>NZ_JAUSSR010000001.1 GCF_030812475.1 Pseudomonas lini
AAGGAACAGCCGCAGCTGGTGATCCTTGGCAAACAAGCCATCGACAGCGACAACAACCAGACCGGCCAGATGCTCGCGGCACTGAGCGGCTACGGCCAGGGCACCTTCGCCTCGAAAGTCGAGATCAGCGGCGACACGGTTGCCGTGACTCGCGAAGTCGACGGCGGCGCGCAGACGGTTTCCCTGAAACTGCCGGCCATCGTCACCACCGACTTGCGTTTGAACGAGCCGCGTTATGCGTCGCTGCCAAACATCATGAAAGCCAAGAAGAAGCCTCTCGAAGTGCTGACTCCGGACGCTTTGGGCGTTTCCACTGCCTCCACCAACAAGACCGTTAAAGTCGAAGCGCCGGCTGCACGCAGCGCAGGCATCAAGGTCAAGTCGGTGGCTGAACTGGTCGAGAAACTGAAAAACGAAGCGAAGGTAATCTAAATGACTATCTTGGTTATTGCTGAACACGACAACAAAGTAGTGGCCCCGGCCACACTGAACACTGTGGCTGCTGCCGTCAAAATCGGCGGTGATATCCACGTTCTGGTTGCCGGTCAGGGCGCTGGCGCCGTGGCTGAAGCCGCTGCGAAAATCGCAGGCGTGGCTAAAGTGCTGGTGGCCGATAATGCCGCCTACGCTCATCAACTGCCGGAAAACGTTGCTCCGCTGGTGGCCGAGCTGGGTAAGGCTTATAGCCACATCCTGGCTGCCGCTACTTCGAACGGCAAAAACATCCTGCCGCGCGTTGCCGCGACCCTGGACGTTGACCAGATCTCCGAGATCATCTCGGTGGAAAGCGCTGACACCTTCAAGCGTCCGATCTACGCCGGTAACGCCATCGCTACCGTTCAGTCCAACGCTTCGGTGAAAGTCATCACCGTGCGTGCTACCGGTTTCGACCCGGTGGCGGCTGAGGGTGGTTCGGCATCGGTTGAAGCCGTTGCCGCTGCCCACGACGCTGCGATCTCCAGCTTCGTTGGCGAAGAGCTGGCCAAGTCCGATCGTCCGGAACTGACCGCTGCCAAGATCGTCGTTTCCGGCGGCCGCGGCATGCAGAACGGCGACAACTTCAAACACCTGTACGCCCTGGCCGACAAGCTGGGTGCGGCGGTCGGCGCTTCCCGCGCCGCGGTCGACGCAGGTTTCGTCCCCAACGACATGCAGGTCGGTCAGACCGGCAAGATCGTTGCTCCACAGCTGTACATCGCAGTCGGTATCTCCGGCGCGATCCAGCACCTGGCCGGCATGAAAGACTCCAAGGTGATCGTTGCGATCAACAAGGACGAAGAAGCGCCGATCTTCCAGGTGGCCGATTATGGCCTGGTGGCGGATCTGTTCGAAGCTATCCCTGAGCTGGAGAAGCTGGTCTAATCCAGCGGCTTCACTTATAAAGAGCCCGACCTTTTGGTCGGGCTTTTTTTTTGTTCTCCCAGTAGGAGCGAGCTTGCTCGCGATGGTCTCAAGGACAACGCGTTCATTCAGAAAGAACGCTTTATCGTTAACGTCCATCGCGAGCAAGCTTGCTCCTACAGAAGATATAACCGGGTTTAGGGGAGTGTATTGCCATGGAACTGCGTCGCATATGTGGTTGGTCAATGCTGCTGGGCCTGACGGTGTTGCCGATGTTGTCCAGTGCCGCAGGCAAGTGCGAACGCCTGGTGGTCACCGGCAGTCCGGACGCACCGCCTTATCTGTGGCAAGACCCGCAGCACCCCAAGCGCCTGATCGGTGCCGGTGCCGATCTGTTGCAGCAGGTGGCGGGGGAGTTGGGGATCAAGATCGAATTGCTTTACGCCGGCAAACGTTCCCAGGCTTGGGACGAAGTGCGCAGCGGGCGCATGGACATGCTGGTCGACGCGCCGTTGACAGTCAGTGGGCTGGAATCCCTGGATTACATTCATCCGCCGTTGCTGGAAAACGACTACCTGGTCTGGACCCGAAAAGACTCGGCACTGGTCTACAACCAGGTGCAGGACCTTCGCGGTCATCCCGGCGCTTTGTCCGAAAAGGCCCGCTTGACCCCGGCATTCGGCACGTTCGCCGAGCAGCAATTGACCCTCGTGCGCACGCCAAACCTGACCCAGGCCTTTCAGAAACTGCTGTTGGGCGAGGTGGAATTCGTTCTGGCGGGACGCTACTCCGGCATGGCGGCCGCACAGTCGCTGAGCATGGCCAATGACCTGATCGCGCGTCCTCAACCGGCCGACAAACCCGGTCTGTTCCTCGCGGTCTCCCATGACTCCGCTTGCAACGATCCGTGGTTACGCGGACAGCTGGCTAAAAAGATGACAGAATTGTCCGCGTCCGGTCTGACGGAAGCCGCATTGCAGCGCAATGTCGAGCGCTGGAAGCTGCAGCAGCAACTACCCGCCAGTACCCCAAAACAGTAGGGATTTTTAGTGAGTATTCGACCTCTTTTCGCTGCCCTGGCCGTTCTGGCTCTGGCGGGTTGTGCAGCCGATCCGGCGCCGAATGAACAGATACGCCTGACCGAACAGGCGCTTGTGCAAGCAAAAGCCGTGGGTGCCACCGCCGACGACGTGCCGGAGTTGAAGCTGGCCGAAGAAAAATTCAGCCGTGCCCAGGGCGACATGGCCGATCAATCCTACAAACATGCGCGCATGCGGGCCGAACAGGCCGAGCTGGACGCGCGCCTGGCCGAAGCCCGGGTCCTGACCCGCAAGAGTGAAGAACAGTTGAATGTGCTCGATACCCGCATCACCCGCTTGCGCAAGCAACTGGGAGATGCCCAATGAGCCTCGGCAGGAAAGTACTCGGCGGTCTGCTCCTGGCAGCCTGTGCAGGCCTTCATGGCTGTGCCGGTCAGCACAGCGAGGCCGCGTTGCAGCAGGCGGGGGTCGATTTCCAGAAGGTCAAGGAAGACTCCAGCGTGTTGCGAATTGCGCCCAAGGACGTGATTCGCGCTGGTGAGTCCCTGGCCCGCGCCGATCGCCTGTCCAGTTACTGGGGCAGCGGCTCCGACGTGCAGCATTACGCTTACCTGAGCCAGCGCTACAGCGAAATCGCCCGTGAGCACACCAACCAGGTACTCAACGAAGAGCGCGCGGCGAAGCTCGAACTGGAGCGTCAGCGCCTGCAACTGGCCCTGCGCGAATCAAAATTGCTCAGCGTGCAACAGCAGGGCAAGTGGCTTGAAGAACAGATTCTCGCACTGGCCACCACCCAGACCGACCGTGGCCTGGTGATGACCCTGGGCGATGTGCTGTTCGATACTGGCGAAGCGGAGTTGAAAAGTTCGGCCAACCGCGTGGTGTTGAAGATCGTGCAGTTCCTGCAGCTCAACCCCAAGCGTGTCGTGCGCATCGAAGGCTACGCCGACAGTACCGGCGGCAAGCAGGAAAACCTCAAGCTGTCCCGCGACCGTGCGCAATCGGTGGCGAACGTGCTGATGGACTTGGGCATCGACGACAAACGCATCCAGGTCGAAGGCTACGGCGATGAATACCCGGTGGACGTGAATGCCTCGGAACGGGGGCGCGCGCAAAACCGTCGGGTGGAAATTGTGTTCTCCGACGAAAGCGGCCAGCTCGGCGCTACCCGCTAGAGGTTGCATGACTGGAGAACCCGGCCTGCCAGCAGCGCCGGGTTTTTTTTACGCCTGACAAAACGTTCGTACCACCCCAATCATCAGTACAGATTCAGCTGACACTGCACTGTACTGTCGACTATTGTGGCAACTGTCCCCGTACACTTCTAAACTGTTCCGGTATTGTTTTGCACAAGAATAAAATGCCGTGAAATCGAGTGCTGCGTCATGACCAATCTCTTGCTTTACCAACGTATTGCTCAACAGCTGGCAGAAGACATCCGCCGGGGTGTCTATCAACCGGGGGAGCGCGTGCCTTCGGTACGCAAGATGAGCTCGCAGCTCAACGTCAGCCATGCAACAGTCTTGCAGGCCTATGCCAATCTCGAAGATCAGGGGCTGATCCGCGCCCGGCCGCAGTCGGGCTACTACGTGCACCAGACCCCTGCACTGACCGCGCCGACACCGGACATCGCCAGGGTCGAGCGTCCCGGCCTGGTCACCCGCAGCAGCATCATTCAGCAAGTGCTGGTCGAATCCCGCCGCGAGGGCGTATTCCCCTTGGGCGCGGCGGTGCCGAGCGTCGATTATCTTCCGGTCAGGGCGCTGCATCAGCAGTTGGCCAAAGTCACCCGTTTCCATAGTCCGCGGGCGTTCAGCTACATGTTCAGCCCTGGTTTCGAACCCCTGCGGCGCCAGGTGGCGATTCGCATGCGTGATGCCGGCGTGGTGGTCGATCCCTCGGAAGTGGTGATCACCCACGGCTGCGTCGATGCGTTGCAGATGTCCCTGCGCGTCCTGACGCGACCGGGCGACTTGATCGCCGCCGAGTCGCCGACCTACTACGGTTTGCTGCAACTGGCTGATCTGCTGGGCCTCAAGGTCATCGAAATTCCCAGCGATCCGGCCACCGGCATGAGCCTTGAAGCCCTGCAACTGGCGGCCAACCAATGGTCGATCAAGGCGCTGGTGCTGACCACGCGTCTGAGCAATCCGTTGGGCGGCACCATGCCCGAAGAGCGCCAGAAGCAACTGCTGCGACTGGCCTCGGATTTCGATATCCAGGTGGTCGAAGACGATATCTACGGCGAACTGATGTTCGAGCAGGGTCGCACCAAGGCGCTCAAGGCCTACGACCGGCTGGATCGGGTGATCTATTGCTCGAGCTTTTCCAAAACCCTGTCGCCGGGCGTTCGGATCGGCTGGATGATCGCCGGCAAGTACCAGCAGGAAATCCAGCGTTTGCAGACCTTCAGCACCCATTCGGCCTGCAGCGTCACCCAGATGGGCATTGCAGCGTATCTGGAGAACGGTGGTTACGACCGGCATTTGCGCTACATCCGTCAGGAGTACCGCAAGAACCTCAGCGCCTTCCAGCTGGCGGTGCAGCAGCATTTTCCAGAAGGCACACAGATGACCCGACCGACCGGCGGCTTCATTCTGTGGGTCAGTTTGCCGGGAAGGGTCAACACTCAGGAACTGCATGTGCGCGCCTTGCAGCAGGGCATCAGCATCGCGCCAGGGCTGATTTTCAGTAATACCGAGCAGTTCAATCACTGCATCCGGCTGAACTGCGGCATCCCCTGGAACCGGGAAGCGGAGCGTGCCTTGATGACCCTGGGCATGCTTGCCACCCAGCTCTGCCAGGAAATGGCCGGCGGTTTTTGACGGAGCGGACAGGCTGTGCTTGTCTTGTTGCCTGCAACAGGCCA
The DNA here is from genome assembly GCF_030812475.1 of Pseudomonas lini. Taxonomy (GTDB): domain Bacteria; phylum Pseudomonadota; class Gammaproteobacteria; order Pseudomonadales; family Pseudomonadaceae; genus Aquipseudomonas; species Aquipseudomonas lini_A. The sequence continues at coordinate 5,251 of NZ_JAUSSR010000001.1, forward strand.
GCATATGACTCCTGCCGTTTGCGCCGTTGGGTCCATGAAAGCGATTTTCCCCGCTGTGTGGCTATCGATATGCCTGCTGATGACCTTTCCGGAGGCAGGCCTCATGGCAGCTCCCGTTCAGGAAAAACCGCCAGCCAGCGCCAGCTCGAAACAACCGGCACCGGCCAAGAAGGCCGCAACGGTCAAGGTCAAAAAGAAAGCGGCCCAGGTGAAAAAACGCGCACCGATTGCCTCCAAGTCCAAATCCGCCAGTGAAGTGGTGAAGACCAGGCTTCCTTCGGCCAATCTGGATTTGAGTCTGCCCGAGGAGATGGCCGAGGAACTGAAACCCGTCGGTTCGGTACCCTTGCCACGGCGCGATCCGGTATTACCGCAAATGTTCGGCGACAAGGCCGGCAGTACTCCGTTCCAGCTCAACGGCAGGCTGATCAGTAACGAAATGCAGTTGCAATTGCGTAACGAAGAGCGCCGGGAGGTGGAAGGCGCTGCGTTGGAATTCGAATTCAAGCGGTAATTGCCACCCATCTGTGACCCGATGGCCAGACACTTTGTCGGAGACTGGTCAGTCACGTTCGTTTGATCGAAAAAACCGGATCCAGGCAATTTAAAACGACCGTTTTAGCGGTTACCCTGTGCCTCGTCTTTAACCCATCGCCCGTCGCGAGGAGCTCGTCGTCATGAAATGCCGTGAAGGCTGTGGCGCCTGTTGCATTGCCCCTTCCATCAGTTCACCGATTCCCGGCATGCCTAATGGCAAGGCCGCGGGAGAACGCTGCGTTCAACTCTCTTCAGAAAACCTGTGCAGTATTTTCGGCAAGGCGGAACGTCCCGCCGTGTGTTCGGCATTTGCCGCCGATGTCGAAGTGTGCGGAAGCAGCCGCGATGAAGCGATCAAATTGTTGGGATGGTGGGAGCAGATGACGGCGGCGTGATGGGTTCAACGAACGGAACTTCAACAATAAGGAATAAGATTATGGGTTCGCTGCATCGTATGGCTGTGCTCTGTGGTTTGACTGTAATGCTGGCCACCCAGGCCGCCCAGGCCGAAGACTGGAAAGTCGCCAAGAACGAAGACGGGATCAAGGTCTCCCTCAGTGAAGTGGCTGGCTCCGATTACAAGGCCTACCAGGGCGTCACCCTGATGAAGACCACGATGACCAAGTTGCGTGCTTTGCAGGAAGACCTGCCAGGTGCCTGCGTCTGGATTCACGAATGCAAGACCCAGAAGTTGCTCAAGCACGAAGGCAATCAGAGCTGGACCTACACCCAGTTCAATACGCCATGGCCAGTCACCCCGCGTGATTCGGTGCTGCACGTCACCACCGTCGAGGGCGCGGACGGCAGCTTGACCCGCAAACTCGAAGGCGTACCGAAATACCTTCCCGAAGAAAAAGGCTTTGTGCGGGTCACCAAGGTCGACGGTTTCTGGAAGTTCGTGCCCAAGGGCGACCAGATCGAAGTGACTTATCAGGTGCACACGGAGCCGGGCGGCAGCATTCCTTCGATGGTGGCCAACAAGTTTGTGGTCGATGCGCCGTTCAATACGTTGAAAGCCCTGAAAGAGCGTGCCGAGAGGTGATTGCTGTGTTTTTTTGATGGTGGCTGTATTGGGTACATATCCGTTGCTGCGGTAACGGCTACTTAGGGTTCCGCCCTTACGGCGGGTCACTTTGAAAAGCGCAAAGTAACCAAACGCTTTTGCCCCGCCATTCGGTGCCTCGCCTAGGCTCGGCATGCCCTCACTCCGGCATTGCTCCGGGGGCCCGCCGCCATCGGCCATCCATGGCCGGGGGCGGCTACCGCGGCATCCTTGCCGCGGTGCCCCCTGCGCAACGCCTGCGTTCGGCCTCTGGGAAAGGGGCGGCAGATCTGAAGCCAAAGCCAAAGCCAAAGCCAAAGCAACGGCAACGGCAACAGCAACGGCAACAGCAACTTCAGCGAACCCGGTGCCGGGCATCACACGATCAACTGTAGGAGCTGGCTTGTCGGATCGCCGCACCGCAGCGAAAGCGGTGGGTCAGCTGTAAAATTTTTGGACTGAACGGACGCCTTCGCCGGCAAGCCAGCTCCTACAGAAGATTGGCGTAGGGCTTTCGCTTTTCACCACTCAACAGGCCGAGCGTTAGCTCGCCTGCGGCTTTTGATCTTGATCTGCCCCGTCGTGAGGCCGAGTGGAGGTTCTGCGCAGTGGGCAACCCGGCATGGATGCCGGGTTAGCCGCCCCCGGCCATGGATGGCCGATGGCGGCGGGCCCACGGAGCAGGACCGGAGCGAGGGCATGCCGAGCCTAGGCGAGGCACCGGACGTCAGGGGCCAAGCGTTTTGGTTACTTTGCGCCGGGCCGCGCAGGCTCTTCCAAAGTGACCCGCTGTAAGAGCGGAACCATAAGAAGCCGTTACCGCAGCAACGGATATGTACACAATCATTCCGGCGTCACTTTATTGTGTTTCCAGATATACGTTGCACAAAATTTTCACAAAGCCTCCAAGACAATTCGCCCCGCACCGTGCATACCGGGCAGTAATCAATGGCAATGCCGCAGACGATCGTGCAACATTTGCGCACCGCGCACGCCCCGGGGCCGAGAACAGGCCAACAGAGGGCAAAGCGCCGCTGTTTTTTTGAAACTTCAACTTCCAATGGGTCCTAAAACGACATGGCAAACCCGGACGCCCTGAGTCAGCAGCGAGCTTCTAGTCGCCTGCTGCAACCGACCGTCAAATCGCATCTGGCCTATACGCTATTATGTGCCCTGGTCATGATGGTCATGTTGACCCTGCTGCGCGTCGCGCTGCTGGTCTACAACCGCGAGATGATTCTCGACACTCCAGCCTCTACCTTTTTCGAAGCGTTCACCAACGGTATGCGTTTCGACCTGCGCCTGGTGGTCTACCTCTGCATTCCGCTGCTGCTGGCGCTGTTCAGTGCGCGGGCCATGGCCGCCCGCGGGTTCTTCCGTCTCTGGCTGACCATCGTCTCGAGCATTGCATTGTTCCTCGGCCTGATGGAGATGGACTTCTACCGCGAGTTCCACCAGCGCCTCAACGGCCTGGTCTTCCAGTACATCAAGGAAGACCCGAAAACCGTGACCAGCATGCTCTGGTACGGTTTTCCGGTGGTTCGTTACCTGCTGGCCTGGGCCGTAGGCACCGTGATCCTGACCCTGGCGTTCAAGGGCGCCGATCGCGCCACCCGTCCTCGCGGTCCATTCAGTGGCGGCACTGTCAGCACGCGCCAGATCGCCCCGTGGTATTCGCGCATCGCGGTGTTCGTGGTCTGCCTGATGGTCTGCGTAGTCGCTGCCCGCGGCACCCTGCGCCAGGGCCCGCCGATGCGTTGGGGTGACGTCTACACCACCGACTCCAATTTCGCCAACCAGCTGGGCCTCAACGGTACCTTGTCGCTGGTCGAAGCGGCCAAGAGCCGGATGTCCGAAGATCGCGACAACATCTGGAAAGCCACGCTGCCACAGGCGCAAGCTCAGCAAATCGTGCGTGACATGCTGGTGCTGCCGGACGACAAACTGGTGGATGCCGAGACCGCCGCCGTGCGTCGCGATTACACGCCGCCGGCCGACAAGACCCTGCCGATCAAGAATGTCGTCGTGATCCTGATGGAAAGCATGGCCGGTCACTCGGTCGGTGCATTGGGCGCACCGGGCAACATCACGCCGTACCTCGACAAACTGTCGAAGGAAGGTCTGCTGTTCGACCGCTTCTTCTCCAACGGTACCCATACTCACCAAGGTATGTTCGCCACCATGGCCTGCTTCCCGAACCTGCCGGGGTTTGAATACCTGATGCAGACCCCGGAAGGCGGCCACAAGTTGTCCGGTTTGCCGCAATTGCTCAGCGCTCGTGATTACGACGACGTATATGTCTACAACGGCGACTTTGCCTGGGATAACCAGTCGGGTTTCTTCAGCAACCAGGGCATGACCAACTTCATTGGTCGTAACGACTTCGTGAACCCGGTGTTCTCCGATCCGACGTGGGGCGTGTCCGACCAGGACATGTTCGATCGTGGTCTGGTCGAGCTCAAGGCGCGGGAAAACGGCAAGCCGTTCTACGCATTGCTGCAGACCCTGTCGAACCACACGCCATACGCCTTGCCGACACCCTTGCCGGTTGAGCGCGTGACCGATCGCGGTAACCTGAACGAACACTTGACCGCCATGCGCTACGCAGACTGGGCGCTGGGCCAGTTCTTTGAAAAGGCCCGCAAGGAGCCGTACTTCAACGAGACCCTGTTTGTCGTTGTGGGCGACCACGGGTTTGGCAACGAGCGCCAGATCACCGAAATGGACCTGGGCCGCTTCAACGTGCCAATGCTGTTCATCGCACCGGGCATCCAGGAAAAGTTCGGCCAGCGTGACCACACCGTGGGCACTCAGATCGATATCGTGCCGACCATCATGGGCCGGATCGGTGGCGAAGTGCGCCATCAGTGCTGGGGGCGTGACCTGCTCAACCTTCCCGAAGGCGATCCCGGTTTCGGCGTGATCAAACCGTCGGGCAGCGAGCAGACCACGGCCATCATCACGGCCGACCAGATTCTGGTCCTGCCGAAGGAAAAGGAAATGGCGCCGAAGCTGTACCAATATGAATTCGGTGCTACCCCGCGCGCCGAGGTCGTTGCGGATGCGCCGCGAACGGCAGAGTTGAAACTCAAGCTCGAAGCATTCCTGCAAACGGCGACCAAGAGCCTGATCGACAACACCGCCGGCGTGGTGGATGGCAAGCCGGACTGAATGTTCAGGCAATAAAGCAGAGACCGTAATGGGCTAATGCCGATGGTCAAGGCTTTCTGCTTGACCTTGGGCAGCAAAAAAAAGGATCCGGTGTCTTTACTGACATCGGATTTTTTTTGCCCCTTGGATGGGTAGCGTACCGCTCTGAAATTCTGGATCAGCGCGCAGTTCAAGGGTAATACCTGTCAACTTTGACAGTAGACGGCCTTATGATTTGAGGATTTCATGAAGGCGCTTGTGGTACTGGGTCCAACGATTGAAAACGGACTGTATTTCAAGGATGAATGCCCCTCTGTTCCTGTCTCTATGGCGTCATGCCATGTCGTGGTCATGCAGTGGAACCGTATTGGAAGGCATTCCAATAGAAACGCCGGGGTCGGCTTTGGCTCTTTGTTGCCTGCCGCTTCGGTTCAGGTGGTTCACCGCAGGACACTGAATCAGCAGACGCGTCCGAAAGGTTGAATTGCTTGGCTGATGAGTGAGGCTTTCTTTATGGATAAGTCTGTCGGTACGCTTCGTTTGCTGTTTATCGCCTGTCTGTTGGCGCTGGGCGCGATTATCGCTTTGGTGGTTTTCCCCAAAACATCAGCTTCATCTCCCTCGCCTCGCTCATGTACGGCGCCCGCCTATGAACAGGGTAAGGTTTATGAGCAGGGCGATCAGGTTCAGCATGTCGATCGGCTATTCGAATGCTGGAAAGATGAAGAGGCACCGCTTGGCGTCGGCAGTTGGCAGTGGTGTCGGCAACCGACCTATGAGCCGTTTCTTTCAACTGGCCCCTGGAAAGATGCATGGAAAGAGCTCGGCGAATGCGGTGGATTCGAGGGCAATCGCCTGACGTTGGATTTTTCCACGCTCAGCGGCAAAGCGCCCCTGAAGCCGGCCGTGCCGGGTGTCGCTCGCGCCGACCAGATGGTCGTCGGAGTCCTGCGTTGCAAGGCCGAAGAGATTGCGATCAGCGCGAAGGCCAACGAAACGATACACCTCGATAATTTGAAAGCTTGTGACTATCAACTGGTGATGAATACCGCTGATGGGTACAGCCCGCTGAATACCCCACGCATTATCTCGTTCAAGGAGGCGCAGGGGGAGGAGCAAGCGGTGACGGTCAAGTATCGACCGCCGGTGGAAGTCAGCAAGCTCAGCGGTTTACCCGGGATAAAAATCGAGCTGTTTGCCCAGGGGCTTATTCAGCCCCGGCAGATGGCGATGGGCAAGAACGTATTGTATGTCGGCTCCAGCGCTATTCCTTCATACGTCTATGACGGAAAAATCGGCGACATGATCTACGCACTGCCTCTGGATGAGACAGGTAAACCGACAGGTATCCATGTGGTTGCCAGTGGTCTGGAGGAACCCCATGGCGTGGCGTATCGCGACGGTGATCTGTATTACTCGACCACGGGTGGTCTGTATCGCTTGCGTAATGCCGATGCCAACTACAAAGATCCAAAACCCGAGCTGGTCTTCAGCTTTCCAGCGGACGACAAGCTGTTTCCCTTGCCTTCGCAGGCGTCGGGATCGAGCACTCGCGTCTGGCACATGAAACACCCCTTGCGTTTCAATCCGCTCGATCCGTCAGACAAGTGGATTTATACGGCAGTGGGCATTCCCTGCAACCTGTGCATGATTCCTCCCGACAAGCGTTATGGGACCGTCTTGCGTTATTCCCTGGAAACAGGAGAGTCCGAGATTCTGGCCACGGGGGTGCGTAACTCTGTGGGTTTCGACTGGAATCCCCAAGACGGCAAGATATGGTTCAGTGACAACAATCGCCAAGGCTTCCCCAACCCGGACGAAGTCAACGTGATCAGCAAGCCCGGTTTGCATTTCGGCGTGCCTTACAGGTTTGGTAAAAACACGCCCGGCTTCACCGAGGAGGAATATCGGGATCCAAGGGTAATCCAGCCGCCGCTGGTGCCTGGTGCCATTGTGTCGGACAAGTCGCTTGAACAGATCAATCCCGCCGATTATGTGCCAGCGGCTTTTGCCTCGGGAACCAACACCGCGCCGCTGGGCGTCAAGTTCTGGTCTGGCTACCCCGGCGCGGCGGCGGGTACCCAGCGTTTACTTGTCGCCGTGCATGGTGCGGGCTCCATCGCGCGTCCCGGCATGGATATACAAATGCTGACCATTCAGGGCGGTAAGCAAGTCGTCAATCAGATCCCGTTGATCAATGGGTTTGTGCAGGACCCGGATCGATTCGATGTCTATTGCCTGGATAACTCGTGCATCGGACGCCCCGTAGAGTTTCTTGAACTGGCGGATGGCAGCCTGTTGATCAGTGACGACGTCGCCGGGGTCATTTATCGCGTGCGCTATGACGCAACCGGGTTGCCGCCGACCCGGTTGGAATTGCGCCCGACGTTGCCGCCAAACGGACTGGAAAACGAGATGATCAGCGGTTACCTGATTGATCCCGATGGCAATAGCCGGCTGGTGCAAATGTCCTGGCACTACGCAGACAATGCGGCAAGAATAATTCTCGATGGGCTTAAGTATGGTCAGTATCAGTTGCGGCTCAACGACGTAAAAAACTGGATTCCTCAGGTACGAAATACTTCCTTTACCCTCTCGGAAGCTAACAGAAGTCAGACCATCACCCTGATTTACCGCGAGCGGCCGATCAAGCTTGAGGTCAAGGTCAAGATTCAGGCTCCGGCCAAACCAGCTTCGGTCACCGATGCTCAATGGCGCATCAGCCTGGTCAACGAGGACCAAAGCGATGCTGAGCCACGGGTCGTTGAAGTCCCATGGGGTGGAAGTACGACACAAACCCTCGACTATGGAAATTACAAGGTTATCTATCCGTTTTACTCGAAGGAAAAACCGCAGCCGGAACTGGAATCGGTAGTGATTGATGAGGCCAGTGAGGACTGGCAACTACCCTCAATGGCCTATCAACATGTCGAAAACCTGGGCGAGAAGGTCCTGGTTGAATCCTGCACTAAATGCCACGCGGTCGAGCGCTTCGACAATTTGCGCATGGCCTTGGCCTGGAACGTGGCGGGCCAGGATGCGCTGGTCAAACTCATCGAGACCATGGGGGTGTCAGGGCACTGTGACACCACCTGTGCGACTGAAGTCAGCAAGCACTTGATAAACGTCATCTGGAAACCCTACCTCGATCAGGCCGAATCCCATGGCGCACGCCAAATGCGATTGTTGACGCCAAGTGAGTATGCCGCCAGCGTCAGGGACATCCTGGGTGTAGAGATCAACGCCGAAAAGTTGCCAGCTGACAAATCGGAGAAAGACTTCAAGTACCCTGGGGAGGCGGACAAGGGCATTCTGCAGGCAGAGGACGTCAAACTGTTCTACGACATGGCATTGTCGGTGGCAGAGCGCGTTCCGGCGGCACGCTTGAGTGCGCTGGCAACCTCCCGCGCAGGAACTGACCTGGTGACCTCGTTGGGCTATCAGTTGTTCCGTCGACCTGTGTCCGACGCTGAGCGTTTGCGCTATCAGAAACTGTTCGATGAGCAGGGGGCGCCTGCTTTGATCGCCGCTCTTTTGCTATCGCCGCATTTTCTTTATCGCTCGGAGTTGGGGCTGCAGACAACGGCTGACGGCAAGGTGTATCAGTTGACACCATTCGAGGTAGCCACTGCGCTCTCTTTCGGATTCTTGGGTACGACTCCGGATGTTGAGCTGTTGGCCAAGGCGCAGCGCAACGAGCTGCAGACCTCTCAACAGATCTCGGCCGAGATTGAGCGAATGATGGAAACGGATCGCGGTATCGAGCAATTCAACCGTTTCGTCAGCTACTACGCCAGGACGGTCCGCGGTGTCCAGGAAAAGCCGGGGTTGAGTAAGGATATGGTGGAACTCATGGCTCAAGAGCAGTATCTGCTGAGCAAAAACCTGCTCCTGAGTGGAGGAACGCTGAGTCAGTTGTTCAACCCCGGTTATACCTATCTGAACCAGGACCTGGCCACGCACTACGCAATCAAAGGGGTCACGGGCAGCACGATGCAAAAGGTAGCGGTAGATGAAACACGGGGAGGCTTGTTGCATCTGGGGCTGACCCAGGCCGCCACATCGGATTACCTGAGCACCTCATTGGTCAAGCGTGGAATCATGATTCGCGAGCAAATGTTCTGCCGCGAGTTTGGTGCACCCGTGGACGCCGACCCTACGGACCCTGTTTATCCGCCACGTGCGGTGACCACCCGTGAGCATTGGGACCTGGTTAATGGTGAGCAGGCTTCAGAGGGGCGCTGCTGGCGATGCCATCAATATATGAATGACACCGGGTCATCGATGGAACATTACGACGCAGCCGGTCGCTTCCGAACCGAGGAAAAAGCCTACAACTTTGACCAGTACCCGCAGATGTTGCCGATCAAGGCTTCCGGTCCGTTTATCAGTACGACCGGAACCGAGCAGATCAATGACGTCCGGGATATCGCAAAAATTATTCCACGCAATTCAGCGTCACAATTTTGCATGGCCGATAGCTACTTCCGATTTGTGTTTGGCACCAAATCGGATGTATCGACCGCCGGGACCGTGAGGGAAGTTGCCGCTGGTTTGAAGGCCTCAGGCTCCCTGGCAGAGATGTTGAAAACCCTGGGTACTTCCAATGCATTCATCTACAAGACCGAAAGGAATTGATCATGGGCATTTTGAAAAGTCGTCGGCGTTTTCTGGCGGGCCTGGCTGCGGCGGGTATCTATGGTCCCCTGACCCAATTTGGATTGGCGCGCATGGCATTGGCAGGGCAAACCCAGCAAGCTCAATTGAAGGTAGTGTTTGTCGTGTTACCTGACGGTCTGGCGGTGGACTCCTTCCAGGGCGGTGAAAATTTTGGTGACGGGCTCGGGTTGTGGCATCCCGTTGCATCTGAAATGGATACCGCGGCATTCACTTTGAGCGAAGTCAGCTCGGAACTGGCCGCCTATCGTAGTCAATCGTTATACCTGCGTGGAATTCTTCTGGGACCAGGGAATGCTGGCCATAACGCCTGGGGTTGGCTATTACGTGACAGTCAACAGAACCATTCGTCTATCGACGTCCTGTTGGGGCAAGCGATGCCGGGCAGTGAGCCGACGCACCGCAGTCTGTTTGCCGGTCCCCATGCCGGGATCGACGGTTATCCCTGGTTTGTTTCATACCAGGGGACTGCAATTCGCACGCCTTACCGCGACCCAAAGTTGATGGCTGAGTCGTTGTTCAAGGCCCCCGTTCAAATGAAGCGCTCCGAACCTGGAGCCGGCTCGCTGTTGGAGGCAGCCCTGGTGGATATCCAGGAGGTCAAAAGCAAGCTCTCCGCCGGCGAACGGCAAAAGCTCGATACCCATCTGGACTCGGTACGGCAGGTTATCAAGGATCTTGAGGATGCACGTCCACCCGTGGGTGAATGCCAGCCAGTGACGCTGGAACCTGTGGATTACAGGAGTGCGCTGCACCGCAACCGGATTCAGGCCGACCATCATCAAGTGGTGGCAACTGCCTTGAGTTGTGGGATAACCCGCGTCGCCACGATTCAAATCGGGCGCTCGGCGGAGTCGCTCAATATCATTGATGTCAGTCCCACCAGTAATCCCCATGAGTGTGCTCACCGTCGCTCCGGGGAAGCATTCTGGAAGGGAACGCGGCAATGGTATGTTCGGCAGGTCAAACTATTGATGGACGAATTGTCCCGGTATCAGGATCCACACGTGCCCGGCGACAACCTGCTCAAACATACCCTCGTCGTACTCACTAGCGAAATGGCCGATGGAGCCCCTGAGCACACGATTGATATGCCCATGGTGTTGATGGGGGGGGCGAGTGGTTTGCTCAAAAGCGGGGAGGGTGCAGGACGGTATTTCAATATCACGCAGCAGGCCGATCGTCAGCACCATGCAGGGAACCCGACCATTGGCAAGCGCTTCGTTGACATGCAGCGCATATGGGCAACCATAGCCAAAGCTGCGGGAACGAGCGTGCCTTACGGAGGTAACATCGAGCCAGTCACAGGAATTTTCAGCAACGTTTGAGGACGCTTTGCAGTCTGTGCGTGCGTGCACCGGCTTCGACACACCGCCCGGAAAAAATGCCAGTCAGTGAGACTGACTGGCATTGGATTTCAGCAGGTTATCTGCCTTTCAAAGCTTCATATCTTGCCAAGCAATAGCAGGATCAACAGCACCACCAACACCACGCCGATGATACCCGACGGGCCATACCCCCAACTTCTGGAGTGCGGGAAGACCGGTAAGCCACCTACCAGCAGGAGGATCAGGATAATGATCAGAATTGTGCCCATGTTTATTTCCTTGTTGGAAGTGTTCTGGAACTACCTGGCGTTTAACTGTCAGCCGTGATGCCATAAAACCAGGATGCTTACAAAATCCGACTGTTGCCCATGAAAGAAAATTCCAAGTTTTTTTAATGTTTTTCGAAGAAAGGCTTATTTCGTTTTTACTCCATTAGTTGGTCGGAGGCCTTCCACGGTTTGCCTGGGCCATTCAGCAATCTGATGGAGCGTGGGTCGGGCAATGTCCTTCGCTACACTCGACGCATCTTCCCCGGAACAACAAGGCTGTTTGCTATGCAAAATCGCATGATGATCACTGGCGCGGGCTCAGGCTTAGGTCGCGAAATCGCACTGCGCTGGGCGCGTGAAGGCTGGCAGCTGGCCTTGTCGGATGTCAGCGAACCCGGTTTGCAAGAAACCCTGAAACAGGTTCGCGAAGCGGGCGGCGACGGATTCATCCAGCGTTGCGATGTCCGTGATTACAGCCAGCTCACCGCCTTCGCCCAAGCCTGCGAAGAGAAACTGGGCGGCATCGATGTCATCGTCAATAACGCCGGCGTCGCCTCGGGCGGGTTCTTCAGTGAACTGTCCCTGGAGGACTGGGACTGGCAGATCGCAATCAACCTGATGGGGGTGGTCAAGGGCTGCAAGGCCTTCCTGCCACTGCTGGAAAAAAGCAAAGGCAAGATCATCAACATTGCGTCGATGGCAGCACTGATGCAAGGCCCGGCCATGAGCAACTACAACGTCGCCAAGGCGGGCGTGGTGGCTTTGTCCGAAAGCCTGCTGATCGAACTGGCGCAGCAGGAAGTCAGCGTGCACGTGGTGTGCCCGTCATTCTTCCAGACCAACCTGCTCGATTCCTTCCGCGGCCCGACGCCGGCCATGAAGGCCCAGGTAGGTAAATTGCTGGAAAGCTCGCCGATCACCGCGGCCGACATTGCCGATTACATCTATCGACAGGTCGGCGCCGGCGAATTCATGATTCTGCCCCATGAACAGGGCCGCATGGCTTGGGCACTCAAGCAGAAGAACCCGCAACTGCTCTACGACGAAATGACCATCATGGCCGACAAGATGCGCGCCAAGGCCAGACAAACCGCAGGCTGAACTTGCCTCTGGGCATCACGGTCGCTAGGGTGGCCGCAACCGGCCATCCTCGCGAGACGTTTGCATGCTCAACTACCTGTGGTTTTTCCTCGCCGCGCTGTTTGAAATCGCCGGCTGCTTCGCGTTTTGGGTGTGGCTACGTCAGGGCAAGAGTGCCTGGTGGATTGTGCCGGCGTTGCTCAGCCTGACCCTGTTTGCGCTGCTGCTGACCCGTATCGAGGCGACCTATGCCGGTCGCGCCTATGCCGCTTATGGTGGTATCTATATCGTTGCGTCGATTGGCTGGCTGGCGGTGGTCGAGCGGATTCGTCCGTTGGGCTCGGACTGGATCGGCGTGGGGCTGTGCGTGATCGGGGCCAGCGTCATCCTGTTCGGACCACGCTTTTACCCATCCTGACAGATAAGTCCTACAGCGCCGGTGATTTGTCAGACCCTTCCTTCACCGGCCTGCTTGATGCGTTGTAGGAGAGGACTGATTTGCCTTCGTTGCATTGAACACCCGCCGTGGGCCGGGCATCTTCAGGGTCAATTAACCCTGAAGGACGAAATGCCATGCTTGTACTCAGTCGCGTTGTAGGCGAATTGATCTCTATCGGTGACGACATCTCCGTACGCATTGTCGCGGTCAACGGTGGCACGGTGCGCTTCGGCGTCGAAGCGCCGCAGAACGTCGAAGTGCACCGGGCCGAGGTCTACGAACGCATCCAGCTCAAATTGCCGAAGAAAAACAAAGCGCGCTGAAGGTTTCAGTCGAACAGATGCTTGGGCACGTCGTGCTTGAGCATCAACTGGCATTGTTCGCTTTCCGGGTCGAAGACAATCAGCGCCTGCCCCTTGGTCAAGGCTTGGCGAACACGCAGTACGCGGGTTTCGAGCGGCGTGTCATCACCGTTGTCGGTGCCGTCACGGGTGACGAAATCCTCGATCAGGCGGGTCAGGGTGTCGACTTCAAGTTGGTCGTGGGGGATCAGCATGGGCACCTCGGCTAAACAATGGCGCGATGCTACGGCGAATGATTGATTTCGGCTAGCCTGCGGCTTATCTGTCGCCTGATCTACCGCTTTCGCGAGCAAGCCCGCCCACAGTGGACCGCGTTTTTCCTGGAGGAACTCGGTCGAATGTGGGAGCGGCGGTGCGACGATTCGACTTGCTCGCGAAGGCGATGGTTCAGGCACCAAATCCCTTAAGGCAAAAATCAGCTCTCCGACCGCTGCCCCACCAGGCTATCCACCGACGGCACCCGGGTATCGCTTTCCATCTGCGTGTCATGTTCGATCTGATGACTGAACCTGTCCAGCGATCCCTTCGCCGGTTGGGCATCGCTGGCGAATACCGGTGGGCTGAGGATGTAGGCACCCAGCAAACGACTGAGCGCGGCGAGGCTATCGATGTGGGTGCGTTCGTAGCCATGGGTGGCGTCGCAGCCGAAGGCGAGCAGGGCCGTGCGAATGTCGTGACCGGCAGTCACCGCCGAATGCGCGTCGCTGAAGTAATACCGGAACAGGTCGCGCCGTACCGGCAATTCATTGTCACTGGCCAGTCGCAGCAGGTGGCGCGACAAGTGATAGTCGTAAGGCCCGCCGGAATCCTGCATCGCCACGCTCACTGCGTGTTCGCTGGAATGCTGGCCCGGCGCAACCGGGGCGATGTCGATGCCGACGAATTCGCTGACATCCCAAGGTAACGCCGCCGCTGCGCCGCTGCCGGTTTCCTCGGTGATGGTGAATAGCGGATGACAATCGATCATCAACTCTTCGCCGCTGTCGACGATCGCTTTCAGCGCCGCCAGCAAGGCGGCAACACCGGCCTTGTCGTCGAGGTGACGGGCGCTGATGTGTCCGCTTTCAGTGAACTCCGGCAAGGGGTCGAAGGCGACGAAATCGCCGACGCTGATCCCCAGGGAGTCGCAATCGGCCCGGGTGGCGCAATAGGCGTCCAGACGCAGTTCGATGTGATCCCAGCTGATCGGCATTTCATCCACGGCAGTGTTGAAGGCGTGCCCGGAAGCCATCAGCGGCAACACGCTGCCGCGGATCACCCCGTTATCGGTAAACAGGCTGACCCGGCTGCCCTCGGCAAACCGGCTGGACCAGCAACCGACCGGGGCCAACGTCAGACGCCCATTGTCCTTGATCGCGCGAACGGCAGCGCCAATGGTGTCCAGGTGCGCGGAAACGGCGCGGTCCGGGCTGTTCTTTTTGCCCTTGAGCGTGGCGCGGATGGTCCCGCGCCGGGTCATTTCAAAGGGGATGCCAAGTTCTTCAAGGCGTTCGGCGACGTAGCGCACGATGGTATCGGTGAACCCGGTCGGGCTGGGAATGGCGAGCATTTCCAGCAGGACTTTTTGCAGGTAGTTGAGATCCGGTTCGGGAATTTTGCTGGTCATGGAAACTCCTGATGAGTTGAGCGCATCGATGGTTTCGATGAGGGGGGAGGATTTGTGGTGCTTGTCAGGACGCCTTCGCTGGCAAGCCAGCTCCTACAGGGGAATGCGATCACCTGTAGGAGCTGGCTTGCCAGCGAAGGCGGCCTAGCAGGCGCTACATAACTAAGAAGCCGCCGGCTGACTATGCGGAAACAACAAATCCACAAACCGCTCGGCCGTCGGCTGCGGTTCATGGTTGGCCAGCCCGGCGCGCTCGTTGGCTTCGATAAACACATACTCCGGTTGATCGGCGGCGGGCACCATCAGGTCGAGCCCGACCATCGGGATATCCAGCGCCCGCGCCGCACGCACCGCCGCATCGACCAGGGTCGGATGCAGGGTCGCCGTGACATCCTCGAGAATGCCGCCGGTATGCAGATTCGCCGTGCGCCGCACGAACAGATGCTCGCCGGCCGGCAGAATGCTCTCGTAGTCGTAACCTGCTGCGTGCAGGGTGCGCTCGGTCTCATGGTCCAGCGGGATTTTGCTTTCGCCGCCGGTGGCTGCCTGGCGACGTCGACTCTGGGCTTCGATCAGCGCACCGATGGAATGCTGACCATCACCCACCACTTCTGCCGGTCGGCGGATCGCGGCGGCGACCACTTCGAAACCAATCACCACGATTCGCAGGTCGAGGCCTTCATGGAAGCTTTCCAGCAGCACGCGGCTGTCGAACTGGCGGGCGGCCTCGACGGCTTGCTGGACCTCTTCGATGCTCTGTAAATCTACCGCGACCCCATGACCCTGCTCGCCATCCAGGGGTTTGACCACCACACGCTCGTGCTCATCGAGAAACGCCAGATTGTCGTCCGCGTTACCCGCGAGCTGTTGCGCAGGCAAATTCAGGCCGGCCTTTTTCAGCGCCTTGTGGGTCAGGCTCTTGTCCTGGCACAGTGTCATGCTGATGGCACTGGTCAGATCGCTCAAGGATTCGCGGCACCGTACCCGTCGTCCGCCATGGATCAAGGTGAACAGGCCGGCCTCGGCATCGTCGACCTGCACTTCGATGCCGCGCCGGTGCGCTTCCTCGACGATGATCCGCGCATACGGATTGAACTCGGCTTCGGGACCCGGACCGAGGAACAGCGGTTGATTGATGCTGTTCTTGCGCTTGATGGCGAAGGTCGACAGGTTGCGAAATCCCAGCTTGGAGTAAAGACTTTTCGCCTGGCGGTTGTCGTGCAGCACCGACAGGTCCAGGTAACTCAAGCCGCGGCTCATGAAGTGTTCGATCAAGTGCCGCACCAGCACTTCACCGACGCCCGGTCGCGAACATTGCGGGTCGACGGCCAGGCACCAGAGGCTGCTGCCGTTTTCCGGGTCGTTGAACGCCTTGTGATGATCAAGGCCCATGACGCTGCCGATGATCGCGCCGCTGTCCTCATCTTCGGCCAGCCAGAATACCGGGCCGCCCTGGTGACGCGGGGTCAGCAGGCTCGGGTCTATCGGCAGCATGCCGCGCAGCTGATACAGCTGATTGACCGCCGCCCAGTCTGCATCGCTCTGGGCCCGACGGATGCGAAAACCGCGAAACACCCGGGTGGACTGCCGATAATCGCTGAACCACAGACGCAAGGTGTCGGACGGGTCGAGAAACAGCTGTGCCGGCTCCAGCCCCAACACTTGCTGGGGCGCGGCAACGTAGAGCGCAATGTCGCGCTCGCCGGGTTGCTCGTTGAGCAACTCCTGGGCGAGGCTCGCCGGGTCGGCAAAGGTGTGGCCGATCAACAACCGGCCCCAGCCGCAATGCACGGCGATCGGCGCCGCGCCCAATTTGCTGCCATCTTCGGCCAGGCGCGCCTGCAAGCGTTCGTAGGAGGGTGCCTGACCGCGCAACAGGCGTTGGCTATAAGCCGTGGCATGGGGTTTCATCGATCAGATTCCTTGTTCACTGAGCCACAGATTCAGGGCCGCCAATTGCCACAGCTTCGAGCCGCGCAAAGGGGTCAACTGGCCTTGTGGATCGGTCAGCAGGCGATCGAGCATTTCTGGCTTGAACAGACCGCGATCCTGGCTGGGATCGAGCAGCAGTTCGCGCACCCAGTTCAACGTGTCGCCCTGCAAGTGCTTCAGGCCGGGGACCGGGAAGTAACCCTTCTTGCGGTCGATCACTTCACTGGGAATCACCAGCCGCGCCGCTTCTTTCAAGACTTGCTTGCCGCCGTCCGGCAGTTTGAATTTGCCCGGCACCCGAGCTGACAATTCCACCAGGCGGTAGTCCAAAAACGGTGTGCGCGCTTCCAGGCCCCAGGCCATGGTCATGTTATCGACGCGTTTGACCGGGTCGTCCACCAGCATCACCGTGCTGTCCAGGCGCAAGGCTTTGTCCACCGCAGCATCCGCGCCGGGCTGGGCGAAATGTTCTTTGACGAAGTCACCCGCGGCGTCATTGGCGGTCAGCCATTTCGGCTGCACGGTGGCGGCGTAATCGTCGTAGCTGCGGTCGAAAAACGCATCGCGATAGGCGGCGTATGGATCGGCGGCGCCGTCGACTTGCGGATACCAGTGGTAACCGGCAAACAACTCGTCCGCTCCCTGGCCGCTCTGCACCACCTTGCAATGCTTGGCCACTTCCCGGGACAACAGATAGAAAGCGATGCAGTCATGGCTGACCATCGGCTCGCTCATGGCGCGGAACGCCGCTGGCAGTTGTTCGATGATCTCTTTTTCGTCGATGCGCAGTTGGTGGTGCTGCGTGTTGTAGTGCTTGGCGATCAGGTCCGAGTACTGGAACTCGTCGCCGCGCTCGCCACCGGCATCCTGGAAACCGATGGAAAAGGTCGACAGGTTTTCCACGCCGACTTCCCGCAACAGACCGACCAGCATGCTCGAATCGACACCGCCGGACAGCAGCACGCCGACATCGACCGCCGCACGTTGACGAATCGCCACCGCATCGCGGGTGCTCTCGAGCACCCGGTCGCGCCAGTCTTCGAGGGTCAGGTTCATCTCGTCGGCGTGGGGGCCGTAGGGCAGTGTCCACCAGATTTTCTGCTCGGTGGTACCGTCCGCTTCGATGCGCATCCAGGTCGCCGGTGGCAGTTTTTCGATGCCCGCCAGCAAGGTGCGCGGAGCCGGAACCACGGCGTGAAAATTCAGGTAATGATTGAGCGCCACCGGATCGAGGATCGGGTTGATGTCGCCGCCCTTGAGCAACGCCGGCAGCGACGAGGCAAAGCGCAGGCGCTGGCCGGTGCGCGACAGGTACAGCGGTTTCACGCCCAGACGGTCGCGGGCGATGAACAGGCGTTTGGCGTCGCGCTCCCAGATGGCGAAGGCGAACATGCCATTGAGTTTGGGCAGCAGGGCTTCGCCCCAGGCGTGATAGCCCTTGAGCAGCACTTCGGTATCACCGCCGGAATAGAAGGCGTAGCCCAGGCTTTCCAGCTCGGTACGCAGTTCCGGGAAATTGTAGATAGCGCCATTGAATGCCAGGGACAAGCCCAGTTGGTTGTCGACCATCGGCTGCGCCGAGCCGTCCGACAGGTCCATGATTTTCAGGCGACGATGGCCCAGGGCAATCGGCCCTTGGGCCTGGAAGCCCCATGCGTCAGGGCCGCGAGGGGCCAGGTGATGGGTGATTCGTTCAACGGCTGCAAGGTCCGCAGGTTGATGATCAAAGCGTAACTCGCCAGCTAATCCGCACATAAAGTCCTTACCGGTTTTTCCGTTGGGGAGGGTCAAGCGATACCGCACCAAAAACGGTGGGTACTCTGAAACTGACCCGAGCGATTCCTCGTAGTTTTAGATCGATAAGTTATAAGCGGGTATTGCCGGACGAATGGCGGGACGGCAGAACGGCAGATTGAACGGGCGGTAAATAATGCTGCGATGCAGAGGAGTAGGATTATCTCGCCAAGCTTGCCAAGGAGCATGTCGAGGCCAATACCACGCTCGATCCTGTGGAAGTGGAGCTGGCGTATCGCACAGGGTTGGCCGAAAGACTCGACCTTGTTGGCCAACCCAAGCATATGCGCTTCGCCTCGGTCGGTGGCGTGACCTCGGCGGACCTGGACATTGCATGCAATAAGGTCATCAGCGCTGAAGCTTCCTCCGAGCTGTTGGATGACTTGGTTAAACGCGATTTCTGGGGCGATTTTTTGCGTGAACAGAAGGCTGAAAAATTCACCGCGCTTTTCGAGCCTTTTCTGAAACGGGTGAATACAGCCACCGAAAACATGGAGGCGCTGGGCGCGGGATACCGCGCGCAGGTCGACGGCATTGCGGATGAGAAACAGCTGGCTGAAAACGGTCTGTTGAAACGTCTGACCGAGGAGGTCCTGAAGGCGGAGGAGTCAAAGACCTGTTTTATTCTGGATTGATCATTCAGGCCTTGCTTCTAATCAATCGACGCAAGGCAAAGCGATTCGGATGACACGCCTCGGCCACAGTCCTTGGCAGTGGCAAGGGTTCATCATCGAGCCAGGCGGCAAGCAACTCGCCGGACAACGGTGCGGTGATCAACCCTCGCGAGCCGTGCCCGCTGTTGATGTACAAACCATCCAGCCAGGGGCAAGGAATGTCCGGTGTTTTCCGGGCATCCTTGCTCAAGGCACGGTAGGCCCCGGCAAATGCCTGACTGTCCGCCAATGGACCGACAATCGGCAAATAATCCGGGCTGGTGCAGCGAAACGCTGCGCGACCTTCGAGAGTTTGCGGTTGCAGGGTGTCCGCGCCGAGTCGTGTGACCAGGTCCAGCGATATTTCCTCGAGCATCTTAAGGTTATCGGCATGCTCGGCGGCTGTCGGTGTCAGGTCCTCGGTGTTGAAATCAAAACTGGCACCCAGGGTATGTTCGCCCAGCCGTGCTGGCGCCACATAACCTTCGGCGCAGACCACTGTGTTCAAACTCTGGCTGGCGGCTGTTTGTGGCAGGCGGGTGATCTGCCCGCGAATGCGTTTGAGCGGCAGCTCGCTGCTGCAGGGGAAACGCTTGATCTCGGCAGCGCCGGCCAGTACCACCACCGGTGCATCGGCCAGCAATGTTTCGCCATCCCACGCTTGCCATTGTCCCTCGGTGTGTCGCAATTGCAGCACATCGTGATGCGTCCGGACCCGGATATTCGGGTGTGCGGCCTGCCACTGGCACAGGGCGGGCGGATGCACCCAACCGCCTTCGGGAAAGAACAGCCCACCCGATTGCAGGCCGATACCGGCGTGCGCCTGGGCCTGCTCCCGATCAAGTGTGTGCAGCAAGTCCTCGGGAAACGCTGCCGCCAGCTGCGCCTGGCGCTCGGCTTCCTTGGCATTGAACGCCAGTTGCAGGACGCCACAAGCGTCCCAGTCCACGCCCCGCTGCAAATGCTCCAGCAGGCGTCGGGTGTAGCCAAAGCCGCTGACGATCAATTGCGACAATGCTGTGCCATGGGCCGAAAGCTTGAGATACAACACGCCCTGGGGATTGCCCGAGGCTTCCCGCGCCAGCGCATCGTGGCGCTCCAGCAGGCTGACTTGCCAACCTCTCGCCGCCAGGCTGGCGGCCGTCGCACAACCGGCCAGGCCGGCGCCGATCACCAGCGCCCGACGCTCGCCGGTCAGCGGTGTCGGGCGTGCAAACCAGGGTTTGGCCACGGCGGGTGCCTGGGCAGGTTCAGGCCAGCCGAGGAAGGTGCCGCGCAGGATCTCCCATTTATGGCCGATGCCTGGGGTGCGCTTCATCTTGAAACCCGCGGCGTTCAGCAATCGGCGCACCCAGCCGGTGCTGGTGAAGGTGCTGAGGGTCGAGCCCGGCGCGGCCAGGCGCGCCAGTTCGGCAAACAGTTCGGCGGTCCACATGTCGGGGTTTTTGGCCGGGGCGAAGCCGTCGAGAAACCAAACGTCGACCTGCGCATCCAGCTGCGGCAATTGCTCCAGGGCATCGCCGATCAACAAGGTCAGGATCACTCGGCCGTTATCCAGGATCAGACGCTGGAAGCCTCGATGGATCGCCACGTACTGCGCCAGCAGTTGCTCGGCAAAAGGTTTGAGCTCGGGCCACAAGGCCAGCGCCCGCTGCAGGTCCGGCAGGCTCAGCGGATACTTTTCGACACTCACGAAATGCAGCCGCGCACCCGCCACCGCGTGCTGTTCGAACAACTGCCAGGCGCAGAGAAAATTCAATCCGGTGCCGAAACCGGTCTCACCGATCACCAGTCTTGCGCCCACCGGTAACGCGGCAAAGCGTTCACGCAGATTATTTTGCTCGAGGAAGACGTAACGGGTTTCATCAAGGCCCGACTTATCCGAAAAATAGACATCGTCGAACACCCGCGAACGCGGGAGCCCTTGGTCGTCCCAGTCGAGCTGGGCGTGGGGCAATACAGGTTTCATGGCAGGCTCGGCAACGGCAAGGCGGCCATTCTAGCCTGTAGGAGCGAGCTTGCTCGCGATGGATTCCAGAACACGGCGTGTTATCCAGCAAAACCGCGGTATCGTTGGCGACCATCGTCGCAGCGCCGCCCGGAGCAGGCTCGCTCCTACAAAGTCATCACGAAACCATAGGGAATTTTCCCTGCGGACTAATGGCCCAATCCGCTAGTCTTGCTCAATCCGGGAAGGGAGCCGTCCATGTTCGAATCTGCTGAAATCGGTCACGTCATCGACAAAGAAACCTACGAAGCTGAAGTGCCAGCCCTGCGCCAGGCGTTGCTTGAGGCGCAGTTTGAACTTCAGCAGCAGAAACGCTTCCCGGTGATCATCCTGATCAACGGCATCGAAGGCGCGGGCAAGGGCGAGACGGTCAAGCTGCTCAACGAATGGATGGACCCGCGCCTGATCGAAGTTCGCACCTTCGATCAACAGACCGACGAAGAGCTGGCGCGACCACCGGCCTGGCGTTATTGGCGGATGCTCCCGGCCAAGGGGCGCATGGGGATTTTTTTTGGCAACTGGTACAGCCAGATGCTGCAAGACCGGGTCCATGGCGTGTTCAAGGATCCGCGGCTCGATCAAGGCATCAACGCCGCCGAGCGCCTGGAGAAGATGCTGTGCGACGAAGGCGCGTTGATCTTCAAGTTCTGGTTCCACCTCTCCAGGAAACAAATGCGCGCGCGGCTCAAGGCCCTGGCCGACGACCCTTTGCACAGTTGGCGCATCAGCCCGCTGGACTGGCAGCAGTCGCAGACCTACGACAAATTCGTCAAATATGGCGAACGCATCCTGCGTCGCACCAGCCGCGACTACGCGCCCTGGCATGTGATCGCCGGGATGGATCCGCGCTATCGCAGCCTGGCGGTGGGCATGATTCTGCTCGAGGGCCTGCAAGGCGCCCTGAAGCGCCCCAAAATTCACCCGGACAAAGTCAGCGCCGCGCCATTGATCAGCAGCGTCGACCAGATGAACCTGCTCGATAGCCTGGACTTGACCCTGAATCTGGACAAGGGCGAGTACGAAGAACAGTTGATCACCGAGCAGGCGCGGCTCTCCGGGCTGATGCGCGATAAACGCATGCGCCGCCACGCCCTGATCGCCGTATTCGAAGGCAATGACGCGGCGGGCAAGGGCGGGGCCATCCGCCGGGTGGCCGCAGCGCTGGACCCACGCCAGTACAGCATCGTGCCGATCGCCGCGCCCACTGAAGAGGAGCGGGCGCATCCGTATATGTGGCGGTTCTGGCGCCATATTCCGGCGCGAGGAAAATTCACCGTGTTCGACCGCTCCTGGTATGGCCGGGTGCTGGTGGAGCGCATCGAAGGTTTTTGCAGCGCGGCGGACTGGTTGCGCGCCTATGGCGAAATCAACGACTTCGAAGAGCAGATCGCCGATGCCGGGGTGGTCCTGGTCAAGTTCTGGCTGGCCATCGACAAACAGACGCAGATGGAGCGATTCGAGGAGCGGGAACAGACGCCGTTCAAGCGCTTCAAGATCACCGAAGATGACTGGCGTAACCGTGACAAGTGGGACGACTATCGGACCGCGGTCGGCGACATGGTCGATCGCACCAGTACCGAGGTCTCGCCCTGGACCCTGGTGGAGGCCAATGACAAGCGCTGGGCCCGGGTCAAGGTGCTTCGCACCATCAATGAGGCGCTGGAAGAAGCGTTCAGGAAGTCCGACAAGAAGGCGAAAAAGGACAAGAGGTGAGTCAATGGTTACGCATACGCAAGGTGAATGATTGTCGCGGTCGGTCATTCTGTGGACTTATGCTCGGTCTACTCCAATCCGACAACAACAATGAGGTATGCCATGCGTGAAGTGGTGATCGTCGACAGCGTGCGGACCGGCCTGGCCAAGTCCTTTCGCGGCAAGTTCAACATGACCCGGCCGGACGACATGGCGGCGCATTGTGTCGACGCCTTGTTGACACGCTCGGGGATCGATCCAGCCAGCGTCGAGGACTGTATCGTCGGTGCCGGCTCCAACGAAGGCGCCCAGGGCTACAACATAGGGCGCAATGTCGCCGTGCTCTCACGGTTGGGCGTCGGCTGTGCCGGCATGACCCTCAATCGTTTCTGTTCGTCGGGCTTGCAGGCGATTGCTATCGCCGCCAACCAGATCGCCTCGGGTTGCAGCGATATCATCGTCGCCGGCGGCGTCGAGTCCATCAGCCTGACCATGAAAAGCGTCAACACCGACAACCTGATCAACCCGCTGCTCAAAGAGCAGATGCCGGGCATCTACTTCCCCATGGGCCAGACCGCCGAAATCGTCGCCCGTCGTTATCACGTCAGCCGCGAACAACAGGACGTTTACGCGCTGCAAAGCCAGCAACGCACCGCGCAGGCCCAGGCCGGGGGATTGTTCGACGATGAAATCGTGCCCATGGCGGTGAAATATCGGGTTGAAGACAAGGCCACCGGGCAGGCGCAGATCCTCGACGGCATCGTCGATCGCGACGACTGCAACCGTCCGGACACCACGCTGGAAAGCCTGGCCGGTTTGAAACCGGTGTTTGCCGAAGACGGCTCGGTGACCGCCGGCAATTCTTCGCAGCTGTCCGATGGCGCCTCCATGACCCTGGTGATGAGCCTGGAAAAAGCCCTGGCGCTGGGGCTGAAGCCCAGAGCCTTCTTTCGCGGCTTTGCCGTGGCCGGGTGTGAGCCGGATGAAATGGGCATCGGCCCGGTATTCTCGGTGCCCAGGCTGCTCAAGGCGAAGGGTTTGCAGATAGCCGACATCGATCTGTGGGAGCTCAACGAAGCCTTCGCGTCCCAGTGCCTGTACAGCCGCAATCGGCTGGAGATCGATAACGACAAGTACAACGTCAATGGCGGCTCGATCTCTATCGGGCATCCGTTCGGCATGACCGGTTCGCGACAGGTGGGGCATCTGGTGCGTGAGTTGCACCGGCGTCATCTGCGTTACGGCATCGTCACCATGTGCGTGGGCGGAGGTATGGGGGCTACGGGTCTGTTTGAGGCAGTGCGTTAGAATCCGAAATGTTTGTTGCCTGATCAACCGCTTTCGCGAGCAAGCCCGCTCCCACAGTTGATCTGAGGTGCTCACAAATAATGAGTTCACAGAAGATCCAATGTGGGAGCGGGCTTGCTCCGGGCGGCGTTCCGACGATGCAGGCGCTGCGGTTTATTGGTTCGTCCGCAACAGCAGCATCCGCGCTATATAAGCCTGAATCTTCAACTCAGCCGTCTCCATGTTTTCAAACGGTCCTTCCAGGGTGTTTTCCCGGGTGCTGAAATACAGCTCCCCGTTCACACGGCACATCCGGTCACTGCGAAAGTGGGTAGCGGGGGTGTTGTCCTGGGCGCGCATGCCGTACATGGCGGTCTCCTGTGGGGTGTTGCCGTCGATGGATCCAATGAGCTTATGCACGAACCGCTGACTATGCCTCGCCAACCGATCGACGGCCTATCGCTCCTTGAATGTGGCGACCTGTACAGTTCCATTCGCGGCCAGTCGCCAACTGTCCCTGTGTGCCGAGCTCCTCTGGGCCTAGAATGACGGTTTTCGCCAATCGGTTTCGGGGTTTCCATGCACGTTTCATCGGGTCGCTGGGTTTATGGTCTGTTCCTGGCCTTGTTGACCGCGTTGTTGTGGGGAATCCTGCCGATCAAGCTCAAGCAAGTGCTGCTGGTGATGGATCCGGTGACGGTGACCTGGTTTCGTCTGATGGTGTCCGGCGGGTGCCTGTTCATTTTCCTGGCGGCGACCAGGCGTCTGCCCAGTCGCAAAGTCCTCGGCCCGCGCGGCGGCTGGCTGGTATTGATGGCGGTGCTCGGTCTGGTGGGCAACTACGTGCTGTACCTGATGGGATTGAATCTGCTCAGCCCCGGCACCGCGCAGCTGGTGGTGCAGACGGGGCCGATCATGCTGCTGATTGCCAGTCTGTTTGTGTTCAGGGAGCGGTTCAGCATTGGGCAGGGGATTGGCCTGCTGGTGCTGGTGGTCGGCTTCGTGTTGTTTTTCAACCAGCGGCTGGTCGAGTTGTTCACGTCCCTGACCGACTATACGGCCGGCGTTCTGTTGGTGTTGCTGGCTTCCACCGTCTGGACCTTCTATGCCCTGGGGCAGAAGCAATTGCTGACGGTGTGGAATTCGTTTCAGGTGATGATGGTGATCTACCTGTTTTGCGGGTTGTTGCTGACGCCATGGGTGCATCCGTTGGAGGCGCTGCAACTGAGCCCGTTGCAAGGCTGGCTGCTGCTGGCGTGTTGCATGAACACCCTGATTGCCTACGGCGCGTTTGCCGAGGCACTGGCGCATTGGGAAGCTTCGCGAGTGAGTGCCACCCTGGCGATCACGCCGTTGGTGACCTTTGCTGCGGTGGCGGTAGCGGCGTGGTTATGGCCGGAATATGTGCATGCCGAGACGATCAATGGTCTGGGGTATGGTGGGGCGGTGCTGGTAGTGCTGGGGTCGGCGCTGGTGGCGTTGGGGCCTTCGTTGATGGCCGGGATCCGGGCTCGGCGGGTGCGGATGGCGGCCAGTTAGACCGCGTTATCGTTCTTCGTCGGATCGCCGCCCGGAGCAAGCCCGCTCCCACAGGGATTTGTGTCGACCACTTTTTCGTGAATGACACAATACCCTGTGGGAGCGGGCTTGCTCGCGAAGGCGGACTGTCAGGCGCTACAGGACTCAGCCCTTGGCCCCAGCCTCCAGCATATTCTCCGGCCTTACCCAGGCATCGAACTCTTCATCGGTCAGGTACCCCAACTGCAACGCCGCTTCCCGCAACGTCAGCCCTTCGCCATAAGCCTTCTTGGCGATCTCCGCCGACTTGTCATAGCCGATATGCGGATTCAGCGCCGTCACCAGCATCAGTCCGCGTTCCAGATGTTCCGCCATTTTCGCCGCATCCGGTTCCAGACCGGCGATGCAATGCTGCTGGAAGTTGCTGCAGCCATCGCCCAACAGCCTGATCGATTGCAGCAGGTTGTGGATGATCACCGGTTTGAACACGTTCAGTTGCAAGTGGCCCTGACTCGCCGCAAAACCGATGGCGACGTCGTTGCCCAAGACCTGGCACGCCAGCATCGACAACGCTTCGCACTGGGTCGGATTGACCTTGCCGGGCATGATCGAACTGCCCGGTTCGTTGGCGGGCAGTTTCACCTCGGCAAAACCGGCACGCGGTCCGGAACCCAGCAGGCGCAGGTCGTTGGCGATTTTCATTAGGGTGACGGCGAGGGTTTTCAGCGCGCCGGACAAGGTGGTCAGTGGCTCATGACCGGCCAGTGCGGCGAATTTGTTCGGTGCGGTGACGAACGGCAGGCCGGAGAGAGCGGCCAGTTCGGCGGCGATCGCTTCGCCGAAACCGTGGGGCGAGTTCAAGCCCGTACCAACGGCGGTGCCGCCCTGGGCCAGTTCGTAAACGGCCGGCAGTGCACTGCGGATCGCCCGTTCCGCGTAATCCAGTTGCGCGATGAACGCCGACAGTTCCTGGCCGAAGGTGATGGGGGTCGCGTCCATCATGTGGGTGCGGCCGGTCTTTACCAGCTTCATGTGCCGCGCGGATAACTCGGCCAATCCGCCGGATAATTCGCTGATCGCCGGCAGCAAATGCTTTTGCACGGCCTGGGCCGCGGCGATGTGCATCGCAGTGGGGAAGCAATCGTTGGAGCTCTGGGAGCGATTGACGTGATCGTTGGGGTGCACCGGAGTCTTGCCGCCGCGCGGGTTGCCGGCCAGTTCATTGGCACGACCGGCGATCACTTCATTGACGTTCATGTTGCTCTGGGTGCCGCTGCCGGTCTGCCAGACCACCAGCGGGAACTGGTCGTCGTGACTGCCGTCGAGCACTTCGTCGGCGGCCTGTTCGATCAGTCGGGCGATGTCGGCGGGCAGGTCGCCGTTGCGGTCATTGACCCGCGCCGCGGCTTTCTTGATTAGCGCCAGCGCATGCAGCACCGCCAGCGGCATGCGTTCGTTGCCGATGGCGAAATTGATCAGCGAGCGTTGCGTCTGAGCGCCCCAGTAAGCTTCATCCGGGACTTCAACCTGGCCAAGGCTGTCGGTTTCGATACGGCTCATCATGCACACTCCTGTAGGTCTGATAGCGAGTTTAGGCCCTGATCCATCGCGGTGGTTCCATCAGTCTGGAATTTGACCGTTCACCCCTCTAAATCAGGCCCGACAAGGCTTGGGGTTGAGCCATACGGTTTTTTAGGCGCAGAATGGTCGCCCTTGGGGTTTTACCTCGCCTGCTAGAAAAGGAAACTCGATGACTCGTCTTCGTGCCATCTGTACCGCGGTTGCACTGGTTTGCGCCAGCGGCCCTGTTTTTGCCGATACCGCCAGCCACAACGCCAGTGCCGAGGCTTTCCTGACCCTGGCGCACGCTGACAAACTGGGCACTCCGGTGTACATGCAAGTGCAGCAAATGTTCGCTCAGCGCTTTGAACAGACCAAAGCCCCCGAGTCGAAAAAAGCCCTGCTGGAAACCTACCAGGCCAAAGCCAACGCCGCTCTGGACCAAGCCATCGGCTGGAACAAGCTGAAGCCGGACATGGTCAAGCTCTACACCACCAACTTCAGCGAATCCGAGCTCAAGGACCTGGTTGCGTTCTACAAGTCGCCACTGGGCAAGAAAGTTCTGGAAAAAATGCCGCAGCTGACCCAGCAATCGGCCCAGATGACCCAGGCCAAGCTGGAAAGCGCAGTGCCTGTGGTCAACAAACTGCTGGCAGACATGACCGCCGAGCTGGAGCCTAAAGGCGCCGCTCCAGCCAAGAAAAAGCCGTAAGCGGAGTCTGGTATGAGCATGCAACAACGCATCGAATCGACGCTGGGCCTGTTACAGCCCGAGCACCTGCAAGTGCTGGATGAAAGCCACATGCACAGCCGTGGGTTGCAGACCCACTTCAAGGCTGTGGTGGTCAGCCAGCAGTTCGAAGGGCTTAACCGCGTCAAGCGTCACCAGAAAGTCTATGGCACGCTCGGCGAGTTGATGGGCGAGTTCCATGCGTTGGCGCTGCATACCTACACGCCAGATGAATGGGCACAGATCGACGCGGCCCCGGCCTCGCCGACCTGTGCTGGCGGCAGCAAGCATTAACACGGCCCCCTGTAGGAGCTGGCTTGCCAGCGAAGGCGTCGTCACAGCCAACAATGATGTCGACTGACCCTCCGCCTTCGCTGGCAAGCCAGCTCCTACAAGGGCAGGCGTCGCTGGCAAGCCAGTTCCTACAGTGCCGTTTATTTTTGCTAGAATCCGCAACGCGCCGCTCACCCGGCGCGTTTTTTTTCGTATCCGGTTCACCCCTTACGAGGGTAGCCACCTGGAGAATCACCCATGACACAACAGATTGTCGTGGCGGCACTGTATAAGTTCGTCACCCTGGAAGATTACGTCGCTTTGCGTGAGCCACTGCTGCAAGCGATGGTCGACAACGGCATCAAAGGCACACTGCTGATCGCCGAGGAAGGCATCAACGGTACCGTGTCCGGCAGCCGCGAAGGCATCGACGGGCTGATGGCCTGGCTCAAGAACGACCCGCGCATGGACGACATCGACCACAAAGAGTCGTACTGCGTTGATCAGCCGTTCTATCGCACCAAGGTCAAACTCAAGAAAGAAATCGTCACCCTCGGCGTCGAAGGCGTGGACCCGAATAAAAAGGTCGGCACCTACGTCGATCCAGAGAACTGGAATGCGCTGATCAGCGATCCGGAAGTGCTGTTGATCGACACCCGCAACGACTACGAAGTCTCGATCGGCACCTTCGAAGGCGCCATTGATCCGAAGACGACGAGCTTTCGCGAATTCCCTGATTACATCAAAGCCCATTTCGACCCGGCCGTGCACAAGAAAGTCGCGATGTTCTGCACCGGCGGCATTCGTTGTGAAAAGGCTTCGAGCTACATGCTCAGCCAGGGTTTCGACGAGGTTTATCACCTCAAGGGTGGCATTCTGAAGTACCTGGAAGAAGTACCGCAGGAAGAAACCAAATGGCAGGGCGACTGCTTCGTGTTCGATAACCGCGTGACCGTGCGCCATGACCTCAGCGAAGGCGACTACGATCAATGTCATGCCTGTCGCACACCGATCAGCGTCGACGACCGCGCATCCGAGCACTACGTGGCCGGCATCAGTTGCCCGCATTGCTGGGATAAGCTGAGCGAGAAGACCCGCCGCAGTGCCATCGACAGGCAAAAGCAGATCGAACTGGCCAAGGCGCGCAACCTGCCTCACCCGATCGGCTACAACTACAAGCAAACCCCTTCCGAGGCCTGAACCATGTCTGCGCAACGCCTGCTCTATGTGATGGACCCGATGTGTTCCTGGTGCTGGGGCTTCGCGCCGGTGGCCAATGCGCTGGTCGAGCAGGCGCAGGCAGCGGGTGTGGACGTGCACCTGGTCGTGGGCGGTTTGCGTACCGGGAGCGGCTCCGCGCTGGAGCCGACCACCCGGCGCTACATCCTTGAGCATTGGCAGGCGGTCACCGAGGCCACGGGTCAACCGTTCAAGCTGGAAGGCGCGTTGCCCGAGGGCTTTGTGTACGACACCGAACCTGCCTGTCGGGCACTGGTAACTGCACGCAGCCTGGCGCCGGATTGTGCGTGGAGACTGCTCGGGCTGATTCAGCATGCGTTTTACGCCGAAGGTCGCGATGTCACACATGCCAGCGTGCTGGTGGAACTGGCGGAGCAGGCCGGTTTGCCGCGCATCGAGTTCGCCGCAGCGTTCGACCGCGCCGATCAGCATGCCGCAACGGCGGCCGATTTCACTTGGGTTCAGGACCTGGGCATCGCCGGTTTCCCGACCTTGCTGGCGGAGCGTGACGGTCAGTTGGCGCTCTTGACCAATGGCTATCAGCCGCTGAGTGTGCTGTCCCCATTGCTCGGCCGCTGGCTGGAGCGCGCGGCCTGTGCATGACCTGCCCGATGACGCGCCGGCACCCAAGCGCGTCGATCGACTGAGCTGGGCGGAAATCCGGCGGCTTGCCCTGCTGCATAAAAAATCCCTGTGGATCGCCAACGGCGTGGCCGTGCTGGCGACCCTGTGTAGCGTACCGATCCCCTTGCTGTTGCCGTTGCTGGTGGACGAAGTGTTGCTGGGCCACGGCGACACCGCGCTGAAAATCATGAACCACGCGCTGCCCGACGTCTGGCAGAAAGCCGCGGGCTACATAGGCTTGATGCTGTTCGTGACCTTGGGCCTGCGGTGCGCTGCGCTGCTGTTCAACGTGGTGCAGGCGAAGCTGTTCGCCGCGCTGGCCAAGGACATCGTGTACCGTATTCGTGTACGCCTGATCGAACGACTCAAGCGCATTTCGCTGGGTGAATACGAAAGTCTGGGCAGCGGCACGGTGACCACGCACCTGGTCACCGACCTGGACACGCTGGACAAATTTGTCGGCGAAACCCTCAGCCGTTTCCTTGTGGCCATGCTGACCCTGGTTGGCACCGCGGGCATCCTGATGTGGATGCACTGGAAACTGGCGCTGCTGATTCTGTTGTTCAACCCGCTGGTGATCTACGCCACGGTGCAGTTGGGCAAGCGGGTCAAGCACCTGAAGAAACTCGAAAACGACAGTACTTCGCGTTTCACCCAGGCACTCACCGAAACCCTCGATTCGATCCAGGAAGTCCGTGCCGGCAACCGTCAGGGTTTTTTCCTCGGGCGACTTGGCCAACGGGCGCGTGAAGTGCGCGACTACGCGGTGAGTTCGCAGTGGAAAACCGATGCGTCGAACCGTGCCAGCGGCTTGCTGTTCCAGTTCGGCATCGATATTTTTCGTGCCGCCGCCATGCTCACCGTACTGTTTTCCGACCTGTCGATCGGGCAGATGCTGGCGGTGTTCAGTTACCTGTGGTTCATGATCGGTCCGGTGGAACAACTGCTGAACCTGCAATATGCCTACTACGCCGCCGGTGGCGCGCTGTCGCGGATCAACGAGTTGCTGGCCCGGGCCGACGAACCTGAATACCCGGGCGGTGTCGACCCGTTCAACGGTCGCGAAACCGTCGGCATCGAAGTCCAGGGATTGAGTTTCGGCTACGGCGATGAATTGGTGTTGAACCAGATGAACCTGTCGATCGCTCCCGGTGAAAAGGTCGCGATTGTCGGCGCCAGCGGTGGCGGCAAAAGCACCCTGGTGCAACTGTTGCTGGGCCTGTACACGCCGCTCGCCGGGACCATCCGCTTCGGCGGTTCGACCCAGCAGGAAATCGGCCTGGAAACCGTTCGGGAAAACGTAGCAGTGGTCCTGCAGCACCCCGCGCTGTTCAACGACACCGTGCGCGCCAACCTGACCATGGGCCGCGAACGTAACGACGAGGCATGCTGGCAGGCGCTGGAAATTGCGCAGCTGCACGCCACGATTCGTGAATTGCCCAATGGCCTGGACAGTATTGTCGGTCGTTCCGGCGTGCGCTTGTCCGGCGGCCAGCGTCAACGCCTGGCGATTGCGCGGATGGTGTTGGCCGAGCCCAAGGTGGTGATACTCGACGAGGCCACCTCCGCCCTGGACGCGGCCACTGAATACAACCTGCACCAGGCATTGCAGCGCTTCCTGAGCAATCGCACCACCTTGATCATTGCGCACCGGCTGTCCGCGGTGAAACAGGCCGACCGGGTGCTGGTGTTCGACGGCGGGCAAATTGCCGAGGATGGCGACCATCAGCAATTGATTGCCGATGGTGGGTTGTACGCCAAGCTGTATGGGCATTTGCAGCAACATTAGACCCATGCCGCAGAATATCGGGACCTGTTCGCGCCGTCGACGCCGAAAATCCGTCCCTGGTATCGCTGTTACTATGCTGCCCTCGGGAGTGCCGCTTGCCTAGAATGAGAACCCATCCTAGTCTGGCTGTAGCGATTTCGTCCGGACGACGAACGGGTAGTGCTTATCAAGGGACCTCATGAATCAGACTCGGACTCTCGGAACGCCCCGGCTGCTGGGCATCGTCTGGCCTTTTATCGCCGTCGTGCTGTTTCAAGCACTGCTGGGGGGCGTCAGTCTGTACATGCTTTCCGCCGTCCGCGGCTACGTGGCGGGTGAAAGCCTGTGGTCCAAGGGCCAGAAAGACGCCATTTATTACCTCAACCTCTACGCCGACAGTCATGACGAGGCGATTTTTCGCAAGTACGAGAGCGCCATTGCCGTACCTGAGGGAGGGCACGAGTTACGTCTGGCGCTGGATCATCAGCCACCGAACATCGACGCGGCACGAGTGGCGATCCTCAAGGGTGGCAATCACCCGGATGACGTCTCCAGTTTGATCTGGCTGTACCTCAACTTCCGGCACTTCAGCTACCTGGAAAAAGCCATCGACCTCTGGCGGGTGGGGGACGCCTACCTGGTGCGATTGGATGACGTTGCGCAGCAGATGCACCGGCGCATGACCGCCAATCAGGCCACGGATGCCGACATCCAGCGCTGGAAGGCGCAGATATTCGCCATCAATGATGGCGTGACACCGGCGGCGAAGGCCTTCAGTGATGCCTTGGGCGAAGGATCGCGGGTGATTCTGCGGCTGTTGTTGGTGATCAATCTGGCCACTGCCCTGGGCTTGATCGTCCTGGCGCTGATGCGCACCCACAAACTGCTCAAGCAGCGGCATGCGTTCGCCGACGCGCTGCAACTGGAGAAAGACCGTGCGCAAATCACGCTGCAATCGATTGGCGATGGCGTGATCACCACGGATGTCGAAGGTGCGATCGCCTACATGAACCCGGCCGCCGAGGCCTTGACGCACTGGAAGGCCGAGCAGGCGACTGGTTTGCCCCTGGCGGCGCTGTTCAATCTGCTGGACGAGAATGCTCAGGCCGACGGTTTTACCTTGATCGAGCATATATTGAGCGGACAGCTCAGCGGTGGCAGCGAACATTCCAAATTGATTCAACGCCTGGACGGCAGCACGGTGTCGGTCACGCTGGTGGGTGCACCGATCCG
The DNA here is from genome assembly GCF_030812475.1 of Pseudomonas lini. Taxonomy (GTDB): domain Bacteria; phylum Pseudomonadota; class Gammaproteobacteria; order Pseudomonadales; family Pseudomonadaceae; genus Aquipseudomonas; species Aquipseudomonas lini_A. The sequence continues at coordinate 38,052 of NZ_JAUSSR010000001.1, forward strand.
TAATGCCGGCAAGGTCAGCGGCACCGTGCTGGTGTTGCATGACATGACCCAGGAGCGGCAATACATTGCCAATCTGTCCTGGCAGGCGACCCACGATGCCCTGACCGGGCTGGCCAACCGTCGCGAGTTCGAGTATCGCCTGGAGCAGGCGCTGCACAATCTGACGCGGCATTCGGGGCGCCATGCGTTGATGTTCCTCGACCTGGATCAGTTCAAACTGGTCAACGATACCTGCGGTCACGCGGCCGGTGACGAGTTGCTGCGGCATATCTGCGCGTTATTGCAATCGGGCCTGCGCGAGGGCGATACCCTGGCCCGGTTGGGGGGCGACGAGTTTGGCATCCTGCTGGAAAACTGTGCCCCGCACGCCGCGGAAAAGATTGCCGAGGTGTTGCGCCAGACCGTACAGAACCTGCATTTCGTCTGGAAAGGCCGACCCTTCGTCACCACGGTGAGTATCGGCCTGGTGCATGTCACGCAGAGCCCGACCACCCTCGAAGCCTCGCTGCGCGCTGCGGACATGGCCTGCTACATGGCCAAGGAAAAGGGGCGCAATCGGGTTCAGGTCTACCATGCCGACGATTCGGAACTGTCCCTGCGCTTTGGCGAGATGGCCTGGGTGCAACGCTTGCACATGGCGCTGGAAGACAACCGCTTCTGTTTATACGCCCAGGAAATTGCGCCCCTTGGCGCTACCGAACAGGGAGGCGGGCATATCGAGATCCTGTTGCGCCTGCATGACGAAGCCGGACGGATGATTATGCCCGACAGTTTCATTCCGGCCGCTGAACGTTACGGCCTGATGACGTCTCTCGACCGTTGGGTGGTGGAGAACGTGTTCAAGATCATTGCCCAGTGCATAGCCGACAAGCGCAAATGCCCGCCCATGGCGATGTGTGCGATAAATCTGTCAGGCACCACCATCGGAGATGAGGCGTTTCTCGACTTTCTGCGCGAACAATTTGTTGCGTATTCAATTCCGCCTGAAATGATTTGTTTTGAAATCACAGAGACGAGCGCGATTTCAAATCTGGGCAGTGCAATAAAATTTATCAATGAACTCAAAGGGTTAGGATGCCACTTTTCGCTCGATGATTTTTGCGCCGGAATGTCCTCATTCGCGTATTTGAAACATTTGCCTGTAGACTTCCTGAAGATCGACGGGAGTTTCGTAAAGGATATGCTGGACGACCCGATTAACCGCGCCATGGTCGAAGTGATCAATCACATCGGTCATGTCATGGGTAAGCGCACGATTGCCGAGTTTGTCGAGACGCCCCAGATCGAGCAGGCATTGCTGGAGATCGGGGTGGATTACGCTCAAGGGTATGTGATTGAACGCCCGCATCCGTTTACCTGCGATAGTCTGCAACGTCGTCCTGCCCGGCCCCGGCCCTTGTTGTTCAAGGCGCCTGGCACGTTCCGCTGAAAACTCTCGCTGGTCCTTACAATCACAATCAAAAGGAGCCCGACAGTGATCGACACATTCATCAGAACCGGACCACTCATGGAAGCTGCAAGTTATCCCGCCTGGGCTCAGCGCCTGATCCAGGATTGCAGCGCGAGCAAGCGCCGGGTTGTCGAACACGAACTGTACCAGCGTCTGCGTGATAACAAGCTCAGTGCAAAGACCATGCGCCACTACCTGATCGGTGGCTGGCCTGTGGTCGAACAGTTCGCTTTATACATGGCACAGAACCTGACCAAGACTCGCTTTGCCCGCCATCCAGGCGAGGACATGGCGCGTCGCTGGCTGATGCGCAATATTCGCGTGGAACTCAATCACGCTGATTACTGGGTGCATTGGAGCCGTGCCCACGGTGTCAGCCTGGAAGATCTGCAAGCGCAACAGGTTGCCCCGGAACTGCATGCCTTGAGCCATTGGTGCTGGCACACCAGTTCCGCGGACTCACTGATCGTTGCCATTGCCGCCACCAACTACGCCATCGAAGGTGCGACCGGGGAGTGGTCGGCGCTGGTGTGTTCCAGTGGCGTCTATGCGGCATCGTTCCCCGAGGAAGATCGCAAGCGGGCCATGAAGTGGCTGAAGATGCATGCCCAGTATGACGATGCCCATCCGTGGGAAGCACTGGAAATCATCTGTACGTTGGCGGGCATGAACCCGAGCAAGTCCCTGCAGGTGGAGCTGCGCCAGGCCGTCTGCAAGAGCTATGACTACATGTTCCTGTTTCTGGAGCGCTGCATGCAGCTCGAGCATGCAGAGAGGGCTCCGGTGATGCGTGAGCGGATGGCGCTGGCCGAAAGCTGATCCGTAATTCGCTGCATTGAAAAAGCCCGCTCTCCTGTCCGTATCGACAGGAGCGCGGGCTTTTTTGTGGCCGGTGCAATTGGCTAGGCGCTGACTTTCAGTCCAACCAGTCCGGCAATGATCAGGGCCACGCTGGCCAGTCGGAACAGCGCCATGGATTCACCAAACAGAATGATCCCGGCTATTACCGTCCCGACTGCCCCCACGCCCGTCCAGATCGCATAGGCCGTGCCCAGCGGCAGTTCCTTCATGGCAAGACCCAGCAAACCCAGGCTGATAGCCATGGCGGCAACGGTCAACGCGGTGGGGAGAGGGCGGCTGAATCCATCGGTGTACTTGAGGCCGACGGCCCAGCCGACTTCGAACAGGCCGGCGAAAAACAGAATGATCCAGGACATGAGGAGACCTCCATCGATTGACGGGGTCGTCCCCAGATTTAATGACTCGATCGAGCCGCGAGGTCGTCCTCGCGTTGCGCAGAATAGTGCCCATTATTAACCCGCAGATCAAGATCATGGATCAGTCGGTGGCCTCTTTGGCCGCTGTTGCCCTGTCCGCTTTCTCGCTCATGCGCCGGAAATACGTCGAGAGCAGCGCCCCGGAAATGTTGTGCCAGACGCTGAACAATGCGCTGGGCACCGCCGCCAGCGGCGAGAAGTGCGCGCTGGCCAGCGCGGCACCCAGTCCGGAGTTTTGCATGCCGACCTCCAGCGCCAGGGATTTACGCTGGGCCAGGGGCAACTTGAACAGCCTGCCGGTGAAATAACCCAGCAGGTAGCCGAAGCTGTTGTGCAGCATCACCACGGCCATGATCAGCAGGCCGGACTCGGCGATTTTCGCCTGGCTGGCGGCGACCACCGCGGTGACGATGATCACGATGCTGACTACCGAGACCAGGGGCAATACTTCCACCGCGTGGCGCACCCGGGCACCGAGCACCCGTTGGGCGACCACGCCGAGCACGATCGGCAGCAGGACCACTTGCAGGATCGACCAGAACAGCTCCATGAACGACACCGGCAGCCACGCCGAGGCCAGCAGCCAGATCAGTGCCGGCGTCAGCAGCGGCGCGAGGAGGGTGGTGACGGCGGCGATGGCCACCGACAGCGCCAGATCTCCACGGGCCAGCCAGGTCATCACGTTCGACGAGGTACCGCTCGGGCAGCAACCCACCAGAATCACACCGACCGCGATTTCCGGCGGCAAGTGGAACACCTGGCAGAGCAACCACGCCACGCCGGGCATGATCACGAAATGGGCAACCACGCCCAGGGCCACACGCCACGGATGGCGCGCGACTTCGGCGAAGTCTTCAAGCTTGAGGGTCAGGCCCATGCCGAACATGACCAGCCCCAGCAGTGGGACGATTGCGCTCTTGAGGCCGATGAACCACGTCGGTTGCAGGAATGCTACGACGGCGAAAATCAGTACCCAGTAAGCGAAGGTATTGCCGACAAAACGACTCAATGCTGCGAGTGCGCGCATGGCCTGATCCTATTTGTGGGAGGGTATACAATTTCTGTAGGAGCTGGCTTGCCAGCGAAGAGGCCCTCAAGTCATACACAAGGCATGACGACGCCTTCGCTGGCAAGCCAGCTCCTACATGGGGTGCCGCGTTGTTAGATCCCCTGCGGAGTCTCTTCCCCACCCAGCGCTTCAACCAGCGCCGGCAGGAAATCGCCGAACGTCAGCATCATCAGGGTGAAGCTGGCATCCAGTTGGCCCAGGGCTTCCTCGCCACCGTCCTGTTCCGCCTGGTCTTGCAGCAGGTCTTCGAACTTCAGGCGCTTGACCACCATCTTGTCGTCGAGGACGAACGACAGCTTGTCTTGCCAGGCCAGCGACAACTGAGTGACCACTTTGCCAGTGCTCAGGTGCAGCTGGATTTCTTCGCTGGTCAGGTCCTGGCGCTTGCAACGAACGATGCCACCGTCTTCATGGGTGTCGCGCAGTTCACACTCGTCCAGCACGAAGAAGTCGTCCGCGGCTTTCTGGGTGGTCACCCATTCCGTCATGGTCGCCGTCGGGGACATCTTCACGGTCAGTGGGCGCACCGGCAGCGTACCGATCACTTCACGCAGGGTGGACAGCAGGTCTTCGGCACGTTTCGGGCTGGCCGAATTGACCAGGATCAGGCCCTGTTTCGGCGCGATGGCGGCGAAGGTCGACGAACGACGGATAAAGGCGCGGGGCAGGAAGGCCTGGATGATTTCATCCTTGATCTGGTCGCGTTCCTTTTTGTAGACCTTGCGCATTTGCTCGGCTTCGATCTCCTCGACCTTTTCCTTCACCGCGTCGCGCACGACGCTGCCCGGCAGAATGCGTTCTTCCTTGCGGGCGCTGATCAGCAGGAAGTCACCGCTGACGTGTACCAGGGGCGCATCTTCGCCCTTGCCGAACGGCGCGACGAAACCGTAGGTGGTCAACTCCTGGCTTGCACATGGACGCGCCAGTTTGGTGGCCAGTGCAGTTTCCAACGCCTCGGCATCAACAGGCAGATCTTGGGTCAGGCGATAGAGCAGCAGGTTTTTGAACCACATGGGGTGAGTCTCTCCTTAATATACAAAGGGGGGCATTATTCTCTTCGCGGCGCCATAGGCCAACCCTTAGCTAAGCCTTTGGAAGGCCTGCAAAAATTATTTAAAAAAGTGCTTGCCAGAGGTTGGGGTGCTCCGTAGAATGCGCGCCACACCGAACGTGAAGGGTGATTAGCTCAGCTGGGAGAGCGTCTGCCTTACAAGCAGAATGTCGGCGGTTCGATCCCGTCATCACCCACCATTCGCATTCAGTGTTACGCGCAGCGGTAGTTCAGTCGGTTAGAATACCGGCCTGTCACGCCGGGGGTCGCGGGTTCGAGTCCCGTCCGCTGCGCCATATTCGGTTACCTGGAATGCTGAACGCCAGGTCACCACGGAAAAGCCCGCTCACGCGGGTTTTTTTCTGCCTGAAGTTCCTGCAGGGTGCTTCGTTTCACGGGTTTTCAGATTTTTTTGAATAATTTATCAATTAAATCAACACTTTATGAAAAACCGTGGCATAATGTGCCCCGCAACGAAGGTAAAGGGTGATTAGCTCAGCTGGGAGAGCGTCTGCCTTACAAGCAGAATGTCGGCGGTTCGATCCCGTCATCACCCACCACTTTCAACGCTACGCGCAGCGGTAGTTCAGTCGGTTAGAATACCGGCCTGTCACGCCGGGGGTCGCGGGTTCGAGTCCCGTCCGCTGCGCCATATTCGGTTATCTGGAATGCTGAACGCCAGATCACCACACGCAAAGCCCGCCTAGTGCGGGCTTTTTGCTGTCTGGAGATTGGCTTTTGCGCTTTTTCCCTGTAGGCGCGAGCTTGCTCGCGATGGTCTCAAGGGCGGCGCGTTGATTCAGGAAAAACGCGTTATCGTTAACGTTCTTCGCGAGCAAGCTTGCTCCTACAGACGAAGATGACAGACTCTTCATCCTCCGATTCCGGAAATGCGTTGAAACACCTGAACTTATCAGAAGTTTCCTGCTCTCATGCCGGTAGCCATTGGTCGTGGCCGCCTGATAAGCTCGCGGCTTTACTCGATTGCCCTTTAGGCGCATGAACAAGGAAATAGCATGAAACAGCATCGGTTGGCGGCGGCGGTGGCCCTGGTTGGCCTGGTACTAGCGGGTTGTGATTCGCAGACCAGCGTAGAGCTCAAAACCCCGGCGCAAAAAGCTTCCTACGGGATTGGCCTGAACATGGGCAAAAGCCTGGCTCAGGAAGGCATGGACGATCTGGACTCCAAAGCCGTTGCCCAGGGCATCGAAGATGCCGTCGGCAAGAAAGAACAGAAGCTGAAAGACGAAGAGCTGGTCGAGGCCTTCGCAGCACTGCAAAAGCGTGCTGAAGAACGTATGGCCAAGATGAGCGAAGAGTCGGCAACCGCCGGCAAGAAATTCCTCGAAGACAACGCCAAGAAAGCGGGTGTCACCACCACGGCTTCGGGCCTGCAGTATGAAGTGGTCAAGAAAGCCGATGGCGTACAGCCAAAGGCAACTGACGTCGTGACTGTCCACTACACCGGTACCCTGACCAACGGCACGGTTTTCGACAGCTCCGTCGAGCGCGGCAGCCCGATCGATCTACCGGTCAGCGGTGTGATCCCGGGTTGGGTCGAAGGCCTGCAACTGATGCACGTTGGCGAGAAGTACAAACTGTACATTCCTAGCGAGCTGGCTTACGGCGCCCAAAGCCCGAGCCCGGCGATTCCAGCCAACTCGGTGCTGGTATTCGACCTGGAACTGCTGGGCATCAAGGACCCGGCAAAACAGGACGACGCTGCCAAGTAATCGGCGTCTGCTCCAACGACAACGCCTCGCTTATGCGGGGCGTTGTTGCATCTGGCGTTCAGCAAGGGTAAACAATGCGAACGGATGCTGAACGCTGGAGTCATAGCCATTGAGGACGCCCTGCGCTATCCGCGCCAGAGCGCCAAGTCAATGAAATCTTGGGTTTTTTTATGTGAGTAAAAAACGCCCGATCTGAGCCCAGCCCTTATGAAACGGGGGCTTCAGCCGCGAAATGCAGCTCTGTTCACAAGGTTATCCACAATTTGTGTGGATAACATTTCAGCGGGAGAATTTATGAAAGCGCCCTGGAATTTCGCTCGTTTTCTGCCACTCGCCGGACGCCTGCTTGCTCGTGGTCGTTTGCCGACCTTGCTGTTCGCGGTGGCCAGCAAAGGTGCCACTCAGGGAAACCGGCTGGGCAAGCTCAAGGACGATCTGCGTTTGTTACAGGCGCTGTGCCTGGCCTATTGGCGAGGCGAGTACCGTGCCATCAGCCCGAAAGCGCTGATCTCGGTGGTCGCGGGCTTGATGTACTTCCTCAGTCCGGTGGATGCGATCCCGGACTTCATTCCGATGTTCGGCATGCTCGATGACATCGCCGTGCTGGCTTGGCTGATGAAAGTCCTCGACGACGAACTCAACGCCTTCCGCGCCTGGCGCAAACGCCAGCTGCCGGAGAAGCTCGCCATTGTCGAGCGCCTGCCCGATACCCCGGAGCAACTCAAGCTTCAGCACCCGAAAAAGCACTGAGCCTCTTCAAGACGTCCTTATATTCAAACCCCTCGCGACCTTGGCCGCTGTTAGGATTACACTTCTAGGGAAAAGTGCCGACTCGCTAAGTGTCGTTGTCCTACGGGGAAGTCATGGATATTCAGATAATCACACGCGAAGGCGAGCCCGAGTATGCAGTACTGCCGTGGGCTCAGTATCAGGCTTTACTGAAAGCAGCAGGCATCACCCAGCAACCGCCGCAGGTCGCCCAGGAGCGTCACGCGGCATCACCAGAGCCGATTCTTCCGGGTCTGGATCAACTCCGCAGTTTGCGCGAAGGAAAGGGCATCGCCATCGAGGCGCTGGCCCGCACGGTAGGCATCAGCCCGTCTTATCTGGCCCTGATCGAAAGTGGCGAGCGTCAACCCGACGCTGCGATTCGCCGCAGCCTGGCCTGGGAAATGACGGTGCCAGGGTGGAGGGATTAATCGTGAGCGTACGCATCAGTCGTCAACATTGGGATGGATTACTCGGCGAGCTGGATCAGGCCCGTCGTCAGCGGCACCTTCTGACTTATCGCGCATTACTGGAACGTCTGCAGCTGCCGACGCCCGCCATGCAAACCCTGACCGCCGCCCTTGAGCATTTGGCCGCGCTGGACGCCAAGGCCGAACAGCCCTTGCGCAGTTCGCTGGTGATCAGCCAGGGCGCCAGTCGCCTGCCGCGCACCGGCTTCTTCGAATGCGTCGAACGCCTGGGGCGTTTTTCCGGGCCTTCCGATGGTGTCGCTGCTGCCTCCTGGCATGCTTCGGAAGTGGTGCGAGTATTCGAGTACGAATACCCCGAATCGGCGGAAGCCTGAGTGTTTTTGCGACTCAAGGCGCGGGCCGGCTACTGGCTGGCGCGTCGTTTGTTTCACTGGTCATGGTTCGTCCGCCAGCCCCGCGGCTGGAGCTGGCTCGAGGGCCAGTTTGCGCGCATGGCCAACCTGGGTGATGTTGGTGCTCAAAGCTTCTACGGGCACATCCTGACCTTTCGCGGCGTTGGCCTTGGTGCTCGTGAGGAAGGCGTGCGCTTGTTGCGCCTGGCGGCGTTGGCGGGGGATGGCAAGGCGGCGTACCAGGTGGGCGTGATCAGCCTGGCGGGGACGGCGAGCAAGGCGCCGGATCCGGTCGAGGCGGCGCGGTTCTGGGAGATGGCTGCCAAGGCGGGGCATCCGTTGGCCGAGATCAAACTTAGAGAGTTGGTTTCTCGCGGATCTCCGGATTAATTATCTGCCTGTCCCTGTCTGCCTATCGACCTGAAAAAGAAACGTGCGAAAGAGAAACATCCCTGCACATTTTGCGCTTGGGTAGCGAAATTTCTGGGCAAAGTTGTCGGAAGTTTCCTTCAAAGCGCGGCGACTTTCGTGAACTGGTGCGCGATGAGTTCAGTCGTTAGGCTTTGGGGGTCGCTGCATATCCAGCGGCAGGGTGTAGGAACCCTTCAAGACTTTTAAGGTGACATTGGCGTCGATACTTGATTGCGGCCGTTGAAATGCGTCCGTAAAATTCGTTGCGGCGGCTATGTGTGGGCACGCTTCGGCGTGGTCGAGTTTTCGCCCTAAAGGTCTCGATATTCCTACCCCACGCATAGCTGCCACCCTAACCTGTAGGAAGGTGGATGGCAGTTCCTATCATCACTTTTAGGGTTTCCATATGACTACACTACATCCCGATCCACCTTACGAAAAACCGACCCCCCATCCCGAAAACCGCTTCATGGCGCTCACCAGCAACTGCAGCGACATATCCACGCTGTTCGTCGATACCCACGCGCCGCTTGATGTTTTGTATGACGCAGCCAACTACCGAATTCGCGCGGTAACCCAAGTGCTGGAGAACCTGTCAATGCGCGGTTCTATCGAGTGTGAATCCTTCATCCTCAGTGACTTTTCCTTGCTCTGTGCCATTCCGTTGCGCGATGGCTGCGATGTGCTGGATGTGATTGGTCGGCGGTTGCGGGCTCGGTCAGCGGCGAATTAGTTCAGAGAGTTGTAGTGTCTGAGCTGGCCTCTTCGCGAGCAAGCTCGCTCCCACAGGTTTTGTGTCGTTCGCAATATTTATAAACGACGCCATACCTGTGGGCGGGCTTGCTCCGGGCGGCGTTCCAACGAAAGCGGTGCGTCAAGCGACATCAATATTGACTGGGCCGCCATCTTCGCGAGCAAGCCCGCTCCCACATGAATTGCGCTTGACTGACTGGCATTGGGGCTTGCCCGCGAAGACTTCAGCCCAATCAGCGCTGCCCATCAGCAATTCACCCTCTCGCCCAGGCACCGCCTGGCAATAAAAAAAGGACTGAGTGCAAAAATGCACTCAGTCCTTTCTTCACGACTTTATGAAGACGCTCCTGGGAGCGTCAGTATTAAATCGCCATCACCTCAGTGCTTGGCCACCGCCGTATTGAGCTTCAAGTAGTCCAGCAGAATCCGCCCGGTCTCGCTCAGGTAGGCATCGTCTTCCGGCTTGGTCTTGTCCGGCTCGGCTGCGATCAGGTCTTCATCTTCCTTCTTCAGCTCTTTGAGCGGCTCTTCGCCCTTGGCCTTGCGACGCAGATTCTCCATGGTCAGCTGCTTGGCTTCGATGTCGGCGTGTTGGGCGCGACGGTCGGCTTCATTGAGGCTGACGGTTTTTTCCGCCATCAATTTCTGCGCCAGGGCCAGCTTGTCGCGGATGAACACGAACTCCGCGTCCTTGGCCGTACGCACGTCATGCTCGGACTGCAGCTGGGTGATGTACGGTTTGAAGGGGTCGAGCGCAGGCTTGATCGCCGCTCGGATGGTGTCCCACGGCATGGCTTCCGGCAGGGCGCTTTCGCCGATTTCCTTGGTGTCGATGATCGAGGGGTAGTCGATGTCCGGCAGTACGCCCTGATGCTGGGTGCTCTGGCCGGATACCCGGTAGAACTTGGCCAGGGTCAGTTTCAGTTCGCCATGGTTCAACGGCTGAATGGTCTGCACGGTGCCTTTGCCGAAGGTCTGGCCGCCGATGATCAAGGCGCGGTGGTAGTCCTGCATGGCGCCGGCAAAAATCTCCGAAGCCGAGGCTGACAAACGGTTGACCAGCAGCGCCATCGGGCCTTTGTAGAACGCCCCCGGATTTTCATCTTCGAGCACGTCGACCCGGCCATCGGCATTACGCACCAGAACGGTCGGCCCTTTGTCGATGAACAGGCTGGTCAGTTCGGTGGCTTCCTGCAGGGAACCGCCGCCATTGTTGCGCAAGTCGATGACCACGCCATCGACCTTTTCTTTCTGCAACTCGGTCAGCAGTTTCTTGACGTCACGCGTGGTGCTCTTGTAGTCCGGATCACCGGCGCGGAAGGCCTTGAAGTCCAGGTAGAACGCCGGGATCTCGATGACGCCGAGCTTATAATCCTTGCCGTCCTGCTTGAGCTTGAGGACCGACTTCTTCACCGCCTGGTCTTCAAGCTTCACCGCTTCGCGGGTGATCGGGACGATCTTGGTGGTCTGGTCGTTCGGCGCATTGCTCGCCGGGATCACTTCCAGGCGCACCACGGTGCCTTTCGGACCACGGATCAGCTTGACCACTTCGTCCAGGCGCCAGCCGACCACGTCGACCATTTCCTTGTTGCCCTGGGCCACACCGATGATCTTGTCGGCGGGTGCAACCATTTTGGTCTTGTCGGCCGGGCCTGCCGGCACCAGGCGCACGACTTTCACCTGGTCGTTGTCGCTCTGCAACACGGCGCCGATGCCCTCGAGGGACAGGCTCATGTTGATGTCGAAGTTCTCCGCGTTATCCGGTGACAGATAGTTGGTGTGCGGGTCGTAGGACATGGCGAAGGTGTTGATGTACGCCTGGAAGATGTCCTCGGCACGGGTCTGGTCCAGGCGCGCCAACTGGTTCTTGTAGCGCTTGGTCAGGGTTTCCTGGATCTGCTTGGAATCCTTGCCGGCGATCTTCATCCGCAGGACTTCATCCTTGACGCGTTTGCGCCACAGTTCGTCGAGGTCTGCGGTGGATTTGAGCCAAGGGGCATCCTTGCGATCGATCAGCAAGGTTTCCTTGGTGGTGAAGTCGATTTTGTCGACGCCCTTGTTCAACTCGACGAGGGCGAAGTCCAGACGCGCCTTGACGCGGTCCAGGTAGCGCTTGTAGATGGTGAACCCGGCGTTCAGGTCGCCGCTTTTCAGAAAATCGTCGAACTGGGTTTTCCACTTGTCGAATTCGGCAATGTCGCTGGCCATGAAATAGCTGCGCGACGGATCCAGCAGCTTGAGGTAGCTGTCATAGATGATGACCGAGCGCGCATCATCGAGCGGCGGCTTGCTGTAGTGGTGGCGCTTGAGCAATTCGACGACGTTCAGACTGGCGATCACTTCGTCACGGTCAGGCTGAAGCTTGTCCCAGCTATTGGCTGCGAATGTATTGCTCGACATCGGCATCAGGCCGATACCAATTAACAGGGCTAGTGCGGTGCTGGGGAACAAATGCTTCATGCTGATTCGACGCGGGGACAATTGATAACGCATATTAGGCCGTCTTTGAAGTCGCCGGTTCCGTAAAGGCCGGTCGCATAATGCAAAAAGCCCGGCGCTACAGCTACGGGCTCAGTCCAGACTCACTATGGAGGCACTGTGAAAGCATTGCAAGGCGTGGAAGGTCGAGTGGAGTGGGTGGACGAGCCGAGTCCTACGTGTGATGTAGGACAAGTCCGCATTCGTGTGGCGGCAGCAGGTCTCAATCGCGCCGATTTGTTACAGAAGGCGGGCCTTTACCCGCCACCGCCGGGAGCCAGTCAGGCGCTGGGTCTTGAGTGTTCGGGGGTGATCAGCGAGGTTGGCCCGGGCTCGTCCTGGCAGGTCGGGGATCGGGTTTGCGCCTTGCTGGCCGGGGGCGGGATGGCCGAAGAGGTGGTTGTCGACGGACGGCATGTGCTGCCGGTTCCCGACGGAATGTCGCTGGCCGAGGCGGCAGCGCTACCCGAAGTGTACGCGACCGTCTGGCTGAATTTATTTCAACTGGCTGCGCTCAAACCGGGTGAGAAAGTTCTTCTGCATGCCGGGGCGAGTGGCATCGGTTCAGCTGCCATTCAGCTATGCAAGGCGTTTGGCAACCCGTGCTGGGTCAGCGTCGGTTCCGCCGAGCGCCTGGCTTACTGCGAGGCGCTCGGCGCCCAAGGCGGCGTGGTACGTAACGGCGATCTGGACAGCTTAAGGGATCTGGGACCGTTCGATGTGATCCTCGACCCGGTCGGTGGCAACTATGCCGAGCTGAATCTGAAGGTGTCGGCCCTGGATGGCCGCTGGGTGTTGATCGGGCTGATGGGCGGGCGTGAGGCCAAGCTGGACCTGGCGCAGGTGCTGGGCAAGCGCGTGCAGTTGTTGGGTTCGACCCTGCGCACTCGCAACGATCAGTTCAAGGCAGATTTGTTCAGTGATCTGAGTCAGCATGTCTGGCCGCTGTTTGCCGAAGGGCGTCTGAGTGCGCAACTGGCGAAGACGTTTGCGATCAAGGATGCCGAGGCGGCGTTTGCGGAGTTGGCGAGCAATAAGGTTGCGGGGAAGTTGGTGCTGCTGATCGACGCTAGCCTCACGTGACCCTTTTGTAGGAGCGAGCTTGCTCGCGATGGACGTTAACGATAATGCGTTTTTTCTGAATGAACGCATTGCCCTTGAGACCATCGCGAGCAAGCTCGCTCCTACAGGGGGCTTTGTTATTTCCAGAGATGGATCGGCCAGCCGGCTTTTTCGGCGTGTTCGCGCAATACCGGATCCGGATTCACCACGTGTGGGAAATCCACCTTCAACAGCAGCGGCAGATCGTTGCGTGAATCGGAGTAGAAACTCGCACCTTCCAGGTTCTCTTCTTCCGCATCCAGCCATTCGAGTAAACGGGTGATCTTGCCTTCGCGGTAGGTCAGGGTGCCAAGGGTGTTGCCGCTGTACACCCCGTGCGTCAGTTCCAGCTCGATGGCGAGTATTTCGTCGATACCCAGCCGTTCGGCAATCGGCCCGACCAGGTGCGTACCTGAAGCGGAAATCACCAGGATGCGGTCGCCAGCCTTGCGGTGGGCGGCAATGGCCCTGGTGGCGTCGCTGAAGATGATCGGCTCGATGAAATCTTCCACCCAGGGCGCCACCAGGTGCTCGATCTCTTCCGGCGTGCGCCCGATCATCGGTTCCAGGCTGAAGGTCATGTAGTCCTCCATGCGCAGCTTGCCGTGGCTGTAGGCGTCCATCAGTTCATTGTTACGACGCATGAACGACTCGGGGTCGACCCAGCCCAGGCGGCCCATTTGCTCGCTCCAGAGGGTAGCGCAGTCGCCATGGATCAGGGTTTCGTCCAGATCAAAAATTGCCAGGGCCATTAGTGCGGTTCTCTGCGAGAACAGCTTCAAGCTATAAGCTTCAAGCTGCAAGAAAGTGGATTCAGGGTCAGCAGTCTACAACTTGAAGCTTGCCGCTTGAAGCTGCTTTCAAGCCACCTCACACAGGGCCGTCGGATCGATGGAAAGCGCCAGGCGCTGGCCATCGGGATGCAGGTCGGCCGCCGAGCGGTTCAGTACATCCACCACCAATTCCACGCCCCGGGCTTCGATGCGGTAGCGAATCACATTGCCCAACAGACTGTGACTGCGGACCTGTGCGTCGAGTTCGCCATGGAGGCTCAGCTCGATGGCTTCCGGCCGAATCGCGATGCGATGGGTGATCGGCCGCTGCAGCAATTTCGAGGCGCTGTCGGCGTCCAACAGGTTGTAGTTGCCGATGAAGCCGGCGGCAAAGACATCGACTGGCGCAGTGTAAAGCGTCTCGGCGTCGCCGCTTTGTACGATTTTTCCCTGATTCATCAGGAAAATGCGGTCGGACATCGTCAGTGCTTCCTCCTGGTCATGTGTGACGAAGATTGTGGTCAGGCCGAGTTCGCGCTGGATCTGACGGATCTGTTCGCGCAGGTGCTTGCGAATTCGCGCGTCGAGTGCCGACAGCGGTTCGTCGAGCAGCAACAGGCGCGGACGGGTCACCAGGGAGCGGGCCAGGGCGACACGCTGGCATTGGCCACCGGACAGTTGATGCGGATAACGGGCGGCAAAGTCGTTTAGCTCCACCAGTTGCAACACTTCGGCGACGCGCTTCTGGCTGTCGCCGGCGTTGACCTTTTGCATGCGCAAACCGAAGGCGACGTTCTGTTGCACTGTCATGTTGGGGAACAGCGCGTAGCTCTGGAACACCATGCCGATCCCACGTTTCTGCGGGCTCAGCGGAACGAGGTCGTGATCGTCGAGCAGGATCCTGCCGCCGTCCACCGGGGTCAGCCCGGCGATGCAGCGCAGCAGCGTGGACTTGCCACAACCGGACGGACCGAGGAGGGTGACGAATTCACCCTTCCTGATTTCACAGTTGATGTCGCTGAAGACCGTGGAGCCCAGGTAACTTTTCTTAAGATGTTGGACGCTCACATAGCTCATTCGCTTTTGTCCCTGTTCAAGATATTGGCCGCCCAGGTCAGAACCAGCACAAAGAAGAAGTAGGAAATAACCAGCGCGCTAGTGAAGTGGCCGCTGCTGTTGCGCATGTTGTTGAGGTACACCTGCAGGGTTTCGTAGCGCGTGCCAACGAGGATGTTGGCAAACACGAACTCGCCGAACAGGAACGAGAACGACAGCAGCAACGCCACCATCAAGCCCTTGCGCAGGTTTGGCAGCACCACCAGGAAGGCCGCCTGGAAGGTGCTGGCCCCGAGCAGTTGGGCGGCGTCCATCAGGTCGCGCAGGTTGATCGCTTGCAGGTTGTTGGTGATCGCCCGGTACATGAACGGCAGCGCCACGGTGAAGTAACAGCCAATCAGGATCCACGGCGTCCCGACCATTGCGAACGGTCCCGAACCGTAAAGCTGCAACAGGCCCACCGACGACACCACTGGCGGCACCGCAAAGGGCAGCAGGATCAGGATGTTCATCAGCGCATCGAGTTTCGGGAAGTGGTAATGCACAACAAACAGCAACGGCAGAATCAGCACCACCGACAGCATCAGTGCACCCACACACACCAGCAGGGATTGGCCGAAGGCTTGAAGAAAGCGTGGGTCGCTCCACAGTTGCACGTACCACTTGAAGGTAAAGCCGCTGGGCAAAATGGTCGCCGACCAGCTGCTGGAGATCGAGTAGATCAGCGTCCCGAGCAGGGGCAGCAATAGAATGGCGAACAGCAGGTACACCACCACCCGGTGGTAGATACCGGCAGGGCCCGGTTCAGCGCGAGACATGGTAGCTCCTCTTCAACAGAAGCTGATGCACGATCGTCACCAGGGTCATCAACGCCACCAGTACCACGGCCAGGGCGCTGGCCAGGTTCGGATCCAGGGAAATATCACCGGAGACCATGGCCGCGATGCGGATCGTCAGCACGTTGAAGTTGCCGGTGGTCAGCGCGTAGACCGTGGCGTAGGCACCCAGGGCGTTGGCCAGCAGGATCACGAAAGTGCCTAGCAGCGCCGGGGTCAGCACGGGCAAGCCGATGTGCCGCCAGAACTGCCAGCCGTTGGCGCCGAGCAATTCGGCGGACTCGCGCCAGTCTTCGCGCAAGGCGTCGAAAGCCGGGTAGAGCAGCAGCACGCCGAGGGGAATCTGGAAGTAGGTGTAGAGAATGATCAGCCCGGTTTTCGAGTACAGATTGAAGTCCTGAATGATCCCGGCCTGCTTGAGCATGATGGTGAAGCTGCCGTTGAAGCCCAGCAGGATGATGAACGCGAAGGCCAGGGGTACGCCGGAGAAGTTGCTGGTCATATTGGCGAAGGCGTTGACGAAGTTGCGCAGTTTCGAGTCGACGCGGCGCAGGGAATAGGCGCCAAGTATCGCGATGATGATCCCGAACACGCTGGACCAGAAACTGATCTCGAGGCTGTACTGGATCGCCTGCAGATAGAACTTGGAGTTGAATATCCTGGTGAAGTTGGCCAAGCCCCAGCCGAACTCTTCCGATTCCAGGCTGTTGATCATCACCCACGCCAGTGGGGCGATCTGGAACACGATGAAAAACAGCGTGAAAGGCACCAGGCACAGCACCGCCAGCCATTTGCCGCGAGTCATGGCGTTCATTTGAGCAGCTCCCGGCACACAGGTTTGTCGTGAGCCACGCCGAGCAGTTCGCAGACGGTGCCGCAGATTTCAGTCTGTTTCGGTGCGGCGTTGGCGTTGAAACTGAAGGCCTCGCCGAGAACGAACAGCGGCACTTCGCGCTCCTCGGGCAGCAGGCCGTTGTGGGAGCGGTCATTGTTCATGCCATGGTCGGCTGTCACCATGACCTGATAACCGGCGTCGAGCCAATGTTGCAGGTAGTCGGCGAGGATGATGTCCGCCGAGCGGACGCTGTTGCGGTATTGCGCAGTGTCGAGACCGTGCTTGTGCCCGGCATCGTCGATGTTCATGGGATGGATCAGGAGAAAATTCGGCGCATGACGCAGGCGCAGGTTTTCTGCGTCGGCGAACAGGTGCGAGTCCGGGTAGTGATCGCTCCAGTAGAAATGGCCGTGCTGGATCGGCAGGTCCGGATCGTCGGTGTGACGGTCCCGGGCCGCTACGAATGGCGAACGGTTATACAGCTCGCTGACCCAGTGATAGGCTGCGGCGGCAGTGACAAGGCCGGCGTCGGTGGCGTAGTGATAGATGCTGCGCTGGTTGGACAGGCGCGAGACGTTGTTATGGACGATGCCGCTGTCGATCGGTGTCACGCCGGTCAGGATGCATTCATAAAGCGGGCGGGACAGGGCCGGCAGCTCACATTCCAGCTTGTAGAGGGCCGCGCGTTGTGCGCCAACGTAAGCCTGCAGATGCCCCATGGCGTGACGCGCGACTTCATGATTGAGGCCGTCGAGCACGACAAGGATGACGTTGTGCTTCATAGGGGCGGAACTCCGCAATACAGCTGATTCAAGTACGCATCAATCCCCTGTGGGAGCGAGCCTGCTCGCGAAGGCGGTGTGTCAGTCAACATCTCTGTTGACTGTGGGGCCGCTTTCGCGAGCAGGCTCGCTCCCACAGGGATCTTTACTAGCTCTCCAAATGGCGGGCTACCGTGTCACTTCATCTCGACGATGACTTCTTCGTTCCACTTCTGCGGCAGCGCCTTGGAGGTCTTCTCCCACGCGTCCGCATCCTTGATCGGCGTCACGCCCTTGTACTGCTCGTTCGGCAGCAGTTTGGCCTGAACCTCTTCCGGCAGTTTTACATGTTCGGCGCGGATCGGACGGGCGTTGCCTTTCGCCAGGTTGATCTGGCCGGCATCGCTGAAGATGTATTCGCGCGCCAGCTTGGCGGCGTTCGGGTGCTTGGCGTACTTGTTGATGATGGTGGTGTAGCCCGAGATCACCGAGCCGTCGGATGGAATCAACACCGTGTAGTCATCAGGATTGGCCATCTTGGCCTTGTAGCTCAGGCCGTTGAAGTCCCAGACCACGCCGACTTCGATTTCACCCTTCTCCATGGTTGCGATGACCGGATCCGTCATCGACAGACGACCTTGCTTGGCGATCTCGGCAAACATCAACAGGGCCGGCTGCAGGTTTTTCTCGTCGCCACCGTTGGCAATGGCCGCAGCCAGTACACCATTGGCGGCTTGGGCGGCGGTGCTCACGTCACCGATGGACACCTTGTATTTGCCCGTCTTGAGGTCGGCCCATTTGGTTGGCGCGTCGGAACCGTGCAGCAGCTTGTTGTTGATGATGAAGGCAATGGTGCCGGTGTAGGCCAAGGCCCAATGGCCATCCTCATCCTTCGCCCAAGCCGGGATCTGCTCCCAGGTGCTCGGCTTGTAGGGTTGCGACACTTCCTGCTTGACCGCAATCGGACCGAAGGCGGCACCGACGTCGCCGATGTCGGCAGTGGCATTGTCTTTTTCGGCCTTGAACTTGGCGAGCTCCTGGGCCGAGCTCATGTCGGTGTCGATGTGTTTGAGGCCATAAAGCCTGGCCAGATCGTCCCAGGTGCCTTTCCAGTTCGCCCAGTTGTCGGGCATGCCGACACTGTTGACCTCACCTTCCGCTTTCGCCGCGGCTTCCAGGATTTTCAGATCGGTATCAGCGGCCATGGCGGCGGTGCACATGGCAATGGTCGAGCCTAACAGTGATGCCAGGAAAAGCTTTTTCATCCGAAGCTCCTTTGGGCGTTTTCAACGCTGCGATTGCGGTTATGTTGGTCTAGGTCAGCAATACCTGAGCCAATCTAGGCGGCCTGGATGACATTTTGATGTCGTGCGCTGGCCTGCCCAGGTTTCCTGCTCGGGATATCTCAGGGTTGGAGATAAGCGTAGACCATGGCTAAAGACCTGAAATGAAAGGACTTGGTCATGTAATTGCAGATGCAAGTGGAAAAGCCTGGAGCGACCGTTCGGCAACTTTGTCATCTGCAAGTCATGTGCAGTGCCTAGGCTTGCACAAAGTTGATAGCTCCGATTTCGCGCGCGATTAGACCGCGAATCGGTGCTGGTCTAGTCCAGATAGGTAACATTGATGCGCATCGAGACCACCAAGGCGGTGACAGCAATCGGGCAGGTCCTGCAGGAACAGCTCGGCCATGGCCTGTTGGCCCCCGGGAGCAAGCTGCCAGCCGAGCGCAAGCTCAGTGAGTTGTTCGGTACCACGCGGATCACCGTGCGCGAGGCGTTGCTACAGCTGGAAGCCCAGGGCCAGATTTATCGGGAGGAGCGCCGGGGCTGGTTCGTTTCGCCACCGCGCCTGGCCTATAACCTGATGCAACGCAGTCACTTCCACGCCATGGTCAGCGCTCAGGGGCGAGTGCCGTCCACCGAGGTGATTTCGGCGCGGCTGCAGCCGGCATCGGCGGCGGTCTGTGCCTGGTTGCAATTGCCGGCGTTGTCGAGCGTGATCCAGATTTGCCGGGCGCGGCGCATTGATGAGCGGCTGGTGTTGTATGTCGAGCATTATTTGAATCCGCAGTATTTTCCGGGGATTCTGCAATTCGATTTGAATCAGTCGATGACCGAGCTGTATGCCCGGCATTACGATTTGCATTATGGGCGGGTGCGTTTCGAGATCGTGCCGACGGCGCTGTCGGTGGATGCAGCGGCGGCTTTACGGGTGTCGGTGGGCAGTCCGGGTCTGCGAATTGCCCGGGTCAATTACGATCAGCATCAACGGCTGATCGATTGTGACCTGGAGTTCTGGCGGCATGATGCGATTCATGTCGGTGTCGATGTGGTCTGACCTGGCCGCCGCAGGTTGTGAGTTCCATGCGTCATCCGAAGAGATAAATATCCATGCCCAGGGCGCCCAGGGTGAATCCCGCGTGGCTTACGCTGAATTTGCCTCCGGCTGCGCGGGCAAAGTACAACGGCAACAAATGTTCATCACTGGGATGGTTGCGCGCGGCGTTCGGCGCTTGCCGACGATAATCGTGCAGCGCGACTTCATCCTGCGCCTCGAGTTTCTCGACCATCCAGTCGCGAAATACCCTGGCCCAGGGTTCGACGCTTTCCGGGCCGGCGTGCCAGTCCAGTTCGCGCAGGTTGTGGGTAATGCTACCGGACCCGATCAGCAGCACGCCCTGTTCGCGTAAACCGGCCAGGGCTTGACCTACCCGGGTTTGCAGCGCCGGGCCGCCGTGGGTAGGCAGCGAGACTTGTACAATCGGGATATCGGCTTGCGGATACATCAACGATAAGGGCACCCAGACACCATGGTCGAACGGCCGCTTGGGGTCGATGCGCGCGGGCAGGCCAGCATGCTCCAGCCTTTCGGCAACCTCTGCCGCCATGTGTGGATCACCAGGCGCCGGGTATTGCACCTCGAACAAGGCTTGTGGAAACCCGCCGAAATCATGCCAGGTGTCGGGTTGCGGGTTGCCGCTGACCAGCAGTTCATTGCTTTCCCAATGTGCGGATACAATTACGATGGCCTTGGGTTTCGGCAATTCAGCGGCGAGGCGCGCGAGGGCGGGCCCGCTGGCGCCCGGTTCGAGTGCCAACATGGGCGAGCCATGGGATATGTACAGGCTGGGGAACATGAATGAGCTCCTGAGGGGTAAGATGGCATCATCTTCAGTCAGATCATTGATCTAAATCTAATATAAGTTTTAGGGTCTTTTGATCGAATTTTCGGGATTAATTATGCAGCCGGAGTTTTGGCACAAGCGGTGGACGTCGAATCAGATCGGCTTTCACCTGCCGGAAGTGAATCCATATCTGCAACGGTACTGGCCGCAGCTGGGCCTGGAAGAGGGCTCGCGGGTACTGGTGCCGTTATGTGGGAAAAGCCTGGATCTGCTGTGGCTGGCAAAATGCGGTCACGAGGTATTGGGCATCGAGTTGTCGGAGAAAGCGGTGGAAGACTTTTTCCACGAGCATCAATTTGATCCGGACGTCAGCGACCAAGGCCCTTTCACTGTCTATCGGGCGGGCTCGATCGAGATCTGGTGTGGTGATTTCTTCGCGTTGACGGCCGGCGATGTCGCTGATTGCAGTGCGTTGTACGACCGCGCTGCATTGATTGCCTTGCCGCCGAAAATGCGCGAGCAATACGCCGAGCATCTGAAGCGGATTCTTCCGAAGGATTCGCTGGGGCTGCTGATCACCCTGGATTACGACCAGGCGCAAATGGAAGGGCCGCCATTTGCAGTGTTGGATGACGAAGTAAAACGGTTGTTGGGTGCTTCGTGGGAATTGAAAATTCTGGAGGATCAGGACGTGCTGGGCGAAAGCTGGAAGTTCCTGGAAAGCGGTGTTACGCGGCTTGAGGAGCGGGTTTATCGGGTTTCCAGCCGTTAATTTGTGTTAGTTGTGCCGGCCCCTTCGCGAGCAAGCCCGCTCCCACACTGGATCTTCGGTGGACACGGATTATGTGTACGACGCAGATCCAGTGTGGGAGCGGGCTTGCTCGCGAAGGGGCCAGAATGGGCACCACAAATCCCGACAGACAAAAAAAGGCCCGCATCACTGCGGGCCTTCTTTTTGGTGCCGAGCCTGTCAGCCCCGACGACGCAGTGCGTCGATGCGCTCTTCCAGCGGCGGGTGGCTCATGAACATGCGGGCAAACCCTTGCTTGATGCCACCGTTGATGCCGAAGGCATTCAGGGTGTCCGGCATGTGCACCGGCAGTCCCTGTTCCGCCCGCAGGCGTTGCAGGGCGCCGATCATTGCGCTGGTGCCAGCCAGGCGTGCACCGGCTTC
The DNA here is from genome assembly GCF_030812475.1 of Pseudomonas lini. Classification (GTDB taxonomy): domain Bacteria; phylum Pseudomonadota; class Gammaproteobacteria; order Pseudomonadales; family Pseudomonadaceae; genus Aquipseudomonas; species Aquipseudomonas lini_A. The sequence goes on from NZ_JAUSSR010000001.1 coordinate 59,528, forward strand.
GTCGGCACGAAATTCCCGTTTGCGCGAGAACCACATGACGATGGAGCTGGCGAGGATGCCCAGGACCAGTTCGGCGAAGATGGTCGCCACGTAGTAGGCGATGCCCTGGCCTTCTTCGTTCTTGAAGATCACTTTGTCGACAAAGTTGCCGATGATCCGTGCAAAGAACATCACGAAGGTGTTCACCACGCCCTGGATCAGCGCCAGGGTGACCATGTCGCCATTGGCCACGTGGCCGATTTCGTGGGCCAGTACGGCCTTGACTTCATCCGGCGAAAATCGCTCGAGCAAGCCCTGGCTGACCGCGACCAGCGCGTCGTTCTTGTTCCAGCCGGTGGCGAAGGCGTTCGCCTCGTAGGCCGGGAAAATCCCGACTTCCGGCATCTTGATCCCGGCTTCCCGGGACAATTGCTCAACGGTTTGCAGCAGCCATTGCTCGTGACGTGTGCGCGGCTGGGTGATGATCTGGGTGCTGGTGCTCATCTTCGCCATCCACTTGGAGATGAACAGCGAGAACAAGGAACCGGCGAAACCAAAGACCGCACAGAAAATCAGCAGCTGATTGAGGTTGAGATCAACCCCGTTGGCCGCCATGAACCCGTTGAAGCCGAAAAGGCTCAGGGTGATGCTGGCAATCAGCACGACCGCCAGGTTAGTGGCCAAAAACAGCAGGATGCGCATCATGGTTGTAGAAATCTCCTCATGCTAAAGATGTAGCGTACTGCGGGGTATATAAGGTGCTGCACCGGGCTATTCAACCAAGTGACTATTTCAAACTGTGTCCTACAGCAAGAGTCTAGCGGGTTGAAGGACATTTCCGACGCCGCCGGGGGGTGGGGATTGTCAGCCAATTGACCTCGCAGGCCCCGTCGTTGTTAGGCGCGAGCAAGCAACCTGTCTTCGGTCAGCCGCGGCAGGCGTGATGGAAGACAGGGCGCAAAGATATGTTGCTGAATCAATCACCCTGCGCTTCAGGACGCCCCGCTCGGTGATATTTGCTTATTGGCGATAGGACTTGAGGAAATTGCCGATACGTCCGATGGCCATGTCCAGGTCGTCTACCCGGGGCAGGGTCACGACCCGGAAATGGTCCGGCCATGGCCAGTTGAAGGCCGTGCCTTGCACCACCAGCAGCTTTTCGGAGAGCAGCAGGTCCAGCACGAATTTTTCGTCGTTGTGGATCGGGCAGACTTTCGGGTCGATCCGCGGGAAGGCATACAGTGCGCCCATCGGTTTGACGCAGCTCACACCCGGAATGTCGTTGAGAAGCTCCCAGGTACGGTTGCGCTGTTCCAGCAGGCGACCTTGCGGCAGCACCAGGTCATTGATGCTCTGATAACCGCCGAGGGCGGTCTGGATCGCATGCTGGCTCGGCACGTTGGCGCACAGGCGCATGTTGGCCAGCATGTCGATGCCTTCGATGTAGCTCTGGGCGTGGTGTTTCGGGCCGGAAATGGCGATCCAGCCGGAGCGGAATCCGGCCACGCGGTAGGACTTGGACAGGCCGTTGAACGTCAGGCACAGCAGGTCCGGCGCGAGCGAAGCGGTGCAGATGTGCACGGCATCGTCGTACAGGATCTTGTCGTAGATTTCGTCGGAGAACACCACAAGGTTGTGCTGACGGGCCAGTTCCAGCATGCCCAGCAGGACTTCTTTTGAATACACGGCACCCGTCGGGTTGTTCGGGTTGATGATCACCAGCGCCTTGGTATTCGGGGTGATCTTGGCCTTGATGTCGGCCAGGTCCGGCCACCAGTTGGCCTGCTCGTCGCACAGGTAATGCACCGGGTTGCCGCCCGACAGGCTCACCGCGGCGGTCCACAGCGGGTAGTCGGGGGCCGGCACCAGCACTTCGTCGCCATTGTTGAGCAGGGCCTGCATCGACATCACGATCAGCTCGGAAACGCCGTTGCCCAGGTAGATGTCTTCGATGCCGACGCCTTCCACCTGCTTTTGCTGGTAGTACTGCATGACAGCCTTGCGGGCACTGAACAGGCCCTTGGAGTCGCTATAACCCTGGGCGGTTGGCAAGTTGCGGATCACGTCCTGGAGAATTTCGTCCGGCGCTTCGAAACCAAAAGGCGCCGGGTTGCCGATGTTCAGCTTGAGGATGCGATGGCCTTCCTCTTCCAGGCGTTTGGCGTGCTTGAGCACTGGGCCGCGAATGTCGTAGCAGACGTTGGCGAGCTTGTTCGATTTGCTGACCTGCATGGCGATGTGTTCCCGAAAATGAACGATCCAGGCGGCGTATGAACGACCGTGCTGGGAATCCTGCGTAAAACACAGGCCTGACGCCTTGTCATGCGGCACACATAAATCCGTTTGAATGCGCGTGGTCTGGCTGCCAGACTGGCGTTTGACGAGGCGCAATCATACGTGCCGCCCGATCCGTGGAAAAGGTACAGATCGGGCTTTTTCAGCTGCTGAGGTGTGACAATGGAAAAGTTGGAAAAAACCCTGGAAGAATGGAAGGCGATGCTCGATCCGGAGCAGTATAACGTTTGCCGCCTCAAGGGCACCGAACGGCCGTTTTCCGGCAAATACAATGACAGCAAGGTTGACGGCATTTTTCACTGCATTTGCTGCAACGAGCCGCTGTTTGATTCCAAGACCAAGTTCGACTCCGGTTGCGGCTGGCCGAGTTTTTACGCGCCGATCGGCGACAGTGCCATGGTCGAGATCCGTGATGTCAGCCATGGGATGATTCGCACCGAGGTGGTTTGCGCCAAATGCGATGCGCACCTGGGGCATGTGTTCCCGGATGGTCCGCCGCCGACCGGGCTGCGGTATTGCATCAACTCGGTGTGCCTGGACCTGGTGCCGCGCGAGTAGTACCGGGCCAGGCGATTTGTGTGCGGGCTTGCCCGCGATGACGGCCTCACATTCGACATGGATGTTGAATGTGATGGCCTCATCGCGGGCAAGCCCGCTCCCACAGGTTTTGTGGCGTATGACTAACTACAGCAGTTCAAAGCTTTGCTGCGTCACGTCCTGTGAATCCAGGCCGATCTGCACATTGAACTTGCCCGGTTCCGCGGCGTACTTGAGCCGGGCGTTGAAGAACTTCAGGTCGTCCTCGGTGATGGTGAAGTGCACCACTTTCTGTTCGCCGGCCTTGAGCATGATTTTCTGGAAGTTCTTCAGCTCCTTGACCGGTCGGATCATCGAGCCGGTCACGTCCTGGATGTACAACTGCACCACGGTTTCGCCGTCACGCTGGCCGGTGTTTTTCACCATGACGCTGGCGTCGAGCTTGCCGGTCTTGTTCAGCGTGGTCGAGGACAAGGCCATGTCGGTCAGGCTGAAGTGGGTGTAGCTCAAGCCGAAACCGAACGGGAACAGAGGCCCTGTGGTGTCATCGAAATACTGCGAGGTGTAGTTGCCCGGTTTGCCCGGTGTGAACGGCCGGCCAATGCTCAGGTGGTTGTAGTAAGTCGGAATCTGACCCACCGAGCGCGGGAAGGTGATCGGCAGTTTGCCCGAAGGGTTGTAGTCGCCGAACAGCACGTCGGCGATGGCGTTGCCGCCTTCGGTGCCGCTGAACCAGGTTTCCAGTATCGCGTCTGCCTGGTCCTTCTCTTCGAGAATCGACAGTGGGCGGCCGTTCATCAATACCAGCACCAGCGGTTTGCCCGTGGCTTTCAATGCCTTGATCAGCTCGCGCTGGTTGGCGGGGATGTTCAGGTCGGTGCGGCTCGACGACTCGTGGGACATGCCACGGGATTCGCCCACTGCCGCGACGACGACATCGGCATCCCTGGCGGCCTTCACGGCCTCGTCGATCAGCACTTGCGCCGAGCGCGGATCATCCACCACTTCCGGGGCATCGAAATTGAGGAAGTTCAGGTAGTCGAGGACTTTCCTGTCGCTGGTGATGTTGGCGCCACGGGCGTAGATCAGCGTCGACTGTGCGCCCAGCGCATGGGTCATGCCGTCGAACAGCGTCACCGATTGAGCCGGACGGCCCGCGGCCGCCCAACTGCCCATCATGTCGATCGGCGCCTTGGCCAGCGGTCCGACCAGGGCGATTTTCGCGGTTTTCTTCAACGGCAGGGTTTCACCCTGGTTCTTCAGCAATACCAGGCTGCGGCGCGCGACATCGCGGGCTTCGGCGCGGTGCAGGCGGCTGTCGGCGTAGGTGTCGGCCGGGTCATCCTCAGCCTTGCCGATGCGCAGGTACGGGTCCTTGAACAGGCCCATGTCGTACTTGGCGTCCAGTACGGCACGCACGGCATTGTCGATGTCGCTCTGCTGGATCTCGCCGGCCTTCAGCAGTCCTGGCAGTTCCTTGCCATAGAGCGTGTCGTTCATGCTCATGTGGATGCCGGCCTTGATGGCAAGCTTCGCGGCTTCGCGGCCGTCGCGGGCGACCCCGTGCTTGATCAATTCGAAAATCGCCCCGTGGTCGCTGACGGCCAGGCCCTTGAAGCCCCATTGCTTGCGCAGCAGGTCATTCATCAGCCAGGTGTCGGCGGTGGCCGGCACGCCGTTGATCGAGTTCAGCGCAACCATCACCCCGCCGGCACCGGCGTCGATCGCCGCGCGGTACGGCGGCAGGTAGTCCTGGTACATCTTGACCGGGCTCATGTCGACGATGTTGTAGTCGCGACCGCCCTCGACCGCGCCGTACAAGGCAAAGTGCTTGACGCTCGCCATGATGCTGTCGGCCGCATTCGGGCCACTGCCCTGCAAGGCCCTGACCATGACGCCGGCGATGCGCGACACCAGGTAAGTGTCTTCGCCGAAACCTTCGGATGTACGACCCCAGCGCGGGTCGCGGGAGATATCGACCATCGGCGCAAAGGTGATGTCGAGGCTGTCCGCCGCGGCTTCCCTGGCGGCGACGCGCCCGGACAGACCGATGGCGTCCATGTCCCAGCTCGAGGCCAGGGCCAGGGGGATCGGGAAAATGGTGCGGTGGCCGTGGATCACGTCGTAGGCGAAGAACATCGGGATCTTCAATCGGCTGCGCATGGCCGCGTCCTGCATCGGACGGTTTTCCGGGCGGGTGATCGAGTTGAACGTGCCGCCGATGTTGCCAGCGGCGATTTCCTTGCGGATCAGCTCCCGGGGCATTTCCGGGCCGATGCTGATCAGGCGCAGTTGGCCGATTTTTTCATCGAGGGTCATTTGCTTCATCAGGTTACCGATGAAAGCGTCCTTGTTCTCCAGAGGTGCGGGGGTCGTGGCGGCCAATACGGTATGACTGGCCAGGCTGACGAACAGGCCCAGCAAACACAGCTTCTTCATGAATGGTTTTCTCTAAAGCCTAAACGGCCGTGACTACGCGCCGGTCAGCCAAAGTTTAGGGAGCGACTATTGTTGTTCAGGTAAATGCAGCACAGTTCTATAGTGTTTTAGCGCTGGGGCATCTTTTAGCCCATTGGCCCGATGCAATCCAGTGGCGGCGCAGATTATGCCCCAAGAGCCGTCCTCAAAGTTCGCAGGTTGTTTTTTCAACGGAATGTGCAAGGGAGCGTCAACCAGATGAACGTACGACACCACTATCGGTACACCCTGCGGGTCGCAGCCATGATGTTGCTGACCAGCTTGCTGGCCGGCTGCGGCATCAACAACATTCCGACCCTCGATGAACAGGCCAAGGCCGCCTGGGGCCAGGTGCAGAACCAGTACCAGCGCCGCGCCGACCTGATCCCCAACCTGGTGGAAACCGTCAAGGGCTACGCGCAGCATGAACAGGAGACCTTGACCGCAGTGGTCGAAGCCCGGGCCAAGGCGACTTCGATTCAGGTCGATGCCAACACCCTGGACAACCCGGAGAAACTCAAACAGTTCCAGCAGGCCCAGGATCAGCTGACCGGCGCATTGAGTCGTTTGATGGTGGTCGTCGAGCGCTATCCGGATCTCAAGGCCAACCAGAACTTCCTCGCGTTGCAATCGCAGCTTGAAGGCACCGAGAACCGCATCGCCGTAGCGCGCCGGGATTTCATTCTTGCGGTGCAAAAATACAACACCGAAATCCGCACCTTCCCCGGTCGCCTGTGGCACACGGTGATGTACAGCGATTTGCCGATCCGGGAAACCTTCGAGGCCACTACGTCCAATGCGGAAAAAGCGCCTGAAGTGAAGTTTCAGTAAGCACCGGTTCAGGTTAGATGCGTCACCATGGATGAGGTAGCCAATGCGCGTGTTGAAAATTGGCCTGGTACTGTTGCTTTGGGTGCTGGCCCTGACGGCCCAGGCCGAATTGAAGTTTCCGCAACTGACAGGGCGGGTGGTGGATAACGCCGGGATGATCGATCCGTCGGTGCGTGAGCAGCTCACCCAGCAGCTCGATGCCCATGAAAAGGCCTCCGGTGAGCAGTTGGTGGTGGTCACGTTGCCGGATTTGCAGGGCGCTGACATCGCGGACTTCGGTTATCAGCTGGGGCGCCACTGGGGCATCGGCCAGAAGGACAAGAACAACGGCGCGTTGCTGATCGTCGCTCGCGATGAGCGCAGGTTGCGTATCGAAGTCGGTTATGGCCTGGAAGAGCGCCTGACCGATGCGCAGAGTTCGGTGATCATCAATCAGGTGATCACCCCGGCGTTCAAGGCCGGCAACTTCAGCAAGGGCATCAGCGACGGGGTCGCGGCAATGCTGGTGGTGTTGGGGGGTAACCCGCTGGATGAGCCGTCTACGGTGTACGAGTCCCGAGGCGATCAGCAAAACGACTTCGTTTCGCGGCATCCGGGGTTGCTGGTGTTTCTGGTGATGCTGTTCATCCTGACGATATTCGTCTGCCAGATGCTCGGTATCCTGCCAAGCGGTGGTGGCGGTCGAGGCAGTTCGGGAGGCGGTTTTGGCGGTGGCGGTTTTGGTGGCGGTGGTGGCGGCGGGGGCTTCAGTGGCGGCGGGGGCAGTTTCGGGGGCGGCGGTTCGTCGGGCGGCTGGTGATGACGTAGGTAAAACAACGATAGCGAGCAGGTGTCTTTGAACATGGCGTTACTGACTGAACACGAACAACGCAAAGTCGCCGAGGCGATTGCCCGGGTCGAACGCGATACCGATGCCGAACTGGTCACAGTGCTCGCGGCCCGTGCCGACGACTATGCCTACATTCCGTTGCTCTGGGCCAGCCTGCTGGCGCTGGTGGTGCCGGGTGTGGTGCATTACCTGACCGGCTGGCTGACCCTGCACAGCCTGTTGCTGGTGCAATGGGGGGCCTTCATCGTGCTGTCCCTGGTGTTTCGAATTCCCAGGGTCACCACACACCTGATCCCGCGCTCGGTGCGTCACTGGCGCGCCTCGAACCTGGCCCGTCGGCAGTTCCTGGCGCAAAACCTGCACCACACGATGGGCAGCACCGGAATGCTGATTTTCGTTTCGGAGGCCGAGCGCTATGTCGAGATTCTGGTGGATGAGGGCATTTCCAAGCGCCTGGATAACACCCACTGGGACACGATTGTGGCGGCGTTCACCCGACAGGTGAAACAGGGACAGACCTTGCAGGGCTTTGTCACCTGCATCGAAGCCTGCGGTGAATTGCTCAAGGTTCACGTGCCGGTAACCCATGTGCGCAACGAGTTGCCCAACCGTTTGGTGGTCCTTGGCTGAGGACCGTTCAAGTCCGTTTGTGTAGCGCGCGACGCTACAATCCCGGCAAGTTGTCCGCACGCAAGCTTGTCTTCAACATCTCTCTCCAATAGTGAGCGCCCGGTAACGGGAGCTCTGGCATAGAGGGAGTTTTGTCATGTCAACGCATCAACCGCTCGACTCTTTTGTTTATGCAGTACCCCGTCGTGGAGACAGTGCGCCATCGGCCCGACTGACGGTGAAGGAGAAGCAGGCCCTGATCTGGTGCTACCAAGGGAAAACTTCCTGGGAGATCGCCATGATTCAGAATTGCTCGGTGTCCACGATCAACTATCACTTCGCCAATATCCGCCGCAAGTTTGCCGTCAACTCGCGCAGCACTGCTTTGCTCAAAGCCATCGAGACCGGCGTCATCGCTATGGCAGAGATCGATCCGCGAGGCGCCCATGAGCCTGACTGACTCAAGCTACAACAGCCTCAGCGGTCTCATGCTGGGATTGGGCATCGCGACGCTGCCCTCGATCGATGGCGAGGCGCTGTTCGGTGCGGCGCTGGGCGCATGGCTCGTCACGACCACCGGGAGCAATTTCAAGGCCTGGCAGCGTATCGGCTCCTGGTTGCTGTCGGCGGGCGTCGGCTATCTGTTCACTCCTGTCGCGTTGCGGCTGGCTCCGTTCCTGACCGGGGGGGTGACGGCGTTTTTCTGCGCACTGATCGTCATCCCCATCAGCATCAAGTTGATGCAGTGGGTTGACGGCGCCGGTATCGGCGAAATCATTCGGCATCTGCGAGGACGGGGATGATGGGCAATGTAATGATCGCGCTAATCTGCGTCACCGGTATCGCTCATTTGCTGAGCGCGTTCAGGCTTGCCTGTTATCAGCGTGACGAACAATGTTATTGCTGGTGTGACGGACTATTGATCAGCCTGTGCGGTGGAGTGTTTTGCCTTGCCGGTATGGATGTACTGCTGGCGTTTGTACCCGTGAGTCCGTGGCATGCAGTGGTGAGCGTATTGTCATGCGCACTGATTATCCGCAGCAGCGGCAATATCATGCTGTTGTGGCATGCCTTGAAGTAGTGAAATCGCGGATTACATGGGGATTTATTCATTCGAATGTTGCAATGCTGCGAGGATGGAGGTCATTTGCGATAGTTTGAGTTCCATTTCGCGCAGTCGCCATTTTTCTTCCAGTGCGTGTTGTATGGCGCAGCGATCATCTTCGCCGAGCAATCGCCAGAGGGCGAGAATAGTGTTTTCCCGTGTTTTGCTTTCTTGAGTGTCGTCGGAGGACGCGGCCAGTGTATGCCGCAGGATAGGTCCTTCACCGAGCAGCAACCAATCGAGGGAGATGCCCCTTGCTTGTGCGATATCTACGCATAATGAGTATGGCGTGCTGTCGCGCCCTTTCCAGCTGCTCAGTGTCTGAGGGCTGACCTGTAGCGCTATGGATAACGAAGCGTCGGTCTTGGTGCCGGTTATCAGCTTCAGGCGCGCCAGGATATCTTGTGATTTTTTGCTACTCAATTTGAGCCTCTTCCTTTTGACACATGCATTTTGAGTGTCTAAGTTACGCATTTCGCGTACTTTCTTTCTTGTGAGTGATCAATAATCAGCTATGAATCAGAACACTACGATGTCGAAACTTCCTAATGGTATCAGGGTGATTTCCTACGAGCTTGACTCGTGCCTGACACAGCATCGCCCCTTGGACTTTCTTTTTTCCGGTAAACGGTATTCGTTAGAACGGGGTGGGGTAATCAATGTTTCAAGCAGTATTGCGTTTGATCTTGTTGATTGCCACCAGATGAATGCCGGGAGTCAAGCATGAGCACTTACAAAATGGTGTGTCCGCACTGCTTGAACCGAATGCGTATTCGTACCAGTGAAGGCCGTCATATTTTCCTGAGGGTAGCGTATCTGCAATGTACGTCGGAGGCGTGCGGCTGGTCGGTTCGGGCCGAGTTCGAAATGACCCATGAACTTTCGCCCAGCGGGATGCCCAATCCGGCCGTGCACTTGCCTTGTGCGGGGCCCGACCTGCGTCGCGCGGCCCGGCCTGTTGCGGTGACGACCTCGTTGGCGGAAACGCCACAGGAGCCGTTGACATGAAGGCCGGCGATGAAAGCCAGGCATTGAATGAGGAGTTGCTGGTCATTGCCCAGGCATTTCTGGCTCGACATGAGGGCGATGGATTGCTCGATGATCAGGTGCTGTTCTGTCGTGCAGTGAAGCACCTGGAGAGTATCGATGTGCCAATGCACCTGGCGGAGAGGCTGGTCAGTCATGCCTATGGGGTGCTCAAGTCCAGCCATGATCGCCGGCGCCTGGATATCTCGGCCAGTTCCGACACCGTCGCCGTGGTCACCGATCCGGCCAACGGCCTGACCTGGGCGGTGCCGGTGGGGTTGATTGTCAAATACGTCATCAATTCTCCCACCAACCGTAAATTGCGGTTGGTGGAACCCTGAGGTTTCAGCGGGTCAGGTCCTGGAGGCGTGGCCGGGACCTGCCGGAAAATAACCCCGTGCCGAAAACCCCTATCCCCCTTAAAATGCCGGTCATTCCCGATTTCCACGCCGAGACGTTTTTTACATGTCCGTTACCGCCAGCCTCACGCCGGATCACCACGCGCAATTTATCGACCTGTTGGCGACCAGTCTGAGGCAGAACGCTTTCATCAAGCTGGTGCTGGCCAAGTACGTTGGCGCAGAGACAGACCTGCAGCGGCTGATCATCAAGCAATTGACGGTCAAGGATCAGCCCTGCCTGTCCTTTGTCTACCGCTACAAGACCCGCGACATCACCAAGAACCTGTCTCTTGCCGAGGGCATCGCGACCATCGCCGGGTTGCTGCCGGCCTCGTTCAAAAATGCGCATTTGCTGGCGCTGACTGACGAAGCCCAGCTCGAATACAGTAAAAAGGGCAAGTCTTCGCTGTTCAAGAGCAAACCTCAGCAATTACGTGAAGTGCCATCCGCCGAGCATAATCGCGAAAAGAACCGATTTCTCGACCTGAGCCGGCCATTCCTTGCCGACCTCGGCGTGACCAACAAGCAACATGAGTTGATCCCGGCGATGTCGCGCAAGTGGAAGCAGATCAACAAGTTCATCGAAGTCTTCAGCCATGCGTTGACCTCCTCGCCCCTGGCGCTGGACAAGCCGGTACGTGTCGCGGATTTTGGTTCGGGCAAGGGTTATTTGACGTTCGCGATCCACGACTATCTGCGCAATACCTTGAAAGCCGAAGGCGAGGTGACAGGGGTCGAGTTGCGTGAAGACATGGTCGCCCTGTGCAACACCGCGGCTGCAAAGCTGGAACATCCGGGCCTGGTGTTCAAATGCGGTGATGTGCGTAGCGTCGCGCCGAGCGAACTGGACGTGATGATCGCGCTGCATGCCTGCGACATCGCTACCGACTATGCGATCCACACCGGCATTCGTTCCGGGGCTTCGATCATCATGTGCTCGCCGTGCTGCCACAAGCAGATCCGCCTGCAGATCCAGAGCCCGGCGCTGCTCAAGCCGATGCTGCAATACGGACTGCACCTGGGCCAACAGGCGGAAATGGTCACCGACAGTTTGCGCGCGCTGTTTCTGGAAGCCTGCGGTTATGAAACCAAGGTCTTCGAGTTCATTTCACTGGAGCACACCAACAAGAACAAGATGATCCTGGCGGTCAAGCGCGCCGAACCGATGGACCCGGCTCAGCTGTTGGTGAAGATTCAGGAACTGAAGGATTTCTACCACATCAGCGAACATTGCCTCGAGACCCTGCTGCGAGCCGATGGTTATCTGGTTTGAATTCCCGCCGGTAACGTGCCCGGTTGCGCCGGGCGCACCGCCGTCTTGCGGCCCAAAATCACCGTCACGATCACTCCGGCGGCAAACAGCCAGGTGATCGGCTCGATGTGTTCGCCGAAGAACAATGCCGAAAACGCGATGGTGAAGAAGATCTGCAACAGCTGGATCTGACTGACCCGGGCAATGCCGCCCATGGCCAGCCCGGCGTACCAGGCAAAGAAACCGATGAACTGCGAGAACAGTGAGACGTATCCGAACGCCCACCAGGTCCTGGCCGAAATCGCGCCTTGATGTTGCAGCGCCAGGTACAGCACCGGTCCGATCAGCAGGGGCGTCGACAGCACCAGCGCCCAGCAGATCACCTGCCAGCCGCCCATTTCCTTGGCCAACCGGCCGCCTTCGGCATACCCCAGGCCACCCACGGCAATCGCCCCAAGCATCAGCAAATCACCGGCCTGAATGCTGCCGGCACCGCTGATCAGCGCATAACCGAGCACCAGCGCGCTGCCCAGGGCGGCGCAGGCCCAGAAGGCTTTCGACGGTCGTTCATGGGACAACCAGGCGGCATACAGCGCCACGCACAGCGGTTGCAGGCCGTTGACCAGCGCACCGTGGGACGCCGGCAAGGTTTGCATGGCCCAGGCCGAGAGTACCGGGAAGCCGAGGATCACCCCGGCAATCACCAGGCTCAGGCCTTTGACCTGTTTCCATGTTGGCCATTGTTCCCGGCGCCACAGCAACAATATCGCCGCCGGAACCGCCGCGAACAGTGCACGGCCCAGGCCGTTGAGCAACGGATGGAGTTCCTGCACGACGATCCGGGTGAAGGGCAGTGTAAGGCTGAAGATCACAACGCCGAGCAGGCCGAGGGCCATGCCGGTGTTTTCGCGCGAGGACATGATGGCAACCAGGATCGAGGGCGGTGGGAAGAGCCTTCATCTAGCCATAAACCGCGGCGTCTGCGCTGTTACAGCTGGGATCAGAGTTATCCGTACAGTTGGGCGTAATGCCCCCAGCTCCTACAGATGTCGGCGTAGTAGTCGGGTATTACCTGCCATACAGATAAAGGACTACCTTGAATACTCCTGCAGGCCCATATAACCCAGAGGAGTCTCCCCATGGCTGCCAAGAAAATCCTGATGCTGGTCGGCGATTACGTCGAAGACTACGAAGTGATGGTGCCCTTCCAGGCACTGCTGATGGTCGGCCACACGGTGCACGCCGTTTGCCCGGACAAAACCGCGGGCCAGACCGTGCGCACGGCGATCCATGACTTCGAAGGCGACCAGACCTACAGTGAAAAACCCGGCCATCTGTTTGCCCTGAACTTCGATTTTGCCAAGGTGGCCGAAACCGATTACGACGCGCTGCTGGTGCCGGGCGGTCGTGCGCCGGAGTACCTGCGCCTGAACGAAAAAGTCCTGGAACTGGTGCGAGCGTTCGACAAGGCCGGCAAACCGATCGCCGCCGTGTGTCACGGCGCGCAGTTGCTGGCGGCGGCGGGCATTCTGGAAGGTCGCGAATGCAGCGCCTACCCGGCGTGTGCCCCGGAAGTGCGCCTGGCCGGTGGTACGTTCATCGATATCCCGGTGACGGAGGGTCACGTCCAAGGCAATCTGGCCACTGCCCCGGCCTGGCCGGCCCATCCGAGCTGGCTGGCCGGTTTCCTCGGATTGCTGGGCACCAAAATAACGCTGTAATGAGGGACCTGTGCATGTGCGAGCTCTATGTCAAAGCTGATCCGATTCTCTACGAATCGCGCTCGCGCTCGCTGCGTATCTGCGGGGTAGTCACCACCTTGCGCCTGGAGAATCAGTTCTGGGACATCCTCAGCGAAATCGCCGAGGTCGACGGCATGACCACCAATCAGTTGATCGCCAAGTTGTACGAAGAGGTGATGGATTATCGCGGTGAGGTGGTCAACTTTGCTTCGTTTTTGCGGGTGAGCTGTACGCGATACCTGAGTCAACGACGGGTGCAGGTGCCGGAGTTGTCGGTGGTGCGGGCGGGGGTGAAGTAGGGTGGTTTTGCGGTGACCTTGCCGGCCCTTTCGCTCGCGAAGGGGCCGGTACAGGCGACAAAAATCCTGGCCTGGTCTTTACTCTGAAGCGCACATCCTCTCAATCGCCAAGGAGAACGAGCATGTCCGGATGGTACGAAATGAGCAAAAGCAGCAGTGGCCAGTTCAGGTTTGTACTGAAGGCCGCCAATGCCGAAACCATTCTGACCAGCGAGCTGTACACTACCCGCGCCGCTGCCGACAAAGGCATCGCATCGGTTCAGTCCAACAGCCCGCTGGATGAACGCTACGAGAAAAAAACCACCAAGGATGGCCATCCTTACTTCAACCTCAAGGCCGGCAATCACGAGATCATTGGCAGCAGTGAGGCTTACTCCTCCGATGCCGCGATAGACAAAGGCATCGCTAGCGTGAAGGCCAACGGCCCGACCAAAGTGATCAAGGACAAGACCCTGCCGGTGCTCTAACCACATCCCCCGTAGAAGCTGGCTTGTCGGATCGCCGCACCGCAGCCCAATGACCATAGCCCCGGTTACGCGGTGCTGGCCCATCAGGTCAGCGACCGCAGCCTGCTGCCGTTCATGATTTACCCGCCGATCGAGTTCGCCGACAAATCCTTCAAGGAACACCTGGGGGAAGAGTTTCTGTTCGTCCACGAAGGGCAGGTGGAAGTGGACTTCATGAACGAGCGGGTGCTGCTCGATCGCGGGGATGCGCTGCATTTCAATGCACAGAAGCCGCACCGGATTCGGTCAGTCGACGCGCCGCTAAACTTCAACCGGTACAGTCAGCTTCGGGCTCCCCAAGGCATGCGTCTTGGAATCGAAAAACTGCAACTCAACCCCGGTCCCCTCAAACACCTTCGCGTAATGCCGCTTCTGATGCTGGATGAACGCCTTGCTGCGCGGATAAATCGACACCGCCACGCGCTTGGGTTTCGCCTGGCGCAACGCATGAATGATGTGGCTGTCCTGCTCGCCCAAGGCATGACCGAAGATGCACAGCCCCTCGCCATGCCCCAGTAACTGGTCATAGCAGAACGACAGATAATCCGAGCTGCGAATGGTCTTGAGCTTGTCCAGAGCCGGCCCTTCGTTGACGAACAGCGGCACGTCGTCGAGGGTCTTGATCGTGTTGTTGATGGCGAAGCTGCCGAGCAAGGTGCCCTCGGTCGACATCAGCTTGCGTGCGGTGCCGTCCTGGTTACGCACCAGATGCAGGCCGCCGTGCAAGTACAGCAGCCGGGTTTTTTCTGTGCTCGCGGCGCTCAGGTCGAAGCTCGGTTCTGCCCCTTGGAACAAGTCGCCGATAGCGTCAGGCTGGTGCTGGATCGCCCAGTAGTTGAGCAAATCGTAGTTGGTGGTGAACACCGTCCGATAATTGCCCAGTTCCTGACTGATTGTCGCCAGGGTCGAGGGCACCACCAGCCGCCAAGGAATGTGCACCGCGTGCACAGTGTTGATCAGCGCTTCCTTGATCGCGTAGTAGCGATTACGCGGTGCGGCAGAGCTGACGGCCAGGGCCTTGTTGACCCGGCTGGTGGTTTTCAGCGCGCTGAGCACCTGTTCGAAGCTGCGCGTTTGCATTGCGTCGAACACGCTCAGTTCGGACTGGCTCATCGGTTTTTCTTCGACGGTGCGGGCGTTTTCAAACAGCGAGTCATACCCGAAGTCGTCCCACACTGCGCGGCTGGCGCCATTGCCCACCAGCAAGCCGCTGAACGAGGCGGTGCCCCGCAAGGCGTTCCAGTCTTCAAGTTGGGCATCGACATCCAGGAAATCGGTCATTGCAGTCGGCGTCTCAAAGCAAAAGGTCTGATGGGCGGCGACTTTATCACGCCCGGGACTTGAGCCAGATCAAGTTACTGCGCAACCGAAGGGTCGATCCTGTGGGTACCCGCTGGATCGGCCCTCCGATTCGGCCCCAGCCTGGAGATTCACTCGTGAGCAGCACGTTTTTCATCCCCGCCGTGAACATCATGGGCATTGGTTGCCTCGACGAAGCCATGGTCGCCATTGGCAAATACGGTTTTCGCAAGGCGTTGATCGTCACCGACACCGGGCTGGCCAAGGCCGGCGTGGCGAAGATGATTGCCGGGAAGCTGGCGATGCTGGACATCGATTCGGTGATCTTTGACGGCGCCAAGCCTAACCCGAGCATCGCCAACGTCGAGCTGGGCCTGGGACTGCTCAAGGATAGCGGCTGTGATTTCGTGGTGTCCCTCGGTGGCGGTTCGCCCCATGACTGCGCCAAAGGCATCGCCTTGTGCGCGACCAACGGCGGGCAGATCCGCGACTATGAGGGCGTCGATCAGTCGACCAAACCGCAACTGCCGCTGATCGCCATCAACACCACCGCCGGCACGGCCAGCGAAATGACACGCTTCTGCATCATCACCGACGAATCCCGTCACGTGAAAATGGCCATCGTCGACCGCAACGTCACGCCGCTGCTGTCGGTCAACGACCCGGCGCTGATGGTCGCCATGCCCAAAGGCCTGACGGCGGCCACCGGCATGGACGCGCTGACCCATGCAATCGAAGCCTACGTCTCCACCGCCGCCACCCCGATCACCGATGCCTGCGCGCTCAAGGCGATCACCTTGATCAGCAACAACCTGCGCCTGGCCGTCAGCGACGGCAGCGACCTGGCGGCACGGGAAAACATGGCGTATGCACAGTTCCTCGCCGGCATGGCTTTCAACAATGCTTCACTGGGCCATGTCCACGCCATGGCGCATCAGCTGGGCGGGTTCTACGACTTGCCCCATGGCGTATGCAACGCCGTGCTGTTGCCCCATGTGCAAAGCTTCAACGCGCTGGTGTGCGCCGATCGCCTGAGGGATGTTGCCGTGGCAATGGGCGTCGACACCCATGGATTCAGCCCGGAAAAGGGTGCTCAAGCGGCCATCGCGGCCATCCGCAACCTGTCCAGGGATGTTGAAATCCCCGCCGGCTTGCGTGAACTCGGCGCCAAACTCAACGACATCCCGCTCCTTGCCAGCAATGCCCTGAAAGACGCCTGTGGCCTGACTAATCCACGGGTGGCGGATCAGCGGCAGATCGAGGAGATCTTCCGTAGCGCGTTCTAGATGGATTTACCCCCGGGCGCGAGCATCACGCAGAGGATCGCGCCCACCGCCAGCAAGGCGCATAACAACGATAGTGGCCAGGCCTGCGGACTGGCGATCAGGCTGGCGATCCCGCCGATGGCGGCAGCCATCAGCTGGTGAATGAAACCGCTCAACGCCATCGCATACGCCCCGCCGACTGGCGAACCGGCGTTGGCCAGCGACAGGCTGATCGGGTAGTTCAACGACTGGCCGAACACGGCAAGGCAATACGGTAGCCAGAACAGCAACGCCACTGAACTGCCCGCAATACTCCCCAGCAACATCGCTGCGCTGCCAGCCAGCACCAACCCTGCGCCAACTGTCATCAGCCTGCGTTGCCCGATACGAAGCACAAAGGCATTGACCCCCAGCGCTCCCAGAAAATATGCCGCACTGATGGGCCAGCCCAACAACCCGTACTCGACGGCCGACCAGTTGAACGGTCCTTGCAGAATCAGCGGCGCGGCCGTGTTGAACGCGATGATCACTCCGTAACCGAGACCGCCGGCCAGGGCTGGCAACAAAAAGGCTCGATCACACAGAATGCGCCAGTAGCTCGACCAGGCGGACAATCGAACGTTGTCCTCGGTCAGTATCGGGAACGTAACTCGCACTACAATCCCCGCCATCAACAGGCTCGCACCACCCAACAGGTAGAAAATAGCTGACCAGCCCAGCGCAACTTGAATGATCGACCCCAGGTATTGACCGATCCCCAACGCCACCACGAAGGAAATGGAAATCCAGGACAGCGCTTTGGCCAGCAGGTCACCGCGGAAACTGTCGCGGATCAGCACTCGCGCCATCACCGAAATCCCGCTGGCGCCGACACCCTGAACCAGTCGAAAAATCAGGAACGATTCAAGCGACTCGCCCAGTGGAAGCGCCAGATTACCCGCTCCATAGATACCGAGTGCGGCGAGCAACACCGGTTTTCGACCAATGCGCTGGCCCAGGCTGCCCCAGAACAGCATCGGCAGGGCCATACCGATCAGGTACACAGCTAGTCCCCATGAAAGCTGCGAGGCGTCGGCGCCGAGACTTCGAGCCATCTCCGGTAGCGCGGGCAGATAAATGCTCATGCCCAATTGGGCGAGAAAAACTGTGCTGCAGGTGACGAGGAGGGTGGTATTCATGGAGTCTTCCCAGGATTTCAGTCGCTGAGGCTCCCAACGTGTGTGCGTAAAAGCTCGGTGAGGAGTTCGCAGAAGTGGCAGATAAGCGACGGATCCATATCGGCACGCAGAGTAATTCTGATGGCGGCATTACCTTGTGCCACCACCGGAAAAAAGACTGCCGAAGTGAAAAAACCGAGGTTGGCCAGTTCTACGGCGATGCAGTTGGCTTGCGCCGCTTCACCGCAGTGAATCAGTCGAATCGCCATGTTACTGCCGTGTTGTCTGGTTCGAATCAGGCTGTCAAAGAGCTGAATATTAGCCTGTAATTTCTCCTGTAATGCGGCAAATTCCGGGGTGCGGTGAAGCTTGATTGATGCTCTGCCTGCACCGATGGCTGCGCTGTTCAAGCTTTGCGACCAGTTGCTGGGGCCGCCGTAACGCTGGATGAGCTTCTTCTGTCTTTCATCGCCCAGCATTACCAGACCGCCGCTGGCGCCAAACGACTTGGCTAAGGAGGCGACGATCAGACAGTGATCCTCAAGGGCGTGCATCCTGGGTCTTACGAGGCCTGCGCCGAATGTGCCAACTGCGGAAAGAGCATGGGAGTCATCCAGATAAAGAAACAGTCCATAGCGGTCTTTCAGGTACAAAAGACTGTCCAGATCGGCAACTCCGCCCATGCTGTAAGCGCCGTCGGCAACATACGCGACCCTGGCCTCTCGCTGGCACTGTTTTTCGAGAAAATCCATGTCGTTATGCGGACTTGTCACGACCTTGGTTTCGTCCGCGCAGGCAGCTTTGATGTGATTCATCGAGTAATGTGCCAAGCGGTCGAACACCATTACAGGGGGGCGGTTTTCAGTGAACACGCCGCTTGCCAGCAATGGCAGCACTCCAGCACTCGCCGCACTGCATGACAGCGTGCTGATGCAATGGGTGCCAAATAACTCGGACAGCTCGGTTTCGTACTGTTCCAGACTTGCCAGTTTGCAGCGATTCTTTGAATTGGCGACGCGAAGGGTGCCGGTTTCCCACAACGTGGTGATGGCTCCGTCGAGCAGATCGGGATGGTGATCCAGGCCAAGATAAGATGTGGTGCAAAAGTGATGAAACTCACGCCCGTATTGGTCAACCATTCGATTGGTGTTTCTGATGTCGACATTGAGCCCCGCGACTTTTCCGGCTTCGGCTGTTTCCCAGTCGTGATCGGCCAGCGAGATCAGTTTTCTATAGTTGGTGAAGGTATTTACTGAGTCCATTTGACGTATCTGTCCTTGAGTAGTGTTGCCAACTGTTTGTGTACCCAGACTTTACAGACTGCGCCTGAGGCGTTGAATCGGCCGTTTCCGGGAAGCTTGAGTGTTACGAGAGATTTATGTGTAGGACGATTGCTCGTGATGTTGTGGGCTAAAACCGGGCTATATTGCCGATTCAGTCGAACCGAAGTCATCGAGCCCACCATGCTGCAAAAAAGCCTGATCCGCCGTCTCGACCTGATCACTCTCCAGCTGTTTGTCGCCGTCCACGAAGAAGGTCAGCGAGTTACGGATTCACTACGGCCCTGGCTACCGCGTATATTTTCAGCAGTCAGGTGATGAATTCGTTTTGCTGTTGTGCGACGGCGACAAAAGCAGCCAAAGCCGTGATATTGAAGCGGCTAAAAAACTCGCCAGCGAGTGGAGGTCAGAATGAGCGAAAAAATTTACAACTACGTCCCGGCAGCAGCCCTGGACGGCCCTGAAGCAATCGCCATTTTCATGGCGGATGCGTTTGAGACTGGCAACGCTGAATACATCGCTAAGGCACTGGGAGTTGTTGCTCGCGCCAAAGGCATGAGCGAGCTGGCCCGCGAAACCGGTCTTTCCCGTGAGCAGCTTTATCGCTCATTCAGCGAAGAAGGGAATCCCACGCTCAAAACCATGTTGGTCGTTATGCGAGGCCTTGGCATCGACCTGACCGCTCGACCGCACGTATCCCCGCTGTAACCCCTCCGCCGCCCACACCTCCGATCTCCCTCGGTTCAACCAGCGGCATCCCCAGGTCAAGACCGACCTTGAGGAACGCCCCACCGCCCCGGAGACCTGAGATAGACTGGCGCGCATTCGCCCAGTCTCTGCAAGGACTTCCCATGACTCCATCGCTGCTAATGGCCGTTCTCGCCTCGGGCTTTATCTACGGCATCACGCCGGGGCCGGGGGTGCTGGCGGTGTTCGGCATCGGCGCGGCGCATGGCCGGCGGGCCGGGGCGGGGTTTCTCTGCGGGCATTTGCTGGGGGATGTGGTCTGGTGCAGCACCGCGTTGATCGCGATTGTCGGTGCGCGGGAAATCGGCAGTACAGCCTTCGATGTGTTGGGGGTGCTCAGCGGGCTCTATCTGTTCTGGCTCGGTTTGCGCGCGGTGCGTGCTCGCCGCAGCACTGGCGAAACGCCTCAAGGGCCGGCGCGGCAGCCGTTCTGGCACGGCATACTGTTTGGCCTGACCAATCCGAAAGCCTATCCGGTAGCGGTGGCGACGTTTACCGCGCTGCTCTCAAGCCGTGCAGAACTGTTGCATTGGTCAATGTTGCCGTGGTTGATTGTCCTGAGCTTTGTCGGCGGCGTCATGGCCTACGCTATCCTCATTGGTATTGTCGGCGCACGGCAGGTGCGCGGCCTGTATCAACGACATGAGCTGGCGATCACCCGGTTGTGCGGGGTGATGTTCATCGGTTTCGCCATCAACGCCCTGGTGCATGCATTGCCGGGGCTGGTGCCGAACAAGGCGTGAGGCTGATTGCACGGACGCATCAGCGGTAATGATCGGTCAGGGATGGTTTTTTATTGCTGCATAGTCCGGAAACGCCCACCGCACCATGGCAACCAGAAATTCAGCGCCCCAGGCGAGCTACATCGATCTCTTGCTGGACGCAGTCTGTGCGGTCGATAAACACGGTCGCTACGTATTTGTCAGTGCAGCCTGCGAGCGCATATTCGGCTATACCCCCGACGAGTTGATCGGCCGTCCGATGATCGATCTGGTGCATCCCGCCGATCGGCAGCGCACCCTCGACGCCGCCAGGGAAATCATGGACGGCGAGCCAAAGCTCAACTTTGAAAATCGCTACCTGCGCAAGGATGGTCGGGTGGTGCACATCCTCTGGTCGGCCCGCTGGTCGGAAGTCGACCAGCTGCGCATCGCCGTGGCCCGCGACATTACCGAGCGCAAAGAGGCCGAGGCCCGGCAAGCGGCACTGTATGCGATTTCCGAAGCCGCCCACGTCACGGAGGATTTATTGGCGCTGTTCCAACGCATCCATTGGCTGATCGGCGAATGGCTGCCGGCGCCGAATTTCTCTGTCGCTTTATATGACGAACATTGCGGACAGCTGAATTTTCCTTATCACGTCGACGACCATGAACTGCAACCCGAACAGCCCGGAACCATCACCGGGCGCCTGTGTGCCGAGGTCATTCGCAGCGGCCAGCCGATCCTGCTGACCCGGGAACTGGACAATTTGCCTGAAGGGTTCGAGGCGCTGGTCGCGAACCAGCCATCGACCTGTTGGCTGGGCGTGCCGCTGAGTTCACAAAACGGCACCATCGGTGCGCTGATCGTCAAAAGCGTGCCCGGTGGCGAGCGCTACACGGAGCAGGATAAGGAACTGCTGCAGTACGTTTGCGCCCAGGTCGCGACGGCCATCGAACGCAAGCAATTGCACGCCAGGCTGCAGCGCATGGCCCAGTACGATCAACTCACCCAGTTGCCCAATCGCGAGTTGCTCCGTGAGCGGCTCAAGGCTTCATTGGCCATGGCCCGTGAAGACAGCGGCCGAATGGGATTGCTGTACATCGATCTCGACCGCTTCAAGGAGGTCAACGACACCCACGGCCACGCGATTGGCGACATGCTGCTGCAAGCGGTCGCCAATCGGCTCACGCATTGCGTGCGCGAAACCGATACCGTGGCACGTATCGGCGGTGATGAGTTTGTCGTATTGCTGCACAGTATCCACGCCAGCGAAGACGCCGACAACGTGGCGGAAAAAGTCCGCCAGGTCCTCGCCCAGCCTTTGCGCCTGGACGGGCACAGCGTGAATATCCAGCCGAGCATCGGCGTTGCGCACTACCCCGAACATGGCACCGAAGAAAGCCAGTTGTTCAGGCATGCCGACGGAGCGATGTACAGCGCCAAACGCCAGCAGCACCTGCGGCTCGGTGAGTGAATATTCACCACCGTTCGTCGCAGCGATCCCATGTTTTCTAAACCTTTACGGTGATCGAAATTCTGATTCTATGCGGGCTTATGCTCGCTGCGCTCATCAAGAGAGGTAGAGAATCATGCCTAACTCAAAAAACTCGAACTCGGGAAACTTCGCCAACGATCGAACGAAGGCGTCTGAAGCCGGTCGCAAAGGTGGGAAAACTACCACCACGACTGTCGAAAAAGACCCAGCGAAACCCGATATGGGCCGCAAAGGCGGTCAGAAATCGAAATAGTCCGTGAGGTAGTTTTGATTGAGAGGCGGGAGCGTAAGCTCCCGCTTGAATTTTTCAAGAGGAGGGCGCGACCATGAGCCGGATGGCCACCCGATTACGCAATGCCAGTTTTGCCACTTTATTGGGCCTGTGTGCCAGCAGTGCCTTTGCCCAGTCTCCCGCCGAATTCATCAATGACGCCTCGGCCAAAGGCATGGCCGACATCGAAGCCAGTCGCCTGGCGCACCAATTGTCCGAGTCCAAAGAGGTCAAGGATTACACCATTGTCGTCATCAACGATCGCACCACCGCCAACCAGCATTTGGCGAAAATCGCCAAGCAACTGGAATTGCCTGTGGCCCCGCGCGAAGAAGTGGTCGACAAGGCCAAGGCCCTGATGCCGGAAGTGAAAGCAGATGCCAGCTTCGACCAGGCCTACGCGGCCAGCCAGGTGAAATCCACCCAGGAAGCCATCGAGCAGCTGCAGCAGGCCGCGCAAACGAGCGACGTGCCGCAAATCAAAGCCTTCGCTGAAGAAACCCTGCCCAAACTGCAAAACCATCTGCAGATGGCCAAGGCGCTGCAAGCCAGTCGCTAGGGGTTGGCAGTGAAAATGTAAAACGGCGCGTGACTCAGGTCAGGCGCCGTTTATTGTTTAGCACTCGTCCCACTTCGGCTTTTGCTTGTCCTTGGAGACGAGACCTTCGAGGTCGAATACTTCATTTTCGCCCATGGCGCGATAGTGTTTGCGCAAGGCTTCCAGCTGCTTGAGATCGAGCAATTCGAGCCCCAGCATCGCATTTCGCGCTTCCTTGTTGACCCGCAGCAATTCATCGATCTTCAAGTGCAGAATGTCGGTATCGCGGTTCTGCGTGTTCTGGATCAAAAACACCATGAGGAAGGTGATGATGGTGGTGGAGGTGTTGATGATCAGCTGCCAGGTATCGTTGTAATCGAAAATCGGCCCACTCAGACCCCACAGACCAATCAGAATCAACGCGCTCATGAAGGTCTTGGGGCTACCGGCCCACAGAGCGAGTTTCTGCGAGATTTTTGCGAATTTCATTGCCGTGTTCCTTATAGGGATGCGCCTGATTTTGTGACAGCGCCGGCATGCTGAAAATTCTGCTTACATTTCTTTTTGCATAAACCAGCTCCCATAAGGCCTGCACGCTCATCGCGTCAGATGCGATCAATCGCAACGAACTCGATAAGGCCGGGTCACTACATCAAGCCCTTTATCCCGGAGACCACCATGAACCTCGCCCGTACGCTGTGCCTTTCCTGCTGCCTGCTCGCCTTGCAAGGCTGCTTCGACAATTCGGACAACGAGACCAAGGACAATACGGATGGCACCAAGTCTTCGGTGCAGATGCAGGAGAAGGATGCGCCGGAAAAATAGTTGATGTTAAATCGCAAAACCGGCCCGTCAGGCCGGTTTTTTCAAACTGAATGACCCAGCGCGAGAGCTCGCTTTGTAATCGACCCATACATCTTCCGGGGAAGTCAGATCGACTGCGGCGCTGTATCTTGGTGACCCGTTTTGCACAAACGCGCCGACAGGAGAACGCAATGAGTTGGTCCGCCAGACAATACGTCGCTTTTGAAGATGAACGCACCCGCCCGGCCCGTGACCTGCTGGCGGCCATTCCCGGTAATGACGCGCGCTCGGCCATCGACATCGGTTGCGGCCCCGGTAATTCGACCGAATTGCTGGTGGAACGCTTCCCCAACGCCACGGTGCGAGGGTTGGACAGTTCGACCGACATGATCGACGCCGCCCGCAAGCGCTTGCCGCAGGTGCAGTTCGATACCGCTGACATCGATACCTGGAGCGAGAGTGGCCCCTTCGATGTGATCTTTGCCAACGCGGTGTTGCAGTGGCTGCCTGACCACGCGAACTTGCTGCCGGCATTGGTGAATAAGCTGGCGCCCGGTGGCAGCCTGGCGATCCAGATGCCGGACAACCTCAACGAATCCTCCCACCGCTTGATGCGCGAAGTCGCAGCCGATGGCCCTTGGGTCGGCAAACTGGCAGGCGTCGCCGGGCAGCGGACGGAAATGGCAAGTGCCAGCGGTTACTATTCGATGCTGCGCCCCCACTGTTCCCGGGTTGATGTATGGCGCACGACTTATCACCATCCGCTCGCCGGCGGCGCTTCTGCTGTGGTGGAGTGGTTCAAGGGCAGCGGATTGCGGCCGTTTCTCGAGCCGCTGGATGAAGCGGAGCGGGCGCAGTTCCTCAAGCAATATCAGACGGCCATCGAGCGCGCTTATCCGGCGCTGGCCGATGGCTCGGTGCTGCTACCGTTTCCGCGGTTGTTTATCGTCGCGACCCGTTGATACCCCTATCTGTAGGAGCAAGCTTGCTCGCGATGGACGTCAACGATAACGCGCATTTTCTGAATGAACGCGTCGCCTTGAGACCATCGTCGGAACGCCACTTGTTACCAGAGGCGACACAGCACAGCAGCCGGGTTTAACCGATGCAGGGCGATGGCTCGGTGCTGCTGCCGTTTTCTCTGTCGTTTAACGTCGCGACTTGCTGGAGTAAAAAAGGGCAGGTGACGTTTAAGGTCATCTGTCCTTTTTACTTGTGCGTTATCGCATCAGTCGATGCTTGATGACGTCAAGCCGGTTCGGCATCCATACGTCGCGCAACGACATCCAGAACATCACAACCATCGCGCAAGGGGATACAGCAAAGCAAGGCGAAATCACTGAGAATCACCGAATCAGTGGAGATGTCGCCGCGCATCGCGAGGTTTTCCAGGACCTGAGTCACCGCACCAATTCTGTAACGGGCGGTGCTGAGCAGTGAGTGCAGCGGTTGGGTGGTGTTTACATACAGCGAGGGAAGGTCGTCGGCGTTGCTGGTTAAAGCCATATATTCTTTCATGAGTGATTGCCTTGAATTGAAGTCAGGTGACCTACCACTCGTTGTCGCCAAACAATGGTGGTAGCTGTACGCGGGTTGGCGAACCGGACAAGGCACAAACCGGCAGACCCGAAGGTCTCCCACGCACAGCCACCAAAAAATAGGCAGCCAAGTGCATTCAGAAACGCTCCGAGCTGGCTCGGAGGTTTCTGTGCCTTGCCATCGAGTCGCCAAACCCGATGCGTCATGTGGACGCGGATCGGACTATAGGCTTCGTGGCAATGGCGCAGCAATGCGCAAGTCTACGGACAATTCCCAGAGTAGTGTAGGACGTTGCCTTTTCGAAAACAGGCCTCGCTCGGACCTCCGCAGAATGGTCAACCGGCATTTGAAATTGGCATGCGTTGACTGGCTTACCGAGGAGAGAACAACGTTTCACCAGATTCCGCCCACAAAAAACCGGTCATTGATGACCGGTTATTTTGCTACTACAACCTCACGCTCTTCTGAGTGTCAGGCAACACCCGCAAGCAAACTCTCATAAGGAATTCGCAACCCGTCGTGTAGACGCTTGATCATTGACAGACTCAGTTTGCGCTTGCGGTTCAGCACTTCGGATACGCGTCCGCTCGTGCCGATGAAGGGTTCCAGGTCACGAGGGGTCAGACCTTGCTGATCCATTCGAAATTTAATGGCCTCAATCGGATCGGAGGGCGGCATAGGGTAATGCTCGTCTTCGTATTTTTCGATGAGCAGCGCCAGAATTTCCAGCTCATCGCCTTCAGGCGAACCGATGTCCGCCCCCCACAATTGCTCGACGCGCGCAAATGCAGCGGTCAGGTCTTCTTGGCTGCGAATAGGTTTAATGTTCATCACACGGTCTCCGTGTTGATCTGATCATACTGGGCGTGGGTGCCTACGAATCGTATGAAGCCGAGCTGCTCCCACCAAACCCCAGACACAAAAAAACCGGCCATCAAGGCCGGTTTTTTCTTTACCTGCATCCCCCGTCAAAAATCGACGTGAGACTGAAATTCGATTGGAGCGGGTGAAGGGAATCGAACCCTCGTTATCAGCTTGGGAAGCTGGAGTAATGCCATTATACGACACCCGCTCAGAGCGGCTGACTTTGTACCAGATGTGCGCGCGAATTTGAAGTTTTTCTTTGTGCGCGTTGCATTCAGCACCGGGTAAATCAAAAACAGGGACCGCGTGACGGTCGTTCGCGGGCAAGCCTCGCCTACAG
The DNA here is from genome assembly GCF_030812475.1 of Pseudomonas lini. Lineage (GTDB taxonomy): Bacteria > Pseudomonadota > Gammaproteobacteria > Pseudomonadales > Pseudomonadaceae > Aquipseudomonas > Aquipseudomonas lini_A. The sequence goes on from NZ_JAUSSR010000001.1 coordinate 85,699, forward strand.
GAATGCATTCAACACTGCAGGGCGGGGCGTGCGCGCGATGACGCTGTTTCAGATGGCAAATGCATGTTGGTCCTGGACGTAGTGGTACCGCGGTCGGCTGGCCTGTTGCGCCGGTTTCAGGAAGCCCAGCAGTGCGTTGCGGCTGTCTCGGCAGGCGGCTTTGTGTTCCATGTCGAGAAAGTGGCCGGTGGCCTGCAGGGTGCTGAAGGTGGCGTCCTGCACATGGTCGGCGAATAACCGGGCGCCATCGGCAGCGGTGTATTCGTCCCATTCGCCGTTCATGAACAGCACCGGCACCTTGATTTTCTGCGCAGCCTTGAAAAAGCACTGGCGATCGCTGTGCAGCAGGTCGCTGATGTGGAAGTGCATCTGCCCGTATTCATGCTCGGCCAGGGAGCTGACGTGCCGGTAGTTGAAGCGCTTGAACAGGGTCGGCAGGTGTTTGCCGATGGTGCTGTTCACCAGGTTGCCGACCCGGTCGCCGTCCCGGCTGCCGAGGTAATCGATCCCGCGCTCGAGGTAGTCGAGCATGTGCGAGTTGATCTCCGGCGAGAACGAGCTGATCACGGCTTTTTCGATGCGCCGTGGCTGTTGGGCCAGGGCGACCAGGGTCGCGGCGCCACCCCAGGAAAACGACAGCACGTGTTCGGCGGCGAAGTGATCGATCAGCTCCAGGAGGATCTGCCCTTCGATTTCCTTGGTCAGCAATGTCTCATGCAGGTTGTGGGCTTTTGACTTGCCCGCGTAGGGCTGGTCGTAGCAGACCACGTTGAACTGCGGGTGAAGGTTTTTCACGGTTTGTGCGAACGACGCAGTCGTGGCCATCGAGCCGTTGACCAGGATAATGGTCTTCTCTGCGGCGTCTGCGCGATAGAACTCCGTGTAAACCCGATACTGACCCTGTATATCCAGCACAGCGATTTCTGGCCTCATGTCATAAGACTCCAAGCAAGCGGGTATGAGCGCAAATGAGATTGCACGAGCTTTGTGACAGGTAGGCATGCGCCTGGAAATCTGGAGCCCATGTCGATCCAAAACAGTCCGGTCGACGGGTATTGTTATTGGCGGGCAGTCTGCCGGGGGACAGCGGAACCTGAGGGTTCTCTACCGGCAAAAAGTTTCTTAGAAGTATGTTGTGACTCGTCGGTCACATTTCGGCCGACGTCCTGATTCAAGCAGGGGTCACGTCTGTGCGCAAGTATCATTGGCGAATTGTTCGACAACTTCTGCTGAGCGGTCGTGTGCTTAGAACAAAAGAATCTCTTCGGTGCACAGTGCGCGGTACTCGCCCGGTTTTAGGGCGTTGTCGAGCGCCAACGGCCCTATGCGTTCGCGGTGCAGGCGCAACACTTTATTGTCGAAGTGGCCGAACATCCGCTTCACCTGATGATACCGCCCTTCGACGATGCTCAGACGCGCGGATTTCGGCCCGAGCACCACCAGTTCGGCGGGTTGGGTGACGAGGTCTTCGAATGCGAAGTACAGGCCTTCGGTGAAGGTGATCGCGTAGTCGGGGCCGATGTCCTGTTCAGTCTCGACGTAATAGACCTTGGGCAGTTTGGTCTGCGGTTGGGTCAGGCGTCGTGACCAGCTGCCGTCGTTGGTGATCAGCATCAGGCCGGTGGTGTTGTAGTCCAGGCGCCCGGCGATGTGCAGCTCGTGCTTGTCCGGCTCGTGGATCAGGTCGAGTACGGTCGGGTGCTCGGGGTCGCGGGTGGCGCTGACGCAGCCGGCCGGCTTGTGCAGCATGAAGTAGCGGGCGGGCTTGCCGACTTGCAGTACGTCCTCGTCGACCTCGACGCGACTGAACACCGAGACCTCGGCGTGGGGGTCACTGGCGATTGTGCCGTCGATCCTGACGCGCTTTTCCACCAGCAACAGACGCACCTGCTGACGGTTGAAGCGGGGCAGGTTGCTGAGGAAACGGTCGACGCGCATGACAGGAGATCGGTGGGGGCGATGGGGCGCGCATCTTACGCGATTGGCGGCGCGGTTGCTTACAACTGCGAGTCGACCTGGGCGCAGCGCGGGCACAGGCAGGATTTGTCGCGCAGTTCCGGCGGCAACGCCTCGAGCACCGCCGGGTCGATGCTGACGCCGTAGCACCAACAGGCCCGATCGGCGGTTCGAGGGTCGGCCAGGGTGCAGTCGTTGGAGGCGCCGCAGGCCGGGCAGAATTCTGGCTTGTTCATGTAGGCCTATGCATAGCTGGAGTGAGGCATTTCCACGCAGGTGCGGTTGCGCCCGGAATGCTTGGCACGATACATCGCTTGATCGGCCCGCGACAGCAGTGTGTGCAAGGTGTCGTCCGCTTGCAGGGTGGTCAGGCCGATGCTGACCGTCAGTTGCAGCTCCTTACCGTGGTAGGCATACCGCTTTTTTGCCACATGCTGGCGGATTTTCTCTGCGATCATCTTGCCGTTGTCACCGTCGGTGTCCTTGAGCAGCAAGATAAATTCTTCACCGCCCCAGCGGCAGACGATGTCGGAGTGCCGCAGGCAGCTCTCGAGGTCCCGTGCGAAGCCGATCAGCACCTGATCGCCGGCCAGGTGGCCGTGGGTGTCGTTCAGCGCCTTGAAGTGGTCCAGGTCCAGCAGCAGCGCGGTCAGGGGCCTGGGTTCGCGCTGGGCTTCGTGCATGGCTTGCGCGGCCAGCAGGTCGAAGCCGCGCCGGTTGGGCAGTTCAGTCAGGCTGTCGAGGGTGGCCTGAGTCTGGATTTTGCCCTGATAGCGCTTGATCACCCGATTGAGCAGGGCCAGTACGCTCAGGGTGACGATCAGGCAGATCAGCAGGTTCAGGTACAGCGACTGGCGAATCTCGCTGAGGGCGCCGTCTTCGCGCTTGTCGACGAACAGGTACCAGTTCAGCTCCGGAATGAAGCGCACGTTGAGGAAGTGGCCCTGGCCCTGGACAGAATACTCGTAGCTGCCGCTGTGGGGCTTGGGCAGTTGGCTGACCAGGCCTTTCATGCTGTCGAGCTCGCCGAGGGTCTGTCCGACCCGTGCGCCTTGCGGGCCACCTTCGGCGCCGGTGAGCACCAGGCGCCCGAAGGTGTCGACGAAATACACGCTGCGCTGGTAGCGCTGCTGGTATTTGTCGATCAGCTTGATCACCGCATCGACCGTCAGGCCGACACCCGCCGCGCCGATGAAGCGGTTGTTGTAGTCGTAGACCTTGTAGTTGATGAAGAAGGTCAGGTTGTCCTTGTTGGCCAGGTCCGGGTCGACATTGATCTCGTAGGGATCGGCCATGTCGCGTACGCGGAAGTACCAGGCGTCGCGGGGCTCGTCGACCTTGACCTGCTTGAGCACGCCTTTGGCGTGGTAATAGGTCAGCGTGCCGTTGGAGACGAAAAACGCGGTGTAGGCACCGTAGTGGGTCATGACCTCGTCGAGGTAGCGGGTCATCTGCCCGGGATCGTTTTCGCCGTTGACCACCCAGTCCCGCATGAAGGTGTCGCGGGACATCATCGAGGAAATCAGGATCGGCCTGACCAGGTCTTTCTGGATTTCCGAGTAGACCGTGTCTGACGTCAGCGGCAATTCGGTATTGACGATATTGTCGCGGATCGACGCCCGCGAAGCGTAATAGCTGAGCAGGGACGTGGCCAGAAACCCCGCGCCCAGCAGCGCGATCAGCGTGAACACCAACGAACGTTGCGAATACAGCGGCGAGCGAAGCGGCATGGCGATTCCGTTGCAGTAATCCGATGCAAGCATTCTAGTGGCACTTTGCGGAAATAACTGCGGGATTTGTGGGGTGGATCGGCATGGATCAGGTCGGTGGCGTCCGGGCCCCTTCGCCGCACCGCAGCGAAGGGGCCATGCCTGACACACCGCATCGCCTGGTTCGCCAGCAAGCCGGCTCCTGCAGGGTTGTGCGCGGTCACGGTAGGAGCTGGCTTGCCAGCGAATCGTGAGGTCAGCGCAGGTCTTTCAGATACGCTCTCCAACCTCCCAAATGACTGATATTGACCGCCCCCTCCAACCCATACGCCTCGCAGATAAACCCGCTCTCCCAGCGCCCATCCGCCAGCTGCACCTTGCCCAACCCCAGCGGTGCCGGAATCCCGGTCAGGAACGAACCCAGCTCACTGCTCGGCAGTTCCCAGACTTCCACCGCGATTGCGACACCACCTTCCTTCACTCGAACCATTCCGGGACGCAGCGGTGAGCCGCCGGCCAATGCATACAGCTGGTAGTCCGGTGAACTGAACGTCGTCTCGATCAGCCGCGCCCCGCGCCGCTTCAATTGCCAATTCAACGCCAACCCATCCAGATGCGCACCACACACCACCAACCGCGCACGATCATTGCGCGCGACTGTGGCTGGTGCAGAGATCGCCAGACCTTGCCGACGTTGCAACGCATCCGCCACCCCCAACAGATACTGATCGGTGAACGCCCGGCCAAACAGCGTCACGCCCCACGGCAGGCCGTTGCCCATGAAGCCGGCGGGCACGGCGACGGCGGCGTAATCGAGCAGGTTCATGAAGTTGGTGTAGTAGCCGAGTTCCGAGTTGCGCACTACCGGTTCGGCCGTCAGTTGCGCCAGTGTCACCGGGCGGCCGATGGTTGGCGTGAGCACGCAATCGAGTCCGTCCAGCGCCTGGTCGCACAGCGCTTTCAAGGCTTGCAGGCGATACTGCGCACGGAAGGTTTGCACGCCGCTCACCGCCGGCGCCTTGGCCAGTACCGCACGAATCACCGGCAGCACCGCTTCGGGATTTTGCTCCAGCAACTCGCCGGCGACGCTGTAGCGCTCGGCCACCCACGGCCCTTCGTAGAGCAGGCGCGCCGCTTCCAGAAACGGCGACAAATCCAGTTCCACGGCTTCACCGCCCAAGGCCTTGAGCTGATCGACGGCATCACTGAACAGCAGCGGGCCCTCAGGGCAACCGAAGAACTCCAGGTCTTGCGTGCGCGGCACGCCAAAACGGAACGGGCGCGGTGTCCCGAACGCCGAGCCGTCATTCCACAGCGGATTGCTGCGGCTGTATTCATCCCGCGGATCGAGTTGCGCGGTGAGCGCCAGTAGTTGGCTGGCTTCCCGGGCAGTGGCGGTAAAAGTCGTGACGCAATCGAGGGTGCGGCAGGCCGGCACCACGCCCGCCGTGGAGATCAACCCTTTGGTGGCTTTCAAGCCGACCAGATTATTCAAGGCCGCCGGCACCCGCCCGGAACCTGCCGTGTCCGTGCCCAGCGAAAAGCTCGCGACGCCCAATGCCACCGCCAGCGAAGAACCGGCACTGGAACCGCCCGAGGGGTAATCCGGCAACACGCTGTTCGGACACGCGCCATAGGGTGAGCGACTGCCGTTGAGGCCGGTGGCGAACTGGTCGAGGTTGGTCTTGCCCAGCGGAATAGCGCCCAGAGCGAGCAATTGCTCGACGATGGTTGCCGAACGCTGCGGCACGTAGGCAAACGCCGGGCACGCGGCCGTGGTCGGAATGCCCGCCAGGTCGATGTTGTCCTTGATCGCGAATGGCACGCCGTACAGTGGCAGGCTGTCCGGGTCACACCCGTCGAGGGCGGCGAGGTAGGGCTCCAGTTCCTCGGCGCTGAGCAAGTGGATGAACAGGTGATAGTCCGGGTTCAGCGCTGCGGCTTTCTCGCGCAGGCTCGACAGCAGTTGCCGGGGTGTGATGCTGCCGTCGCGGTAGGCGCTGCGCAGGGCCTCGAGTTGCAGATTGATGTTCATGGCATTGATCCTGTTCAAAATGGTTTCACTCGAGTTCCAGCACCACGACGCGCTGTCCGGCACGCACGGCCGACCCCGGCTGTACGCGAATTTCCCGCACCACGCCGGCCATGGGCGCGAGCAGGGGGATTTCCATCTTCATCGATTCCAGAATCACCAGTACATCACCGGCGGCGACGCGGCTGCCGGCCTCTACCTGCACCTGCCAGAGGTTGCCGGCGATGTGGCTGTCGACGCTCTGTTGACCATGGGCTAGCGGTGCGTCTGCGGTGGCCTCCGGGGCCGGTTCTTCGCTGTCGAAACGGGCCTGGCCGCTGGCGATCCACCGCTCGCGTTCGGCGTTGAACGCGCCTTGTTGCTGATCGCGAAACGCGGCAATGGTCTCGGCTTCTTTGGTCAGGAACGCCTGGTAGTCCGCCAGATTCAGCTGACTGTGCTCGATGTTCAGATCGAAACGCCCAAGAGGGAAATCCCGGCGAATGCGCAGCAGCTCATCGGCGCTCACCGGATAGAACCGGATCTGGTCGAAAAAGCGCAGCAACCACGGTTTGCCGTCGAACGCCGCGACCTCCCGGTAGCGATTCCACATCTGCAAGGTACGACCGACGAACTGATAACCGCCAGGGCCTTCCATGCCGTACACGCACATATAGGCGCCACCGATGCCCACCGAGTTTTCCGCGGTCCAGGTGCGGGCCGGGTTGTATTTGGTGGTGACCAGCCGATGCCGTGGATCGAGCGGGGTGGCGACCGGTGCGCCGAGGTAGACGTCGCCAAGGCCCATCACCAGGTAGCTGGCGTCAAACACCGTGCGCTGCACTTCATCGAGATTCGGCAGGTCGTTGATGCGACGGATGAACTCCAGATTGCTCGGGCACCAAGGCGCGTCCTTGCGCACGGTGGTCATGTATTTCTCTATCGCCAGCTGACAGGCCGGGTCGTCCCACGACAGCGGCAGGTGGACGATGCGCGAGGGCACTTGCAGGTCCCGGGCGGCGCACACCGCGTCCCATTCACCGGCGACGATGCCGAGCAGATCGGCCAGCGGCAGTTGTTCGGGTTGGTAGTGCACTTGCAGCGAGCGGATGCCGGGGGTCAGGTCGATCACCCCGTGCAGGTTTTTGCTTTCCAGGGCTTGCATCAGGGCGTGGGCGCGGAAACGCAGGACCAGGTCAAGTTCGGGAGCGCCGATTTCCAGCAGCAGGTGAGTGTCGCCGGACAATCTTGCCACCAGCCGCGTATCGTCCTGACCAAGGTCCAGCACCACAGGCGATACACCCCCCTGTAGGAGCTGGCTTGCCAGCGAAGAAGTTGATGCGGTGTCTGTCAGGGCCCCTTCGCTGGCAAGCCAGCTCCTACAGGTCCCCCATTTCAGGGCGAGATGGCGGGCGGTTTTGAGATCGACTGGGAAAAACTGCACCTTGTCGCCAGCCTTGAGCTGCCCCAGCTGCCAGAGGTCGGCCTCGATCACTGTCACCGGGCAGACGAACCCACCCAGGCTCGGGCCATCGGGACCGAGGATTACCGGCATGTCGCCGGTGAAATCCACCGCGCCGATCGCATACGGATTGTCATGGATATTCGACGGATGCAACCCCGCCTCACCACCGTCGGCACGCACCCATTCCGGCTTCGGCCCTATCAGTCGAACCCCGGTACGGCTTGAGTTGAAATGCACTTCCCACCGGGTGGCGAAGAAGGTGGCGATGTAGTCTTCGGTGAAGTATTCCGGCGCGCCGTGGGGGCCGTAGATCACCCGGATTTGCCGCACGGCGGGTAACTCGGTGACCTGCTCGTCAGCCAGTTGCTGCCCGGCCCCAAAGTCCTTCAATGCCGGAACATGCAGCACATCACCGGCGCGCAGCGCTCGGCCACCGTGCCCGCCAAACTGCCCCAGGGTGAAGGTGCTTTTGCTGCCCAGATAATCCGGCACTTGCAGACCGCCGCGCAGGCACAGGTAGCTGCGAGCGCCAGCACCGGCAATAGTGCCGAGGCTCAACGTGGCGCCTGCCGGAATCAGCAGCGCTGTATTCATCGCTACGGTTTCACCGTTCAACGTCAGTGGAATCACCGCCCCGGTCACCGCTATCACCGCCTCGCAGTTGAAGCGCAGCAACGGGCCGCTCATGGTGATTTCCAGTGCCGCCGCACCGTCGTCGTTGCCCAGCAACAGATTACCCAGTCGCAACGCGCGGCTGTCCATCGGCCCCGACGGCGGCACCCCCACCGCCCAGTAGCCGAGGCGGCCGGGATAGTCCTGAACGCTGGTCTGGGTGCCGGCGCTGAGCACTTCGAAGGTGTTGGCTCGATAGACCAGGCCTTCCAGGCAACGGGTCCACGCCTGGCCGCTGGCGAAGGGTGCATCGAGCAGGATCTGGCGCAGGTAATCGCGGTTGGTTTCCACCCCGTAGAGCAGGCTGTCGCCCAAGGCCTGGTGCAGATCGGCGCGGGCCTGTTCGCGGGTCGGCGCCCAACTGATGACCTTGGCGATCATCGGATCGAAGTAGGGCGGGATCTCGCAACCGGCCTCGACCCAGGTGTCGATCCTTAGATGTTTGCCATCGGCGACAGGGAAATCCACGGCCGTGAGCAGGCCGGGGCTCGGTTGAAAATCCCGCCCCGGATCTTCGGCATACAGCCGCGCCTGAATCGCATGACCGTCAGCTTTCAACCCTCGGCTCAACTCGCTCAACGGTGGTAGATCACCGGCCGCCAGTTGCACCATCCAGCGCACCAGGTCCACGCCCCACACTTGCTCGGTGACACCGTGTTCCACCTGCAAGCGGGTGTTCACTTCCAGAAAGTAGAAGCGCTGATCTTCACTGTCGAAGACGAATTCCACAGTCCCGGCGCTGCGGTAGTTCACCGCTTGCGCCAGTTTGATCGCCGCTGCGCACAGCGCTTCGGCCATGCCCTCGGGCAGGTTCGGCGCCGGGGTTTCTTCGAGGACCTTCTGGTTGCGCCGCTGCACCGAGCAGTCGCGCACACCCAGGGCGATCACTTGCCCGTGGCCGTCGCCGAACACCTGGACTTCCAGATGCCGGGCCCGCTGGATGTACTTCTCGATGAAGACACCGGCGTCGCTGAAATTGTTCTGGCCGAGGCGTTTGACCGCTTCGAAGGATTCAATCAGTTGCTCCGCGCTGTGGCATACGCGCATGCCGATACCACCACCACCGGCGGTGCTTTTGAGCATCACCGGGTAGCCGACCTGTTCGCCGGCGATCAAGGCGGCGTCGAGACTGTCGAGCAGTTCGGTGCCTTCGAGCAGCGGCACCCCGTGTTGCCTGGCCAGGGCACGGGCGGTGTGCTTCAGGCCAAACACGCGCAGTTGCTGCGGCGTCGGGCCGATGAAGGCGATACTGGCCGCTTCGCAGGCTTCGGCGAACGCGGCGTTTTCCGAGAGAAAGCCGTAGCCGGGATGAATCGCCGTGGCGCCGGTGGATTTGGCAATGGCGAGCAGCTTGTCGACCATCAGATAAGTACCGGCCGCGGCGCCGTCACCCAGGCTGTGGGCTTCGTCGGCCTGCAGGATATGCAGGCTGGCGGCATCGGCTTCGGAGTAGACGGCAACGCCCCGGACCTGCAATTGACGCAAGGTGCGCAGGATGCGGCAGGCAATGGCGCCGCGGTTGGCAATCAGGACTTTTTCGAACATGGCAAAACCCCCGGAGGCGATGACGCATCGGCCTCGACCTGGGTTGCGGGTCGTCCCGCAGTTTTCGATGGGCGCCGGGGTCGTCCCCGGCGGCAGAATCACTAAACTTGACACCACTGATGACCTTGTAGGAGCTGGCTTGCCAGCGAAGAGGCCGGCACATTCAACAGTGATGTCGACTGACACACCGCTATCGTCGGAACGCCGCCCGGGGCAAGCCCGCTCCCACAGGGATCAGGAGTGTTCTTACTGTTTGAGGCACTGCCCGGAGCGGGCCTGGCAAAGGGCAAACAACCATTTACGCAACCGCGCCAGTTTCAGTTCCATACCAGCACCTCCGCCGGCGTAGGGTTGTAGGCATTACACGGGTTGTTCAATTGCGGACAGTTGGAGATCAGCACGATCACGTCCATCTCCGCCCGCAGGTCGACGTATTTACCCGGCGCCGAGATCCCGTCTGCAAAGGTCAACCCGCCCTCCGCCGTGACCGGCACGTTCATGAAGAAGTTGATGTTCGGTCCGATGTCGCCCTTACCCAGTCGTCCGTCGTGGACGCAGGCGCGCAGGTAGTTGTCGCGACAGCTGTGCATGTAGCGTTTCTCCAGCGCGTAACGCACCGTGTTGCTCTCCTGGGCGCAGGCGCCGCCGAGGGTGTCATGCCGGCCACAGGTGTCGGCGACAAGGGTCAGCATCGGTTGGCCGAGGTTGGAATAGAGCACGCTGCCGGTGCTCAGGTAGACGCTGTTTTGCCGGCGCAAGGTGCGTTGCACGTCGTAGCGTTCCTTGGGGTTGGCGACGCTGTAGAACAGGGTATCGATCGCCTGGTTGCCTTCCAGGTCGAGGATGCGCAGGGTCTGGCCGGCCTTGACCTCCATCAGCCAGGGTTCGCCGGCGGGAATGGTGGCGCGGTAGACCGCGGTGTCTGGCTGCCTGTTTGCGGCATTGTCATCAGAAGCGGCAGCGGTAGCGATGGCGAGTGACATGGCAGCGATCCTCAGGCGAACAGGCGGTCGGTGTTAATGAAGCCGCGCTCGTTTTCCGGGCGCGAGGTGCGGCAGTGTTCGGCGACGCTGGCGTCGGCGTTCATCCAGCTGAGCTTCAGGGGTTGGGGGGCGTATTGCGGTGACGGGTCCATCGGGTGTTGCAGGGCGGTGAGCACCACCAGCGTGTCCATCGGCGCATACAACTCGATGTAATCGCCGGCCCTGGAGTTGCCTTCGACGAAGTGGAAATGTCCGGCCTCATCGACGTTCACCCGGCTGAACAGGTTGAGCGTCATCAACAGATCGGACAGGCCCAGCCCCCATTTGCCCAGCTCCACCAACAGGTTGTCGGTGCCATTGCGGAAGAAGCCGTTGCGCAGTTCCTGATAGCGGCCCTGACCGTATTTTTGCGCGACCTCTTCCGCGCACAGTACGCCGCCGAGGCTGTCGCTCCAGCCGCAGGTGTCGGCGGTGATGGCAGCCAGCACCCGGCCCATGTCCGAGTACAGGCAATGGCCGGTGGTGAGCTTGGCGGTGTGCTGGCATTTGAGGCTGTCGGGCAGGTTCAGGCGCTCGGTTTTTTCGTTGGCGTTGAGCAACGTCAGGCTGACGTTGGCGCCACCGCGCAGGTCGGTCAGGCGCAGCAATTGGCCGCGTTTAAGAACAAAGGAGCGATGGCCGCCGCCGGGAAGCATTTCTTCGGCGAAGGGCGGGAACAGTTGAGTCGAATCCGTCATTTCAAAATTCCTCTATGCGATACGAAGCGTGCCCGCCAGCTGAGGCGGCAGGGCGTCGACGGCCGCGCGATTGATGCGGCGGTCGCTGTTCAAAGGGATGTCGTAGGTGATGCGCGCGCCATAGGCGCCAGGGGCGTGCGGGTCGAGGCGGACCTTGTCGAACACCAGCAGGCGCGTGCCGAGGCTGAAGCCTTCGGACAGGTCGTGGGTGACCATGAAAACCGTCAGCTGTGTCTCGCGCCACAGTTCCAGCAGCAGGCCGTGCATGTCCTTGCGGATACCCGGATCGAGGGCACCAAACGGTTCGTCGAGCAGCAGCACCCGGGGTTTCATGATCAGCGCCTGGGCGATGGCCAACCGTTGCTGCATGCCGCCGGACAGCTGCGCCGGGTACTTGTCCCGCGAATGGCCGAGGCCGACCTTGTGCAGCAGCACCGAGGCCTGTTCTCGTGCGTCTTTTTTAGCGCTGCCGAATAACCGCCCCAGCCATGGCGAACGCGGCAGTTCGAGACCGAGGGCCACGTTGTCCAGCACGCTCAAGTGCGGGAACACCGAATAGCGCTGGAAAACCACGCCACGGCTGGCATCCGGCTCGCCGGCCAGGGCCTGGCCATCGAGCAGAATCTCGCCGCGACTGGCGCGTTCCTGGCCGAGCAGCAGGCGCAGGAAGGTCGATTTGCCGCAACCTGACGCGCCGACCAGCGTGCAGAACTCGCCCTCGTTGACGTTCAGGTTCAGCCCTTCGAGCACTACCTGATCGGCGTATTGCTGCCAGACATTTTTCACGGTGATGAAGCTCATGCGCGGGCTCCTCCATAACTCATTCAGGGCACCTTCGTGGCTCATTTAGAGGCACTTTCGTGGCTCATTTAGTGGCGCCTTCGTGGCTCATTTAGTGGCACCTTCGTGGCTCATTTAGTGGCACCTTCGTGCCAGGGGAACGCCCGTCGGGTCAGGCGCTTGAGGCCCCAATCCATCAGCCAGGCGAGCAGGGTGATCCACACCACGTAGGGCAAGATCACGTCCATCGCCAGGTAGCGGCGCACAAGGAAAATCCGGTAACCAAGGCCGTCGGTAGAGGCGATGGCTTCGGCGGCAATCAGGAACAGCCAGGCCGAGCCGAGCATCAGGCGCAGCGAGATCAACAGGCGCGGCAGCAATTGCGGCAGCACCACCCGCAGCATCAAGGTCCAGGTCGAAGCCCCGAGCGTCTGGGCCTTGATCAGCAATTCGACTGGAATCTCCCGGGCACGCTGTTCCAGATCCCGCGCCAGGCACGGGGTGATGCCGATCACGATCAGCATCACTTTCGACAACTCCCCCAGTCCGAACACGATGAACAGAATCGGCAGGATCGCCAGCGGCGGCACCATCGACAGCACCGTCAGCAACGGCGACAACGGCGCGCCGAACAGCGGCAGGGTCCCGGCGACGATACCCAGGCACAGTCCGGCCAACGCGCTGATGCCCAGGCCGATGGCCAGCCGGCGCAGGCTGGAAGCGGTGTCTTGCCAGAGCAGGTAGTCACCGGTGCGGGTGTCGGCGGTGAACGCCAGGCGTTTCACGGCGTCGGTCATCTGCTCGGCGCTGGGCAGCAGCTTGTCGTTGGGGTTTTCCGTCAGCCGCTCCGCCGAACCCATGAAATAGGCGAACAGCACCAGGGCGAACGGCAGGATCACCAGCAACAGGCGACTCGGGCGATCCGGGTGGCGATTGATCAGGCGCATGGCCAGTCCTCCTGGTTACAGCTTGGCGTCGGCAGCCATCTGCACGAAGGTCGGGTCGAAGCGCAGCTTGAGGTTGTTCTTGTCGCCGCTGGTCACGCCATTGGCGAAGGCCATGCCGACGGCGCTGGTGTCCTTGGCGCCTTCACCGAGCAAGCCATGCTGGAAGGAAAACTCGGCGACCTTGCGCATGGTTTCCGGCAGTTGCTTGCTGGTGGCAAACACGAGGGCTTCTTTGGGCGTGGCGAACAATCGGGTGGTGTCGAGTTGCGCCTGGAAACCCGCCAGATCAGTGCCCGAGGCTTTGGCCATGTGCTCCAGGGCGGCTTTGCCGGCGGCGTTTTTCGCGTTCATCAACTCGACCACTTCGAACCAGGCGCCGGTGAGTGCCTTGCCCAGGGCCGGGTTGTCTTTGAGGGTGGCGCTGTTGACCACCATCATGTCCATGATTTCGCCGGGGATCTGGCTGGAGTTGAAGACTTCGGTCACCCCTGGCTTGGCCTTGATGTCCGAGAGCATCGGGTTCCAGGTGGTGACGGCGTTGACCTGGTCGGTGTTGAAGGCGGCCGAGATGTCGGCGTCAGAGGTGTTGACCACTTTCAGGTCTTTCTCGGTCAGGTCCACCGAATCCAACGCCCGTGCCAGCAGGTAGTGGGACACCGAAAGCTCCACCAGATTGACGTCCATGCCCTTGAGGTCGCCGACTTTCTTGCCGTCACCCTTGAGCACGATGCCGTCGTTGCCATTGGAGAAGTCGCTGACGATCAATGCAGTGCTATCGACGCCACCGGCCGCCGGAATGGTCAGTGCGTCCATGTTGGTCATGGTGCAGCCGTCGAACTGGCCAGCGGTGTACTGGTTGATCGATTCGACGTAATCGTTGAGCTGCACCACATCGATCTGGATGCCATATTTTTTCGCCCACTTGTCGACGATGCCCTGGCTGCCAGCGTATTCCCAGGGCATCCAGCCGGCGTAGATGGTCCAGCAGACGCTGAAGTGGTCTTTCTGGGCGGCCTGGGACGAGAAGCTCACACAGGCTGCGAAGGCAGTGGCGAGCAGGGCGGGTAATCGAAGTCGGGACATAGGATGGTTCTCCAGTTGATCAAGGGCGGGCAGGAGTCAACGCGGCACCGTGAACGGTGGCTTGTCTCCCGGGCTTTTGTCCCGCCGTGTAACCTCAACTGGAGGTCGCCAACTCTCGGACCAGCCACTCGCCTTAGCGAGCCGGAACCCTAGTCAGCCATTGCAAATTGTGGTGCCGCGAACCTGTGATGACTCCTGCACGTCTTTGCTAAAGCGAGAGCCGTGCCAAGTCGCCCGGAGCGCTCTAGATCGCAGGAAACAGCAACAGGCGTTGTAGGAAAGAGAGGAGTATTGCCTTGTGATGGTGCGTGAGTGCACTGCAATGGAACGTGTTGGCCGCTGATCTGAAGGTTACTGATCGGCGGCCATGGTCCGCATTATTATCGGGGTGGCTATCACCGCTGGCACCATTAACCAGCAGGCGAATAATGAAGAACCTTTCATCGGCTACTTGTTTCAATGTGTTTCACAAACGCACCAGATTTCAAATTCGATGTCTGATCTCTCGACAGTCACCGAATAATTGACTGTCGCCTGCCAGCGTCGCTGGTATGGCTCACTCGCGGTCCAGGAGGCCGCCATGCTCTGTCGAAAACAGCTCCGCCAGATTCTGCTGATTGCTCTATCGGGATTGTCTCTTGGTGCGTGCGTACCCTATTCCGATGGAGGAGCCAGCTACTACCGGTCCGAGGTCTACACATCCCCTGCGCCCTATTACTCCGGGGGCGGGCCTTACTATTCCAACGGCGGTTATTACACGGCGCCGCGCCGGTATTATTCGCCGCCTGCACGGTACTATCAGCCAACGCCGCGGTATTACCACCAGCCGCGGGTGTATCAGCCAGCACCGCGTTATTACCAGTCGGCGCCACGAGCCGACTACCGGGCTCATCAGAGTCGCAGTTGGGATGGGCACAGCCGCGGCGGTTGGGATGGCCGTAACCGTAGCGGTCGGGACAACGACAATCGCAGCCATGGCGGGCGCGACAACCGTGGCGGAAGAGGCGACCACAATGGTCGCGGTGATCACGATGGCCGAGGTGGCCACCGTTAACAGGCGTTAAACGCAATCACTGTGGGGGCGGGCTTGCTCGCGAAGGCGGAGTGTCAGCCAGCAGTAATGTTGACTGACACTCCCTCTTCGCGAGCAAGCCCGCTCCCACATTTGGTTCGGCGTTCCTAGAGGTCTGCCAGCGGATGCCGACCTTCCCATGCCTTGTGAAAATGCGCTTCCACCACCGCATCAGGCACATTGTTAATGTCCGGCCAGTGCCAGTGCGGCTTCTGATCCTTATCGATCAACCGCGCCCGCACCCCTTCGCTGAACTCTGGATGACGACAGCAATTGAGGCTCATGGTGTATTCCATCTGAAAGACCTGAGCCAGGGACATGTGCCGGGCGCGGGCGATCTGTTCCCACACCAGATGAGCGGTCACGGGCGAGCCTTCACTCATGGTTTTCGCTGCGCGACTGAGTAGCAGGTCGGTGCTGTCGCGCTGCAAACCGATGGCTTTCCAGGCGCAGCACACGTCACTGACGTCCAGCAACTCGTCAATTTGCTGGCGACGCGGCAACCATTGGGCTTCGGGCATCTGCGCGACCGCTTCCTGCTGCAAGGCCTTGAGCAGACTGTTGAGTTGCATGGCCGTCTGTTCCTGCCAGTTCAACTGCAGCAAGCGTTCAAACAGTTCTTCCTGCTGTTCGTCGAGCAGGAAACGGTCCGCCAGGTCCAGGTCGATCGCATCGCGACCGTTCATCTGAGCGCCGGTCAGGCCGAGAAACAAACCCAGCTTGCCGGGCAGCCGCGACAGGAACCAACTGGCGCCGACATCCGGGTACAGGCCGATGCTGATTTCAGGCATCGCCAGGCGGCTGCTCGGCGTGACGATCCGGATACTCGCCCCTTGCAACAGCCCCATGCCGCCGCCAAGGACGTAGCCATGGCCCCAGCAGATCAGTGGTTTGGGGTAGGTGTGCAGCATGTAGTCCAGGCGATATTCCGCCGCAAAGAAGTGCGCAGCCAGGGGCGGCACTTCTCCCGGGTGAGCACGACACGCCTCCACCAGGCTGCGGACCTCGCCCCCGGCACAAAAAGCCTTGGTGCCGTTACCACGCAACACGACACAGACGATTTGCGGTTCCTTGGCCCAGGCCTCCAGTTGATCGCGCAGGGCGTTTATCATGGGCAGGGACAGGGCGTTGAGGGACTTTTCGGCATCCAGGCTGGCAACGCCGATGCGTGCGCCGTCGGTGCCGGTGAGTTCTTCGAAGTGCAGATTCATCGTGACCTCGATCGGGAATTTGAGCGTTCAGTATGATCGCTGTTCAGGAAAGTGCCGGATCTGTGTCAGATCAATTGACAAGCATGGTCAGCTTTCCTAGGGTTCGCCCCATTGTTTTTGCCGGATGTAACCATGACTGCTGACGACCGTATCAAACTCGAACCGAGCTGGAAGGAGGCACTGCGTGCTGAATTCGACCAGCCTTACATGGCAGAGTTGCGCAACTTCCTGCAACAGGAGCGCGCGGCGGGCAAGGAGATCTATCCGCCGGGCCCGATGATTTTCAACGCACTCAACTCGACGCCGCTGGACAAGGTCAAGGTGGTCATCCTCGGCCAGGACCCCTATCACGGCCCGGGCCAGGCCCACGGCCTGTGCTTCTCGGTGCAACCGGGCGTGCCGGCGCCGCCGTCGCTGGTGAACATCTATAAAGAGTTGAAGCGCGACCTGAACATCGATATCCCGAGCCACGGCTGCCTGCAAAGCTGGGCCGACCAGGGGGTGCTGATGATCAACACCACCATGACGGTGGAACGCGCCACCGCCAATGCGCACAAGGACAGGGGCTGGCAGTTTTTCACGGATCGAATCATTCAAGTGGTCAGTGAACAGCAACCGCATCTGGTGTTCATGCTGTGGGGTGCTCATGCCCAGAGCAAGCAGAAGCTGATCGATGCGACCAAGCATCTGGTGCTGACCTCGGTGCATCCGTCACCGTTGTCCGCTTATCGCGGTTTTCTTGGATGCGGGCACTTCAGCCGGGCCAACAAGTTTCTGGAGCAGAATGGCGAGATGCCGATCGAGTGGCGGTTGCCGCCCATTTGACGCGTGACCGCGCTGGCCCCTTCGCGGCGGTGCGGCGATCCGACAAGCCCGCTCCCACAGGGGTCGCGGCGGTCTTTGTGGGAGCGGGCTTGCCCGCGATGAAGACGACCCGGTCTTCAGTCCGGCTCCGGTTCCCGGTCCCAATATTTGAACAACGGCTCCGCCAGAAACAACACAAACAACAACCGCATCACCTGCATCGCCGTTACCAACGGCACCGACAGTTGCAGGGTTTCAGCGGTGAGGCTCATCTCCGCAATCCCGCCGGGCATCATGCCCAAGGTCAGCGAGCGCAGATCCAGATGGGTCAGCGCACTCAGCCCCAGCGCCGCCAGCGTTGCGATCAACATGGTCAACACAGTGCCGATCAACGTCCGGCCCATGAACGACGGTGCGCGACGGAAAAACTGCCGATTGAAGTGACACCCCAACCCGCTGCCGATCAGCCATTGACCGATCTGGCTGCCGCCATTGGGCAGGCCGATGTGCAGGTCCCAGCCGATGCTCACCGCCGCGCTGACCAGCAATGGCCCGAACAGCCATGGATTGGGTTGCCGAAGACGCTCCCACAGCCACGCCGCCCCTGCGCCTGCCGGAAACAACAGGGCCAGCCACCGCCAGTCGACGGCGCTCGGATGGAACACCGGCGCACCGTCGCCAAGCAAATACTTGAACGCAGCCGGCACGCACAGCACCACCACCAACACCCGCAAGCTTTGCCCCGCCGCGACGCGACTAAGCACCGCGCCATTACGCGCGCCGAGGTTGACCATCTCCCCGGAGCCGCCGGGCATGCTGGAAAAGAACGCCGTGGCACGGTCCTCGCCGGTGCGCCGCATCAACCAGACCCCGACCACGGCCGACAGGCTGGTGATCAACGCACCGAAGAAGATCAAGCCGAAGTGACTCAGCACTTGCTCCATCACCACCGGGGTGAAGTGCAGGCCGATACCGATACCGATGATCCACTGGCCGACCTTGCGTCCGCCAGGGATTTCCGCCAATTGCCAAGGGGTCAGGCACCGCACCAGGATGATCGCCAGCAACGAGCCGACCATCCACGGCAACGGCCAGCCGATCTGGCTGGCGAGGTAACCGCCCAGCAGACCGACCAGCGGGGTTCCCCACCAGGCTTTGAACGGAATTCGATCAGACATCGGCGAGCGCGCGCCGGGCGACCGAACGCTTGCGCCAGATCCGCAGCAGCGGCATCAACAGCATCAATGCGGTCAATATCCAGACGCCGAAGGTGATCGGGCTTGACCAGAGGATTTCCAGTGCACCGTTGGAAATCGACAGCGCGCGCCGCAGGTTCTGTTCCATCAGGCCGCCGAGGATGAAGCCCAGCAGCACGGGCGACAACGGGAAGTCCAGCTTGCGCAGGATGTAGCCGAAGATGCCGATGCCGATCATCAGGAACAGGTCGAAGGTGGTGGCATGCACCGCGTAGACGCCGATCCCGGTGATGATGGCGATGACCGGCACCAGCGCCCAGTTCGGCACCGCGAGGATGCGCGTGAAAATGCGGATCATCGGGATGTTGAGGATCACCAGCATGATGTTGGCGACGAACAACGAAGCGATCAGGCCCCACACGATGTCCGGTTGCTGTTGGAACAGCAGCGGGCCGGGCGTGATGTTGTACAGCGACAGCGCGCCGATCATCACGGCCGTGGTGCCCGAACCCGGAACACCCAGGGTCAGCATCGGTACCAGGGCGCCGCACGCCGAAGCGCCGATGGCGGTTTCCGGTGCCGCGAGGCCACGCATGTCACCCTGGCCGAAGGTACCCTTGGCGCCAGCGATGCGTTTCTCTGTCATGTAGGCCACGGCACTGGCCAATGTCGCGCCAGCCCCCGGCAGCACGCCCATGATGAAACCCAGCAGACCGCATCGGATGTTCACCACGAACACCGACGACGCTTCCTTGAAGTTGAACATCATCCGCCCGGTGGCTTTCACCGCTTCCTGGCCGCGATGGGTTTTTTCCAGCAGCAGCAGGATTTCGCTGATGGAGAACAGGCCCAGCACCAGCACCACGAACTGAATGCCGTCAGTCAGATGGATGTTGTCCCCGGTGAATCGGTACACGCCGCTGTTGGCATCGATGCCGACGGTCGACAGAAACAGCCCGATCAACGCCGCGATAAAGGTCTTCAGCGGTCGATCACCGGCCATGCCGCCCAGGCAGACGATCGCGAACACCATCAGCACGAAGTATTCCGCCGGCCCGAAGGCAATCGCCCATTTCGCCAGCAGCGGGGCGAACAGCACCATGCCGCAGGTGGCGATGAACGCGCCGATGAACGAACTCCAGGCCGACAGCGACAATGCCACACCGGCCAGGCCTTTGCGGGCCATCGGGTAACCGTCGAGGGTGGTCATCACGGTTGAGGCTTCGCCCGGGATGTTCAGCAGAATCGAGCTGATCCGGCCGCCGTATTCGCAGCCCAGGTACACTGCTGCCAGCAGGATCAGCGCTGATTCCGGTGGCAGACCCAGGGCGAAGGCGATAGGTATCAACAACGCCACGCCATTGATCGGGCCCAGGCCTGGCAACAGGCCAACGACGGTGCCGATCAGGGTGCCGCAGAGCGCGGTCACCAGGTTGTACGGGCTCAGCGCGACGCCGAAGCCCTGGCCCAAATAGCCGAAAGTATCCATATCAGTTCTCCAGGACGTCGAGCAGGCCCAGGGGCAGCGGCACGTCCATCAACTTGTCGAACAGCAGGTAAAGACCAATGCTCATCAGCGTAGTCACGATGATGCTCGGTCCCCAGCGCCCCCCGTACAGGCGCGCCATCGGAATGCCGATCAGGATGCTGCTGAGAATGAAGCCCAGCGGTTCGAACAGCCCGGCGAAGATCAGCAGCAGGACGACGCAGATACCGATCTTGTTCAGGGTTTCGCGATCGAGCCTGGGATCATCGTCGCTGTGCACGATAGGCGTCGGGCGAAACACCATGTACAGCAGGCCAAGCCCCATCAGGCCAAGCATCAGCAGCGGAAAGGCCCGGGGGCCCACCGGTTCGTAGGAAAAAGCCGCCTGATACGGCCACGCCATCAATGCCAGGCCGATACAGGCCAGCAACAGCACCGAAGCGAAAATGCGTTGTACGAGCATGAGAAACTCCTGGGCCGCGGCCCCGAGAACCGGGGCCGCAACCGCTAGACAGAGGCGATCACTGGATCAGGCCGAACTCTTTGGCCAGCACTTTGTAGTCCGCTACCTGCTTCTTCACGTAGGTGTCCAGCTCGGGGCCGGTCATGGCGAACGGGAAGAGCTCGCGCTGGTCGCGCAGCTTGGCGAACTCGTCGGAAGCCAGGAGTTTGTCGAAGGAGTCTTTCCACCAGGCGTAGTCTTCGTCGCTGACCTTTGGCCCGAGGTAGAAACCGCGGACCACTGGCCAGACGATGTCGTAGCCTTGCTCCTTGGCGGTCGGGATGTCCTTCATTTCCGGCTCGTCCAGACGCTTCTCGGAGAACACCGCCAACAGGCGCATGTCGCCGCTCAGGATATGCGGCATGGAATCGGAGATGTCGGTGCTGCCGACCTGGATATGGCCGCCGAGCAACGCGGTGGCGATTTCACCGCCGCCTTCGAGGGCGACATAACGCAAGTCCCGCGGGTTGATCCCGGCGGCCTTGGCGATCAGGGCGGTCTGCATCCAGTCCTGGCTGCCGACGGTGCCGCCGGAACCGATGACCACGGCGCTTGGGTCTTTCTTCAGCGCCTTGACCAGGTCGTCGAGGTTTTGGTAAGGCGAATCCTTTTTCACCGCGATGGCGCCATAGCTGGTGCCGACCGCCGCCAGCCAGCGCACGGCGTTTTCATCGAACCGACCGAATTTGCCCTGTGCCAGGTTCAGCAGCGAACCGCTGGACCAGGCGACCAGCGTGCCGGCGTCGGCCGGACGCTGCGCCACTACCGCGTTGTACGCCACGGCGCCGACACCCCCGGGCATGTAGGTCACGCGCATCGGTTTGCTCAGCAGTTTCTGGTTCACCAGCGCGCTTTGCACCAGTTTGCAGGTCAGGTCGAAACCGCCGCCTGGCGAGGCCGGGGCGATGCATTCCGGGCGTTTGGGCTCGGCCATCAGTTGGCCGGCAAACAGCACACAGCTGGCGGCGAGGGCGATACGGCGCAGTGATCGATTCATTGTGGTCTCCAGGGGAGTTGTTGTTTTTAGGATGTTTCAGATGCGGCGGTGTTGCGCCGTGCAGCCGGGTTCGGCGCTGGCGAGCGAAAACGATGGGGAAGAGAAGGGCGGGCGGGCTTGAAGCTGTAAGGACAGCATGGTGCAGTACCTCGTTATTGTTCTTATTGCGAAAACGCATCAAGGCGTTTTTCGAGAGCTACATTTCAAAGCACGATGTGATGGCGTGCAGTCGAAGCCATCCGTGGGCCGACTCTAGCGGTCGAACCTTTCGCTAACCTTTCAGCGGACTTTCGCGGTATTCAGACTTCACAGTGGCGGGCGCGGCTGTAAACTCCGCGCCAAACAATGGCGTCGAACATCCCTGAATGAGGTAACTATCCATGCGTGTTCTGCTCGTCGAAGACCATCTGCAGCTCGCTGAAAGTGTCGCCCAGGCGCTCAAGAGCACGGGTCTGACCGTGGATGTGCTGCACGACGGCGTGGCGGCCGACCTGGCCTTGAGCAGCGAGGAATACGCCATGGCGATCCTCGACGTCGGCCTGCCGCGCATGGACGGTTTTGAAGTGCTGGCGCGCCTGCGGGCCCGAGGCAAGAACCTGCCGGTGCTGATGCTGACCGCCCGCAGCGACGTCAAGGATCGGGTCCATGGCCTGAACCTGGGGGCCGACGACTATCTGGCCAAGCCTTTCGAATTGACTGAGCTCGAAGCCCGGGTCAAAGCCTTGTTGCGCCGCAGTGTGCTCGGTGGTGAACGTCAGCAGACCTGTGGGGTGCTGGCTTACGATCTGGACACCCGGCGCTTTACCCTCGGTGATGAACTGCTGACGCTCACCTCCCGCGAGCAGGCCGTGCTCGAAGCCCTGATCGCCCGTCCCGGCCGGGTGATGAGCAAAGAGCAACTGGCCGCCCAGGTGTTCGGCCTGGACGAAGAAGCGAGCCCGGACGCCATCGAGATCTACGTTCATCGCCTGCGCAAGAAACTCGACGGGCAGCCAGTCGCCATCGTGACGTTCCGCGGTCTCGGCTATTTGCTGGAAAGCCGCGATGCATAAGCCCAGCAGTCTGCGCTGGCGGTTGCTGTGGAACCTCGCGCTGTTGCTGGTGGTGTTGATGCTGGCCAGTGGCTTGAGCGCGTACTGGAACGGTCGCGAAGCCGCCGACACCGCCTATGACCGCACGTTGCTGGCCTCGGCGCGGACCATCGCCGCCGGGGTGTCCCAGCGTGACGGCAGCCTCAGCGCCGATGTGCCGTACGTGGCCCTCGACACTTTTGCCTACGACAGCGCGGGACGGATTTTCTACCTGGTCAACGACATCAACCAGAAGCTGATTTCGGGCTACGAAAACCTGCCACCGCCGCCGCCGGGTACGCCGCGCACGGATGATTATCCGGCGCTGGCACGCTTCTACAACGCTAAATATCAAGGGCAGAACGTACGGGTGGTCAGCCTGCTCAAACCCGTGAGCGAGCCGAACATGAACGGCATGGCGGAAATTCGCGTGGCGGAAACCGATGAGGCGCGGGTCAGCATGGCGCGCAGCCTGGCGGCGGACACCTTGCTGCGCCTGGGCATGCTGGCGATCGGTGCGTTGTTGATGGTGTGGTTCGCAGTCAGCGCGGCACTGCGCCCGCTGGAGCGCTTGCGCACGGCGGTGGAGGAGCGTCAGCCCGATGATTTGCGGCCGTTGCCGCTGGTGGAAGTGCAACATGAATTGTGGCCCCTGGTGCGTGCGCTCAATCATTTCACCGAACGCCTGCGCGGGCAGTTCGAGCGGCAGGCGCAGTTCATCGCCGATGCGGCCCATGAGCTGCGTACGCCGTTGGCGGCGCTCAAGGCTCGGCTCGAACTGGGCCTGCGCTCGACCGAACCGCAGACCTGGCGCAGCACCCTGGAAACGGCCGCCCAGGGCACGGATCGCTTGACCCATCTGGCGAACCAGCTGCTGTCCCTGGCACGGGTGGAGAATGGCGCGCGGGCGATCGCCGAGGGCGGCGCACAGCTGCTGGATCTCAGTCAGTTGGCGCGCGAACTCGGCATGGCGATGGCGCCATTGGCGCACAAACGTGGCGTGGCACTGGCGCTGGAAGCGGATGAGCCGGTGTGGCTGCGCGGTGAGCCGACGCTGTTGAATGAATTGCTCAGCAATCTGGTGGATAACGCCCTGGCGCACACGCCACCGGGCGGCAATGTGATTTTGCGGGTGACCGCGCCGGCCGTGCTGGAGGTCGAGGACGATGGCCCCGGGATTCCGCTTGAAGAGCGTGATCGGGTGTTCGAGCGTTTTTATCGACGCAATCAGCAGGTGGCCGGGTCCGGTTTGGGCCTGGCGATTGTCGGTGAAATCTGCCGCGCGCATCTGGCACAGATCAGCCTGCACGATGGCGAGCAGGCAGGGTTGAAGGTGCGGGTGAGTTTTAATGCGGGGGAGTGATGGTGTTTGTGCAGGGGGGCGGCGCGGTCTCGATCAGTAAAACATCGACCGCGATTCTTCCAGCGCCCTGCATTGCACCTCGTTCTCCAGATCGATGCCCAGCTTCTTGAACGCCGGCACGCCGGACGCCTCGATTGCGCCAAGCGGGTGATCCGTGCCCTTGTAGCAAAACAGGCAAGCCACCTGCACCAGGTCGACATAATCGACCCGCACGGACTGGCGGCCGAAGTCCAGGTACATCCCGGGCAACTGCACCAGCATCTCTGGAAATTCCCAGACCTTGAGCAGTTTGTCGCCAATCAATGGATGAATCTGGTCGATCACATGGTTCAGGCTGATCGAGTCGGACAGCAATTCATTGTGTTCTTCGGCGTAGGTCAGGATCGGCAGCACACCGATCTGATGCACCAGCCCGCCCAAGGCTGCCTGATCGGGTTTGAGCTGAGTGTAACGGCGGCACAGCGCATAGCTGATGCCGGCGATTTCCAGGCTTCTGCCCCAGACGTCGCGCATTTTCTGTTCCACGACCTCGGAGCGGGCATGGAAAATCTGTTCCATCACCAGGCCGATCGCCAGGTTGCTGCTGTAATTGACGCCCAGGCGAGTGATGGCCGTGTGCAGGTCAGTGACTTCCCGGGTCGCGCGCAGCAGCGGGCTGTTGACCACTTTGATCAGTCGCGCCGACAACGCAGTATCGCGGCCAATCACTTTACTGAGAGTACTGACGCTGATTTCCGGGTCTTCGGCGGCCTTGCGAATCTGCAAGGCCACTTCCGGTAACGTTGGCAGAACCAGGTCATCGTTATCGATGGCCGCAACCAAATCCTGTTGGACCTTATCCGCCAGCTTGCTCATTTCTTATCTCTGGGTATTGCGACAAGTGCTGCATTCAGCGCTGGATTTCGCGATCGCGATCCAGTTGATAAGGCAGGTCGAGCAGGTGCAGGGCGGGCCCTTCGAGCGCGCCCAGATGAATATCGCCACCTTCTGCTGCTTCGGCCTGCAGCACGGCCAGGAGTTCAATGTTTTGCCCGGCGCGGGCGGCCAGCACCACTTCGCCGATAGCGCTGCCATGGGTCGGTGAAAACAGTGGCGTACCGGGTTCCGGCAATTCACCGGCTTGCAAGCTCAGGCGATACAAGCGGCGCTTGAGTTTGCCCAGGTACTGCATCCGCGCGACGATTTCCTGGCCGGTGTAGCAGCCTTTCTTGAAACTCACGCCACCGACGGCCTGCAGGTTGAGCATCTGCGGGATGAACAGTTCGCGCGTGCCCGGCATGACCTGACCGAGGCCTGCGCGGACCTGGCCCAGCAGCCATTGATTCAGCTCGCCCTCGGCCAGCAGCGCCGACAGCTTGCCCTTGAGGGCGTCCGTTTGATCGGCGGGGGCCCAGAGTTCGGCGCGATCAGGGGACACGCGGATGGCGACCAGGCCGTCATTGCGCACGACACTGTCGGTTTCCGCCGGTAACTCAAGACCCAGGCCGAGCAGCGCCGCATCGCCATGCTCGATGCCGAAGCGCACCCAGGCGGCGCTTTCATCGGTCAGTTTGGATTTGGAGAATACTGCGTACTTCTTCAGGTCCGCCAGTTGCGGCTCCAGCAACTCGCTGGCCATGGCCAACAGCACGCCGTCACCTTCGAGCAGGATGCGGAAGCTCGACTGCATCCGGCCTTTCTGCGTGCAGCGCGCGCCGAGGCTGGCCCGGGTGTCGCTCAGGTAATCGAGGTTGCAGGTCAATTGACCTTGCAGGAATTTACTCGCATCCGCGCCGCGGACCGCGAGAACGCCTTCGTGAGACAGGGTGCAGAAAAAAGCAGAATCGGCCATGGGTCATCGCAGGATAAAGAGTCTGGGGGACATCATAAGGGGGCGCCCATGAAATGGGTAGTTTACAAAAGACCCTGTTGCCCCGACCAAAGCCGACTGTTCGACGGAGCATGGGGCTGTATACTTGCCGCCTATTTGAGGAGCGCTCCATGGTCGAAGATGTTGAACTGAATCGCCTCTACTGGCACAGCCGCCGCGGCATGCTTGAGCTTGACGTGTTGCTGGTGCCGTTTGTGAAAGAGGTTTATCCGCACCTCAACGAAGTCGACCGCGCCTGCTACGTCAGGTTGCTTGAATGCGAAGACCAGGACATGTTCGGCTGGTTCATGGAGCGCGCCGAATCGGAAGATCCGGAGCTGCAGCGCATGGTGCGCATGATCCTGGATCGTGTCCAGCCCAAGTAATTCGTTCGAATGCCGCTGGCAGGCCTCACGGCAGCTGCTGGCGGTCTACCTGTTGGCCCAGCTGTTCGCGCTGGGTGCGTTGTTTCTTCTGTCGATACCGCTCTGGGCCAGTCTGCTCGGGGTTTTGCTGTGCGTGGCCCACGGCCTCCGGGTGTTGCCGCAACAGATTCTGCTGACGCATCCCCGGGCGTTTCGCGGTTTGCGTCGCGATCGGGATGGCTGGCAGCTGTGGAACCAGGCGGCCGGCTGGCAATCGGTGCAACTGCGGCCGGACAGCCTGGCGCTGCCCTTGATCGTGGTGCTGCGTTTTCGTCTGCAAGGTGAGCGGCATGACCGCTCGATCTGCATTCCCCGGGATTCGCAGGCGGCGGATCTGCACCGACGCCTGCGGGTCCGGCTCAAGTTCAGTCGACGTAGGTGGGCGGCACCAGAATAGTGTCCAGGGCAACCGGCAACATGTCCGGGTAGTCGAGAGTGTAATGCAGGCCCCGACTTTCCTTGCGCTCCATGGCTGACAGGATCATCAGCTCGGCCACCTGGGCCAGGTTACGCAACTCGATCAGGTCGCGACTGACCTTGTAATTGCTGTAGAACTCGTCGATTTCGTCCAGCAGCAGGCGCACGCGGTGCTGGGCCCGTTGCAGGCGCTTGCTGGTGCGCACGATACCCACGTAGTCCCACATGAATCGCCGAAGTTCATCCCAGTTGTGGGCAATGATCACGTCTTCGTCGGAATCGGTGACCTGGCTCGCATCCCAGACGGGCAGGGCGGCAGGAATCGATACCTGGGGCAATTGCTCCAGAATGTCCGCCGCCGCCGAGCGCGCATAAACGAAGCATTCCAGCAGGGAGTTGCTGGCCATGCGGTTGGCCCCGTGCAGGCCGGTGAAACTGGTTTCGCCGATGGCGTAAAGGCCCGGCACGTCGGTGCGACCCTGTTGATCGACCATCACGCCACCGCAGGTGTAGTGCGCCGCCGGAACCACCGGGATCGGTTGCCTGGTGATGTCGATGGAAAACTCGAGGCAACGCTCGTACACCGTCGGGAAATGAGCCTTGATGAAGGCTTCTGGCTTATGGCTGATGTCCAGGTAAACGCAATCGACACCCAGGCGCTTCATCTCATGGTCGATGGCCCTGGCGACGATGTCCCTGGGGGCCAGTTCAGCGCGTGGGTCGAAGCGCTGCATGAAGCGTTCGCCGTTGGGCAACTTCAGGTGCGCACCCTCGCCGCGCAGGGCTTCGGTGATCAGGAAACTCTTGGCTTGCGGGTGATAGAGGCAGGTGGGATGGAACTGGTTGAACTCCAGGTTGGCCACCCTGCAGCCGGAACGCCAGGCCATGGCGATGCCATCGCCACAGGCACCGTCGGGGTTGCTGGTATAGAGGTAGACCTTGGCGGCACCGCCGGACGCGAGAATCACAAAGCGCGCGCCGTAGGTGTCGACTTCTCCGGTGCTCCGATTGAGCACGTAGGCGCCGAGACAGCGGTCGCCGTCAAGGCCCAGGCGTTTTTCCGTGATCAGATCGATCGCGACCCGCTGTTCCAGCAGCTCGATGTTCGGTCTTTGCCTGGCCTTGTCGAGCAAGGTTCGGAAAATCGCGGCACCGGTCGCATCGGCGGCATGAATG
The DNA here is from genome assembly GCF_030812475.1 of Pseudomonas lini. GTDB lineage: Bacteria > Pseudomonadota > Gammaproteobacteria > Pseudomonadales > Pseudomonadaceae > Aquipseudomonas > Aquipseudomonas lini_A. The sequence goes on from NZ_JAUSSR010000001.1 coordinate 113,155, forward strand.
ATGCGCCGATGACTGTGGCCCCCTTCACGGGTCAGGTGGAATTCGAATCCACCGTCCTCGGTGCCTGACTGTTCATCGCGGGTGAACGGCACGCCCTGGTCGATCAACCATTGTATGGCCTCTTTACTGTGCTCGACGGTAAAGCGCACGGCGTCTTCGTGACACAGGCCGCCGCCGGCATTGAGTGTGTCGTCGACGTGGGATTCAACGGTGTCGGTGTCATCCAGGACGGCAGCGACACCGCCCTGGGCCCAGAAAGTCGAGCCGTTGGCGAGGTCGCCTTTGCTCAGTACGGCAATGCGCAAATGATCGGGCAAGGTCAGCGCAAGGCTCAAGCCGGCAGCGCCGCTGCCAATTACCAGAACATCATGTTGGAACTGTTGGCTCATTTCAGGATTCCGCTCAAAGCGACCCGGGTCGGGGGTGGCGCGTGACGCCTGGATCGGCGAGTCAAGACAGCCACACAGCCCACTAGTATATAGAGGGGGGGAGCGGCACAATAGCCGGGCCAGTATGGCATTGTGAAACTACTGTGACGGAAAACAGGGGACGCTTCGTCGGATGCTTTCTCCTCCGGTTCGGCGACAGCAGCACTGTATCGTGGATTTAACACTCTTTTTCCCTCCACGGTTGCACAATGTCGGGTGGGTACGGCTATAAATATGGAACTTTTGCCAAAGGGCCAAGATCAATAGACGGTTGCCTGAATCAAGGGACAGTGTCGGCTTCAGTGCTGGATCGTGGTTGGATCCTCACTGGCGAAACCGATGACAAGATTATTCGCGCAGCCGGGTCAACTCGCGCTGCGCTTTTCGTGCGTGCCAGATCAGAGCCCGCAGGAAACTTGCTTGGAGGGGGAGAACTTTTGCGAAAAGCCCGAGTCTATGTTTGCAAGCCTGGTCGTTTAGCCATGCAAGCCTCCTCCAAGTTTATCGAGGAGTGTTCATGCTAACCCAGGAAGAGGATCAGCAGCTGGTCGAACGCGTTCAGCGCGGCGACAAGCGAGCTTTCGATCTGCTAGTGCTGAAATACCAGCACAAAATTCTCGGGTTGATCGTGCGATTCGTGCACGACACCCATGAAGCCCAGGATGTCGCACAGGAAGCCTTTATCAAGGCGTACCGTGCACTAGGAAATTTTCGCGGAGACAGCGCGTTTTATACGTGGCTTTACCGCATTGCCATTAACACGGCGAAAAACTATCTGGTTTCACGCGGCCGCCGGCCGCCTGATAGCGATGTCAGTTCCGAGGATGCAGAGTTCTACGATGGCGATCATGGCCTCAAGGATCTCGAGTCGCCAGAACGTGCACTGCTGCGCGATGAGATCGAAGGCACTGTCCATCGAACCATCCAGCAACTTCCAGAAGATTTGCGTACGGCCTTAACTTTACGTGAATTCGATGGTCTGAGTTACGAGGACATTGCAGCAGTCATGCAATGTCCGGTGGGTACCGTGCGCTCCCGGATCTTCCGCGCTCGGGAAGCCATCGATAAAGCCCTGCAGCCGTTGTTGCAGGAAAACTAAAGACAGCGGCGACAGCCAAGAGAGGAACGCCATGAGTCGTGAAGCCCTGCAGGAATCGCTGTCCGCAGTGATGGATAACGAAGCGGACGAATTGGAACTGCGTCGGGTGCTCAATGCCTTCGACGATGTTGAAACCCGTGAAACCTGGGCTCGTTATCAAATCGCTCGGGCAGTGATGCACAAGGATCTGCTGCTTCCACGCCTGGACATTGCCGCGGCAGTTTCCGCTGCGTTGGCTGACGAAGCCGTACCGGCAAAAGCTACCCGTGGTCCATGGCGCAGCCTGGGTCGTCTGGCAGTCGCCGCTTCGGTCACCGTTGCAGTATTGGCAGGTGTTCGTCTGTACAACCAGGACGAGATCGCCGGTGTCGAACTGGCCCAGCAATCCACTCAGCAGGGTCTGGCCGCTCCTCAGGTCAAGGGTCCAGCTGTATTGGCAGGCTATAGTGAGAGTTCGGATGCCACGGGCCCCATGGCCAATGGCGTATTGCAAGGTCAGCCAGGCTGGCACGACCAGCGTTTGCCAGGCTACCTGCGCCAACATGCTCAGCAGGCTGCGCTGAAAGGTACTGAAAGTGCGTTGCCGTATGCTCGTGCAGCAAGTCTGGAAAACCGTTAAGGAGGACCATGCGCTCCATACCTCTACTTACGCTTCTGCTCGGTGGCTGGTTCGTTGTTCCAGCCCACGCCGATGATGCCCAGAACTGGTTGACCCGTCTGGGTCAGGCTGAGCAACAGCAAAGCTTTCACGGTACATTCGTCTACGAGCGTAACGGTAGTTTTTCTACCCACAACATCTGGCACCGTGTCCAGGATGGCAAGGTCCGCGAGCGTTTGCTCCAGCTCGACGGTTCGGCCCAGGAAGTCGTGCGCATTGATGGACATACTCGATGCGTCAGCGGCACCCTGATTGCAGGACTCGGGGACGCCCCGAATTCCGCGGCTCGTGCACTCGACCCTCAAAAGCTCAAGAATTGGTATGACCTTGCCGTCATTGGCAAGTCGCGTGTGGCCGGGCGTTCGGCAGTCATTATCTCCCTGACGCCTCGCGACCAGCATCGCTATGGCTTCGAATTGCATCTGGATCAGGAAACCGGCCTGCCTCTCAAGTCATTGCTGCTCAGTGACAAAGGGCAGTTGCTCGAGCGGTTCCAGTTCACGCAGCTCAATACCGCCGATGTGCCGACGGACAGCGATTTGCAGCCGGGCGACGACTGCAAGACGGTTGCTTTTGATAGCGACAAGGCGTCCGCAACCAAGGTTGCCCAAACCTGGCATTCGGACTGGTTGCCGCCCGGTTTCGAGCTGACCAGCAGTACCGCGCGCAAGGATCCCGAGACCAAGACGCAGGTCGATAGTCTGATGTATGGCGATGGTCTCTCCCGTTTCTCTGTATTCCTCGAGCCATTGAATGGCGCAACCGTCATCGATACTCGCGTTCAGTTAGGCCCGACCGTGGCTGTATCCCGACGCTTGAGTACTCCTGAAGGCGAAATGATGGTCACCGTGGTCGGTGAAATTCCCGTCGGCACCGCTGAACGCATTGCGCTTTCCATGCGGAACGATAGCGCTGCAACCAGCAAGCAGTGAGCTGATTTCGGCCATTTTCACTTCGTCGGCGAGACGTCGAAATGTTTGCTGAGCATTTTCATTTGCAAATATCCCGAAAATTTTTTATAGGTCAGAGCATCTCGGCTCTGGCCTTGTCTGTTGTTCCCGGAACAAAAATGCCGGCCTGTCGTGACCGGTGTTTTATGCTCCATATCGCTTAACCCTGCTCGTCGTAATGGGAGCTGTATGTCGATACTCAGTTTGAAGTCTTATCTCTCCGTTGTTGCCACCGTCCTGGTGCTTGGTCAGGCTGTTCCTGCGCAAGCGGTCGAACTGCCGGATTTCACGCAGCTGGTCGAACAGGCCTCGCCGGCGGTCGTGAACATCAGTACCACGCAGAAACTGCCGGACCGAAAAGTGAACGAGCAGATGCCCGACCTCGAGGGCTTGCCGCCGATGTTGCGCGAGTTCTTCGAGCGCGGCATGCCGCCACAACCGCGTACGCCACGGGGTGATCGTCAGCGTGAAGCGCAGTCCCTGGGGTCGGGTTTCATCATCTCGTCCGACGGCTACATCCTGACCAACAATCATGTGATTGCCGATGCCGACGAAATCCTTGTCCGCCTGGCTGACCGCAGCGAATTGAAAGCCAAGCTGGTCGGCACCGATCCGCGTTCCGACGTGGCCCTGCTGAAAATCGAAGGCAAGGACCTGCCGGTGCTCAAGCTCGGCAAATCCCAGGACCTGAAGGCCGGACAATGGGTAGTCGCGATCGGCTCGCCGTTCGGTTTCGACCACACTGTGACCCAAGGCATCGTCAGCGCCATCGGTCGCAGCCTGCCGAATGAAAATTATGTACCGTTCATCCAGACCGACGTGCCGATCAACCCGGGTAACTCCGGTGGTCCGCTGTTCAACCTGGCGGGCGAAGTGGTGGGGATCAACTCGCAGATCTATACCCGTTCCGGCGGCTTCATGGGCGTGTCGTTTGCGATTCCTATCGACGTGGCCATGGATGTTTCCAACCAGCTGAAAAGCGGCGGCAAGGTCAGTCGTGGCTGGTTGGGTGTGGTCATCCAGGAAGTGAACAAGGACCTGGCCGAGTCGTTCGGTCTTGAAAAGCCTGCCGGTGCGCTGGTGGCGCAGATCCAGGATGACGGCCCGGCCGCCAAGGGTGGCCTGCAAGTCGGCGACGTGATCCTGAGCATGAACGGTCAACCGATCGTCATGTCCGCCGACCTGCCGCACCTGGTGGGCGCGCTGAAGGCCGGCTCGAAAGCCGATCTGGAAGTGATTCGCGAAGGCAAGCGCAAGAATGTCCAGCTGACGGTGGGCGCTATTCCTGAAGAGGGCAAAGAGCTCGATGCCCTGCCAAAATCCAGTGTCGAGCGCAGCAGCAATCGCCTGGGTGTTGCCGTGGCCGAGCTGACCGCTGAGCAGAAGAAAACCTTCGATCTCAAAGGCGGGGTGGTCATCAAGGAAGTCCAGGACGGCCCTGCTGCCCTGATCGGCTTGCAGCCAGGCGATGTGATCACTCACTTGAACAATCAGGCGATTGGTTCCACCAAGGAGTTCACCGACATTGCCGAGGCACTGCCGAAGAACCGCTCGGTGTCGATGCGGGTTCTGCGTCAAGGTCGCGCCAGCTTCATCACCTTCAAACTGGCCGAATAGTCCGGTTGTTACTGTAGGAGCAGCCGGTCGACGCTCGATTGCTCCGGGCGGCGTTCCGACGAAGGTCTCAAGGGCGACGCGTTCATTCAGAAAGAACGCGTCATCGTTGACACCGTCCCTGTAGGAGCGAGCTTGCTCGCGAAGGTCTCAGGGGCGGCGCGTTCATCCAGAAAGAACGCGTCATCGTTGACGTCCATCTCTGTAGGAGCGAGCTTGCTCGCGATGGTCTCAGGGGCGACGCGTTCATTCAGGAGGAACGCGTCATCGTTGACGTCCATCGCGAGCAAGCTTGCTCCTACAAAAGGCAAGACATGTCAGTTGTCGCCAGCATAAAAAAACCGCCTGAAAGGGCGGTTTTTTTATGCGTTCGCGAAAAGCGTCAGCCCATCATGTCCTTGATCATGCGCTCCTGCTCCATCAACTCCCGTTGCCGCGCGTCGATCCGCGACGACAGCGGGAAGTTGGTGCCCGCCTTGCGCTTGGCGAAGTCCAGTTGCTGAATGGCCTGGCGGTAGTCGCCGACCAGGGCGAAGTACTCGGCGCGGGCCTGGTGCAGGCCGATGATGTTGCCCGACAAGCCACGGGTCTCGGCCACCATGTACCAGACGTCCGGATCGTCCGGCCGACTCTTGAGCAGATTTTCCAGGGCTTTTTCCGCTTCGGGCGCCCGGTTTTGCTTGAGCAGCAGATCGACACGCACTGAATTGAGCGGATAGTTGCCCGGATACTGGGTCAACATCCGGTCCACCCGGGCCTGAGCATCGGGCAGCCGATTGTTGGTGATGTCCAGATCGACCTGAGCCAGGTTATAGATGATCTCGTTCGGCGACTTGGCCAGCAACGACGCAAGGTTTTCCCGAGCTTCGTTCAACTGGCCACCCTTGATCTGGGCGATCGCCAGGCCATAACGCGCGACATCGTTTTTCGGGTTTTCATCGAGCTGGGCGCGGAAACGCTTGGCCCCAAGGCCCGGGGTTTCTTCATAGATCAGTTGGACCCGGGCACGAATCAGCTGGTAACGCATGCTGTCTTCAATACCGCCTGGCCTGGCCTGCTCGGCTCGGTTACGGGTGTCGGCGATCCGTGATTCGGTCACCGGGTGAGTCAGCAGGAATTCCGGTGGCTTGGCATCAAAGCGGTATTGGCGCGACAACCGCTCGAACATGGTCGGCATCGAGCGTGGGTCGTAACCGGCCTTTTCCAGATTGAGAATGCCGATGCGGTCGGCTTCCTGTTCGTTTTGCCGCGAGAAGCGTCGCTGTTCCTGAATCGCCGCGGCCTGCGAACCGGCAATGGCGGCGATCCCGGCATCGCCGGCACCGGCGGCGGCAATCACGATCCCGGCCAGCAATGCGGCCATCATCGGTACTTGCATCCGCTGTTGGGCTTCGACGCCACGGGCAAAGTGACGCTGCGACAAGTGAGCCAGTTCGTGGGCCAGTACCGAAGCGTATTCGCCTTCGGTCTGGGCATTGAGGAACAAGCCGCCGTTGACTCCGATAATGCCGCCCGGTGCCGCGAAGGCGTTGAGTTGCGGGCTGTTGATCAGGATGAATTCCAGGCGCCGGTCATTGACCTGGCTGGTCTCCACCAGGCGGTAGACGCTGGATTCGACGTAGTCCTTGAGCTGTGGATCGTTGAGCTGGGACACCTGGCTGCGCAGCAGCGCCAGCCAGGCCCGGCCCAGCTGGTGTTCCTGTTGCGGCGAGACGATGGCAGAACTGGCGTCGCCGAGTGACGGCAGGTCGTCGGCGAAGCCCGGAGAGGCGAGCAGGCAAGCGAGCGTCAGCAGGGTAGGGCGCAGAAATGTCATGCACGAAGCCTTAGTCGACAAAGACCTTACTGTAGCCGGACAGTACGCTCGGGACCAGATATTCTAAGCCCCTCGACCACCTGACCGGAGTGATGCAATGACCGATGCCGTAACCCATGACGCCGAACTCGACGCCAGCGGCCTCAATTGCCCGTTGCCGTTACTCAAGGCCAAACTGGAACTCAATCGCCTGGCCAGCGGCGCAGTGCTCAAGGTAATCGCCACGGATGCGGGGTCGCAACGCGACTTTCGCACCTTTGCCCGATTGGCCGGTCATACGCTGCTGCGTGAAGAAGATGAGGCGGGTGTTTACCGCTACTGGTTGAAAAAAGCCTGAACCTGCTGCGTTGGTTTCCAAGGGATTATTGATGTTCAAGGTGTTACGCGACTGGATTCAGCGCTATTTTTCCGACGAAGAAGCCGTGGTGCTTGCCGTGCTTCTGTTTCTGGCGTTTACCGCCGTACTGACGCTCGGCGGCATGCTCGCGCCGGTGCTCGCCGGTATGGTGCTGGCGTATCTGATGCAAGGGCTGGTGGCGACGCTGGAGCGCCTGCGCATGCCGGGCGGGGCGGCAGTGGGGCTGGTCTTTGCGTTATTCATGGGGCTGCTGCTGGTGTTCATCGTGGTCGTGGTGCCGTTGCTCTGGCATCAACTGATCACCTTGTTCAATGAATTACCCGGGATGCTCGCCAAGTGGCAGTCACTGTTATTGCTGCTGCCCGAGCGTTACCCGCACCTGGTGTCCGATGAGCAAGTGCTGCGGGCCATCGAGGTGGCACGGGGCGAGATCGGCAATTTCGGCCAGTGGGCGCTGACGTACTCGCTGTCGAGCCTGCCGCTGCTGGTGAACATCATGATCTACCTGGTATTGGTGCCAATCCTGGTGTTTTTCTTTCTCAAGGATCGGGAAATGATCGGCCAGTGGGTGCGCGGTTACCTGCCTCGCGAGCGAGCGCTGATCACCCGCGTTGCCCGCGAGATGAACCGGCAGATCGCCAACTACATTCGCGGCAAAGGCATCGAGATCGTCATTTGCGGCGGCGCGACCTATATCGGTTTCGTGGTGCTGGGGCTCAACTATGCGGCGCTGCTGGCGCTACTGGTGGGCGTGTCGGTGGTGGTGCCCTATGTCGGCGCCGTGGTGGTGACCGTGCCCGTGCTGCTGATCGCGCTGTTCCAGTGGGGCTGGAGCGATCAGTTCATCTATTTGATGGCGGTCTACGGCATCATCCAGGTCCTGGACGGGAACGTGCTGGTGCCGTTGCTGTTTTCGGAAGCGGTCAACCTGCACCCGGTGGCAATCATCTGTGCGGTGCTGTTGTTTGGTGGGTTGTGGGGATTCTGGGGGGTGTTCTTTGCGATTCCCCTGGCGACGCTGTTCAAGGCTGTACTGGATGCGTGGCCGCGCAAGGAGCCGGTGGTGGCGCCGTTGCTTTAACTGCCAGCTCTGAATCTTCAGTGGGGTTGATGGCCTCTTCGCTGGCACAGACGCCCAAATAATCAGGCCTTGTTCAACGCCTGGGCAGCCGCCAAAACAGCATCCACATGCCCCGGCACCTTCACCCCACGCCATTCCTGACGCAGCACCCCATCCTTATCAATCAGGAACGTGCTGCGATCAACTCCCATGTATTCCTTGCCATACAGCTTCTTCAACTTGATCACATCGAACAGCTGACACAGCGCTTCTTCCTTGTCGCTGATCAGCTCAAAGGTGAACGCCTGCTTGGCCTTGAAGTTCTCGTGGGATTTCAGGCTGTCGCGGGACACGCCGAAGACTTCGGTATTGGCCGCTTTAAAGGCCTCGAGCTGATCGCGAAAACCCTGGCCCTGGGTGGTGCAGCCCGGCGTGCTGTCCTTCGGATAGAAGTAAATCACCACCTGCTTGCCTTTGAGGCCCGCCAGGCTGATGGTCTGCCCATTGGTGGCGGGTGCTTCGAAATCGGCAACCGGTTGGTCGATGGCAACGGCCATGAAAGCTTCCTTACATTGGGTTTTGTGGGCGCCACGGTTCGATCAGGGCGTCCAGGTTCAGCGCGTCGGCGAAATCCAGGAACTGATCGCGCAGCCAGCTGATCTGCACGCCGGCCGGCAAGGTCACCGTAAACGTGGCATTGAGCATGGTGCCGCCGGTCTGAGGCGCCTGATAGGTGTCGCAGGTCAGGTTTTCCAGCTCGACGTTGTGGTCCATGAAGAACTGGCACAGCTCGTTGATGATGTCCGAGCGGTAGGCCGAGCTGACATAAGCGACGTATGGCAGGGCCTGGGGGCGATTCTCCAGCGCCGCACTGCGCACCACATTGACCGTGAAGGCATGCTTCTTGGCGAGGCTCGACAGGCTGCCTTCGAGGCGCGCCAGGGCGTCCCAGCTGCCGGAGATCTCAAGGACCAACGCACTGCACTCGCCATGACGGGTCAGGCGAGAGGTAACCACGGCGCAGCGGTTTTCATGGCTGGCGCGGCACAGGACGTTAGTCAGCTCCATGGGGTTGGCGCCGAGGGCACTGATGACAAGGAATTGTTCGCGAACTGTGGGGGTGGACATGCAGCATTCCTAAAGCGATGAGCGGTCGATACTTTTATGGCCTTTTTTGCCCGGGCGAGCCTGCGGATGCGAATTCAAAAAACCCGAACCGGAAGGTTGCAACCTGCTCCAGAGTGGCAAGAGCGAAGGGTGGCAACGCTGGGATCGGGGCTTGTGATGCCGAAAATGGAGGCTGGAACCCGGATTGCGAGCTTGTCAGTACCGATCAAAGTCTGAAGGGTAGCGAAAAGCGGCGCCAAGGGGAATGGCAGCAGCGCAGTACTTCGCTTGTACAAGCATCTTGGCGCCAGTACCATTACCGCTCTCTTTTTCCGGCAGGAGCGGTTGCATGATTGCGGGCAGTATGGTGGCACTGGTCACACCCATGGATGCACAAGGTCGTCTCGACTGGGACAGCTTGAGCAAACTGGTGGACTTTCACCTGCAAAACGGCACCCACGCCATCGTGGCGGTCGGCACTACAGGTGAATCGGCCACCCTTGACGTGAACGAGCACATCGAAGTGATTCGTTACGTGGTGAAGCAGGTTGCAGGGCGCATTCCGGTGATCGCCGGGACTGGCGCGAACTCGACACGCGAAGCCATCGAGCTGACCACCAATGCGAAGATCGCCGGCGCCGATGCCTGCCTGTTGGTGACGCCGTATTACAACAAGCCGACCCAGGAAGGCCTGTACCAGCACTTCAAGGCCATCGCCGAAGCCGTCGACATCCCGCAGATCCTGTATAACGTGCCTGGCCGCACCGCGTGCGACATGCTCGCCGAGACCGTGATCCGCCTGTCGACCGTGAAGAACATCATCGGCATCAAGGAAGCCACCGGCGACCTGTCCCGTGCCAAAGCCATCATCGATGGCGTCAGCAAGGACTTCCTGGTGGTATCCGGCGACGACGCCACGGCAGTCGAGCTGATGCTGCTGGGCGGCAAAGGCAATATCTCGGTGACCGCCAACGTCGCGCCGCGCGACATGGCCGACATGTGCAATGCCGCGCTGAAGGGCGATGCCGTGACCGCCCGCGCGATCCACGAAAAGCTGATGCCGCTCAATAAAACCCTGTTTATCGAATCCAACCCTATTCCCGTGAAATGGGCGCTGCATGAAATGGGCTTGATGCCGGACGGTATCCGTCTGCCGCTCACCTGGCTCAGTGCTGCCTGTCACGAACCGCTGCGGCAGGCCATGCGCCAGTCCGGCGTCCTGGTTTAATTGAGGAAGTACTACGCATGAAGCGATTGGCCGGACTTTCCGCACTTGCCTTGATTATCTCCAGCACCAGTGGCTGTGGATGGGTCTGGGGCCCGGAAGGTTATTTCCGTGACCGTGGCAGCGATTACCTGGAAGCGCAACAGACTGCGCCGATGCAATTGCCGTCGGACGTCACCACCGCGAAACGTCTGGATCCGCTGTTGCCGATTCCGCGCAACGTGGCCGACGACACCGCCAAGGGCGAATACGTGGTGCCGCGTCCGCAGCCGCTGACCGCCGGGGCCGACGTTGCTGGCGCCTACTCGCTGCAGAAGACCGGTGATACGCGCTGGATCGTGGCCCAGAGCCCGCCGGCCGAAGTCTGGCCAGTGGCGGTGCAGTTCTTCCAGGACAATGGTTTCCGTCTGGACGAACAACGCCCGCAAACCGGTGAATTCACCACCACCTGGCAGCATTCCGACGAACTGTCGGCCGCAATGGCCAAGCGCCTGAGCGCAGCCGGTGTCGGCACTGACAGCGAATCCCGCGTGCGGGTCCGCATCGAGCCGGGCGTGCAACGCAACACCAGTGAAGTCTATGTGGTCAGCGCCCAGCGTCCTGCCGGCAGCACCGCCGACGTGGCCTTCACCAACCGTTCGGTCAACACCGGCCTGGACGCGGCACTGGTCGACGACATGCTCGCGAGCATGAGCCGTACGTCGGAGAAGGGCGGTTCGGTCTCCATGCTGGCTTCCCGTGATTTCGATACGCCAAGTCGCGTCAGCCTGAGCGAAGACGGCAGCGGCAACCCTGTGCTGAACGTCGGTACGGACCTGGATCGTGCCTGGTCGAGCGTCGGTCGTGCGCTGGAGCAGGGCGAATGGCGGGTTGAAGACATCAACCGCAGCCTGGGCCTGTACTACATCAACCTGGCGGAAAAAGCCGAGAAGGCAGACGACAAGCCTGGTTTCTTCAGCAGCCTGTTTGGCAGCGCGCCGGACAAGGAAGTCGTCGAAGCCCGTGCCGAGCGTTATCAGGTTCGCCTGAGCAAGGTGGGCGAAAACGTCCAGGTCACCGTCGAGAAAAACATCAACACCGTGGCGCCGGCTGACGTGGCGCGCAAAGTGTTGAGCGTGATTCAGGACAATCTGGGCTGATCTCATGCGTTTTGCCGTTCTCGGCAGCGGTAGCCAAGGGAACGGCACGCTGATAGCCAGCGCTGACACGTACGTGCTGGTGGATTGTGGTTTCTCCCTGCGGGAAACCGAAAAACGCCTGTTGCGCCTGGGTGTAAACCCGGCGCAGCTGAGCGCGATACTCGTGACCCACGAACATGCCGATCATGTGCATGGCGTGGGTTTGCTGTCTCGGCGTTACAATCTGCCTGTCTACCTCAGTCGCGGCACACTGCGCGGGATGCGCAAACCGATTGAACCGGCCGGCCTCCTGGCGGGCGGCGAGCAGCTGCAGATCGGCAACCTGAACATCGATGTCATTGCCGTGGCCCACGATGCGCAGGAGCCGACGCAATACGTTTTCAGTGACGGTGAACGGCGCTTCGGCCTGTTGACCGACCTGGGCTCCTATTGCAACAAGGTGCTGGACGGCTATCGGGACCTCGATGCGTTGATGATCGAGTCCAACCATTGCCGTGACATGCTGGCTCGCGGTCACTATCCGTACTTTCTCAAGCAACGGGTGGGCGGCGAGCTGGGACATTTGAACAACCACCAGGCGGCATTCCTGGTGTCCGAGTTGGGCTGGCAAGGCCTGCAACACCTGGTCCTGGCCCATCTGAGCAGCAAGAACAACCTGCCGCAGCTGGCCCGGCAATGTTTTGTCGACACCCTCGGGTGCGACCCGGACTGGCTGCAACTGGCCGATCAAGATTCAGGGCTCGACTGGCGATACATCGCCTAGCCCACCTACTTAGCAAGCGGAGCCCATCATGGAAAAACGTGAAGAACTCTACCGCGGCAAAGCCAAATCGGTTTACAAGACCGACGACGCTGACCGCTTGATCCTGCTGTTTCGCAACGACACCTCGGCGTTCGACGGCAAGCGCATCGAACAGCTCGACCGCAAAGGCATGGTGAACAACAAGTTCAACGCCTTCATCATGCAGAAACTCGAAGCGGCCGGCGTGCCGACCCAATTCGACAAACTGCTGGGCGACAACGAATGCCTGGTGAAAAAACTCGACATGATCCCGGTCGAGTGCGTCGTGCGTAACTACGCCGCCGGCAGCCTGGTCAAGCGCCTGGGCGTCGAAGAGGGCATGAAGCTCAACCCTTACACCTTCGAACTGTTCCTGAAGGACGACGCCAAGGGCGACCCGTTCATCAACGAATCCCACGTCGTGGCTTTCGGTTGGGGCACCGCCGAACAACTGGTCCGCATGAAAGAACTGTCGCTCAAGGTCAACGAAGTCCTGAGCAAACTGTTCGACGACGCCGGCCTGCTGCTGGTCGACTTCAAACTCGAATTCGGCGTGTTCTCTGACGGCTCCATCGTCCTGGGCGACGAATTCAGCCCGGACGGCTGCCGCCTGTGGGACAAGGCCACCGGCAAGAAAATGGACAAGGACCGCTTCCGCCAGGGCCTCGGTGACGTCATCGAAGCCTACGAAGAAGTCGCCAATCGTCTGGGCGTACCGCTTTAATCGACGCAAGCATCTGATAGCACAGAAATATTTCGTCTAGGGGCTTCGCTTCCGGCGAAAGTGTTGTTATGATGCGCGCCGTTGGAGAGATGCCAGAGTGGCCGAATGGGACGGATTCGAAATCCGTTGTACCTTCACCGGTACCTAGGGTTCGAATCCCTATCTCTCCGCCATTACATGGAAAAAGCCCCGTAGCTGAAAAGTTACGGGGCTTTTTCGTTTCTGGTTTACTGATCATATCCAAGTATGTTTTGAACGATGTCCCAGCGGCAAATGCCGGAGTCGAGTTCAGGAACCCCTGCCGGGTTGAGGTACGTCAGGTCCGGATAACGTCGGCAGCGGGCCCGGATTTAGGTTGTCCTGTGGGGCAGAGCTGCGGCTATCGGCAACCTCTTCAGGCTGCCCCCACACTTGCAGTAACAAGCGGATGAAGTCCGGGGCAAGGACCCGATTGCCATGTCCGCTCAGGTGGTCGGCATCGAAATAGAGTGGCTGGCCGTCGCGGTCGAAAGCTGAGCAGATCGGGCCGGGACACAGCAGTGCAAACGGATCCCAGACGGTCAGGTTGGGGTAGTCGCGGCGCAGTTCCCGCAGTTGTTGCATTTGCTGCGCGCGCAGGATTTCCAGCTGCTCACGCGGGGCGCTCAGGCCCGGCGCACAGACCGGGTTCATCCGATTGAACCAGTCCGAGCAACGATTGGCCGCGGCTCTGAACAGCGGCTTGGGCGCGTCGATCACCACCTGCAGGCCGGCAGCCTGCAATCGCGTCAGCACTGCGTGCGCCGATACCATGGCTTCTGCACGCGAATCGGCATTGAGCTCGGCGAGGGCTTCGGCCCAAGCAGCCTGCGGGTCGTCCGCCCAGTCACGTCCGGCCAGTTCCGGCATCCGCAAAGAAGCGAGCAGGACGATGTCGCCGGGTTTGGCGTTGGTTTCGATCGCTTGCAACGCCGCCTCCCGGCTTTGTGCACACGCCGGTGGATCGCCACCGATCAAGCGCACGACGCCGCAACCGCCGCGCTCGTGCTCGATAACCTCGACCCCCAGTTGCAAAGAGGCCAGCTTGAGCAGCGTGCGATAGGCGGCACTGTGCGAATCGCCGAGCACGAAGATCTGACGCCCGGCCAGCGACGCCCCTTCCATCGTCGGTAATGGTTCGCGCGGTTGATGTCGATAGGCCATCCAGGTGTAGGTGTCCGCGGTGCGGCTGATGGAGATTCGGTCTGGATTCTCTGCAATCCAACGTGCGCCCAACATGGATAGGCCGACGGCAACGATGCAGGCAGCGGCGGTCGCCCAGGTGCGGTGCTGCACAATCGACTTACCCGTGCGAATCGGGGTTTCAACCCAGTGATAGGAGGCCGCCGCCAGTGCCAGGACCAGCAGAGGGTAGGCCAACTGCACCAATAGCAGCTCGAAGCCGACGGTCCAGCGGACGAACACCGCGACCGGCCAGTGCCACAAATACAGTGAGTAGGACAGGCGCCCCAGGTAGGTCGCCCCGCGCGATTGCAGCAGCCGATGCGCGACTGACGGCGCGGAGCTGTCCGGCAGCACCACGGCGGTAATCATTAGCAGCGTGCCCGTCACCGTAGCCAATGCCCAGGGCAGCGGGAACCCTGTGGTATCGGCCTGCAGGAAGCCGAGCAGGACCAGGGCGAAACCGACTGCCAGCACCAGCGTCAACCCGCGGTTGGAGGGCGCTTGCGCCGAGCGCCGTTGCAGTACCTGGTACAACAATGCACCAGAAGCCAGTTCCCAGAAGCGTGAGGGCAGCAGGTAGAACGCGGCCAGCGGATCGCTGCGAGTCTGCAGCACACCGACGGCCAGTGAGGCCAGCGCCAGCGTCGGCAACAAAGCCCACAACAGTGGCACTCGCTGGCGCTGACGCAGCCACAGGAACCAGATCACGGGGAACCCCAGGTAGAACTGCTCTTCGACGCCCAGCGACCATGTGTGCAGATACGGGTTCAGATCAGCGCCGGGCGCGAAATAGGTATCGGTGTTCCAGGCCAGCACGAAGTTGCTCAGGCCGAGAAATGCGGCCAACCCGGTGCGATTGTTTTGCTCGCTGAGCCAGACTTGGGGCAGCAACATCGCCGAGAGGACAAAACTGGCTATCAGCACCACCAACAACGCGGGCAACAGACGCAGCAGGCGCCGCTGGTAAAAACCGAGCAGGAAATCGACAAAGCCCAGGTCGCGTCGCTCGGACAGCGACTGACTGATCACGAAGCCGGAGATGACGAAGAACATGTCCACACCAGTGAAGCCGCCTGGGAGCAGCGACAGGTAATCGGCGTGGTAGATCAGGACAGCTATCACCGCGATCGCCCGCAGGCCGTCGATGGCAGGTATGTAACTGCTGGCGGGTCGATGCATCGGCTAATTCCTCAAGCAGTCGAGAGTTAAAGCGCTAAGTATCGAGTGAGCGAGTACGCGCACGGCGGCGGGAGGTATGAGCCTGGCATGGGGCTTGAGTCGCAAGTCGCGACACGTCTGGTGCCGCGACGGTACCGGTGATGCAGGTGATGGCACGATCACCACAGGGACCCGGATTGAACTTCCTTTATTGGTGTCCCATATTCCGCCGGCTTACCAAGCCCGGTAGCTGAATGTGCAGCGACGTCTGGAAGGTATCCCGCCGAGATATGGTCAACAAGGCGGTGACCTGCCAAAAAGCACAACAAGCGAGCCCCCTTACGCAACTCTCGGATTTTGCCTACAACTTCATCCAGAGTTCACCCGGTTATTCTGGCAACCGTGCTACACATAATCTGAACGTCTATCACGCAAAGGCTGCTCGGAATGCCAGGATATTGGATGCTCACCGGAAGTTTTTCGATTTTCGGTTCTACGGTGATTCCAAAAACGCCGCTGCCCAATTTTCTCGCAAGACCGACGCCGGCCCCACCCAGACAAAGAAGCAAAGCACTGCCAGGTATGTGATGCGCGAGCGAATGCATTCGGCTCACCGCGGGTTTGGAGTGGGGTCTTCGGACTGTCTTGGGAGTAAGAGCGGTATGGAAAAGCGCAATCAATGGGGGTTGTTGTTTACCCTGGCCGTGATGTCGGGGAGCAATTGCCTGGCAGCCTCTGACGAAGATCCTGTGCAGGTCGTGGTCGTGGGCAATGCGGTGCACTACACCGGCGAGCTCGATGACGATGCGGTGGCGGCAGTTGCAAGTCTGTTGAAGTCTTCTGGCGGATCAATCGCGAAGCTGGTGATTGATTCAGGCGGCGGTGATGTCAATGCGGGCATGGATCTGGCCGAATTTGTGTTGGCTTCCGAGCTCGACGTGACCGTAGAGCGACTGTGTGCTTCGTCTTGTGCAAACTACGTGTTCCCGGCAGGCAAATCCAAGCGAATCAACCCGGGCGCTGTCGTGGTCTGGCATGGATCAGCCATTCAGGAGGGGCTCGAGACTGGGCCAACTGTTGACGACATCCGCCTGCCAGAGGGCGTGGAGCTATCTCTGGAACAGAAGTTGGCGTTGCTGGAGCAGCACCGTGAGCAGTCACTTCGATATGTAGAAGATGCTAAAGCGAGGCAGCGTGCATTCTTCGGCAGGATCGGAATCGATGAGCGCGTAACCGTGATGGGGCAGCAGCTTGAGGTCGCTCAAGAGTGGACATTGTCAGTCAAGGATATGGCGCGTTTCGGCATCCGTGACGTCTTTGCCGCCGATGACTACGGACGTTGCCTGCCCGCACAAGTCCGTGAGCGAGGGATTCAGTTGCTGAGTCTGGATGATTATCCAGATTATGCTGCGACCCTGGAGGTCCGGATGCCCGAGCTCTGGAGATCCTTGACTCGAGACCGGCTAATGGGCGTCACCTTTTTTGTGCAAGACGCCAAAAGCAACGGGCGAAAGCGCCGTATTTGCTGGCCTGAAGCGGTCCTGAGAGATGTAAGCAGGGGTTCGAATCCCTAACTCTCCGCTATTACATGGAAAAAGCCCCGTAGCTGAAAAGTTACGGGGCTTTTTCGTTTCCAGCGTTTCGTATAAGTTTTTTTTAGCTGCACGATCTCAACCGCAGTTGGAGGCCCCAGAAAGCGCGAGTCTTGTCGGAGAGAGGCTGACGGCTACTTTGCTGGCTTTTTAGTTTTCCAAGTTGGTCGTGGCGAAACAGCCTTAACCACATCATCGATCAGCGCTTTTCCCATTGCAGTCAAATAGTGTGCGGCCCAAGCATGACGGTCGGTGTCTTTTGCGTAAGCTGCGTCCTCTGCGAGCGCCTTGGCCAAGAAAAGGAAATCAGAGGCCTGTGCCAATGCAACATTGATGGGCACCCCCGCGCTGACGTGGAACAGTGCATTGTCTGAGCAGTAGATGGGGGTGAAACCGATAGTTTTTGCTTCTTCTGGTTCGGTCATACACCACCTCCCATGACGGAGAAGCGGTGGGGAAAGGAAAGCGATGGAGTGCTAAGTAAGCCGGTATTGATTTGAGGGTCAATCCGGATTTTGAGCGGATTTATGCTGCGCATTGTTCAGATCCCTTGATTTGAGGAACTGCCGCATTCGATACCAAGCGAATGGGTGGCAGCTGTACGCAGGTTGGTAAACCGGGGAATCAAGGAAACCGGCACATCCGAAGACGTCCCACGCACAGCCGCCATAAAACAAATTTGCAGAACGTCCGCAATCGTTTTGAAGGCGCTGTTACGCCATATTCCACCGGGTTACCAAGCCCGGTCGCTGAATGTGCAGCGACGTCTGGAGAGTATCCCGCCGAGATATGGCCAACAAGGCGGTAACCTGCCCAAAAACACAGTAAGCGAACCGCCTTACATAACTCTCGGATTTTGCCTACAACTTCATCGAGAGTCACCCGGATATTCTAGTAACCGTGCGAACGTCAATCACGCATGGGCTGCTCGGAACTCCAGGCTAATAGATGCTCATCGAAGGTTTTTCGATTATCGGTTCTGCGGTGATTCCAAAAAACGCCGCTTCCCCATTTTTGGGTACGCGGCGTTTTTTCTGATGTCTGCGTTGAATGATGCTCTTCATGCGTCGACGGTGTGATCTGCGGCTATTTACCCTCTGCCTGGTATCATGATTTAATACCATGAATAACAAACAACACGGTACTCTCAAAGCGGTGTTCGCAAGGCCGACACCGGCCACGCTGGAATGGGCGCGTATCGAGTCGCTTTTTGGCGCGGTTGGTGCCAAGACCATTGAAGGCAATGGGTCGCGGGTACGCTTCGAACTGAACGGTGTGGTTGCTACCTTTCACCGGCCTCACCCAGACAAAGAAGCGAAGCCCTACCAGGTTCGTGATGCGCGGGCTTTCCTTGAACAAGCAGGAGTCACCCCATGAACGTAATGAACTATCAAGGCTATGCCGCCCGAATTGAATACAGCGACGAAGACGGTCTGTTTGTCGGCCACATCGCGGGTATCAAGGATATCGTTGGCTTTCATGGCGAGTCAGTACGGGAGCTTCGAGAAGCCTTTGAAGAGGCCGTCACCGATTATCTGGATACGTGCGCCAAGCTCGGTCGCACGCCGCAGAAACCTTATTCGGGCAATCTCAGTCTTCGTTTGGCGCCAGCGCTCCACGCTACCGTTGCCGTAAAAGCTCAGCTGGCTCGCAAAAGTATCAATCAGTGGGTGGCTGACGTTCTTGATCGTGAGGCGCATGCCTGACGAAATGGCATGGGGTGGAGCACCCGAAAAACAGGACCGGCAGCTCCGGCTCGAACAACTTGATTCGTTCTGGCGCAGGTCGAGTGTCGGCTCGAACAGGGCGGGCTGGTCCTGTAGGTCTTCCTGCGGGATGACGTTGTCAGCCAGCGGCAGCCCCGGCCTGGACGACTCGGAATGCCCAATCATTGATCTGACTCATCACTGAGCTGATCAAGCGCTACAGCGGCGTTGGTCAGCGTGTAGTAGCCCAGCAATACTCCGTCCTGCAGATACATGAATGTCCTGGAGACGTTACGCTTTTCGTCCTGGCCAGCCTGCTGGGCAATGTATGTATTGAGGGCCGGATGCGCTTCGCAATCGAACGCAGCGCGATCAATCGACTTATCGAAGTCGACGGTGATGAAATCCATCGAAAGCCCTTAGCGCAAGGCAAGCAGGTTGCGGAGCGCCTTGTTGGGCTCAGGGGGATTGTCGAGCATCTGGTATGCAGTATCAGCATCGAGCACCGTCATACCCTCGAAATCAAAAGAGTCAGAAAGCTGAGCGGACTGATCGTGCACAACGGAGCGGACGGCGAGTGCGTCGACGACTTTTTTCAGATCGCGAAGCTCGCGCTCCAGATTCTGAAGATGCGGGACTCGTGGAGCGCGAGGGGCTTTGTATACGCCCGTTTGGCTCAGAGCACTGCCGGCAAAAGCCTTTGCGGCTTGTCGCTCAACCACTTCGTTTGCGCGCGAAGACACAGCCACAAAACGACCGTCATCGTGCCGGGCGATGACAGGCGCCTTCTTGGTTGCCGTTGTTGGCAGTGGTTCGTTCTGTGCTTGCTTAGTCACGGTGGCCTATGGAGATCGCTCCTATGCCGATTCTATTAGTTTTGTTTGAGGGATTTTCAGGGCAAAAGTCGCCTTCCACGCGGCAGCGCTGACCTGCGATAGCGCCAGCGAAGACGCCCGAGGGCCTTGGGCTGGGCACCAAATGCATACCCAAAAAAGCTGTACACGTTCTCTATTGATCGCGTAAAAACTATACATTGAGCTATTCTTGTATAGAATTTAAATAAAGGTCGAGACGTTGATGAACGTGGCTGATTCCAGACGCTTTCTCGTACATCGTCTGTCGAGATGCTGGCTCTTCGCACTGGTACTGGCCGTGCCTGCCTGGGCGGATTGGCGTCCCGCGCTGCCCGATGGGCGTCTGGTGGGCAGCGGCGACTTTACCTGGTTCGGCGTAAGTCTATACACCGCGCGGTTGTGGAGCGCTGGGTTGCCGCTGACCTGGGATCAGCCCTTTGCACTCGAACTGACTTATCACCGTGTGTTTTCCAGGGACACGCTGGTGGAGGCCAGTCTCAAGGAAATGCGTCGCATGGCAGGGGTTCGTCCAGAGGACTCAACTCTCCAACGCTGGTCCAGTGAAATGCGTGACGCCTTCGTCGATGTTCGGCCCGGAATGCGCATTACCGGGGTCTACCATCCAGGCTTTGGCTGCTCTTTCTTCGTCGACGGCCAGCTGCGCCGGCGGGTCGAGGACCCTGCATTCGCCCGCGCCTTCTTCGACATCTGGCTTGATCCGCGTACCCGGGACAAGCAACTGCGTCAACGACTGCTGGGGATGGCCGGGCCGGCGGAGGGAGGAGGTTGAGATGCGTCAAATACTGGTGCTGCTCGTTAGCCTGTTGCTGGTCAGCTGTAACAACGTTGGCGTGGAGCACTACGCAAGGGAGCGACCGGCCCTGGATCTGGTGGCGTTCTTCTCCCGGCCGGTAAAGGCCTGGGGTATGTTCCAGAATCGCTCGGGCGAGGTGGTCAAGCGTTTCCACGTCCAGATCGAAAGCCGCGTCGAGGGGCAACAGCTGATCCTCGACGAACGATTTCTCTACAGCGATGGCACGCGTCAGCGGCGCGTCTGGACGCTGGAACCGGCCGGGACCGGGCGTTGGCGTGGTCGTGCGGATGACGTCGTCGGAGAGGCTAGGGGCGAGGTCGCTGGCAACGCGCTGCGCTGGCGCTATCGCCTTGACCTGCCGGTTGACGGCAGGCATTGGGAAGTTGATCTGGACGACTGGATGTACCTGATGGACGAAGACACGATGATCAATCGCTCGAGCATGAGCAAGCTTGGCGTCGAGGTGGGAGAAGTGACCCTGTTCTTCCGCCGCCAGCCCTTGTCGCTTCCGTGAACCCTCGATGACGGGCCAAGGCAGGCGTTTGCGTTCCCGGGCAAACAGATTCATGAGCGGGGCGCGGCCATTCGCAGGATGAGCGGCATCCAGACCGCCCACAGTGGCGCGAGCAGCAGGGCCGTGCCAAGGGTGCCCCAAGGCAGGCCGACACCGGCCAGCGGTGCGCCGGCGAGGTAAGCCAGAGGTCCACCGCACAGGCCCAGTAGCGCCCCGTACCACACAGGGCGTCGAGCCCAGGCCAGGCTGTGGCGAAGCCCGCTGGCCAGCACCAACCAGAGCAAGGCCAGCCATAGGGGTAGGGGGTGCCGGGCAAAATCGAAAACTCCCAGCGCACCCAGGCCGGCATCCAGCAGCCAGCCTGTCAGCCCCACGCAGACCATTGCGGTTGCTTCGTCCCCCGGCCGTGGGCAAGCAGCCACATGCATCAACAGGCCTGCTACCACCGGCAGTAGCAGCCAGGGATGCCGCTCGCTCAGCACGCAAGCCCACCAGGCGGCCTGCATCCATAGCGCGTTACCGATCAGCCAGGCCCGGCTCAAGTCAGGCGGCCGGCAGTGATGCGCGGCGGGCGGCCGGGGCTGCCCAGAGCAGTTGCGCGACGCCGATAGCGCGCTCCTCGAAACCGCCTTGGCAGTAACACAGATAGAACTCCCAGAGGCGCTGAAAGGTGTCGTCATAGCCCAGCTCCACCAAGGCGCTGCGCGACTGACGCAGGTTGTCGCGCCAGTGCTGCAGAGTCCGCGCATAGTCCAGGCCGAAGTCCTCCATGTGCACCAGGTTCAACGCGGTGTGGCGACTGGCAGCCTGCAGCATGACGCTCAAGGAGGGCAGGGCACCACCGGGAAAGATATGACGCTGGATGAAATCCACCGACCGCTGGGCCTGCTCATAGCGCTGGTCGCGGATGGTGATGGCCTGCAGCAGCATCAAGCCGTCATCCTTGAGCAGCGAGGCGCAGCGGCGAAAGTAAAGCGGCAGATAGCGGTGCCCGACCGCCTCGATCATCTCGATCGAGACCAGCTTGTCGAAGCGTCCGCCAAGGTCGCGGTAGTCCTCGCGCAGGACGGTAATGCGCTCTTGCAGGCCAAGATCGCGGACGCGCTGCAGGGTATGGGCGTACTGCGCCTCGGACAACGTGGTGGTGGTCACCCGGCAGCCGTGGCGGGTGGCGGCATGGATCGCCAGGCTACCCCATCCGGTACCTATCTCGAGCAGATGATCGTCGGGGTGCAGCGCGAGTTTGTCGCAGATACGCTCGAGCTTGTTCAGTTGGCCCTGCTCCAGGCTCTGCTCCAGACTGTCGAACATGGCTGCCGAGTACATCATGGTCGGGTCCAGCAGCCGCTCGAACAAGGCATTGCCCAGATCGTAGTGGGCCAGAATGTTGCGCCGCGAGCCGCGCCGGCTGTTGCGGTTGAACCAGTGCAGCAGGCGCAGGATCGGACGGCCCAGGCGCGCGATCCCGCCTTCAAGGGCGTCGAGCACCTCAAGGTTGGCAACGAAGAGGCGGGTGACCGCGGCCAGGTCCGGACTGCGCCAGTAGCCGTGGATGTAAGCTTCGCCGGCACCGATCGAGCCGTTGGCCGCCACCATGCTCCAGGCTGCCTCGTCGAAGATCTCGACCTCGGCATGCAGTGCGCTGCCGGCATCGCCGAACAGCCACTGCCGGCCTTTGCAGATCAGGCGCAGACGGCCTTGGCGCAGGTTGCGAAGTTGAGTGAGCACAGCGCTTCTGGCCAGGCCGCCGAACAACGGTGCCAGGCCAAAGGATTTGCTAACGCTCAGAGTTGGATCGGACATGCTCGGACTCCTCGGGGACAGGGTGGCCAGGGTTTTGGCTGCTCTGACGGGTCGTGTGGGCGTAGAGCGGGGTGCGCTTGAGCAACAGGCGCATGGCTTGCCAATAAATGGCGCCGAGGGTGCGCAGGCTCATCCAGGGGAAGGCCAGTACGTGGCGTCGCAGTGCGGCGGCATCCAGTGGCTGGCGGCGCAGGGCCAGGTCGGCCTCGAAGACTTTTTGCCCTTCGCGGCGGTTTTCCATGTGGATGCGCAGGTGCTCGCCATCGATGCGGAAGCGCATGTGGTACTGCATGTCCATCGGCAGGAACGGCGAGACATGGAAGGCCTTGGTGACCGAGAATTGCCGGGGCTGACCGGGCAGCACCGGCAGCACGTAGTGAAAGCGCTCACGCCAGGGGGTGTTGCGGACTTCCAGCACAATCGCCGCCAGGAGCCCGTCGCTGTCGTGGCAAAAATAGAAACTGACCGGATTGAATGAAATCCCCCAGCTGCGCGGCTGGGTCAGTAAATGTATGGCGCCTTCCGGCGCCTGGCCCAGGGCATTGGCCACCACTTCGCGCGCCGCGTCCTTCAAGGGCATGCCGCGACGGGTCCAGGCTGGCAGGTAATCTGTTTCTCGCCAGCACAACGGCGCCAGGCGAGAAGCGCCGAGCAGCGGGGACAGGCCCAGCAGCTGTTCCTGTTCGTCCAGGTCCAGGTAAAACATGCCGCTGCGATAGCGGAATCCATGGAACCGCGGCGCCAGACGCCGGTGGCTGACCCAACCGTAGCAAAGGCTGCTGTTCACAGGCGTTCCCCGAACCTTTGGGCGACGTCCAGTGCGCTGACCACGCCATCCTCATGGAAGCCGTTTGCCCAATAAGCGCCGCAGAAGTAGCTGTGCCGGTTTCCTTGTAGTTCACCCTGGCGCGCCTGGGCCGCCATGGCGGCAAGGCTGTATTGGGGATGGGCATAATTGAAGCGTGCCAGCACCTGCGACGGGTCCACGCTATCGCCCTGATTGAGGCTTACGCAGAAGGTCACCGGGGCGTCGAGGCCTTGCAGAATGTTCATGTTGTAGGTCACGGCCGCCGGGGCGTGGGCGGGTCCGCCGAGGCGATAGTTCCAGCTGGCCCAGGCCTTGCGCCGGCTGGGCAGCAGGCGGGTGTCGGTGTGCAGCACTACTTCATTGGCGGCATAGGTGAGGGCGCCAAGCACCTCGTGCTCGGCGCTCGTCGGTTTCTCCAGCAGCGCCAAAGCCTGGTCGCTATGGCAGGCGAACACGACCTTGTCGAAGCGTTCCTGGCCTGCGGCGCTGGTTATCTCCACGCCAGCGTCGTCCCGGTGGACGCTCATCACCGGGCAATTGAGCCGAATGCGTTCGCTGAAGGTCTTGCACAACGGCTCCAAGTAGCTGCGCGAGCCCCCTTCGATCACTCGCCACTGTGGCCGCCGGGTGATCGAGAGCAGGCCATGGTTACGAAAGAAACGCACGAAGAAGTGCAGCGGGAAGCGCAGCATATCGGCCCTTGATACCGACCAGATGGCTGAACCCATGGGGACGATGTAGTGATGGATGAAACGCTGCCCGTAGCCTCGTGTTTGAAGGTAGTCGCCAAGACCCATGCCGGGCGCGATTCGGTGGCCGTCAAGGTCGGCCACCGCCTGCCGGTTGAAGCGCACGATATCGCGCAACATTCCCCAGAAGCCCGGCGACAGCAGATTGCCGCGCTGGGCGAAGAGGGAGTCCAGGCTATTGCCGTTGTATTCCAGGCCGCTGTCCGGATCGTTCACGGAAAAGCTCATCTCGGTCGGGCGCGAGACGACTCCCAGGCGATCCAGCAAGCGAATGAAGTTGGGGTAGGTCCAGTCGTTGAAGACGATGAAACCGGTGTCCACGGCATAGCGCTGGCCGTGCCATTCGATGTCGACAGTATGGGTATGACCGCCGATCCAGTCAGCGGCTTCGAACACGGTCACCTCGTTGCGACGTGACAGCAGATGCGCACAGGTCAGCCCAGAGATCCCGCTACCGATGATGGCGATACGCATGTGACGCTATTCCTGTTCGGTTCGCGCCAGGCGACGGCCCAGTGCCAGGCGCCAACGCGCTGGCAGGGCGCCGAGCAGGCGCAGGACGAGAGTGAAGAGGCGAGGAAAGTTGATCTCCAGCGGACGTCGCGTCAGGCGCGCGAGGACGTGCTGCGCGGCGCGGTCGGCGCTCCAGAGTTGTGGCATGGCAAAGGCGTTGCGCCGGGTCAGGGGGGTGTCGATGAACCCCGGGCTGACCAGCGTTACATCGATGCCTTCGGCGTATAGATCCAGGCGCAGGGACTCGACCAGATAACGCAGGGCCGCCTTGGAAGCGCCATAGGCTCCAGCCCGCGGTAGCGCCAGCCAGGTCACCGAGCTGCCGATCACTACCAGGTGTGGTCGTTGCCCGCGGCGCAGCAGGGGAAGGGCCGCCTGCAGGCAGTAGCTGGCCCCCAGCAGGTTGGTGCGCATCACACGCTCGACTGTCTCGGCCTCGAACAGGCCCGGCACAAGATATTCGCAGGTGCCGGCGTTGAGGATCACCAGGTCCAGCGCGCCCCACGCATGCTCGATTTCCTCGCAGATAGCCGCGACCTGTCGTGGGTCAGTCACGTCGCCGGTAGCAAGCAGGGCCCGAGGGTGGCGCAGCACGAGTGGCATTAGTGCCTCCGGGCGCCGGCCACCCAGGGCTACGTCATGGCCTTGCTCCAGCAGCCGTTCAGCAAGGGCCGCACCGAGGCCGCTGCTGGCGCCTGTCAGCCAGCAGCGACTCATGCGAGCCTGCCCTTGAGCCAGCCAATCACCCCGCCAAGAACCGGGACGTGCTCGTAGAGCAGGGCGCCGGCATCGAAGTAGTCGTGGTGTAGGTAGACCTGTTGCGCCCAGCGCAGGTGGCTGCAGCCTTGCAGACTGATCGGCTGGCCGCGGGATAGGCGTGGATGACGCAAATGCAGGTTCCAGCGCAGGTAACCGTGGCCAGGCGCGGTTTCATCCACGTCAAGGAGGTCGTAGCGGATATCCTCGACGTTGGTGTACAGCTTTTCAAAGTAACTGCGCAGTGCCGGCAGGCCGTCCAGCTGATGCAAGGGATCACGAAACTGCACGTCATTGCTGTAGAGCTCGCCCAGTCGGTGCAGGCTACCAGCGTTCAGCGTTGCGAACGTGTCAGCGAAATGGCGGAGATACGCGGACATGGCAGGCTCCAGGAAAAATTGTACAAGTCGATAAAACTGTACAGGTTTACCTGAAGACTACGTCGAAAATTGTACAAGTCAATATGCTTGTACACTTTTTGTGTCGGTCGTAACGTAACGGGTATCAGCCACCGGTCTTGGTCAGTTGACGCCGCAACTCAGCCACTTCGCTCTCAAGTGACTGGATCCTTTCCAGGGCGGCAATCTTGTCGCTGACGTCGTGCTGTATGCCGATGTAGTACGTCAACTGGTCGGCCTCATTGTGCACGGGCGTGATCGACAGCTCGTTCCAGAACGGGCTGCCATCCTTGCGATAGTTGCGCAGCACCTGACGGCAAGGCTGACCGAGGCGGATGGCGTCGCGGATGGCCTGCAGGCCAGCCTGGGCATGATCGTCTGCCTGCAGGAACCGGCAATCCTGATAGAGAATTTCGTCGGCACTGTAGCCAGTCAGGCGCTCGAAGGCAGGGTTGGCATAGATGAGGATGCTGTCATTGCCTTCCTGCTCGGCCACGACGATGCCGTCATTGGAGGCTTCGACCATCAGTTGCAGGAGTTTGGCGTCAATCATGGGCTGGGCTCGCTGGGGTTCGCAGGTTTGCCCCACAGCGTAGTCGTCAGCGACAGCCATGCCTAGATGGCAGGGCGCAGGGACCGGACATCGATGGATGCTGGTTAAAACGTGTCATGCCTGGTTTAGAATGCCGACACACTCAGGAGGCGACAACTTTTAATGACCGAGCCCATCGAATCCGCCTCCGACGACGTTTTGCTCCCCATGCGGGAAGTCGCCAGCCTGACCGGCGTCAACCCGATCACCTTGCGGGCCTGGGAGCGCCGCCACGGGCTGATCCGACCTGTACGCACGGTGGGAGGGCATCGCCTGTATTCGCAACAGGACATCGAACATATCCGTAGCATCATGCTCTGGACCAGCCGGGGCCTGCCGATCAGCAAGATAGGCGCATTGCTCGTCCAGCAGCAGAACACACCCGGTATCGCTGCATCAGGCTCGGCTGAAGCCCCCCTGGTCCAATGGCAAGAGGCCGTTCATCGCGCCACCCAGGCTTTTGATGGCGCCGAATTGGAGCGCC
The DNA here is from genome assembly GCF_030812475.1 of Pseudomonas lini. GTDB lineage: Bacteria > Pseudomonadota > Gammaproteobacteria > Pseudomonadales > Pseudomonadaceae > Aquipseudomonas > Aquipseudomonas lini_A. The sequence continues at coordinate 140,058 of NZ_JAUSSR010000001.1, forward strand.
TTCACGGGCAACTGTTCACCATCTACCCGAAGGCTACGGTGCTGGAGGCTATTCTGCTGCCGGTCTGGCGCAGCCTGGTATCCGGCAATGCTTTCGGCCGCCGCAGCCAGTGGCTGTTCCTGGACACCTTCTTGCGTGCGCGGATGTTATTGCGACTGCAGATGAACCAGCGCAACGGTGCTTGCGTGCTGCTGGCAGACGGCTCGGGCCATACGCGCGAACTGGAGCTGTTGTGTGCCGGCTTGTCGATGAGCAATGACCAGCTGCGCATCGAGGTGCTGGGCACCGGCCAACCCCTGGAAGAACTGCCGTTGCTGTGTAAGGCGATTCAGCCCGCCGCGCTGGTGTTATGGGTCCAGGTGCCACTGCAGGCAGATGCGCACCAGCGCCTGCGAGCCCTTCAAATGGGCGTTACGTGCCCAGTGGCGTTGGCCGGCGATGCAGCCGCCGCTTCGTCGACAGGGTTGCGTGGTTCTTCGATTGCCATTTTGGGCAATGACGAAGCGAGCATTTTGCCCAGGCTGGAAGCCTTGGTAAGAGGGACACTGCAAATTTGAATCCGGTCGTTCCAGCTAAGAAGGCTTGTCTGAAACTGCATTGTAAAACTCGGCCAGCTCCTGCCAAGGGTTGGATAGAGAGCCTGACCTTGAACACTGGGAGATGTGAGGGAATTTGAGTTCTCTGTCTGACTCGGACTGCTCTGCCCTGCAGTTTCTGCAGACGATCCTTGTTTGCGAAAGGATCCAGTTTCCGTGCCATGCAACGAGTTTCTCGGAAGGTGTCATGGCCAAAAAACCTCTACAAGAGCTGTACGGATTTTACTGTATTGCAGAGGTTTCATCTATTTCAATGGGATTGTCCGCTGTTCGACGGGCGAAGTCGGTGACCCTCCAGCTCGTTAGCTATCATGCAATACAAAGCCCAAATCATTAGATGACGGGGATATGCATGAACAGATGGCAGCGGCTGTGGTGGGTCGTAAAGCTGCTGGCAGCCCTTGCGGTCGGCCTGTACGCCGCTGTCCAGGCTTCTCGCTACATGCTGGAAAGCCCTGACGCAGCGCAAATTCACCCGTTGAGCATTCTGGTTGTCGGACTGATCTTCGGCTTCGCTACTTTCGTGCTGCTCTCACTGCTCGGATGGATTGCAAGACTTTTCCTGCCTTTCCCTGATCCGGTTAACCCCAGAGCAGAGGTTAAGCCTCAAACAACGCCTGAGGAAGGTGCGCCGCCGGTACCCGAATCTCCTCCGACCCTGTCAGCAGATGATCCAGATCAACAGAAAGATCATTGATTTTCGGATTGACGTCACCTTTCCAACGAAGCGGGTACGTTGAGGCTATGCTCATCGCTATTGCAGGCAATGCATGGGTTTCAATTGCCGGTCGCCAAGGAAAGGAATCTGTATGTGTTTAGTTCTTCATGCCTGGTTCTATTATTGGAATGGCCGAATGGGCAGTCTGGTAACGCGTGTCGATCGCACGTTGCACAACTCTTGAGGATGATGGCCGGAAACATCGTGCCGCCTCCTCCCACTGTCGCCGCAACTCTAGCAATCGAAGACTCGCACCGTCCGGTGGAGGTCGCGAGATGACCCCATCGTTAGCTGTGACTAATCGGCGCATCCTGATTATTGACGACACGCCTTCGATCCATGAGGACTTTTTCAGGATCCTCGGCCCCGACTCCGCGAGTGTGTTGTCTCTGGCCTGTTCCGAAGAGGCGTTGTTTGGTACGGCGCAGCCCGCGCGACCGACCTTCAGCCTCGACTCGGCTTACCAGGGCCAGGAGGCCCTGAAGCTGGTCGAACGGGCCCTGGCCGAAGGCCGGCCTTACGCCATGGCATTCACAGACATGCGTATGCCGCCCGGCTGGGACGGCCTGCAAACCATTGAACAGTTGTGGAGAGTTGATCCGCACCTGCAGATCGCACTGTGCACCGCTTATTCCGACTACTCTTGGGAGACCATGGCGAAGCGCCTGGAACTCGATGATCAGTTGTTTATCCTGAAAAAGCCCTTCACTGCCCTGGAAATTTTCCAGATGGCCAATGCTTTGACCTGGAAATGGCAAGTGGCTCGGAACGCGTTGGCCGAAACGCTCAGCATTGAGCTCGGCAATGAGGCACACGCGCAGGAGTTACTGAGAATTTCCCACCTGCTCCAGTACGATTTACTGACCGAACTGCCCAATAGCACCTTACTCAGGGACCGTTTGACCCAGTCGATTTTGCTTTCCAGGCGCCACAACAAACAGCTGGCGGTGATGTTTCTTGGACTCGATCGTTTCAAACGCATCAACAATGCCCTTGGCTACCCGATCGGCGATGAAATGCTCAAGTTGGTCGCTCAGTGCCTGGTCAATACCGTGCGGCAGTCGGATTCGGTGTTTCGCTATGGCTCCGATGAGTTCGTTCTTATCCTGGCGGACATTCATCATCCCATGCAGACCAAAGGCATTGCGGAGAAAATCCTGACCGCGTTGAGTGTTCCGCAACGTATCGCAGGTCATGATCTGAGCGTGACCGCTAGCCTGGGCATCAGCATCTATCCCGACGATGGTGAAGAGGCCTTGGCGCTGCTAAAGAAGGCGGAAACCGCCATGCGCAGCACCAAGGAGCGCGGCCCGAACGATTTCAGCTTTTTTATCGAGGACATGAACCAGCGTGCCCGAGAACAACAATACATCGAGTCGGGTATTCGTCTGGCCCTGGAGCGCAAAGAGTTCGCGCTGCACTACCAACCGAAGCTGGATCTGGAAAGCGGCAAGATAGTGGGTGCCGAAGCCCTGATCCGCTGGCTCCATCCGCTGCGAGGCTGGGTCTTCCCCGCCGATTTCATTCCTATCGCCGAGGACAGCGGCTTGATCGTTCCGCTGAGCAAGTGGGTACTGCGCGAAGCCTGCCAGCAAGCCCGTACCTGGCAGGTGAGCGGCCTGCCGCCGATCTGTGTGTCGGTGAATATTTCGGCCATCGACTTTCGCCAGCGCGGCTTTCTCGAAGGTATTCAGCAGGTGCTGGAAGATACTGGCCTGGAGCCCAGCCTGCTTGAACTGGAAATCACCGAAAGCGTGCTCATGCAAAACATCGATTCGACCATCGCGATGCTGAAGACCATCAAGGGATATGGGGGTACGGTTGGCTATCGATGACTTTGGTACCGGTTATTCAAGCCTGAGCTATCTGCGGCACTTACCCATTGATGTGTTGAAAATAGACCAGTCGTTTGTGCGCAACCTGAACACCGATAGCAATGATGCCGCCTTGGTCAGCGCTATTATCAGCCTGGGTAAAAGTCTCAATTTGAACGTGATCGCCGAAGGCATAGAAACCAACGAACAGTTTGAATTTTTGAAGGCTCACCAGTGCGAGGAGGGCCAAGGCTACTATTTCAGCAAGGCAGTGGACGGCCCGGCGTTTGCCACACTACTGAAGATTAACAGGGTGAACGCTGCACCTAATGAGTAATCCGAATCGAAGCTTCTCTCTGGCGGCTTGACCCAGTCAGCACCGGGTCAACCCTCGCGCGTGCTCCGTACAGGGAGACGCCCAATGCCTGCGCCAAACTTCACATGGCCGGCGATCTTCAGTCTGCAGCCCGACTTCTTCAACCAGATCAGGCAATAGGTCGAGGCTGCCGGCAGGTGCAAGTGGAGGACTGGTGGTAAATCCCGAGCACAATGGAGAACAATATGGACATTAGACCGAGCCAGAAAATCTTGCGGCGCTTCGCCGGCTGCCTGACCGGACTGGCGATGGTTGTCGCCAATCCGGCCCAGGCTGCCGACGGCGGCATCGCCGGTGGCCCTACCGCAAGCAATCGCATCGCCTTCAGCAACTCCTACGAGGGCAGCGATTTTCGCAAAGTGATGGTGCGCAACTGGCAGGAGGTTGTGGCCCAAGCGCAAAAGGATGGCTTGATCCGGGAGGCACCGGTGGCCAGCGCCAACAATTCGGCGTCGGAACAGGCGGCCCATATCCAGGACATGATCGTCAAGGGCGTCGACGCCATCGTCATCCTGGCCGCGTCCGACACGGCCCTCAACGGGGTGATCAAAGATGCCTGCAACGCCGGCATCGTGGTGGTCGTCATGGCCAGCCTGGTCACCGAACGCTGCGTCTATACCGTGGACTACGACTGGTCCGCCATGGGCCGCGTGGAAATGGATTATATCGCCGAGCGCCTCAAGGGGAACGGCACGCTGCTGGAGATCCGCGGCATTGCCGGTGATGCTACGGATAAAAACATCAGTGCCGGCATTCGCAAGGCCGCCGGCGACTATCCAGGCCTGAAATTCGCCAAGACTGTATATGGGAATTGGACGGCTTCTGTGGCACGCAAGGAGGTGGCGCTGGCACTGCCGTCGCTGCCCCACATCGATGCCGTCGCTACTCAGGGGGGGGATGGTTATGGCGCGGCCATGGCGTTCAAGGCGGCGGGACGCCCCTTGCCGATCATCGTGATGGGGAACCGTCAGGACGAACTCGCCCTGTGGAAACAGGAACGCGATGCCAACGGCTACGAGACCGTCTCTGTCTCTGCCACCCCGAGCGTTTCCCAAGTGGGTTTCTGGGTGGCCCAGCAGATTCTGGCGGGCAAGCAGGTGCCGAAGTTCGTCGAGGTGCCGCTGGTACGCATCGATGCTAAAGACCTGGATGCCTGGCTCTCCACCATGCCGGTGGGCGGCGCCGCCAATCCCTATTACAGTCAGGCTTCCGTCGCGGCGATGATCGACGCCGCCGTCAACCATACGGCGGCGCCGACGCCTCTGCCGGAGGTGGTGAAGCAGTAGCGGCGGGCGAGGCGCCATGTTGACATTCAAACCAGCCAGGAGCAGGCCCATTGCCGTCAGGATCGGCCTGGCGGTCGCTGCGCTGGTGTTCCTGATGCTGGCAGTATCGCTGGTGAACCTCTACGGCCTGCGAGGCATGGTACGTGCGGTAGATTCCGCCAGCCATTCCGCGGAAATCCTGGCCTCGGTCAACGGGGCCACCGGACGGGTGGAAAACTTCATCGCCACCCGCGACCAGAAAAGCCTGTCCCAGGCCGAAGGCATGGTGGCGGCGGCTATCGCCGACCTCACCGCCATTGCGGTGGCAGAGGCGCAATCGCTCAAGGGCAGTCTGGAAAGGCTTGCCGCGGCAATCGCCGCCTTGCGGGCGGCGACCCTGACCATGGATGGCGAAACGGACAACATGACAGCCCACTATGGTCGGATGCGGGAGGCGACGATCCTCGTCGAACAGGGCATCGCCGAGGGGCTCAAGGAGCTTGAGTCCCGCATCTCTGACCACGAGGCGGGGGCGAGCAACATTGAAAACGCCCATCGCATCCTGGGCATCCTGCGCAACGGCGAACGGATCGTCACCGCCAATGTGGCCAAGGTGCTGGTGACGGGTGACAGGTCGGGCGCCACCGCGGCGCGCAACGCCTGCGCGGCACTTCCGGCCGTGGTTGAGCAATTGCGCGAGGTGATGGGTACGCTGCGGGAGGGAGAGACCCTGGACCAGTTGGCGGCGACAGTCGCTGCGGCGAGCCTGGCGGTCGAGCACCTTGGCCAGGCGCCCAAGCTCCGGGGAGGCGAGGTCTTGCGGCAACTCGCCGCCGTCGGGGATGCAGCTGAGCGCCTCGAGGCAATGGTGGGCGAAGTGGACCAGTTTGTGGCCCATGACGCAAACGACATTCAGGCAGCCACCGGTTTGCTGAACAACGCAGCCGCGTTGTCCAAGCGTTTCGCCGAGCGCGTCGCCACGCTGGAGGCGCAGACCCTATCGTTCCGCCTTTCACCGTCGGCCCAGATCGCCGGCTCCGTCGGCGACATCCTGGATGAGCTCTCCCGCCTCTCCCGCGTTCTCCCCTCGTCCGGGGGACTGCAAGCCAAGGCTACGCCCCTCACGGTCAACGAACAGATTGCCGGCTACCGGGCGGCATTCGCCAGGTTCCATCAGGCGAGCAACGCCTTGAGCGGCGCGCGCGACGAGGTTCGCGACGAGGCACGGAGCGCCGGCCAGTTGGTCGCGCGCTTTGCCGGCGAAGCGCGCTCCGACGCCGTGGTCCACAACAATCGCGGCATGCTTGCGACGGTCTTCGCGGGTGCCATCGCTATCCTGCTGGCCGGCGCTATCGCCTGGAGCACGTCGCGGTTTGTCGCGCAGCCCATCGTGGCCCTGGCGTCGGTCATGCGCCGGCTTGCGGCCGGCGACCTGAGCGCCGAGATCGCCAGCGCCGGACGCGGCGACGAGATTGGGATCATGACCCGCGCCGTCCGGGTGTTCCAGGAAAATGCCTTGCGCATTCGGGTGCTGGAGGCCGAGGCCGAAGCCGAACGACAGCAGGTCCAGGCTTCTTTGGAGAGAATGGTTGCCGAACGGACCGACACGCTGCACCAGCAGACCGAAGTGCTGGAGGCGCAGGCCATCGAACTCATTCAGGCGCGCAACCAGGCCGAGACGGCGAACCAGGCAATGAGCGATTTCGTTACTACGGTCAGCCACGAACTGCGCACCCCTCTGACCCTCATTCTCGCCCCACTGGAGCAACTCACGGCGGCGACCACTCCGCCCGCGGACTGGCGTGTGCAACTTGACCGTGTCCAGCGCAACGCGCTGCGGTTGATGAACCGGGTAAACGACATCCTCGATTTCTCCAAGGCCGAAGCGGGCAAGTTTGAGTTGTGTCAGGAGCCAATTGATTTGAACAGCACGGTGGGTGTGCTGGCCGAGGATGCCGCCATGGTGGCCGAGGGCAAAGGCTGCACCTTGACCTGGAGCATCGATACCACGCTCGGCACGGTGTTCCTGGACCCCCGGCACTTCGAGAAGATTCTTCTCAACCTGGTGAGCAATGCCATCAAGTTCACGCCCGCTGGCGGCACCGTGCACCTGGCAGTCACTCCGCTTGATGGCGAGCGATTTGAACTCGCGGTGCAAGACTCGGGCATTGGCATTGCGCCTGACAAACTGCCGCTGCTGTTCCAGCGTTTTTCCCAGATCGACAATTCCGCCACGCGCCACTACAGCGGCACAGGCATCGGTCTCGCCCTGGTCAAGGATCTGGCCGAACTGATGGGGGGCGAAGTCGGCGTCAATAGCGAGCCCGGCCAGGGTTCGTGCTTCTTTGTTCGACTTCCGTTGGGGGCGGAGCAATACACCGTGCCGACCGAAGCCAGCAATATGTACGAGCGATCGTCACCTGGCACAACAAGTACAATAGAGCAGCGCCACCTGCGTTTCGACGACGGCCGCTTTGGCAGTAGCAACGACCGACCGTCGACGCAAGGCGCAGACGACGAGCAGCACCCGGAACACGCCTTGCAATCCAGAGTGCTAGTGGTAGACGACAGCCCGGAAATGCTTGCCTACCTCAGCGAACTCCTGCACAACGACTACATCGTCGCCACCGCAGCTGATGGAGAGCAGGCCTGGGCACTCCTGCAGCGTCGACCCATCGATGTCGTTGTCTCGGATGTGATGATGCCGGAGCTCGACGGCTTTGGCCTGACAGCCAGGATAAAAGCCAGCGCCGGTTTCGCCCATTTACCCGTGATCCTGTTGACCGCCCGCGGCGGCAGCGAGGCCTGTGTCTCCGGGCTGGAGAGTGGCGCCGATGACTATATCGCCAAACCCTTCTCGCCGCTGGAGCTCAAGGCTCGCGTACGCGCGGCGCTACGCATGAGCCAGGTGCAAACCGAACTGCATGCAAAATCCCGTCAGGCGGGCATGGCCGAAATCGCCACTACCGTGCTGCACAACGTCGGCAACGTCCTCAACAGCGTGAACATATCGGCAGAACTGGTCAGCAGCCAGATGCGCGCCTCTAAAGCCCAGGGGCTGGGCAGGGTGGCTCAGCTGATGAACGAACACGTCAATGACCTGAGCGATTTTCTCACCAGAGACCATAAAGGAAAGATGCTGCCCGACTACCTGCTCAAGCTGGCGCAGGTGGTGACGGCAGAACAACAGGGCATCATCGAAGAACTCGGGCGACTCACCAAGGGCGTTGACCACATCAAAACCATTGTCGCTGCCCAGCAGTCCTATGCCGTTGCCGTCAGTGTCGTCGAGACAGTGCCGGTCTCAGAGTTAATCGATGATGCCTTGCGCATGAGTGCCGGATCACTGGCGCGCCAGGAGCTGACGGTGTTCAAGGAAATTGCCGATATGCCCCTGCAGTCGCTGGACCGGCACCGGGTGCTGCTGATTCTGGTGAACCTGATCAGCAATGCCAGGCAGGCGTTGGACGGCGTGACCGATCGCAGCCCGTGCATCACGTTCGGCGCCTTCCTCGCTGACGGGCCAGTATTGCGTATCACGATGGCCGACAACGGCAATGGGATTGCGCCAGAGGACCTGACACGTATCTTTTCCCATGGCTTCACTACTCGCAAAGACGGTCACGGTTTCGGCCTGCACAGCTGCGCGCTAGCCGCGCGGGAAATGGGTGGCAGCTTGACCGTGCACAGCGACGGGGCCGGACAGGGCGCAACCTTTACCCTCGATATCCCCCTCGGCAAGGGTATGTAAGACGAAGCTGCGGTCTGCATCTGGCTTACACGCAAACGGCTTGAGTCGATAGACGCCGATTGCAACACCTACCTAAACTGTCGGCAGATTCGGGGATCGAGGGCAGGGGATGAATCGCAACGAGCTACGCAAGGCCGATATCAACCTGATGGTGGTGTTTGAAACGCTGATGCTTGAACGCAACGTCACTCGGGTGGCCGAAAAGTTGTTTCTCGGTCAGCCAACCATCAGCTCGGCACTCAACCGTTTGCGCACGATGTTCAACGATCCGCTGTTCATTCGCGTCGGCCATCGCATGGAGCCGACGGCGCGGGCCGAGGAGATCATTCGGCACCTGTCGCCGGCGCTGGATTCGTTGTCGGTGGCCTTGAGCCTGACCCATGATTTCGACCCCACCAGCAGCACCATGACCTTCCGTATCGGGCTGTCCGACGATGTCGAGTTCGGCTTGCTGCCGCCGTTGTTGCGCGCCTTGCGCCTGGAAGCGCCGAAGGTGGTGTTCGTGGTGCAGCATGTCGATTACTGGCGGATTCCGGATTTGCTGGCGTCTGGCGATATCACCGTGGGTATCAGCCAGACCCGCGGGCTGCCGGCCAATGCCAAGCGCAAGTTACTGCGGCATATCCAGCCCAATATCTTGCGCGCCGATGCGTCCGATACGCCGCTGACCCTCGATGAATATTGCCAGCGTCCCCATGTGCTGGTGTCCCATACCGCCAATGTCAGCGGCTACGCCGATGAGTGGCTGGCAGAGATTGGCCGGACCCGCCATGTGGTGCTCTCAGTGCCGCAATACAGTTCGTTGCCGGCCTTGCTTGCCGGGACTGACCTGATTGCCAGCCTGCCGGATTACACCGCCGAAGCGATGGCCGCGTCCGGGGTGCTGTTCAGGGAACCGTTTCCGTTCCAGGCGCCGACCCTGGACCTGTCGATGGTCTGGCTCAGCCATGTCGATACCGATCCGGCCGAGCGCTGGTTGCGGTCGCGGCTTGAGGCGTTCATGGGTGAGCGCGCGCTGTTGCCGCTGCCCGAGTGAGCAGGGCGCCGCTGTGCTATATGTAAAACCTTTCACCCACTTTCAGGAGCAACGTAATGCCTCATCTGCACATGGAATACACCGCCAACCTGCCCGAGCTGAACGCAGACGTGGCCTTGATCCGGCTCAACAATGCGCTGGTGGTGTCCGGTCAGTTCGCCGCCGAATTCGATATCAAGAGCCGGGCAGTAAAGATCGACACGTTCAAGGTCGGTACTGCAATGGCTGAGCGGGCGTTCGTGCATGTGAAGCTGGCGTTGTTGAGCGGTCGCTCAGGGCAGATCAAGAAGCAATTGTCGGACAGTCTATTGGCGGTGTTGCAGGACCTGTGTCAATGGCCAACTGGCATTGAAGTCCAGCTGGCCGTGGAAATTCTCGACATCGATCGTGAGTCCTATGTCAAGACGGCTATTAACCACTGATTTGTTTCGCATCGCTGATCAGCTTCTCTTCAATTAAGTACGCGGGTCGCTACTCATGGCAGATATTCAAAAAGTTGCCCAGCTCGGTTACTCATCGCAAGCCAGCACCTATGCCAAGGGCCGCCCAAGCTATCCCATCGAACTACAAGCTTGGCTTAGAGATGCACTGGACATCCATCCGGGAGCATCGGTTATTGATTTGGGGGCCGGCACTGGCAAATTCACCCGAATATTGAGCTCCATGGGGAGCGATATTGTCGCAATCGAGCCCGTTGATGCTATGCGAGCAGAGTTTGCTAAGGAACTGGCGAACATAAAAGTCCTGAAGGGCACGGCCGAATCTATCCCGGTAGAGTCAGGAACGGCGCAAGCATTGATATGCGCCCAAGCCTTCCACTGGTTTGCGAATGAAGCGGCCCTTGCCGAGATTTATCGAGTGCTAAAACCGAACGGCCGACTGGGGCTGATTTGGAACGTGCGCGATGAGTCGGTGGACTGGGTGGCGGCCATCACTGACATCATTACCCCGTACGAAGGCGATACCCCGCGCTTTCATACCGGCGCCTGGCGATTGCCATTCACGGGGCATTACTTTTCTGACCCTGAACTGACCTGCTTTCGCTACACACATACTGGCAGTGCCAAGGAAGTTATCATTGACCGGATTCTGTCGGTAAGTTTCATCGCAGCGCTACCTCCTTCCGAAATGGCGAAAGTTACCGCGCAGTTGCAGAATCTGATCCAAACCCACCCGTCGTTGCGGGGGCGTGAAACTATTGAATTCCCGTATCAGACCCAGGCTTATCTGTGTCGCCGTTTGGATTGACCGGTCACTGAGTCTCAGGCCTTTTCCTGCTCGATGCAGGCCTGGGCCACTTGCTCGCGCAACCAGGCATTGGCGCTGTCCTGATCGGCATTTTGCGTCCACTGCATGTCGAGGGTGAAGCCCGGCAGGCCGTTGGGCGCTTCGCAATGCTTGAAGATCGCCTCGCTGGCCAGCAATTGCTGGATCCGTCGGGGCAAGGTCACGATGAACTCGGTGCCGGTGATCATTTTCAGCGCAGCACTGTAGCTGTTGGCGCGGGCGACGATTTGTCGTTTTTGCGCTTGCTGCGCCAGCCAGCCATCGACCATGTTGGTGTAAGACGTCCAAGGTGTGGGGAACACATGCCGCCGCGCGACGAAGGCTTGCAGGCTTAGACGTGGCTCCAGCGGTGTGGCGCGCTTATCGAAGACACAGACCAGGTCATCTTCCAGCAATATCCGGGATTTGAGATCACTGTGGCTACGATGGAAATGGGGGCCGAAGCACATCACCAGGTCCAGGCTGCCATCGCGCAGTGCCTCGGCCGGGATGTCGGTTTCGAACTTGTGCATATTGATCATTACCGGCAGGCCGGCGAAATCGAAGCGTTTCAGCAGGCGTGGCAAGATCAGTTGTTCGAAGTACTCAGGGGCGCAGAGGTTGAATGTGACCGCCTGCAAGGTCGGGTCGAACGTCTGGGTGCCGGCGTGACACAGGTTGATGTTTTCCAGGATCTTCAGCACATGGGGGTACATGGTGCTGGCTTTGCAGGTGGGGCGCATGCCCGCGCGGGTATTGATGAACAGCTCATCTTCGAAGCCGGTGCGCAGCTTTTTCAGGCAGTAGCTCACGGTGGACTGACTGACGCAGAGTGTCTCGGCTACACCGGTAACGCTGCTTTGCTCGTACACGGCGACAAACACCATGAGATCCTGCATGTCGAGCTTTCTAAGCAAATTGCTGTTCAGCATCCATTCCGTCTCATTGCGTTCCTTGCGCCGACCATGCGCAAACGTGTGCGTAAGATCCTAACGGAACAGGGGGGCCAGGAAAATGCCTTGCGGGCATTTTCGCGGATCATTGTGAGGTCGTCGCCATAAGCCTTCGGCGTTGAACGCTGGCAGGCGCTGCGCGGCGGCTGGGCATCGACAGCGCCCGTGTGCCGATGCCTGGCGCCCCAGGCCCGTTCCGGATCAGTGGATGTGTCTGGCGAAATGCCGCGGATCGAAGCGCAGGACCATCAGGATCATCAGCGCCATGAGGCCGGTCAGTGACCACCAGGCCCATTCGAAGCTGCCGAGTTGGTCGCGGATGATCCCCGCCAGCAGCGGCGAGAGACCGGCGATCAGGTAACCGATGCCTTGCACGAAAGCGGTCAGGCCACCGGCCCGCCGGGGATTGTCCAAGTGATCCAGCGACACGATCAGGCTCATCGGAAACAACCCGCCGATGCCCAACCCCAACAGACATGGCCACAACAGGCTCAAGTATTGCGGGCAGAGAATAAGCCCGCAGAACCCGGCCATGATCAGTGCCAGCAACGCCACCAGCACCCGGCGCCGGTCGCGGCTGCGGTTGGCGATGGCCGGCGTCAGCAGGCCGGACAACACTTCCATGGCCGTCAGGAAACCCAGGAGCAACCCGGCGTTCTGTTCGCTCCAGCCCTTTTCCACGTAGTACGGCGCCAGCCAGGCCAGCACACAGGTGTAGGACGCTGTACCGAGGCCAAAGAAGATCGCCAGCAACCAGGCGCGGGAATTGCTGAAGAAGGATTTGTCGTGGGGTGACACCGACACCGGCGTGGGCATCCCCGAGCGTCGGCCGCACCAGAACAGCAACGCCACCAGCGCCAGCGCCGCCCAGATCGCCAGGCCCACGCGCCAGCTGCCGGTCCGTGTCATCACCAGCGGTGAAAACGATGCGGCGATGGCGGCACCGCCCATGATCGAGGTGACATAGAGCCCCATGCACACGGAAACATGATCGCTGAAACGGGATTTGATCAGCGTTGGCATCACGGCCTGGATCAGCGCGATACCGATACCGGCCAGTACGGCGCTGAGGATCAGTTCGGCCGCCGTATCAAGGAACAGGCGCGACACGGTGGCCACGCCGATAATCAGCAACGAGAGTACTACGGTGCGCTGTTCCCCGAGTCGTTGGCTGACCCTGAGACCAAAGAACATCGCCAGCCCCATCGCCATCACCGGGAGCATGGTCAACAGCGAGGCCAGGCTGAAACTCAGCCCGATGTCGCCGCGAATGGCGGACAAGAGTGGACCCACGGCGGCCATGGAGGGACGCAGGTTCAGGGCGACCAGAATGATGCCGACCATCAGCCATAGGGCAGGGCGGGATGTTGCGCGGACGTTTTCCATCGATCGGACCCTGGATGACAAGGGGGCCAATTAGGCGCAAGAGGACTGCGGGCTGCAAATCAGAAAGTCCGGGGGGGTATTTAAAAATCAAATACCTAGGCCGGAACACGATCCCCTTTAGGAGCGAGCTTGCTCCGGGCGGCGTTCCGACGATGGACTCAAGAGCGCCGCGTTTAACCAGTGAATACGCATTATCGTTCACGACCATCGCGAGCAAGCTTGCTCCTGCAGGGCGCCGCGTTTAACCAGTAAGCACGCGTCATCGTTGGCGACCATCGCGAGCAAGCTTGCTCCTACAGGGCGCCGCGTTTAACCAGTAAGCACGCGTCATCGTTGGCGACCATCGCGAGCAAGCTTGCTCCTGCAGGGCGCCGCGTTTAGCTAGTAAGCACGCGTCATCGTTGGCGACCATCGCGAGCAAGCTTGCTCCTGCAGGGCGCCGCGTTTAGCTAGTAAGCACGCGTTATCGTTAAAGACCATCGCGAGCAAGCTCGCTCCTACAGGGACTGTGATTGTTTAGCCAACCCACACCCAAAGTTCTTCAAATCCCGATTTAACGACTTGACCACCCGTGTGACGCTGCCGCTCATCTGTTTACCGCGGTCTTCTCCATGGACAATTGTCCAATCGCACTTCCATCCAAGCTCGCCTTCTGGGCGCTGTGGCATTGTCGTCACGCGCGCCCACCGGATTCTTACTTTCCCTGCTGATTGTCCTTACAGATCTCATGCCATGCGCGAGATTAAAGTGTGGGTGCTTTGCGCGCCCCCCTGACACGGAAAAAGAGAACTCCCATGCGTTGTGCCACGACCTCCTTTGCCTCCACGCAAGAAGCCCTGACCTTTCTCGAACAGAACCCGGATGTTGAAATGTTCGAGTTGTTCATCATCGACAACAACGGTGTACCCCGGGGCAAGTTGCTGCACCGCGATGAATTGCTGGCGGTGTATGAAAGCGGGCGGCCCTTGCCGAGCACTATCCTCGGCCTGACCATCAACGGCGATGACGTGGAAAACTCCGGGCTGGTCTGGGACGTGGGTGATATCGATTGCCGGGCCTACCCGATCAGCGGCAGTCTGACGCGCATGCCGTGGCGATTGATTCCGACGGCGGCGGTGCAGGTCAGCATGCACCCGAAAGAGGGCATGCCCGCGACCATTGCCGACCCGCGGCATCTGCTGGCGAAAGTGATCGAAGGTTTGCAGGCCGACGGTTATTACCCGGTCATGGCGGCGGAGCTGGAGTTTTACCTGCTGGATCAGCAGCGCGACAACAGCGGTCGGCCGCAGCCGGCCCGGGATGCCGATGGCGGGCGTCCACGTGCGACTCAGGTTTACGGCTTGCGGGAACTGGAGCAGATCGAACCGTTCCTGGCCGACCTCTACAGCGCCTGCAAACTCCAGGGCATTCCGGCGCGCACGGCGATTTCCGAATACGCGCCGGGGCAGGTGGAGATCACTCTCGAACACCGCACTGACGCTTTGCAGGCGATGGACGAAGCAGTGCGTTATAAAAGGCTGGTCAAGGGCGTGGCACACAAGCACGGGATGACGGCGTGTTTCATGGCCAAACCCTTCGATGACCTGGCAGGCACCGGCATGCACATGCACGTCAGCCTGGCGGACAAGGACGGCAATAATCTGTTCGCCAGCGAAGCGCCGGACGGCACGCCACTGCTGAAACAGGCTGTGGCGGGGATGCTTGGCACTTTGCTCGATTCGTTGTTGCTGTTCTGTCCCAACGCCAACTCTTACCGCCGTTTCCAGACCAACAGCTATGCGCCACTGGCGGTGACCTGGGGCGTGGACAATCGCACCGTGAGTTTGCGAGTACCCGGCGGGCCGGCGTTCTCGCGCCATATCGAGCATCGTATCTGTGGCGCCGACGCCAACCCGTATCTGGCGGCGGCGGCGATCCTGGCCGGTATCCATCGCGGCATTCGCGAGCAACTCGACCCGGGCGCACCCGTGGAGGGCAATGGTTACGCCCAGGCCTGGGAACTGTTGCCGACCGACTGGCTGACGACGTTACGGGCGCTGGAAGGTTCGAGTTGGGCGCGGGAAGCGTTCGGAGGCGATTTTCTCGGCGTGTACCTGGCGGTGAAACGTGCCGAATATCGACAGTTCATGGGCGAGGTCGGTGAGCAGGATTGGCGCTGGTACCTGAACCAGGCCTGAACCATTCTCAAATAAGCTGAAAGTTTTGAGATAGTCCATGGAGCCAACTAATCGTTGGCTTCTTTTTCACAAAAAATTGATGGTTGGCTGCTTAAAGTTTGTGCAGTCGCGGTCAATGAAATTTTCATATTGATCGACGGCACTCCTTTTCAGGAACAGCCAACCATCATGTTGAAGATTAAAGCCGTGCGCCCCGAGTGGGTGACACTGATTGCCAGCGCCTTGTTATTGACGGCGTTCAATCTTGTGCTCTGGCAACACCTGTTTGCAATCACCGCGTCTGACGGCAACGGCCTGCTCATGCGCGCGGCTTTCGGGGTGATGATTCTCGCCGCGTTTAACCTTGTTTTGACCCTGCTGGCTTTCCGGGCCGTGATGAAACCGATGCTGACGCTGATCTTCATGGTCAGTGCCGGCGTGGCTTACTTCATGAGTCAATATGGCGTGCTGATTGACATTGGCATGTTGCGTAATTTTGCACAAACCAATGCAACGGAAGTGCGCGACTTACTCTCGATAAAATTATTAGTTTATATTTTACTGCTGGGGATTCTCCCGTCCTGGTTGTTGTGCAAGACACCGATAAGTTATCGTCGCTGGCACCGTGAAATGTTAAGTAAAGTGCTGGTGAGTATCGCCTCGGTGGCCGTCATGGGCGGCGTGGCGTTGCTCAACTACCAGGGCTTGTCTTCATTGTTTCGCAATCACCATGAGTTGCACTTGATGGTGGTGCCAAGTAACTACATCGGTGCCGCGGCCGGCTACTTGCGCGAACAAGTGGTCTCCGCGCGGCAACCTTTTGTCAAAGTAGGTGAAGACGCTGAGAGAAACCTGGCCTGGCAAACCCACGCCCGCAAATCCCTGACCGTACTGGTGGTGGGCGAAAGCGCCCGGGCCGAGAATTTCGGCATCCTCGGCTATGACCGCAATACCACGCCAAAGCTTGATAAAGAGGTCGGCCTGATCGCGTTCACCGATGTGCATTCATGCGGCACGGAAACAGCCGTATCGGTACCGTGCATGTTCTCCAACATGGGCCGCAAGGCTTACAACGCCAGCACCGCGAAGAACGAAGAGGGCTTGCTGGATGTGCTCAAGCACGCAGGCCTGGACGTGATCTGGCGGGACAACCAGTCGGGCTGCAAAGGTACCTGCGATCGGGTCACCCTCGAGGACGTCAGCAACCTCAAGGATCCGCTGCTATGCGCCCACAATGAATGCCGCGATGAAATACTCCTGCAGGGCCTGCAGCATTTCATCGACACCCTGGATAAGGACACGGTCCTGGTGTTGCATCAGATGGGTAGTCACGGTCCGGAATATTTCAAGCGCTACCCGAAAGAGTACGAACGCTTTACCCCGGTCTGCGACAGCAACGCGCTGAACAATTGCAGTCGCGAAAGTATCGTCAATGGCTACGACAACACCCTGGTGTATACCGACCACGTACTGTCGACCCTGATCGATCTGTTGCGCAGCAACCAGGACAAAGTCGATACCGCCATGCTGTACCTGTCGGATCACGGCGAGTCCCTGGGCGAATACAACCTGTTCCTCCATGGAACGCCTTACCTGCTGGCGCCGGAACAACAAAAGCATGTCGCAATGCTCGCCTGGTTCTCCGACAGCTACCAAAAGTCGTTTTCGGTGGACACCCACTGCCTGCAACTGAGCCGTGAAGAACCCTTGAGCCAGGACAACCTGTTCCATTCGATGCTCGGTCTGTTGGAGATCCACAGCAAGGTCTACAACCAGGATCTGGATCTGTTTGCCGGTTGCCGCGGTGCGGTGATCGACGGTGTGCTGGCCAAGGAATGAAGCTTTCGACCTTTTTTTCACGCGCCGCTCGCTAACCTGCGATGGGTACCTATTCCTACAAGAGTCATTTCACATGTCCGCGCAATCCCCATCCGCCATCGAACTGGAGTTCGCCCGGCGCTACGACCAGGAACACGCCCGCGTCTGCCTTCAGTCGCGACCGCATGGCCTGGGGAGGCGCTTGACGTTCTGGCGCGACGAGCAATTGGTGCGCAACGCGCTCAAGGTGGCGGGCGAGCCGGGCCTGGTTCTCGATGTTGTCTGTGGCGCCGGGCGCTACTGGCCGGTGTTGGCCGAGCATGCCAACCGGGTAATCCTCGCGTCCAATCCATCCCGGGACATGCTCAACCACGCCCAGACCCACCATCCGCAGAAGCTGCTCGAGCGGATAAAGACCTTTCAGAGTTCAGCCTTCGCCATCGATTTATCAGCGAACGCAGTCGACTGCATTTTTTGCATGCAACTGTTTCAACACATCGACAGTGCCGAGCATCGATTGGCCATGCTCAAGGAGTTTCACCGGGTCAGCCGCGATACCGTGATAGTGGCAGTACGCATTGATGCGCATTTCAAGCTTCGGCGGCGCGGGGCAGAGGCTGCCCAACCCCGCCAGTTGCCTGGCAAGGCCGAAATTGAAGCGCAATTCTTGCAGGTGGGTTTACGCCTGCTCAGCCATCAGGATTTCCTGCCCGGTTGTGCAAGGATGCGAGTCTATGTGCTGCGTAAGACCAGATAACCTCCCTTTGTCAGACATTTCTTGCTAACAGGCAGGTATTTTCGCTAAAGCTCTTGTTCAGTGGATGCGTGGAAATCGTCTGTGGCGATATATACTGCGTGCCATTCTTCAAGGGAGAGCCGTGTGGCCATCGATATTCACTGGATTCGCGACAACGATAGCCTCGGTCGGTTTTGTGCCGAGTGGCAGCAGCTGCCGTTCGTTGCCCTCGACACCGAATTCATGCGGGTCGACACCTTTTATCCGATTGCAGGCCTGCTGCAGATTGGCGATGGCGTACGCGCTTACCTGATTGACCCGCTGACCATCGACAACTGGCAGCCGTTGGCCGCGTTGCTGGAAAACCCGGCCGTGGTCAAAGTCCTGCATGCCTGCAGCGAGGATCTGGAAGTTCTGCTGCGCCTGACCGGCAGCCTGCCGGCGTCGCTGTTCGACACTCAACTGGCCGCCGCTTACCTGAACCTGGGTTTTTCCATGGGGTATTCGCGCCTGGTGCAGGAAGTGCTCGGCATCGACCTGCCAAAGGGCGAGACCCGTTCCGACTGGTTGCAACGCCCGCTTTCCGACACCCAGATCAGCTACGCCGCCGAAGATGCCCTGCACCTGGCGGAAGTTTTCGTACAGTTGCGTCCGAAGCTTTCTGATGACAAGTACGCCTGGGTCCTGGAAGACGGTGCCGAGCTGGTGGCCAACCTGCGCCGCGAAATCGACCCGTACGAGGTCTATCGCGATGCCAAGCTGGCCTGGAAACTGTCCCGCGCGCAACTCGCCGTGTTGCGTGAGCTCTGCGCCTGGCGCGAGTGCGAGGCCCGCGCCCGCGATCTGCCGCGCAATCGCATTGTCCGTGAGCATTCCCTGTGGCCGCTGGCGCGGACTCAACCGGACAACCTGGGCGCGCTGGCGAAAATCGAAGACATGCACCCGCGTACCGTGCGTCAGGACGGCGAGTTTCTGCTTGATCTGATCAAGCGCTCTGGCAGTGTGTCGCCGGATCAATGGCCGCCAGCTGTGCCGGAGCCATTGCCGGTGGAGGCCGCCGCGCTGGTCAAACAGCTGCGGGCGATCGGCCAGGCTGAAGCCGAACGCCTGAACATCGCCCCGGAATTGATGCTGCGCAAGAAAACCCTGGAAGCGCTGCTCAAGAGCGGTTTCCCCAATGGTCCATACCAATTGCCTGATTCGCTGCGTGGCTGGCGCCGCGAATTGATGGGCCAGGCGCTGCTCGACAGCCTGGCCACCGCCGGAGAACAGCCTTGAAACGTATTTGCTCCATCTACCGAAGCCTGAAGAAAAACGAGATGTACCTCTACGTGCTCAAAAGCGATGCACTGGAGCGCGTCCCGGAAAGCCTGATGGCCGCCTTCGGCAAACCCCATCACGCCTTCGACCTGGTGCTGAGCCCCGAGCGCAAACTGTCGCGCGAAGACATCACCCTGGTCCTGGAAAACCTCGACAAGCAGGGCTATCACCTGCAGATGCCGCCGGCCGAGGACGAATACATCGAACATTTGCCGGAAGAATTGCTGCGACGCAATGACCCGATGTGATCGGCAGGGCATCCGGGCTACTGTAAAGAGCCTTCTCTTGAGTCATTGGAATTGAATTTGGCGATGGCCAAAGCGATGGAGCATGACTTCATCGGCGGTCGTCTGCACTGTTTTCGAAAGGTTTGAACCATGCGCGTTCTGATTGCTGAACACGACCACCCGGTATACGCCCAACTGCTGCGTGAGGCAGCGCCCGACCTGGAAGTGCTGACCAGCGGCGACTCCGCCGAACTGGCCAGCCAGGCTGCCGATTGTCCGGTCTGGCTGGGGCAGCCGGATTTGCTGGCGACGCTGCTGCGCCAGGGCCACCAACCGCAATGGCTGCAATCGACCTGGGCTGGCATTACTCCACTGTTGGCCGACGGCTTGCCGCGGCACTATCGCCTGACCCGGGCGGTGGGGATTTTCGGCCAGGTGATGGCCGAATACGTGCTGACCTACATGCTCGGCCACGAGCGCGAAGTGCTGCCCCGACTGGTCAGCCAGGTCGAGCGCAAGTGGGACAGCCGCCAGGGGCACAGCCTGGCAGGGCGCAAGGTGTTGATCGTCGGCACCGGTGACATCGGCCAGACCGTGGCGCAGTTCCTGCTGCCGTTTGGTGTGCAGCTGTATGGCATCGCCAGCGAGGCCCGCGAACAGGCACCGTTTATCGAAGTAGGGGCACTGGCCGACTTGCCGCGGCTGGTCGCTGAAGTGGATTACGTGATCAATCTGTTGCCGAACACGCCCAACACCCATGACCTGTACGACGCCGCGCTGTTCAAGCAGTTCAAGCAGACCGGCCTGTTCATCAACGTCGGGCGCGGCGTGGCGGTGGTCGATGCGGATCTGGTGGCAGCCTTGAAGGAAGGGCATCTGGCAGGCGCCGTGATCGACGTCTGCCGTCAGGAACCGCTGCCGCAACGTCACCCGTTCTGGACCGCCTGGGGCTTGCTGTTGACCGGGCACAGTTCGGCGCCGACTTCGCCACCGATGATGGTGAAGTTGTTTGTCGAGAACCTGCGGGCGTATGAGGCGGGCGAGGCGTTGCGCGGGGAAGTGGATTTCAATCGCGGGTATTGAGTTCACCATGAACCCTGTAGGAGCCGGCTTGCCGGCGAAGGCGTTTTCATGGCCGCGGCAAGGCTTGAGGCCGCCTTCGCTGGCAAGCCAGCTCCTACAGGGGGGTGTGGCTTAGAGGGTGAAATCACCCTCGGCCGCCAATTCGCTCAACGGACGACGCGGGCTCGGCGCTTCACGCGCTTGCAGGTACTCCGCCAGGCTCGCCTTGTCGCCCAGTTTGCCGATCGCCACCGCTGCATGCAGCGCGTAGCCCTCGGGAATGTTCAGCTCTTTGCGGGCCAGTTCCTGATCGAAACCAGCCATGCCGTGGGTGTGCCAGCCGCTGATGCTCGCTTGCAGCGCCAGATGGCCCCAGGCCGAACCGGTGTCGAAGGTGTGCCACAGGGCCGGGGTTTCTTCGCTGGCGCCAGGCGCCACAAAGGTGGTTTTCGAAACGACGATCACCAGCGCCGAGGCGTGTTGCGCCCAGCTGCGGTTGAATTCGTTCAGCAGCCCCAGGTAACGCTCCCAGTTCGGCGTGTCGCGACGCGCGTAGAGAAACCGCCAGGGTTGCGAGTTGTAGGCCGAGGGTGCCCAGCGTGCGGCTTCGAAGAAGCTCAACAGGGTTTCGACAGGAATGGTTTCGCCGGTAAAGGCCCGGGGCGACCAGCGATCGGTGAACTGAGGATGAATGGCATGGTCGGCAACGCGTGGATTAGCGCTCATCAAGAGGTTCCTTGCTAGGGTTGGAAGTGAGGGACGTCAGAAACCTGCGGGCGCAGTTGAGCTGAGCGTTGAGGTTTCTTGAGCCTGGGCAGTTCGCCTGAATGCTACGCGGTCGAGCGTTAATGGCACGCGGGTCTGGCTCCTTGCGACTGGCAAAGCTACTGGGCGGCGCAAAAACTGACAAGCCCCGTCGACCGGCAGTCGCCAATGCTTGGCCCGCAAGGGCCTTGGCACTAGACTGGCGGCCTTTTCACCACCTGATGTCGATGTTGAACCATGGCCGCTAAAGTCGAACCGTTCTGGATGCGCAAAACCCTCGATCAACTCGATCCAGAGGAATGGGAATCGCTGTGCGACGGCTGTGGCCTGTGCTGCCTGCAAAAGCTCGAGGATGAAGAAGACAACTCCGTCTATTACACGCGCATTGCCTGCAAGCTGCTGGACCTGAAAACCTGCCAGTGCACCGATTACCCCAACCGTCGCGATTTCGTGCCGGACTGCATCCAGCTCACGCCAGGCAAGGCCGACGCGTTCAAGTGGCTGCCACCGACTTGCGGTTATCGACTGGTCAGCGAGGGCAAGGACCTGCCGCTCTGGCATCACCTGGTGTGCGGTGATCGTGACGCCGTGCACCACGAACGAATTTCACAATCCGGGCGCATGCTCGCCGAAGGCAGCGTGGCCGAAGAGGATTGGGAAGACCATCTGATTTTCCGGGCGGGTTAAGGTTTCACCAAGGAGCATGTATGGCTATGGGATTGCGCCGGGCGCTGGCCGTCGCACTGCTGGCCCTGGGCTCGCCGGTGTGGGCGGCGCAGAAGGTCGATCTGGATTATCACGTGCGCCTGTTGCCGCAAAGCGATCAGGCCGAAGTGCGCCTGACCCTGGCCCGGGGCTCGGCGGTACGCAGTCTGGATTTCGACCTGGGCGATGGCAGCCACTACAGCGATTTCAAGGCCGATGGCCAATGGCAACTCACACCGGGCAAGTCGGTGCGCGGTGTCTGGCGGCCCGCCACCGACAAGGCCAGCCTGACCTATCGCGTGCGGGTCAGCCACGGCCGCAAGAGCGGCAGCTTCGATACTCGCATGACCCCGACCTGGGCACTGATGCGCGGCGACGATCTGGTGCCGGCCGCCAGACTCGATCAGCAGGACGGCATCGAGCTGGTGTCACGCCTGGCATTCGAGTTGCCCAGCGGCTGGAACAGCGTCGAAACCGCCTGGCCGCGGATCGGCAAGAACAAGTTTCGCATCGATAACGTCTCCCGATTGTTCGACCGGCCCACGGGCTGGATGCTCGCCGGCCACCTTGGCAGTCGCCGCACCCGGTTGGGAGAAACCGCAGTCACCGTCGCCTCGCCCAGAGGCCAGGGCATGCGTCGCATGGACGTGCTGACGCTGCTGACCTTTGTCTGGCCGCAAGCGCAGGCGGTGTTCCCGCGTCATCCCGCCAAGCTGCTGATCGTCGGCGGCAATGACCCGATGTGGCGCGGCAGCCTGGCGGCGCGCGATTCCATCTATTTGAATACACGTCTGCCGCTGGTCAGCGAAAATGGCACCAGCGCGGTGGTGCGTGAATTGGCCCAGGTGTTCGGCCGGATCAACGACCGCCAGCGCAGTGACTGGATCAGCGAAGGCTTTGCCGAGTATTACGCGATCGAACTGGTGCGCCGGGCGGGTGGCATGAGTGATGAGCGCTATGAGAGCTTGCACGGCAAATTAATCAAGGACGGCCAGAAGGTGACGACGTTGCGCGGTGATCAGATGAGCCCGGCACAGGTTTCAAAGGCGGTGTTGGTGCTGCAGGAGCTGGACGGCGAGATTCGCCTGAAAACCCGCAACAAGCGTTCGCTGGATGATGTGTTGCGTGGGGCGATGCGTATGGAGGGTGTGGACACCAAGGAATTCGTTCAGCTCGCCGAGAGCGTGATTGGCGAGTCCTCCAAGGTTCTTGATACCGAGTTGCTTCAGTAATATCGCCTTCGCTGGCAAGCCAGCTCCTACAGTAATTGGCGGTGATCACCTATCTTGTGTACGCCAACGCAACCTGTAGGAGCTGGCTTGCCAGCGAAGAGGCCATAAGCCCCACTACAAATCCGGGATCAAATCCGGGATCAAACCCCGGTCTTGGGCGACGTCAAAGATTCATTCCCGGTCACGGTAGCCGTCTTGGTCGCCGCGTCGGCATTCGCCTTCAGCCGCCCCAATTCTTCCCCGGCCCGCTCGATCTTCGCCCGCACGTTATTCATGTCCTGGCGACTCTTCTCCAACAGGCTCTTGACCGAACTGTGCCCGGTAATCCCGCGCGCCAGCGCCACGCCGCCGATCGCCACTTGAATCAACCCGAATATGCCGCCGCGCCGCAGGCCCTTGGTGACCATCACCACGCCACCGGCTACCGAGCCGATGCGCTCCCAGCCCTGTACGTTATGGTCGGAATGAGTCTGGAACGGGGTGGATTCGATGCGCTCTACGCGTGTCAGTTCGCTCATGATCTGTCTCCTGGCTGGACGGGCTGCTTCAAGAATAGATAAATAAGCTGACTGCCGAGGCGGGCGGCTTGTTCCATCGGATGTGCTGTGATTCAGCGAAATTTTGGCCCCGAGCGGGTATTCAGGCCTTTGGCCATGCGGTCGTACAGTACGACGTTGACGGTGGCCGCCAGGTTCATGCAACCGGTGGTCGGGATGTAAATCACGTCTTCGCACCAGTCACGAATCTCCTGATCCAGCGATCCGTCTTCCGGGCCGAAGATATACAGGGCACGATCCGGGTGGGTGTACTCTGGCAGCGAACGGGCGCCTTCGACCAGTTCCACCGCGACCGGGACGCAGCCCAGGGGCAGGATTTTCTTCAGGTCGTCGATGCCGATCAGTGGAATGTCGTAGTGCACGCGCTTGGTGTCGGTGACGAAGTCTGCGGCACGTTCATACCGCTTGCCGGTGTAGAACACGGACGCGGCGCCATAACAACCGGCGGCGCGCATGACCGAACCGACGTTTTCCGGGGATTTCGGGTTATACAAACCAATGCAGCTGTACCGTTTGTCTGCCACGAGCGGGGTGCCTTCGGGGAAAAAGCGCGATTATACGGCGATTGGGGGAGGGGTGTCCGGTTTGGGGACTTGTGGTGATTGTTAAATCGAACATGTGTGACCACCACAAAACCCTGTAGGAGCTGGCTTGCCAGCGATGGACGACAACGATGACGCGTGCTGTCTGAATCAACGCGTTGCTCTTGAGTCCATCGCGAGCAGGCTCGCTCCCACAGTTGATCGGAGGCATACACAAATCCGAGTTCAACAAAAATCCACTGTAGGAGTTTGCCAGCGAAGAGGTCCTTACCGACGAGCCAACGTCAGTCGTCCTTCTTCAACAGTCCAGCCAACGCCGCAAACGGGTTATGCGTCGCCTTGGCGATCTTCGGCGAGCTCAGCGAGCCTTCACCGAAGTACTGCTGGTCGGTATACCGCGAATGTTCATTGTCGTGGCAATACAGGCACAACAATTCCCAGTTCGAGCCGTCCTGCGGATTGTTGTCGTGGTTGTGGTCGCGGTGGTGCACGGTCAGTTCACTCAGGCGCTTGCCGGAGAACTCGCGGGCGCAGCGGCCGCACACGTGCGGATACATCTTCAGGGCCTTGTCGCGGTAACCCATTTCCTTGTCGCGCTGGTTGTCGGCGAGGATGCGGTCCAGCTTCGATGTATTGGTTGGGGTGGACGAACTCATGGGTTCACCTTTGTAAAAAGACTAATGACGGTTATGAAGTGAGTTTAGCTCAGCCCTTGAGCTTCTCGGCAATCCAGATGGTGTGGCGGGTGCCTTTGTTGCCGTGGGCGAAGACTTGCACCTCTTCTGCCTTGAAACCGGCCTTTTTCAGCTTGTCGGAAAACTGTCGGTCAGCGCTGGCCGACCACACCGCCAGCACGCCTTTGGGGCGCAAGGCCTTGGCGCAGGCGCTCAGGCCGCCGGCGGAATAGAGCCAACTGTTGGCCTTCTGGGTCAGGCCTTCGGGGCCGTTGTCGACGTCGAGCATGATCGCATCGAAGCCCTGTGGCTCGGCTTGCAGCACCTTGGCCACGTCTTCCATGCGGATTACCGTGCGCGGGTCGAGCAGCGGATTGCCGGCTTTCTCGCCCAGCGGTCCACGGTTCCATTCCACGACGCCGGGCACCAGTTCGGCGACTACCACTTCAGCGGTCTTGCCCAGATGCTTGAGCGCCGAGGCGAGGGTGAAGCCCATGCCCAGGCCACCGATCAACACCCGCGAATTCGGCCGGCCCGCCACCTTGCGGCACGGGATCTCGGCCAGGGCGTCTTCGGATCCGTGCATGCGCGTGTTCATCAACTGCCCGCCATCGCCCCCCTGGATCTTGATGACGAAATCCTCACCGTATTCGAACAGGCACAGGGCACCGCCATTTTCAGGAATCGGAGTGGTGTCGAGCAGAACGAAACGTTTCATTGGGGCTCTCTTGAGGGGAATTCGACAATCAGGGGCAGGCAATCAGCGGCGGTTGGGAGTAGCCTGCAAAAAGACTACAAGGCCAACGGAGCCATGATGAAGCGCACCATTCTAACGGTCATTGCCCTGGCCGCGCTCTCGATAACTGCGGTGCAGGCCCAGGAACAACCCGCCATTCCCACCAGCCCCGGGCCATTGCCCGGTTCGCCCGGTACCGCGACGCCGACGCCTTACCCGCAAATCACCCCGATCAGCGTGCCCAAGGCCGGTCCCGGCAGTGGCGGTCCGCCGTTGTTGCCGCCGATCGAAATGCCCAGCCCGCCCAAGGACCAGACGTTGCCGGGGCTGGAGCAGAACAGCACGAAGATCAAATCGCCGGGCGGTTAAGGCGAGGACGATGGGCCATCGGCCCGGTGCCCGAGATCGGGCAACCGTGCCAATTCGCTCAGGCAATGCCCAAGACGTTAAAAACAAACGCATATTCGAGCGCGACGTCACGCAGTCCCTGGTACCGCCCGCTCATCCCGCCGTGCCCCGCACCCAATTCGGTCTTGAGCAGCAAGGGATGGGTGTCGGTTTTGGTCGCACGCAACCTTGCCACCCACTTGGCCGCTTCCCAGTACTGCACGCGGCTGTCGTTGTAGCCGGCAATCACCAGCGTCGCAGGATAAGCCTGCGCGGTGACGTTTTCGTACGGGGCGTAAGCCTTGATCCGTTCATAAACGTCCGGTTCCTGCGGATTGCCCCACTCGTCGTACTCGGTGACGGTCAACGGCAGATCCGGGTCGAGCATGGTGTTGAGCACGTCGACGAACGGCACTTCGGCAATTGCGGCGCCGAACAACTCCGGCCGCATGTTGAGGACGGCACCGATCAGCAATCCACCGGCGCTACCGCCACTGATTGCCAGCTGCCTTGGCGTCGTCAACCCGTTGTCGATCAAGTGCTCGGCGCAGGCGATGAAGTCGCTGAAGGTGTTGTGCTTGTGTTCCTGCTTGCCGGCGCGATACCAGGCTTCGCCCAACTCACCGCCGCCACGCACGTGAGCGATGGCAAACGCCACGCCACGATCCAGCAGGCTCAGGCGCGCGTGGGAGAACCACGGGTCGAGACTTTCGCCATACGCGCCGTAGCCGTACAGATAAAGGGGAGTCGGCTTGCCGAGGGCTTCGCGTTTGACGACGAGGCTGATCGGCACTTTCGTTCCGTCGGGCGCCGTCGCCCACAGACGCTGGCTGACGTAGGCATCGGCATCGAACGGGCCCAGCACCGGGGTTTGCTTGAGGACTTTCTGCTCGCCGGTCGCCAGTCCCAGCTGACGGATCTGTGCCGGACGGTTCAACGCTTCGTAGCGCAGGCGAATCCTGTCGCTGACGAATTCCAGGCTGTTCTGCACGTGAAGGCTATAGGCCGCATCCGGCAGTTGCACGCGATAGCTCGGCAGGTCTTGCGGGTGGACTTCGATGATCGGCAAGCCACCCTCACGCAGGCTCAGGGTCATGGCCTCGGCGTTCAGGCTCATGCCATCAATCATCGTGGTGTCGCTGTGGGGAATCAGGTTCTGCCAATCGGACAGGGTCGGCGCGACGCCGGTATCGACGGCCGTGTACAGGGCAAAGTTGATGCCGTCGCGATTGGTGCGAATGAACCAGGTCCAGACACCATCGAGCACACCATGATCGACATCGTACTCATGGCCTTCAACCCGCGGCGCTACGCAGACAAAGGCTTGCTGCGGCTGGAACGCGTCAAGCACCCAGACTTCGCTGGTGGTCTTGCTGCCCACGGACAGCAGCAATTGCTGCTCGGAACTGGACCGGTAGCAGTGCATGAAGAATCGCCCGTCCTGTTCATGGAACACCTCTTCGGCCGCCGTGCCATCGAGTCGATAGCGGTACAGTTTGTGCGGGCGGTGGGTGTCGTCCAGTTCGCCGAAGAACAGCGTCAGGCTGTCGTTGGCCCAGGTCATGCTGCCGTCGCAGTCCTGGAATTCCAGTTCGCTGACACGACCGTTGGACAATTCCTTCACGAACAGCGTGAAAATCTCATCGCCCGTGGAGTCGATGCTGTAGGCCAGGCGTTGGTGGTCCGGGCTGATACTGAACGCGCCCAGGGAAAAGAAGCCGCCCTTGGCCAGTTCGTTCGGGTCCAGCAGCAGTTGCTCATGGCTTTCGTCGAGCAGCAGGCTGTCGTCGGCCGGGCGCGGGCAGCGGTAATGGCGAGCGTATTCGTCACCCGCCGTAGTGCGCGTGTAATACAGGTACGGCCCCCAGGGGGAGGGCAGCGACAGATCGGTTTCGAGAATCCGGCCCTTGATCTCTTCGAACAGGGTCTCGCGCAGCCCGGCCTGATCGGCGGTTTGCGCCTCTTGGTAATGGTTTTCCGCTTTCAGGTAGTCGAGCACCGCGTTGGTGTCGCGCTCCTGGAGCCAGGCATACGGGTCATCGCCTTCGGCCTTGCGGGCGACGGGGGCGTTAAGGATGTTGGCGGATTCGGGCATGAATGGCTCTCGGGCGATGTACGAAACAGAGATTTGCAGACAGCATGCAGGTCATGGAGCCACTGCGAAACCTGTGGGAGCGAGCTTGCTCGCGATGACGTCAGTACATTCACCATCAATGTCGGCTGGCCGTCCGCTATCGCGAGCAAGCTCGCTCCCACAGGTTCAGTGTCTTGACCAACAGGTATTGGGACAAGCCTGATGGGCGAAAAGTCGTTACTATAAGCGCCTCTTTGCCTGCCTTGCCATGGACACCATGACCGAGAACGACTATCTGATCGCTTGGGGCCTCTACGCCTTCGCCGCTTTAGGCTGCCTGTTAGTGTGGATGCGCATGACCCGCTGGATGTGGCGCTGGCTGCGTGAGCCGCTGCGACTGCTGGTGGTCGTGCTGCTGTTCAGCCCGACCATCATTGATCCTGTGAAGGAAAAGGTCGCCCCGGCCATCGCCATCACCGCCCTGGATCTGCTGTTCAAGGTCGGCAACAACGCATGGCGGGCTATTTCCGACCTGTTCATGTACGGCATCCTCGCGTTCGGCCTCTACCTGGTGTTCGTGGCGATCCGTTTCATGATCGAGCGCAGCGCCAACGCTCGCAAGGAACAGGCCGCCGCCCAAGCCGCGGCCAGGGCCGACGAACCTGAAGAAGACCAGCCTTTCGGCGGTGCCGGCGACGATCGGTACGGTCGCCCGCCAGTGCCGAGCAACCCTCAGCGTTTGCGGGTCGAACCGCGTTTGTAACCTTGCCCCTGCATTGAATCGAGAGTCAGAACATGTGTGAGTTATTGGGCATGAGCGCCAATGTCCCGACCGATATCGTGTTCAGCTTCACCGGGCTGATGCAGCGCGGCGGCCGCACCGGGCCGCACCGCGACGGTTGGGGCATCGCCTTCTATGAAGGCCGCGGCCTGCGCCTGTTCCAGGACCCGGCAGCGAGCTGCGAATCGGAAGTCGCGAACCTGGTGCAGCGCTATCCGATCAAGAGCGAAGTGGTGATCGGTCACATCCGCCAGGCCAACGTCGGCAAGGTCTGCCTGTCCAACACCCATCCGTTCGTGCGCGAGCTGTGGGGGCGCAACTGGTGCTTCGCCCACAACGGCCAACTGGCGGACTTTCAACCCATTACCAGTTTTTACCGCCCGGTCGGCGATACTGACAGCGAAGCGGCGTTCTGCGACGTGCTCAATCGGGTGCGTGCCGCCTTCCCGGAGCCGGTGGAAATCGAAGAACTGTTGCCGGACCTGGTGGCCGCGTGCGCCGAATACCGCAGCAAAGGCGTGTTCAATTGCCTGCTCAGCGACGGCGACTGGCTGTTCTGCTATTGCTCGACCAAGCTGGCGCAGATCACCCGCCGCGCACCGTTTGGCCCGGCACGCCTGAAGGATGTCGATGTGATCGTCGACTTCCAGGCCGAAACCACGCCCAACGACGTGGTCACGGTGATTGCCACCGAACCCTTGACCGAAAACGAAACCTGGACCCGCTATGAACCGGGCCAATGGAGCCTGTGGCGGCGCGGTGAATGCGTCAGCCAGGGCAAGACCGAATAAGGATCCGCAAGCATGTTGCTCAGTTACCTACGGCTGGTGTTGTTTGCGGCGGGCCTGTTGATCGGTGTCCAGGTGCCGGGGTTCATCAGCGATTATGCCAAGCGGGTCGAGGCTCATCTGATCGAAGCGCAGACTGGCTTGAGCGGATTCCAGGGGACTGCCAACCAGTTCTTCAAGGGTGACATGCAGGCGTTGGTGGCCCATTACCGAGCCAGCGAAGACCCGATCTTTCGCAGTGACGCCGATAGCCTGAACACCCTGCTGACCCGCCGACAGGCCCTAGATAAACAGTTCCAGGCCATGCAGGGGCCGTGGTACATCCGCTTTCTGCAGGTGGTCCTGGCGGCGGATCCGGAGATTCGCAAGGAAACCTGGAATGGCTACAGCTACCAGATCCTGCTGACGCCGGAAGCGATGATATGGGGCATGAGCGGTGCGCTGCTGCTGTCCTTTGGCATCGAATGCCTGTTCCGGCTGATCGACTGGGTGGTGCTGGGCGGCAAACGCCTGCGCCAGAGCCGGCCGATTGAAGATCGGGATGTGCGGGGGTTGTAGGGCCCAAAGATCAAGAGCAAATGCTCGTCCGCGATCTCCACCAACGGACAGTGATCCGTCATCTGCACTTTGGTACAGGAGGCGGCGCATCGGGAGCAGGTCGAGTATCTGCACCGGTTCGTCAAACGCTAAGAGCTTCGCGAGCGGGCCCGCACAGGGGGAAACGATGTTTCACAAGATGTGTGTCCAACGCTAATCCTTGTGGGAGCGGGCTTGCTCGCGAAGAGGCCCTTACAGGCAATGCATTTCTATTTGGAAAGAAACCTCATCGCCTCTTCAAGCCCCCGCAACGTCAGCGGATACATCTGGTCATCAACCAGCTCCCGCACAATGTTGGTCGACGAGGTATACCCCCAGGTATCTTTCGGATACGGATTGATCCAGATGAGTTTCTTGTACTTCTCCTTGAATCGCTGCATCCACACATGACCCGCCTCTTCGTTCCAATGCTCGACACTGCCGCCGGCCTGGGTGATTTCGTAGGGCGCCATGGCGGCGTCGCCGATGAAGATAACTTTGTAGTCGGCGCCGTACTTGTGCAGCAAATCCTGGGTCGAAGTGCGCTCGGAAGTACGGCGCATGTTGTTCTTCCACACCGATTCATAAATGAAGTTGTGGAAGTAGAAGTACTCCAGGTGCTTGAACTCGGTCTTGCAGGCCGAGAATAGTTCCTCGCAGATCTTCACATGCGCGTCCATCGAGCCGCCGATGTCGAACAGCAGCAACAGCTTGACCGTATTGCGCCGCTCGGGCCGCATCTGGATGTTCAACAGCCCGGCATCGCGTGCGGTGTGGTCGATGGTGCCGTCGATGTCCAGCTCTTCCGCCGCACCCTGACGAGCGAATTTGCGCAACCGACGCAAAGCGACCTTGATATTGCGCGTGCCCAGTTCCACCGAATCGTCGAGGTTCTTGTACTCGCGCTGATCCCAGACCTTGACCGCCTTGCCCTGGCGCTTGCCGGCATCGCCGACCCGGATGCCCTCCGGGTTGAAGCCGCCGGAGCCGAACGGGCTGGTGCCGCCGGTGCCGATCCATTTGTTGCCGCCGGCATGGCGTTCCTTCTGTTCTTCCAGGCGTTTCTTGAATTCTTCGATCAACTTGTCCAGGCCGCCGAGGGACTGGATCCGTGCACGCTCTTCATCGCTGAGGGAACGTTCGAATTCCTTGCGCAACCAGTCTTCCGGGATCAAGGCCTTAAGGTGGTCGTCGAGTTTTTCCAGGCCGTTGAAGTAGGCACCGAACGCGCGATCGAACTTGTCGAAATGTTTTTCGTCCTTCACCAGGATCGTCCGGGACAGGTAATAGAACTCGTCCATGTCGGCGAACGTCACGCGCTGTTTCAGCGCGTTGATCAGGTCCAGCAGCTCCCGTACCGAGACCGGCACCTTGGCTGCGCGCATTTCATTGAACAGGTTGAGCAGCATGGCTATTGCCCTCTATCTGGTTGAACAGAGGGATCAGCGAGTGCCGCGACGGCTCATGAACGCCAGGCGCTCAAGCAACTGCACATCTTGCTCGTTCTTCACCAGGGCGCCGGCCAGCGGTGGAATGGCCTTGGTCGGATCGCGCTCGCGCAGCACCGCTTCGCCGATGTTGTCGGCCATCAGCAGCTTCAGCCAGTCCACCAGTTCGGAGGTCGACGGCTTCTTCTTCAGGCCCGGCACCTTGCGCACGTCGAAGAACACATCCAGCGCTTCGCTGACCAGGTCCTTCTTGATGTTCGGGTAGTGCACGTCGACGATCCGCTGCATCGTCACCCGATCCGGGAAAGCGATGTAATGGAAGAAGCAACGGCGCAGGAAGGCGTCCGGCAGTTCTTTCTCGTTGTTGGAGGTAATGATGATGATCGGACGCTTCTTGGCCTTGATGGTCTCGTCGATCTCGTAAACGTAGAACTCCATCTTGTCGAGTTCTTGCAGCAGGTCGTTTGGAAACTCGATGTCGGCCTTGTCGATCTCGTCGATCAGCAGGATTACCCGCTCGTCGGACTCGAAAGCCTCCCAGAGCTTGCCCTTTTTCAGGTAGTTGCGAACGTCGTGGACCCTTTCCGTGCCCAGTTGCGAATCGCGCAGGCGGCTGACCGCGTCATACTCGTACAAGCCCTGATGCGCCTTGGTGGTGGACTTGATGTGCCAGGTGATCAGCCTGGCGCCGAAGGATTGCGCCAGTTGCTCGGCGAGCATGGTCTTGCCGGTGCCCGGTTCGCCCTTGACCAGCAGTGGACGCTCCAGGGTAATGGCGGCGTTGACCGCCAGCTTCAGGTCATCGGTGGCAACGTAGGCCTGGGTGCCTTCGAACTTCATCTGCTAATCCTCGAACGTTAACGCCGACCTGAACGAGGCAGGGCGGGGCGCAATAATGTGTAGTACCCCGACTATAACGCGGTGCCCGGTCCACTGTGAACGCAGACGGCTTATTCAGTCTCTGAATGGGGCGTCACATCTTGACTCAGTCTCGGCGCCGGGCCAGTATTGAGCTATCGCCATTTTGGCGATAGCTTGCGGGGCATGTCTACTAAATATCGATTTCGCGGTACATACCGCATTCAGTTGCGCGAGAAGGATCATCCTCCACCCCATGTGCATCTGACTGGCGGTGGGCTTGATGTGATGCTCAGCCTGGAAACCGTCGCAGTGATGGTGGGCAAGGCGCCGCCGCTGATTATCAAGGAAGCGCTGGAGTGGGTCAGGGCCCATCAGGCGCAATTGCTGGAGGACTGGAAACGATGTTACCCATGAAACGACCACGGCTGTCAGCCGTGCAGGCATTGCCGGATTACCACCTTGCACTGACCTATATCGACGGTCAGCAACTGACTCTCGATTTGAGTCGTGACCTGCGCGCCTATGCTGGCTTGCAGCCTTTGCTGGAGTCCGGCGCTTTCGAAGGTGCAACCCTGGGCGATGATGGCTGGAGTGTCGAGTGGCCTGAACCGGACATTCAGATTGGCGCCGACACGCTCTACCTGGATGCGCTTGCACAAAACGCCTCGGACGAAAACACCCGGATCTTCATCGATTGGCGCGCGCGCACCGGGTTGGCGCTCAATCAGGCGGCCGAGGCGCTGGGTGTCAGTGCACGAAGCATTACCCGCTACAGCAGTGGCCGTGAAGCAGTGCCGCGGTCGTTGGCCCTGGCGTGCCTGGGTTGGGATTTTCTGCAGCAGCGAAATCCGGCGCAAGCGGCTGAGGAGACCGGTCGCTATACCGTCAAGCGCAAGCCTTAACCCGCATCCGGCTTCGGCCGTTCATACCGGGCATTGAATGCCTGAATGAAACCATTACGTAAAATCTGCAAAAACGCCTGGAACGCGCTGATATCTTGCCGATGCACATTGCCGCTCAGTTCGACACGGGTTGCAAACTGGTTCTTACCCTGGTTTTTCAATACGGTTTCGGAGCCGCCGACGATGGCCTCCCAGATGGAACGGAAAATCCCTTTGTCCTTGTTCTCCACATCCTGCTGCCAATTGAACACGTCCACATCCTTGAGCAGCGGTTTGATGTAACCCGTTAATTTTGCCTTTTTGGCCTGCGCCTCGATCACCACATCACCATGGCCGGCGTTGAAATCGAACTTGCCATAGGCTGAAGCGAAGTCGTTCATGCGCTTGAGTTCGATGTTCCTCGCGCGCAGCCGGAATTCAAAGTCTTCAAAGTTGCTCAGCGGGTCGAAGGTGGCGGTGGTTTCCAAGGGCGCGTGTCCCAGCAGCATCGCTTTGCCTTCGAAGCGAGCATCGCGTTTTCCTTCGGTGTCGGCCACGTTGGTCAGGTTATAAATACTGGCGTCGACCTGGGTGGCGTTCATGTTGACGGGTGGTTTTGAATTGAAGTTTCGGAAGCTGATCTTGCCGTCGTTGATGCGTACTTCGTTCAGGGTGATCGGCAGCAACTTGCCCAGTTGCGCCCGCCAGTCGGTGCCCTGGCCGGTCTGGGAGTTTTGCTTGTTGGCGCCGCCGTCGACGAAGTTCACTTCTGGCTTGATGAACTGCACCTCGGCCACCACCGCGTGGTCGTACCAGAGCGAGTGCCAACTGACGGAGAGGTCGATCAGCGGCGCGTTGACGAAGGGTACCGGGACTTTGCCGTCGACCTTGACGATTTTCAGCCCGTTGATTTTATAAGCGCCGCGCCACAGGGCCAGATCCACATCGACGATCTGGCCACGGTAGTCGCCCATGTCCGCCAGCTTGTCGTTCAGGTAGTTGCGCACCATGTAGGGCAGGGCGAAATGCAGGGCAATCAGCAGTACGACCAGGCCGGCTAGCGTCCACAGCGGCCAACGGTATCTCCGTTTCATGATGGCAAATCTCTGGCGATGTAAAGCCATTGACTGTTGTTGTAACCGGACGTTCGACTGACTGGACGACCACAGGCAACAGGCTTACCTTGGAGGGCTTATTCAACGCTGTACAAGGACCCAGCCATGAGCCGTATTTTCGCTGACAACGCCCACTCCATTGGCAATACGCCGCTGGTGCAGATCAACCGCATCGCCCCGCGCGGCGTGACCATCCTGACCAAGATCGAAGGGCGCAACCCGGGTTATTCGGTCAAGTGCCGGATCGGCGCGAACATGATCTGGGACGCCGAAAGCTCCGGAAAACTCAAAGCAGGCATGACCATCGTCGAGCCGACTTCGGGCAATACGGGTATCGGCCTCGCGTTCGTTGCCGCGGCGCGCGGTTACAAGTTGCTGCTGACCATGCCGTCCTCCATGAGCATCGAGCGACGCAAAGTGCTCAAGGCGCTCGGTGCCGAGCTGGTCTTGACCGAACCGGCCAAGGGCATGAAGGGGGCGATCGAGAAAGCAGCTGAAATTGTTGCCAGCGCCCCGTCCAACTATTTCATGCCCGCGCAGTTCGACAACCCGGCCAACCCGGCGATTCACGAGAAAACCACCGGCCCGGAAATCTGGAACGATACCGATGGTGCGGTCGATGTATTGGTGGCTGGCGTCGGGACGGGTGGAACCATTACCGGGGTTTCGCGGTATATCAAGAATACCCAAGGCAAACCGATCATTTCGGTGGCCGTGGAGCCGGTGTCATCTCCGGTCATCAGCCAGGCACTTGCCGGGGAAGAGATCAAGCCGAGCCCGCACAAGATCCAGGGTATCGGGGCCGGTTTCGTGCCGAAAAACCTGGATCTGTCGATGGTCGATCGGGTCGAGCTGGTCAGCGATGAAGAGTCCAAGGCCATGGCCCTGCGTTTGATGCAGGAAGAAGGAATTTTGTGCGGGATCTCCTCTGGCGCGGCAATGGCTGTAGCGGTTCGACTGGCGGAAACCCCGGAAATGCAGGGCAAGACCATCGTGGTGATCCTGCCCGATTCCGGCGAGCGTTATCTGTCGAGCATGTTGTTCAGTGATCTGTTTACCGACCAGGAGACTCAGCAGTAACTGAAATAATCAAAAGATCGCAGACTGCGATCTTTTGATCTGGTTTTTGATCTGGTTTGTGAACGGGGAATGACCCACGTCAGCCCCCGTTCAGGAGCCTTGTGTTAGAAGTGCTTTGTTGCATATTCCTCAACACTGAATGTTGATTTGTGCGGGTTTTTCCCGACGCCGGTACTGTTTATCATGCTGGCTGCAACGTCGGGTAAATGGCGTTGTGCAGAGTGTCGATTATCAAGGAGTTGCTGATGACCTTTTCACTTGCCGCGAAGGCGTCGCTGTTGCTGCTGTTTATGGGCAGTACTCTTTATGTGCATTTGCGCGGCAGGGCGCGATTGCCGGTCCTGCGCCAGTTTGTCAACCATTCGGCCCTGTTTGCCCCCTATAACGCCTTGATGTACCTGTTCTCCAGCGTACCGTCCAGGCCCTATCTGGATCGCAGCAAATTCCCCGAGCTGGATGTACTCAAGGATAACTGGGAAGTCATCCGCGACGAAGCGATGCACCTGTTCGACGAGGGCTACATCCGCGCGGCCGAAAAAAACAACGACGCCGGTTTCGGCTCGTTCTTCAAGAAGGGCTGGAAGCGTTTCTATCTCAAGTGGTATGACAAACCGCTGCCGTCGGCACAAACCCTGTGCCCGAAAACCGTGGCCCTGCTCAGTGGCATTCCCAACGTCAAAGGTGCCATGTTCGCCTTGCTGCCGGGCGGCAGTCACCTCAACCCGCACCGCGATCCGTTTGCCGGATCCCTGCGTTATCACTTGGGGCTGTCGACGCCGAATTCCGACGACTGCCGCATTTTCGTCGATGGTCAGATTTACGCCTGGCGTGATGGCGAGGACGTAATGTTCGACGAGACGTATGTGCACTGGGTCAAGAACGAAACGCAAATGACCCGGGTCATCCTGTTCTGCGATGTCGAACGCCCGCTGAGCAACCGCGTCATGACCCGCATCAACCGTTGGGTCAGTGGCTTCCTGGGCCGCGCCACCGCACCGCAGAACCTGGATGACGAGCGGGTGGGCGGGATCAACCAGGCCTATGCCTGGAGCAAGAACTTCGGCGACAGCTTCAGTGGCGGGATCAAGCAGTGGAAGCGTCGTAACCCCAAGGCGTACCGCGTAATGCGGCCAGTATTGGCGGTCATCGTCTTGACGTTGTTGGGGTATTGGTTGTTCGGTTGATGCATTTTCCCGAATCAAACACCGGTCCCCTGTAGGAGCGAGCTCGCTCGCGATGGACGTTAACGATGACGCGTAATTCCTGGATAAGAGCGTCGTCCTTCAAATTTTCGCGAGCAAGCTCGCTCCTACACCTACACCTACACCTACACCTACACCTGCGAATGTTCCGCCCGCACTGAATTCATGAACGCCTGCATCGCCGACGACTGGATGCGATGACGCCGGGTGATCAGCCCATAGGGCGGCAATCGGGCTTCGAACTTGATAGGCAACACGGCCAGCAGATCACGGCCCGGATAGTCCTCGACCACCGACACCGGTGTCACGCCGAGCATGTCGGTCTGCTGTATCAATGACAGCAGGGTCATGATCGAGGTGGTTTCGACAATGCTGCTGGGGATATCGACCCGTGCGTTGTGGAACACCTGATTGATGATCGCGCGCATCGGGCTTGGATGCTGTTGCAGTACCCAGGTCATGTTCTGCAGTTCCGCCCAGCTCAATTGCTTTTCTTTCGCCAGGGGATTTTGCGCACCGGCAATCACGCAGAGCGCTTCTTCACCCAAGCTGTCGAACAGCAACTCTCGGCCCGCGCTCCCGCCGGAATCCGCCCCAGCACGATATCCAGCTGGTCCTGCAACAGCGCCTGCACCAGCACGTCGCTGGTGTCGACCTGGATGCTCATGGATAACCGTGGATGGCTTTGTTTCAAGGTCGCGATGGTGCGGGTCAACAAGCCTGAGGCCAGCGCCGGAATCGCGCCGACCGCTACCCGCCCGAGGTTGCCGGATTCGAGTGCGACCAGCTCTTCACGCATGCCGCTGAGTTCGGCGAATACCATGCGAGCGTAATAGGTGACGGTTTCCCCGAACGGGGTAGAACGCATGCCCCGGGGCAGCCGCTCGAAGAGCTCCACACCCAGCAGGTCCTCGGCTTCGTGCAGCATCTTGGTCGCGGCCGGTTGGGTCATGCCGATGTGGTCGGCGGCGCGGCGCAACGAGCCGAATTCCTGCAACGCCAGCATCAGCCGTAGCTGACGCAGACGCAGTCGACTGTGGATCACATTGGCAACAGGAATTCGGGTCATGGGCCGTGCTCGCAAAAAGGACTGCGGCAAGCCTGACAACAAATGTCAGGCGTTGCCAGCATTGCTGTGTCACAGCACCGATTTTGGCTTCGCGACCTGGGGTTTGCGCAGGCCCGTCAGGGTTTGCAGCGCCTTGGAAATCAGCGGCCAGAACAACATCAGCAGCGCTGCCGTGGTCAGGCCGCCTACCAGCGGGTTCGACCAGAAGATCCCGATGTGGCCGTCGGAGAACAGCATCGACTGACGGAACGTATCTTCAGCCTTGTCCCCCAGCACGGCGGCGAGAACCAGCGGTGCGATCGGGTAACCGAGTTTCTTGAACAGATAACCCAGCGCGCCAAAGCCGAGCATCAGCACCACGTCGAAGAACGAGTTGTGCACGGAGTAGGCACCGATCGCGCAGACCATGATGATGATCGGTGCAATGATCGAGAACGGAATGCGCAGGATCGACGCGAACAGCGGCACGGTGGCCAGCACCACGATCAGACTCACCACGTTGCCCAGGTACATGCTCGCGATCAGGCCCCAGACGAAGTCATGTTGCTCGACGAACAGCGTCGGTCCAGGGTGCAGGCCCCAGATCATCAACCCGCCGAGCATCACGGCGGCGGTGGCCGAACCGGGAATGCCCAGGGTCAACATCGGCAGCAGCGCGCTGGTGCCGGCCGCATGGTCGGCGGTTTCCGGGGCGATCACGCCTTCGAGTTCACCCTTGCCGAAGTTCTCGCGGTTCTTCGAGAAGCGTCGTGCCAGGCTGTAGCTCATGAACGATGCCGCAGTGGGTCCGCCAGGGGTGATGCCCATCCAGCAGCCGACCAGGGTGCTGCGCACAATGGTCCACCAGTAACGGGGCAGCTTGGCCCAAGTGCGCAGGATCACCATGGGTGTGATGCGTGCATGCTCGCCGCGGAACACCAGGCCTTCCTCGACGGTGCAAAGGATTTCGCCAATGCCAAACAGGCCGATGACCGCCACTTCGAAACTGATGCCCGTCATCAGGGCCGGCTGGTCGAAGGTCAGGCGCAGGTTGCCCGAGACCGTGTCCATGCCGACCGCGGCCATGGCGAAACCGATCATCATCGCCACCACGGTTTTCAGGGGCGGGTTCTTGCTCATGCCGATGAAGGTACAGAACGCCAACAGGTACACCGCGAAGAACTCCGGCGAACTGAAGGACATGGCGAACGCGGCGATCTTTGTCGACAGGAAGGTCAGCAACAACACCCCGGCCAACGCGCCGATCAACGCCGAGCTGAACGCGGCGGTCAGTGCTTCGGCGGCACGACCTTCGCGGGCCATCGGGTAGCCGTCGAAGGTGGTCGCCACCGATGAGGGCTCGCCGGGTATGTTGAACAGGATCGAGGTGATCGAGCCGCCGAACAGCGCGCCCCAATACATGCAAGACAACAGGATGATCGCCGACACCGGCGACATGGTGAACGTCAGCGGCAGCAGCAACGCCACGCCATTGGGGGCGCCGAGGCCGGGCAATACGCCGACCAGGATACCCAGCAGCACGCCGATCACCATCAGGCCGATATGGCCGGGGGTCAGGATCAGGTTCATGCCTTGCAGCAGCGAATCGAACTCGCTCATTTGAAATGTCTCTCGGCCAGGGCAATCCAGTCGCCAAGAGGGCCGGCATCCAGCGGGACCTTGAACCACAGTGCGAAAATCAGGTAGCTGGCGAGGACTGCACCGAGGGATATAGTCGCGATCATCAACTTGCCATAAGGTTTGACGCGGGTTTTGTCATGCCACATGAACCAGGCGATGAAACAGGCCGAGGCCACATAGATTCCGGTGAACGGCATGGCCGCGACGAACAGCGCAATCGGGATGAACACCGACAGCACTTGCCTGAACGCGCTACGGCTGACAAATGAAATGCTCAGCGCTTTCCAGCGCACCAGGGTCAACACGCCGTTGCCCACACTCGCGGCGCTCAACAGCAGGCCGATGTAAAAGGGGAAGTAACCCGGCTCTGGGCCGGAATCGCCCCAGCCGATACCCTGTTCGACGCTGCCGTACATCACCACCACGCCGATCAGCGTGGTGAAGAGTGTCAGACCGAGTTCGACCCAGCGGGTACCGACCAGTGCCGGTGAATCCGAAGATTGGGACATGAAAACACCTCCAGCAGGTGACGGCCGTGCGCAGGCGGACGGCCGCGGGCAACTCAGTTTTTCAGCCAGCCGGCTTCTTTGAACACCGGGGTAACGCGAGCAGTGTCTTTTTCAATGTAGGCGGTCAATGGCTCGCCTTCGAGGAACGTCGGTACCAGCGCGTTCTGCTTGACGTAGGCCTTGAACTCCGGGGTCTCGGTGACTTTGCGCATCAGCTCGACATAGAACGCGCGCTGTTCGGCGGTGACTTCGCCAGGCATGAACACAGTGCGCGGGAAGCGGTACTGATCGATGCCCAGGCCCTGTTCGTGGCAGGTCGGAACGTCGGCCCAGGCTTTATCGCCGGCGACTTTCTCGGTGTAGCTCATGCGCTCCTTGCTGAATACGCAGAGCGGCTCGACCTGGTCGCCACGCCATTGGCTGATGCTTTCGCTGGGATTGTTGACGTTGGCGGCGATGTGTTTGCCGGCCAGTTGGGTCGCCGCTTCACTGCCGCTCTTGAACGGGATGTACACCAGTTTGCTGTTGTTGGTCTGGTTCAACAGCAGGGTCAGGGTCTGATCGACATCCTTGGACTGGCTACCGCCCATGCGCAGTTTCGACGGGTCGGCCTTGACGGCTTCGTAGAAGCCCTTGGCATCTTTCCACGGTGCGCCTTTGTAGCTCCAGAGAATGAAGTCATCCTCGGCCACGGCCGCCACCGGGGTCAGTTCCTGCCATTGATAACCGAGCTTGGACACCAGCGGCAACAGGTAGATGTTGTTGGTGCCGATCACCAGTTTTTCCGCATCGCCCTTGTTCATTTTCAGGTCGAGGAAGGCTTCGGCGCCATTGCCGCCGCCCTTGTTCAGGACGATGGTATTGACGTCGAGGAACTTGTGGGTGGTGATGATTGACTGGATCAGGCGACCGAGCTGGTCGGTGCCGCCACCGGGACCTCCGGCGACGACGATTTCGACGTTCTTGTCCGGTTGCCAGGCATGGGCCAGAGCCGGGAGGATCCCCGCGGCGACCAGTGTGCAACCAAGAGCCAGACGGGACGTGCGACGGACGAATGCATTTCGCATGGAAGGGCCTCGTTTTTGTAGTTGTTATGGATGACTTGTCGGTTGAGAAGTTGCAAGCCTGGAGTGAGTGTGGGAAGGCGCTGCCTTCGCGTCTAGTCAAAACAATACATACGCCGATAGCCTGGGGTTATAGGTCGCCAGATGCGAAATCGCCTGTCTCGCCAGGAGGCTTGTGCCAGAGCCATTTGAGTGGAAAGCCGGCATAGGCGCAAGACCCCGCAAGACACCTGAAAGCAGGGCTTGACATAACCCGAGGCTATCGCCTTATTTCAAG
Source organism: Pseudomonas lini (assembly GCF_030812475.1). Classification (GTDB taxonomy): domain Bacteria; phylum Pseudomonadota; class Gammaproteobacteria; order Pseudomonadales; family Pseudomonadaceae; genus Aquipseudomonas; species Aquipseudomonas lini_A. The sequence continues at coordinate 181,481 of NZ_JAUSSR010000001.1, forward strand.
TTTTGATTGGACGGTTATCGCTGAGCCTTTGATAGTGCTCACCAGTCCACGAACTCGACGAGGTGCCCAATGGGTGAGCTTTGGAATGGGCCGATCATCGACGCCCATCATCACTTCTGGGACCCGTCGATCAATGCCCATCCCTGGTTGGCGTCCGAGGCCAATATCCCGTTTCCGTACGGTGACTGCAGTGCGCTCAAGCGTCGCTATTTTCCCGAGGACTACTTCGCCGATGCCGGTCTTCATGACGTGGTGAAGACGGTGTACATAGAGACCGAATGGGACCCGAATGACCCGATTGGCGAAACCCGCTTCATCGAACGACTGGCCGCCCGTTATGGCGTACCGAATGCAATCGTCGCACAAGCCTGGCTGGACCATCCCGACGCCATTGCGGTAATGGCCGAGCAAGCGAGTTACAAGTGCGTGCGCAGCGTCCGCCACAAACCCGGCGGCCCGACGACGCCGGCGCAAGTTGGCCATGTGCGCAGCCTGATGAGCGACGAGCGTTGGCGACGCAGTTACGCTGCATTGCAAGGGCTGGGGCTGCACTTCGACTTGCAGACGCCCTGGTGGAATTTGCACGAAGCCGAACGATTGGCCCGGGATTTTCCCGGCACCACGCTGATACTCAACCACGCCGGGTTGCCGAGCGACCGCAGTGCCGAGGGCCTGGTGGGTTGGCGTCTGGCGATGGCGCGGCTGGCCCAATGGCCGAACGTGCAGGTGAAAATCTCCGGCCTTGGGTTGCGCGGCCAGGCCTGGCGCGCCAAGGACAATGCCTGGATCGTGCGCGAAGTGATCGCGATGTACGGTTGCGGTCGAGTGATGTTCGCCAGCAACTTTCCAGTGGACGGCCTGTGCGGCTCGTTCAGTGACATTTACAACGGTTTCAAATCCATTGTTGCTGATCTGCCGCGGGCCGATCAGGAGCGATTGTTCTACAGCAACGCGCAACGGGTTTATCGTTGCGAGCCTGGCGTCATTGACCGGACACGGCCAGAACCCTTGAGGAGTGAAGCATGAACAAGACATCCATCGCCATGGTCCTGGGTGACCCGGCGGGCATCGGCCCGGAACTGATCGCGCGCCTGCTCGGCGAGCCCGACGTGCGCAGGCAGGCCAATGTGATTCTGATTGCCGACGAGGCGGAAATGTGCCGTGGCATGCGCATCGCCGGGACCGAGTTTCCCTATCGTCGCGTGGAGTCTCTGGACCAGTTGGACTTTCGCGATGACACGCCGCTGTTCTATGACTTCCGTGGCGACACCATTGGCGAATTTGCGCGCAGTGAAGCCAGTGTCATCGGTGGTCGCTACAGCCTCGACACCCTGGAAAAGGCCTTGCGCCTGACCGAGGCCGGCAGCACCGACGCGGTGCTGTTCGGGCCGTTGAACAAGACCTCGTTGCACATGGCCGGAATGGCCCACAGCGACGAACTGCACTGGTTCGCCGAGCTACTGGATTTCCACGGGCCGTTCTGCGAATTCAACGTGCTCGACAATCTCTGGACTTCCCGGGTGACGTCCCACGTCGCCCTGGCCGATGTGCCGGGCATGCTCACCCAGGCGCGGGTGGTGGAGGCGATCCAGCTGATCGACACGGCGCTCAAACGCAATGGCCTTGAGAAACCGCGCATCGGAGTGTGTGGGTTGAATCCGCACAACGGCGACAACGGCTCATTCGGGCGCGAAGAGCTGGACATCATCGGCCCGGCTGTACGTTCAGCCAAGGCGCTGGGGATTGCGGCTGAAGGACCGTATCCGGGGGACACGATTTTCCTCAAGGTGCAGGGCGATGCCAGTGCTTTCGACGCGGTGGTGACCATGTATCACGACCAGGGCCAGATCGCGATCAAGTTGATGGGTTTTTCCCGTGGCGTGACCGTGCAGGGCGGGTTGCCGATCCCGATTACGACACCCGCCCACGGTACTGCATTTGATATCGCGGGGCAGGGCAAGGCGAATGTCGGAGCGATCCGCCAGGCGTTCGAGATTGCGTGCCGGATGGGTGCCAACAGCTACTGACCCCGGTCTCTGAAACAACACCAATACTTTGTCCACCGTGCACCCTGTAGTAGCTGGCTTGCCAGCGAAGACAGCCTGACAAACACACCTGAGGTGGCTGTCAGACCGCTATCGCGAGCAAGCTCGCTCCCACAGGGATTTGATGGTGGTGCTCGATTTTTGTGATCAACACAAAACCCTGTAGGAGCTGGCTTGCCAGCGAAGACGGCCTGACAGACACACCTGAGGCGGCTGTCAGACCGCTATCGCGAGCAGGCTCGCTCCCACAGGGATTTGATGGTGGTGCTCGATTTTTGTGATCAACGCAAAACCCTGTAGGAGCTGGCTTGCCAGCGAAGACGGCCTGACAGACACACATGAGGTGACTGTAAGACCGCTTTCGCTGGCAAGCCAGCTCCTACTTTTTTGTGTGGTGCCTGATAACTCGATCTACTCAACAACTGCTTTTACCTATCACCCCAGGTTATCGCCGGATACGCATAAGTGATTATCCTCCACCCTCAAGCGCTGGCTAAATTCGCTCCATCGAATGCCCGGACCGACCCTTACGAGCGGCTCCGCGCAGCGACCCGACAACGACAAAAAAGCCGGCAGCGCAAGGAATTGTATTCATGAAAATCAAAGCCATCCGTACCCGCGTTTTCGAGTGGAAAGGCAAAGTCGTCCCACCGCAAGCGCACTTCTGCACCAACGCCAGCGACATCCTGTTCGAGCGCGGCGATGCCATGGGCTCATTCCGTTTCCATGGCTGGCTGGTGGTGGAAGTCGAGACTGACACCGGTCTTGTCGGCATCGGTAACTGCGCCTTGGCGCCGCGTGTGGCCAAGGAAATCATCGACACCTACCTGGCACCGATCGCCATCGGCGAAGACCCGTTCGACAACGAATACATCTGGCAGAAAATGTACCGTCAGAGCCACGCCTGGGGCCGTAAAGGCATCGGCATGGCGGCGATCTCGGCGATCGACATCGCCATCTGGGACATCATGGGCAAAGCCGTGAACAAGCCGGTGTTCAAACTGCTCGGCGGGCGGACCAAGGAAAAAATCTGGACCTACGCCTCCAAGCTTTACGCCAATGACAACCTGGACCTGTTCCTCGAAGAAGCCCAGGGGTATCTGAATCAAGGCTTCACCGCGTTGAAAATGCGTTTCGGCTACGGCCCCAAAGACGGTCCGGCGGGCATGCGCAAGAACATCGAGCAAGTGCGCGCGCTGCGCGAACTGGCCGGCCCGGACATCGACATCATGCTCGAATGCTACATGGGCTGGACCCTGGAATACGCCCGTCGCATGTTGCCCAAACTCGCCGAGTTCGAACCACGCTGGCTCGAAGAACCGGTGATCGCCGACGACATCGAAGGTTATATCGAGCTGAAAAAAATGGGCATCATGCCGATCTCCGGCGGCGAGCATGAATTCACTTCCTACGGCTTCAAGGATCTGCTGGAACGCCGCGCCATCGACGTGATCCAGTACGACACCAACCGCGTCGGCGGCATCACCGCCGCGCGCAAGATCAACGCCATGGCCGAAGCCTGGTCGGTGCCGGTGATTCCGCACGCCGGGCAGATGCACAACTACCACCTGACCATGTCCACCACCGCCTCGCCGATGGCCGAATTCTTCCCGGTGTTCGACGTCGAAGTCGGCAACGAACTGTTTTACTACGTGTTCAAGGGCGAGCCACAACCGGTCAACGGCTACATCCAGCTCGACGACAACAAGCCGGGTCTGGGCCTGGAAATCTCCGATGAATACCTGAGCGACTTCAACATCATCGAGTGACCTTGAGGCGAGGGGATTTAGCGAAACGTCGCCCCGCCCCGTTGGGCTGCAAAGCGATCCAGCCCCGTTCAATGGACTGGGTTGATCGGATTCACGACTGCGTCGCAGCCCAACGGGGCGGGGCGACGTTTCGCCAAGCCCCTCGCCACAAATTCACGACTTTCTGGAGGGCCGGACATGCGCCTGATTCAATTTGAAAACACCGCCGGGGAGCGCCAGGTCGGACTCGTCGAAGGTTCACAGGTTCAAGTGCTGCGTGATACCCGAAGCACCCGTGAACTGGCACTCGCGGCGATCCGCGCCCAGCGCAGCCTGCAGGACGAAGTCGCCTTGCGCGGCACCGAGCCGGGCCCGGATTACGCGCAACTGTTGCAACAGGGCAAGGTGCTGCCGCCGCTGGACCATGAAGACCCGGCCCATTGCCTGATCAGCGGCACTGGCCTGACTCACCTGGGCAGCGCCTCGGCGCGGGACAAGATGCATCAGCAGGACGGTGCGGTCGAAGCGGGCATGACCGACACCATGCGCATCTTCAAATGGGGCCTGGAGGGCGGCAAACCAGCGGCCGGCCAGGTCGGTGCGCAGCCGGAATGGTTCTACAAGGGCGACGGCAGCATCGTCGTGCGCCCCGGCGCGGACTTCCCCGTGCCGCCGTTTGCCGAAGACGCCGGCGAAGAGCCTGAGTTGACCGGTCTCTACGTGATCGGTGACGACGGCCAGCCCTATCGGGTCGGTTATGCCTTGGGCAACGAGTTCTCCGACCATGTGATGGAGCGCCGCAATTACCTGTACCTCGCCCACTCGAAACTGCGCTACTGCGCCTACGGCCCGGAGCTGCGGGTCGGTGAACTGCCCAGGCACCTGGCGGGCACCAGCCGCATCACGCGCAACGGCGAAACGATCTGGGAAAAAGAGTTTCTCAGCGGCGAAGACAACATGTGCCACAGCCTCGCCAACCTCGAATTCCACCACTTCAAATATGCGCAGTTCCTGCGTCCGGGCGATGTCCACGTGCATTACTTCGGCACCGCCACGCTGTCGTTTGCCGACGGGGTGAAAACCCAGCCGGGGGATCGTTTCCAGGTCAGCCTCGCTGAGTTCGGCGCACCGCTGGAAAACGGCATCGGCGAAAGCGCTCAGCCATTGGCCATCGGCCAGGTGCGCACACTCTGACCCCTGTAGGAGCCGGCTCGCCGGCGATAGCGATTTGGCAAGCGACGTTGATGTTTGCCCTGCCATGGCCTTCGCCGGCAAGCCGGCTCCTACAGGTCTGCCATCGATCAAGGAAATGCGAAATGACCACGCTACTCGGACACAACTACATCGGCGGCCGGCGCAGCGCCAACGGCACCCTGCAGCTGCAAAGCCTCGACGCGACCAGCGGTGAACCACTGCCCGGCAGCTTCTTCCAGGCAACCGAAGCCGAAGTGGATGCCGCCGCCAATGCTGCCGCGGCTGCGTACCCGATCTACCGCAACCTCAGCGCGGAAAAACGTGCGTTGTTCCTCGACGCCATCGCCGATGAAATCGATGCCTTGGGCGATGATTTCGTCGCCACCGTGTGCCGCGAAACTGCGTTGCCGGCCGGGCGCATTCAAGGTGAGCGCGGGCGCACCAGCGGCCAGATGCGCCTGTTCGCCAAGGTCCTGCGCCGGGGTGATTTTTATGGCGCGCGCATCGATCGGGCGCTGCCGGATCGTCAGCCGTTGCCGCGTCCGGATCTGCGTCAGTACCGCATCGCCTTAGGGCCGGTCGCGGTATTTGGCGCGAGTAATTTTCCTCTGGCATTTTCCACCGCCGGTGGCGACACCGCTTCCGCACTGGCCGCCGGTTGCCCGGTGGTATTCAAGGCGCACAGCGGCCACATGGCGACCGCCGAATGGGTGGCGGATGCGATCATCCGCGCCGCCGAGCGCACTGAAATGCCGACCGGCGTGTTCAACATGATTTACGGCGGAGGCGTCGGTGAATGGCTGGTCAAGCACCCGGCGATCCAGGCCGTGGGCTTCACCGGTTCGCTCAAGGGCGGCAATGCCCTGAGCCACATGGCCGCGACACGGCCGCAGCCGATCCCGGTGTTTGCCGAGATGTCGAGCATCAACCCGGTGTTCCTGCTGCCCGCAGCGCTCGCGGTGCGTGGCGAACAGATCGCCGCGCAGCTGGCCGGTTCGGTGACATTGGGTTGCGGTCAGTTCTGCACCAATCCAGGCCTGGTGATCGGCCTGCGCTCTCCACAATTCAGCGCATTCGTCGAAACGTTTTGCGCCAGCATGAATCAGCAACCGCCGCAGACCATGCTCAACGCCGGCGCACTGGTCAGCTACAGCAAATGCCTTGGCGAACTGCACGAACATCCGGGGCTGACGCATCTGGCGGGCAAGCCGCAACAGGGCCGTCAGGCTCATCCTCAAGTGTTCCAGGCGGATGTCAGCCTGTTGCTCAAGGGCGATGAACTGCTTCAGGAAGAGGTTTTCGGACCGACCACCATCATCGTTGAAGTCGAGGATCGGGCGCAGCTGACGGCGGCGCTGCAGGGCCTGCGCGGGCAATTGACGGCGACGCTGATCGGCGAGGCCGACGAGCTGCTGGAGTATCGCTGGCTGGCCGAGTCGCTGCAGGAGAAGGTCGGGCGGATTCTGCTCAATGGTTATCCGACCGGGGTCGAGGTCTGCGAGGCGATGGTGCATGGCGGGCCGTACCCGGCGACGTCGGATTCACGCGGAACGTCGGTCGGCACCCTGGCGATCGACCGTTTCCTGCGGCCGGTGTGCTTCCAGAATTATCCGGATGCGTTGTTGCCGGAGGCGTTGCAGGATGCCAATCCGCTGGGGATTCGGCGGTTGGTGGATGGGGAGGTGAGTGCCGCAGCGTTGTGATTTGCGGTGTCTGGACCTCCGTCTTCGCGAGCGAGCCCGCAGTTGATCTGTGTCGCAACGAAGTTCCAATGTGGGAGCGGGCTTGCTCGCGAAGGCGTCATCAGCAACACCGCAAAACTACCGGGTAATCACCTTGGAAGCCTTCACCACCGAAGGCTTCAACACCAACCACAACGCCGCCGCAATCAACACCCCGCCATAGATATGCGCCATCGACAACGGCTCATCCAGCAACATCGCCCCCCACAACACCCCGAACGGCGGAATCAGGAAGGTCGTGGTCATCGACTTCACCGGCCCGACCGAGCTGAGCAGGCGGAAGTAAATAATGTACGCCAACGCGGTACATACCAGCCCCAATCCCAGCAGCGACAGCCAGACACTCCAGCCGCCCCAGCTCGCTGGCGGCTGGCTGATCAAGCTGTAGCCAAACAGCGGCAGCAGCAACAACGTCGCGCCCAGCATGCTGCCCAGCGCCGATAGGCGACTGTCGAGACCGCCGGCCTGGTCGAGCCAACGGCGTGCCAGGAAGCCGGCGAAACCGTAGCAGGTGGTGGCGAGCAGGCAGGCGACGGCACCCATCAGCAGGTCCATGTCGAACGCCACCGGCCCGGCCCGGGTCAGGATGCCGACGCCAAGCAGGCCGAGAAATACCCCGCCGAGCTTGGCGGCGGTGAGTTTTTCATGGAAGAACAGGCCCCCGATCAACACCCCCATCAGCGGCGTCGTGGCGTTGAAAATCGCCGAGTAACCGGCCGGCAGCACTTGGGCGGCGACGGAATAAAGGGTCGCGGGAATTCCGGAGTTGATCATCCCCAGCAGCATCACCGTCTTGAGTTTGCCTTTGAAGTCCCAGCTGATGCGCATCAGGCCCAGGATCACCAGCAAGCCGACTGCCGCAATCGACACGCGGAAAAAAGCCGTGGGGATCGTGCCAATCACCGGGGCAATGATGCGCATGAACAGGAAGCTCGCCCCCCAAATGGCGGCAAGTGCCAGCAAACGCAGAGTATCGACGAGGTTCACAACGCTTTCCTTCCATGATTGGCGCGCAAGTGTCGCGCCAGTCAGGGCTCAAGGCAATGGTTGCGTTGCGTCATACAGGGCCACTAAGCTCAGGCTCCAACGATCAGCATCAGCCGCCGAGGTTTTACCTATGCCGCAGCATTGGCCAGCCGCCGACATCGCCCGAATGATTCTCGACGGCTTTGACGATTACCGCGAGCATTTCCGTCAGATCACTGACGGCGCCCGGGCCCGATTCGAACAGGCCAAGTGGCAGGAGGCGCAAATCGCGTCGGCAGCGCGGATCAATCTGTACGAAGAAAAAGTCGGCGAAACCGTGGCGCGACTGCGCAGCACCTTCGAAGCCGACACGTTGTTGGACGACAGTTGCTGGCCGCTGGTCAAGAGCGCCTACATCACGCTGATCGACCTGCGCTTCGACGATGAATTATCCGAGACCTGGTACAACTCGATTTTCTGCGGGCTGTTCAGCCACGACCTGATCAGCGATGGCTGCATGTTCATCCACACCACCCGGCCCAGCCTGCGCCGGGCCCGGGCCGCGCAAACCCGCACCTACAAACCTCAAGGCAGGCTGGCGGGCATGCTCGCCAGCGTGTTCGCCGATTATCGCTTCAGCGAGGAGTACGCCGACCTGCCCGGTGACCTGCGCCGTCTCGAAGCGCAATTGCGCGATAACCTGCCGGACTGGGTGTGCAAGGACCCGGAGCTGAGCGTCGAACTGTTTACCTCGGTGCTTTACCGCAACAAGGGGGCGTACCTGGTGGGGCGCATCTACACCCAGGACGAGCAATGGCCCCTGGTGATTCCGCTGCTGCACCGCGAAGGCCGCGGGATCCAGATCGATGCGTTGATCACCGATGAAGCAGACGTGTCGATCATCTTCTCCTTCACCCGCTCGTACTTCATGGTCGACGTGCCGGTACCGGCGGAGTTCATCGGCTTTCTCAAACGCATCCTGCCGGGCAAGCACATCGCCGAGCTGTACACCTCGATCGGCTTCTACAAACACGGCAAATCGGAATTCTACCGGGCACTGATCAATCACCTGGCCAACACCGATGATCAGTTCATCATGGCCCCCGGTGTGCGCGGCATGGTCATGAGCGTGTTCACGCTGCCGGGTTTCAATACCGTATTCAAAATCATCAAGGACCGCTTCTCGCCGTCGAAAAACGTCGACCGCGCCACAGTCATCGAGAAGTACCGTCTGGTGAAAAGCGTCGACCGGGTCGGGCGCATGGCCGATACCCAGGAATTTGCCGACTTTCGTTTCCCCTTGAGCAAATTCGAGCCGGCGTGCCTGGAAGAGCTGCTCGAAGTGGCCGCGACCACGGTGTCGGTGGAGGACGATACGGTGCTGATTCGTCACTGCTGGACCGAGCGGCGCATGACACCGCTGAACCTCTACCTGGAACACGCCAACCCGGCGCAGGTGCGCGAGGCGCTGGAGGATTACGGCCTGGCGATCAAGCAACTGGCGGCGGCGAACATCTTTCCCGGCGACATGCTGCTGAAGAATTTTGGCGTCACGCGCCACGGGCGTGTGGTGTTTTATGACTATGACGAAATCTGCTTCCTGACCGAGGCCAACTTCCGCCATATCCCGCTACCGCGCACCCCGGAAGACGAAATGGCCTCCGAGCCGTGGTATTCGATCGGACCGCTGGATGTGTTCCCCGAAGAGTTTCCGCCGTTCCTGTTTGCCGATGCCGGGCAGCGCAAGCTGTTCGATCAACTGCATGGCGAGCTGTACAACGCCGATTACTGGAAGAGCCTGCAGGAGGCGATTCGCGCCGGCAAAGTGATCGACGTGTTCCCGTACCGGCGCAAGGGCCTCGATAACGAATGACCCCACACCCTCCTGCAGGAGCCGGCTTGCCGGCGAAGGCGACTTGACAGACACCACCACCGTGACGGTCACACCGCAACCCCCTGTAGGAGCTGGCTTGCCAGCGAAGGCGGCCTGATAGTCACCTACGATGTGACGGACACACCGCCTTCGCCAGCAAGCCGGCTCCTACAATAGTCCTTCAAATCTGCGACAATCGCCCCCCTGCGCCACTAGACGACTTATTGCGTACCTGATGACTGACGAATCGCCTTCCATCGACAAACTGCTGAAAAACCTCGATCACGCCATGCTCGCCGACCGCCACCGGCTGCGGCGGCAGTTGCTCGAGCTGCGCAAGAAACCTGACGAGGCCAAGCTGGCCCAGTGGGCGGCGCGCCTGCAGGCGTCCTGTGACCAGGTGCTGGCGCGGCGTGCCAGCCTGCCGGTGGTGCGTTATGACGACAGCCTGCCGATTGCCGCCAAGCGCGATGAAATCAAGGCCGCGTTGCTCAAGCATCAGGTGCTGATCATCGCCGGCGAAACCGGTTCGGGTAAAACCACCCAGTTGCCGAAGATCTGCCTGGAAATCGGCCGCGGCCAGCACGGCCTGATCGGCCACACCCAACCCCGTCGGATCGCTGCGCGCAGCGTGGCCAGTCGGGTCGCCGAAGAACTGGGCACGCCGTTGGGCGCGCTGGTCGGCTATCAGGTACGGTTCGAGGATCAGAGCGATTCCAACACCCTGATCAAGCTGATGACCGACGGCATCCTGCTGGCGGAAACCCAGAACGACCGCTACCTCGAGCGCTACGACACGATCATCGTCGACGAAGCCCACGAACGCAGCCTGAACATCGACTTTCTGCTCGGCTATCTGAAAACCCTGCTGCCCCGTCGCCCGGACCTGAAAGTCATCATCACCTCGGCGACCATCGACTTGGAGCGCTTCTCCAAACACTTCGATGACGCACCGATCGTCGAAGTCTCCGGCCGTACGTTTCCGGTGGAGACCTGGTATCGCCCGCTGACCCTGGAGCAGGACGAGGAGGGTAACCGCGTCGAAGATGACTTGACCGTGGATCAGGCGATACTCGCCACCCTCGACGAAATCGCCGCCTTCGAACGCAGCGAGCGCAAGAGCCCCGGCGATGTGCTGGTGTTCCTGCCCGGCGAGCGCGAGATTCGTGACGCCGCCGACATGTTGCGCAAGGCCCAGCTCAAGCACACCGAAATCCTGCCGCTGTACGCGCGGCTTTCGCCCGCCGAACAGCAGCGAATTTTCCAGTCGCACCCGGGCCGGCGGGTGGTGCTGGCGACCAACGTCGCCGAAACCTCGCTGACGGTGCCGGGCATTCGTTACGTGATCGACAGCGGCACTGCGCGCATCAGTCGCTACAGCTATCGGGCCAAGGTCCAGCGCCTGCCCATCGAAGCCATTTCCCAGGCCAGCGCCAACCAGCGCAAAGGTCGTTGCGGGCGAGTCGAGCCGGGCATCTGCGTGCGGCTGTTCAGCGAAGAGGACTTTATCTGTCGTCCGGAATTTACCGACCCGGAGATCCTGCGCACCAACCTCGCGGCGGTGATTCTGCAGATGCTGCACCTGCGCCTGGGTGAAATCACCGATTTTCCGTTTATCGAGCCGCCGGACGGCAAGGCGATCAGCGACGGTTTCAACCTGCTGCAAGAACTCTCGGCGGTGGACCGCAACAGCCAGTTGACCCCGCTCGGTCGCCAGTTGGCGCGCTTGCCGGTGGACCCGCGCATGGGTCGCATGCTGCTGGAAGCGGCGAAGCTCGGCAGCTTGCAGGAAGTGCTGATCGTCGCCAGCGCCATGTCGATCCAGGACCCGCGCGAACGCCCACCGGAGCGTCAACAAGCGGCCGATCAGGCCCATGCGCAATGGAAAGACGTGGACTCGGACTTCGCCGGGCTGGTCAACCTGTGGCGCGGTTTTGAAGAACAGCGCCAGGCCCTGACGGCCAGTCCATTGCGCAACTGGTGCCGCAAGAATTTCCTCAATTACCTGCGCCTGCGTGAGTGGCGCGACTCTCACCGGCAGTTGAGCCTGATCTGCCGCGACATGCAGCTGAGCCTCAATAAAGAGCCGGCGGATTACCCGAAGCTGCACAAAGCCGTGCTCTCGGGCCTGCTCAGCCAGATCGGCCAGAAAACCGAAGACGGCGATTACCTGGGGGCCCGTCAGCGACGCTTCTGGATTCACCCGTCATCCGGGCTGGGCAAGAAGCGCCCGCAATGGTTGATGACCGCCGAACTGGTGGAAACCACCAAGCTCTATGCGCGGATGGTGGCCAAGATCGATGCCGACTGGATCGAGCCGCTCGCCGGGCACCTGATCAAGAAAAACCACTTCGAACCCCATTGGGAGAAGAAGCGCGGTCAGGTGGTGGCGTTCGAACAGATCACGTTGTTCGGGCTGATTGTGGTCGGTCGCCGGCCGGTGCATTACGGGCCGGTCGATCCGGTGGTGTCGCGCGAGTTGTTCATCCGCGAAGCCTTGGTGCGGGGCGAGATTCAATCCCGGGCCAAATGCCTGACCGCCAACAAACAACTGTTGGAACAGCTCGACGAACTGGAAGCCAAGGCCCGTCGCCGCGACATTCTGGCCGACGAAGAAACCCTGTTCGCCTTCTACGACGCGCGACTGCCGGCCGAGATCCACCAGACCGCGACCTTCGACAGCTGGTACCGGGTCAACAGCCAGAAAGATCCGCAGCTGCTGATCATGCGCGAAGAAGATGTGCTGGCCCGCGAGGCCAGTGAAGTCACCGCCGCGCATTACCCGGACACCTTGCACATCGGCGACCTGGAGCTGGCCCTGAGTTACCACTTCGAGCCCAACCATCCACGGGACGGCGTCACCCTGAGGGTCCCGGCGCCGCTGTTGCCGATGTTGCCGCCGGAGCGCCTGGAGTGGCTGGTGCCGGGTGTGATCGAGGCCAAGTGCATCGCGCTGGTGCGCAACCTGCCCAAGGCCCTGCGCAAGAACTTCGTGCCGGTGCCGGACTTCGTCAAGGCCGCGTTGCAGCGCATGACCTTTGCCGAGGGCTCCTTGCCCCAGGCCTTGGGCCGCGAGCTGCTGCGGATGACCGGAGCGCGGGTCAGCGACGACGCCTGGGCCGAAGCGGCGCAGCAGGTCGAAAGCCATCTGCGGATGAACCTGGAAATCGTCGACGGCCAGGGCAAGTTTCTTGGTGAAGGCCGGGACCTGGCCGAGTTGACTGCGCGCTTTGCCGAGGCCAGCCAGGCAGCCCTGGCCGTGCCGCAAACCGCGAAGAGCCAACAGCCGGTAGAGGCGAAAGTCTTTGCCGCCGTCGCTGAAAAAACCCAACAGAAGATCGCCGGGCTGTCCATGACGGTCTATCCGGCGTTGGTGGAAGAGAGCGGCACGGTCAAGGAAGGGCGTTTCTCGACGCCGGCCGAAGCCGAATTCCAGCATCGCCGCGCCTTGCAGCGTTTGCTGATGCAGCAATTGGCCGAGCCGGCGAAATTCCTGCGCGGCAAGTTGCCGGGGCTGACCGAACTGGGCCTGATGTACCGCGACATGGGACGTGTCGACAGCCTGGTGGAAGACATCCTGCTGGCCAGTCTCGACAGCTGCATCCTCGACGGCGAAGACCCGCTGCCGCGCGATGGCGCTGCACTGGCGGCGCTGGCCGAGCGCAAGCGCGGCGGCTGGACCGAGCACGCCGAACGATTGGCGAAGCTGACGCTGGAGATTCTCAAGCTCTGGCACGGTCTGCAAAAACGCTTCAAGGGCAAGATCGACCTGGCGCAAGCTGTGGCCCTGAACGACATCAAGCAGCAGCTCAGCCATTTGGTGTACCCGGGATTCGTGCGTGAAACGCCGATGCAGTGGCTCAAGGAGCTGCCGCGCTACCTCAAGGCCATCGAGCAACGCTTCGAAAAACTGGGTGCTCAGGTCCAGAAGGACCGGGTCTGGAGCGGTGAGTTGTCCGGCCTCTGGAGCCAGTACCAGACCCGCGCCAGCAAGCATGCGCAGGAAGGCAAGCGCGATCCGCAGCTGGAACTTTATCGCTGGTGGCTGGAGGAATACCGGGTTTCGTTGTTCGCCCAGCAGTTGGGGACCAAGGTGCCGATCTCCGACAAGCGCCTGAGCAAGCAATGGAGCCAGGTCGAACCCTGACACGCCCCCCTGTAGGAGCTGGCTTGCCAGCGAAGGGTGCCTCAAGCCCTGCATCGCCCTCGAAGACGCCTTCGCCGGCAAGCCGGCTCCTACAGGGATTGGCGTTGACCGCGCTCCATCTGTATACCGGAGACCGTGTAGGAGCTGGCTTGTCGGCTCGCCGCACTGCAGCAAAAGCGGCCTCAAACCTTGCATGGCCCACGAAGACGCCTTCGCCGGCAAGCCGGGCTCCTACAGGATTTGCGTGATGCTGGTATTCTCGCAAAAAGGCGCCAAAACCCAAGGTTTATGGCAAACTTCGCGCCTATAAACGCCAGCCCAGCGGTTTTGAACCTAACGGCCCCGGGCGGATTGGAATCTTCGATGCCAGGTTTTGCGTCCGGACCTGGAGTAGACCCTTTGCGTGTTGGTACGCCAGTGCCAACGCTTACTGCCTGAACAGATCAGAGAAACGACCATGCATAACGTCGTCATCAGCGGCACCGGCTTGTACACCCCGGCCAACAGCATTTCCAATGAAGAGCTGGTGCAGTCTTTCAATACCTACGTCGGGCAGTTCAACGCCGATAACGCCGAAGCGATCGCCCGCGGTGAAATCGAAGCGCTGACCGAATCCAGCGCGGCGTTTATCGAAAAAGCCTCTGGCATCAAAAGCCGCTTTGTCATGGACAAAGACGGCATCCTCGACCCGCAACGCATGGCGCCACGCCTGCCGGAGCGCTCGAACGACGAGTGGTCAGTGCTCTGCCAGATGGCCATCGGCGCCGCCGAACAAGCCCTGCAGCGTGCGGGCAAGACCGCCGCGGACATCGACGGCGTGATCGTCGCCTGTTCCAACCTGCAGCGCGCCTACCCGGCCATCGCCATCGAAGTCCAGGAAGCGCTGGGCATCCAGGGTTTCGGCTTCGACATGAACGTCGCCTGCTCCTCGGCGACTTTCGGCATTCAGGCCGCCGCCAACAGCGTGCAACTGGGCCAGGCCCGGGCGATCCTGATGGTCAACCCGGAAGTTTGCACCGGTCACCTGAATTTCCGTGACCGCGACAGCCATTTCATCTTCGGCGATGCCGCGACCGCAGTGATCATCGAACGGGCCGACCTGGCCACTTCCCCGTACCAGTTCGACGTGGTCAGCACCAAGCTGCTGACCAAATTCTCCAACAACATCCGCAACAACTTCGGCTTCCTCAATCGCGCAGCGGAAGAGGGGATCGGAGCCACGGACAAATTGTTCGTCCAGGAAGGCCGTAAGGTGTTCAAGGACGTCTGCCCGATGGTCGCGGAACTGGTCGCCAGGCATCTGGAAGAAAACCAGCTCAACGTCACCGACGTGAAGCGTTTCTGGTTGCACCAGGCCAACCTCAGCATGAACCATTTGATTGTCAGGAAACTGCTGGGCCGCGAAGCCACCGAAGAAGAAGCGCCGGTGATTCTCGACACCTACGCCAACACCAGTTCTGCCGGTTCGGTGATTGCCTTTCACAAACATCAGGATGACCTGGCGGCCGGTTCGCTGGCGGTGCTCAGCTCGTTTGGCGCCGGTTATTCGATTGGTAGCGTGATCTTGCGCAAGCGCTGAATCCGCTTTTGTAGGAGCGAGCCTGCTCGCGAAAAACCTGAGAGCGCCGCGGGGTGTCAGGTTTCCAGCGTTATCGTTGACGACCTGCGCGAGCAAGCTCGCTCCTACAGAGGGGGGAGGCAACAACAAAACAGCCTGGCGGTGCTGCATCGGACGGATGATGGGGACCGATGCAGCAACGCCAGGCTGTAAAAAGATGCGCCTCGGGCTTCCTTGCCCGAGCCATGTCGCGAGGAATCAGAACTTGGCTTCTGCATCCAGCTGCAGGGTGTTGATTTTCGAATCTCGCAGGGTGGCGTTGGTGTAGTCGGAGTCAGCCATGAAGTACGTCGCGCCGAGGGCGAAGTTCTTGTCGATCTCGTAGCTCACTTTCAACTTGCTGCCGCGCGAACCGGTGAAACCGTTGGCGAAGTCCGAGTCGGTGAAAGCACCGACCACGGCGTTGCGTTGAATGTCGCGATAGTTGTAGTCCACGCCGAAGCCATAGAACTTGGTCTTGACGCCGGCCAGCCAGCCCATGTCCTGATCGTTGCTGGCGTCGTCGTTGTTGACGACCTGACCGTACAACGACAGCGGCATTGGCAGGCCGCCGATGTCGAGCTGGCCGAAGCCTTCGTACACCTTGAATTCTTCGCCGGGGCTGTTGCCGTTGATGGCCAGTGTGGCGGTGTCGTTGTCATTGTCGTAGGCGTAGAGACTGCCGCCCAGGGTCATTTTCAGGTTGTCGGTGATCGCGAAGCGGGCCCCCAACTGACCAGCGTACAGGCGCAGGTCGTGACGGAACTGCTTGCCTTCGCCGTCGACGTTGTCCTGGAGGGTGTAGTGGCCGGCGCTACCGAACAGCTCGGCCGAGCTGCCCAGCGGGTATTTGTAAGTTACCGCCAGACCTTCCGGGCTGATGTCGCTGTCCCAGATGATGTCGCCCATGCTCACCCAGGGCTGTGGCATCTTGCCGCCGATCAAGTGCAAATTCTGGATGGCCGTCGGGTGGTAGTCGACGTAGCCCTGGTCCAGCCAGATATCTTTCTTGGAGAAGTTGCCTTCCAGGCTCTGGTTGGTGGAGCGAGCATCATTGTTGTTACCAGTGGCGATACGAATGCCGGTATCCACTTGCGGGTTGATTTCGGTGTAGGCACCCAGGCGGACACGAATACGTTGACGATCCTGGTCACCGGTGTTGGATACGCCGTCGTTCTTGACGGTTTCCTGACGGAAACGAACGTCGCCCTTGAACTGGGTCTTGGCCGCCCATGCCAGTTTCTGGTCGAAGGTACTCAGTTCATTGGTTTTCTTCGCAGTCGCTGCGATTTGCTCATTGGTTTCTTGCTGCGCCTGACGCGCAATCTGCTGGTCCTTCTGATCCTTGGCCAGTTCGGCCTGCAATTCAGCGTACTGCGCCTGGGAAATCGAACCATTGGCCTTGAGCATGTCGAGCAGTTTGGCGTCGACTGCGGCGCTGGCCGGAATACTCATGGCCAGCAACAGCCCGCCACACAGGGCCGCCGCAGTTTTCGTGGAAGCAAGACGCATATCAATCTCCGAAGATGTAAGAGGATGACTGAGCCATCCAGGACACAACCGACCTAAGGCCGGAAAACAGTGGCCGGGTAGAACCCGACGCTCTAAAAACTGGCGCCAGTATCGCGATGGATTATTACAAAGCAGTGGCAAAGTGATGGCGTCTCGATGACGGTCTGAATGCACCTGAACACCCTTATCCAGCGCACTGCGGTCGGATAGGTCGTGTGGAGCGCACCGCGATAAGCGATACTCGCTGGGCTTTCATGCAAAGAAGTGGAGAGGAAATCGATGCCGTTGCAACGTCTGGAAAAACTGTCCGAAATCGCTGCGCACACTTGGGATGCTCTGGTGCCGGATAACCAGCCGTTTCTGCGCCATGCCTTTCTCGGCGCGCTGGAAGACAGCGGCAGTGTCGGCCCTCACTCGGGCTGGCAGCCCGAGCATTTGTTGCACATGGACGGTGACCGCTTGATCGCCGCCTTGCCCAGTTACCGCAAATGGCATTCCTATGGCGAGTACGTGTTCGATCACGCCTGGGCTGATGCCTGCGAGCGTGCCGGCATCGACTATTATCCCAAGCTGCTGACCGCCGTACCGTTCAGCCCGGTCAGCGGGCCGCGGTTGCTGGCGGCCACGCTCGAGGAGGGTTTCGAACTGCTGAAAAGCCTGCCCGGCTACCTTGAGATCGAGCAGCTCTCAAGTGCTCACATCAACTTCACGGATTGTTTCACCGACGCCGCATTGGCCGAACAGCCGGGCTGGTTGCAGCGCATCGGCTGTCAGTACCACTGGCAGAATCGCGGCTATCGGGATTTTCAGGACTTCCTCGACGCCCTCAGTTCGCGCAAGCGCAAACAGATGCGCAAGGAGCGTGAGCAAGTGGCGGGGCAGGGCATTGATTTCGAATGGCTTGAAGGTCGGCAGCTGGATCAGGTGCAGTGGGATTTTGTCTATGCCTGCTACGCCAACACCTATGCGGTGCGGCGGCAGCGGCCTTACCTGACCCGGGCATTTTTCAGTCTGCTGGCCGAACGGATGCCGGAAGCGATTCGCGTGGTGTTGGCCAAACAGGGTTCACGGCCGGTCGCCATGGCGTTCAGCCTGGTGGGGGGCGACAGTTTTTACGGTCGTTACTGGGGATGCCTGGCGGAGTTCGATCGCCTGCACTTCGAGACCTGTTTCTATCAAGGCATGGACTATGCGATTGCCAATGGCTTCCAGCGCTTCGACGCCGGGGCTCAGGGCGAGCACAAGTTGATTCGCGGATTCGAGCCGGTGATCACCCATTCCTGGCACTATTTGCGCCATGCCGGCCTGAAGGCTGCGGTCAAGGACT
Source organism: Pseudomonas lini (assembly GCF_030812475.1). Lineage (GTDB taxonomy): Bacteria > Pseudomonadota > Gammaproteobacteria > Pseudomonadales > Pseudomonadaceae > Aquipseudomonas > Aquipseudomonas lini_A. The sequence continues at coordinate 199,632 of NZ_JAUSSR010000001.1, forward strand.
TCCTGCGCCAGGAGCGCGTCGGGGTGCTGGCGTATGCCGAGGACGCCAGGACCGCCTTGCCCTATCGACAAGCCTGATCAATCGATCCCGACAAACCCGCCGGTCTGGTGCTGCCACAACCGCGCATATAACCCGCCATGGGCCAGCAATTCGGCGTGGCTGCCGGTCTCGGCGATCGTGCCTTTTTCCAGCACCACCAACCGGTCCATCCGGGCGATGGTCGAGAGGCGGTGGGCGATGGCGATCACGGTCTTGCCTTGCATCAGGGTTTCGAGGCTTTCCTGGATGGCCGCTTCGACCTCCGAGTCCAGCGCCGAAGTGGCCTCGTCCATGATCAGGATCGGCGCGTCCTTGAGCAGCACCCGGGCAATCGCAATGCGCTGACGCTGGCCGCCGGAGAGTTTCACCCCGCGTTCACCGACATGTGCATCGAAACCGGTGCGCCCCTGGGCGTCCGACAGCAATGGGATGAACTCGTCGGCCCGGGCCTTGCGCACCGCTTCCCAGAGCTCGGCGTCGGTGGCGTCGGGCTTGCCGTACAGCAGATTGTCACGGATCGAGCGGTGCAGCAGCGACGTGTCCTGGGTGATCATGCCGATACGCTCGCGCAGGCTTTCCTGGCTAACCTCGGCGATGTTCTGGCCGTCGATGAGAATGCGCCCACCCTGCACGTCATACAGGCGCAGGAGCAAATTGACCAGGGTCGATTTACCTGCGCCGGACGGGCCGATCAGGCCGATTTTCTCGCCGGGTTTGATGGTCAGGTTCAGGTCGCCGATGATCCCGCTCTTCTTGCCGTAATGGAAATCCACATGTTCGAATCGGACTTCGCCACGGGGGACGACCAGGGGCTTGGCCTGCTCGCGGTCGGTGACGCTGACCGGCTGGGAAATGGACTGCAAGCCGTCCTGGACCATGCCGATGTTTTCGAAAATGCCGGTGACCACCCACATGATCCAGCCGGACATGTTGACGATACGAATCACCAGGCCGGTAGCCAGCGCAATCGCACCGACAGTGATCAGCGACTGCGTCCACAGCCACAGGGCCAGGCCGGTGGTGCAGACGATCAGCAAGCCGTTCATGCTGGTGATGACCACGTCCATGCTGGTCACCACCCGGCCGGCCAGTTGGGCTTTTTCGGTTTGTTCCTTGATCGCTTCGCGGGCGTATTGCTGTTCGAAGTGGGTGTGGGCAAACAGCTTCAGGGTGGTGATATTGGTATAGCCATCGACAATCCGCCCCATGAGTTTGGAGCGCGCATCGGAGGACACCACCGAGCGCTCCTTGACCCGCGGCACGAAGTAATAAAGGGCACTGATGAAGGCGACGATCCAGGTCAGCAGCGGGATCATCAGGCGCCAGTCGGCTTCGGCGAACAGCACCAGCGAGCTGATCGCATAAATCAGTACGTGCCACAGCGCGTCCACTGCTTGCACGGCGGAATCACGCAACGAGTTGCCGGTCTGCATGATGCGTTGGGCGATGCGTCCGGCGAAGTCGTTCTGGAAAAAATTCAGGCTCTGCTTGAGTACATAACTGTGGTTCTGCCAGCGGATCAGGCTGGTCATGCTGGGGCTCAGGGTCTGGTGCACCAGCAGGTCATGCAGGCCGACAAAAATCGGCCGAAAAACCAGGGCCACCACCGCCATCCAGGCCAGCTCGATGCCATGATCCTTGAAGAAATTGACGTTCGGCGTTCCCTGGGCCAAATCGATGATGCGGCTCAGGTAACTGAACAGCGCCACTTCGATCAGCGCACCGATCAGACCGACGATCAGCAGTACGGCGAAACTCGGCCAGACCTGCTTCAGGTAGTAGGTATAGAAAGGGAGAACCCGATCCGGTGGCGCGGCCGTCGGGGCATCGCGGAAAATGTCGATCAGCTTCTCGAAACGGCGATAAAGCATTGGTTCTCCGCCCGCGCACGGGCTCTCCCTTGAACAGTGCGAGCGGCGCACTCCGGCAGCCGCTCAAGACTTGCTGTGAAGCTTAGTCGATGACTTTGGCCGACTTGATGAACACAGGGTCGGCCGGCACATCTTTCATGCCGCCGCGAGTGGTGGTTGGCGTGTTGACGATGATGTCCACCACGTCCATGCCTTTGACGACTTTACCGAACACGGCATAGCCGTCGCCCTGATCCAGGAAGTCGTTGTCCTTGACGTTGACGAAGAACTGGCTGGTGGCCGAATCAGGATTAGAGGTGCGGGCCATGGACAGTGTGCCACGGACGTTATGCAGACCGTTCTTCGACTCGTTCTTGATCGGTGCCTTGGTTTCTTTCTGCTGCATTTGTTGAGTGAAACCACCACCCTGGACCATGAAGCCCGGAATCACCCGGTGGAAAATCGTGTTGTTGTAGAAGCCGCTGTTGACGTAATCGAGGAAGTTCTTGGTACTGATCGGCGCCTTGACCGCGTCCAGTTCGATCTCGATCTGGCCGTTGGTGGTTTCCAGCAGCACGTGCGGCGCCTTGGCGGGCGTGGCGGCCATCAGATTGGCGGCAAACAGCACGGAGCCGGCGACGAGGGCGATTTTTTTCAGCATGGGTCAGTGATCCTGATTGGGTTTGTGTCGACTGCGATGAGAAACTCGAGCAGGGTTTGGTTGAAGCGTTCGGGTTGATCCAGCGGCGTGGCGTGGCGTGAATCGGCGATCACCACCAGCCGCGCATCGGGCAGCAGTTTTACATAGGTTTCTTTCAGCGACACCGGTGTGTAGTCACGGTCTGCGCTGACGATGAGGGTTGGACAGGAAACCCTGGAAAGTCGTTCCTGAACCCCCCAGCCAATGATCGCATCGAAGCTGGCGAGATAAGCACGTCTGTCGTTTTTTGCCCAGCGCTGAGCTATTTTCTGGCGCAATTGAGCCTGCCCTGGTTCAGGAAACAGCTTGGCGCCCAAGGCTTTGCCGATGGCACCCATGCTGAGCATGTGCATCAGGCTCCAGCGCTTGAACCACTGCCAATACTCGTCGCGGCTGCGCAGTTTGACCTCGGGTGCGCTGTTGACGATGCACAGGCTCTTGAGCAGCTGGGGTTGGTCCACCGCCAGTTGAAAACCGATCATGCCGCCCATGGACAGGCCGACATAATGCACCGGGCCAAGGTTCAAATGCTCGATCAGCGCGACCAGGTCGGCACTGAACCCGGCAATGCTGTAGCGCTCGCGGGGTTTATCTGAGCGACCGTGGCCCCGTACATCCGGGACGATCACCCGGTAGCGCGTCGACAAGGCCGGGATCTGTTGTTCCCAGTCCAGGGTGCTGGAACCCAACCCGTGGACCAGCAGCAACGGCGCGCCGTGGCCGTATTCCTCATAGTGCAGGTTGCAACCTTCATGTTCGAAATAGGCCATGGTCACACTCCGTGTCAGGCTTGTTCAGGGGCGGCGAACGGCACATCCAGCGGCGCGGTATCGAACGTGCGCAGCAATTCGATGAGAATCTGTGTCGCCGGGCCCAGGGGTTTATCCTTGTTCGAATACAGGTAGAAGCTCGGATTCCGGCTGCCGCCCTGATCCAACGGTAGCAGCTTGAGCGTACCTTCCTTGAGTTCCCGTTCGATCATGTGCCGCGGCAACCAGGCAAAACCCAGCCCGCTGCCGACAAAAGTCGCCGCAGTGGCCAGGCTGCCGACGGTCCAGCGCTGCTCGGCACCGAGCCAGCCGACATCCCGTGGCTGCTGGCGACCGGAGTCGCGAATCACCACTTGCATCTGGCTTTCCAGGTCCTGGAAATTCAGTTCGCGATTAAGGCGGTGCAGGGGATGGTCGGGGTGGGCGACCGCGACGAATTCGACGTCGCTCAATTCCGCGCCCAGGTAACCGGGAATGCTGAAGCCGGTAATGGCCAGATCGGCCACGCCTTCCAGCAAGACTTCCTCCACGCCCGACAACACTTCTTCGCGCAGACGCACCCGGCAGCCGCGGCTTTGCGGCATGAACGCGGTCAAGGCGCGCACAAGACGGGCGCTGGGGTACGCGGCATCGACCACCAGCCGCACTTCCGCTTCCCAGCCTTGTTCCATATGGTGGGCCAGGTCTTCAAGCTGACTGGCCTGTTTCACCAGTTGCCGGGAACGGCGCAGCAACACCCCCCCTGCTTCGGTCAACACTGCCTTGCGCCCGTCGATGCGCAGCAGCGGGACGCCGAGCTGGTCCTGCATGCGTGCCACGGTGTAGCTGACCGACGATTGCGAGCGGTGCAGCGCTTCGGCGGCCTGGGCGAAACCGCCGTGGTCGACCACGGCCTGTAGCGTTCGCCATTGATCAAGGGTCACGCGGGGCGCTTTCATGAACAGCTCCTCTTGTCTAAGCTGGCAATCCCTTCTGGAGACTGCTGAATGAAAAAATTCTGTTGTGTGATGCTGGCGCTGCTGCCACTGACGGCGTTTGCCTATCCGATCGACGTGCAAAAGCAGGTGAACGGCTTGAGCATCGACTACAACGCCTATGACACCGACAGCGACATCGCGTCCATTCAGGTCAACAACTACGGCACGACCGATGCGATCTGCAAGGTGGTCTTCAACAATGGCCCGGAAGCGCCGCGCACCCGCAAGATCGAAGTGCCTGCCGGCAAACACACCAATGCCACCGCCAAGTTCACCCGGACCATCATCAAGATGCGCATCAACCTGAGTTGCAGCCCCAAATAGCATCGATACCCCCTGTGGGAGCAAGCCCCCCTCCCACAGGTATGCTCAGCTTATAAACGAATTTATTGATGGGTTATAGCAGTTATTTGCGCTTTTTCATCGATATGGTTCTGTTTAACCTTCACTCCATCGACCTACAGCATTCTCAGATGGAGGCTACAGCCCATGTCCCGCGTTCTGATCATCGAAAGCAGTGCCCGTCAGCAAGACTCGGTTTCCCGTCAACTGACCCAGACGTTCATCAGCCAGTGGCAAGCCGCTCACCCCGACGACCAGATCACCGTGCGTGACCTGGCAGTGAACCCGGTGCCGCATCTTGATATCAACCTGCTGGGTGGCTGGATGAAACCCGCCGAACAGCGCAATGACATCGAACAGGTTTCTCTGGAACGCTCCAACCAGTTGACGGACGAACTGCTGGCCGCCGACGTGCTGGTCATGGCAGCCCCCATGTACAACTTCGCCATCCCGAGCACCCTCAAGGCCTGGCTCGACCACGTGCTGCGCGCTGGCGTGACCTTCAAGTACACCGAGACCGGCCCGCAAGGTCTGCTCAATGGCAAGCGTGCCTACGTGCTGACCGCTCGCGGCGGGATTTATGCCGGTGGTCCGGCGGATCATCAGGAACCCTACCTGCGCCAGGTCATGGCCTTCATCGGCATTCACGACGTGACCTTCATCCACGCCGAGGGCATGAACCTGGGCGGTGACTTCCAGGAGAAAGGCTTGAACCAGGCCAACGCCAAGCTTGCCCAGGTCGCCTGAGGCGTTAATCGCCAGATAATCGCTGGATGGTCTAGTGACCTGGCGCAACCCCTCAAGCCTGTACGCGCATCGAACCTCCCTTTTGCACTTGTTGCTCCTGAGTGCTGTAGCCCGATTGAACGCTTTAGCGAGATCGGGCTTTTTTTTGCCCGGGATTTTGTACGCTTGAACACAAACCCCCTGTAGGAGCTGGCTTGCCAGCGAAAGCGGTGTGTCAGGCAATATTGAACTTGACTGAGCCACCGCCTTCGCTGGCAAGCCAGCTCCTACAGAGGGGTGTGTTGCTTGACGAGTCGCAGTGACGGGCAAAACCCGCTATCGTCGCCGCCATCCAAAAACGAGGCGAGCATGGGCTATCTACTTTTTGTCACGCTGATCCAGGCGTTTTCCTTCAGCCTGATCGGCGAATACCTGGCCGGGCATGTCGACAGTTACTTCGCGGTACTGGTGCGAGTCGTGCTCGCCGGTCTGGTATTCATCCCGCTGACACGCTGGCGCTCGGTGGAACCGGCGTTCATGCGCGGCATGCTGCTGATCGGCGCGTTGCAGTTCGGCGTGACTTACGTCTGCCTGTATCTCAGCTTCCGGGTGCTGACGGTGCCGGAAGTGTTGCTGTTCACCATCCTCACGCCGTTGCACGTGACCCTGATCGAAGACGCCCTCAATCGGCGCTTCAATCCCTGGGCCTTGATTGCGGCACTGGTTGCGGTGCTCGGCGCGGCGGTGATCCGCTTTGACCGGATCAACCCGGACTTCTTCATGGGCTTTTTGCTGCTGCAACTGGCCAACTTCACCTACGCGGCCGGGCAGGTGCTCTACAAGCATCTGGTAGCCCGTCACCCCAGCGACCTGCCGCACTACCGGCGCTTCGGGTACTTCTACCTCGGCGCATTGGCGGTGGTATTGCCGGCGTTTTTGTTGTTCGGCAAACAGAATTTCCTGCCCGAAGCACCGCTGCAATGGGGCGTGCTGCTATTCCTCGGCCTGGTCTCGACCGCGTTGGGCTTGTACTGGTGGAACAAGGGGGCGTGCCTGGTGAACGGCGGGACGCTGGCAGTGATGAACAATTTGCATGTGCCGGTGGGGCTGCTGATCAATTTGCTGATCTGGAATCAGGATGAAGAGCTGGGGCGGTTGTTCCTGGGCGGGTCGGTGATTCTCGCGGCGGTATGGATCAGCCGTTTGGGCATACGCAAACCCGTGACCGTCCACTGAACCCTGTGGGAGAGGGCTTGCTCGCGAAGGCGGAGTGTCAGCCAATGGTGATTTCGACTGATACACAGCCTTCGCCGGCAAACCGGTCTCGCTCCTACATGGAATGATCGTGCTACAGAATGTGTTATTCGAATTCTGATCGAATAGGCTATAGCTCCGAAGACGAGCCACAGCCTATGATTTTACCTGTTGGAGTAAGTTAGAAGCGGGGAAAGCTGATCCGCCTCTGTCAAAGCTCCATGATGCCCTTTCCATGAGGTCTGATGTTTTTCCGTGGTGCTTTTAACTATGCCGCCCCGCCCTGTGGGATACACAATCAGGTCTCCGAGGCGTTGTTCAAAGATCGCTTCTACGACGCAACCAAACAAACCGCTGCTGATCGCTTGCTCACGCGAGAGCACCGTAAAATCGTCGCCCAGCGTGTTTCTCCATCGCTCCAGTACGTTGCTGACTCGTTCATCCTGTACGTAAACGTGCCTCGCGCGGATATCGCCCGCAATCCACGCGACGCCCTCTTGCAGATGTCGGTTACTGTCGAAGTCAAAAGTGAGCTCTGGCAATAGGGTTGTCATGCCGTGGTCGGCAGTGATCAGCAGATTTGTCCCTTGAGCAAGCATGCCAACTGTCTTTGAGATCAAAGCGTCTATCTTCTGCAGGCTGTTCAGCCAGGACTCTGACCCCGTGCCGTAGATATGCCCTGCATAATCCAATTCGCCCAGATAGACGTAAATCATCTGCCGCGGTGATTTGTTCAAGACGCTCTTAATTTGCAGGCAACAGTGCGAGTAGTCTGCATAGGGCGTGATTGTGGCTCCTCTGTAGATCTCTTTGCTGTAGCGGGAGTTCGTGATGTTCGCTGGGAGTATGCATTCGACATTCAGATCCAGTTCGCCGGCAATCTCCCAAGCTGTCTTTGCGGTTGGTAAAATCGGTGGTTCAAGGAGAGAACGAGTGGGTGTTTGATCTTGATAAGGACTACCGATCATCCATGGCAGAGGTGAAAACGCAGTCTGACCCTCCAGCGCAAAACGGCTGCCAACAATACCGTGCCGGCCACTTTCTTGGGCAAGTGCAAAGGAAGCGAGACTGGTCGCGGTAGTGGCTGGAAATCCGACTCTGAAAGACTGGCTGCTACCAAGCAGTGTTCGAAGGAACGGTGCTCGGGAGCGATGCTCGTCGAGCAACAGATGCCCCAATCCGTCAACCATGAAAACGACTGTCGTGTCTGCAGGTTGCAGGTTGAAGCCCGGCTCAAATGAAGGCACATCCAGACTCGCCAGGATGGCTTGTGAGAGGTTCGCCAGTCCTGATTTTTGGACCTGAGAAGCGTTTTGTATCGGCGCGCCCATATCACTGGTCTCTCGAAAGAATCGCGGATGTAGCAGCGACGCTGTGCATGACGTTACGCACTACATCGGTCGTTGCCAGGAATTCGCCCTTTGTCAGGTCACCGACAATAAAAAGTCCGGTGACTTCACTGCGACGGCTAGAAAGTGCCTGATAGGTTAACGGGTTGATGGAAATCCCGCCTAGCGAGTGAGTCGTAATCGAGCCGTTTGCCAACATATTCTTCAGCAGGGGCAATTGTTTGAGGTCAGCCTCTTCATAGCCAACACCCCGCCCATCGATCAAATAGTCGACACTCAGGCAATTGTTTTGCCCATGATAAATGTCAAAGCTTAAGTCGGTAGCTTCGATTCCTCGCAGATTAGAGAAAATTTGCAGTTGTTGACGTCCCATCAACTGCAATATTCGCGCGGCACTGAATGCAGGAAATGCCGCCAGATAGGTCATCCAGGGTCCATGATATTTAGTCATGAAGGTGGCTTTATCTTCGGTGCTTAGTTTTGTCCAGAGCTTATCCACAATGGTGTAGGAGGCTAACAAAACGCTTTGCCAAAGATGATTGCCTTGCGAACAGTTTTTGAGCTCTTGATCAAGTTCCTCGGCTTTTGTTGCGTCGGTTTGTCCGAAGCCGTTCCAGTCAATACAATGGTTAGTGACAATATCAAGTTCTGTCTTATGAAGCGCAAGTATCGACTCCAGCGTCTGATTTTGTTCGACCAACAGAGCGGTGAGGAACGCGCTCGAATCATAACCGGAGTGTTCAGCGATGATCTTAGGTAGCTTGCCCGCTCTGGAAGCCATGATTATTTTACCGGTATGGCCATTTTCCTGAAGCGCCAGGACTGCGTCGATCGCGGTTAGCCGAGTGCCGATAATGCCTACCGTTGCATCACTAGGTATGTTCATGTCTTGGTAGGGAGAGTGGAAAAGTTTTTTGGATGTGTTGCTTAACAATGGTGCCTTAGGCGAGTGCCCGATACAGATAATCACTTTGTCGAAGAGCTCGTTGGTGCCATTATCAAATTCAACGATGAATTTTCCGCCGGACGTGATAGGCGTAACGCAGGTCACAGAAGCGTTAATAAGTTCGGCGTGAGTCGCATTGTCTAACGCATTTTGCAACTGGTGGCCAACATACATGCCAAATAGTTGCCTTGGAGGAAACTCAGACCATGCCTGTTCATAGTTGATGGATGCCTCACACCATAATGACTGGTTTTTAGCTCTCCATTCGACAAACTCTAGAGGGTTATTGGGGTTGATACTCATGATTGAAGCAGGCAGATTAATAAGGTGGCTTTTATAATGTGTGCCGAAGGCTAGCCCGGTGCCTGGTTTTCGTTTGTCGACAATGACGTACTCAAGTGCCGGGTCCCGTTTTTCCAGTTCAAAATAGAGTTGGTTGAAAAGGCAAACGCCTGTTGGTCCGGCACCAATTTGTAGAACTCTCATTTCGACGCTCCTGCCAGCAATTTTACGGCTATCTTGTTTGCTTCCGTGCGATCGATTTTACCGCTCATGGTCATCGGTAAATTTCTGATGAAGTAAATATTATCGTTGTGGATCGGGTAATCATCAAGATAAGAGACATGCCGAGCTATTGATTCGTGGTTGGGTGCTTTGCAGTGAGTATTGAGTTTTATCAGCAGTATTATTTTTTTGTCTATTTCGTGCGGTGAGGCAGTGGCGACGCACTCTAATATGTCTTCATGGTCTCGCAAATGAGATTCCAATTCTGTGAGATCGATCAGTTTTCCAAAAACCTTGATCCGTGCATCGGCCCGTCCATGGAGACTGAAATTTTCGCCGTCATAAGAGGCCAAGTCACCCGTCCGATACCATCGACCATGGCGGCCGAGGGGTAGTCGGCGCAGATATCGACCTGCTGTTCTGCTGTCATGGTGCAAGTATCCTTGGCCCACGCCAGCACCCCCTATATACAACTCACCTATCTCATGCTGATCCGCGTGCTTGCCGTCGTTTTTCAGAATGGCAATCAGAGCGCTTGGGAACGGAACGCCAATAGGGAGGGGGGAATCATCGCGAAGATTTGCCAAGGCTTCTTTGGTTGGTTCGAAGTAAGTGCTGTCAATGGTTGTTTCGGTCGTTCCGTAAGAAAATACCAGACGGCAATCGTCACCAATGATTTTACGGATATCCTTGAACTCTCTGGCTCGCATTACATCAGATCCGGCAATCAGCAATTTGAAACTATTAAGAATGATTCCATTGTTCAATGCGTAGGTATAAAGCTCTCTGAGAATGATCGGTGTAAATTCGGCGCATTCGATTTGGTGAGTAGCTATGAAGTTGGCCAGGCTTTCAGCGACGTGCTTCTCGGCTGATGTAGGCACAAAGATGGACGCGCCTGAACACAGCCCGCGAATCCAGTCACCTGCGAATACATCAAAGGAGAGGCTGGCAAATTGTAGATGCTTTTTGATGCTGTTCAACTGATAGATATCATTCCAGCTTTTGAATGTCTCAATCAGGTTGACGTGGCCTATAGCTACTCCTTTTGGATCTCCGGTAGAACCAGAGGTGAACATGATATAGGCCAAGGGGTGATACCGTTGTGTGATGAAGGTATCGAAGGCAGGCGCAGATAGATCGTTATAATGGATAAATTCGGGATCGTTGTCTTGCCGGGTGTATGGAAGATCAGGTGCTGATAGAACGAGTTCAACATTAGCTACGATCAGGGTGCGTTGTATTTTTGTCGGGGCCATCAATGGGTCTATTGGGCAGTAAATGCAGCCCGCATGCAGGCATCCCAACAAGGACGCTAGTGCACTGCTGACGTCATCTTGCATAATGGCAATGATACTGCCTGGTTCTATGCCTTTGCTCTGGATGTAGGCAGATACCTTGTAAAGTTCGAGTTCCAATGTTTGATAGCTGACGGTTTTGTGATTCGTTACGATGGCGACACTATTGGGGGTGGTGTGGCAGAATTTTAATATGAGATCGAGAATTGAGTCGTGGTGAGTGGCGCGATGCATAAACTAATCCTTATGTTTATGGTTGTTTTTTTAGGAGTGTAGTGTGTAGGCTGGTGACTTTGAGAAGCAGTAGCCTGCTACTGCACAAGGCTCCGGTTCGTATTTTTTTTCGGAGGAGTTTGTTGTCGTTCTTTAATGGGCGGTTGAATTACGAGGGCCGCAAAGGTCTAGCCATAGCGATTGTTTGGCGGTTAAGCAGGGAGGTTTGAATGTCAAACAAGTTGAGGGAGCTTTTTGAGGAGTAGTCATCATGCCGATGTCGGAATATGGGCATTCTTATCATTTTTGCCTACCTTGGACGTGATCAGAATCTAATGAGTAACAAATATTATTTTCTACGTCAACCCGGGGCTTTTTAGGGAGACGAGTTAGGGCGCAATACTCCGCGTCCCAGAGCTGTCGGGAAAAAATTAAAAATTGTAATCAGTTGAGTATTCGCCTTGCGCCATGTTCCCGGAAGCGTCTGTCACTCGGTAGCTTGGCCATCATTTCTTCAAAATGGAGGCGTTCGATTCCGAGTAAATTTGTGGCTTGAATTCCTGAGTGTTCAAGTTGGATTTGCCCAATCCAGAATGCTTTACGGCGTTCTGGATGCAAACCATTCGCGAAGGACCCGTAATGTTACATGACGTGCTTTTCAGGCTCTGGAATGTGGCTCGCACCGAGCATCGCCGGGAGTAACCCGGCCCTCAGATCCCCACCACTGGGCTGCTGATACAGACTCAAGCCAAACTCCGGCAGCACCGCCAGCAGGTAATCGAAGATATCCCCCTGGATCCGCTCGTAATCGGCCCACACCGTGGTGCGGGTGAAACAGTAGATTTCCAGCGGAATCCCCTGCGCGGTGGTCTGCATCTGGCGGACCATGCAGGTCATGTTCGGCTGAATCTCCGGGTGGCTCTTCAGATAGGCCAGGGCATAGGCGCGGAAGGTCCCGATATTGGTCATCCGCCGCCGGTTGGCTGACATTGCCGCGACGTTGCCCTGGGCTTCGTTCCAGGCCTTGAGTTCGGCCTGTTTGCGGCGGATGTAATCGGTCAGCAGATGCACCTGGGCCAGCTTCTGCTCTTCGTCGTCGCGAATGAAGCGTACGCCGCTGGCATCGATGAACAGGCTGCGCTTGATCCGGCGTCCACCGGACTGCTGCATGCCACGCCAGTTCTTGAACGACTCGGACATCAGGCGCCAGGTCGGGATCGACACAATGGTCTTATCGAAATTCTGCACTTTCACCGTGTGCAAGGTGATGTCCACCACGTCACCGTCGGCACCGACTTGCGGCATCTCGATCCAGTCGCCGACGCGCAGCATGTCGTTGCTGGTCAGCTGCACGCTGGCGACAAACGACAGCAGGGTATCCTTGTAGACCAGCAGAATGACCGCCGACATGGCCCCCAGGCCCGACAGCAGCAACAGCGGCGAACGGTCGATCAATGTCGCGACGATGATGATCGCGCCGAACACGTACAAGACCATTTTCGCCAATTGTACGTAGCCTTTGATCGAGCGGGTGCGGGCGTGTTCGGTGCGGGCATAGATGTCCAGCAGGGCGTTGAGCAGGGCGCTGACGGCCAGCACCAGGAACAGGATGGTGAATGCCAGCGCCACGTTGCCGAGAAACGTCAGGCTGGTCTTGCCCAGCTCCGGCACCAGGTGCAGGCCGAACTGGATCACCAGCGAGGGCGTCATCTGTGCCAGGCGGTGAAATACCTTGTTATGACGAAAGTCGTTGATCCAGTGCAGCGAAGGCTGACGGCCGAGCAATTTGGTCGCGTGCAGAATGAGGTAGCGCGCCACTCGTCCGAGGATCAGCGCAATCACCAGCAACAGCAGCAGCCCGAGGCTGGAATGCAGGAGCGGATGCTGATCGAGCGCACCCCAAAGGTCTTGGACGTTGAGCCAGAGCTGTTTGATATCCATGGGCAAAAAGGGGTCTTCTATTGGATGCGACGGGGGGATTAGAGCATTTAAGACGCGTTGGATGACGTTTGATGACAAAAGGCGCAACAAAAAAACCATTGTTTAGCGCCGTTTGTATAAAGAAACTCGGCCTTCGCGCTCGAAACCGTTACCCTATGCAGCTGTTTTTTTGTATTTCTTCGAGGTAGCACCCGTGTTTTCCCAATTCGCCCTGCACGAACGCCTGCTCAAAGCCGTGGCCGAGCTTAAATTTGTCGAGCCAACGCCTGTGCAAGCAGCGGCTATTCCGCTGGCGCTCCAAGGGCGTGACCTGCGGGTGACAGCGCAAACCGGCAGCGGCAAGACCGCTGCATTCGTCTTGCCGATCCTCAACCGCCTGATCGGTCCGGCCAAAGTCCGTGTCAGCATCAAGACCCTGATCCTGCTGCCGACCCGCGAACTGGCCCAGCAGACCATCAAGGAAGTCGAGCGTTTCGCCCAGTTCACGTTCATCAAGTCCGGCCTGATCACCGGCGGTGAAGACTTCAAGGTCCAGGCCGCGATGCTGCGCAAAGTGCCGGACATCCTGATCGGTACGCCGGGGCGGATGATCGAGCAACTGAACGCCGGCAACCTCGACTTGAAAGAAGTTGAAGTACTGGTGCTCGACGAAGCCGACCGCATGCTCGACATGGGCTTTGCCGAAGACGTGCAGCGTCTGGTGCAAGAGTGCACCAACCGTCAGCAGACCATGCTGTTCTCGGCCACCACCGGCGGTTCGGGCCTGCGCGAGATGGTCGCCAAGGTGCTGAACAACCCTGAGCACCTGCAACTGAACAACGTCAGCGACCTGAACGCCACCACCCGTCAGCAGATCATCACTGCCGACCACAATCAGCACAAAGAACAGATCGTGAACTGGCTGCTGGCCAACGAGACCTATCAGAAGGCCATCGTGTTCACCAACACCCGGGCCATGGCCGACCGTATCTACGGCCGCCTGGTGGCACAGGACTACAAAGCGTTCGTGCTGCATGGTGACAAGGACCAGAAAGACCGCAAGCTGGCCATCGATCGTCTGAAGCAGGGCGGCGTGAAAATCCTCGTCGCCACCGACGTCGCCGCTCGCGGCCTGGACGTTGACGGGCTTGACCTGGTGATCAACTTCGATATGCCGCGCAGCGGCGACGAGTACGTGCACCGCATCGGTCGTACCGGCCGCGCCGGCAACGATGGCCTGGCCATCTCGCTGATCTGCCACGGCGACTGGAACCTGATGTCGAGCGTCGAGCGCTACCTCAAGCAGAGCTTCGAGCGCCGCACCATCAAGGAAGTCAAAGGCACTTACGGCGGACCGAAGAAGGTCAAGGCCTCGGGCAAAGCCGTCGGCGTGAAGAAGAAAAAGGTCGACGCCAAGGGCGACAAGAAGAAAACCGGCGCCAAGGCCCCGACCAAGCGCAAGATCGCCAACCGCCCGAAGACCGACGCCTTGTCGCTGGTCAGCAAGGACGGCATGGCGCCGCTCAAGCGCCGCAAGCCGGAAGCGCCGGCTGCTGAGTAAGTCGTCGATAGCGAGGTAATAAAAAACCCGGACAGTGTCCGGGTTTTTTTATGCTTGGAAATCTGTTTGGCCTTCAACCCTCAGCTTTCTTCTCAGCCGTTTCCAGCTCCTTCAATCGCTGGTCGATCAACTGGCACTTGTCCGGCAAATCCTTGCTGGCAGTACCCAGGTCCATTTTCTGCAGTTCGTCATTGATCTCCTTGGCCTTGGCTGGATTCTGCTCGGTGAGCTTGGTGACCTCCCTGGCCAGTTGTTCACGCTTGATGGTGGCTTCTTCAGGTGTGCAGGCCCATACAGGGAGGGCGCAAGCGATAGTGGCAGCCAGGGTGAGTTTCAGCAGGGTTTTCATGGGGCGAGCCTCAGTTCCGGTTAAGGCGGGTTATCCGGTTGAGGGTTCGTGCATGGAAAAGTTCAGCGACGGAAGCGCTCAATTGCAGATTGCGCCCTTTCAAGCTGAACTATTAAGAGCGCCTCTGGCAACTGTAGGAGCTGGCTTGTCGGGTCGCCGCATCGCAGCGAAGGGGCCATCACATTCAACATTGATGTCGTCTGACACACCGCCTTCGCTGGCAAGCCAGCTCCTGCAAGGGGATTGAGAGGTTAATGACTACTGTGAAGATCCGGATCGATGTGGGAGCGAGCTTGCTCGCGATGGCCGCGACTCGGTCTGCTTGTTCTATCCCCCATGACAGCAGCTGGATGAAGCCTTCTGTTCATACTGATCATGCAGCCGCACCCATTCCATGATTTGCTCTTCATTGCGGCCCTTGGGCGTCAGATCCAGGTAGTTATAAGCGCCAACCAACAGGTCGAGGCCCCGGGCGTAGGTGGAGTAGGTATGGAAGATTTCGCCGTCTTCGTTGCGATAAAACACGCTCAGGCCGGGGAGTTCTTCTTCGGCGCCGTCGGATTTTTCGTAGTTGTAGGTCGCCTTGCCGGCGGCGAGGTCTTCGGCCCGGAACGAGACGCCGAAGTCGTAGTTGAAATCGCAGCCCTCGGACGAGACCCAGTCGAATTTCCAGCCCATGCGCCGTTTGAACGCCTGAAATTCGGCGAAGGGTGCGTGGGAAACCGCAACCACCGCCACGTCATGGTGGGCCAGGTGCCGGTTGGCGCCGTCGATGTGGTCGGACAGGAACGAGCAGCCGGAACAGCCTTCGTCCCAGCCTTTGGCGAACATGAAGTGGTAAATGACCAACTGGCTGCGACCGCCGAACAGATCGGCCAGTTTCAGCTCGCCGTCAGGGCCCTGAAAGCGGTAATCCTTGTCGATTTTCACCCAGGGCAGGGCGCGACGTTCGGCGCTGAGTTTGTCCCGTTCCCGGGTGAAGGCTTTTTCGTGGGCCAGGTGTTGTTTGCGGGCAGCGAGCCATTCTTCCTTGGGGACGACGGGATGGTTCTGAATGTTCATGGGTTTTCTCCTGCGTGATGCTGGGAGGTAACTGACATGGCTAGTCGTTTGACCTGTGCCCAATTCGACATACCACCGGTCGGTGCTGTTCAAAACCTGATTAAAGAGCTCAGCTGAACGGCTGCGCACGCTGTCGGTCACAACCTATGTAGGCCATTCCACTCACGGGCGCTGGAGGTTGATCAGGATGACGACTTATAACTGGGATTTGATCGAACGTTTGCTGCACGAAGTACAGAACGGGGCACCCAGCTTCACGCCACGTCCCTATGCCGAACAATACGCTGCCGAGCAAGCGACAGAGGGCGAGGTGACGGAAAACCTGGATCACCTGAAAGCGGTGGCCGGCGAGTACGAAAAGTTACTGCTGGAGCGTGGCTATATTGAGCCTCGTCCTGAGGAGCAGGGTGGCACCGGTTCGAACTACGTCTTGACACCACGGGGCTCGAGTTTGTTGAGCTTGATCGACAGCAGCATTCCAGGCAATGATCACCCGCGGCAGGTGCTGGATGAGCAGGAGGATGCGCTGGACGAGGTGACGTTTGATCAAGTGGCGTCGAAGGCGCAGATCGCCTGAGTCTTACGCCAGCTCCTACATGATGCACGGCGTACCGATGGAACGGGGGTCAACGCCGCCCCCTGTAGGAGCCGGCTTGCCGGCGAAGGCGTCTTCATGGGCGGTGTAAGCCTTGAAGTCGCATTCGCTGCGATGCGGCGATCCGGCAAGCCAGCTCCTACAAGGGATTTGTGTTGGACGCTTAACCTTGTTTGGTGGCTTTCAAACATTTCAAATCATTGAAATCCTTGCGCACGCCCTCGATTTTCTTCAGCAATCGCTGCCGTTGCTCCGGGGTGCTCTCGGCCATCAAGTCCACGAACAGCGACCGCGCCTGGGCTTCGGTGTTGGCGTACGCCTGGCGGTAAGCGGGTGTCCACAACGTCTCTCGATTGACCAGAAGCGTCTCGACGCGCTGGGGGAATTGCGGGCTCTGGCGCTGCGCAACCGCCGCACTGAATTGCTTTTGCCAATGGACGCGGTTAGCGATCCATTGCGTGTTCTGATCGCCCAAGGCCATTGACCAGTCGACTACCCGTTGCTTTTGGGGAGGGCTGAGTGGGCCGAGCCAGTCATTCAAGCGTTTTTCCATGCGCTCGCCACGCTCCTTCACCTGCTGATCGAGTGACGGTTTCAGGTATTGCTCCTGACGTTTGCGCTGGTCCTTGGCGAAGGCGTCGTTCATTTCCGCGACTTGTTTGTCATTGAGCCCCTGCAACAATTCGATGGCTGAGGGGGTGATTTCCCTGGCGGTCTGGGCGATGGCTTGCTTGGCTTCCTGCGTGCGTGCTTGTAGTGCAGCGTCGGTGACCTCGTTGCGCTCCACCATGTCCTGCAGACGGTCCAGCCAGTCGAGGTAACCCGGCAGTTGCGTGGTGCAGTGCCAGCTCAGGTGCTCTTCGAGGCGTTCGTTGAACCAGTCCTTCTGCCCGCCATTCATGCTCAGGTAATCGCTGAGCGTCCACGGGATGATCACGTCGAGATTGCGATAGGCCAGACCGACGCGGCTGCACGCGCCGAGGGCAAGACAGAGGGTGATAACGACGGTGAGACACTTCAACCAGCGCGACATGGGCAAGTCCTTGCGAAAGCGTAGGTTCTCATGTGAACGCGGGATGAACCCGCCAGTTCAGCCAATCAATAGAAGGCATGTTGAGCTTTGAGGGTGACCAGGCCATCGCACTGGCTGTTATGCCCGGAATAGGCCGAACAGTCGCTGCCGCTGAGGCTGGAATCGCTGTAGATCAGGTTCAGGTCGATGCCCATGAATGGACGGGAGAGTGTCACTGACCAATCGGTGAAACTGCCGACATAACCACCCTCCACAGTCACCGGGGCATTGAGCTGGTGCGTCGTGTATTTCATGCTGACCCCGATGCCGAAGGGCTGATTGCCGTTCAGGTCGGCGAATACGGTACTGTTCTGTTTATCCGGATCGTTGCTGAACGCCGCGCCGAAGCGACTGCCCAGCAGGGTCAGGCCACCAAACAACTCCTGGCTGTCGAGCGTCTCCACTGTCGGGTAGCTGTAATGGATCATGCCCACTTCGTAACCGAGGCTGTGATCGAAGGGCT
Organism: Pseudomonas lini; assembly: GCF_030812475.1. GTDB lineage: Bacteria > Pseudomonadota > Gammaproteobacteria > Pseudomonadales > Pseudomonadaceae > Aquipseudomonas > Aquipseudomonas lini_A. Next base: position 217,622 of record NZ_JAUSSR010000001.1, read on the forward strand.
GTTTAAAACCCACGTAGGAATCGACTTCAAGATTTTTGCCCGGACTCAGGCCCACGCTCGGCGACCATTGGCCCACGTAAAATCCGCTATCGTGGCTGAGATCCAGTCCGCCGTGGAACGAGCCGGTGCTGGCAGGCTTGACCAGACCCTGGGCCATGCTGCGGCTGGGGGAGGTGCCCAGTTTGAGGTCGAAGTCGCCCAGCTCACGCTGGAAGATTTGCGCATTGGCGACCGAACACGCCAGCAGGCTGACGAGCAGGAAAAGAAAGGGTTTGAGCATACGTCACTCCATGAACAGCGAGGCACAGGAAAAACCTGCTGAAACGCTTGATCTAGACGTGTGCAAGGATACCGGCGAATGCCCGGCGCTGATGGCCGTTCGTCGATTTTTGATGGATGTATTATTGGGCGGGGTGTTTCGGGAAGGTTCCAGTCCAAGCGCTTCGAAGCTCAAAGCGCTTAGGGACCAGTTATCGCGGGCAGATCTTCAAGCGTTACTTTTTGCCCAGAGTGATCTGCTTGGACGGGCCGAATGTCTGGCCGCTGACGCCTTTGGCAATTTGCTGGATCTCGCCGCCAGACTTGAGGAACGCAGCAATCTGATTGTTGATCGATTCGCTGGTTTCAACGGCTGGAGCTGGCTTTGCTTTGCTGTTGGATGCTTTTACACGCATGGCGGCCATTAACCTGTAGAAATTAACTTGGCCAGGCATAGTACAGGAAATACTTGACAATTGCTTGATAAATATCCTCCCGAAATACAACTCGCAGGTCGGTGGTGTATCGCGGGTTATTGTTCGGAAATATCCCTAAGCTGCTGTTTTAACTAAAAAGAACAGAGCGAAATTAGCGGTTTTTGCCTGACAGGCAAGCGCAACCAGCGTCACCCTAGGCTGACGAGTGGCCAGGCACGCGGGATAAAAATCAGGAAAATTAAGGCCTTCAGAGGATTTTCCTGCGCCATCGGGCTGGCCGCCGAACGCAACCCGCAAAACCGGGTAGAATGCCGCCCACGCAATGAGGGTATTGGACATGGCTTTAGTCGGGCGTTACAACAGTTTGCAAGTGGTTAAACACACTAACTTCGGTTTATATCTGGACGGTGGCGCAGACGGCGAAATCCTTCTGCCCAATCGTTATATTCCCAAAGATATTCCCAGTGAAGATGAAGACTGGCTCAACGTTTTTATTTATCTGGACAGCGATGACAAACTCATCGCAACTACCGAGAAGCCGAAAGTACAGGTCGGTGAATTCGCCAGTTTGAAAGTCGTTGAAGTCAACAGCATCGGGGTTTTCCTGGATTGGGGCTTGCCGAAGGACCTGTTGTTGCCGTATTCCGAGGAAAAGCGCCAGATGACCGCCGGCGAGTATGTCGTGGTGCACGTCTACCTCGACAAACACACCCGTCGCATCACGGCGACGGCGCGCCTGGACCGCTACCTGGACAAGAGCCCGGCCAACTACACCCCGGGCCAGGAAGTTGATCTGCTGGTCGCCGAAGCCACCGACATGGGGTTCAAGGCGATCATCAACAACAAGCACTGGGGCCTGATCCACAAGAACGAAATCTTCAAGTTCATGCGCGCTGGTAAAGAAGAAAAGGGCTTTATCAAGGAAGTCCGGGCCGATGGCAAGATCAGCCTGAGCCTGCAACCGGTCGGCGAGGAAGCCGCCTCCAGCCTGAATTCGAAGATCCTCGCCAGGCTGCGCGACAACAACGGCACACTGCCGGTGAGCGACAAGAGCGACCCGGCGGTGATCACCAGCATGTTTGGCGTCAGCAAGGGCAACTTCAAAAAGGCGATTGGCGCGTTGTACAAGAACGGCCAGATCGTCATTCATGCCGACCGCATCGAATTGAGCTGACCCGGCCTCGGCCCCTTGTAGGAGCGAGCTTGCTCGCGATGGACTTCAAGGCGCCGCGTTTTACAGAAAACACGCCATCGTTGACGACCTTCGCGAGCAAGCTCGCTCCTACAGGGGGGGCGTGACGCAACCAGGAAGCCAAAGGTCTCTGGCAGGCGGCATTTTCTGCCCATCTGGTTAATAATCGGCAGCATCGTTTTTCTCCCCGGCGCTTGATCGGCAACGAACCGGGGCTTTTGCTTTTACTTTCGAGTCACTGCCATGGATTGTGTTGTCGAGGTAGTCCGGTGAGCGTCACCCGGCGTAGCGCCGATGGGTTTGCCCTGCAAGTGATGATGGGGCTATGCCTGATCTGGGGTGTCCAGCAGGTGATAATCAAATGGGCGGCGCCCGACATTGCCCCGGTCATGCAAGCGGCGGGGCGGTCGGGTATTTCCGCGTTGCTCGTAGGACTTTTGCTGTGCTGGAAGGGCGGTTGGGACCAGGTCGGCAGTACCTGGCGCGGCGGTTTGCTGGCCGGCGCGCTGTTCGGTCTGGAGTTTTTGTTCATTTCCGAAGGCCTGCAACTGACCACGGCCGCACACATGTCCGTGTTCCTTTACACCGCGCCGATCTTTACCGCATTGGGTGTCAACTGGTTGTTGCCCAGTGAACGCTTGAGACCCGTCCAGTGGCTGGGAATATTCCTGGCTTTCATCGGGATTGCCATTGCATTTGCCGGTGGAGTGTCTTGGGACAATCTCGATCGGCGCATGCTCTTGGGCGATGCGTTGGGCGTGCTGGCCGGCGCGTCCTGGGGTGCGACTACAGTGGTGGTGCGCGCTTCGCGGCTGTCGGAAGCGCCGGTGACCCTGACCCTGTTTTATCAACTGATCGTCGGTTTCGTCGGCCTGCTGCTGATCGCCGTCCTCAGCGGCCAGATCGGTCACGTCAGCCTGACCACGGTGGCGGTGGCCAGCGTGCTGTTCCAGGGATTGGTGGTTTCGTTCTTCAGTTACCTGACCTGGTTCTGGCTGTTGCGCCGTTACCTGGCAGCGAATCTGGCGGTGTTTTCGTTCATGACGCCATTGTTTGGCGTCACCTTCGGCGTGGTGCTGCTGGGTGAAGAATTGAGTCTCAATTTCATCGTCGGCGCGGTGCTGGTGCTGTTGGGCATCACCTTTGTCAGTGCCGAGCAGTGGGTGCGCCGTCATCTGCGCAAAGCCCTGGGGCAGGACTGACCGTGCCGGTGGCCGATCGAATGTGTGGATCAAGCGGCGACAGACGGTCTAACCACCGGCACCGACTCGCGGTCGTTTGATTGCTTGAACTAATGGTCAGGTATTTGGATCAATTCAGTAACAGATCTTTGCCACTTTTGGCGAGCATTGCGCAGGACTTCGGACTATTATCAGTGCGAAGGGGCTACAGAATTTCAAGCCGCTCGGCACTACCCTCAAGGGGGCACCATGAAAGAGAAAATCCAAAACTGGCTGCATGACCTGGGTGTTGCACTCGGTTTGATCGAACCGCCTTTGCAACCTGTGCCTATTCGTACTGACGACGAACAGCGTCGACGCCAGCCGCGTCGCCGGTAGGGCAGGCGCTTTCCGGTGGCGAGGGAGCTTGCTCCCGCTGGGCCGCGCAGCGACCCCATTGCTGCCACCAAGGTCGGTCAGATTGGCCTCGTATCAAGCTTGCGACTGCTGCGCAGCCGAGCGGGAGCAAGCTCCCTCGCCACAGCACACTTGTCTCTGGCAACTGTTCTCAGTGTCGCCCAATTCTCAGCAAAAAACGGCTCAAGTCATTCACCGTCATCGCGGTCTTGAGCATCTGATCTTCTTCGGCGGTGAACGCCGTCAAACCCAGCTCATCTTCCAGATGGAAGATCAGTTCTTCGATATCCTCCTTATCCAATCCCAATTGCGCCAGGCTGGTGTTGTCGTCGAAGTCCTCCTCAACCTCAAGCAGGCGGCTGATGAAGCGATGTACGGCGGCACGAACGGCGGCTTTTTTCATGGTTTTCTTCGAGGGCGTTATTGTTGTCGTCCCTGCGCTTGAGTACAGCAGGCTTCAACCATGGGAGCGCTGCCACTCGTCAATCATCGTACGTAAATGCTCTCCGGAAAAACTGCCGAAATGCCCACCGTGCACGGTGCGGATACGCAGCGCACGCAAGCGCTCAAGGCTGCGTGCGTAGTCGTCGAGGTTGGAGTGATAGGCGTCCTCGATGAGCGGGCCGTCGTAGATGATATCGCCGCTGAACAGCGTCTCGGTCGCCGCCTCGTAAAGACTGATGCCGCCGGGTGAATGCCCCGGTGTGTGCAACACTTTCAGCGTGCGGTTACCCAGGTCCAGTACGTCGCCTTCTTCAATCATTCCCGTCGCCGGTGCGGCCTTGACCCGGTATTCGGCGTAGCACAATGGGCAGTCGGGATGAGCCTCGAACATGTCGTCGGCAACGAAAGCTTTGCTCAAGTCGTTATCGCCATCCGGTGCGGCAAGGATGTCCGCCTCCGCCGGGTGTACCAGGCGCTCCGCGAATTCGTGGTGCCCGGCAATGTGGTCGAAATGGCAGTGGCTGGCCACCGCCACCAGGGGGCGCTCGGTGATCCACGGCAATTGCTCGCGCAAGCTCACCAGCCCGGAACCGCTGTCCAGCAGCAAATCCTTGTCGCGACCCTGGATGTGCCAGAGATTGCAGCGATAGAACGGGCGGATGTAAGGCTCGTGAATCAGGCGGATGCCGTCACTGAGTTGTTTCACCTCGAACCATTGATCGCGGCTGACGATCTTCATAAGCCGTTTCCTTCAGGCGAAAAAAAACGAGTGTGGCAACCGACGCCACACTCGTCGAAGAAAAAGTTAATCCATTCTTTTCAGTTTAGACAGCGCTCGCCAGCGGTGCCGGGCGACGGGACAGCAGGCTGACCACGACGAAACTCACCAGGCCGACGCCGAGGCTGTAGTAGATCGGGGTATTGGCGTCCATACCGTCCTTGATCATGAACACCAACGCGGTGGTAAAACCCAAGCCCATGCTGGCGATGGCGCCGGCGGTGGTGGCGCGTTTCCAGAAGATCGCACCGATCAACGGGATCAGCATGCCGCCTACCAACAGGTTATAGGCCAGGGTCAGGGCGCTGATTACGTCATTGACGACCAGAGCGATACCCAACACGACGAGACCGGTGAGCAGGGTAAACAGGCGATTGATGCGCAGGCTCGATTGTTTGCCGCCGCGCAGTTTCGGCAGCAGGTCTTCGGTCAGTGTGGTGGACGCAGCGAGCAGGCCGGCGCTGGCGGTGGACATCATCGCAGCCAGTGCAGCAGCGATCACCAGGCCACGGATACCGTCCGGAAGCGACAGTTTGACGATGGCGGCGAAGGCGTTGTTGACGTTGTCCAGGTCCGGAATCAGCACGTGAGCGGCCATGCCGATCAGGGCGCAGGCCAGGCCGTAGAAGATGCAGTAGATACCGGCGAACGTACCGGCGTACTGAGCGACCTTGGCGGTCCGGACGGTGAACACCCGCTGCCAGATGTCCTGGCCAATCAGGATCCCGAAGAAGTAGATCATGAAGTAGGTGATGATGGTGTCCCAGCCGATGGTGCTGAAGTTGAAGGCTGCTTCCGGCAGTTTCAATACCAACTCATCCCAACCGCCGACACGGTACAGGCAGATCGGCAGCAGGATGAACATCAGGCCCACGGTCTTGATCACGAACTGGACGATGTCGGTGAGGGTCAAGGACCACATGCCGCCGATGGCCGAGTAGACCACCACCACGCCACCACCGAGCAATATCGAGACCCAGAATGGCAGGCCGAACAACACTTGCAACACGGTGCCGATCGCCAGGATCGAGGTCACGCCGATCATCAGCGCATACGCCAGCATGATTGCCGCGCTCGCCGAGCGGGCCATCGGGTTGTAGCGTTTTTCCAGGACCTGGGTAACGGTATAGATTTTAAGCTTGAGCAGCGGTTTGGCGAGGAACAGGTTCAGCGCCACGATCCCGCAACCCAGTGCGGCGCACAGCCAGAAACCGGAAATGCCATGGACGTAGCCCAGGCGCACGGTGCCCACGGTGGACGCGCCACCCAGGACGGTCGCGGCCATGGTGCCCATGTACAGGGTAGGGCCAAGGTTACGACCGGCGACCAGGTAGTCTTCGTTGGTCTTGGCCTTGCGCATGCCGAAGTAGCCGAGTACCAGCATCGCGGCGGCGTAGATGAGTACGACGAATAAATCCAAAGCCATGATGGCGTGTCTCCGATTGTCTTTTTTATGTGAGGCGAAAATCAATGCCTATGGATATATCAATTCCTGTGGGAGCGTGGCTTGCCCGCGATGGGTGCGCCGCGGTCCGCCAGGCAGACCGCGTTATCGTTCATCGCGGGCAAGCCACGCTCCCACAGGTAATGCGTTGACCACAGGTAATGCGTTGAATCAGGCGGCTTGTCGCAACGCCGGTTTACCGAGCGAATCCGTGCCCTTGCTGCGTGAATCATCCGGGCCGAACACCGCGGCCGGTTCCGGGAACAGACTCAGCAGCGCCAGATACACCAGCGACGCCAGGCCGAGGGTCACCGGCAGGCTGATGTCGATGCCGCCCGCCAGATTCCCCAGTGGCCCGACAAACTGCCCAGGCAGGTTCACAAAGCACAAACCCACCAGTGCGCTCGGGATCCAGGCACCCAGGCCACGCCAGTTCCAGCCATGGGTGAACCAGTAACGACCGCCTTTCTCGCCGCGGGTGAACACCTGCAGGTCATCCGGGCAGTAGAAGCCGCGACGCACCAGCAGACCGATGATCATGATCACCATCCACGGAGTGGTGCAGGTGATGATCAGTACGGCGAAGGTCGACACGCTCTGCACCAGGTTCGCGGCGAAGCGACCGATGAAGATGAAGGCAATCGACATCACGCCGATCAGCAGCGTCGCCTTGACACGCGACAGCACCCGTGGGAAGACGCTGGACATGTCCAGCCCGGTGCCATAGAGCGAAGTGGTGCCGGTGGACATGCCGCCGATCACTGCAATCAGGCACACCGGCAGGAAGAACCAGCTCGGCGAGACCGCCAGCAGGCCGCCGACGTAGTTGTTGGCCGCGATGTAGTCCGGCGCCTTGATCGCCACGATGGTGGCGGTGGTCAGGCCGAACAGGAACGGGATGAAGGTCGCGATCTGCGAGATCACCACCGCCGCCATGATCCGGCGCTTGGAGGTGTCACGCGGAATGTAGCGCGACCAATCGCCGAGGAACGCGCCGAAGGAAATCGGGTTGCTCATCGCCACCAGCGCCGCGCCGATGAAGGCCGCCCAGAAACCCGGTTGCCCCAGGCTGACGGTGCCGGCGTAGTTCACATCGAAAGGCCCGGCAAAGGCGAAGAGGCCCAGCAGGAACAGCAGGCTGGCGCTCCACACCGCGATCTTGTTGACCCACAGCAGGAAGCGGAAGCCATAGATGCAAACGGTCAGCACCAGGATCGCGAACAGACCGTAGGCCAGGCCCAGGGTCAAATCGGTTTCCGGAAGACCGACCAGGCGCTTGGCACCACCGATCAGCGCATCACCCGAACTCCACACCGAGAGCGAGAAGAACGCGATGGCGGTCAGCAACGACAGGAACGAACCGACGATCCGCCCGTGCACGCCGAAATGCGCACCGGAAGACACGGCGTTGTTGGTGCCGTTGAGCGGGCCGAACAGGCCCATGGGCGCGAGGATCAGCGAGCCAAGCAGTACGCCGAGCACAATCGCCAGCACACCGGCCTGGAATGACAGGCCGAACAGCACCGGGAAGCTGCCGAGCACGGCGGTGGCAAAGGTGTTGGAACCGCCGAAGATCATCCGGAACAAGTCCGTCGGGCCTGCGGTGCGTTCGTTGTCCGGGATCTGTTCGACCCCGTGGGTTTCAATCTGCGTAAGGCTTTGGTCGTTGTTGTTGTTATTCATGATCTGCTCCGATCATAAAGGCGCGCTCATCGTGCGTGAGCGTCACCTGTTTGGCTAAGGGGGTGGCAGCCCTTCCGGCATCGCGGACAAATGTTCGTGGCAGGCCAGCCATGGGCCTTGTTGTTGTCGGCGAAACACAATCGTCTCGCGCTCCTGGCTGAAGTGTCGCTCCCCTTGCATGCGCAGCTCGGTGGCCACGTCATGGATGAAAATCGCCACGTCACCCTGCAGGCTGACGACAGCGTTGCTCGACATGCACGAAAGCACCTCGAAGCCATCCTCGGTCCGCCAGCTGTCCCACAACGCCTGATAGGCATCGCGTGACAGCAGAGGCTGTTCGAGGGTGTAGAACACGAAGCTGGCATCGGCGCTGAATGCGCCGAAGTAGGCTTCGCGATCGTTACGGGCAAAGGCGGCCACCAGATCGGCAGCGGCCTTGAGTACCTGATCACGTTCGTTCATGACCGATCCTCAGCGGTGCGTCACGCCCGGCAGTACGCAGAGCATTTCGTACAGCAGGTTGGCGGCCAGCAGCGAGGTGTTGCCGGTGGTGTCGTACGCGGGCGAGACTTCTACCAGATCACAGCCGATCAGGTCGAGGCCTTGGCAGCCGCGCACGATTTCAATCGCCTGAATGGTCGTCAGGCCACCGATTTCCGGGGTGCCGGTACCTGGCGCCCAAGCCGGGTCGATGCCGTCGATGTCGAAACTCAGGTACACCGGACCGCCGCCGACTTTCTCGCGAACTTCGGCCATCAGCGGGGCCAGGGATTTGTGCCAGCACTCTTCGGCCTGAACCACACGGAAGCCTTGTTTACGGCTCCAGTTGAAGTCTTCGCTGGTGTAGCCCTGGGCACGCAGACCGATCTGCACCACGCGGTCGCAGTCGATCAGGCCTTCCTCGGCGGCACGACGGAAGGTGGTGCCGTGGGCGATTTTCTCGCCGAACATGTGATCGTTGACATCGGCGTGGGCGTCGATGTGTACCAGCCCGACCTTGCCGTGTTTCTTGTGGATGGCACGCAGGATCGGCAGGGTGATGGTGTGGTCGCCGCCCAGGGTCAGCGGGATCACATTGTGTTCGAGAATATTGTCGTAGGACTCTTCGATGATCCGAACGGCGTCCAGCAGGTTGAAGGTGTTGATGGCCACGTCGCCGATGTCGGCCACCGACAGCGAGTCGAACGGGGCGGCGCCGGTGGCCATGTTGTACGGGCGGATCATCACCGATTCGGCGCGGATTTCACGTGGTCCGAAACGGGTGCCGGGACGCAGCGAGGTGCCGATGTCCAGTGGGACGCCAACGAAGGCAGCATCCAGACCGGCGGCGGTCGGCACATGGGGGAGTCGCATCATGGTGGCGATGCCGCCGAAGCGCGGCATTTCATTGCCGCCCAGTGGTTGGTGAAGAATCTTGTCCACGGGTAAGGCCTCATCGTCGTTGTTTTATTTATGTCGGTTGGCCGGTCGGGGAGACGCGGGCACCGCTGTGGGCCGATTCTGCGAAATGTAGTGGCGGGGAAGAATCGCTACGGGCAAATACTTAGTTCAGATTTTTCTAAACTAATGGTGGAGGGGGAGATAGACTTATCGGCTTGAGAGATGTGTTGTGTGGGCGGGCCGATCGCCAGCAAGCCGGCTCCTACAGGTCGGCGCTGTCCTGAAGCATTCTGTAGGAACCGGCTTGCTGGCGATCGGTTGCGCAGCAACTGCCCATCCAGCAAGGCAGACTCACAGCAACATGTTACGGAGCCCCCATGGCCAACGCTTTACCCGACCTGAAACTATTGCGCATCTTCGTCAGCGTGGTCCGCCATCAGGGGTTCGCCAATGCCCAGCAGGAGCTCAACCTCTCTACCTCGGCCATCAGCACCTACATGAGCCAGCTCGAAGCGGCCCTGGGCCTGGTGCTCTGTCATCGCGGTCGTGGCGGCTTCAGCCTGACCAGCAAGGGTGAGCTGTTCCATCAGGAAACCTTGCGCCTGCTCGGCGAACTCGAAGGTTTCGAGCAGTACGCCGCCGCCCTCAAGGGCGAACTGCGCGGCACGCTGAACCTGGGGGTGATCGATTCCACCGTCAGCGACAAGGCCTTGCCCTTTGCCGAAGCCATCGGTGCCTACACCCAGGAACACCCGGCGGTGCATTTGCACTTGTCGGTCATGAGCCCATACGAACTGCAGCTCGGGGTACAGGACAATCGCCTCGACCTGGCCATCGGCGCTTTCTCCACGCGCATGAGCGGGCTGGTCTACATGCCGCTTTACCGTGAGCAGCACTGGTTGTATTGCAGCAGTCGACACCCGCTGTTCACCGAAAGGCGTATCCCCGAGCAGGTCATCACCCAGCAGCGCATGGTCGGCCGGGGTTACTGGAGCCAGGCGGAACTGGCGCGCCACGGCTTCAAACACAGCGCGGCGACCGTGGAAAGCATGGAGGCGCAGCTGATTCTGGTGCTCTCCGGCGCGTATATCGGTTACCTGCCGGAGCACTACGCCCAGGCCTGGGCCGACAAGGGCGACTTGCGGGTGCTGCTGCCGGCGACCTTCGGGTATCAGGCGCCGTTTTCGATGATCGTGCGCCGCGGCCGCAGTCGGGAGCCGCTGATCCAGACCTTTCGCGACTTGCTTAAAGCACAACTGAATCAGGCTTGAGAAGATGTCCAGAATCCAATGCCCGCGCTGCCTGCGCCCACAAGGTCACTGCCTGTGCCGGCTGATCCCGAGCCTCGACAGTCGCACTCGAGTGTTGCTGTTGCAGCATCCCGGCGAGGTGAACCACGCCTTGAACACTGCGCGCCTGGCGGCGTTGGGCTTGAACAATGCCGAGCTGATCGTGGGCGAGGTGTTCGAGGATTTGCCCGCGTTGTTGAATCAACCGGGCTACCGGGCGCGGCTGTTGTTTCCTGCCGAGGATGCGCAGCCGTTGCAGGCCTACGGCGCTACCGAGGACCCGTTGCTGCTGGTGGTTCCGGACGGCACGTGGCGCAAGGCACGCAAGATGCTGCACCTCAATCCGTTGCTGGCGGCGTTGCCCAGGGTGACCCTGGCGCAGGGGAGCGTATCCCGCTATCGCCTGCGCAAGGCACCGGCGCCGGGGGCCTTGTCAACGGTGGAGGCGATCGTGCAGGCATTGCAGACGCTGGAAGCGCCCGTCAGTTTTGAACCGTTGTTAAAGCCGTTCGAAGCGCTAATCGAGGGGCAGATTGCGGCGATGGGGGAGGAGACCTTTCGGCGCAATCATGGACCGAAATGATCGTTGCCTGTGAGGGCCTCATCGCGAGCAAGCTCGCTCCCACAAGGTTATGTGTCGTACATAAATAAAGTGAGCGCCACGAAACCCTGTGGGAGCGAGCTTGCTCGCGATAGCGATGGAACAATCTCAGAAAATTCCGGCCAGAAACTACCGCTCCCGCATCGCCTCGGTCCGCGCCTTCAACACCGGCTTGAGCAAATAATCCAGCACACTCTTCTGCCCGGTGATGATATCCACCGTCGCCACCATCCCCGGAATGATCAGCAACGGTTTCACATCCCCGCCCAAATGATTTTTATCTGTCCTGACCTGAATCAGATAAAAACTGTTGCCCTTGTCATCGGTAATGGTGTCCGCCCCGATCAACTCGAGCTTCGCGCTCAACCCCCCGTAAATCGTGTAGTCGTAGGCACTGAACTTGACCATGGCTTTCTGCCCCGGATGCAGGAACGCCACGTCCTGCGGCCGAACCTTGGCTTCGATCAGCAGGTTATCTTCCAGCGGCACGATCTCGACCATGTCGCTGCCCGGCTGGACCACGCCGCCGATGGTGTTGACCTTCAACATCTTGATAATCCCGTGCACCGGCGACACCACCGTGGTCCGGGTCACGCGGTCGTCGATGGCGATGCTCGACGCGGTGATTTTCGACAGGTCGGTGCGCTTCTCATTCAGCTCCTTGGCCGCGTCCGAGCGGAAGGATTGCTCCGACTCGTCGATCTTGCTCTTGATCTCGTTGATCGCCGACTCGGCCCGGGGTATCGCCAGGGTCGTGGCGTTCAGCGAGCCGCGGATCTCCACCGCGCTGCGTTTGAGGCGCAGGATCTCAACCGGCGAAACCGCCCCGGTGCCCACCAGTGGCGCAGACATGTTCATCTCTTGTTGCAATAGTGCCAGGCTGGAACTGTATTGACCCTGTTTGGATCGGAATTCCGCCAGCTCCTGGGTTTTTTGCCGAAGTTGTTCAGACAAGGTGCGTTGTTCGCTGGCCAGCCGGCGTTGCCGTTGTTCGTAGAGTGAACGTTCGTCCTCGGCCACTTGCGGAGCCTTGGCGATGACCTCCGGCGACAGTTTGAACGGTCGTCCTTCCGCTTCCGCCGAAAGCCGTTCGACCTGCGCGGTCAGTGCATAACGGTCGGCCTCGCTTTCGCCCTTGTTCGACAGGAACCGTGTGTCATCCAGGCGCAGCAAGGTATCGCCCTTGTTCACCATTTGCCCTTCGCGCACAAAGATTTCGGTGACGATGCCCCCCTCCAGATTCTGGATCACCTGAATCTTGCTCGACGGAATTGCCTTGCCTTCGCCCATGGTGACTTCCTGCAACACGGCGAATTTGGCCCAGACCACGGCGGTGATTATCAGCGCGGCGGTCAGCCACACGGTAATCCTCGACCACCGTGGGGAGTCCTGCAACGAAGCGCTGGCGGTTTCCGGCATGAACTCGCTGTCGGCGCTTTTTCTGAAACTGCCGAAGTAGCCACGCGGCTTCGAACCGGAGGACGAGGCGTCGGAGGATGAACGGGCCATGGCGAGCTCCTAGACAGCCGCAGAGCCGACGCGGCCCTTGCGCAGTGCATCGATGACCGCTTCTTTCGGACCGTCGGCGACGATCCGTCCGTTGTCCAGCACCACCAGCCGATCCACCAGGCTGAGCATCGGGGTGCGGTGGGTGACCAACAGCAGGGTCTTGCCCTGGACCCAGCCGTGGAGTTTCTGCCGCAGAACGTCTTCACTGCTGTTGTCCATGGCGCTGGTGGGTTCGTCGAGCAGCATGATCGGCGGGTCGAGCAACAAGGCGCGCGCCAGCAACACCGCCTGGCGCTGGCCGCCGGACAGCAGTTGTCCACGTTCGCCTACCGGCCGGTCAAACCCTTGTGGGTGCTGGCGCGCCAGCTCGGTGACGCCGGTGAGTTCCGCCACTTCGAGCATCCGTGCATCGCTGATGTAGCGTGCGCCCAGGGTCAGGTTGTCGCGCAGGCTGCCGGCCAACAGGGGCAGGTCATGGGCGACGTAACCGATCTGCTGGCGCAGGTCGGCGACGTCCAGTTGCCGCAGGTCCAGGCCGTCCAGCAGCAGTTGGCCTTCTTCAGGGGCGTAGAAACCCATCACCAGCCGCGCCAGGGTGCTTTTGCCCGAACCGCTGCGACCGATGATGCCGATCCGCTCGCCGGGTTTCACGCTGAAGCTGACATTGGCCAGCGCCGGCGCGCCCTGGCCGGTGTAGTGGAAGGTCACGCCGATGACATCCAGCGCCCCTTGCAGTTGCGTGCGCTCCAGCGGCCGTTGCCTGGCGTCGCGTTCCTGGGGCAGGGACATCAGCGCGTCGGTGCTTTTCATCGTCAGCTGCGCTTGCTGGTAGCGGGTGATCAAGCCGGCGATCTGGCCCAGCGGCGCCAGCACCCGGCTGCCGAGCATGTAGGTTGCCACCAGTGCGCCGACGCTGAGGTTGCCGGCGATGATGCTGTAGACCCCGGCGACGATGGTCGCCATGCCGGAAAACTGCTGGATGAACAAGGTGCCGTTGGTGGCCAGGGCCGAAAGGTTGCGCGCATGGCTGTCGAGGCGGGTGAGGGCACCGTGGGTGCTTTCCCACTGGTGCTGGCGTTCGCTTTCAGCACTGCAGGCCTTGAGCGTTTCCAGGCCACCTAGGGTTTCGATCAGCAGGGCCTGGCGTTCAGCCCCCAATGTCAGGCTTTTTTGCACGGTGTCGCGCAGCCGGGACTGGATCACCATGGCGAAAATGATCGTGACTGGAAACGCACACAGTGGAATCACCACCAGCCAGCCACCGAGCAGGCCGATCACCACCAGCATCAGTACGGCGAAGGGCAGGTCGATCAGGCTGGTCAGGGTCACGGCGGTGAGGAATTCCCGCAGGCCCTGGAAGTCATGGATGCTTTGGGCGAAACCGCCAATGGTCGCCGGCCGCGCCTTCATGGCCATGCCGGTGATGCGCTCGAACAGCGTGGCGGACAGGATCACGTCGGTTTTCTTCCCGGCGGTGTCAAGTAAATGCGCGCGTACCACCCGCAGCACTAACTCGAAACCGGTGCCGATCAGCAAGCCGATCGACAGCACCCACAAGGTCGATGTCGCCTGGTTCGGCACCACGCGGTCATAGGTCTGCATGACAAACAGTGGCACCATCAACCCCAACAGGTTGATCAGGAAGCTCGCCAGGATCGCATCGCCGTACAGCCATTTCGACAGTTTCAACGTATCGCGAAACCAGGCTTCGACCCGTGGCACCAGGGGGGCGCGCAAGTCTTCGAGTTCATGCCGCGGCCGGGCGAACAACGCCTGGCCGCTGTAGTTGTCCGCCAGTTCTTCACGGCTGACCCATTGTTCGCCGCCATCGGCTTCGCTCGGCAGGATCAGCGCCCGACCGTCATCGCCCCAGCGCCGCAGAATCGCGGTGCGGCCATTATTGAGGATGAGCATCACGGGGAGGTTCAGGGCGCAGATATCCGCCAGTTCACGGCGCAGCAACCGCGCCTGCAAACTGGCCCTGGCCGCTGCGCGTGGCAACAGGTCCAGGCTCAGGCGTTGGTGGGCCAAAGGCAGCCCGGCACTCAGGCTGGCGCGACTGACCGTCGCGCCGTGGAGTTTGCAGAGGATCAACAGACCGTCCAGAAGCGGGTCATCGAAGCTCAGCCGCGGGTCGACACCGATGTTGCCCGATTCCATGCTGGTCACAGTGACGCTCCCGTTGCGCTATCTCAGTTCAGGCAGGCGAGCTTCGTTTTTCACTTCGGCCTGGGCGATCGCATCGGCGGGCAGCACCACCCGTTGTTTGCTCAGCAATTGGCCCATGTTCGCCAGCACGCGGTACATCGAGTACTCCTCGACGTAGCGCACTTCGGTGTAGCGACGATTGGCGTTGTACAGCTCGTTTTCACTGTCGAGCACGTCGAGCAGAGTCCGTTGGCCGAGGCCGAACTGGTCCTGGTATGCGGCCCGGACCCGGGTGGTGGTCTCGGCGTATTCGCGGGCGGTCGGGGTTTGTTTCTTCGCATTGACCATGGCGTTCCAGGCCAGGTGGATGTTCTCGTTGAGCTGGCGCAGCGCGTTGTTGCGGATATCCATCGCCTGATTGATCCGGTGTGCGTTGCCGGCCAGGCGAGCCTTGTCGCTGCCGCCGCGGAACAGGTTGTAATTCATGACGATCCCGACGCGCCATTCGTTGTCGTGACCTTCCTCGCCTTGCACGTTGTTGTTCGCGCCCACTGCGGCTTCGGCGTCGAAGCGTGGATAGAACGGCGACTTGGAGACTTCGTATTGGCTCTCGGCCGATTGCACGTCGGCCTGGGCGGATTTCAGGTACGGGTTGTTATCCACCATGCTCTGCTGGGCTTCCGGCAGGCTGGCGGGCAATTCGCCGCGAATCGAGGGCAGCGTTTCCAGCTCATCGGGCATGCGCCCCACGACGGCGAAGAAGTTCGATTCGGCATCGGCCAGATCGACTTCGGCGGTGTCGAGGTTGTTCTCCGCCAAGGCCCGGCGGGCGGTGGATTGATCGGCATCGGCGTTGCTGCCGATACCGCGCTGGGTGCGCAGGCCGATCTGATCGTTGACCCGCAGGTGCGCTTGCAGGTTGTTCTTCGCCAGGGTCACCAGTTCGCGGCGCTTGAGCACCTCAAGGTAGACCTCGATGGTGCGCAGGGCCAGGTCCTGGGCGGTGCCTTGAGCGTAATAGGCCCGGGAGTTGACCACGCCTTTGGTGCGCTCGACTTCATTGGCGGTATTGAAACCGTCGAAGAGCATCTGGCGCAGTCGCAGTTCCGACTGGGTATAGGTGAGGATTTCCTTGTGATGATTGCCGAACGCCCGGGTGTTGGTGTTATCGCTGTACCCGCGCCCATAGGCGGCATTCAGATCAACCGATGGATAAAAGCCCCCTTTGGCGACTTTCACGTCCTCATCGGCCGAAAGGCGGCTGTCCACCCGGGATGCCAGCTCCGGGTGAGTCGCAATGGTGCTCTGGATCGCTTCGGTCAATGACATCGCCTGGGCCTGGCCCGTGCAGGCCATGGCCAGAAGAATCGCGCTGCAAAGGGGGGTCAAAACGCGCATTGGGAATCTCCCTGAAGTCCTGATGGTGCTCACCAGTCGCCAATTATTTGACGACTTTTATCTTCCAAACCGTTTCATGCCTGTAACAACAGAGCTAAGAACATTCTAGAGCGGACCTAAGAAGAATTTCTCATAAGGCTTATGCAGAAAAAAACTTATGCGCTCTGCAAAATCCAGCACATTGTTCATTACGAAAGCCCTTGATTCAGGAGCTTTAGGGAGCTTCTCAGGGTTTGAGGAAAGTTCATTCCATTTATCGACATAGGGCGGGAAAGTGCTGGAAGGGGAGGGAAGCGTGACGGTTTTTGGGTGACGGTTTTTTGTCACTCTGGTGCTTCAATACCGTTACGCATTCACTCGCAGGCACGTTGTGGCGCCAGTGGACCCCGATGCTATTGATTGCATAGGGTTTATCCCGGTGCGCACACGGCGCCTACGAGCGAAACACATGGCGAATCTGTCGCCAGGGCAGCGGCTTACCTCCATAAGCCCGTCCGGTGACGACCCGACTTGTGACCTGCTTGAGCCATGAGCACGATCTTCGCAAATCAGATGCCGACAGCAGTTGGCAGCGGAGGAAGTGCTCATGGCTAAGCTCATCGGTATCGTCAGTAAGGTCATCGGTCAGGTGTTCGCGGTTGCAAGCGACGGCACCCGGCGCGCCTTGATCGAGGGCGATCGGCTGTTCGCCGGCGAGCAACTGCTTACCGGTGCCGAAGGGGCGGTGGCGGTGCATCTGCAAAATGGCCAGGACCTGACATTGGGTCGTGGCAGCAGCCTGCAAATGACTTCCCGGCTGCTGGCTCACCAGGCGCCTCATGTGAACACCACCGAAGCGGTGACGCCGAGTCAGGCGCAACTGACCGACGTCGAGCAATTGCAAAAAGCGATCGCGGCGGGGGCCGACCCGACCCAGACCGGCGAAGCCACGGCGGCCGGTCCCGGCAACGGCAATGCCAAGGGTGCGTTGGGTGGCGGCCATAGTTTTGTGCTGCTGGAAGAAGTGGCGGGTCGGGTCGATCCCACACTGGGTTTCCCCACTGCGGGCTTCAACGGTATTCCGGAATTTCCCCTGGAACGTTTGGCCGATGGTCCGGACAACGGCGATGACGGTGCAGGAGGGGCAGGGGGCGCTGGCGGGGCTGGCGGGGCTGGCGGCGCAGGGGGTACAGGCGACGTGCCGGACGTGCCGGACGATGTGGATAATCCGGTCACGCTCACCGGCCTGTCGGTGTCAGGGGGCGAACTGACGCTGAACGAAGCGAACCTGGCCGACGGTTCTGCCCGCAACCCCGGTGCGCTGACGCAGAGCAGTACCTTCACCGTGTCCGCACCGGACGGGCTGAGCACCCTGATCATCGGCGGGATCACTGTGATCAGTGGCGGCGTGGCCGCAGGTTTCCCGCAATCGATCGTCACCCCGTTGGGCAATACGTTGACCATTACCGGTTACAACCCGGTCACTGGCGTGGTCAGCTACAGCTATACCCTGCTGGATAATGAAACCCATCCGAACGCCAACGGCGCCAACAGCATCAGCGAAGACTTCAACGTGGTCGCCATCGACACTGATGGCAGCACCGCCTCGGGGCAGATCAACGTCAACATTGTCGACGACCTGCCCGGCGCCGTGAACGACAGCCATGCCCGCACGGTCTCGGAAGCCCGGCTGCAGCTCAATGGCAACGTGCTGAACAACGACGTGCAAGGCGCCGATCAGGTGCCGACCGGCCACGGCAGCGGCCCGATCACCCCCGGTACCTTCAACGGCACCTACGGCACCCTGGTGCTCAATGCCAACGGCACCTACACCTACACCCTCAATACCGGCGACGCCGACTTCAAAGCCCTGCACGGTGGCGGCAGCGGCACGGAAACCTTCACCTACACCCTCACCGATGCCGATGGCGATGCCAGCACCGCCAACCTGGTGCTGAACATCCACAACAACAATGACCCGGTCATCATCAAGGGCCTGGACGTCGACTGTGGGGAGTTGACGGTCTATGAGAAAAACCTCTGCGACGGCTCCTGTCCCGACGAATCGGCCCTGACCCAAAGCGGCAGCTTCAGGGTCATCGCCCCGGACGGTCTGCAAACCTTGACCGTGGGCGGTATCGCCGTGATGACCGGCGGTGTCGCCGTCGGCTTCCCGCAATCGATCGTGACGGCCTTGGGCAACACCCTGACCATCACCGGTTACAACCCGGCCACCGGCGTGGTCCATTACAGCTACACGCTGGAGGATAACGAAAACCATCCCAATGCCCGGGGCGCCAACAGCATCACCGAGAATTTCAATGTGGTGGCCACCGATAGCGACGGCAGCACGGCCTCGGGCCAGATCAACGTCAACATTGTCGATGATCTGCCCCAAGCCGTCGCTGCCGAGCGTTCCGTGACGGCCTCGCAGATCGACACCAACCTGTTGCTGGTGATCGACGTGTCCGGCAGCATGGCCGACGCTTCCGGGGTCAACGGCCTGTCGCGGCTGGCGCTGGCCAAGCAGGCGCTCAGCGCCTTGCTCGACAAGTACGACGACCTGGGCGACGTGAAAGTGCAGATTGTCACCTTCAGCAGCAACGCTTCGGACAAGACCTCGGTCTGGGTCGATGTGGCAACGGCCAAGTCGATCATCGCCGGCCTCAAGGCGGGAGGGGACACCAACTACGATGCGGCCGTGGCCGTGGCGAAAACCGCGTTCGACACCGAAGGCAAACTGACGGGAGCGCAGAACGTCGGTTACTTCTTCTCCGACGGCAAACCCAACGAAGGGTCTATCGGCAGATCGGATGAAGCGGCCTGGAAAGCCTTCCTCGAAGCCAATGACATCAAGAACTACGCGATCGGCCTGGGCAAGGGCGTCAGCAACGACAGCCTCGATCCACTGGCCTATGACGGCAGTACCGGCACCGACACCAACGCCGTGATCGTCAAGGACCTCGGCCAGCTCGACTCGGTACTCTCGGGCACCGTGGTCGGCACACCGCTCTCCGGGTCGCTGCTGGGCGAGGGCGGTTCATTCGGTGCCGATGGCGGGTTCATCAAATCCATCACGGTGGATGGCACGACGTACACCTATAACCCCAAAGGCGACGGCCACCAGGGTTCGCTGAACTTCAGCGGAGGCGCCAATCACGGCACCTTCAACACCGCCAACAACACCCTGAGCATCGCCACCGACAACAAAGGTACGCTGCTGGTGCACCTCGACACGGGCGAGTATACCTACACCTCGCAGAAAACCACGGCGGTGGTGCTTACCGAAAACATCGGCTTCACCCTCAGCGACAACGACGGCGACCTGGCCAGCTCGACGCTGGTGGTCAAGGTCATTCCGAACGGGGCACCGGTGGCGGTCGATGACCACGTCATCACCAACGTGCTGTCGGGCAGCGTCGTGCTCCCGGGTGAGTGGCTGCTGGCCAACGATAGCGATCCCGATGGTGACCCGCTCACAGCAGCACCCACTACCTTCAATACCGGCTGGATCGCCAAAGGTGCGGACTTCATCGGCACCGGGGCGATCAACTTCACCGACCGCCAGGATTGCTCGCCGAACCAGACGCTGGCGAACGTGCGCAGCGCCTTTACCGCGAATGCGGCCACCATGACCGCGGTGCTGGTCGTCAGCGGTTACCTGGGCAAAGTCACCCACGCCAATGCCAACGATGAGGACCGCATTACCGTCAACCTCAAACAGGGTGAAACCCTTAACCTGGACCACAACCTGACTGCCGGCCAAGTCGCGATGGAGTACTCCGTCAACGGTGGCGCTTTCATTGCCATCGCCGACGGCCAGACCATCACCGCAACCTCGGACGCCAGTTACCAGATCCACATCACCAATATCCCCGACGGCCCGGGACACGGTGGCAACGGTGCGGAAAACTACACATTGACCATGACCGTCAATTACTCCGGCGCCCAGGACTTCACCCCGGATTACCACGGCACCTACACCGCCAGCGACAACCATGGCGGCAGCGACAGCGCGGCCGTGACCATCAGTTATCAGGAGGGTCACACCCTTGTCGGCACCGCGGGCGATGATGTGTTGGTGGCGGGCATCGGCGATAACCTTATCAATGCCGGCGACGGCAATGATGTGCTGACCGCCGGCAGCGGCAACGACACCCTGCACGGCGAGGCCGGCAATGACTCGTTGTTCAGCGGAGCGGGCAACGACCTGCTCGATGGTGGTTTGGGCAACGACATCCTCAATGGCGGGGAGGGTGATGACTTCCTGATCGGCGGTTTGGGCAACAACAGTCTCACCGGCGGCGCCGGCGCGGACACCTTCCAGTGGCTCAAGGGCAACAGCGGCCACGATGTGGTCACCGATTTCACGCCGGGCACCGACAGGCTTGACCTGTCGCAACTGCTGCAAGGGGAAAATGCCACTGCGGCCTCGCTGGATGACTATTTGCATTTCAAAATCAGCGGTAGCGGCGACTCCCTCATCACCAGCATCGACGTCAGCGGCATGGCCGGCGCCGCGCCGAACCAGACCATCGACCTGGCGGGCATCAACCTGGCCAGCCATTACGGCGTCACGCCGGGGGCGGGCGGAGTGGTTGCGGGTGGGCAGGATACGGCGACGATCATCAACGGGATGTTGAATGATCATTCGTTGAAGGTGGATACGGTTTGAGCTGAAACGACAATACCCGCCATCTCCGAGAGAAGAGAGGGCGGGTTTTTTGCCAGGAGCCTGGATAAATGCCTCGCCTGCAAGATAGCCTTCGCGAGCGAGCCGGTCTCGCTTCCACATTGGATCTTCTGCGAACTCACTGTGTGTGAACACCTCAGATCAACTGTGGGAGACCGGCTTGTCGGCGAAGAACGATGACTTGGTTCAATTGATGAGTCACATCGGCTCCGGCGGCCCGATCAACCGCCCCATCACGCCAAACACCCCCAACGCCCTGATCACCTCCAGCTCGCCCTTGCTCTCGACCATTTCCGCGATCAGCGGCAAGTCGATACTGTTTGTCGCCCGAAACATGGCCTCGATGAACAGCCGCTTGTCTTGCTGCCCATCGATGCCCCGGATGTAGGCCCCATCGATCTTCAGGTAAGCCAGCCCCAGTTGCGTGAGGTTGCCGATCTGGCTGAAGCAGCCCCCAAAATGCTGCAAGCCGATGCGGTAGCCGGTGTCGAGCAAGCTGTGGCACAGACCCTGCAATTGCTCTGGGGGAGGCAGTTGGCGTTCATCGATTTCCAGGGTCAGCAGCGGGGCCAGTTCAGGCAGTGATTCGAGCATGTCGAGGATCTTGTGCAGTTGCGCCTGATCGCGCAGGGTGCTGCCCGACAAGCTCAATGCCAGCGGCCAGCGGTTGTCCAAGAGGTAGTCGAGGGTCGCTTCGAGCATCGCCAGATCGAACCGCGCCGACCAGCCGAGACGTTCGACCCACGGCAGGAAAAGTCCGGCGGCAATCGCCTCGCCCCGGGGATCGAGCAGGCGCGCGAGGACTTTGTGATGCAGCACCTGGCTGGTGTCGGCGCATTGCACCACCGGTTGGAAATACAGCTGCATCTTGCCTTCGGTCAGGGCATCGTCGATCCAGGTTTGCCAGTCGTATTGGGTCTGGTTGGGGGCGTTGACGCTGTCGCTCAGGAGTCTCCACGGGCGCTCGGGATGGCCTTGGGCTTCAGTCAGCGCCTGATCCAGTCGCAGCAGCACGTTCCTGGCCGACTCGCCGGGTTGGAAAGCGACTATTCCCAAATGCGCCACCGGCATGCAATCGCTGGCGCCGGTCAGGCGCAGGTTTTCCAGGGTGGCGCTGATTTCGGCGGCCAGGCGTGCGGCATCCTGGCTGCCCAGCCCCGGTGTCAGCAGGCTGAATTCGCCACCGCGATTACGCGCCGCCAGCCAGGTACGACGCTCCGGTACCTGAGTCAGGCGCGTCAGCAATTCGCCAACGGTGCTGATCAAGGCGTCGGTGCGCTGGCCACCGAGGCGTTGGTTGAGGCCAACCAGATCGTTGATCCGCAGCATCAGCAAATGGCCGTCACTGCTTTGCTCGCAAACCAGCAGATGGTCGGCCAGCTGTTCATCCAGCAAGCGTCGGTTGGCCAGGCCGGTCAGGCTGTCCTGATAGGATTGCGCCCGCAGTTTTTCACTGCGCGCGGCCTCTTCGGTGAACAGCGCCTTGAGTTTCTCGACCATCTGGTTCATGGCCAGCACCACGCGTTTCAGTTCAGGTGTGCGCGGCAGTTTCGGCAGGCTGAGGAACTCGCGTTTGCTGATGGCTTCGGCCTGCTTGACCATCGCCTCGAGCGGACGGAATTGGCGCTGCAACAACCAGCCACCGAACACGGCGCTGAGCAATCCGCACACCAACAACCAGATCAGGCTGCCCAGGGTGCTGTCCCAGAGTTTGGCCAGGGCGAACTGCGGATTGCTCAGCACTTCGACGCGCGCGATCTGTTCCCAGCCGCGCATGATCAGGGCGTCGCCACCTTGAGGGTGAAGGTTGACCAGACTGACGAACCAGCCGGGAACGCCCTCGGCCAATGCCGCTGCGCTGCGTTCGACCAGCACCTGCTCGTTCTCGAGGTTAATGATCCGGATGCTGCTGAAATAGCCGCTGTCGAAAATCGAACTGACCATCAACTGGATCATCGCCGGGTCGTGGATTTGCGTGGTCAGTGATAACCCCAGCGCCGTGGCGGTGTCCTGGGCGTGGGAGCGCAACTGGCCGAGCATCTGCTCCCGGGAGCTTTCCAGGCCGACAAAAAAGCTGCCACTGAACGCCACCAGCAGGAACAGGCAAATAGCGATAAACAATTGTTTGCGCAACGACATGAACACGCTCCTTGCTATGTCGACTGGCCGTGGGCATGTCTGGCTACTCTGGCGCAGATGCCTGAAGTCTAGGTGGAGTTTGCGGCGAAGGAGGGCAAATTGTCGGCCTGTCACGCAAAAGGTCCCGCCCGGTTCCTGTGCCGACCGGGTTCAACCACATCCTGGAGCTGCCCAAGGTTGCGATCTTCACCGCAAGGGCTTGAATCTCAAGACTTGTGCAGGGTTTTCTGCTTGAGGATATAAACCGTTACCAGCACTGCACTGGTCAGCATGAACGCACGCGCCCAAGGCAGTGGCACCAGGTAGCAGGAAAGCAGGATGCTCGCCCACATCAATCCGATGGCATACACCTTGCCCTTGAGCGGGATGCCATTGCCATCGAGGTAGTTGCGAATCCAGGGTCCAAGCCGCGGGTGCTCTACCAGCCAATGGTAAAAACGCGGGGAGCTGCGGGCGAAACAGGCCGCCGCCAGCAACAGGAAGGGCGTGGTGGGCAACACCGGCAGGAAAATCCCGATCACCCCCAGCGCTACGCTCAGCCAGCCGATGACCAGCAACACGTAGCGCAACATCAAGGAGCGGTTGCCTATGGGGTTGTCCATAGGCAAAACCTTAGTGGTGACGTGGCTTGAGGATCGCCGGTTTTTCGTCTGGCGCCTGGCACAGCAGGTACAGCGCGGTCAGGGCTTCCGGGATCTGTACGATCATGTCGTCCATCAGGTTGGCGTCTTTGGCGATGTCTTCGAACTCTGGCTGCTCATCGAACAGACCCGAGCCGACCATGATCGGCAGCAGCATTTCGCTGACTTCGTCTTCGGCGGTTTCGAACCAGGCCGCTTCGCGCAGGAACACGCCCTCCATGAAACCGATGCACCAGCCGCGCAAGTCGGAATCATCCGGCTCTTCACCCAGGTCCAGGTCGCAGGGCAGCTCGAACTCTTCATCGGACGCCAATTGGCGAGCGATATGAGCCTTGAGGGCCAGCAGGGTGGATTCGATCGCTTCACGCTCGGTGTCGTCGGCGTAATGCGGCTCTTCGGCGAAGAGTGCGTCGATCCACTCACGGTCCGGAACGCTTTCGGAGCAGATCGACAGCGCGGTGAGGTAGCCGTGGGCGGCCACGTAGTCCAGCGCCTCGTCATGCAGTTCGTCGGCGTCGAGGAAGACTTGCAGGCGGGTTAGTTGCTCAGCGAAGGACATTAAAGGGCTACCTTGGGGAATTAAACAGATGCGGGAATTCTAGGCCTTCTTGAGCGGTCAGGCCAGCCGCGCGGGATATTTGCACCCCGGCACACTGCTCCTGCAGGGTGGAAAACACACAAACGCTGTGTACCGATGGATTGTGGAAGCACCGAACCCTGTAGGCGCTGGCTTGCCAGCGAAGGCGGTCTTGAGCTTTGCAGTGCTCATGAAGACGCGTTCGCTGCGGTGCGGCGATCCGACAAGCCAGTTCCCACAGGAGGATCGGCATTGGGTTGCGTGTGTCTTCTCAGCGGCACCCTTCGCCGGACGGGCGTCGGGTATACTCGCGCGTTTTGCGATGCCCTGCCGGCGCTACGGCTGAGATTTCAAGCGTCATGCAATGCGCACTTACTATTCGTCAGTGCAGCCTGCGTGGTTCTGGACCAGTCTTGCAGGGATGTTTTTGGTGATTTCTGGAGTTTTTATGCTCGAACAGGCTCAACGCGTCCTCAAGGACATCTTCGGCTACGACAGTTTCCGTGGCCGCCAGGGTGCAATCATTGAGCGCGTGGCCAGCGGCGGCGATGCCCTGGTGTTGATGCCTACCGGTGGCGGCAAGTCCCTGTGCTTCCAGGTGCCGGCCCTGCTGCGCGAAGGGCTGGCGGTGGTGGTCTCGCCGCTGATCGCGCTGATGGACGATCAGGTCGCGACCCTCGAAGAACTGGGTGTCGCCGCGGCCGCCCTGAATTCCACACTGAGCGCCGAGCAGCAACGGGACCTGGCCGCCCGGATCAAGCGCGGTGAAGTGAAGATGCTCTATCTCGCGCCCGAGCGCCTGGTTCAACCGCGCATGCTGGCGTTCCTGCAAAGCCTTGAAATCGCCCTGTTCGCCATTGATGAAGCGCATTGCGTGTCCCAGTGGGGCCACGACTTCCGCCGCGAATACCTGCAACTGGGCCAGCTGGCGGAACTGTTCCCCCATGTCCCGCGCATCGCCCTGACCGCGACCGCCGACAAGCGCACCCGGGAAGAAATCGTCGATCGCCTGCATTTGCAGGATGCCGAGCGTTTTCTCTCGAGCTTCGACCGCCCGAACATTTTCTACCGCATCGTGCCCAAGGAGCAGCCGCGCAAGCAGTTGCTGGCGTTCCTGGCCGAACGGCGCAGCGATGCCGGCATCGTCTATTGCCTGTCGCGCAAGAAGGTCGACGAAGTCGCGGTGTTCCTCAGCGAACAAGGGTTCCCGGCGCTGCCCTATCACGCCGGCCTGGCCAACGAGACCCGGGCCCACCACCAGAAACGCTTCCTCAATGAGGAAGGCCTGATCATGGTCGCCACCGTGGCATTTGGCATGGGCATAGATAAACCCAACGTGCGCTTCGTCGCTCACCTCGATTTGCCCAAATCCCTTGAAGCTTATTATCAGGAAACCGGGCGCGGCGGTCGTGATGGTCTGCCAGCGGATGCCTGGATGGCCTACGGCCTGCAAGACGTGGTGATGCTCAAGCAGATGTTGCAGAACTCCGAGGGCGACGAACGTCACAAGCGCCTGGAGCAGCACAAGCTCGACGCGATGCTCTCGCTTTGCGAAGAAACCCGCTGCCGCCGCCAGACACTGCTGGCTTATTTCGACGAAGACATGCCCGAACCCTGCGGCCATTGCGACAACTGCGTCGACGGCGTGCAGACCTGGGACGCCACCGAGCCGGCCCGCCAGGCGCTCTCGGCGATCTACCGCACCGGCCAGCGCTATGGCGTCGGGCATCTTGTGGACGTACTGCTGGGCAAGGACAACGAAAAGATCCGCAGCATTGGTCATCAGCACCTGTCGGTCTACGGTGTCGGCAAGGCGATGGCCGAAGGTGAATGGCGCTCCCTGTTCCGCCAGCTGGTTGCCCGGGGCCTGGCCGACATCGACCTCGAAGGCTATGGCGGCTTGCGCCTGAGTGACAGCTGCCGGCCCTTGCTCAAGGGCGAGGTGGCCCTGGAACTGCGTCGCGACCTCAAGCCGCAAACCACTGCCAAAAGCAGCAAGAGCCAGGCGAGCCAGCTGGTTCGCGGCGAAGAACGCGAACAGTGGGAAGCCTTGCGCGCCCTGCGTCGCAAACTCGCCGAAGAGCATGGTGTGCCGCCCTACGTCATCTTCCCCGACTCCACCCTGCTGGAAATGCTGCGCAGCCAGCCCACCTCGCTGGCGGCGATGGCCACGGTCAGTGGTGTCGGCGCACGCAAACTGGAACGTTATGGCCAGGCCTTCCTCGAAGTGCTAGGCGGCCAGGTCGAGGCGCCGCCAGTGGTGGCCGACGTGCGCCATGAGCTGATTACCCTGGCGCGTGCCGGCATGACCCCGTTGCAGATTGCCGGTCAACTGCAATGCTCGGAAAAGAATGTCTACACCATGCTCGCCGAAGCGATTGGCAAGCAGCAATTGTCGCTGGAGCAGGCGCTGGATCTACCCGAGGACTTGATGGGCGAAGTGCAGGACGCGTTCCTTGACGGCGAGGGTGAGTTGCCAGCGGTTTCGGAGATTGCCGCGCTGTTCGCCGGACGAGTGCCGGAAGGTGTTTTGTACTGTGTTCGTGCCGCCCTGCAGTCGGAATTTGAAATCTGAAGGAGAGATGTAACGATTCAGTACATAGCGACCCTTGCCTATAGCCAAGGGTCATGCTTAGCTGACTAATAATTAGTATTTCTCTATTTTCAGCCTAATCATGAGTGTTTTATGCCGTTCACCGATCAACACCGCTTTGGCATGCAACTGGCCCAGATGTCCCGTGGCTGGCGTGCCGAACTGGACCGCCGCCTGGCTGGCCTCGGATTGTCCCAGGCACGCTGGCTGGTGCTGCTGCACCTGGCGCGTTTCGAAGATGCACCCACTCAGCGCGAACTGGCGCAAAGCGTCGGCGTAGAAGGGCCGACCCTGGCGCGATTGCTCGACAGCCTGGAAAGCCAGGGACTGGTGCAACGTCAATCGGTGCTGGAAGACCGCCGGGCAAAAAAAATCGTCCTCTGTGCTCCGGCCCGTCCCTTGATCGAACAAATTGAAACCATTGCCACCCAACTGCGTCACGAGCTGTTCGAGGGCGTTGATGAAGCGGATCTGAAAATCTGCATGAGAGTGCACGGACACATACTGGCTAACCTGGAAAAATCTTGAGGGATAACCGCGTGCCGGTCCTTTGAGATACCCCGTTGGGCAGATTATAAAGAACTAGTCGGCAATATCGTGTTCGTACCGGATGTGCGAACACATTCAAGGTTGGTTCCGGTTATCCAAGGGATGCTCATGCTCGAGAGTTTGCACGTGGTATTGCGGTGTTGCGCCAGGCTGCTGCTGGTCGGTGGTGCTGTTTCCTATCCGGCATTGGCGCCTGCACTGGGCTTGGGTGAAATCACCCTGCATTCGGCGCTCAATCAACCCCTGCGCGCCGACATCGCCCTGATGGACGCCACGGACCTTGCGCAGGGCGAGTTATCGGTCAGCCTGGCGACGGCAGAAGAATTCAGCCGCGCCGGCGTGGATCGGGTGTTCTTCCTCAACGACCTGAAGTTCACACCGATCCTGCGCGGCAATCGCCGATTTGTCCGGGTGAGCTCCAACAAGCCGGTCAATGAACCTTTCCTCAATTTCCTTGTGCAGATCAATCAGCCCAACGGACGCTTGCTGCGCGAATACACGGTGTTGATCGACCCGCCGGGCTCACCGGGGATTGTTCCGGTGGCTGACGAACCGGTTGCCAGCACCCAATCATCGGCATTCCCGAGCGTCGAGCCGGCCGTTGCTGCGCCACCTTCGGTGAAAAGCAAAAAGCCGCCTGTCCCGCCCGCCGATCAACCTGCTGCCGCGCCTGCCAATGATCCTGTCGCCGAGCAACTGGCCGTCAGCGTCCTGAAGAACCAGGCGCTGCAAACCACGATCGATGAGTTGAATGCAACATTGCAGGCTCAAAACGAGCATATTGCCGGCCAGAAAAAACAGGTCATCGAGTTGCAGGCTCAATTGGCGCAAGTCAAACAGGCGTCGGCTCCGGTGGAGCCTGTTGCGCCAGACGTCGCGGCTTCAGCGCCGGTGGTGGTTGAAAAGATCGAAACGACCCACTGGCCGCTGATCTTCGGAGCGCTGTTGCTGGTGGCCCTGGCGTTGCTCGGACTGTTCGTTCGCCGTCAGCGACAGCAGGTCCAGACCGTACCTGAGCCTTTACCCGTTTTACCATCGCGGCAAGAGCCGGTGCTGAATCGGGACGTGCAGACGCAGGCTCCGGCATCCGGCCAGGGCGAAGAGTCGCCGGCGGGCGATGTGCTCGAAGGGGTCGGCATTTATCTGGCCTATGGCCGTTTTTCCGAAGCGGCCGGTTTGTTGAGAGAGGCGCTGATCAAGGAGCCGAACCGTACCGATCTGGCCGTGCAGCTGCTGGAAGTTCTGGGCAGACAGGGTGACGTGTCGGCCTACGAAGCGCAGGAAACCAGCCTGCGTGACGTTGGGTTCGACCCGCAAAAGCTTCAGGAGATGCGTGACCGTTATCCGAAGCTGGGCACTGTCGCTGCCTTGGCCATCGCACCGGCGATCATGCCGTCCGCGGTTGTGCAGCCTCAGGCCGCCGCCGGCGATGAATTCCAGTTGAACCTGGACGATCTGTCGATGGATTCGAGCTGGGACTTGATCAGCCCCTTCGACCCTTCACCGTCCGCCGCCGAATCCTCGAAAGAGGCGGCAAGTGCCCATGAGCCTGAATTCATCTCGAATCTGCACGTCTTGCCCGATGTGTTCGAAATGCCTGACGAGCCGACGCTGGATGAGCCCGAGTTCGAGTGGGTGGCCGAACCGGACGCACAGCCTCTGGATGACGACTTTCTCGACGAATTCGCTGACGTCGGCGGGTCGTTGGAGCTTGAGCCGCTGGATACCGGAGCGATCGACCTTGAACCGGCCGAATCCGGCAATGCAGGCAAACTGGAGCAGGCCCAGACCTGCATCGATGACGGCGACCTGGACAACGCCATCGAATTGCTCAACGAGTTGCTCAAGGACGGCGACGAGCCACTCAAGCAGACCGCCCGGAGTTTGCTGGCCGGCCTCCGCTGAAGATCAAAACATCTGTAGGAGCCGGCTTGCTGGCGATGGCATCGCTGCGATCGATCTCAAAGACCGCAGTGATCTCATCGCCAGCAAGCCGGCTCCTACAGAGCAAAGGATAAAGCCGGTTATGATAACGACGCCCCCCTGACTCAGGAATCCTGCCCATCATGACCGTGCACAAACCGGAAATCGTCATCACTTACTGCACGCAATGCCAATGGCTGTTGCGTGCCGCCTGGCTGGCCCAGGAACTGCTCAGTACCTTTGGCGACGACCTGGGCAAAGTGTCACTGGTACCCGGTACCGGCGGGGTCTTCCACATTTTTTGTGACGAGGTGCAGATCTGGGAGCGCAAGGCCGATGGCGGTTTCCCCGAGGCCAAGGTGCTCAAGCAGCGGGTCCGCGACCGGATCGATCCGGACCGCGACCTGGGGCACAACGACCGGTCTCAGTGAGACGGGGCTTGTGCCGCAACGGTCTTTTTGCTTGAACCACCCGAGAGCCGGCTGGACACCACGATGGCGACGATGATCAAGGCGCCGCCGAGCAGCATTCGCAACGTCGGGTTTTCATCGAACAGCAGCCAGGCCATGGTGATCCCGTATACCGGCTCCAGAGCGAACACCACCGCGGCGGTTCGCGCCTTGATCACTGCCAGGCTGGCGACGAACAGGCTGTGCGCGACGCCGGTGCAAAACACCCCGAGCAGGCCGATCCACAACCAGTCGAGGGCGCGCACCTCACTCAACTGAGGTGCCGCCACCGGCAGCAGGCACAGCGCGACCACCACGTTCTGACACAGCGCCGCTTGCACCGGCGGGATGCGCCCGGAGCTGGCGCGGTTGGTCAGCGACAGCAGGGCGAACAGCAAGCCGGAAGCCACCGCCCAAAGCAGCCCGGTGGTGGCGCCACTGTCCAGATCGAAATCCGGGGTGACCAACACCAGCCCGACACTCACCAGCACTACCAGCAGGATTTCGTTGGCGCGAATCCGCTCGCGGAAGATCAACCCTTCGAGGATCACGGTAAATGCAGGGAAACTGGCGAAGCCCAGGGTCGCGATCGCCACGCCGGCCACCTTCACCGCGATGAAAAAACTGACCCAATGCCCGGCCAGCAGCAAGCCACTGAGCAACAACCGGCGCCAGTCCACGGCCTCGAGTGTGCGCCAGCGTGCAGAGCTGGCGAACCGCGCAAAAAAGGCCAATGCCAGTACGGCAAACGCGGCACGCCCGAAAACGATGACGGCGGGGGAGGCGACGGCGAGTTTGCCGAACACACCGGTCAGGCCAAACATCAGTGCGCCGATATGCAGGGCGCCAAGGGCGGTACGTGGAGTCATTGCAATCCTTGATAAACATTGAATCTGCCGGACGACATTCACCAACGTGAACGCGGCCAAAGGTAGGAGCTGCCGCAGGCTGCGATCTTTTGATCTTGCTTCTCAGCAATCAAGACCAAAAGATTGTCCGAACCGGCCCGAGCCTTCGGCAGCTCCTACATTGAACCGTGTGAGGCCTTGTGTCTGTCGGCAAGCTAGCGATTTTTGTCGCCAGCCTCGCGCCGCAATTTGCCAGGCGAGGCGCCAAATTCGCGCAACACCGCGGCGGCGAAAGCGCTCTGCGAGCTGTAGCCGACCCGACTGGCAATCTCGCCGATGGGCAATGCCGAATCCCGCAGCATGCCCACGGCCATGTGCAATCGTCGGCTACGGATATAGTCCATCGGGGTCTGCCCGCATTCGGCAACGAACCGCGCGTGCAACCGGGCGCTGGACAATCCGGCGATGCGCGCCAGGTCGGCGACTTGCAGCGGGTAGGCAGCATACTGATCAATATGAGCATTGAGCGCCGCATAGGGCAGACGCCGACCGCCCACGGCCTGCGGTGAGGCATTGTTGAGGCTGGCCAGCAACAGCACTGCACCCTGCTGCGCAATCACTGGATCGTTGACCTGACTGGCCGCCAGCCAGTTCACCAGTTGGCTTTGCCCGGCATCCAGCGGCAGGCGCCCGGCGTTGTCGAGCAAACGACGGCTGGCATGCGCGTGATCCCCCAGTGACTGCAAGACCCACTCATCGCCCGGCACATCCAGCACCAGGCAACGGCTGCCATTGGCGCTGCCACAGGCATGGTGAAAACCGGAGGGCACCACCACGAAACTCTGTTGAACCACTCGACTACCATGCCCGTCGACCTCGAAATCCAGCGCGCCCGATAGCCCGAACACCAGTTGCGCGTGGTCGTGGCTGTGGACGATCAGCTCGTCGCTGTACTGGCGTAGCGTGAGGATCGGTCTCATCGCAGGTCTCCCGAATAAGGCGGCCAGTCTACACCGAGGGCGTACGCGAGCGCTGTCACGGGACTGACTTGCCACTGTCATGGGCAATTAATCCGGTCGGCGCAAGCTTGCCCAAACAATCGCAGAGGGTTGCCCATGACCAGCGCCGAGTTCGCCAAACCCAGTCGCAAGCAACGTGTGCGAACCTTGTGGATTTCAGATGTGCACCTGGGCACCCGGGATTGCCAGGCCGAACACCTGTCGCAGTTTCTCAAGGGCTACCATGCGGACAAGGTCTACCTGGTCGGCGACATCATCGACGGCTGGAAACTGCGCAGCGGCATGTACTGGCCGCAGGCGCACACCAATGTGATTCGTCGTTTGTTGACCATGAGCAAGCGCGGCACCGAGGTGATCTACGTCACCGGCAACCATGACGAGTTCCTGCGCCGTTACTCGAAGCTGATCCTGGGCAACATCCAGTTGGTGGACGAAGCCGTGCACGTCACTGCCGATGGCCGCCATTTGCTGGTGATCCATGGTGACCAGTTCGATGTGATCACCCGGTATCACCGTTGGTTGGCCTTTCTTGGCGACTCCGCCTACGAATTCACCCTGACCCTCAATCGCTGGCTCAATCATTGGCGCGCCCGTTATGGCTATGGCTACTGGTCGTTGTCGGCGTATCTCAAGCACAAGGTGAAGACAGCGGTCAGCTTCATCGGCGATTTTGAAGAGGCCATAGCCCACGAATGCGTGAAGCGTGGACTCCATGGCGTGGTGTGCGGGCACATTCACCATGCGGAGATTCGCAAGGTGGGGGAGGTGGATTACCTCAACTGCGGGGATTGGGTGGAATCGTGCACGGCGTTGATCGAGCATTGGGATGGCTCGATCGAGTTGTACCGCTTGGCAGACGCCCAGACGCGGGAGGCGCAGCTGAAGGCGGTGAAAGTCGCGGAGCCGGCTTAAGGGGAATGTTGTCAGTGCGGGCCCCTTCGCGAGCAAGCCCGCTCCCACAGTGGGCGAGGTGAACACAACATTTGTGAACGCCAGAGAACCCTGTGGGAGCGGGCTTGCTCGCGAAAGGGCCAGATCAGTCACTCTGGATCTGTCAGGCGGGCGCATGCTCCGCCATCGCCGCCTTGTAAATCGAATTCTTCGGCTGCGCAAACAACCGCTGCATCATCGGCTCGAAAAAACTCAACGGCAGGGTGTCGTACGCCGGGTCAAACGCCGCCGCATCATATTTGGCGCAGAATTCGATCGTCGCCTGATACTGCGGATGGCCGCTGAATTGCTCGCGCAAATGCCGGTCCATGCCCAGGTGATGGAAGAAGTAGTAACCCTGGAAAATCCCGTGTTTCTCCACCATCCACAGATTCTCGGCATTGACGAACGGCTTGAGGATCGCCGCGGAGATGTCCGGATGGTTGTAGGAGCCCAGGGTGTCACCGATGTCGTGAAGCAGGGCACAGACCACGTATTCTTCGTCGCGACCATCGCGCCAGGCGCGGGTGGCGGTTTGCAGGGAGTGGGTCAGCCGGTCCACCGGGAACCCGCCGAAATCCCCCTCGAGCAATTTCAGGTGCGCCACAATCCGCGACGGCAGCTGGCGGGCGTAGGCGCTGAAGTCGGCGGCGATGATCGCCCAGTCTTCCTGCGTGCCATCCTTCATGTGGGTGAAACGGGCGTTGGCATTCATCAGCTGTCCTCTTTTGACCGATTGCCCTTAGAACGGCACGCGACCAAGAATCATATCCCGATACATGACGAAATCGCCGAGCAGGCTGTAAAGCGGATGCTGGAAAGTCGCAGGGCGGTTTTTTTCGAAAAAAAAATGCCCGACCCAGGCGAAGCTGTAACCCGCCAGCGGCAAGGCCAGCAACATCAGCCAGGCGCCTTTGCCGATGGTCACGGCCAGGATGAAGATCACCAGCGTCGTGCCGATAAAGTGCAGTCGACGACAGGTACTGTTCCTGTGTTCGCTGAGGTAATACGGGTAAAACTCAGCGAAACTGTTGAAACGTCTTATGTTTTCCACGCCTGCGATCTCTGTGTTTATTGTTCTGACTGCAAGTTGTGCTGCGGGTAGCTTATTTAAGTCTAGAGTGAACAATGGCATCAGCCACTGACAATGGGCGCCACTTTAGTATCCTTCGGAAAACCGGCCGCCGTAGCCTGCGGCACATCATTTAAGAAAACGCCATGAGCGAACGAACGACATCTGCAAGCTGGACGATGGGGATTGTCAAGGCACTGGAAATGGACGGCCTGGATTGTCGGGTGCTGTTCAAGCAACTGGGGCTCGACTACGCGGCGCTGGACGATCCGGACGCGCGCTTCCCGCAAGATTCCATGACACGGCTGTGGCAGCGTGCGGTCGAGCTGTCCGGCAACCCGGCGATTGGCCTGAACATGGGCAAGGTGGTGCGGCCGGCCTCCTTCCATGTGGCGGGCTATGCCCTGATGTCAAGCCAGACCCTGGCCGACGGTTTTCGGCGGCTGGTGCGTTATCAGCGGATCATCGCCGAAAGCGCCGACCTGAGTTTCCGCTTGCTGGATGAAGGTTACGCGCTGATTCTGACGGTCCATGGCGACCATCTGCCGCCCACCCGGCAGAGCGCCGAAGCTTCATTGGCCTGTGCCCTGGCGCTGTGTGGCTGGTTGACCGGGCGAATCCTGCAGCCGCGCAAGGTGCTGTTGCAGGGCGATGAGCCCATCGACCTCGAACCCTATAAACAAGCCTTCCACGCGCCGATGGTGTTCAGCGCGCCGTATGATGCGTTGATCTTCGAACGCGCCGACATGGAAGCGCCGCTGCCGACGGCCAACGAGGCGATGGCGCTGCTGCATGACCGGTTTGCTGGCGAATACCTGGCGCGCTTCTCTGAAAGCCGGGTAACCCACAAGGCGCGGCAGGTGTTGTGCCGGTTGCTGCCCCAGGGCGAACCCAAGCGCGACGCCGTGGCGCAGACGCTGCACTTGTCGCAACGGACCTTGCAGCGCCGCCTGCAGGAAGAGGGCACCAGTTTTCAGACGCTGTTGGACGACACCCGGCGCGAACTGGCGGAGCAGTACCTGGCGCAACCGGGCATGACCCTGCTGGAGATTGCCTACCTGTTGGGGTTCGCCGACCCAAGTAATTTCTTTCGCGCTTTTCGACGCTGGTTCGATGCCACCCCCGGCGAGTACCGGGTGCGGCTGATGGAAACGCCGAACCCGGTCAGTGACGCCAGAACGCCGGTATACACAGGACAAATACCGTAATGATCTCCAGTCGGCCCAGCAACATGCCGACCGAGAGAATCCATTTGGCGGCGTCCGGCAGGGACGCGAAGTTACCTGCCGGGCCGATGGTCTCGCCCAGCCCCGGGCCGACACCGGACACGGTACTGGCCGCGCCGGTGAGGGCAGTCATCCAGTCCACGCCGAGCAGCGACAGCAGCAGGGCGATCACGCAGATGGTGATGGCGAAGAAGAACGAAAAGGTCAGGATCGAGCGCACGATCTCTTCGTCGAGACGGTGACCGTTGTACTTCTGCTTGATCACCGCCCGCGGGTGAATCAATTGGTTAAGGTTGGCCTTGAGCAGGATATAGGCGACCTGGAAGCGGAAAATCTTGATCCCGCCAGCGGTCGATCCCGAGCAGCCGCCGACAAAGCCCAGGTAGAAGAACAGCATCAGAGAGAAATTTCCCCACAGGCTGTAGTCCCCAAGCGCGAATCCTGTCGTCGTCACCACCGAGGTCACGTTCAGCGCCACGTGCCGCAGCGCCTCGAGCCAATGCAGCTGGGTGGTCCACCAGTACCAGGTGCCGAGCACCAGCCAGGTCACCAGCAACATGCCGAGCAAGCCTTGCACCTGCTGGTCCTTGATCAGGGCCTGGCGATTACCGCGCAAGGTCGCCACGTACAGGGTGAACGGCAGGCTGCCGAGAATCATGATGACGATGGCTACCCAGTGCACCGCCGGTTGCGTCCATTTGGCCAGGGACTGGTCGGAGGTGGAGAAACCGCCGGTGGAAATCGCCGACATCGCGTGGTTGATCGCATCGAACGGGCTCATCCCGGCCCACCAGAATGCCAGGCTGCCGAGAATGGTGATGCCGACATAGGCCGCAACGATCAGGCGCGCCACCATGTGCGAGCGGGGCATGACCTTTTCCGAACGGTCTGACGACTCGGTCTGGAACAGGCGCATGCCACCGATGCGCAGCAGTGGCAGAATCGCGACCGCCATGCCGATAAACCCGATGCCGCCGATCCAGTGCAGCAACGAGCGCCACATCAGGATGCCGGGGGACATGTCGTCCAGGCGGTTGAGCACCGTCGCACCGGTGGCGGTAATGCCGGACATGCTTTCGAAGAACGAGTCGGTGTAGCTGATGTGTTGAGTCAGGAGAAACGGCAGCGCGGCGAAAATGCACACCACCAGCCAGCTGCTGACGGTCAGCAGGTACATGTCCCGCGGGCGCAGGTGCACATGTTCGGGTCGCCCGGGAATGACCAGGGCTAAACCTGCGACAAAGGTGATCACGCTTGCCCAGAGGAACGACGGCAGGTCGCCGGTGCGCTCGAAGATCAGCAGCGTGGCCATGGGCACGACCATGGCTACGGCCAGCGTGATCAGGAAGATGCCGATGATGAAACCAATGGTCCGTAAGGTCGGCAACGCCATGAAGTCCGCTCGGGCTGAAATAGGGAAGGGCGCCATTCTACCTGCGACGCAGGGCATGTAAACCGGCAGGGACCGCGCACTTGCAGCTAGAATAGCCAATCATTTTTTCAGGAGGTGGCCGATGCAGGCTCTCGACGCTTTGCTCAACCGTGTTTCCGTTCCACGACTGCTCGAACCGGCACCCACCCCGGAGCAGCGCGAAGTGCTGTTTGCCGCCGCGATGCGTGCACCGGACCATGGCCACCTGCAGCCCTGGCGCTTCCTGACCGTCGAAGGCGCGGCGCGCGAGCAGATGGGCGAGTTGCTGGCCGAAGCGGCGAAGCTGCAGGACAGCGAAGTGTCCGAGGCGGCGCTGGACAAGGCGCGCAACGGGCCGCTGCGTGCGCCGCTGGTGGTCGTGGTGATCGCTCGCTTGCAGGACCACGTCAAATATCCAAAGTCCGAACAACTGCTGGCAGCGGGCTGCGCGGCCCACGGGATTTTGCTGGCGGCCTATGCACAAGGGATTGGCGCGGTATGGCGCACCGGTGAGCTGGCTTATTCGCCGCATGTGGCCAAAGGCTTGGGTTTGGCCGAAGGGGAAGAGGTGATTGCGTTTCTTTACCTTGGCACGCCGCAGAAAGAGCCGCGGGTGGCGGAGAAGGTCGATCTGGCCGAGTTTGTCAGCGCCTGGCCCGGTAAAGCCTGACGACACAGGAGATCAGGGTTGGACGACGATCCCGGGCACCAACGGCAATTCGAGGCTGGCGATAAACCCGCCCTGCGGATGATTGGCCAGCACCAGGCTCCCGCCATGCCGCTCCGCCGCACGACGCGCAATCGCCAACCCCAGGCCATGCCCCGCCGCCGTCTGCCCCGGTGCACGATAGAACGGCTCACCCAACTGGCTCAAATGCTCGGCCTCCACACCGGGCCCATGGTCGCGCACACTGACGACAATCCGCTCGCCCTGGCGTGACGCCTGCATTTCTATCGATTGCCCTGCGGGATTAAAGCGCTGGGCATTGCGCAGCAGGTTGTCCACCGCGCGCTCGATCATGGTCGGCCAGCCTTTGAGGTTCAGTTGCGGCTCGGCCTCAAGGCGTACGTTCTGCTCCGGCGAGCCAAGCTGTGCATCTTTTTGCAGGGTGTGGAGCAAGGCATTCAGGTCCACCTCTTCGGCGCTGGCGTTATCGGCATCGACCCGCGCCAGCACCAGGATTTCGCTGATCAGCGCTTCCAGGCGGTCGCATTCTCGGGTCAGGCGTGGCCAGAGTTTTTCCCGCTCCTCGGGTTTGGCCCTTTCGGCCAGTGCCAGCGCAATGCGAAGTCGTGCCAGGGGCGAGCGCAATTCGTGGGATACATCGCGCAACAGTTGCCGCTGACTGCCGATCAGGCTTTGCAGGCGGGCGCCCATGCGGTTGAAATCGTTGGCGAGCACGCCGAACTCATCGCGCCGGTTGGCCAGTTTCACCAGGCTGTTCTGCTGATAGGTGGTTTGTCCCAAGTCATGCACGGCACCGCGCAAGCGGCTGAGGGGGCGGGTGATCGAAAAGGTCACCAGCAGACTGAACAAGGTCAGTACCACCAACGCGATACCCAATGCACTCAACGGCCAAAGCAGGCTTTCGCGGTGCCAGGCGTCCAGTTCCGGATGCGGGATTCGATAGATCAGCAGGTAGGTGTCACCGGTTTTAGCGCTGGTGTACTCATCGGTGAGACGACGCCATGGCAGGCGGCGATCGTCGCTGTTCTGCCGCGCTTCAAAGGCTGCCGCGCGACGGGGGAAGGTGCCGCGCACCACCGGGTCGCCGCTCTCGTTGAGCACCTGGACGTCGATGTGATACTGGCGCTTGCGCTGTTGCAGAAGATCCTGGGCCGCTTCCTCTCCCTGGGCTTCGTAGGTTTGCGTCCACTGTTCGGCCAGGGTGTTGAGGCCTGGATGGCGGCTGAGAATCCACGCGTCCTGGTTGAGCATGTGCCCGAGCAGAATGGACAGGCCCGCAACCAGAGCGATGGCCAGCCAGAAGCTGGCCAGGATACGCCAGAACAATGAGCGCACAGATAATCCTCAGACAAACACAAAACCAATGTAGGAGCTGGCTTGCCAGCGAAGGCGGCGTATCAGTCGACACAAATGTTGAATGACACACCGCTTTCGCTGGCAAGCCAGCTCCTACAATTAAACCGAGTAGCACCAGACCCAACGGTGTTCAGCCGTTGGGTCCGTTAACGGATTATTGCGCTTTTTGCGGTTGTTGCGCTTTCCAGGCCTTGAACTCGGCCCATTCCGCGCGGCGCTCGGCCTTTTTCTTCTGGATCTCGTCGAATTGCTTCTGTTGATCCGGTTTCAGCAGGGCTCGCACGTCGGCTTCGGCTTTCTTGTGGTTGGCGGCCATTTCGTCTTTCATGGCTTTCTGGTCGGCTGGCGACAGTTTTTCCAGGTACTTGTCGACCACTTGCTTACGCTCGTGCATCTGCTCGCCCATGATCTTGCGGATCTGCTCGCGCTGTTCGCGACTCAGGTCAAGCTGGCTGTAGGGGCCTTTGCCGTGCATGCCGTGCATCTGACCGCCGTGGCGCGAGCCGTCCATCGGACCCATCGGGCCGGCGCCTTCAGGCATGGCCATGGCAACGGTTGGCAGAGCGGCAGCGAACATCAGAGCGATAAGAGTCTTGCGCATGGTGAATCTCCTTGTCTCGTTCCCGGTACGTTCCGGATGAGTGCAGATTACGCAGATCTAGGTCAGCGGCGGTCAGCGAAGCGTAAAGCTTGGGTAAAGACGATTTTGTACCGTCCTGACAAACACCGATTTTGTGGGCCGACCAGTTCCTTGTGGTGTCAGTCACACCGCCTTCGCTGGCAAGCCAGCTCCTACACAGGGGACAGCATTCGGGTTCAGAGGCTGTAGTAGTAGCCCCGGCTGCGCAGGGCAATGATGCGCGGGCGGCCATCGGGATGCGGGCCGATTTTTTTGCGCAGGTTGCTGATGTGCATGTCCAGGCTGCGGTCATACAGGGTCAGTTTGCGCCCGAGGGCGATCTGCGCCAGATCTTGTTTGTCCAGCGGTTCACCAGGTTGCTTGAGCAACGCTTCGAGCAGGCGGCTTTCAGAAACGGTGAGGGTGAACTCCTGGTCATCGATGCTGACCACGCCACGCGCCGGACTGAAACACAGGTCGCCCAGTTCAAGCTGGCTGGACACCGCCGTCGGATGACTGCGGCGCAATACGGCGCGCAAGCGCGCTGTCAGTTCACGTGGATCGCAGGGTTTGGCCAGGTAATCGTCGGCACCGAGTTCCAGGCCGAGGATGCGATCCAGCGGCTCGCCCCGGGCCGAAAGCATCAGCACCGGCAAGTCCGGATGATCGCTGCGCAGTTGCTTGAGCAATTCCAGGCCGCTGCCGTCCGGCAGCATCACGTCCAGCACCACGGCCGCTGGCGAGGTTTCTGCCAGCGCGCGACGGGCACTGCGGCCATCGTGGCAGGCGCGGACGTGGAAGCCTTCCTGGCTCAACCAACTGCTCAGGAGCTCGCACAGCTCCTGATCATCATCAATTAATAACAGCTCGCTCATGAATCACTCAATTTAGCCATTGCCGACATTCTGCTTGCACCACTGGCGAAGATACCGCACAGCACGGGCCACCGCACCGGGGACGAACCATTGTTGCCGGTCGGTCAATGGATGTGGCAGCGGACTGTTGGATGACTTATACAACGATCATCGGACACAACGGCCCTTTGCGTATCGCGACGCCTGCTACCCATACGGTGACTGGCAGGTTGTCGGCTGGTGAAAGGGAATAATGAGCGTTGAGAGCGCGATGAACCGGGAAGGTTCATCGCGAGGGGGATATTACGGCAGGACTTGCTTGAACGGCTTGACCGACACGTTGGCGTAGACGCCGGCGGCGATATACGGATCGGCGTCGGCCCAGGCCTGGGCTGCGTCCAGGGAATCGAATTCGGCGACGATCAGGCTGCCGGTGAAACCCGCGGCCCCCGGATCATTGCTGTCGACGGCCGGGTGCGGGCCGGCCAGTACGATGCGGCCTTCGCCCTTGAGTACCTGCAGGCGCTCAAGGTGGGCAGGCCGTGCGGCCAGGCGGGCTTCCAGGGAGTTGGCGACGTCTGTGGCAATGATTGCGTAAAGCATGTCAGTCCTCGGTTTTTGGCGTTGTGGTATCGGCGTCGTGCAGATGGCGGGACAGGTAAATGCCCTGTGCGACCAGGAACAGCAAGGTCATGCCCAGGCTGCCGAAGACCTTGAAGTCGACCCAGTAGCTCTGGAAGGTGAACGCGACAAACAGGTTGGCGGCGCCACAAAACAGGAAAAATACGATCCAGGCGATGTTCAGGCGGGTCCAGACCGGCTCTGGCAGCGTCAGTGCGTGGCCCATGATGCGCTTGATCAACAATTGATCACCGACGAAGTGGCTGCCGATGAACGCCAGGGCAAACAGCCAGTTGACCACCGGGGCTTTCCATTTCAGGAAGGTCTCGCTGTGGAACGCCAGGGTCAGGCTGCCGAAGACCAGGCAGGCGATGAGGGTCAGCCACTGGCTCTTCTCCAGCTTGCGATGCTTGATATAGAGCGCGCCGTAGACCACCAGGGAACTGACGATCAGCATCGCGGTGGCGCTGTAGATGCCCCCTACGGTCAGTTGATGACCGGCGATATCGACCACCCGGGGCTCGATTTTGAACACAATGAAAAACAGCAGAAGCGGGATGAAATCGATGAATTGTTTCACAGTGGCAGCCAGAAGCAGGATGTGGCGGCATAATAACAAACATATGGGCGCGCGATAGCGCCAGCTGATTTGAGGTAACACATCCCCGTGAATGTTGATTTGCACTGCCACAGCACGGCCTCCGATGGCGCCCTGGCGCCTGCGGTCCTGGTTGCGCGTGCGTTCGAGAAAGGCGTGCGGGTCCTGGCCCTGACCGATCACGACACCCTCGAGGGCCTTGATGAGGCTCGCAGCGCGGCGTCTGCGCTGGGCATGCAACTGGTCAATGGCGTCGAATTGTCCTGCACCTGGGGCGGCGCGACCATCCACGTGTTGGGCTACGGATTTGATGTCAATGCACCATCGTTGGTCGAGGCGATTGCCCGATTGCACGATGGCCGCTGGCTGCGGTCCGAAGAAATAAGCCGCAAGTTGGCGTTGAAAGGCATGCCGGGAGCGCTGGAAGGTGCCCGGGCCATTCAGCAGGAACTGGGCGACAGCGGCAACGCGCCGGCCCGTCCGCATTTCGCCGACTGGATGGTGCGCGAGGGGTACGTCAAGGATCGCGCCGAGGCGTTCCGCAAATGGCTGGGGGCCGGCAAGCTGGGGGACGTCAAGCAACACTGGCCGACCCTGGAAGACACCGTCGAAACCCTGCGCGCGGCGAACGCCTGGGTCAGCCTGGCGCATCCCTGGCACTACGATTTCACTCGTAGCAAACGTCGCCGGCTGATTGCCGACTATATTCAAGCAGGGGGCCACGCGATCGAAGTGGTCAATGGCCATCAGCCCGCCGAGCAAGTGGGCAGCCTGGCGATTCTAGCCCGCGAGTTCGGTCTGCTGGTCAGCGCCGGCAGTGATTTTCATGGCCCTGGAGGCTGGTCCGAGATCGGTGAATACCGCCCGCTCCCGGAGGATCTGCCGCCATTGTGGTGTCGATTCAAACATGACCCAATTATTGCCGCCGTCTGAACAGGTAGAGAATGTGAGTCAATTTTTCCAGATTCATCCGGAAAACCCGCAAGCGCGCCTGATCAAACAGGCTGTCGAGATCATCCGCAAAGGCGGGGTGGTGATTTATCCCACAGACTCTTCCTACGCCATTGGTTGCCAGATCGGTGACAAGAACGCCGTGGAGCGCGTGCGTCGCCTGCGTCAGCTGGATGAAAAGCACAACTTCGCGCTGATTTGCAGCGACCTGTCGCAACTGGGGTTGTTCGCCAAGATCGACACCGGCACCTTCCGCCTGCTCAAGGCGCATCTGCCGGGCCCCTATACCTTCATCCTCAACGCCACCCGCGAAGTCCCGCGCCTGCTGTTGCACCCGAAAAAACGCACCATCGGCCTGCGCGTGCCGGCCCATCCGATTGCCCTGGCACTGCTGGAAGAGCTGGGCGAACCGCTGATGAGCGTGACCCTGATCATGCCCGGTGACAGCGACCCGATGAGCGATCCTTACGAAATGCGCCAGTTGCTCGAGCATCAGGTCGACCTGATCATCGACGGCGGTTTCGGCGGGATCAAGGCGTCCACCGTGATCAACCTCGCCGATGGCGAGCCGGAAGTGATCCGCGTCGGATGTGGCGATCCCGCGCCGTTCATGGCCGAGGCCTAGATGTCCGCAGCAGAACCCGTCGACGATCAGGCCGGAGCCCAGCAAGAGCTGCCTTTCGCGATGGTCTATGGCCAGGCGGTCATGGAAATGCCGCTGGACCTGTATATCCCGCCGGATGCGCTCGAGGTTTTTCTCGAGGCCTTCGAAGGCCCCCTCGACCTGTTGCTGTACCTGATCCGCAAACAGAACATCAACATCCTCGACATCCCGGTGGCGGAAATCACCCGCCAGTACATGGGGTATGTCGAATTGATGCAGTCGGTACGCCTGGAACTGGCCGCGGAATACCTGGTGATGGCCGCGATGCTGGCCGAAATCAAATCGCGGATGTTGCTGCCCCGTGCCGAAACCATCGCAGACGAAGAAGACGACCCCCGCGCCGAACTGATCCGGCGCTTGCAGCAGTACGAACGCTTCAAAGCCGCAGCCGAAGGCATCGATGGCTTGAGTCGCGTCGGTCGTGACGTGGTGGTGCCCAAGCTCGATGCCCCGGAGGCGCGCGCGCGCAAGCTGTTGCCGGATGTGAGCCTGGAAGAATTGCTGATGTCCATGGCCGAGGTCCTGCGCCGGGGCGACATGTTCGAAAGCCACCAGGTCAGTCGCGAGGCGTTGTCCACCCGCGAACGCATGAGCGATGTGCTGGAACGGCTCAAGGGCGGCGGTTTCGTGCCCTTCGTCGAGCTGTTTACCGCCGAGGAAGGACGCTTGGGGGTGGTGGTGACCTTTATGGCGATCCTCGAACTGGTCAAGGAATCCCTGGTCGAGCTGGTGCAGAATGAGCCGTTCGCGGCGATCCACGTCCGGGCCCGAGCCGAATAACGAGTTGAATCATGAACCTGAGTGAACCCCGCGAGCTCGCGCCACTGCTTGAGGCCTTTTTGTTGGCCTCGGGAAAACCGCAATCGCTTGAACGCCTGTTCGAACTCTTCGAAGAGGCCGAACGCCCCGAGCCGCCGGTCTTCAAGAAAGCGCTGAC
Organism: Pseudomonas lini; assembly: GCF_030812475.1. Lineage (GTDB taxonomy): Bacteria > Pseudomonadota > Gammaproteobacteria > Pseudomonadales > Pseudomonadaceae > Aquipseudomonas > Aquipseudomonas lini_A. The sequence goes on from NZ_JAUSSR010000001.1 coordinate 261,097, forward strand.
GATTCTGGCCAAATCCTGCGACGGCCGCGCCTTCGAGCTGAAGGAAGTCGCTTCCGGGTATCGGCTGCAGATCCGCGAGAAATTCTCGCCATGGGTAGGACGCCTGTGGGAAGAGCGGCCGCAACGCTATTCCCGCGCCATGCTCGAAACCATGGCCTTGATCGCCTATCGCCAGCCGATTACCCGGGGCGAGATCGAAGACGTGCGCGGTGTGGCGGTCAACACCCACATCGTCAAGACCCTGCTGGAGCGCGAGTGGATCCGCATCGTCGGCTACCGCGACGTGCCTGGCAAACCGGCGATGTTCGCCACCACCAAGGTCTTTCTCGATCACTTCAACCTGAAGAACCTCGACGATCTGCCGCCGCTGGCCGAACTGCGCGAGCTGGAACCTGATCCAGTACTGGATTTCGACGACGCACCGGTGCCTGCCGGGTTGCAGGAATTGGCGGATGCCAGTGCCGAGCCGGAAGAGCCTAAGGAAGAAACCAGTTTCCATACGTTGTTGCAGGAGCTGGACACGATGGAGGAGGGGCTCAAGACCGATTTCGATGACATCCTGCGCGATGGGGCGGTGATTGAGACTGAGGATGTCCTGGAACAGCCTGAGCCTGAGCCTGAGATCGAAGCTGAACTTCAAGTCGAGGTCGAGGCCACAGTTGAAGAGGCTCAGGAAGAAGACCAGGAAGAAGAGCAGGAAGAAGAGCAGGAAGAAGAGCAGGAAGAAGAGCAGGAAGAAGAGCAGGAAGAGCAGGAAGAAGAGCAGGAAGAGCAGGAAGAGGAGCAGGAAGAAGAGCAGGAGGATGATGTGCTTGGCGTCGCCGAAGCTCGCGAAAAACTCCTGGCGGCAGTCGCTGCCCTTGAGCAGCACAAACCCGAACCCGAATTGAGCGACGAAGAAGCCGAAGCCCGGGCCCTTGCTGAAGCGATCGAAGCCGAACGCCGCGAATTCGAAGACTGACCCACACTCTGCGGACACTCCAAACCCCCTGTAGGAGCGAGCTTGCTCGCGATGGTGTGTCAGTCAAATCAACGTTAACTGACACACCATCGCGAGCAAGCTCGCTCCTACAGTGGGTCATGTGTTGTTTGGAGTTATCGATGAGCTCAACCAAAGACCCCTGCATCAGCGTCTGCAAATTCAGCGACGACATCTGCATCGGCTGCGGCCGCAGCAAGCGCGAGATCAAGGCCTGGAAGAAACTCGACAAGGTCGACAAGCGCTCGGTGCTGGCCGAGGCCGCGCTGCGATTGATCAGGCTGGGTGCCACCGGTCGGCGGAAAAGCAAATAACCTGGCCTCCATCCGCTAGTCTCTGATGCGCAAGCGCTCCCATGAGCGTATGATTCGCGACCCTCCGGCGATCCCTTCGCCCGAGTACCCAGCTTTCACGCTTCAGGCCCCTCATTCAGAGCTGCCTGAACAGACCACACCGGGAGGTGCCCAGATGAGTATCAAAGACCAGAAAGACGACCAGGAAATCGGCCCAGCAGGCGAAAAGCTGCAGAAAGTCCTCGCCCGTATCGGCGTCGGCTCGCGCCGTGACGTCGAAGCCTGGATCAGCCACGGCCGCATCAAGGTCAATGGCAAGGACGCCACCCTCGGCCTGCGCGTCGACCTGCATGACGCCATCACCATCGATGGCAAGGTGATCAAGCGCGAAGAAGCCGCCGAGTCGGTACGCCGCGTGATCATGTACAACAAGCCCGACGGTGAAATCTGCACCCGTGACGACCCTGAAGGCCGTCCGACCGTGTTTGACAAGATGCCGCGTCCGAAAGAAGGTCGCTGGATCAACATCGGTCGTCTGGACATCAACACCACCGGTCTGCTGATGTTCACCACCGACGGTGAACTGGCCAATCGCCTGATGCACCCGTCCTACGAAATGGACCGTGAATACGCCGTCCGTGTGCGTGGCGAAGTCGATGACGAGATGATCGAGCGTCTGAAGGCAGGCGTCGTCCTCGAAGACGGCCCGGCCAAATTCACCGACATCAAGCAGGCACCCGGCGGTGAAGGGTTCAACCACTGGTACCACTGCGTGGTGATGGAAGGTCGCAACCGCGAAGTTCGTCGCCTGTGGGAGTCCCAGGGCCTGGTGGTCAGCCGTCTGAAGCGCGTGCGTTTCGGTCCGGTGTTCCTCAACTCCGACCTGCCGATGGGTCGCTGGCGCGAAATGAGTCAGTACGAAGTCGACATTCTGAGTGCTGAAGTCGGTCTGACCCCGGTGGCGATGCCGCAGATGAACGCCAAGAGCAAAGACAAGCTCGAGCGCATGCAGCGTAAATCGTCCCGTCCGGTGGGCAAGACCGAGCGCGTACGGACCCTGCGTCCGGCCGCCGGTGCTCCTGCAGCCGGTCCGCGCTCACCACGTGAGCCGCAGATCGAAGGCGAGCGTCCGGCCCGCAAGCCAGCCGCACCCCGTGCGGATGGTGAGCGCGGTCCACGCACGCCGCGTCCGGCCAACGGTCGCACCGAGCGCGGTGAAGGCCGTGGTGCGCCAAGCGGCGGTCGCAGCGATCGCGGTGCGCCTGCCGGTCGTGGTGAGTCTCGTGGCGATGCGTCTCGCGGTACGCCAGTGGCGGACCGTCCGTCCGACACCAAGCGTCCGGCCAAGCCGGCACCGAAGAAACGCCCGGGCATCGTCCTGGTCGACAAGGACGCGCCATCGGGCAAGCGCCGCGGTGCGCCAGCCGGTTCCGGCCAGCGTCCGGGCTTTGGTCGTCGCAAGCCTGAGTAAGCGGTAAGCGCTTGATGAAAAACGCCAGCCTTCGGGTTGGCGTTTTTTTTTTGCCTGGCTTTAGTAATGTGGTGAATGTTAAAGCCTCTTCGCGAGCAGGCTCGCTCCCACAAGTTGCCGGGGTGTTCGCAGATCATGTGATCGACCCGATACATTGTGGGAGCGAGCCTGCTCGCGAAGGCGTCAGTAGCAATGCAACCAGACTCAGAATGGAAATCCGTTGTTACGCCCTGTAACGAAAACCTGACGAAATCCAATGATTTCTCCCGTGGAATCGTCACCCACCAAACGCTGTAAGTAAATACTTCCACTCGCTGGCTGTTCGAACGCTTTCCCGCGCTCTGCCCCGCTTGTTTCAAAACCCCATCAAGGATCAGATGCGCCCCATGCCTGTCGTGCAGGTGCATAACAAGAAGGAGGCGCAATGTACGCCGTGACTCGATTCCATCTCTTCCCGCGGGGCGAATGTTCTGCCGCCGCCGTCCACGACCCGCAAAGGTCTGACTCAGTTTTTGCAGCCGCCCGAGACACTCGGGGCGGACACAGGCAATCCCGGCAAACGACACGTTGATCCAACGGTGTCTGGCAGCAGGGGGTTACAGGTGTACAATGCGCCGCGTTTTAACTGTGACCTCCTGCGCATCTGCGCAAACCTCAAGGTTATCCGCCTTGTTCACTCCGCCACGTCACGAGCGTGTCGGGTCCGATTTCGTCACAGATAAAAACAAACAGGTGACGCATGACCGTTGTAAATACGCTGGACTCCCGGTGCCTGCGCTGGGGTTTGATCGGCGCTGCTTGAAGCCGTAACCGAGCAGCAACGTCTAACGAACATCATCAAACCTTGCGTGAGACCCTTTTCATGAGTGGACAAAACTCGCATTCAGGCGAGCTGAAGCGCGGCCTGAAAAATCGCCATATTCAACTGATCGCCCTCGGTGGCGCGATCGGTACCGGGCTGTTCCTCGGCTCGGCCGGTGTCCTGAAATCCGCTGGCCCGTCGATGATCCTCGGCTATGCCATCTGCGGCTTCATTGCTTTCATGATCATGCGCCAGCTCGGCGAAATGATTGTCGAAGAGCCGGTGGCCGGTTCCTTCAGCCACTTCGCGCACAAGTACTGGGGCGGTTTCGCTGGTTTCCTGTCGGGCTGGAACTGCTGGATCCTGTACATCCTGGTGGGCATGTCGGAGCTGACGGCGGTCGGCAAATACATCCATTACTGGGCACCGGACATCCCGACCTGGGTGTCGGCCGCAGGCTTCTTCGTCCTGATCAACCTGATCAACCTGGCCAACGTCAAAGTGTTCGGCGAGGCCGAGTTCTGGTTCGCGATCATCAAGGTCGTGGCCATCGTCGGCATGATTGCCCTGGGTAGTTACTTGCTGGTCAGCGGCAACGGTGGTCCGCAAGCGTCGGTGACCAATCTGTGGTCCCACGGCGGCTTCTTCCCGAACGGTGTAAGCGGTCTGGTCATGGCCATGGCGATCATCATGTTCTCTTTCGGCGGTCTGGAAATGCTCGGTTTCACCGCAGCAGAAGCTGACAAGCCGAGAACCGTGATCCCCAAGGCCATCAACCAGGTCATCTACCGTATCCTGATTTTCTACATCGGTGCCCTGGTCATCCTGCTGTCGCTGACCCCATGGGACAGCCTGCTGGCTACGCTGAACGCCTCTGGCGATTCCTATAGCGGCAGCCCGTTCGTGCAAGTGTTCTCGATGCTCGGTAGCGACACCGCCGCGCACATCCTCAACTTCGTGGTCCTGACCGCGGCGTTGTCGGTGTACAACAGCGGCACCTACTGCAACAGCCGCATGCTGCTGGGCATGGCCGAGCAGGGCGATGCGCCCAAAGCCCTGGCGAAGATCGACAAGCGTGGTGTTCCAGTGCGTTCGATCCTTGCATCGGCAGCGGTGACGCTGATCGCCGTGCTACTGAACTACCTGATCCCCCATAGCGCCCTTGAGCTGTTGATGTCGCTGGTGGTAGCGACCCTGGTGATCAACTGGGCAATGATCAGTTTCTCGCACTTCAAGTTCCGCCAGCACATGGACAAAACCAGACAGACGCCGTTGTTCAAGGCGCTGTGGTACCCGTACGGCAACTACGTGTGCCTGGCGTTCGTGGTGTTCATCCTCGGCGTGATGCTGTTGATCCCGGGGATCCAGATCTCGGTGTACGCGATTCCGGTGTGGGTGGCATTCATGTGGATCTGCTACGGCATCAAGAACAAGCGCAGTGCGCAGCATGCGTTGCAGGCTGCAGTGAAGTAACGCAGCACGCAGAAACAACAAACCTGGCCATGTGCCGGGTTTGTCGTTTTCAGGCCTTCCACAAATCCCCCTGTGGGAGCGAGCCTGCTCGCGAATGCGATTTAACATTCAATAGAGAAGTTGACTGATCCACCGCCTTCGCGAGCAGGCTCGCTCCCACAGTGGAGCTCCCACAATGGATCTTCGGCGTGCCGGGGATCCGATTCGCGGTATCCTGAGGGCCCTGAACCCGGACCTTTTTCCATGCTGGTGATTTCCAACAACGTGCATCTGCCGGATGCCGAGATCGAATTGACCGCCATCCGTGCCCAGGGGGCGGGTGGGCAGAACGTCAACAAAGTCTCCAGCGCGGTGCACCTGCGCTTCGACATTCCGGCCTCGTCCTTGCCCGAGTTCTACAAGGAGCGGCTGCTGGCGCTGCGGGACAGCCGGATCACCAGCGAAGGCGTGTTGATCATCAAGGCCCAGCAATACCGCACGCAAGAAGCCAATCGCGCCGATGCGCTGGAACGCCTGACCGAGTTGATCCTCAGCGCCACCAAGGTCGAAAAGAAGCGCCGTCCGACCAAGCCGACCCTCGGTTCGAAAAAGCGTCGGCTGGAATCCAAGAACAAGCGCGGCAGCATCAAGGCCGGGCGGGGTAAGGTCGACTTCTAGGGCGTGTCCCGCTGTTCGCGATGCTTCTCATTAAAGTGCTTTGGCGCCTGCCGGTACAAGTAAACGCTCAGTGCCAGGCCGCTCAGGGCGGCGAGGGCGGCGAACAGGAAGATCGAGGCAAAACCGAATCCTGCCGCAATCGCACCGGCCAGCGGTCCGGTAATCCCCAGCGACAAATCGATGAATAACGAATAAGCCCCGACCGCCGCGCCACGACTGGAGGCCGGCACCAGGTTGACCGCTTCCACGCCCAGCGCCGGGAACACCAGCGAGAAGCCGAAACCGCTCAATGCCGCGCCGGCCAGGGCCCAATGGGCATCCGGCGCCAGCCACAGCAACAACAAGCCCAGGGTTTCCACCGACAGGCAGGCAATGGCCACGCGAAAGCCGCCAAGGCGGTTGATCAGGTTGCCGAACAGCAAGCGGGCACCGATGAAGCTGGCGCCGAACAGGCTCAGGCACAGCACCGCGTTATCCCAGTGTTGCGTGGCGTAGTACAGGGTGATGAAGGTTGCAATTGTGCCGAAGCCGATGGAGCCCAATGCCAGTCCACAGCCATGGGGCAGCACGCGCCCCAGCACATGCATGAACGGCAGCCGTTCGCCGGCCACGATCGGCGCTGCGGTTTTTGGCCAGGCCAGTACCAGTCCAAGGACAGCCAGCAGCACAATGCTCACGCCCATGCTCCACAAACCCAGTTGACTGACCAGCAGCACCCCCAGCGGAGCGCCGACCGCCAGCGCGCCATAACTGGCGATGCCGTTCCAGGAGATCACCTTGGCGGTATTCGCCGCGCCGACCCGGCCGATGCCCCAGCCGATCGAGCCTGAACCGACCAGGCTTTCCGCGCTGCCAAGGACCAGTCGGCCGACCAGCAGGCTGATCAGGCTCAGGGTCGGCAGGCTCTGGGTCCAGGCCGAAATCAGCATGAACACACCACTCAAGCCGCAACCGGCGAGGCCGTACATCACCGCGAGCTTGCTGCCTTTGTTATCGATGATCTTCCCTGCATAGGGCCGGCTGAGCAGGGTGGCCAGGTATTGCACGCTGATCACCAGGCCGGCGATCACCGCGCCGAAACCCAGGTCGCTGTGGACGTAGCCCGGCAATACGGCCAGGGGAATGCCGATGTTCAGGTAGCCGATGAAGGTAAACAGGACGATGGAAACGACTTGCAGCGTGACCGCCAGGGGGCGCTGGTTTTCAGGCATGGGGTAAAGGTCCACGGGGCAGCAGGATAGGTAGGCTGCTTATGATAGCGGCGCGAGCAGTCGCAGGTCGTGGAAAAAGTAAAACTATTTGCCGCGCAGGGTTATTCAGGGGTATGCGGAGCAACCAGTTGGGTCGTGACCAGGGCGGCCAGGGCGTTTTCCTCGCTGCCGAAACGGGCGAGCAACGTGGCTTGTTTCTCCGGGGACAGGCGATTCCAGATCTCGATCATCTTCTCGGCGGTGCCGATCAGGACGCTGGCCTGGCTCTCGTTGAATTCATTGGTCATGGGACGGTGCTCTGGGGTTCAGGCGGTGTGGAAAGCGCATGTTAGCGCTTTCCACACGGTCTGGCATTGCAGGTGTATCAGTCTTCGCTGTCGGCCTGGCGGCGTTCAGATGCTTCTTTCGGCTCGGGCTGTTGGGCACCGGCTTGTTGCGTGGTCGTCTGCTCAGTTTCGTGCAGGCTTGGGAAGGGGAGATTAGGAATCTCGTGCATATCGCGCTCCTCGCAAAGTCTGTTGATAGATCTGGGTAGATCCGCGCTTTTAAAAAGCCTGGGAAGGATACAGCAGTAGAAAAGACAAATAGACTTTTATATCCATTTGTTTCGACGGATGGGGTTGTATAGACAGGCCTGTTGTAATTGCGCAGGCCCTCTGCAGGAGCCGGCTTGCGGGCGAAGACGGTGTATCAGGCAATAAAAAGTTGGCTTACACCCCACCCCTTTAGGAGCTGGCTTGCCAGCGAAGGCAGTGTGTCAGTCGATACATATATGGGCTGATACACCGTCTTCGCTGGCAAGCCAGCTCCTACAGGGGATTTGCGGTGGTTTTATTTGCAGACTTCGGCAATTGCCTCGGCCAGCAGATCCAGGCGCGTCGCATCGATCCCCGCCACGTTCGCCCGACCAGTGCCAACCATGTACACACTGTGCTGATCACGCAGTTCTTTAACCTGCTCCGGCGTCAAACCGGTGTAGGAGAACATTCCGCGCTGCACGCCGATATGCGCAAAGCGCTCGCGCAACCCGTGCGGCTCAAGGGCTTCCACCAGGCCGCTGCGCAGTTGGGCGATCCGCAAGCGCATCGTTTCCACTTCATCGGCCCAGAGACTTTTCAGCTGTGGATCGCCGAGGATGGTCGCCACGACAGCAGCGCCGTGATCCGGTGGTGTCGACCACAGGTTGCGGGCGATGTTGGCCAGTTGACTGCGGATATCCACCAGCTTGTCAGCGGTTTTCGCGCAGACAATCAATGCGCCGGTACGGTCGCGGTACAGGCCGAAGTTCTTCGAGCAGGAACTGGTGATCAACACTTCCGGCAGTTCTTCAGCGAACAGCCGGGTCGACCAGGCATCCTGTTCCAGGCCATCGCCGAAGCCCTGGTAGGCAAAATCAATCAATGGCAACAGGTCGCGACTGCGCACTACCTTCAACAATCGACGCCAGTCGTCATGGGACAAGTCGAAACCGGTCGGATTGTGGCAGCAGGCGTGCAGCAGGACTACATCACCCTTGGGTGCTGCTTGGAGTGCCACCAGCATGGCGTCGACGTCGAGCCGGTTGTCACTGCCCACGTAAGGGTAATGGCTGACCTTGACGCCCGCCGCGGCAAAGATGGTTTCGTGGATCGGCCAGGTCGGACTGCTCAGCCACACGCCACGGCCCGGCAGGCACTGGGCGATGAAATCTGCGCTCAAGCGCAACGCACCGGTACCGCCCGGCGTCTGCGTGACACCGGCCCGTTGATCGGCGATCAGCGCAGAGTCGGCACCCAGTACCAGCTCATTGATGACTTTGCCGAACGCCGGGTCGCCGTGGCCGCCGATGTAGGTCTTTGTGGTCTGACGATCCACCAGATGCGCCTCGGCGAGTTTAACCGCCTGGGGGATCGAGGTCAGGCCTTGGGCATCTTTATAGACGCCCACGCCGAGGTCGAATTTGCGCGGGTTGGGGTCTAGCGCATAGGCCTCCATCAGGCCGAGGATCGGGTCGCCGGGTACTCGACTTATGGCGTCGAAATGCATTATTTGCGACCCTCGGCGTCCTTGGCCACTTCGTCGGTGCGCGCGGCCATGATGAAGTCATTGCGGTGCAGACCCTTGATGGAATGGCTCCACCAGGTCACGGTGACTTTGCCCCACTCGGTCAAAAGGCCCGGGTGGTGACCTTCGGCCTCGGAGATTTCCCCGACGGCGTTGGTGAACGCCAGGGCGTGCTTGAAATTCTTGAACAGGAAAACTTTTTCCAACTGCATCACGCCGTCGCGGACTTCGATGTTCCAGTCCGGGATCTGTTTGATCAGGACCGGCAGTTCTTCGTCGCTGACTTGCGGTGCATCGGCGCGGCAGGCTTCGCAGTGGGCTTGGTTCAATGTGGACATGATGGGCTCCTGAAATCGAATTATTGGAAATCGGCCGTCAGCGGAACCGCGCGGTCTCGCCACGCTAAACCAAAGCGTTGGTTCCTGACAGGCTCACTTGATTCTAAAAGCTGCGGATCACGCGGCTTTCGGCGGAAATTTCGGGGTGTGCAAGCCTAGCTGCATACCTTGCTTGACCATGCTCATGATGTCTTCATGGGCCACATCGAACAGGCGCTTGAGATTCGGCAGGACAAAGTACAGCGGCTGCAGAATGTCGATACGATACGGCGTGCGCATGCATTCCAGCGGGTCGAATGTCTGATGCTCAGGTTCGTCCGACAGGCAGTAAACGGTTTCTTTCGGCGAGGAGAGAATGCCGCCGCCGTAGATGCGCATGCCTTGCGGCGTATCGACCAGGCCAAACTCGATGGTCATCCAGTACAGGCGCGCCAGGTACACGCGCTCTTCCTTGGTCGCCTGCAGGCCGAGTTTGCCGTAGGTGTGGGTGAATTCGGCGAACCAGGGGTTGGTCAGGAGCGGGCAGTGACCGAAAATCTCGTGGAAGATGTCCGGCTCTTGCAGGTAATCCAACTCTTCGCGGGTACGAATAAAGGTCGCTACCGGAAACTGCTTGCTGGCGAGCAATTCAAAAAACGTCTGGAAGGGGATCAGTGCAGGCACCCGGGCGACTTGCCAGCCGGTGGTTTCACCGAGGACCTTGTTGATCTCGCCCAGTTGCGGAATGCGGTCGTGGGGCAGACCGAGTTTTTCGATACCGTCCAGGTATTCCTGGCACGCACGTCCTTCGATCACTTTCAGTTGGCGAGTGATCAGCGTCTCCCACACCGCATGTTCTTCGGCGGGGTAGTCGATAAAACCTTGCGCATCGGGCTCACGAGCCACGTAGTGCGTCTGCTTCATGCCGGTCTCCTGCTAGGGGATTTCGTTCTTGTTATGTCCTGCTTTGGACTTAGAAATACCCCAATGCGTTCGGCTTTGCAGCAGGTGGTTCGCAGCGGACGCAGGAAAAAACCACGGTTTTCGTAAAGTATTCGTTACGGTTTGCCGGTTGCCACGCAAGTATTGAGATCTGCGGGTTTGAAATGGCGTTCAGGTGTCACATAATCTTGACGACTATCTGAGCGCAGCAGCAGAAAAACACGCTCAAAGGCATTGGCACATCTGTAGGTGTGCACGTGCATCAACTCAATCACCGCTTTTTCGGGCCTTTATATGCGTATCAAAGTCCACTGCCAGAACCGCATCGGCATCCTGCGCGACATTCTCAACCTGCTGGTGGAGTACGGGATCAACGTCGCCCGTGGCGAGGTCGGCGGTGAGCATGGCAATGCCATCTACCTGCATTGCCCGAACCTGATCAACATCCAGTTCCAGGCGCTACGGCCGAAATTCGAATCGATAGCCGGGGTCTTCGGGGTCAAGCGTGTAGGGCTGATGCCCAGCGAACGTCGGCACATGGAGCTCAATGCCTTGCTCGGCGCGCTGGAGTTTCCGGTGCTGTCGATCGACATGGGCGGCTCGATCGTCGCGGCCAACCGCGCGGCGGCGCAGTTGCTCGGGGTGCGCGTGGACGAGGTGCCGGGGATTCCGTTGTCGCGCTATGCCGAGGATTTCGACTTGCCGGAACTGGTGCGCGCCAACAAGTCGCGCATCAATGGGCTGCGGGTCAAGGTCAAGGGCGACGTGTTTCTCGCCGACATTGCGCCGTTGCAATCGGAGCATGACGACAGCGAAGCCATGGCCGGCGCGGTACTGACCCTGCATCGCGCGGATCGGGTGGGTGAGCGCATTTATAACGTGCGCAAGCAGGAGCTGCGCGGGTTCGACAGCATCTTCCAGAGCTCGAAAGTGATGGCCGCCGTGGTGCGCGAAGCCAGGCGCATGGCGCCGCTGGATGCGCCGTTGTTGATCGAGGGCGAAACCGGCACCGGGAAGGAGTTGTTGGCGCGCGCCTGTCACCTGGCGAGCCCGCGGGGCCAGTCACCGCTGATGGCACTCAACTGCGCCGGCCTGCCGGAATCCATGGCCGAGACCGAGCTGTTCGGGTATGGCCCCGGTGCCTTCGAAGGGGCGCGGGCCGAAGGCAAGCTCGGTCTGCTGGAGCTGACGGCGGGCGGCACGCTGTTCCTCGATGGCGTCGGGGAAATGAGCCCGCGCCTGCAGGTGAAATTGCTGCGCTTCCTGCAGGACGGTTGCTTCCGTCGTGTCGGCAGCGATGAAGAGGTTTATCTGGATGTGCGCGTGATCTGCGCGACCCAGGTCGACCTGTCCGAGCTGTGCGCTCGCGGGGAATTCCGCCAGGACCTGTACCACCGTCTGAACGTGCTGTCGTTGCACATCCCGCCCTTGCGCGAGTGTCTCGACGGGTTGACGCCGCTGGTGGAACACTTCCTCGATCAGGCCAGCCGGCAGATCGGTTGCCCGCTGCCGAAACTGGCGCCGGCGGCGATGGAGCGGCTCAGTCACTACCATTGGCCAGGCAATGTCCGGCAGCTGGAGAACGTGTTGTTCCAGGCGGTTTCGTTGTGCGAAGGCGGCACGGTCAAGGTCGAGCATATTCGATTGCCGGATTACGGGGTGCGCCAGCCCCTTGGCGACTTCTCGCTGGAAGGCGGGCTGGACGAGATTGTCGGGCGCTTCGAAAAGGCGGTGCTGGAGCGCTTGTATTCCGAGCATCCGAGCAGTCGGCAATTGGGTAAGCGGTTGGGGGTTTCGCATACCACCATTGCCAACAAGTTGCGTGAGTATGAGGTGGGCAAGACGGAGTCATAGCTGATAGCTGTTTTGCCTTGATGGCCCCTTCGCGAGCAGGCTCGCTCCCACATTTGATCGCATTTTCCCAGGAGGAACTCGGTCAAGTGTGGGAGCGAGCCTGCTCGCGAAAACGGTGGCAGCCATTGCCCAAGGTCAAGTCTTGCCGCCCACCGGCATGACACCGCCGGTTTTTCGACTTCGACACAATCCCCAATTCCCTCCTGAAACCCCTCAAGTCCCTTGTTTCCCGGCCCCCACACCGCCAGAAGAAAGTTGGTCTGCAAATTGCTTATCGCTCAGCAGTACAGCACTGGGCGGCAAACGTCCGGCAGGTAGAGGAAAGAGTGTGGATAAGTACCTTTATGTGGCAATGACCGGCGCCAGCCAGAATGCGCTGGCGCAAAAGGCTCATGCGAACAACCTGGCGAACATCTCCACCAACGGCTTCCAGAAAGACCTGGAGCAGGCGCGTTCGATGCCGGTGTTCGGTGACGGCTTTCCGGCGCGTGCGTTTGCCCTGTCCGAGCGTCCGGCCACCGACTTTTCTCCTGGCGCGCTGGTAGAGACCGGCCGCGACCTCGATGTCGCAGTGCAAGGCAACGGCTGGATTGCAGTGCAGAACCCCGACGGCGGCGAAAGCTACGTGCGCACCGGCAGCCTGAACGTCGACGCCCTCGGCGTGCTGCGGGCCGGCAACGGCATGCCGGTGCTGGGCAATGGCGGACCGATTGCCGTGCCGCCCGAGCAGCAGATCGAAGTCGGCGAGGACGGCACCATCAGCATCCGGGCGATGGGCGAGGGCCCGCGGGTGATGGCGCAAGTAGACCGCATCAAGCTGGTCAACCCGGACTTCAAGAACATGACCAAAGGCCTGGACGGTTCGATCCATACCAAGGACGGCCAGCCGGCGCAGGCCGATGCCAACGTCAAGCTGGTGTCCGGCTTCCTCGAGTCGAGCAACGTCAATGCCGTGGAAGAGATGACCTCGGTGCTGGCCCTGGCCAAGCAGTTCGAGCTGCACGTCAAGATGATGAACAGCGCCAAAGAAGACGACCAGGCCATGGCTCGGGTCTTGCAGATCTAATAATCATCAGAACGTCGCGCCGTTAAACAGGCGCACGAGGAGAATCGAATGCTTCCGGCTCTTTGGGTTGCCAAAACAGGTCTGTCCGCCCAGGACACCAACCTGACGACCATTTCCAACAACCTGGCCAACGTCTCGACCACGGGTTTCAAACGCGACCGCGCCGAGTTCCAGGACTTGCTCTACCAGATCAAGCGCCAACCAGGCGCCCAGTCGACCCAGGACAGCGAACTGCCGTCGGGTCTGCAAGTGGGCACCGGTGTGCGCATCGTCGGCACCCAGAAAAACTTCACCGCCGGCAGCCTGCAGACCACCGAGCAACCCTTGGACATGGCCATCGACGGCCGCGGTTTTTTCCAGATCCTGCAACCGGACGGCACCACCTCCTACACCCGTGACGGCACCTTCCACCTCGATTCCAACGGCCAGATCGTCAATGCCAGCGGCTTCGCCCTGGAACCGGCGATTGTCATCCCCAACGACGCGCAGACCTTCACGGTCGGTCGCGACGGCACCGTGTCCATCACCGTGGCCGGCAACCCGGCCGCCCAGGTGATCGGCAACCTGCAAACCGCCGACTTCATCAACCCGGCCGGCCTGCAGGCCGTGGGCAACAACCTGTTTCTGGAAACCGCCGCCAGCGGCGCGCCGCAAGTCGGCACCCCGGGCCTGGCCGGTTTCGGCACCACGCTGCAGAACACCCTGGAAACCTCCAACGTCAGCACCGTTGAGGAGATGGTCAACATGATCACCACCCAGCGCGCCTACGAGATGAACTCCAAGGTGATTTCCACCGCCGACCAGATGCTCTCGTTCGTCACGCAGAATCTGTAATCAAGTCCATGGGGCGGCCACGAGGTCGCCGGCAACACCGTGAGGTAGGGTCATGAATCGCTTTGTATCTGTCCTGGCACTGAGTGGGATCACCGCGCTCGCGGGCTGTGTCTCCCCGCCGCCCAAGCCCAATGACCCTTACTACGCCCCGGTGCTGCCGCGCACGCCCCTGCCGGCTGCGGCCAATAACGGCTCGATCTACCAGGCCGGTTTCGAACAGAACCTGTATAGCGACCGCAAGGCGTTCCGGGTCGGTGACATCATCACCATCACCCTGAACGAGCGCACCCAGGCCAGCAAGAACGCCAATTCGCAAACCGCCAAGAACAGCAAGACCGGCATCGGCCTGAGCTCGTTTTTCGGCGGTGGCCTGAGCACCAGCGATCCGGTGGGCAGTGGCAACCTGAGCCTGGACGTCGGTTACGCCGGCGACCGTGCGACCAAGGGCGACAGCAAATCCGGCCAGAGCAACAGCCTGACCGGTTCGATCACGGTGACCGTCGCCGACGTCTTGCCCAACGGCATCATCGCCGTGCGCGGCGAAAAGTGGCTGACCCTCAATACCGGTGACGAACTGGTGCGGATTGCCGGCCTGGTGCGTGCCGATGACATCTCCACCGACAACACCGTGTCCTCGACCCGGGTTGCCGACGCGCGCATCACCTATTCGGGCACCGGTGCCTTCGCCGATGCGAGTCAGCCTGGCTGGTTCGACCGTTTCTTCCTCAGCCCGCTGTTCCCTTTCTAGGTGGTCACGTTGAATTTGAGAAGTCTCATCGTCGCTGCGTTGATGGTGTGTGCAGCGTCCAGCGTCCAGGCCGAGCGGCTGAAAGATATCGCCAGCATTTCCGGGGTGCGCACCAACCAATTGATCGGCTACGGCCTGGTGGTCGGGCTCAACGGCACCGGTGACCAGACGACCCAGACTCCGTTCACCCTGCAGACCTTCAACAACATGCTCTCGCAGTTCGGCATCAAGGTGCCGCCGGGTTCGGGCAACGTGCAGTTGAAAAACGTCGCCGCGGTATCGATCAGTGCCGACTTGCCGGCGTTCGCCAAGCCGGGTCAGCAGATCGACATCACCGTGTCCTCCATTGGCAACTCCAAGAGCCTGCGCGGCGGCACCTTGCTGCTGACCCCGCTCAAGGGGATCGACGGCAACGTCTACGCCATCGCCCAGGGCAACCTGGTGGTCGGCGGCTTCGATGCCGAAGGTCGCGACGGTTCCAAGATCACCGTCAATGTGCCCTCTGCGGGACGTATCCCCGGAGGTGCATCGGTCGAGCGTTCGGTGCCGAGCGGTTTCAACCAGGGCAACAGCCTGACCCTGAACCTCAACCGTTCGGACTTCACCACCGCCAAGCGCATCGTCGACAAGATCAACGACCTGCTCGGCCCCGGTGTCGCCCAGGCCATCGACGGTGGCTCGATTCGCGTCAGCGCGCCCCTGGACCCGAGCCAGCGCGTCGACTACCTGTCGATCCTTGAAAATCTCGAAGTCGATCCGGGCCAGGCGGTGGCGAAAGTCATCATCAACTCCCGCACCGGCACCATCGTGATCGGCCAGAATGTCAAGGTATCCCCGGCCGCCGTGACCCACGGCAGCCTGACCGTGACCATCACCGAAGACCCGATCGTCAGCCAGCCAGGCCCACTGTCCAACGGGCAGACGGCGGTCGTGCCGCGCTCGCGGGTCAACGCCCAACAGGAAGCCAAGCCGATGTTCAAGTTCGGCCCGGGCACCACCCTCGACGAAATCGTCCGGGCGGTGAACCAGGTCGGCGCCGCGCCAGGTGACTTGATGGCCATCCTCGAAGCGCTGAAACAGGCCGGCGCCTTGCAAGCCGACCTGATCGTGATCTGAGGATGACGAGCATGGACATGCGCAAGGGGCTGGGGGTCAGCAGCAGCGACTCGGGTTCCTATTCAGACCTCAATCGCCTGAACCAGCTCAAGGTCGGCGACAAGAACAGCGACGGCAACCTGCGCAAGGTCGCGCAGGAATTCGAGTCGCTGTTCCTCGGTGAAATGCTCAAGTCCATGCGCTCGGCCACCGACGCACTGGGCCAGGACAACCCGCTCAACACCCCGGCGGCCAAGCAGTACCAGGAAATGTACGACCAGCAGCTCGCCGTATCCATGTCCCGCGAAGGCGGCGGCATCGGCCTGGCGGACGTGTTGATGCGTCAGATGGCGAAGAACAAACCCCTGGCGCCGGGCGAAGCCGCTGCCGCGTCCGCCGCCCAGCAGGCTGCCGCCAAAGCCGCGGTGGAAACACCGATTGGCGCTGGTACTGTCGCCACCCAAGGGCCGTTGTCGCGTCTCAATGGCGAGCGACCGTTGTGGGCGTCGCGCTCGGTAAAGTCGGCGGCGAATGCGGGCGAGGGCGCGCATCACAACGACATGGCCCTGATCAATCAGCGGCGCCTGGCCCTGCCACCGAAACTGGCCGACCGCTTGCTCGCCGGGCTGGTGCCATCGGCATCGACCAAGACATCGACCACGATGCCGTCCGCCACCACCGCGCTGAACAATTCGCAGGTGCCGCCGAGCACCAGGACCGGGGCCGGCCCCTTGTACAACGGCGATTGGCTGACGGCACAAACCGATACCAGCGCCACTGGGCGCCTGCAGATCCAGGGTCGTGCCATGGCACAAATCCCCCTGGCACCGGCAAAAAAGGCCTTCAGCTCCGCCGACGAATTCGTCAACACCATGCTGCCGATGGCCAAGGAAGCCGCCGACCGCATCGGCGTCGATCCCCGCTACCTGGTGGCCCAGGCCGCCCTGGAAACCGGTTGGGGCAAATCGGTCATGCGCGCCCAGGACGGCAGCAGCAGCCACAACCTGTTCGGCATCAAGGCCGGCAGCAGCTGGCAGGGCGATTCGGCGCGGGCGATCACCAGCGAATTCAGAAATGGCGCCATGGTCAAGGAGACGGCGCAGTTCCGTTCCTACGCTTCGTACAAAGACAGCTTCCATGACCTTGTGACCTTGCTGCAATCGAACAATCGTTATCAAGACGTCGTGAAATCCGCCGATAACCCGGAACAATTTGTGCGCGAGTTGCAGAAGGCCGGTTACGCCACCGACCCGGACTACGCCAGCAAGATTTCGCAGATAGCCAGGCAGATGACCAGTTACCAGAACTACGCTGCGGCGGGTGTTTCCACCACGCCTATATAGGCATAAGGGTCTGAATCATGAGTTTGCTCAATATCGGGATGTCGGGTCTGAACGCCAGCCAGGTGTCGTTGGCGACCGTCGGCAACAACATTGCCAACGCCAACACCGCCGGCTACTCACGCCAGCAAACCCTTCAGAGCAGTAATACTTCGCACCTCAATGGCGGGGTGTTTATCGGCAGCGGTACGACCCTGGCCGATGTGCGTCGGGTGTATAACGCTTACCTCGATAACCAGCTGCAAACCTCCACCTCGCTGAGTAGCGATGCCAACGCCTACCTCGAGCAAGTGAACCCGCTCGACAAACTCTTCTCCGACAAGACCACGGGGATCGGTGCGGTACTGAGCAGCTTCTTCGCCTCGGTGCAGACGTCTGCCGGTGCGCCGAGCGACATCGCTGCGCGGCAGTTGCTGTTGACTAATGCGCAAACGTTGAGCAGCCGCTTCAACGCCCTGGCGTCACAGATGCAGCAGCAGAATGAAGGTATCAACAGTCAGTTGACGACGATGACCGACAAGGTCAACCAGCTGACGTCGTCGATTGCCTCGTTGAACCAGCAAATTTCCCAGGCCGGCAATGCGAGCGGCAGTGGCCCCGGCAACTTGCTCGATGCGCGCAATGAAGCTGTCCGTACGCTCAACGAATTGGTCGGTGTCACCGTCCAGGAGCACAACGGCAGTTACAACGTTTCCCTGGGCACGGGGCAGTCGCTGGTGATGGGAAACACGGCGAACACACTCTCGACTGCCAGAAGCGGGATCGACAAAAGTCAGCTGAATGTCCAGATCAACTCGCCGTCGTCGGTCAGTGACGTGACCTCGGTCATCAGCGGCGGCAAGATCGGTGGATTGCTGCGCTATCGCGAAGACGTGCTGGCGCCGGCGATGAATGACCTGGGCCGCACGGCGCTGGTGGTTGCCGACAAGATCAATAGCCAGTTGGGGCAGGGGCTGGATGCCAATGGCGAGTTTGGTGCCTCGTTGTTCTCCAACATCAACAGTGCTGCCGCCATCAGTCAGCGAAGCCTGGGGGCGTCGAATAACAGTGCCGGTTCCGGCAACCTCAACGTCACCATCACTAATTCCAGTGCATTGACCACGTTTGATTACCAGGTCACCTTCACAGCCGCGGACAAGTACACCGTCAAGCGTTCCGATGGCAAGGAGATGGGGGCTTTCGACCTGTCGCCCGCGGCAGAAATCGATGGTTTCAAGCTTGATCTCAACGGCGGCGGTCTGAGCGCCGGAGATTCGTTCAAGGTCATTGCGACCCGTGGCGGCGCGAGTGCCATCACCACCCAGATGACCGACTCGAACAAGCTGGCGTTCGCCGGCCCTCTCGTCGCGACCAGCGGCACCGGCAACAGTGGCACCGGTGCGCTGACACCGCCCGCACTGTCCATTCCGATGGACATTTATAGTGGTGCCGACCTGGCAGACCTGCAAGCAGGCATCAAGAATTCGATGCCGGTGACGCTGACTTTCAAAGACGCGGTGGGCGGTAGCCAGGAGTACGAAGTATTCGACTCGAAAGGGCAGAGCATTCATAAGGGCACGATCGTTCCCGGCCAAGGCAACGATCTGAACATCAAAGTGCCGATGCTCGACGCGTCTGGCGCGGTGATCCCCGGCAAATCTTTTTCCTTCAACACCACCGTCAGTGGCGCGCCTTCGAAGAATGACAAGTACGAAGTTGCATTCAACGTGGATGGCAAGAAAGACAACCGTAACGCCAACGAACTGTTGGGCTTGCAGACCAAGGCCACGGTTGGTGTCAGTGAAGGCAACGCCGGCATGAGCATGGGCACGGCCTACAGCAAACTGGTGGGACAAGTCGGCGCCAAGGCCAGCCAGGCCCTCGGCGACAGCACGGCAAGCGGTGCGATTCTGGCGCGTGCCAAGTCCGAGGTGGCCTCGGTGTCCCAGGTCAACCTCGACGATGAAGCCGCCGACCTGGTCAAGTTCCAGCAGTACTACACCGCGTCGTCGCAGATCATCAAGGCCGCGCAAGAAATCTTCAGCACGCTGATCAACAGTCTTTAAGGGAGTCTTCGACGATGCGAATTTCTACAGCCCAGTACTTCGAGACGAGTGCGGCCAAGTACCAGAATAACTTCTCCTCGATCGTCAAGACCCAGGAACAGATCACCTCAGGTGTGCGGATTCAAAGTGCCGGTGATGACCCAGTGGGTGCGTCGCAGTTGCTGATGCTGCAACAACAGAAGGCGATGCTGGGGCAGTACACCACCAACATGGGCAGCATCAAGAGTTCACTGGCCAACCAGGAAAGCGTGCTGGATAGCGTCAACACCGCGCTGCAGCGCGCTCGCGAGTTGGCGCTCCAGGCGGGTAATGGTGGCTACAGTGATGCCGATCGAAAAACCATTGCCGGCGAGATAGGCGAGATTGAAGCGCAAGTATTGAGCTTGCTCAACAGCAAGGACTCGCTGGGCAACTACATGTTCGCGGGCTCGAAAACCTCGACGCCGCCGTATGTGCGTAACAACGACGGCACCTACGCCTATCAAGGTGATGACACCCAGTTGAGCCTTCAGGTGTCGGACACTTTATCCATTGCCAGCAGCGATACGGGTAAAAACATCCTCGAGTCGGCTGCAAACTCGGGGCGCACCCAAGCGACTCTAGATCCGTCGAAGCCTAATGACGGTACCGTTTCAGTGTCCGCAGGCTTGATGAAGTCGAATGCGGCCTATACCAATAGTTTTACTGCTGGAGAACCCTACGAACTGAAGTTTGTAGACAGCACGCATTACACCATCGCGGACAAGGATGGTAAGGATGTGACGTCCGAAGTGCCTGGCAACGGCGTGTTCGATGCGAAAAAAGAAGATGGCGCGACCATCAGTCTGCGGGGCGTGGAGTTCGACATCACCCTGCGCCTCAAGGCGCCTGTCGATCCTGTGACCAACCTGCCAATGACCCCTGACGAAGAGGTCAAGGATCACATTTTCTCGCTGGGCACCCAACCTGACAGCTTCAATGCATCACGGACCCCGAGCAACGATTCGACGGCTCAGATCACGCAGTCCGGCGTCGCGAACCAGGATGACTACGTCAAGGGTTTTCCCAACAGTGGCGTAGTCATCAAGTTCATCGATGCCACCAACTACAACGTCTATGCCCAGCCTGTGGGGGCAGACAGCAAGTCGATTGGCGAGGGTACTCTGGCTGCCGGCTCGATCACGTTCGCAGGGGTGAAGTTTGATTTTACCGGGGACCCGCAAGCAGAAGATCAGTTTGTGGTGGGGGCGAGCAATCACCAGACGCAAAGTGCACTGGATACCCTGAGTCAGTTACGCCAGGCGCTGGAAACACCGTCCGATGAAAACGTTCTGGCACAGATCAAGCTGAAGGACACGATCAATGCGGCGATCGGCAACCTGTCCAATGCCAGTGAGCGGGTCGATGACGTTCGAGGGTCGATAGGTGCGCGCTTGAACGCCATCGACATCCAGAGTGCCGAGAATGTCAGCCAGGGCTTGAGCAACACCAGTACGCAGGCGGCGATCGGTGATACGGATGTCGCCACGGCGTCCATCGAGCTCGCATTCCAGCAATCGCTGCTGCAAGCATCGCAGCTGGCGTTCGTGAAAATCGCCCAGTTGAGTCTGTTCAACAAGCTTTGATCCTTGCCCTATGGCCGGCACTCTCTCGCGGGAAATGCCGTTTTTTGTAGGAGCGAGCTTGCTCGCGATGGTCTTAAGGGCAACGCGTTTATCCAGAATAAACGCCTCATCGTTAACGACCATCGCGAGCAATCTCGCTCCTACAATTTGCACAAGGCACGCAAAATGCGTGACCTGCGAGTCATAATGAGCATCTTCACTGTATTGTGTCAGAAAGGATGAGCAGGGGGCTGACCCTTGCCGGACGTGTTTTCAGGGTTTCTGAAGCGTCTGTACCGTATTTTTTCACTCGGTGAAATCCAGTATTTTCAGTACCTCTCGGTCTGCGAGCGGTGATCTCCAGCTATTTAGTATTGGGAAGCCACAATGATTGGCATAAAAAGCATTGCCAGCTACGTGCCAGCGAGTGGGCTGGATAATTATGCTCAGGGCGCGAAATTCGAAAAGGATGAAGAGTTTATCCTCGGGAAAATCGGTTCGGCCTTCCTGCCGCGCAAGGACGCTGCGCAAGAAACCTCCGACCTCTGTGTCGAAGCGGCCAATGCCTTGTTTGCAAATAATCCGCAACTCGATCGTCAATCCATCGACGTGCTGATTGTCGTCACCCAGAACGGTGACGAAGAAGGTCTGCCCCACACCTCCGCCATCGTCCAGGACAAGCTGGGCCTGTCGACCAACGTCGCGGCCTTCGACATCTCACTGGGCTGCTCGGGCTACGTCTACGGCATCTATGCGATCAAAGGCTTCATGGAAGCCGCAGGCCTGAAGAATGGCCTGCTGATCACCGCCGACCCGTATTCGAAGATCGTCGACCCGCAAGACCGCAACACCACCATGCTGTTCGGCGACGCTGCTACTGCCACCTGGATGGGTGAAGACGCAGTCTGGCAACTGGACAAAGCCAAGTTCGGCACCGACGGCTCCGGCGCGCCTCACCTGAAGGTGACCGACGGGGTGTTCTATATGAACGGGCGGCAGGTGTTCAACTTTGCCCTGCTCAAGGTGCCGGCGCATTTGCATGAGTTGCTTGATGAGTCGGGCCTGACTTCCCGGGACGTCGATGCGTTCTGCATTCACCAAGGCAGCGCGGCCATCGTCGATGCCGTGGCCCGGCGTTTTGAGAACGAGCCGGAGAAGTTCATCAAGGACATGGTCGAGACCGGCAACACCGTGTCTTCGAGCATTCCGTTGCTGCTGGAAAAGCACATGTTCGATTCCAGCTGGAAGCGTGTGGCGATCAGTGGTTTTGGTGTGGGCCTGTCCTGGGGCTCGGCGATTATCCACCGCCCTTGATCCGCGACTAACGGCTACAACGAAACGCCCCTGACCGAAAGGTCCTGGGCGTTTTTGCGTTTGGCGCAGGGTGATGTAAGGCCTTGAATCTAAAGAAGTGGCACGGTGCTAGTAAATAATTCGAAAAAAGCCCTCAAGCAAATTGCATTCACGACGATAACCATTACGAAGGTTCTCTAGGCCACACCCGGCGGTTGCCAGGGCCGGAAGCCGCAGTATTCATCCAATGAGGATTTCGTCATGTCCATGTCAGTAAATACCAACACTACCTCCCTGGGCGTTCAGAGAAACCTGAACAAGGCTTCCGATGCGCTGAGCAATTCGATGAACCGCTTGTCCTCCGGCCTGAAAATCAACAGCGCCAAAGATGACGCTGCCGGCCTGCAGATCGCTAACCGTCTGACCAGCCAGATCAACGGTCTGAACGTTGCCGTTAAAAACGCCAACGACGGTATCTCCATCGCCCAGACGGCTGAAGGTGCGATGCAGGAATCCACTAACATCCTGCAGCGTATGCGTGAACTGGCCCTGCAATCGTCCAACGGCGCGAACAGCGATGAGGATCGTACTTCCCTGAATCAGGAATTCACCGCACTGTCGGGTGAGCTGAACCGTATTTCCAGCACTACCACTTTCGGTGGCAAGAACCTGCTCGACGGTTCGTTCAACAACACCAGCTTCCAGGTAGGCGCCAGCGCTAACGAAACCATTTCGTTCGGCATGGGCGACCTGAGCGCCGCTGGTTTGAAAGGGTCTTATAGCAGCGCTTCTGTTACTGGCACCAACATGTCGGCCATGGCTGCTAGCGTAGAAGGTTCCACCACTACGCTGGCTTCGACTACTGTAACGGGTGTTGCTTATACCGGGTTCGCTCCAACCGGAACCGAAAAGCTTAGCGTCAACGGTGTTGATATTACGTTGGCCGCTGGCGATAACACCAGTACTTTGGTTGCCGCTAAGATTCAAGCTCAGGTACGGGCTGCAACGGGCAACGCTGCGTTCACCGCAGTTGCAGCGGCTGGTACTGATCCTATCGCAATAACCAATCCTACTGGTTCGGTTTCCATTGCAGGTGCAGACGCTGGCAAATTTGGTTTGACTGCTGGCACTACCAGCAACAATACAGTTGGTGCGTCCACTACTCCAAAAGCTGGAAGTATCAACGTCAATGGTACTGATCTTACTATTGCTGCTGGCGCTACCATCACCAGCATCCTGACCAGCATTAAAGGCGTGGCTGGTATTGGAGATGCCCAGATCAACGATGGTCAAATTTCCATCACCTCCAAGGACGGCACCAAACTAACACTGGCAGACAGCGCTGGGGCGGCCAATAGCGGCTCTCTTACCATGTTGGGTCTGAAAAGCGGTACTTCAGACGTGAAGATGACGGCTGATACTTCACTGAAAATCGGCAATACCGAAATAAAGATTACTAAAGGTAGCGATCTTGACGCCGTTATCTCTTCGATCAACAGCGCCAGTGCCGGCGCAACGGCATCTAAGACCGCCGATGGCAAAATTGCTCTCAGCGGCAAGGCAGACATCGCGATCTCGGCAGGCACCACTGGTTCACTGGGTGATCTGGGCCTGACCGCCGGTATCACCAACGCCACAGAAACCCAAACCACCGTCGGTGATCTGGACATCCTGAGCGCTGCGGGTTCCCAGCAATCGGTTCAGGCACTAGATGCAGCCATCCAGCAAATCGACAGCCAGCGCGCCGCGCTGGGTGCTGTTCAAAACCGTTTCGACAGCACCGTCGCCAACCTGCAAAGCATCGCACAAAACTCCACCGCTGCCCGTGGTCGAGTGCAGGATGCTGACTTCGCTTCCGAGTCTGCAGAACTGACCAAGCAACAAACTCTGCAACAGGCTTCCACTGCGATCCTGTCCCAGGCTAACCAGATGCCATCCGCTGTAATGAAGCTCCTTCAGTAATCCCAGCGTCTGGTCAGTGAAAAAGAAGGGCACGTCTAACGCGCCCTTTTATTCATTACATTGACTTTCATGTGAAGTGATAGCAATAGAATATGAGTGTAACGTTAAATCAGTCCCAGCTTTAATGCGTTGTAGAGGCAATCAGTCCTGACTAGTCGCCGCCGTCAGCCGATGTGGTTCGATAAAAAACAGGTGGAACAGCCCAAGCGGGCAGAATTGAACAAGCGGTGACCGATATTCGAGATTTTGTGCCGTCCACCGAGCACAATCTGGATTTCTCGATTGATGACTCGACCGGCAGAGTCGCGGCCAGGTGATCGCTACGGGTAGTGGTGAAGTCATTCGCCAGCTGCCATCAGAAGTGACTTTGAAGTTGGATGCAAGCTTGAGTGATGCCAACAGCCTTCTGTTTGACGAAAAAGTTTAACCTGGCATGTGTTTTGATGGTGGCTGTTATTGGTGAATCGTTCGTCAAGAACATGGCGGCCGTCCGGTAAGGAGAAGAAGTATGGCAAGTTCAACCGTCAGCGGCATTGGATCAGGGATTGACACCCAGAGCATTGTCACCGCTTTGGTTAATGCCGAAAAAGCGCCGAAGCAGGCACAGATCGACAAGCAGACCGCTTCGACCAGCACGACGCTGTCTGGTATCTCGATGATCAAGAGTGCGCTGGATACTTACCGGGCAGCGATTGCCAAACTCAATACCGCCACTGCTTTTGGTAGCATTTCCGGCGCGTCTTCCGATGAGAAAATTGCCAAGACAACGGTCACTGATACGGCTACCAATGGTTCCTATGCCCTGGAAGTCAGCAAGCTCGCCACGGCTTCAAAGGTCTCTACCGCCGTGTTTGCGGGCGGGGCGTCGAGCGTGGTCAATAGCGGTACGCAAGCAACCACGCTGACCATTTCACAATCAGGTTCTGATTACGGTGTCATCATCGAACCCGGTGCGACTCTGCAGCAGACTCGTGATGCGATTAACACCCAGCTCAAGTCGAAGAATATCAGTGCAAACATTCTTACCGATGCCAGCGGCTCTCGATTGGTTTTGAGTTCGAATACAACCGGCAAGGGTACTGAACTCACCCTCAGTGGTGCTGATGAGCTGACCAAAGACTACGTGGTCACTACCATTCCGCAGAATGCCGAGTACACGCTCGATAATGTAAAGATGGAGTCCGCTTCCAACTCTGTCAGTTCGGTCGTCAGTGGGGTTAATCTCGAGCTGATTGCAGAAGGAAAATCCACAATTACGGTATCGACCAGTACCGCGCAATTGAAAACTTCCGCACAAGCGTTCGTATCGGCTTATAACGCGCTGATGACGGCTATCAATACGCAAACCAAGGTAAGTGCGACAGTGACCGCTACTGGCGGTGCGACCACGACGGGTGGTGCGCTCACGGGTGATGCGACGATGCGTAGCCTGGTGTCTTCAGTGCGCAATGAGCTGGTATTTGTGGAAGGTGGTGCAGGAAGCAGTGGCTTAAGCATGCTTTCGCAGCTAGGCATCAACACCGACAAAAGCACCGGGCTGCTAGCCATCGATGATGCCAAATGGGACAGGGGCGTGAAGGCATTTGGTTCCGAAGTCGCCGAGCTATTCACTGGCAAAAGTGGCCTTATCAGTCGCATGACGAGCGCAACTGATGCGTTCGCGAAATCCGGAGGAGTGCTGGCTCAGCGCCAGACCAGCCTGACTGACTCCCTGGACTCACTCAAGGTCGATCAGGAAGAATTGACCCGCCGCGTGGCATCCTTGCAAACCACGTTGACTGCAAAGTACACGGCTATGGATACCCTTATCGCGCAGTTGAATGCGAGCTCCAAAAGTATCATGACGACACTTAATGCGTTGAACAAAGCCAATGACGACGACTGACGATCATCAGGCAGTAAAACCCGGATACCTGTCCTCAGGCGATCCGGGTTTTTTTTGTTGAGCGTAATGGGCTGTTATTAAAGTTTCGCTTGCTAAGGTCGATAACCTGTCATAGCAGAAAATCGACAGCTTATTGTTTTTCGAGGAACCAGCCGTGAACCCCATGAAAGCCCTTCGCCAGTATCAAATGGTCAACTCGCATGCGCAGACTTCCGAGGCTAGCCCGCATCGATTGGTACAGATGCTGATGCAAGGAGGTCTGGATCGTATTGCGCAGGCAAAAGGAGCGATTGAGCGTAACGATATAGCTACCAAAGGCCTCTGTATTGGCAAAGCGGTCGCAATCGTCGGTGGTTTGCGTGAGGGACTGGACCCTGAGAAGTCGCCAACCCCTTTGTCTGATCTCGACAACCTCTACGATTACATGATGCGTCGGTTGACGGAGGCGAATATCAAAAGTGATCCGCGCATCCTCGATGAGGTTGCCGGTTTGCTCAGTAATATCAAAGAAGGTTGGGATGCCATCGCGCCCGGAAATACTTCGCTTTAATCTTCGAGGTAAAGGCCATGAGTCAAGCACTGCAACGGATTGAACAAACCCGCGAAGCCCTTATCGACGCGCTGGCCGAGCGCAATTGGGATGCGATCGGCGAACTGGATATGGCGTGTCGGGAATGCGTTGACCAGGTGCTCACCGAAGCGCCGATCGACGAGGCAGCGGTGCGCACGAATCTGGAAAGCCTGCTGGCGGTCTACAAGGATTTATTGACGGCAACGATGGGCGAGCGCCAATCGATAGTCGACGAAATGTCCCAGATCACCCAAGCGAAGAACGCGGCAAAGGTTTACCATCTGTTCGGTTGAAAAACCGGCAGTCCCACATGTAGTGCGCCATAAATTTGACTGTGCACGGTTTTTTGACTTAACTAGTGGCTGTTCGCACATTTCAGGCGTCTACAGGCCTTTCGGTCTGCGAACGTCTAGCTTGCCCACTCATTTCGGGCACCGAGTTGACTAGGGAAGTTGCTATTGCATGTGGCGTGAAACCAAAATTCTGCTGATAGATGACGATAGCGTTCGCCGCCGGGATCTTGCGGTGATTTTGAATTTTCTTGGCGAAGAAAATTTGCCCTGCGGCAGCCATGACTGGCAGCAGGCGGTCGGCTCGTTGTCATCAAGTCGTGAAGTGATCTGTGTCCTTATCGGGACGGTCAATGCGCCTGGTGCACTTCTGGGCCTGTTAAAGACACTCTCGACCTGGGATGAGTTCCTTCCGGTGTTGTTAATGGGCGATAATTCTTCCGTTGAATTGCCCGAAGACCTGCGTCGTCGAGTGCTGTCGACCTTGGAGATGCCCCCCAGCTACAGCAAATTGCTCGACTCGTTGCACCGTGCCCAGGTCTATCGCGAGATGTACGACCAGGCGCGCGAGCGCGGTCGCCATCGCGAGCCCAATCTTTTCCGCAGTCTGGTCGGCACCAGCCGGGCGATTCAGCACGTGCGGCAGATGATGCAGCAGGTTGCCGACACCGATGCCAGCGTGCTGATCCTCGGGGAGTCCGGCACCGGCAAGGAAGTGGTGGCACGTAACCTCCACTATCACTCCAAGCGGCGTGACGCGCCGTTCGTGCCGGTCAATTGCGGGGCGATTCCGGCGGAATTGCTGGAAAGCGAACTGTTCGGGCATGAGAAGGGCGCCTTCACCGGGGCGATCACCAGTCGGGCCGGACGCTTCGAGCTGGCCAATGGCGGCACCCTGTTCCTCGATGAAATCGGCGACATGCCGCTGCCGATGCAGGTCAAGCTGTTGCGCGTGCTGCAGGAGCGCACGTTCGAGCGCGTGGGCAGCAACAAGACCCAGAGCGTCGATGTGCGCATCATCGCGGCGACCCACAAGAATCTTGAAAGCATGATCGAGATCGGCTCGTTCCGCGAAGACCTGTACTACCGCCTGAACGTGTTCCCGATCGAAATGGCGCCGCTGCGCGAGCGTGTCGAAGACATCCCGCTGCTGATGAACGAGCTGATCTCGCGCATGGAGCACGAGAAGCGCGGTTCGATCCGCTTCAATTCCGCGGCGATCATGTCGCTGTGTCGTCACGGCTGGCCGGGCAACGTCCGTGAGCTCGCCAACCTGGTGGAGCGCATGGCGATCATGCATCCCTACGGGGTGATCGGCGTGGTCGAGTTGCCGAAGAAATTCCGCTATGTCGACGATGAAGACGAGCAACTGGTCGACAGCCTGCGCAGTGATCTCGAAGAGCGGGTGGCCATCAACGGCCATGCCCCGAACTTCAGCGCCAACGCGCTGCTGCCGCCGGAAGGCCTGGACCTGAAGGACTACCTGGGTGGTCTGGAACAGGGGCTGATTCAGCAGGCGCTGGATGATGCCAATGGCATCGTGGCGCGCGCCGCGGAACGGTTGCGCATTCGTCGCACCACCCTGGTGGAGAAGATGCGCAAGTACGGCATGAGCCGGCGTGAGGGTGATGAACAGGCGGAGGATTGACGCCTGTTTCGCCCCCCTGTAGGAGCTGGCTTGCCAGCGATGGACTCAAAGGCGCCGCGTTTAACCGGTAAACACGCGTTATCGCGTCCTCCCCTGTAGAAGCGAGCTTGCTCCGGGCGGCGTTCCGACGATGGTCGTTAACGATAACGCGTTCTTTCAGGATGCACGCGTTGTCCTTGCGTTTTTCGCGAGCAAGCTCGCTCCTACAGTGTGCGGTTTTTTCAGGCACGGGTATTGCTATAGCTCTCGCAACGTTCCGTTTATCTGACGGTCCAGCCCAGCGAGTGAGCACACGATGCCCCAAGCCGCCCAGATCTCTCCTGTCCCTGACGCTTCGGGGCACCCGTCCGTAGAGCAGGCAAGCCGGCTTGGCCTCGAGCAGTCGTTTGCCCTGTTCAACCAGATGTCGAGCCAGTTGACCGATTCCTACAGCATGCTCGAGGCCCGGGTCACCGAGCTCAAGGGTGAGCTGGAAGTGGTCAGCGCCCAGCGCATGCAGGAACTGGCGGAAAAAGAACGCCTGGCCAACCGCCTGCAACACCTCCTTGATCTGTTGCCCGGCGGCGTGATCGTCATCGATGCCCAGGGCATCGTGCGTGAAGCCAACCCGGCGGCCTGCGAACTGCTGGGGCTGCCCCTCGAGGGCGAGTTGTGGCGGCAGGTTATTGCCCGGTGCTTCGCGCCCCGGGAGGACGATGGTCATGAAGTGTCTCTCAAGGATGGCCGACGATTGTCGATCGCCACGCGGTCGCTGGATGCCGAGCCGGGTCAACTGGTGCTGCTCAACGACCTGACTGAAACCCGGCACCTGCAGGATCAACTGGCGCGCCATGAACGTCTGTCGTCCCTGGGGCGCATGGTCGCCTCGCTCGCCCATCAGATTCGCACACCCTTGTCCGCGGCCTTGCTCTATGCCAGTCATTTGACTGAGCAGACGCTGCCGGTCGAGACCCAACAACGTTTTGCCGGGCGCCTCAAGGAGCGCTTGCATGAACTCGAACATCAAGTGCGCGACATGCTGGTGTTCGCCCGCGGCGAGCTGCCGCTGACCGATCGCATCACGCCGAAAATGCTCTTGCAGTCACTGCAGGCAGCGGCGCTGACCCAGGTGCAGGATGTGTCGATCCGCTGGCAGTGCGACAGCCATGCGGGCGAGCTGCTGTGCAATCGCGACACCCTGGTCGGTGCCCTGTTGAATCTCATTGAAAACGCCATTCAGGCCAGTACCGGGGGCGTGCGCTTGAAGGTCCATCTCTATACCCGCGACAACCACTTGTGCGTCGCGGTCAGTGACAGCGGCAGTGGCATCGACAGCCAGGTGCTGGCCCGCCTGGGCGAGCCGTTTTTCACCACCAAGACCACCGGCACCGGCCTCGGCCTGACCGTGGTCAAGGCGGTGGCGCGGGCCCATCAGGGCGAATTGCAGCTGCGCTCGCGGCTCGGTCGCGGCACCTGCGCGCGGGTGAGCCTGCCGCTTTTTTCGGCGGACAAGCCCAGCGTTCAGGGGGCGCAATGAGCACCATGGCGATCAAGGTGTTGCTGGTCGAGGACGACCGCGCACTGCGCGAAGCCTTGGCGGATACGCTGCTGCTCGGCGGGCACGCCTACACCGCCGTGGGTTCGGCGCAGGAGGCGCTGGCTGCTGTCAGTTGCGAGGCGTTCAACCTGGTGCTCAGCGACGTCAACATGCCGGGCATGGATGGCCATCAACTGCTCGGATTGTTGCGGGCGCGTCAGCCGCAATTGCCGGTGTTGCTGATGACAGCCCATGGCGCAGTGGAACGGGCGGTCGATGCGATGCGCCAGGGCGCGGCGGATTACCTGGTCAAGCCGTTCGAGCCCAGGACCTTGCTCGATCTGGTGGCGCGGCATGCGCTTGGCAGTCTTGGTGCGAGCGAAGGCGAGGGGCCGATAGCGTTCGAGCCGGCCAGTGCGCAATTGCTGGCATTGGCCGCGCGGGTCGCGCGCAGTGATTCCACGGTGCTGATCTCCGGTGAGTCCGGGACCGGCAAGGAAGTGCTGGCGCGGTACATCCACCAGCACTCTCACCGCGCCAGTCAGCCGTTCATTGCGATCAACTGCGCAGCCATCCCGGACAACATGCTCGAGGCCACGCTGTTCGGACACGAGAAGGGCTCGTTCACCGGAGCCATCGCAGCGCAGGCCGGCAAGTTCGAACAGGCGGATGGCGGGACCCTCCTGCTCGACGAAATTTCCGAAATGCCCCTGGGCCTGCAGGCCAAGCTGCTGCGCGTGTTGCAGGAGCGGGAGGTCGAGCGGGTCGGTGCGCGCAAGCCGATCGTCCTGGATATTCGCGTGGTCGCCACCACCAACCGTGACCTGGCCGCTGAAGTGGCGGCGGGGCGGTTTCGTGAAGATTTGTACTATCGGTTGTCGGTATTTCCGCTGGCCTGGCGTCCGTTGCGCGAGCGCACCGCGGATATCCTGCCGCTGGCCGAGCGTTTGCTGGCCAGGCACGTGAACAAGATGAAGCATGCCGCGGCACGCCTGTCGCCCGAGGCGCAGGCCTGCCTGATCGGTTATCCATGGCCTGGCAACGTGCGCGAGCTGGATAACGCGATTCAGCGCGCGTTGATTTTGCAGCAGGGCGGGTTGATTCAGCCCCAGGATTTCTGTTTGGCCGGGCCGGTGGCCTGTGCGCCGTTACCAGTCTTGGCACCTGCGACGGTGCGCGCGGTGGAGGTCGAAGCGGAATCCGCCGGGGCCTTGGGCGATGATTTGCGGCGCCGTGAGTTCCAGATGATCATCGACACGTTGCGCGCCGAGCGAGGCCGTCGCAAGGAAGCTGCCGAACGCCTGGGCATCAGTCCGCGCACCTTGCGCTACAAGCTGGCGCAGATGCGCGATGCCGGCATGGACGTGGAAGCCTGTCTGTTCGCCACCTGACTCACCCAATCCTGCCGCAACACGCCCCCCCCGTAGGAGCTGGCTTGCCAGCGAAGGCGGCCTGTCAACCAACACATGCATCGACTGACACCCCCCCCCCGTAGGAGCTGGCTTGCCAGCGAAGGCGACCAGTCAACCAACACATGTATTGGCCGAGAGACCGCTTTCGCTGGCAAGCCGGCTCCTGCAGGGGCGTAGCGTTTGGGAGTCTTTTGTTCAGAGCGCCATGGAGCTGGCACCCTTGTTGCTAACACCTGACTACCCGCCGAGTGAGCGTCAAAAAATTGCGGGTCGCCAGAGAGAGTAGACGATGAGCCAAGGTATTGAATTCAATCGGTTGATGCTGGATATGCGGGCCATGCAAATGGATGCCATGTCTGCGCCGAAACCGACGGCTGCCGTGCCTCAACTACCGGGCAGCAGCTTTGCCGACATGCTCGGTCAGGCCGTGAATAAAGTGAACGAAACCCAGCAGGCCTCCAGCCAGTTGTCCACGGCGTTCGAGATCGGCAAAAGCGGTGTCGACTTGACCGACGTGATGATTGCCAAGGAAAAAGCCGGCGTGTCTTTCCAGGCGATCACCCAAGTCCGAAACAAGCTGGTCCAGGCCTACCAAGACATCATGCAGATGCCGGTTTAAGGACGATAGCGAGTCATGGCAGAACCAGGCGCTGATAACGTTCCGGCCAGGGCCATTCCGGCAGGCGGCAAACCGCCGCTGTTCGGGTTGTCCTTTCTGGAAAATCTCTCCGAGATGACCATGCTGCGTCAGGTGGGCCTGTTGGTCGGTCTGGCGGCGAGCGTGGCGATTGGCTTTGCCGTGGTGTTGTGGTCCCAGCAACCGGACTATCGGCCCCTGTACGGCAGCCTCGCCGGCATGGACGCCAAACAGGTCATGGATACCCTGGCGGCCGCCGATATTGCCTACTCAGTCGAACCCAATTCCGGCGCCTTGCTGGTCAAGGCCGAAGACCTGTCCCGCGCGCGCCTCAAGCTCGCGGGCGCTGGTGTCACTCCCAGCGACGGCAATATCGGTTTTGAAATCCTCGACAAGGACCAGGGCCTGGGCACCAGCCAGTTCATGGAAGCGACCCGCTATCGGCGCGGCCTTGAAGGCGAACTGGCGCGGACCATCTCCAGCCTGAACAACGTCAAGGGTGCCCGGGTGCACCTGGCCATTCCGAAAAGCTCGGTGTTCGTGCGCGATGAGCGCAAGCCCAGTGCGTCGGTGTTGATCGAGCTGTATTCCGGCCGTTCCCTGGAACCTGGCCAGGTGCTGGCGATCATCAATCTGGTCGCGACCAGTGTGCCGGAGCTGAGCAAATCCCAGGTCACCGTGGTCGATCAGAAGGGCAACCTGCTGTCGGATCAGGCGGAAAACTCCGAGCTGACCATGGCCGGCAAACAGTTTGACTACAGCCGCCGCATGGAAAGCATGCTTACCCAGCGCGTGCATAACATTCTGCAACCGGTGCTGGGCAACGATCGTTACAAGGCCGAAGTCTCGGCCGATGTGGATTTCAGTGCCGTCGAGTCGACCTCCGAGCAGTTCAACCCGGATCAGCCGGCGCTGCGTAGCGAACAATCGGTGAACGAACAACGCACCACCAGCAATGGCCCGCAAGGCGTGCCGGGTGCCCTGAGCAACCAGCCGCCATCGCCGGCTTCCGCGCCGGCAACCACCGGTGGCGGCACCGCATCGGCCGGCATGGTGCAGCCTGGTCAGCCGCTGCTGGACGCCAACGGTCAGCAAATCATGGACCCGGCCACCGGCCAGCCGATGCTTGCCCCTTACCCGGCGGACAAGCGTTCACAGTCCACCAAAAACTTCGAGCTCGACCGTTCCATCAGCCACACCAAACAGCAGCAGGGCCGCCTGAATCGCCTGTCGGTGTCGGTGGTGGTGGACGATCAGGTCAGGATCAACCCGGCCAACGGTGAGACCACCCGCGCGCCGTGGACCGCCGATGAATTGTCGCGCTTCACCCGTCTGGTGCAGGACGCCGTCGGCTTCGACGCCAGCCGTGGTGACAGCGTCAGCGTGATCAACATGCCGTTCTCCGCCGAGCGCGGTGAAGTGATCGCCGATGTGCCGTTCTACTCCCAGCCGTGGTTCTGGGACGTGATCAAGCAAGTGCTGGGTGTGCTGTTCATCCTGGTGCTGGTGTTCGGTGTGTTGCGTCCGGTCCTCAACAACATCACCAACGGCGGCAAAGGCAAGCAATTGGTTGGCGTCGGCAGTGATGTCGAATTGGGTGGCATGGGCGGTCTGGATGGTGAACTGGCCAACGACCGCGTCAGCCTTGGCGGGCCGCAGAGCATCCTGCTGCCGAGCCCGAGCGAAGGCTATGACGCCCAGTTGAATGCAATCAAGAGTCTGGTGGCAGAAGACCCGGGTCGTGTGGCCCAGGTCGTCAAAGAGTGGATTAACGCAGATGAATGATAGAGCCGCTGCCGCGAAACTGTCCAAGGTCGACAAAGCCGCGATCCTGCTGCTGTCCCTGGGCTCCACCGACGCCGCCCAGGTGTTGCGCCACATGGGCCCCAAAGAGGTCCAGCGCGTGGGCGTGGCCATGGCGCAGATGGGCAACGTGCACCGCGAGCAGGTCGAGCAGGTGATGAGCGAGTTCGTCGAGATCGTCGGCGACCAGACCAGCCTGGGCGTCGGCTCCGACGACTACGTGCGCAAAATGCTGACCCAGGCCCTGGGCGAAGAGAAGGCCAACGGCCTGATCGACCGCATCCTGCTGGGCGGCAACACCAGTGGCCTGGACAGCCTGAAGTGGATGGAGCCACGCGCCGTCGCCGACGTGATCCGTTATGAACACCCGCAGATCCAGGCGATCGTGGTCGCGTATCTCGACCCGGACCAGGCCGGTGAGGTGCTGGGCAACTTCGATCACAAGGTGCGCCTGGACATTATCTTGCGGGTTTCCTCGCTCAACACCGTGCAGCCGGCCGCGCTGAAAGAACTCAACCAGATTCTCGAGAAGCAGTTCTCCGGCGCCTCCAATGCCTCGCGTACCAACCTGGGTGGCATCAAGCGCGCGGCCGACATCATGAACTTCCTCGACAGCTCGATGGAAGGCCAGTTGATGGACTCGATCCGCGAAGTCGACGAAGATCTGTCCGGCCGGATCGAAGACCTGATGTTCGTGTTCAACAACCTGGCCGATGTCGACGACCGCGGGATTCAGGCGTTGCTGCGCGAAGTGTCCTCCGATGTGCTGGTGCTGGCCCTCAAGGGGTCGGACGAAAACGTCAAGGAAAAGATCTTCAAGAACATGTCCAAGCGGGCGGCCGAACTGTTGCGCGACGACCTCGAGGCCAAGGGCCCGGTGCGCGTCAGCGACGTGGAAACCGCGCAGAAGGAAATCCTCACCATTGCCCGCCGTATGGCCGAAGCCGGAGAAATCGTTCTCGGTGGGAAGGGCGGCGAAGAGATGATCTGACATCACTATGTCGACCGAACATGATGAGTCCCCGTCCGACCTGATCCGTGCCAAGGATGTCAGGGGTGTCGATATCTGGTCGTTGCCCAGTTTCGATCCCTACGTGCCCGAGCCCGAGCCGGAGCCTGAACCCGAGCCGCCGCCCATGCAGGAAGTGCCGCTGGAGGACGTCCAGCCGCTGACCCTCGAAGAGCTCGAAAGCATTCGCCAGGAAGCTTATAACGAAGGTTTTGCCACCGGCGAGCGGGAGGGCTTCCACAGCACCACGCTCAAGGTCCGCCAGGAAGCCGAAGTGGCGCTGACGGCGAAGCTTGCCGCGCTGGAAAAGCTGATGGGCCACCTGCTGGAACCCATTGCCGAGCAGGACACCCAGATCGAGAAGTCCCTGGTTGACCTCGTGCAACACATCACCCGGCAAGTGATCCAGCGCGAACTGGCGATCGACTCGACCCAACTCGAACACGTCATGCGCGATGCCCTCAAGCTGTTGCCATTGGGCGTGGGCAACGTGCGGCTGTACATCAATCCGCAGGATTTCGAACAGGTAAAAGCCCTGCGCGAGCGCCATGAAGAAACCTGGCGCATCGTCGAGGACGAGGCATTGCTGCCGGGTGGTTGCCGGGTCGAGACCGAGCATAGTCGCATTGACGCCACGGTTGAAACCCGGATTGCGCGGGTCATGGACAAGCTGTTCGATCAACTGCATGAACAGGCATTGCACCCGGCTGCGCCGGACCTGAGCCTGGAGTTGCCTGTGGGCAGTGCCGCGGCCGTTGCCCCCACGCCGGACCTGCCCGATGCGCCTTGACCGCACCAGCTTCGCCAAGCGCCTGAGCAGTTACGCCGAGGCTGCCACGCTGGCCGGCGCGCCGATCCTCGAAGGCCGCCTGCTGCGCATGGTCGGCCTGACCCTCGAAGCCGAAGGTTTGCGCGCCGCCATGGGCAGCCGCTGCATGGTGATCAACGACGACAGTTACCACCCGGTGCAGGTCGAAGCCGAAGTCATGGGCTTCTCGGGCAGCAAAGTCTTTCTGATGCCGGTTGGCAGCGTCGCCGGGATCGCGCCCGGTGCGCGCGTGGTGCCGCTGGCGGATACCGGTCGCCTGCCGATGGGCATGAGCATGCTCGGGCGGGTGCTCGACGGTGCCGGTCGGGCGCTGGACGGCAAGGGCGGGATGAAGGCCGAAGACTGGGTGCCGATGGACGGCCCGACCATCAACCCGCTCAAGCGTGAACCGATCAGCGAGCCGCTGGACGTGGGCATTCGTTGCATCAACGGCTTGTTGACGGTCGGTCGCGGCCAGCGCCTCGGTTTGTTCGCCGGTACCGGCGTGGGCAAGAGTGTGCTGTTGGGCATGATGACCCGCTTCACCGAGGCCGACATCATCGTGGTCGGGCTGATCGGTGAACGGGGCCGTGAGGTCAAGGAATTCATCGAGCACATCCTCGGTGAAGAAGGCCTCAAGCGTTCGGTGGTGGTGGCCTCGCCGGCGGACGATGCGCCGCTGATGCGTCTGCGCGCGGCCATGTATTGCACGCGCATCGCCGAGTATTTTCGCGACAAGGGCAAGAATGTGCTGTTGCTCATGGACTCCCTGACCCGATTCGCCCAGGCCCAGAGGGAAATCGCCCTGGCCATCGGCGAACCGCCCGCGACCAAGGGCTATCCGCCGTCGGTGTTCGCCAAGTTGCCGAAGCTGGTAGAGCGCGCCGGCAATGCCGAGAAGGGTGGCGGTTCGATCACGGCGTTCTACACCGTGTTGTCCGAGGGTGATGACCAGCAGGACCCGATTGCCGACTCGGCGCGAGGCGTGCTCGACGGGCACATCGTCCTGTCCCGGCGCCTGGCCGAGGAAGGTCACTACCCGGCGATCGATATCGAAGCGTCCATCAGCCGGGTCATGCCGTCGGTGGTGTCAAAGGAACACATGGCCCGCGCCCAGTATTTCAAGCAATTGTGGTCGCGTTATCAACAGAGCCGCGACCTGATCAGCGTCGGCGCCTACGTCGCAGGCGGTGACCGGGAAACCGACCTGGCGATTGCCCTGCAGCCGCAGTTGGTCAAGTACCAGCGCCAGGGCCTGAACGACAGTATCAGCCTGGGTGAAAGCGAAGCCTACCTGGGTTCGATCTTCGCCCCCGCGGCCGGCGGCTAACCGGCCATGGCCCAGAGCCGCGCAGCCCGCCTGGCACCGGTGGTGGACATGGCCGAAAAGGTCGAGAAAGCCGCGGTCCAGCGCCTGGGACATTTCCAGGGGCAGGTGCGCCTGGCCGAAAGCAAGCTCGCCGACCTTGAGGCCTTTCGGCTCGACTATCAGGAGCAATGGATCGTGCGTGGCAGCAACGGCGTTTCCGGGCAATGGTTGCTGGGGTATCAAGGCTTCCTCGCGCAATTGGGCACGGCCATCGACCAGCAGCGACAAAGCCTCGCCTGGCATCAGAACAATCTGAACAAGGCGCGGGAAACCTGGCAGCAGGCGTATGCCCGGGTCGAAGGGTTGCGCAAACTGGTGCAGCGCTACAGGGATGAGGCGCGACGGCTGGAAGACAAGCGCGAGCAGAAGCTGCTGGATGAATTGTCGCAGCGGTTGCCGCGCCAGGATCCGTATTGAATCGGTAAGACCGCGTTATCGTTCATCGGGGGCAAGCCACGCTCCCACAGGTTCTGTGTCTTATTCAAATGCTGTGAACGACACAAAACCTGTGGGAGCGTGGCTTGCCCGCGAAGGCGTACTCCGCCCCGCCACAAATGTCGGCCTTGCCCCCACCCCCGGCAGATGCTA
This sequence comes from Pseudomonas lini, assembly GCF_030812475.1. GTDB lineage: Bacteria > Pseudomonadota > Gammaproteobacteria > Pseudomonadales > Pseudomonadaceae > Aquipseudomonas > Aquipseudomonas lini_A. The sequence continues at coordinate 298,641 of NZ_JAUSSR010000001.1, forward strand.
AACCTTCTAAACGTACGTTCCCCAAAGACAAGGAAGCCGTTCATGTCAGTTTTATCAGAAGTATCCCCGGATGGACAAAAGCTGACGATATCGATCAAGGGACGATTCGATTTCGCCAAGCATCAGGAATTCCGAGAATCCTACGAGGATAAGAAGCTCTCCGCCGTCGTCGTCGACTTGAAAGAAGCCACCTACCTCGACAGTTCGGCACTGGGCATGTTGCTCTTGCTGCGCGATCACGCCGGTGGCGACAATTCCGACATTCGCGTGGTCAACAGCAGTTCCGACGTGAAGAAGATCCTCGCCATCTCCAATTTCGACAAACTGTTCGACATCAGTTGAACGGCATGCAGTCGCCGCTCGAATCACTGACGATCCTCATCGCCGAAGACAGCGCGGCCGATCGCATGCTGCTGTCGAGCATCGTTCGGCGCCAGGGCCATGAAGTGCTGACGGCCGCCAACGGTGCCGAGGCGGTCGAAGCATTCCGTCAGCAACGCCCGCAACTGGTGTTGATGGACGCGATGATGCCGGTGATGGACGGCTTCGAGGCGGCGCAGCAGATCAAGGCGCTGGCCGGGGAAACCCTGGTGCCGATCATCTTTCTGACCTCGCTCACCGAAAGCGAGGCTCTGGCGCGTTGCCTGGAAGCCGGGGGTGACGACTTTCTGGCAAAACCCTACAACCAGGTGATCCTGGCCGCCAAAATCAAGGCGATGGACCGCCTGCGCCGGTTGCAGGCCACCGTGTTGCAGCAGCGTGACCAGATCGCCAGGCATCACCATTACCTGCTCAACGAGCAGCGGGTGGCCAAGGCCGTATTCGACAAGGTGGCCCATTCCGGTTGCCTGAGTGCGCCGAATATCCGCTACCTGCAATCGCCCTACGCATTGTTCAACGGTGACTTGCTGCTGGCCGCGTACACCCCGGCCGGCGACATGCATGTATTGCTCGGGGATTTCACCGGCCACGGATTGCCGGCGGCGGTCGGGGCCATGCCCCTGGCTGAAGTCTTCTATGGCATGACGGCCAAGGGTTACGGGCTGTCTGAAATCTTGCGCGAGATGAATGCCAAGCTTAAACGCATACTGCCGGTGGACATGTTCTGCTGTGCCACGCTGCTGTGCCTGAGTTTTCAGGGGCGTTCGGTGGAGGTGTGGAACGGCGGGATGCCGGACGGTTACCTGCACAGCATCGCCAGCGGTGAGCGCACGCCACTGAAGGCGCGGCACTTGCCGCTCGGCGTGCTGAGCCCGCAAACCTTTGACGATCGCACCGACGTGTTGCCGATGGCGGTCGGCGATCGGGTGTTTCTGTTATCCGACGGTGTGATCGATACCTGCGATGCCAACGAACAACTGTTTGGTGTCGAGCGACTGCAGCAAGTGTTTGCCGCCAGTCACCAGCCTGATGCGTTGTTCGCGGAAATCGAGCAGGCGCTGCGCGATTTTCGCGGTGAAGCCCGTGACGACGTCAGCATGGTCGAGGTCAGCTTGCTGGAGGCGGCGCAGGTGAGCCCGCCGGCGTTGGTGTATTCCGACAGTGGCCAGTCCAGTCCGCTGGACTGGTCGGTGAGCTTCGAGTTTCGCGCTGCCACGCTCAAGCGCTTCAATCCGCTGCCCTATCTGTTGCAGTTGTTGCTCGAGGTCCATGGGCTGCGGGCGCAAAGCGGGGCGCTCTACACGGTGCTGGCTGAACTGTACTCCAACGCCCTGGAGCATGGGGTACTGGGCCTGGACTCCGGCCTCAAACGGGATGCAACGGGGTTTACCCGCTATTATCAACAGCGCAATACGCGCCTGGATGAGCTGCGCGATGGCTTCGTCCGGGTGCATTTGCAGGTGGCACCGAAGGGCGAGGGCGGTTGCCTGACGATTCGCGTCGAAGACAGTGGCAAGGGCTTTGATGTCGAACGGGTGATGCAGCGGCCCGCGGATGGTGTCCGTTTATCGGGACGTGGCGTCGGTCTGATCCGTCAATTGAGCCGTAATGCCAGTTGGTCAGACGATGGTCGAAGTGCCCGCGTGGAATTTTTCTGGGAGGCTCAGGCATAATCCACGCATTCTTGATCAAGGAGTGAGCAAGTGGCTGACACACATCTGGACCGCGACGTGCTGAGCGCGTTGCAAGAGGTCATGGAGGATGAGTATCCGGTATTGCTGGATACCTTTCTCGCTGACGCTGAAGAACGCCTGGTTCTATTGCACAAAACCGGTGATGCCCAGCAGTTGATGAATGCTGCCCATAGTTTCAAGGGCAGCAGCAGCAACATGGGGGCCGTGCGCCTGGCCGAGCTGTGCCATGAGCTGGAGCAGCGTGCCAAGCATAAAAACCTGTCGGGCGTGGAAAAACTGGTCGGTGAGATCGACGGTGAATTCGCCATAGTCCGGCGGCTGTATGAAGCCGAACGTCAGCGAGCTTTACCGACCAAGGCGAGCGTCCAACGCTTTTAGCGCGTGCAGTTTAAACCTGGCGCGACCTTTGCTTTCATCTCCGTCACCTGTACTAACAATCCCAGTGCGGCGGAGACTGTTCCATGCCCGTAACCCCCCCTGTTCTTGTCCAGGCCGCCGCCCATTCCAAGGCCAAAGCGGCTTGCGCCAATCCACCGGCGCAGGTCGCCGAGCCCGGGGCCAAGGCATCCGGCTTCGCTGATGTCTACGCCAATCAGGCGCGCAATACCCGTTATGCGGTGAATGACGGACCCGCCAGGCCAATGCGCGAGAAGGTAGCGCAGGGGCCGGACAAAACGGACGTCAGTCACGACAAGGCTGCCGCCCCGAAACCGGCCGTTGCCGATAGCGGCAAATCCTTGCCCGCCGATAAGCCGGCGACCGACGACAAGGTCGCCAGCGAGGAGGCGAATGGCGCTGACACCCCGGTCACCGAGGCGGCGGTCGACCCGACGCTCGATCCTGCAGACCCGGCACTCGGTGCGCAAACGTCGCCAGGGGTAGACGCCGTGCCACCCCAGGGCGAACAGCCGATGGTCGTGGCAATGATCGCGGTCGTCGTCACCGCGGACACCGGATTCGACCCCCAAGCCGACCCGCTCGACGCCCTGCCAGCCGTGCGCATGGCCATGGAGCAGAGCGGGCACGTTTGCGCCTCCAGCCAGGCTCAGCCGCCAGCGTTGCCGACCTCGGCCGAGGCAGAGGCCGACGGCGAGCCGGCTGCGGCGCAAAATCTGGTCGCCGGCAAGGCGAGTCTGCTTGACGTGCAGGCCGAAAAGGACAGCACCGAGGGCGGGGACAAGGCCTTCAGCGGTCTGCTCGATGACGGTTTGAAAGACTTGAGCGCCGCCAGTAGCGATACCCGTGTCGACGATTTCGCCAGCCGTCTGGCGGCGCTGACCCAGGCGGCCACGCCGAAAACCGCTAACGCGCAGCCGGTGAACCAGCCGATCGCCATGCATCAAAGTGGCTGGAGCGAAGAAGTGGTGAACCGGGTCATGTACCTGTCCAGCGCCAACCTCAAGGCGGCCGACATCCAGTTGCAGCCGGCCGAACTCGGGCGCCTGGACATTCGCGTGAGCATGGTCCCTGATCAACAGACCCAGGTCACCTTCATGAGCGCGCATCCGGTTGTGCGCGAAGCGCTGGACGGACAGATGCATCGCTTGCGCGAGATGTTTGCGCAGCAGGGGATGGGGCAGGTTGATGTCAATGTGTCCGACCAGTCCCGTGGGTCGCAGCAAGGACAGGACCAGGCACAGCAAAGTCACGGCGGGAGGACCAGCGCCAGCGGTGGTCGCCTCGATTCCATGGATGACGAGCGTGCGCCAGCAGGCGCCGAAGCATCCTCCAGCACTACCCGCGTGATCGGCTCCAGCGCAGTCGACTACTACGCCTGACCAAGCCCCCCTCCCTGTAGGAGCGAGCTTGCTCGCGATGGACTTCAACGATAACGCGTTCTTCCAGGATTCACGCGTTGTCCTGGCGTTTTTCGCGAGCGAGCTCGCTCCTACATTGGCATAACACTTGCTCTTGCCTAGCCTGCAACCGTGAAACCCCGATTAGTGACGGATTATTGGCATGGCGAAGAGCGAAGACGCAGTGAAAGACCCCGCGACCAAAGGCAAGCTCAAGCTGATCATTGCGATAGCGGGCGCGTTGCTGCTGGCGATCGGCTTGTCTGGCGGGGCTACCTGGTACTTCATGCACAGCCCCCAGAGCAAGCCAGCCGACGCGCTCGACACCGTGGTCGTCGGCAAACAGCCGTCGGTTTTCGTGCCCCTGCTTCCCGCCTTCATTGCCAACTACAACCAGAACGGCCGCCAGCGCTACATGCAGGTGAGCATCACCTTGCAGGGGCGCGATCAAGCCGGCCTGGACGCGCTCAAGGTGCACATGCCGGTGATCCGCAATAACCTGGTCATGCTGTTTTCCGCACAGGACTTCGCCACCCTGGCATCCCCGGTCGGCCAGGAAATGTTGCGGCAGAAGGCCACGGCCAGCGTCCAGGAAGTGGCACAGAAAGAACTCGGCAAAGTGGTCATCGAACAATTGCTTTTCACTAATTTCGTACTGCAGTAGGAACACGACATGGCCGTGCAGGACCTGCTGTCCCAGGATGAGATCGACGCACTGTTGCACGGTGTCGACGATGGGCTGGTACAGACCGATACGGCTGCCGAGCCCGGCACCGTCAAAAGCTATGACCTGACCAGCCAGGATCGCATCGTCCGTGGACGCATGCCGACCCTGGAGATGATCAACGAACGATTCGCCCGCTACACCCGCATCAGCATGTTCAACCTGCTGCGCCGTTCGGCGGACGTGGCCGTCGGCGGCGTGCAGGTGATGAAGTTCGGCGAATACGTGCACTCGCTGTACGTGCCGACCAGCCTCAACCTGGTCAAGATCAAACCGTTGCGCGGCACCGCGCTGTTCATCCTCGACGCCAAGCTGGTGTTCAAGCTGGTGGACAATTTCTTCGGCGGCGACGGTCGCCACGCCAAGATCGAAGGACGCGAGTTCACCCCGACCGAACTGCGCGTGGTGCGCATGGTGCTCGAGCAGGCCTTCGTCGATCTGAAGGAAGCGTGGCAGGCGATCATGGAAGTGAGCTTCGAGTACATCAACTCGGAAGTGAACCCGGCCATGGCCAACATCGTCGGCCCGAGCGAGGCTGTTGTGGTGTCGACCTTCCACATCGAACTCGATGGCGGTGGCGGCGACCTGCACGTGACCATGCCCTATTCGATGATCGAGCCGGTGCGCGAAATGCTCGACGCCGGTTTCCAGTCGGACCTCGACGATCAGGACGAGCGCTGGGTCAACGCCCTGCGCCAGGACGTGCTGGATGTCGACGTGCCGATCGGCGCCACGGTTGCCCGTCGCCAGTTGCGCCTGCGGGACATCCTGAACATGCAGCCGGGGGACATTATCCCGGTCGACATGCCGGAAGAAATGATCATGCGCGCCAATGGCGTGCCTGCGTTCAAAGTCAAGATGGGCTCGCACAAAGGCAACCTCGCGTTGCAAGTGATCGAGCCGATCGAGCGCCGTTGACCGGCGCGCTGCACATTCGCTTTTAACTGACGGCGCCCCGTTGAACGGGGTGCCCGCCGAGGACACATGATGGCTAACGATATACACACCCAGGACGACCAGGCGCTGGCTGATGAATGGGCGGCCGCTCTCGAGGAAGCCGGTGACGGGCAGGCCGACATCGACGCCTTGCTGGCCGCCGATGCTGCCAGCTCTTCGTCCAACCGTCTGGCGATGGAAGAGTTCGGCGGCGTGCCGAAGAACAACAATCCGGTCACCCTCGACGGTCCGAACCTGGAGGTGATCCTCGACATTCCGGTGTCGATTTCCATGGAAGTCGGCAGCACCGAGATCAATATCCGCAACCTGCTGCAACTCAACCAGGGTTCGGTGATCGAGCTCGACCGCCTGGCCGGTGAGCCGCTGGACGTCCTGGTCAACGGCACACTCATCGCCCACGGCGAAGTGGTGGTGGTCAACGAGAAGTTCGGCATCCGCCTGACCGACGTGATCAGCCCAAGCGAACGCATCAAGAAGCTGCGCTGAGTGAAAAAGGTCCTGCGTGGGTTATCAGGGTTGGCGCTGGCCTTGCCGTTCAACGTGCTGGCGGCCGAACCGGTGGCGACTGTCGCCACGGCGGCGGCACCGGCGGTCAGCAGCGGAGTGGCCGGGCAATTGACCCAGCTGGTGTTCGGCCTGCTGCTGGTGCTGGGGTTGATTTTCTTCCTCGCCTGGCTGCTGCGCCGGGTGCAGCAGGCCGGGCCGGCCGGCAAGGGGCAGGTGATCGAGCTGATCGGCTCGCGCGCGCTCGGCCCGCGCGACCGGCTGATGCTGGTGCAGGTCGGCAACGAGCAGATTCTGCTCGGCCTCAGTCCTGGCAGCATCACCGCCTTGCATGTGCTCAAGGAGCCGGTTCAGGTGCCGACCACCGAGAAGGCCACTCCCGAATTTGCCCTGCGCCTGATGGAGCTGATGGGCAAGGATCACAAGGATAAGAAGTGATGGCTGCGTTACGCATCGTCTTTACGCTGGCCTTGATGCTGGGTGCGCCGCTGGCGTACGCCGCCGACCCGTTGTCGATCCCGGCGATCACCCTGGGCACCAATGCCGAAGGCGCCCAGGAATACTCGGTCAGCCTGCAGATCCTGCTGATCATGACCGCGCTGAGTTTCATCCCGGCGTTCGTCATGCTGATGACCAGTTTCACCCGGATCATCATCGTCTTCTCGATCCTGCGCCAGGCCCTGGGCCTGCAGCAGACGCCGTCGAACCAGATCCTCACGGGCATGGCGCTGTTCCTCACCCTGTTCATCATGGCGCCGGTGTTCGACCGGGTGAATCAGGATGCCTTGCAACCCTATCTGGCGGAAAAACTCACGGCCCAGGATGCTGTGGCCAAGGCCCAGGTGCCGATCAAGGACTTCATGCTGGCGCAAACCCGCAGCAGCGACCTGGAGCTGTTCATGCGTCTGTCCAAGCGCACCGACATCGCTTCGCCGGACCAGGCGCCGCTGACCATCCTGGTACCGGCCTTTGTCACTTCTGAGCTGAAAACCGCGTTCCAGATCGGCTTCATGATCTTCATTCCGTTCCTGATCATCGACCTGGTCGTGGCCAGTGTGCTGATGGCCATGGGCATGATGATGCTGTCGCCGCTGATCATTTCCCTGCCCTTCAAGATCATGCTGTTCGTGCTGGTGGATGGCTGGGCGTTGATCATCGGTACCCTGGCCAGCAGCTTCGGCGGTGTGTCGCCATGACCCCGGAAGTGGCGGTCGATATCTTCCGCGAAGCGCTGTGGCTGACCACCATGATGGTTGCCGTGCTGGTGATCCCGAGCCTGCTGGTGGGCCTGGTGGTGGCGATGTTCCAGGCGGCGACCCAGATCAACGAACAGACCCTGAGCTTCCTGCCGCGCTTGCTGGTAATGCTGGTAACGCTGATCGTGGCCGGCCCGTGGCTGGTGCAGACTTTCATGGAATACATCCTGCAGTTGTACGGCAGTATTCCCCAGGTCATCGGCTAAGCCATGTCGCTGTTGCAGCTGACCGATACCCAGATCAGCACCTGGGTCGCGACCTTCATGTTGCCGCTGTTCCGCGTGGCGGCACTATTGATGGTAATGCCGATCGTGGGCACGCCCCTGGTGCCCATCCGCGTGCGCCTGTACTTCGCGCTGGCCATCACCGTGGTGATCGTTCCGGGCCTGCCGCCGATGCCGCCGGTCAACGCGCTGGACTTGAGCGGGTTGCTGCTGATTGCCGAGCAGATCCTCATCGGCGCGGTGTTGGGATTCGCCTTGCAGCTGTTCTTCCAGGCGTTCGTGATCGCCGGGCAGATCGTCTCAATCCAGATGGGCATGGGCTTCGCCTCGATGGTCGACCCCACTAACGGCGTCTCGGTGGCGGTGATTGGCCAGTTTTTCACCATGCTGGTGACGTTGCTGTTCCTGTCCATGAACGGCCATCTGGTGGTGTTCGAAATCCTCACTGAAAGCTTCACCACGTTGCCGGTCGGCAGCGGGTTGATGGTCACTCATTTCTGGGACCTGGCCGGCAAGCTCGGCTGGGTCCTGGGCGCGGCGCTGTTGCTGGTGCTGCCGGCGATCACTGCGTTGCTGGTGGTCAACATCGCGTTCGGCGTGATGACCCGGGCGGCGCCGCAGTTGAACATCTTCTCCATCGGTTTCCCGCTGACCCTGGTGCTCGGTCTGTTCATCGTCTGGGTCGGGCTCGCGGACATCATCAACCAGTATCAACCGCTGGCCTCCGAGGCCTTGCAGTGGTTACGTGAACTGGCACGGGCGCGCTGAGTCATGGCAGAGAGCGAAAGCGGTCAGGACAAAACAGAAGATCCCACGGAGAAAAAGAAAAAGGACGCCCGGGAGAAGGGCGAGATTGCCCGCTCCAAGGAACTCAATACCCTGGCGATCATGCTCGCAGGTGCTGGTGCGCTGCTGATCTTCGGCGGGGCACTGGCCCAGGAACTGATGGATTTGATGCGGATGAACTTCTCCTTGTCGCGGGAAGTGATCCTGGACCAGCGTTCCATGGGCAGCTACCTGCTGCACTCGGGGCTGATTGCATTGCTGGCGATCCAGCCGGTGATGATTACCTTGCTGCTGGCGGCGCTGATCGGCCCGATTTCCCTGGGCGGCTGGTTGTTCTCCCCCGGCACCATGGCGCCCAAGTTCAGCCGCATGAACCCCGGCGCAGGCCTCAAGCGCATGTTCTCGTCCAAGGCCGTGGTGGAACTGCTCAAGGCCCTGGCCAAGTTTTTCATCATCCTGTTCGTGGCGCTGGCGGTGTTGTCCTCGGACATCGACGATCTGCTGCGCATCGCCCATGAACCGCTGGACATGGCGATCATCCACAGCCTGCAAGTGGTCGGCTGGAGCACCTTGTGGATGGCCTGCGGCCTGATCATCATCGCCGCGGTGGACGTGCCGGTGCAGCTGTGGGAAAGCGCCAACAAACTGAAGATGACCAAGCAGGAAATTCGCGACGAGCACAAGGAACAGGAAGGGCGGCCGGAGGTCAAGCAGCGGATTCGCCAGCTGCAGCGCGATATGTCCCAGCGGCGGATGATGGCCGCCATACCGGATGCCGATGTCGTCATCACCAACCCGACCCACTACGCCGTGGCGCTCAAGTACGACCCGGAGAAGGGTGGGGCGCCGATGCTGGTGGCCAAGGGCAGTGATTTCCTTGCGCTGAAGATGCGCGAAATTGCGGTGGCCCATGAGGTGATGTTGCTCGAATCCCCGGCGCTGGCGCGGTCGATCTACTACTCCACCGAACTGGAGCAGGAGATCCCGGGCGGGCTCTACCTGGCCGTCGCCCAGGTACTGGCCTACGTCTACCAGATCCGCCAGCACCGCGCGGGCAAGGGCAAACGCCCGGATCCGCTCAAGGATGATCTCCCGATTCCCCCGGATCTGCGCCGCGATTCCTGACCAGTCCCAAGCCAGTCAGCCGACACACAAAAACCTGTGGGAGCGGGCTTGCTCGCGAAGAGGCCGTTCCAGTCAATAGAGATGTTGACTGACACACCGCTTTCGCGAGCAAGCCCGCTCCCACATGAATTGTGCATTACTTGAGTCCTTGACTAGCCCTGCGGATCGACATTATCCAGCGCGCGATTCACCGCCAATTCGCCCAGCATGATCATCTGCGCAATCGCCATCATCGTATTGCGCTGAGAACCTCTCAGGCATCCGGCAAAGTCATCAGCCACAACCCTGGCCGACGCCAACGACTCGCAGGCATGGGCCAACAGGCTTTCGGTATCGATGCCGGGCGCAATGACGAACATCGTGCTGGGCTTTCGCGCTGTGGCGTTTATGCGAGCGGACAGGTTGATGTACTCATCGAGCGCGCGGTCGGCGGCTTCGTGGAGTTTTTGCGGGTCGATTGGGGTGTCTGTGGAAACGTCTTCGGTTTCCGGTGGGTTGGGCGTTACTTTGAACATGGTGAAACTCCTAATTGTAATCAAGGAGCCTTCACCCTCGCTACCAAACGTAGGGTGGCGGCCATACGCGGGTTGGTAGACCGGCAATTAGGACCCGGCGCCCCCGAAGAGGCCCTGCGCATGGCCACCATAAGCCGAGGTCTGATGAGACCTGCAAGCGATGGCGCTATGCGACTAATTGTCGGGCTACCAAACCCGATCGCTGTTTTTCAGCGACCGCGAAACGATAAAGCCCGGCCCTCAGGCGCACAAGCCGGCGGATTCTGGCGCAGTCGTAGGCTAAGGCGCAAGAATGTGTAGGCTCTGTAAGTGTCTGGAGATGTGGATTAAACATGAGTGTTTAAAATCAAAAGCGCAGTCTTCGGCGGCTTCTACACGCCATCACTACCCCGTGTATCTGCCCAAGGTGCGATCGTTTGATCTTGACGCGGAAAACTTTCGAAGTACTTGGAATACCGCGCAGCGGATGTCGGCCATCGGTGCAGGGGGGATTTGGCGGGATGATCACCGCGACCCTGGCGATGAGGTTTGCTCCGGTGTTATGTCGCAGTGTTGAAGTGGATTCAGACGGTCTACAGGCGCACAATTTCGAGCAGGATGCTGCTCTTTCGATCATAAAAAATACTTCCGACCTGTCATGAATGACAGTATACAGAAGTGTTTTCTCTAACTAGATTGGCCTTAAGCGATCCGACCAATATTTTTCATCCTGGCGGGTCTTTTCATAAAAGGATCAATCAATGCCCATTGAAAAACACCAGCAATCGTCTAGTAATACCAATAGCACAGGGGCTTTGTCCTGCAATACGGAGCTTCATCAATGGAGAAAATTCAATGCCGATATAACTGAATTTTACGTCAGTCCATTTGGCTCGGGGTCCGTGCGAAGCTATCAAACTTCGTGGCCGGAAACTATTCTTCACTTTACGCTCCCAAAGAATTTTTCTACCAAAAAATACATCATTGGCGAAGATGGCGTCGCGATAAATTTCTATTGGGAGGGCATCTACTATATTGGCAAAAGCGGTGAGATAGATGTGACTTACGACCCAGCTAAAGAACATCTGACAGGCACTTTTAATTTTCGCTCAGCTCGCCAAGACACAGGACAAACCTTTGATTTCACCAGCGGAGAGTTCGATATTGTCGGGGCGGAAAAGTAAAACTGATTAACTTTTGAAGTCCTGACAAAAAAGAGAAAAAGGGACACCCATTAGCCTTGTCTCGAGACCGGCTAATGGGTGTCCCCTTTTTGCTCTTTTTGCTGGTCCCTTTTTGCTGCTTTTTGCTGCTTTTTGCTGAGAGAGTTTTATTCTACTTTCTAATAAAGTCTGCCTCTATGTCTGGTCGAAAGTAATGCGGTAGCGCTAGTCCGGACTGTCTATAAATCTCACGTTGCTGGTGAATGTTTATATGAAGCTTGGTCGGGAATGCGTCTCTAATAAATATATTTTTAGGTGTTTCGCCGCTGGCAATTTGTTGTGAGAGATTGTTTGCTACTTTAGAAGTGACGCCATTTAATTTTCCTTCAATGCCTGCGCCGATAACATGAAAATCAAAGGTGTTTCTAGTTTTATTTTCCATGTGAATGTTCAGGTTGTTGAAGCCGGTTTCGTCTTCCCACAGTTTGAGTCCGCTTTTTTGGAGGTTGTTAGCTGTATCAGTGAGTTGTATGTCTTTTCCTGGAACTTTTCCTAACAACGTATTTGTCGCGTTGTAAGCTCTATCTTTTAGTAGGGATGTTGCTGTTAGTTTTTTGTTTGTGAATTCTGCAGGGTTGATTTGGTTCAGTTTTAACGGATTTGCTGTTGCGGAGTTTTTTAAGTGTAACCTGACCCTGGTTTTATTTAGCCATCTTGAAAATATGCGACTCACAAGTTCCGAAGATCTACCATTTGAGTCGCTCCTGTTCATAGGGTCGCCTAAACAATAAACATATGAATTTAGCCCGCCTTTGCCGAATGGACTCAAGCTGTCTGGGCTATTGAATCGCATCAAAGTCGGATTAAACGCCCGATACCCATTCCCCAGTAAATAACATCCAGTTATCGGGTCCGGCCTTTCACCGTTAAAGCCAAGCAAGCTAAGAAGTCCGTTTGCAGCCAGGTGGTAGCCATAGGGCGAATAGACGATGGGGTGCTGTGGATGATCCGCCTGGAGCGTCTGCAGCACCGAACGCTGCTGATCGGTGGCCAACAGCGTGGTATCGGGTGCGTTACCCTCACTTCGTTTTTGCGCCAACAGCTGGTCGCCATGCTGGACAATCGAATAGCGCATCGCCCCCTGTATCTCGGTGGCGAGCCTGCTCTTGCAGTAAAAACGCTGGCGCTCGGGGATATTTGCCAGGGCGTGACTGATCAGTCGATCGAGGGGATCGTAATGGTATTGGCAAAGCACGGTTTCGCGCGGCGATGTCATGGTTGGGTTGCTCCGAAGGTCCGAAGTGCGGGAGTTCAGTATTGGCGGTTTGGCAAGGGTTGGGTACTAGCAGAACTGATAGGTACGCTGGACTCGTTCGATTTTGCTGATCTGTAGCGCTCTTTCCGAGATGTTTGCTGGCAGTGCCGGCCTCTTCGCGGGCAAGCCCGCTCCCACAGGGGGCTGCGTTGAATCACAATTTTGTGTTCACTGCCAAACCTTGTGGGCGCGGCGGTGCGGCGATCCGACTTGCCCGCGAAGAAGCCGGCACTGACGCTGAAAAATCCCCGGATAAACCGCTCTGTTTCAACCTTCGGCAAAGTTGGAAGGCTTCTTGCAGTACCCCCTCTGAACACAAGAGGGGACACCCATTAGCCGGTCTCGAGTCAAGGCTAATGGGTGTCCCCTTTTTGGTTGCCTTTTTGGTTCTTTTTGGTTGTGAGGTTCAAGACGGTATCTTGTATCTCGACTATCGCTCCTGATGGAGCGATAGTCGAGATACAAGGAGCTGCCGAAGGCTGCGATCTTTTGATCTTGAAACGGCCAGCCGGGTGTCATCATCTTTTCTGCCTTATGTAAACCTAGCAGTTCTGTTAGTAGGCGGATTCGTCAACTGAGTAGACAATCAAGCCTCCAACTCTTGAAAGCCAGGAGCACACAATGTCTTCCACGCGGCTAACGTTGCTGTGCCATTATAGCTACGACGCCCTTAACCGATTGATCAGCGATTCACTGGCGGACAAACCAGTGCTTAGGCGTTTCTACTGCGAAAGCCGTATATCCAATGAGCTTCAGGGCGCGGCGCACTATCCTTCAGTGCGGCGAGCTGCTATTGGCACAACGGCGCCGTGAGGACGATGTATTGAATACCACGCTGGTGATGACGGACCCGCAACGTTCAGTACTGCACACGCTTAACGCAAATCATCAGCGACACCCCATCGCCTACTCGCCCTATGGCCATCGCGCAATTGAAAACGGCTTTCTCAGCCTCCTCGGATTCACCGGCGAACGGCCGGATCCGGTGACCGGGCATTATTTGCTTGGGAACGGGTATCGAGCGTTTAATCCGACACTAATGCGATTCAATAGTCCGGACAAACTAAGTCCGTTCGGCCGGGGCGGGTTGAATTGTTACGCATACTGCTTGGGGGATCCGGTAAACTCGGCGGATCCAAATGGACACTCACCCTTAAAGTTTCTAACAATTAAACCAACTCTAGGAAAACTAGTATTCGCCCCTGGAAATTTTAAGAATGTAGATGAGTGGTTTGATACTGTCTATGCGAATGTTCCAAAAAAAATGCGACTTGAATTTGAGAATCCTACAAAAAATGCTGGTGCATCTGTAAAAAGACGCAATTCGATGTCTGCCATGCCTTCAGAGAAACACAAAGAGTTTGACTTTAACGAACTTATTGGGTATCACGGAAGTCCACAAGAAAATACAGCCAGCTTGCTTTCCGGAATTAATCCAGAAAAACTTCGCAACGGTTGGTATGGGAAAGGTTTCTACTCGACCCCTACCTATGAACGTACTATTCATTATGGTGAAAAGAGATTTGGTGTTTATGCAGGAAACCAAAAAGCTTTAAAAGAGGGTCGAGATTACACATTTCATAGATCGCCAGATGCCGGTCGTCATGGAGACTATGTCGAGCTTGTAATAAGAGCTCCCGCCTATGAGTCAGTTAGGATACGAGAAATCCAAGGCAGAGGAGAAGTGATGTCGCCAAGGTCCCATGAGGCACCGTTTTAAATTAAAGCTTTTTGGATAAGATCTGCTCAAAAGATTAACAGGGAAACCGTCAGGCACGACCATCAAGTGCACAAGCTGGTGAATATTGGCGTTGTTGTAGGCTGTGGCGCAAGTATGTGTAGATTTTTTAAGTGTCTGGCTATGTCTGTTAAACATTTATGTTTGAAGTCAAAGAGTCGCAGCCTTCGGCAGCTTCAGGCTATACGCTTTACCGGTGTAGGGGCTGCCGAAGGTTGCGATTCTCTAATTTTATCGACTGTTTTTAAAGTAGGTCCGCAGAAATCCACTGGTCTCTGATTATTTTTGCTTTGGTCGGATGAACTCCCATTAATTCACGCCGGTGAATCCGAGGAGGCTGAGAAAGCCGTTTTCAATTGCGCGATGGCCATAGGGCGAATAGGCGATGGGCTGCGGTTAATGATTGGCCTTGAGCGCCTGCAACACCGAACGCTGCTGATCGGTGGCCAGCAGCGTGGTATCAAGCGCATTCCCCTCTCTTCGTTGTTGCGCCAGCAGCTGGTCACCATGCTGGACGATCGAATAACGCATCGCCCCCTGTATCTCCGTGACCAGCCTGCTCTTGCAGTAAAAGCGCTGGCGCTCGGGGGTTTCTGGCAGGGCGTGACTGGTCAATCGATCAAGGGAATCGTAGCGGTATTGGCAGAGTATGGTCTCGCGCGACGATGTCATGGGGGGGCTCCGAATGTCCAAAGTGCGGGAGTTCAGTATTGGCGGTTTGGCTAGGGTTGGGTACTAGCAGAACTGATAGGTACGCTGGACTCGTTCGAATTTGCTGATCTGTAGCGCTCTTTCCGAGATGTTTGCTGGCAGTGCCGGCCTCTTCGCGGGCAAGCCCGCTCCCACAGGGGGCTGCGTTGAATCACAATTTTGAGTTCACTGCCAAACCTTGTGGGCGCGGCGGTGCGGCGATCCGACTTGCCCGCGAAGAAGCCGGCACTGACGCTGAAAAATCCCCGGATAAACCCCTCTGTTTCAACCCTCGGCAAAAGTTGGAAGGCTTCTTGCAGTACCCCCTCTGCGCCTGCACCTGGCGTCAAAAGTTTGCTTCAAAGGCACGGGGAAAACCGGTGGATCGCTCTCAGTTATTCAACACTGCTCGCACGAACGTTGCCGACTTGAGTCGCGGCAATCTGGGTGTGCCGTTGTTGTTGCTGGTCATGCTGGCGATGATGATGTTGCCGATGCCGCCGTTCCTGCTGGACGTGTTTTTTACGTTCAACATCGCCTTGTCCATTGTGGTCCTGCTGGTGTGTGTCTACGCCTTGCGCCCGCTGGATTTCGCGGTATTCCCGACCATCCTGCTGGTGGCGACGCTGCTGCGGCTGGCGTTGAACGTGGCCTCGACGCGGGTGGTGATGCTCCACGGCCAGGACGGTCATGCCGCTGCCGGCAAGGTGATCCAGGCCTTTGGCGAGGTGGTGATCGGCGGTAACTACGTGGTCGGTATCGTGGTGTTCGCGATTCTGATGATCATCAACTTCGTGGTGGTGACCAAGGGTGCCGGGCGGATTTCCGAGGTGAGCGCGCGTTTCACCCTCGATGCCATGCCCGGCAAACAGATGGCGATCGACGCCGACCTGAACGCCGGTTTGATCGACCAGAACCAGGCCAAGGCCCGACGCTCCGAAGTGGCCCAGGAAGCCGAGTTCTATGGTTCCATGGACGGTGCCAGCAAGTTCGTGCGCGGTGACGCCATCGCCGGCCTGTTGATTCTGTTCATCAACCTGATCGGCGGCATGGCGGTCGGGATCTTCCAGCACGGCATGACCTTCGGCGATGCCGGCAAGGTGTACGCGCTATTGACCATCGGTGACGGTTTGGTGGCGCAATTGCCATCACTGTTGTTATCGACAGCCGCCGCGATCATGGTGACCCGTGCTTCCGGTTCCGAAGACATGGGCAAGCAGATCAACCGCCAGATGTTCGCCTCGCCCAAGGCACTGGCGGTTTCGGCCGGTTTGATGGCGGTGATGGGCCTGGTGCCGGGCATGCCGCACTTTTCCTTTCTCAGCATGGCGGCCCTGGCAGCCGGCGGCGCGTACCTGTTCTGGAAGAAGCAGAACAACGTCAAGGTCCAGGCCCTGCAAGAGGTCCAGCGTCAACAGGAGCTGCTGCCGTCGCCGGCCCGCGCCCAGGAAACCAAGGAGCTGGGCTGGGACGACGTCACCCCGATCGACATGATCGGCCTGGAAGTCGGCTACCGCCTGATTCCGCTGGTGGATCGCAACCAGGGTGGTCAGTTGCTGGCGCGGATCAAGGGCGTGCGCAAGAAGCTGTCCCAGGACCTGGGCTTCCTGATGCCGACCGTGCATATCCGTGACAACCTCGACCTGGCACCGAGCGCCTATCGCCTGACCCTGATGGGGGTGATCCTGGCCGAAGCGGAGATTTACCCGGACCGGGAACTGGCGATCAACCCGGGGCAGGTCTACGGTACGTTGAACGGCATAAACGCCAAAGATCCGGCTTTCGGTCTGGAAGCGGTTTGGATCGAAGTCAGCCAGCGGGCCCAGGCGCAATCCCTCGGTTATACCGTGGTCGATGCCAGTACCGTGGTGGCTACTCATTTAAATCAGATTCTGTACAAGCACTCCAGTGAGCTGATCGGACACGAAGAAGTGCAGCAACTCATGCAATTGCTGGCCAAGAGCTCGCCAAAGCTGGCTGAAGAACTGGTGCCGGGCGTGGTCTCGCTGTCGCAACTGCTCAAGGTGTTGCAGGCCTTGCTGGCCGAACAGGTACCGGTGCGGGACATTCGCAGCATTGCCGAGGCCATCGCGAACAACGCGGCCAAGAGTCAAGATACCGCCGCGCTGGTGGCGGCCGTCCGCGTCGGCGTATCCCGCGCAATCGTCCAAAGCATTGTAGGCACTGACTCCGAGCTGCCAGTGATCACGCTGGAGCCAAGGTTGGAACAGATATTGCTCAATAGTCTGCAGAAGGCGGGACAAGGCTCGGAAGAGGGCGTTCTGCTGGAGCCAAGCATGGCTGAAAAGCTGCAGCGCTCGTTGATCGAGGCGGCGCAGCGCCAGGAAATGCAAGGTCAACCGGTGATTCTGCTGGTAGCCGGTCCGATTCGCGCGATGTTGTCGCGATTTGGCCGGCTCGCAGTCCCGGGCTTGCATGTGTTGGCGTACCAGGAAATCCCTGACAACAAGCAAGTGACCATCGTTGCGACAGTAGGGCCCAACGGCTGAGGTAAGGGTTCATGCAAGTTAAGCGTTTTTTCGCCGCCGATATGCGTCAGGCCATGAAGCTGGTTCGTGATGAGCTGGGCGCTGACGCCGCCATCATTGGCAACCGCCGGATCGCCGGTGGTGTCGAGCTGACCGCCGCCCTGGATTACAAGCTGTCGGCGCTGGCGCCGCGTGTGCCGAACATGGAGCTCGAAGACGAACTGCGCAAGACCCAGTCGCGGATCGTCACCGCCCAGGCCGAACTGAGCCTGCGTAGCGAAGGCGAGAGCGACAAGGCCACCAATCGTCAGTTGTTCGCCGGCCTGCCGCTGACCGCCGCCGAGCCGCTGGTCGAGCCGACTTACACCGAACCTGCGCGCCCTGCGCCAGCGCCTGCCGCGTTCTCCGGTGGCGTCGACCCGCGCGCCTTCGACTCGATGCGTTTCGAGCTCAACAGCCTGCGCGAATTGATGGAAGTGCAACTCGGCTCCCTGGCCTGGAATCAGCTGCAAGGCAGCCGCCCGGCCCAGGCCAACCTCTGGCGGCGCATGCAACGCATCGGCCTGTCCGGTCCGTTGTCCCGGGATTTGCTTGCAATGATTCCCGACATCGAAGAGCCCCGTCAGGCCTGGCGCATGTTGCTGGCGCATTTGGCGCGGATGATCAATACACCGGACATCGAACCCCTGGAAGAGGGCGGTGTGATTGCCATGGTCGGCCCTGCCGGCATGGGCAAGACCACCACCCTGGCCAAACTCGCGGCCCGGTACGTGCTCAAGTACGGCGCGCAGAATATCGCGCTGGTGAGCATGGACAGCTACCGGATCGGTGCCCAGGAACAGCTCAAGACCCTCGGCCGCATCCTCAATGTGCCGGTGACGCACGTCGACCCGGGGCAATCGCTGGTGCAGGCGCTCGATCCCTTGCTGCGCAAGCGCGTGGTGCTGATCGATACCGCCGGCCTGCAGGCCAGCGACCCGGCCCTGCGCATGCAGCTCGAAAGCCTGGCGGTGCGTGGCATCAAGTCAAAGAATTATCTGGTATTGGCCACCACCAGCCAGAAACAGGTGCTGACGGCCGCTTATCACAGTTACAAGCGCTGCGGGCTCGCTGGCTGCATCCTGACTAAACTGGATGAAACGGCGAGTCTGGGCGAGGTGTTGAGCCTGGCCATCAGCCATGATTTACCCGTGGCTTACCTGACCGATGGCCCGCGGATTCCGGATGATTTGCATCTGCCGCGTCGTCATCATCTGGTCAGCCGTGCAGTAAGCGTGCAAATGCAGGAAGAACCCAGCGAAGAAGCCATGGCTGATATGTTCGCTGATATTTATCACAGCCCGACCAAACAGGTCGGCTGAGGTAGCAATGAATAGTTTTTGTACCTACATCGATGGCCTGCCATGCATTGTTCCGTATGTGAACGCGCAGCCAGTAATGTGGCCTCCGTCTATGCAAGACAAGGTAAAGAAATAACATGGGCAGCATGCATCCCGTACAGGTGATCGCGGTGACCGGCGGCAAAGGTGGCGTCGGGAAAACTAACGTGTCAGTGAACTTGTCCCTGGCTCTCGCCGAGCTCGGCCGGCGCGTCATGTTGCTGGACGCCGACCTGGGGCTGGCGAACGTCGACGTCCTGCTGGGACTGACACCCAAACGTACCCTGGCCGACGTGATCGAAGGCCGCTGCGAGTTGCGCGACGTTCTGTTGCAAGGCCCGGGCGGCATTCGTATCGTGCCGGCCGCGTCCGGCACGCAGAGCATGGTGCATCTGAGCCCGGCGCAACATGCCGGCCTGATCCAGGCCTTCAGCGATATCGGCGATAACCTCGACGTCCTGGTGATCGACACCGCGGCGGGCATTGGTGAGTCGGTCGTCAGTTTCGTTCGCGCCGCCCAGGAAGTGTTGCTGGTGGTCTGTGACGAACCGACGTCGATCACCGACGCCTACGCCCTGATCAAATTGCTCAATCGCGATTACGGCATGAACCGTTTCCGCGTCCTGGCCAACATGGCCCAGAGCCCGCAGGAAGGTCGCAACCTGTTCGCCAAGTTGACCAAGGTCACCGATCGCTTCCTCGACGTCGCCTTGCAATACGTCGGCGCCGTGCCGTATGACGAAAGCGTGCGCAAGGCCGTGCAGAAACAGCGCGCGGTCTATGAGGCCTTCCCGCGTTCCAAGTGCTCCCTGGCCTTCAAGGCCATTGCACAGAAGGTCGATACCTGGCCGCTGCCGGCCAATCCCCGCGGGCACCTGGAGTTTTTCGTCGAACGCCTCGTGCAACAAACCGCAGGACCGGTGCTATGACAGCCGGTGGCTACAACTTTTACAAGCAGTCGGCACGTGACGCGCAGTACGAGCTGATCGAGCGTTACGCGCCACTGGTCAAACGCATTGCTTACCACTTGCTGGCGCGTCTGCCAGCCAGTGTCCAGGTCGAAGACCTGATCCAGGCCGGGATGATCGGTCTGCTGGAAGTGTCGACCAAATATGACGCCGGCAAAGGCGCCAGCTTCGAGACATACGCGGGCATTCGAATCCGCGGCGCGATGCTCGATGAGGTGCGCAAGGGGGACTGGGCGCCACGTTCGGTCCACCGCAATACCCGCATGGTCAGCGACGCGATTCGCTCGATTGAAGCAAAAACCGGTCGCGACGCTAAAGATCACGAAGTTGCGGCCGAACTCCAGTTGAGTCTCGACGATTATTACGGGATTTTGAACGACACCCTGGGCAGCCGGCTGTTCAGTTTCGACGATCTGTTGCAGGACGGCGAACACGAAGGGCTGCACGAGGATGGCGCGAGTGCGCATCCGGAACCGTCGCGGGATCTGGAAGATGAACGCTTCCAGGCGGCGCTGGCGGACGCGATCGCCAACCTGCCCGAGCGTGAGCGACTGGTGTTGGCGCTGTACTACGACGAAGAGCTGAATCTCAAGGAAATCGGCGAGGTTCTGGGGGTCAGCGAATCCCGGGTCAGCCAGTTGCACAGCCAGTGCGCGGCCCGTTTGCGGGCGCGCTTGGGGGAGTGGCGAGCGCGCTGAAGGCAGTGTGGGGACACTGCGAACGTGACTGGCGGGGTGGTGAACTGCGCCGGTCTCGATCTGTTGTGCTCCAGACAGTCATCGAGTGTATCGCCGGATTGATTGAAATGGCGCGTCCAGGTGTTGGGCGCGTTTAAGACTGCTTGGAGGTCGACTTGGACAAGAACATGAAAATCCTCATCGTTGATGACTTCTCAACGATGCGGCGGATCATAAAAAACCTGTTGCGTGACCTTGGGTTCACCAACACGGTCGAGGCGGATGATGGCACTACCGCCATTCCGGTGCTCAACAGCGGCAGCATCGACTTTCTGGTCACCGACTGGAACATGCCAGGCATGACCGGCATCGATCTGCTGCGCCACGTGCGCGCCGATGAAAAGCTCAAGCACCTGCCGGTGCTGATGGTGACCGCAGAAGCCAAGCGCGAGCAGATCATCGAAGCGGCCCAGGCCGGGGTAAACGGCTATGTGGTCAAACCCTTCACGGCCCAGGCGCTGAAAGACAAAATCGAAAAGATTTTCGAACGCATTGGTTGAGCAACGGCGCCACGGGGAAGCTATGGAGCATAAAGAATCTTCACAGGGCGATTTCGAGTCGACCCTGAAAAAACACGCGGTCGAACTGGTTCAAAGCCTTGAAAAAGGCAAGTTCGGCGACGCGGTACAACTGATCCATGAGCTCAACCAGACCCGTGACCGCGGCCTGTATCGGGAAGTAGGCAAGCTCACCCGCGAGTTGCATAGCGCGATCGTCAATTTCCAGATTGACCCGCACATGCCGCAAGCCGAGGAAGTCTCCCAGATCACGGACGCCACGGAGCGCCTGGGCTATGTGGTCCGGCTGACCGAAGCCGCGGCCAACCGCACCATGGACCTGGTGGAGAACGCCACGCCGTTGGTCAACAGCCTGAGCAATGAGGCCCAGGCGCTGAGTACGGACTGGGGACGCTTCATGCGTCGCGAAGTCGGGGCTGAAGAGTTCCGCGAACTGGCCCGGCGGGTCGATGGTTTCCTGACACGCAGCAGCGTCGACAACCGCATCGTGTCGAGCAATCTCAACGATATCCTGCTCGCCCAGGACTATCAGGACCTCACCGGGCAAGTGATCAAGCGTGTGACCCAATTGGTCACCGAAGTTGAAAGCAACCTGCTCAAGCTCGTGCTGATGGCCAGTCAGGTGGACCGCTTTGCGGGCATCGAACATGACCGTGAAGCGATGCGGGCGGAAAAAGATCCGCAAAAACAGCTCTCGCAGGGTGAAGGTCCGCAGATTCATGCCGATAAAAGAGAAGACGTTGTGTCCGGTCAGGACGATGTGGACGATTTGCTTTCCAGCCTTGGATTTTAAGACCTGTTAGGAGCACCCATTTAATGAGCTTCGGCGCCGATGAAGAGATCCTTCAGGATTTCCTGGTTGAGGCCGGCGAGATTCTAGAGCAACTGTCCGAACAGCTGGTCGAGCTTGAAAGCCGACCGGATGATGCGGACTTGCTCAATGCAATTTTTCGCGGTTTTCACACTGTAAAAGGAGGCGCCGGCTTCCTCCAGCTCAACGAGCTGGTGGAGTGCTGTCACATCGCCGAGAACGTGTTCGACATCCTGCGCAAGGGTGAACGTCGCGTCGATTCGGAACTGATGGACGTGGTTCTTGAAGCGCTGGATGCAGTGAACGGCATGTTCACCGAGGTCCGCGAACGCAGCCCGGTCACGGCGGCCACGCCTGAGTTGCTGGCGGCCCTGGCGCGCCTGGCCGAGCCGCAATCGGCCGACGAAGGGGCACCGGTTGTCGCCGTGGCGCCTGTGGCTGAAAGCGTGGCGGATGACATCACCGACAACGAATTCGAACAACTGCTGGACTCGTTGAACGCGGTCAAGGCGCAGGCCGAGGCGGCGCCTGCCGCTCCGGCACCAGCACCGGTCAGCCACAATGGGCCGGTCAGCGACGAAATCACCGATGCCGAGTTCGAGGCATTGCTCGATCAGTTGCATGGTAAAGGCCGGTTCGCCGTCGACGCCGTGGCTGCACCAACCGCACCAGCAGCGCCCGCCGCACCGAAAGCGGCAGGGGACAGCTCCGACATCACCGACGAAGAATTCGAAGCACTGCTCGACCAGTTGCATGGCAAGGGCAACTTCGCGGTCGAAGCGCTGGAGTCGGCGATCGCGTCGGCTCCGGTCCCGGCCGCGCCGGAGGCCGCAGCGGTGGGCAGCGATCTGATCTCCGATCACGAGTTCGAAGCGCTGCTCGACGAGCTTCACGGCAAAGGCAAGTTTTCTGAAGTCGGCACCGCGACCGGCGCCAGTGCGTCGGTGGCCACGCCGGTCGCCAAGGCGGCAGGGCCGCAACCGGTCGCCAAAGCCCTCGAGCCCAAAGCCCCCGAGCCAACCGCCGAAGCAGCGAAGGCCGCCCCGGCGCCTGCGCGTGCACCTGCGGCGCCTGCGCCTGAGAAGCCGGCCAGCGAAGCCGAGACCACCGTGCGGGTCGACACCGCGCGGCTCGACGAAATCATGAACATGGTCGGTGAGTTGGTACTGGTGCGTAACCGTCTGGTCCGCCTGGGTGCCAACAGCGCCGATGAGGCAATGTCCAAGGCCGTGTCGAACCTCGACGTGGTCACGGCCGACCTGCAGACCGCGGTCATGAAGACACGGATGCAACCGATCAAGAAAGTCTTCGGACGTTTCCCGCGCCTGGTTCGCGACCTGGCGCGCCAGCTCAAGAAAGAGATCAACCTGGAGCTGGTCGGCGAAGAAACCGACCTCGACAAGAACCTGGTCGAGGCCCTGGCCGATCCGCTGGTCCACCTGGTGCGCAACGCCGTCGACCACGGCATCGAATCGCCGGAAGAACGTGAAGCGTCGGGCAAGCCCCGCGGCGGCAAAGTGATTCTGGCGGCCGAACAGGAAGGCGATCACATCCTGCTGTCGATTTCCGATGACGGCAAAGGCATGGACCCGAACGTCCTGCGTGCCATCGCGGTAAAACGCGGGGTGATGGACAAGGACGCGGCCGAGCGCCTGAGCGACACCGAGTGCTACAACCTGATCTTCGCCCCGGGGTTCTCGACCAAGACCGAGATCTCCGACGTGTCGGGTCGTGGCGTGGGCATGGACGTGGTGAAAACCAAGATTTCCCAGCTTAACGGTTCGATCAACATCTACTCGGCCAAAGGCCAGGGCTCGAAGATCGTCATCAAGGTGCCGCTGACCCTGGCGATCATGCCGACGCTGATGGTCATGCTCGCCAACCAGGCGTTCGCCTTCCCGCTGGTGAACGTCAACGAGATCTTCCACCTCGACCTGTCGCGCACCAACGTGGTGGACGGCCAGGAGGTGGTGATCGTGCGCGACAAGGCGCTGCCACTGTTCTACCTCAAGCGCTGGCTGGTGCGCTCCGCCGCTCACGAAGAGCAGCGTGAAGGCCATGTGGTGATCCTGACGGTGGGCACCCAGCGGATCGGCTTCGTCGTCGACCAACTGGTGGGCCAGGAAGAAGTGGTCATCAAGCCATTGGGCAAAATGCTCCAGGGGACCCCGGGCATGTCGGGCGCCACCATCACCGGTGACGGCCGCATCGCGTTGATTCTCGATGTTCCGAGCATGCTCAAGCGTTACGCCACGCGGCGTATTTGATTCTGGCGGGGCGGGGCGACTGAGCCTTGCTCCGTCCATATGGAGTGTTTATGGCAGTCAAGGTCCTGGTGGTGGACGATTCGGGGTTTTTCCGCCGCCGCGTCTCGGAAATTCTTTCAGCCGATCCGAATATCCAGGTCGTCGGCACGGCGACCAACGGCAAAGAGGCGATCGATCAGGCGTTGGCCCTCAAGCCGGACGTGATCACCATGGACTACGAGATGCCGATGATGGATGGCATCACCGCCGTGCGGCATATCATGCAACGCTGCCCGACCCCGGTGTTGATGTTCTCCTCGCTGACCCATGAAGGCGCCCGGGTCACCCTCGACGCGCTGGATGCTGGCGCAGTGGATTTCCTGCCGAAGAATTTCGAAGACATTTCGCGCAACCCGGAGAAGGTCAAGCAACTGCTGTGCGAGAAGATCCTGAGCATCTCGCGCAGTAACCGTCGTGTCAGCGCCTACAGCGCTCCGGCGCCGGTCGCCGCGCCAGCCCCAGCCCCGACGTCTGCGCCTTCGAGCGTCACCAGTTACGGTAGTAGCGCGCCGGCGCGTCCGGCCCCGGCACCCATTCCGGCGCGTACGCACGCCCCGGTCTCGTCGTCGCCAGCACCCAAGCGCAAAGCTTACAAACTGGTCGCCATCGGCACGTCCACCGGCGGCCCGGTTGCCCTGCAGCGGGTGCTGACCCAGTTGCCAGCCAATTTCCCTGCACCGATCGTGTTGATCCAGCACATGCCGGCGGCGTTCACCAAGGCGTTCGCCGAGCGCCTGGACAAGCTCTGCCGCATCCGCGTCAAGGAAGCCGAGGATGGCGACATCCTGCGTCCGGGCCTCGCGCTGCTGGCGCCGGGTGGCAAGCAGATGATGGTCGACGGCCGTGGCGCGGTGAAAATCCTCCCGGGTGACGAGCGACTGAACTACCGGCCGTGCGTGGACATCACCTTCGGTTCGGCGGCCAAGTCCTACGGCGACAAAGTTCTGGCGGTGGTGTTGACCGGCATGGGCGCCGACGGACGAGAAGGCGCGCGCCTGCTCAAGCAGAGCGGTAGTTCGATCTGGGCCCAGGATGAAGCCAGCTGCGTGATCTACGGCATGCCGATGGCCATCGTCAAAGCCGAACTGGCCGACGCGGTGTATGGCCTGGACGAGATTGGCAGGCATCTGGTCGAGGCGTGTGTCTGATGGATGTACTGAGCCTGATCGGGATCATCATGGCATTTGTCGCGATCATCGGCGGCAACTACCTTGAAGGCGGTCACCTCGGCGCACTGGTCAACGGCCCGGCAGCACTGATTGTCATCGGCGGCACCGTCGGGGCGGCGCTGCTGCAGTCGCCGATGAGCGCCTTCAAGCGCGCCTTGCAGATCCTGGTCTGGATTTTGTTCCCGCCGCGGGTGGATCTGGCCGGCGGTATCGATCGCGTGGTGGGCTGGAGCCTGACCGCGCGCAAGGAAGGTTTGCTTGGCCTGGAAGGGGTGGCCGATGCCGAACCCGACAATTACTCGCGCAAAGGCCTGCAACTGCTGGTGGACGGCGCCGAGCCGGAGTCCATTCGCAGCATTCTGGAGGTGGATTTCTACACCCAGGAAAGCCGCGATATCGAGGCCGCCAAAGTTTTCGAAAGCATGGGCGGCTACGCGCCGACCATCGGCATCATCGGTGCGGTGATGGGCCTGATCCATGTCATGGGCAACCTGGCCGATCCGTCACAACTGGGCAGCGGCATTGCCGTGGCCTTCGTCGCCACCATCTACGGCGTGGCCAGTGCCAACCTGGTGCTGCTGCCGATTGCCGCCAAGCTCAAGTCCGTCGCCCTGCGCCAGTCGCGTTATCGCGAAATGCTGCTCGAAGGGATCCTGTCGATCGCCGAAGGTGAAAACCCTCGTTCCATCGAGATGAAGCTTCACGGTTTCATGGATTGAGGAGGTCATGGACGATGGCTCGTCGCCGGCAACCTGAAGAACCCGTCAATCGTGAACGCTGGCTGGTGTCCTACGCGGACTTCATCACCTTGCTGTTCGCTTTTTTCGTGGTGATGTACTCGATCTCTTCGGTCAACGAAGGCAAGTACAAGGTGATTTCCGAAGCCTTGATCGGGGTCTTTGCCAATGCCGACCGCGCACTGCAGCCGATTCCCGTCGGCGACGAACGACCGAGGACCGTGACCCCGGCCAAGCCACTGGTAAAGGACAGCGAGCAAATCGACGCGGGCATCGCCCAGGCCGCCAACGATCCGCTGAAAAGCATCGCCGATGACATCAGCGCGGCATTCGGCGACCTGATCAGTTCCAACCAGATGACCGTGCGCGGCAATGAGTTGTGGGTCGAGATCGAGCTCAATTCCAGCCTGTTGTTCGGCAGCGGCGACGCCATGCCCAGCGACATCGCGTTCAACATCATCGACAAGGTCGCCGCGATCCTGAAGCCGTTCGACAACCCGATTCACGTTGAAGGTTTCACCGACGATCGACCGATCCGCACTGCGCAATACCCGACCAACTGGGAGCTGTCCTCGGCCCGGTCGGCCAGCATCGTGCGCATGCTGGCGATGCAGGGGGTGAACCCCGGTCGTCTGGCGTCGGTGGGTTACGGTGAGTTCCAGCCGGTGGCCAACAACGCGACCGCCGAGGGCCGGGCGCGTAACCGGCGCGTGGTGCTGGTGGTGTCGCGAAATCTCGATATCCGTCGCAGCCTGACCGGCACCGGAACCACCAATGCCAAACCGGATGCCGCCTTGAAGCGTGCTGGCACACAAACTGCACCGACCCCGATCAAGTCGCCGGGACGAGAGAGTGCCGTCAATTCTCCGTCACCCGCATTAATACGCTGAGCTAATTCTCGGTCGTACCTGTCGACCGGGAGGAACAATCCAAATGAGAGTCTGGGCAGTCGCCAATCAAAAAGGTGGTGTAGGTAAAACCACTTCCTCCATCGCTTTAGCCGGGTTACTGGCCGAGGCGGGCAAGCGCGTGGTCGTGGTCGATCTCGACCCCCACGGCTCCATGACCAGTTACTTCGGTTATGACCCCGATCGCCTGGAACACAGCGTCTACGACCTGTTCCTGCACAAGGGCAGCGTGCCCGAGGGGTTGCCCGGTCAGTTGTTGTTGTCCACCAGTCATGAACACATTTCGCTGTTGCCGTCGAGCACCGCGCTGGCGACCCTCGAGCGCCAGTCGCCGGGCCAGAGCGGCCTGGGCCTGGTGATTGCCAAGAGCCTGGCGCAGTTGTGGCAGGACTTCGATTACGCGCTGATCGACAGTCCGCCGTTGCTCGGCGTGCTGATGGTCAATGCCTTGGCGGCGAGCCAGCAGCTGGTGATCCCGGTGCAGACCGAGCACCTGGCGGTCAAAGGCCTGGAGCGCATGGTCAGCACCCTGACGATGATCAACCGCTCGCGCAAACAGGCGCTGCCGTTCAGCATCGTGCCGACCTTGTACGATCGCCGTACCCAGGCCTCCATCGGGACAATGCGGTTGTTGCGCGACATGTACCCGGAGGAAATCTGGCAGGGCCACATCCCGGTCGACACCCGCTTGCGGGACGCCAGTCGTGCGGGCATGACGCCTTCGCAGTTCGACACCAAGAGCCGTGGCGTCCTCGCGTACCGCGCCCTGCTCAAGCACCTGCTGGCGGCACAACTCGTCCCGCAGGTGGCCTGAGATGAACCCGATCCCCGTCGTCAACGATATCGCTGGAAACCTGGCACCCCGCGGCGCTCTCAGGTTTTTCGCTGTAGGAGCAAGCTTGCTCGCGATGGTCGTCAACGATAACGCTGGAAACCTGACACTCCGCGGCGCTCTCAGGTTTTTCGCTGTAGGAGCAAGCTTGCTCGCGATGGTCGTCAACGATGACGCTGGAAACCTGACACTCCGCGGCGCTCTCAGGTTTTTCGCGAGCAGGCTCGCTCCTGCAATGGGTGGGCGTCAGTGAACAGGCCGGTAAAGACCACTTCACGTCCGCAACTGGCGCTGCAGTCCTATCTGGACAGCTTGCTGATGGAGGTGACCGAAGAGCTGCCGCTGGAAATGGAGGCGCTGCCGGAGGTTGAAGACGCACTGGATGAATTCCAGGCGGCGGTGCTTGAAGAGCAGGCACTCGATGCACGGAAATCCGCTGTGGCTGCCGCGCCTGTGGTTGCTCCGGTCACGCAAGCATCGGGAGTGATCGACGAAGCGCCGGCACCGGTTCCGGTACCCGAATCGGCCATCGCACCACCACTGCAAACCCTGGTACCGCCGGTAGTCGAAGTCCATCAAGCTCCCGGCACCACGCCGCCAACGATTGAAACAAACGGTCGTCCTTCATGGGCCGCCGAGCCATTCGAATGCCTGTTGTTCGACGTCGCCGGGTTGACCCTGGCGGTACCGCTGGTGTGCCTGGGTTCGATCTATTCGTTGTCCGGTCACGAACTGACGCCCCTGTTCGGTCAGCCCGACTGGTTCCTCGGAATCCTGCCAAGCCAGGCCGGCAACCTGAAGGTGCTCGATACCGCGCGCTGGGTCATGCCCGATCGTTACCGCGACGATTTCCGCCAGGGCCTGCAATACGTCATTTCGGTGCAGGGCTACGAGTGGGGGCTGGCGGTGCATCAGGTCAGCCGCTCGTTGCGCCTGGACCCGAACGAAATCAAATGGCGCAGTCACCGCGGTCAACGGCCATGGCTGGCGGGCACGGTGATCGAACACATGTGTGCGTTGCTCGACGTTACCGAACTGGCCGAGTTGATCGCCAGCGGTGGGGCAAAACACATGGACGACAACAAGCCGGCGCGTCAACCGACATAGTAGCTACATGACAAAACAGAAGGCGGCACTGCATGTCGTCGCACAGAACACACACCGCCAGGGCGGTTTATCTAGGGGTCAGGGTATGAATGAGAAGGCGTCGTCTGCAAAGGGTTCCGAAGATCCGATCCTGCAATGGGTAACCTTCAAGCTGGACAATGAAACCTACGGCATCAACGTGATGCGCGTCCAGGAAGTCCTGCGCTACACCGAAATCGCCCCGGTCCCCGGTGCCCCGAGCTACGTGCTGGGCATTATCAACCTGCGTGGCAACGTGGTCACCGTGATCGACACCCGTCAGCGCTTCGGCCTGATGAACGCCGAAATCAGCGACAACACCCGTATCGTCATCATCGAAGCCGACAAGCAAGTGGTCGGGATCATGGTCGACAGCGTGGCCGAAGTGGTTTATCTGCGCCAGTCGGAAATCGAAACCGCGCCGAACGTCGGTAACGACGAGTCCGCCAAGTTCATCCAGGGCGTGTGCAACAAGAACAACGAATTGCTGATCCTGGTCGAACTGGACAAGATGATGAGCGAAGAAGAATGGTCGGACCTGGAGAACATCTGATTGATGCTTGAGGTGGCGGTCATTGTCCTGTTCCTCTTGTGGGCAGGCACGCTGGCAATGTTCCTGGCCTACGTGCGCGCGCAAAAGCTGGTCGCCGCGCAACAGGCCGGGGATGATGCGCTGCGCGACCAGCGCCTCAAGGACCTGGCCAAGCGCGTCGACGACTACCAGAACAGCAACGTGCGCATGGGGCAGGACCTGCAGGAATTGCGCGCGGTGGTCGGGCCGTTGCCGGACAAACTGGCGCAGCTGGAACAACGCGACCCGTCGAGCCTGTCGTTCGCCCAGGCGGCTCGCCTGGTAGGCATGGGCGCAAGCGTCAACGAACTGACTCAGTCCTGCGGCCTGACCCAGGCCGAGGCGGAGCTGATGAGCAAGTTGCACAAAAGCTGACAGGACCGTCCACAACCCCCTGTGGGAGCGAGCCTGCTCGCGAAAACCGTCAACGATAACGCGTTAAACCTGATACCCCCCAGCGCCCGACGGTTTTCCGCGTTCCCCTGTGGGAGCGGGCTTGCCCGCGAAAATCGTCAACGATAACGCGTTATAGCTGGCAAACCGCGGCGCCCGTTGGTTTTTCGCGAGCAGGCTCGCTCCTACAGGATGGCGTTAATTGAAATCTCAGTAATCATCCCCGCGATCGGTAATGTCCTTCTCGACCATCGGCCCATCCGGATCGTGCCCCGCGGGAAATTTCCCCTTCAGATTCCACGCAAACGCAATAATCTCGGCAATCGTACGGTACAACTCTTCCGGAATACTTTCCCCCAACTCCATCCGCGCCAGCAGCTTCACCAGTTCGGCGTTCTCGTAAATCGGTACTTCATAATCCCGGGCAATCTTCAAAATGGCTTCGGCCAGCGCATCGTCAGCTTTCGCCGTGAGGGTAGGGGCATGGCTGCCATCGTATTTGAGAGCGATGGCCTGGCGCGGGGTGTCAGGGATTTTCATGCGGTTTCGTCGACCCAGCGTTGTTCGAGACGGGTTTGGGCGCCTTGCGGCGGTGTGCCGAGGTGGCAATCGATGTCGCCGACGTTCAGGCCCGAATCCAGCAGGCGTTGACGCAGTGCCGCCAGATTGCTTTCGATCAGGCTGGCGGTATAGGGCCGCTCGGCCCATAGCTGACTGGAAAGGCTGCCACTGATCAACTGCGCTTGTACCTGTAGCGGCCCGAGCGGCTCCATGTCGAACGCCAGTTCGACGCGCCAGAGCTGTTGCCTGGGCGGGCGTTCTTCGTGGCGTTCTTTTGGCTGCTGCTGTTCGGGAGCGTCTTCGCGCTGGAACTTGACTTGCAGTGGCACGATGTCCTGCATATTGCGCATTGGTATTTCCAGCTGCCAGGTGCTCATCAGGCGCCCGTCACTGGTCATGCCGGTCTGCTCCAGGCTCGACAGTTGATGGCTTTGCAAGCGCGCCACCGCTGCAGCCGCCAGGCGCAGCAGGTGTTCGAGATCGTCCTCGCCTTCTGCGCTTTGCAACAGGCGTTCGGGCAGGGGGAAGGTGGTCGGCGACGGTTTGGCGCTGACCTGCACCAGCATGCCCAGGGCGCTGCGCACGAAACCCGGCATGGCTTGGGCCAGGGTATTGGCGGCAACGATCGCATTCAAGTTGGTGTTGGCCGGCAATCCCGGGGTCAATTGTGCGATCAGCTTGAGCAAGTCGCCCTTCATGTCCGGCGCCAACGTCGGGTTCTGCCCGCCGAGGAGTTTCGCTTCGAGGAACAGTCCGCTGCCGGCCAGTGCCTGGGCCAGGCCCTTGGGTGTACTGAGTTGATGCACATCCGGCAGGCCGGCGAGCAACTTGTCCACGGCAGCGCGCACTTCGCTGGATGCCTGGTCCGCGGGCAGGTTTTGCAGCATTTTCAACAACCCGTCGATCGAACCCTGGCGACTCTGCTGACTGACCAGTTGTTGAGTCACCGCCAGTTGTTCCTGACGGCTGCTCAAGGGCACGAACGTCAGGGTCTGGGCGTCCTGCACCCGTGCGCTCAACAAGGTGCCGACGGGCAGTGGCTGCGGGCTGTCGATGCTCAATGTACTGCCACTCAACGCCGTATTGAGCAGGCTCACCATCGAGCGAAAGACCGTTGGCTGACCCGACACTTGGGGCATGACTTGAGAGGTCAATACCTTGCCTTGCACCAGGGTGCCGGCCGGCAGTTGCGCGGTGTCGATGCGGGTGAGGGTGGCGACGCTGGACGCGACGGCCTGTTGCACGGTGATCGCCAGATTGGCTGCCGATGGCTGAGTAATCGCAAGGTGCGTGCCCTGGAGCAGCGGCTGGCTGCTGGTGGCCTGGACCGTGGTCTGGCGGCCGCTGTCGAGGGTAACCTTCAGCAGCAGTTGAAACGTCTGTTGCGCCTGCTTGAGCGACAACACTTCGGCCTTGGCGCTCTGACCGGTGCTGATCAGGCCCTCCATCGGCGTCAGCAACTTGAGCAACTCACCACTGACCGCTTGCGCATGCGGCGTCGCAGGCACGGTTGGCGGTAGCGGGGGGATGTTCATATCGCCTGTCATATGCGGTCACAACCTGAGGAAATTGCCCTCTTGAGAGTAGGGCATGGCATGTATAATGCGGCCCCGTTGTATCCGGGGCGCTGAATTCATTTGCAAATACTTGATCTGGCGCCTTAGACCGAGCTGCCAAAGCATTTATCCTGCATCACTTTAGCGGCCGAACCGCTGCCGACTTGAACCGTAAAGGCCCGTGATCTCTTGACCAGTCCTGTCCTGCAAACCGTTGCCCTTGCCTGTGAGCGAGACCTTCGGCTGCTCTTCGAAAATCTCGAATTGAGACTGGCCAGTGGCGAAATGGTGCAAATCAGTGGCCCTAACGGCAGCGGCAAGACCAGTCTGCTGCGTCTGCTGTGCGGCCTGATGCAGCCGACCGCCGGTCAAGTGCTGCTCAACGGCCAGCCGCTGAACGAGCAACGCAGTGAACTGGCGCACAACCTGCTGTGGATCGGCCATGCCGCCGGGATCAAGGACCTGCTGACCCCGGAAGAAAACCTGAGCTGGCTCTGCGCCTTGCATCACCCGGCCTCCCACGAGGCGATCTGGCAAGCGTTGGCCGCTGTCGGTCTGCGCGGTTTCGAGGATGTTCCCTGCCATACCCTGTCCGCCGGCCAGCAGCGCCGCGTGGCATTGGCGCGGTTGTACCTGGACAGTCCGGCATTGTGGATCCTCGATGAGCCCTTTACCGCGCTCGATAAACAAGGCGTGGCGCAGCTCGAAGAACACCTGGCCGCACACTGCGAGCGCGGTGGCATGGTCGTGCTGACTACGCACCACACCCTGAGCCGGATGCCGGCGGGTTATCGCGACATCGACTTGGGGAACTGGGCCGTATGAGTGTCTTCGGCCTGTTGGTCGCCCGCGAGGCCCGTCTGCTGTTCCGCCGTCCCGCGGAATTGGCCAATCCGCTGGTATTCTTCGCGATCGTCGTTTCGCTGTTCCCGCTGGCGGTCGGACCCGAGTCTCAATTGTTGCAAACCTTGTCTCCTGGACTGGTCTGGGTAGCGGCCCTTTTATCTGTCTTGCTCTCGCTGGACGGGCTCTTCCGCAGTGATTTCGAGGACGGTTCCCTGGAACAGTGGGTCCTTTCGTCGCACCCCCTGCCTCTTCTGGTATTGGCCAAGGTACTGGCACACTGGGCCTTCTCCGGCCTGGCACTGGTTTTGCTGGCACCACTGCTGGCGTTGATGCTCGGTCTGCCTGCCGCCTGTCTGCCGGTGTTGCTGCTTTCGTTATTGCTGGGTACACCGGTGCTGAGCCTGCTCGGTGCGGTGGGCGCGGCGCTGACGGTGGGATTGAAGCGAGGCGGCCTGCTGCTGGCGTTGCTGATCCTGCCGTTGTATATCCCGGTGTTGATCCTGGGCAGTGGCGCCTTGCAGGCGGCCTTGCAAGGCATGCCGGCGACCGGTTATCTCCTGTGGCTTGGCAGCCTGACCGCCCTGGCGATAACCCTGACACCTTTTGCAATAGCTGCTGGCCTGAAGATCAGCGTCGGCGAATAATAATGAGGCCTGGTCAAATTTTGACCACTTCCCTGGAAGAAAGGCAGACTCCCGGCGCTTGAAGCCAGGAGCAACCGTGATGGAAACAGTAATGAACTGGACCTGGTTTCATAAGCTCGGCTCACCCAAATGGTTCTACGGCATCAGCGGCAAACTGCTGCCGTGGCTCAGTGTCGCGGCGTTGCTGCTGATCGGCGTTGGCGTAGTATGGGGGCTGGCCTTCGCACCGCCGGACTACCAGCAAGGCAACAGCTTTCGCATCATCTACATCCACGTTCCGGCCGCCATGCTCGCGCAGTCCATCTACGTGATGCTGGCCGTGTGCGGCATCGTCGGGCTGGTGTGGAAGATGAAACTGGCCGACGTCGCCCTGCAATGCGCGGCGCCCATCGGTGCCTGGATGACCGCCGTGGCGCTGGTCACCGGCGCGATCTGGGGCAAACCGACCTGGGGCTCGTGGTGGGTCTGGGATGCCCGACTAACGTCCATGCTGATCCTGCTGTTCCTGTACTTCGGTCTCATTGCGCTGGGCAACGCGATCAGCAATCGTGACAGCGCGGCCAAGGCCTGCGCGGTGCTGGCGATTGTCGGCGTGATCAATATCCCGATCATCAAATACTCGGTGGAGTGGTGGAACACCCTGCACCAGGGCGCCACCTTCACCCTCACCGAAAAGCCGGCGATGCCGGTGGAAATGTGGTTGCCATTGCTGCTGACGGTGTTGGGTTTCTACTGTTTCTTCGGCGCCGTGCTGTTGCTGCGCATGCGCCTTGAAGTGCTCAAGCGCGAAGCTCGCGCGAGCTGGGTCAAGGCCGAAGTGCAAAACAGCCTGGAGGTCGCGCGATGAGTTTTGCTTCATTCGGCGATTTCCTTGCCATGGGCCATCACGGCCTGTATGTCTGGTCGGCCTATGGCATTTGCCTGGCGGTACTGGTTCTCAACGTGGCGGCGCCGGTCCTGGCCCGCAAGCGGTATCTGCAACAAGAGGCGCGTCGTCTGCGCCGGGAGAACGGCAAGTGAATCCCCTGCGTAAAAAGCGTCTTATCATCATTCTCGCGATCCTGGTCGGCGTCGGCGCTGCGGTCGGCCTGGCCCTGAGCGCCCTGCAACAGAACATCAATCTGTTCTACACCCCGACCCAGATCGCCAACGGCGAAGCCCCGCAAGATACGCGCATCCGCGCCGGCGGCATGGTCGAGAAAGGTTCGCTGCAACGTTCCGGCGATTCCCTGGACGTGAAATTCATTGTCACCGACTTCAAGGAATCCGTGACCATCAGCTACCGCGGCATCCTTCCGGATCTGTTTCGCGAAGGGCAGGGCATCGTCGCCCTGGGCAAGCTCAATGCCGATGGCGTAGTGGTGGCCGACGAAGTGCTGGCCAAGCACGATGAAAAATACATGCCGCCTGAAGTGACCAAGGCTTTGAAAGACAGCGGCCAATCGGCTCCAACGCCCGCGAAGGAGGGTTGAACCATGACTTCCGGCATTTTTATTCCTGAGCTGGGCCACCTGGCGATGATCCTGGCGCTGTGCTTCGCGCTGGTCCAGGCCGTGGTGCCGTTGCTGGGTGCCTGGCGGGGTGACCGCTTGTGGATGAGCCTGGCCCAGCCGGCCGCCTGGGGGCAGTTCGCGTTCCTGCTGTTTGCCTTCGGTTGCCTGACGTACGCCTTCATGGCCGACGATTTCTCCGTGGCCTATGTCGCCAGCAACTCCAACAGCGCCTTGCCGTGGTACTACAAATTCAGTGCGGTATGGGGCGCCCACGAAGGTTCGTTGCTACTGTGGGCGTTGATCCTCGGCGCCTGGACCTTCGCCGTGTCGGTATTCTCGCGGCAGTTGCCGCAAGTGATGCTTGCCCGAGTATTGTCGATCATGGGCATGATCAGCATCGGTTTCCTGCTGTTCCTGATCCTGACGTCGAACCCCTTCGAGCGAATCCTGCCGCAGATTCCAACGGACGGTCGTGACCTCAACCCCTTGCTGCAAGACATCGGCCTGATCGTTCACCCGCCCATGCTGTACATGGGTTATGTCGGTTTCTCCGTGGCCTTCGCCTTTGCCATCGCCGCGTTGCTCGGCGGGCGTCTCGATGCGGCGTGGGCGCGCTGGTCCCGTCCGTGGACCATCGTCGCCTGGGCTTTCCTCGGTATCGGCATCACGCTGGGCTCCTGGTGGGCCTATTACGAGCTCGGCTGGGGCGGCTGGTGGTTCTGGGACCCGGTGGAAAACGCCTCCTTCATGCCCTGGCTGGTCGGCACGGCGCTGATTCACTCGTTGGCGGTCACGGAAAAGCGTGGCGTGTTCAAGAGCTGGACCGTGCTGTTGGCCATCGCCGCGTTTTCGTTGAGCCTGCTCGGCACCTTCCTCGTTCGTTCCGGTGTGCTGACCTCGGTGCACGCCTTTGCGTCCGACCCCGAGCGTGGTGTGTTCATCCTGATCTTCCTGTTGTTCGTGGTCGGCGGTTCGCTGACCCTGTTCGCCCTGCGCGCACCGGTGGTCAAGAGTCACGTTGGCTTCAACCTCTGGTCCCGGGAAACCCTGCTGCTGGGCAACAACCTGGTGCTGGTGGTGGCGGCTTCGATGATTCTGCTCGGCACCTTGTACCCGTTGATCCTCGATGCGATGACTGGCGCCAAGCTGTCGGTCGGCCCGCCGTACTTCAACGCGTTGTTCATTCCCTTGATGGCGTTGTTGATGGTGGTGATGGCGGTCGGCATGCTGGTGCGCTGGAAAGACACCCCGGTCAAATGGCTGATGGGCATGCTGACCCCGGTGTTGCTCGGCAGCGCCGCGCTGGCTGTGGTGGCCGGCGTCGCCTACGGTGATTTCAACTGGGCGGTGATCGCCACCTTCATGCTCGCGGCCTGGGTGTTGCTGGCCGGCGTTCGCGACATCTTCGACAAGACTCGCCACAAGGGCCTGATCAAAGGCCTGCCGACCTTGACCCGCAGTTACTGGGGCATGCAGGTCGCGCACCTCGGCATTGCCGTGTGTGCCCTGGGTGTCGTGCTCTCGAGCCAGAACAGCGCCGAGCGCGACCTGCGCCTGGCGCCGGGCGAATCCATGGACCTGGGCGGCTACCAATTCGTGTTCGAAGGCGCCAAACACTACGAAGGCCCGAACTTCACCTCCGACAAGGGCACCGTACGAGTGGTCCGTGACGGCAAGGAAATCAGCGTGCTGCATCCGGAAAAACGTCTGTACACCGTGCAGAACTCGGTGATGACCGAAGCCGGGATCGATGCCGGTTTCACCCGGGACCTCTACGTTGCCCTCGGCGAACCGCTGGGGGATGGCGCCTGGGCCGTGCGCGTGCACGTCAAGCCGTTCGTGCGCTGGATCTGGTTCGGTGGCCTGCTCACCGGTTTCGGCGGGTTGCTGGCGGCCCTGGATCGGCGTTATCGGGTCAAGGTGAAAAGCCGCGTGCGTGAAGCACTGGGCATGACGGGAGCGACGGCATGAGACGTTGGCTGATGCTGTTGCCCCTGGCGATTTTCCTGGTGGTTGCCGTGTTCCTGTACCGCGGCCTGTACCTGAACCCGGCGGAATTGCCCTCGGCGATGATCAACAAGCCGTTCCCGGAGTTTTCCCTGCCCGCGGTGCAGGGCGACAAGACCCTGACCAGGGCCGACCTCCTCGGCAAGCCGGCGCTGGTCAACGTCTGGGGCACCTGGTGCATCTCCTGCCGGGTCGAGCACCCGGTGCTGAACAAGCTGGCCGAGAAGGGCGTGGTGATCTACGGCATCAACTACAAGGATGTCAACGCGGATGCCTTGAAGTGGCTGGAAGAATTCCACAACCCGTACCAATTGGACATCCGTGACGACGCAGGCACATTGGGCCTGAACCTCGGCGTGTATGGCGCCCCGGAAACCTTCTTCATCGATGCCAAGGGCATCATCCGCGACAAGTTCGTCGGGGTGATCGACGAACAGGTCTGGCGTGAAAAACTTGCAGCCAAGTATCAGGCGCTGGTGGATGAGGCCAAGCCATGAAGCGCTGGATAGCTGCTGTGGTGTTGGGCTTGAGCATGGCCGGCGTGGCGCATGCGGCCATCGATACCTATGAGTTCGCCAATGAAGGCGATCGCGAGCGTTTTCGCGAGTTGACCAAAGAACTGCGCTGCCCCAAGTGCCAGAATCAGGACATCGCCGATTCCAACGCCCCGATTGCCGCCGACCTGCGCAAAGAGATTTTCCGCATGCTTGGCGAGGGGAAGGACAATCAGCAGATCATCGATTTCATGGTCGACCGCTACGGTGATTTCGTGCGCTACAAGCCCGCGCTGAACGCCAAGACAGTGGTGCTTTGGTTCGGCCCCGCCGGCCTGCTGCTGGGTGGTTTCGTGATCATCGCCGTGATTGTCCGACGCCGGCGCGTGCAAAGCGCTGCCACCAAGGATGAGCTTTCTGCCGAGGAGCGTGAGCGCCTCGACCACCTGTTGGATAAAACCAAGAATGATTGATTTCTGGCTCGCTGCAGGTCTGCTGCTTCTGGTTGCCCTGAGTTTTCTGTTGATCCCCGTTCTGCGTGGCCGTCGCGCCCAGCTTGAAGAGGATCGTACCGCCCTCAACGTCGCGCTGTATCAGGAGCGCGTGGCCGAACTGCAAACCCAGCAGGAGGAGGGCGTGCTCGACGCCGGCCAAATGGACACTGGTCGTGCCGAAGCCGCTCGTGAGCTGCTGGCGGACACTGAAGGCGTCGAGGCACCGCGAGTGTCGCGCCTGGGCAAACCGTTGCCATTGCTGGCGGCGATTCTGGTGCCGGTGCTGGGCCTTGGCCTGTACCTGCATTTCGGGGCCAGCGACAAGGTCGAGCTGACCCGGGAATTCACCCAGGCGCCACAGTCGATGGAAGAGATGACCCGTCGCCTGGAGCGCGCGGTCGAGGCGCAGCCGGATTCGGCTGAAGGCCTGTATTTCCTCGGTCGCACCTACATGGCTCAGGATCGTCCTGCTGACGCAGCGAAGATCTTCGAACGTGCAGCTAACGTGGCCGGTCGTCAGCCGGAGTTGCTCGGCCAATGGGCCCAGGCCCAATACTTCGCCGATGGCAAGAAGTGGTCGGACAAGATCCAGGCACTGACCGACGAAGCGCTCAAGGCCGATCCGAAGGAAGTCACCAGCCTTGGCCTGCTCGGTATCGCCGCCTTCGAAAGCGAGCGTTACCAGGACGCCATCGACTATTGGAATCGCCTGCTCACGCAATTGCCGCCGGATGACAACTCCCGAGCCGCGCTGCAAGGCGGGATTGCTCGGGCCAGCGAAAAACTCGTCGCCGGCGGCGGCAAATTGGCCGAGGCGCCGGCTGCCAAGGTCGCGGCGGTGCTCAAGGTCCGTGTGGATCTTTCACCCGAGCTCAAGGCCAAGGTCCAGCCGGGCGACAGCGTGTTCATCTTTGCCCGGGCCACATCCGGCCCACCGGCGCCACTGGCCGCCAAACGCCTGACCGTGGCCGACTTGCCGGCGACCGTCGAACTGGGCGATGCCGATGCCATGATGCCGCAGTTGAAACTGTCGAACTTCCCTGAAGTCCAACTGGTTGCGCGCATCTCCCGCGCCGGCCAGCCGACGGCGGGCGAATGGATCGGTCGCAGCCAGCCCTTGGCCAGCAGTACCACCGCACAGCAACAACTGACCATCGACAGTCCGGATAAATGACAGGAAACGCAACCATGACCGCCATCGCTCGTATCACCCTGCTCAGTATGGTCCTGGGGTTAAGCGCTTGCGCGGTCCAGCGGCCTCAGCCGACGCCGACGCCACAGCCGCCGATCCCGCCCTCGCAGCCCCGCCCGACGCCGTCCACCGCCCCGACGCCGAGCAAGCCGAGCATTCCGGCCAAGCCCGCCAAACCGCTGCCCCGCACCTCCGCCAGTTTCGCCCCGCCGCCCGGTGGCAACAGCCACTGGGATCCCAAGCTGGGGGTCTACGTGCTCGAAGATCAGACCAATACCTTCTACCGCCAGCGCACCTACTACCGCTGGAACAACGGCTGGAGTCGTTCGATCAGCCCGAACGGGCCGTGGGAAGACACCACTATCCAGGGTGTGCCGGGCGGGTTGGGACGGCAGTTCGGGAAGTAAATAGTCAGCACGAAACACGGCGACCTTCGGGTCGCCTTTTTGATCAAATAGACACGGAGCCAGGACGGCCTGCCGGTGGTCCGACAAGTCTGGCGACAGGCGAAGAGGGTATTTTGATGGCGGGCAGGTTGATCTATCTCATCGGACCTTCCGGTTCGGGCAAGGACAGCCTGTTGGATGCAGCACGAGCGCCATTGGCCGATCGCGGCTGTCGGATGGTGCGGCGGGTCATCACCCGCTCGGCGGAAGCAGTGGGGGAAGCGGCGCATGGCGTGAGTGCGCAACGGTTTGCCGAGATGGAGGCGCAGGGCGCGTTTGCCCTGAGCTGGCATGCCAATGGCCTGGCCTACGGCATCCCGCGTGAAATCGACGACTGGCTGGCGGCAGGTCAGGACGTACTGGTCAATGGCTCGCGCGGCCATCTGCCGGCTACGCGCCGGCGTTATCCTGACCTGCTCGTGCTGTTGCTGACCGTCGATCAAGCCGTTTTGCGCCAGCGCCTGCTGGCACGGGGGCGGGAGTCGGTCGCCGAGATCGAGGCGCGGCTGGCGCGCAATGCCCGCTTCAGCGAGCGGGTGCTCGCCGCGCACGATCCGGCAGTGCGTGTGATCGACAACTCGGGGCCGCTGGAACACACGGTCGATCGTTTGCTAGCCTGCATCGACGGTCAATCCGAATGCGCCTGACAAATCACACCCCGTAAAACAACCAACCGTCGTCCTCTCGGTTTTTGTGCTTGAGTAAAGATAACTCTAGGGTTACTTTTGTTGAGGCCAAAGCAAGGAGGCTGGGGTGCAGAGCAGGTTATTGATCAAGGAGCTGGAAGAGGCGGGCTGGACGCTGGATCGGGTCACTGGCAGTCATCACATTTTCACTCACCGCTACAACCCATACACGATTCCCGTCCCTCATCCGAAAAAGGATTTACCTATCGGGACGATCAAAAGCATCAGGAGGCGCGCCGGGCTGATCTGCCCGCGAGCCGGTTGCACAGGAGATCCATAATGCAATATCCAATCTGTATCGAGTGGGGCGACGAGAACACCGCCATCGGTATTCAGATCCCCGATATTCCAGGCGCGGTAACCGCCGGGGATACGTTTGAAGATGCCTACAACGCTGCAATCGAAATAGCCCACATCATGCTGCAGGAAATAGCGGCCGACGGGGAATCGATTCCCATGCCGAGTTCGGCGGCTGCGCATCGCAACAATCCCGAATTTGTCGACATGGGCTGGGGCATGCTGGAGCTGGACATCGCGCCGTATATGGGCAGGACCGAGAAAGTCAATGTGACGTTGCCTGGCTATGTGATCCAGCGTATTGACCGCTATGTGCGCGAGCACAATGTCAAAAGCCGCTCCTCCTTCCTGGCGGATGCGGCGATGGAGAAGCTGGTTCGGCATTGAGTGGTGTCAGTCATGTCGCCATCGTCGGGTCGCCGCCCGGCTTGCTCAAAGCGGCGATCCGACGATGCTTTTTTACCTTTACGCGGTAGCGAGCGAGCGCTTCTCTGAAACGCTCAAAAACCGCAACAACGCCAGCAACGGGAACGCACTGCCGACGATCACGATCCACAACCAGCCGCCATGCTCATACACCGCACTGGCCACCGACGAACCAAACGCGCCGCCGATGAAGATGCTGGTCATGTACAACGCATTCAACCGGCTGCGGCTTTTGGCGTCGAGGGCGTAGACCGCGCGTTGGCCGAGGACCATGTTCATCTGCACACAGAAGTCGAGCACCACACCGGTGACCGCCAGGCCGATGACGCTGTAGACCGGATGGATGAAGGCCGGCAGGAAGCTCAGGCTGGCGAACAGCAGCGCCAGGAGTGACGCCATGCGGGTGTGGCCGGCATCGGCCAAGCGACCGGCGATGGGCGCGGCTATGGCGCCAATGGCTCCAACCAGGGCAAAAACGGCGATCTGGGTTTGCGACAAGCCATGATTGCGCGCCAGTTCAAGCGGCACGGCAGTCCAGAACAGGCTGAAGGTCGCGAACATGCAGCCTTGGTAAAACGCGCGTTGACGCAGTACCGGTTCTTTACGCAACAGTGTCCAGAGCGAACCCAACAACTGGCCATAAGTCGCGCTGTGATCAGGCTGGCGCTTTGGAATGGTCACGGCCAACACGACGCTGATTGCCGCCATCAGTGCCGCTGCAATCACAAACATCGCCCGCCAGCCGAAATGGTCAGCCACTATGCTGGACACTGGTCGCGCCAATAGAATCCCCAGCAGCAAGCCGCCCATGATCCCGCCGACCACACGACCGCGAGACTCTTCCGGTGCCAGGTGCGCAGCCAGGGGAATCAGGATCTGCACCGACACTGAACTGAAACCCACCAGCAGCGAAATCAGCAAGAACACGTTCGGCTGATCGGTGAGCGCCGCGCCCAGCAGACTGGCAATTGCCACCACACTGGTGATGATCATCAGCCGGCGGTTCTCGAGCAGATCACCCAGCGGCACCAGGAATAACATGCCCAACGCGTAACCGATCTGGGTCAGCGAAACGATGAAACTGGCCATGGAGTTGGTCAAACCGACATCCGGAGCGATCAGGTCGATGATCGGCTGGGCGTAATAGAGGTTGGCCACAATGGCGCCGCAGCAGAAGGCGAATAGCAGCACCATCCCTCTGGTCATTGTCACGGTGCTGTGGGACACCTGGGTTGCACGGCTCATAACGGGTCTCGCTGAACTGAAGTGAAGGCACGCAGGCTAAGCGGCGGGCCAAAGCGGCGGAAGAGGGATTGGCGTGATAGTCATTATTCCTGTGCGAAATGAATGCCCGGTCGAGTGGTGGCCGAAGTGCCGCTCCTACAAAAAAGGCGGC
This sequence comes from Pseudomonas lini, assembly GCF_030812475.1. GTDB lineage: Bacteria > Pseudomonadota > Gammaproteobacteria > Pseudomonadales > Pseudomonadaceae > Aquipseudomonas > Aquipseudomonas lini_A. Next base: position 340,969 of record NZ_JAUSSR010000001.1, read on the forward strand.
CTGCAGAGGTTAATGCCAATCAGTTAAGCGAATGCGGTTCACACTGTGGGAGCGAGCTTGCTCGCGATGGACTCGAGAGCGCTGCGTTTAACCAGCAAACACGCGTCATCGTTAACGACCATCGCGAGCAAGCTCGCTACCACAGTGTGAAGCACATTCGCTTAACTGATCGGCATTAACCTGTGAAGGCCGCCTTTTCGTTGGTCTCAGGGATTACTGACCGCTGTAGATCTGATCAAAAATCCCGCCATCATTGAAGTGGGTCTTCTGTACGGTACGCCAGTCACCAAAGGTCTTTTCGACCGAGAGGAAGTCCACTTTCGGGAAGCGGTCGGTGTACTTCGCCAACACCGCCGGATCGCGCGGACGCAAGTAGTTCGCCGCGGCAATCTCCTGACCTTCCGGCGACCACAGGTACTTCAGGTATTCCTCGGCGGCGGCGCGGGTGCCTTTCTTCTCGACCACTTTGTCGACCACGGAGACCGGCGGCTCGGCTTCGGCGGAGACGCTTGGGTAGATGACTTCGAACTGATCGCGGCCAAACTCGCGGGCGATCATTTCCGCTTCGTTTTCAAAGGTCACCAGCACGTCGCCAAGCTGGTTGGTCATGAAGGTGGTGGTGGCTGCACGGCCACCGGTGTCCAGCACCGGCGCTTGTTTGAACAGCTTGCCGACGAAATCCTTGGCCTTGGTTTCGTCACCGCCGTTTTTCAGCACATAACCCCAGGCCGACAGATAGGTATAGCGGCCGTTACCCGAGGTTTTCGGGTTCGGCACAATCACTTGCACGCCATCCTTGAGCAGGTCCGGCCAGTCTTTCAGGGCTTTCGGGTTGCCTTTGCGCACGATGAACACGGTGGCCGAGGTGAAGGGCGCACTGTTGTTCGGCAAGCGAGTGACCCAGTTGTCCGGGATCAGTTTGCCGTTGTCCGCCAGCGCATTGATGTCAGTGGCCATGTTCATGGTGATGACGTCGGCTGGCAGGCCGTCGATCACGGAGCGCGCCTGTTTGCTGGAGCCACCGAAGGACATCTGCAGGGTGATGTTTTCGTTGTGCTCGGCTTTCCAGTGTTTCTGGAAGGCCGTGTTGTAGTCCTTGTAGAAATCGCGCATCACGTCGTAGGAAACGTTCAGCAGGGTGGGTGCGGCCTGAGCCACGCTGGTCAGGGCCAGGCCTGCGGCCAGAAGTGAGGCGCCAAAGAGTTTTTTCACTGCGCATTCCTTGTTTTTTTGTAGGAGCCGGCTTGTCGAATCGTCGCACCGCAGCGAAGGTCTTTAACGATAACGCTGTTTGCCTGACGGAACGCGGCGCTCTTGAGACCTTCGCTGCGGTGCGACGATTCGACAAGCCAGCTCCTACAGGGGTTGTTTTTCAGTCATTAAAAAGAGGTGTTGCCACCGTTTTGCCAGCGACTATAGCCGGATGCCCATAGTCCTTTAAAGATTAAAAAGAGCTTTGCTTATTCCAGCTTCTTAAACAATGCGTTGCCACAGCGGGAGCAGAATGCCGCACCCTGTTCGTGGCTGTTTTTCTTGCACACCGGACAATCGGTCTGCTGCTGTTCACCGCGCATCGCGTTTGCCAGCTCGGCAGTGAAAATCCCGGTGGGCACGGCGATGATCGAGTAACCGGTAATCATCACCAAAGACGAAATTACCTGACCTAACGGTGTCTTGGGCACGATGTCGCCGAAACCTACAGTAGTCAGCGTCACAATAGCCCAATAGATGCCTTTGGGAATGCTGGTGAAGCCGTGTTCCGGTCCTTCGATTACATACATCAACGTGCCGAACACCGTGACCAGCGTGCAGACGCTGACCAGAAACACCACGATCTTCTGCTTGCTGCCGCGCAACGCCGACATCAGGTAGTTGGCTTGCTTCAGATACGGGCTGAGCTTGAGCACGCGGAAAATTCGCAGCATCCGGATGATCCGGATAATCAGCAAGTACTGCGCATCGCTGTAGTACAGCGCCAGGATCCCGGGCACGATCGCCAGCAAATCCACCAGCCCGTAGAAGCTGAACGCATAGCGCAAAGGCTTGGGCGAGCAATACAGGCGAAGGCCATATTCGATGGCGAAGATGAGGGTGAAGCCCCATTCGATATAGGCCAGTACGTCGGCGTAGTTCTGATGGATCGTGTCGATGCTGTCGAGCATCACGATCACCAGGCTGGCGAGGATGATCAACAACAGAATGCCGTCGAAGCGCCGCCCAGCCTTGGTGTCGCTCTGGAAAACCATGACGTAAAGCTCTTCACGCCAGTTTTTATTGCTGTCCATGGGGGAACGCCTGAACCGGGATTCAGCGAAGCCTAGGGTGATTCCCGGTGGTTGCGCAAGGCGCAGTGTCCTCGGCAGCCTGGCGCAGCACACGCATGCCCGCCCGGACCAGCCAGCAGGCAAGGATGAAAGGCGCGGTCAAGGTGACCAGGCCGAGTGCGGCGAAGCCTGGGGTGAGCAGTATTGCCAGGACAATCCCCAGCAAGGGCAGCCAGGGCTGGCGGCGAACATGGCTGAAGGCGAGGGCGGCGAGCACTGCGTTGTAACCGCCCAAACCCAGCAGCGCGCTTGAAGTGTCGTGATGCACAAGGGCGAAGCCAGCGCCGGCGACAGAACCCGATACCGCCCAAAGAAAGGCGCGACGATCAGCGATCAGCAAACCCGCGGCAATCAGCGCACCGGCCAGCGGATGACCCAGAAACATCACCTGACCGAGCCCTTTCAATGGCGCGGCGATCAGGTTGAGTGCGTTCATTTCAATCAGCGGCGCAGGTGGGGCCGGGGCGGCGAAGGTGAGTAGCAGCCAACTGATTCCGACAAAGGGCGCCGTGTAGGCGGGCAGGCAATGGTGATCGCGGGCGAGCTTGAGCCATTGTTGGGTGAGCATCGCACTCAGGCCGCCGGCAGCGATGATCAGTGGTGGCAGCATTGCTGACCAGGGGAAGTAAAGGCTCAGCAGCAAGCCGAGCAAAACACCGTTGTAACAGAACAGCCCGGCCTGGCGATCGGCCTTGGCGTAGCTGCGACGTTGGGCGGTGAGCAATCCGGCGACGCCGCCCAGCAGTGCACCGCCGAGCAGGGAGGGCGCGGTGAAAAGAATCGCCAACAGGCACAGCAGGCCGCACAGCGGGTGACGCTGGAGGAAGATCTGGCTGAAGCCGTTGAGCAGGGCAGTGGCCCAGTCGGGGCAGTGGGTGTTGAAGTGGTGGGCAGGCATGGCAAATCTGAAAGTCAGTGGGAACGCGTTGCCTGCTTCGCGAGCAGGCTCGCTCCCACACTGAATTTCTGTTCAGTCATGAATCTGTGGTGAACACAAATCCAGTGTGGGAGCGAGCCTGCTCGCGAAGAGGCCGGTACAGGCGCTAAATCAACGTCTCGATACGCAACGAATTAGTCGACCCCGGCTGCCCAAACGGCACACCCGCAGTGATCAATAACGTATCCCCGCGCTGAGCCATCCCCTGTGCCTGCGCAATCTCCAGCGCCGTCGAGCACACTTCGTCCACTTGCCGCAGCCGATCATTGACCACCGAGTGCACGCCCCATGCCACCGTCAACCGGCGCGCGGTCTGCCGGTTCGGCGTCAGGTTAAGGATCGGCACCGTCGGCCGTTCCCGCGCCGCACGCAGGCTCGAAGTCCCCGACTCGCTGTAATTGACCAGCACCGCCACCGGCAGCACGTTGCTGATGCGGCGGATTGCACAGCTGATGGCGTCGGATACCGTGGCCTCCGCCTTCGGTCGGCTGACGTCGAGTTGCGTCTGATAATCCGGGCCGTTTTCCACCTGGCGGATGATCTTGCTCATCATCTGCACCGCTTCGAGCGGGTACTCGCCGGACGCGGTTTCCGCCGACAGCATCACCGCGTCCGCGCCCTCGGCTACTGCGTTGGCAACGTCGGTCACCTCGGCACGGGTTGGTGCAGGGGAGAAGCGCATCGACTCCAGCATCTGCGTCGCCACCACCACCGGTTTGCCGAGCTGGCGGCAGATGCCGATGATGTTTTTCTGAATCTGCGGCACGCTTTCGGCCGGCACTTCCACCCCCAGGTCACCGCGGGCGACCATGATCGCGTCACTCAACTCGGCGATTTCCCGCAGCTGAGTCACCGCCGACGGCTTCTCGATCTTGGCCATCAAAAACGCTTTGTCGCCGATCAGTTCGCGAGCCTCGCGAATATCTTCCGGACGCTGTACGAACGACAGCGCCACCCAATCCACACCCAGTTCCAGGCCGAAGCTCAGGTCGCGGCGATCCTTGGTGGTCAGCGGGCTCAGCTCGAGCACCGCTTGCGGTACATTCACCCCTTTGCGGTCCGACAACTCGCCGCCATTGAGCACGGTGGTGTCGATGGCGTCGGCATATTTTGTGACCACGCGCAGCCGCAGTTTGCCGTCATCGAGCAACAGGTCCATGCCCGGTTCCAGCGCGGCGATGATTTCCGGGTGCGGCAGGTTGACCCGGCGCTGATCCCCCGGCGTCGGGTCCAGGTCCAGACGCAACGCCTGGCCGCGATGCAGTTGCACCTTGCCCTCGGCGAACTTGCCGACCCGCAGTTTCGGACCTTGCAGGTCCATCAGAATGCCCAGCGGATAATTCAGCTGGCGCTCGACTTCACGAATCCACTGGTAGCGCTGAGCGTGGTCGGCGTGATCGCCGTGGCTGAAGTTCAGGCGAAAGATGTTGACCCCGGCCTGTACCAACTCACGGATGTCGTCGATCCCGTCAGTGGCAGGGCCGAGGGTGGCGAGGATTTTGACCTTCTTGTCAGGCGTCATTTTCAGGGCTCTCGAGAATCAGGATGGCACGGAAGTCGTTGACGTTGGTGCGGGTCGGTTCAGTGACGATCAGCGCGTCCAGCGCCTCGAAATAGCCGTAGCCATTGTTGTTGTCCAACTCGTCGCTGGCGCTCAGGCCGAGGGCGGCGGCGCGGGCGTAGCTGTCCGGGGTCATGATCGCGCCGGCGTTGTCTTCGGAGCCATCGATGCCATCGGTGTCGCCGGCCAAGGCGTAGACGCCGGGCAGGCCTTTGAGGCTGTCGGTCAGGCTCAGCAGGAATTCGGCGTTGCGTCCGCCACGGCCATTGCCGCGTACGGTAACCGTGGTTTCACCGCCCGAGAGGATTACGCAGGGCGCCGCCAATGGTTGACCGTGCAGCACGACTTGACGGGCGATACCGGCGTGGACCTTGGCCACTTCGCGGGATTCGCCTTCCAGGTCGCCAAGGATCAGCGGGCTGAAGCCGGCTTGGCGCGCTTTCACCGCAGCGGCTTCAAGCGACTGTTGTGGACGAGCGATCAGCTGGAAGTGACTGCGCGCAAGGCTCGGGTCGCCGGGTTTGACCGTCTCCGATTCCGGGCTCTGCAACCAGTTGCGCACTGAGGCCGGGACTTCAATGGCGTAACGCTTGAGGATCGCCAGGGCTTCGGCGCAGGTGCTCGGGTCGGCCACGGTGGGGCCGGAGGCGATGACCGTGGCGAGGTCGCCCGGTACGTCGGAAATCGCATAGGTATAAACAGTGGCGGGCCAGCAGGCTTTGCCGAGGCGGCCGCCCTTGATTGCCGAAAGATGTTTGCGTACGCAGTTCATCTCGCCAATGGTTGCGCCGGATTTGAGCAGGGCCTTGTTGATCGATTGCTTGTCCGCCAGGGTAATACCGGCTGCGGGCAGGGCCAGCAATGCGGAGCCGCCGCCGGAGAGCAGGAAGATCACCCGGTCGTCTTCGGTCAAGTTGCTGACCAGTTCCAGCACGCGTTTGGCGACTGCCAGGCCGGCCGCATCAGGCACCGGATGCGCGGCTTCGACCACTTCGATTTTTTCGCACGGGGCGCCGTGACCGTAACGGGTCACAACCAGGCCGCTCACTTCACCCTGCCAGCAACGCTCGACCACCCGGGCCATGGCCGCCGCAGCTTTGCCGGCGCCGATGACGATCACCCGACCGCTGCGGTCAGTGGGCAAATGGGCTTCGAGGACTTGCTGTGGATGGGCGGCGTCGATGGCTGTGGCAAACAGCTCGCGCAGCAATTGTTGCGGATCGACCGACATGGCGGGCTCCCGGAATTCTTGTTATTGGAGAACGACTCGGTTCCCTGTAGGAGCCGGCTTGCTGCGGGCGGCGTTCCGACAATCCAGGCGACGCGGTCTGCCATGCACACCGAGTTGATGCCATCGCCAGCAAGCCGGCTCCTACAAAGGTATGACGTTACTTATCGCGAATAGAGAAATTCGCCATGTGTTCCAGGCCCTTGATCAGCGCCGAGTGGTCCCAGTTGCTGCCACCGATGGCCGCGCAGGTGCTGAACACTTGCTGGGTATTGGCGGTGTTCGGCAAATTGATCCCCAATTCGCGCGCACCGGCCAGGGCCAGGTTCAGGTCCTTCTGGTGCAGGCTGATGCGGAAGCCCGGGTCGAAGGTGCCTTTGATCATGCGCTCGCCGTGGACTTCGAGGATCTTCGACGACGCGAAGCCGCCCATCAGCGCTTCACGGACCTTGGCTGGATCGGCACCGTTCTTGGAGGCGAACAGCAGGGCTTCGGCCACGGCCTGGATGTTCAACGCGACGATGATCTGGTTCGCCACTTTCGCGGTCTGACCGTCGCCGTTGCCACCGACCAGGGTGATGTTCTTGCCCATGGCCTGGAACAGCGGCAAGACGCGTTCGAACGCATCGGCATCGCCGCCGACCATGATGCTCAGGGTCGCGGCTTTGGCGCCGACTTCACCGCCGGACACTGGTGCGTCGAGGTACTGCGCGCCTTTTTCGTTGATTTTCGCCGCGAAAGCCTTGGTGGCGGTCGGTGAGATCGAGCTCATGTCGATCACGACCTTGCCTTTGCCGACACCGGCTGCAACGCCGTCGGCGCGGAACAGCACATCGTCGACCTGCGGGGTATCCGGCACCATGATGATGATGAATTCGGCTTCCTGGGCAACTTCTTTCGGGTTGGCCAGGGCGACGGCGCCAGCGGCGATCAGGTCGGCCGGGGCAGCGTCGTGGTGCGCCGACAGGAACAGGCTGTGACCGGCTTTCTGCAGGTTCAACGCCATTGGGTGGCCCATGATGCCGGTGCCGATAAATCCGATTTTAGCCATGAGAAAATCCTCTTGTTTTGTGCTTTCTGTAGGAGCGAGCTTGCTCGCGAAAAACCTCAACGAAAACGCGTGCTGCCTGAGTAAACGCGGCGCCTGATCGTTCTTCGCGAGCAAGCTCGCTCCTACAGGTAATGGGTCAGATTGCGTTATGGGTTTTCAGCCAGCCCAGGCCGGCTTCGGTGGTGGTCAGCGGCTTGTATTCACAGCCAACCCAGCCCTGGTAACCAATACGGTCCAGGTGTTGGAACAGGAAGCGGTAGTTGATTTCACCGGAGCCCGGTTCGTTGCGCCCAGGGTTGTCGGCCAACTGGATGTGGTTGATTTCGCCCAGGTGCGCGGCCATGGTGCGGGCCAGGTCGCCCTCCATGATTTGCATGTGGTAGATGTCGTATTGCAGGAACAGGTTGGCGCTGCCGACCTGCTCGCGAATCGACAGGGCTTGCGCGGTGTTGTTCAGGTAGAACCCGGGGATGTCGCGGGTGTTGATCGCTTCCATCACCAGTTTGATGCCCGCCGCTTGCAGCTTGTCGGCCGCGTACTTGAGGTTGGCGACGAAGGTCTTTTCCACAGTGACATCGTCGACGCCCTGTGGACGGATACCCGCCAGGCAGTTGACCTGGGTATTGCCCAGCACTGTGGCATAGGCGATCGCCAGGTCGACACCGGCGCGAAACTCTTCGACCCGGTCCGGCAGGCACGCGATACCGCGCTCGCCCTTGGCCCAGTCACCGGCCGGCAGGTTGAACAGCACCTGGGTCAGGCCGTTGGCGTCGAGCCTGGCCTTGATCTCGGCGGAGCTGAAGTCATAAGGAAACAGGTATTCGACGCCACTGAAGCCGGCCTTGGCGGCCGCGTCGAAACGGGCAAGAAAATCCTGTTCGGTAAACAGCATGGACAGGTTGGCTGCGAAACGCGGCATGGTGGTCTCCCTTGAATTTGTGAGGTCCCCCCTGTAGGAGCCGGCTTGCTGGCGAAAGCGGTGTATCAATCGATGTGTCTGACACACCGCTTTCGCCAGCAAGCCGGCTCCTGCAGGGGAGCGTTCAGCTGTTAATCAAGCAACGAAATCGCCGTTGGTGCGTCGTTGCCGACCAGCGCCAGGTCTTCGAATTCGTTGACGGCGTTGATCTCGGTGCCCATGGAAATGTTGGTCACGCGCTCCAGGATAATCTCGACGATCACCGGTACCTTGAACTCTTCGATCAGTTCCTGGGCCCTGCGCAGGGCAGGCTGGATCTGAGCCGGTTCGAACACACGCAGCGCCTTGCAGCCGAGGCCTTCGGCCACCGCGACGTGATCGACCCCGTAACCGTTGAGTTCCGGAGCGTTCAGGTTATCGAAGGACAGCTGCACGCAGTAGTCCATGTCGAAACCGCGCTGGGCCTGACGGATCAGTCCCAGGTACGAATTGTTGACCACGACGTGGATGTACGGCAGCTTGAACTGTGCGCCCACCGCCAGTTCTTCGATCATGAACTGGAAATCATAGTCGCCCGACAGGGCCACGACCTTGCGGGTCGGGTCGGCCTTGACCACGCCCAGCGCCGCCGGAATGGTCCAGCCCAGAGGGCCTGCCTGACCGCAGTTGATCCAGTGACGCGGCTTGTAGACGTGCAGGAACTGCGCGCCTGCAATCTGCGACAGACCGATGGTGCTGACATAGCAGGTGTCTTTGCCGAACACCTGGTTCATTTCTTCATAAACACGCTGTGGCTTGACCGGCACGTTGTCGAAGTGAGTCTTGCGCTGCAGGCTGGCCTTGCGCTGCTGGCAATCCTGCAGCCAGGCGCTGCGGTTCTTCAGCTTGCCGGCGGCTTGCCATTCGCGAGCGACTTCGATGAACACGGTCAACGCGGCAGCGGCGTCGGACACAATGCCCAGGTCCGGGTTGAACACGCGGCCGATTTGCGTCGGCTCGATGTCGACGTGGATGAACTTGCGGCCTTCGGTGTAGACGTCGATCGAACCGGTGTGACGGTTGGCCCAACGGTTGCCGACGCCCAGCACCACATCCGACTTCAGCAGCGTGGCGTTGCCGTAGCGGTGTGAAGTCTGCAGGCCGACCATGCCGACCATCAGCGGGTGATCGTCCGGGATGGTGCCCCAGCCCATCAGGGTCGGAATGACGGGAATCCCGGTCAGCTCGGCGAACTCCACCAGCAACTCGCTGGCATCGGCATTGATGATGCCGCCACCGGCGACCAACAGTGGGCGCTCAGCCTGATCGAGCATGGCCAGGGCCTTCTCGATCTGCACGCGGTTGGCGGTGGGCTTGGCCAGCGGCAGCGGCTCGTAGGCATCGATGTCGAATTCGATTTCGGCCATCTGCACGTCGAACGGCAAATCGATCAACACCGGGCCTGGACGACCGGAGCGCATTTCGTAGAAGGCTTTCTGGAACGCGTACGGTACCTGGCCCGGCTCCATGACGGTGGTCGCCCACTTGGTCACTGGCTTGACGATGGCGGTGATGTCGACCGCCTGGAAGTCTTCCTTGTGCATACGGGCGCGGGGTGCTTGCCCGGTGATGCACAGGATCGGGATCGAGTCGGCCGAGGCGCTGTAGAGCCCGGTGACCATGTCGGTCCCGGCAGGACCGGAAGTGCCGATGCACACGCCGATGTTGCCGGCCTTGGTCCGGGTGTAGCCCTCGGCCATGTGCGAGGCGCCTTCAACGTGGCGAGCGAGGACGTGATCGATGCCACCGACCTTCTGCAAGGCGGAGTACAGCGGGTTGATCGCGGCGCCGGGGATGCCAAAAGCGGTATCAACCCCTTCACGGCGCATCACCAGAACGGCGGCTTCGATTGCTCTCATTTTGCTCATGGTTTTGTGCCTCTTACGTTTTGTAATTGTATACAAGTGGCTTTGCGCAGAGTGTATTCACGGCGGACGGCGCAGGTCAATCCATTTTCTCAAGCATCCGTTTCATTCGTCGGAAGGCCTATCTGCTGTGGCTTTTCGTCGCATGTGGCGCTTTACGATAATTATTGTATACAAAAAAATAGTGCTTTGTGTTCTATTTGTTGCATCGGACTACGAAACGAAAACCAGTCCAACGGCTTTCCCTATAACAAAATGAGGACAGCACCATGAGCGCTTTAACCTTGAAAGTCGCAGTCAACCTGACCACTCAGGCCATCGCCGCCGGGCGTGCAATCGCCGCGGCCCCATTGACCATCGCCGTACTGGATGCCGGCGGGCACCTGGTCTCCCTGCAACGCGAAGACGGCGCCAGCCTGCTGCGCCCGCAGATCGCCATCGGCAAAGCCTGGGGCGCCATCGCGCTGGGCAAGGGCTCACGCCTGCTGGCGCTGGACGCCCAACAGCGCCCGGCGTTTATCGCGGCCTTGAACAGCCTGGGGCAGGGCAGTGTCGTGCCGGCGCCGGGTGGGGTGTTGATTCGCGATCAGGACGGGAATGTGCTGGGGGCGGTGGGGATCAGCGGGGATTTGTCGGATGTGGATGAACAGTGTGCGATCAGTGCGATCGAGGCGCTGGGGTTGCGGGCGGATGCGGGGGTGACGGCTTGATCTTGTAGCGCCTGAACCGCCGCCATCGCGAGCAAGCTCGCTCCCACAGTGGATTTGGGAAGAACACAAAAATTGTGAGCACCCGAAACCCCTGTGGGAGCGAGCTTGCTCGCGATGGCGTTCTGCCGGACACATCCAGCTAAAAATCTGCCTCGCTTCCATGCATACACAGTTCTAGCCTTCCTCATGACTCAATGAGAGAGGCAAAGGAATGCCAGATCTTCCAGCTTCACATCGTCTGCGCCTTGGGCGCTTTGCTGAATCAAACCGCATCTATCTATTGACCACCAATACACTTGGTCGAGCGCCTGTCTTCAAAGATTTCTCTCTGGGTCGGCTGATTGTGAGTCAGTTTCGTCATGCCCAAAATCAGGGTTGGGCGATTTCATTGGCTTGGGTCGTGATGCCTGATCATTTTCACTGGTTGATCGAGCTGCAGCAGGGATCATTGAGTGAACTGATGCAAAAGACCAAATCATTGAGTACTCGATCGGTAAATATGGCCACCGGTCGAAAGGGCAGTCTTTGGCAGCAGGGCTATCATGATCGAGCGCTGCGTCGTGAAGAAGACTTGGTGAAGCAGGCTCGGTATGTTGTGGCGAACCCATTGCGGGCGGGACTGGTGGAGAAGCTTGGCGACTATCCGTTGTGGGATGCAATTTGGCTTTGATCAGATACCGAGTTGCCCCTATCGCGAGCAAGCCCGCTCCCACAAGGATTGTTGGCGTTCACATATTTTGTGTTCAACCCAAATCTACTGTGGGAGCGGGCTTGCTCGCGAATGGAGCACTGCGGTCTAACGATCCGGCTCACACCCCTTCAACACCAACCGGATAATCGTCTGCGCCGCCGCTTCATAGTCTTCTTCATCGAGCTTGGCTTTGCCGGTGATGGCAGTGATCTGCCAGTCGAAGTCGGCATAGGTCTGGGTCGCGGCCCAGATGCTGAACATCAGGTGGTTGGGGTCGATGGGGGCGATCTGGCCGCGGTCGATCCAGGTCTGGATGCAGTCGATGTTGTGCTTGGCCTGGCCGTTGAGCTGTTCGACCAGGTCGGGACTCAGGTGCGGGGCGCCGTGCATGATTTCGCTGGCAAATACCTTGGAGGCGAAAGGCAGGTCGCGGGAGATGCGGATTTTCGAGCGGATGTAGCCGCTCAGCACTTCACTGGGTACGCCGTCGGCATTGAATGGCGTCGAAGCCTGCAGGATCGGTTCGATGATACTTTCCAGGACCTCGCGGTAGAGGTTTTCCTTGGATTTGAAGTAGTAGTAGACGTTGGGCTTGGGCAATCCCGCCTTGGCTGCGATGTCACTGGTTTTGGTCGCAGCGAAGCCCTTGTCGGCAAATTCTTCACTGGCGGCACGCAGGATCAATTCTTTGTTGCGCTCGCGGATAGTGCTCATAAACCAGGTGGTTCCTTGCCTGTACTGGCGGTTGCGCATGGTAGCACCGGCCTCGCGCGACGCTCAAGAATGCCCCGCAGCCGGTTGAGCCGCGCTATGCTGCGCAGCATTCATTCGAGAAGGAAACCTGATTCATGGCAGGAAGCAGTTTGCTGTTGCTGATCGACGACATTGCCGCGGTACTGGACGATGTGGCGTTGATGACCAAAATGGCAGCGAAGAAGACTGCCGGCGTACTCGGTGACGATCTGGCGCTCAACGCCCAGCAGGTCAGCGGCGTACGCGCCGAGCGGGAAATCCCGGTGGTATGGGCGGTGGCCAAGGGCTCGTTCATCAACAAGCTGATCCTGGTGCCGTCCGCCCTGGCGATCAGTGCGTTCATTCCGTGGCTGGTCACGCCGTTGTTGATGGTCGGCGGCGCCTACCTGTGTTTCGAAGGGTTCGAGAAACTCGCCCACAAGTTCCTGCACAGCAAGGCCGAGGATCAGGCCGAGCATGCGGAGCTGGTCGAAGCGGTCGCCGATCCGGCAATCGATCTGGTGGCGTTCGAGAAAGACAAGATCAAGGGCGCGATTCGCACCGACTTCATCCTTTCAGCGGAAATCATCGCCATCACCCTGGGCACCGTGGCGGACGCCTCGCTGACCCAGCAGGTCATCGTGCTGTCGGGTATTGCCATCGTCATGACCATCGGCGTCTACGGCTTGGTGGCCGGTATCGTCAAGCTCGACGACCTGGGTTTGTGGCTGACCCGGAAACCCGGGCAGATGGCCAAAAGCATCGGCGGCGGGATTTTGCGCGCGGCACCGTACATGATGAAAAGCCTGTCGGTGATCGGCACGGCGGCTATGTTCCTGGTGGGCGGCGGGATCCTGACCCATGGCGTGCCGGTGGTTCATCACTGGATTGAAAGCGTCAGCGCGGGGGCGGGCGGTGCCGGGTTTATCGTGCCGACGTTGTTGAATGCGGTGGCGGGGATTGTGGCAGGTGCGGTGGTGTTGGCCGGGGTGATGGTTGTCAGCAAAATCTGGAAAACAGTGAAAGGCTGAAGCCTGACACTGTTCAACTGTGGGAGCGAGCTTGCTCGCGATAGCGGTGGGTCAGTCACATATATGGCGACTGACACTGCCCTATCGCGAGCAAGCTCGCTCCCACAGGGGATTGGTGGTGTTTGAAGTTGCGCGCATGAAAAAGGCCATTCGATCCGCATCGAATGGCCTTTTTTTGTGGCCGATGGCGTTACTCGGCGATCTGCAGCTTGCGCGATTCGGTGTACACGTAACGCACCTTCTCGTACTCGAACGGCGTATTCAGCTGGCCGTAGCGAAAGCCGGTCTGATAACGCTTGTCGACGCTGCGCAGGAGCCAGACCTCGGGATGGTTGGAGCTGACTTCGGCGACGTTCAGGAAGTTGATCGCGTTCTCGGCGGTGAAGTCCACGGCCAGGCCGCCGGTGTCGCGGATGTTCGAAGGGCCGAGGATCGGCAGCACGAAGTAGGCGCCACCCGGTACCCCATAGAAGCCCAGGGTCTGACCGAAGTCTTCGTTCTGGCGCGGCAAGCCCATGGCCGTGGCCGGGTCCCACAGGCCGGCGATGCCGACGGTGGTGTTGAGCAGCAGGCGCGCGGTGGTTTCCATCGAGCGCTTGCCCTTGAACTGCAGCAGGCTGTTCATCAGGTTCGGCACATCACCGAGGTTGTTGAAGAAATTGCTGACGCCGGTGCGCAGGAAACTCGGGGTGATGTAGCGATAACCGTCCACCACGGGCAGGAACACCCATTGGTCGAAGCGGTAGTTGAAGTGGTAGACGCGGCGGTTCCACTCCTCCAGCGGGTCGTAGACGTTCAGCGCGTTGAGCGTCGAGCGCTCGAACTCGCGCTGATCCAGCCCCGGGTTGAATTTGAGTTTGCTCAGCGGTTCCTTGAAGCCGTCACTGTCGATCACGACCGGAGCATTGGCTTTGCTGTTGTCGGCACTGGCGACGCCTGCACAGAGTAACGCTGCGATAAGCAGGAGATATTTAGCCACGGAAGAACTCCAGCATGGCGTCGCTGTTGACGCGGTAATTAAGGTTGCCGCAGTGGCCGCCCAGTGGATAAACAGTCAAGCGATCGCCGAAGGTCTTGCGCAGGAAACCAAGGTCGCCAGGGCCGAGGATTACGTCGTCGGCGTTGTGCATGACCGCGATTTTCGGGCTGTCGCGCAGGTAGTCCTTCAGCGCGTACAAACTGACCTGGTCGATCAGTTGCAGCAGGCTGCCGCCATCGGTGCGGGCGCGCCACATCGGGATGACCTGCTCGGTGATGTAGCAGTCGAAGTCGCATTGCAGCGCGCGCTTGAGGAACGGCGTGAGGGTGGTGCCTTCAGTGATCGGGTATTTCGGCGGCGTGATCAGGCCGCGGCGGTTGATGAGGTCCGAGGTAAAGGCGATATCGGCCGCCGAGAAGCGGAACGAGGTGCCGATCAGCATGGCCATCTGTTCGTTGCTCAGGTGTTGCTTGGACTGCTGGAAGTCGTAGAGCAGGGCATCGTTGAGGTCGATGTAGCCCTTTTGCTGGAAGTAGCGGGTGAGCTTGTCCAGCACCAATTCATAAAAGGTGGTGGAGTTGTTGATGCCCTTGACCTCGGTCTGGACCAGCTTGTCCAGATTGGTGATCGAGGTATAGAGGTTGACCGGCGGGTTGAGCAGCAGGACTTTCTTGAAGTTGAAGCTGCGACGGGTTTCGTCGAGGTGAGCGACGAATGCTGCGTCCAGTGCGCCCAGGCTGTAGCCGGTCAGGTAGTAGTCGGTGACGGCGACGTTGGGGTTTTGCGCCCGCACGGCCTGCATCACCCGGTACATGTCTTCGGCGTCTTCCTTGGTGATGCCGGGCGTGGCAAAGCGCGAGGCAGCACTCATGAAGTCGAAGCTGGTGGGCGACGACAATTGCACCACGTGGTAGCCGGCCTTGTAGTAAAGCTTCTTCAGGTATTCGTTGAGGGTACTGTCATAGCGCGCGCCGGTACCGGCGATCAGAAAGATCAGCGGCGCGGCTTTATCCTGGGTGGCAATGCGGTAAGTCAGCTTCTTCACCGGCCAGAAGTTGTCCGGCAGCTGGAACTCACGTTCCGGGCGCAACGTGACGCTGCGGGTTGCCTGATCGATGTCATCGTCAAGCGGCAACTCCGGGCGCAGGTCCGGCGGCGTCGTGGCGATAGTCGCCTCGAACGGGTTGGTCAAGGGATAGCCATAACTGGCGGCGTCAATATCGACCGCCAGTGCGGACGCACTCAAAATAACGCCGCCAAACAGGGCGGCGAAGCGCAAGGAACGGAGCATGACTGGATCCCTTAGAGGAAGGTGCCGAATGAAGTTCGCAGGCTATGACCACGGGTTTTGGGTCAAAGTGCCATGGAGCGGCACCAATCAGGCCTGATTCGGAGCAATGGTAGCTGGACGATACACTTTGCAGCCGTTCCATGACCAGTTATCTGTGTCACGCGCTTGCTAACTGCTGCGGGGAGATTAAGCTGGCCGCCGTTTTCGCTTATTGGAGTGCTTCATGTCCCGCCGCCTGCCCGTGATTCTACTGCTTGTTTTGCTGCCATTATGGCTAGCCGCCAGTTATGGCGCGCGTTATGGCTTCATGGAAGATGCGCAGTGGGTCGGCATCTGTGTGGACGAAGCGAACCGCTGGGAATGCCAGGTCCGTTCAAACCTGGGGCTGATGATTCATTTCCGGATGTTGGGCTGGACTGCGTTGGCGGCGGCGATGATCGGTTTTGTACTGCCGGGGCGGGCGGGGTGGTGGTTGGCCGTGTTGGCGTTGGTGTTCGGCTTGCCGGCGCTGGCGTTGTACAACACTACGTTGGCGGTTTTTGCGGTGGTGATTGCTGCACTGCGTCTGGTCCGGGCTTCCTCTAGCGTTTGATAGTCAGTCTTCGTCGGATCGCCGCCCGGAGCAAGCCCGCTCCCACAGTTGATCTGCGTCGCACACGGAATGTGTGTTCACTGAAGACTCAGTGTGGGAGCGGGCTTGCTCGCGAAGAGGCCAGTTGCCGCGCTGAAGACTACTACTTGCGAACCCGCAAACTGCGCCACAACGCTGCAACCATCAAAACACTCACCAGCGCCCAACCCAGGGCCTGCTGGTTCTGCAAACCTTCCTGATACAACTGCGGCGCAATCCCCGCACCGATGATGAAGGTCAGCAAGGCTATCTCCCGGCGCGGCACGCTCACCGGACGGCACAGGTACACCAGCGCCGGCAGGACGAACGCAACACTCGGGAAGCTGCGATATCGCGGATCGAACACCAGTTCCAGCATCGTCACCGCCGCGGCGAACCCTGCTGCTGTCAGCCACCAGCCAGCCCGACGTTCCAGGAAGTTGAATGCCCGTTCACGCCAGCCGGTACGGGCGCTCAACGTCAGTGCCGCATGAGCCAGCACCAGCAGGTTCAACGCCGTTAGCAAAGCGACCCACAGCCACTCACTGGCGAAACGGGTGGTGACACGGGCCAGGTCGCCCCAGGCGCCGATAGAGCAGGCGGCCAGCGCACCGAGCAGTGGCAGCACCAGGGCCGCGCGCGTGCTGCGTACACGACCGCCGAGTATCAGCGTGCCGAGGAAGATCAAGCCACCAACCGCCAGCCACTGCGACCAGTACGGTACGTTCGACACCGGACCGGCCAGCACGCCCTTGTCCTGGCGATCGGCATCGAACAGCCCCCAGTATCCGCCGACCGCACCTTCGCTCGCGCGTTTCCACGGTTGGTCGAATGCTTCGATCAGGTTGTAGTGCCAGCCTTGCTGTTCGGCCATGATCACAAAATTACGAATGAACCTGGCTTCGTTGACCCGGCTTGGCAGGGCTGTTTCACGTTGACGGCCTTCGCTCGGCCAGCCGGTTTCACCAATCATCACGTCTTTGGGCGCGAACCTGTTGCCAAACACCTGACGCACTTCGGCCACATGTTGCAGCGCGGCGTCGATGTTCGAGGGATCATCTTCCCAGTACGGCAGCAAATGGATGGTCAGAAAGTCAACCGCCGGGGCCACTTCCGGGTGCTTGAGCCAGAATTCCCAGACGTCGGCATAAGTGACAGGTTGTTTGACCTGGCTTTTTACCTTGTTGATCAGCTTGGCCAGCTGCGCCCCCGTGATTTCCTTGCGCAACAGGGTCTCGTTGCCAACGATGACCGAGGTCACCACGTCCGCGTTGGCATTGGCCGAGGCGATCAGCAGGTCGACTTCTTTCGCGGTGTCCACCGGGTTGCTGTTGACCCAGGCACCGATCATCAACTTCAGACCGTGCTTGCGCGCCAGATCGGGCACCGCCTCGAGGCCGGTCATGGAATAGGTACGAATGCATTGGAAACTTTTGGCCAGCAACGCGAGGTCGGCGTCCATGCGTTCGGGGCGCAGGTTGAACGGCACGTCGAATGGCGACTGGTCCTTGTCGAACGGGGTGTAGGAGGCACATTGCAGCTTGTGCGTCGCGCTGGCGACGTCCGGCAGAATCACGGGCTTGCCGAGGCCGTACCAGAAACCACTCAAGGCAAATAGCCCCAGCAGGCAGGCAAATAGATAAGCAAAAAAAGGAAAACGCGATGTCGCGGGCATGGTCAGGACGTCTGGGAGCAAAGCCGCGCATGTTACCTGTATTTGCAGCGCGTCAGGTGCCCTGCATGATTTTGACATGCAAAGTTCGGGCGGATTGGCCGAGGGGCTTTCAGTGGTCTAGATTAATGGCGTTCTGATGTCGTTTCTCGATGCCTTGAGGTCGCTGGCAGAGCAGGTCGCAGTTGTCGTCAGGTTGATTATCGAGGCGTCAGCGCTCTCATGGCAAATCGCGCTGAAGTTGAACGAGTTTGCGGTGCGGCGTGATGGGGCGCCGCGCACTATAACAATACATTGACGCGACTCGGCATCCGTCGAGCGCAGCACTTTCGGGGAAGTAACGATGAAGATGCGACGACTTTTAGGCGTGAGTGCCGCTCTGGTGCTTGCGATTGGCTCCACCCAGGCGATGGCCGCGAAGGGAGCCGTAACCATCGGTTACGTCGACGGCTGGTCCGACAGCGTTGCGACCACCCATGTGGCCGCCGAAGTGATCAAGCAGAAACTCGATTACGACGTGAAGCTGCAAGCGGTCGCCACCGGGATCATGTGGCAGGGTGTGGCCACTGGCAAACTCGACGCCATGCTCTCGGCCTGGCTGCCGGTCACTCACGGCGATTACTGGACCAAGAACAAGGACCAGGTGGTCGACTACGGCCCGAACTTCAAGGACGCCAGGATCGGTTTGATCGTGCCGGAGTACGTCAAGGCCAAGTCGCTTGAAGATCTGAAAACCGACGACACCTTCAAGAAACGCATTGTTGGCATCGACGCCGGTTCGGGCGTGATGCTCAAGACCGAGCAGGCGATCAAGGACTACGATCTGACCGGCTATCAACTCAAGGCCAGTTCCGGCGCCGGCATGATTGCCGAGCTGACCCGTGCCGAGAAGAAACAGGAATCCATTGCCGTCACGGGTTGGGTGCCGCACTGGATGTTCGCCAAGTGGAAACTGCGCTTCCTGGACGACCCTAAAGGCGTTTATGGCGCGGCCGAGACCGTAAACAGCATTGGTAGCAAAGGCCTGGAAGCCAAGGCGCCGGAAGTGGTCAAGTTCCTGAAAAACTTCCAGTGGGCGTCGAAAGACGAAATCGGCGAAGTGATGCTGGCGATTCAGGAAGGCGCCAAGCCTGAAGCGGCGGCGAAGGACTGGGTGGCCAAACACCCGGAACGCGTTGCAGACTGGACCAAATGATTTGAGTTGACGCTTCTGGTCAGCACCTCTCAAGGCCGCTTGGCATTACGCCAAGCGGCCTTTGCTTTTCTGTAGGAGCAAGCTCGCTCCTACAGTTTGGCGATTCTGTCATGTCGTTCTAATACTAAGGTCGTCTGGAACCTGCCCCGCAGCCGCATAGAGTGGATGACGTTACAACTTCATCTGTGCTGCGAGGATAAAAACAATGAACGACAGCATTTACCTCTCGATTCAAAACAGCCCGCGCTTCAAGGAGCTGGTTAGTAAGCGAGAAAGGTTCGCCTGGATTCTTTCGGCGATCATGCTTGGGCTTTACTCCGGATTCATCCTGTTGATTGCTTACGGGCCGCATCTCCTGGGCGCGAAAATCAGTCCTGAATCATCGATTACCTGGGGCATACCCATTGGTGTCGGGCTGATTCTCTCGGCCTTTATCCTGACGGCAATCTACGTACGACGCGCCAATGGCGAATTCGACGACCTGAACAATGCGATTCTCAAGGAGGCTCAGCAATGATCCGGCGTCTAATGGCTCTATTGAGCATCGCAGCCTTTGCACCTGGCGCCTGGGCCGCTGAAGCCCTGACTGGCGAAGTGCACAAGCAACCGCTCAACGTATCCGCAATCCTGATGTTCGTGGCGTTCGTCGGCTTGACCCTGTGCATCACTTACTGGGCTTCCAAGCGCAACAATTCGGCAGCCGACTACTATGCGGCAGGTGGCAAGATCACCGGCTTCCAGAACGGTCTGGCGATTGCCGGTGACTATATGTCCGCGGCATCCTTCCTGGGTATTTCCGCCCTGGTGTTCACCTCCGGCTACGACGGCCTGATCTACTCGATCGGCTTCCTGGTGGGCTGGCCGATCATTCTGTTCCTGATCGCCGAGCGCCTGCGTAACCTGGGTAAATACACCTTTGCCGACGTGGCGTCCTACCGCCTGGGGCAAACCCAGATCCGCACGCTGTCCGCTTGCGGCTCGCTGGTGGTGGTAGCGTTCTACCTGATCGCGCAAATGGTCGGTGCCGGCAAGCTGATCCAGCTGCTGTTCGGTCTCGACTACTACGTTGCCGTGATCCTGGTCGGTATCCTGATGTGCATGTACGTGCTGTTCGGCGGCATGCTGGCGACGACTTGGGTGCAGATCATCAAGGCCGTGTTGCTGCTGTCCGGTGCCTCGTTCATGGCGCTGATGGTCATGAAGCACGTCAACTTCGACTTCAGCGCGCTGTTCTCCGAGGCGATCAAGGTTCACCCTAAAGGTGAGGCGATCATGAGCCCGGGCGGCCTGGTAAAAGATCCGGTCTCCGCGTTTTCCCTTGGCCTGGCCCTGATGTTCGGTACCGCTGGCCTGCCGCATATCCTGATGCGCTTCTTCACCGTGAGTGACGCGAAAGAAGCTCGCAAGAGCGTGCTGTACGCAACCGGCTTCATCGGCTACTTCTACATCCTGACCTTCATTATCGGCTTCGGCGCGATCCTGCTGGTCAGCACCAACCCTGCCTTCAAAGATGCGGCTGGCGCGCTGTTGGGCGGCAACAACATGGCGGCGGTGCACCTGGCCAATGCGGTGGGTGGCAGTATTTTCCTGGGCTTCATCTCGGCGGTAGCGTTCGCGACCATTCTGGCAGTGGTTGCCGGTCTGACGCTGGCCGGTGCCACGGCGGTGTCCCACGATCTTTACGCCAGTGTGATCAAGAAGGGCAAGGCCAACGACAAGGATGAGATCCGCGTCTCGAAAATCACCACCGTCTGCCTGGGTGTGCTGGCGATCGGTCTGGGTATCCTGTTCGAAAGCCAGAACATCGCGTTCATGGTAGGTCTGGCATTCTCGATCGCGGCGAGCTGTAACTTCCCGGTGCTGTTGCTTTCCATGTACTGGAAGAAGCTGACCACCCGTGGGGCGATGATCGGTGGCTGGTTAGGTCTGATCAGTGCCGTTGGCTTGATGGTGCTTGGGCCGACCATCTGGGTGCAGATTCTGCATCACGAGAAGGCTATCTTCCCGTATGAGTACCCGGCGCTGTTCTCCATGGCCATTGCGTTCATCGGCATCTGGTTCTTCTCGATCACCGACAAGTCGAAAGCGGCTGACAATGAGCGGGCGCTGTTCTTCCCGCAGTTCGTTCGTTCGCAGACCGGGTTGGGGGCGAGTGGGGCGGTTGCTCACTAAGGCTTCGGGTTTGTATATATAAGCTGAGCTGGATGAAATGCCCCGGTCGAGAGATCGGGGCATTTTTTTGTGGGCGGTTATCGCGCGCTACTTTGGTTGCGATCATTATTGGATCTGGCTTGGTGGATCGCCGTACTGCAGCGAAGGGCTCGGCCTGATGAGTTGTGAAGAGCGCGGGTGTACGCCGATCCATTGTAGGAGCGAGCCTGCTCGCGATGGTCGTTAACGATTACGCGTGTTTACTGGTAAAACGCGGCGCTCTTGAGTCCATCGCGAGCAAGCTCGCTCCTACAGGGGACACGTACGCTCGAGGGATAGGCCGGCCGGTAGGCCGCCTCGCTTTGGCTTTTGCGGTGTACGCCCCCTCGAGGGCATGCCGAGCACTAGCGAGGCACCGAACGACAGGGGCAAGAGCGCTTGGTTACTTGGCGCTTCTCCAAGTGACCCGCCGTAAGGGCGGAACCCTAAGTCGCCGTGACCAAAAAAACGGATATGTACACAGCCAGACAGCCCGGTCGGCCCAAAGGCCGCCGCGCATCCCAAAAGGCGCACAAACAAAAACGGCCCCTATAAACAGAGGCCGTTCCCGGTACAGCTCAAGACATCATCGCAAGACAGGTCTTATTTGCGGTCTTCCAGATCTGGAATGTCACGCGACTCGTAGCCGGTGTACAACTGCCGCGGACGGCCGATCTTGTACGGGCTGGAGAGCATTTCTTTCCAGTGGGAGATCCAGCCGACGGTCCGCGCCAAGGCGAAGATCACGGTGAACATGCTGGTTGGAATGCCGATCGCCTTGAGGATGATCCCCGAGTAGAAGTCGACGTTCGGGTACAGCGAGCGCTCGATGAAGTACGGGTCGGTCAGGGCGATCTCTTCCAGGCGCATGGCCAGTTCGAGTTGCGGATCGTTGGTAATGCCCAACTCTTTCAGCACTTCGTCGCAGGTCTGCTTCATCACGGTGGCGCGTGGGTCGCGGTTTTTGTAGACCCGGTGACCGAAGCCCATTAGTTTGAACGGATCGTCCTTGTCCTTGGCCTTGGCGATGTACTGGTCGATGTTCGAGACATCGCCAATTTCGTCAAGCATGGACAGGACGGCTTCGTTCGCGCCGCCGTGGGCAGGGCCCCACAGTGCAGCGATACCGGCGGCGATACAGGCGAACGGGTTGGCACCCGACGAACCGGCCAGGCGCACGGTGGAGGTCGATGCGTTCTGCTCGTGGTCGGCATGGAGGATGAAGATCTTGTCCATGGCCTTGGCGAGTACCGGGCTGATCGGTTTGATCTCGCACGGGGTGTTGAACATCATGTGCAGGAAGTTTTCCGCGTACGTCAGATCGTTGCGCGGGTACATCATGGGTTGACCCATGGAGTACTTGTAAACCATCGCTGCCAGGGTCGGCATCTTGGCCACCAGGCGGACCGCGGAGATTTCGCGATGCTGGGGGTTCTTGATGTCCAGGGAGTCGTGGTAGAAGGCCGAGAGGGCGCCGACTACACCGCACATGACGGCCATCGGGTGGGCGTCGCGACGGAAGCCGTTGAAGAAGGTCTTCAACTGCTCGTGAACCATGGTGTGGTTCTTCACGGTGCTGACGAAGTGGGCCTTCTGTTCTGCGGTCGGCAACTCGCCGTTGAGCAGCAGATAGCAGGTTTCCAGGTAGTCCGACTTTTCAGCCAACTGTTCGATCGGGTAGCCGCGGTGCAGCAGGATGCCGTTATCGCCGTCGATATAGGTGATCTTCGACTCGCAGGAAGCGGTCGACATGAAGCCAGGGTCAAAGGTGAAACGGCCCGTGGCCGTCAGGCCCCGAACATCGATAACATCGGGACCAACGGTGCCGGTTAAAATGGGCAGCTCGACGGGGGCAGCGCCCTCGATGATCAACTGCGCTTTTTTGTCAGCCATGTGGCCTCCTATTTATGCTTGAAATCATCAGACAGACCCCCCACGCAGGGCCCGCACCACTATAGTGAGATAAATTCGAATGTCAATTTGACTAAACTCTTGCTCCAGAAGGCTTTAACCCGACTTTTTCCTCGAAATTGACTGCCATTTACGCCTTTTATCCAACTTGTGCAATGCGCTATTAGGGGAAGGTGAACGCGTTGTCATTAGTGACCTAACTGTCTATACTCGGCCACCGACCGCCAGGGGCTTTTGGGCCTGCTTTATTGGGGGTCGCATCCCTGGGTGGTGGTTACCTGACCAGTGCACTCCCCAACAACTTTGCCCTGATTGTTAGGGGCTCTTCAGTGTGAAAAAAAAGCCGTGAAAAGCCAACGACCTGTAAACCTAGACCTAAGGACCATCAAACTCCCCATCACCGGCGTTACGTCGTTTCTTCACCGTGTTTCCGGCATCATCCTCTTCCTGGGCCTTGGCTTCATGCTTTATGCATTGGGCAAATCCCTGGGTTCCGAGGAAGGTTTTGCCGACGTGAAGGCAACCTTGACCAGCCCGCTGGCCAAGTTCGTAGCATGGGGCCTCCTGTCCGCTCTTCTGTATCACCTGGTAGCCGGTGTGCGCCACTTGATCATGGACATGGGCATCGGTGAGACGCTGGAAGGCGGCACACTGGGCTCGAAAATTATCATCGCCGTTTCCGTGGTGTTGATCGTTCTGGCAGGAGTTTGGATATGGTAACCAGCGTTACGAACCTTTCGCGTTCCGGTCTTTATGACTGGATGGCGCAACGTGTGTCTGCGGTCGTTCTCGCGGCTTATTTCATTTTCCTAATCGGATACCTCGTTGCGAACCCGGGCATTGGCTACGACCAATGGCATGGCCTGTTCGCCCACAACGGGATGCGTATCTTCAGTCTGCTGGCCCTTGTGGCCCTGGGCGCTCACGCCTGGGTCGGCATGTGGACCATCGCGACCGACTACCTGACGCCCATGGCGCTGGGCAAGTCCGCGACTGCAGTACGTTTCCTTTTCCAGGCAGTATGCGGCGTTGCGATGTTCGCTTACTTCGTCTGGGGTGTGCAGATTCTCTGGGGTATCTGATTCATGGCTAACATTCCAACGATTTCTTTCGACGCCATCATTATCGGTGGTGGCGGTGCCGGCATGCGCGCGGCGCTGCAACTGGCGCAAGGCGGTCACAAGACTGCCGTGATCACCAAGGTTTTCCCGACCCGTTCGCACACTGTTTCCGCTCAGGGTGGCATTACCTGCGCCATCGCTTCGGCTGATCCGAACGATGACTGGCGCTGGCACATGTACGATACCGTCAAGGGTTCCGACTACATCGGTGACCAGGACGCTATCGAATACATGTGTCAGGAAGGCCCGGCTGCGGTATTTGAACTGGACCACATGGGTCTGCCGTTCTCCCGTACCGAACAAGGTCGTATCTACCAGCGTCCATTCGGCGGTCAGTCGAAGGATTACGGTAAAGGTGGCCAGGCTGCCCGCACCTGCGCCGCGTCCGACCGTACCGGTCACGCGCTGCTGCACACGCTTTATCAGGGCAACCTGAAAGCCGGCACCACGTTCCTGAACGAGTACTACGCTGTTGACCTGGTGAAGAACTCGCAAGGCGAGTTCGTTGGCGTTATCGCCATCTGCATCGAAACCGGTGAAACCAGCTACATCCGCGCCAAGGCCACCGTGCTGGCCACAGGCGGTGCCGGTCGTATCTACTCGTCCACCACCAACGCCCTGATCAACACCGGTGACGGCGTCGGCATGGCCCTGCGTGCGGGCGTGCCGGTGCAAGACATCGAAATGTGGCAGTTCCACCCGACCGGCATCGCCGGCGCCGGTGTACTGGTTACTGAAGGTTGCCGTGGTGAAGGTGGTTACCTCATCAACAAGCACGGTGAGCGTTTCATGGAGCGTTACGCTCCGAACGCCAAGGACCTTGCCGGTCGTGACGTTGTTGCCCGTTCGATGGTTAAAGAGATCATCGCCGGCAACGGTTGCGGTCCGAATGGCGACCACGTCTTGCTCAAGCTCGATCACCTGGGCGAAGAAGTACTGCACAGCCGTCTGCCAGGCATCTGCGAACTGTCCAAGACATTTGCTCACGTTGACCCGGTGGTTGCTCCGGTTCCGGTCGTTCCAACTTGCCACTATATGATGGGCGGTGTTCCGACCAACATTCATGGCCAGGCGATCACCCAGGATGCCGAAGGCGTCGACACCATCATCCCTGGCCTGTTTGCAGTGGGTGAAGTGGCTTGCGTATCGGTTCACGGTGCCAACCGTCTAGGCGGCAACTCGTTGCTCGATCTGGTTGTGTTCGGTCGTGCGGCGGGTCTGCACCTGGAAAAAGCGCTGACCGACGGTATCGAGTACGACGACGCCACCGACGCCAACATTGAAACGGCCCTGGCCCGTCTGTCCGCTCTGAACGAGCGTACCGATGGCGAAGACGTGGCAACCCTGCGACGCGAGCTGCAAAGCTGCATGCAGAACTACTTCGGTGTATTCCGTACCGGCGAATACATGCAGAAGGGTATTGCCCAGCTGGCTGATCTGCGCGTGCGTATCGCCAACGTCAAGATCAACGATAAGTCGCAGGCGTTCAACACTGCACGTATCGAAGCGCTGGAACTGCAGAACCTGCTGGAAGTGGCCGAAGCCACCGCCATCGCTGCAGAGATCCGCAAAGAGTCCCGCGGCGCTCACGCCCGTGAAGACTTCGAAGATCGCGACGACGAAAACTGGCTGTGCCACACCCTGTACTTCCCGGGTGACAAGCGCGTGACCAAGCGTGCTGTGAACTTCTCGCCGAAGACTGTTCCGACTTTTGAACCCAAGATTCGGACTTATTAAGGGTGGCCGCCATGTTGAAAGTCAGTGTTTATCGCTACAACCCTGATCAGGACGCTGCGCCGTTCATGCAGGAATTTACGGTCGATACCGGTGGTAAAGACCTGATGGTGCTGGACGTGCTGGCCCTGATCAAAGAGCAGGACGAAGGTTTCTCCTATCGTCGCTCTTGCCGTGAAGGTGTTTGCGGTTCCGACGGCATGAACATCAACGGCAAAAACGGCCTGGCGTGCGTCACGCCGCTGTCTGCCGTTGTAAAAGGTAACAAGCTGATCGTTCGTCCGCTGCCAGGTTTGCCGGTTATCCGTGACCTGGTCGTCGATATGAGCATCTTCTACAAGCAATACGAAAAAGTTCAGCCTTACCTGCAGAACGACACGCCGGCTCCGGCCATCGAACGTCTGCAGACCCCGGAAGAGCGTGAAAAGCTCGACGGTCTGTACGAGTGCATTCTGTGCGCTTGCTGCTCGACCTCCTGCCCGTCCTTCTGGTGGAACCCGGACAAGTTCCTGGGCCCGGCTGCCCTGCTGCAAGCGTACCGCTTCCTGGCAGACAGCCGCGACACCAAGACTGCCGAGCGTCTGGCTGCGCTGGATGACCCGTTCAGCGTTTTCCGCTGCCGGAGCATCATGAACTGCGTCAACGTCTGTCCGAAAGGCCTGAACCCGACCAGGGCCATCGGTCACATTCGTAACATGCTTCTGCAAAGCGGCGTGTGATTCAGCTGTAGTACCCGCAAGACCGCTGTACCCGTAGATGCTACGGCGCAGGCTTCAACCGGCGCCGTAGTTTTAACCTGAGCAGCAGCTACAAAGGCTGCGGCTCTTATTTTGAAGAAATGAGACAAGCAGGGGCATCCGGGCTGGTACCCGGACTATCAGCGTGATCCTAGGTGGCTTGTTTTGGTCGCTGCATTTGGACTTCTGCAAGTTTGCTCGGTGTCGACGCCGGTGGTGTTCCCCTAACCGAGGGTGACCAAGCATGCAAGAAAGCGTGATGCAGCGCATGTGGAACAGCGCCTACCTATCCGGTAGTAACGCTGCCTATGTGGAAGAGCTCTATGAGCTCTACCTGCACGACCCTAACGCTGTGCCAGAAGAGTGGCGCACCTACTTTCAGAAGTTGCCTGCCGACGGCAACACTGCCACCGATGTTTCGCACTCCACGATTCGCGATCATTTCGTCTTGCTGGCAAAGAACCAGCGCCGCGCCCAACCGGTTTCCGCCGGCAGCGTGAGCAGTGAGCACGAGAAGAAGCAAGTTGAAGTGCTGCGATTGATCCAGGCCTACCGTATGCGTGGCCACCAGGCAGCCCAGCTTGACCCGCTGGGGCTGTGGCAGCGTCCTGCACCTGCAGACCTGTCGATCAATCATTACGGCTTGACCAATGCCGATCTTGATACGACCTTCCGTGCCGGCGACCTGTTCATCGGCAAAGAGGAGGCGAGCCTACGCGAAATTCACGAAGCGTTGCAGCAGACATATTGCCGCACCATCGGCGCTGAATTTACGCACATCACCGATTCCGAGCAGCGCCAGTGGTTCCAGCAGCGTCTGGAAAGCGTGCGTGGGCGTCCGACGTACTCCGCCGACATCAAGAGCCACTTGCTTGAGCGCGTGACTGCCGGCGAAGGCCTGGAAAAATACCTGGGCACCAAATACCCGGGCACCAAGCGTTTCGGTCTGGAAGGCGGCGAGAGCCTGATTCCGATGCTCGACGAGTTGATCCAGCGTTCCGGTTCCTACGGCACCAAGGAAATCGTCATTGGCATGGCCCACCGCGGCCGTCTGAACGTGCTGGTCAACACCTTCGGCAAGAACCCGCGCGAGCTGTTCGACGAGTTCGAAGGCAAGAAGAAGGTCGAGCTGGGTTCCGGTGACGTTAAATATCACCAGGGCTTCTCGTCCAACGTCATGACCACCGGCGGCGAAGTCCACCTGGCGATGGCGTTCAACCCGTCCCACCTGGAAATCGTTTCTCCAGTGGTCGAAGGTTCGGTTCGCGCCCGTCAGGATCGTCGCAACGACCCTACCGGCGAGAAGGTTCTGCCGATCTCCATCCACGGCGACGCGGCATTCGCCGGTCAGGGCGTGGTGATGGAAACCTTCCAGATGTCGCAGACCCGCGGTTTCAAGACCGGCGGCACCGTGCACATCGTGATCAACAACCAGGTCGGTTTCACCATCAGCAACCCGCTGGACTCGCGTTCCACCGAGTACGCCACCGACGTTGCGAAAATGATCCAGGCGCCGATCCTCCATGTAAATGGCGATGATCCGGAAGCCGTGTTGTTCGTGACCCAGCTGGCCATCGACTACCGCATGCAATACAAGCGCGACGTGGTGATCGACCTGGTCTGCTACCGTCGTCGCGGCCACAACGAGGCCGACGAGCCGAGCGGTACCCAGCCTCTGATGTATCAGCAGATCGCCAAGCAGCGCACCACCCGTGAACTGTATGCCGATCGTCTGACCCAGGCCGGTGTGCTCGACGCCGAGCGTGTTCAGGCGAAAATCGATGAATACCGCAACGCGCTGGACAATGGCCTGCATGTTGTAAAAAGCCTGGTCAAGGAGCCGAACAAAGAGTTGTTCGTGGACTGGCGTCCGTATCTGGGCCACGCCTGGACCGCGCGTCACGATACCCGCTTCGATCTGAAAACCTTGCAGGAACTGTCCGCCAAGCTGCTGGAGATTCCGGAAGGCTTCGTGGTTCAGCGCCAGGTCTCGAAAATCTACGAAGACCGTCAGAAGATGCAAGCCGGCGGCCTGCCGATCAACTGGGGTTACGCCGAAACCATGGCGTACGCGACCCTTGCGTTCGAAGGTCACCCGATTCGCATGACAGGTCAGGACATCGGTCGCGGTACGTTCTCGCACCGTCACGCCGTCCTGCACAACCAGAAAGACACCGGCAGCTACATTCCGCTGCAGAATCTGTACAAGGGTCAGCCACGCTTCGACCTGTACGATTCGTTCCTGTCCGAGGAAGCGGTCCTGGCGTTCGAATACGGTTATTCGACCACCACGCCTGAGGCGCTGGTTATCTGGGAAGCCCAGTTCGGCGACTTCGCCAACGGTGCCCAGGTGGTTATCGACCAGTTCATCACCAGTGGCGAGCACAAGTGGGGCCGTCTCTGCGGTCTGACCATGCTGCTGCCGCACGGTTATGAAGGCCAGGGGCCGGAGCACTCGTCGGCTCGTCTGGAGCGTTACCTGCAGCTGTGCGCCGAGCACAACATTCAGGTAGCCGTACCGACTACACCGGCTCAGATCTACCACTTGCTGCGTCGTCAGGTGATTCGCCCGCTGCGCAAGCCATTGATCGTGCTGACGCCGAAGTCGTTGCTGCGCCACAAGCTCGCCGTGTCTACCCTGGAAGATCTGGCCGAAGGTTCGTTCCAGACCGTTATCCCGGAAATCGATGCACTGGATCCGAAAAAGGTCAAGCGCGTTGTTCTGTGCAGCGGCAAGGTCTACTACGACTTGCTGGAAAAACGCCGTGCCGAAGGTCGTGAAGACATCGCTATCGTGCGTCTCGAGCAGCTGTACCCGTTCCCTGAGGACGACCTGATGGAGACGCTCGCCCCTTACACCAACCTCGAACACGTGGTCTGGTGCCAGGAAGAGCCGATGAACCAGGGCGCCTGGTACAGCAGCCAGCATCACATGCGTCGCAGTCTGAACAACCACAAGAAAGGCCTGGTCCTGGAATACGCGGGTCGTGAGGCGTCCGCCGCACCGGCTTGTGGTTACGCATCGATGCACGCTGAGCAGCAGGAACAACTGCTGCAAGACGCCTTTACTGTTTAACGCCTTCGCGCACCTGAAACCGAATTTAAGGACCCACAGATAATGGCTATCGAAATCAAAGCCCCCACTTTCCCGGAATCGGTTGCCGATGGCACCGTTGCCACCTGGCACAAGCAGCCGGGCGACGCCGTCAAGCGTGATGACCTGATCGTCGACATCGAAACCGACAAAGTCGTACTGGAAGTGTTGGCTACCGCTGATGGCGTACTGGGCGCTATCGTCAAGAACGAAGGCGACACGGTTCTGTCCGACGAAGTCCTGGGCTCCATCGAAGCGGGCGGCGCTGCTGCCGCTCCAGCCGCTGCCGCTGCTCCGGCCGCTGCACAGGCTGCCGCGCCAGCTGCCGAAGGCGAAGAAGATCCTGTCGCTGCACCGGCTGCTCGCAAGCTGGCTGAAGAAAACGGCATCAACATCGCTTCCGTTGCCGGTACCGGCAAAGGCGGTCGTGTCACCAAGGAAGACGTGGTAGCTGCCGTTGCCGCAAAGAAATCCGCTCCGGCTGCCGCGCCTGCCAAGGCTGCTGCTCCTGCCGCCGCTGCTCCAGTGTTCGCCGCCGGTGACCGCGTTGAAAAGCGCGTTCCAATGACTCGCCTGCGTGCCAAGGTTGCCGAGCGTCTGGTTGAAGCCCAGTCGAACATGGCGATGCTGACCACGTTCAACGAAGTCGACATGACCGAAGTCATGGCACTGCGCTCCAAGTACAAGGACCTGTTCGAGAAGTCCCACAACGGCGTGCGCCTGGGCTTCATGTCGTTCTTCGTGAAAGCGGCCACCGAAGCGCTGAAACGCTTCCCGGCTGTCAACGCCTCGATCGACGGCGCCGATATCGTTTATCACGGCTACGCCGACGTCGGCGTGGCGGTTTCCAGCGACCGCGGTCTGGTGGTACCGGTTCTGCGTAACGCCGAACTGATGAGCCTGGCTGAAATCGAAGGTGGCATCGCCACTTTCGGCAAGAAAGCCCGTGACGGCAAACTGTCGATGGACGAGATGACCGGTGGTACGTTCACCATCACCAACGGTGGTACCTTCGGTTCGATGATGTCGACGCCGATCGTCAACCCGCCGCAAGCGGCCATCCTGGGCATGCACAACATTCTACAGCGTCCTATGGCGATCAACGGTCAGGTGGTTATCCGTCCGATGATGTACCTGGCGCTGTCCTACGATCACCGTCTGATCGATGGCAAAGAAGCTGTGACCTTCCTGGTTACCATCAAGAACCTGCTGGAAGACCCGGCTCGTTTGCTGCTGGATATCTGATAAAAGCAGCCGCGAGCTGCAAGATTCAAGCTGCAAGTAAAGGCAGTTTGGCTTGTCGCTCGCGGCCTGGAGCTTTTCGCTAAAGAGGATTTTTTGAATGTCGCAGAAATTTGACGTAGTAGTGATCGGCGCGGGCCCTGGCGGCTACGTGGCTGCCATCAAGGCCGCGCAGCTGGGTCTTTCGACGGCCTGCATCGAGAAGTACACCGACAAGGAAGACAAGCTGGCTCTGGGCGGTACCTGCCTGAACGTCGGTTGCATTCCTTCCAAGGCCCTGCTGGACAGCTCCTGGAAATACAAGGAAGCCAAAGAAGGCTTCGCGATCCACGGCATCAACCACGCCGGCGTGACCATGGACGTGCCAGCGATGGTTGGCCGCAAGGCCAACATCGTCAAAGGCCTGACCTCCGGTGTCGCCACCCTGTTCAAAGCCAACGGTGTGACCTCCATCCAGGGTCACGGCAAGCTGCTGGCCGGCAAGAAAGTTGAAGTCACCAAGCCTGACGGTTCGGTAGAAATCATCGAAGCCGAAAACGTGATCCTGGCGCCAGGCTCCCGTCCGATCGACATTCCACCGGCTCCGGTCGACCAGAATGTGATCGTCGATTCGACCGGCGCGCTGGAATTCCAATCCGTACCAAAACGTCTGGGCGTGATCGGCGCTGGCGTGATCGGTCTGGAGCTGGGTTCGGTCTGGTCCCGCCTGGGCGCCGAAGTCACCGTTCTCGAAGCGCTGGACACCTTCCTGATGGCCGCTGACGCTGCCGTTTCCAAGGAAGCGTTGAAAACCCTGACCAAACAGGGTCTGGACATCAAGCTGGGCGCTCGCGTCACCGGTTCCAAGGTGAACGGCGACGAAGTCGTGGTCAACTACACCGACGCCAAGGGTGAACAGACCATCACGTTCGACAAGCTGATCGTAGCCGTCGGTCGCCGTCCGGTGACCACTGATCTGTTGTCCGCCGATTGCGGCGTGACCCTGGACGAGCGCGGTTTCGTGCACGTTGACGATCACTGCGCCACCACCGTACCGGGCGTTTACGCGATCGGCGACGTGGTTCGCGGCATGATGCTGGCTCACAAGGCCTCGGAAGAAGGCATCATGGTTGTCGAACGCATCAAGGGCCACAAGGCCCAGATGAACTATGATTTGATCCCTTCGGTTATTTATACTCACCCGGAAATCGCGTGGGTCGGCAAAACCGAGCAGACCTTGAAGGCAGAAGGCGTTGAAGTTAACGTTGGCACCTTCCCGTTCGCAGCCAGTGGCCGTGCCATGGCAGCCAACGACACCGGCGGTTTCGTGAAAGTCATCGCCGATGCCAAGACCGACCGCGTATTGGGCGTCCACGTGATTGGCCCGAGCGCTGCAGAACTGGTTCAGCAGGGCGCGATCGGTATGGAATTCGGCACCAGCGCGGAAGACCTGGGCATGATGGTTTTCTCCCATCCGACCCTGTCCGAAGCCTTGCACGAAGCCGCTCTGGCAGTGAATGGCGGCGCCATTCACATCGCCAACAAGAAGAAGCGTTAAGACAATAAGAAACCACGGCGGCTTGGCCCGTCGTGAGCCTTGCATGCAAGACTCACCGCGGAATATCCGCTGGACGCAGTCTTGCGTAGCCCAGCTACGCAAGCAGCAGTCACAGGTGGTGCGGCACTTGAACGAGTGCAGCACCGAATGCGCAGTACCTAACGAAGACGGTAATAAGCATGAATCTTCACGAGTATCAGGGTAAGCAGCTGTTCGCTGAATACGGCCTGCCAGTATCCCAGGGTTTCGCCGTAGACACCCCGGAAGCAGCAGCAGAAGCATGCGACAAGATCGGCGGGACCGAATGGGTTGTCAAAGCCCAGGTTCACGCGGGTGGTCGCGGTAAAGCGGGCGGCGTAAAGCTGGTTCGTAGCAAAGAAGACGCCAAAGCATTCGCTCAGCAGTGGTTGGGCAAGCGTCTGGTGACTTACCAGACTGATGCCAATGGTCAGCCAGTCACCAAGATCCTGGTTGAATCGTGCACTGATATCGCTAAAGAGCTGTACCTGGGCGCTGTCGTTGACCGTTCGAGCCGTCGCATCGTGTTCATGGCGTCCACCGAAGGTGGCGTGGACATCGAGAAAATCGCTCACGACACCCCTGAGAAAATCCTCAAGGCCACTATCGATCCACTGGTTGGCGCTCAGCCGTTCCAGGGGCGCGAGCTGGCATTCCAGCTGGGCCTGGAAGGTAAGCAAGTTGCTCAGTTCGCCAAGATCTTCGTAGGTCTGGCCAAGCTGTTCAAGGATCACGACCTGGCTCTGCTGGAAGTGAACCCGCTGGTGATCAAGGCTGACGGCGATCTGCATTGCCTCGACGCCAAGATCAACATCGACGCCAACGCCATGTACCGTCAGCCTAAACTGAAGACTTTCCACGATCCGTCGCAAGACGATCCGCGCGAAGCGCACGCTGCCAAGTTCGAACTGAACTACGTAGCCCTGGAAGGCAACATCGGTTGCATGGTCAACGGTGCTGGCCTGGCCATGGGTACCATGGACATCGTCAACCTGCATGGCGGCAAACCAGCCAACTTCCTCGACGTGGGCGGCGGTGCTACCAAAGAACGCGTTACCGAAGCGTTCAAGATCATCCTGTCCGACACTAACGTCGCTGCAGTACTGGTCAACATCTTCGGCGGCATCGTTCGTTGCGACATGATTGCCGAAGGCATCATCGGCGCAGTGAAAGAAGTCGGCGTGAAAATCCCGGTTGTTGTTCGCCTTGAAGGCAACAACGCTGAACTGGGCGCTAAAGTACTGGCAGAAAGCGGTTTGAACATCATCGCTGCTACCAGCCTGACCGACGCTGCTCAACAAGTCGTTAAAGCTGCGGAGGGCAAATAATGAGCGTCCTGATCAATAAAGACACCAAGGTTATCTGCCAGGGTATTACCGGTTCGCAAGGTAGTTTCCACACCCAGCAAGCCATCGAATACGGCACCAAGATGGTCGGTGGCGTAACTCCGGGCAAAGGCGGCACCGAGCACCTGGGTCTGCCAGTGTTCAACACCGTGAAAGATGCTGTAGCGGCCACTGGCGCCACCGCCAGCGTGATCTACGTTCCAGCTCCTTTCTGCAAGGACTCCATCCTGGAAGCAGCCTTCGGCGGCATCAAGCTGATCGTTTGCATCACTGAAGGCATTCCTACCCTGGACATGCTGGATGCCAAGGTCAAGTGTGACGAGCTGGGCGTAGTCCTGATCGGTCCTAACTGCCCAGGCGTGATCACTCCAGGCGAATGCAAGATCGGCATCATGCCAGGTCACATTCACTTGCCAGGCAAGGTCGGTATCGTTTCCCGTTCCGGCACCCTGACCTACGAAGCTGTGAAGCAGACCACTGACGCCGGTTTCGGTCAGTCGACTTGCGTCGGCATCGGCGGTGACCCGATCCCGGGTTCGAACTTCATCGACATCCTGAAGCTGTTCCAGGAAGACCCGAAGACCGAAGCGATCGTGATGATCGGCGAGATCGGCGGTTCGGCTGAAGAAGAAGCGGCGGCCTACATCAAGGCTAACGTGACCAAGCCGGTTGTTTCCTACATTGCTGGTGTGACTGCCCCTGCGGGCAAGCGCATGGGCCATGCTGGCGCAATCATCTCTGGCGGCAAGGGCACTGCAGACGAGAAGTTTGCTGCCCTGGAAGACGCAGGCGTGAAAACCGTGCGTTCGCTGGCAGACATCGGCAAGGCTCTGTCCGAGCTGACCGGTTGGGCGATCAAGTAAGCCTCGCGCTTTACTTGTAGCTCTGCTGACAAAGGCCACCTTCGGGTGGCCTTTGTCGTTTCTGGAGTTATGTGTCGTTAGTGAAGGCCCCATCGCGAGCAAGCTCGCTCCCACAGTTGATCTGCGGCGGGCACACAAATCGTGTGCCTATTGGAGATTCCCTGTGGGAGCGAGCTTGCTCGCGATGGCTGACTTACAGGCGCAGACCATTTAAATGCAAAAACGCGACATGGAAATGTCGTGTATCGGATAGTTCGCACCCTAACAGTGCGCTTGGCGGCCAAATTCGTTAGGCTAGCCGCCATTTTGCGGATGCAGCCCACAAGGCCGCTTCGCGCTAAACGGGTCAGTCCCATACGGACCGACAGCATTTCCCTCACCCATAGGGAAATCCCTCTCTAAATTCCGATTCAGTAGTGTGGTATTTCCTTAATGAAAGTGTTGAAAGGCCAGGACATCCTGGCACTTGGATTCATGACCTTTGCCCTGTTTGTCGGGGCTGGCAACATAATCTTCCCGCCTATCGTCGGCTTGCAGGCCGGACCTCATGTCTGGCTGGCGGCGCTGGGCTTTCTGATCACCGCGGTGGGTCTGCCGGTGATCACCGTGGTAGCGCTGGCGAAAGTCGGCGGCGCCATGGATGCCTTGAGCAGCCCGATAGGTAAAGTCGCCGGGGGCTTGCTGGCCGCTGCGTGCTACCTGGCCGTCGGCCCGCTGTTCGCGACGCCGCGCACCGCAACCGTGTCCTTCGAAGTCGGCCTCGCGCCGCTGACCGGCGAAAGCCCGCTGGCACTGTTCCTCTATAGCTCGGTGTACTTCCTGCTGGTGTTCTTCATCTCGCTGTACCCGGGCCGTTTGCTGGATACCGTGGGACGTTTCCTCGCCCCATTGAAGATCATCGCCCTGGCTGTACTCGGCATCGCCGCGTTTGCATTGCCCGCCGGCGACATCGGCGTGGGCACCCCCGAGTACGTGGCGGCACCGTTCTCTCAAGGCTTCATCAATGGTTACCTGACCATGGATACACTGGGGGCGCTGGTCTTTGGCATTGTCATCGTCAATGCCATCCGCTCCCGGGGCGTCGAGTCGCCGGCGCTGATCACCCGTTACGCGATCATTGCCGGGCTGATTGCCGGCGTGGGTCTGGCCCTGGTGTATGTCAGCCTGTTCCGTCTCGGTTCGGGCAGCCATGAAGTGGCCGCCGGCGCGACCAATGGCGCGGCGGTATTGCACGCTTACGTGCAGCACACGTTCGGCTCCCTGGGCAGCGGTTTCCTGGCGGTGTTGATCTCCCTGGCCTGCCTGGTCACGGCGGTCGGCCTGACCTGTGCCTGCGCCGAGTATTTCAGCCGTGTGCTGCCGCTGTCCTACAAGACACTGGTGATCATCCTCGCCGCGTTCTCCCTGCTGGTGTCCAACCTGGGCCTCACCAATCTGATCGCGTTCTCGATCCCGGTGCTGACGGCGATCTACCCGCCGTGCATCGCCCTGGTGGCCCTGAGCTTCTGCAAGGACTTCTGGCATGAGCAGGGCCGTATCGTCGGCCCGGTGATGCTGGTGTCCTTCATCTTCGGCCTGATCGATGCACTCAAGGGCGCCGGTCTGGCGGACTGGTTGCCGACGCAGCTGGCTCACCTGCCGCTGAGCGAGCAAGGTCTGGCGTGGCTGGTGCCGTCGGTGATGACGTTGGTGGGTGCCGTGCTGTGTGATCGTTTGCTGGGCAAGCGCGAAGAAGCGCTGGCGTAAGCCGTTGCAAAGGCCGCCACAAGCGGACGTTTGACTGCAGAAACAGAAATGCCCCGTATCAATCGATCCGGGGCATTTTTTTATGGGTGATGCGGTGTCTTTTCTTCTGCGCTAACGTCGAAAGACTGCAAACCCCCCTTGTAGGAGCGAGCTTGCTCGCGAAGAACCTGAGAGCGACACGTTTATCCAGGTAACACGCGCCACCATTCGCGACCTTCGCGACCTTCGCGACCTTCGCGAGCAAGCTCGCTCCTACAGGGGTACGGTGTTCCACCACTCGATCACAAGGACCTGCATGTCGTTCATCCTCGCCAACCTGATCCACATTCTCGCCGCCGCCTGGTTTGTCATCTGCTGGGGCGGCTATACCCGCTATGCCACGTGGAAAGCCCGCGACACCGCGTGCCTGGCCAGCGTGCTGCACCTGTACCGCGAAGACTGGATGCGCCGGATGCTGTTGCGCGACAATCGTATCGCCGACGCCAGTGTGATCGGCAACCTGGAGCGCAACGCCTCGTTCTTCGCTTCCAGCACCCTGATTATCCTGGCCGGCATTCTCACAGTGCTGGGGGCCTCCGAAAGAGCGGTGTCATTGCTGGCGGATATCCCGATGGTGCAGCAAGCGTCCCAGGGCATGTCGGAAATCAAGTTGCTGTGCCTGGCGCTGGTATTTGTCTATGCGTTCTTTACCTTCAGCTGGTGTATGCGGCAGTACAACTTTGCGGCAATCCTGGTGGGTTCGGCACCGATGGTCGGGGAACGGCATGTTTCCGAACTGGAGCGTAAAGCCTTTGCCGCCCGTGCGGCGCGAGTGATTTCCATGGCCGCCAACCAGTTCAACTTTGGCTTGCGCTCTTATTACTTCGGCATGACCATGCTGGCCTGGTTCGTCAGTCCCTGGTTGTTCATGTTGATGAGTACCGGCGTGGTCCTGGTGCTCTATCGCCGGGAATTTCACTCCGACGTACTTGATGTGATGGTCTATACCCCTACAGAGGCACCCTTGCCCGAGGCGAACAAAGAGGTCGCTTGATGAGTATTCCGTTCTGGTGTGTGTTTATCAGTGCCTTGATGATTTATGTAGCCCGTATCCCGGTGGCCAAGGCCATGAAAGAGCAGGGCGGTTACGATAACCACCTGCCACGCCAACAGCAGGCGCAACTCACCGGCTTCGGTGCCCGGGCGCTGGCCGCACATCAGAACTGTATAGAGGCATTCATTCTGTTTGCGGTGGGGGTGTTGATGGCGCACACCACGCAGACGGCGGGGTGGCTTATAGATTCGCTGGCCATCGTGTTCGTGATGACACGAGTAATTTATCTGTTGTGTTACTGGGTGGATTTAGCCTGGCAGCGCAGTCTGGTGTGGTTCGTCGGGTTAGTGTGTTCGTTATTACTGATGATTAGTCCGACTTTTAGAAGCATTTTGCTCTAGCGCCGGATTGCAGGCAAAAGAAAACCCGCACTTGGCGGGTTTTCTTTTGCCTGCATCAAAAAGCGATTTATTGCTTCTTGGCAGCTTCTTCTTGTGCAGCTTCGTTCGATTCAGCCTGAGCTTTGGCGGCTTCGGCGTTTTCTTTTGCCGCGTCGTTCACTTTATCCTGAGCTTTGTTCATGTCTTGCTGGGCTTGCTCAGCATGTTGGTTAGCATCTTGAGCTTTGTCCTCGGATTTTTTATCGCAAGCAGCGAGACCGAGGGAAGCGGTCAACATCAAGGCAATAGCTAAAGTCTTACGCATGGGGTGTTTCTCCTTATGGAAAATATCTACTGGCCTTTCGAGCACGGTTCTCAGCGTTAAGTTCCTCAATTCATACAGATATATAAGATTATTCCGACGGGAACTTTTACCCACTGGCGCCTATGCGACCACACGACACTCATAAAGGTTTTTATCAATATGGCCGAAAATCCCGTTTTTGAGCGTGCGACACGGTTTCTGTCGGCGCTGCGACATTGTCAGGTGCTCGGCCTGCAGGTTCACAGCGCGAGCAGTGAAGGGCTCACCGTGATGTTGCCGTACAGCAGGCAAATCGTCGGCAATCCGTACACCGGTGTGATCCATGGCGGGGCACTGACGTCGCTGATGGACACCGCTTGTGGCATGTCCACTCTCTGCGTGTTGCCCGAGTTCGAGGTCTGTCCGACCCTGGACCTGCGCATCGACTACATGCACGCCGCCGAACCGTACAAAGATGTCTATGGGTTCGCTCAGTGCTACCGGGTGACCACCGATGTGATCTTTGCCCGCGGCTTCGCCTATCAGGACGACCCCGAACACCCCATTGCCCATGTCGTCGGCACCTTCATGCGCATGGGTAAAGCCATCAAGGGCGCCCAAGGTTTTGGTGGCGCCATCGCCGCAGGTGCGAAATGACTGACAACTTCAAAGAACAATTACAGCAGGCCCATGAATTGGGGGACTACGCCTCGCTGCTGCATGTGATCCCCTATGCCAAACTGATCGGTGTCGAGTGTTCTCGCGTGGGGGATGAAGTGCTGTTTCGCTTGCCGGCCAACAAGGACAACATCGGCAACCCTTTGCTGCCAGCTATTCATGGCGGGGTGATTGCCGGGTTCATGGAATTGTCCGCGGCGTTGCACCTGCTGATTTTCACCGGATCGCCCGGCGTGCCGAAGATCATCGACTTCTCCCTGGACTACCTGCGTGCAGGGCAATTTCGCGACACCTGGGCCAGGTGCCTGGTGTGTCGCCAGGGGCGGCGCGTCGCCAACGTGGCAATTACCGCCTGGCAAAGTAGCGAATCCGAGCCGATTGCCACGGCCCGGGCCCATTTCAAAATCGAAGAGCCCTTGAAATCCTGATCTGAGCCCCCAACTTTGATGACAACCCGCCGCCGACCTCAAGGTCGCGGCTTATGCCATCTGATTGGAGTTTGATGACCATGAGTGTGGAAACTCAAAAGGAAACCCTGGGCTTCCAGACCGAGGTGAAGCAACTGCTGCACCTCATGATCCATTCGCTGTATTCCAACAAGGAAATTTTCCTTCGCGAATTGATCTCGAACGCCTCTGACGCTGTAGATAAATTACGCTTTGAAGCCTTGGCCAAGCCTGACCTGCTGGAAGGTGGCGCCGAGCTGAAGATCCGTGTGAGCTTCGACAAGGACGCTAAAACCGTCACTCTCGAAGACAACGGCATCGGCATGAGCCGCGAAGACGCGGTGACCCACTTGGGCACCATCGCCAAATCCGGTACCGCCGACTTCATGAAACATCTGTCCGGCGATCAGAAGAAAGATTCGCACCTGATCGGTCAGTTCGGTGTGGGCTTCTACTCCGCGTTCATCGTCGCTGATAAGGTCGACGTGTACAGCCGCCGAGCCGGCCTCGCTGCCAGCGAAGGCGTGCACTGGTCGTCCAAGGGCGAAGGCGAATTCGAAATCGCCACCGTCGAGAAAGCCGAACGCGGTACCCGCATCGTCCTGCACCTGAAGTCCGCTGAAGACGAATTCGCCGATGGCTGGCGTCTGCGCAACATCATCAAAAAGTACTCCGATCACATCGCTTTGCCGATCGAGTTGCCAAAAGAAGTGGCCGCTGTTGAAGGCGAAGAGAAACCGGCCGTTGAGTGGGAAACCGTCAACCGCGCCAGCGCCCTGTGGACCCGTCCGCGTACCGAGATCAAGGACGAGGAATACCAGGAGTTCTACAAACACGTCGCCCACGATTTCGAGAACCCGCTGAGCTGGAGCCACAACAAGGTCGAAGGCAAGCTGGAATACAGCTCGCTGCTCTACGTGCCGGCCCGTGCTCCGTTCGACCTGTACCAGCGTGAAGCCCCTAAAGGCCTGAAGCTGTACGTGCAGCGCGTGTTCGTCATGGATCAGGCGGAGTCGTTCCTGCCGCTGTACCTGCGCTTCATCAAAGGCGTGGTCGATTCCAACGACCTGTCGCTGAACGTGTCGCGGGAAATCCTGCAGAAAGACCCGATCATCGACTCCATGAAGTCGGCGCTGACCAAGCGTGTGCTCGACATGCTGGAAAAACTGGCGAAGAACGACCCTGACCAATACAAGAGCTTCTGGAAAAACTTCGGCCAGGTCATGAAAGAAGGCCCGGCAGAAGACTTCGCCAACAAAGAGAAAATCGCCGGCCTGCTGCGTTTCGCCTCCACTCAGGGCGAAGAAGGCGAGCAAGTGGTGTCCCTGGCCGAATACCTGGCGCGCGCCAAGGAAGGTCAGGACAAGATCTATTACCTGACCGGCGAGACCTATGCGCAGGTCAAAAACAGCCCGCACCTGGAAGTCTTCCGCAAGAAAGGCATTGAAGTGCTGTTGCTGACCGACCGCATCGACGAGTGGTTGATGAGCTACCTCAGCGACTTCGACGGCAAGAACTTCGTCGACGTGGCGCGTGGAGACCTGGACCTGGGCAACCTGGACTCGGAAGAGGACAAGAAAGCCGCGGAAGAAGTCGCCAAGTCCAAAGAAGGCCTGGTTGAGCGTCTGAAGACGGCACTGGGCGATTCCGTGGCTGAAGTGCGGGTGTCCCACCGTCTGACCGATTCCCCGGCGATCCTGGCCATCGGCGAGCAGGACCTGGGCATGCAGATGCGTCAAATCCTCGAAGCGAGCGGTCAGAAGGTTCCGGAGTCGAAGCCGATTTTCGAATTCAACCCGGCTCACCCGCTGATCGAGAAACTCGATAACGAGCAGAGCGACGAGCGTTTCGGCGACCTGTCGCACATTCTCTTCGATCAGGCAGCCCTGGCGGCCGGCGACAGCTTGAAGGACCCGGCCGCGTATGTGCGCCGCCTCAACAAGCTGCTGGTTGAACTGTCGGTTTAACGGCGTTGCGTTGTAAAAAAACCCGCTTCGGCGGGTTTTTTTCTGGGGTTTTGTAGTCCTGGGAGGAGGGTGTCAGTGCCGGCCCATTCGCGAGCAAGCCCGCTCCCACATTGGATCGGCGTCGACCGTAAAATTTGCGTACGACTCGATCCAATGTGGGAGCGGGCTTGCTCGCGAAGGCAATCTAATAGGCGGCTCAGGACCTAAGGCAGTTCAATCCGCTCGCTTTCCCCTGGCACCGTCGGCCAATCCCCGGCCGCCCAGCGTCGCCGCGCTTCATCGATTGCCGCCGGATCACTCGCCACAAAATTCCAGTTGATCCGCCGCGGCCCATCCAGCGGTGCGCCGCCGAACAGCACGGCGTGACAGTCGCTCTCGGCGCACAGCGTCATCTCTTCCCCGGCAGGCAATATTGCCAGCGTATGAGGTTCCAACAGCTCGCCATTCAACTGCGCCTGGCCACTCAACACATACAGCGCCCGCTCTTCATGCTCGGTAGGTATGAGCAGAGTGGTCGCCGTTTGCAGCTTCAATTCGGCATACAGCGTAGGAGAAAGCACTGGCACCGGCGATTCCAGGCAAAAGCCGGACCCAGCAATCATCCGGATCTTCACCCCGAGGTTGTCGCTGACCGGCAGCGTGGCCGCCGGATGGTGGCTGTAGTGCCCCGGGCCTTGTTCATGCTCCTTGGGCGATGCCAGCCAGATCTGCAGCCCGTGCATGCTGAACCCGCTGTCCTTCAACGCCTGGGGTGTGCGCTCGACATGGGCGATCGCGCTGCCGGCCGTCATCCAGCTGACATCCCCGGCCTCGACCACCTGGTCGGAGCCGAGGCTGTCCTTGTGCTGGATTTGCCCTTCGAACAAGTAGGTGAGGGTGGACAGGCCGATATGCGGATGCTGCCTGATGTTCATGCCTGTGCCTGCCGGGTAGCGGGTTTGCAGCATGTGGTCGAAAAACACGAAGGGCCCGACGCTGCGGCATTTGGCTGATGGCAAAGGGCGAAGAATCGGTTGGCCTTCGACATCTTCGGCGCGGGGGCGGATTACGAGCGGAGAATTCATGGTGCATTCCAGGCT
The DNA here is from genome assembly GCF_030812475.1 of Pseudomonas lini. Classification (GTDB taxonomy): domain Bacteria; phylum Pseudomonadota; class Gammaproteobacteria; order Pseudomonadales; family Pseudomonadaceae; genus Aquipseudomonas; species Aquipseudomonas lini_A. The sequence continues at coordinate 383,230 of NZ_JAUSSR010000001.1, forward strand.
GAGCGGGTGACGCACGGAGCATAACCCGCTTGCGCAGCCCTTGCCGCTATTGGCTGAACGCACCTTCGGACAGATGGGTTTCGATGCTGACCTCGGTGCTGGTCATCAGCTTGTGTACCGGGCAGCGGTCGGCCACGCGGTGCAGTTCGTCGCGCTGGGCATCGGTGAGTACGCCCTTGAGGGTCAGTTTGACGTGCAGGGCATATTTGCCTTTCTGCTCTTCGCTGTTATCGCGTTTGACCTCGACCGTGACACCGGTCAGCGGGATGTCTTTCTTTTTGGCGTACATCTTCAGGGTCACGGCCTTGCAGGCGCCAAGGGCGGCGTCGAAGTAGTCATGGGGCTCTGGCGCCGTGCCTTCGCCGCCGATATCTTTGGGTACATCGGCAAACATCTCGTGCTCGTCGATCTGGATGCTGTGACGAAAACCTTCGGCGGAAACGGTATTGACGGTAACAGTCATGGGAAACCTCGCAGGCAGAAAAATTGGTCGGTCAAAAAAGACCTTGAAGTTATAGAGCATTCCTGCAAGTTAGCGTTCCACTTTCTTGTCTTGATGAACCCTCTCCCTTGCCGGGGGGTCTACGCTGTTCCTACATTCCGGAGATCGCCCGTGCCTCTGTTCCGCTCCAGCGTTGCCTGCCTGTTGGTCTTTGCCTGCCACGTTGCCAGCGCCCGGGAATATGCCTACAGCGATGCGCACCTGCATTACGTGGACTTTTTTCAGGAAACGGCCGGCATGCCCGAATTGCTCAAGGCCATGGCCGACAATCGCATCGAGCATGTGATGATTTCCGGCATTCCGGTGGCCAAGAAATGGCACGAGGACGAACCCAGGCGCCCACGTTATTACGCCGGCGACGACGCCGATGCCTACTGGTACAGCGCTACCGACGTCATAGTCGCCGCCGCTGTGAACAGCCTGCCCCCCGAGAGACGTCAGTACTTTCACCCGTTCCTGTCAGGCTTCAACCCTAACGACAAGAACTCCGTGGCGCATATCCAGCGCATGCTCGATCTCAATCCCGGTCTGTGGCAAGGCATAGGCGAAGTCTTTACCCGCCATGACGACCTGACCGCGCTGACGTCCGGCGATACGCCACGGGCCAACAACGAAGCCATGACGCGCATCTATCATTTGGCGGCCGAAAACGACTTGCCGGTCATGCTGCATTCCAACATCACCTCCAAGCGTGAGAAAAATCCACTGTACCTGGCGGAAGTCGAAGAGCCGCTGCGCAATCATCCGCACACCCGGTTCATCTGGGCTCACGCCGGTACCAGCGCCGAGATTCATCGCCACCAGCCCCGGCTGGACTTTCTGCTGCCGACCTTGACCCGCATGCTTGAGGCGTATCCCAACCTGTTCGTGGACCTGTCCTGGAGCATGCTCACGCCTTATCTGCTGGATGAGCAGGGCAAGCCTCGGGGCGAGTGGTTGAAGCTGGTGGAGCGCTTCCCGGAGCGCTTCATGCTCGGCTCCGATGTCGTGGGACGTTTCAACAAGCTTGGTCAGGAAATGCGCAGCTTCGATCCTTTTCTCGATGCGTTGCCGGAAGACGTCGCCAGAAAAGTCGCGCGGGATAACTTTCTCTCGATCCTGCCCCGCCCCCTGTAGGAGCGAGCTTGCTCGCGAAAATCGCATAGACGACGCGGGCAACCTGGCAGCGCTGCGTTATCGTTGACGTTTTTCGCGAGCAAGCTCGCTCCTACAGTAGCCACATGGCCATGGGATATCCCGGACGAAAAAAAGCCCCGCATCTGCGAGGCTCTTTCGTATCGATCCGGATCAGCTGCCTTTGACAGCCTTGCCGTTGACCGTACCGTCCAGGAGCATGATGTTGTACTCCTTGCCGTCAGTCTCGACCTGTTGCAGGCGGACCAGCAGGTAATCCCAATCCTTGGCGAACCACAGCACGGTAATGCGTTTGCTCTGGGTCGGATCGCGAACGCGCTCGACCTTGATCGCCTCGATCTGGCCGGCCTTGGTGTCGACTTTTTCCGAGCCCAGCACGCGGAAGTCATAGGTGTCGACTTCGCCATCGTCGACGACCTGATAGCTCATGCTTTTCTTGCCGGCGGCCACGTCATGCTGCAGGGCCAGCTGATAAGTGGATTTGTCGACCATGCCGCGGTTGAGCGGGAGTTTGACCGGGTCGCCGCGATCGGTGCCGGTGACCATTTTGTTGGTCCAGTCGAAGTCCAGGTCAGCCTTCTTGGCTTTGCCCAGGCCACCCCGTTCGAAATGGTAGGACTGCGGCAGCAGCGTGTCCTTGTCCAGGGTCAGGGTGCTTTCTTCTGTCAGGCTCGCGATCATCATCGATGCCTTGAAGCTGAGCTTCCAGGCGCCGTTGGCTTGCTTGGTCAGGCTGCGCTCGGCGGTGCCGCTCATGGGCAACTGCTTCCAGTCGGCGGTGTAGCTGGCGGAGAAAGGTTGAAGTTCTGCAGCCTGCGCAAATGGCAGGACGAGCAGAGCGCAAGCGAAGAGCAGGGCGCGACGCATAAAATCTCCTAGGTTCGAATCAAGTGGCCGCTGGCGGCGAGTAGCTTCCCATCCAGTAAAGCACCTTGCTCGCCGAGTGATAAACGACCTTCGGCAAACCAGCGTACAGCCATTGGGTAGATCAGGTGTTCCTGGCGATGGACCCGCTGCGCCAGACTCTGCGGCGAATCCTGCAACTCTACCGGTATTACTGCCTGTACGACCAGTGGTCCGCCATCGAGTTCCTCGGTGACGAAGTGCACGGAGCAGCCATGCTCTGTATCTCCGGCCTCCAGCGCGCGCTGGTGAGTGTGTAACCCTTTGTATTTGGGCAGCAGCGAGGGGTGGATGTTGAGCAGGCGACCCTGGTAGTGACGCACGAAGCCGGCGCTGAGAATGCGCATGAAGCCGGCCAGTACCACGAGTTTGGGATTGAAGGCGTCGATCAGTTCGATCAGTGCGGCATCGAAGGCCTCGCGGCCCTCGAAAGCCTTGTGATCCAGGCAGCGGGTGTCGATACCCGCGTCCCTGGCGCGTTGCAGGCCGTAGGCGTCGGCACGGTTGGAGATCACCGCAGCGATGCGGGCCGGGCTGTCGCCGGTCCGCGTGCTGTCGATCAAGGCCTGCAAGTTACTGCCGGTGCCGGACAACAGCACCACCACATCACAGGTGACAGACATTAATGAGCCTTAAGGTTCTTCAGTTCAACCTGAGCCGCGCCTTCGGCTGCGGTGGAGATCTGGCCGATGACCCAAGGCTGCTCGCCGGCTTCACGCAGCACATTCAGCGCGGTTTCGACGTGCTCTTGAGCGACGCAGATCACCATGCCCACGCCGCAGTTGAGCACGCGGTGCATCTCGTTTTCGTCAACGTTGCCTTGCTTTTGCAGCCAGTCGAACACGGCAGGGCGAGTCCAGCTTGCAACGTCGACCACCGCTTGGGCGCCTTTTGGCAGCACGCGCGGGATGTTGTCGAGCAAGCCACCACCGGTGATGTGGGCCATGGCCTTGACGGCGCCGGTGTCCTTGATCAGCTTGAGCAGCGGCTTCACGTAGATGCGGGTCGGCGCCATCAGCAGGTCGGTCAGCGGCTTGCCGTCGAGCTGGATGTTTTCGATGTCGGCACCGGACACTTCGATGATCTTGCGGATCAGCGAGTAGCCGTTGGAGTGCGGGCCGGAAGACGGCAGGGCGAGCAGGGCATCGCCGGCAGCGACTTTCGAGCCGTCGATGATTTCGGATTTTTCCACGACGCCGACGCAGAAACCGGCCAGATCGTAGTCTTCGCCTTCGTACATGCCAGGCATTTCAGCGGTTTCGCCGCCGACGAGGGAGCAGCCGGACAGTTCGCAGCCGGCGCCGATGCCGGTCACGACCTGGGTCGCGGTTTCGACGTTGAGCTTGCCGGTGGCATAGTAGTCGAGGAAGAACAGCGGCTCTGCACCACAGACCACCAGATCGTTGACGCACATGGCCACCAGGTCGATGCCGATGCTGTCGTGCTTGTTCAGGTTCAGTGCCAGGCGCAGCTTGGTACCGACGCCGTCGGTACCGGAAACCAGCACAGGCTGCTTGTAGCCGGCCGGGATTTCGCAGAGGGCGCCAAAACCGCCCAGGCCGCCCATGACTTCCGGGCGCGCAGTGCGCTTGGCGACGCTCTTGATGCGTTCGACCAATGCTTCACCGGCGTCGATGTCTACACCGGCGTCCTTGTAGCTCAGGGAGGGTTGCTTGCTCATGATCCAGGCCTTTAGGGGGGATTCAGGGGTAACGACCGGGTCCAGGGGACCACTTGTACAGGCGAGGGCGGTTGCCGAGCGCAAATTCAAGGGCCCGGCTGTTGCCGGTCTGCGAAGGCGCGCGATTTTATCAGGCTTGAGGGGCAGCGGCCATCCTCAGGCCGACAGCAGGGGGCATATCGATTGAAAAAAACTGTAATTGCCGGGGTTGGTGCAATCGCGCCCGGCTGTATAAGGTAGCGCTAGTAACCGTCTATCGTTATGGCAGTGCGAAAAACTTACCCGGGTCGTGTGAATGTTTTGCGTCGGACGAGGGTCACAACCTTGCTCGTATGTCTTCATGCGGTCTGTTCCAGCCGCTCTCGTTGTCAGGAATCTTCCATGCGTTTTCTCAAATTGCTGTTTATGGGCGGCTTATCCTTGGTCAGCCTTGCCAGTCACGCCGAAACCGTCAAAGGCCTTTACCAGGTGCGCGAGCCTGTCAGCAGTCAGGCGCCCGAGGAGCGCGATCAAGCCACCCAGCGAGCGCTGGATACCCTGGTGTTGCGCCTGACCGGTGATCCCAAGGCGGCGCAAAGCCCGGGGTTGGCGGCGCTGCGCAAGGATCCGCAGCAGATCATCAGTCAATATGGCTTTGATGCCGGCCCGCCGGAGGTGCTGAAGGTCGATTTCGACCCGGCCACCACCGAGCAGGCGTTGCGCCGTGCCGGATTGTCGCTCTGGGGCGCGAACCGACCGTCGATCCTGGGCTGGTGGTTGAACGATGCCACCGAGGGTTCGAGCCTGGTGGGTGATGGTCAGGCCAGCGCGGCGCCATTGCGCCGCGCGGCACAACACCGTGGTTTACCATTGCGCCTGCCGCTGGCGGACCTGAATGAGCAGATCGTGGCCACCGCGCCGAATCTGGAAAGCGCGGACCCGGCGCCGTTGCGCGGCGCTTCGGGCCGTTACAACGCCGATGCCTTGCTCGCCGTGCATGCCCGTGAAGAAGGGGGGCAGTGGCAAGCCAAGTGGCGCTTGTGGCTGGGCGATCAAAAAGAGGCCGGCAGTGTGCAAGGCGCGGATCAGGCCGCCGTGGCCGATGCGGTCATGCTGGCGGTCAATCAGCGTCTGGCACCACGGTTCGTGGTCAAGCCGGGTGCTTCGAGTGAGCAATTGCTGGAAGTGCAGGGCATGAACCTGGAGCGTTACGCGGCCCTTGGGCGTTTGCTCGAACCTTTTGGTGCGCGCCTGCAAAGCGTCGACGGCGACCGGATCCTGTATCGGGTCAATGGCAGCGCCGAACAGTTGAAGGCGCAGTTGTCCCTGGCCAGGTTGCAGGAAGTGCCGGCCGGTGAAGCGCCGGCCCCCGCGACCCCGGCCCAGCCCGCGGTGGATGGCTCGGTACCTGCCGTGGCGCCGCCGCCGAAACCGACGCCGCAGCTGCGATTCCGTTGGTAAGTCGTTCTTTCCTTATATAGAAGCTGGAGTGGTTCATGGCCGATACGCGGCGTTGGTACTGGTTGGGTGGGGTGATCCTGCTCTGCGCGTTTTTCTGGCTGTTGCATCCGATCCTGACGCCGTTTCTGGTGGCGCTGCTGTTGGCCTATCTGTTTGACCCGCTGGTGGATCGGCTGGAGAACGCCGGTCTTTCCAGGACCTGGGGCGTCATCGCGGTATTTACGCTGTTCACCCTGATCTTCACCACCTTGCTATTGGTGCTGGTGCCGATGCTCGCCAAGCAATTGTTTCGCTTGTACGAGCTGACGCCGCAGATGCTCGACTGGTTGCAGCACAGCGCATTGCCTTGGGCGCAATCGAAATTTGGCCTGTCGGACGGTTTCTGGAAATTCGACCGACTCAAGGCCGCCATCAGCGAACACATGGGCCAGACCACCGACATTGTCGGCGTAGTGTTGAGTCAGGCGACGGCTTCCGGGCTGGCATTGATCGCTTTGTTGGCCAATCTGGTGCTGATCCCGGTGGTAATGTTCTATCTGTTACGGGACTGGGACCTGATGATGGCCAAGATCCGCAGTCTGCTGCCCAGGGATCGAGAAGCCCGTGTGATGACGCTGGCCGGTGAATGCCATGAAGTGCTGGGTGCCTTCGTGCGCGGGCAGTTGCTGGTGATGGTGGCGCTGGGCGTGATCTACGCGGCGGGCCTGATGCTGATAGGGCTGGAGTTGGGGCTGTTGATCGGTCTGATCGCCGGTTTGGCCGCGATCGTGCCGTACATGGGTTTTGTCATCGGGATAGGTGCGGCGTTGGTTGCCGGTCTGTTCCAGTTCGGTGGCGACCTGTACCCCATGGTCGGCATCGTCGCGGTGTTCATGGTCGGTCAGGCCCTGGAAGGCATGGTGCTCACGCCGTTGCTGGTAGGGGACCGGATTGGGCTTCATCCGGTCGCTGTGATCTTCGCGATTCTGGCGGGGGGCGAGTTGTTCGGCTTTACCGGTGTGCTCCTGGCGTTGCCGGTGGCGGCGGTGATCATGGTGCTGGTGCGTCATGTGCATGATTTGTACAAGGATTCAGATATGTACAGTGGCGTCGACGAGCCTGAGCTCTGAGGCGGGGTGAGCGTTGCTCGCGGGCGGCCTGGTTCATTGCCGGGTTGGCCCGCTTCCTTTGCATGGCTGTCGCCCAAAGCGCCAAAGAAACTGTCATAAAACCAGTGTGTTAACGCAAACCGTTGATTTTGCTTGTGGTCTGTCGCATTGTGCGGTCAGCTTCACGGGTATAAACTTCGCAAACTTTACACAGAGGCCACTAACGGTTCCCCTGGAACTGTTCAGTCAGCATGAAACCGATTCAGCTGCCCCTAGGTGTGCGTCTGCGTGATGACGCTACCTTTATCAATTACTACCCAGGCGCCAATGCCGCTGCACTCGGCTATGTCGAGCGGCTCTGCGAAGCCGACGCCGGCTGGACCGAAAGCCTGATTTATCTCTGGGGCAAGGACGGGGTAGGGCGTACGCATCTGTTGCAGGCAGCCTGCCTGCGGTTCGAGCAGCTGGGGGAGCCGGCGGTGTATCTGCCGTTGGCCGAACTGCTGGATCGTGGCATCGAAATCCTCGACAACCTCGAACAATACGAACTGGTCTGCCTCGATGACCTGCAGGCAGTCGCCGGGCGTGCGGATTGGGAGGAGGCGCTGTTCCATCTGTTCAACCGTCTGCGTGACAGTGGCCGGCGCCTGTTGATCGCCGCTTCGACCTCGCCGCGTGAACTGCCGGTCAAGCTGGCGGATCTGAAGTCCCGCCTGACCCTGGCCCTGATCTTCCAGATGCGTCCGCTCTCCGACGAAGACAAATTGCGCGCCTTGCAACTGCGCGCTTCTCGTCGCGGCTTGCACCTGACCGACGAAGTCGGGCATTTCATCCTGACTCGCGGCACGCGCAGCATGAGTGCGCTGTTCGAGTTGCTTGAGCGCCTCGACCAGGCGTCGCTCCAAGCTCAGCGCAAGTTGACGATTCCGTTTCTCAAAGAAACCCTGGGCTGGTGAACCCCGGTCCGACGCAGGTTTCGGCGGTTTCCAGACGCCAAAAAATCCGCTTGCCTACGGGGCCACAGACTGCGCGACGACTAAAAGGGGCTTGAGCGCTTAGATGTAATCGAGAAACCGGGAAGTCACATAAAGTTCGATTGAATTTGCAAACGAGCATGATTGCGGGCATAGTCGCGGCTTCTCTTATAACTTTCAGCCACGGTCGTGCCCATGCTAAAGCGCTTCGCACCCCTCGTGCCCCTCGCACTCGTCACCCTGCTGTTCGGTTGCGCTGCTCATTCTCCAGCGCCCCAGCAAGAGCAAAATCAGCAGGTCATCAATTCAGTTACCGCACAATCGACTTCCGTTCTTCTGCAGGAAGCGATTGAGCAAGACGCCGCCACTGATAAAGAACTGGCCAGCTTCGCCAATGGCAAGTCCTACCAGCTTCCGGTTCTGGCCGACAGCATTCTCGAACGCGGCATGTCCCTGATCGGTACCCGTTACCGTTTCGGCGGCACCTCCGAAGCCGGCTTCGATTGCAGCGGTTTCATCGGTTATCTGTTTCGCGAAGAGGCTGGCATGAACCTGCCGCGCTCGACTCGCGAAATGATCAACGTGGACGCCCCACTGGTGACCCGCAGCGATCTGAAGCCCGGTGATTTGTTGTTCTTCGCCACCAATGGTCGTCGTGGGCGCGTCAGTCACGCCGGGATCTACCTGGGCGACAACCAGTTCATCCATTCCAGCAGCCGCCGTAGCGGTGGGGTCCGGATCGACAATCTGGGCGACAGTTACTGGAGCAAGACCTTCATTGAAGCCAAGCGCGCACTCGCCATGGCGCCGGATTCAGTTCCGGCCATCGTCACGGCGCGCAAGTAAGCGGACTTTTTGTAAGGTGAACTTAAAGTCTTACTTGAAGTTTGCCGTGTAGCAGCTAGAATCCTGTTCTAATATTGATGGCAAACCGCCTGCGTTCTGCGCAGGCGGTTTTCTTTTCTGCCCTGTTGGTGGAAAAAGCCGCGCAGCGAGATCAGGATGTTTTGCCCATGACGATGTCGGCCCGCCTCGCAATCATGTTCTTCGCAGCGCTGCTCAGCGCCTGCGCCAGCCGCACATCGCCGCCAGCACCGGCACCGGTGATTCGCGCGCCGCTGGTTTTCGGTCCTTCCCAAGCCTTTTCTCCCGCCGCCGAAGACGTGCTGTTTCGCGCGCTCGGCCTCGTCGGCACGCCCTATCGGTGGGGCGGCAACACTCCGGATTCGGGCTTTGATTGCAGCGGGCTGATTGGCTACGTCTACCGCGATGTGGCCGGTATTGCCCTGCCGCGCACGACTCGCGAGATGATCGGCATGCAAGCGGCCAGTGTCGGCAAAGAAGGCCTGCAAACCGGCGACCTGCTGTTCTTCGCCACCAATGGCGGCTCCCAGGTCAGCCACGCCGGGATCTATGTCGGCGAAGGGCGCTTCGTCCATGCGCCGGCCACGGGTGGTACGGTCAAGCTCGACAGCTTGTCCAAGACTTATTGGCAGAAAGCCTACCTGAGCGCCAAGCGTGTGTTACAACCAGAGCATCTGGCACATAACCCATAGATCGCAGAGTCTGGCCATGACCGCTCGCACGCTCAATCTCGATGATTCCCTGTATCAGTACCTGCTCGACGTCTCCCTGAGGGAGACGCCGCTGCTCAAGCGCTTGCGCGACGAAACCCAGGCGCTGCCCATGGCGCGTTGGCAGGTGGCGCCGGAGCAGGGGCAGTTCCTCGCGTTGCTGGTGAAGCTCACCGGCGCCAGGCGTGTGCTGGAAGTGGGCACGTTCACCGGTTACAGCGCCTTGTGCATGGCGGCGGCGTTGCCGGATGACGGATCGCTGATCTGTTGCGATATGCCCGGCGACTACAACGCGACCGCGCGTCGGTACTGGCAGGAAGCGGGTCTTGCGCAGCGGATCGATCTGCGGTTGGCGCCGGCGCTGGAAACCCTGGCCGGGCTGGATCAGGCAGGGCAGTTCGACCTGATATTCATCGATGCCGACAAGGCCAATTACCCGAGTTATCTGGAGCATGCGTTGCGCTTGCTGCGGGTCGGTGGGCTGGCGGTGTTCGATAACACCCTGTGGAGTGGGCGGGTGCTTGAGAGCAATCCCGACAGCGCAGACACCCGGGCCATCCAGGCGCTCAATCTGGCCTTGAAGGATGACGTGCGGGTGGATCTGTCGTTGTTGCCGTTGGGGGATGGGTTAACCTTGTGCCGCAAGCGCTAGGCAGGTGATTTTTGGGTGGCGGTGATGGCCTCTTCGCGAGCAAGCCCTCTCCCACATGGATCTCTGTTGACCACAGAAATTGTGAGCGCCCGAGATCCCTGTGGGAGCGAGCCTGCTCGCGAAGGGGCCGGCACATTCAACATCGTTGTTGCCGGATCGACCGCTTTCGCGAGCAGGCTCGCTCCCACAGGTGATGCCGGGTTGCAGTTATTTAGTCGCCGACACCCGCCACACCTTGTTCCCCACATCATCCGCCACCAGCAAACCGCCCTGTCGATCGATCACCACTCCCACCGGACGGCCCATGGCTTTTTCGTCGTCGCTGAGGAATCCGGTGAGCACATCGACCGGTTGCCCGACCGGTTTGCCCGCACTGAATGGCACGAAAATCACTTTGTAGCCACTGTGCGGATCGCGGTTCCACGAGCCGTGCTGGCCGATGAAGGCGCCTTCCTTGAATTGCGTCGGCAGGGTGTTGCCTTCTGCAAAGGTCAGGCCCAGCGAGGCCGTGTGCGGGCCGACTGCGTAGTCCGGCACGATGGCCTTGGCCACCAGGTCGGGATTCTGCGGGGTTACGCGCGCATCGACATGTTGCCCGTAATAGCTGTAAGGCCAGCCATAGAACCCGCCGTCCTTCACCGAAGTGATGTAGTCCGGTACCAGATCGCTGCCGATTTCGTCACGCTCATTGACCGCTGTCCACAGCGCTCCACTCCGTGGCTCCCAAGCCAGGCCGTTGGGATTGCGAATGCCCGAAGCGAAGATCCGGTGGTTGCCGGTGGCGCGGTCCACTTCCCAGATCGCCGCGCGACCTTCTTCCTGGTCCATGCCGTTTTCGGCGACATTGCTGTTGGAGCCCACCGTTACGTACAGCTTGCTCCCGTCCTTGCTGGCGATGACGTTTTTGGTCCAATGATGGTTGAGCGTGCCCCCCGGCAGATCGACCACTTTGATCGGTGGCGACTTGATCGCCGTCTCGCCATCTTCGTAGTGGAAACGCAGCAAGCGGTCCGTATCGGCCACGTACAGGTCAGTGCCGACCAGGGTCATGCCGAACGGCGAATTGAGGTTTTCCAGAAACACCGTACGGGTTTCGGCGATACCGTCGTGGTCCTTGTCTCGCAGCAGCGTGATGCGATTCGGGCTCGGTACGCCGGCACCGGCACGGCCCATGACTTTCTTCATGACCCAGCCTTTGACGCCTTTGCCATCATCGGGTTTGGGTGGCGCGTTGGTTTCGGCGACCAGCACATCGCCGTTGGGCAACACATAAAGCCAGCGCGGGTGATCGAGGTCTTCGGCAAAGGCAGCAACCTGGGTTCCCGCCGCGGCGACAGGTTTTGCACCGTCGGGCCAGCCTATCGCCGGGGCGATGTTCACCGTCGGGATCAGGGTCTTGTTCGGTTCCGGCAGCTTGGGCGACGGTCCGGTGCCGTCCATGACTTGCAGGCTGGAGGTTTCGCCACAGGCGGCGAGCCCTCCGGTGAGCGCGATGACGAGAACGAGCTGGGGCTTGCGCATGCTGATCTTCCCTATGGACGCATTGATACAATCATAGAGAAGCCTGGAGGCGCGATGGTTCAACCGGTCAGCCCTGGGGCGCTTTCTCAATTGACGCTCCACCCCCAACCCTCTAACCTTCGCGGCTTGTTTCAGGTGCTCTGTGGCGATGGCCGACAGAGTGAAACAGGGAAGTCGGTGAATGACAGTCTTCGAAGGATGAAGCGTCATGATCCCGACGCTGCCCCCGCAACGGTAAATGAGTGAAGACTGCGCCTTGAGCCACTGTGTCGACAGCCGACATGGGAAGGCGCGCAGTCAGGCCAGCGCCGCTCATGAGCCCGGAGACCGGCCTGATCCATCCAGCGGCATCACGGTGGGCGATGCCAGGCTTTTTGCCGTCTATTCTTGTGCCTGCCCGCCGTTATCCAGCCCCAACGGAGAGCTCCCCCATGACTGATACCCCCGATCGTGATGAACGTCACCTGGCGCGCATGCTGCGCAAAAAAGCCGTGATCGATGAACGCATCGCCAATTCCCCGAACGAGTGCGGCCTGCTGCTGGTGCTGACCGGCAACGGCAAAGGCAAGAGCAGTTCGGCCTTTGGCATGCTCGCCCGATCCCTTGGCCATGGCATGCAGTGTGGCGTGGTGCAGTTCATCAAGGGCCGCAACAGCACCGGCGAAGAACTGTTTTTCCGCCGTTTTCCGGAGCAGGTGCGGTTTCATGTGATGGGCGAGGGCTTCACCTGGGAAACCCAGGACCGTCAGCGTGATATCGCGGCCGCCGAAGCCGCCTGGGCCGTGTCCCGGGAACTGCTGAGCGATCCGTCCATCGGCCTGGTGGTGCTCGATGAGTTGAACATCGCCCTCAAGCACGGTTATCTCGACCTCGATCAGGTGCTCAGCGACTTGCAGGCGCGTCCGCCAATGCAGCATGTGGTGGTCACCGGTCGCGGTGCCAAACCGGAAATGATCGAGCTGGCCGATACCGTGACCGAAATGGGTGTGATCAAGCACGCGTTCCAGGCCGGGATCAAGGCGCAAAAAGGCGTCGAATTGTGAGTCAGCCACGTCATTGCCCGGCGGTCTTGATTGCCGCGCCGGCCTCCGGTCAGGGCAAGACCACCGTCACCGCCGCACTGGCCCGGTTGCACCGCAATCAGGGGCGCAAGGTGCGGGTCTTCAAATGCGGTCCGGACTTCCTCGACCCGATGATTCTCGAGCGCGCCAGCGGTGCGCCGGTGTATCAGCTGGACATGTGGATGGTCGGCGAGCAGGAAAGTCGTCGACTGTTGTGGGAAGCCGCCGCCGAGGCCGACCTGATCCTGATCGAAGGGGTCATGGGGCTGTTCGACGGTACGCCGTCCAGCGCCGACCTGGCGCGGCACTTCGGGGTGCCGGTGCTGGGAGTGATCGACGGCACCGCCATGGCCCAGACCTTTGGCGCGCTGGCCCTGGGTCTGGCGCGCTATCAGCCGGACTTGCCGTTTGCCGGGGTGTTGGCCAACCGCGTGGGCACGCTGCGCCATGCGCAATTGCTCGAAGGCAGCCTGACTGAAGGCTTGCGCTGGTATGGCGCCTTGTCCCGGGAGACCGGGATCGAACTGCCCAGCCGTCACCTGGGGCTGGTGCAGGCCAGCGAGTTGAACGATCTAGATCTGCGCCTCGACGCCGCGGCCGATGCCCTGGCCAGCAGTTGCGAGGTGGCGTTGCCCCCGGCTGTGGAATTCGCCGCCCCCGATGTGATCGCTGTCGAGCCATTGCTGGCCGGCGTGCGGATCGCGGTGGCCCGTGACGAAGCCTTTGCCTTCACCTACGGCGCGAGCCTGGATCTGCTACGCGCCATGGGCGCCGAATTGCTGTTTTTCTCGCCGATCCGTGATGCCCGATTACCGGAGGCGGACAGTCTCTACCTGCCGGGCGGTTATCCGGAGTTGCACCATGTGGCGCTGTCGCGGAACACATCGATGCTCGACGCGATTCGCGCGCACCATGGGGCGGGCAAACCGTTGCTGGCCGAGTGTGGTGGCATGTTGTATCTGCTTGATTCGTTGACCGATGTCGACGGCACTCGTGCCGGGTTGGTCGGTTTGCTGACCGGGGATGCGGTGATGCAGAAGCGTCTGGCTGCGTTGGCCTTGCAGGCGGTTGAGCTGCCGGAAGGGTTACTGCGTGGGCATACCTATCATCATTCGCTGACCAGCACCGGGCTTGAGCCGATTGCCCGTGGGCTGAGCCCGAATGGCGGCCGCGGGGCGGAGGCGGTTTATCGTCAGGGGCGGATGACGGCCTCTTATGTGCATTTTTATTTTCCGTCCAATCCCACTGCCATAGCCGCACTGTTCGCGCCTGGCCTTGAGGGCGCCTTCGCGAGCAGGCTCGCTCCCACAGTTGACCGCGTTTCGTCAGGCAACACACTTGCAAATGTGGGAGCGAGCCTGCTCGCGAAGAGGCCATGACAGACAACGCCTTCTCCGAAGCCGAACGCGCTGCCGTCTACCGTGCAATCGCCGAACGCCGCGACATGCGCCACTTCACCGGTGGCACCGTCGCGCCCGATCTACTGCGACGCCTGCTCGAATCCGCCCACCAGGCCCCGAGCGTGGGCCTGATGCAGCCCTGGCGCTTCATCCGCATCAGCGACCGTGCCCTGCGCGGCAAAATCCAACAGCTGGTGGAAGAAGAACGCATCCGCACCGCCGAAGCCCTCGGCGAGCGCAGCGACGAATTCATGAAGCTCAAGGTCGAAGGCATCAACGACTGCGCCGAAGTGCTGGTCGCCGCGCTGATGGACGAGCGCGACCGGCATATCTTCGGCCGCCGCACCTTGCCGGAAATGGACATGGCCTCGTTGTCCTGCGCAATCCAGAACCTGTGGCTGGTATCCCGTGCCGAAGGGCTGGGCATGGGCTGGGTCTCTTTGTTCGAGCCGCAAGCCCTGGCCGACTTGCTGGAAATGCCCACCGGCGCCAAGCCGTTGGCCGTGCTGTGCCTGGGGCCGGTGAAGGAATTCTACCCGGCACCGATGCTGGCACTCGAAGGCTGGGCCCAGCCGCGTCAGCTTGGCGAATTGCTGTACGAAAATTATTGGGGAGTGAGTCAATGAGTGTGGCGTTATTGAGTGTTGCCGCGGTGGCGCTGGATGCGCTGCTGGGTGAGCCCAAACGCTGGCATCCGCTGGTTGCGTTCGGCCGTTTTGCCGACCGCATCGAGCAACGTTTCAACAGCGAAGGTCGCGGCTGGCGCAGTCACGGTGTCAGCGCGTGGTTGATCGCGGTCGTGCCGCTGACCTTGCTGGCCACGGCTTTATCCTGGGCGCCTTATGTCGGCTGGATCGTCGACATCCTCGCGCTCTATTGCGCCCTCGGCATGCGCAGCCTCGGCGAACACGTCGAGCCAGTGGCCAAGGCCCTGCGCAGCGATGATATTGACGAAGCACGCAAGCGCGTGGGTTATCTGGTCAGCCGCCAGACCAGCGAACTGGATAAGACCGAAGTCGCCCGCGCCGCCACCGAATCGGTGCTGGAGAACGGCAGCGACGCGGTCTTTGCCGCGCTGTTCTGGTTCGCCGTGGCGGGAGTGCCCGGCGTGGTGCTGTATCGACTGAGCAACACCCTCGATGCGATGTGGGGTTACCGCAACGAGCGTTTCGAACGATTCGGCTGGGCCGCGGCCAGGATCGACGATGTGCTCAATTACATTCCCGCACGCCTGGTGGCGTTGACCTACGCGCTGCTGGGCAAGACCCGCCTGGCGTTGAGATGCTGGCGCATTCAGGGGCCGACCTGGGACAGCCCGAATGCCGGGCCGGTAATGGCCGCCGGTGCCGGCGCCCTCGGCGTCGAGTTGGGCGGGGCGGCGATCTATCACGGTGACCTGCATCATCGCCCGCAGCTGGGTGAAGGCTTGCCGGCGGATGCCGACTCCATCGACCGTGGCTGGCAATTGGTCAAGCGCGGGGTATGGTTGTGGTTGCTGATCCTTTGCGTGGGGGCTGAATTTTATGCTTGAGCACGGAGGTCGATTACGCAAGGCGGCGCTCGAATACGGCATTGCCGAAGCCGACTGGCTGGACCTGTCCAGCGGCCTCGCACCCTGGCCGTTCGCGGTCCCGGATATCCCGTTGCACGCCTGGGCACGCTTGCCGGAAACCGACGACGGTCTGGAGCAGGCCGCCTGCGACTACTACGGCGCCGCACACGTGCTGCCGGTGGCCGGTTCGCAAATGGCGATCCAGCTGTTGCCGCGTTTGCGTCGCGTCGGCAAGGTCGGCGTGCTCTCGCCCTGTTACGCCGAGCACGCCGAAGCGTGGCGCCGCAGCGGCTATATCGTGCGTGAAGTGCTGGAGCAGGAAGTCGACTTCTTTCTCGACAGCCTGGACGTGCTGGTGGTGGTCAATCCGAACAATCCCACCGGCCTGAGCCTGACCCCGGATCGTCTGCTGGACTGGCATGCGAAACTGGCCCAGCGCGGTGGCTGGCTGGTAGTGGACGAGGCGTTCATGGACAACACGCCGCACCTGAGCCTGGCGCCTGTTGCCCATCAGGTCGGATTGATCGTGCTGCGCTCCTTCGGCAAGTTTTTCGGTCTGGCCGGTGTGCGCCTGGGGTTTGTGCTGGCCGAGCGCAGGCTGCTCAAGTTGCTGGCCGAGCAGGTAGGGCCGTGGGCGGTCAGCGGGCCGACCCGGATCGTGGGGCAGGCCTGCCTGCTGGACACCGAAGGCCACGCCCGCCAACGGCAGCGCACCGAAGTGGCCAGCGAGCGTCTGGCGCGGTTGCTGGCACAATACGGTCTCGCTCCCCAGGGCGGTTGCGCGCTGTTTCAATGGCTGATCAACGAGCGCGCCGAAGCCCTGCATGAATTCATGGCCCGGCGCGGCATTCTGCTGCGGTTATTCACCCACAACAGCAGCCTGCGATTCGGCTTGCCCGCCGATGAAGCCGACTGGACACGTCTCGCGCAAGCGTTCGAAGCCTACATCAGGGAAGCCCAATGACTACGTTGATGGTGCAGGGCACCACGTCGGACGCCGGCAAGAGCACGCTGGTGACGGCACTCTGTCGCTGGGTCACCCGCCAGGGCATCAGCGTCGTGCCGTTCAAGCCACAGAACATGGCCCTCAACAGTGCCGTGACCGCCGATGGCGGCGAGATCGGTCGCGCGCAAGCGGTGCAGGCCCAGGCGGCCAACCTTGAACCGCATACCGACATGAATCCGGTGCTGCTCAAGCCCAACAGCGATACCGGCGCCCAGGTGATCATCCATGGCCGCGCCGTCACGACCATGAATGCGGTGGCCTACCACGACTACAAAGCCATCGCCATGCAAGCGGTGCTGGCTTCCCATGAACGGCTGAGCGGGGCTTATCCGGTGGTCATGGTCGAAGGCGCAGGCTCGCCGGCGGAGATCAATCTGCGTGCCGGCGACATCGCCAACATGGGCTTCGCCGAGGCGGTGGACTGCCCGGTGGTGTTGATTGCCGACATCAATCGCGGCGGAGTATTCGCGCATCTGGTGGGCACACTGGAATTGCTGTCGCCGAGTGAACAGGCACGGGTCAAAGGTTTCATCATCAACCGTTTTCGCGGCGACATTGCGTTACTGCAGCCGGGGCTGGATTGGCTGGAGGCGCGCACTGGCAAACCGGTGATCGGCGTGTTGCCCTATGTGATGGACCTGCACCTGGAAGCCGAGGACGGTATCGATCAGCGTCAGACCGACAAGGCGGACCAGGTGCTCAAAGTGCTGGTGCCCGTGCTGCCGCGAATCAGCAACCACACCGATTTCGATCCGCTGCGTCTGCACCCGCAAGTGGACCTGCAATTCATCGGCCCCGGGCAGGCGATCCCGCCCGCCGACTTGATCATTCTTCCGGGTTCAAAAAGCGTGCGCAGCGACCTCGCGTATCTGCGGGCCAATGGCTGGGACACCGCTATCAGTCGTCATCTGCGCTATGGCGGCAAAGTGCTGGGTATCTGTGGCGGTCTGCAAATGCTCGGTGAGCAGGTGCATGACCCGCTGGGCCTCGAAGGGGCGCCCGGGTCGAGCGCCGGTTTGGGTTGGCTGGCCTTCGAGACGCAGCTTGAACAAGAGAAGCAATTGCGCAATGTGCGCGGGCGTCTGGCGCTGGAAGATGCGCCGGTCACGGGTTATGAAATCCATGCCGGCGTGACCACCGGGCCGGCGCTGGAGAGCGCGGCCGTGCAGCTGGACGATGGTCGCTGCGATGGCGCGCAAAGTCTCGACGGGCAGATCTTTGGCACCTATCTGCATGGGCTGTTCGAATCGCCGGCGGCGTGCAGTGCGTTGTTGCGTTGGGCGGGGTTGCAGGAGGTGCAGGAAGTGGATTACCACGGGTTGCGCGAGCGCGATATCGAGCGGTTGGCGGATCTGGTGGAGAAGCATCTGGATACCCGGCTGTTGCGTGAGCTCTGCGGGTTTTGAGGTGCTTGTGCCGGCCTCATCGCGGGCAAGCCCGCTCCCACAGGGATTTTCGTCATATACAAAACCTGCTCCCGACGCGAAACCCTGTGGGAGCGGGCTTGCCCGCGATGAGGCCAGACGCCTCACCGAAGATTTTAAGGAATGAACCATGCTGCAACTGATCCTCGGCGGCGCCCGCTCCGGCAAAAGTCGCCTGGCTGAAAAGCTGGCAACCGACACCGGCCTCCAGGTGACCTACATCGCCACCAGCCAACCCCTGGACGGCGAAATGAACGACCGGGTCGCCCATCACCGCGCCCGTCGTCCGGCCGAATGGGCATTGATCGAAGAGCCCATTGAACTGGCCCGCGTGCTGCGCGATACCGCCAGCGCCGATCATTGCCTGCTGGTGGACTGCCTGACCCTGTGGCTGACCAACCTGCTGATGCTTGACGACGCCGAGCGTTTGACCGCCGAACGCGAAGCCATGCTCGACTGCCTGGCATCGCTGCCGGGCGAGATCATTTTTGTCAGCAACGAAACCGGAATGGGTGTCGTGCCACTGGGCGAATTGACTCGCCGCTATGTCGATGAAGCCGGCTGGCTGCATCAAGCCTTGGCCGAACGTTGTCAGCGCGTCGTCCTGACCGTCGCCGGCCTGCCCCTGACTTTGAAAGGAACTGCGTCATGACTCAAGCCTGGTGGCTGAACCCGTGCAAGCCGATCGACGCCCAAGTCGTCGAACAGGCTGAGGCACGTCAGCAGCAACTGACCAAACCTGCCGGCTCCCTCGGCCGTCTCGAATCGGTGGCGGTGCAATTGGCCGGGCTGCAGGGACGGGTAAAGCCGAGCCTGGATCAGCTGTGGATCGCGATATTCGCCGGTGACCATGGCGTGGTCGCCGAAGGGGTGTCGGCGTTCCCCCAGGCAGTCACCGGGCAGATGCTGCTCAACTTCGTCAACGGCGGTGCGGCGATCAGCGTGTTGGCACGGCAACTGGGGGCCTCCCTTGAAGTGGTCGATCTGGGCACCGTGACGCCGTCATTGAATCTCCCGGGGGTACGTCACCTCAGCCTCGGTCCGGGCACCGCCAATTTCGTGGACGGTCCGGCCATGACCCGGGCCCAAGGCGAACTCGCCTTGCAGGCCGGTCGCGACAGCGTGCGGCGCGCCCTCGCGGCGGGCGCGCAGTTGTTCATCGGCGGGGAAATGGGCATCGGCAACACCACGGCGGCCAGCGCCCTGGCCTGCGCCTTGCTCGATTGCCCGGTGCCGCATCTGGCCGGGCCCGGCACCGGACTCGATGCGGCGGGCGTCAGCCACAAGGCACAGGTCATCGAGCGCGCGTTGGCGTTGCACGACGCCCGGCGTGGCGGCGCGCTGCAAACCCTGTTCAACCTCGGCGGGTTTGAAATCGCGGCACTGGTCGGTGCGTATCTGGCGTGTGCCCAGGAAGGTGTCGCGGCGCTGGTGGACGGGTTCATTTGCAGCGTTGCCGCGTTGGTCGCGGTACGCCTGAACCCGCAGTGCCGCGAATGGCTGTTGTTTGGCCATCGCGGCGCCGAGCCGGGTCATCGCCATGTGTTGCAAGCCCTGACCGCCGAACCCCTGCTGGACCTGGGGTTGCGTCTGGGCGAGGGCAGTGGCGCCGCATTGGCGGTACCGTTGCTGCGTCTGGCCTGCGATCTTCACGGGCAGATGGCGACCTTCGCCGAAGCCGCGGTAGCGGATCGTCCGGCATGACCTTGCACCTTGATCTCTTGCGCCACGGCGAAACCGAACTCGGCGGTGGCCTGCGCGGCAGCCTCGACGATGCGCTGACCGAAAAAGGCTGGGCGCAGATGCGTGCGGCGGTGCTCAAGCGCGGGCCGTGGGATCGGTTGGTCAGTTCGCCATTGCAGCGTTGTTCACGGTTCGCCGAGGAGCTCGGCACGCAACTGGGTTTACCCGTGCACCTGGATAAAGATCTTCAGGAATTGCATTTCGGGACCTGGGAAGGGCAGAGCGCAGCAGCGTTGATGGAGACCGACGCCCAAGCGTTGGGACTGTTCTGGGCCGATCCCTATTCATTTACGCCGCCTGAAGGTGAGCGGGTCGAGGATTTTTCGACACGGGTGTTGGCAGCGCTCGGGCGTTTACATGCGAGCTGCGCGGGGCAGCGGATATTGCTGATCAGCCATGGCGGTGTGATGCGTTTGTTGCTGGCCCAGGCGCGGGGATTGCCCCGTGAACAGTTGCTCAACGTCGAGGTCGGCCATGGCGCCTTGTTTTCGCTGGCCGTCGGGTCCTGCGGCTTGTTAACGGAAGCGAGCTGAACATGTTGCCGTTCTGGATCGCCCTGCAATTCTTGAGCAGCCTGCCGATACGTCTGCCGGGCATGCCTACGCCACAGGAAATGGGCCGCTCCTTGCTGTTTTATCCACTGGTCGGGTTGCTGTTCGGCGTGCTGCTGTGGGCGCTGAACTGGCTCCTGCTGGGCACGCCGTTGATGCTGCACGCAGCGTTGTTGCTGACAGCGTGGGTGTTGCTCAGTGGCGGGTTGCATTTCGATGGCCTGGCCGATAGCGCCGACGCCTGGCTCGGCGGGTTTGGTGATCGCGAGCGCACGCTGACGATCATGAAAGACCCTCGTAGCGGGCCGATCGCAGTGGTGACGCTGGTGCTGGTGCTGCTGCTCAAATTTACCGCATTGCTGGCGTTGATCGAGCAGCAGCACAGCGTTGCCTTGATCATCGTTCCATTGATTGGCCGTGGCGCGATGTTGGGGTTGTTCCTGACCACGCCGTATGTGCGTCCCGGCGGTCTGGGGCAGGCGCTGGCCGATCATCTGCCGCGTCGGGCGGGGAACCAGGCATTGGCGGCCAGCGCGGTGGCCTGTGTGCTGGTTGCGGGGCTGAGCGGTGTGTGGGCGGTTGTGCTGGCAACGTTGCTGTTTGTCTGGTTGCGGCAGGTGATGCTGCGACGGCTGGGCGGGACGACGGGTGATACGGCGGGGGCGTTGCTGGAATTGCTGGAGGTTGTGGTGCTGACCGGACTGGCGTTGGTCAGATAAGGTTGTGGTGGATGTCCCGGCCTCTTCGCGAGCAAGCTCGCTCCCACAGTCGACCGGGTTGTTTGAATGAAATGCGATCCCCTGTGGGAGCGGGCTTGCTCGCGAAAGCGCTCTGCCAGACACCCAAAATTTCAGAGTGAACTTCATCTCCAACTTGATTTAATCCAACCGCGGGTATATACACGCACCATGCTCGAC
Source organism: Pseudomonas lini (assembly GCF_030812475.1). Taxonomy (GTDB): domain Bacteria; phylum Pseudomonadota; class Gammaproteobacteria; order Pseudomonadales; family Pseudomonadaceae; genus Aquipseudomonas; species Aquipseudomonas lini_A. The sequence continues at coordinate 404,353 of NZ_JAUSSR010000001.1, forward strand.
TCCCAATGTTTATGCATCAACCTGCGTCGCGCCGCCCGTGGCGTCAGCAGGCACTACGACGGCGCTCTCGATGGCTTCGGGATCAACGTTGCCCAGTATTCTTTGCTGTGCAATCTGCAGCGCCTGGATCAACCGAGTATTTCCACCCTGGCCGAGGCCATGGGGCTGGATCGCAGTACCTTGGGGCGCAATCTGCGGGTGCTGGAGGGCGACGGGCTGGTGATGCTGGTCGAGGGCGAGGACCTGCGCAATCGCATCGTCAAGCTCACCGAGGCCGGCGCCGAACGCCTGAAAGCGGCGTTGCCGGCCTGGGAAGCAGCGCAACAGCGCCTGGTGGATCGACTGGGCGCCGAAAAGCGCGAAACCTTGCTGAAGTTGTTGGACGAACTGGCGTGAAGCCGGTTTTTCCGCTTATAAGCGGGTATATGCCCGCAACTGGAGAACAAAAATGACATCGATGTGGCGTACGTGCGGATGGGTACTGTTGGGGAGTGCTCTGATTCTTGCGTTGTCCCTGGGGGTGCGCCATGGCTTCGGGCTGTTCCTGGCGCCGATGAGTGCCGAGTTTGGCTGGGGGCGTGAGACCTTTGCCTTCGCCATCGCCTTGCAGAACCTGATCTGGGGGCTGGCCCAGCCTTTTACCGGCGCGCTGGCCGACCGCTTCGGCGCGGCGAAAGTGGTGGCGATCGGGGGTGTCCTGTACGCCTTGGGCCTGGCGTTCATGGGCCTGTCCGACTCGGCCGCGACGTTGTCGCTCAGCGCCGGGCTGTTGATCGGTATCGGTCTGTCGGGCACCTCGTTTTCGGTAATCCTCGGCGTGGTGGGCCGGGCGGTGCCGCCGGAGAAACGCAGCATGGGCATGGGCATCGCCAGTGCCGCCGGTTCCTTCGGCCAGTTCGCCATGTTGCCCGGCACGCTGGGATTGATCGGCTGGCTGGGCTGGTCCGCGGCATTGCTGGTGCTGGGCCTGCTGGTGGCGCTGATCGTGCCGCTGGTGACGATGCTCAAGGACAAACCGCTGCCGGTCCTCGGGCATGAGCAAACCCTGTCCGAAGCGCTGCGCGAAGCCTGTGCCCATTCGGGCTTCTGGCTGCTGGCGTTCGGTTTTTTTGTCTGCGGCTTCCAGGTGGTGTTCATCGGCGTGCACTTGCCGGCCTATCTGGTGGACCAGCATCTTCCAGCCACCGTCGGCACCACGGTGCTGGCGCTGATCGGGCTGTTTAATATCTTTGGCACCTACACGGCGGGCTGGCTCGGCGGGCGGATGTCCAAGCCGCGCTTGCTCACCGGTCTGTACCTGCTAAGGGCGGTGGTGATCGGGTTGTTCCTGTGGGCGCCGGTGACCACGACCAGCGCCTATCTGTTTGGCATGGCGATGGGCTTCCTGTGGCTGTCGACCGTGCCCTTGACCAACGGCACGGTGGCGACCTTGTTCGGCGTACGAAATCTGTCCATGCTGGGCGGGATCGTGTTCCTGTTCCACCAGCTCGGATCGTTTCTCGGCGGCTGGTTGGGCGGGGTGGTGTATGACCGAACCGGGAGCTATGACTTGATCTGGCAGGTAGCGATTCTCTTGAGCCTGTTGGCCGCCGCCCTGAACTGGCCGGTGCGTGAGCGGCCCGTGGCGCGCCTGCAAACCCGGATGAGTGCGGTATGAACAGTCTCTGGCCACGGATTGCGCTGACGGCTGTCTGCACATTGCTGTTGGCCCTGGCGTGGTGGGGCTGGCATCAGGGCGGGTTGGCATTGATGCAGTTGGGCATGGGTGCTTGCTAGCAGGCCGTGAGGACGAGTAACGTCGTGACTGACGACTTCTCAAGGATGCACCGACATGCTGATGCGCTGGTTTGCAGTTCCCGCGTTAGTGGTAGCGTTTACCGGATTGGCTCAAGCGGCAGAGTGCCCCGATCTGTTGCAGGGTTCGTTACCCAAATTGCGCGCCAAGGAATCCATCGACCTGTGCCAGCGCTTCGCCGGCAAACCGCTGGTGGTGGTCAACACGGCGAGCTTCTGTGGCTTCGCCCCGCAGTTCAAAAGCCTTGAAGCGCTGAATCAGCGTTACAAGGCTCAAGGGCTGGAGGTGATTGGCGTTCCGTCCAACGACTTCAAGCAGGAGTCCAGGGATGGCGAAGAAACCGCAAAGGTCTGCTACGTGAACTATGGCGTAACCTTCACCATGACCGAGCCGCAGAAAGTCCGCGGTGACGATGCGACTCACCTGTTCAAGGTCTTGGCGAAACAGAGCAGCGCGCCGAAGTGGAATTTCTACAAGTACGTGGTCGATCGAAAGGGCAAGGTGATCGCCGATTTCTCCAGCCTGACCAAGCCCGACGATCCCGAATTCCTCGAAGCGGTGGAGAAAGCCCTGGCATCGCAACCCTGATCCCCCCTGTAGGAGCGAGCTTGCTCGCGAAAAACGTCAGGGCGCCGCGTTTATCCAGGCTGCCCTCGTCATCGTTAACGTCCATCGCGAGCAAGCTCGCTCCTACAGGGGGGGGGCGATCATCGTCCAATAAAAAGCCCCGCCTCTGTGCAAGAGCGCGGGGCTTTTTCAATTCAGGCGGCGAGGCGATCAGGTTCGCCGTGAATCATCAGAAGCGGTAGGTCGCACCGACACCAAAGCCGTTTGCCGAGTTTTCATACTTGGCGTCGTAAGCCTGGCGGCCGTTGTTGTCGTTGACCTTGACCGACTCTTCATGCAAGTACGAATACGCCACGTCGATGGTCAGGTCGTCCGTCGGGCTCCAGCCAGCACCGAGGCTGAAGATTGTGCGATCGCCAGTCGGGATGCGTGGGGAGCGGTTTTCGTTGTTGGTCGGCGCCTGGTCAACGGACAGACCGGTACGCAGTACCCATTGCTTGTTCAACTGGTAGGAGGCGCCAATAGCGTGAGCCCAGGTGTCGTGCCAGTTCTGTTCTTCGGTGATGGTCCCGAAACTGCCGTTCAGCGCAGCAGGAACGCCGCTGTTCTCGACGCTGATTTCTTTCAGGCGACTCCAGCGCGTCCAGGTGCTGCCAGCGTAGAGGGTCCACTGGTCGTCCAGCTTGTGGGTAACCGAGAAGTCGACAGATTCAGGCGTAGTGATGTCCAGCGAAGCGTCGAACTTCTGGTTCGGGTTCTGACCCAGGGCGCCGAGCAGGCCGTAGTTGACCTTGGTATCCCCCTCAATCTTGTACTTCACTTTCGAGTGGTAAGTCAGGCCGACGCTGGTGCTGTCGGTGGCTTGAACCAGGATGCCGACGTTGTAGCCCAGCGCGGTATCGTCACCCTTGATCTTGACTTCGCCGTCCGGTGCGAGCGGGTTCAGCGAGAGGTTCGACTCGAGTTTACCGTCAATGCGGTTGATGGTCGGACCGAAACCGATCGACACCTTGTCGTTGAAGGCATAGCTGACGGTTGGCTGCAGGGTCACGATCTTGACTTCGCTCTTGCTGCCGAAGTAACGGCCGGCGAAGCCGTTCTCGTAGTCGGTCACCAGGCCGAATGGAGCGTAGACGCCGAAACCGACAGCCCATCGGTCATCGATTGGCTTGACGTAATAGCCCATCGGCACGCCCATGAAAGGGACCATGTCACCTTTGTTGGTGCCGCCGTTCGGGCGGGAGCTGGCATCACTGATGTCAGTGTGCGCGTCGATGAACGCAACGCCACCGGTCACTTGTTCGCGCTTGAGGCGAGACATGCCGGCAGGGTTGCCAAAAACGGTGGATGCGTCGTCGGCAGAAGAAGATCGCCCGGCAAAACCTGTGCCCATGCCACTGATGCTTTGTTCGTTGAGGGCGAAGCCACTTGCGAAGATCTGGGTGGATGCCAAGGCAACGGCGAGGCTAAGGGTGGTTTTGAGCATTACTTTTTTCATTATTAGAACTCCTGGTGATCACCGGGGCGAAAATTACCAAGAATTTCGTTCGGGCGCTATAGGCTGTATCGCTTGATTTAGAGCGGTTTTGTAGGACAATCCGACCAGATTCGCGGCATGTTGCACGATCTTTCGAAAATGAGGGTCAGCAGGCAACCTGATTCAGCGGTGAAACACAGGTTTGCCAGGCGAAGGTAAAGTCACGCAGGCGTCCTTGGGGGTGAAAGGTCTGGCGCCAGATGCGCGCCATACCCATCAAGTCATCGGCGGCTTCGGGGAGGGGGGTATTCTGTTCTTCCACCAGTAGCCAGGCGATGGCAGTGGCGTAACGCAGGTTGACGGTCAATTCCAGGTGCGGACTACTGAGAAATGCATGCTGGCTGGCCAGTCCGCGAACCAGGCTGGCGCGTTCCGGGTCAAGTGCCAGGTAATGGTCCCAGAGAGCCCGGTGGCGAGGTTCGGCGATTCGATACAGGCCGTGTCCACGGCGGTCATGCAGGGCGGAACCCAGGGAGGACTGGCTGGCGGCAATACCCAGCAGCAGGGATTCGGCAGTTGCGCTATGGCGCCCGAGGTAGATCAATGTCGGACGGATCACATAACGGCACAGTTCGCTGGCAGCGATACCCATAACACCCTCGAAACGTGAAGTAGTCGGCGAGTCCTGAAAGGGGGCCTTGGCAGCAGTGGATCGACTCAGGCTCGCCGGAAGCGGAACAAGCCGCTTGAGTTGAAGTGTAGTGTCATATTCGCGCCGTAAAGGCCTGTTTTTAAAATATTTCTGGCTGCGAGTTATAACCCTTATATCCGTTGGTGCTTAGGCCGCAGCGGCGAATTGGGAAATATCGGGCAATAAAAAGCCCCGCTTTTTGAGCGAGGCTTTTGAGGTTTTCAGTCTTGCTGGCGTATCAGGCAACCAGTGCCTGACGGGTACGCTCGATCACGGCCTGCAGCGGTTCGGCGCTGGAGTATTGATCGGGGTACAAGCGTTCGCTGTGACGGGCGATGCCGTGTTCATTAACCAGGGTGAAGCTGAAACAGCCTTTGCGAGCAGCCATGATCAGGCAGTTCATTGGGGCAAAAGCGTTGGTCAAGGTGCGGATAGCATCCTGGGTGTGGATTTGAGTGGACATGGTCATTGGGTGTTCCTACAAGCGACACGGATAAGAGCCGTGCAAAATTAAAACGTTCCAGTGACGACGACCACCGTTGGTCGAACGAAGAACCCGACTGGAACAAAGCAGCCAGTTTGAAGCGCTGATAATTGGCGCGCTTGGGCTGGCAGGTAGGTACTTAGGAGGGCAGGCAACACATCAAGGGCAAAGGTTCTGGGCCCGGGGTGAAGATCCTGATCAATTTGCAGGTTGGTTCGGTCAGAGTAAGTGGCTTCGCAACACCCTTTGCTTTCGATTCAAAGGCTGTGTTGACGCAAGGTTTACCTGGAAACCATCGAGGTGGTCGATCCCGTTTATTCGGTAGAGGCTTCCTTTGGGAAGGCAAACCGGGGGGAGTTGTTCGACCAGAATTGACTTTCAGCTTGGTACTAACGCCGCGGATAGTATCGGATTGGTTTGGCAAAGGGAAGTGTCTTGGCAAAAAAGATGCCCGCCATTGGTTTTTTGCCTTGCGGCCCGGGCGTCATGGGACGCTCAAGACCGGCGACTTCCCGATGTAGTAGCACAGGTTCCGACAGTCGGTTGGGTACGCTCGTCGATTTCACACTGGTGTGGAGCATAGGTTTGCCACGCTTTATCCCCAAGGCAGACAAGAAAAAACTCCGAAAAAACCAACCGATATAACTGCCTGAAAGGTACTTGTGCACATGGGTTCCGCGGGTTGTCACCGCGCTGTCATCTCGCCTCCAGCCTTGGTGGCTGCCTGTAACTAAAATTTAAGTCAATGAAAAACATCGCTTTTTTTTACTGGTGAAAAAATCGTCAGTTTGACTGCGAGCCCCATTCCATAGGGCTTTGCGAGAGTTCAAGGGCGGTTGTCCACTGAGTTATCCACAGCTTCTGTGGATTGTCCCGAGCGCTTGCTCTAGGACGGGCGTGCCGGGTTTTTTTAAGCTTTACCTGTAAGAAAAAAAGAGTAGAGTGGCGCGCCTTCCGATCTGTCCCACAGTGCTTTATGAAGTTTCGCTCAGTATCAATCTCAGTACCTTCCACGCCCCCAAGTGTTACCCCGCCCAAGCGTTTTTCGATGCGAGTGGCCGAATGGTTGCTGGACAGCCCGCGTCTGGGTGAAAGCACCAACGTCAAACACTTCGCCGGACGCTTGCTCAAGCAACCGGCCCGTGAAGGTGTCGTCGCCGCGCAAAGTCGTCTTGGCCAACTGATGTGCCGCGAGTGCGGCAATGCCCGGGATCGTCGAATCGGTCAGGACCTGCTGCGCCAGGCTGCACGGGCAGGGGATCGACGCGCCCTGCAGGAACTGGGTCTGATCGAAGACTGAGCTGTCCAAGACCCGACGCCTTGGTTAACCTTCAAGTTTTATCAAATGGGCAGGAGTGGCTATGGCTATGGACGTGACCAGCGCATTGCTCGGTCTGGCGGGTGCTGCGTTGCCGTTGCTGGTACTGGCCTGGCAGCTTCAGCGCCGGGCGGGCGCGATGCAGTCAGAGGTGGCGCTGCTGGAAGAGCGTCTGACCACGGCACACCTGGCCCAGGATGGATTGAACGCCCAGCTCGAAGCCTGTCGCGATGAAATCGCCGATCTGAGTCAGGCCAACACCGCCCGGCAAGCAGACCTGGCCGCCGTGCGCCGTGAGGTCGAACTGCTGCAGATCGAGCGTGACGATGCGCGTGATGCCGCCCATGCCTGGACCCTTGAGCGCGCCGGTAAAGAAGCCGAATTGCGTCGTCTGGACGCCCAGACCGCTTCGCTCAACGCCGAGCTGCGTGAGCAGCAGGAGAGCCATCAGCAGCGTCTCAGTGACCTGCAAGGTTCTCGAGATGAGCTGCGCGCACAGTTTGCGGAACTGGCCGGCAAAATCTTCGACGAGCGCGAGCAGCGTTTTGCCGAAACCAGCCAGCAGCGTCTGGGGCAGTTGCTGGATCCTTTGAAGGAACGCATCCAGTCCTTCGAAAAACGCGTCGAGGAAAGTTATCAGGCCGAAGCCCGCGAGCGTTTCTCCCTGGCCAAGGAGCTGGAGCGGCTGCAACAACTGAACCTGCGCCTGAGTGACGAAGCCACCAACCTGACCCGGGCTCTGAAAGGGCAGAAGACCCAGGGCAACTGGGGCGAATTGATTCTTGAGCGGGTGCTGGAACATGCCGGCCTGGAGAAAGGGCGCGAATACCAGACCCAAGTCACTCTCAAGGGGCCGGACGGTGAGCGATTCCAGCCGGACGTGATCATTTATCTGCCCGGCGACAAGCAGGTGGTGGTCGACTCCAAAGTCAGTCTCACGGCCTATCAGCAATACGTGGCGGCCGAAGACGATGCCATCGGCCAGATCGCCATCAAGCAACACGTGCTGTCGCTGCGCAATCACGTCAAAGGCCTGTCCGGCAAGGACTACAAGCGGCTCGACGGTTTGCACAGCCTGGATTTCGTCTTGCTCTTCGTCCCGATCGAAGCGGCGTTTTCCGCCGCGTTGCAGGCTGAGCCGACGCTGTTCCAGGAGGCTTTCGACCGCAATATCGTGATCGTCAGCCCGACGACGCTGCTGGCGACGCTGCGGGTCATCGACAGCCTGTGGAAACAAGAGCGCCAGAGCCAGAACGCCAGGGAAATTGCCGAGCGAGCAGGGTGGCTGTACGACAAGTTCGTGTTGTTCATTCAGGATCTGGATGAAGTCGGCAATCGCTTGCAGCAACTGGACAAGGCCTATAGCTCCGCGCGCAACAAGCTGACCGAAGGGCGCGGCAACCTGGTCAGTCGCAGCGAGCAGCTCAAATTGCTGGGGGCGCGGGCGAGCAAGAGCCTGCCGGCAGATTTGCTGGAGCGGGCGATGACGGATGTGGATGGCTTGGCCGAGTTGCCGGAATAAAGATCGTCCGAACGCGGCCCAAGCCTGCGGCAGCACGCGATTGTAGGAGCCGGCTTGCTGGCGAAGGCGGAGTGTCAGACGACATTAATGCTAAATGTTATGGCCTCTTCGCTGGCAAGCCGGCTCCTACAGGGATGTGTCGACTGCATGATTGCCGGAGCGGCAGCCTCACTGCTTCCGACTATTGCACTACAACGGCAAATGCCGACTCAGCAACGCCCGCAACGCTGCTGGTTTCACCGGCTTGGCCAGGTAATCCAGCCCGGCCGCATGCACCTGCGCCACCATCTCGGGTCGCCCGTCGGCACTGATCACCACGCCCGGCACCGGTTCACCCAATCGGGTGCGCAACCAGGCCATCAGCTCGGTCCCGGTCTCGCCATGGTCCAGGTGGTAATCCACCAGCGCCAGTTGCGGACGCATTCCATCACTGAGCAGCGCCGCGCATTCATCGCGGTTGCGTGCGGTCCAGACCTGGCAACCCCAGCGTGTCAGCAAGCTGTTCATGCCGATCAGGATGCTGTCTTCGTTATCGATACACAGCACCTGCACGCCGTTCAGCGGTTTACCGTTGAGTTCGACGACCTTGGCTGGCATTGCGGTTTGCGCCCGGGCCAGCGGCACGCTGACGCTGAACACGCTGCCGCGGCCTGGCCAGGAGCGCACCTGCAAGGTGTGCCCCAACACGCGACACAAGCCGTCAGCAATCGCCAGGCCCAGCCCCAGGCCTTTCTCGGCGCGGGTCTGGTGGCTGTCGAGACGTTTGAATTCCTCGAAGATCACCTGCCGCTTATCTTCCGGAATGCCGGGCCCACGGTCCCAGACCTCCAGGCATAATTCGCCCTTGCGACGTCGAACCCCCAACAGCACCGGCCCTTTACCGTAGCGGAAAGCATTGGTGAGGAAATTCTGCAAGATCCGCCTCAACAGTTTACTGTCGCTGTCGACCCGCAACTTGCTGCCCCTGACCCGGAATTTCAGCCCCTGGTCTTGGGCCAGTGCCTGGAATTCGGCACTGAGGACATCGAACAGCTCATTGAGCACGAACGGCTTGGGATCCGAGTTGATCTTGCCGTTTTCCAGGCGGGATATGTCCAGCAAGTCGCTGATCAGGTCCTCGGCCGAGCGCAGCGAGGTGTCCAGGTGATGCACCAGTTTTTGCGCCTCGCTGGACAAACCGTCGTCCTGGTGAGTAAGGGCGGCGGAGAACAGCCGCGCCGCGTTCAGCGGTTGCATCAAGTCATGGCTGACCGCCGCCAGGAACCTGGTTTTCGATTGGTTGGCCGACTCGGCGGTGCCCTTGGCTTCGGTCAGGGCCACGTTGAGCTGCGACAATTCATGGGTGCGCTCGGTGACCCGTCGCTCCAGGCCTTCGTTGGCCTCGGTCAGCGCCTGTTCGGCCTCGCGGAACGCGGTGATGTCGGTGAAACTCATGACGAAACCGCCGCCGGGCATCGGGTTGCCGATCAACTCGATCACCCGGCCGTTGGGGAACAATCGTTCCGACGTATGGGCGCGGCCCTGGCGCATCCAGTGCAGGCGGCGGGCGACGTGCACTTCCGCTTCGCCTGGGCCGCACAGGCCGCGTTCGGCGTTGTAGCGAATGATGTCGGCAATCGGTCGCCCGACGCTGATCAGGCCATCCGGATAATTGAACAACTCCAGGTAGCGCCGGTTCCACGCCACCAGCCGGAGTGACTGGTCGACCACGCTGATGCCTTGGGTGATGTTCTCGATTGCACCTTGCAGCAGGGCGCGGTTGAATTGCAGCACCTCCGAGGCTTCGTCGGCGATCCGCACGACATCCTCGAGTTGCATTTCCCGACCTTCGATGGCCGCCTTCACCACTGCGCGAGTCGAGGAAGCGCCGAGCACACCGGCCAGCAGGCGCTCGGTGTGGGCGATCCATTCACCGTCGGCGTTCTGGTTCGGGTTGAAGCCTTTGCCCTGGCGGTAGGCAAAACGGATGAAACTCTGACGGGCGCGTTCTTCACCGACGAAGCGAGCCGCCAATTGCAGCAAATCGTTGATCTGTACCGCCAGCATGGAACGGGAACCGGGGCGGGCGCTGATTTCCTGGCCGATGAAGCGCCCGGCCTGCCAGTGTTCAGAAACCCGGGTGCGCGACAGCACTGACACCCAGGCAAACAGGGTGAAATTGCCCGCCAGGGACAGCACCACGCCTTGGGTCAGCGGGGTGATCGGCAGGTGCAGCGGGTTGCTGTGCAGCCAGGTCAGGCCCGGGAAACTGCTCAAGGACAACCCCAGGCTGTGGGCGGCAATCGGCAGGACCAGGGTGTAGAACCAGAGGAACGTACCGGTGGCTAGACCGGCGAATACGCCCCGACGGTTGGCCTGTTTCCAGTACAGCGCGCCGAGCATGGCCGGGGCCAGTTGGGTGACGGCGGCGAAGGCAATCTGGCCGATGGTTGCCAGGCTTGCGGTCGAGCCCAGCAGGCGATAGCTGACGTAGGCCAGCAGCAGAATCACCACGATAGTGACCCGGCGCACCGAAAGCATCCACTGGCGAAACACTTCGAACGGCCGCTCGGCGTTGTTGCGTCGCAGCAACCATGGCAGCAGCATGTCGTTGGAGACCATGGTCGACAACGCCACGCTGGCGACGATCACCATGCCGGTCGCCGCCGAGGCGCCGCCGATAAACGCCAGCAATGCCAGGGCCGGGTGAGACTGCGCCAGGGGCAGGCTGATGACGAAAGAATCCGGCAACACCGAGCTGGGCAGCAGCATCTGGCCGGCGAGAGCGATCGGGACGACAAACAACGCCGCCAGCGCCAGATAAGCCGGGAATACCCATTTGGCCACGCGTAGATCCTGGGGATCGATGTTTTCTACCACGGTTACATGGAACTGGCGGGGCAGGCAGATGATCGCCATCATCGCCACACCGGTCTGGACCACCATCGAGGGCCAATTGACGGTTTCCTTCCAGTATTCCTCCAGGCGTGGGGCGAGCATGGCTTGATCGAACAGGTCCTCGGGACCGTCGTAGAGACCGTAGGTCACGAAGGCGCCGACCGCGAGAAACGCGAAGAGCTTGACCAGGGATTCGAACGCGATCGCCAGTACCATGCCGCGGTGGTGTTCCGTGGCGTCGAGGTTGCGGGTACCGAAGACGATGGTAAACAGCGCCAGCACCAGCGACACCACCAGCGCCGTATCCTGGGCGCGAGTGCCCGTGGCGTCCGCCCCCGCGCCGATCAGCAGGTTCACCCCGAGCACGATGCCCTTGAGCTGCAACGCGATATAGGGCAGTACACCGACCAGGCAGATCAGCGCCACCACCACGGCCAGTGCCTGGGACTTGCCATAACGCGCGGCGATGAAGTCGGCAATCGAGGTGATGTTCTCCTGCTTGCTGATCATCACCATTTTCTGCAGGACCCACGGCGCGCAGACCAGCAGCAGGATCGGTCCGAGGTAGATCGGCAGGAATGACCAGAGTTGTTCGGCAGCCTGGCCCACGGCGCCGAAGAAGGTCCAGCTGGTGCAATAGACCGCCAGTGACAGGCTGTACACCCAGGCACGCACGCGCGGCGGCAATGGCGCACTGCGCCGGTCACCGTAGAAGGCGATGGCGAACAGGATGGCCATATAGGCCAGGGCGACGGTGGCGATCAGCCCGCTGGACAGCGACATGGTAACTCCGGAAAAGACACCCGGGACTCCCGCCCGGTGAGACAGTCTCGCACGAGCGCCAGCGTTAGTCAGTGTCGACCAAGGTCGTGGCGTGGTGGGGTGTCGCGGGGGTGGGAGTCAGTCAGCTTTTCAGTTGTCTGTGCGGGCCTCTTCGCGGCGGTGCGGCGATCCGACAAGCCCGCGATAGCGGCCTCACTGACTCAACGCAATCTCGATCAACCGATGCAACTCCCCAACCTCCAGCGGCGCCTCTGAAAACAGGATACGAAACACCGTAGGCGCCGCTACCAGGTTGATCAATCGATCGACGCTCGGCTTCGGCTGATCGGGGTACCGATCCAGAATCGCCTGCAACTGCCCGCCAATGATGGTTGCGCAATAAATCGGCAGCGTGCTGCTTTGCACGTCGCGCAGCATGTGACGACCGGGTTGCGAACTCATCTCGTCCAGATACTGTTCTGCCCAGGCCAACACGTCGCCGTGCAGACTACCGGTGTTGGCCGGCTCGTTATCCGGACGCATGCGGGCGAGGGCGACATCCGCCAGCAATGTCGGCAAGTCGCCCCAGCGCCGGTAAATGGTCGACGGTGTGACCCCCGCGCGAGCGGCGATTTGTGGGACGGTCACGGTAGAGCGCTCCTGCTCCTGGAGCAGGTCACGGACGGCCGAATGAATCGACTCCTGCACCCTGGCGCTACGGCCGCCGGGGCGTAAACCTTCTTTAATAGCCATGCATCGGACCTTAACACAAAGAATTTGCTTTAAGCGTTCGCCAGTAGCACACTCCGCAAAAGCAAAAAATTAGCTTTTGTGGAGTGTGCAATGCGCGATTCAATATCAAACAGTCCTGCTTCCAACCGTGCAAGCCTGTGGTTCCTGGCCATCACCTTACTCAGTTTTCTCGCCGCTTCCACTGCCCCGACACCCTTGTATCACTTGTACCAGGAGCTCCTGCAGTTCTCGGCAGCGACCCTGACCGTTATTTTCGGGGTCTACGCCATCAGTTTACTTGTGGCGCTGCTGACGGTTGGTTCGCTCTCGGATTACCTGGGCCGCAAGCCGGTCATTTTTACCGCCGTATTACTGAACATCCTGGCGATGTTGCTATTTATCAATGCCGACAGCGTGGCGTGGTTGATTGGTGCGCGGGTGCTTCAGGGATTTGCGACGGGGATGGCCACCGCCGTACTGAGCGCCGCATTGCTGGACACCGATCGTCACCAGGGAACGCTGGTCAACAGTGTCGCGCCATTGCTGGGCATGGCGGTCGGAGCCATGGGCTGTGGGTTGCTGGCCGAGTTTGCACCACTGCCGTTGCAATTGACCTACTGGGTGTTGCTGGCGCTGTTTGTGAGCCAAGGCGTGTACGTCTGGCACCTGCCTGAAACGGTCAGTCCACAAGCGGGTGCCTGGGGGGCGCTGCGTCCGACCCTGCATGTACCGATCCAGGTACGTTCCACCTTGTGGCGAGTGTTGCCGCTGAATATCGCGACCTGGGCGCTCGGCGGTTTTTATGCATCGCTGGCTCCTTCGTTGGTGCGCACGGCCACGGGCTCGGATTCGAACCTGATTGGCGGAGCGACGGTGGCGGTATTGACCCTGACCGGCGCGTTGATGATCTTTGTTCTGCGCAATCGGCCCGCCTCCAAGGCGTTGCTGTTGGGTGGCACGTTGTTGCCAGCAGGAGTCGCAATGGTTTTACTGGGTGTGCACGGTGCCAGCCTGTCCCTGTTTTTCCTCGGCACCCTGGTGGCCGGTTGCGGATTCGGCGCCGGGTTCCTGGGGGCCGTGCGCAGTCTGGTGCCGCTGGCGCTGCCCCATGAGCGGGCCGGTTTGATGTCGGCGTTTTATGTGCTGAGTTATCTGGCGTTCTGTTTGCCATCGATATTGGCGGGGAACCTGACGCGGACATTTGGCCTGGTGGCGACGGCTGATGGCTATGGCGCGATGTTGATTATGCTGTCTCTGGGGGCGTTAGTGGGCTTGATGCGTCAGCGCTCTGCCAGCGTCTGTAGCGTCAACGTCGAATGAATGTTTAATTTTTTTTTCTCGCCTTGTCCCACAGGATTAAGAAACAAGCGTCCAGGATTAGGTAATGTGTGGCCTGGATCGACGTTCGGCATTCCAATCAACGTATCCATGCCACTCTTTACCAAAATCAGGGACACGGAAGATGAGTCATCCCTCACAGTTCACCTTGCTGCGCACCCGGCGCTTCCTGCCGTTTTTCATCACACAGTCGCTGGGTGCTTTCAACGACAACATCTTCAAACAGTCGTTGATCCTCGCCATTCTGTACAAGCTGACGATCGAGGGTGACCGCTCGATCTGGGTCAACCTGTGTGCGCTGCTGTTCATCCTGCCGTTCTTTCTGTTCTCGGCGCTGGCCGGGCAGTTCGGCGAAAAATTCGCCAAGGATGCGCTGATCCGCCTGATCAAACTCGGGGAAATCGCCATCATGGCGGTCGGGGCGGTCGGTTTCATGTTCGATCACCTGTCGCTGATGCTGGTGGCGCTGTTTGCCATGGGCACCCACTCGGCGCTGTTCGGCCCGGTGAAATACTCGATCCTGCCCCAGGCCTTGCACGAAGAAGAGCTGGTGGGCGGTAACGGCCTGGTGGAGATGGGTACCTTCCTGGCGATCCTCGCCGGAACCATCGGCGCCGGGATCATGATGTCGTCCAGCCAATACGCGCCTATCGTCTCCACGGCGATCATTGGCATTGCGGTCATTGGTTACCTGGCCAGCCGCAGTATCCCGCGTGCCGCGGCCGCTTCGCCGCAGATGCGCCTGAACTGGAACATTTTCAGTCAATCCTGGGCAACCCTGAAGCTGGGCCTGGGCCAGACCCCGGCAGTGTCGCGATCGATAGTCGGCAACTCCTGGTTCTGGTTTGTCGGGGCGATTTATCTGACACAGATCCCGGCTTACGCCAAGGAGTGGATGCACGGCGATGAAACCGTGGTGACGCTGATTCTCACGGTGTTCTCGGTCGGGATCGCGCTGGGCTCGATGCTCTGCGAGAAATTGTCCGGGCGCAAAGTCGAAATCGGCCTGGTGCCGTTCGGCTCGTTCGGCCTGACGGTGTTCGGGTTACTGCTGTGGTGGCATTCCGGTGGAATTCCGGGCAGCGTCGACGGTCACGGCTGGGTCGAGATCCTTGGCTTTGGTCATGCCTGGCTGGTGTTGATGGACATTCTCGGCCTGGGAATCTTTGGCGGCTTCTATATTGTGCCGCTGTATGCGCTGATCCAGTCGCGCACCCCCGAGAACGAGCGGGCGCGGGTGATTGCAGCCAACAACATTCTCAACGCACTGTTCATGGTGATCTCGGCGATTGTCTCGATCGTGTTGCTGAGCTTGGCCAATCTGTCGATCCCGCAGCTGTTCCTGGTGGTGTCGCTGTTGAACATCGGGGTCAACGCCTACATCTTCAAGATTGTCCCCGAGTTCAGCATGCGCTTCATGATCTGGCTGCTCAGCCATTCCATGTATCGCGTGGAGCATCGCAATCTGCAACTGATTCCTGATGAAGGCGCGGCGTTGCTGGTCTGCAATCATGTGTCCTTCGTCGATGCGTTGCTGATCGGTGGTGCGGTGCGTCGGCCGATTCGCTTTGTGATGTATTACAAGATCTACAACCTGCCGGTGCTGAATTTCATCTTTCGCACGGCCGGGACCATTCCCATCGCGGGGCGTCAGGAAGACATCCAGATTTACGAAAAAGCCTTCACGCGCATTGCCCGGTATCTGAAGGACGGTGAGCTGGTGTGCATCTTCCCTGAAGGCAAACTGACCGCCGATGGCGAGATCAATGAATTCAAGGGCGGCCTGACGCGGATTCTCGAAGAGACGCCGGTGCCGGTGATTCCGTTGGCACTGCAGGGATTGTGGGGCAGTTTTTTCAGTCGCGATCCGGACAAAGGGGTGTTTCGTCGGTTGTGGTCGCGAGTAACCCTGGTTGCAGGCCCCGCGGTGACAGTAGAGGCGGCCGAACCGGCCAGGCTGCAAGGGCTGGTAGGCGAGTTGCGCGGCACTGTCCGTTAGCGCTATTGAGTGCGGGCCGCCTGGCGGCCTTCACCCCGCCATCGCCAATCGGTTGCGACCTGCGCGCTTGGCCACATACAGGGCGCTATCGGCCCGTCGCAGCAGGCTATCGGCGGACTCGCCGGGCAACAGGGTTGAACAGCCGAGGCTGACCGTCAGCTCGATCGATTTGCCATCCGCGGCATAATTCTGCTCCTGCGCCGCAAATCGCAACCGCTCGCCGATCATGGCGGCCGCCTCCCGGCCGGTGTTGGAAAGCAGAATCAGGAACTCTTCGCCACCAAAGCGGAACACCATGTCCACGTTGCGCAGCTGGTGCTTGATCGAGCTGGCAACCGCCTTCAGCACCGCATCGCCAGCGCTGTGCCCGTGAATGTCATTGACGTGTTTGAAGTGATCGATGTCCAGCATCAACAGCGACAAAGGTTGCAGGTGCTGGCGCGACATCTCGATCTCCCGCTGCAGGGTCTGATCCATGGCGGTGCGGTTGCCGGTGTCCGTGAGCGGATCACGC
Organism: Pseudomonas lini; assembly: GCF_030812475.1. GTDB lineage: Bacteria > Pseudomonadota > Gammaproteobacteria > Pseudomonadales > Pseudomonadaceae > Aquipseudomonas > Aquipseudomonas lini_A. The sequence continues at coordinate 420,429 of NZ_JAUSSR010000001.1, forward strand.
AAGGCGCTTTGGGTCGCGGCACGGTAGAGCAGGGTATTGCGCATCGGATACAACAAGGCGGACAGTATCGACTCGAGGTTGCCTTGTTCCTGGTCGCTGAATGCCTGCTTGCGGCGAAATACCAGGTGCCCAAGGTGCTCGCCCTCATGGTTGAGGCTGTAGCCGATCGAATGAGGGGCGCGTTCGCCGAACTCCAGGCGCAAGTCGCTGGCCTTGTGTTCGTAACTCAAGGCGTCCAGTGGGACCAGGCGCTGGATCTCGCGAAAAAACAGCCCGAGGATGCGTTGCGGCTCGAGGCTGGTTTGCAGCAGTTGGTTCAGTTGCTGGCGCATTTGCGCACAGCTGACCGACCTCTCTGGACGGGAGGGCCGCTGACCAAAGCCCAGGCGTTGCAATTTGGCGCGATCGAAGTCAATTGCGTTGGTCTGGGAAGGTGGTTTCATATGGCGTACGCCCCTGGGCAGTAAGACAGTCTTACAGGCTGGGTGAGAGCGGCTTAGGGCTGCGCGTCATACTGGTCCATCAGTCCCGTAGGACATCTCCTACGAGTCTAATCCGCTTTCCTGAAGATAAAGTAACTATCGACGTCCCGTCTGCTTTCACACCGCGTGTCTGAGCAGGTTTAGAGCGAAAGCCATGCCAGAATGTTCCACTGAATTATAACGTTATAATTCAGTGGCTTGAGAGGTGTGCGGGGAGGGAGTGGCGAGCAATGCCGGTTGTTTGACTTGCAAAACGGTGCAGTGGAAGGGTATTTCAGGCGCCGCGACAAGATGCTGTCGCGGGACAAAAGCGACGCACGGCGTTATTGAGCGTTGAAAGCCTGGCCGTTGATGCCGGTGCTGTCCGGCCCCATCAGATACAGATAGACCGGCATGATCTCCTCCGGCGTCGGATTGTTCAGCGGGTTTTCCCCGGGATAGGCCTGGGCGCGCATGCTGGTGCGGGTGGCGCCGGGGTTGATGCTGTTGGCGCGCACCGGTGCCACGGTATCGACTTCATCGGCCAGGGTTTGCATCAAGCCTTCGGTGGCAAATTTCGAGACCCCGTACGCTCCCCAATACGCACGCCCCTTGCGGCCGACGCTGCTGGAAGTGAACACCACCGAGGCGTCCTGAGACAGTTTGAGCAGCGGCAGCAGTGTACTGGTCAGCATGAACATCGCGTTGACGTTGACGTGCATGACGCGCATGAAGTTTTCACCCGACAGCTGCTCGATCGGCGTACGCGGACCGATGATCGACGCGTTGTGCAACAGGCCGTCGAGGTGGCCGAATTCGGTTTCGATCATCGCCGCCAGCTCATCGTATTGATGGGGCAGGGCGGTTTCCAGGTTGAACGGGATCACCACCGGCTGTGGGTGACCGGCGGCTTCAATGTCATCATAGACCTGAGTCAGGTTGGCCTCGGTCTTGCCCAGCAGCAGCACGGTAGCGCCGTGGGCGGCGTAGGTTTTCGCGGCGGCAGCGCCGATGCCACGACCGGCACCGGTGACCAGGATGACCCGGTCCTTGAGCAGTTCGGGGCGGGCGGAATAATCAAACATAAAAAACCTCAACATAAATTCTTTAGGTGAAGCGCTAACCTGTGGGAGCGAGCCTGCTCGCGATGGTCGTGAACGATAACGCGACAAAACTGATACCCCGTGGCGTTCTCAGGTTTTTCGCGAGCAGGCTCGCTCCTACAAAAAAGCGGGCTGGTTCAGCAGCCGCAAAGCGCGCTATCAAGCACCTTGCGCAACTCCAGCGGATGATCGACCACCACATCCGCCCCCCAGTGCCGCGGGTTATCGTCCGGATGGATGTAGCCAAAGGTCACCGCAGCGGTTCGGGTGCCAGCGTCGCGACCGGATTCGATATCGCGCAGGTCATCCCCCACGAACAATACGCTTGCCGGGTCCAGGTCGAGCATCTTGCAGGCGAGAATCAGCGGTTCCGGGTCTGGTTTGCTGTTCTTCACATGGTCCGGACAAATCAGCAGCGCCGAGCGCTCGGCCAGCCCCAGCCGCCGCATGATCGGCTCGGCGAACCGCAGCGGCTTGTTGGTGACCACGCCCCAGACCAACCTGGCTTTCTCGATATCGGCCAGCAATTCGCCCATGCCGTCGAACAATTTGCTGTGAACGGCGCAACCCACTAGATAACGCTCGAGGAACTCCAGGCGCAGCTCCTCAAATCCCGGCGATTCCGGGTCCATGGAAAAGGTCACGGCGACCATCGCCTTGGCGCCGCCGGAGATTTCGTCGCGAATGTGTTTGTCGTTGATCGGCGGCAAGCCGCGGTCGGAGCGCATCGCCTGACAGATGGCAATGAAGTCCGGCGCGGTGTCGAGCAGGGTGCCGTCCATGTCGAAAAGAACTGCTCTGATACGCATCGGCTTACTCCTCGCGCAGGGTCTGGATCATGTAGTTGACGTCCACGTCGGACGCGAGCTTGTAGTGTTTGGTCAGCGGGTTGTAGGTCAGGCCGATGATGTCCTTGACGGTCAGCCCGGCCATGCGGCTCCAGGCACCCAGCTCGGAAGGGCGGATGAATTTCTTGAAGTCGTGGGTGCCGCGCGGCAGCAGCTTCATGATGTATTCGGCGCCGACGATGGCGAACAGGTACGCCTTCGGGTTGCGGTTGATGGTGGAGAAAAACACCTGGCCACCGGGCTTGACCATGCGGAAGCAGGCGCGGATCACCGAGGAAGGGTCCGGCACGTGCTCGAGCATTTCCAGGCAGGTGACCACATCGAACTGCTCGGGCATCTCTTCGGCCAGGGCTTCGGCGGTGATCTGCCGGTACTCGACACTCACGCCCGACTCCAGCTGATGCAATTGCGCGACCGCCAGTGGCGCTTCGCCCATGTCGATACCCGTCACGGTCGCGCCGCGCTGGGCCATGGCTTCGCTGAGAATGCCGCCGCCGCAACCGACGTCGAGGACTTTCTTGCCAGCCAGGTGAACCCGTTCGTCAATCCAGTTGACCCGCAGCGGGTTGATATCGTGCAGCGGTTTGAACTCGCTTTCGCGATCCCACCAGCGATGGGCCAGGGCTTCGAATTTGGCGATTTCGGCGTAGTCGACGTTGCTCATGCTTAAGTCCTCTGAAACTTGAAAAATCCTGTTGCCCCGACCGGGGGCTTACGATTCGGTACGGCCGCTGATGCGCTGGCCCCAGGCCTTGGCCGTGGCGCAGAGCCGGTCTTCATCCAGGCGGGTCAGGCGGCGGTCGTCGAGCAATTGCTTGCCGGCGACCCAAAGGTGTTTCACGCAGTCCCGGCCAGTGGCGTATATAAGCTGCGAAACCGGGTCGTAGACCGGTTGCTGTGCCAGGCCCGAGAGATCGAATGCCACCATGTCCGCGGCTTTGCCGACTTCCAGCGAGCCGACCTCGGCTTCGATCCCCAGCGCGCGGGCGCCGTTGAGGGTGGCCATGCGTAGCGCGCGATGGGCGTCCAGGGCGGTGGCGGAGCCGGCAACGGCCTTGGCCAGCAATGCCGCGGTGCGGGTTTCGCCGAGCAGGTCCAGGTCATTATTGCTCGCCGCGCCATCGGTGCCGATGGCGACATTGACGCCGGCCTGCCACAAACGCTCCACCGGGCAGAAGCCGCTGGCCAGCTTCAGGTTCGATTCCGGGCAATGGATCACGCTGGTATTGCTTTCTACCAGCAACACCAGGTCTTCATCGCTGATTTGCGTCATGTGAACCGCCTGGAAGCGTGGCCCCAGAAGGCCCAGGCGGCCAAGGCGGGCCAATGGGCGTTCGCCGCACTGCTCGACCGATTGCTGCACTTCGAAGGCGGTTTCGTGGACATGCATGTGAATCGAGGCGTCCAGTTCTTCGGCGATCACCCGGATTTTCTCCAGGTTTTCGTCGCCCACGGTGTAGGGTGCATGGGGGCCAAAGGTGATTTTGATACGCTCGTGGTGCTTGAGATCGTTGAACAGTTCGACGCCCTGACGAATGGCATCGTCCGCCGTGCTGGCGCCCGGGATCGGAAAGTCGAGGATCGGTATGGCGATTTGCCCGCGAATGCCGCTGTCATGGATGCATTCGCTGGCAACCTTGGGGAAGAAATACATGTCGGAGAAGCACGTGATGCCGCCTTTGATCTGCTCGGCGATCGCCAGGTCTGTGCCGTCGCGAACAAAGGTTTCGTCTACCCATTTGGCTTCGGCCGGCCAAATGTGGTTTTCCAGCCAGGCCATCAGCGGCAGGTCGTCCGCCAGGCCGCGGAACAGTGTCATCGCGGCATGCCCGTGAGCGTTGATCAGGCCAGGGCAGAGCAGCATGTCCGGCAGTTCGCGGATTTCTCTGGCATCAAGCTTCAGTGCCGCGGCACGCGGGCTGATAAAGACGATGCGTCCGTCGCGGATGCCGAGAGCGTGCTCCTTGAGGACAACGCCAGCAGGTTCGACGGGTACCAGCCAGGTGGGCAGTAATAGCAGGTCGAGCGCAACGGCAGTGTTCGGCATCGAGGATGGGTTCCAGTGCTTTTATAAAGGATGGCGAAGTATACCCGAGCGTGTTCGCGGGGGGATCGCTATAATCGGCGGCTTTTGTTTCTGAGTGCGGGGTGGGGAATGCGCGATCGACTGTTGGCTGCGGAGAAGGTGAAGGCCATCGATTGGCGTGATGGCGCCCTGTATCTGCTGGATCAACGTATTTTGCCATTCGAGGAAACGTGGATCGGCTATACCAGCGCTGCGGGAGTGGCCGAGGCCATTCGCTCGATGGTCGTGCGTGGCGCGCCGGCCATCGGCATCAGTGCCGCTTATGGTGTGGTGCTGGCGGCGCGTGCCCGGTTTGCCGAAGGCGGCGACTGGAGGACGGCGCTGGAAGAGGATTTCGCAGTGCTCGCCGATGCACGTCCGACCGCGGTCAATCTGTTCTGGGCCCTGGGCCGCATGCGCGAACGGCTTGGTCGTCTCAAGCATCACGCCGATCCGCTGGCGGTCCTGGAAGCCGAGGCCCTTGCCATTCATGAAAGCGATCGCGAAGCCAACCTGACCATGGCTCAACTGGGGGTGGACCTGATTCGCAAGCACCAGGGCAATGCCCAGGCGTTCCTGACCCATTGCAACACCGGCGCGCTGGCGACCGGCGGCTTCGGCACCGCGCTGGGGGTGATTCGCGGGGCGTTCCTTGAAGGCATGGTCGAGCGGGTGTACGCCGACGAAACCCGGCCCTGGCTGCAAGGTTCGCGCCTGACCGCGTGGGAACTGGCCAACGAGGGGATTCCGGTCACGCTCAATGCCGACTCGGCCGCGGCCCATATCATGAAGACCAAGGGCATCACCTGGGTGATCGTCGGGGCCGACCGTATCAGCGCCAATGGTGACGTGGCGAATAAAATCGGCACCTACCAATTGGCGGTGAATGCCATGCACCATGGCGTGCGCTTCATGGTCGTGGCGCCGAGCTCGACCATCGACATGAACCTGGCCAGCGGCGACGATATTCCGATCGAAGAGCGCGACGGTCGCGAGTTGCTGGAAGTCGGCGGTATGCGGCTCGGCGCCGATGTCGCCGCGTTCAACCCGGTGTTCGACGTGACCCCGGCCGACCTGATCGATGTGATCGTCACGGAAAAGGGCATTGTCGAGCGGCCGGATACGGCGAAAATGACGCAGTTGATGTGTCGCAAGCGGTTGCATTAAAGGTATTTGGCGCCTGTCAAATCGCCTTCGCGAGCAGGCTCGCTCCCACACTGGATCGCTGTTGTGCCGGCTATTGTGCAAGCACCCCGTTCAACTGTGGGAGCGAGCCTGCTCGCGAAGAGGCCCTGAAAGTCAACAAACAAGCCTCATTCAAGCCTGAAATCTGCAATCGACAACCCTCTAAGCCTCTCTCGTCCCCTTCAAGCCTGTCATCGGTCAACTAACTATGCTCCATGCGCATCAGGGGGATAGGTGCGTGGCGGCTCTTGTGATAACATCCGGCGTTTTCCGAGGCAGTCCCACGGGGTTGTCTTCACTGCGCAGATCCATGGCATAACTCGTTGATTTGTCGTAAGTCGGTGCACGGCACTCAGCCTGCAGCGGCGAGCTTCGTTCGTCCCATATGGATGTGACGAAGTTTCACCAGAAAAAGGAATCAGGCTTCTCATGGGCGAACTGGCCAAAGAAATCCTCCCGGTCAATATCGAAGACGAGCTGAAGCAGTCCTACCTCGACTACGCGATGAGCGTAATTGTCGGGCGGGCACTGCCGGATGCGCGCGATGGCTTGAAGCCCGTGCACCGGCGCGTGCTGTTCGCGATGAGCGAGCTGGGCAACGACTTCAACAAGCCGTACAAGAAATCTGCCCGTGTTGTCGGTGACGTGATCGGTAAGTATCACCCGCACGGTGATACCGCGGTGTACGACACCATCGTTCGGATGGCGCAGCCATTCTCCCTGCGCTACCTGCTGGTAGACGGCCAGGGCAACTTCGGTTCGGTGGACGGCGACAACGCCGCGGCCATGCGATACACCGAAGTGCGCATGACCAAGCTGGCGCACGAGCTGCTGGCCGACCTGCATAAAGAAACCGTGGACTGGGTGCCGAACTACGACGGCACCGAAATGATCCCGGCGGTCATGCCGACCCGTATTCCCAACCTGCTGGTCAACGGCTCCAGCGGTATCGCCGTTGGCATGGCGACCAACATCCCGCCGCACAACCTCGGTGAAGTCATCGACGGTTGCCTGGCACTCATCGACAACCCTGAGTTGACCATCGATGAGCTGATGCAATACATCCCGGGTCCAGACTTCCCGACCGCCGCGATCATCAACGGTCGCGCCGGCATCATCGAAGCCTACCGCACCGGTCGCGGGCGCATTTACATGCGCGCCCGCTCGATGATCGAAGACATCGACAAGGTCGGTGGTCGCCAGCAGATCGTCATCACCGAACTGCCTTACCAGCTGAACAAGGCCCGTCTGATCGAGAAGATCGCCGAGCTGGTCAAAGAGAAGAAGCTCGAAGGCATCACCGAACTGCGCGACGAGTCCGACAAGGACGGCATGCGCGTCGTGATCGAACTGCGTCGCGGCGAAGTGCCTGAGGTGATCCTCAACAACCTCTACGCCCAGACCCAGCTGCAAGCGGTGTTCGGTATCAACATCGTCGCGCTGATCGACGGTCGTCCGCGGATCCTGAACCTCAAGGACCTGCTGGAAGCCTTCGTACGTCACCGTCGCGAAGTCGTTACCCGCCGTACCGTGTTCGAGCTGCGTAAAGCCCGCGAACGGGGCCACATCCTGGAAGGCCAGGCGGTTGCCCTGTCGAACATCGACCCGGTCATCGCCCTGATCAAGGCCTCGCCGACGCCGTCGGAAGCCAAGGAAGCGCTGATCAAGACCGCGTGGGAATCGTCCGCCGTGGTCGCGATGGTCGAGCGCGCCGGTGCCGATTCCTGCCGTCCAGAGACCCTGGACCCGCAATACGGCCTGCGCGAAGGCAAGTACTTCCTGTCGCCGGAACAGGCGCAAGCCATTCTGGAACTGCGTCTGCACCGCCTGACCGGCCTGGAACACGAGAAGCTGCTGGCCGAGTATCAAGAGATCCTCAACCAGATCGGCGAACTGATCCGCATCCTCAGCAGCGCCACTCGCCTGATGGAAGTGATCCGCGAAGAACTGGAAGTGATCCGCGCCGAATACGGCGATGTGCGTCGCACCGAGATTCTCGATGCCCGTCTCGACCTGACCCTGGGTGACATGATCCCGGAAGAAGAGCGCGTCGTGACCATTTCCCACAGTGGCTATGCCAAGACCCAGCCGTTGGCTGCGTACCAGGCCCAGCGTCGTGGCGGTAAAGGAAAATCGGCCACCGGCGTCAAGGATGAGGACTACATCGCCCACCTGCTGGTCGCCAACAGCCACACCACGCTGCTGCTGTTCTCCAGCAAAGGCAAGGTGTACTGGCTCAAGACCTACGAGATTCCGGAAGCGTCCCGCGCGGCCCGCGGTCGTCCACTGGTCAACCTCTTGCCATTGAGCGAGGGTGAATACATCACCACCATGCTGCCGGTCGATCTGGAAGCTATGAAGAGGCAGGCTGACGAAGAAGAAGCCGAAGGCGCCGAGGCTGATGTAGAAGAAATCGAAAACAGCAACGAAACCGACGAAGAGCGTCGTGCTCGTATCAAGGCTGCTGACCGCAAGAAGGCGCCGTTCATCTTCATGTCGACCGCTAACGGTACGGTCAAGAAGACGCCGCTGGTGGCCTTCAGTCGTCAGCGTAGCGTCGGTCTGATCGCGCTGGAGCTGGACGAGGGCGACATTCTGATTTCCGCAGCCGTGACTGACGGCGAGCAGGAAATCATGCTGTTCTCCGACGGCGGCAAAGTGACTCGCTTCAAGGAATCCGAAGTTCGCGCCATGGGCCGTACCGCCCGCGGTGTGCGTGGTATGCGTCTGCCGGAAGGGCAGAAGCTGATCTCCATGCTGATTCCGGAAGAAGGCAGCGAGATCCTCACGGCTTCGGCCCGTGGTTTCGGCAAGCGCACGGCGATCAGCGAGTTCCCTGAATACAAACGTGGCGGTCAGGGCGTTATCGCCATGGTCAGCAACGAGCGTAACGGCCGTCTGGTCGGCGCGGTGCAGGTGCAGGACGGTGAAGAGATCATGCTGATCTCCGACCAGGGCACCCTGGTTCGTACCCGTGTCGACGAAGTCTCCAGCCTGGGTCGTAACACCCAGGGCGTGACTCTGATCAAGCTGGCCAGCGATGAAACGCTGGTAGGCCTGGAACGGGTTCAGGAGCCGTCGGAAGTCGAAGGCGAAGAGCTGGAAGGCGAAGAGGGCGAAGAAGGTGCAGTGTTCGACGGTGAGGTCGTGATCGACGACGTTGCCGACGACCAGCAACTCGACGCCGCCGCTGACGAAGAACCGCAAGAGTAAGCGGGCACACAGGGGACGGATGAAAATTCGCCCCCTTGTTGTTTGTCCCTTTGGAAATGACACCCTGTAGGAGCGAGCTTGCTCGCGATGGACGTCAACGATAACGCGGGTCTTCTGATTAAACGCGGCGTCTTCAAGTCCATCGCGAGCAAGCTCGCTCCTACAGTTGATCGTTCCTGCCATCCGCGGGACGATCTCACCGTAATATTGCGTGTTACCACCAAATCAGAGCGAGATTGGATGTGAGCAAGAGAGCCTATAACTTCTGCGCCGGTCCTGCGGCGCTTCCCGAAGCTGTCCTGCAGCGCGCCCAGGGTGAACTCCTTGATTGGCACGGCAAGGGCCTGTCGGTCATGGAAATGAGCCATCGCAGTGATGAGTTCGTGTCCATCGCCACCAAGGCCGAGCAGGATCTGCGTGATCTGCTGAATATCCCCTCGAACTATAAAGTGCTGTTCCTGCAGGGCGGCGCCAGTCAGCAATTCGCGCAGATCCCTCTGAACCTGTTGCCGGAAAGCGGCACCGCCGACTATATCGACACCGGTATCTGGTCGCAGAAAGCCATCGAAGAAGCTTCGCGCTACGGTCACGTCAACGTTGCGGCCACCGCCAAGCCTTACGACTATTTCGCCATCCCCGGGCAGAACGAGTGGAACCTGTCCAAAGACGCGGCCTACGTTCACTACGCGCCGAACGAAACCATCGGCGGCCTGGAATTCCAGTGGATCCCGCAAACCGGTGACGTTCCGCTGGTGGCCGACATGTCTTCGGACATCCTCTCGCGTCCGATGGATATTTCGCGCTTCGGCATGATCTACGCCGGAGCCCAGAAGAACATCGGCCCGAGCGGCCTGGTCGTCACCATCATTCGCGAAGACCTGCTGGGTCGCGCCCGTTCGCTGTGCCCGACCATGCTCAACTACAAGGTCGCGGCCGATAACGGTTCGATGTACAACACGCCGCCAACCCTGGCCTGGTACCTGTCGGGCCTGGTATTCGAATGGCTGAAGGAGCAGGGTGGCGTTGAAGCCATCGGCAAGCTCAACGACGTGAAACAGCGCACGCTGTACGATTTCATCGACGCCAGCGGCCTGTACAGCAACCCGATCAACAAATCGGACCGCTCGTGGATGAACGTGCCGTTCCGCCTGGCGGACGACCGTCTGGACAAGCCATTCCTGGCCGGTGCCGACGAGCGTGGCCTGTTGAACCTCAAGGGTCACCGATCCGTGGGCGGCATGCGTGCCTCCATCTATAACGCCGTCGATATCGTTGCGGTCAACGCACTGGTTTCGTACATGGCAGAGTTCGAGAAGGAACACGGTTAATGTCTGAGCAAGAACTCAAGGCACTGCGCCTGCGCATCGATGCCCTGGACGAAAAAGTCCTGGAGCTGATCAGTGAGCGCGCACGCTGCGCCCAGGAAGTTGCGCGAGTAAAGATGGCCTCGCTGGCCGAAGGCGAAGTGCCAGTGTTCTATCGTCCCGAGCGTGAAGCTCAGGTGCTCAAGCGCGTGATGGAGCGTAACCAGGGGCCGCTGGGCAACGAAGAGATGGCGCGGCTGTTCCGCGAAATCATGTCCTCGTGCCTGGCCTTGGAGCAGCCGCTTAAAGTGGCTTACCTCGGCCCTGAGGGCACCTTCACCCAGGCGGCGGCCATGAAACACTTCGGCCATGCGGTGATCAGCAAGCCAATGGCAGCCATCGACGAAGTGTTCCGCGAAGTGGCGGCCGGCGCGGTGAACTTTGGCGTGGTTCCGGTGGAAAACTCCACCGAGGGCGCGGTCAACCACACCCTCGACAGCTTCCTCGAGCACGACATGGTGATCTGTGGCGAAGTCGAGTTGCGCATTCACCACCATCTGTTGGTCGGTGAAAACACCAAGACCGACAGCATCAGCCGCATCTATTCCCACGCCCAGTCCCTGGCCCAGTGCCGCAAGTGGCTGGACGCCCATTACCCGAATGTCGAGCGCGTGGCGGTGTCCAGCAATGCCGAAGCGGCCAAGCGGGTCAAGGGCGAGTGGAATTCGGCGGCGATTGCCGGCGACATGGCCGCAGGCTTGTACGGGCTGACCCGTCTGGCAGAGAAAATCGAGGATCGCCCAGACAACTCCACGCGATTCCTGATGATTGGCAGCCAGGAAGTGCCGCCAACCGGCGACGACAAGACCTCGATCATCGTGTCCATGAGCAACAAGCCTGGCGCACTGCACGAGTTGCTGGTGCCGTTCCACGACAACGGCATCGACCTGACGCGAATCGAGACGCGTCCGTCGCGCAGCGGTAAATGGACCTACGTGTTCTTCATCGATTTCGTCGGCCACCACCGCGATCCGCTGGTAAAAGGTGTGCTGGAAAAGATCAGTCAGGAAGCAGTGGCACTCAAAGTGCTGGGTTCCTACCCGAAAGCCGTTCTCTAAGGGGTAGCAAATGAGTGGCGACTTCCTCGCTCTGGCACAGCCGGGCGTGCAACAACTTTCGCCTTACGTTCCGGGCAAGCCTGTGGACGAACTGGCGCGCGAGCTGGACATCGATCCGGCCAGCATCGTCAAACTGGCGAGCAACGAAAATCCGTTGGGCGCAAGTCCCAAGGCTCTGGCAGCGATTCGCGAAGAGCTGGCCGAGCTGACCCGCTATCCGGACGGCAACGGTTTTGCGCTCAAGACCCTGCTGGCCGAGCAGTGCCGCGTCGAGCTGAACCAGGTGACCCTGGGCAACGGTTCCAACGACATCCTCGAGCTGGTCGCGCGTGCCTATCTTGCACCGGGCCTGAATGCGGTGTTCAGCGAGCACGCGTTTGCGGTCTACCCGATCGTGACCCAGGCCGTTGGTGCCCAGGCAAAAGTGATCCCGGCCAAGGACTGGGGGCATGACCTGTCGGCCATGCTGGCCGCGATCGACGCCGATACCCGCGTGGTGTTCATCGCCAATCCGAACAACCCTACCGGGACCTGGTTCGGTGCCGAAGCACTGGATGAGTTCCTGCAGGATGTGCCGGAACACGTGCTGGTTGTGCTGGACGAGGCCTACATCGAATACGCCGAAGGCAGCGATCTGCCGGATGGTCTCGACTATCTCGCGGCGTACCCGAACCTGCTTGTTTCCCGTACCTTCTCCAAGGCCTATGGCCTGGCGGCGTTGCGGGTGGGTTACGGCTTGTCCACCGCCGTGGTCGCCGATGTGCTGAATCGCGTGCGTCAGCCGTTCAACGTCAACAGCCTGGCCTTGGCCGCTGCTTGCGCTGCACTGCAAGACGCCGAATACCTGGCTGAAAGCCGTCGCCTGAACGAATCCGGCATGCAGCAGCTGGAAGCGGGTTTCCGCGAGCTGGGGCTGAGCTGGATTCCATCCAAGGGCAACTTCATTTGCGTCGACGTCGGTCGTGTTGCCATGCCCGTATTCCAGGGTTTGCTGCGCGAAGGTGTGATCGTGCGCCCGGTAGCCAACTACGGCCTGCCGAACCACCTGCGCATCACCATCGGCCTGCCGGCGGAAAACAGCCGCTTCCTCGAGGCGCTGACCAAGGTCCTGGCCCGTGGTTGATGTTACTGCGCTGCAATCCGCTGCACCTGTAATCGGGCGCCTGGTGGTGGTCGGCCTGGGTTTGATCGGCGGTTCGTTCGCCAAGGGCTTGCGTGCCAGCGGCCTGTGTCGCGAAGTGGTCGGGGTCGATCTCGATCCGCAGTCGCGCAAGCTGGCGGTCGAGCTGGGTGTGGTGGACCGCTGCGAAGAAGACCTGGCCGCTGCTTGCCAAGGCGCCGACGTGATTCAACTGGCCGTGCCAATCCTCGCCATGGAAAAAATGCTCGGCCGCCTGGCCGGCATGAACCTGGGGCAAGCGATTCTGACCGACGTCGGCAGCGCCAAGGGCAACGTGGTGCGTGCGGCAACAGCAGCGTTCGGCGGCATGCCGGCGCGTTTCGTGCCGGGGCACCCGATTGCCGGTTCCGAGCAGAGCGGGGTGGAAGCCTCCAACGCCGACCTGTTCCGCCGCCATAAAGTGATACTGACACCGCTGGATCAAACCGATCCGGCGGCCTTGGCCGTGGTCGACCGCCTGTGGCGCGAACTGGGCGCCGATGTCGAGCACATGCAGGTCGAGCGTCACGACGAAGTGTTGGCGGCGACCAGCCATTTGCCGCACTTGTTGGCGTTCGGCCTGGTCGATTCATTGGCCAAGCGCAATGAAAACCTTGAGATCTTCCGTTACGCTGCCGGCGGTTTCCGCGATTTCACAAGAATCGCGGGGAGCGACCCGGTCATGTGGCACGACATCTTCCTCGCCAACCGCGAAGCTGTCCTGCGCACACTCGATACATTTCGCAGCGACCTCGACGCCTTGCGCGACGCGGTCGATGCAGGGGATGGGCACCAACTGTTGGGCGTGTTCACGCGCGCCCGGGTTGCCCGCGAACATTTCAGTAAAATCCTGGCCCGCCGGGCTTATGTGGACGCTATGAACTCCAACGACCTGATTTTCCTGGCACAACCTGGTGGCCGCCTGACTGGGCGGATTCGTGTACCGGGCGATAAATCGATTTCCCACCGTTCGATCATGCTCGGCTCCCTGGCCGAAGGCGTCACCGAAGTCGAAGGCTTCCTCGAGGGCGAAGACGCCCTGGCGACCTTGCAAGCCTTCCGCGACATGGGCGTGGTGATCGAAGGTCCGCACCACGGTCGCGTGACCATTCACGGCGTCGGTCTGCATGGCCTGAAGCCTGCACCGGGCCCGATCTACCTGGGCAACTCCGGCACCTCGATGCGCCTGCTGTCCGGCTTGTTGGCTGCACAGGACTTCGACAGCACCCTGACCGGTGACGCCTCGCTGTCCAAGCGCCCGATGAATCGCGTGGCCAATCCGCTGCGTGAAATGGGCGCCGTGATCGAAACCGCCGCCGAAGGGCGTCCGCCGATGATCATTCGCGGCGGCAACGCGCTCAAGGGCCTGACCTACACCATGCCGATGGCCAGCGCCCAGGTGAAATCCTGCCTGCTGCTGGCCGGCCTGTACGCCGAAGGCAAGACCACCGTCACCGAGCCTGCACCGACCCGAGACCACACCGAGCGTATGCTGCGTGGCTTCGGCTACCCGGTCAGCGTCAACGGTGCCACCGCGTCGGTCGAGTCTGGCCACAAGCTGACCGCCACCCACATTGAAGTCCCGGGCGATATCTCCTCGTCCGCGTTTTTCCTGGTGGCGGCTTCGATCGCCGAAGGTTCGGAGCTGGTGCTCGAGCACGTCGGCATCAACCCGACCCGAACCGGCGTGATCGACATCCTGCGCTTGATGGGCGCTGACATCACCCTGGAAAACCAGCGTGAAGTCGGCGGCGAGCCGGTAGCGGACCTGCGCGTACGTGCAGCTAAACTCAAGGGTATCGAGATTCCCGAAGCGCTGGTTCCACTGGCCATCGACGAATTCCCGGTACTGTTCGTGGCCGCGGCCTGTGCCGAAGGGCGCACCGTCCTGCGTGGTGCCGAAGAGCTGCGAGTCAAGGAGTCGGACCGGATCCAGGTCATGGCCGATGGCCTGCTGGCGCTGGGCGTCAAGTGCGAACCGACCCCGGACGGCATTATCATCGACGGCGGCCAGATCGGCGGCGGCGAAGTGCACGGTCACGGCGATCACCGCATCGCCATGGCCTTCAGCGTGGCCTCGCTGCGCGCCACTGCGCCGATCCGCATCCATGACTGTGCCAACGTCGCGACGTCGTTCCCGAACTTCCTTGCGTTGTGCGCGCAGGTTGGTATCCGTGTAGCACAAGAGGCTCAGTCGTGAAAATCATCGCACCGGTCATCACCATTGATGGGCCAAGCGGCTCCGGCAAAGGCACGGTCGCCGGGATCCTGGCCAAGCGTCTGGGCTGGAACCTGCTGGACTCCGGTGCACTGTATCGATTGCTCGCGTTCGCGGCGTATAACCACGGCGTCGATTTGACCAATGAAGAGCTGCTGAAAAAACTCGCCGCTCATCTGGATGTGCAGTTCATCGCTGCGACCCACGGTCAACTGCAACGCATCATCCTGGAAGGCGACGAAGTCAGCGATGTCATCCGCACCGAAAGTATCGGTTCGGGTGCTTCCCAGGTCGCGGCGCTGCCCGCCGTGCGTGAGGCGCTGTTGCAGCGCCAGCGCGCATTCCAGGAGGCTCCGGGCCTGGTGGCCGACGGCCGCGACATGGGCACGGTGGTGTTTCCCGATGCGCCGTTGAAGATATTCCTCACTGCCAGTGCCGAGGAGCGTGCGCGCCGTCGATACTTGCAGTTGAAGGACAAAGTCGATGGTGTTAGTCTGTCGAGTCTGCTAGATGAGATCCGTGCACGCGATGAGCGTGACACCCAGCGCGCAGTGGCCCCGCTCAAGCCGGCGGCTGACGCGATACAGCTGGATTCCACGGAGTTGTCCATCGAACAGGTGCTTGAACGCATCATGAGCGAGATCGCACTCCGCGATATTGCCGGGTGACCAAGAAACGACCCAGGGGACCAGTCATAGTCCTGTGTCGTTTCTTTAAATGAACGTAACCCACGTCGTCTGGGATGTGGAGCTGGGCGTATCCTTCGCCCTTATTCAACAGGAATTAAAATGAGCGAAAGCTTTGCGGAACTCTTTGAAGAAAGCCTAAAAACCCTGAACCTTCAGGCAGGCTCCATCATCACCGGTGTTATCGTTGATATCGATTACCAGGCTCGCTGGGTAACCGTTCACGCTGGCCTGAAGTCTGAAGCACTCATCCCGCTTGAGCAGTTCTACAACGATGCTGGCGAACTGACTATCAACGTCGGTGACGAAGTTCACGTTGCGCTGGACTCGGTTGAAGACGGCTTTGGTGAAACCAAGCTGTCCCGTGAAAAAGCCAAGCGCGCTGAATGCTGGATTGTTCTGGAAGCAGCCTTCGCAGCCGAAGAAGTGGTCAAGGGCGTTATCAACGGTAAGGTTAAAGGCGGCTTCACAGTCGACGTTAACGGCATCCGTGCGTTCCTGCCAGGTTCTCTGGTTGACGTCCGTCCTGTGCGCGACACCACGCACCTGGAAGGCAAAGAGCTGGAATTCAAGGTCATCAAGCTGGACCAGAAGCGCAACAACGTTGTCGTTTCCCGTCGTAGCGTCCTGGAAGCCGAGAACTCCGCCGAGCGCGAAGCTCTGCTGGAATCCTTGCAGGAAGGCCAACAAGTCAAAGGTATCGTCAAGAACCTCACCGATTACGGCGCATTCGTCGATCTGGGTGGCGTCGATGGCCTGCTGCACATTACCGACATGGCTTGGAAGCGTATCAAGCATCCTTCCGAAATCGTCAACGTTGGCGACGAGATCGATGTCAAGGTTCTGAAGTACGATCGCGAACGCAATCGTGTTTCCCTGGGCCTCAAGCAACTGGGCGAAGATCCATGGGTTGCTATCAAAGCCCGTTACCCGGAAAGCACTCGCGTTACCGCTCGTGTAACCAACCTGACCGACTACGGCTGCTTCGCTGAGCTGGAAGAAGGCGTTGAAGGCCTGGTACACGTTTCCGAAATGGACTGGACCAACAAGAACATCCACCCTTCGAAAGTCGTACAAGTCGGCGACGAAGTGGAAGTCATGGTTCTGGACATCGACGAAGAGCGTCGTCGTATCTCCCTCGGCATCAAGCAGTGCAAGTCCAACCCATGGGAAGACTTCTCTGGCCAGTTCAACAAGGGCGATAAAATCTCCGGCACCATCAAGTCGATCACCGATTTCGGTATCTTCATTGGTCTGGACGGCGGCATCGACGGTCTGGTTCACCTGTCCGACATCTCCTGGAACGAAGTGGGCGAAGAAGCCGTTCGCCGCTTCAAGAAGGGCGACGAGCTGGACACCGTTATCCTGTCGGTTGACCCAGAGCGCGAGCGCATCTCCCTGGGTATCAAGCAACTGGAAAGCGATCCGTTCTCCGAGTACGTTCAAGAGAACGACAAAGGCGCCATCGTTAAAGGCATCGTGAAAGAAGTTGACGCCAAAGGCGCCATCATCACTCTGGCCGACGATATCGAAGCAACTCTGAAAGCCTCCGAAATCAGCCGTGACCGCGTTGAAGACGCGCGCAACGTTCTGAAAGAAGGCGAAGAAGTAGAAGCCAAGATCATCAGCGTTGACCGCAAGAGCCGTGTAATCCAGCTCTCCATCAAGTCGAAAGACGTTGAAGAAGAGAAAGAAGCCATCCAGAGCCTGCGCGACAAGCCAGCTTCGGATACCGCTGCTCCTGGTCCTACCACTCTGGGCGACCTGTTGCGTGCACAAATGGAAAAACAGAACTAAGTTCTGTCAGACCATAGAAAAAGGGCGACTTCGGTCGCCCTTTTTTGTACCTGCGATTTGGCGGGATGCCGCTCACGGGATCGGTCACGCCGAGCACTATATGCGTTGCCGCACAGGGTGATTTTTTGATCTTTTGTTGCTGCCTTGTTTCAGGTGATGAACCGCAGACCCCTCAAGCTGTCTATTTCTTTAACAGGATCAATCGTTTAATTGCAGCTAGTCTATAGCCTGAAGCAAACGACAGTCGGGCAGAACGTCCGGCATAAGGAAATGAATGAACAAGCTCATTGTCGCAGTGGCAGTACTGGCATTGGCAGGTTGTACCACTAACGCCAAGACTCACGCTAAGCGCGGGGTCAGTGGCATCGAGGTCGATTGCTCCGGGCTGGGCTCAGGCTGGGAAAAGTGCCGCAAACGAGCGGACAAGGAGTGCAAGGGCGCTGGCTACAAGGTCGTGACGAGGTCCGATGATGCCAAGGAAGAGGATGAATATCCTTTTGGCTTCAATCCAGCCGGTTACCTGACCCGCACCATGCTGGTGATCTGCAGATGAGCGAATAAGAGGCGATCAACGTCCGCTGGCTCCGCAACAGGGTAGCTCACAGCTGGTAAAGATATGTGAAAACTCGGGCTGTTCAAATCCATCCGGGCGTGCTAAAACCTTTGAAGCGCTGATCTAGCTGCTTGAAAAAGAAGGGAAAAATATGACGAAGTCGGAGTTGATCGAACGAATTGTCACCCATCAAGGGCTGCTCTCATCCAAGGATGTGGAGCTGGCCATCAAGACCATGCTCGAGCAAATGTCCCAATGCCTGGCCACCGGTGATCGTATCGAGATCCGTGGATTTGGCAGCTTCTCATTGCATTACCGCGCGCCCCGGGTAGGGCGTAATCCGAAGACCGGGCAGTCGGTCAGTCTCGACGGCAAATTCGTTCCACACTTCAAGCCAGGCAAAGAGCTGCGCGATCGTGTGAACGAGGAAGAGGAAGAGGGGCTTTGATGGTCACCACAATTCAAGGGTCCGCTAATGCGTAATTTCAAGCGCGTATTGCTCGCTGTAGTCGCCTTGGTGCTGGTTCTGGCGATCCTGGCGTTCGTTCTGGAAAACCAGCAATCGGTTTCGCTGGTGTTTGTAGGCTGGTCTACTCCGCAATGGGCCGTTTCGGTTTACATTTTGGGGGCCTTGTTGCTGGGGTTGGCCGTTGGACCTCTGCTGGGGTTGGTCATGTCTCGACGTAATAAGCACCGGCTTGGAAGGCGTACCTCTTCTCTCGGATGAGAGCAAGGCTGTATCGCATGGAACGCCCGGCGCAGTGTGTTGACAGCGCGCCGGACCGGGTCAGCCAATTAGCCGCGTAACTCCATGGCTTCAATCATGGCGGCGTTTACGCGGTGTACGTCATACTTCTGTTCAGCCAGTTCGCGACTTGTGCGGCCCATTTGCTCCCGTAGCTCGCTTGATCCCGCCAGGCGTGTCATTGCCGTTGCCAGGTCGGCCGAGTCACGCGGCCTGACCAGCAAGCCGTTGACCCCGTCCTGGACCGTCTCACGACAACCGGGGGCGTCGGTGGTAATAATGGCTCGCCCACAGGACATGGCTTCGAGTACCGAGCGCGGTGTCCCCTCACGGTATGACGGCAGCACGAATACGCTGCAGGCTGCGAGGTGTGGTTTCACATCGCTGACAGCTCCGTGATACTGGACGACGCCTTCTTTTACCCACCCTGAAACGATATCGGCATTGATACCCGAAGGGTTGGAGTCCAGAGGCCCGACCAAGTGGAAAGCCGCTTGCGGGAAGGTGGATTTCAGCGCGCGAGCGGCCTCTACATACTCAATGACCCCCTTGTCCCGCAGTACTCTGCCCACAAACAAAAAGCTGGGGTGGGACGGCAGGGGGGCGACCGGGAAGCTTTCGGTGTCGACCCCGGAACCATTGACGATCCAGCTCGGGAGGTTCGCGTTGAAAAGTCCCTGGTCCTTGAAGAGTTGTCGGTCGTCCGGGTTCTGGAAGAACAAACCATTGGCGAAGCGTAATCCAAACCGGTACAAGCCCGATGCAACACGATTTACCAGGCTGCGGCTGAAGCTTTTTTCAGCGTCGGTAAAGGCATACCCAAGCCCGGTAATCAGCGCATAACGCCGCCGGACACCCGCCAGGCGCGCAGCAGGCAATCCATAGACCACCGGTTTAATCGTATACGCAAGTACCACGTCGGGCTTTATGCTGCGCAGGCACCGGCTAAGTTGCAGCAGGTAGCGCAAGTCGGCGAATGGATTCAACCCGGCGCGTGACATTGGCACGACATGGTAATCGATACCTTTCGCGGCGAGTCGTTGACGAACGGAGTCATCATCTTCGGGTGCAATGGCGGCGACTTCGTGGCCATTCGCTCGCATTGCATCCAGAAGATCCCCGCGAAACCGAATCAAGGATTCGGCGAGCCCGGCAATGACGACAATCTTAGACATGCTTGCCTACATGGGTTGTGTAATAGGCCGCAGAATCCTGCAGTCCGGCTGCAATGCGATGTGTCGGAGCATAGCCGAGCAATGATTGCGCCTTGCTGATGTCCGCTTGGGAGTGGCGCACATCGGCGGCTCTGAAGTCGCGGTACACCGGGTTCACATCCTTGAGTTCCGGCTGGCTGGCAGAGGCGAGATCGCGGATATGAGAGAACAGTTCGTTCAAGGTAGTACGGTCACCCACCGCCACGTTGTATACCTGATTCACCGCCTCGGCTTCTTGGGTCGTTGCCGCCAGCAGATTGGCCTGGACAGCATTGGCAACGAAGCAAAAGTCTCGACTGGTTTCGCCGTCGCCGTTGATGTGAATGGCTTCGTCGCGGAGCAGGGCGCCAAACCACTTTGGAATGACGGCCGCGTACGCGCCATCAGGATCCTGCCTTGGGCCGAATACGTTGAAGTACCGCAGACCGATTGTTTGTAGACCATAGCAACGTGCAAACACATCCGCGTACAACTCGTTGACGTATTTAGTCACGGCATAGGGCGAAAGCGGCCGACCGATGCGATCCTCTACCTTGGGCAGGTCAGGATGGTCGCCATACGTGGAGCTCGAAGCGGCATAGACGAAGCGCTTGACGCCGGCATCGCGGCTGGCGACAAGCATGTTCAGGAAGCCATCGATATTGGTGCTGTTGGTACGGATCGGATCTTCCAGCGAGCGGGGGACGCTGCCCAGTGCCGCCTGGTGAAGAACGTAGTCGACGCCTTCTGCGAGGGCACGCTGGCAATCTTCCAGCTTGCGAATATCGCCTTGCACGAACTTGAACTGTGCCCAAGCGGTGCCTGGTACAGCCTGTTGCACCAAATCAAGGTTGCTTTGGTGACCGGTTTCAAAGTTATCCAGGCCGATGACGCGCTGATTCAGCTGCAGCAGTGTCTCGAGCAGGTTCGAGCCGATGAAGCCAGCCACGCCAGTGACAAGCCAGGTGCGCGGCGCAGCCGCCAGGTCTTTACGCAGTGTTTCGTAGGTGTTCATGCCATTCTCCATTAAAGGCGCCAGAAACGTGCTCCAGCACTTTCCAGGGCCGGGCCGTCGCAGACACCTTTGACATCGATGACGACGGGGCCGTTGTGCATAAGCTTGAGGTATTCGTCGTGTGTCCAGCGTGCATAAGTGTCATGGGCAACTGCAACCACGACTGCGGCAGCAGGCTGCAGTTCGTCAAGCTTGAGCAGCGAGACGCCATATTCGTGCAGGGCTTCTGCCGGCTCGGCCTCTGGGTCGAATACTTGTACCTTGACCCCGAAATCCTCGAGTTCACGAATGATATCGATGACGCGGGAGTTGCGCAGGTCGGGGCAATTCTCTTTGAAGGTCAGGCCGAGCACTGTGACGACGGCGCCAGCAATCGGGTGACCGGCATGGATCATCTGTTTGATCGTCTGCTGGGCAATAAAAGCACCCATGCTGTCGTTGATGCGACGACCGGCCAGGATGACCTGCGGGATGTAACCGAGCTTCTCGGCCTTGTGCGTCAGATAGTACGGGTCAACGCCGATGCAGTGACCGCCTACCAGGCCGGGCTTGAATTTCAGGAAGTTCCACTTGGTCCCTGCCGCCTCCAGAACGTCGAGCGTGTCGATGCCCATCCGGTCAAAGATCAGTGCCAGTTCATTCATCAGTGCGATGTTCAGGTCGCGCTGTGTGTTTTCGATCACCTTGGCGGCTTCGGCCACTTTGATGGATGCAGCTTTGTAGACACCCGCCGTGACCACGGAGGCGTACACGTCGGCGACAATTTCAAGTGTGGCGGCGTCTTGTCCGGACACTACCTTTTTGATTTTGGTGAACGTGTGCTCCTTGTCGCCCGGGTTGATGCGCTCCGGGCTGTAGCCCACGGTAAAGTCTGTGCCGCATTTCAAGCCTGAGATGCGTTCGAGGATCGGAACGCAGATGTCTTCAGTGACGCCGGGATAAACCGTCGACTCATAGACGACGATATCGCCTTTTTTGAGGGCTTTGCCCACGGTTTCGGAGGCCTTTACGACCGGTGTCAGGTCCGGCTGGTGGGCGTCGTCGATGGGCGTAGGGACCGCGACGATATGAAAATCGGCCTGAGCAAGGACATCTGTCTTGCTGGTGAATTCGATTTGCGTCTGTGCCAGCTCATCACCGGTGACTTCGTTTGTACGGTCTTGTCCCGCGCGAAGTTCCTGCAAGCGGCTTTCGTTGATGTCGAAGCCGATGACCGGCCCGTGCTTGCCGAACGCTACAGCCACGGGCAAGCCAACATAACCCAGCCCGACCACTGATATCTTTCTCAGATACATGGATTTTCCTCTAGTAATGGAAGCTTTTATTCAGATGGCTCGTTTTCGATCGAGCCATGCCTGGAACATCAGCACAGGCCAAAGCTGCTGCTGGTAGTTTCCCTGCCCTCGAAGGTGTCTTTCCCAAACGGCGCGGATAGGGCCGGGGGCGAAATAACCTTCGCTCGCCAATCGTTGTGGGTCCAGCAGGGATTCGGCCCAGGCGCGCAATGGGCCGCGAAGCCAATCGTGTAGCGGGATGCCGAAGCCCATTTTCGGGCGCTCGATCAGTTCGCGTGGAACATAGCGATAGAGTAGCTGGCGCAGTATCCACTTGGTGCTGCCATTGCGGATTTTCAGCGACATCGGCAACGTCGAGGCGAACTCGACGATTCGGTGGTCCAGGAATGGCACACGGGTTTCCAGGCTGACCGCCATGGCTGCGCGATCGACTTTGGCCAATATGTCGTCCGGCAAATAGGTCAGCGTGTCCTGGCGCATCATCCAGCTGGCGAAATCACCGCTTCCGACGGATGCCAGGCCAGGCAAGTTTGCCCCAATGACGACGTCGGACGCATTTTGCCACTGGGATACCACGTGGTCGTACATCTGGCTGGCAGAGTCGTGTCGCATGACGCCAGCCAGCTTATGCAGCTTTTCGCCAGGCAGGCGCACGCGCAGGCGCGCCGGAGTGACCGGGTTCAATCCGTTGGCGATGGAATCCCAGCGATTCGGCGAGGCGGACTCGATCATCCGGGCTGCCAGCTTGCGCGCAGGCCCGGGAACGCGGCTCAACTTGCTCCATACGTTGGGCAGGAACTGATAGCGGTTGTATCCACCAAACAGTTCATCACCGGCGTCTCCAGACAGACTCACTGTGACGTGGTTGCGTGCCATTTGAGAAACGAGATAGGTGGGTATCTGCGACGAGTCGGCAAAGGGCTCGCCGTAGATGTCAGGCAGTTTCGGTACGACGTTCAAGGCGTCCGTGCCGGACACATAGAGCTCGGTATGTTCGGTGCCCAGATGCAGGGCCACGGCTTTTGCGTGCTCCGCCTCGTTGTACCCGGGGTTGTCGAAACCGATGGTAAAAGTCTTGACCTTTTGCGCTGACAGCGACTGCATCAAGCTCACGATCAGCGTCGAATCGATGCCCCCGGACAGGAAGGCGCCGAGGGGCACATCAGCGACCATTTGATCGCGTATGGTCGTGCGCATCAGCTCGTGCAGCTGATCGATTGCTTCGGCGTCGGACAGCGACGCATTGCTTTCGGGCTGCGAAGTGGGCAGCTCCCAATAAGCCTGGGGCGCCCCCATCGTTCCGCTGTCCAGTGCGGCGCGGTCGAGTTCGATCCACGTGCCGGGTGGTAATTTGTGGATGCCTTCATAAATGGAGTGTGGCGATGGCACATACGCGTACTTCAGGAGTAACGCCAGGCTGTTGCGTGAAATCTCTGCGTCAAAACCCGGATGCACCTCGAGTGCCTGCAATTCCGAGGCGAAGAGCAGCGTGCCTTTCTTCAGGCCGTAGTAAAGCGGTTTTTCACCGATCCGGTCCCGGGCAAGTGTCAGGGTTTCTCGTGTGCGATCCCATACCGCCAGCGCAAACATGCCGACCAGTCTGCGCAAGGTCTCTTGAATGCCCCAGTGTTCGAATGCCGCCAGCATGACCTCGGTATCCGAGTGGCCACGCCAGGGCAATGGGCTCTGTTGTGCCGCATCGAGCGTCTGGCGCAGCGCCTGGAAGTTATAGATTTCACCATTGAAGACGATGACGTATCGGCCTGTTGGCGATGCCATGGGCTGATGACCGGCTGAACTCAGGTCGACGATCGCAAGTCGTCGGTGACCCAGAAACAGTCCGGCGCCATTATCCCAGGCGCCAGCGTCATCGGGACCACGGTGGACAATGGCGTCGGTCATGCGGGTGAGGGCTGTTGGCCCGTCATACTTGCCTTGGCTGTTAGGGTGCCAGAACCCTGCAATACCGCACATGGAACAATCTCATTGTAATCAGATGGATTGAGGCTTCTCGCGCAACGCGGTGAAGCTGCCATTTTTGACCGCTAGCGCGCAGATGATCATATAAAGACTGAACACTGGCTGCCGAAGCATGAAATGAGCTCCGGAGAAAAGCATCAGCACGATCAGTACGGCCAGCGAATACGGATCTCGGGCCTGATACGCCTTGAAGAGAAGCCACAGGTACAAAGCGGCAAACAGTAGCACGCCTGCGATTCCGACTTGAGTCAGCATGTCGAAGCCGAGGTTATGGGCCTCTTCCTTCTTGGCTGGATCTTCCAGGTAGGAGAACGCGCCCGGCCCATGTCCGATAATGGGCGATTGCAGCCAAGCGTCATAGGCATGGATCCACAGGGTCTTGCGCACACCGCCCTTGTTCTCGTCGAAGCCGACACCGATGATGGAGTCCGACTTGCCAGGCGCAAACGCTTTTTTCGGTTGTTCAGGAGCGGCTTCGCCAAACATCGAGGAAACGGTGCTGACGATAGCTGTTTCGATCTTGAGGAGCTGTTCCCGACCCGGCCCATCGATCATGACTTTGAATGTGCTGAATGCAAGGACGAATGCAACCAGCATTGTTGCGAACATTTTCCAGTTGATCCGTTTCACCCAGAGAGACGCCACGATCGTCAGCAGTGGCAATCCGATGCACCAGGCGAGCAGCAGTGCATCGCTGCGGACGCAGATGCCAAGGAAGAAAAACGCCCACAGAAGCAGGAAGTTGCGTAGCCAGCGGGCGCCTTGCCAGTTCGATTCCCGGTAAACCGCCATCAGCCAAATAGGTATCGGCAGCAGCAGCAGCGCAAGCTGGTTGGGGTTGGTGGACCAGGCCGACAGCCGCGAAGGGTAATCCGTATTGATTCTGAACAATTGCGCCAGCTCGTTGGAGTCCGTCAGGAAACAGAGGAACGGGATGGCCAGCAATACGACCGGGATCACGCCCAGAGCCTTGATGAAACTGGAGAATTCCTGCTTTGACGTCTGCTCGATGCAGGCCAGCGCCATGAGTGAGAAACACCCCGTATATATATAGGCTGCAGCCGTGTGAGTCGCGCTGGCTCCTTCGACGGGGCTGAGCAGTGCCGCTACTGCCGCGATCGCAATGAAGCCTATCCAGAAGAGCATGATGGGGTGGGTCAGGTAGCGCAGGGCGCCTCTGTAACGCAAGGCCCAGAGGAATAGCAGCATCACGGCAAGTTCGCCGATGCCGATTGGCAGATTGCCGAACCGCAGCACTGTTGCCACGGACGCAAAAACGATCAGCGCGGCACCGATCGATAAAAAGTTTACCTTGCCCATTTGTTTTGCCTTAGGTCTCGCAGGCGCTTCGCCAGAAAAGCGATGCCACTCATGAAAACGGCAAGCAGGAGCAGTGAAACAACTGCACCCTGGATGCCGTGGATTGACGTTGTCGTGAATACCCCGATACCCACTCCGAGCCAGGGCATTAGCCCCATTGCTGATTTATGAAGTGGGGAGGACAAGAGTATACCGTTACGGATGTCGACAATTACGACGGCCAGCAATTGAGAAGTGAACCAGGCCCAGCCGATTTCCCTGGTTTCATGGGCATGGAAGGCGAACAGTGTGGCGGCACCGGCTCCCAGTGAGAACAGGTTGATCAACAGTGCCGCGCCTGCATCTTTCTGTGCCTGCAGAAACTCATACCCGAGGCGGACATGTCCGGACATACAGATTCCGGCCAGCAATCCCGCAGCGAACGGAGCCGCCTCTTGTAGCGGTGGGAACCATTGAGCCAGAAAAGGGTAGAGGGCCAGACCCGTGAGCGTGAGTGCACCGTAAATCAAGGCGCTTCCCAGGTTCAGGTAGGACAGCATGTCCTTGAGCCACGCTTTTTTATGAGAATCGGCGAGCCACTGGCAAATCTTTGGATAGACCAGGACCGGATAGAGGGTCGCAACGAACCAGATCTTGTTCAATACGTCATAGACGGATCTGTACTTACCCAGTGTTTCGGCGCCATAGGCATGGCTGACATAGATGGATATGAATTCGGTCGCGAGCACCTGCAGGAGAGCGACGCCGATAATCGGCGCCGCCTGTCGATAGAGGGCTGTTACCAAGGACCAGGCGACCGGGTTGCGGGATTCGGCTGCCTGCTTGCGCCAGAAGAGCCACAGAATCAGATAGTCAGGGATCTTTCTGAGAACAATGGCGGCCAGCACCCACTCGATCTGCTGCGTAGCAGCGGCGACTATCGCCACTGAAAGGAACCGGCTCAGCTGGATGCACAGTTGATACTGGGCGTAGGCAAAGTGTCGACCCCGCAGCACATTGAGCATCTGGAAATACTGGCCAGGCAAAGCCAGCACGTACTCGACCACCGCCGCGGCACCGATCCAGTAGGCCAGGTCCAGTTGATCGGTACGTAGCGGGAACAGGGCCGAGACGCCCTTGGCAACCATCGGGGTGGCCAGCAGCAGCAGCACACCTGCAATGATGTAAGCCGCTCGAGTGGAGCTGACGAGCTGGGCGCGTTGCGCTTCCTTCACTGAGTAAATGTTGCTGACTGCCGACTTGGATAAAGCCGAATCGAGGAACAGCAGTGTGCTCGAGAGAATGATATAGACCGAATAGAAGCCGTAGCCCTGAAAGCCGATGTAGTAAACAAGGATCGGAATAATCAGGATGTTCAGCAGGAAATTCAGACCGTTGGCCGAATACAGCGCAAGGGATTTCTTCAGCCAGCTATTCAATTCCATCTCCCTATGCCGAATACGTGATGTTCTCGACGTTCCGGTTACCATCCGGGAATGGTCTGGATCGCAAAGTCTGTTGGGGTTTATGGGGCATCGGAAGCATTTTCCTGGCAGGCCCTCCATCCATGTACGTGCTGGCTAAACGCTTCGCAGGACTCGATTGCATCGAGAGATGCAAGCGCGATTGCGAGCAGTAAGGCGCCATGGAATGGGAGGTGGGGAATGATACTGGATAGAGCGGCTCTGGCAAGTGGCACGCGCTGATGACGCGCTTGCAGGCCGCGTGCGCTGTGTGCGCCCGGGTTTGGAATAGGCTGATACGTATCGCCGTATGCGACCATTCATCGTCTGGCGATCTGCGTCAAAGTCAGAGGCAGGGCGCCAGACATTCGCGCGCCCGGGGCGGGTTGGCTCTGCTCCTGTAGGTTGGGCAAAGGCGATGCTTTACTTTCTGGAACAATATGAATAACGGCAGCGTTATTCATTGCTTGACGAGCGAAGTCATGGTCGTCAAAATTTTTCGTTTTTGGTGCCTGTATTTCCGATCATCCGTCTTGAGCGATGGTGCAGGGGCCGGGTTGCAAAACCAGCAATTGGTTTGAGTCGCTTCCTGCCGGCTGTGCTCAGGTTGAGCGTTATCGGATCGTTTTTTAGTGCACGCATCCAATCAAACGTCGGGTCAACTAATGTTCAAACGCTTTATCGATATCAGCGCTTCATTGTGCGCCCTTGTACTCCTCGCTCCCGTGATGGCCATTGTCGCCTGGAATATCCGCAAAAAACTCGGTTCACCGGTGCTCTTCCGGCAGGTGCGTCCCGGACGTGACGGCAAACCCTTCGAGATGATCAAGTTTCGTACAATGCGTGATGCCGTCGACAGCGATGGCCATCCGCTTGCGGATGCCGAACGCATGACACCTTTCGGCGGCTTCCTGCGTTCCAGTAGCCTGGATGAATTGCCTGAGCTGTGGAATGTTCTCAAAGGTGACATGAGCCTGGTCGGACCACGGCCGCTGCTGATGGAATACCTGCCGCTTTACAGTCAGGAGCAGAACCGGCGCCATGAGGTCCGTCCAGGTGTGACCGGATGGGCACAGGTCAACGGTCGCAATGCGTTGAGCTGGGACGAAAAATTCAAGCTGGATGTCTGGTATGTGGATAACCGGACCTTCCTCCTCGACCTTAAGATCCTGTTCATGACGGTAAAGAAGGTGGTTGTCAAAGAAGGGATCAGTGCGGACGACAACGTCACCATGTCCAAATTTACCGGTAACAAGCGATGAAAAGGCTGGCAGTGCTGGGTGCCAGCGGGCATGGCAAGGTCGTGGCGGATACCGCGCAATGCTGCGGTTGGGACCAGGTGGACTTTTACGATGATGCATGGCCCGGCCTCACGGGTAATGGCAGTTGGCCTGTGGTGGGTGATTCGGCGGCAATGTACACCCGTCTCCAGGACTATCAGGGGGTAACCGTTGCGATTGGCAATAACGAAGTACGACATGCGAAGCTGACGTCCCTGATTGCCGCGGCGGCGCCTGTCGTGTCATTGATTCATCCAATGACATTCGTCAGCCAATACGCATCCATAGGCCCCGGCTCCGTCGTTTTTGCCGGAGCGGTAGTCAATGCCGACGCAAAAATCGGTTTCGGCGCGATCCTCAATACCGGTTGCAGCGTCGACCATGATTGTGTGTTGGCGGATGCTGTCCACATAAGTCCTGGTGCCAGGCTGGCTGGCGCTGTCAGCGTAGGTGAGCGGAGCTGGATCGGGATAGGTGCCAGTGTCAGGCAATCGATCAGGATCGGGAGCGACGTTGTTGCGGGTGCCGGCGCGTCAGTGGTCAGTGATGTGTCGGATGGCTCAGTGGTGGTCGGTGTGCCTGCCAAAGTCATTGCAACGACTTGAGCCGAGATCGACTATGCTGCAAGGCATGGCTTGAATTGGTTGTAAACGAGTGATTTTTCTGAATTTTCATCTTGCAATTAATGGGTATGGACTGTGCTGAACTCTCCTTTTTCTCCCTGGCCTTCTTTTTCTGAAGAAGAAGCCAACGCAGTACGTGACGTCATTCTTTCCAACAAAGTCAATTACTGGACCGGGCAGGAATGCCGTGAGTTCGAGAAAGAGTTCGCCGCCTGGAGCGGCACTCAATACGCCGTTGCGCTGACCAACGGGACTGTCGCCCTGGATCTCGCGTTCAAGGCCTTGGGAATTGGCCCAGGGGACGAGGTTGTCGTCACTTCCCGAACGTTTCTTGCGTCGGTATCCAGCATCGTAAACGCCGGTGCCACGCCCGTTTTTGCCGATGTGGATGCTGATTCGCAGAACATCACCGCTCAGTCCATCGCTTCCGTACTGACTTCGTGCACCCGGGCAATTGTCTGTGTCCATCTGGCAGGATGGCCTTGCGACATGGACCCGATCATGGCCTTGGCCGAGAAGCACGGTCTCAAGGTCGTCGAAGACTGTGCCCAGGCCCATGGCGCCAAGTACAAAGGGCGTCCGGTGGGTTCTATCGGTCATGTCGGTGCCTGGTCGTTTTGCCAGGACAAGATCATGACGACCGGCGGTGAAGGCGGGATGGTCACCACCAATGATCACGACTTGTGGTCGGACATGTGGTCCTACAAGGATCATGGCAAGAGCTGGGAAGCCGTATACGAACGACAGCACGCCCCCGGTTTTCGCTGGGTGCACGAAAGTTTCGGTACCAATTGGCGCATGCTGGAAGCGCAAGGCGTGCTGGGCCGTATTCAACTGCGACGTATGGATCAATGGCAACAGGCGCGTCTGGCCAACGCTCGTAAAATCTGGGCTGCCGCCGAACAATTGCCCGGTCTGCGGGTGCCTGCCATCCCGGAAGACTGCTTGCATGCGGCTTACAAGTGCTACGTGTTCGTCGAGCCTGCGGCATTGAAAGCCGATTGGACCCGTGACCGGATACTCAATGAGATTGCGGCGCGCGGCGTGCCTTGCTTTTCAGGTTCGTGCTCTGAAGTTTATCTGGAGAAGGCATTCGACGATACGCCATGGCGTCCGAAGGAGCGCTTGCCAGTTGCCCTGCAATTGGGCGAAACAAGCCTGATGTTCATGGTGCATCCAACTCTGACTGCTGCGGAAATCGACAAGACCTGTCAGGTTTTGCGCGACGTCATGCAAGAAGCGCAAGGCGTTTGAACTTTTAATCACGCGATCGGTTCTACCGGGTTCGTCAGGCGTTGCAGGCATTGATAGAACATCAGCGTGTAAAGAGCAGAGTCGTCTTGGATGGGGCTGACGGCAGACGTCATTTAAATAGAGGCCGGACCCTGTGGTGTGCCCTTTGACTTTTGGATCAACGATTGTCAGGCCGCCATACGGTTTTAGAACGGTCCAGGTTTTACGAGGGATTTATGGATAAGGCACGAGCATTCTTGCTAGGGCTATCGCGTAGGAAAAAGCGGCTGATTCAGGTCATCTGCGACGTTCTGCTGGTCTGGCTGGCATTATGGATGGCATTTGTCGTGCGCCTTGGCATCGATGAGCTGATCAACCCTCTGGAAGGGCATCGCTGGCTTTTCATCAGTGCTCCGATTGTGGCAATCCCCCTGTTTATCCGTTTTGGATTGTATCGGGCCGTCATGCGCTATTTCGGCAACGATGCACTGATCGCCATCATCAAGGCTGTCAGTCTTTCTGCCCTGTTGCTCGCGGTCATCGTCTATGGGTACAGCAACCATCAGCCGGTGGTCCCTCGGTCGATCATTTTCAACTATTGGTGGCTGAGCCTGGTCATGATCGGTGGCCTGCGTCTGGCGATGCGCCAGTACTTTCTGGGCGACTGGTTTGCCGCTACTCAGCATGTACCCTTCACCAGTCGCGACGACGGCTTGCCCAAAGTGGCCATCTACGGGGCGGGGTCTGCCGGCAACCAGCTAGTGGTGGCATTGCGGATGGGGCGGCTGATGCGCCCGGTGGCGTTCATCGATGACGATCGCAGCCTCGCCGGCAGGGTTATCGCCGGACTGCAGGTCTACACGCCAAAACATATCCAGCAGTTGATTGATTCGACGGGGGCGCAGGAAATCCTGCTGGCAGTTCCTTCGGCAACCCGGGCCCGACGTAGAGAAATACTTAACTTTCTCGAAGTTTTTCCGCTGCACGTGCGCACCGTTCCCGGTTTCATGGACCTGGCCAGTGGACGGGTCAAGGTCGACGATATTCAGGAAGTGGATATTGCCGACTTGCTGGGCCGCGATACGGTACCGGCGCAAGAAGACCTGTTTTCCCGCTGCATCGAAGGGCAAAGTGTTCTGGTGACGGGGGCGGGTGGTTCCATCGGATCAGAGCTTTGTCGCCAGATTTTGGGGGCACATCCGAAAACCTTGCTGCTATTCGAGCACAGTGAGTTCAATCTCTACAGCATCCTGTCCGAACTGGAACAGCGCATCAACCGCGAATCGCTGTCGGTCAAGCTGCTGCCGATATTGGGATCGGTACGCCATGAGGCGAAGCTGCTGGACATCATGAAAACCTGGCATGTCGATACGGTCTACCATGCTGCGGCCTATAAGCATGTCCCAATGGTCGAGCACAACATCGCCGAAGGCGTTCTCAACAACGTCATCGGCACACTCAACACCGCACAGGCGGCGTTGCAGGCCGGGGTCTCCAATTTTGTGCTGATTTCCACCGACAAGGCCGTTCGCCCGACCAATGTCATGGGCAGTACCAAGCGCCTGGCCGAGATGACATTGCAAGCGCTCAGTCGCGAAGCCGCGCCGGTTCTTTTTGGTGATGTCAGCAATGTGTCCCAGGTCAACAAGACTCGCTTTACCATGGTGCGATTCGGCAATGTATTGGGTTCGTCAGGCTCGGTCATTCCACTGTTTCATAAACAGATCAAGTCCGGCGGGCCGCTGACGGTCACTCATCCGAAGATCACCCGATACTTCATGACCATTCCCGAAGCCGCGCAGCTGGTCATCCAGGCAGGCTCGATGGGGCAGGGCGGAGACGTTTTCGTGCTGGATATGGGTGAGCCGGTGAAAATAGTCGAGCTGGCTGAGAAAATGATTCACCTTTCCGGCTTGAGCATTCGTTCTGAGCGCAATCCAAACGGCGATATCGCCATCGAGTTCAGTGGTTTGCGGCCGGGTGAGAAATTGTACGAAGAGTTGCTGATCGGCGATGGCGTCGTGGCGACGTCTCATCCAATGATCATGAGCGCCAATGAGGACCATCTGCCGTGGGATGTGCTTAAAGCCAGGTTGAACGAACTCTTGTCTGCTGTCGAACAGGACGACTACGCGCGCGTGCGTCAGCTGTTGCGAGACTCCGTCAGCGGCTATGCGCCCGACGGTGAAATCGTCGACTGGATCTATCAGCAACGCCGCCTCGAACCCTGATTGTTTCACATGCTGTAACGGACCGGTTTTTGACAGGCCTCAGACATCACCTAAGTTTAGAGAGCAGCTTCGGGAAAGCTGCTTTCTTAAATTGATGTCATGGAGCGTCATATATGCGTACTGGCTATTTCTACTCTCTGGTTTTTGCCCTTCTGAGCAGCTTCTCTATGGGAGTTACTGCGGCCCCGGCGGGCAAGACCGAAGCTGTCAATACACCGGTGGTAACGGAGACTGCCCCCAAGACTCAGGCCGGCAAGGTCGATCTCAATAAAGCCGATGCGCTGACATTACAGCAGGAGTTAATAGGTGTGGGCGAGGCCAAGGCTCAGGCGATTGTTGCATATCGTGATAGTAATGGGCCTTTTTCTTCTGCGGACGAACTGCTGGAGGTAAAAGGTATCGGTAAGGCTATTCTCGATAAGAACCGTGACAGGCTCGAGGTGAATTAAGCCGTTGCATTAATGCCAGAGGCCGGTCATTGACCGGCCTTTTGCATTGGCCGACGAGGCGCCGCGCACGCTTGCTCGTGAAATGAGTTTCCACATCTGAGCTTATGGCATACTCCCTGCCGATGTTGCTGGTGCCTTCAGTTTCACCTGGTCACCAGCCTTGGTCGTTGATCAGAGAGTGTTGTACGCCAATGCATAAGAATAGTGTTGTTCCTGTAATAGCGGCGTTGGTCGCCTTCCTGTCGGTTTCGACCATGCTGCGGTTTCCGGGTATACCTGTGGGTGTGGGGGAAATCATCGTTTTCCTGGCAGCGTTTGTGTTTATGCGTCGAAGTAATTTCCTGCAGAATCTGAAACATCCATTGATGTTGTTCTGGATCGCGTTCATCGCCACCGCCATCGTTGGATATTTCGCGGGGTCCGTGCAGGGCGAGGGCACGATACATACCGCAATTGCCTATCTATATGCTGCCGGTTTCACTCTGATCGTTTTGACTTATGTCGGTGATTTAACCAAGGCCGAGTTTCAGCGGTTCATTAGAGCCATGGGCACTATCCCGGTCTTGCTGCTCGCCATTCCGTTATTTATTTTTTTGATCGGCAGTGTCTGGCTCTCGGATTTGCTGGAGATCAATACTACGTTCTACCCGTCACGTGTGGCGGCCTGGTCAACCAACCCTAACCAGCTCGCGTTATTTTTGTTGCCGGTGCCGATCTGGCTGGCAGCGGTATCACAAAACAGCCGTTGGCAAGGGTGGCGGTTCGTCAAAAAGTTCTTTTTTCTCTGGTTCTTTTTCTTTTTAGGATTCTGCGTAAGAAGCGATGCGCTGCTATTGGCATGGTGCATCGGGCTTCCGTTAATGACTGTAATAGCCTGGCGATGGCTGGGGAATATGAACTGGAGGTTTTTTGCGACAATGATCGTCGCCTTTGTGCTCGCATTTGCCTCATTTAAATTCTTCTTTGACGGCGCTGGCCAGCAAGCCTTTGAAAGTGTCCGGGCAGAAATTTCGGAAAAAATGTCGTCGGCCGGGCTGTCCGCACGAGCTGACAAGGATGAACCGTCAGGGGCAGGGCACACTTCAAAATCCTCAAGCTTCCTAACTTCCTTGGGTTTGGCTCCAGCCTTCAATCGGGACCTGTCGAAGGGGCAAGGTGCTGGTAACAAAACGGCTACAGCCCCTCTCGCCTTTGGAAAATCCGATTCAGCACTGGGGATAGGGATGGACCCTAACAAGGCTGGTGTGCGTAAGACCTTGTGGATCCACGCTTTTGAAGTCTGGAAACTGTCCCCGATAGTCGGCCATGGACCCGGCGCATTTTCCTATCTGGATTCGCCTGAAGATAGACAGGAAGCCCATAACCTTCTGTTGGACATGCTTACGCAAGTAGGCGTCGTAGGCGTTATCCTCTTTGCCGCATTGTACCTGTGGCTGATGGTCGGAGCATTCAAGGCGCGCGACCCCTATTCGATAACACTGCTGGTGATATTGATGGTCTTTTCTGGCGCGCACTTCATGCTTCGCCAGCCAATGTTCACCTTGTATATGGTGATTTGTGCCGTCGTCATAAAAAACAGGCTTTTTGGGCAAGTGGCGGGCGATAAGGGTGATAAGGGTGATACCCAGGCGATCCCACCGCCATCTCGGTAGCCAGGGGTGACAGCGGATACCAGACGGCTTCAGGTAAATGCATGGAAGGGCGCCAAGGCCGGGCGCCGTTCCCCCAGTCTTACTTCATCGATACTTCCAGTTTTCGTCCCATGAGGCGGCTGCCGACGCAACAGGCACCCAGTATGGCCGCGTACGCGATGAGGAAGGGAACGACGCTGTAAAGCCCTGTTCGTGGAAGCAACATGATTTTCACGAAGATCATCACATGTGCCCCAAAAACGAGTGGGTTGGTAGAGCTTGCAAGCCTGGCCAACACTGCACCGAAACCGGCTGCAGCAATCAGATACATCCCCGGAATCCATAAGGTGTACGCGTAGAAATCCGAAAACAGCGACCATCCCATGCCGAACCCTTGCCCATAGGCATCACCTGAAAGCACTGTCTTGGAAAGGAATTGCCCGAAGTACAGTTGATCCAGCGGAATGCTGATACCCAGGAACTTGGCAATAATCGGTGT
Source organism: Pseudomonas lini (assembly GCF_030812475.1). Taxonomy (GTDB): domain Bacteria; phylum Pseudomonadota; class Gammaproteobacteria; order Pseudomonadales; family Pseudomonadaceae; genus Aquipseudomonas; species Aquipseudomonas lini_A. Next base: position 455,075 of record NZ_JAUSSR010000001.1, read on the forward strand.
TGCGGGGAAGACACTGTGCAGATAAGCGAGTGAGGGGTAGGTATCAATCTGCATGGATGAATGGATATAAAGAGCCGTCAATCCTTGATTATCGATGAACCAAGGCAGAAAGACCGCGGTGTTTTCTCCGAAGTGAGCCGCGCGAGGACCTATCGCCGCCAGTATTATCAAACCGACGAGAAGAATAGGCAGTCCCACTAATGCAATACGATCAATGGGTCTTATTTGAGTGTGAAACAACCACACGCAGAGTAACGCGAATCCCATGATACCGCCGCGAACTCCCAGTTGCAGATTGGCAGTGTAGTAGATTGCCAACAAACCCAATATGCACCATCCCAGCCATTTGCTACGGGAAGCGAATGCCAGGCCGAGCGCCAGCAAGAGTCCATATTGCGCGGCAGTGCTGCCGCGCGTGGTGAAATCAGACGAGGCGGCTTTGTAGAGTGATATGTAACCTTCGTTGTGAACGCTTCTATAAACCTCGGGGAAACTGATCATGAAAGCCAATGTTGAAACAGCGGCAAGAATGATGGCGGGGATTCGCAGGGTTTTTGTCCACTCCAGATCCATCGATGGCGCGACGGTTTTCGGTGTTTTCCAAAACGAAAACATGTATCCAGCGTGCATCGCATGCAGGCAGGTCACTATGTAGAGCGCCAAGCTAATGCCTTCATTCGCATTCAGGTCGATGGTGACGAAGTCGGGGCGGTGAACGGAGAAGAAGTTGTTTTCCATGCCCAGGATCGAGAGGTCGAACCCAATTGCATGGGCGATGAAGCGCCCCCCGATAAATAATGATATGCAAGCAATGAAAAGCACGTACGTATGTACGATAGTTCGATGAACAAGCGCGCTGGACAGGATCAAGTAGACGAGTGAACCGACCACACTGAGTGTGGACCAGGATTGCGCCTCTTGCATCGTCGGATTGACGGGAGAAATGAACCAGAGCAAGAAGAACACAGGGACCAACACCAGGGAGGTCAAGGCGATATTCCGCGGATTGGATAATCTGTCGAATATGATGCGATTCATGCTCATGCTGTTTTCTTCGCACTCTGAAGGTAGCGGTAGGGTGCCCCGGATATGCGGACTTGAATGCAGGGGGGCGCCGACGCGGCTGGCGATCTCCTGCGGCTGGTCCGCTGCGACTCGCTCGCCGGAAACCGGCGGCATTGTCCCGGACTTGACCTTGTGGTGGATTGCGCAGGACTGCAATCATGGACAACGACATACAGATACGGTTCGATTCGGGCCCGTCGCGATGCGCCATTTCTGTCGGCAGCCTAAAAAATTACGACTATCATATTAGCATCGAATTATGCCTATAATAATTTCGCCGAGGCTTTTTAGCCTCATGCGCTAGCCTTCCTCTCAAGCATCCCCAAGGAGCACGCTCATGAACTCACCCCAGAACCATGGTACTGCCCTCGTTACCGGTGCCTCCTCCGGCATCGGTGCGATCTACGCCGAACGCCTGGCGGCGCGTGGTTTCGATTTGTTGCTGGTCGCCCGGGATCAGGAGCGGCTGGAAGTGGCGGCGAGCATGTTGCGTGACAAGCACGGTGTTCAGGTTGAGGTGCTCAGGGCTGATCTGACGCAAAAGGATGATGTGCTCAAGCTTGAGCAGCGCCTGCGTAGCGATTCCAGTATCAGCCTGCTGCTGAACAACGCGGGTGTCGCAGCCGATGGTTTGCTGGCGAATGCCGACATGGATCAGCTGGAGCGTTTGATCCAGCTGAACGTGACGGCGGTGACGCGACTGGCCTCGGCGGCTGCGGCTGGTTTTGCCAAGGCGGGCCGGGGGACGATCATCAATATTGCGTCGGTGGTGGCTTTGTTTCCCGAGCGCTTCAATGCAACTTACAGCGCCAGCAAGGCTTATGTGTTAAGTCTGACCCAGTCGTTGAACGCCGAGCTGGATGGCACCGGGGTCAAGGTTCAAGCGGTGTTGCCTGGTGTTACGCGCACCGAGATATGGGAGCGCTCCGGTATCGATGCTACCCAGATCCCCGAGGATATGGTGATGGAAGCGGGGGAGATGGTGGACGCGGCGTTGTCGGGGCTGGATCAGGGTGAGTTGGTCACCATCCCTTCGTTACCGGATGCCGCCGACTGGGATGCGTTTGTTGCAGCGCGTCACGTGATGGCGCCGAATCTTTCCAAAAGCAAGGCCGCCTCGCGTTACAAGTGAGGCGCCATCCATTGGCTTGAGGTAATAGCGGTATGAATGAACGTCGAGTGGTTGTGACAGGCATGGGCCTGGTGTCGCCGTTGGGCAGTGGTGTCGAGGCCGTCTGGCAGCGTTTGTTGGCGGGGCGTTCCGGGGTGCGAAATTTGCCCGACGAGGTGGTTGCCGATCTGGCGACCAGGGTCGGTGGTGCGGTGCCGACCCTGGCTGAGGATGCGGAGGCGGGGTTTGACCCGGACCGGGCCACGTCGCCCAAAGAGCAGAAGAAAATGGACCGCTTCATTCTGTTCGCCATGGAGGCGGCTCGTCAGGCGATCGAGCAAGCGGGTTGGCAGGCGCTGGATGCCAATGCCCAGGAACGTACGGCGACCATTATCGGTTCCGGCGTGGGCGGTTTCGGCGCGATTGCCGATGCGGTGCGCACCACTGATAGCCGTGGTCCGCGGCGATTGTCGCCGTTCACCATTCCGTCGTTTCTGGTTAACCTCGCGGCCGGTCATGTGTCGATTCAGCACGGTTTCAAGGGGCCGTTGGGTGCTCCGGTGACGGCATGCGCGGCCGGCGTCCAGGCGATTGGCGATGCGGCGCGGCTGATTCGTTGCGGTGAGGCGGACATTGCTGTGTGTGGCGGTGCGGAAGCGGCGATCGATCGCGTCAGTCTGGCCGGATTTGCCGCGGCTCGTGCCTTGTCCAGTGCTTACAACGACACTCCGGAGCGTGCTTCGCGGCCGTTCGACAGCGGTCGCGATGGCTTTGTCATGGGCGAGGGCTCCGGTCTTCTGGTGATCGAATCCCTGGAGCATGCCCTTGCTCGCGGCGCACAACCGTTGGCCGAGTTGGTCGGTTATGGCACCAGCGCCGACGCCTATCACCTGACCGCGGGCCCCGAGGATGGCAGCGGTGCACAGCGAGCCATGTCGCTGGCGTTGGCTCAAGCGGGTATTTCACCTGCGCAGGTACAGCATCTCAACGCCCACGCCACCTCGACGCCGATTGGCGACCTCGGCGAACTGGCCGCCATCAAGGCCGTGTTCGGCACGGATAACAGCATTGCGGTGACTTCGACCAAATCTGCCACCGGGCATTTGCTCGGTGCTGCGGGCGGAATCGAGGCGATCTTCACGTTGTTGGCGATTCGCGGTCAGGTCGTGCCGGCGACCCTCAATTTCGATAATCCGGACCCTGCCAGCCAGGGCGTGGACATCGTCCATGGTCAGGCACGGCCGATGGCTATCGAATACGCGTTGTCCAATGGTTTCGGTTTTGGCGGGGTCAATGCCAGCGTGCTGTTCAAGCGCTGGCAGGATTAATCCCGGGTTCGTTTGAGATAGGCACGGGTGATGTCGAGTATCCGCTGGGCGAATTGCGGATTTTCGACACTGCGCGACAGCAGCAGCGCCCCGACCAGGGTCGACATGATGACGATGGCCCGGTCGGCGGCGTCCTCGCTTTCGAGGACGGCTTGCACCTGGTCGAGCCGTGCATTGAGCACCGCGTCAGAGGTCGGGCTTGGCTGCCCGCGCAGACCGAGTTCCGACGACATGGTCGGCAGCGGACAACCTTTATCCGGTGAAGTCTGGTGCCACTCGGACAAATAGGTATCAATGAACGTTTCCAGCGGTTGATCCTGGGCAAACAGTTCGGCGTAGATAACGTCTACCTGATGACCTGCCGCTTGCAGCGCTTTTTCTACCAGTTCGTCCTTGGACTTGAAATGCGAGTAGAAGCCGCCGTGAGTCAGCCCCAACGCTTTCATCAACGGCTGCAGGCCGGTCGCGCCGATGCCATCGCGACGAAACCGCGCGGATGCTTCCTTGATGATACGTTGGTGGGTCTGAGCTTTATGGTCCTGCGAATAACGCATTTCGAATCTCCGCAACAATGTCCCCATCTTAACCAATGAAAATTGGATGGTGACTGTACTTTTATTGCTAAAAAGCATGCAGATGCGTCCAACTTGGTCTTTGCTGTATCGATTTAGCTGGCACGAAAATTGACTATTCGTTTACCTGCGATTGGATTTCCGACGCCCCTGGCGGGTGCGAGATCGACAGATACATGAATGCTGGTCGAGTGCGACAAATGGCGGCTGAGTACGCCGCGAGGCCCAAATCGATCTGCGATGTGCGTTGTCGATCTGCGGCGATCTTTCGCTGGCCATGTGGGGACCGGATGCGCAGGATCCGCCAAGCGTCTGTCGCCGCTTGGGGTGGAGATTTATCAGTTGCAGGATTCATTGCTTGCGGGCTGGAGTCAGCACGGAGCGTGCAGCGAATAAAGAGCTGCATGGCTTGCCCATTGCCAGGCGGATCGGGAGAAATAAAAGCGAAAAGATCGCAGGCTGCGGCAGTTCCTATGGAACCCCCGGCAGGAGCTGCCGAAGGCTGCGATCTTTTGATTTAGCGGTCCTGCGCATCCTTGGCATCCGCTTGCGCATTGCGTTCCGCGACGCGTTTACGTTGCTCTTCGGTCAATTCGACCTTGTTGGCGGTGTCGCGCAGCATCATCAAGCCGCCAACGATCGAGCCGATTGCAACGATCAGAATCAACCAGGCATACCAGGGCATAGGGCTCTCCTTGAGGGCAGGCCGATTGGCGGGTTTCGCCAATCGATCGTGCATACCACTTTGAGCGATTTATTTTCGCAGTGGTTCCATTCTATGCCTGATCTGCAGTGTACGCCGAATATCCTGGCAGGAGCCGGCTTGCTGGCGATGCATACGCCACGGTGTTTCAGAAGTACCGTGGTGATGCATTCGCCAGCAAGCCGGCTCCTACATGGGAGTTGTGCAGGGCTCGTTAGCAGCGTATCCGCCCAAGCATCGGCATCATTGTGTTCACCCCTTGGCAAGACATTCGCGCAACGCCGTTTGCCAGTCCGGTTGCCTGACGCCCCAATCGAGTTGCAGCCGGCTGCAATCCAGGCATGAGTTGAGCGGCCGGGTCGCCGACGTCGGATAATCACTGGAAAGAATGGGCAACAGCTTGGCACAGGGCTTCCCTTGTTGCCGTAGTGCTTCGCCGATTGCCTGGGCAAAGCCAAACCACGAGGTTTGACCCCTGGCAGTCAGATGATAGGTACCCCAGGCAGCAACGTCACCCGCCTGCCAGCGTTCGATCAGGGAAAGGGTGCTGTTGGCAATTGTGCCTGCCCAGGTAGGCGCTCCGATCTGATCGGCGACAACGCGTACCTCCGGTTTTTCTTGCAGCAGGCGCTGCATCGTCAGCAGAAAATTGCGGCCATGGATCGAATAGACCCAGCTGGTGCGCAGGATGAGATGTTGGCCTTGTACATCGATGATCGCCCGTTCGCCCGCCAGCTTGCTCTGGCCGTAAATTCCGAGCGGATTCGGCGTGTCGCTTTCGTGGTAAGCGCCGGTCTTCATGCCATCGAATACATAATCAGTCGAGTAGTGAATCAACGGGATGCCGAGGATCAGCGCTTGCTCGGCAAAAATGCCGGGAGCCACCGCGTTAACGGCGAAGGCTGTCTGCGGCTCGCTTTCGGCCAGGTCGACCGAAGTATAGGCCGCGGCGTTGATGATCAGATCGGGACGTACCTGCTGCACCTGCTGGCGAATCTGATCGGGCAGCGCCAGATCGAGCCGATCGCGCCCCGGCACAATCAATTCGGCGATTCCCCTCAGTCGACGCTGCAGTTCGCGTGAGACCTGGCCATGCTGGCCGCTGATGAGAATTCTCATGGAAGCGGATCAACCCCCAGCAAGCGTTTACCTGCGCCGCGCTGATCGGTTCCAAACCTATTCATGGTGTCTCACCGGCCAGCTTGGCCAGATACTGGCCATATCCGGTCTTGCCGAAATAGCGCGCACGTTCCAGTAGCTGAGCGCGGTTGATCCAGCCATTTTCATACGCGATCTCTTCGAGGCAGGCGACCTTCAGGCCTTGACGGTGTTCGATGGTCTGCACGTATTGAGACGCTTCAAGCAAGCTGTCGTGGGTGCCTGTGTCCAACCAGGCGAAACCGCGGCCGAATCGCTCGACGTGCAGATCGCCGCGGTTGAGATACGCATTGTTGACGTCGGTGATTTCCAGTTCGCCACGAGCCGAAGGCTTTATCGACTTGGCGATCTGCACGACATCGTTGTCGTAGAAATACAGGCCGGTGACGGCATAGCTGGATTTCGGTGTTTGCGGCTTTTCTTCGATCGACAACGCACGGCCCTGGCTGTCGAAATCAATCACCCCGAAGCGTTCCGGGTCTTTGACCCAGTAGCCGAATATGGTGGCGCCCGAACAGCGTGTTGTCGCGTTGTGCAACTGCTCGCTGAAGTGCTGGCCATGGAAAATGTTGTCGCCCAGGATCAGGCACACCGAATCGTCGCCGATAAAGGCTTCGCCAATCAGTAACGCCTGGGCCAGTCCATCCGGAGACGGTTGCTCGGCATAGCTTAAACTCACTCCGAACTGACTGCCATCACCCAGCAGATTGCGGTACTGAGGCAGATCCTGTGGAGTGGAGATCACTAAAATGTCTTTGATCCCGGCCAGCATCAGGACTGAAATCGGGTAGTAGATCATCGGTTTATCGTAGACCGGCAACAGCTGTTTGGACACTCCGAGCGTGATGGGATGAAGGCGTGTGCCCGAGCCGCCTGCCAATACGATACCTTTGATCATGCGAGCAACTCCCGGGAGTCGATGGCGCCAAGGCGTTCACCCTGGTAGCTGCCATCCTGAACCCGATGACACCAGTCCAGGTTGTCCAGGTACCACCGGACCGTCTTGCGCAAGCCGGTTTCGAATGTCTCCCGGGGCACCCAGCCCAGTTCGCGCTCGATCTTGCCGGCATCGATGGCGTAGCGCAGGTCATGGCCAGGACGATCCTGGACGAACGTGATCAGATCGGCGTAGTGCTCGACACCCTCAGGCTTGTGCGGTGCCAGTTCTTCGAGCAGGGCGCAGAGACTTCGCACCACCTCGATATTTTTTTGTTCGTTGTGCCCACCGATGTTGTAAGTCTCGCCAACAATGCCCGTGGTCAGCACCTTGAGCAGCGCCCGGGCGTGATCTTCGACGAACAGCCAGTCGCGGATCTGCTGGCCATCGCCGTACACCGGCAGCGGCTTGCCGGCCAAGGCATTGAGAATGACCAACGGAATGAGTTTTTCAGGGAAGTGAAACGGTCCGTAATTATTTGAGCAGTGAGTCAACAGCACCGGCAGGCCATAGGTGCGGTGCCAGGCGCGAACCAGGTGGTCGGATGCCGCTTTGCTGGCGGAGTAGGGCGAACTCGGGGCGTAGGGCGTGGTTTCCGTAAACAGATCATCGCTGCCGTTCAGGTCGCCGTAGACCTCGTCAGTGGAAATGTGATGAAAGCGAAAGGCGCTTTTTTCCGGCGCGGCCAGGGTGTGCCAATAGGCACGTGTGGCTTCCAGCAGGGTGTAGGTGCCGACGATGTTTGTCTGGATGAAATCCGAAGGTCCGTCGATGGAGCGGTCGACGTGGGACTCCGCTGCCAGGTGCATGATCGCGTGCGGTTGGAAACGTGCCAGTACCGCGCTGACGGTCACCTGATCAACGATGTCGGCTTGAACGAACTCATAGCGAGTGTCGTTGGCAATGCTGGTCAGCGATTCAAGATTGCCGGCGTAGGTCAGCTTGTCCAGATTGAGCACTTCATGCTCGGTGTGCCGAATCAGCTCGCGAATCACGGCAGAGCCAATGAAGCCGGCACCGCCGGTAATGAGGATACGCATGTTGGCCAGCCTTTTTCAGTAAGTCGATAATGCCAATGGTCGTAGCTTGTGGGCAGGGACGAGGTGATGCAACTGATGATCGCTCAAGGTCAGCAGAAGACGTCAGCGTCCTTGAGCAACTTCGCAGCCTGATCCTTGGCGGACAGTTGCGGTGCTTCGTCCAGTTGCCAGTCAATGGCCAGGTCCGGATCGTCCCACCGGATGCTGCGCTCGGCAGAGGGCGTGTAGTAACAGGTGGTTTTGTAGAGGGACTCGGCGACATCACTCAATACTGCAAAACCATGGGCGAAACCCTCCGGGACCCAGAGCTGGCGATGGTTTTCGGCGGACAGGCGCACAGCGACCCATTTGCCGAAATGGGGGGAGCTGCGGCGGATATCCACGGCGACATCGAGTACTTCACCAACCGTCACGCGAACCAGTTTGCCTTGGGTGTTTTCCAGTTGGTAATGCAACCCGCGCAATACGCCTTTTTGCGAGCGCGAGTGATTGTCCTGGACAAATTGAGTGTCCAGGCCAGTGGCGTCCGCAAAAGCCCTGGCGTTGAAGCTCTCGTAAAAGAAACCTCGCTCATCAGCGAAGACTTTCGGTTCGATGATCAGAACGCCGGGCAAATCGGTGTTGATTACATTCATGGGTAACGCTCCGGCAATAGTCATCAATGGCCGACATTCTTGCTTGAAGCGCGCACTGATGCGAGTAGCAGGTGTCCCTTTGGCTCAATCCACCACGCCTCGCGGGATGATCCCGTAGAGCTGCGCCCGAATACGCCTGTGACCCATTCTTTACGCTTTCTTTATACCTTGCCACCCCCCTCGATCTCGCTCCTTTACAGCCTCCCTGCGGACAATGACTGCACGCGGCAATACGCCGTCACACGGAGAATTTCCATGAGCGTTCTGGACGGGGTGTCACTGCTGCTGGCAGTGGGGCTGTTCATTTATCTGTTGGTTGCGCTGTTGCGCGCGGACCGGACATAGGAGCGGCCATGTACAGTTATGACTATTGGCTGATCCTCGCCTTCCTGGCCGTGGTGCTGATCCCGGCGCCGTTTCTCGGGCGGTTCTTTTACAAGGTCATGGAGGGGCAACGCACCTGGCTGACCCCGATCCTCGGGCCGGTCGAGCGCGGGTGTTACACAGTGGCCGGCGTTGATCCGCAGGCCGAACAGAGCTGGCAGCGATACACCCTGGCCTTGCTCGCTTTCAACTTTGCGGGCTTTGTACTGTTGTTCATGATCCTGTTGTTCCAGGGCCATTTGCCGCTCAATCCGCAGCACTTGCCGGGTCAGGAATGGACCCTGGCGTTCAATACCGCCATCAGTTTCATGACCAACACCAACTGGCAGGCCTACAGCGGTGAAGCGTCCCTCAGTTACCTGAGCCAGATGGCCGGCCTAACCGTGCAGAACTTTGTCAGCGCCGCAACCGGGTTGGCGGTATTGGTGGCGCTGTGTCGCGGTATCGGTCGCAAGTCGACCGCAACCCTGGGCAACTTCTGGGTCGACATGACCCGCGCCACCCTCTATGGCCTCCTGCCGCTGTGCCTGCTACTGGCGCTGTTTCTGGTGTGGCAGGGCGTGCCGCAAACCTTCGCGCATTACGTGAATGCCGTGACTATGCAGGGCGTCGAGCAGGTGATCCCGCTCGGCCCGGCTGCCAGTCAGATTGCGATCAAGCAACTGGGGACCAACGGTGGTGGCTTCTTCGGCGTCAACTCGGCGCATCCGTTCGAAAACCCGACGGCCTGGAGCAACCTGTTCGAGATGGCCTCGATCATCCTGATTCCGGTGGCGCTGGTGTTCACCTTCGGCCACTACGTCAAGGATCTGCGCCAGAGCCGCGCGATCATCGCCTGCATGTTGGCGCTGTTCCTGATCGGCGGCGCAACTTCGCTGTGGGCCGAGTACCAGCCGAACCCGACCCTGGACCACGTCGCCGTGGAACAGACCGCGCCGCTGGAGGGCAAGGAAGTGCGGTTCGGCACCACCGCCACGGTGTTGTGGTCGGTGACCACCACCGCGGCGTCCAACGGTTCGGTCAACGGCATGCACGACAGCCTCAACCCGCTGAGCGGCATGGTGGCGCTGCTCAACATGATGGTCGGAGAGGTGATTTTCGGCGGCGTCGGCGCCGGGCTGTACGGCATGTTGCTCAACGTGCTGATCGCGGTGTTCCTCGCCGGGCTGATGATTGGTCGCACGCCGGAATATCTCGGCAAGAAACTGCAGGCCAGGGAGGTGCAGCTGCTGGTGGTGACCTTGCTGGTGATGCCGGTCGGCGTGCTGGTGCTCGGCGCCATTGCGGCCAGTCTGCCCGGCCCTGTCGCGGCGGTGAGCAATCCCGGTGCCCATGGTTTCAGTCAGTTGCTGTACGCCTACACCTCGGCCAGTGCCAACAATGGTTCGGCGTTCGGCGGCTTCGGTGCCAACAGCGCCTTTCACAATCTGATGCTGGGCCTGGGCATGTTGATCGGTCGTTTCGGTTACATCCTGCCGGTACTGGCTTTGGCCGGCAGCATGGCGATGAAGAAGACCGCGCCGATCGGCCAGAACAGCTTCCCGACCCATGGCCCGCTGTTTGTGACGCTGTTGACCGTGACCATCTTGCTGGTGGGTGGTTTGACCTTCCTGCCGACCCTGGCGTTGGGCCCGATTGCCGAACACCTGAGCATGGGCTTCTGAGCCTCTTTATTTTAGGAGCAGGATATGAATATGCCCGTAATTGAAACCGCTACCGTCAAGGCCCAGGGGCAACCGAAAACCGCGATCTCGGCGCTGTGGCGCCCGGCGCTGGTGCAAGCCTTCGTCAAGCTCGACCCACGACAATTGCAGCGGGCACCGGTGATGCTGGTGGTGGAGCTGGCCGCCATCCTGACCACCGTGCTGTGCTTCATTACCGACAGCGCCGTGCCGACCTTCGTCGCCGCGCAAATCGCGCTGTGGCTCTGGTTCACCGTGCTCTTCGCCAATTTCGCCGAAGCCCTGGCCGAAGGTCGCGGCAAGGCGCGCGCCGATAGCTTGAAGGCTGGTAGCGAAGGTTTGAGCGCCCGACGCCAAACCACCAGTGGCGCCTTCGAGGTCGTGCCCGCTGCCAGCTTGCGCAAGGGCGATGTCGTACGCGTTGAAGCCGGAGAAATGATCCCCGGTGACGGCGAGGTGATCGAAGGCATCGCGGCAGTCAACGAAGCGGCGATTACCGGTGAATCCGCGCCGGTGATCCGTGAGTCCGGCGGCGACCGTTCGGCGGTCACCGGCAACACCCGGCTGGTCTCCGACTGGCTGTTGGTGCGCATCACCGCCAACCCTGGTGAGTCGACCCTGGATCGCATGATCGCCCTGGTCGAAGGCGCCAAACGCCAGAAGACCCCGAACGAAGTGGCGCTCGACATCCTGCTGATCGGTCTGACGCTGATCTTCCTGCTGGTGGTCGTCACCCTGCAACCCTTCGCCCACTTTGCCAATGGCAGCTTGCCGCTGGTATTCCTGGTGGCGTTATTGGTCACGCTGATTCCAACCACCATCGGCGGGTTGTTGTCCGCCATCGGGATTGCCGGGATGGATCGCCTGGTGCGGCTGAACGTGATTGCCAAATCCGGTCGCGCGGTGGAAGCGGCGGGGGACGTGCATGTCCTGCTGTTGGACAAGACCGGCACCATCACCTTCGGTAATCGGCGTTGCACCGCGGTGCATGCCGCGCCGGGTGTCAGCGCCAGGGAGCTGGCCGAAGGCGCGCTGTTCGCTTCGCTGGCCGATGACACGGCGGAAGGCAAATCCATTGTCGAGTACCTGCGCGGGACTCATCCACAGCCCGAGCCAGCCCTCGAAGTGCTGACGGCATTGCCGTTCAGTGCCGAGACTCGCCTGTCCGGTGTCGACTACCAGGGTCGTGTCTATCGCAAGGGCGCGGTGGATTCGCTGCTGGCCTTCGTCGGCCTGAAACGTGCCGATCTGGCGCCGGCCCTGTCCCGGGAAATCGACAAGATCGCCCAGAGCGGGGGTACACCGTTACTGGTCTGCGTCGACGGCAAACTGCTTGGCGCGATTCACCTCAAGGACGTGGTCAAGCCGGGCATCCGCGAACGTTTCGCCGAGCTGCGCAAACTGGGAATCCGCACCGTCATGGTGACCGGCGACAACCCGCTGACGGCGGCAGCGATTGCGGCCGAGGCCGGCGTGGATGACGTGTTGGCCGAAGCCACGCCGGAGAAGAAACTGGCGCGCATTCGCCATGAACAGAACGACGGTCGCCTGGTCGCCATGTGCGGTGACGGCGCCAACGATGCCCCGGCCCTGGCCCAGGCGGATGTCGGCATGGCGATGAACGACGGCACGCAAGCGGCGCGCGAGGCGGCCAACATGGTCGACCTCGACAGCGATCCGACCAAGCTGCTGGACGTGGTGCAGATCGGCAAGGAGTTGCTGGTGACCCGCGGCGCCTTGACGACCTTCTCCATCGCCAACGACGTGGCCAAATATTTCGCGATCCTTCCGGCATTGTTCGCCTCGATCTACCCGCCACTCGGCGTGCTCAACGTCATGCACCTGAGCAGTCCGCAGAGCGCGATCCTCTCGGCGATCGTGTTCAACGCCTTGATCATCGTGGTGCTGATTCCATTGGCCTTGCGCGGTGTGCGGGTGCAGGCGGCGAGTGCGGCGGCGTTGCTGCGGCGCAATCTGCTGATCTACGGGCTGGGCGGGATTGTGGTGCCGTTCGTGGGGATCAAGGCGATCGATATGTTGTTGACGGGGTTGCATCTGGTTTGACCGAACACCCCCTGTAGGAGCAGCCGGTCGACGCTCGATTGCTCGCGATGGGCGTTAACGATAACGCGTACTGTCTGGATGAACGCGGCACCCTCTCGCGAAGAAGACGACACGGTCCAACTGATTGAACGCTGTATTTGTTACCGAATTCGAGGAATTTGAAATGTCCACTCTGATACGTCCGGCCTTGAGTCTGTTGCTCCTGATGACGCTGATCACCGGCGTCGCCTACCCCTTGGTGGTCACCGGTATCGCCCAGGTCGCGTTTCCGGATCAGGCTAATGGCAGCCTGGTGCGAGACACCGATGGCAAGGTCCGTGGTTCGGCGTTGATCGCCCAGGATTTCGCCGGTGACGCCTGGTTCCATCCTCGGCCATCGGCCGGTGCATTTGCCACCGTGTCGAGCAGCGCCAGCAATCTCTCGCCGAGCAACCCGGCGCTGGCCGCGAGGGTGATCGACGAGGCAAATAAACTGCTCGTGCCCGGCCAGGGGGCGGTGCCGTTGGCGCTGCTGACCACCTCGGGCAGCGGCCTTGATCCGCACTTGCCTCCGGCCGCGATTGCCTATCAACTGGCGCGAGTGGCGGCGGCGCGGAATCTGCCGGTGTCGACGCTTGAGCAGCTGCTGCAAGCGCACATCGAGTTACCGTTGGTAGGGCCGCCGGTGGTGAATGTGTTGGCGCTGAATATGGCGCTGGAGAAATTGTAGATTTGAGGTGGCGCCAATCGCGGGCAAGCCCGCTCCCACAAGGATCTATGGTGGCCACACATTGTTTATCCATCATCCTACTGTGGGAGCGGGCTTGCCCGCGATGGCGATAAGACAATCACCACAACAACATCTGAAAATAGAGAGCTTCAAGCATGAGCAATTCCGGCCGCGCCGACGCGCTGTTAGCAGACCTGCCCCGGGACGGCCGTGGCCGGCTCAAGGTTTTCCTCGGCGCCGCGCCCGGTGTCGGCAAGACCTACGCCATGCTGCAAGCGGCCCACAGCCAACTGCGACAGGGCGTCAAAGTCATCGCCGGAGTGGTCGAAACCCATGGCCGCACCGAAACCGAGGCACTGCTCGGCAGCTTGCCGCAGCAGCCGCTGGTGCGTTCGGAATACCGTGGGGTGATGCTCGAAGAAATGGACCTCGACGGCTTGCTCGCGGCCCGGCCGACACTGGTGCTGGTGGACGAGTTGGCCCACAGCAACGCCCCCGGCAGTCGCCACGCCAAGCGCTGGCAAGACATCCAGGAGCTGCTCGCCGCCGGTATTGACGTGTTCACCACGGTCAACGTTCAGCACCTGGAAAGTCTCAATGACAAGGTGCGCGGCATCACTGGCGTGCAGGTCCGCGAGACCCTGCCGGACTGGGTGTTGCAAGAGGCCTACGAATTGCTGCTGGTCGATCTGCCCCCGCGCGAACTGCTTGAGCGCTTGCGCGAGGGCAAGGTCTACGTGCCGGAGCAGGCGCGGGCGGCCATCGACGCGTTCTTCACCCAGACCAACCTCACCGCCCTGCGCGAACTGGCGATGCAGACCGCCGCCGCCCAGGTCGATAATGATCTGGCCCAGGGCTATCGCCAGCTCGGCCAGGCAGCACCGGCGGTGCGCGGTCGCCTGCTGGTCGGCGTCGATGGCGATGCCCAGGCCGAACGCCTGGTGCGTCATGCCAGTCGCGTCGCCCAGCGTCGGCATCTGCCGTGGAGCCTGGTGCATGTGGACAACGGCAGCGTGCGCGACGAGCAATCGCGCCTGCGCCTGCAAAGCGCCCAGCAACTGGCCGAGCGCCTCGGTGGTGAAGTGGTGCTGTTGCGTGCCGGCGAGGTGGCGAAAACCCTGATCCAGCACGCCGCCGAACGTCGTGCCAGCCTGGTGCTGGTGGGCCAGTCCCGGCCGCGTTGGCGTCGGCGCCTGTTCGGCGGCGGTCTGGCGTCACGCTTGCTGCGCGATGCCCGCGGCCTGGAAATCAACGTCCTCGACAGCGATCACCAGCGGCATCAACCGCGCCAGCGTTCGGCGCAGTCGCTGGTCTGGTTCGACTATGCCCTGGCGGTCGTGGCGACCGTATTGGCCAGTGCGCTGGCCTGGGCCGTGGCCAGTGTTCTGCCGCTGCCGAATATCTCGTTGGTGTTCCTCGCCGCGGTCTTGCTGGTGGCGGTGCGCAGCAGCCTCGGGCCGGCGCTGACCTGTGCGGCGCTGTCGTTTCTGACCTATGACTTTCTGTTCATTCCGCCGAATTTCTCCCTCAGCATCCAGCGTGAAGAAGACGTCCTGACCTTGCTGTTCTTCCTGCTGATGGCGGCGCTCACCGGCAATCTCGCGGCCCGGCAGCGTCGGCAATTGCAGGCGTTGCGCGACACCCAGGAAGAGACCACCGAATTGCTCGACCTGTCGCGCAAACTGACTGCCGCCACCGATCGCCAGGCCGTGGTCAGCGCGGCGGCCCAGCATCTCAACGGCTGGACCGATCTGAAGGTGTGCCTGCTCGATCGCGACGGGGCCAGTGGCTGGAAAGTCGAAACCGGCGGGCCGCTGGAGTTTTCCGAAGCCGAACGCGCCGCTGCCGATTGGGCCTGGCAACACGATCAGCCAGCGGGCGCCGGCACCGGCACCTTACCGTTCGGCCGTTGGTGGTGGTGGCCGCTGTCGGTGGAGGACGGACCGCTGGCGCTGCTCGGGGTAAGCGCCAAGGAAGGTCAGGCGTTGAGCGGCCAGCGTCGGCGTTTGTTGACCGCGTTGAGCCAGCCGTTGGCCCAGGCGCTGGCCCGCGCGCAATTGGCCGAGGACCTGGAAGCGGCGCGGCTGCACGGCGAAACCGAACAACTGCGCAGTGCCTTGCTGGCGTCGGTGTCCCATGATTTGCGCACGCCGCTGACCTCCATGCGCGGCAGCATCGATAGCCTGTTGGCCCTCGGCGAAGCCATCCCGCTGGAGGATCGCCGGGAGCTGCTCGAAGGCACGCGTGATGAGGCCGAGCGTCTCGATCGCTACATCCAGAATCTGCTGGACATGACCCGTCTCGGGCACGGCGCCCTGAAGCTGGCGCGGGACTGGGTATCGCCGGCCGACATCGTCGGCAGTGCGCTCAATCGCCTGCGCGCGGTGCTGGCACCCTTGCAGGTCAGCACCGAAGTGCCGGCACAGCTGCCGCTGCTGTTCGTCCACGCCGCGCTGATCGAACAGGCACTGGTCAACGTGCTGGAAAACGCTGCACGCTTTTCACCGGTTCACGGGCGCCTGCAATTGCGCGTCGACGCCGACGACAGCGAGCTGTGTTTTGCGGTGAGCGATGAAGGACCGGGAATTCCGGAAGAGGAGCGGGCGAAAATTTTCGACATGTTCTACACCGCAGCGCGGGGCGATCGGGGCGGACAGGGCACAGGGCTGGGGCTGGCCATCTGTCAGGGCATGGTCGGTGCCCATGGCGGGCGGATCAGTGTCGCCGACGGCATCGAAGGCCGCGGCACCTGTATCACTCTTCACTTGCCGGTGCAGGAACAACCAGGCTTTGAAAGTGAAGCCTGATACCCTTTGCCTCTCACTTTGCCGCGATCGGAAACCATGAGCCAGACCGCGACCATTTTGGTCATCGACGACGAACCGCAGATCCGCAAGTTCCTGCGCATCAGCCTCGCTTCCCAGGGCTACAAAGTGCTGGAAGCCGGCACCGGCACCGAAGGCCTGGCTCAGGCTGCGTTGAACAAACCGGACCTGCTGGTGCTCGACCTCGGTTTGCCGGACATGGACGGTCAGGACGTGCTGCGCGAGTTTCGTGAATGGTCGACGGTGCCGGTGCTGGTGCTGTCGGTGCGTGCCGGCGAAGGGCAGAAAGTCGAAGCCCTCGATGGCGGTGCCAACGACTATGTGACCAAGCCGTTCGGTATCCAGGAATTCCTGGCGCGGATACGCGCCTTGTTGCGACAGGCCCCGGCCGGAGAAGCCCAACAGGCGGCACTGACGTTCGGCCCGCTGACCGTGGACCTGGCGTATCGCCGGGTGCTGCTCGATGGTGTCGAAGTGGCTTTGACCCGCAAGGAGTACGCGGTGCTGGCGCAATTGGCCAGGTATCCGGGGCGGGTCATCACCCAACAGCAGTTGCTCAAGGATATCTGGGGGCCGACCCATGCCGAGGACAGTCACTATTTGCGGATTGTGGTGGGGCATCTGCGGCAGAAACTGGCCGATGATCCGACCCGGCCGCGGTTTATCGTAACCGAGGCGGGGGTGGGGTATCGGCTGTTGAGTGATGACAGCCTTTAGTTCTCTTTTGAATGATAGGGCCTCTTCGACTTGCTCGCGAAAGGGCCCTGACAGTCAACCGAGAGCTTCAGGAATCCCGCTTCTGCTCATTCTCATACCGATCCAGCGTATCCCGCGCAATCTCCCGCCCCAGCGCGATCAGCTCCGGCGCCTTGTAGAACTCGAAAAACCGGCACACCCGCTTCGGTACGTTGATCAGGATATCCGGCGGATAACCGGCAATCTTGTACTGCGCCAACGAGGTCTGCATCACCTCGAAACTCTGGTTGATCAAGTCCAGCAACGAGGCCGGGCCCACGTTGTCGATGATGAACGAACCGGTGGCGGACTTCGGCGCGCCATCGCGTTCAGGCGCGGCGGCCGGTTGCTGGGCTTCGGGTTCGGCGGATTCGATCCAGGGGTTGATATCAGCCCCTTCGGCCAGTAACGCTTCCTTTTCCAGCAACAGCAATTGCTCGGCCTGTTTGCGGCGAAAGGGCAGTTTCGATCCAAGCGAGTTGATCAGGCTGTCGAAACGGGTCTTGAACGCGGCCGGGCGCTGGATCACCGGCAGTTGATAATGGCGCTGGTTGGTGGAGTTGAGGTTGACCGCAATGATCAGGTCGCAATGACTCGACACCACCGGCACGATCGGCAAAGGGTTGAGGATGCCGCCGTCCACCAGCATGCGATTGCCTTGCATCACCGGGGTGAACAGGCTGGGGATTGCCGCCGAGGCGCGCATGGCCTGGTGCAGGCAACCTTCCTGAAACCAGATTTCCTGCTGGTTGGTCAGGTCGGTGGCCACTGCGGTGTAGGGAATGCGCAAGTCTTCGATATTGATCTCGCCGACGATCTTGCGGATTTGCCCGAAGACCTTCTCCCCGCGTATCGCGCCCAGACGAAAACTGACGTCGACCAGGCGCAACACATCCAGGTAATCGAGGCTCTCGATCCAGTTGCGATAATCGTCGAGTTTGCCGGCGGCGTAGATCCCGCCGACCACTGCACCCATCGAGCAACCGGCGATACAGGCGATGTCGTAGCCACGTCGCTCGATCTCTTCAATGACCCCGATATGGGCATAGCCCCGGGCTCCTCCCGAGCCCAGCACCAGTGCGACGCGCTTTTTCATGAACCGTCCTCGTCTGACAAGGTTCAACAATGCACCTATCGAGGGCCGCGCTTCAATCGCCAGGGTCGCCCGGTGGGGCATTCGCGTCGTTTTTTCGACACTCCATGGCGGCAGATGGGTATTCTTCCCGACCGCCAGAGTTTGCGCGGTGGGGCGAAGGCACTTTTCCAGCGCCTGACCGTCTTAAAAGCACGACTGTTTACCTATCGTTGAGGTGTGAGTGATGAAAGCCTGGATCTGTGTGCCCATGATTGCATTGGCACTCGCCGGATGCGCCGGCAAAACCGCCTATCGCGACAGTTGCGCCAGCGGGATCGATGCCGCGTGGCGCGAACTGGACCTGGCCAAGGCTGAAGGGTTTGCCGGGAACGTCAGTTATTCCAAGGCGCTGTCGCTGTTGACCGGCGCCAAGACCCAGCAGCAGTTCGAAGCGTTCGAAGGCTGTACCAAGAAAGCCGAGAAGGCGCGTTTCTATATTCGTGAATCTCGCGCCGGGCGTTGAGGCATGATGAATCACTGGTGAAATTCGATTCAGGGAGCTAAATGATGTCTGCCTTGGTTGATCGGTTGGTGGCTCGGGTCCTGGGCCTGGAAGTTCGTTTGCTGGCCTGCCAGGCGCGCCTGAGTGCCCGCACCGACCCTGAAGCGCTGCATGACCTGCGCACCACGGTTCGCCGTTTGCGCAGTTTGCTGCGGCCATTGCGCGGCTTGCCGGGCGTCGAACAGCTGGAAACGGCTGCGTCCGCGGTCGGTGATCTGTCCACGCCATTGCGCGATCGCGAAGTATTGGCGGCGTATTTGCTCGAGCACGATCAACCCGAGGCAGCGCACCGGCGCATGGCACAAATGGCCGAGGTTTATCCAGTGGTGGCAGCCGGCCCTACGCTTGCGCAATTGCTGATGATCCTTGACGCGTTTCCGCGGTTTTTGCGCGCTTCCCAACGACAAGGCCTGCTCAAGGGGCTGCGTAAGCACATTGAAAAGCGCCTGGCCAAACAATGGAAGAAACTGGATGAGGCGCTGCATGACCCGGCCCATGATCGCCATCGTCTGCGCCTGCTGATCAAGCGCGTGCGCTATGGCATCGAAGCGTATCCCGAGCTGGACCGTTTACCTAAGGCGGCCATGCCCAGGTTGAAGGCCGCCCAGGGCGCCTTGGGCGATTGGCACGATTGCTGGCAATGGCTGGCCAGGGCCGAAGAAGAAGCGGATTTGCAGCCTTGTGTGGCCGGTTGGAAAACCGATCTGGCCAAGGCCGAAAAACGCGCCGATCGTGTCCTCGACAAACTCAGCGCCGCCTGCTTCAAATCCTGAAAACCCGAAAATCCCGGGGCGAACCACCACAAATGGGCATACATAAACTCCTGTAGGAGTTGGCTTGCCAGCGAAGAGGCCGTCAAATTCAACATTATTGTTGCCTGTGACACCGCTTTCGCTGGCAAGCCAGCTCCTACATTTGGTTTTGTGTTGGGCATGGAATCGGTGTTCAAACCGAACGCGGCTTATCTGTCCGTCAATTTGGCCAGAATAAGCCCTGTGCCATCCTCGCCGGCTGGTTAAGATCCCTGCATTCTTTTCCCGTCTTTGAGGTTTCCATGCGCTTCTCCGATCTGCTCGACACCGTCCGCAGCCAGCCGCGCGAGCTGTCTATCCCGGCCGAATGGGCCCAAGGCCGGGCCAGTTTTGGTGGCCTGGTGGCCGCTCTGCAATACGAAGCCATGCGCGCAAAGGTACCGGCGGATCGTCCGGTGCGTTCGCTGGCGATCACCTTTGTCGGGCCGGTCGAGCCCGAAGTGCCGGTCAGTTTTGAAGTCGAAGTATTGCGTGAAGGCAAGGCGGTCAGCCAGGTGCTGGGCCGGGCGATGCAGAAGGGCCAGGTGGTGACCTTGATCCAGGGCAGTTTCGGCGCGTCGCGTCCATCCGAAGTGGCTGTGATCGCTGACCCTGCACCGCAGATGAAACACTGGGACGATTGCCAGGAATTGCCCTATATCAAAGGCGTGACCCCGGAGTTCATGCGTCATCTGGCGATGCGCTGGAGTGTCGGCGGGCTGCCGTTCACTGGTAACAAATCCCGCGAGATGGGCGGCTGGGTGCGTTTGCGTGGGGACGTGAAGGAAGAGGCGGTCCGTGAGTCGCATATTCTTGCGCTGGTCGACGCCTGGCCGCCGGCGTTGCTACCGCACCTGAACAAACCGGCGATGGGCAGTACCCTGACCTGGACTATCGAATTCGTTCAGCCATTGCTTGAACTGGGCACGCTGGACTGGTGCAAATACCTGGTTGAAATCGAACACGCCGCCGACGGCTACGGTCATGCCGCCGCGAAGCTGTGGAATGCAGACGGGCAGTTGATCGCCATGAGCCGACAGACCGTGACGATTTTTGCCTGAATCAGTGACGACGGTGGCGCTCGCGCCAGGCGCGCCACCAGCCGCCGCTCAGGAAAAACCGGGGGAAAGTCAGGAACTGCTCGACCAGCAAGCGCGATACCGCATCCTTGCGATCACTGAACGGCTCGGAGGCTTGAGCCTCCAGACTGTGACCATGGCGTTGCAGACCCAGGGCAGCCAACAGGCCGATTACGCCGATGGCGAAATTGCCCAGGTTCAGGCTGAACACCCCGCAAATCATCAGCAGCACACCCACAATGAACAACGGCACGGCTATCAGGTGCAGTACGAGATTGGTCGGGTGCTGATGATTGTTCGGGTACGCTCGCCATTGCCAGGCGGGAAGGTTGGGGTGACGTTTGCCCATGATGCCGATCCTCGATCCGTGTTCAACGCATGATTGAAGAATAGGCCTGGCGCCTGCGGGGAGCGAATCAAAGGTGGCTATCGAAGTGATAGGGATCATGGTCAATATTGATGTTGGCCGGTCTGACGCCATCGTCGGATCGCCGCCTGGGGCAAGCCAGCTCCCACAGGTCTGTGTCTAGCCCACATTTTTAGCCACTGAAGATCACGGGACTGGCGGCGTGCCTGGATCCTGCGATCGGCACGGCCGCCTGTGGGAGCGGGCTTGCTCCGGGCGGCGTTCCGACGAAGGGGTCGTTACAGCTTGAGCTGCCCTATAGCCTTGTTCAATTCCCCCGCCAACGCCGCCAGCTCATTGCTGGTAGTCGCCGAACCCACCGTCTGCTGCACCGTGTTCTCGGTCACATCCCGAATGCTCACCACCGCCCGATTCATTTCCTCCGCCACCTGACTCTGCTGCTCGGCCGCCACCGCGATCTGCGTGTTGCTTTCGCGCATCCGGGCCACCGCGCCGGTGATGTCGGCCAAGGCTGCGCCGGCCTCTTGCGCCTGGCGCACGCAATCATCGGCCTTGAACGAGCTTTCCTGCATGAAATCCACCGCGTCCCGCGTCCCGGCCTGCAACGCGGTCACCATGAGCGTGATCTCGTCGGTGGAGGTCTGCACGCGCTTGGCCAGGTTGCGCACTTCATCGGCGACCACCGCAAAGCCGCGCCCCATTTCACCGGCCCGGGCCGCTTCGATCGCGGCGTTGAGCGCCAACAGGTTGGTCTGCTCGGCGATGCTGTGGATCACCCCGACCACGCTGTTGATCTTCTGACTGTCCTCGGCCAGGCGCTGAATCATCTCGGCCGTCTGCTGCACCCCGGTGGACAACCCGCTGATCGATTGTTGCACCCGGCTGACCACTGCCTGGCCGCTGCCGGCCAGGGTATCGGCGGTTTGCGAAAGATCGCGGGTCGCGCCGGCGTGCTGGGCGATGTGATAGACGGTAGCGGTCATTTCATTGATCGCGGTGGCGGCCTGATCGGTCTCGCTTTGCTGGCCAAGCATGCCCAGGCGCACTTCGTTCATGCTCGACGCCAGGCGCGCCGCGCCGACATCCAGTTGTTGGGCGGTACTGGCCACGGTGCCGACCACCCGCTGGTAACCCGCCTGCATCGCGTTGAACGCGCTGGCCATTTGCCCGACTTCGTCGTTGCAGGCCAGCGGGACACGCGCTGACAGATCGCCGGTTTTCTCCACGTGGAGCATCACGTCTTTCAAGGTGTTGAGCTGACTGAGCAGGAAGCGGATCAACAATTGCGACGCCCCGAGCATTGCCAGCATCAGGATGAACACCGCCACCGCATAGTGGGCGAAACGTTCGCCGAACACCTGGGTCAGGCTCGGCCCATAGGCAATGGCCGCAACCCGCTGACCGTCGGCACGGCTGAATACCTCGGCACCGAGCAACGGGTTATCGCCCAACAGAGGCATGGAATTGATTTCGACCCAGCCGTTGCCATCGGTCAGTTCCAGAAGCGATTGGCCATTGAGCAACGGCGCCTGCCCGGGATTGAAGGTCAGCAGGTTGTCGGCCTGTGGTAACGGTTGCCCGACAGGCCAGGCTGCAAGCAGTCGTGCCTGAGCCTGGGCCGACGCCCGGGCATCATGGCTGCGCGACTGTTGTTCAAGCTGCACGGCGTACACCACCAACAACAGGGTCGTGACGAAAGCGACGGCATTGACCGCCCAGAATTTGTACTTCAACGAGATATTGCTAAGCCAGGCACCCATGGAGGTCTTCTCTGATAGCGGAAACAGTTTCGGCAAGGTGCCAGCATTGTGCCGCTACCCGGTCTGACGGGCCTTGATGTGGGTCAACATTCCCGGCAATGCTCCCGTGCAGCCACGGTGGGGCGGAATGCGCTATCCTTCGCGCCTTCAAAATTCCCTCGCTACAGGATTCCGCCCCCATGAAAGCCGCACTCGTCGAACTCATCAGCAAAATCAGCTCCGGGTGCATGAGCGATGACGAAATCCTTAAAATCGCAGACGAGGCGGCCCAGGCCTACGCCGATCCCGAGGCATTCCTGACGGCCAATCCAGACATCAACTACGACGACAGTTTCCCGATTCCCCTGGGCGAGTGGGTGGTCGTTGGCAGCCTGCCGGAAACCGTGCTGTTCCAGGCAGACACCTATATGGATCTGTTCGCCCAAATCGTTGCTTCGTTCGGCCCTGGCGTCGATTTCAATATCAAACCCAAGCAACTGGCCAAGACCGAAGCCCTGACCGCACTCAATCGCATTCAGGTGCAGATGAGCAGCATGAACAAGGAAAACGGCGGCTATGTGCTGATGAATTTCAGCCAGTTGCTCGATGACGAGTTGCAAGTGGTACTGGTCTATGGCAATGACGTGCCGCGGGTACTCGAGTTGTGTGCTGAAGTCGGCATCGCTGCCGCGCCTTCGCTGGAAGCCCTGAAAGTGGCAATTCACGTCTGACGCCACCCTGGGCCGAATAAAACGGAACCCTCGCGCGGGCGAGCTATCCTAAGAGTGCACACCACTCTTCGGGAGCGACACCATGGGTTCCACGTTCAATGGTCTGGTTGGCCTGATCATCCTTGTCCTGGACATCTGGGCAATCATCAACGTGCTGAAAAGTGGCACCGACACCGGGATGAAAATCGTCTGGGTGCTGTTGATCCTGCTGCTGCCGGTCCTGGGCCTGATCATCTGGGCCATCGCCGGGCCTCGGGGCAATGTGCGGGTCTGACCGGTCTTCACAGACAACACCGACCCCCTGTAGGAGCGAGCCTGCTTGCGATGAACTTGAAGGCGGCGCTTGTTTCCAGACAGCACGCGTCATCGTTCACGTCCATCGCGAGCAGGCTCGCTCCTACAGGGTAATTTGTCAGCATCACACTGACACGCTGTAATCCGTTTTGAACGATCAGTCTGGGCAAAAGTCCAGATACATGTAAGCCCATTTGCGGGTTTGTTCGAGGAGGCACTGATGCAAAAGTGGAAAATCACTTTCGTGGATGATCACGGTGAAACAGTCGACGAAGTCTTCGAGTGCGACGAATGCCCGGACAACGAGCAGGCCGCCAAACTGATCAAGGCCCGTCTCCTTCCTGTCGCTGCCGAACTGGATCTGAATGATCTGGAAGGGCGAACCGCTGATGCGAGCGTCAAAAGTCTCAAGTCCCAGAACAGCATACAAATCCTCGGCATTACTCCCGTCTGAAACACCTCCTGGCACATTCGTGAAACAACCAGGCCTTGGCAGCGCCTCTCTCTTGGGGCTACTCTGCAAGCGAGATCAGCGAACGGATCGCTAAGGTCTGGTCTTGTCAGCTACATGCTTGCTTCCCACCGGCAACATCTTGTCGCATCACTCGCACCAATCGGTTGCGTGTGCCGGGAATACGGAAAGTCTATCCATCAAGTTGAGGGGGACGTTTCATGAGCACAGCCTATCAAGAAGACATCAGCAGCAGCGTGCTGCGCCGCATGAAAGAAGGCGGTTTCGACTTTTCACGATTCCATCCCATCGAGTTCTACGCCATTTTCCCCGACGAGGAGCGGGCACGCAGGGCGGCAGGGCATTATTGTGGTGAATCCCTGAATGCCCAGATCAGCGTGCGCGATGACGGCGCGTGGTATCTGGAACTGAGTAAAGTGATGTACGCCACCTACGACGGTATCGGCGACTTCGAGCAGGACTTCGAGGCCGTGGTAGAGCCTCTGGGCGGGATCATCGAAGGCTGGGGCGTCAAGCAGGAGGTACGAGGGCGACTCGCATAACACTATGAACAGCGACAACATCCACTAACGGCTGACCTTCGGGTTGGCCGTTTTCGTTGTGCCCATCTTGAAACCGCTCACGGACCGGTAGGAGCTGGCTTGTCGGATCGCCGCACCGCAGCGAAGGCGATCTCAAGATCATTGCAACATCCAGCGGCCCCTTCGCCGGCAAGCCGGCTCTTACGGCGAAGGCGTTCCTGAGAGCAACGCATGACCTAGTGACCCCTTCGCCGGCAAGCCGGCTCCTACGGCGAAAGCGTTCCTGATAGCAACGCATGACCTAATGACCCCTTCGCCGGCAAGCCGGCTTCTACAGACTATGCTGCTGATAGGCGAACATATTGCTTCGCAATGAAGCGGGGGCGATCAGCTTGGGGCGTTTACCGCACAGGATTGGTGCGGTAGTTCTGGCGTCATTATCCAACTGATTGATATCTAAGCGTTTATGCCGATGGCACGGGCCTTGCGAAGGCCTGTAAGTCCGGGTGACAAGGAGTACGGCATGATCCGCACCTATTTTGATGAAATGTACGATGCCGGCGGCCAGGTTCGCCCGCATTACCGGGAGTTTGCCCGTTGGCTGGCCGAAACGCCTGATGAGCTCTTGGCCCAACGGCGACGCGAGGCCGATCTGCTGTTTCATCGCGCCGGGATTACCTTCACGCTCTACGGTGACGAGCAAGGGACAGAGCGCCTGATTCCCTTCGACACCATTCCGCGCAGCATTCCCGCCAGTGAATGGCGGGTCGTCGAACGCGGCTGTATCCAGCGGGTCAAGGCGTTGAACATGTTCCTCGCCGACCTCTATCACGAACAGCGCATCATCAAGGCCGGCATCATCCCGGCCGAGCAAGTGCTGGCCAACGAGCAATACCAGCTGGCGATGCAAGGGCTGGATCTGCACCGGGACATCTATTCGCACATATCCGGTGTCGACCTGGTGCGCGATGGCGACGGCACGTACTACGTGCTCGAAGACAATCTTCGTACACCAAGCGGCGTGAGCTACATGCTCGAAGACCGCAAGATGATGATGCGCCTGTTCCCGGAATTGTTCGCGGCGCAACGCATTGCACCGATAGATCACTATCCGAACCTGTTGCTCGATACTCTGAAAAGCTCAAGCCCGATCGATAACCCCAGCGTGGTGGTGCTGACGCCGGGGCGCTTCAACAGCGCGTTTTTCGAGCATGCGTTTCTGGCCCGGGAAATGGGCGTTGAACTGGTAGAGGGCGCGGACCTGTTCGTGCGTGACGACAAGGTGTTCATGCGCACCACGGACGGGCCCAAAGCCGTCGACGTGATCTACCGGCGCCTTGACGATGCCTTCCTCGACCCGCTGGCGTTCAATCCGGACTCGATGCTCGGCGTCCCGGGGTTATTGTCTTCCTACCGATCCGGCAATGTGGTGCTGGCGAATGCCATCGGCACCGGGGTCGCGGACGACAAGTCGGTGTACCCCTTCGTCACCGATATGATCCGTTTCTATCTGGATGAAGAACCGATCCTGAAGAATGTGCCGACGTGGCAGTGTCGTAATCCCTCTGAGCTGTCCCACGTCCTGGCCAATCTTCCAGAGTTGGTGGTCAAGGAAACCCAGGGTTCAGGCGGCTACGGGATGCTGGTGGGGCCGGCGGCGACGGCGGTGGAAATCGACGCCTTCCGCGCGCGGATCAAGGCCAAGCCCCACGCGTACATCGCGCAACCGACCTTGTCTTTATCAACCTGTCCGACTTTTGTCGAAAACGGCATCGCTCCACGCCATATCGACCTGCGTCCGTTTGTATTGTCTGGCCGCGAAACCCGGGTCGTGCCCGGCGGTTTGACCCGTGTCGCCCTGCGTGAAGGCTCCCTGGTGGTGAACTCCTCCCAGGGCGGCGGCACCAAGGACACCTGGGTGGTCGAGGATTGAAGGAAGCCTGCCATGTTAAGTAGAACTGCCTCGGATTTGTATTGGATGTCGCGTTACCTGGAGCGGGCGGAAAACCTCGCCCGGATGCTCGACATCAGTTATTCGCTGTCGCTGATGCCGCAGGATGGTCGCGGTGACGGTTTGCACGAACTCGCCATGCCGTTGCTGATTACCGGCACCCTGGACGATTACCTGGAGCGCCATGGCGATTTGCATGCCGAGCGGCTGCTGCATTTCTTCGCCCTGGACGCAGCCAACCCGGCGAGCATCTACAGTTGCCTCGGTGCCGCGCGGGCCAGCGCCCATGCGGTGCGTGGGCGGATCACCGCCGACATGTGGGAAAACATCAATGCCACCTGGCTGGAAATTCGCGGGATCGCCGACCAGGGCTTGAGCCGCTACGGCATGAGCCGTTTCTGCGAGTGGATCAAGGAGCGATCCCACCTGTTCCGCGGCGCATCCTACGGCACCATCATGCGTAACGACGCGTTCCGCTTCATTCGTCTGGGTACCTTTATCGAAAGGGCAGACAACACCTTGCGCCTGCTCGATGCCCGCTACGAAATGGCCGGCGACCAGGCCGAAGCGGTCAGCGACGGCACGGCCCACGCCTATTACCAATGGAGTGCGCTGTTGAGGGCCTTGTCCTCGTTCGAGGCCTATACCGAGATCTACCGCGACGCACCCGGTGCCCGGCATGTCGCCGAGCTGTTGCTACTGCGTGCCGACGTCCCGCGTTCGCTGCGGGCCTGTACCGAAGAGATTGACCAGATACTCGCCCAGCTACCGGGGGCCAACGGCCGGCCGGCGCAACGCCTGGCGGCGGAAATAGACGCGCGCCTGCGTTACACCGGTATCAGCGAAATTCTCGACGAAGGCCTGCACACCTGGTTGACCGAGTTCATCCCGCTGGTGCGCCAGTTGGGCAACGCCATTCACAGTTCCTACCTGGAGGCTGCATGAGACTTTCCATTAGCCACGAGACCACCTATCACTACGAAGATCAGGTGCGGGCGAGCATCCAGTATTTGCGACTGACCCCCCACGACAGCGAACGCCAGCACGTGCTCAGCTGGCAACTCGACCTGCCGCGCCCGGTGCGCGCGCAACTCGACCCGTTCGGTAACATCCTGCATGTATTGACCATGGATGAGCCACACGAGGCCATCATCATCGGTGCCCGTGGCCAGGTGGACATCGATGAGTTGCGCGAAGCCGAGCACGAGAGCCAGTCGTCGCTACCGTTCCTGCGTTTCACCCGGCTGACCGAAGCCGACGAAGCCCTGCGCGCATTTGCACAGAAGCAATGCAAGCAGCGTCGGGATCGCACCGCGCTGATCGACTTGATGCATGGCCTGAACCAGCACATGACCTACACCCCGGGCTCCACCGCAGTGGACACCAGCGCCGCCCAGGCCTTCGCCGGGCGTTCGGGGGTGTGCCAGGACCACACCCATGCATTCCTCGCCTGCGCCCGCAGCCTGGGGATTGCATCGCGATATGTGTCGGGCTATCTGTACAGCGAGGACTGCGAACACCTGGCCAGTCATGCCTGGGCTGAAGCCTGGCTCGATGACGCCTGGTACAGCTTCGATGTGACCAATGAACTGGCGCGGCCCGAGCGGCACTTGAAACTGGCGGTAGGCCTGGATTACCTGGATGCCTGCCCGGTACGCGGCATGCGCCGGGGCGGTGGCAGTGAGCAGATGCATGCGAAGGTGTTCGTTTCGCCGACGCCAATGCCGCTGCTGGCGCCTGTGATTTCGGTGCAACAGCAATAACCAGGATCACCACATACCCCCTGTAGGAGCTGGCTTGCCAGCGAAGGCGGCCCACAGTCAACATCGATGTTGAAGTCAGTCCACATCGATATTGACTGTCAGGGCCTCATCGCGAGCAAGCTTGCTCCTACAGGACAGGCGGGGACAATATCAGGGCTTAACCTTGCGCCCCGCCATATGCTTCAAATACCCGACCAACATCTCCAGATCCCCATCCGGCAACACCGCCGCCGTAAACCCGGGCATCTTCGCCTGCGGCCACTGCCGCAAACTCTGCGGGTCACGAATGTAGCGCGTGAGGAACTGCTCCCCGAAGTATTCGGTCGGGTTGAATGGAATATTCAGATCCGGTCCGAACTGCGCATCCCCGGCACCATTGAGCCGATGACAGGCCAGACAGTTCTTCTGAAACAGCGCAAAGCCCTTGTTCACCGGATCATCCGCCGCCAGCGCAGGGTCTGGCAGCAGGGCAGGGAAGCGCTGGGCCACCGGCGCCATGCGCTTGATGCTCGCCACTTCGAACGGCCATTGCTCGGGACTGATATTGCCCGCCTGCGGATCGGTCCAGACCAGATAGAACGGCCCGGCACTGTGCTTGCCTTCGGACAATGCCGGCCAGGGGCTGGCCGGGTCTTCAATCGCCAGCCAGGCCCGCGCACCCTTGGCATTGAGCAGCGGTGCCGCCGACAACTCTGCCGCAAATCCGTCCAGCGCCACGGCTTGAAGGTGATCTGCAGGCTTGATACCTGTTAACAATGCCGCCACGGGAACAGCGCGATAGCTCATGTCCCGCTTGTAGGAAACGTCGTTGGTGATGGTAATGGTCTGCACCTGGGGATGCTTGAGCAATTCCTCGGTCTGCCAGGTGCGACTGTTCGCGCCCAGCTCCAGGTTCAGCTGTGCGGCAAAGACGGGCGTGCTCAGGAGCAGAGCCCCGAATAGAGTAAGCGTTTTCAAGTGATCGCCTTCCATGTCGTGAAGTGCCGTAAAGGTTGGCACACCCACGCTGGCCCGGGTAGCGAGCCAGTCACATTTTTAATGAGGCGATATAAATAACCTGACGCCGTATTTAATAAAGGCCGACTAACCGATCACCTTGGTCAGGTTCGGCAAAATCAACAACAGCGTAGTGGCGAATAGAATGAGCCCGGCTTGACGAACTTTCGATTGTTTGAACATGGCTGACCGCCTTTTTTTTGTTATTTGCTGATGCCTGCCTGCATAGCTCCATGACGGCAAGGCGTTGCACTTCCTGTAGAACGAGCGCCTCGGCAAAACCCGACGACAACTTCGTACAACTTCACATTAGAGCCCGTGTCACCGTTGCTTTAGATCCATTTCGTATGGGGTTGAGTTGAATTCTTCTTAAAAGGATATGAGGCCTATTGCCAGCTTCTTGGGCGGCCTTTTGCTAGACACCTTCGTGTCCTGAATCGGTTAATCCCATAGGTAACTACCGTTCGTCTGAGCGTGAGCGTCAACGCGGCTGAGCGTTGCGGTCATTGAATCCATGACGGCTCGACTTAAGGTGAGAGATCAAATGTCAAAAGATCAATCTTAAGTTCCTACTCACCATCAGGTTCGAGAACGTCATGACCCAAGCTTTGATTTTCGACGCGTTACGCACGCCCCGGGGCAAGGGCAAGCCCAATGGCGCCTTGTACAGCGTCAAACCGGTGAACCTGGTGGCGGGGCTGCTCACGGCGTTGCAACAGCGAACCTCCCTCGACACCCGCCAGGTCGATGACGTGGTGCTCGGTTGCGTAACGCCAGTCGGCGATCAAGGCGCCGACATCGCCAAAACCGCAACCCTAGTGGCCGATTGGGATGTCAGCGTGGCAGGCGTGCAGATTAACCGTTTCTGCGCCTCAGGGCTGGAAGCGGTGAACCTCGGTGCGATGAAAGTCCGTTCCGGCTTCGAGGACCTGGTCGTGGTCGGCGGCGTCGAATCGATGTCGCGCGTACCGATGGGTAGCGACGGCGGAGCCTGGGCGTTGGACCCGGAAACCAATTTGCGTAGTCATTTCACTCCTCAAGGCGTGGGCGCCGACTTGATCGCCACCCTTGAAGGTTTCAGTCGGGACGACGTCGATGCCTACGCACTGCACTCCCAGCAGAAGGCCGCACGGGCGCGCGCGGACGGTTCGTTCAATAAGTCACTGGTGCCGGTGCAGGATCAGAACGGCATCATCCTGCTCGATCACGATGAGTTCATCCGCGCCGAGTCGACCCTGGAAGGCTTGGGCAAGCTCAAGCCGAGCTTCGAGATGATCGGGCAAATGGGCTTCGACGTCACCGCGCTGCGGGTCTACAGCCATGTGGAACGAATCAACCACGTGCACACCCCGGGCAACAGTTCCGGGATCGTCGATGGCGCGGCCTTGATGCTGATCGGTTCCGAAGCCAAGGGCCGGGCATTGGGCCTGCAACCACGGGCACGGATAGTCGCCGCGGCAGTCACCAGCACCGATCCGACCATCATGCTCACCGGCCCCGCGCCGGCGACGCGCAAGGCGCTGGCCAAGGCCGGGTTGCGGGTCCAGGACATCGACCTGTTCGAAGTCAACGAAGCTTTCGCTTCCGTGGTGCTGAAATTCATCAAGGATATGGCCATCGACCCGGACAAGGTCAACGTCAATGGCGGCTCCATCGCCATGGGCCACCCGCTCGGCGCCACCGGGTGCGCGATCCTCGGCACGCTGCTCGATGAACTCGAAACCCGGCGCCTGCGTTTCGGCCTCGCGACCCTGTGCGTCGGCGGCGGCATGGGCATTGCCACCATCATCGAACGCCTCTGAGCCCCGACTTCAAGGAAATTGCGTATGAGCGAAGCCATTCGTTACGAAAAGGGTCTGGATCGGATCGTCGTCCTGACCATCGACATGCCGGGCCAGAGCGCCAATACCATGAACGCGATCTACCGCGAAGCCATGGCCGCTTGCGTCGCACGACTGATTGCCGAAAAGGATGCCATCGTCGGCGTCATCATCACCTCGGCCAGGAAAACCTTCTTCGCCGGCGGCGATCTCAATGAACTGATCAAGGTAGGCAAGCCCGACGCCAAGGCTTTTTACACCATGGTGCTGGACCTCAAGGGGCAGTTGCGCACCCTGGAAACCCTCGGCAAACCGGTGGTTGCCGCGATCAATGGATCCGCGTTGGGCGGTGGCTGGGAAATCTGCCTGAGCTGCCATCATCGCGTGGCGCTGGACGATCCATCCGTGCAACTCGGCCTGCCCGAAGTGACCCTGGGGTTGCTGCCGGGCGGCGGTGGAGTGGTGCGCATGGTGCGCATGCTGGGCATCGAGCAAGCGCTGCCGTATCTGCTGGAAGGCAAGAAATTTCAGCCGCAACAGGCCTTGCGGGCGGGCTTGATCGATGAATTGGCAAAAGATCGCGACGGGTTGATGAGCAAGGCGCGCGCCTGGATTCTGGCGAACCCGACGGCGGTCCAGCGCTGGGACGTGAAGGGTTATCAGATCCCCGGCGGCACACCTTCGAACCCGAAAGTCGCGCAAATGCTTGCCATCGCGCCGTCGATCCTGCGTAGCAAGACCCAGGGCTGCATGCCCGCGCCGGAGAAAATCCTCTGCGCCGCAGTTGAGGGCGCCCAGGTGGATTTCGACACCGCGCACCTGATCGAAACCCGATACTTCACCGAACTGACCACCGGCCAGGTTGCGAAGAATCTGATCGGCACCTTCTGGTTCCAACTCAACGAAATCAATGCCGGCGGTTCGCGGCCCCAGGGTTTTGCGCCCTATGCGACGCGGAAAGTCGGGGTGCTCGGCGCCGGCATGATGGGCGCTGGCATCGCTTTCGTCAGCGCAATGGCCGGTATTGACGTGGTGCTCAAGGACATCAACCTCGCGGCGGCAGAGAAGGGCAAGGCCCATTCGGAGATGCTGCTGGACCAGAAAGTCGCTCGCGGCCAACTCAGCCAGGAGCAGCGTGAAGCGATTCTGGCGCGAATCCACACCACCGAAAGCGATACCGATCTGGCCGGCTGCGACCTGATCATCGAGGCGGTATTCGAAGACCGGGAGTTGAAAGCCAAGGTCTCCTCGGCCGCACAAGAAGTTGTCGGGCCGAAGGCAGTGATCGCCTCCAATACCTCGACCTTGCCCATCAGCGGCCTCGCCACTGCAGTGCCGGACCCGACGAAGTTCATCGGCCTGCATTTTTTCAGCCCCGTAGAGAAAATGCCCCTGGTGGAAATCATCAGAGGCGCCCATACCAGTGACGAAACCCTGGCCCGTGGTTTTGATTACGTCCTGCAAATCAGGAAAACCCCGATTGTGGTCAACGACAGTCGCGGTTTTTTCACTTCGCGGGTGTTTGGCACCTTTACCAACGAAGGCATCGCCATGCTCGGCGAAGGCGTGAGCGCGCCGATGATCGAGACCGAAGCGCGCAAGGCCGGCATGCCCGTCGGGCCTCTGGCAATCTCCGACGAAGTTTCCCTCAGCCTCATGAGTCATATCCGCCAGCAAACGGCCAAAGACCTGCAAGCGGAAGGGAAACCGCTGACTGAACATCCGGCGTTTGCCGTGATTGACTTGCTGCTCAACGAATACAAACGTCCGGGGAAGGCCGCTGGTGGCGGTTTCTATGAGTATCCGGACGGTGGCCAGAAACATTTGTGGTCAGGGCTGAAAAACCGATTCGAGAAAGCCGACGGGCAAATTGCGCCGAGGGACGTGCGAGACCGGCTGTTGTTTGTGCAAGCCATCGAAACCGTGCGCTGCCTGGAAGAGGGCGTGCTGACCTCGACAGCGGATGCCAACGTCGGCTCGATTTTAGGTATCGGCTTCGCGGCCTGGACCGGGGGCGCACTGCAGTTCATCAACCAGTACGGCGTGAAGGATTTCGTCGCGCGTGCCCGGTACCTGGCCGGGCAATATGGCGAGCGATTCGCGCCACCCGCACTTTTGCTGGAGAAAGCCGCCAACGGGCAGGTGTTCTAAGGGACCGATGACGCATTCCGGACTTGCCTCGCCACCCTGTTTCGAGGCACGCTCTGGGTGTGCATTATTCCCATCAAGTGTCAGGTATTTTTTATGTCGTTACGCATCTGCATTCTGGAAACCGACATCCTGCGTCCAGAACTGGTCGATCAGTATCAGGGTTACGGGCAGATGTTCCAGCGTCTGTTTTCGCAACAACCCATCGAGGCCGAGTTCACCGTCTACAACGTGATGCAAGGCGAATATCCCGGCGATGAGCTGACCTTTGACGCTTATCTGGTCACCGGCAGCAAGGCCGACTCCTTCGGTACCGACCCATGGATCGAGACCCTCAGGGCTTATCTGCTCAAGCGCTACGAGCGCGGCGACAAACTGCTGGGCGTTTGTTTCGGCCATCAATTGCTGGCGTTGCTGCTGGGCGGCAAGAGCGAGCGCGCGACCCAGGGTTGGGGCGTCGGCACGCATAGCTACAAGCTCGCTGCCAAGGCGCCGTGGTTGAACCCGGTGCGGGAGGAACTGACGTTGTTGATCAGTCACCAGGACCAGGTGACGTCGCTGCCGGAAAACGCGACGGTCATTGCCTCCAGCGATTTCTGCCCGTTCGCCGCATACCACATCAACGACCAGGTGCTGTGCTTCCAGGGGCATCCGGAGTTCATCCACGATTACTCCCGGGCGTTGCTGGATATTCGGCAGGAGGCGCTGGGCGAGCAGGTGTACAGCAAAGGCATGGCGAGCCTGGAGCATGAGCACCATGGCGCTACGGTGGCGGAGTGGATGATGCGGTTTGTGGCGCATAAGCCAGAAGCTGATGCGGCTAAAAGCTAAAAGCTAAAAGCTAAAAGCTAAAAGCTTCGCTGGCAAGCCAGCTCCTGCAGGGGATCGGTGATCAACGCCAAACCTCTGTAGGCGCTGGCTTGTCGGATCGCCGCACCGCAGCGAATGTCACAGACGCCTCGGTCTCGGCTATAACCACCCGGACCGCTTGAAACTCGCCCACAACCCCACACATCCCACCGCAATAAACCCCAGCACCGCGAAATACCCGTAGTGCCAGGTCAACTCCGGCATGTTCTGGAAGTTCATCCCGTAGATGCCGGCCACCGCCGTCGGGAACGCCAGGATCGCTGCCCATGCGGCAAACTTGCGCTGCACCACACTCTGGCGTGAAGCCTCCAGCAACACCCCGACCTCGATCGTCTGACTGGCAATGTCCGCCAGGGTCGTCAGGTCTTCCATCTGCCGTGTCACGTGGATCTGCACATCGCGAAAATACGGGCGCATGTTCTTGTCGATGAACGGGAAGCTCAGTTTCTGCAGCTCCTCGCCGATTTCCACCATCGGCGCCGCGTAACGGCGCAGGCGCAGGACGTCACGGCGCAGACTGTGGAGTTTTTGAATGTCGCGCTCATTCAGGGAACCGCACATGACGTTGCGTTCCAGCTCGTCGATCTCGGCATGGATCGCTTCGCCCATGGGCTGATAGTTTTCGATCACGAAGTCGAGGATCGCATAGAGCACGAAGTCCTCGCCGTGCTCCAGCAACAGCGGACGCGCCTCGCAGCGCTGGCGGACATAGGCGTAGGAGGCGGAGTGGCCATTGCGTGCGGTTATGATGTAGCCGTTGCCGGCAAAGATGTGAGTCTCGATGAACTCCAGTTTGCCTTCATGGCGGATCGGCGAATAGGTAACGATGAACAGGGCGTCGCCGAAGGTTTCGAGTTTCGGTCGGCTGTGTTTTTCCAACGCGTCTTCGATGGCCAGTTCATGCAGGTTGAACTGGCGCTGCAGATTGAACAGCTCCTGGGCGTTCGGCTCTTCAAGGCCGATCCAGACGAAGTGGCCCGGCTTTGCCGCCCAGGCCGCGCCTTCGTCGAGGGTGATATTGGTGACTTTCTTACCAGCGCTGTAAACCGCAGCAGCAACAACTCTACCCATGATTCAGGTTCACTTCTTGTTCGCAGATGGCAGTGGCAGGCAGTGTTCAGCTTAGCCTTGTCTGCTGCTTGAGAGTCAGCAAAGTGTGCAGAGTTCGCAGGCAAAAGCTCGCGGGCAAAAGAAAACCCGCACCAGGCGGGTTTCTTTCAAGCGGCTTGCAGCTGCCGGTCCATCGAGGCGATGCACTCGCGCATCTGCTCGCGGCACTGCTCGATCAGCAGCGGCATGTCCTCCAGGCTCAATCCCGCCGTAGGAATCGCCGGCAGCGAGCGGATCAGGATTTTCCCACTGCGCCAGCGGTTCAAGCGCATGTGTTTGACGTAAGTGCTGACACACACCGGCACGATCGGCACGCCCGCGGCAATCGCCATCTGGAATGCGCCTTTCTTGAACGGCAGCAACTCTTCACCGAAATTACGCGTGCCTTCCGGGAACACCCAGATCGAAGTCTCTTCATTTTGCAGGGTACGGGTGGTGGTCAGCATCGACTGCCGCGCCTTCTGCGCATTGCCGCGATCAATCAACACATTGCCCGCCAGCCAGAACAACTGGCCGAACAGCGGCACCCACTTCAGGCTTTTTTTGCCGATGCACACGGTACGGCGCGGCACTACATTGCCGAACACGAACAGGTCGTAGTTGGACTGGTGGTTGGCGATGATCACGCAGCTGTCGGGTTTATCCATCAGCGGCCCGACCTCGGCCTTCACCCGCCAGCGTAAAATGCACATTGCCGGCCACGCATACAGGCGCGCGCACAAGCGGCTGTTATCCGGGTTGAACGGGCGGCACAGTCCCAGCAGTACACCAAGCACACCGGTCAGAATAAAATGCAGGCCCATCAAGAACATACGAAACACAAACAGCATTTGGAGGCCCCACCGGGACAAAAGGTGGCGCAGTGTACGGATGTGCACTGTTTTCGGCAATTGCCGCTATAGAGGCAGGAGATGGCCGATGTTTGAGCGCATGTTTCCGATTTGTCCGTCAGACGCGGTTTATGGCTGCTACGGGCTTTTCAACAGGCACGAGATGATCGCTGTGGATTGTGTGTATATCCGTTTCTGCGGTAACGGCCGCTTAGGGTTCCGCCCTTACGGCGGGTCACTTGGAAAAGCGCCAAGTAACCAAGCGCTTTTGCCACTTTCGTTCGGTGCCTCGCCTAGGCTCGGCATGCCCTCGCTCCGGTCCTGCTCCGTGGGCCCGCCGCGATCGGCCATCCATGGCCGTGCGCGGCTAACCCGGCATCCATGCCGGGTTGCCCACTACGCAGAACCTCCACTCGGCCTCTCGAGGCGGCGGTGCATCAAGATCAAAAGCTGCAGGCGAGCTAACGCTCGGCCTGATGAGTGGTGAAGAGCGAAAGCCGTACGCCAATCCTTTATAGGAGCCGGCTTGCCGGCGAAGGCGTCCGTTCAGTCAAAAAATTTTCCAGCTGACCCACCGCTTTCGCTGCGGTACGGCGGATCCGACAAGCCAGCTCCTACAGTTGAACTGTGTGATGCCCAACACCAGGTTCGCTGAAGTTGCTGTTGCTGTTGCTGTTGCTGTTGCTGTTGCTGTTGCTGTTGTTGTTGTTGTTGTTGTTGTTGTTGTTGTTGTTGTTGTTGTTGTTGTTGTTGTTGTTGTTGTTGTTGTTGTTGTTGTTGTTGTTGTTGCTGCTGTTGCTGTTGCCGTTGCCGTTGCCGTTGCCGTTGCCGTTGCTTTGGCTTGGCTTCAGATCTGCCGCCCCTTTCCCAGAGGCCGAACGCAGGCGTTGCGCAGGGGGCACCGCGGCAGGGATGCCGCGGTAGCCGCCCCCGGCCATGGATGGCCGATGGCGGCGGGCCTCCGGAGCAATGCCGGAGTGAGGGCATGCCGAGCCTAGGCGAGGCACCGAATGGCGGGGCAAAAGCCCTTGGTTACTTGGGGCTTTTCCAAGTGACTCGCTGTAAGAGCGAAACCGTCAGCGGCCGTTACCGCAGAAACGGATATGTACCCCAACCCACCCAACCCCCAAAAATCGCCATCACCATAAACAACATCACACCACGATGGTCAGACCATCCAACAGTGCAGCATTAGGCTCAACCCAAATGCTCCTGATCCAGGATGATCGCGTTATCCAGCGTCTCCAACAACGCCTTGCGCACTTTGAGCTTGGTGTTCTTGTGCGCCGTCATATTGATCTTCTTCAACTGACGCGCCGCTGCCAGCGCCGCACCCTGCAACTCTTCAGCCGACACCACCAGGTCAAGGAAACCGGCATCCACCGCGCCCTGGGGATTGAACATCTCGCCATTGATCACTGAACGGTGAAACGCCGATTTGCGCAGGCGATCACGGGCAATCTCGATGCCGGCGTGGTGCATGGTCATGCCGATCTGCACCTCGTTCAGACCAATGCTGAACGGGCCGTCGACACCAATGCGATAGTCCGCCGACAACAGCAGGAACGCCCCCTTGGCCACTGCATGCCCCGGGCACGCCACGATCACCGGGAACGGGTGCGACAACAGACGACGGGCCAGGGTCGAACCGGCCGTCACCAACGCCACGGCTTGTGCAGGGCCGGACGTCATCACCTTCAAGTCGTAACCGCCGGACAGAATCCCCGGCGTACCGGTAATGATCACCACCGCGCGATCAGTCACCGCCTGATCCAGCGCAGCATTAAATGCAGCAATCACGTCTGGCGAGATCGCATTCACCTTGCCATTGCTCAAGGTCAGGGTCGCGATACCGTCTTCGAGATGGTAGGAAATCAACTCACTCATGACGCTATTCCTTTCGATAAAGTTGGGCAGACGTTACCCACCGCCATGGGCCAGGTAAAGCGCTATGACTGACCCGCCAGTCACCCTTTCCCCGCCAGACGCGCGTAGCCCGCGATGCTGGCAGGGTACTGCCCTCTATAAGGAGAGGGACGGCAAGCCGGAGATTGGCAGGTTTGCCATGGCCAGAAACCCGTCGCCACGACTAAATCGCTAACCGCATGAAAATTCTGCAAAAAAAGTTTGCCATCGGAAAAGCTTTCGACTACATTAGCGCGCCTCGACAGACAGAACTTGTTTGACGAGATACGGTGAAGTGTCCGAGTGGCTTAAGGAGCACGCCTGGAAAGTGTGTATACAAGAAATTGTATCGAGAGTTCGAATCTCTCCTTCACCGCCACATTCTAAAAGCCCCCGCAAATCAATGGTTTGCGGGGGTTTTTCTTTTTCAATTGTACTACTCAATTGTACTACTCATCCCTAGAGTCCCTGGATCATCCGATCCAGGCTGAGCACTCGTCGCGATCCCCTCGCTGCACACTCGATCCAAACCCAATCCCCCGAGACACCTACCGCTAGTCGAATAGTGTCAATCAGCTCATAGGCAACCCTTTGCATGTAATCAGACGAGCGGTGATAGGTGCTAAATGCCCTGTAGCCATTGGTTATACTGGACTGTAGGCGATAGGCGATTAAGTAATCCATTCTTATAGCGAAAAAAGAGTTGCGCTTTGGTGAGATATATGTTGACAAATTGTCATGTGTGCTTTATAATATAGCTATGGAAGGGAGGGAATCTTCTCTGTCCCGTTCGATGCTGATCCTTCCAAGTCAGGTCGAGCAGCCGCCCTGAGAAGGGTTCCTGACGTTCCATCGGGTAGCGTGGCTACATACTTGATAGACAGTCTGATTAACTGTCGCCGTTACCGCCGTAGACGATAGGGTTAGCTTTGCCCAACGGCCACAAATTCGGCTACACCACATCAGATACCCCTAGAAGGCCAGACCCTGAACTCTGGCCTTTTCGCTATCTGGATGTCCTTAACGTAAACATCACATCCCACTTCACACACTTCCAGCCAAGGAGAACTTATGGCCGTAGAACGCCTTTGCCCGCAATGTGGCAAGACACACCGAGTAAGACGTATTACCAAGATTTACTGCTCGACCTTGTGTCGGGTTAACGCAGCCAATGCAAGGGCACGTGAACTAGTGCAGTTACCAGAACAAACGAGTCCAGGGCAATCATTAGGAGGACACCCGCATGAAGGAAGACCAGAAGCGCCAGAATACCGCTGAGTATTTGAGGGCATACATCGCCCGTCACATGCACCACATGACACCCGAGCAGATAAGTGAAGAGCTTCAGGTGCCACTGTTTGCCGTTAAGCTACATTGGCCTAATCCCGCCAGGTAGTCTACTTCGCAACACCAACAACCAATCGTAACGACTGATCAGATCGATCAGCGGACAACTATCGCCCGCAATCGGGCAACCCTACATCTAAGAGGAAACAAACAATGACAAGTACAGTGCTAGCCACAGTGACAAAACAAATGATCGCTGAATGCAAAGCCGAGGCCGAGCGTGCCTACCTTAACCGAGTTGGCGGATACGCTGAAGACGTTCAATCTGAACCGGATCGACACGGGAACTATCCACGCCGTATGTTCCGTGGTGCTCAGGAAGAGTTCACAGCCCAGGGTATCAACGCACTCCTTGACCTTGTGTTCGAGAAAATCTCCCAGGGTTATAAGCGATGCGATACAGAAGCCTCAAGCTATGGAATCAATCACATCGTGTACCTGACTAAGCCCGACAGCCAGATTCAGGTTGAATTGCCTGATGTGTTGAAAGAGGCTGAAGCTGAGTTGCGTGCACGAGTTGAGAAGGCCAATGAGGCAATCATTGCCAACACTGTAGCCCAGCGTAAGGCCCAAGTATTGAAAGAACGTGAAGAGGCTGCCAGGGCCGCTGATGCCGCACTTGAAGCTGAGCTAGAGGCCGAAGTGCGTGCTGCATTGAAAGGAGCTAAATGATGTTGGAGTCGACTACCAGAATCCTAACGGAAAGATACGATCCAACTAATCCGCTGCTGCAATGGGTAATTCATCCAGGGGAAGTAGAGCCCGATCCAGTGGAAGTGCAGAAGGCAGCAATCACCCTGGAACAGTTGATTATCAAAGTCAGACACGAGCTATTGACATCCTGGGGGTTGGACGCATCAGGTCGCCATGAATTCGCTGACGATATTGTCGCACTCACTGCTATTCAACAGCTTTCGGGATACAACGTAACTGATCTACCACCAGCGTATAAGGAGAAGGCATGAGATACACCCTACAACAGCATCTGAGCCGCCTGGATGCAGACACCCACAGGAGTGCATACTTCCTGGCAACTACGGACAACTTCGACTCTCGCAGGCTCAGTAAGGCTCTCAGAGAGCGTATGCGGGCAATGCTGGATGTGTCGAAGTACACAGCAGTGTGGGCTAAAGTTGACGGCGGAATCCTGTTCACTGTCAGCGGGCCACTTGTAGTGGCAGAGATTGTGTCTAACTTCTTGTCGGCATACCGTGAGACAGGTGGTTATACAGAGTCCCTGTTGTACCGTGGGCCAGCTCGTAGACGGTTCCATGATGTAGTGCAGGCACAGCTAGAGGGATATGTGCAGTCTGCTAGAAGTTACGGTGCAAGCCGATGAGCGCCGAAGTTATTGCAAGGCTCACAGGCTTACTCAACTTTCAAGTAGACCTATCCGGGTTGACCCGTTTCAATGCCAGCCTTAACCAAGTTGAACAACGCATGAAAGCGATGTCCAGGCAAGCCGATCAACTCGCCGCTAAGCTGGGGATGTCGCCGAAGGCCAGGGCACAGAGACAGGATGCATCACTACGTCACGGTTTGAATCGGGAGCTACAGTTAGAAACTGCTGTCGCCAAGGCCAAGCGATACACGATGACTGCTGAGTTGGCACAACAGAAGCTACAGTTTGCCGGAGCCAAGCAAAGTGCATTCTTTGCAACCCAGGCCATCAAGGACAAGCAACATGCTGCTGTAGCTGAAGCCAAGGCTCATAGGGCACAAGTTGAAAGATTGAAGGCCCAGGGCCAGGAGATCAAGAACACCGCCTCCCTGGCAGCCGCCAAGGCCCGTCAGATGGTGTTAGAAGAACGATTAGCCCAACAGCAAGTTAAGACTGCAACGCTCCAGCAGAAGCACGTACAGAGCCTCACAGTAACTCAGCGGGTTGAGCTGGCACTAGAGCAGGCCCGTGAACGTAGTATGCGTGCTGCACAGAAGTTCCAAGCCGCCCAACAGCAAGCCAAGTTACGTGACCAACGCCAGACAGAGGCACACCAACAACGGACCGAACGATTTAACTGGGCAGCCTCACGTCAGACGCACTGGGAAGCTAACCGCAACAATCCGGCCAAGGGTGCTGACTTCGGCCTTGGTAACTTCTCCATCGCTCTTGGGGCGGCTGGTGCAGCGTTATACGCCATGACCAGTGCTGTTGCCTATGCCAATGAGCGAATCAAGCAACGCCAGACAGATGCTAGTGCAGCAGAGTCGCTAGATACAGCCCTAGAGACTGCTGGCGGTAAGAACCCACTTAATCAGAAGAGGGCTCGTGAGTCGTTTATCGAAGTGTCCAACAAGTATGGGCAAGAGATTAGCGTTGAGAGCGCCAAGGTTTTTGCCAACTTCGTACAGACACAGATTGCGATAGGCAAGACGCTGGATCAGGCATTGAAGGTTTACGAAGATCAATCTGCTGTTTTCCGTGCCGCTGATTTGGACAAGGAACAACAGAAGAGGGCGGCGTACCAGTTAGGACAGATCAGGGCCAAAGGCAAGCCAGAGGGGGGTGATGTAAACGACTTGTTCGATGCTGTCGGTGGTCCTGTAGCAAGTTCCATTCGACAGGCAGCGGCAACACGATTGAAGTTCAAGGGGAAGACTGA
Organism: Pseudomonas lini; assembly: GCF_030812475.1. Taxonomy (GTDB): domain Bacteria; phylum Pseudomonadota; class Gammaproteobacteria; order Pseudomonadales; family Pseudomonadaceae; genus Aquipseudomonas; species Aquipseudomonas lini_A. Next base: position 496,997 of record NZ_JAUSSR010000001.1, read on the forward strand.
GGAACAGGCAGGCTGGTTCAAGAAGGCTGTAACTGACGGGAAGATTTTGGCGAAAGACTTCGATCAGGGCATGACCAACTACCTGGGGGCAAACCAAGACGTTCTTGCCAAGCAGATGAAGAGTATTGCCGCTGACCAGCAGCGTGCTGACAACATCAAGTACATGAACGCCAACGAGATCAACAGCAGCGAAGAGTTGAAGGGTGTTATCCATGAACGTATCCAGGCAGAACGAGAACTTGCGGAGGCAATGAAGCCGGTCAACGCTCTTTTCCTTGACCTCGATATTGGTCTGACCAAGTTGAAGACGGCAATCGTTCGCTTCATGACCGGCCAGGATGCTGACGGTAACGCCACCACACCTGAACAGAAGTCCGCTGCATTGGCTACAGCAGGTGGTGCCGATGGGATCATCACATTACCCAATCAGAACACTAAGCCTCAGACAGAGCAACAGCGCCTGGATGCCAACGCTGCTGACCCTGTTAGCAATGTGTGGAACTGGATGTTTGGTGGCAAAGACCCCAAGGGAATCGCTGAAGAGAATCGGACTCGCTGGGGAGATGTGAAAGTTTCAGAGCCGAATCTATTCGGTTTGAACCAACTGTCACTCAAGGTGGACAACTTGCTGAAGACAATCGGAGCGGATGAGTTCGAGGTGTTTGATGCAAGTTCAGCTATGAAGCGTGCCGCTTCACAGTCGCAAGTGAAGTTTCCAGGATCGCAGCAGGATTCAACTGCCACTCCAGGGCCAGTTACCACCAATCACATCACAGCCCCTGTCAATATCACGATCAACCCCAAGTCTGAGGCGTCTGCTGAAGATATCGGGAAGGTTTCCAGAGAAGCGGTGCGTGATGAGATGGGCAAGATCGTGGGTCGTATCAACATCGACAACTCAGAGTCCCAATAACAGCAGCCCGTGCAATGCGGGCTGTTCCAATAACACACAACAAGGAATTTACATGAACACCACCATTCAAGCGTTGGTTGTGGCGACGATGATTCAAGTTATCGCCATGTTCACCATGAACGCATACCTCTTAGATCGGACCACTGACCATGCAAGTCGGTTAGTGCAGCAACACCGGACTGAAGTACAACAGCAGTTTTCGGATGAGCGTCAACAGATGAAGTCGTTCGTTATATCGACTGTTGAACGTGAAGTCAGCAAAGCTGTGCACAACCAAACCAAATAACCCACACACCACATACATACAAGGAATTACACATGACATTCGAATCAGTAACAGACGTTAGCATTGACGACCTCTATCGTGCACTTTCTAGGTTCGGAGTGCTTCAAACAGCCGAGCTAGGATATTTCCATGCGATTAAACATGGCGACAGCCTGCCGATCCTCTTCAAACTGAGTATTCCAGTTGTAGGCGATCTTGAAAATTCCTATGGACCGAACTGGGCAACTGGCACCATCGACTACAGCGACAAGGGATTAACAACTCCGCCGAAGCTCCTAGGATTTCTAGAAGGCATCTCTGCTGATCATGCAGGAAGTTTTGACCTGATCAACATTACGGCTACCAGTGTTGATTATGTAGTTCGTCAAAATGGATTTGGGTCTGGTGTGGAAGCGCTACCGCTAGATGCAACATTCACGATCATCGCCCTGGGTTAACCGGGGCTACACCACCACAAGGAGATTCAAATGAACACGTTATTTGAGACAGCAAGTGAGGCGATGAGTGCCGCATATGAGTTAGCCAAGACCACAGGGAAGCGTGTATGGCGTCACGCAGTTGAAAGTAAGTATGGAGTCACCCGCTACATCATCTCATTCAATAAAGACCCTCAGAACGCACTGGGGAGCCTCGCGGCATGAAGACTTGTACATGTCGGAACTGTAACCACGTATTTGCCGCAGTCAAAGTAGAAGTATTCTGCTCTGGTCGCTGCCGACACACATACACACTAACCAATCCTAAAACCCCTGCTAACCGCGATGGAGCAAATCATGACAACAGCAACAATAAAGAAACCTGTTAAGACACAACGCCGCCCAACATGCGGATACTGTAAAGAACGCTTTAGAACCACCAGTGCAACAAAATCGTTCTGCACTCCCGAATGTCAAAAAGCCGCTAAGGCAGCTAAGCGTAAATCCAAGAACATCAATGATGCAAGTCACTCTGCATTCTTCTATCATCTCGTCAGTGAGGTGAGGCGTGCAGGGAATATGGTTGTTCTTCACGGGCATACACCTGAGTCACTAGCTGAACTTCATGCGGTGTACAAGCAAGCATTCCGTGCAAATCAGTATGGTGATGTTAAACACTTCCATATGTCGCACATTGCCTCAGTGAAAGGAAATAACACACTTGGCCTGCTACACGCTCATAATCTTGTCATCAGTCCAGCAGCATTGAACAGGGCTCACGGAGTGAAGCATTACGGAGCTGGGAAGTACATCAGTCGAACAAGCATTGATCCCCGCCATTCTGTCGCTAAGGATGAGCGAGAGGGTGCAGTGCTTGTTCGATTGATTGCTTACCTGGGAGAAGATGTTGTTGCTGCTGCTGTCAAGTTGGCGAACATCAAGCCAACAGATGGTCACAAACACCTTGCATGGCTACGTGATAACTTGGACCCTACTAATCCTGAGCATGCGGTACATCTTGATTCAATCGAGAAAATGAAAGGTAAGCAGTTAAAAGACCTACGTGCTGAAATCGAAGGCAAGGAAGTGCAGGAATATGCGTTCAAGCGTACTGTGCACAGTGATTTCGCTGTTCTCAGTGTTGAACTGAATCGCCATGCAGTGTTTCGCCCTGAGTTACAAGAGTTCGCTGAACGTCTACAGCAAGTTTCAATGGCGAAACGTAATCCATGGGTGGTGAATGAAGAAGACATTCAGGCTCTATTCGACATCCTGCACGGTAGAGATGTTGAGGAGGTGCAAGACGTGTTAGATGAACTCCTTGTCCGCAACTCCGTAGGTGTCGCTCTGAAGGTCGAGCCAGAGGCTGAAGTTATCGAATACGCAGAGGGCGTGATTGAGCGCATCTTCGATTACATGCCGCTTACTATTCCACTGTGCAGATTCCAAACTGAAACAGGTTGGTACTACGGCAACGCCACACCATTCTAAATGAGAGGCCCCGCCAGCAATGGTGGGGCTTTCTCGTGCCTGGATTAAGGAACTAAGCTTCCAGGTAAGATACGGTTGTTCTAACCGTTATTGCCGCAGCCCTTGTATTACGTGGCTTGTAGCCATTTTTAGTGGACATACAAGGGCGAGGGAACGGAGTTCCAGGGGCGATTAATCCGTCCACCCTAGCTATGCTTGAACACTTCCCGCTCACTTGTTGGCGGTGTCTCTTCGTCTGGCTCATACCACTTGGTCACACCATAGACCATCAACAGCCAGATGATGGCAATCATGATCAGCAGCGTAATGAATTTGGGGAGGTTCATGGGCATGTTCCTTGTGATATTCAATGACTTCTCGATTCTTCGCTAACGGTTGGAAGTGAGAGAGAAGGCTTTGACGTGGCTACCACTATTACGCCCGATACAAAGGCAAACCAAGCAACACACACTATTAGGAGGAGGATGACGATCTGGTAAGGTTTCATGTCAATACTCAGCTCCTCACGTAGTGATCTAAGACAAGCAAGGCTTTGAAGACTAGACCATTGACGTGGCATTGATAGGGCAGTTGGTCGAATTAAACCTCAATTAACCCCCAGTTATTCCCCATATACGTCCGGTTTTGTTACAACTGTTTCATCCATGTAATTTGTTCGTTGCTCTAGGGGCTGCATTCCGTAAGGGCTGGCGCCTGTTGTGGCTAAGCTTTCTCCCTGGGGTGCACTCAAGTTGAGTTTTTTGCACCAATTTGCAATATGACGCCCGCAATCCTCAAAAAATGCGTGACGGCAGCCACGGAAGGTGCTAGGCGTCTCTGTGATATGATATGTCAAGCGAATTCGGAATTATCGGATGTCCGGTAGTCCAATCCCTCGCTGGATGCTGCCAATGACCATGCTCACCGCCTCACAACGCCAAATCCTTGAAGACATTGCCAGCGACAAGACGAAGGGGTGGCAGGAAGCCCCGGACGTCTTCGGTGATCACCAGATGTTGTATGAGGCTGGTTTAATTGCTGGGGTTAACGCCTCTGCTGACGATGGGTTTGGCCTGCTTGATATGCGGTTGACCATGGCAGGGCAACAAGCCATTGCTGTTCCCACGGTTCGAGCCGGAGTGGTTCGGGAAGAGTTGAAGGTGGATGTGCCGGTGGTTCGCCCACTCTGGAAGCGTTGGGGGTTTTGGAAAGCAATCATTGCGGGTGTCGGTAGTGTTGTCGCCTTCGTTATTCTCGTATGGTCGTTCTATATAGAAGTTTGGTTGAAGTGAAAAAGTGACTATTACAAACCTAGAACGACCGATCTAGAAGTGGTATATTGGTCCCCAGGCGAACATTCAGAGGGCTGAGACATGACCACCACCCAGGCTAAGACGATCGATGTAGTGATGTACTGCCGTGTTTCCAGCCAAGGGCAGGGTGAGTCGGGTTTGGGTCTTGAAGCTCAGCGTGAGTACATCGACCGTGCAGCCAAACAGAATGGCTGGAACATCGTCGGTGAGTTCGTGGATGTCGTGTCGGGCAAACTGGCAATTGAGGATCGCCCGGAAGGGAAGAGGGCATTAGCAGCGTGCAAGGAACTGGGTGCACAGTTGGTTGTTGCCAAGCTCGACAGGCTATCTCGTTCGGTCCACCACATTGCCCGCCTGATGGAACAGATAGAATTCAAAGTGGCAACCATGCCTCATGCCAAGACCTTCGAACTTCACCTGTTTGCAGCACTGGCCCAACAGGAACGGGAGTTCATCGCTAACCGTACGAAGGAGGCTCTGGCAGCACTACAGGCCCGTGCCGATGAAGGTGATGTGGAGTCGGTAGAGAAAATCGCCCGTCGTACCGAGGCATTGAAGCTAGGTCGTTCGGATGAAAATCGGGCTAAGGGCACTCAGGCTATTCAAGAGCGTGCAAAACTTTGGCTGAAGTCGGTACGTCCACACATCACCGAATGCCTGCACGACAACGGTGACACTCTGCAACAGGTAGCCGACTGCTTGAATGTGAAGGGAGTTACCACAAGCCGTGGCGGTAAGTGGTCAGCGATCCAGGTGAGTCGAGTGATGAAGAGTCTTGAGCTTCAGTTCCCTTCGAAGATAGGTGTTCTCTGACGTCTTCCAGGCCCGCTGTAGCGGTGTTCATCCTACATTCCGGCCAAGGGTAAGCACTGTTGCAGACAGCCTGGAGTGGTGTTGTAGAGCCTCTGAGACTGATCGAGAAGGGCGCCAAAGGTTATTTTGACGAATCAGACGTTTCCATTCACCACGTCTGCACGCCGCTTGATGGTCCAGGTAGAACCGAGTGATCCCAGGGAAAAAACACCCCCCACCCCCCGTACCCCTTCTATATATAGAGGTCCAAAAAAAAATACGGGCGCCATGGATTCTGTGGAAAGTCGCTTTCACTGCTTCGGAGTATCCCCAGGCGGAACACCCGGCTGAAGTGTATTCGCCACCGCCATCACCAAACCCTCAAGCGTCCATGGCTTCGCAAGGAAGTTGGTAGTGGGAGGCAGCCCGATGAAGGTGTCAGACCAGCCGCTGGTGATGATTGCCGGTATCTCAGGCCATCTGCTATGGGCAAGCGCCGCCAGTTCAGCGCCTTGAATCTGTCCCGGCAATCCATGGTCAGCGATGATGAGTGCACATCTGGTGTGCGACGTGAGCATGTGGATCAGTGCATCATCGGCATTGCCGAACGCCACACAGTGAGCGCCAACTTCCATCAGGATTTCTAGCACCAGGCTACGTAGGAGTGCGTCATCCTCCACCACCACGATTTCACCGTCGATGGGAGGAAGTCGATAATTCACATCCATGCTGTGGGGTCCAAAGTCAGCTCTAGGTCTTCCAGTCTTTCACCTTCGACGTGTTGGGTCCATTGCGTCGCACATTCGCCCTGGCGGGCGAGAAAAGATTCTGTGGAAGCGGCTTGGCGAAACTCGGGCACCAGCGCTGCTGTACAATCCCGCCGTGTTCGCCTGCATTCGGTTTACAGGGTACAGTCCTGGGTGCAGGCGGGCCACTGCATCACTTTCACGATCAGTGGAGAACTCTATCCCGCGTGGCAAAGTCTAGAAGCGCTTCCATTGCGTCAGGGTCAGCAAGCGCTCTACGGATTATTATCTTGGTGAGTTCAAGTCTGGCTTCATAGCTGTCGCCCTGATCATCGTGGTGTTCCTGTGTGACTTCTTCGTTCTTTTCGTCGCCTTCCATCTTCTGTTTCTCCCTTCGGCTGATTGTGCGTGCTAAAGGATGGTACTTCGGGCTGTCCCGAGGTCTCAACCGTACATACCGACTTTCGCTGAGGTTCCTGGATCAACAGGGCATGCATCATCACCCTGGAGATGCACCCAGCCAGGGAATCTAGTGGATATCCTGTCTACATGGTAAATAAAACGTGCGCCAGGGGTGGGTGATACACCCAATGAATACGGCATGTAGCGTGCACATCTTGCGCCGAATTAACGTCGCAATATATATACCTATGGGGGGATCGCTCGCAGAGTGATGCACGAACAGCGGAGCTGTAGGCGGTATGCACGGTTAGCGTGAGCTAACGACAGGGTTCCCCCGGTGAACGGAGTTCAGACAGTAGTCCACCTGAAGAGAAGGAGATAATCCTCCATAAATCATGACCAAAATCCCAAGGGTGTACAGTCTTGAGCTTCGCTCACGGGTGTCCTGTGGAATGCTCCGCATTCGGTTGTGCACTCCAGACAACAGCAAGGGCAGAAGCGAAGCGGGATTGTGGGATATTGGTAATGGATTCTCGTCTGATCGAAGATCGATGGTGTTACGTCCTACCCAGGGTGTTCCTGTACAGCTTCGCTGTGGGTGTACTGTCCTGGAGAGGGATTCTCTATATATATTGCTGCGGTATTGTTGCGCAGACATGCACCGTCATTCACCCGTAATTATTGGGGTTCGTCTGGTGTGCTGGCGCGGGGTTTTGCACGAGATGGGCGCCCCTACGCCAAATCTGAGGGACCGAGCTGGCGTATGGGGCACACTTTTCACACAGAGCCTGCCGTTATGGGTGCTGGTATCACCGCCAGGAGCCCCGTTCCCCGCACTGACTGCTAACTGGTTAAGCGGGCAGTGCGGGGAGTTTGGAAATCGCCGCCAGCTTCTGAGCGGTGCTCGCACCCTTCGAATACACGTCATGCGTCACAGTGCCTTCTCTGTGCCCAACCAACTCTTTCGCCAAGGGGTCTGGAACCTCCGCCCGTACAAGCCCAGTGATTACGGTGTTTCGGAAGCTGTGGAAGACGTGGAGCCTACTGAATCCTGCTGCTGTACGTAATCTGCCGAACGCCTTTGATATCGCGTGCGAGCGTTTGCCGTAGTGGTCGTGCGAGCTGGTGGGGATCAGGAAGGTATCTGTGGTGTCTTCAAGGAGGCGATCAATAGCGGGTAGTAGGCTAGGGTGGATCGGCAGTACACGCTTGCTCGACGGGTTTTTACTCTTCGGGAAGCTGAAGCACCTGATGCCATCGACAGTGATCACGCTTTCTTTGTTGAGCCGACATAGCTCTTCGATCCTGGCCCCGGTGTACCAGCCCAATGTGATGAGGTCGGCAAGCGGTTTATCCTCGTTATCCAGTGCGGCTTGACGTAGCTTCAGGGTGTCGTCTCGTGTGTACATCTCCCGGCTTTGTCCCGCTAATTCAGAACCGCCGCCCTGTGGCAGCTCATGCCCTACGAACGGATTTACCTTGTCTTTGTACTCTTCGCGCAATGCGGCATCGTACTTGGTTGCCCACTTCCAGAACGCAGTGCCAGCCATGAGGTATTGGCCTAGCGTCGCTGGTGCACGATCCAACGACTTCAGCCACGCATCTACCGTGTCGAAGTTGAGGGGCAGTGACTCTTTCTTCAGGAACTCTGACAACCGTTCCATCTTGCCCACTTGCTGATCGACGTGTTTCGGGGCGCCGCCACGACTCTCCCTGAATTCTCGGTAGGTCTTCAGTCGGGCTGTGGTGATTGGTGATGAGGACTTATGGGATTTTGGTGCTGCGACGATCTCTCCCATCGTTTCGACTTCGCCCGGTGCAAGGTCGTACTTGTCGGTGTGAACCTTCGATAGGTCTTCGAAAAATGTCCGCTGCTGGAAGGCGTGCCATGCCATCTTTGTTGCATGATCGTCTTGGGGCAATCCCTTCAGTCGCTCTAACTCGATTTGGCGTTCTGGTCCAATGTGGTTGTAAAATCCCTGACGCCATGAGTTGGCAAACTCCGGGTTGTTTATCAGTTCGGTGAGGATGCCGTAGCCTGCTGGATTGGGATCATCCACAGCAACATCCCGCTTCAGTTCACGAAACTGGCCCGTGTACTGTTCGATCCGTGTCGCGACTTCGCCTTTCCACTCGTCTCCACGGTTGGCCCGCTTGTCTCTCACGGTTTGGATAAGTGCCTTCCATTCAGCGAGGACTGGCAGACGGCGAACCATGGCTTCTTTACGTAGCCCAGTTTTCAGCGACTGGATCAACACCTTGGCACCCAGTTTGTGCTGAACATCAGCCGGGACCGCCAGCCGGACATACCATGTGGATTCGCCTTTCTTCTGGATCAGATTGTCTGCCATGTGAGCACCGGGGAGAGGGGAGTGGTACAGCGAATTGTACTACTCAATTGTACTACTATGCACGCTGAGAGCCCCGTAATATGGCGGTTGTTGGTCGCAAAGGTGGTTTAATTCGAATCTCTCCTTCACCGCCAAATTCGATGTAACCAGAACCCCTGATTTCGAGAGAAGTCAGGGGTTTTGTGGTTTCTGACGTCTAAAAAAATGTTAGTTGTGCTAGAGAAAAAATTTCCCTAGCATTGACGTATGGCTACCCTTCATAGCGAACGAAACTGGAAAATAAAAATCTATCCGGGCGACCATTCGCCGCCGCACTTTTACGTGCAGACGCCTGATGGGGAGTCGTTGGTGCAGATCGAAGGGCTCGTCGTTTTGGGCAAAGGCGCTGAGAACAAAGCCTTGAAAGCAGCCCTGCTGTGGGCAAGAACACATATCGCCGAACTCTGGCAGGTATGGAACGAGCAAAACCGGAGGAACTGACTAATGACCAGCAAGCTTCGCATTTCTGCTGTGCAACCAGTTGCCGGCAAGCATGCCCTTGACATCGAGTGGAACAACGGCAAACGGCATACCGTTGATGTCACCGAACATATCAAGACCTTTCCCGTACTCAAGCCGCTGCAAGACCTGAAGCTGTTCGGCAAGGTTGCGGTGGGCGAGTGGGGATTCGATGTGACATGGGGAAATGATCTCGAGCTCGCAGCTACGACCCTGCATCGTCTGGCCTTGGAGCAATCCGGAGAGGTCATGCCTACCAGCGATTTCAAACGATGGATGTTGACCAACAATCTATCGCTTTCAGCCGCCGCTGTTGAGTTGGGTTTTACTCGCCGAACCATTACCGCTTACAGCAGTGGTAAGGCATTGATACCCAAACACGTCGGGTTAGCGTGCAAGGGGTGGGAGTACGAGCACAAAGGACACGGTGAGAATTGCATTTAGATTCTTCCTGGTTGATTAAAGTGTTTCTGCTCCAGCTGCAGCGGTTCCTGGGCTAAGTGATGCTCCGAATAAGAAAGGAATTCCATGATCACCACCACAACCCACTCCATCGAGGGCCGGCAAATCATCACCTACCTGGACATCGTCAGCGCCGAGTCGGTGCAGGGCGTCAATGTCGTCCGTGACCTGTTCGCCGGGATGCGGGATTTTTTCGGCGGACGCTCGCAGACATTGGAGCGAGCCTTGAAGGAAGCGCGGATCCAGGCAACCGACGAACTCAAGGAGCGGGCGCGGGCGCTGCAGGCGGATGCGGTGGTGGGACTGGATTACGAGATCAGCATGCCGGCGGGGAAGGGCGGGATGGTGGTGGTGTTTGTGACCGGGACGGCGGTCAAGCTGAGGTAAGTTCGCTGGGGCCATTCGTCGGTACGGGATGATCTGGACGACAAGTCCTGTAGTGACCGGCTAGTCTAAAACGCCTTGGCGATCGATATTTTCCAGGCAAAGGGCTTGCCGGTGTCGATCCCGCTTTTTGAGAGGGGCGTAGCTATGGCTGATCCGTATATCGAAGACGACGGGGCAGAGTTTCCGATCAACAACTGCGTGCAATGTGGCCAGACCGATTATGTGGCGGGCTTCGGTGAAGACCAGACCCGGAACGACAAGATGAAATCCATGGCGCGCCCGGGACCGAAGGCGAAATTTTTGCCCAAGGTATCGGCACCGTCCAGGAAGTAACGTACCAGCCGACCCCGTCCTCGCACGGGGTTTTTCAGGCGTCGAATAAATAGGTTCAGGAAAGTGTTTCCCACGAAATCTTTCACAAAGTTTTCACACCCATCGACGTAGTCTCAGCTCATCCGTTAGAAAGCAATACTCCAGCCCGTCTCCCCAGCGGGCTTTTTTTTGCCTGTCATAAAACCTTTGCCGAAAACGCTGTCAAACCGTCGCCAACTGTGTGGTTGCGGCGACTTGTCCGTGGTCGTTGTTTGAAAAGAACATTTAATTATTCTCCTTTCGGTTTTCCTTTTTTTGAGGTTTCTCGTCATGCGTTTGACTCTGCCCGCTCTGGTTCTGGGACTTTTGGTTGCTCAAGGTGCAATGGCTGCCGGCGATGGTACTGCCGCGGTGGGTGGCGGCCTGGGTGGTGCGCTGGGTAATGTGGTCGGTCATAACATGGGCGGCAGTACCGGTGCAGCGATTGGTGCCGGTGTGGCCGGGGCAGCGGGCAGCGCGGTTGCTGCGCGCAAAGGCAGCCGTACCAAGGCCGCCATCGGTGGCGGTGTCGGCGCGGCGGGCGGTTCGTTGATCGGCAACAGCCTGGGCGGCAAGACCGGTTCGACCATCGGCGCGGGCCTGGGTGGTGCATTGGGCGGCGGCGTGGGCAGCAACTTGTCCAAGGGTCACAAGCGTCACTGACCCTGAGCGACCGCGTCTGAAGCCCGGCTTGATGCCGGGCTTTTAGTATCTGGATGTTTCTCCCGTCTCACTCTTTCAATCGACCGCGGTCCAAACTTCAACGCTGGCCGGATTCAGCGGGCGCAGATGCTAGACTCCTGCCCATCCGCAGCATGTTCACTTCCCCCGATGCGGAATTAGAGGTTCATATCATGCGTTTGACATTGTCCACAGTGGTTCTGGGACTTTTGGTCGCTCAAGGTGCAATGGCTGCCGGTGACGGCACTGCTGCCGTTGGCGGTGGTATTGGCGGTGCGCTGGGTAACGTGGTCGGCCAGCAAATGGGCGGCAGCACGGGGGCAGCGATTGGTGCCGGTGTCGGCGGCGCGGCAGGCAGTGCGGTGGGTGCCCGCAAAGGCAGTCGAACCGAAGCTGCCATTGGCGGTGGCTTGGGCTCGGCTGGCGGCTCGGTGATTGGTAACAGTCTCGGTGGCTCGACCGGCTCTACCATCGGCGCAGGCCTGGGTGGTGCGGCGGGTGGTGCGGTCGGTAATAACTTGGGTACCGACAGCGGCAGTTCCCATTCCGGCAACGGCCACAAGCACAAGCACAAAAACAAGCACAAAAACAAGAATCACTGATTCGACCCTCGAATAACGCGCAAACCCGGCCTGGTGCCGGGTTTGTCGTTTCTGTGGTCCCGGTGCGGAACGATTGACGGGCGGACGCCTCGAACTTCATACACTCCCTGATTGTTGCGAGGACTGCCATGACACCTGAAACCGAAGGCAAGGAGGAAAAAGGCCCGAGCGGGCTCCCATTCATCAACGATCCCGGCAATGAAGACCCGGGCTCCCTGATGGATGACGCGACGGTGCCGCTCAACGATTCCGACGACGCCGGCGACGTTGGCAATACTGAATATGAAGATGAGTATGAAGACGATCAATGATCGGGCTTCGGGACCAGGCTGACCGATCGTCCGCCTGATCGAACCGTGGTCATCGTGCTGTCATCGAAATGTCAGGACCTGTATCCAGGCCCCCTGAGAGGTGTTTTATGAACGCTGATCCAAAAGATTCCGATATCGACGACACCCCTGAATACCCACTGCCTTCTCCCACCGACCCGCTTCCACGCGACCAGCGCCCGCCGGATGATGACGCGGGAGTGGAGCAAGTGCCGAACGATGATGTGCGGCGCACTGACACCGATGTTGAAGTTACGCCTGACGATCCGGACATTGCTGGCAACGATGGTTCCAACGAGCCGAGCTGACACAGCTCCACGGCTTCCTCGCCGCTGGTCGATCGAGCGGCACCTTTAAAAAGCGGAGCCTGCCAGAAATCAGGTAAGCAACTTTTGAAGGAGAAACACCATGATCAGGTCAAAATTGACAGCGATTACGGTGGCCGGCATGTTGTCGGTCGGCTCGATGGCGGTGTTCGCTCAATCCGATGCACCTGTCGATAAAGGCGGCATGCCTCCCTCCACGGAAATGAATGCGGGTTCCACCGACGGCAATGCCCTGCCACCGGGTTCCATCAAGGGCGGTAATGGCGACGATGCCAGCGGGAGCAGCACCCGCCCGGGGACGGGAAGCGGGTCGATGAGTGGTGGCAGTTCGATGGGGAGTGGTTCTGGAAGTGGGTCTGGAGAATCCGGTAGTTCGGGCATGAGTGGCAGCGGCAGCGGTGGCGGTTCCGGCAGTGCCGGTGGGGGTACGGGTACTGCAGGCGGTGGTTCAGGAGGCTCGGGAGGCGAGTGAATCGCTGAATCGCGGAAATCCTCCGGTACAGGTTTTTGCATTCGTCGGGCGCGTTGTCGTTGCTCTATGGCGGCCGCGCTCGTTATGCTGCTGAATCCTTTAATCAATCGCGGATCCGGCCTGGGCCGAGTTCGGGGTGTCTTTAAAAACGGATCAGAAGCGATGAATGCTGCGCTGAATGAATTCGGCCCGATAAAGGCCGTGATTTTCGATATGGACGGCTTGCTGCTGGATACCGAAGGTATCTACACCGAAGTCACCTCCATCATCGCCGGGCGTTATGGGCGGACCTTCGACTGGAGCGTCAAACAGAATATCATCGGCCGCGGCGCAGGTGATCTGGCGCGGTATGTGGTCGAGGCGCTGGACCTGCCGATTACTGCCGAAGAGTTCCTGCAGATCCGTGAACCACTGATGCGCGAGCGTTTTCCAGCGGCGTTGGCGATGCCGGGCGCCCAGGAACTGGTTCGGCACTTGAAGGCGAACAACATTCCGATTGCGGTGGGCACCAGTTCCTCGCGTCACTCGTTTGGACAGAAAACCACCTTGCACCGCGACTGGTTTGCACTGTTCGACTTCATCGTCACCGCTGACGATCCGGAAGTCGGCGCGGCCAAACCGGCACCGGATATTTTCCTCACCGCTGCACGACGCCTGGGGGTATTACCCGAGGATTGTCTGGTGTTCGAAGATTCGCCGTTCGGGGTCACGGCGGCGAAAGCGGCGGGGATGACGGCGATTGCTATTCCGGATGCAGCGATGGCCGACGAAAAGTACGCACACGCCGATGGTATTCTTCGTACGCTGAAGGCTTTCAATCCGGGTGCCTGTGGGTTGCCGCATCTCGACTGGGCTTGATGGAGGAAATGTAGGAGCGAGACCGGCTTGCTGGCGGAGTCGGAGTGTCAGTCAACATTGATGTCGACTGACAGATTGCCTTCGCCGGCAAGCCGGTCTCCTACAAAGGGCTGCGGTTGACAGACCTGTATCAGGCGCCGAAACCACCGTCGATGGTCAGGCTGGCACCGGTGATGTAACCGGCTTCGGGGCCCACCAGATACGCGACGAAACTGGCGATTTCTTCCACTTGGCCGTAACGGCCCACTGCCATCAACGGGATCAGGCTGTCGGCGAAGTCGCCGCTGGCCGGGTTCATGTCGGTGTCGACCGGACCGGGTTGCACGTTGTTGATGGTGATACCCCGTGGGCCGAGGTCGCGAGACAGGCCTTTGGTCAGGCCCACCAGCGCCGATTTGCTCATGGCGTATGGTCCGCCGCCGGCGAAGGGCATGCGCTCGGCGTTGGTGCTGCCGATGTTGATGATGCGGCCGCCTTCGGTCATGTGCCTGGCCGCGGCCTGGGTGGCGATGAATACGCTGCGCACGTTTATTGCCAGGGTCTGGTCGAAATCTTCGAGTGTGAAATCTTCAAGCGGAGCGACGGCCAATACACCCGCGTTGTTGACCAGGATGTCCAGGCGACCGAAGGCTTCGACTGTGGTGGTGACGGCGCTGCGAATGGCCTCGGCGTCGGCACTGTCAGCCTGGATGGCCAAGGCCTTGCCACCATTGGTGGTGATGCTGTTCTGCAATTCTTCGGCCTTGGCCGTGGAGCTGACGTAGGTGAAGGCAACTGTCGCGCCTTCAGCGGCCAGGCGTTTGACGATGGCTGCGCCGATACCGCGGGAACCGCCTTGAATCAACGCCACTTTGCCGCTGAGGTTGTGAGTAGTCATATCGATCTCCAAGTCCCGAGGCGAGGTGTCTCGGTTGATGGAGCCTAGTATCGATTCAGGATTACAGGCTGTGTAGACGGTAATTGCGATAGTCTGTGTAAACCAGAAGTTTATAGTGACGCTTATGGAAACCTTCAGCAGTATCGAATGCTTCGTGCGCAGCGCCGAAGTTGGCAGCTTTGCCGAAGCCGCGCGGCGCCTGAGCCTGACCCCGGCGGCGGTGGGCAAGAGCGTCGCCAAGCTTGAGACCCGATTGGGTGTGCGTCTGTTCCAGCGCAGCACCCGCAGCCTGACATTGACCGAAGCCGGCCAGCTGTTTCTCGGAGAGGTCAGCGCCAGCCTGCTCGCGATCCAGAACGCCGTGGCCAATCTGGCCAGCGCCGAAGGACGACCGGCCGGCACATTGAAGGTCAGCATGGGCACCGTGTTCGGACGCTTGTACATCGTGCCCTTGCTCGGAGAGTTCCTGCGTCGGTTTCCAGCTATCAACCCGGACTGGCATTTCGATAACCGGCAAGTCGACCTGATCGCCCAAGGCTTCGATGCGGCCATTGGCGGAGGCTTCGAACTGCCCCAGGGGGTGGTGGCGCGCAAGCTGACGCCGGCGCATCGGGTATTGGTGGCGTCAGTCGATTATCTGGCGGAGCGTGGGGCCATCGTCGAGCCCGATGATCTGAAACATCATGACGGGATTCTGATTCGGTCGCCGCAAACCGGTCGAGTGCGCTCCTGGCAATTGACCAGCCGCACCCAACAACACAGTCCGTTGACGCTCAAGGCACGGATGACGATGAGCGATTCCGAGGCGGCCTGCGCCACGGCAGCGCAGGGCTTGGGCATCGCGCTGGTGAGCATGCCGTTCGCCGTGGGTTATCTGGAGGCCGGGACATTGCAGCGGGTATTGCCGGAGTGGTACGTCGATGATGGCAATATTTCCATCTATTACGCCGAGCACAAATTGCTGCCGGGCAAGACCCGGGCGTTTGTCGATTTCATTATCGAGCAGTTTGCGGAGCGGGGGTTGGGGCAGCGGTTCAGTGCGGTTTGAGGCAGATCCCAAAACCGAGTCGCAACCTTCGCGAGCAAGCCCGCTCCCACACTTGATCTGTGTCGAACACAAATCCGTGCCTGCTGAAGATCTAATGTGGGAGCGGGCTTGCTCGCGAAAGCGTTGTGCCAGTCAATATCAATGCCTACTGATACACCGCTTTCGCGAGCAAGTCCGCTGCCACAATTTGGGTGTCACAAGGCTGGAGCTTATGCCTTGGACTTGCTGATGATATTCCCCGCATGCAACCCGCATTCTTTCTGCGTCGCTTCTTCCCACCACCAGCGACCTTCGCGCTCGTGCTGGTTCGGCAGCACCGGGCGGGTGCAGGGCTCGCAGCCAATGCTGATGAAGCCGCGTTCATGCAGGCTGTTGTATGGCAGCTCGAGCATGCGGATGTAACCCCAGATCTCTTCACTGGTCATCTGTGCCAGCGGGTTGAACTTGTACAGGGTGCGTTCCGGCGTCGAAAACGCGGTGTCGATTTCCATCACCGCGACGGCGCTGCGGGTGCCCGGGCTCTGGTCCCGACGCTGGCCGGTGGCCCAGGCTTTCACGCTCGAGAGCTTGCGGCGCAGCGGCTCGATCTTGCGGATACCGCAGCATTCGCCATGGCCATCCTTGTAGAAACTGAACAGGCCTTTTTCTTTCACGAAGGGTTCGAGTTTCGTGTAGTCCGGCGACACCAGCTCAATGTCGATCTTGTAGTGCTCGCGCACCTGATCGATGAAACGGTAGGTCTCGGGGTGCAGGCGACCGGTGTCGAGGCTGAACACCTTGACGTTTTTGTTCAGCTTCCAGGCCATGTCTACCAGCACCACGTCTTCGGCACCGCTGAAAGATATCCACAGGTCGTCCCCGAACTCGGCAAACGCGAGCTTCAGGATGTCCTGGGCGGATTTGTTGGCATAGGTCGTGGCGAGTTCCACGACATCGAACGATGGGCTCATCAGGGCGGCTTCCTACAGGTCTGTGGCGCTGGGCGCTCTATATGGGGCTGATGGTAACAAAATCCTGCAGTCGCTGGCGCGCCCTGTGCGTTGCGCAGGCCAGCCCGAGTCGCTAGAGTTCGGCAGTCCTTTTGCTCGCTCGACTCGATAATCAATACAAATGGGAGTGTCTTGTGGAAATTGCCTGTCTGGATCTTGAAGGTGTGCTGGTCCCGGAAATCTGGATCGCCTTCGCCGAAAAAACCGGGATCGACTCCCTAAGGGCCACCACCCGGGACATTCCCGACTACGACGTGTTGATGAAGCAGCGCCTGCGGATCCTCGACGAGCACGGCCTGAAGCTGTCCGACATCCAGGAAGTGATCGCCACCCTCAAGCCGCTGGACGGTGCCATCGAGTTCGTCGACTGGCTGCGTGAGCGGTTTCAGGTGGTGATTCTGTCGGATACCTTCTACGAATTCTCCCAGCCGCTGATGCGTCAACTGGGCTTCCCGACCTTGCTTTGCCACCGCCTGATCACAGATGACTCCGGCCGGGTGACGAGCTATCAGTTGCGTCAGAGAGATCCCAAGCGCCAGTCGGTATTGGCGTTCAAGAGCCTTTATTATCGGGTGATTGCGGCAGGGGATTCCTACAACGACACCACGATGCTGGGCGAGGCGGATGCGGGGATTCTGTTCCATGCGCCGGACAATGTGATTCGCGAGTTTCCGCAGTTCCCGGCGGTGCACAGCTTCGAGGAGCTGAAGCAGGAGTTCATCAAGGCGTCGAATCGGGCGTTGAGTGTGTAGTCGTTCTTGAGGGCGCCTTCGCCGGCAAGCCGGCTCCTACACGGTTTGTGTCGAACCACAATGATGCGGTCAACACATCCCCTGTAGGAGCCGGCTTGCCGGCGAAGCTCTTAAAGGTTCTGCAAGGTATCGAGCAACACCTTCACCTTGGTAATCGATTCCTGATACTCGGCCTGCCACTCGGAATCGGCGACGATCCCGCCACCGCCCCAGCAACACACTTGCCCATCCTTCACCAGCAAACTGCGAATGGCGATGGAGCTGTCCATCTCGCCGCGCACGTCCAGGTACAGCAACGAACCGCAATACAACCCGCGTCGGGTCGGCTCCAGCTCGTCGATGATCTGCATCGCCCGAATCTTCGGCGCGCCGGTAATCGATCCACCAGGGAAGCTGCCGGCGATCAGGTCCAGGGCGTCGCGGTCATCCGCCAGTTCACCGGTGACGCTGCTCACCAGATGATGCACGTTCGGGTAGCTTTCGAGGCTGAATAACTCCGGAACCCGCACCGAACCGATGCGGCAAGTGCGACCGAGGTCATTGCGCAGCAAATCGACGATCATCAGGTTTTCCGCGCGGTCCTTGGGGCTGGCCAGCAGTTCGGCGGCGTTGGCTGCATCTTCGGCAACGTTCTGGCCGCGAGGGCGAGTGCCCTTGATCGGGCGGGTTTCCACGTGGCGCTCGCTGACTTTGACGAAGCGCTCCGGCGACAGGCTCAGCACCGCGCCGCCATCGGGCAGGCTCTGGAAGCCGGAAAACGGCGTCGGGCACGCTGCCCGCAGGGCGCAGTACGCGGCCCACGGGTCGCCGGCGCACTCAGCGCGGAAACGCTGGGCGAAGTTGACCTGGTAACAATCGCCGGCCTGGATATAGTCCTGAATGCGCTCCAGGGCGTGGCGATACTCGTCAGCGCTCAGGTCGGCGCTCATCGGCGCTTTCAGTTTGAAAGGCTCGTTGGTTTCAACCGCAGGCTGGCTGAACAATGCGATCAGCCGCTGCCGCTCGCTGTCGATCAGCGTCGGGTGAAACACCAGCTGACTGGTTTTCAACTGATGATCGTTGATCAGCGCCCAGTCATAGAGCCCGAAACGTGCATCCGGCAATTGCAGGTCGTCCTGCGCCAGGCTTGGCAGATGCTCCAGGTGACGGCCGAAATCATAGCTCAGGTAGCCAATCAGGCCGCCGGCGAAAGGCAAGTCAAGCGGCAGCGCGGCTTCACCCAGCCGTGTCAGGTTATCGCGCAGGCGCTGCAGGAAATCGCCACCACTTTCGTCAGGCAATACGGCCAGTTGTTCCAGCGGCCAGGCGCTGAGCAGGTCATAGCGACCGCGATCGGCCGTGGGCCGGCCACTGTCGAGCAGTACGGCACCGGGGGCATGACGAATCGCCGCGAAATAGTCGGCGGGATTGGCGTGATAGGGGAGCGGGTGTACGGAACAAGTCAACATGGGCGGGGCGGATCAGCCATCGAGGCGGGGTGGCGATTGTAGTCTGCTCCGGGAATTGCTCCTAGAGGGGATGTCGGGGATTGGCAGATTGGCGGCAGGGTTAGGAGGTGTGGTGACTGTCAGGGCGTCTTCGCTGCGGTGCGGCGATCCGACAAGCCAGCTCCTACAAGGTTCAGCGCCATCCCTGTAGGAGCTGGCTTGCCAGCGAAGGGTGCGACTCGGTCTTGGATCAGCCCTCGACCCCGGGAATATGCCCGAACATCTCCTGGACAAACTCCACCCGCTCCTCAACCGTCTCGCTGATCCCGCGAGCCTTCAATGCTTCAAGGCGTGCTTCAACGGCATGGGTGCGCAACGTCAGGCCGCAATCGTTGGCAATCTGAATGTTCAACCCGGGGCGGGCGTTGAGCTCAAGGATCAACGGGCCTTTTTCCTGGTCCAGCACCATGTCGACACCGATGTAACCCAGCCCGCACAGCTCATAGCAGCCGGCGGCGAGCTTCATGAAGCCGTCCCAGTAGGGCAGTTGCACGCCGTCCACTGCGTTGGTGGTGTCCGGGTGCTTGGTGATGATGTTGTTCAGCCAGGTGCCGCGCAGGGTCAGGCCGGTGGCGAGGTCGACACCGACGCCGATGGCGCCCTGGTGCAGGTTGGCCTTGCCGCCGGACTGACGGGTCGGCAAGCGCAGCATGGCCATGACCGGGTAGCCCATCAGCACGATGATGCGGATGTCCGGCACGCCTTCGTAGCTGATGCTCTTGAAGATCTGGTCCGGGGTCACGCGGTATTCGATCAGCGCCCGGTCACGATGACCGCCCAGCGAATAGAGGCCGGTCAGGATGCTGGAAATCTGGTGCTCGATTTCCTCGTGGCTGATGATCTTGCCGGACACCGTGCGGTAGCGCCCCTCGAAGCGGTCGGCGATCACCAGGATGCCGTCACCGCCGGCGCCCTGGGCCGGTTTCACCACGAAGTCGTTGCGCCCGCCGATGATCTCGTCGAGGTTGTCGATTTCCTTCTCGGTGGAGATCACGCCATACAGTTCCGGCACATGAATGCCGGCGGCGATGGCGCGCTCCTTGGTGATGATCTTGTCATCGACGATCGGGTACAGGCTGCGCTTGTTGTACTTGAGCACGTAGTCGGCGTTGCGCCGATTGATCCCCATGATGCCCCGGGCTTCCAGGGCTTTCCAGGTCTTCCAGAGGCCGAACATCAGGCGTCAGCCTTCTTCAGGAAGGCCTTGAAGCGCACCAGTTCGGTCAGGCGGTAGCCGCGATAACGACCCATGGCCAGCATGAAGCCCACCAGGATCAACAGGATCGCCGGGAAGGTGAACACGAAGTACACCAGCTCCGGCACGCTCATGATCAGGTGTGCCAGGGCCGCGGCGAACAGCGTACCGATCGCCACCTTCATGGCATGGCCGCCGCCGCGTTCCTCCCAGGTGATCGACAAGCGTTCGATGGTCATGGTCAGAATCACCATCGGGAACAGCGCGACCGACAACCCGCGTTCGAGGCCGAGTTTATGGCTGAGCAGGCTGATCGTCGCGATCAGCACCACCACGAAGGTCAGCACCACCGACAGCCTCGGCAGCATTTGCAGCTTCAGGTGTTCAAGATAGGAACGCAGCGACAGGCCCAGGGCCGTGATGATGGTAAACAGCACGATGCCGAAGCCCAGCTGGGTTTCGCGGAACGCCAGGGCGATCAGCACCGGGGTGAAGGTGCCCAGGGTCTGGATGCCGATCAGGTTGCGCAGGATCAGGATCACCAGGACGCCGATCGGGATCATCACCATGATCATGAAGGTCTGCTGGGTTTGCAGCGGCAGACCGTACAAAGAGTATTCGAGGAAGTTGGCGTCGGTGTTTTCGTCAGTCAGCTTGGCCAGGCGAATGGCGTTCATTTCGCTGTTGTTCATGCTGAAGGTCACTGTGGCCTTCTTGCCGCCATCGACGGTGATCAGGTTTTCGTCACCGGTCCACCACAGCAGGCGGTCGGTCGGCAGGCCCTGTTCACCGGTTTCCGGATTGAAGTACAGCCAGTCGGTGCCGTTGAAGCTGCGCAGCCAGAGTTCCGGGGTTTGCGGCTGGTCGGCCACCAGGCGGATGGTGTGGACCTTTTCCACCGGCACGTGGGCGATGGACAGCAGCAGTTCGACGATTTTAGCCTTGTGCCCGACGGTCGGATCGCCGCCCAGCAGCAGCTTCACATTGTCATCGTTGACATTATTGACGCGCTTGATGGCTTCGCCGATGAAGGTCTCGACGTCGGCCGAGTGCTGGCGGATCGGTGCGAGCAGGGCTTCGGCGGCGACTTTTTCCGGGCCTTCCACGACAATGCTGTCGCGGAACGTCGGACCCTTGATCTTCAGTTTTTCGCCGCTGTAACGCTTGGTCAGCACCAGGCGGTAATAGAGGGTCTGGTTGCCCTTGGCCCTGCGCGCCGACCACGTGACCTTGCGGTTACCGTCAACCCGGTTCACCGCCACGCCGTAATTATTGGAGATAAAGCTCTCGTTGAGGCTGACGTAGTCGCGGCTCAGCGGTGGCACGAACATCTGGATCTTGACCGGGTCCTTGGTGCTGGCGACGAACTCGACCTTGGCGTCGATGTTCCACAAGTCGTCGGTGGCGTCTTCGGTCACGGGAATGCCGAGCACGAAGATCTGATAGGCCGTAACTGAAATGCCCAGCACCACCAGGATGGCGATCAGGAATTTCAGGTGGAGGGTAAGAGAGCGCATTGGAATTACTCTGCGGTATGTGCGTCGGTGGCGCAGGCGGGTTTGCCAGCAGCGTATTTAAGGCTGGGGTCGACCAGTGCATCGAAGCGTTTCAGGGCTTCGGAGCCGATCAAGAGCGGGTATTGGAAGGCGCTACGGTCGGTCAAGTTCACTTCGATGCTGCGTAAAGCCGAACCCATGCAGATATCGAGCTCGATCACCGGACGGGCGGTGTACTTCTTGCCGGCTTCCGGATCGTAGTCACCGGCCCTGCGCTTGATCTTGCTGACCCGGGCCAGCGGCCGTTCGATCGGGTGCGAATGGGCGGCGTCGATGGCCAGGTAGAAGCGTACCCAGGACTCGCCATTGCGTTTGAAGCGTTTGATGTCGCGGGCACTCAAGGAGGCGGTTTTCGCTCCGGTGTCGAGTTTGGCGGCGACTTCCAGGTTGATGCCATTCAGCGAGGCGTACTCGTTGAGGCCGTACACGGTTTTTTCCCCCGCCGCGGCATAACCGGGCAGGCAGAGCATAAAAAGGAATGCGGGGAAGGGCTTGAGTCTCATAAATCCTGGTGCGCGGCGGTCCATACTTCAGTTCAAGGCCCTGGCATTGCTGCGCAAGCTCCCTCGTATGCCTATCAATGATGACAAGCCGTGCAGATGTCACAAACAAATGCGGCCGGCATTCTAGCACGGTGGTTTTATGGCGCCAGCGTCGACGGCTGGCGATAAGCCGAGGTACTGCGATGATGGAATGCAGTCGGTTATTAGACGATTGTCGACAATACCTAATTATCCTTTGACTATGCGGCCTGTATTCGTTAGTTTTTGCGTCATTGGTTATCAAGGTGTCGACAATATGCTGGATCAACCCGATCCGCCGGTCATTGCGCAAGACGATTCGGAAACACTTTCCGAGAATGTCTTCCGACGCATTCAGGCGGCCATCGTCAAAGGCGAAATCGCCCCGGGCAGCAAGATTTCCGAGCCGGAGCTGGCGCGCACCTACGGCATCAGTCGCGGTCCGTTGCGTGAGGCGATCCACCGCCTGGAAGGCCAGCGCCTGTTGGTGCGCATACCGCACGTCGGCGCGCGGGTGGTGTCGCTCAACCACGCCGAGCTGGTGGAACTCTACGAAATCCGCGAGTCCCTCGAAGGCATGGCCTGCCGTCTGGCGGCCGAACGCATGACCCTTGAAGAAATCGACGAACTGCGCCGCGTCCTCGAAACCCACGAGCGCGATGCGGCGTTTCAGGCGGGTGTCGGTTACTACCAGCAGGAAGGCGATTTCGACTTTCATTACCGAATCATCCAGGGCAGCGGTAACCGCACCCTGACCCAGATGCTCTGCGGCGAGCTTTATCAACTGGTGCGCATGTACCGCATCCAGTTTTCCACCACGCCCAATCGGCCGCACCAGGCCTTCGCCGAGCACCACCGTATTCTCGACGCCATCGCCGACCGTGACGGTGAGCTGGCCGAGTTGTTGATGCGCCGCCACATCGGCGCGTCCAAACGCAATATCGCCCGTCACTACCAGGACGGCGTTAACCCGACAGCCACTGAACGAGGTGAGTCATGAGTTCCAACAAGAGCACTCCAGGCCAGCGTTTTCGCGATGCGGTCGCCAGCGAACATCCGCTGCAAGTGGTCGGCGCGATCAACGCCAATCACGCGCTGCTGGCCAAGCGCGCCGGTTTCAAGGCTATTTACCTGTCCGGTGGCGGGGTGGCTGCCGGTTCCCTCGGCGTACCGGACCTGGGCATTACCGGTCTGGACGACGTGCTGACCGACGTGCGTCGCATCACCGACGTCTGCGACCTGCCGCTGCTGGTGGACGTGGACACCGGTTTCGGTTCCTCGGCATTCAACGTCGCCCGTACCGTCAAGTCGATGATCAAGTTCGGCGCGGCGGCGATTCACATCGAAGACCAGGTCGGTGCCAAGCGCTGCGGCCACCGTCCTAATAAAGAGATCGTGTCCCTGCAGGAAATGGTCGATCGCATCAAGGCCGCGGTCGATGCCCGCACCGATGACAGCTTCGTGATCATGGCCCGCACCGACGCCCTGGCGGTGGAAGGACTGGAATCGGCCCTGGAGCGCGCTGAAGCGTGCATCGAGGCGGGCGCCGACATGATCTTCCCGGAAGCCATCACTGAACTGGAGATGTACAAGCTGTTCGCCAGCCGCGTGAAAGCGCCGATCCTGGCCAACATCACCGAGTTCGGCGCGACGCCGCTGTACACCACCGAGCAGCTGGCTGGCGCCGATGTGTCACTGGTGCTGTACCCGCTGTCGGCCTTCCGTGCGATGAACAAGGCCGCGGAAAACGTCTACACCGCGATCCGCCGCGACGGTACGCAACAGAACGTCATCGATACCATGCAGACGCGCATGGAGCTTTACGATCGCATTGACTACCACACCTTCGAGCAGAAGCTCGATGCGTTGTTTGCTGCTAAAAAATAATGAAACCCCTTGTGGGAGCGAGCTTGCTCCGGGCGGCGTTCCGACGATGGACGTGAACGATAACGGGTACTGCCTGATACAACGTGGTGTTCCGTCCACCATCGCGAGCAAGCTCGCTCCTACAGGGCCGGAGTCAATCCCGACCCGTGTATTTGCCGATTCCCTAACAAATTCAAGAAAACTGGAGACAGCAATGGCCGAAGCAAAAGTACTCAGTGGCGCCGGGCTCCGTGGCCAGGTTGCCGGACAAACCGCACTGTCCACCGTGGGCCAGTCGGGCGCAGGCCTGACTTATCGCGGCTACGACGTTCGCGAACTGGCGGCTGACGCCCAATTCGAAGAAGTGGCCTACCTGCTGCTGTACGGCGAGCTGCCGACCCAGGTGCAACTCGATGCCTATCTCGACAAGCTGGGCAAGCTGCGCGAGCTGCCGCAAGCCTTGAAAGAAGTGCTGGAACGCATCCCCGCCGACGCCCACCCGATGGACGTGATGCGCACCGGTTGCTCGTTCCTGGGCAACATCGAACCGGAGAACGACTTCTCCGAGCAGCACGACAAGACCGACCGCCTGCTGGCCGCGTTCCCGGCGATCATGTGCTACTGGTATCGCTTCAGCCACGACGGCAAGCGCATCGACTGCGTGAGCGACGAGCGGACCATCGGCGGTCATTTCCTGCACCTGCTGCACGACAAGAAGCCGAGCGAGTTGCACGTCAAGGTGATGAACGTTTCGCTGATCCTCTATGCGGAGCACGAATTCAACGCCTCGACCTTCGCCGCGCGGGTTTGCGCCTCGACGTTGTCGGATCTGTTTTCCTGCGTCACGGCGGCCATCGGCACCTTGCGCGGTCCGTTGCACGGTGGCGCCAACGAAGCGGCGATGGAAATGATCGCGCGCTTCAGCTCACCGGAGGAGGCGATCAAGGGCACCCTCGGCATGCTCGAACGCAAGGACAAGATCATGGGTTTCGGCCACGCGATCTATAAGGACAACGATCCGCGCAACGAGGTGATCAAGGCCTGGTCGAAAAAACTCGCTGACGAAGTGGGCGACACCGTGCTGTTCCCGGTTTCCGAAGCCATCGACAAGACCATGTGGGAGCAGAAGAAACTGTTCCCGAACGCCGACTTCTACCATGCGTCGACGTATCACTTCATGGGCATTCCGACCAAGTTGTTCACCCCGATTTTCGTCTGCTCGCGCCTGACCGGCTGGGCGGCGCATGTGTTCGAGCAGCGTGCCAACAACCGCATCATCCGCCCGAGCGCCGAATACACCGGCGTCGAACAGCGCAAGTTCGTGCCAATCGAACAACGCTGACCGGTGGGCACCGGCGCTGGTTGCTGAATGAACCGGGAACCCCTGTAGGAGCTGGCTTGCCAGCGAAGAGGCCATCACATCCGACATTAATGTCGCCTGACGCGCCGCATTCGCTGGCAAGCCAGCTCCTACAAGGGATCGGTTTCAATTCAAATCCGGTGCCAGGCCCCACCCTTTGTAATCACCGTGACCGAGTCCCTGACGATGAACACTGAATTCCGCAAACCGCTGCCCGGCAGCCATCTGGATTACTTTGACGTCCGTGCGGCGGTCGAGGCCATCCAGCCCGGCGCCTACGACACTCTGCCGTACACCTCCCGCGTGCTGGCGGAAAACCTGGTGCGCCGCTGTGACCCGGCCACGCTCACCGAATCCCTGAAGCAATTCATCGAGCGCAAGCGCGACCTCGATTTCCCCTGGTTCCCGGCCCGCGTGGTGTGCCACGACATTCTCGGCCAGACCGCCCTGGTGGACCTCGCCGGCCTGCGTGACGCCATCGCCCTGCAAGGCGGCGACCCGGCCCAAGTGAACCCGGTGGTGCCGACGCAATTGATCGTCGACCACTCCCTGGCCGTGGAACGTGGAGGCTTCGATCCCGAAGCGTTCGAAAAGAACCGCGCCATCGAAGATCGTCGCAACGAAGACCGTTTCCACTTCATCAACTGGACGAAAAAAGCGTTCAAGAACGTCGATGTGATCCCGCCGGGCAACGGCATCATGCACCAGATCAACCTGGAGAAGATGTCTCCGGTGATCCAGGTGCGTGACGGCGTCGCCTTCCCTGATACCTGCGTCGGCACCGACAGCCACACCCCGCACGTCGATGCCCTGGGCGTGATCGCCATCGGCGTCGGTGGCCTGGAAGCGGAAAGCGTGATGCTCGGCCGCGCATCGTGGATGCGTCTGCCGGAAAGCGTCGGCGTCGAACTCACCGGCAAGCTACAACCGGGCATCACCGCCACCGACATGGTGCTGGCGTTGACCGAGTTCCTGCGCCAGCAAAAAGTTGTCGGCGCCTGGCTGGAGTTCTTCGGCGAAGGCGCTTCTGCGCTGACCCTCGGCGACCGCGCGACCATTTCCAACATGGCCCCGGAATACGGTGCTACCGCGGCGATGTTCTACATCGACCAGCAGACTATCGACTACCTCAAGCTCACCGGCCGCGAAGACGAGCAGGTACAACTGGTCGAGAACTACGCCAAGCAGACCGGCCTCTGGGCTGACAGTTTGAAGAATGCACAATACGAGCGAGGTTTGACCTTCAACCTGTCCTCGGTGGTGCGCAACATGGCCGGCCCGAGCAACCCGCACGCTCGCGTTGCCACCTCGGACCTCGCCGCCCAAGGCATCTCCGGCCAATGGACCGAAGTGCCTGGCCAGATGCCGGACGGTGCGGTGATCATCGCCGCCATCACCAGTTGCACCAACACCAGCAACCCGCGCAACGTGATTGCCGCCGGCCTGCTGGCGCGCAATGCCAACAAGCTCGGGCTCACCCGCAAGCCGTGGGTCAAATCGTCCCTGGCGCCGGGTTCGAAAACCGTCGCGCTGTACCTCGACGAGGCCGGCCTGACCAGCGAGCTGGAGCAACTCGGTTTCGGCATCGTCGCCTTCGCCTGCACCACGTGCAACGGCATGTCCGGCGCGCTGGATCCGGTGATCCAGCAAGAGATCATCGACCGCGACCTGTACGCCACGGCGGTGTTGTCCGGTAACCGCAACTTCGACGGGCGGATTCACCCGTACGCCAAGAACGCATTCCTCGCATCGCCGCCGTTGGTGGTCGCTTACGCCATCGCCGGGACCATCCGTTTCGACATCGAAAAAGATGTGCTGGGCGTGGTGGATGGCAAGGAAATCCGCCTGAAAGACATCTGGCCGAGCGACGAGGAAATCGACGCGGTGGTCAAGGCCTCGGTCAAGCCGGAGCAGTTCCGTCAGGTCTACATCCCGATGTTCGCCATCCACGAAGACACCGGCCCGAAAGTGACCCCGCTGTACGACTGGCGCGAAATGAGCACCTACATCCGCCGTCCGCCGTACTGGGAAGGCGCTCTGGCCGGCGCGCGTCCGCTCAAGGGCATGCGCCCATTGGCCGTGCTGCCGGACAACATCACCACCGATCACCTGTCGCCTTCCAACGCGATCATGCTCGACAGCGCCGCCGGCGAATACCTGGCGAAAATGGGCCTGCCAGAAGAAGACTTCAACTCGTACGCGACCCACCGCGGCGACCACCTGACCGCCCAGCGCGCCACGTTCGCCAACCCGAAACTGTTCAACGAAATGGTCCGGGAAAACGGCAAGGTCAAGCAGGGGTCGCTGGCCCGCGTCGAGCCGGAAGGCAAAGTGATGCGCATGTGGGAAGCCATCGAAACCTACATGGAACGCAAGCAGCCGCTGATCATCATCGCCGGCGCCGACTATGGCCAGGGTTCGTCCCGGGACTGGGCGGCCAAGGGCGTGCGCCTGGCCGGTGTGGAAGCGATTGCCGCCGAAGGTTTCGAGCGCATCCACCGCACCAACCTGGTGGGCATGGGCGTGTTGCCGCTGGAGTTCAAACCGGGTACCGACCGTCACACCCTGAACATTGATGGCAGCGAAACCTATGACGTGATCGGCGAACGCACGCCACGTGCCGAGCTGACGCTGGTGATCAACCGCAAGAACGGCGAACGCGTCGAAGTGCCGGTGACTTGCCGTCTCGACACCGCCGAAGAAGTGTCGATCTACGAGGCCGGCGGCGTGCTGCAACGCTTCGCCCAGGACTTCCTCGAAGAATCGGCGGTTGCCGTCTAACACGCGCCAAGCGGGCACGGGATTACAGGTCCCGTGTCTGCTTTCAGATCAGGAGTAAGCAGCACCATGGCTCACGCAGCTACTTTTCCAAAGCAAATAAGGATACCCGCCACCTACATGCGTGGCGGCACCAGCAAAGGCGTGTTCTTCAGCCTCAAGGACCTGCCCGAAGCGGCACAGATTCCCGGCCCGGCGCGCGATGCGCTGTTGTTGCGCGTGATCGGCAGCCCCGATCCCTACGACAAGCAAATCGACGGCATGGGCGGCGCAACGTCCAGCACCAGCAAAACCGTGATCCTGTCGAAAAGCATCAAGGCCGATCACGACGTCGATTACCTGTTCGGCCAGGTTTCCATCGACAAGCCATTCGTCGACTGGAGTGGCAACTGCGGCAACCTGTCGGCGGCGGTCGGTTCGTTTGCCATCAGCAACGGTCTGGTGGACCCCGACCGCATTCCGCACAACGGCGTGGCCGTGGTTCGGGTGTGGCAGGCCAACATCGGCAAGACCATCATCGCCCATGTGCCGATCACCAACGGTGAGGTGCAGGAAACCGGCGACTTCGAACTCGACGGCGTGACGTTCCCGGCCGCCGAAGTGCAGGTCGAATTCATGGACCCGGCAGCCGAAGAAGAGGGCGGCGGTGGTTCGATGTTCCCCACCGGCAACCTGGTGGATGACCTGGAAGTGCCCGGGGTCGGGACCTTCAGGGCGACCATGATCAACGCCGGCATTCCGACCATCTTCGTCAATGCCGAAGACATCGGTTATACCGGCACCGAGTTGCAGGGCGCGATCAACGGCGATCCGAAAGCGCTGCTGATGTTCGAAACCATTCGGGCCTACGGCGCGTTGCGAATGGGCTTGATCAAGGATCTGGACGAAGCGGCCAAGCGGCAACACACGCCCAAGGTGGCGTTCGTGGCCAAACCGGCGGACTACGTGGCATCCAGCGGCAAGGCGATTGCGGCCGGTGATGTCGACCTGCTGGTGCGCGCGCTGTCCATGGGCAAGCTGCACCACGCGATGATGGGCACGGCGGCCGTGGCGATCGGTACGGCCGCAGCGATCTCCGGCACCCTGGTGAACCTTGCCGCGGGTGGCGTCGAACGCAATGCCGTACGCTTCGGCCATCCGTCCGGCACCTTGCGCGTGGGCGCCGAGGCCAGCCTGGTGAACGGTGAATGGACCGTGAACAAGGCCATCATGAGCCGCAGTGCGCGGGTGTTGATGGAAGGCTACGTCCGCGTGCCGGGCGATTCCTTCTAACCCACACAAGACCCCTGTAGGAGCTGGCTTGCCAGCGAAGAGGCCGGCACATCCAACATCATTGTTGCCTGCACGCCCCCCTGTAGGAGCTGGCTTGCCAGCGAAGGTCGTTAACGAAAACGCGTGTTTCCTGGTAAAACGCGGCGCATTCGAATTCTTCGCTGGCAAGCCAGCTCCTACAGGGGATTGCATTTCTCAATGAGAAAGTAGCGACCGACCGAGATTTAACCTGAACCGAGGTCCCATCAACGAAGCACTAACCGAGTGAATCGAACATGAGCGCCAACGTCGACCTGAACAACCGCCCCGACTACGACAGGGTCCTGCAGGACATCGCTGACTATGTCCTGACCTTCACCATCGACTCCCAAGAAGCCCTGGATACCGCCCGCAACTGCCTGATGGACACCCTCGGCTGCGGCCTGCTGGCGCTGCGCTTCCCCGAATGCACCAAACACCTGGGCCCCCTCGTCGAAGGTACGGTCGTGCCTTTCGGTGCGCGAGTGCCGGGCACCAGCTACCGCCTCGATCCGGTCAAGGCCGCTTGGGACATCGGTTGCATCGTCCGTTGGCTGGACTACAACGACACCTGGCTCGCCGCCGAATGGGGTCATCCGTCCGATAACCTGGGCGGTATTCTCGCGGTGGCCGACCACCTGTCGCAAAAGCGCGTGGCCAATGGCGAGGCACCGCTGACCGTGCGGGCGGTGCTTGACGCCATGATCATGGCCCATGAGATCCAGGGCGTCACTGCGCTGGAAAACGCCTTCAACCGCGTAGGCCTGGACCACGTCATCCTGGTGAAAGTCGCCTCGACGGCTGTCACCGCCAAACTGATGGGGGCCAATCGCGAGCAGTTGTTGTCTGCCTTATCCCACGCCTTCGCCGATGGGCAGGCGCTGCGCACCTACCGTCACGCGCCGAATGCCGGGTCGCGAAAATCCTGGGCGGCCGGCGACGCGTCCAGCCGTGGCGTGCGCCTGGCGGACATCGCGATGCGCGGTGAAATGGGCATCCCCGGTGTGCTGAGCGCCAGACAGTGGGGCTTCTACGACGTATTGTTCAGCCACACCAACAACGATCTGGCGCTCAAGCCTGAGGACAAGCGTGCCTTCAGTTTCTCCCGGTCGTTCGGCAGCTACGTGATGGAAAACATTTTGTTCAAAATCAGCTTTCCCGCCGAATTCCATGCGCAAACGGCCTGCGAAGCGGCGGTGACCCTGCATCCGCAAGTCAGCAATCGCCTGCATGAAATAGACAGGATCGTCATCACCACCCACGAATCGGCGATTCGTATCATCTCCAAAGTGGGGCCGCTGGCCAACGCTGCCGACCGTGATCACTGCATCCAGTACATGACAGCCGTGCCGCTGGCCTTCGGCAACCTGGTGGCCGAGCACTACGAAGACGACTTCCACGCCGCCCATCCGATCATCGATGTGCTGCGCGAGAAAATGGTCGTCGTCGAAGAGCCGCGCTACACCCGCGAATACCTGGAGGCCGACAAGCGCTCCATCGCCAACGCGGTGCAGGTGTTTTTCAAGGACGGCTCGAGCACCGAAAACGTGGCGGTCGAGTACCCGATCGGCCATCGTCGGCGCCGTGGCGACGGCATTGCGCTGCTCGAGGACAAGTTCAAGGCGAACCTGGCGACACGGTTTACGGCGCAGCGCAGCGCCGAGATTTTTCAGTTATGCAAAGACCAGGCGAGGCTTGAGGCCACACCGGTGAACAGGTTTGTGGATTTATTCGTGATCTGACGCCATCTCCGT
Source organism: Pseudomonas lini (assembly GCF_030812475.1). Classification (GTDB taxonomy): domain Bacteria; phylum Pseudomonadota; class Gammaproteobacteria; order Pseudomonadales; family Pseudomonadaceae; genus Aquipseudomonas; species Aquipseudomonas lini_A. The sequence goes on from NZ_JAUSSR010000001.1 coordinate 528,125, forward strand.
AGGAGCCAGGCTTGCCGGCGAAGGCGTCCTCGAGTGCGCCATCGCCGGCAAGCCTGGCTCCTACGGAAATCTATGTTTGGATGCAAAATCTGCAAACGATGAAGAACCCTGTGGGAGCGGGCTTGCCCGCGATGGTGGCCGGGCAGGCGCTAAAGAATTACTTGAACCGCCGCTCAACCCCTTTCTCCACCAGGATCTTCGCCGAAATTTCTTCAACGGAAAAATGCGTGGAGTTGATATGCGGGATGTTCTCGCGACGAAACAGGTTCTCCACCTCGCGCACTTCGAATTCGCACTGAGCGTAGCTCGAGTAGCGGCTGTTGGGTTTGCGCTCGTGGCGGATTGCGGTGAGGCGGTCCGGGTCGATGGTCAGGCCGAACAGCTTGTGCTGGTGGGTGCGCAGGGCTGTTGGCAGTTGCAGGCGCTCCATGTCGTCTTCGGTCAGCGGATAATTGGCCGCGCGGATGCCAAATTGCATGGCCATGTACAGACACGTCGGCGTCTTACCACAACGCGACACACCCACTAGGATCAGGTCCGCCTTGTCGTAATAATGCGTGCGCGCGCCGTCGTCGTTGTCGAGGGCGAAGTTGACCGCCTCGATGCGTTCCATGTAATTGGAATTGCTGCCAATCGAGTGGGACTTGCCGACGGTGTACGAAGAATGCTCGGTCAATTCCTGTTCAAGTGGCGCCAGGAAGGTCGAGAAAATGTCGATCATGAAACCATTGGACGTTGCGAGGATCTCACGGATGTCCTGATTGACGATGGTGTCGAAGATGATCGGCCGGAAGCCGTCGTTTTCGGCGGCTTTGTTGATTTGTTGTACCATGGCCCGCGCTTTATCCGCGTTGTCGATGTACGGTCGCGTGAATTTGCTGAAGGTAATGTTTTCGAACTGCGCCAGCAGGCTTTGGCCAAGAGTTTCGGCTGTGATGCCGGTACCGTCGGAAATAAAGAAGGCAGATCGTTTCATTTGCACCCTTAAGCTAGTAACGAATCTTGGATATGATAGGCGCGATTTGCCGGCCGCCAGTGGCCCGCATTCTCACTTATTTTCCAGGTCCAGGCCATACAGCTGGCAAATGCTCCCTGGAGCAGCCGGCTTCTGAGCTTATCCAACACAGTTAGTGGAGAGATCACCTTGGTAGAGTACGTAGTTTCCCTCGATAAGCTCGGCGTCCATGATGTGGAGCACGTAGGGGGCAAGAACGCATCCCTGGGCGAGATGATCAGTAACCTGGCCGGTGCCGGTGTATCGGTGCCCGGTGGCTTCGCCACGACAGCTCAGGCTTATCGTGATTTTCTGGAGCTGAGCGGCCTGAACGATCAGATCCATGCCGCGCTCGACGCGCTGGACGTCGACGATGTGAACGCCCTGGCCAAGACCGGTGCGCAGATCCGCCAATGGATCATGGAAGCCGAATTCCCGGAGAAGCTCAACGCCGAAATCCGCACCGCGTTCGCCACGCTGTCGGCCGGCAACCCCGACATGGCCGTGGCCGTGCGCTCTTCGGCTACCGCTGAAGACTTGCCGGACGCTTCCTTCGCCGGTCAGCAGGAAACCTTCCTGAACATCCGTGGCGTCGAAAACGTCATTCGCGCTGCGAAAGAAGTGTTCGCCTCCCTGTTCAACGACCGCGCCATTTCCTACCGCGTTCACCAAGGCTTCGACCACAAGCTGGTGGCCCTGTCGGCCGGCGTGCAGCGCATGGTCCGCTCCGAAACCGGTACGGCCGGCGTGATGTTCACCCTCGATACCGAATCGGGCTTCCGTGACGTGGTGTTCATCACCGGCGCCTACGGCCTGGGTGAAACCGTCGTGCAAGGCGCGGTGAACCCGGATGAGTTCTATGTCCACAAAGGCACGCTGGAAGCCGGTCGTCCGGCCATCCTGCGTCGCAACCTGGGCAGCAAAGCCATCAAGATGATCTACGGCGAAGTCGCCACGGCAGGTAAATCGGTCAAGACCATCGACGTCGACAAGGCCGATCGCGCCCGTTTCTGCCTGAGCGACGCTGAAGTCAGCGAACTGGCCAAGCAAGCGATGATCATCGAAAAGCACTACAAGTGCCCGATGGACATCGAATGGGCCAAAGACGGCGACGACGGCAAGCTCTACATCGTTCAGGCCCGTCCTGAAACCGTGAAGAGCCGTACGTCGGCGAACGTCATGGAACGCTACCTGTTGAAAGAAACCGGCACCGTGCTGGTTGAAGGTCGCGCCATCGGCCAGCGCATCGGCGCCGGCAAGGTCCGCATCATCAAGGACGTGTCCGAGATGGACAAGGTCCAGCCAGGTGACGTACTGGTCTCCGACATGACCGACCCGGACTGGGAACCGGTCATGAAGCGCGCCAGCGCCATCGTCACCAACCGTGGCGGCCGTACCTGCCACGCGGCGATCATCGCGCGCGAGCTGGGGATCCCGGCCGTGGTCGGTTGCGGCAACGCCACCCAGCTGTTGCAAGACGGCCAGGGCGTGACCGTTTCCTGCGCCGAAGGCGACACCGGTTACATCTTCGAAGGCGAGCTGGGCTTCGACATAAAGAAAAACTCCGTTGATGCCATGCCTGACCTGCCGTTCAAGATCATGATGAACGTCGGCAACCCGGATCGCGCCTTCGACTTCGCGCAATTGCCGAACGCCGGTGTGGGCCTGGCCCGCCTGGAGTTCATCATCAACCGCATGATCGGTGTCCACCCCAAAGCGCTGTTGAACTACGACGGCCTGCCGCAGGACATCAAGGACAGCGTCGACAAGCGCATCGCCGGTTACGACGACCCGGTCGGCTTCTACGTAGAGAAACTGGTCGAAGGCATCAGCACCCTGGCTGCAGCGTTCTATCCGAAAAAGGTCATCGTGCGCCTGTCGGACTTCAAGTCCAACGAATACGCGAACCTGATCGGCGGCAAACTCTACGAGCCGGAAGAAGAAAACCCGATGCTGGGCTTCCGCGGTGCGTCGCGTTACATCAGCGAAGCCTTCCGTGACTGCTTCGAACTCGAGTGCCGTGCCCTCAAGCGCGTGCGCAACGAGATGGGCCTGACCAATGTTGAAATCATGGTGCCGTTCGTCCGCACCCTGGGCGAAGCGAGCCAGGTCGTCGACCTGCTGGCCGAAAACGGCCTGGCCCGTGGCGACAACGGCCTGCGCGTGATCATGATGTGCGAACTGCCGTCCAACGCGATCCTGGCTGAAGAATTCCTCGAATTCTTCGACGGTTTCTCCATCGGTTCCAACGACCTGACCCAGCTGACCCTGGGCCTGGACCGTGACTCCGGGATCATCGCGCACCTGTTCGACGAGCGTAATCCGGCGGTCAAGAAGTTGTTGGCCAACGCGATTCAGGCCTGCAACAAGGCCGGCAAATACATCGGCATCTGCGGTCAGGGCCCTTCGGACCACCCGGATCTGGCCAAGTGGCTGATGGAGCAGGGCATTGAAAGCGTTTCGTTGAACCCCGATTCCGTGCTGGAAACCTGGTTCTTCCTGGCTGAAGGTCAAGCTCAGGCTTGATAGAGGCGTGAAAGGGCTCGCTCCCTGTGGGAGCGAGCCTGCTCGCGATGGTCGTAAACGATAACGCGTCATGGCTGGATAAACGCGTTGACTTGGCGTCCTTCGCGAGCAGGCTCGCTCCCACAATGGCGAGCCTTTTCAGAGATTCAAGCAGGGCGGGCTCCTCTGGAAGCCGCCTTTTTTTGTGCAAGAGCATTATGCAAAGCAGCAGCAACCTATTTCCTGTCGCCCTGATCAGCGCCGAACGACGCGGTGATCTGAGCGAAGACGTCTATCGTTTGAAACCCGGCAACAGCCCCGACGGCACCGTTGAGCTGGCTGTGACACGTCTCGGCATGGCGGACGAACCTGCCGTGCGTGGCGTGCCGGTGATCCTGTTGCACGGCAGCTTCTCCAATCGACGGTTCTGGTTTTCCCCCAAGGGCCTGGGGCTGGGCGCGTATCTGGCGCGCCTGGGCTTCGATGTGTGGATTGCGGAAATGCGCGGCCATGGCTTGTCCCAGCGCAACCAGAACTATCGCAATAACCGCGTTGCCGACTACGCCCGATACGATCTGCCGGCCATTGGCGCCTTCGTGCGCGAGCAAAGTGACCAGGTCCCGCACTGGATCGGTCACTCCCTGGGCGGCATTACACTGGCCGCGGCATTGGGCGGCGACTACATCGGCGAACCGCTCGTGGCGTCTGCGGCCTTTTTCGGCACACAGGTCAGCCGAACCTACTGGCCATTGAAATTTCCGCCGGTGGAGTGGAGCGGGCGCTTTATTCTCAAGCGTTTTGCCCAGCTCTCGGGGGCACGGCTCAAGCGCGGCCCGGAGGACGAGCCCATTGGCCTGGCCCTGGAAAGCATGCGCTGGTATGGCCTGTTCGGGCGATTTGGCGATGCCGACAAGGATTGGTGGGCCGGGCTGGCCGAGGTCAAGGTGCCCGTGCTGGCCGTGAGTGCCACAGGGGACCATCAGGATCCGGCCTGGGCTTGTCGAAAATTATTCGATCAGGTGGGTTCCGAGCACAAACAATTCATTGTCCTGGGTCGCGAACAGGGCTTTGGCGATAATTTCGGTCACGTGGAAATGCTCGTCAGCAAAGCGGCCCAGACCGAAGTCTGGCCAATGGTAGCGCGCTGGCTGGCGGATCAATACACACCGTTGCTCGGCGAAAAAGCGGATTTGGTCTCGGCGATCCGAGCCTGATGCTCTAACAAGGGCATTTCGCTCTCATCGGCTTGCGGCTAAGATATGACGCGTTGAGCTTTTCTGGTCATTTCGATGGCTGGGCCCTCAGTGATGTTCGTGCTTGCCTTCCTCTCTACAGGAGTTTCTCGATGAAACATTACCTCACGCCTGATCTGTGCGACGCCTATCCGGAGCTGGTGCAGGTGCTGGAACCGATGTTCAGCAATTTCGGCGGCCATGATTCCTTCGGCGGCGAGATCGTGACCATCAAGTGCTTCGAAGACAACTCGCTGGTCAAGGAGCAGGTCGAGCTCAAGGGTGAAGGCAAGGTATTGGTAGTCGACGGCGGCGGTTCCCTGCGCCGGGCACTGCTGGGCGACATGCTGGCCGAGAAAGCCGCGAAAAACGGCTGGGAAGGGCTGGTCATCTATGGTTGCATCCGCGACGTCGATGTCATCGCGCAAACCGAGCTGGGGGTTCAAGCCCTGGCCAGTCACCCGATGAAGACCGACAAGCGCGGTATCGGCGACCTTAACGTGCCCGTGACCTTTGCCGGCGTGACGTTCCATCCTGGCCATTACATTTATGCGGACAATAACGGCGTGATCATTTCGCCAAGCCCGCTTGAAATGCCTGAATAAAGCGTCGCTGGCTTTTTGTTTCAACGATAGGGGTGAGGATGTTCGAGGAAGAAAACGCGCAGTGGGGGCTGGTCCATGCCCTAGTACTGGACGGTAAAGGCGGTGCGCGTTCGATAGCCCGGACTGAACTCGATGACTTGCAGCTGCAGGCACATGAAAGCCTGTGGCTGCACTGGGATCGCAGTCATCCGCAAACCCAGACCTGGCTGCGTAAATCCAGTGGCCTGAGCGAATTCAGCTGTGACCTGCTGCTGGAAGAGAACACCCGTCCGCGTCTTTTACAGCTTCCTGACAGCGAACTGCTGCTATTTTTGCGTGGCGTCAATCTCAATCCGGGTGCGGAGCCCGAAGACATGGTGTCGGTGCGGATCTTCGCCTCGGCCCAGCGGGTGATTTCCCTGCGATTGCGTCCTTTGCGTGCCACCGACGAGCTGCTGGTGCAGCTGGAGGCAGGCAAGGGGCCGAAAACCGCCTCCGAACTCATCCTTTATATGGCTCAGTACCTCACCAACAAGGTGCAGGATCTGGTCACCTGCCTCTCGGAAGTGGTCGATGAGGAAGAAGAAAAGCTGGATACCGACGAACGGTACACCCCCGAGCATGGAGCCGTTTTGCAGATCCGTCGCAGGGCGGCTGCGCTGAAACGTTTTCTCGCTCCGCAACGGGATATCTTCGGTCAACTGACACGGATAAAACTGCCCTGGTTCGTCGAGGACGATGGCGATTACTGGAACGAATTGAACAACAGCCTGACCCGTTATCTCGAGGAGCTGGAATTGACCCGCGAGCGGGTGGGGCTGGTCCTCGAGGCTGAAGATAGACGTTTGAGCGTGCGCATGAACCGCACGATGTACCGCTTCGGGATCATCACCGGGATCTTTTTGCCGATGAGTTTTCTGACCGGTCTTCTGGGGATCAACGTCGGCGGAATCCCGTTCTCCGAAAGCCCTTATGGCTTCCTTGTCGCCTGCCTGTTGATGCTCTCGGTGGCACTGGGACAGTGGTGGTTATTCCGACGTTTGCGCTGGGTCTGACGGTTTGCCATGTGACCCGGGCAAATTTGATCGCGTCTTTTCACAGACATCACGAGAGGTGCGTATGCACGATCCGTTCGAACAGTCTTTGCGTGACATGCTCAAGGCCTCACCGTCCACCCGGGACGACGATGCGTGCCTTGGCCGTGTACTGAAAACCGCCAATCGCCAGGTCGGCGCCGGCGATCTGTTCAGCCTGCTGGGCCGCTGGCTGCCCGCGCTGATGATTGCCCTGAATAACGGATCGGCCCATGTCTCGCCGGTCTCCCGTCACCGTAAACCTACCGCTCGCACTGCAGATAAGGCTGATTGAATATGGAACTTGATCTCTGGACCCAGAGCCTCGTCACTGCAATGACTGCGTTATGGACCAAGGTTGCAAATTTCATCCCGAACCTGTTCGGTGCACTGGTTGTTTTGCTATTGGGTTTCGTCGTTGCGAAACTTTTGGATACTTTGTTGTCCAAGTTGCTCGCCAAGCTGGGACTCGATCGTCTGATGGGCGGCACCGGCCTGACCAAATTGCTGTCCCGGGCCGGTCTGCAAGTGCCGATCTCGACGCTGATCGGGAAGATCGTCTACTGGTTCGTCCTGCTGATTTTTCTGGTTTCGGCCGCGGAATCCCTTGGACTTGAGCGAGTTTCAGCTACGCTGGATATGCTTGCGCTGTATTTGCCGAAGGTATTTGGCGCCGCGCTGGTGTTGCTGGTGGGTGTGTTGCTGGCGCAATTGGCCAATGGACTGGTGCGTGGAGCGGCAGAGGGTGTAGGGCTTGATTACGCTGCCGGCCTGGGGCGAATTGCCCAGGGCCTGGTGATTATCATCAGTATTTCGGTCGCGATCAGCCAGTTGGAGGTCAAGACTGACCTGCTCAACCATGTGATTGTGATCGTTTTGATTACCGTTGGTCTGGCGGTTGCGCTGGCCATGGGATTGGGAAGCCGGGAAATTGCCGGTCAGATTCTTGCGGGAATCTATGTGCGTGAGTTGTATCAGGTTGGGCAACAAGTGAGTGTTGGCGAGGTCGAAGGCCAGATCGAAGAGATCGGCACGGTTAAAACCACATTGCTGACCGATGAGGGTGAGCTAGTCTCTCTCTCCAATCGGATCCTCCTGGAGCAGCATGTGAGTAGCCGCTAACCCGGCAAACCCTGCTAATGTATGCCGCCGCTGAAAGCCCGCAAGGGCCGCGGCGGACATTGACCTGACTGTCGGCCCGACTTGTTTTGAATAAAGCTCAATCGCTCTCCACGCGCTACGACCCCCGCGAGCTCTCTGATGAGGAGTTGGTCGCGCGCTCGCACACCGAGCTGTTTCACGTAACGCGCGCCTATGAAGAACTGATGCGGCGTTACCAGAGAACATTATTTAACGTCTGTGCACGGTATCTCGGGAACGATCGAGACGCAGACGATGTCTGTCAGGAAGTGATGTTGAAGGTGTTGTATGGCTTGAAGAACTTCGAGGGGAAATCGAAGTTCAAGACGTGGCTATATAGCATCACGTACAACGAATGCATCACGCAGTATCGGAAAGAACGGCGAAAGCGTCGCTTGATGGACGCTTTGAGTCTGGACCCCCTCGAGGAAGCGTCTGAAGAAAAGGCGCCGAAACCCGAGGAAAAGGGTGGACTTGATCGCTGGTTAGTGTATGTGAACCCGATTGACAGAGAAATCCTGGTGCTACGATTTGTCGCAGAGCTGGAGTTTCAGGAGATCGCAGACATCATGCACATGGGTTTGAGTGCGACAAAAATGCGTTACAAACGTGCTCTAGACAAATTGCGTGAGAAATTTGCAGGCGTCGCTGAAACTTAGTTCAGCGCAAATATCTCTTACGTGTAGGCAAGTTCTGATAGACTTGCCGCCGAGTTGTCCCCCGGTTTGCGGGACTGCTTCACAATCACCAGATGGGGATTTAACGGATGAAACTGAAAAACACCTTGGGCTTGGCCATTGGTTCTCTTATTGCTGCCACTTCGTTCGGCGCTCTGGCACAAGGCCAAGGCGCAGTTGAAATCGAAGGCTTCGCCAAGAAAGAACAATTCGACAGCGCTCGTAACTTCAAGAACAACGGCAACCTGTTCGGCGGTTCCGTAGGTTACTTCCTGACCGACGACGTTGAACTGCGTCTGGCCTACGACGAAGTGCACAACGTTCGTTCTGACTCCGGCCAGAACATCAAGGGCGCCAACACCGCTCTGGACGCTCTGTACCACTTCAACAACCCAGGCGACATGGTCCGTCCTTACGTCTCGGCTGGCTTCTCCGATCAGAGCATTGATCAGAACGGCTCGAACGGTCGTAACCGTTCCACCTTCGCCAACGTTGGCGGCGGTGCCAAGCTGTACTTCACCGAGAACTTCTACGCCCGTGCTGGCGTTGAAGCTCAATACAACATCGACCAGGGCGACACCGAGTGGGCTCCAAGCGTCGGTATCGGTGTGAACTTCGGTGGCGGCTCCAAGCCTGCCGCTGCTCCAGTTCCAGCACCAGCTGAAGTTTGCTCCGACAGCGACAACGATGGCGTGTGCGACAACGTCGACAAGTGCCCGGACACCCCAGCCAACGTAACTGTTGACGCTGACGGCTGCCCTGCAGTTGCTGAAGTTGTTCGTGTTGAGCTGGACGTGAAGTTCGACTTCGACAAGTCGGTAGTCAAGCCTAACAGCTACGGCGACATCAAGAACCTCGCTGACTTCATGAAGCAGTACCCATCCACCAGCACCACTGTTGAAGGTCACACTGACTCCGTCGGTCCTGACGCTTACAACCAGAAACTGTCCGAGCGTCGTGCAAACGCCGTTAAGCAAGTTCTGACCAACCAGTACGGTGTTGAATCGTCCCGCGTTCAGTCTGTTGGCTACGGCGAATCCCGCCCAGTTGCCGACAACGCTACTGACGCTGGCCGTGCTGTAAACCGTCGCGTAGAAGCGCAGGTTGAAGCTCAAGCTAAGTAATTAGCTCGCAGCTCTGAAAAGCCCGGCTTCGGCCGGGCTTTTCTTTGTCTGCGATTTGGGTTCTGGCGTTACTTGAAGGACCGGGCTTGCTCGCGATGGTCGTCAACGATAACGCTGCCAGCTTGGTACTCCGCGGCGTTCTCAGGTTCATCGCGAGCAAGCTCGCTCCTACAATGATGAGAGCCTGCTGCCACAGCGCCAATCACCAGGATCGCCGGGCTCTTCAACTCAAAGGCGCAGGCATCTTCTTCCATGGCCGTCAGGTCACTGCGACATTCGCGCTGATGCGGCAGGGAAGCGTTTTCAATCATCGCCACCGGCATGTCCGCCGCCATCCCACCAGCCAGCAATTGCTCACGGATCTCGCTCAGCTTCGCCACCCCCATGTAGATCACCAGTGTCGTGCCGCCCTGGGCCAGGGCTTGCCAGTTCAGGCTGCTGCCATCCTGGGTGTGGGCAGTCACCAGCGTCACGCCACGCGCAACGCCGCGCAGGGTCAACGGAATATCGCACTGTGTCGCACCGGCAAGCCCGGCAGTGATGCCATTGACCAGCTCCACCTCGACGCTACGTTCGCGCAACCACTGTGCTTCTTCACCGCCCCGGCCGAAAATGCACGGATCGCCACCCTTGAGCCGCACCACGCATTTACCCTGGCGGGCATAACGCAGCATCAGGCGATGGATGAACGCCTGGGGTGTAGAGCGGCAGCCACCGCGTTTGCCCACGGCAATGATCCGCGCCTGGGGGCAATGCTCCAGTACCGCGATGTTGACCAGATCGTCGATCAGCACCACATCGGCTTCGCGCAGTGCCCGTACCGCTTTCAGAGTCAGCAATTCCGGGTCGCCAGGACCCGCACCCACCAGCCAGACTTTTGCGCTCATAGTGTTTTTCCTCACGAGACAACGGCAACCGGCTGCGCGGTGGCGGCCAGCAAACGCTTGATTTCCGGAACACAGGAGCCGCATTGCGTGCCGCAGCCCAATTCTTGTTTCAAACCCTGCAAGTCCAGGCCTCGACCGATGCCGGCACAGACCGCGCCTTGGCTGACGTTCATGCAGTTACACAGGGTTTTGCTGCCCGCGGCCGATGCATTGGCCTGGCCTGGTGGTGCGCTCAGCGGGGCGAGCAACCAGCGCCGCAGTTGTTCATCGGCGCGACCTTCCAGCCACAGGTTTTGCAGCCAGTGCTGGGCCAGGGTTTCGCCTGCCAGCCGAATCGCAGTGATCCGGCCGTTCTCGATCCGCACCCGTTTGCCTATGGAGCGCCGAGGATCGTCGTAGGCCAATACCGGGCCGTCGTTGAGCTCCAGGCAGCGATCGATCTCGCGCAACAGTTGCGGGTCCGGCGCAACGGCGCTGGCAGCGCGTATGAGCAACGCTGGGCGTTCCCGGCCGGCGACGCTAAGGCTCACGTAGGAAAATGCCTCGCAGAGCGGTCGTAGCGTCTCAAAGTGCTGTTGAACATTGCCCTCGATGAGGGCGAACAGCTGCCACGGCAGGTGCACAGGTTCAAGGCGCACGCCGCTGTGCTTGAGTTCCGGTTGTTTCGACAGGGGATCGAACGCCGGTTGGGTCAGCGTATTCACGCCGCCCTTGAGGAAACGGTCGCCCCAATGCATCGGCAGGAACGCCTGGCCGGGCCGCACGCTGTCATCGCTGTCGACGGGCACGATCACCGCGCCCCGGCGACTTTTCAGGCTGATCAGGTCTCCCGGTTGCAGGCGATGGCGGCGCAACTCGTCCGGGTGCAGGCTCAACACGGCTTCGCTGACGTGCCCGAACAGCTGGGCGGCGGTCCCGGTGCGGCTCATGCCGTGCCATTGGTCGCGAAGACGGCCAGTGATCAGGGTCAGGGGGAAGCGCGCATCCCGTTGTTCCTTGGCGGCGCGATACGGGTCGGCGACAAACTGCGCCCGTCCGCTGGCAGTCGGGAAAGTGCCGTCCAGGTACAGCCGCGCCGTGCCTTCGGTGGCTCCGGCAGGGAAGGGCCATTGCTGTGGGCCCAGACGGTCGATCAGCGCATGGCTGAGGCCGGACAGGTCCAGATCCCGGCCGCGAGTCAGTTGCTTGTACTCATCGAAAATCTGTGACGGGGTGTCGAATGCGAACAGACTGTCTTGCCCTGGACGCAGATGTTTTTCCAGGCGCTGTGCGAAATCCACGGTGATCGCCCAGTCGGAACGGGTCTCGCCGGGTGCGACGATTGCCTGCCGCACGTGGGAAATGCGGCGTTCGGAGTTGGTCACCGTGCCCTCTTTTTCACCCCAGCTGGCGGCCGGCAGCAGCAGATCGGCGAACGCGGCGGTCTCGGTGGTGCGGAAGGCTTCCTGCAAGACCACGAATGGACAGGCTTGCAGGGCCGCGCGCACGGCGCTCTGGTCCGGCATCGATTGCGCGGGGTTGGTGCAGGCGATCCACAGCGCCTTGATCTTGCCGCCGCGAACCTGTTCGAACAACTCGATGGCGGTCAGGCCGGTGGTATGTGGAAGCTGCTCGACACCCCAGTAAGACGCCACTTGCGCTCGGTGCTCGGCGTTGTCGGCTTCGCGATGACCTGGCAACAGGTTCGACAAGCTGCCGGTTTCGCGGCCGCCCATGGCGTTTGGCTGGCCGGTCAGCGAGAAAGGGCCGGCACCGGGGCGACCGATTTGCCCGGTGGCCAGGTGCAGGTTGATCAGTGCGCTGTTCTTCGCGCTGCCGGCGGTGGACTGGTTCAGCCCCATGCACCACAACGACAGGAAGCTCGGCGAAGTGCCGACCCATTCGGCACATTGGTGCAGTTGCTCGACGCTGATCCCGCACAGTTGCGAGACCATTTGCGGCGTGTAGTCGCGCACCAGGCTCTTCAGCTCGGGCAGGCCCTGGGTGTGCGCCTTGATGAAATCGCGGTCGATCCAGTCTTCCCACAGCAGCAAGTGCAAAATCCCATGGAACAACGCGACATCGGTCCCCGGCAGAATCGCCAGGTGCAGGTCAGCCAGATCGCAGGTGTCGGTGCGACGCGGGTCGATGACGATGACCTTCATCTGTGGCCGACGGGATTTGGCTTCTTCCAGGCGACGAAACAGGATCGGATGCGCGTAGGCCATGTTGCTGCCGACGATCATCACGCAGTCGCTCAACTCCAGGTCTTCGTAGTTGCAAGGGGGCGCGTCGGCGCCGAGGCTGCGCTTGTAGCCGACCACTGCCGAAGACATGCACAACCGTGAATTGCTATCGATGTTGTTGGTGCCCACCAGCGCGCGCGCCAGCTTGTTGAAACTGTAGTAATCCTCGGTCAGCAATTGCCCGGAGATGTAGAACGCCACGCTGTCAGGGCCGTGTTCGGCAATGGTCCCGGCGAACACGCTGGCGGCGTGATCGAGGGCGGTGTCCCAGTCGGTGCGACTGCGGGCAAGGCCTTTACCGAGGCGCAGTTCGGGGTACAACGCCCGGGCCGCCGGGTCGCCGGTCAGGTGCAGGGTCGAGCCCTTGCTGCACAGTTTGCCGAAGTTGGCCGGGTGCGCCGGATCGCCGCTGACGCCGAAGATGTGCTCGCCGTCATGCTCGATCAGCACACCGCAGCCGACCCCGCAGTAACAGCAAGTGGAGGCGGTGATCTGACGGTTCATTAGCTTGCTTCCCGCAGGGACAGCAGCACCCGGCCATTTTCGACCCGTGCCGCATGGTGGTGAGCGCAACCGATGTCCGGTGCCTGGGCTTCGCCGGTTTCCAGGTCGATCTGCCAGTTGTGCAGCGGACAGGCGACGCGTTTGCCATAGATCAAGCCTTGGGACAACGGACCGCCCTTGTGCGGGCAGCGGTCGTCGAGGGCGAACACTTCATCGTCGCTGGTACGAAAAATCGCAATGTCGCCTTTCGGGCCGGCGATGATCCGCGAGCCCAGGGCATTGATCTCTTCCAGTGCGCAGATATCCAGCCAGGTCATGCCAGCACCTCCAGGTTCTTCACGGGGATGACCTCGAACTCTTTTTTCAGCAGCGGCTGTTCCAGGCGTTCCTTCCACGGATCCTGTTCGAACGACAGGGAGAATTGCAGGCGCGCATTGAGGGCCTTGCGCCGCTCCGGGTCTTCCAGCACGGCTTTCTTGATGTGTTCCATGCCGACCCGCTGCAGGTAATGCACGGTGCGCTCGAGGTAGAAGGCTTCTTCGCGGTAGAGCTGCAGGAAGGCGCCGTTGTATTCACGCACTTCTTCGGCGGTCTTGAGCTTGACGAAAAACTCGGCAACTTCGGTCTTGATCCCGCCGTTGCCGCCGATATACATCTCCCAGCCGGAATCCACGCCGATAATTCCCACGTCCTTGATGCCGGCTTCCGAGCAATTGCGTGGGCAACCGGAGACGGCCAGCTTCACCTTGTGCGGCGACCACATGTTGAACAGGTCATGCTCCAGCTCGATCCCCAGTTGTGTGGAGTTCTGGGTGCCGAAGCGGCAGAACTCGCTGCCGACGCAGGTCTTCACGGTGCGGATGGATTTGCCGTAGGCATGGCCGGACGGCATGTCGAGGTCCTTCCAGACCCCCGGCAGGTCCTGCTTCTTGATCCCCAGCAAGTCGATGCGCTGGCCGCCGGTGACCTTGACCATTGGCACGTTGTACTTGTCGGCCACGTCGGCGATGCGCCGCAGTTCCGAAGGGTTGGTCACACCACCCCACATCCGCGGGACAACCGAGTAAGTGCCGTCTTTCTGAATGTTGGCGTGAGCGCGTTCGTTGACCAGGCGCGACTGCGGATCGTCCTTGGCTTCGCCCGGCCAGGTGGAAATCAGGTAGTAGTTGAGCGCCGGGCGGCAGGTGGCGCAGCCGTTCGGGGTGCGCCAGTTCAGGTAGCTCAGGGTGCCGGCGATGGTCAGCAGATGCTGTTCGCGGATGGCCTGGCGGATTTGCCCGTGGTTGAGGTCGCTGCAGCCGCAGATGGCTTTTTCGCTCTTGGGCTTGACGTCGGCGGCGCCGCCCACGGTGTTGATCAGGATCTGTTCCACCAGGCCGGCGCAGGAACCGCAGGAGCTGGCGGCCTTGGTGTGCTTTTTGACGTCGTCGACGCTGAACAGGCCGTGTTCCTGGATGGCCTTGACGATGGTGCCTTTGCACACGCCGTTGCAACCGCAGACTTCGGCGGTGTCGGCCATGCTCATGGCTTTGTCCTGGCCCTGGTGTCCTACATCGCCCAGCGCGTTTTCTCCAAACATCAAGTGATCGCGGATCTCGCCGATGCCGTGGTTCTCACGAATCTGCCGGAAATACCAGCCGCCGTCGGCCGTGTCGCCGTACAGGCAGGCACCGACCAGCACGTCATCCTTGATCACCAGTTTTTTGTAGACGCCGCCGATCGGGTCGGAGAGGGTGATGGTCTCGGTGCCTTCGCCGCCCATGAAGTCGCCGGCGGAAAACAGGTCGATGCCGGTGACTTTCAATTTGGTCGAGGTCACCGAGCCCTTGTAAGTGGCGAAACCCAGTTGGGCCAAGTGGTTGGCGCAGACCTTGGCTTGTTCGAACAGCGGCGCCACCAGGCCGTAGGCGGTGCCGCGATGGCTGGCGCATTCGCCGATGGCGTAGACCCGAGGGTCGTAGGTTTGCATGGTGTCGTTGACCAGAATCCCGCGGTTACAGGGGATGCCGGCTTTTTCCGCCAGTTCGGTGCTGGGGCGGATACCGGCGGCCATCACCACCAGGTCGGCGGGGATGATGTCGCCGTTCTTGAACTCCACCGAACCGACCCGGCCATTGCCGGCGTCGTGCAGGGCCTGGGTCTGTTCGCGCAGGCGAAAGTGCAGGCCACGGCCTTCAAGCGCGGTTTGCAGCAGTTCGCCGCTGGTCTTGTCCAGTTGCCGCTCCAGCAGCCATTCGCCGATGTGCACCACGGTGACGTGCATGCCACGCAGCATCAGGCCGTTAGCGGCTTCCAGGCCGAGCAGGCCACCGCCGATGACCACGGCGTGCTTGTGGGTCTTGGCGGTGTCGATCATCACCTGGGTGTCGGCAATGTCGCGGTAGCCGATCACGCCCTGCAGGGTGTTGCCCGGGATCGGCAGGATGAATGGGGTCGAACCGGTGGCGATCAGCAGGCGATCGTATTCGGCTTCGCTGCCGTCTTCGGCAATGACCCGGCGTTTGACCCGGTCGATCTGCACCACTTTGCGGTTGAGCAGCAGCTTGATGTTGTTTTCCAGGTACCAGTCCAGGTCGTTGAGCACGATCTCTTCGAACGTCTGTTCGCCGGCCAGGACCGGCGACAGCAGGATGCGGTTGTAGTTGGTATGGGGTTCGGCGCCGAAGACCGTGATGTCGTACAGCTCGTTGCTCAGCTTAAGCAGTTCTTCCAGGGTACGAACCCCGGCCATGCCGTTGCCGATCATCACCAGTTTTAGTTTTTTCATCAGGTTCTCCGGGGAGCTCAGACCCGCCTCATCAGGGCTTTGTGGTCTTGCTCGACAAATTTTGCGCAAACAAAAAAAGGCATCCCGCCAGTTGCCTGGCGAGGACGCCTTTGTCCTTGTCCCGTTCTCTCGGGTAGCGCAGCCTTCGTCGTTGAAGGTTGGGCTTTATGTCAGTTGAGAGAGGTAATGCAGTGGTTGTGCCAAGTGGCGAAAAGCAGCGGTTTCAGGGGTTTTGCACTTATTCAGCGATAGGTTGATGCACCGATTTAAGGCGAGACGCCCGGTTTTAAGGCAGAAGTGCAAGAGATCGCAGCCTCGTTCCCCTGTAGGAGCGAGCTCGCTCGCGAAGGTCGTGAACGATAACGCGTGAAACCAGATGCCCTGCGGCGCCTTCGGGTTTTTCGCGAGCAGGCTCGCTCCTACAGGGAAACCAGGTTGCGATCTTCTACCCACGAAACACCAATACCAGCAGCACCAGATTCACCACCAGCGACACCAGCGCCAATGTCCGCCAGACCTTCAACGGCTCTCGCTCCAGCAGAGGTCTGGGCCGCACGCTCAAGCTGCGCCGCTCACCCTGCTCCAGCAGCAGCAACCATTCTTCCGCCGTTTCAAAGCGCTGGTCCGGATCCGCCGCAACGGCGCGCTCCAGGCTTTGTGCGATCCATTCCGGCAGGTCGGGCCGGTAGCGGCTGGCACTGACCGGCACGCCAAATCGCGGACGCTGGAACGCTTCGATTTCGCCGTAGGGATAGTGGCCGGTGAGCAGGAAATACAAGGTCACGCCGACTGCATACAAGTCCTGTTGCGGCGTCGGTGTGCCTGCGCCAAAAGCTTCCGGCGCGATGTAGCTGGGCGTTCCGGGCAGGGTCGAGGGCTGATCTTCGGACAGGCCGGGGCAGTAGGCGAGGCCGAAGTCCAGCAGCCGCAACTCACCGTCGTCCCCCAGCAGCAGGTTCTCCGGCTTGATATCGCGATGGAGAATCTGCCGTCGGTGCAGCATCCCCACCGCCCGCAGCAGGCGTTCGGCCAGATCCAGCCATTGGGCCAAGGGCAGGGGGCCGACTTTTTCCTGCAGCTGCGCCAGGGTCGACCCCGAGTATTCACGCATCACGTAGTACAAGTGCTGACGCTGGCTGGCGGCGTGGACTTCAGGGAAGTGCCGGCCGGCGACACGTTTGAGAAACCATTCCTCCGACAGCAACGCTTGCCCGGCCAGGTGGTCGTCGCGCAACGCACCGGGCAAGGTTTTCAATAGCCAGGGCTGTTGTTGCCCGTCGCGAACCCGATAGAGCAGCGATTGCTGGCTCTGCCCGAGTATCCCTTCGACCTCCCAGCCCTCGAAGGCCTGGCCTGGTTTCAGCGCGGGCGGCAGCGGCCATTGCTGCAAATGAATCAATGCATCGCCGATACTGGTTTCACCCAAGGCATCGACCCGCACCAGCAAGGCGCTGGCGTTGTCCTGGCTGCCGGCCAGGTGCGCGGCGCTGACCAGGGTTTGCGCGGCGCTCTGCAGGTCGGGCTGGTCGCGCAGGATCGCCGCAATCGCGGTATCGCCCAGCACCGCCCAGACACCATCGCTGAGCAGCACGAAACTCTCGTTGACGCGCAATTCGCCATCGAGAAAATCCAGCACCAGGTGCTGGTCCAGCCCCAGCGCCCGTTTGAGCACATGCTGCATGCCCGGCTGATCCCAGACATGATCCTCGCTCACCCGTTGTAACGTGTCGGCGTGCC
The DNA here is from genome assembly GCF_030812475.1 of Pseudomonas lini. GTDB lineage: Bacteria > Pseudomonadota > Gammaproteobacteria > Pseudomonadales > Pseudomonadaceae > Aquipseudomonas > Aquipseudomonas lini_A. Next base: position 545,574 of record NZ_JAUSSR010000001.1, read on the forward strand.
AGCGATAGACCCGGCAATCGCCGACATGGGCGAGGGTGAAGCGCCTGCCACGCATGACCAGGGCGCTGACCGTGGTGAGCAAGGGTTGCCCTCCGCCGTTGGCCTGCAACCAGCGATTTTGTGCCAGTAGCAGGCGATCCAGCGCCTGGGCGACTCCCCAGGTTTCCGGGGTGGCGTAGTAGTCCAGCGCCAGTGCCTGCAAGGTCGAGCGGGCGGCGAGGCCGCCATCGGCGCACTGGCTGACGCCGTCGGCGATGGCGAACAGATAACCCTTGCTCGCCGCCAGCGCCGGCGTTGGAGTGACCAGGCGCAGGGCGTCCTGGTTCTCGTCGCGAGGGCCGACGGCGCTCGCTTCGGCGAAACTCAATTGCAGGCTCATTCAGCCCTCATACCCGTGCAGCGGTGACGGCAGCCGAACCCCAGGTGGTTCTCCAGCGACGTTTCACCCCGTGCAGGCCAAACCAGGCAAGGACACCGAGGCTGGCGAACAACCACAGCGCCATCTGATAACTGCCGGTGCTTTGCTTGATCGCGCCCATGCCGGCCGCCAGCGCGAAACCACCGATACCACCGGCCATGCCGATCAAACCGGTCATTACGCCGATCTCCCGACGGAAGCGCTGTGGAACCAACTGGAATACTGCGCCATTACCCGCACCCAGACCGAGCATCGTGCACACGAACAGTGCCAAGGCGGCGTAGGAGCTCGGCAGATTGAAACCCACCGCCGCAATGCAGGTCGCGGCCACGGTGTACATCACCAGCAGTGTGCGAATCCCGCCGAAACGGTCGGCCAGGGCACCGCCCAACGGACGCATCAGGCTGCCACCGAACACGCAGGCCGCGGTGTAATAACCGGCGGTCACCGGGCTCAGGCCGTATTGATCGTTAAAATAGCCGGGCAGGGCGCTGGCCAGGCCGATGAAGCCGCCGAAGGTGACGCTGTAGAAGAACATGAACCACCAGCTGTCGCGGTCGCCCAAGGCCTTGAAGTAGTCGGAAACGGATTTGGCTTTCGGCCGTTCAGGGGCGTTCTTGGCCAGCCAGGCAAAGGTGATGATAGTCAGGATCAACGGAATCAGGGCGAAGCCGAACACGTTGCTCCAGCCAAACGAAGCGGCCAGGACCGGGGCGATCAGGGCTGCGAGCACAGTACCGGAGTTGCCAGCGCCGGCGATGCCCATGGCTTTGCCCTGGTGCTGCGGCGGGTACCACTGCGAGGCCAGCGGCAGCGCAACGGCGAAGGACGCGCCGGCCATGCCGAGGAACAGGCCCAGCAGCAACGCTTGTTCATAACTGTGGATCCCGTGTTTCCAGGCGACGAACAGGGCGCAGATGACGATCACCTGGCCGATCAGTCCGGCGGTCTTGGGCGACAGGCGGTCAGCCAGCAGGCCCATCACGAAGCGCAGCAGGGCCCCGGCCAGGATAGGCGTGGCGACGACCAGTCCGCGTTGCTGGGTGGTCAGTTGCAGGTCGGTGGCAATCTGCACGGCGAGCGGGCCGAGCAGGTACCAGACCATGAAGCTCAGGTCGAAATAGAGGAAGGCCGCGAACAGTGTCGGGGTATGGCCGGATTTCCAGAAGCTTGAATTCATCGCGCACCTCAGCTGTTAGTCGTCTCGAGAAGGAGTCATGAGCTTGCAAGTGGGGCGCCGCATCGGCCGCTCCACCGGCCCCGGGCTGTGGGGCCAAAACAAAAAAACGCCGCCACCCGACTCGCCAGGGGCGAATGGGGTGAGCGACGTCTTTGTCGTAGGTGGGGCAACCGCCGTTGGTTACCTGTGGTGATTACCTAGCGAGATCTGTGCCAACAAGTAACACCGAGTCGCGGCCATCGCGGGCAAGCCCAATTGTAGGAGCGAGCTTGCTCGCGAAGGTCGTTAACGATAACGCGTGTTTGCTGGTTAAATGCGGCGCTCTTTAGTCCATCGCGAGCAAGCTCGCTCCTACAGTTAAGGCGCCCTGACAGGCGCCATAAGGCTTCAGCCCAGCAACTCACTCATGGCAATGATCTGCTCCGCCACCTGAATCAGCTTCTGCTGACGGCTCATGGCCTGGCGGCGCATCAGGGTGTAGGCCTGTTCCTCGTTGCAATCCTTCATCTTCATCAGCAGACCCTTGGCCAGCTCGATGCGCTTGCGCTCGGCCAGTTGCTGGTCCCGGGCGTGCAGTTGCGCACGCAGGGCCTGGTCACTTTCGAAGCGTGCCATGGCCACGTCGAGAATCGGCTGCAGGCGTTGTGCGTGAATGCCTTCGACGATGTAGGCACTGACCCCGGACTTGATCGCCTGGCGCATCACGTCCGGGTCATGCTCGTCGGTAAACATCACGATCGGCCGCGGTTGATCGCGACTTACCAGTACTACTTGCTCCATGACATCCCGACTGGGTGACTCGGTATCGATCAGGATTACGTCCGGTCGCACCGTTTCGACGCGCGCGGGCAGGTCGATGGTCAGGCCGGATTCGTCTATGACCTCGAAGCCGGCTTCGGTCAGGGCCGCTTTCAGGCGACCGACTTTCTTCGCGGTGTCGTTGATCAGCAGGATTCGCAACATAGATGCAGTCTCCTGTCAGCGGCTGGCGGAAAGCGGTGAGCTGTCGCTCATGGCATGCAGCTTGAAACTGCGGGCATAGCCGGCAGGGTCCGAGCCGTCCCAGACCTTGCCGTCGATGAGCTGGTTGCTGCGCATCGGCGGACTCCCGGCGGCGACACCGACTGCGATGGCGGCCTCTCGATACAAGTCTAGTTGCTGCACCTGGCGGGCCACTGCGAGGTAGTCCGGATCGTCGCGCAACAAACCCCAGCGGCGGAATTGGGTCATGAACCACATGCCATCGGACAAGTACGGCAAGTTGACCTCGCCAGCGCCGTGAAAGCGCAGTGCATGGGGGTCTTGCCAGCGATTGCCGAGGCCATCGGCGTAGTCGCCCAGCAAGCGTGGTTCGATGCAATCGAGTGGCGCATCCAGGTACTGCGTTGCGCTGAGCAATTGGGCGGTGCTGCGCCGATTCTCGGTGCTGGCCTCGATGAAGCGGCTGGCCTCCAGGATCGCCATCACCAGCGCCCGCGCGGTGTTGGGGTATTGCTCGACGAAGGAGCGGGTGCAGCCGAGGACTTTTTCCGGGTGATCGGGCCAGATGGTCTGGGTCGTCGCCAGGGTAAAACCGAGATCCTGCTTCACCGCACTGGCGGACCACGGTTCGCCGACGCAAAAACCGTCGATACGGCCCGCTTGCAGGTGCGCGACCATTTGCGGCGGCGGCACCACGACGCTGTTGACGTCGTGCAACGGATGGATGCCTTGGCTGGCCAGCCAGTAATAGAGCCACATGGCGTGGGTGCCGGTCGGGAATGTCTGGGCGAAGGTAAGTTTTGGGCGACTTTGGTGCACATGCCGGTCCAGTGCTTCAGGACTGGTCACGCCCAGGGCCTGCAAGCCATGGGACAGGTTGATGCTCTGGCCGTTCTGGTTCAGGCCCATCAATACCGCCATGTCGGTGGCAGCCACGCCACCTATTCCCAGGTGAACCGCGTAAACCAAGCCGTACAAACTGTGAGCGGCGTCGAGTTCACCACTGACCAGTTTGTCCCGCAGGTTGGCCCACGACGACTGGCGCTTGAGGTTCAGCGTCAGGCCATAAGGCTGGGCGAAACCCTGGGTGGCTGCGACCACCAGCGAAGCGCAGTCGCTCAGGGCCATGAAGCCGAGGTTGATTTCGGTCTTTTCCGGGGCATCGCTGCCGTGGACCCAGGCCAGTGGGGAGGCTGGAGTTTCAATCATGGGTAAACACCTTCATAAAAAAGCGCCGTACCGACTTTGCCCAAGCAAGGCCAGGTGACGACGCCTTTGTCTTTCGACCCATTCCGCCGTTGGCATGGGTACTGATGCCAGTGGCGGTGCAAGGCATATGCCATCGCCGGCTGTTTTTGCCTTGTGCCTCGCCTGGACCCTCGATGCCCGGCTATAATCGCCGCCTCATTTCGCCGCCAATCGAGTCAAAGCCGCCCATGTACAACCTGGCCCGTCAGCTGTTGTTCCAACTTTCCCCGGAAACCTCCCACGATCTGTCCCTGGACCTGATCGGCGCGGGCGGGCGTTTGGGTCTCAACGGCTTGCTGTGCAAGGCCCCGGCGAAAATGCCGGTGACCGTCATGGGCCTGGACTTCCCCAACCCTGTTGGTCTGGCAGCCGGACTGGACAAGAATGGCGCGGCCATCGACGGATTTGCCCAACTGGGTTTCGGCTTTGTCGAAATCGGCACCATCACCCCGCGTTCGCAACCGGGCAATCCGAAGCCACGGATTTTCCGCCTGCCGGAAGCCGAAGCGATCATCAACCGCATGGGGTTCAACAACCTCGGCGTCGATCACCTGTTGGCTCGCGTGGCTGCGGCCAAGTACAAGGGCGTGCTGGGCATCAATATCGGTAAGAACTTCGATACGCCGGTCGAGCGTGCGGTCGACGACTACCTGATCTGCCTGGAGAAAGTCTACGCCCACGCCAGCTACGTGACAGTCAACGTCAGCTCGCCGAACACCCCGGGCTTGCGCAGCCTGCAGTTCGGCGACTCGCTCAAGCAGTTGCTGGCCGACCTGGCCACGCGTCGGGCGGAATTGGCCTTGCGTCACGGCAAGCACGTGCCGTTGGCGATCAAGATCGCGCCGGACATGACCGATGAAGAAACCGTCCAGGTCGCCCAAGCATTGATCGAAACGGGGATGGATGCAGTCATCGCCACCAACACCACCCTGAGCCGTGTCGGCGTCGAAGGCATGGAGTACGGTGACGAGGCGGGTGGCCTGTCCGGCGCCCCGGTTCGCGAGAAGAGCACCCACACGGTGAAAGTGCTGGCGTCGGAGCTGGGCGGTCGTTTGCCGATCATTGCCGTGGGCGGCATCACCGAAGGCAAACACGCGGCAGAGAAAATCGCGGCGGGGGCGAGCCTGGTGCAGCTGTATTCCGGCTTCATCTATAAGGGGCCGGCGTTGATTCGCGAGGCTGTCGACGCGATCGCAGCCCAGCGCTGATCCCTTGTAGGAGCCGGCTTGCCGGCGAAGGTGTGTCAGCCGATATTTGTGTATCTGACACTCCATCGCATGTAGGAGCGAGCTCGCTCGCGAAAAACTCAAGGACAACGCGTGCATCCTGAAAGAGCGCGTTATCGTTGAAGTCCATCGCCAGCAAGCTGGCTCCTGCAGGGAAGGTGTATGACAGGAGACGGCATAAAAAAGGGCTCCTCGAGGGAGCCCTTGGGCCGGAGCCCGCCGCCCGGATGGGGCGTGCGTGGTAAGGGGTTACGTAATCAGATTGTCGTGTCGGAGTGTTGTGCCCTGTGTCAGCCGACGGCGTGAAGTTCGTTGAGTCTGTGGATTCCCGCAGTGCCGGTCATACCGTCCCAGTTGTCGCCGCGTCCTTCTCGCCAGCCGTTAATCCAGGCTTGGCGTACCGACGGTAGAGTAAATGGGCAAAGCTCACGGGATTTGCCACCAACGCCATATTGATATCCGCGCAAAAATGCTCTTTCCAACGGATCACGCTTAAGTCTTCTCATAGGGTGTTGCCCTCACTTGTTGACTGTATGTATCGCGTCGACCTCAATCGAGGTCTGGCAGGAAATTCCTGCCGTTGGGGCTCGCTGCCGGCGTCGCGAGCCAAGGTGTTGACGCCGTTGCGACGTCAACCTGTGTTGAGTTCTAACCAATGCGTCACATCGAGGGAATGATCGTTTTGTCATAAGGACGTAACGATAAAGATGGTAAGGCGATAAGTAACACGATGTTTGTCCGCCGTTAATTGGCCAAACCCCGGTATGATCGGCCTTGCGCTAGATGATGGGGTTAATCCTTTGCTGAGAATCGCTCGCGTTACGCGGGGCATTATTCGACGAAGGGTCGCTTTATGACATTTTGTTGCTTCAACTTTTTTATCTATCTGTGCATCTAAGCTCTTTTGACCGGAGCAGCACGGGTGGAACGGCACACCTTCGTGCCACGCGGGCGCTCTTTTAGAAAAGCGCCTGATTGAAAACCGGGCCGGCAATGCGTTGTCGGTCCACTCAGCTAAAGGTTCTGGAATTCCCATGTCCGATCGTTTCGAACTCTTCCTCACTTGCCCCAAAGGCCTTGAAGGCCTGCTTATCGAGGAAGCCGTCGGGCTTGGCCTTGAAGAAGCGCGCGAGCACACCTCTGCCGTGCGCGGCATGGCCACCATGGAAACCGCCTATCGCCTGTGCCTGTGGTCGCGTCTGGCGAACCGGGTCCTGCTGGTGCTCAAGCGTTTCCCGATGAAGGATGCCGAAGACCTCTACCACGGTGTGCTCGATATCGAGTGGCAAGACCACATGCTCAACGACGGCACCCTGGCCGTCGAGTTCAGCGGTCACGGCTCGGGCATCGACAACACCCACTTCGGCGCGCTGAAGGTCAAGGATGCCATCGTCGACAAACTGCGGACCCCGCAGGGTGACCGTCCCTCCATCGACAAGCTCAATCCGGACCTGCGCATTCACCTGCGCCTGGATCGCGGCGAAGCGATTCTCTCCCTCGACCTCTCCGGCCACAGCCTGCACCAGCGCGGCTATCGCTTGCAGCAGGGGGCGGCGCCGTTGAAGGAAAACCTCGCGGCGGCGATCCTGATCCGTTCCGGCTGGCCACGGATCGCTGCCGAAGGCGGCGCCCTGGCTGACCCGATGTGCGGCGTCGGCACCTTCCTGGTCGAAGCCGCAATGATCGCCGCCGATATGGCGCCGAACTTGCGCCGTGAGCAGTGGGGCTTCACCGCATGGCTCGGTCACGTACCCGCGCTGTGGAAAAAACTTCACGAAGAAGCCACTGAGCGTTGCGCGGCCGGCCTGGCCAAGCCACCTCTGTGGATTCGCGGCTACGAAGCCGATCCGCGCCTGATTCAACCGGGCCGCAACAACGTCGAGCGTGCCGGCCTGAGCGAGTGGATCAAGATCTACCAAGGCGAAGTCGGCACCTTCGAGCCGCGTCCGGACCAGAACCAGAAAGGCCTGGTGATCTGCAACCCGCCGTACGGTGAACGTCTGGGAGACGAGGCGAGTTTGCTCTATCTGTACCAGAACCTCGGCGAACGTCTGCGTCAGGCTTGCCTGAACTGGGAAGCCGCGGTCTTCACCGGCGCCCCGGAGCTGGGCAAGCGCATGGGCATCCGCAGTCACAAACAATATTCGTTCTGGAACGGCGCCTTGCCGTGCAAATTGTTGCTGATCAAGGTCACCCCGGACCAGTTCGTCACCGGCGAGCGTCGCACCCCGGAACAGCGTCAGGTCGAGCGCGAGCAGGCGCAAGTAGAGGTCGCCGCCGACGATGTGGCGCCGGGCAAGTACGAGAAGTACAACAAGAACGGCAACCCGATCAAACCGGCACCGGTGGTGGTCGAGCAACCGCGCTTGAGCGAAGGCGGGCAGATGTTCGCCAACCGCCTGCAAAAAAACCTCAAGGCCCTGGGCAAATGGGTCAAGCGTGAAGGCATCGACTGCTACCGCGTCTATGACGCCGACATGCCGGAATACTCCATGGCCATCGACTTGTATCAGGATTGGGTCCACGTCCAGGAATACGCCGCGCCCAAATCCATCGATCCGGAAAAAGCCTCGGCGCGCATGTTCGATGCACTCGCGGCCATCCCCCAGGCGTTGAACATCGACAAGAGCCGCGTGGTGGTCAAGCGTCGCGAGCGTCAGAGCGGCACCAAGCAGTACGAGCGGCAAGCGGCCCAGGGCAAGTTCGTCGAGGTCAACGAGGGTGGCGTGAAGCTGCTGGTCAACCTCACCGACTACCTCGACACCGGGCTGTTCCTCGACCACCGGCCGATGCGCATGCGCATTCAGAAAGAGGCGGCCGGCAAGCGCTTCCTCAACCTGTATTGCTACACCGCGACCGCCAGTGTCCATGCGGCCAAGGGCGGTGCGCGCAGCACCACCAGCGTCGATTTGTCGAAAACCTACCTGGACTGGGCGCGGCGCAACCTGTCGCTCAATGGCTTCTCCGACAAGAACCGGCTGGAGCAGGGCGACGTGATGGCCTGGCTCGACGCCTGCCGTGACGAGTACGACCTGATCTTCATCGATCCGCCGACCTTTTCCAACTCCAAGCGCATGGAAGGCATCTTCGATGTGCAGCGGGACCAGGTGCAACTGATCGATCTGGCCATGGCGCGGCTGGCACCGGGCGGGGTGTTGTACTTCTCCAATAACTTCCGCAAGTTCAGCCTGGAAGAGAACCTTACCGAGCGTTACGCGGTCGAGGAAATCACCGCCCAGACCATTGATCCGGATTTCGCCCGTAATGGCAAGATCCACCGCGCCTGGAAAATAACGGCTCGTTGACGCTTTAAATAATTGGATCCACAGAGCCTTGATTTTTAAAGGCTCTTGGATTCCTGCAATACTGGTGAAATTAGTGGCTAATAGCTATAACTCAAGATAGCCAATGGGCTTTCCCGCACCTGGCGTTTTGAGTTGCGTCTATGTCGTTGAACGCCGTGCGCCCGAAGATCCTCGGGTTTATCAGTGAAGACGTCTCGGCCTGGATGGTCGCGCTACTGGTGTTGCTGGCCGGCGGTATTCTCACGAGTTTACTTGCCTGGTCGACGCTCAATCTGTTTCACCAACAATTGCGGCAACGTTTCCAACTGCTGGCCAGCGAACGTTACAGCCGTATCGAAGAACGTTTCGAAGATCAGGAGCAGCGCCTCGATGGCGTGCGCCGGTTCTTTGCCAATTCCATCTCGGTATCCCGGCAGGAATTCGACGGCTACACCCAACCGTTGCTGCATCGAACCCAGGCGTACTCGTTCGCTCGGCGGGTGAGCCATGCCGAGCGGCCGGAATTCGAACGTCAGATGCGCGAAGAAGGGCTGGCAGATTTCACCATCCGTGAACTGATGCCCAACGGACAGCTGCAATTGGCGGCTGAACGGGATGAGTACGTACCGGTCCTCTTCAGTCAGACCCACAGTACCTTCGGCTCGCCATTGGGCTATGACTTGCTGGCCCAACCGTTGCGCCGCTCCGCGCTTGAGCGAGCGGACGCGTCGGGTGGCATGGCAGTGTCGCAGCCGCTGCATCTGATCGATACCGCACCGTCAGATGCCCGTGGTGTGCTGTTGGTGGCGCCGGTCATGTCGCGCAACGGTCCGGGCGCGGCTGCGGCAAAACCCTATGGCTATGTGATGGCGGTCATCAGCATGCGCCAATTGCTGGCGGACGGGTTGCCTGAGGCAGACCGTGATTATCTTTCGGTGCGTATCCTCGACTTATCCACTGGCGATCAGCACGAAGTGCTGTTCGAATCTCTCAATACGCCTGCTACCAGCGAATTATCGGCGTCCCGGTTGCTGCGAATGGCCGACCGCGACTATCAAGTCGACATACTGCCCAGCGAGGCGTTTCTAAACGCCAACCATTCCTCGGTGACCAGTCTGGTGGTGCTGGGGGGGCTGCTCAGTGTGTTGCTCAGTGCCTTGCTTTACGTGCTGGTCAGTCAGCGTCAGCGGGCGTTGAAAATGGTCCAACAGCGCACGCATGAATTGCACGCCCGTGAACAGGAACTGCGCGGTACCCATGGCCAGTTGCGCAGTGTGCTGGACGCCGCGACCCAGGTGGCGATCATCGCCACCGACTTGCGGGGCGTCATCAGCACGTTCAATGCCGGAGCACAGCAAATGCTCGGCTACACCAGTGCGCAAGCGGTCGGCCATATGACCCTGGAAAACCTGCACCTGCCCCGCGAACTCATCGCGCGCTCGGCGGAGTTGAGCGCGCGTTATGGCAAGCCGATCCCGACCTGCCACGCGATGCTGGTCGCGGGCGGTGAAGAGGGCGGTCACGAGGCGCGGGAATGGACGCTGCTGCGCAGCGACGGCAGCCATCTGACGGTGAACATGCTGGCCACTCCGGTGCTCGATGAGCAAGGCTTGTGGGTCGGCCACCTGGCAATCTGTATCGACATCACCGAGCGCAAACGGGTGCACGAGGCCCTGGCGGCCCGGGATCTGTTGCTGAAGAAACTCAGCGCCCATGTGCCCGGCGGCATCTATCAGATCAAGATGGAGTTCGATGGGCGCTTCAGTGTGATCTATGCCAGCGACGGTATCCGTGAGATCTATGAGCTGGAACCCGAGGTGTTGCTGTTCAATGCCGAAGCGATGTTCACCCGGATTCATCCCCAGGACACGACCCGGGTCCGCGCCTCGATCCGGGCGTCGGCAGACAACCTCAGCCCGTGGCGCGAAGAGTACCGCGTGCAACTGCCCCAGCGTGGCCTGCGCTGGGTGCGTGGCGAGGCGACCCCGGAGGAATTGCCCGGCGGCGGTGTGCTCTGGCATGGCTACATCTCGGACATTACCGACCTGAAACGGGTCGAGGAAGAGCTGCGGGCGCTGTCGGTCACGGACTCCCTGACCGGGATCCACAATCGCCGCTATTTCCAGGAGCGCCTGACCACCGAAATGGCCCGGGTCGAGCGCGGTGGCGGTGAACTGTCGGTGATCATGCTCGATATCGACCATTTCAAGCGGATTAATGACCAGTATGGTCACGCGGTGGGCGATCGGGTGTTGCAGGCAGTCTGCGAACGCATCGGCCATCGGCTGCGTCGCTCTGATGTGTTCTGCCGCCTGGGAGGCGAGGAGTTCATGGTGCTTTGCCCCGGTATCGACGGCAAACAGGCCCATGTATTGGCGGTGGAGTTGTGGCAAGGGTTGCGCAACTCACCGATCGACGACGTCGGAATCGTCACCGCGAGTTTTGGCATCGCCAGTTGGCGGGTCGGGGAGGGTGCGGACGAGATGCTGCTGCGGGCGGATTCCGGTGTGTATGCGGCGAAGCAGGCGGGTAGGGATCGGGTTGAGAGCGAGATGGACTAAAGCGATACGCAATACCCCTTGTAGGAGCGAGCTTGCTCGCGAAGGACGTCAACGATAACGCGTGCTGTCTGAATGAGCGCGTTGTCTGGACGTTTTTCGCGAGCAAGCTCGCTCCTACAGGGGATCTGTGGCGTTTGTTACAACACCGAAGCCGTTTCCGGCAATTTCGGCTGGCGATACAGGTCCAGAAGCACCTGGTCCAGCACCGAGGAAGCACCAAACGGTGCCTTGTCATTGAGGATCGCCACCACCGCCCAGGTATTGCCGTTGATGTCGCGGCTGTAGCCGGAGATCGCCCGTACCGTGTTCAGTGTGCCGGTCTTGACGTGGGCCTCACCGCGCATCGCGGTGGTTTTCAGGCGCTTGCGCATCGTACCGTCGGTGCCGGCAATCGGCATCGAGCTGATGAACTCGGCGGAATACGGGCTGCGCCATGCGGCTTGCAACATTGCCGCCATCTCCCGCGCGCTCACACGTTCTGCACGGGACAGGCCGGAACCGTTCTCCATCACCAGGTGCGGCGCGGTGATGCCTTTCCTGGCCAGCCACTGACGCACGACACGTTGGGCCGCCTTGGCGTCGTCTCCATCGGCGTCAGTGCGGAATTTCTGGCCCAGGCTCAGGAACAGCTGCTGGGCCATGGTGTTGTTACTGTATTTGTTGATGTCGCGGATGATTTCCGCCAGGTCCGGCGAGAAGGCGCGGGCCAGGACCTTGGCGTTTTTCGGCGTTGCCGCCAGCACATCCTTGCCCTGGATGCTGCCACCCAACTCCTTCCAGATCGCCCGCACTGCACCGGCGGTGTAGGTTGCGTGGTCGAGCAGCGACAGGTAAGTCTGGGAGCTGCAGCCTTCGCCCAGCTGGCCGCCGACGGTCACGGTCACACTGCCGTCGGCCTGGGTGACCGGGTTGTACCGTACGCCCCCGGTGCATTGCTTGGAATTGATCGCCTTGACCTGGTTTTCGATGCGAATGCTGGCGATCGGCGGCTCCACCGACACCAGTACCCGGCCATTGTCGTTGCGCGCGACAAAACGCAGGGCCTTGAGGTTGACCAGCAGCGAGTCGGGCTTGACCAGGAACGGCTTGTTGTCGTCATTGCCGTCGTCGTTGAACTCGGGCAGTTGCGGCTGCATGAAGAAGTTGCGGTCCAGCACCAGGTCGCCGGTGACTTGCGTCACGCCATTGGCGCGCAGGTCGCGCATCAGCAACCAGAGTTTTTCCATGTTCAGCTTGGGATCGCCGCCACCCTTGAGGTAGAGGTTGCCGTTGAGAATGCCACCGCTGAGGGTGCCGTCGGTATAGAACTCGGTTTTCCACTGATGGTTCGGGCCGAGCATTTCCAGGGCCGCGTAAGTGGTGACCAGCTTCATGGTCGAGGCCGGATTGACCGAGACGTCAGCATTGTAAATGGTCGGGGTGCCGGGGCCGTTGAGCGGGATCATCACCAGCGACAGGGCGCTGTTGGGCATCTTGCTGGCCTTGATGGCCTTTTCGACGTTGGGTGACAGGCCGGTGTTGATCGGCGCGGCGGAGACGGAGAAGGCCAGGGGAATCAGTAAACCGGCCAGCAACAATGGGCGCAAAGACTTGATCATGTGCAATAAAACCCTACAGCCGAGGGGAAAAAGACGAGGGCATGAAAATGAATTCCCTCAGTGGTCATAAAAGTGTCGGCATTATGCCCCAAGGTGTAGCGGCTTGTGCCGTGCCCTGTCTTGCAAATCCGCTTTTTTTACCGACGGTAGGCGTGGCGCCGCGGAGAGACGGGCAATCGGCGGCTTAAACTGCTAAAGTGCCGCCCGTTATTACTTATGAGGATTGTTCCAATGGCGACTAACCGTTCCCAGCGTCTGCGCAAAAAACTGTGCGTCGATGAATTTCAAGAGCTGGGTTTCGAGCTGAACCTGGATTTCAAAGAAGATTTGGCTGATGAAGCCATTGATGCTTTCCTCGATGCGTTCCTCAAAGAAGCCATGGAGGCCAACGGCCTGGGCTACGTGGGCGGCGACGACTTCGGTCTGGTTTGCCTGCAGAAGCGTGGTTCGGTGTCCGAAGAGCAGCGTGCCGCTGTCGAAGCCTGGCTCAAGGGCCGCAGCGAACTGACGGAAGCGACCGTCAGCCCGCTGATCGACGTCTGGTACCCGGAAAAGCCGATCAATCCGGTAGCTTGATGTCATGGCTTGATGTCATAAAAGAAGCGGCGACCCTCGGGTCGCCGTTTTTTTATGCCTGCTTTTTTTGTAGGAGCGAGGCTTGCCCGCGAAGAACGATAATGCGGTTCAACTGATAAACCGCACCGTCTGCTTCGCGGGCAAGCCTCGCTCCTACAAGTATCAGGCTTTACGCCAGTTCAGAATCACCAGCGTCAACACCCCCGCCACAATCCCCCAGAATGCCGAGCCGATGGAAAACAGCGTCAGTCCCGACGCCGTGACCATGAAGGTGATCAGCGCCGCTTCACGCTCCTTCACTTCGTTCATGGCAATGCTCAGGCCATTGATGATCGAGCCGAACAGCGCCAGCGCGGCAATCGACAGCACCAGCTCTTTAGGCAGCGCGGCAAACAGCGCCGCCAACGTCGCGCCGAACACCCCGGCGATCCCGTAGAAAATCCCGCACCAGACCGCGGCCGTGTAGCGTTTGTTGCGATCCTCATGGGCATGGGGCCCGGTGCAGATCGCCGCGCTGATGGCCGCCAGGTTGATTCCGTGGGAGCCAAAAGGTGCCAGCAGCAACGAGGCAATGCCGGTGGTGGTGATCAGTGGCGAGGCCGGCACCGTGTAACCGTCTGCGCGCAACACGGCGATGCCCGGCATGTTCTGCGACGTCATCGCCACCACGAACAGCGGGATGCCGATGCTGATGGTCGCGGCCAGGGAGAAGTGCGGGGTGGTCCAGACCGGCGTCGCCAGTTCCAGATGGAAGCCGCTGAAATCCAGCAACCCCATCAAGCCCGACAGCGCCGTGCCGATCAGCAATGCCGCCAGCACCGCATAACGCGGGGACAGGCGCTTGACCAGCAGATAAGTGAAGAACATTCCCAGCACCAGGGCGGTGCGATGTTGCGCGGCGACAAAGATTTCGCTGCCGATCTTGAACAGGATCCCGGCCAGCAAGGCTGCGGCTAATGAGGCCGGGATCTTTTTCACCAGGCGCTCGAAGCTGCCGGTCAAGCCACAAGCCGTCACCAGCACCGCGCAGGTGATGTAGGCGCCGATGGCTTCGCCGTAGCTCACGCCGCCCAGGCTGGTGATCAGCAAGGCCGCGCCGGGGGTCGACCAGGCGATGGTGATGGGCGTGCGATAACGCAGCGACAGGCCGATCGAGCACACCGCCATGCCAATCGAGATCGCCCAGATCCACGATGAAATCTGCCCGCTGCTCAGGCCCGCCGCCTGCCCGGCCTGGAACATCAGCACCAGGGAGCTGGTGTAGCCGGTCATCATCGCGATGAAGCCAGCGACGATGGCCGAGGGAGAGGTGTCGGCCAGGGGGCGGAGCTGCGTGTGCGTGGCGTCGGTCATGACAGCGGTGTTCCTTATACGTACGAAAATATCCGCAACACCGCAATCCCCTGTAGGAGCGAGCTTGCTCGCGATGGACGTTAACGATAACGCGTGTTTACCGGTTAAACGCGGCGCTCTTTCGTCCATCGCGAGCAAGCTCGCTCCTACAGGGGATCGTGTAAACCACGGATTCTGCGATCAAGCCTAAACTCAAACGTATTGGACCGTTGCAATACAGCAAAGGCGACAAACAGCCGTACAGTCGTGTTGCCACTGGCCATTGTGTACAATTACAGTGTTTTTTACGCGATACTTGCCATTGATCCACTGTGCCGTATTACAGTCACGGTCAATTCGCCGCCGTTCTACCGACTCGAGTGCCCATGAACGAACAGTTGCAGCCCCTAAAGAAACAACCGCGCGCAGGCAAAGCCGGGCGCAGCGGTACCCAGGACGATATTGTCTACGCGCATATCTTCGAGGCCATCCTCGAACAGCGTCTGGCGCCCGGCACCAAGTTGAGCGAAGAAGCGCTGGGGGAAATTTTCGGGGTCAGTCGCACCATCATCCGCCGTGCGCTGTCGCGCCTGGCCCATGAAGGTGTCGTGCTGCTGCGTCCGAACCGCGGCGCAGTCGTTGCCAGCCCGAGTGTGGAAGAAGCCCGCCAGGTGTTCCTGGCCCGGCGCCTGGTGGAGCGCGCGATCACTGAACTGGCCGTGCAGCACGCCACGGCCGAAGAGATCGCCGAATTGCGCCAGATGGTGGACGACGAGCGCGACAGCTTCTCCCGTGGCGATCGGGGTGCCGGTATCCGTCTGTCGGGCGAGTTTCATCTGAAGTTGGCCGAAGCGGCGAAGAATGCCCCCTTGATCAGCTTCCAGCGCAGTCTGGTGTCGCAGACTTCGCTGATCATTGCCCAGTACGAAAGCGGCAACCGTTCCCACTGCTCCTACGACGAACACACCCAGCTGATCAATGCCATCGAAGCACGCAACGCCGAGCTGGCGGTGGACTTGATGATGCATCACATGAATCACATCGACAGCAAGCTCAACCTTGACGAGGAAAGTGCGTCGGATGACCTGCATGCGGTGTTCTCGCATTTGTTGCAGACCAAGAAGCCGGGGCGGCCTGTGGCCAAACTGTAGGAGCGAGCTTGCTCGCGATGGGCTTGAGGACGCCACGGGGTGTCAGGCTTCACGCGTAATCGTTAACGACCATCGCGAGCAAGCTTGCTCCTACAGCACAAAAAAATCCCCCGCAACCAACGATTGCGGGGGATTTTTTATGCCCGAAGATCCTTAACGCTGATGCACCTGATTCCCCGCCGCATAAGTCTGCAGAACCGTCCGGTCATCCCCCAGCGTCATCAACACAAACAGGGTCTCGGCAATATTGGTGGCCTGCTTCAGGCGATAGCTCAGCAACGGCGTGGCGTTGTAGTCCAGCACCAGGAAGTCTGCATCGGTACCTGGCAGCAACGTGCCGATCTTGTCTTCCAGACGCAGCGCACGGGCCCCGCCGAGGGTGGCCAGGTAGAGCGATTTGAACGGGCTCAAACGCGCCCCTTGCAACTGCATGACCTTGTACGCTTCGTTCAACGTCTGCAGCAGAGAGAAACTGGTACCGCCGCCGACGTCCGTACCCAGGCCGACATTGAGCTTGTGCTTCTCGGCCATCGGCAGGTTGAACAGGCCACTGCCGAGGAAGAAGTTCGAAGTGGGGCAGAAGGCGATGGCCGAGCCGGTTTCCGCCAGGCGGGCGCACTCGTCATCGCACAGGTGCACACCGTGGGCGAACACCGAGCGCTCGCCCAGCAGCTGGTAGTGATCGTACACGTCCAGGTAGCCCTTGCGCTCGGGGAACAGTTCCTTGACCCACTCCACTTCCTTGAGGTTTTCGCTGATGTGGGTCTGCATGTACAAATCGGGATATTCACCCAGCAACTGGCCGGCCAGGGTCAGTTGCTCCGGGGTGCTGGTCGGGGCGAAGCGCGGGGTGACCGCATAGTGCAGGCGACCCTTGCCGTGCCAGCGCTCGATCAGCGCCTTGCTTTCCAAATAGCTGGATTCGGCGGTGTCGGTCAGGTAGTCCGGCGCGTTGCGATCCATCATCACCTTGCCGGCGATCATCCGCAGGTCCAGCTGTTCGGCGGCCTCGAAGAAGGAGTTCACCGATTGCGGGTGCACGCTGCCAAACACCAGCGCGGTGGTGGTGCCGTTGCGTAGCAGTTCCTTGATGAAAATGTCCGCGACTTCATCGGCGTGGGCCTTGTCGGCGAACTGGCTTTCGCAGGGGAAGGTGTAGGTGTTGAGCCAGTCCAGCAGTTGCTCGCCGTAGGCGCCGACCATGCCGGTTTGCGGCAGGTGGATGTGAGTGTCGATGAAACCGGGGGTGATCAGCGCATCCTGGTAATGGATGATCTCGATGTCGGCCGGCAGCGTCGACAGCAGTTCGCTGGCGTGACCCAGGGCGCTGATCTTGCCGTTATCGATCACCAGCAGACCGTCTTCGAAATACTCAAAGGAGCCTTCGATCCCCACTTCGGCGGGATCGGCGATGCTGTGCAGAATGGCGGCGCGGTAGGCTTTGCGAGTCAGAGGCATGGTCATTCTCTATGTATGAGGCTTATCAATTTGATGCTTTCAGGTTCGTGGCCTGGCTGCGGCGTGAAGCAGGCAGCAGCTTGGCAATCGAGGATCCGGCGCCGGCGGTGTGCTGGCCGAAATCGGCGTTATAGGTGGCGATGATCTCGCCGGCGATGGAGACGGCGATTTCCACGGGCAACTTGCCTTTGACTTCGCCGATACCCATGGGGCAGCGCATGCGTTGCAACACGGCGTTGTCGAAGCCCCGTTCACGCAGGCGATGTTCGAACTTCACCCGTTTGGTCTTCGAGCCGATCAGGCCGAAGTAGGCGAAGTCGTTGCGCTTGAGGATCGCGGCGGTGAGTTCGAGGTCGAGCTGGTGGTTGTGGGTCATGACGATGCAGTAACTGCCGGCGGGCAGGTCGTCGATCTCGTCCACCGGTTCTTCGCTGACGATCTTGCGCACGCCATGGGGGATCTGTTCCGGAAATTCCGCTTCCCGCGAGTCGATCCAGCGCACCCGGCAGGGCAGGCTGGCGAGCAGCGGTACCAAGGCGCGACCGACATGGCCGGCGCCGAACACGGCGATCTGCGCCTGCACCTGGCCCATCGGCTCGAACAGCAATACGGTCACACCGCCGCAGCACTGGCCGAGGCTGGCGCCGAGGCTGAAGCGTTCCAGGTGGGTGTCCTGCTTGCCGCTGGCCAGCATCTCGCGGCCGATCTGCATGGCTTTATATTCCAGATGCCCGCCACCGATGGTGTCGAACGCCCGGGTGGCGCTGATGACCATCTTCGAGCCGGCATTGCGCGGCGTCGAGCCGAGCTCTTCGATGATGGTCACCAGCACGCAGGGTTCACCCTTTGATTGCAGGTCGGCGAGGGCGTCGATCCAGTTGTACATGTTTCACCTCGACATCTGTGTTGTCTGTTCGGGCCTCTTCGCTGGCAAGCCAGCTCCTACAGGGTTCGCGTCGTTCACATGACTGCGATTCACCTCCGATCTGTAGGAGCCGGCTTGCTGGCGATCCAGGCGCCTCGGTCTAGAGCGAAGCCAACTCCGGCTCAACTTCGGCAGCCTTCGCCACCTTCAACTGCCGCATCTGCTCACACCCCCACAACACCCTTTCCGGGGTCGCCGGTGCATCGATCTTCGGTTGATGCTTGTAGTCGCCCAAACTCGCCACGGCATCCTTGATCGCACACCACGACGCAATGCCCAGCATGAACGGCGGTTCACCCACGGCCTTGGAATGAAACACCGTGTCTTCCGGGTTCTTGCGGTTTTCCACCAGCTTCACCCGCAAATCCAGCGGCATGTCCGCCACCGCCGGGATCTTGTAGCTCGCCGGGCCGTTGGTCATCAGCTTGCCCTTGTTGTTCCACACCAGCTCTTCCATCGTCAGCCAGCCCATGCCCTGGATGAAACCGCCCTCGACCTGGCCGATGTCGATGGCCGGGTTCAGCGAGTCGCCGACGTCGTGGAGGATGTCAGTACGCAGCATCTTGTACTCGCCGGTCAGGGTGTCGACGATCACCTCGCAGCAGGCAGCGCCGAAGGCGTAGTAGTAGAACGGGCGGCCACGGGCCTGGCTGCGGTCGTAGTAGATTTTCGGGGTCTTGTAGAACCCGGTGCTCGACAGTGACACCTGGGCGAAATACGCCTGCTGGATCAGCGATTCGAAGGTCAGGATGTGATCGCGAACCCGCACGTGGCCGTTGTGGAACTCCACGTCTTCTTCGCTGACCTTGTACTGCCGCGCGGCGAATTCCACCAGGCGCTTCTTGATGATTTCAGCGGCGTTCTGCGCGGCTTTACCGTTGAGGTCGGCGCCGCTGGACGCGGCGGTCGGCGAGGTGTTCGGCACCTTGTCGGTGTTGGTCGCGGTGATCTGCACGCGGTCCATTTCCACCTGGAACACTTCGGCCACCACCTGCGCCACCTTGGTGTTCAAACCCTGGCCCATTTCCGTGCCGCCATGGTTCAGATGAATGCTGCCGTCGGTGTAGATATGGATCAGCGCACCGGCCTGGTTGAGGAAGCTGGCGGTGAAGGAAATCCCGAACTTCACCGGCGTCAGCGCCAGGCCTTTTTTCAGGATCGGGCTGTTGGCGTTGTAGCGACGGATCGCTTCGCGGCGCTCGGCGTACTGGCTGCTTTCTTCCAGTTCGGCGGTCATTTCCTCGAGCATATTGTGCTCGACGGTCTGGTAGTAGTGGGTGACGTTACGCTCGGTCTTGCCATAGTAGTTGGCCTTGCGCACCGCCAGCGGATCCAGGGCCAGATGGCGGGCGATCGCGTCCATCACTTCCTCGATGGCGACCATCCCTTGCGGACCGCCGAAGCCACGGTAAGCGGTGTTCGAGGCGGTGTTGGTCTTGCAGCGGTGGCCGTTGATGGTGGCATCGCCCAGGTAATACGAGTTGTCGGCGTGGAACATCGCACGGTCGACGATCGACGCGGACAAATCCGGCGAGCAACCGCAGTTGCCGGCCAGTTCCAGGGCGATGCCGTGCAGCCGGCCGGTGCCGTCGAAGCCAACGTCATACTCGACGTAGAACGGGTGACGCTTGCCGGTCATCAGCATGTCTTCGACCCGTGGCAGGCGCATCTTGGTCGGCTGCCCGGTAAGGTGCGCAATCACCGCGCACAGGCACGCCGGGCTCGCGGCTTGAGTTTCCTTGCCGCCAAA
This sequence comes from Pseudomonas lini, assembly GCF_030812475.1. GTDB lineage: Bacteria > Pseudomonadota > Gammaproteobacteria > Pseudomonadales > Pseudomonadaceae > Aquipseudomonas > Aquipseudomonas lini_A. Next base: position 565,262 of record NZ_JAUSSR010000001.1, read on the forward strand.
CCCGCCACCCATTCGGCGCATGTCGACGACGATCTTGTTCATCGATACGTCCAGCACCTCGGCCACCAGTTTCTGCACTTCGGTGGGGTTCTGGGTCGAGCAATAGACGATCATCCCGCCGTCTTCGGTCGGCATCACCGAAGAAATCTGGGTTTCGAGGTAGAAGTGTTCCTGGCCGCCGATGTGCAGCGTGCCTTGAATCCGATGTTCAGCCGTCGCCAGGGCATTGGCTGAATCGCCCCGCTGATGGGTGTGGCTGTCGAGCACGAAATGGCGTTTGCGCAGGGCTTCGACCACGTCCAGTACCGGCTCGAGATCTTCGTATTCGATGATGGCGGCCATCGCGGCCTTGCGCGCGGTTTCCAGATCTTTCGCCGCGACGGCGAGCACCGGTTGGCCGACGAACTGCACGTCATCGATGGCCAGCAGCGGATCGCCCGGCAGCAAGGGGCCAATGTCTTTCAGGCCCGGCACGTCTTCGTGGGTGATGGCGATGCGCACACCTTCGAAGGCGTAGCACGGCGTGGTGTCGATGCTGATGATTTTCGCGTGGGCGCGGTCTGACAGCCGTGCGTAAACATGCAGTTGATTGGGGAATTCCAGCCGATCGTCGATGTACTGCGCTTCACCGGACACATGCTTGGCGGCGCTGTCGTGCTTGACGCTGCGGCCGACACCGGTGGTCAGGTCCTTGGCGAACAGTTCAGCCAGTTCGGCCTGGGTCTTCTCTACGGCGTGATGGTTAGACATAAGCGGTCACCCGGGTCTCGATGTGCGGTGTTTGCAGTTCGATAAAGTATTTGCGCAGCAGGTTCTGCGCGCTGAGCAGACGGTATTCCTTGCTGGCGCGGAAGTCCGAGAGCGGCGTGAAGTCTTCGGCCAGTGCGACGCAGGCGCGTTCGACGGTGGCGTTGTTGAACGGCGAGCCGAGCAACACGGCTTCGCAGTGGCTGGCGCGTTTCGGGATGGCCGCCATGCCGCCGAAGGCAACGCGTGCGTCGACAATCACGCCGGTGTCGATGCGCAGATTGAACGCAGCGCAAACGGCGGAAATATCATCGTCCAGACGCTTGGACACTTTATAAGCGCGGAACAGCTGTTCGACGCTGGCACGGGGCACGATGATCTTCTCGATGAACTCGCTTTCCTGACGTGCCGTCACGCGGTAATCGATGAAGTAATCTTCCAGCGCCAGGGTGCGGCGGGTGTCGCCCTTGCACAATACGATCTGCGCGCCCAAGGCGATCAGCAGCGGTGGCGAGTCACCAATGGGCGAGGCATTGCCGATGTTGCCGCCCAGGGTGCCCTGGTTGCGGATCTGCAACGAGGCGAAACGCTGCAACAGTTCGCCGAAGTCCGGGTACTCGGCCTTCAAGGCGTCGTAGCAATCGGAGAGGGCGGTGGCGGCGCCGATTTCCAGGCGATCGTCGAACACTTCGATGCGCTTCATCTCGGCGACATTGCCGACGTAGATCATCACCGGGAGGGTGCGGTGGAACTGGGTGACTTCCAATGCCAGGTCCGTACCGCCGGCCAGCAGGCGCGCTTGTGGATAAGCGTCATAGAGGTCGGCCAGGTCAGCCACGGTCAGCGGCACCAGGCAGCGCTTGTCGCCACTGTTGAGTTCGCCGATGTCGGTGGGCGCGATGGCTTTCAGGCGCGCGATGGTCTGGGCTTCACGGGCATCGAACTGGTCCGTTTGCCGGCCGCAGCAGGACTGTTCGGCGGCTTGCAGGATCGGCCGGTAACCGGTGCAGCGGCACAGGTTGCCCGCCAGGGCTTCGTGGGCCTTGTGAACGTCGGGCGCGTCGCTGTTCTTTTGCAGGGCGAACAGCGACATGACGAAGCCCGGGGTGCAGAAACCGCACTGCGAGCCGTGACACTCGACCATGGCTTTCTGCACGCTGTGCAGTTCGCCCTGGTGCTTGAGGTCTTCAACGCTGATCAGTTGCTTGCCATGCAGCGACGACACAAAGGTCAGGCATGAATTGAGGCTGCGATAGCGAATGTGCTCGCGGCCGTCGTCGTCGGTCTGGAGTTCGCCGACCACCACCGTGCATGCGCCGCAGTCACCGCTGGCGCAGCCTTCTTTGGTGCCGGGTTTGCCCACATGGTCGCGCAGATAATTGAGCACGGTCAGGTTCGGGTCCAGGGCGTGCTCGCTACGGAGTTCCTGGTTAAGTAAAAACTGGATCACGGAAGGCCTCGCAGACTCATTATTGTTGTTAACCGACATGAACCGAATTTAGCAGGTCTGACTTTTCGGTCAATGATTTTCTGACCTAAAGGTCAGGAAATTATCAAATGTCGATCAACGACTGGTTTTTCTTCAGTATTGACCCTGGTTCGCCAGCCTGCTTTTTGCTTGAATCGTGCCAAAACCACCGGGCGGGCACTCCGCCCTGACGTATCAATTGCGCTACACTGCGCCGCTTGTGCAAATCGAAGAGTTTGAAGGACAACCATGACGTTCAAGGCGCCGGACAGCCTCGCCGAGCAAATCGCTCACCACCTCGCCGAACGCATCATTCGTGGCGAAATGAAGCCCGGAGAGCGCATCCAGGAACAGAAGGTCACGCTGGCCCTCAATGTCAGCCGCGGTTCGGTTCGCGAAGCCTTGCTGATCCTCGAGCGGCGCCACCTGATCGCGATCCTGCCGCGCCGGGGCGCCCACGTCACCGAACTCACCGTCCACAAGGTGCAGAGCCTGTGCGCGCTGATGAGCGAGTTGTACATCCTGCTCGGCAACGCCGTGGCCAGCGGCTGGCAAGTCCAGGCCGACATGGCGCCGTTCGTGCAGATCCAGCAGCGCCTGACCGCCAGCTACGAGCGCCAGGACATCCGCACCTTCGTCGATGACAGCTTCAACGTGATGCGCGCCGCGTACCCGTTTGCCAATAACCCGTACTTGCAGGAAACCGTCGAGAATCTGCAGCCGGCCATGAGCCGTGCGTATTTCCTCGCCCTGGACCAGCGCAAGGCGTCGATGAGCGAGTTCCTCGAACTGTTCGAACGTCTGCTCGCCGCCGTGCTGGCCCGTGACTTTCCGCAGATCCGCGAGGTGCTGACGGCCTATGCCCAGCGCAGCTGCGATCTGGTGGTTTCCGCCCTGACGGACGCCTGAGCGTGCGGCTCAAGTGCATCAAGCTGGCGGGGTTCAAATCCTTCGTCGACCCGACCACGGTGAACTTCCCCAGTAATATGGCGGCGGTGGTCGGGCCCAACGGGTGTGGCAAGTCGAACATCATCGACGCCGTCCGTTGGGTGATGGGCGAGAGCTCGGCCAAGAACTTGCGCGGCGAGTCGATGACCGATGTCATCTTCAACGGCTCCACCAGCCGCAAACCGGTGAGCCAGGCAAGCATCGAACTGGTGTTCGATAACTCCGATGGCACCTTGATCGGCGAATACGCGGCCTACGCCGAAATTTCGATCCGGCGCAAAGTCACCCGCGACAGCCAGAACAGCTATTTTCTCAACGGCAGCAAATGCCGTCGTCGTGACATCACCGACATCTTTCTCGGCACCGGTCTCGGCCCGCGCAGCTACTCGATCATCGAGCAGGGGATGATCTCCAAGCTGATCGAAGCCAAGCCGGAAGACCTGCGCAACTTCATCGAGGAAGCGGCCGGCATCTCCAAGTACAAGGAGCGCCGGCGCGAGACCGAAAACCGCATCCGCCGCACCCACGAAAACCTCGCCCGCCTGACCGACCTGCGCGAAGAGCTCGAACGTCAGCTCGAACGCTTGCACCGCCAGGCCGAGGCGGCGAAGAAGTATCAGGAATTCAAAGGCGAGGAGCGTCAACTCAAGGCGCAACTCTCGGCCCTGCGCTGGCAGGCGTTGAACGAACAGGTCGGCCAGCGCGAAGCGATCATCGGCACCCAGGAAGTCACCTTCGAAGCCTTGGTGGCCGAGCAGCGCAATGCCGACGCGGCGATCGAACGCCTGCGCGACGGGCACCACGACCTGTCCGAACGCTTCAATCTGGTGCAGGGGCGCTTCTATTCGGTGGGCGGCGACATCGCCCGGGTCGAGCAGAGCATCCAGCACGGACAGCAACGCTTGCGGCAATTGCAGGATGATTTGAAGGAAGCCGAGCGCGCGCGCCTGGAAACCGAATCTCATCTGGAGCACGACCGCACGTTGTTGCTGACCTTGGGCGAAGAGCTGGACATGCTCACCCCGGAGCAGGAAGTCACCAGCGCCGCCGCCGAAGAAGCGGCCGCCGCGCTGGAAGAATCCGAAACCACCATGCACGGCTGGCAGGAGCAGTGGGACACCTTCAACCTCACGGCGGCCGAGCCCCGGCGCCAGGCGGAAGTCCAGCAGTCGCGGATCCAGCAGCTGGAAACCAGCATGGAGCGCCTGGCCGAGCGACAGAAGCGTCTGGGCGAAGAGCGCGCGTTGCTCTCGGCGGATCCGGAAGACGCGGCGATCATGGAGCTCGGCGAGCAGTTGGCTGCGAGTGAAGCGACGCTGGAGGACTTGCAGGCCAGCGAAGAAGCGCAGGTGGAGCGCCTGGAGCAACTGCGTCAGGAATTGCAACAGGCGCTGACGGCGCAACAGCAGGCCCAGGGTGATTTGCAGCGCCTCAACGGGCGGCTCGCTTCCCTGGAAGCCTTGCAGCAAGCCGCACTCGATCCCGGCACCGGCACCGCCGAATGGTTGCGCGAACAGCACCTGGCGGATCGACCGCGCCTGGCTGAAGGCTTGAAGGTCGAGGCCGGTTGGGAATTGGCGGTGGAGACCGTGCTCGGTGCCGACCTGCAAGCGGTGCTGGTGGACGATTTTGGCGATTTCGACCTGGCCGGCTTTGCCCAGGGCGATCTGCGTTTGCTCAGCCCGGCCAGCGATGGCGTGCGCATGGCCGGCAGCTTGCTCGACAAGGTCGAGGCGCAGATCGATCTGTCGCCGTGGCTGGGGCAGGTCAAACCGGTCGAAAATCTCGAACAGGCCCTGGCGCTGCGCAGTCAGCTGACCGCCGGCCAAAGCTTGATCAGCCGCGATGGATATTGGGTCGGACCGCACTTCTTGCGCGTGCGTCGGGCCAGCGAAGCGGAAAGTGGCGTGCTGGCCCGTGGCCAGGAAATCCAGCGCCTGGGCCTTGAGCGCGAAGAGCGCGAAGCCACGGTGGAAACCCTGGAAACCCGATTGCAAAACCTGCGGGCCCAGCAACGTCAGCAGGAAAACGGTCGCGAACATCTGCGCCGCCTGCTGCAGGACGAAGCCCGTCAGCAGGGCGAATTGAAAGCTCAGTTGTCCGCCGGCAAAGCCAAGGTCGAACAGCTGACACTGCGCCGCACCCGCCTGGATGAAGAACTGGTCGAGCTTGGTGAGCAACGGGCGCTGGAGCATGAAAATATCGGCGAGGCGCGCCTGCAATTGCAGGAAGCCCTCGACAGCATGGCACTCGATACCGAGCAGCGTGAGTTGTTGCTGGCCCAGCGCGACAGCCTGCGCGAGCGCCTCGATCGGGTGCGCCAGGAAGCCCGGCAGCACAAGGATCACGCGCATCAACTGGCGGTGCGCCTGGGTTCGCTCAAGGCCCAGCACGATTCAACCCGTCAGGCGCTGGAACGGCTGGAGATGCAGTCCGAGCGCCTGACCGAAAAACGCGAACAGCTGAGCCTCAACCTGGAGGAGGGCGAGGCACCGCTGGAAGAGTTGCGCCTCAAGCTCGAAGAGTTGCTCGACAAGCGCATGACTGTCGACGAAGAACTCAAGACCGCGCAGATCGCCCTGGAAGATGCCGACCGCGAGTTGCGCGACGCGGAAAAACGGCGTAACCAGGCCGAGCAGCAATCCCAATTGATCCGCGGCCAGCTCGAACAGCAGCGCATGGAATGGCAAGCCCTGACGGTGCGCCGCAAGGCCCTCGAAGACCAGTTGCACGAGGACGGCTACGACCTGCACGGCGTGCTGGCTACCCTGGTGGCCGGGGCCAACGAAAAAGACGCCGAGGAGGAGCTCGAACGCATTGCGGCGCGGATCCAGCGCTTGGGTGCGATCAACCTGGCGGCCATCGACGAATACCAGCAACAATCCGAGCGCAAACGTTATCTGGATGCCCAGAATGACGATCTGGTGGAAGCGCTGGACACCCTCGAGAATGTGATTCGAAAGATCGACAAGGAAACCCGAAACCGCTTCAAGGATACCTTTGATCAGATCAATGCCGGAATTCAGGCACTTTTCCCAAAAGTTTTCGGTGGAGGCAGCGCGTATTTGGAACTGACGGGCGAAGATCTACTCGATACAGGGGTAACGATCATGGCGCGGCCGCCAGGAAAGAAGAACAGCACCATCCATTTGCTCTCCGGTGGCGAAAAAGCCCTGACCGCATTGGCCCTGGTATTTGCCATCTTCAAGTTGAATCCGGCACCGTTCTGCATGCTCGATGAAGTTGACGCGCCACTGGATGACGCTAACGTTGGACGCTACGCACGGTTGGTCAAAGAGATGTCGCAGACGGTGCAGTTCATCTATATCACCCACAACAAGATCGCCATGGAAATGGCCGACCAGCTGATGGGGGTGACGATGCACGAGCCGGGTTGTTCGCGTCTGGTGGCGGTGGACGTCGAGGAGGCGATGGCGATGGTGGACGCCTAGCGGCGCAGCTTCGAGCGTCAAGCTATAAGCTGCAAGTAACGCGGCTTGCCGCTTGGAGCTGAAAGCTTGTAGCTGCGAAGCCGTTGGTCGTGCTAGTTTAATGTCAATTTAGCGTATGCGTGGGCAAAACGCCTGTCAGAACATAGAGTTGGCGCCACGTTTTAAAGCGGTTTACCAGCTGTAAACCCCTTATTTTTCAGCATTTTTTATAGAGGCACGGGATTACATGGAAATCGGTCTGCGCGAGTGGCTGATCCTTATCGGCATTATTGTCATTGCCGGTATTCTTTTCGACGGCTGGCGCCGCATGCGCGGCGGCAAGGGGAAACTGAAATTCCGTCTTGACCGGAATTTGTCCAATTTGCCGGACGAGGACACCAGCGCCGAGCTGTTGGGCCCGCCCCGGGTGCTGGATACCCACAAGGAACCTCATCTGGACGAGCACGATCTGCCGTCGGTGAGCATGCCTGCCCGTGAACAGCGCGAGTCGGGATCCAAACGCGGCAAGCGTGGCCAGGGCGAGCCATCCCAGGGCGACCTGAACCTGGACCTGGAAGGCGGCCCGAGCTTCAGCAGCCATGACGACGATTACCCGGATGAAACCAAGGCCTCGAGCTCGACTGGCGACCGGGAGCAGCCGCAAGCCGAAGAAGTGCTGGTGATCAGTGTGATCTGCCGCGACGCCGCCGGCTTCAAGGGCCCGGCGCTGTTGCAGAATATTCTGGAAAGCGGCTTGCGCTTTGGCGAGATGGACATTTTCCACCGCCACGAAAGCATGGCCGGCAACGGCGAAGTCCTGTTCTCGATGGCCAATGCGGTCAAGCCGGGCGTCTTCGACCTGGACGACATCGACCACTTCAGCACGCCGGCGGTAAGCTTCTTCCTCGGCCTGCCGGGCCCGCGTCATCCCAAGCAAGCCTTCGACGTGATGGTAGCTGCGGCGCGCAAACTGTCCCAGGAACTGAACGGCGAACTGAAAGACGACCAGCGCAGCGTGTTGACTGCCCAGACGATCGAGCATTACCGTCAGCGCATCGTCGAATTCGAACGCCGCGCCCTGACCCAGAAGCGTTGATCTGTAGGAGCCGGCTTGCTGGCGAAGGCGGTCTCAAGTACGCCTTCGCCGGCAAGCCGAATCGTCGCACCGCGGCTCCTACAATGAATCTACGCCGCTTCAACAGATTGAGCAGCCTCGGCTGCTCTTTTGCTTTATGAGAGAACACCCATGACCGCCGCCAAAAATCGCATTCTAGAGCTGCGCGCTGAGCTGGATCAGCACAACTATCGTTACCACGTGCTGGACGAGCCGAGCATCCCGGACGCCGAATACGACCGGTTGTTCCAGGAGCTCAAGGCCCTCGAAGCGGCCAATCCCGAATTGATCACCAGCGACTCGCCGACCCAGCGTGTCGGCAGCGCGGCGCTGTCGGCGTTCACCCAAGTGCGCCACGAAGTGCCGATGCTCAGCCTCGGCAACGCCTTCGAAGAAACCGACATGCGCGAGTTCGATCGCCGGGTCACCGAAGGCCTGGATCTGCCGACCGGCGATTTGTTCGGCAGCGCCGCCGCGGTGGAATACAGCTGCGAACCCAAGCTCGACGGCCTGGCGGTCAGTCTGTTGTATCAGGATGGCGTGCTGGTGCGCGGCGCGACCCGCGGCGACGGCACCACCGGTGAAGACATCAGCGTCAATGTGCGCACGGTGCGCAATATCCCGCTCAAGCTGCAGGGCAGCGGCTGGCCGGCGACCCTGGAAGTCCGGGGCGAAGTGTTCATGTCCAAGGCCGGTTTCGAGCGGCTCAATGCCTCGCAACTGGAAGTCGGCGGCAAGACCTTCGCCAATCCGCGCAACGCGGCGGCGGGCAGCTTGCGCCAGCTTGATTCGAAGATCACCGCCAACCGTCCCCTGGAGTTCTGTTGCTACGGCATCGGCCAGATTTCAGCCGATATCGCCGACACGCACATTGGCAATCTCAAGCAACTCAAAGCCTGGGGCCTGCCGATCAGTCATGAACTGAAACTGGCGTACGGCATCGATGAATGCCTGGATTACTACCGCGACATCGGCGAGCGCCGTAATGCGCTGTCCTATGAAATCGACGGCGTGGTGTTCAAAGTCAACAGCATCGCCTCCCAGCGTGAACTGGGTTTCCGCGCGCGGGAACCGCGCTGGGCTATCGCGCACAAATTCCCGGCCATGGAAGAACTTACCGAGTTGCTCGATGTGGAGTTCCAGGTGGGCCGTACCGGTGCCGTGACGCCGGTGGCGCGCTTGAGGCCGGTCAAGGTGGCCGGCGTCACCGTCGCCAATGCGACCTTGCACAACATGGACGAGGTCGCGCGCCTGGGCTTGATGATCGGCGACACCGTGATCATCCGTCGCGCCGGTGATGTGATTCCACAGGTGGTGCAAGTGGTCACCGAGCGCCGCCCGGACAATGCCCGGCCGGTGCAGATTCCCGAGCAGTGTCCGGTGTGCGGCTCCCATGTCGAGCGCACACAGCTGGTCAAGCGCAGCAAGGGCCGCGAAACCGTCAGCGAAGGCGCGGTGTATCGCTGCGTCGGCCGGCTGGCCTGCGGCGCGCAACTCAAGCAGGCGATCATCCACTTTGTCTCCCGTCGCGCCATGGACATCGAAGGCCTGGGCGACAAGAGCGTCGAGCAACTGGTGGACGAAGGCCTGGTGAGTTCGCCGGCGGACCTGTATGCCCTGAAATTCGACGACATTGTCGACCTGGAAGGCTTTGCCGAACTGTCGAGCAAAAAACTGCTCGCTGCGATCGAGGGCAGCAAGCAGCCAGGCCTGGCGCGCTTCATTTATGCTCTGGGAATTCCTGATGTCGGCGAAGAGACAGCCAAAGTGCTGGCACGCTCCCTTGGCTCGCTGGAACGAGTCCAGCAGGCCCTGCCGCAAGTGCTCACGTACTTGCCGGATGTCGGCCTGGAAGTGGCTCACGAGATTCACAGCTTCTTCGAGGACCCGCACAACCGGCAGGTGATCGAGGACCTGCTCAGGCACGGCCTGCAGATCCAGGATCAAGGGGAGCTGGGCGCCGAATTTTCCGCCAGCACCACTCTCGGCGGTTTCCTCGACAAGCTGCACATTCCGTCGGTAGGGCCGGGCGGGACGCAGAAGCTGGCGGACAAGTTCGGTTCGCTGCAAGCGGTGATGAACGCCGACTGGCTGGACATGCGTCAGGCGTTGCCGGAGAAACAGGCGAATGCGGTGCGGGAGTTTTTTGCGCAGGCGGCTAATCGCCAACTCGCTGAGGCCGCCGAAAAGCAGCTCAGCGATTTCGGCATGCACTGGCAGAGCGAAAAGAAAGTCGTCGAAGGCTTGCCCCTGGCCGGGCAGACCTGGGTATTGACCGGTTCGCTGGAGTTGATGAGCCGCGATGTGGCCAAGGACAAGCTCGAAAGCCTGGGTGCCAAGGTGGCGGGCTCGGTGTCGGCCAAGACCCACTGCGTGGTCGCCGGGCCGGGCGCCGGTTCCAAGTTGACCAAGGCCAATGAGCTGGGGCTGAAGGTGCTGGATGAAGAAGCGTTCGTCGTGTTCCTGGGCAAGCATGGTATTTCCGTGTGATGCCATTCGCTGACAAGTCGGAACGCCGCACCGCCGCCCGAGAACACCTGCATACCGCTGGATTGCGAAAACGCCAACCCCTGTAGGAGCCGGCTTGCCGGCGAAGGCGTCTGCATGATCGCTGCAAGGCTTGAGGCCGCCTTCGCTGGCAAGCCAGCTCCTACGGGGATCAGCTGTGTATCGATGATATGCGCTCAACGCCAGCCCCTGTAGGAGCCGGCTTGCCGGCGAAGGCGATGCCAGCCCTCGCACAAAAAGCGGGAACGATCGATACCCCTTCATGATCTAGTCTTGGCATGCCCCAGGGAGAGATCGCCATGTACCGCTTCTTCGAACAGCTCAGCTCACGCATCGCCGCGCCTTTCATGGCCGAGAATTCGCGCAACAGCAAAGTCTGGCAGTGCCGCTGCGGCCAGTCGCTGTTCTTCCGCAACAGCCAGTGCCTGGCCTGTTCGGCGGCGCTGGGCTATCAACCCGAACAGAGCCGCCTGTCCTCGCTGCAGCCCGGCTTGCAGGCGGACACCTGGCTGCTCGACGCCGATCCCGAGGCGGGTACGTTCCGCCGCTGCGCCAATCTCGACTCCCCGGCTGCCTGCAACTGGCTGCTGCCGGCCAACGATCATGATGCGCTGTGCATTGCCTGCAGCCTGAACCACACCATCCCCGACCTGTCGATTGCCGAAAACCCCGAACGCTGGCGCAAGGTAGAAACCGCCAAGCGTCGTCTCGTCGCGCAGTTGATCAGCCTGGGCTTGCAGGTGATTCCCAAAACCGTCAACGAGGAGACCGGCCTGGCCTTCGATTTCATCGGAGTCGACCTTGACGGCAAACTTCCGACCACGGGGCATGCCAATGGCTTGATTACCCTCGACATCAAGGAAGCCGACGACGTCCACCGCGAGCAGGTCCGGGTGCAAATGCACGAACCGTATCGCACGCTGCTCGGGCACTTTCGTCACGAGGTCGGGCATTACTACTGGGACCGCCTGATCGCCAACAGTCACTGGCTGGAACCGTTCCGCGGACTGTTCGGCGACGAGCGCGCCAGCTATGCCGAAGCCCTCGAGCACCACTATCAACAAGGCGCGCCGCTCGAATGGCAGCAACAGTACGTCAGCGCCTACGCGACCATGCATCCATGGGAGGACTGGGCCGAAACCTGGGCGCACTACCTGCACATGACGGACGCCGTGGACACTGCGTTGGGGTTCGGCATGAGCGCCAGGGAACTGGACTTCGACTACCAGCCGTTTCCCTCCAGCAGCCTCTACGACCCGCAGCATCCCGGCGGGGTGGCGTTCCTGGCATTCGTCAACGCCTGGATCGAATTGGCCGGCATGCTCAACGAACTGTCGCGCAGCATGGGCCAGCCGGATTTCTATCCCTTCGTCCTGCCATCGGCGGTGATCGCCAAGCTGCACTTCATCCACCTGGTCATCCAGCAGGAGGGCGGCAGGGCGGATGAGGTGCTGGCGCAATAATAAGGATCGCGGCCATCGGCAGCTCCTGCATGGATCGGCGTGCCGTAGCGACCAAAGGCTCGCGCCACGTTCCGGACATTATTTAAAGGCCACTGCATGTCCTTGAGCCGCCTCGTATTTTTTTATCCGCACGAACGGTTGTAACTTCGTCTCAGATAGGTACAATGGCGCGGCTCGCCGTCAGGTGAGCGTCGTTATGGTGACCCCATCGGTCCCCCCGCAACGATTACCCGTGAACCTGGTCAGATCCGGAAGGAAGCAGCCACAGCGGGAACATTGTGTGCCGGGGTGTGGCTGGTGGGGTTACCACCTTAGCGGGCCGCGAATTCTTCTGGCGGTATTTTTCAAAACTAATTTCCTTTTGCTCTGCCATGGATATTGTCCAGGGTGGATTTTTTGTCGTTTCCGGTTTTTGAAGTCATACCTGAAAAAGGAGGCCGACCTGTCCAGCGGACAAGTCGGCCTCCTTTTTCCATTCCTGCCACTAAGGCTTGGACAACGCCTGGTCAACCGCCGCAATCAGCTTTCCCAGATCGTTCGGGCTGGCTTTATGAATGACGCCGAACAGGTACGCCCGCTGTTCATCCTCATCGCCCGGATCGGCAAAAAAGGCTTTCAACGTCACTCCGAGCACCTCGGCAAGCAGGAACAGGGCGTCCATGCTGGGGGTATAGGTGCCGGTTTCGAAGCGACTGATGGTTTTGGGGTCAAAACCGGTTTTTTCGCCGAGTTCAGCCTGAGTAAGCCCCGCGACCTTGCGGTAACGCCGGATGGCTGGACCCAAACTTGAAATGTGCATCGCTCAATTCCCATTTGGAATCAAGAACTTAACGATAGATTTCGGCGTATGACAACCGCGTTATCCATCACCTATGCTTGCAAAATGTGATGCATTTCGTAGAATCGCCGCTCCGATAGGACTTTCGGTGCCCTGTTCTCGATCGCGAGCGCGATGTGAAAAAGCCACTATGCGCGTTCGTGCAGGATAACGAGCAGCCTCAAAGCCGCGCTTGAACCTTGCGCAATGTACCTGGATTCGTGGTTTTCGCCCTTTTCAAACGGCCTTTCAGATTAGTTGATCTTCGGCTGTCCGGGGGCCATCAGATGCTGTTCATGGAGTGACCACGTGTTTCTGAGCAATCCGCCACAAAACATCTCTTCCGGGCATCCTGCACTGGTCGAGCGGTGCCACCGCTAGCGACAACGAGCCTGACTCATGGATGAGAAATACCGCAGGGCTGTGGATGCAGCCGCTATTTTTTCCGAGACCGATCTGAGCGGTCGGATCACTTACGTCAATGATCAGTTCTGCGCCATCTCCGGCTACAGCCGCGAGGAACTGTTGGGGCAGAATCATCGTCTGCTCAACTCGGGCCTGCACTCGGCTGAATTCTTCGCTGGCCTGTGGCGTACCATCGCGCTGGGCAGCGTCTGGAAAGGCGAGATTTGCAATCGGGCAAAGGACGGTAGCCTGTATTGGGTCGAAAGCACCATGGTGCCGGTACTCGATGACGCCACCGGAAGAGTTGATCGCTACCTGTCGATTCGTTTCGACATCAGTGAAAAGCGTCAACTGCTGCATTCCCTGCAATGGCGGGTGGGCCACGACGTGCTGACCGGACTGCCCAATCGCGCGTTCCTCTCGGATTTGCTGGATCAGGCCCTTGAGTTTTCCCGCCAGGAAAACATCCCGCTGGCGGTGTGCATGCTCGATCTCGACGGCTTCAAGGCGGTCAACGACGGCTACGGCCATGCCAGTGGCGATCTGTTGCTGGTGGAAGTGGCGAAGCGCCTGCGCAGTATCGTGCGCGGCGAAGACGTGGTGGCCAGGCTGGCGGGTGACGAGTTTGTGCTGGTGCTGCGTTACGTGCGTGATCTGCCGGAGATGCGCGCGGCACTGAACCGGGTGTTGGGCGCGATTTCGGCGCCGTACACGTTGCTTGGCAAAGAGCTCAATGTATTTGCCAGCATCGGCGTCACCCTGTTCCCACACGACAGCGAAGACGCCGAAACCCTGCTGCGTCACGCCGATCAAGCGATGTACCTGGCCAAGCAGGGTGGGCGCAATCGTTTTCATCTGTACGACGTGCACCGGGATCGGGAAGTCAAGGTCACGCACCAGACTATCGAGCGAGTCCGTCAGGCGCTGCTGGCGGGAGAGTTGCGTTTGCACTTCCAGCCTCGGGTGAGCATGCGTCGCGGCGAGGTCGTCGGTTTCCAGGCTGTGTTGCGCTGGGAACACCCCCAGGACGGCATGGTGCCTTCGCGGAATTTTCTGCCGTTGGTCGAGGAAACGGACCTGATCATCGATATTGGTGAATGGGTCATCGACCAAGTACTTTCGCAGTTGCACCGCTGGCAGCAGGCGGGGCAGGTCTGGCCAGTGAGCATCAATATCGCGGCGCGTCATTTTCAGCGCACGGATTTCGTCGACCGGCTCGGTGAGATGCTCGCCCGGCATGCCCAGGTTGCACCGCAGATGCTTGATCTGGAAATTGTCGAGTCGGTGGCGGTCGAGAATATTCAACATGTCAGTGCCTGTCTGCAGGCTTGCCAGGTGTTGGGCGTGAGGTTTTCACTGGGGGATTTCGGTACCGGCTATTCGTCGCTGAGTTACCTCAAGCGATTGCGAACCCAGACCATCAAGATCGATAAGTCCTTTGTCCGCGACATTCTTCATGATCGGGATGACCTGGCATTGACCACGGCAATCATTGGCCTGGCCCGCGCGTTCGGGCGGCAGGTGGTCGCCGAGGGGCTGGACAGTATCGAACAGGGTGAATTGCTGATGCGGCTGGGTTGCGATGTTGCACAAGGCCATTGCATCGCACGGCCGATGCCGCCGGCAGAGGTGTCGGCCTGGGTGCAAGGGTATGTTGCGCCGCTGCAATGGCGGGTACAGCAGCAGACAGCCTGAACCTCTTGGGCATCACGAAGCGCAGCGGCGCTTCGGCTGCCGCCGCACTCAAGCTCATCAACAGCAGAGCCCCCAAGGCGAGCCGTATAAACGCTCCGTTCCTGAACAATCCCTGGCAGATAAAACCCGCCAAAGTGCAACTTAGCCAGATTAGACGAGCGCACCGGATGCAATTTTGGCCTTGCTCCGCTAGCATTAGCCGCTTCTGTTCCTTCGTTGCGACGGTTTTCGATGAGTTATCAGGTTCTTGCACGTAAATGGCGTCCGCGCTCGTTCGGCGAAATGGTCGGCCAGACCCATGTGCTCAAGGCTCTGATCAATGCCTTGGACAGCCAGCGGCTGCACCATGCCTATCTGTTCACCGGCACCCGCGGCGTGGGCAAGACCACCATTGCGCGGATCATCGCCAAATGCCTGAACTGTGAAACAGGTATTACTTCGACGCCTTGCGGCGAATGCTCGGTGTGCCGTGAGATCGATGAAGGCCGTTTCGTCGACCTGATCGAGATCGACGCCGCGAGCCGGACCAAGGTCGAGGACACCCGCGAGCTGCTCGACAACGTGCAGTACGCCCCGAGCCGCGGGCGCTTCAAGGTCTACCTGATCGACGAAGTGCACATGTTGTCCAGCCATTCCTTCAATGCGCTGTTGAAAACCCTCGAAGAGCCGCCGCCCTACGTCAAGTTCATCCTGGCCACCACCGACCCGCAGAAACTTCCTGCAACGATTCTGTCGCGGTGCCTGCAGTTTTCCCTGAAAAACATGACACCGGAGCGTGTGGTCGAGCATTTGACCCATGTGCTGAGTGTCGAGAACGTGCCGTTCGAAGACGACGCGCTGTGGCTGCTGGGCCGCGCCGCGGATGGTTCGATGCGCGATGCCATGAGCCTGACCGACCAGGCGATCGCGTTCGGGGAGGGCAAGGTCATGGCCGCCGACGTGCGGGCGATGCTTGGCACGCTCGATCACGGTCAGGTCTACGACGTTTTGCATGCGCTGATCGAAGGCGACGCCAAGGCGTTGCTCGAAGGCGTGCGGCACCTGGCCGAACAAGGCCCGGACTGGAACGGCGTGCTCTCGGAAATGCTCAACGTGCTGCACCGTGTCGCCATCGCCCAGGCCTTGCCTGAAGGCGTCGACAACGGTCACGGCGACCGTGATCGGGTGTTGGCACTGGCCCAGGCCCTGCCGGCCGAAGACGTACAGTTCTACTACCAGATGGGCCTGATCGGTCGCCGCGATTTGCCTCTGGCGCCGGATCCCCGGGGTGGATTCGAAATGGTCCTGCTGCGCATGCTCGCCTTCAGGCCCGCAGACACCGAGGACGCTCCGAGGCAGCCGCTAAAGACAGTGGGGATCAGCCAGGCCACAGTTGATTCCGCCCATTCAGTGGCTGCCACGCGAGTGGCCGCGCCGGTAGTGCCTGCGGCAGTTGCACCGGTCGTTTCGGCACCGGTTGCACCGGTGGTTGCGTCGGTAGCTACTCCTCCAGCTCCAGCTCCAGCTCCAGCTCCAGCTCCAGCTCCAATTCCGGTGCGAGAAGCGGTTGCACCGGTCGTCGTGCCCGAGCCGGTGATTGAGGCGGTAGCCGTCGAAGCTGTCGTCGATCTGCCGTGGAACGACCCCGTAGAGCCCGAAGTCGTGCAGCAGCCTGCGGTCGAACCGGTTCTGGATACCGCCGCAGAACAACCTGAATTGCCGCCGATGCCATTGCCGACGCCAGACAGCGCCGTGCCGGACGCCCCGGAGTGGGCCGCAGCGCCGATCCCGGAACCCTCCGTGAGCGAAGTCGATGCGGCGACGCCGGGCATGGACCTGGACGACGAGCCGCCGCTGGACGAGGATTACATCGAGCCGGACATGGATTCGTCCTACAGCTACCTGGACGAACTGGCCAGCGAGCATGCCGCTGAGCCGGCTCCCGAGCCCGAACCCGAACCGGCCGCCATGCCGGCGACCGGTCTGGCCCTGCAATGGCTGGAACTGTTCCCGAAATTGCCGATCTCCGGCATGACCGGGAGCATCGCCGCCAACTGCACCTTGGTCGCCGTCGATGGCGACAATTGGCTGTTGCACCTGGACCCGGCCCACAGCGCCCTGTTCAATGCGACCCAGCAACGTCGCCTCAATGACGCACTGAACCAGCATCACGGGCGTACGCTGACCCTGACCATGGAGCTGATCAAGCCTGAGCAGGAAACCCCGGCCCAGGCCGCATCCCGTCGTCGTGCCAATCGTCAGCGCGAGGCCGAGGAGTCGATCCACGGTGACCCGTTCATCCAACAAATGATGCAGCAGTTCGGCGCGGTGGTCCGTAACGATACTATTGAACCTGTCGAAGCCCTGGTCAGTCAGGGCTAATAACTGAAGGCGTTCGGCCCCAACGGCCGGGCGCGATTTTTATCCAAGTACTTTGAGGTGATTACCATGATGAAAGGTGACATGGCCGGCCTGATGAAGCAGGCGCAGCAGATGCAGGACAAGATGGCCAAGATGCAGGAAGAACTGGCCAACGCTGAAGTCACAGGTAAAGCCGGCGGCGACATGGTCACCGTGGTCATGACCGGTCGTCACGACGTCAAGCGCGTGACCATCGACCCAAGCCTGGTCGAAGGCCTGAGCGAAGACGACAAGGAAATGCTGGAAGCGGTCCTCGCCGCCGCCGTCAACGATGCCGTACGCAAGATCGAAGCCAACAGCCAGGACAAAATGTCCGGCATGACCGCGGGCATGCGACTGCCACCGGGCATGAAACTGCCGTTCTGATCACCCGATGACGCGTTATCCTCGAACAAACGCACCCCTGTAGGAGCCGGCTTGCCGGCGAAGGACGTCAACGATAACGCGCTCCTCCTGAATAAACGCACCCCTGTAGGAGCCGGCTTGCCGGCGAAGGACGTCAACGATAACGCGCTCCTCCTGAATAAACGCACCCCTGTAGGAGCCGGCTTGCCGGCGAAGGACGTCAACGATAACTCGCTCCTCCTGAATAAACGCGCCCCCCTGTAGGAGCGAGCCTGCTCGCGATGGCCGTCAACGATAACGCGTTCTTCCTGAGTAAACGCGTCGCCATTGAGACCATCGCGAGCAGGCTCGCTCCTACAGGGGGGCGGCGTTCATTCAGGTCTAACGCTTTACCGTTGCCATCGACGGAACGCCGCCCGGAGCAGGCTCGCACCTACAGGGAGCGGGTCACAGCTTGATCAACACCGACTTCAACTCGGTGTAATGCTCGATCGCCGCATACCCCATTTCCCGCCCGACCCCCGACATCTTGTACCCGCCGAACGGCAGCGCCGGGTCCAGGGCGCTGTGGCAGTTGACCCACACCGAACCCGACTTGATCCGCGGAATCATCCGGTGCACCGCCGCCAGATCGTTGGACCAGACGCTCGCCCCCAACCCATACGGGCTGTCATTGGCCATGCGCAACGCATCAGCCTCGTCATCGAACGGGATCGCCACCAGCACCGGGCCGAAGATTTCTTCCTGCACCAGCGAGTGCTTCTGATCGACATCGACGATCACCGTCGGCTTGACGAAGAACCCCGGCCCGAACTGCTCGCCGCCGCAAGCGATGGTCGCGCCACTTTCCCGACCCATTTCGATGTAACGGTACACCCGCTCCTGCTGGCGCGCCGAAATCAACGGCCCCATCTCGACGCTCGGGTCCAGACCGTTGCCGAGCTTCATGGCGTTGGCAATGTCGGCGATGTCCGCCACCACATTGTCAAAATGCTTGCGCTGCACATACAGCCGGGACCCGGCACAGCACACCTGGCCCTGATTGAAGAAAATTGCGCTGGCAGCGCCCGCGGCGGCGGTCTTGAGGTCGGCATCGGCCATGACGATGGTGGGGGATTTGCCGCCCAGTTCCAGGGTGACCCGGGTCATGGAGTCCATCGCGATCTTGCCGATCTGCTTGCCCACGGCGGTGGAGCCGGTGAAGGTCAGCTTGTCCACCAACGGGTTGTGGGTCAGTGCCGAGCCTGCAGTGATGCCGGTGCCGGTAACGACGTTGAACACGCCCTCGGGATAACCGGCTTCCAGCACCAGTTCGGCTAGCTTGAGCGCGGTCAACGGTGTTTCGTCGGCGGGCTTGAGCACCATGGTGCAGCCGGTGGCCAGGGCCGGGCCGAGTTTCCAGCAGGCCAGCAGCAGCGGGAAGTTCCAGGCGACGATGGCCCCGACCACACCCACCGCTTCACGTCGAATGAAACTGTGGAACTGATCGTTGGGCATCAACGGCATCGACACTTCGACGCTGGAGCCTTCGATCTTGGTCGCCCAGCCGGCCATGTAGCGCAGGAAGTCGATGGACAGTTGCACGTCCATGACCTGGGCCACCGCAGCGCTCTTGCCATTGTTCAGGCATTCCAGTTGCGCCAGCAGTTCAGCGTCGCGCTCCATGAGGTCAGCCAGTTTCCACAGCAGGTTCTGCCGCTCCCGCGGCCGGGTGCGGGTCCAGGCCGAATCGTCGAACGCCTGGCGGGCGGCGAGCACGGCACGGTCGACATCCTCGGGTGTGGCCCGTGGCACCTCGCACAGTACTTCGCCGGTGGCCGGGTTGTGCAGGGGCATGGTCTGGCTGTCGGCGGCCTCGACCCAGTCACCACCGATGAGCATGCGCGGGGCGCGCTGGATGAATGCCGAGGTGGCGGGAAGCAGATAGGGGAGGGACATGGCGGAGTCTCTTGTTGTTCGTGAGAACAGGGCTTTCGCAATGGCTGTGCCAAGTGCCCGAAAGGGCCTGGCAGCCTTGATACTCAGGGGGGCAGGTCAAGGGCAGGCACTGGCGGCAACGGCAGATTGTCGCAAATCGCGACAGCGGCTGAGACGACGAGCAACCTGTTACAACCTTGAGACCTGCACCATTGAGGAATAGAATTTTCTGGCTCGGTGGATGAAATGACCGACCGTTCATCCGGCACCACATCTGGCGCGAGGGAGGTAGTAATGTTCCTTTCAACCCTGGAAATTCAAAGCATCATCGAACACAAGATGCTGCCCGCCGTCTGCACATGCGTCATGGAGGCGGACCAGTCCCTGACCATTCGTGTCTGCGACTGCATGACAGGCAAAGTAGATCTTGTGGCGGCCCATATCCCCCTGTGGACACTGGACAGTCCCCATGCCATCGCCTCGCTGGTGGCAGACATGCGGCAGGAAATCGAGGCTCACAAAAGCATTCAACCCACCTATAGCATCTGAAATTGGCGTCAGGCCGCACCGTCGGGATACGGTGCGGCCTGCGCTGATCGATCAGGTGGAAAACCCGATCAGGCGGAAAACCTCCGGTAGATCTCGTCGAATGTGTCGCCATCCACGGCAGCAAGCAGCTTCCTGTCATCCTTGAGCGTCGCCAGAAAAGTGACTTCGGTTTCCTTGCCGGCCAACATGAAACCGGCAATGGCCCCGATGGGACCGAGCAGCATGGCGCCGGCGACGCCGAAGCCGATGGCATCCTTGATGTTGTTGATTGAACCCTCATTGGCCACTTCTACGCTCTTGAATGAAGAGAGCGGCAGGGTAATGCCGGGCCACGGGTGAAGCGACGTCCTGAGGGTGAAAACGCCGTCCATGTACTCTCCATCACCCTGCAGAAAGTCCCCCGCCAGGACAGTGATGCTGGCCATTTTGGATCCCCTGTAGGCAATCGGTGAATAACCATTTCGCGCTCGGAGGGGAGTGCCGTCAATCCTTGGGCGATGAACTGTTCCGGCCGCGGCATCTATGCTGTCTCAGAGTGCAACACCTGTCGCGATATTAGACGCCGCCGATCCCCTCCAGATGCGACCGGCTGCCCTTGTCATCCCGTAACTGCTTGATAAAAAAGGGTATCGGCAAGCTGGCACGCTCCGTGTATTGCTCATCGCAGACGTTTCTCTTGCCTCCGTCAGCGGTTCGCCGCCGACGGCAGAAACCATAAAAACGATAAGCCACAAAAATAAGAACGCACCGTGCGAGGTTCGACGTTGATGAAGAGAAAACTCCGATCAGGCCTGAGCGCCAGCCTGTTGGCCGTGGCGGCCTGCGTGGCGCTGCATTCGCCTGACAGCCTGGCAGCTCGCGACGCCCAGACCGTCCTCAAGGAAACCTGTCAGGGCTGTCACACCCCTGAAGCCGATAACGCCTTGAGCCGTATCAGTCACCAGCGTAAAACCCCGGAAGGCTGGTTGATGAGCATCGCCCGCATGCAGGTCATGCATGGGGTGCAGATCAGCGATGACGACCGCCGTACCCTGGTCAAATACCTGGCCGACACCCAGGGCCTGGCCCCGAGCGAAACCGATGGCGTGCGTTATGCCTTGGAGCGGCGACTCAATACCGTCGAGAAATTCGACGACCAGACCAGCCAGATGTGTGGCCGCTGTCACTCCGGTGCGCGGGTTGCGCTGCAACGGCGTCCGGCACAGGATTGGGAGCGTCTGGTGAACTTCCACCTCGGCCAATGGCCGTCCCTGGAATACCAGGCCCTGTCCCGTGACCGCGACTGGTTCGACCTGGCCCGCAAAGAGATGGTGCCGTTGCTGGCCAAGCGTTATCCGCTGGACAATCCGGCCTGGAAAAAATGGCAGGCAGGCGCGCCGAAAGCCGAGACGTTGGTGGGCGACTGGAGTTTCAGTGGCCACTTGCCAGGCAAAGGCGAGCTGGCTGGGGTGATGAGTGTCACCGCCGATGCCGCAGACACGTTCAAGGTCAGCGTCAAAGGCCAATACGCCGATGGCAGCCCGTTCAACGGCGACGGTAGCGCGATTCTCTATACCGGCTACGAATGGCGCGGCAACGTGACCATCGATGGCGTGACCATGCGCCAGGTGTTCGCCGCTCAAGGCAACGCGATGCAGGGTCGGATGTTCGAAGCCGAGCACGATGAGCGCGGTCTCGACTTCGTTGCCGCCAAGCAGGGCAGCAGTCGTTTGCTGGCGGTGCAGCCGGGTTATCTCAAGGCCGGCGTCGACACCGAAGTCACCCTGATCGGCAGCGGTCTCACTGGCAAGCCAGACTTTGGCAAAGGGGTGACCGTGGTCGAAGTCGTCGAGCAGACCCCGGAACGGATCAAGGTCAGGCTCAAGGCCGCTGCCAATGCTCAACCAGGCCTGCGCAACGTCACCGTCGGCACGCTGAAAGGCCCGACCTTGTCGGTCTACAGCAAGATCGCTCAAGTCAAGGTCGTGCCCGCATTCTCGGTGGCGCGAGTCGGTGATGGCGGCGGGTCGACGCCGAAAGTCCAGGGCCGGTTCGATGCCGAAGCCTGGGGCAAGGGCGCCGATGGCAAGCCGTATCGTATCGGCATTTTCCCGGCCCAATGGTCCGTCGAAGCCTTCGACGACCGCGCCAGGGAGGACGAAGACGTCAAGTTTGCCGGCACCATGCAGGCTGACGCCGGTGTGTTCACACCGGGCGATGCCGGGCCGAACCCGCAACGCAAAATGTCCACCAACAATGCCGGCAACCTCAAGGTGATCGCCGCTGTCGACGACGCAGGGAAATCCCTGACCGGCGAAGGCCAGATGATCGTCACCGTGCAACGCTGGAACAATCCACCCATTCCATGAGTTGGCCGATTCCATCGGTTTTCAGACACTTTTCGGAATGACCGCAGGCCCCGTCGAACGGGGTTTGCACAGGAGGTTTGCAATGGGCGCTATCTTGAATCTGGTCGAACGCAACCTGCACGAAGTGCACGTCGACGCCGACCGCATGTTGTTCCACATCCCCAGCAGTTCGCTGTTCGCCAGCGATGAGTTGACCGGCACCATCATCGACACCTTGCGCGGTCCTGGCTGTTCCTCGCAAGACCTGATCCAGCGCCTGGCCGCGCGCTTCACCGGTGAAGAAATCACCGAAACCTTGCGCGAGTTGATGTCCCTGGAACTGGTCAGCGACGGCTCGCCGCTGACCCCGGACATCGGTACCAAACGGGTCGAGCGCACCGCGATCAATACCGTGGTGCTCAACGTCAACACCGGCTGCAACCTGAGCTGCACCTACTGCTACAAGGAAGACCTGGACAAGCCGTCGGCCGGCAAGAAGATGGACGTCGAAACGGCGGTGGCGTCGGTGGAAATGCTGCTGCGCGAATCCCCGGATGAAGAGCGTTTCACCGTGGTGTTCTTCGGCGGCGAGCCGTTGAGCAATCGCAAGCTGATCGAGTACATGGTCGACTATTGTGAAAAGCGGTTTGCCGAGGCCGGCAAGTTCGTCGAGTTCGTGATGACCACCAACGCGACGCTGCTCACCGAAGAAACCGTGGACTATCTCAATGCCCACCGGTTCGGGCTCTCGGTCAGCATCGACGGACCAAAAACCGTGCACGACCGCAACCGCATCACCGTGGGCGGGCAGGGCACCTACGACGTGGTGCGGCGCAAGGCCGAGATGCTGCTGTCGCGCTACAACAGCCGTCCGGTTGGAGCGCGGGTGACCTTGACCACTGGTGTGACCGACGTCGAAACCATCTGGGATCACCTGTTCAACGAACTGGGGTTTGCCGAAGTCGGGTTTGCCCCGGTGACCTCCGGGGACATCAGCACCTTCAACCTGACCAGCGACGAGTTGATTGAAGTCTTCGCCAGCATGAAGAGGCTTGGCCGACGCTACCTGGAAGCGGCGCTGGAGCATCGCAACATCGGGTTCTCCAACCTGCACCAGTTGATCACCGACATCCACGAAGGTCATAAAAAAGCCCTGCCTTGCGGCGCAGGCCTGAAGATGCTGGCGGTGGATCACAAGGGTGAGCTGAACCTGTGCCACCGCTTTACCGGTTCGAGCCTGCCGACCTTCGGCAACGTCCACACCGCCGTGAAGCAAGTGGAATTGAACGACTTCCTGTCCCAGCGCCTGGACCGCAGCAACACCGGCTGCGAAGACTGCCAGATCCGCAACCTGTGCTCCGGCGGCTGCTATCACGAAAGCTATGCACGGTACGGCGACCCGACCCATCCGACCTATCACTACTGCGAACTGATGCGTGACTGGGTCGACTTCGGCATCGAGGTCTACACCCGGATCATGGCCCACAACCCTGCGTTTATCAGCAGCTACATCACTCCGCGCAAGGCTCACTGATATGAAACATCTCAAGGCAATCAATAACAAAGCGCTGAAACTCGATGAAGCCGCGGCCGAAAACCGCATCGAAGAAGTGGTGGCGATGAGCTCCGTCGCCGGCTGTGCCTCGACCACCGACCCGGGCTGGGAGATCGATGCCTTTGGCGGCGTGTCGTCGCTGTGCCAGCCGATGGAAGCCGACCTGTATGGCTGCTCCGACCCTTGCTGGTGGCCGGCCCAGGTGCCCGACATGATGAGCACCTACCCGGACTGGAACAAGGATGCCCAGGCGTCAAACGACAATTGGCGCAACCTCGGGACTGTCTTTCCAAAAGACAAGTGATCGGACAGAAGAAGGATTCCAGCATGCACAGCATCAAAGCCTGCGGCCTGGCCGCATTCGCCGTCCTGAGCACCTGTTCGCTCAGCGTTCTGGCCGATGAAAACACTGCACTCGAAACCGGTCACGAGTACATGGTGACCACCAATTACCCGAACAACCTGCACGTGATCGACCTGGCCACGGACACCTTGTTCAAGACCTGCAAGATGCCCGACGCTTTCGGTCCCGGCAGCGTGCAAATGTCGCCGGATCGCAAGACCGCCTACGTGTTGAACAATCACTACGCCGATGTCTACGGCGTCGAACTCGACAGCTGCAAGCAGGTGTTCCACGCCAGCATCACCCAGAAGCCGGGGGAGAAAGCGAAGTCCATGTTCGCCTTCACCCTCAGCCATGACGGCAAGGAACTGTTCGCCATTGCCAACCCTACACTGATGCTCAACGACCGTTACGAAGTCCAGCAGCCACGCCTGGACGTCTACGCCACCAACGCCGGCCTGGACGCCAAGCCGCTGCGCAGTTTCCCGGCACCGCGGCAGCTGACCATCATGCAGAGTGGCGACGATGGCACGCTGTATGTGGCCGGGGCGGACATCTACAAGGTCGATGTGAACACCGGCAAGTTCGACGTGCTGATCCCCAGCCGCCACTGGAAGCGCCCGAACTACAGCGCCCCGGACGTGCTCTACGTGTGGAACCAGCAGACCTTCCGCCATGACTTCTCGCTGCTGTACACCACGGCGAAATTCAAGGACAAAAAGCAGGACCCGGCCACCGCCGAGTACCTCTACGGGCTGTTCAGCATCGACCTGAAGACCGGCAAGACCGAAACCACCGACTTCGGCCCGCTGACGGAAATCTACTTCAGCGGCATGCGCTCACCGAAGGATCCGAACCTGATGTTTGGGGTACTCAACCGTCTGGCCAAGTACGACATCAAGCAGAAGAAAATGCTCCAGGCGGCGACGCTGGATCACTCCTACTACTGCATTTCCTTCAACAAGGACGGGAGCAAGATCTACCTGGCCGGGACGTTCAACGATGTGGCGATCTTCGATCCCGAGACCATGAAGCAGATCGGCAGCATCAAATTGCCGGGTGGGGATATGGCGATTACCACGGCGCAGATATTTGTCCGGTAGTGGGGCGCTTGAACTGACGCCATCGCGGGCAAGCCCGCTCCCACAGGGTTCCATGATGTTCACACAATAGTGATCACACTGAAGATCCTGTGGGAGCGGCTTGCCCGCGATGAGGCCCTTACAGTCACCGGAGAATCAGGCTCCAGGCACCGGACACCCCAAATCCCCCTCCTGGCACTTCAAGTAATTCTTGAACGTTTCCACCCGCGCCTTGGTCAGGTCAGTGACGCAATTGCCGTAGATCAGCGGATAAGCACTGCCACCTTCCACCGCCGAGGCGGAAAACCTGCATTCGGCATCCCGAAACGAAACCCACGCTCGCTGCGCTCCCACCATCAGTTTTTTGCTATCCGGGTCGGCCTTCAAACGCGCAGTGATCTGCTGGTAAAGCGCATTTAATTCCTTGTCCGCCGCCTTGTGCTGCTGAGCCGCGCATTGGTTCATCGTGGCCTGATCCGCGGCATTTTCGCAGTCCAGAGCATGGGCAAGCGTGGTGAACAGCAGAGGCGTCAATGCCAGAAAAACACGTGGGTTCATGGAAATTCTCGCTATGGGCATGGAAATGGAGGGCAATGTAGCCAAGCAGGGGCCAATCCCGGATGCCCCTTTGTGCTGAAAGTATAAGTGCAGGCAAATTGCGAACTTACCGCCGAAAATGCAGCCAAATACTACAGACAGGGTTGCTTGCGCAGCCCGATTGATACAACTTAGGGTTGGTCTTGTGGTCTTACAGGCCTACTGTTCAGTACAGGAGGTGACTTATGAATCCAGCATCAGATCGCATCGAAAGAAAGATCCTGCTCAAAGCCCCGCGTTCCCACGTGTGGCGTGTGCTGGCCAATGCCGAAGCGTTCGGCCAGTGGTTCGGCGTGGCGCTGGAGGGCAAGCGTTTTGTCGCCGGTGAGTGGACTCAGGGGCAGGTCACCTACCCCGGTTACGAGCACGTATTGTGGAACGTATTGGTCGAACGGGTCGAGCCTGAGCGGGTGTTTTCCTTTCGCTGGCACCCGTATGCAGTGAAAACGGACATCGACTATTCCCAGGAGCCAACCACACTGGTGAAGTTCGAGCTGGAAGATCACGATGAAGGCACATTGTTGAAGGTGTCTGAGTCGGGTTTTGATCATATTCCCCAGTCGCGTCGGGAAAAGGCGTTTCGCATGGACAGCCGGGGCTGGGAGGAACAGATGAACAACATTGAAGAATTTTTGAAAAGCTCCGCCAAGGCACGTGAACACCAGCAAGAGTGACGGAGTCATGGTTTGAACCCTGGCTGAAACGCTGGGCGCTGGTGCCGGACGGCGAGCCGATCATCACGCCTGCCATTGATTTACTACCGGTGCGTCCATGTTCGCTATTTGAAGTGATCAGGGTAGTCGGCAGGGTGGGTATAGCGAATGTCTTACACGCGAAGGTAACGATGTCGTCTATTACAGATTGGATCCGAAGCGTAATCTCACCTCATCAACTGAAGCACAGGAAGCGCTTCAGGATCATGGATGATCGGCCATTAGCAAGGATTCGCTCTCGACAGGGAGTCGGCAATGGTCTTGGGAAAAACCCGCTTCGGCGGGTTTTTTTTCGTCCATTGAAAAGTTGCCAGTTCCCTTGTGGGCGCGAGACCGGCTTGCCGGCGATGTACTCAAGAGCGGCGCGTTCATCCAGACAGCACGCGTTATCGTTGACGTCCATGGCCGGCAAGCCGGTCTCGCGCCCACATCGGTCGCAGGCGATTCGGTGTCGAATGGTCAATCGCTTACACCAGAGCGCTGGTATGTCCTCTGTTTATGCTTCGCCAAGGCGCTTATTCTGGATCCATCAACTGAGTAGCAGGATGCACTCAGGATCACGGATGATCGACCATAGGCCGGGATGGCCGCAGACAGGATGTCGCTATGGTCTTGAGAAACCCGCTTCGGCGGGTTTTTTTGTAGGCGCTGGAAAGTCCTCAGTGCATCAACTGGCCCAGTTTCGCCGACAGCCATGACTGACTGCCGGCCGGAATGGATCAGCCTGACATCCGATCGAGTTTCGCGGCTACTCGTGCAGTAATTTCGGAACGTAATTTCAACGACCCAGCTGCACGTTGCCAGGCCTCCTCCAGCACGGTGCCCGGAGCGGTCTCGGGACTGCCCGAAGCAAACGGCGGCGCGGGAGCGTATTCCAGCTGCAGCTGCACCAGCTGCGCCGTGTCCTTGTCGAACAACTCAGCGGCCAGGGTCAGGGCGAAATCGATCCCCGCGGTGATCCCGCCACCGGTCAACAGATTGCCGTCGCGTACCACTCGATCCTTCACCGCAATGGCACCCAATGGCCCAAGCAGTTCGTGATAAGCCCAGTGGGTAGTGGCGCGCTTGTCCTTCAACAGGCCCGCCGCGCCGAGCACCAGGGCGCCGGTGCACACCGACGTGACATAACGCGCATTGGCCGCCTGGCCCCTGATGAAGTCCAGCGTCTCGTCATCTTCCATCAACGGCCCGACGCCGCTGCCGCCGGGAATACAGATCACATCGAGCGCCGGGCAATCGTCGAAGGTGACGGTCGGTTTCAGCACCAGGCCTGTGCTCGCAATCACCGGCATCAGGTCCTTCCAGATCAAATGCACCTTCACGTCCGGCAGCGAGGCCAGTACATCGTAAGGGCCGGTCAGGTCCAGTTGCTGAAGCTTTGGGAACAACAGAAAACCGATCTGCAAGGTCATGGTGTTTTCTCATCAAGTAGGTGGACGGCTTCACTCTAGGCTCGTAGGCTTTGGCGCATACGCCAATCAACCCACGAATTACGCCAAAATGCCGAAAACCATCCGCGTACTCGCATTTCCCAGCGTGCAACTACTCGATGTCACCGGGCCGTTGCAGGTGTTCGCCTCGGCCAACGACATTGCTGGCCAGAAAGGTTTACCGCCGCCCTATGCGCCGACAGTCATCGCCAGCGGCGGCGGGGCGGTGATGTCGTCGGCGGGGTTGGCGCTGCTGGCCGAACCGTTGCCGGAAGCGGGCAGCGATACCTTGATCATCGCCGGTGGCTGGGGTGTGTACACAGCGGCGGAAGATGAGCCGTTGGTGGCTTGGGTGCGTGAACATGCAGCGGGATGTCGACGGGTGTCATCGGTCTGCACCGGGGCGTTTTTGCTGGCGGCCAGCGGCTGGCTCGACGGCCGGCGGGTGGTGACGCACTGGACCCGTTGCGAGCAGTTGGCGCAAATGCACCCGAGGCTTCGCGTCGAGCCCAACCCGATTTTCATCAACGACGGCACGGTGTGGACTTCGGCCGGCGTCACTGCCGGTATCGACCTGGCACTGGCCATGGTCGAGGAAGACCTCGGGCGCAATATGGCCTTGGAAGTCGCCCGCCAACTCGTCGTGTTCCTCAAGCGTCCGGGTGGCCAGTCACAGTTCAGCGTGACCTTGTCCTTACAGAAAGAAGGCAGCCGTTTCGACGACCTTCACGCCTGGATCAGCGAAAACCTCACCAAGGACCTCGGCATCCCGAGCCTGGCCCTGCAAACTGGCATGAGCGAACGCAGCTTCGTGCGCCACTACCGCGCCGATACCGGCCAAACCCCGGCCCGGGCGATCGAACTGATCCGCGTCGAAACCGCCCGGCGCTTGCTCAGCGACACCGGTGTGCCGATCAAACGGGTGGCGATGCAATGCGGGTTCGGCAGCGAAGAGACGCTTCGGCGCAGCTTCCTGCGAGCCATGGGGGTAACGCCTCAGGCCTACCGCGAGCGCTTTTGCGTCAGTGCTCAAGCAGATCCGGTAAAGCCTTGATCGTCGTTTCGGGCGCTTCCCCGGGAATGTCCTGGCTGACGCTCATTGATACTCTTTACGACCGTCAAACCTCGGCATCCGCCACCTGATTGAAATACTTCGACCGATCCGGCGTAAAGGTCACCACCATCTTGGTCCGTGAGCAGGTCAGCGCCCGTTCTTTACCCAGATCGATATCAAGATCCTCGCCACGTAGCCCCTGCCACTGGGCGAGGTATTTAAGGGAGCCATATTTTTCCAGTTTCTTCAGGCTACGGCTGACGCCACCTTTCCAGCCCAGCACCGGTAATTCATCTGCGAGGCATCGTTGGGCGAGGTCGGGGAAGCGGGCAGCGCGTTGGCGGCCGATTTCCCAGCATTTGATCAGGCCCTTGTCGGTGGCTTCCCACAGTTCGTCGCGGTTCAGGCCTGACCGGAGTGGGGTGTCGATGCTGCGGTGGATGCGTTGGGTCATTCGGTTTCCTTGAATTCGGGTTTTGTTGGACAGCTCCGCTGTGCCCGTTAGGGTGGATGGTAGGGAGGGAAGTGGCGGCTGGCAACAGAGTATTTCCGAGGGGCTGGAACCCAGTGTTGCGTAGACAAAGAGCAAGTTCTGTTTAGATTTTGTAGGCGTACGCCAGCACAAGACTGTGGCGAGGTGTGTTTCGTGAGGTAGGTGGTGTTTAAGTTCTTCGTGTAAAAAGCGACGTTTCCGGCATGTCTTGCGGACAGTGGCATTCAGTTGTTTTTCTATTGAGGCTGATGGCCTCTTCGCGAGCAAGCTCGCTCCCACAGGGTTTGTGTCGACCCCGTTATTTGCGAGCGACGTAAAATCTGTGGGAGCGTGGCTTGCCCGCGAAGGGGACGACTCGGTCTCAAGGCTGCCAGTAATTCTTCTCCCCACTCAATTTTCGATCCAGAAAACACGCCGCGCTGATCAGCGCCAGGTGCGTCAGCGCTTGCGGTGTGTTGCCCAAGTGCCGGGCACGGCTGTCGAATTCTTCGGCATACAACCCCAGCGGATTGGCAAACCTCAGCAGTTGTTCAAATTCCAGATGCGCCTTTTCCACCCGGCCCGCCCGGGCCAGGCATTCGACGTACCAGAACGAGCAGGCGGCAAAGGCGCCTTCGGTGCCGTCGAGGCCGTCGATCTGACTGTCTTCGTTACGATAGCGATAGACCATGCCGTCGCGCACCAGGGTTTTCTCGATGGCTTGCAGGGTCGAGAGCCAGCGCGGATCCTTGGCGCTGACGAAACGCACCAAAGGCATCAACAGCATCGAGCCATCGAGTGCGGTGCCACCGATGTGCTGGACGAAATGCCCGCGCTCTTCGTTCCAGAAGTTTTCCCAGATGTCGGCATAGATCGCCTGTCGGGTCTGGTCCCAGCGGGCGAACGGTGCCGGCAATGAGCGTTTGGAGGCGAGGCGAATGGCGCGGTCCAGTGCCACCCAGCACATCAGTCGCGAGTGCAGGAAGTGATGTTGCTCACCGCGCATTTCCCAGATGCCCACATCCTTTTGCTGCCAGTTTTCACACACCTGATCAACCACTTCCACAGCGTGTTTCCAGCCCTCGTGGGAGATGGCGTCGCCATATTTGTTGACCAGGTACACCGCGTCCATCAGCTCGCCGAAGATGTCGAGCTGGATCTGATCATAAGCTTGATTACCAATGCGCACCGGTACTGCGCCGCCATGGCCGGACAGGTGGGGCAGTTCGGTTTCCGGCAACTCCTGGCGCCCGTCGATGGCGTACAGGATGTTGATTTTCATCGGCTTGCCCTGGCAATCGCTGACCCGCCCGCGCAACCAGCGCATGTAGTCGTTGGCTTCCTGGACGTATCCCAGGCGCATGAAGGCGTAGACGGTGAATGAGGCATCGCGGATCCAGGTGTAGCGATAATCCCAGTTGCGCTCGCCGCCAGGTGTTTCCGGCAGACCGAAGGTGGCGGCAGCGACGATTGCGCCGTGTTTGCGCGAGGTCAACAGCTTGAGGGCCAGGGCCGAGCGATTGACCATCTCCCGCCAGCGCCCCCGATAATTGGATTGGCCGGACCAGTCGCGCCAATATTTCAGGGTGCGTTCCAGGCACAGGGTAGCGCCTCCTTCCTTGAAGCGCGGATCGTCGATGCCGCCAAGCAGGAACTCGGCACTCTGGTCCTGTTCGAGGGTGAAGTTGGCGACCGCCGCATTGCCTTCGATATGCAGCACCTGGTCTGAAGACAGGCGCAGCGACGGCTGGTCGACGGCCTCGAAGGTTACATGTTGGTCATCCATGCGCGCACGGGTCTTGGCGCGGGCGTAGTCATGGCGCACGGCGCAGCGCATATGAATGGTTACCTGGCCACTGACCACCCGCACCCGGCGCATCAACACCGGTAGATCATCCTCGCTGTCGCCGATGGGCAGCAGGTCGGTGACTTCCACCACGGCGCGGTCGCTGAGCCAGCGTGTTTGCAGGACGTTGGTGTCCGGCAGGTAAATCTGTTCGCGGCGGGCGTCGGGCAGGTCCGGCGCCAGTTGGAAAATGCCCGCCTCGGGTGTGTCCAGCAGCGAGCAGAAGATCGATGGACTGTCGAACTCGGGCCAGCAGAAAAAGTCCACGCTGCCCTTGTCATTGACCAGCGCTGCGCTGCGCATGTCGCCGATAATGCCGTGGGCGTCGATGGCGCTTTGTCGTTCAAGATGATGATCAACCATTGCCGCGAAACTCCGGGTAGAGGCTCATGCCGCCGTCGATGAACAAAGTGGTGCCGACAATGTAGTCGGACGCATCGGAGGCGAGGAAGACCACCGCGTTGGCAATATCTGCGACATCGCCGACCCGGCCGTAGGGAATGAGTTTGAGTAGTTCTCGCTCGGCGTCGCCTGCGGTTTCGGAGCGATTTATCTCTGTGCGGATGGCCCCCGGCGCGATGCCGTTGACGCGGATGCGCTGGTGGCTGACCTCTTGGGCGAGAGTCTGCATCAGCATGTCGACGCCGCCCTTGGATGCGGCGTAGTTGACGTGACCGGCCCAGGGAATGCGCTGGTGCACCGAGCTCATGTGGATGATCTTGCCGGCGGCCCGGGACACGCCTTGGCGGATGCCTTGTCGATTGAAAATCCGCAGCGCGGCGCGGGCGCAGAGGAACTGCCCGGTGAGGTTGACGCCGATCACCTGGTTCCAGTCGTCGAGGGTCATGTCGACGGTGGCGGCGTCTTTCTGCATACCGGAATTGGCCACCAGAATGTCCAGGTAACCGAAGGCGTCGAGGGTTTGCGCAAACAGCCGCTCGACGTCTTTTTCTTTGGAAACGTCGGCACCGATGGCGATGGCGCGACCGCCTTCATCGTTGATTTGTCGGGCCAGTTCTTCCGCGGGTTCTGCCTGGGAATGGTAGTTGATCACCACTGCGGCACCGGCAGCGGCCAGGGCCTTGGCAGCTGCGGTGCCGATGCCGGAACTGGCGCCGGTGACCAGGGCGACTTGTTGAGCGAGGGATAGCTGCATGAACGTCAGCGCCTTGAGTTGAGGGCCTAAGTAGCTGACTGGTGTGAGCGGCAGAGAGTTCATTTGGTGACTGCACTGGCCCCTTCGCGAGCAAGCTCGCTCCCACAGTTAATCTCCAGTGCTCGCCAATCGTGCGTTCACAGTCGACCCCTGTGGGAGCGAGCTTGCTCGCGAAGGGGCCTTCACAGTCAACCAACAATTACCTGCTTTCCCCTGGATCAGGCTTATGGCAACTTGCAGTCCCTTATCGAGACCTGTACCCATGGCAAATCCCTACCGCGAGCTATTCAAAGCCCCTGGCTCCAGCGCTTTTGTAATGGCGGGCATGATCGCGCGCATGCCGATTTCCATGACCGGCATCGGCCTGATCACCATGCTCTCGCAACTGCAGGGTGGCTACGGATTGGCGGGCGCGGTAGCCGCCACGTTTGCCTTGGCCACGGCATTTTGCGCACCTCAGGTTTCGCGCCTGGTGGACCGTTTCGGGCAGCGCCGGATCTTGCCGGTTTCAGCGCTGATCGGCGGCGGGGCATTGCTACTGGTATTGCTCTGCACCCGTTTGCAGGCGCCGAACTGGACCTTGTTCCTGTTCGCGGCACTGGCCGGTTGCATGCCGAGCATGTCGGCGATGGTGCGGGCCCGCTGGACCGAGTTGTATCGCGGCCAGCCCCAGCTGCAAACCGCCTATGCCCTGGAGTCGGTGCTCGACGAGGTCTGCTTTATCGTCGGGCCGCCGTTGTCGGTGGGGTTGTGCGTGGTGGCGTTTCCCGAGGCCGGGCCGTTGGCGGCGCTGCTGATGCTGGCGGTCGGGGTCAGCGCGTTCGTGCTGCAACGGGACACCGAGCCGCCGGTGCATCCTCATGAGGAACATCATCAAGGTTCGATCATCCGTTCCCGCGAGATTCAATGGCTGGTGCTGTTGATGGTCGCCATGGGCACTATCGTCGGGGTGATCGATGTGGTCAGCGTCGCTTTCGCCCAGCACCAGGGCCAACCGGCGGCGGCGAGCGTTGTGCTGTCGGTGTATGCGATTGGCTCGTGTCTGGCGGGGTTGGCGTTCGGAGCCTTGCGTTCGAAGGTGCCATTGCCTCGGTTGTTTCTGTACGGCGGGGTGGCGACGGCGGTGACCACGCTGCCGCTGCTGCTGGCGGCGAACATTCTCGGCTTGTCGCTGGCGGTGTTCGTGGCCGGGCTGTTTTTTGCGCCGACGCTGATTGTGGCGATGGCGTTGGTGGAGCAAATCGTACCGCCGGCCAAGCTCACCGAAGGCCTGACCTGGCTGGTGACCGGGTTGAGTATCGGCGTGGCGATCGGCGCGGCCAGTTCGGGGTGGCTGATCGATGCCTTCGGCGCCCGCAGCGGGTTTTGGGTGGCGATCGGGGCGGGGGCTGTGGTGCTCGGTTCTGCCGTCCAAAGCCATCGTCATTTGAAATAGAGATCAAACTGTGGGAGAGATCAAACTGTGGGAGCGAGCCTGCTCGCGAATGCGGTGTGTCAGTCAACATCAATGCTGAATGACACACCGCATTCGCGAGCAGGCTCGCTCCCACAGTTTGGATCTTCGACTAATTCACGATCCGCCTCATCCGTTCTCCTATACAGACAACTTCTCGAGGTAAGCCCGGTGACCCAGCTGACATTACTGTGCCTGCCCTATTCAGGCGCGAGCGCCATGGTCTACAGCCGCTGGCGGCGCAAGTTGCCGGAATGGTTGAAACTGCAGCCCGTGGAGTTGCCCGGGCGTGGGGCGCGGTTTGGCGAGCCTTTGCACACCGATATGCGACGCCTGGCGCTGCAATTGGCCTATGAACAAAAAGCCACCCTCAAGGCCCCCTATGCCTTGTTCGGCCATAGCCTTGGCGCGTTGCTGGCCTGTGAAATGGCCCATGCCTTGCGCGCGCTGGGTTGCCCGGAGCCGGTGGCGCTCTTTGCCTCGGGCACGGCCGCTCCGTCGATGCGGGCCGACTACGATCGGGGTTTCGCAGAACCGAAGACCGACGCCGAACTGATCGAACAATTGCGCACCCTCAACGGCACCAGCGAAGAAGTCCTGGCCAACGAGGAACTGATGGGCCTGACGCTGCCAGTGCTGCGCGCCGATTTCCAATTGTGCGGACGTTTCGAACCCGTCCAGCGTCCATTGCTCAAGTGCCCGGTGCACGTGCTCGGCGGCAAGGACGACCGCGCCACCACTGAACAGTTGATCGGCTGGCGCAAGGAAACCCACGGCAGTTTTTCCGTGGACATGCTGGCCGGCGGGCACTTTTTCATCCATGAGCACGAGGCCAAGGTGTTGCGGGTGATCAAGGACCAACTGGAAGTTCATCACCGGCGGCACGCCATGCCCGCCAGTGCCTGACCCTTCGACCCCCTGTAGGAGCGAGCTTGCTCGCGAAAGACCCGAGGGCGCCGCTGGGCATCTGGTTTTACGCGTTATCGTTCACGACCTTCGCGAGCAAGCTCGCTCCTACAGGGGGGCATCCCCAGCCGCTAATCTCCTTTGTGATACTTGTTCTCATTCGCTAATTTTTCCGGTCTGCATTCGTTTTATATGGACGACGTGCCTTTGTGCTTCCCGCCACTGATCCGGATACCCAGAAATGAATGCTGAAGACTCCTTGAAACTTGCTCGCCGGTTTATCGGGTTGCCGCTGGAAAAGCGCCGGATGTTCCTCGCGGCCTTGCACAAGGAGGGCGTTGATTTCGCCCGCTTCCCGATCCCTGCCGGCGTCGAGGCCGACGATCGCCAGGCGCTGTCGTACGCCCAGCAGCGCATGTGGTTTCTCTGGCAGCTGGACCCGCAAAGCGGCGCGTACAACCTGCCGGGCGCGGTGCGCCTGACCGGGCGGTTGAGCCTGGCGGCGCTGGAGCAAGCCTTTGCCAATCTGGTGTCGCGTCATGAAACCCTGCGTACCGTGTTCCAGCGCCAGGCCGATGACAGCTTGCTGCAAGTGCCGGCCAGCGCGCCGCTGGTCATAGATCAGGTGGATTTCAGCACCTTGCCAACCACTGAGCGCGAACGGGCAGTCGCCCAGGCGGCCGAGCAGCAATCCTTGCTGCCCTTTGACCTGTCGGTCGGCCCGTTGCTGCGCGTCACCGTGCTCAAGCTCGCCGAGCAGGAACACGTCCTGCTGCTGACCCTGCACCACATCGTTTCCGACGGCTGGTCGATGAATGTGCTGATCGACGAGTTCATCCGCTGTTACGACGCGTTCGAGGCGGGCACCCAACCCCAACTCGCGCCCTTGCCGATCCAGTACAGCGACTACGCGCTGTGGCAACGCCGCTGGCTGGAGGCGGGCGAGCAGGCGCGTCAGCTCGATTACTGGCAGGCGCAATTGGGCAGCGAACACCCGGTACTGGAACTGCCCACCGATCACCCGCGCCCGCCGATGCCGAGCTATCGCGGCACTCGATACGAATTCGCGGTCGACGCGCAACTGGCCGAGCAGCTGCGCACCACGGCGCAGAAGCACAACATCACGTTATTCATGCTGTTGCTCGGCGCCTTCAACGTGCTGCTGCACCGCTACACCGGGCAGACCGACATTCGCGTCGGCGTGCCGATTGCCAACCGCAACCGCGGCGAAATCGAAGGCCTGATCGGCTTCTTCGTCAACACCCAGGTACTGCGCACCCAGCTTGATGGCCAGACCCGCGTCGACGAGTTGCTACGCGCCATCAAGGAAACCGCCCTGGGCGCCCAGGCGCATCAGGACCTGCCGTTCGAACGCCTGGTCGAGGCGTTGAAACTGGAGCGCAGCCTCAGCCACACGCCGCTGTTCCAAGTGATGTACAACCACCAGCCACAGGTCGCCGACATCTCCACCGTCAGCACCGCATCCGGCCTGGCGCTGGGTGTGATCGAATGGGAAGGGCGCACTACGCAGTTCGACCTGACCCTCGATACCTACGAAAAAGGCGGCAAGTTGCACGCGGCGCTGACCTACGCCAACGACCTGTTCGACGCCGCGACCATCGCACGCATGGCCCGGCACTGGACGTACCTGTTGCACGGCATGGTCAGCGATTCGCAGCAGCGCATCGGCGATTTGCCGCTGCTGGAAAAAACCGAATATCAACGCATCGTGCATGACTGGAATCGCGCAGACGAAAGTTTCGCCCTGGACCAGTGCGTTCATGAGCTGATCAGCCAACAAGTTGCGCAAAACCCGACGGCACTGGCGGTGACCTTCGGCCACAAGCAACTGACGTACGCCGAACTCGATGTTCAAGCCAATCGCCTGGCCCACAAACTGATCGAATTGGGCGTCGGCCCGGAAGTCCGGGTCGGCGTGGCGATGCAGCGTTCCGACACGCTGCTGGTGGCACTGCTCGCGGTGCTCAAGGCCGGTGGCGCCTACGTGCCGCTGGATCCGGATTACCCGGCCGAGCGGGTCGCCTACATGTTTGAAGACAGCCGCGCCCTGGTGCTGCTGACCGAGCAATCCGTCGCGGCGACACTCAATGTGGCGGCCGACACCCAAGTGCTGCTGATGGAATACGGGCCATGGGCTGATTACCCCGGCAGCGCCCCGGTCACCGCTGTCACGCCGGACAACCTCGCCTACGTGATCTACACCTCAGGATCCACCGGCAAACCCAAAGGCGTGGCCATCGCCCACCGCAACGTGCTGGCGTTGATCGACTGGTCCAAAGCGGTCTATGGCCGCGAAGACATTCAAGGCGTCCTGGCCTCGACCTCGGTGTGCTTCGACCTGTCGGTGTGGGAGCTGTTCGTCACCCTGGCCAACGGCGGCTCGCTGATCATCGCCCGCAATGCCCTGGAGTTGCCGCAGCTGCCGGCCCGGGATCAGGTGCGCCTGATCAACACCGTGCCGTCGGCGATCAACGCCTTGCAGCGCGACGGGCAGATCCCGTCGGGCGTGCGCATCATCAACCTCGCCGGCGAGCCGCTGAAGCAGAGCCTGGTGGACGCCCTGTATCAGCAGTCGACCGTTGAACATGTCTACGATCTGTACGGCCCCTCGGAAGACACCACCTATTCGACCTGGACCCGACGCGAGGCCGGTGGCCACGCCAACATCGGCCGCCCGCTCAAGCACACCGCCAGCTACCTGCTGGACGCCGAGCTGCAACCGGTACCCCAGGGCGTGTCGGCTGAACTGTATCTGGCCGGTGCCGGCATCACTCGCGGTTACCTGGCTCGTCCGGGCATGACCGCTGAAAAGTACGTACCTAACCCGTTTGCCAGCAACGGCGAGCGCCTGTACCGCACCGGCGACCTGACCCGCTATCAGCCCGACGGCACGCTGCAATACGTCGGGCGTGCCGACCACCAGGTCAAGGTCCGTGGTTTCCGCATCGAGCCAGGAGAAATCGAAGCCCGGTTGTTGCAGCAAGACGCGGTTCGCGAACTGGCGGTGCTGGCGCAGGATGGTAACAACGGTCAGCAACTGGTTGCCTACATCGTGCCGAGCGATCCTGCGTTGCTGAATGACATCGACGCCCAAGCGACCCTGCGTGAAACCCTGAAAGCGGCGCTGCGTCAGCACCTGCCGGATTACATGGTCCCGGCGTTCCTGCTGTTCCTCGTCCAACTGCCGTTGACCCCCAACGGCAAGCTCGACCGCAAGGCCTTGCCGGCCATCGACGGCACTCAGCAACAACGGCAACACGTCGCGCCACGCAGCGCCCTGGAAAAAGCCCTCGCGGCGATTTGGCAGGACGTGCTGGCCATCGACAGCGTTGGCCTGGAAGACAATTTCTTCGAACTCGGCGGCGATTCCATCGTTTCCATGCAAGTGGTCAGTCGCGCGCGGCAGGCCGGGATCCTGTTGAGTCCCAAGGATCTGTTCCAGCACCAGACCATCCGCAGCCTGGCCCAGGCCGCTCGCAGCGGCGAGCAGCAATCGATCGACCAAGGCCCGGCCACTGGCTCGGTGGCGTTGGCGCCGGTGCAACAGTGGTTCTTCGAGCAAACCATCCCTGAACGTCAGCACTGGAACCAGTCGCTATTGCTGGTGCCCCGTGAGGCATTGAACGTCGAGGCGCTGGGTCGTGCATTAGAGCAATTACTGACGCATCACGACAGCTTGCGCCTGCGTTACGTGCAGACCGCCGAAGGCTGGCAGCAAAGCTATGCCGTGCCGACGACCGAGTCGGTGCTGTGGCAACGCCAGGCGCACTCGGTCGAAGAACTCACCGCATTGTGCGACGAAGCCCAACGCAGCCTCGACTTGCAAAACGGCCCGTTGCTGCGGGCGCTGCGGGTGGCAATGGCTGACGGCACCGAACGTTTGCTGCTGGTCGTTCACCACCTGGCCGTAGACGGGGTTTCCTGGCGCGTGCTGCTGGAAGATCTGCAGCGGTTCTACAGCGGCAACGGACCAGTGGCGAAAACCAGCACCTACCAGCGCTGGATGGCCCGTCTGCAGGATCATCTTCCAGCCTTTGAAAACAGCCTCGGTCACTGGCAGACCCAGCTGCAAGACGCACCCGCCGATCTACCCTGCGATCGTCCGCACGGTGCTCTGGACAACCGCTTCGAGCACAAGCTCGAACTCACATTCGACACCGAACAAACCCGCAAACTATTGCAGCAAGCGCCGGCGGCCTATCGCACCCAGGTCAACGACCTGCTGCTGACCGCATTGGCGCGGGCGGTTTGCCGCTGGAGCGGGCAGGGCAGCACGCTGATCCAGCTCGAAGGCCATGGCCGCGAAGACCTGTTCGACGACATCGACCTGACCCGCACAGTCGGTTGGTTCACCAGCCTGTTCCCGGTCAACCTGATGCCGGCGAGTGACCTCGGCGACTCGATCAAATCCATCAAGGAACAACTGCGCGCCGTACCGGACAAGGGCCTGGGCTACGGCGCGTTGCGCTACCTCGGCACCGCGGCGATTCGTGCCGAACTGGCCGCGTTACCGCAACCGCGCATCACCTTCAACTATCTGGGGCAGTTCGATCGACAGTTCGATGACGCGGCGATGTTTATCCCGTCCACCGAAGGCAACGGCGTGGCGCAAGATCCCTCGGCGCCATTGGGCAATTGGCTGACGATCGAAGGCCAGGTCTACGGCGGCGAGTTGTCCCTGAGCTGGGGTTTCAGTCGCCAGATGTTCGACGCTGAGACCATCCAGCGCCTGGCCGACGATTACGCGCTGGAGCTCAATGCGCTGATCGATCACTGCTGTGCCCTTGAAGCACCGCAAGCCACGCCATCGGACTTCCCGTTGGCACGCATCAGTCAGGCGCAACTCGACGCATTGCCGGTTGCGTCACTTGAAGACCTATATCCACTGTCGCCGATGCAGCAGGGCATGCTCTTCCACACACTGTACGAACCCGAAGTCGGCGCCTACATCAGTCAGCTGCGCCTGGACATTCAAGGCCTCAATCCGCAGCGATTCGCCGAGGCCTGGCAGGCCGCGCTGGAGCGTCACGACATCCTGCGCAGCAGCTTCCACTGGCAAGGCCTCGACACCGCGCACCAGGCGATTTTCCGTCAAGTCGTGCTGCCGCTTGAAGTGCTTGAAGCCACCGACACCGATGCCCTGGCCGACGCCGAGCGCGCCCAGGGTTTCGAATTGGGCCGCGCACCGCTGTTTCGCCTGAAGCTTGTTCAAACGGGCACCACTGACTGGCACCTGATCTACACCAGCCACCACATTTTGA
Source organism: Pseudomonas lini (assembly GCF_030812475.1). Classification (GTDB taxonomy): domain Bacteria; phylum Pseudomonadota; class Gammaproteobacteria; order Pseudomonadales; family Pseudomonadaceae; genus Aquipseudomonas; species Aquipseudomonas lini_A. Next base: position 605,285 of record NZ_JAUSSR010000001.1, read on the forward strand.
TGGACGGCTGGAGCAACGCGCAGTTGCTCGCCGAAGTTATCCAGCAGTACGGCGCCGTGCAATCGCTGCCGGCGCCAACCGGGCATTACCGCGACTATCTGGGCTGGTTGCAGCAGCAATCGGCCACCGCTGGCGAGCATTTCTGGAAAGCGGCATTGGCGCCTCTGGAAGCCCCTACCTTGCTGGCCGAAGCCCTGCGTCCACCGGTGGGCACCGAGGGTAGCGAAGCGTACCGCGTCGCCCTCGACAGCGGCGCAACCCAGCGCCTGGCCGAGTTCGCCCGCCAGCAGAAAGTCACCCTCAACACGTTGCTGCAGGCGGCCTGGAGCCTGTTGTTGCAACGTTACACCGGCCAGGACTGCGTGGTCTTCGGCGCTACCGTGGCCGGCCGATCCGCGCCGCTGCCAGGGATCGAAGAGCAACTGGGACTGTTCATCAACACCTTGCCGCTGGTCTGCGCGATGAAGCCGGATCAGACCGTCAGCCAGTGGCTGGGCGAGTTGCAAGGGCTGAACCTGGCCATGCGCGAGTTCGAGCATGTGCCGCTTTACGATATTCAGGGGTGGGCGGGGCAGCAGGGGGCTGCGCTGTTCGACACCCTGCTGGTGTTCGAAAACTTCCCGGTGGCCGAAGCGCTGAAACAGGGCGCACCGGCCGGGCTGTCGTTCGCCAACCTGCACAATCACGAACGCACCCACTATCCGTTGACGTTAGGCATCGAACTGGGCGAAGGATTGAGCCTGGACTTCAGTTATGACGCGGCGCGGTTCAGTGCAATGCAGGTTGCCGGATTGGCGGCCAATCTGCAGCACCTGCTGATGCAATGGGTGGCGCTCCCGGATGCGGCACTCGGGGCGCTGGAGCTGCTCGATGTCGACGACAAAGAGGCTGCGATCGCGATCAGCCAACCGGCGGCGGTCGAGTTATCCACCTCCCGTCTGGTGCACGAACAGATTGCTGCCCAAGCCGCCGTCACGCCAGATGCGCTGGCATTGCGGGTCGACGGTCAGAGCCTGAGCTACGGCCAGTTGAACACTCAAGCCAATCGCCTGGCCCACCGTCTGATCGAAAACGGTGCCGGTGTCGGCAAGCGCGTGGGCCTGGCAGTGCATCGCGGTCCGCAACTGATCGTCAGCCTGTTGGCGGTGCTCAAAAGCGGCGCGGCCTATGTACCGCTGGACCCGAAATACCCGGCCGAACGCCTGGCCTACCTGATCGACGACAGCCGTCTCGACCTGCTGCTGTGCGAGTCCGGCCTGCTGGAAGATGTGCCAGGCGTGCTGCGTCTCAGCCTCGAAGACAATACCGCTTACCCTGACAGCGATCCGCAAAACCACGCAGTCGCCGAAGACCTGGCCTACATCATCTACACCTCCGGCTCTACCGGCCAACCCAAGGGCGTCGCCATCTCCCACGCGGCGCTGCGCGAGTTCAGCCAGACCGCTGCCGACTATTCGCTGCTGTCACCTGCGGACCGCGTACTGCAGTTCGCGACCTTCAGTTTCGATGGCTTCGTCGAGCAGTGCTTCCCGGCATTGTGCGTCGGCGCGGCATTGATCATGCGTGGCGACGACCTGTGGGATGCCGGTCGACTCGCCGCCGAAATCGTCCAGCAAGGTGTGACTGTCGCGGACTTGCCGGCGGCTTACTGGTATTTGCTGGCGCGCGAATGTGCGAATGGCGTGGTGAGCAACCTGGGCAATTTGCGCCAGGTTCACGTCGGCGGCGAAGCCATGTCGGTGGAAGGTTTGCGCTTGTGGCATCAGGCCGGTTTGAGCCATGTGCGTTTGCTCAACACCTACGGCCCGACCGAGGCGACCGTGGTGTCCAGCGTTCATGAATGCCGTCTCGAGGATGCCAGCGACGCGTTTGGCATCCCGATCGGCCGCGCCATCGCCGGTCGTGCATTGTATGTGCTGGACGCTGCCGGTCAGCTGCTGCCAAACGGCGGCGTTGGTGAATTGTGCATCGGCGCTCCGGCCAGCCTGGCGCAAAGCTACTTCGATCGTCCGGCGCTGACCGCCGAACGTTTTCTGCCGGACCCGTTTGCCCGTGAGCCGGGCGCGCGCCTGTACCGCAGCGGTGACCTCGCGCGTTACAACGTCGACGGCAATCTGGAATACGTCGGCCGCATCGATCATCAAGTGAAGATTCGCGGTTTGCGCATTGAAATGGGCGAGATCGAAGCCTGCCTGCAAGCCCGCGAGGAAGTGCGCGAAGCGGCCGTCATTGCCCAGGACGGGACGCAACTGGTGGCGTATGTCGTCGCCAGCGGCGCGGTGGTTTCCCAGGCGGATTATCTGCAAGGGCTCAAAACCGTTCTGCGTCAGTCGCTTCCGGAATATATGGTGCCGAGCCACCTGATCCTGCTGGCCGAATTGCCGCTCAACAACAACGGCAAGCTCGACCGCAAAGCTCTGCCACGCGTTGAAGCCGGCGATGCTCAACGGGATTTCGTAGCCCCGGCCGAAGGTCTTGAAGCGCAACTGGCGCTGATCTGGCAAGAGGTGTTGCAGGTCGAGCACGTGGGCCGTGACGACAACTTCTTCGAACTGGGCGGCCACTCGTTGCTGGTGCTGCAGGTGATCTCTCGCGTGCGTCAGCAGTTGCAGCTCGAACTGTCGGTAAACAGCCTGTTTTCTGCGGCGAATCTGGCGGAATTTGCCGAGCGTGCAGCACTGTCCACTGTCAGCGGCCAACCGGCGCTGCAGCGTGCAGCGGTCGATCAGCCACAAATTCTGTCTTACGCCCAACAGCGTCAATGGATTCTCTGGCAGCTGGACCCGCAAAGTCCGGCCTACAACATTCCGGCCGCGCTACGCCTCAAGGGCACGCTGAATCGCGAGGCCCTGCGCGAAGCCTTCACTCAACTGCAGGCCCGTCACCAAACCCTGCGCACAACCTTTGAGCAGGACGGCCAGCAGGCGCGTCCGGTGCTGCACGACAATCTGGCATTGCAACTGGATGAACGCGTGCTCGATCAATCGTCGATCGACAATGCCATAGCCGTAGAAATCGCCCATCCGTTTGACCTGCGCAACGGTCCGCTGTGGCGCGTGATGCTGCTGCAACTGAACCCCGACGAACACGTGCTGGTGCTCACCGTGCATCACATCGCAGCCGATGGCTGGTCGATGCAGGTCATGGTCGATGAGTTCAGTGCGTTGTATCAGGCGGCCGTCGAAGGCAAGGCTGCGAGCCTGGCGAGCCTGCCGGTGAACTACAGCGACTACGCCCGCTGGCAGCGCGACTGGCTGCAAGCCGGCGAGGGCGCACGCCAACTCACTTGGTGGCGCGAACAACTGGCAGGCAGCCAGGCACCGCTTGAATTACCGAGCGAACTGACACGTCCGGCCCGCCGCACCGAGCGCGGCGCCAGCCTGGCCTTGAACGTTGAACCTGAGCTGCTGGCCGGTTTGCGCCAACGCGCCCAGGAACACCAGGTGACGTTGTTCATGCTGTTGCTGGCCAGCTTCCAGACTTTGCTGCATCGCCAGAGCGGGCAGTCGGGCATCAGCGTCGGCGTGCCGAGCGCCGGGCGTTCTCGTCTCGAAACCGAAGGCCTGATCGGCTTCTTCGTCAACACCCAGGTACTGCGTGCCGAGATCGACGGGCAGCAGCCGTTCAGTGCCTTGCTGCAGCAGGTCAAGCAGATTGCACTGGGCGCCCAGGCCCATCAGGACTTGCCGTTCGAGCAACTGGTCGATGCCTTGCAGCCTGACCGCAGCCTCAATCACAGCCCCATGTTCCAGGTGCTCTACAACCACCAGCAGCAGTTGGGCGCGAGCGTCGAGCGCAGGGTTGCAGACTTGAGCGTCGAGCGTCTGCACTGGCAGCAACACACCACCCAGTTCGATCTGGTGCTCGATACCCAGGAGCAGGGCGAAACCCTCGACGCCAGCCTGACCTACGCCACGGATCTGTACGATGAGGCGTCCATGCAGCGCCTCGCCGAGCAGTGGCTGAACCTGTTGCGAGCGGTGGTCAAGGATCCGCAGCAACGGGTCGCCGAACTGCCGTTGCTGCAAGCGCCGCACTACGATGCGCTGATCCAGCACTGGAACCCGGCGTTCGAGGCGCAACCGCCGTCGCCAACCTTGCACCAGCTGTTCGAGGCCCAGGCTGCGCAACAGCCGAACGCCGTCGCGCTGGTTTACGAAGGCGAACATTTGACCTACGCCGCGCTCAACACCCAGGCCAACCGCCTGGCGCGCAAACTGCGCGAGCAGGGCGTCGGTCCCGAGGTGCGGGTCGGCATTGCCACCGAGCGGGCAATGCCGCTGGTGGTGGGCTTGCTGGCGATTCTCAAGGCCGGTGGCGCCTACGTGCCGCTTGACCCGCAGTACCCGGCCGAGCGCCTGAGCTACATGATCGAAGACAGCGGCATCACCCTGCTGCTGACCCAACAACACTTGATCGACGGTTTGCCGGCACGCGACGGCGTGCAGGTGCTGAGCCTGGATTCGCTGCAACTGGATGCCTACAGCACTGAAAACCTGCAAGCGCTGGCAGCCCCGGAAAACCTTGCCTACGTCATCTATACCTCCGGCTCGACCGGTCGGCCGAAGGGCGCATTGCTCAGCCATGCCAACGTCGGGCGTCTGCTCACGGCCACCGCTGACGCGTTCAACTTCGGCCCGGACGATGTCTGGACCCTGTTCCATTCCTACGCGTTCGATTTCTCTGTGTGGGAGCTGTTCGGCTCGCTGTGCACCGGCGGGCGCCTGGTCATCGTGCCGTATTACATCAGCCGCGAGCCGCAAGAATTCCATCGCCTGCTTTGTGATGAGGGCGTGACCGTGTTGAACCAGACCCCGACCGCCTTCCGCCAACTGTTGCCGATTGCCTGTGCCAGCCCGCGAAACATGGCGCTGCGCCAGGTGATTTTCGGCGGCGAAGCCCTCGAAGTCGAGAGCCTGCGTCCATGGTTCGAACGCTTTGGCGACCAACAGCCGACCCTGGTCAACATGTACGGCATCACCGAAACCACGGTGCACGTGACCTACCGTGCGATCCGCCTGGTCGACCTCGACGGCAAGGCCCAGAGCCCGATCGGCCTGCCGATCCGCGACTTGCGCTGGTACTTGCTCGACAGCCAGTTGCAACCGGTGCCGGTGGGTGTGGCGGGGGAGTTGTACATCGCCGGCGCTGGTTTGGCCCGTGGTTATCACGGCCGTTCCGGCCTGACCGCCGAGCGCTTCGTGCCGAGCCCGTTCGATGCCGCGCAACGCCTCTATCGCAGCGGCGACCTGGCCCGCCAGCGTGCTGACGGCAGCATCGACTACCTCGGCCGCATCGATCAGCAAGTAAAGATTCGCGGTTTCCGCATCGAACTGGGGGAAATCGAGGCCGCTCTGCTGGCGCAGCCGGGGGTGCGCCAAGCGGTGCTGAGCGTGCACGCGGGCGATGCCGGGCCGCAGCTGTGCGCCTACGTCGTGGCCGAACAAACCCCGCACGATCCGATCGCCTGGCGCGACACCCTGCGCGCCGCGCTCAAGGTCGATCTGCCGGACTACATGGTGCCGAGCCACTGGCTGTTGCTGGAGGCCTTGCCGCTCACCGGCAACGGCAAGCTCGACCGCAACGCGCTGCCGCTGCCCGATACCGAGGACTGGCAACGACCGTTCGAAGCCCCTGAAGGCGACCTCGAACAGCACCTGGCAGCGATCTGGGCCGAGGTGCTCGGCGTGGCGCAGATCGGTCGGCGCGACAACTTCTTTGAATTGGGCGGGCACTCGCTGCTCGCCGCCCAGGCCAGTGCCCGGGTGGAACTGGAACTGGGCATCGAGCTGCCGCTGCGCGCGCTGTTCGAATCCACCGACCTGCAGGCTTATGCCGCCATGGCCGGGCAACACGCCCCGGCTGACAACGATGCACGTCTTGATGCGCTCGAGTCGCTTCTGGACGAGATGGAGATCAACTGATGGAACACACCACTGCCCAGCGTATCGCCAGCCGCTTCGCCGGCCTGTCTGCCGACAAGCGCCGCGAGTTTCTGCAACGCATGCAAGAGCAGGGCGTGAGCTTCGGCCAACTGCCGATCCCGCCCGCTGCCGAGCCGCAAGCCAGCTTCGAACTGTCCTACGCGCAGCAGCGCCAATGGTTCCTCTGGCAGCTCGATCCGCAGAGTTCGGCGTACAACATTCCGGCCGCCCTGCGTTTGCACGGGCCGCTGAATGTCGCAGCCTTGCAGCAGAGTTTCGACGTGCTGCTGGAGCGGCATCAGAGCCTGCGCAGCCGTTTCGTCGAAGACGACGGCCTGGTGCTGCAGACGCTGGCCGAATTAAATTCATTGCCGATCGAACAGATCGACCTGCGCGGCGCACCTCAGGATCACCGCCTCGATCTGGCGATGAAAACCGTCGAGCAGGAGATTGCCCGGCCGTTCGATCTGGAGCACGGTCCGCTGCTGCGGGTCAGCCTGTTGCAGCTCGACGCCGAAGATCATGTGCTGTTGCTGACCCTGCACCATATCGTCACCGATGGCTGGTCGATGGGCGTGTTGGTGGAGGAGTTTTCCCGGCTCTACGCCGCCCATTGCCAAGGGCAGGGCGCTGCGCTGGATGCACTGCCGATCCAGTATTGCGACTACGCCCTGTGGCAACGCCGCTGGATGGAAGCGGGCGAGCTGGAGCGTCAGCTCAACTGGTGGCGCGACACCCTGGGCAGCGAACAACCGCTGCTGGAATTGCCGACCGATCGCCCGCGCCCGGCGCAACCGAGCCAATGCGGCGCGCGGCTGGATTTCGCCCTCGATGCGACCCTGGCCAGCGGCCTGATGAGCCTGGCCAAACAGCGCGGCGTCACGCCATTCATGCTGTTGCTGGCAAGCTTCCAGGCCTTGCTCTATCGCTACAGCGGTCAGTCCGACGTGCGCGTTGGCGTGCCGATTGCCAACCGCAATCGCGCGGAAACCCGAGGCCTGATCGGCTTCTTCGTCAACACCCAGGTGATGCGCGCCGAACTGGACGGGCGCCTGCCGTTCAGCCAGTTGCTCGACCAGACCCGTGCCGCTTCGCTGGACGCCCAGGACTATCAAGACTTGCCGTTCGAGCGCCTGGTGCAGGCGCTGCAAGGTGAGCGCAGCCTGAGCCACAGCCCGCTGTTCCAGGTGATGTTCAACCATCAGCAAGCCAGGCCGGCGGCAGTCAGCGGTTTGCTCGCCGGGCTGCGGGTCGAGGCGCTGACCGCCACGGCCCACACCACCCAGTTCGACCTGCAGCTGGACACGCAGGAAGAGGGCGACAAACTGTTCGCGAGCCTGACCTACGCCACCGATCTGTTCGACGCCGAGCGCATCGAACACCTGGCTCGTCATTGGCGCAACCTGTTGGCCGGGGTGCTGGCGAATCCGCAATGCCCGCTCGCCGAGCTGCCGCTGCTGGATGCCGACGAGCGTCTGCGCATTCTGGCTGACCTCAACGACACCGCCCAGGCTTATCCAGGCGAAGTCTGCGTGCAGCGGCATTTCGAAGAACGTGTGATTGAAGACGGTGAGGCGACCGCCTTGGTGTTCCAGGGCCAGTCCATGAGTTACGCCGAGCTGAACCTGCGCGCCAACCGCCTGGCCCATCACCTGCGCGCCCAAGGCGTCGGCCCGGAAGTGCTGGTGGGGATTGCCTGTGACCGCTCGCTGGATATGGTCGTCGGCCTGCTGGCGATCCTCAAGGCCGGGGGCGCCTATGTGCCGCTGGACCCGGAATACCCGCTCGATCGCCTGAGCTACATGATCCAAGACAGCGGCATATCGCTGTTGCTGACCCAGGAACACCTGCTGGCGCAATTGCCAACCCCGGAGAACGTACGCACCCTGTGCCTGCACGCCGGGAATGACTGGCTGAGCGATCTGTCGGGCACTGATCTGCCGAACCTTGCCGTCGCGGAAAACCTTGCCTATGTGATCTACACCTCCGGTTCCACGGGCAAACCCAAAGGCGCGGGCAACCGCCATGTCGCGCTGCACAACCGTCTGGAGTGGATGCAGCAAGCCTACAACCTGCTGCCAACCGACCGCGTGCTGCAAAAGACGCCGTTCAGTTTCGACGTGTCGGTGTGGGAATTTTTCTGGCCGCTGATGAAAGGCGCGACCCTGGTCATCGCCGCCCCCGGCGAGCACCGCGATCCCCAGCGCCTTGCGGCGTTGATCGTCGAACAGGCGATCACCACGCTGCACTTCGTGCCGTCGATGCTCTCCGCGTTCATCAGTGCCGATGAGTCGCTGGCCTGCACCTCGTTGCAGCGGATCATCTGCAGCGGCGAAGCGCTGCCGATGGAACTGCAACGCCAGACCTTGCGCAGCTTGCCCCAAGCCCATCTCTACAACCTCTATGGCCCGACCGAAGCGGCCATCGACGTGACCCACTGGACCTGCGTCGAAGAAGGCCGCGACAGCGTGCCGATCGGCCGACCGATCGCCAACCTGCGCACCTGCATCCTCGACAGCGAATTGCAACCCTTGCCGCTGGGCGCGGTGGGCGAGTTGTACCTGGGCGGTGTCGGCCTGGCTCGTGGTTATCACCGTCGTGGCGCGCTGACTGCCGAACGTTTCGTGGTCGACCCGTTCGGCAGAGGTGAGCGCCTGTACCGCACCGGCGACCTGGCACGCTACCGCGCCGACGGCGCCATCGATTACTGCGGGCGTATCGACCATCAGGTGAAAATTCGCGGTTTGCGCATCGAGCTGGGGGAAATCGAAGCGCGCCTGCAAGCACATGCCGACGTGCAGGAAGCCGTGGTGCTGGCCCTCGACGGCCCGAGCGGCAAGCAATTGGTGGCGTACATCGTGCCGCAGGATCGCGACTTGATGAGCGCCGATGCCGAACAACAAGGGGCGTGGCGCGAAACCTTAAAGAGCCATTTGCTGGCGAGCCTGCCGGATTACATGGTGCCGGCCCAGATCGTGCTGATCGAACAGATGCCCCTGAGCCCCAATGGCAAACTCGACCGCAAGCGCCTGCCTGCGCCGACCGCTCAGGTCAGCCAGCGCGCCTTCGAAGCTCCGCGCAGCGAACATGAGCAGGTGCTGGCGCAGATCTGGCAGGACGTGTTGGGCGTGGAGCAGGTCGGGCGGCAGGACAACTTCTTCGAGTTGGGCGGCGACTCGATCATTTCGATCCAGGTGGTCAGCCGTGCCCGTCGCGCCGGCCTGAGCCTGCAACCGCGGGATCTGTTCCAGCAGCAGACCCTGCACGCATTGGCGGCAGTGATCAAAGAACAGGCCGCTCCGCTGGCGCAGCAAGGACCAGTGGAAGGCATGCAGAAGCTCACGCCGATCCAGCGCTGGTTCTTCGATGAGCCGATCCCGCAGCGTGCGCACTGGAACCAGGCCGTGCTGCTGACCCCGCGTGAAACCCTCGAACTGCCCCGCCTGCAAGCGGCGTTGCAACGCCTGCTCAAGCAGCATGATGCGCTGCGTTTGCGCTTCAGTCAGGTCGCCACGACACCGCAATCCCTGCAGAATCCCTGTGGGAGCGAGCCTGCTCGCGATGGCGGTGGGGCAGGCAACATCAGTGTTGCGGGTGCTGGCCTCATCGCGAGCAGGCTCGCTCCCTCAGAGTGGTCGGCGCGGTATGTCGGGGCCGATAGCGCCGATGTCATCGACATGCTCTGGACCGCTCGCGTGGCCAGTGATGCCTCGCTGGAATCGGTGTGCGACGAAGCCCAGCGCAGCCTCAGCCTGCAAGACGGGCCACTGCTGCGCGTGGCCTTGATCGCTCAGGCCGATGGCTCCCAGCGTTTGCTGTTGGTCATCCACCATTTGGCGGTGGACGGTGTGTCGTGGCGAGTGCTGTTGGAAGATTTGCAGGCGGCTTACCAAGGGCAGGAGCTGCCGCCGAAGACCAGTGCTTTCCAGGCCTGGGCCGACAAACTTGATGCGTATGCACGTTCCGAAGCGGCTGTTGGCGAACTGAACTGGTGGCAGGCGCAGCTGAGCGAGGCGAATGATTCGCTGCCAGCGGCCAATGCTCAGGCCAGTCAAGCCGGGCATCTGCGCCAAGGCGTCAGCATCGGCCTCGACCGTGAACAAACCCGCCAATTGCTGCAACAGGCACCGGCGATCTACCGCACGCAAGTCAACGATTTGCTGCTGACCGCACTGGCCCGCACCCTCAGCCGCTGGACCGGCCACGCATCGGCGCTGATCCAGCTTGAAGGCCATGGCCGCGAAGAGCTGTTCGACGACATCGACCTGACCCGCACCGTTGGCTGGTTCTCCAGCCTGTTCCCGGTGCGCCTGACGCCGACCGCCGACCTTTCGGGTTCGATCAAGGCGATCAAGCAACAGCTGCGCGAGATCCCGGGTAAAGGCATGGGCTACGGCCTGTTGCGCTATATGGGTGATGCCACGACCCAGGCGGCGCTGGCCGCGTTGCCGCAAGCGCGGGTCACCTTCAACTACCTCGGCCAGTTTGACCAGAGCTTCGCCGAGGACGCGCTGTTCACTCCAGCGCGCGAATCCAGCGGTGCCGCACAATCGGCAGACGCGCCGTTGCCGAACTGGCTGTCGGTGGGCGGCCAGGTCTATGGCGGCGAACTGAAACTGGATTGGACCTTCAGCCGCGAATGCTTCGACCTGCGCGAGATCGAAGCGCTGGCCGCGGATTTGCGCAGTGAGTTGCTGGCACTGATCGCTCATTGCCTGAGCGATGGCGCAGGCGGTGTGACCCCGGCGGACTTCCCGCTGGCGCGCCTGACCCAGGCGCAACTCGACGGCCTGCCGGTGCCGCCGGCCCAAATCGAGGACCTGTATCCGCTGTCGCCGATGCAGGCCGGTTTGCTGTTTCATAGCCTGTACGAATCCGAGTCCGGCGCGTACGTGAACCAGCTCAGCGTCGAAGCCCGTGGCCTCGACGCCGACCGTCTGGGCCGTGCCTGGCAAGCGGTGCTCGACACCCATCCGATCCTGCGCAGCAGCTTCCACTTCCCCGACGGTTTCGACGCGCCGGTGCAATTGGTCCATCGTCATCTGCACTTGCCGCTGACCTGCCTCGACTGGCGCGATCGCAGTGACCAGGCCGAAGCACTGGTTCAGCTGATCGACCGCGAACGCCTGCAACTCGATTCCACCCGCGCCCCATTGATGCGCCTGATGCTGGTGCGACTGGACAACGAGCGTCAGCAACTGATCTACACCCACCATCACCTGTTGCTCGATGGCTGGAGCAACTCGCTGCTGTTGAGCGAAGTGCTGCAGCGTTATGCCGGGCAGGACGTGCAGGCGCCGACCGGGCGTTTCGCCGACTACATAGGTTGGCTGCAACGGCAGGACGCCCAGGCCGACGAGCTGTTCTGGCGCGAGCAACTGGTGACGCTGGACAACCCGACCCTGTTGGCCCAGAGCCTGGCCCCCGGCGGCAGTAAAAGCCTGTCGACGGCGGAGTTCGCCGACCGTCGCCAGACCTTCGATGTCGCCACCAGCAAGCGCTTCAGCGACTTTGCCCGTCAGCAGAAAGTCACCCTCAACACCCTGGTGCAAGGTGCCTGGGCACTGTTGCTGCAACGCTACAGCGGCCAACGAAGCGTGGCGTTCGGCGCCACCGTGGCGGGGCGCCCGGTGGACTTGCCGGGGGCTGAAAGCCAGCTCGGTCTGTTCATCAACACCTTGCCGGTGATCAGCAGCCCGGACGCTGTCGAAAGCGTCGAGCAGTGGCTGACCCGTTTGCAGGCGCAAAACCTGGAATTGCGTGAGCATGAATTCACCGCCCTCGGTGACATTCAGCGTTGGGCCGGACGTGCCGGCGAGCCGCTGTTCGACAGCCTGCTGGTGTTCGAAAACTTCCCGGTGGCCGAAGCGCTGCAACAGGGCGCGCCGGCCGGTTTGAGCTTCTCCATCCCGCAGAACCATGAGCGCACCAACTTCCCGCTGACCCTGGCGGCCACCGCCGAAAGCCAGCTCAGCCTGAACTGGAGCTACCAGTGCGCCCACTTCAGCAGCGACGCGATTGCCCGCATGAGCGAGCACCTGGCCGCGCTGCTGGCGGCGATGGTCGCCGCGCCACAGGCGGCATTGAGTGAACTGGACCTGCTGACCGCACCGGAACGCGCACAACAGTTGATCGAGTGGAACCCGGCGTTCACCACGCAGGAAAACCCGCTCTGCGTGCATCAATTGATTGAGGCCCAGGCCGTCATCCGCCCGGACGCCACCGCACTGATCTTCAACGACCTGGAGCTGAGCTTCGACCAGCTCAACCGTCGCGCCAACCAGTTGGCCCATCGCCTGCGCGAACTGGGCATCGGCCCGGAAGTGCGGGTCGGCCTGGCGATGCAGCGCTCGCCGGAGATGATCATTGGCTTGTTGGCCATCCTCAAGGCCGGCGGCGCCTACGTACCGCTGGACCCGGCGTACCCTGCCGAACGCCTGCGTTATCTGATGGAAGACAGCGGCATTTCACTGCTGATCAGCCAATCGCGGCTGCGAGATAAACTGCCATTGCCCGAAGGCTTGTCGGTGCTGGAAATCGACCGCGAGCCACTGGACCTGATGCCGGAAAACAACCCGGTCAACCTGACTTGCGGCGAAAACCTGGCCTACCTGATCTACACCTCGGGCTCCACCGGCCGACCCAAAGGCGTGAGCGTGGCCCACGGTCCGCTGGCCATGCATTGCCTGTCGATCGGCGAGTTGTACGGCATGACCCCGGATGATCGCGAGCTGCAATTCGCCTCGATCAGCTTCGACGGTGCCCACGAGCGCTGGCTGACGCCGCTGGTATTCGGTTCGGCGGTGATGCCGCGGGACGACGAGTTGTGGAGCGTGGAGCGCACCTGCGCCGAGATCGAAAAGCACGGCATCACCATCGCCTGCTTCACCCCGACGTACCTGGCGCAGATCGCCGACTTCATGGGCGAAGCGGGGCGTGATCTGCCGATCCGTTCCTACACCCCGTGCGGTGAAGGCATGGCCAAGCACGCGTTCGATGAGGTGCAGCAAGTACTGCAACCCAAGCGCCTGATCAACGGTTATGGCCCGACGGAAACGGTGATCACGCCGCTGATCTGGCTGGCGTACCCGGATACCGAATTCGACTCGGCGTTCATGCCGATTGGCCGGCCGGTCGGCAACCGCAGCGCCTATATTCTGGATGGCGGCTTGCAGCCGTTGCCGGTCGGCGTGGCGGGCGAGTTGTACCTGGGTGGCGAAGGTGTCGCCCGGGGTTACCACCAGCGACCGGACCTGACCGCTGAACGTTTCGTGCCGGATCCCTTCGTGCCGGGTGGCCGCTTGTATCGCAGTGGCGACCTCGCGCGGTTCCGCGCCGACGGCGTGGTCGAGTACCTGGGCCGTATCGACCAGCAAGTTAAGATTCGCGGGTTCCGCATCGAACTCGGCGAAATCGAAGCCTGCCTGCTCGAGCACGAGGGCGTGCGTGAAGCCTTTGTGATCGATCGCGAAGGCCCGGTGAGCCGCCAGTTGGTCGGTTACCTGGTGCCGCGCGATCCGCTCGCCGATGAGCAGGATTTGCGTGAAGCGCTGACAGCGCACCTGCGCAGCCGTCTGCCGGCGCACATGCTGCCGGCGCATTTGATGTGCCTGGCTGCGTTGCCGCTGACGCCGAATGGCAAGCTTGATCGCCAAGGCCTGCCGGCGCCGGAAGCCGCTCGGCAGAACCATGATCACGTGGCCGCCGCCTCACCGGCCGAAGCCTTGCTGGTGGAGATCTGGCAGGAACTGCTGGGCCTGGACTCGCTGGGAGTCACCGAGAACTTCTTCGAACTCGGCGGGGACTCGATCATCTCCCTGCAAGCGGTAAGCCGTGCCGGGCAGCGCGGGCTGGTGTTCAGTCCCAAGCAACTGTTCGAACAGCAGACCATTCGTGCGCTCGCTGCGGTGGCGACCAGCCGTGAAGCCGCGTTGGTCGAAGCGCCGAAAGTCGAGGCTTTCTCGCTGGTACCGTACATCGACATCGCCGCTCGTGAAGGGCTGCAAGACTTGTATCCGCTGTCGCCGATGCAGCAAGGCATGCTGTTCCATTGCCTCGATTCACCGGAGCTGAATCCCTACGTCAACCAGTTGAGCGTGGCGGTGGACGGTTTGCAGGTGCCGCGTTTCCGCGCCGCTTGGCAAACCCTGGTGGGACGTCATGAAGTGCTGCGCGCAGCGTTCCGCTGGCGCGATGGCTTGGCCGATCCGCTGCAAGCGGTGTTTGCCGACGTCGAGTTGCCGATCGAAGAATTCGACTGGCGCGAGCGCACCGACACCCAGCAGGCGTTGGGCGAACTGGCGGCAGCGGAGCAAGCCAAGGGCTTCGACCTGAGCTGCCCGCCGTTGATGCGCTTTATCCTGGTGCGCCTGGGTGAAGATCGCTACCAGATGATCTGGATCTACCATCACCTGCTGCTGGACGGCTGGAGCGCCTCGCGACTGTTGGCCGACATGCTGCGCCTGTACCACAACGACAGCCTGCCGGCCCTGACCGGTCGTTACGCCGACTACATCGCCTGGCTGCAACGCCAGGACGGTGCACAGGCCGAAGGCTTCTGGCGCGATAGGCTGGCGCTGCTCGAAGAACCAACCATTCTGGCCAAGGCTTCGGGCGCGGCGGGCTCCGGCCACGGCGTGATGTACAGCAACCTCGACGCCGAGGCGACGCGCAAACTGCATACCTTCGCCAAGCGTCAACGCGTGACCCTCAACACCCTGGTGCAAGGCGCCTGGCTGTTGCTGCTGCAACGCCACAGCGGCCAGCGCAGCGTCGCGTTCGGCGCCACCGTGGCGGGGCGTCCGACCGGGCTTGCCGGTGCGCAGGACATGCTCGGCCTGTTCATCAACACCTTGCCGGTGATCCAGACCCTCGACCCGCAACAGCCGCTGGGCGAGTGGTTGCGTGCGTTGCAGGATTACAACCTGTTGGTCCGCGACTACGAGCACACGCCGTTGTCGGACATCCAGCGCTGGGCCGGGCAGGGTGGCCAGGGGCTGTTCGACAGCATCATCGTGTTCGAAAACCATCCGGTGGACCGTGCCTTGAAAGGGGGCGAGGAAGGTGAATTGCGCTTTGCCGAAGTCGGCAGCGGCGGAGTCACCAACTTCCCGATGGACTTGATGGTCAGCGCCAACGAAGAAGGACTGGAGGTTGAGTACCTGTTCCTGCGTGACCGCTTCAGTGAAGAGGAAGTGCTGCGGATTCGTGCGCAACTTGAAGGTTTGCTGCGTGCATTGCCGGAGGATGCCACGCGCCTGCTTGGCAATATCGGCTTGCCGAACGCGGTTATCGGCTTGCCGCAAGCGAGCGATGACCCTGCCGATCTGCTGCACGCCTTCAACCGACATGTGCGCACCCAGCCGCAGAAAATCGCCTTGATCTGTGAAGATCGGCTAGTCAGCTATGCCGAGCTTGAGGCGCAGGCCAATGGGCGGGCGCAGCAACTGATCGCTCGCGGTATTGGCCCTGAGAGCCTGGTGGCGGTGGCGCTACCGCGCTCCGAACGCACCATCGTCGCGTTCCTCGCGGTGCTCAAGGCGGGGGCGGCTTATCTGCCTTTGGATCTGGCGTACCCGGCTGAACGTCTGGCCTACATGTTGAGCGATTCGGCGGCCAGCCTGTTGCTGTGCGACAGCGATCTGGATGCTCGAGTGACCCTGGCCAACAGCCCGCCACGCCTGTTGCTGGATCAACTGAGCGTTGCCGACAACGTTGCATGCCCGGTTTCCCATCCGTTGCCGGGGCACCTGGCGTACCTGATCTACACCTCCGGCTCCACCGGTCAACCGAAAGGCGTGGCCGTGGCGCGCGGTCCGATTGCCCGGCATTGCCGCGGCATCATCGACCTCTACGAGCTGGCACCGCGCAGCCGCGAGCTGCACTTCATGTCGTTCGCTTTCGACGGTGCCCAGGAGCGCTGGCTGAGTGTGATGCTGGCCGGCGGCAGCCTGGTGATCCGCGACGACAGTCTGTGGACCCCGGAACAAACCCTGGACGTGCTGCATCGACACAGCGTCACCGTGGCCTGCTTCCCGCCGGCGTACCTGCAACAGATGGCGGAAGTGGCCGAGCTCGTGGGCAATCCACCGGCGGTGGAGGTGTATTGCTTTGGTGGTGATGCAGTGCCGCAAGCCAGCTTCGAGCAGGTCAAGCGCGCCTTGCGTCCACAGCGTCTGGTCAATGGATACGGCCCGACTGAAACCGTGGTCACTCCGTTGCTGTGGCGTGCCGAGGTCAGCGAAACCTGCGATGCGGCCTATGCGCCGATCGGCCGTGGCGTGGCCGGGCGTGGACTCTATGTGCTCGATGCCGACCTCAATCCATTGCCGGTGGGTGTCAGCGGTGAGCTGTACCTGGGCGGCGAATGCCTGGCGCGCGGTTATCACCAGCGTCCGGGCATGAGTGCCGAACGCTTCATCCCCGATCCGTTCGAGGCCGGTGGCCGCATGTACCGCACTGGCGATCTGGTGCGCCAGCGCGAGTGCGGGTTGATCGATTACCTGGGGCGCCTTGACCAGCAAGTGAAGATCCGTGGTTTCCGCATCGAACTGGGCGAGATCGAAGCGCGTCTGCGCGATTGCGCCGGGGTGCAGGACGCTGCTGTGGTGGTGCACGACACGCCGACTGGCAAGCAATTGGTGGGTTATGTAGTAGCGGCTGGTGCGGTTGGACTTGATCGCCGCTTGAAATCTGCACTGCAAGCGCAATTGCCGGACTACATGGTGCCGGCACGGATCCTGGTGCTGGAACGCTTCCCGCTGTCGGCCAACGGCAAGCTCGATCGTCGCGCACTGCCGGCACCTGAGTGGGCACTGGGTGGCTATCGCGCACCGCGCAACGCACTGGAAACGGCGCTGACCGTGATCTGGCAGGAAGTGCTGGGCTTGCCGCAAGTAGGCATCGATGACAACTTCTTCGAGCTGGGTGGCGACTCGCTGCAGGTGCTCAAGGTCATCTCGCGGGTGCGCAGCCAGCCGGAACTGGGCTTTGAATTGAAGCTGCGGGACCTGATGCAGAAACCCTGCATCGCCGAACTCAGTGGCTATCAAGTCGCCGAGTCCGTTGCCGCGGCGCCGGATCCCTTGCTGGCGCTGAATGCGCGGATCCCGAGCGAGCCGGCGCTTTTCTGTCTGCACGCCGGCTTCGGCACGGTGTTCGACTACGAACCGCTGGCGCGGCGCCTGGAAGGACGGCGCACTGTGTACGGCCTGCAATGCCGGATGCTGCTCGATCCGCAGTGGCAGGACGCGTCGCTGCTGGCGATGGCCCAGGCCTACGCGCAACGGATTCGCACGCAACAGCCTGAAGGCCCGTACTATCTGCTCGGCTGGTCGCTGGGTGGCGCGTTGACGCAACTGGTTGCCCATGAACTGGAGTCCCAGGGGCAAACAGTGGCGTTTGCCGGGCTGGTCGACAGCTATGTAGCGGGCACGGCGGAAGAGGGGGACTGGCGAGAAGATTTGGCGGATTTCCTGAAGTTTGTCCTCGGTCAGCCGTCTGTAGAAGCACAGGCATTGATTGCCGCGAAAGCCGCAGGCCTCAACGAGCGCGAAGGCGCCGCCGCCGTGATCGAAGCGGCCATGCACGGCTCCAATGAGCATGCGGCGTTGGGCGCCAGTGAACTGACGCAGATCTTCGCCACCGGTTCATCGCTCAAGCAACTGTCACTGGCGCAACGACAACTGCCCGCGATCCAGGCCCCGGCCCATCGTTGGTGGGTCGCCGGCCGCGACGACGAACGTCGGGTGTTCGAAGCCCAGGTCGGCGCCCATGGCGTTGATCGCATATTGGCCGGTGGACACTACGAACTGCTGCGCGGCGACGAATTACTCGACGAACTGGAACACCTGCTGGAGCGCCGCGTAGCCACTGCATAAAACAAAGCCCCCCTGTAGGAGCTGGCTTGCCAGCTCCTACAGGGGGTATTCGCTCGATTCGATAGTGTGTACCGCCCGATCACTGACCTCATTGCGTAAAAGGATTCATCCCATGGCCGTGTTGCCAGAACTTGAAGCATTTCTCGAACTCGCCGAATTCGGCCGCCTGACCGGCAAAAGCCGCGCCATGCACGAACAGTCGCCACAACAGGCACGAATCGACTTCGAAGCCTCCTCGGTGTTTCTCGACGTGCCGCTGGACAGCGTCGACTGCGAGGACTTCACCATTGCCGCGCGGGACGGCCACAGCTTGTCGGCGCGGTTGTATCGCGATGGCAAGCCGGTCGACGGACTGCAACCCGTGGCCCTGTATTTCCACGGCGGCGGTTACGTGGTCGGGAGCCTCGATTCCCACGACGCGCTGTGCCGACGCCTGACAGCCCAAGGCGGTTTCGCCCTGTTGACGGTGGATTACCGCCTGGCACCGGAATGGCGTTTCCCGACCCCGGTGCAGGACGCCTGCGATGCCGGCAACTGGCTGGTCCGCGAAGGCGCAGCCCGCGGCCTGGACGCAACGCGAGTGGCCGTGGCCGGTGACAGCGTCGGCGCGACCCTGGCCACGGTGCTATCGATCATGGCCGTGCGCGAACCTGCAGAACTCCTGTTGAAACCCAAGGCCCAAGTGCTGGTGTATCCCGTGACAGATGCCACCACCCATCGCGCCTCGCACCGCGACTTTGCCGAAGGCTACCTGCTGGAGACGCCGACGCTGGACTGGTTCTACACCCATTACGCCCGCATGCCCCAGGACCTGGCGGACTGGCGCTGCTCGCCGTTGCTGGCGGCTGACTTGTCAGGCCTGGCACCGGCACTGGTGTACCTGGCCGGCCATGACCCCTTGCATGACGAAGGGCTGGCCTACGCCGAGCGCTTGCGCGCTGCCGGTAATGACCTGACCTTGCTGGAACAGCCGGGGATGACCCATGACTTCATGCGCATGGGTGGGTTGCTGAGTGAGGTGGAAGGGATTCATACGGAGGTGGCGGGGTGGGTGCGGGCGCGACTTTGAGTTGAAGTGTGATCGTTCCCACAGAGTGGGGACGATAAAGCCTGAACCTACCAGGGAAACGCTAGTTGAATATCGTCCTGAACCTTTCTTCTGACCTTTACAGAGAGCCCGATCAACCGAATGGCCCTGCCTTCCCGGCGGGTATCCCAGAGCAGCCGGCAAAGCGACGAGACGGTATGTTGGCAAAGGGTATTGGCGGGCGCCTCCGTGGATGAGATCGAGAAATCGGAGAATTTGAGTTTCACCTGGTTTTTGATGATCAGGTAGTCATCTCCCACTTCTGCAATACGCTCCCTCAGGCCTTCCGACAATCGATCCAGTTCTTTCAGGCAATCGCAAAGCATATGGCAGTCGCGGGGGAGTGTTCTTTCAATACCGACGGACTTGATATCGCTGCTCTGTTCGTCATGATCTTCGATTCCCTGGCATCGCTCCCAGACATAGAACCCGTGCACGCCGAGATAGCGCATCAGCGCAGGGATTTTTTCCTCTGTAATATCCCTGCACTGTCGGCAGCCCAGGTTTTCCAGTACCGCGTAGGTCTTGGGGCCGACGCCTGGGATTTTGCGAACATCCAGGTCGTCGAGAAATCCGCGTACCTGGTTCGGTGTGATGACGAACATTCCGTTCGGCTTTTGCACTTCCGAAGCAATCTTGGCCAGGTACTTCAACGGCGCGACTCCCGCAGATGCCGTCAAGCCCAGTTCCTGCTGAACCGTAGCGCGAATGTGCGCGGCCATGTGGGTGGCCGAGCCGTTGAAGCGTGTGCGCCCCGTGACTTCAAGAGAAGCCTCGTCCAGTGACAGAAACTCTACCTTGTCGGTGTATCGCCTGAAGATCTCGTCGAGCTTTCGGGTAATAGCCTCATATGCCTCGAACCGCACTGGCAGCAGAACCAGATCGGGACACATGCGCTGTGCTGTCGCGGTAGCCAGGCCGCTTTTGACACCAAACTTCCTGGCGATGTAGTTCGCCGTACTGATCACGCCGCGTTCGGAAGCCGTGCCGCCCACTGCCACGGGGTGCTGGTTTAGATGGGGCGCGTCGAGGAGTTCAACGGAGACAAAGAAAGAATCCATGTCGACATGAATGAACTTGCGCTCGTTTTTGCCCTTTGTCGTGGCAGTCATTTACCTTCCTGTACGCATCGTCATCAGACTGTTACACCGTCCAGTACATTGACCTGCAGCGTCACCGTACCGTCCTCGTGCTGGCTGTAGTACACACCTTGGATATGGGGCGCGAACTCCGGGTAGATATTGATCAGGGCTTGCACAGCCATGAGGTAATCGATCAATGCCGCATTCCAGCACTCTCCGGGCGCAATGCACATGACCCCAGGCGGATACGGGATCACCCCCTCGGCAGCCACACAGTCCAGGGCGTCTGCAACACCGATCAGCCTGAATTGTCCGCGAACGAAGGCCTGGTTTGCCGCATGGGGCGACAACGCTGCCTGCGCCGCCGTCACAGAGCTGAATATGTCCGATTGAAGCTGTTCGATCTGGTAGTGCTGGAACAGGTTGTTGATGACGTTGCACAGTTCACGCAAGGAGATATTGATGTAACCGTGCCCGCCGTTCGCAAGTGACGGCAATACGTCGGTGACCAATGCACCGTCCGCCAGTTCCAGCTCCAACTGCTTCAGTGCGTACATCAGTCGAGTCAGCTGCGCTGCGTCGGAAGAGGGAGATACCAGTAATGTGAAGTTATAGAAGTCGGATTTTTCCGGGGTGAAGTTCATCTCTCGGAGGTAGCAAGTAACGATGCCCGCAGGAATGGAAACGTCCCCGGAATCTGCTGCGTTTTTGCTCGCGCGCGTGGTGAAAATGACCTTGCATGGGTCCAGATAGTGCAGGCCACCTTCGATTGGGCTGGCGTTGCGGCTGACAGGGCGGAAATCCTCTGCGTAGACTCCCAGGGCAAGATCGTCCAGCGCGCTCGGAGCCTGCGGCGTCCTGTTGCCGTAGTACGGTTTGATGATCCGGCAGTGCCGATCGACCTGTCGTTTGAATTTGCTAGCTACTGAGACAACGGCGTTCCATAGCCGTTGACCGTTGCCATTGGCATGAATGGCCGCGTTGATCTCCAATGACATGACCAAGGGATAGAACGGGCTGGTCGATGAATGCAGCATGAATGCGCTGTTGAACACGTGGCCTGAGCAATAGCGCTGCTGATGCTGGATATGCCTATCCTTTTTATGGATCTGCGAGGTTTGCGAAAGGCCGGACATCTGTTTGTGGACAGATTGCGTCACGATGATGCCAGGTGCATCCGGCGAGAGTGGAATGTGCAGTGGCGATCTGTGGGCAAGCAGGTCGACAAATGGCTCGTAGCCCAACCAGGCGGAGTCGAACAGAACGTAATCACAAAGGTGACCGATGCGCTCCAGTAGCGCGCCGGCGTCCACTACGACGCCATCGCATGTGGCGTGCTGCACGATTGCCAGTCGAAACGGCCTGGGCTGCCTGGCCCTGGTCTCATCGATTCTGGCCGCCCTGGTCCTGAGCTGATCCTCTTGCAAGGCGCCTTTTCGGTAGCCACCGAGCACGCCGCAGTCATCGCGAAAATTATCGAGGTACACCGCACTCGCCCCGCTTTGCACTAGCGCACCCAAATACACCGACTTGTGATTATTTCGATCCATCAAAACAAGATCGCCCGCCGTGAGCAACGCGCTGGTGACAATCTTGTTGGCGGTCGAGGTACCGTTCAGGACGAAGTACGTTTCGTCGGCATTGAACACCTGGGCAGCGAGATCCTCTGCCTGCTTGATGGGCCCCTCATGGCTGAGCACATCGCCAAGTTCTGGCGCTGCGTGGGGCACATCCACGGTGAAGATTTCGCTGCCCAGCAGCTGTCTGAAGCGCAATCCGGCGGGGTGCAGGCCCAGACACTGTCCACCTTGGTGACCTGGGCAGGCAAAGGTAGGTCTTTTCTTTGAGACGAATTCGGCGATTGCCGAACTGAAAGGCGGCAACACCGTTGATTCGAAGGCTCTGGCGGCATTGATCACGCAGGTTGTGGCAGCGTCCGACAACGGTATCTGAAGCAGAGTCGGGCGAAGTATCGCGAGCGTTGAAGAACGCAGGTTCTGTTCGCCGTCCTGAATCACAAACAATGGGATACGCCATGTATCGACGCAGTCAATCACGCGATCCGTCAGCGCATCTTCCGGGGTCAGAACCAGCACGGAAGCCCAGAGCAGATCACTGCACTCTGCAAAAGCCATGACCGCGAGCCCTGGCTGCTCATCAAAGTGGACTGTGGTACTACAAACGATCCTTGTCTGTATCATCTCTTCTTACGCTCCAACCCAATGGTGCAATACACAGCATGAAAGTCATGCCAATAAAAGTGGCCGGCCCCACGATCAGGAACATGAGGCTTGCAATAAGGCCGGACACGGCGTCGCCAATGACAGCCGTGAAGTAGTACAGGGAAAAGTTTTTTCCGACTTCCTGTGGTTTCGACAGGCACTGAATGTTGGTGATGATTGCAATGTCTACAAAGGCACCGATAAAACCAACGCACAGAAGCAAGCACACGAACAGGTAGGTATTGAACTCCAGGGCGACGGCGGTGAGTAAAAAAAGTACGCCGTACAGCAGCCAGTAAAGGACTACCGAACGCGGGGTTGTCGTCGAGTTGAATTTCACGTACAGCATGCCGCCGATCACAGTCCCTAGCGCCAGCAGGGAAAATATGTAACCTACAGCGGCTTCAGACTGAAAGTTTTCAATGACCGCTGCCGGCAATATGAAGCGGATGACAGATGTGGCAAACATGGCGCACAGTGTGGTGCAACAAATGACGGTAAATAGCGGGGTATTGAATTTTTGCAGGCTGCCGACGCTGCGAGTGGCATCCTTGAAAATAGCCATCAGGTTGAATGGCTCCTTCGTGCTTCTCGGTGATGACAGCAGGGTAAGCGTACAAACGGCTGACATTAGCAAGCTGGCCGAGAAGAATGCAAATGCATAGCTGGGAGCCACCAGGATTGTAATAAGGGAGAATATGAGCGGGCCGATGATCGAAGAGATATCTTCAATTACCTGTATCCCACTATTCACAGAAGGTAGGTCGTCGTTGTCTACGATGTCGGGAAAATAGGCACGAAAGGTCGGGGTGTACAGGCAGTCAAGCGCGGTCATGAGCATAGATGCAAAGATGACCACCGCTACCGTAGCCTGGGCATGTTCGAATACCACAAACAGGGCCATTGCTACTGTGCACTTCAATAATTCAACGGCGACCAGCGTGGACTTCTTTTCAACGTTATCGGCCAACCAACCGCCCACTGGAGAAAAAAATGCGCTGGGCAGGTAACGGAAAAAATAGACCAGGCCAATTAATAGAAAGTCCGCATCGGTCAGGGTGACAACAGCCACGGCAAACGCCGTTTCAAATGCAAACTCGCCACATTTTGAAAAGAAGTAAGCGGCCGAAAGCCGTTGAGTGCCGTGGTTTAACACAAGTGCCCGCATATTCATTACCTGCTAAGTAATTCTAACCTGCGGAGTAAATCAACTCATCCCGCGTTATGTCTCTTCCATTGGCGCTGAGCTTCTCGAACACTATTTTTTTCAAGATGTTCTGTTCACTTTCCGGTATTAAATAAAACATAATGTTGCTGTACCACAACCAACCCAGCCTGGTCAGTTCGAAGCTCGTGTCTGTTTCAATGACCAGGTCCGCTTTGACCAATTCGTGCAATCGGTTTATCAGGCCTTGAGGCAACTGATTCATCGCCACCCTGGACTTCTCGATTTCCCCGTGGTAAGGAAGCCGCAGAACGACGGGCTTGACTAGATCAAGCACCGGGTCATGCCGGCTGATCTGACAGACATAGTCACCGGCGGTCATCTTGGCGATATATTGCTCGCGCAACGAGGTGTTGGTGATCACGTTTTCCGCGACCGACGAGATGGCCCCGACGCCGAAGCCCAGCAGGTCATGGTCGGTATAGCCGTAGACATGCTCATGGTAGATGAACGAATACTCGCGAGTAATCAATGTCGGTTGCGCGCTCGTGCGCCGCACATAGCCATGGCCGTTGTAGGGCAGGTAGCCCTTATGGCGCATGTGTTCGTCGATCATCAGTTTCATGTTCAATTTACGCATTGCCGAGAAAACCTCGGCAGTGCGCTCTTTGATTTGCTTGTGGAGTTTTACCGATGTGGCAACGTTGTTGATCGGGTAAATATCAATGTTGCTCAGACCTAGCTCGACGGCTTTGTCGATATCTGCCAGGGTCTGAGTCTCGCTGCTGCCGTTCATGCCGTACATAATGTCGCACAGAACATGCTCGAACGTTGGCACCAGCAGGTTGGCCGCTCGCTCGATTTCGGCAATGTCTTCGTTGAGATTGAACAGTTTGCGCCAGGTGGGATCAGTGGTCTGCAAGCCAAAGCGCGCGTGCGTAACGCCAATGTCTGCCAGAGCGACATTGCGTTCCCGCGTGACGCTGGTAATGTTGAACTCGAAAGAAAACTCCTCGACCGTCGACATGTCGAAATAACGGTGCAGTGCTTCACCGATGTCATTGATATTCTGTGGCGAGAGCAATGAAGGTGTGCCACCACCGAAGAAGATCGCCCTGATCGGGACGGTTTTGAAGTCCATCAGCCGGGATTTATATTCGATTTCTTTTATCAGTGCCCTGGTGTAACGGTTGATATCGTCTTCATTCTTGTATAGGCCACGGGTAAACGGGCAAAACGAACAGATGGCCTCGCAGAACGGGATATGAAAATACAGTGCCCTTGACTTCGCCGTGGCGTTGGCGCCATTGAGCAGGTCAGACAACTGTGTCTCGCTGGGACGAAAGACGTTCAGGGATTGCGAAGGGAAGAAGAAATTGTACAAGGGAAACTGATAGTCGAATTTAATCATCCCGTTATTGACAAGTTTCATTTTGCACCTCTTCGGGAATAATAACATTGCTTCCGCGAAGAAGTGTGCGGGTGGCTATCTGCACATCGCTGCCGAAAAATAGCTGAATGCCTTCGTTGATCGACATGTTATTCGAACCGCAGGTATAGACGTCGATACTGATGTAGTGGTTTTCCGGGTAGGTGTGATAAGAAAGATGAGATTCTGACAGTAAATAGAGGCCTGTCACCCCCTCGCCGCCAGCATCGAATTTGTGTGTCAGGTGATCAAGCACAGTGAAACGCGAACGTTCCAAGGTATCGAGGAAAAAGTCGTGCAGCGCAGGTGCATCTTTTAACAAGCGGGCATCCGCACCGGTAATATCCCAAATCGTATGATAGCCAAAGTCATCCATAATGGTTGTTGCTCCTGTCCCTAAGAAGCTGAGGTGGCGCAATTAAAAAGAGGGGAGGTTTAACTCCCCTCTCCTTTGTGCATTTACCAGAGGCAAACGCCTTTGGTGGTAACGCCAGTCACATCAGTTTTAAACAGGTCGATTGCCGATTTCATAGTACGTTCCTTGTTCAGGTTTTTTAGATTTGCCCTGCGTCAATGGGCGTTACAAAAATTAGCAGAAAGAATTTGTTGCGAAAGTCGAAAAATGTAAAGAGATTTTTCTGAGTTCGTCGGGCCTTAATTATTTTGACGATTTTCAGGCATGTACGCGGCTAGGTGTGTTCAGCCGCGCTGGCGTTATTTCCATGCGGGAGCGCTGGAAGGATCAAATATCTGTTGCGAGGGTTTGTAATGGGATAACGCTTGTTCGCGATAACTGTATCAAATCACCACGATAAATACGTCAGAAAATTCCTACATTTCAAGATGCAGATCTGGATAGTTGTCACTATTAAACGTGCAATGCAGTACTTGTTTAATTGAACGCATGATGACTTCCCGCAAGCTACATCACCTTGCGCCATTGCCTACAGTTACGCCAGAATCCGCCGGCTTGTGCGCCTTGGGGTTGCTCGGTAACTCAAAAAAATGCCCGCATCTCACGACACGGGCATTTCTCAGTTCAGCTCAGCGCTCAGAAATCATACTTCGCCGTGACCTGCATGTTACGCGGCTCGCCGGAGAAGGTGGTGCCGAAGTTGCCCAGGCCCGTCAGGTACCGCTTGTCGAAGACGTTGTTGGCGTTGACGGTGAAGCTCAGGTGTTCGTCGTACTTGTAGCGAGTCATCAGGTCCACCAGGGTGTAGCCGCCTTGCTTGAGATTGACGCTGCCATCGGTCGGGCTGAAGGTCTGGCCGTAGAACGCGCTCTGCCAGCTGATACCGCCACCGACGGTGACCTGGTTCAGCGCGCCCGGCAGGCGGTAGGTGGTGAACGTGCGTACGCTGTGTTCCGGTTTGCTGGTGGCCAGCGGGAAGCCGAAGATGCGTTGTTCGTCCTGGTCGCGGGTGCGGGCGTAGGTGTAGCCGGCGGAGACGTTCCAGTCTTGCGCCAGTTCGCCGGCCAGTTCCAGTTCCACACCGTTGGTGGTGGCGCCGGAGATGGCTTCGTACACGTCCTGGCCGGTGCCGTCGGTGGTGACGTATTGGGCGACGTTGTCCTGTTCGATGCGGAAGAAGGCCAGGCTGGCGTTCAGTCGGCCATCGAAATACGCCGCTTTCAGGCCGGTCTCGTAGGCGTCGCCTTCCACCGGCTCCAGGGTCTTGCCGCTGGCGTCCTTGTAGATCTGCGGCTGGTAGATGCTGGTGTAGCTGGCATACACCGAGTACGTATCGTTCAGGTCATAGACCACACCGGCGTAAGGCGTGACGACCCCATGTTCCTTGTAGCTGGCGTGGGTGTCGGTCAGGGTGCCGCCCGGGTAGTAGCTGTAGTCTTCGTTGTATTTGAAGGTGCTCAGACGGCTGCCGAGGATGAAGGACAGGTCATCGGTCGGACGCAGGCGCGTGGCCAGGTAAACGCCGTTCTGGCTGGTGGTGCGCTCGTACTTGCCGTTTTTCGGGAAGTCCTGGACCGGCAGGTTGCCTTTCCAGTCAAAGATGCTGCCCGGGACCATTTCGAAGGCGCTGGTGTCGTAGGTGGCACCAGTCTGGCGCGAGTGCGACGTCATGAAACCTGCGACCAGTTCGTGCTCGCGACCGCCCAGGGTGAACGGGCCGGAGACGTTCACGTCAGCGGTGTTCTGCACGCGATGGCCTTCCCAGCGACCCCAGTAGAAGAACATGCCTTCGCCGGTGGTACGGTCCGGGTTGCCGCCGCTGGCCGAGGCCAGGCGCGTATCGTGGTCGGTGGTTTTCTGGTCGAGGCTGACCTTGAGTTTCCAGTCGTTGGCCAGGGCCTGTTCCAGCGAGGCGAAATAGGTGGTGCTCTCGAAGTCGCGACGGCTCCAGTCGGCGCCCGGGTTGAAGCTTCGCGAGAAGTCGGTACGGCCGCCGTCGGTGAAGAACGGCGAGTTACCGGTCCAGGAACTGCCGCGCGGGGTGGCGCTGGACTTGTCGATGCCGAAGGTCAGCAGGGTGTCGTCGGTCAGGTCGGCTTCGAGGATGCCGTAGAACAGGTCTTTCTTCTGGCTGTAGTGGTCGATGTACGAATCTTTGTCCTGGTAGGCGCCGACGAAGCGGCCACGCACGTTGCCGGAATCGGTCAGCGAACCGGAGATGTCGCCTTCGGTGCGGTAGTTGTCCCAGTATCCGGCGGTGGCGCTGACCGAGGCCTTGAATTCCTTGGTCGGTTTCTTGCGCACCAGGTTGACGGTGGCAGACGGGTCGCCCGAGCCGGTCATCAGGCCGGTCGCGCCTTTGATGACTTCGATGCGGTCGAGGCTGGCGGAGTCGTCGCTGTTGTTCGGGTTTTCGCCGTAGACGCCGTCGTAGGGGATGTTGACGCCATCGTATTGATAGTTGGTGATGGCAAATCCGCGGGACGAGAACTCGGTACGGTCACTGTCGTACTTCTGCATCGTGACGCCTGGGGTGTTGCGCAGTACGTCGCCGACACTGGTGGCGCCGCGATCATCCATCTGCTGACGAGTCACCACGGTCACCGATTGCGGCGTTTCACGCAGGGTCAGCGGCAACTTGGTAGCGGTGGTGGTCGCGCCGGTGGTGTAGGAACCGGTGTCTTCGGTGTTCAGGCCCAGGGCCTGGCCGGAAATGGTGGTCGCGCCCAGTTGCAGGCTCGAGCCGCCGCCGGAGACCAGGGTGACGGTGTTGCCGTTGATCTGGAACGAAATGCCGGTGCCCTTGAGCAGTTCCGCCAGGGCCTGGGAAGGCTCCAGAGAACCGGATACCGCGCGGGACTTGATCCCGGCGACCTGGTCAGGGCTGTAGAGGATCTGCAGGTTGGTCTGCATGCCCAGTTCAGTCAGCGCGCTGGACAGCGGCTGGACCGGGATACTGACTTTTACAGGTGCAGCATTGGCCATCGAGCTCCCCAGCAAGGTGGCGGTCAGCAGTACGCTGGTAAACAGGGTGCGATGCAGAGTCGGACGCTGTACGGCCAGCGCGAGTGGTGTGCGGCGGGTTTGAGGTCGCATTACTAACCTGAGCTCCTGAAAAAGTGTTGTGCAGAGTTTTTTGTTAATAGGAATGATTATTAGACGCAGCACGAACGGAAAACCGGAAAGAAACCGGAAAAATAAAATTTGCGAAGAAGTCAAAACTGAAAGAAACCTGTGGGAGCGAGCAAGCCCGCTCCCACAGGTAAACAGTGTTCAGGCAGGGGCCATTTCGGTGACAACCCGTCCGCTTTCCATGCGCACCAACTGATCCGCCACATCGAAATACCGGTCATCGTGGGAGATCACGATGATGGTCTTGCCCAGGCGCTTCAGGTCAGGCAGCAGCTCGGTGTAGAAGATCCGGCGGAAGGTCGGGTCCTGGTCGGCCGCCCATTCATCGAACACCAGCACCGGACGTTCCTCGAGCCAGGCATTGACCAGAGCCAGACGTTTGCGCTGGCCGGTGGAAAGGTCGGTGGTGGTGAAATTGCCGTCCTTGACGCTGACCTTGTGCGCGATCTCCAGGCGTTGCAGGTATTTGTTGGCGTCTTCGGGGATGTGCGTATCGCCCTGGACCACGTCATCGAACAGGTAATAGTCGGCAAAGATGGTGGTGAACAACTGGCGATAGTCGTCGCGGTTCTGCGCGTCGATGCCCACGCCGTTGACGCGGATTTCACCCTGCTGCGGCGTGTACAGGCCCAGCAGCAATTTGATCAGCGTGGTCTTGCCGCAGCCGTTCTCGCCGACGATGAAGGTGATGTCGCCTTGCTTGATCGTCAGGTTCACCGGCCCGAGCTGAAACGGCGCGGCCCCTTCGGCTGCCGGGAAAGCGAAACGCACATCGGCCAGTTTCAGCTCGTGGACCACGGGTTTGACGTTGCCCTGGTCGCTAAGCAGCAGGTGCGGTTCAGGGGTGGAAAATTGCTCTGACAACTCGGCGATCCGGCGAAAGGCGATCTGCGCCCGGCTGACGATGGGCAAGGTGCTGATCAGGTGCTCCAGCGGACCTTTCATGTACAGCAGCACGAGCACGAAGCCGCTCATCACGGTTTTGTCTGCGCTCGGCCAAAAGGCTTGCAGGGCCAGGGCCAGGCCGATAACGACAAAGAACAGCATCGAGCCAAAGGTCTTGGCGATGACGAAGGTGTTGATCGAGCGCACCTGGGTGTTGCAGATGAACTCGGCGGTGGCCTTGATGCCCGAAACGAACATGCGCTGGCGGCGCGGACGGTGAATGCGCAGTTCCTTGGCGCCTTCGGCGATCGCGTTGTAGTGTTTTTGCAATTCGTCTTCGGCGTCGCGGGCGGCCATGAAACCCTGCACGCCTTTGCTTTGGGCATAGGCCTGGATCGCCGTGCCGATCAGGATCGCGGCGACCATGATCAGGAACATCGGCCACGACAGGATCGCCAGGTAGCCCATGCAGCCCAGGGTCACAGTGAGAGAAATCGCCAGCGGGGCGAAGGCGAAGGCGAAGTCGCTGATGGTGTCGACGTCGTGGGTCAGCACCGGGATCAGGCGGTGGCTGCGATAGCGTTCGATCTGTTCGATCGGCGCCGACAGGACCTTTTCCCCCAACTGTTTACGCAGCGTGGCGATGATGTGCTGGCCGACATAGTTGGTGCCGATGTCCGAACAGATCGAGCTGGCCAGCGCCAGCAGGCACAGGCCGGCGAACAACGCGACAACGCCTTGGCTCAGGCCGGTTTCCGAATGCAGGGCGTTGTTGATGGTCGCCAGCAATACCGTGACGCTCAGGCCGCCGACCATGCCCAGGAAAATGGAGGCCGCGACAATGAGTCGAAAGGGTTTCAACAGGGCGAACAATTCGCCGATGGCGCCACGGGTTGGCTGGGTCATGGAAGACGGTTCCTTGGGTCGTAAAGGCAGATACCCAGTAGAACGTCTGGTGGAGGGGTTAATTTACAAGGGCGCCGACTGGCGGCAGGACTGATCAACACGCCCCCTGATCGACGCTGCCCCTGTAGGAGCTGGCTTGCCAGCGAAGGCGGCGTCACAGGCGACGATGATGTTGGATGTGCCGGCCTTTTCGCTGGCAAGCCAGCTCCTACAGCGGATCGCGTGTGGGGTTAGAGATCGCGCACTATGCGAAAACCCATCCAGTCGCCACGCTCTAGCGGGTACTGGCTGTTGCGGTTGCCAGAGCGGGAGAACACCGGGGCTTCACCCCAGTCGTTGCCGCGAATGCGCACCGCTTCGCAGTTGGCTTCGACCCAGGCGCTGCCATCGGTGGGGGCGCCGACGTAGTCCGGGTGTTCGCAGTCTTCGACCCACTCATACACATTGCCGTGCATGTCGTACATCCCGAACGCATTGGGCGGGTAGCTGCCCACCGGCGAGCTGTAGCTGTAACCATCCACCGGACCATAGGTGTTGGCGTGCCTGGCGATGCTGTATTCCTTGCCTTCATCGAACG
Source organism: Pseudomonas lini (assembly GCF_030812475.1). GTDB lineage: Bacteria > Pseudomonadota > Gammaproteobacteria > Pseudomonadales > Pseudomonadaceae > Aquipseudomonas > Aquipseudomonas lini_A. The sequence continues at coordinate 635,988 of NZ_JAUSSR010000001.1, forward strand.
GGAAGGGGAACGGCCCTTTGCTGCCGCCGCGTGCCGCATATTCGCGTTGCGCTTCGCTGACCATGCGGTACTTCTGTCCGGTCTTTTTCGACAGCCAGGCGACGTAGTTTTTCACGTCGTCGAAGTTCATGCACACCGCCGGCTGGCGCGGGCTTTGCGGATAACGTGGCTTGCTGGCGACGCATTCGCGACCGGGGCGGGGATCGCCATTGGCGATCGTGACCCCACTCTCGCGCATGTAGCTGTCCCATTCGCCGGCAGTGACCTGGAAGCGGCTCATGGCGAACGGCTTGGCGAAGGTCACTTCGTGCATCGGACCTTCATCGGGTTCGCGCCCGGCTTCGTCATCCGGGGTGCCCATGGTGAAAGTGCCCGCGGGCAATACCACCATTTCCGGGCAATCGCGGCAGTCCTTGAATACTTTGCCCGGTTGCGGCGGGGTGGTGGCCTGGACGGCGGTTGGCAGGAGGCCTGCGAGGAGTGCAGTCAGGGCCAAGGTCAGCAGATTCTGGTTCATGAGGCATCTCGATCAAAGAATATCGGCGCGATAACGAAACCTGTAGGAGCTGGCTTGCCAGCGAAGGGTCCGTCACATTCAACATCTTTGTTGGCTGTGACGACGCCTTCGCTGGCAAGCCAGCTCCTACAGGGGGGAGGCGTCATGTGGTCTTGCTCAGCAAGGTGATGAACCGGTCGATGTCGTTTTCCGTATTGAGCAGGCCCGGGGCAATGCGGATCACCGGGCCGACGTCACGCTCGACCGAGTCGCAGACCACACCGTTCTGCATCAGCTGCAGCGCGACTTTTTCGCATTCCCGATCCTTGACCCGGAAGAAGGTGAAACCGGCGGACAGCTGAGGGCTTTTCGGTGTGACCAGTTCGATCCGCGGCTGCTCCAGCAAACGATTTTTCGCGTAGGTATTGAGCGCATGGATGCGTGTCTGGACCTCGGCCTTGCCCAACTCCAGGTGCAGCTTGAAGGCTTCGTCCAGCGCCCAGCGATGTTCAAAGCTGTGGTAGCCGCCGGGGGTCATGATGGTCGAAAAGGTGGTGGCCTCGGAGAAGGTCGGGATGGTCGGCGTCACATCCTTGAGCTCGGCCGAACGGGCGCAGATGATCCCGGTGCCGCGCGGGCCGAACATCCATTTGTGGGTGCCGGCAATGAAGAAGTCGCAATGCATGTCGGGGAAGTCGAGGTCCTCGACGCCGAAACCGTGCACACCGTCGACCACATACAGGATGCGGTCCTTCTCGTCGCGATTGCGGTTGTGTTCCTCCACCAGTTTGCCAATCTCGCCGATCGGCAGTTTCACGCCGCTGCCCGATTGCACCCAGGTCATGCCCAGCACCCGGGTTTCGGGGCGAAGGCCTTTGGCAATTGTGCCGACCACTTCATCCACCGAAACACCGTGGCTGTGCTCGAACAACTTGAGCTTGCGCACCTTGACCCCGTCCTTTTGCTGGCGGTAAGCCAAAGCGTAATGGGTGGCGTAGTGTTCGTGTTCGCTGGTGAGGATTTCCTGGTCGGGGCGCACATGGATGCCGCCATAGATCAGCGACAGGCCTTCGGTGGTGCTGCCGGTGAGGGCGATCTGTTCCGGTGCGGCCTTGAGATAACGACTGGCCCAGACCCGCACCTGGTGCTCGCGTTTTTCGGTTTCCCCCAGGTCCCAATCCATGGCCAGGCCGGGGTTGCGGTCGAGGTTGGCGCGGTGCAGTTCGATCGCCTCGCGCACGGGTCTTGGGTGTGAGGTCACCAGGAAGTTGGCGAAGTGCAGGTAGTTCGGATCCTGATTGAACAGCTGGCGCAGCTGCGCCCATTTGTCCGTGGCCAGCGGTGCCGGGCTGGTGGCCAGCGCCGGCAGGTTTACGGCGGCACCCAGGGGCAGGCCCGCCGCGAGAATGCCGGCCTGCTTGAGGAATGAACGACGGTTGGTCATGAGCTCGGTTCGCTTGTGCAAAAGAGGGGTCAGTGTTTGGCCACAGGCCTGGAGGACTGCTGCACCTGGTCCCAGACCCGCAGGAAATTGCCGCCCCAGAGCTTGGCGATATCGGCTTCGCTATAGCCGCGGCTGAGCAGCTCGGCGGTCACATTGCGCCCCTCGCTGACGTCCTTCCAGCCATTGAGGCCGCCACCGTCGTTGAAGTCGGAACTGATGCCGACGTGGTCGATGCCGATCTTCTTCACCGCATAATCAATGGCGTCGCCGTAGTCCTTGAGGGTGGCCTTGGGTTCTTCGTCGACTATCGCGTAGAGCTCGCTGGCGTACTCGCCGAAGCGTTGCTCGGACCAGACGGTGATCACCGGATCGCCCGGCATAAGTGCCATCTCCAGCCCTTGCAGCGGTTGCAGGTCGAAGCGGGCGCGCAGGGCGTTGAGCTTGTCCTGGGTCGCCTGGCTCAGGGGGCGGATATAGGTCGGGAAACCGACAATCTGCACCACGCCGCCGCTGTTCTTGATCAGCTGCATTTCCTGGTCGCTGAGGTTGCGCGGGATGTCCACCAGGGCACGTGGCGCCGAGTGTGACGCGACCATCGGAGTGCGGCTCAATTGGGCGACTTGCTCCAGGGCTTTGGTCGACATCTGCGACACATCGATGATCACGCCGAGGTCGTTGAGGCGGTGCACGGCTTGTTTGCCGATTTCCGACAGGCCGCCGAGGGCGTCCCGGGAATCGTTGAAAAACGGCAGCGGTCGCGAGGAGTCGGCCCAGGCGTTGTTGCCCACGTAACTGAAGCCGAACATGCGCATGCCGCGCGCCGCCCACTTGTCCAGGGCGTCGAGGTCGTTGCCCAGGGGATAGGCGTTGAGCATGCTCAGGAAGATCGCGAACTTGCCTTCGCCGTGCAGGCGCCGGAAATCGTCGGGGGTGTAGGCGATGGCGACCTGGTTGGGGAAGTCGCGGACCATGGTGCTGATGATCTTGTAGCGGGTTTCCTGTTCGAAACGTGCTTCGTCGACGAATCCTTCGGTGGGGCGGTGGGGGGCGTTGTCGCCGTTCCAGATTTCCGGCCAGCCGAAGATGGTCAGGGCCGCACCGGACAACCGTCCGCGACCGCTCTTGACCAGGTCGAACTGGCCGCTGCCATCCTTGTCGGCTTCGTTGCCGGCGGTACCGAAATCCATGGGCACGGTGATGTGGCTGTCGAACGAAAGCATGCGTTCCTGCAGTTCATCGGCCTGTTTCATCACCTTGACCGGGTAACCGGGGTTGTCCTTGAACCAGTAATCCCAGGCCGCATAGCCTGCACCGGCGCAGATCGCCAGGGCCAGCGGCAGGCCGATGAAGAGCGCCTTTTTCGAACGTGGTTTTGTCATTGCCGTCTCAGTCAGGTTCGTTGGCCCGGTGCGTGAGTGGGGGCCTTTGCTATCTGGGAAGAACGAGTGACGGAGCGGAGAATTTAGGTGTTTGTGCCGGCCTCTTCGCGGGCAAGCCCGCTCCCACAGGGGCCAGTAATGTTCAAAAAATCTGTGTTCACATCGGGCACAGTGGCCGGGGTGTTCACAAAATCTGTATTCACAGCAGATCCCTGTAGGAGCTGGCTTGCCAGCGAAGCTCTTAAATTTGTGGAAGCAACAACCGTTCTAGCTTGGATAAAGCCTGCTTCATGGCTGACACAGGTAGGGCAATGACGATTTCTCGACGATGGTTCATGGCAGGCCTGGCGCTGACCGGCGCTGCCGTGCCTGCGGCTTTTTATGGGCATCGTGAATGGACGAAACCGGATCCGACGATCACTCCCGGTGAAGCGTCGTTCGATGTCGCGGACGTCGCCGGCCAGCACTTGGCAAACACCTTGCGCGGGGTCTGGCAGATTCGTTTCGAAGGCCGTGACGCCGGCATCGAAGGCCTGCCCCGGGACGGGCTGGAAGTGTTCCTCGACGTCGGTCATAAAGGGCGCGGCTTGATCGGCTTCCTCGACACTGCCGAGCGTTTGCGCTCGAACGAAGAGCCCCGTTACCGGGTGCTCGGCGACCTGGCCGAGGCCAAGCCCGCCGAATTGAGCTGGCGTCTGGTCAGCGCCGACGCGGCCAACGGCTCGCCGGATTACGAATTCAGTATGGCGCTGGACGAAGTCTGGGCGATTTTTGGCAATGCCGGCAGCGGCACCCTCAGTGGCCGGGTGTTGAACCTGGATAGGCCGTTGATGATGACCGCCCGGGACAACCGCTTCATCGCGGTCAAGCGGGTGTTCCCCGAAGCCCGTGAACGCACCGGCCTCAACCCGGCGCTGCTGGCCTGGCTGGTGTCCCCGGAGCATCGTCTGTTTCATCAGCTCTGGCATGCCTCCCGGGACAAGTGGCACAGCTTGCCGGAAGACAAGCGCGATGCCTTGCGCGGCATCGGCTGGCAACCCGGCCCTCGTGACAAGGAGCGTGATGCCCGTGGCGCGCGCAAGGATCGCAATGGCTCGGGTGTGGATTTTTTCTTCATGCACCGGCACATGCTCGGCACGGCGCGCTCCCTGCAGGACTTGCCTTCGTGGCCACATTTCCCGTTGCCCCAGCCGGAGCTGGCACGGGATCGCATCGGCTTCGCCAACTATTGCGACAACCACGACGGCACCGCGCTGCCGCCGACCTGGCGGGCGGACGACGATGCCGAGTATTCGCAATGGGTCGCCGACATCAAGACTGCCGAGACCTACCACAGCAATTTCCAGGTCTGGGAGTCGCGCTACCGCGATCCACGTTATCTGTCGAAATTGACCCTGGGGCAGTTTGGCTCGGAGGTGGAGCTGGGGCTGCACGACTGGCTGCACATGCGCTGGGCCTCGGTGCCCCGCGATCCGTCCAACGGCCAGCCGGTGCCGTTCGCCCGGGATCCGGCGGATTTCTCTGCGCGCTGGTTCGCGCCTGAGAATGACTTCCTGGGTGATCCGTTTTCGTCCCATGTGAGCCCGGTGTTCTGGCATTTCCACGGTTGGATCGACGATCGCCTGGAAGACTGGTTCCGCGCCCATGAGCGCTTTCATCCGGGGGAGGTCAGTCGGCTGGAGGTCAATGGCGTGGCGTGGTTTTCGCCGGGTCGCTGGGTCGAGATCGACGACCCGTGGCTCGGCCCCAGCACCCACGGCTGCAGCACTACGCCGGGGTTGCAGGTGGGCAAGTCGGTGGAAATGGACCCGGAAACCATGAAGCTGGCGTTGCGCATTACCTTTGGCGAGGATGAGAAAAAGCTGGCGGACCTGTTCCGCAAGGTGCCTAAGCGGCCCTGGTATGCAAGGCATTTGAAAGCCAAGCCGATTATCAGTTAAAAGCAGGATCACCGCGTTATCGTTCAATCGCGAGCAAGCTCGCTCCCACAGGTCTTGGGTGTGCCGGATGAATGGGGCATGACATATACCTTGTGGGGGCCGCATGTTTTGGGCATGCCACATCACCTTGTGGGAGCGGGCTTGCTCGCGAAGACGGCCGAATAGACACCGCAATCACATAGCCTGCCACCCACCCCCAAGCGCCTTATACAGCGCAATACTCGCCTGCAACCGCGATAACCGCAGCTGCACATTCAAATCCTGCGCCGCATACAAGGTGCGCTGGGTCTCCAGCACCGTCAGCAAGTCCTCGGCCCCGGCCTCGTAGCGGCTTTGGGCAATGTTGAACGCGGTCTGCGCCTGGCTCAGTTCCTCACCTTGCCACTGCCGCTGCTCATCCAACCCGCGAATGCTGTTCAGGGCCTTTTCCACGTCGGCGAAACCATTGATGATCGCCCCGCGGTAGTTCTCCAGCAGTTCTTCCTGGCGCGCGGTGGCCTTGTCGCGCTCGGCGCTCAGGCGACCGTTGTTAAACACAGGGGCAAGCAATCCGGCCGTGAGGTTATAGAACGGGTTGCGCAGGATGTCGGCGGCGCGGTCGGCGCCGGAGCCCAGTTCCGCGCTCAGGGTCACGGTCGGCAACATCGCGGCGCGGGCGACTGTCACATCGGCTCGTGCGGCAGCCAGTTGCGCTTCGGCCCGGGCGATGTCCGGGCGACGGGTGAGCAACTCGCTGGGCACGCCGGCGGCGATGGTCGGCCATGACAGCTGATCGAAGCGTTCCGCACCGAGGCGCAATTGCTGGACCGGCCGACCGAGCAGGGCGGCGAGACTGATCAAGGCATCCTGGGCCTGCTGCTGCACCAGGGGCAATTGCCGTTGTTGCGCCGCCACCAGACTCTTCTGCTGGGCCAGTTCCAGGGCTGTTGCCGAGCCGGAGTCGAACCGGGTCTGCACCAGGTTCAGGACGTTTTGCGCGTTGGCCAGATTCAACCCGGCAATGCGGCTTTGCTCACGCAACGACAAAGCTTGCGCGTAGCTGTTGGCGACGCTGCTGAGCAACGTCAACGCCACCGTCGCCTGGTCGAATTCGCTGGCCTGCAAACCAAACTGCGCGCTGTCGCGGGAGGCGCGCTGGCCACCCCAGAAATCGATCTCGTAGGTGGCACTGAGGTTGGCGGTGAAGTAGTCCACTGCCTTATTGCTGCTGTCGGCATCGAGCTGGCTGTACCCGCTGCCGCGCAGGAGTTTTTGCCGATTGGCGTTCAGCCCGGCCTTCACCTCGGGTAGCTGCGAGCCGCCGGCAATCACCGTGTCGGCTTGCGCTTGGCGTACGCGGGCGATGGCGGCGGCCAGATCGAAGCTGCCCACTCGCGCCTGTTCGATCAGGCGATCGAGCTCCGGGCTGCCGAACTGCGTCCACCATTGAAGGTTGCGGTGCGCGGCATGTTGCGTGTGCGGCGATTGCCAGGACGAAGGCGGCTCGATGCCGCTGTCCGGACGCTGGACGGGGCTGCCACAGGCGCCGAGCAACAGGCAGAGGGTCAGCAAACTTAAGTGCGGCTTCATCAAGAGATCATTCACTGGTAAGGGCCGTGACCGGGTCGAGCCGGGCAGCTTTACGGGCCGGCATGAAGCCGAAGACAACACCGGTGACCAGGGCGCAGCCGAAGGCACCGAGCACCGCTATCAAGGAGAACGCGACCGCGACTTCGCTGAGGATCAGCACGCCGCCGACGATCAGCGCCAAGGCGATGCCGGCCAGGCCGCCGACCACCGAGAGCATCACCGCTTCGGTGAGGAACTGGCGCAGGATGTCCCGCTGACGGGCGCCGGTGGCCATGCGAATGCCGATCTCGCGAGTGCGTTCGCGCACGGTCATCAGCATGATGTTCATCACCCCGATGCCACCCACCAGCAGGGATATCGCGGCAATCGAACCGAGCATCAACGACAGGGTATTTTGCGTGCGCGCTTCGGCCTGGATCATCGCTGCATTGTTGGTCAGTTCGAAATCCTTCTTGCCGTTGTGCAGGCGCAGCATCAATTGCTCGATGGCGTGTTCCGTCTCCTTGACCTTGCGCGCATCGGCGGCGGCGACGGCGATGTATTCAGGGTTGTAGGTGCCGAACAGCCGCACACTGGCGGCGGAGTAGGGGATGGCAATGCGGTCGTCGCTGTCGGAGTCTCCGGAGCTGGCACCCTTTTCGGCGAGCACGCCGACCACCTGGAACGGCACGTTCTCGATCAGGATGTACTGGCCGATCGGGTTGGCCACGTCCTTGAGCAGCTTGGTCCGGACCTTGTGCCCGATGACGGCGACCGCTGCGGCGTTGCGTTCGTCTTCCTGGGTGAAATAACTGCCTTCCACCACCGGCCAGTTGAAGATCGCCGGGAAGTTGGTGTCATTGCCGCCGACGTAACTCAAGTGGTCGAGGTTGCCGAAGCGCACCCCGGCTTCCTGGCCGTTGACCGGCATGATCCGTGTCACCTGCGGCAGGCTGCCCACCGCGGCGACCTCGTCCAGGGTGACGATGCCCAATGGGGATCGCGGATTCGGTGACGAACCGCTCAGATAAATGATGTTGGAGCCGAACGCGCCCATCTGCGCCATCACCTGACGCTTGCTGCCTTCACCGACAGCCAGCATCACCACCACCGACGCGACGCCGATGATGATCCCGAGCAGTGTCAGGGCGGTGCGAAAGCGATTGATCCACATCACCCGCCAGGCCGCTTGCACCGCATCCACGAGTTCGCCTTTCCAGGCACCTGTGGCTTCGGCGCCTTCGCTCAGGCGCTTGCGCAGATCCACCGCTTGCAATGCGCCGGGATTGGCTGAGGTTTGAACATCGGGGTTCTCGCGGGCGCTGTCGCTGATGATCAGCCCGTCGCGAATCTCGATGATGCGCTTGGCCCGGGCCGCCACCTCTCGGTCGTGGGTAATGAGAATCACCACATGGCCCTGGCTCGCCAGTTCGTCGAGCAGGGTCATGACCTCGGCGCCGCTATGGCTGTCGAGGGCCCCGGTGGGTTCGTCGGCGAGGATGATATGCCCGCCATTCATCAAGGCGCGGGCGATGGACACCCGTTGTTGCTGGCCGCCGGAGAGTTGATGCGGACGATTGCCGGTGCGCGAGGCCAGTCCGAGGCGGTCAAGCAGGGCGGCGGCGCGGGCGTGGCGTTCGGCCGCCGGAGTACCGGCATAGATCGCCGGCATCTCGACGTTTTCCTGGGCCGAGCCGGAGGGGATCAGGTGATAACCCTGGAACACAAAACCGAAGGCTTCGCGGCGCAGCCAGGCCAGTTCGTCGCTGTCGAGGGCGGCGACGTTTTCCCCGGCGAAGCGGTATTCGCCCGACGTGGGGCGGTCGAGGCAGCCGAGGATGTTCATCAGCGTCGACTTGCCGGAGCCGGACGCGCCGACGATCGCGACGAACTCCCCGGCATGGATCGACAGGTCGATGCCACGCAATACGTGAACTTCAGGTGAATCGCCACCGCCGTAGGCTTTGCGGATGTCCTGCAGGTCGATCAGGGGCGTCAGCATTCAGCCGCCACTCCCATCGGCTGGACCGATCAACAGATGATCGCCTTCCTGCAAGCCATCGAGGATCTGTACCCGCAGGCGATCGCTGATACCGGTGCGCACGTCGCGTTGCTCGATGCTGCCGTTTTTCGCGACCACCCGGGCGGTCTGGCTGTGCGCCTGCGTGCCGGTTTGCAGGGCCGCAATCGGCGCGGTGAGGACATTTTTTGCCTGGTCGGCGACAAAGAACACTTGGGTGGTCATCTCCGCCATCAGCGCATTGTCGGCGTTATCGACGTCGAGCAACACGGTGTACAACACCACGCGCGCGCTCCCGCTTTTGCTCGAGCTGGCCGGGCTGCCGCCGCCCTGGCTGGTCTGGTCCAGCGGCTTGGGCGGCACCGGCAGGATTTGCCTCACGGTGCTGTTCCAGCGCCGCTGGCCACCGCTGAGCGTGGTGAACCAGGCCGTCATGCCGGGTTTGACATGACCGATGTCGGCTTCCGACACCTCGGCCCAGACGGTCATCGGCGACAGCTTGGCGATGCGCAGAATCAGCGGCGTTTGTTGCTGGGCGTTGAGGGTCTGGCCTTCCCGGGCGTCGAGCGCGACCACGGTTCCGCTCATGGGCGCATAAATCCTTGTGTAACCGAGCTCGGCCTGGTCGCTGCGCAGGCTGGCCTGGGCCTGGCGGATCTGCGCCTGGAACATGTCGATGCGGGCCTGGGTGGCGCGCAGTTCGGCCTCGGCGGTCTGCACATCTTCTTCGCGGGTGGCGCCGCCGGCCTTGAGGTGCTGCTGACGCTGGTATTTCTGTCGGGCGAGGTCGTGCTGTGCCCGCTGCTCCTGCAGCTGCGCCTTGAGGTTTTCGACGGAGAAACGCCCGGCGTCGAGTTTGGCCTGCTGGGTGGAGGGATCGATTTCCACCAAGAGTTGGCCTTCCTCGACCCGGTCGCCGACTTCCACGTGGATCTTCTGGATCTGCCCCGACGCCTGGGCACCCACGTCGACATAACGCCGCGGTTGCAAAGTACCCAGGGCTGTGACGCTGCTTTCGATGTCGCCCCGGGTCACGGGGATGGTAGCGAACTGGTCGCGACCGGGCGGAATGATCTGCCAGGCGGCGATGGCGATAACGGGGACCAGACACAGTGTTGCAAGCAGGGCGCGGCGGGTCTGTCGGGGACGTTTCATGCAGGGTTCCGGCCAATGGATATCGGCCCGTCGTTCAGTTGAACACTGCCGGGGAGCCGGCAGGGACGGGGAGCTGTCCTGTAAACGATTAAAGCGGCGGGGAATTTAGCCGCAGACATATGGCGTAACATCTGAAGGAAACGAGGCTGCGACCTTTGGTTTTTTTTTTAAAATCAAGATCAAAAGATCGCAGCCTGCGGCAGCTCTTACAGGTGGAGTAGCGGCGCCAACGTGACTATTTAACGGGCAAGACAAAGCAACACTTTAAATCTATATGAGAATTACTATAAATTACGCGCCTCGAACTGCCACTATCGTGCCACTGCCTGTTCCGGTGGTTGTCGCGGTGGCTCAAGGATGGAAACCGCACGGGTGCGGCCGGGAGTCATGTTGGAAAACTACTATCGCGAGCTGGTGTGTTTCCTGAACGCCAAGCTGGGCAACCGTCAGGTGGCCGAAGATGTGGTGCATGACGCTTATCTGCGGATACTGGAGCGCTCCAGCGATACGCCCATCGAGCAGCCCAGGGCCTTCCTCTATCGCACCGCGCTGAATCTGGTGATCGATGACCATCGGCGCAATGCCCTGCGTCAGGCCGAATCCCTGGACGTGCTGGACAATGAAGAACGCTACTTCACCCCCTCGCCGCATAACAGTCTCGACCACGGCCAGCGCCTGGACATGCTCCAGCGCGCCCTGGCGGAATTGCCTCGGCTGTGCCGGGAGAGTTTTCTGCTGCGCAAGATCGAGGGCTTGTCCCACCCCGAAATCGCCGAACAGCTGGGGATTTCCCGGGCGCTGGTGGAGAAGCACATCGTCAACGCCATGAAGCATTGCCGCGTACGGATGCGTCAGTGGGATGCCCATTGATCTCGTCTGGCGGGTGAAAAAACTGTATTAAATTTTGTTTCATTGTCCTCGTTCCCTATCAACAGACGATCTGCTGTCCTGCTCCAGGCCGGTCAGGTCATTAGGCTTTCGCCCCGCTGCTGGGGGGTTCATCCAGAGGACACTGGAAATGACACAGGCAATTTCATCGCCCATCGTTCACGACCTGATCGGCATCGGTTTCGGCCCTTCGAACCTGGCGCTGGCCATCGCTCTGCAAGAGCGTGGGCCGAGCCAGGGCGAGCTGGATGTACTGTTTCTCGACAAGCAGGCTGATTATCGCTGGCACGGCAATACCCTGGTGACACAGAGCGAGTTGCAGATTTCCTTCCTCAAGGACCTGGTGACCCTGCGCAACCCGACCAGCCCTTACTCGTTCGTCAATTACCTCAAGCACCACGGTCGTCTGGTGGACTTCATCAACCTCGGCACCTTCTATCCGTGCCGCATGGAGTACAACGATTACCTGCGCTGGGTCGCCGCGCAGTTCGACGCGCAGAGCCGCTACGGTGAAGAGGTGCTGACGATCGAGCCGGTGTTGCACAACCAGCAGGTCGAGGCGTTGCGGGTGATCTCGCGCGATACCCTGGGCCAGCAGCACGTGCGCACCACCCGTTCGGTGGTGGTCAGCGCCGGCGGCACCCCGCGCATTCCCGAAGCGTTCAAGGCGCTGAAGAACGATAGCCGCGTGTTCCATCACTCCCAGTACCTGGCACAGATGGCCAAACAGCCCTGTGTGGACAATCAGCCGATGAGCATTGCGATCATCGGCGGCGGACAGAGCGCGGCGGAAGCCTTCATCGATCTGAACGACAGCTACCCGTCGGTGCAGGTGGACATGATCCTGCGCGGCTCGGCACTGAAGCCGGCCGATGACAGCCCGTTCGTCAACGAAGTGTTTTCGCCGGAATTCACCGACCTGGTGTTCCAGCAGGCCAGCAGCGAGCGTGAGCGTCTGGTCAACGAGTACCACAACACCAACTATTCGGTGGTCGACATCGACTTGATCGAGCGCATTTACGGCATCTTCTACCGACAGAAAGTCTCGGGCATCGCCCGTCATGCGTTTCGCACCCTGACTACCCTCGAAAAGGCCACCGCCACCGAACACGGTATCGAACTGGCCGTGCGCAACAACGCCACCGGTGAAGTCACGGTTCGGCATTACGATGCCGTGGTACTGGCCACCGGTTACGAGCGCCAGATGCACCGCAAGTTGCTGGCACCACTGGAGCAGTACCTGGGTGATTTCGAAGTGGATCGCAACTACAAGCTCATCACGGACGAGCGTTGCAAGGCCGGCATCTATATGCAGGGCTTCTGCCAGGCCAGTCATGGTTTGAGCGACACCTTGTTGTCGATCCTGCCGATTCGTGCCGACGAGATTGCCGGCTCGTTGTATGAGCATGGCAAGGCGCGTGGGCAGGGGCGGTCAGTGATGGATGTGTTGCTAGCCACTGCCAGCTAATATTTGTAGCGCCCGTTAAGCCCTGATCGCGGGCAAGCCCGCTCCCACAGGTTGGATTTTTGTCACAAATTCTGTGTCCACCGAAGATCCCTGTGGGAGCGGGCTTACCCGCGATCAGGGCCTTACAGACACCACAAATCCACAATCCTGCCCCTTCCTGAAGAACCCCGCAATTCTCCCCTCAATACAGCCTGTACTCGCCAGACACTTCTCGCCACCTGACATTCCTACATGACACCGGATGAGGCGTTCCTGTTTTTAGGAATAGTCCTACAGAAAGCTTGTCCGCTCTTCCGTAGCCTTGTGCCCTCACGAAACACCCTGCGGGGGGCCTCCGTTGTTTAACAAAGCGTTACGTATCCTGATTGCCGACGAGCAACATTTTCAGCGGATGAGAATCGAGCGCCTGTTCAACCGGCTCGGTTATTACCGGGTGGCACCGGTGCATGACCTGCCGGAACTGCTGACGCTGGTCGAATACAGTGCCACGCCATTCGATCTGGTGGTCATCCATGCCTCGTTGGCCGGCGGCGCGTTGAACCTGCTCGATTTTTTCCTCGATAACCCGCAGGTCCGATACGCCCTGATCTATGACGGCCAACAGGCGCATCTGCCGCCAATCCCGGCCTGCGCACAGCAGAAGGTTCAAGTGAGCCATGGCTCGCTGCCGGATCTTGCGTCCGTTGAACGGTTGATGGCGCTCATTGATCGGCCCCTACCGTTGGTCGGCACTGTCATTTCTGTCAGGTAGATTCGTCCGAAATTCCATGCAACAGTCTCTGCGCAGCCGTTGTGTTAACCCGGGCCTGGCCCAAGGGCATCGATTGCCCGTTCGTAGTGCCTTTGCACAGGGAGTTGCCATGAAGTCAGCGAAGTCAGCGCTGATAGCGGACGATCATCCGGTGGTTCGCGCTGCAGTGAAAATCTTGCTCAGACAGGAGGGGTTCCAACAGATTCACGAGGTGTCCAGCGGTAACGAAGTCTTGCCGATGATCCGCGAACATAAACCTGATCTGGTGGTACAGGACCTGATCATGCCCGCACTGGACGGCCTTGATGTGCTGGCACGGATCCGGGCCGGTGAGGTGCCGTGCCGGGTCGTGGTGTTCACGTCCCTGGAAGGACTGTTTTATCAGGACCGTTGCATGCGTGCCGGTGCCGCGGCGTTTGTGTCCAAGGCCAACGATCTGGAACATCTGCACAAGGCGGTGCAGGCGGTCATGGCCGGTTACAGCTATTTCGCCAGGCTGCCGTCGAGTTCGGTGTCGCTGAACAGCTTGCAACGTAGCGAAAAAGAATTGATCGACAAACTCTCCGACCGGGAACTGACGATCTTCCAATACCTGGCCCATGGCATGAGCAACAAGGCAATCGCGCAGATCATGAACCTGAGCCACAAGACGGTCAGCACCTATAAGACCCGCACGATAGAAAAACTCAATGTCGAATCTCCGGTGCACCTGAGGGATTTCGCTCTGCGTAATCATCTGATCTGAATGAAAACCTTGCGGCGTTGGGGCAGCCTGATCATCGTCCTGCTGGCGGGGGTACCCTGGATTTCGACTGTCTGCGCGCAGCCGCAGGCATTGACGTTGCTGGGGCGCTCCAGTGCCGAGGGCCAGGTCGTCAAACTGTCAGAGACCGATTCACGGTGGTTGCGACAAAAGGGTCGATTGGTGCTCGCCGTCTCGGCACCGGATTATCCCCCCTTCGACATCACGACCACCGGTACTGACTACGAGGGATTGACCGCCGACTATGCCGGTCTGCTGCAGCAGCTGCTAAACATAGAGATCGACGTTCAGCGTTACCCATCGCGGGAGGACGCGGTGCGGGCAATCAAGCAAGGCAGCGCGGATCTGCTCGGCACCGCCAACAGCTATGAGGCCGAAAACCCGTCGCTGCGCATGTCCGACGCCTATGCCGTGGATCAACCGGTGCTGGTGACGCGCACAGAGTCCTCGCAGCCGCTGGACCCGGACCTGGCTGGTAAACGGCTGGCGACGCTGTACCACTATCTGCCTGAACACAGGGTGCAGGCGTTCTATTCCCAGGCCAGCGTCCAATTGTTTCCCTCTACCCTGAGTGCAGTGGGCGCCGTAGCGTTCCAGCAAGCGGATGTCTACCTGGGCGACGCGATCAGCGCCCATTACCTGATCAGCAAGAACTATCTCAACAACGTGCAATTGGCCGATTTTTCGCCCATGGAGTCCGGTCGCTTTGCGTTCGCGATGACCCGCGACAACTCACCATTGCATCGCATCGTCAACATCGCGCTGGCGGCGGTGAGCACCAATGAACAGATGAACATCCTGCGTCGATGGGGCGCGAGCGGGACTTCCATTCCCGGTACCCAGGCGCTGCAATTGAGCGAGGCCGAGCAGCGTTGGCTCGATCGACATCCGCGAGCAAGCGTGGCAATGAACGAAAACATCCTGCCGATTTCGTTTATCGACAGCGATGGCAAGTTTCGCGGGATCAGCGCTGATGTACTGGACAAAATCAGTCTGCGCACCGGCTTGCAGTTCGATGTACGGCCTGCCAGATCAATCGCCGAAATGTTGGAGGCGCTCAAGACCGGAGAGATCGATCTGGTGGCGGGGATAAGCCCCAGCATCGAGCGCGAGGCCGGGTTGCGTTTCACCCGCCCGTTTCTCACCAGCCCGAATGTGCTGGTGACTCGCGCCGGCCCGAATAATCCCACGACCCTGGATGAAATGGCCGGCAAAACCCTGGCGATCACCCAGGGCAACAGTGCCGGTGAATTCATTCGTCAGCATTTCCCGCGGATCAGGCTGGTCAATGCGCCCTTGACCGCGGATGCAATGGAAATGGTCGCCCGGGGCAAGGCTGACGGCGCTATCAACTCGTTGATCGCTGCCCGCTACATGATTTCCCGGCGCTACCGCAATCAGCTGCGGGTGATCAGCACCGTGGGCACCGATCCTGCCCGCAGTACCCTGGCCACCAGTCGCGAGGCCGTTGAACTGCATTCGATCCTGGACAAGGCGCTGCTCAGTATCGACCCCGAAGACATCGATGACCTGACCCTCTATTGGCGCAATGATCTGATGGTGGAGCAAAGCTTCTGGCTGCGTCATCGCCAGGCCATTTTTCAGGCATTTGCCGGCGCCGGCGCCTTGCTGGTGCTCGCCCTTGTCTGGATCGGTTATCAGCGCCGGCAGATCCGCCAGCGCCAACTGTTGCTCAGCCAACTGCAGGACGCCAAGGACGCCGCCGACGAGGCCAATCGGGCCAAGACCACGTTTCTGGCAACCATGAGTCATGAGATCCGCACGCCGATGAATGCCCTGCTCGGGATGCTCGAACTGGCGCAGAAACGTGCCGATGAAGGTATTACCGACCGTTCCGCCATCGAGGTGGCGTCGAATGCCGGGCAACAATTGCTGGCGCTGATCGGCGACATCCTGGACATCGCCCGCATCGAATCCGGGCATTTGTCGCTGACCCCTGAGCGAGCCAACCTGCGGACACTGGTGGAGTCGGTGTGTCGGGTTTTCGAGGGCCTGGCACGCCACAAGCATCTGGCGTGGCGAGTCGATCTGGACCGGCACAGCGACTGCGACGTATTGATCGATCCCACGCGCTTCAAGCAAGTGCTGTCCAATCTGTTGAGCAATGCCATCAAGTTCACTCACCAGGGCGAGGTGAGCCTGACCCTGCGGGTCGAGCCTGTTCTGCCGGGGCATCTGACGGTCAGTGTGTGCATTGAAGACAGCGGTATCGGCATCGGAGCCGTGGACCAGCAGCGGTTGTTCAGTCCTTTCGTTCAGGCCGGCAACAGCCAGCAGTCCGGGCGCAGCGGATCCGGCCTGGGGTTGGTGATCAGCCGCTCCCTGTGTGAAATGATGGGGGGGCGCTTACAGCTCGAGAGCGTTCTGGGGCGGGGCACCCGGATCGACGTCAGCCTGGAACTGCCGGCGTTGCAAGCGTTGCCTTTGCCCGAGTCGACCGCCAGCGAAGTTCAGGTGTCCACCCGGGCGCTGGCGATCCTGGTGGTGGACGATTACCCGGCCAATCGATTGCTGCTGTCACGGCAGCTGAGCTTTCTGGGCCACCATGTGCTCGAGGCCGAAAACGGCGAGCGCGGCCTTGCGCAGTGGCGAGAACATGAGTTCGATCTGATCATTACCGACTGCAATATGCCGCTGGTCAGCGGCTATGAATTGGCGGGGGCGATACGCGATGAGGAGCGGGTCCAGGGATTGCCACCGACGCCGATCCTGGGGTTCACCGCCAATGCGCAGCCCGAGGAAAAGATTCGCTGCGTCGAAGCGGGGATGGACGACTGTCTGTTCAAGCCCATCCGGCTGGCCGATCTGAGCGCATGGTTGGCATCAAGGTTTGCGGGCGAATTGCCCCGGGTGGTCGCCGCACCTGCAACGGCGGAGATCGACCTGAGCGGGCTGGAACTCTACGTCGGTGAAGACCGTGAGCTGATCGAACAATTGCTGCGCGATCTGGCCGTGACCAACCGTGACGACCGCGAACTTCTGCTGCAGCTGCACGCCCGACGCAATCTCCACGAGTTGCCGACACTGGCGCACCGGATCAAGGGCGGCGCGCTGATGGTTCGCGCGGTCAGCCTGATCCAGTGTTGCGAGCAACTGGAGCGGGCCTGTAGCGAGGGCCGAGCGGCACTGATCGACGAGGCCGTCGATCAGTTGCAACAGGCCATGACTCGCCTGGATCAAAGCCTTGCACAGGGCTGACGTTCAATCCAAACCATACCCTAAGCAATATCGCTACGGCTGAATTCCTCCCAAAGAAAATCAATCAACGTCCGCACCGACGGCAGCAACCCGCGACGTGACGGGAATATCGCATGCACGATCCCGCACTTGGGGGCCCAGCCCGGCACCAGTTCCAGCAGGCGTCCGGCGGCAATGTCATCGCGCACCACCACGTTGGGCAAGTGGGCGATGCCAATCCCCGCAAGCACCGCGTGACGCAGCGCCAACAGGTCATCGGTGACCATTCGCGGCGCATGTCGAATCACCGCACTGGCGCCATCGGCGCCGAACAGTTCCCACTGGTATTCACGCTGCGCCGCCCCCCAATGCAGGCTTGGCAGGCCGCTGAGGTCGGCCGGGGCAGCGGGTGACGACAGACGTTCGCCAAACGCCGGAATGCCTACCAGGCTCTGGGTGCTGTTGCCCAATACCTTCATCACCATGTCGGTGTTTTCCAGCGGCGGAAAGCGCACCCGCAGGGCGATGTCGAAACCTTCGTGGATCAGGTCGACCCGGCGATTGGTGCTTTCAATGAACAATTCCACTAACGGGTACTTGAGCATGTAGCGGGTCAGCATCGGCCCGACCCAGGAATTGAGCAGGGCGGTGGGACAACTGATGCGCACCAGCCCCTGGGGTTCGGAGCGATTGCGTTCGATCAGTTCGGCGGCGCTTTCCGCTTCCACGCGCATGGCCAGGCAGCGCTGGTAATAGGCCTGGCCGATTTCGGTCAGCGAGCAATGCCGACTGGTGCGGTGCAGCAGGCGCACGCCGAGGCGCTCCTCGAGCTCGGCGATACGCCGGCTGAGCTTGGACTTGGGCATGTCCAGTGCCCGTCCGGCCGGGGCGAAACCGCCGTGTTCCACCACTTGGGTGAAGTAGTAGAGCGTGTTGAGGTCTTCCACCATCGTTCTCCATATAGAACGCTAAGGCCGATTTTTGCAGTCTAGTGCATCAAAGGCGATGGTTTTAAGCTTTCTCCATCGCGTCACACAACAGAATTGGAGAGGCAGGATGAAAAACATCATTGGTATCTACACCAGCCCACGCCCCCATTGGGTCGGCGACGGCTTCCCGGTACGCACACTGTTTTCCTACGACAACCTGGGCAAACACATCAGCCCGTTCCTGCTGCTCGATCACGCCGGTCCCGCTGATTTCACCCCGACCACTGAACGTCGTGGCGTTGGTCAGCATCCGCACCGCGGCTTCGAAACCGTGACTATCGTTTACAAGGGCGAACTGGAGCATCGCGACTCCACCGGCAGCGGCGGCAAGATTGGCCCGGGCGACGTGCAGTGGATGACCGCGGCGTCGGGGATTCTCCACGAAGAATTCCACTCCGAAGGCTTCGCCAAGAGCGGCGGCACCCTGGAAATGGTGCAGCTGTGGGTCAACCTGCCGGCCAGGGACAAAATGGCCGACGCCGGATACCAGACGATTCTCGATGACGACATCCCGAGCATTGCGCTCAAGGACCAAGCCGGCAGCCTGCGTTTGATCGCCGGTGAATTCGACGGCCACACCGGCCCGGCGCGGACCTTCACGCCGATCGATGTCTGGGACCTGCGCCTCAACGCCGGCAAGCCGCTGACCCTGGACCTGCACGAAGGACGCAACACCGCCTTAGTGGTGCTGCGCGGCACGGTGCAGGTCGATGGTCGGGAACTGGTGCGGGAAGGGCAGTTGGCGTTGTTCGAGCGCGACGGCCATCAGCTCAGTCTGGAAGCCGATAACGACGCCGTGGTGCTGCTGCTCAGCGGCGAACCGATCGATGAGCCGATCGTCGGTCACGGTCCGTTCGTAATGAACACCGAGCAGGAGATTCATCAGGCTTTCGCCGACTTCCAGTCCGGCCGATTCGGCCAGATGAACAGTTGAACAGGCGACAGCGCTGTGCCGTGCCAGGGATTGCTGACTACGCTTGCCTGTCCGCGATTGACAAAAAACAGAGTTCACTCACGCCGGCACCGTTCGGCATCGATTAAAAGCGAGGATTTGCCATGACTACTTCTTATAAACGTCTCGACAAGGATAACGCCGCCGTTCTGTTGGTGGATCATCAGGCGGGCCTGCTGTCTCTGGTGCGCGACATCGAACCGGACCGTTTCAAGAACAACGTGCTGGCCCTGGCCGATCTGGCCAAGTACTTCAAGCTGCCGACCATCCTCACCACCAGCTTCGAAACCGGCCCCAACGGCCCGCTGGTGCCCGAGCTCAAGGCGCTGTTCCCGGACGCGCCCTACATCGCTCGGCCTGGCCAGATCAATGCCTGGGACAACGAAGACTTCGTCAAGGCGATCAAGGCCACCGGCAAGAAACAACTGATCATCGCGGGGGTCGTGACCGAGGTGTGCGTGGCGTTCCCAGCGCTGTCGGCGCTGGCTGAAGGCTTCGATGTGTTCGTGGTGACGGACGCTTCCGGCACTTTCAACGAACTGACCCGGCAATCGGCCTGGGACCGCATGTCGTCCTCCGGTGCGCAACTGATGACCTGGTTCGGCCTGGCCTGCGAGCTGCATCGCGACTGGCGCAACGACGTGGAAGGCCTGGGCACCTTGTTCTCCAACCACATCCCGGACTATCGCAACCTGATGACCAGCTACAACACCCTGACCAACAGCAAGTAACCCTGGCACACATCGCCCTCTGCAGGAGCCGGCTTGCTGGCGATAGCGGCAGCGCAGTCACCGATTCAGTGACTGTCAGACCCCCATCGCCAGCAAGCCGGCTCCTACCGTGCTTTGTGGTGTTCCGAAGGCATCAATTGCTCCTACACTGTGCCCATCCGCACGTGTCTGGAGTCGCTCGATGTTGTCCCTGCTCACCGATCACCCCTTGCTCTGCGCCCTGGTCCTGATCCTGATCGACCTCGGCCTGTGGCGGTTGCTCAGTGCCAGTGGCAGCCACTGGAAACTGGTGGTGCGGCTGGTGATTTTCTCTCTGTTCAGCGTCGTGCTGTTCAACGAAGGCTTGAACCCGCTGGAGCCGGCGCCCTGGGCTGACAACATCCCGCTGCACCTGGCAGCGATCGGTTTGCAGATCGGTTGGTGGTTGTTCGGCGCGCGGACCCTGACGGTGCTGATCGGCGCCGTGATGATGCAACGGGTCGGGCACACCGGGCGGTTATTGCAGGATCTGCTCGGAGCGGTGATCTTTCTGATTGCCATCATCGCCGCCCTGGCCTATGTGCTCGAACTCCCGGTCAAGGGCGTTTTGGCCACGTCCGGCGCGTTGGCGATCATCGTCGGGCTGGCCCTGCAAAGCACCCTCAGCGACGTGTTCTCCGGGATCGTCCTCAACACCACCAAGCCTTATCAACTGGATGACTGGATCTCCATCGACGGCACCGAAGGCCGGGTCACCGACATCGACTGGCGCGCCACACGCCTGCAGACCGCCCAGGGCAGCATGGCAGTGATCCCCAATTCGCTGGCGGCCAAGGCCAAGATCATCAACTTCAGCCGCCCGAGCGATATTTTCGGCGTCTCGATCAGCCTGCAACTGAGCCCCCACACCCGTCCGAACACGGTGATCGAAGCCCTGGAGCGGGCGATGCAGGGCTGTCGCCAGTTATTGAGCAAACCGGCACCCAGCGTTTCGTTGAAAAGCTCCAGCAGCGCCGGGATGGAATACGAAATCAGCGGTTTCGTCGAGTCCATGGATCAGAAACGCATGGTACGCAACCAGCTGTTCGACCTGGCGTACCGGCACTTGCACGCCTCCGGCGTCAGCCTGTTGTCGAGCGTCGAATCGAATGCCCCGGCCAACCTGTCTCGGCCACGGGCATTGCTCGACGCCTCGAACATCTTCTCGAGCCTGCGTCAGGAAGAGAAGGAAACCCTCAGCCAGAACATGACACTGCAAACCTTCCGCGCCGGCGAACTGATCCTGCCGGCAGGGGAGGTCAGCGATCATCTGTTGATCATCGAGTCCGGGGTGGTCTCGGTGGAGCTGAGCCGTGGTGGAGTCCTTTTCGAGTCTGGACGGATGGGGCCGGGCGAGGTGATCGGCGAGGGCGGGATCCTGTCCGATACGGCGCTGCCGGCGCAATTCACCGCCAAGACGTTCTGCAGCCTGTACCGGATCGAGAAGGAATACCTCAAGCCCTGCCTGGATGCGCGGCACGACATCAGCGAGGCGATGAAGGCGCTGCTGGATTTCCGCTTGAACAAGGCCCGGACGCTGACTCAGGAAGTGCCTGAGGTTGTGCAGAAACGGGGGTTTCTGCAGTGGTTGCGCAATCGAGCGTAGGGGTTCGAACGTCACGCAGGCGGCTACAATCGACTGGGCCGTCAGTTGGCGCCTGGTGAACACGCAGTTCACCGATCAGAATGCGGTCATCCCTGTTCCTGTCCTCGAACGGGGATTGGCATCCTCGACTTCCCAATAATTGGCTATTTGCTGCCTGCCGGTGCGGGATTAACGTAGTTCCACACCTTTTGTAACTGGAGCCCGCCATGAAACCTCGTATCGATTTCTACACCGCTTCCCCCGACGCCCTCAAAGCCATGATTGCCCTGGACACCGCAGTGGCGAAACTGCCACTGGAAAAATCACTGATCGAACTGGTCAAGCTACGCGCTTCGCAGATCAACGGCTGCGCCTTCTGCGTCGACATGCACACCGCCGATGCCCGCAAGGCCGGCGAAACCGAACGCCGGCTGTACGCGGTCTCGGTCTGGCGCGAAACGCCGTTCTTCACTCCCCGGGAACGCGCGGCACTGGCCTGGACCGAATCCCTGACGCAGCTGAGCCAGACCCACGCGCCAGACGAACACTACGAACAGGCATCCGCCCAGTTCACCCCCAAGGAACTGGTCGACCTGACCGTGGCGATTTGCACCATCAATAGCTGGAACCGGTTGGCGGTAGGTTTTCGCAAGATGCCCCAGGAGTAACACCAAGGTTCAAATATGCACTCGCCACGGTATGTAGTCGCACCTTGAGTATCAAGGGCATTATCGCCATGGCGAGGATGAAACGGACTATAGTCATCTGAAGGACGTTTCTGTAGGACCTATGTAGGAGTGTTCTGATTCTACTTTCAGCGTCGAGGGAGGTGCATTTTTTGGCGTAATGCTGCGGTATATTGCGAACACATCTAATTTAACAAGTGTGTTCATATGCGACTTTATATCTTCCAGTGTTTTCGATTGCTTGGGTTCATCGCCTGCTGTCTTATGGCAATAACCCCAGCATTGGCCAACAACGATGGCGCAGACACCTCGGTCACTATCGAGAAAGATATTCGCACGCATGTGATCAACGCAGACGGCAGCTTTATAGCCACCAATGACGTAGTGGTCTTGATTAACGAAGAACGTGCCGTCAAGGTTTATGCACAATATTACTTGAACTACAATCGAAGCCTTGAAAATCTTGAGGTTGTCGAGGCATTCACGCAAAAGCCGGATGGTCGAAAGTTTGCGGTCCAGCCTGACCAGATCAAAGAGCAACAGGAGCGCGGATCAGCAGACGCGCCAATGTTCCAGGATACTTTAGTCAAGGTGGTCATCTTTCCCGACGTCGCTGTGGGGGACCGCCTTATTATTCGATCCAGGACACATCGCCACACTGCATTGTTTGCGCAGCACTTCGAGTCGTTATCCAATCCCACGCCTCACCCGACCAGGCAGTACACCCTTGTTTATGACTTGCCGCAGAGCATGCCATTGTACGCCGATACTAGAGGCTTCAAGGCCAGCGATCCTGTCACTATGTCGGGACGAACCATTTACCGTTGGGACAATATCCCTGAAAAAAAAGCGCGTATCGAAAATGGCTCTGTCGCCTATCAGGATTACGGCCAGTATCTGGCAGTTTCTACCTTTCCTGACTTCAATGCCTTTGCCCAGGCTTACGATGCCCGGGCCAAGAGTCGTGTGACAGCAGACATCAGTCAGTTGGCACTAACGATAACTGGCCACATGGTTGACCCTCGGGAAAAAGCGATTGCCCTGAATGATTGGGTCCGAAAAAATATCCGCTATGTCGCAGTCTATGTGGGGGCGGGCAGTGTCGTTCCTAATCCGGTCGAAACGATTCTGTCGAATCGCTATGGAGACTGCAAAGATCACGTGGCGTTGTTGGAGTCATTGCTCGCGGCGGTAGGTATAGAGAGTACACCTGCGCTTCTTAACGCCGAGAACGCGTATACCTTGCCCAAGGTTCCAACTTTGGGCGTGATCAATCATGCTATTACTTATATTCCGACTCTCGACCTTTATCTGGACTCCACCGCAGAAGGGGTTGCGGGCGGTTATCTGCCCATTTTCATTCTGGATAAACTTGTCGTTTTCAGCAAGTCAGGAACGCTGGGTCGTACACCTTCCACCCAGGACGGAAAGGTTGAGAGCAATACGGTGTTCAAGGTTCGCGCAAACGGTGACGCCGACTTTACTCACTCATCCCAAATCACCGGTTGGGCAGCAGAACCCAACCGTTACGCTTTTAACTCAATGAGCGCCGTTGATAGAAACCAGTTGGTGCAAAAAGTACTTGCGAGCTACGGACAGACAGGTAAAGGAGCGTTCAGCGCTACCCAACTTGAGGCTGGCAATAACGAACTTTCAATAAAGATGGTCGGTCTGTCGGAGAATCTGGTTGCCTTTCCTGGGCCTACGGGCGTTTTCACTATGAGCAGCTTCGCGGGAGGCATTGCGCAGAACGTTTTTATCTTCGCAGCGGAGAGAGATCGTGTTCAGGCTTTTACCTGCATCTCGGTAATGATTGAGGAGCAGGCGCGTTTTGAATTTGCAAAAGAGGTCAGTATTGTCGCGGTGCCTAAGTCGATGACTTTGCGCCAGGAAAAGTTTGAGTACATTTCCAACTACTCAAAAGAGCCTGGCGCAGTGGTCGTTCGTCGATACCTCAAGTTTCACAACCCCAGTGCGTTATGCAGTCCTGAAGATTTCAAAGGCATGAGTTCAGTGATTGCCTCCATGATAAGCGATTTGAAATCACAGATTGTGGTTCAGGTTCAATAGGATTGGAAAATTCAGGGTGTCGCAAAAGAGCCGGTATCAAGAGAGTGCGTCGAAGTTGACCGGCGGATTGGAGGCCGCACAGCCTCCAGTTAATTGATCTAACGTATAGACCCACGAGCGTTCTCAATGAGCATCCGCACTCGGCGCAGCCGGTGGTTGTACCTTGCGCATCAAGGGCACCATCGCCGTGGCGAGGATGAAACCGACCATGATCATCAGGAACGCGTCGCCGTAGGTTTGCGTCTGGGCTTCACGATAGGTCAGCAACCAGAGTTGGCGGAGGCTGGCAGTGACGCCGACGTCGCCGCTCTGGCCAAGCGCGGCGAAGTTGTTGCCGACCTGGGCCAGCCACTGGTTCAAGGCTTCGTTGCTGCTGTTGAGGTTTTCGGCCAGTCGGGTGAAGTGCAGGTTGGTGCGGTCATTGAGGATGGTTGCGCACGCGGCGATGCCGATGGCGCCCCCCAGGTTTCGCATCAGGTTGAACAATCCTGAGGCATGCTTGAGCCGCGAGGGTGCCAGTCCGCCGAGGGTCAAGGTGACTGCGGGCGGCACCGCCAGTTGCTGGGCTATCCCGCGCAAGGCTTGGGGCAGCATCAATTCTTTGGCCCCCCAGTCGTGGGTGATCGGGCTGAAATCCCACATCGACAGGGCGAACAGCCCCAGGCCGGTCATCATGATCCAGCGCAGGTCGATGCGGTTGGCCAGGAAGGCATATAGCGGAATCGCCATGATCTGGAACACACCGGTGGAAAAAACCGCCAGGCCAATGTCCAGCGCGCCATAACCTCGCACCCGGCCGAGAAACAGCGGCGTCAGGTAAATAGTGGCGAACAGGCCAATCCCGGTGACGAACGAAAAGAAACAGCCGAGGGCGAAGTTGCGGTCTTTCAAGGCGCGCAGATCGACGATCGGGTTGGCCACGTGCAAGGTGCGGCCGATAAACGCGAGGCCGGCGAGGCCGCTGATCCAGGCAGTGGTCAGGATGGTGCTGTCGCTGAACCAGTTCCAGCGCGGGCCTTCTTCGAGGGTGTATTCAAGGCAGCCGAGGAACAGTGCCAGGAACAGCATGCTCAGGTAGTCGGCGCCTTTGAGCAGCGACAGTTCCGGCTGGTCGATCTTCACCAGCATCGGCACCGCCACCGCGACGAAAATCCCCGGTATCAGATTGATGTAGAACAACCAGTGCCAGGACGAAATATCGGTGATCCAGCCACCGATCACCGGCCCCAGGGTTGGTGCCAGTGAGGCCACCGCGCCGATGGTTGCCGCAGCGATCACCCGTTGTTTGCCGCTGAAGAAAATAAACGCGGTGGTAAACACCAACGGGATCATCGAACCGCCGAGAAACCCCTGCAGTGCACGGAAGGCAATCATGCTCTGGATGTTCCAGGCCGCGCCGCACAGCAGGCTGGCCAGGGTGAAACCCACCGCCGAAGCGCAGAACAGCCAGCGGGTCGAGAACACCCGGGACAGCCAACCGGATAGCGGAATCACGATGATTTCAGCGATCAGGTAGCTGGTCTGCACCCACGCGGTTTCGTCGGTGCCCGCGGAAAGTCCCCCGCCGATATCACGCAACGAGGCGGAGACGATCTGGATATCCAGCAGGGCGATGAACATGCCGATGCACATGCTGGCGAAGGCGAAGACCTTGGTCGCCGTCGCCATGTTCGCCGCATTGAACGGTGCTGCGGGAGTGGCAAGGGTGCGGCTCATGGTGCGCTGGCCACGGCTGTGGTTTCAGGCCCTTGGCGGGTGTCCACTTCAGCGGTCACCGACAGGCCCGGACGAAGATGGCCGAGCACGCCGTCGGCCGGGTCGAGCAGGATCCGCACCGGCACCCGTTGCACGATCTTGGTGAAGTTGCCGGTGGCGTTTTCCGGTGGCAGCACGCTGAATTGCGAACCGCTGGCCGGGGCGAGACTGTCCAGGTGACCGTGGAATTCCTGTCCCGAGAGTACATCGGCACGAATGATCACCCGCTGGCCGGGCGTCATGCGTGCCAGTTGATCTTCCTTGAAGTTGGCGTCAACCCACAGTCCTCGGGCCGGCACGACCGACAGCTGTTGTGAACCGGCCTGGGCATAAGCGCCGACTCGCGCCCGACGATTACCGATCACGCCATCGATAGGCGCGCGCAGTTCGGTGTAGCCAACGTTCAGTCGCGCCAGGTCGCGCTCGGCCCGGGCCTGCATCAACGCGGCGCGGGCTTGTTGTTTCTGGGTTTCGATCACGGCCAGCTGGCGTTGTGCGGCCAGCAGTTCGGCCTGGGCCCTGGCACTCAACGCCTGGGCCGTCTTGAAGGTGGCGTCGGCGCGCTGGGCACTTTCCACCGAGACGGCATTGCTGCTGACCAGGCGTTTGTAGCGTGCGTTGTCATCCCGTGACCGAGCCGTCTCGGCGCCGGCGGCATCGATCCCGGCGCGAGCCTGGCCGATCACCGCGTGCTGCAGTAGTTCGGTGGCGTCGAGATTGGCAAGCAGTGCTTGCTCGGCGGCCACCGCACCTTCGGCCTTGGCCAGGTTGGCGCGGTAGTCGCGGGAATCCAGACGAATCAGCACATCGCCGGCCTTGACCTTCTGGTTGTCGGTGACCAGCACTTCTTCGATGTAACCTGCGACCTTTGGCCCGATCACCGTCACGTCGGCGCCGATGTAGGCATCGTCGGTTTCTTCGATGAAGCGGCCGGCGGTCCACCAGTGAGTTGCGTACAGTCCGACGAATACCAGAACCGCCAGGGCGGCAGTCAGCAGCAACAGCCGTTTGAGCAGGGCAGGCTTGGAGGATATCGCTGGGACCGCAAGGTCGGGTTCTAGGCTGGGCATGCTGGTCATGGTGGTTGCCTGGGTAGAGGATTGTTATTACGACCATAATATGATGCATGTAATATTTGCTTGCAATTGATTTTTGCTGCCGGTGGTCGGGTCGGAAGTAGGAAACCGGACGGTGCAAAAAGGCTGGAATGTAGGAGGCGGTAAACAGATTTGTAGGACATCTGCAATGTGTTACTCAAAAGTAGGAGGTGATAAGTAACAAAATTAAATAAGGATGTAGGAAGCAGGAAGTTGCAAGTAAGAATGATCAAGTAAAAGTAGGGCGCCGGTTGCTCGAAGATATCTAAGGCGTTTAGTCGTCGTAATCGCTGTATTGCATAAAACGATCTATGCGCCAACTATTAAACACATAGACGAAACGGCATCGCGCCCTTTCAAAACTGCCAGGAAGCCAGGTGCCGAATACTGTTCGCGTTGTAGCTCGTCGTCCCCAAACTCGCTCGCCGTTGCCGGCCTTGTTACTGGGTCTGAGTATTTCACCGCTCTATGGCGCCGAGTCTTCCACGCCCGGGCAGGAAGTATTACGCCAACAACAACAGCAACAACGCGACCTGCAGCAAATGCAACTTGACCAACGCCGCCGACAACTGCAGCGCGGTAGTTTGGGTAGTGCGCCGACCGCGCCTGAGACATCCGAAACACAGGCTGTCGATGAGCAATGCTGGTCCATCAACGGGGTGCGCGTCGGTGGCGTCACGCTGATCAACCGCAAGACACTCGACCAGCGCATCACCCCGAAATTGTCGCCGTGCATGGGCGCGAACCAGATCAACCAGGTGCTGGCGGCCATCACCGCGCTCTATGTTCAGGCGGGTTACATCGCCAGTCGACCCTACCTCAGCACGGCGCCAGAAACCGGGAAGTCGCTGGATATCCTGGTGGATGAAGGCTACGTCGAGTCGATCGAACTGGCCGACCAGAGCCTGCCGGTTGCCCTTGGCGGAGCGTTTCCGGGGATGCTCGGCAAGGCGCTGAACCTGCGGGATCTGGAACAGGGTCTGGATCAATTGAACCGCCTGCGCTCGGTGGACCTGAGCGCCGACATCGCCCCCGGCAGCCAGCCTGGCGCCTCGCGGATCATCTTGCGCTCGCGCTCCCGGGATCAATCGCGCTGGGCGTTGAACCTGGGCCTGGACAATCTCGGCAGCGCCAGCACCGGGCGCGACCGTAATACGCTCAATCTTGCTCTGGACTCTCCACTGCAAATCAATGATCTGTTCAATGTAAGTTTCGGCGACACCGTCAATCAGGGCGATCGCTACAGCCGCAGCGCCAGCCTGTATTACGCCATTCCCTACGGCTATTGGACGTGGAGCGTCTTGGCCAGCCACGCCGAATACCGTGCACCGTTGAAACTGAGCTACCTGACGTTGCACAGCACCGGCACGACCGACCAGCTCAGCCTGCGCGCCGATCGAGTGTTATGGCGCGGCCAGGGCCATCAACTCAGCGCCAACCTGCAACTGGCCCACAAGGATGTCGACAGCTACCTGGGGATCACGCACCTGGGCATTCAGAGCCCGACCCTGACCGTGGCCGAAGCCGGGCTGAATCTGTTCTGGCTCGACAGTGCGGTGTGGAACCTGGACGTCAATTACGCCCAGGGCCTGCGGTGGTTGGGCGCGGACGATGATGCCGAGCGTTGGTTGAACCGTCAGCCTAAGGCGCAGTTTCGCAAGTACCGCGTCAGCCTCGGTCAGTGGCGCAATGGCCGCTTTGGCCAGCAGGCCTGGCAATGGCAAAGCCAGCTCAATGTGCAATACAGCCCTGACCCATTGCCGGCCATCGAGCAGTTGCTGGCCACCGACGATTCGGCGGTGCGCGGATTTCGCATCAACAGCGCGTCCGGTGCCAGCGGGGCTGTCTGGCGCAACACCTTGCGCCTGCCATTGCACACCGACTTGCCGGTGCAGATCACCCCGCGCCTGGGGCTGGACAGCGGTGTGGTCCAGGCCGATCGCGGCGCCCCCAGTCAACGCCTGAGCGGGGGTAGCGCCGGGGTCAACCTGAGCTGGAAAAGCCTGCAAGTCGACCTCGATTACCAACGCAGCTTCAGCCTGCCCAGCCATTTCAAGCACGAGCCACCGACCTGGCTGGTGCGCGTGGGATTGCAGATATGAACCTAATAAAACTGCCGATGGTGCTGTGCGCGCCAGCCACGGCAGTCCTTCCAGCGCGCCGTGATATTGCACTTGAATTGAGAGGTTTTTATGTCAGCAAAACCCTTTGCGTTTCATCTCGCCCCCGGCGGCAAATTGCGCTGGGCGATTGCCAGCCTGTTTCTCATCGCGCCCGTGCCCAACGCCCTGGCGGCGGGGGTGGTGGTCGCGCCCGGGCCCGGCGGCACCGCGCAATTGCAAACCCGGGACGGCGTGCCCATCGTCAATATCGTTGCGCCCAACGGCTCCGGGCTGTCCCATAACCAGTTTCTCGACTACAACGTCGACCGCCAGGGCCTGGTGTTGAACAACGCCCTGCAAGCCGGGCAGTCGCAACTCGCCGGGCAATTGGCCGCCAACCCGCAATTCCAGGGGCAGGCGGCGAGCGTGATTCTCAACGAAGTGATCAGCCGCAACGCCTCGGCCATCAATGGCGCTCAGGAAATCTTCGGCCGTGGCGCCGATTACGTGCTGGCCAACCCCAATGGCATTTCGCTCAATGGCGCCGGTTTCATCAACACGCCAAACGCGCATTTCGCGGTCGGGCGTCCCGAGCTGAACGAAGGCAAGCTGCAAGCCCTGAGCACCCGCGATGCCACGGGTGAGCTGAGCATCCGGGGTGCGGGTCTCCAGAACAGCGAAGGCTCGATCAACCTGATCGCTCCGCGTATCGACAGCGAGGGCAGGCTTGGCGCTCGCGATGACCTGAACCTCACGGTCGGGCGCAACTCAGTGGATTACGCCAGCGGGCAGGTGCGGTACGTCGACCCGAGCGGTCACAGCAGTGACGGCCGCATCGACGCCAGCCTGTTCGGCGCCATGCAGGCCGGGCGCATCAATATCATCAGCACCGCTGAGGGCGCGGGTGTGCGAGTCGGCCCGGTGCAGGTGGCAGGTCGAGACGGGGTGCAGATTCGGTCCTCCGGCGACCTCGTCATCAGCGGCGGTCCCGGATCGGACAGCCTTGATGTGGTGCGCGCTGGCGTGCACAGCAGCCAGGGCGATGTCGGCTTGCACAGCGGCAAGGATTTGATTCTGGCGGCGGCCGATGTCAGTGGCCGTGACGTCAAGGTCGGTGCCGGCCGCAACCTGAGACTGACCACGGTCGAAAGCCGCAAGCTCCAGGAAAAACGCGACGACTGGAAAAAAAAGACCCTTGGCATTACCTGGGAAACCTACGAGCAGACCCAGAGCGAGAGCGATTCGCGGCAGCACGGCAGCCAGATTATTGCCCGCCGTGACGTTGATCTGTCCTCGGGTGGCGATACCGAACTCAAAGGCGCCCGGGTCGAGGCGGCGAAAGACCTGCGGGTGCAGAGCGGCGGCGATCTGCACCTCACCGCAGCCATCGAAACCCCAACGAAATCCGAGCAGGGCAAACACCGCAAACACCTGTGGAAAGAAAGCTGGGATAACCGCACTGAAGAGCAACGTAGCGTCACCACCCAGTTGAAGGGCGACACCGTCGCATTGACCACGGCCGGATTGCTGCGCACTGAAGGCGCACAAGTGACCGCCGAGCAGGATATCCACATCGCCGCCAAACAGGTGGAAATCACTGGCGTCCCCAGCATCGGACTCATACGTAAAAAGAATTATTCCGGCGATCTGGTGGGCGGCGGGTTCTTTGGCAAGACAGGCGATACGGATCAAGGCAACACCCGGCACCAGGGCAGCGCGATCAATGCCGCCGGCAAATTGATCGTCAAGGCCGACGACGTTCGCGTCAGCGGTAGCCAGGTGCGCGGCGGCACAGAGGCCAGCGTGATCAGCGACAAGGGTTCGCTGATCATCGATGGCGTGCAGGACGAGTCCCATCTCAACAATCACAACAAGGACAGCAAATTCTTCGGCATCAGCAAAAATGAAACTCGCGAAAATACCCGGGACAACACCACGGTGCGCAGCGAGTTGACGTCGGACACCAACCTCACCCTCAAGAGCGCCAGGGACATCGAAGTCGCGGGATCAACGGTCAAGGCGGGCGGTACGCTCACTGCAGATGCGGCGGGCGATCTGAATGTGCATTCGGCGCAGGACACCGTCGACAGCAGCAATACCACGGCCAGCCGCGGCGTGGATGCCTACGCCAGGGAGAACGCGCCGGCTGCCGGCCAGTACAGTGCAGGTGTGCGTTATGAAGACAAGACGCAAACACTCACCGACAGCGAAGTGCGCCAGCAAGGCTCCAGCCTCGCCGGGTCTGACGTGCAATTGACGGCAGGTGGCGACCTGACGCTCAAGGGAGCCGAGGTCACGGCCACCGCGGGCGATACGTCCCTGACGGGCAAAACCGTGGCACTGCTGGCCGAACAGGACAGTCAACACACCTCGACGGACCGGCGCAGCACCAGCGGCGGTTTCAACTACACCGGCGGCCTTGATCGGATAGGCAGTGGCCTGGACTTCGCGAATTCGACGTCCCGGGACACCCGCGACACCACCACTGCCCAAACCAGCAAGGTCCAGAGCAGCGGCAGCCTGAACATCACTGCCGAAAAACTGATCACTGAAGGAGCGCAAGTCAGTGCTGGCAAAGGCCTGGTGGTCGACGCCGGGGAAATCGACAACCGGGTGGCGCAGGATACGGACAGCAGTACACACAAGGAAAGCAGCTGGCAGGCAGGCGTAGGCATCGATCTCGCGTACAAGGACATCGCCCGTCCCATCGCCGATGCCGTCAAAAGCGCCATCGACGCAAAAGTCCCGGACGTGGGCGCATTGGGCAAGCTCGGTCAGCCTGATATCGGGGTCAGCGTCGCCATCGGTCATCAAAATGCCGACCGCCAGGTGCGCATCGGCAGCGATGTGGTCAGCGAGTTCAAGGGCGGCACGGTAGACGTCAAGGTTGCTGGCACTTTGCAGGACCAGGGCACCCGGTACGAAGCCAGCGCCGGGAAGGTCAATATCAGCGCCGACCGGTTGATCGCCAACGCCGCCAGCATCACCCAAGGCAGCATCGATCAGGCGCTGGACGCCAAGGTTGACGTGCGGGTCTACACCAAGACCGGCCAGGATGTGAACGTTGCGGGCAGCGGTGAGGGTGGCAGCCGTCAGACACAGAAAAACACGTCCACCGCGGTGGTCGGCAGTTACACCGGCAGCCAGGGGGTGAACATCAACCTGGGGGGCGACGGGCAGTTCGAGGGCAGCCGGTTCGATGGCGGGGAGGGGGGCGTGACGATCAAGGCCGATGGCGAACTGGCGCTGAATCAGGCCAACGACCGTCAGGACAGCGATACGTCCAGCCTGCGCGGCAAAGCCGCGCTGAC
Organism: Pseudomonas lini; assembly: GCF_030812475.1. GTDB lineage: Bacteria > Pseudomonadota > Gammaproteobacteria > Pseudomonadales > Pseudomonadaceae > Aquipseudomonas > Aquipseudomonas lini_A. The sequence goes on from NZ_JAUSSR010000001.1 coordinate 668,334, forward strand.
AGTTGGCACAATGCCGGGCACAAACGGTACCAATATCGATCTCGGCGCCGGTTTGCAGCTCGATCATAAAGGCAGTCAGGTCCGGGACAGCCAGGCCCGTGTCGCCGATATCCAGGGTCAAGGTCCGGTAGAACTGAGCAGCGGTGGCGATCTGCTGTTGCAAGGGACCAGGATCGACACACCGAGCGCGATAGACCTCAAGGCCGGCGGCAAACTCGGTCTGCAAGCGGCCAGCGACACCCACCTGGTCAAGGGCAGCAATCTGGGCGGCGGCCTGGATCTGGGCGGCAGCAAAACCGGCACGGAGAACAGCGTCGCCAAGACCGGCACCCTCGGCATCAATTTCAATGCCGGTCGGGTTGATGAGTCGGCGCAGACCTTGACGGGCGTCCAGCTCAAGAGCCAGGACAGGATCGGTCTCAGCGGCGATTCCATCTACCTGCAAGGCACCCGGGCGGACGCGCCGCATGTGCGTCTCGACGCACGGACGGGCGGGATCCAGGCGCAATCCGGCCAATCCACGCAGAACCGCAACAACAGGAGTCTTGAACTCAAGGCCGGGGGCAACCTTGGCAGCAGCACCCCCACTGCCACCGAAGGCGTCGCGTCCAATGACTATGGGTTGAATGCCGGCGCCAAGCTCGGGGTGGATCAGCTCAACAGTACGACTGAGCAGAACAGCCGGATCACCGCGGACAGTGTCGAGCTCAACAGCGCAGGCGATGTGCAATTGGCGGGGGCGCGGATCGATGCCGGGAAGGTCAGTGGCACGGTCACAGGCAATCTGAGCGTCGAAAGCCGTCAAGACCACCAGACCACGACCAAGACTGATCTTGACCTGGGGCTGACCGGCAAAAAAGCAGCGCCGGTCGAGCAGGACAAGCTGGCGCAAAACAGCGGATTCAAAGCGCTCGATTACAAGCCGACCCTCAAGTTCGATGGCACCTATGCGTACAAGGACAGCGTGGGCCAGGCTTCCGGAATCAGCGGTACACAGGGGGTGAATCTCAGGGTTGGCGGCACGACGCAATTAACGGGAGCACGGATTGCATCAGCAGAAGGCCGCGTCGGTTTGGGTGGCTCGGGGGTCAGTACAACGACCTTGAGCAACCTGGATTACAGCGTCAAGGGCGGATTGGATCTGCCGCAAAAACCGGGGATCGAGGGCAGCAAACCCGAGATCTCGATTGCCGATGAGCTCGGTATCAAATTCGGCCCCGGGAACCTTGGTGGTCGTTTCGACAGGCAAACGTTGCAATCGGGGATTGACGAGAACAAGGGTTAAGTAAGCTCCGCGCAACCATGGACGGGGTCTGGATGAGCTTTGGTTTTCATTCGGACCCTGTTCTGGTGGTGTCTACCTGTAAGAATGATCCAATGGATTGTCCCTGGGGCGGGCAGACGAGCCGCAACCGGGCTGCCCGTCGTTTTTTTGCGGATAACCGGAATTGGCCTGACAGGCGCCTGTCCGGAATCCATTGCTTCCAGTTAATAGGAAGCATTACTATTCACGCCCCGTCTCCACAGCACGCCGCAATGACCCCCAAGCTGCCCCGCAGACACGGCTTTTTCGAGCATTACGAAGAGTTGGTTGGCACCTGGACCCGTCGCCTGAGAAATCGTCAGCAGGCCGAGGATCTGGCCCACGACACCTTCGTGCGGGTGCTTGAGTCCGATTCGGCAGCGGTGGAGCAGCATCGGGCGTACTTGCACCAGACCGCGCGCAATATCGCAGTGGATGGTTACCGGCGGGAGGATCGGCGGGGCGCCATGGCGTCGGAGGCGATCGATCACAGTGTGTCGTCGTCCGGCGACCCGGAGCATTTCATGCATGCGATCCAGTTGGCTGATTCCATCGAGCGGGCGCTCGGCGAACTTCCGGTCAACTGCCGCAAGGTGTTCGTGTGGCAGAAGATCGAAGGCCTGACCCAGGCCGAAATCGCCGAACGCCTTGGGCTGTCCAAGAACATGGTGGAAAAGTATATGATCCGCACCCTGCGGCATTTGCGCGACCGTCTGGACGGGTTGCAACGATGATCGGCCGCGCCTTCTCATCCCCGGCCAAACAGGACCTTGCATGATGGATACTCGTGATTGCGCATGCGGGCAGTCAACGGTTCGCGACGAGGCGGCGCAGTGGTTTGTGCGCTTGCAGGAACCGGCCGTGGACGTCGAAGAACGCCGACGCTTCGAGCGCTGGCTGAACGAACATCCCCAGCATCACGACGAATATCAATTGCTTGAGGGGCTGTGGACGGCGGCTGACTTGCTGCCTGCGGCGCGCCTGCAGGCATTGTGCGAGAGCCCGCCGACCCGCGGCAAACGGCGCCCGCTGCTGCGTTATGCGGTGGCCGCCAGTGTGTTGGCCGTAACGGTCGGGTTGGGCGTGTTCAGCCAGTTGAATCAGCCGGCGAGTTACACCGCCGAGTTTTCCACCGCCTTGGGCGAGCGACAGCAGGTGGCGTTGCCGGACGGCTCGGTGATCGACCTGAACAGCCGTAGTCACGTTCAGGTGCGCTACGAACATGACCGGCGCCGCATCGAGTTGACCCAGGGCGAAGCGATGTTCAGCGTCGAACACGATACACGCCGGCCGTTCGTGGTCGAGGCGGGCAATGGCAAGGTCACGGTCACCGGCACCCGTTTCGATGTGCGTCGTGGCGCCTCTGAAACCCGGGTCGTGGTGGAGCAGGGCACGGTCAAGGTCCAGGGGCGGGACGCTGCCGACAACGATTTCATCAATCTCTCCGCCGGCCTGGGTACGCGGGTCGACACCCAGGGCAAAGTCGCCGCCGCCTACGCAGTTAACCCTGCGGAACTGACCGCCTGGCGCAGCGGCAAACTGGTGTTCAACAACGCCAGCCTGCGCGACGTCGCCGAGGAAGTGTCGCGCTACCGGGAGAAACCGCTGACCGTGAGCAGCGACAAAGTCGGCAATTTGCGCCTGACCAGCGTGTTCAAATCCGACAACACCGACGCGCTGCTCAAGGCGCTGCCAAACATTCTGCCGGTGGCCGTGCGGACCCTCGATGATGGCAGTCAGCAAATAATTTCAAAATAGATTCAGGTTTTTTTCGAGTTCATCGTCTTCTAGTCCAACTGCAACTGGTTTGCATTAACAAACGCACACTCTTGCGATCCACAGGACTAGGTTCGACGTGAAAAACTCCACCGCTAACAACAACAAATTCCCTTGGTTGCCCCTGGCCCTCGCACTGGCGGTTAACCTTGCGTTGCCCCAGGCCTTTGCCGCCGACGCTATTCACATACCGGCGCAACCCCTGGGCCAGGCCTTGAGTGAACTGGGCCAGCAAACCTCGCTGCAGGTGTTTTTCAGCCCTGAGCTGGTCGCCGGCAAACAGGCCCCGGCGGTGGATGGCGACCTTTCGCCGGAAGACGCGCTGCGCCAGCTGCTGCAGGGCAGCGGTCTGCACTACCAGATCGATGAAGGTTCGGTGACCTTGCTGCCTGCACCCGGTGGCGCTGCCAATGGCCCGCTGGAGCTGGGCGTGACGGACATCAAGGTGGTCGGCGACTGGCTCGGCGACGCGGATGCCGCCGTGGTGCAAAACCACCCGGGCGCCCGTACCGTGATCCGCCGCGAGGCGATGGTCGAGCAAGGCGCGATGAACGTCGGCGACGTGTTGAAGCGCGTCCCCGGTGTGCAAGTTCAGGAGGCCAACGGCACCGGCGGCAGCGATATTTCCCTGAACGTCGGCGTGCGTGGCCTGACCTCGCGCCTGTCGCCACGCTCCACCGTGTTGATCGACGGCGTGCCGGCAGCCTTCGCCCCGTACGGCCAGCCGCAACTGTCCATGGCACCGATTTCTTCCGGCAACCTCGACAGCATCGACGTGGTTCGGGGTGCCGGTTCCGTGCGCTATGGACCGCAGAACGTCGGTGGTGTGATCAACTTCGTGACCCGGGCGATCCCGGAGAAGGCTTCGGCTGAAATCGGCAGCACCCTGGAGACCTCGCAGCACGGAGGCTGGAAGCACATCGACACGGCATTCGTCGGCGGCACCGCGGACAACGGCATCGGCGTGGCGCTGTTGTACTCGGGCGTGAACGGCAACGGTTACCGCGAGCGCAACCACGGCAACGACATCGACGACGTGCTGCTCAAGACCCACTGGGCGCCCACCGATGTCGATGATTTCAGCCTCAACTTTCACTACTACGATGCCAGCGCCGATATGCCCGGCGGCCTGACCCAGGCACAGTACGACGCCAATCCGTTTCAGTCGGACCGTAACAACGACAACTTCAGCGGGCGCCGCAAGGACGTCTCGTTCAAGTGGACCCGGCAGCTCGACGACCGCACCCAGGCCGAAGTGCTGACCTATTACACCGACAGCTTCCGTGGCAGCAACATCGCCGCTCGGGACCAGAGGACCCTGGGCTCGTTCCCGCGCACCTACTACACCTTTGGCATCGAGCCGCGGGTGTCCCGTGTGTTCGACGTCGGCCCGACCACCCAGGAAGTCAGCGTCGGTTATCGCTACCTCAAGGAAGCCATGCACGAAGAGGCCAGCCGCCTGGCGCTGGTCAACAACGAGCCGGTGGTGCGTCCGGGGTCGGACGGCCATGTGTACCAGGATCGTACCGGCGGCACTGAAGCCAATTCGGTGTATGTCGACAACAAGATCGACGTCGGCAACTGGACCATCACCCCGGGCATCCGCTTCGAACACATCAGCACCGACTGGCACGACCGCCCCGTACTCGACACCGCGGGCCGGCCGGTGCCGGAAAAGCGCCGCAGTATCGAAAGCAACGAGCCGCTGCCGGCCCTGAGCGTGATGTATCACCTGTCCGATGCCTGGAAGCTGTTCGCCAACTACGAAACCTCGTTCGGCAGCCTGCAGTATTTCCAGCTCGGCCAGGGCGGCACGGGTGACGAAACCGCCAATGGCCTTGAGCCGGAAAAGGCCAAGACCTATGAACTCGGCACTCGCTACAACAACGATGCGTGGGGCGGTGAAGTGACGCTGTTCTACATCGACTTCGATAAAGAGTTGCAATACATCAGCAACGACGCGGGCTGGACCAACCTCGGCGCGACCACGCACCAGGGCATCGAGGCGTCGGTGCACTACGACATGGCGGCATTGGACCCACGCCTTGACGGTCTGACCGCCAACGCCGGGTTCACCTATACCCGCGCCGTCTATGAAGGGGAGATTCCAGGGTTCAAGGGCCGTGACCTGCCGTTCTACTCGCGCCAGGTGGCGACCGCCGGCCTGCGGTATGACATCAATCGCTGGACCTACAACCTCGATGCCTTTGCCCAGTCCAAACAGCGCTCGCCGGGTGTTGCCGTGAATGCCGACGGCAGCTTCAGCGGCAATTACATCACCGAAGGTACTGCGGATGGCCAGTACGGCGACATTCCAGGTTACGTCACCTGGAACGTGCGTGGCGGTTATGACTTCGGCCCGACGGTTTCGAACCTGAAAGTTGGTGCCGGGGTGAAGAATATCTTCGACAAGCAATACTTCACCCGCTCCAGCGACAACAATTCGGGTATGTACGTGGGTGCGCCGCGCACGTTCTTTGTGCAGGCCAGTGTGGGGTTCTGATATCGCGAAATTGTGCAGCCCTGATTGTTCCCGCAGGTTCATCATTGAACTGCGGGAACATACTCTATGCTCATTCTGGGAGTCGAAAATCGACAATGGGAGAAGGGTTGCCTGCCAGGTCGTTGGTTTTTAGGCAAGTTTTCATCGAGCCGTTTGTAACGTCAACAATAAAAAAACCAATTGATGGTTGGACTTTTTTGTAATTCTGCGGGTCGAGACAGTCAGTATTTTCGCTTGAGCCTACTTTGTATTGGTACGAATATGCATCCAGATCGGGAGAAACCGGAAATGCTCTGACGGTGTACAGAAACGGGCTGTCTGAATTTTGGACGATAGAATAAATAGGGGCGAGCTGGCTCGGCCCCTCTAACATCCATCGCCAGTAGATTCTTGCGTTACGTGCATCCCATTGACCAGGAGCACCGATTTTTTGATCCTGCCCCATAATGCATAACAGATACATGCCTGCCCCATCGCGCAGTTCTCGACGTAGTTCGTCCTGGCCGCTGGCATGGCTGACGAATGCTTCGCTATAGCCAACGGTTGTGCCGCAGTCATCCAGTGTTCGCGTGAACTTATACCGATAGTAAGGGCGATCCACAGCGAAGGGCTGGGTCCACAGCCATGGGATGACCTGTCCGGAATGGTCACGCTCAAGTTTTACATGATTGCCCGCGAGCGGGGTACTGGCAAAAGTGAAGCGCGGACCCAAAGAGCAATCTGCGTTAAGACGATCAAATCGGCCCTTGTTGAAACATGCCAGTAAACCAATTGCTGATGTGGCGTAATTGGTGTTCAGCTTTTTGCTCACTTGACCATCTACCACCTCACAGGGTGCTCCCTGGCTGCATCGCGATTGCCCACTGCCTTGGGTTGTTGTCCCCACCACAGCAAGAATTTCATTGTTGTAGCGTCCAAGGACCGGTGAGCCTGAAATACCGCTCACTACATCCAGGCAGCGATTACTGATTTGATCCAGCCATGACCATGGACTTTCAACGATACCTGCTGAATGTTCCCGCGGGCAGGCCATTCGTTGAATGTGGCTTGTTTGAGGTGCCCCAACAATCAATATGTCAGGATTTGCGGGCAAATGGGTTACTATTTTTAACGGTTGCACACCGTCATTTATCAGTTGCCCGATAGTCCGGTCTAGTTGAATAATCGAAATATCCTGCCCCCGAATAGTGCTCCAGTTAATTCGGGTAACGGGATACGATCTGGTGTGGTCGATAGTGTCTTTAAAGAAATTGAAGATGACGCTACCGGTAGCGTCTGCGTTTTCCACAACCACGTTGGGGTTCAGATTTATGCAGTGTCCGGATGTCAGTACATAGGCCGGACTATCCTGTTCATCGGTTGTATGGCGTGTGTCAATCAACGCGCCCGAGCATGTCATGCCCTTATCGGTTTTGACACGGCCAATCGATTGCCAATGATCGTATCGACCGCTCGCGTTGCTCAAGGGTTGTGCAGGCGTAAAGTTTGCTGTTCCTTCCCCCCAATCGATATCAGTCGCTTGAGGGAGAACAGTACAGGCGCTTAGTTCGATGAAGAACATGGGAGCCAATAACATTTTTCTGTAGGAGCGGGTCATGACTCATCCATAAGTTGAGGAAGCCAAACTTATGCTGCAATTCGACGCTCTCTGTGTCTACTGACATAATTAACAGTTCATAGCCTGCGGAGTGACCGATTGTCGCAAATGCGGTGAGTTAGACTTTCAACACCTTCCCGCCAATCGCCACCGCCACCAGCAACACCGCCATCAGCCCGAAGGCAAAACTCAAACTGCTGCCATGGGCGATGAACCCGATCACCGCAGGCCCGGCAAGAATCCCGGCATAACCCAGGGTGGTGATGGCCGGCACCGCGATGCTTTCGGGCATGACCGTCTGTTTCCCCACCGCGGTGTACAGCACCGGGACAATGTTCGAACAGCCTGCCCCCAGCAGCGCATAACCCACCAGCGCCATTTCCCAGTTCGGCGCGAACGTCGCCAGAAACAGGCCCGCAGCGGCCGTCAATCCGCCGAACACAATCACCCGGGTGGCGCCCAGGCGCCGCACAATCGCATCCCCGGTCAGGCGCCCGACGGTCATGGTCAGCGCAAACGCCGCATAACCCAGCCCTGCATAGGCGGTGTCGATCCCGCGCTCCTGCGCCAGGAACACCGCGCTCCAGTCCAGTGCCGCGCCTTCGGCCAGGAACACGATGAAACACATCCCGCCGATGAACAGCACGATGCCGTGGGGCACGGCAAACGCCGGTCCTGAACTTTCGCTGCCGTAGGGCAACAGGTGCGGCGCGGCCTTGCACAGTGCAATCAGCAGCAGCACGTTCATTACCAGCGTCGCCCCCAGCGGAGATACCCCCAGGCCCAGCAAGGCGCTGACGCCAGCCGCCCCGACCATTCCGCCCAGACTGAACAGGCCATGAAACCCAGACATCATGGTCTTGCCACTGGCCCGCTCGACGATCACCGCTTGCAGGTTCACCGTCGAATCCACCGTGCCCAGCCCGGCGCCGAACAGAAATAGCGCGGCAATCAGCGCCGGAATCGAGGAGACCGTCGCCAACAACGGCAGGGCCAGGCAGATCATCAAGGTGCCGCCGACCGCCACCCGGCGACAGCCGAAGCGCGTGGCCAGGATCCCGGCCATCGGCATGGCCAGAATCGAACCCACCCCCAGGCACAGCAACAGCAAACCGAGGGTGCCTTCATCCAGCCCGGCCCGGGCCTTGGCGTATGGCACCAGGGGCGCCCACGCGGCAATGCCTGCCCCGGCGATGAAAAAGGCGATGCGCGTGGACATCTGTTCCAGGCGACCGGGAACGAATGAGGTCCGGGTGTTGAGGTTTGTCATATCAATCCTTGGCAAAAAAATCGCGTCTGCAAGGGACATTGACTCACCGGTGGGGTTCGATCAGCGTCCCGACGGGTTCGCGTTCAGGCTGGGTGACATCCTTGCACAGCCAGACCGTGTTTCGCGATATGTTGAGTCAGGCGAATCATTTCAACGGGGAGGGCGCCATGGCGCGGATGTACGATGCACGGGGCAATATCTACGTAGTGGTGGCGCCGGAAGACTTGCGCCGCAAGGGTATCGCATTACACGAACAGGCCGGTCAGGCAGCGCAAACCCGTGAGGCATGGGCGTTGGCGGCTGTCGAAGCTTGCTGTTCCTGGGCCCCTGGCACACAACCACCCGGTAGCAAGGAGCATCGTAGCGATGGTTTGCTGGTCGGCCCGTTTCAGTCGTCGCACCCTTTTGATCTGTTGATCGTTAACACCGACGGCACGTTGGCCGAACGCAGCGGCAACGGGCTGACGATCTTTTCCCAGGCGCTTGGCGACCAGGGGCTTTGGCCTGCAGGCGAGGCGTGTTTGCTCAGGGTTCATCACGATAAGGCCGACGGGGATTCACCAGGGGAAACTTCGGTGAAACCGGCGCAGGTCGAAGGTGTGCACGGGTTCTGGCTGGACCTGGGCAAACCTTCGTTCGGGCCGGGGGCGGTCAGTGCTCACGGGGTTGGGAGTGTGGCCTTCAACGGACGCGAACTCAGCCACGTGCAGCCGTTGTCTTCACTCAATGCCGCTTGGGGGCGCAGTCAGTTTGCGCGGGTGGGCAATCCGCACTGCGTGACACTTGTCGAGCGCGCGGATGAATTGCCGAGTAACGAGCAGATGCGTGAACCGGGGTTGTCCGAAGGGCTGACGCGTATTGCCTACGCCATGCCGACCGGGGCAGGAGTGCCGTGCCCCGAGGGTGTCAACTTGCAATGGGCGATGCTTGAGTCCGAGGGGCGGATCGTAGCCCGGGTGTTCGAGCGGGGCGAAGGGCCTACGGCGTCGTCGGGAACCAGCGCCAGTGCGGTGGCATGTGCGGCGTGGCGGGTGGGGTGGGTGGCGGCGGGTGAAGTGAAGATTGTGATGCCTGGCGGCACGGCACCGATCTTGTTGGAGGAAATGGACGGTGAATTGAGTCGAGTCAGTTTGTTTGGCATGGCGCGGTTGATGGGGTGATTTCGAAATCGCCATCGCGGGCAAGCCCCACAGTGGTTGATGGCGTTCACAGAGGTTGTGCTCGCCGCCAATCCCTGTGGGAGCGGGCTTGCCCGCGATGGCGTCAGTCCAGTCACTACCAAATTCGATTTAGACCATGAACTCCACCACCGGCATCTGCCGCTTCATCAACACCTTGCCCCCACGCACCGAATACAACGGCAACCCCTGGCTGCGAATCACCTCATAATCGCTGTCCGCCGACAAAATCAGCAGATTCGCCGGCCGCCCCCGTTCCAGACCGTAACGATCACCCAGGGCCATGGCCTTGGCGCTGTTGTCGGTCACCAGGTCCAGGGCGCTTTGCAAATTGCGGTAACCCAGCATGTGGCAGATGTGCAGGCCGGCTTCGAGCACCCGCAAAATGTTGCCGTTGCCCAGCGGATACCAGGGGTCGACGATCGAGTCCTGGCCGAAACACACATTCATCCCCGCTTCGAGCAACTCGTTGACCCGGGTCACGCCGCGGCGTTTCGGGAAGTTGTCGAAGCGACCTTGCAGGTGAATGCTTTCGGTGGGGCAGGAAACGAAACTGATCCCGGAATGCCCGAGCAGGCGAAACAGTTTGGCGCAGTAGGCATTGTCATAGGAGCCCATGGCCGTGGTATGACTGGCGGTGACCCGTGAACCCATGTCGCGGCTGCGTGCTTCTTCGGCCAGCACCTCGAGAAAGCGCGAATGCGGGTCGTCGGTTTCATCGCAGTGCACGTCGACCAGGCAACCGGTGCGCTCGGCCAGGTCCATGAGGAACTTCACCGAACTCACCCCCTGGTCCCGGGTGTACTCGAAATGCGGAATGCCACCGACCACATCGGCGCCCATGCGAATCGCTTCTTCCATCAGCTCCCGACCATTGGGGTACGACTCGATGCCCTCCTGGGGAAAGGCGACGATCTGCATGTCGACCAGGTGTCGGCTTTCTTCGCGCACTTCGAGCATCGTCTTCAGCGCCGTCAGTTGCGGGTCGGTGACGTCGACGTGGGTGCGCACATGCTGGATGCCGTGGGCGGCGAGACTCTGGAGGGTTTTCCTGACGCGGGTCCTGGTGTCTTCCCCGGTGATCGTCATCTTGCGCTCGCTCCAGCACTCGATGCCCTCGAACAGCGTGCCGCTCATGTTCCAGCGCGGCTCGCCGGCGGTCAGCGTCGCATCGAGGTGGATATGCGGCTCGACGAAGGGAGGCACCACCAGATTGCCGCCGGCGTCCAGATCATCGGGTCCCAGGGTCGGCGCCTCGGTCTGTCGGCCGATATTGCTGATCAGGCCGTTTTCCAGGTGCAACTCATGCAACCCTTCTTGGTTGCGCAGGCGGGCGTTGATGATGTGCATCGGGCGAATCCTTTTATAGATCTTCTAGTGGCGCGTTGGCGATACGGGTACCGAGCATCCCGGTCAATATCACATACGTTAGCGCGGCAGCGGCAATCCCTGCCAGTGGCGCGACCCAGGGCGAACTGAACGCCGCGACGGTGCCGACCGCATAAGCACCCAGGCCGGAACCATTGAACGCCGGCAACCGGGCGTCGGCCAGACGTGGATATTGACCGCGATAGAGATAAAAAAAGTCCGCCATGATCACGCCACCGATCGGCGGGATCACCGTGCCCAGCAGAATCAGGTAGGGCACCAGATAGTCGTACATGCCCAGCAACGCCAATACTGTGCCGATCATTGCGCCGGCCAGGGTTACGGTTTTGCGCCGGCCGGTGCGCAGCAGGTTGCAGCCGGCGACGGCGAAGTTGTAGATGGTGTTGTCCTGGGTGCTCCAGATGTTGAGCAGCAACATGGCCATCGCCGCCATGGCGAAACCTTGCAACAGCAACACTTCGACCACGTCCGGTTGCTGGTAGACGATGGCGCCGTACGCGCCGATCAACACCATAAGGCCGTTGCCGACAAAGAAACCGATCAGGCTCGCCAGCACGGCGACCCTGGCCGAGCGCGAGAAGCGCGTCCAGTTGGTCGCCTGGGTCGCGCCACTGACAAAGGTGCCGAACACCAGCGTGATGGCGGTCGACCAGTCGAGGGTGGTCGACGGCACGACCGCCAGCAAGCCGTCGAGCCCGCCGACCTTGGTCGTGGCGACCCACATCGACAGCATCAGCAGTAACATCATGGCCGGCACCGCGATATACGACAGAATTTCCAGTCCGCGATAACCGACATAGGCCGTGGCGCAAAACATCAGGCCGAACAGCACCATCAGGCCCATTACCGTGCCGTCGCTCAATTCAAAATACTTGCCCAACACCACGGCCGCCGTCGCCGTACCCCAGGCATACCAGCCGATCTGGGTGAAACCGAGGATCAGGTCACTGAGCTTGCTGCCGATTTCGCCGAAGCAGAAACGTCCCATCAGCACCGAATTGAGGCCACTCTTGAACGCAATGTAGCCCAGGCCCGCGGCGTAGATCCCCAGCAGCAGGTTGCCAACAATAATCACCGCCATCATTTCGCCGAAACCGAACGCCACCCCGAGCTTGCCGCCGGCAAACATGGTCGCGGTAAAAAAGGTGAAACCCAACAGCACCATGGCCGTGGAGGCCAGGCCTTTGCGGGCATGCATCGGGACTTCGCTGAGCGGGTAGTCGTTGCCGGGAGCGTTTTGCGTCATGGGGCGTTCCTTGCTGGATGGAGGACGCGAAGGGTGTTGCAGCGGTCGTGCCAAGCGGGGCAGGTGTTGTTATTTATAGACGAGCGAGGGCGGTTTGGTTCGGCAGAGGGCGCGAACTATCTGAAGGAACACAGAACCCCTGTAGGAGCTGGCTTGCCAGCGAAAGCGGTGGGTCAGGCAACAACTGTGTCGTCTGACACGGCGCCTTCGCTGGCAAGCCAGCTCCTACAGGGGATAATGGATTGCTTCAGGGGGATTTTTGTAGTGGCAGAAACCGCAGCAACGCCGCGACGATGGCTTCAGGTGCATCTTCCTGAACCAGATGTCCGGCGTTCGGAACCGGATAAAACTGTGACCCCGGGATCATCTCGTGCAATGTCCTGCCACGCTCGATGGGAATCCACTGATCATCCTCGCCCCAGAGAATCTGCACCGGGCAGCGAATGCGCGGGTACTGCGCCTCGACCTCCCGGGTATAACGCTCATCCATCTGTGCGATCTGCAGATAAAACGCAGCCTGCCCCGGATCCCCCAGCCAAGGCTGCACATAAGGGGCGAGTTCGTCGTCCGGGATTTCACGTTTGATCGCCCCACGGATATAGGCCGGCACGACTGCCTGCTGGATGTAATCGGGCAGACCGTTGAATGCTGCCTCATGCTGACGCAGATGCTGCACGAACGGCGACCCCCAGGGCGACAGCGCCACCGGGTCGATCAGCGTCAGGCTGCGGTAATCCTTGCCATTGAGCAGATGAGCACGCAACGCGGTAGCGCCGCCGAAATCGTGGGCCACTACGTCCGGGCAATCCAGGCCCCAATGCTCCAGCAGCCGGGCCAGCAGTTCGTTCTGCACACCCAGGGACACGTCGCCCTCGATTTTGTCGGACAGCCCATAACCCAGCAGGTCAAAGTAATGCACCCGGTGCGTGGTGATGAAATGCGGCGCAATCCGGTGCCACACGTAAGAAGAAAAGGGCGTGCCATGCACAAACACCAACGGCGGGCCATCGCCCCGGACGGCGAAGCGCACGGAGTGCCCGTTGAAGCGATAGGTCTGAGCCAGCGGCCAGTCAGTCATGGATGCGTCCTCTTGGCGTGTGCAAGCCAAAAAGCATAGGCATAAAAAAACCACCGCTAAAGGTGGTTTGATCATTCACTGACGAAACGCATTTCCCGTAGGAGCTGGCTTGCCAGCGAAAGCGGTGGGTCAGGCAACAACTGTGTCGTCTGACACGGCGCCTTCACTGGCAAGCCAGCTCCTACAGGGGGAATGTGGTTGCCGGGTTTATTCGCCGTGGTAGATGCAGCCGCTGGTGCAGGTTTCGTGGATGCGGATTGCGCTGAGTTCCGGCAGCAGGGGCTTCAATTCTTTCCAGATGAATTTGGCCAGCACTTCACTTGTCGGATTCTCCAGCCCGGGAATGTCATTCAGGTAGTTGTGATCCAGGCGCTCATACAGCGGCTTGAAGATCGCCTTGATCTCCGAAAAGTCCCGTATCCAGCCGGTATGCGGATCAAGATCGCCACTCAGATGGATCGCCACCTTGAACGAGTGACCGTGCAGGCGGCCGCACTTGTGACCTTCCGGCACGTGGGGCAGGCGGTGGGCGGATTCGAAGGTAAATTCTTTGAAGATTTCCACAGTGTTTTGAGCTCTGTCAGGTGGCGATCGCCGCGGCGATGTGGGCAGGCGGCGAGTTTAACAGTTTGCGTTTGGGCTTGCGGGAAAACACTGACTAAAGGGTCAGCAAGTGTTTACCGAGACGACCGCTGACGGCTAGATCGAGGAACTCGTCACCCAGCCGACGGCTCTCGTCCATCGCTGCGCGCCAGTACTTTTTTCGACTCGGTGCGTCGCCCATGAAACGCTTGAAATCGTTGCGATCCGGCAGTTTGCCGTAGGGCAGGCGCGCGAGGTATTCCCTTGATGGCGCCAGCAGCAGGACATCCTGCAGGCGCGCAGGACAGGCGCGGCGCCACGGCAGGGTCTTGTCGAACCAGCCGGGAATGACCCGGTCGGTGAAGTGCGGATAGAGCACGATGTCATTGCCGCTGTAGGGCAGGTCCAGGTGATAGTCCAGCAGACCGCCGTCGCGAAAAGTGCCGGTGCCGGCGCCAGGCAGGTCGCGTACGCCTTCCATCACCATTGGAATCGAGCCTGACGCGAGCAAGGCCTGACGCAGGTTGCCGGCATCCAGGGCGACGAAGCGCGACGGGAAATCGTCGAGCGCATTGAGCGGTGGCGCCAGGCGCGGATCGTGGATGATCAGTCGTTCGAAATGCCGCGACAGCCGTGCGCGACCGCGCAGGTTGTCGGCGATCACCGATGACAGGCCCAGCCCCAGCCGGCCACGATGATCGCCCGCGAGCAAGCCGTGGCTTTTGACCACCATGATATTCAGTCTGTAATGAGGGTTGTCGAGGATCGAGGCATCGCGGCCATCGAGCAGTTCATCGAGCATGAGCCGGGAGCTTTGGCTGATCTGCGCCATGGTCACGCCTTTGGCGAAATGCTGCTCGGTGTACAGATGACCGAGGCGCCGGATGCCCTCGGCGGCGTCGGGCAGGCAGGCGCTGGCGAAGCGCCAGGCGCCCACCGAGGCGCCGATCAATGAACGCTCCCGCGGCATTGCCGGTAGCCATTCACCGAATAACGCCAGGTCCAGCCCTTGAATGCCCAACCCCTTGGGGCCGCCGGCGGCGCCGGGCAGCGTGCCGACGTCGGCGGCGCTCAAACCGTTTGCACGAATACGCGCGAAGGCTCGGTGGCCGGCTTTAAGGGTCAGGGACGGGAACTTGATGTGGATGGCGGTCATACCGGTCTCTATTTCTGGCGAGCGGAGGATTATAAGCGCCCCCGATCCATGTGCTGGCTCGAGACGTTGGTTAACGGTAACGCGGGGTGTCAGGAACAACCCGGCGCCGAATCGTTTATCGCGAGCAAGCTCGCTCCTACAGGGATGGAGGGCGTCTGTGATAGCGTGGTGCCAGCTCCAATGATGGCAATTCAGTTTCAGTTAAGTTGCAATCGCTAAAGTGGCTCCCGTAAGCAACACATAAAAATACGGAGACACCCCATGAAAACTTTGACTGCCCTGTTCACCGCCACCCTCATCACCCTGACCGCCGGCATCGCCCAGGCCCGCGACCTGGGCCCCGATGAAGCCCTGAGATTGCGCGACGCTGGTACTATTGTGTCTTTCGAGAAGCTCAACGCCACTGCATTGGCCAAACACCCGGGGTCCGCCATCACCGAAACCGAACTGGAAGAAGAGTACGGCAAGTACATCTATCAGGTGGAACTGCGCGATCCGCAAGGCATTGAGTGGGACCTGGAACTGGACGCTGTCAGCGGGCAGGTTCTCAAGGATCATCAGGATACGTAATGAAGGTGCTTTGTCTTGCAAACCGACGCGTCAGCCGCCTGGCCCTGGCGCTCCTGGTTTTTTGCTCGGTGGCGATGGCCCGGGACCTGGATCAGGACGAAGCCCTGCGCCTGCGACAGCAAGGGGTGATTCTGCCGCTGGAGCAACTGTTGCAGCAGGCCCTGGATCGTTATCCCGGGGCCAAGCTGCTGGAAGCCGAGCTAGAGAAAAAACACGACGTCTACATTTATGAGGTCGAGCTGCTGACCACCGACGGCGTGGTCCGTGAACTGGACCTCGATGCCAGCACTGGCCAGTTACTGAAAGACAAGGAAGATTGACCCATGCGTTTGCTCCTGGTGGAAGACCATGTGCCCCTGGCCGACGAACTGATGGCCGGCCTCAACCGCCAGGGCTATGCCGTGGACTGGCTGGCGGATGGTCGCGATGCGGTGTACCAGGGCAGCAGCGAGCCCTATGACCTGATCATTCTCGACCTCGGCCTGCCGGGGCTGCCGGGACTGGAAGTGCTGACTCAATGGCGCGCCGGTGGCCTGGCCACACCGGTGCTGATCCTCACGGCACGCGGCTCCTGGGCCGAGCGCATCGAGGGCCTCAAGGCCGGTGCCGACGACTACCTGACCAAACCCTTCCACCCTGAAGAATTGCATCTGCGGGTCCAGGCGCTGTTGCGCCGCTCCCACGGCCAGGCCAACCAGCCGACGCTCAAGGCAGCGGGCTTGCACCTGGATGAAGGCCGCCAATGCGTGACCCGCGACGGCGCCGACATCCAGCTCACTGCGGCAGAATTCCGCTTGCTGCGCTATTTCATGCTGCACCCCGAACAAATCCTGTCCAAAAGCCACCTCGCCGAACACCTCTACGACGGTGAAACCGAGCGCGATTCCAATGTGCTGGAAGTTCACGTCAATCACCTGCGGCGCAAACTCGGGCGCAGCGTGATCGAAACCCGTCGCGGCCAGGGTTACCTGTTCGGCGGGCAAGGTCAGTGAGGTCGATCCAGCGCCGCTTGAGCCTGGGATTGATCAGCGTGATGGTGATCGTCGGCCTGGTGCTGGCGCAGACCAGCCTGTGGCTGTTTGAAATGGGCTTGCAGCGCTACCTCGAAGCCGGGTTGCGCAACGACAGTGAGAGCCTGCTGGTGGCACTGGTGCGTGGGCCGCAGGGGTTGCAGCTGGATGAGCGACACCTGTCGCCGGCGTATCAGCGCCCGTTTTCCGGGCACTATTTCCGCATCGACTTTGCCGACAGCCATTGGCGCTCCCGTTCGCTATGGGATCAGGAACTGCCGCGCCTGGATCATCCCGGCCTGCACAGCAACCTGCAACTGGGGCCGGAAGGGCAGCAGCTGCTGATATTGCGCTCGGACTACCGACGCCTGGGCCAGTCGATTTCCATCAGCGTCGCCCAGGACTACACCCCGGTGCGCGACAGTTTTCTGCGCATGCAACAGGTCGGTCTCGGCCTGGGCCTGGCGGGGTTGCTGCTGATTCTGTTGCTGCAGCGGATCACCGTGCGCCGCGCCTTGCGTCCGCTGGAAAAGGCCCGTGAACAAATCGCCCAGTTGCAGCAGGGCCAGCGCTCGCAACTCGATGATAAGGTGCCGGTGGAGCTGGAGCCGTTGGTGGCGCAGATCAACCATTTGCTGGCCCACACCGAAGACAGCCTCAAACGCTCGCGCAATGCACTGGGCGACCTCGGGCATGCCTTGAAAACCCCGCTGGCGGTCTTGCTGAGCCTGGCCTCGAGCGAGAAATTCGACGCTCATCCGCAACTGCGCAAAGTGATTCAGGCACAGCTGGAGCAGGTGCAGCAACGGCTTAATCGAGAGCTCAACCGCGCCCGGTTGTCCGGCGATGCACTGCCGGGGGCGCTGTTCGATTGCGATGGGGAACTGCCGGGGTTGCTGGCAACTTTGAACATGATCCACGGCGAACACCTGGACCTCGGCTATGTGGCGCCGAAGGGCTTGCAGCTGCCGTGGGATCGGGAGGATTTGCTCGAGTTGCTCGGCAATCTGCTGGACAACGCCTGCAAGTGGGCGGATGCCGAGGTGCGCTTGAGCGTGATCGAGACGGCGCAAGGCTTTGAGCTGAGCGTGGAAGATGATGGACCGGGGATTCCCGAGGACCAGCGCGATCAGGTGCTCAGTCGCGGTACGCGGCTTGATGAACAGATGGATGGGCACGGGTTGGGCTTGGGGATTGTGCGCGACATCGTTGATACGTGGGGCGGGGTGATGAGGCTGGAGGAGAGTGAGTGGGGCGGGTTGAAGGTGGTGATCGAATTGCCCAGGCGCTGACCACGATCTCAATGTTCACGCGGTCCCTTGTAGGAGCTGGCTTGCCAGCGAAGGCGTCCTGACAGCCAACATATGTGTTGGATGTGCTACCGCTTTCGCTGGCAAGCCAGCTCCTACAGGGGGGTGTGTCGTCAGTAAAAACCAGGTCAGACGCGGAACTGATCCATCAGACTCTGCTGCTGATTGGCCAGGCTATTGAGTGACTGACTCACCCGTGCCGATTCATTGGCCTGGCCCGACAACGACTCGGTCACATCCCGAATCGTCGCCACATTGTTGTTGATCTCTTCGGCCACTGCGCTTTGTTCTTCCGCCGCACTGGCGATCTGCAGGTTCATATCGCTGATCACTGTCACCGCTTCGCCAATCTGGCGCAGTGCCGTCACGGCCTGGCCTACCTGCTCGACACTGCCCTGGGCCTGGCGATGGCTGTGGCTCATCGACCCGACCACCTCCTGGGTGCCGCTCTGCAATTGCTCGATCACCTGGCGGGTCTCTTCGACAGACTCCTGGGTCCGGCGGGCCAGGTTGCGCACTTCATCGGCCACCACGGCGAAACCGCGTCCGGCCTCGCCGGCCCGGGCCGCTTCGATCGCAGCGTTGAGGGCCAGCAGGTTGGTCTGTTCGGCGATGGCACGAATCACTTCCAGCACCGATCCGATTTTCTCGCTGTTGGCCGCCAGGCCTTCGACTTGCACCATGGCCGCGCTCATGTCGGCAGCGAGGTTGTCGATGCTGGTGGTGGTCTGGTCGATCACGCTCAGGCCGCGTCGGGTAGCGTGATCGGCGTCACGCGCCGCTTGTGCCGCTTGTGCGGCGCTGCGGGCGACGTCCTGGGCGGTGGCGCTCATCTCGTGGGAAGCGGTCGCGACCTGATCCACTTGCCGGTATTGCTGTTCCATGCCGGCACTGGTCTGAGTGGCGATGGCGGAGGACTGATCCGCCGTGCTGCGCGCGTCCTGCACCGAGCGTTTGACCTCGGCAATGATCGGTTGCAGCTTGTCGAGGAAGCGATTGAACCAGCCGGCCAGTTGGCCCAGTTCATCCTGTTTGTCATAGGCCAGGCGCCGGGTCAGGTCGCCTTCGCCGCTGGCGATGTCTTCGAGCATGTGGGCCACGCCGAGAATCGGTCGGGTCACGCTGCGCGCCATCAGCCACACCAGCACCAGGCCGATCAACGCCGCCAGCGCGCCAAGGCCGAGTTCCATCAGCGTGCCGGCGGTGTTGCTGTCATCGAGTTGTTTCTTCAGGGCTTCGGCAGGGCCGACCAACACTTTTTCCGGCACCTCGAGCAGCACGCCCCAGGACTTGCCACCGGGAATCGGCTGGAACGGCGCCAGCACCTTCAACTGCTGGTTGCCGTGCAGGCTCTCGGTCCGGGTGCTGGCGGCGAGCATGCGGATCAGCTCGGCGCCGTTGGTCACGTCCACGGTCTCCAGGCGCTGGCTGAGTTTGCTGGCGTCCGGGCTGTAGCCGGCGAGCAGGCCCACCGGGCTGATGATGCTGACGTTGGTCTGGCCGTCATACAGCTTCTTGCTGGCGCCCTGGCTGACTGCCTGCAGGCTGTTGAGGTTGATGTCCGCCGACAGCGACGCGATGACCTTGCCATTGACCATCAGCGGGAAAACGATGCTCGTCATCAGCACCTTCTGCCCGTCGATCACATAGAAGTACGGTTCGATCACGCAGGGCTTGAGCGTGGTGCGCGGGCAGGTGAACCAGGCATTGGCCGGTTCGCCGCTGGGCCCGGTGCCGGTGTCGGCCATGTCGCTTTCGGGCAGGGCCATGGAGGTCACCTTGCCCGGTGTCGGTTGCGACCAATACAGGGCGAAGCGGCCCTTGTCGTTGCTGCCCAGTTCCGCCTGGCCGGTGAACAGATCGTCCTTGCCGTCCAGCGCATTGGCTTCGAACACCAGCGACAGGCCAAGCAGCTCCGGGTTGGCTTGCAGCGCCGACTTGACCTGGCGGGTCAGGTCTTCGCGCAGGTCGAAGGCGTCGAGGAAGCGCTTCTCGGCCTGATCGCGCAGGAACAGGACCTGGCGGGAAAAGCCGTGTCCGTATTGGTAGGCGTCCATGAACTGCTGACGAATCTCCAGTGCCTGGTTTTCACCCTGGGATTCGATCCGCGCCTGGGCGGCTTCGGTGAGCATCTCCATGCTCGAGGCTTTCACCAATACGGCGCTGTGCTCCATGCGATACAGCGAAAGACCCACCAGCAGGGTCACGATACCGGCCAGGCACAGCCCGGCGAGCAGGGTGATCTTCCATTGAATGGAAAGTTGTCTGAGCGACATGGAGACGTCCTTTATTCGATAATTATCTGAGACTCGGCACTGTAGCGGCAGGGGTCCGGCTTTCTTTATGCCGCCCTGCGAATAAGAGGCATACCTGAATGGATGCCTTGCACGGACCCCCTGTAGGAGCGAGGCTTGCCCGCGAAGGCCGTTACGCGGTTCCATTGAGAACCGCGTTATCGTTCTTCGCGGGCAAGCCTCGCTCCTACAGGGGATCGCGTAGGGGCTTTGACATGGGGGTGACTCTGCGGCAAAGTGCCCGCCCTCTAATAAAACCCACTCTTCAATCCGCTGGCGGCTCACGCAGACTGCCGGCCGGATTCATTCCGTTTGTCTTGAGGTCTTGATAATGAATGCAGTAATTGCCGCGGTTGGCGTCATGCTGGTACTCAGCCTGTCCCGCGTGCATGTGGTGATCGCGCTGATCGTCGGCGCGCTTGTCGGTGGTTTGACCGGTGGCCTGGGCATCGACGCGACGCTCAAGGCGTTCAACAGCGGCCTCGGCGGCGGGGCGACGGTCGCTTTGTCCTACGCCTTGCTGGGTGCCTTCGCGGTGGCCATTGCCAAGTCAGGCCTGGCCCATGCCCTGGCTGACAAAGCCTTGGCGATGGTCGATCGCCAGCACGCCAGCGGTGGCGGTCAGGTCAAGTGGCTGCTGATCGGCCTGCTCTGGGTAGTGGCCATCGCCTCGCAGAACATCTTGCCGATACATATCGCCTTTATTCCGCTGCTGGTGCCGCCACTGTTATATGTGCTGACCAAGCTGCAACTGGACCGGCGGTTGATCGCCTGTGTCATTACCTTCGGCCTGATCACGCCCTACATGTTCCTGCCCGTGGGCTTCGGCAACATCTTCCTCAATGAGATCCTGCTGGCCAACGTTGCCCGTAGCGGCGTCGATATCAGCGGCATCAACGTCACCCATGCCATGGGCATTCCGGCGCTGGGCATGGTGTTCGGCCTTGGCGCTGCGTTTATCAGCTACCGCAAGAAGCGTGTCTACAACCTGGAAAAGATCGAACAGGTCGAACAGGTCGCGGTGCAGTACAACCCCCTGAGCCTGATGGTGGCCGGCCTGGCCATCGCCGCGGCGTTCATCGTCCAGTTGCTGCTGGACTCGATGATCATCGGTGCGTTGGCAGGGTTCCTGATTTTTTCGGCATCGGGCATCGTCAAATGGCGCGACACCGACGACCTGTTCACCGAAGGCATGAAGATGATGGCGATGATCGGCTTCATCATGATCGCCGCTTCCGGCTTTGGCGAAGTGATCAAAGCCACCGGAGAGGTGCAGACGCTGGTCGAAACTTCGGCCTCGTGGATCGGCCACAGCAAGGCGATCGGCGCGTTGCTGATGTTGCTGGTGGGCCTGCTGGTGACCATGGGCATCGGCTCGTCGTTTTCCACCGTACCGATTCTGGCAGTGATTTTCGTGCCGCTGTGCGTGCAACTGGGTTTCAGCCCGCTGGCGATTGTCAGCATCGTCGGTACCGCCGGTGCCCTGGGTGACGCGGGTTCGCCCGCCTCGGACTCGACGCTGGGCCCGACATCCGGCTTGAACATCGATGGACAGCATCACCATATCTGGGACACCGTGGTCCCGACGTTCCTGCATTACAACCTGCCGTTGCTGGGGTTTGGCTGGGTGGCCGCGATGGTCTTGTAAGTCACACATCCCCCTGTGGGAGCGAGCCTGCTCGCGAAAGCGGTCGGTCAGTCACACCAATGCTGGATGTGCTGCCTTCGCGAGCAGGCTCGCTCCCACAGTATTCACTCCTTGACTGACAGGGTTTAGGGCCTGTCCCAATACGGCACCGCACCAAAACACTCGACAAAAAAATCGATCACCGTCCTGACCTTCACCGACAACCGTCGACTGCCCGGCCAGAGCACGGCGATCTGCTGCGGTTCGAGGCTGTTGGACACCTGATAGCCCCCCAGCACCGGCACCAGGGTGCCGTTGCGCACCGCCTCGCCAATCAGCCACGACGGAAACATCACCAGCCCCAGGCCTTGCTCGGCAGCCTGGGTCAGCGTGTCGGCGTGGTTGCCGGTGATCGGTCCCTTTACCGAATACGGCGTCCAATCCTGCTGGCCTTGGCGAAAAAACCAGCGCTGCTGGCCGGTCACGCCTTTGTAAGCCAGGCATTGATGAGTCTGCAGATCGTTCGGGTGTTGCGGGGTGCCATGGCGTTTGAGGTAAGCCGGGCTCGCTGCGACTTGAAAGCGGTGCGGCGCCAGAATGCGTGCCTGCATGCTCGAATCATGCAGCGGGCCGATGCGAAACAGCAGGTCGGCGCCTTCCTGCAGCGGGTCGATGTAGCTGTCGGTCTGCTGGATATCCAGTTGCAGTTTCGGGTAGCGCTCGCAGAGTTGCCCCAGCCACGGGGTCAGATGCCGCTGACCAAACACCACTGGCGCATTGATCCGCACCAGCCCGCTGGGCTCGCTTTGCTGTTCCTGCAAGGCTTGTTCGGCTTCTTCCAGTTGCACCAGCACCAGCCGCGCGTGATGCCCAAGCATCCGCCCGGCTTCAGTGGGCGAGACGGCGCGGGTGTGGCGGTAGAGCAGTTGCTGGTTCAGCGCCTGCTCCATCAATTGGATCTGCCGGGAAATCGAAGAGGGCGCCAGGCCTTCGCGCCGGGCTACTTCGGAAAAACTGCCGTGGTCCAATACCGCGACAAACAGTCGAAGCGCCTTGAATCCGAGTTCGTTGAGGCCGTGCATGATCGATCCTGCTGTGCGGTTTACGCAAAAGTGTTGTCGGGATACTCCCATTTATCGCAAAACATCGCCAGCCGATAATGCGCGCCTATCCCACTGACAACGCCCCCCCTGTAGGAGCTGGCTTGCCAGCGAATGCGGTAGAACATTCAACACATGTGTTGGCTGTCAGGACGCCTTCGCTGGCAAGCCAGCTCCTACAGGGGGAACGCGCTTTGATCGACTACACAGGAACTCCCGATGCAATCTTCTTCAATCGACCACGTTAACGTTGTCGCAACGCCAACCACCAAACCCGGGCTGCGCTTGTTGCTATTGCCGCTGGTCATCCTCGCCGGCATGGGCCTTTCCGTGGAGGCCGGGTTGCTCGGGCCGCTCGGGGTTCAGGTCGGGCACTTGTGGGCGACCTTGAGCATCTTCGGCGTAGGTTCGGCGATCCTGTTTTTGCTGCTGTTGTTCAGCGGCCCGCAACAGGGTCCGGCGTTGAACCAGCTGCCGCGCTGGCAATTGATCGGGGGGTTGCTCGGGCCGATCTACGTGGTGGTGCTGACCCTGGCCACGCCGTACATTGGCATTGCCATGACCATGATCGCGATTCTCTCCGGGCAAGTCGGCAAGAGCGTACTGATCGATCACTTCGGCTGGTTCGGCGCCACCCGCAAAAAGGTCAACGGCGAACGTTGGCTGGCCTTGCTGCTGATTGTCGCGGCACTTGTTCTGATCGCTCGGGGTTGATGATGAATCTGATTATATTGTTGGCGGTGGTCGTGGCCGCTGGAGCGGTATTGAGTGTCCAGGCGGCGATCAACGGGCGACTGGGCGAAACGGTCGGCGTGTTGCGCAGCAGTCTGCTGACCTTCGTGGTCGGTGCGGTGGTCACCGGGTTGTTGATCCTGTTTTTCGAACCGGCCCATGCCGTGAGCCTGCTGGACGTGCCGAAGTGGCAGCTCGGCGGCGCACTGTTCGGCGTGGTGTACATGATGGTGATGGTCGGCGCGGTACCACGGGTGGGGACAGCGGTGGCAACGGTCGCGGTGATCGTCGGGCAACTGGCCATGGGGATGTTGATCGATAACTTCGGCTGGCTGGGCAATCCGCCGATCGAGTTGTCCGGCACTCGGGTGTTGGCAATGGTGCTTCTCGCCCTGGCGCTGCTGTTCATGTACCGCAGCAATACACGGGAGGCATGACGCTCCTACACTCTTGTTACGGTGCGCAGTCCAGCGCCGGACAACCATACCCATGGAGTCAGACTCATGATCGACAGTGAAAGTATCTGCGACTGCCCCAAATGCTCCTGCAAGCTAGGCGAACATCCGATTGCACGTCACGGCAAGCACTATTGCTGCGAAGCCTGCGCCAAGCACCATGAAAATGGCGAAGAATGCGCCAGTAAAGGTTGCAAGTGTGCCCACGGCAAATAGCTGATCCAGGCAAAGGTGGAGCCTATTCGGGCTCCACTTCCAGTTTCAGGCTTTCATCGTCCAGTCGCTCGGTACGGCGGACGACGCCATTGAAACGTCGTCCTGCAACCCTGACCACCAGCGTTTTTGCCTTTTCCAGATCCTCGGGCAAGGGTGGCTGGACGCGTAACGCAAAGCATGTCGGATCATTTTCAACTTGTTCCAGCCCGACCAGACACTCGGCGCTTTTGGTGACCCGCCCGAATAGCGTATCCAGGCCGTAGTCGATGTGTGCCATGCTGGTGAGCGGTGTCGTGGTCATGCACTGTTCCCTCCCAATGTCCGATACGGGCGCGACCGGTCAATTCGCCGGGCGCCACTTGACGTTCTCCACACCGAATTTCTCCGCCATCGGCTTGCTGGTCTTTTGCACCTTCTCCCTGCCGAAGCGCGGGATCCGACCCACGCCGGCGTCACAGCTCGCCCAATGCCAGGCCTCCGCGTTATCCATTTTTTCCAGGCGGATAATGAAAGACTTGGGCGCGCCATGAAGGGTGTATTCAATGACGAAAAGTTTTGCATTGTTCATAGAGCCCGTAATCCTCCCTGTGGTAATAGAGGGATCGTTCGGGCTGCGGAAAATTCATTCGGATTGTCGGACGGCTGCGGCTGCGCCTGAAAATCGGCGTTGTTGTAGACTCTCGGGATATCTTTTCAAGGTGTTTTCCTAATGAGCGAGTCGATCCGTCTGACCCAATACAGCCATGGCGCAGGCTGTGGCTGCAAGATTTCTCCCCAGGTGCTGGAGGTGATCCTCGCTGGCAGCGGGGCACAGAATCTTGATCCGAATCTCTGGGTCGGCAACGCATCACGCGACGACGCGGCGGTGTATGCCATCGACGAAGAGCGGGGCGTGGTGTCGACCACCGACTTCTTCATGCCGATCGTCGACGATCCGTTCGATTTCGGCCGCATCGCCGCGACCAATGCCATCAGCGATATATACGCCATGGGCGGCGACCCGCTGATGGCCATCGCCATACTCGGCTGGCCGGTGAATGTACTGGCGCCGGAGATTGCCCGGGAAGTGATTCGTGGCGGGCGGTCGGTGTGCGATGAAGCTGGGATCCCGTTGGCCGGTGGGCACTCCATCGACGCGCCGGAGCCGATTTTCGGCCTGGCCGTGACCGGGCTGGTGCAAAAGCGCCACATGAAGCGCAACGACACCGCCACCGCCGGTTGCCTGCTCTACCTGACCAAGCCCCTGGGTATCGGCATCCTCACCACTGCGGAGAAAAAGGGCAAGTTGCGCCACGCCGACATCGGCCTGGCGCGTGACTGGATGTGCACCCTGAACAAACCCGGCAGCCGCTTCGGCAAGCTCGATGGCGTGACCGCGATGACCGACGTCACCGGTTTCGGCCTGCTGGGGCATCTGGTGGAAATGGCCGATGGCAGCCAGTTGACCGCGCGTATCGAATACGACCGTGTGCCACTGTTGCCGGGTGTCGAGTACTACCTGGACCAGGGTTGCGTGCCCGGTGGCACCTTGCGCAACTTCGACAGCTATGCCAGCAAGCTCGGACGCCTGCAGGAACTGCACAAACGCGTGCTCTGCGACCCGCAGACCAGCGGCGGCCTGCTGATCGCAGTCACCCCTGAAGGCAACGCACAATTTCTCAACGTGGCCGCCGGGCTGGGCCTGACCCTTGAGCCGATCGGCGAATTGATCGAGCGACAGACTAACGCGGTCGAGGTGTTTTGATGACACTCGACTGCACCGATTACCGCGACATCTTCCTCAACGACCGGCCGATGATGGACGCCCGGGCGCCGGTCGAATTCCTCAAGGGTTCATTCCCCGGCGTGATTAACCTGCCGCTGATGAATGACCACGAGCGGCAGCGGATCGGCACCTGCTACAAGCAGCACGGTCAGCAAGCCGCGATCACGCTGGGGTTTCAATTGGTATCCGGCGACATCAAGGCCGAGCGCATCCGGGCCTGGGCCGATTTTGCCCGGGCGCATCCTGATGGCCATCTGTATTGTTTTCGCGGTGGATTGCGCTCGCAGATCGTCCAGCAATGGCTCAAGGACGAGGCGGGGATCGACTATCCGCGGGTGGGTGGGGGCTACAAGGCGATGCGCACGTTCCTGTTGGATACGGTCGATCAGGCCGTCGCCCAGTGCGATTTCGTGTTGCTCGGCGGCATGACCGGCACCGGCAAGACCGAGGTGCTCACGCAATTGAGCAACGGCCTTGACCTTGAAGGCCACGCCAATCATCGCGGCTCCAGCTTCGGCAAACGCGCCACCGGTCAACCCTCCAACATCGACTTCGAAAACCGCCTGGCCGTGGACGTGCTGAAGAAGCGCGCCCGTGGCATCGAGCAGTTCGTGCTGGAAGACGAGAGCCGGGCGATCGGCAGTTGCGCTCTGCCATTGCCGCTGTTCCAGGGCATGCAGCACTATCCGATGGTGTGGCTGGAAGACAGCCTGGAAGGGCGGGTGGAGCGGATCCTGCGCGACTACGTGGTGGATTTGTGCGCCGAGTTCGTCGATGTGCGTGGCGATGAAGGTTTCGGGCTGTTTTCCGAGCGGTTGCTGGCGAGCCTGAACAATGTGCAGAAGCGCCTGGGCGGCGAGCGTCATCGGCGGATGCTGATATTGATGGAAGATGCGTTGGCGGAGCAGGCGCGCAGTGGGGCAGTGGATCTGCACCGGAGCTGGATCGAAGGGCTGCTACGGGAGTATTACGATCCTATGTATGCGTTTCAGCGGGAGAAGAAGGGCGCGCGGATCGAGTTTGCGGGGGAGCGGGGGGCGGTGCTTGAGTATTTGCGCGAGCGGGTGAACCAGCGAGGTTGATGGTGTTTTACTGGCCCCATCGCGGGCAAGCCCGCTCCCACAAGGGGCAGCGTCGATCACAAATCTGTGTTCCACCACAGACCACTGTGGGAGCGGGCTTGCCCGCGAAGGGGTCGGCACAGACACTACAAAACTGAAGGCACCGCCCCGATCAACACTCAGGTCGGACAAGTCTCCCGACCGTTATCCAGCCCCTGCTTGTAGCTGTGGCTCACCAGGCTGGCCTTGCCGTTATGCCAGGTCAGCGTGAGCACATACAGCGAATCGTAGTCGCTGGACTCCCAGTCATCGGTGATGTTCTGTTTCTTGCCGACCGCTTCGCCGGCAACCTTGTTGATCAACTCCGGCAGGTAGCCGTGGGACCAGGCGGTGTAGATGACCGAGTTGTGGTACTTGTCGTGCAGCAGTTCATCGGCCAGGTCGCTGGTGTCGTTGGCCGAAAAATTGATGTTCACCGGCAAGCCGAGCTTGATGGCACTGGGGCTGATGGTCATCAAGGGGCGGATATAGCTGTAGGAATTGTCCAGCTCGCCTTCCTCGACATTGCGCGTCGGGTTGGCGGCAAACACGTAATTGGCCTTGCCGAATTTTTCCGGCAGCAAGGTGGCCAGGTCGATGGCGCGGTTCAAGCCCTGGCAATTGAGCTGGCCCAGGCCGCCGGCGGGTTTTTCCGCATGGCGCAAGAATACCAGGGTCTGGGTGCCATCCGCCGGTTGGGCGCGGCTTTCACTGGACTCCAGCGACAGGAACAGCGCGCTCACAGCCAGCAAGGAGGGCAGGAATACGTACGCGCGATGCTTGAAGCGTTTGGCGAATTTCAAAAGGTTCGTCATGTGTATGGGTAATCTTCGGCGCATTCGGTTAAGGCTGACAAACCTCTACACCGCGAGCTTCCGGGGCTGCGAGTGTTTTCCATGTCATGGGGGCGGTGCATTGGAGTCCCCTGAGCCCATTTGGTTCATCCGGGCGAGTGCAGCACTTTAGCGGCAACTTCAAACGGATTGGAGCAAAGGATATCAACAGGATGTTGCGGATTTATGGACAGGGTACATCCGTTGCACGGTGGCCAATGCGCCGATCTTTCGATCTTGCTCATCAGCAATATTGATAAAGCCAAAAGTTCGTAACCTTCGCCAACGCCTGCATTATGATCAACGGTCTCAATTTTGCCGTGGATTCTCCCCCATGACCGATCTGTCCGCGTTCCCGATTACCCGCAAATGGCCGGCCCGATACCCCGAGTGGATCCAGCTTTACTCCTTGCCGACCCCCAACGGCGTCAAGGTCTCGATCATGCTCGAAGAGATCGGGCTGCCTTACGAACCGCATCGGGTGGGCTTCGATACCAACGATCAGTTTTCCGCCGAATTTCTGTCGGTGAACCCCAACAACAAGATTCCCGCCATCCTCGACCCCCACGGACCGGATGACCAACCGCTGCCGCTGTTCGAGTCCGGGGCGATTTTGATCTACCTCGCCGACAAGAGCGGGCAATTGCTGGCCCAGGAGTCGGCCGCCCGTTACGAGACGATCCAGTGGCTGATGTTTCAGATGGGTGGTATCGGACCGATGTTCGGCCAGGTCGGCTTTTTCCACAAATTCGCCGGCAAGGACTATGAGGACAAGCGTCCACGGGACCGCTACATCGAAGAAAGCAAACGCTTGCTCAAAGTGCTCGACGAACGTCTGGAAGGGCGCGACTGGATCATGGGCGAGCGCTACACCATCGCCGACATTGCGACGTTCCCCTGGGTGCGCAACCTGATCGGCTTCTATGAAGCCGGGGATCTGGTGGGCATCAAGGACTTCGCCAATGTCACGCGAGTGCTGGAACGCTTCCTGGCGCGGCCGGCGGTGATACGCGGGCTGGAGATCCCCAAGCCGATCTCAAATTGACCCCGGACCTGTACGAGCCGGCTTGCTGGCGAAGGCAGTGGGTCAACCGATACATGTGTCGACTGACACACCGCGTTCGCCGGCAAGCCAGCTCCTACAGGGGGTTGTGTTGATGCCGATGATTGTTGCCGTTCCGGTAACGCAGTCTTGAACGTTCAACGTTTGTGCCCTGCGCCTTGCAGGGCATAAGCTTCACCCCCTACGACTTTCGTCTCACCCGCCGATTTTTCAGGAACCCCCATGTCCAGTCAGTTCCCCGAAGCACGTCCACGCCGTCTGCGCCGCAATGCGAGCCTGCGCAGCCTGTTCCAGGAAACCGAATTCAGCTTGAACGACCTGGTGTTGCCGATTTTCGTCGAGGAAGAAATCGATGACTTCGTGCCGATCAAGAGCATGCCCGGGGTGATGCGGATTCCGGAATCCAGGCTGGCGGGCGAGATCGAGCGCTACGCCCGGGCCGGGATCAAATCGGTGATGACCTTCGGCGTATCCCACCATCTGGACAGCAGCGGCAGTGACACCTGGCGCGACAACGGCCTGGTGTCGCGCATGGCGCGCATTGCCAAGGATGCGGTGCCGGAAATGATCCTGATGTCCGACACCTGCTTTTGCGAGTACACCGACCACGGTCATTGCGGCGTGGTACATAACCATGAAGTCGACAACGACCAGACCCTGGTCAACCTCGGCAAGCAAGCCGTGGCCGCCGCCCGGGCCGGGGCCGATGTGATTGCCCCGTCAGCCGCCATGGACGGCCAGGTCCGGGCCATTCGCCGGGCGCTGGATGAGGCGGGTTTCAGCCAGGTCGCAATCATGGCCTACTCGACCAAGTTCGCTTCGGCGCTCTATGGACCGTTCCGTGAGGCGGGTGGCAGTGCGCTCAAGGGCGATCGCAAAAGCTATCAGATGAACCCGATGAACCGCCGCGAAGCCGTGCGCGAATCGCTGATGGACGAGCAGGAAGGCGCCGACGCGCTGATGGTCAAGCCGGCTGGCGCGTACCTGGACATCATCCGCGACATCCGCGAGGCGTCGCGCCTGCCACTGTCGGCGTATCAGGTGAGCGGCGAGTACGCGATGATCAAGTTCGGCGCACAGGCCGGGGCGATCGATGAGGATCGGGTGGTGCGTGAGAGCCTGGGGGCGATCAAGCGGGCGGGGGCGGATCTGATCTTCACCTACTTCGCGATGGACCTGGCGCTGGCCGGGATCTGACGATCACCATTCGCGATGGACCTGGCGCGGTCTAACAATCGCCACAACCCTTGTAGGAGCCGGCTTGCCGGCGAAAGCGGTGGGTCAGTCAATACATGCTTCGACTGACACTCCGCCTTCGCCGGCAAGCCGGCTCCTACAGGGGTCAGTGGGGCAGTCAATATATGTGTCGGCTGACACTCCGCCTTCGCCGGCAAGCCGGCTTCTGCAGGGGTCAGTGGTGAATCAGGGAGATCCAAAATACGGCCTGATCCCATGATCCCGGAAATACCGCTCGATCACCTTCGGATCGGAGCACGTCTCGGCTATCGCTACATAGGTATCCGGCCGCAACAGATAAAACCCGCTACGCCCCAAACCCGCCGCTTCAAACGCCGGACGCCAGCCAAACACATGCAACGGCAAGTGATGTTCGTTGCACCAGGCGATCATTTCATCGCTGGTATCGCCGTACACGTGCACCTGCCAACTCATGCACTTGAGCGATTCGAAATTGTCCCCCTCACCGTCGTGGGCCCAGGGCAACCGGTCGCCGCCATGAACATGCCCGGCCACGCCCTTGCTCAACGGCATCGCGCGATAATCGAGGGTGATTTGCGACACCGTGCGAAAGAGGAACTCGCGGCTCGTTTCCAGTGAAGCCACCTTGGGCAGCAGGAACGGCGCGACCCGTGTGCGCAACAGGTCGGCCAGGCGTCCTTCGGCGGTGACGAAGCTGAACACCCGGTCGGTAGTGGCCACCAGTTTGCGGGCAAATGCGATGCGCTCCGGTTCATAAGTGTCGAGCAGTCCGGCCTGGGCGCCACCGTTCAGTACCGCGGCAAGTTTCCAGGCCAGGTTGATGGCATCGCCGATACCGGTATTCATGCCCTGGCCGCCTGCGGGGCTGTGGACGTGAGCCGCATCACCCAACAGAAACGCGCGCCCGGTGCGAAAGTGATCCGCCACCCGATGGTGCACACGATAGGTCGAGAACCAGTTCAGTTGCTCGACTTGTACCTTCATGTGTTCGATGGCACGGCTGCTGACGTCTTCGAAACGCAAGGTTTCAGCCTGCTCGGCGCGTTCATCGCGCACCGTACCGATCAGCCGGGCACGACCTTCACCGGCCAACGGAAACACCGCGAGAAAATCCGCCTCGTCGAGATCCACGTGCAATTCGCCGTTGAACGCCGGTCCATTGCCTTGCACATCGGCGACGTAGAAGATCTGCTGATAAGTGCCGCCGGGAAAACCGGTGTCGAGAGTCTTGCGCACAATCGACCGGGCGCCGTCGCATCCGGCAAGATAACAGGTCTGGCAGCTTTCCAGCTGGCCATCCGGCAAGCGCAGGCGGGCGGTGATGCCGTCGCCGGTTTCCTCGAAACCCTCCAGCTCGGTATTGCGCTCGACCCGGATGCCGAAGGCTTCCAGGCGTTCTATCAGCAGCCGCTCGTGTTCGTCCTGCGGGTATATTTCGAGGAATGCGTAGGGGGTCAGGCCCTCGCCGATGCTGCCCAGGGGCAAGCGCACCACCGGTTCGCCCTTGACCCAGAAGTTCGCCGCGCCGACCCGATGGCCGTTCTGCACCACGGCCTGGCTGAGGTCGAGCTGGCGATACAGTTCCAGCGTGCGGGCCTGCACCGCCAGTGCCCGCGACGTGGTGCCGGGGCTCGACGACTTGTCGATGATCCGCACGCGGATCCCCAGTTTGCTCAGCCACAACGCCAGTACCAGTCCGGTCGGGCCGGCACCGATGATCAGTACGTCGCTACGGTTCATGGGCCTGTGCTCCTCGATGTGTGGAGCAAGTATGGTCCAGTCCGGGCATGGGGGTACGTCCCAGTCGGCCGAGGCATTGAACTGGAAGGTCGGCACACCGATGGCGTGGTTGCCTGTAGGAGCGAGCTTGCTCGCGAAGAACCTGAGAGCGCCGCGGGGTGTCAGGTTTCCAGCGTTATCGTTGACCTCCATCGCGAGCAAGCTTGCTCCTACAGGACAATAACCTCTCGCCCCATGGTAAGTACCTGTAGAGGGAACAGTGCCTTCTCGGCACAGTCATAGCCTGCGCCATGCCTTTGATCGTATGGTTAACCCGGCTCAACGGATTTGATGGAGCATCATGCAAGCCAATCGATTGATCATGAGTATCGCCGCATTGCTGGTGCTGGCCGGTTGCGGCACTCAACGCATCCAGGAGCCACCGGCGCGCAAGCCCGCCGAGGTCAGGGCCGAGATCGTGCGCTTGCTGCCGGCCAAAACTGTCGACCGCCAGGGCTGGGCTACCGACATCCATGCAGCCTTTGCCGCCCAGAATATCTACCCTTCCACACAAAACCTGTGTTCGGTACTGGCGGTCACCGAGCAGGAGTCGACCTTTCAGGTGGATCCTCCGGTGCCGGGCCTGGGCAGGATCGCCCGCGAAGAAATCGATCGCCGCGCCGCCAAGGCCCACATCCCCGGCCTGCTGGTGAGCGGTGCGTTGCAGGTGAGTTCCAGCAACGGCAAAAGCTACAGCGACCGCCTGCAAGCCGCGCGCAGCGAAAAAGAGCTCAGCGCGATATTCGATGATTTCATCGGCATGGTGCCCATGGGCCGTACCCTGTTCGGCGGTTTCAACCCGGTACACACAGGCGGGCCGATGCAGGTCAGCATCGATTTCGCCGAGGAGCAGGCGCGGGATTATCCGTACCCGGTGGACGGTTCGATTCGTCGTGAAGTGTTCAGCCGTCGCGGTGGCATGTATTTCGGCATCGCCCACTTGTTAGGTTATCCAGTGAGCTACAAGCAGCCGCTGTACCGCTTCGCCGATTTCAATGCCGGGTGGTACGCCAGCCGCAATGCCGCGTTCCAGAACGCGGTAAGTCGTGCGACGGGCATCCCGCTGGCGCTCGATGGCGATCTGGTGCGCTACGATTCGATCATGCCCGGCACCACGGAACTGGCGGTGCGCACCCTTGGCAAGCAACTGGGCATGCGTAATCCGAGCATCCGCAATCAGCTGGAGGAGGGCAAAAGCCTCGAATTCGAGAATACCGAACTCTACCGGCGGGTTTTCGAGCTGGCCGAACAGGCCGAGGGGCGTTCATTGCCGCGCGCGGTGTTGCCGGGCATCGTCCTGCAAAGCCCGAAAATCACCCGCAAACTCACCACGGCATGGTTTGCCAAACGGGTCGACGAGCGTTATCAGCGGTGTATGGCGCGGGCGAAATGACGATCAGAAGATCGCAGTCATCGGCAGCGTCCTGAAACATCATCTGCGTATCGCCGAATGGTGGAAAACGCCAACCCTGTAGGAGCCGGCTTGCCGGCGAAGGCTGCCTCGAGCCTCATCGCCCATGAGGACGCCTTCGCCGGCAAGCCGGCTCCTACAGGGTTTGGTATCTCCGCCTGGTCGTTGTCGTGCATACACATTCCGCGGGCCGCGAGCTTGGCGATTGGCCGGGCAGCGCATGCGCCCCGGATTATTGCCGGCTCCCCTGCGCACTTCTACACTTGAGCGGGCAATGTTCGTGTAATCGAAGTGGAACGAGGGCGGGTGAGCGCGCCTCTACTGACTATATTCTTGTCTCGCCAGGGGAGCCGCACCATGTACCAGCTCTACGGACACCAGAACTCCGGCGCAGCCGCGATCGAAGCAGCACTTGAGCTCTGCGAGATCCCTTACCGCTTCATCGACGTCGAATCGTCGCCGCAAGACGCCATGGCGCTGGAGAAACTCAACCCACTCAAGCAGATCCCGACCTTGCAACTGCCCGATGGCAGTACGCTCACCGAGAGTGCCGCGATCCTGATTCACCTGGGGCTCACCTTTCCCGATTCGAAGCTGCTGCCGGAAAAGCCTGCCGAGCGCGATCAGGCCATCCGTGGCCTGACATTTATCGTCAGCAATTGCTATGCGGCCATTGGCATCATCGATTACCCCGAACGCTGGTTGGCCCAGGCGGATGAAGCGTCCAGGCACAATCTCATGGCCGGCGCGCGCAAGCGCTTGCACTGGAGCTGGGAGGTGTTTGCCGATCAGTTCTCGGGCGAGTTGTACCTGGGCGATGAAAGCCCCAGAGCCCTGGATGTGCTGGCCGCGGTGGTCAGTCGGTGGGCGGGCAGCCGCGAGCATTTGCGCAGTACCCGGCCGGGGTTTTTCACCTGGCTGGAACGGATCGACCGGCATCCGACGCTGGCACCTGTGTTTGCGCGGCATTGGCCGGCCTGAGAACACCACCATTCCCCTGTAGGAGCGAGGCTTGCCCGCGAACAGGCCAGGTCAGTCGACATCGATGTTGTATGTCAGTCCGCCTTCGCGGGCAAGCCTCGCTCCTACAAGGGTTATGCGGTGTCAGTGGTTATTCCCCGCGAATATACTGCTCCAACTGCCGAATCAGCTCAGCCTGTTCGGCGATGGCTTCCTTGACCAGGTCGCCGATCGACAACAAGCCGATCAGCGTACCGCCTTCCACCACCGGCAGGTGCCGCAGGCGTCTTTCGGACATGATGCCCATGCAGGTTTCCACGGTTTGTTGGGTGTCCACGGTGATGACCGGTGACACCATTATGTCCTCGACCGGCGTACCGACGGACGAACGGCCTTTGAGCACCAGTTTGCGCGCATAGTCACGCTCGCTGATGATGCCGATGACCTCGCCATTCTTCACGACCGGCAATGCACCGACGTTTTTCGCGGCCATGACCATCAGCGCTTCCAGCACCATTTGATGAGGGGCAATGGTATGGACTTCCTGATTTTGCTGGGCCTTTAACTTGAGCAGTTGGGCGACGGTTTTCATGGCGGTTTCTCAGGTGTTGTCGTTGTCCTTGAAGAATCGTAGACCCGGGCGCGCAGAGCAAGGCAGAAAGCGGCAGATAACGCGCAAAAAACGCCATTCGGCGGTTTTTCTTTGGCGATCGTTTGTTTTAGCTCAACTCCAGCCATATCGGCGCATGGTCCGACGGTTTTTCCATCCCGCGCAGTTCGTAATCCACGCCCGCATCCTTCACCCGGGGCAACAAGCCGTGGGACGCCATGATCAAGTCGATGCGCAACCCGCGCTTGGGCTCATCTTCAAAGCCGCGGCTACGGTAGTCGAACCAGCTGAAACGGTCGGCGACCTCCGGGTTGAGGTGACGGAAGCTGTCCACCAGGCCCCAGTTCTTCAAGCGCGCCATCCACTCGCGCTCTTCGGGCAGGAAGCTGCATTTGCCGGTTTTCAGCCAGC
Organism: Pseudomonas lini; assembly: GCF_030812475.1. Classification (GTDB taxonomy): domain Bacteria; phylum Pseudomonadota; class Gammaproteobacteria; order Pseudomonadales; family Pseudomonadaceae; genus Aquipseudomonas; species Aquipseudomonas lini_A. The sequence goes on from NZ_JAUSSR010000001.1 coordinate 703,876, forward strand.
GTTTCATGTTGTCCGCACCGATCCCGATGTCGCAGTCTTCCGGTGAAATGTTCACGTCGCCCATCACCACCAGCGGCTGATCGTTGCTGAACCGGCTTTCCAGCAATTGCTGCAAGTCGCCATAGAAGCGCTCCTTGGCTGGAAACTTGGTGGGGTGGTCGCGGCTTTCGCCCTGGGGGAAATAGCCGTTCATGATGGTCACCGGCACGCCGTTGGCATCGGCGAACGTGCCCCAGATGAAGCGGCGCTGCGCGTCTTCGTCATCGGTGGCGAAACCCTTGTGCAGCGCCAGGGGTTCTTTGCGCGAGAGCAGGGCTACACCGTAGTGGCCCTTTTGCCCATGGAAATACACGTGATAGCCCAGAGCCTGGACTTCGGCCAGGGGGAATTGTTCGTCGTGGACCTTGGTTTCCTGCAGCCCGATCACGTCAGGTTGATGCTTCTCGATCAGCGCCGCCAGCTGATGCGGGCGAGCGCGCAGCCCGTTGATGTTGAAGGAGACGATCTTCATGGTCGGCAGTCCTGGCAAAAGGGCGATGCTAGCTGACATGGAGGGATGGGGCCAGTCTGGGTGAAGTGATTAGTCTGGCAGGATGGCTTGTGTTGCACCTACACTGATTTGGATCAGCACGGAACTGTGCAGGCGCTGCCAGGCTCGTAACAAAAGAACGCAGCTTTTTGCGCTGCGCCCCGGAGAGATCAACCGTTATGCCCGAAACCTCGACCGCCATCGCCGATATCCACATGCTCGACAGCGGCTATTCCCGCGAAGCCCGATCCTTGTTGTACCAGGCTTATCGGCACGAGCCGACGTTCGGCTATCTGTTCGAAGCGGAACGCCCCGGTTATGAACAACGGGTCCGCGCCACGGTGCGCGAACTGGTCAAGCAACATTTTCTGCAGGACTTGCCGGCCATCGGCCTGCTGGTCAACGACCGGTTGATCGGCATCGCCCTGATCGCACCGCCGCAACGGCGCCTGGGTATCACCGAAAGCTGGGCCTGGCGCCTGCGCATGGTGCTCAGCACCGGCTTCCGCTGCACCCGCCGCTACCTCGAATATCACGATGCGGTGATGGCGTGCGTGCCGTCTGACTCGGTGCACCTGCTGCCGTTGCTGGGGATTCATCCACAATTCCAGGGCAAGCACTTCGGCGAACAACTGCTGCAAGCGGTGCATAACTGGTGCGCGGTGGACGAACATTCCCAAGGCGTGGTCCTCGATACCGGGAATCCTCGCTATCTGGAGTTCTATAAGCGGCAGGGCTATGAGGAAATCGGCGAAGTGGCTGTAGGACCGATCCGAGAGCACGTATTTTTCCACGCCAATCCCCAGGTGTTACAAACCGCAACGGCATAACGGTAGAACTTTCTCGCAAAGCGACGCTCTATCACGCTCCCAAGCTCGTGATAGCATCCGCGCCTATGAAGTTTCCAGGAAGATTTACCAGCGGCGCGCTGATGCTGATCACCAGCTGCGCGGCGCTGGCGCAAAGTGAATTGGATGTGCGGATCAAACCGTCCAACGATGAACTCAAGGCCAATATAGAGGGCTATATCGGCATTCTCGGCGATCGTGACGAGGAAGCCTTGCTGCGCTTCAGTCGTGGCGCCGAGGAGCAGGCGCGCAAGGCCGCCCAGGCCCTGGGTTATTACCAGCCTCAGATCGACAGCGACGTGAAGGGCGGCAAGACGCCGCGCCTGGTGCTGAACATCGATCCCGGCGAGCCGGTGCATTTGCGCAACGTCACCGTGCGCGTCGAGGGGCCCGCGGCCTCTCTCAAATCCTTTCGCGTGCCCAAGAGCGCCGCACTCAAGACCGGCGCGGTGCTCAATCATGGCCACTACGAAGACGCCAAGCGAATGATCCAGAACCAGGCGTCGCGCTACGGCTTCTTCAGCGGGCGCTTCACCAGCCAGAAGCTGGCGGTAGACCCCCGGGCCGGCGTGGCCGACATCGAGTTGGTCTACAACAGCGGCCCACGTTATTCCCTGGGCAAGGTCAGTTTCGAAGGCGACACCCCCTTTGACGAGGACCTGTTGCAACGCATGGTGCCGTTCAAGGCGGGCGCCCCCTATGACTCCGAACTGATCGCCGAACTCAACCAGGCACTGCAATCGAGTGGCTACTTCGAGGGCGTACGGGTCGATGCGGCGCCGACAGCGTCCAAGGACAACGTGATTCCGGTGGACGTCAAGCTCGACACTCGCAAGCCGCGGACCATGGGCCTGGGCGTGGGCTATTCCACCGATGTCGGCCCACGGGTCAAGGCCAACTGGACCCGGCACTGGGTCAACCCCCAGGGGCACAGCTACGGCTGGGAAACCGAAGTTTCGGCGCCACGGCAAAACGTCGGGCTGTTCTACGACATTCCGCTGGACCCGCCGCTGACTGACAAACTGCGCTTTGCCGGCGGCTATCAGTATGAAGAAATCGCCGACAAGGACAGCCTGAGCAAGCTGCTGACCCTGGGACCTGAGTGGCACAGCAAGTTGCCCAGCGGTTGGCAACGAGTGGTGTCGCTCAAATGGCAACGTGAAGAGTACCGACTCGGCGACGACTCGGGGCTCAGCACATTGCTCATGCCCGGCGTCAGTTATTCCTATCTGAAAAGCGACAACCGTATAGACCCGCACAACGGCTATCGCCTGGCCTTCGAAACCAAGGTCGCCAAGGAAGGGTTGGGTTCAGACACCAATCTGCTCTACGGCACGGCGCTGGTGAAGGGCTTGACCACGGTCTTCGACAAGCACCGCTTGCTCGGTCGGGTACAGGTCGGCGGCAGCGCGACCAACGGCTACAAATCGGTGCCGCCGTCTTTGCGGTTCTTCGCCGGTGGCGATCAGAGCGTGCGCGGTTACGACTATCAGAGCCTGTCCCCGGAAAACTCCAACGGCGATCGCATTGGCGGTCGTTACATGGTGGCCGGCAGCGTCGAGTATCAGTACTCCGTCGCTGAAAAATGGCGGGTCGCGACCTTCGTTGACCAGGGCAACTCCTTCAATACACTTGAACTGCCGAACCTCAAGACCGGCGTCGGTATCGGCGTGCGCTGGGTGTCGCCGGTGGGGCCGATTCGCCTCGACCTGGCTCACGCGGTAGAGGACGGCGGCTTTCGACTGCACTTTTCCATGGGGCCCGAGCTGTGAAGCGTGGTTTGAAAGTAACGCTGCTGGCGATCCTGGCGCTGTTGATGCTGGTCGTGCTGACGCTGGCCACGGTGCTGGGCACGGTGACCGGCAGTCGCTGGGCGCTCGGGTTCGTGCCGGGTCTGACCGTGGAGAATTTTCAGGGGCGTCTGGGCGGGCAGTGGAGCGCCGATCACGTGCTGTGGCAGCAGGACAGCAGCCGGGTCGAACTGAGCAAGGCGATTTTCGCCTGGTCGCCGTTATGCCTGACGCGCATGACCTTGTGCATCGAGCAACTGAAGGCCGATCAGGTCAGCCTGCAATTGCCCCCGGGCGAGGAAGAGGAGAGCAGCGCCCCCATTACGCTCCCGGACCTGACACTGCCACTGGCGATCGAGTTGGGCGATGTCCAGGTCGGCAGTCTGCTGTTCAATGGCAGCGAAGCGCTCAGGGGTCTGCAACTGGCAGCGCACTGGACCGAAAAAGGTTTGCAGATCGACTCCGTGCATCTGCAACGCGATGAACTGAGCCTGAATCTTTCCGGCCTGCTGCAACCCGCTGGCAACTGGCCACTCAAGGCCGAAGGCAAACTGACCCTGCCATCACCGGGCACCGAGCCCTGGGCGCTGGCGCTGAATGTCGACGGCGACCTGCTGAAAACCCTTAACCTGAAAGCCGACAGCAGCGGCTACCTTAACGGACAACTGACCGGCGAACTGCAACCGCTGGTGGCAAACCTGCCGGCCAAGGTGCGCATCACCGCCGATGGCTTCAAGGCCGGCACCGACCTGCCGGACACCCTGCAACTCAACCAGCTGGAACTCACCGGCGACGGCAACCTGAAACAGGGTTACCAGCTGCACGGCAAAGCCACGCTGCCCGCCGAGAAAGGCCCGGTCGCGTTGCTGCTGCAAGGCAAGGTCGACGCCAACGGCGCGCAGATCGCCGGACTGGACCTGACGGCCAACGATAAGCAAAGCCTCAAGCTCAGTGGACAACTGGACTGGAGCAAAGGCCTTAGTGCCGAGGCGAAGATCGACTGGCTGGATTTCCCCTGGCACCGCCTCTACCCGGTGATCGATGAACCGGAAGTGGCCTTGCGCAGCTTCAACGGTGAAGTCTCCTACACCGACGGCAAATACCTCGGCAACTTCAAGGCCGCGCTGGATGGTCCGGCCGGGGCGTTCAGCCTGAACAGCCCGTTCGCCGGCGATCTGACGAAAATCTACTTGCAACAAATCCAGCTCGAAGCCGGGCAGGGAAAGGCTCAGGGTCACCTGAACCTGCAATTTGCCGATGGCATTGCCTGGGACACCGCGCTGGACCTGTCGGCGATCAATCCGGCGTACTGGGTCGCGGAGTTGCCGGGCACCCTGGCCGGACCGTTGCGCAGCAAAGGCGAGCTGAAGAATGAAAAGCTCAGCCTGAATGCCGACCTGGACTTGAAAGGCAAACTGCGCGGCCAACCGGCAGTGATCCAGGCCAAGGCCGACGGCGGCGGCGAGCAATGGAACCTCAGTGCGCTGCAGATCCGCCTGGGCGACAACAGCATCAACGGCAAGGGCAGCCTGCAACAGAAACTTGCCGGCCAGATCGACATCAAGCTGCCGCGCCTGGCGCAGCTGTGGCCGCAACTGCGCGGTCAACTCAACGGCCGGGTCGATGTCGCCGGCTCGCTCAAGGCACCGCAAGGCAAACTCGGGCTGCAAGGTACGCAGCTGGCGTTCGAAGACAATCGCCTGCAGAGCCTGAACCTGGATGCGACGCTCGACAGCGCGCAACGGGCGAAAATCGATCTCAAGGGCAGCGGCATCCGGGCCGGTGACACTTCGCTGGGTACGCTGACCGCCAGTGGCCAGGGCGATATCAAGAACCAGAAACTGACCCTCGACCTGCAAGGGCCACAGCTGAAACTGGCGCTGGGTCTTGACGGTGCGCTGGACAAAGGCAACTGGCGCGGACGCCTGGCCAGTGGCGATATCCAGGCCGGTGGCCAGGACTGGAGGCTTCAAGGCCCGGCTAAGCTCGAACGGCTGGCGGACGGCAAGATCAACTTCGGCGCTCATTGCTGGAAGTCCGGCCCGGCCAGCCTGTGCGGTGAAGACCAGCGCCTGATGCCGGAACCGAAGCTGCGTTATCACCTCAAGCAATTCCCGATCGACAGCCTGGCGCAGTGGTTGCCCAAGGATTTTGCCTGGAAGGGCCGGCTCAACGCTGACCTGCAACTGGACATGCCTGCCAGCGGCCCGAACGGTCAAATCAGCATCGATGCCAGCGGTGGCACGCTGCGCGTGCGCGAGAAAGAACAGTGGCTGGACTTCCCGTACCAGACCCTGAAACTGACAAGCAAACTCACGCCCAAGCGCATCGACACCGACCTCAACTTCGTGGGCGGCAAGCTCGGCGAATTGATGGTACAGGCGCAAATCAATCCGTTGCCCAAGGACAAACCGCTGACCGGCTCTTTCCGTCTGACCGGGCTGGACCTGTCCGTGGCACGGCCGTTTGTGCCCATGGTCGAGAAAATGACCGGGCGCTTGAATGGCAGCGGCACGATTTCCGGTGCATTGCTGGCACCGCAGGTCAACGGCAGTCTGCTGCTCAGCGACGGCGAGATTTCCGGGCCGGAACTGCCGATGGAGCTAGAAGCCTTGCAGGTGCGGGCGCTGATTGCCGGCGAAACCGTGCAATTGGACGGCAGCTGGAAAAGCGGCAAGAACGGGCAGGGCAGCTTGAACGGCGACATCGCCTGGGGCCAGGCACTGGTGGTGGACCTGGTGCTCAAGGGCTCGCAATTGCCGGTGTCCGTCGAGCCATATGCCAAGCTGGAAATGGCGCCGGACCTGAAGATCTCGATGAAGGACGACAAACTGTCGGTTGCCGGCAAAGTACGGGTGCCCAAGGGGGAAATCACCGTGCGCGAGTTGCCGCCGTCGACGGTCAAGGTCTCCGATGACACGGTGATCATCGGCCAGCAGACCGAAGAGGGCAAACCGCCGATGGCCATGGCAATGGACATCGATGTGGTGGTGGGCGAAGAAAAACTCAGCTTTGCCGGGTTTGGTCTGACCGCCAACCTGCAAGGGCATGTGCACATCGGCGATAACATGGACACCCGCGGCGAGCTCTGGCTCAACGACGGACGTTACCGTGCTTATGGCCAGCGGCTGACAGTGCGCCGGGCGCGTTTGCTGTTTGCCGGGCCCCTCGACCAGCCGTACCTGGACATCGAAGCGATTCGCCAGACCGACGACGTGATCGCCGGCATTCGCCTCAGTGGCAGCGCCGAGCAGCCGAACACGCAAATCTTCTCCGAGCCGGCCATGAGCCAGGAACAGGCGTTGTCCTATCTGGTGCTGGGCCGTCCGATCAGCACCACGGGTGAAGACAACAACATGCTCGCACAGGCCGCCCTCGGGTTGGGCTTGATGGGCAGTTCGGGGGTGACCGGCGGCCTGGCCAAGAGCCTGGGCATTCAGGACTTCCAGCTCGATACCGAGGGCAGCGGCAACGAAACCAGTGTGGTGGCCAGCGGCAATATCTCGGAAAAACTCAGTTTGCGTTACGGGGTTGGGGTGTTTGAGCCGGCCAACACCATTGCGTTGCGCTACAAGCTGAGCAAGAAGGTCTACCTCGAGGCTGCGGGTGGTGTAGCCAGTTCGCTGGATATCTTCTACAAGCGGGATTTCTAGCCCCGCGTTCCCTCTGAAACCGAGTCGCTTCCTTCGCTGGCAAGCCAGCTCCTACAGGTCCGTGTGTATCGCGCGATCCATGCAATCGACATGATCAGGTGATCGACGGGATCCATGTGATTGACACGATCCCCTGTAGGAGCTGGCTTGCCAGCGAAAGCAATCTATCAGCCCCGCAAAACCTACTTAAAAACCCTTTTTCAACCCTCACCAAACTCACCTGCAAAACACCTTTCATCAACAAAAATAGCTAGCAACCTAACTATTACGTTGACATTCGCTGCCTAGGCAGTAACATCTGGACATACATTCTCTGCCTAGGCAGCTAATTGGTGGCCAGATGAAGCATTTCACCCCGGACGAATTCCACACGTGCCATCTCGGTCTCCTGCTCGGGCGCGCGGCGCTGCTCAAGGACCGGATCATCGACACCCACATGGAACCTCACGGCATCACTGCCGCGCAGTTCAAGGTGCTGATCATCATGGCCCAGTTCGGTGTCGATACCCCGGCCGAACTCTGCCGTCACCTGTCCCTGGACAGCGGCTCGATGACCCGCATGCTCGACCGCCTGGAACAGAAAGGTTTCCTCGCCCGCCAACGTTCCGAGGCGGACCGCCGTCAGGTGCAGCTGGTGCTGACCGAAGAGGGGCAGAAGCTCGCCGACCGCCTGCCACACATCGGCGCCGATGCCATGAATGAACTGGCCGGCGCCATCACCCCGCAAGAACTGAAAACCCTGGAACAGATCCTCAAGAAAATCCTGGTGGCTGCCGGTGACTCGATCACCCTGCTGCGGGTAGGTGACAAATGAACAGTAAAACTTTGCGCACCGGCTTCAGCCTGGTGCTGTTGGCCATGACCCTGGCCGGTTGCGCCAGCTACAGCGGCCTGAACACCGAAGGCGTCAGCCTCGAAGCGAAAAACCTCAAGGCCGGGCAATCCCTCGGCGGCGTGACCTTGTCGCCGGCGGCCTGGCCGAAAAGCGACTGGTGGAAAAGCCTTGGCGACCCGCAGCTCGACGGCCTGATCCGCGAAGCCTTGCACGACAGCCCGGACATGCAAATCGCCGACGCCCGCGCCCATCAGGCCAGCGCCGCCGCTTACGCCGCCGACGCCGAGCGCATGCCAACCCTCGATGCCAGCGCCGGCGTCAGCCGCTCGCGCCTGGCACGGGATCAGGACCCGAACGGCCAGGGCGATGCCTACTCCACCGTGCGCAACATCAGCGCCGGTTTCAATTACAACTTTGACCTCTGGGGCGGCCAGCGCGACGCCTGGGAAGCCGCATTGGGCCAGGCCCGGGCCGCCGAAGTCGATCAACAGGCGGCGCAGTTGACCCTGGCGGCCGACGTCGCCCGCGCCTACAGCGATCTGGGGCAGGCGCACATCGTCCATGATCTGGCCAGCGAGGACCTCAAGCGCACCCGGCAGATGCTCGACCTGAGCCAGCGCCGCTTGAGTTCGGGGATCGACAGCCAGTACCAGTTCCAGCAGACCGAAAGCCTGGCCGCCACATCCGAAGCCAGCCTGATCGACGCCGAAAAACGCCTGCAAAGTGCGAAAATCGCCTTGGCCGTCTTGCTCGGCAAAGGTCCTGACCGGGGTAATGAAATTGCCCGGCCAAAGATCCTCCAGCCCAGCGCCGTGGCACTGCCATCGGTACTGCCGGCCGAGCTGCTCGGTCGTCGTCCGGACCTGGTGGCGTCGCGCTGGCGGGTCGAAGCGGCGAGCAAGAACATTGACGCCGGCAAAACCCGTTTCTACCCCAACCTCAACCTGAGCGCCGCGGCCGGTGCCGAGTCTTTGCTGGGCGATGCGATGTTCGGTTCGGCCAGTCGTTTCTTCAATATCGCGCCGACGATCTCCGTGCCGATTTTCGATGGCGGCCGACTGCGTGCCGATCTCGATTCCCGGGACGCCGATTACGACCTCGCGGTGGCGCAGTACAACAAAAGCCTGGTCAAGGCCCTGGGCGATGTCAGCGACACCATCAACCAGTTGCGTGATATCGGCCGGCAGATCGGTGCCCAGCAACACGCCACCGACATTGCCCAGCAGTCATACGACACCGTGGTCCAGCGCTACGGTTCCGGCATCGGCAACTACCTGGACGTGCTCAGCATCGAGCAGCAACTGCTCCAGGCCCAGCGTCAGCTGGCGAGCCTGAATGCCGAGCAGATCGACCTGTCGATCCAACTGATGCAGGCGCTGGGTGGCGGTTTTCAGGGCGACACCCTGACCGCAGCCAATCAGACCCCAGCCACGCAGCATAACTAATTCAAGGTATTCGTCATGGCTACTGCCGATACAACTCAAGCCCCTGACACCTCTCAAGACGCGAGCAATCAGCGCAAGCGCAAAGTCATGCTGGTGATCCTGGCGCTGGTGGTGATACTCGCCGGCCTGGGCGTCTGGGGTTATCACGAACTCTACGGACGCTGGAACGAGAGCACCGATGATGCCTATGTGAACGGCAACGTGGTGGAAATCACCCCGCTGGTCACCGGCACCGTCGTCAGCATTGGCGCCGACGATGGCGACCTGGTCCATGAAGGCCAGGTGCTGATCAACTTCGACCCGAACGATGCCCAGGTCGGTTTGCAAAGTGCCCAGGCCAACCTCGCCCGCACCGTGCGCCAGGTGCGCGGCTTGTACAGCAACGTCGACGGCATGAAAGCCCAGGTCAATGCGCAACAGGCGGAAGTGCAAAAGGCCCAGGACAACTTCAACCGCCGCAAGAATCTGGCGGCCGGCGGGGCGATTTCCCAGGAAGAACTGTCCCACGCTCGCGACGACCTGACCTCGGCGCAAAACGCCCTGGCCAACGCCAGGCAACAGCTGAAAACCACCAGCGCCCTGGTGGACGACACTGTGGTCTCGTCGCATCCGGATGTGATGTCTGCAGCCGCACAACTGCGTCAGGCGTACCTGAACAATGCCCGCAGCACCTTGATCGCGCCGGTCACCGGCTATGTCGCCAAGCGCACCGTGCAACTCGGTCAGCGGGTGCAGCCGGGCACGGCGCTGATGGCGGTAATCCCGCTGGATCAGCTGTGGATCGACGCCAACTTCAAGGAAACCCAGTTGCGTGACATGCGCATCGGCCAGCCGGTGGACATCGAAGCCGACCTGTACGGCAGCGACGTGAAATACAGCGGCACCATCGACAGCCTCGGCGCTGGCACCGGCAGCGCCTTTGCCCTGCTGCCGGCGCAGAACGCCACGGGTAACTGGATCAAGATCGTCCAGCGCGTGCCGGTGCGGATCCACATCAACGCCGAAGAACTGGCCAGCCACCCGTTGCGGGTCGGCCTGTCGACGCAGGTCAATGTGAACCTGCATGACCAGAGCGGCCCGGTGCTGGCACAACAGCCGCCGCAAAAGGCTTCGTTCAGCACCAGCGTTTATGACCGGCAGTTGGTCGAGGCCGACGAAATGATCGCCCGGTTGATCCACGACAACAGCGCGGCGGTCAGCAAGACCGCGCAACGCTGATTGGCCATCACACCGAACCTGTAGGAGCAAGCTTGCTCGCGATGGCGGATTAACATTCAACATATTTGTCGATTGATCCACCGCTATCGCGAGCAAGCTCGCTCCCACAGGATCAGCGGCGCCTGTTGAAAGGGGCCGCGCCTGCCCAGTTTCAAAGGATCCGCGATGAGCAATAACGCGTCTTTCACGCCGCCCAGCCTGCTGCTCAGCACCATCGGCCTGTCGCTGGCGACCTTCATGCAGGTGCTCGACACCACCATCGCCAACGTGGCGTTGCCGACGATTTCCGGCAACCTCGGCGTGAGCTCGGAGCAGGGCACCTGGGTCATCACCTCGTTCGCGGTGAGCAACGCGATTGCGCTGCCGTTGACCGGTTGGCTCAGCCGGCGTTTCGGTGAGGTGAAGCTGTTTCTCTGGGCGACCATTCTGTTTGTGCTGGCCTCGTTTCTCTGCGGTATTTCGACTTCGATGCCGGAACTGATCGGCTTTCGCGTGCTGCAAGGACTGGTCGCCGGTCCGTTGTACCCGATGACCCAGACACTGCTGATCGCCGTCTATCCGCCGGCCAGGCGCGGCATGGCCCTGGCGTTGCTGGCGATGGTCACGGTGGTGGCGCCGATTGCCGGTCCGATCCTTGGCGGCTGGATTACCGACAGCTACAGCTGGCCGTGGATTTTCTTCATCAACGTGCCGATCGGGATTTTCGCCGTGATGGTGGTGCGCCAGCAACTCAAGGCACGTCCGGTAGTGACCAGTTATCAGCCGATGGATTACGTCGGGTTGATCACGCTGATCATCGGCGTCGGTGCCTTGCAGATGATCCTCGACAAGGGCAACGACCTGGACTGGTTCGAGTCGAACTTCATCATAATGGGTGCGGCCATTTCGGTGATTGCACTGGCGGTGTTCGTGATCTGGGAAATGACCGACAAGCACCCGGTGGTCAATTTGCGGTTGTTCGCCTATCGCAACTTCCGTATCGGCACCATCGTGCTGGTATGCGGTTACGCCGGATTTTTCGGGATCAACCTGATCCTGCCGCAATGGCTGCAGACCCAGATGGGCTATACCGCGACCTGGGCCGGGCTGGCGGTGGCGCCGATCGGCATTCTGCCGGTATTGATGTCACCCTTTGTCGGCAAGTACGCGCACAAGTTCGACCTGCGGTTGCTGGCCGGCGGCGCGTTCCTGTGCATCGGCTTGAGTTGCTTCATGCGTGCCGGGTTCACCAATGAAGTGGATTTCCAGCACATCGCCCTGGTGCAGCTGTTCATGGGCATCGGCGTGGCGCTGTTCTTCATGCCGACCTTGAGCATTCTGATGTCGGACCTGCCACCGAGCCAGATCGCCGACGGCGCCGGCCTTGCGACTTTCCTGCGAACCCTGGGCGGCAGTTTTGCCGCGTCGCTGACCACCTGGATCTGGATTCGCCGGGCGGACCAGCATCATGCCTATATGAGCGAAAGCATCAGCACCTATGAGCCGGCGACACGGGATGCGCTGAATGCCTTGGGCGGGGCGGGTAATCAGGCTTATGCGCAGCTGGACCATGTGCTGACCAGTCAGGCGTACATGCTCTCCACCGTGGATTACTTCACGTTGCTGGGGTGGGGGTTCATGGGCTTGATCCTGCTGGTGTGGCTGGCAAAACCGCCGTTCGCGGCGAAGGCGGGGCCTGCGGCCTCCGGCCACTAAGCCAACCACAAAACCCCTGTAGGAGCGAGCCTGCTCGCGATGGTGTGTCAGTCGACACCCCTGTAGCTGATACACCATCGCGAGCAGGCTCGCTCCTACAGGTGATTTGTGTTCGGTAGTTAGATTGTGGGTGCCGCCAATTGCGGCGGCGGGGCGAAGTCGAACGGCGCCAACGCAAACCCATTCTCATCCACCTGCAACGCCCAGCCCTGGCGATTCCAATCCCCCAAAACAATGCGCCTGGCCGCCTGCTCGCCGATCTGCAGCTTGTGGATGGCGGGGCGATGGGTATGGCCATGGATCAAGGTCTTCACGCCATGGGCCTGCATGACCCGCGGCACTTCTTCCGGCGTGACATCGACGATGTCATTGGCCTTCATCCGCACCTGGGCCGTGCTTTCACTGCGCAGCTTGCGCGCCAGTTTCTGCCGGGTGCCCAGGGGCAAATGGCGCAGGATGAACAAGGTCACGGGGTTACGCAGGTAGCGTCGCAACTTCATATAGCCGACATCACGGGTGCAGAGGCTGTCGCCGTGCATCAACAGCACCGGCTCGTCGTAAAACTGCACGACACTCGGGTCCTTCAATAATGTGCAGCCGGCCTGTTTGCAAAAGGCCTGGCCAAGCATGAAGTCACGATTGCCGTGCATCAGGAAAATGGCCGTGCCGCTGTCGCTGAGGTCGCGCAGGGCCTGGCAGATGGACCGCTGGAAGGCGGTCATGGCATCGTCGCCAATCCACGCTTCGAAAAAATCGCCCAGGATGTACAACGCACTCGCCGAGCGGGCGCGCCCGGCAAGCAAATCCAGAAACGCCCGGGTTATGTCCGGGCGCTCCTCTTCCAGATGCAAGTCTGAAATCAGCAGTATCACCCAATGATCTCGGCTTTCTCGATGATCACGTCTTCTGCTGGCACGTCCTGGTGGCCGGACTTCATGGTGGTGGAAACACCCTTGATCTTGTCCACTACGTCTGTGCCGGCAACGACTTTGGCGAATACCGCGTAGCCCCAACCCTGAGTGGTCTTGGCGCTGTGGTTCAGGAAGCTGTTGTCAGCCACGTTGATGAAGAACTGGGCGGAAGCCGAATGTGGCTCCATGGTGCGGGCCATGGCGACGGTGTACTTGTCGTTCGGCAGGCCGTTGTCGGCTTCGTTCTGGATGCTTGGGCGCTTGTCTTTCTTTTCTTTCATGCCTGGCTCGAAACCGCCGCCCTGGATCATGAAGTTACCGATGACGCGGTGGAAAACGGTGTTTTCGTAGTGACCGGCTTTGACGTACTCGATGAAGTTGGCAACGGTCAGCGGTGCCTTTTCAGCGTTCAGTTCCAGGACGATGTCGCCATGGTTTGTTGTCAGTTTGACTTGGGTCATGATGGTGGACTCTTTATGGGAGATGCGTTATCTGAGAATTCGTGGGTTTTGGGGCTGTGCAGCCCTCAACCGGTCCGGCCAATGTTGGCCAAGGTGCGCAGTTTAGCGCGACAGACGCGAATTTCGAGGCCGTTTTTCATTTGCATCCGATTAAATGCAGCCGTTTTCGGGCCTGCTCTGTCAGCGACTTGACAGCATCGGCTATGATAAGCCCCTTTGATTTATAACAGCCGCTTTGATTTGGCCAACTGGCCGCGCACTTGTACGTTCAAGGATCCTATGAGCAAGCCCACTGTCGACCCTACCTCGAATTCCAAGACCGGCCCTGCCGTGCCGGTCAATTTCCTGCGCCCGATCATCCAGGCGGACCTGGACTCGGGTAAGCACACGCAGATCGTCACCCGTTTCCCGCCTGAGCCCAACGGTTACCTGCACATCGGTCACGCCAAGTCGATCTGTGTGAACTTCGGCCTGGCCCAGGAATTCGGCGGCGTCACGCACCTGCGTTTCGACGACACCAACCCGGCCAAGGAAGACCAGGAATACATCGACGCGATCGAAAGCGACGTCAAATGGCTGGGCTTCGAATGGTCCGGTGAAGTGCGCTATGCCTCGCAGTATTTCGACCAGTTGCACGACTGGGCCGTCGAACTGATCAAGGCTGGCAAGGCCTATGTCGACGACCTGAGCCCGGACCAGGCCAAGGAATACCGCGGCACCCTGACCGAGCCGGGCAAGAACAGCCCGTTCCGCGATCGCTCCGTGGAAGAGAACCTCGACTGGTTCGCCCGCATGCGCGCCGGCGAGTTCCCGGATGGCGCACGGGTACTGCGGGCCAAGATCGACATGGCCTCGCCGAACATGAACCTGCGCGACCCGATCATGTATCGCATCCGTCACGCGCACCACCACCAGACCGGTGACAAGTGGTGCATCTACCCGAACTACGACTTCACCCACGGTCAGTCGGACGCCATCGAAGGCATCACCCACTCGATCTGCACCCTGGAGTTCGAAAGCCACCGTCCGCTCTACGAGTGGTTCCTGGAGAACCTGCCGGTTCCAGCGAACCCGCGCCAGTACGAGTTCAGCCGCCTGAACCTGAACTACACCATCACCAGCAAGCGCAAGCTCAAGCAGCTGGTCGATGAAAAGCACGTCAACGGTTGGGACGATCCGCGCATGTCCACGCTGTCGGGCTTCCGTCGCCGTGGCTACACGCCGAAATCGATCCGCAACTTCTGCGAAATGATCGGCACCAACCGTTCCGACGGCGTGGTCGACTTCGGCATGCTCGAATTCAGCATCCGCGACGACCTCGACCACAGCGCCCCGCGTGCCATGTGCGTATTGCGTCCGCTGAAAGTCGTGATCACCAACTACCCGCAAGGCCAGGTCGAGAACCTCGAACTGCCGTGCCACCCGAAAGAAGACATGGGTGTGCGCGTTTTGCCGTTCGCCCGCGAGCTCTACATCGACCGTGAAGACTTCATGGAAGAGCCGCCAAAAGGCTACAAGCGCCTGGAGCCGAACGGCGAAGTGCGTCTGCGCGGCAGCTACGTGATCCGTGCCGACGAAGCGATCAAGGACGCCGACGGCAATATCGTCGAACTGCGTTGCTCCTACGATCCGGAAACGTTGGGCAAGAACCCGGAAGGCCGCAAGGTCAAAGGCGTGGTGCACTGGGTGCCGGCCGCGGCCAGCGTCGAGTGCGAAGTACGCCTGTACGATCGCCTGTTCCGTTCGCCGAACCCTGAGAAAGCCGAAGACAGCGCCGGTTTCCTGGACAACATCAACCCTGATTCGCTGCAAGTCCTCACCGGTTGTCGTGCCGAGCCTTCGCTTGGCAACGCACAGCCGGAAGACCGTTTCCAGTTCGAGCGCGAGGGTTACTTCGTCGCGGATATCAAGGACTCGAAACCAGGTGCTCCGGTATTCAACCGTACCGTGACCTTGCGTGATTCGTGGGGCCAGTGATTCAAGGAACCTCTAAAGTGCTTTCGATCTACAACACGCTCACCAAGAGCAAAGAAGTCTTCAAACCCCTGGATGGCAACAAGGTGCGCATGTACGTCTGCGGGATGACCGTGTACGACTACTGCCACCTGGGCCACGGCCGCAGCATGGTCGCCTTCGACCTGGTGACCCGCTGGCTGCGCTTTAGCGGTTATGACCTGACCTACGTGCGCAACATCACCGACATCGATGACAAGATCATCAATCGCGCCCGTGAAAACGGCGAGTCGTTCGAAGCGCTGACCGAGCGCATGATCGCGGCGATGCACGAAGACGAAGCGCGCCTGAACATCCAGAAGCCGGACATGGAGCCGCGCGCCACCGGGCATATCCCCGGCATGCACGCGATGATCCAGACCCTGATCGACAAGGGCTACGCCTACGCCCCGGGCAATGGCGACGTGTATTACCGCGTCGCCAGGTTCATGGGCTACGGCAAGCTGTCGCGCAAGAAAATCGAAGACCTGCGCATCGGCGCGCGGATCGAAGTCGACGAGTCCAAGCAGGACCCGTTGGACTTCGTGCTGTGGAAAGGCGCCAAGCCGGGCGAACCGAGCTGGCCTTCGCCGTGGGGCGACGGGCGTCCGGGCTGGCACATCGAGTGCTCGGTGATGTCGACCTGCTGCCTCGGCGAGACCTTCGACATTCATGGCGGCGGCAGCGACCTTGAGTTCCCGCACCATGAAAACGAAATCGCCCAGAGCGAAGCGGCCACTGGCAAGACCTACGCCAACGCGTGGATGCATTGCGGCATGATTCGCATCAATGGCGAGAAGATGTCCAAGTCCTTGAACAACTTCTTCACCATTCGCGACGTGCTCGACAAGTACCACCCGGAAGTCGTGCGTTACCTGCTGGTGTCGAGCCACTACCGCAGCGCGATCAACTATTCGGAAGACAACCTCAAGGACGCCAAGGGCGCCCTCGAGCGTTTCTACCACGCGTTGAAAGGCCTGCCGAACGTGGCGCCGGCTGGCGGCGAAGCCTTTGTCGAGCGTTTCACCACGGTGATGAACGACGACTTCGGCACGCCGGAAGCCTGCGCGGTGCTGTTCGAGATGGTTCGCGAGATCAACCGCCTGCGCGAAAGTGATTTGAACGCCGCGGCCGGCCTGGCTGCCCGTTTGAAAGAACTGGCCAGCGTATTGGGGGTGTTGCAGCTTGAAGCGGATGACTTCCTGCAGGCCGGTGCCGAAGGGCGGGTTGATGCGGCGCAAGTCGACGCACTGATTGCTGCGCGTCTGGCAGCTCGTGCGGGTAAAGACTGGGCTGAATCCGACCGCATCCGCGACCAGCTGACCGCCATGGGCGTGGTGCTGGAAGACGGGAAGGGTGGGACGACCTGGCGTCTGGCGGACTGATTGCTGTGTTTGCTACAAAACAAAACCCGCCTTGTGCGGGTTTTTGTTTTTGGGTATGGAAGCGAATGCTGTATCGACAATGCTGACGCCTTCGCGAGCAGGCTCGCTCCCACATTTGATCGACGGTGTAGTTGAAGTTTATTTACGACACAAATCCCCTGTGGGAGCGGGCTTGCTCGCGAAGGTCTCAAGCCGAACACCGCATCTGCAGTTCACTCCTTCACATCCACAATGGCGCAAGTCGAACTCCGATGTTGTGTACAACACAAATCCCCTGTGGGAGCGAGCCTGCTCGCGAAGGTCTCAAGCCAAACACCGCACCCGCGGTTCACGCGTCACTCAGCCTGGCGCAACCGCTTGTAAAGGGTATTGCGGCTTACCCCAAGCCTACGGGCCAAATGGGAGATATTCCCCCCCACCGCCTGCAACTGCCGATTCAACTCCTCGGCATCATTCAAATCCACCGCCAAGGGTTCATCCACCTCAACCGGCTCCATCTCCAGATCCACAAAAAAATCATCCGGCAAATGCTCCGGCCGCACCGGTTGTTCTTCGGCCATGGCCAACGCCACCTGCATCACGCTGCTGACCTGCCTTAAATTCCCCGGCCAAGGATGACGGCCGAACAACTCCAGCACTTCTCGACTCAGTCCTGCCCACTGCGAAGGCTCACGATGCTGCTCCCACAGGCGCTTGAACAGCGCTTCCTTGTCACTGCGTTCGCGCAGGGGAGGCAGTTCTAGGGTCAAGCCGCCGATCCGGTAATAAAGATCTTCACGAAACCGCCCCAACTGAACCTGCTCGCGCAACGAGCGGTTGGTCGCCGAGATAATGCGAATGTCCACCGGGAACAGCTCGCTGCTGCCCACCGGTTGCACGCAACGCTCCTGCAACACCCTTAATAGCCGCGCTTGGGTCGGCAACGGCATGTCGCCGATCTCATCGAGAAACAGCGTGCCTTTATCCGCCTTGCGAATCAGCCCGATGCTGCCTTTCTGATTGGCCCCGGTGAACGCGCCTTTCTCATAACCGAACAGCTCGGATTCCACCAGTTCGGCGGGGATCGCCGCGCAGTTGACGGCAATGAACGATTGTTTGCTGCGTGAGCTGGCTTGATGCAGGGCTTTGACGAAGACTTCCTTTCCGACCCCGGTTTCCCCATGGATCAATAATGGAATGTCCTTTTCCAACAAGCGCTCGGCCTGGCGCACGGCTTTTTCCACGCGGCTGTCGCCGAAATGCAGGGTGTTGAGACTGATGGCAGCAGGCGCCGTCACCGCCGGCTCAGCAACCAGCGGTGCCTGCACCGGCACTGGTTTCGGTCGTTTCAACAGGCACTGAAAGCGGTTGCGTCCGGAGGCTTGCAGCGCAAAGGGTAGTCCCTCGGGCTGGTTAAGCAGCTCCGATAGCGAGACCTTGAACACACTTTCGACACTGACCCGCGACAGGCTGAGGCCCAGCAGGTTGTCGGCCCGGCGATTGGCAGACAGCACTTGGCCGCTCTCATCGAAAATCATCAGCCCGGCCCATTGGCTGTCGAGGTTATTCAGCCCGGTGTTGAAGGTCAGTTGAAAGTGCTGGCCATGGAACAGGTTGAGAATCAGCCTGTTTTCCACGGTCTGGCTCATCATTTTGACCATGCCGAGGGTGTGGGATGGCGGCAGGTAGCTGTCGCTGGAGACATCGAGTACCGCGATCATCTGGCGTTCGGCATCGAAAATCGGCGCGGCGGAACCGGTCATGAAACGGTTGGCCTTCAGGAAATGTTCATCGTGCTCGATATGCACCGCCTGCTCGCAGGCCAGCGCGGTGCCGATCGCATTGGTGCCGCTGCAACGCTCCATCCAGCTGGCGCCGGCGCTGAAACCGCGGGTCAGGCCGGGCTCGATAAAACGCTGGGTACCCCAGGACTTCAGCACCTGGCCCTGATTGTCGGCGAGCATGATCAGGCAATTGGAATTGCTCAGGATGTTTTCGTAATACGGCAGGACTTCCTGATGGGTGGTCTGTACCAGTGAGTGCTGGCTCTCCAGCAATCGGGCAATGCCCTCGGGCGGCAGCTGATCGAACGCAGGGGCACTCTGATGATCGAGACCGAACGCGCGGCATCGGGACCAGGAGTCCTGGATGATGGCGTCGTGGGAGAGCGGCAGGGCGGGTGCGGCCATGGCAGTCAGTCTCTGAATAACGCTTTTATTGTTGTTATAGGGACTCCCCTGTGGGAGCAAGCCCACACAGGTTTTGCAATTCTGTCCTGCCCCCGGAGCGTACTGTAGGAGCCCGGCTTGCCGGCGAAGGCGTCATCAAAATCGCCTTCGCCGGCAAGCCGGGCTCCTAAAGGGAGCGCGAAACGGTCCATAGAGTGTTGTTCACTATTGTTCATTGTCAATCGACGAATTGTTCAAATGTTCAGTCATGGCTGTTCATTTCTGTTCAGCAACGAACTCTGTTTTTCCTCCATCGACAGGATTTTCGATTTGGATCAATAGTTTGAAAAATCTGGCACGAATGTCGCTCTGTTGATCAGGTCGCTTGACTCCAATAATAAAAAAGGCCGAGCCATGTCATTAACCCTGGAGCACGTCAGCCGCACCGTCGAAGGCCAGGTCTGGATCGACGATGCATGCCTTGATTTCGAACCCGGATCCTTCAACGTTCTGCTCGGCCGCACCCTGTCCGGCAAAACCTGCCTCATGCGCCTGATGGCCGGCCTGGATAAACCCGACAGCGGCCGCATCCTGATGAATGGCGTCGACGTCACCCAGCGCCCGGTGCGCCTGCGCAATGTGTCGATGGTCTATCAGCAGTTCATCAACTACCCCACGATGACGGTGTTCGAGAACATTGCTTCACCCTTGCGCCAGGGCGGCGTTTCCAACGAGCTGATCCAGAGCAAGGTGCTGGAAACCGCGAAGATGCTGCGCATAGAGAAATTCCTCCAGCGCTATCCGCTGGAGC
Source organism: Pseudomonas lini (assembly GCF_030812475.1). Lineage (GTDB taxonomy): Bacteria > Pseudomonadota > Gammaproteobacteria > Pseudomonadales > Pseudomonadaceae > Aquipseudomonas > Aquipseudomonas lini_A. The sequence continues at coordinate 723,596 of NZ_JAUSSR010000001.1, forward strand.
TTTCCGGTGGCCAGCAACAGCGCACGGCCATGGCTCGGGCGCTGGTCAAGGACGCCGAGCTGATCCTGTTCGATGAGCCGCTGGTCAACCTCGACTACAAATTGCGCGAAGAACTGCGCCAGGAGATGCGCGAGCTGTTCCAGGCGCATCACACCATCGCCATCTACGCCACCACCGAACCCAACGAAGCCCTGGCCCTGGGCGGCACCACGACCATTCTGCATGAAGGCCGGGTGATCCAGAGCGGCAAGTCCTCCTCGGTGTATCACCAGCCGCAAACCGTGTTGGCCGCCGAGTTGTTCAGCGAGCCGCCAATCAACCTGATGCCCGGCCGCATCGCCGGCAACGAAGTGAGTTTCGCCAACTTCGTGCACTTCCCGTTGAACGTGGACCTACGGCCGGTGGGCGAGGGCGAGTTCCGCTTCGGCGTGCGGCCCAGCCACATTTCGCTGGTGCCCAGCAACGATGACGATCTGGAACTGGCGGTGACCGTCGAGGTGGCGGAGATCAGCGGTTCGGAAACCTTCCTGCACGTGCGCAACGAGCATTTCCTGCTGGTGCTGCACCTGCCCGGGGTCCATGAATACGACGTCGATGCGCCGATTCGCATCTACATACCGACCCACAAACTGTTTGTGTTCGATCCGCAGGGGCGGCTGGTCCAGGCGCCCGGTCGCCGTATCGCGAGGGTTGCCTGATGGCCGAAATCCGCTTGCAGAACCTCGCCCACAGCTACATCCGCTCGCCAACCGGTCCCGACGATTACGCGATCCGCGAGATGGATCACGTCTGGGAGCAGGGCGGCGCCTACGCCTTGCTCGGGCCTTCGGGGTGCGGCAAGTCGACCTTGCTCAACATCATTTCCGGGTTGCTCAGCCCGTCCCAGGGCCAGGTGCTGTTCGACAGCAAAGTGGTCAACGCGCTGACCCCGGAGAAGCGCAATATCGCCCAGGTTTTCCAGTTTCCGGTGGTCTACGACACCATGACGGTGTACGACAACCTGGCCTTCCCGCTACGCAACCAGGGCATGGCCGAAGCGAAGATTCACAACAAGGTGCAGGAAATCGCCGAAGTTCTCGACCTCCAGGCGCTGCTGAGCAAGAAGGCGCGCAATCTCACCGCTGATGAAAAACAGAAAGTCTCCATGGGCCGGGGATTGGTCCGCGATGACGTGTCGGCAATCCTGTTCGACGAACCGCTGACGGTGATCGACCCGCACCTGAAGTGGAAGCTGCGGCGCAAGCTCAAGCAGATCCACGAGCAGTTCAACATCACCATGGTCTACGTGACCCACGATCAGTTGGAGGCCTCGACCTTCGCCGACAAGATTGCGGTGATGTACGGCGGGCAGATCGTGCAGTTCGGCACGCCACGGGAACTGTTCGAGCGCCCTAGCCACACCTTTGTCGGTTATTTCATCGGCAGTCCGGGCATGAACCTGATCGAGGTCAAGCCGCAGCCGGGGGGTGTCGGGTTCGCCTCGACCCATTTGCCGCTGTCCGATGCACAGCAACTGCGCATCGCCGAGTCCGAGTGGCACACCCTGAAGGTCGGTATCCGGCCGGAGTTCGTCCACGTGTGGGATGAACCCTTTGATGACGCGATGCAAGCCCGGGTCGTACACGTCGAAGACCTGGGCACCTACAAGATCGTGACCCTGGACCTCGACGGCGCGCCGCTGAAAGTGCGCCTGGCCGAAGACAAGCCGGTGCCCGAAGGGACGGCGTACATCAGCTTCCCGGCGCAATGGCTGATGGTGTATGCCGATGACTACCTGCTGGAGGCTCAGCCATGAACAAGGTCTACAACAACAAGGCCTGGTGGCTGGTATTGCCGGTGTTTTTGCTGGTGGCGTTCAGTGCGGTGATCCCGATGATGACCGTGGTCAACTACTCGGTGCAGGACATCTTCGACCAGTCCAGCCGCTACTTCGTCGGCGCCGACTGGTACCGCCAGGTGCTACTCGATCCGCGCTTGCACGACTCGCTGCTGCGCCAGTTCATCTACTCCGGGTGCGTACTGCTGATCGAAATCCCCCTGGGTATCGCCATCGCCCTGACCATGCCGACCAAGGGGCGCTGGTCGTCGCTGGTGCTGATCATTCTGGCGATTCCGCTGCTGATCCCGTGGAACGTGGTCGGCACCATCTGGCAGATTTTCGGCCGGGCGGACATCGGCCTGCTCGGTTCGAGCCTCAATGCCATGGGCATCAGCTACAACTATGCATCCAACACCATGGACGCCTGGGTCACGGTGCTGGTGATGGACGTCTGGCACTGGACGTCGCTGGTGGCGCTGTTGTGTTTCTCCGGCCTGCGGGCGATTCCGGACGTGTACTACCAGGCGGCGCGGATCGATCGGGCCTCGGCTTGGGCGGTGTTCCGGCACATTCAGCTGCCCAAGCTCAAGAGCGTGCTGCTGATCGCGGTGATGCTGCGGTTCATGGACAGCTTCATGATCTACACCGAGCCTTTCGTACTCACGGGAGGAGGGCCGGGGAATGCCACGACCTTCTTGAGTCAGACCTTGACCCAAATGGCCGTAGGGCAATTCGATCTTGGCCCGGCAGCGGCGTTCTCGCTGGTGTACTTCCTGATCATCCTGTTGGTGTCCTGGCTGTTCTATACCGCCATGACTCACGCTGACGCCAACCGGTGAGGTCTGCCATGAGCAAGCGTCTTATCCCTATGAAAAAAGTGATTCCCCTGCTGATCTACATCCTGTTCCTGCTGGTACCGATCTACTGGCTGCTGAACATGTCCTTCAAGAGCAACGGCGAAATCCTCGGAGGCCTGACGCTGTTTCCCCAGGACTTCACCCTCGCCAACTACAAGGTGATCTTCACCGACCCTAGCTGGTACACCGGTTACCTCAATTCGCTGTACTACGTCAGCCTGAACACGGTGATCTCGCTGAGCGTGGCGCTGCCAGCGGCTTACGCGTTCTCGCGTTATCGGTTCCTTGGCGACAAGCATCTGTTTTTCTGGCTGCTGACCAATCGCATGGCACCGCCGGCGGTCTTTCTGCTGCCGTTCTTCCAGCTGTACTCCTCGATCGGTCTGTTCGATACGCACATCGCAGTGGCGTTGGCCCATTGTCTGTTCAACGTGCCGTTGGCGGTGTGGATTCTCGAAGGCTTCATGTCCGGCGTGCCCAAGGAAATCGACGAGACCGCCTACATCGACGGCTACAGTTTTCCCAAGTTCTTCGTCAAGATTTTCATCCCGCTGATCGGCTCCGGGATCGGCGTCACGGCGTTTTTCTGCTTCATGTTTTCCTGGGTCGAACTGCTGCTGGCACGAACCCTGACCTCGGTGAACGCCAAGCCCATCGCCGCAGTGATGACGCGCACGGTCTCGGCGTCGGGCATCGACTGGGGCGTGCTGGCGGCGGCGGGGGTGTTGACCATCCTGCCGGGCATGCTGGTGATCTGGTTTGTTCGCAACCACGTGGCCAAGGGCTTTGCCCTGGGCCGGGTATGAGGAAGCAATGATGGAATGGATGAGTTGGACCGTCCCCACGACGGCGTTCTTCTGCGCCATTGCCTTGATCCTGGTGGGCATGACGACCTGGGAATTACGTTCGCCCAGTGTCCCTCGGCGTGGTTTCTTGCCGATTGCCACCACCCGTGGCGATCGGTTGTTTATCGGTCTTCTCGGCAGCGCCTACCTGCATTTGCTGGTCATCGGCGCTACCGAATGGAGCATCTGGGTCGCGTTCGCGGTGTCCCTGGTGTGGCTGTTGGCTGTGATGCGCTGGGGCTAGTCGAAATCGATCGGCAATGTTGCTCCGAAACTTAAACAGGAGGTCTCTATGTTCGACAAAAACAATAAGCTGCGACATAGCGTTTCATTGGCAGCCATGCTGGCACTCAGCGGTTTGAGCGCTGCGGCTTGGGCCGATGCCTATGAAGACGCGGCCAAAAAATGGATAGGCAGCGAGTTCAAACCGTCCACCCTCACGCCAGAGCAGCAGCTCGCGGAGTTGAAGTGGTTTATCAAGGCCGCCGAGCCGTTTCGCGGGATGAACATCAAGGTGGTCTCGGAAACCATCGCGACCCACGAATATGAATCAAAAGTGCTGGCCAAGGCCTTTACCGAGATCACCGGGATCAAGTTGACCCACGACTTGTTGCAAGAAGGCGACGTGGTGGAAAAGCTGCAGACCCAGATGCAGTCGGACAAGAACATCTATGACGGCTGGGTCAACGACTCGGACCTGATCGGCACGCACTTTCGCTACGGCAAGACTGAGTCGATCACCGACCTGATGGCCAACGAAGGCAAGAACGTCACGTCGCCGACCCTGGACATCAAGGACTTCATCGGCATTTCCTTCACCACCGCGCCGGACGGCAAGATCTATCAGCTGCCCGACCAGCAGTTCGCCAACCTCTACTGGTTCCGCGCCGACTGGTTCGAGCGGGCGGATCTGAAGGCGAAATTCAAGGAAAAGTACGGGTATGAATTGGGCGTGCCGGTGAACTGGTCGGCCTATGAAGACATCGCCAAATTCTTCAGCGAGGACGTCAAGGAAATCGACGGCAAACGCATCTACGGACACATGGACTACGGCAAGAAAGACCCGTCCCTGGGCTGGCGTTTCACCGATGCCTGGTTCTCCATGGCCGGCGCCGGCGACAAGGGCATCCCCAACGGCTTGCCGGTGGACGAGTGGGGCATCCGCGTCGAGGACTGCCATCCGGTAGGTTCCAGCATTACCCGCGGTGGCGACACCAACGGCCCGGCGGCGGTCTATGCCACCACCAAATACGTCGACTGGCTGAAAAAATATGCCCCGCCGGAAGCAGCGGGCATGACGTTCTCCGAGTCCGGCCCGGTGCCGTCACAGGGCAACATCGCCCAGCAGATCTTCTGGTACACCGCGTTTACCGCCGACATGACCAAAGCGGGCCTGCCGGTGATGAACGCCGACGGCACGCCGAAGTGGCGCATGGCGCCCTCGCCGAAAGGTCCGTATTGGGAAGAGGGCATGAAACTCGGCTATCAGGACGCCGGTTCCTGGACCTTCCTCAAATCCACGCCCGAGAAGCAACGACTGGCGGCCTGGCTGTACGCGCAGTTCGTGACCTCCAAAACCGTGTCCCTGAAGAAAACCATCGTCGGCCTGACCCCGATCCGCGAATCGGACATCAACTCGCAAGCCATGACCGACCTGGCACCGAAACTTGGTGGCCTGGTCGAGTTCTACCGCAGCCCGGCCCGCGTGCAATGGACCCCGACCGGGACCAACGTGCCGGACTATCCGCGCCTGGCGCAGCTGTGGTGGAGCCACATCGCCGAAGCCGCCAGTGGCGAGAAGACCCCGCAGCAGGCGCTGGATGGCCTGGCCAAGGATCAGGACGCGATCATGACCCGTCTGGAACGCTCGAAGGCACAAGCGACCTGCGCACCGAAAATGAATCCTGAGCGGGATGCGCAATACTGGTTCGATCAGCCGGGCGCACCGAAGCCGAAACTGGCGAACGAGAAGCCCAAGGGGGAAACCGTGAGTTATGCCGAATTGCTGAAGTCTTGGGAGGCGGCGCGTAAGTAAACGGCTGAGGCTGTGAAAGGCGAACGGCACCGGAAGGTGCCGTTTTTGTGGGTGCCTGTTCCATCGTCATCGCGGGCAAGCCCGCTCCCACAAGTTTTGATCGACTGTGCGTTGGGTACTTTAGGAAAGGATGCTCTTCAGGCTTGAGGCTTATTAAGCCGACCATCCAGGCCAAAAGGCTCTTGCAACACCAGCTCGTACAAGCCATTAGCCTTTCGCGGGTTCATCAGCAAATTCCAGCTATGCGGCGACACGCTGGAAGGCACCAATACAAAGGGATGCTGGTTCAGCAGGTCAGCACCGAACTGCTGCTGGCTGCGGCTAGGCGTGCCGGGTACCAACCAATGAGGGTTTGCAATACCGTCGGGCTGCACCACATAAATCCTCGACGGGTCCAGCACACGGGCCTGCGTCAGGCGATGGGGCTTGCAATCCAACGCATCGAAATCCTTGTGTACGGCCACCTCAAGAATGGCCGTAGAGGCATCCAGGCTGGCATAAACCGTGGCCATGCCTTTAGGGTTCCAGCGTCCACCCACCTTTTCTGCTCCCACACCCAAATGCCAGGTGGGGGCGTACTCAGCAGCGTCAAGGCGCCAGAAGTGAATCTCACTGCTCAAAGGGTCTTTAGCCATCAATAGACCCCGTACTCGATGCGCGTCAGAAAGTCAGTCACCAGCTCATAACCCACCGAGTTGGAAATCAAATCAATGGGCATCTCACCATCCAGGCCGCGAGCAGGTTTGACCATCCATTGCTCGGCCAGCTCACGCGAGCCCAACACATCGGTGGCCTTCTCCAACACCTCGGCATAATAGAGTGCGCGCGTGCTTTGCTCGGAGGTCAAGACTTCTTCCGGGGATTTCAACCGTCGGGCCAGCGTGCGATCAGATGCGCCCACGATCCTCGACAGCACGCCATACCGTTTGTAAACGTCACTGTGTTCAATCATGTCAATCACCGACTGAAGCGGGAAACCGTTTCTTACGGCCCTGTAAATCTCCATACGATCATCACTCACGTCGCCGTGGAGCAATATCGCAACCATGTGTGTGGCGCGAGGTGTATCAGTCAATGCCACCGCAGGCTGGTTGTTTTTCAAAAGCGCCAAGGCCGCTTCAGCGTTGCGCGATTTAGCTGTACCGACCCGATCGACTCTTACGCGGGCCCCATCGGTTGGTTCGATTTTCTTCTTGGCACTCATGATAGCCTCCGGCGTACAGACATCTGGCATTTACTATAATGCCAAATGGCAGAAAACACCTAGATCTTCATTGACCAGCATTGAGAGCCCCAATGCTGGCCAATGAAGTGCTGCAACAAGTACTGAACAACGTTTTGCGTCGTCATCATGGGGGCGAACACCACAGATCCCTGTGGGAGCTGGCTTGCCAGCGAAGAGGCCATCCCGGACAACAAAGCTTTCCAGCCCTTGGCACGGACTAGTCCGCCAATGGTGCGCTGCGACCGATAGTCAGTCGAAGCCATTGCGGCCGGGACTATTCAATGGGGTCAAGCCGATCCAGCGCCCGGTTTACCGCCAGCTCACCCAGCATGATGACTTGCGCGATGCCCAATAGGGTATTGCGCCTGGGCCCATCCATGTGGTCCGCCAAATCCATCGTCATGACATTGGCCGAGGCCAGCGACTCGCAAGCATGGGCCAGCAGGGTTTCGGTATCGAGTTCCGGGTTGACGATGAACATGGTGCCGGGAGTGCGCGGGTTTTCCATGATGGGGACGTCCGGCTTTAGGTGATAGTCGACGGTGCGCTCGGCGGCGTCATGCAGTTTTTTTGATTCGAGGGTTTCGTACGGGGATGCCGGATCGCTGTCCGGCGGATTGGGTGTGACCTTGAACATAGATGGAACTCCGATGCTATTTAAAAGGAATCACATCCTCGCTACCAAACGAAGGCGGTGACCATACGAAGGTTGGTAGACCGGGCATCGTAACCGGCGCCCCCGAAGGAGCCCTGCGCATGGCCACCATAAAAACACCGCCCAAACATTGGACAGTAAAGGGTGACGCTATGCGTCGATGCTACGGGTCTACCAAACCCGATCACTGTTTTCAGTGACCGGCAAACGATAGAACCCATACCCAAGACGCACAAGCCGGCGGATTCTGTCTTACCTGTAGGTAACGCCGCAAGGTGTTGTGGCTTTTCACGAAGTAATTTTCGAAGCGATTAAACATGAGTGTTTAAATTTCTTTGAGCGCCGCTCAGGTCAGTAGGGTTTTCACACAGTCCAGGAAGATGTCGTTGTTTAATCTATCCATCGGGCTGCGCTCGCTCGTGAAAGAAACAACACAGACACCGCGCTTACATTTTAAAGAAAAGTTACATTTTGAAACTTCCGCTGTAGGAAATTGTTTGTTTGTTGTTACGAAAATTCCTATTCGTTCATTTGACTATGCCATTGGATTGCTTTCAGCACGCGTTTCACCGTCTTATTCGTCGTCGTCCAATATTCTCTCTGTTCAGCGCTTCTGACGAGATGAGAAGGGAAGGCAATTCAAATCGATGACGATAAGGACGTTTGCAAATGAATGCCCCTCTGCACCCCTTGTATACCAACGAAGTTTCTCCTGAATTTCTCCGCAGTCTGAACGACTCGGCGTTCACGGAACAGCAAGTTGCGCAATTCGGCGAACAGGCCCAGGCAATCATCCGTCAGCAGCAGGATTACGCTCTACAGGAATTGGGGGAGTTGTCTGCGCCGCGACCTTGATAGGTACTGGAGCATGGGTGGGTACGACTTATATGGGTGATGGCGGTGAGTTAATGGGTGAAATTTTATACGAGAAAACCCAGCCATGATGGGAAAGGATTTTTGGATGTCCTGGCTAGCTTTTTGGATTCTAGCCGGTCCGATTTTGCTGGCCATTGCGAGCACTGCATACAGTCTGTACCTCAGATTGCGTTACCTAGACGCCATGCTGGAGGCCTTAAAAAATAGTCGTTATGTCCATACCTGGGGTCCAGGTTTGCGGCAGCAGGGGTGGTTTGGGGGCCTCTTGCTGATAGCAAAAATCGCCGGGATGGTGACTATGCCAAGGGTTTCAATCCGCATTGGCGAGCTGGACCCCGAGGATAATAAAAACTTTCCCCCACATTTAAAGCGTCTTTTGAAAATCAAAGCGGTGATGCTGGTTGGCATTGCTGTTTGGGGATTCATTGCGTATGGGCTGATGAAGTTGGAGTGATTTTTGGGGCTTCACCTCAAGCTTAAAACGGCAGCCGGTATTTCCAGCCGTAGCCTGGTGCACCATTGGGACAAGGCCGGACTACCGGGGCTAATACCAGGGTATTCCACTCATGTGAATGCGATCAGTCGGGCTGCCAAGTACATGGGCACCGGTGGTTACATCGGCATTGGTATTGGTGGAGTTTCTTAGCTATTGGCCATTCAGGAGGTTTGTAATAGTAGCTCTGGGGATGCTTGTGACGTGCCGCCAAGTACATATAGGCAGGCTATTAAATCGGTATTGGATTCCGTCCCCTTTTTTCACGCTTTTTTCACGGTCCCCTTTTTTCACGGTTTCCTACCTAAAGGGTGAGCAAGGCGGTAAGCTACGGACGGCGCCGTTTTCCTCGGTGTCTGTGCGGACGTCTTCGCGGCCAAACCGGCCACACAGTGATTTGTGGTGCACACACCCATTGCGACCGCCGCAACCTGCGGGCTTGCCCGCGAAGAGATCATCCCTCACGACAGAGATCCCCCGCCTGAAACCTCAGTGCATCGCACCCTCAATCGCAGGAAACCCCAGCCGAAACTCCGTCATCGTCCCCGGGGGACATTGTTGCAATCTGCGGATAATGCCAAGGTGATGGGGTCATTACAATTTCGTCATGTGCGTGTGGTGCAGCCTCTACCGATCAGGTCAGGGCGGCGAGCTGCTCGATGGTTTGTGGAAAGCGTTCAACCAGGCGGATCAGTGTCGTGGCTTGGGCATTTGGCGTTGCCCGCCCCTGTTCCCAGTTTTCGAGGGTTCGGGTGTTGGTGCGCAGATACATGGCGAACACCGACCGGGAAAGGTTGAGTTGTTGGCGGATAGCTACCACTTCCTCGGCAGTGATGGGTACCAGTTTTGGCAGCTGAACCTTGTGGGCCCGCAGCGTGATCTTGCCTTGGCGCTCGTCGGCCAAGGCTTCGAGGCCTTCCATCAGTTCGGAAAAAATGTCACGTTTCATTGTGGGTTCTCGTGTTGATTTCTCTATCCAGCGTTTGTCTGAAAAGTTTTTTCTGGGAAGGCGACAGGTCGTCTTGCTCATTTTTGCCATACACGGTGAACAGCCAGAATTGATCGAAACCTGACCACCAGTAATAAATCACCCGTAATCCGCTGCGCTTGCCTTTGCCTCGTCGCTGGTCGGAGAAGCGGACTTTGCGCAACCCACCCGTACCTTCCACAAGATCGCCCGCTTCTGGGTTTTTCAGCAACTCCAGCTGAAAGCTACGAAACAAATCGTCATCCAGATAATCGTTTCGGTGCTTCTGAAACGCAGGTAATTCGATAAAAAGGGCATTCATGTTCTGTACGCTACCTACGTATAGTGTTATCTCGATCATCGAATAGGTCAAGGCATCGAAGCCATCCTTTTCGTCCCGGTCTCCAAGATAGAACCTAGCGCTTGATTCTGGCTGTAGGACGAAACGGACAATTGGGCGAGAGCTTTCGGGGATTGCAGAAGGAGGGCAGGGCAGCGGTAACAAATCCTACAAACGCAAAAACGGCACCCGAAGGTGCCGTTTCTATTTACTACCGAGTACCGCCTAAACGATCAACCCGCCAACCCCGCCTGCTGAACCAGGTTCAGCAACGGCTGTGGATACAGCCCAAGGAAGAACGCCAGCGCAGCGATGGCCAGCAGCATCACGCCGCCCGCACGTTGTTCCCAATGCAGCTGTGCATCGTGGCGACGCAGGTTCGGTTCGATCAGGTACAGGGTGACCATCACACGCAGGTAGTAGAACACGCCGATGGCGCTGCCCAGTACCAGGGAGCCGACCAGCCACCATTGGTGGGACTCGACGCCGGTGGCGATGATGTAGAACTTGCCGATGAAGCCCGCGGTCAGCGGGATGCCGGCCAGGGACAGCATCATAACGGTCAGGACCGCGGTCAGGTACGGACGGCGCCAGAACAGGCCGCGGTATTCGTACAGGGCATCCGCGTCACGGCCGTTGTACGGCGAGGACATCAGGGTGATCACGCCGAAGGCGCCGAGGCTGGTGATCACGTAGGTGACCAGGTACACGCCGATGGCTTCCACGGCCAGGCCCTTGCTCGCCACCAGGGCAATCAGCAGGTAACCGAAGTGGGCGATGGACGAGTAACCCAGCAGGCGCTTGAGGTTGCTCTGGGTCAGTGCCAGCAGGTTACCGAACAGGATCGACGCGATGGCGATGATGGTCAGCACGTCGCTCAGTACACCGCTGCTCGCCGCCGGCGAGATCTGGAACAGACGCACCATCACCGCGAACACGGCGACTTTCGACGCAGTGGCCAGGAACGCGGCCACCGGTGCCGGAGCACCTTCGTAGACGTCTGGGGTCCAGAGGTGGAACGGCACGAGCGACAGCTTGAATGCCAAGCCGATCAGCATCATGCCCAGGCCCAGTTGCGCCAGCGAGCTTGGCAGGCCGGTGGCCGCCAGGGCCTGGCCGATGCCGTTGAAGCTCAGGCTGCCGGAGTCGGCATACAGCAGGGCCATACCGAACAACAGGAACGCGGAACCGGCGGCCGACAGCACCATGTACTTGATGCCGGCTTCCAGCGAACGCTTGTTGAAGAAGGCATAGGCCACCAGACCGTAGACCGGCACCGACAACAGTTCCAGACCGATGAACAACCCGGCCAGGTGCTGCGCGCTGACCAGCACCAGGCCACCGGCGGCGGCCATCAGGATCAGCAGGTACAGTTCTTCACGGTTGCCCGGGTAACCCGAACCGCCATCGCCGAGGTAGGCATGGGCGAGGGTCACACAGGCGAGGGTGGCGACCAGGATCAGCGCCATGTACAAGCAGGCGAAGCTATCGATCTGCAGCAGTGGTGTCACAGCCAGGGGTGCGACTTTCAAGGCTGGCAGGATCGACAGCAGCGCCAGGTTCAGACCCGCCACGGAAATCAGGAAGGTCTGCGAGTGGTTGCGGCGCCAGGCAATCGCCAGCATCACCACGATGATCGTGGCGCTGGTGATCAACAACGGCGCTAGCGCGATAAAGTGTTGAGTCGTGAATTCCATAGCGCTCTTACCGGGCCGAAGCGAGTTGAGTGAAGGCGGTACCGAGCCATTGCTGCACGCCATGCATCGTCGCGGCAGAGGTATCGAGGAACGGTTGCGGGTACACGCCGATGTAGATCAGCAGCGCCGCAAGCCCGACCACCATGATCATTTCGCGACCGTCCATGCCATGCAGCACCGCGTCTGATTTGGCCGGACCGAAGTACGCACGGTGGATCATGATCAGCGAGTAGACCGACCCGAACACCAGGCCCGACGTCGCGATGATGGTCACTACAGGCGCCGCGGGGAAGGTACCGAGCAGGATCAGGAACTCACCGACGAAGTTACCGGTACCCGGCAAGCCCAGGGACGCCGCTGCAAAGAACAGGCTGAGGGCCGGCAGGTAAGCGATCTTCGACCACAGGCCACCCATTTCACGCATGTCGCGGGTGTGGGTGCGTTCGTACAGCTGGCCACTCAGGATAAAGAGTGCCGCAGCCGACAGACCGTGCGCCAGCATCTGCATCACCGCGCCCTGCAGCGCCAGTTGGCTGCCGGAATAGATGCCGATCAGGACGAAACCCATGTGGGAAACGGACGAGAAGGCGATCAGACGCTTGATGTCGGTTTGGGCGAAGGCCAGGAACGCGCCGTAGAAGATCCCGATCAGACCCAGGGTCATGGCGATCGGCGCAAACTCGGCCGAGGCATTCGGGAACAGCGGCAGGGCGAAACGCAGCAGACCGTAAGCCGCTGTCTTCAGCAAGATACCGGCCAGGTCGACCGAACCCGCGGTCGGTGCCTGGGCGTGAGCGTCAGGCAACCAGGAGTGGAACGGTACTACCGGCAGCTTCACCGCGAAGGCGATGAAGAAGCCGAGCATCAGGATGTACTCGGTGGTCAGCGACATCTTGGTTTTCAACAGGTCGGCGTAGTTGAAGGTAATCACGCCGGTGTCGTTGAAGTTGACCAGAACCAGACCGAGGATCGCCACCAACATGATCAGGCCGGAAGCCTGGGTGAAGATGAAGAACTTGGTCGCCGCGTAGATCCGGGTTTTCTTGCCGTCCGAAGAACTGTGACCCCAGAGCGCGATGAGGAAGTACATCGGCACCAGCATCATTTCCCAGAAGAAGAAGAACATGAACAGGTCGAGGGCGAGGAACACGCCGACGACACCACCCAGGATCCACATCAGGTTCAGGTGGAAGAAGCCAACGTGACGTTGAATTTCTTTCCACGAGCACAGGACCGAGAGCACGCCCAGCAGACCGGTCAGCATGATCATCAGCAGCGACAGGCCGTCGAGGGCCAGGTGCACGCTGATGCCGAAGCGCGCAATCCAGATGTGCTTGAACTCACGCACCCAGGTCGGGTCGGCGCCAGGCGCCGGGGCAAATGAATAGTCACCGTTGGCCCACAGCCAGAGGCCGAGAGCGAGCAACAGGGACATGGTGATCAGCGCAATCCAGCGGGGGAGGGTGGCGCCGAAGCGCTCACCCATCCAGCACAGCAAGCCGCCGATAAAGGGGATCAGGATTAGCCAAGGCAGAATCATGACGGGCTCAATTCCTTTCGCAAGTTCGCAAGGTTCATATTCAGACCGCTACCAGCACGATGGCGCCGATGACCAGCACGGAGCCGGCTGCCATCGATGCCGCGTACCAACGCAGTTGACCGGTTTCTGTACGGCTCAGGGCGGTGTGACCGCCTTTGGCCATACGCGGGATCAGACCGATGGTCTGGTCGAGCGGGTCTTTGCGCAGTACGTGGCTGATCGCAAGGTATGGCTTGACGAACAGTTTGTCGTAGATCCAGTCGAAGCCCCAGGCAGCGAACCACCAGGCCGAAAGGAAGCGGCCGATGCCGCTGTTGGCGATTGCCGTGACGAAACGCCGCTTGCCGAGGAACAGCAAGGCGGCCAGCAGGATACCGGCCAGGGCGATGGCGCCCGAAGCGATTTCCAGACTGTGCTTGGCGTCGCCGCCGGCATGGCCGACGCTTTGCGGCAGCACGCCGTGCAGTGGCGGAACGATCATCGCGCCGATGGCGGTGGACAATACGATCAGCACCGACAGTGGCAGCCAGTGAGCGATGCCGTGACCGGCGTGTGCTTCGGTCTTCGCTTCACCGTGGAACGCGATGAAGATCAGGCGGAAGGTGTACAGCGAGGTCATGAACGCACCGACCAGACCTGCATACAGCAGACCCTGGTTGCCGCTGGCGAACGCTTCCCAGAGGATTTCGTCCTTGGAGTAGAAGCCTGCGGTCACCAGTGGCAAGGCCGCGAGGGCCGCGCCGCCGACGATGAAGCTGGCGTAGGCCAGTGGCAGTTTCTTCCACAGGCCGCCCATCTTGAAGATGTTCTGCTCGTGGTGGCAGGCCACGATCACCGCACCGGAGGCCAGGAACAACAGCGCCTTGAAGAAGGCGTGGGTCATCAGGTGGAAGATCGCGCCATCCCAGGCACCAACGCCCAGGGCCAGGAACATGTAGCCGATCTGGCTCATGGTCGAGTAGGCGAGGATACGTTTGATGTCGGTCTGGACCAGTGCGGCAAAGCCAGCCAGGACCAGGGTCACGCCACCGACGATTCCTACCAGATGCAGGATTTCCGGTGCCAGGGTGAACAGGCCGTGGGTACGGGCGATCAGGTAGACACCGGCGGTCACCATGGTTGCGGCGTGGATCAGTGCCGAAACCGGGGTAGGACCGGCCATCGCATCCGCCAGCCAGGTTTGCAGCGGCAGTTGCGCGGATTTACCCACGGCGCCGCCCAGCAGCATCAGGGTGGCCATGACCATCCAGAAGTCGCCGGCCTGGAATTTCTGCGGCGCCAGCACCAGCAGTTCCTGGATGTTCAGCGTGCCCAGTTGGGCGAACAGGATGAACAGGCCGATGGCCATGAACACGTCGCCGATCCGGGTGACGATGAAGGCCTTGAGTGCCGCGTTACCGTTGTTGCGGTTGCTGTAGTAGAAACCGATCAACAGGTACGAGCACAGGCCCACGCCTTCCCAGCCGAAGTACAGGAACAACAGGTTATCGCCCAGCACCAGGAACAGCATGCTGGCGATAAACAGGTTGGTGTAGGCGAAGAAGCGCGAGTAACCGGCTTCACCGCGCATGTACCAGGACGCGAACAGGTGGATCAGGAAGCCGACGCCGACCACCACACCGAGCATGGTCAGGGACAGGCCATCCAGGTACAGCGCGAAGTTCGGCGTGAAGCCTTCCACCGCCATCCACTGCCACAACACCAGGGTGTAGTGACCGCCTGCAGGCGGGGCGACGTTGAACTGCCAGATCACATAGGCAGTGACGATGGCAGACAGGCCAATGGAACCGACGCCGATCAGCGCCGCAAGGTTTTCCGAGATGCGTCCACGGGAGAACGACAGCAGCAGGAAACCGATGAGAGGGAATACGAAAGTCAGATAGAGAAGATTCATCCGCGCATCTCGCTGGCAGCGTCGATATCGAGAGTGTGGAAGCGGCGATACAGCTGCAACAGAATCGCCAGGCCGATACTGGCCTCGGCGGCTGCCAGGCTGATCACCAGGATGAACATGATCTGTCCATCCGGCTGACCCCAGCGGCTACCGGCAACGATGAACGCCAAGGCGGAGGCATTCATCATGATCTCCAGGCTCATCAGCACGAAAAGTATGTTGCGCCGGACCATCAGGCCGACCAGACCGAGGCAGAACAGGATGCCGGCGACCGCCAGACCATGCTCCAGAGGGATAGCAGGCATCGTCATTGCTCCTTGGCTTCGTTGCGGCCCAGGTGGAACGCCGTGACCGCTGCCGCAAGCAGCAGCATCGAGGCGAGTTCGACCACCAGCAGATAAGGACCGAACAGGCTGATGCCCACGGCCTTGGCGTCCACGGTGGTGTGGCCGATGGCCTGGCCGCTGGCGTCGCTGAACAGCACGTACAGCAGTTCGACCAGCAGCAGGGTGCCGAGGGCGACCGGGCCGAGCCAGATACCGGGCTTGAGCCAGACGCGCTCTTGCTGAACCGAGGCCGGGCCCAGGTTCAGCATCATCACCACGAACACGAACAGCACCATGATGGCGCCAGCATAGGCGATCACTTCCAGCACACCGGCGAACGGTGCGCCGAGGGCGAAAAACGTCATCGCCACGGCAATCAGCGAAATGATCAGGTAGAGCAGGGCGTGCACGGGGTTGGTGTTGGTGATCACGCGAAGCGTGGACACCACAGCGATACCCGATGCGAAATAGAAAGCGAATTCCATCTTTCTTCCTTAAGGCAGCAAGCTCTTCACGTTGATCGGTTCGGCTTCATTCTGCGCGGAGCCTTTTGGCTTACCGGCAATCGCCATACCTGCAACACGATAGAAGTTGTAATCAGGGTTTTTGCCGGGGCCGGAGATCAGCAGATCTTCTTTCTCGTACACCAGGTCCTGACGTTTGAACTCGGCCATCTCGAAATCCGGTGTCAGCTGGATCGCGGTGGTCGGGCAGGCTTCCTCGCAGAGGCCGCAGAAAATGCAGCGCGAGAAGTTGATACGGAAAAACTCCGGGTACCAGCGACCGTCATCGGTTTCAGCTTTCTGCAACGAGATGCAGCCGACCGGGCACGCCACGGCGCACAGGTTGCAGGCTACGCAACGCTCTTCGCCGTCGGGGTCGCGGGTCAGCACGATGCGGCCACGGAAGCGCGGCGGCAGGTACACGGCTTCTTCCGGGTACTGCAGCGTGTCGCGCTTGCGGAAGGCATGGCCGAAGATCATCACCAGGCTGCGAAGCTGGGTGAAGAAGCCATGCACGATGTCAAAAATGTACTTCATGATTCTCTATCCTCACTGAGCCGCGACGGCGGGCGTGTTGAGCAACACGATCGCAGCGGTCACCAGCATGTTGACGAGGGTCAGCGGCAGGCAGAACTTCCAGCTGAAGTCCATCACTTGGTCATACCGTGGGCGCGGGATCGAGGCGCGCAGCAGGATGAAGAACATGATGAAGAACGCGGTTTTCAGCGCGAACCAGATGAACGGGATCTGCGGCAGAATGCCGAACGGGCCGTGCCAGCCACCGAAGAACAAGGTCACCAGCAGCGCCGAAATCAGCACGATGCCGATGTACTCGCCGACGAAGAACATGCCCCATTTCATGCCGGCGTATTCAATGTGGTAACCGTCGGCCAGTTCCTGTTCCGCTTCCGGCTGGTCGAACGGGTGACGGTGAGTCACGGCGACGCCGGCAATGAAGAAGGTCAGGAAACCGAAGATCTGCGGAATGACGAACCACATGTTCTGCGCCTGGTATTCAACGATGTCGCGCATGTTGAACGAGCCGACCTGGATCACGATGCCCATCAGCGACAGGCCCATGAACACTTCGTACGACACGGTCTGTGCCGAGGCCCGCAAGCTGCCCAACAGGGCGAACTTGTTGTTGCTCGACCAGCCGGCGAACAGCACCGCGTAGACCGACAGACCGGCCATGGCGAAGAAGAACAGGATGCCGATGTTGATGTCCGCCACGCCCCAGGTCGGGGTGATCGGGATGATCGCGAACGCAATCAGCAAGGCGCTCATGGCCACGACCGGTGCCAGGGTGAAGATCACCTTGTCGGCGAACGGTGGCGTCCAGTCTTCCTTGAAGAACATCTTGATCATGTCGGCGGCGATCTGGAACGCGCCGAACGGGCCGACGCGGTTCGGACCGTAACGGTCCTGCCAGAGGGCGAGCAGACGACGCTCGACCCAGCTCAGCAGGGCGCCGCACACCACCACGGCGAGCAGGATCACCACGGCCTTGAGGACCGCGATGATCACGTCGATCACTTCAGGAGTGAACCAGGTCATTGAGCTGCCTCCTGCAGACCGTCAACGGAAAAGCCTGCGATCGCTGGCGGAATGCCGGCGATGCCCGCAGGCAATGCAACCAGGCCGGCACCCAGCTCTTCGTTGATGCGCAGCGGCAGACGCAGGGTCTGGCCAGCCACGTTCAAGCTGAGCATGGCGCCGTCATTGACACCCAGGCGATCGGCTTCGGATTTGGCCAAGGCGACGTAAGCGGCCGGGATGCGCTCCTGAACCGGCGCGGCTTTGGAAGAGTTTTCTTCGCTGCCGAACAGGTGGAAGAACGGCACGACCTGCCAGGTGCCCGGCGCCGGGTTGAACGCACGCGGAACAGCGGCGAACCAGTTCAGCGAGTCACCGGTGCTTTCGATCAGGCGGGTGCCCGGGTCGCCAGCGCGGATGTGACCACCGACTTCGTCCTGGAACTTGTTCCAGGCCTGCGGCGAGTTCCAGCCCGGAGACCAGGCGAATGGCACTTGCTGACGGGGCTCGACCGAGCCCGAGTAACCTTCCATCGAGAACGAAAACGCAGTGTCTTTGTCCTGGGAGGTACGCGGTTCGTGCACGCTGATGTCGGCGCGCATGGCGGTCCGGCCGCTGTAACGCAACGGTTCGCGGGCCAGTTTCAGGCCCTTGATGCGGAACGCGGCGGACGGTGCGGCATCGACGATGCGTGCCAGTTGCGGCGTGCTTGCAGCCACGGCGGCGGTAACGTGGTCCAGCTGGGTCCAGTCGATGGGCTGGTTCAACAGGGTGGCGCGCAGGGCATGCAGCCAGCGCCAGCCTTCATGAACCAGGATGCTCGCGTCGAGGTAAGTCGGGTCGAAGACCTGGAAGAAGCGCTGGGCGCGACCTTCCTGGCTGACCAGCGTACCGTCGCCTTCAGCGAAGCTGGCGGCTGGCAGAACCAGGTGCGCGCGATCGCTGGTCGCGGTTTTCTGATGGTCGGCCACGATCAGCACTTTCACGGCGTTCAGGGCAGCATCGACCTTGGCCTTGTCAGTGCGGGTGTACAGATCGTTTTCCAGCACGACGATGGCGTCGGCTTTACCGTCGATCACAGCCTGCAGCGCGGCATCGACCGATTCGCCACCGAGCATGGCCAGGCCGAGGCTGTTGGCCTCCGGCACGATCAGACTGATGGAACCGTTCTTCTCACGCAGCTTCAGGGCCTTGGCGATGTTCGCCGCAGCTTCGATCAGCGCCTTGGAACCCAACGAGGTACCGGCAATGATCAATGGACGCTTGGCGGCGAGCAGGGCGTCGGCAATGCGCTTGGCCAGGTCGAGTGCTTCAGCATCCAGGCCTTCGACGGCCGGTGCGCTGGCGTCGAGGGCGTGAGCCACGGCGAAACCGATGCGCGCCAGATCGTCTGGGGCGGCGTGAACGCATTCTTCTGCGATGTCGTCGAGCTTGGTTTCAGCCAGGCTGGCGATGAACAGCGGATTCAGCGCGTCCTGGCCGATGTTCTTCACCGCGGCGTCGAGCCAGGGCTGAACGCGCATGGCGTCGGCCATGTCTTCGGCCTTGCCCTTGACCGATTGACGCAGGGACAGGGCCATGCGCGCAGCGGTCTGGGTCAGGTCTTCGCCAAGGACGAAGATCGCGTCGTGGTCTTCGATGTCGCGCATGTTCGGGATCGGCAGCGGGCTGTCTTTGAGCACCTGCATCACCAGACGGATGCGTTCCAGCTCGGAGGCCTCGATACCGGAGTAGAAATGCTCGGCGCCGACCAGCTCGCGCAACGCGTAGTTGCTTTCGAGGCTGGCGCGGGGCGAACCGATACCGACGATATTGCGACCGCGCAACAGGTCGGCGGCTTTATCCAGCGCTTCGTCCAGGGTCAGCTTGGCGCCGTTGGCCAGCAGTGGCTGGCGTGGGCGATCCTTGCGGTTGACGTAGCCATAGCCGAAACGGCCACGGTCGCACAGGAAGTACTGGTTCACCGAACCGTTGAAGCGGTTCTCGATGCGACGCAGTTCACCGTAACGCTCGCCCGGGGAGATGTTGCAACCGCTGGAGCAGCCATGGCAGATGCTCGGCGAGAACTGCATGTCCCACTTGCGGTTGTAGCGCTCGGAGTGCGTCTTGTCGGTGAACACGCCGGTCGGGCAGACCTCGGTGAGGTTGCCGGAGAACTCGCTTTCCAGGGTGCCGTCTTCAACGCGACCGAAGTACACGTTGTCGTGGGCGCCGAATACGCCGAGGTCGGTGCCGCCGGCGTAGTCCTTATAGAAGCGCACGCAGCGGTAGCAGGCGATGCAGCGGTTCATTTCGTGACCGATGAACGGGCCGAGATCCTGGTTCTGGTGAGTGCGCTTGGTGAAGCGATAACGGCGCTCGTTGTGGCCGGTCATCACCGTCATGTCTTGCAGGTGGCAGTGACCGCCTTCCTCACAGACCGGGCAGTCGTGAGGGTGGTTGGTCATCAGCCATTCGACGACGCTGGCGCGAAACACTTTCGCTTCTTCGTCGTCGATGGAGATCCAGCTGCCGTCGGTGGCGGGGGTCATGCAGGACATGACGATCCGACCACGCTTGTCGTTCTCGTCGGTGTACTGCTTGACCGCGCACTGGCGGCAAGCGCCAATGCTGCCGAGGGCGGGGTGCCAGCAGAAATAAGGGATATCGAGGCCTAGCGACAGACACGCCTGTAACAGGTTGTCTGCCCCATCGACTTCGAGCTCTTTGCCGTCTACGTGGATAGTGGCCATGGTTCAAAGTTCTTCGTTGGCCCGGTGTCAGCGGGCGTGGCTAATGGAATCTTGTTATCCGCGCGAATCAACACAGCCGTTAAAGGCGTCATCGCACGAAAAGCGAAGGGCACGGACCCTTCGCCTTTTTTAAAGCGTTAAGCGCCGACTACGATCGGCCTGGCCAGAGGCGGGACGACGGCGCTGGTAGGCGCGATGCCGGCTTCGAACTCGTGGCGGAAGTATTTGATTGCGCTGCCCAACGGCTCCACGGCGCCCGGTGCGTGAGCACAGAAGGTCTTGCCAGGGCCGAGGAAACCGACCAGACCCAGCAGGGTCTCGATGTCGCCGGCTTGCCCTTCACCGTTCTCGATCGCACGCAAGAGCTTGACGCTCCACGGCAGACCGTCACGGCACGGGGTACAGAAACCGCACGACTCACGGGAGAAGAACTCTTCCATGTTGCGCAGCAGTGACACCATGTTGACGCTGTCGTCCACCGCCATGGCCAGGCCGGTACCCATGCGGGTGCCCACCTTGGCGATGCCGCCGGCGTACATTTGGGCGTCGAGGTGTTCCGGCAACAGGAAGCCGGTGCCGGCGCCGCCTGGCTGCCAGCACTTGAGCGTGTAACCGTCGCGCATGCCGCCGGCGTAGTCTTCGAACAGCTCGCGGCCGGTGACGCCGAACGGCAATTCCCACAGGCCCGGGTTCTTGACCTTGCCGGAGAAGCCCATGAGCTTGGTGCCCATGTCTTCACTGCCTTCACGGGCCAACGATTTGTACCAGTTCACGCCATCGGCAATGATCGCCGGCACGTTGCACAGGGTCTCGACGTTGTTCACGCAAGTCGGCTTGCCCCACACGCCTACGGCGGCCGGGAAGGGCGGCTTGGAGCGCGGGTTGGCGCGGCGGCCTTCGAGGGAGTTGATCAGTGCGGTTTCTTCACCGCAGATGTAACGCCCGGCGCCGGTGTGGACGAACAGCTCGAAATCAAAACCCGAACCCAGGATATTCTTGCCCAGCAGGCCCGCTGCCTTGGCTTCTTCCACGGCACGGTTCAGGTGCTTGGCGGCGGTGGTGTATTCGCCACGCAGGAAGATGTAGCCACGGTAGGTTTTCAGTGCGCGGGCACTGATCAGCATGCCTTCGATCAGCAGATGGGGCAGTTGCTCCATCAGCATCCGGTCTTTCCAGGTGTTCGGCTCCATTTCATCCGCGTTGCACAGCAGGTAGCGGATGTTGATGGATTCGTCCTTGGGCATCAGGCCCCACTTCACGCCCGTGGGGAAGCCTGCACCGCCGCGGCCTTTGAGGCCGGCGTCTTTCACGGTCTGGACGATGTCGTCCTGGGCCATGTCGGCGAAAGCCTTGCGCGCGGCGGCGTAACCGTTCTTGGCCTGGTACTCGTCGAGCCACACGGCTTCGCCGTCGTCACGCAGACGCCAGGTGAGCGGGTGAGTCTCGGCTGACCGCTTGATGCGGTTGGCAGGTCCGAAGGAAGTCAGGGTCATACGTAGCCCTCGAGCAATTTGGCAACGCCGGCAGGCTGCACATCACCGAAAGTGTCGTCGTCGATCATCAACGCCGGCGCCTTGTCGCAGTTGCCGAGGCAGCAGACCGGCAGCAGGGTGAAACGACCGTCGGCGGTGGTCTGGCCCAGGCCGATGCCCAGCTTGCCCTGGATTTCGCTGACAACCGATTCGTGGCCACCGATGTAGCAGACCATGCTGTCGCAGACGCGAATGATGTGACGGCCGACCGGTTGACGGAAGATCTGACTGTAGAAGGTCGCGACGCCTTCGACGTCGCTCGCCGGGATACCGAGGATCTCGCCGATCGCGTACAGAGCGCCATCAGGCACCCAGCCACGTTCCTTCTGGACGATCTTCAGGGCTTCGATCGACGCCGCGCGCGGGTCTTCGTAGTGATGCAGCTCGTGCTCGATGGCCGAGCGCTCGGTTTCGCTCAGGGCGAAACGGTCTGTCTGGATAAGCGTGCTGTTCATGCTTAGCGGTCCACGTCGGCCATAACGAAATCGATACTACCCAGGTACGCAATCAAGTCCGCGACCATGCTGCCTTTGATCACCGAAGGGATCTGCTGCAGGTGCGGGAAGCTTGGAGTACGAATCCGGGTGCGGTAGCTCATGGTGCCGCCATCGCTCGTCAGGTAATAACTGTTGATGCCCTTGGTCGCTTCGATCATCTGGAAGGATTCGTTGGCCGGCATCACCGGGCCCCACGATACTTGCAGGAAGTGCGTGATCAGGGTCTCGATGTGCTGCAGCGTGCGCTCTTTCGGCGGCGGCGTGGTCAGCGGGTGATCCGCCTTGTACGGGCCTTCCGGCATGTTGCGCATGCACTGCTCGATGATCTTGATGCTCTGGCGCATTTCTTCGACGCGCACGATGCAACGGTCGTAGGCATCGCCATTGGCCGCCAGCGGCACTTCGAATTCGAAGTTCTCGTAACCGGAGTACGGGCGCGCCTTACGCAGGTCGAAGTCGCAACCGGTCGAACGCAGGCCTGCACCGGTGACGCCCCATTCGAAGGCTTCCTTGGTGTTGTAGGCGGCGACGCCGATGGTCCGGCCCTTGAGGATGCTGTTGTCCAGGGCGGCTTTCTGGTACTCGTCCAGACGCTTTGGCATCCACTCGACGAAGTCTTTCACCAGTTTTTCCCAGCCACGCGGCAGGTCGTGGGCGACGCCACCGATGCGGTACCAGGCCGGGTGCAGACGGAAACCGGTAATGGCCTCGATCACCGTGTACGCCTTCTGACGGTCGGTGAACGTGAAGAACACCGGGGTCATGGCGCCAACGTCCTGGATGTAGGTGCCCAGGAACAGCAGGTGGCTGGTGATCCGGAAGAACTCGGCCATCATGATGCGGATGACGTCGACTTTCTCCGGCACCTTGATGCCGGCCAGCTTCTCGACCGAGAGCACGTACGGCAGGTTGTTCATCACGCCGCCGAGGTAGTCGATACGGTCGGTGTACGGGATGAAGCTGTGCCAGGACTGGCGCTCGGCCATTTTCTCTGCACCACGGTGGTGGTAACCGACGTCCGGCACGCAGTCGACGATCTCTTCGCCGTCCAGCTGCAGGATGATGCGGAACGCACCGTGGGCCGAAGGGTGGTTCGGGCCGAGGTTGAGGAACATGTAGTCCTCGTTCGCACCGGAACGCTTCATGCCCCAGTCTTCAGGCTTGAAGCGCGCGGCTTCTTCCTCGAGCTGTTGCTTGGCCAGGGTCAGGCTGAATGGATCGAACTCGGTGGCACGGGCCGGGAAGTCCTTGCGCAGCGGGTGACCTTCCCAGGTTGGCGGCATCATGATGCGGGTCAGGTGCGGGTGACCTTTGAAGTCGATGCCGTACATGTCCCAGACTTCACGCTCATACCAGTTGGCGTTCGGCCAGATATGGGTAACGGTCGGTACGCTGAGGTCGCTCTCGGACAAGGCGACCTTGATCATTACGTCACTATTACGTTCGATCGACATCAAGTGATAGAACACGGTGAAGTCGGCGCCGCTTGGCAGCCCTTGACGCTTGGTGCGCAGACGCTCGTCCACGCCGTGCAGGTCATAGAGCATGACGTACGGCTTGGGCAGGTTGCGCAGGAACGTCAGGACTTCGACGAGTCTGGCCCGGGCAACCCAAAGCACCGGCATGCCGGTGCGGGTCGGCTGGGCGGAAAACGCCTCGGGGCCAAAACGGTTGTTCAGTTCGACGACCACATCCTGGTCGTCTGCCTTATAAGGCGGGATGTACAGAGCACTGCCTGTAGTCATGGTTATTTATCGCTTTCGGTCAACGTAAAGAATGAAGCCAGGTTCTCGTTCTATAAAAGAAGCAGATCTGGATCAGACTTCGTCGGGGCTGCGCAGGTTGGTGACTGCGATTCGCTGTTCGCGGCGCTGTTCCTTCTGCGAAGGCATCTCGGCGCGATACACGCCTTGATCACCGACGACCCAGGAAAGCGGACGACGCTCCTGTCCAATCGACTCCTGCAACAGCATCAAGCCTTGCAGGAAAGCCTCGGGGCGGGGCGGGCAGCCAGGCACGTAGACGTCCACGGGCAGGAACTTGTCCACCCCTTGAACGACGGAGTAGATGTCGTACATGCCACCGGAGTTGGCGCACGAACCCATGGAGATGACCCATTTAGGTTCGAGCATTTGCTCGTAGAGACGCTGAATGATCGGCGCCATCTTGATGAAGCAGGTACCGGCGATAACCATGAAATCCGCCTGGCGCGGCGATGCCCGGATAACCTCGGCGCCAAAGCGCGCGATGTCGTGGGGCGCCGTGAAGGCGGTGGTCATTTCCACGTAGCAGCACGAAAGACCGAAGTTATACGGCCACAGGGAGTTCTTGCGCCCCCAGTTGATCGTGCCGTTAAGCACGTCTTCGAGCTTGCCCATGAAGATGTTTTTGTGGACTTGATCTTCTAACGGATCGGAAACGGTTTCCCGCTGGCCGATCGGATACTGCTCGTTAGGAGCATCGGGGTCGATCCTGGTGAGATTGTATTGCATTGCCAAAGCCTCATTGTTTCAGCTTCGCCTGCCGCTTGCGACGAGCTTCCGGAGCCCAGTCAAGGGCGCCCACTCGGAACAGGTAGACAAGACCTGCCAACAGAATTGCTATGAAAACGAGAGCTTCGACGAATCCGGTCCAGCCGCTTTCGCGGACGGACACAGACCAGGCAAAGAGAAAAAGGGCTTCGATATCGAAGATCACGAAGAGCATCGCGACCAGATAGAATTTGGCTGAGAGCCGCAAGCGGGCGCCACCTGTAGGTAGCATGCCCGACTCGAACGGTTCGTTTTTGCTGCGGCCCCAGGCTTTTGACCCGAGGAGGCTGGAGACGCCGAGCATGAAGGCGCACAGGCCGACAACGCCCAGAAGGAAAATGGCAAAGCCCCAGTTGTGGGCCATGAGTCCTGTCGCTTCGGGCATGCTGGAAATCCTTAACAGAGAGCAAAGGTCTCTGAGCTTGAAAAAGAAACAACGCAGTGACGATATGTCGCAGCAATCGATCCCGCTGATTTTATGGCTAAACACCCAGCAAGTAAAATTCAGATAGCGAAATTATTGGGCGGAATAAGGACATCGCAGACGTCCGGGACCCTGTAACCCATGCGTGGCGGGCATTAGCCGGTTTTTCGTTAAATATGTTTTGTAAGAAATGTAACGAACATTTTTCGAGCTAAATGATAATCAATATTGTTTGCCGTGGTTTTTAAACTGGTTGGCGCAGGAGTGAGTGGGAAGTTGCCTTATAAGCGGATTACTGCAAGTAGCGGCCAGGGACGTTTTACCTTGATTTGCTGCCTGAGAAACTGCGCTGGATCAATGTGTTCCCCACCGTGATCGTGCTGCGACACAAACCTCTGCCGGCGCTGGCTGGTCGGACCGCCGCACCGCGGCGAAGAGGCCCGAAAACCCTCCCGGACGGTCATTGACTGTGCTTGGCGCGGCGGTTGGTGGTTTCCAGGAAGGTTCCTACAGGCCATTCATCTGCAGGCGAAGGGCTTTTCTGAATGTTGCTAAAAGTCGGATGTGTGGCTTGATCGTGCCCTGTTGCCAGGTAGTCTCGGTGGCTGGACGGTTTTTGTCATAGGTTTGTTGGCCTGGATGCGTCATGAGCCGCTTGGCCAATGACTGGCGTGATGGTCGTGCCTGAGTTCAGTGACCGTGTCGCTCTCGGTTCCTGTCACTGCCTAATGAAATCGACTCGCCATCTGTAAGGAATTGAGCCGAGCGAGTCATTTGTCGTTCAGCTCCAGCAATGTCAAGGAACCTCTATGCGACCGCAATATGATCCAGCCTGGGTAGAAAGTACGGCGCAGGCCAAATGGCTTGAAGATGATGTATTCAGGGCGGTCGAAGATCAAAGTCGGCCGAAGTTTTATGCCTGCTCGATGCTTCCCTATCCATCGGGAAAGTTGCATATGGGGCATGTTCGTAACTATACGATCAACGACATGTTGGCCCGTCATTTACGCATGAAAGGGTTCAATGTCCTGATGCCGATGGGGTGGGACGCTTTCGGTTTGCCGGCAGAGAATGCGGCCATGCAGTCGGGTGTTTCTCCCGCCGAGTGGACGCGGCTGAACATTGCGGACATGAAGGCGCAAATGCAGCCGTTGGGACTGGCTTTCGACTGGTCGCGCGAGATCGCCACCTGCGACCCGCAGTATTATAAATGGAGTCAGTGGTTCTTCCTCAAGCTGCTGGAAAAGGGCGTGGCCTACAAGAAAACCCAGACAGTCAACTGGGATCCTGTCGACCAGACGGTGCTGGCCAATGAGCAGGTGATCGAAGGTCGGGGCTGGCGCTCGGGGGCGCTGGTCGAGAAGCGGGAAATTCCGGGGTACTACCTGCGTATCACGCAGTATGCCGAAGAGTTGCTGTCAGCCATCGACACACTGGATGGCTGGCCCGACAGGGTGCGCACCATGCAGCGCAACTGGATCGGCAAGGCGAGCGGGGTTCGTCTGGCATTTGCCCACCGGATCCGGGATGCGTCGGATCAGCTGATCGATGCAGGCAAGCTGTGGGTGTTCACAATCCGCGTGGATACGCTCATGGGGGTGACCTTCTGTGCCATTTCTCCCGGGCATGCACTGGCCAGGCGTGCTCTGGAACTCGATCCGCACCTGGAGTCGCAGGTGAAGGCATGTCGCCAGGCGGCAGAGGCCGGTCCGGCCTCCAGTGCCCAGGTCAGGATCGGCGTTCCCAGCGGTTTGCACGTCGAGCACCCGTTGACCGGTGAGCCCGTCGCCCTGTGGATTACCAGCTACGTGCTCAGCGAATATGGGGAAGGCGCCTTGATGGCCGTGCCTGCCCACGACGAGCGTGACTTCGACTTTGCCAATCAATACGGGTTGCCTGTTCGCCAGGTCATTGCTTGCGACGATCAGGTCTATGACTTTCAAGACTGGTCAGACAGCCATGCCAGTCGGGACGGTTATCTCATCAATTCCGGCGCCTACGACGGGCTGACAGTCACACAGGCCGCCCAGGCCATCGTCGCGGCGTTGGTTGAACGTGGGATGGGTGAGGAAGCCATCACCTGGCGCCTGCGCGATTGGGGGATTTCACGGCAACGTTACTGGGGGACCCCAATCCCCATCATCCGTTGTGAACACTGTGGCGACGTCCCGGTACCTTATTCGGATCTGCCGGTGGTGTTACCGACCGATTGCATTCCCGACGGCAGCGCAAATCCGTTGCTGGCGCATGACGGGTTTCGCCAGGTGGCTTGCCCTCGTTGCGCGGCTCCGGCGCTACGGGAAACGGACACCATGGATACCTTCGTCGACTCGAGCTGGTATTTCATGCGTTATTGCGACCCCGACAGTGATTCCGCGATGGTAGGGCCCGGCAGCCGATACTGGATGCCCATCGATCAATACATCGGCGGTATCGAGCATGCGGTGCTGCATTTGCTGTACGCCAGGTTCTGGACCCGGGCGATGCGGGATGAAAGGCTGGTGGCGTTCAGCGAACCGTTCAAGAACCTTTTCACCCAAGGCATGCTGTTGCGGGAAAGTTATTACCGCAAAGCGGAAGATGGCAGTCGGCGATGGTTTTATCCGGCGCAGGTGACGGTCGAGTACGATGAAAGAAGTCGCCCGGTAAGGGCGACGGCGCTTGAGGACGGTTTGCCTGTCATCATCGGCGGCGTGGAGAAAATGTCCAAGTCAAAGAACAACGTCGTCGAGCCGAAGGACATCATCGACAGGTTCGGCGCCGACACTGCTCGTTTGTTTACCATTTTCGCAGGACCTCCCGACCAGGACACGATCTGGAGCGACAGTGGGGTTGAAGGGGCTTATCGCTTTCTGCGGCGGCTATGGACGTTTGCCTATGAAGATCAAGCACGGGAGGACGATCGGGTTGAGGGCGTAAACGAATCCAGACGCGTGCGCTTTGAGATGCATTGCTTGCTAAGGCAGATCAACAACGATTACGAGCGGATGCAATACAACACCGTCGTTTCGGGGGCGATGAAGATGCTCAAGGTGCTGGAGGGAGGCAGGTCGGCCGGCCCGCAGGCGGCCCGCGAGGGAATGTCGATCCTGTTGCTGGTCCTTTATCCCGTGACGCCGCACATCGCCCAGGCACTCTGGTCGCAACTGGGTTTCCCAGGTGACATCTACGACTCCTCGTGGCCCGTGCCGGACAACGAAGCCTTGAAGCAGGACGAAGTACAGATGATGGTGCAAGTCAACGGCAAGTTGCGTGGGAACATCATGATCCAGGTTGATGCCGATCACGACGCAATACGGATCCGGGCGTTGGCTGATCCAGTGTTGTGCGGTTATCTGGAAGGCGCGGGCAGGATGATCGTGGTGCCCAACCGACTGGTTAACTTCGTCATCTGATTCCTGGTCGCTCACTCCGCTGCCCCCTGTAGGAGCTGGCATGCCGGCGAAGAGGTCATCACATTCAACATCTTGTTACCTGTGGCACCGCATTCGCTGGCAAGCCAGCTCCTGCATGATCACCTGCGTGCTGATGAATTGTGGTCAACGCCGAACTCTGTAGGAGCCGGCTTGCCGGCGAAGGCGTCTTCATGGGCGCCACAAGGCTCGAGGCCGCCTTCGCTGGCAAGCCAGCTCCTACAGGGGGGGATCGCAGGCAAAAAAACGCCCCGAACCAGTCGGGGCGTCAGTTGTGCGACGTTGCGGTTAGCTTTCTATTCGATCCGCAACGGCCGTTTGCTCAGATCAGTGGAACTGTTCTTCTTCAGTCGAACCGGTCAGCGCGGTCACCGAAGACGAACCACCCTGGATCACGGTGGTCATGTCGTCGAAGTAGCCGGTACCCACTTCCTGCTGGTGAGCCACGAAGGTGTAACCCTTGGCCGCGTCAGCGAACTCTTGCTCTTGCAGCTTCACGTAGGCAGTCATGTCGTTGCGGGCGTAGTCGTGCGCCAGGTTGAACATGCTGTGCCACATGTTGTGAATGCCGGCCAGGGTGATGAACTGGTGCTTGTAACCCATGGCGGACAGTTCGCGCTGGAACTTGGCGATGGTCGCGTCGTCCAGGTTTTTCTTCCAGTTGAAGGAAGGCGAGCAGTTGTACGACAGCAGTTGGTCCGGGTATTCCTTTTTGATCGCTTCGGCGAAGCGACGAGCCTCGTCCAGGTCCGGCTTGGCGGTTTCGCACCAGATCAGGTCGGCATACGGCGCGTAGGCCAGGCCGCGAGCGATGGCCTGGTCGAGACCGGCGCGCACTTTGTAGAAGCCTTCCTGGGTACGTTCGCCAGTCACGAACGGCTGGTCGTACGGGTCGCAATCGGAGGTCAGCAGGTCAGCCGCGTTGGCGTCGGTGCGGGCCAGGATGATGGTCGGCGTGCCGGCCACGTCAGCTGCCAGGCGAGCAGCGGTCAGCTTCTGTACGGCTTCCTGGGTGGGTACCAGTACCTTGCCGCCCATGTGGCCGCATTTTTTCACCGAAGCCAGCTGGTCTTCGAAGTGAACGCCGGCGGCGCCTGCTTCGATCATGCTCTTCATCAGCTCGTAGGCGTTGAGAACGCCGCCGAAACCGGCTTCGGCGTCAGCCACGATCGGCGCGAAGTAGTCGATGTAACCTTCGTCGCCCGGGCCTTTGCCGGCTTTCCACTGGATCTGGTCGGCGCGACGGAACGAGTTGTTGATGCGCTTGACCACGGTTGGAACCGAATCCACCGGGTACAGCGACTGATCGGGGTACATCGATTCGGCGGAGTTGTTGTCCGCAGCCACTTGCCAGCCCGACAGGTAGATCGCCTGGATACCGGCCTTGACTTGTTGTACAGCCTGGCCGCCGGTGAGGGCGCCCATGCAGTTGACGAAATCTTTCTCTGGGCGGAAGGACGGCTTGGCACCCTGGGTCACCAGGTTCCACAGCTTCTCGGCGCCGAGTTTTGCAAAGGTGTGCTCAGGTTGAACCGAGCCACGCAGGCGGACGACGTCAGCAGCGGAGTAAGCGCGTGTCACGCCTTTCCAGCGTGGGTTTTCAGCCCAGTCTTTTTCGAGGGCTGCAATTTGCTGTTCGCGTGTCAGTGCCATGGAGATAAACCTCGTCGCGTCTTTTACGGAAAGTTGTTCTGCGGTGGAAAACTCATGCTCGCTGACCAGAAGCTTAGGCGGTCAAGTCGAATTCGGCGGGGTTGGCGACGGGATGAACGATGGCTCGAGGGGAAGTGAGCAGGTAAGGGCGAACTGGCGAGCGCATTCGGGCGTCGTGGGCCTTGATACGAACTTCAGTGTGATGCCGGGTTTACCTAATTACGCTTCCGTCCCTCGGGACAACTTCGTTCCAGTCGGCAACCTCGTCAAACACACCTTGTGGGCGGTACAGACACGAAGCGGTTCGCGGGGTAGATGCGAACATCGCTTCGAAGGCCCTTGCCAGGGCCCCTGATTAGCGGGAGCGAGGCCATCATGCCTTTGCTTTTTTGTATCGTCAAACGTTTTGTAGTGCTTTTTTTATGGCACTACATCTTTGGTCTAATACGACTAATCAGTCAGTTTTCGGTGATTCAGTCCAAAGTATCGACTTTCACCCGCAGGGTCATGTCATCCCGGCCCTGGGTCGAGTAGCTGCGGGTCAGGCCCTGTTTATCTGCCTGGGTCTGGCGATTCACGCCGGCCAGGGTGATCCATTCGCCCAGGCGTCCCGTGACAGTTGTGTCGGTACTTTGCACATTCACTACATCGGGGCGTTCCTGGCTGATGCGGTCACGATTGGTGCTGATCGCCAAGTGAACGGTTTCGCCGGTGACGCTGGCAGTGACGTAGAAACCCTGGGTGACGTTGCGGTATTCGGTCTGGCTGCGCAGGTCACCGTACGAGTCGGTCTGGGTGCTGGTCAGCGGCACGCTCTGGCCGACCTGAATCAGGGCGGGTGCGCCTTCGCTCGCCTGGATTTGCTGGATGCCGCCGTCGCGGCTGTCGGTGCTGCGGCTGATGATGCGGGTCTGACCTGGCTTGACGCCGTTGACCGAATAAACCTGCTCGCCCTGGACATTGTTTTCGGAGGTGTCGACGGTGATCAGCAGGCGTTTGGGTGCGGTATCGAGTTGGGCGATAAGGGCTTTAAGTTCGTCGATCTTGCGTTGATCGGCATTGATGATCAGCTGGTTGCCATAGGCGCTGACCTGGCCTTCCTTGCCGATGAAGTCCTGCGCCATCGGCAGCATGTCGGCGCTGGTGTGGTAGTTCAGGGGCACGATCTCGGTGGCGGCCATGACCGAAACACTGCAGGTCAGTAGCAGTGTGGTGAGGAGGGTGCGTAGGGACATGTCCGTTATCTCCGGCCTTGTGATTTTTTTTATGTGGGAGCGAGCTTGCTCGCGATGGTCGTGAACGATGTCGCGTCTTTGCTGGGTGAACGTGGCGCTCTGAAGCTTATCGCGAGCAAGCTCGCTCCTACAGGGGGTTGATAGTGCCAGTTTGTCGGCCTGGCGCGGGGCAAGTTGAATCGTAGACAGCAAAACGCCCCGGCATCGGGGGATGGCGGAGCGTTTTGGGGTGTCCTTGAGGCCGCTATCGCGAGCAAGCTCGCTCCCACAGGGATCGATGGTGTTGCCAGAATTTTCAGCAACTCACAAATCTATTGTGGGAGCGGGCTTTTCCGGGCGGCGTTCCGACGAAGGGCGCGACTCGGTATCAGGCCGAGTGACGCACCATGTCCACATGCGGAATCCCGGCTTCCAGGAATTCCTCGCTGACCATGTGAAAACCCAGGCGCTCGTAGAACGCCGTGGCCTGCACTTGCGCGCTCAGCATCTGCTGCTTCAGCCCGCGCTTCTCGGCTTCACCGATCACCGCGTGCATCAGCGCATCGCCGACCTTCAAGCCGCGCCAGTCCCTGAGTACCGACACCCGGCCGACGTGACCGTCAGGCAACAGGCGGGCGGTGCCCACCGGAAAGTCGCCTTCGAGGGCGAGGAAATGCACGGCCGTCACATCATCGGCATCCCATTCCAGTTCTGGCGGAACGGACTGCTCGGCGACGAACACCGTCTCACGAATGCGCCGGATCTCGGCGTTGTCCTTTTGCCAGTCTGCGACACGCACGTGGATCTTATTCATCGGCAAACCCCAGGCTTCCTTGCTTGATCAGCTCGCACAGCAGGCCGCGACCGTCTTCGTCGCTCAGCCAGTCGCCGAGGTTGTCGACGTGCAGCGCGTCGGCGGCGCAGATCATCTTCAGCAGCTCGCGCAGTTTGCCCGGCAGGTAACGGCTCTGGCCGCTGGCGAACAGCAGCAGGTCGTCATCGACTTCGGACCAGGCCAGGCGCGCGCTCGGATTGCGGATCAGCACTGCGCCTTGCTCGAGGCTGGCGAGCAGGTCGTCTTCTTCGATTTCTTCGGGGCCCACCACCAGTTCCGGGTAACGTGGCTCGGTCATGAACTGGCCGAACCAGGTCAGCAGCAGGCGCTCGTCGCTCATGTGTTCGGCCAGCAGGCCTTTCAAGCGATCGAGGGCGTCGTGCTGGATCTGGTGTGGATCGGCGGCAGGCAGGGCGTCGGCGTCGGTGTAGCGATCTTCATCCGGCAGGAACTGGCTGAGGAAGTCAGTGAAGTGGGTCAGCACTTCAGAGGCGCTCGGTGCACGGAAGCCAACGGAATAAGTCAGGCAATTGTCGACAGCCACGCCGCAATGGGCCAGGCGCGGCGGCAGGTAGAGCATGTCGCCCGGTTCCAGCACCCACTCGTCGGTGGCTTCGAAGTCGGCGAGAATGCGCAGATCGGCGTGCTGCAGCAGCTTGCTCTCGGAGTCGCACATCTGGCCGATCTTCCAGTTGCGCTTGCCATGGCCCTGCAGCAGGAACACGTCGTAGTTGTCGAAGTGCGGGCCAACGCTGCCACCCGGGGCGGCGAAGCTGATCATCACGTCGTCGATGCGCCAGCTTGGCAGGAAGCGGAAATTCTCCAGCAGCTCGGCGACTTCCGGCACGAATTGGTCAACCGCTTGAACCAGCAGAGTCCAATCGCGTTCCGGCAGCTTGCTGAATTCGTCTTCGGCGAACGGGCCGCGGCGCAATTCCCAAGGGCGCTCGCCGTTCTCGATGATCAGGCGCGACTCAACTTCTTCTTCCAGCGCGAGGCCGGCCAGTTCGTCGGCGTCGATCGGGCTTTCGAATTCAGGAATCGCCTGGCGGATCAGCAGGGGTTTTTTCTGCCAGTAGTCGCGCAGGAACTCGCGCGCCGTGATGCCGCCCAGAAGTTGAAGAGGAATGTCAGGATTCATGTGTAACCTATTGAAAAAAAGTACTTTTCAGACGGGAATAAAAACGCCCGGCGCTGCCGGGCGTCTCAAACGGGTACAGCGGTCGATCAGATGCGCCTGGCTTGCTCTACAGCGTTGCCGATGTAGTTCGCCGGAGTGAGCAGTTTCAGCTCGGCCTTGGCCGCGGCTGGCATGTCCAGGCCGTCGATGAAAGTTTGCAGTGCTTCAGGGCTGATGCCCTTGCCACGGGTCAATTCTTTCAGCTTTTCATACGGGTTTTCGATGTTGTAGCGACGCATTACGGTCTGGATCGGCTCGGCCAATACTTCCCAGCAAGCGTCCAGGTCGGCAGCGATCTTCTGAGCGTTGAGCTCGAGTTTGCTGATGCCTTTGAGGCTGGCTTCGTAGGCGATCACGCTGTGGGCGAAGCCGACACCGAGGTTGCGCAGGACGGTGGAGTCGGTCAGGTCGCGCTGCCAGCGGGAGATTGGCAGCTTGCTCGCCAGGTGCTGGAACAGTGCGTTGGCGATGCCCAGGTTGCCTTCGGAGTTTTCGAAGTCGATCGGGTTGACCTTGTGCGGCATGGTCGACGAACCGATTTCGCCGGCGATGGTGCGCTGCTTGAAATAACCCAGGGAGATGTAGCCCCAGATGTCGCGGTCGAAGTCGATCAGGATCGTGTTGAAACGGGCGATCGCGTCGAACAGCTCGGCGATGTAGTCGTGCGGCTCGATCTGCGTGGTGTACGGGTTGAAGCCCAGACCCAGCTCGTCTTCGATGAAGGCGCGGGCGTTTTCTTCCCAGTCGATTTCAGGGTAGGCCGACAGGTGGGCGTTGTAGTTGCCGACCGCGCCGTTGATCTTGCCCAGCAGCGGAACGGCCGCGACCTGGGCGATCTGACGCTCCAGGCGGTACACCACGTTCGCCAGCTCTTTGCCCAGGGTGGTCGGCGAAGCCGGCTGACCGTGGGTACGCGACAGCATCGGCACGTCAGCGAAACGGATCGCCAGTTCGCGGATGGCGTCGGCGGTCTGGCGCATCAGCGGCAGCATCACATCATCACGGCCTTCGCGCAGCATCAGGGCGTGGGACAGGTTGTTGATGTCCTCGCTGGTGCAGGCAAAGTGGATGAATTCGCTGACCTTGGCCAGTTCCGGCAGCTGGGCCGCTTGCTCTTTGAGCAGGTATTCGATGGCCTTGACGTCGTGGTTGGTGGTGCGTTCGATCTCTTTGACGCGCTCGGCGTGCTCCAGGGCGAAGTTGTCCGCCAGGGTGTTCAGCACAGCGTTGGCTTCGGCGGAGAACGCCGGCACTTCGCTGATGCCTGGGTGAGCGGCCAGGCGCTGGAGCCAGCGCACTTCAACCAGAACGCGCGCACGGATCAGTCCGTATTCGCTGAAAATAGGGCGCAGGGCCTGGGTTCTGCCGGCGTAGCGGCCGTCAACAGGGGAAACCGCAGTGAGCGAAGAAAGCTGCATGGGGTGTTCTCGGACAGTCGGGCAACGAAATGGGGCGCGTATCATACATGAAAAAATCCGCCGGTCCGTTGCCAACTGACCGGCGTATTACGCGTTACAAAAAACCAGAGGTGTTGCGGGCGCGGTTCAGCTGCTGCGCATCAGCGGGTAAAGTTCTTTCAACAGCTTGCGTCGACTGATCACCAGCTGCCAGCGATGACCGCCCAGTTGCCGCCACAGGCGTGCAGAACGGATCCCGGCCAGCAACAGGGCGCGGATTTTCGAGGCGTTGCTCGGTTGCTGCAGGTTGCGCATGTCGCCGTGGACCTGAATCCGCTGGCGCAGGGTGCTCAAGGTGTCCTGGTAAAGCGCGCCGCAGGCCGCGATCACGTTTTCGTGGGCCGCGCCGAAGTGCTCGACCTGGGACTGGATCTGCGGCAGGCGCTTGCCGATTTCGTCCAGCATGTCGCCGCGCTTGGCCAGCTGGCGCTCCAGGCCCAGCATGGCCAGGGCATAACGCAGCGGTTCGCGCTGAAGGGTGCTGGGGTCGCGCTCCAGGGCGCCAATCAGGGCACGGTAGCCTTCACGCAGATTGAGGTCGTCGCCGCCGTAGACTTCCAGGGTGTCCTTGGGGTCACGAATCAGCAGGCTGCCGAGCATGCAGGTCAGGCCGGCTTCGGTGGTCTGGCCGGTCTTGGCGATCTTGTCGACCAGCACCGCGGCGAGAAACACCCCGCCCAGTGCCGTCAATTGCTCCTGGGTCGGGTTCATTGGGCTTGGCCCTTGCTGGCGCTCTTGCTGGTCCAGGGTTCGGCGATTTCGATCACGCCGCCGCCGAGGCAGATTTCACCGTCGTAGAACACCACCGATTGACCCGGGGTGACCGCGCGTTGCGGGTCATCGAAGATCGCGCGGTAGCCGCTGGCGGTCTTTTCCAGGGTGCAGGGCTGATCGCCCTGGCGATAACGTACTTTGGCGGTCAGCTTGCGCGGCTCGGTCAGGTCGATCGGGTTGACCCAATAGATCTCCGAGGCGAGCAGGGCGCGGGAAAACAGATACGGGTGGTCATTACCCTGGCCAACGATCAGCTCGTTGTGCTCCAGGTCCTTGATCAGCACATACCAGGGTTCGTCACCGGCGTCTTTCAGGCCGCCGATGCCCAGGCCCTGACGCTGACCGATGGTGTGGTACATCAAGCCGTGGTGACGGCCGATGACTTCACCTTCGGTGGTCTTGATCTCGCCCGGCTGGGCCGGCAGGTACTGCTTGAGGAAGTCGCTGAAGCGGCGCTCGCCGATAAAGCAGATCCCGGTGGAATCCTTTTTCTTCGCGGTGGCCAGCTGGTGTTTCTCGGCGATCGCGCGCACTTCGGGTTTCTCCAGTTCGCCGACCGGGAACAGGGTCTTGGCGATCTGCTCGCCACCGACAGCGTGCAGGAAGTAGCTCTGGTCCTTGTTCGGGTCCAGGCCCTTGAGCAGCTCGGTGCGGCCTTCGATGTCGCGGCGGCGCACATAGTGACCGGTGGCGATCAGGTCGGCACCGAGCATCATGGCGTAGTCGAGGAACGCCTTGAACTTGATCTCGCGGTTGCAGAGGATGTCCGGGTTCGGCGTGCGACCGGCCTTGTATTCGGCCAGGAAGTGCTCGAACACGTTGTCCCAGTACTCGGCGGCGAAGTTGGCGGTATGCAGCTTGATGCCGATCCGGTCGCACACGGCCTGGGCGTCCGCCAGGTCGTCCATGGCGGTGCAGTATTCCGTTCCATCGTCTTCTTCCCAGTTCTTCATGAACAGGCCTTCCACCTCATAACCCTGCTCGATCAGCAGGAGAGCGGAAACGGAAGAGTCCACGCCGCCGGACATGCCGACAATGACGCGCTTCTTTTGTGTGTCAGAAGGGGCTGGATCACGCATAGGGATTCAATGAGTGTCTTGAAAAAGGACGCGATTCTAGCAGGCCCAAGCCCGCAAGGCTAAAGAGAAGGGCGGATCAGTTCGAGACCGAAGTGATTGCCGTCCAGATAATCATCGATACAGCGGATGATCAGCTCACTGCGCCAGTTTGCGCGCTGGTCGAGCAATTCGTCACGCGTCAGCCATTTTGCGCCGACGATACCGTCGTCCAACTGATAGTCCGGGTGGTGTTTGAGCGGTTTTGCGCTGAAGCAGACCCGCTGGTAGGTCACGCCGTTGCTGGGGGCGGTGTAGAGGTAAATGCCCACCACGCCGGTGGGTTCGACGTCCCAGCCGGTTTCCTCGAGGGTTTCGCGTATGGCGGCGTCGATCAGGGTTTCGTCCGGATCGAGGTGACCGGCGGGCTGGTTGAGTACCGTTCGTCCGTGCTTGAGTTCTTCGACCATCAGGAAGCGGCCATTGTCTTCGACGATGGTGGCGACGGTGATGTGGGGTTTCCAGTCCATAGAGCTTCCTCAAATGTTGAAGGTTTAAACACGGGCCCCTGTAGGAGCTGGCTTGCCAGCGAAAGCTGTGGGTCAGTCAATGACGATGTTGAATGATAGACCGCCTTCGCTGGCAAGCCAGCTCCTACAGGGGATCTGGTTCGGCAGATAAATACGTGTGAACGCCAAAAACACAAACCCCGGCACATGGCCGGGGTTTGTGATGCAGCCTTACAACCTTAAACCAGCGCGGAGATCGCCGCGTTGAAGGTGTTGCTCGGGCGCATGGCCTTGCTGATCAGTTCGGCATTGGCGTGGTAGTAACCGCCGATGTCCACTGGCTTGCCCTGAACGGCATTGAGCTCGGCAACGATGGTTGCCTCGTTCTCGGTCAGGGCCTTGGCCAGCTCGCCAAACTGCGCTTGCAGTGCAGTGTCTTCGGTCTGGGCGGCCAGGGCTTGTGCCCAGTACAGCGCCAGGTAGAAGTGGCTGCCGCGGTTGTCGATGTTGCCGACTTTGCGCGATGGCGACTTGTTGTTGTCCAGGAACTGGCCGGTGGCCTGGTCCAGGGTCTTGGCCAGTACCAGCGCCTTGGGGTTGTTGTAGGTCACGCCCAAGTGCTCGAGGGAGGCGGCCAGGGCCAGGAACTCGCCCAGGGAATCCCAGCGCAGGAAGTTCTCTTCCAGCAGCTGCTGCACGTGCTTCGGAGCCGAACCGCCAGCGCCGGTTTCGAACAGACCGCCGCCGTTCATCAGCGGCACGATCGACAGCATCTTGGCGCTGGTGCCCAGTTCCATGATCGGGAACAGGTCGGTCAGGTAGTCGCGCAGGACGTTGCCGGTCACCGATATGGTGTCGAGGCCAGAGCGGGTGCGCTGCAGGGTGAACTTCATCGCGTCGACCGGCGCCATGATCTGGATATCCAGGCCAGCGGTGTCGTGATCCTTCAGGTAAGCCTGAACTTTCTCTATCACCACGCCGTCGTGGGCGCGCATCGGGTCCAGCCAGAAAATGGCCGGGGTGCTGCTTGCGCGAGCACGGTTGACCGCCAGTTTGACCCAGTCCTGGATCGGCGCGTCTTTGGTCTGGCACATGCGGAAGATGTCGCCGGCTTCAACCGACTGTTCCAGCAGCAGGCCGCCTTTGCTGTCGCTGACGCGGACAACACCGTTGGTCTTGATCTGAAAGGTCTTGTCGTGCGAGCCGTACTCTTCGGCTTTTTTCGCCATCAGGCCAACGTTCGGCACGCTGCCCATGGTGGTCGGATCGAAAGCGCCGTTGGCCTTGCAGTCTTCGATCACCGCCTGGTAGATGGTGGCGTAGCAGCGATCCGGGATCACCGCCTTGGTGTCGTGCAGTTGGCCGTCGGTGCCCCACATCTTGCCGGAATCACGGATCATGGCCGGCATCGAGGCGTCGACGATGACGTCGCTCGGCACGTGCAGGTTGGTGATGCCTTTGTCGGAGTTGACCATCGCCAGCGACGGACGAACGGCGTAGACCGCCTGGATGTCCGCTTCGATCTGCGCTTGCTGCTCAGCCGGCAGGGCCTTGATGCGAGCGTACAGGTCGCCGATGCCGTTGTTCAGGTTGAAGCCGATCTGTGCCAGCACGTCAGCGTGCCTGGCCAGCGCGTCTTTGTAGAATTCGGCAACGATCTGGCCGAACATGATCGGGTCGGAGACCTTCATCATGGTGGCTTTCAGGTGAACCGACAGCAGCACGCCCTTGGCTTTGGCGTCTTCGATTTCGGCGGCGATGAAGCTGCGCAGCGCGTTTTTGCTCATGACTGCGCAATCGAGGATCTCACCGGCTTGCACGCTGGTCTTTTCTTTCAGGACAGTGATGGTGCCGTCTTGAGCGATCAGTTCGATTTTAACGGCATCGGCGGCGTCGATCAGGGCGGCTTTTTCGCTGCCGTAGAAATCGCCGGTATTCATGTGCGCAACGTGGGATTTGGAGTCTGCAGCCCAGGCGCCCATTTTGTGCGGGTGCTTGCGCGCGTAATTCTTGACCGACAGCGGCGCACGACGATCGGAGTTGCCTTCGCGCAGGACCGGGTTCACGGCGCTGCCCTTGATCTTGTCGTAGCGCGACTTGGCGAGCTTGTCGGCGTCGCTGGTCACGGTTTCCGGATAGTCCGGCAGTGCGAAGCCTTGGGCTTGCAGCTCTTTGATCGCGGCTTGCAGTTGCGGAACCGAGGCGCTGATGTTCGGCAATTTGATGATGTTGGCTTCAGGCGTGACGGCCAGGTCGCCCAGTTCGGCGAGGTGGTCGGCTACGGCTTTGTCACCCAGTTGCTCGGGGAAGCTGGCCAGGATGCGCCCTGCAAGAGAGATATCGCGGGTTTCCACGGCGATATCGGCGGAGGCGGTGAAGGCCTCTACGATAGGCAACAGTGAATAGGTGGCGAGGGCGGGAGCTTCGTCGGTGAAGGTATAGATGATCTTCGAGCGGGTGGGCATATTCGGATTAACTCTCTCTTCTTTGCTAAAGCATGCGCAGAAAAACTCGAGGGGCGCCGGGTAAGCGCGTTCGTTCAAAGTCATCCATGAGCCGAATGTCGAGATTTGTGCGCGGTGATGTTGGGTGCATCAGTCGAGCGTCAAGCGGGTGGATCGCGGTAGCGGTCCTGCTTTTTCGGGCCCAAAGCCTTGTAGCAGACAGATCGGCCGTCGTGACTCTGTGGTCAGCGGGCGGCATTATACATAGGTAGCTGGCAATCTGCCGATGGATCACACACATCGATTGACGTCCATTGGTCTAAAGGTCGCAGGGCAGTGCGGGGCGTAGAGTCTTGCACCGTGCTTGAGTTTGGCGCTTTTCCCTTTGCTTACAGGCTTGTAGACCCTGAACCGCACAGCTTTGCGGCAGATGGATGGAACATAGGGTTTGCGCGCCGAATTAACTGGGTTACGCTCGAACCAAGCCAGATGTTCAATCCAATCAATGGAGTTCAGCATGGGTTACAAGAAGATTCAGGTTCCAGCCGTCGGCGACAAAATCACCGTCAATGCAGACCATTCTCTCAATGTTCCTAATAACCCGATCATCCCCTTCATCGAAGGCGACGGCATTGGGGTTGATATCAGCCCGGTCATGATCAAGGTTGTCGATGCTGCTGTTAAGAAGGCTTACGGCGGCGAACGCAAAATTTCCTGGATGGAAGTCTACGCCGGGGAGAAAGCGACTCAGGTTTACGATCAGGACACCTGGCTGCCCCAGGAAACCCTGGACGCGGTCAAGGATTACGTGGTGTCCATCAAGGGCCCCCTGACCACTCCGGTCGGCGGCGGCATCCGTTCGCTGAACGTGGCCCTGCGCCAGCAACTCGACCTGTACGTCTGCCTGCGCCCGGTGCGCTGGTTCGAAGGCGTGCCTAGCCCGGTCAAGAAGCCAGGCGACGTCGACATGACCATCTTCCGCGAAAACTCGGAAGACATTTATGCCGGCATCGAATGGAAGGCCGGTTCGCCGGAAGCGACCAAGGTCATCAAGTTCCTCAAAGATGAAATGGGCGTCACCAAGATCCGTTTCGACGAAAACTGCGGTATCGGCATCAAGCCGGTTTCGCTGCAAGGCACCAAGCGTCTGGCGCGCAAGGCCCTGCAATACGTAGTCGACAACGATCGCGATTCGCTGACCATCGTGCACAAAGGCAACATCATGAAGTTCACCGAAGGTGCCTTCAAGGAATGGGCCTACGAAGTGGCGGCTGAAGAGTTCGGCGCGACCCTGCTCGACGGTGGTCCGTGGATGCAGTTCAAGAACCCGAAAACCGGCAAGAATGTCGTCGTCAAGGACGCCATCGCCGATGCCATGCTCCAGCAGATCCTGCTGCGCCCGGCCGAATACGATGTGATCGCGACCCTGAACCTCAACGGCGACTACCTCTCCGACGCCCTGGCGGCCGAAGTGGGCGGTATCGGTATCGCGCCAGGCGCCAACCTGTCCGACACCATCGCCATGTTCGAAGCGACCCACGGTACTGCGCCGAAGTACGCCGGCAAGGACCAGGTCAACCCGGGTTCGCTGATCCTGTCGGCAGAGATGATGCTGCGTCACATGGGCTGGACCGAAGCGGCCGACCTGATCATCAAGGGCACCAACGGCGCGATCTCCGCCAAGACCGTGACCTATGACTTCGAGCGCTTGATGGAAGGCGCCAAGCTGGTGTCCTCGTCAGGCTTCGGCGATGCGCTGATCTCGCACATGTAAGGGAGCAGGTATCAAAAAAACCGCCTTCGGGCGGTTTTCTTATGACTGGATGGCGGGTTGCGTCAGGTCGAGACGGTTTCCTGTTGGATGGCGGGCGCGGTCTGCTCCTTCCCGATAGCAGCGGCCGTAATCTTGACTGCGTGCAATCCTTTAGGGCCCTGGACGATCTCGAAGTCTACGGCTTGCCCGGCCTTGAGGGTTTTGTATCCGTCCATTTCAATGGCCGAATAGTGGGCAAAGAAATCGATTTCCCTGCCATCCTCGTTGCGGCCTTCTCTGGCGTCGGTGTTGATGAAGCCGAACCCCTTGGCGTTGTTGAACCATTTCACCTTGCCGCTGACCTTCACACATGACATACCCATATCCCTCTGCAACAGACTCCATCACTGGAGTATCATCCAGTACATCCGCAGTCATTTCTTGGAAATAAGGTTGACTCCGCGGACCTTTTTTACCCACTGTGGGCTCTATTGGTTGTAACACCGTTTTGCCGATAGTCAAGGTGACCAGGCAGTCGGAGTTGAAATCGACGATGGTCGCCCCCACCACTGTATTCGCACAACTGACGAACCTTTCTTTCCATGCATGCAATCAGCCAGATTCGACTAACATTCAATCAGGATCGTCCGACTCTCCAAACAGATCGTCCGGAGGAACACGACGACGATTCAGCGGGCATTGCTGTTCAGGAAGCAAAGCCTGCGTTACAGGCACCACCGATGTACAAGGTGGTTTTGTTCAACGATGACTACACACCGATGGATTTCGTCGTCGAAGTGCTCGAGGTGTTTTTTAACCTGAATCGCGAGCTGGCGACCAAGGTCATGCTGGCCGTCCACACAGAAGGACGGGCAGTATGTGGAGTGTTTACCCGCGACATCGCCGAGACGAAGGCCATGCAGGTCAACCAGTACGCCAGGGAAAGCCAGCATCCGCTACTCTGTGAAATCGAGAAGGACGGTTAATCGCCGACCACTTGGGTATGAGGTGAAGCTATGTTAAACCGCGAGCTCGAAGTCACCCTCAATCTTGCCTTCAAGGAGGCCCGATCGAAGCGTCATGAATTCATGACCGTCGAACACCTCCTGCTGGCCCTATTGGACAATGAGGCTGCCGCCACCGTTTTGCGTGCCTGCGGCGCAAACCTCGACAAACTCAAGCATGATCTGCAGGAGTTCATCGACTCGACCACGCCATTGATCCCCGTCCATGACGAGGATCGTGAAACCCAGCCAACCCTGGGCTTCCAGCGTGTATTGCAGCGTGCTGTCTTTCACGTACAGAGCTCGGGCAAACGCGAAGTGACCGGCGCCAACGTGCTGGTTGCGATCTTCAGCGAACAAGAGAGTCAGGCGGTGTTCCTGCTTAAACAGCAGAGCGTCGCGCGGATCGATGTCGTCAACTACATCGCCCATGGCATTTCCAAAGTGCCGGGGCACGGCGATCACTCTGAAGGTGAGCAAGATATGCAGGACGACGAGGGCGGTGAGTCTTCTTCTTCAGGCAATCCCCTGGATGCTTATGCCAG
Organism: Pseudomonas lini; assembly: GCF_030812475.1. GTDB lineage: Bacteria > Pseudomonadota > Gammaproteobacteria > Pseudomonadales > Pseudomonadaceae > Aquipseudomonas > Aquipseudomonas lini_A. The sequence continues at coordinate 766,756 of NZ_JAUSSR010000001.1, forward strand.
CAACCTCAACGAACTCGCGCGCCAGGGTCGTATCGATCCATTGGTCGGCCGCGAGCTGGAAGTCGAGCGTGTCGCCCAGATCCTGGCGCGTCGTCGCAAGAACAATCCGTTGCTGGTGGGCGAGGCAGGCGTGGGTAAAACCGCGATTGCCGAAGGCCTGGCCAAGCGCATTGTCGACAACCAGGTGCCGGATCTGCTGGCCAATAGCGTGGTGTATTCCCTCGATCTGGGGGCTCTGCTGGCCGGGACCAAATACCGCGGCGATTTCGAGAAGCGTTTCAAGGCGCTGCTCAATGAGCTGAAAAAACGTCCGCAGGCGATCCTGTTCATCGACGAGATCCACACCATCATCGGTGCGGGTGCCGCGTCCGGTGGCGTGATGGACGCCTCGAACCTGCTCAAGCCGTTGCTGTCATCCGGTGATATCCGTTGCATCGGTTCGACCACCTTCCAGGAATTCCGCGGGATCTTCGAGAAGGACCGTGCCTTGGCCCGGCGCTTCCAGAAGGTCGATGTGTCGGAGCCGTCGGTGGAAGACACCATCGGTATCCTGCGCGGCCTGAAGGGGCGTTTCGAAGCGCACCACGGCATCGAATACAGCGATGAAGCATTGCGTGCGGCGGCTGAGCTGGCCTCGCGCTATATCAATGACCGGCACATGCCGGACAAGGCCATCGACGTCATCGACGAGGCGGGTGCCTACCAGCGCCTGCAGCCGATCGAGAAGCGCGTGAAACGCATCGAAGTGCCTCAGGTCGAGGACATCGTCGCGAAAATCGCGCGAATTCCGCCAAAACACGTCACCAGCTCCGACAAAGAGCTGCTGCGTAACCTTGAGCGTGACCTGAAGCTGACGGTATTTGGCCAGGATGCCGCGATCGACTCGCTGTCGACCGCGATCAAACTGTCCCGTGCCGGCCTCAAGTCGCCTGACAAGCCTGTCGGTTCGTTCCTGTTCGCAGGCCCGACCGGTGTAGGTAAAACCGAAGCGGCGCGTCAGTTGGCCAAGGCGTTGGGGATCGAACTGGTGCGTTTCGACATGTCCGAGTACATGGAGCGCCACACCGTATCGCGTCTGATCGGTGCGCCTCCAGGCTATGTCGGGTTCGACCAGGGCGGCCTGCTGACCGAAGCCATCACCAAGCAGCCTCACTGCGTGCTGTTGCTCGATGAGATCGAGAAGGCGCATCCAGAAGTCTTCAACCTGCTGTTGCAGGTCATGGACCACGGTACGCTCACCGATAACAACGGGCGCAAGGCGGACTTCCGTAACGTGATCGTCATCATGACGACCAACGCCGGCGCCGAAACCGCAGCCCGTGCTTCGATCGGTTTCACCCATCAGGACCACTCGTCCGATGCGATGGAAGTGATCAAGAAGAGCTTCACGCCGGAATTCCGCAACCGTCTGGACACCATTATCCAGTTTGGTCGCCTCAGCCATGAGGTCATCAAGAGCGTGGTGGACAAGTTCCTTACCGAGCTTCAGGCGCAGTTGGAAGACAAGCGTGTGCAGCTGGAAGTGACAGACGCGGCGCGCAGCTGGCTGGCAGCCGGTGGCTACGACTCGGCAATGGGCGCTCGACCCATGGCGCGTTTGATCCAGGACAAGATCAAGCGTCCGCTGGCGGAAGAGATTCTGTTTGGGGAACTGGCCGACCATGGTGGCGTGGTGCATATCGATCTGAAGGACGGCGAGCTGACCTTCGAGTTCGAGACCACGGCTGAAATGGCCTGAGGTTAACCGCAACAAAGCAAAAGGCGCCGAAAGGCGCCTTTTTGCTGTCTGTCGGATCTACACCGCCCCCCCATGTGGGAGCGAGCCTGCTCGCGAAGAGGCCGGCACATTCATTAAAGATGTTGGCTAGCAGACCGCTTTCGCGAGCAGGCTCGCTCCCACATTGGGCGGTGGGGGACTGCAGGTAAATTTCAGACAAACAAAAACGCCCGGCATAAACCGGGCGTTTTGTATTGACCTGATTAGCGAGCGCGGTAAGTGATGCGCCCTTTGCTCAAGTCATAGGGCGTCAGCTCGACGCGCACTTTGTCACCGGTAAGAATACGAATGTAATTCTTGCGCATCTTGCCGGATATATGCGCGGTTACGACGTGCCCATTTTCCAACTCCACGCGAAACATGGTGTTGGGCAGGGTGTCGACGACAGTGCCTTCCATTTCGAAGCTGTCTTCTTTCGACATGCAGTAAAGCCCTCGGTGTCCAATGAATGGCCCGGTGCAACTGCGCCAGGCAAAAGCGGCGTGCATTGTGCCCGAAAAATGGGGTTTAAGCCAAGGGGTTTAGGGCTTGCTCTAGTTCAGGATGACCCAGCGCTGATTAATCAGCAGTTCGATGGGGCGATATTGCGTCTTGTAGCTCATTTTTTTGCAGTTCTTGATCCAATAGCCGAGGTAGACCGCTTCCAGGCCCAGTCGCCGTGCTTCGGTGATCTGCCAGAGGATCGCGTAGCGCCCCAGGCTGCGGCGCTCTTCATCGGGCTCGTAGAAGGTGTAGACCGCCGACAGACCGTTGGGCAGCAAGTCGGTGACAGCCACGGCCACCAACCGGCCTTCGAGACGAAATTCATAGAACCGGGAAAACGGCAGGTCCCGCACCAGGAAAGTCGAAAATTGATCGCGACTTGGCGGGTACATGTCGCCATCGGCATGCCGCTGCTCGATGTAGCGTTGATAGAGGTCGAAATACTCTTCGCTGAACTGGGGCTTGGCCGGACGGACGTGCAGATCGGCGTTGCGCTTGAAGATGCGCTTTTGCTGACGATTTGGGGAAAACTGCGCCACTGGAATGCGCGCCGGTACGCACGCATTGCAATTCTGGCAATGGGGCCGGTACAGATGATCGCCGCTGCGACGAAAACCCATTTCCGACAGGTCTGCGTAGACATGCACATCCATGGGCTGGCTAGGGTCGAGGAACAGGGTCGTGGCCTGCTCCTCGGGCAGATAACTGCAAGAGTGGGGCTGAGTGGCATAAAACTTCAAGCGCGCCAACTCGGTCATGATCAACCCTCGGATAAGCTTTTGAATAAGTGTAAGCGCTTTTGAATAAGTGTATGACACGTGGGCCAAAGTCGCTCAGCAAACCCAGGTGGCGCGGCTGGGTTGGTCCAGGTGTCGCGCCAGGTAGCCGGCGAACTCGCGCCGGGGAATCGCCCGGGCGCCGAGGCTGTGCAAGTGGTCAGTGGGCATCTGACAATCGATCAGCACAAAACCTGAGTCTTCCAGATGTCGCACCAGTGTGGCAAAGCCATATTTGGACGCGTTGTCGGCGCGGCTGAACATCGATTCGCCGAAGAACAGCTGCCCCATGGCCAGGCCATAGAGCCCGCCGACCAGTTCACCCTGGTCCCAGACCTCCACCGAATGCGCATAGCCGCGCTTGTGCAGCTCGAGGTAGGCATCCTGCATGGCGTCGGTGATCCAGGTGCCGTCGGCGTGTTCCCGCGGCGCGGCGCACGCGCGGATAACCGCGGCAAAATCCCGATCGAAGGTCACTTGATAACGTTGTTGGCGCAGCAATTTGTTCAGGCTGCGCGAGACATGCAGTTCGTCGGGAAATAACACTGTGCGTGGGTCCGGCGACCACCAGAGGATTGGCTGGCCTTCCGAGAACCACGGAAAACAGCCATGGCGATAAGCCTTGATCAGGCGGTCGGCAGACAGGTCGCCGCCCGCCGCCAGCAGCCCGTTGGGATCGCGCATGGCCTTGTCCAGCGGCGGGAAGGTCAGGGTGTTGCGTTGTAACCAAGTCAGCATGGCATCCGGGCTTTACAGAAGGGGAGGGCAGTGGCGGGCTGTCAGGCCCGCCTTGAAGTGTGCCGTCAAACGGTCGGAATGTCGTCGAGGTATTTTTCGGCGTCCAGTGCGGCCATGCAGCCGGCCCCGGCGGACGTGACGGCCTGGCGGTAAACGTGATCGGCCACGTCGCCGGCGGCAAACACGCCCGGGATCGCCGTGGCGGTGGCATCGCCTTCGCTGCCACCCTTGACCAGCAGATAGCCGTCGCGCATTTCCAGCTGGCCCTGGAACAGGTCGGTGTTGGGTTTGTGGCCGATGGCAATGAAGACCCCGGTCAGCGGCAATTCGCGGGTTTCGCCGCTGTGACTGTCCCGCAGGCGGGCGCCGGTCACGCCGCTGGCATCGCCAAGCACTTCATCCAGGTTCTGATTCCAGTGCAGGCGAATATTGCCGTTGGCGGCTTTTTCAAAGAGTTTGTCCTGCAGGATCTTCTCGGCGCGCAATTTGTCGCGCCGGTGAATCAGATGGACTTCACTGGCGATGTTCGACAAGTACAGCGCTTCCTCGACCGCCGTGTTGCCGCCGCCGACCACCGCGACCACCTGTTTGCGGTAGAAAAAGCCGTCGCAGGTCGCGCAGGCCGACACTCCTTTGCCGGCGAAGGCTTCCTCCGAGGGCAGCCCCAGGTATTGCGCCGAGGCGCCGGTGGCGATAATCAGTGCGTCGCAGGTGTACCGGCCGCTGTCGCCAATGAGCTCGAACGGACGCTGTTGCAACTTGGCCGTGTGGATGTGGTCGTAAACAATCTCTGTGTCAAAGCGCTCGGCGTGTTTTTGCATGCGTTCCATCAGCACCGGGCCGGTGAGTCCCTCGACGTCGCCAGGCCAGTTGTCGACTTCGACGGTGGTGGTGAGCTGGCCACCTGCCTGTATGCCGGTAATGACCACGGGTTTGAGGTTGGCGCGGGCGGCATAAACGGCCGCGCTGTAACCGGCAGGGCCGGAACCCAGAATGATCAGGCGGGAATGCTTCGCTTCGCTCATAAAAACACCTCATAAGCCTTTGTCACGAAAGAGAATGCATGCTCAAATTGAACCGCATGCCAGACCCGTTGACTATGCTACACCCGGGGACCGCAAGCATGGCAACGGACGAACAAACCCGTACAATGCCTGCTGTGAGCGCGCTTGTAACAAAATAAGCATTGCGAGTCGTGTTTATAAAAGCCGGGGCGCAATGTTAAAAGTAGTCCCAGTTGCGCCTGTTAACTTTTTTACCTGCCGGGTTCAGGCAGTTTTTTATAGTCATTCAACAGATGGACGCGCCATAGGCGCAGGAAAAGAAGCGTTTTGAAGAAATCCACCGCAGCACCTAAACCAGCCGTCGTTCCGCTCTGGCGCCAGCAATTGCACTACCGACTCAAGGAAGGTGCATTGATCGCCGTCGGTGCCTTGTGCCTGTTCCTGATGATGGCCTTGCTGACCTATGGCAAGGACGATCCGGGCTGGAGCCACAACAGCAAGATCGACGACGTGCAGAATTTCGGCGGCCCGGCCGGTTCGTACAGCGCCGACATCCTGTTCATGGTGCTGGGCTACTTCGCCTACATCTTCCCGCTGCTGCTGGCGATCAAGACCTGGCAGATCTTCCGTCAGCGCCACGAACCCTGGCAATGGAGCGGCTGGCTGTTCTCCTGGCGCCTGATCGGCCTGGTGTTCCTGGTATTGTCGGGAGCGGCCCTGGCGCACATCCATTTCCACGCGGCGACCGGTCTGCCGGCCGGCGCTGGCGGCGCGCTGGGTGAAAGCCTCGGCGACGTGGCCCGCAATGCCTTGAACATCCAGGGCAGCACCTTGCTGTTCATCGCACTGTTCCTGTTCGGCCTGACGGTGTTCACCGACCTGTCGTGGTTCAAGGTGATGGACGTCACGGGCAAGATTACGCTGGACCTGTTCGAGTTGTTCCAGGGCGCGGCCAATCGCTGGTGGGCCGCCCGTGTCGAGCGCAAGCAACTGGTGGCGCAGTTACGTGAAGTCGATGAGCGCGTGCATGACGTGGTGGCACCGAGCGTCACCGACAAGCGCGAGCAGGCCAAGGTCAAGGAGCGCCTGATCGAGCGCGAACAAGCCTTGACCAAGCACATGTCGGACCGCGAGAAGCAGGTGCCGCCGGTTATCGCCCCGGCGCCGCCGAAACCCGCAGCCCCGAGCAAGCGCGTGGAAAAAGAGAAACAGGCGCCGCTGTTCGTCGACAGCGCGGTGGAAGGCACCTTGCCGCCGATCTCGATTCTCGACCCGGCGGAAAAGAAACAGCTCAATTATTCGCCTGAATCCCTGGCTGCGGTGGGCCACCTGCTGGAAATCAAGCTCAAGGAATTCGGCGTCGAAGTCTCGGTGGATTCGATTCACCCGGGCCCGGTGATTACCCGATACGAAATCCAGCCCGCGGCAGGCGTCAAGGTCAGCCGCATTTCCAACCTGGCGAAAGACCTGGCCCGTTCCCTGGCCGTGACCAGCGTGCGCGTGGTGGAAGTGATCCCGGGCAAAACCACGGTCGGCATCGAGATTCCCAACGAAGACCGGCAGATCGTGCGGTTCTCCGAAGTGCTGTCGACTCCCGAGTACGATAACTTCAAGTCGCCGGTCACCCTGGCCCTGGGTCACGATATCGGCGGCAAGCCGGTCATCACCGACCTGGCGAAAATGCCGCACTTGCTGGTGGCCGGTACTACAGGCTCTGGTAAATCGGTGGGTGTGAACGCGATGATCCTGTCGATCCTGTTCAAGTCCGGCCCTGAAGACGCCAAGCTGATCATGATCGACCCGAAAATGCTCGAGCTGTCGATCTACGAAGGTATTCCGCACCTGCTGTGCCCGGTGGTGACCGACATGAAGGACGCGGCCAACGCCTTGCGCTGGAGCGTGGCGGAGATGGAGCGTCGCTACAAACTGATGGCGAAGATGGGCGTGCGTAACCTGTCGGGCTTCAACGCCAAGGTCAAGGAAGCCCAGGACGCCGGCGAGCCGTTGACCGATCCGTTGTACAAGCGCGAAAGCATTCACGACGAAGCGCCGCTGCTGACCAAGCTGCCGACCATTGTCGTGGTCGTCGACGAATTTGCCGACATGATGATGATCGTCGGCAAGAAGGTTGAAGAACTGATCGCCCGGATCGCCCAGAAAGCCCGAGCGGCCGGTATCCACTTGATCCTCGCGACCCAGCGTCCGTCGGTCGACGTGATCACCGGCCTGATCAAGGCGAACATCCCGACGCGCATGGCGTTCCAGGTGTCGAGCAAGATCGACTCGCGGACCATCATCGACCAGGGTGGTGCCGAACAGCTGCTGGGCCACGGTGACATGCTGTACATGCCCCCGGGCACCAGCCTGCCGATCCGTGTCCATGGTGCGTTCGTGTCCGATGACGAGGTGCACCGGGTGGTTGAAGCCTGGAAACTGCGCGGCGCGCCGGAATACAACGACGAGATCCTCGCCGGTGTCGAAGAGCCGGGCAGCGGTTTCGATGGCGGCAGCAGCGGTGGCGACGATGATCCCGAAACCGATGCGCTTTATGACGAAGCCGTGCAGTTCGTTCTGGAAAGCCGTCGCGCCTCCATCTCCGCGGTGCAGCGCAAGCTGAAAATCGGCTACAACCGCGCCGCGCGCATGATCGAAGCCATGGAAATGGCCGGGGTCGTGACGTCGATGAACACCAACGGTTCCCGTGAAGTCCTGGCGCCTGGCCCGGTACGCGACTGATTTGAATAAAAAGGTGGCGTCTGAAGTGCGCCCCCCCACTCCCACGAATATCAAGAGGACTCCCATGCGTCTTATCCGCATGCTGTTGCTGCCGGTTCTGGCTTTGACCACGCTCTCGGCCCACGCCGATGACAAGGACGTGGCGCGCCTGACCCAACTGCTGGAAAAATCCCAGACCCTGACCGCACGTTTCTCCCAGCTGACCCTCGACGGCGGCGGCACCCAATTGCAGGAAACGGCGGGTGAAATGTCGTTGCAGCGCCCGGGCCTGTTCTACTGGCACACCGATGCGCCGGCCGAGCAAACCATGGTCTCCGACGGCAAGAAGGTGACATTGTGGGACCCGGACCTGGAACAGGTGACCATCAAGACCCTCGACCTGCGCCTGACCCAGACGCCGGCGTTGCTGTTGTCCGGTGATGTGTCCAAGATCAGCCAGAGCTTCGATATCAGCGCCAAGGAAGCCGGCGGCGTGATTGACTTCACCTTGAAGCCGAAAACCAAGGACACGCTGTTCGACAGCCTGCGTCTGTCGTTCCGCAACGGTCTGGTCAATGATATGCAGCTGATCGACAGCGTCGGCCAGCGCACCAATATCCTGTTCACGGGCGTGAAGGCCAACGAGCCGATTGCGGCGTCGAAGTTCAAGTTCGTGATCCCGAAAGGCGCGGATGTGATCCAGGAATAAAACGCAAAACCCCTGTAGGAGCGAGCTTGCTCGCGATGGACTTCAGGGCACCGCGGGGTGTCAGGCATGCCGCGTTATCGTTTACGACCATCGCTAGCAAGCTAGCTCCTACAGGAATTGCGGCGTTCACAGTGAGGTTTCATAAGTAGTGATGGACCTGTTTCGCAGTGCCCCGATTGCTCAGCCCTTGGCCGCCCGTTTGCGTGCGGCCAATCTGGACGAGTACGTCGGCCAGGAACACCTGCTCGCTCGCGGCAAGCCTTTGCGTGAAGCCCTGGAGCAGGGTGCCCTGCACTCGATGATTTTCTGGGGCCCGCCGGGGGTGGGCAAGACCACCCTGGCGCGGCTGCTGGCGGAAGTCTCGGATGCGCACTTCGAGACGGTGTCGGCGGTGCTGGCCGGGGTCAAGGAAATCCGCCAGGCGGTGGAAATCGCCAAACAGCAGGCCGGTCAATACGGCAAGCGCACCATCCTGTTCGTCGACGAAGTGCACCGCTTCAACAAGTCCCAGCAGGATGCGTTCCTGCCCTATGTCGAAGACGGTACGCTGATTTTCATCGGCGCGACCACCGAAAACCCCTCGTTCGAACTCAATAACGCATTGCTGTCCCGAGCACGGGTCTACGTGCTCAAAAGCCTCGACGAAGCGGCCCTGCGCAAGCTGGTGCATCGCGCGCTGACCGAAGAGCGTGGCCTGGGCAAACGCCAACTGACCCTCAGCGATGAAGGCTTCCAGATGCTGCTGTCGGCGGCCGATGGCGATGGCCGACGCCTGCTCAACCTGCTGGAAAACGCCTCCGACCTGGCCGAAGACAATAGCGAGATCGGTGTCGATCTGCTGCAAAGCCTGCTGGGCGATACCCGTCGGCGGTTCGACAAGGGTGGCGAAGCGTTCTACGACCAGATTTCCGCGCTGCATAAATCGGTGCGCGGCTCCAACCCCGACGGTGCGTTGTATTGGTTCGCGCGGATGATCGACGGCGGTTGCGATCCGCTGTACCTGGCCCGGCGCGTGGTGCGCATGGCCAGCGAGGACATCGGCAACGCCGACCCGCGAGCCCTGAGCCTGTGCCTGGCAGCGTGGGAAGTGCAGGAGCGCCTCGGCAGCCCCGAAGGCGAATTGGCTGTAGCCCAGGCCATTACCTATCTGGCTTGCGCGCCGAAAAGCAACGCGGTGTACATGGGCTTCAAGGCCGCCCTGCGCAGCGCCACCGAACACGGTTCGCTGGAAGTGCCGCTGCACCTGCGCAACGCCCCGACCAAATTGATGAAACAACTGGGTTACGGTGATGAATACCGTTATGCCCACGATGAGCCGGATGCCTACGCCGCGGGCGAAGACTACTTCCCGGAAGAGCTCGAGCCGCAGCGATTCTATCAGCCGGTGCCCCGTGGCCTGGAGCTGAAGATCGGCGAGAAACTCAATCACCTTGCGCAACTCGACCGTCTCAGCCCCCGGCAGCGGAGAAAATAGTGCTGCCATTGATCGTTGCGGTATCCCTCGGCGGCGTCGCCGGCACGCTGTTGCGCTTCGCTGCCGGCAATTGGGTCAACGCTAATTGGCCGCGGCACTTCTATACCGCGACGCTGGCCGTTAATATCGTGGGCTGTCTGCTGATCGGCGTTCTATACGGTCTGTTTTTGATTCGCCCGGAGGTGCCTTTCGAGGTGCGCGCCGGGTTGATTGTCGGCTTCCTCGGGGGGCTGACGACTTTTTCATCCTTTTCACTGGATACGGTGCGCTTGCTGGAAAGCGGGCAAGTGCCGCTGGCCCTGGGCTATGCGGCAATCAGCGTATTCGGCGGGCTGCTTGCCACCTGGGCCGGCCTGTCCTTGACCAAACTTTGATAAACGAGAAACCGACATGCTCGATTCAAAACTGTTACGTAGCAACCTTCAGGACGTAGCGGACCGCCTGGCATCCCGGGGCTACACCCTGGATGTTGCGCGCATCGAAGCGCTGGAAGAACAGCGCAAGACCGTCCAGACCCGCACCGAAGCACTGCAGGCTGAGCGTAATGCGCGTTCCAAATCCATCGGTCAGGCCAAGCAGCGCGGTGAAGACATCGCGCCGCTGATGGCGGATGTCGAGCGCATGGCGAACGAATTGAGCGCGGGTAAAGTCGAGCTGGACGCGATCCAGACCGATCTGGACTCGATCCTGCTCGGTATCCCCAACCTGCCGCACGAATCGGTGCCGATCGGCGACGACGAAGAAGGCAACGTTGAAGTGCGCCGCTGGGGCACGCCGACGGCGTTCGATTTTCCCGTTCAGGACCACGTGGCCCTGGGCGAGAAATTCGGCTGGCTGGATTTCGAAACCGCCGCCAAGCTGTCCGGCGCGCGCTTCGCCCTGTTGCGCGGCCCGATCGCCCGTCTGCACCGCGCCCTGGCGCAGTTCATGATCAACCTGCACACCAGCGAACACGGCTACGAAGAGGCCTACACGCCTTACCTGGTCCAGGCGCCGGCGCTGCACGGCACCGGTCAGCTGCCGAAGTTCGAAGAAGACCTGTTCAAGATCGCCCGTGAAGGCGAAGCCGATCTGTACCTGATCCCGACCGCTGAAGTGTCGTTGACCAACATCGTCGCTGGCGAAATCGTCGATTCGAAACTGCTGCCGATCAAGTTCGTGGCGCACACCCCGTGCTTCCGCAGTGAAGCCGGCGCCTCGGGGCGTGATACCCGCGGCATGATCCGCCAGCATCAGTTCGACAAGGTCGAGATGGTGCAGATCGTCGAGCCGTCGACTTCGATGGACGCGCTGGAAGGCCTGACCGCCAACGCAGAGAAAGTCCTGCAACTGCTGGAACTGCCATACCGCACCCTGGCGCTGTGCACCGGCGACATGGGCTTCAGCGCGGTCAAGACCTACGACCTGGAAGTGTGGATCCCGAGCCAGGACAAGTACCGCGAGATCTCCTCGTGCTCCAACTGCGGCGACTTCCAGGCCCGGCGGATGCAAGCGCGTTTCCGCAATCCGGAAACCGGCAAGCCCGAGCTGGTTCACACCCTCAACGGTTCCGGCCTGGCGGTCGGTCGTACCCTGGTGGCAGTGCTGGAAAACTACCAGCAGGCCGACGGTTCGATCCGTGTGCCAGAGGTGCTGAAACCGTACATGGGTGGCATCGAGGTCATCGGCTAAATGGACTATCTGCCGCTGTTTCATAACCTTCGCGGCAGTCGTGTGTTGGTCGTCGGCGGCGGGGAGATTGCCTTGCGCAAATCCCGCCTGCTGGCCGAAGCCGGTGCACTGCTGCGGGTGGTCGCACCGCAGATCGAACCGCAACTGCGCGAACTGGTGACCGGCAGCGGTGGCGAGTGCCTGGTGCGCGGCTACGTCGAGGCCGATCTGGACGGTTGCGGGCTGATCATCGCCGCCACCGACGACGAACCGCTCAACGCACAAGTCTCCGCCGATGCCCGTCGGCGTTGCGTGCCGGTCAACGTGGTGGACGCGCCAGCCCTGTGCAGCGTGATCTTCCCGGCGATCGTCGACCGTTCGCCGTTGATCATCGCGGTGTCCAGCGGCGGCGATGCGCCGGTGCTGGCACGCTTGATCCGCGCCAAACTGGAAACCTGGATTCCGTCCACCTATGGGCAACTGGCCGGTCTGGCGGCGCGTTTTCGCGGCCAGGTCAAACGCCTGTTCCCGGATGTGCAGCAGCGTCGGGCATTCTGGGAAGACGTGTTCCAGGGCCCGATTGCCGATCGGCAACTGGCCGGGCAGGGCGCCGAAGCCGAGCGTCTGATGCTGGCGAAAATTGCCGGTGACGTTCCGGATGCAACGGGCGAAGTCTATCTGGTCGGCGCCGGCCCGGGTGATCCGGACCTGTTGACCTTCCGCGCCTTGCGCCTGATGCAGCAAGCCGATGTGGTGCTGTATGACCGCCTGGTGGCGCCGGCGATTCTCGATTTGTGCCGTCGCGATGCGGAGCGGGTCTACGTCGGCAAACGCCGCGCCGAACACGCCGTGCCCCAGGACCAGATCAACCAGCGCCTGGTGGATCTGGCCAAGGCCGGCAAGCGTGTGGTGCGCCTGAAGGGTGGCGATCCGTTTATCTTCGGCCGCGGTGGTGAAGAGATCGAGGAATTGGCGGCCCATGGCATCCCGTTCCAGGTCGTGCCGGGGATCACCGCAGCCAGCGGTTGCGCGGCCTATGCCGGGATCCCGCTGACCCACCGCGATTACGCGCAGTCGGTGCGGTTCGTCACCGGTCACCTCAAGGACGGCTCCACCGATCTGCCGTGGGCCGATCTGGTCGCGCCGGCGCAAACCCTGGTGTTCTACATGGGGTTGGTGGGGTTGCCGATCATCTGCGAGCAGTTGATCAAGCACGGTCGCGCGGCGGATACCCCGGCGGCGTTGATTCAGCAGGGCACGACGGTCAATCAGCGGGTGTTTACCGGCACCTTGGCCGACCTTCCGCAGCTGGTGGCGGAGCATGAAGTGCATGCGCCGACATTGGTGATTGTTGGGGAAGTGGTGCAACTGCGCGAGAAACTGGCGTGGTTCGAAGGGGCTCAGGGGCAACTCTAGAAACCGAGTCGGTCGAGTGCGACCCCGGCCCATCGCGAGCAGGCTCGCTCCCACAGGGGATTTGTGAACGACACAAACCAACTGTGGGAGCGAGCCTGCTCGCGAAGAGGGCCTCAAAACCACCCCAAACTTCAGATCAGACCGCAGCTTTGCGCCAAACCCCTTTCCCGCTCAACCGCCCCCGATCATGCGCCGCCGTGAAATCCTGCACTGGCCCCTTCGGCACAATCCCGGTCGGATTGATGGTCTTGTGACTGCCATAATAGTGGTGCTTGATGTGCTCGAAACTCACCGTTTCAGCAATCCCCGGCCACTGATAAATCTCCCGCAGCCAGTTCGACAGATTCGGGTAGTCCGCTATCCGCCGCAGATTGCACTTGAAGTGCCCGTAATACACCGCGTCGAAGCGAATCATCGTGGTAAACAACCGAATGTCGGCTTCCGTCAGGTACTCGCCGCTCAGATAACGGTTGGCGCCCAGTAACTGCTCCAGCCAATCCAGCTCGGCAAACAACTCATCGAACGCCTCTTCATAGGCCTTCTGCGAGGTGGCGAAGCCGGCACGATACACGCCGTTGTTCACCGCCGGATAAATCCGCTCGTTCAACCCATCGATCTCACTGCGCAACGGTGCCGGATAAAGGTCCAGATCATTGCCGGTCAAGTCATCGAAAGCGCTGTTGAACATGCGGATAATCTCCGCCGATTCATTATTGACGATACGGTTCTGTTGTTTGTCCCAGAGTACCGGCACGGTGACGCGGCCGGTGTAGTCGGCGGTGTCGGCCGTGTAGCGCTGGTGCATGAACTGGAAGTGATCGAGCTTGTCGCCCGTGGAGCCCAGGTTCTGGTCGAAGGTCCAGCCGTTCTCCAGCATCAGCCAGCTGACCACGGACACATCGATCAGGCTTTCCAGGCCTTTGAGTTTGCGCAGGATCAGCGTGCGATGGGCCCACGGACAGGCGAGGGACACATAAAGATGATAGCGCCCCGGCTCGGCCGCAAAGCCGCCGACACCGCTCGGGCCTGGCTGACCGTCGGCGGTCACCCAGTTGCGGCGCTGCGCCTGTTCACGCTGAAACGCGCCGTCCTTGCTGCTTTCGTACCACTGGTCGTGCCAGCGGCCTTCGACTAATAAACCCATTTTCAGACTCCTCGACCAATAAGCGTTGGAGAGGAGTCTATTCGTATAGGTTCGAACAAATAGCGCAAAGGTTGGGCAGTTATGATCGGTTAAATCGATCTATCCCGCGCGTCCCAATACTGCTGGGCGGTGTCGAAGGCGTGTTCGCGGCTCTGGCCGAGGCCGCGCAAGGCCAGGGCCATGGTCGAGATCAGCGCCATTTGTGGGTAGCTGTCGACCACGTCGCCGCGCCAGACGGCTTTCAAATGCTCGGGATCGAGGCTGGCCGGTTTGACGTGGCGCTGGGCTGAGCGTTGCGGCCATTCTTCGTCCCAGCTCTCGCCACCGGTGGTGCCGTACAAGTGACTGTCGGCGTCCGGGTTGATCTCGATCTCGCCGCCATCGCCTTTCACCACGATCGCGGTGTCGCCGAGCAAGCCGCTGGCGTCGCGATGCACCGCTTGGTAGCCGGGGTGAAAAATGCTCTGCAGGCCACAGCGAGCGCCCAATGGATTGAGGATCCGTGCCAGGGAATGGATCGGCGAACGCAGGCCCAGGGTGTTGCGCAGATCGATCATTCGCTGCAGTTGCGGCGCCCAATCCACCAGCGGCATGAACGCCAGGCCGCCCTGATCCAGGGCCGCGCCGACCTGCTGCCAGTTGCGGCACAGCGGGATCTGCACGGTTTCGAGCAGCTGTTCGCTATACAGCCGTCCCGCCGTGTGCGCGCCGCCGCCGTGCATGAAGATCCGCACACCGTTCTGCGCCAGGCACTTGGCCGCCAGCAGGTACCACGGCAGATGGCGTTTCTTGCCGGCATAGGTCGGCCAGTCCAGATCGACATTCAATGCCGGTGCCTGCAAGCGTTCACGCAAGGCTTCGGTGAACCCCGCCATCTCCTCGGCGCTTTCTTCCTTGTGCCGCAGCAGCATCAGGAAAGCGCCGAGTTGGGTGTCCTCGACCTTGTCGTCGAGCACCATGCCCATGGCTTCACGTGCTTCGACCCGGGTCAGGTCGCGGGCGCCGCGTTTGCCTTTGCCGAGGATGCGCACGAACTGGGCGAACGGGTGCTCGGCGGGTGTTTCGAGGGTCAGCGCAGGATAGTCGGTCATAAGCAATTCGTCGGTTTGGGCAGGCCCGCCAGTTTCGCGGCGAGTTTGGCAGGGGTGCCTTTGAACAATCGGTTCAGGTGCAGGCTGTTGCCTTTGTCCGTGCCGAGTTTCAATGCGGTGTACTTGATCAGCGGGCGCGTGGCGGGGGACAGCTGGAATTCGCTGTAGAAACTGCGCAGCAATTCGAGGATCTCCCAATGTTCGGGACTCAACTCGATGTCTTCGGCGGCGGCGAGGGCGCTGGCGACCTCAGAGGACCAGTCGCTCAGTTCGACCAGGAAACCATCCTTGTCCAGCTCGATGGCGCGGGCGCCCACGGTCAGGACTTTCATAGCCAACTGTTGACCTTGTCGTAGTGGATCGACAGGGCGACGAAGGCCGGGTAGTCGATGGCCTCGGCCCAGTCCGGCGTTGGCAGGTTGCGAGCCTGGGCGTCTTCGGCCAGCACAAACAGTTTCAGGCCGCGGGTACCCAGGGTATCGAACGGCGCGGTACCCGGTTGCAAGGCATAGGCCGCGTCGCCGGACAGCAGCAGCGCATCCTCGGCGCCGATCACGCGCAGGCAGCTGTTCAGTCGATCGTCGCCGAAAGGGGAATGGGACAACACATGTAAAGTCGACATCAGAGGGTGATCACCTGGTCGTAACGGTCGATAAGCGCGGTGATTTCGCCAGCGCTCAGCACCTGGGCTTCTTCGAGGGACAAAACCTTCGGGTCCAGGCCGCGCTCGGCAGCGCTGTCGCCACAGACGAACAGGTCTTCGACGCCGAACATCGGCAGCGCCTGCAGGTTGGCGCTCAGGTCTTTCTGTTGCAGGGCCCTGGCGTCCTGTTTCGCGGCGAGCTGGAACACGCCATCATCGAGGAACAGCAGGCCCACAGGCAAATCGAAAGCGCCACCGGCCAGCACCACGTCCAGCGCTTCGCGCGCACTCGGCCCGGACCAGGGCGACTGACGGCTGATAATCAGCAAGGATCTGGGCATTTTCACGCGCCTCCGAAACAGATCAGGCGGTCAGCGTCCTGCACTGCGTCATGCAACTGCCCCAGCCCGGACAATTCCCACGGCGCGGCCACGGCAACCGCTTCGCGCTGGTAACGCCCGGCTTCTTCTGCGTTCAACACGCCACGGCGCAGGGCGGCGGCGATACAGACGACGCCGTCCAGTCGATGCTCGGTGACGAAGGAGCGCCATTGCCTGGGCAAATCCAGCTCATCCTGCGGCGTGACCAGGCTACCGGAGGCGTTATATACGCCGTCCTGATAGAAAAACAGTCGGACAATCTCATGCCCGCCGGCCAGCGCGGCCTGGGCGAACAGCAAGGCGCGGCGCGAGGAGGGCGCATGGGCGGCGGAAAACAGCGCGATGGCGAACTTCATGACGGACTCGATCAGCGGAACTGCGGTCATGATAAAGCTTTATCGTTGGGGCGGCGAAGGGCGTTTACCTGAAAACCGAGTCGCCGCCTTCGCTGGCAAGCCAGCTCCTACAGGGGATTTGTGTCGTACATACCACTGAAATCCCCCACCGAACCCCTGTAGGAGCTGGCTTGCCAGCGAAAGCGGCCTGCCAGACAACATTAATACTGCAGGTAATCACCCGATCAGCGCGGCATATACCCCAACTGCCACCGCCGCGGAATCTTCAACGACAGCAACCCGATCCCGCCCGCCAGCAACCCGCTGACAAACAACGCCCTGAGCCCCAGATGATGCTCCAGCACCGCACCCAGCACCGCGCCGGCAAACATCCCGGCCCAGGGAATCAACTGCACCCGCCAGCCGTTGCGCCGTTCGCCGAGCATCCAGCGCCCCAGGCCGCGGCCGAAGCGCGACAGGGCGCCGGTGACATAGGTCAGGCCGACCGGCAGGCCATTCACTTCCTCCACGGCGGCATTGAGCATGCCCATGGCGATGATCGCCGCCAGCAACGCCGGCAGTTGTTCCTCATAGGGCCAGGCAGCGGCACCGCAGAGCAGGGTGGCGATGCACAGCAGCAAGGGCAGGGCCCGCCGGCCGCCAAGACGGCTGACGACGATGCCCAGGGCGTTGCCGATGATGAAGGTGGCCACGAGGATCGTCAGGCGCAGGGTCAGGCCCATGTCGCCGTCGCTGATGGCCACGGCGAGACGGGTGGTGTTGCCGCTCATGAACGAAACGAAATCGCCGCTGGCCATGAAGCCGATGGCATCGGTCATCCCGGCCAGTACCGAGAGTGCGGCCACCAGCGACAGCCCGATGCGCCCGCGCCATTTCTGGACATGCAGATGGCCCGGACTGGCGTGGGTGCTGGAGGACGAAGGCAACATCGTTAGATAAATCCTTGCGCGGCGAGGGTCACTTGCTCAATCCATATAACTCGCAATACTCCCGCCAGTCCATACCGGCCATCTCGGCTACTTCCTTGTGCACTTCCATGCGTTGCGCCTGATAGTCCGCTTCCGAGGCGGCGGTCAGTTGCAACGTCAGTTCCCAGGCAAACAGCCCGAGACGCTCGGCTTCGGCCTCGAAGGCTTCATGCAGGCGCTCGTCACGGTACTGCGCCTGGGTCTCGCCCTTGGCCTGGGCCAGCAGCGGGTTGAGGTTGTCGAGTTCGATGCGCAGTTCAGGACGCTCATAGAGAAACTTCTTCAGCGCCTGCTCGTGTTGCTGTTCGCTTGCCGCCATGGTCGCTCCTTGAAAATGGATTACGCAGACTGCTTCTTGCTGGCTTTAGCCGCAGCGGCCAGGCACTCGAGGGCAAACTGCTCGGGATAGGTCATCTGGATCGGCGTGGTCTCACCTTTGACGGTACGTTCGCCATCGAGGATGTAACGAATCCGCTTGTCGGTGACGCCAATGCGCTTGGCGATCCAGGAAGGCGTCTGCCCGATCTGGCTGATCAGCTTGTCGGCGTATTCAGCGGTCGGTTTGTAGTATTCGGCGTTGGGTGTCATGGGTCGTTCCAGAAAAAGGCGCGATGCAGCGTTAATGGCGCGACAGGGTGCGCGAATCGGCACCCGGTGTCGCGGTATAAATGAAGTAAAGCAGAACGATACGCCGTGCCGCGGTGATACAGTCCGCTTTTTATTGATGAGCGAACGCAATGCGAATTCTGATGGTGGCGCTGGCCGTATCCTTGCTGGCCGGCTGTGCAGGCTCGGCGATGAACGATGCCCGCACTGGAACCCCGTACAAGACCCTGACCTCGAACAAGCCGGAAAAAGTCGTCGCCCAGTGCGTGCAGTTTTCCTGGCAGGACGAGGCGGTGTTCGGGGTCGATGCCAGTGCGTATCTGCAGCCGGGCAAGAAGGGCGGGTCCACGGTCTACACGCGCTCGGCGGAAGCCTTTGTCGATGTGACCACCGATGCCTCAGGAACGCAGTTGAACTACTACGCGCAGAAGGATGACTTTGTCGCCAAGCGCCGGCTGGCCGCGCTGGCGACCTGCCTCTGACCTCACGGCCAACGCACATCCCTTGTAGGAGCTGGCTTGCCAGCGAAGAGGCCATCACCGGCGACATCAACGTCGCCTGACACACCGCCTTCGCCAGCAAGCCGGCTCCTGCAAGGGCTATGCGAGGCGCTTCTGAAAGAAAAAGCGCGTGTGCCCAGGCGGGTAGTCAGCGATCTGCCCCAACTCGCTGTAACCCAGCTTCCTGTAGAACGCCGGCGCCTGGAAGTCGAAGGTGTCGAGCCAGACCCCGAGGCAGTCCTTCTCCCGCGCCAGGTCTTCGGCCATCTGCATCAGCTTCGAACCGATGCCCTGTCTGCGGCCCTGTTCCGGTACCGACAGCAGGTCGATGTACAACCATAGGTAAAACACTCGACCGTAGAGTCCACCGAGGATATCGCCGCTTTCATCGCGCACCAGCAAGGCAATGGGCTCCGGCGTCGAGACCCCGGCCTTTTCGGCGTTATAGGCACGTAACGGCAATAGAATAGCCTGGCGTTCTTCATCCGTGGGGTTTTGCGACTGTTCGATTCGCAGTTTCATGCGCTATTTCCTTATGGCTGGGGCGGACAACATTCCCAAGCCTATCGCGGTACAAGGGCGTTGTTCCAGTCCCCGGGTGGAACCCTCGTTCGCAAGCAGATGTCTAGCCTAGACAGCGTCATCCAGAGCGCAGCCCATGAGGACAACCCGTGAATATTTTTGAAGCCTTGCGTGAAAGCCACGACCGCCAACGCAGCTACGCCGACGCGCTGATCCAGACCAGCGGCGATACCCCGGAACGGGTCGAGGCCTACAGGCAGCTCAAGTCCGAACTCCAGGCCCACGAAACCGCGGAAGAGCGGCATTTCTACATCCCGCTGATGGAATTCGACAACGGTGTCGACCTCAGCCGCCATGCGATCTCCGAACATCACGAGATGGACGAAATGATGGAGACGCTCGACGAGACCGAGATGTCCAGCCCGGCCTGGCTGGCAACCGCGAAGAAGCTTTCTGAAAAGGTTCATCACCACCTGAAGGAAGAAGAGCAGAAGTTCTTCCAGCAGGCCGGCAAGTTGCTCGACGACCAGCAGAAAGAGACGCTGGCGGGGCAGTATCTGAAAGAGTACAAGGCCCAGCTTGTCTGAGGGCGTTTTCGTCTAACATGGGCGCCTTTTGACGAACAAGGGACAGGTTGCATGTCGAACACAGCCGAGCGGGTCAACATCATCGAATCCAAGGTGTTGTCCCACGACTGGTACCTGCTGAAGAAAATCACCTTCGATTACCACCGCAACAACGGCGAATGGCAACGCCAGACCCGCGAGGTCTACGACCGTGGCAATGGCGCGGCGATCCTGCTGTTCAACCGTGAACGCAAAACCGTGGTGCTGACCCGGCAGTTCCGCCTGCCGGTGTTCGTCAATGGCCACGATGGGCTGCTGATCGAAGTGGCGGCCGGGTTGCTTGAAGGCGCGGCGCCTGAAGAACGCATCCGCGATGAAGCGGAAGAGGAAACCGGCTATCGCGTGCACCATGTGCAGAAGGTGTTCGAGGCGTACATGAGCCCGGGCTCGGTGACTGAAAAGCTGCACTTCTTCATCGCCGAATACGATGCTTCATCGAAAGTCGGTGAGGGCGGCGGACTGGAGGAGGAGACCGAGGAACTTGAAGTGCTGGAGTGGTCATTCGCGGATGCACTGACAGCGTTCGATCGCGGTGAAATCTGCGATGCGAAGACCATCATGCTGTTGCAGTATGCGGCGATGAAAAACATCTTCACCGCGATTTAACATGCGCCGGCTCCTGCACGATCACCGGTGTGCCGATAGTTTGTGGAAAACGGCAACCCCTGTAGGAGCCGGCTTGCCGGCGAAGGCGTCGTCACAGGCAATACAAGGCTCAAAGCCGCCTTCACCAGCAAGCTTGGCTCCTGCACGAAATCAAAAGCCTTCCAGGCGCCCGGTTCTGCCCCATTGCCCGCCCTCAAGCGCCAATAACCACTCCTTGGCCTCAAGCCCACCGGCGAACCCCGTCAGTTTCCCCGACGCTCCAATCACCCGATGACAGGGCGCCACAATCGATATCGGATTCCTGCCATTCGCCGCACCTACCGCCCGAACCGCACTTGGATTACCGATCTGCTCGGCAATCTGGCTATAGCTGCGCGTCTCGCCGAACGGAATGGTCAACAGCGCCGCCCAGACCTTCTTTTGAAATTCGGTCCCGACAAAATCCAGCTCCAGCTCGAAACGATTGCGGGTGCCGGCGAAGTATTCCTTCAGCTGTTGTGCGGTGCGCACCAGGATCGGATTGGCCGGATCTTCGCTCATCGGCCCCAGCAGCACCCGGTTCGGCCTGTCGTTTTCCCAGAGGATGGCCGCCAGTCGCGCGCCGTTCGCCACCAGCTTCAGCTCGCCAACCGGCGACGCCATGGTCGTGCAGGTGTACGTCATGCAGGCAGACCCCACAGAAGTGCCAAATAAGGCGCCAAGCATACTGCCTCGACGGGGAGGCGCAATACGCAATCCCAGCCATACTTGCCTACTGTTCCTGACCGTTTCCTCTGTTTTTTTTACAGAGCCAAAAAAACAAAAAGAGACCGACTCATGAAGTTCGAACCTTTTGCCAAATCGCTCATTGCGACCTCGTTGGCGCTGAGCTGCCTGATGGCCCACGCCGCCTCCGTGGCCCCGGTCGCGGCCGAAAACGGCATGGTGGTCACCGCCCAGCATCTGGCCAGCCATGTGGGCGTCGATGTGCTCAAGAACGGTGGCAATGCCGTCGATGCCGCCGTCGCGGTAGGGTATGCGCTGGCGGTGGTGTACCCCGCGGCGGGCAACCTGGGCGGCGGTGGTTTCATGACCATTCAATTGGCGGACGGGCGCAAGACCTTCCTCGATTTCCGCGAAAAGGCGCCGCTGGCGGCCACCGCCGACATGTACCTCGACAAGGAGGGCAACGTCGTCCCGGACCTCAGCACCCGTGGCCACCTGGCCGTCGGAGTGCCGGGCACCGTGTCCGGCATGGAACTGGCCCTGCAGAAGTACGGCACCAAACCGCGCAAGGAAGTGATCGCCCCGGCGATCAAGCTCGCCGAAGACGGTTTTGTCCTGGAGCAGGGCGATGTCGAATTGCTGGAATACGCAACCGACGTGTTCAAGAAGGACATGAAGGATTCCGGCTCGATCTTCCTGAGCAATGGCGAGCCGATGCAGGTCGGGCAAAAACTGGTGCAGAAGGACCTGGGCAAGACCCTGCGGGAAATCTCCGAGAAGGGTGCCGACGGTTTCTACAAAGGCTGGGTCGCCGACGCCATCGTCACCTCCAGCCAGGCCAACAAGGGCATCATTGCCCAGGCCGACCTCGACAAGTACAAGACCCGCGAACTGGCGCCGATCGAATGCGATTACCGCGGCTACCACGTGGTGTCGGCGCCACCGCCCAGCTCCGGCGGGGTGGTGATCTGCGAAATCCTGAACATCCTCGAAGGCTATCCGATGAAAGACCTGGGCTACCACTCGGCCCAGGGCATGCACTACCAGATCGAAGCGATGCGTCATGCCTACGTGGATCGCAACAGCTACCTGGGCGACCCGGATTTCGTGAAAAACCCGATCGCCCACCTGCTGGATAAAAACTACGCGACCAAAATCCGCGACGCCATCGACCCGCAAAAGGCCGGCGTATCCCGCGAGCTCAAACCCGGGGTAGCGCCCCACGAAGGCAGCAACACCACCCATTACTCCATCGTCGACAAATGGGGCAACGCGGTATCGGTCACCTACACCCTCAACGACTGGTTCGGTGCCGGCGTCATGGCCAGCAAGACCGGGGTCATCCTCAATGACGAAATGGACGACTTCACCTCGAAGATCGGCGTGCCGAACATGTACGGCCTGGTGCAAGGGGAGGCCAACGCCATCGCGCCCGGCAAGGCACCGCTGTCGTCCATGAGCCCGACCATCGTCACCAAGGACGGCAAGGTGGTGATGGTCGTCGGCACCCCCGGCGGCAGCCGCATCATCACCGCGACCCTGCTGACCATGCTCAATGTGATCGACTACGGCATGAACATCCAGGAAGCGGTCGACGCCCCGCGTTTCCACCAGCAATGGTTGCCGGAAGAGACCAACCTGGAAACCTTCACCACCAGCCCGGATACGGTGAAGATGCTGGAAAGCTGGGGCCACAAGTTTGCCGGTCCCCAGGACCCCAACCACCTGGCGGCGATCCTGGTCGGCGCGCCTTCGCTGGAGGGCAAGCCGGTGGGCAAGAACCGCTTCTACGGGGCGAACGATCCACGACGTAATACCGGGTTGTCGCTCGGTTACTGAAGGTCGTTTTAAAAGGGGACGGACCTGTATTTCCGTCCCCTGAACCACTGAGAGTTGAAGGAAGTCACCATGACCACTGCACTGCTGATCATCGACGTCCAACATTTGCTGTGCGTCGGCGAGTACGAATGCTTCGAGATCAAACGCGTCATCGATCTCATCAACGGCCTGAGTGCCAGGGCACGCGTAGCAGGCATTCCGGTCATCCTGATTCAACATGAGGAAAAGGGCAGCCTGCTGCAGCAGGGTGGCGAAGGCTGGCAGCTGGCCGAGGACCTGGAAACCTCACCCGAAGATCTGCGTGTACGAAAAACCACCCGGGATTCTTTTTACCAGACCCGTCTGCTGCAGATTCTGCAACAGTGGGACGTCGAGCGCGTGATCATCTGCGGCCTGCAAACCGACTATTGCGTCAATGCCACCGTGCGCCAGGCCCTGAAACTGGGTTATGACGTGGTGCTCGCCGCCGACGCCCATTCCACCGTCGACACTGACAACATGGCCGCCGATGACATCATCGCCGAGCACAATACCCGCCTTGCACGCCTGAGCAGCCCGGTGTCGCGGATCGATGTGATCCCGACCAGGGACATACGCATCAGGAACCGAAAATCCCGATCGGCCCGGTCAGGAATGCACTGAATCAGGGCAACGCTGAACGCGTTCAATCAGTGCGTGCTTCACTTGGGGCGCCTTGCCCGCAATCGCGGTGCCTCCCAATTCATTGCCGGCGGCAGTGACTGACCGGTGTCCAGCTCCACCCCTTCAATTCACAAGCGAGCTTGCTTCTACGAGCTGCCGCACGCCGCGATCTTTTGATCTACATTTCCCTTTCCCGCTGATCAATCAATCCGCAAGGAGACGATCAACATGCCACTCCAGGCCCTGCGCGCCGACCCCTCCCACCTCGACAAAATCGCCAGCCTTTTCGACGCCTATCGCGGTTTCTACGGCCAGCCATCGAACCTCACCCAGTCGCGCAACTTCATCGCCGAACGCCTCGCCCGGGACGAGTCGACAATCTTCTTCGTCCAGGATGCCAACGGCGATGCGCTGGGATTCGTCCAGTTGTACCCGACGTTCTCCTCCATCGACGCGCACCGCACCTGGCTGCTCAGCGACCTGTTCACAACCCCGGCAGCCCGTGGTCGAGGCGTCGGTACCTTGCTGATGAACACCGCCCGAACCTTTGCGTTGCTGACGGGCGCCAAAGGCCTGGTGCTGGAGACGGCCACGGACAACGTCGGGGCGCAGCGCTTGTATGAGTCGCTGGGTTATGTGCGCGATACGGGGTACTACACCTATTGCCTGGATATGAAGCAGGGCTGAATCAAGCGTCGCTGTCGAGCACGGCAGTGCTGTCACGCAGGGTCAATTCGAATGGCAGCACCACATGTCGCTGCAAGATTGGTTTTTTCTCTATAAGAGCAATCAGCATCTCGACCGCCTTCTGGCCAAAGACTTCGGCGGGTTGCGCAATGGTCGTCAACGGCGGGTCGCAGTAGGCGGCGAAGGGAATGTCATCGAAACCTACCAGGGAAATATCCTCAGGCACTCGCAACCCCTGTTGTTTGATGCGCTTCAACGCACCGATCGCCATTTCATCGTTTTCGCAAAACAGGGCAGTAGGGCGCTCGGCCAGTTCCAGCAGCGCGCCCGCCCCATCAAAACCGGCGGTCAAGGTGAAGTCGCCGTGGCAGACCAGCGCCGGGTCGCAGGCAATTCCGGCCTCGCTCAGCGCATCGTGATAGCCGGCCACCCGGTCGCGGGTCAGCGGGCTGCTTTTCGGACCTTTGACCAGCCCGATGCGGCGGTGACCCAGACCGATCAGGTGTTCGGTCATGGCCTTGGCAGCGGCGCGGTTATCCAGGCTGATGGTGGGATGACGCCCGCCCTGGATCACTTCACAGGCGTTGACCATGGGCGGTGACTCGCCGTTGGGCGAGGGCGATTCGAAAGGGTCGCAGGCGCGCAGCTGGATCACGCCGTCGGCCTGATGGGCGTGCACCAGCGCGGCGAATTCCCGTTCGACTTCCTCCCGGCCCTGGGTGTCGCACAGCAGCAGGCGATAACCGGCCGCTTGTGCTGCCTGCTGGGCACCGCTGATGACCCGGGCGAAAAACGTGTTGGCGATGGCCGGGACCAGAATCACCAGGTTGCCGGTTCGGCGCGAACGAAACTGCACGGCCATCAGGTTCGGCCGGTAACCGGCCTGTTCCACCGCCGCGTTGACCTTGTCCCGGGTTTCGGGGAGCACGCGTTCGGGCGACTTCAGCGTCCTGGACACGGTCGCCACCGAAACGCCGGCCAGGCGGGCAACTTCACGGATATTGGACAAGACAACCTCGTTACGAAACGGCAAATGTCAGCACGGCCGGCGAGCTTACCGCAGGCGGGTCGTGGGTTGAAATGATCTTCATGGCTAATCCGGGTTTGACACCTCAAGCAACTGAGCTTAAATTTCCGGCATGATGTAACCGGTTACATCATAGTCGATCCTGAGTCTGAATCTCCCCCGGACAGAGAATTTCGCGATGAACGTTGCAACGACAAAAATACGCATGGGCTTCGTCGGGGGCGGCGAGGGCGCCTTCATCGGCAAGGCCCACCGCCAGGCTGCCGGCCTCGATGGACACTTTGAGCTGGTGTGCGGCGCCTTCAGTCGAGACGCGCGCAACAATCAGGAGAGCGGTGCAGCCTTGGGCTTGCCCGCCTCACGCTGCTACAACGACTGGCAGCACATGCTGGAGGCCGAACGCGCACTGCCCGCGGACCAGCGCATGGAGCTGCTGGTCATCGTCACCCCCAATCACTTGCACGCCCCGATCGCCAGCCAGGCGCTGAGCGCGGGTTTTCATGTGTTCAGCGAGAAACCCGCTGCGCTCAACCTGTCCGAGCTGCTGGCGCTCAAGGCCGTGCTGAAAAGCAGCGACCGCCTGTATGGGCTGGCGCACACCTACCTGGGTTATCCGATGGTCTGGCAGGCCCGCAAGATGGTGCGCACCGGCGTGATCGGCGCCGTGCGCAAGGTCATGGTCGAATACCCCCAGGGCTGGCTCAGCCGGGATGTGGCCGGGCAGGGCAACAAGCAGGCCGGCTGGCGCGACCAGCCCGAGCAGTCAGGGCTGGGCGGCTGCATCGGCGATATCGGCACCCATGCCTTTTCCCTGGCCGAATTCGTTGCGGATCAGCCCATCGAGCAGATCTGCGCGACCCTGGGCGTGCACATCGCCGGGCGGCAACTGGACGATGACGCGGCGATGCTGTTCAAGATGGCGGCCGGCGCCACCGGCGTGTTGATCGCCAGCCAGGTCTGCGCCGGTGAGGAGAACCCGCTGAAGATCCGTATCTACGGTGACAAAGGCGGACTGGAATGGCGCCAGGAAGAACCGGCGAGCCTGATCCATCGCTCCCTCGATCAACCGATGCGCATCCTGCGATCCGGTGTCGGCCAGCCCTGGTTGTGCGACGCCGCGACCAGGCGCATGCGGCTGCCCGCCGGGCACCCCGAAGGTTATCTGGAAGCCATGGCCAACCTCTACGGCGACTTCGCCAGCGCGATCCGCAACAAGGTAGAAGGCCACGACGCCCCCGGCGTGCCGGGGATCGACGTCGGGCTGCGCGGCATGGCCTTCATCGAAGCAGCGATCGCCAACCATCGCGGCGACGCGAAGTGGACCGCCCTGGTCTGCCATCCATGAACCCGGAGAACCCACCCGTGAACCCTACCTCCCAAGCACCGACCGGCCTGCGCGGCCCGGGAATTTTCCTCGCGCAATTCATGTCCGCCGAAGCGCCGTTCGATACCCTGGCCAATATTGCACGCTGGGCGGCGTCCCAAGGCTACAAGGCCATTCAGCTACCCACCCTGGGCACGCAATACATCGACCTGGCCCGTGCCGCGGAAAGTCAAAGCTACTGCGACGAGTTGAAAGCCGTCTGCGCCCAGGCAGGCGTCGAGATCAGTGAGTTGTCGACTCACCTGCAAGGCCAGCTGGTGGCCGTGCATCCGGCGTTCGATGCCTTGTTCGATGACTTCGCCCCCGTGTATTTGCGCGGCCAGCCCCAGGCGCGCACCGAATGGGCCATCGACCAGTTGAAACTGGCCGCCCGCGCCAGCCAGCGCCTGGGATTGAAAGCCCACGCGACCTTCTCCGGAGCGCTGTTGTGGCCCTACATCTACCCATGGCCACAACGGCCGAGCGGTCTGGTCGAGCAAGGCTTTGCCGAACTGGCCAGGCGCTGGCGGCCGATCCTCGATTGCTTCGAAGAGGCCGGCGTCGACCTCTGCTATGAAATCCACCCCGGCGAGGACCTGCACGACGGCGCCTCGTTCGAGCGCTTCCTGGAGGCCGTCGATCATCATCCGCGCGCCACGATCCTCTACGACCCGAGTCACCTGCTGTTACAGCAAATGGACTACCTGGGGTTCATCGACCGCTATCACGAGCGCATCCGCATGTTCCACGTCAAGGACGCCGAGTTCCGCCCCGATGCCCGTTCCGGCGTCTACGGCGGCTACCAGGGTTGGGTGGATCGCCCGGGCCGGTTCCGTTCGCTGGGGGATGGCCAGATCGATTTCAAATCGATATTCAGCAAGCTGACCCAGTACGACTTTGCCGGTTGGGCGGTGCTGGAGTGGGAATGCTGCCTGAAAGACTCGGAGCAGGGCGCCGCAGAAGGGGCGGCGTTCATCCGCGAGCACATGATCAGCAAGACCCGAAAGGCCTTCGACGACTTCGCCAGCGTGACGTCCGACGAGGGTTTCAATCGACGGCTGCTGGGGTTGCCCGACGCCTGAAAACCTGTTTGCCGATTCTTTCCCGAAAATAAAAACAACAAGGTGACAGTTCATGACCACGATGAGTGCGCGATTGAGCGCAATGATGTTCCTGCAGTTTTTTATCTGGGGTGGCTGGTTCGTCACCCTCGGCACCTTCCTCTCCAGCAACCTGGGGGCCAGTGGCGGGCAGATCGGCATGGCGTTCTCCACGCAATCCTGGGGCGCAATCATCGCGCCATTCGTCATCGGGTTGATTGCCGACCGCTACTTCAATGCCGAACGCATCCTCGCGGTGCTGCATCTGGTCGGCGCGGTGCTGCTGTTCCAGCTCTATCGAGCCGCCGACTTCAGCACCTTCTATCCGTTCGTACTGGCCTACATGATGATCTACATGCCGACCCTGGCCCTGGTCAATTCGGTGGCCTTCCGGCAGATGCGCGACCCGGCGCTGGAGTTCTCGCGCATCCGGGTGTGGGGCACTATCGGCTGGATTGTCGCGGGCGTGGTGATCAGCTTCGTGTTTGCCTGGGACTCGCAACAGGCGATCTCGTCCGGCGGCTTGCGCAACACCTTCCTGATGTCCGCCATCGCCTCCCTGGCGCTGGGCCTCTACAGCTTCACCTTGCCCCGTACCGCGCCGCTACCGCGTGAACCGGGCAGCGGCGGCCTCAAGCAAATGCTCGGGCTGGATGCCTTGGGTTTGCTCAAGGATCGCAGTTACCTGGTGTTCTTCATCGCCTCGATCCTGATCTGCATTCCCCTGGCGTTTTATTACCAGAATGCCAACCCGTTCCTGGCGGAAATCGGCGTCACCAACCCCACGGCGAAGATGGCCATCGGGCAGGTGTCCGAAGTGCTGTTCATGCTGCTCCTGCCGTTGTTCATCCAGCGTTTCGGGATCAAGCTTGCGCTGCTGGTGGGGATGCTGGCCTGGGCCTTGCGCTACCTGTTGTTCGCCTATGGCAACAACGGCGACCTGGCCTTCATGCTGTTCACCGGCATCGCCCTGCATGGCATCTGTTATGACTTCTTTTTTGTCTCGGGGCAGATCTACACCGATGCCAAGGCCTCGGAGCGTTTCAGAAGCTCGGCGCAAGGGCTGATCACCCTGGCGACTTATGGCCTGGGCATGCTCATTGGATTCTGGGTGGCGGGGCAGGTGACCGATCACTATGCGTCGGCGGACAGCCACGATTGGAAGAGTATCTGGCTGTTCCCTGCGGGGTTTGCGTTGGCGATCTTTTTCTGTTTTTCGTTGGCGTTCAATGGGCGTCAGACCCAGGCTGTGCAATCGAATGGCTGAAGACAGAACGGGCGCACGAAAGGCGCCCGTTTCCATGCCGCTGTCGACTACGCCTGTTTGCCAAACACCGGCCGGAAAAAAGACCGCTCGTAGCTGAGGATGCATTTTGTGTCCTCCGCATATTTGAACGCCGCCATGCAATCCGGATCGTTCATGGAGTCTTGCCGGTACTGCTCATACGCCGAAAGGCTTGGAAAGCTGAACATCGCCAAGGCAATGTTATTGGCGCCCTCGGAGGGCAGGAAGTAGCCGTGGTGCTGGCCTCCGAATTTTTCGACCAGGGGAATCCATAGCGTTGCGTAGTGTTCGAATGCTTTGATCTGGTAGGGATCCAGGACGTATCTGAGATAACAAGTGACCACTTTTTTTTCTCCCTCTTGGTTGGGGGGCTGCTTTCGGCCCGATATAACTACCTTGCTCTGAACGACCTGCGTAGCAGATCGATGACTTGATCGGTTGAAGGCCCTTGAATGGGCGGTGGGTCAGGGCTTTCCCCGAATTCGCGCCAGATGAACAGGGTCAATTCCGCGCCGTCAGTAAGCGACGTTGCGTTTTCGTTTGTCGCGAAGGTCTCCAGCAGCCTGTATCTCTTATCTTTCCAGAACAGATCTTCGACCCAGTGATACACCGGAATGAAGTGGAAATGGATAGGGTAACCGGGGTCATGGCCGAATCGACTGATGTAGAGCCACTTCGGTTTCAACTGCGATTCAATGGTTTTCTGAACGTTGGTGAGCAGCCTTCCCAGTTCTGCCAGCGCACCGTTGGGTAGTTCAGCCAGCGAGTTGGCGTGAGTCCTTGAGCCGAGCATTAGATAGCCGGGTAGGGCGGACGACAGGTGGTGATTGAGAATCCAGTGGGCGGTTTCATGAATGATGAACCGGGGGGCTACTTCCATGTGTGGGTGTCCATGGTGGATCGGTTTCTTACGAAGCGGTTAGGAAAGTCTTGGCAATTTAGCTGACTTCGTCTTCCAGATTCTTAGGGCTTTTTCCAGCCACTCAACCCGCATTACTGCTCCAGCGGTGGGCGCGCATCGCCGCAACCTGGTCGTCGGCGGCGAATTTACCCTGATCGGCTTCCCCTACCGCCAATTCGATCTGTGCGGTAAGCGTTCTCTTATGCTCGATAGAGTCGCGAGGAACGTCCATCGCCAGGTCGCTCACACTTTGGCCATTCGTCTTGGCCAGATCGGCGAGAGCGTTCGAACCGTCTTCCGGCAGGTGCAGGGATTTACCTGTCATGACAGCCTCGATGGTGAGCGTTTTGTTGGGCATCTTACACCGTCAAGCGCTCACGTGAATTAGCACGCCGAAGCGTGGGAACGATCAGGTTGAAAGGACGGTTGTAGGAACTTTCTGAGTTGTAGGCAGGCGGCTACATCGTCTTGCGTAGATGCCTACGCCTAAGACAGAATCCGCCGGCTTGTGCGCCTTGGGGCTGGCTTTTATCGTCTGCGGGTCGCTGAAAATCAGCGATCGGGTTTAGCAGCTCGGCTCCACTCTAGGCACACAGCGTCCATTTCATACTCAGGTTTTTTACCTGCAGGTTCCTGTTATGGCGGCTTTGCGTGGGGCACTTCGGTGCGCCGGGTTCTAGAGTCCTGGTCTGCTAACCCGCGTACGGCCGCCACCTCTATTCGTTTAGCAGCGACTGTGGCGGCTCCATCACTCTAGGAGTTTCACCATGATCAGATCTACACCCAGCCCTCCTGAATCAGAAACCGCAACGCAATCCACGTCCAAAATTTGTGACAATCACCAGCCCCTCAGAAACGCCGTTCCACCGCACAAACCCAGCACGATGTTCGTCATCGCACCCGGCATTGGCACCGAAGCCCTGTTGGCCCACGCTTGTGAATCCCTGGCTTCGGCGAGTGTCATGGCCAGTGATTTTGCCGCGTTCCTGGAAGGATCACAGCGCAACACGATGCTGGGCATCCAGCAGGTCATCATGCTGGCCGATTTGGCGGTGAATCGAGCACTGGATAACGTCGATCCGCAGGATTGACCCACCTGACCATTCCCATGTCGACGCCGTTCGCGTGGGAATGCATTCCCTCTATCCGGATCAAAGGTATCAATGAGCGCAAATTTTCCAGGCTTTATGTGGGGCTTTCCCGGCATCGACCGGCGACTGCTGAAAATGCAATTCAGCTTTTTGCTGATGGTCCTGGGCGGACGGTGCAATCAACTCGCGGTGGCCTGGTGGACCTTGCAGGAAACAGGCTCTGCGCTCTATTTTGCTAATATGGTTGCCTGTTCCATCGCGGCAGAGGTGTTATCGAAACCTCTGCTGGGATGGCTGGGGGACAAATACAACAAAATCCTGATCATCAAGCTCGCCTCATGGATCAGCTTGATAACAGCGCTGTTCATGGTAGTACTGTCCGCCACGGGGTTGTTCAACCCCTGGACGGTGGGTGCGCTGATGATGATCAGCAGTGCGATTGTCGGCGTGCGCGACCCGCTCCAGGCGTCGATCATTCCTTTGTTTGCAAACGACGATAAAGTCTCCCTGGCCTTTCGGACCAAAAGTGTGATGTCGTCCTTTTCCATTCTGTTGGGGCCGGTACTGGCCAGCGGGTTGATTTACGGGGTCGGTATCACATTCGCCTTTGCTGCCGATTTTTTTGCGATTCTTATCGCCGGGTTGTTGATCGCGACTATCCCGAGCCACATCGGAGTCACTGGCGAAGACGAAAAAACCTCGGGTGCCAGTGGCTTCAGCATGATCTATTCCAGCTTCAAAGTGGTTTACGGAGTGAAAGTAGAATTTTACCTGGCCATCATTGCAATGCTGATCAACTTTGCCCTGTTTCCGTTCTTCACTATCCTGATCCCGCTATACGTAAAAGACGTCATCCAGTACCCGGTTACTTATATCGGCCTTCTGGATGCAAGCTTCGGGCTGGGCATTCTGGTGGGCAGTTACAAGATCATCGGCTGGTTATCCGACCGAGTCCCCCGTGACATGTGTGTGTCCGCAGGTTTTGCACTACTGGGTTGCAATCTGTTGGTGGTCGGGACCGTTTCATCGTCTTTCATCGTACCCGTCGCCTTTTTCTGCGGCGGCGTCGGCCTGATGTTGATCAACATCCCCACCTCCGCTGTCAGGTTGCTGGCGACGCCCAAGCTCCATCGCAACCGGGTTTTTGCCACGGTTTCATTTCTGTCCGCGGCGGCCAGCCCCTTGGGCAGTTTCGCGATGAACAGCCTGATTGCCTATCTGGGAGTCGCACTAACAGTCACGCTGCTAGGTGTCATGGTGCTGCTGTTGTCCCTGCTGGTCTTTCTAGTACCTGATTTCAAAACTTTCATGCGGTCCCAGGATACGCAACTCAATGATGCCTACTTGGAGAAATACCCTGAAGCGTTCGAACAAAGATGCCCATCATTTCGCGTGAATTAGCAGTCCAGAGCGTGGGAACAATCAGATTGAAAGGACGGTTGTAGGAATTGTCTGAGTTGTAGGCAGGAGGCTACATCATCTTGCGTAGATGCCTACGCCTAAGACAGAATCCGCCGGCTTGTGCGCCTTGGGGCTGGCTTCTATCGTCTGCGGGTCGCTGAAAAATCAGCGATCGGGTTTAGCAGCTCGGTCAATATCAAGGTACGCCAGTGTCGCTCTTGGCCAGTCCGCGCCTCCGTTGTGAGGCAGGTCTGCGTTATGGCGGCTGTGCGTGGGGCACTTCGGTGCGCCGGGTTCCTTGATCCCTGGTCTGCTAACCCGCGTACAGTCGTCACCTTTTTCGTTTAGCAGCGATGGGGTAACGGCTCCATGGATCAAGGAGTTTTATCATGATCAGATCGACACCCAGTCCTCCAGAGTCAAAAACCTCAAGTGAATCCGCCGACCTTTCTGGCGATTCCTACAAGTCCCGCATTCACCAAGCCAAGATCGCATCCCACAAACCCAGCACGATGTTCGTCATCGCCCCCGACATCAATACCGAAACCCTGTTGGCCCACGCCTGTGAATCCCTGGCCTCGGCGAGTGTCATGGCCAGTGATTTCGCCGGGTTCCTGGAAGGGTCGCAGCGCAACACGATGCTGGGCATTCAGCAGGTCATCATGCTGGCCGAATTGACGGTAAATCGAGCACTGGATAACGTCGATCCGCAGGATTGACCCGCCTGATCGTTCCCATGTCGACCCGTCCGCGTGGGAATGCAGGGCCTCTATCCGGACAGGGGGCTGGCCAGCGGGTTGATATATGCCGAGGTTTCTCGGCGCGAAGGGGTCAGCGACACGTCATTGTCCAGCTGGCGCAAGCAGCTCAGTATGAAGGAAATGCGGTGTCCGAAAACAAGCCGCACTCAAACAACTTGTGGCAGCCAAAGCGCGATCTGCGGAAACACGATCAAAAGAACGATCAACAGCAGCAATACGAGACAGAAAGGCAAGGCGCCGTACACCACGTCGAGGAAGCTGCCTTTGTTGCGGATGCTCTGCACCACGAACAGATTCATCCCAAATGGCGGGGTTATCTGACCCATTTCGCACAGGATGATGAGGATCACTCCAAACCACAGCGGATCAAAACCCAGTGCCACGATAACCGGTACCACCAGAGGTGCTGTGGTGATCAACATGGCCAGCGTATCCATGAAGCAGCCCAGGACGATGTAGAACAGGATGATGGCCAGTAGCGTGCTAAATCGCGCCGACTACCAGGCTGAAGATAGCCAGCGGCGGCAACAGGTCCGGAATGCTGGCTCGTCGCTCCGCCCAGGTTGAATGCTCCTTTTTGCCACCCGGTCCTGGGCGGATCAAGCAGGCCAGGACGTTCATTGTCACGAACATCAAGCTGAGCAGAATCCCTGGAATGGTCGCTGCCAAGTAAAGCTTGGGTACGGCAAGGGTGATGCCCTTGCGTGGCGTTTTGCTTTTTCAGCCTTTTTCGCGCAACACCTGTCCCGCTGTGTCGCGAGAAGCGCAACACCTGTAGCGATGACGGGTTACCGGATGGCAAGGCTTCTTGCGCCCTACACCCCGCGAACCAAGGGCGCCAGACCTGTTGAGACAACCTGGCATGAGCGTTGCTCCGTCATGGTTGCGCAGCGAAAAGACTGCGCCACTAATAAGAACAGGACTGACCCCATGAGACAGATTGGCCATGCCTCCCTCTCCGGCGCTCGATCTACCGTCGCCGGTATCCCTTTGAAATCCTTGGCGGGTGCTTTGCTGTTAAGCCTGGCCGCCACCAGCGCCCTGGCCGTGGATATGCCGGCCAATGTCGACAGCCAGCGCTTGATTGCCGCCGACAAGGAACCCGGCAACTGGATGAGCACCGGGCGCACTTACGACGAGCAGCGCTACAGCCCGCTGAAAGCGATCACTGACCAGAATGTCGGCCAGCTGGGTCTGGCCTGGAGTTACAAGCTTGATCTGGATCGCGGTGTGGAAGCCACGCCGATTGTGGTCGATGGTGTGATGTACACCACCGGGCCGTTCTCGGTGGTGTATGCGCTGGATGCACGTGACGGCAAGCTGATTTGGAAGTACGACCCGCAGTCGGACCGCAACCGCGCGGGCGAGGCCTGCTGTGATGCGGTCAACCGTGGTGTGGCGGTGTGGAAAGGCAAGGTCTATGTCGGGGTGCTCGACGGCCGGCTGGAGGCCATCGATGCCAAGACCGGTCAACGCGCCTGGTCGGTCGATACCCGAGCCGACGACAAGCGCAGTTACACCATCACCGGCGCGCCACGGGTGGTCAACGGCAAGGTGGTGATCGGCAATGGCGGCGCCGAGTTTGGTGTGCGCGGCTATGTCACCGCCTATGACGCCGAAACGGGCAAAGAGGCCTGGCGTTTCTATACCGTACCGGGTGATCCCAAGCTGCCGCCGGAAGGCAAGGGCATGGAAATCGCCGCCAAGACCTGGCACGGAGATGCCTTCGTCGAGCAGGGCGGCGGCGGGACGGCCTGGGACTCGTTTGCCTTCGACCCGGACCTGAACCTGCTGTATATCGGCGTCGGCAACGGTTCGCTCTGGGACCCGAAATGGCGCAGCCAGGCCAAGGGCGACAACCTGTTCCTGTCGTCGATTGTCGCGGTCAATGCCGATACCGGCGAATACGTCTGGCACTACCAGACCACCCCGGGCGACGCGTGGGACTACACCGCCACCCAGCATATGATCCTGGCCGAACTGCCGATCAACGGTAAACCACGCAAGGTGCTGATGCAGGCGCCGAAGAACGGGTTCTTCTATGTGATCGACCGCGCCACCGGCGAGCTGCTTTCAGCCAAGGGTATCGTGCCGCAAAGCTGGACAAAGGGCATGGACATGAAGACCGGCCGGCCGATCTTCGATGACGAGAACGCCGCGTATTGGAAGGACGGCAAGCGCAAGCTGGTGACGCCGGCTTTCTGGGGGGCTCATGACTGGCAGCCGATGTCCTACAACCCGAACACCGGGCTGGTGTATATCCCGGCCCATATCATGTCGGCCTACTACGAGCACATCCCCGAAGCGCCCAAGCGCAATCCGTTCAAGAGTATGTACCAGTTGGGCCTGCGTACCGGAATGATGCCGGAGAATGTCGACGGCCTGCTGGAAATGGCCAAGGGCTGGTCGGGCAAGCTGATCGCCTGGGATCCGGTCAAACAGGAGCGGGTCTGGGAAGTGCCCTACGTGACGATCTTCAACGGTGGCACCTTGAGCACGGCCGGTAATCTGGTATTCGAAGGCAGTGCCGATGGCCGCGTTATCGCCTATGCCGCCGACACCGGCAATAAACTCTGGGAGCAACCTGCGGCCAGTGGCGTGATGGCCGCACCGATCACCTACAGCGTCGACGGCGAGCAGTACGTGACCTTTATGGCCGGCTGGGGCGGTGCCTTTTCGACCTTTGCCGGGGCCCTGTCGCTGCGGGCCGGGGTCCAGCCTTTCTCCCAGGTGCTGACCTACAAGATTGGCGGCACCGCCAAGCTGCGGGAACCGGCACCGCGTCCCGACACCCCGAAACCGCCTGCCCTGAGCACTGACACGGCAGCTATCGAGGCCGGCGCCAAGCTCTACGACGGTTATTGCTCGCAATGTCATGGCATCCATGCGGTCAGTGGCGGTGTGCTGCCGGACCTGCGCAAATTGACGGCCGAGAAGCACCAGATGTTCCTTGGCATCCTGTTCGGGGGGCGTGTGCCCGATGGCATGCCGTCGTTTGCCAATGCCTTTACCCCCGAGCAGGTCGACCAGATCCATCAGTACCTGATCAAGCGCTCCCACGACCTCCAAAACGAAGGCGAGGCCTGGAAACAGTTCAACGCCAAGCGATAAGTCCCCCGACGAGAGAGACGCGAATATGAGTGACACCATCTACCAGAACTACATCGCCAATGCTTTTGTCGCCAGCGACGAGCATCTTGAGGTGCATAACCCGGCCAACGGCCAGTTGCTCGGGCGCGTGCCCCAAGGCAGCGGCGCCGAAGTTGAGCAGGCCATTGCTGCCGCGCGCCAGGCCCAGAAGGCCTGGGCCGCCCGGCCGGCCATCGAGCGTGCGGGTTACCTGCGCAAAATCGCCAGCAAGGTGCGCGAACACGGCGAACGCCTGGCGCGAATCATTACTGCCGAACAGGGCAAGGTGCTGGAACTGGCCCGGGTCGAAGTGAATTTCACGGCCGACTATCTCGACTATATGGCCGAGTGGGCGCGGCGCCTGGAAGGCGAAGTGCTGAGTAGCGACCGGGCCGGCGAGAGCATCTTTTTGTTGCGCAAACCTCTGGGCGTAGTTGCCGGGATTTTGCCCTGGAACTTCCCGTTCTTCCTGATTGCCCGCAAAATGGCGCCGGCGCTGTTGACCGGTAACACTATCGTGATCAAGCCGAGCGAAGAAACGCCGATCAACTGCTTCGAGTTCGCCCGTCTGGTGGCCGAGACCGATCTGCCCGCCGGCGTCTTCAACGTGGTGTGCGGCACCGGTGCAACGGTCGGCGCCGCGCTCACAAGCCATCCGGGCATCGACCTGATCAGTTTTACCGGCAGCGTCGGCACCGGTTCGCGGATCATGGCCGCCGCGGCGCCGAATATCACCAAGCTCAATCTGGAATTGGGTGGCAAGGCACCGGCGATTGTTCTGGCGGATGCGGACCTGGACCTCGCTGTCAGGGCTATAACCGCCTCGCGGGTGATCAATACCGGGCAAGTGTGCAATTGCGCCGAGCGGGTCTACGTCGAGCGCAAGGTCGCCGATGCGTTCATCGAACGTATAGCGGCGTCCATGGCCGCCACGCGGTATGGCGACCCCATGGCCGAAAGCGGCCTGGATATGGGCCCGCTAATCAATCGCGCGGCGCTGGACAAGGTAGCGCACATGGTCCGTACCGCCAGCGGCCAAGGCGCGCAGGTGATCACCGGCGGCGCGGTGGGCGATCTGGGCCAGGGTTTCCACTATCAGCCAACAGTCCTGGCCGGCTGTTCGGCCGACATGGAAATCATGCGCAAGGAGATCTTTGGCCCGGTCCTGCCCATCCAGATTGTCGATGATCTGGACGAGGCGATTGCGCTGTCCAACGACAGCGAGTACGGCCTGACCTCGTCGATCTACACCGCCAGCCTAAGCGCCGCGCTGCAAGCAACCCGCGCGCTGGATTTCGGCGAAACCTATATCAACCGCGAGAACTTTGAAGCCATGCAAGGCTTCCATGCCGGAACGCGCAAGTCCGGCATTGGCGGTGCCGATGGCAAGCATGGGCTGTACGAGTACACCCACACCCATGTGGTGTATATCCAGGCCTGACAGGTCGACCGAGATAAAAAAACGCCCAGGCCGGGTGAGCGGTCTGGGCGTTTTTTATGGGGCTCAAAGGCGATCGTTGGGTTGCACCAACTGGTGCTTTTTCATCTGCCGATACAGCGTCGAGCGTGCGACGCCCAGCTCGGTGGCCACCGCGCTGATATTCCATCGGTGCCGGCGCAGCGTCGCCAGCAGGTTCGACACTTGAGGATCGCTGTTTGCAGGCTGCCTGGGCGTTTGGGCGTGCACGTCGCTCTGTAGCAGTTCGCCCGGCAGACAGTCCAGGTCGACATGGCCGTCTTCGGCCAGCGCCACCGCGTAGCGCAGGGTATTGAGCAACTGGCGGATATTGCCGGGCCAAGGTGCGTCAAGCAGGCATTGGCGTGCCTGGGTGGTGAGCTGTGCACCCTCGGCCTGGCTATCGAGCAACTGCTGGATCAATTGCGCGCGGTCAGTGCGTTCGCGCAAAGGGGGCAGGTTGAGGGTCATGCCGTTGAGGCGATAGAACAGGTCCTCGCGAAAGTCCTTGTTGCGCAACATGCCCTGCAGGTCTTGGTGCGTCGCGCAAATCACCTGGATATCCAACGCAACCGGTATCTGGGCGCCGAGGGGGGAAATCTCGCGTTCGGCCAGCACCCGCAACAGGCGGGTTTGCAAATGGGCCGGCATATCGCCGATCTCGTCGAGAAACAGCGTGCCGCCATTGGCCAGTTCGAGCTTGCCCTTCATGCCTTTTTTCTCGGCACCGGTAAAGCTGCCGCCACGGTAGCCGAACAGTTCGCTCTCGATCAGGCTCTCCGGAATCGCCGCGCAGTTCAGTGCGATAAATGGCCCCCCCTGGCGCGCGCTGGCTTGGTGGATCGCCCGGGCAAACGCCTCTTTGCCGGTGCCGGTCTCCCCGGTAATCAAGATGGCGATGTCCTTGTCGATGACTTTGCGCAGGCGTCGCACGACCTGTTGCAGTGTCGGATCAGTGCCGGCCAATTGCTCAAGGTCGGGATAACGCGGACGCTGCGCCCTGGCTGGCATTGGCATTGGCATTGGCATTGGCGCCAGGCGGTGCTGGTCCGAGGGGATGCGCAAGCTCAGGTCCAACAAGGCTTCGTCATGCCGGGGCCGCAAGCGCAACCCCCGGGCGCCGCCATTGGTGAGGCGCAGTAACTCGTCGACCCCCATGGGCAGCAACTGATCGATGAGGCCGCCCAGCAGATGGCGGCCGCTGGCTTGGTCGTGGGCAACAAAAGCCGCATGATTGGCGCCTATCACCCGGCCGCTATCGTCCACGGCCAGTAGTTGCTCATTGGCCGGATCAGCGATTTCATCGACGGGCTTGAGCCAGAGGGTCAGGCGGTCCCGATAGCGTTGGCGAAAGTGTGCGTTCTCGATCAGGCGGGCATACAGGATCACCAGTTGCAGGGTCAGGTACTGGCTTTCCTTCGGTCCATCGCTATTGAGGCAGGTGGCGTTCAGGCAACCCTGCAGCAAGCCCTGGGCATCGAAGATCGGTGCGACGGAACAGCTCAGGCGCGCGTTGGACGTGAGGAAATGCTCCTCGCGATGGATGATCAGTGGCTGGGCCGCAGCCAAGGTAGTGCCGATGCCATTGGTGCCGGCGATGGACTCGTCCCAGCGCGCCCCAACCACCAGCCCCGAACGCACATACGGGGCATGCTGGTTGGGTAGGCGAGCATCGAGGGTAATGCCGTCCGCGTCGCTGAGTAGTACCGCGAAACCGGCCGGCACTACGCGTCGGGCCAAGCCGCTGACGCCCTGGCTGGCGATATCGAGGTACTGCTGGTGGCGTTGTTGATGCTGACGGATATCCTCGGCGCAAAGAATTTCCAGGCGGGCGGCTGTGGCGGGATCGAGTCGATGCTCCATGACGCTGCGGTACCAGGACTGGGCAATCACCCCGTCCGGGCGGATCCGCCGTCCGGGAAAATGCTCGTTGACGAAGGCTGCGAGTTCGCTCGGGTGGGTCTGCGCGCTAGGCCGAGTCATTAAACCTCCGTGTAGTGCGCCGCTCCAGAAGGACGAGCACGGCGATCTTGTTATAGGTGCGACAAGTCACGATCATCAGGGTACCAAGATAGCCTCTGACGGCGTCCAGCGCTATGGCTGGGGCTTGCGATAAAACTTCGACCACCCGACAAGCAATGGGCCAATCGAGACAAAGACGGCGATCAGCAGCAGATAAAGTTACCGCGAGCGGAGCGAGCCACCCTTGGCGAATGCTCGTTGATTCATCCAGACACCGGTCAAAAACCCCATCAGCTACCGATTGATCATCAACCTGAACAGCAGTAAGGACTTTGGCCAGTGTTTTACATGATCACCCGCACCCGCGCGACGTCGTCCAGTGCCTGTTCCAACCCCGTTCGATAGTGAAAAGGCCGACGTCTGTGAGGAGGTTCCCGCAATTTTGTCCATACTCGACCTACGCTTGATCGACCAGCACCTGGCCGAACAGGTAATCGATATTTGCATCGACCTCTGTTACAGGGATAGGCGCGGTCAGAGAGAAACTCAAAAATGGATTGTCAGATTCGTCTCGCAACAACCAGGGACGCAGCAGCGATCAGTCACGTGGTGATCAGCGCGCTGCGCGAGTCCAATGCGCAGGATTATCCGGCCGATATCATCGCGCGAGTGGAGCAGGGCTTCTCTGCGCAGGGGATCAGTCAGTTGATGATGCAGCGCCGGGTTTATGTGGCGTCCATCAATCAACGTGTCGTCGCGACCGCCAGCCTGGATGGGGACGTTGTACGAAGCGTCTTTGTCGACCCGCAACACCAGGGCGCCGGAATTGGTCGCAAGCTTATGGACGTGATTCATTCGGCCGCTCTTGAACTGGGCCTCGATGTTCTGCACGTGCCGTCTTCAATCACCGCAGAGGGCTTTTATGCCGCGCTGGGTTTTCGGAAAGTGCGGGATGAATTTCACGGAGCCGAGCGCACCATCGTCATGCAGAGGTTGTTAATGCAATAGCGGATCTTGATGCGAATCCACCTGGACTATGTGCTCGAATACGGCGGTGATTCCTGTGGGAGCGGCGGTGCGGCGATCCGGGCAGCACAGTCAACATTGATGTCGGCTGACACACCGACTTCGCTGGCAAGCCAGCTCCTACAGGGGAATCGGGTCGTATCCAAATCCTGTGACCGGCAAAGATCCAATGTAGGAGCTGGCTTGCCAGCGAAGGCGGACTGACATCCGGCATCGATGTCGACTGACACCCCCTCTTCGCGAGCAAGCCCGCTCCCACCGTTTTGATTGCATGCGGACCGGAGAATCGGGTCGGCTGGCAGGTCGCCGTGACCACAGAAACGGAAAGGTACACGATCAAAAACCCGTCGACAGCGTCCAAGACAGGTGACCCTATCTACTTCGAAAACCGCCGCGCCCCCGCCACACAAAGAATCACCGCCACCGTCACCCCCAACATCCCAACGCTCACCTGCTCATGCAGCAACGTTGCCGCCAACGCCAACCCGAAAAACGGTTGCAGCAACTGCAACTGCCCGACGGCGGCGATCCCGCCCTGGGCCAGCCCGCGATACCAGAAGACGAAACCGACCAGCATGCTGAACACCGATACATAACCGAGGCAGACCCATGCCGATGTCGTAATACCCGAGAACGAGGGCGGGGCGAGGTACCAGGTCAGCGGGATCATGACGGGAAGCGACAGCACCAATGCCCAGCAGATCACCTGCCAACCGCCAAGGCTCCTCGACAGTTTCGCTCCTTCGGCATAACCCAGGCCGCAGGCGAGGATCGCCAGCAACATGAGAATGTCCCCCGTCGGCGATGCGGTCAGGCCCTGGGAGAACGCAAACCCCACCACCAGCGCACTGCCCAGCACAGAGAAAAACCAGAACACCGGTCGCGGCCGCTCGCCACCGCGCAACACGCCGAACGCCGCAGTGGCGAGTGGCAGCAGGCCAACGAACACGATGGAATGTGCCGACGTCACGTACTGCAGCGCCAGCGCCGTCAGCAGCGGAAACCCCACGACAACGCCCAGCGCCACGATCGCCAAGGGCAGGAGATCACCTCGGGCAGGACGTTTTTCCTTGAACAGCAGCAGCATGCACAACGCCAGAAGTCCCGCGATGGTGGCGCGGGCAACCGTCAGGAATACCGGGTCGAATTCCAGCACGGCCAGCCGCGTGGCAGGCAGCGAACCGCTGAAAATCAGCACGCCGATGAACCCGTTGAGCCAGCCGCTGGCGGTTTTTTCCATCCCCAGGTTTTGCAGCTTCGATGCCCGTTCCATTTCGCTCGCACTCAAAAAGTTTGCAGAGATCCATCCTATGATCGAAGATCAATACAATCAAAATATTGTCATGGATACATCTGCCCATGCCTCGCTCCCGGTACAAATCACTGGTTGATAACTTCGCTGCGGATATCCGCTCCGGGCGCCTGCTGCCAGGCACGCGCTTGCCGACCCACCGCCAACTGGCGACGACCGAAGGCCTGGCGCTGGTGACGGCCAGCCGGGTTTACGCAGAACTCGAGGCCATGGGCCTGGTCAGCGGCGAAACCGGCCGTGGCACTTTCGTCAGGGAAACCGCGCTGGCACCGGGTTCGGGCATCGACCAGAAAGACGTGGCCGTCGGCATGATCGATCTCAACTTCAATTATCCGTCGCTGCCGGGACAGGCAGAACTGTTGCGCACTGCGCTGCGCCAACTGGCGTCGGGTGGTGACCTGGAGGCGCTGCTGCGCTATCAGCCACACGCCGGGCGACAGCATGAGCGGGCGTCGGTGGCGCGTCATCTGCAAGCTCGCGGGTTGACGGTGGAGGCCGGGCAAGTGTTGATCGTCAATGGCGCCCA
Source organism: Pseudomonas lini (assembly GCF_030812475.1). Classification (GTDB taxonomy): domain Bacteria; phylum Pseudomonadota; class Gammaproteobacteria; order Pseudomonadales; family Pseudomonadaceae; genus Aquipseudomonas; species Aquipseudomonas lini_A. The sequence goes on from NZ_JAUSSR010000001.1 coordinate 809,153, forward strand.
GCAGGGTCTGGCCGTGACGCTGATGGCGCTGCTCAAGCCCGGTGATGTGATTGCCGCCGATGCGCTGACCTATTCAGGTTTCAAGGTGCTCGCCGAAGCCCTGCACCTGGAAATCGTGCCCATTCCCGTGACCGGACAGGGGCCGGATCTCGATGCCCTGGAAAAGCTCTGCCGAAGCCGGCGGGTGCGGGCGGTGTACAGCATGCCGACGCTGCACAATCCGCTGGGATGGGTGATGAGTGCCGCGCAACGGGAGCACTTGGTGACGATTGCCCGTCGCCACGAGTTGCTCATCATCGAAGACGCCGCGTACGCCTTCCTGGCGGAAAATCCACCGCCACCGATTGCGCAATTCGCCCCCGAGCGCACGGTTTACGTGTCTGGATTATCCAAGAGCGTCGCCACCGGCTTGCGTGTCGGTTTCATCGCCGCACCCCTCGATAAAGTGCCCGCCCTGGAACGAACGATCAGGGCCACCACCTGGAACACCCCGGGTGTGCTGACCGCGATTGCGAGCACCTGGCTCGACGATGGAACCGTCATGCAGCTGGAAGCGGAAAAACGCAAGGACGCGCAGGCCAGGCAAGCCCTCGCCGTGCAAGTGCTGGCGGGCCTGAGCTACATCAGCCATCCATCGTCGTATTTTTTGTGGTTGCCGTTGCCGGAAGACGCCCGGGCCGACCAGATCGCCATGGAATTGATGCGTGAGCAGGTGGCAGTCTCGATTGCCGAGCCTTTTGCGATCTCCGTGCATGTACCCCATGCGATCCGTTTGGCGTTGGGGTCGGTTGATCTGGACACATTGCGCAAGGCGTTGGTGAAAGTGAAACGGGTGGTAGGGGCTTATGCGTAGCGGGGGATCCCCGACGTGATGTCACGCCGGGGTGGTGTCAAATCAACAGGCCTTCCAGTCAACACTCTGCTCGAAGGCATAGGCCGCGCAATAGATATCGCTTTCGGCAAAATGTTTGCCCACCAGTTGCAAGCCGATCGGCAAGCCATCGCTTGAGGCACAGGGCAGTGACAGGGCCGGGTGCCCGGTGACATCGAAGCCGCAGGTGTTTGCCAGCATCTCGAAACTGCGGCCCAGATAGTCCGTCAAGGGCGCATCGGCCGGCGGTAGCGGGGTGGCTTTGAGAGGAAGGGTCGGCATGAGCAGCAGGTCGTGGCGGGTCAGGACCTCGTCATAGGCCAGGCGCAATTTGCGCCCGAGATTCTGCGCCTTGCCGTAATAACGGCCATGGTATTTGCGGCTCAAATACTCGCCAAGGATCATCGTGGACTTGACCGTATCGGGCAGCTCGTCCGCACGCGCTCGCCAGCGCGCATGGTGCTCCATCATGTCGGTCAGGTAGAGCCCGCGCCAGTTGAAACCGTGGCTGTTGCCTTGCATCATTTGCCAGGTGGCGCCTTCGGCCGCAATCGCGAGCCAGATGGCCGGCCCCAGCAGGTGCATGGGGATCGACACTTGCTCGACAATCGCGCCCTGGGCCTGAAGTACTTCGCAAGCCTGACGCACGGCCTGGTCGACATCACGCTCGGAGTTGGCGTGACCAAAGCCTTCCTTGAGCACCGCTATCTTCAGCCCGGCAACGGATCGCGACAGTCCCTCGGTATAGCGCGCCGTCCTGGTGCCGGCCAATTGACGCGGATCCAGCCCATCGACCCCGGCCAGTACTTCGAGCATCAGCGCATTGTCGCGCACAGTGCGGGTGATCGGCCCCAGATGGTCAAGGGTGCTTTCTATGGGCATGGCCCCGGTATACGGCACCAGGCCGTGGGTCGGTTTCATGCCATACACGCCACAGAACGAGGCGGGGATCCGTACCGATCCGCCCTGATCGCTGCCCACCGCCAGGTCGACCTCGCCCGCGGCAACCAACGCCGCGCAACCGGAGGACGACCCACCGGCGGAGTAGCCCTGGCGCAGCGGGTTGTGCACCGGGCCGCTGGCCGAAGTGTGCGAGCCCCCGGAGAAACACAGGGCTTCACAGACGGCCTTGCCCATGACGCTTGCACCGGCATCCAGCAGGCGAGTGACTACGGTCGCATCCACCGCGGGCCGATAGCCGTCCAGGGTAAAGGAGCCATTGAGCATCGGCAGGCCGGCGACGGCGATGTTGTCCTTGATGACCACGGTTTTTCCGGACAGCGGACCGGTGTCATTACCCTTTATGTTTGACTGGCACTGCCAGGCGCCGAGCGGGTTTTGCGCCGCACTCGGGGCATGGCCGGCTGATCGTGGATAAGTCACTTCAGGGAGGAAATCCCCCTGCTGGTCAAGCGCGTCATAGGCATCGAAGTTGGCCTGTAATACGGCCTGGTAATCATCAAGTTGTTTGGGGGTCAGGCTGATGCCAAGGCTGCTGGCAATTGCCCCGAGTTCGTCGGTGTTGGGTCGAATGACAGGCATTTTGCATTCTCACTGTAAGAAGTATCTTGATGGCTGAGCCTTCAGGCCTTGAGCAGGTAGCTGCCGAACAGGTCGACCACGACAGTGCCCGCGTCCGCGGCATCGCCCCAGAGTTCCTGGGTAGTGAACAGCACGTGGTAGGTGGATTCGCTGGCGCTCGGCAGGCCATGCCCGACCGTGTCGGGAAACGGCCACTCATGGGTGGTGCGGTGCACGACGACGCCGCATTTGCCACGGACATAGCCAGGCATGCGGACATGACCGTCGACGTGCTCGTCGCGCACCCGCACCCGTTCGCCGCTCTGGAACGGGATGTGTGGCGGGGTGGCCGCGCGTCCGGCCCCGAGGGGCAGCGCCAGCGGGTAGGCACCGGCGGCCAGTTCCTCAAGGCGCTGTCGAGTGACCGCGCCTTTCTCGACGAACAGTGAAGCGACCCCCACGATGATCCGATCGTAATAGCTGGCGCCGAGGTATTGCCTGGGCTCCATCCGCTCGATCGCATGCCGCAATTCGTCCACATTGAACAGGCCCAGCTCCCCGGCACCGAGGAATAGCAAGCTGTACCCGAGATGTTCCCAGTCTTCATGGAACACCGGTTTATAGCTCAGTGAGTTGGCGCTGTGCAGCATGCGACCGAAACCCTGAACACCACCCAGATCATGTATGCCATCCATCATTGATTCACTCGCTGCGCAAGGGTGGGGAGCTCGGGGCGTGCGATGCCGATCAGCACATCCTTGGTCACGAGCGAGGCGAGCTGTTCCTCGGTCCAGTCTTCGGTGCCTGACGGACGCAATGGCAGGACCATATAGCGGGTTTCCGCGCTGGTATCCCAGACCCGGATCTCGACTTCTTTGGGCAGGTCCAGACCCATCTCGCGCAATACGGTTCGCGCTTCGCGCACGACGCGGGAGCGGTATTCGAAGCTTTTGTACCAGTCCGGCGGCAGGCCGAGCACCGGCCAGGCGGTGCAGGAGCACAGCGTGCAAACGATGACGTTCTGCAGGGTCGGCGTGTTCTCCAGGGCGACGATGTATTCCCCCTGCACGCCGGTGTAACCGAACTGCGCGCAGGCGGCGGTGCCGTCGGTCAGCAGCAGTTGTCGGAAAGTCGGATCGACCCAGGCCCTGGCGACAACGCGTGCGCCATTGGCCGGGTCGAAATCGTTTTCCATGATCTCGGTGAATTTCTCTATATAGCCTTCGGGAACCAATGCTTGTTCCTCCAGGGCTTTTTTAAGGGCGAAAGCGCGGTCCGATGCGGACGCCACGGTGTTCATGGAATGGTCGTTCATGATCGCTATCCTCTGGACGATGGGGGGTGTCAGCCGCGCTGCATCAGGCCGGTCCCGGCATGGCAATTGATGTATTCGTAGTGCTGGTCCTCGGCGCGCAACACGCTGACCTCGTGATAGCCCTTCCACTTGAGTTCACCCCCCAATTGCTGGACGATTTTCATGAAAGTGCCGAATATCTCCACGTGAGTCGGATGGGATTCGGACCAGCGTTCCAGGTGCGCGAGGGAGCGCCAGTGACTCACGGAAAACGTCTTCTCCAGCCTTTGCCCGCTGGCATCGAGATGCTGCATGTAGCGGTTGCTATAGCAGCCAGCGGGCAGGCCGTCGTCGCGCAGGAATTCCATGCCTGCCCGCAACGCCGGTTCCATCTGGTTCAGATACAGGTCGCGTTCGGTGCCCTCGGTTTCGCTCCAGTCCTGGCCGGAGCGGATGACCACCAGGTTTTCATGGCCCTTGATCACTTTGCGTCGCGCATCGGAGTTGGCTTCAAGCTGCCCCCGAGGGGACATGGGGTCGGTCTGGGACAGGGGTATCCGGTCGCGCATCGAGCCCCAGTACCCGTGCTCCTGGATTTCGTCACTGCGCGAACCCATCACCACGCCGACGCCTTCCAGGTCGTTGGGCATGGCGTAAAAGGTTTCAAAGCGCTCGACGCCCGGGGTCAGGATTTCCCTGAAGTAGCCCAGCCCGTCGCTGCCCGATTCAATGGCATTCCACTGTTGCGCAATCTGCTCGCTGGATTGCCAGCGCTGGAAGGATCCAGGGCTATCCCAGTAGGCGATGGCGATCATGTTGTCGTAGCCGGCGGCGTCGACGTAGTGGGTGATGTCGTGGTGTCCCGGGCCGTCGACGAGGCCGAAGCCCTGCATGATCTTGCGCAGTGCCGCACAGGCGGCACCCAGGTAATGCTCGCCCTTGGACTGAACGCCGAAATAACCCATCACCACTTGCTCGACCGCGCCATCGGCGCGACCGACCCAGCCCGGGTAAGGGGGGGTGTAGTCATCTTCGATCCTGCGGTTGCGGGACCGGGGGCACATCAGGTGTTTATCAATCGCGGATTCCATGGGTTCTTCTCTTTTTTATCCAGGCCAATGGCATCCCTGCCGCACCCAACAGGTGCAGGAGGGCGGGTTCTTGTAAGGAAGTGCTGGGCTTCAAAACACCCGCGCATAACGCAGGTTCATGCGAAAGTCCTCTTTGGGACCGTTCTCGACCGAAAGATCACGGCCCAGCTGGAGCTGGAACTGATCCTGGGGCGTGACGAACTTGGTGGCGGTCAATCGGATGTTGGTGGTGCGCATGGCGTCATCGCGATCGACTTGATCGACCTCGGTTTCCCCGCCCCAGATATGGCCAAATCCCACCGCAAAAGAGGTGGCGGGGTCAGGCATGTAGCGGGTCATGACCTGCGCGCTGTAGGAGGTTTTTTGCTTGAGCACCGCGGAGCCGGGGCCGAATGCATCGTTATCGCCGTACCAGATCACATCACCCACCAGGTCCACCGCCCATTTGTCGAGAAAGTGCTTGATGTAGGCGCCTTGGAAGTCCACTTTCCAGCGGTTTTCTCCCAGGTTGAGCGGGTCGTTCTTGTCGTAGCTTCCGCTGGGGACATAGAGGTAGGCATTGGCGCTGAGGGTGTCGCGGGCGCTGTTGAGGAGGACCTTGATCGGTGCCGTCAGGATCAGATCCCCGATGCCGGTGGTATCACCCAGCGCCGAGGCGCTGCCATGACCGGACAGCTGGCCGAACGGCAGCAGGAATTGCGGATCGATGGTGACCGATTCGCTCAGTTGATACACATGCAGCAGCCGGAGTATCCCGATGTCGGAGGTCAGGTTGAAATCCGGACTCGCCTGACGACCATTGGCTCGCAAGGCGTCGGTGGTTGCATGTTGGTAATAGACGGCCCCGATCGTCGCCCCGATCGGGTATTGCTCATAGTCACCGGGTGCCACTTCCACCGCCATGGTGGAGAACGATGTACCGATCAGGATCAGTCCAAGCAAAACGGACTTTTTCTGTTGCACCAGCCACGCCTTAACTTTGCTCATTATCTGTCGCCTTATAGGATTGTCCCTTCGTAGGGGGACATTTCAGGAACTTGACCTGCGTGATGTCCGCCAGCCTGGGCTGGCGAGTAGCGACGACTGGCAGTGCGTGCGGCTACGGCCGTTCGGCGCTGGCATCAAGGATGCGGCGCTGCTCGATTGGCTTCTTGGCTGTGGCGGAACAAAAAGTTTTCTCAGGCGGCCCTTTTGCCTGCTACCACTGGTAAGGCCAATGGGCATTGAGGTAAGAAGGGCTCCATGATTGGGAAAAAAAACCGGGGCTTCGCAGATGAGCAATCAATCGGAGAGTGGCTTCCAGGAGGGCCGGGCAAGCACAGCCGGGCTTTGTGTCGGCAGTCGGGCGCCGGTGACCAACTGGTCGGACGAGAACATCGACGTTGCCACTCAAAGCGGTTCAGCTTCCGAACGGGTGGATTACTGGCGGGAAATGATCCTGCGGTTGTTTGCCGACGTCGAAATCGGCGCTATTCCAAACCCCGGCTTTTTTGGAAAAGTCAGGTCGCAGAAGTGCGAGCTGCTGCGCATCAGTGACGTCAGTGCGGCGGCCCAGGCGGTCAATCGTCGGCACCTGCAACCCAGGTGCAGGGACGAAGACAAGTATTTCGCGGTGTTGATGCTGGAGGGTACCGAGCATCTGGAGCAAGACGGCAACCAGGCGATCATCATGCCGGGGGATTTCGCCATCTATGATGCGACACGTCCGCATTCGCTGAACTTTACCCACGATTGGCGACAAATCATCGTGAGCGTGCCAAGGGCCAGCCTGAACCAGCTGGTGGTGGGCATGGAAAGCCGGATGGCCACGCGCGTCTCCATGGACAATCCGGTCGGCCGCGTCCTGCGCATGTTCCTGGAGAGCGTGACCTCGCAAATCAGCCAGTTTTCGGCGGCCGAGATGGTCAGGTTGTCCGAGTCGGCGACCAATCTCATCGCCCTGACCCTCGGCAACCTGCAAACCCTGGACCCCGACCACTCGCGCTGTCAGGCCTTGACCCTGATGAGGGTCAAGGTCTTTGTGAACGACAACCTTCGCGATCCGACACTCAGCGCACAGCAGGTAGCCCTGGGGACAGGTCTTTCTGCGCGCTACATCAACAAGCTGTTTGAACATGAGGGTTCTTCGCTGATGCGCTATATCCTGCGTCGGCGCCTGGAGCGCTGCAGCAGTGATCTGTTGAACCCGGCCAACGCTACGATGCGGGTATCGGACATCGCTTTCCGTTGGGGTTTCAATGACCTCTCGCATTTCAGCCGGGTATTTCGCAGTTGCTACGGTTGCTCACCCCGGGACTGGCGCGAAGCCCAGGTGCGGCAGTAGCCATGCGCAGAGCGACCATGAAGACAAAGAACAGGCCCGCTATGGCGAAGCACTGGGGCACAACTGCACGAGGCGGCGGGAGTTGGGTCATTGATGCGCCATCGCCTCAAGTGAACGGCGTTATTCTTTTGCATTCAGGTTGGGCGTCGGAGCCGGTCATGATGAAATAGCCTCCCGCTTTTGCCATGAACGACACCTGGAATTGACATGAAGAGCATTGCCTTACTGACCTTCGCCCTGCTGCTCAATGCAGGGCTTTGCAGCGCCCAGGCCGAAGCGGCCGGCGATGCCGAGGCAGGCGGCAAACTGTTCAAGCGGATCTGCGGCGGCTGCCATCAGGTCGGGGCGTCGGCGCGGGGTTCTTTTGGTCCGCAGCTCAACGGGATTTTCGGTCGCCCCTCAGGTAGCACGACGGACTACCTGTACTCCGACGCAATGAAATCGGCCGGCATCGTCTGGACTCGCGAAACCCTGACCGCCTACCTCGAAGACCCGAAGGAAGTGGTCCCCGGAACACGGATGATTTTCTGGGGGCTCAGCGATCCGGAAAAGGTCGAGGATGTGCTGGCTTATCTTCAGACGTTTCAGCCACAGTAATCATGCTGAACATACCCGACCCTTGTAGGAGCGAGCTTGCTCGCGAAAAACCATCAGGCGCATCGGTCCCTCAGGTACAACGTCTACGTTAACGATTTTCACTGTAGGAGCGAGCTTGCTCGCGAAAAACCATCAGGCGCATCGATCTCCCAGGTACAACACGTCTTCACAGCCAGATAGCATCCCACAGCGGATAGTCCCCAACGTGATTGACAAGTCCAGCCCGCAAAGGGTTGGCGATGATGTATCGGGCGGCTGCTTTCAGATCTTCCTCACGACGCAATGCCCGGTCGAAATAACCTTTCTGCCATGGCGTTTCGTGCCGACCTCTCTCCTTGTTAATGGCACGGGCACTTCGAGACTTGGTTGTTTGCATCAGTTTCGGTAAATCACCGTTATGCAACTCAACCAGCCAGTGAAAGTGATCCGGCATCACCACCCAGGCGAGAGAGGTGGCATTTGCGGCCTCCTGAGCTCTTTTGAACTCATGCACCAGCAGGCGTCCGATGCGCCAATCCATGAAGAGCGGTTGCCGTTTATGGGAGACTGCGGTCAGCAGATAGATGCGGCCGGGCTCCGAGCAACGGCCTGTACGTAACAGGTGGGATTGTGGTGTGTTGGACATTCCGTTGTCCTCTTCAGCGATTGAAAGACAAACGGTAGGCACAAAGGGGAGGTTTGTCGCGGTGACAGTGGGTCTGGATATGTCATTCGACTGTGAAGCTATTACAGGCTGAAATCCTGGCAATTATTGTAGGAGCGAGCTTGCTCGCGATGGTCTCAAGAGCAACGCGTTTCTTCAGGAAAAACGCGTTATCGTTAACGTCCATCGCGAGCAAGCTCGCTCCCACACTGGCCGCCATCAAGCAGATGAGGCCGGGTTTTCCTTAGAATAACCATTCATTTATGCCGCACGGCTTTCGATCAAACGATCAGATCCACCTTCGGCAACGCGATTCTCGATCAGACGATCCGAACCATCGGCAGCCACGCGATTCTCGATCAGACGATCCGAGCCATCGGCAGCAACGCGGTTTTCGATCAGACGATCCGAGCCATCGGCAGCCACGCGATTCTCGATCAGACGATCCGAACCATCGGCAGCCACGCGATTCTCGATCAGACGATCCGAGCCATCAGCCGCAACGCGATTTTCGATCAAGCGATCCGAGCCACCCTCAGCCACACGACTTTCAATCAACCGATCCGAACCACCTTCAGCAACTACCGGGTAAGCAGAAGTAGCGGCGAAAGCGTTCACTGCAAAAACCGAGAAAGCGATGCTGAGAAGGACTTGGCGTTTCATGATGGTGTGCTCCGGGGTGTAGTTGTTTGGTATGGAGGCGATGTTACGCCCCGGAGTTTTTAAGAGAACTTCATTGAGTTGATGGTGACTATCAATCCCGTCAATGGCTGCATTAACAAGTTCGCCACGGCTTCCAGCTTGCCTGATCGGTTGCATAATGGTGCTAGGGGTTTTTGCGTTTATGCAGGTAGCATGAACGCTTTACCGGCGCACCAAACCACAGGCTGGTTAACGTAAACGAGTGGATCGAATCTTGATCGAACGACGTCAATTCAGCGGAGGCATGAAGGGTAAAAACCTCCGCTACCTGAATGAAAACTCCGGCCAGGCTGCTCAGATGACCCGAGCGGGCTTTTTGCTGCTCGAGCACTTCTCGCTGCCTGCCTTCACCCAGTCACTGGATACCATTGTCACCTCTAACCTGCTGCGCCCCGGGTTGTTCTCCTCGCGCACGTTCGGCCTGAGTGAGGCAGAAGTCGTCAGCGATCTGGGGCTGGTGATCCGCCCGGATGCACGCCTCGATTGCGCGGCCATCCATGAGCTGGATCTGTTGGTCATCTGCGGCGGTTACAGGACAGAATTGAAGGCCAGCGAAGAGTTCATCAACCTGATGCGCGCGGCGTCGGACCAGGGTGTCACACTGGCCGGATTGTGGAACGGTGCATGGTTTCTCGGCAGGGCGGGCCTGCTCGATGGCTATCGCTGTGCGATCCATCCTGAACATCGCCCGGCACTCGCGGAAATCGCCAAGGCGACCCAGGTCAGCAGCGAACCCTATGTCATCGATCGCGACCGGCTCACGGCGTCGAGCCCTTCCGGCGCCTTCCATATGGCGCTGGACTGGATCAAGGGCCTGCACGACAAAGCCCTGGTCGAGGGCATCGAAGACATCCTGGCATTCGAGGAGTCGCGCTACCGGCGCATCAAGCCCACTGAAAACATCTGCGTCAGCGCGCCCTTGCGCGAAGTGGTGAAGCTGATGGACGCCAACCTCGAAGAGCCGCTGGAGCTGGAGCAACTGGCGGTCTACGCCGGCCGCTCACGTCGTCAACTGGAACGCCTGTTCAAGGAACAACTGGGCACCACGCCGCAGCGCTATTACATGGAGCTGCGGATCACCGAAGCCCGTCGACTGCTGCAGCACACGGAGCTGTCCCAGGTCGATGTGCTGGTGGCCTGTGGCTTTGTTTCGCCCAGTCATTTCAGCAAGTGCTACAGCTCGTATTTCGGCTACAGGCCTTCCAAGGAAAAGCGCCTGGTGAAGTGATGCGACAGAAGATCAGGTGCGGGCGATATCGAGCCACACCTGTCCGTCGGGATACTGGTAGCGCTCCAGGGTTTCAGCGGTCATTTCGATGCTGTAGCCCGCTCGCTGCGGCGGCATGTAGCGGCCGCGGCGGATCACCACCGGGTCGAGGAAGTGCTCGTGCAGGTGGTCGACGTATTCCAGGACGCGGTTGTGCAGCGAGGCCGAGACGGCGATGTAGTCGAACAGGGCGATGTTCTGCACGTACTCGCACAGACCGACACCCCCGCCATGGGGGCAGACCGGCACCTTGAACTTGGCGGCCATCAGCAGCACGATCAGCACCTCGTTCAGGCCACCCAGGCGCGCCGCGTCCAGCTGGCAGAAGTCCAGCGCGCCGGCCTGGAACATCTGCTTGAACATCACCCGGTTGTGGCAATGCTCACCGCTGGCGACGCCGATCGGTGCGATGCGCTGGCGGATGCTGGCATGGCCGAGGATGTCGTCGGGGCTGGTCGGTTCTTCGATCCACAGCGGTTCGAATGCGGCCAGGCGACGCATGTTGGCGACCGACTCATCAACGCCCCAGACCTGGTTGGCGTCCATCATCAGGGTCCGTTCCCAGCCGATTTCTTCGCGCAAAATCGTCGCGCGGCGGATGTCGTCTTCCAGGTTGGCGCCGATTTTCTGCTTGATGTGGGTCCAGCCATCCTCGACCGCCTCGCGGGCCAGTTGGCGCATTTTGTCTTCGCTGTAGCCGAGCCAGCCTGGCGCGGTGGTGTAGCCGGGGTAGCCTTCGCGCAGCATCTGCGCCTCACGCTGGGCCTTGCCCGGCACCTGGCGGCGCAGCAGGGCGATGGCTTCTTCCGGGGTGAGCACGTCGGTGACGTAGCTGAAGTCCAGGCAGCGCACCACTTGTTCCGGGGTCATGTCGGCCAACAGCTTCCATACGGGCTTGCCTTCGTTTTTGGCCCACAGGTCCCAGATGGCGTTGACGATGGCCGCGGTCGCCAGGTGGATCACGCCTTTTTCCGGGCCCAGCCAGCGCAGTTGGCTGTCGCCCACGGTGATGGTGTGCCAGAAGGCGCCCATGTCGGCCACGATCTCTTCCAGGGTCAGGCCGACCACCATGGGGGCCAGGGATTGCACGGCCGCCACGCAGATCTCGTTGCCACGGCCGATGGTGAAGGTCAGGCCGTGGCCTTCCAGGCCGCCCGGGGCGTCGGTGTGCAGCACGACATAGGACGCGGAATAATCCGGGGCGCTATTCATCGCATCGGAGCCGTCCAGGGACAGGGAAGTGGGGAAGCGGATGTCGCGAACGCTCAGCTGGGTGATTCGAATGCTCATGGTGGGCTCTTGTGCTCGATGACCAGTTGGAGACTCGACTGTAGGTCGCCGAGCGATACAGGCATAATCACCGATTCCTAAGTAGCGATACCGGATTTGATATGTCTCCAGGTCCAGCAGCCTCCACGATCCTGCCCCGTAGTTTTGGCGCGCTGAAAATTTCCAGCCGGCAAATCACTTTGCTCACAGCCCTGGGCGAGTTCGGCAACCTGCGCCGTGCGGCCACGGCGATGCACACCACGCAACCGGCCGCCAGCCTGCTGTTGCAGCAACTGGAAGAGCGCCTCGGCGTGCGCCTGTTCGAACGCTTGCCGCGTGGCATGCAGCCGACGCTTTATGGCGAGGTGATGATCCGCTACGCCCAGGGCGCGCTGCATGAATTCGAGCAGGCCCAGGCGCAGATCGCCGAGTTGCAGCGCGGGGCCTTGGGACGAGTGCGGGTCGGCAGCGTGATGGGGCCGGTGCCCCGGCTGCTGACCAAAGCGGTGCTGGCATACAAACGCGATCACCCCAAGGTGCGGATTTCCATTGAGGTGGGGACCAGCGATACCTTGCTGCCGGCCTTGCTGCGCGGCGATTTCGATGTGGTGTTGGGGCGCTTGCCGGACCAGAGCGACAGCCAGGACCTGGACATCGAACTGTTCGACAACGGCGAGCAGATGCGCGTGATCGCCCGGGCGGGTCACCCGTTGGCGGGTGCCTCGCCATTGCAGTTGGCCGACCTGATTGCATTGACCTGGATCCTGCACCCCATCGGCAGCCCCATGCGCCGCCGGGTGGAAACCGCCCTGCAGGCCGCCGGCATGGTGCAATCGCTGGACATTGTCGAAACCGCATCGATCCTCGCAACCACGGCGATGCTCGAGGCGTCGGACATGATCGCAGTGGTGCCCAATGACGTGGCCGAGCATTATGCGCGTTACGGGATGGTCGCTATCCTGCCGGTCGAGTTGCCGATCTCCATGGTCAACATCGGCCTGCTGACCTTGCGTTCCCGGCCAAGGTCGGTGGCGTTGAATACGTTGCTCGACTATTTCAGGGAGCCCTAGCATGCCGTCGGACATTACCCATTCCAGCTTCTGCAACTGGGTGCGCTTCAAGCATCTGGTGCTGATCGACACCCTGGCGCGCACGCGCAACATGCACGCCACCGCCATACGGATGAACCTCAGCCAGCCCGCCTTGAGCAAAATGCTGCGCGACCTGGAAGAGCAGTTCGGCTTTGCCCTGTTCCAGCGCCTGCCACGCAGCATGCCGCCCACGGAGCTTGGCGAGCATGTGGTGCGTTATGCCCAGAATGCGCTGGCCGATTCACACAAGTTCGTCGATCAGGTCAACCGGCTGCGCAAAGGCGGCCACGGCTTTCTCAAGGTGGGCGGGATTTTCGCGGCCACCTCGGTGGTGTTGCCCCAGGCCATCGTCGCGATCAAGGCGCGCAGCCCGTTGCTGTCGATCGAAGTGGTGGAGCAGTCCAGCGATCACCTGCTGGAAATGCTGGAGCAGAACAAGCTCGACCTGATGATCGGGCGCTTCACCGAAGAGCGTTACAGCCAGGTCTTCGACTTCGAACCGTTGGAGCCCGAGCCCTTCAGCCTGGTGGTCAACAGCGGTCATCCGCTGAACGAACTGGCGTGCACACCGCTTGAAGCGCTGGGCCAGTGGCCATGGGTGCTGTACCCGGTCGGCACGCCGATTCGCGATCGTCTTGAGCTGGCGTTCCAGGCGGCCGGCATAGCCTCTCCGTCCGACAGCGTCGAAACCATCTCCATGCAGATGTTCCTGCAACTGCTGCACTCGGGCCCGATGATCGCCATGTTGCCCAGGTCCATGGTGGCCGCGCAGCTGGACAGCGGCCAGTTCAAAGAGCTGCAGACCCCGTTGCGCCTCGCGCAGCTGGAGTACGGCATCATCACCCGCAAGGACGAACCGTTGACTGGTGCTGCCCGGGAATTCGCCGACATCCTGCTCGATTTTGCCCGAGAACGTCGGGAGGAAGGGGGGGGGAGCGATTGATTACTGGCGTTCGATAAGCCAAATCGATAACGCCAGGTTATCGCTTGATCGGATCATCTCATTGGGAATATCGGGGCCGGCTCCCTACAGTTATCGCAGATTCGCCCGGCGCTGCACGGGCGAGGCCATAACAAGAAGTCAGCCGTACCCTGAGAGGTCCCATGCAACTGATTGCGAGAACCCGAACCGGCGACCCTGCCGTGATTCGCCTCAATCCCCTGGACAACGTACTGATTGCACGGCAGGCCCTGCCCGAAGGCCTGAGCCTGGAAGCCGAAGCGGTCACGGTGCGCCAGCCGATACCCTCCGGGCACAAAGTTGCCAGCCAGCGCGTGGCGCTGGGCCAGCCTCTGCGCCGTTATGGGCAGATCATCGGATTCGCTTCGCAGCCCATCGAAGCCGGCGATCACGTGCATGTGCACAATGTGGAGATGGGCGACTTTGCCCGTGACTACGCCTTTGGCGTCGATACCCACACCACGGCGGGCACTGAAGCGGTGTTCCAGGGCATCGTGCGTGCCGATGGCCGCGTCGCGACCCGCAACTATGTCGGCATCCTCACGTCCGTCAATTGCTCGGCGACCGTGGCCCGGGCCGTGGCCGATCACTTTCGCCGGGATATCCACCCCGAGGCGCTCGCCGCCTTCCCGCACATCGACGGCGTCGTGGCGCTGACCCACGGTGCCGGTTGCGCAGTGGACCCCAACGGCGAGGCCTTGGGACTGTTGCGCCGTACGCTCGGGGGCTATGCCGTTCACCCTAATTTTGCCGCCGTGCTGATCATCGGCCTGGGCTGTGAAACCAACCAGATCGAAAGCCTGCTCGAGACGCAGGGGCTCAAGGCCAGCGACCAGTTGCGCGCCTTCACCATCCAAGGCATAGGCGGCACCTCGAAAACCATCGCCAGTGGCATCGAGCAGGTCAAGGCATTGCTGCCCCAGGCCAACCAGGTGCAGCGCGAGCCGGTCAGCGCCCGCCATCTGATCGTCGGCCTGCAATGCGGCGGCTCGGACGGGTACTCGGGCATCACCGCCAACCCTGCCCTTGGCAATGCGGTTGACCGCCTGGTGGCGGCCGGTGGCACCGCGATCCTCTCGGAAACTCCGGAGATCTATGGCGCCGAACATCTGCTGACGCGCCGCGCCGTGAGCCGCGAAGTCGGGGAAAAACTCATCGCGCGCATCCATTGGTGGGAAGACTACTGCCAGCGCATGAACGCCGAACTGAACAACAACCCCTCGGCCGGCAACAAGGCCGGCGGCCTGACCACCATCCTAGAGAAATCCCTGGGCGCGGTGGCCAAGGCCGGCTCAAGCAACCTGGTGGACGTGTACCTGTATGCCGAAGCCGTCCGGGCCAAGGGCCTGGTGTTCATGGACACCCCGGGGTACGACCCGGTCTCGGCCACAGGGCAAGTCGCCGGCGGCGCCAACCTGATCGCCTTCACCACCGGCCGCGGCTCGGCCTACGGCTGCGCGCCGGCGCCGTCAATCAAGCTGGCGACCAACAACCGGGTGTTCGAGTACCAGGAAGAAGACATGGACGTGAACTGCGGCGGCATCGCCGACGGTTCCACCACCATTGAAGAGCGCGGCGCCTACATCTTCGAACAGATGCTGCGCATCGCTTCCGGCGAGCGCAGCAAGAGCGAACAACACGGTTATGGGCAGAACGAGTTCGTGCCCTGGCAGATCGGTGCCGTGACCTGACAGCCCTGCAACCTTCACAAGGCGAAAAAAGCACATGCAAGTTTCCGGATTCAACTTTATCGCGGGCCAGCGCAGCGCCCTGGGCGACACCCTGGTCTATAGCGTCGACGCCCACACCGGCGAACGCCTGCCCAGCGCTTTCCACCAGGCAACCCTGGCGGAGGTCGATACGGCGGTGGCGGCTGCCAGCGCGGCATTCCCATTGTTTCGTAATCTGCCGGCGGTACGCCGGGCGGAATTTCTTGAAGCCATCGCCGACGAGCTCGACGGCCTGGGCGAGGATTTCATTGCCTTGACTTGCCAGGAGACGGCGTTGCCGAGCGCCCGCATCCAGGGTGAACGCGGTCGTACCAGCGGTCAGATGCGCCTGTTTGCCCAGGTGCTGCGCCGTGGCGACTTCTATGGTGCACGGATCGACCAGGCGCTGCCGGCACGCACCCCGATGCCGCGCCCTGACGTGCGCCAGTACCGCATCGGTGTCGGCCCGGTGGCAGTGTTCGGTGCCAGCAACTTTCCCCTGGCGTTCTCCACGGCCGGTGGTGATACCGCCGCCGCCCTGGCTGCCGGTTGCCCGGTGGTGTTCAAGGCCCACAGCGGCCACATGGCCACGGCCGAGCGGGTGGCCGAAGCGCTGATCCGCGCCGCGCAACGCACCGGCATGCCGGCGGGCGTGTTCAACATGATCTTCGGTGCGGGCGTCGGCGAAGCGCTGGTCAAGCACCCGGGCATCCAGGCGGTGGGCTTTACCGGTTCGCTCAAGGGCGGTCGCGCCCTGTGCGACATGGCGGCAGCAAGGCCGCAACCGATCCCGGTGTTCGCCGAGATGTCGAGCATCAACCCGGTGCTGGTCTTGCCCCAGGCCCTGGCGAATCGCGGGGCGCAGATGGCCAAGGAATTGACCGCCTCGGTAGTGCAAGGCTGTGGCCAGTTCTGCACCAATCCAGGCCTGGTGCTGGGGATTCGTTCGCCGGCGTTCAGTGCCTTCATCGAGCAACTGACCGGGCACATGGCCGAGCAGGCGCCGCAGACCATGCTCAATCCCGGGACCTTGAACAGTTACGGCAAAGGCTTGCAGGCGTTGCTGGCGCACCCGGGCATCAAGCACCTGAGCGGCCTGGCGCAAGCGGGCAACCAGGCGCAGCCACAGCTGTTCGAGGCCGATGTCAGCCTGTTGCTGGAACAGGATGAACTGCTGCAAGAAGAGGTGTTCGGCCCTTGCACCGTGGTGGTCCAGGTGGCGGACGAGGCTGAGTTGCTGCGCGCCGTCGCTGCCTTGCGCGGGCAGCTCACGGCCACGCTGCTGGCCGACAACGATGATCTGGCCACCTTTGGCCAACTGTTCAGCGCGCTGGAGGTCAAGGTCGGTCGAGTGCTGCTCAACGGCTACCCGACAGGGGTCGAGGTCTGCGATGCCATGGTCCACGGCGGTCCGTACCCGGCTACGTCCGATGCCCGCGGCACCTCGGTCGGCACCCTGGCCATCGATCGCTTCCTGCGTCCGGTGTGCTACCAGAACGTGCCCGATGCGTTGCTGCCCGATGCCTTGAAGAACGCCAACCCGCTGGGGTTGCAGCGCCTGGTCGATGGCAAGCACAGCACCGCGGCCTTGAATTGAAGACGGAGCAGCAAGCATGACTGAAGGTAAACGCTACGATGCACAAGCGCTCACCACGTTCGTCGAGCAACTGTTCGAAACAGCCGGGGCCGATGCCGCGGTCGCTCAAGTGGTGACCCGGGTGCTGCTCGAAGGTGAACTGCTGGGCCATCGCACCCACGGTCTCAACCTGGTAAGCCGCTACATCGGCGGTATGCTGACCGGGCAGGTCAAGGCCAGTGCCGGGTTGCTCGAGCAGGTCTCGGACAGCGGCATTTCCGCGCTGTTCGACGGCCACTATGTGCTCGGCCCTTATTGTGTCAGTCGCGCTCTGGACTGTGCGGCCAAGGGCGCCACGGAGCAGGGCATAGGGATCGCCGTGGTGCGCCGTGCCTCGCACATCGGGTGCCTGGCCGCTTACCTCAAACCCTTCACCGATCGTGGCCTGGTGGCCATGGTCTATTCGTCGGACCCGTCGGTGGGGCTGGTGTGCGCCCATGGCGGCATCGATCCGATCTACACGCCGAACCCGATTGCCGCCGGCATCCCGACCCGGGGCGAACCGATCCTGCTGGATGTGAGCATGTCCACCGTGACCCTGGGCCTGGTCGGCCAGTGCCGCGAGGCGGGCAAGCCACTGCCGCACCCGGTGCTGATGAGCAACAAGGGACAGGTGACCGACGATCCGGCCGACTTCTTCACCACGCCACCGGGCAGCATCCTGCCCCTGGGCGGCCAGGCCTTTGGCCACAAGGGCTTTGCCCTGGCGATTCTGGTCGAGGCCCTGACCTCGGGGTTGGCCGGCCATGGGCGCAAGGACGCGCCGGACCAGTGGGGCGCCTCGGCCACGGCCGTGGTGATTGACCCGCGCTTCTTTGGCGGGCTGGACGCCTTCACCGACGAGAGTTCGTTCCTGAGCAAGCTGATCCTGGCCAGCCGTCCGGTCGACCCCGAGCACCCGGTGCGCCTGCCAGGCCAGGCCGGCCTGAAGCTGCGCGAGCAAGCCCTGCGCGAAGGCGTGAGCCTGGCGCAGAAGGTGGTCGATGACCTCAACCAGACCGCCGGGCAGTTACAGCTGCCGGCACTTTCCTGATGCCCCTTGCCCCCTGTAGGAGCGAGCTTGCTCGCGATGGTCGTCAACGATAACGCGTGCTTCCTGATTGAACGCGCAACCCTGTAGGAGCGAGCCTGCTCGCGATGGTCGTCAACGATAACGCGTGCTTCCTGATTAGACGCGGCGCCCTTTGGTCCATCGTCGGAACGCCGCCCGGAGCAAGCTCGCTCCTACACATACACACACAACGACAACAAGAGTGCAGACATGACCAACGAATCGACATCACAAGCACCGCTGCCGTTGAGCAGCAACCCCGCCGCCTTCAACACCGGCACCTGGGTCGGACGCGTCTGGCTGCCCGGTCAGGGCCCGGCCGTGGTGCTGGTCAAGGCCGGCGCCGTGCACGATATCAGTGCCCATGTGGCGACCGTTTCGGCACTGCTTGAAGTGGCTGACCCGGTGAAGTATCTGCGCGCATTACCCTTGGCCGACGCCTTGATCGAGTTGCCCGCGCTGCTGGACAACAGCGACCCGAGCCAACGGGACGACAACCGGCCATGGCTGCTGGCGCCGATCGACCTGCAAGCGGTCAAGGCCGCTGGCGTGACCTTCGCCGCCAGCCTGCTGGAGCGTGTGGTCGAAGAGCAGGCCAAGGGCGATCCGGCCAAGGCCGACGCGATCCGCGACACCCTGGCCAGCCGCATCGGTGCCGACCTGTCGCAGATCGTCCCGGGCTCGGCCCAGGCCGAAGCCTTGCGCAAGGTGCTGGTGGAGCAGGGCCTGTGGTCGCAGTACCTGGAAGTGGGCATCGGCCCGGACGCCGAAATCTTCACCAAGGCCCAGCCGCTGTCGGCGGTCGGTCACGGCGCCGACATCGGCATTCACCCCAAGTCGAGCTGGAACAACCCGGAACCGGAGGTGGTGCTGGCGGTGTCGAGCACCGGCAGCATCCAGGGCGCCATGCTCGGCAACGACGTCAACCTGCGCGACTTTGAAGGGCGTAGCGCGTTGCTGCTGAGCAAGGCCAAGGACAACAACGCCTCCACCTCGCTGGGGCCATTGCTGCGCCTGTTTGACGAGACCTTCAGCCTCGATGACGTGCGTAACGCCGAAGTGGATCTGCGCGTGGAAGGCCAGGATGGTTTCATCATGGAAGGCCGCAGTTCCATGCGCCAGATCAGCCGCGATCCGCTCGATCTGGTCCAGCAGACCCTCAACGAAAACCATCAATATCCCGACGGCCTGGTGCTGTTTCTCGGTACGCTGTTCGCCCCCAAGCAGGACCGCGACCAGCCGGGCAGCGGCTTCACCCACAAGCCGGGTGACCTGGTTGCCATCAGCAATGCGCAGCTGGGGACCTTGTGCAACCGCGTGACCACCAGCGACCAGGCACCGCGCTGGGACTTCGGCCTGCGCTCGTTGATCGACAGCCTGAGCCGACGCGGCCTGCTGGAGGCAGCGGTAACAGCACGCCACCCCTGATTTTTCTGTAGGCCCCATTCCCCTGTAGGAGCTGGCTTGCCAGCGAAAGCGGTGGATCAGTCAAAATTGTATCGCCTGAACGGACGCTTTCGCCGGCAAGCCAGCTCCTACCGGGGGGAGTGTGTCAGTAACGATTTTTTTTAGGACCCAGGGATGAGCGTGGCACCGGATGATGGATCGGCCCGGTCTTGAACCGCTGCAATAACAATAATAAAGGCCATCAGATGAAACCACTGAAGAAGTATCAAAGCATCACCGTTGTCTTCCTGTTATTGATCGGTATCGTCAACTACCTGGACCGCAGTGCGTTGTCGATTGCCAACACCTCGATCCAGAAAGACATGATGATCAGCCCCTCGCAGATGGGCATCCTGTTGTCGGCGTTCTCCATCGCCTACGCCTTTGCGCAGTTGCCGATGGGCATGATCATCGACCGCCTGGGCAGCAAGATCGCCCTGGGCGCTTCGTTGCTGGCCTGGTCGGTGGCTCAGTCGACGTTCGGGATGGTCAACAGCTTCGCCGGCTTCATGGGCCTGCGCGTGCTGCTGGGGATTGGCGAGGCGCCGATGTTCCCTTCGGCGGCCAAGGCCCTGTCCGAGTGGTTCGATGCCAACGAGCGCGGCACGCCGACCGGGATCGTCTGGTCGTCGACCTGCATCGGCCCATGCCTGGCACCCCCCTTGCTGACACTGTTCATGGTCAACTTCGGCTGGCGCGGGATGTTCATCATCACCGGCGCGATCGGTATCGTCCTGGCCGTGTGCTGGTTGGCCTTCTACAAGAGCAAGGCGCAATACCTGGCCGAACTTGCGGCTGAAGGCAAGCCGTTGCCGACAGAGAAAACAGCCCCGGTGCAAGCGGCCGACCCGCAGGCACCGAAGGTCTCCTACTTTGCCGGCTGGCTTGACCTGTTCAAGCATCGCAGCACCTGGGGCGCGGTCCTGGGCTTCATGGGTGTGATCTACATGCTGTGGCTGCACCTGACCTGGTTGCCGGGCTACTTCGAACGCGAACATGGCATGAACCTGTACAAGACCGCATGGCTGGTATCGCTGGCCTATGGCTTCGGTGCGGTAGGCACCATCGTCGCCGGGCGCTTCTGTGACGGGCTGGTGCGCCGTGGCATGAGCATCCTGGCCAGCCGCAAGTCTGGCGTGATCACCGGCCTGGTGCTGGCTGCGCTGTTCACCGTGCCGCTGTCGTTTGTCACCGGGCTGACCGGTTGCATCATCCTGCTGTGCCTGGCGCTGTTCAGCATCAACATGGCCAGCGCCACCGCCTGGATGATCGTCAACACCATCGTCGACAGCCGCCGGGTGGCCTCGTTCGGTTCGATCCAGAACTTCGGTGGCTACATCGCCGGTTCCGTCGCGCCGATCGTTACCGGCTTCAGCATCCAGTACTCGGGTTCGTTCAATACCGCGTTCATGATCAGTGCGGTAGTGGCGCTGTGTTCGGCCCTGGCGTACTACCTGCTGCTCAACGCACCGATCAGCGATGCCGAGCCTGCACCCGAACACATCGTTGGTGTGACCGAGTAAGGGCCTCAAGAGGATACGTGCCAGTGCATGTCGAAATCAGACTCGCATCTGGCGCGCCCAGGCTACTTGCGTTGGAGGTCAGTCGCGTAAGGTGACGTGTCGTTTCATATCCCGGTGTGAAGGCGCGTTACCGCTCACTGCGAGGCTAATTTTCGATGGCATATGACACCTCCAGGGCCGTTCCTCTCCAGACCATTGGTTTTCTGCTGCTGGACCAATTCACCTTGATCTCCCTGGCGTCCGCTGTAGAACCCCTGAGAATGGCCAATCAGTTGACCGGTCAAGAACTGTACCGTTGGCACACGTTCACCCTGGGGGGCGCGCAGGTGTGGGCAAGCGACGGCATGCCGATCACGCCGGATTCGTCGATCGATGACGCAACGTCGCTGGATACGGTGATCGTCTGCGGCGGCACTGGCGTGCAAAGCGCTGTGACCCGGGAACACATTACCTGGTTGCGAGCCCAGGCGCGGCGCTCGAAGCGGATGGGGGGCGTGTGCACAGGCAGTTGGGCCCTGGCCCAGGCTGGCTTGCTCGATGGCTTCGATTGCAGCGTGCACTGGGAATTCCTGGCGGCCATGCAGGAAGCCTTTCCGCGGGTGAACCTCAGCTCCAGTTTATTTACCCTCGACCGGGACCGCTTCACCAGCTCCGGCGGCACCGCGCCAATGGACATGATGCTGCACCTGATCAGTCGCGATCATGGTCATGAACTGTCAGCGGCCATCTCGGACATGTTTGTCTACGAGCGAATCCGCAACGAGCAGGATCACCAGCGAGTGCCCCTCAAGCACATGCTCGGTACCCATCAGCCGAAGTTGCAGGAAATCGTGGCCTTGATGGAGGCCAATCTGGAAGAACCGATCGAGCTCGACGAGCTGGCAAATTATGTCGGCTTGTCCCGTCGACAGCTGGAGCGGCTGTTTCAGAAATATCTGAAATCCTCGCCTTCGCGGTATTACCTCAAGCTGCGCCTGATCCGCGCGCGTCAGTTGCTCAAGCAAACGTCGATCTCCATCGTGGAGTTGTCGGTGGTGTGTGGCTTTGTCTCTACCCCCCACTTTTCAAAGTGCTATCGCGAGTGTTTCGGCATTCCGCCGAGCGATGAGCGCCTGGTGGCGCAACCGCAGCTGCAAGTGAAGGAAAAACCGATCGGGCAGGCATTGCCATCGGCAAGGCAGGTGAGTTTGCTGGAACAGGCTCGTGATGAGTCGACATTCGCGAGTATCAAGATTGTGAAACCCTGAATGCACGGTGAATTCTGGGTTCAGCTTCGGAATCTGAGCGTGGTTGAAGGGGCCTCGCCGAAACGTTTCTTATATTCCTGTGCAAACCTTCTGTTCGGCGCTCAATGCGGGCAGGCGATGGCCTGATTGCGAGGCGATGACGTTGCCGAATTCCTCGAGCACCACGGCCGTTCCATACAGATCCACGCGAAGAATGGTTTCTGGCGGGGCTTGAGAAGGGTAAACGCCGGCGGCGTGGATGACCCCGCTGATCTCGCCGATGGCCGCTCAACAATATAGCCTTGGCCCTATAGTTTAATGAGGAGTACTCATCAATGGTTCAGCTCTCGAAGGAACTGATTGAGTCATCACCGGATTCAGCAGCCAGTTTCAATCGGTCAGCTTTACTGATGTATCTGGACTTGTTTGCCGGGGCCAACTTGGCACTGGCCTTTTTGGCGTGAGCCTTTAACAACTGCTTTATTTTTTTCTGACGATTCATATTCTCTGCTCAGTTTGTTTGCTTGCGCTTGAGATCGGCCTCGTTCCAGACGCCGCTGAGCGGACCGTTCGGCAAGCCGTCCCTGGCCCGCGCCAGCGGGAAAATGACCGGCACGAAGCCGCTGTCGCGCACCAACCGGGCTCCGAGTTCCCGAGCCTGGCCATCGTCGGCGAAAACGGGAATTGCCTTGCCTTTGCCCGCCTGGTCTTTCATCGATGTGTAGCTGATGGCGTTGAACGCCCGCACCAGGTGCACCCCGGGCAGGTAGTGCTGGTCCGCCAAGGCAACACCCTCATCCAGCGCCTTGCGCCCGACGTCTCCGTCACGGCCGCTGAACGGGTTGCTGGTACTGAACACCACCTTGCCGTCCAGCTTGCCCTTCAGCTGTTCGGACAGCACCGGCATCGCACCGTAGGGCACACTCAACACGATCACATCGCCCCATGCCGCAGCATCGCTTACCGAGCCTGCCCGAGCATTGGGGCCGGCGCTCTTGACCAGGTCCGTGAGTTCCTCGGGGTGACGTGACGAAAACATCACCGAGTGGCCGGCCTTCACCCATAGCGTGCCAAGCGTACCGCCGACCTTGCCGGCGCCGATCACGCTGATCTTGAGAGCGTCCGCCATCGCCTGGCTGGTGCACAGGACCAGGCTGGCGAACATCAAAAAGAGGATCTTGGGCATGCGCGGTGCTCCTGCGTTGGAAAGCAGTCTTGTATTCACCGTAGTAGAGGCTGCCTATAAACGAAAGGTATACGGGTGCCGCGGACCACCGTTGTGAAGCGCCCTTACATCGGCTTTACCGAAACCACTTCGACAAACCTGAATTTCTTCCTGGCCGCCTTGGTCGCTTCCTGCTCTGCCAGAAGGGTACTCAGCGTATCCGCCTCATGGATCATTTCCTGCATCTTGCCCTCGAATTCATTGCCCACCCGCAGCGTGACTCTCAACCTGGGCGTGAACGCTTTCGAGACTTTCTTTTTCTCCGCCACCTTTACCGGTTTTTCCGGTGGTGCGATCACGATATCCGGCACAGTCTCTTCCACCGGTATGGCGCTAGCCTGCTCAACGGGCTCGGGGTCGCCGAACAGCGCCCGGCGCATCTCTTCTTCAGTCAGTTTTTCGTTCATGGAATTTCTCGGAAAGGGTGTTTAATACACACCGCCTTATTCTACCAGCAAGACCGGTCCTGATGGCTGTGGCAGATATTACGGTTAATGGCCCGTACGAAATTGACCCTCAGCGATTATGACGCAAGATGGAAAAATTCAACGCCGCGGCGACACACAGCCACACAAGGTAGGGAAACAGAATCAAGCCAGTGATCACGTCCAGTTGCATGGCCATCACCACCATTGCAGCAACCACAAGCCAGAGCACCGTCAGGATCACCATGCCGGCGAAAATATGGTGTGCGCCGAAGAACACCGGCGTCCACAGGGTATTGAGCGCAATCTGCGCCGCCCATAACGCCAAGACCACCTGACTTCCCGGTATCAATGTCAACCGGTACCCGGCCCAGGCGAGCAACAGATAGATAAACGACCAGGCGACCGGAAACAGCCAGTTGGGTGGCGTGAAGTCTGGCTTAACGAGAGATTCGTACCATTGGCCTGGTTTGAAAAGGATGCCCGTGCTCGCGGCAGCACCGCAGGCTAATAAAAATATAAAAAAGGTCATACCTGTCCTTGGCTGAGTGTCAGCGATATGGGGTTGTAAATTCTTGTCGGCAGTCTCAAAGAGAAGATGCCTGGTGAAGTGAAAAGTTTAGTCGTTAAACACAGTTAAGCGGACGGATCCATTCTTTTATAAAAATCCGTCCGCTTCTCAGTCCTTTTCGGTCACGCAGGGCCTTATTCGTGGTGCGGCTCGCCAACGAACGTCAGCGAACTGAACAAGCTCTGCTTGTCGACAGGCGCTCCTTTGGGCATCGGCAGCGTGAGTTGGGCGGCGATGATATTCAGCCCTTCGTTGCGCACCTTGACGCGTGCGCGGCCTTCCTTGTCGGTCTTGCCGCTGATTTCATGGGGTGCGCCGCGGTAGTCGCCATAGAGCTCGATATCGGACGCGGGTTTGCCGTCGATCAACACCTGCACTTGCAGCTCATTGCCCGGGCCGACTTTCAGCGGGTCGCTTTGCGGGATGATCGCCAGGCGCAACATGTCCAGCTTCGGCAGGCGCGCGCCTTCCTGATAGATCGCCAGGCTGTACTTGAAACTGTGGGTCGACGCGATGGCGTCCTGCACCTGGGTACGGTCTTGATTGACCCATCGCTTGTCCGGGGTCTGCGACCAGGGGCCGTTGTCCAACAGCACGGCCATGATTGCCGGTGGACGCAGCGGCTGCAGGCGGGCGTGGTCTGCCAGGCGCTGGACGGTCACGGGGATCATTTTGCCGGCCGCATCAAACGCCCAGCCGCCCTTGATCTTCTCGGCTTTGAAGGGGCCGTCCTCGGCGCCATGGCCATACACCACCTCGATGTTGCCTCGGCGTTCCTCGGTCCACAGGCCGTGGGCGCTGGCCTGTGTGGTGATGACGAGCGCCAGGGCGGCGGCGATTTTCAGTGACGATTGCATGGTGAATCCTTTCGATCAGAGGTTGAGGGTCAGGCTGACGCTGAGGTTGCGCGGATCGCCCGGCATGACCCAGGCGCTGTTATAGGAGCGTTCGTAGTACTTGCGGTTGAACAGGTTGTTGAGGTTCAGCCCGACGGTGACCTCCTCGCTGGCTTGGTAATGGGCGAGCAGGTCGACGGTGCTGTAGGAGGGGAGGGTGAAAGCGCTGCCGGTCTGACCCGAGCGCTCGCCCACGTAGCTCACGGCTGCGCCGATATCCGAGCCCCGCAAGGCGCCGTTCTGAAACTCGTGCACGGCCATCAGGCTGCCGCTGTGTCGGGCGATGCCGAGCAGGTCGCTGCCTTCGGGGATGGCCGCGTCGCCCTTGGTCACTTCGGCGTCTATATAGGCGTAGGCGCCGATCACACGCAGGGCCTCGGTGACCTGGCCGCTGAACTGCAGGTCCAGGCCCTGGCTGCGGGCCTTGCCTGCGGCGATGCTGTCACCCAGGGCATCGGTGGTGATGACATTTTCCTTGTCGATGTGGAACAGGGCGATCGTCGCTCCGATGCGGCTGTCGAAGAGATCGAGTTTCAGGCCGCTCTCATAGCCCAGGCCCTTTTCAGGCTTGTACACCTGACCCTGGGTGCCGACGGTATTGGGCTTGAACGAAGTGGAGGCGTTGGCGAACACGCCGACTTGCGGCGTCAGTTGGTAGAGCAGGCCGATGCGCGGGGTTGCGACGTCCTTTTCCTGGCTGTTGCTCACACCCGTGGTGCGGTTCAGCGAAGTCTGCTCGATGCGCTCCAGGCGCACCCCGATCAGCCCGCGCAGGCGTTCGGTAAAAGTGATCTGGTCCTGAAGGTTGAGGGCGTAGCTCTCGGTGTGCTCGAAGAAGTCGTTGGCACGGGTCAGGGCCGGTTTGGGCTGACCGTAGACCGGGTTGTAGATGTCCAGGCCATAGCTCAGCAGCGTGGCACTCTGGGGATACTTCTGGCTGTTGCGGTAATTCTCGTATTCCAGACCGGTCAGCGTCTGATGCTGCCAGCCGCCGAGCTCGAAGTGGCCGTGCAGCTCGGCCTGGGTGATGCTGTCGTTCCACTCGAAATCACGCTCGCGGTAGAAACGGCTGATGGTCGTGCCGACCAGGACCTGGGGTTCCGAACTCGCGCCCTTGAGCGTGCCCTGGGTGTAGTGGTTGGCCAGGCGCAGTTTCCAGTCGTCGCTCAGGTAGTGCTCCAGCGCCAGGTCGATGGTCTGGTTGTCGTTGCGGATCTGGCCGTCGTCGGGCTCGCCGACGAAGGTCGAGCGCTTGACCGAGCCCAGCTCACCATTGACCGCAGGAATGCCACGGTCGAACACCGATTCGGTGCGGGAAAACTCGGTGTCGAGCATCAGCCGGGTGTCCGGGGAAATCTGCCAGCTCAGCGACGGGCTGACAATGCGTCGTTCGTTGCCGACATGGTCGCGGAAGCTGCCGTTGTCCTCGACCGCCAGGTTGACCCGAGCCAGCAAGTTGCCCTCGCTGTCGAGCGGGGCGTTGACGTCCAGGTTGCTCCGATAGCGATCCCAGGTGCCCGCGCTGACATTCAGGGTGCTGAAGGTTTCCGCCTGAGGACGCTTGGTGACGATATTGACCAGGCCACCGGGATCGCCGCGACCGTAGAGGCTGGCCGCCGGCCCCTTGAGCACTTCGATGCGCTCGATGTTGGAAGTGTCCGGCGAGCTGTAGCTGCCACGATTGATCGCGAAGCCGTTCTTGTACAACTCACCGGTGGTGAAGCCACGCACGCTGTAGTTGAGGAAGGTCAGCCCGCCGAAGTTGTTCTGGCGCGCCACGCCACCGGCGAAATCCAGGGCGCGGTCGATGCGGGAGGTATTGAGGTCCTGGATCACCTGGGCGGGGATAACGTCAATGCTCTGCGGGGTGTCACGGATGTCCGTGTCGGTGCGGGTGGCCGTGGCCGAGCGGGTGGCGCGATAACCACGCACCGGGCCGTCGGCGCGTTCTTCGATAAATGAATCGGTGATGGATAGCTCGTCCAGCACCAGGGTTTCTGCCGCTGATAGCGGTTGTTCAAATAGCCCGAGGGTGAGTCCTGCCAGCAGCGGCGCGTAGTGTTTCAAAATGGGTTCTCCGTTGATTATGTAATAACATAACATTTATCAGTTGGGAGGCACTACTGCTGTCATGGGATTGCGTCGGCGCGGGGCGGTGGAGATGCAAGCTGCCGGGACGCTGGCGTTGTTAGAGGTGTTTGAATGTTCGATTGAGCCGCGGCGGGTTTCGCTACTGGGATGAGCATCCGCTGAAATGCGGTCCCCAAAAAAAGGGACCGCTGCATAGCCTGCATCGCGGACGCGTTTGCCTTAGGCGGATGGATCGATCTGATCCAGCATCCGGTTCGCCGTGATTTCCGCGAGCATGATGCTGTTGGAAATGCCCAGCAGGGCGTTGCGCGACCCCCCGTCCAGATGATCCACCAGGTGATGGACCATTACATCGACTGAGGCCAGGGTTTCGACGAGATAAACCGCCAGGGTTTCGGTCGTGGCCTGCGGGTCGATGGTAAACAGGGTGCTGGGAGTGCGCGGGGCGGCTTTGATGTCGGCAGTGGAGGGGAAGTGGAATTTGAGGGCGCGTTCGGCAGCCTCGTTGAGTTTGTTTGAGTCGGGGCTTTGGCAGGGGGGTGCCGGATCAGTTTCCGGCGGGTTTGGTGAAGGCTTTTTCATTCGCTAAGTCCTTGCATGGAGCGCCACCCTTCTTGCTGCTAAACGAAAAGGGAGGCAGCTGTACGCAGGTTAGCAGACCGGGGACCTAGCAAACCGGCGCGCCCGAAGGCGCCCTGCGCACAGCTACCATCAAGTACAGGCATGGTAATGCCTTGTCTGATAGAGCTTGTGCATTCACTAGGAAACTACGGGCTGCTAAACCCGATCACTGATGGGCAGTGACGCGAATCAAGTTACCGAGCAGCCCCAAAGCGCACAAGCCGGCGGATTCTGGCGTACCCGTAGGCAACGGCGCAAGGTCTTGTAGCTTTCAGGAAGTAATCAGTAGGACGCTTAAACATGCATCTTTCGCGGGTGTTTAATTTGCTTGATCGAACATTGCTGCACGCCTGATTTCCGCACTCCGCCAGCGCCAGCGGCAGGTATGCGGTGCGCCTCAAGTCGGTTCATTCAGGGCGAGGTTGGAGGGTCTTTTTCAATCATGGGGAGGTAGGAGACATGTGGTCTAAATCGCGCTACACAGTCGGCGCCCAAGACTATATGACTGGCACAAAAAAATGCTGCCCACTGCCCACTGTAGGAGCGAGCTTGCTCGCGATGGTCGTTAACGATAACGCGTGTTTGCTGGTTAAACGCGGTGCTCTTGAATCCATCGTCGGAACGCCGCCCGGAGCAAGCTCGCTCCTACAGGGGCCGCATTCGCTTAACAGATCGGCATTGCACTTTTGGGCGGCACTTCTGCTTCACTCGGTCCCAGACTCCACTCCCTCCAGATGATCAATGTGCTTGAATCTCTTGACCAGAAAATCAATCAGGCTGCGCACTCGCGCCGACAGGTGCAGCTGCTGCGGATACACGGCGTAGACATCGGCGCGGGTGGGGGTCTGGTCTTCCAGCACCAGGCGCAGGCGGCCACTGCGCACATAGCGGGCGATGTCCCATTCGGCCCGCAGCAGAATGCCGTGACCTTCCAGTGCCCAATTCAGGGCCACTTCACCGTCGTTGCACCCTAGCGCGCCGCGCACTTTGACGTTTTGCGTGCGCCCGCCGTTGGTAAAGCTCCACACGCCGTAGGGCGTTTCGTTTTGCCGCAGGAAGATGCAGTTGTGTTGTTGCAGATCCGCGAGGCGTTGCGGCACGCCATGTTTTTCCAGGTACAGCGGCGAGGCGCATAACAGGCGGCGGTTGGAAGCGATCTTGCGGGCATGGAAGGCGGCGTCCGGCAGCATGCCGAAACGAATGCCCAGGTCAAACCCGTGGGTCGTCAGGTCGAGTGGGTGGTCAGTGATTTCCAGCTGTATTTCCACCTCCGGGTATTGCGCGAAGAACGCGCCCAATGCGGGGCCGATGTAGCGCCGGCCGAACCCCAGCGAGGCGTTGACACGAATCAGCCCTTTGGGGGTCGCCCGACTGCTGCTGATCAACTGCTCGACTTCATTGATCTGCGTGAGGATGCGCGTGGCATGGGAGAAATACAGCTCGCCTTCCGGGGTCAGGCTCATCGAGCGCGTGGTGCGGTTGACCAGGCGTGTGCCGAGACGCGCTTCCAGGGCGGTCAGGCGTTTGCTCACGGCCGGTGGCGTGACGCCCAGCTCTCGAGCCGTGGCGGCCAGGCTGCCTTTATTGGCCAGCAGGTAGAAAAAAGACAAATCCAGGGTTTGGCTCATTCGTAACTCAAATTCATGTATGTAGTTATTTTGGGTAACTCCCGCGTATTTGCTCACTACATATACTCCGCTCACACCCTGATTGAACAGCCCGTTCAACAGGCACAACAAAAACGTGACGAGAGTGGAGTTGACCATGAGCGCATACAAAATTGCTGCAGTTCCAGGTGACGGCATCGGTGTTGAAGTGATCGCCTCCGGTGTCGAGGTGCTGCAAGCCCTGTCGAAAAAGGCCGGCTTCGAACTGGATTTCAAACACTTCGACTGGAATTCGGATAACTACCTGAAAAACGGTTACTACATCCCCGAAGGCGGGCTGGAGGAACTGAAAACCTTCGACGCGATTTTCTTCGGCGCGGTCGGTGCGCTCAACGTGCCGGATCACATTTCCCTGTGGGGCCTGCGCCTGCCGATCTGCCAGGGCTTCGACCAGTACGCCAACGTACGTCCGGCGCGCGTGCTGCCAGGGGTTAAAAGCCCGCTGCTCAATGGTGATCAGATCGACTGGGTGGTGGTGCGTGAAAACTCCGAAGGCGAGTACTCCGGCAATGGCGGCCGTGTGCACCGGGGCTTGCCGGAAGAAGTGGCCACGGAAGTGTCGGTGTTCACCCGTGCCGGGGTCGAGCGCATTCACCGCTTCGCTTTCGAACTGGCCCGTAGCCGTCCGCGCAAGCACCTGACCATGGTGACCAAGTCCAACGCGCAGCGTCACGGCATGGTGTTGTGGGACGAGATCTTCTACGAAGTGGCCAAGGATTTTCCTGACGTCAAAATCGACAAGGAACTGGTCGATGCCGTGACCACGCGCATGGTGCTCAAACCGTCGACGCTGGACGTGATCGTCGCCACCAACCTGCACGCCGACATCCTCTCCGATCTGGCCGCCGCATTGTCCGGCAGCCTGGGCATTGCGCCGACCGCCAACCTCAACCCGTCGCGCAAATTCCCTTCGATGTTCGAACCGATCCATGGCTCGGCCTTCGACATCACCGGCAAAGGTGTCGCCAACCCGATCGCGACATTCTGGACGGCGGCGATGATGCTCGAACACCTTGGCGAAGCCGCTGCGGCCAAGCATTTGATGTCGGCCATCGAGGCGGTGACCGAGAGCGGTCTGCATACCCCCGATCTCGGTGGCAACGCCACCACCCGCCAGATCACGGAAGCGATCATTGCGTTGATCAACCGCTGATATTAATCGGCGATTCAAGCTGCGGCACCACGCCTTGGGGCGATCACCGATCCGCCCCTTGGCCTTTCCTGACAACAATAAAAAATCAGGGCCGGTCATGAAAAGAATATTTGGCAAACTATACGTACAGGTGCTCCTCGCGGTCATCCTCGGCGCCATCGTCGGGGTGTTCGTTCCGGAAACCGGCACTGCGCTCAAGCCGTTGGGCGACGCGTTCATCAAGCTGATCAAGATGCTCCTCGCCCCGGTGATCTTCCTGACCGTGGTCACGGGCATCGCGCGCATGGAAAACATGAAGGAGCTGGGGCGTGTCGGCTTCCGGGCGCTGATCTATTTCGAAGTGGTGTCGACCCTGGCGCTGGTGGTCGGCCTGGTCGTCGTGGATGTGTTCAAGCCCGGTGCGGGCATGAACATTGATGTCGCGACACTGGACACCTCCAGTCTGGCAACCTACACGTCAGCCGTGAAACACGCCTCGTTCATGGACTTCGTCATGAACATCATCCCGGACACCATCGTAGATGCGTTCGCCAAGGGCAACGTCCTGCAAATCCTGCTGTTTTCCATTTTGCTTGGCATTGCCCTGGCGCATGCAGGGCCGCGCGCAAAAGCGTTCGTCGACACGCTGGATGGATTGATGCAGGGCATGTTTCGCATCGTCAACATGGTCATGCGCCTGGCGCCCATCGGTGCGTTCGGTGCCATCGCGTTCACCATCGGCAAGTACGGCTTCGGCTCGCTGTTCTCGCTGGGCAAGCTGATGGCCTGCGTCTACCTGACCTGTGCCGTGTTCGTGATCTTCGTCCTGGGGCCGATCTGCCGCTACAGCGGTTTCAGCCTGTGGAAGTTTCTGAAGTTCATCAAGGAAGAACTGTTCACCGTGCTCGGCACCAGCTCTTCGGAATCGGTGTTGCCGCAGATGATTTCCAAGATGGAAAAGGCCGGTGTGTCCAAACCTGTGGCCGGGATGATCATTCCCTCTGGACTGACCTTCAACCCGGACGGGCAGGCGATCTACTACACCATCGCTGCCATCTTCATCGCCCAGGCCACGAATACGCCGCTGACCCTGACAGATCAGTTGATCGTGCTGGCGGTACTGATGTTTACGTCCAAAGGCTCTGCGGGTGTCACCGGTTCGGGGTTCATCATTCTGGCGGCGACCTTATCGTCCCTGGGCACCATTCCGGTGGCGGGCATGGTGCTGCTGTTGGGCGTCGACCGCTTCATGTCGGAAGCGCGGGCGATCACCAACACCATTGGCAACGGCGTCGGCACCATGGCCATCGCCAAATGGGTCGGGGCGCTGGACACCGTGAAAATGCACAAGGCGCTCAATGGCGAGGTCGTCGATGAAAAGCCTGAGGTGATACAAGCAGAAACTGCCGCGGGTCCTGCATCGAAAGAGGCGGGCACCTTGCTCGATGCCAGTCAGTTAAGCGAATGGGGCCCCTGTAGGAGCGAGCTTGCTCGCGATGGTCGTTAACGATAACGCGTGTTTGCTGCTTAAACGCGGTGCTCTTGAGTCCATCGCGAGCGAGCTCGCTCCTACAGTATCCTTAACTGATGTGCATTAGGCACCTTGCGCCCCAGCCTTCAAGAAGTCACTCGGGCGTAACGCCGATGGAAAAAAGGGCGCCTGCAAAATCATGGATCAGGCGCCCCACAGGAGGCCATCGGGACAGGCTTACTGCTTGCTTGATTGCGCTCTGATCTGGCTCAGGCTCAGTCGCGGCGTCAAGGCTTCCGGGTCGACTCTCACTTCAATCAAGCACGGCCGGGACATTGCCAGGCAGCGTTCGAAAGCGGGTTCAAACCCGGCCGTGACTGTCACCAACTCGCCATGCAGTCCGTAGGCTTGAGCCAATGCTACGAAGTCCGGGTTGTGCAGATCAGTCCCTGACACGCGCCCCGGATAATTGCGCTCCTGGTGCATTCTGATGGTGCCGTACATGCCGTTATTGATCACAACGAAAATGACGTTGGCCCCGTATTGCGCGGCAGTCGCTATCTCCTGGCCATTCATCAAGAAACAGCCATCGCCCGAGAATGAAACCACCACCCGTTCCGGACACGTCAGCTTGGCCGCCACCGCAGCGGGAACGCCATAACCCATCGAGCCGTTGGTAGGGCCGAGTTGGGTACGGTAGTGGCGGAACTGATAGAACCGTTGAAGCCAGACCGCATAGTTTCCAGCACCATTGGTCAGTATCGCGTCGTCCGGCAGCCTGCTATTCAACCAGGCAATGATGTCGGCCATTTGCACGTTGCCAGGGGAGGGCGACCGCTCCAGGTTTTGCTGATAGTGGCTGTTCAGCGTACGCGTCCATTCGCGGTTTTTTCCGGGGGCGGCTGCCGGGAGCTTTGAGGCTGATTTGGCAAAGGTCGACATGCTGCTGTTGATCGCCAACGCAGGTTGGTAAACCCGACCCAGTTCCTCGATGCCCTGGTGGATATGAATCAAGGTTTGCCTGGGGACCGGGATCTCCAGGGCCGCATATCCACCTGTTGAAACCTCGCCCATTCGAGAACCGACTACCAGTAGCAGGTCAGCTTCTTTGACTGCCGACAGCAACGGCGCCGAAGCGGCGAAGCCAAGATCTCCCACATAGTTGGGGTGTCGATTGTCGAACAGGTCCTGGCAGCGAAAGGACGCTGCAACCGGGATGTCTTGCTGTTCGGCAAACAGACGAATGTCGTGCACCGATTCGGCATCCCAGCCGCTGCCGCCCAGCACCATCAAGGGTCGCTCTGACTGCCCGAGCAGTTGTTGCATCGCGGTCAATTGTTCGGCGGCCGGGGTCATCAGGACACGTTTGAAAGGCCCGGCATCACTCACTTGCGCCAGTTCAGTCAGCATGTCCTCCGGTAACGCGACCACGACTGGCCCGGGCCTGCCATTCACTGCGCGGTGGAACGCCTGGCTGATCAGCTCGGGAATCCGGCGTGTGTCGTCGATCTGCACCACCCATTTGGCCAGGGGGCCGAACATCTGGCGAAAATCGATTTCCTGAAAAGCTTCGCGATACTGTTGATCGCGAGCCACCTGGCCAATGAACAGAATCATCGGCGTGGAATCCTGGAACGCGGTGTGGACGCCAACCGAGGCATTGGTTGCCCCCGGGCCTCGGGTGACGAAGCAGATGCCTGGCTCGCCGGTGAGTTTGCCGTAGGCTTCGGCCATATAGGCCGCGCCGCCCTCCTGACGGCAAACGACCAGGTCGATTTCTTCCTGCACGTCATGCAATGCGTCGAGTACCGCGAGGTAGCTTTCTCCCGGCACACAGAAAGCTCTCTTGACGCCGTGGATGCGCAGGGCATCCACCAGAATCTGACCTCCGCTACGACGAGAAATGTTTTTATTCATTGTTATCTCCTGAGTCGAATGGGCGGTGTACAGAGGTGAGCGGTTCACTATGTTGTAGACGACATCTCGTTGGCTTACCCGAGCTGCGGCAAACCAGGGTTTGCCGCGCATGGGGGGAATCTAGACGAGAGGAGAAACCGCCAGGATGGTCGAGCAGTCAAGCAAGGAGCGGCGTTGGGTGTCAGCGTAGAGCGTGAGCTCGTTGGTGACTTTTTGGCCCAATGCCTTTTCGAATTCCTCCTGGTTGGAGCTGCCTGCGTAATGAGCTTGCGAGTCATCGCCAAGGTTCGACTGGAAGATTCCCGCCGCGCTGACGGGCAGGAAGTCTTCATAGACGAGGGGCTCGTATTGAATGTGACCCTGCGCAATCAGCTCCTGGCGCGAGCTTGGGCGGTGACCGTTGCTGCGCGATGCAATGCCTTTTTGTGTCGGGAAATAGCGGAAATAGGCAAGGCCTTTATCGTGCAGTTCAGCGTAGTCATCTGGAAAGTCCTTGAAGTGTTTTTCCAGAATCGCGGTGTATTTTTCTGCGTTGGATTCGGACGGGAACTCCCCCAGTTCTGCACGCGCAGCGTTCAGCAGGCTGTCGTAAAGTTCGCGGCCTTTGGGCGTAAGCGCGGCACCCCGTTGTTCAATCTCGCCGAATCGAGCCGTATGGCTTCCCGTTGCGATACCGTCTTGATCAGTGAAGGCCACGGTTTCCTGCAACGCCTTGAAACTGGTCTGGCGTAGCAGAATCGGGCATCGGCGACGTGGAGGGCCTTCGATAACAGCCTTCGGTGTGATGCCCTTTTGTTGCATGCCATTCTGGATCATGTCGATGTCCAGGGTTCGAGGCGTGAGGTGGTTGATATGCGGGCCTTTGAAGGCGACCACGTCGGCGATGAGCCGATGTTGATCGTGCAGACGCTGATAGTCTTTCGCCGTGACTGTCGCGTCGTGATGCCAGCGAAATGTCTCTAATGCCTGCTCGACGAAATCCGCGGCATCCTTTGCATCAAGGCCGCCGTTGGTTTCGAATTTCTCTATGAGCTTCAGCGCGTCCGGTGTAAAAATCTGCCGCTGATCCAGGATGGCCTGCACAAGCTGTCGAATCTCTTCATTTTCAATCAGGTCCAGGCGCAGCAGTGAGGTAAATACCCTGAATGGACTGGCCTGCAACGAGTCTTCATGGATGGCGCGAAATGCCGTGGAGTGCACCGGGACGCCGGCAGGGGTCAGGTCGTAGTAGCCGACAGGCTGCATGCCCATGACGGCGAACAGTCGCGCAATGGTCGACAGTTCTTCAGGCGTGCCGACGCGAATGGCCCCATGACGCTCCATGTCCAGACGCTCGATTTCGCCTGTGCATTGCAGGTGTTCGAAAACGGCCTTGTCCGATTCCATCACAGTGCTGTTGGTCTCGGCGACCAGCTCCATGAGGGTTCCGTAGAGCGGTACTTCTTGCTTGTACATGTCGGACATTGCCCGGGAAAACCGGGTACGAATTTCGTCTGCTTCGACGAAACCTTGGGTGTTCATCAAAAGAACTCCTTGCTGAATAGTTGCGTATTGAACAGGCACTTCACGCTGCTTTAACGAATGGCAGCCAGGCAGCATTCGAAGATATCGAGACCTTCTTCGAGGATGTCGGGCTCAGTGGTCAGCGGTGGCAGCAGGCGGATGATGTGGCGGGATTTTCCGCTAGGCATCAGCAGCAATCCCTTCTGCCGAGCGCTTTCGAGCAACTGGGCCAGCACCGCCGTCGCGGGTGCTCCTTCAGGCGTTATCAGTTCGATCCCGCGCATCGCGCCAACCCCGGTCAACCGTCCGAGATAAGGCGAGAGTTTCTGTTGCTGCCAGGCCAGATACCGGCTGACGATGGCCTTTTCCTGCTGCTCACCCCAGGTGGAAAGGTTGGCGTCTGTCATCTCGTCCAGCGTGGCGAGCCCGGCAGCACAGGCCATGGGGTTGCCCGAGTACGTGCCGCCCAGGCCACCCTTGGGCAAGGCATCGAGCAACTGCTTTTTACCCACCACAGCCCCAAGCGGAAGACCGCCGGCAATGCTTTTGCCCAGCAACATCAAATCGGGTTCGATCCCCAGTCGCGTAAAGCCAAAGCGTTGACCGGTACGACCGAAGCCCGATTGAATTTCATCAACGACTAAAAGAATGCCCTTGTCGTCGCAAAACGTGCGCAACGCTTGTGCGAACGATGGGTCGAGCGCCAGAAACCCGGCTTCACCTTGCACCGGCTCGAGAATGAAACAGGCGACTTCGTTGACATCGATCTCGACGCTGAACAGCCGATCCATCGCCTTGAGTGCTTCCTGCGACGTCACGCCCGTGTCTTTGCTCGGGTAGGGCAGGTGATAAACCGGGCCGGGCAGGGTGCCGACACGTTGTTTGTACGGTGCAACCTTGCCGTTCAAATTCAAGGTGGCCAAGGTACGTCCGTGAAAGCCGCCATCGAATGCAATGACCGCCGTACGACCTGTCGCCGCTCGCACAATCTTCAGCGCGTTCTCCGCTGCCTCGGCACCACTGTTGGTCAACATGCCACTGACCGGATAGGACACGGGGATAAACCCGGCCAATCGTTCCATGAACTGCCTGTAGGGTTCATGGGGGACGGCATTGAAGGCGTAATGCGTCAGTCGCGAGGCCTGGTTGCACATCGCCTCGACTATCCGCGGGTGGCAATGACCCAGATTCAGGACGCCAATGCCGCCGACGAAATCGATGTAGCGCTTGCCGTCAGTGTCCCAGACCTGTGCGTTGCTGCCACGGCTCAAGGTGATCGGATGGACGATCGCGATCGACTCGCTGATGGAGGACTGGGTCATGACGGCACGTGATCCTTGTCCTGGGCCGATGGATTTGCGTTCCGGTATTTACCTAGTGCCGAAACGCAACTGTCTGAGCTGACCGGGTTCATCCATGGGCACTGTCTGGTGGCACGCGTTGGCATTTTGAGGGTCCTGGGTTGCATAGGTTGTTTTCTATGAAAGCGAGGAATGCCGGGTTATCACAAGCGAAAAGAAATGGCGCAGTCATTCCTTAAACTATGGAAGATTCAACATGGCGTTTCTCGGCCTGGCTCGCTCAAGTACCCATCCCACGAAACGGCGCACTTTCGGGACGTCAGTGGCGTGCTCCGGATAAGCCATGAAATGCGAGCTGGTACTGAGCACTGAGTCGGTGGGCGATCAGATCGAGGCGCATCACCTCCCGGTACTAAAGGAGGTGCCAATGAAGGCCAAGGGACCATTTCAGCCAGGCGTCATAGGTTTAGGCTCAATCCCACGATCAAAAGATTCCGGCTGCGATGGCCCATCCACCTCTGCATCTTAAAATACTGTTCGCCTGAACACTTGATGCAGCACCCTTCTGCTGAACTGCGCCAACGACGACAAACAGACGAGCCTCACAGCCTGCGATATGAGGAGAAGCCCTCACCTGCATTCCTGGTTTCCAGAATAAAAGAGGATTTATCATGAGCAGCACCTTCTTCATTCCCTCCGTGAACATGATGGGCATTGGCAGTCTCGACGAAGCCATGCTCGCAATTCGCAAATATGGTTTTCGCAAAGCGCTGATCGTCACCGATGCAGGCCTGGCCAAAGCCGGTGTGGCCGCCAAGGTGGCCGGCCTGCTGGCCCAACAGGACATCGACTCCACCCTGTTCGATGGCGCCAAGCCGAATCCGACGGTCAGCAATGTCGAAAAAGGCCTTGAACTGCTGGGTCGCAGCGACTGTGATTTCATCATTTCCCTTGGCGGCGGTTCACCCCATGACTGTGCCAAGGGTATTGCCCTGTGCGCCGCCAATGGCGGGCACATCAGTGATTACGAAGGCGTGGACCAATCCGCCAAGCCACAGATGCCGTTGATCGCGATCAATACCACCGCCGGAACGGCGAGTGAAATGACCCGCTTCTGCATCATTACCGACGAAGTCCGGCACGTGAAAATGGCCATCGTCGACCGCAACGTCACCCCATTGTTGTCGGTCAACGATCCTTCGCTGATGGCAGGCATGCCCAAAGGCCTGACCGCCGCCACCGGCATGGACGCGCTGACCCACGCCATCGAAGCCTACGTGTCGACTGCGGCAACGCCGATCACCGATGCCTGTGCGCTCAAGGCCGTTGAATTGATCGCGGCCAACCTGCGCACTGCCGTTGTCCAGGGTGACGACATGACCGCCCGGGAAAACATGGCCTACGCACAATTTCTTGCCGGCATGGCCTTCAACAATGCTTCGCTGGGCTATGTCCACGCCATGGCGCACCAACTGGGCGGGTTCTACGACCTGCCCCACGGCGTGTGCAATGCGATCCTGCTGCCCCATGTCGCCAGCTTCAATGCCAGCGTGTGCCCGGCCCGGTTTAAACACATCGCCACCGCAATGGGGGTCGACACCCAGCCTCTGGATGCGGAACAAGGCGCCGCCGCGGCCATCGCCGCCATCCGTAAACTGTCTTCGGATGTCGGTATTCCGAGCGGCCTCG
The DNA here is from genome assembly GCF_030812475.1 of Pseudomonas lini. Lineage (GTDB taxonomy): Bacteria > Pseudomonadota > Gammaproteobacteria > Pseudomonadales > Pseudomonadaceae > Aquipseudomonas > Aquipseudomonas lini_A. The sequence continues at coordinate 847,883 of NZ_JAUSSR010000001.1, forward strand.
CCGAACTGGGCGCCAAGGCCGACGATATCCCGATCCTGGCCACCAATGCCATGAAGGATGCCTGCGGCTTTACCAATCCGCGCCCTGCCAGTCAGGACGAGATCGAGCAGATTTTCCATACCGCGATGTAACCGATATGAAGTGACGCCAGCTAGATCAAAAGCCCCGCCTTCGGTTGAAGTGCGGGGCTTTTTTTGGGTTCACGGCTTCGTCGGTACCAACGATCTGCAAAGGCCCGCAGTTTTTACGACAATGTACTCGGCGCACTCGGCCTGAAACGCATCGCGGATCTGAATGAGAATGGATCGATCTGGGGGAGAGTGCCCCGTCCTTCTTCGTGCTGAAACCGGCAAACGGCGCACCTGCCAGCGTCGGCAACGGTGTCACTGTCAGCTTTGAAGCACCGAATCGCGCCGCAATCGATGCCTTTCATGCGGGGGCTCTGGCCTGCGGTGGTATCGACGAAGGCACACCCGGGCCGCGAGGCTGGGCACCTGATGCGTATGCCGCCTATGCCCGGGATCTGGACGGTAACAAGCTGGCGGCTTACTGCTTCAAGGCCGCCTGAGCCTCATCGAAGCAGCGCATTCCTCCTTGATAGGTAAATTATCCATGGGAACGTGGTCATTGCGCGAGCTTGCCAGTGACCCTGTTTCAAGTTGCCTGGCAGCACTGGCTTCGAGGTTTGCTCGCTCTTCATCCAGATACCGATAAATGCTTTGGAAGTTGGCGATTTTCTGTTTGATTTCTGCCATCTTCTTTTCAATCAGCTTCGCGCCGTCAGCACAATCGATCAGCTTGTTCCGCTGCGCATCCAGAATCTCGCCTATTTCCCCCAGGGAAAACCCCATGCTTTGCGCGCGCTGGATAAAGTCCAGATCCTGCAGAGTTTGCACTGTGTAAACGCGATAGTTGTTGGTTTGCCGCAGCGGTGAGATCAGGCCGATTTGCTCGTAGTAACGCAGCGTATGGCGGCTGGCGCCGCTGCGGGCCTCGAGTTCGCCGATTTTCATGGAAACACCGCTTGACTATAGAGTTGGGTCGATAGTTTACGCTTGGTTTCTCACCTTAAACAAGGAACAGGGAAATGAGCGTGGAGTGCTTTGTCACGGGGGGTACCGGCTTCATCGGTCAACATTTGGTGGCGTACCTGAGTGCAAAAGGCTACACCATTCGGGTGTTGATGCGTCGCCCAGAGCGACTAGCTGCACTGCGGGAGCAAGTCGACATTTTGGGAGGGTGCGCAACCCGGGTATTTGCCGTAGCTGGCGATCTGGAACGGGAAAACCTCGGGCTGAGTCTTGCTGACCGAGAAGTGCTAAGGCACGCCAGAGTCATATTCCACCTGGGCGCCCACTTCGCATGGGGGCTTTCAGTGGAGCATTCTCGTGCGGTGAATGTGGAAGGGGCAAAGCGCGTGGCGCTGTTGGCGGCTGAGCAAAAAAGCCGGTTAGTGATGATCGGTGGCTACATGCTTAAAAATCATGAACATCTACAACGCATCGGAATTGATCCTCGTTATCCGCAGCTGACGAATTGGCCTGCCGTCTACCAACATGTCGGTGGTTACGAGGGGAGCAAGCTGGAGGCGCATTTTGCGACCCTGGAGGTCATGTCCGCCAAGGGCGGGGATATTACCGTTGTCCACCCCGCGACGGTCTGTGGCCACAGCCGCACGGGGCATATCCTTGACGGTCAGCCGCTGGCGGAGCTGATACGCAACCTTGTGCAGGGAAAGCTGACTGCAGTGCCCGGTACCGCCGAGCACTGGTTGCCACTGGTCACCGTGGATTACCTGGTTGAGCTGGTGGCGGTTTGTGCTTTTGATCCTGCCATGGTGGGCCAGGAACTGCTGGCGCTTGATGGCCAGACGCCCAACTTGCGAGAACTCTTGGTACAGGTGGCACAACCTTTGGGCTTAAAGTCTCCCAAGCATTACATTTCACTCCGATTGCTGAAGTGGCTACTGAGTATTCCTCCCGTCGCGCGGTTTTTGAATACAAAACCCGAAGCCTTGGACTTTATCCAGACCACTCGTTTTGATACAGCGGCGGTCGAGCAATTTGCCAACAGGCATGGAATAGCCAAACCGGATATACGTCAGTCTTTGCAGCACACTGCAACGTTCGTCAACTCATATTGCATAGCCAAGTGCCAGGCCCTCTGACTTCTCCGTTGGGGGGCGACAAAGCCGTTAGCCCCGATTAAATGGACTTTCTTAGGGTAAGTAATGCGGATTCATCAACATGGAAGTGCAACCATCGTACGTGAAATCGGCCCTTGTCGAGTCATGGTGATCCTATACTGGGAAAACGGGGTGCATAATCGCCTCTAGCTTGGGGGTATGTTTAACTAACACTCAATCGCCTCAGCCATCCGCTTGAGCATTACTTCACAGCAATTAATACTGGGGTTGGTGGGATCTTCGTATCCTCAAACTGTGCGCCGTCGATGTAGGGCGGCATTTTATCGAACGACAATTCAGCGACAGGGATCGTCATCAATGCAATCTACTTTCAGCAAAGGCGTCATATTTGCACTCTCCGCTGCGGCACTGAACGCAACCATCGGTGTACTCAGCAAAGTACTCATGAGTAATGGTTTCACCGCCAGCAGTGTCGCCGTCATCAAGACCATACTGGGTTGCATCCTGCTCTCGATCCTATTGCTTTTCCTCAAGCGCCCGGCGTCTACGGCCAAATGGACTCAGGCGGCAATCTGCGCCTTCCTTGGCATCTTCGTGCTGTTTCACTTCGAAACATCCGCCTATCGGCATTACGCTGCGGCAGGTGTGGTGGTGGTGCTGATGGCCAGTGCCTCGATTTCCTCGATCATCCTGGGGCGAATTTTCCTCAAGGATGCCATCACCGCGAACGCGACCGTGGGCGCCGCACTGGCCATCGCCGGGATCGCGGTGATCTTTGGTGCCGACCTGCAACAGGGCTTTACCCTGCAAGGCGCTGCGCTTGCCTCCATGGCCGGTTGCGGCTATGGGGCCTTTTCGGTTGCCATGAAGCGTATGGGTGTGTCGGGGGGGCTGCACTTCACCCGACAATTGCTGTTCTTTGGCAGCCTGTACCTGCTGATGCCGGCTGCGGCCGATGGTTTCGTGATCGGCGAGCTGTCGCCATTGGCGATCGCCGCACTGCTGGCGCTGGCCGCGCTGCCGACAATCCTGGGCTTCTTCTGCACCACCAAGGCCATCGAGTATCTCAAGCCATCCCAGGTGCAAGCGCTGGAGCTGACCGAGCCACTGTTCGCCGCGCTGCTGGCGTTTGTGGCGCTCAATGAAGTACCGCGCGAAAGCCTGTACGCGGGAGCGGCACTGATCATCGTCGGCCTGTGTTTCTCCAATGAACTAATCCGCTTGGGCAGCAAAGCATCCGTCCCTTCGACCGAGTGAGCTATTTTCGGATCCTGATTACTTTGGCAATCAGTGGTTTTCAAGTGTTTTGAGCGGATGACCGCTTCTCGCCGATTGCTGCCTGTAACGATGGGTAGCGACCCGTTTTACTTTAGGTCTGGCCGATCTGGTCGTCGCGCAAAAGACCTGCACAGCGTTGAGGGCATAGCGATTCGTGGGCTCGCAGAAGGTGGGTATCTACACATCTTTCAAGGGCTGCCAAATACTGTGGCGAGGGAGCGAGCGCCCTCGCCACAGGTTCGCGTGTGCTGCGACAGCTTAGTTACCCATGACCTCGTCCAGCGCCAGTTCGAGTGTGCTCACCGTGCGCTCGATATTGTGCAGCTTTTCGAGTCCGAACAGGCCGATGCGAAAGGTCTGGAAGTCGGCCGGCTCGTCGCATTGCAACGGCACACCGGCGGCGATCTGCAGGCCTTGCGCGGCAAATTTTTTGCCGCTCTTGATCTCGGCATCGTCGGTATAGCTGACCACGACGCCAGGTGCCTCAAAACCGGATGCGGCGACGCTCTTGATACCCTTGGCGGTCAACAGGGCGCGCACCCGGTCGCCCAGCGCCTGCTGTTCGTCGCGAACCTTGTCGAAGCCATAGGCCTGGGTCTCTTTCATTATTTCGCTAAAACGCGCCAGCGCATCGCTGGGCATGGTCGCGTGGTAGGCATGCCCGCCCTGTTCGTAGGCCTGCATGATCTGCAGCCATTTTTTCAGGTCGCAGGCGAAGCTGGTGCTTTGCGTCTGCTCGATGCGCTCCAGGGCCAAGGGGCTGAACATTACCAAGGCGCAGCAAGGGGACGCGCTCCAGCCTTTCTGCGGCGCACTGATCAGCAGGTCGATGGCGCACTTGTGCATATCGACCCACAGCGCGCCCGAGGCGATGCAGTCCAGCACGAACAGACCACCCACCGCGTGCACGGCGTCGCCGACGGCGCGCAGGTAGTCATCGGGCAGGATGATCCCCGATGAGGTTTCAACGTGGGGTGCGAACACGATTTGCGGCTTCTGCGCCTGAATGGTTGCCAGCACTTCGTCCAGAGGGGGAGGGGCGTACGGAGCCTGGCGACCAGCCTCGACCGGACGGGCTTTCAATACCGTGGTCGCCGCCGGGATGTTGCCCATCTCGAGGATCTGGCTCCAGCGATAACTGAACCAGCCATTTCGTATCACCAGACATTGCTGGCCGCTGGCAAACTGCCGCGCCACCGCTTCCATGCCGAAGGTGCCGCTGCCGGGGACCACCGCAACGGCCTGGGCGTTGTAGACCTGTTTCAGGGTGCTGGAGATGTTGTTCATCACCCCTTGGAACGCCTGCGACATGTGGTTGAGCGAGCGGTCGGTGTAGACCACCGAGTACTCGACCAGTCCCTCGGGATCGATACTGGGATATAGCTTTGACATGGGTAACTCCTGTGGCAGAAGTGTCAATGCTATCGACCCTGCCTCAAGCCTTGGCAAATGACAAGGTGGCCCGGGATCAAATTTCTTTGCGAAAAACGGGGCGGACTTGCCGCGCCAGGGAGGGCGCGGTAAAAACTGGCTCCTGCAGGTACGACGTAATCCTGTAGGAGCGAGCTTGCTCGCGAAGGACGAGAGAGCGCCGCGTACATCCAGGCGGCCCCGTCTTCGTTCACGTCCCTCGCGAGCAGGCTCGCTCCTTGTTCGAGCAGCCGCTGAGCATCAGCCGGCCGACTTCGAGTTCGCGGGCGGACAGCGGTGTTCCAACTGCTGGTCAGTGGTGTCAAGCCAACTCTGCCAGCACGGATCGAGCAGATACAGGCCTTTGAGGTAGTCCTGAAAGAGCGGGTCTGGCCCGCCATCCTTGTCCGGGCATTCGGCGAGCACCTGCGGACGGCCATTGCTGAGAATCATGCTCACGTGTCTACCCATATGGGGTTACCCCATCGGTGTGATTACTTTCCGTTTTACGGCTCTCCATACTTCATCCAGCCCTGGCGGGTGCTGTTCAGTATGGCGATTGCGAGCCCACAACATGCGAAAGGATCACCGATGAAGATTGAACTCGTGCAACTGGCCGGTCGCGATGGCGATACCGCTTATAACCTGACGCGTACTTTGCAAGCCATCGCAACCTGTGCAGCGGATACCGATCTGCTGATATTTCCGGAGACCCAATTGATGGGGTTCGCCAGCGCCCGACAGCTCGCCGAAGTCGCCGAGCCGCTGAACGGACCGAGTGTGCAGGCCGTGCAGCGCGCCGCCCGCGAACGGAACGTCGCGGTAGTGGTTGGCATGGCTGAGAACGATGGCGGCATTTTCTACAACACCTCCCTGCTGATCACGCCACAAGGGATCGCCTTGCACTATCGCAAGACTCACCTCTGGCCGTCGGAACAAGGCCTGTTCCAACCAGGCGACCGCTTTGCCACTGCGCTCTGGAAAGGCATCCGTGTCGGCCTTCTGATCTGCTACGACATCGAGTTGCCGGAAAGTGCCCGAGCCCTCGGCCAACTCGGCGCCGAGCTGATTCTGGTCACTAACGGCAATATGGATCCCTACGGCCCTGTCCACCGGACCGCGATCATGGCTCGCGCTCAGGAGAACCAGGCATTCGCGGTGATGGTGAATCGAGTCGGCGATGGCGATGAAGGCCTGGTGTTTGCCGGAGGGAGCGCAGCGATCGATCCCTTCGGGCGAATGTTGTTCGAAGCAGGGCGCGCAGAGTGTCGGCAGGTGGTCGAGCTCGATCTCGACCTGCTGCGCACCGCTCGCCGCGACTACGACTACCTCAGTGACCGCCGCCTGCGCCTGCTCGGAGAGCAGGTTGAGCACAGTGATGGTCGACGTGAACTACTGATCCCCTGAATCAGTCGCGGAGGGGGATCCACCTGATTCGATATTGACCCTGCCACAACAATAATTCACACACCAACACCAACAGGAGCAGTGCCCGTGTCCCTGGACCCGACGCCAATGCTCTGGAGCATCCCGATGAAAGCGACTCGCTACATGCCATTCGTTTTGGCCACGCTGTTCAGTGTCGGCCTGGTCTGCGCCCAGGCGGACGAACCTGCCAAACTGAGTCAATGCGGCGTGGCCATGCTGGACGCCCCCAGCGAAGTCATTCCCATCGCGTTGCACTACCTGGGACTGCCTTATAACAGCCAGAACCCGGAGGATTACAAAAAAGCCCAGGCGCTGCTGCTGAAACTGCGTCCCCATATCGTCTACTTCGATTCTTCCAGGTTTATCTCTGATCTGGCCAATGGCAACATCTGCGTCGTGCTGGGCTGGGCGGGGGGTGTTGCGCACCCGTACCTGGAACACGGTCAAGACAGGCACTTGATGGGCAGGCTCGGCCCGACTCATGACGGGCCAACCCCTTGCTGAAGTGTTTCGCGGACACTGACTGGCCGTTTTTGGACGATCCTGTCGAGAAGGCAGCCTGAGCTTTTGGGTAGGGGAAAATAATTCTTGGGTAGGGGGTTGACCACATACTTTAATACTGTATTATTTGCCTCCCGCTAACGAGCAACTCGAAGTTGTTCTTGGTCTAAGTAGTTGATTTGATTAAAAAATCATTTGCTTTTAAGGATGGTGAGCTGTAAGATGCGCACCTCGGTTGAGACGAAAGATCTTAACCAACCGCTCTTTAACAACTGAATCAAGCAATTCGTGTGGGTGCTTGTGGAGTCAGACTGATAGTCAACA
>NZ_JAUSSR010000002.1 GCF_030812475.1 Pseudomonas lini
GCCAGGGCCACGGCCAGGGTGCCCATGGTCTTGCCCAGCGGCGTCACGGTCAGCGCCGCCGCCAGCATGGCGCCGACGATCACGATCGCCGAGATCGCGTTGGTCACCGCCATCAGCGGCGTGTGCAGTGCAGGTGTAACGTTCCAGACCACGTGATAACCGACATAAATTGCCAGCACGAAGATGATCAGGTTGTAGATACCGGGGGAGATAAACTCTTCCATCGTCTGAATCCTGCTTAGGCGTTTTTGCGAATGACTTGGCCGTCGCGGCACATCAGGCACGCGGCGACGATGTCGTCTTCGAGGTTGATCTCGAACTGGCCTTCCTTGTTGAAGACCAGCTTCAGGAAGTCCAGCAGGTTGCGCGCGTACAGGGCCGACGCATCGGCCGCGACCGCACCGGCCAGGTTGGTCGGGCCGCAAATGGTCACGCCATTTTCGACCACCACCTGATCGGCCACGGTCAGCGGGCAGTTGCCGCCCTGGGCCGCGGCGAGGTCGATGACCACCGAGCCGGGTTTCATCTGCGCCACGGTGTCCGCGCTGAGCAGCGTCGGCGCCTTGCGGCCCGGGATCAGTGCGGTGGTGATGACAATGTCCGCCTGCTTGGCGCGTTCGTGCACGGCCAGCGCCTGGCGCTGCATCCAGCTGGCAGGCATGGGCCGGGCGTAGCCGCCGACACCGACGGCGCATTCGCGCTCTTCATCGGTCTCGTAAGGCACGTCGACGAACTTGGCGCCGAGGGATTCGATCTGCTCTTTTACCGCAGGACGCACGTCCGACGCTTCGATCACTGCACCCAGACGTTTCGCCGTGGCGATCGCCTGCAAACCGGCTACACCTGCGCCGAGAATCAGCACGCGCGCCGCTTTCACGGTGCCCGCAGCGGTCATCAGCATCGGCATGAAGCGCGGATAGTGGTGCGCCGCCAGCAGCACAGCCTTGTACCCGGCAATGTTGGCCTGGGACGACAACACGTCCAGGCTCTGGGCGCGGGAGGTGCGCGGCGCGGCTTCCAGCGCGAACGCGGTAATGCCGCACTCGGCCAGCTTGGCAATGGTTTCATTGCTGAACGGGTTGAGCATGCCCACCACCACGGTGCCGCTCTTGATCAGAGCGAGCTCGCTGTTGCTGGGGGCAACCACCTTGAGAATCAGCTCAGCCCCAAACGCATCGCTGGCGCTGCCAATGGTCGCGCCTGCCGCTTGATAGGCACTGTCGACAACGCTGGCGTTAATGCCGGCGCCGCTTTGCACAGTGACCTTATGACCCTGGCCAATCAGCTTCTTGATGGTTTCCGGGGTTGCAGCAACCCGTGTTTCACCCGTCTGGGTTTCGAGAGGAACACCAATGTGCACGTCAAATCTCCTGCGTGATCTTTAATGAGTAAACCCAGGCACTTCGGAAGGTGCGGCGGGGGCGGACGATCAGCAGGATTCCGCCAAATCGGCACGATCAAACATTCGAACACTGGCAAAAGTCGATTCGTTTCGTGCTTTGTCGAGCGCTGTCCAGGGTTTAATCGACGACTGCCGGGTAGTCGCAAGAGTTGCCGGTTTGCGACTCCTTTCAGAACCGGAACGCTGGTTTATTTCGATGAAAAGGAACGCTACCTTATCCGGATTGTCCGACAATCCAGTTCCTGTTCACGCCACCTCCATGTCTGATATCGACACACGCAAACGTTGTGTTGGCGGCGTTTCGCCGTCAGCTACGCCTTCGGTGTGAAACTCCTCGGGCAATGTTTGAGTGGATGTAATGTCGGGGAGACATCGTCTCCCAACAAGTGAATTAGTAGCCTGTGCAGGTGGCGGTGAAGTCGTTGCCGCGACGCCAGGTGGTCATATCACGGTGATTACGGGGGCTATGAAGAGCTTGCCAAATACGTCCAGTCCAAGCAGCTCCGCTTACTCGCCATGGGTGCCCTGGAACGGATTGAGCGTCAAAAGCGTACCTCCTTGCCGAGCTGAAGCGTAGGCCGCGTCCATGACCTGCATGATTGCCTCGGCGTCGCGTAATGATGCAATGGGCTTGGCCCCGTTACGGCATTCAGCAAGCACTTGCTTGACGAACAGTGGGTAATAGACGTCAGTGTCCAGTTGTAGTCGGCGGCTTCGAGTACCGGCGGCAAGGTTCTGTCTATCCCTTATTTCGATGCGGTCGGGACCAGATTTGGCGTACATGCGATCGGACGAAAGGGTGAAGGAGAACTCGCGCTGTTCGTCGGCGGTACTGGGGAAACTGTATCCCGTTTCCACAACACCGATCACGCCGTCCTCGGTCTGCAGGGTCAGTAACGAATAGTCTTCGACGGCACCCCGATGCGTTAGTGAATTCATGACGGCTGAGACTCGCGAGACCTCTTTACCGGTCAATAGTCTGAAGAGATCTATGAAATGCGTAGCCACGTTGATCGTCGATCCGCCGCCTGAAAAAACGGGATCGATGGCCCAGCCTGAGCCTGCCGTTTCATAACGAGCGGGCGGACCTACGATGAAACGGAAAGACATGTAGTTGAAGTCCGTGGCCAAGTGTCCCTCAGCATCTTGCAGAGCACTCAGCAGTTCACTCATGCGGAAGATCAGCGGTACAGCACAGTAGAGATTGGCTTGCTCGGCCAGCTCACGCAGCCGTGTGACCTGCGCCATGTTGATGCCGCAGGGCTTTTCCAGGGCAAAGGGGATGTTTCGTGCGATCACGGCTTCTGCCAGCGACGGCATTTGCGAATGACGACCGAACACGAAAGCAAAATCGACCTGCTCGCGCTCAAGCAGCTCATAGGATGAGCTATACAGCGGGCATCTAAATCGCTCGGCGATGGCCTCGCCCTTCAGGTGCTCCGAATCCGAAACGGCCACCACTTGGACTCCATTGGTCTCAAGCGCATTCAAATACAACGGGACGTGCCAATGGCTGACCTCCAGCAACGCAACTTTCATACTGACTCACTCCTGGCGCGGTACAAGTAAACATATGGAATGTTCGGGTTGAACATGATCGCCCTATAAGTTCCAGGGAATCATTCATGGTCTTTCCCTTTATTCGATTCGATGAAAACGGTCGTTTTTTCCGTTTTCTCTGAAACGCTGCTACGTCAACGGCCGACTTCCCTCACCGGCGGCAACGATAATTCAGCATCGGCTGTTACGTTATCAGGGTGGTAATCGAACCCAAGGAAGCGCAGTGCAAGCAACGCCTGACCTTTATGCATGGGGCCCCCGTCCTGGGTATGACAACCTCGTTTACGTGCAGCATCGCAAAGCGGTGTCGAGTCCGGCGAGTTGATGATATCTACAACGAAAGTGCCAGGCTCCAGCCGCTCGGGGTCCACAGGCATAGGATCATCCTCGCTCATGCCAAGTGGCGTGGCATTGATCACGATTTCATAGCCATGTGGGTCGGGGGGACCGGAATGCGTGATGCAACCTGTTTCGGCAGCAACGGTTTTCGCCAGCTCCTCGGCTCGGTGTTCGTCGACATCGGAGATAGTGAGGGATCGGGCGCCCGCCGATGCGACGGCAAATGCGATCGCTCTGCCTGCGCCTCCAGCACCGACCAGAAGAACGCTTTTGTTCGCTGGATAATAGCCTTCCCATTGCATGCCCAGAACACAGCCGAGGCCATCGAATATGGCGCCGACCCAGCGTCCGTCTGTCTCGCAACGAATGACGTTGATTGCACCGACTTGACGCGCAGTCGGATGAAGTTCGTCGACATGATCCAGCATCCTTTGCTTGTGCGGCATGGTGACCAGGATGCCAGCGAGATTGTTCAGCGCTCTGGCACCCTTCACGAACGCGGACAGATCATCGGCCTTGACCTCCAATGGAACACAAACCGCGTCTGCCTGCTGTTCCATAAAGAGTCGGTTGAATAATTGCGGAGACTTGGCAGCCGTCAGCGGATGGCCAACCAATCCATAAAGCCGGGTTGTTCCTGTGATATGTGAGGCCATGGTTGCCTGATATTTGATGTTGACGGGAAGAGGCGTCCTGGCGGCTTCTTGGTTCATGCACAGCGTCGATGGCTATGCATGGGCAAGTGCCGACCGCATGATGCTGTTCTGCCCGTCGGGGCCTGTGTGGGTCTCGAAAACCTGATGGTCGCACCAGGGTGATCGTCGAAAGTCGTTACGAGCGCAGTTGGCCAGCCAGATCCTTCGGTGCGTCTGCCTGAGCTGTGCCCTGCATCGCTTCGGCCCGCATACGATCGTATTCTTCTTTGGCAATAGGCACTGCATTGCGCTTGCCGAGATCTTCAAGGCGAATCCGGTACGTTTCACGTGTAGTGAACGCCGCGATCGCAGCGATAACACAGATACCTAATGTAAGAGTGCCGATTTTCAGAGGGATATTCTCGGAGCCGGGGGGCGCAACAGTGACGAAGATTGCCGGGAGAAACGCAGTCATCGCGGTCCCTATGTTCTGTCCGATGGCCATGCCGGTCACACGCACCCGCGTACGGAACAACTCGGGAAAGAGGCTTGGGAATACACCGTTGAAACCCTGATAAGCGACGCCCCACATGAGTACGGAGAGTACCAGCGAAAGCCACAGGTTGTGGACGCTGATAGCGTACAGGTAGGCGTACGAGAGCAGTCCTGCGCAGAGAACGCCAATAATGACTGGTGGCCGGCGGCCGATCTTGTCTGAAAGGTTACCAACGAAGGGGATCAGGATCACTGCACACAGGTTACCCAGCAGTGGAATCCACAAATAGATGCCGGCAGGGAAACCGATTCCATAGGCCGGTTGAACCGCATAGGTCGCGCCGAAGACCGAGGCGACAATGGCGATCACCGCGGCAAGTGCCATGCAGATCACACGCAAGAGATCACCCCAGCTCTGCCGGATGACTTCGACGACTGGCAGGACAGTAGCTTTTTCGCCTTGCTTTTTTTGCTCGGCAAATGCAGGTGTCTCATCGACCTGGCGGCGAATGATATAGCCCATGATGACGACGACCACGCTGAGCAGGAACGGGATCCGCCAGCCCCAGGACGCGAACTGATCCGCAGGCATGAAGTGAGCGAGAGGCAAGAAAACTGCTGCCGCGAGCAACTGCCCGGCCTGAACACCTTGTAGGGTAAAGCTCGCGAAGTAACCACGGCGACCGGACGGAGCGTGTTCGAGAATCATCGAACTGGCGCAGGAGATCTCCCCGGCCACCGCAAACCCCTGAATCAGGCGCATCGTCACCAGCAGCACCGGCGCCCAGATCCCGATCTGCTGGTACGTTGGCAGAAGACCGATGCACATCGTCGAGAAGCCCATCAGGAACATGCAGTAAACCAGAACCGTTTTACGGCCGTGGCGATCACCCAAATGCCCCAGGACGACAGCGCCTATCGGCCGGGCGATATAGCCCACACCAAAGCTGGCCAGAGAGGCAATGATGCCGACCGCTGGGTTATCAGACGGAAAAAAGAGCTGTGGAAACAGCAAGGCCGCCGCGGTCGCATAGATAAAGAAGTCGTAATACTCCAGTGCCGAGCCGATCCAGCCGCTTGCTGCGGCCTTCTTTGACTGGCTTTTGGAGTGGGCGTCGATCGGTATGCTCTGATTCATAACGTGTCTCCGGTTTCTCAATTGTTGTTATTGTAACTCTGTTCCATCAGTAATTCTGTTACCAGTATCGCAGCCTTGTCAAGGGGCATCCCACGTTCTGGAGAGCGCCTGCGCGTCCAGTTCTGTGTAGATAAAGTCAGCCAGATACAAGGGGGTTTGACTTATTTGGTGGCCCCTGCATACTATTGGAACATCGTTCCAGTACGAACAGTGTTGCTCGCGTTCACCTCATTGCCATAGATAGGTCGAGAAAAATATGAGAGTCGTAAAAGGTGCTGTTGACCGTTGCCTGGAAGCTATTGAGCTGCTGGCACGAGAAGCTCGCTGGATGCGGATGTCCGATATCGCAGCCGAGCTGGGCTTGGAAAAGGGGCCCGCTCATCGAGTGCTTGCTCAGTTAGTCGAGCAGGGGTGGGCAGAGCAGGATGAAGCCACCTCGCAATACCGCTTGACGCTGAAGCTGGCACTGTTGGGGCAGCGCTATTTGCATGGAATAGGCTTGCCTGAATTGGTCCAGCCAATCATTGAGCAAGTGGCTGTCCAATGTCATGAGTTGGTGCGGTTGACGGTGGTCAACGAGGGCACCTTGTCCTGGCTGTCTTCGGCCCAGGGCGCCGCGCCGGGGCTCATGTATTCACCGGCCATGGATCAACCGATCAATCTGTATGCCACCGCCAATGGCAAAGCCTGGCTGGCCTCAATGCCTGATGAACTGGCCATTGAACATGCGCTACGTAGCGGGTTGGGGAAAGCTGACGCCGGGATGGGGCAGGGGCCGAAAGCCATCAACAGCATCGAACGCTTGCTGCCCGAACTGGCGCTGACCCGAAAGCGCGGGTATGGCCTGGTCATTGAAGAAGCTGAGGCGGGTGTTTGGGCAATTGCCGTACCGGTCAAGCTGGTTCCGTCCGGCACTGTGGTCGGCACCATGAGCATTGCCGGCCCGGTCTTGCGCATGCAGCCCGAACGTTATGAGGAATTGCATGCTCTGCTGGAAGAGGCCGCCAACAAGCTGGGGACGGTTTGGCCGCGCCAGAACAACGTGCATTCGGAGAGCGTATGAGCCACCTCGCACCTGCATGGACCGAGGCAGGGTCAGGGCTGGAAGTGGCCGCTGCCGCGCTGGTCCGTGCACGGCTGGAGGGTGTTCGGCTGGCATCCTTGCCAGGCCCGAACCTGCCAGGCAGCCTTGCACAAGGTTTTGCCATCCAGCAGCACGTGGGGCTATTGGCTGGAAAAACCGTGGGGGGTGGAAGTGTGCGTTACCCCCGGCTGGCAAGTGGATCGTCGCCCCCATCTACAGCGACAGTATTGTAAAAGGCGAACGTTACCAACTGGCCGCCGACGCCGATAAGGCGCGCATCGAGCCCGAACTGGCGTGCGTCCTGGCCCATGATTTGCCGGCACGTGTCGAGCCCTATACAGCAGAACAGATCATTGCTGCGATCAGCGACGTGCACTTGGCACTGGAAGTGATCGACTGCCGTTACACCGATCCACACACGCTGCCGTTCGAGCAATTGCTCGCGGACGGTCTATTCAATCACGGTCTGGTACTTGGGGCGCCAATCACGCAGTCGAACGCTGCGAGCATGCCCTCTGAACTGGATATCACCCTGAGCGATGCAACGGCAGAGCTTCTAAATATCAAGGGCCGCCATCCGGACGGAGATCCGTTGTTGCCGATCGTATGGCTGGCCAATTTTCTGTCTACACAAGGGATAGGGCTGCAAGCAGGGCAGGTGGTTATCACCGGCTCCTATGCAGGTGTTCTCGATGTGCCCGTTAATCAGCCACTGCATATTCAGTTCGGCGAAGCAGGCTCATTGTCTGTCCATTTCTCAACGCTGGAGGAGTAACAAATGCGCTTAGTTCGTTTTGGTTTGCCGGGGCAGGAACAGCCGGGAGTTTTGGATTCGAAGGGGATCGTGCGAGACCTTTCGGGCATTGTCGACGACATCGATGCGTCGGCCCTGAGCCCGACAGTGCTGGAAAAGCTGCGTGCTGTTGACGTTGAAAAACTCCCGGTGGTGGCGCCTGGCACACGTCTTGGTCCATGCGTAGGCAGCGTACCGAACCTGATTTGTATCGGCCTGAACTACTCCGATCACGCGGCTGAAACAAATACACCTATCCCGAGCCAGCCGGTGGTCTTCAACAAACACACCGCGTCCATCAGCGGGCCCAATGATCCGGTCATTCTACCAACGGGGGCCCAGAAGCTTGATTGGGAAGTCGAACTAGCCATCGTCATCGGTACGCCTGCCTGGCAGATTGATGAGTCGCAGGCCTTGGATCACATCGCCGGTTATTGCCTGGCCAATGATGTTTCCGAGCGGGCTTATCAGCTTGAATACGAAGGCCAGTGGACCAAGGGCAAAAGCGGTTTTTCTTTCGCACCACTGGGACCCTGGCTGGTCACCCGTGACGAAATTGCCGACCCGCAGGCAATTGACCTCTGGCTCGACGTGAACGGCAACCGTCTCCAGACCGGCAATACCCGTACGATGATTTTCAGCGTTGCACATATTGTCGCGTACCTCAGTCGCTTCATGCCGCTGATGCCGGGTGACGTCATCATTACCGGTACGCCTCCAGGTGTGGGGCTCGGGCAGAAACCACCGGTATTTCTCAAGGCGGGTGACACCATGCGTGTCGGTGGCCAAGGGCTGGGTGAACAATTTCAGACCGTGATTCCTTACGTTGCTGAAATGGGGGCTGCATGGGTCGCCGGTCGCCATCCCAATGTTGACTGACTATCGCTGGAGGAAAACGCTATGAGCTTTGCAGGAACAGGTGTAGTCGCGATCTGGCATGATCTTTTGCCCGAAGCGCGGGACGAATTCTATGAGTGGCATAACCGTGAGCACATGCCAGAGCGGGCCGCAATACCGGGCTTTTTGCGGGGGCGCCGATACATCGCTTTGGATGCAGGGCCGACCTATTTCAACCTCTATGAGGCTGACACTGTGCAGGTGTTGGGAGGGCAGGATTATTTATCTCGTCTCAACAGTCCGACGGCATGGACCCAGCAGTCGGTGCAGTCCTACCGCAACGTCGCGCGATCCATTTGCGAGGTCACTTACACAAGTGGTGTGGGGCAGGGCGCGTATCTGTTAACGGTCCGTTTCGATGTTGGCGAAGGGCAGCACAAATCAGTGTCAGACGCATTGCGCCAACGCGTGCTTCCTCCCGTTACTGATAAACAGGGTATTACCGGCGTGCATTTGTGTGTGGCTGATGAGGCCGTGAGCAAGGTTGAAACCGCAGAGAAAAAAGCCCGCGCCGAAGGCACCCAGATACCGGCCTGGATCGTCATGATCGAAGGCTGTGCGCCCGACTACGTTCGTGTCGCCGGCGAGTCTTTTGTGGCTGATTTGCAGCGGCTGTTGGAGGGGCAATCGATGGGGCCAGAAACCACGCTTTATCAATTGGAATACACACGTTGCAAAACGCCGGGAAGTGCGGGTTGATCGCCGGGCGTTCGAGCACGTTTTAACTTCCAGTCGTTGTTCTCATGCAGTTCCCCACGAGCGTGCCATTACAGGCATTGAGTCAGGCTCGCGTCTGCGCACGCTCGGGTTTTGCCTAAGGTGAACCAACCAATTACCAAGTTGCTCAATAAAGGGCTATTACAAGACACATAAGTTAAATACTCCCCGCAGTCGCTCGGTAGTTAGCGCTTCGAACTGCCTGTGCATAGGTTAATACGAGCTAAAAAATCGCAACAAAACAATAATAACTCATTGTGAGAAAACATCATGCGCTACCCTGTTATTTTCCGCAGCGTGCCTGCAAATCAATCGCTGATCAGTCTGACGCTTGCGTTCTGCGCGGGGTCGTCAGCGGCTGTTCAAGCCGATCAAACCAGCGGCTTTGTCGATGGCGCTAAGGCCACCCTCAATTTGCGCAACGCTTACATCAATCGTAACTTCATCAATCCAGCCTATCCCAACAGCGCTGCACCACAGAACAAAGCCGAGGAGTGGACCCAGAGCTTCATCCTTGACGCTCGCTCTGGTTATACCGCTGGGCCGATAGGATTCGGTGTTGATCTATTGGGTCTTTATTCTCAAAAGCTGGATGGGGGTAAAGGCACCGGCGGTACCCAACTGTTGCCGATCCACGACGACGGCCGACCAGCCGATAATTTCGGCCGCCTCGGGGTGGCTCTGAAAACCAAACTGTCAAAAACCGAATTGAAGGTGGGTGAATGGATGCCCGTATTGCCGATCCTGCGCTCTGACGATGGCCGTTCTTTGCCGCAGACCTTTCGTGGTGGCCAGGTGACCTCCAACGAGATCGCCGGCCTGACCCTCTATGGCGGGCAGTTCCGTAGCAACAGCCCGCGCAACGATGCGAGCATGGAAGACATGTTCATGAACGGCAGAGCCGCGTTCACCTCGGACCGTTTCAACTTTGGCGGCGGCGAATACACCTTCAACGATAAGCGCACCCAAGTCGGCGTGTGGTACGCCGAATTGACCGATATCTACCAGCAGCAGTACATCAACCTGACCCATAGCCAGCCCGTTGGCGACTGGACCCTGGGTGCCAACCTCGGTTTCTTCAACGGCAAGGAAGACGGCAGTGCCCTGGCCGGCGACTTGGACAACAAAACCGCCTTCGCCTTGCTTTCCGCCAAGTATGGCGGCAACACCTTCTATGTCGGCCTGCAAAAACTCACCGGCGACAGCGCGTGGATGCGCGTTAACGGCAGCAGTGGCGGCACCCTGGCCAACGACAGCTACAACGCCAGTTATGACAACGCCAAGGAAAAGTCCTGGCAGGTGCGCCATGACTTCAACTTCGTGGTGCTCGGCATTCCGGGGCTGACCATGATGAACCGCTATATCAGCGGCAGTAATGTGCACACCGGGGCAATCACCGATGGTGAGGAATGGGGCCGCGAATCGGAATTGGCCTACGTGGTGCAGTCCGGGGCTTTAAAGAACCTGAGTGTTAAGTGGCGAAACGCTAGCATTCGCCGCAGTTTCAGTACAAATGAGTTTGATGAGAACCGACTCTACATTAACTACCCCATATCTTTTTTATAAGGGGTCCTATGCCCGTACATTCTGCGATGGGTAGGCGATCGGCCAAATACGTCACCCGGCAGGCATTGGTGGAACCCACATCGTCTTGCTCCGTCGATCGAAATAGTGCGCACTGAAATAAATCCTTTCAACCCATCGCTTATTCGATCAAGGAATAACCATAGCCGAATATGCTCCTTGTTCGAATTAGAAAACGTGCTAAATTCTGCTTACCGGACAACCGGATATACTCAACCCTATCTTATGGTACGACTATGTCCGGCGCCCGACTCTTGCAAATCAGCCCTGAGGTTTTGTCCTCCGACGAATCCCATGTGGCGATTTTTCGGGCCAGTAATTCCCGAGTTCTTCCCCGCACCTTGCTTGTCACCCCACGAGTGGCTGGCAAACCTCTCCCGTGTCAAGCCAATAGCGAAGCCTGCAGCGCAATCAGTGAAGGTTTAGCGTTTCTTCTCTACGCCATGTGAAGTGACACCTGTTGGCGTATCTATTGAATCAGTTGCCTGGCTTTTCAAGTCACACGTTGCTCCAGGGCTGCGTGAATGTTCATAAACGCTGTCCACTCAATGGGCTCCGTTAAGAGCGGCAAACTGCTCGAATCCCAGAACCATTCATATGATTTGCAACTATGCCAAACTACTTGGATGACGCTCATCGAGCTGAAGTACTAAGCCTGAGCCGTACGAAAACCGGCAGAACTGAATGGCCGACCTGGCTGTTGCTGGTTGGCTTCTATTCTGCCTGGGTCACGGTTGTATTGGCTAAAGACGCACTTGGCGAAGTGTTTACGGTCGTTCTATTGATCCCCTTGGTCGTGCTCTGGATGTCAATTCAACACGAGTTGATTCACGGTCACCCAACCCGGTGGCCCTCGGTGAATAAAGCATTGGGTTATTTGCCTTTCGCCGTCTGGTATCCCTACGAAATTTACAAAGACACTCATCTAGCGCATCACAACGATGAAGTATTAACTGTTCCGGGTCAGGATCCAGAAAGCCGCTATGTCACAAACGACTTTTGGAAGCAGTCACCTGCTTATATGAGGGCGCTGCTGTGGATCAATAAGACAGTCGGCGGGCGCTTGATGATGGGGGCTCCATTGGCCCTCCTGATACTGGTAGCGACTGAATTGCGCAGCCTTTTTCGCAGTGGGCCGAGCAATATTAAAATGTGGTCGGGCCATTTATTCAGCGTCGTTGCGCTGCTGGTATTCGTTGAGCACTTCAGCGCCATCAGTGCCGCGCAGTACGTGTTCCTGGTTTCAATTCCCGCCTTATCTGTCGCAATGATCAGGTCCTTTTACGAACACCGACCCTCGGAGCGCCCGGAGCATCGAACTGTTATCACTGAGTCATCGGGCCCTCTAAGCTGGCTTTTTCTAAACCTCAATCTGCACTTGGTCCACCATGATCTTCCGGGGCTGCCCTGGTTTTATTTACCGCGTGTTTACAAGGCGAGACGTGAGCAGTGGATTACGCGAAACAATGGGTTTTATTTTCAAGGGTATTCCGAACTGGTGCGTCAGCATTTGGCCGAGCCCGTGGATTGCCCTGTCCACCCCGCTAAGCAGTAAAAATTATCTACGTTAATCCAGGTGCCGGTAATGATACGTTTTGAATCAGTCATGAAAACTCATAGAGGCAATGCGCGACTGGCTGTGAGCGGTTTAACGCTGCATATCCCGAAGGGCGAAATCTGTGTGTTTGTCGGCCCTAGTGGTTGTGGCAAAACCACTATCTTGCGAATGATCAACCGTCTGGATCGCCAGGACAGTGGCCAGATCAGGGTCGATGGCGTAGCGACGGATGAGCTTGACGTTGTGACGTTGCGCCGCGGGATCGGTTTCATGATGCAGAGTTCAGCGTTATTTCCGCACCAGACTGTGGCGCAGAATATTGGCGCTGTGCCCCGGCTTCTGGGGTGGGGACGGGACAAAATTGCACAGCGCGTAAGCGAGCTCATTTCACTTGTGGGCCTGCAGCCGGAGTTTCTTGATCGCTACCCCAATCAGCTTTCCGGGGGGCAGCAGAGTCGTGTGGCCCTGGCGCGGGCGTTGGCATCCGATCCCCCCGTGGTGTTGATGGATGAACCCTTCGCAGCGCTGGACCCGGTGATACGCGAACGCTTGCAGGATGAACTGGTGGCGCTGCAAAGACGGTTGCACAAAACCATTATTTTGGTGACCCATGATATGGAGGAGGCCATTAAAATTGGCGACCGAATTGCAATTTTTGAAGGCGAAGGAAAACTGGTTCAGTTTGATACCCCCCACAATATCCTTGCCCATCCGGCCAGCGAGTTCGTCAAGAATTTCATCGGCAAGGATCCGTTGTTGAAAAGACTGTCGTTGATGAGGATTTCTGATCTTCCAGCGGATGAAATCAACTGCGAGTTTGAACTTCTGCTTGACGAACAACGTATCCCCTCAAAATGGTTGAGCGACTCAACCGTGCCGGCTCCCGAATTGGTAACCGTATCGAGCTCGCAGTCGTTGCACCACGCCCTGATGAATATTCTGAGCGTGCAAAACGGTGTGGTGGTCCGCGTTGGGGAAAACGGACGCTATGAGGGGTGCGTGTCGCTCGGCTCACTCTACAAAGCGCTGAACGAGCGCCGCCCAGGCGTTGCTCAATTATGATTGACTGGTCTTGGATTCTGGAAAACTGGCTGCCGATCGGCTTGCTGTTAGCGGATCACGTCCAACTGGTAACCCTGGGTCTTTGCTCGGGGATGCTGGTAGCGGGTCTCATGGTGCTCTTGACACTGTGGAAGCCGGCACTGGCGCGGCCAATGATCTACCTCAGCGGCATACTGTTTACCATCCCTTCATTGGCGCTATTTATTTTAATAATGCCATTTACGGGATTATCGAAGACGACATCGGTGATAGGGCTCAGTCTTTATGCATTGCTGATCATTTTGCAGAACACGTTGGCAGGTCTTGCCAGTAACCCCGCGCATATCCTGGAGGAAGCCCGGGCGCTAGGATACACGCGCATACAATGTTTCCTGGGTGTTGAACTTCCATTGGCGCTGCCTGCGCTGTTGGCGGGGTTGCGTACAACGTCAGTTACATTAGTAGGGTTGGTGACGGTGACAGCGTTAATTGGTCAAGGAGGGTTGGGGCAGTTATTCATCACAGGGCTCGCCCAGAGTTTTACGACACCGGTAGTCGTGAGCTTGATTCTCACGGTGTTATTGGCGTTTTGTTTTGACTACCTATTTTATTCAATAGACAAATTTCTTATTCGTTGGGTGCGCTAATGGACATGATTTCAGGCGTCTACCTTTGGTTTTTAAGTCCTGAGCACTGGCTGGGTGAAGACGGCTTATTGAGTCGGATGGGTGAACATATTTATTACGTGTCCTTGAGTATCACAATGGCGTGCGCAATTGCGCTGCCGTTGGGCGTGCTCATGGCCAATTACAGGAAAGGCGCTCAATGGGTAATGGCGCTGTTTAATCTCGGTCGGGCATTGCCTTCATTGGGGATAGTGATACTTGCAATCATGGTTATTGGTTATGAGACAGGTACCGTCATTATCGCGTTGGTTGTCATGAGTATTCCTCCGATATTGACCAATACTTATGTTGGAATTGCCCAGGTTGATGCCTCTTTGAAAAGCTCCGCCAAGAGCATTGGAATGCGCAGATGGCAAACGTTTACCCAGCTCGAATTACCGTTGGCTTTTCCGTTGATTTTTTCTGGAATCCGCTCTGCACTGGTGCAACTCATCGCTACCGCAACCATCGCTGCCTATGCGGGATTCGGGGGGTTGGGCCGGTTTCTGATCGACGGGCTGGGTCGCAATGATACGCCCCAAATAATTGGCGGTGCACTGGTAGTGTCCGCACTGGCGATTGCGAGCGAGGCGGCGTGTTCAACGATAGAAAAATGGATGACACAAAAATGGCGAACGGGTGCAATTGAGCCGGGCGTTAACTAGTTTCACTCTTCCGATAGTGCGATTTATTTTTGAAAAGGCGAACAGAAATGAAAAAGAAACGAAGCCCTTCGAGTCAATCAACTTATTCAGTTTCCTTGCTTTTGGGGCTGGGCATGCTAACGGCCAGTACGCTTGCCAATGCTCAAACCATCACTGTAGGGGGCGCTAATTTTTCCGAGCAAACTATCCTTGCCAATATCTATGCGGCCGCCCTTAAAAATCAGGGCATAGAAGTGAAAACGAGGCTGAACCTGGGGAATCGGCAAATTATCTCCAATGCGTTGCAAAATGGCGATGTGGACGTTGTGCCGGAATACATCGGATCATTGTTGAGTTTTTACGACGACAAATCCACCTTGACGACCCAGAGCGACATTATTTCCTCCTTGGAAACAAAGTTACCCGCGGATCTCCAGTTACTTCAACCGTCTGCGGCGGGCTCCATCACGGCGTGGGCCGTCACACAGAAGACCGCAGACAAATACAAGCTGTTCAAACTGTCGGATCTTGCGCCGGTTTCTGGTGAACTTACGCTCGGCGGCCCCCCCGAAGTCACCACAGCTGCGCTGGGCCTGCCTGGGCTGAAAGCTGTTTACGGGATCAATTTCAAACGCGTCAAGACGCTGGACATGGGCGGGCCCTTGTCGAGGCTGGCCTTGAACTCAGGCGCTATCGATGTCGCTACGGTAGTTTCAACTCAAGGCATTCTGGCAAAAGAACCCTGGGTCGTCCTTGAGGATGATCGGCACCAGCAGCCTCCGCAGAACATTACTCCACTTGTTCGTAAGCCCGTGCTCACCCCTGAAGTGGAAAAGGCACTGAATGCCGTTTCGGAGAAACTGACGGGGGATGAGTTGGTGCAACTCAATCGCCTGGTTGATATCGACCACAAGGACCCTGCGAAAGTCGCAGAACAGTGGGTAGCCAAAAATACGCTCAAGTCGGCTCACTGAGCATTAATGCGATCTGGATAATGTCTCGGAGTTACCATGTCTGACAGAAGTATGATTCTGAATTTGTTTTTCTTTAATCCTCAGGGTGACCACCGATTCTCATGGCGCCACCCTTTGTCGCCAACCAAGGAAATTTTGACGTTTGGTTACTATGCCAAACTTGTCCAGGCGGCGGAGGCGGCGAAGTTCGACGCTGTTTTTATCGCTGATCACGTGGCGGTATGGGATTCCGTAGCCAGCGGATTGAGACATTATGCCAATGCGCGCCTTGAGCCTATTACTCTCCTTTCAGCACTGTCTGCTGTGACGGATCACATCGGGCTGATGGGGACCGCTTCAACCTCTTACAACGACCCGTTCAACATCTCTCGATATTTTGCGTCGTTGGACTACATCAGTTCAGGGCGCGCCAGTTGGAATATCGTGACTTCCTGGCTGGAAGAGGAGGCTTCCAACTTTGGACTGTCCGGAGTCGCCAGGCACGGTGATCGTTACCTGCGGGCTGATGAATTCATCCATGTCGTCAAGCGGCTGTGGGACTCTTGGGAGGATGATGCACTCAGCTTCGATAAGCCCGGGGGAGACTTTGCCGACCCCTCGAAAATTCATCCCATCCATCACACCGGGGAGCATTTTCGCGTGCGCGGACCGCTGAATGTGCCGCGTCCACCACAAGGCTATCCTGTCCTGGCCCAGGCAGGGTCTTCTGAAGCAGGTAAAAACCTGGCCGCCGCCCATGCGGATGTGCATTTTTGCTTTATCAGCGCAGTAGAAGAGGGGTTGGCCTACAGGGCAGATTTGAATCGCCGGCTAGTATCCAAAGGCAGAGAACCTGGGGATCTGAAAATTATCACCGGCGTTCTGCCCGTCGTCTTGGGCAATGAGACAGAACAAGAGCGACGAGAGCAGTTGGAGGACAGCCTCACGATTGATGCGGTTGCGATTGATCTCGTCTCCAGCTACACCCGTCTTGATTTGACAGGCCTCTCGCCTGACGGTCCATTACCAGCGCTGCCGGATGAATCCGAGTTTGATGGTATTCGTACTGAATTGGCCCTGCTCAAAAAATACGACCCATCCTTGTCGATCCGCGAAATTGGACGCCGGTTAGTCAAAAGCTCCAGTACCTGGCTGCTGATTGGAACGGCGGATCAGGTAGCCCGGCAGCTCGCAGAGTTGTATGAGTCCAACGCAGTCGATGGCTACAATCTCATGTTTCCCTTTTTGCCGACTGACTTTGAAAACTTTGTTAATGGTGTCGTGCCCTTGCTGCAAGCCCGAGGCGTATTTCGCAACGAGTATGAACCTGGCACATTAAGGGACCGTTTGGGTTTAAAAAGACCTGGTAACAGTTTCCTGCTGTGATGACGCCGAGACACCATCTCGACTTTGGAATGCCTTTAATATGATTAGCGATCTATCAATGTACCTGGCTCCGGACAGGGTCCGACAAGCACAGGAAGACTGGCTTCAGCGAACTCTGCAACTTATTGGTGAGCGTCGAGGGCAGGAACCGATTACAGACTCGCCGTCTCGTTGGCTTTCGCCCGAGCTGCTGCTGTCGCAAACCTGCGGCTACCCCTTGGTCACCTCACTGCGTGGCAAGGTGAGACTGGTCGGTCGTCCGAGCTATGAGCTTCCTCATAGCTCAGGGGGAAACCATTGCAGCTTGATACTTTGTAGAGCGGACTCTCCTGTCACTCATTTGGCCGGATTTGCTGGCAGTCATGGTCTTATTAACGCAGAGGACTCCAATTCGGGGATGAACCTGTTTCGTCATGCGCTTTCAATGGTGAAGGAGGGTGCTTTCTTTTCGAAAGTCTCTTTTACGGGGGCGCATCGAGAGAGTATCCGGAGGCTAAAAAATCATGAGGGTGATTTAGCGTCCATCGATAGCGTTACCTATGACTATCTTGATAGATACCAAAGTGAGGAGATCAAGGGGCTAAAAATAATTGCGCGCAGTGCTGTGAGCCCGTGTTTGCCCTATATCACTTCAATTCTGCGTTCGGAGGATGAGGCAAGCAAGATAAGGTCTGCGTTGAATGAGGCATTAAGGCAGCTTCCTGAGGTTGCTGAAGATTTGGCTATCAAAGAAGTGCTGCCGGCGAGCGATGAGGATTATGAAGTCCTTCGTAAGTACGAACGATTTGCCACTGGGCGTGGCTTTTCGTTTGTTTCTGAATAGTGCTGAGCCCCACGTTACGTTCCACTCGGCCGCACCCTTCGGAAGCCCGGGATGACACGGATGATGGTGCGCACGCGCCGGGCAATGGCCATGGGCGCTGGTGGCTCTGCTCGGCCAATTATGCCCCTGAGCTCTGGAACCAGTTGAGCTGGACGGACGGTCGTGGACTGATTTCTCTGTATTGACAGATTGTTCGACAATATTTAGTCTTTGCTGAATGTTTCAAGGACTGAACGCGATGACTAATGGATTAGTTGCACCTGCCCGCCCGTGCCTCATTGAAAAATTCTTGTTGTGCCCACCGGACCGCCTGACTACGGTTCTTGGGCATGATTCTGCCGTTTGCCTGACGCAGCTGGAGCTCAAGTCGAAGGTTTATCAGGCGCGGCAAGTACTCCGCAAACGCGCTCTCGAACCGGGTCAGGTCTTGGCAGTCTGCATGCCTTCCAGCATTGAGGTGCTAGTCGTCGTGCTCGCCGCGTGGGCCGAAAGATTGGCAATCGCTCTCCTGCCGCACGATTTAAACC
Organism: Pseudomonas lini; assembly: GCF_030812475.1. Taxonomy (GTDB): domain Bacteria; phylum Pseudomonadota; class Gammaproteobacteria; order Pseudomonadales; family Pseudomonadaceae; genus Aquipseudomonas; species Aquipseudomonas lini_A. The sequence goes on from NZ_JAUSSR010000002.1 coordinate 18,242, forward strand.
ATACGACAATGCGTGATAGCAGCGGGTTGGCCGCAATGCTGGAATTGATTGATCCAGCGTTGATACTGGCTTCTGGGGGGATAGCGACGCAGTTGCCGGACTCATGGTCAGACGTCGCCCTGACGGATGACGAGTTGCTCAAGTTGACGAATGCGGTAGTAGATTATGTCGATGAGCCAGCTTTGAGCCGCCCGGAAGACTTGGCGATTTTACAATTCACGTCCGGCAGTACCGGAATGCCTAAAGCGGTATGCATTAGTCAGTCGATGCTCAGTTCAAATTGTCAGGCGATCGCCGAGCGTGTGAACGTCGACACGACGGACCGAATGGTCAGTTGGTTGCCGCTTCATCACGATATGGGGCTTTCTGCGTTGACGTTGGCCTGGTGGTGTTCGATCGATCTGGTGCTGATGCCGACTCACGAGTTTTCTCGACAGCCCATGGCTTGGCTGCAGGCGCTTTCTCGTTTCAAAGGTACCTTGTCGCCAGCGCCGACCTCTGCGTTTGCCTTGCTCAGCCGTCTGGCAGGGCGTGTGCGCGAAGGTGACCTGGACTTGTCCCGTTGGCGCTATGCCTGGGTGGGTGCCGAGCCAGTGTTCTATGACCACCTCCGTCAATTTGAAATTGCTTTTGCAGTTCATGGCCTGCAAGTCGGTGTGCTGCAACCCGCATACGGTATGGCGGAAGCCGTGGTTGCGGTTTCACTCAACGCGCCGGGGCAAGGTCTGCGCGTTCGCTGGTTGGATACTCAGAGCCTGCATAGCTCAATGCTGGTCAGAGAGCAACCGCCAGGCACTCCCGGCACTGCACCTTATCTAGGAAATGGCACGGCGGTCGGTGACACCGAGTTTCGAGTCGTAGATGAACAAGAGATTCGTTTGGCGGAGGGGCAGCTTGGCCGGCTTCAGATCAGGGGCGACAGTATCATTCGTCGTTACTTGAAAATGGATCCGGTGCGACCAAAGGCAAAAGATTGGTATGACACCGGCGATCTGGGCTTTCTTCTGGACGACGAAGTGTTCATTACCGGGCGGAGTAAGGACTTGATTACTCGTGCAGGCGTTAACGTCAATCCGCACATCATTGAATGGTCGCTGGAAAGTGCATTCAATCTAGCGGCCGGTTCTGTCGCTGCCTTCTCCTGTATCGACAGTCACCGTTCAAAGGAACGCGTCGTAGTGGTGATGGCGAGCAATGCTCTGGGCACTCGGGAACTACCGGAATTGCGTCGTGAAGTTGCACAGATCGTTGCGCGCCAAGCGGGCGTCCAGGTTGATGATCTGGTGCTGATCCGCCGCGCAGATTTCCCCAAAACCACGAGTGGGAAAATCCAGCGACAAGCATTAAGTCGACTGTATTTGAGTAACCGTTTGAGTCCGGCGGCCGCCGATACCGATCCCGTTTCCGCTTAATCCTCTTTTACAACAGCACGGATTGCATACGTGCAAGGAGCACTTGTGTTTGATGTTATTTGCCAGACGATAAAAAGCCTTTCAATACAGGGGATTCTACCTGCTCATTTGAACAGTTCCGTAATAAAGGCAAACGATACCCTGTTGGACTTGGGCCTGGACTCAATGGGGCAGTTGACGCTGCTTTCCGAGTTGAAAGGTCGTCTATCCGTGAACCTGCCTGCCGACCAGGTTGATGCGATGACTACGCTTCATGAGTTGGCGCTGATACTTGAGCGCGCGAACACGCTCGAGTTCTCCACGGCGGTATAAAGGGGGTGGTCAATGTCCACTAATACGTCTGTAAAAATGCCGTGGTTCGTCAGTGCCAGGATCGACACGCTGGCTATTTTGGTCGGAGGACCATTGATTTCGGTCGCGCTGTTACTGGCTATTATGCAGGGGCCAGCATTTCTCTTGGGGGCGTTGTTATTTGCGCTGTTCCTGGATATTCCCCACGTTCTTCAAACGCATGTTCGATTATTTGCTGAGCCGCTGGAGTACCAGCGGCACAAAGTGCAATTCTGGGCTGGATTGGTTGTTATTAGCGTATTGTGCGTCGCCCTCTACAGCATGAATGCTTTACCTTGGCTTGTGGCTATCTGGGTTTACTGGCAGCCCTATCATGTCTGTAAACAGCATTTCGGTGTGGCGGCAATTTATGCAAAGAAGGCTGGGTATAAACATTCAACCTTGCCTATTCGCAACATGGTACTGGCCGGGTTTGCTGCACCGTTGAGTTATCGCATCACTCACGGTGGTTTTCATTTTGGGCACTATGAAATGTTTGGGCAGACGCTTCCGTTTGCGAACATCTCAATTCCAACGCTGGCACTCGAGCCGTTCTGGGCTTGGTTGGCATACGCTGTATTCGCAGCCATGACTCTTCAATTCCTGGTTGCCGAGTGGCGACATCAGCGTAATCAAGAAGGCTTGCCGCGGTTCGTGCTCATTATGTTAGCGGTTACATTGAGCCTTTATAACGCCGCTTACCTGCTGGTGAGCGACCTGTATGCGTTGATTTTGATCGGTACCAGTATTCACGCGCTGCAATACCACCTGGTGTGCACCTCTACTGTAATGGCTGGACTGCGCCGATCTGCAACCCAGCCAGCCGTCACAGGCGCCTTGGGTGTTGCGCACGGTTGGGTCAAGCGGATGGGGGCTAAACCGTGGATATGGTTCAGTACCTTGGGGCTGGCCAGCTTATTGGTACTCAGCCTGGAGATGCCATCCGTAGGGCTGGTACCGCTGATCATCGTTCTGCATCACTTCTACCTGGATGGTGTCATTTGGAAACGTCGGTGAAGCCTGTCGCAAACCTGGACGGGCGCACCTTCGTGGATGAGTTGCGCCCCTTGATTGAGGACTTACGACGTCATCACGCATGGCGCTATCGCCTGGACTTCGGGTTGAGCATCGGATTTTTCTGGGTCGCACTGTCAATGCTGCAAAGCGCCAGTTCCGTGACATGGCCGTTATGGTATGGCACGGCAGTGTTCACGCTTTACCGGTCGGCCATGTTTATTCATGAACTGAGCCATATGCCACGCCGCGCTGTCCCCGGGTTCAATCTGATGTGGAACTTAGCGTGTGGTATCCCGATGCTGTTGCCATCGTTTTTGTACTTGAGTCATATCGACCACCATACCCTGGCGCGATACGGCACTCGCCAAGATCCGGAGTACCTGCCCTTTGAGCAGCAGTTTCGCCGCAGCGTGCTCACCTTATTGGTCGGCACGCTTTTCACGCCGATATTGCTGCTGGTGCGTTTTGCAGTGCTCGGCCCTATGTCCTGGTGCATTGCGCCGCTGCGTCGGCTGGTCATCGAGCGATACAGTGCTGTCACCTTACATGCCGCCTACCGAAACACTGCGACGCGTTTTCGCAGCGCACGGGGCTATAACCACCTGCTGGAGGTGGTGACCAGCCTGTACGCGTGGGGGCTGATCGCTGTGGCAGGCTCGGAGATGTTGCCGTGGTCGCGGATCGGCCTGTTCCTTGCCGTCATTTATGGTGTGTTGTTCATCAACATGTTCCGCACATGCCTGGCGCATCGATATGCCTCCAGCGGTCAACCGGTATCACTTCAATGGCAGTTGGGCGATTCGTCGACCCATGATCGCCAAGGAAGTTGGCTGGAACTGTTCGAGCCGCTGAGTCAACGCTATCACGCCATGCACCATCTTTTTCCGGCATTGCCCTATCACTCTCTGCGGCCAGCCCATGAACGAATCATGGTGGCAGAGGGTGTGGCGGCGGATCTTTATCGACAGACAGCGGGTCGGCTATCGCCCGTTTCGTCGCCCTACATCACAGAGAACCTTTCATGAGCCGTTGGCAGCAAGTCAGTCCATTTGAGCAACATGTGAACCCTGCTATCGGCGAACTGATTCGTCGGGCAGGGCTCGACAAAACTTTTGTTCGCGGCGAGGGCTGCTACCTCTATGACGCAGAAGGACAGGCTTACCTGGATTTTCTCGGCGCGTACGGTGCACTGCCATTCGGCCATAGCCCGGACGAGTTGCTAGCCGAGCTGGCCAGCTTTCAACTGAGTCGGGAACCGATCTTTGTTCAGCCATCCTCCCTGGCTGCAAGTGGTTTGCTGGCACAACGTCTATTGGCAATCGCGCCTGGCGATTATCGAAGCGTGACCTTTCAAAACAGTGGCGCAGAAACGGTAGAGGCTGCACTTAAAGCCTGCCTTATCAAGACAGGTCGCAAGCGCATTTTATCGACCCATCACAGCTTCCATGGCAAGACTCTGGGGGCGCTCTCCGCTACAGGCTCGGATAAATATCAGGATGGTTTCCAGGCACCGTTGCCTGGTTTTGATTTTGTTGACTATGGCGACATTCAAGCCCTTGAAGATCAATTGCAGCGGCACCCTGGTGCCTATGCTGCGGTGATCATCGAGCCGATACAGGGGGAGGGCGGAATCAATCTGCCGCCTGCCGATTATCTGCAGCAAGTCAGGGCTGCCTGTGATCGCAGCGCCACCCTCTTGATTATCGATGAGGTTCAAACCGGACTGGGTCGCACAGGGAAGATGTTTGCCAGTGCTGGCGTGCAAGCGGACTGCTTGCTGCTGGCTAAAGCCCTTGGCGGCGGGGTCATGCCGATCGGTGCCTGCCTGCTCAGCGAGAACGCGTACAGCGAGGACTTCCAGAACAAGCATTCGTCCACTTTCGGCGGGAATACACTGGCCTGCCGCATCGGGCTGAAAGTGCTGGATCTTCTACACGAGCGTCAAGACCTTCTGGACGGTGTGCGAGATAACGGACGCTACCTGCTGGAACAGCTAAATGGGCTGGCCGCAAGACACGCCTCGTTCATCAAGGAAGTACGCGGCGCGGGCTACCTGATCGGCATCGAGTTTCATCTTGACCGTAGTCACTATTCTCAATTTTACGGCGGCTTTACCGGCATCATGGGGGAGCAGGAGAGCCTTGTTCCCATTCTCGCCAGCTACTTGCTCAATGTCGAAGGCGTACGAGTTGCACCGACCCTCAACGGCGCGAATGTGATGCGTGTCGAACCTCCTCTTGTTGCCGGGCGAGCCGAGTGCGAGGTGTTCATCCAGGCGCTTGCTCGCACCTTGCAATTGGTGGAGGAGGGGCGCACGGGCACATTACTTGCGCATCTGCTTGATGCTCAGCCCTGCTCGTCGGGCCCATCGCAAGCGCCGTTGCATCAGGTGAGCTTTGCCGAGGCAGTGCCTGATAACCATTTTGCATTTGTCCTGCACCCTCTGGAACTCTCGAACTATGCCGAATTCGATGAAAGCCTGAGTCATTATTCCCAACATTCGTTGCTCATGCTTGAAGAACGTTTGAACCCCTTGATGGAGCCGTTCTTCGTTTCTACGGTCGAGCTTACATCGCCTGCCACGGGCCGCAGGGTGACCGGTGATCTGATCATGGTGCCACGCTCCGCGGCGCAGTTTGCTGCGATGCCCGTGGAGGAGTCCTGTGAACTGATCGGCCAAGCCATCGACATGGCCAAGCAACGCGGTGCTACGTTGGTAGGACTTGGAGGGCATACCTCAATCGTGACGGGTGGTGGCCTGCGTCTGTTGGATAAAGGCGTGGCACTGACCACGGGTAACAGTTACACCCTGCTTACAGCGGTTGAGGCATCGTGCCGCGCGGTTGAAATGACGGGACGCCGTATGCAAGACATGCGCGTTGCTGTTATTGGTGCCACCGGAAGCATAGGCTCGGCCATCGCGCGGTTGATTGCGATGCAGGCCGGACAGGTCACCCTGGTGGGTAACCCGATGAGCGCACGGTTCAACACGCCGCGCTTTGCTTCTGTCATTACCCATTTGGTGAACTTCAGCACGCAGACCGTCCCGGCACCCGGCAGCGTGCTAGCCAGAATCGCTGAGCGTTTGAACGAACACGAAAGCGCGGATTTAGCAGCATTGTTATTGGCTGAAAACGGTGAGCGTATTGCGCTGCGCTGGAGTAACGACATCAAACTTTCGTTGGCCGACGCTGACTTGGTACTGATCGCGACTAACAGCGCCAAACGTTTTATCAGCGCCGATGACATCGCCGAAGGCGCCATCCTGTGTGATATCTCCCGACCCGCCAATGTCAGCCAGGACATATCCAGTCGCCGGCCGGACGTGCTGGTGCTTGACGGTGGCATTGTCGAAATGCCAGGGGAAGCACGCTTGGGTTCACGTTACGGTATCCCGGACGAGCTGGCGTACGCCTGTATGGCCGAGACCATGATGCTCGCACTCGAAGGTATCTCCTGTCACACGAGTCTGGGTCTGGATCTCAGCAATGATGATCTCGAATTGGTTCAGGCGCTGTCCGTCCGCCACGGTTTCATGCTGGCCGGATTTCGCAGTTTTGATAAAGCCCTCGATCCCGCTCAGTGGCGCAGATATGCCGAACGCTTCAGCAGCGCTACCACTGTCGAAACCATCTAAAAGAGGAGCCGCGCATGCCAATATTGGAAAAAACCACCCTCATCAAGGGACGTAGCTGTGCCGAGGTATTCGACTTCTGCATGGAAGGTGTGAACTTCCCCAAGATCTTCCCGGAACGCGTTACCCCACTTGGAAACATAGATATTGCTGATCTTCGCATCGAGCAAGGGCGTCAGTTCCGCTTCCGGCATTGGATGTTCGGATTTATCCCTGCCAATTGGACCGTTGGCATCCGTGAAGTCAAAGACAACGAGTATTTCATCGATGAAATGATCAAGGGCCCCTTGAGTGCGTTCCGGCATGAGCATCGCGTTGAATCCGTAGCCGGGGGGACGCTGTATACGGATCGAGTGATTTATCACGCAATAGGCGGTGCGCTGTTTGAGTGGCTATTTGTCGACGCCTATATGGATCGGATATTTGAAGCACGTCACCGCAACATGCAACAGCTTCTGGACCTCTCATGATCGCTATCGAAAAAGTGGATACAGCGAAGCGATTAAAGCAGTTTATCGACCTGCCTTTTCGTTTATACGCCGACGACCCTCAGTGGGTTGCGCCATTACGCAGCGACATGAAACGGATATTGTCACCGCAGCATAACCCGTTTTTTCGCGAAGCGCAGATCGAGCATTTTCTGGCGCTGGATGATCAAGGTCAGGCTCAGGGCCGTGTCAGTGTGTGTATTCACGCGGCATACAACCTGCGTTTTGGTGATGAACACGTTTTTTTTGGTTTCTTTGAAGTCGCCCCAGACCCCGCTGTCACGCGAGCATTATTCGATGCGGTAAGCAAATGGGCGAGAGCGCGTGGGAAGTCGAGATTACTGGGGCCTTACAGTTATACATCGACACAGGACGCCGCGTTGTTACTCGAGAACATAGACGGCCGGCCTCCCACGCTGCTGCAAACTTATAATCCGCTTTGGTACGCCGACGCTCTCAAACAGGCGGGTTTCCATCTGGCTTTCACTTTCAGCACGTATGGAGTGGACGTGGAGCAGTACCACGCGCGGCGCAAGGCCAGTCGCAGTGAAAAAGTGATGCCTGGTAGCCGGTTCAGTGTTCGCAGTGCTACGCGGTCTGACTTGCGGTCGAATCTGGAGGAGATCCGCTGCTTGTTCAACAGTGCGTTTGCCGAGAACTACGAGGTCGCGCCGATCTCCAAGGCCAGCTTCAAATTTCAGATTGATAGTGTGAAGACGTTTATCGATCTTGAAGGCATCAAGCTGATTGAACTGGACGGTCGGGCCGTAGCATTTTTCCTGATTTTGCCGGATCTCAACCAGATATTGAGTCGGCTCAAGGGGCATTTCGGTCTGTTCGACCTGCTCAAGCTCAATCGTTACAAGCGCGGCGTCACCGGTGGCGTCATCGCACTTATCGGCGCCGATCCATCTGTCCAGGGAAGTGGTCTGGGCCGGTTGATCGGCGATGAGATCGTGCGTTACGCCGAACCGCGCTTTCAGCGTGTCGACACAATGTGGATCGACGACCGCAATCCTTCCAGCTACGTACTGGCGCGCAATGTCGGGATGCGTCGGACCAAGCGCTACGGTGTTTTCGGACTCAATTTAGACCAAACCCCGGTTTGACCAGGAGCTGTAATCGAAATGGATAATCCCTTGATTTCTCTTGTGGGGCTGAAGAAATTCTATCCCAGCGGCGAAGGTCGCAGTTTAGTGCTCAATGACATCAACTTGACGATACCTCGCGCCAGCATGACGGTGATCAGAGGTGTGTCAGGCTCGGGCAAAACGACGCTGCTCAACGTACTGGGCGGATTGGATCGTGTGGATGAGGGGCAGGTTCAGGTGGGAGACGCGCTCCTGAGCGCCATGGACTTCAAGGCATTGACGCGTTTCAGGGCGCAGCGGGTAGGGTTCATATTCCAGTTTCACAATTTGATTCCGACGTTGACTGTGAAGGAAAACGTGCTGACAGGGCTTGAGCCGATCCGCTCAGTCACTTCACAAGACCATTTACGAGCGCAGGAGTACCTGCGCAAGGTCGGACTGCATGAGCACGCCGAAAAATTCCCCTCAAAACTTTCCGGTGGCCAGCAGCAGCGGGTAGCCATTGCGCGAGCGCTCATCAAGGAGCCTCAGTTGATTCTCGCGGACGAGCCCACAGGCAGTCTTGATGAAGAGACTGGCATGCTTGTTTTCGAACTGCTGCGTCAGATGCAGGAAGAGAAGCAGGTCACCGTGGTCATCGTCACGCATAACCCCGCATTGGGACAGCATGCTGACGACGTCTACGAGATGCGTTCCGGCAACCTGCACAGGGCTGAACCATGAACATGCTGATGCGGCATGTGCTTCGTTCGGTTCTGGTCATTCGCTATCGCTTGCTGACTATCGCACTGATCTGTGCCTCGACCTTCGGTGTGCTGGTAGGTGCCTACTCGGCGATTGACAGTCTGTTCGATACGGTAGAGGACATTCAGTCCCACGCATCGATGGCCGACCTGGAGGTCATCTTTGCGCCGGACGATCTGATCAACCTCCCGGCATTCGATGACATTACCGGCGTAACCGCGACCCATCACCGATTACTGATGCCCGGATTGGCACCGTTGGGTGGTATTCAGCCGGTCGCAGGATTGATGGTGAGTGCCGACGCAGCGGATTTCTCAGCGGTCAACAGGCTGAAGGTCTTGCAAGGTCGCCTGCCGAATGCATCGGATGTCAGAGGGATTGCCCTTGAGCGTAACTGTGCGAAATTCCATGCGAAAGGTGTGGGTGACCGTTTTGATTTTATTGCGGGCGCTGCCAGGTATCCGGTAGAGGTTATCGGCATCGTTGAAAGTCCGGAGTATCTGGTTGCGCCGCTGAACCCCAGTGTGTATGTGCCCAGCAACGGCTCTCTGTGTGTGTTGTTTGCTGACCAGGGGCTCATGCACCAGCAGTTAGGGTTTTCAGCCATCAACAGCTTATTGTTCAGCGTATCGCCGCAGGCGTCGATTAGTGAGGTCAAGCAGCGTATTACCGAGCGAGCGCAATCGCGTCTGGCCGTCGATTACGTGCTGCCGCGCCAGGAGCAGTTCAGCCAAAAGTTCCTCGAATTGGACCTCAATACCTTCAAGGTTTTCCTGCCGACGGTCGTTCTTGTTTTTGCGCTGTCATCTACCCTGGTGGTGTTTTTCCTCATGTACCAATGGGCCAAGGAAGAGCGCCCATTGATCGCGATGTTTCTCACGCTGGGCTACACGCGCCGACAGGTCGCCTGCGCTTACAGCCTGCCTGCGTTGATGTTGATTGCGCTCGCTCTGGTGCTGGGTTGCGGCCTGGCGCTGTTTGATATGTATGCATTTGGCTGGAACTATGCACGCGCCATCGGCATGCCCGAGCCACAATTGATGTTCAAGCCGCCTTATCTATGGCGAGCCGGTTTATTGCTGTGCTGCACCGTCGCACTGGGCATGTACTTGCCGATGCGCTCGATCGTTCGTATCACTCCGATGGATGCCCTGCGCGACGTTGGCGCAGGTCAGGAGCAAGCGTTTGCGCTGCGTATGGTCGCATGCCTGCGTCATATCGGCGGTCCGTTCTGGTTTCGTTATTCGCTGCGCAATTTGCTGCGCAGTTGGCGCATCAGCCTGGTCACGGTGCTGGCAATGGCGGCGAGTGTCGCAATCACAATTGCCTTCTATATTTCCCTGACGTCCATGGAGCGAACCGCTATCAGCAACGTGGAGCGCGACAACTGGAGCCGGGTGGTCGATCTGGATGTGCCCTGGTGGGACGAAGACATCGGCCGCCTCGAAGGCCTTGCCTCGGGCAGTCGCTGGTCGACGTTCGTCAAGGGCGGTGCACAGGTAGTCGGCGAGGGGCATCTGGATAACGCCAGCCTTCTGGGCATCGAGCCGGCAGACAGTGTGCGACACGTAAATCTGATGGAAGGCCGGATGTTGTTTGACGGCGATCTTGACGCCCTGGTTATTGAACGCCGCATCGCCATCGCCCATGACGTCCATCCGGGTGACCGATTGAATCTCAAAGTGCGAGGAAACATCTATCCGGCCAAGGTCGTCGGGGTGTTTTCCGGGGCGCTGCCGGGTGAAGTCATTACCACGCGACGCTTCGCCCAGCAAATGCTGTCACTTGATGAGCAATTTACCGGCGCGTACCTGGTGGATGCGGGGAACAGTGGCCTGGACGATGCGAGGATCTATGAGTTGGCAGGCGTGGTACGGGTTACGTCCAAGCAGAACATAGTCGCCTCCATTCTGGAAATCAGTTCGCATATCTGGGTAATCATTCACATCTCTGCGCTGATGAGTATTGCTATTGCCCTGCTGTTTGCGGTGACCAGCATGAACTTTAGCATCGTGGGGCGCCGTGGCGAATATGGGGTTTTGAGAATCCTGGGTTTCAGCGATCGAAGTGTGTCGCTCATTATGCTTTGCGAAACCTTCAGCGTTGCGTTGCTTGCGGGCGTGGTGGCCATCCCGCTGGGCTATGTTCTCGGCGCCGTCCTCAACCATCGCCTGACGGACGTCTGGTTCAAGATCAATACCGATCCCGCCTTCAGTGATTTCTGGAGAGTCATCCTGCCAGCCTTGGTGATTATTCCATTCGCAGCAATGCCTGCGATTCGTCACGTATTCCGCATTCCCGCGGTAGACACGCTCAAGCTCAGGAATTTTGGATGAACAGCAAACTGCTTACTGCCCTGCCTCTGTTGATGCTTTGTACCTGGCCAGCCTTCGCTGACGATGCGCTGGCGGTTATGCAGGATTCTGATCGACGTATGAAGGCACAGGACGAAAAAGTCGACTATCGCATGGAGCTGTTTGACGGCGAGCGGTTGACCTTTACACGCCAACTGAGTCGCTTGGATAAGCGTATTGCCAACCGCATGGGCACCTTAGTGCGGTTCACCGCACCCGCTGCCGTCAAGAATGTTGCGCTGTTAATCGAGGACAGCGGCAAAGCCGCAAACGATATCTGGTCTTATACCCCTTCGACCAAAAGCCTGAGACGACTGGCTGGTTCTCAAAAGCAGAACTGGTTTATGGGTACGGACTTCACCTATGAAGACTTTGAGGACTACAAGCTGCTGAACTATACGTTCACCAGCCTCGCGGCCTCTCAGCCTTGCCTCAGTTGGCCAGCGTGCCGGCAGATTGAAGCGAAGGCGCGTAGCGAAGAGGCGGATATTTCCGGCTATTCACGCAAGGTCTACTACCTGGAAGAGAAGAGCCGTTACCCGGTGCAGGTGGATTACTTTGATCGCCAGGGGGTGCTGGTCAAACAGCTTAAAACCGAAGGCCTGCAAGTGGTTGGCGGATTCAGCAGGCCTACGGCCCAGACAATGCACAATCTGGCGGCCAATAAGAGTACGCGGATGATTGTCGAGAAAGTGAACATCAATCCTGGCATCTCGGATGCTGAATTCACTCAACGTGCCCTGCGCACCGAACACTGATCCCGAGAGTCCCATATGTCGACTGAATCGCTGCAAACCCTGGTGCTGGAGCTGCTCGCCAGCACCCTTGAACTGGATATAGCTGAGTTGGATGCGCAACTGAGCATCGAAGAGCTGGGTCTCGACTCGCTGGACGTACTGAAGCTCACCTACGCGATTGAAAAGCGATTTTCTGTCAATTTATCAGCCTACAGTCATACCGATATCAGTTCTGTGTCTCGCTTGGTGGAGATACTCGCTGAACGCCTGGCCTCCAAGCGAGCGGTTTCATGAACACTGTTGTAATCACCGGGGCGGGGTGTGTGTCACCGTTTGGTGTGGGTCGAGAGCGTCTTTGGGAGGGGTTGGCTAAAGGACAATGTGCCATCGCACCGGTGCCTCGTTTGATCGACGTTGTCGGCGGGACATGTAACGCGGGGGCGTTGCCGGAGGATGCACTTGATGGCGTGTTCACGGCCAATGAGTTGTTACTGTTAGACCGCGCGAGTCAGTTTGCACTGCTGTCGGCAGCAGAGGCGCTGGATATGGCCGGTGTAAACCTGGCATCGGTTGACCCCTACAGGTGCGCGGTCTACATGGGGACCGCCGCGGGTGGCAGCGAGTCGCTGCACAGCGCCTATCTGGACCTCTATCAGGTCGGCAGCGCCACGCTCGCACCGTGGACGGTGCCACGTGTCATGGCGAATGCCGCAGCCAGTCACATAAGCTTGAAATACGGTTTCAAGGGCCCGGCGCTCACCGTCAGCACAGCGTGCGCCTCTTCCACTCAGGCGATTGGCGAGGCTTATCGGCTCTTGCGATTCGGTGACGCAGACCTGGTGATGGCGGGCGGTACTGACGCGTGTCTTAACGCACTGGTCTGGAAGGCGTGGGAGGCGTTGCGAGCCATGGCGCCCGATACCTGCCGGCCATTTTCCACTGGCCGTCGCGGCATGGTGCTGGGCGAGGGGGGCGGTGTATTGGTCATGGAGACCCTGGCGCATGCCCAAGCTCGCGGCGCACCGATACTGGCTCGCGTATTGGGGTATGGGGTCAACAGTGACGCGGGCGACTTGCTCAAGCCGTCCGTGGAAGGCCCTGCCCAGGCCATGCGCCAGGCCATTGCCGACAGCCGCTTGCCCGTCGAGGCATTCAGTTACATCAACGCCCATGGCACCGGCACTTTGCTCAATGACCGGTGTGAAACGGCCGCTATCAAACAAGTATTCGGCGCTCATGCTCCTTCGCTTGGCGTGTCATCCGTCAAGTCGTCGATAGGTCACTTGATGGGCGCTGCGGGAGTGGTCGAGTTGATCGCTGGTCTTATGAGCTCGATACACAAGCAGATTCCCGGAACCCTCAACTACCTGGGGCAAGACGCCGAGTGCGACTTGGACTACGTGACTGAAGGTCCGCGAGAGGCAGATGTGAAAGCGTGGCTGAAAAACTCCTTCGCGTTTGGTGGCCTTAATGTTTCCTTGGCCCTGTCTGCGCAGGGCGCTCAATGATTCTGGTCACCGGCGCCAGTGGATGCCTGGGCAGCCATATTGTGCGGGGGCTGCTGGAGCAGAGTGAGACCGTGGCGGTGCTGGTCTTGCCAAACGATCCCGCCTCAACGCTGCAGAGCCTGCGAGAACGTTTGGTCTGGCGCGAAGGCGATTTGCTTGATTCCGCAAGCCTGGTGCATGCGCTTGAAGGCGTCACACAGATCTACCATGCCGCCGGTTTGGCGCTGCCTTATGAATCCGAGCGCAAACGTATGTTTGCGGTCAACGTCCAGGGTACGGTGAATTTGCTGTGTGCCGCTCGTGACGCCGGGGTCGAGCGTATCTTGCACGTATCGTCCATCGCTGCCGTTGGCTATCCGACTCAGGAAGCGGACGAGTCGATGATCTATAACGGCGATGCATTTCGCCTGGCTTATATGCACAGCAAGCGTGATGCAGAAGACCAGGTTCGTCGTTTCTGTGAGTCAGGCATGAATATTGTTATTGCGTGTCCCTCTGCGGTCATTGCCTCCAACTGTGATGTGCTGCATGGATGGGGCAAGGTCATGCTTGATCTGCAGAATCGACGCCTGCCGTTTATCCCGCCAGGGGGCATTGCGGTCATCGGCGCGCAAGATCTGGTGAGGGGGCTGCTGGCCGTCATGGCCAGAGGCAAGAGCGGGGAGCGGTACATCCTCAATGCCCATAATGTCAGCTATCTCGAATTATTCACCTGCATGGCTGCTGCCCTGGCTGTCGACTCTCCGCGTTGGCAGCCTCGCACATTGGGGTGGATCGTCGCCCTGTTGCGGCCGTTGGATGTATTGCTCGCAAAGATACCCGTTCGGCTCTCGGCCGATGTCGTTGCGTTGTTGGGCAGGCAGGTTCATTACCGAAGTGACAAAGCTCGCGAGCACGTAGGCTTCGCGCCTGCACAATCACTGGAGCATATGGTCCATGAGGCCGCAAGCTGGTTGACGAGTCGATAGGAGATTGGTCGTTGAATGCATGGATGATGTTTGATCCTCAAGCACGGGAGGACACACCTGCTGTGACTGAGTTGAATGCGTGGTTGCAGGACTGGGCGAAACGCCTGGACTTTCGCCTCATGGATGAGCGCCGTTGCCTGCCGCCGCACTTGGTGCTGGCAGTCGGGAACCGAGGCTTGCTGGGAATGCAAGTGCCCGAGGCCTATGGCGGGCGGTTGTGCTTGTCTAACTTTGAATTGTTGAGAGTACAGCGTCAGTTGGGCGCGATTGACCTGACCTTGGCTTTTTTTGTCGGTCTCAACAATGGGTTGGGCATACGTCCTATTCAACGCTTCGCAGCGCCAGCCATCAAAGAGCGGTACCTGCCGCAACTGGCGAGCGGCCGGATGCTCGCGGCGTTTGCGTTGACTGAGCGGGCCGCGGGCTCCAACCCGTTGGGTATGGCGGCCTGCGCGCAACGTGAAGGCGATTTGTTCAGGCTTGATGGGACTAAGTCCTGGTCAGGTTCGGCTGCATGGGCGGGAGTCATTTCGGTATTCGCCCGTCATATTGATGATCAAGGGCGCGACCTGGGCTATTTGGGCCTTTGCGTAGATGCAGAGCAACAAGGCATGCACCAGGGCAGCGAAGCGATGACGCTTGGCCTCAAAGGCATGGTGCAGAACCAACTGCATTTTGACGCTGCCCTGGTCAGCCAGGACCGAGTTCTCGGGAGTGCCTTTGCGGGCCTGGCTGTGGCCAGCGACACGATGGGTTTCGGGCGGCTGGGAATTGCTGCTACCTGTGTCGGCGGGTTATGGCGGTGTGTTCAATTGATGATCCGCTATAGCACCCGACGTAGCCTGGGCGGTCACCATCTTTGGGATCATGAGCATACCCAACGTGTGGTTGACGACGCGCTCTGTGCGGCGACTGCAATCGGCGGTTGGGTCGACCACCTGGCGCTACGACTGGATCAGGGCTTACCTGACGCTCCCCCCGAGGTCCTGGCAGCGACGAAATGGTTGGCCAGCGAGGTGCTTGGGGAGGTCAGCGATAGCGCGCTGCAGATGCTGGGGGCCCGCGGCTATTGCGATAACAATCCCATTGGACAACTCTGGCGCGATGCACGTATCACGCGTTTATTCGAAGGGCCTTCGGAAACGCTGGCGGCCTTCATCGGCCAGAGGGTGCTGGAACAACCCGGCACTGTCATCGCCTACCTTGACCAGACAGTCCACGGCGAAATCATTCGAGCGCGTATTCTGGAGTGGACCGCCGAAGAGGTGTCCGTCCCCCGTTTATCGGCGGGTACGCTCAGGTTGGGGGAGTGTGTTGCCTGGTTGATGCTCTCGTCGCAGCCGCTGGATGAATTCTGTCGTCGTTGGGTGGACTATCGGTTGGAGAGAGCGTTGCACGCGTGGGAAAGAACCCGTTTACCTGTCAGGAAAATGAATTATTCAAGCGACTGGGCAACGATTGACACAGGTATTCATGATTGCGCCCAGCCCGGTGAAGAACGCAAGATCGACCCTTTGCTTGCCTCACAGGTGAGCGCATGAATGTGCCTGCAGTGAAGGCTGGCCTGGCATTGGCGATACTGAGTAATGTCTGTTACGGCGACGCTCTCGACGCACTCGATTTCAACGGTCGACTGGAAACACGACAAGCGTTGACCCGTGAAGGCGAGTGGGGACTCAACGAGTATTCTGCATTGTTGGGTGGTGGCTGGCAGGATGCATCGGGCTGGCGCTACAAGTTGGAAGTCAGGGCGGTGCAGGAAAATAAACTCGACGGCGACTATCGGGAAGTTGAGCCCCGTGAATTCTTCGCTGAGTACCAAGGCGAGCGGTGTACCTCAACGCTGGGGATACAACAAGTTGTCTGGGGCAGCGCTGACCGGCTCAGGGTCCTGGACGTGATCCATCCGTTTGATCGTCGCGAAGGCTATTTCGGCGACTACGTCCAGCAACGCCGCCCATTGGCCATGCTGAACAGTGAATGCTCGGTATTTCAGGATCAATCCTTACAGATGCTGTTAATCCCACAGACACGTAAGGACCTTCTTCCCGATAGCGGTGCCCGTTTTGCTGAAACCAGCGTCAGCGATTATTTGGGAAATATCCCTCAGTCCGAGGCGGATGGCCCGGATTGGCGTAAACCTGCCGACTGGACACCCGCTTTGCGTTGGAGCGGCAATGTCCAAGGAGTGGACTACTCCCTGAATGCCTGGCATGGCTGGCAGACTGAAGAAACTTACTCCCCCAGGCTCACACAGGCTGGTTTGAGCTATCGAGAAGCACTGAAGCGTCGCACACTGTTTGGCGGCTCATTCGCGATGCCGATAGGTCCGGTGGTATTCAAAGGTGAAGCGGCCTTCGTACCTGATGCCTATCGCTACTCCCAGGCACAAACGGGCATCGTTGAACTTGAGAAGATCCGTCAAAAGCAATTGCTGCTGGGCGTGGATTACTTGAGCGGGGACTGGTTCTTCGGCATGCAGTATTACAATGTCTGGAAGGACGCCGTGGCGCGCGCTGTCGATCAAGATCGCACGCAAATGATCAGTTTGGCGGTGCGCCGCGAGCTTTGGCAGGGCCGGCTTTACCTCACCGCTTACGTTGCGCAGGACCTGCGTCTGGATGCGCAATATGCTTCGCTGGAAATGAGGTACGACGTTGATGCTCACTGGCAATTACGTACGGGTGTAGACGTATTCGAGGGAAGTCAGCGCAGCTTCGGTTATTTTGACGAGCAAAGCCGGTGGGTCAATGCTGTGCGTTATTCCTTTTAGCGCGGGCATGTACTTCGTTGATTGCAATCCTGTAGCCGATGGCCAAGCCCGCGGAGCTCATCGAAATGGGCTCCGCAGAGGCTCATGGATGTCAACCCGATCCCCAGGTGCCCCTGAATACTAAGCGGGACGCGGTGCTTCAACAGGCGGGGTACCGTCGTGAAACATCGTCTTCAGTTGAGCACGCAGTTGCGGTGAGTCGGTGTGCTTGTGAACACTGACTGCATGCTGTGCGGCGGCCTCGAGCAGTTCGCTTTCAGAGTCTGCGGACAGTGCGACTGAGCATTGGGAATCGCTCGGAAACTCGCGGCAGTCGATGTATTTACGCGCCATGATATGTTCCTCCCTACGACGAAGGCAGGCCGTGGCCTGCGTGAACGATCGCTCGAAGCGTCACCCCATGCATCAAACACAATTGCGTGTCACATCGAGTGTCCCGACTCTTGAAGTATAGGCCCGCCCGATGTCAGGGTAGTGGTGCCGGTCTTACTGCCCCGGTTGCTCGAGGCTATCCGGATCCCCGAAAAACATCTGAATCCTCGACCTCAACCACCGCTCCCCCGGATCATTGTCCTGGGACCCGCGCCAGGCCATATGCAACTCAAAGCTGCGCACTGGTAACGGTGGGTCTTCAGCCCGCACACCGCCCGCCGCCGTCAGTGCTTCAGCCGTGTAATCCGGCACGGTGGCGACAATATCGGTGCCGCTGAGCAAGGTGCTCAGCCCGTTGAACTGCGGTACCGCGAGCACCACATGACGTTTGCGCCCGAGCTTTTCCAGTTCCTCATCGATAAAGCCGCTCAGGTCGCCGGCGAACGACACCAGCGCATGGGGCCGAGCGCAGAAATCGTCCAGGCTCAACGGCCCCGGCACGGTGTCGGCGCGCAGCAGCTTGGGCATGCTGCGGCGCAGTACCTTGCGTTTGGCGTTGGCCGGCAGGTCCGCGGTGTAGCTGACGCCGATTGAAATCTCGCCCGAGGCCAGCAGGCTCGGCATCAGGATGTAATTGGCCCGCCGCACCACCAGCACGATCCCCGGCGATTCGGCGCGCAGGCGCTTGAGCAGCATCGGCAGCAAGGCGAATTCAACGTCATCCGACAGGCCGATGCGGAACACCGCCGTGCTGGTCGCCGGGTCGAATTCCGCCGCACGGCTGACCGCAGTGGATATCGAATCGAGTGCCGGAGAGAGCAGGGCGAAGATTTCCACGGCGCGAGCGGAGGGCTCCATGCTGCGGCCCGTGCGCACGAACAATGGATCATCGAACAGTCCGCGCAGGCGCGAGAGCGCCGCACTGATGGCCGGCTGGCCGAGGAACAGTTTCTCCGCAGCGCGGGTCACACTGCGTTCGTGCATCAATGTTTCGAATACGATCAACAGGTTCAGGTCGACACGACGCAGGTCATTACGATTCATCTGGAGTCCTGGCAGAGTCCGGGCTTGACGGGAGCGGCCATTTAAGAACAATGACCGGCATGAATATTACGGGGAAAGACTGCTACTCTGCACCGAATAATTCAGTTTCGCTGGAACGGAGCCGGCAACCGTTGATCCTTTCGATGGTGCGGAATCAATGACAGGCATGTCGACTATTAATAGCCACTGATGGTCTTGGGTCCAAAGCCCGGATAGAGTTCAGGGCATTAGAGGTTTCTTTGACGAGGTTTGCGATGTCACGCACGATCCGTTTTCACAAGTTTGGTCCGGCCGAGGTGCTCAAATGCGAAGAGCATGCGGCCGCTCTGCCTGCTCCGGGCGAAGTGCAGGTGCGCGTCGAGGCGATTGGCATCAGTTGGTACGACATTCTCTGGCGCCAGAACCTGGCGTCGTCCCATGCTCGCCTGCCTTCAGGGCTTGGCCATGAAATGGCCGGTGTCGTCACGGCGCTCGGCGAGGGTGTCGATGATCTGGAAGTCGGTGACAAGGTCGCCAGCTTCCCGGCCGAGAGCCCCAACGACTATCCGGTCTACGGTGAACAGATCGTGCTGCCGCGCTCGGCGCTGACCCGTTACCCGGACGTCCTGAGTCCGATCGAAGCCAGTGTGCATTACACGCCGCTGTTGATCGCCTATTTCGCCTACGCCGATCTGGCACGGGTCAAGCCCGGGCAATTCGCCCTGGTCACCGACGCCAGTCACTGCGCCGGACCTTCGTTCGTCCAGTTGGGCAAAGCCCTGGGTGTGCGGGTGATTGCCGCGACCAAGACGGCGGATGAACGTGAGTACCTGCTGTCCCTCGGCGCCGAGAAAGTCATCGTCACCGAGGAACAGGATCTGCTGATGCAAATCAACAAGATCACCGATAACCGTGGCGTGGACGTGGTGTTCGACGGACTCGGCGGCCCACAGATGTCGCTGCTGGGCGATGTACTCGCTCCTCGTGGCAGCCTGGTGCTATACGGCCTGCAAGGCGGTAACCAGACGCCGTTCCCGGCCTGCGCAGCGTTCCAGAAGAACATCCAGTTCTTTGTGCACTGTATCGGCAACTTCACCGGCAAGCCGGAGTTGGGCATCGTCCAGGACCAGGCTGCGTTGCAACGGGCCTTGCGCGATATCAACCAGCTGACCGCGGACCGTGTGCTGCTGCCGCTCAAGACCCGGGTCTTCCCGTTTGCCGAGTTTGTCGAAGCACACCGTTACATGGACGAATGCCCATGCCGCGAACGGGTCGCCCTCCAGGTCGAACCTGCGTAACGCCCCTGACAGAGTCCGTGCCCTCACGGACTTTGTCGTTTCTGCCACACCCCTCATGAATGAGACCTCCCATTGCCCTGTCGATGGGTCAGTTCAGCAACTGAGCTGGTTTTTGCTCTCAATCTGTATCTTCTAATCAGCTTATAAGCCCTGATAATTGAATGATTACTTTCATCTCAAGGAATGAGTCATGGCCGGGTCTCAGGCTTATACTTTTCAATACGCCTCATTGATGTATGTTCGAGCATTAACGGCTCGTAACGCAGTTGCCAAAAAATCATGGGTAACTTCCTTCTTTATTTCTTGTACTAAATGTCTGTGGGACGCTGTCGGACATTTCCTAGGACCTCCAGCTTCGCCGCATGGCACCGTGTTTAGCGGGCTTCGCGGCAGCCAGTCCTTGGTCAATACTCAGACCGCCGTGACCCCATCCAAATAATTGCCAAAAATTTAAGTGTTAGCATTTTGCAATAAAGCCCGGCCCTTCAGGCACGGGCTGGCGATCCATTGCACGGTGCCCATGTGTGTTTGTGCACTGTTGAAACTACGCGTACCAGGTAAATGAAGATGACCAATATCCATGATCAAGCGATGACCTATGTCTATCAACAAGTACTGCAACGATTGCTGAGTTTCTTCTCTCGCGCCGAACGCACCGCATTGCAGCTGCTGATTCAGCGCCTGGTGGTGGCGGCGGGGGGGGTGGAACGAATTGGCGATTACAAGGTGCTGGCGATCCAGTCCGGATCGCGGGACAGTTGTTATACCCTGGCGCTGCTGCGGGCTGCTCAATTGAGCATCGCCGGCCGGTCGCCCGCGACCTTCCGGTTACGTGTCGCCACCCTGCGCTTGAACGGCGCCAGCGCTGTGGCTTTGGAAAACATCCACCGCAGCCAGAGTGCATTGTTCCTCTATGACGATCCCCGGGTCGAAGTCCTGATGGTCGATAATCGGGAGGTCCTGCCGTTCAATCACCAGGCGCCGATCTCGGAGGCCGGCCAGGAATTCAACCGGCTCAATCTGCTGATGGTCGGGCACCGTAGAAGCTGGAACGGGCCGCTCGATCTGTGGGACGACGGGTATCTGGCCACCGGCGAGTTCCATGGGCAGATCGCCCGGTGGGACAATGGTGTCGATGCGTTGATCAGCAGCGACAGCCCACTCCAGCAAAAGCGCTTTATCCAGGGATTGAGGCGTGCGGCGGCGAAGGCCGGGCTCAGACACTCCAATCATCATGAACCCGGCTACGAAGGGCTGTTCACACTGCTCGATGAACTGGGCAGCGACAGCTATCGCCGGTTGTTTCCCGAAGACGACCGTGCTGCATGGCGTCCCGCCGAGCGTTTTGAAGCCTGCCGGCGCACGACGTACATCGACGTTTACGACCTGCTGGTCAGCAATCTGGAAGAGCGCTGGCCGCTATTGACCGAATTTCTCGGATTTCAACCGGACGAGCTGTCCGCTCAGCTGCGTGACAACGATTACGTCAGCCTGTCTATCTGCGCACACCTGCAGGGATTGCAAGCGTGTTACGTGCACGGTCACAGTTACGAGGCAGGCGTTGCCGACTACCTGCAATGGGCCTTGGTGATGATGCGCCGCAAGCAACTTCCCCAGCGATTGGGCGAGCAGGCGGTGGCAGCGTTTGGCAACCCGGCGACCTCGGCCGAGCAGCGTACACGGGCAGGGGCCGAGGTACAGAAGAGCCTTGGTTTGAGCGAGGCGCAACTGGTGTGTCTGCTGTTCGCGCCTTTTGGCGACCACGGCGCAGCCCTTGAGCGCTTTTTGCGCCAGTGCCATCCCGGCATGCTCGTGGCGTTGCCTGACTTGCACCGGGCCATGCAAGGCAATCCGGTGCCGGAGCAGATCGCGCAATGGATGGTCGACGTCAGCGGGTTGCCTGTCAGTCTGATCGGCACGCTTTATCGCATGGGCCCGGTCCCTGACCCGGCGCTGCCGATGCAGACCACCCTGTATGACGACGACTGCGCCGTGGGGGGCGAATGGTCGGCGGGACAGTGAAAGGACCAAGAGAAACCGACTTCGCGTATCAGGCGGTGTACCGTTACCTGACCAGCCTGATCGAAGAGCCGGCCAGCGATTCGCGGGTACGCCTGCCATCGTTGCGCCAGTTGGCGGACCGTCTGAGTGTGTCGATCTCGACGATCCAGTACGCTTACTCGCTGCTGGAGAAAGAAGGGCGCGTCTATTCGGTTGCCAAGTCAGGTTATTACGCCTTGCCCGTGTCTTCCATCACGGTGCCCGGCAGTGGTCATGACCTGCTCGAAACGGTCTACGTCAATGCCAGGCGTCCCGGCATGCTGGTCTTGAGCGCCGATGAGCCGGCATTGTTGCAACCCCTGGACCGGCCGTTGCTGCTGCTGGAGAGGGAACTGCTGCGCCAGTATCCGCGCCAGCCGCAATCGTCCTCGCAACCTTGCGGCGAGCTGGAACTGCGTGCGGCGCTGGCCGCGCGCTATACCTCGTCGCCACTGCGCTGCTGGCACGCCGAAGACGTGTACATCGGTGCGGACCTGCGCGGGGTGTTGGAAATATTGATCGCCGTGCTGGGCCTCAAGGACGCCACGGTGGTTGTCGAGTCGCCCTGCGACTGGGTGATTCTGCGCCTGCTGCAGGCTGCGGACGTGGAAGTGATCGAGTTGCCGCTGCAAGCCTGCGGCGGTCTGGACGTCGAGCGGCTCAGGGAGTTGCTGGAAACCAGGCCGGTACGTCTGGTGATGCTGTCGTCCACGGTGAATATGCCACGGGGCAGCCTGGCGCCCGACGATAACCGGCATCTCGTCGCGCAGTTGCTGGCGCAGCATGGGAGTTGGGTCCTGGAAAACGACTGCTACGGTGAACTTGGATTCGAACCGGACGGCCTGCGGTTTCGCGACCTGCTGGACCCTGACCGGCTGATCGTGTTTTCCACGTTCGAAAAGGTCATCGGGCCCGAGGCACCCTATGGCTACCTGCTTTCGCGCCATTTGAGGGTTGAACTGCAACGACAGTTTTTGCTGCGCTCGTTTCGCCTGTCACCGATTCGTCAGAAAGCCATCGCCCGCTTGTACGGCAATGGCCGGATCGACCACCATCTCCAGGTATTGCGTCGGTTGCTCAAGGACCGCAAAGTGCAGATGACCCAGTTGCTGCAGGAACGTCTGGGCGATGCCTTGCACTTCGTCGATCCCCAGGGCGGTGCGACGATCTGGGCCCGTTCGCTGCGCCAGGTCGATGTGCATCGAGTGTTTCAGCGTCTGCTCAAGCACCAGGTGGTGATCGCACCGGGTGAGCTGTTCAGTCTTCAGGGTTTGCACTCGCAACATCTGCGCTTGAGTCACACGTTCGGCGGTGACCCTGATCTCGCCGCCGTACTGGGTCTGCTGGGGGATGCGTTGCGTCTGGAAGCGATCGACTGATCCGTTGTGCGAAGCCGTGGCGTTTTATAGCGTCGCTCCGGGGATCGTTCATATCGCGCTGCGGTCAAACTGCCAGTAAACTGCGTCCCTATTCCTGAGCCACTCTATTCCCGAGGTTTTGCAATGACACTCAGTCCTTTTGCGGGCAAACCGGCACCGGCAGAACTGTTGGTCGATATCCCGCGACTGGTAACGGCCTATTACACCGGCCAGCCTGATGCCGCCATCTCCACCCAGCGGGTAGCCTTCGGCACGTCCGGGCACCGAGGCAGCTCGTTCGACTTGAGTTTCAACGAATGGCACGTGCTGGCGATCAGCCAGGCCATTTGCCTGTACCGCGAAGCCCAGGGTATCGATGGCCCGCTGTTCGTCGGCATCGACACCCACGCGCTGTCCACGCCGGCGGGGGCCAGCGCCCTTGAAGTGCTGGCGGCCAACGGCGTGACGGTGATGATCGCCGAAGGTGACGAATACACCCCGACGCCGGCCATTTCCCATGCCATCCTCTGCTACAACCGCGGGCGCACCTCGGGCCTGGCGGATGGCATCGTGATCACGCCGTCCCACAACCCGCCGCAAAGCGGTGGCTACAAATACAACCCCACCAACGGTGGCCCGGCCGATACCCACGTCACCAAGTGGATCGAAGCCAAGGCCAACGAACTGCTCGGCAACAAGCTGGCCGGCGTCAAGCGCATCAGCTACGAGCAGGCGCTGAAGGCGGGCACCACCCATCGTCACGATTACCTCAACACCTATGTCGCCGACCTGATCAACGTGATCGACTTCGATGCCATTCGCGATGCCAAGCTGCATTTGGGCGTCGATCCGCTCGGCGGAGCAGGGGTGCGCTACTGGTCGGCGATTGCGGAGCATTACAAGCTGGATCTGGAAGTGGTGAACAAACAGGTCGATCCTACCTTCCGTTTCATGACGGTCGATTGGGATGGCCAGATCCGCATGGACCCATCGTCCCCCTATGCGATGCAAGGCCTGATTGGCCTGAAAGAACGCTTCGACGTGGCGTTTGCCTGCGATCCGGATCACGACCGCCATGGCATCGTGACCCCGTCCGGTGGTTTGTTGGCGCCGAACAACTACCTGGCCGTCACCATTGATTACCTGTTCCAGAATCGCCCGCAATGGCGCGCCGATGCCGCCGTGGGCAAAACCGTGGTCAGCAGTGGCCTGATCGACCGCGTTGCCAGGCGCCTGGGCCGCCGCCTGTATGAAGTACCGGTCGGCTTCAAGTGGTTTGCCGACGGTCTGTTCGACGGTTCACTGGGCTTTGGTGGCGAAGAAAGCGCCGGCGCTTCGTTCCTGCGCAAGGATGGCAGCGTCTGGTGTACCGACAAGGACGGTTTGATCCCGGCCTTGCTGGCGGCGGAAATGACCGCCCGCACCGGTCGCGACCCAAGCCAGGCCTATCGCGCCCTGACCGACGAACTGGGCGAACCGTTCTCGGTGCGGGTCGATGCCAAGGCTAATCCGGAACAGAAAGCCTTGCTGAGCAAGTTGTCGCCGGATCAGGTCACCTCGACCCAGCTGGCGGGCGAAGCCATTCAGAGCATTCTCAGCCATGCGCCAGGCAACGACCAGGCCATCGGTGGCTTGAAAGTCATGACCGAGAATGGCTGGTTCGCGGCGCGGCCGTCCGGTACGGAAGACATCTACAAGATTTACGCCGAGAGCTTTGTCAGTGACGAGCACCTCAAGCAGTTGGTTGCCGAAGCCCAAACCCTCGTGGATGGCGCCATTTCCACAAAGTGATTGAAGGCCTTTCGCCGGCAAGCCGGGCTCGCTCCCTGTAGGAGCGAGCTCGCTCGCGATGGTCTCAAAGGCAACACGTTTATCCAGAATAAACGCGTCATCGTTAACGTCCATCGCGAGCAATCGAGCGTCGACCGGCTGCTCCTACAGTTTCCTTAACTGACTGGCATTACCCAATACGATCGCCCTTTTTCTTGCCCCGCATTTACACGATCAAGCCAGATCCACCAACACGATTTCACTGTCCTCGATCGCTGTCACCCGCAACACCTGCTCATCACTCACCGCCACCCCGTCTCGAGCTTGTGCACGCAAACCATTGATTTCAATGACACCAGTCGCCGGTACCAGATAGGCGCGCCGGCCATTGTCCAGACGATATTCCGCGGACTCGCCAGCCTTCAGGTTGGCGGCCACCAGTCGGGCATCGGCTCGAATCCGCAGGCTCTGATCATCGCCGGACTTGCCGCTGGCCAGGGTCACGAAACCTTCGCGCTGAGCTTTCGGGAACGGCTTGGCGCCCCAGGAAGGCGCCAGTCCGGACTCATTCGGAATGATCCAGATCTGGAAGATCCTGGTCTCGTTCGCTTCCAGGTTGTACTCGCTGTGGGCGATTCCGGTACCGGCGCTCATGACCTGAACGTCGCCCGCTTCGGTACGACCCTGGTTGCCCAGATTGTCCTGGTGGGTAATTGCACCTTCACGGACATAGGTGATGATCTCCATGTCCCGGTGCGGGTGTTGCGGGAAACCCGTACCGGGTGCAATCACGTCATCGTTCCATACCCGCAGGTTGCCCCAGTTCATGCGGTTCGAATCGTGGTACTCGGCGAACGAAAAGTGGTGGTGGGCATCCAACCAGCCGTGGTGGGCGCCGCCCAGGGCGTTGAAGGGTCTGAGTTCAAGCATGATCGTCTCCGTAACGGGTGGTTGATGACGAGCATCATCTGACAGCGACTGATCGATAAAAAGCGTAAAAATTGCCTCAATACAATCGAATTAGCCGATGATTAAAAGCGTCTACCCGTTCTCACCCAGCCTTCACTTATGCGCATAAGCCGATGACCTGTAAGCATTTCACTAGAACTGAAGGGCAAATACGGACACCATAGTCCTCAACAGCCTCACACCCTGGAGTCAGTCCGCGTGCCGCAACACACCCCCGATCTTCCTCCTGAACTTCTTCCCCTGGCCGAGATGCCATTGCTCAAGCGTCTGGCAGCGCGGTTTTTCGGCCATGGCCTGACCCGGCTGCGCGCGCAACATCGCGCTTCCTGGCTGCATGGCCAGGCGGACGGCTTTCGCAGCGGGCATAGCGCCGGCGTCGATTACGGCTATAAGGAAGGCAAGCTGGAAGGGCTCGAGGAGGGCCGCCAGGTATTGCTGATCCGCGATTCACGCTCCACCGAGCACCGTCCACCTGCTGTCGATGACAATCTGTTCGACGACTGGCGCCTGCCGTTGAGTGTCGAGTTAAAGAAGCGCATGAAGGCTGACGTCGCCCGACTGTTGCCGCCTTACGCCCAGCCCAGCACCGCACAGTGGAAGATGATTTTCAGCGACACCCCCTCGACCTCGGTGGTTGCCGGGGCGGGCGCGGGCAAGTCGACTACGCTGGTGTTGCGGATTTTGCTTTTGAGCCACTATCTGGGCTTCGAGTTGAGCTCGATGACGGTGGTGACCTTTACCCGTGAGTCGCGCAAGGACTTCATCAACAAGCTGGTGGAACTGTTTGCGCTCTGGGGGCGGGCGCTGAGTCTCAAGGAGGCGCGGGATCTGGTGCGCACTTTTCACTCCCGCATCCTGCCAATGGTTCGCAGCCTGCCGGGTTTCGAGCGCCTGCAAGCCTTTGAAAACCTCAGCCACCGCTTACAAACGGGCGATGAGGAGGTCGACAGCAATCCTTTCGACCTGCGCATCAACGACGCCCAGCGCCAGCAACTCAACGCCTGCTATCACAGCCTGCATACCCGCGATGAACGTTTTCGTGAACTGATCAAGCCTTTGTCGCGTCACGCCTTGCAACTCAAGGAACTTGAACGGGATCACCCGGACGTGCAAAAACGCATGGCCGTGACCGAACTGGCGGCCAAGCGTGATGAAGAGCTGTGCGACGTGATCGAAGATTTATGGTTTCGCGCCGGTGCCTGGCCGATCAAGGGCATCGAGCCCAATCGCCAGACGTTCGAGATCAATGGCGCCACCTTCCATTGTCACGGCTATATTCCAAGCCTGGACGCCTGGGTGGTGCTGGGATTCGATCCACGGGAAAACCCCCAGGTCAGCCGTCCGAACGCCAAGCTTTCCGTGCGCGCGGAGTGGGCGGTAAAGCGCACCCTGTTTCAAGCTTTCTGTCGTAAGCCATTGATATGGCTTGATAGTTACGAGTCTTCAAAACGTGTGTTGGCATCGCTTGCAGGGGATGCGAGCGCCGGGCCTGGCTTCGATTACAAGGTCAAGGGCGAGCTTGCTTCGGCACCCTTGCTGGACTGTTTCGTGGCGGCGGCGGGTTTTATCGAGAATCTGGGCCTGGATGTTCCCGGCGCCGTGGGGCAGATGAGTTTTCCCAAGGACGATCCGGACCGGTTTTTCTTCGAGGCCTTGAGCCTGTACTGGCGAGCGCTGGAAGATCATCTCCTGGACCAGAAACCCCCGGTGATGACTTACAACCGGATGTTCGCCTTGTTCAGCGAGCATTCGCCGGAAAATCTGAAACTGTTGAGCGATGAGCTGTTGCGGCCGATGTCGCACCTGATGATCGATGAATTCCAGGATGTTTCGCCGCAAATCGTCTCCTGGATTCGCGCCAGCCTGGCCGAAATTCGCAGTCGCGGGCCAGCCATGCATGTGGGACGTGGTGCGCAACGTTCGTCGTTGCTCTGTGTCGGCGATGACTGGCAGTCCATCTATGGCTGGCGCGGCAGTTCGCCGACCTATTTCATGGAGTTCAGCAAGCAATTCCCGTCACCGGACACGACCAGGGTCATGCTCAGCGACAACTACCGCAGCCACCAGCACATCATCGATGCCGCCGAACATATCGTGCGGGCCGCGCCGGCGATCGCGGGCAAGAAGGCCAAGGCCAGTGGCGAGCCGAAGGCATTGCTGCCGGTCAATGTGCTGGATCGGGATGATCAAGGGATGGCCGCACGCTTGATGGAACACTATAAACAGGGTGATTCAATCTTAATGCTTTATCGAAAAAGCAGCGATAAGGCGTTGATAGAACAGCATATTCAGCCAATAGTTAATGTAGATTCCAGCTTGCCCTATGGAGCACGGCGGCTGAAACAATTGACCTACCATAGTGCCAAGGGGCTGCAGGCGGACGCGGTGTTTCTGTTGGGAGATTGTCAGCACCTGACCAGTTCACCCTACAAGAACCAGGTCTATCGCATGGCGGGTCTGGGCAAGGCAGGCGACAGTGAAGCCTATGACAATGCGCAGAAAGACGAAATCCTGCGCCTGGCTTATGTCGGCATCACTCGGGCGGTGAGTCATTGTTACTGGTATGTCGATGGTCAGGACACCCAGGCGGCCAACATGCCCAAGGCCTCCGACCGGATCGGCAAGGGCAAGGCATTCTTCGTCGATCACCGGCAGGGCAAGACGGTGGCGTGAACCTCAAAAGCGGCAGCTCCAGGTGTACGCACCCCCTGTAATTGGAGCTGGCTTGCCAGCGCAAGCGTCAGGTCAGGCGCCTTCATCATCGGCCGTGCGGGCGTCTTCGCTGGCAAGCCAGCTCCTACAGGAGTTGCTGCTGCCAGCCTTGCGAAAGTCTTCGCTGCGGGCGGCGATCCGACAAGCCAGTTCGTTGAGCGTATTTCCCTGTAGTAGCTGCTGCAGGCTGCGATCTTTTGATCTTGCCCCACAAAAAAGCCCACATGATGATGTGGGCTTTTGTAGATTAGTCAGCTTTCAGGCATAACTCCTTAATGCCATCGGTGGAATAAAAGCCTCGAGCTCATCCTCCACCGCTTCGATAATTCGCTCTACATCCGCCGCATTCATGACCGTCGCGCAGGGAATACCGGCGATGGCGATCATGGTTTCGCCACTCGCACGGTCAAACAGACGGGCAATCATACTGCCCGGCGCATCCATGCTCGCCTCGAAACCCATGGGATGAAAATGCCAGCGCATCAGCTGGCAGGCATTTGGAAAGGTGACTTTGTTATAAAACCCTTTGTTCATGTGTAGCCCGCCTTCTTCATCGAGCGCTTCCGTTAGCTCACGTTAGGAGGGAAGAGCCTTCATTGGCTCAACCGGTGACTGCCATTAAAAGTAGCATCTGCATGTGAAAATACTGTGGATTTCTCAGGCCGTTTAGCGATTGGTTCAGTTTTTTTTGACGCAAGTCACTCTTGGCTGGTTTTTTCGGTCAAGGTCACTATGGATTGGTCATTGTCGCCGAGGTGGAATTTCGGCAAGCTCGGCTTTTTTCCTCGAGTCGCTTATGCATGCCGATGATGATGGTCCGTTGCAAACCCAGGCTACGGGCGAGACGGTGATGCGTTACCACCTGCGCTGGAAACACCGGGATCTGGACGGTGTCATGGCGCTGTTTCAGGCGCCACGCCGCCGCTGCGCATCGACGAACTGGCCTTTGCCGCCGGCTTCAATTCACTGTCGGCGTTCTACAAATGCTTCCGTCAGCACACCGGCCTCTCGCCCAAGGCCTATGCCAAACAAATTTCTTTGCGTGCACGCGCGCAAGACATCCTCTAGCTCCACGCAATAGGATCGACGCCATCGAAGTTTGAGTGGCGGAGTCTGGCATGTCGGCGTGGCGCACTATCAGTTTGTGGATGGATCAACTCGACGAGCCCTTGTTGGCGCGTCCGGCACTGGAACGGGATCTGGACGTCGACGTGGCGATCATTGGCGCGGGGTACACCGGCCTCTGGACCGCGTATTACCTCAAGCGCCAGGCGCCCGAGCTGAACATTGCCATCGTCGAAGCGCAGACCGCCGGCTTTGGCGCCTCGGGCCGCAATGGCGGCTGGTTGATGGGGAACCTGTTGGGCGAGGATCGCTTGCTGGCCGACCTGTCGTCCGAACAGCGCCGGGCCTCGTTTGATCTGTTGCACGGCATCGCGGAAGAAGTGGCGATTGTCCTCGAACGCGAAGGCATCGACTGCGATTACCGTAAAGGCGGAGCCTTGTATTGTGCCGCCCGTTATCCGGAGCAGGAAACCAGCCTGCGCCATTATCTGGACGGGCTGTACCGCCAGGGTCTTACCGAAAGCGATTATCGCTGGCTCAGCCCCGAGCAGTTGGCGCAACAGGTCCGGATCGCCAAACCTTACGGGGGGATCTACGCACCGCACGTCGCGACCCTTCACCCGGCCAGGCTGGTGCGGGGGCTGGCCCGGACAGTCGAGCGCATGGGCGTGGCAATCTACGAGAACAGCCCGGTCACCCACTGGCAGTCAGGTGGCCTGCGCACGGCGAAAGCCGGGGTTCGCTGCCATTGGATCGTGCCGGCGGTGGAAGGCTACGCGGTCACGCTGCCGCCGTTGGGACGCTATCAGTTGCCGGTGCAAAGCTTGATCGTCGCCACTGAACCGCTGTGCGCGGCGACCTGGGATGAAATCGGCCTGAGTCGCGGCCAGGCCTTCAGCGAAAGCAGCCGTCAGGTCACCTATGGCCAGCGCACGGCAGACAACCGCCTGGTGTTCGGCGCGCGCGGCGGTTATCAGTTCGCCGGCAAACTGCGCCACGACTTTGACCTGACCCACAGCGAGGTCGAGTTACGGCGCTATCTGTTCGGCGAACTCTTCCCTCAACTCAAGAGCGTGCGAATCACCCATGCCTGGGGCGGCAATCTGGGCATGTCCCGGCGTTTCCAGCCGCACATGCTCTGTGACCACACGAGCGGCGTTGCCTTGTCCGGTGGTTACGGCGGGGAGGGGGTGGGTGCCAGCAACCTTGGCGGGCGGACGCTGGCCGACCTGATTCTGCAACGGGACAGCGAACTGGTGCGCCAGCCGTGGGTCATCCCCCAGGGCGGTCTCGAGGCGCTCAAGGCCTGGGAGCCGGAACCCTGCCGCTGGCTCGGTTACAACGCGATCATCCGCAGCTTCGTCCACGAAGACCAGACCCTGGCCAACCCGGCCACCGCGCCGTGGCGGCGCAAGCTCGCCAGCGGCGTGGCGGGTTTCATGGAAGGTTTCATGCAGTAAACCGCGCGCTCTTCATCTATATAGGCTTTATCGACAGGTACCCCCATGGGCATTACTCAATTCAAGAACACCGCAACCCTGAAGCTGGACGAGTCGAACCCGGTCGCCGTGCCATTGCGCACACCGGTGGCGGTGGCCTCGACCACCAGTGTCGAACGATTCCCAAGGAAGGCTCCGCAATCTGGTTCGACATGGTCGCCATGCCTGTTGATGCTCCGGATGAAAAGGCCGGTTATGCCTTCATGAACTACCTGTTGCGGCCGGACGTCATGGCCGGCATCAGTAACCATGTGCGTTATGCCAACGGTAACCGACAGGCTGACAGCCTGATCGACCCGGTTATCAAGAATGACACCAAGGTCTACCCGAGCCCGGAGATGATGGGGAAATTGTTTGCGCTGGAGGCGATGCCGCTGAATGTCGACCGGGTTCGCACGCGGGTGTGGAACAAGATCCGGTCGGGGAGCTGACGAACACGTCGCCTGATGCACAGCCTTCGCCGGCAAGCCGGCTCCTACAGGGTTCAGCGTTGACCACAAGCCATCGGTACGCAGCTGATCGTGTAGGAGCGAGCTTGCTCGCGATGGACGTTAACGATAACGCTGGATGCCTGGCACCCCGCGGTGTTCTCAGGTTCTTCGCGAGCAAGCTCGCTCCTAAAGGGACCCAATCAACGCCGATCCAGCCACACCGTCTGGGCATTGCAGAACTCGCGGACGCCGAAATGTGACAGCTCCCGGCCAAAGCCGCTTTTCTTCACGCCGCCAAAGGTCACCCGCGGATCGCTGGCACAGTAGCCATTGATGAACACGCCGCCGGTTTCCAGTTCGCCGGCCATCTGCTGGGCCAACTCGACATTGCGCGTGTAGATGGTCGAAGCCAGTCCGAACTCGCTGTCGTTGGCCAGCGCCAGGGCATGGGCGGCGTCTCGTGCGGTGATGATCGAAGCGACCGGGCCGAACAGTTCCTGCTTGAACGAGGTCATCTGGTCGGTGACATCAGCGAGTACCGTGGGCTCGTAAAAGTTGCCAGGACCTTCGGCCTTCTTGCCGCCCAGCAGCAAGGTCGCGCCGTCTTCCAGTGTGTCACGGACTTGTTGATCCAGTTCATCACGCAGATCAAAACGGGCCATGGGACCGATATAGGTTTCGGCGGCCAGTGGATCGCCGACGACCAGCTGACGGGTGGCTTCGACGAACTTGCGTGTGAACTCCTCGACGATGTCCTGCTCGACGATCAGGCGCTTGGCTGCCGCGCAGACTTGCCCGGTATTCTGGTAACGGCCAATGACGGCGGCTTTGACTGCTTCGTCCAGGTCGGCGTCGTTGAGCACGATGAACGGATCCGAGCCGCCCAGTTCCAGCACGCACTTCTTCATGGCTGCACCGGACTGGGCGCCGATGGCCATGCCGGCGCGCACGCTGCCGGTGAGGGTCACCGCGGCGATGCGTGGGTCGGCGATGGCCGTGGAGACACCGTCCGGCGTGACATTGATCACCTCGAACACACCTTCCGGGAAGTTCGCGCGCTGCAAGACATCATGCAGCAAGTAGGCCGATCCCATTACGTTTGGCGCATGCTTGAGAACGTAGGTGTTGCCGGCGATCAAGGCTGGCACCGCACCGCGCAGCACTTGCCAGATCGGGAAGTTCCACGGCATCACTGCGAGAATCGGACCCAGCGGTCGATACTCGATGCGCGCCTTTGCGCCTTCGACCAGCGTCGGCTCGGCGGTCAGCATGGCCGGGCCGTGTTCGGCATACCATTCACACAGCTGTGCGCACTTTTCGATTTCGCCGCGGGCCTGGGTGACGGGCTTGCCCATCTCCATGGTGATCATGTTCGCCATCGAGGCGGCGTTGTCGCGCAGTGCCCGGGCGAGTACCACCAGCGCCTGGGCACGTTGCTCGACCGGTGTACGGCGCCAGATCGAGAATCCGGCAGCGGCGCGGGCGAGGGCGGCGTCCAGGTCCGATGCGGATTCGAACGGGTACTGGCCGATCCGCTCGCCGTTGGCGGGGTTGATCGAAATGGCATGGGTGACGCTGGAAACCTGGGTCATGGCACCGTCCTGCTGGGTGGGTATAAGCTCAGATTAAGGTGGCGGCGCAATTCTGGAAACTGAATAATACTGAGCATATCGTTCACGTTTGGAGAATGACTTGGATCTGGTACAGCTCGAGATTTTCAAAGCCGTGGCCGAGCACGGCAGTATCAGCGTGGCCGCCCAGCACATTCACCGGGTGCCTTCGAATCTGACGACGCGGATCAAGCAGCTGGAGTTGGACCTGGGCGTGGACCTGTTTATCCGCGAGAAGAGCCGTCTGCGACTGTCTCCAGCCGGGTGGAGTTTTCTCGACTACGCGCGGCGCATCCTTGATTTGGTCCAGGAAGCCCGTGCCACCGTGGCGGGCGAGGAGCCGCAAGGCTCGTTCCCTCTGGGTTCGCTGGAAAGCACCGCCGCGGTACGCATTCCCGAGTTACTGGCCGCCTATAACCAGCGCTACGCCAAGGTTGAGCTGGATCTGTCCACGGGACCTTCCGGGACCATGATCGACGGCGTGCTGTCGGGCCGGCTGGCCGCCGCTTTTGTCGACGGTCCGGTGTTGCACCCGGCCCTGGAAGGGGTGCCCGCGTTCGAAGAAGAGATGGTGCTTATCGCGCCGCTGAACCATGGCCCCATTCTTCGTGCACAGGACGTCAATGGCGAGAGCATTTATGCCTTCCGCTCCAACTGTTCCTATCGGCATCACTTCGAAAGCTGGTTCGCCAGGGACGCCGCGGTGCCCGGGCGGATTTTCGAGATGGAGTCCTATCACGGGATGCTGGCTTGCGTCAGCGCCGGAGCCGGCCTGGCGCTGATGCCCCGCAGCATGCTCGAGAGCATGCCGGGGTGCGCCACGGTGAGTGTCTGGCCGTTGTCGGAATCGTTCCGGTTCCTGCGCACCTGGCTGGTGTGGCGCCGGGGCACCGTGTCGCAAAGCCTGACCATGTTCGTGCGCCTGCTGGAAGAGCGAGGGGTGGTACGGGAAGCGGGATAAAAATGGAGTCCCAACTCACTGTATGGGCTGTATACCCCCCTGTCGGCCACATCGTCGAAATGTCAGGACACCCCGATCCAGTGTGAGAGCGGGCTTGCTCGCGAAGAACGATGACGCGGTCTTCAGTCTTCCTTGCGCACGTTAGCCACTTCAGCTGCCCTGACCTTCACCTTCGCCCCGGAGATATCTTCAAACTCGTAGAAACCGTCCTTGGTCTTGGTGTCCGGCATGTCCTTGGTCAAATACTGGGTGCCGTTCTGCAAGGTCACCACCGTTGGCGTCGAGCAACCGGCCGTGGCCAGCAAGGCCACCACTGCCAAGGGCAAACCCAGAGTCTTCATCTTCATACCCACCTCCCATCCTTTAAAAACAATGCGGCTATCTTGATCGAGCCTGATCGGCACTGTACCTCTAACGCGGTTGGTGCGATGGATTGGCAGAAAGTTCGATCGACCATAAAAAACAGTCCGATTGGCCGCCGCCTATCCTTTTCCATTTGCACCGCACAGGGCGTAGCTGGTATCTGTACGCATAACCAGTACCCGCTCGCCATGGCCCTTTTTACCTGTGACCGCAAATCCCCTCGACGACCCGTTCTACTACCTGAACAACTTTATGCAAGTGCTTGATTGGCTTGAGCATCGCTATGCCGATGTGTTGAGTGTAGAGGAGCAGCGGTTCATCGGCGATTTTTACCAGCTGCCCCGGCCATCCAGGGCGCTGCTGGTGCGGATGGTGATGCGCAGGGGCATACATTTCCGGGCGAGCAAGCTGCAGTACGCCGAGATCGGCAACACCGCGAGCGCTGCCGGCCCGTTGCTGGCGCTGGGCTGGATCGACGAGCACGCGCCGCTGTCGATTGAAGATCTGTTCGAGGTGTTGCTCAAAGCGGAAATCCTCCAGTGTCTTGGCACGGCCATCGATCAGCCCAAGGGCAAGAAATCCGATTGGCTGCCGGCATTGAGCGAACAGTTTCCCGAATCCCGGTGTTTCAGCCGGTGGTGCGTGCCATTGGATGACCGACTGTTCAGCCTGACCATCATGGGGCTATGCGATCGCCTGCGCCTGATGTTCTTCGGCAATCTTTACCAGGACTGGTCGGAGTTCGTGCTGGCTGACCTGGGCATCTTTACCTACGAAAAAGTCGAGTTCTGCGCCGACTCCCGAGGCTTGCGCAGCCGCGAGGACGTGAACGCCTGCGTGTTCCTGCATGACTGTCAGCAGCGTTTCGAAGCGGGCGAAGCGTTGGCGGGCATTGTCGAGCAGGTCAACGGACTGGCGCTGGGCAATCCCTGGCTGCAACGCCGTCGCGACAAACTGTTGTTCAAGATGGGTCAATATTGCGAACGCACCGCCGATTTCGCCACGGCCCTGAGCATCTACCGCGAATGCGCCTGGCCCGGCGCGCGGTTGCGCCTGATCCGCGTACTGGAGCGCTGCGGCGAGTATCAGCTGGCGCTGGAGCTGGCCAGCCAGGCCGGGCAATCCGCGCAAAGCGCCGCCGAACAGCAGCACTTGCTGCGGGTATTGCCCCGCCTGAGGCGCAAGCTCGGCGGGCCGCCCATCAAACGTGCGTCCCGCCGGGACATGCTGCGCCTGGACCTGCAACTGCCCAGGACCGATCCGGCGTTGTCGGTGGAGTATCACGTCCAGGCACACCTGGCACAGGCGTCGGCACCGGTGCATTACGTGGAGAACAGCCTGATCAACTCGCTGTTCGGGCTGCTGTGCTGGCCGGCGATCTTTGCGCCCTTGCCGGGAGCATTTTTTCACCCGTTCCAGCGGGGGCCGGTGGACCTGCTCAATGAAGATTTCCATCTGCGCCGGGCCGACCTGTTCCAGGCCTGCCTGGCCGAACTCGAGGACGGACGTTATCGCCAGACCATCCGGGACCGTTATGCCGCCAAGTGGGGCGTGCAATCGCCGTTCGTGTTCTGGGGCGTATTGAGCGAGGAGTTGCTCGACCAGGCCCTCGATTGCCTGCCCGCCGACCACCTCAAGCACTGGTTCCAACGTTTGCTGCTGGACATCAAGGCCAACCGCGCGGGCATGCCGGACCTGATCCAGTTCTGGCCGCAAGACAAGACCTACCGCATGATCGAAGTCAAAGGCCCCGGCGATCGCCTGCAGGACAACCAGTTGCGCTGGCTGGAATTCTGCCATGAGCACCAGATGCCGATTGCTGTCTGCTATGTGCAATGGGCGGAGCAGAGCGCGTGAGCTACAGCATCGCGGTGCGTGCGTTGTGCGAGTTCACCGCCAAGGTCGGCGACCTCGACCTGCGCTTCACCCCATCGCCGACGGCACTGGAAGGCATCGTCGGGCATCGTACCGTGGCGTCCCGGCGCAGTGAGGGTTACCAGAGTGAAGTCGCGCTCGAAGGCCAGTATCAAACGTTGACGGTAAAGGGCAGGGCGGATGGCTACGACCCTGGGCAAAATTGCCTCGAAGAGGTCAAGACCTATCGCGGCGATTTGAGCAAGCAGCCCGCCAACCACCGTCAACTGCACTGGGCGCAGGCAAAGATCTACGGCTGGTTGATGTGCCAGAAGCTGGACTTGACCGGGATTAACCTGGCGCTGGTGTACTTCGACATCGTCAGCGAAAAGGAAACCTGCCTGGTGGAGGTCTTCGGCGCGCCGGAGCTGGAAATGTTTTTCCAACACCACTGCCGGCTGTTCCTGCATTGGGCCGAGCAGGAAATGGCCCACCGCGAAGCACGTAATCGCGGGGCGCAGCAACTGGCGTTTCCCCATGCCGACTTTCGTCCGGGGCAGCGTCATCTGGCTGAATCGGTGTTCAAGGCGGTCAGTACCGGTCGCTGCCTGATGGCCCAGGCGCCCACCGGGATCGGCAAGACCGTCGGCACCTTGTTTCCGATGCTCAAGGCCCTGGCGCCGCAGCAACTGGACAAGGTGTTCTTCCTGACCGCGAAAACCCCGGGACGCAAGCTGGCGCTGGACGCCGCGCAAGTCATTCTCGACAGTGCCAAAGCGCCACCCCTGCGGGTGCTGGAAATGATTGCCCGGGACAAGGCTTGCGAGCATCCGGACAAAGCCTGTCACGGTGAATCCTGCCCGTTGGCCCAAGGGTTCTATGACCGATTGCCCGCTGCGCGCCAGGCCGCCAGCGAGTTGACCCTGCTGAACCAGAGTGCCTTGCGCGAGGTGGCGCTGGAACATGACGTTTGCCCGTATTACCTGAGCCAGGAAATGGCGCGCTGGGCCGATGTGGTGGTCGCCGACTACAACTACTATTTCGATTTTAGCGCGCTGCTGTTCGGGCTGGCCCAGGCCAACAACTGGAAAGTCGCGGTGCTGGTGGACGAAGCGCATAACCTGGTGGAGCGGGGGCGGCAAATGTACAGTGCCAGTCTCGACCAATCGACCCTCAACGCGGTGCGCAAAATCGCCCCGCCAGCGCTCAAGACCGCCTTGCAGCGGGTCAACCGGCAGTGGAATGCCCTGCATGACCTGCAACTTGGCGCCTATCAGGCGTATGACAAGGCACCGGAAAAATTGCTGCAGGCCCTGTCCTCCTGCAGTGCGAGCATCGGCGATTACCTGAACGATCATCCTCAAGGCGTGGACAGCGCCTTGCAAGGTTTTTACTTCGACATGCTGCAGTTTTGCCGGGTCGCCGAACTGTTCGATGAGCAGTTCCTGTTCGACATCAGCAAGCGCGACCTCGAGCGCAAGAAAAATCTTTCGCAGTTGTGCCTGCGCAACGTGGTGCCCGCCAGCTTCATCCGCCCGCGCCTGACGGCGGCGCGCAGCAGCGTGTTGTTTTCCGCGACCCTGAGCCCGCGGCACTACTACGCCGATTTGTTGGGCACACCGGCGAACACGGTGTGGATCGATGTTGAATCACCTTTTCACGCCGACCAGTTGCAAGTGCACATCGTCAGCCGGATCTCCACCCGCTTCGTTCATCGCCAGTCGTCCCTGGCACCGATTGTCGAACTGATTGCCGGGCAGTTCAGCCAGCGCCCCGGCAACTACCTGGCGTTTTTCAGCAGCTTCGATTATTTGCAGCAAGTGGCGCAGTTGTTGGCGCAAAGACATCCCCATATCAACCTGTGGGTGCAGTCCCGGGGCATGGCGGAAAGGCAGCGCCAGGATTTTCTCGATCAGTTCACCGCCGACAGTCAGGGCATCGGTTTCGCCGTGCTGGGCGGGGCGTTTGGCGAAGGTATCGACTTGCCCGGCGCGCGCCTGATCGGTGCATTCATCGCCACCCTCGGGCTGGCGCAACTCAACCCGGTCAATGAGCAATTGAAGCATCGCATGGCCGCGATTTTCGGCGCCGGGTATGACTACACGTACCTGTTCCCCGGGGTGCAGAAAGTGGTTCAGGCGGCGGGTCGGGTCATTCGCACCCAGCAGGATCAAGGGGTCGTCATGCTGATCGATGACCGGTTTGGCGAGAGCAAGGTCAGGCAATTGCTGCCGAGTTGGTGGACGGTTGCGCCAACGAATCTTCACGTTGTCGAGTAGGAATTTTCGCTTTAAAAACATTGATATACGTTGAAATACTCAACCATTTGATCAAGCGAGGAATGTGCGCTTTAGTCATGGAGCCCGTCATCACTTCAATCGAATCTTTGATAAGGAAATCAAGGTATGTCACTAGCACCGAACTACACCTACACCCCTGAACAGGTCACGGCAGCGTTTGACGAAATAAAAGCGACGCTGTTCAGCGGCATCAAGGCCGAAACAATTCCCAAAATACTGGTCGTTGCCGGGATAGAGGGGGCAGGCAAAACCTACCTGCTGGAAAAAAGCCTCTTACCCTCAAAACGCTATGGCAACTATGTTCGTCTGTATTTGCCCGAATACCGAAAAAAACATCCCCAATACGAAGAAATGAACAAACTCGGCGTTTTGCATGCCTATGAGCATACCGAAGCATTTGTCCGTGAAGTCTGCACGAAGATTTTTACCCATGCGTTTACAGGCAAATACAACATAATCCTGGAATGCGTGTTCGACAGTTTCGAGTTCGCGACCTTTCCACCCACGGCAACCGCCGTCGGTTATCAGTTCGAGACTCATATCGTTGGCTGCACACAAGAGTTTGCCTACCTGTCGAGCATCAAACGAGCGCTAAAAAGCCTGGACGATGGAGAGATGGAAAGGTTTCTGACGGTATCCAGGCTGAAAGCCAGCATGTGTTATGCGCAAGCGGTCATCCTGGCCTTCGAAACGGCGGCAAAGGCGATCGGCGGCTCGCAAATCCACCTGTACGAGCGCGGCTTCGGCGCGTTGAAAGAGCGGGCATTGATCGCTCAGAGTACCTACTCAAAGGCTGCCGATGGTTCCGTTACCTCTACGACCACTGAGATAAATTTTACGTATGGCGTGTACGCCAGCATCGTCGATAATAACGTCTTCGCGACTCGAGACCGGGACGAGGTTCTGAAGGAATGCCATCTGGCGCTGCTCAAGACCCAGGCCCATGCCCAGTATGTCCCTGATTTCGTCTACAACGGCCTTTACGCCTTCATCACCAAATACGTCAATCGATGACACTTGGCGACGAGAGCCGGTTTTGTGCCTTTCCAAATTGGCGCTTTGTCGCATACTCCACAAATACATCCATGACGTGAGGGATCAATGAGCGAAGATCGAAGCAAAGCCACCACCATCGATGACAGTCGTTTCCGTCTGTTGATCGATGCTGTGATTGACTATGCGATCTATATGATTGATCCCGATGGCATCATCACCAGCTGGAACGCTGGCGCCCGGCGTTTCAAGGGGTATGAGGAGGCCGAGATTCTCGGTCAGCACTTTTCGCGCTTCTACACTGACGAAGATCGCCGTAGCGGTATGCCTCAGCGCGCGCTGAACACTGCAATCAACGAAGGGCGCTTCGAGGGTGAGGGCTGGCGGGTGCGCAAGGACGGCACGCGCTTCTGGTGCCACGTGGTCATCGATCCGATTATCGACCCGTCGGGTACCTTGCTGGGATTCGCCAAGATTACCCGGGACCTGACTGACCGCAAGATGGCCGAAGAAACCCTCAAGCAAAGCGAGCAGCAATTTCGCCTGCTGGTGCAAAGCGTCACCGACTACGCGATCTACATGCTCGCCCCGGACGGACGACTTACCAACTGGAATCTCGGGGCCCAGAGGATCAAGGGCTACTTGCCCCAAGAAGTGATAGGGCAACATTTTTCGATGTTTTATACCCCGGAAGACCGCGAGGCCGGCGAACCGCAACGGACCCTGTCCATTGCCATCCGTGATGGGCGGTTCGAAAACAAAGGCTGGCGCGTGCGCAAAGACGGCACACGGTTTTTGGCGCACGTCGTGGTCGACCCGATCTGGGGCGACACCGGAACCTTGCTCGGTTTTGCCAAGATCACCCGGGATATCACCGAAGTCACCCAGGCCCAACAGGTCCTCGAGCAAACCCGCGAGGCGCTGTTCCAGGCGCAGAAAATGCAAGCCATCGGCCAGCTGACAGGGGGCATTGCCCACGACTTCAATAACTTGCTGACGGTAATCCTCGGCAATCTGGAAATCGTGCGCAAGCGCCTGGGGGACGACCCGCGCATTACCCGGTTGGTGGATAATGCCACTCAGGGCGCCTTGCGTGGCGTATCGTTGACCCAGCGCATGCTGGCATTTGCCAGACGCCAGGAACTCAAGGCCGAGCCCGTCGAGATCCCGACATTGGTCCAGGGGATTTCCGGTTTGCTGCGCAGCTCCCTCGGACCTTCGGTGGTCCTTGAAACCCGTTTTTCACCCGAGCTTGAGCCGGTCCTGGCGGACGTCAATCAGCTTGAATTGGCGATACTCAACCTGACGACCAACGCCCGGGATGCCATGCCCCATGGCGGGAAATTGGTCATCAGTGCCCGAACGGCAGAGGTTCACGACCAGCTCGAGTTCACCCCGATGACAGGCCGCTATGCCTGCCTGAGTATCAGTGACACGGGGGAAGGTATGGATGAGGCTACGCTGGCGTCGGCGATGGACCCGTTTTTCACCACCAAGGGGGTGGGCAAAGGCACGGGCCTGGGGTTGTCGATGGTGCATGGCTTTATCGAACAACTGGGCGGGCGATTCATACTCAAGAGCCAGAAGGACAATGGCACCACCGCCGAACTGTGGATACCTGTCGCCACGACCGGTTCGGTTGCCAAGCCGGTTATCGGCGACGAGACCGCTCCGCCGGTGCCTCGCCTGTGTGTACTGGTGGTGGACGACGACAGCCTGGTGTTGACCAGTACCAGCCTGTTGCTCGAAGACCTCGGGCATCGGGTGATCAGTGCAGTGTCCGGGGCCCTGGCGCTGAAAGCGCTCGACGCCGAGCCCACCATCGACCTGGTCATTACTGACATGGCCATGCCACAGATGGATGGCGCGCAACTGGCGCAGGCCATTCGGACCCTGAAACCAGACCTGCCGATCATCCTGGCGACCGGCTACGCGGAACGGCTGGAAGGCTTTGCCACGCGACTGCCGCGCCTGTCCAAACCCTATACCCAGCTCAATCTGGTGGAGATCATCGCATCTACCATGAAATGATCACCGCGCCTGCATGAACATCTTCTTACTGATGAATTGTGGCCATCGCCAACTCCTGCATGATTACCTGCGTACCGATGCATTGTGGCAACACGAAACCCTGTAGGAGCCGGCTTGCCGGCGAGGCGTTTTTCATGGCGCCGCAAGGCTCGAGATTGCCTTCGCCGGCAAGCCAGCTCCTACATGATCACCTGCGTACGAAATCATCAGGTCGTGGAATGCGCATTCTTCCTGAAGCCGCGCAGGTTCATCGCGCACAGGCAAAACTGCAGCACGATCAGGGCATAGGCCTGGGTGTGGTAACCCCATATCACCCACAAAACATTGCTCACAATAAAACAGACGAAGCCCGATACCCTCCGTTCGGGGTTTTGCGAACCAATCAGCCATGCCGCCAGCACCGTGACCAGCATGGCTGGCCATTGCACCCAATCGAGATAGTCCATTGCTGTCCTCTTGTGTGGTCAATCCAGATGAACTTGTCAGCAGCGGTTTCTTCTAAAGTTCTTTGCAGCCCTCGGGTGAATCCTGTGCCAAGAATACTGACCGAGGCCACGGCCGAAGAAACCCTCACCGAACATAATGCCAAAATGTTTGGTTCGCCCAAGGAAAGGCTGGATTTCTATCGCAGGGAAATCCAGTACGAAACCAGCATTCTGGCCAATCGCACCGACGCCTACCTGGCCGCGCAATCGTTTTTGCTGATCGCCTTTGCCTCGTGCATGTCCAACCTCAATCCGGAATGGGGCAAGCTCTTTACCCTGGTGGTGCCTCCCTTCCTGGCGTTGTTGGGGGTGCTCAGCTCGCTCAACGCGTGGCCGGGTATTCGCGCGGCATACGACATTATCGATCATTGGCATTTCAAGCAGAGTGAGTTGTTGCGCAGCGAGCCCCTGATGGGCCTCGCCTATGATGAATCGCCGTTGTTCAGTGAGATGGAGTCGTCCCATAAGGGCTATCGCAAGTCCTTGCTGTTTTCGGTGCGTACACCGTGGATTTTCGCCACGTTCTGGGTGTTGCTGGGTACCTATGCGGTTTATATCCAGGTGACTAATCCCGGTGGGTGAAGCGGACGGCAAAGGTTCGGCAGTTCAAAAAGGTCCTGTAGGAGCGAGCTTGCTCGCGATGGACTAAAAAACAGCGCGTTCATTCAGACAGCACGCATTATCGTTGACGTCCATCGCGAGCAAGCTCGCTCCTACA
Organism: Pseudomonas lini; assembly: GCF_030812475.1. Taxonomy (GTDB): domain Bacteria; phylum Pseudomonadota; class Gammaproteobacteria; order Pseudomonadales; family Pseudomonadaceae; genus Aquipseudomonas; species Aquipseudomonas lini_A. The sequence goes on from NZ_JAUSSR010000002.1 coordinate 61,150, forward strand.
GGAGTCGGCCCGCTTTGCCAGAGGCACAACCCACCCTTAAGCCGCCATGTTGCTCATTTCTTTCTTGTATTGGGCCTTCAAGGTTTCCATTTGCGCCCCCAGTTCTTCGAGGGTGGCTTTATCCAACAGCTTTTTCGCCTGAGGAAACATCTCCGTTTCTTCCTCTTCGATGTGGTGCTCCAGCAATTCCTTGACCACTTTCACACGACCGGCGAACTCTGGAGTAGAGGGGTCGGTGACTTTCAAGTCGGGCAGCACCAGCGAATCGACGGTGCGATGTTCTTCCTTGGCTTCGTAATACATCACGTCCTGTTCCTTGCCCCCGGCTTTCTTGTAGGCTGGGTACAAGACCTCTTCTTCCAGACGGGTATGGATGGTGATTTCCATCTCCAGCTTGGCCAGCAGTTCGCCGCGTTTTTTGATCCCGCGTTCGGTGGATTCGCTTAATTGGGTCAGGATGTTTTTTACGCGTTCATGGTCGGCTTTCAACAGGTCTATGGCATTCATGGTCGAGTCTCTCTGCTAGTCAGGTAATGAGCGCGAACGGTCTCAAGGCCGAAGGTCGCTCATGGTTCAGGAGCATTTGTCGTGCCGGTTTTTCGCTAATGCAAAATACTTATAAATCAATAGATTGCGATCATTGATGGCAAACTGAAGTCGTGCAGGCTGCATGAGTCTGGAATTTGACTCATGCAGTTCGCGGCGTTGTCTTTTCACCCCGGTGACAGGGTGATTTTCAGCCTTGACCACTGATCAGATTCGCCCGCCATGCGACTGAACTCACGGTTGCCCCTCACTCCCTTAATACAGACAACCGATGTCTTTATTGACCAGTGAGGATGTAGCCATGCGTGCAATGACATACCACGGAGCCCATGACGTCAAAATCGAAACGGTCCCCGATCCCGTTATTGAAGCCCCCGACGACATTATTTTACGGGTGACGGCCACCGCCATTTGCGGATCGGATTTGCACCTGTATCGAGGCAAGATTCCAACCGTCGAGCACGGCGACATTTTTGGTCATGAGTTCATGGGCATCGTCGAAGAAACCGGTTCGGCGGTGACGGCGGTGCAGCGCGGTGATCGGGTGGTGATCCCGTTCGTGATTGCGTGTGGCGAGTGCTTTTTTTGCCAGCGCGATCTGTTCGCCAGTTGTGAAACCACCAACACCGGACGTGGCGCTATCATAAATAAAAAAGCGATTCCACCGCCGGCCGCCTTGTTCGGTTTCAGTCGCCTGTATGGCGGCATCCCCGGTGGGCAGGCCGAGCTGGTCCGGGTGCCCAAGGCCAACATCGGGCCCTTCAAGATTCCCGGACTGCTGGCGGACGAGAAAGTGTTGTTTCTGTCGGACATCCTGCCCACGGCATGGCAGGCGGTATTGAACACCGGGATCGGGCCGGGCTCCAGCATTGCAATTTATGGCGCCGGGCCGGTGGGGCTGTTGAGTGCGGCGTGCGCGAAGATGTTCGGTGCCGAGCAAATCTTCATGGTCGACCATCACGACTATCGGCTGGCATATGCCCAGCGCACCTATGGCGTGATTGCGATCAACTTCGATGACGACGACGATCCGGCGGACACCATCATTCGCCAGACGGCGGGCAGCCGTGGAGTGGACGCGGTGATCGATGCCGTCGGGTTCGAAGCCAAGGGCAGTACCACGGAAACGCTGCTCGCCACGCTAAAACTCGAAGGCAGCAGCGGCAAGGCGCTACGCCAGTGCATCGCCTCCGTGCGCCGGGGTGGGGTGGTAAGTGTGCCAGGCGTCTATTCCGGATTTATCCACGGTTTCCTGTTTGGCGATGCGTTCGATAAGGGCCTGACGTTCAAAATGGGCCAGACCCATGTGCAACGCTATTTGCCGGAATTGCTCGGGCACATTGAAACAGGACGCCTGCAGCCGGAGGCGATCATCACTCATCGCATGTCTTTGGAGCAGGTGGCCGAGGGGTACAGGATTTTCGACAAAAAAGAGGAGGAGTGCCGCAAGGTGATTCTCACGCCCGGTTCCAATGATGTGCCGCTGGCCGAAACGGTGGAAACTGCGCCGATACCAGCGTTATAGGTCCCATTCACTTCTGGCGCCGAATCAACTGTAGGAGCTGGCTTGCCAGCGAAGGCATTTTTATAGGCACTGCATGGCTCAAGGACGCCTTCGCTGCGGTGCGGCGTTCCGACAAGCCAGCTCCTGCAAGGGATCTTTGCCGGCGCGGGATTGTTTACAGCCTCGATTCCTTGTGGGAGCGAGCCTGCTCGCGAAGAGGCCGCGTACACCTGCCGTTAAACCCTGGACTCGGCTTCCCGATGCAGACGTTGCGCGTTTTGCGTAGACGGCGAAACCGGAGGGAAATCTGTATTGAGCACGCGCAAATGTTCGATCGCTTCCTTGAACTTCAGGTTAGCCTTCCTGCGTATTTCCAGATAGCGATCGAACAGCTCCCCATCCATCTCGCTGCCATCGAGCAACTCGAACGCGCTGCGGTTGAGCGCCTGGGCTTCGTCAAACATTTGTCGATTGCGTTCCAGGGCAAACGCCCGGCAGGCTTTGATTTCTTCGCAGGTTGAATAGTGGACCATGACCAGCACCTTATTTTTCGAGGTCCCTTCTAATAGGCTTGGAGCCACAGGGGAACCGAACCTGAACCATCCTTCCGTATAAAAAAACGGCGGGATTAAGTGTGTGACCTGCGGGATCGCCCAAGGATTTCAAATTTATGCAGGCGAAAATTCGATGCGTTCAGCGGTAAAGCTCAGGGGTAAAATCAAATATCCTGTTTTTTCCGCCGTTCATATCGAGCCAGGATGGGTTGGGTGCTGATTCCGTGGATAAGAATGCTCAGCGCGACCACGGACAAGGTCAGATCGATGCACAGCGTTGCGATGGACGGCGCCAATCCGTGGTTCAAGGCATAAAACAGATAGAACAGACTGCCGATGCCGCGTATGCCGAACCAGCCGATCAACAGGCGCTGGCGTTTGTCCAGCAAACCGCCCCAAGGCATGGCGACCACGCTCAACGGTCGAATCAGGCAGAACAACCCGCCGGCAATGGCCAACGCGCGCCAGTCCCAATGAGCGATCAGGACCACGCCGAGCAGCGTCACCAAAAAGACTTCCATGGCACGCTCCACCAGCCCCCCGAAGGCGAGCATGTCGCTCATCATGATGCCCGCTGCAACCTGAGTGTCTTCAAGGCGGGCGGTGTCGCCATGAACGGCATGCTGGGGCTCGACGTTCTGATGACCGACCACGGGTTGAACCAGGTGCTCGGCGGGAAGCTCGTCAGTGCCCGTGGACTTGACCTCTTCCTGACGCAGACCCAGGCCCGCCGCGAACACCGACAGAAAGCCGTAGCCTTGAATCGACTCCGCCACGACATACGACAGGGCGATCAAGGCGAGGGCCAGGTAATCGTTTGGTGAAAGGGTGCTGTCGTCATTGCGGATCCGCAGCGACAAGGTCACTCGGCCAATGCCGCGACCCATCCAATAGCCGGTGAGCAGGCCGGCAGGTACTGCCCACAGCACACTGCGCAGCACCCAGTCGCCCAGCCAACCAGGGTTGCCGTCGTGTTGCACCAACAGCAGACCGAGAATCACGAAGGGAAAGGCGATCCCGTCATTGAGCCCGGCCTCACCCGACAGGCCGAAACGCACACTGTCGTCATCGCGGGCGTCGTTGACTTGCACCAGGGAGGCAAGTACCGGGTCGGTGGGGGCCAGGATCGAGCCGATCAGCACCGACGCACCCCACGGCAACTGGAAGGCGTAATGCAATAACAGACAGACGCCAGCAATGGTCAACAGCATCACTGGACCGGCCAGCCCGATTGCAATCCGCCAGTTTTTTTCCTTGAGAGGCGAGCGCAACTTCAGGCCGCAGACGAACAGGGAAAACAGCACCGCGACTTCAGTCAGGTGCTCCATCCATATGGACGCGTCCGGCGTATCCAGTTTCAGCAGCCCGAGCCCCCCCGGACCAATCGCCATGCCCAATAGCAGGCACACGGCGGAGGTGGTCACCGGCATCCAGCGCAGGTACGACGAGGTCAGGGCCAGCGTCAGCAGCACGGCCCCCAATACCGCCACCCAGACAATGAAACTCATGATCGGCGTTCACAGCGGGCGGCCTGAGCCCCAAGGGCCGGCATCATCACCCGACAGTCGCGCGCAGGTATTCAGGCGTCAACACGTTGAACCAGATCAGGATCATTTCCACCAGGATGGTGACCAGCACCAGCAAGCCGACGCCCCAGACGCAAGCCGCATTCAACAGACCTTGTTCCTTGCGCTCGTGCATGAAGGTCGGCAGGCCGACGAACAGCAGGAAGGTCGAATAGAGCGAGGCGGCGCCCAGTACTGCGATCGCCAGCCAGCGGCTCGGGTACAGCCCGGCAATACCGGCAAGAAAAAACGGGGTCACGGTATAGGCCGCAAATCCGATGCATTGATTGACGGTCGGCCGCGAGTCGAACGCGCGCGACATCCAGCGGATGAACAATCCCATCAGCGCCACGCCGGCGACGATGGTCACGTAGAGCAACCCGCACAGTTGCAGGGCACTGCCGGCGCTGAGCTTGACGATTTCATTTTCGGCCAGGCTCCAGCCGACATACGTGGTCCCGATAAACAGGCACACGGCGGGGATCAGGGCCAGTAGCAACAAATGGGCGAGGTAATGGCGCGGATGCGCTTCCTCTTCCTTGCGGATATCCGTCCACGCGAAGTTCGGTTGAGTGAACAGCTTGACGATAGGTGCGGACATGACGACCTCCAGAGCGGCCCGTGACAGGGGCTACTTAACGTATTGAGGGGCAAGTTTTGCCAGGGGTTCATTTTTTCTGTGCGAGCGGCAGGCGCGCCGATAAAGGGAATGTTTGCAGGTGGCCAAGGTCAACCGAGCAGTTCCCAAAATGGATTATTCGCCATGAACGTCAGCCAATCGGTGGTCGAGTATCTGCGTCAAAACGACTTGCTGCTGAGCACCGCAGAGTCTTGTACGGCCGGCAAGATCATCACGCTGCTGGCGGAGGTGCCGCACAGTGGAGAACTGATCGAAAGCGGGTACGTGGTCTATTCCCCCGAGGCCAAGCAACGATTGCTCAATGTCAGCCCCGATACCATCGAAACCTTCAACCTGACCAGTTGTGAAGTTGCCCGGGAAATGGCTTCGGGTGCTCTGCGCGACAGCACGGCCAATGTCGCGGTGGCGACCACTGGCATCCTTGGGCCGGAAGACGTCGATGGCATTCCGGCCGGCACCATTTGTTTTGCCTGGGCCTTCCAGACGGCGCAGGGGTGCAGGGTTTTCAGTCAGCAGTCGCGGTTCTTCGGGACACGTTCGCAGGTCCAGTTGTTGGCCTCCGAGCATGCCTTGAAGCTGCTGCCGCATTTCCATCAGCGGGCATTGGCCGGTGAGCACGACCCGGGAGTACTCGATGAACGATGAATCCGGCCATACCGATTACCGCAGCCGCGACTATCCCGTGCGTGAAAACATGGCGCATCAGGTCAAGGTCTGGCGATTCGAGCGTTCGGGCTGGTACGCGTTGGTGTTGCTGGTGGTGCTGGCATTGCTTGGGCTGTTTTCACGTGGGCCGCTGAGCACCCGGGATGTGCAGGGCGGCGATGGCAAGGTCAGGGTCCAATACGAGATGTTCCACCGCAATGGATCGATCAACCCTATGCAGCTCAGCGTGGTCGGTGCGCCCGATGCCATGGTCGAGCTGGAACTGTCCGGAGCAATGCTCGATGGCTTCAGTATCGAGAGCCTGCAGCCGGAACCCATCCGAGCCGTCAGTGCCGGACAAGGCATCAAGCTGTGGGTCCAGACCGACGCGCAAGGCCGGGCCAACCTGCATCTGACCTTGCGCGGAGATGGGCTGGGGCTGTTTCACAGCCGTATCGCTTCGCCGGGCGCCACCGCGGTGGACTTCGATCAATTCATTTTCCCTTAGGTGACCTATGGACTCGGTACTGCGCGCGACCGCGATGTATCTGGCGCTGATGGTGCTGTTCAAGATCGCCGGCCGGCGCTCCCTGGCCGAGTTGACGACATTCGATTTCGTGCTGTTGATGATCATCGGCGAGGCGACGCAGCAGGCGTTGCTGGGTGATGACTTTTCCATGACCAACTCGATGCTGGTCATCGTCACGTTGATTGCCATAGACGTTGGCCTGTCGCTGCTCAAACAGCGCTCGCAGTGGGTCTCGCAGCTGATCGATGGTGGGCCGACGATCATCGTCGAGAATGGCAAGCTGCTGCACAAACGCTTGCGCCACGCGCGATTGATCGAGGCCGATGTCATGGAGGCCGCGCGTTCCAGCCAGGGCATCGAAACCCTGGATCAAATCAAGTTCGCGATCCTGGAACGCAACGGCAAGATCTCGGTGATTGCTCAGGAGCAATCTTGACCTGCGATACAGAGAATCCTGAGGCAGGTGGCTTGGGACAAACGCCACGGTCCCTGTAGGCGCTGCCGAAGGCTGAGATCTTTTGATCTTGCTTTACGCGTCTTTGAAAAGATCTGGATCAAAAGATCGCAGCCTGCGGCAGCGCCTACGAGGGGGCACACGCAAAACCACGGGTCATTCATTGACCCGGGGGCGTTCAAAGCATCGGCTTGCCGCCTGTGATCCCATAACGCTGACCCGTGATGTAACTGGCTTCGTCCGACGCCAACAGCACATAGATCGGCGCCACCTCCACCGGCTGGCCCGGCCGTCCGAGGGGCGTCTGTCCACCAAAGTTCTGCACTTCTTCATCAGGCATGGTCGAGACGATCAACGGCGTCCAGATCGGTCCCGGTGCCACGCAATTCACCCGGATATTCTTCTCGCCGAGCATCTGCGCCAGGCCGGCGGTGAAGTTGGCGATGGCGCCCTTGGTCGTGGCGTAAGGCAGGAGGGTCGGTTTGGGCATGTCCGAATTGACCGAACTGGTGTTGATGATCGAACTGCCGGGTTGCATATGCTTCAGCGCGGCCTGACAAATACGGAAAATGGCGGTGATGTTGACATCGAAGGTCATCACCCATTCGTCGTCGGGGATGTCTTCGAAGTTTTCGTGGGTCATCTGGAACGCGGCGTTATTGACCAGCACATCGATCCGGCCGAAGCGTTCGACCGTCTTGTCCACCAAAGCCTGGCATTGCGCCTTTTGCGCCAGGTCGCCGGGCAGCAGCAAGCATTGACGGCCAGCCTGCTCGACCCACCGTGCGGTTTCCTGCGCGTCTTCATGTTCGTTGAGATAGGCCACCACGATATCCGCGCCTTCACGGGCGAAGGCAATGGCGACGGCGCGTCCGATGCCGCTGTCGGCTCCGGTGATCAGGGCTATCTTGCCTTCCAGCCGACCCGAGCCTTTGTAGCTCTGCTCGCCGCAGTCAGGGTAGGGCTCCATTTTCTTTTGAGAGCCGGGGACGGGCTGGCCTTGTTTGGGGAAGGGTGGTTTTGGATAGTCGTTCATGGGGAAATCTCCGTTTTCAAGGCAGAAGAGTCAAAGGGTTGACCCTGGTGTTTTGCCTTGAGTTCGGTTGGATTTCATTGCTGTACGGTAAACCCTGGCACTACACAAATCCCCTGTAGGAGCCGGCTTGCCGGCGAAGAGGCCCTTCCAGTCGACATCATTGCTGGCTGAAAGGACGCCTTCGCCGGCAAGCCGGCTCCTACAGGGGTTGCGTGATTTTAGCGGGTGCGATTGATCAGGCTGCGCTCCATCCGCGCAATGCCTTCTTCCAGCAATGCCCGCGGGCAGCCGAAGTTCAGGCGCACGAACTGTTGGCTGTCATCGCCGAAGTCCAGGCCGGCGCTGAGCCCGACCCTGGCCTGCTCGAGGAAGAATTGTTGCGGGTTGTCCAGCCCCAGCGCCGAACAATCGAGCCACGCCAGATACGTGCTCTGCGGCACATTCATGGTCACGCCCGGCAATCGGGTGCGAACGGCGTCGACCAGGTAATCGCGGTTAGCTTGCAGATAACCCATGAGCCCGGCCAGCCAGGGGCCAGCTTCGCTGTAGGCGATGCGGGTGGCTTCCAGGCCCAGCGGGTTGACGCTGTCGACCAGGCCGCAGCGCGCATGGTTGACCCGCTCGCGCACGGCTTTGTCCTGAATGATCATGAACGAGGTTTTCAGCCCGGCAATGTTATAAGCCTTGCTGGCCGACATCAGCGTGATAGTGCGCCTGGCGATATCCGGGCTCAGGGTCGCGATCGGCAGATGCACCCGGCCGTCGAAGCACAACTCGGCGTGGATCTCGTCGGAGATGATCCAGGCATCCTGTTCCAGGCAGATTTGCGCCACCGCTTGCAGTTCTTCCCGAGGGAACACCTTGCCCAGCGGGTTATGCGGGTTGCTCAACAGCAGGGCGCCGCCGCCTTCCAGGGACTGGCGCAAGGCATGCAGTGGCGTGGCATAGGTACCGTCAGGCAGAGCGTCGAAACGCAGTTCGACTTTGTTCAGCCCCCAATGCCCCGGCGCATGGCGCAACGGCGGGTAGTTGGGGGTCTGCACCACGACAGTCTGTTGAGGCTGCACCAGCGCGTGCAGGGCCATGTTGAAGCCCGACTCCACGCCCGGCAGGAAGATCAGCTCATGGGGTTCGACGCGCCAGGTGTACTTGTTCCACAGGTCGGCAACGATGGCATTGCGCAAATCATCCTGCGCCACGCTGTAGCCGAGCAACGGGTGTTCCAGACGTTTTTGCAGGGCCTGGATGATCACCGGCGGCGCGGCGAAGTCCATGTCGGCAACCCACATCGGCAATACATCGGCCGCGTAACGGCTCCATTTGGTACTGCCGGTGTCGTGGCGGTCGAACACCTGATCAAAATCGAAAGTCATGCTCATCTCATAAAGGCCGGGATTAATTCGGCAGACATGATAAGCGCCAAGCCCCTGCAGGAGCGAGACCGGCTTGCCGGCGAAGAGGCCGTCACAGCCAGCATCAATGTCGACTGGCGCGCCGCCAACCCCCCTGTAGGAGCTGGCTTGCCAGCGAAGACGGTGGCACAGGCAACGATGATGTTGGATGTGACGGCCTCTTCGCTGGGAAGCCCCTGTAGGAGCTGGCTTGCCAGCGAAGACGGTGGCACAGGCAACGATGATGTTGGATGTGACGGCCCCTTCGCTGGCAAGCCAGCTCCTACAGATCGGGGGCGAGGCAGGAAGATAGGGATTGCCCGACTGTCGGTTTTCACACAATGCACCACAGCATTGTCTACAGTTTCCAGTGTCGGTAGCTACGCTGCCGGCACCGTGATCGTCCAGAAAAACCCGGCAAAAGTACGAATGCCGACCTTGTAGGAGCGAGCTTGCTCGCGATGAACGTTAACGATAACGCGTTGTGTCTGAATAAGCGCGTCGCCTTTGAGACCATCGCGAGCAAGCTCGCTCCTACAGAGAGCGCTGATCGGCATCAGGCAAAGTACCGGGTCTCCACCTGATCAGGAGTGCACGATGGACCTCAACCGTCGTCAGTTCTTCAAGGTCGCTGGTATCGGCCTTGCGGGCTCGAGCCTCGGCGCGCTGGGCATGGCCCCCGCGACTGCCTTCGCCGAGCAGGTGCGCCACTTCAAGCTTGCCCACACCCATGAAACCCGCAACACCTGTCCGTATTGCTCGGTCGGCTGCGGGTTGATCATGTACAGCCAGGGCGATGCCGCCAAGAACGTCGCGCAAAACATCATCCACATCGAAGGCGATGCCGACCACCCGGTCAACCGCGGCACCCTGTGCCCCAAAGGCGCCGGCCTGCTCGACTTCATCCACAGCCCCGGTCGCCTGCACTACCCCGAAGTGCGCAAGCCGGGCAGCAGCGAGTGGACGCGGGTCTCCTGGGACGAAGCGCTGGATCGCGTGGCCGATCTGATGAAGGCCGATCGCGACGCCAACTTCATCGAGAAGAACGAAGAGGGCGAAACAGTGAACCGCTGGCTGACCACCGGTTTCCTGGCGGCCTCGGCGGCGTCCAACGAAGCGGGCTATATCACCCACAAGGTCATTCGCAGTCTCGGCATGCTGGGGTTCGACAACCAGGCGCGTGTCTGACACGGCCCGACGGTGGCAAGTCTTGCCCCGACGTTTGGCCGTGGTGCCATGACCAATACCTGGACCGATATCGCTAACGCGAACCTGATCCTGGTGATGGGCGGCAACGCAGCAGAAGCGCACCCGTGTGGCTTCAAATGGGTGACCGAAGCCAAGGCGCACAACGCCGCCAGGCTGATCGTGATCGACCCGCGATTTACCCGGACCGCTTCGGTGGCCGACTATTACGCGCCGATTCGCACCGGCACCGACATCGCCTTCATGGGCGGGTTGATCAATTATCTGCTGACCGAGGACAAGATCCAGCACGAGTACGTGCGCAACTACACCGACCTGTCGTTCCTGGTGGACCCCGGTTTCACGTTCGAGGACGGGATCTTCAGCGGCTATGACGCGGCCAAGCGTCGTTATACCGACAAGACCACCTGGAACTATCAATACGCCGAAGACGGCTTCGCCAAGGTTGACCCGACCCTGCAAGACCCGCGCTGCGTCTACCAGCTGCTCAAGCAGCACTACAGCCGTTACAACCTGGAACTGGTGAGCCAGATCTGCGGCATGCCGACCGAATCGATCAAAAAGATCTGGGAAGAAATCGCCACCTGCTCGCAACCGGGCAAGACCATGACGATTCTCTATGCCCTGGGCTGGACCCAGCATTCCATCGGTTCGCAGATCATCCGCAGCGCGGCGATGGTGCAACTGCTGCTGGGCAACGTCGGCATGCCCGGCGGCGGCGTCAACGCCTTGCGCGGGCACTCCAACATCCAGGGCCTGACCGACCTCGGACTATTGTCGAACACCTTGACCGGCTACCTGACCCTGCCCAGCGACAGCGAGCAGGATTACGACACCTACATCTTCAAACGGGCGCTGAAGCCGTTGCGTCCAGGACAGATGTCCTACTGGCAGAACTACGGCAAGTTTCATGTCAGCCTGATGAAGTCCTGGTACGGCGCCAATGCCACGTCAGAGAATCATTGGGGCTACGACTACCTGCCCAAGATCGACGTCCCCAGCTACGACATCCTGAAAATGTTCGACATGATGGGCCAGGGCAAGGTCAACGGTTACATGTGCCAGGGCTTCAACCCGATCGCCGCGCTGCCGGATAAAAACCGGGTGACGGCGGCACTGGCCAGACTGAAGTGGCTGGTGATCATGGATCCGCTGGCCACCGAAACCTCCGAGTTCTGGAAAAACGTCGGGCCGTACAACGATGTGAAGAGCGCCGACATCCAGACCGAAGTGATTCGCCTGCCCACCACCTGCTTCGCCGAGGAGGACGGCTCGCTGGTCAACAGCAGTCGCTGGCTGCAATGGCACTGGAAAGGCGCCGACGGCCCGGGATTGGCGCGGACCGACATCCGTATCATGAGCGAATTGTTCCTGCGCCTGCGCCAGCGTTATCAGGCCAATGGCGGTGCCTATGCCGAGCCGATGATGAAACTGTCGTGGCCCTACAAAGTGCCTGAAGAACCGTCGCCGGAAGAACTGGCCAAGGAAATCAACGGCAGCGCCACCGCCGACTTCACCGACGCCACCGGCGCGACAATCAAGGCCGGCGCGCAACTGGCCGGTTTCGGCCAGCTCAAGGATGACGGCAGCACCGCGTCCGGTTGCTGGATTTTCTGCGGCAGCTGGACCGAGGCGGGCAACCAGATGGCCCGGCGCGACAACAGCGACCCCTACGGCACGCACCAGCATCAGGGCTGGGCCTGGGCCTGGCCGGCGAACCGTCGGATTCTCTACAACCGCGCCTCGTGCGACCCGCAGGGCAAACCCTGGGCCGAGAACAAGCGCCTGGTATGGTGGAACGGCAAAACCTGGACCGGCACCGACATCCCGGACTACAAGGCCGATTCGCCACCGGAAGCCGGAATGAACCCGTTCATCATGGCGCCCGAAGGCGTCGGGCGGTTTTTCACCCGGGACAATATGGCCGAAGGCCCCTTCCCGGAACACTACGAACCGTTCGAAACGCCCATCGGCATCAACCCGCTGCACCCCAACAACAAGGGCGCCACCAGCAACCCGGCGGCGCGGATCTTCGATTCGGTGTGGGACACCCTCGGCGTGGCCAAGGATTATCCCTACGCGGCCACCAGCTACCGGCTGACCGAGCATTTCCACTTCTGGAGCAAGCATTGCAAGCTCAACGCCATCTCCCAGCCCGAGCAGTTCGTGGAGATCGGCGAAGTGCTGGCCAAGGACAAAGGCATCGTTGCTGGCGACAAGGTGCGAGTCAGCTCCAAGCGCGGCTTCATCGAAGCGGTGGCGGTGGTGACCAAGCGCATCCGGCCGTTGCAGGTCAACGGCCAGGTGGTGCACCACATCGGGATTCCGTTGCACTGGGGCTTCACCGGCCTGACGCGCCACGGTTACCTGACCAATACCCTGGTGCCGTTCCTCGGCGATGGCAATTCCCAGACCCCGGAATCCAAGTCATTCCTGGTCAACGTGGAGAAAGTCTAAATGGCCAGCCAAGACATCATCGCCCGTTCGGCCACCACCACGGTTTCGCCTTCGGTGCGCACTCAGGACGAAGTGGCCAAGCTGATCGACACCACCAAGTGCATCGGCTGCAAGGCCTGCCAGGTCGCTTGCTCGGAATGGAACGAGCTGCGCGACGAAGTCGGGCATAACCTCGGCACCTACGATAACCCCCATGACCTGAGTGCAGACACCTGGACCTTGATGCGCTTTACCGAGCATGAAACCGATGCCGGCAACCTCGAATGGCTGATTCGCAAGGACGGCTGCATGCACTGTGCCGAACCGGGTTGCCTGGCGGCGTGCCCGAGCCCGGGCGCGATCATCAAGCACGCCAACGGCATCGTCGATTTCGACCAGGACCATTGCATCGGCTGCGGTTACTGCATCACCGGTTGCCCGTTCAACATTCCGCGCATCTCGCAGAAGGATCACAAGGCCTACAAATGCACCCTGTGCTCGGACCGGGTGGCGGTGGGCCTGGAGCCGGCCTGCGTGAAAACCTGTCCCACCGGGGCGATCGTGTTCGGTACCAAGGACGACATGAAAGAACACGCCGCCGAGCGCGTCGTCGACCTCAAGAGCCGCGGTTTTGCCAACGCCGGCCTGTACGACCCTGCCGGTGTCGGCGGCACGCATGTCATGTATGTGTTGCATCACGCGGACACGCCGGTGCTCTACGCCGGCTTGCCGGATCATCCGACCATCAGTCCCCTGGTGGACCTGTGGAAGGGCGTGAGCAAACCCTTGGGGTTACTGGCCATGGGCCTGGCGGTGCTGGCCGGGTTCTTCCACTACGTGCGAGTCGGGCCGCAGCTGGTCGAGGAGGATGAGCTCCCGGGCGTCGTCGATCCGGCGGTGCATGAGGTCGATCCGTCGGTGCATACCTTTGATCCGCGCGGGGAGGACAGACCATGATCCGCAGACAGATCCTGCGCTATACCGCGAACCAGCGCACCAATCACTGGCTGGTGGCGATCTTCTTCTTCCTGGCGGCGCTGTCGGGGCTGGCGTTGTTTCATCCGGCGCTGTTCTGGCTCAGCCACCTGTTCGGCGGCGGACCCTGGACGCGCATCCTGCATCCGTTCATGGGCGTGGTGATGTTCGTCCTGTTTCTGGGCCTGGTGATTCAATTTTTTCGGGCGAATTTCTTTATCAGCAATGACCGCCTGTGGCTGCGCCGTGTCGGGCGGGTGATCCGCAACGAGGAGGAGGGCGTGCCGGCGATCGGCAAGTACAACCCGGGGCAGAAGCTGCTGTTCTGGACCTTGCTCCTGTGCATGCTGGTGTTGCTGTTCAGTGGCCTGGTGATCTGGCGCGCGTATTTCAGCGTTTACTTCGGCATCACGGCGATTCGCTGGGCGATGTTGCTGCACGCGGTGGCCGGCTTGATTTTGGTGCTGAGCATCATCGTGCACATTTACGCCGGCATCTGGATCAAGGGGTCGGTCAGCGCCATGATGCATGGCTGGGTCAGCCGCGCCTGGGCAAAAAAACACCACGAACTCTGGTACCGGGAAGTGACCCGGGACGAACATCCCGAGCGGCCGATCAACAGAAAAGGATAAACCCTTGGCGACGATTCTTGAGCCTGACGACATCGAAGCGGCGGCGACTTCTCCGCCGTTTCTGCACCTGCCACCGAACAACTTGTTCATGTTGCGGGCGCAGCGCCTGGAACGATTTGCCGAAGGGCATCCCTTGGCCGACTATCTGCGCCTGGTGGCCGGCCTGTGCCATGTTCAGCAGCAACTGATGGACGATCCACCCGCAACCGCACTGACGGACCCCGAACGCCTGCGGGTCTGCCAGCAACATGGCCTGCCACCGTTCGCTGCCGACAGCCTGGTGCGAGAGGGAGGTTGGTTGCCGTTCCTCGAAGGCCTGTTGCAGCGCTACCCCCCACCTGCACAACCTGCGGTCGAAAAAGCCTTGGTCGCTTTGCGCAACGCTAACGCCGGACAGCTCAAGGCCTGGGCGATTGCGCTGGTCAGCGGCCAGTTCACGTTGCTGCCGGCCGCACTGGTGCCGTTTCTCGGCGCCGCGTTGCAGGTAGCCTGGAGCCATTGGTTGTTGGGCACGCCGAATCTGCACCTGAAACCCGGCGATAGTCTCAACCAATGCCCGGCCTGTGGTTCGCCGGCCATGGCCGGGGTGATTCGTCATCGTGGCAAATACAACGGCCTGCGTTATCTGGTGTGCTCGTTGTGTGCCTGCGAATGGCACGTGGTGCGGGTCAAATGCGTGTATTGCGAACAAAGCAAAGGCCTGGAATACGTCAGCCTCGACGATGACCGCCACGCCGCCGACCAGGCGCCGTTGCGCGCGGAAACCTGCCCCGGCTGTCACAGCTACCTGAAGCTGCTGTACCTGGAGTACGACGCCGAAGCCGAAGCGCTCTCGACTGACCTGAGCAGCCTGATGCTCGATATGCGCCTGGAGCAGGAAGGCTACCAGCGCCCCGCGCCGAATCTGTTGTTAGCCCCCGGAAGCGACTGAACCCGTGATCCTGTAGGAGCCGGCTTGCCGGCGAAGGCGTTGCCATGGGCACCGCAAGGCTCGAGACCGCTTTCGCTGGCAAGCCAGCTCCTACAGGGGTTCAACGGCTACACTCAGGCGGTCAGCGTTTGCGGGAGCCCCTGATGTCTTCCAGATCCGCCAGCCAGGCCTTGCGGCTACCTTCCATAGACAGTTTGTTGCGTCATCCGGCGTGCCAGCCACTGGCCGAGCGCTATGGGCGCGACGCGCTGCTGGCGAGCTTGCGGCAATTGCTCGATGACATGCGCGAGGCGGTGCATGACGGGGCGGTGGAGGGGGTGGAAATCAACCCGCAGGTATTGGCGGGAAGGGTCGGCGAGCGTTTGGCGATCCAGCACCGCAGCCATGTCCGCCGAGTATTCAACCTTACCGGCACCGTGCTCCACACCAACCTCGGTCGAGCACTGTTGCCCGAGGAAGCCATTGAAGCGGTGCAGCTCGCTGCGCGCTACCCGCTCAACCTGGAATTCGACCTGGACAGCGGCAGGCGCGGCGACCGTGACGACTTGATCGAAGGCTTGATCCGCGAGTTGACCGGCGCCGAAGCCGTGACCGTGGTCAACAACAATGCCGCCGCGGTGTTGCTGACGCTCAACAGCCTGGGCGCGCGCAAGGAAGGCATCATTTCCCGGGGCGAGCTGATCGAGATCGGCGGCGCGTTCCGGATTCCCGACATCATGGCCCGGGCCGGGGTGAAGCTGCACGAAGTCGGCACCACCAATCGCACCCATGCCCGGGATTATGAGGCAGCCATCGGTCCGCGCAGTGGCCTGGTGATGCGCGTCCATGCGAGCAACTACGCCATCGAAGGCTTCACCGCCCAGGTGCCGACCACCGAGCTGGCGCAAATAGCCCACCGACACGGATTGCCGTTGCTTGAGGACCTCGGCAGCGGCAGCCTGCTGGATCTGACACGCTGGGGATTGCCCGCCGAACCGACGGTGCGCCAGGCGCTGCTCGATGGCGCGGACATCGTGACCTTCAGCGGTGACAAGTTGCTCGGCGGGCCGCAAGCCGGGTTGATCGTCGGTCGCAAGGACCTGATCGCGCGAATCAAGAAGAACCCGCTCAAACGCGCCTTGCGGGTCGACAAACTGACCTTGGCCGCCCTCGAGGCCGTGTTGGGCCTGTATCGCAATCCGGACCGATTGGCCGAACGCTTGCCGAGTCTGCGCCTGCTGACCCGGCCACAAGCGGACATCCTGGCCCAGGCCGAACGCCTGCTGCCTGCGCTGGCCAGGGTGCTCGGCGACAGCTGGGGCGTCAGCGCAGTGACGGCACTGGGCATGATCGGCAGTGGCAGCCAACCGGTGGCGCGCCTGCCAAGTGCCGCGTTATGCCTGCGCCCGCTGGTGTCCAAACGTCTGCGCGGACGATGCTTGCACGGTCTGGAAACCAAGCTACGCGACTTGCCGATCCCGGTACTCGGACGCATCGATGACGACGCATTGTGGCTCGACCTGCGGCAACTGGACGACGAGGCGGCGTGGCTCGCGCAACTCGAGCAATGGCCGCAGGAGGGTGCACCAGGGTGATAGTCGGTACCGCAGGGCACGTCGATCATGGCAAGACAGCCTTGCTCCAGGCCCTGACCGGCCAGGCCGGCGATCGTCGCCGGGAAGAACGCGAGCGCGGCATGACCATCGACCTGGGTTACCTGTATGCGGCGCTGGAACCCGGAGCGCCCCTGACCGGTTTTATCGACGTGCCCGGTCATGAGCGCTTCACCCACAACATGCTGGCCGGGGCGCAGGGCATTGATCTGGTGCTGCTGGTGGTGGCGGCCGACGATGGTGTCATGCCACAGACCCGCGAACATCTGGCCATCGTCGAACTGCTGGGCATTCCCCGGGCACTGATTGCCATCACTAAATGCGACCGGGTCGATCCCGCCAGGGTGCAGGCCGTGCACGAACAGATCGAAGCGTTGCTGGCACCCGGACCCTATGCCGGTGCGCCGCGGATAGCGCTGTCGAGTGTGACCGGGACGGGAGTCGAGGCCCTGCGCCTGGCCTTGCTCCAGGCGCAACATGAAGTGCTGCAACGCAGCACCCGCGGCGGTTTCCGCCTGGCCATCGATCGCGCTTTCAGCGTGGCCGGTGCCGGTATCGTGGTGACCGGTACCGCGTTGTCCGGGCAGGTTGCGGTGGGTGATACGCTGATGCTCGGTCCCCATGGAAAACCGGTACGCGTGCGTGGCCTGCATGCGCAAAATCAAGCCGCGACTAGCGCGTGGGCCGGCCAGCGCGTGGCGTTGAACCTGAGTGCCGAGCGTCTGGCGCTGGAGCAGATTCACCGGGGGCACTGGCTGCTGGCCGAGTGGCTGTTTGCGCCGACCCAACGCCTGGATATCGAATTACGGTTACTGGCCAGCGAAAATCGGCCCCTGGAGCACTTTCAATCGGTGCATGTGCATGTGGCTACCCAGGACGTGACGGGACGGGTGGCGTTGCTCGAAGGCACAAACCTCGACCCCGGTGGGCAGATGCTCGCGCAGCTGCTGCTCAATGCACCGGTGCAGGCCGTGAAGGGCGATCCGCTGATTCTTCGCGACCAGAGCGCCCAACGCACGCTTGGCGGTGGCCGGGTACTCGACCCGTTTGCGCCGAGCCGACACCGCCGCAGTCCCGAGCGTTTGGCGCAGCTGCAGGCACTGGCCGGCAGCAATAGCCTGGAACAGGTGCTGCCGGTATTGCTGGCCAACAGCGACACAGGCCTCGATCCGCGACGCCTGGAGCGTCAGTTCAACCGTCTGCGGGATAACTGGGTGTTGCCGGGCGATGTGCATCTGATCGACACACGGCGAGGTTCATTGCTGTTCAGTGCGTCCCGCTGGGAAGCCCTGAAAATATCGGTGCTGGAACACCTCGCCCGTTTTCATCGACTTGAACCGGATCAAATGGGACCGGACCGGGATCGCTTGCGCCGGTTCACCGGCACCGCACTGGATCGTGCGGCCTTCATCAGCCTGCTTGAAGCATTGCTGGCCAGCGGCGCGATGGCGGCCAGCGGTCCGTGGTTGCATCTGCCCGATCATCAGGTGCGTTTGAGCGAAGAGGACGAAGCTTTGTGGCGACACTTGCAGCCGGTGTTCGAGCAGGCAGGCTTCGATCCGCCGTGGGTGCGCGACCTTGGCCATGACCCGGTCGCGGTACGCTTGCTGCTGCGCAAGATGGCGCGGCTGGGGTTGCTGCACCAGATAGTCCGTGATCTGTTCTACACCGATGCGATGCTGCGTCGATTGGCGGCTATGCTGGTGCAACTGGCGGCCGAGAACCCGCAGATCCAGGTCACGGCGTTTCGCGATAAGGTGGGCCTGGGGCGTAAACGCAGCATCCAGATTCTTGAATACTTCGACCGAATCGGCCTCACCCGGCGGTTCGGCGACAAGCGTCATCTACGACTCGACAATGCACTGGCTCAACCGAACGAGCCCTGAACTCAGGAAGGCAATCGCGCCCGGTGGCGCGGCCGGGCTTCAAACACGGTGGGGGACGGCATCCGTTCCCGGGCAGGTTCGACTCCCGCTGCCTTCCGCCATTTCAAATCTCCCCCCCAGGCACCAACAATTCCCTGTGGGAGCGAGACCGGCTTGTTGGCGAAGGCGTCGGTAGATTCAAAATCGCAGCGACTGACACACCGCTTTCGCGAGCAAGCCCGCTCCCACATTTGGAGCGGTGCCAGGGCACACATTTCCCAGACACCGAAAATCCCTGTAGGAGCTGGCTTGCCAGCGAAGGCGGCAGCCCACTCACCATCGCGCTCAGATTAGAGCGCGGGCCTGACGGTCATTGCTTCACATAACTCCCAGGTGCCGGTTCCAGCGGCGGGTATTGCTCATTACCGGCGTGCGACACTGCAGGCTGGCGTTCCCCGGCCTGATCGGCCAGCCAGACGAACCAATCGTTCCACCAACTGCCAGGATGCTGTTTGGCATTGCCGAACCAGCTTTCCGGGTCTTGATTGACCTGGTCGTTGGTCCAGTAGTGGCGTTTTTCCTTGGCCGGTGGATTGATCACGCCGGCGATATGCCCTGAAGCGCCAAGCACGAAACGCTTGGTCCCTGACAGCAAATCGGTGCTGGCGTAAGCGCTGCGCCATGGCACGATGTGGTCGTCATGGGTGGCGAGGATGTAGGCCGGGGCGTCGATGGCGCGCAGGTCCAGCTTGACCCCGCAGCAATCCAGATCGCCGGATTTCAGGTCGTTCTGCAAATAGGTATGGCGCAGGTACCAGCAATACATCGGCCCCGGCAGGTTAGTGCTGTCGTTGTTCCAGAACAGCAAATCCAGCGGGATCGGTTTCTGGCCCTTGAGGTATTTGTCGACGTTGTAGTTCCACCACAGGTCGTTGGGGCGCAGCAGCGAGAAGGTATTGCCCATGTCCTCGCCCTTGAACAGGCCGATGGGGCCATTGACGCCGCCGATGGTGCGCTCGCGGTAGGCCACCAATTGCTCGTCGACGAAGATATCGATCGGACCGGTATCGAGGTAATCGAGGAACGTGGTCAGCAGGCTGACACTGGCGATGTCCTTGTCGCCGCGGGCCGCCAATACGGCCAGCGCCGAACCCAGCAGCGTGCCGCCGATGCAGAAACCAACGCAATTGGGCCGTTGTTCGCCACTGATCTCGCGGGTCACCTGCAGGCCTTTGATAATGCCGGTTTCGACCAGGTCATCCCAAGTGGTGCCGGCGTGTGCCTGGTCGAAGTTGCGCCAGGACATCAGGAACACCGGGTGACCCTGCTGCAACAGATGGCGGACCATCGAGTTGTCCGGGCGCAGGTCGAGGATGTAGTACTTGTTGATCGCCGGCGGCACGATAAATACCGGGCGTCGGTATTGGGTTTCGCTTTGCGGGTAGTACTGGAGGAGCTGGAACAACTCGTTCTCGAAAACCACTTCGCCAGGAGTATTGGCAAGGTCGACGCCCACTTTGAAAGCACCGGCGTCGCACTGGCGCATCTTGCCTTCCTGCAAGTCGGCGGCCAAGTGCATCAGGCCGGTGACCAGGCTGCTGCCCTGGGTATCGACCAGTCGTTGCAGCGCGTCGGGATTGCTGGCAAGGAAATTGCTCGGGGCCGCGGCGGCGATCGCTTGCTCCACCAGATACAACAGACGCTGGCGTGGTTTCTTGTCGTTGATCGGCAGCAGATCGAGCAGCTTCAGCAGAAAACCGGCATTGAGCAGGTAAAACGCCGCGAGGGAACCAAACAACGGCTGGCTCCAGTTACCGCTGGCGAACCGGCGGTCGTCGAAGGTGAAGGCCTGGCCGGTCAGCAAGCGCTGGCCGAGTTCAGCCCACTGCTGATGATAATCCGACTGAAGGCTGTCCAGAGTGCTGCGTGGCACGTCGAACCAGGCGTTGTGGTCCTGCCCGGTGAACCACGGATTGGTAGCGACCCACAGACGCAACTGTTGCACCGCAAAAGAGGCAACGAACGGAACCTGGCCGGACCAGAAGGTGTTGAAAGTATGTGCGTTATTGTCCATGGAACTCCTTGCCCACATGAAAAGAACCAGACAGAAAAAAACCGCGGCGCCGGATTTCGGCGCTGCGGCTGCAGCCAGGAAAGCAGTTCGGTGAGTCTAGCGCTCGATGGCCAGGCTGACGCCCTGACCGCCACCGATGCACAAGGTGGCCAGACCTTTTTTGCCATCGCGACGAATCAGTTCATGCACCAGCGACACCAGGATACGCGCGCCCGATGCACCGATCGGATGACCGAGGGCAATCGCGCCACCGTTGACGTTGACCTTGTTCATGTCCCAACCCAGTTCCTTGCTTACGGCCAGCGACTGCGCGGCGAACGCTTCGTTGGCTTCGATCAGGTCCAGGTCGTCCAGGCTCCAGCCGGCCTTGGTCAGGGCCAGGCGGGTGGCAGGCACCGGGCCGATGCCCATGATCGACGGGTCGACACCGGCACTGGCATAAGCCTTGATACGGGCCAGCACTGGCAAGCCGAGGGCCTGGGCCTTTTCGGCGCTGGCCAGCATCAGCACGGCGGCGCCGTCGTTAAGAGTCGATGCGTTGCCGGCGGTGACGGTACCGGTTTTCTGGAACGCCGGCTTGAGGTTGCCCAGGGCCTGGATTGTGCTGCTCGGGCGGGGTTGTTCATCGGTGTCGAAGACCACCGGGTCGCCCTTGCGCTGGGGAATCAGGATCGGGGTGATTTCAGCCTTGAAATAACCGCCTTCGATGGCGGCAGAGGCTTTCTGTTGCGAGGCCGCGGCAAAGGCGTCCTGGTCTTCGCGACTGAGCTCATACTTGCTGGCCAGGTTTTCGGCGGTGATGCCCATGTGGTAATCGTTGAACGCATCCCACAAGCCATCCTGGATCACGCTGTCCTGCAGCTGCGCATGACCCATGCGCAGGCCGGTGCGTGCCTTGGGCAACACATACGGTGCCAGGCTCATGTTTTCCTGGCCGCCGGCGATCACCAGTTCGGCGTCGCCGCAACGGATTGCCTGGACCGCGAGCTGGACCGCCTTGAGGCCGGAGCCGCAGACTTTGTTCAGGGTCAGGGCAGGGACGGTATGGGGCAGGCCGGCCTTGATGGCCGACTGGCGTGCCGGGTTCTGCCCGGAGCCTGCGGTCAGCACCTGGCCGAGGATCACTTCATCGATCTGTGCAGCATCGACACCGGTCTGTTCGAGCAGGCGACGAATCACTGCTGCGCCCAGTTCGGTGGCGGGAATGGCGGACAGGGAACCTTGGAAACTGCCAATGGCGGTACGCGTAGCGGCAACGATTACGACTTCGTTCATGCAAAACCTCATAAGGATTGTGTCAAGCGAGAGCAGGGCGTCCTTGCCCTGACAGACTTATTGCATGTTCATGCCGCCATTGACCGAGAAGTCGGCGCCGGTGCTGTAGCCCGATTCATCGGAGGCCAGCCAGGCCACGATCGAGGCGATTTCTTCGGGTTGGCCGAGGCGGCCGACCGGGGTAGCGGCGATCATGGTGTCGAGAATGTCCTGGCGGATGGCCGCGGTCATGCTGGTCTGGATATAGCCGGGGGAGACGGTGTTGACGGTCACGCCCTTGCCTGAAACTTCACGGGCCAGGGCCATGGTGAAGCCATGGATGCCGGCTTTGGCCGCGCTGTAGTTGGTCTGGCCGAACTGGCCACGTTGACCGTTGATCGAGGAGATGTTGATGATCCGGCCCCAGCCCTTGGACAACATGCCTTCAATCACCTGTTTGGTGGTGTTGAACATGCCGTTTAGGTTGGTGTTGATGACGGCGTTCCAGTCTTCCGGAGTGATTTTGCGGAAGGACGCGTCACGGGTGATGCCGGCGTTGTTGACCAGTACATCCACCGGGCCGAATTGTTCACGGGCCAACTCGAAAGCCTTGCGGGTGGACTCCCAATCGGTGATGTCGCCGTAGATGAATTCGAACTGATAACCCGCCGCCAGCTGGCTCGCTGCCCATTCATTCTTGCGGGCGGAATCCGAGCTGCAGCCCACGATGACTTTGAAACCTTCATTGTGCAGGCGCTGACAAATTGCCGTGCCGATCCCACCCATACCGCCAGTAACCAACGCAATACGACCAAGCGATTTCATACAGTCTTTCCTTTCTATTTTTTGCGTTGCAGGATGGGGTGTGATTCTTCTGTATTGGCGAGGGATGCGGAAGTGTTGGTAGGTGACTGTCTGGTGTCCAACGGCGCCATGCAGATTTTTTAATCCACTCGCAAAAAGTGAGCTTTACCTATACTGAGATCAATTCTGCAAATTGAACCGCCGGTTAATATTTTGTTTTAACGCAGATCAGTATGGCTCCGGACAGGACGTTCGGTTCCACAGGTCAATGAGG
Organism: Pseudomonas lini; assembly: GCF_030812475.1. Lineage (GTDB taxonomy): Bacteria > Pseudomonadota > Gammaproteobacteria > Pseudomonadales > Pseudomonadaceae > Aquipseudomonas > Aquipseudomonas lini_A. The sequence goes on from NZ_JAUSSR010000002.1 coordinate 84,057, forward strand.
ACGCCATGTATAGAATGAGTTCCGGTTACGCCAACGTGCTGGTCAATACGCTGTCAGCGGAAGGACTGGATGTCGCCCACCTTTGTCAGGAGGCTGGACTGGACTTGACCATCGCGCACACGCCAGGAGCATCGTGCGAACGAAGGGTGATCTATCGGCTTTGGCAGCTGGCGGCGCAGGCCAGCGGCGATCCGGACATCGGTTTGAAAGCCTATGGCCATTTTCATCCCGGCAGTTTTCAGATCGTCGGTTACACCATGATGTCGAGCCTGAACCTGAAAAGGGCGCTGGAACGCCTGGTGCGGTTCAGCCCGTTGATCGGCACCGGGTTCAGCCTGTTTTTTGTTCCGGAGCTTGAGCATTACCGAATGGCCTCGCTCGATCATCAACAGTGCGGATCGAGCAAGCCTCGGCAATATGCCGATGCCGGGCTGGCTTCCCTGCTGGGCTTCTGCCGCTGGCTGGGCGACGGTACGCTGCCGCAGCCCCTGAGCGTGGAATTCAGCTATCCGGAACCGCGAGACACGTCCGAGCATCAGCGGCTGTTTGGCTGCGACCTGCAATTCGGTTCGGCCTACGACAGCATTCTGTTTGACGGCCAGGAATTGTTGCGTCCGTTGAGCATGGCCAACGAGGCGCTGGCGGTCCTGCATGACAGTTTCGCCGAGGCGCAGTTGGATTCGCTGTGCGGTTTCTCCATTGTCGGCAAAATCCGCGCGCTGCTCACCGAGCGTTTGAGTCATGGCCAGGGGCAATGCGACATGGAGTCGATCGCCGCTGCCTTGAACCTCAGCAAGCGCACTCTGCAACGCGCCCTGGAAAGGGACGGGACCCAGTTCAAGGATGTGCAGAATGCCGTGCGCCGCCAACTGGCCGATTTCTACCTGCGCCATTCTCACTTCAACATGAAGCATGTGGCGTATCTCCTTGGTTTTCATGACCACAGCAGCTTCAACAAAGCCTGCAGCCGCTGGTTCGGCATGACCCCCGGTCAGTATCGGGCCGATGAATCCTTCGAGATCCGGGAGGCCGCGCGGATGTGACGCGGCCTCTCATCACTGAGCAAAGCTATTTGGCAGGAGGTTTCTTTACGCCTTTTTTCGAGGTGCGCACCGGCTTCGCGGCTTTGGCGCCAAGCTTGGGGAGTATTGCCGGGACTTTTGGTTCGGTCGGCTTGGTGGATAGCGGCTTGGCCGCCACCACCGGGACTTGCTGCTTGCTCGGCTCAGGTGTGGCCACCGGGTCTTTTTGCTCGACTGGCGGCGGTGCGATCACGGGAGCTTTTGGCTCGACTGGCGGCGGTGCGATCACGGGAGCTTTTGGCTCGACTGGCTGAGGTATCACGACGGGCGCTTTTGGCTCGACTGGCGGAGTTATTACCCCCACGGCTTTTTGCTTGACTGGCTCAGCGGTTGCCACGGGAGCTTTTTGCTTGATAGGTTCCGATGGCGCCTCGGGCGCTTTTTTCTCTACGGGCTGCGGTGTTGCCACGGGAGCTGTTGGTTTCATCGGCTCAGGTGTTACCACAGGTGGTTCCTGCTTGACGACCTGGGTTGGCGCTTGGGCTTCACTTGACGCCTGGATTGCGTTGAAACCCGGCAAAGGCACATCGAGCAGCGTGTGCAGCTCACACCAGACCGGATGTTGAGCCCCGTCGATTGTCAGCAGTTCCGGCAGCAGATTGGCCACCGCCGCCAACACTTGTTGGCGTTCTACGGCCTCGGGCAGTATCAACGGCAGGCTCTGCACGCTTTCCTGCGGATAAGTGGCGACCAGCATTTTTTGCAGGTTCAACGTTTCGCGCAAGTCAAGTGGCGCAGCACCTTCAGCCTGCAGCGGCGCCTGCAATTTGCGGATCAATTTCTCTACGCTTTGCTGGCCGGGCTCGTTGCTGTCGCGGCCCAGCAGAAACAGGATGCGGATCAAGGCTTCCATCAGGCCGCCAACGGGCAGCGCGTCCTGCAGGCGTTCGATCACCAGCTTGTCGTGCTGCTCGGCATGTGCCTGCAGGTTTCGCCCCGCTGGATTACCGGTGAGGCTGTTCAATACCCCATAGATTCCGTAGAAACACAGCTCCTGGGTGGCATCGCGCAGATCGCGGTAGCTGTCCAGGGCATCCTGAATCTGGTTGGAGAACAAAGCCTGCCAGGCCAGGAGAGGGTTGTCCGGGGCGGCAGGCTGACGATCCTTGCTCACCTGGGAGGCACCGGCGGACAACCACCACAAGGCCGGGTTCATGCTGCTCCACATCACTTGTTGCTGATGGAAGGGGTGGGAGCGTCGGATCATTTCGGCGGCCGGTTCGTTGATCCACTGCCGCAACCAGGGGCGTATGAAGCTGTCATAGAGATTGTTGTTGAGAGCGGATGCGCGTTCGACCAGGGCAAATTCGCGATCGTCGTCACGGCGCGGCTGCTCGTCGCCATGAATGTCGGCGATGCGCCGCGGTTCGAAACGCACGGCATAGGCAGTCGCCGAGTTTTCCGGCAGGTCTTCGATCAACATTTCATAGAGTCCGGCCGGCAAGGCATTGATGGTATCGACAGCACCGAGCAGTTCCCGGTGCTCGCGCCGGGCTACTTCACCGGACACGAAGATGCCCAGGTGGCCGATGCTGGCATGGCGCAGGTAAACGATGGTGCGCCCGGCACTTTGCAGCGCGAGGTCACTGGGGTAGACGTCGGCGATCCAGTCCAGCGCCTGTTGCGGCGAAGTGATGTTGTCGCCATAGGAGCAGAACACCACCACCGGCACTTCGATGCGTTTCAGATCCAGCGCGCTGCTCTTGCGCCCCAGGCCGCCGGACAATCGGTTGCCGATGAACAGGTCGTCGACAATCATTTCGATTTCTTCGCCGTTGAGCAGCGTCGGGCTGCCCCACCAGCGCTCGAAATCCAGGAAGCGCCCGGCCTCGCTGTCGACTTCGCTGAACAGGTGGTAGTACTTGCCCCACCAGCTGTTCGCCGGGTCGAGGCTTTCGAAGTTGCTCACCAGCCAGGTGCCGTCGAAACGGTCGTTGCCCAAGTCGCTGCCCAGGCGCGCCATCCAGCCGCCCCCCAGCAGGCCACCGGTGTAGCGCATCGGATTGCGCCCATTGACGCCGGCCCAGTAGGACAGCGGCGCGCCATTGACGATGATCAGCCCCGGCAACTCCGGCCGGGAAGCTGCCAACCCCATCAAGGCCCAACCGGCCTGGCAGTTACCGATCACCACCGGTTTGCTACTGGCAGGATGCCGGGCGCTGACGACCTCGAGGAACCTGGCCTGGGCGGCGCTAATGTCCGCAAGGGTCTGCCCGGGTCTTGGCGAGTGGCTGAAGGAGATGAAATAGGTAGGGTGACCCGCCCGCAGGCTTTCGCCGATGACCGAATCCTGTTTGAAACCGCCGATGCCCGAACCATGACCGCCCCGTGGATCGATGATGATCACCGGCGGTTTATTGCTGTCTATCGCTTTGCCGGAGCCGCCGAAGACCTGCAACAGCGAGTAATTGACCGGGCGGGGCAGGTCTGCACCGGCGACCAGGGTTTCATGATCGAACTTGAGCAGCAGCGGATACCCGGCCCGTTCGTGCGCCAGGGTGTTGTCGCCACGCTGACGCAAGGTGTCCCAGAACAGCACGCTGCGTTGGGCCAGATCAGTGAAATATTCCTGCCATTCCTTCGCGGTAGGCTGTCTCAGTTGCCCCAGACTTGAGGGGGCAAAGGTTTTTGCCTGGCGCTTTTGCACGGCGTCGAGCACGTTGCGGGTATTGAGGCGTTGCAGGTGATTCAGGTGTTCGAACAACCCTGAGCCTGGTGTAAGCCTTTCATCTTGCAACGCAATATGTTCTTCCTGGCCCATCGTGATCTCCTGATGCCTTATAAGAGAAGCGACGCATCCAACCCGTTATTGAACAAGGCTGGGCCGGCCGTCTGATAGTCAGGAGTTTAGACCTATTAAGAGCACAACTGACAAGGTTTATTTTGCGCTGCACAAAATAAGGGTTGCCAAAATGTTTTGTGCACTGCAATATCAAGGCTAACGCGATGTCTGGCAGGATCGCTATCGCGTCCTCTGGCCCATTCGGGCCTTCCAGTACCAGGAGATTCAAGCATGTCTTTTTTCAACTCGGAAAAACTGCAAGCCACTCAGAAAGCCAACCTCGACCTGATCCAGCAAATCAGCGGCAAGGTCTTCGCCAGCGTTGAACAGCTCAGCCAGTTGCAGTTCAAGGCCCTGCGCGAGTCTTCCGAAGAGCAGTTTGAAGGTGTTCGCAAGCTGCTGGCCGTACGCGGTCCACAGGATTTCGCCGAGCTGCAGGCTTCTTTCACCCAGCCGAACAAGCAAACCGAACGCCTGACCGAGTTCAATCGCCAGGTTCAGGCGCTGATCGCCGAAACCCAGTCGGACATCGCCAAGCTGGCCTCCAGCCAGGTTGAAGCCGGCACCCAGCAAGTGCAAGAGTTCGTTGAAGCAATCAGCAAGAATGCACCTGCCGGCTCCGAGCCAGTAGTGAACGCGTTCAAGTCGGGCCTGGCAAGTGCCGGCACTGCATTTGAAAACGCACAGAAAGCCGCAAAGCAGGCTTCCGAAACGGCTCAGACCAGTTTCGCCGAAGCGACTGCCGCAGCCACCAAAGCAGCTCCGGAAGCAAGCACCAAGACTGGTAACAAGTAAGTCTTAGCAAGCCGGCTGTACCGATGGCGATGGGTTTACTCCCCATCGCCATTTTTTTCGCCTGGAACAAACTGATCGGCAGGGCTCAGGCCGACAGCAGGCGCTTGATCCACTCGAGCAGTACGCCGGGCAACAGTTCAGGTTGGGGCAGCAAGGCATATTGCCGCGAGCCGAATACCGCCGGCAGGTAACTTGCGGCCTGACGGTCGATGGTCAGACAGAACGGATAGATACCTTGCAGCCTGGCTTCGTTCACGGCCTGGCGCATGTCTTCCACGCCATAGCGGCCTTCATACAGGTCGACATCGTTGGGCTTGCCATCGGAGAGCAGCAAGAGCAGCCGGTGGGTCGCCGCTTGTCGCATCAACAAGGTACTGGCGTGGCGAATGGCTGCACCTGCCCGGGTATAGCGCTCCGGTTCCAGTGCGGCAATGCGCCGACCCACGGCAGCGCTGTAGCGCTCGTCGAAAGCCTTGAGGGTGCGGATCGTCACCCGCTGCGGCCCCTCGCCGGAAAACGCCAGCACGCTATAGGGTTCGCACAGGCTCTCCAGCGCCAGACAGACCAGCAGCAACGCCTCGCGCTCGACATCGATGATCCGGCGATGGCGCGACAGCCAGCTGTCGGTGGAACCGCTGACGTCAATCAGCAACATGATCGCCATGTCGCGCCGACTGCGCCGCTGGGACTGATACAACGCCTGGGGCATGCTCAAGCCGGCGCGGGCCTCGGCACAACCGTCGATATAGGCTTCCAGGTCGATGTCATCGCCGTCCATTTGTTTGCGCAACCTGACGCGCTGGGCGCGCAGCTTTTCAAAATGCTGGCGGATGGCAGTGAGCATCGACCGATGGCTTTCAAGGGTTTGGTCGACCCATTGCTGTGGGCCTTCATGGGCGGGGCACAGCTGCAAGGTTGTACCCGGATCACGGTAGACCTGAGTGCGGTAGTCCCATTCGGGGTAGCTGATTGCGTTTTCGGCAAGCGCGGGTGCCAGGTGTCGAACGCGGGTCTGAGGTGGATCGTCACTCAGCAACACTTCTTTGGGGCTGCCTGCTGCGACCACCAGTCGGGCTTCGTCGAGTTCGGACAATCCGTCGGCAAAATCATCTGCCGGGATGTCCGTATCCCGGTCGACCGGGCGTTGCATGCCCACGGGGTCTTCGGCCTTTTCCAGGGGCTCGGCGGATTGCACCATCCAAGGGCCTTGTTCCTGATCGTTGTCTTCGTCGGCCCGGGCCTCGCGCACCTTTGGCTGGCGTTCGAGACGGGCGCTGCGTGGCAGCGTGTCAGTGATATCGATGGCGCCGGGCAGCGTCGGCACCTCTTGTTGGGCCGACGGCTCGCGCAAGTCGCCGGTCCAGGCATCGAGCAGCAACAGATGTGCGCAATGCCGGTGAGTTACGTCGGCGGACAAGAGGCTTGCCGCGAGGGTTTGTGCCTGACGCAGCGAATCGGTGGCGGTGGCGGGTATTGCCAGCCCCTCCACGGATTCGCCGCATTCAGTGGCCAGGATTCGACGAAGCAGATTTTCCAGGGGCCGTCGATGTTCGGCAAACGCCTGAAGGGGCGGGCGCATGGCCAGTGCCTGCTGGCGCAACCCCCGGATCGGTGTCGCCAGCCCCGGCAGCAATCGCACCAGATCCCGGTCGGCAGCCCAGGCTTCGAGCAGCAGATAGACGCTGCGTTGCATCGGATCGGCAAGATCCCGCAGATGGTCGGCACTGCCCCTTTGCGCGCGCATGGTCTGTTGCAAGGCCTGGGTCCTGAAACGTTGCGTGGCGAGCAGTCCATCGTCGCTACCTGAAGACTCCGGCAGCCAGACAGACACGCCGTCGGTCGCTGGCACGGCGCGTTGCCGACCCGGGTTCTCACTCCGCAGAAAAAGCTTTTTCAGCAACGTGGGGCGCGTGGGCGGTTGTGCGACGCGCAGCGGATAGTGAGTGCCAAACAGAGCCTGGATCAGCAAATCAAGGTGTTGCGCGACATCCGCCAGGGTGACGACTTTTCCACGGGTGGCGGGGCCCCGGTGACGGCGCCACAGCGCCTGGGCGTACACCGTTGCATGGCGTGCGACATCGGTGATGAGGTCTTCGGCTTCGGCCATTTAGATAAAGGTCAGGTCAACCAGGTCGCGCATGGCTGCCACCAGCACCGCGTCATCGGACAGCGGTGAGATCAGCGCGGCCCGGCAGGCGGCCTGAGCGGCAATGCCGCTGGTGATCAAGCGGGCAGTCGCGATCAGCAGGCGCGTACTGGGAACTTCCGCCAGGCCCCGGTCTTGCAAGGCGCGCAGCCGATGGGCGAGGGTGACCAGGGCATGGGCGGTGGCGTAGTCGGTTGCGCCCTCATGGATAACGATGGCGATCTCACGCTCGGCCGGCGGGAAGTCGAAATCCAGCGCCACGAAGCGCTGGCGGGTACTGGGCTTGAGGTCCTTGAGTATCCGCTGGTAACCAGGGTTGTAAGACACCACCAGTTGAAAATAGGGCGAGGCTTCGAGAATCTCGCCGATCTTGTCCAGTGGCAGGATGCGCCGGTGGTCGGTCAGTGGGTGCAATACCACCACCGTGTCCTGCCGCGCTTCGACCACTTCATCGAGGTAGCAGATCGCGCCTTCGCGTACTGCTCGTGTCAGTGGGCCCTCCGCCCAATGGGTGCCTTGATGACCGATCAGGAAGCGTCCGACCAGGTCGCTGGCACTCAGGTCGTCATGGCAGGAGATGGTGATCAACGGGCGTTGCAGTCGCCAGGCCATGTGTTCGACAAAGCGGGTCTTGCCACACCCGGTGGGCCCTTTGAGCATGATCGCCATTTGCCGGGCGTGACACTGCTCGAAGATCTCTACCTCGTCGCCGCAGGGTTGGTAATAGGGTTCGGCTTGCGGCAATGCGGATTCTGCGGCCTGCATTTGCTGCTGCATCAGCGAACGATCTATCACAATGCTGCACCTGATGCTCGAGGCGCATCCAGCACCGGATCGGCTTCATCGACATTGAATTGCGGCGCATGGCGGAAAAAATCGAAGATAAACAGCCCTGCACCCAGGCTGAACATCGACGCCGTGGCCACCAGCATCAGGAAGTGCACCTGGATTTTCAGCTGCACATCCAGGTAGCCCATGCCGAGAATACGTTCCAGGTACACCTGGGCAATGCCCGCGGTGGCAAAAGACAGGGTCATGCCGAACATGCCGCCCAACTGCAGCCAGAATGCCCAATAGCCGATACTGCTTTCCTCCACGGGACGACGGGTCATGCCCGGCAGCGCATACGTGATCATTGCCAGGACAATCATGACGTAGGCCCCATAAAAGGCGGCATGGCCATGCATGGCGGTGATCAGGGTGCCATGGGTCCATTTGTTGACATCGGGGAAGGTGTGGGCCAGGCCAAGGAGCCCGGCACCGAACATTGTGAACACGGCACTGCCCATGGTCCAGTGCAAGGCCAGTTTGTTGGGGTGGGAGAGACCGGAGCGGCGCATCGCGTTGTACGCATAGATCGCCATGCCGACCAGCGCCATGGGTTCGAGCGCACTGAAGAAGCCGCCCAGTGGCAGCCAGTAGTGGGGCACGCCGATCCAGTAATAATGGTGGGCGGTGCCGAGGATGCCGGCAATGAACACCAGGCCGACGATCACGTACAGCCACTTTTCCATGACCTCACGATCAGCGCCGGAAAGTCTGATCAGCAGATAGGCGAGAAAACCGCCCTGGATCATCTCCCAGACGCCTTCGACCCACAGGTGGATCGTCCACCAGCGGTAGTAGATCGACACCACGTAGTTTTCATAATGCAGCAACGCCGGCAGGTAGAGCACGGCGGCACTGGCCAGGCCCAGCAGCAGCACGCCTTCGGTGGCGGTGAAGCGTCCGGCTTTCCTGATGGTCATGCCGATGTTGTAGAGAAACATCAGCATGCAGATCACGATCACAATCTTGTGCGGCAACGGCTGTTCGAGCAGTTTGTTCCCGGTGCCATATCCGAACAGGTAGCCCAGGACAGCGGTGACGCCCATGGCCGTCCACAACCCGAGCTGGATGTAGGCCAGTTTGGTGCTGTGCAACTCGCCACGGGATTCGTCCGGCACCATCCAGTAGGTCGCGCCCATGAACCCGGTCAGCACCCAGACGATCAACAGATTGGTGTGAATGGCCTTGGTGACATCGAAGGGCAACAGGTCCAGCAGCGGGTCGGGCCCGAGGTATTTGGCCGCCGAGAGCAGGCCGAATACCAGTTGCAGGCCAAACAGCACCATGGCCACGGCGAAGTACCAGTAGGCGACGGATTGAGATCTGTAGCGCATGGTCATCCCCTTGGGTTACTGGAACGACGCCAGGTAGGCGACCAGTTGATCGACCTGTTCGGGCGTTAGCGATTTGGCGAAGGTGTCCGGCATGAAGGACATGCCGCTGGCGGAGTACATGTCGCCCGGATGCAGGTAGGCGCTCGGCGCGACGATCGATTCGCGGATGAAACTTTCGACGTCCTTGGCCTTGCCCTTGTAGTCAGGCGAGGCAATGACCTGCCTGGCCCGACCGGCCAACCCGGCCAGTGTCGGCCCGGCGAGATTGACCCCCGGTGCAATCGAATGGCAAGCGCTGCACACCGGTGTGGCGGTGGTTCGAAACAGTGCCTCGCCCAGTGCGATCGGGTCGTCCTTGCCGGACACCGGACGTGCGGCGGGGGGCTGGTTGCCGCCGCCGGTGACATTCTGCTGCGCCACGGTGAGGTCCATGCCGGGAATCGAGGTACCGGTCACCAGAATCGGCCGCGGTGGCCAGCCTTGATTGTCGACCTTGCTCACCCAGTCCATGAAGGCGATCAGGGCGGCGATTTCTTCATCGGAGAGGTTCAGGTTCGGCATCAATCGGCGATGGCGTTGCTCGTCATAAAACTTTGATGGGTCTTTGAGGAATGCCGTGAGATAAGGGGCGCCGCGCAGCTGAGTGATTTTTGTCAGGTCCGGGGCGTAATACGCGCCTTCACCAAACAAGGTGTGGCAATTGATGCAGTTGTATTCATGCCAGACATCCTTGCCGCGGGTGACCTGGGGCGTGATCTGCTGGGCGTTGGTCAGTGTCGGGAATTGTCGATGGCTATCGACCGTCATTCCCAGGAATACCACCGTGGCGATGGCGGTCGATATCAGCGCGAACGAGCGTGTTTGACGTTTGTTCATTGCGATCTCTCTATACGCCGATGCCGGTCCAATAGGTGATGCCGATGATTGCGGCATAAACGACCGCGCTGGCCATCAGCACGAGCACTGCATAGCTGACGAGCTTCAAGACTTTTTGCACGACTGCCTCCCAAGGTGAAAGTGCAGTGGAAAGTGGCGGTTCAGTCGCTTTGCGTACGTGAGAATGAACGCGCGCGAAAGAGCGTCAGCCCTCTGTGCCGGGGATGCCGGATGTCTGCATTCGAACAGCGACGGACAGGCTGTATAAATTGATGACCTCACCAGGCCTTGCGTTTCGAAGTGCCGTGGTTCGGTTGGGGAGGCAGGATGACTGTGAGCCTAGTCGACGTCGCGCTACTGTCAATGACCAGGCCGTGCTTCACTCACCGTCTTTCTTCGGCGGCTTGGCGCCAAACAGGCCGAACATGTTCTGGGTGTTGAGATACAGCGCCTTGGACTGATCGACATACTGACGCATCAGATCCTGCATCACCGGCGCCTGCTGGTGCATGAACGCTGTCCAGGCTTCTGACGATTGCGCGCCGGTCTGGGACTGGATGTCGATCACGGTCTGGATGCTCTTGTCCAGGTAGCTGCCGAGCACACCCTGATAAGGACCGTAGAACTGGATGATGCCCATCAGCATTTCACTGGAGAAGATCGGCTCGCCGCCGCTTTCAGCCTCAAGAATCACTTGCAGCAGGATGCTGCGAGTCAAATCCTCGCCGCTCTTGGCATCGACCACCTGGAACGGAACCTTGTCGACGACCAGCTGGCGGATGTCGGCCAGGGTCAGGTGACTGCTGGTATGGGTGTCATACAGCCGGCGATTGGGGTATTTCTTGATCAGGCGGGGGGTGGTATCGGTCATGCGGGCGTCTCGCGGCGGGCCTGTTAAGCGCGCATCTTACTCTACTATGGGCACTGCCGCGGATTGGTGTCGGGGAGGGGAACCCGGGGCCGACATCTTTGTTGCCTTCGAAGACGCCTTCGCCAGCAAGCCGGCTCCTACAGTTGACCGGGTTCTTCAGAAAGACACGGTCAACTGTAGGAGCCGGCTTGCCGGCGAAGGGGCCCTCCATAACACCGCAAATCCAGAAGAAAAAAAGGGACTGCGCCATCCAGCGAGTCCCCCTCATGCAGCCCGAATCGGCCTACCAGATCGCCAAGCTATAACTGACAATCAACCGATTCTCATCCAGGTCACTGCCAAAGTTGCTCGAGCGCACCGTCGCATTGCGCCATTTCACCCCGACGTTCTTCAGCGGCCCGCTCTGCACCACATAACCGATATCGGTATCGCGCTCCCATTCCTTGCCTTCCGGGCGGTTGTTGCCCAGGTCGATATCGGAACCGGAGAGGTAGCGGGTCATGAAGGTCAGGCCCGGAACGCCCAGCGCCGCGAAGTTGTAGTCGTAACGCGCCTGCCAGGATTGTTCGTCCTTGCTGGCGAAATCGCCGATCTGTACGAAGTTGACCAGGAACGCATCGGTACCGTTGATGTAGGCGTAACCGGTGTCGCCGCTCATGCCTTGATAGCCGAGGCCGAACGCATGCCCGCCGAGGCTGTAGGTGAACATTGCGCCAATCGCGTTGTTGTCGACGTTGCTGCCGCCATCGTCCGTGGAGCGGGCGTACCGCAGATCAGTCTTGAGCGACTGGCCGGTGGCGACCGGCAACACGTAGGTCAGATTCACCAGATGCTGGCTGTAGAGATTATCCAGATGACCGTAGCTGTAGCCGGTGGCCAGGTTGCCGGTCCATTTGTAGTTGACGCTGGCGAAATCGAAGCTGTCGCTGGTCGCATGCCGGGTAACGATGCCCTTGGCGCCGGTGCGGGTAATGCCCATGTCCTCGTAGTCCGAGGAGTCACGCTGGTTGACCTGGGTCAGGCGCCCGGCGTCCAGGGTCAGGCCTTCGAATTCCAGCGAGGTCAACTGACCGCCTTCGAAGGTTTGCGGCAACAGTCGCGAATCGTTGGCCAGCACCGTGGGTAGCTTGGGCAGCAGGGTGCCGAGTTTCAGCGTGCTTTTGGAGGCGCGCAGTTTGGCGGTCAGGCCCAATTCGCCGTACTCGTCCTGTGCGCCCTGGCTGGTGTCGCCATGGCGCTTGAGCAGGCCGGAGCCGGCGCGGTCGGGGCTGGAATCGAGTTTGACGCCGACCAGGCCGATGCCATCGAAGCCGACGCCTATCAAGCCTTCGGTGTAGCCCGATTCGAAGCGCAGCAGAAAGCCCTGGGCCCATTCCTCCTGTTTGGATTGCGCAGCGTTGTCTTGGCGAAAATCACGGTTGAAGTAGAAATTGCGCAGCTCCAGGCTGGCCTTGCTGTCCTTGACAAAGTCAGCAGCGGCGGGGGCCGAGAGGCTGATGACGCCACCGGCCAGCAACAGTCGGGTCATGAGGTTGCGGGTGTTACGGTCCATGGTGAAGCCCCTTTGTTTTTATTATGCAAAGACAGGTCCCGCGACCCTCGCCGGACGGGCGAGGGCTTATAGATAAAAACGCAGGCGCCGAAAAGAGAGGAGCGTGGCGCCGCGTGGGTTCAACCGTTAAAACTGTTCGGCAGACAGGCCATAGAGGGAGGCACTGCCGGCGCGGATGGATTGCTCCAGGCTCAAGATGCGCGGCAGCAGGCGATGGATATAGAAATCGGCGGTGGCGATTTTCGCGCCGTAAAACGTCTCGTCTTCGCCGCGTTTGTGCCCGGCGACCTGGGCCATGCGCGCCCACAGCCAGGCGTAGGCGACGTAGCCGAACAGGTGCAGGTATTCCACCGAGGCGGCGCCAATTTCGTTGCGGTTGGTCGCGGCCTGGTCCTGTAGCCAGTCGCTCAGGTCTTCCAGGCGCTGCACGGCGTCGAGCAATTGAGCGCTATAGGGCGCGTCGGGCTGCCGGGCGAAATGGCGGATCTCGCCGGTGAACTGGCGCAGGGCGAAACCGTTGTCGGACAGCACTTTGCGACCCAACAGGTCCAGCGCCTGAATGCCGTTGGTGCCTTCATAGATTTGCGCGATGCGCACATCGCGGACCAACTGTTCCTGGCCCCATTCGCGGATATAGCCATGGCCGCCGAATACCTGTTGGCCGTTGATGCAGCTTTCCAGGCCGGTGTCGGTGAAAAACGCCTTGGCCACCGGCGTCAACAGCGCGACCAGGGTTTGCGCGGTGTCGCGTTCCTGGGCGTCATAGGAAAATTTCGCCAGGTCCAGCTGCTGCCCCACATAGCTGGCAAACGCACGGCCGCCTTCGGTCATGGCTTTCATGCTGAGCAGCATGCGCCGGACATCGGGGTGGACGATGATCGGGTCGGCCACTTTGTCCGGGGCGATGGCACCGGTCGGTGCACGGCTCTGCACCCGTTCACGGGCATAAGCCACGGCGCTCTGGTAGGACGCTTCGGCGCAACCGATGCCCTGGATGCCGATCGACAGGCGTTCATAGTTCATCATGGTGAACATCGCCGCCAGACCTTTGTTGGCCTCGCCGACCAGCCAGCCGCTGGCGCCGTCGAAGTTCATCACGCAGGTGGCCGAGGCCTTGATGCCCATCTTGTGTTCGATCGAACCGCAACTCACGGCGTTGGGGTTGCCGAGGGAACCATCGGGATTGACCAGCACCTTGGGCACCACGAACAGCGAAATGCCTTTCGGGCCAGCCGGCGCGTCCGGCAACTTGGCCAGCACCAGGTGCACGATGTTTTCAGTCAGGTCCTGATCGCCGCCGGTAATGAAGATCTTGCTGCCGGTGATGCTGAAGCTGCCATCGGCCCGGGGCTCGGCCCGGGTGCGAATCAGCCCCAGGTCGGTACCGGCATGGGCTTCGGTCAGGCACATGGAGCCGGCCCAACGGCCTTCATACATCGGCGGCAGGTACAGGCTTTTCAGGGTCTCGCTGGCATGGGCGTCCAGGGCCAGGCAGGCGCCGGAACTCAAGGCCGAATACAGGGCAAAGCTGGAGTTGGCGCCGTAGAGCATTTCCTCGAACTGCACCGCGAGCATCTTCGGCATGCCCATGCCGCCGAAACCGGCGTTGCCGGACAGGCCGACCCAGCCGCCTTCGATGTAGGTGGCGTACGCCTGTTTGAAACCGATCGGGGTGCTGACCTGGCCGTCTTGCCACTGGGCGCCTTCCTCGTCGCCACTGCGGTTCAAGGGGGCAATCAGGTGCGAGGTGACTTTGGCCGCCTCCTCGAGAATCGCGTCGGCGGTGGCGGCGTCGACACTGTCGGCCAGGGCCGGCAGGCGCGCCCAGAGGGCCGGGGCGTCGAACACTTCATGCAGCACAAAGCGCATGTCGCGCAACGGGGCGTTGAATTCGGGCATAACGTGAACCTCAATGGGACGATAGGGCACGGCGCCGATGTGGCAGGCCGTGCCTTGTCTGTCAGTGGCTGGAAGCGCTGGCGGCACCGAGGCCGGTCTGGGCGCGAACGAACTGGTCGGCGTAGGCGTCACGCTCCTTGTCGGCGCGCACGCTGCGGTCAAGCCGGGAGACGACCACGATCACCAGGAACGCCAGCGGCATGGAGAACAGTGCCGGGTGGTCGTAAGGGAAGATCGCGTGGGCATTGCCGAGCACGGTGACCCAGACGGCTGGCGACAGAATCACCAGCACCAGCGCGCAGATCAGGCCGGAGAAACCGCCGATGATCGCGCCCTTGGTGGTCAGGCCTTTCCAGTACATGGCCATGATCAGCACCGGGAAGTTGGTCGAGGCGGCGATGCCGAAGGTCAGACCCACCAGGAACGCGACGTTCATCTTCTCGAACAGGATGCCCAACAGGATCGCGATGATGCCCAGGCCGACAGTGGCCATGCGGGTCACGCGCATTTCCTGCTTCTCGCTGGCCTTGCCTTTCTTGAACACGGTGGCGTAGAGATCGTGGGAAATCGCCGAAGCACCGGCCAGGGCCAGCCCGGAGACCACCGCGAGGATGGTGGCGAAGGCCACGGCCGCAAGGAAACCGAAAAACAGGTTGCCGCCCACCGCTTTGGCCAGGTGCATGGCGACCATGTTGCCGCCGCCTATCAGGGCACCGCCGACTTCACCATTGACGTAGTACTGCGGGTCGGTACCGATGATTACCATCGCGGCAAAACCCAGGGTGCACACCACCAGGAAGAAGAAACCGATGAAGCCGGTGGCGTAGAACACCGACTTGCGGGCTTCCTTGGCATTGGGCACGGTGAAGAAGCGCATCAGGATATGCGGCAGGCCGGCAATGCCGAACACCAGGCCCAGGGACATCGACGCGGTGTTGATCGGGTCGGCGAGCATCGAGCCTGGGCCCATGATGTTCCAGCCGCTGGCGTGAGCTTCGACCGCCTTGGTGGCCAGGGCTTCGTAGCTGAAACCGAACTGCGACATGGCCATGACGGCCAGGGTCGTGCCGCCGGCGAGCAACAACACCGCCTTGATGATCTGTACCCAGGTGGTGGCGATCATGCCGCCGAAAATCACATACACCAGCATCAACGCGCCGACGATGACGACGGCTACCGGGTAGTCGAGACCAAACAGCAACTTGATCAACTGGCCGGCACCGACCATCTGCACGATCAGGTAGCAGCACACCACCGTCAACGAACCGAAGGCAGCGAAGATCCGCACTTTGTTCTGGTCCAGTCGATAGGACACGATGTCGGCGAAGGTATAGCGCCCCAGGTTGCGCAGGCGCTCGGCCATCAGGAAGGTGATGATCGGCCAGCCGACGAAAAAACCGATGGTATAGATGAAGCCATCGTAGCCCTTGGCGAACACCAGGCTGGACAACCCCAGCAAGGTGGCCGCGGACATGTAGTCACCGGCAATCGCCAGACCGTTCTGGAACCCGGTGATGCCACCGCCAGCGGTGTAGAAGTCAGAAGTGGATTTGGTCTGGCGCGCCGCCCACCAGGTAATGGCCAGCGTGCCAAGGACGAACACGAAGAACATGCCGATCGCATGCAGGTTCAGCGGTTGTTTTTCCACGACACCCAGGGCTGGTGCCGCGAGTGCCACGGAGGCCGGCAACAGGCACGCCGCGGCGAGCATGAGTTTACGTAGCTGAGTCATCACTTGCTCTCCTCGAGAATGGCCGCGCCCAGTGCATCGAAGCGGGTGTTGGCGCTGTAGACGTACCAGCCGGTCAGCAGCCAGGAAAAAATGATGATCGCAGCGCCGACGGGCATGCCCAGGGTCAACATCCGGTGCTCGGCGATCGGTGCATGCAGCCATTGCGGAGCGAACGCGACCACCAGCATGAAGGCGTAGTACGTCACGAGCACCGCGGCACTGAGCGACCAGGCCAGGCGCGAACGGCTGCTCACTAATTGAAGGAACTTCGGGTTGGCCCGGATACGTTCACAGCGTTGGGTATCGGTTGAATGGATGTCGATCATGGGTGGCTCCACCTTGTTTTTGTTATCGGTGCATGTGGGGTGGGCTAGGCAGGGCCGAATTCGGCCTGCACGAGCCCGAAGCGGCAGGTAAAGGCACCTGCCGCCTGGTGGTTACAACGTCGATTCGGTTAGAGCGCTTTAGCCCTGTCGCGCAGGACGTACTTCTGGATTTTGCCGGTGGACGTCTTCGGCAACAGGGTGAAGATCACCGTGCGCGGGACCTTGAAACCGGCCAGGTGTTCGCGGCAGAAACTGATGATGTCGGCCTCGCGCACGTCCTGGTGATCGGCCTTCAAGGTGATGAAGGCGCAGGGGGTTTCTCCCCATTTTTCATCGGGACGGGCCACGACCGCCGCTTCCATCACGCCCGGGTGGCGATAGAGCACGCCCTCGAGTTCGATGGTGGAAATGTTCTCGCCGCCGGAAATGATGATGTCCTTGAGCCGGTCCTTGATCTCGACATAACCGTCGGGGTGACAGACCGCCAGGTCGCCGGTGTGGAACCAGCCGCCTTCAAACGCTTCGGCGGTGGCGGTCGGGTTTTTCAGGTAGCCCTTCATCACGGTATTGCCGCGCATGAAGATTTCGCCGATGGTCTGACCGTCCCGCGGGGTCGGCTCCAGGGTCTTGGAGTCCGCGACCATCACACCTTCGAGCGTTGGATAACGCACGCCCTGACGGGATTTGACCTGCGCCCGTTCCTCCAGCGGCAGTTCGTCCCATTCGGCGTGCCAGGCACAGAGGGTCACCGGGCCATAGGTTTCGGTCAGGCCATAGACGTGGGTGACCTTGATGCCCATTTGCTCCACGGCGCCGATCACCTTGGCCGGCGGTGCGGCGCCGGCGACCATGGCATTGACCGGGTGATCGATGGCGGCCTTCGCCGATTCCGGCATGTTGACCAGGGCATTGAGCACGATCGGCGCGGCACAGAGGTGAGTGACCTGATGCTCACGGATCAGCGTGAGGATTTTCTGTGGATCGACCCGGCGCAGAAACACATGCACGCCGGCCAGTGCGGTGATGGTCCACGGGTAGCACCAACCGTTGCAGTGAAACATCGGCAGGGTCCAGAGGTACACCGGATGGTTGCCCATGGCCCAGGTCATCTGGTTGCCCAGAGCGTTGAGGTACGCACCGCGATGGTGATAAACCACGCCTTTGGGGTTACCGGTGGTGCCTGAGGTGTAGTTCAGCGCGATGGCTTGCCATTCGTTCACCGGCCAGTGCCAGTCGAAGGCCGGGTCGCCCTCGGCCAGTAGCGCTTCATAGTCAAGGTCGCTGGCGGCCTCGCCTTCACCGTACTCGGGATCATTGACGTCGATGACCAGCGGCGGGTGATCCAGCATGCCGATCGCCGCGTGGATCACGCTATGAAACTCGCGGTCGGTGATCAGCACCTTCGCCTCGCCATGCTGCAGCATGAAGGCAATGGCTTCGGCATCCAGGCGCACGTTGAGCGGGTTGAGCACCGCGCCGATCATCGGCACGCCGAAGTGCACTTCCAGCATTTCGGGAATGTTCGGCAGCATCACTGCCACCGTGTCGTTCTTGCCGATGCCGCGCCCGGCCAGTGCCGAAGCCAGGCGCCGGCAGCGGGTGTAGGTCTGGGCCCAGGTGCGACGGATCGAACCGTGGATCACGGCAGGGTAGTTGGGGTAAACGCTGGCAGTGCGCTCGATGAAGCTGAGCGGAGACAGGGCAATGTGGTTGACAGCCGCAGGGCCTAGCCCTTGTTCATAGATCGACATGCGCGGGTACTCGGTGGCTGATTGTTAGCTCTATGGTGGCGCTGCAGCGTTCCCGCTGAGGCCACCTTTTATGTCCGGTGTGCTTTATATAACATTCAGCCATCGATATGGAAGTACAACCTATAGCGTATAGTACTTATACTATAGATGATTCATGTGGCTCTAAATGAATGCGACCTAACCCCACATGGCCGGTATATCCTTGTGCCACTGTAGGAGCGAGCTTGCTCGCGATGGTCGTTAACGATAACGCGTGTTTACTGACTGAACGCGTCGCTCGTGAGCCCATCGCGAGCAAGCTCGCTCCTACAGTGGACCGCTTTCTTAACTGAACGGCATTACGTATATCCTTGGTTTCCCCAACGAAGCGGACCTGTGATGACCCTGACCCCCGTTCGATTGCACAGTTGGTTGCGCCTGCAGCGCGAAGGTGTGTCCCTGGCCGCCCGCGCCGATGCCTTGTGCCGTGCGTTGCAGGATTGCCCCGAGGTGCGCCGGGCGGTCTACCTGAGCTGGCAGGCAAAATCGCGAATCTACAGTCACGAAGGTGCCGCCCAGCATTTCCCACCGGGCCTGGGTGACCCTTCGCAAGCCAGCGATCAACGGCTGTTCGAGCGCCTGGTCGAGGCGGGGCGGCTGGACCTGGCGCAAGTGCGGCAACTCGATTGCTGGCTGGCCGGCCGCCTGCGCCGGGCCGCCATCAGCCACGGCCAGGTATTTGATCTGGCCCTGCAGGCGGACCAGCCGGGGTTGTTGTTGGTGGAAGTGTGCGAGGGCGTAAGCCTTGATTGGCTCGGTTGGGTGCAGGATTTGCTGACGACCCTGCTCAGCAGCGTCAACGGCATGCTGCGCGGCTCGCCGCTGTTGGGCCACGACCCGCAGCCGAGTCTGTTACTCGATGCCCGGGGCCGGCCGCTGGAGTTCAATGCGGCGCTGCTGGCGTTGCTCGCGGAAAAGCCGCTGACCGAGTTGCCGGGTTTTCTGCCGGTAAATCATCGGGTGCTGGTGCGCGCCTGTCTCGACCAGCAACGCGCCATCGAAGGGGTCGAAGCCCGGTACGAAGCGCAGATCCTGATCTGGACCTTCATCCCCGATCCCCAGGACAACCGCGTACTCGCCCGTTGCCGCGACGCCACCGCGCAAGTGCTGGCCGAGCGCGAAGCGACCAAGGCGCGCCGGCTGTACCGGCTGATCATCGAGAACACCACCGACCTGATTTCCCGCCACACCCCGGACGGACGCTTTCTCGATGCATCGCCGGCATCCTGGACCTTGCTCGGCTACTGGCCGGAAGAGTTGCGCGGGCAAATGGCCCAGGGCCTGTTCCATGGCCAGGACCTGGCCAGCCTGATGCAGCGTGCGCGCGATGCCCTGGAGCAGGACGGTTACCACACCATGACCTATCGCATTCGCCATCGGGACGGGCACTACCTGTGGTTCGAAACCGCCAGCCGGGCGATCCGGGAAACCTACACCGGTGCGGTGGTGGAAGTGGTCAGCGTGTCCCGAGACATCACCGCCCGGGTGCAGGCCGAGGAGAACAAACGACGCCTGGCCGAAGTGGTCGAGGTCAACACCGATCCGGTGCTGTTCATCGACCCCGAGGGGCAAGTCACTTATCTCAACCCGGCGGCCCGGCGCATCCTCGCGGTCGACGAGCATCAGCCGATGCCGACCCTGGCGCAGTTGTTCGCCAGCAGCGACCTGGTCCGTCTGCAACGCGACGGCTGGAGCGGCGCCGAGCGCAACGGCGTGTGGAGCACCGATGCCCGCCTGCAACCTCCGGGCGGCGGCACGTCGGTGCCGGTCTCGCTGGTGCTGCTGGCGCACCGTTCCGCCGGTGGCGAGCGCTATTACTCATTGGTCGCGCGGGATATGACCGAGCGCGAACTGCGCGAAGTGCAACAGCGCCGCCATCAGGACGAACTGGCCCACACCGCGCGGCTGGTGACCCTGGGGGAACTGGCCTCGGGCATCGCCCACGAAATCAATCAGCCGCTGGCGGCCGTGGTCAATTACGCCAACGCCAGCCAGCGTTATCTGCAGACGCTGGACTCCAACCCCCAGGCCGCCGCCAGAGTCGCGCAAGGCCTGGAACGCATCACCTACCACGCGACCCATGCTTCGGAGGTCATCCGGCGTTTGCGCGCGTTTCTACGCAAGGGCCAGCGGCGCATGCAGGCCCTGAACTTCACCGATGTCGCCCGCGAAGCCGTGCGCTTGTGCGCCTGGGAAGCGAACAATTGCCAAGTGACAATCGAGGATCGACTGCCGGATAATCTGCCGCCGGTTTACGCCGACCGGGTACTGCTGGAGCAGGTCTTGCTCAATCTGCTGCGCAATGCCATCGATGCCAACCGCGAACAGCATCCGGGGCAGCCTTCGCTGATCGTGATGGCGGCCGGGCAGGGCGGTGGCGCGACAGTGGAAATCAGCGTGCAGGACCAGGGACCCGGCGTCAGCGAGCCGGAACTCGAACAGATATTCACCCCGTTCTATACCAGCAAGCCCGATGGCCTGGGCCTTGGGTTGTCCATGAGCCGCAGCATCATCGAAGGTTTCGGTGGCGGGTTGCAGGCCCGCCGTCAGCCGGTCGGGTTGCTGATGTGTTGCCGCTTGCCGCTGGCCGGTCCGACAAAACAACAACAGGAATAATGCAATGGCAGGTGCGACGGAGCACGTGGTGTATGTGGTCGACGACGATCAAGGCATGCTCGATTCAACGGTCTGGCTCCTGGAGTCGGTGGGGCTCAAGGCCTTGCCCTTTACCAGTGGCGCGGAGTTTCTCAGTGCCTGTGATGCCAGTCTCGATGCCTGCGTACTGCTCGATGTGCGCATGCCCGGCATGGGCGGCTTGAACGTGCAGGAAGAAATGCGCGCACGGGAGCTGAACCTGCCGATCATTTTCGTCAGCGGTCACGCCGATGTGCCGATCGTGGTTCGAGCGTTCAAAGCCGGCGCCCATGACTTCATCGAGAAACCCTACAACGAGCAATTGCTGCTGGACAGCGTGCACCAGGCCCTGAACAACTGCGCGGCCAACCGCTCGGGCAGTCAGGGCCACGACGCCTTGCAGGCGCGCCTGCTCACCCTCACGCCACGGGAGCGCGACGTCTTGCTGCCGCTGGTGCAGGGCTATACCACCAGGGAAATCGCCGAGCAACTGGGGGTGAGCGCCAAAACCGTCGACCTGTATCGCTCGCGGGTGATGAAACGCATGCAGGCCAGCACCTTGCCGGACCTGGTGGGCATGGCGATCGCCGCGCAGCTGGTCGATCCATTGAATCTGCGTTGAGACCTCGCATTTTCCAGCGAGGGTCTATGCTGGGCTAACCGATCCCCTACCTTGCAGTGATCTGCAAAGAGGAATCCATGGAGCCCACGTCGATCTCCGAAAAGACGTTCACCCGCAGTATGCTCGATGTGCTGATTCGATTCGGGCTGATTCTGGTCCTGGTGCTGTTCTGCTTCGAGATATTCAGCCCGTTCCGCGACCTCATCCTGTGGTCGGTGATCCTCGCAATCACCCTTTACCCGCTGCAAGTGCGGCTTAGGGAACCACTCGGTGACAAGGATGGGCTGATTGCCACCCTGATCGTGCTGGTTGCCATCTTGATCCTCGTGGTGCCGATCTACCTGCTGGGAATCTCGATCGCGGATTCGGTCGAACATGCCATGGCGATCGTCAAGGGTGGCGATTTCCATATTCCGCCACCCGCCGAATCAGTTGCCGGTTGGCCGTTGATCGGCGAGCCGCTGTCGGCCCTTTGGCGACAGGCTTCCACCGACCTTCCCGACCTGGCCGCGAAGTACCTGCCGCAGATCAAACACGCCAGCCTGAGCCTGTTGAGCAAGCTGGCTGGCGTCGGCATGGGTTTGCTGATGTTCATTTTCGCCTTGATCATCGCCGGGATCATCATGGCCTATGGCGAAAGCGGGCACCGCAGTTCGGTGCAGATTGCATCGCGCCTCAGCGGCCCGGAAAAGGGCCGGCAAATTGCCGCGCTGTGCACTGCCACGATCCGTGCGGTGGCGCTGGGGGTGGTCGGCATTGCCTTCATCCAGATGCTGCTGGTGGGCCTCGGATTTGTCTTCAAGGGTGTCCCGGGAGCCGGGCTGCTGGCGCTGGCCGTGCTGTTGCTGGGTATCATGCAACTGCCGGCGACCCTGATTACGCTGCCGGTGATTGCCTTTGTGTTCGCCACCGAAGGCGCCAGCACGGCGACGATCATCTTCGCCATCTATGTCTTCGTCGCAGGCCTTGTCGATAACGTGCTCAAGCCATTGCTGCTGGGCCGCGGCGTAGATGTGCCAATGCCGGTGATATTGATCGGCGCGCTGGGCGGCATGGTCACCAGCGGCATCATCGGGCTGTTCATCGGTCCGGTGGTGCTGGCGGTCGGGTATCAATTATTCTGGCAATGGGTGCAGGACAAGCCACAGGCGTGAGGAGAGCAGTCACCATGAGCGGGCCGCATCAGGATCTGCTGGAGGAGGTACTGCGCGCCCATGGTGGCCTCGAACGCTGGAAGGGTTTCAGACGCTTTACAGGTGTTGCTTGAGGTAATGGGCAAATTCCCGTGCCAGTTGCGAGGGCTCTTCCTGGGTGGGCAGCAATAGTGCGATCTGGTAGTGGATCGCCGGTGAGAACGGCTTCAGGACCAGATCCCTGGTGAAAGGCAGGCTGACCACCGGATCGACGATCCCGACCCCCATGCCCGAGCGGACCAGCTCGCAGGCCGTCGAAAAGAACTCGGTCTCGGCCACCACGTTCCAGGCTGAACCGTATGCCGAAAAGGCCAGTGCCAGTTGCTGGTAGATGGGGTCACCCTTGAACAGCGAAACGAAGGGCACGCCGTCCAGATCCGCCGGGGTAATCACCTCCCGTTCGGCGAGGGGATGCCCGATCGGCACCATGCACTGGCATTCATAGGAAATCACCTGCATGTTCGAAGTCGGGTAGTCCAGGGGCAGCTCGGCAATGGCCAGGTCGAATTGCTGGGTCGTCATCAGCTCACGCACCGACTGCGAGTTGCGGGTGATGATCTTCAGCTCGAGCCCCGAACGCTCTTTGGCAAACTCGGCCATCAAGCGCGGCAGCAGATTGATCGAGATGCTGGCGTAGGCGGCGATCGCCAGATGGCCACGCTTGCCGGTTCGAATTTCCTTGGCGATGCGATTGGTTTTCTCCACCGCTTCCAGCGCCCGTACCGCCTCGACGAAAAACAGCCGCGCTTCGGGGGTGGGCTGCAGGCGACCGCCCTTGCGCACGAACAGCTTCAGGCCCGTTTCATGCTCCAGGTTGGCAATGGTGCTGCTGATGGCCGGCTGGGAAATGCTCAACAGCTCCGCTGCACGGGTCATGGTGCCGTGGATCATCAAGGTTCTGAAGCATTCGAGCTGGCGGATGCGCATGGACCACCCTATAGATTTAGCTTATACCGAAGCCACTTTATATTATTGGTTTGCGCTTTTCCCATATGTTTTCCTTGGTTACAGGCACTCAGCCCCTGACTGATAGGAGAACGAGGCATGAATACAATGACGTCGATCCAGCCCGGTGAACGGATCCGCTTGCCGGCCCGGCGCGGTGTCGCGATCAGACTTGAACGGGGGCAAATCCTCACCCTGATCAATACCCACGGGCAGCAGGTCGTGGACACCTGGGCCTTCAACCCGGATGACCTGCGCGAAGCCATGTCGATGGAACACAGCCGGCCTTTCTGGTTGAAGCTCAACCCGCGCCAGGGTGACAGCCTCGTCACCAACCAACGGCGCAAAATCCTCACCCTTACCGAGGACACCACACCCGGCGTACACGACACGCTCGTTGCTGCTTGCGATCCAACCCGCTACCGGCAATTGGGGGTGGTGGGCCATCATGACAGCTGCAACGAAAACCTGTTCCTGGCCCTGGATGCGCTGGGGCTGGCGGTTACTGAAACGCCAAGTCCCTTGAACCTGTTCATGAACGTTCCGGTTTATCAGGACGGACGCATAGAGTTCGCGGCGCCGGTCAGTGAAGCCGGGCAGTACGTTCGCCTGAAAGCAGAGATGGACGTCATCGTGGTGCTCAGCGCCTGTCCCCAGGACATCACGGCCGTCAATGGCATGTCGCCGCAGGATGTTCACTACAGCATCAGCTGATGTCGATTAACGCCTTGATACCAGCACAACATCAGATGTCCGGAGAACGCCATGCGCAAGATACCCCCCTTGAATTCCGTGCGAGCCTTCGAGGCTGTGGCACGTCACCAGAGTTTTTCCGCAGCGGCGAACGAGCTCTCTGTCACGGTCGCCGCGGTCAGCCATCAAGTCCGGCAACTGGAAGACGGATTGGGACAAAAGCTGCTGGAAAGGGGCCGCACGGTGACCCTCACCGGTGCAGGCAAAGCCATCTACCCGCTGTTGCGCGACGGTTTCGACCAGATTGCCCAGGCGTTTGCCCAACTGGGTGCGCCAAAGGCGGGTGATGCCATTCAGGTGTCCACCACCCGTGCTTTCGCCGAGCGCTGGCTGATGCCGCGTCTGGCCAGGTTCAATGCGGTCTATCCGGACATAATGGTGTCGATTCATGCCTCGGAGAAAGTTGTGGACCTGCGTGAGGAGGCCGTTGACCTGGCGATTCGCTATGGCCCCAAAGATGCCGACGGGTGCGGGTCAGTATTGTTTGAGGACAAGTACGTCGCGGTCGCGGACAACAGCATCTGTCCGCCCGGGCGTACCCCGACGATAGACGACTTCCACAACCGCTCGCTGCTGGCGTTCAAATGGAAGAATCAGGCGCTGCAAGCACCGTCGTGGTCAACCTGGCTGGCCGCGGTCGAACACGACAGCTCGCGGGATTTGCGCACCTCCTGGTACAGCGAGGAGACCCTCGCGCTGCATGCGGTCGAGCAGGGACTGGGGCCGTTGCTGTGCAGCAATGTGCTGATCGACGACGAGCTTCGCCGCGGGCGAATGCGTCGAGTGCAAGGACCGAGCCTGCCCGGGTTCACCTACCATCTGATCGAAGACACAAGGTCGGTACCACGGCGCAGTCTGGCGCTGTTCAGGGACTGGTTGCTGGACCAGGCCAGGTCATTCCGGGAGAACACCCTGGATGACCTGGCCGGACAGCAGATGGCGCTTACCCCTTGAAACCGGCTGC
This sequence comes from Pseudomonas lini, assembly GCF_030812475.1. Lineage (GTDB taxonomy): Bacteria > Pseudomonadota > Gammaproteobacteria > Pseudomonadales > Pseudomonadaceae > Aquipseudomonas > Aquipseudomonas lini_A. The sequence goes on from NZ_JAUSSR010000002.1 coordinate 109,181, forward strand.
GCTCGATGGTCGACATCAGTTCCACCCGCAGGCTTCGAATCCGCGTTTCCCCGACCAATCCGTTGACCGACGCCTCCTTGAGCGACGGCGCAGCCTCGGACCGGGTAATGGAACCGGCGGTGGTTCGGCTGCAGGGTGATCATGATTGCTCCCATCGGTGGCGGTGCGTCAGGGCGGTCAAACCAGTGAAAACCGGCTTGCTCGGGCTTCGATCATTTGCCTGGCCAGGACCGGCACGGCATCGAATGCATCGGCGATCGAGGCTTCATGGCGCGCGTCGCCAAATTCCTGGTAGTCAATGGCGATGACGTGGGTCTCGTGGACACCCAGGTAGTGGGCGCAGGTCTGGATGTGAGTGTCGAGGTGGTTCATTTTTTCGCGAACGCCACCCGGGCCGAAGCCGAATTCGCCTCGGGAAGACAAAACCACCAGCTTCTTGCCGCTCAGGACCGGCTCCAGAGGGTAGTCACCGCGGTCCAGATCAAAGGTGAAAGTCTTGCCGATACGAATCACTTTGTCGAACCAGGATTTGAGCGCGGCCGGCATGCCGTAGTTGTACATCGGGGTGCCGATCACGATGACGTCGGCGCGCTCGATCTCATCGATCAGTTGATCCGAAAGCCGTAGCTCCCCGCGTTTTTCGGCGGTCATCTGTTCTTCGGGGGTAAAGGCCGCGGCAATCCAGTCCTGCGTCACGAAAGGTGGAGGGTTGAGCCCGACGTCACGAACAATGACGTTTGTGCGGTGATCTCGCTCGACCCAGGCCTCGACAAATGCCCGGGACAATTGACGGCTCAGGGAACGATCGGTTCGTGCGCTGGCATCGATATGAAGAAGGGTAGTCATGTGCAGTGTCCTGTTAAGCCCGAGACCCGATTGCCTCGGTGACTGCAACAAGTTGGCCACGATCTTCGACGGCCAGGCTATTGACATTTATTTGAGTGGCGACAAATAAAACTCAACGAGCGAGTTTTGTTTGAGGTGTCGGGTTAACTCCACTTTTATTTAAAGCTTGAAGTGCGGGCTGCATGTTCGGGGGCGTTACGCAATTGAGTAATACTTGAAGCGGCAATTTTTCTAAAGAGCGGTTTAGTTATTATCAATTACCTTATCTGACCGTCCTCGCTTTAATGGCTCGGGGCGATTCACGGGGTCGCCGGTCAGCGAGGAAAACAATAATGTCCATGCGTCGCAAGTCTGAAAAAAGTTTAATCAACGAGGCCAACTACGATGCCCTGGGCATCGAGCCGGTGCCCGATAGCCAACGCACTTCAACGCCGCTGGACCAGTTCTGGATCTGGGCCGGAGCGAATGTGGCGCCCATCAACTGGGTGCTGGGGGCAATCGGTATCCAGCTGGGTTTGAGCCTGATCGAAACCCTGCTGGTGATCGTGGTCGGCAATCTGCTGGGCGCCGCCTTGTTCGGCGCCATCTGCATCATGGGCCACCGCACGGGCGTGCCGCAGATGGTGCTGTCCCGGCTGGCGTTCGGCCGCCGCGGTGCCTACCTGCCAACGATCATGCAGGTATTGATGCCCATGGGCTGGGTGGCCACCAACACCTGGATCGTCCTGGATCTCGCGGTGGCCGCCCTGGACAGGGTCGGCATCAGCGGTGGCATGGAGCTCAAGTACGGCATCGCGTTGATCGTCATGCTGCTCCAGGTCGGCATCGCCGCTTGGGGCTTCAACGCCATCAAGTGCTTCGAACGCTACACCATGCCGGTGATCCTGCTGATCATGGTGGTGATGACCGGGCTGGCGTTCACCCATGTGGACATCCAGTGGCAGGCCTCGACCACTGCCGGCATCGGCAAGCTGTCGGCCATGAGCAGCCTGATGACGGCCATCGGCATTGGCTGGGGTATTTCCTGGCTGGTGTACGCCTCGGACTACACCCGGTTCACTCAAAGCACACTGTCCGACGGCCAGGTGTTCAGCTCGACCTTTCTCGGCATGTTCCTGCCCACCGTCTGGCTGGCCTTTCTCGGTGCGGCGATCGCCTCGGCCGGCGCGGGCTCGGACCCTGCGCAACTGATCATTGCGGTGTTCGGTACGATGGCGCTGCCGGTGCTGCTGGTGCTGTTACATGGCCCGGTCGCCACCAACATCGTGGTCATCTATTCGGCCGCACTGGCCACGCTGTCGCTGGACCTGCGAGTGCCACGCTGGATGGTGTCGACGGTCTCGGGGGTGGTGGCGCTGTTCATCCTCTATCTGTTCCTGCAATCGGGCGAGTTCGTGCACGCCTTTGAAAACCTGATGGTGTTTTTCGTGGTGTGGATCAGCCCCTGGGCCGGCATCACCCTGGTGGATTTTTTTCTTATCCGCCGTGGCCAGATCGATCTGCAGTCGCTGTATTGCCATCACTCGGACAGCGCCTGCACTGATATTAACTGGAGAGGAGTATGTGCCCTTGCGACAGGCGTACTGGCGGCATGGTTATTTCAAGTGGGCACCATTAAATCGCTACAGGGCCCCATTGCAATGGCACTTGGCGGCATTGACTTGTCCTGGCTGGCCGGGTTTGGTGTGGGCGGTGGGATTTACTACTTCTTGCACCGTTCACGGCGAACGGACGTTGTTCGTTCATCGCTGATGGTCAAGTAATTATTTATTCAACGATTTAATTAATAAAGAGGTAAGTACCCATGTCTCATCTTGAACAAACCAATGTGCTGACGGCGTTGAGCGCAGGAGCCGAAGTCGATGCGTTCCTCGGTAACGTCGTGGAGATCGCGATCGTGACCCGTGACCACCAGCGCACCATGGACGGCTTGCTCAAGCTGGGGATCGGCCCATGGCGGGTGTACACCTTCAGTCCGCAAAACACCGACAACCAGACTTACCATGGCGAACCCGCCGAATTCGTCTTGAAAGTCTGCTTCGCACAGTCCGGCAACATGGTCTGGGAGTTGATGGAGCCAGTTTCCGGGCCGACGATTTTCGCCGATTTCCTTGAGCAACACGGCGAAGGCATCCAGCACGTCGCCTACGACTGCAACAACATCCCGTTCGAAGATCGCATCAACGAACTGACCCGTCGCGGCTTCAAGTGCGTGCAGTCGGGTTCCTGGATGGGCGTGAATCATTTTGCGTTCTTCGGCACAGAAACGGATACCACCACTGTCTTTGAAACCTACGCGTTTCCTGCCGATTGGGATTACCCGGAACCCGAGTCCTGGTATCCACCGCGAGCCTGATCAACGCGGCATCGTCTCAGCGCTGATGGGCGCTGAGACGTTTAGTCGTGTGCAATCGACATTGGGAGTACTGCCTCATGAACACTGTACGAATGGATAACCTCAGCTGGGTCGATTACGAGCGGCGGGTGCAAGCAGGCGCCGTGGTCTTTCTGCCCATCGGCGCGACTGAACAGCACGGTCCGCATTTGCCTCTGGGTACCGACGCCTTGCTGGCCAGCGCCATCAGCGAAGACGTGGCCAGGGCACTCGACGGCGTCGTCGCCCCGGCGCTGTCCTATGGCTACAAGTCCCAGCCAAAATGCGGAGGAGGGCAACACTTCTGCGGCACCACCAGCGTGGATGGCGCCACCTTGATCGCCATGGTCCGCGACGCTGTGCGCGAATTTCATCGCCATGGCGTGAAGCGCCTGGTGCTGGTGATCGGTCATTATGAAAATCAGTGGTTCGTCACCGAGGGCATCGACCTGGCCCTGCGCGATATCAGTCCGGATGCCGGACTGCGGGTCATGCGCCTCGAGCACTGGGAGTTCGTCCGGTCACAAACCCTCGACAGGATCTTTCCGGACGGGTTTCCCGGCATCGCGCTGGAACATGCCGCCGTCATCGAGACCTCTATGATGTTGCACTACCACCCGCATCTGGTTGCCCTGGACCAGATCCCGGACCACGGGCCAGCGCAATTCCCCGTTTACGATATGTACCCGACGCAAACCGAATGGGTGCCGCAAAGCGGCGTGCTGTCATCGGCCCGGGGCTCCAGCGCCGACAAGGGCCAATGGCTGGTCGAGGATGTCATCGGCGGGATCGTCCAGGCGGTGCGGTTTGAGTTCGGGATCGAATCGTCGCACCGCAGCGAAGGCGGTGTGTCAGTCGACTACGATGCCGGATGGCGCAAAACCCTGTAGGAGCTGGCTTGCCAGCGAAGGCGGTGTGTCAGTCGACTACGATGCCGGATGTCAGTCCGCCTTCGTCGGAGCGCCGCCCGGAGCAAGCTCGCTCCCACAGGATCGCGGTCATTCACAAATAGTGTGCTTAGGGGATGACCTGATACCCACGCTGCTGCATGCAACTGGCATAGGCGGAAGAAGCGGCAGCCGTATTCTGCTCGTCACTGCGCCGATCCTGACGGCGATCCTGACGTTGCCGGGAACCGCCGACAACTGCGCCGGCCACCGCCGCATCCTTGGCCTTGTTCTGCCGATATTCCTGTTTCACATCGTCATCGACCCGATCGTAAAACTCGTCATGCTGACGACCGCGGGCCCCGGCCACCGCCGCGCCCGCGACTGCGCCAGTCGCGGCACCACGGGCCCGTCCACCGGTTTGAGGGCTGGTGCTGGTGCTGCCGGTACCGCCGGCCTGAGCCTGGCAGGCGCTTATGTCCTGCTGGATGATGTCCGGGGACTGCCCTTTGAGCGGCGTCACGGTCTCGGCCGTCGCGCACAGGCAGACCATGGAGAACACCGTCGCGACGCAAGGTAAAATGGACTTGTTCATAAGGACTCCACTGCTTGCAAAGTGCTTTGGTGGTGCGGGTCCGGGAAGGACATGCCGCAACCTGATTCGCGCCCCGTCAGATGTCCCGCGTTAGATCGCTTCTGCATTGGCGACCCGCGCTTTTCGTATGAACAGCGCGCGCACCTTCTCCCAGAAATTGCCCCCCAGCACGAAGAAACTGGCGATCAGCATCAAGTCGCCCAGTGCCTGCAACTGCCAGAGGTTGGGCCTCAGGCCCGGCCAGAGGGTGTCGACGTAGGGTTCAAGAAAGGCCGAGACCAGCGGCACGAAGAACATGACGATGCCGATTCGATGCCGCCACGGACCGACTTCGGCATCCATGCTGGGCGTCATCGACGACACATAACCAAACACGGTGCGCTTCAGCTGCTGGAACCCGGCTTTGCCCATCACCGCAATGACAATGATCAGCAGCACCTTGTTACTGATGAACAGCACCCCGGTCAGCGCGGCGATCCTTGAACCCGCCACACCGAACAGCGCGGCAAGGGGTACCAACAGCCAGGAGCCCAACATCACGCAGAGAATGATGATGCCAAACTTGAAGCGCCAGCCGGCTGAATGAGGTTCAACAGTAGCCTGGTTTGTATTCATGAGTGTCGTACCTTTTAACCGGTCGCTGCAGATATGGGGATGTTAAAAAAGCTTAGCAGCCGTTTGCCCGTTTGGGCGTCTATGCTCCAGTGAACTTCGTCGGCCGGGAACAGCGTAAATGCAGTCATGTAGAGCCTTGCTGTGTCGGCCAGGCCGGCTCCTGCTGCTTGGCGTGCTGGGTCTTTGCGGCTGTGTACGGCTCGGGCCGGATTTCCAGGCGCCTGGGGAGGCATGGGTCAAGCAGTGGGGTAGCCCGGCCCTCGAGCAGTCCAGTCAACGCAGCCTGAACCCGGATCTGCGGCAGTGGTGGCAAGTGTTCGCCGATCCGGTCCTGGATCGGCTGATTGCCGAGTCCGATGCGCACAATGCCGACCTGAAAATCGCCGGCCTGCGGGTAATGGAAGCCCGCGCCCAGCTGGGTATCGCGCAAAGCGGACGTTACCCGCAGCTGCAGCAGGCCAGCGTTGACAGCCTGTACTTCAACCGTCGGCAGTTCGGAGGCACCAATCCCCAGGACAGTCATTTCTGGCAACACAGCGCCGCATTCGACATTGGCTGGGAGCTGGATTTCTGGGGGCGCTTCAGTCGCGCCATCGAGTCGTCCGATGCCAGCTACTTTGCCGCCCAGGCCAACTATGAAGACGTGCTGGTGCTGTTGCGCGCGCAAGTGGCCGAGACTTATTTCTCTCTGCGCACCACCGAAGCCCGTTTGCGCGTCGCCAGGGAAAACGCGGTACAGCAAAAGCGCAACTTCGAGATCACCGAAAAGCTGTTCAACAGTGGCCAGCAAGCCGAACTCGACCTGCAACAGGCCAAGACCCAATACCTGGGCACCTTGAGCACCATTCCCGGTTTCGAAGACCAGCTGCAGCGCACCCGTAACGCCTTGGCGGTGCTGATCGGGCAACCGCCGGGCGCACTGCCGCAGCTGATGGAGTATCAAGGACTGATTCCGCTGGTCGATCGCGCGGTGCTACAGGACGTGCCGGCCAACCTGTTGCTGCGCCGACCCGATGTGCGCGCCGCCGAACTGAATGTCGCCGCCCAGTCGGCGCTGGTGGGCGTGGCCGTTACCGACTTCTATCCATCGCTGACATTGCTCGGCAGCATCGTCTGGTCGGCCGATACCCTGAGTGGCACCTCGCGCAACCTGGATTTGATCGGCGGCCCCAGCCTGCGCTGGAACCTGTTCGACCATGGCCGGATCAGCAACAACGTGCGGGTGCAGGATGCGCGGTTGCAGCAGTTGATCGAGGTGTACCGCGACAAGGTCCGTCAGGCCGCACGGGAGGCGGACGATGCCGCCTATGGCCTGATCAAATCCCTGGAGCGCGAACGCATCCTCGGTGAAGCCGAAACGGCCGCCAAGCGTTCGCTGGTGCTGGCCAGTGCGCAGTATCGTGAAGGCTACTCGGACTTTCAGCGGGTGCTGGATGCACAGCGGGCCTTGCTTGAGCAACAGGACAATTACCTGGTGGCCCGCAGCAACGCGGTGAGCAATGCGATTGCCTTGTACAAAGCCCTGGGCGGCGGCTGGTACAGCGCGCGGCCCCTGGTGGATCCGGCCACTCGCCAACAAATGGAACAACGCACCGACTGGGGCGATGTGCTGGAGGAGTCTGCCATCCCGGCGCCAGCCTTTCCGATGTCTTACCAGGAACAAGAACCATGAGTGAAGCTCCCCGGCCCGCGTCCGAGACACCTGTCAGCCCGGCACCGGCGCCCGCACCGGCCGCCGACCCGACGAAAAAAGGCATCAAGTGGGTGCTGCTGGTGATCCTCCTGAGCCTGGCCTGGTACCTGTTGGCCGACCGGTACACGCCTTATACGCAACAGGCCCGGGTGGGGGCCTTTGTGATTCCGGTGGCCTCGGAGGTGGCGGGGCGGGTGACCCGGGTCAACGTGCGCAATAACCAGGACGTCAAGGCCGGCGAATTGCTGTTCGAAGTCGACCCGCAGCCTTACCGGATCGCCGTCGACCGTGCGCGGGCGGATCTGGAATCGACCCGTCGGCAGATCGGCGCCAGCACCGCCGGGATTGCGGCGGCGCAAGCCAATCTGCGCGCGGCCCAGGCCAATGAGCTCAAGGCGCGCCAGGACAATCAGCGGCTGGAAGGCTTGTACCGCGAAGACCCGGGTACCATTTCAGTTCGCCTGCTGGAAGTGTCGCGTTCCACCCGCGAACAGGCGGTCAGCCAGGTCGCCGCCGCCCGCGCCGAAGTGCAGCGCGCGCGTGAACAGGAGGGCGGCAGCGACGAAGACAACGCCATCTTGCGCAGCGCCGCCACGGCGCTGGAAAAAGCCGAACTGGACTTGGCCAATACGCAGATCCGCGCCCGCTCCTCCGGCCTGGTCACCGATCTGCGCACCGATGTCGGGCAGTTTGCCGGGGCCGGCAGCCCGTTGATGACCCTGATCGCCATCCATGATGTCTGGATCAGCGCGGACATGACCGAGAACAACCTCGGCCTGGTCAGGCTCGAGACGCCGGTGGCGATTGTGCTGGACGCGTTGCCGGGGGAGATTTTCGAGGGGCGCGTGCGCAGTGTCGGCTATGGCGTCAGCGTCGGCCAGACACCGCCGCCCGGCACGCTGCCCAGCGTGCAGAACAGCCGTGACTGGCTGCGCCCGGCCCAGCGCTTTCCGGTGATCATCGAGTTTTCCCAGGAATCGAGGACCCGGTTGCGCGACAGCGGTGCCATCCGTGCCGGTGGGCAGGCGGAAGTCATGGCGTTCCCCACCCAAGGCAATCCGTTAAATTTCCTTGGCCGTTTATTCGTTGGTCTGATGAGTTGGCTGTCGTATGTCTACTGAGCGCGCGCCCCGGGCGCAGCGTGCACTGCGCCTGGCCACGGGCACGGCGCTGAGCCTCGCCGCCAGCTTCGGACTGGGGTTGCCGATTCCCTTTTTTGCCCCGGTGCTGGCCGTGCTGCTGCTGGCCACACTCAATCGGCCGTTGCCGTTCAAGGCGGGGCTGGTGCTGGCCCTGGCCGCGCTGTTGACCACCGCCATCGGCCTGCTGTTGATCCCGATCCTGCGCTATTACCCGGTCAGTGGCGTACTGTTGATTGCCCTGTGTCTGTTTCTGGCCTTCGGCTATGGCCTGCGTGGCGGTAACAACCTGATCATGACCTTTCTGGTGATTGGCCTGACCATGATCTCGTCGGCCGGTGTCGCCGAATTCGAGCTGGGAGCCCTGGTCATCGGTGCGCTGGTCAAGGGGTTGGTGCTCGCGGTGGGGGTGCTGGCGTTGAGTCACTGGCTGTTTCCCGAGCCGGCCAACGCTCCGCCACCCCCGGCCCCACCGTTCTTGCCCGCCGACGAAGTGGATCGGGTGGCGCTGCGCACCACCCTGATCGTGCTGCCGACCTTCCTGTTGGCGCTGATCGATCCGGCCAGTTACCTGCCGATCATTCTCAAGGCCGTCAGCCTGGGACAGCAGAGTTCGACCGCGACCGCCCGCAACGCCGGCCGCGAACTGGTCGGCTCGACCTTGTTCGGCGGCCTGCTGGCCATCCTGTTCTGGTGCGCCCTCAGCCTGTTCGTGCATTTGTGGATGTTCTTTCTGTGGATGCTGCTGTTCGCCCTGGTGCTGGCGCGCAAGTTGTATGCCCTGAGCCCGACCCGGCTAAGTCCCGGGTTCTGGCTCAACAGCCTGATCACAATGATTATTCTGTTGGGACAGTCGGTGCAGGACAGCGCGGCGGGCAAGGACGTCTATACCGCCTTCGCCGTGCGCATGGGGTTGTTCATCGTGGTGACGCTTTATGCCTGTCTGATGGTCAATCTTCTCGGTCAACGCCGCGGCGAATTGATCGCCCGGTAGCACCCCGTCAACTCGATGTTGAGGGTGGAATCATCGACTAAACTCAGCCGGTTGGTCATGGAGATCAGAAGGGCCGCCCACGTGTAGGAGCGAGCTTGCTCGCGATGGTCGTCAACGATAACGCGTGCTTGTTGGATAACACGCGGTGTTCTGGAGTCCATCGCGAGCAAGCTCGCTCCTACAAGGGCGCGGCGATCTGCAAACCGATGGCTGCAGCTGCTGGATCTATCTATCGGTCGTCATCTACTGGCATTTGTGAGGTCTTTTCGATGGCAAAGGACAAAAAGAAAGCCCCCAGGATCAAGCCCGCTGAAGGCCCGAAATTGAAGAACAAGGTTTATCTTGAACAGTTGCGCGGCCTGCACGTCGAGCTGGTCAAGTTGCAGGAATGGGTCAAGGCCAAGGGCATCAAGATCTGCATCGTGTTCGAGGGGCGCGACGGTGCCGGCAAGGGCGGGACGATCAAGGCGCTGACCGAACGGGTGAGCCCGAGGGTGTTTCGGGTGGTGGCGCTCCCGGCACCGACCGATCGCGAGAAAAGCCAGATGTATGTGCAGCGGTATCTGCCATACCTGCCTGCGGCGGGCGAAGTGGTGATCTTCGATCGCAGCTGGTACAACCGGGCGGGCGTCGAGCGGGTGATGGGGTTCTGCACCCAAGAGCAGGTTGACGGATTCCTGAAGGCCATTCCGCTTGTGGAGCGTGCCATCGTCGACTCGGGCGTGATTTTGCTCAAGTACTGGCTGGAAGTCAGCCCTGAAGAACAGACCCGTCGGCTCGAGGCACGCATCACCGACGGACGCAAACTCTGGAAGCTGACCGGGATGGATCTCAAGTCATACAGCCGCTGGTACGACTATTCACGTGCACGTGACGACATGTTCATGACCACTGATACCGAACATGCGCCATGGCTGGTGGCTAACTCGAACGACAAACGCCGGGCCCGCCTCAACATCATCAGCGATTTGCTCAACCGAATTCCGTACAAGGAAGTTGCGCGCGAGAAGGTGATATTGCCCAAGCGGCAGAAGCCCGGAGGCTATCGCGAACCGGATTATCCGCTGCGACGGATTCCCGAAAAATTCTGACGGGTCATTGAAGTCTGTCTGCGTTGCACACCAAAGGGCCGCGCTGCCATGAGCCAGTCGGAAAGTTCGCCCCAAGCCCCGGAACCGGGGCGGATTGCGCGCCGCGGTTCGAGCGCCGACCAGACCGGCTGGCGCCGCTGGCTGCCGGGACTGCAAACCCTGCGCGGATACAAAGTCGCCTGGTTGCGGCACGACCTCGTGGCCGGACTGGTGCTGACCACGATGCTGGTGCCTGTCGGTATCGCCTATGCGGTGGCATCGGGCGTACCCGGCATCTATGGTCTTTACGCGACCATCATCCCGTTGCTGGCCTATGCGTTGTTCGGGCCCAGCCGGATTCTGGTGCTGGGGCCGGACTCTTCGCTGGCGGCCGTGATCCTCGCCGTCGTCCTGCCACTGTCCGGCGGCGATCCGCAACGGGCCATTGCCCTGGCCGGCATGATGGCGATCGTGTCGGGGGCGGTGTGCATTCTGGCGGGTGTTGCGCGCCTGGGTTTCGTCACCGAGCTGCTGTCCAAGCCGATCCGCTACGGCTACATGAACGGGATCGCGCTGACGGTATTGATCAGTCAATTGCCCAAGTTTTTTGGTTTTTCGATCGAGTCCGACGGCCCGTTGAGAAATATCTGGGCAATCGTTACGGCGGTGATGGATGGGAAAACCAACTGGACCACGTTCATGGTTGGCGCCGCCACCCTGGCGATAATTCTGTCGCTCAAGGGCTACAAACGCGTGCCGGGCATTCTGATCGCCGTGGTCGCCGCAACGGTTGCCGTGGCTGTAATGGATCTTGCAGCGCGGGGCGGGGTGTCGGTGCTGGGCTCGCTGCCCCAGGGGCTGCCGGCCTTCGCCATTCCCTGGATTACCACCGCCGATATCGTCCCCGTCCTGATCGGCGGTTGCGCCGTCGCCCTGGTGTCATTCGCCGACACCAGCGTACTCTCGCGTGTCTATGCGGCGCGGACCCGTACCTACGTCGATCCTAACCAGGAGATGGTGGGACTGGGCGTCGCCAACCTGGCTGCCGGTTTTTTCCAGGGATTTGCGATCAGCAGCAGTTCATCCCGCACCCCCGTGGCCGAGGCCGCAGGCGCGAAAACCCAGATGACCGGCGTGGTCGGCGCGCTTGCCGTGGCCTTGCTGCTGGTGGTGGCGCCGAACCTGTTGCAGGACTTACCCAATAGCGCACTGGCCGCAGTGGTGATCGCCTCCGCCATCGGCCTGATCGAGGTCAACGACCTGAAGCGAATCTATCGCATCCAGCGCTGGGAGTTCTGGCTGTCGATCGTCTGTACCATTGGCGTGGCGGTGTTTGGCGCGATTGAAGGCATCGGCCTGGCCATCGTCATCGCCGTCATCGAGTTTCTATGGGATGGCTGGCGGCCTTATTCCGCGGTGCTGGGTAGCACCGATACGGTCAAGGGATATCACGACATCAAGCGCTATCCCGAGGCGCGCCTCATCCCCGGGCTGGTGCTGTTTCGTTGGGATGCGCCGCTGTTTTTTGCCAATGCCGAACTGTTCCATGACCGGGTCCTGGACGCCGTGGCGACGTCGCCCACGCCGGTGCGCTGGCTGGTCGTTGCGGCGGAACCGGTGACCAGCGTGGACGTTACCTCGGCGGACATGCTGGCTGAGTTGGACGAAACCTTGCACGGGGCAGGCATCAAATTGTGTATTGCCGAGATGAAGGATCCGGTCAAGGACAAGTTGAAGCGATTCGGGCTGTTCGCGCGGTTGGGTGAGGCGGCATTTTTTCCAACGATAGATGATGCAGTCGGCAGCTATCTGGTGATCCATCCGCAGGATCCGCCTGCTTCCCTGGACCTTCATCAACGTTGATCTCCCGTGAAAGCGAGCCTGCTCCCGAGGGCTGCGCTCTCACGGGAAAACAGGATTACTCCAGATGTTCCGGCTTGACCGGATCCCCCGATTTCATATCCAGTTTCTCCCTCATGTCTTCGAATATCTTGTCGTAGAATTTGTGAGTTGAACCGATTTGGCTATGCACCTTGGGGATACCGTACTTCTCAAGAATTTTCGTGAAATTGCTGGCAAAGTTGTAGGCCTGATCCTTGGGCAGGAAGAACGTTTCGCTCATGTCCTTGCCCTGAATCGAACCATGCAACTTGAACTGCATGCCTTTGCCTTCCTTGGGATCCTGAGCGACTTCATAGTCGAAACACAGGTCGTAGCTGACGTCGTCCTTGTTCAGCGCATGGCGCTCGATATGCAGATGTCCGGGTTCGAACGTTGCCATTGCCGTCTCTCCTCACAAATAAGTAATGCCGGCTTTCTCGGTGCTGATACGGGTACCGGCCTTGCCCTGAACGATAGCCTCGATGTCCGAGAGTGAACCGATCACCGCGACTTTGCCAGTGTGACGGGCGAATTCGCAGGCGGCCTGGACCTTGGGTCCCATGGACCCTGCCGCGAAGCCGAGTTTGTCGATGTCGTCGGGATGGGCCTGGGCGATGGCTTTCTGGGTGGGTTTGCCGAAGTCGATGTAGGCTGCATTGACGTCGGTGGCGATCACCAGCAGATCGCTGTCCAGCTGTTCGGCCAGCAGCGCCGAGCACAGGTCCTTGTCGATCACCGCTTCCACGCCCTGCAGTTTGCCGCTGGCACCGTACAGGGTCGGGATGCCACCACCCCCCGCGCAAATTACGATGCAGTCTTTTTCCAGCAGCCACTTGATCGGACGGATTTCGAAAATGTGTTTTGGTCGGGGGCTGGCGACGACGCGGCGAAACTTGTCGCCATCCGGCGCAATCGCCCAGCCTTTCTCGGCAGCGAGTTTTTCCGCTTCGGCCTGGGTGTAGACCGGACCGATCGGCTTGGTCGGGTTCTGGAACGCCGGGTCATTGGCATCGACTTCGACCTGGGTGAGCAGGGTGGCGAAGGGCACTTCGAAGTCCAGCAGGTTGCCCAGTTCCTGTTCAATGATGTAGCCGATCATGCCTTCGGTTTCGGCACCGAGCACGTCCAGCGGATAAGGCGAAACCGAGGTGTAGGCGGCCGCTTGCAACGACAACAGGCCAACCTGGGGACCGTTGCCGTGGGCGATCACCAGTTGATTGCCCGCGTGGATCTTGGCGATCTGTTCGGTGGCGATCCGGATGTTGGCGCGCTGATTGTCCGAGGTCATGGGTTCACCCCGGCGGAGCAGGGCGTTACCGCCCAGAGCAACGACGATACGCATGGTGCAGTCCTTCTAAACAGAGAAGTTACGGATGTCCCGCAGTGGCCCCCTGCAGGAGCCGGCTTGCTGGCGAACGCATCTGCTCGGCGTATCTGACAGACCGAGGTGCGGCCATCGCCAGCAAGCCGGCTCCTACAGGGGGGACCGCAGGAACCGGGGGAGGTCTTCAGATATCCGCCAACGCCGCCACCAGGATCGCCTTGATCGTGTGCATGCGGTTCTCCGCTTGCTCGAAGGCGATGTTGGCCGGCGATTCGAAGACTTCTTCGGTCACTTCGACGCCATTGGCCAGGTGTGGATAGCGCGCGGCGATGTCCTTGCCGACCTTGGTTTCGCTGTTGTGGAAGGCTGGCAGACAATGCATGAATTTCACTCGCGGGTTGCCCGAGGCTTTCATCATCTGCGCATTGACCTGGTACGGCAGCAGTTGCTCGATGCGCTCGTCCCAGGCTTCCACGGGCTCACCCATCGACACCCAGATGTCGGTATGGATGAAGTCGACGCCCTTGACCGCGGCTTTCGGATCTTCAGTAATGGTGATGCGTGCGCCGCTGTCTTCGGCAAACGCCTTGCACTGATCGATGAAATCCTGATGCGGCCACAGCGCCTTGGGTGCGGCAATGCGCACGTCCATGCCCAGTTTGGCGCCGATCATCAGCAGCGAGTTGCCCATGTTGTAGCGGGCGTCGCCGAGGTAGGCGTAGCTGATCTCATGCAGCGGCTTGTCGCTGTGTTCGCGCATGGTCAGGGTGTCGGCGATCATTTGCGTGGGGTGGAATTCGGCGGTCAGGCCGTTGAACACCGGGACCCCGGCGAACTGGGCCAGCTCTTCGACGATCTCCTGCTCGAAGCCGCGGTATTCGATGGCATCGAACATCCGCCCCAGCACGCGGGCGGTGTCTTTCATGCTTTCCTTGTGACCGATCTGCGACGACACCGGGTCGATGTAGGTGACGTGGGCGCCCTGGTCATGGGCCGCGACTTCGAAGGCGCAACGGGTGCGGGTCGAGGTTTTTTCGAAGATCAGCGCGATGTTCTTGCCCTGCAGGTGCGGACGCTCGGTGCCGGTGTACTTGGCGCGCTTGAGGTCTCGGGACAGGTCCAGCAAATAGTTCAGCTCGCGCGTGGTGTGGTGCATCAGCGACAGCAAGCTGCGGTTGCGCATATTGAAAGCCATGACGGGATCTCCTTAATAGTCGATAGGGTCGCGAATGATCGGGCAGGTCATGCAGTGGCCGCCGCCACGGCCGCGACCGAGTTCGCCGGCGCTGATGGTGATGACTTCCACACCGGCCTTGCGCAGCAGGGTGTTGGTGTAGGTGTTGCGGTCATAGCCGATCACCACTCCCGGCTCCACGGCCACCACGTTGTTGCCGTCGTCCCATTGCTCGCGTTCGGCGGCAAAGCTGTTGCCACCCGTTTCCACCACGCGCAACGCCTTGAGGTTGAGAGCCTGGGCCACGGTGTCGAGGAAGCTGGTTTCTTCGCGGCGAATGTCGATGCCGCCCGGCTTGCTTTCGTCCGGGCGCAGGGTGAAGGCCACGATCTGCTTCACCACTTCCGGGAAGATGGTCACCACATCCCGGTCGCAGAAACTGAATACGGTGTCCAGGTGCATCGCCGCGCGGGATTTGGGCAAGCCGGCGACAATCACTTTGTCGACCGCCTTGTGCTTGAACAGACTGACCGCCAATTGGCCGATGGCCTGGCGCGATGAGCGTTCGCCCATGCCGATCAGGACCACTCCGTTGCCGATCGGCATCACGTCACCGCCTTCCAGGGTGGAGCTGCCGTGCTCCTGATCCGGATCGCCGTACCAGATCTCGAAGTCCGCGTTGGTGAATTGCGGGTGGAACTTGTAGATGGCGGTGGCCAGCAGGGTTTCCTGACGCCGTGCCGGCCAGTACATGGGGTTGAGCGTCACTCCGCCGTAAATCCAGCAGGTGGTGTCGCGGGTGAACTGGGTGTTGGGCAGCGGCGGCAGGATAAAGCTGGAGTGACCGAGGAAATCACGGAACATCTCGATGGTCTTGCCGCCGAAGCTGTCCGGCAGGTCATCGGCGGACACCCCGCCAATCAGGAACTCGGCGATCTTGCGCGGCTCCAGGCTGCGCAGCCAGGAACCGGTTTCGTTGATCAGGCCCAGCCCGACCGAGTTGGCGGTGATCTTGCGTTCCAGAATCCAGTCCAGTGCTTCGGGGATGGCGACGATGTCGGTCAGCAGGTTATGCATCTCCAGTACATCGACATTGCGTTCGCGCATTTTGGTGACGAAGTCGAAGTGGTCGCGCTTGGCCTGGGCCACCCACAACACATCATCGAAAAGGAGTTCGTCGCAATTATTCGGGGTCAGCCGCTGGTGGGCCAGGCCTGGGGAACAAACCATGACTTTACGCAGTTTTCCGGCTTCGGAATGGACGCCGTACTTAACTTTCTCGGTGGTCATTACAGTAATCCTCCAGATGAGGTGTTACAGGGTCAGGAAGCCGTCGTACAGCCCGTAGGCCGCCACAACCGCGCCCACGACAACGGCAGCGAAAATCAGCTTCTCGATGTTGGTGAAAACCGGTTTGTCGATTTCAAGTTTAGCCTTGGCAAACAGAATCACGCCGGGGGCGTAGAGCAGGGCGGAGAGCAGCAGGTATTTGACGCCGCCGGCGTAGATCAGCCAGATCGCGTAGATCACCGCCACGGCACCGATGAACAGGTCTTTCCTGCGCTCGGCCAGGGCGTTTTCGTAGCTTTCGCCGCGTACCGCCAGCAGCAGGGCATAGGCCGCCGACCACAGGTACGGCACCAGGATCATCGAGGTGGCGAGGTAGATCAGCGACAGGTAAGTACTGGCCGAGAACAGCGTGATGATCAGGAACAGCTGCACCATGCCGTTTGTCAGCCACAACGCATTGACCGGCACATGGTTGGCATTTTCTTTGCGCAGGAAGGCCGGCATAGTGTGGTCCTTGGCGGCGGCGAACATGATCTCCGCACACAGCAGCACCCACGACAGCAATGCTCCCAGTAGCGAGATGATCAGGCCGACGCTGATCAGCACCGCCCCCCAGTGGCCGACCACGTGTTCGAGCACCGCGGCCATCGATGGGTTCTGCAGCTTGGCCAGTTCCGGTTGGGTCATGATGCCCAGGGACAGCACGTTCACCAGCACCAGGAACAGCAGCACGGTGATGAAACCGATCACCGTGGCTTTACCCACGTCACTGCGTTTTTCCGCCCGGGCTGAAAAGATGCTGGCGCCTTCGATGCCGATGAACACCCAGACGGTGACCAGCATCATGTTGCGCACCTGGTTCATGACGCTGCCCAGGTCCGGGTTTTTCAGGCCCCAGATGTCGGCGGTGAAGATGTCCAGCTTGAAGGCGAAAATCGCGATCAACACAAACAGCAGCAACGGCACGACCTTGGCGACCGTGGTCACCAGGTTGATGAAGGCCGCTTCCTTGATCCCCCGCAGCACCAGGAAGTGCACGCCCCAGAGCAACACCGATGCACCGATGATCGCCGCCACCGTATTGCCTTCGCCGAAGATCGGGAAAAAGTAACCGAGGGTGCTGAACAGCAGTACGAAGTAACCGACGTTACCCAGCCAGGCGCTGATCCAGTAACCCCAGGCGGATGAGAAACCCATGTAGTCGCCAAAACCGGCTTTGGCGTAGGCGTAGACACCGCCATCCAGATTCGGCTTGCGGTTGGCCAGGGTCTGGAACACGAAAGCCAGGGTCAGCATGCCGACGGCGGTGATGGCCCAACCGATCAATACGGCGCCGACATCGGCACTGGCGGCCATGTTTTGTGGCAAGGAGAAGATGCCGCCACCAATCATTGAGCCGACGACTAAAGCTACAAGAGCGCCAAGTTTCAGTTTTCCAGGGGATTCAGACATTGCACGACTCCATTGCAGGGTAAAGAAACGACGTTTATTTTCGTTAGCTATGCAATATTTCCTTGAATCAATGCCTGTGCAGATTTCATTCGCCTTTAAACCAGGGGGCGTATGGTTTTTCGAAACAAATCGTATTGTCGCAGAGAATTTATTTAACCAACACTCAAAAGTTGCCGAGTTGACACTAGCTGGTTTCAGTATTTTGGCAAATTTTAATCCTTAAACGATTGATGTAAATCAATGAATCAAGTGTGGGGAAATCGATGTCATTTAGCTGTTTTACTAATTGTTTTCATTGCTGGCGGTTATAAGGGAGTATCGATTGGCGTTAATTGGCGACCCCTATTAATCTTTATCGTTGGTTAATACCCACTCAAAAGTTCTCGCCACCCGTGAGGCGCCAAATGTCACAGCCGACGCAGAAGCTGCGCTTAAATGCGCTCATTGCCCTGGTCGTAGGGTCCATGATTGGCGGCGGGATCTTTTCCCTGCCGCAGAACATGGCGGAGAAAGCCGATGCCGGTGCCATATTGATCGGCTGGGGCATTACCGCCGTCGGCATGTTGACCCTGGCGTTCGTGTTCCAGACCCTGGCCAATCGCAAGCCCGAGCTGGATTCGGGGGTGTACGCTTATGCCAGGGCCGGTTTTGGCGACTACATGGGTTTTTCTTCTGCCTGGGGATACTGGATCAGTGCCTGGCTGGGCAACGTCGGTTACTTCGTGTTGCTGTTCAGCACTCTCGGTTACTTCTTTCCGGTCTTTGGCCAGGGCAATACGCCCGTCGCCATTGGTTGCGCCTCAGTGCTGTTATGGGCGGTGCACTTCCTGGTGATGCGCGGTATCAAGGAGGCGGCGTTCATTAACCAGCTGACTACCGTGGCCAAGATCGTGCCCTTGATCATGTTTATCTTTATCGCTGCCGTGGCCTTCAAGGCGGATATCTTCACCCGAGACATCTGGGGTCGCAGCAACCCGGATTTTGGCGGAGTGATGGATCAGGTGCGCAACATGATGCTGGTGACGGTCTTCGTCTTCATCGGCATCGAAGGCGCCAGCGTGTATTCCGCCCGGGCGCAGAAACGTTCGGACGTGGGCCGCGCGACGGTCATCGGTTTTCTCGGGGTGCTGGCACTGCTGGTGCTGGTCAATGTGCTGTCCCTGGGCATCATGAGCCAGCCGGAACTGGCCAGGTTGCAGAACCCGTCGCTGGCCACGGTCATGGAGCACATCGTCGGCCATTGGGGCGCGTTGTTGATCAGCATCGGCCTGGCGATTTCGCTGTTGGGTGCGTTGCTGTCGTGGGCGCTGCTGTGCGCCGAAATTCTCTTTGCCACGGCCAGGGACAAGACCATGCCCGCGTTCCTGAAAAAGGAAAATGCCAACCATGTACCGGTCAATGCGCTGTGGTTGACCAACGGGATGATCCAGATTTTCCTGCTGATCACCTTATTTTCCGCCGGTACCTACACCAGCCTGATTTACCTCGCGTCCTCGATGATTCTGGTACCGTACCTATGGTCGGCGGCCTACGCAGTGCTGTTGAGCGGGCGTGGCGAAACCTACGAACACGCCTCGGCCGAGCGCACCAAGGACCTGATGATCGGCGGCATTGCGCTGTGTTACGCGGTGTGGCTGGTGTATGCCGCAGGGGTCAAGTATTTGCTATTGTCGGCATTGTTATATGCGCCCGGGGTGATTCTGTTTGCCAAGGCCAAACATGAGCAGGGCGAGCCGTTGTTCACGCACGTCGAGAAGGGCATTTTTACCTGCGTGGTGGCCGGGGCGGGGCTTGCGGCTTATGGCTTGTACAGTGGGTTGCTGTCGTTATGAGAACGCGTCAGGGATGGGGCACTGGGGTCGGCTTCATGCTCATCTGCAAACGCCATGAGCACCTCCAGATCGAGCAGCTTGATCCGGGAGAAATACCTCTTCGACCCGTCCGGCCAGGCCAGGGCATCCAGCACACGGATCTTGCGTACCAGACCGGGCAGGGCGGCATCGAGTTCGGACAGGGGGGACGGAGATCACGGCAATCTTTCTGGCTCGACCGAACAACTCATTTCCCCTGATCCTGGCTTCTGGAACAGGACCGCATCGCCGTCTTGCCAGAAGCTGTAGTTCCCCAGGGAATCCTTGCCCGTGTATCTGTTTCCCGGATCGTTCGGCACCTGGCTCAGGGTGATCGAGGCGTTTGCCCATTTCAGGTACACCACACCCGGCTGGGTGGTAAAGAAGGTGGCGGCAATCGGCGCGTTCAACCCGGGGCATCGAAACGCCAGGGGGCCTTCGGTGAGTCTGTCCGGATCCCGGGTTCTGACGATGGCCGAGCCTTGGCGCAATTGGTGCGCGCGCTCGGCATAACTGCGGATCGTGCAGGCCTTGAGCTCTGGTCCGGCGGCACACTGATTGCGGGTCTCGACCCAGAATTGCTGGTCGATGATGACGGTGTCCGGAGGCGGTACCGAGCGTTGATCGGTGAGGGCCAGGCGATACAGGCGCATCAGTTCGACATCCATCTGCGCCAGCTGCGGATCGCGACAGACGAGTTTTTCGGCGGCGGCCCTGGCCTGGGTGCAGTCGAAGCTGGTCTTGAGCGTGGGTGAAGGGGGCGCGGCCTGTGCACAGCTGCTCGCCGCCGCGCATCCGCCGGCAGCGAGCAAACAGGTGAAAAGGGCCGTGACCGTTTTCATAGAGGCTTTACCCAGATCATGACGTGATGCCCGGATTGCCGTGGACCCATCGATCCCTCAGGTGTTTTGCAGTGTAAGTCGAGTTTTTTATAAGCGCACCCTTTCTTGCCGATGCTTTTCTTTATGACGCGTTTGTTGACGATGCATTTACCTATAAGGCCGCTGGTTAAAATCGGGGCGGGCGAATTGAACCGGGGCCACGAGGCTCTGAGTCACGCAGCATGGCGCGCGCCGGATCGGGTTGATCCGAGCTGGCACCTGGATGGTTGGAGGCATCCAGTCTGGACACCCGTTTGCTGACCTCGTCGATATCGACAGGGCTCAACGTGATATAGGCGTTGTTGACCCGGAACGTCGCAGGTACGCCCTGCTTGTAGAATTCGAGGCGTTTTGCGCTGCCGACTGCGAACCATCCATCAGCGCGCAATGCCTTTTCCAGTGCCTCGCGCTCTTGCGGTTGAAATTCCAGGCGAATGGATCGGTAAGTCAGTTTGTCCCTTGGGACGCTCGAGATATTGGCGCCTCCCATGGGATCCGCCACGCTGGAAAAGTTGTCGGTGACATCCAGCGTTATTTCCGCGCTACTGGCCGTTGCGCCATAAATTTCCATTGGCTTGTTGTGCGTGCACGACAGGTAATTATAGTAATCGACGCACTCCGTGAATCCCTGCGCTTTCCCCAGCGCCTGGGTACCGGGAACAGAGAGTCCCGACACCTGAACGGTTGTCAGGCGTTCTGCGCCATGGGCAGTGCCTGCTACGAGTAACAGAAAAATCGCTCCCAGCTTGTTCATATGACAGCTCCTACAGATCCATTGGATTTGAAACGACCTTTGCATCGCCGGCCGATCCCTGGTGGTCAACGCGTGTCACCGGAACCGTGCTGGCATTTCGCGTACGAGGGGATGTTAGTCGTTAAAACAGCGTTCGGTAGTGGCGCTTCACATTAGTTCAGATTCGGCGCAAACGAAGTACTTCTCAGTTCTTTTCAGTCTGGAAAGGGTAGCGAGAGCAGCCAGGCACTGAAGGCCTTCAATGACGGCATGTTCTGGTAGCGATTGGCGTAGAGAAGATAGTAACTGCGGCCGCTTTCCATCGGTTCGAACAAGGCGACGAGGTCACCATTCTTCAGTTCGTCCTGGACAAGAATTTCCGGAATCAGCCCAAGCCCGATCCCCGCAGTCACCGCTTGAATCAGGTGGGCCGTGAGCTCGAAGCTCGGACCGGCCCGCAGGTTGGCGTGGTCGACGTTGTGTTTGTCAAACCAGTCGGACCAGGCGCTCGGCCTTGAAACGACGTTCAGCAAGGCATGCTCGACGACGTCCGCCGGTGACAGGCAAGAGTACTCGGGCAGTGCTGCAGGGCTGGCGACTACCACCAGCCTTTCGCTGAGCAACTCATGTGATATATAGCCCGGCCACGCTCCTGAGCCCGCGCAGATGATTGCATTCATGTCGTGAGTGGACGATTGAACGTCCTCCCGGATGATCCTCGAATGTATGTGAACCAGTATTTGCGGGTGTTTGGCATAAAACTCATGCATCCGCGGCAGCAGCCATTTCGAGCCCAGGGTCGGCAATACCGCCAGGTTCAATGGACCGCCGTCATTCTTGTACGAGATGGTCTGCAAGGTGGCACTGCGAATGCGCCCCAAAGCCGCCGCCAATTCGTGCTGATACACCGCCCCGGCCGCCGTCAATTCGATTTTTCGCCCCTCACGCCTGAAGAGTTCGATTTCAAGCTGGGCTTCCAGGGTTTGTACCTGGCGGCTGACGGCACTCTGGGTCAATGCCAGTTCTTCCGCGGCCTTGGTGAAGCTGCAATGGCGCGCGGCCGCCTCAAAGGCCACCAGCAGCGACATCGAGGGGGTCAGTCTTCTAGGGTTCATTCATAAAACTCATGCAAAACCAGCAGGAATTACGTTTGTTCCAAAAGTGCACAGGCGCAAGAATCAACAAAACCCAATGCAGCTGCTCGGTGCGCCGTGTACCGAGCATACGTAACGTGAATGCATAGATTAGCTTTTTAGCCTGTAGGAATTCCATCATGATTGCCCGGCTGTTACCTCCCGATACCCACAAGACCGCCTATGACGCTTTTCTCGACGCGCTCCAGGTGGCGGGATTTCAAGGAGAGATAGCCCGCAACCATGGCGACCGCACGGTATTGGCCACCGACAATTCGATTTACCAGCGTCTGCCCCAGGCAGCGGTGTTTCCCCGTGATGAACAGGATGTGGCGATCTTGTCACGACTGGCCGCAGAGCCCGCGCACACTGCGGTAGTGCTCACGCCACGGGGTGGAGGCACGGGTACCAATGGGCAATCGCTCACCGATGGTCTGGTCGTCGACCTGTCCCGACACCTGAACAGCATCCTGGAAATCAATGTGCAGGAGCGTTGGGTCCGGGTGCAGAGCGGCGTGGTCAAGGACCAGCTGAACGCGGCGCTGAAACCCTACGGTCTGTTCTTTGCGCCCGAACTCTCGACGTCGAATCGCGCCACCATTGGCGGCATGATCAACACCGATGCCAGTGGTCAGGGCAGTTGTACGTATGGCAAGACGCGCGATCATGTGCTCGAGCTATCGACGGTATTGCTGGGCGGTGATCGTCTCACCAGTTCGTCTGTCGGCACCGAGCATTTAGCCACGCTGACAAGCCGCAGGGATCGGGTGGGTAACGTCTACCGGTGCGCAGTGGAGATCGCCGACACCCACGCCGAGTTGATCGAGGCCACCTTTCCCAAACTCAATCGCTGCCTGACCGGGTATGACCTGGCCCATCTGCGTGAAGCGGATGGACGCTTCAACCTCAACAGCGTGCTGTGCGGTTCTGAAGGCTCGCTTGGCTTCATCGTCGAAGCGAAACTGAACGTCCTGCCTATCCCCGGGTACTCCATCCTGGTGAACGTGCGTTATGCCGGATTCATGGATGCACTGCGTGATGCGAAGGCCTTGATGGCAATGAAGCCGCTGTCGATCGAGACCGTCGACTCCAAAGTGCTGATGCTGGCGATGCAGGACATCGTCTGGCACGGCGTGGCCGAGTATTTCCCTGAAGACCCTGACAGGCCGACGCTCGGGATCAACCTGATCGAGTTCAGTGGCGACGACGAAGAGGCGGTTCAGCAGCAGGTTCATGAGTTCGTGCTGCACCTGCAGCGCGATACGTCTGTCGTGCGGTTGGGCCATACGCTGGCGATCGGCGCGGATGCGCTCAAGCGCGTCTACGCGATGCGCAAGCGCGCAGTCGGGTTGTTGGGCAACGTCAAGGGCGAGGCCCGGCCGCAGCCATTTGTCGAAGACACCGCGGTTCCGCCGGAAAACCTGGCTGACTTCATCCAGGCGTTTCGGGCGCTGCTGGATAGTCACGACTTGCAATACGGAATGTTTGGCCACGTTGACGCCGGAGTGCTGCATGTGCGCCCGATCCTCGACATGAAAAATCCTGTCCAGGCAGCCCTGATCCGGCCGATATCCGATGCCGTCGCAGCCTTGACGCAAAAACATGGCGGCTTGCTGTGGGGCGAGCATGGCAAGGGCTTGAGATCGCAGTACGTGCCGGATTACTTCGGTGACTTGTACCCGGCCCTGCAAACGCTCAAGGCGGCCTTCGATCCGTTCAACCAACTCAACCCAGGCAAGATCGCCACGCCCGATACGGTCCCTGGCGCGCGCCTGACACGCGTCGACGAAGTGCAGTTGCGCGGCGATTCGGACCGGACCATCGATGAGCGCGTCTGGCAAAGTTACGACACTGCCGTTCACTGCAATGGCAATGGCGCTTGCTACAACTTCGATCCCGATGACGCCATGTGCCCCTCCTGGAAAGCCACGCGCAATCGTATCCACTCTCCCAAAGGTCGCGCGTCGTTGATACGGGAGTGGCTGCGGATGCAGGGGGAGCAGGGCGTCGATGTGCTGGAGGCCAGCGACCGTGTCCGATTGTCTACCGGGTCGCAAAACGTTGCGCGCCGAGCCGTCAACAGCCTCGCACAAAAGATGGGGCAGCAAGATTTTTCCCATGAAGTCTACGACGCGATGACAGGTTGCCTGGCCTGCAAATCCTGCGCCGGCCAATGCCCGGTCAAAGTCAATGTGCCTGAGTTCCGATCGCGCTTTCTCGAGCTTTATCACAGCCGGTATCTGCGCCCGCTCAAGGACTACCTGATCGGCTCGCTGGAATACACGGTGCCCTACATCGCCAGGATGCCGCGGCTCTACAACGTGGTGATGAGCGCTCGACCGGTGCGCTGGATGCTCGAGCGAGCCGCCGGGATGGTCGACAGCCCGTTGCTCAGCCTGGTGGATTTTGCGGCTGTTTGTCGGCGCTGGAACGTTGAGGTGGCGACGCCGGAGCGTCTGGCCGCGCTTGCGGATGAGCAGCGTGGGAAAAGCGTCATTCTGGTTCAGGACGCCTTTACCCGCTTTTTTGAAACCCCTTTGCTCGTTGACTGGGTGGAGCTGATCTCCAGGCTGGGTTACAAGGTCTACCTGGCGCCCTATGCGCCTAATGGCAAACCGCTGCAGGTGCAGGGCTTTCTCAAGGCATTCGAGAAGGCTGCCAGCTTCAATGGACAGTCGTTGCTCAGCCTTCAGCAATACCGGATTCCCTTGGTGGGGCTCGACCCTGCGATGACCCTGGTCTATCGCCAGGAATACGCCAAGACGCTGCAAGCCGGCAAGGCGCCCCTGGTGATGCTTGCGCAGGAGTGGCTGATCGATGCCCTGCCGGAATATGAAACCGTGAAGGAGGAGGAGCCTTACCACTTCCTGCCGCACTGTACGGAAAAAACCAATGAGCCTGGCAGCATCGGCCTATGGCAGAACATTTTCCAACGGGCGGGCCTGACGCTCCAGGTGCAAGCCAGCGGCTGCTGCGGGATGTCGGGAACCTACGGGCATGAGACGCGAAACGCCGGGACGTCGGACACGATCTACGGGCAATCCTGGAAGCGGCTCATCCACACGTTCAACCAGTCGGGACGAGTCGTCGCCGATGGTTATTCCTGCCGCAGCCAGGTCAAGCGCCAGGAAGGTGTGATGGTGCTCCATCCGCTGCAGGTGTTGTTGGCGCGGGTGAAAGAGGGATCAGTGGCGTCGCGCTTTGCTATCGAACCGGAACTCTCGCCTTGATCACCCACAACCCCAGTAACGCCAGGACAGAAAAGCCTGCGCCCATCAGGAAGGTGCCCTGGAAGCCCACCGTGTCCCACAGCGCCCCGGCGATCACACTGGCCAGCAGCAAGGTCAATCCGGTCAACAGATTGAACATGCCGAATGCCGTCCCGCGCAGTTCAGGCGGGGCGCGGTCGGCGATCAAGGCGGCGAATATCCCCTGGGTAAACCCCATGTGCAGCCCCCATAGCACGACGCCGACGACCAGGCCGCCGATCCCCGGCGCGAAGGCCAGCGTCAGATCGGCAGCGACCAGCAGCAACAGGCCGGCGCGGAGCACGACCACGCGGCTGACACGGTCGGACAAGACCCCAGCGGGATAGGCTGACAGTGAATAGGCCACCCCCATCAGCACCAGCACCGCTGGCGCCCACATCGGCTCAAGCCCGACGGCTTGACCGCGCAAGATCAGAAAGGCTTCGCTGAAGCGCGCCAGGGTGAACACCGAAGCGACACTCACCACCCACCAGTAGCCCGCACCCAGTCGGGCCAATTCCCGCCGGCTCAAAGGCGCACGCACCCGGCGCGTACCTTGCGGTTGCCCGGGTTCATGCACGAATACCAGCAGCACTACGACGGCAAGGAACGCCGGGATGACCGCCACCCAGAATACGGTCTGGTAGTGGTTCGCGGTCAGCCACATCAATCCGATTGCCAGCAAGGGGCCCAGGAATGCACCCACGGTATCCAGTGTCTGACGCAGGCCGAAAGCCGCCCCCCGTATGGCCGGCGGCGTGATGTCGGCAATCAGCGCGTCCCGTGGCGCGCCGCGGATTCCTTTGCCAATACGGTCGATAAAGCGGGCACCGGTCAACCAATCCAGCGATGCCGCCAAAGGAAAGATCGGTTTGGACAGCGCCCCCAGCCCATAACCCAGCGCCGCGAGCAGTTTGCGCTTGCCCAAGCGATCGCTGAGTGCCCCGGAGAATACTTTCGTGATCGAGGCCGTAGCCTCGGCTATGCCCTCGATCAGTCCCACGGCCAGCACGGAAGTCCCCAGCACCGTCACCATATAGAGCGGCAACAGGGCGTGGATCATCTCCGATGAGATGTCCATCAACATAGAGACGAAGCCCAGCGCCCAGATTCCACCAGGCATGCTGCGCCAGCCGTTGCGGGTTGACGTCTCCTCGACCGGCGCGGTAACCGGCGTATCACCCGACGGGTCGGTAGTTTTCATCATGAGCCTCGTGAACCTGTCCGGCATCAGCATACAGCGTCACGCGCAGGTGTTTTAAAGCCCGGCTCGGTACGATCGCGTTGGCTGGCACTGCCGCCAGTCGATCGGGCTGAATTTTCGTGGAACTATCATCCGCAATCCGCTTGTCGTGAGAGGTGAATATCTTTTCAAACTTTCGACTTTTGCAAACCTCCGAATTGAACGAGCCACCGGGCTCGTAACTGATAGTAGAGGTGAATAGAAATGGCTAGTACCGGAAAAGACAACCCCGGGAATTTTGCCAATGACCGGGACAAGGCCTCGCAAGCCGGCAAGAAAGGCGGAGAAGCCTCAGGCGGCAATTTTGCCAACGACCCACAACGCGCTTCAGAAGCAGGTCGCCAAGGTGGCCAGGCGTCGGGTGGCCAGCAGTCGAGCGATGCGAATCGTTCGATGGGTGGCGGACAAGGAACGGGGCGCACAGGCAATATGACCGAAGACCAGGAAAAAACCCCTGGAGCAGGCCAGAAAGGTGGCCAGGGTTCGGGCGGACGCCAGTCCCGCGACGCTGATCAGTCGACCGGCGGTGGGCAAGGCAGTGGTCGCGGCGGTAACTTTGCCGACGACATGGAAAAAACCTCGGGGGCTGACCGTAAAGGAGGTGACCAAGGCCCTGGCGGCGGACGCAAGTCCTGATGCCGTGTAAGCCACATCAAGCCCCGACTGTTTTCGGGGCTTGATGCTTTCGGCGATCCCAACCTGTGATGATCAGGACGGGCGACCCATTCGGGAATGCCTGAACGTTGTCCGGCAAAAGGCGAACAGGTCGACTGTTTCTTTGGGAATCATTGGCACTGAGCAGAGTCCACCGACAACTACCGCACCGGACAGGTGTCATGCCTATGCTCGCCATCTTCTCCAGCTACGCGTCTAAACCTTTCCGGCCACTGCCAGACTTTTATTTGCGCATGCGTTGGCCACTGGTCAGTGGGCAGTTTGGACGCCGTTGACTCGGCACTGATGGCGGCGCGTGCTCAGTTCGCGATCACCATCAGCTTTCACATCGTACTGGCCGCACTTACCATCGGGCTGGCCAACTTTCTGATGGCGCTCGAAGCGCTTTGGCTGTGGCGAGGGCGGCAGATCTTCCTGGACGTTTATCGTTACTGGCTGAAAGTATTTGCCCTTACCGTGGCGGTGGGCACCGCGTCGGGCCTGATCCTGGAGTATCAGTTCGGACTCAACTGGTCGCGACTGTCGACCCAGGCGGGTGACATCCTTGGCCCCTTGATGTTTTACGAAGTGCTGGCCGCGTTTTTTCTGGAAGCGGGCTTTCTTGGCATCATGCTCTTCGGATTGAAGAAGGTCGGCCCCCGGATTCATTTCTTCGCCACCTGCGCGGTGGCCGCCGGATCGCTGATCAGTGCGTTCTGGATCCTGTCGGCCAATTCCTGGATGCAGACGCCTGCCGGCTACACCATTGGCATCGATGGACGCTTTCTGGCCGAAGACTGGTGGGCGATTATTTTTAATCCATCGTTCCCTTACCGGCTGGTGCACATGACGTTGGCCACGTTCCTTGGCACCGCCACGCTGGTGGCCGGGGTCAGTGCCTGGCAATTGTTAAAGGAACCCCGCAACCCTCGGGCACGGCTGCAATACTCCATGGCACTGTGGGCGCTGGTCGTGCTCGCACCCTTGCAAATAGTGGCGGGTCACCTGCATGGCCGGCACAGCCTCGAGGTTCAGCCACAGAAAATCGCCGCCGTCGAGGCGTCCTGGACGCGTCCGGCCGAGGGGGAGGGAGAACCACTGCGCTTGTTCGCCATCCCGGACATGGTTGAGCGGCGCAACCATTGGGAGGTGGCGATTCCACGCCTGGGTTCGCTGTACCTGCGCCATGACTTGAGTGGCACCATCGCCGCGCTGGATGAATTCCCGCCACAGGACATCCCACCGGTGCCAGTGGTGTTTTTTGCGTTTCGCGTCATGGTCGGCCTGGGCTTGTTGATGCTGGGGCAGGGCATCGCCGGTCTGGTCGTGCGCTGGCGACAACGCTTGACCGCCGCGCGCTGGCTGCTTCGATGGAGTGTGCTGATGGCCCCGGCCGGATTGCTGGCGATGCTCAGCGGCTGGATGGTGACCGAGGTGGGCCGCCAGCCCTTCACCGTCTATGGCTTGCTGCGCACGGCTGACAGCCTGTCGTCGGTGTCCCGGCAGCAGGTGGTCGGGTCGACTTGGGTGATCCTGGGGTTTTACCTGGTGATATTCGGCGTCGGCCTGTGGGTGCTCCTGCGAATACTGCGTGATCCTCCGCACAAAGACGAGCCTGGGCCCCAGCCGACGTTGGCTGACGAGACCGGTGATTCCTGAGGGCACGCCATGTTGGATAATGACATCTTGACCCTGCTTTGCGCCGCGGCCCTCGGGTTCTCGGTATTGAACTACGTCTTGCTGGACGGCACCGATCTTGGCGTTGGCGTCCTGCTGGGCCTTACCCGTTGTGGCCAGCAGAGACGCGCCATGGCGGTGACCATCTTGCCGATCTGGGATGCCAATGAAACCTGGCTCGTACTGGGTGGCGGCGGCCTGTTGGCACTGTTTCCGCTGGCCTACGCCATCCTGCTGCCGGCGCTTTACCTGCCGTTTATCCTGATGTTCCTGGCGTTGATTCTTCGCGCGGTAGCGTTGGAGTTTCGTGACTACGCGGGCAGCAACAGGCTCAAGCGTGGTGTCGATGGCTTGCACTCGGTCGGTTCACTGCTCACTGGGGGGACGCAGGGGATGGTGTTGGGTACGCTGGTTCAGGGCGTACCCAACCAGGACGGCCAGTACAGTGGCGACGGCTGGGAGTGGTTGGCCATGTTCCCGCTCTACTGTGGCGCTGTACTCGTGGTGGGCTACACGTGGCTGGGCGCCTGCTGGCTTTACTGGCGTACTGAAGAACAACTGCAGCAACGATCGGCCAGGCAGGCGAAGGTGCTGGCCAGCATCACCGCAGTGCTGTTGACGGTTCTGGTGGCCTGGACAGCGACATTGGACACTCGATACCTGCATCGCCTGTCAGACCCTCTCGTCTGGCTGCCTGCCGCCGTTGTTCTGGTGGCACTGCTAATCTGCTTCATCCTCGGCTTTCGCAGCCACCGACACTCTCTGCCACTGTTCGCGGCCCTGGGCATCTTCGTGTTGGCGTTCGCCTTGATGATCGCTGCCCTGTATCCGCTGATCGTTCCACCGAACCTGACATTGCAGGCTGCCGCTTCCAGTCCCACCAGCCAGCTGTTCATGCTGATCGGTTTCGCCGTGCTGATACCGGTGACGCTCCTGTACAACACTTACGGTTTCAGGGTTTTCAGCGGCAAGGTCCACGCCACTGGCGATTGACTGTCTGATGGACCGATCAGTAGCCCATGGTGCGCTCGATGCGGCCGATCATCGTTTCGCCCTGCTGGTGGCGACGGATATTGGCCAGCAAGACCTCGAAGGCGGTTTCGGGCTGGGTCATGGCGCCGATGTGAGGTGTCAACCAGATGCCCGGGTGTAGCCAGAAGCGATGGTCGGCAGCAGGCGGTTCGTCGTTCAAGACGTCGAGCACGGCATGCTCCAGATGGCCGCTGTCCAGCGCCTGGAGCAAGTCGGCTTCGACCAGGTGGGCACCTCGGCCAAGATTGATCAGCTTTGCGCCTCGGGGCAGGGCGGCGAGGGTCGAAGCGTTGAGAATTCCACGGGTGTCCCGGGTCAGTGGCAACAGGCAGAGCAGGATGTCGCATTGACCGAGGAACTGCGGCAACTGTTCAGTGCCGGCGAAGCACTCGACCGCATCGATCTGCTTTGCCGAGCGGGCCCAGCCCTTGAGGCTGAAACCGAAGGTGCGCAAACGATCCAGGACTGCCATCCCCAGATTGCCCAGGCCCATGACGCCCACCCGCTGCTGGTGCGCCGCGACCCAGGGCTGGACATTCCACTGTTGTTGACGTTGTTGAGCCAGGTACCCGGGCATTTTTCGATGCAGGGCAAGGACCGCGAAGCAGGCGTACTCGACAATCGCCTGGGCGATGCCGGGGTCGAGCATGCGCACCACCTCGACGCGAGGCGGCAGGCAGCTCAGATCGAACTGATCGACACCCGCAGAAGTGGCAAATATCGCTTGCAGATTGGGCAACAGCAGGTGGACGTCGGGTGGCGGCTGCCACGTCGCCAGGTAGCGGATTTCTTCGGGATTGCCGATGTCCGGCCAAAGCCGCACGTCAATGTCCGGAGCATGGCACTGGAACAGGCTTTTCCAGGCCTGGCCGCGATCGTTATCGACTTTGAACAGCAGGGTCATAAGGCCTCGCAAGCAACGGGATCGGTCAGTCCGAGCATGACCTGTAGCCGCGCAATAATCTCCCGTATGCGTTGGCCGAAACGGGAGAATGCGCGGCAATGCAGGGCGTCAGCAGATGGCTGCGATGGCCTTGCCCAGGGCTTCGGTATTGCCGGTGCCGCCGATGTCGGCGGTCAGTGGCGCGGCCTCGGGGCCCATGGCCAACACGGTTTCGATCGCGGTGAGAACGGCTGCGCCCGCTTCGACATGGCCAAGGTGTTCAAGCATCATGGCGCCGCACCAGATCTGCCCGATGGGGTTGGCGATGCCTTTGCCGGCGATGTCGGGGGCCGAACCGTGAACCGGTTCGAACAGACTCGGAAAGTTGCGCTCCGGGTTGATGTTGGCCGACGGTGCAATGCCAATAGTGCCGGTGCAGGCGGGGCCGAGGTCGGACAGTATGTCGCCGAACAGGTTGCTCGCCACCACTACGTCGAACCAGTCCGGGTGCAGGACGAAGTTGGCGGTGAGGATGTCGATGTGGAACTTGTCGACCTTGACGTCAGGGAAACGCTTGCCCATTTCGACGACGCGTTCGTCCCAGTACGGCATGGTGATTGCGATGCCGTTGGATTTGGTCGCGGAGGTCAGGTGTTTTCTCGGCCGGTTTTGCGCCAGTTCGTAGGCGAATTTGAGGATGCGGTCGACGCCGATGCGGGTCATCACGGTCTCCTGCAGCACGATCTCACGCTCGGTGCCCGGGAACATCTTGCCGCCGACGCTCGAGTACTCACCTTCGGTGTTTTCCCTGACGACATAGAAGTCAATGTCTCCAGGATTGCGATTGGCCAACGGCGATTTCACCCCGGGCATCAAGCGGCAGGGGCGCAAGTTGACGTATTGGTCGAACTCACGTCGGAACTGCAAAAGCGAATCCCACAGCGAGATGTGATCCGGCACCACGTCTGGCCAGCCCACCGCGCCGAAGTAGATGGCATCGTAGCCCTTGAGGATGTCGAACCAATCGTCGGGCATCATCTTGCCGTGCTCGATGTAATAGTCGGCGCTGGCAAAATCGAACCAGTCCCAGTGCAGTTCCAGGTTGTGGGTTTTGGCGATGGCGTCCATGACGCGCACGCCTTCGGGCATGACTTCCTTGCCGATGCCGTCACCGGGTATCACCGCGATCTTGTGGCTGCGCTTGCTCATGGTCTGGCTCCAGGGGATTGATGGATAACGCCACAGAGTGTATGCAGTGCTGATGGATTAATAATTAGCCTTGCAGGAAAGCCATTATTAGATTTGAGGAAAGAGTGCGTGAGCGTGATCGACGATTTGAGCTTCTTTCAACAGGTGGCCACGCGCGGGAGCCTGACCGAGGTAGCACGCCAGCTGGGCTTGTCACTCCCCGCGGTGAGCAAGCGCCTCAGTCAGCTTGAGAAGCGTCTGGGGGTTCAGTTACTGCAGCGCACCACACGGCGCTTGTCGCTCACTCCTGAAGGGACACTTTACCTGGAGGGAGGACGGCCGATCCTGCGCCAGCTCGAAGAACTGGAGAGTGCACTGACCCGTCAACAACCGACACTGCAGGGGCGGCTGCGAATCAATGGCACCCTGGGGTTCGGCAGGCGCCACCTGGCGCCCGTCGTATCGAGTTTCGCGCGCCTGCATCCGGCACTGGAAATATCCCTTGAACTGACCAGCCTACCGTTGAGCTTGCTGGACGATCAGTTCGACATCGGCGTATGCATGGGCGCACCACCCGACTCGCGCTTGATCGGCATCCGTTTGCTGGAGAATCCGCGAATTCTTTGCGCATCGCCCAAGTACCTCGAACACGCTGCGCCGCTGCAGCAGGTAACTGACCTGGCGCGGCATAACTGTATCGTGCTGCGCCAGTTCGGCAGCGACTACGCCATCTGGCGCTTCCACAAGGACGGCGAAGACTTCTCGCACAAGGTCAGCGGCACCCTGTCGAGCAACGACGGTGAAGTGGCAATGAGCCTGGCACTTGACGGTCATGGCTTGATTTTGCGGTCACGCTGGGATGTCCAGGAACACCTGGAGAGCGGTCGCTTGTTGGCAGTATTGCAGGACTACCAGGCGCCCCCGGGCGATATTTATGCGGTGTATCAACATCGGCGACACATACCTCAGCGCATATCCGTGTTCAGCCATTACCTGGTCCAGGAGTTGGCCAGGCGCCTGCCTTTCGCGGTCTGTCATTAATGGCGCCTGGGTGCATAACCTGAAGTCATGCATGACCCAACTAATCGTGCATTGTCGAAGGTGTCGGACGTCTTGTAACGTCCAACCATTCGCTCAGAAAAAAAACAAAAACAGACCAGAGCAATTCAGCGGTTACAAGGTGTTCTGTCGAGGTTTTTGAATCTGCCGAATTAAATCTACCTCCAGGATGATGGCCATGAAAACCTTGTTTGCTGGTTCAGTCTTATCTGCGTTGTGTCTTTCGGTGGCCTGCGTGGCACCGGCGGTGGCGGATCAAATCACCTTCGTTTCCCAAGGCGGTGCTTATCAGGAAGCACAAACCAAAGCGATCCTGGACCCTGCCGCCAAGCGGTTGAATATCACCATCAAGCAAGACAGCGTTCCTGACGCATGGCCCATGGTCAAAGCCCAGGGTGAAACCGGAAAACCCATCTGGGACGTCATCGACACCCCTACATCGAATTGCCTGCGGGGCGGCCGTGAAGGGCTGATAGAGCCCCTGGACCTGAGCAAGATTCCCAACGCGGAGAAAATGCCGGCGGCGTATCGAACCCCTTACTCGGTGGCCTACGAGTTCTACTCGTCGGTGTTGGCCTACAACACCAAAGCCCTGAAGAAAGTCCCGCAAAGCTGGGCCGACTTCTGGAACGTCAAGGACTTCCCGGGCACGCGAGCCTTGCGTAACGACCCCATGGGCACACTCGAAGCGGCGTTGCTCTCCGATGGAGTGCCACGGGACAAGCTGTATCCGCTGGACGTCGACCGGGCGTATAAGCGACTCAAGCAGATCAAGCCGGACATCGCCGTGTGGTGGAGCTCCGGCGGGCAGTCGGCGCAGCTGCTCAGCGACGGCGAAGTGGACATGCTGATGATGTGGAACGGTCGCGTCGGCGCCGTGCACAAGGAGAAGCCGGAAATGGACTTCACCTACAACGACGGTCTGCTGCAGAACACCCAGTTGTGCATCCTGAAAAACGCGCCGAACTACGCGACCGCGGTCAAGTTCATCAATGAAGCGGTGTCACCCGATTTGCAGGCCAACTTGCCGTTGTACATTGATTACGGCCCAGGCAACCCGGCCGCGTTCGACACCGGCAAGCTGACCGCGGAGCACGCCAGAAAACTGCCAAGCTCGCCGGAGAATGCCGCGAAACAGGCGTTGTTATCGGAGGAGTGGTGGTCATCGCCGGCCGGTATCGCGGCCAAGGATAGATGGCTCCAGTTTGTTCAATAAGGTGAGATCGTCTGGCCGAACGCCGGCCAGACATTTTTTCGGCGCTGACAGGTTCAAACCAACGGCATGATCGACTATCTCATACTCGGCGGCGGGTCAGCCGGCTGTGTCCTGGCTGCGCGGCTCTCGGAAGACCCGGACAAACAGGTGTGCCTGGTTGAGGCCGGCCGCGATATTTCCCTGAAGACCATGCCGCCCGAGATTCGTAGCCGCTACCCGGGGCGAGCCTACCTCGATGTCGGCAATATCTGGCAGCGTCTGACCGCCCTGATGAGCAGTCACTCCGCTGCCGAGCGGCGCTACGAACAGGCGCGCATTCTCGGCGGTGGCTCGGCGATCAATGCCTTGATGACCAATCGCGGCGCGCCCGCCGATTACGATGAATGGCAGCGGCTTGGCGCCGAAGGCTGGAACTGGCAGGCGTGCCTCCCGTACTTTCTCAAGCTCGAAACCGACAGTGATTTCTCGGGGCCGCTTCACGGCCACCAGGGCCCGGTGAGGATTCGCAGAACCCCGGAGACCTTCCTTTCACCCTTCGTCAAGGCGGTGATGTCCACGTTGGGCGAGCGAGGGTTTGCACGCAAGCCAGATCAAAATGGCGCCTGGGAAAATGGGGTGTATGTCGGCGCGATCGGCGTCAGCGAACAAGGAGAGCGCATCCCCACCTCCGTCTGTTACCTGACCGATGAGGTTCGCCGCCGCAGCAACCTGACCCTGCGCACCCACTGCACGGTAGACCGTGTGCTGTTCGCCGCAGGTCGGGCAGTCGGTGCGCGGATCCTCGGGCAGGACGGCATTGCCGAAGAGCTGTACGCAGGCGAAGTGATCATTTGCGCCGGCGCGATTCACAGCCCGGCGGTCCTCATGCGCAGCGGCATCGGGCCTGCGCAAGAATTGGCCGCCCTGGGGATTGCAGTGGTCGCCGACCGTCCCGGTGTCGGGGGCAACCTGATGGAGCATCCGTCTATCGCGGTGTCCGCGTTTTTGACCAAAGGCGGGCGCACGCCCTTTGCCGACGAGCATCACGAGCAGGCCATCGTGCGTTTTTCTTCGGGGCAACCCGGTACGGTGGAGAGCGACATGCACGGCGCCATTCTTTCGCGATCGGGGTGGCACTCCATGGGTTATCGCCTGGGCACTATTTTCTTCTGGGTCAACCAATCCTGCTCGCGGGGCCGGTTGCATCTGCGGTCTGTCGATCCGACGCAGGAACCTGAAGTCAATTTCAACATGCTCTCCGATCCACGGGATCTGGAGCGTTTGAAGCAGGCACTGCGCTTTGGCGCGGGCATTTTGTCCGCGCCGGGGCTGGTCACCCAATGCAGTGTGGTGTTCCCCTCCAGCTATTCGCCGCGAGTGGCCAGGATCGCGATGCCGGGAGTGGTCAACGGGATGCTCCGCGGCGTGTTGAGCCTGTTGCTCGATATCGCCGGGCCGTTGCGTGGCTGGCTGATTCACCGGCTCGTTACCCAAGGCGTGACCCTGGAAAAGTTGCTGGCGGACGACGCGGCGCTGACCCGTTTTGTGCGCAGCAATGTCGGTGGCACCTGGCACCCTTCGGGTACCTGTCGCATGGGCTTGGTGGATGACCGGCAAGCGGTCACTCTCGCGGATGGCCGGGTTATCGGCGTCGACAATCTTCGGGTGTGCGATGCGTCGTTGATGCCGTCGATTCCCTGCGCCAACACCAACGTTCCGACCATCATGATCGCCGAGCGTATCGCTGACCTGATCAAAGCCGGGGCACAAAAAAAGACCGCCTGAACCGGCGGTCTTTGCATCGATCACCCGTGAACAAAATCAGCGTTCATAACCCACGATACCTTTGGTTTCGAGGAATGCTTCCAGCCCCCAATCCGCATACTCACGGCCGTTGCCGGACTGTTTATAGCCGCCGAACGGCGCGCCGGCATCCCAGTCCGGATAGTTGATGTAGACACTGCCGGCCCGCAGTTGAAAAGCAATTTGCCGGGCACGGTGCAGGTCCGCCGATTGCACGTACGCGGCCAGCCCAAACACGCTGTCATTGGCCATCGCGACGGCATGCTCTTCGCTGGTGTAGGGCTGAATGACCAGCACCGGTCCGAAGATTTCCTCGCGGGCGATGGTCATCTGGCCCGTGACGCCGGCAAATATGGTGGGTTTTACGTAATAGCCACACGCCAGATGTTCAGGCCGGCCCAGGCCCCCGCACACCAGTTGCGCCCCTTCCTGGATGCCAATGCCGATCATGCGTTGTATGCCGTCAAACTGCCGCTGGCTGATGACCGGACCGAGGGACGACTGCGGCTCCGAAGGCGGGCCGACACGCTGGGCCTGGGCGGCGCGGCCGGCGATTTCGACGGCTTTTTCATGCAGCGCGGCGGGCACCAGCATCCGGGTGGGTGCATTGCACGACTGCCCGCTGTTGTTGAAGCAAGCGTTTACCCCCGAGGTTACCGCGGCTTCCAGATCGACATCGTCGAGCAGGATGTTCGCCGATTTTCCGCCGAGCTCCTGGTGAACACGTTTGACCGTCGGCGCCGCCAGGCGCGCAACCTCTATGCCGGCACGAGTGGAACCGGTGAACGAAACCATATCGACATCGGGATGGCTCGCCAGGGCCGCGCCGACGGTAGGCCCGTCGCCATTGATCAGGTTGAATACCCCGGGAGGTACGCCGGCGCTGTGCAGGACCTCGGCAAAAATAATCGCATTCAACGGCGCGATTTCACTGGGTTTGAGCACCATGGTGCAGCCGGCCGCCAAGGCGGGGGCCACTTTGCAGACGATCTGGTTGATGGGCCAGTTCCATGGAGTAATGAGTGCAACGATGCCCACCGGCTCCAGGTTGATCAGGGTTTTGCCGCGAGCCTTCTGAAAGGCGAAGGTGTCCAGGGTGCTGATCAGCTGTTGCAAATGCCGTTTGCCGATGCCCGCCTGCCATTGATGGGAGAGCTCGCGGGGCGCGCCGACCTCTTGGATGATCATGTCGGCAATGTCGTCGTAGCGCTGCAGATAATTTTCGAGCACCGCGCGCAACAGTTCCTTGCGCTCGGCGGTTGAGGTGTTCGAAAAGGCCGGGAAGGCCTTTTTGGCTGCGAGCACCGCCGAGTCGACGTCCGCCTGGTTGCCCATGGCGATCTGGCTGAAAGGCTGCTCGGTCGCCGGGTTCACCACCGGCAGGCGTGTCGTGCCGCAGGGTTCCACCCAGCGGCCATCGATGTAGAACTTCAGGGCATGTTCCATATAAGGAAGAGTCTCTTGGCTGGGTGAGGGAGGGTGATCCGTACGGAACGTGCAGAAGAACACTGGCCCTCGGATCGGATATTGATTGTCGCTCGCAAGAATAAACAACGCCTGGAGTATTCGACAATTTACTAATAGTTGTGCCAGGCATAATATCAAGTCATGTCAAACCTGCGCCGAAAACTCCCCAGTTCCAGTTCATTGTTCGTCTTCGAAGCGGCGGCGCGATGCGGCAGTTTCACCCGTGCGGCGGACGAGCTGTGTGTCAGTCAACCGGCAGTCAGCCGGATGTTGGCGCGCATGGAGGAACACCTGGGTGTGCAGCTGTTCGAGCGGGTACGAGGTGGGGCCAGGCTGACCGAAAGTGGCAGCTACCTGTATCGCCGGGTTCAGGAAGGCTTCAGCACCATCGAGTCGGCGATCAGCGAGATCGAGTCGCGCGCCACCGGCATGGAAACCGTTACCCTGTCGGTGTCTACCGCGTTCACCACGCATTGGCTGATGCCGCGCATGAGCCGGTTCAACCTGCGCTTTCCGAATGTCGACATGCGCTATCAGCTGATGTCCGGGAAAATTGGCGGGCCGCTGGTGGATGTTGACCTGGGCATGCGTTACCTCGATGAAAACAGCATCAGGGGCGACGACAGGCTGGTGATCCCCGAGATCCTGATTCCCGTGTGCAACCGGCAGTACTTCACGGATGTGCTGCACAGTGCAGATCCGGCCCAGGTGCAGACGCTTATCAGCATGGACAATCAGGAGCGAAACTGGACAGCGCATTTCGACGCCCTCGGGCAGCACCTTGGACGCGCCGACAATGCGCTGGTGTTCTCCGACTACGCCGTGGTGGTCCAGGCTGCATTGCTCGGTCAGGGCATGGCGCTGGGCTGGATGAATGTGGTCTCGCACTGCCTGGCAAAAGGCCAATTGCTGGCCGCTGTCGATCAGCTTCGAGTCACTTCCCGTCGCTGTTGCCTGATCTTTGCCAACAACCGTCCCATGCGGCCTGTGGTGGAAAATGTGCGCGACTGGATCATCGAAGAAATGCGCGCTGACATCGCGCAGATCGACACGGCCTGTCCCCAGCTCGGGTTGGCTGCAATCGTCGGTGGCCTGGATTGAGCACAGGTGCATTGGCCTGCTGGAAAAAACGGTAGGTTATGCGCCGGCGGAAGGCAAAAACGGAACATTTCGCGAGAGGCTGCGGAAGATAATCAATCGTCTCAGATTGCTTCATCCTCATGACCTGATTTGCGGAGCGCCCTATGTCTTTCAAGCAACTCAAAGCCCTGACTTTCGATGTGGTCGGTACCCTGATCGATTTTGAAGCGGGCATTCTTGCCCACGTTCGCGAAGTCGCGGGCGACGCCGCAACAGCCTGCAGCGATGACGATATCCTCAAGGCCTATCGGGAAGCGCGCTCGGCTTCCGACTCCGGCTGGTGGCCGGACGATCTGGAGCGTTGCTATCACCTCATCGCCGCCAAGCTCGGGCTGCCGGACAACGAAGAATATGCCAAGGGCCTTAGCCTGGCCGTGAAGAACTTTCCGGCGTTCCCCGATTCGGTGGAAGCCCTCAAGCGCCTGCGCAAACACTTCAAACTGGTCGCGACCACCAATTCGCGCATATGGGCCCTGGACCACATGGCCAAGACCCTGGACGAGCCGTTCGACGTGAAGGTCAGCGTCGACGATGTGCGCTTCGAAAAACCCGACCCGCAGTTCTTTGCTTACACCCGTGGGGTGCTGGCTACTCAAGGCATCCTGTTCGAAGACATCCTGCATGTTGCGCAAAGCCAGTATCACGACATCGGTGTCGCGGTGCGCCTGGGGTATCAGGTGTGCTGGATCGAACGTCGTCATGCCCAGAAAGGCAGCGGCGGCACACTGGAATCCGAACGCACCGAACCGCATTACCACTTCACCTCGCTGGCGCAACTGGCCGACGCCGTAGAGAAAGAATTGGGCTGAGTACCATGGCGCTGCGGCCGGGCCGCCAGCGCCACTTCATTATTCCGTCGGGATGCTGGCAATGACTCCTCAGACCTTGTGGGCGGCAACGGCCGAACCTGCACCGGCTTTGCAATCGCTGACAGGCGATCGGCAGTGCGATGTGGCGATTATCGGTGGCGGCTATACCGGCCTTTCGGCCGCGCATCATATTGCGTTGAGCGGGCGCGAGCCGTTGATCCTGGAGGCCAACACCCTGGCCTGGGGCGCCAGCGGGCGCAACGGCGGGGTGGTGTCGCCCAAGTTTCGAGTCGGCTTCCCGACGCTCATGGCGCGGTTTGGTCGTGACACCGCCCTGCAGATGTA
This sequence comes from Pseudomonas lini, assembly GCF_030812475.1. Taxonomy (GTDB): domain Bacteria; phylum Pseudomonadota; class Gammaproteobacteria; order Pseudomonadales; family Pseudomonadaceae; genus Aquipseudomonas; species Aquipseudomonas lini_A. The sequence goes on from NZ_JAUSSR010000002.1 coordinate 148,855, forward strand.
TCGCACCGGTTATCAGGCAGTCGACAGCCTGGTGGAAATGATCGAGACCCTCGGTCTGACCGAAGCCCGCCTGCACATGGGCGGGCACATCGCAGCGGCGCATAATCCGCACGCACTGCTCGGGCTGCAAGCCACGGCGAACTGGATCGAGCGGGAAACCGGCGGCCGTTCTTCGGTGATGATCAGCGCTGCCGAAGTGGCCGAGTTGACCGGTTCCAAGATCTTCGCCGGTGGCCTGCTGACGCCCAAGGCGGGGGGGATCCATCCGCTCAATTATGCCCGGGGCATCGCCCGCAGCCTTAATGATCGCGGGGTTAAAATGTTCATCAACAGCCCGGCCGAGCGGGTGAGCCGGGAAGGCGAGCGGGTCGTCGTGCAGACGCCCCAGGGTAAGGTCAGTGCCAAACAGGTGATCTACGCCACCAACGGCTATTCCGACCTGACCCAGGCTACCGATACCCTGCATCGGCGCCTGATCCCGTTTCGCAGCGCCATCATTGCCACCGAACCGTTACCGGCAGCCATCCTTGCGGGACTGCTGCCCGGTGGGCAGGTCTGCGGCGACACCAAGCGCATGCTGCGCTGGTTCCGGGTGGTGGGAGACCGGCTGATTTTCGGCGGCCGCGGGGCCTTCGGCAAGGATGACTCGGAGGCGGCTTTTCGCGCGCTGCAGCGCAGCATGGGCGTAGTGTTCCCGGTCCTGCGCGACCAGCCGATCGCCTTTCGCTGGTCGGGTCTGGTGGCCATGACCCTCGATTACCTGCCCCACGCCGGACAACTCGATGACCAGCGCTTCTATGCCATCGGCTATAACGGAGGAGGTGTGGCGATGTCGACTTACATGGGCGCGCAACTGGCGGCGATGACTGCCGGCAAGCACGTCGAACTCGGCCTGTTGAGCGCCGAGCATTTCAACCCCATTCCATTGCACGCCTTCCGTGCGCCAGGCGTGCGTCTGGCGGCGGGCTGGCAGCAGTTTCTGGATATTATTGGCCGATGAGCCGTGAGTCTGAATCCATGCCTCTCATGCTGCATTACTCACAACCACTGGCTGATCGACACCTGCCGCTTGCGGCTTTTGCCTTGCCCGATGATCCTTTGGCGGCCGGCAGGCGCGTGCATGTGCAGGATGCCGTTCAGGGCTACGCCGTGGGCGAAAGCCAGAGCACCGGCGCCAATCTGCTGATCGAGGATTTCCCCTGGGTCGAACTCGGTATTGTCGAGGCCGGTGTGCTGACGTTGGAGGGGCAGGACTTCAGTCTGACACTGGAGGCGGGGGACTGCTTCGTAGTGCCGCGGGGGATTGCCCTGCGCTGGCGTCATCAGGGCGAACTACGCCGGCTGTTCATGGCCTTTCCCGGCTTGTCTGGCAGTGCCGACATGCCAGCGCGACCGCTGAAGATCGACCTGAACCTGCCGTTGCAACCGTGTGATCCACCTGCGGCCCAAGTACTGCTCACCCCGACACCGAAGGCCTGGAGCCAGACGCTGTTCTCCAGCGCCAATCTGCGCATCGGCCTGTGGGAGTGCGAAGCCTATGAGCGCAAACGGGTCGAACCCGCCTATTGCGAGTTGATGCATATCATCGAAGGGATGGTGACGCTGACGCCCGAGCAGGGTGCGCCCTGTACTGTCCGCGCCGGCGAGACGGTCGTGGTACCCGCCGGAGCCAGCAACGCCTGGATCAGCGGAAAAAAAGTCCGGAAAGTGTTCTGCATACTGTCCTGAGCCCCGGATATACAGGGCCGCCCGGCCCCTGTATCACACCGATCGAAGCAGGCTGCGCAACGGCACGGTGCTCTTGATCACCGGCGACTTGATCACGATGTAGCTGAAATATTTATCAATGCCGATGTTCTTGTCCAGGATCGATTCCATCAGTTCCTGATAGTGCTGGATGCTGCTGGTATGGAAACGCACCAGATAGTCGTAACCGCCGCTGATCAGGTGACACTCCAGCACTTCATCGATATTGCGAATGCTTGACTCGAACTTCACGAAGTCCGAACGCTTGTGATCCGAGAGCGTGACTTCGGTGAAGACGGTCACGGAGTTGGCGAACTTGGCCAGGTTGACATGGGCTTCATAGCCGCTGATGTAACCGGCCGACTCCAGGCGCTTGACGCGTTGCAGGCACGGACTGGGCGAGAGCCCGACGGCTTCGGCAAGACTGACGTTGGTCATGCGTCCGTCTTTTTGCAGCTGGACCAGGATATTGATGTCGATACGATCGAGCTTCGTTGCAGCGTCCAATGTTCTGTCCTCGCAAAGTCTAATACTCGGTGGCTGTCGTCAGGCATGCAGTGCCTTTTGATGCGCGTGAACCAGATCGGCCAGGCTTGCATATTCGCATCGTTTGCCATCGAGCGCCTGGTCCGAATGATTCCAAGGCTGGTGGTGGTCGCGGCGCAACGTGCAAACGGGAAAATCCACGCGCTCGTTCCAGGGGTCGTCTGTTTCGGTACTGCGCACAGGTAACAGTTCAGACCGCTCAAGCCCCAAACGGTGCAGTTCTCTTTCAAGGCTCGCGTGCCAGTCATTGGCCTTGGGTTCGATGATTGCATCGAACTCCACCGGCAAGCGACTGGTCAACGATCCGATATCCATACCATAGGGCGGTGCGATCAGTATCAGTCGATAGAACTTGCTCAAATACTGTAGCGCGCCTGGCGCATCTTCGAAAATCGGCCACTGACTGGAGGCGGTACTAAAGGCAACACTGTCATCCCAACCGGGAACAATATGCAATTGATGAGCCAGGCGCTGGTAGAGCTGGCCATGGAACGCCGCAGGGCTGTCGCCGGCGCCCGTAGCCGCCAACTCGCGCGCAGTACGCCGATACGCACTCAAGACCTGCTCGTCACTGGCCAGTGCCGTGGCTTGCACCGACAACGGTCGCAGCCCCTCCAGAATGCCCCGTTCCCGATCCACCAGCGTGCCGAAGGAGAACCCCAACGCTTTGTACTGGGTGACTTTCATGATCGACTCCTTGGTAACGCTAGTCAGTCTCCGGGACAGGCCATCAGCCCGACACAGCATCAGCTGGCCGGGACTGGTGATGACCCTGGAGGGCGCAATCGATCAGGCGCTGACGGCGGCCAAAGCCTTGTCCAGCATCTGCAAGGCTTCTGCCACTTGCGCCTGGGTCGTGATCAATGGCGCGAGAAAGCGCACGACGTTGCGGTAGACGCCACACTTGATCACCAGCAAGCCGGCCATGCGGGCCTCGTCGATGATCTTCTGCGCGAGGGCGGCATCCGGGCTTTGCTGGGGGTCGGCTGCGACGATTTCAATGGCTTGCATGAACCCAAGGCCGCGCACGTCGCCGATGCAGGCATGGCGCTTTTGCAGGGTCAGCAGTCCTTCACGCAATTGCGCTGCCAGCTGCTCGCCCTGGGCCAGCAGATCCTGCTCCTCGAACAGGTCCATGACCGCCAGTGCCGCGGCACAGGCCACGGCGTTGCCGCCATAGGTACCGCCCAGTCCGCCCGGCGTCGGTGCATCCATGATCTCGGCACGCCCGACCACGGCCGACAACGGCATGCCGCCGGCCAGGCTCTTGGCCACGGTGACCAGGTCGGGTTTGATATCGGCGTGCTGGAAGCCGAACATCGTCCCGGTGCGACCGAAACCTGCCTGGATCTCGTCGAGGATCAACACGATGCCGTGCTCGGTGCAACGCTGGCGCAGCGCCTGCAAAAACGCTTTGGGGGCCGCGAGGAAACCGCCATCACCCTGGACCGGTTCGATGATGATGGCCGCCACGCGATCGGGCGCAACGTCGGTGGCAAACAGCGCATCCAGCTCAGCCAGGGCATCTTCACTGCTGATGCCGCGATAGGCGTTGGGGTAAGTCGCGTGATAGATCTCGGCAGGGAAGGGACCGAAGTTCTGTTTGTAAGGCTGGCTCATGCCGGTCAGGGTGACGCCGAGCAACGTACGCCCGTGAAAACCACCACGGAACGAGATGACTGCCGGACGATTAGTGTGGCTGCGAGCAATCTTGATCGCATTTTCCACGGCCTCGGCACCGGAAGTGAACAGCACGCTTTTGTAGTGCTCGTCGCCGCCAATCATTTTGTTCAGGCGCGCAGCGACCTGGATGTAGGCCTCGTAAGCGACCACCTGAAAGCTGGCGTGTGAAATTTCACCGACTTGACGACGCACGGCTTCGACCACGCGCGGATGACTGTGGCCGACGTTGAGTACGCCGATGCCTCCGACGAAGTCCAGGTAGCGCTTGCCGTCCACGTCCCACAGTTCAGCGCCGTCGGCGCGGGCGGCCACCACCGGGTGAGCGGTGGCAATGCCCCGGGGAATGTGCTGGTCACGCAAGGCGAGAAGGCGTTGGTTTTCAGTCAGTGCAGAATTCATCTTGTGCTCCATGGGATGAGGTGATCAGGCGATGGCCCGCGGTACCACGATGGTGTCTTCGGGGTGCAGGCGCATCAGCATGGGCGAACCGATCGGTGGCAGGTTCAGGTTGCCCTCGTGGTGGCTGGGCTGACGCAGGCTGACGGTTGGGCCGCCGTCCAGATCGACGAAGACCTTGAGGCTTTCGCCCTGGAATACGATGTCCGCCACACGCCCGCGCAGGCGGTTCCATTCAGGGCCGGCGGAGTCATTGTCGAGCAACAGTTTTTCCGATTGCAGGGCCAGGAACAGATCCCCCGAAGGTGGAATCTCGCGGGTGGTACGCAGTGGGGTAGTGCCCAGGGTCAGTCCGTTGTTGCTGCTGCGCTGCAGGGGAATCAGGGTACTTTCGCCGATGAAGCTGGCGACGAAGTCGTCGGACGGGTGATCGTGCAGGCGCCGCGGGGTATCGACCTGAACCAGTTGCCCGCCGCGCATGATCGCCACGCGATCGCTCATGGTCAGTGCTTCACGCTGGTCGTGGGTGACGTAAATCATGGTGGCGCCCAGGCGCTTGTGCAGTGCCCGCAGCTCAATCTGCATGGTTTCGCGCAGTTGTTTGTCGAGGGCCGACAGGGGCTCATCCATCAGGATCAACTTGGGTTCGAAGACGATCGCCCGGGCCAGTGCAACCCGTTGCCGCTGGCCGCCGGAGAGTGCGGCGATCGAGCGATCTTCATAACCGCCCAGCTCGACAGTGGCCAACGCCTGCTTGACCCGGTCACGGCTTTTGGTGGCGCTTTCACCGCGAGCCCGCAGCGGAAAGGCGACGTTTTCGCCGACTGTCATATGCGGGAACAACGCATAGTTCTGGAACACCACGCCGATTTCCCGCTTGTGCGGCGGCATGAGGGTGACATCGCGCTCGCCGAACAAAATGTTGCCGGAGCTGACCCGGATAAAACCGCCCAGAATGCTCAGCAAGGTGGTCTTGCCTGAACCGGACGGACCAAGCACAGACATGAATTCTCCCGCTTCGACCTTGAGGCTGACGTTATCAAGCGCCTTGAGGTTGCCGTAATGCTTGCAGACCTGATTGACGCTGACCGACTCGAAACCTTCAGTGAAATTCATCAAGCGCCTCCATTTGCAGAGTACGGGGGATTCCCGGGATGTCTGCGTGTCATCTGAACTCGGGCCGTTGCCCGGTTCGTGCCGTTTTTGCTCGCCGGGCAAACAGGAGCTGCTGCCCGACGACATCTCGATCCGCTGTTCTTCAGTCCAGGCCACCGATGTGCCAGGCCTTGATCTCGAGGAATTCATCCAGGCCGTACTTGGAGCCTTCGCGCCCCGTGCCTGATTGTTTCATGCCGCCGAACGGGGCCACTTCCATGGAAATCACGCCCGTGTTGAGCCCGACCATGCCGAACTCCAGGCGCTCGCCGACCCGCCAGGCGCGACGCATGTCTTGGGTGAAGTAGTACGCGGCCAGGCCAAACGGCGTGTTGTTGGCGATGTCCAGCGCCTGGTCTTCATCCTTGAAGCGAAACAGCGGAGCGACGGGGCCGAAGGTTTCTTCGCTGGCCAGCAGCATGTCCGGGGTGGCGTCGAGCAGGACGGTCGGCTGGACGAACAGGCCTTGGGCTTGCGGGGCGCCGCCGACGGCGATCGAAGCGCCTTTTTCCAGGGCATCACTGATGTGCAAGGCCACTTTGTCCACGGCGGCGGCGTTGATCAGCGGCCCGATGGTGACGCCCTCGGCCAGGCCGTCTCCGACCTTGAGTTGGTTGACGGCGGCGCTCAGACGTTCGGCAAACAGGTCATAAATCCCGTCCTGCACCAGGATGCGGTTCGCGCAGACGCAGGTCTGGCCGGCGTTGCGGAATTTGCTCGACATCACCCCGGCAATCGCCAGGTCCAGATCGGCATCATCGAACACGATGAAAGGTGCATTGCCGCCCAACTCCAGGCTCAGGCGCTTGATGGTCCCGGCACACTGGCTCATCAGCAGTTGTCCGATCCGGGTCGAGCCGGTGAACGACAGTTTGCGCACCACCGGGCTGGCCGTCATTTCGCCGCCGATGCCGGCCGGCATGCCGGTCAATACGTTGAACACACCAGCCGGAATGCCTGCTCGCTCAGCCAGTACTGCCAGCGCCAGTGCCGACAGCGGAGTCATTTCCGACGGCTTGATCAGTACCGTGCAACCCGCCGCCAGCGCGGGGGCGCACTTGCGGGTGATCATCGCGTTGGGGAAGTTCCATGGGGTGATCGCGGCGACCACCCCGACCGGTTGCTTGATCACCAGAATGCGCCGGTCGGCCGTCGGCGATGGAATAGTGTCGCCGTAAATGCGACGGGCTTCTTCGGCAAACCATTTGACGAAACTCGCGCCGTAGGCGATTTCGCCGCGGGACTCGCTGAGCGGCTTGCCCTGTTCGGCGGTCATGATCAGTGCCAGGTCTTCCTGGTTGTCCAGGATCAGGCGGTGCCAGGCTTCAAGCAGGCGCGCACGCTCGGCTGCCGGTACTTCTCGCCAGGTAACGAAACGACCTTGCGCAGCCTTGATCGCACGCTGTGTTTCAGCCGCTTGCAGGGCCGGTACCCGGGCAATTTCGCTGCCGTCGGCCGGATTGGTCACGGCGATCGTGGCGCCATCGTCGGCTTCGATCCATTGGCCGTTGACGTAGGCGCGCTCGACGAGGAGGGAAGGATCACGCAGTTTAGCTTTCCACATATTGAGTGCCTTTAAAGGTCCGAACGATGTGACCGATTGTAAAAAGGACTGGCCAGTGGCCGATGCCGAGATAGCCGCTTGAACGAGTAAAAGATGCTGAAGTGCAGCGCCTGGCGGCAGGCTGTGCCGACACCGTGGCGACCCCGGTGTCGGCGGTCAGTCACTGCGGCTTGTTGCGTCCCGCAATCACCACCAGCAACAACGAAGCGAGGATCAGGATCGAACTGATCGCGGCTATGGTTGGATCGATCTCGTCGCGCAGCGCGGTGAACATGCGTTTGGTCAGCGTCTGGTTGTCACCGCCGGAAATGAACAGCGCCACCACGGTCTCATCCAGCGAGGTGATGAAGGCGAACAGCGTCGCCGACACCAGGCTTGGCTTGATCTGCGGCAGGGTAACGGCCATGAAGGCGCGGAAGCGATTCATGCCCAGACTGCGCGCAACCATTTCCTGGGACATGTCGAAGTTGCGCAGCCCGGCCAGCAACGCAATGATCACGTAGGGCAGGGCCAGCATGATGTGCGCCAGGATTAGACCGGTCAGGGTGCTGATCAGCCCGACCCGCGCATAGACGAAGAACACCCCGGCAGCGATCAGAATGATCGGCACCATCATCGGCAACAGCAGGACGATTTGCAGGGTGCGCACGATACGCAGGCTGGAGCTGTTGATCGCATAGGCAGCGGCCATGCCGATGGGCAGGCTGACCACCGTAGTGACCAGGGCGGTGATCAGGCTGACCTTGGAGGCGGCCATCCACTCGATGCTGCCAAAAAACGCTTCGTACCAGCGAAACGACCATTCCTTGGGCGGGAATTGCAGGAAGCGTGCCTCGGAGAACGACATCGGCACGACGATCAGGACCGGCAGAATCAGGTACAGCAGGATCGCCGCGACCAGGACACTGAAGAGCACCTGGGACAGGCGTATATGACGCAGGTTGGCAAGCATTTTCATTTAGCGCGCTCCCAGAATGCGTTCGATCGGAATGAATCGGTTGATGCCCCAGAACAGCAGGAACACCACAAACAGCAGCACCAGACCCACCGCGCTTGCAGCACCCCAGGCGTGATACAACTCGACGTTTCGCTGCACCAGCATCGACACCAGAATCGTGCGTCCACCACCTAGCAGTTCCGGCGTGATGAAGAAGCCCAGGCAGATCACGAACACCAGGATGGAACCGGCCATTACCCCTGGCGCCGCCATGGGCAGGAACACCCGGCGGAACGTGTAGAAGGGCTTGGCACCGAGGCTTTCGGACGCTTGCATCAGGTCCTGGGGAATCTTCTTCATCACCGAGTACAACGGCAGCACCATGAACGGCAGCATCACGTGCAAGGTGCCGATCACAGTGCCGGTGGTGTTGTGCATCAGGTTCAACGGCTGGTCGATGATTCCCAGGTCGATCAATGTCTGGTTCACCAGGCCACGGCGCTGCAGCAGTACCAGCCAGGCGTAGGACCGCACCAGGACGCTGGTCCAGAACGGAATGATCACGCAGATCAGGATCAGGTTGGCCCAGAAGCCCTGCAACCGTGAAGCGGCATAGGCGATGGGAAAGCCCAGGAAGATCGAGAGAATGGTCACCATGAAGCTGATCTTGAACGTCAGCACGAAGGTGTCCCAGTAGATGCGTTCCTGGAAGATCCGCGCATAGTTGCCCAGGGAAAAACCTTCTTCGGTCTGAACCGACTGGAACGCCAGCCAGCACATCGGCAGAATCAACAGCACGACCACCATCACCAGGGCCGGTGTCAGCAGCAACAGCATCGAGCGGTTTTCCTTGCGCTCTTCACGGGCCAGGGCTTGGGCTGTAGAGGTCGGGGACTGGCGCGGACCTTCGCTGGAGTCAGGCAGGGTTTTGGTCGATTTGGCTAAGTAGGTATTGGACATGTTGGCCTCCCATCACTGCTTCTGCACGAATGACAACCAACGCTCTTCTGCCTTCACGCCAGCCTCGGAGGCCCACCACTTGGACGAGAGCAACGCCTGGCGAGCAATGTTTTCCGGCGAGGAGGGCAGTTTTGCCGCGCGCTCGGCGGGAATGCTCCCGGTCTTGAAGGCTTCGGGGTTCAGCGGACCGTAATCGATGAGCAAGGGCAGGGCCGCCTGCAGTTTGGCGTCGATGGCTTCGTTGACGAACTTCATCGCTGCGTCCTTGTGTGGCGTGCCTTTGAGCACGCACAGCGAGTTGGTTTCCAGCACCCCCTCGTTATAGTCGAAGGCAACCGGAGCGCCGTCGGCCTGTACGGCAGTGATCCGCCCGTTCCAGGCTTGGATCATGTCGACTTCACCGTCGCTGATCAGCTGTGCCGACTGCCCGCCGGACGTCCACCAGGTCGAGATATGGGGTTTGATCTCTTCGAGTTTCTTGAAGGCGCGGTCCACATCCAGCGGATAGAGTTTGTCCGGCGCGACACCATCGGCCATCAGGGCGATTTCCAGTGTCGGGCGCGGCAGGTTGCGCAGCGAACGTTGGCCGGGGAATTTTTTGGTGTCCCAGAAATCCGCCCAGGTTTGAGGCACATCCTTGCCTTTGAAAGCATCGGTACGATAGGCCAATACCGTGGAGTAGCTGATATAGCCGACGCTGTAGTCGTCTTTGAGCTCGGGAGGCAGCTGGGCGGCATTGGGGATCAGTTTCAGGTCGAGTTTCTCGAACAGGCCTTCCTGCTCGCCACGAATGCAATCGCCGGTGGGCAAATCGACCACGTCCCAGGTGATCTTGCCGCTTTGAACCTGGGTCTTGATGATGGGGTAGGCCTTGGGTGAACTGTCCTGCTTCAGGGTCAGGCCGAGCTTCTTCGCGGCTGGCTCGAGGATCGCCTTGCTTTGCGCTTCCTGGTAGGCCCCGCCTTGGGAGACAAAGGTAATGTCCTCTGCCAGCGCGACACCTGCGCCAGACGTCAGCAAGGCGAAACCGGCAATTTGAAGCGCGCGAATCTGGGATGCTGTCATGTGGATGACTCCTGATAGGGGCAGATTATCGAGGTGTGCTGGCTGTTTTTATTAGGGGGCGCACTGCCGGGCCATGGAGTTCTAATGTACCGGTCGCCCGCGAATGAAGAACGCACAAATGAGTGGGGGGAAAGTCGATTATTTCGAATAAGAGAGGCGGGGCAGCATCTCCTGCGCACCTCAGCGCGATTCCGAGCCGTCCGGTAGTTTTTTCAACCGGCAGGCCAGCGCCGGTCGCGTCATTCCAGGCAGGCGGGCAGCCTCTGAGACGTTCTGATTGGCGCGCTCCATGGCGCGCTGCAGCTGGAGGGCTCGGGTACAGCGGACACTTCACGCCACACGGCCGAAGAGGTCTTATGGTGTGGTTGATCCATTCAATCAGAGAACAACTCAAACATGAGTTGACGCAACCAGCGATTGGCCGGGTCCTTGTTGTATCGCCCATGCCAGAATAGATTGATCTCTATTTTTGGCAGTTCCATAGGCGGCGCCAGGATGGCGAGGCCAAACGGTTGTTCGCAACTTCTGGCAAAGCGTTCGGGCACTGTTGCCAGCAAGTCCGTACTTTGGAGTATGTGGCCGATCGCGACGAAATGCGGAACCTCCAGGCGTATGTTTCGCTCGATGCCTTCCCGTGCGAGGAAGGTATCGACGATGCCGTGCCCGGTATTCGCCGCTACCACACGGACGTGGTCATAGCTGCAAAAACGCTCGAGCGTCAAAGGTTTGCGGGTGGCTGGATGGCCCTTGCGGCATAAGCAGACGTAGCGATGATGAAACAGACGTTGTTGAAAAAAACCGGCTTGCAGGTGAGGAAGCAAGCCGACGGCAAGATCGATCGCGCCGTTCTGCAGACCTTCCGCCAGGGTATCGGTGTTGTTGCGCAGCGTACTGATCGAGCAACCCGGAGCGCGTTCAGCCAGAGCATCCATTAGCCGCGGCATGAAGTAGATTTCACCAATGTCCGTCATTGCCATGGTGAATCTGCGATTGCAATTGAGCGGGTCAAACGTGTCCTGTCGACTGAGGGCATCGCGTAACGTCTGAATGGCTAGCGCAACCGGCTCGGCCAGTTGCCGGGCATAAGGGGTGGGTTCCATTCCCTGGTAGGTGCGCACGAAAAGCTCGTCGTTCAAGGTGGTGCGCAACCGCTTGAGCGCGTTGCTCACCGCTGGCTGGGTCAGTTCAAGATTATCCGCCGCAGTCGAGACCCTGCGGTCGATCAGCAGTTGGTTGAATACCAAAAGAAGATTGAGATCCAGCTCCCGTAATTCCATAACGCCTCGTGCAGGTTGGCTCATGCCAGGGCAATAAACCCGTTGCCCGACGTTGGGTCTGCACCGCTCTGAAATGGCCGCTGCAAGAGCCGCAAGCCTATCAATTGCCATAGCGTCGCGTCCATCGCAATGCCTGCGTGGCATGCGCTCGTCCCGGATCTTTATTCACACTCGAAATAACAGGTATGTGGATCACTGCATTTATCCCGCTTGCCGCCTTGGCCATGATCGCTGCAATGCCCAAACTCTGAACGGTATACGTCACTCAAGACGACACGCCTATCGATCAGGCGTTGGGCAGCGCGCAACCTCCGCAGGTCTGTGAACCTGCGGCTCTATAACAATGACAAAAAGAGCGATGCCATGCGTACGATCGATGTATCAGCCCTGATTGACGGGGCACGTTTCAATGCCTTCCACGCGCGCGTACTGTTCTGGTGCGCGCTGATTATCATCTTCGACGGCTATGACCTGGTCATCTACGGCGTTGTCTTGCCCTCACTCATGGCCGAATGGGGGCTGAGCTCACTGCAAGCTGGAGCCTTGGGTAGCTGTGCGCTGGTAGGCATGATGTTGGGCGCGCTGTTTTTCGGATCAGTGTCTGACCGGATAGGCCGACGTAAAACCATCATGATTTGCGTCACCCTGTTTAGCGGGGTTACAGCGCTCAACGGCCTGGCGCAGACTCCGGAGGCGTTTGCGCTGTGCCGGTTTGTGGCCGGCCTGGGTATCGGCGGGGTCATGCCGAACGTTGTCGCGTTGATGAACGAGTACGCGCCCAAGCGGTCGCGCAGTACCCTGGTTGCACTCATGTTCAGTGGTTACTCGTTAGGGGGGATGTTGTCTGCCGGCCTGGGCATGGTGCTGATCCCCCTGTGGGGCTGGCAAGCGGTGTTCTACGTGGCCTTGATTCCGCTGTTGGCATTGCCATTTCTGATACGACAATTGCCCGAGTCGATGGATTTCCTGCTGCGCACCGGGCAGACGATCAAGGCCCAGTCACTATTGGCGCAGGCCGTACCGGATCATGTGCCAGGCGCAACCGACCAGCTGAACCGCATCGCCGCCAAAGGCTCGAACGTCTCGATTTCACAGCTGTTCCGGGAGGGGCGCAAACTGAGCACCTTCATGCTCTGGCTGGCGTTTTTCTGTTGCCTGCTGATGGTCTATGCACTGAGCTCCTGGTTGCCAAAACTCATGAGCGCCGCCGGGTACGGATTGAACTCGAGCCTGGCGTTCCTGGTGGCGCTGAATCTGGGGGCGATCATCGGCGCGGTAGCCGGTGGATGGCTGGGCGATCGAATCGGCATTGGCAAGGTCTTGTTCGTCTTCTTCTGTTGCGGGGCGTTGGCCCTGAGTCTACTTGCGCTCAAGGCGCCATTACCTGTGCTCTATTTGCTCATTGCCGTCGCCGGTGCGTGCACCATTGGCACGCAAATCCTGGCCAACGCCTGTACCGTCCAATACTACCCGCCGCAGATACGGGCCACCGGCCTCGGTTGGGCGATGGGCGTGGGTCGCACCGGTGCAATCATTGGTCCGCTGCTGGGCGGCGCCTTGCATGCCTCTTCGCTGCCGTTACAGGCGAGCTTCCTCATCTTCGCCATTCCGGGATTGGTCGGGGCCATCGCTATTCTGGTCTTTCTGATGCAGAACGCTTCGAGCCGTCAGGGCACGGCGTCCCGGCAATATTCGCACTGATAATGTCAGGTGTTGGAGTGACGCTATTCATCAATAGCGCTCTCCCAATGGCGACTGAGCTATCGAGATTCAGGTAACGACGGCTTGTACTGGAATGACAACTGCCTCTAGCCCCCGGGCCCGATTTTTTTCAGGCGATAGTCTAAAGCCGGGCGGCTTAGACCCAGTAGGCGTGCGGCCCCGGAGACGTTCTGCTTGGACTGGCGCATAGCCTCTTGTATCAGGCTGTCCTCGATCTGATCGAGGCTCAGACCGCTGGCCAACAGCTGGCTTATCCAGCTGCCCTCACTATTTCCCGGCTCGATCAGAACGCCCTCCGATGAGATCCTTTCGCTGGTCATCTGTGACTCGTCAGGCGGCCGTGGGAACAGTGCCGATACGCTGATGCTTTCATTGGGTTCGGTGAGGATGATGCCGCGCTCGATGACGTTCTCCAGTTCGCGGATATTGCCCGGCCAGTTGTAATTCAGGCAAGCCTCCAGGGCCTTGTCGGAAAGGCCCAGGGTTTTTTTTGCATACTCCTGGTGAAAACGCCGAAGGAAGTGCTCGGTCAATAGAGGGATATCCTCACGACGTTCACGCAGTGCCGGAATCGACACCGGAAAAACATTGAGCCGGTAGTACAAGTCGGCGCGGAAACGTCCGGCCTTGACCGCCTCTGCCAGGTCTTCGTGGGTAGCAGCGATGACCCGCACATCAATTTGGCGTGTGTGATTGTCGCCAACCCGTTCCAGCTCGCCCTCTTGCAGCACACGTAGGAGGCTGGCCTGTGCGCGAGGGCTTAGCTCAATCACTTCGTCAAGGAAAATGGTGCCCTTGTTGGCCCGCTCGAAGCGGCCCATTCGCGACTGGTTGGCCCCGGTGAAGGCACCTTTTTCCACGCCGAAAAGCTCTGCTTCGATCAGGTCCGGGGGAATCGCGGCGCAGTTCACCGCGATGAAGGGCTCGTTGGCGCGCTTGCTGCGTAAATGAACGCTGCGCGCGATGACTTCCTTACCCACGCCAGTCTCACCAAGCAGCAGCACCGAGACTTTGCCTTGGGCGGCTTTTTCCATCATGGTGCGCACGTTCTGGTAAGCCGGGGTCTTGCCAATGCCGTAGTACTGGCCCTCCTGCTTGTCAAGATTGGTTCGCAGAGACATCAATTGAGATTGCAGTTCGTAGAGTTCCTCGATGATCGGGTCGCTCTTGAAGTACTGCTTGAAGCTCTCGGCGTCTTCCCACTCTTCGGCTGGCTTGCCAATGACGCGGCATTTGTCACCGCCGCAGCTGCGACAGCTGACTTCCTTGAAGATGATTTCGCGACCCATAAACGCCGAGGAATAAGCGCATGCGTAACCGACCAGAGTCCAGCACGCAGGGGCCTGCATCTCTTCTACCCCAGCCTGAGAGACTTCCACCTCAAAGGAGTCGATCCACTCCACCTCAACGTAAAAGCGTCCGCTTTCCTTGTCGATAACGACTTCAATGGGGCGCACCTTGACCAACCCTTTGAGTGAGTGCAACTGCGGGCCGGCGAGAAATATAGTGTATTCGCTGGCATCGGGGCGAAGCTTGCGGGCCAGTTCAGCGTCCTTCAAACCGGATTGATAACCCAAGCGTAGAAAAAAGCCCTTTGCCCTTTCAGTGCCCAGGGTGTTGACCATCTCGCGGCGGAAGTTGGCCATCGCCGACACCTGCAAGAGCAGCATGCGTTGCTCACCCAGCCAAACTTTGCCTTCTGAACTCTGGAAATGGATGAGCCCCGAAAGGTCCTTGATGTCTGCATATTGAACTTCGGGTTTAGGGTGAGTCGGCATGCGGATGCCCCAATTTTATTTTTAGAAAGCTGAAGCACCTGAGGTATCCAGGCAACAAGTGGATTCAGCGGGGACGCCCATTGGTTTTTGCGACCGCAACAGGCACAACGTCATTCACCATTTCTGCTTTTCGGCAGATGAAAGTCAATCAAATGCTGACCCGAGCCGGAAGATTGTGCTGAGTCGCATTCTGTCTTCAGCATTTGCTGAAGTGCTTCGAAGCGATTCACTCAAATGCTGAGAAAAGCGCTTGAAGGCCCGAACAGGCGCTTGCCCATCCTCACCTTGCAGTACTCCGCAAGACTATTAAAAATACATATAAAACAGCATCTTGCATGAATATTCAGGCAAGTGGCACAGGCTTTGCGTTGGACCCTATGCCAGCAACCAGCCAAGGACTCTGCCGAGATGAATGCCTCTCTTATCCCCTTCGATCAGATGACCCGCTTTATCCGCGTTCGTAGCGAGCCTGATGCGCGGTTCGTCGAATTCGACTTTGCCATCGGTCATCCGGAACTGTTCGTTGAACTGGTACTGCCGCACGAGGCCTTCAAAACATTCTGCCAACACAACCGTGTGGTGCAGATGGACGCAGCGATGTGCCGGGCAGTGGATGAAGACATGGCCAAGTGGCGCTTTGGTGATATCGGACGACGCTCAGCGAGCGAACGACGTTAAACACAAGCGATAACCGGACACACAACAACAAGACGGTACGGTTGATATGAACATAGAAATCAAAACGACTACGGCGCAGCCTCTGCGCCACACTTATGCCAACTTGCAACGGCGCTTTGGTGATAAACCTGCGAGCCGTTATCAGGAAGCCAGCTACGACATAGAGGCGACCACCAACTTCCATTATCGGCCGCTGTGGGACCCTCAGCGCCAACTCAATGATCCTGGCCGCACAGCGATTCGCATGGTCGATTGGCACGCGGTCACCGACCCGCGTCAGTACTACTACGGTGCCTATGTGCAGACCCGCGCGCGGATGCAGGAAGCCACCGAGCATGCCTATGGCTTCTGTGAGAAACGCAGCCTTCTGAGCCGTCTGCCCGAGGCGCTGAGGAACAAGATCCTGCGCTACCTGGTGCCACTGAGGCATGCAGAGATGGGTGCCAACATGAACAACAGCGGCATCGCCGGGGACTGTATCGCGGCCACCATGACGCAGATGCATATCTATCAGGCCATGGATCGCCTGGGCATTGGCCAATACCTGTCGCGTATCGGCCTGTTGGTCGGTGAGGGCAGCGCTGATGCGTTGGATCAAGCCAAGGGTTACTGGATGGATGACCCCATCTGGCAAGGCCTGCGCCGCTACGTCGAAGACAGCCTGGTGATCAAGGATTGGTTTGAACTCACCCTGGCGCAGAACCTGCTGCTGGATGGCATGAGCTATCCGCTGATGTTCCAGCGCTTCGACCAGCAATTGGGCGAAGAGGGGGCCGGGGACGTGTCGATGCTCACTGAATTCATGCGCGACTGGTACGCCGAAAGCGTTCGCTGGGTCGACGCCATGCTCAAGGTGGTGCTGGCCGAAAGCGCCGATAACCGCGAGCTGATCCAGGCCTGGGTAGATGTCTGGGAGCCGCGAGTCTATGCCGCCCTGCAACCGTTGGCTGAAGCGGCAACCGGGCAGGCAGCCCTGGATGAGGTACGCGCCGCACTGGCCGTGCGCCTGCAGAAACTCGGTCTGCGCAGCCAGGGAGTGCCGGCATGAAACAGCTCGCCTTTATCGTGTTTCAGGACAATGACAACGCCCGTTATCTGGTGGACGCCATCACCGAGGACAACCCTCACGCCGAGGTCCAGCACATGCCGGCGATGATCCGGATTCAGGCCGAGAAGCGCCTGGAGATTCGCCGGGCGACGGTGGAAGCAAAAATCGGTCGCGAATGGGATGTCCAGGAAATGCTGATCGACGTGGTCAGCATCGGCGGCAACGTGGCAGAGGACGACGACAGCTTCGTTCTCGAGTGGAAGAACTAGGAGGCAGACCATGACAACGCAGAAGAAAAAACTCAGCCTGAAAGATAAGTATCAGTACCTGACCCGTGACATGGCTTGGGAGCCAAGCTATCAGAAGAAGGCTGACATCTTCCCGGATGAAGACTTCGAAGGCATCAAGATCGTCGACTGGGACAAGTGGGAAGATCCATTTCGCCTGACCATGGATGCCTACTGGAAATACCAGGCGGAGAAGGAAAAGAAGCTCTATGCGATCTTCGACGCCTTCGCCCAGAACAACGGCCACCAGAACATCTCCGATGCCCGCTACGTGAATGCCCTGAAACTCTTCCTCTCTGGCGTTTCACCGCTTGAGTACGGCGCGTTCCAGGGTTACTCCAGGGCTGGTCGGCAGTTCAGTGGTGCAGGTGCGCGAGTCGCCTGTCAGATGCAGGCGATCGACGAACTGCGCCACGTACAAACACAGATTCACGCGATGAGCCATTACAACAAGCACTTCAACGGACTGCATGACTTCGGTCACATGCATGACCGGGTGTGGTTCCTCTCGGTGCCCAAGTCGTTCTTTGACGACGCGCGCTCGGCCGGTCCGTTTGAGTTCCTTACTGCCATCTCGTTCTCTTTCGAGTACGTGCTGACCAACCTGCTATTTGTACCTTTTATGTCCGGTGCCGCCTACAACGGCGATATGGCCACGGTCACCTTCGGCTTTTCCGCGCAGTCGGACGAAGCGCGACACATGACCTTGGGCCTGGAAGTGATCAAGTTCATGCTCGAACAGCACGAAGACAACGTGCCGATCATCCAGCGCTGGATCGACAAGTGGTTCTGGCGCGGTTATCGCCTGCTCAGTCTGGTCGGCATGATGATGGACTACATGTTGCCGAACAAAGTCATGTCCTGGGCCGAAGCCTGGGAAGTCTATTACGAGCAAAGCGGCGGCGCATTGTTCAAGGATCTCGAGCGCTACGGTATCCGTCCGCCCAAGTACCAGGAACAGGCGAATATCGGCAAGGAGCACATCACCCACCAGATCTGGTCGACCTTCTACCAGTACAGCCAGGCTACCAACTTTCACACCTGGATTCCCAGCGACCAGGAGCAGCAATGGCTCGCGGAGAAATACCCGGATACTTTCGATCAATACTACCGCCCGCGTTTCGATCACTGGCAGCAACAGCATGCCAAGGGCGAGCGTTTCTACAACCATACCCTGCCGATGTTGTGTCAGGTATGTCAGGTGCCGCCGCTATTCACCGAGCCGGACGACCCAACCATGCTCAGCCACCGGCAGATCATGCATGAAGGCGAGCGCTATCACTTCTGCTCGGATGGCTGCCTGGACATCTTCCAGTTCGAACCGGAGAAGTACGTCCAGGCCTGGTTGCCGGTGCATCAGATCTACCAGGGCAACTGCGAGGGCAGCGACGTACAAACCGTGGTGGAGAAGTACTACCACCTGAAAACCGGTGTGGACAATCTCGAGTACGTCGGCTCGCCCGAGTATCTGCGCTGGCTGGCCTGGAAGAAACTCGGCACCCCGCAAGCGCCCGCTGGAGCGGACAGCAAGCTCGACGCTGCCTGATGCATTGCCCCGGTTCGGGGTGGCGCTGCCACCCCTGACACCCCTATTCCAAGAACAAGAGGGTCAACTCATGACTGTTAACGCCATCAGCGAATACAGCGCCACTCCGCGCGACCTGCAAGCCAATTTCAATGGGATGCAGCTGCTCTACGTCTATTGGGAAAAGCATCTGATTTTCTGTTCGCCCTTTGCCTTTCTCGTCGCCCCTACAATGACTTTTTCCGAGTTCATCGACCAGATCCTCAAGGACGCGATCAAAGCCCATCCGGACAGCGCCAGTGTCGATTTCTCCGCAGCCGTCTGGACCCTCAATGGCGAACGTCTGACTCCAGACCACGCCGCGAGCCTGGAGGCCAACGGTGTCGATCACAAGAGTCTGCTGCGCCTGAACACACCGGGCCTGTCCGGTATCCAGGGTTCTTGCTGCTGAGAGGTGTGCCATGAGTTACAACGTCACTATTGAACCGACCGGTGAAGTCATCGAAGTGGAGGAGGGCCAGACCATACTTCAGGCGGCGCTGCGCCAGGGTGTCTGGCTGCCGTTCGCCTGCGGGCATGGCACCTGCGCCACCTGCAAAGTGCAAGTGGTCGAGGGAGAAGTGGATATCGGCGCGGCCTCTCCATTCGCACTGATGGACATTGAACGTGACGAACGCAAGGTTTTAGCCTGCTGCGCCATACCACTCTCCGACCTGGTGATTGAGGCCGACGTCGATGCGGATCCGGACTTCCTCGGCCATCCGGTAGCGGATTACAACGGGGTGATCAGTGCCATCGTCAATCTCTCGCCAACCATCAAGGGCGTGCACATCCGCCTGGACCGGCCTCTGCCGTTCCAGGCCGGGCAATACGTCAATCTGTCCTTTCCGGGCATAGACGGTACTCGCGCCTTCTCCCTGGCCAACCCGCCGAGCAAGGCCGACGAAATAGAGCTGCATGTGCGCCTGGTCGAGGGCGGGGTAGCCACCGGTTTTATCCACAACCAACTGAAAGTAGGCGATCAGGTGGAGCTGTCCGGGCCCTATGGACAGTTCTTCGTCCGCGACTCCCAGGCCGGCGCGTTGATCTTCATCTGCGGTGGTTCCGGGCTTTCCAGTCCGCAGTCGATGATCCTCGATCTGCTGGAGCGAGGCGACGGCCGCCAGATGACCCTGTTCCAGGGCGCTCGCAACCGTGCCGAGCTGTATAACCGCGAGTTGTTCGAGGGGTTGGCGGCGCAGCACGAACACTTCAGCTATGTGCCAGCGCTCAACCAGGCCAATGACGACCCTGAATGGCAAGGTTTCAAGGGCTTCGTACACGACGCCGTCAAGGCGCATTTCGACGGTCGTTTCAGTGGGCAGAAGGCCTACCTGTGCGGTCCTCCTCCCATGATCGACGCCGCCATTACAACCTTGATGCATGGTCGGTTGTTCGAGCGCGACATTTTCATGGAGAGGTTCTTCACCGCTGCTGACGGTAGCGCCGAGAGCTCCCGTTCGGCCCTGTTCAAACGCATCTGAGGTGCGCCATGAACACGAGTGGTTTTGAAATTCGCGAAATCGTCAGCGGTCAGTCGTTCCGTTGCACGCCCGGTCTGTCGGTGCTGCACGCGATGGAGCAACAGGGTAAGCGTTGCGTGCCCGTAGGCTGCCGGGGAGGGGGCTGCGGGCTGTGCAAAGTGCGCATTCTGAGCGGTACCTACCAGTGTCGAAAGATGAGCTGTAGACATATTTCGCCCGAAGCGGCCCTGCAAGGTCTGGCCTTGGCCTGCCAATTGTTTCCCGAGACTGACCTGAGCATCGAATGCCTACGCCACCCAGGCCCAGGCGATTACAACAACAAGAACCAGCAAGAGGTGTTGTCATGAAAAAAGGCGTAATGCGACCTGGCCACGTCCAGCTTCGCGTACTCAATCTGGAGAGCGCTCTGATCCATTACCGCGACCTGCTCGGCCTGATCGAGATGGACCGCGACGACCAGGGGCGCATCTATCTGAAGGCCTGGACCGAGGTCGACAAATTTTCCGTGGTGCTGCGTGAGGCTGACGAGCCTGGCATGGATTTCATGGGCTTCAAGGTGCTCGATGACGCAACCCTGACCAGGCTCAGCGAAGACCTGTTGAATTACGGGTGCATGATCGAAAGTATTCCCGCCGGAGAGCTCAAGGGATGCGGCCGGCGCATTCGTTTTCAGGCACCCTCCGGGCATTTTTTCGAGCTCTACGCCGACAAGGAATACACCGGAAAATGGGGCGTCGAAGAGATCAACCCGGAAGCCTGGCCACGCAATCTCGAAGGTATGCGGGCACAGCGTTTTGATCACTGCCTGATGTATGGCGACGAACTTCAGGCGACCCACGACCTGTTCACCGAGGTGCTCGGATTCTACTTGGCCGAGCAGGTGATTGACGACGACGGTACGCGTATCGCGCAGTTCCTCAGCCTTTCGACCAAGGCGCATGACGTGGCCTTTATTCATCATGCAGAGAAGGGCAAGTTCCATCACGTCTCGTTCTTCCTGGAAACCTGGGAGGACATATTGCGCGCCGCCGACTTGATTTCCATGACCGACACGTCGATCGACATCGGCCCAACCCGCCACGGTCTGACCCATGGCAAAACCATTTACTTCTTCGACCCTTCGGGCAATCGCAACGAGGTGTTCTGTGGTGGGGATTACAACTATCAGGACCATCGACCGGTGACGTGGTTGGCCAAGGACTTGGGTAAGGCGATTTTCTATCACGATCGTGTGCTGACCGAGAGTTTCCTGACGGTGCTGACTTGAAACCCCGGCTCGCCTTATTGCAGAGAATGCGCAAATGAAAGAGATCAAGCATTTCATTAATGGTGCCTTCGTAGGTTCGGTCAACGGCCGCACCTTTGAAGACATCAATCCGGTCAACGGCCAGCTCATCGGCCATGTGCACGAGGCCGGCCGGGCCGAGGTCGACGCCGCGGTGCAGGCGGCCCGAGCAGCATTGCACGGGCCGTGGGGCAAGATGAGCGTGGACGAGCGGGCGGCCATCCTGCACCGCGTGGCCGACGGGATTACAGCGCGCTTCGACGAGTTTCTGGACGCTGAATGTCTGGACACTGGCAAACCCGGGTCGCTCGCCCGCCATATCGATATTCCGCGCGGCGCAGCCAACTTCAAAGTGTTCGCCGACCTGCTGAAGAACGTGCCCGGCGAAGCTTTCGAGATGGGTACACCAGACGGCAGCGGTGCGATCAACTACGCGGTCCGGCGCCCCAAGGGAGTGATCGGTGTGATCAGTCCGTGGAATCTGCCGCTGCTGTTGATGACATGGAAAGTCGGGCCTGCCCTGGCGTGCGGCAACACCGTGGTGGTCAAGCCTTCCGAGGAAACCCCGTTGACCGCGACTTTGCTGGGTGAGGTGATGCAGACGGCCGGCGTACCGCCCGGCGTGTACAACGTTGTTCATGGTTTCGGTGGTGACTCCGCCGGTGCCTTTCTCACCGAGCACCCGGATGTCGATGCGTTCACCTTTACTGGCGAGACCGGTACCGGCGAGCTGATCATGCGCGCCGCTGCCAAGGGCGTGCGTCAGGTCTCGCTGGAGCTGGGCGGCAAGAACGCCGGCATCGTCTTTGCCGATTGCGATATGGACAAGGCCATCGAAGGCACCCTGCGGTCGGCATTCGCCAACTGCGGCCAGGTTTGTCTCGGTACTGAGCGTTTGTACGTCGAACGCTCGATTTTCGACGAATTCGTCGCGCGGTTGAAAGCGGGTGCCGAGAACCTGGTGATCGGTCCGCCGAACGACCCGGCGAGCAACTTCGGTCCATTGGTGAGTCTCAAGCACCGCGAGAAGGTGCTGTCCTACTACCAACAAGCAATCGACGACGGTGCCACCGTGGTCACTGGCGGGGGCGTGCCGCAGATGCCGGATGCGTTATCCGGCGGTGCCTGGATACAGCCAACTATCTGGACTGGGCTGGCCGACGACTCAGCGGTAGTCACTGAAGAAATCTTCGGGCCGTGCTGCCATATCCGTCCATTCGACAGTGAACCCGAAGCCATTGCCTTGGCGAACAGACTGCCCTACGGCCTGTCCGCGACTCTCTGGAGCGAGAACGTCGGCCGTGCTCACCGGGTCGCTGCACAACTGGAAGCCGGCATCGTCTGGGTCAATAGCTGGTTCCTGCGTGACCTGCGCACCGCCTTTGGTGGCAGCAAGCAATCCGGGATCGGCCGAGAAGGGGGTGTGCACTCGCTGGAGTTTTACACCGAACTGAAAAACATCTGCGTAAAGTTGTGAGGCCGTCATGAACGCACACGCAAACAGCCCTGAAATCGGTCGCGAAATCCTCGCCGCCGGCTATCGCACTAACCTGCATGACAGCGGCGAAGGTTTCCCGCTGATGATGATCCACGGCTCCGGCCCTGGAGTCACCGCCTGGGCCAACTGGCGCCTGGTGATACCGGAACTGGCCAAGAGCCGCCGGGTGATCGCTCCGGACATGCTCGGCTTCGGCTACAGCGAGCGTGCAGCAGACGGTCAATATCACCAGCAGCGCTGGGTCGAGCATGCACTTGGCGTGCTTGATGCGCTGGGCATCGAACAGGCCGACCTGATCGGTAACTCCTTCGGCGGCGGGTTGGCCCTGGCCTTGGCGATTCGCCACCCCGAGCGTGTACGTCGGCTGGTATTGATGGGCAGCGTCGGCGTGAGCTTCCCGATCACTCCAGGACTGGATGAAGTCTGGGGTTACGAACCGTCCTTCGACAACATGCGCAAACTGATGGACACGTTTGCCTACGACCGTGGCCTGGTGACCGACGAGTTGGCCGAACTGCGCTACCAGGCCAGCGTACGTCCCGGTTTTCAGGAGTCGTTCGCGCAAATGTTCCCGGCACCGCGTCAGCGTTGGGTCGATGGTCTGGCCAGCAGCGAGGCGGATATTCGCGCCTTGCCCCATCAGACCCTGGTGATCCATGGACGCGAGGATCAGGTGATCCCCTTGGCCACGTCGCTGACCCTGGCCGATTTAATCGTCCGCGCGCAATTGCACGTATTTAACCAGTGCGGCCACTGGACGCAGATTGAACATGCCGCCCGCTTTGCGCGCCTGGTCGGTGACTTCCTCGCCGAGGCAGACGCCACTAGCCTTTCCTCAGAGAGATGAGAATGGACAAGATATTGATCAACGAGCTCGGCGACGAGCTATACCAGGCGATGGTTAACCGCGAAGCGATCAGCCCGCTGACCGAGCGCGGTTTCGACATCAGCATCGACGACGCCTATCACATCTCGCTGCGTATGCTCGAGCGCCGCCTGGCGGCCGGGGAGCAGATCATTGGCAAGAAGATCGGGGTTACCAGCAAGGCGGTGCAGAACATGCTCAATGTTCACCAGCCGGACTTTGGTTACCTGACCAACCGCATGGTGTTCAACAGCGGCGAGGCGGTGCCTATCAGCCAGTTGCTGATGCAGCCCAAGGCCGAGGGCGAGATCGCCTTCATCCTCAAAAAAGATCTGATTGGCCCCGGCGTGACCAACGCGGATGTGCTGGCTGCCACCGAATGCGTAATGCCTTGTTTCGAAATCGTCGATTCGCGTATTCGCGACTGGAAAATCAAGATTCAGGACACGGTAGCGGACAACGCCTCCTGCGGCCTGTTCGTACTTGGTGACCAAGCCGTGTCGCCGCGCCAGGTCGACCTGGTCACCTGCGGCATGGTGGTAGAAAAGAATGGCCACGTGATCAGCACGGGGGCCGGTGCGGCGGCACTCGGATCACCGGTCAACTGTGTGGCCTGGCTAGCCAACACCCTTGGCCGCTTCGGTATCGCGCTCAAAGCCGGCGAAGTGATTCTTTCCGGTTCGCTGGTGCCGCTGGAGCCAGTCAAGGCTGGCGACATCATGCGCGTCGACATCGGTGGTATCGGCAGCGCCTCCGTGCGCTTTACCTGATCCTGGGAGCTAATAATGAACAATAAACTCAAAGTTGCCATCGTCGGTTCCGGCAACATCGGCACCGACCTGATGATCAAGATCCTGCGTAACGCCAGGCACCTGGAAATGGCGGTCATGGTCGGTATCGACCCGGCCTCCGATGGCCTGGCCCGCGCGTCGCGCCTGGGCGTGGCCGTCACTCACGAAGGCGTCGAAGGCCTGACCCGCATGGACGTATTCAAGGACATCGACTTCGTGTTCGATGCCACCTCGGCCGGCGCCCACGTCAAGAACGACGCGTTCCTGCGTTCGATCAAACCCGGCATCCGTCTGATCGACCTGACGCCCGCGGCGATCGGTCCGTACTGCGTGCCGGTGGTCAATCTGGAGCAGAACCTGGATCAGCTCAACGTCAACATGGTCACCTGTGGTGGCCAGGCGACCATTCCGATGGTCGCGGCGGTATCGCGGGTGGCGAAGGTGCATTACGCGGAAATCGTTGCTTCGATCGCCAGTAAATCCGCTGGCCCTGGGACTCGTGCCAATATCGACGAGTTCACCGAAACCACTTCCAAGGCCATCGAGGTCATTGGCGGTGCAGCCAAGGGCAAGGCAATCATCGTGATGAACCCGGCCGAGCCGCCATTGATGATGCGCGATACAGTGTTTGTGTTGTCCGAAGCGGCGGATCAGGCGCTGGTCGAGGCCTCCATCGTCGAAATGGCGGCGGCCGTGCAGGCTTATGTGCCGGGCTATCGCCTCAAGCAGAACGTGCAGTTCGATGTCATCCCCGAAGACGCGCCGCTGCACATTCCCGGCCTCGGCACCTTCTCCGGGCTCAAGACTTCGGTGTTCCTCGAAGTCGAAGGCGCCGCCCATTATCTGCCAGCCTACGCCGGCAACCTCGACATCATGACCTCCGCAGCCTTGGCCACCGCCGAGCGCATGGCGCAGTCGATGCTCAACGCCTGAGGAGACCGACATGACTTTCAATCCTGGTAAAAAACTCTACATCTCAGACGTGACCCTGCGCGACGGCAGCCACGCGGTGCGCCACCAGTATTCGCTGCAGAACGTGCAGGACATCGCCCGCGCCCTGGACAAGGCCAAGGTCGACTCGATCGAAGTGGCGCACGGTGATGGGCTGCAAGGCTCGAGCTTCAACTATGGCTTCGCCGCGCACACCGATCTGGAGTGGATCGAAGCGGCGGCCGATGTGATCAGTCACGCCAAAATCACCACCTTGCTGCTGCCCGGCATCGGCACCGTACATGACCTCAAAGCGGCCTACAACGCTGGAGCCCGGGTGGTGCGCATCGCCACCCATTGCACCGAGGCCGACGTGTCGAAACAGCACATCGAGTACGCCCGCGAGCTGGGCATGGACACCGTCGGGTTCCTGATGATGAGCCACATGATCCCGGCCGAGCAGTTGGCTGCCCAGGCCAAGCTGATGGAAAGCTACGGCGCGACCTGCGTGTACATGGCCGACTCCGGTGGCGCGATGAACATGCAGGATGTGCGCGAGCGATTCCGCGCGTTCAAGGCGGTGCTCAAGCCGGAAACCGAAACCGGCATGCACGCGCATCACAACCTGTCGCTCGGCGTGGCCAACTCGATCACGGCGGTCGAGGAAGGCTGCGACCGCATCGACGCCAGCCTCGCCGGCATGGGCGCGGGCGCCGGTAACGCGCCGCTGGAAGTGTTCATCGCCGCCGCCGAACGCCTGGGCTGGAACCACGGCACCGACCTGTACACGCTGATGGATGCGGCGGATGACATCGTGCGTCCGCTGCAGGACCGCCCGGTGCGGGTCGACCGCGAGACCCTGGCCCTGGGTTACGCCGGCGTCTATTCAAGCTTCCTGCGCCACGCCGAAATCGCTGCCGCCAAGTACGGTCTCAAGACCCTCGATATCCTCGTCGAACTGGGCAAACGCCGGATGGTCGGCGGCCAGGAAGACATGATCGTCGACGTCGCCCTTGATCTTTTGGCCGCCCGTAAGGAGCAACGCTCATGAAGCGTACCCTGACCCGCGAACAGGTGTTGGCCCTCGCCGAACATGTGGAAAACGCCGAACTGAATGTGCATGACATCAGCAAGGTGACTAACGATTATCCAGAAATGACCTTTGCAGACGCCTACGACGTGCAATGGGAAATCCGCCGGCGCAAGGAAGCCCGTGGCAACAAGATCGTCGGGATGAAGATGGGCCTGACCTCCTGGGCGAAAATGGCACAGATGGGTGTGGAGACACCGATCTATGGCTTTCTCGCCGACTACTTCAGCATTGCCGACGGCGGCGTGGTGGACTGCTCGAAATTGATCCACCCCAAGATCGAGGCAGAGATCAGTTTCGTCACCAAGGCGCCTCTGTACGGCCCTGGTTGCCACATCGGTCAGGTACTGGCCGCCACCGACTTTGTTATCCCGACTGTGGAAGTGATTGACTCGCGCTTCGAGAACTTCAAGTTCGACCTGATCAGCGTGGTTGCCGACAACGCCTCATCGACCCGTTTTATCACAGGCGGGCAAATGGCCAATGTGGCCGACCTTGACCTGCGCACTCTCGGTGTTGTGATGGAGAAAAACGGTGAAGTGGTGGAACTCGGTGCTGGCGCTGCGGTGCTCGGTCATCCGGCGTCCAGTGTGGCGATGTTAGCCAATCTGCTGGCCGAGCGCGGCGAACACATCCCGGCGGGTAGTTTCATAATGACCGGCGGCATCACCGCAGCGGTGCCGGTGGCGCCGGGTGACAACATCACCGTACGTTACCAGGGCCTCGGCTCGGTTTCAGCACGCTTTATCTAACCTCTTTTGCTGCCGGCTTGCGAGCCGGCCGCTAAACGCAAGGAAAGGCACCATGCCGATTGCCCAGTTGTATATCCTCGAAGGTCGTACCGATGAACAGAAAGAAACGCTGATCCATGAAGTCAGCGAAGCGATGTCGCGTTCCCTGGACGCGCCTATCGAGCGGGTCAGAGTGATCATCACCGAAATGCCGAAAAACCATTTTGGTATCGGCGGTGAATCGGCGAGCAAGCTCAAGCGCTAGTGTTTTTTTGATAAAAGGGGTGCCTCTGCTGGAAATGGCCTGGCTTCGTGTATTTCCAGGTTATTACGCTTCGCGCAGTTATTAAGCAGTCGTTGAAAAGCTAACAATACACCTGATGTTCAAGCTTTACTCCGCACCTTCGCAAGGATACCGCGATTGCCCCTTTACGCGTCCGGCACCAACCGATTCAACTGCAGCGCCAGCTCTAATAATTGATATTGCTGCGCACTCGAAACACTAACCAAGCACAATTCTGATATGGCGGAATTAAAATGAATAATAACAAAAACAATACTTGTTCGGCACAAAAAACACCTTCTTTCAATGTTGTTTATTTCTTGTTTTTTACTTGTCTCAGCATGCTGGCTGTTGGCGTTGCAAACAGCGTTCAGGCAACAGAAGGTGGCGGATCCAGCTATCCAATGGGTGCTGAAAACTACATGAGTGGCGCCATGCCCCCGCCTGGTTTTTACGGTGTGGTTTTTTCGAACCATTACGATGCGGACTCACTGCGAAGCAACAGCGGAGAAAAACTGCCGGTAGATTTTCGAGTCAAAGCCAGTTCGATTGACCCGCGCTTTATCTGGGTCACCGATCAGCAGGTTTTAGGCGGCGCCCTGGGATTTCATACCATTATGCCTTTAGTTGACCTGAAGGTTGAGCTCAACGGCCAGTCGCAAAGGAAGCGGGGAGTGGGCGATATGATATTCGGCACGGCGCTGGGCTATCACTTGAGCGAGAAGTTTCACGCCATCCTTGCTCTCGATATCATAACGCCGACCGGTGAGTATGATCGTAATGATCTGGCCAACATCGGTCGAAATTATTGGGGCATACAACCTATCGTCGCACTGTCATATATCGATCCTGCAGGATTGAATGTTGATGCAAAAATCATGTACGACTTCAATCTGAAAAATAATGCTACCGATTACACCTCGGGGCAGGAGTTTCATATGGACTATGCAATGGGGTGGGGGCTTGGCAATGGTTGGGTCTTGGGCGTCGGTGGCTATATCTATCAGCAGACTACGGATGATCGGCAGTATGGTGAACGGATTGAAAACAACAAAGGGCATGCGTTTGCTATTGGTCCATCTATTAAATATACCAGCAGTAAAGGTTGGTTTTTGACTGCGAAATGGCAACAGGAGTCAGAAGTGCGAAACAGAGCCGAAGGCAATGCGTATTGGTTGAAATTGGCGATACCTTTTTAGATGAGCCTGGTCTGATTTGTAACGAGTGCGCTCTTTACGCTGCTGGAGCGCCCCCCAACCGTCATGTGTAAATGGTTCGATAGCGCTCACGGGTGATTTGATCGTCGTCCTTAGGCCTTGGGCTCGTTACTGTAAGGCCCCTGAGCAAAAAAGCCTGGATACGTTTCTCTCGCGATACTGCTTGGGCGTCATGGACAGTTTTTCCTGGAACAGTCGGGTCATGTGGCTTTGATCCGAGAATCCGCAATCCATGGCGACCGCTTTCAACGGTACATCACGCACCGTAGACAAGATCCGCTCAGCTTTTTTCAAGCGGCGCGACTGAACGTACTGATGGGGCGAGACCCCGTACACAGCCCCGAACACCCGTACAAAGTACGACGGGCTCAGGTCAACTATGGCGGCCATGTCTTTGACCGAAATCGGGCAGGACAGGTGTGAATCGATGTATTGCTGAAGCTGGTCGCGCTTCATGTTTGTCAGGCGAGACGCTTGATCGCTGTCTCTCCGATCACACCGCACATACTGGCGCAGCAGATGAATGCATATCTGAATTTCTAGCGTCTGGGCGAAGATGCGGCTCCCCGGTTCGCCACTCAAACACTCCATTTCATAGGCCGCCATGAGCCTGGAGAGTTTCGCGTCGTTGACCATGGGGCAGTGGTCGACAAAGACTCCGCCAACATCCTGCTGAAAAACTTCATTGGCAACCTTTGCCATCATCGCTTGCGAGATGTAGATATGACTGACCTCGATATCGTTCATCCAGTACCACCTGGATGATTCGCCTCGAGTCAAAATGGTGACGTCGTTATCGCCAACGGACCATTTTTGCCATTGCTTGCCATCATGGAAACCCAGATTGGATGTTCCCGATTTCCATCTCACCAGCTCGTAATCGCGCATGCCAGGGATGCTGACTTCGGTTTTGTCAAAACGATAGCCCCGAATTGACATGCCGTTATCGGGGGCAGTCTCAACGGTACCTTTGATCGTGACCTCGCCTGGGATAACGTCCAGCATTTTTTCTGGCGTTAAGAGGATGGCACTCATCACGACTCCCTTTTTATTTGTATTGGCAGTGGAGTTTTTTATCAGCACTTGGTGGTTTTTGAGTGTTGATGGCGTAGCGTTCTCACATTCAAAACCTAACACATCCTTCAAGTTTGTACGCAAGACGGGCTTGCCATCGATCGGAGAGATTTCCACCACTCGTCTGGCAAGCCGTCTCTTACTTCACCTGGGTTTCGTGGTCGCTCGGCTCGGTAAAACCCGGCCGCCATCGGCGCAGGTGAGTGTGGCGCTCGTAGGCCTGCGCCGATGGGTAAGTCACCAGTTCAATCGTGCTTCCCCAAGGCGTGCGAGTGTATACGTAGCGATTACCTTTCCCGGCGTCACCGCCTGGGAGGTCGCCTGGGCGGCTGAGCAGAACGCCACCAGCCTTCTCCAGACGATTGGCGGCAGTGTCGATATCGTCAACGTAGATACAGATGTGCTGAATACCCAAGTCGCTTGGAACAACGGGCTGCGACTGCGGCACCCCAGTGTAGGAAAACAGCTCCAGGTTGGGGCCGTTGCCGAGGCGAAGCATGCGGATTGCGGTAATCACAGCGCCGGGTGCGATGCCCAGTCCCACCTCCACTTCAGGTCCCCCCAAGGGTGCGTCAAGCATGTCGTATAGCTTCTCGGCACCAAAGGCGTCGACGAAGAATCGCGTTGCCGCTTCGATATCGGGAACGGTGATGCCTACGTGTTCGATCGCACGAACATTCATGCCAACTCTCCTATTTTCGCTGCCGCCCAGAATCCTGACTGGGTCGCCTCATACATCCGCCCGCCACGGGATCTCGTGCCGATGCTATGGACGCGGATGTCATCGACTGACGCCTCCAGGACAGTCGAAGCATGGCGCGCAGTCGCCATCACCACATGGCCGTCATCGGGCGCCGCGCCTGTTGTCCGGATCGATACGTCCAGGCTCTGGAGCAGGCCAGTGAGATGATCGCGCTGCATATCATTGGTATCGACACCCACCCCGTCAGCGGATGAAACAAGGCTGACCTTTTTACCTTGCTCGGCCAGCCACAGGGCGGCGAACATTGCGGTCTCGGTTTCACCAAACACGGTGATTTCGTCAGCCACGGGCAGATCGCCGTTTGCCAGCAGGTCGGCAACATCCGCACCCTGATCCTGGGCAACGGTACCGGTGGCAAGCAGTACTGTGTCCCATGGGCTCAAGTCGAGATCGGTGGCATCGGTATTGAGTTGCACGTCGACGCCCACGCGTTCAATTTCGGTCTCGTAATACCGGATCATGTTCTTGACCTCCATGCGAAAAGGGCTCGCAGCAGCCCAGGCATGAAGCTGGCCGCCGATGCGATCCGATTTCTCGACCAGGCGCACCTGGTGTCCGCGCTCAGCGGCCAGGATCGCGGCCTCACAGCCGGACGGCCCGCCACCGACGATCAATACTCGCTGTTGTTTCGAAGCAGGGCGACGAGCGTCACTCGCCCGACGTTCCTGGCCGAGGCTAGGGTTTATCACGCACTGTGTGCCCTTGCCATTGAACATCCACCGTGAGATGCATTCATTGACCGCCAGGCAGCGGCGGACACTCTGCGGTTGGCCGCGTCGTGTCTTGTTAACCGTTTCAGGGTCCGCAAGACCGGATCGACCCAAGGCCACGAAGTCGAGTTCGCCGTTGGACACCGCTTGTGCCATCTCATCAAAGAGCCAGGTGAGACGACCGACGCCGATCACCGGGATCGAAACACGCTTTTTCACAAGCTTGGCGTAATTCACCAACGATCCTGGCGGGACCATGGGCAGCAACGTCATCGCCGTGTCGTAGTTCCCGGCACTGACATCCAGGGCGTCAACGTAAGGTTCGAGCATTTCGCAGAAGGCCAGGCCATCTTCCAATGAGAGGCCGCCCTCGTAAGGCTCCATCACGCTCAGGCGATACAGGATCGGGAAATCCGCACCGACCTGTTCGCGAATCCCGCGCACGACGTCGAGGGCAAAACGTGCCCGGTTCTCCAGGGATCCGCCCCAGCGGTCAGTACGTTTATTTGTGAAAGGGGAGAGAAACTGACCGAGCAAATAACCATGTGCACCGTGCAGCTCAACGGCATCAAAGCCAGCAGCCACGGCGCGTCGGGCACCTTGGACGTACTTGTCGACCAGCCCGGGAATTTCATGTTCTTCGATTGCTCGCGGTGGGGTGCCAAAGGCGCTGGTGATGCCTGCTGTCGGCGCGAGTGGCGGTTCGTTCCGTTCCGTATTGCCTTGGGAGTTCTGGCGGCCGGTGTGATGCAACTGCACCGCGATCTTCGCGCCTTCGCCGTGGACGGCGTCGACCAGATTGCTGAGTGCGCCGATGAACCTGTCGTGGTCAATTCGCATCGGGTGGCCGGCCGTGCGCCCGACTTCCCAATCGATTGAGGTGTTTTCTGTGATGATTAGACCGACCCCTCCACGGGCGCGGGCCCGATGGTATTCGATCAGCTTATCGTCAACCTCACCGAAGGTGCTGGCGAACTGAGTGAATATCGGCGCTTGCACAAAGCGGTTGCGCAATTGCAGGGTGCCGATCCGCCCGGGCTGGTAGAGCGCCGCAGCAGGGCTGTCTGTAACTACAAGATTACGGATGTCTGGATGTGCCATTGCCATCTCCTCATTATTTTTTTGTTTTGAGGTTCGAGCATGGAATGAGAACGGGCAGGAGTATTGAACGTTTATGCCGAGGCGTTGAAGAATCCTGCTTAGGCGTCGCAGCGGTACCAGCCGAGCTCAAGGTAGAGCTCGCCTGGTCAATGACTGCTCGAGCGCACGAGTAATATTCACGCCTGTGATGGAATGTATGAGAGTTGCGGTATTTATCAATAGCGCTCGGTTGGCGATGATTTGGTTACACCAATAACAATCAGTCTCACGGGTAACTTGCCATGCGTACTTCTCAATCCAAATTGCAAATCGGTATTGTTGGCGGCGGTATTGCCGGTGTGGCCCTGGCCCTGGACTTGTGCCGTCATTCCCATCTGAGCGTCCAGCTGTTCGAATCGGCTCCAGCCTTTGGCGAGGTTGGAGCAGGTGTCTCCTTCGGCGCCAATGCCGTTCGTGCCATCGCGGGTCTGGGTATTGCCGAACCCTACCGCAAGATTGCCGACCAGACCCAGGACCCCTGGCAGGACATCTGGTTCGAATGGCGTCGTGGTGAAGATGCCGGTTATCTGGGCGCCAGCCTGGCCGAAGGGGTAGGGCAGTCTTCGGTACACCGTGCCGACTTCCTCGACGCCCTGGCCAGCCAGTTGCCCGAAGGGATCGCCCAGTTCGGCAAGCGCGCCGTCAGCGTGGAGCAGGATGCCGAACAGGCTCGTGTACTGTTCACCGATGGCACTGAGCATCGCTGCGACCTGTTGATCGCCGCGGACGGTATCAAGTCTTCAATTCGTGATCATGTGCTCAACGGTCTTGGCCAACCCCTGGTGGCGCCGCGTTTCAGCGGTACCTGCGCCTACCGCGGGATGATCGACAGCGAACAGCTGCGTGCAGCGTACCGGGCCCGGGGTGTCGATGAGCACTTGATCGATGTCCCGCAGATGTATCTGGGGCTTGATGCACATATCCTCACGTTCCCGGTCAAACAAGGCCGCCTTATCAACGTAGTGGCCTTCATTTCCGATCGCAGCCGCCCTGATCCAACCTGGCCGACCGATTCACCGTGGGTGCGCAATGCCAGCCAGGAAGAAATGCTCTCTGCCTTCAATCATTGGGGAGACGCTGCACGGGTGCTGCTCGAATGCATTCCAGCCCCCACCCTTTGGGCGTTGCATGAACTCGATGAGTTGCCAGGTTACGTGCACGGTCGCGTGGGGCTGATCGGCGATGCTGCGCACGCCATGTTGCCGCACCAGGGCGCTGGCGCAGGTCAGGGGCTGGAAGACGCCTGGCTTCTGGCCCGATTGCTGGCCGATCCACAGGTCTTGGACAGCCAGCCACAAGCGGTGCTCGCGGCTTACGACGCCATCCGTCGTCCGCGTGCCTGCCGTGTGCAGCGTACTTCCTGGGAAGCCGGGGAGCTGTATGAAATGCGCGATCCAGCGGTAGCCGATGATGAACAACTGCTGGGCAAGACCTTGGCAGAGCGGTTCGACTGGCTGTGGAATCACGATATGCAGTCCGACCTTCAAGAGGCTCGTGCCCAGTTAGGTTGGCGCGCACTCGCCTAATGATTTGAACCGACAAGCACGGAGAGAGCATCCAGCGGCTCTCTTCGTTCGTGATGACAAATAAGATCTGGTGAATCAAGATGACAGTAAAAATTTCTCAACTGCCGCCATTGCAGCAATTCTTCCGACAAGCCTCGGGACTGGACAACAACGAAGGCGATCCACGCCGCAAGCAGATCGTTTTGCGTTTGCTGCAGGAAGTCGCCCGAGTGATTGAAGATTTGCAGATCAGCGACGATGAGTTCTGGGGGGCGGTGGACTACGTCAACCGCCTGGGTGCCAAGAACGAAGCAGGTTTGCTGGTCGCTGGACTTGGCATCGAACACTTCCTTGATCTGCTGGCGGATGCCAGGGATGCCGAGGCGGGCCGGACCGGCGGCACACCACGGACGATTGAAGGTCCGTTGTACGTAGCAGGTGCCCCACTGTGTGAGTATCAAACCCGAATGGATGATGGGAGCGAGGACGGCACAGCAACGGTGATGTTCCTGGAGGGACGCGTAACCGACTTGAACGGTCAGCCGATCGCCGGAGCCACCGTGGACTTGTGGCAAGCCAACACCCAGGGCAACTACTCATACTTCGACAAGAGCCAGTCGGAATTCAACTTGCGTCGACGGATTCTCACGGACGCCAATGGATGCTACCGGGCTCGTAGCGTCGTGCCTTCGGGGTACGGTTGCGATCCAGCCGGCCCCACTCAGGAATGCCTCGATCAGTTGGGCCGTCACGGGCAGCGACCAGCTCATATCCACTTCTTCATTTCCGCCCCTGGGCATGAACATCTGACCACGCAGATCAACTTGTCGAATGACGAGTACCTGTGGGACGACTTCGCCTACGCGACACGCGATGGACTGATCGGCGAAGTCAGTTTCGTCGATGACGAGGCACGGGGCGCATTCATGGGCGTGGCAGGGTGCTTTGCCGAGATGACGTTCAATTTCAGCCTGCGTCCGGCCGCGAGCGAAGAAGTAAGCCATCGTAGCCAACGCCCGCGAGCGTTGCAGTCTGCCTGACAAACCGACGTTTTCTCGGCTTTGACGAATCACTTCAAGGAGACAACGATGTCCCGGACCGATGCACAATCGATGAACATCCGCGCCGCAGTGCTGCGCACCTCCGGAGCCCCATTACAGATCGAGGACGTCCTGCTCGAGGCCCCTCGACCTACCGAGGTGCGCGTCCGTGTTGTCGCCACAGGCGTCTGCCACACGGACATGGTGGTGCGAGACCAGCTGTTTCCTACACCGCTGCCCATCATCCTCGGCCATGAAGGTGCGGGTGTAGTCGATGCTGTCGGTTCCGCCGTCACCACGGTAAAATCGGGCGATCACGTGGTCATGACCTATATGTCATGCGGCCTTTGCCTGCCTTGCGAAACGGGCCACCCGGCCCACTGTACGCACATGCACCCGCTGAACTTCGGTGGCGGCCGACTCGATGGCAGTACTTCTGCTTGCGCTTGTGGCAACGACCACGCCATCCATGACCATTTCTTCGGCCAATCCTCTTTTTCCACTTACACGATCGCCAATGAACGCAACGTGGTCAAAGTCGCGAAGCAGGCGCCATTGGAACTGTTGGGGCCGCTGGGTTGCGGCATCCAGACTGGCGCGGGATCGGTCCTCAATGCACTGAAGGTTGAGGCCGGATCGAGCTTCGCCGCCTTTGGCGCGGGCGCGGTCGGCCTGGCAGCGGTAATGGCTGCGAAGGTCGCAGGCGCTACGACCATCATTGCTGTGGACGTCACTCCGAGTCGGCTGGAACTGGCGCGCGAACTGGGGGCCACCCATGTCATCAACAGCCGCGAAGAAGATCCGGTTCAACGTATTCATGCCATCACTCAGAGCGGTGTCAATTACAGCCTCGAATGCTCCGGGCGCTCCGAAGTTCTGCGCCAGGCGATCGACTCACTCACCACGCTTGGCACCTGTGGCATCGTCGGCGCTACCAAAGTCGGCACCGAGGTGGCCTTCAATATCAACGACGTGATGATTCCCGGCAAACGGATCATGGGCATCGTCCAAGGCGATGTCGTTGCCAATGCCTTTATTCCGAAGCTGGTTGATCTCTATCTGCAGGGCCGATTCCCCTTCGACAAGCTTTGCAAGTTTTACGAGTTCGAAGAGGTTAACCAGGCGATGGCCGATAGCGAGCGCGGTGTCACCATCAAACCGATTCTTCGCATGCCAGCCCCTGCTTCGGTCTGATTATTTCGATTTCAAAGGTACCTGCAATGAACGTTCAACTCGTAATAGACAATCAAAAACTCGACGCCTCCAATGGCAAGACCTTCCAGCGTGTCGATCCGCTCAGCGCCGCTACCGTGAGCGTAGGTGCAGCCTGCAGCGTCGAGGACGCCATCCGTGCCGCCGAATCTTCCCAGCGCGCTTTTCGGACGTGGTCCAGAACCGGCCCAACCGAGCGCCGGCGCATTCTGCTGGCGGCTGCCGATGCCCTGGAATCGAAAATGGCGCAGTTCTGCTCGGTCATGGCCGAAGAGATCGGCGCTTCGCAACTGTGGGCACAATTCAACGTGGGCGCATCGGCCAACCTGTTGCGTGAAGCCGCGGCCCTGACCACACAAATCAAAGGCGAAACCATTCCTACAGATAAACCGGGCGCACTGTCGATGACGTTGCGCCAACCGGTGGGCGCGGTACTGAGCATCGTGCCCTGGAACGGTCCGGTCATCCTTGGCGCACGCGCTATTGCCTACCCGTTGGCGTGTGGCAACACGGTAATTTTCAAGGGTTCGGAAAGCAGCCCACGTACTCATGCATTGCTGGCCGAAGCGTTCTACGATGCCGGTCTGCCTGCGGGCGTGTTGAACTTTTTGATAAGCGCGCCAGAGGACGCGTCTGCCGTAACTGAAGCGTTGGTAGCGCATGACGTTGTGCGTCGAGTGAATTTCACCGGCTCGACCAAGGTCGGCCGCATGATCGCCCAGACCTGTGCCAGTCATCTCAAGCGCTGCCTCCTGGAGCTGGGTGGCAAAGCCCCTTTCATCGTCCTGGATGACGCGGATATCGACGGGGCAGTCAATGCCGCCGTTTTCGGAGCATTCCTTTACCAGGGACAAATCTGCATGTCGACCGAGCGTTTCGTGGTCGATGAAGCGGTTGCCGACCAGTTCGTTTCCCGTTTCGCAGAACGCGTGCGGTCGCTGGAGACGGGCGTTCCATCGACGACTCCAGGCTGCGTGATTGGCCCGATGATCGGTCAGGGCTCTGTACAACGGATCAACCATCTGCTCGACGACGCCATTGGCAAGGGTGCTGACATCGTGGCTGGCGGCCTGGCGGAAAATGCCCTGATGGGCCCGACACTGGTCGATCGGGTGACCCGTGAGATGTCGATCTACGACGAAG
This sequence comes from Pseudomonas lini, assembly GCF_030812475.1. Lineage (GTDB taxonomy): Bacteria > Pseudomonadota > Gammaproteobacteria > Pseudomonadales > Pseudomonadaceae > Aquipseudomonas > Aquipseudomonas lini_A. The sequence goes on from NZ_JAUSSR010000002.1 coordinate 186,022, forward strand.
AGACCTTTGGCCCGGTGACAACGATCGTCCGGGTAAAAGGCGCCGAGCAGGCGCTGCAGGTGGCCAACGACACCGCCTACGGTCTTTCGTCCTCAATATTCAGTCGCGATGTCACACGGGCATTGGAGTTGGCCGGCCGACTGGATGCCGGCTGCGTACACATCAATGGCGCTACCGTGCAAAACGAGCCTCAGGCCCCCTACGGTGGGATGAAGAAGAGCGGCTATGGACGCTTTGATGGCAGCGCAGTCATCGAGGAGTTTACCGAGGTCAAGTGGGTCACGGTTGAACCCTCCAACCAGCCTTATCCATTCTAGGATTGAAACCGGCGCGTAATGCGCCGGTTTTTTTGCACTCGGGTGCCACGGCACAGCCTTGTCTCATTAGCCGCACCGCCATGCCTCCAGGGATTACAAAGCGCTACTGCTTTTGCGGGTCGAACTGCTTGTCCCTGATAAACAGCGCCGGAATCACGCCACAGATGAAGTAGGCCGCACCCATGACCAGAAAACCCACACCGATCGAGCCATGCGAGGCGAGGAAGCCGATAGCGGCCGGGGCAACCGCTGCACCCAGACGCCCGATATTGTAGGCACCGCCCACGGCGGACCCGCGAAATTTGGCTTCGAAACTTTCGGTCATGTACGTGGCGTTTACACCGTAAGGAACACCATACAAAAAGCCGAACACCACCAACATCCACAGTATGTTTTCCTGGCTTTGGAATAACACGATCACCGGCAGGAATAACGCGGTCCCCAAGGCGCCAAAGGCGAACACGGCACGACGCCCGATACGGTCAGCCGCGATGCCAGCCAGAATTTTACCAAGGATCATGGCGGTATAGGTGCCCACCATATAGCTGGTCATGGATTTGAGGTTCATGCCCAGTTCGCTTTCCAGGTACGTCGGCATCCAGTTGTTCACACCGTAGTAACCGAACTGCAGAAAGCCGGCAGTCAGGGCCCAGAAGATAAACATCCGACTGGCCTGCGGATCACTGAAGATCAGCTTGTACATGCTCTCGCGTTTTGCGGGGATTGACTGTTGGGTGCCGGTGATTTTTTTCCTGGCGCGCTCGGCCTGAGCGTTGATCCAGGCTTGTGGCTCCGGCACGAAACGTTGCATCACCACGGCCAGGATCACCGGGATAATGGCGATGTAGAACAGCCAGCGCCAGCCATGGATGGGCAGTATCCAGCCAGCCAGCAGCGTCGCAACGATATACCCCACCGACCAGCCTGCCTGCAGGGTGCCGAGTACTGTTGTGCGGTAGCGGGTAGGCACGTATTCGGACATCAGCGTGTTGCAGGCCACATACAATGCGCCGATCCCCAGCGAGGACACGAACCGGGTGATCGCGAACTGCCAATAGCTATGGGTCAGGCCCAGGACAGCGGTGCCGACGGAAAACAGTACGATACTCCAGACGACGGTTTTCACCCGGCCGAAACGATCGCAGGCCCAGCCACCGTAGATGCCACCGATGGCCATTCCGGCCAGGGTGAAGCTGCCCAGGCTGCCGGCCTCTACGTTGGTCAGGCCGAATTCGGCCTTCAAGCTGCTGAGGCTGTAGGACAGCAGCATCAGATCGGCACCGTCGATCAACAATCCAAGAAAGCAGAAGATGAAGACCAGTACCCAGGTACTGGATTTGGCGTGCGTCGTCGCACTCGCCTGAGCAGCAGCGTCCATAGCGTTACCTTATTGTATTTATATGGGAGGTGACTTGAGCCGGGAATTGAAAGTCCGTGGCCTCAGCTTTGCGCGTCGCGGATCATGTTTCGGGCAATGACCAGCTGTTGGATCTGGGTGGTGCCTTCATAAATGCGGAACAGACGAACATCCCGATAGAAGCGCTCGATGGCATATTCGCTCACATAGCCGGCGCCACCATGAATCTGAACGCAGCGGTCGGCGACCCGTCCGCACATTTCAGTGGAGAACATCTTGGCGCAGGAGGCTTCAGTGCTGACGTTACGTCCGTCATCACGCTTGCGTGCCGCATCCAGCACCATGCAGCGACTGGCATAGATTTCAGCCTTGCTGTCGGCGAGCATGGCCTGGATCAGTTGAAACTCGGCAATCGGCTTGCCAAACTGTTTGCGCTCAAGCGCGTAGCGCAAGGCATCGTCGAGCATCCGCTCAGCGGCGCCGACACTCAAAGCCGCGATATGCAAACGCCCCTTGTCGAGTACCTTCATCGCGGTCTTGAAGCCTACGCCTTCGACACCACCGATCAGTTGGCTGGCGGGGACCCGTGCATTCTCGAATATCACGTCGCAGGTATGGGCACCTTTGTGGCCCATTTTGTGGTCGGGCTTACCCAGCGACACGCCGGGTGTTCCACGCTCGACAACGAACGCGCTGATGCCGGCGGCGCCCCTGATCTCGGCATTGGTTCGCGCCATGACCGTATAGATGCCGGCGTGCGGGGCGTTGGTGATGAAGCGCTTGGTGCCATTGAGAATGTAGCTGTCGCCATCGCGCACGGCGTTGGTTTTGAGCGAGGCGGCATCTGAACCGGCGTCCGGCTCTGTCAGGCAGAAGGAACTGAGCAGCTCGCCACTGGCCAGCTTGGGCAGGTAGTGATGCTTCTGTTCTTCAGTGCCGTCCAGGAGGATACCGATGGAGCCGATGCCGTTGTTGGTCCCGATGTAGGAACGAAACGCCGGTGAAGTGCGGCCCAGCTCGAAGGCAATATTCACCTCTTCCTCCATCGTGACGCCCAAGCCTCCAAACTCTTCCGGGAGCGTCAGGCCGAACAAGCCCATTTCCCGCATCTGCTCAACGATGTCCTGGGGGATCGCGTCGGTGTCAGCCACTTCGTTTTCACGGGGAATCAGCACTTCGCTGACGAACTGCCGAAGGGAATCCAAGAGTATCTGCAGGGTTTCGGTATCACGGATCATGTGCGCTCCTGCGGCTCGCAAGCGAGCCGGTTTTTTAGGGCGCCGTTACTCCGTTGCGTTAGCGAGCAGCGGCGCTAATGTTATTGACCATGTTGATCAGGCGAGGCCCGATATCGTCCACGAGCTGCTCACGGGGTAGCTGAAAGCTCGGTCCACCGCAGTTGAAGGTCAGTAACCCGTACTGCGGGTGTAGCAATGGCACTGCAACGGAATTGACGTCGCGGTGCCACTCTCCGATCGACAGGCAGAAGCCGTAGTCGGCGAAATCCCTGAACGCTTTGTCCAGGCCCTTGCGGATGGCTGGCCATTGCTCCGATTCGCGCTGGCGGATGTGGTCGAGCAGAAATTCCCGCTCGGTTTCCGGCATCGCAGCCAGGCACGCCCGGCCCACCGAACTCTGTGCCAGCGGCAAGTAGCTGCCGATCTGCCGGCGCATGGTCATGTTGCCCTGACCCTGAACCACATCCAGGTACACCATCTGAAGTCGATCGCGGGCGGCCATCGCGACGGCCGCCTGAGCGTGATTGGCCAACTCCTCCATCAAGGGATGCGCCACCGTGCGAATCGCCAGATTCGACAACATGGCGTAACCGAAACCCAACACACCGACGTCCAGCTGATACTTGCCTGAATGCACTTCACGCTTGAGGCAGCCCAGCCGCATCAGCGTATTGGTCAGACGCGTCACGGTCGGTTTGGGCAGCCCGGTCATCCGCGCCAGGTCCTGATTACCGAGTACGTTGTCCCGCGGGGTGAAACACCTCATCAGCTCAAGCCCGCGTGCTAACGCCGTCACGAACTGGCCGCTGCTTTCGTCATCGCTCAGCGCGCTGGCGGGATCGAGCATCCCCATCTTCAGCAAGCCAATTTCATCCGTTCCTTTCGCCTGGTCCACGGCCTGGTGATCTGCCTTGTTGCGACCCATGGTAGAACCTCGCTTTCGAGAAATGCAAGTAAATAAAATTCAGTTTCGCTAGACGGAATTGTATTCGGTGCTTCTAAAAAAACCAATCTATTTTATTTACGACAATCAAATGCTTGTATTTAAAGGGTTTAAACAGATTTAGTGGATTTCCTGTTTACAGAAATTCAAAAGCCTATCTATGATTGATCGTAATTACGGTATTCAATTTCGTATAGCGAAACAAAAATAAGAGGTAGATATGGACTCCCGGCTTAATGCTGTAGTGGACTTGCAAATCCGTGACGATGCCGTTGCTGTCGTACGAATCCAGAGACCCGAGGTCAAGAACGCGCTCAATAGCGCAGTGCGCGAACAGTTGGCAGAAATCTTTCGTTCGCTTGCCGGTGATGCCCGGGTACGCGCAATCGTTCTCACCGGTGGAGAACAATGCTTTGTCGCCGGTGCCGACATCCGCGAGTTCGCCGAGGCCAGTCCGATCGAGATGTACCGCCGCCACACGGAGTATTTGTGGGAGGCGATCGCTCGGTGCCCTAAACCTGTGATCGCAGCGGTGAATGGTTTTGCGCTGGGGGGAGGCTGCGAACTGGCGATGCACTGCGACATCATCGTTGCAGGGCAATCGGCACGCTTCGGCCAGCCGGAGGTCAAGCTTGGCCTGATGCCGGGCGCCGGTGGCACCCAGCGCCTGATTCGCGCCGTCGGCAAGTTCCAGGCGATGCGTATCGCACTGACGGGCTGCCTGGTCGCGGCCCCTGAAGCGCTAGCCATGGGCATGGTCAGCGAAGTGGTGAGTGACGAGCGCACAGTGCCGCGCGCCCTTGAGCTGGGCGCTGAAATAGCCGCCTTGCCGCCCCTGGCTGTAGCGCAGATCAAGGAAGTGATGCTGCTAGGGGCCGACTTGCCCCTGGACAGCGCCTTGGCGTTGGAGCGCAAGGCGTTTCAGTTGCTGTTCGATTCCAGGGACCAGAAAGAGGGCGCCAATGCCTTCCTGGACAAACGCAAAGCCACCTTCTCGGGAGAGTGATTCATGACACGCGAGATCAACCGTATGGCGGTGGTGGGGGCTGGCATCATGGGCACCGGCATTGCCCAGATTGCAGCCCAGGCTGGTATTTCGGTCCTGTTGTTCGATAACCGCGAAGGCGCCGCCCAGGCCGCTCGCGATGACCTTGAACAGACGTTGGACAAGCTGGCGAGCAAGGGCAAGATTCTCGGTGCAGACGCACAGGCCACACTCGATCGCCTGAAGGTAACGACCGCGCTGACCGAGCTCAAGGACGTCGACCTGGTCGTCGAAGCCATCATCGAGCGCCTCGATGCCAAGCAGGCGTTGCTCGCACAGCTTGAAGCGGTCGTCGCTGACGATTGCATTCTGGCTACCAATACCTCTTCGCTGTCCGTGACCAGCATCGCCCGGGAATGTCGGCGTCCTGAACGTGTCGCGGGGTTCCATTTCTTTAACCCCGTGCCACTGATGAAAGTGGTGGAAGTCATCGACGGCCTTGCCAGTGATCCGCAAGTCGGTGATCGTTTGCAGGCGTTGGCGGCGCGCATGGGCCACCGTGGTATACGCGCCAAGGACACGCCAGGTTTCATCATCAACCATGCGGGGCGAGCCTACAGCACCGAAGCCCTGCAGATTCTCAAGGAAGGCGTGACCGAGCCCGCCGAAATCGACCGCATCCTGCGCGAAGGTCTGGGGTTTCGCATGGGGCCGCTGGAGCTGTTCGACCTTACAGCACTGGATGTCTCGCACCCGGTGATCGAGTCAATCTACAACCAGTTTTACCAGGAACCTCGCTATCGCCCGGCCGCATTGACCCGGCAGATGCTTGAGGCCGGGTACGTCGGTCGCAAGGTCGGGCGAGGCTTTTACCGGTATGCCAACGGCCAAATGGTTGATGCGCCCCCGGCGCAGGCAGTACCGGTGGTGGAAACGCTACCGCCGGTGTGGCTGGGTACCGAGAGCGAGACCGATCGTATCAGCCTGATGGCATTGCTGGAGCGACTGGGCGCGCAGGTAGAGCAGGGCGCTACACCATCCAGTGAAGCGCTCTGCTTGCTGGCGCCCTATGGCCTGGATGCCACCAGCGCGGCGCAACGTTTTGCCACCGACCCGACGCGCACAGTCTGCATCGACCCGCTGCTCGACAGCGCTCGCTACCGCACGCTGATGCCGACCCCGGCAACCCGAGTCGACATGGGCAATGCCGCGCATGCATTGCTGGCTCGTGACGGCGTCGGTGTCAGCGTTATCAACGACAGTGTCGGCTTCGTCGCCCAGCGCGTGCTGGCAATGATCGTCAACCTGGCCGGCGATATCGTCCAACAGCGCATCGCCAGCGTCGAGGACCTGGATGAGGGTGTGCGCCGCGGGCTGGGTTATCCGCAGGGGCCGTTGGCCTGGGGCGACAGTGTCGGCAGCAAACGCTTGCTGACCATCCTGGAACGCATGACCGAATTGACCGGCGATCCGCGTTACCGGCCGGGCCCCTGGCTGCGCCGACGCGCGAGCCTTGGCCTGTCGTTGTGCCACACCGAACGCGCACAAACAAAGGTGGTATGAAATGGGTGCTTTGACTGGATACCGCGTACTCGACTTGAGCCGGGTGCTGGCCGGCCCCTGGTGTGGCCAGACCCTGGCCGACCTGGGAGCAGAAGTCATCAAGGTGGAACGACCTGGCGTGGGTGACGACACACGTGGTTGGGGGCCGCCGTGGATGAAGGGTCAGAACGATGAGGCTACCCACGAAGCCTCCTACTACCAATCGACCAACCGCGGCAAGCTATCGGTGGCACTGAACCTGGCGAGCGCCGAAGGCCAGGAGCTGGTGCGTGCACTGGCCACCGACTGCGATGTGCTGATCGAAAACTACAAGGCCGGCTCGTTAGCCAAATACGGGCTGGACTATGCCACCTTGTCCCGGCTCAATCCGCGGCTGGTGTATTGCTCGGTGACCGGCTTCGGGCAGACCGGGCCGCGGGCTGCGGAGCCGGGTTATGACTTCATCATCCAGGGGATCGGCGGGCTGATGAGCATCACCGGGGAGCGTGATGACTTGCCTGGTGGAGGCCCACAGAAAGTGGGCGTGGCCTTTTCTGATCTGATGACCGGGCTTTACTCCACAGTCGCTATTCAGGCTGCGTTGCTCAGCAGGGAAAAAACCGGTGTGGGCCAACACATCGACATGGCGCTGCTGGACGTGCAGGTCGCCACCCTGTGCAACCAGAGCCAGAACTACCTGGCTTCCGGCAAACCCCCGGGCCGCTACGGTAACGCCCACGCCAATATCGTGCCGTATCAGGTATTTCGCGCCAGTGACCAGGATTTCATTATTGCCTGCGGCAACGACTCCCAATTTGTCGCGCTGTGCGAGGCTATCGGTCTGACGGACCTTCCTGAAGACCCACGCTTCGCGCGCAATGCGGACCGAGTCACCCATCGGGAGGCGATCATCGACATTCTTACGCAGCATTTTCTCGGGGCTACTGCGGATGAATGGGTGCGACGCATTCATCCGCAGGGTGTGCCGGTAGGGGCAATCAACAGCATCGCCCAGGCACTGGATGAGCCGCAGGTGAAAGCGCGCAATATGCTGGTGAACATTCCCCATCCACTGAAGGCCGATTTCGTGACGGTGGGCAGTCCCATCAAGTTGTCAGGCACGCCGGTGGAGTACCTGCGCCCGGCCCCGATGCTGGGTGAACATACCGATGAAGTCCTCAAGCGTCAGTTGGGGCTGGACGATGAACGCCTGGCCGGGTTGAAGGCACGCGGTGTCATCGAGCAGCTTGGCGAACGCTGATCTGTAGAACCTCGCTGCCGGTCAGGCGTTGGCGCCGTGGCTGAGGCCGCTGCGAAAATATGGCCTGGTGGCGGATCTGTTCGAGGCGGTGCCGCAATTGCAACAATTGATCTGAGACGAGAAGCGACAGGACCAGGCGCTATGTTCATAGCGCCTGGTGTCACTCAGTTGTAGGAGCCTTTGCCCGGCATCTTGATCCCGTGCAGGTTTACTTTGCGATACAGGGTTGCCCGGGAAATGCCCAGCTCCTGAGCCGCCAGCACGGGTTTCCAGCGATTGCGCACCAGCGTATCGATCAATGCCTGGCGTTCCGGGCTCCCGGATACTGTCTCCTGTCCCTTCACCGGGGCACTCACGCCGAGCGTGGCGGGTAGGTCCTCAACACCGATCACCTGACTTTTACAGACAGCGCACGCGTATCGCAGCACATGGTGCAGCTGCCGCATATTGCCTGGCCAGCTGTAATTCAAGAGCATTTCCAACGCGCTCTCGCTCAGTTCCATCGACTCCCCCGAGCGCTGACACTCTTCATCCAGAAGTTTGGTAATCAACGCCAGCTTGTCCTTGCGTTCACGTAGCGGGGGGATATCGAAGCGCGCGCCGCTCAACCGAAAGAACAGGTCCTCACGAAAGCTGCCGGTATCGACCAGGGTGGAGATATCACGGTGGCTGGCGCAAATGACCTGGATGTCGATGGACTGCGGTCGCGCACCGCCCAGTGGCGCCACCTCTCCCTCGCTCAAAACCCTGAGCAGACGGGTTTGCAACATTAGCGGCATGTCGCCGATCTCATCCAGGAACAGCGTACCGCCGTCAGCTTGCTGCAGCAGACCGCGCATGCCTTTACTGGACGCGCCAGTGAACGCGCCGGCTGCATAACCAAACAGCTCACTCTCGATTAGATTCTCAGGAATTGCCGCACAGTTGACTGCTACGAAGGGCTTGTCACGTCGCTTGCTGGCAGCATGCAGTTGCAGCGCGAAGTGCTCTTTGCCTGCCCCGGTTTCGCCATGGATCAGTACCGGCAGCCCGCGGTCCTTGACGCGCACCGCCAACTCCAGGGCTTGGGCGACCTTGGGATCGAGTGCTGAAGCCACATTGCCGGCCATCGGCACACGGGTGGGTCTTCTTGGCACCTTGAGGCGCACATGCAGGCCTATCGACGACAGGTAGTGGATGCTGTCATCACCGGAGGCGGGCAGTCGTGCCGATGCGAAGGCCTCTTCAATATGGGTGGGGATCCTTCCACAGCGCTGCAACAGGAGTCGGCGGGCGGCAGGGTTGAGTGCCTCGATCCTGCCATCGCGATCCCAGGCGAACAGGTACTGTGGCTGGCTGTCGATGTAACCGGGCAGGGGGTGTGCGCGCATCACCCAAAGATCCTGGGTGCTGTACATGAAGTACGCATTCTCGATGTCAGTGGCACTCTGAATGACCATCTGCCGAATCAGGTGCTGGCTGCGCCGGTCCTCCGGTGAGCGGATCGAGGAAACATCCAGGACCGCGAGGATCTCGCCGCTCGGCGAAAACACCGGTGCCGCGGAGCAAGTGATGCCGATGAACGCTGCGCGGAAATGATCGTGCTTATGCACCGTGACGGGCAGCTTGTCGATCAGTACTGCGCAGACGCCGGTCGTGCCTTCTTCGCTTTCCGACCAACAGGTTCCCACATCCATGCCCGCGCGGCGGTATTCGCCGCGTATCGTCGGATCGATGCGGTAGTCCACCGTACAACCCAGCGTATCGGTGAGCATCACACAATAATCGGCGTCACGAACGCGGCCGTGCAGTCGCGACATTTCATCGCCCGCCAGGTGCAAGAAGTCGTCGACGCGCTCGCGGTGTTCATGGAGTTGGTGAGCCTCAAGGATCCTGGGGCCTTGTAATGAACCGGGGTCGAGTTTGTGATGCTGTACCGAACGGCGCCAGGAATCGAGGATGACATTGGGCACCGGCAGGGTCGGGGCATTTTCGGCAGTGCGTAACACCCGATTCACATGCTCGACGTGAATCTTTGAAAAGCCAGAGGACATGGTACCTCCGAAGGTTGGATCTTATTTTTCTGTGAGGCTCATTAAAGGCGGGTTGGACAGCCCCTTCAAGCTGAATCGGTCAATCGGTTGCGGTGAGACATAACATCTCAGTATTCGCAGCAGGGCGTGAGGAGAGAGAGCCGTTATGTCTTGGTCCTGCCCGTTGTGTCGCCGTATATTCTCAAGGTTAAACCTCTCTGTTCCGGGCCTTTCAGCCCATTATTCCAGTCTTGGCATTCGACTTGCTCTGACTGTCTCGGCGGGCCGCATGAGACGGCCGTATCTCAACAACAATAATGAACAGAGGCATCACATGAGCGGATTCAAAGCTGTCGATTTCTCCCTGACAGGCAAAGTTGCCCTGGTGACCGGTGCCGGACGCGGTATCGGTCAGGGCATTGCGCTAAGCCTGGCCCAGGCTGGCGCTGACCTGGTGCTCGCGGATTACGATATTGGCATCGCTGAAGAGGCCGCCGCCAATGTTCGCGCCCTGGGTCGTCGAGCTGTCGCCCTGCAAGTCGATGTCAGCAAGGCCGAGAGCGTCGCGAACATGATCGGACAGGTCAGACAGGCATTTGGCCGTCTCGATGTGGCAGTCAACAACGCGGGGGTGGTCAGTCTCGGCAGAGTTGATGAATTACCGGTCAGCGAATGGGACCGGATCATGAACATCAACGCCCGCGGTGTATTCCTGTGCTGCCAGGCTGAACTCAAGCTGATGCGCGAGCACAATTTCGGGCGAATCATCAACCTGGCCTCGATTGCCGGCAAAGTCGGTTTTCCGGACCTGTCCCATTACAGCGCTTCCAAATTTGCAGTGATCGGCTTTACCAACGCTTTTGCCAAGGAAGTTGCCCGCGAAGGCATCACGGTCAATGCCCTGTGTCCAGGGGTGGTCGGCACCGGCATGTGGCGTGGTGATGAAGGGCTGTCCGCACGCTGGGCCCAGCCTGGGGAAACGGAAGTACAGTCCTGGGAGCGGCACCAGTCCAGCCTTCTGCCCCAAGGCGAGGCGCAAACAGTAGAAGACATGGGCCAACTGGCGGTTTACCTGGCCTGTGCCCCCCATGTCACCGGCCAGGCGATCGCCGTCGATGGCGGCTTCTCGCTCTAGTTGAGCAAGCGGGAATGTACTGACCCGCTCAACCCCGAATTTGATGACCACTTTCCCTGAACGCTCAGTCAAGGGATACGGATGCGGCTTGCCCGCAATCTTCAAAAACGCATTGGCGTTAGTGAGGTCTGCGGGCGCAATGACCGAAACAGGAGAACATAATGACAACTACAGTTCTGGCCAAACGTTCCGTTGGCACCGACATCATTGATTACGACGCCATCGTGATTGGCGCGGGCTTCGGGGGCATTTACATGCTCAAGAAGTTGCGCGATGAACTCGGTTTGAACGTACGCGCCTTCGATAAGGCGGGCGGTATCGGCGGCACCTGGTTTTGGAACCGATACCCGGGTGCGTTATCCGACAGTGAATCGTTTGTCTATTGCTTCTCCTGGGACCGAGAGCTGTGCCAGGAGTGGGATATCACCACCCGCTATCTGACCCAGCCGCAGATTCTGTCCTACCTCAACCACGCGGTCGATCGACATGACCTGCGTCGTGATATTCAGTTGGAGACCGGGATCACCTCTGCGGTGTTCGACGAGCAATGCAGCCGTTGGCTCGTCACTGCAGATAATGGTCACCAATACAGCGTCAAGTACCTGGTCACGGCGCTGGGCCTGCTTTCTGCGACTAACGTACCCAAGATCAAAGGCCTCGATCAATTCGAGGGCCACAGGTACCACACGGCCAACTGGCCTGCCGATGCCGTGCTGGAGGGCAAGCGGGTGGGCGTCATCGGTACCGGCTCGACCGGTTGCCAGGTGATCACGGCGATCGCACCAACGGTCGGCCACTTGACCGTGTTCCAACGTTCCGCGCAGTACACAGTGCCTGTGGGTAACGGCCCGCTCAGCCGCGAATATGTCGATGACATCAAGCGCAACTACGACGCCATCTGGAAAGAAGTGCGCAGTTCGCGTCTGGCGTTCGGTTTCCAGGAAAGCGATATTCCGACGATGAGCGTCGACGCCGCTGAACGAAAAGCCATATTCCAGCGGGCCTGGGACGGTGGTGGCGGTTTTCGCTACATGTTCCAGACCTTTAATGACATCGCCACCAGCGAAGAAGCGAACCTCGCCGCCCAGGACTTCGTGCGGGGGAAAATCGCTGAAATCGTCAAGGATCCGGAAACCGCACGCAAGTTGATGCCCCGCGACCTTTACGCAAAACGGCCACTGTGTGACAGCGGTTACTACGCCACCTTCAACCGGGACAACGTGTCGCTGGTCGACGTCAAGGCCAACCCGATCGAGGAAATCACCGCCAAGGGCATTCGCACCGCAGACGGGGTTGAACACGAGCTGGATGTACTGGTGTTCGCTACCGGCTTCGATGCCGTGGACGGCAACTACAAGCGCATTGATATTCGCGGGCGCGACAATGTCTCGATAAACGATCACTGGGCCGACGGACCTTCGAGCTATATGTCGGTCGCCACCGCCAATTTTCCCAATATGTTCATGATCCTCGGCCCCAACGGTCCTTTCACCAACCTGCCACCCACTATTGAAACCGAAGTGGAGTGGGTGTCCGAACTGATTACCTTCATGGAAGAAAACGAGTTGGCATGCGTGGAACCCGACCCGCAAAGCGAGCATGAATGGGGAGTGACCTGCCAGGCAATCGCCGATCAGACCCTGTTCGCCAAGACCGACTCGTGGATCTTCGGCGCCAACATCCCCGGCAAGAGCAATAAGGTTTACTTCTACATGGGCGGATTGGGCGCCTTCAGCGAACAACTGACGGCGGTAAAAAACGATGAATACCGCGGCTTCAGGTTCAAGGCCGTGGGTGTAGCGGACAAGCAAACGCAAAAAGCACTGCACTGATCGACAACCACGCCACTGGCAAAAACGGTTGCACTCGCCTGCTGCGCCAGCGGCCCAGGCGAGTGTCGAACGGGCGTAATTGCGCCGCACAACGGAGAACCTGCAGTGATATTGAACAACCCTCAACTCTTGCGCCAACAGGCCTATATCGACGGTGAATGGCTGGCTGCCGACAACGCTGCCACCATCACAGTGGTCAACCCGTCGACCCAGGTCACCATCGGCCAGGTCCCTCGCATGGGTAAGGCCGAGACCCGTCGAGCCATCGAGGCTGCCGAGCGCGCGCTGCCCGCCTGGCGTGAGCTATCGGCGAAGGAACGCGCCAACACGTTGCGCCGCTGGTACAACCTGATCATCGAGAATCAGCACGATCTGGCCCACATCATGACCCTGGAGCAGGGCAAGCCATTGCCCGAGGCCCTGGGAGAAATCACGTTCGGCGCTTCCTACATCGAGTGGTATGCGGAGGAAGCCAAGCGTGTTTACGGTGACCTGATCCCGGGGGCCGTGGACAAGCGTCTACTGGTGATCAAGCAACCCGTGGGTGTGTGCGCAGCCATCACCCCATGGAACTTCCCCAGCGCGATGATCACCCGTAAAGCCGCCCCCGCGTTGGCGGCCGGTTGCACCATGGTCATCAAGCCGGCCTCCCAAACGCCATTTTCGGCATTGGCGCTGGTCTACCTGGCCGAGCAGGCGGGCATTCCAAAGGGCGTACTGTCGGTGGTGACCGGCGCGGCAGCGGAGATTGCCGAAGAGTTCACCAGCAACCCGGCCGTGCGCAAGATTTCTTTTACCGGCTCCACCGAAATCGGTCGCCAAATCATGGAAAAGTGCGCCCACGACATCAAGAAAGTCTCTCTGGAGCTGGGCGGTAATGCGCCGTTCATTGTCTTTGAAGATGCCGATCTCGATGCGGCGGTGGAGGGCGCGCTGGCGTCCAAGTTCCGTAACGCCGGGCAAACGTGCGTCTGTGCCAACCGCTTGTACGTCCACGACAAGGTCTACGACACCTTCGTCGACAAACTCGCCTGCGCGGTGGGTGCGCTGAAGATTGGCGACGGCTTTGCCAACGGCGTCACCCTTGGCCCGTTGATTGATGGCAAGGCCATCGCCAAGGTTCGCGAGCATATTGAAGATGCTCTGGCCAAAGGTGCCAAGGTCATCAAAGGAGGGGCCGCCCATGCCCTTGGCGGCAACTTCTTCGAACCCACCATCCTGGTCGATGTGCCTGACCATGCCCGGGTCGCCAAGGAAGAAACCTTCGGCCCGCTGGCACCGGTCTTCCGCTTCTTTGATGACGCTGAGGTTGTCGCCAAAGCCAACGACACCGAGTTTGGCCTCGCGGCGTACTTCTACACCGCGAACCTCGGCAGGGTGTTCCGCGTCGGTGAAGCCCTGGAGTACGGCATTGTCGGGGTTAATACTGGAATCATCAGCTCCGAGGCCGCGCCCTTTGGCGGTATCAAGGCGTCCGGTGTCGGCCGGGAAGGTTCCAGGTACGGTCTCGAGGACTATCTCGAAATCAAGTACCTGTGCCTGGCAGGCATCTGACAGGCCGTTAACCCGCCACCGCCCATCTTTCAATTTATCGCTTTCTTGGTGACCGCAGGGGCATTGCCCTGCGGTCCAGATAACGCTGTGTCGCAAACATAAAAATAAGTAAAAATCGACATGAACATCTATTGGAACCTGCCGTTGGGGTTCGGGCTACTGGCGTGTATGGCTGCCCCTGTATCAGCAGCAGACCCTTCGTCCCGATGGGGAACGGGAGACTGGGGGGGCGCACGCAGCGAATTGCTGGAAAAGGGGGTGGATGTCATCGTTGGGTATACCGGTGAAGCGGCCGCCAATCTGCACGGCGGTTACAACGATGACCGGACGGCGCGCTACACGGCCCAGTGGGCCCTGGGCACACACCTGGATCTGCAAAAACTGCTGGGCTGGAATGATGCAGAGTTCCAATTGCTGGTGACTGAGCGCAATGGCAACAACCTGTCCAACGAGCGAATCTCCGACCCGCGTGCGCCGCAACTCAGTTCCGTTCAGGAAGTGTGGGGCCGAGGCCAAACCTGGCGCCTGACCCAGATGTGGTACCGGCAAACGTTCTTCGACGGTGCTCTGGACCTCAAGCTGGGGCGCCTGGGGGTCAACGAAGACTTCAACAGTTTCCCTTGTGACTTCCAGAGCCTGTCGTTCTGCAGCGCACCCATCGGCAACGTCGCCGGTGACGTCTGGTACAGCGGTCCCGTCAGCCAGTGGGGAGGGCGGGTTCGTTACAACATCGATGAACAGTGGGCGGTGCAGGTCGGGGTGTACGAGCAAAACCCTTCGAACCTGGAGACTGGCAACGGCTTTAAACTCAGCGGCAGCGGTACCCAAGGCGCACTGGTGCCGGTAGAGGTGATCTGGAAACCGACGCTGGGCAGCGAAGCACTTCCGGGTGAATACCGGTTGGGTTACTACCACAGCAGCGCCAGCGCCGATGATGTGTATGACGATGTCAACGGTGAGCCGCAAGGGTTGACCGGCCAGGCGCCCAAATCCCGCAGCAGCAAACATGGCGCGTGGATCATGGGCCAGCAGCAACTCACCTCCCATCACGGCGATGCGTCACGTGGCTTGAGCGTTTTCGCGAGCTTGACCGTCCATGACAAGGCCACCAGCGGCATCGAGAGTTTCCAGAACATCGGCGCGGTCTACAAAGGCCCGTTCGATGCCCGACCAAAAGATGACATCGGCCTGGGTATCGCCCGGCTCCTGGTCAACGATGCCGTGAGCAAACGCCAGCGCCAGATCAATCAAAGCGCGGGCATCGACGACTACGACAACTCGCAATACGTCCCCGTTCAACACAGCGAATACAACATTGAGCTCAACTATGGCGTGCATGTCACCGACTGGCTGACCGTGCGCCCGAACGTGCAGTACGTCCGTCACCCCGGCGGCGTTTACGAAGTGGAGAACGCCTTGGTCGCAGGCGTGAAGCTCCAGGCGAGCTTCTAGACCGCTGTCTGATTTCCCCATAACGATGAGAAGGAAAACCGAAATGAGTAAATCCCAGGGAAAAGTTGCTTTTGTTACAGGTGCAGGTCAAGGGATCGGTGAGGCCATTGCTTTGCGATTGGCGTCAGATGGTTTTGCGGTGGCCTGTGCCGATATGAATTTTGAAACCGCCACTCATGTTGCTGAAAGAATCAACAAAGGGGGCGGGAGAGCCTTGGCGATAACAGTTGACGTGGCCGATCGCGATAATGTCTTCAAAGCCGTGCAGGAAGCGGTGGACGGTTTGGGCGATCTGCATGTTGTCATCAATAATGCGGGTATCGCGCCTATTGCTCCGATTGAATCGATTACGCCAGAGATTTACAGGAGAACGTTCGATATCAATGTGGGTGGTGTCTTGTGGGGGATACAGGCCGCGGTAAATGCGTTCAAAAAAATGGGGCACGGTGGCAAGATCATCAGTGCCTCCTCGCAGGCAGGTCATGTCGGAAATCCAGACCTGGCTGTTTATGGCGGGACTAAATTTGCAGTGCGTGGCATCACCCAAACGGCGGCCAGGGAATTGGCTCACCTTGGCATTACGGTGAACGCATATTGCCCTGGTATTGTGAATACACCCATGATGCGCAAGGTTGCCCAGGATGTGGCGGACAATGCTAATCAAAGCTTTGAATGGGGGATGGAGCAATTTGCCCAGCATATTGCGTTAAAGAGACTTTCTCAGCCGGAGGATGTTGCTGCCTGTGTTTCATTCTTGTCCGGCCCTGATTCTGACTACATGACAGGTCAGGCTGTCATTATTGACGGTGGAATGGTTTTTAATTAAGTCTGGACTGGCAGCCATGCGCCGCTGAAGCAAGGATCGGCCCAAACAGGCGTCGTCAATCATTCAAGCAAATTGACGGCGCCTTGTGTCACGGCATTCTCCAGTACCGTTTACTGGCGTTAACTCAGCGCATGGACGCCTCAGTCAAGCAGGTCGGCAATGGATTCCGCGGCCAGTTGATAGGAGCGGCAGCGTGCGTCGGGGTCATGAATTCTCGCATCGATCATGATCTCGTCCGCCTCGGTGGTCGCGATGAACTGGCGCAGCCAACTTCCCACATCATCTTTGTCGCCTACTGCAGTGCAAGACATGGCTTGAGCCAGATTGTGGCGATCTACGTCGGCGAGCCTTTCCATAAAGCCCTCTTGCGGGCGCGGCAGAGCACCTGCTTTGCCCGCGTACAAATTGCTTACCCAATGACGGTGCGAACTCGCCAGGTAATCGGCTTCGGCGCGTGATGGGGCAGCGAAGACATTTGCGCCTGCGATGACATAGGGGCGGTCCAGCAAGGCCGACGGCCGAAACGAGGCGCGATAGTGCGTGATGGCTTGCATCAGGAATCGAGGCGCGAAATGTGAAGCGAATGCGTAAGGAAGCCCCATTTTCGCAGCGAGATCCGCGCTATTGAGGCTTGAACCCAGTAGCCATAGCGGCACGTCATGGGGTTCGGGGATTGCACGAATCGGCTGATTTCCGTTGTCCGCCAGATAGTCCGTCAACTGCTGGATGTCTTGCGCGAAGTCGCGCTCGGAGGCGTCGCCGCGCATGGCGCGAATAGCCAGCCCTGCTGATCCAGGTGCTCTGCCAATGCCTAGATCGATACGGCCTGGAAACAAGGTGTCCAATGTCCCGAACTGCTCCGCCACGATCAGGGGGGAGTGGTTGGGTAGCATGATTCCACCGGAACCGACTCGCAGGGTGCTGGTGGCCGCAGCGAGATGCTGAATGAGCAAGGTGGTCGCCGAAGAGGCAATCCCCGGCAGGTCGTGGTGCTCGGCGATCCAGTAGCGTTTGTAGCCGTGGGCTTCCACGTGGCGCGCCAGACATGTGGCGTCATCAATCGTGTGGGCAAAGGTTTTGCCTTCGCCGATCATCATGAGGTCAAGCACAGAAAGAGCTGTCATTGCATGTTCCGTTTTTGAGTTGAGGACTGTGACGCGGCAATCCGCTACTTCAGCGGGAAATCTGACCAGGACGGATGACGTTCCAGGCGCTGATCGATATCCCGTAGAGTTGCCAGGCAGCGCTGGAGCTTGAGGTAAATGTCACCCCCGTAATCCCAGCCGAGCACGCCGATGCTGCCGGTATAACCGACGCGATTGAGCGCGGCGATCAAGGCGAAGTTGTCCATCTCACCACGGTCGACCGGCTCCATGGTCGCCACGCCGCCCCAGCCCAGCTGCGACAGTGCGCTGCCAGAGGTCACCACTTGCATGAGCCAGGGTTTCATCGCGCCAAGACGCTTTTCCAGTTCGCCTTCCTGGCTGGCGTACCAGTGATAGCCATTGAACGAGACCCCCAGGCGGGGGTGAGCGAAGAGCTCGCAAATCTGCACGACTTGCGTAGTGGTCTGGGTGACATGATGAAGGTGCGGATACAAGGCGATCCGGAGCCCGCGCCGTTCGGCAATGGGCAGCAGCGACTCGATGAACCGCAGAATGGCTTGGGCGCCATTGACAGAGGTCTGTATCGCCAGCTCGATAAGCTCGACGCCCTCGACGGTTTCGACGATGCGCTTTATCAGGGCGTCGTTGCGCCCCTCATGCAACACCAGGTAAAGGCCCTCGATGTGCAGGCCATGGTTTTCCCGGACGCTGGGCAGCAAGCTTAGGTCAGTCAGTGGTGTGCCACCCCAGGCAGCCACAGTGATGCCGTCGTAGCCGATCTCGGCCAACATTTCGCACTGCGTCTGGAAGGCGTATACGCCCATCGAGGAGTAGAAGAAGGAATCGAGTGCATGAATGCGATGAGCCATGATTGTTCTCCTGGCTCAGTGCGGCGAATCGGTCAGGACAGCCCACTCAGGGTGGGCGGCCAACCGTTGTTCCATGGACCGGAAGGCGGTGACCGAGCGGCGCAGGTTGCCGTAGACATCGCCGCCCATGCTTTCCCAACCGAGCACGCCAAACCGTCCGTCAAAGCCACGCCGTTCGAGGGCGCCCAACAACACGAAGTTGTCCATTTCCCCCTCATCGAGCGGTTCGATGGTGGCCAGGCCGCCCCATCCGAGTGGGGAGCGCCGAGTGCCGGCAATGTTCACCTGTTTCAGCCACGGCCACATCGCATCAAGGCGCTGCTCCAGAGCCTGTTCTTCAGTCGCGTACCAGTGATACCCGTTGAACACGATGTTGAGGCGCGGATGGTTGAACTCCTTGCAAAGGGCCACCGCCTCGGTGGTGGTCTGCATGCCGTAGCGGGCGTGCGGGTACAGGTTGATCGCCAAGCCTCGGCGCTCGCAGATCGGCAGCAGGTGCTCGAGCATCTGGCGGTCAAAGTGTGTGACTTCGTCGCCGGAATGCAGGGCCAGTTCGATGGTGGTGCAGCCCTCGATGGTCTCGAACAGGTTGGTCACGAACGATTCCAGGCCCCTGCGATAGATCAGGTAGACCGCACCGACGTCCAGGCCCCAGGTCGGTTTGACCTGGGCGATCGAATTCAGGTCTTTGCTCCAGGCAGACATCGTCAGCCCCTGATAGCCGAGTTCGGCGAGCATCTCGCACTGCGCCGCGAGGGGGTAGGTCCCCAAGGCCGTCTGAAAAATGAAATCCATATGATGCAGAGGTCGATTCATGAGTGGGCCTGCGCTGGCGTTGGTTCAACAGGTAAGTACGCACTTGGAAAGTGCGGCAAGAGGTATTCGCCCAGTTCGTCGATGACTTCCGAGGCGTGGCGTCGCTGAGGTTTGAAGTGCAGGGCAACGTGACCGACGCCCTGATCCTGTTGACGTTTCCAGTGTTCGATCAACGCGTTTCGCCCTGCACGCAGCACGCGCCCGGCCTGCAGAGGATGGTTTGGATCTCGGTCGAGGTCGAACAGCGTGCCGTAGCCATAGGGCTTGTAGACGTTGTCGCCACAGGCTGCACGCCACCGTTCGATGATCTGGGGAATCAGGACAGGATTGGAAATGTAGGAAAGGATGCCGTCACTGTTTTTGCCGACCCACTCCAGCGACTGACCAGCCTGACCAACGATAATGGTTGGCATACGTGGGCCTACTGGTTTGGGAACGAGGTCAATCTCTCCATTCAACAGGCCATAAAACTGCGTCCGGTGCACGGCCCAGTGTGTTTCCGAGGCGGCACGAATGACTGCCAGTGCGTCACGGAAACGCTCGGCGCGGTTACTGAAGTCGAGTCCGAAGGCGGGGTATTCCACGGGCCGATCGCCTGTGGCCAGGCCCAGAATGAATCGTCCCCCAAGCAACTGATCGATGCTCGCGGCCTGCTTGGCCACGATCAACGGATCGCGCAGGGGCAGGACAATGCCGGCAGTACCGATGGCTATCTGCGTGGTCACGGCGGCGAGGAAGCCGGCATAGACCAGCGGATCAAGGATCTGACCCACGTCACCGAAGTTCGGATCGTAAAAGGGCACGTCCCGTAGCCAAATGGCGGAAAACCCCGCTTCGTCAACCTTTTGGGCTAATTGCGCGTGATCCTGCAGGGTCGGGCCCGGGCTATCGGGATAGCTTTCCAGCGGCGCAATAAAACCGAAGGTCAAATGGCCTGGTTGGAAAACCCGCGCGAAGCCGGGGTGTTGCCTGAGCTCTGGCGCAAGTCCATAGGGGCAAGGCATCGAAGTCATTCGAGGTCTCTCGTCTAGTCGGATGAAGGTAACTTCGCGGTGCGACAGCGCGGGGAGAAGTCACAATGGCGGTGACTATAAGTTGTATGATTGGAAAGAAAAACAGGATGAAATTCCGATCATTTGCGAATAAAAGGCTCAAATAGACTGAGGTGACCATGGATCATTTTGGAGCGCTCAACGCGTTCGTTCATGCAGCGCAAACGCGCAGCTTTACCGAAGCCGGACGCAGAACCGGGGTCTCTTCATCGGCCGTGGGCAAGGCGGTTGCGCGACTGGAGGACGAACTGGGTGTAAGGCTGTTTCACCGGTCTACGCGTGCCATCACCCTGACGTCCGAGGGCAGCCTGTTTCTGGAACGCTGCCATCGAATTTTTGCCGAGTACGAAGTTGCCAAACGGGAGCTCACCCAGGCCGCCGGTAAACCCCAGGGGAAGTTGCGCCTCGGTTTGCCGCAGCTGGGGATGAGGTTGATGCCGCACTTGATTGCGTTTCAGCAGGCCTATCCCGAAGTGGAACTGGAGCTGGAGTTCAGTGATCGGTTGGTCAACGTGATCGAGGAGGGTTTTGATGCCGTGATGCGTATCGGAGAAGTTGAAGACTCGCGGCTGATGATGCGCAAGCTCAACGGCTACAGTCATCGCCTGGTGGCGTCGCCCCACTATCTTTCGCTGCAGGGCGTACCTTCACGGCCATCGGAACTGTCCGGCCATGCCTGCCTGCGTTACCGATACCCCACCAGCGGTAAACTCGACGCCTGGCCTCTGGTGGTCAAAAAGGGGCAGGTTAGTGTTGAACCGGGACAGTCGGCTACCGCCAACGCGATTGAGCCGTTATTGGCGATGGCCGAGGCGGGACAGGGAATCGCTTGCCTGCCTGATTTTTTCGTCGAGGACGCCATCGCTGACGGACGATTGGTGCCGATATTGGATCGCTACGTTCGCGACCACCGCACGTTTGCCATTCTCTGGCCATCCAGCCGTCAGCCGTTGCCCAAGATAAAGGCGTTCGTGAGCTTCATGACATCCCGCCTGACGTGATTCGTTATGGTTGCCTTGCGACGCGCTGGGGGCAGGGCGTCGGCGGAGTTTGAGCCAGCGGTTGGTATCGAGTCGACCAGCAACGGCCAGCGAAAGTCAGGGATTGCCTGGCAATCGCTGGCAGCATTCGCTTACACGAATTGCAGAACGTCGTCAACCGCTTTACGAGGCTTTTGCGGCCAGTTGGCCGAGCCAGGGTAGCCAACGGTGATCAACATCACCGGGATCTCCATAGTGGAGAGACCGAACGCTTGCGCCACTGCCGACGGGTCGAACCCGATCATGGGAGTCGAAACAAGACCTTGCCCTTTGGCGGCGAGCATCAGGGTCATGGCGGCCAGCGAGCCTGAACGGATCGCTTCGTCGCGTTGCAACTGCGGGTTCTGCTGGTACATGCCTTGGGCGGCGCCCAGCCACATGTCGTAGATCGCCTGGTCAATGATGCCGGCATCCAGGGTCGGTTTCAGGGCTGAGGGCAGGGTTTCATGGGGATTGAGGGTGCCACAGACAATAAAGGTCACGGCGGCATCCATGACTTTCTGTTGGCCGTAGGCCAGTGGCAGCAACCGCGCTTTTGCCTCGGTGCTGCGAACGGCCAGGAACTTCCAGTTTTGCAGGTTGAAGGCGGAAGGGGCGTGTGTGGCCAGATCGACCAGGTCGGTGACCTGTTGATCCGTCAACTCACGTTCAGTGTCATAACTGTTGGCGGAAATGCGCGACTTAATAACTTCAGCAATACCAGACATGGTGATCTCTGTGCGGGAAAGAGGAATGCGCAGACCCAGGGCTGTCAGGGGTCTGCGCAGTCAATGGACTTAGCGACTGAAGCCGTCGAAAGGGGTCATGTAGACCGCGCCGAACGGGTCCAGGCGCTTGCGGACTTCTGCATCAGGTGTGCCGTAGACCACCAGACTGGTAACGGTGCACAGCTCAAGGAAACGTTTGCCGAACGGTGCGAAGGTGGTATCAACGTGACTGACGACGGCGTCGGCGTTATAGCGTTCAAGGATGTGAACGGTGCTGTTGTCTTCGTTTACGCTGTATTCGTAAACCAGCGTGCCGGGCTCGGCGCGGGTGGCGGCCACGATGTTCGAGATCAGCGCCTTGAACTTTCCAAATGCTTCGGGTTTTACCGCGAGGGAGAACAGGCAGGAGATATATGGGTGCATGGGTAGCCCTTGCGTCAGAGGCTTGATGAAAAGCCTGTTGAGGATGCATCGCTGGCCAAGCCGATGCATTCGGTGCCGATGGGGGTCAGGATTTCTCTGGCGCGTCCCCGAACAGTTTGCCGGCGCCGGCCCAATCCGAAGTCGCAACGTCTTCAAAGATGACGTAGATGTAGTTGGCATCGGTACCGGTGTGTTTAACGATGCTTTCGGTGATATCTGCAGCAACAGCGGCT
This sequence comes from Pseudomonas lini, assembly GCF_030812475.1. Taxonomy (GTDB): domain Bacteria; phylum Pseudomonadota; class Gammaproteobacteria; order Pseudomonadales; family Pseudomonadaceae; genus Aquipseudomonas; species Aquipseudomonas lini_A. The sequence goes on from NZ_JAUSSR010000002.1 coordinate 208,722, forward strand.
TTTTGTGCGTGTTCTTTACCTTCGAACCAGCTCACACGTACGACGGGCATGATGGTGTCCTTATGGGCATTGATGATCAGGAGAGGTGCGCGACGTTCGATCACGATCTGCACCGTTGCATTGCTGGTGCCCATCTTACTGTTGAGTATGCTGGCGATAAATGACCTGAAACTATAATCTGGGTAGACCTGAACTCTACAATTATCGAGCTGGCATGGTACCTATCGATTCGTTTCAAGGCGTCATCACATTCGTCGTGGCGGCGCGCTCGACCAGCTTCACCCAGGCTGCCGAGCGTCTCGGGGTGTCAAAATCCGCCGTGGGAAAAGCCATTGCACGCCTGGAAGAGCGCCTGGGCACGCAGTTGTTTCATCGCACGACTCGTCGAATTTCCCTGACCGCGGATGGAGAGGCCTATTTCGTGGCGTGCTCCAGTGCCCTTGAAGAAATAGGTGCCGCAGAGAGCGGATTGGGGCCCGGTGGTGGTGAGCCCTCCGGACGCCTGCGCGTCGACATTCCTGTGGCATTCGGGCGTCGGGTCGTGGCCCCATTGCTGTTTGAGATCGCGAAAAAGTATCCGGCTTTGCAACTGAACCTGACGTTCTCCGACCACCTGGTCGATCCCTTCGAGGAGGGCATCGATTTATTGGTCCGCTTCGGAGAACTGCAAGACACCAGCGGTCTGGTGGCGCGGCGGCTGACCCGACAACGCTGGGCCATTTGTGCCGCCCCCGACTACCTGACGCGCTTTGGCATTCCGCAGACCCTGGAAGACCTCAGCCAGCACCGTTGCATTGTCGGGCATCGACGCGGCCAGCCGCTGTCGTGGCGGGTCATGCAGGCGGGGCAAACCGTACGATACGCGCCACCTTCGACCCATCAGATCGGCGACGGGGAAGCCATGATTCTCGCGGCGGTCGCCGGCACCGGTCTGTGCCAGATGCCACGCAGCCTGTTCCAGGACGATATCCAGGCGGGCAGACTGGTGGAGGTGCTGCAGGTGTATGAACCCGAAGCGGTCGATGTGCATGCCGTGTGGCCAAAGGTGTCGCATCTGCGGCCGAAGGTCAGGTATGTGGTCGATGAGCTGGTCAAACTATGTGAGCATTGGCAGTGATGCAAGTTGCCAGCGGGTGAGTTTCATCGCGGGATGACTACCACCTTATCTAAAGAGAGGAGGTGCTTGAGCACGGTCGCTCAAGGGCGTTTCACTGCATCAGCTCCCAAAGGCTCCAAGTGAGTATCAGCTGTACTGGCTCGCCGAACCACCAGCAGATTTGCGCTTTCCGGCGTGGGTCAACTGATAGGCAATCGCCAACCATATGAACCACCCCGGCATGACCATCAAGGCAATACGGGTGTCAGGTCTCAATGCCAGCAAACAGAGGACAAACCCCAGGAACGCCAGGGAGAACCAGGCCATCGGTACGCCGCCGGGCATTTTGTAGGCCGATTGCGCGTGCAGGTCGGGCCGGCGTTTGCGGTAGGCAATGTATGACGCGAGGATGGTCGACCAGGTGAAAATCACCAGGATCGCCGACACGGTCGAGACGATGGTGAACGCTGTCATGACTTCCGGAACGATGAACAGCAACAGGACGCCCACCAGCATCAACAGTGTGGTGAACGCCAGGCTCGCCAGGGGCACGCTGCTGCTCGACAGGCGTCGGAAAATCCCGGGCGCATTGTCCTGGTTCGCCAGCCCGAACAACATGCGGCTGGACGAAAATACGCCGCTGTTGGCCGAAGAGGCGGCGGACGTCAATACCACGAAGTTGACGATACCGGCTGCTGCGGGAAACCCTGCAACCAGGAATAGCTCGACGAAGGGGCTCTTGTTGGGCGAAACCTGGTGCCAGGACGTCACTGCAATGATGCAGGCCAGTGCCAGCACATAAAACAGGATGATTCTCAGCGGAATCGAGTTGATGGCTTTAGGCAGTGTCTTCTCCGGAGAGCGGGTTTCCGCGGCCGCGATGCCGATCAGTTCGGTGCCGGCAAATGAGAAGATTGCCATCTGGAAACCGGCGAAGAAACCGAACAGGCCGTTGGGGAAGGTGGCCTGTTTGTCCAGCAAGTGGCTGAGGGATGCCGTAACGCCATTGGGAGAGACAAAGGAGCTGGCGATCAGCACCAGGCTGACGCCAATCAGGGTCACGACGGCAATGATCTTGATGATCGCGAACCAGAATTCCACCTCACCGAACAGCCTGACCGTCAGCACGTTCAAGGCAAACAGCGTCATCAGCATACCGACGGCCGGTATCCAGGCGGGTACGCCGGGGAACCAGTATTGAAAGAAGCCGCCGACCACCACGGCATCGCCTATCACCGCGACGCTCCAACTGAGCCAGTACGACCAGCCGAGGAAGAATGCCGCCCGCGGGCCGAGGTAGGTACCGGCAAAATCGGCGAAGCTTTTGAAGTTCAAGTTGGAGAGCAACAGCTCGCCCATGGCGCGCATGACGAAGAAGACGAACATCCCGATGATCATATAGATGAGGATGATCGATGTGCCGGAGAGGGCAATGATCTTCCCGGAGCCCATGAACAGGCCGGTACCGATGGCGCCTCCCATGGCCATGAGCTGGATGTGACGATTGCTGAGCGTACGCTGCAGCGCGGGCTGTTCAACCCGCTCGGACGAAGTCGATTTCATTACAAAACCTCTTTATTTTATGTTTTTGAGTTTTGGCAGAAAAGTGGCTGGCTAGCGTTCTTGTTAGAGATGCAGGGTTACTGACGGTGGGTAGCAGGGTTTTGCGTTCAGGACAGGGTGAGTGGCCCCTTGGCACTTTGCGCAGGGGCGTCACCCTGGACTATCAGCTGACCGTACGCAGGCGCGCGGGAACGATGGCCGCCTGCTGATCAAGCAGTTGGTAGAGGTTTTTTATGTTGGCAGGCGTCGGCACCAGGTGGATGCGCTCACCGATCGCATGCTCCCGCGCCAGGTCCTGCACGTAGCGCAGTGACGAAAAGTCTTCTAGGGCAAAACCCACCGAATCGAACACGGTGACCTGTGCGTCGCTCTCGCGCCCCTGGACTTCACCCAGAACGATCCGGAAGAATTCGATGACGGGAAAGTCGGGCTCCAGTTGTTGAATGTCGCCTTCAATCCGGGTTTGAGCCTCAAACTCGACGATGACCCGGGCATTGCGCAGGATCTCGGCGTGCAGTTCGGTTTTCCCCGGGCAGTCACCGCCGACGGCGTTGATGTGCATGCCGGGCTCGATCATCTCGGGCGTCAGAATCGTTGCGTAGGCCTTGTCGGCGGTGACCGTGGTGACGATGTGCGCGCCCTTGACTGCGTCTTGTACCGAGTCGGCCAGAATCACCTCGATATCCGGGAAGGCGGACAGGTTGTGCTTCAACTTGAGTGAAGCGTCGCGGTCGACATCGAAAATGCGAATGTGCTTGATGGACAGCATTTCGTGGAAAGCGAGGGCCTGAAATTCGCTCTGTGCACCATTGCCGATGATTGCCATGATGCTGGCGTCCGGCCGCGCCAGGGACTGCGCCACCAGGGCCGAGGTCGCGGCAGTGCGCACGGCGGTGGTCAACGTCAATTCGCTGAGCAAGGTGGGATAGCCACTGTGGACATCGGCCAGGACACCGAACGCCATGACCGTCAGCAAGTTTCTTTTACCGTTGTCCGGGTGGCCATTGACGTATTTGAACGAATACTGTTGGCCATCGTCGGTCGGCATCAACTCGATCACACCGTCGGCCGAATGATTGGCGGTGCGGGGCGACTTATCGAACTGCGCCCAGCGTGAGTAGTCAGCTTCGATGTAAGCCGCCATGTCGCGGATTGCACGGCGAATGCCAACCTTGGCAAACAGGCGTGCGGCATGATCGACGTCTATAAAAAGAGTCATGTTGTTATTCTCCGATTCAATAGTTAAAACGTTGCGATTCAGGGCCTGAACCCTGTGGGAGCTGGCTTGCCGGCGAAGGCGTCTTCATGGACGCTGCAAATCTCGAGACCGCCTTCGCCGGCAAGCCGGCTCCTACAGGTCCAGCTGCATACCGCCGGGTTGTGGTGAAGGCCAACCCCGGTAGGAGCCGGCTTGCCGGCGAAGACGTCTTCATCGGCGGTGCATGGCTCAACACCGCCTTCGCTGCGGTGCTGCGATCCGACAAAGCAGCTCCTGCATCAAATCAGGCACGTTTGCTCTCATAGCCATGCAGCACGTTGACCGCGTTGATCCCGATTTCGTCGACCATGTAGCCGCCCTCCATCACGAACAGGGTGGGGCAGTCGACTCCCGCGATCAGCTCGCCGATGCCGATGAAATCTTCGCTCTCCAGCAGGAAGTGGCTGATGGGATCGTCCTTGAACGTGTCGACGCCCAGTGAAACAACCAGCACCTCGGGGGCGAATTGCTGGAGTTTCTTGCAGGCGTGGAGCAGGGCGTTGCGGTAGCTTTCCCAGGTGGTGTTCTTCGGCAGTGGATAGTTCAGGTTGTAACCTTCACCGTGCCCGGCACCGACTTCGTGACTGAAGCCTGAGTAGTACGGATAGGACACCGCCGGTTCGCCATGCAACGAGACAAACATGACGTCGCTACGCCCGTAAAAAATGTTCTGGGTGCCGTTGCCATGATGAAAGTCGACATCCAGTACCGCGACACGTTTGGCGCCTTGGGTAATGGCCTGCTGGGCGGCAATGGCGGCGTTGTTCAGATAGCAATAGCCGCCCATGTATTCACGCGCTGCGTGGTGGCCCGGCGGGCGGCATAAGGCAAACGCACTGTCGTGGCCTTCATCGATCAACGCCAGCCCGGTCAGCGCGATATCGGCGCTGGTTTGTACCGCTTGCCAAGTGGTGGCTGTAATAGGGGAGCCGGCGTCCATGGCATAGAAACCCAGCTTGCCATCGATGAACGTCGGCACTTGCTCGTTGGCCAGATCGCGCACCGGCCATACCAGCGGCAAGGCATCGTGGGTGCGTCCGGTGGCGCACCACTCAGGCCAGGCGGTTTCGAGAAAGGTGACGTAGCGCTCGCTGTGCGCGTTGACATAGCACGACCGGTCAAATGCTCGCGGCTCGATGATCTGGCCAAGCCCTACCTGCTTGACCCGTTTATGCACGGTATCGGCCCGGCTGGGCTGTTCGAAGGACGGCTTGAGCACGCCATCTTTCAATTCGGTGCCATGGTGCAAACGGTGGGAATCACTGAAAACTGTAAACATTCTGCGCATCCGTTGAGGTGAACCAGTGCAAATATTTTGTTCTGGTAAGGCTGCGATTTCTTTGCTTTATGTTCATGGTTTGGTAGATTTTTCGGGCGAATATACTCAGGAACTGATCCGTGCAGAAAAAAATATCCAAACGCATCAGTCTCGACGACACCGATCTGGCGATTCTGGCGTTGTTGCAAGAGGACGCGAGCATTTCCAACGCCGAGCTCAGTGAGCGGCTGTCGCTGAGCCTTACGCCTTGCTGGCGGCGCCGAAAGCGGATGGAGGAGGCGGGTGTGATCAAGGGCTACCAGGCCAACCTTGATCGACGCATGCTGGGGCTGGATATCATGGCGTTCGTGCACATCCGTTTTTCTACCCACGCCGATCACGCGCCCGACGCCTTCGAGGCGGTAATTGCGCAATTGCCTGAAGTGCTGTCCTGTCACAAGATCACCGGGGATGCCGATTACGTGCTGCAAGTGTTGGCAGAGGATCTGGATAGCTACAGTGATTTCATCGAGCAGGTGCTCAGGCGCCAGGTGGGGATTGCGTCCATTCAATCCAGTCTGGCTTTACGGGAGGTCAAGGCCAGTAGCCGGATTGCGATACCAAGATCGGACAAGGACTAAGCGGACGAGGGTTGGATGACCTGCTCAAAGGTGCAGTCAATGCTGCGATGCGACGTGGTCGCCGACGTCTTGACCATGCGCGCAAGCCTCTGGGCGTTACAGCAAATACAAATACGAATAAGTATCAAAAGCTAAAAAGATGGTATACCATGCGTCGCGATTTTGGCACGTATGCCGTCCTATATGGCTGTTTTATCGAGGTTCCTAGATGCGTCGTACTCTGCTCTCCATTTGTGTGCTTCAGGCGTTCTCCGCTGCTTCCTGGGCGGAGCAGGCCTTTAACGATAACAACAGTCTGGAGCTGCAGGCGACCGACATTGTCGGTACGGCGGAGGATGAAACGGCTCAGGGGCCGGTGAAGGGCTACCGTGCCACGCGTTCCGCCAGCGCGACGCGCACCGACACTTCAATTCATGAAACGCCGCAGTCCATCAGCGTGGTAACCAAAGATGTGGTTGAGGATATCGGGGCTACCCGGCTTCAGGATGCCCTCGACTACGCCGGCGGGGTGGGACGCGCCAACAACTTCGGCGGCCAGGGGCTGACCACCTTCACGGTGCGTGGATTTACCACCGGCGAGTTCTACCGCAACGGCTTTCCGATCAACCGCGGGTATCCGAACATGCCAGACGCGAACACCATCGAGCGCCTGGAAGTTTTGCGGGGCCCCGCGACCACTCTCTATGGCCGGGGCGATCCTGGTGGCACATTCAACGTGGTCTCCAAACAGCCTCTGGCTGAACGTACCGTAACGCTGGGCAGCCAGGTCGATGATCAGGGCATGAAGCGTGGCACGCTCGATGCCTCCGGCCCGCTCGATGAAGAGGGCCGTCTGGCCTATCGCTTGAACGTGGTGGGAGAGGGCGGTGATACCTTCCGCGATCATGTCGAAACCGAACGTTACGGCGTGACCCCGGTTATTTCCTGGCAGGCCGACGACGACACCAAGGTGATCTTCGAGGGCGATTTCATGCGCAACAATCATCCGCTGGATCGCGGCGTGACGCGCTATCCGAATCAGATTGGCACCGCGTCCCGTGACACATTCTTTGGTGAAAAAGACGCGGGCAAATTGCACAACGACAACAACATGGCCCAACTGCGATTTGAGCACTTCCTGAGTGACAACTGGACATTGGGCGGTGGTTTTCAGTGGCTTGATGGCACCTTGCAGGGCAATGCCATTGAAGCGAACGGAGTCGCCGCCGATGGACGCACGTTGGGGCGCAACTTCAATTATCGCAAACTGGAGTGGACGGACAAGGACACCCAACTGAACCTCACCGGGCATTTCTCTGCCGGTGGTTTCGATCACACCTTGTTAACCGGTATCGAGTACGAGGATTACGATTACAAGTCGATCATTCAGCGTTCCAGTGGTGCCGTGAGTGCTTATCCGATTGATATCTTCGACCCGGTGTACGGCCAACCTCGCCCGGCCCTGACCCGCACGCCGACCAACGATAAGGAAAACCTCAAGACCTACGCGGCCTTCGTCCAGGACCAGGTTGCGTTGACTGACCGGTTGAAGGTGTTGGCGAGCGCCCGTTTCGAGCGCTTCGAGCATGAATACGAAACCTTTGTGCCAGGTGGCAGAAGCTGGGAGGCGAGCGACAATGCCGTGACGCCTCGTTTCGGCGTGCTTTATGACCTTACCGATACCGTGGCGGTTTATGCCGATACAGCGCGCTCGTTCAAACCTAACACCGGGGCCAGTCGACTGGGTGGTGGCTTCGACCCGGAAAAGGGCAAGTCTTATGAGATGGGTATCAAATGGGAAGCGCTGGATCGCCAGCTGAGTGTTGACGCGGCGATCTACCAGATTGAAAAACGCAATGTCCTCACCACCGATCCTGTGGACTCGACCTTCAGCGTGGCGGCGGGCGAGGTGCGCAGCCGTGGCTTTGATTTGAACGTGGCCGGCAATATAACCCCTGAGTGGCGGGTGATTGGCGGCTATGCCTATGTCGACGCCGAGGTTACCAAGGACAATGTGATCCCGTCGGGCACCCGGTTGATGAACATTCCGAAAAACAGCTTCAGCTTGCTCAACGTTTACGAATTCCAGGAGGGCAACTTGAAAGGGCTGGGTGTAGGGGTGGGAGGCAAGTACGTGGATGAACGCGCCGGTCAGACCGCTGCCACGGCGTTTTCGATGGGCAGTTATACCGTTGTCGATCTGCTCGGCTTCTACAAGGTCAATGACAAGGTAAGGCTTAATCTCGATGTGAAGAACCTGTTCGATCGTGACTATGAAGAGGGTGCCTTCGGTAATGTCTATGCCTACCCGGGTGAACCGAGAACCGTTCAGGTCGGCATTTCCTACACGCTCTAAGTGATCCATGGCGCCACGTTCGACCATTGCTCTCCATTGCTGAACACCGGGTCTTTCCTGCGACCTGGCGTGCCAATCGCGCAACGCCGATTCCAGCGTTGCCAAACAATCATTGATAGCAAGGACGTCAATCAGCGTCAGTTGCGGGATGCCGGTGCCGCGGTCCGATGATGGAACCGCGGCGACCTATCGATCAGTTGACAAGCCGCGCCCAGTTTCCGTCCAGTCTCCCTCTGGTCGACCTCTCATCAAACGACTTCCATAACCCTGTTCGTCATCATTGATATTGCAGGGCCACAGCAGCACGTCAATCGCTGCTGTGCTGAAGATATCGGAAGGCACGGTCAAGGTTCACAAGCACAACATTTACCAGCGATTTGAAATTTCCACGAATGCTGAGCTGTTTCGGCTGTTCATCGGTTACCTGACGGGGCCGCTCTGAAAGGAGCGAACGTGTTGCCCCTGCATTCCCGCCCGTCGTCTACATCAAAACCCGGCCCTTGTAGCCGGCACTAACCCCTGGTGTCGTTGTCAGTTATGGGCGCTGTAGACGAGGACCGTCTCTGATAGCGGCATGTCAGCCTACATTTAGTGTTTTCTCCAGTGTCCTGAGCAAAACGCTCGCGATGGATTGCGTCCTGGACCGACTTTTCCTTTTGTGAGCGACATATTAATGGGTTTGCTTCTCGATCCGCGTCATGAGATTGATGCCGCGTTATTAAGCTATCGCCGGGTGTTCTGGTCCCTGGCACTGTTCAGTGGCGTGATCAACCTGCTGGTGCTGGTGCCATCGCTCTACATGATGCAGGTGTACGACCGGGTCCTCACCAGTCGCAACGAAACCACCTTGTTCATGCTCACCTTGATCGCCTTGGGGCTGTTCATGTTCAGCGCCCTGATCGAGTGGGTGCGCGGCGAGGTGATGATACGCATGAGCGCGGGGCTGGACGATGCCCTGGGCGAGCGGATTTTCGACGCTGCCTTCGCCCGCAGCCTGCGCGAGCACAACGCCAACCCGGCGCAGGTGCTCACCGACCTGGCGACGCTGCGGCAGTTGATTACCGGCCAGGGCCTGATTGCCTTGCTCGATGCACCGTGGTTGCCGATCTTCGTGCTGGTGGCGTTCATCTTTCATCCCTGGTTCGGTGTGCTGACGCTGGTTCTGGCCCTGGTGCTGATCGGCCTGGCGCTGTGGGGCGAACTGGCGACTCGCACGCGTCTGGGCGAAGCCAATCGCCTGGGCGTGCAGTCTTCGATCTATGTAAACAGCACACTGCACAATGCAGAAGTCATCCAGGCCTTGGGTATGCTCGGGCCGTTGCGCCAGCGCTGGAGCTTGTTGCAGCAACGCATCATTGCCGCGCAGGCCCATGCCAGCGATCGCAGCGCCCGCATCACTTCAATGACCCGTTTCGTGCGCATCTCCGGCCAGTCGCTGGCCCTCGGCCTGGGGGCGTTGCTGGTGCTTGAAGGCCAATTGTCGGCGGGCATGATGATTGCGATGTCGCTGCTGCTGGGCCGTGCCCTGGCGCCCGTGGAAATCGCCATTGGCTCGTGGAAGCAATTCAATGCCGGCCGCCAGAGCTACCAGCGCCTGAGCCAACTGCTTGCCGGGCATCCACGCGAGCGCCTGCGCATGCCTTTGCCACCGCCCTCCGGCGCCGTGCGCCTGGAGCAGTTGTATGTCGGCCCCCCGGGTGCCACGCAACCGATCGTGCGGGGCATCAATTTCAGTCTGTCCAAAGGAGAGGTGCTTGCCGTCGTCGGCCCCAGCGCCAGTGGTAAATCGACATTGGCCAGGGCGCTGGTCGGGGTATGGCCGGCCATGGGCGGGTCGGTGCGCCTGGACGACGCGGAGATCAGCCAATGGTCCCACGACGCCCTGGGCCCGCACCTCGGGTACCTGCCGCAGGACATCGAGCTGTTCGACGGCACAGTGGCCGACAACATTGCCCGCTTCGGCGAGCAGGACGCCGACAAGATCATTGCCGCCGGGCGCCACGCCGGTATCCACGAGATGATCCTGCGGTTCCCCAAGGGGTACGACACGCCGCTGGGGCCTGGCGGGCTTGGGTTGTCCGGCGGACAAAAGCAACGCCTCGGCCTGGCCCGCGCGCTTTACGGGCGCCCGTCGCTGATCGTGCTGGATGAGCCCAACTCCAACCTTGATGAAGCCGGCGAGCTGGCGCTGGTGCAGGCCATCGGTGCGCTCAAGACTGCCGGCAGCACCGTGGTGCTGATTACCCATCGGCCTAATGTGCTGGCGGTGGTCGATCACATCCTGGTGCTCAAGGATGGCACTCAACAAGCATTCGGTCCTCGGGATCGGGTGCTCAAGGCATTGATGCCAGGGCCAGGACCGGCCGCGGTCAAAGAGGCTGGCAATCATGCGTGATCTGACACCCAAGGCTAAAACGTACAGCGAGCAGGTGCTGAGCGTACGCAGCGACAGCACGCTGCCCGGCGCCAGTACCGACGCCCGGGGGGCTGCACGCTACGGTGTGGGCTTCCTGGTCCTGACCCTGGGCGGCTTCCTGCTCTGGGCCTGCCTTGCGCCGCTCGACCAGGGTGTCGTGGGCAGCGGCACTGTGGTGGTGGCGGGCGAACGCAAGGCGGTGCAGTCGCTGGTCGGTGGGGTGGTGGAAAAACTGTTGGTCAGCGATGGTGACCGCGTCACCCAGGGGCAGTTGCTGGTGCAGTTCAACACGGTGCAGGCGCAGTCGCAACGGGACGTGACCCTGGGCAAGTTGCTCAACGATCGCAGCGTCGAAGCGCGGTTGATTGCCGAGCGCCTGGGCTCGGCCCAGATCCAATGGCCCGCTGAACTGTTGGCACGTGCCGAGGAGCCGCGGGTCAAGGCGGCCATGGCCTTGCAGAGCCAGTTGTTTCTGACGCGCCGCGCAGAGCTGGGCAGCCGCCTGCAGATCATCGAACACGAAGCCGCGGCGTTGCAGCAGCAATTGCTCGGCTACGAAGGCGTCAAGCGCAACTACGACACGCAGATGCGCTTCCAGCAGCAGGAACTCGAAGGCCTGCGTGATTTGGCCCGTGAAGGCTACGTTCCGCGCAACAAGCTCTTCGAGTCCGAGCGCAACGCCGCCCAATTGGCCGGGCAGATTGCCTCCGGGGTGGGCGATGTCGGCAGGACCCGCCAGGCGATCAACGAAAGTCGGCTCAAGGCCTTGCAGGCGCAGCAGGAATTTCGCCGCGATGCCGAAATCCAGCTCAGCGAGGTCTCTGCCGAGGCGGCAGGTTACGCCGATCAGATTCGTGCCTTGCAGTTTGAAGTCGACAACGGTGCGATCCGGGCGCCGGTGTCCGGGCAGGTGATGGACGTGAGCGTCCATACGGTCGGCGGCGTTGCCCAGGCCGGCCAGACCCTGATGCAGGTGGTGCCGCTGGACGCCCCGATGGCGATCACCGCGCGTTTCGAGCCGCTGATGGCCAATAAGTTGCGCCCGGGGCTGCCGGTGCATGTGCATTTCACCGCGCTGCAACGGGTGGATACGCCGACCGTCACCGGCACGGTGACAACGGTGTCGGCGGACCAGTTGATCGATGAACAGACACACCAGCCGTACTTCTCCGCCAAGATCGGGATTGCCGCCGACACCGTCGCCTCGCTGCAGGCCGCTGGCCTGCTGGTGCGCCCCGGCATGCTCGCCGATGTCACGGTGGTGACGGGGGAACGCACCTTGATGAATTACCTGATGAAACCACTGCGCGAACGCTTGCTCGCAGCCTTCAAAGAGGAATGAGCATGACCGACCGTTGCCGCTATCGCTACGCTGTACTACTGGGTTTGTGTGCCAACTGGGCCGCGATCAATCCCCTGGCAGCCGCCGAAGAAGGCCTGAACCTGACCGCGGCCTACGATGCCTCGCGGCTCAATGATCCGACCGTGCAATCGGCAGCCCATGCCTTTGACGCTTCCAGCCATGAAGAGGAGATTGGCCGCGGCGGCCTCTATCCGCAGGTGTCGCTGACGTCGCGCTACGGTTACGGCGGACGGATCGACGGCGGCGACGACAACACCTACGTCAACAGTAACGACTACCAGGCGAACAGCGTCACCCTGGCGGCGCAACAACCGCTCTATGACAAGGGGCGCTGGGCGGCGTATCAGGAGGGAAAGGCGCGGGGGGAGTTGGGTACCCAACTGTTCGATGTTGCCGGCCAGACCTTGTTCGACCGGGTGGCCAAAGGCTATTTCGACGTCGCCCGTGCGGAGAACGAGATCAAGTTGATCGCCCAGCAAAAGGCGGCCATCAACGGGTTGGTGACGCAGAGCAAAAAGCTTTATCAGGGCGGCGAGGGCGCAATCACCGATATTGACGAGGCCCAGGCCCGGCTCGATCTCGTCGACGCCCAGGAGGCTGAAGCCCAGGCCCGTCGCGTGGCGGCGTTGCGGGCGTTGTCCGGTCGCGCCAGCGTACCGATCGATGACATTCAGCCGATGCGCGAAGAATTGCCCGCCGGTAGCCCGATACCGCCGGAGCGGGATTTGCCGTACTGGACGGCGATTGCCCGTGAAGCCAGCCCCGATCTGGCCTCCCGGCTGGCGGCAGTGAAAGTCGCCGAGGCGCAGGCTGACAGCCAGCGCGCCGGGCATTATCCGACTTTGTCGCTGACCACCCAGCTAACGCGCCGGGAAAGCCCTCAGTACCAGGAGCTCGACCCGCGCCAGGACTCTTATTACGTGGGGGTCCAGCTGGATATTCCGTTGTATCGCGGCGGGGCGGTACGTGCCTCCGTGGCGAAGGCCGAAGCGCAATTGGCAGGTGCCCAGTCCGACTACGATGTGCAGCGTCAACAGTTGGCCGAGGACATCGAGGCCGATTATCTGGGCGTCGTGGCAGGCTTTGCCAAGAGCAAGGCGATGCAGAGGGCGGTGGATTCCAATCAGCGGGCGCTGACCTCGACGGAAAAAGGCTTCCAGGGTGGCGTGCGTTCCACGGTGGACATTCTTGATGCGCAACAGCGGGTGTTCCAGGCCCGTCGAGACCTGCTCAATACCAAGCTCGACATGCTGCAAAGCTACGTAAGCCTGCACACCCACACCGGCCAGATGAACCGCGCGGTCCTGGAGCAGGTGCAACGTCTGTTTTGAGAAGTCCGGTTGCAATAAAACTCAAACTCAAAGACTGGCGCCTATCCCTGTGGGAGCGAGCCTGCTCGCGAAAGCGGTGGGTCAGTCAGCATCCATATCGGATGTGCCACCGCCTTCGCGAGCAGGCTCGCTCCCACATTTGATCTGTGGTTGTCCTGGATTTTTCGGGCACTGCAAACCCTTGTGGGAGCGAGCTTGCTCGCGATAGCGGTGGGTCAGCTTGCCTCAGTGCTGGATGTGCCGCCGCCTCGCGGGCAAGCCCGCTCCCACATTTGATCTGTGGTTGTCCTGGATTTTTCGGGCACTGCAAACCCTTGTGGGAGCGAGCTTGCTCGCGAAAGCGGTGGATCAGTCAGCATCCATATCGAATGTGCCGCCGCCTTCGCGGGCAAGCCCGCTCCCATGGGGAGCGGGTTGACTCAGGCTGTGAAATCGCTGGCGTGCAGCTCCTTGACGCCTACCAGTTGGATTTCGAACTCGGGGGTGGCGTCGGCATTGACACTGCCGTAGACAATGCCATCGGCAAAGCGCAGTTGGCCGGTGGCATTGGCAGGGTCAAAGGCATTGCTGCCGATGAAGGTAAAGGCGTCGACAGCGGCGGTCAGCGGGTTGGCGTCCAGGCCGGTGAAATCCAGATGATCGCCGTCGGCGGTCTTGAAGCCGTTGATCACATCGCGCAAAGCCCCGACGCCCATGTCCGACAGCGCACCGAACGCGTAGGTATCCGCGCCCGTGCCGCCACTGAGGTTGTCGGTGCCTGCACCACCGATCAGCCGGTCATCGCCCGAACCGCCCACCAGGGTATCGTTGCCCGCACCACCGTTCAGCACGTTCGCGGCGCTGTTGCCCGACAGACTGTCGGCGTAGGCGCTGCCCGTCAGGTTTTCGAAGAACTTCAAGGTATCGAGCCCGGAACCCAAGGTGTTTTGCTGCGCCGAGGTCGAAAGGTTTGCGGTAACGCCGGACACGGCGCGCTCAAAAGACACCGTGTCATTACCCTCGCGCCCGTCCAGCACATTGTTGCCGGCGCCGGCGAACAGCGTGTTGTCCAGCCCGTTGCCCGTGCCATTGGCGGCGCCCGCGTTATCGATATACAGCTGCTCGACGTTGCTGGCGAGGGTATGGGCCGCCAGGCTGCTGTGCACGCTGTCGATCCCTCCCGGCCCGGCACTGTTGCTGGTCTCGATCACTGTGTCGTCGACGCTGTCGACATAGTAGGTGTCGTTGCCATCGCCGCCGCTCATGCTGTCGGCCCCTGCGGCACCATCGATCACGTTGTTGGCGGCATTGCCGGTGATGAAGTTGCGCCGTTCATTGCCGGTGCCGTCGATGTCCGACACGCCGGTGAGCACCAGGTTCTCGAGATTGGCGCCCAGGGTCCAACTGACCGAGGCCTGTACGGTATCGATCTGCGCGGTCGAGGCGTTGCTTTCCTCAACGCTGTCGAAAGCGTTATCGACCACATAGATGTCGTTGCCATCGCCACCGGTCAGGGTGTCGGCGCCCAGGTCGCCATCCAGCGTGTCGTTGCCCGAGCTGCCCACCAGTGTATCGGCCTGGTCGGTACCGGAAATCATTCCGCCCTGGTTCTGAGCGTTGTCGAAAATGTCCTGCACGCTGTTGTTGTCACTGGGGTTGCCCTGGAAGCCAAGGTCATCGGCAATGAAGTCGGCCAGGCGCTGGCCGACGATCTCCGCCGACTCCTCGTGCAGGTGCCAGACGTCATCGGGATACACCAGTGGATCGACCTCGTAGCGCAAGGGCAGGTCGGTGTAGTCCACTGCCAGCTTGACATCGGCGCGTTCGGCGACGATGGCTTCCTGGGCGGCTCGAACATAACCGACCCCTTCGACGATGGCGGCAATCTTCTCTTCCGAGTACCCACGGGCACGCGCTGCGTCCTGCTCGTAGTGACCGGTTTCCATCATGTACACGCTGAAGCTGCCGAACTGGGCATGCAGGTAATCAAAGACCTTCAGAGTCGCGGCCTTGTAGGCCGCCGCTGCCGCTGGTTTGTCCGTGGCACGGCCGATTTCCTGGGCGGCTTCCTCGCCCTGGCCCCAAATGATGCCCATGGTGACGTTGTCGATCGATTGCAGTTCGGTGAGCTGGTCCCGCAGCAACGCCTCGGCGCGCAGCAGTGCAGGTCCGGGTTGGTTGGTGTCGGTCAGCCACCAGCACAACTTGAGTTCCTCGGCGCCCAGGGTCGACAGGCCGTTGACGGTGCTGCCACCCACGGCGATGTCAATGCCGTTGCCATCGGCGTCGGTGAACTGGCTGCGCACGTCATAGGGGGTGTAGCGGTCCAGGTCATTGACCAGCATCGAGGTGCCGGACTGATCGTCGTCCTCGGTCATGCGCAGCAGGCGCGCATTGGATTGGCCGAGGGTGGGCAGGTAGAGGATGTCTTGCTGGGCGCGCTCGCCAAACACGAAATCACTGGCGGTCAGGGTATCGAGGTAGTTGCCGTTGAGGGCGATTTCAAAACGATTGCCATCGGCATCCGCTTCTGCGGACTTGATGTAGGTCTTGTCGCCGGCCGTGTTAAGGGTCAGGTACAAGGTGCCATTGCTGCCATCGCCGAGGCCGAGAAAGCCCAGGCCCGAGACGTCGATCTTGTCGACGCCTGCGGTGAAGTCGTAAATCGTGTCTGTGGCCGTGACACCGCCGGCGTCATAGTCGCGGTAGCTGTCGAGCACGTTGATGTAGCGGAAGGTGTCGCCGCCGTCGCCGCCGTACAGCGAATCGCGTCCGGCACCGCCGTCGACGATGTCCGCACCGGTGCCGGCCTTGATCGTGTCATTGCCACCGAGGCCGAGGATCAGGTCCGCACCGGCCGTGCCAATGAGGGTTTCGGTATTGTTGGTGCCGGCGATGGTGTTGGCGGGCGCATCGGCCACCGCCAGGGCGAAGCTGTCGCTGACCGACGCCCCCGAAGGATCGGTCGCCTTGACCAGCACGTTGTATTGGCCGGACGCCGTGCTGATCGGCGTGCCGGTGAACGTCAGGCTGGTGGCGTTGAAACTCAGCCATGCGGGCAGGGCGCTGCCGTCGGCAAGCGTCGCGGTGTAGGTCAGCACATCCTGGTTGGCGTCGGTGAAACTGTCCTGGGTCAGGGTGTAGCTGAACGGTGCGCTTTCGGTGGCGTTCTGGTCGAGCAGGGGGATGGCCACCACCGGCGCTACATTGCCGGGAGTGTTCTGGTCGGCGAAGACAAAATGACTCGCCGTCAGGCTGGTTGCCAGATTGCCCGCCAGCGACACTTCGAAGCGGTTGCCATTGGCGTCGACGGTCAGGTCCTTGAGGTAGGTGCGGTTGCTCGTAGCACTGTAGGTCACTTGCAGCGTACCGTTCAGGCCATTGCCCAGGCCGGTATAACCGAGCGCCGAGACATCGATCTTGTCGGCGGCCACATCGAAATCGAGGATCTGGTCACTGCTGCTGGTGGCGCTGGTACGGTAGCTGTCGAGTGTTGCGGTGTAGCGGAACACATCGGCACCCGCGCCGCCGGTGAGTTTGTCCGCACCGGTACCTCCGACGAGGATGTCGTTGCCCGCGCCGCCATTAAGCGTGTCGTTGCCGGCGCCCCCGAACAGTTGTTCGTTGGCGTCGGTGCCGGTCAGGGTGTCGTTGTTCGGCGTGCCATTGATCACGGCGGGGCCGGCGGGCACGTCTTGCACGGCCAAGGTGAAGCTGTCGCTGACGGTTGCATTGCTGGCGTCGGTCGCGATGACCTGGATGGAGTAGGTGCCCGATGCCGTGTCGCCAGGTGTGCCGCTGAACGTACGAGTGGCTGCATCGAATGTCAGCCAGTTGGGCAGGGCGCTGCCATTGGCCAACTTGGCGCTGTAGCTGAGGCTGTCGTTATCCGGATCGGTAAAACTGGTGGCCGGCACCACGTAGCTGAATGCGGTGTTTTCGGTGGCGTTCTGATCCAGCAGTGGCGTGGCCAGCACCGGCGCCTGATTGGTCGGCGACGCGGTGGCGAAGACGAAATTGGCGCTGGTCAGCGTGTCGAGGTAGTTGCCATTCAGTGTCATTTCGAAGCGGTTGCCATTGGCGTCGGCGCTCAGGGACTTTATATAAGTCTTGGTGCCGGCACTGTTGAGCACCAGGTACACGGTGTTGTTCTTGCCATCCCCCAGGCCGGTGAAACCCATGGCCGAGAGGTCGATCTTGTCGGCGCTGATATCAAAATCGGTGACCAGGTCGCTCAGGTTGACACCGCCGGTGTTGTAATTGCGGTAACTGTCCAGGCGATCGGAGAACACGAAGGTGTCCGCCCCGGTGCCACCGGTGAGGGTGTCCATGCCGGCACCGCCGTCGAGCTTGTCGTCGCCCGCGCCGCCACTGAGGCTGTCATTGCCCGCCAGGCCAAGCAGGGTGTCGGCCGAATCACTACCCAGTAGCGAGTCGCTGCCGCTGGTGCCACTGACCACCCGATTGAAGATGAAATTGCTGGCGGTCAGGGTACTGACCAGGTTGCCCGACAGGATCAACTCGAAGCGATTGCCACTGGCGTCGGCATCGTAGTCCTTGATGTAGGTGCGGTCATTGCTGGCGCTGTAGCTGACCTGCAAGGTGCCGCCACGGCCATTGCCCAGGCCGGTGAAACCGAGACCGGTAAGGTCGATCTTGTCCTGGGTGACGTCGAAGTCGGTAATGGTGTCATCGAAGCTTGCGGTGGCGTTGCGGTAACTGTCGGACTGCGCGGCGAAACGGAATATATCGGCGCCGGTACCACCCGTGAGTTTGTCGATGCCGGCACCACCCACCAGAATGTCGCCGCCGTCCCCGCCATTGATCGTGTCATTGCCGGCACCGCCGTAGAAAATCTCGCTGGCGGCGCTGCCTGACAGGATGTCGTTGCCAGCTGTACCTTGCACGGTGGTCATCGGCACCGTGGCGCTGACGTAGCTGCCGTCACCATAGACCAGCGTGGCACCCTTGCTGGTGTGACTGATGGTGTTGCCGATGATGGCGTTACGATCGGTGCCGTCTTCATTGCGCTCTGCAACGCCATAGGTCGACAGGTCGCTGCCACTGATAATGTTGCCCTGAATGGTGTTGTCGCTGCCGTTGAAGTACTTGCCGGAGACGCCCAGGGTATCGTCGTAAGACTGGATGATGATTTCCGGTACGGGGTTGCCCAGGGAATTGTTGTTGAGCGTGTTGCCGATGATTTCGACATGATTGCTGCCGTAGACGCGGATCCCGGCGCTGGCATTGTCGTGAATGTCGACGTCGCTGACAGTCACCGCGCTGGACATCTTGATCAGCACCCCTTCGGCGCCGTTGCCGTACACCTGGCCGCCGGTGATGGTGATGTTACTGGGGGAGGGGATGTCCTCGCTGCCGCGCTGCACCACGATGCCATTGCCGCCGTTGTCGTAGGCAACGTTGTTGGTGAGGGTGAAGTCGTGGGTGCTGGTAACGACGTTGAAACCGTGGCGGTCATTGTCGTAGGCGACGTTGTTTTCAAAGGTGCTGTCGCTGAGGAAATCTGCCACGAAGCCGTCCAGGCCGTTGCCGTGGGAGACGCTGTTCTTGATGACCATGTTGACGGTCTGCTCGTGGGGGTCGAATCCATACCCTGAGCAATCCTTGATTTCGACGCTGTCGAGGGTGACGTTGGAGTCGTAGCCTTCTTCGCCTGGAATGTAGCCATTGAACCAACCGTCGACCTTGCCCGTGGTGCTGTCGCGGTTGCCGTCGATGGTGAGGTTGCTGACGCCGAAGTCGTGGGTTTCCTCGCCATAGGCGGAGCGGATGACCCCCGTGATCTTGGTGTCGGAGCCATCAGCCACCTTGACGTTGGTTGCGCCCATGCCATCGCCGTACAGGTAGACATTGCTCTTGAGCATCAGACAGCCGTCTGAGGGTTCTTCACCGCCGGAAACGATATAAGTTCCGGTCGGCATGTAGACTTGCCCACCGCCTGCAGCGGCGGCCGCGTCTATTGCACTCTGTATCGCCGCCGTGTCGTCTGTGATGCCATCGCCTTTAGCGCCAAAACTTTGTACGTTAAAAATCATAAACTTATCTCCGTGTCAGGCTAAAACCGCATTGATGTCAATATTCCATCGACGAGCACGGTGTTAGGACCTGAGGGAGCGTGAAAGTTGTGACCGCATATCGGAGAATCGTCAAAAAACCGATCTTTCTGATGAGTGGAACTGAGGTATTTTGAGGAGGTAACGTTATTTTGACATTGGTTCGGGCAATGAGCACTGCCATCGGCACACTTGACGATCAACTGTAGGAGCGAGCTTGCTCGCGAAAAACCTGAAAGCGCCGCGGGGTGTCAGGTTGATAGCGTTATCGTTGACGACCATCGTCGGAACGCCGCCCGGAGCAAGCTCGCTCCTACAATCAGGACAATCCTCCCAGCAGGCCATCGGCACGTAGCAGATCGACAATCACCTGTTCATCGACTGCATACACACCCCGCGAAGCCTTCCAGACCAACTTTTTCTCCTGTAAGGCAATGAGTGCTTGCTGAACACCCGGTACTTCAACCTTTACTTCGCTTGCTGCAATCCCCGCGTGCTCCAGCGCTTTGGCGTACAGCGCCATGGTCGGAGCCTCGAAGGGGGCGTAGTGATCGCCTTTCACGCTCATGACGCGAATGACGGCAGACTGGATAGGGGTGAGGCTACGGATCACCTTCTTCAGGTTCGCGTACAGCTCATCAGCTTGCGCTCGAACCAGTTCGGTAAACCGTGCCGGTATGGTTTCAGGGTCGATGGTGAAGTCAAAGCGGATTTCGTCAGCCGCCGCCCCGAGCAACTCAGGGCGGTAGCCACTTTCCTTGAATAGCTCGAACACCTCTGTCGGATCGAGCGCGCAGGGAAGATCAAGGTTGGCACACAACCAATCGATGAAATCTTGATCCAGGGTGGGGAACTGCACCATGGAAGCGCCAAAGAAAGCCTGATCCTTACTGTTGCGCAGCATGGCCAGTTTGTCCCGGTTCGATCCGGTGCAGACGATGCGAAGTCCATGATGCTTGGAACTGTTGAGTTCGTCCCTTGCCGCCTTGAGCGCGAACAGCGCCGCCACACCTTCGCTCGTTGTAATCGCGTGCTGCGCTTCGTCGATCATCAGGACGATAATCTTCTGCGATTCATCGGAGAGCGCCACAAGCGCAGTGGTCAGATCGATGTCTTTGCCGAGGCCGATTTTGTCCAGGCTGAAATTCAAGCCACCGACAGGGCTTACCGGAGGGTTGTGAGTTTTTATGGCTGATTATAGAGTGACTATAGACAGAATATAGACAGATTATAGACGGCGTCGGGGAAAGTCCGTGGGTGTCAAGATTGGCCCTATCAAGGCGCGATTTCAGGGCCAAGCAAGCCTCAGCGATAGTATGAGCGCGAATCCTGTGTGATCTCTCTCAGAACTTGAACGTGTATCGGAAAATCAGCCGATTTTCGTTAGCACTGTCGGCGTAGGTGGAGCGATTCGTGGAGTTGCGCCACTGTGCTGATACATTCTTCAACGGGCCACTTTGTACGGTGTAAATGATGTCGGTGACCCGCTCCCATTCTTTGCCATCCTGCCCTTTGGATCGCAGATTGGCAGCCTGGGATGAACCCAACAGGGCAGGGTCTACCTCGTCACCCGTTACATACTTCAGACCCAGAATGAGCCCCGGTAATCCGGCAGCTGCGAAATCAAAGTCGTAACGCGCTATCCAGACGCGCTCGTTGGGTGCGGTAAAAGTACTGACCAACGACTCGCCGAACAGATAGGTATCAGCACCGTTAACCATGGCGAACGATGTTTCGCCCCAGGCTTTCTGGAAGCCAATGCCGAACGTATGGCCGCTCTGACGGTAGGAAAGCAGTGTACTTAGCGTGCGGTTATCCACTTCACCCAGTCCTTCATCCCCGGTTTCGCTGGCAGCAAAATAGCGAAGGTCGGAGATCACCGAACCGGCGCCCAGCGGGCGTTCGAACTTCAAGCCGAAAAAATTCGAGCGGTAGAGGTCTCCCAGTTCGGCCACATGGTAGCTGAGCGAAAGTTGCGGCATCACTTTGTAGTCAAAGGCCAGATAGGTGTAGTGATCGGCCTGTACCGGCTTGTAGCCGAACGTGGTCAGCGATTCAAAGTCGGTCGAGTTTCGCTGTTTCACGGCGTTGATCCGTAAAGCACTGAAGGTCAAAGGTTCAAGGTCTTTAGAGATCAGCATTCCACCGCGGAACACCTGTGGGAGCAGGCGGCTGTTGTTGCTGGATAACAGGGGCAACACGGGGTTGAGACCACCGATACGTAATTCGCTACGCCCCAGGCGAGCCTTCGCGGTTGGAACAAACTTGCCGTATTCGTCATTCACATTGCGCTGCGAATCAAAGGCCAGCAGGCCGGAACCGGTTCGGTCGGGGCTGGAATCCAGTTTTACACCCAGCAGGCCGAGCGCATCGACGCCAAAGCCAAGCGTGCCCTCGGTGAATCCGGACTGCAGGTTCAAGATGAAACCTTGGGCCCATTCATCACGTTTGGATTGGCTGGCGCCCTCGTTGCGAAAGTCGCGATTGTAATAGAAGTTGCGCAATTCGAGGCTTGTCTGCGTGTCGTCGATGAACGCGGCATAAGTGTTGGGAGCCGCGCATGTGAACAGGAGCGTAGAGAGCGACGTCATGGTTTTTTTTGACATGTCTTAATGCACCATTTGTTGTTGTTTTTGGTGTCGGCAGCGCGCACCTCTCCCTGAAAGAGCGACGCGGCTGCGCTGCGCACGTTGATTAATGTGTGGATGTCAGTTGTGCAAGGTGAGGGTGGTCGGAGTGATATCGACGGTCTGCACGCAACGCCAGTTGTGGTGGGCGCAGACCGCACACCACGCCGTTATCAGCCACTTGAAGCCAGTCGTAGGATGGCTTCCCGGCTGCCGGCTTGTTGGCGAAGAATGAACTTCTGGATTTTCCCGGTGGCCGTTTTGGGAAGCTCCATGAAGATCACCCGGCTGGGGCACTTGTAGCGGGCCAGGCGTGCCTGGCAGTACGCGATGAGTTCCGCTTCTGTAGGGGAGAGGGTCTCGCTTTTCAGTTCGATGAAAGCGCAGGGCACTTCGCCCCATTTATTGTCCGGCTGTGCAACCACGGCGGCATGAAGTACTGCGGCATGGCTATGGAGGACGTCTTCGATTTCGACGGATGAAATATTTTCACCACCGGAAATGATGACGTCCTTGCAGCGGTCGGTGATCTGCATGTAACCGTCTGCGTGAACCACCGCGACGTCACCGGTATGGAACCAGCCGCCCTCAAATGCGTTTTGCGTGGCTGTCGGATTTTTCAGGTAACCCATCATCACGGTATTGCCTCGCAGCAGCAGTTCACCGGTGGTCTGGCCGTCATGGGGAACGGGTTGTAGCGTTTGCGCGTCCGCGACCATCAAGCCTTCGAATGCCGCAGCACGTGCACCTTGTCGAACCCGTATTTTCGCTTTCTCTCGATCGGGGAGCCCGTCCCATCCGTCCTGCCAGACGCAGCTGATCGGCGTGCCCGCCACTTCAGTAATGCCATACACATGGTCAACCTGGAACCCCATGGAGACCACCGCGTCCAGCACAGTTGCAGGCGGCGGGGAACCTGCCGTCAATACGCGAACCGGGTGGGGCAGGGCGCGAAAACCGGATGCATTGGCGATCATGGCCATCACCGTGGGGGCCGCGCAGAAATGATCAACCTGGTGTTTGGCAATCCCGTCGAACACCGTTTCCGCAGAGACCTTGCGCAGGCACACATGGGTGCCGGCCGCTGCCGTGATCGCCCATGTGAAGCACCAGCCGTTGGCGTGGAACATGGGCAACGTCCACAGGTATCGAGGTGCCTGAGGGAGCGACCAATTGGTCATCTGCAACAGGCTCATCAAGTAGGTGCCACGGTGACTGACCACCACGCCTTTCGGGTCTCCCGTGGTGCCCGAAGTGTAATTGAGGGCGATGGGTTGCCACTCGGTACTCGGCCATACCCCTTCAAATGTCGCGTCGCCCTCGGCGAGCAGTGATTCGTAGTCCGGTACCTGCGAGTCGGCACCTGCGGCAGCCAGGTGATCGCGAATGTTGATTAATGCCGGGCGGTGTTCGAGTCGCTCAAGTGCCGCAGAGGCAACCGCCATGTACTCGCAATCGACCAGCAGCAACTTGCATTCGCTGTGGCGCAAAATAAACGCGATGCCTTCGGCGTCCAGGCGATGGTTGATCGTGTTGAGGATGGCGCCCGACAACGGAATACCGAAATGCGCTTCGACCATCGCCGGCGTGTTGGGCGAAAGGATCGAAACGGTATCACCCGGGTGGATGCCTCTACCCACCAACGCCGAAGCGAGCTGGTAGCAACGGTCGCGGGTTTGCGCCCAAGTCCTTTGTAGCTCGCCATGGATGATGGCAACACGCTCAGGGTGAACCAGGGCGGCTCTATCCAGAAAACCGAGGGGTGTCAGAGGGACATGGTTCGCCGGGCTTTGATCGAGTCCGTGTGCGTAGGCGCCAGTAATCATGGACAGGTCTCCTTATTATTATGGTGAAAAATGGTGAAGGCGCTGACCGGCTCTCGAGCGGTGACCAGCGTGTTTTCAATGGACGCGGGATCGGCGTAGCCAAGGCTCATTCCGCAGACCAGCATTTGCCCGGCTGGAATGCCCAGAACTTCCGAAATGACTTTGTGATATTTGAGGAACGCCGCTTGTGGGCAGGTGTGCAAGCCCCGACCGCGGGCAGCCACCATCACGCTCTGCAGGAACATGCCGTAATCCAGCAGGCTGCCCTGCTCGAGCACTCTGTCCAGGGTAAACAGCAACCCTACCGGAGCATCGAAGAATCGGTAATTGCGCCCGTGCTGTTGGTGCATGCGTTGCTTGTCACCCTTGGCGATTCCCAGCAGCCCGTAGAGATCCCAGCCGACTTTACGCCTGCGATCAACGTAGGGTGCGACCCACTCGCGGGGGTAGTACTCGTAAGGATCCTGCATGTCGCCATTAAGCTGCGGATCGTTGTCGATGGCGGCGATTGCCATCGACAGACGTTCCTTCACGGCGCCGGTTACGACGTGAACGCGCCACGGTTGCATGTTGACACCCGACGCGCTGAACCGGGCGATGTCCAGAATCGCTTCGACTTCCTCACGCGCCACGGCAGTTGGCAGGAAGGCTCTGACACTGCGACGTGAGGCGATGGCCCAGTCGACGGTGCGTTTTAGTTCTTGCGCTGAGAGCGGCGGTAGTGACAAGCGATTCAAGGGGCACATCCTTTAACTGATTTGAGGCAGGCGACAGCGAGATCAGGACTGCGAACCGGCGGTCAGCGTGACAATGCTGGCGCTTTGCTGATCTGTGTGGAGTCCGCCCGTGCCTGGTTTACACATGTGACCGCCAAGGCTCCAATGAGGCCTGCGAGTGCGATCACCATGAAGTTCTGTTCAAGCGGCAAGGCCAGCGAGACGAGCCAGCCGATAAGCACTGGCGCAATGATTGCGCCGATTCGGCCGACACCGGACGCGAAGCCCACGCCTGTGGACCGAATTGAGGTCGGGTAGAAATCGCCCGCATAGGCGTAGGCGATCAATTGAGTGCCGAGGGTGGATGCGCCAACAATGAAGACGACCACGAACAACAACTCGGTCGAGCGGGTGAAGCCCATTACAGTCAGCGCCACTGCGCCCACCACGTAGAATGAAACCAGCACATATTTGATGTTGAACTTGTCGCTGAGCCATCCGCCGCCGAGCGCACCGACAATCGCACCGACGTTGAAAACGATAACGAAGTTAAGCGCCGAGCCCAGGCTGTGGCCCGACATGGCCATCAGCTTGGTCAACCATGAATTGAGCGCGTAGACCATGAACAGTCCAGTCATGAAGGCTGCCCAGATCATCACCGTACTGAAGCCACGGCCTTCGCTGAACAGTCCTTTGATCGGGGCGTCGAGCGAGGCATCGTTCTTGGCAGGATTGCCCGCCAACACTGTCTGGCTGTCCAATGGATAAGTGGGGTTGATCCTTTTGACGAGGGTGCGCAATTCCTGCTGGCGACCCCGTTTGAGCAAGAACGCCATCGATTCCGGCATGGTCTTCAAGATAAACGGGATCAACAGCACGGGGAGGCCGGCGACGTAAAAGACCGACTGCCAACCGTGACTTTCGATCAGTTGCTTACCGGTGAGTGCGACCAGAATGCCGCCCACCGAGTAGCCAGCAAACACCAGGGTCACAAGCCGGGTACGAAGCTTCGCCGGCGAAAACTCGCCCATTTGTGCTGTAACGATCGGCAGGACGCCGCCGATTCCGAGCCCGGCGATGAAGCGGGCGATGCTGAAGCTGATCGGGTCGCTGGTGAGTCCCGCAGCCGCTGTGAACAGGCTGAACAACGCGACGCAGATGGCGATCATTTTCGGGCGACCGATACGGTCGGCCAGCGTCCCCAGAAAAATCGCACCCAGCATGGTTCCCAGCAGGGCCGAGCCGGCCATGATGCCAGCGCTGGTGGGGTCGATTCCCATGTCTTTCATTATGGCGGGCAATGCAGCCCCGACAACGGCAAGGTCGTAGCCGTCGATGACCAATATCAGCACGCACCAGAAAAGAATCAGCCGATGGAAGCTGTTGAATGTTGACTCGCCTGCGAGCGCATAGACGTTCATTGGTTGCATATCGTGTCTCCTTCGATTTTATTGTTGTTGGTGAAGTGCACTGGCTGGCGTACCTCAAGTTGGACGCCGAAACGTCAGCTTGATGGCGTCGACCTCCAGCCGTTTATTCAGGGGAGGACAGCGGGTTGGTGGCCATTCTAGGTAGGCGATTTGGGGCCGCCCATGCCTGGCGGCACCAACTTGTGTGAGCTGTTTGGGCATGTCCGGGACGCCAGCGAATTGAACGCCGGCAACAGGGCGACAAGTTGGCAGGCACGACAGCCAGGACGGTGCCTGGCCGACGTGAATAGAGCGGGAAAGGGGAGCGTGGTATTAAAGCGGCATTACTCGTCGCAATGGTTGCGCCGATAGGCGCCCGGGTTGACTCCCGTCCACTTTTTGAACGCGCGGTGAAAAGCGCTGGTTTCTTGAAAGCCGGTCTCTGCCGCGACTTCGGTCACCGTCAGGTCACCGCGCGAGAGCAGGTCAATGGCCATATCACGACGTAAATCATCTTTGAGGTTCTGATAATGGGTACCTTCTGCTTGCAGCCGGCGCTGCAAGGTCGAGTTGGACATGCGCAGTACAATGGCCAGCTCGTCTCTTTCTGGCCACTTGTCAGGGCTCAACCCTCGCAAACGACGTCTTATCTGCGCACTGATACTGTCGTCGTTGCGGTATTTGACCAAAAGGCACGCGGGGGACTCTTTTAGAAATGCGCTGAGACTGGCAGGCGTCTGTGCAATTTTCATATCCAGGAATTTTTTGTCGAAGCTGACCTGGGTCATGGGTGCGTCGTAATGAATGTCTTCACAAAAGCGCATTCGATAGTCGCTTTCATCGGCAGGCTTCTGGACGCGGAAACTTAGCGCCCGCAATGGAATGCGTTGGTTAACCAGCCAACACGCCAGGCCATGCACCAGGATAAACCAGGTACCGTAGGCGAACAGACGCCGCAAGCTCCCGTCATCCTTCAGGATGATGCAGGCTTGATCCTCCTTGATCTGTAATGCTCCGTGAATGTCATCGAGTACCAGCCGCAAGAACGAAAGCATCCGCTGCAAAGCCTGGCCCAAAGTGTCGCAAGCGATGAGTGCATGGCACATCAGTTTGAAGCTGCCACGTCGCATAGGATGGCTGTCGATACCGAAAAATTCGTCATCCAGGAGATCCGCCAATTCGACCCACAGCCTGGCAAAGGAGCTGGCTGAAACTCTTGCTCGTGGCGCGTCGAGCAGCTGAGGATCGATGTCGGCATTCTCTAATGCACGTGCCACATCGATGCCTCGCTGCCTGGCGCTGTAGAGCGCTTCATGCACGAGTGCAATTGACGTGGTTCCTTTGTCCTGGGACGTAGCCATAGTTCTCCAGATTGATGCTACTTACAGTTGCCCGCTTTCCGATATCCCGCCGCCTGGGCTCCAGATTCAGAATCAAAGGTTATCTGGTTTTTCGCCGACACCTGACCATAACCTGGGCACCCCATTGACAGGTGATAGATCTGGCTTTTCCGGTTGCCAATGATCGCACCTGCTCTGCTTGTGCTCGCCAGGGACGGCGGGGCTGCTGCTCGCGGGGGATTCACAGGAATGGCGCTAACCACTCCATCGCCAACCACCTTGTATCCTTGCGTCCATCGACGGTCACCGGTTACGAACGGATTGGAATACCCCATGATTGCCGCAATGCGCCTGTCACGCTCTTTCTCCCAAGCCGAAACGGGGTGCTGTTTGTCCCAGGCCATCAGGAGCTGTTGCTGCTGGCGAGACATGTTCAGATTGTATCGGTCGAACATGTAAAAGGTTGTCCTGGCGACCAGCCCCTTAACCTCGTCACGCGGTTCCGCCGATCGTTGATCGAAATCGACTCGCGTTTTGCACTGCCCATACTGCGGCGCTACGCCGGAGGCCATACCGTAGTTGAAATTGCTGCGATCGCCGTTCACCTCTCCAACGGATGGGTAGAGGTTGAACAGGTCTGCCTCCATTGCTCGAAAAACCGGATCATCGTCTACGCAGTGCTCTCGACCACCGTTCTGCCAGCATTGGCGTTGATTACCGAATGTCCAGGCAGGAACGATGTGTTCCCACTCAGTCCGTTCAGCACGGTTCTGTTGTTTCCTGGTTTGATAGCCGCAAGACTCCGCGTCAATCCGGCCACCCGACTTGCCTACCCATGTCCACTTGCAGCCACAATACAATTCGCCAAAGGCACTGTTCGCCTGGTCGAGGTAGATCTTTTGTTTTGCGATGACCTTGGCTTCTGAAAAGTTCGAAGGAGGGCTTGAGAAGGCGGGGGTGATGACCGAGAGGGTCAGTGCTACTACGGAAAGCAGTTTTTTCATTGGACAGCTTAAGTAATTGAAAGGAAACACATTATACGCACGACTTCACAGCTGCCGATGGAGAACGGGGGATCTGAGATGGCGTGTCTCTTCCCCCAATCGCGGGAAGGACGTGCCTTCAGGTTAGAATGTTAACCAATGGCTATTCAGAAGAGCCCTCCACTCAGTTCGCGTAGTCGCGTCAAGCGGTTCCAGCGATCGAACCGTGCGACCACAACGGAAAAAGCTTTCAGGGCTTGAAAGCGCTTTTCTACGCACTCACTGCTTATATTGAATAGATAAGGGAGCAAGATGTTATTGCACGATTCGAGTCTTGAAAAACCCGTATACCACTCGTTTTTTGAAGAATGAATAGCTCGCTGTTTGTTTCTCTGGATGGACCCAAGGGCGCCGGCAAAACCACACTGTTGGAGGCCGTTACGAAAGTACTGAGGGCGGACAACAAAAAGGTGATCCGACTTTCCGAGAGTAAAAGTGATCCCTATAGGGGTGAAACAATGGCCCTCGTCAACAAACTCGTCAGAAACCCCTCCCGGGATCTGGAGTTGGAGGTTTGTGAGCGCTTTGCTGATAGCCGTACCTGGATTTCGCAACACGTGCTGCCTGAACAGCCATCGGGCAGCATCGTCCTGATCGATCGCTGGTACCCGTCTGATGCCGCCTTTCGCCGGATAGTCCCGTTTGCAGAGATTCTACAGTTGAACCTCGATCGAAACGTGCGAGTGCCAGACCTGCATGTCGGGGTTATCACCGCCCCTGAAATTTCATGGGCGAGGGCCGCGGCACGGTCTCGTGGGTTGGGCAGTACTGTGATCCATAACCTGGAAGAGCATGTCGCTTGTAGCAATGCGTTCGAGCGGGCGATTGCAGATAACGGCTGGTTTTTATGCCGTAATGAAGGAACGATCGAAGACGCAACGATGCAGGTGGTTTCCGAGATCTATAGAGTGCTTTGATGCCCGGCAGGCTAAGTTCGCTTCGCCGGTCTTGATGACGGTCGAGATAGATCGTTAGCAGGATCGAAGGGTGATTTGTCGCCGCATCGGGGTTAGCGTCCGGCGAAAACTCGGCTGCTAATCGAGTCAGGGCACTGCGCATGCTCCTGCTCGACGCGGCGGCACTCACAAGTCGAGGATGGCAAGTGCACACCCAAGTCGGTGTTTCCGCATTCAGAATCGATTTGGGCGTAATCGATCCCGATGCACCTGGTCGCTATCTGGCGGGTGTGGAGTGTGATGGGGCGACCTACCATCGCAGCGCTACGGCGCGTGATAGAGACAAATTGCGTGAACATGTATTACGTGGGTTGGGCTGGGAGATTCTGCGGACTTGGTCGACTGATTGGTGGATCAATGCCGTTGGCACGGCTGATATTATCCACGAGCGTCTAACCGCTTTGCTCGTGTTGAGTCGAGCTCAACGCGCTGAGCATGAAGCCCGGGAAGAGGCTGCACGATTGCTGGTCGAAAATGCGGTGGAGGTTGTTTATTACCGAGAGTCCGATCCAGCTTTGATCGTTCAAGGGGTGGATCCGGATGCGTTTTTTGAGGCGAGTTACTCTGGCGTTTTAGGCGCACTCATCGAGCATGTGATTTGCGAAGAAGGACCTATTCTCGATGTGATTCTTGCCAGGCGTATTGCCAGAGCTCATGGTTGGGTACGTGCGGGTTCCAAGATTCGAGAAAGAGTGTCTGCGATGGCGAAGAACACTCATCGCGTGACAATGGATGATCTCGGCGAGTTTTACTGGCCGAGCCGTCACCCTGATGCCTCTACCGTCGTCTGTCGTAGACCCGGTGATGAGACGAGTATCCGACCAGTTGATGAGATCTGTAGTGCTGAGTTGATGGCGCTTGCTCGTGAGCTTCGTGCCAAAGGTAAAGCAGGGAGGGCATTACTGCACGCCATGGCGAGAGAGCTGGGACTTCAGAAACTGACCGCGTCCAGTCGACTGAGGCTCGAAAAAGCGAGCCAGGCAGAACAGAAGAAATAGGCTCGTTGCAAGCCCAGAGTATGGTAAGCGTCCGGCCAAGTCACCTACCGAACTCCAGCATTAAGGGCGATGGTGTCCGCGTATTTTTAAGCGGACGCGATCGCCCTTATCGCCAGGATTTCCATGCGCCAACGCAGCTCTTACCCCAAACCATTCAAAGCCCAGGTCGTCCAGGAGTGCCTGCAACCCGGAGCGACGATTTCCAGCGTAGCCATCCATCACGGCATCAACGCCAACGTGATCCGCAAGTGGCTACCGACTTACCGGGATCAATCGCCTGCAACCTTGCCTGCTTTCGTTCCGGTAAAAACGGTACCAAGGCGAGCATCAGAAGAGATGGTGATCATCTCGCTGCCTCTGGGTGATAAATCCATCACCGTAAAATGGCCAGCCTCGGATCCGGACGGCTGCGCGTGTTTCATTCGTGGCGTGGCTCAATGATCCGCATTGACTCCACCTGGCTCGCCACCGAGCCTATGGACATGCGCGCAGGCACTGAGACTGCGTTGGCTCGAGTGGTCGCGGTGTTCGGTGCGGCGAAGCCGCACTGTGCTTATCTGTTCGCCAACCGCCGCGCCAATCGTATGAAAGTGTTGGTGCATGATGGTGTGGGGATTTGGCTTGCCGCCCGGCGCTTGAATCAAGGTAAGTTTCATTGGCCAGGCCTCCATCGTGGGACGGAGGTCGAACTCGACCCCGAACAACTTCAGGCGCTGGTACTTGGATTACCCTGGCAACGAGTCGGTGCGGGCGGCGCAATTACATTGCTTTAAATGTTGCCTCTTTTGCTGAAGCAGCGGGCTGCTTTGGTAAAATCCACACCATGACTTCCTTGCCCGATCTCGACCAAATGACCCAC
Source organism: Pseudomonas lini (assembly GCF_030812475.1). Taxonomy (GTDB): domain Bacteria; phylum Pseudomonadota; class Gammaproteobacteria; order Pseudomonadales; family Pseudomonadaceae; genus Aquipseudomonas; species Aquipseudomonas lini_A. Next base: position 239,810 of record NZ_JAUSSR010000002.1, read on the forward strand.
GAACAACTGCGCACACTGGCTGCGCAGTTGATGTCCAAGGTCGACACCCAGAGCCGAAAGATCCATCGTAATGAAACGATCATCGAGCAGCTCACTCACGAGATCGCCATCCTTAAACGCCACAAGTTCGCCAAGCGCAGCGAGCAGATCAGCCCGGCGCAAGGCAGCTTGCTCGACGACCTGCTCAATACCGACCTCGAAGCCATCGAGTCCGAGTTAAAAGCTCTTCATCCCGCTCCTGCACAGACAGAGCCACGCCAGCAACCCAAGCGCGCGCCGTTGCCAGTGCAGTTCCCACGCACTGTGATCCATCACGAGCCGGACAACACCCAGTGCGCGTGCGGCTGCCAGCTTCAGCGCATCGGTGAAGACGTCAGCGAAAAGCTGGACTACACACCGGGCGTGTTTACCGTCGAACAGCACGTTCGCGGGAAATGGGCCTGCCGGCAGTGCGAAACACTGATCCAGGCCCCGGTACCGGCGCAGGTGATCGACAAGGGCATCCCCACTGCCGGCCTGCTGGCGCATGTGATGGTGGCGAAGTTCGCCGACCATCTGCCGCTGCATAGACAGGAGAAGATCTTCGGCCGTGCCGGCCTGGCCATACCGCGCTCGACACTGGCGCAGTGGGAGGGTCAAACCGGCGTGCAGCTCCAGCCCCTGGTCGATGCGCTGCGCGAAGTGGTGCTGGCCCAGCGCGTGGTTCACGCCGATGAAACGCCGGTACAAATGCTGGCGCCCGGCGAGAGGAAAACTCACCGCGCTTATGTCTGGGCCTACAGCACTACGCCGTTCTCGGCCTTAAAGGCCGTGGTCTATGACTTCAGCCCCAGCCGTGCTGGCGAACATGCGCGTAATTTCTTGGGCACCTGGAACGGCAAGCTGGTCTGTGATGACTTTGCCGGCTACAAAGCCAGCTTTGAGCTGGGCATTACCGAGATCGGCTGCATGGCCCATGCACGCCGTAAGTTCTTCGACTTGCATGTAGCCAATAAAAGCCAATTGGCGGAGCAGGCGCTTCACTCGATTGGTGGGCTGTACGAAGTCGAGCGACACGCCAAGGAAATGAGCGACGAAGAGCGTTGGCGACTACGCCAGGAAACGGCGGTGCCCATTGCTGAAAAACTGCATGAGTGGATGCTGGCCCAACGCGAGCTTGTGCCCGATGGTTCGGCTACGGCCAAGGCCCTGGATTACAACCTTAAACGCTGGTTAGCGCTGACGCGCTACCTTGAGGATGGGGCTGTACCCATCGACAACAACCAGATCGAGAACTTGATCCGACCGTGGGCGCTTGGGCGGTCGAACTGGTTGTTTGCTGGGTCGCTGCGCAGCGGCAAACGGGCGGCGGCGATCATGAGCTTGATCCAATCGTCGCGCATGAATGGGTATGATCCGTATGCCTATCTCAAGGATGTGCTGACGCGGCTGCCGACGCAGCGGGCGAGTGAGATCGGGCAATTGCTGCCGCATCAGTGGGTGCCGGCCTAGCTTACACAAGGTGAGCTGGGCGGAGGCTTACCTTTTTCATCCCCATAGTTTCTCCGCTTGCGGCACTCCGCCATAGCCATACGCCGTAGCACGCACGTCTATGATGTGGACGTTCGAATGAGGGTGTACATTCCCAACGCGCTCTGAGAGCAAATCATACGACTCACGCTGATAGCGCCGTTTCTGCGCCACTGTGGTTGTCTCGTCGGTAATCGTGATCTCCAGGCGAAAGCTATTTCGCCCCAAGTTCTCAAGCGATTTACTGTCGATAAACCACAAACTAGGATCAACGAACCCAACGATCACCATCGTTTGAGATGGCTGCTTGTCCAGAACGCGTGCAGTCAGTTCAGTCAGCTCGTGGCTGAGTTGGGACGCTAAGGCAGCATCAGGCGCCCCAGATAAGGTCAGGGTGATACCAGGCATTTCAGTAATCCTCGTAAGTGATGTACCAGTAACTTAGCCTTTGAACATCATCCTAAAAAGCGGGAAAATCAGTGTTCATCTTCCTGTTTATCCGGAACTTGCATGTACCACTTCGATCTTAGCCAGCTCTACGTCTACTTGGCGGTCTGTAACGCAGGCAGTATCTCTGCAGCCGCTCCGGCTCTGTTTCGCTCGACCTCCGCCATCAGTGAACAACTGCGGAAGCTGGAAGATGCCATCGGAGTCGAGTTGCTCATTCGAAGCAAGCAAGGCGTCCGCCCCACCCCTGCGGGTGAACGACTTTTGCGCCACGCCAAGCAGATCCTCACCCTGGGAGAGCGGGCGCTGTCTGATGTTCGAGGCGAACAATTCGAAGGTGAGATACGCTTGGCGATAACCGATTACTTCCGCCCCGACGACATTGCCGGGCTACTGAAAAAACTACGTGAATGGCATCCACGGCTTCGACTTCATGTGGTGATGAAAAAGAGTCTGGAAATTGACCAGGCAAGTGACTACCTAGACATTGGCTTGGCCATGCGTTTCAACGAGCGCGTGTTCACATCCAGCACCTTTGAGGTGAGGCGGGAACCACTGCAATGGGTAGCCGCTTCTGGCTGGGTTCCAGAGCCTGGGCAGCCGCTACCACTGCTCGCGATCAGCGGGTGCGGATTGTCGGAATACAGTTGCCAAGTGTTGGAACGCGACCATGTCGGATATGAGATCGTTTACTCGACCTCAGGGGTGGCGGGGTTGCAATCGGCATTGAGGGCAGGGCTTGGCATTGCGTGCCTAAACGCGAGTGCCATACCGCTTGGCGTCGAGCCCTACAGGGCTGGCCTGCCTGCGTTGGCGCAAGCCAGGTTCCTGCTACTTCCTCCGCGTAAGGGGGAGTCTGCGCTAGTGGAAAATGTGCGGCAATTGTTGCTGGGTTATCTCGCATAAGGTTCGAGATAAGACAATCCTCGTTTCAGGCACATCCATATGCCTACCTGTAGGATGTGCTGACGCTGCTGTCGACGCAGCGGGCAAGTAGGATTTTAGGGCTGCTGCCACACAGGTGGTGTCGCCGTGCAAGACGACTTGCCCGGACGCATACAGAGTATGCGTCCGGCAAAGTCATCTAGTAAAAGTTTAGGCTAGGCAAAACCTTCGGAACTCAGTCCCAAAGAGGCTGTGTAGTGCCGATAAATTTTAGATTTAGCACAGGCGCGCGCAAATCAATTTTGGCGAAGATTTTTAAACACTCTTGGCCGGTAGCTGCCATGTGAAGGACTGATAGTGACGTCAAGGGCAGACATTATTTAGAGCCAACCTTGCGCCGACGCACAAGACAATGTGGCATCAGTTGGCTTACGGCATTTCCGTCGTGTCTACGTTGCTTCCATCTGCTGGCGATCTGAACCTGGCTGCATCTCGCGCTGGAGGAAAACCAAATAAACGGGCGTACTCCCGACTGAATTGTGAAGCGCTTTCATAGCCAACGGTAAATGCGATGGAGGAGGCATTTTGGGTTTCAAACAGCAGCAGCCAGCGCGCTTTTAGCAAACGCAGTTTTTTTTGGTACTGGATGGGCGTCATCGTCGTGACAGCTTTGAAATGTCGATAAAAGGCTGCCACGCTCATGTCGGCCATGGCGGCGAGCGGCTCCACGCGAAAGGGCTCGGTGTAGTGCTCGCGAATCCATTGGGTGGCGCGGCGAATTTGCACAAGGCGTCCTTCAGGACGAGCGAGTTCACGCAACACCGCACCCAGTGGGCCCTGCAATGCGCGGAATAGAATTTCACGCTCAATCATCGGTGCTAGAACCGCAGCCTCATTCGGGCGATCAATCAGCCGCAGCATACGCAGCCAAGCGTCGATCATGTCTGACGATGCGGGCACTGGTGCAAAGCACTTCGCCGGCGCTTGCGCGGCTTCTGTACTACTGCCTTCCATCAGAGACGCAATAACTGTTGTGTTCAAGTCCAAACTCAGTGCCAGGTAAGGCTGCTGCGGCCCGCTCGGGTAAATCTCGCCGGTAGCTGGCACGTCAACCGGCACCACGAAGTAGGTCGCCTCGCCGTAGTTCAGAACTCGGTCACCGATAGTCAGCGTTTTTTCGCCTTGAAGAACAATGTGCAGCATGGGCTGGTAAACCCTACTGGCACATGCTTCTGCCTTGACCATGGCCACGCGCGGCAGGCCGGTTTCAGTCCAGGTGTGTTGCGCACGCATGACGATGCTGCGCAGTTCATCCATGGGTGTGATGGGAGGATTAGTCATGGTCGCAACATGGCGTATCCCCGAGCGTCGCGCAAGCGCGCTGATAAGAACAGGCAAGGATTGGATAGGAACCGGCAAAGGTTTGATCGGACGTTGACTGAATACTGTTGGTAGGCGGAAAGGGCTGAACCCTTAACCGTAGCGAGCTTTGCAAATCATCAGTCAACTTAAGAAGGTCACCCCATGAAACTTGAAGGAAAAATTGCCGTTGTCACCGGCGCCTCCAAAGGTATCGGCGCAGGTATCGCAAAAGCGTTAGCCGCGCAAGGCGCTACGGTTGTTATCAATTACGCCTCAAGCAAGCCGGAGGCAGACGCAGTTGTTGCTTTCATCCAAGAGAACGGCGGCACAGCCATCGCAGTTCAAGCGGACATGAGCAAAGGCGCTGATGTAACGCGCTTGTTCGAAACTGTTGCCACTGAGTTCGGCACCCTGGATATTCTGGTGAATAACGCGGGTGTTGCGGTGTTTCAGATGATTGAAGACCTTACCGAGGACGCGTTCCATCATCAATTCAATGTCAACGTTTTGGGTTATCTGCTAGCTGTCCGTGAGGCAGTGAAATTGTTTGACGGCAAGGGCAGCGTCATCAATATCAGCTCTATCCTCAGCACCGATCCGTACTTGGCATCAAGCGTCTATTCGGCAACCAAGGGGGCTGTGGACACGTTGACCTTTGCCTTGGCGCGTGAACTCGGCGCGAAAGGCATCCGCGTCAATTCTATCCTGCCCGGTCACACCAATACGCCGCTCACCAAAGGCAATTTCGACGGTGAGTTTGGCGAAAAACTGATCGCCGGCACGCCGCTAGGCCGCTTTGGCGAGCCTGAAGATATCGCGCCATTGGCCGTGTTCCTGGCGTCCGAGGATTCGCACTGGGTTACTGGTGAATCGATCCGAGCATCGGGTGGCGTGCGTGGGGTTGGTTACTAACGCCCCCTTATACGCATCAGGCGCAACCCGTGTGCGCCTGTATTGTCAGAAGGCTTCAATCATGACCCAAACAGTTCTGGTGGATTCAAACACCACCTCAGCATTAACACCTGCTCCGGCGCCATGGAGTGCAGTGGCCGCCATCGGCATTGGCGCTTTTGCGCTGGTCACGGCGGAGTTCCTGCCCGTGGGCTTACTGCCGCAAATCGCCAACGATCTGGCGATAACGCAGGGACAGGCAGGTCTCATGATCACCATTCCCGGTGTGGTGGCTGCATGCTCTGCGTTGTTGACCATAGGTCTTACCAACGCCTTTGATCGCAGCCATGTCCTCTGGGTATTGCTCAGTTTGCTCGTCGTTTCCAACTCGCTTATCGCCTGCGCAAATGGTTTGCCGTTACTGTTGCTAGGCCGTGTTGTGCTGGGTGTTGCAGTCGGTGGCTTTTGGACAATTGGTGTTTCGCTCGGTGCACGGCTTCGGCCTGACGCGGTGGGGAAAGCGACATCCATCGTTTTTTCAGGCGTTACGTTGGGCACTGTTGCCGGCGTTCCAGCGGGAACGATGCTCGGTGCTTTATTTGGATGGCGCATGAGTTTTGCGGTGTCAGCTGTTTTAGCCGCGTTGCTGGTGTTGGCACTGGTTAGGCTTCTTCCAGCTATCCGTCCCGAGCCGTCATCAGGGTTAACGCACGTTCCAAGCGTATTGAAGATACCTAACGTGCAACTTGGTCTGGTGGCCGTGGCGCTGATTTTTACCGGGCAGTTCTGCGCTTACACCTATTTCGCCGCATACTTGGGAGAGGTGAGCGGCGTTGAACCCAGTGCACTCAGTGCGCTACTTCTCACCTACGGCATTGCCGGGATTCTCGGCAATCTGTTTTGCGGTTGGTGGGTCGGACGAAATCTGCGCCTGGCAGTATTGAGTACATCATTGGTTCTGGGCTGTTCGATGCTGTTGTTAGCGGCCATAGGAAAAAATCCAGCAGCTGTCACCCTCGCAGTCGTGATGTGGGGCTTCGGCTTTGGGATGCTACCTATCGCGATCCAGAGTTGGATTTTCAACGCTGCGCCTAATCACTTGGAAAGTGCTGCGGCACTATTCGTCTCCATGGGCCAGTTATTTATGGGTGCTGGGGCATTGGTTGGCGGAATCACCGTCGATAATTACGGCTTGACGAGCGCCGTTTGGGTTGGCGCAGCGGGAACGTTGTGCGGCTCGTTATGGATCATCGCGCGCTTTTTTAGCGGTACGCCTGTATTGCTCAGTCAGCCCTGAACGGCTTGACCTCGGCTTGAATTCTGGCGGTATCTCGCGCAGGCGGCAGACCGAAAACACGCGTGTAATCACGGGTAAATTGGCTGACACTTTCATAACCCACTTTGAAAGCGGCGCTGCTGACGCTGCCGGGATTGGTCATCATCAGGGTTCGCGCCTGAAGTAACCGAACCCGCTTCTGATACTGCAATGGGCTTAGGGTGGTGATGGATTTGAAGTGGCGATGAAACGCCGACACGCTCATGGCGGCTTTGCTGGCAAGGCTCTCTACGCGGATAGGGTCGGCAAAGTCTTTGCGTATGTGCTGAATCGCCACACTGACCTTAGCCATAGCAGTGTCCGGTGCAGCGATGTCTCGTAACATCCAGCCGTGAGGCCCTTGTAACACCCGAAAGAGAATTTCACGCTCGTAAATCGGGGCCAGGGCCGCGACCTCATCAGGTGTCTCCATCAAGCCCAACATCCGCACCCACGCATCCATCAATTTCGGCGTAACGGCTGCGACTGAAAACCCCGCGTTGTCTTCGAAAATCTCGGTGCGTTTGGGCAGATCAGACATCAATGTGGAAAGCACCGTCGGATCGAGTGTCAGGCTAACAGCGAGGTACGGCTCCCCCGTTGGTGCAGGATGCAGGGTGCCCACGGCGGGCAAATCGACTGACATCACAAAGTACGTGGCCGGATCGTAGCGCAAAGTACGCTCGCCAACGGTCATTGCTTTGCTGCCCTGCAAAATGAGGTTGCGTAAACGGCAGCCAGCAAATGCTTGGGAACATCCCCCTGAATCATCGAGACGCGGGGAATGCCTGTTTCAGTCATACGGTTCTCTGCCTTCGAAGCTAGACGTCGCAGCTCGTTCAGTGGTGTGTCCTTGGCCAACATGGTGATCTCCGTCGTTTTTGCGTTATAAGCGAAAGGTAGGAACAGGCAAGTGCGGGGTAGGAATGCCTTCGCCCGCGCCCATGCCACGCTCTACTGTGGTAACTCATCTAAACCACAGCGGAGTCCGCCACCTGCTCACGGCAGCACATGAGAATGTGCTGCCGAGTGCTCCACCAGCCAATCCATAGACGCGTGGACACGAACACTAAGGTGACAGTCTTGCATGTACATCACCGAAAGCGTCCGGGGCTCGCATGGATGCCCCTAACCCCTCCATACCGGCGGCCATGCAAGCATTGGTGTCATTCGGCGGTAACGATGTAGTTACTACGGATATCTCCCCGGTCGTGTGCGGCCAGGCATCATGCCTTGCGGGATTAAAACAATTGCCACTTATGCGGCAGCAGCCCCCCATCTCACTCGCCCGCTGCGTTGGCAGTCGCTTGAGAACGTCCTTAAAATAGGCATACGGATCGTGTCCATTTAGCCGTGCCGATTGGATCAAACTCATGACCGCCGCCGCCCGTTTTCCGCTGCGTAGTGAACCCGCAAATAACCAGTTCTTGCGACCTAACGCCCAAGGTCGGATTTGGTTTTCAGCCCAGTTGTTGTCAATGGGTACGGCCCCGTCATCCAGATAGCGCGATAGCGCTGCCCAGCGTTTCAGGCTGTAATCCAAAGCTCTAGCGATAGCCGAACCATCATGTACGATCTGGCGCTGGGCGATCATCCAGGCATGTAGCGCTTCCATTACCGGCACGGCTTTTTCTTGCCTTATTAAGCGACGTAAATCCGGTTCCAGATCGCGGACTTCACGCTCGATTTCGTACAGCATCTGGATGTATCGCAAGGCTTGTTCCGCCGTTTGGCTTTTGTGCGTGGCGTGCAGCTCGAAAAATTTGCGCCGCGCATGGGCCATGCAGCCGATCTCGGTCACGCCGAGTTCAAAACTGGCCTTGTAGCCGCCGAAATCGTCGCAGACCAACTTGCCTTTCCAGCATCCAGAAAATTGCGGGCGTGTTCGCCTGCGCGGCTGGGGCTGAAGTCATAAACGACCGCCGCCAAGTCCGAAAATTGGCTGGTGGCGTAGGCCCAGACATAAGAACGATGAGCCAGATACCCACCCCGTCATGCACCAACACTTTCATGCGATTGGCGCGGCGATTGGCGAACAAATAAGCACAGTGCGGCTGCGCCGCACCGAACACCGAAACCACCCGCGCCAAGGCGGTTTCGGTACCAGCGCGCATGTCCATGGGCTCAGTGGCGAGCCATATGGAGCCGCTTGCGTTCCCTCAAAAAGGTCACTTGAGGCGCTAGGCACAAGTGCCTAATAGGCAATAATCGAAGCCTACCAGGCACATCCGAGCATTATTTAGGCATGAAGTACTGCCTAATTCATGACGTCCGAACGGTTGGAGACACAGCCCATGCTAAAAAGCCTCACCCTTGAAGGCGTTGGCCCTGCGGAGCGGCTGGTAATTGACTTCAAATCGCGCCTTAATTTTCTAACCGGTGACAATGGCCTGGGTAAAAGTTTTGTGTTGGATATTGCGTGGTGGTCGTTGACGCGTACCTGGTCGAGAGAAGCAATTGCTACTCCTCGTAAAAATTCCGAGCAATCCAATATCACTTACTGCTATGAAGGCAGTACTGGCGATTTCTCCTTCAAAAGCCGCTTCGATCATGAGACGCAGCAATGGTCGGTCAAGCAAAGTCGTCCAGAGATTCCTGGCGTCGTGATCTATGCGGGCGTAGACGGAAGTTTCTCGGTCTGGGATCCGGCACGAAATTATTGGAAGAGCGATACAGGGGAAGCCCCCGCGCCAAACCGTCCTCGCAGTTTTGATTTTTCACCCGACGCAGTATGGAATGGATTGCTGTCCAGCGATGGCAAGACCCAATTGTGCAATGGCCTGATCAGCGATTGGGTTTTGTGGCAAGAAGGAGGCAAGCCCGCCTTTGACGATCTGGTAAAGGTGTTAGACGCACTCTCGCCTTCGGGCATAGAGAAGTTGACCCCCGGTGCTCCAATGCGTGTGGGAGAGAGCGTCAGGGAGATTCCCTCTCTCAGAATGGCTTATGGACAAGACGTGCCTTTGACTCTCGCCTCGGCAGGGATGCGGCGTATTGCGGCGCTGGCTTATCTTCTGGTCTGGACGTGGCGAGAGCATCAAGTAGCCTATGAACGTTATCGGGTACCGCCAGCAAGAGAAATCATTTTCAAAGTGGAGCGGGCGGACGAACCGCAAAATTTCGATGTGAATGTTAGACAGCCAGGGCTTCGGGCTATAGCTGAGCTGGTAGGAGAGGCGGACTTGCCCAAGCGTGCGGGACGACCAAGAAAGGTCGTAGCCCAGGCAAGAGACGCAATACCGGCGGATAAATTTCCGGCGATATGGACAGAGGCATTGCCAGAGTTGATGGAGGCGTATAACCGACTCTGTGCCTACGTCTGTATTTATATCGAGCCCGTTACGGGTGGAGCATCGGTTGACCACATGCTGCCCAAGTCGCTTGCCTGGCAAGACGTTTATGAGTGGCATAACTACCGATTGGCATGCACTTTGATGAACGCACGAAAGAACAACTATGAAAATGTTCTGGATCCATTTGAGGTTGAGGATGGATGGTTTCGCCTCAAGCTGACCGGTTACCAGGTCATCCCCGGGATCGATCTTGATCCAGCTATCCACGCTCGAAAGCTCCTGTAGCGCTTCGTCCGGAATGCGTCCGGGACATTGTGGAAAGGCGCCCAACCAAAGGCTGGGCGCCATTTGACTCAGCCAGTGTGGTGACTCTCGGCAAGGCCGTAGACGGAGGTGTCGATGCCTTCGAAGCGCGCCTTCAACTGCAGCGCCAGATACAGCGAATAGTGCCGTGACTGATGCAGGTTGCCACCGTGGAACCAGAGGTTTTCCTGCTGTGTTGGCTTCCACATGTTCCGCAGTTCGCCCTCGTACGGGCCAGGATCATTCGTGGTTTCAGAACCCAAGCCCCAGCAGCGGCCGACCTTGTCAGCCACTTCCTGGGAAATCAGCTTCGCCGCCCACCCATTCATTGAGCCATAGCCCGTGGCGTAGACGATCAGATCTGCCGGTAGTCGGCTGCCATCGTTGAGTACGACGGCATCTGTTTCGATGCGTTCGACACCCAGGCCAGGCGCGCTCTTGAGCTTGATCGTGCCGTTGGCGATCAGTTCCGAGGCACCGACGTCGATGTAGTAACCAGAGCCACGGCGCACGTATTTCATGAACAGACCAGAGTCGTCGTCACCGAAGTCGAGCATGAAGCCAGCCTCGGACAAGCGCCCGTAGAAGTCCTTGTCACGCTCCTTGATCGCGTCAAAGACGGGTTGATGAAAACTGGGCATTACCTTGTAGGGGATCGAGGCAAACAGCATGTCAGCCTTGTCCGTGGTCAACCCCGTCTCCAGGGCGTCTTCCGAGTAGAGCCCGCCGAAGACCAGATCCATCAAACTGTCGGAACGCACGATGTGGGTGCTCGAGCGTTGCACCATGGTCACCTCGGCGCCGTTCTCCACCAGATCGGCGCAGATATCGTGAGCCGAATTGTTCGCACCGATGACCACTGCGCGCTTGCCGCTCCAGGCGTCTCCACCGGGATGGCGACTGGAGTGATGCTGCTGGCCATTGAAATCCCCGGCACCCGGATAAACAGGAACATTGGGTACGCCAGACATGCCGGTGGCGAGGATCAACTGGGTCGGCTGTAAAGTTACACGCTCGCCATCGCGCTGCACTTCAACATTCCAGGTGCCACTTTGCTCGTCAAAGCTGGCGCTCACGCATTCTGTACGCGGCCAATAATTGAGCTCCATGACTTTGGTGTACATTTCCAGCCAGTCGCCAATCTGGTCTTTTGGGGTGAAGACCGGCCAGTGATCGGGGAAGGGCAGGTAAGGCATATGGTCATACCAGACAGGGTCGTGCAGGCACAGCGACTTGTAGCGGCCGCGCCACTGATCGCCAGGACGATCGGCCTTATCGACGATCAGGGTTGGCACGCCCATTCGCTTGAGTCGCGCAGCGAGTCCCAGCCCCCCTTGGCCGCCGCCCACGATCAGGCAATAGGGCTGGGTGGTGAAACCTAGCGAAGCTTCTTCATCGCGTCGACGCTCCAGCCAGTTGCGTTTGTCGGCGTGGGCGTGACCATGACTGGCGCCCATCGGCCGACGGCGGCCACTGGGTTCTTCAAAACCTTTGAGTTCACGCATGGTCGTCAGCAGCGTCCAGCACAGGCCTTCCTTCAGGCGCACGTAGCCTTTACCTCGCGCCGCTTCTGTCTCCAGGCTGATCCAACCTTCGAGCACACCGTTATTGAGCGTCGCTTCACCTTCCACTTTCCATTGCTCAGGACGAGTCTGGTCCAGGCGTGTTTCGAGCATGTCCCGGATGGCAGGCTTGCCTTCCAGGGTCACCAGGTTCCAGCTGAAAAGCAGCAGGTCGCGCCAGTAACACTCTTCGGCGAATAGTTCGAGCGCGCCGTCCAGATCACGTTGAGCGAGACACGCGTTGAGGTTTTCGACCCAAGCCGCGAGCTGATGAGTTGGCGTTTGCAGAGGTGTTTCGATAGCGATGTTCATGGCTTCTCCCGTTCTTGTTGTTTTTGTAACAACTTGCCCTTGAGCAAGGCTCGGGCCATGTTCCTGAGAGCCCCGTAGCAGAGCGGCTGGCGCAGTACTGCTCAGGTTTCGACCCGGATCTATGTCACGATTGCGGGAATGGCGGATGACAGAGTGTCACTCGGTACAAAAAGCGCTCATTGCGATCTTTTCATATAAGCTGCGAACAGCCCCGTGTCTTGACCGTAACGGAGAACAAGAACAATGAAGCCGGCCTTGATCAACGCCCATGCACAACAAGTGCTACAAGCCGTGCAGGGCACTATCGCCAGCCACGGCCCTGCCGCTGACCTGGCTATCACACGGTCCTGGCGTCGATGCCTGGATCAGCATCAGCTCGATCCCGCCAGCCGCCGCGCGCCCAATGTAGTTGAGCACCCACGTTTACAGGATCACCGCGCGCCCCTGGAACACATCATCTCCGTGGCGCACTGGCAGATGAGCAGTTTGCACCAGCAACTCGGGCGTGACGGCCACGTGGTGCTACTCACCGATGCTCGCGGTGTGGCGATCGACAGTGTGTTCAATGAATCCGAGCGAGCCGAGTTCCAGCGTTCCGGACTGTGGCTCGGCTCCGTATGGAGCGAGGATTGCGAGGGTACCAACGGTGTCGGCACCTGCCTGGTCGAGCGACAGCACGTCACCATCCGTCGTGATGAACATTTCCGTGGCAAGCACGTCGGCTTGACGTGTTCGGCCAGCCCGATATTCGATGCGAGTGGAGAGTTGCTCGCCGTTCTCAACCTCTCTTCTGTGCGAGAAGAACAAAGTCTTCAGCAGCACTTCAAAGCCATGGCATTGACCAACCTGACAGCCAATTTGATCGAGAGCTGTTATTTCCTGGGGCATGATCCGCAGCGGTACTTGCTGCGCTTCCACCCTGAGGCGGGCTTCGTTGGGCTGTTAGGCGAAGGTCTGCTCAGTTTCGACGAGAGTGCCCGAGTCTGTTCAGTCAATCAGGCTGCGCTGGATCTGCTGGGCCTCAGCCGTGAGCAGGTGGTTGGGCTATCACTGACGATGCTGCTGGAAACGCCTATCGATCAGGTGATGAGTCAGGCCAGCACTCAGCCGAGCGTCTGTTGGCCAATGCGGCTTGTGGACGGACGGCTGCTCTACGGACAGTTGCGCGAACCCTTGCGCCAAGTGCCTTTAGTCATGCCTGCAATCCCCAACATCGACGACGTGCACGTGTGTCTGGAAGACCCGCGCCTGCAACGGGGCTTTGCTCGCGCATTGCGCGTTCTGGAGCGTGACGTGCCGGTGTTTTTACAAGGCGAAACCGGTACCGGCAAAGAAGCTTTTTCTGCGGCACTGCATCGCGCCAGCTCCAGAGCGAGCCAGCCGTTTGTGGCGATCAATTGCGCGGCCATTCCAGAGACGCTGATCGAGAGCGAGCTGTTCGGCTATCGCGGTGGCAGCTTCACCGGCGCACGCAAGGACGGGATGATCGGCAAGCTGGAGCAGGCCCATGGCGGCATTCTGTTTCTCGATGAGATCGCCGATATGCCACTGGCGCTGCAGACTCGCCTGCTGCGTGTGCTGGAGGAACGTCAGGTGGTGCCGCTAGGCGGCGCGACGGCCCGTCCGCTCGACGTACGCCTGATCAGTGCCAGCCACCAGGATCTGCACGCCTGTGTCGCCGATGGGCGCTTTCGCGAAGATCTGTTTTACCGCATCGCCGGGTTCGCCGTGCAGCTCCCGCCGCTGCGTGAGCGTTCAGACAAGGGCCGGTTGCTCGACCTTCTACTGCGCGAAGAGACAAAAGGTGCAAGAATTCGGCTGGATGCTGGAGTTAGAGAACGCTTGTTGACCCATCCCTGGCCAGGCAATGTCCGGCAGCTGCGTACGTGTCTGCGCACACTGGTAGCGTTGGCGTTGGAGGGGCGGGTCACTCTGGACGACCTGGCGGAGTTGCTGCCGGCAACGCCAGCGACAGCCGCGCTGGCCGAAAATCCGCTTGGAGTTTCTGAGCGGCAGACGCTGCTGACGTTGATTGAGGCGGAACATTGGCATATCGCCCGCGTTGCCGCTCGCCTGGGAATCAGCCGCAATACGCTGTATCGCAAACTGCGTCATCACGGGATTTCACGGCCTGGTTGAATGCGGAATGAGTCCATTGCGATTCCTGTCGCTGTGGAGTTGGATTGAGGCGATGGAGGTCGAGTAGGAGAGGGCGCTAATGCTAGTAGCAACCGTGTGTTCGTGCACGACACGATGCCAGCTCCGGGTAACACATATGTGGCCTGCCTCTCTGAAGCTGTTGCAGCGTCAAATTTTTACCCGACACCTGCAAGAATAAAGGCCAAGTGCATCAGGCGTTCGTCAGGTTAGCGCTCAGAAGTTCGGTTGATAGATACGTATTAGCCAGATGTGCTGGTTCCACGAAACGTTTGATTTTCTCCTCATTTGCCTTCGGCGCTACCGTGCTGTTCGTTATCCCAGGCTTCTGTAAGCTCGTCTATTCGATCTGCGATTTGAGGCTTTTTTGATAGGACGAGGCAGCGCGTGTTGCCGACAAATTCTTCTATCAGGTACACAGCGTCGCCGACATCCAGTTCGAGCTCCTGCAAAGCCTCATCGGGAATTCGAATTGCACCATCACCATCCCATTCTTCGATCATGATTTTCATAGGTGGCTTTCTCATGTGTGGTCTCCATTGCGTCTAAGTTGGCAATGGTAACGTGCTTTTGCGTCCAGGCTCAGAGCGCGGCGAGCAAACCTTCGAGCTGTTCACGCTCCCAGGCACTCAATAGGTCAACAGGATCAGCCCCATTGCTCAGCCATTCTGGTGTTTATGTCTGTGGATGGGGGTTGCAGCAAGCTCAAACCTCAAGAACCGAGGCGATAGGGCGTGGATGCTAATGATTTCTTTGGAATCTGGTCATTAGCGGCAAAAGCTGGTTTCAGGTACCGGTGACTCAGGTGTGAGTTACGTTCCTATATACATGATTTTACTTATGGGCCATGTCATATGTTCATAGGCAGGCCGTTAATATGTTCTGCTGCAGGTCCGACGGCTGATGGCGTGGAAATGTTCATCGGTCCAAGTTCATGGAAACCGGGCTGCAGCTTCATGACTGTCCGGCCAGCAAACCACTGTGGGCGAGCACTTCGGTGCAATCAATGCGGCAAACATGCGTCGTGCCCATGCACTGGTTGAAAGCGGCAAAGCCCGGGGCAAGATCGTTCTCGAAGGGTTCTGATTTCACTCATCGGGTGAGGGTGGTTGCGCGTATTTCGATGCATTGGTAGCAGCGCTTCACCGCCACGGCAAATGACCTGCTCGAAGAGCCGTTGCAACCGATATTCCTTGCTCAGGTATCGACCTGATGATTCAACCTGTTGAACCGCACCACCTCGGCCGGCATGGAAGCGGCCGGCGTATCAATTCGCTTCAGGGCGCGGCTGTACTCCGAATTGCGGAACGATGTGAGTACCCAGCTCCTCTATGACTTCCGCAGCAGGGCGCTTTCCGTATTTGAGATTCAGGATAACGTGGTCCACTCCGATCTCCTCAAGCGACTCCAGCAAAAAACGGAGATGGTAGCGTCCAAGTTTGAACCCCAAATGAATGCGAGTGGGCGGCGTAGACGGGTTCTCATCGAGGTCGATGTAGAGCGACTGAGTGAAGGGCTTATAGACGGGGCCACATTGCTTCATGACCTCCTGCCGCCAATCTTCCACGATCATTCGCTGCATGTTCGGAATGCGTGGATAGTTGATCCATCCGACGCTTTCGCGCGCGATCCAATCCAGTGACTGGCGGCTATTGCCGGTCACGAACATTGGAATGACTTGGGTTGTGGGTTTCGGAATGAGGTCTGCGCCCCGCATCTCACCACCGCTCCAGCGAATGGGCTCAAAGCTGGTGCTGTGGGCTCTGCGAATCACCTCGTAGTGCTCCCGAAAGATTTCTCCGCGCCTTTCGGGATCGACGCCGAAAGCCGAAAACTCCACAGGACGATCGCCAGAGGCGACCCCCAGTATCAAGCGACCTGCGCTCAACTGATCAACGCTAGCTGATGCCTTGGCCGTGTGCAAAGGATGGTGTACAGGGATGGCAATGGATGCGGTGCCAAGCGCTATCTCCGACGTATGGGCAGCCATGTAGCCCAGGTAAACCCAAGGGTCGAACAGTTGGCCAACATCGCCGAAGCCAGGGTCCCGAAGAGGCACGTCGCGAAACCAGAGTGCGCAGAAGCCCAGCGCCTCCGCTCGTTTGGCCAATTCGACCTGGTTGAGCATGCTCGGAGTGTCCCCATCGAAGGCCTCCAAAGGAAAGAACAATCCAAGGCTCAAATGCCCCTGAGTGAAGGTTCGGCTGAACCCTCGGTGCTGC
This sequence comes from Pseudomonas lini, assembly GCF_030812475.1. GTDB lineage: Bacteria > Pseudomonadota > Gammaproteobacteria > Pseudomonadales > Pseudomonadaceae > Aquipseudomonas > Aquipseudomonas lini_A. The sequence continues at coordinate 256,068 of NZ_JAUSSR010000002.1, forward strand.
TGATAAGGAATCGTACTCGGCCGATACATACTCATCTTCCTCAATGGGAGAAACGTGAACAGCGCCTGTTTAAGAGGTGCTGAGGCATCGGTCGCTTGGGAACGACAGGTGGGGTAATGGGTGTAGTCTTCGCCCGTTGCGCCGTACATGCTGGTCGGGTCGACCGGAGTGCGGGGCCAGTTGCTGGCAATACGCGCGGGCAGGTCCGGATTGGCATTGAGCGGACGGTCAAAATAAATCAGATCGTTCCAACCCGATACATCGCCTGAGCAAAAGCATGGGGACCATCCAACAAGCGTAGGCGGCATTGCGGGGAACCGCCATGTTCGTCGTCCGTCTCGGTACCTGTCGCAGATGATTACACCGCAGTCTGGGCCTTGGGCGTCGTGATCGGCGCTCCGCGGGTTGCTATTGAGGACAGTCGTCAGGTCAGCCCGCTGAGCCTTTAGATACTCGACCGACAATTGTGTCCGGCCCCAGTCCTGAAATTCAGACGATAAGATAAATTTTCAGACCCCAACGCAGAACTCCATTTCCCCAGGCAAGGCAATCCCTGCGCCTTTCTCACACAATCGGCTCTAACGCTATCGCGCTGCATAACAGAAACAGGTGCGATGAGCGACTTTGGAACTTGCATTAACAATATTAACTTGATGCAGGAGGGGCTAGGTATCGTCGATTTCTCGTGTTTAGCAGGATATTAAGAATAATAAAAACGCGCACCTGGAAAATTTTGCGTTGCTTCTATTACTTGAAAATAACAAATGGAGCGCTATATAAGTGAGCAGAAAGAAAATTGCTGCAAGTTCGGTGTTTCTTAGTATCACCCTGAGTGCCCAGGCGCATGCTGACTTCCTAAGTGATAGTAAAGCCACCTTGGGAATGAGAAACTTCTACTTCAATAACGACAACCGCGATGGCATTGCCGCCCCTTCCAGAACCGAAGAATGGGCGCAGGGTTTCATGCTGGACTTCAAATCGGGCTATACCGACGGCATGGTTGGCTTTGGTGTCGATGGCCTCGGGTTGCTGGGGGTTACACTGGACAGCGGCCAAGGACGGCATGTCGGCAGCAGCATGATGCCTTCTGACAGTGACAACCGTGCCGTTGACGAGTGGAGCCGGCTGGGGCTGACCGGAAAAGTCAAAATGTCGAAAACTGAACTTCGCTACGGCACCTTGATTCCAAAACTCCCCATTCTGGTCGCCAACGATGGGCGCGTGCTTCCACAAACCTTCGAGGGCGGTCAAATCACCTCGAGCGAGTTCAAGGGGCTGACCTTGACTGGAGGTCGGATCGAACACGCAACAGGACGTGGTTCGAGCGATCAGACGGGGTTGGCCGTTGCTGGTGGTACGCGCGAAAGCAATCAGTTTGACTTCGCCGGGGGCGATTGGAACGTCACCAAGGATCTGACAGCTCAGTACTACTACGCCAGCCTCGATAATTACTATACACAGCATTTTTTGGGATTAATTCACACCCTTGCTCTCTCGGACAATCAGTCCCTTAAAACCGACCTGCGCTACTTCAAAACTGACTCGTCAGGTGCAAATAGCTCCGGTACGTCAGGCTACAGAATGAGTGGCTACACCAAAAACGGTGATGGAGAGATCGACAACCGTACCTGGAGTGCCGCGTTGATTTATACACTAGGTGGCCACGCGATTACTGCGGGGTACCAAAGTGTGTCGGACGGCAGCAACTTCACTCAACTCAGCCAGGGTAGCCTGGTAGACAAGGGCGCCGGTGGAGCAAGCCTGTATCTGTATACCGACCGCCTGATCCAAACTTTCACCCGCGCAGGCGAGCGCACAGCTTTCGGTCAGTATGCTTACGACTTCGCCGCTCTGGGTGTCCCTGGCCTGAAAGGATCGGTCATGTACCTCTCCGGCGATAACATTAAAACTACGTCAGGCGACAACCAAAAGGAATGGGAAAGAGACATTAGTCTGGACTACGTCCTTCAGTCGGGGGCGCTCAAAGGCGTCGGGTTCGGCTGGCGTAACGGCAAGTCCAACAGCGAAGCGGCTCGTAGCGTAGATCAGAATCGTGTTTTTGTAAGCTATAGCCTTCCGCTTCTCTAACTATTGTCATGAGCGGTGAATTCCCAGCTTTGTTTTTGTTTACAGAGCTAATGATGGACTCAGTCGTCTTGTTCCACTTGAAGAGCTTGGCAAGCGCTGCGGGCGCTGAGACCTGGAACTGATGGCTGACCTCTTTGGGCGTTAATCCCTCCGCCAATAACAGCAGAATTTTGGCCCGCAGCCCAAGACGTTGCCCCAGCCAGCCCATCCGCGACCAGCCTTGTAGTGTGGCGTGGTCAAATCGCATTAAAACGAATGGGGCGGCGGGTTTGTCTACACCCTCTTAGAAGCCTTCCAGCACGACCTTGCCCTTCGCCTTGCCGCTTTCCAGCAGAGCATGGGCACGACGAAGATTTTCTGCGCTGATGCGCCCGTAGTTGTCGCCAACGGTGGTGCGCAAGTCACCCGCATCAATGCGCCGCGAAACTTCGTTGAGGATGTTGTGCTGCTCCTGCATGTCCTCTGTCTCGTAAAGCGAGCGGGTGTACATCAGCTCCCAGTGCAACGACAGGCTCTTGCGCTTGAGCGGTACGGCGTCCAGCGTGGCCGGGTCATCGATCAGGCCCAGCTTGCCCTGAGGCTTCAGTGATTCGATGATTTGCTCGTAGTGCCGATCGGTCTGGGTCAGGCTAGCGACATGGCTGACTTGTGCGATACCGATGCGCTTGAGCTCCTCGCTGAGTGGCTTGGTATGGTCGATGACATGATGCGCACCAAGCTCGGTGACCCAGGTCTGGGTTTCAGGGCGCGAAGCCGTACCAATGATCGTCAACCCGGTTAGCTGACGCGCCAGCTGAGTCAGGATTGAACCCACCCCGCCTGCAGCGCCGATGATCAGCAGCGTTTCGCCCCGGTCGGTGGTATCGCGTGCAACACCGAGGCGATCAAACAGTAATTCCCAAGCGGTCAAGGAAGTCAGTGGCAATGCCGCAGCCTTGCTGAAATCCAGCGACTGGGGCATTGAGCCGACGATACGCTCGTCCACCAGTTGCAGCTCACTGTTGCTGCCCGGGCGGATCAGCGATCCGGCGTACCAGACCTTGTCACCGGGCTTGAATAGCGTCACGTCGCTGCCGACCGACTTGACCACGCCGGCAGCGTCCCAACCGAGGATGCGCGGCTGGCTTTCGTCCTCGTGCGGTACGTAGCCCTGCCGCACCTTGGTATCGACAGGATTGACCGATACGGCCTTTACCTCTACGAGCAAGTCGCGCGGCCCCGGCACTGGCTCGGGAATATCGATCTCCACCAAGGCGTCGGGATGTTCAATAGGCAGGCATTTGAAGTGTGCAATGGCTTTCATTCGAAGATCCTCAGGAGATGCGATACATTTTCGTGATGGTGAGCTTTTCAGCAGCACGTTCGATGAAAGGGAGCGCTGCCTGAAAATGCGGTGTCGCTTCGTGATCAGTCAGCGCCGCTTCGTCCCGCCACTGCTCGATCATGTGGAAAGTGCGAGCCTGCTCGGCATCACGATGGAAGTCGTACTGGATACAGTCCGCTTCGCCTCGGCTTGGGCCTTGCAGGCCCTGCAGCGTTTGCTCGAACTCGGCTTCGAAGCCGGCCTTGGCGACCAAGGTGGCAATCAGTGTCAGAGGGGTGGTCATCAAACCTCCTGTCTGTGTGCGATATAAAGAGGGAGCGCATTGGCTGGCACGGAGTATCGAAGATGTCCATGCCGGCCATGCGGCCAAAAACCTGAATCCGGGTGAGAGCGCGACAACAATCTTGCCCGCTTGGGCATTCGACCAAGTTGATAGCCCTAAGGCCATGCGAGCGCCCTCGCTCCGGCGGGATCACCTGTAGCGTTCAAGCCAATGGGCATAGGGAGCGGGCAGGGTCCAGGCAGCACGCTCTACACCCAGCGCCTGGGCGGCTGAATAGGACCAGTTGGGATTGCCCAGGTGCGCCCGGCCAATCATCGCCAGGTCCAGTTGACCACTCTTCACCGCTTCTTCGGCGACGCTCGGCGTGCCGAAGCCCCATGCCGAGGCCACCGCAATCCCCGCCTCGCGCCGTACACGCTGGGTAACTTCGCCCATGAAACCGGGGGCCCAAGGAATGTTGGATTCAGGGATGGTGAACCCGATACTGACGCTGAGTAAGTCCAATCCACCGTCCTTGAAACGACGTGTCAGTTCGATAGCCTCTGACAAGGTCTGTTCATCCCGACCGTCGTATTCGATGACACCCAGACGAGCGGTCAGCGGCAAGTGCTCTGGCCATACTTCGCGAACCGCCGCCAGTGTTTCCAGCAGAAAGCGGCTACGGTTATCGAAATTTCCGCCATAGGCGTCGTCACGAAGGTTGGAGTGTTCAGAGAGGAATGACTGGGCCAGATAGCCATGGGCGAAATGCAGTTCCAACCACTCGAAGCCGGCTTCACGTGCACGGCGAGCGGCGGAGACAAAATCCTCGCGCACTCGGGCGATATCCTCCAGCGTCATGGCTTTCGGCTGCTTGGCGAGATGAGCGCCAAAGGCAACAGCCGACGGGGCGATGGTCTGCCAGCCACGCAAATCATCCTCGCCGATATGATCGTCACCTTCCCAAGGACGGTTCGCACTAGCCTTGCGCCCCGCGTGGGCAATCTGGATACCTGGCACTGCGCCGGCAGCCTTGATCGATTGCACCACCGGCACGAAGGCACGAGCGAGCTCATCATTCCAGATACCAGCGCAGCCAGGCGTGATCCGTCCTTCGGGTGACACGGCGGTCGCCTCGACAACCACCAGTCCCGCCCCGCCACGCGCGAGGGTGGCATAGTGCACAGTGTGCCAATCGTTGATCAGGCCATCATTGGCCGAGTACATGCACATGGGGGGAATCGCGATCCGGTTGCGAAGGGAGACATCCTTGAGCGTGAAAGGTTGGAACAGTGCAGACATCAGGTTTTTTCTCCGAGGGATACTATTACTGTTGTTCGATAATATTCGAACTATTGACCTAGAGCAAACCCGTGTATGATTCGCTCATGCGCCCCTTCAAACACCTTCCTCTCAGCGAATTCGTTCTTGAGCGTCTGTTTTACGCCTTGAGCGACCCTGTACGCCTGGAGATTGTCCGGCGCCTCGCCGAGCTGGGAGAGGCCAGCTGCGGCGACCTGGACGGTGGCCGCGCGAAGTCCACCATGTCCCATCATTTTCGGGTGCTGCGAGATGCCGGCTTGGTTCAAACCCAGACCATCGGCACGACCCACATGAACTCGTTGCGTAGAGAAGACTTGAGTAACCGTTTTCCGGGCCTGCTGGAAACGATCCTGTCCCAGCACGACTAAGCCTGTCGCTCAATGACGACTTTGCCAATGGCACGGCCTGACTCAAGGCGATCATGTGCCGCGCTGACACCCGTAGCAGTGAAGTCATGGCGCTCATCGATCAGTGGTTTAACCAGGCCGCGATCAACCAGTGCGGCCAGTCTTTGCAGGATCTCGCCATGGTGCTTGCGGCCTTCGTTATGAATGATCGAAATAGCCATGAATACAAAGTCGAGTCTCAATGCCTTAAAGTGCATTTCGGTCAGATCGTAGCTGTCGTAACCGATGATCGAGACAACATGGCCCTTAAGCTTCGCGGCTTTCAGTGAGTTTTCTAAGACCTCACCGCCCAAGGTATCGAAGACCGTATCGAATCCTTTTCCTTCGGTGATTCGCTGACTGTATTCCTGGGGCGTCTCGCTGTTATAAAAAATAATCTCATCGGCGCCCAGTTGACGGGCAATTTCCGCTTTTTCTGGCGTTGAAACCGTCGTCGATACCCTGGCCCCCAGGACCTTGGCCAATTGAATGCCTATGTGCCCAACACCACCGGTGCCACCATGCACCAAGACGTTGTCATTGGGTTTGATCGAGGCTCGGTCGATCAGCGCCTCCCAGGCCGTAATTGCCACGAGCGGCAAGCTGGCTGCTTCGCCAAAAGAGAGCGACTTGGGTTTTAGAGCAAGCATCTCAGCATCGGCCTCCATCTGATCTGCCAGCGCACCGGGAATCCCCACGATGCCGCCGAAACAGCCATAGACTTCATCGCCTACGTTAAAGCGGGTCACACCAGCACCAACGGAGCTGGCCACCCCTGAAACATCGATGTGAAGAATTGCCGGAAAAGTCAGACCGGCCGTACCTTCGCTGCCCCGACGAATTTTCGTGTCCACTGGATTCACGCTTGTCGCCCGCACGTCGATAATCACATGACCTGGGCGGGCAACGGGGTTTTCCGTATTAATTTCTACAAAAAGGTCTGAGTTACCATGCTGATTTATCACAATGGCTTTCAAGGCTTAAACTCCGAGGAACAATAGGCCAACAAATTTATCATCAGTAATATGGGATAAATACGCTAGAATTATTGAATCTTTCGGTCCTTTTGGTTGGTAATAAATGCTGGATTCCATTGATGAATTGCGGTTGTTTATTGCTATTTTCGAGGAGGGTTCCATCCGCGCAGCGTCCGAACGAATGGGGATGACTGCCGCAGGCGCAAGCAAGCGTCTTCTGGCCCTTGAAGACAGCGTTGGTCGGAGACTTTTTAACCGCACCACCCGCAAGCTAAGTCCCACTTCGGACGGTGAGAAGCTTTATCAACACGCACTAAGCATCCTGGAAAGCGTCGAAAAAGCGGAGCGAGGATTTTTCCAGAAAACCGAGATTACCGGTCATCTACGCATAACCGCTTCCGCAACATTTGCCCAAGGTTATTTATCGAGCGTCGTGAGCAGTTATCTCAAACGCTACCCGGGCGTTATCGTTGATTTACACCCGACAGATCAACTGGTTGATTTGGCCGCCCATGGTACCGACCTTGCGATTCGGCACGGAGTAATGGCCGATTCATCCCTGATCGCGCAGAGGATTTCTGCGTCCCGACGTCTGATTTGCGCCGCCCCCCAATTTTGGGAAAAACAGGGTATGCCTACCTCTCCAAAAGACTTAACCACGCTGGACGGCCTCATCGTCGGAAAAGATTCCAGTTGGACCATGTCCCGAGGAGGCGTTAAAAAAACATGCAAAATACGCAACCGTTTTTCATCCAGTTTGGGGGAAGTGGTTCGCCAGATGGCAATAGATGGGCATGGAGTAGCGCTGCTGATGGACTGGCATATACGAGATGATCTTGATTCAGGAAAGCTGGTGGAGGCATTTTCCGATTGGGCCATTGAGCCGCCGGTGGGAATCTATGCGGTATACCCTTCAAGAGAAAACATCGCTCCGACTGTTCTCAGTTTTGTTGCTCATCTCAAAGAGTGGGTCGCGGCCCACCCCGTTTAAACTGAGCGCTGATGGGCGACAATCCACCTTTTGAAGCGCTTTCGTTAAGGGAAAGCTTTGGGCGCCGCCGGTAAACGGTCCTCGGGTAGCCTGGACCTAGATCTTTTCTTGCAGCGCTTTGAAAAAGGCATCGATATTTTCGTCGTGACGTTTGTAATAGGTCCAAGGGCCTATCCGCTGCGAGGTTACCAGGTGCGCGCGCTGCAGGGTTGTGAGGTAAAGCGATGTAGTGGACTGCGAAAGGCCTGTGCGCTCCTGGATGATGCTGACGCACACGCCTACTGTTTCCGGGTCGACTTCCTGCTCGGGAAAGTTCGTCCTGGGATCCTTGAGCCAATTGAGGATGTCAAGGCGCGTCGGGTTCGCCAAGGCTTTCAGGGCTTCGTTGATGTCAATGTTCATAAAATTGGTGATACCTGTTTTTCGCGATATTGCGATATCTTCGTCGTTCGCACGGAGAATTGGAAGGCACCCAAAGTGACCTCTGCGTCCGTTTGTTGCCAGGCAAGATGTTCCCCTTCCTCGGTCAGCAAGCGTAAGCCGCGCCCTGGAGTCTGGGACGCGGCGCGGATTGCTCAGGGGCGATAGCTCGGATAGTCGGTGTAGCCCTTGTCGGTACCGCCATACATGCTTGTCGGGTCGACCGGATTGAGCGGCCAGTCGTTGGCGATACGGGCGGGCAGGTCGGGGTTGGCGATGAATGGACGACCAAACGCGATCAGATCGCCCCAACCCGCCTGGATGACACGATTTCCGCGTTCAGCGGTGTACCTGCCGGCATAGAGAATCTTACCGCTGAAGATACTGCGAATATCTTCCCGGAACGCTTCAGGTAGATCGGGTGCGTTCTCCCAGTCGGCCTCGGCGAGCGACAGGTAGGCGACACCCACTTCCTCGAGAATCTTCACCGCTTCGACATAGGTTTGATGGGGATCTTTCTCGACCAGGCCGAGGTAGACGCGATCTTCATCGGTGGTCGCGAAGAGCGGGGCGAAGCGAACGCCCATACGCTCCTTGCCAACGACGCCAGCAACTGCCTGGGTGATTTCGCGCAGGAAGCGCAGTCGATTTTGCAACGAGCCACCATATTCATCATCACGCTGGTTTGTGTGGGCGGAAATGAACTGGTTCACCAGGTATCCGTTCGCGCAGTGCAGTTCCACCCCGTCGAACCCAGCGTCCAGGGCATTGCGGGCCGCCTGGGCATAGAGCTGGACCAGTTCTTTCACCTCTGCGGTGGAAAGAGCGCGCGGGATCGATGGATCGGCCAGTGCACCCGTGCCAGGGCCGGTCTCGATGAATACCTTGACGTTGTCCGCCTTTATGGCTGACGGCGCGACCGGCGCTTCACCGCCGGGCTGCAAGGACGTGTGCGACACGCGGCCGACATGCCAAAGTTGAGCGAAGATCACACCCCCTTCGGCGTGAACGGCGTCGGTGATTTTGCGCCAGCCTTCAATCTGCTCGGCGCTGTGAATGCCGGGAGTCCAGGCATAACCCTGTCCACGAGGCTCGATCTGGGTGCCTTCGGTCACCATGAATCCCGCGCCAGTACGCTGGCGGTAATACGTGGCCATGAGATCGTTCGGAATGTTGCCAGGCTGGGAGCTACGCGAACGGGTAAGCGGTGGCAAAACGATTCGATTCTTGAGGGTGTAGGGCCCCAGCTGTGCGGTTTTGAAGAGCGCGGTCTGTGTCATTTCATTTACCTGCATATATAGAAATATCGATGTATCAAGCTAAATGGATGCGGCTCCACGGGATCAGAGCAAACCGTAAGGCGCTTCGTTGAGGTGTTTACCCACATCTTCTGCATTTGGCGCTTCCTGAGATAAGGGGGGTGGCTTCGAACTCAGACTATTTGCGATATCGAGATATGTCAATATCTAGTTTTTTCTTTCTCAATTTTGTCAGCTATCGCAGGTTGCTCAGATCGAGATACTGATCAACGCTGCGCAAAAGATGATGTGTTGGGATGCGATCTTCCATCCGGATATCCACCGTATTTGCGCTGCTGGTTCAGAACTTCGATGTAGTAGTCGCCCTAGGCGCGGGCCTGGAGTCCGACGCGCCAGTACTGGTCAAGCTGCACGTCGGTGCCGAGGTAGGTATGTCGTTTTCTACCGGTCGGGGACCATGCACCTCGGGGTGCATTTGAAAGTGTCCCTTGGAAGGCATACGATCGAGGATGAGGCAGTTTACAGGCAAGCTACAGCGCCGCCACGGTGACACCACGCCGAATGCGGTCAGCAGACCGGGAGGCGTTACTTGAAGTGCACAACTGATATGCCCGCTAGCGTCATCACAAAACTCACCTACCTGGTCAAGCACGATGCGAAGCCCTATGTGCATACCGAGGCTCTGACCGGTAACAGTGAACCGCACTATTTTGCTGAGCAGGAGGAGCGCGAGGTCACGATACACAACGGTCGTCCGTTAGCAGACCGCCTGTCTCTGGACAAGCAGGGGTTTGAACTCCATCGGCGGGATACGGTGGTCGACGATCTCTACGACGATACCTCAGTGGAAAGCATCTACTATGACGAGGTCAAGGCCTTGATCAAGGAGTTGACGGGCGCGAGCCGGGTCGTCATCTTCGACCACACCAGGCGCAGCGACGCCGAGCGGCGGGATATTCGCGGTCCAGCCAGCCGTGTGCATAATGACTACACCGACCGCTCGGGGCCTGAGCGTATTCGCGACGTGCTGGGTCAGGATCAGGCCGGCGCACTGGTGTCGGTGGCCCAGATTAACCTCTGGCGCCCGATGAGCGGGCCCGTCAAGCGCTCACCGCTGGCCGTGCTGGATGCCTCGACGCTCGACCCCAATGACTTGCTGGCCACCGACCTGGTCTATCCGGATCGTATCGGTGAGATCTACCACCTGGCCTACAATCCGCAACAACGCTGGTACTATTTTCCGGACATGCGCCGTGACGAAGTCTTGCTGATCAAGGGGTATGACTCACGTCACGACGGCCGTGCCCGCTTCACGCCCCATACCGCCTTCAAAGACCCCAATACGCCGCCGGGAGCCCCGCCGCGCGAGAGTATCGAAGTTCGCACCCTGGCCTTCTTTGATTAGGTTTTTGCCGCTTGGCGCGGGCCTCCCGCCGCGCGGTGTTTCCCCCCCCGTGCTTTACCATGCGACCACCCGCTTCTCGTTGGTAGGGATGTATAGCGACTGAGTGAAGGGTTTGAACAGCTAACCACATTCAGCACGATCCGCAGTGCGCCAGTCCTCGACAATCAGCTGCTGAGTCTTTGGTGCGCGCGGATAGCTGATCCATCCGTGATATGGCCCAACTTTAAAGATTCAACGATACCTGAAGTTTAATAAAACATAACAGATCATGGTTGCTGTCAGGCCGACCAATATGTACTCGACGCGGGGTAGGAATATAACCAAACCACCTAGAGAAAACACGATCAAGGTGTTTTGTAGTATGTATTTCCTTATTTTAGGTACCGCTATGAAGTAGCCATATTGCTTGCCTAAGAAAAATAAAGCCATGCCGATGATTGACGTAATCTGGAAATCGCGCATCGCAATGTCATTCAGGATCGCATGCCTGATCAAATTTGCGAGAAGTGCTAGCCCCATAAATAGAAAAAGGTGCGAGTAGATTAAGGAGTGTCCACTCATACTACTTTCATTTTTGCTCAGCAGGTAAAAGCTATCAAAATAGATCCACCAGATACTGCAAATCATGATAAATCCGGTGATTGCCGCCATCACATTATAACGATCCCATTGAATGTCAGATAACCCTCCAGAAAGGCTAATTACCGACTCGCCCAATAAGATGAGGGTGAGTAAACCTAGTCGTTCAACCAAGTGTTCTGTATGTGCGGGCAATGGCTTTAGCTTACCCCAAGAAAATAGAGGGAGCAGAATGTCAAGTAAAATCCCAATGTAAGCGACAAGGTAACGCATAGGTGGGTCAAAAAGAATGGATGAAAGACTAACAACTGCGCTAACTAACAGGGCGAAGCCAAGCCTGGAGGAGAATTCGCTACGGTGATCGAATTTATTTATGGACGAAATGTACATAATACTGATGATGGCACGTATACCGAAATAGCAGGCAATAACAAGCGCATAGTTTACTTCCAATTCTTCCCCAATCCGTGCAGACAGCACAATGAGCAGCAACATTAAAAATAATGTTGCCAAACGGTGAAGGTTACTGTCTGTATCAAACCTATTTGAGTAAATCGTGTGGCTGGACCAGATCCACCATAATGGAACAAAAAGCAATAAAAATGTCCATAATTGCTCCTGTTCAAAGTGGCCGTGATGAAGATGCCCGAGAGTATGCGTAACCTTGCCAATTGCTACAACAAAAATCAGGTCAAAAAACAACTCTAACCATGTGGCGTGTCGATTTTTTTCATAATACTTCAAAGATTTCATTCGCTGCTGGCTCCGTGTGCACCTCTTTAATGTAGAAGGAAACTAACGGATAAGCGAACGGGTGGACGGGTATAGGCGTCAACCTTGGGGGCGGTCGCAAAAACTGAGTGCAACACCTGACCTAGTCCACCACCACGTCTGTTAGTACGGTCAATACAGAATCCAGCGTGCCATCGGGCCGATAGCAACATTTCGCACGGGCGGACCTTAGCGGGCAACTGGGCTGCTGTTCCGCCAACCATTCATTCAGCGCCTCGACCAGGACACGGGCCTCGACTATGGAATCTTCCGAGCTGTCAAAAATTAACATCGCCATTTTTTATGTCCTCGGTTCGCTGGGCTGATATTTTCGTGCCGCTGCTTTATGAGCGATGCTTATCGTTGGCAGCACCGTGGATTCTTCAATCTCCCGTATTGAAATATTATCGAACGCACACCTGGTGCGCTGCGCAATGGGGCACGTTCGCCCTCGGCTACGGTGTGGGTGATGCCAAGCGATTTCACTATCTAGCGATTTCGTCAACTCACTAACGAAAGCTCAATCATCTGACTCATCTCGGTGAACTCTGGAGCCCCGTCATAGCGAAGCCCGTCAATGTAAAACGCTGGGGTGCCATTCACGCCGCTCCGTACGCCGCCATTAAAATCGGATTTTATTTTGGGTACGTAGGTACCGTCTTGCATGGCAAGATAGAGTTCTTCGTCGGAGAGGCCATGTTTTAGAGCGATGGCCCGAAACAGCGGCAGGCCCAATCGATCCTGATTTTCATACAATTCGTCGTGCGCCTCCCAGAAGAATCCTCGACTCCCGGCAAACTCAGCGGTGACAGCTGCAGCCATCGCATGCGGGTGAGCAGTGGTCAGTGGAAAATTACGGAACACGAACAGCAAATCATCGCGAAAATGCTGTTGCAGATTCTTGACTATCCAATACGCTTCAGCGCAATAGGGACATTGATAGTCGCCAAATTCCACCAGTGTGACCTTGGCATGCGCACTTCCCTGGCGATGGTCGCTGGCACTTACCGGGACTTTGAGAGTGGCCATGGGATCACCTGTTAATTTTAGGTTGGCGTGCTTTGTGATGAATTAGCCAGAGCATCCAGCGCATCCAGAATGCCGTCCGCCCCCGGATTGATTGCCATCGGGGAGACGTAGCTCCAGGCGACCACCCCCTCCTTGTCAATCACGAACAGCGCCCGCTTACAAACCCCCAGGTGGGACTCGTAGGCTCCATACTGCCGCGCCACAGCCCCTTTGGGCTCGAAATCGGCCAGCAGGCTGAAGTGAAAACTCCGATCTTTGGCAAAGGCCTGATGACACCAGGCGCTGTCAACTGAGATACCCAGTAGCGTCGCACCGTATTCTCTGAATGTGGGTAGCAACTGGTTGTACAAAGTCAGTTGGTCGCCACAAACCGAGGTCCAGTCTGCGGGATAAAACGCCAGTATCACGGGATTTCCCTTTAGCTCGCGTAGCGACAACTGCTGATCAGGGGTTGCGTACAGAGTGAAGTCGGGCGCGACAGTGCCGGCCGGCAGCGGCCCCTGAACCAGGTCGCCATTCGTTTCTTTCGCATCATCCAATTCTGACGTGTGCATGGCTTGAGCCCTTATAGATGGGCGGTTGGGGTCTGCTCAGCGGGATACGACTTGCCCGGGGGGATAACTCCATCCACCGCCAAGTGATTTATAAATGGCGACGATGCCTCGATACACCTCGTTTGAGGCCTGAGCCTGAGTGTCTTCGGTTGCGAGACGTTCACTATCCGCATCAAGAAGCACGAGGAGATCCGCCGTGCCTTCGCGGTATTGGATTGAGGCCAGGTTGGCAGCGGAAAGGCTGGATTCGCTCTGACGCACCATTGACTATAGTCGTTGTTGGCGCTTGCCGTAATCGCTGAACGCGTTCTCCGTTTCCTCCAATGCCGGCAAGACCTCGCGCGCTCGTTCTTTTGCTGTCATTTTCGGCGGCTTTTTTATCCGATGGTTTTGGTGCGAACCGCAATCATGTCCTTGCTGATCGATTCGCCCCTGCGAATTCCGACATCGAAGCGTTGCTCGATCACGCTGGTGATACCATAGCCTCATTTGCTGATGAGTTGGTGGTTTACGACTGGCGGTATTTTTGAGCACAAATTTATCAGACGTCGTTCGTCGGTATCCTGGGTCGCCCATAGCGTGTTTTGATGAGATCCGACTATCGTTATTGGATGGCGTCGTCTGCCGAGACTGCCATTCCCTCCAACGTAATCGTCTTCCTGAGCAATCTCAGCGTATTGCGGATCTCATGCCCCTGTTGCTTGAGCATCGTTTACGGGGCCGTAGATCCATCTGAATGAGTCCGTGTTATCCATCTTTGGAGACAACTCATCATGGCTACTCTCTGTGAAATATGTAATGCGAGACCCGCTGTAGCGCGAGTGACCGTATCGCAAAATGGCCAAGCCAGGACAATGTCCATTTGCGACCACGATTACCGTCAACTCTTACGCCATCAAAGCATGTTGAATCCATTCGACTCTCTGCTGGGCGGGGGTGTGTCCCGCTTTTTCGACAGCATGGGCGGAGCAAAGGATCAAGCGGGTGATGACTTCAGGCTCTCTGCGCAAGTGCCTCGAGAATCTGTCGATGCAACCGATGCATTCAGTTCCCAGACGCTGGAAATCCTGCAACGCGCGGGTGAGAAAGCCCATGAGCTCAATCGTAGCGAGCTCGATACTGAGCATTTGTTGTATGTGCTTGCGGATACCGATGTGGGTACGGCGTTGCTTAAGGAGCTGAAGCTTTCTCCGGACGAGATCAAAGGCTACATCGATCAACATGCTCAGAGGGGCACAGCGGAGGCCCAGGCCCCGGTGGACCAGATGAGCATTTCGCCACGGTTAAAGAAAGTTTTCAATTTTGCGTTCCAGGCATCTCGTGATTTAGGACATTCGTACGTTGGCCCAGAGCATTTGTTGATCGGGCTTGCCTCTGTACCAGAAAGTATCGCCGGGACATTGCTTAAAAAATACGGCGTAACGCCTGAAGCCTTGCGGCAGAAGGTGGTAAAGGTGGTGGGTAAGGGGGCTGAGGATGGGCGAGTCGACACCCCGACGGGAACACCGACACTCGACAAGTTCGGTCGCGACCTGACGTCATTGGCTCGTGAGGGCAAACTGGATCCCGTACTGGGACGCGCGCAGGAAATCGAAAATACCATTGAGGTGCTGGCGCGGCGCAGAAAGAACAATCCGGTTCTTATCGGCGAACCTGGCGTCGGTAAAACAGCCATCGTTGAAGGGCTTGCACAACGAATAGTGAAGGGCGATGTCCCTGAGATTTTGCGTGGCAGACGGCTTGTTGAAGTCAATCTGAACTCAATGGTTGCGGGCTCTAAATATCGTGGTGAATTTGAGGAGCGAGCCAAGCAATTGCTTGATGAAGTCGCCGCAAAAAGCTCGGAGCTTATTCTGTTCATCGATGAGTTACACACGATCGTTGGCGCGGGGCAGGGTGGTGAGGAGGGCGGCCTGGATATTGCCAACGTACTGAAACCCGCATTGGCACGCGGGGAGCTTAGTTTGATCGGTGCGACGACACTCAATGAGTATCAAAAGCACATCGAAAAAGACGCAGCGCTTGAACGACGTTTTCAGCCTGTGCTGATAGCCGAGCCCACCGTCGAACAGACCATCATTATCCTGCGTGGGCTGCGCGATAAGCTTGAGGCTCACCATCAGGTCACATTCGCCGATGAAGCATTTGTGGCGGCAGCAGAGCTGTCGGATCGTTACATCACCTCGCGCTTTTTGCCGGATAAAGCCATTGACCTGATCGATCAGGCAGCCGCCCGCGTTCGAATCAGTTCCTCCTCGAGGCCGGCTGGCATTCAGGAGCTGGAAGCGGAAATCACGCAACTTAAACGTGAACAGGATTATGCATCCTCCCGTAAACGTTTTGATGAATCCAAAGGCTTCGAAGAACGCATTGGTCAAAAACAAGCGCAACTGGGAGAGGAAACAGAAGCCTGGGAGCGCAAGACAGGTTCCGAAACTCTTGAGGTGACCCTGGAGTCAATTGCAGAGGTGCTGTCCCGTCTCACCGGTATTCCTGTGACCGAGCTTACGCAAGAAGAGCGTCAAAAATTGTTGAATATGGAAGAGACGTTGCGTGATCGGCTGGTCGGGCAGGAAGATGCTGTCCTCGCGGTCAGCGATGCCGTTCGTTTGTCTCGAGCCGGCCTTGGCCAAGCGAACAGACCTATTGCCACGTTTCTCTTTCTTGGCCCTACGGGCGTCGGCAAAACTGAACTTGCCAAAGCGTTGGCGGAAACGGTGTTTGGTGACGAGCAATCCATCATTCGTATTGATATGTCGGAGTACATGGAGCGTCATGCGGTTGCTCGGTTGATCGGTGCGCCCCCCGGTTATGTGGGATATGACGAAGGCGGCCAGTTGACAGAGCGTGTCCGCCGCAAGCCCTACAGTGTGATTCTGCTCGACGAGATCGAGAAAGCGCATCCCGATGTGAGCAACGTATTGCTGCAGGTATTCGACGATGGGCGTCTAACGGACGGTAAGGGACGTGTCGTGGACTTCAGCAATACGATCATCATTGCCACCAGCAACTTGGGCTCTCCCATTATCATGGAGAATCTTGAGCGCCCCGAAGATGAACGCCTTACGGATAAAGCGTTACGTGATGAATTAATGGGCGTCCTGAAAGGGCATTTTCGTCCCGAATTCCTGAACCGTATTGATGACATCATCGTGTTCCATGCCCTTACCCGTGACAACATCCGATCGATTGTGAGCATTCAACTTGATCGGGTCATTCGAACCGCAGCTGCACAGAACATCACAGTGAAAATTGATGGCTCACTCATCGATCATCTGGCGGATGTTGGTTATCAGCCTGAGTTTGGCGCGCGCGAGTTGAAACGTCAGATTCGCCAGGCCGTCGAAACGCGGCTTGCGAAGGAAATGCTCGCTGGCAAGCTGCAAGCCGGCGACAGTGTTGAGTTGGGTTACGACACGGAACGTAGGGAAGTGGTCTTCAATAAAGTGGAGGTGGATGCGCCAAAGACCTCCGGAAAGAGTAGTCCGCCAGACCAGCCAGATGATCTGGCACCTACTGCGGAGACCGGGACTTAGCCCCATCACACTCACGTAACCTGGGAGCAGGCCTGTTGATCACGACGTGCAGTGGTGTACTGGATCCTCAAATGCCTGGACGAGCCCGGCGGACTGAAGACGCAAGTGTGGAGGGTTATCGTGTCAAAGCCTGATTCTGAAAGGCGTGAGCGCAACTCGACGCTGAAAAATTTCAGACTTCAGTGGGCGCTGATGAATGCTTACGAACGTTTCGAACAATTGGTTGTTATAGCGCTCAGTCTCATCATCGCGTCTGTGATTTTGATGGCGCTACTGCAGCTCTGTCGCAGGGTTGTGCCGTTGGTGATCGGTGGTGCGATTGACCCTCTAGATCACGATGTTTTCCAGGCCCTCTTTGGCTCAATCTTCACCGTGCTGATAGCCCTGGAGTTTAAGCATTCGATTGTGCGCCCGGCCCTACGACGCAACAGCATCGTTCAGGTTCGCACAGTGCTGTTGATCGCCTTGCTGGCGCTCAGCCGGAAGTTCGTTATTCTCGATTCTGCCGCTACGCCTGCGCTCACCATTGCCGCACTAGGATTTGCCACCCTGGTGCTCGGCATCGTCTGCTGGCTCTTACGAGAGTGTGATAAGGATGAATAGCTACAAGGGCTTCGCAATACCAACAATTTTCCACCGAGAGAACATCGAAGCCCGCCAGAAATGGCTCGACACCAAAAGCAAGATCAGCCGGTAAACGTGCTCAGATCGCAAAGTCGGTGGAAGGACTCCTTGCATGAGATGATCACCGGTGTGGCGTCGATGGTAGCGCTTACTGCCAGGATGGTTGTTTGATGCTGGGCGAGAGGCCGGTTGTGAATGAGGTCTCCGGCTTGTTCTGCCATGTCAATGAACCGTTGAGCTTCTCGTTGCAGCGCCTCTTTCACTTGCTCATGGCGGCCGTCAGCAAAGGGGTGAAACTTCTTGCAGGTGTAGCAGGCATAGACGGGATTGTAGGGGCAGTGGGTATGAACTGGCAGGGCGCAGGCACCGATGTTCCCGATGTACTGCGTATCGATGACGCCACGGATGGCTCTTTCTGGGGCTGTATTTCGACGCTGGACGACTTCCCCGGTCAAGAGACTGCGCATAATGCGTTGATTGGTGCCATGCTCAGCTTTGGGAGCCAGCGATTCCAGTATCTGCGCCAGCTGCACATGCAGTAATTGTTGGGAGGCTGCGCGGGACTCGATCAGTAGTGCGCAGGCGTTTTCTGATAGTTCGCGAACGAAAGCCGGCATGCCGGGCTTGTCCTGTACGGAGCGCATGCTACGTCGATCCATGCCGTCGTTTCGGGGATCTTAGACCTCAACTTCAATTACCCCGCATAGCCGGGTCAGGCAGACTCACTGCGAAGTGACTTGCGCTGACTGCCGTCTGATGGCGAACTAGAGGCCCTGCTGAGGTATCAACCTCATGGAGGGTGGGAGCCAGCATGAGCGAACTTCGATAGCTCGACATTTGAAAAGCTGGGGTCTGAACGTTGGTGATGAGCAATTGCTGATCCTGAACGTAGCTCAGCATGGGCTCGCGGTTACGGTCATGCAGCATTTCGCGCCTCTGTGATGCGCGAAATGGGCGCAGAAAAGGTATTGCTCAAGGAGGAACAATGAATTAATGAGAGCCAACGTCTGAATTTTGGCAGGTCACCGATTTTTTAACACCCAATGGTTGGAGTATCAAAAAATCGGTGGGTACTGCAGACCTTCCATAGACGTACGTATGACAACAACCTGTGACGCACAGGAAAACCATCAAAACAATTTGTTACTCGCCTTTCAACTGCGCCTTCCAGGTTGCTGGCGCACCCAACTCAGAATCGACTAATTGATTATCGAAAAGGCCGCGTTCACTCACGGCACTGGCGGAACGATCGGTAATGGAGAACACAAAGATACCGACAAATGCGACGACCATAGAAAACAGCGCTGGATATTCGTACGGGAACCAAGCTTGTTGATGATGGAGTATCTTGACCCATACCGTTGGACTGAGTACGCATAGGGTGATTGCAGATACAAGGCCCAGCGATCCCCCAATCACGGCACCGCGCGTCGTCAAACCTTTCCAGTAGATCGACAACAACAGGACTGGAAAATTGGAACTTGCCGCGATGGAGAAGGTGAGGCTTACAATAAACGCAATATTTTGCTTCTCAAATGCAATCGCTAAAAGAATCGATAGCAGCCCCATAACAATGGTTGTTACACGCGATACGCGCATTTCATCACGATCGCTGGCTGTACCGCGGCATAACGCATGAGCATAGAGGTCATGAGAAACCGCAGAAGAACCTGCCAGCGTTAGTCCAGCCACTACCGCCAGTATCGTCGAGAACGATACCGCGCACATAAAACCTAGGAAGACGTTACCGCCAACGTTCTGCGCGAGGTGAATTGCAACCATGTTAACGCCGCCCAAAATCCCACCTGATGCATCGTGATAGGCAGGGTTGCTGGCAACCAAGGCAATGGTGCCGAAGCCGATGATAACGATCAGCGCATAGCCTATGCCGACCAGACCAGTGGCATACAGAATACTTTGGCGTGCCGCTTTAACGTTCCCGACGGTGAAGAACCGCATGAGGATATGCGGGAGACCTGCCGTGCCGAAGACAAGTGCTAATCCTAATGAAATGGCAGAAACCGGATCTGTAATCAAGCCTCCTGGGCTCATGATTGCGATATGGGATGGATGCACTTCGGTAGCTTGAGTGAACAGTTGATTCAAGCTGAATCCGAACTGGGACAACACCATAAAGGCCATGAAGACGCAGCCGGTGAGCAGTAACACCGCCTTGATAATCTGAATCCAGGTGGTCGCTAGCATCCCACCAAAGAATACATAGATAACCATCAGCGTACCCACGAGAAGCACCGCCGCGGTGTAATCGAAGCCGAATAGCAATTCAACCAGTTTTCCAGCGCCTACCAGTTGGGAAACCAGATAAAGCAACACGATCACAATAGAACTGGAGGCCGAAAATGCTCGTATAGGTCGTTGTTTTAACCGATATGACAGTACGTCCGCCAGGGTGTAGCGCCCCAGGTTTCGCAATGGCTCCGCAATCAGAAACAAAATAATCGGCCAGCTTGCAAGGAAGCCGATGGAGTAGATCAGTCCATCAAAACCACTGGTAAAAACCAATGCGGAAATGCCCAGTAAAGACGCCGCTGACATGTAGTCGCCGGCGATGGCCCAACCATTCTGGAAACCGGTGATTTTTCCTCCTGCAGCATAGTGATCCGCAACGCTATTGTTTTTACGTGCCGCCCATCGCGTGACAAACAAAGTGAAAATAACGAATGCTAAAAACATGCCGATGGCAATGGGGTTGTGCTTGTGTACTGCGGCAGGGACGTCGGCTGCGTATACCGCGACCGAACCAAGGATGGCCGAGATTGCAATAATTAGATGCTTCATTTGTTGAAGCTCCTGATGATTGTTTTTATTTTAGGGTCGTAGCAGGTGTTCGTGCGCCATACATAGACAGCCACGATAAGAATCGTGAAAGCGAGCATGCCGAAGCCAATAGGCACGCCCCACGTCATAGGCTGGCCTACGGTGATGGGTGTGCCTAAGCGGGCAGGCATAAAGGCCAGTGAAAGAATAAAACCGAAATACACCGCCAGCATAAGAGCCGTCATGCTCCACGAAAATATTCGTCGCTGTTTTACCAAAGCACGAAACTGTGGGTTTTCGAGAATCGGATTGCTAATCGTGTCATCAACCTGGTCAACGGATACGACCGGGCCACCATCTTGTGGATATGCATGTTCCATGATTATCTCCTGCGAAGGCATTTCTGGCTGGATT
The DNA here is from genome assembly GCF_030812475.1 of Pseudomonas lini. GTDB lineage: Bacteria > Pseudomonadota > Gammaproteobacteria > Pseudomonadales > Pseudomonadaceae > Aquipseudomonas > Aquipseudomonas lini_A. The sequence continues at coordinate 276,788 of NZ_JAUSSR010000002.1, forward strand.
TTAGAACTTCACCGGCATCGCTATTTCACGTCATGCTTATGTCTCTTGTGAAATCTCACGTTTTGAAAGTTGGATGAGCGCGAGTATCGTAAATATCTTTTATCTCCTTTAGGCATAGGCGCCTGGTGCGCTCAACTACCTGGTCGGCGACCTGAATTTTCCATGCTCGATTGATCCAGAACCTGCCATATATCACTCCGCAGAGACCAACATGGAATCGGGTTATATTTACAGCAGCCATCTGATAGCTCGGTAGTATGGAAAACACCCCTAGACCTGGCTCTGTGCAAGCCAAGGGGCGGTGTTACCAAAGGCTATTGTCGTTTCATACGTAATCCTGGACGATTGGTAACAAGGGTTTTACTTTTCGTCCCGTATCGAGAAGTTAGCCATGTGTTCCAGGCCTTTGATCAGCGCTGAATGATCCCAGTTGCCACCACCCAAGGCGACGCAGGTGCTGAACACTTGCTGGGCGTTTGCGGTGTTGGGCAGGTTGATGCCCAGCTCCTTGGCGCCCTGCAGGGCCAGGTTCAGGTCTTTCTGATGCAGGTTGATGCGAAACCCGGGATCGAAGGTGCCCTTGATCATGCGCTCGCCGTGCACTTCAAGGATCTTCGAAGAGGCGAAGCCACCCATAAGCGCTTCACGCACCTTGGCCGGATCAGCGCCGTTTTTAGCGGCGAACAGCAGGGCTTCGCCGACAGCCTGGATGTTCAGAGCAACGATAATCTGGTTGGACACTTTGGCCGTCTGGCCGTCGCCGTTGTCACCAACGTGTGTAATGTTTTTGCCCATGGCCTGGAACAGTGGCAGGGTGCGCTCGAAGGCTTTCGGGCAGCCACCGACCATGATGCTCAGCGTCGCAGCCTTGGCACCGACTTCACCACCGGACACCGGGGCATCCAGGTAGGCGGCGCCGGTAACCTTGATTTTCTCGGCAAAAGTTTTGGTGGCGGTCGGCGAGATTGAGCTCATGTCGATTACCACCTTGTTTGGGCCGACGCCGTGGGCCACGCCGTTGTCACCAAACAGGACGCTGTCGACCTGCGGGGTGTCCGGCACCATGACGATGATGAATTCGGCTTCCTGGGCCACTTCCTTCGGAGTGGCCAGGACTATGGCGCCAGCGTTGATTAGGTCAGTGGGCGCTGGGTCGAAGTGGGTGGACAGGAACAGACTGTGTCCTGCTTTCTGCAGGTTCTGGGCCATTGGGTGACCCATGATGCCAGTGCCGATGAAACCGATTTTAGCCATTAGAGTTTTCCTCTTTTCGATGTTCAGCTTCGGCGCCGCAGCATCATGCCCTGGCGCCGGCCATTTAGAATGCGTTGTGGGTCTTCAGCCAGCCCAGGCCGGCTTCGGTGGTGGTGAGTGGCTTGTATTCGCAGCCGATCCAGCCTTGGTAACCGATTCGATCCAGATGCTCGAGAAGAAAGCGGTAGTTGATCTCACCGGTACCCGGTTCGTTGCGGCCGGGGTTGTCAGCCAGTTGGACGTGATTGATCTTGGCCAGGTTGCATTCCATGGTGCGGGCCAGGTCACCCTCCATGATCTGCATGTGGTAGATGTCGTACTGTAGGAACAAGTTGTCGCTACCGACCTCTGCCTGGATCCCCAGGGCCTGCTTGGTGGTGTTGAGGTAGAAGCCCGGGATGTCGCGGGTGTTGATCATTTCCATAATCAAACGAACCCCGGCGGCCTGCAGCTTGTCGACGGCATACTTGAGGTTGTCGACGAAGATCTTGCGCACCGTGGTGCAGTCCTGATCCTGTTGGCGGATGCCGGCGAGGCAGTTGACCTGGGTGTTACCCAGCACCTTGGCGTATTCGATGGCTTTGTCGACGCCGGAACGAAATTCCTCGACACGGTCAGGGTGGCAGGCGATACCGCGTTCGCCCTTGGCCCAATCACCGGCCGGCAGGTTGAACAGCACCTGAGTCAGGCTGTTGTTGTCGAGCTGTTGCTTGATTTCAGCCGCGCTGAAGTCGTACGGAAAGAGGTATTCAACGCCGCTGAAACCGGCGTCGGCTGCAGCCTTGAAACGGGCGAGGAAGTCACGTTCGGTGAACAGCATGGACAAGTTAGCTGCCAGGCGTGGCATAGGCATCTCCTTTTCTGAATGAATCAGCGTCAGTTCAGCGGACGGATTGAAGTAGGGGCGTCGCTGCCAACAAGCGCCAATTCTTCAAACTCATTCACTGCGTTAATTTCGGTTCCCATCGAAATGTTGGTAACACGCTCAAGAATTACCTCAACGACCACCGGGACTCTCAGCTCAGCTGCCATTTTCTGAGCCTCGCGCAAAGCGGGCGCTATCTCGAAGGGTTCAAAGACGCGGATGGCTTTGCAGCCAAGACCTTCCACCACTGCTACGTGATCAACGCCATAGCCATTGATCTCTGGGGCGTTCATATTCTCGAACGCCAGTTGCACGCAGTAGTCCATTTCGAAACCGCGCTGCGCCTGGCGGATCAAGCCCAGGTAGGAGTTGTTCACCAGCACGTGGACGTATGGCAGGTTGAACTGCGCGCCCACCGCCAGCTCCTCGATCATGAACTGGAAGTCGTAGTCACCCGACAGGGCCACGACTTGGCGCGACGGGTCGGCTTTGACCACGCCCAATGCTGCTGGAATTGTCCAGCCCAGCGGGCCGGCCTGGCCACAGTTGATCCAATGGCGAGGCTTGTAGACGTGCAGAAACTGGGCACCTGCGATTTGCGACAGTCCGATTGTGCTGACGTAGCAAGTGTCTTTGCCGAACACCCGGTTCATTTCTTCGTACACGCGCTGCGGCTTGACCGGAACGTTGTCGAAATGGGTCTTGCGCTGCAGGCTTGCTTTGCGCTCTTGGCAGTCTTTTAGCCAGACGCTGCGGTTTTTCAGTTTGCCGGCGGCTTGCCACTCGCGAGCCACTTCAAGGAAAACGTCCAAGGCGCAACCGGCGTCGGAAACAATGCCCAGGTCTGGGGTGAAGACGCGGCCGATCTGGGTGCCTTCGATGTCGACATGGATAAAGCGCCGGCCTTCGGTATAGACATCAACGGAGCCGGTGTGACGGTTGGCCCAGCGGTTGCCGATGCCCAGCACCACATCGGATTTCAGTAGAGTGGCGTTGCCATAACGGTGCGACGTCTGCAGGCCGACCATGCCGACCATTTGCGGATGATCGTCAGGGATAATGCCCCAGCCCATCAGGGTAGGGATCACCGGAATACCCGTCAGCTCGGCGAATTCGACCAGTTTGTCGCAGGCATCAGCATTGATGATGCCGCCACCAGCGACCAGCAGCGGACGCTCAGCGGTGTCGAGCATGGCCAAGGCCTTCTCGATCTGGATGCGGTTGGCTGCCGGCTTGTGCACGGGCAGCGGTTGGTAGGCCTCGATATCGAATTCGATTTCAGCCATCTGCACGTCGAACGGCAGGTCGATCAGCACGGGCCCTGGACGGCCGGAACGCATTTCGTAGAAGGCTTTCTGAAACGCGTACGGTACTTGGCCCGGCTCCATGACGGTGGTAGCCCACTTGGTCACTGGCTTGACGATGCTGGTGATATCGACCGCCTGGAAGTCTTCCTTGTGCATGCGAGCACGCGGCGCTTGGCCGGTGATGCAGAGGATCGGGATCGAGTCAGCCGAGGCACTGTAGAGGCCAGTGACCATGTCGGTGCCGGCAGGGCCAGAGGTGCCGATGCATACACCGATGTTGCCAGCCTTGGTACGGGAATAGCCCTCGGCCATGTGCGAGGCGCCTTCGACGTGACGAGCGAGGACGTGATCAATGCCGCCGATTTTTTTCAGGGCCGAGTACAGGGGGTTAATGGCAGCCCCAGGGATGCCAAACGCGGTATCTACGCCTTCATGGCGCATTACCAGTACAGCTGCATCAATTGCTCTCATCTTGGCCATACGTACTCCTTTGAGTTGGTCGAAATTTTTATGGTTGAGTCCTGCGACAGCACCCTGATGCGCGTCGGGATTGGGTCGCGATACGAAGAAACTGAAACGCACAAAATTATTGGAGGTGAGATCATTGACCTCAGCCTTTCCGGTTAAGTGTTGTTCTGCGTTTAAGTCCTGATGGGAAAAAGCAAATTTCGTTTTGCCAAAGGTTTTCTGAGGCTCCAGCATTTTCCACAAGATGAATAAGTCGTTTCATTTGCATAGAAAAAGCGCTGGAGCCTTCAGCAATTCCAGGCTGGCTTTGTCAGCTTGCTGGCGCTAGCTGCACATCGGAAACGGGTTCGATGAAAGATTCTTCGTCCGGGTTTACATGACGCGCAGCGAAGATGAGAACCCCGGAGATGAAGCAGGGGAGAGCACCGAACAGGAGTGCTGCATGTTGCCAATCGCCTCCGTCGCTCAGAACAGCGGAAAAGCCCAAGCCGGCTAGAATGGCGCCGATCGGCCCCATTGCATGGACAATAGCGCTCCCGGTACCACGAATCGCGGTGGGATAGCTCTCACCAATGAAGAAGAGTGCAGCTGCATACGGCCCGTTCAAGAAGAACAGACCCAAACTGTACAGTCCTACCACCACTGGCAAGTCGCTAGGGCCGTAAAGCATTGCGGTGAAGGCCATACCACCTAACATCCAACCCAACGCAAGCGTGTTACGACGGCCGATCTTGTCTCCGATGAAACCATGGGTCAGATACCCGATATAGCCAACCACGTTCGATAGAACGAGAATAATTAACGAGTTCTCGAACGATACTTTATGAACCTCGGTGAGGACTGTAGTACCGAGCACGCCGAATACCTGAATGGCTGCCCAGTTCAGTAAAAAACCGCCGCCGAGCACCAGGGTGGGTCTCAACGATGCACCACGGAAAGCCTCGCGAATGCCGGCACGAGCGTGCTGCTCGTAGTCCAGACCATGTTGCTTTGCGATTTTACGTGCTTCGCTATCCTGACCTGATTCACGGAGGTTTTTAACGTGTTTGTGCAGGAGAAACTGAGGGCTCTCCTTCAGCTTGCGGGTCATGAAGAAAATCAGGATTGCTGGAAACGCAGCGAAGATAAAGCAGCCCTGCCAGCCGATAATCGGTAGCAGCAGCGCAGTCAAGCCCGCAGCCATCAAGGCTCCGATTGGCCAGCCGCCTTGTACCAAGCTGTAGATAAACCCTTTACGCTTGTTTAGCCGAGGATCATTGGCCGCTGAGTAAAGCTCATTGAGGTAGGTCGCGTTGACTGTTTCTTCTGCATACCCAAGGCCTGACAAGGAGCGTATCAACACCAAGGGCCATTTGCCGAGCGAACCACCTAAAGCAGTCAAAGCTGAGCAAACTGCCGCGCCCGCCACCGTAAACAGCAAACCGCTTTTCCTGCCTCCACGGTCAAGGATCGGCCCGATGGCGAATGCAACTACGGCAGTTCCTGCAGCGATCAATGTTGCGATTTCTGCTTGTTGAGTAATGTCCCAGTTATAATGAGCTCCGATCTCGGGCAGTAGCGTACCGAATAGAATGAAGTCATAAACAGCGAATACCCATGCGAAGAACGCGACGGTGGTGGCACGCTTTACGTCACCGGGAAGAATGGGCTCAAGTTTAAATGTACTTGATGCCAAGGGTTTTGCTTGGTTAGCCATTTTGTTTAACCTCTGCGCATTTAAATTAGGGCAGAAAGAAAAAGTCATTAAAGCAGGCGGGCTATAACGGCCACACGCTAGTGACTAGCATTATTGTTGTTAGGCTGTGTTGCGAGATGGATCAATAGTCGATGAGGTATCATCGATTAAATCATATAGTCTCCACCATTAGGATTCATGGTCGCACCCAGGAAGTAAGAACCTTCATCGGACGCTAACAAAACCGCGCAGGGGGCAATTTCGGAAACTTCCGCCACGCGCCCAATCGGTAGTTCGGCGATTTTTGCCTCCCGGAAAGTTGCCGGGAGACTACGGAACAGTTCGGTATTGGTCGGGCCCGGGCAAATAGCATTGACCGTGATGCCCTTGTCACCGACCTCGTACGCCAGCGAGCGTGTAAATCCGATTACGCCCGATTTGGCGGCGGCGTAGTGTGCAAGCTCTTTTGCCCCTTTGTGGGCCAGTTGCGAGGCAACATTGATGATGCGGCCACTCTTGCGTTCGATCATCGCAGGCAGCACTGCGCGGGAGCACAGGAAGACGCTGCGAAGGTTGATTAGCATCATCTTGTCCCACATGGCGGTAGGCATGTCGACGATGAATGAGGCTGACTCGATGCCAGCGTTGTTGACGAGAATGTCGATCTGGCCAAATTCGGCGATCACATTCTCGACTGCTGCTTGAACCTGCTGCTCTTCGCCAACATCCGCAGTGACGGCATAGCCCCTCACGCCCAGGGCGCAAACCTGCGCCGCAGTGGCTTCAGCGTCGGCCGCCCGAAGATCCAGGATAGCGACGTCAGCGCCTTCTTTCGCAAACTCAAGTGCGATGGCTTGGCCAATGCCACGTGCACCACCTGTCACCAATGCTTTCTTACCGGTCAATCTGCTCATGAAAGAAACTCCAATACAACCTGCATTCAATGACTTTAGTGGCTTTGAACAACCAATCCGCCGTCGACGGTGATTGTTTGACCAGTGAGATACCGAGCACTGTGAGAGGCCATGAACGTGATCACATCAGCCATTTCTTCCGGCTCACCTACGCGGCCCAACGGAATGGAGCTTGCGACCTTGTCGAGGCCGGTTGCGCCGAGTGAGTGCACTTCGGAGAGGGCTTGGGCGGTGCGGATGAAGCCTGGGGCAATGCCGTTTACGCGAATCCGATGCCGGCCCAGTTCAACCGCGAGGCCGCGTACCAGGCCTACTACGCCGGATTTAGCTGCGGAATAATGGACATGCTCATCCCAGCCATAGGCGACGCCCATGATCGAGGAAACCGCGATGATGGAACCCCCTCCATTGCTCTTCATGCCTGGAACGGCGGCGCGGATGATTCGGAAAACACCTTTGAGATCGATATCGAAAGTCAGATCCCATTTTTCGTCTGTCAGGTCGTTGAGCGGGACTTTGTGGGCTATGCCTGCGTTGGCGACGATGGTGTCGATGGCGCCGTACTTTTTCTCGATATCCGAAACCAGCCGATCGCACGCGGCGGTATCGCGAACATTAAGTGGGTGGTACTCCGCGACTCCGCCACTCTCCCGGATTTGCGAAACCACTTCGCAACCCTCTGCCTCAAGTATGTCAGTGACGATTACGCGGTAGCCTTGTGCCGCGAAAGCGACCGCCGTGGCACGACCGATACCAATTCCTGCCCCCGTAATGAGTACCACTTTGGCGCAGTCCGAATTGTTATTCATTGTTAGGTTCCATTTGGTTAGCGTTGTAATATTCGCTCTAAAACGTTTCAGTTCGACCTGGATGCGTTCCATGGTTGCTGGAGTTTTTGGAGCTGAGTCAAGCTTTATCGATGGCATGAATCATTGCAATAGCGTGCCCAATAAAGGATTCCACATGATGGACGCTCCGAACCGGGGCGTATGGAATCGCTCATTTAAGTGATTAAAAAACACTTTTTCAGGTCTTGTAGTGTTGTGAAGAGGTAGCCTGTTTTTTATAAGGATGGCTCTGGCAAGCCCTTTTGAGTGAGCGTGGATTGGTAAAGGTGCACGCTGGCGAAGCAGTTATGAAAAGCGTTCCACGATGTGGACTTGTTTGTAAGGGTCGGTGGTTGTAGGGCAGAGGTACGAGCGTTAAGGTTTCCCCACTGGAAAAGCGCCTGCCCAAATCAATTCAATGTGGCCAAGTTTTAGCGATGAGTTGGAAGTTTTGGGTTGAAAGAAATTGCTCAGGCAACAGGGTGGCTTTGTTCAGGAACAGAGAAATTGTATATCTGCCGAATCTATCAACTCGAAAAAAAAAGTAGGCCATATGACTCAGCGCATTGTCGATCTAACCCTGACGCTCTCTGATAACATGCCGGCGCACAAACTTTTCCAGCGGCCAATCGTAGCGCCTCACCTCACTCACGAAAAATCTCTCGAACTCGGTCTGGGCGTGCCAGGTGATCCGATGACGTTCGCGACCACCTTCATCAGCACACTCGATCATATTGCGACTCACGTCGATGCGTTTTACCACACCAGTCCAAACGGGGCTCCGGTTGATGAGATGCCCCTGTCCATGTTTATGGGCAAAGCCGTCTGCTTTGACATGACCCACGTCCCCGATCTGGGCGACATCGATGTTGCCGATCTGGAGGCAGCCGAGGATGCCACGGGTGTGAAGGTCGACGGGCATATCGTGCTGCTGAATACTGGGTTGCACAAACGGCACTACCCCGACATCAAGGTTGTGTGGTCGAACCCTGGCCTGACCGCCGAGGCGACCCACTGGCTGGCCGACCGCGGCTCGAAGTTACACGGCGTGGAAGGGCCGTCAACCGACAAACCTTCCCATAACCTTTTCCCCAGCCACCGTGTTTGCCGAGACAGGGGGATCACCCACTACGAGTGGCTGGTGAACCTTGAAGAATTGGTTGGCAAAGGGGAATTCATGTTCTATGGCCCCCCGCTGAAGATCAAGAACGGCAGCGGCTCCCCTGTGCGCGCCTGGGCAGTTCTCGACGAGTAACTGAACTTTCCAGTATCAGGGCGATGAGCTTCATCGCCCTATATCAAGTCAGGTGATGATATGAATAATTCGATCGATCAGGATCAGCGAATCCCGATAACTCTTCTCACTGGGTTTTTGGGCGCTGGGAAAACGACGTTGGTTAACCGAATCTTGTCTAACCCCAATAAGGAGCGGGTTGCGGTCATCGTCAACGAGTTCGGCGAGATCGGAATTGATGGCGATCTGATCAGCCGTGCGTCGGATGACATGCTCGAACTGAGCAATGGATGTATCTGCTGTTCGAGCAAGGACGACTTAATCGAGTCGCTGTATAAGTTGTACATGCGCAAATCCGGACTGCTCGAGCCGAAGATCGATTTCGACCGGATCGTGATTGAAACGACGGGGCTCGCGAACCCGGCGCCTTTGGCGCAGGCGTTCTACACCGACATGTCACTGAGCCTGACCTACCGGCTGGATGCAATCGTTACGCTTGTAGACGCCAAGCACATTAGCCTGCAGCTGAGAGACTGTCCTGAGGCCGAGCGACAAATCGCTCTGGCAGACAAGGTGGTGTTGAATAAGCGCGACCTGGTGAGCGATGATGAATTCGGCCAGGCCCTCGCCGCAGTTTCAAAACTGAACCCCTTCGCGCCAAAGGAGTTCACCTCCTTCAGTGAGATCGACATAGACCAGTTGCTTCGTGGGTCGTTCTTTGACCCGGCGACCAAGAACGCCGACCTGAGTGGCTGGCTCGGGGGTAAGGAGCCGGAGGGGTGCGAGCATCACGGGGCAGATTGCCATTCTTGCCACCCTCACAAGGGCCATCACCATACCGATGTGTCGGCCATAAGCCTGCGCGACTCGCGCGAGGTCGATTACCAGGAACTGATGAGCTGCCTCCTTCAGTTGACGGAGGAGTACGGGCCGAATCTCTACCGCATCAAGGGATTGATCAGGTTCAGCGGAGTAGAGCGGCCAGTGGTGCTCCAAGGCGTCCAAAACGTGTTCAGTCCTTTGAGCTACGCCGATGCCTGGCCTGGAGGGGTAGCCGAAACTCGTCTGGTGATCATTGGCAAGGAGCTCGATCACAACAAAATCAGGGAACGGTTTGAGGCGTGCATCGCGAAAGCGCAACCGGTGCTGGATCGAGCTCTGGGAATGATTTGACTCTGAAAAAGGCGCATCAAAGTATGAATTCTTACCCATTCCGCTCGGCTCTGGAATTGCGTAACGCTATCACGAGCAAAGAGATTTCGCCCGTTGAGGTTGTGACGGCGGCCATCGATAGGATGCAGTCACTAGAGCCACAGTTGAACGCATTTGTGACCCAAACTCCCGAACTTGCCTTGAGCGCCGCACGGGCTGCCGAGAAAACCGTGATGGCGGGGGAAAAGCTCGGCGCGCTGCATGGCCTCCCCATTTCGGTCAAAGATCTTATCTCGGTCGGCGGTGTGCGGCAGACTTTTGGGTCGCGTGTCATGGCTGAAAATATCGCCGCCTCGGATGCCCCTTCCGTGGAGCGGATCAAGGCCGCAGGTGCCTGCATCATCGGGACGACCACCACCAGCGAATTCGGCTGCAAGGCGGTCGGCGATTCACCCATGACGGGAATCACTCACAATCCGTGGAACCTGGGCAAGACCCCGGGAGGCTCAAGTTGCGGGGCCGCTGCCAGTGTAGCGGCCGGTGTGACACCCTTCGCTCTGGGCACAGATGGCGGCGGTTCGATTCGCACACCTGCGTCGTTCACGGGTTTGGTCGGTATCAAGGCTCAGTTTGCCCGGGTTCCGGTCTTTCCAACATCGGCGACGCCGACCTTGGCCCATGTGGGCCCACTGGCCAGGACAGTGCGTGACAGCGCATTGCTGTTAGGGGTGCTCTCCGGCTTTGATCGGCGTGATCCGTTCTCGGTGAGCAGCGATGTCCCAGATTATCTAGCAGCCTGCGAGCTTCCCGTTAAAGGAATGCGTTTAGCCTGGAGCCCGACATTAGGCTTTGCGAAACCTGATTCCGAGATCCTCCGGATCACTGAAAACGCGGTGAGGATCCTGGAAAAGTTGGGTTGTGAAGTCATCCAGTTGGAGGAGGGGATTGGTATTGATCCCGCCAATATCTGGTTGTCCGAGTTCTACGCCGGCATCAGCACCCGATTGAGCGGGGCCATGCGTGATTCGCGAGATCTGCTGGATCCTGCACTTTGCGAAGTACTTGAGGCGGCCGGAGGCCAATCCTTCTCTTCTTATTACGAGAACGTCTTTGCACGTTACGCCTTTCGTGAAAAGGTGAGCGCGCTGTTCGAGTCTTTTGATTTGCTGCTATCGCCGACCGTACCTATTGCGGCTTGTGATGTCGGGGTGGACGTTCCCCCCCAGTTCGGTGGTCGAAGCCTTTGCACTTGGCAGTACTACACCTATCCATTCAACGTGACAGGGCAGCCGGCGGCATCGGTTCCGGTGGGCTTCACGGCGGCAGGCCTGCCTGTCGGTCTGCAGATGGTCGCAAAGGTTAACCAGGAAAAAGACATCTTCCGGGCCGCCTCTGCATTGGAAGGTGAACAGTGCCTCTGGGATACAGTGCCGCCGGGGTTCGCGCAGTAGCCTCTGAAAGTCGTGCATGAAAAAGGCCTGCTTGGGGAAGCAGGCCTTTTTGTCTATCGGGAAGAACTTAATTCATCAAACCACCTGATTGGTAGATCAGATTCTGGATTGTCCGAGATTCCTGCCGGAGCAGTGAGATGATCTCTTGGTGTTTCGCTGTCGAGATCGAGTCGCAGACCAAAGTGACGCTGAGGGCGCACAGTGGAGCGCCTTTGTGATCGTTGATCACTGTACCCACTCCGCTGAAGCCAGGGATCAGGTTGCCGTCATGTACCGCGTAGCCGATATCTTGCGATTGGCGAATGATCTTCAACAGTTTCGGTGTAGAGAGGCCGCCGTATTTGATGAGGCGCTTTGCATTCAAATCGCAGAGGCGGGAGATTTCATCGTCCGGCAGGAGCATCATTAGCGCCAGGCTTCCAGCACCTACCCCCAGTGGCCGGTGAACCCCGATTTCGATGACGGGTGCGTTTACCGGCCGCGTGCCTTCGACGCGCTCGATGGAGATTGCATCGCGATTGCTTCTGATAGTGAGGAAGGCCATCTCGCCAGTGGCCTCTGCCAGGCGGGCCATTGAAGGGCGGCACAAGGTCTTAAGCTTGAATTGTGTAGCGGCAGTCAGGCCGAGCTCGAAAAGCCCGTGACCAAGCATATAATGCCGTGTTACCGGATCCTGCATAACCAACCCCTCACGCACCAGGCACGAGAGTATTCGATGGATAGTCGGACGTTCGAGTTTCAGGATGGTAGAGAGATCGGAGAGGCGAAGTCCTTGGTCGTTATAGGAGGCAATCTCGCGCAGGATATTGGCTGCGCGCTCGATACTTTGAGTTCCAGAGGGCTTGCCGCAAACGGGCTCGATCGTACAGGGAGCGTTATTGTCAGTCGCGAACATGGGTAGTGTACCCCCATACAGTAAAAGATTGTCTGTTAAGCGGAAACCAGCGACTACCTTCCTGGTGCAGAGCGTTGGTTTCCAATCACACGCTTTAGCCTGACTAATGCGTGAAAATCCAATAAGCAGAAACAACATAACTTTCATTGCTTTGGGTACGAGCTACAGGATCTCTGCATTAGCGCCGTAGAGTATTTATTTATATGTTTCAGCGACTGCCGAGATCATCGGCCTCGCTCAAAGCAGTGCTCAGTAAACCATCATGGTGCCCGTCACGCCAGCTGCTTAGAAGCCCCGAGAGACAGTGACTTCAGTCACTGTCTGAATCCGCTGCATCGTTTCCACAGGATTGCGCTGCCGATGCATCGCATGCTGGAGTCCACCATAGCTGATGCACTGCACTTGGTGAATGCCATGCTTGATGGTGAGAACACCGTCTATCCGGGCTTCAAGACTCGCTTCGAAATTGAGGGTGTGTCTGGTGAGGAGGAAGAGGATGCAGAGTCTACTGCTGAGCCCGTATAGGCGCCGAGACATCCGCCGTTTGCTCAGACGCTACGATGAAACCACCTACTTGAATGCCTTGAGGAAGCGTGGTTCACCGCTCCTCAAGAACCTCGATTTAGGTTGACTGACTTCCTCAGGGCGTGAAGCGGTCGTTGGCCTAGGCTGATCGTAAACACAAATCGATAGTGTCCGCTCGACGCTTTCCAGTTGGTGTCACGCCAACGTTAATTCACTGTCTTTGATATTCGCAATCGGCCCCAGGATCGAAGCGTCGAATTCGTCTAGGGCGGCGTGGGTTGCCAGGCGGCAGGGAAGATCGGGGTTGGCCAGAGCTGCCTTGCCCAGCGCGATCATGTCGGCGCCGACTCGTAACACCTGCTCAGCGCGTTGCGATACATCCAGACCACCATTGGCGATGATCGCCACCTGCGGCGCATACCGGCGGGCCAGCTCAACCAGGCTTGCATTTCCATCTACGAACGCCGGTTTCCAAGCCTCAAGCTCCGTCACATGGATGAAGTCTACGCCGGCGTCCTTGAGCGAGCCAAAGATGACCTCGGCGGCTGCTTCGCCTTCAGGCCATTTATGTTCGTAGTCATTCACCTTGCTCTGGGAAATGCGTACACCGACGGGAGCAAGCGTGCCGATAGCGGCTCTGACTGCCTTGATGACTTCCAGTATTAGAGTGATCCGTCCTGCGACATTACCGCCCCAGCGGTCGTCTCTCTGATTGGTGTAATCGGTCAGGAATTGATCAAGCAGATAGCCGTTCGCCCCATGGATTTCAACACCGTCGAAGCCAGCGGCACGCGTTGCCAGCACCGCCGCTTGTGCAAATCCCGCGATGGCATCGGCGATGTCCTCATCACTCATCGCTTGGGGAAGCGGATACTGTCCCTCACCGTAGTAGAGCTTCATCTGCGTTCCTTTCGGTCGGACGGACGAGGGTGCAGCGGTAGCAGTTTGAAAGCGGTTGCCCTGGTTCAGCGCTCCAGCGTGCATGAGTTGTGCGAATACCGCGCCATGGTGGGCATGAACAAGATCGGTCACACCACGCCAGGCCTGGGCCTGCTCGACATCGCTGAGCCCCGGTTGGAAGGGGTAACCTTGAGCATACCTCTGATCGCTGTACAGCCCTTCGGTAATCACCAGACCAAATCCGCCTTTGGCGAATCGCTCGTAGTAACGCGCCATCTCAGCGGTAGCCCGGCCCGCCTCGGTAGCACTGACACGCGTCATGGGTGCTACGGCAAGACGATTTCTCAATCTGAGGCGGCCAATATCATACTGAGTTAAAATCTGCTGATTGTAGTCAATCATGTGGTCTGCCCTCATTTATCCAAGATGCTGTTAGATAGCGATATAGAGGACAATAAACTTGGCTTGAACCGCTGAGAAGCCAGCAAAAACGATAAGCCGCTTTATCAAAATTGGATGTAATGATGCAGATTCCAGATGTGGAAGTGTTCAGCGCCATTGCCGAAAGCGACAGTCTTTCGGCAGCCGCTCGACGACTCGGCCTGTCCCCCATGACAGTATCTCGCAGGCTGGCATCGCTTGAGGGTGAGCTAGGTGTTCGGCTGTTTCATCGAACAACTCGCTCCGTGTCACTGACAGCCGAAGGCGAAACATTTCTCCCCTTTGCAACGACGCTATTGGAAGCCAGTGAGGGGGCGAAGATCAGTTTGAAATGCAATGCCGGAGCTGCCAGCGGTGTCTTGAAGGTAACTGCCCCCACAGTGTTCGGACAGGCAGTGATCATGCCGCTGATTCCCGCCCTCTTGGCAGAACACCCGGCGCTGCGGGTTGATCTGACATTATCAGACAGCATTGTGGATATTGTCGGTCTTGGGATCGATGTCGCGGTTCGCATCGCAACCCCGCGAGACTCAGCTTTAATCGCGCGCCCCCTAGCACCGAACCCTAGAGTGCTGTGCGCCAGTCCGATGTATCTGGAGCGTCACGGCATACCCGCTACGATGGACGCACTATTAAGCCACCGCCGCATAGCTTTGCATGGGATGCCTTTCTGGCCATTCATGCGTGACGGTGAAGCGGTTTCCATGCGGGCAGAGGGCGTTTTTTCGGCCAACAGTGTCGAGGCGGTGCGCACGGCGAGTAGGCAAGGCTTGGGGATGGCGATGCTCACGTACTGGGACATCCGTGATGATCTGGCTGCTGGAAGCCTTTGCTTAGTTGAATTGGAGGATGTTGACCCCGAACAACTTTTCATCACCGCAATATTGCCCACTCGTCAGCACGTGCCGCATAGAGTAGGAATGTTCCTTCAGCGCTTGGAAGCGGTGCTCAATCCCCGCGACTAATGCTCCGTGAATGACCGAGTCGGAGACTGGAACGAGAAGCCCAACGTAACGTCGAACTGATGTGGCTAACCGGGCGTTTGCTGCCGGATTTCAAGACCATCGCCAGCTTTCGAAGAGACAACAGCAAGGGTATCCGGGGCGTCTGCCGCCAGTTCGTTGTGCTCTGTCAGCAGTTGGGATTATTCGGAGAGAATCTGGTCGCCATCGACGGCAGCAAGTTCAAGGCAGTCAACAACCGCGACCGCAATTTCACCAGTGCCAAACTGAAGCGGCGCATGGACGAAATTGAATCGAGCATCAGCCGTTACCTGACCGCGCTCGATGCTGCCGATCGGCAAGAACCCACATCCTCTGAGCCCAAAGCAGTACGGCTGGAAGAGAAAATCGCCAAGATGAAAATGCAAATGAAGGAGCTTCAAGCGATTGAAATCCAGCTCAACGAATCGCTGGATAATCAGGTCTCACTGACCGATCCAAACGCCCGCTCCATGATGACGCGCGGCACGGGAATCGTCGGCTACAACGTGCAGACAGCGGTCGATACCCAGCTTCATTTGATCGTTGCGCATGAGGTGACCTACGTCGGTTCCGACCGCGATCAACTCAGCTCGATGGCCAAGCAGGCCCGCGAGGCGATGGCGTCAAAAAAACTCTGTCGGTAGCGGCTGACCGAGGTTACTTCAAACCGAAGAAATCCTGGCTTGTCACGATGCAGGCATCACCGCCTACGTGCCCAAGCCGATGACCTCTGGAGCCAAAGCAGACGGGCGTTTCAATAACGATGCCTTTATCTATGACGCGGCAAAAAACGAATACGTTTGCCCGGCTGGAGAGGCGCTAATCTGGCGCTATACCAACATTGAAAAAGGCTTGACGTTGCACCGTTGCTGGAGTTCGAAATGCCGGGGCTGCGCAATGAAACCGCAGTGCACGCAACGGCGGGTTCGACGCTGGGAGCATGCAGCAATATTTGAGGAAATGCAGAACCGGTTGAGCAATGCCCCGGAGATGATGAGGATCCGAAAACGGACGGTTGAGCATCCCTTCGGGACGCTCCAGCAATGGTTGGGCGCGACACACTTCCTGACCCGAAAGCTCGTGGGGACTCGATCCGTAGCTTTCACATCGTAGAGACCGAACGAAAGCGTAAGTGGGGTGAAGGCTTGCGCTGATGTCGGCATTTCGCTCGTAAATAAATGCTGAAGACACTAGCTGCGGCTGTGCCGGCCCCATCGCGAGCAAGCTTGCTCCTGCGGATTCGTGGAGGTCGCAGAATGGGTGACCGACTTAAGAACCTGTGGGAGCGGGCTTGCCCGCGAAAGCGTCGGCACAAACAACATCAATGCATCAGGCTGCAAGCCTTTAAACATCTCCAGGCAGTATGTGTTTAAGCACTGTCAGCCTTACGTCTCGAAAGCTACAACACCTTGCGCCGTTGCCTACGCTTACGCCAGAATCCGCTGGCTTGTGCGCTTGCGACTCCCTCGGTAACTTGATTGCCGTCACTGCCCATCAGTGATCGGGTTTAGCAGTCCGTTGATGTCAAGACGCACGACGTCCCTATCAGTCAGGTATCCCATGCCTGTATTTGATGGTGGCTGTGCGCAGGGCGCTTCGGCGCGCCGATTTCTTGGCTCATCGGTCTGCTAACCTGCGCACAGCTGCCTCCCTAATTCGTTTAGCAGCGAACGGGTTGTAGCCTCAGTCCTATGAGGATAGAGCCAATGTTCAAAGTAACGCCAAACCCGCCAGACACCAATCCGGCATCTCCGCACGAACCCAATTCAATAAAGCTCAACGAAGCCGCCGAACACGCCCTCGACTTCCACGCCCCCTCGACAGCCGACATCAAGGCCACACCGCGCACAGTCAGCACCCTGTTTACCGTCGACCCGCAGGCCACGAGCGAAAGCTTGATGGTGTATCTGGTGGAAACCCTGGCCTCGGTGGATGTGATGGTCCATCAGTTGGTGGATCACCTGGACGGCGGATCACGCCATGCCCTGCTGGGCATCTCCAACAGCGTGATGCTTGCCGAGATCACCGCGAACCGAGTGCTGGACCAGATCGACCCACCTGAATAACCGCTCAAGCACAAAACCTGTGTGAGCGAGCTTGCTCCGGGGGCGATCCGACGATGGTCTCAAATGCGGCGTATACCCAGGGAATACGCGTCATCGTTTACGTTTTTCGCAAGCAAGCTCGCTTCTACTTATTGGCCACCTGATCGACTTTTTGCATGCGGTTGGTGTCCATCAGCGCCATGCGACTGCCGCCACTGATCATTGGCACGATGGAAATCGAGCCGACGTCAGTGCGCGTCCACAACGTGTGGGTGTCGTTCGTGCCTTTGACGTACACACGGGAAAGCTCGTTTGGGCGTGGGATTTGGGCAACCCAGCCATCACTCGTGAACCACCTGATGACCAGAGTTATACAGCCGGAACGCCCAATGTCTGGTCGACCCCGGCTTTCGACTTGCTTAGGCATTGTTGAGTCACGCTCATCGGTGCATAAACCGAAAAGCCGGTAGTTGAATGCAGGGGCATGCCTTAGGTTGTTCGCACAGGTATTCGTCCCACAAGGAGCTACAGATGCGTCCGATCGCACTCTCATCTGCATTCGCTTTATTGTTAACTGTCGCGTTCAACGCCAGCGCTACCGATGACCTTAATGAGCGACCCATGATCGTCGTCAGAAATGGTGAGCAGGCATCAATCATCGGTGCGCCTGCAAATTTCGTGGGCAATGCGCGAATTGATCCTCTGTTTCCAGCACGGGCGCCGTCCAGGGTTTCGGCGGGTTACGTGACCTTTCAACCAGGGGCGCGATCAATGTGGCATACCCATCCGCTAGGACAGACCTTGGTGGTCACGTCAGGTACTGGATGGGTTCAGCAACAGGGCGCTGATAAGCAGCTGATCAAGCCGGGCGATGTGATATGGACGCCCCCCGGCGTCAAGCATTGGCACGGAGCAACGAGTACGACCGGCATGACCCACATGGCTATTCAAGAGTCACTGGACGGCAAAAATGTCGAATGGCTTGAGCCTGTCACCGAAGCCCAATATGGCGCCTCACGATGAGCATTCGCAAATTTGCAGTAGCGGGTTTAGCGATATTTTTAACCGCTTGCGCCTCCCCACAGGAGGCGAACACCAAGGAGATCTCTCACATGCCAACGTCAGTCGATACTCGCGCCGTTTCACCCGTCATGGCGCACAACACCGACTCCTTACTCCTCGGCGAAGTATGGAAACGCCCAGAGTTGTCGCCGCGAGACCGAAGTTTGGCTACTGTCGCTGTACTGATCGCGCGAGGCCAGACAGCGGAGATGGCCGCTCATTTTGAGCTGGCGCTGAACCATGGCGTGACTCCATTGGAGCTGTCCGAAGCAATCAACCATCTCGCGTTTTATTCGGGCTGGGGTAATGCCGCTGGCGCAGTCCCGATCACCAAGGAAGTGTTCAACAGGCACGGTATAACCTCTGATCAGCTGGCTCCGGTGACACCCGTGCTCCTACCCATTGATCAAGCCGCAGAGAATGCACGCGTAGCGAATGTCGACAAATCCGTGGGCCCGGTTTCACCCGGGCTAGTACAGTACACCACCAGCGCGTTATTCAATGACCTCTGGTTGCGGCCGGGGCTAGCGCCCAGAGACCGTAGTCTGATCACTGTCACCACGCTGGTAGCAAATGGTCAGTCCGCTCAGATCGGCTATCACCTCAATCGTGCGATGGACAATGGCCTTACGCAGACCGAGGCTTCAGAACTTTTGACGCACCTGGCTTTCTATGCGGGCTGGCCTAACGCATTTTCGGCGGTGCCGGTGTTTAGCGATGTCTTCACTAAGCGGCAGGAGCGCTAACGCCGCCAGGGGAGTGCGCCCATGGATTCCAGTTCGCGGATCAAATCAATGAGCAGCCTAAGGCCTACGGGAACCTGTCTGAAGCTTGAGTAATAGATGTGAAAACCTGGGTCGTAATGCGTCCAGTCTTCAAGCACTCGTTGTAACGAGCCTTCCGCGATCTGTCGTTCGATAACTGACGCCGGAACATACATCAGCCCGGCGCCGCGCATTGCCAGCGCTACACCGACCCGCGTTTCATCGATAGTAATGGCACCGGGCGCGTCAATCTCCATCTGCTGGCCATTCTTCGAGAATTGCCAGTGATAGAGGCGCGCATTACCCAAGCGAATGCGCAAGCACCGGTGATGTTGTAGATCTTCTGGATGCTTTGGTGTTCCAAATCGCTCAAGGTAACCAGGCGCTGCCACTACTGCCCATGCCACATCGGGAGATAGCCGCTGAGCGATCATGTCTTCGGGTACAGTCCCACCAAAACGAATGCCCGCATCATGACCGTCGCCGATGATGTCGACCATTTTATTGGTCACGGTGATGTCGACCTCGATGTCCGGATAGCGATCGATAAAAACCGGAAGAACGGGCCCTAGCAGCAGTTTTGCACCATCGCTCAAGACGTTTAGACGGATACGCCCGGCGGGCTCGTCGCGCAGCCGGTTCAGTGTCTCCAGCGCTTGTCCGATATCGTTGACCGGGGAGCTGATCAGTCCCTGCAACTCCTCGCCTGCGGCCGTAAGCGTCACACTTCGGGTGGTGCGATTGAGCAGTCGAACTCCAAGGCGCGACTCGAGTCCTTTTATGGCATGGCTCAGCGCTGACGCACTGATCCCCACCTCCAGACCAGCCTTTCTGAAGCTTTGATGCCGAGCGATGGCGAGGAAGTAAACAATATCTGCCAAATTCGTGCGGCTGAGCTGCATTGATAACTCCGAAGCTAAGTCAGTCCAGGGGGGTAGGGTCAACCCGTAGCGGGCAAATGGTCAATGAGCTTATCGAGCGTAATGGGATAATCGCGAACCCTTATGCCGGTAGCGTTATAAACAGCGTTGGCAATCGCCGCGGCTGCTCCGGAAATACCGAGCTCACCGACACCTTTAGCTTTCAGGGGGGGCGCGCAGGGATCTACTTCTTCCAGGAAAATAACCTCCTGATGAGGAATGTCGGCATGCACCGGTACTTCGTAGCCAGCCAGATCGTGATTGACAAAGAATCCCAAACGATGGTCCACGACCATCTCTTCCATAAGCGCGGCACCTGCGCCCATGGTCATTCCCCCGATTATTTGACTGCGCGCTGTTTTGGGGTTGAGTATCCTGCCAGCAGCGCACACCGCCAACTGACGGCGAATGCGAATCTCCCCGGTGGCAGCGTTTACTCCAACTTCGACGAAGTGAGCGCCAAAGGTCTGCTGGGCATACTGCTTCGCCAGGTCGCCGAACTCCATGGTGTCTTCGGCCAGAATGTCGCCGTCCATCGTCGCCTGTGCCAGTGGCAAGGTTTTTAAACCCTCGCGAACGTGGCCACCGATAAACTCGGCTTTTGTTGGATCAAGGCCCACCTTGTTGGCGACGGCCTCCCTGAGCTTGACACAGGCCGCATATACCCCGGCCGTTGATGAGGCTGCTCCCCACTGACCACCTGACCCTGAAGACTCCGGGAACCATGAATCCCCCAGATGGACTTTCACGCTGTCCATGTCCACACCCATCATCTCTGCAGCCGTCTGGGCAATGATGGTGTAAGAACCCGTGCCAATGTCTGTCATGTCGGTCTCGACCGTTACCATGCCTTTACGATCAAGTCGGACGCGAGCAGCGGATTTTGTGGTGGGAGCGCCCCGGATGGCGCAAGCCATGCCGATGCCGATCCACCAGCCGTCATGCAGCTCTTTAGCTGGATGGGCATTACGTCGAGCCCAGCCGAAATGATCGGCTCCCGTATTCAGACACTCCACTAACTGACGCTGAGAGAACGGACGATCAGGCTGTTCCGGGTCAACCTGAGTGTCGTTGATCACGCGAAACTTTACCGGATCCATGTCCAGTTTCTCGGCCATTTCGTCCATGGCAATTTCCAGCGCCATCATCCCAGGCGCTTCACCGGGCGCTCGCATGGCGCTGCCTTCGGCAAGGTCGAGTTCAGCAAGGTACAAGCGGGTCATACGGTTCGCCCCCGCATACAACGTTCGGGTCGATGCAGTCGCTGCTTCAGTACGACCGCCGCGCAGATTGCCCGACCAACTCTCGTGCCCAATGGCAGTGAGTGTTCCGTCTGGATTTGCACCAAGTCGTATTCTTTGGATCGTCGCAGGTCGGTGGGTCAGATTGTTAAACATGAGCGGGCGGGGCAGCGCTACTTTTACGGGGCGCCCGGCCGCTCGAGCCGCAAGAGACGCCAACACGGCGTCGCAGAGGATGGTGCCTTTTCCACCAAAGCCGCCGCCAATGTAAGGGGAGATCAAATGAATGTCATGTTTGCGGATTCCCAGTGTTTTGGCCAGGTCTCTGACGCCCCAATTCATCTGCTGGATCGACGTCCAAAGCGTCAGTTTGTCTCCCTGCCACTGGGCGATGGTGGCGTGTGGTTCCATCATCGCGTGAGCATGATCCGGGGTGGTGTATTGGCCGTCGAGTGTGAACGCAGCTTTTTTGAAGGCACCTTCGAAGTCACCGGTCGCGGTGTGGGGGGGAGGGCCGAACGCGCCGGGCGCGGGTGTCGTGGCTGAGTCTCGCTGTGCTGCCAGGTCGTAAGCTCCAGGCTCCCTGACGTAGTAGACTCGAAGCAATGCCGAAGCTGCCCTGGCTTGTTCGAACGTCTCAGCCACGACGATTGCTACCGCCTGGTGGTAGTGATCAACCTGAGGGCCGGCAAGTGCGCGATCAACGTAAAATTCGCCCCTGTCCAGTTGACCTGCATTCTGATGGGTGACAATTGCGATAACGCCGCTGGCCTGGCGTGCTTCGCTCAAGTCAATGGAGGAAATCCTGCCTTTGGCGATTGACGAACCTACTACGTAACCATAAGCGGGGTAACTGGCAGCGACCTGTTGTTCGTACGCATAGGTCGCCGTGCCGGTTGTCTTCAGTTTGCCTTCAACCCGATCCTTGGGTTGGCCAATCACATTCATTTGATCGATTGGATTAGTGCTCGCAGGCGTATCGAACTTCATAGGGTTTACTCCTGGTCAATCGGCCGCAATTGCACAGCGCGAGTGATTTCGCTTAGGAAGAAGCGTTGGAAAGAGCAAGACCTATGGCCCGCTCTGCGAGTTTGATCTTGAAGGCGTTTTGCGCCGTGGGATGAGCGTCAGCGAGCAAATGCATTGTTATGGCATTCGCGCCGTCAGGAAGATAAACCTCGGCTTCTTCACTTCGCCAAGGTTTGTAAGCCACGCCGCCAAGAGCGACCTGACCCGTTTGATCTGGCTGTACAATCGCTGCGACGGAAACTAGCGCAAACGCGTAGGAGGCGCGGTCGCGAACCTTGTAGTAGATATGCTTGCCGCCTACAGGTTTAGGCAAGATCACAGCAGTAATCAGTTCGGCGGTATCGAGGGTGTTTTCAATATGCGGCGTATCACCGGGAGCCCTGTAAAGATCATTCAACGGTATCGTTCTGACCTGGCCGTTTGAGTGCAGGGTTTCTACCATCGCGCCCAATGCTCGCATCGCCACGGCCATATCGCTGGGATGGCTGGCAATACAAGCGTTGCTGCCACCAACGATCGCGTGCTGGCGACTGGCGCCACCGATTGCAGCGCAGCCAGCACCGGGTCGCCGCTTGTTGCAAGGCTGATTGGTATCGTAAAAGTAAGCGCACCGGGTGCGTTGCAATAGATTGCCTGCGGTCGTGGCTTTGTTGCGCAGTTGACCTGACGCTCCCGCAAGTAGCGCCCTGGAAAGTACCGCGTAATCTCGACGAACCTGAGGCGCAGCCGCCAAGTCGGTATTACGCACCAAGGCGCCAATTCTCAGCCCTCCGTCTTCGGTCATGGTGATTTTGTCGAACTCCAGTCCGTTCACATCGATCAGGTGCTGGGGTGTCTCTATTTCCAGCTTCATCAGATCGAGCAGGTTGGTACCCCCGGCAATGAATCGGGCGCCCGGAGTACTGGCCGCTGCGTTAACCGCCTTTTGGGCAGACGTCACCCGTTCGTAAGTGAAGGACTTCATGCCTGACCTCCAGCAATTTCGCGAATCGCATCAACGATGTTGGAGTACGCGCCACAACGGCAGATGTTGCCACTCATGCGCTCCCGAATCTCGGCGTCGGTGACGGCGCTCGTGGCAATCAGATCGCTGCTCACGTGGCTGGGCACGCCGGCCTTCAATTCCTCAAGCATCGCGACTGCCGAGCAGATCTGCCCCGGCGTGCAGTAACCACACTGATAGCCGTCATGCTTGATGAACGCCGCTTGCAGCGGGTGCAGGTTGTCTGGCGTACCAAGCCCTTCAATGGTGGTGATGCTGTCGCCCTCGTGCATGACTGCCAGCGTGAGGCAGGCGTTGATTCGCCGACCCTCGACAATCACCGTACAAGCCCCGCACTGGCCGTGGTCACAGCCTTTCTTGGTGCCCGTCAAATGCAGCCTTTCTCGAAGGACGTCCAGGAGAGTGATGCGGTTGTCGACATCCAAGGCATAGCGCCGCCCGTTAAGAATGAACGCCACATGACTGCTTGAGGGCGGATCTGCAGCTGTTTCCATACGGGTTACCGCTTGTACATCATCAGCTTTGGCAAATACGGCGGTGACTGCAGATCCTGCGGTACCGATCAGTACTTGTCGCCGGGATAGTCTGAATCCGTCTTCGGAAGGTTTTCGAGGGTTCATCAACGTCTCCATTCGCAAGTGTGGGTAGCTGGAACCGGAAGCTCTTTAAGTGAGGCGCGAAACAAGGGCGCGGTATTTGCAAAAATGTTCATTGTGGGAGCCTATGGCAACAGGCTCCGGGTGATAACTGGCGTTTGCAGGATGCAATCGTGAGCCGGGCTCAGTAATGCGCGGTGAGTTCCGGGAGAACGCTGTGCAATGGACTGATAACGACCCACTCGATGATCGTGTCCAGGGTGCTTATCGAAGCCGAGCCGGACTATTCCAGGCCATCACTAAATCCTGTTAAAGGTAGCAATGACACATCTGGAACAGGAGGCGTCGGCAAGGATGGAATGAGATGAAAACGAAAAATAGTGCCTTTAGAACAAGTCACGAGTGTAGGTGATATACACCCGATTTTCGTCAATGTCGCGCTGATTGGGAACAGTGCTGCGTAGCGTTGCATTTCGCAGTGACACACTTAAACCTTTAAGCACAGGCGCCTGGAACGCGTAGTTGAAGTGGATATTTCGTTCCCATTCATGTTGATCACCCTTATCGGTTTTAACGTTGTCCCCTCGCTGATAGGTCATCAGGGTGGTGAGCCCGGGGATTCCGACACCCACGAAGTTGAAGCCGTATTGAGCTACCCAAGTATCCTCGCCAGCACGCTGGAAGCGGGCACCGGTTTGTCTGTCTGTAATCAGGTAGGTCGCTGATCCGTCACCTTGATTGACGAAAGGAAAGTCACTGGAGCCGCTAAGCGTCTGATAACCAAGTCCGACAGAGTGAGGTCCCACCGTGTAGGTGAACATCCCGGCCAGCGCTCGATTATCGACTTCGCCGTTATTGTGATAACCGCTACTGCGGTATCCCTCTTGTCGTCCGGCCAGGCTACCATTGCGGCCATCCGGGCTGCTGTCGAAGAAACGAAGGTCGCTCTTCAGATTCCCGACTGGCAAAGGGAGGTTATGGACCATTCCCAGGAAATGTTGCTGGTAAAAATCTTCGAGGCCGCCGTAGTAGTACTGGAGCAGCAGGTGTGGGCTGAGTTTATAGTCGATACCCGCGAAGTAGAATTTGTTGCTGCGTTTGCCTGATGCGCCGCCTGCGCCCGAAATCGCCAGGTTCTCATTGTTGGATGAGGTGCGGCTTTTGACCTTTTCGACTTTGCCGCCGGTGAGGGTAATGTTGTCAAAATCCTGTGATGTGATTTGCAGCCCTTCAAAGGTTTCTGGCAATAACCGACCATCATTGATGACCAGGATGGGCATTTTTGGCCGAAGCGTACCGAATTTGGCTTCCGTCTTGCCCACACGTACTTTGGCGGTCAGGCCGAGGCTGCTGAAGTCATTCACTGCGCGACCATCATTGTCGGTAGGGAAGACAAAGCCGGCCTGATTTATACCATTGGGGTTGTAGTGCGTACCTTTGCCGGAATCCAGGCGGATACCGAGCATGCCCAATGCATCCAGACCAAAACCCACCGGTCCCTGACTGAAGCCGGAAGTATAATTAAGGATAAAACCCTGGCCCCATTCTTCCTGTTTTGAAGGAGCCGCCGTGCCGCTGCGATAATCCTGATTAAAGTAATAGTTGCGCAACTCCAGAGTCGCTTTGGAATCCTCGATAAATCCGGCAGCGGACGCGGCTAAGGGAAGTCCACAGGAAAGTGCCAGGAGACCTATCAAACTCAATGAGTAGCATTGCTCCGAACTGATACCGGAGTGCGTGTGTTTTGATTTCATGTTCTTTCCGCCAAAACTTTATTTTTATTGGGGTGCGGGAGTGAAAATTGATATTTGCTCAAGTCAAATGAACAGGCAGGTGGCGTGTGCGGTATCTCCAGTTCTTATACTTGTTCGTGGAACTGAAATTAAGCCTGGTGCCGGAGGGGCAGTATCCAGTTTTTGCAGATCGTTATCCTTTTTCTCCACATTTGCGTAGCGTTCGGCCGGGACCAGCGCAGTAGGGTGTATAAGGCATTCCTTCCCGGTGAAGGTCGGGGGAAGGGACGCAGCCGTTGGGCGGTTTGTGCCACCGGGTAGCGCAATGATGCTTGACGACCTTGCGCAGGAGGTGGAATTTCATGAAGACGGTGTCCTGAGTAGTGCCGTGTGGCGGCATCATCGGCACCAGGCCGACAAATAGAGTACTGAGTAATGGAACAGCTACTTTCTAATCAACAAAGCGCAGTGTTCAATCTGGCCGACCCTTATGCGGTTTCAAGCTATGTCAACGAACACTTGGGCACCCACAGTATTCATCTCTCCCGATCGCAGGCGTTTGTATCGAACCTCTTGCACCGCAAGTTCGCCGACTTTGATTTATGTCGTATCAGTTATGGCTCCGATGTGCGGGTTACATCGCCCGCTCTGGAAACGTTTTATCACTTGCAGATTCTGTTGCGAGGTCATTGCCTGTGGCGCAACTACAAGCAGGAGCACTACTTGAGCGCCGGGGAAATGCTGATTATCAATCCTGATGATCGCGTCGACCTGACGAGTTCTGCGGACTGCGAAAAATTCATCCTGAAAATCCCTTCAGCGGTGATGGAAGCGATTTGTCGCGATCAGCGCTGGCAGACGCCCAGTCAAGGTCTGCGGTTTGTCGAATCACGCTATCGGATGAGCGAGCTCGGGGGGTTTTTTGACCTCTTGCGCATGGTATGCGCTGAGGCGGAGTCCGCTGAGCAAATGCCCCGGATTCAGGAAAACTACATGCAGATCGTCGCGACCAAACTGCTGATGCTGATGCGCACGAATTTGACTCGCCCGGAGTTGAATTCATCCCTGGCTACGTTCGAACAGATAGCCGACTACATAAAGCAAAACCTCAAGGAAGACATAGACGGTGACGACCTGGCCCGTCGGGCGCACATGAGTGCTCGATCGCTCTATGGCCTGTTTCAACGCACGGTGGGGCTTACTCCCAACCGTTATATCCGGCAGAAGAAGCTGGAGCGCGTACATGCCTGCCTTAGTGACGCGACGTGCGGATATCGTAACGTCACAGAACTCGCGATGGATTTCGGCTTCCTTCACTTGGGTCGGTTTTCCGAGATTTACCGCAAACAGTTTGGCGAGTTACCGACTGACACCCTAAAGCGTCGCCAGTAAACAGGCCCGGCTGGGTGGCCCTGATACTGTCGGCGCTTACTACATCTGGTTTTCATCTCAAGATGCCTATCTGTAAAAAACGGATAAAGGACTGCGATCAGCGGATATAGGCTGACAACGCGCAGCCCTAGGATTGTGTTGCCTGAAAAAAACAGGGTGACTGTCAGATCCCTTACAACTACAAAAAGAGTTGATCGCCATGCGAAAAATCGACATCAATGAGGTCATCGACCACGCGCGCTTCAACGCCTTTCATTGGCGGGTACTGTTCTGGTGTGCGTTGATCATCATCTTCGACGGCTACGATCTTGTGATCTACGGCGTTGTACTCCCGGCGTTAATGAAAGACTGGGGACTGACACCGCTGCAAGCCGGCGCGCTGGGTAGCTATGCGTTGTTCGGAGCCATGTTGGGAGCTATCATTTTCGGCTCGCTCTCCGATCGTTTCGGACGCAAATGGATCATTGCCATCTGCGTGATTTTGTTCAGCGGGTTCACGCTGCTTAATGGCCTGGCACGGGACACCACTGAGTTTGGTCTATGCCGTTTTCTGGCGGGGCTGGGGATCGGTGGTGTGATGCCCAATGTTGTCGCATTGATGAGTGAATACGCACCGAAGAAAATTCGCGGCACGCTGGTTGCGATCATGTTCAGCGGGTATTCCGTGGGCGGGATACTGTCCTCCGGATTAGGCATGGTGTTGTTACCGAGTTTCGGCTGGCAGTCAGTGTTTTATGTGGCGGTTATCCCTTTGATCCTGTTACCGATGATTATGCGCTATCTGCCGGAGTCGGTTGGTTTCATGATTCGACAAGGCCACGAAGCGAAAGCCAAAGAGGTCTTGCATCGGGTCGAGCCCGCATTTGTATCTTTGCCGGGTGATGAATTTGTCGTGCCTGTTCTGAAGGCACCAGGCGCGCCGGTCGTTCAGTTGTTCCGAGAGGGACGGGCCATTGGCACGGTGATGCTGTGCCTGGTGTTCTTCTGCTGCCTGCTAATGATTTATGCGCTTAACTCGTGGTTGCCAAAACTGATGATCACCGCCGGTTATGGCCTCGGATCGAGTCTCAGCTTTTTGTTGCTAATGAACGTCGGCGCTATTTTTGGTGCCGTCGGTGGCGGATGGATTGGCGATCGCCTGGGCTTGCGCAGGGTTCTGATCGTATTTTTTCTACTGGCCGCTGCATCGATTAGCCTGCTGGGCTTTAACAGCCCGACTGCAATTTTGTATGCGCTGATTTTTGTTGCAGGTGCCACCACTATTGGCACTCAAATCCTGGCTTACTCCTGCGTCGCGGAATTTTTTCCGATGGGCATTCGCACCACCGGATTGGGTTGGATTTCCGGACTCGGGCGCAGCGGAGCCATCAGTGGTCCAATTCTCGGTGGCGTGCTTGTTAATATCCAGTTGCCCCTCCACTTGAACTTCATCGTATTCGCCATACCGGGCTGCGTGGCCGCATTGGCCATGTGTTTCGTGCGTCATCGGAAAGTCGAATTCAAAGCACAAGGCTCGACTCAACCAGTTTGAACCCGATTAAGCGCCGCACGCTAATTACATTGCTGTAACCGGTGACACCCCAACTCCATTGACTGACGTTTGTGCAATGGCGGGAGCAGTGTTGCCGGTAGGTGGCCGGATCACTTTATAAAACTTCAATCAGAATGGAGTGCCAGTTAATGACAAGCCCGATAAACGACGAGGATATAACCTGCGCAGCCGATCTTCCGGATCAAATCTGGCGGTGGGACGCCGCTGACATGGCTGCACACATCCGTCTAGGTACGATCTCCAGCCGAGACGCTGTTAACAGTTGCCATGAGCGTATCGACGCCATCAATCCTCATCTGAATGCCATCGTCTTCGCCGATCGACAGCGGGCACTGCAGGACGCTGATGTGGCTGACAGGCAAGTTCGCCGTCACGAAAACCTGGGGCCGTTACACGGTGTGCCAGTGACCATCAAATTGAATGTCGATGTCGAAGGCGAGGCCACAACTAATGGCGTGCCTGCCTTTGCAGGACGAATCGCGAACGGTGACAGTACCGTTGTCAGCAATTTGCGAAAAGCTGGCGCAATTAACGTGGGTCGCACCAACACGCCGCCGTTTTCTTTTCGCTGGTTTACTGAAAACCCTTTGCATGGGCGCACGCTCAACCCTTGGGACGAGACGGTGACCTCTGGTGGTTCGAGTGGCGGGGCAGGGGTCTCGGTAGCAGCTGGCATGTGTCCGTTGGCGCATGGTACTGATATTGCCGGCTCCATTCGCTACCCGGCCTATGTCAATGGCCTGGCAGGTTTGCGCGCCACACCAGGACGAATTCCGGCATTCCATCCCACGACCGGCCTGCGTTACCTTGGATTGCAAACCATGTCAGCTCAAGGTCCGCTCGCACGGCGGATGAGGGATGTGCGCCTGGGGCTGGCGGCCATGGCCTGTGCTGATCGTCGTGATCCGATGTGGGTGCCAGCGCACATGGATTATCCGGACGATTGGACGGCTGTGCGTGTTGCCCTGGTCGATGAACTTCCGGGCAGCACGATAGCGCCCGCGATAAAAACGGCTTTAAACAAGGCGGGCCAGATCCTGGAAGCAGCGGGCTATTTGGTTGAACGAGCCACACCCCCGGGAATGACCGAAGGTATTGAGATCTGGCAATCGATTGTCATGACTGAAGCGCGTATCGGGATGTTTGCCGGTGTGAAAGCGATAGGTGATGACGTCATCCTGCGCTCTGTTGAAAACATGCTGGCGGGCGCCCCCCCATTAGATCTTGAGGGCTATGCACTCGCCATCGCCCGTCGCGATCAATTACGTCGCCAGTGGAACGAATTCATGATCCGCTATCCACTTATTCTCATGCCGACCTCTTGCCGCTTGCCCATGAAGTGGGGTGATGATCTGGGCTCGACAGAAGATATGAAACGAGTGTTACTGGACCAGAGCCCGCTTATTACTGTGGCGGCACTTTGTTTGCCTGGCTGAATGTTCCAACAGGCGTAGAAGAAGGTCTGCCAACCGGGGTTCAACTGGTCGCTGACAGCTATCGCGAACAACGCTTGTTGGTCGCAGGGAGTGTCATAGAGCGCGAAGTCTGCATGCCTAATCTGCATGATCGCTTTTGACTGCGCATTGTTTAGATTTATGGCTTGCGTCAGGTCAGGAACCAACCGCTACCGTTCGCTCCCATGAGGTAGTTTGGCGAGACCCTGCTTGCGGATATTTCGGGTCTCGCTTTTTTTGCAGTGGTTTAGCGTTAACGATGCTCCCAATGCGAACACAAAATGATGCTGCACAGATCTGTTCGCTTGAAACCTGGATCCTTAAAGGCAAGGAAGTCATCGTTGAAGGTGCCAAATGTGCTGTCCGGCCGATGTTTCATGCCGTGATAAAACTCGTCGATCATCTTGTTAGCAAAACCGGATTCACGGGGATAGGCGGCGACCACCGCACCACGTTGTTCGTCGGTGAACTGTTCAAAACCACGTCCCGCCACGTCCATTCCCGCGCCAGCCTGTAGCAGGGCAATTTCTGCATGCATATGCTCTGGTATGCCCGGCGTTGTATGCAGCGCGATCGCGTTCCAGACCTTTTCTATATCGGCCCCGCCAATGCCATGGTTTCGCAGGAAGTCGCGCGCGGCATTTGCGCCATCCACCTCGAAGCGAAGTTGACTGTTTTGGTAGATCGACGTCAGCCCGATATCGTGGAACATCGATGCGACGTAGAGCAGTTCAGGGTCAAATGTCAGGCCTTTACGATTACCGATCAGCGCTCCCCAAAAGTAAACGCGTGTGGAGTGGGAAAACAGCAAATTACTCTCAGTGTCGCGGATCAGTTGAGTCGCCTCGCGCGCTAATGAACTGTCAGGGATTATGACGTCGAAAGTATCGTTGGCTGCCATGGGTCTATCTCTCAAGCGAAGGCTTCGGTGGAACCACTTTATTGATAGCGAGCACCCGCATAAACTGGGCTGTACCGTATTCATTGTGCGAGAAAACGGATAATCATGGCATTTGATCGATTGGAAGCGATGCGCGCGTTCTGCCGCATCGTCGAACTGGGCAGCTTTACCCAGGCTGCGGACGCGTTGAACGTCGCGAAAACCACGATTTCAGGACAAATTCAGGGCCTTGAAAAACGACTGTCCGTCAAGCTGCTGCATAGAACTACCAGAAGGGTTACACCCACGACGGATGGTGCCGCGTACTATCAACGTGCACGTGCAGTACTCGATGATCTGGACGAACTGGAAATCTCGGTATCGCAAAATCGGAGCGAGGCGCGGGGCAGGGTGAGGGTAGAGATGCCGTCTCCCGTCGGAACGTGCCTGATCATTCCATCGCTACCCGATTTTTCGGCATTGCACCCGATGATTCAACTGGACATTGGGTGCAGCGAACGCGTGATCGATCTCGTCCAGGAAGGTATTGATTGCGCTTTTCGTGGCGGCCCGGTCACCGATCGAGGATTGGTGTGCCGTCCGGTGGGACAGATGCGTTTCTGCCTCTGCGCTTCAGAGGCATACCTGTGTACAAACACTCCAATACGCAGTCCTGACGACTTGCAGAATCATCGGTATCTGGGCTTCACCTTTCCAGGGTCTGGCAAACAGATGACCCCGGTATTGCAGAATAACGATAAGAGCTTCGTGCTTGATCAACTGCCGACGATGCGTTTCAACCACGGCGGTGCTTACATGACCGCCGGGCTGTCAGGACTCGGCATCATTTCTGTACCTCTGGCGGAGGCAAATCCATACCTGCAGTCCGGGCAGTTGGTGAAGCTATTGCCGGATTGGACCTTAAGCAGCATGCCGATCAGTCTCGTTTATCCGTACTCACGGCATTTGTCAGCGAGGGTTCGGGTCTTCGCCGATTGGGCGGCCGCATTGATGGAGAATGATCCTTACTGGATGTTGAGTGAATGACCACGGTACTGGCGTTCGAGGTAGTTGTTCGTTTTCACGTACGAATCCTTTCTCCATGAACACCATGAACACCAGGTACATGGTCCGGTGAGGGAGTGGACGTAGATGTATGCTCGTCGAATCAGTGGTTTAGACGGCTCATCAACATCTATGACATGACCTGTCGTTTAGTCCGACCGTTGCCACGAGGGCCGAGCCGAATTTATTGGGATAGTTTGGCGATCACCTTGGTCTCGAAGTCGAAGCCGGACAACCAGGTCACGCCGATAGCGGTCACCGTCGGGTAGGGGGCTTCGCCCCAGTACTCGGCCGCTACTTCCCAGATAGTTTCGAATGTCGAGTCGGGGTCGACCATGAAGATGGTCGTGTCGACCACATCCTCGAAACTACCGCCGGCCTCGGCCAGGATCGCGTTGAGGTTGGCGAAGGCCAGGCGAACCTGTGCCGCGAGGTCCGGCTCGGCCGAGCCATCCTTGCGGCTGCCGACCTGACCGGATACAAACAGAAAACCGTTGGAGCGAATCGCCGGCGAGTAGCGGTGGAGCTCGTACAGTGCATGGCGGTCAGGCGGGAAAACGACGTCACGTTTGCTGGTCATTGCATACTTCCTTCGGGGCCATCGCGGCCCGCTGTTTACGATGGAGCCACTGTAAAAAGATGACCCACCGGAATAAACAGGCAACTCTGGTCATGACTGTTTGTAGAATCCAAACTATCCAGACCGGAGTGAGGCGTGAAATGGACCGTTTCGATGCAATGCAGGCCTTTGCCCGAGTGGTGGAAACCGGCAGCTTCACCAAGGCGGCAGCCACCCTGCACATGAGCAAGACCACCGTTACGCAGCTCGTTCAGCAACTGGAAGCGAGGTTGCGCGTGCGCCTGCTCAACCGCACCACACGCAAGGTCAACGTCACCGCCGTTCGCATCCCTGCATCCATCCACATCACCGCACATAGTTACAGTCATTTCCTCAGCGAGAGAGGTCAGCTCTATGCCTTCGCTATGATGGAAATCGAGCCAAAGAGCAGAGCCGCAATAAACATTACAACGCAGGTACCAATCATCCATTTCATGGACACGCGTTGGTTATCGCCATAGTCCAAGTCGAGCAATCCACACAGAAGATAAGTAGAGGCCACCAGAGGGCTAAGCAGGTGTACCGGTTGACCAATAAGGCTGGCGATGGCCATTTCCTGAGCACCAATTCCGTAGTGGCTGGCGGTCTCGGCGAGGATCGGCAAGATGCCGAAATAGAAGGCGTCGTTGGTCAGCACGTAAGTGAACGGCATGCTGAGAAATGCCGTAAACACAGACATGAAATGTCCTGCCCACTCAGGTACCACATAGATCAAGCTCGCGGAGATTGCCTTGATCATGCCTGTTCCGCTCATGATTCCAACAAATGTCCCCGCTGCGAAAATCAGCAATGTCACCGCTAAGACGTTATCGGCATGTCTTGCAACCATTGCTTTCTGATCTTTGAGCTTTGGAAAATTTACCAGAGCACCAATAGCGAAGGCGAGCATGAACAGGATCGGCAACGGCATGAGGCTGATCATCATTGCTGCAATGAGGCTAATGGTAAGTGCCGAATTGAAAATGAATCTCCAATCTCGCATGCGGATATGTGCCATTCCTTCCAGCGCGGCTTCTTCATCGAGTTGAACCACACCGAGACGGCGGTACTCCACGCGGCCCAAGTACCATGCAGAAAAAAGAACCCAGATCGCACCAGCGAACATGATAGGAATCATCTCGACGAACAGCTCGGTGATGTCTACATGCATGGCGCTTGCCGCGCGCGAAAACGGCCCTGCCCACGGGAGGATATTCATCACCCCGATGGTCATCAGCAGCACGGTCGCCATCACTTGCATGCGGATGCCGGTCAGGCGGTACAGAGGTAGCAACGCAGCCGTGGTGATGATGTAGGTGGTCGCACCGTCACCGTCAAGTCCGACACAAAGTCCAAGAATCGCAGTCCCTAAAACGATTTTCCGAGGATCGCCTTTTACCGTTTTCAGGATCAACTTGACTAGGGGATTGAAGAGCCCGGCATCTGTCATCATGCAGAAGTACAGGATTGCGAACGTAAGCATGATGCCGGTTGGTGCAAGCATCTTTACCCCGTCCAGCATCATTGGCCCTAGTTGGGTAGCGAAACCGCCCATAGAAGCGAAGGCGACCGGAACTAGCAGCAGAGCTACCAGAGGCGAGAGGCGTTTGCTCATGATCAAGTACATGAAGCAGATGATCATTGCGTAGCTAAGGAGAGTGAGCATGTTTTCCTCTTTATTTTTATGAATTGTTTTCTGGGGCCCATGCGCTTTTGGCTTTTTTATGGACGAAGTGGGCCTATATGCACGAGGGCATATAAGGAGTGCTGCGCATAAGGATTACGTCGTGGCGTGGGAAAACATGGGGTTGCCCGAATGTTCCAAGTCCGCGATCAGGATGCTGCCGGTGGAAGAATCGATGATGTGCAGGGAACGATTACCAGGCCCGCCAAATGCGAGGTTGGTCACCGTTCGTCCTCCAGTGCATGCCTCTATTCGATACAACGGCACCGCATGCCGGTCAGTGACCCACACACAGCCATTCCCCGCATCGCAGATATAGAGATTGCCTTCGGTATCAAGCGCCATGCCGTCGGCCCCGCTGACACCTCCAGCCATGGTCAGGAATATGCCAACTTTGGTGGTGCTCCCATCCGTTTGAATGGGCAGGCGCCACACGGCATTGCCCCGGGTCATCGCCACCAACAAAGCTTTCTGATCGATATCCATCACGAGTCCATTCGGACTGGGGCCGTTGTCTATCAAGCAAGTCAGTTGCTGTGTATCCAGATCGTAGCGAAACACCCTACCGCTGGGATCGTGCTGCCCGGTCTGGCCTTGGTCGGTGAAATAAAGCAAACCCAAGTCATCAAAGAACAGGTCGTTAACACCTTTGAAGCCTTCACTACGATGGTGAGTAAGGAAGGGCGTGATTTTGTTATCAACTGGATTTAACAGAAGAATGCCGTGCTTGTAATCGGCAATGAAAATGCGACCGTCTTGGTGAATTTTCAGGCCATTAGGCCAACCGTCATACTCCACAACTAGCTGCCAATCACCCGAAGGTGTAACGCGAAAAATTCGCCCATAGGGGATGTCAGTCACGTAGAGGTTGCCTTCGAGATCGAAGGACGGCCCTTCCAAAAAGCTCTTGACCCGCTGTCCAGGTTTGTTCGCCCTAACCCAATCGGAGTCACCGTCACGCCAGAACCCTTCAGGTAATTGGCTGAATAGCCGTGTCGGCAGCACGCGAGGAGGGGCGTAAAAACTCATGGCAGTCTCCGGTGTAAACAGACGTGGCGGCTGTTTAGCCTGGCCAAGTCTTTTTTTGTTGTGTTCTATCTGGCAGAACGTGATTCTTTCGGCTAGAACAACTTTCAGGCCGTATGCTTCCTTCTGTCAAGCCTGTTTTTTTGAATGACTTTCCCGTAAGCGTTCTCTCGTGAACGTATTTTGCCGTTGATCACGAATTTGTTGACAGCCCTGGCTACGCATCGCAGTATTTTAAATAGAACACTGTTCTGACAGACAGAACGAGAACGCTTTTTCATGTCACCTCTCCGAGCGAGCTGTGGGGCATGGGGAAAAAACAAGAAGAGGTCTAGCGATGCATAACAACAACGACATCGACATTTTGATCAGTGAAGTGGGGCCACGAGACGGGCTTCAGAGTGTGAAGGCCACAATGCCGACCGAACTCAAGCGTCAATGGATATCAGCACTGGCCGGTGCCGGTCTGCGTGAAATTGAGATCGGCTCGTTTGTCTCGCCCAAGCTCTTGCCTCAAATGGCTGATGCCGCGCAGTTAGTCGCTCATGGGCGTAGCTTACCGGGCTTGTTCGTCACCGCACTGGTGCCGAACCTCAGAGGCGCGCAGGCGGCCTTCGAAGCCGGCGTACATAAAATCACCATGCCGATTTCTGTTAGTGAGCCGCACTCGCTGTCGAACATCCGCAAGACGCACGCTCAGGTATTCGAGGAAGTGCGCTCTGTAGTGGCTCTGCGTAACACGCAGTTCCCGCATATCCAGATAGAAGCCGGTCTGTCGACAGTGTTCGGATGCACGATTCAGGGCGAAGTACCGGAGGACGATGTCATCCGCATGGCCGTTACGATGGCCGAGATGGGGGTCGACGAAGTTGGCCTGGCTGACACAGTCGGGTACGCCAATCCAACCCAGGTTCGCCGCCTGTTTACCCGACTGCGCGACTCCGTAGGTACGGTGGCTGGGAGTGCGCACTTTCACAATACGCGCGGTCAAGGCTTGGCCAACGTCGTAGCGGCGATAGAAGTAGGAGTCACTACAATCGATGCCTCCCAGGGCGGGATAGGCGGGTGCCCTTATGCACCGGGCGCCTCGGGCAACATTGTGACTGAGGATTTGGTTTACCTGCTTGAGTCCATGGGGCTGCGCACGGGCGTCGATATCGAACGTTTGGTGGCTGCCCGTGAGTGGCTGCAACGGGGTTTGCCCGGTGAACCGCTATACGGTTTCATTCCGGACGCAGGCGTCGGCAAGAACTTCCATTACGCGAAAAAGGATGCATGAGCATGCAGCAGACTTCTGAAAAAGCCCTGCCGCTCGCCGGCATCCGTGTCATCGAATTTGTGCATATGGTTATGGGCCCAACCTGCGGTTTGGTACTCGCGGATCTTGGTGCCGAAGTCATCAAAGTCGAACCGGCTCCGGCAGGTGACAACACTCGACGTCTCATGGGATCCGGCGCGGGCTACTGGATGACTTACAACCGCAATAAAAAAAGTTTTGCCGTGGACATGAAAACTGACGCGGGCATGGAGGCGGTACGCAAGCTGATCGCCAGCGCTGACGTGGTGACTGAGAACTTCCGCCCAGGTGCGATGGAAAAGCTCGGGCTCGGATTTGAGCAAGTCAAAGGGATCAACCCCGACATTATTTACAGCTCAATGAAGGGCTTTTTGCCTGGCCCCTACGATCACCGCACGGCGTTGGATGAAGTGGTGCAGATGATGACAGGGCTGGCCTACATGACGGGCCCTGAAGGGCGTCCGTTGCGCGCTGGCGCCTCAGTTAATGACGTCATGGGTGGCATGTTTAGCGCGATCTCGATTCTCGCGGCTTTACATCAGCGTAATGCCACTGGGCAGGGGCAATTTGTCCAGACAGGCTTGTTCGAAAATTCTGCATTCCTAGTGGCTCAGCACATGATGCAAAAAGTTGTGACTGGGAAGGCCGCAGCGCCGATGCCAAGCCGCATTTCCGCATGGGCCATCTATGACGTATTCAACACATCTGATGATGACCAGGTGTTCCTGGGTGTCGTCAGCGACAGTCAATGGCAGAGCTTCTGCACTGCTTTTGACTTTACCGAACTCGGTTCCGATCTTTCGCTGCAACAGAACAATGAGCGTGTTGCGGCCCGCGATCAGATCATGCCTCTGGTTATCGAGCGCCTGGGCAGCATGAGCAAGGCTGAAGTGATGGCCCGTTGTGAAGCGGCAGGATTACCGTTTTCGCCGATCCAGCGTCCGCAAGATCTGTTCGAAGATGAACACCTGAATCAATCAGGTGGCATGGCTGAGCTGACGCTGCCTGATGGTGAGGCAGTGAAAGTGCCGATGCTTCCGTTCGAGATGGACGGTCAACGATTTGGCACTCGCCTGAACGTGCCGGCGTTGGGCAGCCACTCCAGTGAGTTGTTGAGCCAGATGGGTTATGCACCAGCCGATATTGAGGCTTTGCGTAATGCCGGCGTTGTTAAAGGCTGAGTTTTTGTCATCCCAGGGTGTGTTACCGGCGGCATGACTGAGCCGCCGGCTTCAATAAAAACAATATCGAGGATCACGTCATGGCCACCGTCACGACTTCCGCAACTGAATCGTCCACTCCTGTCTCCATAGTCCTGAGTAGAGAGCAGACACGTGTCCTGCACAAAGCCGCCTGGCGCTTGATACCTCTTTTGGCACTCGCTTATTTTTTCAACTACCTTGACCGTACCAGCGTGGGGTATGCCGCACTGCAGATGACCGATCAGCTCGGTTTGACAGCATCCCAGTTTGGTCTGGGCGCAGGCATCATGTTCGTCGGGTATTGCCTTTGTGAAGTGCCAAGCAATCTGGCAATGTTCCGCTTCGGCGCGCGCCTTTGGATGGCTCGAATCATGATCACGTGGGGGCTTGCCGCCGCTGCGACAGCACTGGTCATTGGGCCCTACAGTTTCTACATTGCGCGCTTTGTACTCGGAGTTGCTGAGGCTGGTTTTTTTCCTGGCGTCATATTTTTTCTGACGCTGTGGTTTCCAGCCCAGTATCGAACTCGTGTGCTCGCCTGGTTCACCATAGCGACCCCCATATCGTTTCTGGTCGGTGGGCCACTGTCCGTTTGGTTGTTGCAGATGCACGGCATCTGGGGTCTATCGGGTTGGCAATGGATGTTCCTGATTGAAGGTTTGCCAGCTTGCATCCTCGGGTTGATCACCTTGAAGGTCATGGTTGACCGTCCGGCTGAAGCCAAATGGCTCACCTCAGAAGAACGCAGTGTTCTTGAAGAGATGCTTGCCGATGAGAAGCGCAGCCAACCTAAAAACCATGGTTTCAAGGACGCGCTCAAAGATCCACGGGTCTGGATTCTCAGCTGTATCACCTTCAGCTTCACGCTCGGCTCTTATGGGATCGGAATCTGGTTGCCGCAAATGCTCAAAGGGCATGGGGTTGAAGTCAGCATGATTGGCTGGGTGGCGGCGATTCCTTATTTCTTCGCAACTATTGGCCTGCTAATTTGGGCTCGTCATGTAGACCGTACAGGCAAAGGCATCCTGCACCTGATCCTGGCTTTGCTGCTGGCAGGTACTGCTCTCTTAGTGGCAATGCAGATGAATACTTTGGTTCCGGCATTGATCGGCATCACTTTTGCGCTGGTTGGAACGATTTCGGCCAAAACCATCTTCTACACCTTACCCGGCAAGTTTCTTTCCGGGCAGGCGGCAGCAGGTGGTATTGCGTTGATCAACTCCATCGGTGCGCTTGGTGGATTTGCAGGCCCGTATCTGATGGGCTTTTTGAAAGACTTTACCGGTTCTTTCAGCGCAGGATTAATGGCGATGGGGTGCATCGTGTTTGTAGCGGCCTTGATGGCAATGTCCCTTCGTCTGTTCATGCGTGACGCTTGATAGGAGGAGCTGGCTCTGCGGTAACGTAGTCGAACCTTGTGGACATGCCTCTTTCATTGCCTTCTGCAGCAGCCAATGAAAGAGGTTTCAGAATTTCAGTCTAGTCAGCCGTTTTTCCATCGTCGGGACTCAATGAGGCGTAGGCTGTTAGGGCTGGTTGTGAAAACGATTTGGCAGCTAATAGGGGCAAAGGGTAAGGTTCACCCTTAGCGGGCATTCGTTTTTGCACCGTACTCCATCGTTTTTTATTTTGCCGCGAGCGATCATGACGAGTGAACAACCCAAAGACGTCGAGTCTTCCAATCCTGCTGCAGAGGGTGGTGTGGCTGCGGTTGACCGGGCATTCTCGATTTTAACGGCATTCGATATTGACCAGAGCAGTCTGTCGCTGGCTGAGATTGCAAGGCGTACCGGGCTGTACAAAAGCACCATTCTTCGACTCATAACGTCATTGGAGTTAGCAGGTTTTGTGCGGCGACTTCCCGATGGTAATTATGCAGTGGGCCCTGAACCACTGCGTCTGGCGCAGATCTATCAAACCTCGTTTCGCCTTCGTGATGTGATCTATCCGATCCTGGAATCGATTACCGAAGAGAGTGGTGAAACCTCATCATTTTACGTACTGGATAACGGCAGTCGCGTTGTGCTGTTCAGGGTTGAGCCTAAGCGTGCTGTCCGATTCTCCATTCATGAGGGCGCGCGCTTTTCGTTGCAGGCGGGAGCATCGGGCAAAGTGCTACGAGCCTTCAGCAAGTTGCAAGACCCGGCTCTTGCGCAGGAACGCAATCAGTTCTGGGCGGCGTCCAGTGGAGAGCGGGATCCCGAAACCGCGTCGGTTTCGGTACCGGTCTTTGCTGTAGGGTATGAGTTCAAGGGGGCTCTCACCCTGTCGGGCCCAGCCGAGCGTTTCAACAAACAACAGATGGATGCTGCGATTGCTATGTTGCTTCGAAACGCAGCTATTGCCACCAGTGCCCTAGGTGGTAACGATCAGGAATTGGTCAAGGCGTCGCGTAATTTATAGGTCGTCAACTCAACGCGAAGGCATTTCGTGAGCACATCATATGGTTGACGTTTGAGCTACCGATGGGCGCGCGTCAACAGCCGACTCTCGCGAACCTACCCAAGTGAAGTGACACAAAAATCCGCACACTGGAGAAGTAGTCGAAACGAAAGGCGGCAACCATAAAACGCTGAAAGAATGGAAAGCTGAACACGGTTCCGACACCGTGGAGTCCTGACTGACCAAGTGATTTTGGTTTGAGTACAAGAGGGCCCTTCGAGGGCCCTTTTTCATTAAGGAATGAAGCATTTTTCAATCATCAAAAAAAGGCTTCCGGATTGCTCCGGAAGCCAGCTGTTGAACACGCAACGTGGGTGACCAAACCACATGAATAGCAGATGCCCATCTGCAGCGCGATTAACGTTTGCGAGTTCAAACAGTAAAGATCAATGGTGAGTAAGGTAGCTAAGTCGCAGCTGGCCATCAGTCGTTTCGACCACGAGCTAGACCTTAAAGTTAGCCATCAACTGCTGTTGTTGATTAGCCAGATCGTTCAATGATTTACTCACTCTCGCCGATTCTTCTGATTGAAGGGTCAGTTGCTCAGTGACATCGCGAATGTTGGCAACGTTTCGGTTTACCTCCTCCGATACCGAGCTCTGTTCTTCCGCAGCGCTCGCGATTTGTAGACTCATATCACTGATCACTTCGACTCCGCGGTTGATCTTCTGCAATGCAAGAACTGCCTGTTCAACCTGGGCGACGCTCCCTGAGGCTTGACTGTGGCTTGTTTGCATTGACTGAACCACATTTCGAGTACCATTTTGAAGCTGCTCGATTACACCGTGGATTTCACCAACTGAATCCTGGGTGCGTCGGGCCAGGTTTCTTACCTCGTCAGCAACGACTGCGAACCCTCGACCAGATTCGCCAGCCCTGGCGGCCTCAATTGCAGCGTTCAATGCAAGTAAGTTTGTCTGTTCGGCTATGGCACGTATGACGTCAAGTACGGCACCAATCTCTTCGCTGTTTGACGCCAGCACTTCAACCTCTTGCATCGCGCTATCAATATTCGTAGCGAGGCGATCAATCGAATGGGTTGTCTGATTAATCGTGGCCATTCCTTCTCTCGCCGCGGCATCGACGTTCTGCGCAGCTTCTGCTGCCAGAGCCGCATTTTTTGCCACATCTTGTGAAGTCGCGCTCATCTCTTGTGAGGCAGTCGCAACCTGATCGACCTCACGAAATTGTTGCTGCATACCTTCACTGGTTTCATTCGCAATGCTGGACGCCTGATCCGCAGTACGTCGCGTATCTGCGATGGAGCGACTCACTGCTGCGATTATGGGCTGCAGCTTGTCGAGAAATTTATTGAACCAGCTGGTCAGCTGTCCCAATTCGTCTTTTCTGTCGTATGTCAGGCGATGCGTAAGATCACCTTCACCAGAGGCAATATCTTTAAACATTTCTGCAACCCGCAGAATGGGTTTGGTAATTGTCGTGGCCATCAACCAAATGAAAACGATCCCCAAAAGGCCCGCAAGAGCGCCGACCGCAAGCTGCATTTTCATGCTCGCAGCTTTTGCCAATCCAAGGTCGCTCTCCAGTTTGCGAGCGGGCGCTAGAACAATCTCTTTAGGCGCTTTAACAATTACCGCCCAGGGTGTATTCCCCTCGACAGCCTGGAACGGAGCGACTGCGATCATGGCATCTGTTGTTTCAAAAATGCTCTCAGTGCCTTTTTTAGCTGCGCTCAGTATTTGTGTGCCCGATGCGATATCGGTCGCCTGCAATGATTTACCCAACGATTCTTCGTGTTTGCTATTGGCTGCTATGACGCCATCCGGGCTTATGAATGAGACCTCGGCGTTCCCCCCATAAAGGGATGGCACTGATGAGGTAACAATTTTCTGGAGGCTGTCCAGACTGATATCTACGCTCATGACGCCGAGGACTTGCTGTCCATCTATGAGTGGAATCGCGACAGTCGACATGAGGGTGCTAACACCACTCGCATCTGTGTAGGTGTACGGATTTGTGACGCATGTCCGCTTTTGCTGGAAGGCGCATTTGTACCAGTAGGTTCCCACGGTGCCGTCATCGAGAATTTCCTTTTCGGGAATGGCGTAGCTGGGAATGTGAGTCGACTGATAAACCGAGAACCGACCTATCTCGTTACCAATCATCCCTTTGGCAATGTACTTTGAATCACGCCCATCCATCGCGTTTGGAGCGAATGCCACACCGACACCAAAAATGTTTGGGCTCGCTTTTATCTGTGAGCCAAGCGAGTCGACGATTGCCTGTCGAGTGAGCTCAGAATCCCGCTGTAAGTGCTGGTCATTCGCACGCATAAGCACCAACTGCCTGGCGAGCGTTTCGCCGAAAGCAGCAGTGCTGGTGAATCGCTCAATGGCAACGCGAGACTGCTCTTGGCCGATCTTACCCAGATACTGCTGAGCATCTTCTTTCAGTATCTTCGAGCTGGATTCAAACGCGAGGTTTGAAATTCCCTGTATTCGATAAACCGAAAAGGTTATGAGTACAGCGATGACGCCGAGCATGCACAACCCGGCCAGGAGGGTAATTCTGCTTTTGATCGATAAGCTGGAGTCAAACATGACGCGCTTCCATGTGGCAATTGGCGAGAGGTGTTTTTTTGTTTTTCTGCGGCGCCGATCAGCTCTGCAGCGTCTTGATGAGGCTGACCATTTCCATGGCGCTCATTGCCGCTTCAGCACCTTTGTTCCCTGCTTTAGTGCCCGAGCGCTCAATGGCCTGTTCAATTGAGTCAACCGTTAATACGCCAAACGCGACGGGTACATTGAACTGCATACCCACCTGGAAAAGGCCTTTTGTGCATTCGCCCGCGACGTATTCGAAGTGGGGAGTGCCACCTCGGATAACTGCACCCAACGCGATGATTGCGTCGTATTTTTTTGCAACGGCTTGTGCAACCAACGGCAGCTCAAAAGCGCCCGGTGCTTTGATAATTTTGATGTCGTCATCATCGAGGCCATGCCTTTTCAAAACATCGACAGCGCCGCTCACAAGGTGCTCAACAACGAAGCTGTTGAATCGTCCCATAATGATTGCGTACCGGCCTTTTACGTCAGTGAACTTGCCTTC
This sequence comes from Pseudomonas lini, assembly GCF_030812475.1. Lineage (GTDB taxonomy): Bacteria > Pseudomonadota > Gammaproteobacteria > Pseudomonadales > Pseudomonadaceae > Aquipseudomonas > Aquipseudomonas lini_A. Next base: position 319,733 of record NZ_JAUSSR010000002.1, read on the forward strand.
AATTACCTGAATACTCATGACCGCTCCTGAAAAAAAGGCCGCTGTAAAGCGGCCTAAATAGAGTGTTCACTTGGCCAATGCGCTAGCGATTAGCTGCATTGGTGGTGTCATCATTGCGCCTTACATTCAGCCCACAGGAAAGGAGCGATCGCTTTCTGATCCAGGGTGACACCAAGGCCTATATCGTCGGTGATCGCCAGCTTGCCATTGGCAATACGGTCTTCTGGTGAGCTTTCCAGAATTTGTACGTACTTCGGTGAATCACTGAAGTAGGGGTAAATCTCCATCGTCATGAAGTTGGGCATGGTCACGCCGACCTGCATGGTAGCGGCCGTGCACAGTGAGCTGGCGCAGTTGTGCGGCGCAACGAGCATGTTGTAGGCCTCAGCCATTGATGCGATCTTTTTGGTTTCAGACAACCCGCCGGTGTTACCGACATCAGGCTGAACGATATCTACAATCTGCTTCTCGATCAGACGACGGAAACCTTGGCGAGTGTACAGACGCTCACCAGCGGCCAACGATGCGTTGGTAGCTTTGGAAATTTTCTCCATGGCACCAACGTCAAAGGCATCGCAAGGTTCTTCAATCCAGGTGATGCCCAAGTCTTCATAGCGTTTGCACAGACGGATAGTTTCAGCGGTGGTCATGCCGCCGCTGAGGTCGATGTAAACTTCGGTTTCGCTTCCAGCCACTTCCACCAGCTTCTTCACTCGCTGATAGGCGAGTTCAGTGAAGTCACGATCATGGAATCGGCGTTGGACATGTTGAAGACGACCATTTTTGTCCTGAGTCGCCAGGGGATAGCACTTCAAGGCCTTGAAACCATCGGCAATCGGGCGTTCGGCGGCATGAGCCCACGAGTCGGCGTCGAAGCAATGGTAGTTCCAGCCGTTTGCGTAGACCGGTACTTCGTCGAACACTTTGCCACCAAAGAATTCATAAACTGGAAGGTTGGTTGCTTTGCCCTTGATGTCCCAGAGAGCGGTTTCAATCGCACTGATGCCAGCGAAGACAATGGCACCACCCCCTTTGGCCCAAAAAGAGTTGTCGTACATTTGGGTGTACAAACTTTCGATGCGGAACGGGTCTGCACCAATGACCAAGCGATCGCAAAAATCTTTGATCATCCCGGCGGCGGCTGTTGCACCTAGGCCATAAGCGATGGCGGCTTCGCCGATGCCGGTGATGCCCTCGTCTGTGGTCAATTCCACGATGATTGGTTTCACATAACCGCTATCTACAAGGAACACTTTGGCTGAAACGATCTTCATATAAGCTCCATTTGTTGCAGGGGAATGCGTGGCGATATACGCAACGGGGTTAATGTCAGAGGTTCGGGTATCCGATGTAACTCGGATAAAGCGGGTGATCTGCGCATAGCAAACCAATCGCTTTTGCTGCTGTTGAAACCGTTTTTAGGTCGTTGGGCTGCAACAGAACTTGGCTAATAACTGAGGCAAGGCGAGCGCACGAAGCAGGTGTGAACCCCCGGTCAGTTATCGACGAAGTAGTGATACGCAATTGACTGGTGGCGAAAGGTGATTCAGATGCCTGTGCCTGCTCCCCATTTTCCACAGCAACACCTACATGCTGCAGTGCAACGCTGGCCTCGAGCGTGTTGAGGTTTTGTTTGCTGAGGTCGATCAGGAATATATGGTTGTCTGTACCCCCCGTGACGACCGCAATACCTTGTTGAACCAACGCATGGGTCATTGCTCGAGCATTGGCAACGACCTGCTTCTGATAGGCCTCAAACCGGTGGGTCTTTGCCTCGCGAAAACACTGAGTTTTCGCTGCAATCATTCGATTGAGAGATGCATAACGATTGAGCTCACGAACTGAGTGATCCAGAAGGATTTCCAGCCTATTGTCCTTCGACAGAATCAATCCACCCTTGGGGCCGCGCAGCGATTTCTGGGTGGTGGAAGTAACTATGTCTGCAAAGCTGATTGGACTCGGGTGTAGACCCGCAGCGACCAAGCCAGCGATATGTGACATATCGACCAATAGAAAAGCGCCCACCGTGTCAGCGACATCTCTGAGTTTCTGAAAGTCCAGGAATCTCGAGTATGTTGAAAATCCAGCCACGATAATTTTGGGGCGGTGGACAACAGCCAGACGCATCATCTCGTCATAATCGATCAATCCGTTGTCACATAAACCGTACTCAACAGCGTTGTAAGAACTGCTGCCAACAGAAGGTATTGTCGAAGTAGGTAAATGACCCCCGTACGTTGTGCTCATGCCGAGAATGGTGTTTCCAGGCTTGAGCAATGCACGGTAAACGGCAGCATTGGCATTGGCACCCGACTGAGGTTGGACGTTGGCGTACTCAGCCCCGAATAAATCTTTAACAAGCTCAATAGCCTGCTCCTCCGCTCGCGCGAGACTGTGTCTCGCGAAGCGGTGTGAGCCGTTTTCCTCACTGACAATAAAGGCCGACAATGAGCTACACGATGGGGTTCTATCTTCAGAGGCTCGCAGCTCCAGCATGTCTCCTTCAGCCCGATTGTCGCCTCGCAACACCGAGATGAAGTCCGTGCCATAGCCTCTTATTTTCTCGCTAATACTCAACATGAATGACTCCATCGCAACGGCTTAGTGAGCTCTCGTACCTGGCCTACCTTCAATGGGTAGATACGTACTCAACTGCCTGATGAAGCCCTCTGCCTTTCCATAGCAGGCACTGATTAAGCTCAGGATCACAAAGGCTGATCGATTCAATAATCCCGACAATAATGGTGTGGGAGAACCCGTCGAAGCAGTTTCCGATCTTGCAGATCATGCCCACAGGTGCGTTCCACAGAACCGGGGCTTTACCGCCTTCAAGATCCCAATCCTCAGCTGCAAATCGTTCTGAGCCTTTTTGCTTTGTGAAGCGTGATACCACATGGGACTGGGCGGGGGAGAGCAGGCTTAGCCCAAAGTAGCCATTGTTCAGCATGGCATTGTGAGCAGAAGCGCTTTTATTCACGCACACGATGACAGAAGGTGGCTCTGCGGAAAGGCTGCAAACTGCGGTTGCGATCAGTCCTACGGGCTGGTCGCCTTCGAATGTAGTGATAGCGTTGACTGCGCCGGCAAAACGGCCCATTGCTTCACGAAATTGAATGTCCAACATGATCATTACCTCGCTGTTGTAATCAGCCCGATTCGACCGAACCGGGCGATCTGTCTTATGCGTTAAGGCATGACAGAAATTTTGTTGTGAGATACGCCTCTAACGCTTCGGTGCCGCCTTCGGAGCCATGCCCTGAATCTTTGATGCCGCCATATGGGGTTTCTGGTAAAGCCAGTCCCAAGTGGTTGATGGTCAGCATTCCCGCTTGGACGCCGCGGTTCAGTGCCGAGATGTTTGATTGCTGGCGAGTCCACGCGTATGAAGCCAGCCCAAAGGGGAGGCGATTAGCTTCGGCAATGGCTTCATCTAGATTTTTGAAAGACATGAACATTGCTACGGGGCCAAAGGGCTCCTCGTTCATGATGTCCATAGAAGGAGTGACGTTTTTGAGAACAGTTGGCTGGAAGTAGTAGCCTTGTTTATCGAATCGGGAACCACCCGTTTCCAAGCTTGCGCCGCGAGCAATCGCGTCTTTAACCAAGCGCTCTACAGCCTGGAGCCGACGTTCATTGATCAATGGCCCCATCTGAGTACCTTCCACGGCACCATCACCTACTTTTAGGATCTGAGCTGCGGCGGTGAACATCTCAATGAAACGGTCGTAAACGCCTTCTTGTACGATGAAGCGGGTCGGTGAAATACATACCTGTCCAGCGTTGCGGTATTTGAAGGAAATCAATGCCGAGCAAGCCGATTCGAGGTCTGCATCATTGCAGATGATTACAGGCGCATGTCCCCCCAACTCCATAGTCGCGGGCTTCATGTGCTTGCCTGCCAGAGCGGCCAAGTGTTTACCGACAGGTACAGAACCTGTGAACGAAACCTTTCGGATCGCTGGGTGCGGGATACAATGCTCCGAGATAGTGGCGGGGTTGCCATATACAAGGGCCAATGTCCCTGCTGGTACTCCGGCATCCTGGAAGCAGCGGAACAATGCTGCCGGTGCACCTGGGGTTTCTTCTGGGCCTTTAATGATCATTGAGCAGCCAGCCGCCAACGCCGGGCCTATCTTGCGAAGAATTTGGCTGACGGGGAAATTCCATGGCGTGAAACCGACTGCCGGGCCGACTGCCTCTTTGATAGCAAGTTGGGTGACGTTTGGAGAGCGTGCAGGAATAACTCGACCATAAGTGCGACGAGCTTCGTCTGCAAACCAATCGACCAGGTCAGCACCGCCGTTAACTTCCATTCGTGCTTCAGCGAGTGGCTTGCCTTCTTCAGCAGTAATGAGGCCAGCAATCTCTTCCAGCCGATCACGCATTAGGCCGGCGGCAACACGCATAATTTTACTGCGCTCAAAAACGGAGATGGCTTGCCAGGCTTTAAAACCCTCTTCGGCGGCTTTGATCGCATCATCCAAGTCGTCAGGGGTAGCGTGAGCGAATGTTCCAATCACTTCACCTGTAGCCGGGTTGATCACGTCTTCCCGGATACCTTCGCTACCTTCACGCCATGCACCGTTGATGAATAATTTCACTGGGGGATAGAACATGGAAAGCTCCTGAATATGATTCCGCGCATCGATCCGGAATGTTTCGGATCAGCCTATTCAGGAGATAGCAAAGCCTATGCCATAAAAATATTCGTTATTTATCAATAAGTTGCGTTAGGGTGTTTTTCAATTCTCAATAGTGAGAGGCGCATTCGCAATTGTTCAACTCTCCTGATTCGCTGGGATACTGCCGCGGGCGACGAATGTTGCTGCCAGTAGAACTATGCCAAGTAGTGCTGCCAGGCCGGTGAATGCCACTTTGATCGAGGTGGCATGAGATACGAATCCGATCGCGGCGGGCCCCATAAGCACGCCCAGGTATCCAACTGTTGCTACCGCGGACAAGGCTTGGGCGCTGGGAACGTCATGTTGATTGAGCGCAGCCCGAAACAAAATTGGGACAATGTTCGCAACACCAATCCCAATCAGCATGTAACCCAGCAACGCGCCGTTAAGGTCTTGTGTCAGAATTAATGCGAATCCTGCGACTCCTATTGCCGCACCAGATTGCAGGAGATTTTTGTCCCCAAATTTCGCGCTTGCCCAGTCTCCAGATAACCGTCCAATGGACATTGTCAATGTGAACAGGGAATAGCCGATTGCTCCTGATGCGGAAGGTACGTGTTGAAGCGTGCCTAAAAGAATGGCCCCCCAGTCCAGCATTGCGCCTTCCACCAACAAACAAATGAAGGTGAGTGCCGCTAAAAGGCTAACGGTGCCACGGGGGCGCGCGAAGAAATTGGAAGATGAGTCGGGCATTGAAGGAATGAGTCGAGGGTGCGTTACCAGTATGAGAAGTGACCCCAACGCCGCAGCGATAAGCGTTACAAATAGTGGAGACGCACCTGTGCTTAAAAGAGCTGTTCCGCTGCTGGCACCTACGAATGTGCCGATACTGAAAAAACCGTGAAACCCAGACATCAATGGCATGCCTGCTGCTCGTTCTACTGCTGCTGCTTGGAAATTTATTGAGATATCCAATAGACCTAACGAAGCACCAAACAGTAGGAGCAGGGCGGCCATAACCATGAGATCAGAAGCGATCGCCAAACCTGGTAGGGTTGCACAGAAAACAAGGCTGCTTGAGATGATGAGCTTGCGTAGACCTACTCGCTGAGCAAGAGGCCCAGCGAGTGGCATACAAATGAGTGATCCGATGCCCACACAAAGAAGCAACAGACCTAGAGTGGCTTCATTAAGCTCTAGACGACTCTTCGCGTAGGCTACTAATGGCGCCCACGACGCCATCAAAAAACCAGCCACAAAAAATGCGATACGGGTCGACAGTCGATACGGCAGCGTACCGACTTTTTTGGGCAGATTTTTCATGGCGGCCTTTGAATACAGGTACTTCGGGAAGGATCAGCGAACCCCGATGCGTAGTCCCAGAATTGAAGGAAGTGCAGCAAGCGCTTTAGCTGGGAAAGGCGCATTACGCGCCACTTGCTCAGCTTCCTCGCAGCTTAATACTCCCCACCGGATTGCACTTGCTCCAATGAACTTGAATGGTTCAGGGGGCAGGCTAGGCATCCTGCGGTTACAAAATGGAGATAGCGTCCATTCATCTTGAGTGTTCAGAACCAAGGAGGCCAAGCACTGTCCTCCGATCCAAGTTGCTTGGACGCCATGGCCCGAGTAACCGCCGCCGTAGTGTATTCGCCTCTTGAGTGTCTTGAAGAATGGAATCCGGTCAGACGACACATCTATCGGCCAGCCCCAGCTTTTTGCGAAACCCGCTTGGGCAACAGATGGCAAAAGATGCTTCATTCCTCGGCGTGCTCTGCCGACACTTTGTTCGTCCTGGCGTAATGCCAACCCATCAATTTCACTGCGCCAGCCGATAGGCCCGGAGCCCGATCCCATAAGCACCCGATTGTCGTTAGTGCGACGGAAATAATGGAGAAACATTCGTGCATCGCTGACGCCTACGGGAGTTGACCATCCGACATTGGAGAGGCCTTCCTCTGTCTGATTGGACATCGTTGCGTAGCTGGAAAAAATGCTGAATTTGTTCGTTAAGGAAGGAATGCCAGCGAGCCCCACATTCGTTGCAAGCACCACGTCCTTTGCGATTACGACTCCATTCTCGCACTGAACCCGATGTGGAAAACCATCCTCAACTCGAGATACCGGCGTGTGTTCATACACTTGTACGCCAGCTTCAATCACTGCTTTTTTTAGCTCAATGATCAGCTTGCCTGGATGCACATTTCCAGCTTCCGGAAAGTAGATTCCACTACCAAAGGCGGGAGCGTCTATGAGCTCTCTGACTTTTTTACGATCAAGTGGCTGGATGTATTTTTCCACCCCCAACCCTTGGCATTGTTCAAGGAAGGTTTTTAACGTTCGCTCCTGCGCCTCGCATGTAGCGACTCTGAGATTTCCTTTTTCGTTCCACCAGATGTCGCGCCCGGGTTTGAACGCGAATTCCCTGAATGCGTTTTGCGCCTTACTACCAAGCAGGGCGATATCGAGGGCATTATCAACGCCCATTGCTCTGATGTTTCCTGGAAGGGAAGCCCAGTAACCGTGAACCATCCCTCCATTTTTGCTACTTGCTCCATCACCAAGCCGATTAGCTTCCAAGAGGGCGACAGATAAATGCGGAGCGCGTTGGCGCAAAGCCAACGCAGTCCACATGCCAGTGAAGCCTCCACCAATGATGACGACGTCAACATTGATAGCTCCGCGTAGTGGCCTCAATGGAAGGCCATGGAGTGGCTGTATATCCTCCCGCCACCAAGACCAACTACTTTGTTCCGCACCTGATAAGGCGGGTAGTAGCTTCATATCATCTGACCTCCGCAGAACGGCCACGGATGAAGTCGGCGAGGCGTTCACCCATCATCATGGATGGTGCGCTGGTGTTGCCGGAGACGAGTTGTGGCATTGCTGATGTATCGCACACGCGCAATCCTTTAAGCCCATGCACGCGGAACTGCGGATCGACTACGGCCATAGGGTCGGTACCCATTTTGCAGGCGCCTGATGGGTGCAGAGCCCCTTGTGCAGTTTCCCTTACAAATTGGATGCGCTCTTCTTTGGTCATCAACCGCTTCGATGGACGATGTGGATGCGCGATGTATTGACTGAGTGCGGACTGCTCCATAATTTCCTGGCCAATGCGCACTGCCTCCGCGAGAACCTCAACATCGTACGGGTCTGCCAGGTAGTTCGGATCAACAAGCGGATCGCTATGAGGGTTGGCGTCGCGAAGACGGACTGTGCCTCGAGAGCGAGGACGGGTTTGGTACACGTTGACTGTGCAGCCATTTCCACTCGGGGTGCTTTCGGCACCTTCTTCTACACCTGCCCCAGGGAGGAAGTGGTACTGAAGATTTGGTAGCGGGTCTTGCTCATCTCCGTACCAGACCATCCCACCTTCGCAGATGTTGGAGGTGATCGGGCCGTTGCGGAACATCAAGTACTGCAAAGCAGCCCAAGCTTGCCAATGCAGTTTTTTGTATTTGTCGTAGCTGTGGGCGCCAGTCAATTCGTAAATGAGGAACATATCGACGTGGTCTTGCAAATTTTCACCCACGCCGGGTAGGTCATGAACCAGCGGAACACCGACAGATTTCAGATGTTCAGCAGGCCCGATACCAGAGCGTAACAACAAGGTAGGAGAGCCGATCGCACCAGCACTAACGATCACTTCCTTTTCGGCACGCAGGGTCTTTACGTTACCGCCTTCCTCATACTCCACACCAACCGCTCGGCCGTTCTCAACCAAAATGCGCAATACTTTGCATTGCGTACGGATTTTAAGATTCGAGCGTTTTCGCGCTGGGTTCAAATAAGCGACGGCCGCGCTGCAACGCAGTCCATTGCGCATCTTGACCTGATACAACCCTACGCCAGCCTGCTTGCCAGAGTTGAAGTCTGGGTTGTAGTTGACGCCAAGCTGTTGCGCCGCTTTCACCCAGCTCTTGGTCAGATAATGCGTATGGCGTTGGTCGGACACCCCCAATGGCCCACCTTGGCCGTGCGCCTCTCCCGCGAACCTCTCGTTGTCCTCGCTACGTTTGAAGTAAGGAAGCACCTCCTTGTACGACCATCCTTCACAACCAAGTTTGACCCAGTTGTCATAGTCTTCCGGGCAGCCACGCATGTAGACCATGGCGTTTACGGAGCTACCGCCGCCCAACACACGACCTTGCACCATCACCGGGGTCTGGTTGTTCTGATGCTTTTGCGGTTGCAAGGTGTAACGGCTCAGCAGGTTGCCCTTGGCCGTCTTAAAGTAGGTAACCGGCATATGGATATACGGGTTCCAGTCACGGGAACCCTGCTCGAACAGAGTTACCGAGGTGTTGGAATCCTCGGTTAAACGAGATGCGACCGCGCAAGCTGCAGGCCCACCACCCACTACAATATAATCCACCAACTTCGACTCCTTAGTACTTTGGTTGCAGCGGTGGACTAAGCCCACCGCGACGTTCTTACTGATCATTGCGTCAGAACCACAACGGCCTCATCTGGCCAGTTGAGATGGACGTGAGATCCCGGGGTGTGTTGAATTCCTGTTACGGGACGCGTCTCCTGGCAACTGAGAAGGTTGTCGCCATGGCGAACCTGATAAACAACGCGATTACCGATAAAAACGATGTCCTCAACATGTCCTTTCAGTCTGTTGGGGCCTGCCAAGAGTGGGGCATCAGAACCTGTTAATTTCATCGCCTCTGGACGAATGGAGATGGATACGGTCTCTCCCTCGCGAGCATTTCGTGCCGCACCTTTGGCAGAAAAAAGCGGAGTCGAAATGTCAGCTACGCCGCTGGTTATCTTGTCGACGCGCCCTTCCAAGATGTTGGTCTCGCCGAAGAATTTGGCGCAGAACAGAGATTCAGGAGCTGCGTACAGATCCTGTGGTGAACCAAGCTGCGCGATCTCCCCTTTGTTCATCAGTACGACCCGATCCGAGAGAATCATTGCCTCATCCTGATCATGAGTGACGTAAACAAACGTGGTGCCTGTTTCCTCATGAATTCGCTTCAACTCACGAAGCATGTGATGCCGAATTTTGAGGTCGAGCGCTGCCAGGGGTTCGTCCAATAGCAGCACGTCTGGCTGATTGACCAATGCGCGGGCGAGAGCAACTCGTTGGCATTGCCCACCGCTGAGTTCATGGATCCATCTGCCGGAATAGGTTTCCAACTGCACTAAATGAAGCATAGCTGTCACTTGCTTATTGACCTCATCCTTGGGCAATTTACGAAGGCGCAATCCGAAGGCAACGTTGTCAAAAACATCCAGGTGCGGAAACAGTGCATAGCGCTGAAACACCATGTTCACGCTGCGTTTTTCGGGTGGCAGACTGGTCGCATTCTGCCCATTAATTTTCAGCGTGCCGGACGTCGGCTCCTCAAAACCTGCAATGATCCGCATGAGGGTCGTCTTGCCGCAGCCACTTGGGCCAAGCAGTGTCAGAATCTCGCCTTTCTGGATATCAAGGTTGATGTCATTCAAAGCTTTGAACGGGCCGAACGCTTTGTGGACGTTGTTCAGTTGTACTATCGACTTGGTCATTTGCTTCAACCCTCAAATCAGAAGTTCTGGACGAGATTGCGGCACGGCGTTGCAGCCAAAAAATGGCTCCCGCGATGGTGATGACGATCAAGGAAAGCCCAAGGGCCACCATGGATGCAGCGTTGATGGTTGGGTCAACAGTGCGACGCATCATCGACCAAATCATCATGGGGAGCGTTGACTCGTTTCCACTCACGAAGACGGTGATGATCAGCTCGTCGAACGAGAGTGCGAACACCAAGATTGCGGCTCCCACGATGCTAGGACGCAGAATTGGCAAAGTTACAAGGTGGAAAGATTGCCAAGTCGTCGCACCCAGATCTCGGGCTGCTTCTTCGAGCGAACTGTCGAAGTAGTCGATACGAGAACGCAGAGTCGCCACAAAAAATGGCAGGGCATAAAGCACATGCGAGATGGTGACGGTTAGTAGTGAGCGATTCATTCCCACTTGCGCGAAACCACTTACCAGGGCGATCCCTAAAAATAATCCAGGCAAGGCGATAGGAGCTGCGCAGATCGTAGCAATCACATCCCGCATCTTTCCTTTGATCCGAATCAACGCGAGAGCAACCGTAGCCCCGAGAAGGGTAGTCACTACAGATGCAGCAGTCGCCACGATGATGCTGTTCCACAGTGACTCGCGAAAGGTGCGGCTGGCGAAAATCTGTTCGTACCAGCGCAGGCTCCATCCGTCGAACGGAAACACCAGTGATGGGCTGCTATGGAAGCTGAACATGCCAATGATGACGATAGGGGCATAGAGGAACAGCACATAGAGCCAGAGGTACATTCTTAACATTTCGATGTCCTCAATTAGTTGTGATAACGGCGGCCGGGGGAAAGACGGCAAGCTTTCATCAGTTGCGTAAAGGCCACGTAGACACCTACAAAAAGCACCAAGGTGATGAACGCCATCGCTGCACCTAGGGGCCAGTTACCGGCGCTTCTGAATTGGTTGGCAATGAGCAGGCCGTTGGTAACCCCATCTCTTCCGCCCAATAACTGAGGGGTGATGTAGTCGCCTGCTGCGAGGATGAACGTAAACATAAATGCGGAGACAATGCCCTTGTAGGACATTGGAATGATTACCTTGGTCAGCACCTGAAACCGCGATGCGCCCATATCTCGAGCCGCTTCGATGTAGTCAGTTTTCACGTCACGCAACGCTGAAACCAAAAGAAGGAGCGCGAAAGGAAACATGATGTGGACGAGGGTGATCACCGAGGCGAATGGGCTGAATAGTAAAAATTCAACCGGCTGGTTGATCAGCCCGAATTGCATGAGCGTCGTGTTGATCAGCCCGTTTGTACCCAGAATGGTTCTCCAGGCATAAACCCTCACCAGATAACTTGAAAACCATGAAAGGAGGATCAGGTAGAAGGCGTTGTTGTTGACGCTGCGGTAGACGATGTAATACGCCGCAGGAAAGCTTAAAACCACGGACGCAATGGCTGTCCATACACCGTTCGAAAGACCAGTGACCCCAGTCCTCCAGAAACCGGCGGCTGACAAGGTTCGGACGTAATTGTCTATGTTAAAGGTGGGGTCGATGACGAAGGAGCGAGCCGACCAGAAGCTGTAAAGCAACAGCAAGAGGGACGGTAAAATGAAGAACACTAGCATGAACGACATTGTCGGAGCGGCAAGAAATCCGCTTATCAGCCGCTGTCGTTGAGTTACATTTAAAATCATGGCAATCCCCTTGTGTAGGTAGCAATCGCCGATACCATTGGGATCGGACGTGTTGCGACCTTGTTTGTGTATGCCCTGATCGACTTCCTTTACATGCTCTACCTGGAAGGTGAACGTACGATCGGACAGATTGTTCTTGGCAGTAAGGGTGACACCGAGCTGACGACTGCTTTGGCCGTCTTGAGTTGGGCCCTTCCGGGCCCATGGCTTCGTTAAGAAGCTTTCTTCATTTCTTTGCAATAATCACGCAGCTTCGGCATGACCTGCTCAGCCAGCAGTCGCAAAGACTTCTGATGAAGGGCTGGGTTTTCCCAATCCTTCTGAGTGGTCAGCAGGGTGCCGAATGGGCCACCGACGTAATCGACGAATGCAACTAGCTTGTCGAGGACGGTTTTTGGTGAACCAGACATCACCATCCAATCCAGGCAGTTTTGGCGAGTTACTTCGCTGTCCGGAATATCAGCGCTTGGTTTGAGGATGCGCTGCATGTTGAAGGCTTTCATATCTTCGACGATGTAGTCGTAGTACCAGCCATAAGTAGAATCCGGACGAGCCAGGTAATCAGCAGCCTCTTGATCGGTGTCGGTGACCAAGATCGAACGAGCGATACGCCAGTTGTTGCGGTCAGCCGGACGACCGGCGTTTTCGCAACCAATTGCATACTGTTCCCAGTGAGATTTAGCGTGCACCGGTGGAATGAAGTTTGCGCTGACAATGCTCCAGCCTTTTTCACCAGCTTGGCGAGCACTGCTAGACGACGGGCTCATTACAGAAATGGCGAGCGGAGGATGTGGTTGCTGGAATGGTTTGAGCATCGGGCCAAAACCCAGCGAAGGGATCAGGTTCTTCTCAAGTACGACGTTCCAGTACTTACCCTGAATGTTGTATGGTGGATTGGATGCCCAAATTTTGTGGATCATTTCCACGGATTCGACAGTCATCTCTGCACGGTTCATATCGGAAGTGCCGAACAGCTCCATGTCGCTGACTAAGCCGCCAGGGCCAACACCCATGATAAAACGGCCCCCGCTCAGGTGGTCGAATTGAGCGACATCACCTGCGACAGTTGCCGGGTGGTGCTGAGGCAGGTTCAAAACACCGGTTGCGAATTTGATGTTTTTGGTGGCATCCAGAAGAGTGGCGAAAAACTGGAGCGGGTTCGCTACTGGCTCAGAGCTGCAACTGTAGTGTTCGCCTACCCATACCTCGGAGTAGCCCAACTGGTCAGCCAAAATAGCGGCTTGGCGATCTTGTTGCAGCATTTCAGTGTAGTTACGCCGCGGATCGTGCAGCGGCATCATGAAAAGACCGAGTTCCATATGTACTCCTAAGCTTTTGCTGAGCATCTAGGGCGTCTGGTTTTTGGTAGAACGCCCCATGAGGGTTTAACCGCCGAACAACGAAGCGCACTGCGTGGATGCATGTCGAGTTCGTCAGTAAACAGGTCATAGCAACAAGGGTGCCATCTCGGTTTAAATTGCTTATCTGATTGATATATATGGTTATTTTATTATTTTTTTCACCGTATCCCTTTTCTCGCAACGTCTCTCACCTCGTAAAATCAACTTTGCGACAAGGTCTTAAATCATTCGTTGCAAAATTGAGAATTGATTTTTTGTGCGATGAAACTCGTGCTTTGGCTCGGTCGGCGAATAGATTTCGGGTTGAGTCGTGGTACCAGTTTTGGCGCCGGCGAGCAGGTCAGTAGGGATAAATTGGTCACGTGGCATGAAGCGTGCTCCACCCTGGATGAAGTGGTGACTCTAAGTGAGCGCCGAAGCAGTTCGAGGTGGTGCCTAAAATGAAAGTGACAACTCCTTTATCGGCTACGGATTCTCATGCTGCTTGGGTGCAATGGGACAGGCAGAGCAGCTCTGAACTGCCTGTTGGTAGTCATCTCATTACCCCTCGAAAAGGCTACTTTCATCATGGGATCTACTTAGGCGCTGGAAAGGTCATTCATTATTCGGGGTTGTTTGGCGGGCTCTACGGCGGCGCGGTAAAAATCTTGCCTATTGAGGGTTTTGCTGCTGGCAAGACGGTGCAATATCGAGGTGATCCAAGGCCTCAATACAGCGCAGATGAGGTGGTAAGGCGTGCGCTTTCGCGCGTGGGTGAAAATCGTTACCGAGTACTCACGAACAACTGCGAGCATTTCTGCAATTGGTGTTTGTATGGCCGTAGCACCAGTGCGCAGGTGCGCGTATTCCTCACCCACCCCCTTTTTGCGATTCGGCTTATGTTCTCGATGATCGAAGGGGCATGGCTTGGTGGCGCGCGGTGTAGGCATGCCAGGGCCGGATTAACTCGCAGAAAAAAGTATGAGCTGGCAGGAAATGCGATGAGCTAGCGCGTGTCCCCATTCGATCGAGTCGCTATTTTTGCCGATTTCGGACAGATGGCGACTGTCCTGTGGGCTCGATTATTGCTTGAATTCATCGAAATCAGGTAAAGGTGTATCCTGTCATTACGGCTCACCCGAGAAGGTGCTAGGCATGAGTTTCCAAGAACATCTCTCACGAATCCGCTCACGGCTAGATTCCGTAGGGAAGCCAGGCGCCTTGCAGACCTCCTCAGATACTTCTGTAATCCTGCGTGATAGATGCGAAGACTCTTGGGCCCGCTGCTTCGCAAATGGTATGTCTCCGGATCAAAAGCCGGAGGTTCCTCAGGTAGAGGACTCACAGCTGCGTCGGATGCAAGATGAATTCGGACAGCAGGCATTCACTTTTGCGTTGAGTGAACTTAACGGTCTCATGTCTATGGTCAGTGCCGTCGGCTATAGCGCCAGCTTGGCGAATGCCCAAGGTGTGATTATCGCCGAGAGTGTTAAACCCCAGCAGGCTTTCTATTGTGAGAGCGATAAACTAGGGACAGTTTGGAGCGAAGACGTGGGAGGTACCAACGGCATTGGTACCTGCATAGCTGAACAACGGCCTGTAGCCGTTTTCAGGGATGATCATTTCTATTTCGATCTGTCGTCCCAAGCCTGTGTTGCTGCACCCTTTTATAATCCTTGGGGGGAGCTACAGGGTGTTCTGAACCTCACTACCTGCAATCCTGATGTGGATGTCAATGCGCATCACATTGTCTATAACCTGGCCACTCGAAGCTCGGTTATGCTCGAGGAACGGTTGTTTACCGAGCATTTCAGGGACTGTGTCATCCTGCAAATCTGCGACATCAACACCGCCGCTCAGATCATCGCCGTTGATGACAATGGCACTCTACGGGGTGCTAGTAATAGCGCGCGGAAACGATTGGGTATCGAGGCGAAGCATATCGGTAAATCCAAGCTGTGGGAGGTTATCGATTGCCCGCAGTCAGCCATCTCGTTGGAGTGTTTCCGATCACTGACGCGTGTGCGGACGCTAGTCCGTGATGAGTCCATTGATATGGTTTTGTTGAAGTGGGAGCGGGGTGAATCTCAAATTGCAGTTACGGATAATAGGCCGCGCTCTAGCCGCCCCCAACCTAAGCCTCGGGAAACCTCCAGCTCTCTCGCCCGCTGTGCTGGACAGGATTCGACGATGCTGCAAAACGTCAAACTTATCCGCAAGGTGATGAATAAAAATCTCCCCCTTCTTCTTTTGGGTGAGACAGGTGTCGGCAAGGACACGCTTGCGAAAGCGATCCACGAAGAGAGCGATCGTTGCCGTGGCCCTTATGTCGCTTTCAACTGTGCTGCCGTACCAGAGTCCCTGATTGATAGTGAGCTTTTTGGATATAGCAAAGGAGCGTTCACAGGTGCCAGCAAGGAAGGAAATCAGGGGCGTTTGCTGGAAGCCGATGGAGGGACTCTATTCCTGGATGAAATAGGCGATATGCCCCTTGCACTCCAGACGCGTTTGTTGCGAGTACTCGAGTCAGGAGAGGTGTCGCCTCTCGGGTCTGGTAAAGCAGTTAAGGTCAACCTGCAGATCATCGCGGCTACCAATCAAAGGCTTCACGAAAAAGTCGCTGATGGAACCTTTAGAGAGGATCTATTTTTCCGGCTCGCAGGGATGATTGTGAATATCCCACCGCTTCGTGAGCGTGAAGACAGGGCTCAACTGATTGAAACAGTCTTGGAGCTTGTGGTTGGTACGGATGACCTTCCAGAGATGAAGCCCGCTGCGTGGAAAAAGCTCCTCGATTATTCATGGCCTGGCAATGTCCGCGAGCTTAAACATGTCCTCCATCGTGCATCGCTCTTTGCTGAGGATGGTGTCATCAAGCCTTCGGATATCACGCTACCTTTTGAGAATCGGATAAAAACGATCTCTGAGCGTTTGGAGGTGCCGGTTCATAAGGAGCCAGATATGCCACACAGCCGTGCAGGCGAATTGGAGAATGACTCATCTCCTGTTGTGGTGAATCGCAACCAATTGAGTAGCTCGCACGAGTTCATGAATCTTGACGCGCGCCAGGCACTCGCAAATCTTGAAGGGCAAACAATTCAGGCAGCCTTGTCTAGTCATGGTAATCAGATCGATCGGGCCGCCAAGGCTCTAGGAATGAGCAAGGCGACCCTCTACCGCAAGATCAAACGGTACGGAATTCGCACCGCTTAAACCACGTGTAAAGAAGGCCAGCTAACGCTTGTTAGCTGGCCTTTTTTTTCGTTGCAAAAGTGATTCTCTCGTCTCAACGTTGCGTTCAGTAAATTTATCATGAGCTAACACTATGTTTTTAAAAGCTTTTTTATAATGGCACAGCAATTGCCTTATTGGTTAAAAGGCTTCTGTACGACGCGGGAGCTTCCAATCAAAGGTAATGCCGGGATGTTGTCTGCCACCTCTCAACCAGATTCTCGCAGCGTACTGCTTTTGGATGATGACGCTGCCGACGGGTACTTCTCTCTTCTGCGCAGTAAAGCGCCTGAGATTACGGTTTTTCCTATCTCGGATGTGTACTCGCAATCTGATTGCCCAGCTGATGTATGGTTTGGAGCACCGGATAAAGCTGCACGTTTGTTAATCCAAGGGTGGAAGCCTCGTTGGTTGCAGTTGACATGGGCAGGTTTTTCACCTCTTTTGAAATCCTCTATGCCTGATGACTATTTATTGAGTCGTGCTGTTGATGTTTTCGGTCAGCCGATGTTGGAGTACGTTCTATTTCACATGCTGGCACATGTAAAGCCAGGTATGAGTTGTTCGGAAAATCAGGAACGCTTTATTTGGGGAACGGCTGAATCCGGCACCCTTCACGGGCAAAGAGTCATGCTCGTTGGTGCTGGGAATATCGGGCTTTACGTTGCACAACGGTTAACCTGTTTGGGAATGCAGGTGGTTGGCGTACAGCGTGCGCCTAAAGAAAGTGAGCATCTGCTCGCCACGTATGACTTGGATTCATTTTACGAACATCTCGATGAAGTTGATTTCGTCGTCAATATTCTTCCTGATACACCTGAAACCAGAAACCTGTTTGATCGAAAACTCTTCAATTTGATGAAGCCCAGTGCGTTGTTCATCAACATTGGACGGGGATCAGCAGTCGTCGACGCCGATTTAGTGGAGGCAATCGGTAACAATCGTATCGCTGCTGCAGTGCTTGACGTTTTTCACCATGAGCCACTGCCGCCTTCGCATCAATTCTGGATAACACCAAATATCACGATTACGCCCCATATTGCCGGGCCGGCAAACCCTGAAATGATGGTTGATGCGTTCTTGTCAAACTTTGAACGATTCATTTCAAACCGGCCGTTGAAAGGAAGCGTGGATCTCAGTCGTGGTTATTGAACAAGCGTAAAAATTAATTTCTGCGGTTGCGAAAGTGATCGCAAAAAAACATCGACCTATCCCTGGTTTTGAATGCCCGGCCCAGCGCCAGGCTTGTTCGGAGAATAAGAAATGTCCAACTCTATCCTATCGCGTTTTCCCAACGTGCTCGCTGCTATGAGCGCTTATAAGGCAGGGCGCCCAGTAGTATTAGTCGACGATTTTGATCGAGAAAATGAAGCTGACCTAGTCGTGGCCGCTCAGAATATGTCAGTTCAAAGCATGGCCATGATGATTCGAGATGGTAGTGGCATTGTCTGTCTTTGCCTGGACGAACAAACCGTCGACATGCTACGGCTTAAGCCAATGGTTCCACTAAACGAGTCGCGGTATGCAACCGGCTTCACTGTGAGTATTGAAGCTGCTGAAGGCATCACGACGGGTGTCTCTGCTGCGGACAGGGTGACTACCGTACAGGCCGCTTTAGCATCAGACACATTCAATCGTCGTATTGTTAGCCCGGGTCATATGTTCCCGTTGAAGGCTAGATCTGGAGGCGTCTTGGAGCGTCGTGGTCACACCGAAGGGAGTGTCGAAATCGCAATCCTGGCAGGCATGCGCCCAGCAGCCGTGCTTTGTGAATTGATGAATCCAGACGGAACAATGACTCGTGGGAATGACATTGAGGCGTACGCCGCACGTTACAGGTTACCAATACTGACAATCGCGGAGCTTGTAGAGTGCAGGCTTGCGTTGGAGGCTGAGCAACTGTCATCGATGGCTAAGCATTCGATTGTCCATGGGCATGCAATTGCCGTTTAAATGCTCTCTGAGTTTCTCATTAATGCAAAAAATTTTTCACCACAAGATCAAGATTGATAGTTGGTAAAGCTCTGTGGTGTCGAAGTTAAGGGTATTAAAGTATTGTAAACTCACGAGGATTATCTGTTTGATCATTCGGGTGATAACGTTTTAAGATGCTGGGACGGTTCTGTTTAGATGGGATGAATCGCTCTCAAGATTGATAAATTTTGCTGCCGCTAATGCACCGCGATTGGCTTTATTGGGTGACATCGATAAGAGCTGCTTTGCTGTTTTCGTATGTTTTTGTAATGCATGTGTTTTCGTTGATTTTATTTTGTTGGCACTCCAATTGCAGTGTCCGCTTAGACCTGGATTTTACTAGGCTCCATCATCCTTAAACGGCTTCAAGGACTTATTATGAAATTGCGTTTTACTCATGATCACGAATGGCTTCGTCTTGAAGAAACTGGCGAGATCACAGTAGGTATCACCAACTTTGCTCAAGAAGCATTGGGTGATGTGGTGTTCGTCCAACTTCCAGATTTATCTTCCTTTGAAGCAGGTGCCGAAGTGGTCGTTCTTGAGTCGGTGAAGGCTGCTAGCAACATCACTATGCCGATTGCAGCAGAGATAGTTGCAGTGAATCCTGCGGTATCTGAAGAGCCTGAGTTGGTTAATGCATCCCCTATGGACTCTGGTTGGTTCTTCCGTATTCGTCCTCACGATAAGTCTGCATTCAATCAATTGATGGATCAAGACGGTTATGAACAATACCTGGCGGAAAATTCCTGAGGTGAACAGACAATGACCACTCCAATTTCTCTTGATACACGTGATGAATTTGTTGCTCGTCACATCGGCCCTCGTGACAAAGATGTTCGTGAAATGTTGGAGGCTGTCGGTTACGACTCTCTCGAAAATTTAATTGAGAGCGTTGTACCTGATGCGATCAAAGGGACAAGCGTACTCGAGCAATCTATTGGACAGGGTGAAGCGCAGGCGCTTTCCGATTTGAAAGCTATTGCGTCCAAGAATGAGCTGTTTAGTACGTATATAGGCCAAGGCTATTATCCATGCTTTACGCCAGCACCAATCTTACGCAATTTGCTTGAAAATCCTGCTTGGTACACAGCTTATACCCCTTATCAACCAGAGATTTCACAAGGGCGACTCGAAGCGCTGCTGAATTTCCAAACACTCGTGAGTGATCTCACTGGAATGGACATTGCCAATGCTTCGCTTCTTGATGAAGCGACTGCGGCTGCTGAAGCTATGACCTTTTGCCAGCGCCTTTCAAAAAACAAGGCCCCGGCGTTCTTCGCTTCTCAACACTGCCATCCACAAACCCTGGAAGTACTACGTACCAGATCTGAACCACTGGGCATTGATGTAGTTGTAGGCGATGAGAATGAGTTGCTTGAGGAAGGGATGGATGGCTACTTTGGCTTGCTCCTCCAGTACCCAGCAAGCACCGGTGGTATTACCGATTATCGAGCGCTGATCACCAAAGCTCATGAGCTCGGCACTCTGGTCGCGGTTGCTGCCGATCTGCTGGCTTTGACCCTGCTGACCCCTCCTGGTGAGTTTGGGGCCGATGTAGTTTTGGGGAGCGCACAGCGATTCGGCGTTCCTTTGGGTTTCGGCGGCCCACACGCAGCGTTCTTTGCAACTCGTGATGCTTTCAAAAGGGACATGCCTGGGCGTTTGGTTGGTGTTTCGATTGATCGCCATAGCAGACCCGCTCTGCGCCTAGCTATGCAGACTCGCGAACAGCATATTCGCCGTGAAAAGGCGACGAGCAACATCTGCACAGCTCAGGTGTTGTTGGCCAATATTGCGAGTACGTATGCCGTTTACCACGGCCCAGCAGGATTGAAAAACATTGCTAATCGAATTCATCGATTGACCACGATTTTGGCTAAGGGATTAGAAGAGCTGGGTCATCATGTGGAGCAACATTATTTCTTCGATACTCTCAGTGTCATCACTGCGCGGCCTTCGCCCGAAATCGTAGCTAACGCGAAAAACGCTCGCATCAATGTGCGCATTTTGGATGATCAGCGTGTTGGTGTTTCTATCGACGAAACGTGCACTCCCGAATCCATTTCTGCGTTGTGGGCTGTGTTCACTGCTGCAGATCAGGAAGTGCCTAATTTCGACAATATGGCCGATTTGGCCAGCGCCCGTATACCAACACAACTCATTCGAGAGTCACGGTTCCTGACTCACGAAGTTTTCAACCGCTATCACTCCGAAACTGAGCTGATGCGGTATCTGCGCAAGCTCGCCGACAAAGACCTAGCTTTGGATCGCACCATGATCCCGCTGGGGTCATGCACCATGAAACTCAACGCGGCGAGTGAGATGATCCCGGTAACATGGCCAGAGTTCGGCTCGTTGCATCCTTTCGCTCCGGTGGAGCAGACCAAGGGTTACCAAGAGTTAACCCGAGAGCTTGAAGCAATGCTCTGTGCGGCAACAGGCTATGACGCCGTCTCGCTCCAGCCAAACGCGGGATCGCAAGGTGAATATGCTGGTCTGTTGGCAATCCGAGCGTACCACAAGAGTCGTGGCGAAGCCGGTCGAGATGTTTGCCTGATCCCATCATCAGCGCATGGCACAAACCCCGCTACTGCTCAAATGGCCGGCATGCGTGTCGTCGTTGTCGCTTGCGATGCGCGCGGTAACGTCGATGTAGATGATCTTCTCGCCAAGGCTGAGAAACATCGCACTCAGCTTGCTGCCCTGATGATCACATACCCTTCAACTCACGGTGTTTTTGAGAAGCGCATCGGTGAAATCTGCGACATCGTGCACAAGCACGGAGGCCAGGTCTATATCGATGGTGCAAACATGAATGCCATGGTGGGACTGTGCGCACCAGGCCAGTTTGGTGGGGATGTTTCTCACCTCAACCTGCACAAAACTTTCTGCATTCCTCATGGTGGAGGGGGCCCTGGTGTTGGGCCCATTGGCGTGAAATCTCACCTTGCACCTTATTTGCCAGGGCATGGCCATATGGAAAGCAAGCATGGTGCAGTGAGCGCCGCGCCATTTGGTAGCGCGAGTATTTTACCAATCACCTGGATGTACATCCGGATGATGGGTGGGCAGGGTCTGAAGCGTGCTTCTGAACTCGCAATTCTTAGTGCGAACTACATCGCACGACGTTTGGAAGAACACTACCCAGTCCTTTACACCGGTGAAAACGGGTTAGTCGCGCACGAATGCATACTTGATGTCCGCCCTATCAAAGACAGCAGTGGCATCAGCGTAGAGGATGTCGCAAAGCGCTTGATTGATTTCGGCTTCCACGCTCCGACGATGTCTTTTCCCGTTGCTGGAACCTTGATGGTTGAGCCAACAGAAAGTGAATCAAAAGAAGAGCTCGATCGCTTCTGTGACGCGATGATTTGTATCCGTGAAGAGATCCGCGCGGTCGAGCGCGGTGACTTACATCAAGACGACAACCCCCTCAAAAACGCGCCTCATACAGCTGCTGAGTTGGCAGGTGAGTGGAATCACTCCTATAGCCGCGAACAGGCAGTGTTTCCGACGACTTCGGTTCAGGAAAATAAATACTGGCCGCCGGTTGGACGCGTAGACAACGTCTACGGCGATCGAAATCTGTCGTGTGCTTGCCCACCAATGTCTGTGTATCAAGACGCCTGACTCAGGTCTGAACCAGGGAAGCACGGCAGCCCCGTGCTTCCCCTCAATTGAGGAGAATTTCATGTTTCACAAGAGCCTAACCCTTTCAGATTTTGATCCTGTTCTGATTGCTGCAATGAACGCAGAAGAAGGTCGACAGGAGGCTCATATTGAGCTCATTGCCTCTGAAAACTATACCAGTCCGCAAGTCATGGAAGCACAAGGCTCGGCGCTGACTAACAAATACGCTGAAGGCTATCCGGGCAAGCGCTACTACGGTGGTTGCGAGTACGTCGATGTGGTCGAGCAGTTGGCAATCGATCGAGCAAAAAAACTGTTTGGCGCAGTTTATGCCAACGTTCAGCCGCACTCAGGTTCTCAGGCGAACTCCGCTGTGTATCTAGCCTTGCTCAATGCCGGTGACACGATTTTGGGCATGAGCCTGGCTCACGGGGGGCACCTCACTCATGGTGCGAAAGTTAGCTCCTCTGGCAAGTTGTACAACGCCGTTCAGTACGGAATTGATGCCAATGGCCTGATCGATTACGACGAGGTCGAACGACTAGCGCTCGAGCACAAACCCAAAATGGTAATAGCTGGTTTTTCGGCATACTCAAAGACTTTAGATTTCGCGCGCTTTCGCGAAATTGCCGACAAGGTAGGGGCTTATCTGTTCGTTGATATGGCTCACGTAGCTGGTTTGGTCGCTACAGGCTTGTACCCTAATCCGCTTCCTTTCGCTGATGTGGTTACAACTACTACCCATAAAACACTCCGCGGCCCACGGGGTGGTTTGATTCTGGCTAACTCGAATCCGGAAATCGAGCGGAAGCTTAATTCGGCAGTCTTCCCAGGTGGTCAAGGCGGCCCATTGATGCATGTGATCGCCGCGAAAGCTGTGTGCTTCAAGGAGGCTTTAGAGCCTGCCTTTAAGGAGTATCAGACGCAGGTAATTGCCAATTCCCAGGCGATGTCCGAAGTGTTCATGGAGCGTGGTTACGACGTTATATCTGGCGGTACTGACAACCACTTATTTTTGGTTAGCCTGATACGTCAAGGCATCACTGGCAAGGATGCTGATGCCGCGCTTGGCAGAGCGCGTATCACAGTCAATAAAAATGCCGTGCCTAATGATCCTCAGTCTCCTTTTGTGACCTCTGGATTGCGTATTGGTACTCCTGCCGTTACCACCCGAGGACTTAAGGTTCCAGAGTGTCGAGCACTATCAAGCTGGATTTGCGACATCCTCGATCACTTGGGCGATGCCGACGTTGAAGCGCACGTTGCGAAGCAAGTCGCAACGCTCTGCGAGCGTTTTCCGGTCTACGGAAAGTGAAGCTCTCCGAACGCTAAGTTGGAGTCGTACATGTCACTCAGTGTTTTTGATCTGTTCAAAGTAGGTATTGGGCCATCCAGTTCCCACACCGTTGGGCCTATGCGTGCGGCCGTGACGTTCGTTGAGGGCCTGGAACGCGATGGCCTTTTGCACACAGTGCATTCGGTAAAAGTCGAGTTGTACGGCTCGTTAGGTGCGACCGGGAAGGGGCATGGCAGTGATAAAGCGGTGCTTCTTGGCTTAGAAGGCGATTATCCCGACAAGGTTGAAACCAGCAGTGTCGATGGCCGCTTAATCGAAATCAGGGCCGACAATAGTCTCAACCTCTTAGGTAAAAAGCGGATTCGGTTTGTAGAGAAAGAACATCTTGCGATGATTCGCAAGCCTCTACCGTTTCACCCGAATGGAATGATCTTTCGAGCATTCGATGAAGCGGGCCTTCAGGTGCGAAGTCGGAAGTATTACTCGGTTGGGGGCGGCTTCGTGGTTGATGAAGATGCTGCGGGGCACGACCGTATTGTAAAGGACAAAACGCCGTTGCCGTTTCCCTTTCGCAGTGGCGATCAGCTCTTGTCATTGTGCGAGCAACATGGGCTTTCCATTAGTCAGCTGATGGCTCGAAATGAAGAGGTTTGGCGTCCGGCTTCGGAAACAACTCATGGGTTGATGCATATCTGGAGTGTTATGCAGGACTGCGTTCGCGCAGGCTGCAATAACGAAGGAATCATGCCTGGCGGCCTCAAGGTCAAACGACGTGCTGCGAATCTCTACCGCCAACTCCGTGTCAGTCCTGAGGCAGGACTTAGGGACAATCTTTCAGTCTTGGACTGGGTGAATCTCTATGCATTGGCAGTCAATGAGGAGAATGCGAGTGGTGGCCGTGTGGTTACAGCACCTACGAATGGCGCTGCGGGAATTATTCCGGCTGTTCTTCACTACTACGTCAACTTCATCAGTAGTGCCAGTGAAGAGGGGGTGCAGCGATTCCTGCTCACCGCGGCTGCAATAGGCATTCTTTACAAGGAAAACGCTTCAATTTCTGGAGCAGAGGTGGGTTGCCAAGGCGAAGTAGGGGTGGCCTGTTCCATGGCTGCGGGCGCTCTTTGTGAAGTTCTGGGAGGGACTCCTCGTCAGGTCGAGAACGCTGCAGAAATAGGCATGGAGCATAACTTGGGACTGACCTGCGACCCCATCGGAGGGTTGGTTCAGGTGCCGTGTATCGAACGCAATGCGATGGGCTCTGTGAAAGCCATCAATGCTGCCCGTATGGCACTGAGAGGCAACGGAGATCACTACGTTTCGCTCGACAAGGTCATTCGAACCATGCGCCAGACCGGCGCCGATATGAAGACCAAATACAAAGAGACGGCTCGCGGTGGATTAGCCGTCAACATTATTGAATGCTGAGGTTCGATCCCCAGCTGTACGAAGGGTTTATTGATGACTAGCGAATCTTTGAAACGTACACCACTTCATGATCTTCATGTGGAGCTTGGCGCACGAATGGTACCGTTCGCAGGCTATGAAATGCCTGTTCAATACCCTTTGGGTGTGATGAAAGAGCATCTTCATACTCGCGAGCAGGCAGGTCTGTTTGACGTCAGTCACATGGGGCAAATTCGCCTGCACGGGAAGGGCGCATCTGCTGCACTTGAGTCTCTTGTACCTGTCGACATACAAGATTTACCAGTGGGGATGCAGCGTTACGCGCTCTTCACTAATGAGCACGGTGGCATTCTCGATGACTTGATGGTCGCGAACGCCGGTGATCACCTATTTGTCGTCGTCAACGCGGCATGCAAAGAGCAAGACCTTGCTCATCTTAGGCTTTACCTCGAAGGTCAGTGCGAAGTTGAAGAGCTTTTTGAAAGCCGAGCCTTGCTCGCATTGCAGGGGCCCCTGGCTGCACAAGCGTTGGGCCGCCTTGCACCCGCAGTAACTGAAATGACGTTCATGCAGTCCCGAGCGGTGGAAATCATTGGCATATCTTGTTACGTCAGCCGCTCCGGCTACACGGGAGAAGACGGGTATGAAATTTCGGTTCCGGTAGAGCAAGCGAACGAGTTAGCTCGAGCGTTACTGGCGCAGCCTGAAGTTAAAGCGATCGGTTTAGGCGCACGTGATTCGCTGCGTTTAGAGGCGGGGTTATGTCTCTACGGTCATGACATGACCTCGTCACTAACGCCAATTGAAGCGAGCCTTGTATGGGCTATTTCGAAAGCGCGCCGTATCGATGGTATCCGAGCTGGTGGCTTTCCTGGTGCTTCTCACATCTTTGCTCAACAGAAGGAAGGCGTGAGCAAGAAGCGCGTAGGTCTGTTGCCTCTGGAGCGTATTCCAGTCCGTGAGGGCGTAGTAATTTATTCGGAAGAAGGTTCGATCATCGGCCAAGTTTCCAGTGGCGGTTTTGGCCCAACGTTGGGAGCACCAGTCGCAATGGGATATGTCGAATCAGCTTTTGCTGCTTTGGACTCGGTGGTCTACGCCGATGTCCGAGGTAAGCACATTCCTATGCGCGTGACGAAGACGCCTTTCGTGCCTCAACGCTACTACCGCGGTTAAAGGATCGATTGTAATGACCGAACTCCTGTCTGTTTCCAATCGCCCTCAACCGTTGCAGGCGGGGGTGAAGCTTCGCGGTGCTGAGAAAGTTGCACGTATCCCAGTCAAGATTCTCCCAACCGAAGATATTCCTCGAAAACCGGACTGGATTCGTGTGGAAATTGCAGCGTCACCTGAGGTAAGTCGTATCAAGGCATTGCTCAGGAAGCACAAGCTTCACAGCGTGTGCGAAGAAGCTTCATGTCCGAACTTGGGGGAGTGCTTCTCCGGTGGCACTGCTACCTTCATGATCATGGGTGACATCTGTACTCGACGCTGCCCGTTTTGTGATGTCGGGCATGGTCGGCCAAAGTCTCTGGACGCAGACGAGCCTCGCAACCTTGCGATGGCGATTTCCGATCTTCGTCTGAAATATGTAGTAATCACATCCGTCGACCGTGATGACCTGAGAGATGGTGGCGCTAGCCATTTTGTGGAGTGTTTGCGTGAAATACGCAAGATTTCACCAGGTGTCAGGCTGGAAACGTTGGTACCGGATTATCGTGGTCGAATGGACGTTGCTTTGGCCATCACTGAGCAAGAGCCTCCCGATGTTTTCAACCACAATCTTGAAACTGTCCCACGTCTCTACAAGGCGGTTCGACCAGGATCCGACTTTGAATGGTCGCTGGATTTGCTAGAGGGTTTCAAAAAGCGTATTCCCCATGTGCCTACTAAATCTGGGTTGATGCTCGGTTTGGGAGAAACCGATGAAGAGGTTATTGAGGTCATGCAGAGAATGCGTGAGCACGGAGTGGACATGCTGACGCTAGGGCAATACTTGCAGCCATCACGAAATCATCTGCCAGTGCACCGATTCGTCCATCCTGATGTATTTGCTCGCTTTGCAACACTTGGTGCGGCAATGGGTTTTAGCAACGTGGCATCAGGGCCGCTTGTTCGTTCGTCTTATCACGCAGATAAACAAGCATCACCACCTTCTGCGTCTTAATCGAGCGGCATCTGTTTCCTAAGGCCCTGACGGGAGTATTACTGCTTCCAGTCAGGGCCTTTTTTCTGAGCAGAGATCTTCGTTTCTATCGCGCTTTCGTTCTGTTGTCGCACACAGGCGAAAATTTCTCAGCGGTGAAATTTCGCATATCGCAACACTGCGACAGCGATGGATCTTCCATCTGGATGTTGAAAAAAAATCCATATATTACAGCTAGTTAGATTGATTTTTCGCAACTGGCATTCCTTTTGCTCTTAACACTATATCCAGTGATGGCACCCAGAGAGGTTTGCCACGCCGGATGATGCGGTACCGCTTCAAAGTTTCGTCCTGCCTATTTCAAAAACAACGTTCACAGGATAGGAATGCGCCATGTCAGTCGAAAAAGATCCATGCGGTGAGAACTCTTTAGAAACGTTATTGAATCCGAAAATCAGTAGGCGGCTGTTGATGCTGGGAGCTGCTGCTGCGGCGGCTGGTGCGACACTTGGTAGATGGGTTCCTTCCGCGCAAGCCGCTGTGGGTGGCAATCTCGACATCATGACTTGGGAAGGGTACTCGCTGCAGACGGAAGCGGCTGATTGGATCAAGGCGAACGGGATTCGAGTCAACGCGAGCATCATGGGAAACCAAGATGACGTAACTGCCAAGCTGATGGGCGGCGGTGTTCGGCTTGACCTTGCTGAGTATTCCAACGGCTATAACGAGTTGTACAAAGGACTCAACCAGCTTAAGCCGATTGATGTGTCCAAAATTTCTAACTACAACCCGACTGATACGATCAGCAAATTCCACGATGGCAGTATGTGGTTTTGGGACGGCAAACGTTTCGGAATCCCATGGACATGGGGAGTCGATACCATTGTTTACAACCCCAAAGGTCTCTCGGCACCAATTACCAGTTTCAAGGATCTGTTGCGGCCTGAATTCAAAGGTAAGCTGACTTTCCTCGACAACCCGTTGACAGTTTGGCCGCTTGCGGCACGCATTACGGGGTTCGACGACAAATTCCCGAATGTCACT
The DNA here is from genome assembly GCF_030812475.1 of Pseudomonas lini. Classification (GTDB taxonomy): domain Bacteria; phylum Pseudomonadota; class Gammaproteobacteria; order Pseudomonadales; family Pseudomonadaceae; genus Aquipseudomonas; species Aquipseudomonas lini_A. The sequence goes on from NZ_JAUSSR010000002.1 coordinate 347,639, forward strand.
AAGGACGAGCTCGATCAGATCTGGCAGCAGATGCAGCCATATCGGGATCAGTGCCGTACTTTTGCTTCCAGCAACGGTGACGTTGTCTCCCTCTTTGTTGCTGGCGAGATTTCCGCGTGCTTTTGTACTTGGACAGCAGCAACCTTGGAAACCGCCAAGCAGGGCGTAAAAACTGAGTACGTCTTTCCTAAAGAGGGGGGCGCAGTCTGGGCAGACGCATGGTTCATCCCGTCAACCGCTGAAAACATTGATACGGCTCTAGCCTTTATCAATCAGGCGCTCGATCCCCGCACCCAAGCGGCGATGAGTAAGTCTGTCAGTTCCGCAGTAGTGAACAGAAAGGCCGTCCAGCATATGGATGAAGCAACGAAGTCTCTGTTCGACTACGACAATGTCGACAAATTTTTAGAAACCGCACCAATCAAGGGTCAACCGCCCCGACAGTCAGACAAGTACGCCACGTACGACGACTGGCTGCAGGCGTGGGCTTCTTTTCGAGCAGGTTTCTGACGATGTAGGAGGCCAGGTCGGAAAGTCTGACGCCTCCTCCTTACCCTTTTGCATGGACGCATCGAGCGTATGCCTCGGCCGGGTGTGCGCTTCGTTTTCTGGCCGACAACATAGGTGAATCTTATGGGCATTTTTGATTGGAAGCATTGGGTTGTAATCCTGCTCGTAGTGATTCTGATTTTTGGAACCAAAAAGCTGAAAAATTTGGGAGCTGACGTTGGTTCCTCAATCAAAGGGTTCCGAAAAGCGATTCAGGATGAATCTCTTGATCCACCACCGTCATCAACAGCCGAGCCGAGTCAGCTCAGTCTTGCAGATTGGCCCTATCAAAAGCGCTCTGAAGAGTGAATGCACAGTGCGCTGAGCATTGCTGAACCTGAGGTGCCGCCATCAGTCGGGGCCTCAGGAATGGTGATGATAGGAAAACAAAATTGCCTGATACTGCTTTTACAGAGGTCAGTCAGGTCGGACAGTAGCCTAAGCTTACATGTGGAGCGCTACTGCGTTGGAAACGTTCGCCGAACCAGGCTTTGGCGGTTGAAAGACAATTATAAGTAAGTTTTTTAAGCTTCGAGGAGTACGCAGTGCCGAACGTGTCTGATCGCTCTGACTCTGAGTTTTTAGAGTCTCTAGGGTATGAACAAAAATTCGAACGTAGCATGTCTCTTTGGTCAAACCTTGCCCTTGGTTTCTTGTATCTTTCTCCTCTCGTCAGTGTGGTGGCAATGCTTGCACAGGGCCTTGCGACCGCAGGCCCACCTTCTATTTTCTGGATTTTTATCGTTGGTGGTGGTCAGCTGCTTGTCGCACTGGTCTTTGGTGAGATCGTTGCTCAGTACCCTATCGCTGGCGGGCTATACCAATGGGCAAGGCGATTGTGGAACGGACAATACGCATGGCTGCTGTCCTGGATTTATTTGGCCTGTGTGATTGTCGCTATTGCGACGACAGCGATGTTTGGCGCTAGCTTTGTCGCTAACCTGTTTGTTGGGACACGAGAAATGCCTGTGGTACCCACCACCGCAGGTATGACGGCCACTATTGCTGCCGTTATGCTTTTCGTTGGCGTGTTGCTCAATTTAACTGGTACCAAAACGCTGGCACGCATTGCGGGCGCTGGGTTAGCCGCAGAGCTGGTGGGTGTGATCGGCGTAGGCATTTACCTGCTAATTTTCGAGCGCAAACACTCGTTCAGTGTATTTTTCGATGCCATGGGCACGGCGCATGACGGGAATTATACGACCGCCTTTGTCGGTGCTGCATTGGTGGGTATCTTGATGGTCTATGGATTTGAGGCTTGCGGCGAGGTAGCTGAGGAGGTTCCTAACCCCGGCAAGCAAGTACCTAGAGCCATGATTCTTACGGTTGTCGTTGGCTGCAGCTCTGCGCTGCTGTCATTCGCTGGCTACGTGCTAGCGGCACCGAACCTTGCTGAGATAGTGGCTGGTAACGTCGTGGATCCAGTCCCAGATATCCTCAATGCGACAATCGGATTTTGGGGTACGAAAGCGTTCTTGTTCATTGCCCTTACATCTTTCCTCGCATGTGTGATGGGACAGCAGGCGTCAGCGAGCCGTCTAATTTACTCTTTCGCACGTGACAATATGTTCCCTGGTGCTGCAATTTTTGGGAAGTTGACGAAAGTCCGTCACACCCCGCTATGGGCAATCATTGGTGTAAACGTACTTTCAGGGCTCTTACTGTTGTTCGTATATTTCTTCCCAGGGGCGCTATTCCGCATCGCGGGCATGCAAATGTTGGCAGGGTACATTGCCTTTCAGATGGTGGTATTTGCAGCCTTAAGAGCAAGATTCATGGGGTGGAAACCAGCAGGATCGTTTTCATTAGGGCGCTGGGGCTGGGTAGTAAATATAGCCGCGTTGGGATACGGGATCTTTGCTTGCGTTGTACTTGCAACACCGTCGAGTGATCTCAGTCTGTCTCTTCTGGATCGATGGATCGCGGTTGTTGGGGTATCGATCGTCATACTTACAGGCTGGTTGTACTTAGTTATTGCTAAGCCGCATCTTCGTTCGAATGCACCTGAAGGAGATGCAGTATCCTTCGCTAATGCCATGCGTGCACATTCTGCAAGGTCTGCAAGTAATTTGGAAAATCGTGAAAAAGTCCTCCGCTCTTCTGCCGCAAACCAACATCGTCATCTTGCTACGAAAAGTTGATCTGAACCATTTCTTCTAACAGATGGGATGAGTTTCAATAAGTTGGCTGGCTTATACAGACGTATAAGCCAGCGCTTTTTTTACCCAGCAATAAGCCATTTTGACGAATTGCTCGACCAGGTGCCAAAAGGGACGTCAGTCTGACCCGCCAAAGACGCCCGCTTCACAGCGGGGCGTCTCCCCTGTTAATCCCTGTCAGCTTGGCGGAGTGCGTGCCATGACGATCCACGCCGCGCCTTCGATCATCAGCGACCGCTCGCCGGGGAGACCTTCGAAGGCGGCACGAACCGCGGCCGAGGCGCGGGCGCGGATGTCGTCAGACTGATCAGCGAGCACTAGCGACAGCGGGCCGCCCTCGAACGCTATTTTTACCGCGTCGTCGATCGCCGCGTCCCGCGTCCTGCCCTCGCCGAACGGGATGGAAGCATCGAAGGGCGTGATAGTGACATCGGTGAAGCCGGCTACTGTCAGGATGCGTTCCACGCGCCCCCGGTCGCCGAAAGAGAATGGGCCAGGCGCTTCGGGAGCGGGCGGGGTGATCGGCGGGACGATGCCCTTGATCGCGCCCATCGGCAAGCGCACCCAATCGTTCTCGGCCATGCCGCGCCAGCAGACGAAAGCGAGCCGCGCCCCCGGCTTGAGAGCACGACGCATATGGGCGAACGCCCCTGTCGGATCGTCGAAGAACATCACTCCGAAACGCGAAAACAGGATGTCGAACGCGCCCTCGGGCAGCTCGGCGCAGCTGGCATCGGCTACCCGGAACTGGGCCGGCGTATCCTGTGGCGCAAGCGCGCACGCTCGTCCGATCAACGGTTCGGAAATGTCCACGCCCAGCACATGGCCACCCGCGCCGACGCGAGCAGCTAGAGCCAGACTCGACGCCCCCGCGCCGCAGCCGACGTCCAGCACGCGTTCGCCCCGCTTGGGTGCGGCGGCTTCTATCGCGGCCTGACCGAATACCGCAAACATGGCGTCGAGCCGGGCCTGGTTGGCGACCCAGTACTCTCCGCTTTGGCCATTCCAGTCGGCCACCTGATAGGTATTTTGATCTGTCATGACTTCTCCTCGTTTTTCATTCGTTCCTAACTAGCTACCCTTTGAACTAGGCAAGGGGAGGCTGAACCGATGCCAAGGCGCGTATTGTCTCGACCAAACCCGCTTGATAAGGCACCAGATCTGCGTGTGGTCGTCTCAGGCGTCGAGATCGGTACCGCCTAGAGCCGGAGCTCGAAGTACGACCGCTCCTACCATTCCGTCAAACTCGACGCTTCGTCCATCACCGCGCCGATCTACGCCAACCTCTTCGAAATATACGACGCAACCGGAGAAGGGAACCTGTGCTTTCAAACCAGCATCGATTGCTGAGCGAAGATACCCGCCATGGCGCCCTGCGATGATGCCAGGGTGACTGAGGGCAAGAATGGCGTGGTGAGGTCGCCGGCGGCATAGATGCCTGGCATGCTCGTTTGGCGGCGCTCGTCGACCTTGAGGACGATGCCGAGCGGCGTATCCACGGTGGAGAGGCCCAGTGATTCATGCAGGCTTGCGGACGGCTTGTTGCGCGGATGGGCGAACAGGATGTCGACCGCAACATTGGGGCCGGTATCGAGATTGATGGTGGTGATATGACCCTTGTGATGTCCGATTTCGACGATCCGGCCCTCAACGACAGGTATGTTGCGGCGTGCCAGATCGGCCCGGATATCGGGCGGAATGTTGTGACCATCGGCGAAGAGCGTCAACGTGTCAGTCCAATCGTGAAACAGCCTGACAGACTGGTGCGACTGCGGGCCAGACCATACGAGGCCCCAATGCTGGCCGGCGACTTCAAAGCCGTCGCAATAGGGGCAGGGCACGATGGACGTGCCCCAGCTATCGGCAAAGCCCGGAACATCAAGCATCTTGTCGACGACGCCATAGCTCAGGATCAGGCGGCGCGCGCCAAGGCTTTGGCCATCGCCAGTGAGGACAGAGAAATCGTCGATGGAGCCTGAGACGCTTTCAGCCCGGGCGCTGACCAACCTGATCGTGGGATAACGGGTCAGTTGCTGCCGCGCCTCGGCCAGGATGTCCAGCGGTGGCTTGTGATCGTGGCCGAGCAGGCCATGGGAGTGGGCAGCGAAGCGATTACGCGGCAGGCCGGTATCGAGAACGGTGACCTTTCGGCGGGCACGGCCGAGCTGCAGGGCGGCGGCGAGGCCGGCAAAGCTGCCTCCGATAATGATGACGTCATTCATGATGATGGGCTCAGTGCTGTGGATAAAGGGTGGAGTTGGGCCATGTGCGCAATATCGTCCAGCGATACGCGCCCGATACATGCAGCGTGCAAGGCTTCGGCATTGGCGAGAAAATCGCCCATCACCGTGTTGAACGGTCTGACAATGCCGCACTCGATATCGCCGGGCGGCCCGGAGAACATGATGTGGAGAACAAGTTGAAACTTATGCATTGGCTTGCACACATTAGATACTTTGAAGTACCCTAATTCACGTATTAGAATACTGTCAAGTACTGGAATTTTTATGACTGAAAACAGCCAGGCCCGGCGCGGCCGGCCTGCCAACGAGGCGCTGGGCCAAACGATAGTCGACGCCGCATGCGATCTTTTTCTGGAGTTGGGTTTTCAAGCGACGACAATGGACAAGGTCGCCCGGCGGGCGAAGATATCCAAGTTGAGCATCTATAGGCACTTCGAGAATAAAGAGGCGCTGTTCAGCGCAGCCATTGCGGCCCGCTGCCATCAATTTGCGCCACAGGCCCTTTTTGAAGGCGTCGAGGGTTCGGCAGAAGATCAGCTAATGGCGGTAGGATCTTCCCTTCTTCGCACGCTGTTGAGTCCGGACGTCCGCGCTGTCGAAGCTATGATCATGGCCGACAAGACGAATCAAAAGTCGTTAAGCAAGCTCCAGTTCGAAGCCGGCCCGGCCCATGTCCTCGCCCGAATCGAGGCCCTGTTGAGTCAGCTCCACGCTAAGGCGGTTCTGAACGTGCCCGATCCTCTACTGTCCGCCCGTGTGTTTTCCGCGCTTTTCAAAGGATCCGATCTCCTAACTATCGCACGCTTCGATGAGACCAGAGCAGAGGACGACAACGAAATCGAATCCTATTGTCGGTCAGCCGTCGACATGTTCATTGCTGCGCACGGTGGCAACGGCCATGCCCGCGGATAAGCATTTATTTGCGAAGTCGTCGAAACCAAAGGTGGCAATCACAAAACGCTGAAGGAATGGAAAGCAGAGCACGGCTCCGCGACTGTCGAGTCTTGGCTGACCAAGGGAGTTTGGTTTGAGTACAAAAGGGCCCGCAGGGGACTTTTGTGTAGCAGATTTAGGGACATTGGATCTGGCGTTAGCATAGGGGGCAGTCACATGCAGCACTCATGCGTGCTGCACCGCACCCCCGCGCGAGAATTCATGCCAACGCCAGTCACCTTTCTAGTCCTATGGCGGCGTTCAAAGAAACTCCTTTCGGATGTCGATACTAGACCGGTTGCCAATATTGCGGTAGTTCTCCGAGAGCCACATCTCGGCCTCGTGTCGTCCGTTGTCGCGCAGTCCGCAAAGGAAGCCCCAGTCCGCGTTGTACTTGCTGGAAACGCTGAGCGCACACATTGCCTCGTCTGACTTAATGGAGTGGATCAGCATCTCCTTCATCTCGTTGCGATCGACCTTGTCTTGTTGGATGAGGTCGGTGACAAAAGCGATCGTGCGCAGCTCACGCATTAGCGACGAATTGAGGGTTCAGTAATCAGCGCTTGATCGAGGCGGCAGAAAAGCAACTGCGTACGCTACCGTTCTATCACTTGTTCACCAGCAAGGCGCACGTGCCGAGCATTGAGCTTGCAGAAAAGCTGATTGAAATATCGCCAGTGCCAATGAGTAAGGTGTTTTTCACCAACTCTGGCTCTGAAGCCAACGACACTGTCGTGAAGCTTCTGTGGTACCGGAACAACTCATTGGGCAAGCCGACGAAGAAGAAATTCATAAGTCGGATGAACGCATACCACGGCATTACTGCCGTCAGTGCAAGCCTCACTGGGCTGCCTGCCAATCAGCGTGGTTTTGATGTGCCTCTCCCTGGCTTTCTCCATGTCAGTTGCCCTCACTTTTACCGGTTCGGAAAGCCAGGTGAGACTGAGGAGCAATTTGCGGATCATCTCGCGCAGGAACTGGAAGACTTGATCCTCAAAGAGGGGCCGGAGACGATCGCAGCGTTCTACGGAGAGCCGCTTATGGGGGCTGGTGGCGTGATCGTGCCGCCTAAAACCTACTGGGAAAAGATTCAGAAGGTCTGCCGCAAGCACGACATCCTCATTGTGGCTGACGAAGTGATTTGCGGCTTCGGGCGCACTGGCAACATGTTTGGGAGCGAGACGTTTGGGATCAAACCAGACGTTATGGTTGTGTCCAAACAGCTGTCTTCGTCCTACCAGCCGATTGCGGCCATTATGATCAACGATCTGGTTTATCAAGGTATCGCTGACCAAAGCCACACGATTGGAACTCTTGGTCACGGATTTACCGGCAGCGGTCATCCGGTCGCAGCTGCCGTCGCCCTGGAGAACGTCAAGATCATCCAGGAGGACGAGCTGGTTCGGCACGCTGCGCACATGGGAGAGATCTTGCGTGGTGGTCTTCAGCGGTTCGCTGATCACCCGCTGGTGGGTGAGATCCGTGGTGTTGGCTTGATCGCTGCGGTGGAGTTGGTTGCTGATAAGGGAACAAAGGCGCCGTTCGAAACTGTGGGGCGCTTGGGTCGATATCTGTCGGCACGCGCTCAGGATCTGGGCATGATCAGCCGTGCGAAGGGCGACGCCGTCGCTTTTTGCCCTCCGTTGATTTCTAAAGAAGAAGATATCCAGGCCATCCTGAAATGCTTTGAGGAATCATTGGAGGCAACTTGGCAGTGGTTCCAAGCCGGCCAAGCCAAATAACAACAAGAATCTCTCACAAGCGTCTGTCGACCAGGGCTGAGTACCAATTGTTTTCGCCCACGGTACTAGCCCGGGTCACAGCGTTGCGAAGCCTTGGGGTATTCCTGCGCCGATGGCACTAGCCGACCAACAGTTGCATATAGCCGAGCAATTCAAAGTCTAGCTCTTACCAACGTATATCTTCCGAGGGTCACGGACGACCTACTGAAACCTCCGTTCATTAGGTGTGAGTTATGAGTGATCTTGGTAACTACGTGCTGTATCTGATTATGTTTTTCGTCGTCATCGGAGCCATTGGTGCGGCCCTAAACGACCGAGAGGGAATCGGGGCTGAATTTATGGCTGGTATCCACACTCTCGGTCAAATCTTCATACCCGTGGCTGCAATCATGGTTTCGGTTCCTGTGCTGACCAAGCTGATTGCGAACTTTGTCAGCCCTCTTTTCGTCGCCATGGGCTCCGAGCCAGCCATGGCAGCGACCAGTCTAATTTCAGTTGACCTAGGTGGTTATCAGATCGCCAAAGCGCTGGCACCTACCACCGAGTCGTGGCTATTGGCGTCCATGAACGGATTCCTGTTGGCCCCGCACCTGCTTTTCACGATTCCTGTGGCCTTGGCTATCTTGGACAAACGAGATCACAAGTACCTGGCGCTAGGCATGATCGCGGGCCTAATTTCAATTCCAGTCGCTTTCGTGTCGATTCTGTTGCTGATCAATATAATGGAGCCTCTGGTCAGAACGGAGATATCTACTCACGCCGCATCTACCTATCTGCTCTATTTCGAGCCGTCCGTCATCGTTCACAACATCCTGCCCTTAGTGTTGTTCGTTGGTTCGCTTGCGCTGAGCCTGAAGCTTTTCACGCGACAGATGATCCTCGGCTTCATCGCGTTAGGGCGAGGGGCCGATATCCTCATGAAACTGATCTTTGCTGCGTGCGTCGTTGAGTATTTCACCGGCGTGTTCACCAAACTCGATATCGGCTGGGCGTTTGATCCAATGATCGCCGACTCTGCCGATCAGTTCCGAGCGCTGGAAATAGCTGGATACATTGCATTGATGTTGGCGGGCGCATTCCCAATGGTCTACTGCATCCAGCGTTATCTGCGGTATCCATTGACGTTAATTGGTCGCCGGCTTGGACTTGGGCCCATGGGCAGCGTTGGGTTGCTTGCTGCAGCTGCGAATCCCCTGGCATTGTGGCGCATGCTCCCTTCGCTCAATGCCAAAGATAAAGTGCTGACCATTGCGTTTGCGGTATGCGCAGCGTGGATGTTGGGTGACTCCCTGGCCTTCATTGCCAATTTCCAACCTACGCTGATCGTCCCGCTGCTAGTAGGCAAGCTCATAGGAGCGCTGGCGGGACTTGGGATCGCACACTGGTTATCAGTCCCGGCTGCATTAAGGTACGAGGCGAATGAGGCACTCACGGATGCTCATGAGGCCACAAGTGCAACTGGCTCTTGCCTGGCAAATCGATTGGCGTGATCGTCAGGTGACTGTGTTCGCAGGATTGATGACTTGCCTATCATCCGCGATCGGTTGAATCCACAACCCAAACGGAAGGCTCAGGATAGGCAACTATTTGTCGTCGGTTGTCTGTCTCTAATAACTTTTCGGCGCATGAGCACTGCTAGCGTCATGTTGATGAACTCTTCGTTCTTGCTGATTGATGCCAGCGCGCCGCGCACATTGCCTCCAACCTCACCCGGGTCGCGCCGCTCGACCACAGCGTCAGCTTCATGACTGAGGTTCGTGAGCCAATTGATGCTGGTTCATACTGAAAATGGCCAAGGCAGGGTCTGCTTACGACGTAGTGATTCCTTCATGGAAAGAGAGAGCGTAGTAGTCAATTTATGGCACCACTCTGCGCTACTACTCCTCTGACCAGATCATGCGCATTCCGGTACCCCTCTGGCATTTTCACGTTCATCAAGGGCGAGCAAAACGGCGCAGGGACGGTCTGTAAAAAAATATATTTTGCGAACCCCCCTTGAAATAAAAAAAAGAAAACGGAGTTATTATATTTGATACCAAAAAAAAGCAGGGATCTTCATCCGCACGGTTTTTTTCAGATTTCCAGACGCTTTGGGGCAATCGACTCGATTGCATCGCCGTAGCTTTTGCTTCTGCCCTGGCTTCTGAAAATCTAGAGTGAAGTAAACAGTAGGAAAGGGCGGAAGGTAGCTTTTGCCACGCACGTCAGGGAGGGTCGCTGGTTTGCGACGCAGTCGCGGCTAGCTTTTGATTTTAGAGTAACCATAATTCCGCCTAAGTTTTTCAAACTCATTATGAGTGAAGAGGTCAACCGATCACCACGTTGGAAATGCGCGCAGAGCGCTAGGAGATCGGATGGACAACTATCACATCACCAAGACCAACAAGCTCTGGGCACTGACAAAGGAAGGCGCGCAAAGGGCGTCGAAGACGGCCTCGACCAAGGCTGAAATCACCGCGCTGGCGGGTGAGTTCCTTCAGGGCAAAACTGCGTCGCTGAAGATTCACAAAGAGGACGGGACTATTCAGGAAGAAAGAACTTTTCCTCGTAGTGCTGACCCACGAAAATCCAAAGGCTAGCCAGTCATCCTGATGATTCAGTGCTGATGCGGACGGCCACTCGGATCTTCGATTTGAATGACCTTTACTTTACGCCAAGCGTCAGCACCTGGGTCAATAGCAGGTGCAGGGATGTCGGCCCGGGCTTTCTTTTTCCGGATGCTATCGACGCCAAGTCTTCTGTCCCGATCTGTCACCAGTCGCTGGTCGATCTGCCCATCAGCGGTGAATCCCATCATCAATTGCGGAACGCCCAGCGGTAGATCTTTGTTGAGGTCGGTGTGCCACGTATGCCAGGTCTTGCCATAGGTATGAATGAGCTTTTCCATAAGCGCATGTTCTGCAATGTCCGGAATGCCGGGGGCGACCAATTGACCAGACTTCACTTCATGAACATGGCTGTGCCACAGCGCCTTTTCAGCGTCGGGCAATTTTGCAAACAGCTGTTCACTAATGATGTATTCCACCCCCATGAGCTTCGCGTCCTTGCGATTGCCATCGTAGATCACGCACTGGATTACTTCTTCATTCAGGATGGAGCAATAGTGGTGGGCCTCCATTTGAACCTCAGGGTGGCCATTGTAGAAATGGAATCCATCCAGGTAGGCATTGAGTGCATCAATGGGTGGGCGTGACTGGAGCAGGGCGGCGCCCGCATCCAGTGTGCGGGTCGTGACTGTCTTTTCCTCGCCCGGTGCAATGACATTGGACGACGTAGTGTTACCGGCGCATGCAGTCAGCAAGCCGAGGATCATCAGCATCAACGATGTTCTGGATGCGATGAAAAACGTGCGCTGAGGATTATTTTTTTTCATTGCAGATCCTTCTTACAAACAGGTTTCAGGCGTTGATGACGAGCGACGACCGCGCGGGTTCCGGTACTCACATACGTTGATAGATAGCGCTTGAGAGCTTGCGTTCAAATTGATGGGGACAACGGCCCTCGGATGATCCAGGCCACCTATTTAGGAATAGGGGGCTCGTCGTCGGAAGCATCAAGACTGATCTCACCGGCTTCACCCATAACGCTGTACTGCTTCCGCAGCTTCCGAAGCTCCCTGGTGCTCATCTTGTCCAAGGACAATGTGGCGTTTTGTGCTTCCTTGGTCGCTCGAATCAGCTCATCGATCTTCAGATGCAAAATGTCGTTGTCCCGGTTCTGGGTGTTCTGGATCAGGAAAACCATCAGGAACGTGATGATCGTCGTCGACGTATTGATGATCAGTTGCCACGTATCGTTGAAATGAAAATACGGGCCCGTCACTGCCCACACAACGATGAGACAAATAGCGGTGAGGAACGTCTTCGAACTGCCAGCCCGGTTGGAGAGTGCTTGGCAGAATTTTGAGAATTTCATGATTGCGAGCTCTGGGTATGGTGCCAGGTAGACCACGGTGAGTCTTTGAAATTCTTTCTGACAAAATGTCCTCATCGTAGGAAGCTTTTGTTTTTCACATTAGTGGGAGGTGAATTAGGGAAGAAAATTTTCGCTAACGATGCTGACCCACAGGTTCCTCCCACTCGCCCCATCCGCTACCGGAACGCTCCCCAAATCATAGGGATTAACGCCTTCCATGCAGCCGATATTGAAGCCAAATTCGTTCGGATTGGTACTGCGTCGGTGATGGGTATAAATGCCGCAGATCCCGCAAAAGAAATGTTCGGCGACCTGCCTTCCGAACTGATATTTGCGTAATGCAGCTTGGCCGCGAATCACTTTCAAATCCGCTGCTGGCACCGCAGCGACTATCGTTCCCTTGCGTTTGCAGAACGAGCAATCACAGCGATGTGGTTCAGGCAGACCTGCAGGTAAATGGATCTCGAGAACAACGGCACCGCAGTGACAGCTCGCTCGGTGAAGAGGCTGGATGGGGGTCTTACCAATGGCTTTGAGCATGTGTTTAATCACGTTGCCACCTCTGTCCAATCCAAGATTGCCGATTCACGCCATCTGACGTCACTGAGCCCGTACTTTTCAGCTTGAGGCTTGGTGACGACTTTGAGCGGCGGTCTTCCAGGTTTTGGTATAGGTGCCACTCCAGCATCACAACTTGCCCAATGCCACGCATCGGCGTTGCTTCTTATCTTCGTCCTGATGATGAAGGACTTGGACTCTCCGTGAAGCTTGTACTCGATGATGTAAAGATCGGTATTCATGAAGCCCTCCCTATGCTCATAGACAAAGGAGTGGCTGTCTCATGGAAAATTCAAAGGATTTTCTGCTGGGGTAACCATCGATTTTCTCCGAGGAGGTCAGATCGATTTGGAGGCTGAAAGATTTAGCTCATGAAGATGGTTGCTATGGGATAGCGGCGCGCAGAAATTGAATGGACGCATTCTGCGCGGGTCAACTGCGAAGACACCATTACCGAAAAAGTGAAGTTCATTGCTGCCCCTACTGCCGGCATTTTCATTGGTGCGCAAGGGCCAATGGATGTAGGCAATGCGCAGCGGAACGATACGAAGTAAAGGTAATCGTCGCCTACCTTGTCGCAATCCAGCGTCTACAGAAGTCTTCACACAGAGCGAGAGAAGCAAGTGCGGCGAGGAAAGGTACCATGAACAGCAGCGAGTTTATTTGGTTCCTGGTTGGACTAATGGCAACGTGGGTAGCTGTTGTCGTATTGGGGCGGATGGTTTTTGGCATCCATGGGTAGAGCATTTCTTGGTTGGTTGTGTGCGACATCTATCCGGTTGTCATGGGCACACCGGGATCCCGCAACGCAGGGAATTCACCAGTCATGCACTCAAGCACCCACCGACCCGATAGGTACCCGTTTATAAACCACATGTGCACGAAAGAATGGGTTGTGCTCGTTCCCAATTGGTATAACGCGTCTCGCAGATGGGCGTAGGCTGAAATTGTCACCGCTTCGCCAGGGATTTGAAAAATGGCCCTAAGCTTGAGATCAAGCTTCCTTTCAACCAAGCTTGAGCGCCTTGGCCGGCTCAAGCCAACGGAGACATTATGTTGTTCACTCTCGAGCTATGCCACGTCATAGATTCAGCATTCCTGCCGCTCTCATGCGAATGTAGAGTCGAGCCGTCGGGATCACTGCAAATACAGATTAGCGAACCAATATCCGGGCGAGTTGAGCTTCTTGTTACCGGTATTTCTGCATCTCGCATCACTGGAGACAAGGCTATAGCCCAACTCATAAATGAACTCAAGGAAGAGCTCAATTTTACCCATGACAGGAGAATTGATCTCGACCAAGTGCGACAGAAATGTTGAGGGCCCAGGGACTGAAAGCGTGGCGGCTTAAGGCCGATTGTTACCTGGTGGAAGGGCATCAATCGACCAAAACAGTCAGTCGCTGAAATGGGTGGACAAAAACATTGCCCACCCATCCTTATCCAGGCTACCTCGCAAAGGTGCGTAGAGTTTCAAGCGCTCAATGACGTGCACTCGACCCAATCCGGGTATCCAGGGCCGTCAATACTTCATGGGCGGCTTCCACCTTCGCAGGGAGGGGATAGTCCTTGTTCGCCAGCGTCACGATGCCCATGCTCTTGGCTGGAACAAAGGCCACGTAAGCGCCGAAACCGTCCGTCCTGCCTGGCTTGTTGATGAGCACGTTACCCTGCGGTGGCAGCGGAGGGTTGAGCCGGGTAATTTCATGGGGCTCAAGGATCATCGGGTACGAGTTGCCTGCGAGCAAGCGGTCGAGCTCTATTGGATATGTGTAGAACTCCCATCCCAAGCCCTGCGTCATTTCTGCGACCTTGTAGTAGCCTGTATGCGTTGCAGTGATGGCGCGTTGCAGAGCCTCATCCAGATCCACCACCTGCATGTTTGCCTCGACGAAACGAATCATGTCCGCTGAGCTGGATGTCACGCCATAACCTTCGGCATATAGAACACCCGGCACCATCCTGGACGGTACTCCCTCTGGGCTATAGCCGTACGCGTAATGACTCATTTGCGCTTGAGGGACTCTGACCTAACTTTGCTTCAGGCCGAGCATGGGAAACAGCTTCTTTTCCAGTAGATCTTCGAAAGGCTCCCCCATGCTCTCGGCGGTCAGAAGGCCGAGCAGACCGATGCTCGGGTTCGAGTAGAGCCTCATTGTTCCGGCGGCATAGTTCGGTTGCCAGTTTTTGTAATAACCGATCATCTTTTCGTGACTGTCCACATCGCCCGGAAACTGCAGCGGCAGACCACCGGGCGTGTAGGTTCCAAGATCGAGCAGGCTAATGTTGTCGAAACTGCTGCCACGCAGCGAAGGCAGGTATTGGCTTGCGGGATCAGACAGGGAGAGCTTTCCGATTTCCTGCGCGTAGGATGCGAGGGTCGCCGTGAAGATTTTACTAATTGAGCCGATCTCGAAAATCGTCTTCTCGGTAACCTTCGGCTTCCCTTCTTCCATGGAAATGACGCCGTAGTTAAAGTAATACTGCTTCCCATGGAGTGTTACCGCCACCGCCATGCCAGGAATGGCATACTTTTGCATCACCGGCCGGATAGCCGCGTCCACGACAGCCCTGAGCCTGTTTTCTACGTCATCCCCGGCGACGCAGCTGCCTGCGCCGAGGAAAAATGCGGTAACGGCAAGGGCGCCCAGCCTGGTCATAGTCCTTTCGTACATGATTGAAAGATCCTCCATGCATTTGGAAAACAGTGGAACTTTCTTGGTCTTCATGTTCGATAAAAAAACTTTACAAAGTATTTTTTTGTGAATAGGATCATGCGGAGGCATTAATTGCGTCCGCATCATTGTCCGATTCCAATACATTCATCAGAATATTAGAATTTATTACCAGCCTGCTAATAATGACTTTGCCTGGGATGATTAATAATAATTTGAAGTCGCGTTGACTTAATATTAGCTCGCGTATACTGACACTTTAGAATCATTGGAAATATTTATTATAGTTAATGGCCGTAAGCCAATAAATATGCGCAAATTTAACGCTGTGCAGGACGTTGGGCGCTGAAAGCCCTGCTCATTTTTGACTCTAAACAATGGTCAGCGCCCTGTGTTCGGAGTAATGAACCAGCCATTCACTGGGGAGCGCTACATTGGAACTCCACATGGTGCATGGCTCAATGGGACGACGCTACGGACGCGCTCGTGCCAAGGTCTTTCCTCAGCAACACTGATGTGCACCACGCCAGATATGTTCAACACACCAGTGCTTCGAAACGCTTTCCAATCTGTGGCTAGTCAGGCGCAATTGGTTCGCTTCGGCGGTGATTGCTATGCGTACTGCATGCTCGCGTCAGGCTTCGTTGATGTGATTATCGAGGCCAGTCTCCAGCCATATGACGTACAAGCACTGATTCCGATTGTCGAAGGTGCCGGTGGAGAAATTACCGCTTGGGATGGGAGCACTGCTCAGCATGGCGGAGCAATTGTTGCTTGTGGTGATCCTGCGTTGCATGCCCAGTTGGTTGAGTTGCTCAGGGGGTAAGTTCCATCAGATCCTATGCAGAATGACTAACCGTGTACAGGAATCGCGGCCAGTCATCGGATTCAGCATTCAAACTTGAAGCAACCCGTGGCGTCCCTGCTTCTCTGCGCTATGGTGAGTTCTCCGGCATGTAAGACTAAAGTCGTAGGAGGGCGAGTATGCGAATTCGTGGGGATGTGTTTTGGCAATGGGCTGATCCGGCGCTTCACAATCGAACACACGATGAAACGTTAGACGACGGAACCGTCATTGATGTCCAAGTGAGGCTGTCGCCCACGGGAAACACGCAGATGTTCATCGGAGTGTATGCGGCGAGCGGCATGGCTTTGCATGAAGAGGCAGTTGATTCCAGGCCAGGTGAGTCAATGACTCGTGCTTTGGCATGGGGCGTGGGATGTGCAAGGCGACTCGCGATTGGTCTCAAACCTACTGAAAGGCATGTTGCCTAGACCTATCTCCGCAACTTGGGTGTGGGTGGTCGCCAAATAAAATACGTGATCAACTGGCCTGATCCACAAGTTGGCTGCCTTCGTGCTCCAGCTGTTGAGTCCGAAGCCGCAACCTCAAGCCTCACCAAGTGACGGTCTACAAAAATCCGGAATCCGGCGAAGTCGTTGAGACAAGGGGGGGCAACCACAAGACTCTGAAGGAATGGAAGGCGAAATACGGTTCCGATAGCATCGAGTTCTGGCTGATTAAGTGATTTTGGTTTGAGTACAAAAGGGCCCGGAAGGGCCCTTTTTTATGGGCGTGGCGAAGTCAGCGACCAAATACTCAACCGGCGTTTCCGGCTATCTGCTACATCTCCATTCGCGTGATTCGCAAACCTTCAACAGAGGCAAGGATGATGAATTCAAGCTGGGCAGATCAAGTGGCGCTTGTGAGTGGAGCGGGCAGTGAGCTGGGAATCGGTATGGCTGTTGCCCATCGTCTTGGGGCTCAAGGGGCCAAGCTGATCGTCACGGCAAGCAGCGCACGCATCAATGAGCGGGTTGCGGAGTTACGCGCCGCCGGCTTCGAAGCAGAGGGTCGACCAGTAGACTTAACTCAGGAAACTCAGGTTAGTGAGTTCGTCGCTTGGGCTGAGGACGTCTGGGGCCGCATCGATATTCTTGTAAATAATGCCGGTATGGCGATGCAAGGGAGTCCAGAACCGTTCGCCGAGTTCACGAATACGAGCCTCGAAACCTGGAATCTTTCCATCGCTAGAAATCTGACAACTGCGTTCCTGTTAACTCAAGGGGTGTTGCCTGGGATGCGGGCTAGAGGATATGGCCGCATAGTGAACATCAGCTCAACCACCGGCACACGAGCCAGCAATCCAGGAGAGGCTGCTTATAGTGCAGCAAAGGCCGGAATGGTAGGGATGAACATGAGTCTAGCTCTTGAGGTTGCTCATCAAGGTATCACTGTGAATTCAGTTGCCCCTGGTTGGATAGCTACAGGGTCGAGTACTCCTGATGAAGTCAAAGCAGCACGCTCTACACCTCTCGGCAGAGCGGGTCGGCCAGAGGAAGTGGCCGCAGCCGTTGTATTCTTGGCTTCACCTGAAGCGAGTTACATCACCGGTGAGTTGCTCGTGGTGGATGGAGGCAATTGCTTGGTTGAGAACAAAGCTAATTAAGACTTTTTTACTCCCTTCTGCGACCGTTGAGTCCTGGCTGACCAAGTGATTTTGGGTTGAGGGTACGCTCTACAAGATGAAGCGCTCTTTCACCGTGCAGCCGGTCAACTCTAAAAACAGCTAAATGACGGCCTTCGGCGTCCGATTGGGCGCCGAAGGTAACGTTGAGTGCCGAGGTTACTCATGACGAACGAGGATAAGATTCTCCCAGGCCGTAGCCTGGTTGGCGGCTCTGCACAGGGCGAACTGCTTTTTGCTGACGTAGGGCTTAGCTTCTGGGGAGGAGTCAATTCATTCACTGGAGACGTAATCGACCAGCATCACCCGCTCGCCGGGAAGAACTTAACGGGTCGTGTCCTGGCGATTCCTTCTGGACGAGGGTCTTGCACTGGAAGCAGTGTGATGATGGAACTCATCAGTTCCGGCCATGCGCCTGCAGCACTTATCCTTGCAGAGGTGGATGAGATCCTGACACTCGGAGTATTGCTGGCGGAGATGATCTATGACCGCTCCTTACCCGTGATCAGCATTGGTAAGGAAGCGTTCGCATCCCTTCGTGGTAGCTCTTATGTACGCGTTAGCGACGAGTCTGTAAGGACACTCAGTAGTCTGCCCCAAGATGGCTTCATACCTAGCAAGCCCAGCGGCACGCTCGACTTCTCGGCATACCCAATCGTTCTTTCAGAACAAGATCGAAAAATGCTAGCCGGTGATCAGGGCAAAGCTGCCCAGGTTGCTATGCAGGTGGTTTTGAGGATGGCCGATTTACAAGGTGCCTCTGAGCTCATTAATGTCACCCAAGCTCATATCGATGGATGCATTTACACTGGGCCAGCAAGCCTTAAATTCGCTGAGCAGTTTGTCGAGTGGGGTGCCAAGGTTGTAGTTCCTACGACGCTTAACTCGATTTCCGTCGACCAGCGTCGATGGAGGACTCTCGGTGTAGATCCAGAATTCGGCGAGCCTGCGAGCGCTGTGGGAACTGCCTATATGGCAATGGGAGCGCGCATGAGTTACACCTGCGCGCCGTACCTGCTCGAATCCGCGCCTAAAGCGGGGGAGCAAATTGTCTGGGCTGAGTCTAACGCGGTCGTGTATGCGAATAGTGTTCTTGCGGCCCGGACATTGAAGTACCCAGATTACTTGGATATCTGCATCGCAATTACTGGGCGAGCGCCCCTTTCCGGATGTCATTTAGACGAACACCGGAAACCTCAGTTAAAAATTCAGGTGACTTTACCTGATGAGCTTGACGATGCTTTCTATCCTCTCCTTGGTTATCACGTCGGCTTGTTGTCAGGGAAGCGTATCCCCGTTGTTTTTGGGCTAGAGGACGCTGCTCCAAGCCTGGACAACTTGAAAGCATTCTCAGCAGCTTTCGGCACGACATCAGGAGCGCCGCTATTTCATATCGCGGGCGTAACGCCAGAAGCACTGGATGTCGATAAACCTAACTTTTTGGGTTCCGGTCTAGAGTTGCTGACTATCGCTCCGGTCGACCTGATTCAAAGTTGGGACAGCCTGAATAGCGCGAGCGAACCGGACGTTGATATCGTGTCGTTGGGCAACCCGCATTTCTCACTGACTGAATTCCAGACGCTGGCGAATCTGTGCAAAGGCCTCGTAAAGGCTCCAGGTACGGCAATGGTCATCACGTGTGGGCGTGCTATTTACGAACAGGCGATACAAAACGGTTATGTAGCCGAGATCGAGCGATTCGGCGCCCAAATTGTGAATGACACCTGTTGGTGCATGCTTGGTGAGCCAGTGATCCCGCCGACTGCCAAGAACGTGATGACGAATTCTGCGAAATTTGCCCATTATGCGCCAGGTCTGGTCGGTCGCCCCGTTCACTTCGCGAGCTTGGCAGGCTGTGTTGAGGCAGCTTCCAAAGGAAGGACTGAGAGTGCATATCCCGCTTGGTTAAAGCTCGTGTGTGCATGAGCTGTTGGCACCCTGGTCTCGTCTCGACGAGACCAGATGTTCGAGCTTGAGTCTTTGATGTCAGGCATTCGAGTGTTCGAACCAAAACGGTTGGATTGGATGTTTACATGAAAGGGCCGCTGACAGATTCCAGGCTTTCAAACTGAAAAACGTCGTTACCGTACCTTCCCTTGGCTCGGCAGCCAACGACATTTATGATGCGATGGCTAGTCAGGCGGGTTCACTCTGCGAGTCGTGCGGTCATATTCGCGGTAACCAGTAACAGTACAGTGATGCAAAAACGCAAAGCCCCGAAGGTTCGCGTCTTCGGGGCTTCTATTTTCGCCTCCATCCCTTAATGATTGGCGAACTTGGCGGTGAGAATACAAGCGATGTGTCGTTGACTCACTACTGCGATAGGTGCGACTGTCTGTAGTGATATTGTTTATACGTCACCCTTCAGCGCTCCGCATTTTGGGAAGGAAATAAGTTTTCGGATCAGCATGATGCAAATCCTAAAGACGGACGCTGGCAAAGGTTGATTCGTCGCGGGCGTCGTTGAGCGTCGACAACGCCCTGGACAACGGTGAAAGCACCAGGGATTGCGGCAACGGAATCATCGTTATGTGTTTCGCGGTGTTGGAGCTAAAGCGCTCTTCGCGTGGCGGAGTACCGTAGTATTCGCGGTAGCACTTGGAAAAGTGCGGCGTGGACACAAAGCCACAGATAGACGCAACTTCGATGATTGACATCGGCGTTTGCTTAAGCAGTTGCCGTGCGCGAACCAGGCGTAGTTTCAAGTAGTACCGCGATGGAGAGCAGTGCAGGTACTTCTGGAACAGGCGCTCGAGTTGACGGCGCGACACCGAAACGTAGACGGCCAGCTCATCCAGATCAATCGGCTCTTCCAGGTTGGCTTCCATCAACGCGACGATTTCCTGCAGCTTCGGCTGGTTGGTGCCGAGCATGTGCTTGAGTGGCACGCGCTGGTGATCTTGCTCGTTGCGGATGCGCTCGTAGACGAACATTTCCGAGATCGCCGCCGACAGTTCACGACCGTGATCGCGACTGATCAGGTGCAGCATCATATCCATTGGCGCGGTGCCGCCGGAGCTGGTGAAGCGGTTGCGGTCGAGGGTGAACAGCCGGGTGCTCATGTTCACTCGCGGGAAGGCTTCCTGCATGGCGGCCAGACATTCCCAGTGCACGCTGCAATCAAAACCGTCGAGCAGACCGGCGCAAGCCAATGCCCAGCTACCAGTGCAGACCGCACCAAGACGACGGTGCTGACGTGCCTGACTCTGCAGCCATGACACGTGTTCGCGAGTGACGGTGCGCTGGATCCCGACACCACCGCAGACGACGATCGCATCCATGGGTGGGGCTTTGTGCATGGAGGCGTCGGGGGTGATCTGCAGGCCGTCACTGGCCCAAACCTGCCCTCCATCGACCGTTAGGGTCGTCCAGCGATACAGCTCACGACCCGATAGCTGGTTGGCCATGCGCAGCGGCTCGACCGCCGAAGCCAGGGAAATCAATGTGAAATTATCCAGTAGCAGAAAGCCTATGGATTGTGGCGTGCGGTTCTGGGGCTGGGCCCCGGCCCCGGAGTTGTGCGATGTCATCGCTGTATCTCCTCACACAAAGCGAGTGGCGGCCCTAGGCGCGGGCTCTTTTTATTACCCGTCCAGCAAATGGCGGGCTACGGGTAATGACCCAATCAGGCAGCGCTAGCGGCTGCTTGGTGATTCTCAGGCTTTAGTCGAGCGGGATCTCCCAGCCAGACCATCAAGCATGTCCCAACCAAAAGAATCGCCGCCACTGCGAAGAAGGGCATTGAATAGCTATGGGTGGCGTCTTTTATTCGGCCGATCACGAAGGGGCCAGTGAAACCGCCGAGGTTGCCGATTGAGACAATCATTGCAAGGCCACCAGCAGCGGCGCGACCAGTGAGAAAGGTTGATGGGATTGCCCAGAACGTCGCTTGGAAGGAAAGGATGCTCGCGACAGTTAAACAGAGGCAGGCAATCTTCAACACTGGATGCTCAATCAATGCAGCAGCGACAAGACCCGCAGCAGCCATTGCCAAAGCGCCCACAACATAAGGTAAGCGTAGACGGCTTTGATTGGCCAGGCGAGCCCATAACGTCATGGCAATCGCACCTAGCAGATAGGGGAGGGCCAGGAGGCCCTCACTCTATGGCTGGATGGAGCTTCGCATTATGAAATGTTTTCCGAGCGCGACATCCTTCAGCACCTGGCAGACCTCGTGGGCGGTGAGAGGAGAGGTTGTGTTCAAATCATTCCACGCTCGAGTCATCGCATGCACGTAGCTAAGCTGCGCTATGAAGTGGCGTGAATGAAGAGGTCGCTCGTTCGGGCCAAGGAGGCCCGGCTAGTCTAACAAACTCGAAACCTACTTCTCCGGGGACATCAGCACGGCAAGCGTTGGGTTGATGAACTCCTCGTTTCTGCAGATTGTGTCCAAAGCCCCACGAACGTTGCCGGCGACCTCCGCTGACCCGCGCTGCTCGACCCAGAGCGTGAGTTTCATGATCGCGGCTTCAAGTGCTAGCTGATTTTGATTGATCTTGAAGAGTAGGGAAGAGAATAAGTCTGCGTTCGACATTGTGATTCCTCCGTGGAAGCGGTCAGCGTAGCAGCAGATTTTTTTACGACTCGATGATCTCCAGCTGAGCCATGCATCTCACATCAGCTTGATGCGAAGCTGCGAAGCTCCGAACCATTCCGAGGCCGTTTGCACTTGTCATCGGAAACTGATGAAGGTCACTTGCTGTGGTGGCGAATAGCCGCTAATAGTTAGGAAGTGCTTGGAGAGGGCGTGAAAATGATGTCGAGATTTGTTGTTGTCCCTGCAATCCCAACAGAAACGGGATCAATGCGTAACGGATCGCGTTTTTACTGCAAGACTGCACCCATAGGCTTCAACATCTATGACAACGAGGAGAAGCTACGTCTGAAGACTACCTACCAGGCCCGAGAGGAAGCTGAAGTGGAGTGTCAGCGACTGAACCTGGAGCGCCTTCAAAACGTGCTTTCGGATCGAGAATCCATGACTACGTATTAAGCATCACCAGTCCAACAAAACCATTGGTGCTTCGCGTTCCGAAGCGAGTGTATCAAAGGCTAAAAATCTCCTGAGTATGACCCAGAAACAACTCGCTGAGTGTTCCAATGTTCACCTGACCAAACCACAGAACAGCGTCACATGCGACGATGAGGATGCTCCCTCAATGCGCCACATCTATGGCAGTACCATTCTGGCTCCGACTGACAATCAGAACGGGTTGGGTGGGCTGGGTAGATCTCCAAGCATTCTCCTTAGAGCTGAGGCTTTTGACGTACACGCCACTTTCTCGGGGTCATATTAAATTTAACATAATATACATTACACGTAATGATGCGCTTGGGGATCAGCCCGGTTTGCACGCACATTTTGAGGAGATGATTCCCGCTCAACCTTCAACCCTCAACCCAAACCCGCATCGACTTAACCACCAACCCTCGACAACTTCGGCATCAATCACTCACTCACGTGCCAGCCTCTCAATCAACATCGAATGCTCAGGAAACCGCTGGCCAAGCCTCAGCCGACTGCCCATCTCCATATCCACATAATCAAAGCCTGGTGAAACCGCTTCACTGACCAACCCGTATCCCGCAATTCCAGCCAGCAGCTGCGAAGCTTTCCAGATTCCGCCAGGCACGTGCAGCTGTAAACATTCTCCTGCGAGAATATCGTTGCCCATCACGACAGATTTCAACGTGCCGTCCGGATAGATCAGGCTGTACTGAATCGCGTCGCCTAGATGGTAGTAATGCACGATATCGGACCGGTTCATATGGAAGTGTCCGATTGGTGAATCGCGGGTCAGCAGATAATAGATGGAGCTCATCAAATAACGATGACCGCCTGCAGTCTCGACTGTGGAATGGTCGGTCTGGAAGGTTCTGCGATAGAATCCACCTTCCATGTGGGACTGCAAGTCGAGTGCGGCGATCACGTCTTGAGCGGTGGGAATTTGGTTGTCGCGTCTGTTTTGAGTCATTGGACAAGCCACCTGCCAGTGGTCATGGATATAATCAGTAATTATAATTAAACTAAACATCTATTTAGTTGAGTTATATGTGAGCCGTCCATTGCCCTGTGTCAGATTCAACTCCCCTACCCATCCTTTAGCCCCCGTGTCTTGTTGAATGTGGTGCATCGGCTGACCTGATCATCCAGCCCGGAGCTGATCCGGTACCAGTAACTTCTACTTGCGCATGCGCGCGCTACTGACCGCGCCGCGTGCCATCTGCAACTCTTCGCCTTGCAACCACTGCGCGTAATAATCTTTCAGTTCCTCCTCCCAGCCAATCACTTCATCCAGCAGATGCTCGGCGTGTTCGCGGGTTAGCGCAAAGTGGGTGTGATGACTGAGCAAATTGCCCCGGCTGATTTGATTGCCATCCCGGCCCACTGCCATCGCCAGGGCCTGGGCAGGACCTTCATCGACAATTGGCAGCACGTCGTACATGGGCGAAAGGCGCCATTGCCCCGCGAGCCAGATGATCGAGTGGTTTCGCGGGTGGTCGTCGCTGTTGCCCGCCAAGGCGTTGTAGCACATGCGTTTGAACAGCTCTTGCAGATCGACGTCCGGGACACCGCGCCGGCGCATTTCATCGGCCACAGCGGCATAGCGCCAGTCACGGTGATATTGCTCGTTCCATTCAGCATCGAGCAAGGTCAGAGCACTGAGCATCGGGATGCGCCTGGCGCCGTCGGCCAATGGGGTGCGGTCAAAGCGTTCGATCAATAGCGTGGATGGGATTTCGGCATGCAACGCGGTCTTGGCGACGTTCAAACCCCTGGATGCGGCGAAGGTCATGCAGGCATATTCGATCGAGGGAAAATCATACGCGTCAAACCGGTCTCGAGGCTTGGCCAGAATCAGCATCCCGTTGTCCTGCAACGTTCGCTTGGGTCGCGCACCGCCCAGGGAGGATCGTTGCTGGCGGATGTTCAGCATGGCGATGGATTGTTCATCCAGTTGTCCGTCATAGACCGCTTCGCAGGCTTCGATGAATTTCGCCAAACCTTTCAAAGTGGGGACTGAACTGTCTCCCAGGCCATGGGTAGGAACAGTCGCTGTGCCGGCCATGAGATTGCCGACTCGGTCGTTATTCGGGGACTTGAGCAAAAAATCGATTGGGGCCATCACTTGACCGAAGGCACGCTGAAGCAAGCGCTCTCCCCATCCGTCCGGCATGGCGTCGTTGATGAAACCCGGTATGCCTCGGTTCCTGGTGATGCCGGTATAGGCTTCGGCGCGTAACGGATAGTTGATGGGATCGGGTACCCAGGCGCCACGCTCTACATAGTCGGGCGCATAAATGAATTCGCCGGACTTCCCCTGCAGGGTCAGCCTGCCGAGGGTCAGGATTTCTCCGGTGTCCGGGTGCTCCATGTATATATAGGCACGGGACATCAGAAGTCCTCCGCTTTGGGTTTACGCAGCCGCACGCGTTTGGAGGCAATGCTCTGGTGAGCATCCTCATCGGTGACATACCGGGTGATCTGCGATGTGGTTTCAATCCCGTCCAATGAGGCGAAAACCGGCTCGTTGATCCCCAGACGCCACAGGACCAGCATAAAAGATCGCAGGTCGACCAATTCCGAGCCGTTCTCTATTTTGCGCAGGGTATGCTCCGAGATACCGAGCGTCGATTTGAAATCCGATTGGCGCATGCCCGACGCCAAGCGCCTGGCTTTAACCAATAGCCCGATCTTGCTGAGGGTATCCGCACAGGAGACAGGGAAAAAGTCTTTCATAATACGCACCATGATGAGCGTTATCCTTATTAAGGTTAACCATAGCACGTATTAAATCTGATCGCCGAGACGATAAAGGGCAACATGATGAGTGTTATCTCGAATAAAGCTCATCCTGCTGAGCATTATTTCAGCGACAGCTGCGCTTGAGCGTTTCACTTGGCAACTCGTGAAACAACGCCCGGTAACTGCTGGAAAATCGTCCCAGGTGCCAGAACGACCATTGCATCGCCACTTCGGCCACCGTGGTCTCCATGGGCGAGCGCTTGAGCAGTTCACGGTGCGCGCTGTTGAGCCGGCGCAAACGTAGCCAATGGGGGGGGGTCATGCCGGTGTAGGCCTTGAACGCCTGCTGCAACTGGCGCAAGGACACCCCGGCCACTTGGGAAAGCTCGAGCAGGTTCAAGGTTTCTTCGGGCTCGTCGGCCGCCCATTCACCGATGCGCTTGATCACCGCACGTTCTTCGGCGCGGCGGCGCAGACCTCCGCGATCAAGGCAGACGCAGGCGTTGTCGAGGATGTACAGGCAGTCCTCCAGCAACTGCTGGGTCAGAGCCTCCTTGCTCGGCGGGTCGAGCGTCTGCGCCAGCCGGGTCAGGGTCCCGCTCAGCCAGCGGCTGAACAGCGCGTTCTGGCCCGAATTCAGCGGCGCCATGAACAGTCCCTCCAGCCTGGCGACATTCAGACCGTGCCGCCGGAGAAACGCCGGGCCGAACACCACGGCAATTTCCTTGTAGTTCTCTGGGGTGATCCAGATGTTGCGGCTTTCTTCATTCAATACGTACAGCGCGTTGTCGCTGCGATCGAAACAGAACGCCAGCGAGCCCTCGGGCGCACTGAAATTCTGCTCGACGCGGGTGTTCATGTGTTCCTCGTAGATTTCCACGCCTTGCAGGTCCAGGTAGCGCACCCGCCCGGCGAAGTGCCCCGGCGACATCTGCTGGTAGTGCTGGACCCAACCGGGTGTGGCGCGGATTTGCTCGACCACATCGGCGGTGTTGAAAGCTTGGACTTGTAACGGATTGCACGCTGTCATGGGTGACCTTTCGCACTCTTTTGGTGCGTTTTGGTGCTGCTGAAAGTGGATAGATGGATCGGCAAGGGTTGCTCAAGATAGTCGCCAACGCGCCGCAGGGGAAGTGGATGGTGGATGAAACCACCCTCCCCGGCGTTAATGAAACCAATAACGAGGTCTTTATGAATGCCCCTTTCGATCAGCTGCTGACTTGGCTGAAAGATCACAAGATTACCGAAGTCGAGTGCGTCGTCAGCGACCTGACCGGCATTGCACGCGGAAAAATCGCACCGACCAACAAGTTCTTGCATGAGCGAGGCATGCGCCTGCCGGAAAGTGTGCTGTTGCAAACGGTAACCGGGGACTTTGTCGACGATGACATCTACTACGACCTGCTCGATCCGGCCGACATCGACATGGTCTGCAAGCCCGTTTCCGATGCGGTCTACGTGATTCCATGGGCCATCGAGCCGACCGCGATCGTGATCCACGACACCTTCGACAAGTTCGGCAATCCCATCGAGCTGTCGCCGCGCAACGTGTTGAAGAAAGTCCTGCAGCTGTATACGGATAAGGGCTGGAGGCCGATCGTCGCTCCGGAAATGGAGTTCTACCTGACCCAGCGCTGTGAAGACCCGGACTTGCCGCTCAAGGCCCCGCTGGGCCGTTCGGGCCGCGCGGAAAGTGGCCGGCAGTCGTTTTCCATCGACGCCGCCAACGAGTTCGATCCGCTGTTCGAAGACGTCTACGACTGGTGTGAATTGCAGGGTCTGGACCTTGACACCTTGATCCACGAAGACGGCCCGGCGCAGATGGAAATCAACTTCCGTCACGGCGACGCGCTGGATCTGGCGGATCAGATCACCGTGTTCAAACGCACCATGCGTGAGGCAGCGCTCAAGCACAATGTGGCGGCGACGTTCATGGCCAAGCCGATCGGAGATGAGCCCGGCAGCGCCATGCACATTCACCAGAGCGTGGTCGATATCGCCAGCGGGCAACCGATCTTTGCCAATGCCGACGGCACCATGAGCGAGCTGTTCCTGCACCATATCGGTGGCCTGCAGAAGTACATTCCCAAAGTGCTGCCGATGTTCGCGCCCAACGTGAACTCCTTCCGCCGGTTCCTGCCGGACACTTCGGCCCCGGTCAACGTCGAATGGGGCGAAGAAAACCGCACCGTCGGCCTGCGCGTACCGACTTCCACGCCGGATTCGATGCGCGTGGAGAACCGCTTGCCGGGCGCCGATGCCAACCCTTACCTGGCGATTGCGGCGAGTCTGTTGTGCGGCTACCTCGGCATGGTCGAACGCATTGAACCGAGCGCCGCGGTCCAGGGCCGCGCCTACGAACGGCGCAATCTGCGCCTGCCGATCACCATCGAAGACGCCCTGACGCAGATGGAGGAATGCCAGACCATTGGCCGCTACCTGGGCAGCAAGTTCGTGCGCGGGTATGTCGCGGTCAAGCGCGCCGAGCACGAGAACTTCAAGCGGGTGATCAGTTCCTGGGAGCGGGAATTCCTGATGCTCAGCGTCTGAAATTTGCGCTTCTGAAATCACACTCCCCTGTGGGAACGGGCTTGCCCGCGATGAGGCCAATACATTCAACATCACCGTTGACTGACAGACCGCCATCGCGGCAAGCCCCCCACAGGGGAATGCCAACGCCTGAAAAATCCAATAACTCCAAGAGGTGTCGATATGCGTCTATTGAAATCCGTGGTCCCGGTCGCGCTGGCGATGATGTTCAGCGCGGTGGCTCATGCCCAGCCCAGCGTCAGCGTCTACAACTGGACCGACTACATCGGCGAGACCACCCTCGCCGACTTCCAGGCCAATACCGGGATCAAGGTGATCTACGACGTATTCGATTCCAACGAAACCCTGGAGGGCAAACTGCTCGCTGGCCGTACCGGTTACGACGTGGTGGTGCCGTCCAACCACTTCCTCGCCCGCCAGGTGAAGGCCGGGGCCTTCCTCAAGCTGGATCGCTCGCAGTTGCCCAACTACAAGAATCTCGACCCGAAACTGCTGGCGTTGCTGGAGCAAAACGATCCTGGCAATGAGTATTCGGTACCCTACCTGTGGGGTACCGACGGTATCGGCTACAACGTCGACAAGGTCAAGCAGGTGCTGGGCATCGAGCGCATCGATTCCTGGGCGGTGTTTTTCGAACCGGAAAACCTGAAGAAGCTCAGCCAGTGCGGCGTGTCGATGCTGGATTCGGCCGATGAAGTGTTCCCGGCGGTCCTCAATTACATGGGCATGGACCCGAGCAGCGAAAAGCCTGAGGATTACAAAAAGGCTGAAGCCAAGCTGCTGACCATTCGCCCCTACATCACCTATTTCCACTCCTCCAAGTACGTGTCGGACTTGGCCAACGGCGACATTTGCGTGGCCTTCGGTTACTCGGGCGACGTGTTCCAGGCCGCGAACCGGGCCAGGGAAGCGAAGAACGGCGTGAACATCGCTTATGCGATCCCCAAGGAAGGCAGCAATCTATGGTTCGACTTGCTGGCGATTCCCGCCGACGCCGGCAACCAGAAAGAAGCCCATGCGTTCATCGACAACCTGCTCGATCCACGCGTGATCGCCAACGTCAGCGCAGCGGTCGGTTACGCCAACCCGAACCCGGCTTCCCGGCAATACATGGACGCCGAATTGGTGAATAACCCAGAGGTGTACCCGTCCCAGGCAGTCCTCGACAAGCTCTACATCTCGACCACCCCGCCCCAGCCGATCATGCGCCTGATGACCCGTTCCTGGAGCAAAGTGAAATCCAGCCAATGAATAACCAACACGCGCATTCCTATTACGCGGCGACCGCGAACAGCATGGCGCCCTACCCTACGCTGGACCAGGATCTGGTCGCCGATGTGTGCGTGATCGGCGGCGGTTTCACCGGGGTCAACACGGCAATCGAACTGGCGCAGCGCGGGCTCTCGGTGATCTTGCTGGAAGCCCGACGGATCGGCTGGGGCGCCAGCGGGCGCAATGGCGGTCAGTTGATCCGCGGGGTCGGCCATGATGTCAGCGGTTTTGCCCGGCATGTTGGTGCAGAAGGCGTGCGTTACCTGGAGCGTGCGGGGATCGAGTCGGTGGAACTGGTAGGAAACCGCATCCGCGAACACGGGATTGACTGCGACTTGCGCTGGGGCTTCTGTGAGCTGGCCAATACCAGGGCGCAATTCGCGGCGTTCGAGGCAGAGCAACGCAGCCTTGTCGAATCGGGTTACGTCCATCAGATCTGCCTCGTGGGGCCGGAGCGGATCCGTCAGCAAGTGGTGGACTCCGGGGTGTACGCCGGCGGTCTGGTGGACATGGGCTCGGGACACTTGCACCCGCTCAACCTGGTCCTCGGTGAAGCGCGACTGGCACATAGCCTCGGCGTACAGATCTTCGAGCAAAGTCCGGTGCTGGAGTTGATTCATGGCAGTACCGTGCAGGTGCGCTGTGCCGCTGGCACGGTTCGCGCCGGTACGCTGGTGCTGGCGTGCAATGCGCACTTGGAAGAACTCGAGCCGAAACTGAGCGGCAAGGTGCTGCCGGCGGGCAGCTACATCATCGCCACCGAGCCTTTAGCTCCCGAGGTGGCAGCGCGGTTGATCCCGCAGAACCTGGCGTTGTGCGACCAGAAAGTCGGCCTGGATTATTACCGGCTCTCGGCGGACCGACGCCTGCTGTTTGGCGGGGCCTGCCATTATTCCGGGCGCGACCCGGTGGACATCGCAGCGTATATGCGTCCACAAATGCTCAAGGTGTTCCCGCAACTGTCGGACGTGCGCATTGATTATCAATGGGGCGGCAAGATTGGCATCACCGCCAACCGCTTTCCCCAGGTCGGGCGTTTGAGCCAGCATCCGAACGTGTTTTACGCCCAGGGTTATTCGGGCCATGGCCTGAATGTGACCCACTGGTGCGCCAGGTTGCTGGCCGAAGCGATCCATGCCGGACACAGTCAGGGGTTCGACGTGTTCAGCGCTGTGCCGCACATGACGTTCCCTGGCGGGCGGAAGCTGCGCTCGCCGCTGCTGGCCCTCGGCATGTTCTGGTATCGCCTGCGCGAATTGCTTGGCTGACATTCGAATGACCGCCGCATCCCCCTGTAGGAGCCGGCTTGCCGGCGAAGGCGTCTTCAAGGGCGGTGCAGGGCTCCAGGCCGCCTTCGCCAGCAAGCCGGTTCCTACAGGGGGGCATCGGTGGCTTGATTAATTCGTTACGCCATCATGCCCCCAGCGCCTCGTTCAACCTTTCGATTTGCTCAATCGCAAGGCACTTCTATATTGAGGGGGTGCTCTGAATTTCCTGTCTCCTGGCGAGTGCCGCCTATGGCTACGACTGACCACCTGATCATCTGCGAGCACTGCGACTGCGTGTATGAAAAAGTCACGCTCGCCAAACATCAAAAAACCCTGTGTACGCGCTGCGGCGGCGTGCTTCAGCGCTATAACGGTCTTTCGGTGGAACAGCGCCTGGCGCTGAGCTTCACGGCGGCTGTCCTGTGGATTTTCGCCAATTTCTATCCCGTCATGAGCATCAGCCTCAAAGGCCTGAAAAACAGCGCCACGCTCTGGGATTCGGTGCTGGCCCTCAGTCAGGGGCCGATCACCTTCATTGCGCTGGTGGCGGCGATTTCGATGATCATCGCACCGGTGTTCCAGCTGTTGTTGCTGATCTGGGTCCTGAGTTACGCCCTCGCGCATCAGCGCTCGCCCGGCTTCCGGTTCTGCATGCGCTGGCTGGAAACCCTGCGGCCCTGGAGCATGCTGGAAGTCTGTCTGCTGGGGGCCATGGTCGCGGTGTTCAAACTCGCCGGACTACTCGACGTGTTGCCCGGTATCGGTCTGTTCGCCCTGGCGGTGCTCAGTTTGATGATGATCCGCATTGCCGGGCGCGATATCCGTGAACTGTGGGACATCCTATGACGAGACCACCGCTCGCCGACGAGCTCAAGCTGTGCCTGTGCCACAGCTGCGGCCTGGCCTGTGACATTACCCATGACTCTCATGAATGCGAGCGCTGTGGCGCGCCGCTGCACCGGCGCAAGACTGACTCGTTGACCCGGACCTGGGCTTACCTGTTGGCGTCGCTGATATTTTATGTGCCGGCCAACCTGCTGCCGGTGATGAACACCACCATGCTCGGTTCCGGCGCCGACAGCACCATCATGGCCGGGGTCCTGGATTTCTGGCAGCACGGCGCCTGGGACATTGCCCTGATTATCTTCATCGCCAGCATCGCGGTGCCCGGCGTCAAGTTCGTCGCCCTGACGATGCTGTTGGTGACCGTCCAGCGCGGGAGTTCCTGGGCGCTCAAGGAGCGCTCGAAGCTGTACCGATTCGTCGAACTCATCGGCTACTGGTCGATGCTTGATGTGATTGTCGTCGCCCTGGTGGCGGCGCTGGTGAAGTTCCAGGCCCTGGGCGATATTGAACCACGCCTGGGCATTCTGTTCTTTGGCCTGGTGGTGGTGTTCACCATGCTGTCGGCGATGAGTTTCGACCCGCGCCTGATCTGGGACAAGCAGGATAAAGCACGCAATAACCCACCCAACGAGGAGGTCATGGATGAAGTCGCAAGCCACTGACGGGCCGCAGCCCCCCGGCCATGCCCCAATCAAGACCCGCCGTTTCAGCATATCGCTGGTGTGGATCGTGCCGATCGTCGCCGTGCTGGTGGGGATTTCGCTGGTGGTGCACTCGGTCATGCAGGAAGGACCGACCATCACCGTCACCTTCAAGACCGGCAGCGGCCTGACGGCCAACAAGACCCAGGTCAAATACCGCAATGTGGTGATCGGCGTGGTGTCCGACGTGGCATTGAGCGATGACCAGAAGAGTGTCAACGCCACCGTCAAGCTGGCCAAGCAGGCGGAAAGTTTCACCCGCGAAGACTCACAGTTCTGGGTGGTGCGCCCGCGTATCGGTGCCGGCGGGGTTTCGGGTATCGATACCCTGCTCTCCGGGGATTACATTGGCGCCGATATCGGCCAGTCCAACACCCGCGCGAAAACCTTCACCGGGCTGGAGAACCCGCCTCCGATCACCTATGGCGAACCGGGCAAGCGCTTCACGCTCAATACCCAGGACCTGGGCTCGCTGGACATCGGCTCGCCGGTTTACTACCGCAAGATTCCGGTCGGCCAGGTGGTGGCCTATGCCCTGAACGCCGACGGCAAAGGGGTGAATATCGAAGTGTTCATCCACGCGCCCAACGATGCCTACGTCACCGAGAACACCCGGTTCTGGAATGCCAGCGGGATCGACGTCAACGTTGGCGCCAACGGTGTTGCGGTGAAGACCGAGTCGCTGTCGTCCTTGCTGGTGGGCGGCATTGCCTTTCGCGCCCCGGAATACAGCCCCAACGATCAACCGGCCAGCGAGGATAAAGCCTTCGACCTGTTCGACGACCAGCAAACCGCCCTCGCCCCGCCCCACGGCAAGGGTCAGTACCTGAGTTTGCGTTTCGACCAGGCGTTGCGCGGGCTCAAAGTCGATGCGCCGGTGGAGTTTCTCGGCATCGAGTTCGGCAAAGTGGTGTCGATCAATCTGGACTACGATGCGAAAAAGCGCAGTTTCCCGGTCAATGTCGGCATTCTCATCTACCCGCAACGCCTCGGTACGGCCCACGCCAAAATGCTCAAGGCCCTGAATCATGATCCCAATGATGAAGCCGCCAGCGTGCGGTTGATGGGCAGCTTTATCGAGAACGGTCTGCGCGCCCAGGCCCGTAGCGGCAATCTGTTGACCGGCCAGTTGTACATCGCGCTCGATTTCTACCCCAAGGCGGAGAAAGTCGCGTTCGATCCGAGTGCCCGTCCCGTCAGCATTCCAACGATTCCCGGCAGCCTCGAGCAGTTGCAGGAAAAACTCGAGGGCATGGTCACCAAGATCAACAACCTGCCGATCGAGCGTCTTGCCGGCAACCTCGACAGCAACCTTGTCGAACTGCGCAAGGGCCTTGCCCAATTCAATGCCAAGACCTTGCCCGGCGTGCAAACCACCCTGGCGGACGTCAGCAAGACCCTGCAATCGGCGAGTTCGACCCTGGCCGAAGACTCACCGCAACGGGAACAACTGACCCAGACACTCGACGAACTGGGGCGCATGTCACGCTCACTGCGCGAGCTCTCGGATTACCTGGGCCGGCATCCGGAATCGCTGCTGCGCGGTCGTCCCAACAATGCCGCACCAATGGATCTGCAAGCGCCACCGCGCAATTGAGCACAGGAGCATTACCCATGGCTTTTCCGCTGAAGATCACCTTGGCCGCCGCGCTGCTACTGCTCACCGCCTGTCGCAGTGACCCGATCCAGTTTCACACCCTGGTCCCGACCCAACCGGGCAGCCCTTCGAAGTCCGCTGTGGCGGATATCCAGATCGAAGCGATCAGCGTGCCGCCCCAGGTCGATCGTCCGCAGATCGTCATCCGCCAGGGCAACAGTGGCCTGGCGATCCTGGAAACCCAATGGTGGGCCGCGAGCCTGGTGGATGAGTTGAGCAGCGCCTTGCAAGATCAACTGGTCAACAGCAATTCCCGACGCAAAATGTCGGTGCGGCTCGATGTACAGCGCTTTGACTCGATACCCGGTCAGTACGGCCTGATCGATGTCAAATGGCGCCTGCGCACTCTGGGCGAAAGCGATAACGCCCTGGTGACATGCCGCAGCACCTTGCAGACGCCATCGGGGCCGAGCATCGATGATCTGGTGGCGGCCCAGCAGAGCAACGTCAAACGCCTGGCCGCGCTGATCACCCAGGCAGCGAACGGTACACAACGAGGTTGCCCTCCCGCCCAGTGACTTGATGATTTTTCTTACTGCGCATGACATTTTTGCCACGCTTAAACCTGCAAATGATTCGTATTGGCCTACAATAATTGACGACCGTCCCGGTCACGTCTGCGTGCATGATTCTAACCAACAGGAGCTGCCCCGGCATGATCCCCCTTATCCCGTCTTTTCTTAAGCTCGCAGCGCTGACGGCCGCGTTGTTGAGCGCCGGCCATGGGTACGCCGCTGATGCCGACGGCATCGTGGTCTACAACGCCCAGCACGAAAGCCTGACCAAAGCCTGGATTGCAGGCTTCACCCGGGAAACCGGGATCAAGGTCACCGTGCGCAATGGTGACGACACCGAAATGGGCAATCAGATCGTGCAGGAAGGCGCGTCCTCTCCGGCGGACGTCTTCCTGACCGAGAACTCCCCGGCCATGGTGCTGGTCGACAACGCCGGGCTGTTCGCACCGGTGGCACCGGCGACCCTTGAACAAGTCGACGCGGCCTACCGGCCGGCCCACGGCAAATGGGTGGGCATTGCCGCGCGCTCCACGGTATTCGTCTACAACCCGGACAAGCTGCCCGAAGCCGAATTGCCCAAGTCACTGATGGACCTCGCCGGTCCGGACTGGAAAGGCCGCTGGGGTGCTTCGCCGGCCGGCGCCGACTTCCAGGCGATCGTCGCCGCCGTGTTGGCGCTCAAGGGTGAAGCCGCGACCCTGGAATGGCTGAAAGGGATGAAAAGCAACTTCACCGCGTACCGGGGCAACAGCGCCGTGCTCAAGGCGGTCAATGCCGGCCAGATCGACAGTGGCGTGATCTACCACTATTACCGCTTCGGCGATCAGGCCAAGACCGGTGAAAACAGCAAGAACACCGCCCTGCACTACTTCAAGCACCAGGATCCCGGCGCCTTTGTCAGCCTTTCCGGTGGCGGCGTGCTGGCCTCCAGCAAACACAAGGAACAGGCTCAGGCCTTCCTCAAGTGGGTGACCGGCAAAGACGGCCAGGCCATCCTCAAGACCGGCAATTCGTTCGAATACGCGGTGGGCAAAAACGCCGAATCCAACCCCAAACTGGTGCCTTTGCAGCAGCTTGACGCGCCGAAAGTCGACGCCTCGAAACTCGACAGTAAAAAAGCCGTGGAGCTGATGACTCAGGCCGGACTGCTCTGATTGATGCCTGAAACGCTACCGGCGGGTGTCGCAGAGGCGATCCCGCCCCGGTTACGCCGACGTTCCCGTGGTCTATTTGCGGGGCTGGGCGGTGCGTGGGTTGTGGGATTGTCGGTGCTGGTGTCGCTGCTGGCACTGCTGCCGATCGCTTTCGTGATCGGCGTGTCTTTCGAGACCGGCTGGGCGCGCCTGGTGCCGCTGGTAGTACGGCCACGGGTCGGCGAGTTACTGATCAATACCCTGTTGCTGGTACTGATCACCATTCCCTTGTGCGTGGTGCTCGGGGTGGCCCTGGCCTGGCTCACGGAGCGTACCGACATGCCGGGTCGGCGCTGGTGGTCATTGCTGGCCACGGCGCCGCTGGCAGTCCCCGCCTTCGTCCACAGCTATGCCTGGGTCAGCCTGGTGCCACCGATACACGGCCTGTTTGCCGCCGTTCTGGTCTCGGTGATCGCCTACTTCCCGTTCCTGTACCTGCCCATAGCGGCATCCCTGCGGCGGATCGACCCGACCATCGAAGATGTCGCCGAGTCTCTGGGGCTCAAGCCCTGGGCGGTATTTTTCCGTGTGGTGCTGCCGCAATTGCGCCTGGCCATCTGCGGCGGCGCCTTGCTGGTGGGGCTGCACCTGCTGGCCGAATATGGCCTGTACGCGATGATTCGCTTCGACACCTTTACCACGGCGATCTTCGATCAGTTCAAGTCCACCTTCAATGGCCCCGCCGCCAACATGCTGGCGGGCGTGCTCGCCTTGTGTTGCCTGGCGATGCTCACCGGTGAATCCGCCGCGCGAGGCCGGGCACGCTATGCCCGCGTAGGTTCGGGCAGTCCTCGCGAACAGCGAATCGTGCGCCTGTCTGCCGGGCCAACGGTGCTGGCGCTGGTTTTGCAGATCCTGACCTGCGCACTGGCGCTGGGGGTGCCCTTGATCACGCTGGGCAAGTGGCTGATCGCTGGCGGCACGCAAGTCTGGCAACTGAGCGAACTGCTGCCGGCACTGGAACAGACCGTGCTCCTGGGTATCGGCGGGGCGATATTGACCACCTTGGCGGCCATCCCGATTGCCTGGCTGTCGATTCGTTCGCCCGGGCGGCTGCAACGGGTGCTGGAAAGCTGTAACTACATCACCAGTTCGCTGCCGGGGATTGTCGTGGCCCTGGCGTTGGTGACCATCACGATTCATTTCGCCCGGCCGATTTACCAGACCACCATCACGGTGCTGCTGGCTTATCTGCTGATGTTCCTGCCCCGTGCCCTGGTGAGTTTGCGTGCCGGTATCGCCCAGGCACCGATCGAGTTGGAAAACATGGCTCGCAGCCTGGGTCGCTCCCCTGCCCTGGCGCTGTGGCTGATCACCTTGCGCCTGGCCGCTCCGGGTGTTGCCGCGGGCGTCGCGCTGGTGTTTTTGGCGATTACCAATGAGCTGACGGCCACCCTGCTGCTCGCACCGAACGGGACGCGTACCCTGGCGACCGGGTTCTGGGCGTTGACCAGCGAAATCGATTATGCCGCCGCGGCGCCCTATGCCCTGCTGATGATCGTACTGTCGCTGCCGCTGACCGGCATTCTTTATCATCAATCCAAGCGAACGGCGGGCCGATGAACGCTCTCGAACTGCATACGATCTGCAAGTCCTATGGTGCCCAGACGGCCCTGGAAAATATCAGCCTGTCGGTGCCCGCGGGCAGCCGCACAGTGATTGTCGGCCCTTCAGGGTCGGGCAAGACCACCTTGCTGCGCATGATCGCCGGCTTCGAATTCCCCGATTCGGGCCGCCTTCTGCTCAACGGTCAGACGCTGGTCGACAGCACCCACGAGGTGCCGGCGCACCAACGGTTGATTGGCTATGTGCCCCAGGATGGCGCCCTGTTCCCGCACATGACCGTCGCTGCCAACATCGGCTTCGGGTTGTCGACCAGGAGCCTTGAAAAACAGGAGCGGATCGCCGAACTGATGGACAGCGTTGCGCTGGACGCCAGCATGGCCGGGCGTTGGCCACATGAGTTATCCGGCGGCCAGCAACAACGTGTGGCCCTGGCGCGCGCCCTGGCCCAACAGCCGCGCCTGATGCTGCTGGACGAACCGTTTTCGGCACTGGATACCGGCTTGCGCGCCGCCATGCGCAAATTGGTCGCGCGGCTGCTCGCCGATACCGGCGTCACCACCATTCTGGTCACCCATGACCAGAGTGAAGCGTTGTCGTTTGCCGATCAACTGGCGGTGATGCGTCAGGGCCGGCTGGTGCAGTCAGGCCATCCGCTGGACCTGTACCGCTATCCCGGCGATGAACAAACCGCGCTGTTTCTCGGCGATGCGGTGGTCATGCCGGCCCGGATTGAAGCGGGCTGGGCCCATTGCGACCTGGGGCGGATTCCGGTCAACAATCACCGCAACAACCACTGCGCGCAGATCATGCTGCGGCCAGAGCAATTGCATCTGGTGAGCATCCAGACGAGTCCGGAAGAAGCCCTCGGCTGCCGTGCAGTGGTGACCGAGCGCGATTTCAGCGGCAATACCTGCACCTTGACGGTGGAATTGCAGTCGCACAATGGCGCGCAACAGCCAGGTCGTTCCTTGATGGTGCGCAGTTCCGGCTTGTATGCGCCCCCCATGGGCAGCGCCGTTCACGTCTCGATGATCGGCCACGCCCACGTGCTGAGCGAAGCCTGACCCCTGCCCTCACAGATCGAAGCGATCAACCGCCCGCCGCCGCTCGTTGTCATCGCGCACATCGTAGTTGGCGGTCGTCTGGATGTTGCTGTGATGCGCCAGCTTCTGGGCGATCGACAAGTCATGCTCTTCGATCACCCGGGTAATGAACGAGCGCCGAAAGTCATGGGGCATGATCTTGACCCCGACTTGCGCGCCGCGCTGGCGGGCGATGTAATAGATGGCGTGTTTGGTGATGCGCTCGCGGGTGATGTGACTGCCGCGGCGGATGCGATTGAACAGGAAAGGATCGTCCTCTTCGCCTTCCTTGAGTTGCGACCGGCGCAGCTCCAGCCACGCATCCAGTTTGGCGAAGGCCCAGGCCGGTGCGTACTTGATCAACTGCTTGTTGCCCTTGGCGGTGACCCGCAGGCTGCGCTCTGCGAAATCGACCTGATTGAGGTCCAGGTTCACCGATTCCGACTTGCGCATCCCCGAGCCGTACAGAATCCCGATGATCGCCGCGTCTCGCAGGCCTTGTGGGCGGGGATCGGCGGCACAGACCGCCATCATCTCCTGGATCAGCGTGCGCCGCAGGTTGCGCCCCTGGGACAGCCGGGTACCGGATATTCCCTTGACCGTTCGCATTTTCAGCAGGTGTTCCTGACTGATCAGGCTCATGCGCCATGCTTCGTTCATCACCCCGCGCACCGCATTGACGTACAGCGACGAAGTGTTTGGTGCATAGCCGTCCGCGCGCAAGGTGGCCACCAGTGCTATCACATCTTCGGGCTGCAACTCGTGCCAGGGGATCTCTTCGACATTCATGTCTTCGAAACCCAGGCGGTCGGCCGCGTCCTGCAAGACGTAGCGCATGGTCAGCTGGCTGGACGGGGCCAGTCGCGCCAGATACAGGGTCAGCGGATTGATTTTTGGCGTAGGGGCAACATCAGCGGGTAAGTCAGTCAAACGAAACGGCCTTGAATGAAGAGTCCAAAGGAAAAGCACAACGATAGATGAAGAACTGGCGGTTACGCTGCCGGGCGTGGCCGGGAATGTGAATTGT
The DNA here is from genome assembly GCF_030812475.1 of Pseudomonas lini. Classification (GTDB taxonomy): domain Bacteria; phylum Pseudomonadota; class Gammaproteobacteria; order Pseudomonadales; family Pseudomonadaceae; genus Aquipseudomonas; species Aquipseudomonas lini_A. Next base: position 386,304 of record NZ_JAUSSR010000002.1, read on the forward strand.
CACGCCCGGCAGGTCAAGGTTAACGCGATAGATGAACTGAAACATGGCCCTGCTACTCCTGGATGGGTGTCGATCAGGACAGGAGAGCCCTCATGAAAATCAGTGTATTCGGTAGCGGTTACGTTGGCCTGGTGCAAGCCGCCGTCCTGGCCGAAGTAGGCCACGACGTGGTGTGCATGGACATTGACCCGCACAAGGTCGAGTTGTTGCAGCAAGGCCAAGTGAGCATTTTCGAACCGGGACTGGCCAGCCTGGTGCGTGAAAACCTGGACGCCAGGCGCTTGCAATTCACCACCGATGAGAAATTCGCGGTGCAACATGGCCACGTGCTGTTCATTGCCGTCGGCACACCCTCCCGGGAAGATGGCTCGGCGGATTTGCGCCACGTGATGGCCGTGGGCGAAGCCGTGGCGCGTCATCGCGCACACCCGGTGATTCTGGTGGAGAAGTCCACGGTCCCGGTGGGCACCGGCGATGCCTTGCGCGCGCATATGGACAAGTGCCTGCTCAAGGTCGGCCGGCTGCTGCAGTTCGACATCGTCTCCAACCCGGAGTTTTTGAAAGAAGGCTCGGCCGTGGCCGATTGCCGACGCCCGGACCGGATCATCATCGGCTGCGAGCGCGAAGACATACGCGAGGTGATGCGTGACCTCTATGGGCCCTTCAACCGCAATCACGACCGCATCATGTTCATGGACCTGCGCAGCGCGGAGCTGACCAAGTACGCCGCCAACGGCATGCTGGCGACCAAGATCAGCTTCATCAACCAGATCGCCGAACTGGCCGAACACCTGGGCGCCGACATCGAATCGGTACGGCTGGGCATCGGTGCCGACTCGCGCATTGGCTACCATTTCATCTACCCCGGGTGCGGGTATGGCGGCTCGTGTTTCCCCAAGGACATGCGTGCCCTGATCCACAGCGCCGCACAGGCGCATTGTTCCAGTGATTTGCTACAAGCGGTGGAAGCCATCAACCAGCGGCAGAAACACAAGCTGTTCGAGCGGATCAACGCGTTCTATGAGGGCAACTTGCGCGGCCGGACGTTTGCCCTGTGGGGCCTGGCGTTCAAACCCAACACCGATGACATGCGCGATGCGCCGAGCCGGGTGCTGCTCGAAGCGCTGTGGGCCGCTGGGGCCAACGTGCGGGCGTTTGACCCGGAAGCGATGCAGGAGACACGGCGATTGTATCCCGATCAATCGAAGTTGGTGCTGATGGGGACGCCGGAAGCGGTGTTGTCCGGTGCCGACGCGTTGATCATCTGCACGGAATGGCAGCAGTTCAAGGCGCCGGATTTCAACCTGATCCAGCAGCGGCTCAAGGCGCCGGTAATCTTCGATGGCCGCAACCTGTATGACGCCGAACGCCTGGCACGCGCGGGTTTCCTGTACTTCCCGATGGGGCGCGGTGAATCGCGCAAGTTGCCGATTCCATTGCAACAATGGCCCGTGGCGCACGTCGTCGCGCAATGACCGGACGCGGACTTTGTGTAGGTGCTGGCTTGCCGGCGAAGACTGCCTGGAGCCTTGCAGCGCCTTCGAAGACGCCTTCGCCGGCAAGCCGGCTCCTACAGGGGTTGGCGCGCAATCCATCGGGGTATCAAGCTGGCACTTTCAAGTCGACGCCCAACGCCTGGGCAAATGCCTTCACCAGCGGACTGCGCACGGTGTTGTGACGCAGGATCAGGTTGAACGGCGTGTCGATGTGGATCAGGTCCGGACGCACGGCTCGGAATTGTCTCTGGGCCACTAGCGAGGCGGCGTAGTGTTGCGGCAAAAAGCCTACGAACCGCCCGGTCTTGATCAGCAGCGCCACGGCTTCGACCTGGGTCGCCGAGGCCGAAAAGCTGTCGTAGTGGGCAAAATTCAATTTGTCGCGATGTATCGCATAACGGTGGTTGATGCACTCGTAGTCCTTGAGCACATCGCTGCCCAATTCCGCCTCCGGCAGGGTGAATAACGGGTGACCGGAAGCACAGTAGACTTCCGAGCGCTCCTCATAAAGCGCGTAATAATCAAACTCCTCCCGTCGTTGATAAACCGGGACAATTCCCGCCAGCAACCGCCCCTCTACCACGCCCCTTTCCACCTCATCCAGTTGCGAAGTATGAAGTTGGAATCTTACTTTAGGCGAGGTTTCATTAATTCGTCTAAGCGCAGCAACTAAGGGTGAATTGGCATCGGAAATCGTATTATCGATGACTCCCACCCCAAGGTCACCCACAAGTTCATTTTGCGCTGAACTAAGACGATCACGAAAGTTATCGACCGAGGCGAACAAATCAATGGATGCCTGATACACCAGACTGCCTTCTTCTGTCAGGTGAAAGCCTTCCCGACCTCGCGTGCATAAACGCATGCCGATGCGGATTTCAAGGTCGGAGATCTGTTTGCTGATGGCTGCCAGCCCCACGTTCAGCTCGTTTTGGGCCGCACTGAACCCGCCCGCCTCGACCACGGCCTTGAATACTTTGAGCAATTTGAAGTCCAGGCCACTGAGGGTCAGCGGTGCCCGATGCGACGTTTTCAGCGGCGGGTTTCCGGAATTGGAAAGTGGGGTTTCCATAATGCTTATTTACCTCTGGCGCCCGTTTCAACACTCTGTGCACAACAACAAAAACATAGCTGGCCAATAATAATGAACACAGAAACCCAGGCTTGGCAACCGCTAATAAATTCCACACATCGGCGCCAAATCACTGATTTTGAACTGTTAAAAGCTGACATTTCGATCAACTCCCGCCACTTCGCAACTGCCCTCTTGAACACCGCTTGGACCGAGCCACGCCCCGATTAATTCGAGCGTGCACTCCCGGCTTGGCAATCGATCCCGTTAGGCGCTGGCTTGCCAGCGAAGCTCCTGGCCATCACACCCTTCACTCCCGAGCAACGACGAGGAAAAACAACAATGTCTCAAACCACCGACCGTCTCTGGGGTGCCCGCTTCAATAGCGGTCCGTCCGAAGCCCTGGCGGCCCTGTCCCGTTGCCCGGAGTGCTATTTCCGGCTCACCCCGTACGACCTCGCCGGTTCCAGCGCCCATGCCCGTGAACTGCAACGCGCCGGGCTGTTGAGCGAGCAGGAAACCCGGACCATGGTCGATGCGCTGGAACGCATTGGCGCTGACTTCCGCGCCGGCAGCATTGCCCCGACCCTGGACGACGAAGACGTCCACACCTTCATCGAACGCCTGTTGACCGAGCGCCTCGGCGCCCTGGGCGGCAAACTGCGCGCCGGCCGTTCGCGCAATGACCAGACCGCCAACGACCTGCGCCTGTTCCTGCGTGATCATGTGCGCACCCTGGCCGTTGAAGTCCTGGCCTTGCAGCACGCCCTGGTGGCTCAGGCCGAGCAACACGTCGACAGCATCTGCCCGGGTTTCACGCACTTGCAACAGGCCCAGCCGATCGTCTTCGCGCACCACTTGCTGGCCCACGCCCAATCCATGCTGCGCGATGTGCAGCGCCTGGTGGACTGGGACGTGCGCACCTCGCTGTCGCCACTGGGGGCGGCAGCCATGGCCGGCTCCGCCATTGCTCGCCTGCCGCAGCAGTCGGCCAGGGAAATGGGCTACAGCGGCGTCTGCGAAAACTCCATCGACGCCGTGGCCAGCCGCGATCATGTCGCCGAATTCCTGTTTATCTCCAGCATGCTGGGGATCAACATTTCCCGCCTCGCCGAAGAGTTCTGCCTGTGGTCTTCCCGGCAATTTCGCTGGGTTGCGCTGGACGATGCCTACGCCACCGGCAGTTCGATCATGCCGCAGAAGAAGAACCCGGACATCGCCGAACTGGCCCGGGGCAAGGCTGGCCGGTTGATCGGTAACCTGACCGGCCTGCTGTCGACCCTCAAATCCCTGCCGCTGTCCTACAACCGCGACTTGAGCGAAGACAAGCATGGCGTGCTCGACAGCGTCGACACCTTGCTGCTGGTGCTGCCGGCCATGGCCGGAATGGTCGCGACCATGACGGTCAATGTCGAAGAGCTGCGGCGGCAGGCGCCGCTGGGCTTCACCCTCGCCACCGAAGTCGCGGACTGGCTGGCCATGCGCGGCGTGCCGTTCAAGGAAGCCCACGAAATTACCGGTGCGCTGGTCCGGGCCTGCGAGAAACATGACATTGAGCTGTGGCAAGCCTCGCCGGCGCTGTTGGCGGAGATCGATCCGCGCCTGACACCTGAGGTGCGCGATTGCCTGACCCTCGAAGCCGCCATTGCCGCCCGTAGCGGCTGGGGCGGAACCGCGCCGCAACAGGTGCGCGAGCAGATCGGGCGCTTGAAGACCGCCCTCGCGGCGCAGCAACGATGGACCGAGGACTATCAGGGCTTCCGCCTCTGATCGACGCCGCAAGACCCCTTGTAGGAGCGAGCTTGCTCGCGATGGACCTAAGAACACCATGGGGTGTCAGGTTTCCAGCGTTATCGTTGACGACCATCGCGAGCAAGCTCGCTCCTACAAGGGGATCGCGGTTGGCCTGAATGACCAAGTGTACGGAGAAGCAAGATGAGCCAAACCCAGGCAGAACGACTCCAGGCGGAGCGCAAACTGGCGGAAAACCAGTTCGATATTACCCAGTACCACCATGTGCCACGGCGTTACTACGGGCGGATTTTCTTCGCCACCGTGATCGTCATCGCGATTCTCGGCCTGATCCGGGCCTTCGCCGAAGGCAAGATCGAATGGTCGTACATCGGCCAGTTCCTCACCTCCCAGGCGATCATGTGGGGCTTGCTCAATACCATAGTCATGGCGGTGCTGGCGATGGCCCTGGGCATTGTCTTCGGGGTGATCACAGCGATCATGCGCATGTCGGCCAATCCGATCCTGCGCTACGTGGCGGTCACCTACACCTGGCTGTTTCGCGGTACGCCGCTGATCCTGCAACTGCTGTTGTGGTTCAACCTGGCGCTGATCTTCCCCACCATCGGCATTCCCGGCCTGTTCGAAATGGACACCGTGAGCCTGATGACCCCCTTCGTGGCCGCCCTGCTCGGCTTGAGCATCAATCAGGGCGCCTACACCGCCGAAGTGGTGCGCGCCGGTCTGTTGTCGGTGGACACCGGCCAGTACGAAGCCGCCAAGTCGATCGGCATGCCGCGCCTGCAAGCGCTGCGCCGGATCATCCTGCCCCAGGCGATGCGGGTGATCATTCCGCCGGTGGGCAACGAATTCATCGGCATGGTGAAAATGACGTCCCTGGCGAGCGTCATCCAGTATTCGGAACTGCTCTACAACGCCCAGAACATCTACTACGCCAACGCCCGGGTCATGGAGCTGCTGATCGTCGCCGGTATCTGGTACCTGGCCACCGTCACCGTGCTGTCCTTCGGCCAAAGCCGCCTGGAGCGTCGTTTCGCTCGCGGCGCCGGCAAGCGTTCTTGAGGAGTCCGACATGAGAAGCATCGTCAAGGCCGTGAGCCTGAACAAGTACTACGACCACTTCCACGCGCTCAAGGACGTCAACATCGAAGTCGAGCAAGGCGAAGTGCTGTGCATCATCGGCCCTTCCGGCTCCGGCAAAAGCACCTTGCTGCGTTGCATCAACCAGCTGGAAAAGATCGACAAGGGTGGCCTGTGGGTCGACGGCGAACTGGTGGGTTACCGCATCGCAGGCAACAAGCTGTACGAACTCAACGAGTCGCAGATCGCCCGGCAACGCCTGTCCACCGGCATGGTGTTCCAGCGCTTCAACCTGTTCCCGCACATGACCGTGTTGCAAAACATCATTGAAGGGCCGTGCCAGGTGCTCAAGCGTTCGCCCAAGGAGGCGCATGAAGAAGCGGTGGAACTGCTCGCCCGCGTCGGCCTGGCCGACAAGCGCAACAGCTACCCGATCGAACTGTCCGGTGGCCAGCAACAACGGGTTGCCATTGCCCGCGCGCTGGCCATGCGCCCCAAGCTGATGCTGTTCGATGAACCCACTTCGGCACTCGACCCGGAACTGGTCGGTGAGGTGCTGTCGGTGATGCGCGACCTGGCGCAGACCGGCATGACCATGATCGTCGTCACCCATGAGCTGGGCTTCGCTCGCGAAGTCTCCAATCGCATGGTGTTCATGGACGGCGGGCAGATCGTGGAGGCTGGAAGCCCCGAAGAAATACTGATAAGTCCGCAAAATCCGCGCACCCAAAGCTTCATTTCTGCCGTTCGAACCTAAGTGCGATGCTTGGAATACAAGAGCCGCCTCACAACACTCATAAGAGAACGACCATGAAGAACTACGTTATCCCAGCAGTACTCGCAGGCATCATGGCCTCCGGCTTCACGTTCGCCGCCGAATTGCCCGCCAGCATCAAGGCCAAGGGCGAGGTCGTGGTGGCGATCATGCCGAACTACCCGCCGATGGACTTCAAGGACCCGGCCACCAACACCCTCACCGGGCTCGACGTTGACTTGGGCAATGCCCTGGCCGAACGCCTGGGCGTGAAGATCAAGTGGCAGGAAACCGGCTTCGAGCAAATGATCAACGCCCTGACCACCGACCGCGTGGACATGGTGATGTCGGGCATGACCGACACTGCCGAACGCCAGGCCAGCGTGACCTTCGTCGACTACTTCACCAGCGGGCCGCAGTTCTACACCTTGCAGAAAAACAAGGACACCAACGAGATCATCGACCTGTGTGGCAAGAAGGTCGGCACCAGCCGCCGCACGACCTTCCCGGCGGAAATCGCCGAATGGAGCAAGGCCAATTGCGAAGCCGCCGGCAAGCCTGCCATCAATGTGATCGGCACCGAAGGCTCGGCCGACGCCCGTGCGCAATTGCGCCAGAGCCGCATCGATGCGGCGATGCAGGGCAGCGAGACCTTGTCGTACCTCAAGACCCAGGAAAAGGACATGTACAAGACCGTGGGCCTGCCGATCTCCGAGCAGTTCACCGGGCTGGGGGTGAGCAAGAAAAAGCCTGAGCTCAGTGAAGCGCTGAAGGTGGCGTTGCAGAGCATGATCGATGACGGCACCTACCAGACCATCCTGAAAAAATGGGACTTGGAATTGGGTGCGATCAAGACTGTGACCATCAACGCCGGGAAATAATGCCTGTCCTGTGGGAGCGAGCCTGCTCCGGGCGGCGTTCCGACGATGCACCTGAGAACGACGCGGGGTGTCAGGCTTGCCGCGTTATCGTTAGCGACCATCGCGAGCAAGCTTGCTCCTACAGGACCGGATGTCGATCTTGAGGACACCCGAATACCCTTGTAGGCGCTGGCTTGCCAGCGAAGAAGGCGTGACAGGCGACTTCGATGTCGAATGACACACCGCCTTCGCTGGCAAGCCAGCTCCTACAGGGGGGCCGGTTGACCACAGGGATTGTGTTTTACCTATAACAGTTGGAGAGCCGCTAATGTCCTCCTCGCCACAACCCACCTGGCCCGACCAGCACAAGGCCTGTCTCGCCCTCGCCTTCGACCTCGATGGCCCCACCGGCGATGCCATGCTCGATGGCTCGATCTGGCGCAAGCCCGAGTACTTCGGTTTCGGTGGTTACGGCCCCTATCGGGCGCTGCCGCGTCTTCTCGATCTGCTCGACGAATTCCGGATCCCGACCACGTTTTTCGTCCCCGCCTGGGTGGTGGAAAACTGGCCGAAACAATGCCAGGCCATTGTCGAACGCGGTCATGAGGTGGCCTACCACGGCTACAAACACGAATCCTTTTACGCCCTGACCCTGGCGCAGCAAAAGGACGTGATGAACAGATCCCGCGAGGTGTTTTGGCAACACCTGCACATCCGCGCCGAAGGTTTCCGCACCCCCTCCGGCGATTGGCGCGCCGAGACCCCGGCGATGCTGGTCGAGGCCGGCGTAACCTACTCCAGCAGCATGCGCGGCGATGACCGGCCGTACCTGGTCAAGGTGCCAGGCTTTGCCACGCCACTGGTGGAAATCCCCGGCCGCTGGGAAATGGACGATTACGCCTCCATCGCCTATACCCGCGCGCCAGACTTCCCATCCGGCCTGGACCGCACCGCCAGTTACGAGCTGACCCTGGACAACTGGTGCCGCGAATACGACGGCGCGATGAACGAAGGCCTGTGCCTGACCACCCTGTTCCATCCCAAGATCACCGGCAAGCCAGGACGCATCCTGCTGCTGGAAAAACTCTTCGAACACATGCGCCAGCGCGACGACGTCTGGTTCGCCACTTGCCGCGATGTCGCCCAATGGTGGCTGAAGGAGCATCACCATGGCTGATTCCATTGTCTGGCCCAAAGGCTACCGCTGCGCCGTGGTGCTGACCGTCGACTACAACGATGTCCACGGCATCCTGACGCAAGCTCCTGAAGTCGCCGGACGCGACAAGACGCTGTCGGTCTGGCGCTATGGCAGCCAACGCGGCGTCGAGCGTTTGCTCGGGTTGTTTGCAGAACTGGGCGTACCCAGCAGCTGGTGCATCCCCGGTATCGTTGCCGAAGAAAACCCGGACCACATCCGGGCCATTCAGGCGGGCGGTCACGAGATTGCCTGCGCTGGTTATCGCCATCAAGACTACGACAGGCTGGACCTGGCCGCGCAGAGTGCCGAGATCGCCAAGGGGTGCGCGGCGTTGACTGCGCTGACCCGTCAGCGTCCGACCGGGTTTCGTATCCCCGCCGGCAATGGCGCGCCGGGGTTCATCGAGGCGTTGAAAGACCATGGCATACGTTGGTCGTCGTCATGGCGTGGCGATGACTTGCCCTTCGCTCACCCGACCGCGCCCGAAATCATCGAACTGCCGCTGCACTACGAACTGGAAGACGAACCCTACTTCGCCTTCAACCTCAGCCCCGCCGTGCCACCGGCGCAATCACGGATCGCGTCATACAGCCACACCCTGGGCAACCTGCAAATGGACTTCGCCGGGTTTCACCGGTTCGGCTTGTGTTATGTGCTGCGGCTGCACCCGGAGATCATTGCCACGCCCGGGCGGATTGGCGTGCTGCGCGAGTTGCTTGAGGGGATTTTACGGCACGAAGACGTATGGATCGCCACCGGGGCCGACGTAGCCCGATGGTGGGCCGATTCGGCGGCACAAGTGACCGAGGATCATCCCGCTTCAGTGTATGAGCGGCATTATCGGAATTATCTTGCATGAGTGCGCGGATGCAGCGACGGGCGCTGGATGAATTGGAATCGGTTGGCTCTGGACCGATCGCTGAATTGACTATGGCATTGCCTGACCCGGCCCCTTCGCGAGCAGGCTCGCTCCCACAGTTGGAATGCATTCCCCTGTGGGAGCGAGCCTGCTCGCGAATGGCGGCGACTCGGTATCAAACCGAACACCATAGAATCTGAATAAGGACATTTGCCCCACCGTGGCCACTTACTCACTCGTTATCCGCCGGTTGATGATCGTTTCGCTGACCATCGTCGTCAGCCGCGCCATCACCAGCCCGTTGCTCACGCTGTTCCTGAGCAACAAACTCGGCCTCAACCAACAGGACGTCGGCTTGCTGCTGGGCATCGCGGTGTTCATCGCCACCCTGCTGGCGCTCTACGGCGGCTACATCATCGATCGCCTCGAAAAGCGCCGGCTGCTGATCCTCGCGATGCTCTCCAGCGCCATCGGCTTCGTGCTGCTGACCTTTGCCGACAACCTCTACCTGACCACCGCCACCCTGGTGATCACCGAAACCGCCTCCGCCCTGTTCCTGATCGGCTCGAAGGCAATCCTCAGCGAAAACCTGCCGATGGGCCAGCGTGCCAAGGCGTTTTCCCTGCGCTACACCCTGACCAACATCGGCTACGCCACCGGCCCGATGTTGGGTGTGGTAATAGCCGGCGTGTATCCGGTTGCACCCTTCCTGATCGCCGGGGGTATCGCCTTCTTCAGTATTTTCCTGATGATCGGGATACCGAAGCACGCCGCCCCGGCACCCGCCATCGGCCAACCCCAGAGTTTTCTCAAAACGCTGGTCACCCTGAAAAACGACCGCACGCTGATCATGTTCACCTGCGGTTGCCTGCTCAGTACCGTGGTCCACGGCCGCTTCACGTTGTACCTGTCGCAGTACCTGCTGGTGACCGAGGATTCCAAGCGGGCCCTGGAAACCATGGCCGCCCTGCTCGCCTGCAACGCCATCAGCGTGATCCTGCTGCAATACCAGATCGGCCGTTTCCTCAAGCGCGAACAACTGCGCTACTGGATCGCCGGCGGTACCAGCCTGTTCATCGTCGGGTTGATCGGCTTCAGCCTGGCCGACAGCCTGGTGAGTTGGTGCGTGGCAATGTTCATCTTCACCCTCGGGGAAATGATCATTTACCCCGCCGAATTCCTCTTCGTCGATACCTTGGCCCCAGAGGAATTGCGCGGCAGTTACTACGGCGCCCAGAACCTCGCTGCCCTGGGCGGCGCACTGAGTCCGGTGATCTGCGGTTATCTACTGTTGCACTCCCCTGCACCCACCATGTTTTATGCGTTGAGCGCGCTGACTGCCATGGGTGGTTTCCTGTGTTTCATGAGCGGGCGTCGCGTCGCCATACATCAGAAATAATGAATTGAAACTTCATTAATATGAATTTGTCAGCATCAGGATTGAGCGGCACACTGTGCTCGTTCCTTCCCCAATAGTTGGAACATCTTCAAGGGCTTTCTGGGTATTCCAGCTAAGCCTTTTTTTTGCCTCGATTTTTTTTACGGATCCTGAGTCTCATGTTCGCTCGCTGGTTACCTGCCGCCATCAACACCCGTCCTTCCGAATGGAGTCGCGCCGCTATCGGCATGTCCTTGGGCACTATGTTCAGCGTCTGGCTCTGCAGCCAGGTCTTTGGCATGGAAGTGGCGCAGCATCTGATCGGGCCATTGGGCGCCTCGGCCGTGTTGCTGTTCGCCGTTTCCTCCGGGGCACTGGCCCAGCCGTGGTCGATTCTTGGCGGGTATTTGAGCGCCGGGGTGGTCTCGTTGCTGGTTGCGCATGTGCTCGGGCGGACCCTCGGCAGCGCTTGCCTGGCGGCAGGCATGGCACTGATTCTGATGTGCTGGCTGCGTTGCCTGCACCCGCCTGCCGGCGCGCTGGCGTTGCTGATGGTGCTGGCGGACCCGGCGACCATCGCCCTGGACTGGAAAGCCCTCGGCCCCGTGATGCTCAGCGGCTCGGCCATGCTGCTCAGCGCCCTGACCTACAACAACCTGACACGCATCCGTTACCCCAAGCGCGCCAGCGAACCGGTAGCCGTGGTGCCGGCCGATCACCCGCCGGTGGACAGCCAGGCCATCACCGCCCAGGATTTGAAACTGGCCCTGGCGGAGATGGAGGCGTTCTTTGATGTCACCCCCGAAGACCTGGAGCAACTGATCCATATCAGTGAGTTGCACGCCAAACGTCGCAGTATTGGTGATGTGTTTTCCCATAAAAGTTGAAGATCAAAAGATCGCAGCCTTCGGCAACTCCTACGGGATCGGGTTTGCACGCGGTCAATGTAGGAGCTACCGCAGGCTGCGATCTTTTGCTTTTTCAGTAAGGCAAAAACGCAAACTGACCCTGCACATATCCCGGTTGTACATCACAAATTTGCACTGGTACGATCCAGCATCGCTCGTGCGCGAGCTTGTCTATGAAAGAACAATAAAAGCAGGGAGTTACAGATGACTGCTCAGGTTTCTTCTCCGGGGACTTCGTCCATGGATGCCATGCAAAACGAAGTGCTGGCCGAGGTGCGCAACCATATCGGTCACTTGACCCTCAATCGCCCCGCTGGCCTCAACGCCCTTACCCTGGACATGGTACGCACGCTGCAGCGTCAGCTCGACGCTTGGGCGCAGGATCCGCAAGTGCATGCGGTGGTCTTGCGCGGTGCCGGCGAGAAGGCGTTCTGTGCCGGCGGCGACATTCGCTCGCTCTACGACAGCTTCAAAAATGGCGACACCCTGCACGAAGATTTCTTCGTCGAGGAATACGCCCTCGACCTGACGATCCACGATTACCGTAAACCGGTCCTGGCCTTGATGGACGGATTCGTCCTGGGCGGCGGCATGGGCCTGGTGCAAGGCGCGGACCTGCGGGTGGTCACAGAGAAAAGCCGCCTGGCGATGCCGGAAGTCGCGATCGGTTATTTCCCTGACGTCGGCGGCAGCCACTTCCTGCCGCGGGTTCCCGGGGAACTGGGGATCTACCTCGGCGTCAGCGGCGTGCAAATTCGCGCGGCCGATGCGCTCTATTGTGGCCTGGCCGATTGGTACCTCGAGAGCAGTACCCTTGGCGCACTTGACGAGCAACTCGATCGGTTGCAATGGCACGACTCGCCGCTCAAGGACCTGCAAGGCCTGCTGGCCAAACTTGCGGTGCAACAACTGCCCGATGCACCCCTGAGCGTATTGCGCCCGGCCATCGATCACTTCTTCGCCCTGCCCGACGTGCCGAGTATTGTTGAACAACTACGTGAAGTAACGGTCGCCGACAGTCATGAATGGGCCGTGACCACCGCCGACCTGCTTGAAAGCCGTTCGCCGCTGGCCATGGCTGTGACCCTGGAAATGTTGCGCCGCGGCCGGCACCTGAGCCTGGAACACTGCTTCGCCCTTGAGCTGCACCTGGACCGTCAATGGTTCGAGCGCGGCGACCTGATCGAAGGCGTGCGCGCCTTGCTGATCGACAAAGACAAGAGCCCGCGCTGGAACCCGCCGACCTTGCAGGCGCTGGACGCCGGGCACGTCGCGAGTTTTTTCAGCGGGTTCGACCCAAGCTGGAGCTGAGCCATGCACGATATCGAATTGAGCGAAGAACAAGTCATGATCCGCGACATGGCCCGGGACTTTGCCCGCGGCGAAATCGCGCCCCACGCCCAGGCCTGGGAAAAGGCCGGCTGGATCGATGATGGCCTGGTGGCGAAAATGGGCGAACTGGGCCTGCTGGGCATGGTGGTGCCCGAGGAATGGGGCGGCACCTATGTCGACTACGTCGCCTACGCCCTGGCGGTGGAAGAAATCTCTGCCGGCGACGGCGCCACTGGCGCGCTGATGAGCATCCACAACTCCGTGGGCTGCGGACCGGTGTTGAATTACGGCACCGAAGAGCAGAAACAGACCTGGTTGCCGGATCTGGCCAGCGGCCAGGCCATCGGCTGCTTCTGCCTGACCGAACCCCAGGCCGGTTCCGAGGCCCACAACCTGCGTACCCGCGCTGAACTGCGCGATGGTCAGTGGGTGATCAACGGCGCCAAGCAATTCGTCAGCAATGGCAAAAGGGCGAAACTGGCGATCGTGTTCGCGGTGACCGATCCGGAGCTGGGCAAGCGCGGCATCTCGGCGTTCCTGGTACCCACCGACACCGCAGGGTTCATCGTAGATCGCACCGAACACAAGATGGGCATCCGCGCTTCCGATACCTGCGCGGTGACCCTGAGCAACTGCACGATCCCCGAAGCCAACCTGCTGGGCGAACGTGGCAAAGGCCTGGCCATCGCCCTGTCAAACCTCGAAGGGGGTCGCATCGGTATCGCGGCGCAGGCATTGGGCATTGCGCGTGCGGCGTTCGAAGCGGCGCTGGCCTATTCGCGGGATCGGGTGCAGTTCGACAAACCGATCATCGAGCACCAGAGCATTGCGAATATGCTGGCCGACATGCACACGCGGTTGAATGCGGCGCGGTTGCTGATCCTGCATGCCGCGCGCTTGCGCAGTGCCGGCAAGCCTTGCCTGTCGGAAGCGTCACAGGCGAAGCTGTTTGCGTCGGAAATGGCCGAGAAGGTCTGCTCGTCGGCGATGCAGATTCATGGCGGGTATGGGTATCTGGAGGATTACCCGGTGGAGCGTTATTACCGGGATGCGCGGATTACGCAGATATATGAAGGGTCGAGCGAGATACAGCGAATGGTGATTGCCCGTGAACTGAAAAATTATCTGGTGTGATGCCCTGAAAGCTTCGCGGGCAAGCCTCGCTCCTACAGGGGAATGTGGATCCTTGTAGGAGCGAGGCTTGCCCGCGAAGACGTCATTGAAAACGCCGATTACTTCCCGACGAACTCCGCCTCACGCTTGGCAATAAACGCCGCCATCCCTTCCTTCTGATCCTGCGTCGCAAACGCCGCATGGAACACCCGGCGCTCAAAGCGCACGCCTTCGGACAGGCTCACTTCAAACGCCCGGTTGACGCTTTCCTTGACCATCATCGCGATCGGCAGCGACTTCGCGGCAATCTTGGCCGCGACTTTCAGCGCTTCTTGAAGCAGTTCATCCGCCGGCACGATCCGCGCGACGATCCCGCAACGCTCTGCTTCCACCGCGTCGATCAAGCGGCCGCTGAGGCACATTTCCATGGCCTTGGCCTTGCCCACGGCGCGGGTCAGGCGCTGGGTGCCGCCCATGCCCGGGAGCACGCCGAGGTTGATTTCCGGCTGACCGAACTTGGCGTTGTCGCCCGCCAGGATGAAGTCGCACATCAACGCCAGTTCACAACCACCGCCCAAGGCGAAACCGTTGACCGCGGCGATGATCGGCTTGCGGCGGTTGGCCACGCGATCACTGTCGCTGAACAGATCGTCCAGATAGATCTGCGGATAGGTCAGCTCGGCCATCTCCTTGATGTCGGCGCCGGCGGCGAAGGCTTTTTTCGAGCCGGTCAAAACGATGCAGCCAATGTTCGAATCGGCTTCCAGGCCGTCGAGGGCCTGGTTCAGTTCGCTGACGATCTGCGCGTTCAACGCGTTCAGTGCTTGCGGACGGTTCAGGGTAATCAGGCCAACGCGACCATGGGTTTCCAGCAAAATCGTTTCGTAACTCATGTATGACTCCTAAGTATTGTTAAAGCCTTGTCCCACCGTGTACGGTTTTACGGTTCCAGGGGCCTACCGGGTGGTTTCAAAGATTGCGCGAAATGACCATGCGCTGAATATCGCTGGTGCCTTCGTAGATCTGGCAGACACGCACGTCGCGGTAGATCCGCTCCAGCGGGAAATCGTTCAGATAACCGTAACCGCCAAGGGTTTGCAAGGCCCAAGAGCATACCTTCTCGGCCATTTCCGAAGCGAACAGCTTGGCCATCGACGCTTCGACCAAGGCTGGTTTGCCGCTGTCACGCAGGGCCGCGGCGTAGTGCACCATCTGCCGGGCCACGGCGATCTGGGTGGCCATATCGGCCAGGCGGAACGCTACCGCCTGGTGTTCAATGATCGGCTTGCCAAAGCTCTCACGTTCGCGGGCGTAGTCGCGGGCCGCTTCGAACGCGGCGCGGGCCATGCCCACCGATTGCGAGGCAATGCCGACACGGCCGCCTTCGAGGTTGGCCAGGGCGATCCGGTACCCTTCGCCCTCCTCGCCCAGACGGTTGCCTAACGGCACCTTCACGTCTTCAAACAGGATCTGGCACGTGTCGGACGCGTGTTGACCCAGCTTGTCTTCGACCCGTGCGACCTTGTAACCCGGTGAGTCGGTCGGCACGATGAACGCGCTGATGCCACGCTTGCCAGCCCCCGGATCAGTCACGGCGAACACGATCACCACCCCGGCGTTTTGCCCCGACGTGATGAACTGCTTGCAGCCGTTGAGCACGTAGTGGTCGCCGTTCAGCCGGGCGCGGGTCTTCAGGCCACTGGCATCTGAGCCGGCCTGGGGTTCGGTCAGGGCGAAGGCACCCAGCATCGCGCCGCTGGCCAGCGGTTTGAGGAAGCGCTCTTTCTGCTCGTCGTTGCCGTACTTGAGGATCGGCACGCACCCCACCGAGTTGTGCACGCTCATGATGGTCGAGCAGGAACCGTCGCCGGCGGCGATTTCCTCCAGGGCCATGGCGTAGGCCAGGTAACCAGTGTCGCAACCGCCCCACTCTTCCGGCACCAGCATGCCGAAGAAGCCCAACTGCGCCATCTCGCCGATGGCGTCCTTGGGGAAGCGATGTTCGCGGTCCCATTCGGCGGCGAACGGTTTCAGCCGTTCCTCGGCGAACTGCCGGGCCATATCGCGGATTTGTTGTTGGTCGTCATTGGGGATCATGGTGAATCCTTAAAATTAAAGTTGCCCCCTGCCCCTTGTAGGAGCGAGCTTGCTCGCGATGGACGTGAGGGCGACGCGTGTATCCAGGCAGCACGCGTTATCGTTGACGTCCTTCGCTGCGGTTCGACGATTCGACAAGCCAGCTCCTACAGGGATTGGTGTCAGCCTCAGTAGAGGCATTCCACCGCCATGGCCGTCGCTTCGCCGCCGCCGATGCAAATCGCCGCGACACCTCGTTTCAGGCCTTTCTGGCGCAGGGCCGAGAGCAGGGTCACAAGGATCCGCGCACCAGACGCACCGATGGGGTGGCCGAGAGCACAAGCGCCGCCATGAACGTTGATCTTCTCGTGGGGGATTTCCAGTTTGGTCATGGTCACCAGACTGACCACGGCGAAGGCCTCGTTGACCTCCACCAGGTCCACTTCGTCCAGGGACCAGCCGGTTTTCTTCATCAGTTTCTGGATCGCGCCCACCGGAGCTACCGGGAACAGGCCCGGGGTATCGGCAAATGCGGCGTGGCCGTGAATCACCGCCAGCGGTTTCAGACCGCGCTTCTCGGCTTCGGAGCGGCGCATCAGTACCAGTGCCGCAGCGCCATCGGAGATTGAGCTCGAGTTGGCCGCGGTAACGGTGCCACCGTCGCGGAACGCCGGTTTGAGCGAGGCGATCTTGTCCAGTCGGGCTTTCGGTGGCTGCTCGTCGTTGCTGATCAGGACCTGCTCTTTGCCCACGGTCACGGTAAGCGGCACGATCTCGTCCCTGAAGCTGCCGTCCTTGATCGCCTGCTGCGCACGGGTGGTCGAGGCAATGGCAAACGCGTCCTGGGCTTCCCGGGTGAACCCGTTGGTTTCGGCGCAATCCTCGGCGAAGGTGCCCATCAAGCGGCCCTTGTCGTAAGCGTCTTCCAGACCGTCCAGAAACATGTGATCGAGTACGCGGCCGTGGCCCATGCGGTATCCGCTGCGCGCGCGGTCGAGCAGGTACGGCGCGTTGGACATGCTTTCCATGCCGCCGGCGACCACCACCTCGGCGCTGCCGGCCACCAGCATGTCATGCGCCAGAATGGCCGCCTCCATGCCCGAGCCGCACATCTTGTTCAGGGTGGTGCAACGGGTCGATTTATCCAGCCCGGCGCCCAGTGCGGCCTGACGCGCCGGGGCCTGGCCGAGGCCGGCGGGCAGTACGCAGCCAAACAGCACTTCTTCAACCGCATCCGCTGCAATACCGGCGCGTTCAACCGCGGCTTTGATCGCTGCCGCACCGAGTTGCGGCGCGGTCAGGCTTTTCAGTTCGCCCTGGAAACCGCCCATCGGGGTGCGGACGGCGCTGACGATAACAATTGGATCATTGGCAATAGTCATGACAAATCCTCTTTACTTGGCGGCCATGCGCAAGGCGCCGTCGAGACGGATCACCTCGCCATTGAGCATGCTGTTTTCAATGATATGCCTGACCAGCCCGGCATACTCGCCCGGTTTGCCCAGGCGCGGCGGAAACGGCACGCCTGCAGCGAGGGATGCGCGGACTTCAGGGGTCATGCCAGCCATCATCGGCGTTTCGAAAATCCCCGGGGCGATGGTCATGACGCGGATGCCGAAGCGCGCCAATTCACGGGCGGCGGGCAAGGTCAGGCTGACGATCGCGCCTTTGGAGGCTGCGTAGGCGGCCTGGCCGATCTGACCGTCATAGGCAGCCGCCGAGGCGGTGTTGATGATCACACCGCGCTCGCCATCGGCATCCGCTTCGGTCTCGGCAATCGCCGCCGCGGCCAGGCGCAGCATGTTGAAGCTGCCGATCAGGTTGACGTTGATCACCTGGCTGAAATTGGCCAGCACGTGCGGGCCGGTCTTGCCGAGGATTTTCTCGCCGCGCACGATGCCGGCGCAGTTGACCAGGCCATTGAGCCCGCCGAACGCCTTGACCGTCGCCTGCACCGCGGCTTCGGCCGCCGCTTCGTTGCTGATATCGGCGACCACGCTTTGCGCGCCGAGACGTTGGGCCTGAGCGGCAACCGCCTCGGCGTTCATGTCTACCAGCATGACCTTGGCGCCTGCCGCGACCAGCATTTCAGCCGTGGCGGCACCGAGACCGGAAGCACCGCCGGTGACGAGAAAAACCTTGTTTGCGATCTGCATCATTGTGTCCTTGGATTCAAGCTTGAACGTTTTTCGCCATAGCCTCTTGAGCCTTGGCGATTTCCTGGTTGCGCAAGATAAAGCGCTGCAACTTGCCGCTAGGGGTTTTCGGCAACTCGCTGACAAATTCGATTTCACGGGGGTATGAGTGCGCGGCCAGGCGCTTGCGCACGTGTTGACGCAGTTCTTCGGCCAGCTCCGGCTCAGGACGGTATTGCGCGCTGAGCACAACGAAGGCCTTGACCAGCTCGGTGCGTTCCGGATCAGGCTTGCCGACCACCGCCGCTTCAACCACGGCCGGGTGTTCGATCAGCGCGCTTTCGACGTCGAACGGACCGACCCGGTAGCCCGACGTGGTGATCACATCGTCGCTGCGGCCGACGAAGCTGATGCTGCCGTCCGGGTTCCACTCGACGGTGTCGCCGCTCAGGTAATAATTGCCGACGAAGGCCTTGGTCGGCGCACCTTCGTAACCGCCGAACCAGCACATCGGCGACTGGGTGCGATCGATGGCCAGGATGCCCGGCTGGCCGACGCCGAGTTCCTTGTACTCGTCGTCCAGCACCACGATGCGGTGGCCCGGCGAGGCAAATCCAGCGGCGCCCATGTGGATCGGGTGCTCCAGGCCATGGTGATTGCACAGCACCATGCCCAGTTCGGTCTGGCCGTAATGGTCGTGGATCACTACGCCAAGGTTGTCGGCGAACCAGCGGATCACTTCCGGGTTCAGCGGCTCGCCGGCGCTGCTGACGATGCGCAGCTTGCCCTTGATCGAGCGGGCGAACTCGTCGCCGCCGGCGATCAACAAGCGATAGGCAGTCGGTGAGCCGGTGAGGTTGGTGATCCCGTATTTGTTGATCACCCGGCAGGTGCTTTCGAGGGTGAACGGGCCGTCGTAGAACGTGATCGGATGCCCCATGGCCATCGGCCCGGTGACGCCGAAATAGATGCCATAGGCCCAGCCCGGATCGGCGACGTTCCAGAACGCATCTTCAGGGCGCAGGTCCACGGCGTCGCGGGTGTAGCTCTGGAAGGCGACAATGGCCTTGAGCGGCACCGACAGGGCCTTGGACGGGCCGGTGGTGCCCGAGGTGAACATCAGCAGGAACGGGTCTTCGCCGGTCAGCAGCACCGGCTCGCACTGGGCGGAATAATTGGCCAGTTCGGCCCAGAAACTGTAATCGCCCCGGACGATGCCCTGCCCCTTGGGACCGGCGACGGTAACGATGGTCGGGCAGTCGGCCACTTCACTCAGTTTCGGGCGATTGACCGCATCGGTGACCACCACTTTGGCGCCGGAGCTGCTCAAGCGATGCTCGATGGCTTTGGGGCCGAAGGCGGTGAACAGCGGTTGGTAAACCGCGCCGATGCGCCAGGTGGCGAACACGGTGATCAACAACTCGATATTGCGCGGCAGCAGGCCAGCAACCTTGTCGCCCTTCTTCACGCCCTGGGCGAGGAGATAGTTGGCAAACCTTGCCGCTTTATCCTGCAGGTCGGTAAAGGTGTAGGCCGCGCTGGCGCCGTCCCGGCCTTCCCAGAACAGCGCGATGCGCCCCGGCAAGGCATGCCGGTCGCAACACTCGACACAGGCGTTGAGGGCCGTCAAATCGCCCGCGAGTGCGGCGTCCACGGTGTGCTGGTAATCGAACTGTGACGTGGCAGACAAGTAATCGCGCATTGCCAGAATCCCTGTGTCTTCTTATTAGGTTGGGGGAACCGTAAGTAACAGGGAAATACTCGCTCTACATGGGGGGCGGGGCAATGGTCAAAGCTATCAAGTTGTTTGACTGGTTTGGCCAAGATCCCAGAGGTGTGGCGCCTGTGCTGACGCCTTCGCTGCGGTGCGGCGATCCGACAAGCCAGCTCCTACAGTGATTGGCGTTGTTCACAAGTTTCGTGTACTCCGCAGCCCCCTGTAGGTGCTGGCTTGTCGGATCGCCGCACCGCAGCGAAGGCGTCAGCCTGATCACCACAAAATCCGGATCAGCCAGCCTCGTTGAGGATCAAACTCCGATAATGCCCCGGATTCGACCCCGACCACTTTCGAAACGCCTTATAGAACGAACTGGCATCGGCAAACCCCAGGCGCGTGGCAATCTCGGCAAAACTGATGGAGGGCTCGGCCAGCCACACGATCGCCAATTCCTTGCGCACGCTGTCCTTGAGTCCTTGATAGGTTTGCCCTTCTTCGGCCAGGCGTCGGCGCAAGGTCGAGGCCGACATGCACAGTCGTTGCGCCAAAGCCTCGGTTTCGGGCCAGCGTTCGGCGGGCAATTGCCGCAAATCATGCTTGATCCGGCTGGCCAGGCTTTGCGGATCGCGGTACTTGACCAGGATATTGGCCGGCGCATGCGCCAGGAAACGCTTGAGTTCTTCAGCCGTGCGCTTGATGGGCAGATCCAGGCATTCGGCGGAGAAGATCATTCGCGTGCGCGGCCGGTCGAAACGCAGGTTTTCGGAAAACATGACCTGATAGTCACCACAGAAATCCGGTTGCGGGCAGCGAAGTTCGATCGCCAGGATCGGAATCCGTCGCCCTGCCAGCCAGCAGGCCACGCCGTGGACGATCATCCAGTAGGTGAAATAGGTGAAGGCCCGACGCGGGTCCTGGTCGTCCTCCAGCAGCACGATCTCCGCCAGGCTCTGTTGGCGAACCAACTGGGCGGGCAGGTGTTCCAGCATCAGCGACAGAAAATCCAGGCCCGAGGTCAGGCCGGCGCCCAGGTTCGGCTGGACCATGGCGCAATGACAGAGAAATGCCAGGCTGCCGGACTTGAGCTTGCGCGGGTCCATGCCAAAAAACTCGTCGTCCCCGCGCCGGGCCAGCAATCGCCACAGGCGAGCATACGCAGTGGCCGGGACCCGGGCCTCGGCGGTTTGCAACAGGGCCGGATCGATGCCGACCTTGTTCAACACTTCTTCAGTGGGAGCGCCCGGGACGCAACTTTGCAACAGTGCTTCTCGCACCAATTGCATCGAAATGGTGTCTTTTTCCGACATTAAAGAATCCGATAGAGCAACCGCTCGATCCGCACCCTGCTCACGCGCTTGAGAAATCTGGCCACCGCCGGCGGGTATTCCAGCAGCGTGTCGAGCGCCTGGTAACGCTCGATGCGGCGGGTGTGCTGGAAAATCTCGTCCAGCTCTTTTTCCCGCGGCACGAGCAATTCACCCTTGGGGTCATCGATCAGCAGCGCGTTTTCCAGGTCCAGGCGGAATGCCCGCGGGTTGAGGTTGTTGCCGGTCAACAAGGTGTAGCGCTGATCGATCCACATGCCTTTGAGGTGATAGGTGTTGTCGCCGTCTTTCCACAGGTGCAGGTTCAACAGACCGCTGTCGATGCTGCGATGATGGCGTTTGGCGAAGCGCCGCAGGCTGATTTCGTACAGGTACGGCAGCGCGGCGATCACTTTGAACGGTTCGCTCGGCGGGATGTAGAAATCGTTGGCGGTCTTGTCCCCGACCACGATGTCGATCTTCACCCCACGCGCCAGGGCTCGGTTGATTTCCCGGGTGACCGCCAGCGGCAGATTGAAGTACGGCGTACAGATCGTCAGTTGATCGCGGGCACTGGCGATCAACTCGCAAATCACCCGGCTCAACGGGTTGTTCTTGCCCACGCCTAGCAACGGGCTGACGGTCAAGCCGTCCTTGGCGATAGTGCCCGCCGTGGTGTCGTACGCCGCGTGCTTGAGGCGGCTGCGCAGGTCGCCGATGTCGTTGCGCAGGCTGCGGGTGGTCGGCAGGTTGGGCAGGTCCAGGCGATGCACCGCCTTGGAGGCGATCAGGCCGTGCTGGACCAGATGCTGCATCGAATCGGCCAGCGCGCTGTTGTGCAGCAGGTGATAACGGTCGTAGCGGTACTTGTCGAACTTGTGCAGATAGACGTTGTTCAGACTGGCGCCGCTGTAGATCACGCAGTCGTCGATCACAAAACCCTTTAAGTGCAGGACGCCGAACAGTTCCCGGGTCTGTACCGGAACGCCATACACCGGCACCACGCTTTCATGGGTGCGGGTGATGTCCTGATACCAGGCGCTGTTGCCCGGCTGCTTGCCGGCACCGATCAAGCCACGCTGGGCCCGCAGCCAGTCGACGACCACCACCACATCCAGTTCCGGACGCGCCAGCTTGGCGGCATGCAGGGCATCGAGGATTTCCTGGCCGGCTTCGTCCTGCTGCAGGTAGAGCGCGACGATGTAGATGCGCCGGGTCGCCTGGGCGATTTTTTCCAGCAGGCAACGGCGGAATTCGGCAGCGCCGGAAAGAATGGTGACGGCATCGGCGGTCAGCGGAAAACTGCGCAGTTTGGGCAGCAGAGAGCGTTTGAAAAGCGACGGCATAGGGCTCGCAGTGGGTCGAATCCGAAGAGTTTGAGAGCTTACACCATGGAGGGGTTCGGGTCTTGTGGGTGTCTGTGATGGCTTCTTCGCCGGCAAGCCGGTCTCGCTCACACATTGAAATGCATTTCCCCTGTGGCTAGCCTGCTCGCGAAGGCGGTTTCACAGGCGCTAAACTAAAACGTCAATCTGCCAGGGAGATTTTAAATGTCTAACGCCGAAGTTCGTCCGCCGTTACCGCCCTTCACCCGTGAATCGGCCATCGAGAAAGTTCGCCTGGCCGAGGACGGCTGGAACTCCCGTGACCCGGAACGGGTGTCGCGTGCCTATACCCTGGACACCCGGTGGCGCAACCGCGCCGAATTCGCCAACAACCGCGAAGAAGCCAAGGACTTTCTGACTCGCAAATGGGCCAAGGAACTCGACTATCGCTTGATCAAGGAGCTCTGGGCCTTTACAGACAACCGCATCGCCGTGCGTTACGCCTACGAATGGCACGACGACTCGGGCAACTGGTTCCGGTCTTATGGCAACGAGAATTGGGAGTTCAACGAAGACGGTTTGATGGCCCACCGGTTCGCCAGCATCAACGACATGCCTATCAAGGAAGGCGAGCGAAAATTCCACTGGCCGCTGGGACGTCGTCCAGACGAACATCCAGGCCTGTCCGACCTCGGTCTCTAGACCACACAGCCCCCTGTAGGAGCTGGCTTGCCAGCGAAAGCGGCCTCAAGCCCTGCACCGCCCATGCAGACGCCTTCGCCGGCAAGCCGGTTCCTGCATTAGAAATCGCGATTACCCACGTTTACACAAACAAACGCGGTCGCCCACAACAATGGATGTAGGTAAGATACCGGCCCTCCCCCGCAGCCTCGTCCTGCCGAATAAGCCGATTCCATGCCTTTCGAACTCAGCGTTGACCTCACCACCCTGGCCATCCTCGCCCTTGTCGCTTTTGTTGCCGGTTTCATCGACGCCATCGCCGGCGGTGGTGGTTTGTTGACCACGCCCGCACTGTTGACCGCCGGCCTGCCACCGCACCTGGTGCTGGGCACCAACAAACTCAGTTCGACCTTCGGCTCGGCCACCGCGAGCTTCACGTTCTACCGCCGCAAGCTGTTCCATCCAAGACAGTGGGTGCATGCCATAGTCGGCACTCTGGTCGGCGCCCTCACCGGTGCCGTGGTCGCCCATTACCTGCCCGCGGAATGGTTGAACAAGATGCTTCCGGTGATTGTCTTCGCCTGCGGCCTCTATCTATTGTTTGGCGGCACGCCGAAGGCGCCACTGGACAGCGATGCACCGATCAGGAAAAAGTGGCAATCGAGCCAGGGTTTCAGCCTCGGCTTCTACGATGGCGTGGCCGGCCCCGGCACCGGGGCTTTCTGGACCGTCAGCAGCATGCTGATGTACCCCATCGACCTGGTGAAGGCCAGCGGCGTGGCGCGCAGCATGAACTTCGTCAGCAACATTGCGGCGCTGTCGGTGTTCGTGTTTTCCGGGCAGGTGGACTGGATCATCGGCCTGAGCATGGGCCTGTCGGTGATGGTCGGCGCGTTCTTCGGCGCTCGCACCGCCATCAGTGGCGGTGCGAAATTCATTCGCCCGGTGTTCATTACCGTGGTGCTGGGCCTGACGGTGCGGTTAGCCTGGCAACACTGGTTCAGCGTGGCCTAGGCGTCTTGCCACGTAGACGTCGATCAGGTAACGGGCAATCGAGCGTGACGCCGGCAATGGCGGCAGCTCGTTGACGTTGAACCACTGGGCGTCTTCGATCTCGTCCTCCTGGCACACGATCTCGCCACCAGCGTACTCGGCATGGAAGCCGAGCATCATCGAATGGGGGAACGGCCAGCACTGGCTGCCCATGTACTGGATGTTCCTGACTTCGATCTGCACCTCTTCATGCACCTCGCGAACCAGGCAGTCCTCGGCCGACTCGCCCGGCTCGGCGAACCCCGCCAAGGTGCTATAGACCCCGCTGACAAAACGCGGAGAACGCGCCAGCAGGATTTCGTCGCCACGGGTGATCAGCACGATCATGCTCGGCGAGATGCGCGGGTAATAACGTAAATCGCACGGCTCGCAGTACATCGCCCGTTCGCGCACGACCTGGCGGGTCGCCTGCCCGCAATTGCCGCAGAAGCGATGTTCGCGAGCCCAGGTGCCGATCTGCGCGGCATAACCGAGCACCTTGAACACCCCGTGGTCGCTTTCGAGCATGAACGCGCGCAAGCCTTTCCAGTTGCAGCCCGGTACTTCGCTGTGACTGCGCAGCTCCAGCAGATAGACCGGTTCACCATCCAGGTGACCGATGCCGTGCTCGGCGAGGATCGACAGGTCCTGGCGTTTGAGCCACTCCCGTGGAAACAGCGCGCCATTGTCGTCGTACAGAAAGCCTTCGGGGCTGCGCGCTACGGCCCAGCCGCCGGGTTGATCGGTGTCCAGTACTGCAGTGGTCCAGCGAGAAGTCATGTTAATCAATCCAGAAATTCAGGTTTCTGTTTGCTCATATGGGCGGCCATGGCCACGCGCAGATCGGTGGATTGCAGCATGGCGGCGTTCCAGGTGGCGACGTATTCGAGGCCGTCGTCGATGCGATGGTCGCGCATGTAGCTGATCATCTCCTTGGTGCCGCTGATGGCGATCGGCGACTTGCCGGCGATCTCCCGGGCGATGCCCATCACGCCATCAAGCAGGCTGGCAGTGTCGCTGTAGACGCGATTGACCAGGCCCATGCCCCGCGCTTCCTCGGCGCCAAACGAGCGACCAGTGTAAGCCAGTTCACGCAGCATGCCGTCACCGATGATCCGCGGCAAGCGTTGCAAGGTGCCGACGTCGGCGGCCATGCCGATGTCGATTTCCTTGATCGAGAATTGCGCGTCTTCGGCGGCGTAGCGCATGTCGCAGGCGGCAATCAGGTCGATGGCGCCCCCCAGGCAATAACCCTGCACCGCCGCCAGCACCGGCTTGCGGCATTGGTCGACGGCATTGAACGACGCCTGCAGCGCCAGGATCTTGTGCCGCAGCAGGCGCGCGTTACGCCCGACATCCTTGCCCAGTTCATTGGCCACGCCGGCCAGCATCATCAGGTCGATGCCGGAAGAGAAATGCTTGCCGGCGCCACTGAGTACCACCACCCGCACTTCATCGGTGTCGTCGACCCATTGGAAAATCTCGATGATTTCGCTCCAGAACGCCGCGTTCATCGAATTGATCTTTTCAGGGCGATTGATCTGCACATGGGCGATCTTGTCCGCCAGTTCGACGGTGAATGCGGTGTACTGAGCCATGGGAGTGATCCTTTACCGGGCAAGAACGAGAGCCGAACTATACCAAGGCCGCAAGGTGCCCCGAAGGCAGCGGTTCAGCCAAAAGCGGGACCCATCCGGCGCACCATAAAAGCGCATCGGTCCCGTAAGACCGTGCACGATAATGTGTCATCACTTCGATTTATTGGCGCCAAATCCTTGAAAAAGTCGCCCTTCGTCGGTGGATTGCGCCTTCAAAACGGGACGTCCGTGCCTCTTTGGACCGATTGTCGAACAATTTTGCCATTCGGCCTTCCCCGCTCTAAGTTCTGGCCTAGACTCCTTTGCGCGAGGCAAAACCGGTCAGTCATAAAGTGAAAAAAAACTCGAAACTTTTACCCGTCGCGACGGGTCACCTGAAAGGGAGGAGTGTTGCGACTGGTGCAATCCTTGCAATGTCCATTTCAAGCGTTTCTGCTTCAACGCATGGGCAGCATTTGCTCTCCGATGCGTAGCGCGTTTGCGCCCGGCCAGGTGAATTGGCCATGGAACATCGTCTGCCAGACCTAAGAATTAGATCAATAACACGGGAGATTCATATGATCAGTGCGGCTTTAGATATTCAGGGAGAACGTGCTCATCAGCAGGTCGGCGAGTCGAGCGTCGTGAGTACAGGCAATGCCCAAACGATCAGCGTCCCCGGCACCAAGTCGCTGGCACCGGTTGCCAGGCACAACCCCAATAGAAAGAAAGTCCTGTTCGTCACCTCCGAAATTGCCGATCTGGTGAAGACCGGCGGCCTGGGCGACGTTTCCGCGGCGCTGCCCCGGGCCATGGCTCAACTGCACGATGTGCGTGTGCTTATACCCGGATACCCGCAGGTGCTGAACAGCGAAAACCCCATTCATATCATTGGTGAGCTGGGCGGTCACGCAGCCCTTCCCCCCGGCAAGATCGGGCGCATGGACATGCCCGATGGCCTGGTCATTTACGTGTTGATCTGCCCCGAACTCTACGAGCGCGAAGGGTCGCCCTACGGCGCCAACAACGGTCGCGACTGGCCGGACAACCATATTCGCTTCGCCCGACTGGGCCTGGCGGCGGCCGATATCGCCGCCAACCTCGCACAAATCCACTGGTGCCCGGACCTGGTGCACGCCCATGACTGGCCGGCCGGCCTGGCGCCTGCCTATATGCACTGGCGTGGACAGCGCACCCCGACCCTGTTCACCATCCACAATCTGGCGTATCAGGGCGTGACCAGTCTGGGATCATGCCCGGAACTGGGAATTCCCAACCATGCACTGCAACAGGACGGCATGGAGTTCTACGGCAAGATGTCGTTCCTCAAGGCCGGCATGGCCTATTCCAGCCATATCACCACGGTCAGCGCGACTTACGCTCAGGAGATCACCACCCCGGCCTTCGGCTGCGGCCTCGACGGTTTTCTCGCCGCCAAGACCCAGCAAGGGCTGCTCAGCGGTATCCCCAACGGCATCGATGAAAGTTGGGATGCGGCTACCGACCCGCATCTGTTCTGCCCGTTCAGCATCGGCGACTGGGAAGGCAAGGCCGTCAATGCCGCCCACGTTCGAGACCTGTTCGGCCTGGATGACTCCGAAGGCCCGCTGTTTGCGGTGGTCTCGCGCCTGGTTTATCAAAAAGGCCTGGACCTGACCGAAGCCGTCTCCGAATACATCGTCGAATCCGGTGGCCAGATCGCGATCATCGGACGTGGCGAGCCGGAAGAAGAGCAAGCGATGCGTGAGCTGGCCCTGCGTTTCCCGGGGCGAATCGGCGTGCGCATTGGCTTCAATGAAACCGACGCCCGACGCATGTTCGCCGGCAGCGACTTCCTGCTGATGCCGTCGCGCTACGAGCCTTGCGGCCTGAGCCAGATGTACGCCCAGCGCTTCGGTTCATTGCCGGTGGCACGCAATACCGGTGGCTTGGCCGACACCATCGAAAATGGCGTGACCGGGTTCCTGTTCGACGAATCCACAGTGGAAAGTTACCAGGAAGCCCTGAGCCGGGCATTCAAGGTATTCGCCTACCCCGACCTGCTCAATGCCATGCGCTGCCGTGCCATGGCCGCGCCATTCAACTGGTGCAAGGCGGTCGAACCCTACGCCGAACTTTACGAACAGCTGGTGGCTAAAGCACTGGGTAAATCGCACAGACAGTAAGAGGTTTTCATAGATGCCGTTACGGACCCTTGAGACCTGGCCCCACGGCGCAATTATGCTGGACGCAGAACACACGCGTTTTGCCTTGTGGGCGCCAGATGCGTTTTTTGTCAGTGTCGAACTGGAAGATGGACAATCCTTGCCACTATTGCCTCAGGCCGATGGTTGGTTCGTGATCAATACCCGCTGCCCGGCGGGCACGCGTTACCGCTACAACATCGATGGGGAGCTGGAGGTGCCCGACCCGGCCTCCCGCGCTCAGGCCGGTGATATCCATCTGCACAGCGTCGTGGTCGACCCTCTCGCCTATCGTTGGCAACACAGCACCTGGTTGGGCCGGCCATGGAACGAAGCGGTGATTTACGAACTGCACGTCGGTGCCCTCGGCGGTTTCAGTGACGTCGAGAAGCACCTGGCGCGCCTGGTGGAACTGGGGATTACCGCGATCGAACTGATGCCCCTGGCGCAGTTCCCCGGTGACCGTAATTGGGGCTACGACGGCGTCCTGCCCTACGCGCCACAATCATCCTATGGCACCCCCGATCAACTCAAGCACCTGATCGACACCGCCCACGGCCACGGCCTGGCGGTGATCCTCGACGTGGTCTACAACCACTTTGGCCCGGACGGCAATTACCTGCATCGCTACGCCAAGGGTTTTTTCCGCGAAGACAAGCACACCCCCTGGGGTGCGGCCATTGATTTCCGGCGGCGCGAGGTACGGGACTTCTTCATCGAAAACGCGCTGATGTGGCTGCTCGAATACCGCTTCGACGGCCTGCGCCTGGACGCGGTCCACGCCATTGAAAGCCCCGACTTCCTCCAGGAACTGGCGCAACGGGTTCGTGAGCAGACAGATCCGGCGCGTCATGTGTGGCTGACGGTGGAGAACGAGCACAATCAGGCCAGCCTGCTGCAGGAAGGCTTCGACGCGCAGTGGAATGATGACGGCCATAACGCCCTGCATGTGCTGCTCACCGGCGAAACCGATGCTTATTACGCCGACTATGCTGACAACCCCACCGAGCAACTGGCTCGCTGCCTGAGCCAGGGTTTCGTGTTTCAGGGTCACGTCACCCGCCACGGCACCCCCCGCGGAGAACCCAGCGGTCACCTGCCGCCCAGTGCTTTTGTGCTGTTTTTGCAAAACCACGACCAGATCGGCAATCGCGCTTTTGGCGAACGCTTGCACCAGCTGACCAGCCGCGAGGCCTTGAAAGCCGCCACGGCGCTGCTGTTGCTGTCACCGATGATCCCGCTGATGTTCATGGGCGACGAGTTCGCCGCCGAAGAGCCCTTCCTGTTTTTCACCAGCCACCACGGTGAACTGGCGGAACTGGTGCGCGAGGGACGACGCAATGAATTTGCCGCGTTCAGCGCGTTCACCGATCCGCATAAACGCGAACAGATTCCCGATCCGAACGCGCGGCAGACTTTTGAAGCATCCCGGCCCAAACTGACCGCCACCCGGCAATCGGCGATGCAGGGCCTGTATCACCAACTGTTGCGGCTGCGGCATAAACACATCATCCCCCATCTGCCGGGTACCGTTGCCTTGGGCGCCGAGGTCCTGGCCGAGGGCGCGGTGACCGCACGCTGGCAACTGGGTAATGGCAGTCAGCTGCGTATTGACCTGAACCTCAGCGACAAGCCTGTGGTCCACTCACCACAGGCCGACGCTTCGCTGCTGTTCGAACACCCACCTCAGTCGGCCGGCCTGTTGGATCGGGGCACGCTTGCCCCGTATTGCGCGCTAGTCAGCCTCACGGCCGCAGCCCCTATGCTACCCCTGGATGGAGAGCGCCAATGAGTGATGCGCAACTGGAAATACTGGCCAGCCGTGCTGGTTTGGCTGTCGACTGGATCGACGCCAACGGCCGCCCGCAGAAAGTCGCCCCATCGGTTTTGCGCAACGTCCTCACCGGACTCGGCCACCCCGCCGGCTCCGCACAGGAAATCGACGCCAGCCTGCTGCAATTGCAGCAAGTGCAACAGACCCGTCACCTGCCGCCGCTGATTACCGCAGACGTCGGCGTCGGCCTCAATCTGGCGCACTACTTCGAGCCCCAAACGCCGTGCGAGGTCCATCTCGAAGATGGCTCGCGGCTCAACCTTGAACTGGACGCCGAAGCGATTCTGCCCGGCCTGATTCCAGTCGGTTATCAACACGTCAGTATCGACGGCCAATCCTTTACCCTGGCCGTCGCCCCGGCTCGCTGCTACAGCGTCGGCGATGCGGTCAACAACCCGATCCCCCGCGCCTGGGGCCTGAGCGTCCAGCTGTACGGCTTGCGTCGTCCCGGCGACGGTGGCTTCGGTGACACCCAGGCCCTGGAAGATCTGGTCCGGGTCGCTGGCGAGCGTGGTGCCGAAGCCATCGCGATCAGCCCGCTGCATGCGATGTTCGCCAACGACACCCATCGCTACAGCCCTTATTCGCCGTCCAGCCGTCTGTTCCTCAACAGCCTCTACGCCGCACCGGGTCTCATTCTTGGTGAACGCGCCGTGCGCACGGCGATCGATGCCACGGGGCTGGCCGCCGAACTCAAGCACCTTGAAGAGCTGCCGCTGATCGATTGGCCGGTGGCCGCCGAGGCCAAGCATCGTCTGCTGCAGGCGCTGTACGAAGGCTTTGTCCAGGGCGAACACCCGCTGCATGCCGACTTCAGCAGCTTCCGCCACGCCGGCGGCGAAGCCCTGGAAAACCATTGCCGCTTCGAAGCCATTCAGCAAGCCCGTGCCGCGAAGGGTGAAGGCCTCGACTGGCGCGAGTGGCCCGAACAATGGCGCGATCCGCGCAGCGCCGCCCTCGCCGCGTTTGCCGAAGAAAACGCCGGCCGCATCGGCTTCTTTGCCTTCTGCCAATGGCTGATCACTCGCTGCCTGGAGCGCGCACAAACCGCCGCCCGCGCCAGCGGCATGAGCATCGGACTGATCGCCGACCTGGCGGTAGGTGCCGACGGCGGCGGCAGCCAGGCCTGGAGTCGCCAGGACGAATTGCTCGCCTCGCTGACCGTGGGCGCACCACCGGACATTCTCAACCGTAGCGGCCAGGGCTGGGGCATTTCCGCGTTCTCCCCCGAAGGCCTGGTGCGCAACGGCTTTCGTGCGTTCATTGAAATGCTCCGGGATAACTTCGCCCACGCCGGAGGCCTGCGCATCGACCACGTCATGGGCCTGCAACGGCTCTGGGTGATCCCCAATGACGCCCCCCCGGCGGACGGCGCCTACCTGTATTACCCGGTGGACGACCTGCTGCGCTTGCTGGCCCTCGAATCCCATCGCCATCAAGCCATCGTGCTCGGTGAAGACCTGGGGACAGTGCCGGAGGGCCTTCGGGAAAAACTCATCGCCCGTTCGATCCTCGGCATGCGCGTGCTGTTGTTCGAACAGGACAATGCCCACTTCAAGCCCATGCTCGATTGGCCGGACAACGCGCTGGCCACCACCAGCACCCATGACTTGCCGACTCTCAATGGTTGGTGGCACGGCCACGACATCGACTGGAATGCCCGTCTCGGGCTGGTCGACGCTTCGAGTGAAATCGAATGGCGCCATCACCGCGAGCGCGAGCGCGAAGGCCTGCGCCGGGTGTTGAGCGAGGATCCGCAGAATTTCCGCGAAGAATCCCATGAAACCGATCAGGTGCTGGATGCCGCGATCCGTTTCCTCGGGCATACCCCGGCGCCGCTGGTGTTGCTGCCGCTGGAAGATGCTCTGGGCATCGAACAGCAGGCCAACCTGCCCGGCACCACCGACGCCCACCCCAACTGGTCCCGACGCTTGCCGGGAGACAGCGAAACATTGCTCGATGACCCGGACGCCGCCCGGCGCCTGGAACTGCTCGCCTGCGCGCGACTTCAGGCGGCCGAGCGTGACCAATGAATCAAGCGCTCATCCAACCATTGCGGGCCACCCTGCGACTGCAGTTTCATAAAGGTTTCACCCTGGACCAGGCCGTGCCGCTGGTCCCTTATTTCGCCAGCCTGGGCATCAGCCACCTCTATGCGTCACCCCTGCTGAGCGCCCGCCCCGGCTCCATGCATGGCTACGATGTGGTGGACCCGACCACGGTCAACCCGGAGCTGGGCGGCGAAGCGGCCTTGCGCCGCCTGGTCAGCACCTTGCGTGAGCACCGGATGGGGCTGATCCTCGACATCGTGTCCAACCACATGGCGGTCGGCGGTGGCGACAACCCCTGGTGGCTGGACTTGCTGGAATGGGGACGCCTGAGCCCCTACGGCGAGTTCTTCGATATCCAGTGGCATTCCCCCGATCCGTTGATGGCAGGCCAATTGTTGCTGCCCTTCCTCGGAAGCGATTACGGCGTCGCCTTGCAGGACGGCACCTTGCCCTTGCGTTTCGATGCCCAGGACGGGGCGTTTCATGTCGAGCACTACGAGCATCACTTCCCGATCTGCCCGACGGGTTACGGCGAACTGCTCAAGGCCGATGACACGCTGAATGCCGATCAGGCCGAGCAACTTAAATCCCTGGCCGACCGTTTCAGCGCCTTGAGCTATCAGATGGACGGACACAGCCTGGCGATTCCGCTCAAGACAGAGCTGCGCGAGCTCGCTGCTGATCCGGCCATTGCGCAAGCGATCCAGCGCAACGTGGAGGCTTACGATTCGCTCACGCGCGAGGGATTCGAGCGTCTGCACAACTTGCTGGAGCGCCAAAGCTACCGCCTGGCCAGCTGGCGCACAGCGGCGGACGATATCAATTGGCGGCGCTTTTTCGATGTCAACGAACTCGGCGGCCTGCGGGTCGAGCGCCCGGCCGTGTTCGAGGAGACCCACGCGAAGATCTTCGAATTGGTGGCCGACGGCCTGGTCGACGGTCTGCGTATCGACCACATCGACGGCCTTGCCGACCCCCGGGGTTATTGCCGTAAATTACGGCGCCGGGTCGATAGCCTGTCACCGCAGCGGCACCTGCCGATCTTCGTCGAGAAGATCCTCGGCGAAGGCGAAACCCTGCATCGCGACTGGTCCGTCGATGGCACCACCGGTTATGAATTCATGAACCAGTTGTCGCTGCTGCAACACGACCCCGAAGGCGCCCAGACCCTGGGCAAGCTCTGGAGCCGATACAGCGGACGTCCCGCCGATTTTCGCCAGGAAGCGCAGCTGGCCCGCCAGCAGATCCTTAACGGTTCTCTTGCCGGGGACTTCGAGAGCGTGGCCCAGGCGTTGCTGCAAGTCGCCCGGGACGACCTGATGACACGCGACCTGACCCTCGGCGCGATTCGGCGGGCTTTGCAGGAATTGATCGTGCACTTCCCGGTGTATCGCACCTATATCAGCCCCCTTGGCCGCAGTGCCGAAGACGATGTGTTTTTCCAGCAGGCCATGGACGGTGCCCGGCAATCGCTCAGCGAGGCCGATTGGCCGGTGCTCGATTGCCTGGCCCGCTGGCTCGGTGGTGAACCATGGCGCCAACGCCCGGCGGGTCGCCAGCGCAAGATGCTCAAGCACGCTTGCGTGCGCTTTCAGCAGTTGACCTCGCCGGCCGCGGCCAAGGCTGTGGAAGATACCGCGTTCTATCGCTCGGCGGTGTTGCTGTCGCGCAATGACGTGGGGTTCAGCACCGAACAGTTCAGCGCGCCGGTTGCCGATTTCCATGCCGTTTGCATCAGCCGTCTCGAAGCGTTTCCGGATAATCTGCTGGCCACCGCCACCCACGACCACAAGCGCGGCGAAGACACCCGTGCGCGGTTGGCGGTGCTGAGCGAACGCAGTGCCTGGTATGCCGAGCAAGTGCCGCTCTGGCAAGCGCTGGCCCGCCCTCTTCGCGATGACGACCAGATGCCATCGACGGGTGACGAGTTGATCCTGTATCAAGCGATCCTCGGCAGCTGGCCGCTGGAATTGCGCAGTGAAGATCCAGTAGCGATCGAGGCGTACACCCAACGACTCTGGCAGTGGCAACAGAAAGCCTTGCGCGAGGCCAAGTTGCAAAGCAGCTGGAGCGCACCCAACGACGCTTACGAACAAGCGATGCAGCAATTTTTGCACCGACTGATGCTCAGTCCCGAAGGTGAGCTGTTGCGCGCAGCCCTGGGCAAGGCGGTCAACTCCCTCGCCGCACCCGGCGCACTCAACGGATTGGCGCAAACCTTGCTGCGCATGACCGCGCCGGGCATACCGGATCTTTATCAGGGCAACGAGTACTGGGATTTCACCTTGGTGGATCCGGATAATCGGCGGCCGGTGGATTACGCGCACAGGCAACGGGCGCTGCACGCCTCTGCGGATTTGCCCGAACTGCTGGCAACCTGGCGGGACGGGCGCATTAAGCAAAGCCTTATCGCCCAGGCGTTGAACCTGCGGGCCGAACACGCCGAGTTGTTTCGGCGAGGGGCGTATCAGGCTCTGGAAGTGGTCGGCAGTCAGGCGCACCGGGTGTTGGCGTTTGCCCGCTACGAGGCAGGAAAACGGGCGATCGTGATCGTGCCGATCCGCTGCGCCGAGTTGCTGAAAAACAGTGCCCAACCGCAAATCGATGCGCGGCTGTGGGGCGATACCCGGGTCAAATTACCGTTCGCCACCCCTGATGAACATTTGAAGGGACTTTTTTCCAGCGTCGCAGTCACAACCCAAGGGGAGCTGATGATCAGCGCTGCGCTGGGGGAATTCCCGGTCAATCTCTTTATCCAAACTACCGACACTTGAGTGCAGTTCAGGAGCATAGCGATGAGTACCGAAGATAAACGCATCCGCGAGTTTGCCTATCAGATCTGGGAATCGGAAGGAAAGCCCGAAGGCCAGGACGCCCGTCACTGGGAAATGGCTCGCAAGCTGGCTGAAGCCGAAGCCCTGTCACCGAACAAATCGTCAAAAGCCGCAGGCGGTAAAGCTGCCGCCACCAAGACAGCGACGAAAAAGCCCGACGGCAAGTTAGTCAATGACAAGACCCTGGATGGCAAGGGCGTAGAGCCGAAAACCAAGGCCAAGGCCAAACCGGCCGCTGCCTCATCGGTCATCCCGCCTGGTGAAAAAGCCACCGCGAAGAAGCCTCGCACCGCGCGTAAACCTCCCGCGGTCTAATGCTTCCTTAACGTGTCCTGAACGATTGAATGCGTGGCGAGTGCCTCCTCGCCACCGAGGGCTCGCTCGCCCTCGAAAAACGCCTGAGCCATGAATTGTCCCCCTTTGCAGGAGCATGTATGAGCAGTACAAAGAAATCCGCGCCAGAACCGCACGTCGAGACGCCATCGCGAATCCGTGAAGGACTGCCCTTCCCGCTCGGCGCGACCTGGGATGGCCTGGGGGTCAATTTCGCCTTGTTTTCCGCCAACGCCACCAAGGTGGAGCTGTGCATCTTCGATGACGCCGGCGAAGTCGAACTCGAGCGCATCGAGTTGCCGGAATACACCGACGAGATCTATCACGGTTACCTGCCCGACGCGCATCCGGGGATGATCTACGGTTACCGCGTCCATGGTGCGTACGACCCGGCCAACGGTCATCGATTCAACCACAACAAATTGCTGATCGACCCCTATGCCAAGCAATTGGTCGGCGAGTTGAAATGGTCCGAAGCCTTGTTCGGCTATACCATTGGCCACCCGGACGCCGACCTCAGCTTCGATGAGCGTGACAGCGCGCCCTTCGTCCCCAAATGCAAGGTGATCGACCCGGCCCACACCTGGGGGCACGACCATCGTGTCAGCGTACCGTGGGACAAGACGATCATTTATGAGACTCACGTGCGCGGCATCAGCATGCGCCACCCTTCTGTCCCCGAGAACCAGCGTGGCACCTTCGCCGGCTTGATGGTCGATGATGTGCTGGAACATATCCGCAAGCTCGGTGTGTCGTCCGTGGAGTTGCTGCCTATCCATGCCTTCGTCAACGACCAGCACTTGCTGCACAAGGGCATGACCAATTACTGGGGCTACAACAGCATTGCCTTTTTCGCCCCCGATCCGCGGTACCTGGCCAGCGGCAAGATCGCCGAATTCAAGGAGATGGTCGCGCACCTGCACGAAGCCAATCTCGAAGTGATCCTCGACGTGGTCTACAACCATACCGCCGAGGGCAATGAACAGGGCCCGACCCTGTCCATGCGCGGCATCGACAATGCCTCGTACTACCGCTTGATGCCTGATGACAAACGCTACTACATCAACGACTCCGGCACCGGCAACACCCTGGACCTGAGTCACCCCTGTGTGCTGCAGATGGTCACCGACTCCCTGCGCTACTGGGCCACGGAAATGCACGTGGACGGTTTCCGCTTCGATCTGGCGACCATTCTCGGCCGTTACCACGAAGGCTTCGACGAACGTCACAGCTTCCTCGTTGCCTGTCGCCAGGACCCGGTGCTGCGCCAGGTGAAAATGATCGCCGAGCCGTGGGATTGCGGCCCCGGCGGTTATCAGGTCGGTGGTTTTCCGCCAGGTTGGGTCGAGTGGAACGACAAATTTCGCGACACCGTGCGCGCGTTCTGGAAAGGCGACGATGGCCAGCTCGCGGACTTCGCCAGCCGTATGACCGCTTCCGGCGAGATGTTCAACCAGCGGGGTCGGCGGCCTTACGCCTCGTTGAACTTCATCACCGCCCACGACGGTTTCACCCTTAACGACCTGGTCTCGTACAACGACAAGCACAACGAAGCCAACGACGAAGACAACCAGGACGGCAGCAACAACAACCTGTCGTGGAACCACGGTGTCGAAGGTCCGACCGACGATCCCGAGATCAATGAACTGCGTCAGCGCCAGATGCGTAACTTCTTCGCCACGCTGCTGCTGTCCCAAGGTACACCGATGCTGGTGGCCGGCGACGAATTCGCCCGCACCCAGGAAGGCAACAACAACGCCTATTGCCAGGACAGCGAGATCGGTTGGGTCAACTGGGACCTGAGCGAAGACGGCAAGGCCTTGCTCAAGTTCGTCAAACGCCTGATCAAGCTGCGCCTGGCCTACCCGATCCTGCGTCGCGGGCGTTTCCTGGTGGGCAATTACAACGAAGACATCGGGGTCAAGGACGTCACCTGGCTGGCGCCGGACGGCAGCGAGATGACCATCGAACAGTGGGAAGAAGCCCACGGACGGTGCCTGGGCATGCTGCTCGACGGCCGCGCCCAGGAAACCGGGATTCGCCGCAAAGGTGGCGATGCGACCCTGCTGCTGGTGGTTAACGCCCATCATGATGTGGTCAATTTCCTGCTGCCGGAAGTGCCCGATGGCAGTTACTGGACCTGTATGATCGACACCAACCAACCTTCCATTCGCGGTCAGGAACGCTTCGAATTCGGTCACGAGTACTCGGTCACCGGGCGTTCGCTGCTGCTGTTCGAATTGCAGCGTGAGGATGACGAGTGAAATGGACCTCCAGGGTTTCCTGCATCGTCTGTCACCGGATTACGCTGACACCCAAGCGTTAGGCCGGTGCCTGCGGGCGCTGGTGGAAGCAGGTCTCGATCGGCTTCCGCTGCCCGGCAGTGGCCGGACCCTGGAGCGATTTCAGGCGCTGGCCGAGGTCGGCGGGCATGATCTGGGGTTGTGCAAGTTGTACGAGGGCCATACAGATGCGCTGGCGATCATCCGGCAACTCGGTGGATCGCCAACACCGGGCAGTACATGGGGCATGTGGGCCGCCGAACCGCCCCAGGCGCGGGTCCGGATCAGCCCACAGGGGCAATCGATTGTACTGAACGGATGCAAGGCCTGGTGTTCCGGCGCTGCGGTGTTGAACCACGGTTTGCTGACCGCCTGGGACGAGCAGGATCGACAGCAACTGGTGGCGGTGGCGCTGGATCAACCCGGTGTGACCATCACCGATCAAGGCTGGCACGCCGTCGGCATGGGTGCGACCGGCAGCGTCGACGTGCTGTTCGACGGCGCCAGGGCGCACGCCATCGGCCAGCCCGGCGACTACCTGCAACGCCCCGGCTTCTGGCAAGGCGGGATCGGTATTGCCGCCTGTTGGTATGGCGCCGCTCAACGCATTGCCGAACGTCTGCGCAGTCACTGCGCCCACCACGAAGAACCCCATGCCCTGGCCCACCTCGGGGCGGTGGATAGCGCATTGCAGGCCGCTGCCGAGGTGCTGCGCGGTAGTGCCCTGGGCATCGATGCCGCTCCACTGGACAATGCCGAGCTGCTGGCTCGTCGCGTGCGGGCGGTGGTCGAGCATAGCGCCGAACAGGTCATCCTGCATGTCGGCCATGGCTTGGGCGCCGGTCCCTATTGCAAGGATCGACAATTCGCCCGGCTGATCGCCGACCTGCCGGTGTTCCTGCGTCAGAGCCACGCCGAACGAGACCTTGCGGCGCTGGGTCGACAGGTCATCAACGGAACATGGAGCCTATGAAAACCAATCCAATCGTCGGTCAGGGTACGCCGCTGCACCTGTGGCAAACGTCCAGCCACCTGGCGCAGCTACCGGTGATCGACATCCTGGCGCTGGTGCCGGAGGGTTCCCGGGCCGTGATCATCGCGCCCCATCCGGACGATGAAGTGCTGGGCTGCGGCGGCTTCCTGCAACTGCTCGCGGCGGCTGATCGTGCGCTGCAGTTGATCTCGGTCACCGATGGCAGTGCCAGTCACCCGGGGTCCGAGCGCTGGCCGGTGGAACGTCTGAGTGCGGTCCGCCCCCAGGAGTCCGCCGAAGCCCTGCGCCGTCTAGGCTTGCCGCTGCACAGTCTGAAATGGTTGCGCGGCGGCTTTGCGGACAGTCGGGTGGCGGCGCGGGAAGCCGAGTTGAGCGCGTTCATCGAACGCCACCTGTGTGCCAGCGATGTGGTGTTTACCACCTGGCGCGAAGACGGTCATTGCGACCACGAGGCCGTGGGTCGTGCCAGCGCCGAGGCGGCCCGACGCGTCGGTGCCACTTTGCACGAACTGCCCGTCTGGACCTGGCACTGGGCAACCCCCGATGACAGTGGTGTGCCGTGGCACCGGGCGCGAAAAGTCTTGCTCACGCCGCATCAGGTGGCGCGCAAGCGTCATGCCGTACACGCCTTCGCCAGCCAGTTGGAAGGCGATCCGCGCATCGGCTTGCCGCCGGTCCTGGCCCCCTATGTGCTCGATCGATTGCTGCAACCTTTCGAGGTGGTGTTTCTATGAGCGTCGAGGATCGCTACTTCGACGGGTTGTTTGCAGGTAGCGATGATCCTTGGGCGTTCCGCGATCGTTGGTATGAACAGCGCAAACGTGCCATCACCCTGGCCGCGCTGCCCCGGGCGCACTATCGCGCCATCTTCGAGCCGGGTTGCGCCAACGGCGAACTGAGTGCGGATCTGGCCGCCCGCTGCGACCGCCTGCTGTGTTGCGACACCGCGGCCGCGGCGGTGGCACTGGCCCGCACTCGTCTGAGCCTGTTCGATCATGCTGAAGTCCGCCAGAGCCGTTTGCCGGGCGATTGGCCCAACGAACAGTTCGACCTGATCGTGCTCAGCGAAGTCGGCTATTACCTGGATGCCCCGGATCTCAAGCAACTGATCGAACGCGCCGCAAAATCGCTGACCGCCGACGGCCAGCTCCTGGCGTGTCACTGGCGCCCGCCGATCGATGGCTGTCCGCTCAATGCCCGGCTCGTTCATGACCTGCTCCACGAGCATTTGCACCTGCCGCGCCTGGTCCTGCATCAGGAGGCCGATTTCCTGTTGGAACTATGGAGCCGCGAACCCCGTTCGGTGGCGGCCCTGGAAGGCTTGCGATGATGAAAGGTTTTTTCATGTGCGAGGCTCGTCCAGGCCAAAAAGATAAAAAACGTACCAGATAGATCATCGACGCGACGAATAGCCTGACATGAGCAATACTCTGCTCGCGGCAATCCAGGGTTGGGAGCGCTGCACTTTGTAATCAGACAAGGATGTAGCACCGATGAAGACTGTTTCCGTCAATGAAAGCAGCCACCCCGCGCAGATCTGGAACAGCGCCCCTCAACTGAACACCATTCCCGTCATCAATACCGAAACCCTGGTGCCCCTTGGCGCGCGTGTCGTGGTGATCGCGCCGCATCCCGGGGATGAAGTCGTGACCTGCGGCGGCTTGCTGCAGTTGCTCAGCACCCTCGGGCATCCCCTGCAATTGATTTCCATGAGCGACGGCAGCGCCAGCCATCCGGGGTCGCAGCAGTGGTCGGAGAAACGCCTGAGTGTGTTTCGCCCCCAGGAAAGCGTCGAGGCCTTGCGCCGGCTGGGGTTACCGATGCACAGCCTGAAGTGGATTCGCGGCGGTTTCACCGACAACGCCTTGGCCGGGCGGGAACTTCAACTGACTCAATTCATCGCCCGTTACCTGCGCCCCGGCGACGTGGTATTCAGCACCTGGGGCGAGGACAGCAATAATGACCATGCTGCGGTTGGCCGGGCCAGCGCCAAGGCGGCAGCCATGGTGGGTGCAACGTTTCATGAAGTACCGCTCTGGGCCTGGCACTGGCCGACCCGCAATCGCGGCATGATTCCGTGGCATCGCGCGCGCAAGATCCGGCTCGATACCTGGACCGTCGCACGCAAAAGCCACGCCACCCACGCCTACGCCAGCCAGCTCGACGGCGAACCGGCCATCGGCCTCGTCCCGCTGCTGCCCCGGGTATTGCTGGAGCGAATACGCTTGCCGTATGAAATAGTCTTCGTCTGAGCCAACGCCGATCCCACATTGGACTTTACCAACTCGGGATTTGGGTACGCTCGATTGTGGACACGCCAAACCCTGTGGGATCTGGCTTGCCAAAGAAGGCGTTTTCATTAGCACCGCAAGGCTCGAGGCCGCCTTCGCCGGCAAGCCGGCTCCTACAGGGATTTTATTTGAGCCATGAAACCAATGTCACGACGAATCCCGCTGAACTGCCGGCCCCCGCATCAGTCGCATACATATGCAGCCCGAAATCAGAGGAGTGAACGTGACCAGTGATTCCAAGCCGCAGAGCATCGAATCCACGCCGTTGGAAATACCTGCGGTGGTTCATCGGCTGAGAGTGCTCACCGTCAATACCCACAAAGGTTTTACCGCGCTCAACCGACGCTTCATTCTTCCCGAACTGCGCGAAGCGGTGCGCAGCACCTCGGCCGACCTGGTCTTCCTGCAGGAAGTCGTCGGCGAGCACGAGCGTCATTCCTCTCGTTTCAACAATTGGCCGCAAACCTCGCAATACGAGTTCCTGGCCGACAGCATGTGGAACGACTTCGCCTACGGCCGCAACGCGGTTTACCCCGACGGTCACCACGGCAATGCCCTGCTGTCGAAATACCCCATCCGCGAATACCGCAACCTCGACGTGTCGATCACCGGCCCCGAACGCCGCGGCCTGCTGCATTGTGTGCTGGAGGTCCCGGGGCACGCCGAAGTCCATGCGATCTGCGTGCACCTGAGCCTGCTGGAAAGCCATCGTCAGCTGCAACTTCAGCTCTTGTGCCAGTTGCTCGAATCCTTGCCTGACGATGCGCCTGTCATCATCGCCGGCGACTTCAACGACTGGCAGCTCCAGGGCAATGCCGCACTGATCCGTCGCGACTACCTGCATGAAGCCTTCGAACGCCATCATGGCCGCCCCGCGAAGACTTATCCGGCGCGGTTCCCGCTGCTGCGCCTGGACCGGATTTACCTGCGCAACGCCAGCAGCCATGACCCTCGGATATTGGGCACCCGGCCGTGGACACACCTGTCGGATCACTTGCCTCTGGCGGTGGAAGTCCACCTCTGAAGATCCGCCTGTAACGGGCCTGAACGCTTCAACGACGGGACATTGACGGGCAATCCCCTGATTTTTGTCACAAATCCTTGCGACACCAGGATCTACCAGCTGGTGGTCCTCCACCGCCAGGATGACGGTTTTTCACACCTATCGTTCGACTCCGACAGCGCCTGGACCGGTTGCCGCGGGGTGCGGTTAAAAATTCGCTACACAATCGCCGGTCTGCCACTGAAACCTTTCCGGCGCGCCAACCTGTGGAACACAAATTCTCCAGAGCCGGCACGGCACGTTCGAGGATAGGTTGCTGACAATGGCGAGGGCTTTGGTTCGCGCTTTTTTGACGATCTGACGAACAAACAAGAGGTTAGAGAAGCGCCATAATTCAGTCACTTATAGGCCCTAAAAATACCAGTACCGCTCATCGGCCAATTTCTTGACGCAATGGCAAAGGGCTTCTTAGCTACACCTTACTACCCCCGGAACCATATCAGGGGCAAGCCTACGGACTCCCGCCATAACGGGCGGCCAGAGGTTTGCCCAACCCATTCGGTCGCCCCTCATTCGGGGTAGGAGAAAGGCGCCATAGCGAGATAAGGCATGCTATTGCAAGGAAGACCTCCATGAAAAATCCACTCAGCCCGCAAGAGATCAAATTCACGTTTTGCACGGTCTCGAGTTCTCTCCTGCTGTGCTCAGCCATGGAGACCCACGCTTCGCCAGAAGATCAAGCAGCTACCCCCTGGTATGACCAGGAGGTTCAGATGCTGACCTTGCCCTCCCTCGCTACCACCTATCCTGGCCACTTCGGTCCCAACCCTGACATGCGCAGTTCACATCTCACCGTTGAGGACGCCGCCCCCCTGGCCTGGGATCAGATCTATGGGCAGGCATCGAGGCAGGCGCTGACCGATTATCAAGCCCAGGGCTCGTCGATTCCGGACGCCAACCAATTCAAAGGCCCGGCGATGCTCACCGTTCGAAGCGGCAGCGGTCATACCCAGCGGGTCGGCCTGATAGGCGGTACGAGCCACTTCCAGGGTAATAGCAACGGTTTGTTGACCAGTCGTGCCCTTTCCGATCCCCAGACCGATACCCTCAACCTGCAAGGCGAGAGCCTCGGCGCTTATTGGAGCCTGACCGGCCCCCAAGGCTGGCACGTCGACTTGAGCGCCAGTGGCGGCCGGGTCAACGGCTACAGCCGTAATAGCGAAGGCGCCCGGCAGGTGACCGAAGGCAGCGCGGTAACGCTGTCGGTGGAAGGTGGTTTTGCGATCGGCCTGAGCGAAAACTGGGTGGTCGAACCCCAGGCGCAATTGATCAATCAACGGATCACCCTGGACACCCCCAATGCAAGCTCGAGGGATGCCACCTCCAGTGACCTGACCTCCTGGAGCGGTCGCGTCGGTGCAAGGTTGAAAGGTAGTTACGACATCAACGGCCTGCCCGTCGAACCTTATGTGCGGACCAACTTGTGGCACACGGTGTACACCGGCAATTCGGTCACCCTCGATCAAGTCGACAAGATCAGCAGCAGCCGCTATTCGTCGACGGTCGAAGTGGGTTTGGGGTTGGTGGCCCGGGTGACGCCCGCGCTGAGTCTATACGTCAGTGCCGATTACAGCAGTGATGTGGATGACAATGATTTGAACGGGTTGATTGGGAGTCTTGGGGTGCGGATGCGGTGGTGAGTGTTTGTCTTCAAAGAATGCATTGTCGGATCTGACGCCTTCGTCGGAATGCCACCCGGAGCGAGCTTGCTCGGGGTGGCGTTCCGACGAAGGGCGCGACGCGGTGTCAGATCAACCCTCCGGACGCAACATCAATACCGCCAACGGCGGCAGATTCAGCACCAGGGACAGCGCCTGCCCATGGCTCGGCTCATCCTCGGTAAACGCTCCGCCGCTGTTACCGTAGTTGGAACCGGCATAAGTCGCCGAATCACTGTTGATCACCTCGCTCCAGCGACCGGCAAACGGTACACCAATGCGATAACCCTCACGCGGTACCGGCGTGAAGTTTGCCACCACCAATACCGGCCGCCCGTCCTTGCTCCAGCGCATGAAGGCATAGACGCTGTTGACCGCGTCATCGCCGATCAACCACTGGAAACCTTGCGGCGCGGCGTCCTGCTCGTGCAGTGCCGGCTCTTCGCGG
Source organism: Pseudomonas lini (assembly GCF_030812475.1). Taxonomy (GTDB): domain Bacteria; phylum Pseudomonadota; class Gammaproteobacteria; order Pseudomonadales; family Pseudomonadaceae; genus Aquipseudomonas; species Aquipseudomonas lini_A. The sequence goes on from NZ_JAUSSR010000002.1 coordinate 429,924, forward strand.
TACAGTCGATTGAGATCGCCGACCAGTTTCTGCACGCCCTTGTGTTCCGAGTACTGCAGCAGGTACCAGTCGAGTTGCTGGTCATGGTTCCACTCGCGCCACTGGCCGAACTCGCACCCCATGAACAGCAGCTTCTTGCCCGGGTGCGCCCACATGAAACTCAGGTATGCCCGCAGGTTGGCGAATTTCTGCCAGCGATCGCCGGGCATCTTGTCGATCAGCGAATGCTTGCCGTGCACCACTTCATCGTGGGAGATCGGCAGAATGAAACGCTCGGACCACGCGTACACCAGGCCGAAACTCAGTTCGTTATGGTGATGGGCGCGGTATACCGGATCCTGCTGGATGTAATGCAGCGAATCGTGCATCCAGCCCATGTTCCACTTGTAGTCAAAGCCCAGGCCGCCCTGTTGGGTGGTCTGGCTGACACCGGGCCACGCGGTGGACTCTTCGGCAATCACCAGCGCGCCGGGGGCTTCGAGTTCTACCACGTCATTGAGATGGCGCAGGAAGTCGATGGCTTCAAGGTTTTCCCGGCCGCCATGCCGGTTGGGTACCCACTCGCCGGCCTTGCGCGAGTAGTCGCGATACAGCATCGACGCCACGGCATCGACCCGCAGGCCATCGACGTGGAAATGCTTGAGCCAGTGCAGCGCCGACGCCAGCATGTAGCCGTGCACTTCGGTACGGCCCAGGTTATAGATCAGCGTGTCCCAATCCTGGTGAAAGCCTTCTTGCGGATTGCCGTATTCGTACAGAGCGGTGCCGTCAAATTGCGCCATGCCATGGGTATCGGTCGGAAAATGCGCCGGCACCCAATCGAGGATCACGCCGATTTCCGCTTGGTGACAGGCGTTGACGAAGGCCGCGAAATCATCCGGAGAACCATAGCGGGCGCTCGGGGCGAATTGCGAGAGCAGTTGATAACCCCATGAACCGCCGAATGGATGTTCCATGATCGGCATCAGTTCAATGTGGGTGAAACCCAGTTCCTTGACGTATGGAATCAACCGGTCGGCCAGTTCGTGCCAGGTGTACTGACGGGCTACCTCGCCCAGATCATCCAGCTCGCACTGCCAGGACCCGGCATGCAGTTCGTAGATCGACAGTGGCGCATCCGAACGGTGACGGTCGCCGCGCGACAGCATCCAGTCCTGATCCTGCCAGTCCACTTTCAGCGGTGAAGCGACTTTCGACGCAGTGTCCGGCGGCAACGAGGTGGCCAGGGCCATCGGGTCGGCCTTGAGCGGCAGAATGCCGTGGCTGCCGAGGATTTCGTATTTGTAGGCCTCCCCTGCTTGCATGCGCGGGATGAAGAGTTCCCAGACGCCGGTGGGATGTCGCAGACGCATGGGATGGCGGCGGCCGTCCCAGTTGTTGAAGTCTCCGACCACCGACACCCGCTTGGCGTTCGGTGCCCACACGGCGAAGCGCACGCCGTCGACACCGTCGACTGTCTTCAGTTGCGCACCGAGGCATGCGCTGAGATCGCGATGGTTGCCTTCGGCGAACAGGTACAAGTCCATCTCGCCGAGCAACGGGCCAAAGCTGTAGGGGTCTTCGGACACTTGTTCGCCGCCGGCCCAGCGGGTGCGCAGCAGATAGGGCTGGGCCCGATCGAAGTGCCCGACAAACAAACCGGGTGTCTGGGTGGCCTCGAGGTTGCCAAGTTCCTCCCCGGAGTCCTTGGCCACCACTTGCACGCTCAAGGCGTCCGGCAAATAGGCCCTAATGAATTGCCCGCCGGCGCCATCGCCGTGGGGGCCGAGTATTGCGAAAGGGTCATGATGCTCGGCACGTACCAGAGCATCGATATCCCGTGACTTGGGCAACAGCGCTTCTTTAGCGTGACCCTGTTCCCTGTTCGAGAAACTCATGACTACTCTCCATCAAAATCGGAAAAGGGTTTAAGCCCACTCAAAAGCCCATACAAACCGTGCAGCGGCACCGGCAACCAAGTGGGGCGATTTTCAGCTTCATACGCCACCTCATAAGCCGCCTTCTCCAGACCGAACAACGCCAGCGCGGCGTCCTCGCCTTCCGGATCTTGCCACGCATGAGCAAGACTAGCTGCCGCCAGCCGATAAGCGTCGACAAATGCTTGTCGCGCTTCATTCAAATAGCGTTCGGCGACACGCTGGCGAGCGGCCTGGGCTACGTCGGTATTGTCGACGTTGTGCACGTTGATCGTCATCGCCGCAGCGTAGTCGAACGAACGCAACACTCCACTCACATCTTTATACGGACTGTGTTTGCCCCGTCGTTCGTGGAGCGGGCGCGCCGGTTCGCCTTCAAAGTCGATCAGGTAGGCATCGCCCTTGATCACCAGCACTTGCCCGAGGTGCAAGTCGCCGTGGACGCGGATCCGCAGGCCGCCGGCAGCCTTTTTGCCCAATTCCTGGACGTGGCTGAGAATGGCTTTTTTGTTGTCCAGTAAACGAGTGACCAGGCTTTTGTCCGCCGGGTTCAGTTCGTTTTGATGCTGCTTGAGCAACCTGAGCGCGTTTTCCAGCTGCGCCGCCACGTCCTTGGCCGAGGCCAGCGCCTCTTTCTGGGTGGTGACCTGCGGCGCAAAGTCCGGGTTGTCGGTGGGTGCCGCCAACACCTGGTGCATTTCCCCCAGGCGCTGGCCAAGCATGCCGGCGAAGTCCCTCAGCTCGCCGAGGGCGTTGTAGTGCTGCTCCTGTTCGGACATGGCGTCGGCCAATTCGTCGCGCAATGCCCGTTCCAGGTTGTTCTGCGTCCACTCCCAGGCATCTCCCTGATTGCTCAGGTAACCCTGGGCAATCATCAATAGATTGTCCTCGCCCGCCGCATCGCGACGAATCACCGAACCCAGCAGCGGCGAAATATTGGCGAAACCGGCCTCGGTCAGGTACGCACTCATCTCCAGCTCCGGGTGCACGCCCGAGGCGACTTTACGGATCAGCTTGAGCACCATGCTGCTGCCCACCACCACCGAACTGTTGGACTGCTCGGCTGACAGGTAACGCACTTCCGGCTCGGCCGGGAGACCCAGCTTGACCAGTTCGTCGGTGGATTCGAAACGGATCTCGCCACCATCCGAAGGCAACAGGGTGTTGTTCTGCATGCCCTGCAATACCGCGCGGATGAAGTTTTCCAGGGCGAACGCATCGGTGATCAGACCGACCTGCGGCCCACGTCGCACCCGAGACAGCGCCAATTGCTGCGGCAACGCCGGGCCGACCTGATCGTCGGCAATGTAGCCGAACGGCAATTGGTAACGGTTGGTCTGGCCGCCGCTGGTGACTTCGATTTCACTGAGCAACACTGGATGCTGCGCATCACCGAAGCGCACGCCGTAGGCCAGGTGGACCTTGTCGATGGCCGCGTCCTTGCCCGCGAACCAGCGGCGGTTTTGCAACCAGCTGGGCAGGATGCCCTGCTCCATCGTGGCGCGTGAAGGCGCTTCGAGCAGCTCTTCCATGCGTTTCTTCAGTACCAGCGTTGTGAAGTCTGGAAGACTGTGCGCCGGTTCTACGTGCCAGCTGGGCATTTGATTCTCCGCTGCGAGTCCGAACCAGTAAAAACCGTAGGGCGCCAGGGTCAGCAGGAAATTCAGCTGGCCGATTGGCGGGAAGGCGTTACCGCCCAGCATCTCCACCGGCACCATGCCGGCGTAGGCGGACAGGTCCAGCTCCGCCGCTTGCGCGCTGCGCGAGACGTTGGCCACACACAGGATGATTTCGTACTTGCCATCCGGCCCGTTGTATTCACGAGTGTACGCCAGGATCCGGCGGTTGCTGGGCGAGAGCATTTTCAACGTGCCGCGACCGAAGGCCTTCGACTGCTTGCGCACGGCAAGCATGCGCCGCGTCCAGTTCAACAGCGAGTGAGGGTCTCCGGCCTGGGTTTCGACGTTGACCGACAGGTAGCCGTATTGCGGGTCCATGATCGGTGGCAGCACCAGGCTGGCCGGGTCGGCGCGGGAGAAGCCGCCATTACGGTCGATCGACCACTGCATCGGTGTACGCACGCCGTCGCGGTCACCGAGGTAGATGTTGTCGCCCATGCCGATTTCATCGCCGTAATACAGGGTCGGCGTGCCGGGCATCGACAGCAGCAAGCTGTTAAGCAATTCGACACGACGGCGATCGCGCTCCATCAACGGCGCCAGGCGGCGGCGAATGCCCAGGTTGATCCGCGCCCGACGGTCGGCCGCGTAGTAATTCCACAGGTAGTCGCGCTCCTTGTCGGTGACCATTTCCAGCGTCAGTTCATCGTGGTTGCGCAGGAAAATCGCCCACTGGCAGTTGGCCGGAATTTCCGGGGTCTGGCGCAGGATGTCGGTGATCGGGAAACGGTCTTCCTGGGCCAGCGCCATGTACATGCGCGGCATCAACGGGAAGTGGAACGCCATGTGGCACTCATCGCCGTTGAGGCCCTTGGCGTCGGTGTCGCCGAAATACAGCTGGGTGTCTTCCGGCCACTGGTTGGCCTCCGCCAGGAGCATGCGGTCCGGGTAGTTGGCGTCGATTTCGGCGCGGATCTGCTTGAGGACGTCATGGGTCTCGGGCAGGTTTTCGTTATTGGTGCCGTCACGTTCGATCAGGTACGGAATCGCATCCAGGCGCAAGCCGTCGATTCCCATGTCGAGCCAGTAACGCATGACCGACAGTACGGCCTTCATGACTTGCGGGTTGTCGAAGTTCAGGTCCGGCTGGTGCGAATAGAAGCGGTGCCAGAAGTACTGGCCGGCCACCGGATCCCAGGTCCAGTTGGACTTCTCCGTGTCGAGAAAGATGATCCGGGTGCCGTCGTATTTGTGATCGTCATCGGACCAGACATAGAAGTCCCGCGCCGCCGAACCTTTCTTGGCCTTGCGTGCGCGCTGGAACCACGCATGCTGGTCCGAGGTGTGGTTGATGACCAGTTCGGTAATCACCCGCAGGCCACGCTCGTGAGCCTCGGCAATGAACCGCCTGGCGTCGGCCATGGTGCCGTAGTCGGAATGCACGCCCCGGTATTCGGCGATGTCATAGCCATCGTCGCGCCGTGGCGAAGGGTAGAACGGCAACAGCCAGATGGTGTTGACGCCGAGGTCGGCAATGTAATCGAGTTTGGCGATAAGACCGGGAAAGTCGCCGATCCCGTCATTGTTGGAGTCGAAAAACGATTTGACGTGAACCTGGTAGATCACTGCATCCTTATACCAGAGCGGATCCTTGATAAAGGTGGCTGCCTTGGGTTTCTTCGCCATTTGAAACTCCTGTTGAATTCAATAAAGCCGCCTGGGGGAGCATTGATGCTGCCGAGGATGGCTCTTTGTGGCGATGGAGCTTGCTCCCGCTGGGTTGCGCAGCAACCCCATTGCAATTCATCCAGTACACCGCGTTCGCTGGTTTTGCGACTGATTCGCAGCCGAACAGGAGCAAGCTCCCTCGCCACAAACGCGGGTACCCTTGTGTCTAAACAGTGAAGCGCCAGATCCCGAACGGCTGATGCGCCGGATCGATTCGCATGAACTGGTACTTGCCATGCCAGGTCCAGCGATGACCGCTCATCAGGTCTTCGCCCTGGCAGCTGGCATCGTCGGGCAAACCCATTTCCCACAACGGTAATTCGAAGTTCGCTTCCTGGACGTTATGCGGATCCAGGCTCACCGCCACCAGAATGAAATTGCTGCCGTCGGCACTGCGTTTACCGAAATAGAGGATGTTGTCATTCCAGGCGTTGTAGACCTTGAGTCCCAGGTGCGTCTGCAGGGCCGGGTTCTGGCGGCGAATCCGGTTGAGCTGGGCGATCTCGGCAATGATATTGCCCGGTGCGGTGAAGTCCCGCGGGCGGATTTCATACTTCTCGGAATTGAGGTATTCCTCCTTGCCCGGCACGGGTGCCGCTTCACAAAGCTCGAAGCCTGAATACATGCCCCACAGGCCGGAGCCCATGGTCGCCAGTGCCGCGCGGATGAGAAAGCCGGCGCGTCCGGATTCATGGAGGAACGCCGGGTTGATATCGGGCGTATTGACGAAGAAGTTCGGGCGGTAGCACTCGCGCCACGGCGACTCGTTCAGTTCGGTGAAGTACGTCGCCAGTTCGGCCTTGGTGTTACGCCAGGTGAAGTAGGTATAGCTCTGGCTATAACCGACCTTGCCCAGTCGCGCCATCATCGCCGGAGTGGTGAAGGCTTCGGCCAGGAAGATCACTTCCGGGTGCAACGCCCGCACATCGGCGATCAACCATTGCCAGAACGGCAGCGGCTTGGTGTGAGGGTTGTCGACGCGAAAAATCTTCACGCCCTCCTCGACCCAACCGACCACGATGTCGCGCAATTCCACCCAGAGACTGGGAATGGCATCGGTGGCATAGAAGTCGACGTTGACGATGTCCTGGTATTTCTTCGGCGGGTTTTCGGCGTATTTGATCGTGCCGTCCGGCCGCCAGTTGAACCAGCCCGGGTGCTGTTTGAGCCACGGATGGTCCTGGGAACACTGGATCGCGAAATCGAGGGCGATTTCCAGCCCGTGGTCAGCGGCTGCAGCGACCAGGCGGCGGAAATCTTCGCGGGTGCCCAGTTCCGAGTGAATCGCCTCGTGCCCGCCCTCTTCGCTGCCAATGGCATAGGGGCTGCCCGGATCATTGGGGCCGGCGGTGAGGGAATTGTTCGGCCCTTTGCGGTAACTGCGGCCGATCGGGTGGATCGGCGGGAAGTACAGCACGTCGAAGCCCATGTCCTGGATCATCGGCAGCCGCGCATGCACATCGTTGAAGGTGCCGTGGCGGGCCGGGTCATCGGTGATCGAGCGTGGAAACAGTTCATACCAGCTGGCGAACTGCGCCAGCCCGCGCTCGACATCCAGCGGATACTCGGGACTGAGGCTCAAATAAGCGCGGTGATCGGCCTGGGCCATCAATTCGGCACTGCGCTGGTGCATGAACAGCGCGACCTGCTCGGTTTCGAGCAGGCCGGACAATTCATGGTGCAGCGCCGCCAGGTCTTCGCTCAACCGGCCTTCGGTGCGCTCCGCCGCTTGCTGGACCTGATTGCGACCTTCCTGCAATTCCAGACTGACGGGCACGCTGGCCAGATGCTTTTTCTCCAGCTCATAGCGGAAGCTGGCGAACTGGTCGATCCAGGCTTCGATGCAAAATACGTAACGACCCTGCTCTACCACATGAAATTGGCCCTTCCAGCCATTATTGCCCAGGCTGGTCATGACCTCGCTTTGCCAGGTCTCGTCGCCATCGGCACGCCAGCGCACCCGCACGGCCAGTTGATCGTGGCCATCGGCAAATACCTTGCTGGTCACCACCACGTCCTGCCCCGCCACGGCTTTGACGGCAAACTGCCCGCCATCGAGGGTCGGCATGGTGTTTTCGATCGCGATGCGCGGCAGCAGTAAAGCCTGCGACAGCGGCATGTGCGGGTTGTAGTTGAGCTCTGTCGGTTTTTCAGCAGTCATCGAGCATCTCTCCTTTACGCCCCATGGACGCTCTTGTGCTTGGTTGCCATTCGCGCAAGGCCGTCGGCCCCGGAATGAACTCACTTAGGTTCCGAGCGACGGGCGCGGGTAAAGTTCACGGGGATTTGCTTGAGTCTTCGCGGGAATCAATTCCTTTGTGCAAGGGTCAACCTACTTAAGCACGTCTTACGCCATGTGCCACAAGGAGGCTTCAACGATGGTTATTCCCGTCCCGGCTAAAACCCCAGATCCGAATATCGATGACCCGACGATTCCACCGACCGAACCCGAACCGGTGCCCGAGCAGGAGCCGCCCGGCACCACCCCACCGCCGAGGGAGGAACCACCGGACACGATGCCGCCGGTGATCGTCACGCCAGAGTAAAAGCCCCGGCGCATTGATCGTTCCCACCCCTTGCGTGGGAACGCAGCCCGGGGACGCTCCCCCGTCCCTTTCCAGCTGAAACGCAGAGCTCTCCTTGAGGCATTCCTGCGCCGAGCGTGGGATTAATCATCAACAAGCGCTATAGAGTGAGGCTTGGGCCTGTCGCTACTTTGATTCTTTTTTACCAATGCACCCTATCAGTTCTGATAGTAGGCAAACGAAGCAAAAGCGCTGATGATAGCCGCGTCCTTACACGGAGTTCAGCCAATGCCAACGCTTGCTCGCGAAAACTTACTGTGTCACTACCTCTATGACGCGCTGGATCGCTTGGTCGATTGCGAAACTTCCACCGAGCCTCACAGTCGGCGCTTTTATGCTGAAGATCATTTATCGACCGAAATCCAGGGCGACATGCAAACCAGTTTCTTCCGGCATGATGACCAACCATTGGCGCAACTGCAGTCTCAACGCGGCAAGGTCGACACCACATTATTTGCCACCGATCTACAACGCTCAGTGACACACGTCCTTGAACAGCATCAGCTTCACACACTTGTTTATACGCCCTATGGGCATCGCTTGGCGGGTAGCGGCTTACTCAGCTTGCTTGGCTTTAATGGTCAGAGAAGGGATCCGGTTACCGGTTATTATTTGCTGGGCAATGGGTATCGCGCATTCAATCCTGTTCTTATGCGATTTAATAGTCCTGATGGCTTGAGCCCTTTTGGGCAGGGCGGATTAAATGCCTATGCGTATTGTGAGGGGGAACCCATGATGCGGCACGATGATACCGGGAATTCCTGGGTCGGGCGGTTTTTTGGAATAGTTGGCAAAAGTAACTTTAAAGGCGTTTCCTCAAAAGCAGTTAAGGTAACCGCTGAAGGAAAGAGCTTCTACCAAAGAACAGGGCAAGTAAAAGGAATCAACATTACAACGCAACAAAAAATCAAGCCCTCAGGTAGATTATCTAAAGAGCGCTTGGCAAAAGAGCCGTCCCCCACTTCAATCCATGAGCCCGCACCTTTAGAACGCACGCCCACCCAATCACAACTTGAACTTCACATGGAACAACAAGACCCGGTATTCCAAGCAAAGCTAAAGAACTCCAACGACTACCTGAAGCGTATAATGGCAGAGCTCGATATTTCAGAAAAGGGGTTAACTGCGAGCCAATTCAAGTCAATTAAGCGCCCCATAGACGTTGCCCGGAAACGAAAGGCCATTCGAGAAACAGATAACGTTATGGCCGCTAGACATAGGGGCCAAGAAAATATTAGAGATTGGTTATATAAATAAAACAGTTATTCTGGAAAGGTGATTGACCCCACCGTCTTAGGAGCGGTAATTATCCTGCCAGACAGCGACGTTCGAGTGTGGACTGAATTTTGCGCCCTACGGGGCGCGATCTTTCTCGAGCATCTTCACGATCTTGGGCATCACACCCAAGATCGCCAACGCCAGCAACGTACTGAGCACCGCCGTCGCCTCGCGCCCCAACCCGGCTGAAACGCCGATGGCCGCGGTCATCCACAGGCCGGCGGCGGTGGTCAGGCCTTTGACGTGGCCTTCATCGCCCTCCTGGTTCTTCAGGATGGTCCCGGCCCCGAGAAAGCCGATGCCGGCAATCACGCCCTGCACCACCCGGCTCATGGCGTCGGCCTGGGAGCCGGACATCTGCGGCACCAGCACGAACAGCGCCGCTCCCAGCGCCACCAGCATGTGGGTGCGTACCCCGGCAGCCTTGCCCTTTTGTTCGCGCTCGAAACCGAGAATCCCGCCAAGCAGCGCAGCCATCAACAGGCGGACGGTGATGCGTGTCAACTGAGACGCATCCGTGATGTCGGCGAACTCTGCTTGCAGCGTTTCCCAAACCTCATGCCACCAGGCGTTCATGTGCAGTCCTTGTAATGAAATCGATTAGAAGATGGACCGCGGCGACCATTAATCGGTTGCACCGAACGATGTCCGCCCGTGACGCCCTAACAGTCTAGAACCCGCCGAAAAAAGGACACCTCCCATGACGGTACGCATCGAAAACCAAACCTGCTTCTTTACCACCGAGAACGGCGAAGAAATTCGTCTGTGCCCCGATGTCACTGTTGTCACTGACCCCGAAAAGGCCATGTCGGCGGTGGACATCAATGGTCAGCACATCTACATCACCGAAGCTGAAGCCGATGCATTGACCGTAGCAGGTGCCGTGGACGGTCGCAGGCATCTGAAGGCCACCGACAGTGATTCGGTGATTTGACTGATTGGCATCAACAACTTCCCGGCGCCTGATACAGGCGTCGGGGTCGCGCTGCGCCAGGTGCTTCAAGTTGTCGCAGGCCGCGGGCTCCAGCCCATCTGATCCGCTTTTTATTGCAATAGCTGAGTCTGTTATGCAAACAGATCGGCGCTCATAGTGCTCCTGCCTGATGGAGGCTGATGAGCGACAGACCATGAGCGAAAGAATTCCCGTCCGAACCCTGGAAAACGTCCCGCCCGTACAAAGCTTCGAGCCTTCGCGTCCAAAGATGAAGGCCAAGTCCAGCGACAACCTGATCCACACCCGCAGTTTCACCGGCCTGTTCCGCACATTGCGCATGGGCGGCGCGGGCTTTCTGTTCCTGCTGTTCTTCGGCACCGTGTGGTTGAACTGGGGCGGCCGCCAGGCGGTGCTCTGGGATCTTTCGCAAAGCAAGTTCCATATCTTCGGCGCGACCTTCTGGCCACAGGATTTCATCCTGCTCTCGGCACTGCTGATCATCGCCGCGTTCGGCCTGTTTGCGATCACTGTGTTCGCCGGGCGGGTCTGGTGCGGCTACACCTGCCCCCAGAGCTCCTGGACCTGGATCTTCATGTGGTGCGAGAAGGTCACCGAGGGTGAGCGCAACCAGCGGATCAAACTGCACGCCGCGCCCTGGAGCCTGAACAAGCTGATCCGGCGCTCGACCAAACACACCTTGTGGCTGGCCATCAGCCTGCTGACCGGCCTGACCTTCGTTGGCTACTTCACGCCCATCCGGCCGTTGGCCGAGGAGTTGCTGACCCTGCAAATGGGCGGCGTAAGCCTGTTCTGGGTGTTGTTTTTCACCGGCGCCACCTACATCAACGCTGGCTGGCTGCGTGAAGCGGTGTGCATGCACATGTGCCCCTATGCACGGTTCCAGAGCGTGATGTTCGACAAAGACACCCTGACCATTTCCTACGACGTCGCCCGTGGCGAGCACCGTGGCCCACGCAAGCGCGAGGTGGCTCCGGCAGAGGTCGGACTTGGCGATTGCATCGACTGCCAGCTCTGCGTCCAGGTCTGTCCCACCGGTATCGATATTCGCGACGGTTTGCAGATGGAGTGCATCGGCTGCGCCGCGTGCATCGACGCCTGCGATTCGATCATGGACAAGATGGGTTATGCCCGCGGACTGATCAGCTATACCTCGGAGCATGAGTTGCAGGGGGGCAAGACCCGGCTGCTGCGGCCACGGTTGATCGGCTACACCGCGGTGCTGCTGGTGATGATCGGCGCCCTCGCCCTGGCGCTGGTAGAGCGGTCGATGGTCTCGCTGGACGTGAGCAAGGACCGGGGCCTGTTTCGCGAGAACAGCCAGGGCCAGATTGAAAATATCTATAGCCTGAAAATTATCAACAAGACCCAGCAACGGCAGGACTACCGTTTGACCCTGGTCGATGGCGACGGCTTCCAGCTCCAGGGCAAGACCGACCTGAGCCTGGCGCCCGGCGAGATCGTCGATGTGCCGGTGTCGGTGGCGATGACGGCGGAACGGCCGAGCAGCGGCTCGCAGACCATCATCTTCAAGATTGTCGACGGTGATGAGCCCGACATTTATAGCGTGGCCACGAGCCGGTTTGTTGCGCCGATGAACCGTTGATCCCTTAGACTGCGATGCTGCCATTCGCGAGCAGGCTCGCTCCCACAGGTGTCGCAGTGTACTTGTAGGAGCGAGCCTGCTCGCGAACAAGTCACCTCGATATTTCTGAATGACACCCATCCAGGCACCCGATGAAACGCTACGAAAAATTCGCCGACGACATCGCTGAACTGATCCGCTCCGGCGTCCTCGGCCCCGGCCAGCGTGTGCCTTCGGTGCGCTACGCCAGCCAGACCTATGGCGTCAGCCCGTCCACGGTGTTCCAGGCCTATTACCTGCTCGAACGCCGTGGGCTGATCCGCGCCCGGCCGCGTTCCGGCTACTTCGTCAACGCCCATGCACCGAGCCCGTTTTCCGAGCCGGTGATCAGCAGCCAGGTCAACGAATCCACGGAAGTCGACGTCAGCGAACTGGTGTTCTCGGTCCTCGATTCGATCAAGGACCCCAACACCGTGCCCTTCGGCTCGGCCTTCCCCAGTCCTGCCCTCTTCCCGCTACAACGTCTGTCGCGCTCGCTGGCCAGTGCCACCCGGGACATGGACCCGCGCATGGTGGTCACCGACATGTCCCCGGGCAACCCGCAGCTGCGTCGACAAATCGCCCTGCGCTACATGGTCGGCGGGCTGATGCTGCCCATGGAAGAACTGCTGATCACCAATGGCGCGCTGGAAGCCTTGAACCTGTGTCTGCAAGCGGTCACCGAGCCTGGCGACCTGGTGGCCATCGAAGCGCCGGCGTTCTACGCCTGCCTGCAAGTGCTGGAGCGCCTGAAGCTCAAAGCCGTGGAAATTCCCGTGCACCCCCGCGACGGCATCGACCTTGGCGTACTCGCGCAAACCCTGGAGCGCCACCCGATCAAGGCGTGCTGGTGCATGACCAGTTTCCAGAACCCCATGGGCGCGACCATGCCCGAAGGTAAAAAACGCGAACTGGTGGCGTTGTTGCGCAGCCATCAAGTGCCACTGATCGAAGATGACGTCTACGCCGAACTCTATTACGGCCAGCAGGCGCCGAAACCGGCCAAAGCCTTCGACACTGAAGGACTGGTGATGCACTGCGGTTCCTTCGCCAAGAGCCTGGCCCCCGGCTACCGCATCGGCTGGGTCGCTGCCGGGCGTTACGCGCAGAAGATTGAACGGTTGAAGCTCATGACCTCGCTCTGCGCCTCGATGCCGGCCCAGGCGGCCATTGCCGATTACCTGCAGCATGGCGGTTACGACCGGCATTTGCGCAAGCTGCGTTATGCGCTGGAAGAGCAGCAGAGCGCGATGCTGACGGCCATTGCGCGCTATTTTCCAGCGCAGACCCGGGTCAGTCAGCCGGCGGGCGGGTACTTTTTGTGGCTGGAGTTGCCGGCGCAGATGGATTCGTTGAAGTTGTTTCAGATGGCGCTGGCGCAGGGGATCAGCATCGCCCCAGGACCGATTTTTTCACCGGCACAGCGGTTCAGGAATTGTATTCGACTGAACTATGGCAGCCCGTGGGATGAGGCTGCGGAGAAGGCGATGGAGACGTTGGGCAGGATTGTCAGGTCGTTTTAAAGCAATAGATCGCAGCAACCTTGTAGGAGCTGGCTTGCCAGCGAAGGCGATCTGTCAGTCAACATCTATGTTGAATGTGCCGCCGTCTTCGCTGGCAAGCCAGCTCCTACAGGGTTTGCGTACTCCCGAAGGCCGTAAACTTCTGATCTTCAGCTACTACCGGCCACCACCCAGGTCGACAAAGGTCCCGGTTGCATACGACGCCTTGTCCGACAGCAACCAGACAATCGCCTCCGCCACTTCATCCGGCCTGCCACCGCGTGCCATGGGAATCGCCGATTCCAGCTTGCTGACCCGGTCCGGATCGCCGCTCAGCGCATGAAAGTCGGTGTAGATATACCCCGGGCGCACGGCGTTGACACGAATCCCCTCGCCCGCCACTTCCTTGGCCAAACCGATGGTGAAGCTGTCCAGCGCACCTTTGGACGCTGCGTAGTCCACGTATTCGTTGGGAGAGCCCAGGCGCGAGGCGACCGAGGATACGTTGACGATGCTGCCGCCCTGTCCGCCGTGTCTGGGCGACATGCGCAGGAGCGCATGCTTGGCGCAGAGGATCGGCGCCAGGACGTTGGTCTTGAGGGTCTTGAGGATGCGAAATTCCGACATTTCCTCGACCCGGGACTTGTGGCCGACGGTGCCAGCGTTATTGACCAGGGCCGTGACCCTGCCCAGTTCGTTGTCCACCCGCTGAAACAGGGCGATCACTTCGTCTTCGATGCTGACGTCGGCACGTATCGCAATGGCTTGCGCGCCGAGGGCGCGGACTTGCTCGAGCACCGTCTGGGCGGCGTCTTCGTCGGACAGGTAGTTAATGCAGATCCGATAGCCCTGTTCAGCGGCCAACAAAGCAGTGGCGGCGCCGATGCCGCGGCTGCCGCCGGTGATGACGATGACTTTATCCATGCTGGCTTTCCCCCGTTTCAAGCTTTAGCAGTCGGAGCAAAGAATAACCGCCATTGCCGGTTTTTGCATGACCTGTGTAGGAGCAAGCTTGCTCGCGAAGAACGATTACGCGGTGCGGCAGGTACACCCCATTCTGCGGATCACCGGCACCGCTGGCTCGTGCAAAAGACAGCCTTCAACTCACAGCCAATTTTTCACCCAGCAGAATATCCGCCATGAAACGCGCCGCCGGCAGCGGATGGCCGAGCAGGTAGCCTTGCAACGAGTCACAGCCGAGCTTCGTCAGGAAGTCCTGCTGCACCCCGGTTTCAACGCCTTCGGCGACGATCCGCAGACCCAGTGCCCGGCCAAGGGCGACGATGGCTGAAACGATGGCGGCGTCGTCGCTGTCGTGTTCCAGATCGCGGACAAATCCACGGTCGATCTTCAGCTCATTGGCCGGCAGGCGCTTGAGGTACATCAAGCTCGAATAGCCGGTGCCAAAATCATCGATGGACAGGTCGACGCCCATCTCCGACAACGCCTGAAGCACCGTCATGCTCACATCGGCGTCGTACATGGCTGTGGTCTCGGTGATTTCCAATGTCAGGCTGTTGGCCGGCAATTGGTGCGTAGCCAAGGCTCTGGCGACGCTTTGCACCAGCCCGACGTGACAGAACTGCAAGGCCGAAAGATTCACCGCAATGCGCCAATCGGTGTAACCGAGCAGATACCACTCGCGCATCTGCCGACAAGCTTCATTGAGCACCCAATTGCCAATCGGAATGATCAGCCCGGTTTTTTCCGCAACATCGATGAACTTGTCCGGCAGCAGCAGGCCCTGGGTAGGATGCTCCCAGCGCAGCAGCGCTTCGGCGCCGACCGGATGTCCATTGGCGGCGTCGAACTTGGGCTGGTAATGGAGACTGAACTGCTGCTGCTCCAGTGCGTTGCGCAGGTCTTGCAGCAATTGCAGCTGTTTGCGCGCGTTGCTGTTCATCGACACATCGAAAAAACTGTAGCCGTTTTTCCCTGTGCCCTTGGCGTGATACATCGCCGCGTCGGCGTTCATCAGCAGATCTTCGGCGGTATAGCCGTTACCCGGGTAAACCGCGATGCCGACACTGGCGGAGATTTGCAGGTCATGTTCGGCCACCTGGAAGGGGCGCGCAATCAAACCTACCTGGCGGGCCGCCAGGTTCAAGGCGTGGTTCTCCTCGCCCAGTTGCACCAGCAGCACGAACTCATCGCCACCGATGCGCGCCAGGGTGTCCTGACTGCGCAAATCCTCGCGCAACCGCAAGCTGACCGCTCGCAGCAACTGATCGCCCATGTGATGACCGAAGGCATCGTTGACCGGTTTGAACCCGTCCAGATCGATGAACATCAGCGCAAAACAACCGCCCTGCTCCTGCACCTTTGACATCGCCTGATCGATGCGGTCAGCCAGCAGTACCCGATTCGGCAGGCCGGTCAGGGTGTCATGCAGGGCCAGTTGGGTCAGTTCACGATTCGCTTCGGTCAGCGAGTGGGCAAGGCTGGCCGTTCGCGTCTCCATGCGTGCATCGAGCACCGACGTCAGCAAGGCAATGGTCAAGATGGCCAGTGTGGTGATCAGCACCAGGTTATCCAGGCCTTTGCCGTTCAAGCCGTCGATGGCCGCGCCACAGAAACTGCCGTCGGCGAAGCGCGCCGCGGCCATGGCGGTGTAGTGCATGCCGACGATGGCGATCCCCATGATGATCGCCGCACCGCCACGGATCAGGATCACATAAGGGCTGTGCTGGCGCAGGCGGAAAGCGATCCATAACGCGGCGCCCGACGCACCGACGGCGATGAGCAGCGACGCCCAGAACAGCGTCGGGTCGTAATCGATGCCCGGCTGCATGCGCATGGCGGCCATGCCGGTGTAATGCATCGCACTGATACCCGCGCCCATGACCAACGCACCGAACGCCAGTTGCCAGGCGGGCAACTGCGGCTGGCTGACCAGCCACAAGGCAAAGCCGCTGGACAGAATTCCGATCAGCAGTGACAGCAAGGTCAGGGTGACGTCGTAACCGAGGTCGATGGGTAGTTTGAACGCGAGCATGCCGATGAAATGCATCGACCACACGCCTATGCCCATGGCAAAGGCGCCGCCCGCGGTCCATAGATGCACGGCGCGACCTTTGGCCGTGGCGATGCGTTCGGTGAGGTCAAGTGCGGTATAGGAAGCGAGAATCGCTACACAGAGCGAGATGATAACCAGTGTGGGGGAATAGCTACCGATGAGCATGGGGCTTCTCGCGATCACCCCCGTCGTACTGCTTCCTTTCTCGAGGGGGAAAATCCGGCGATTGTACTGATTGCGCACAAGAACGCACTGACAAAATTAGCAAAAGGCCAGCAAGCTGATGAAACGCTTGTTTGAAGTGAAAACTGGGTCATGGCCGATACCGTGTTTTGGGATAAAACACCGCCCCCTGTAGGAGCCGGCTTGCCGGCGACAGCGGTGGGTCAGTCGACATCGATGGTGAATGTGAGTCCGCCTTCGCTGGCGAGCCAGCTCCTACAGGTTTTCACTCATCTGCGCCCCATCCCATCCACCACCCAGCGCCGCGATCAATTGCACGCTGGCAATCAAACGACTCTGCAGTAAATTCAATACGTTACGCTCGTTACTTAATGCAGTAGCTTGCACCACCACCACGTCGAGATACGCGATCACCCCGGCCTTGTACTGATTCTGGATCAGGCGCAGCGATTCACGCGCCGCGTCCAATGCTTCCTGGCGTACGCCTGCTTCGTTTTCCAGCACCTTGAGTTGAACCAGGTAGTTCTCCACTTCGCGGAAGCCGTCGAGCACGGTCTGGCGATAATTGGCCACGGTTTCGTCGTAGGCGGCTTCGCTGCGGTCGACTTCCGCCGAGCGCTGGCCACCGTCGAACAAGGTCATTGCCAGTTGGGGACCGACCGACCAAAAGCGGTTGGGCACGCTGAACCAGTTGTTGGAGGTGCTGCTGCTATACCCACCGTTCAAGCTCAGTGTCAGGTCCGGGTAATACGCAGCCTTGGCCACGCCGATGTTGGCATTGGCCGCCATGACCGAGCGTTCTGCGGCGGCGATGTCCGGGCGGCGTTCCAGCAATTGCGATGGCAAGGCCAGCGGCACCTGCGGCAAGGCCGGGATGTCCCGGGTTTCGGCCAGGCTGAAATCCGCCGGTGCCAGCCCGACCAGCACGGCGATGGCGTTCTCGAACTGGGCGCGCTGCCAGATCAGATCGACCAGCTCGGCCTCGGTCGTTTTTAGCTGAGTGGTGGCCTGGGCCACCGCGTCCTTGCCGGAGACCCCGGCGCGATACTGGTTTTGAGTCATGGTCAGCGAGCGTCGATAGGCGTCGACTGTCGCTTCAAGCAGGCGTTTCTGCTCATCGATCACCCGCAATTGCAGATAGTTCTGCACCAGTTCCGACTGCTGGCTCAACCGCATCGCCGCCAGATCGGCAAAACTCGCCTCGGCGTTGGCCGTATCGGCCTCAAGGCCCCGGCGCAGCTTGCCCCAGACATCGGCCTCCCAACTGACCCCGGCCTGGGCGGTGTAAGTGTCCCGGATGCCGCTGGAGGTACTGGTCAGGCTCGAGCTGCTGCTCCCGGTACCCTGGCTGCTACGGTCTTTACCGACAGTCAGGTTCACGGTGGGGAAAAACGCCCCACGGGCACTGCGAACCAGGGCCTGGGCCTGACGGTACTGGGCTTCGGACTGGGCGACGGTCTGGTTGGCGCTGTTGAGTTTCACGATCAGGTCATTGAGCTGCCGATCGCCATACAGCTCCCACCAGGCACCGCGAGCCAGGGCATCGCTCGGATTGGCCTGGCGCCAGCCGGCCGCTTCCTTGTATTGGGCGGGCGCGGCGGCCGACGGGCGCTGGTAATCCGGGCCGATGGCGCAGGCGCTGAGCAGCGCCACGCACAGCGCCAGGCCGAGTAAACGCGAACCTCGGGCCGTGACCACGGGTGCAGCAAGGTTGAACAGCGAATGGTCAGTCATAGCGGAGTTTCCAGAGCAGCATCGGTACGCACCCCACGCCAGTGATTGAAGCGATGGCGCAGTTTGTCGAGATAGAGGTAAACCACCGGGGTGGTGTAGAGGGTCAACACCTGGCTGAAGATCAACCCGCCGATGATGGTCAGGCCCAGGGGCTGACGCATTTCCGCCCCTTCGGCGCGGCCCAGCAGCAACGGCAACGCGCCCAGGATCGCGGCCAGCGTGGTCATCAGAATCGGCCGCAGACGTTGCAGGCAGGCACTGCGGATCGATTCCAGAGGTTCCAGGCCCTGATGCCGTTCGAGCTGCAAGGCCAGATCGATCATCAGAATGGCGTTTTTCTTCACCACGCCAATCAGCAGGAACAGGCCGAGCAACGAGATCAGGCTGAACTCGCCGCCCAGCGCATAGATGGACAGCAGCGCGCCCACTCCGGCCGACGGCAAGGTCGAGAGAATGGTCAGCGGATGAATGTAGCTCTCATACAGCACGCCCAACACCAGGTACACCGCCACCAGCGCCCCGAGAATCATCCACGGCTGGCTCTTCTGGGTGGCGGCAAACGCATCGGCGGTCCCGGACATTTTCGCGATCACGGCTTCAGGCAAGCCGACCCTGGCAATCGCCCGCTCGATGGCGGCCGTGCCCTGCTCCACCGTCACGCCTTCAGCCATGTCGAAGGCAATGCTCTCCGAGGCGAACTGGCCTTCGTGGCTGACCCGATCGTCTTCCAGGCTGTTTTCATAATGAGCGATGGTCGACAACGGAATCCGCGCGCCGTCGGCGGTGATCACCTGGACCTGATTGAGGGTGATCGGGTCCTGGGCGTATTTGGGGTTGACCTCCATCACGACCTGATACTGGTTGAGGCTGTCGTAGATCGTCGATATCTGCCGCTGGCTGTAGGCGTTGTTGAGCACCGAGGTGACCATATCCATGTCGACGCCCAGGCGTTTGGCCTGGTCGCGATCGACAATCAGCGTGACTTGCTGGGCGCCACGGCCTTCACGGGCGTCGATCGCCGTCAGTTCCGGCAACGCCTTGAGCGCGGTCACGACCTTGGGGTACCACTCGCGCAACTCTCCCAGATCTCCGCTTTGCAGGATGTATGAATATTGCGACGTGGTCTGTTCGCGGCCACCGCCGAACTGCAGGTCCTGGTCGGCCATCAGCATCAACTGCGCCCCGGGGACCTTGGGCATTTCCTTGCGCAGGCGTTCAATGACTTTCTGCGCGGACAGGTTACGTTCCTTGATCGGTTTTAGGCGCACCAGCATGAAGGCGTTGTTGGTGCCGTTGTTGCCGCCGATGAAGCCGGCGACGCTTTCCACTGCCGGATCCTTGAGCACTTCGCGCCGGAAGATTTCCATTTTCGGCTGCATCACGGTGAACGACAGCCCGTCGTCACCGCGCACGAAGCCGATCAGCTGGCCGGTATCTTGCTGGGGCATAAATGTTTTAGGAACAACGACATAAAGAGCAATGTTAACGCCAACTGTCACGAATAGACTGAGCAGCGTCAGCAGCCGGTGACGCAGCACCCAGTCGAGGCTGGTGGCGTATTTACCGACCATCCACGCGTTGGCCCGCTGGCTCCAGCGCTGCAGACGGTTTTCCTGCCCCGGCGTGTGTGGCTTGAGCCAGCGGGCGCAGAGCATCGGCGTCAGCGTCAGCGAGACCAGCAGCGACACCACGATCGACGCCGCCAGGGTGATGGAGAACTCGCGGAACAGGCTTTCGACGATCCCGCCCATGAACAGGATCGACAGGAACACCGCCACCAGCGACACGTTCATCGACAGCAAGGTGAAACCGACTTCCTGGGCCCCGAGGTAGGCTGCCTTCATCGGCGGCACGCCTTCGTCGATGTGCCGGGAAATGTTCTCCAACACCACGATGGCGTCGTCCACCACCAGCCCGGTGGCCAGGATCAGCGCCATCAACGACAGGTTATTCAGCGAGAAGCCGTAGAGGTACATCACCGCAAAAGTGCCGACCAGCGACACCGGCACCGCCAGGGTCGGGATCAACGACGCGCGAAAGTTACCCAGAAACAGGAACACCACCAGGATCACCAGGGCCACCGCAATCAACAGGGTCATTTCCGCTTCGTGCAGGGTCGCCTTGATCACCGGCGAGCGGTCCATCGCCAGGTTCAGCTTGACGCTGGCCGGCAGCACCGCCTGCAACGCCGGCAGCTGGGCCTTGATCTCGTTGACCGTCTCGATGATGTTGGCACCGGCCTGGCGATTGATCACCAGCAAGACCGCCGCGTCGTCGTTGAAGAAACCGCTGTTGTAGCGGTCCTCGACGCCGTCGCTGACCTTGGCCACATCCTTCAGGCGCAAGGCCGCGCCATCCGCGTAATGGATGATCAGCGACTCGTAATCCTTGGCTTTCTCCAGTTGATCGTTGGCCTGCACCTGCCATAGCCGCTGACCGTCTTCGACCGAGCCTTTGGGCCTGCGCACATTGGCATTGGCGATGGTGTTGCGCACATCGTCCAGCGCCACGCCGTACTGGTTCAGCGCCTGGGGCTCGAGTTCGATGCGCACCGCCGGCAGGGAACTGCCGCCGATCTGCACTTCGCCGACGCCCTGCACCTGGGACAGGCTCTGGGACAGGATGGTCGAGGCCAGGTCGTAGAGCTGGCCTTTCTCCAGCACGTCCGAGGTCAATGACAGCACCATGATCGGCGCCTGGGACGGGTTGACCTTTTTATAAGTCGGCATGCTGCGCATCCCGCTCGGCAGCAGGTTGCGCGAGGCGTTGATCGCCGCCTGTACTTCCCGCGCCGCGCCGTTGATGTCGCGATCGAGGTCAAATTGCAGGATCACCCGGGTCGAGCCCTGGCTGGACCGGCTGCTCATGGTGTTCACGCCGGCAATCGCCCCGAAGGAGCGTTCCAGCGGCGTGGCCACCGTCGAGGCCATCACTTCCGGGCTCGCGCCGGGCAGGCTGGCCTGGACCACGATCACCGGGAAGTCCATTTGCGGCAGCGGCGATACCGGCAACAAGCCAAAGCTCACGCCGCCCAGCAGCATGATCGCCAGGCTCAGCAACAGGGTGGCGACCGGGCGCTTGATGAAAGGTCCGGAGAGGTTCATGGCTGTTCGACCACTTCCACGGACCCGGACTTGTGCCCCCAGCGACGGCCAAGGCGGTCGAAGTACAGGTAAATCACCGGGGTGGTGAACAGCGTCAGTACCTGACTCATCAGCAAGCCACCGACCATCACCAGGCCCAACGGTTGGCGCAACTCAGCGCCGGATCCGGTGGCCAGCATCAACGGCACCGCGCCAAACAGCGCCGCGAGTGTCGTCATCAGGATCGGCCGGAAGCGCAGCAGTGCCGCCTGATAGATCGCCGTTTCCGGGTCCAGGCCCTGGTTGCGTTCAGCGTCGAGGGCGAAGTCGATCATCATGATCGCGTTCTTTTTCACGATACCGATCAGCAGGATGATGCCGATGATCGCGATCATCCCCAGGTCGTTGCCGCTCAACAGCAGCGCGAGCAAGGCGCCGACCGCCGCCGAGGGCAAGGTCGAGAGGATGGTGATCGGGTGGATATAGCTCTCGTACAGCACGCCGAGCACGATGTACATGGTCACCACCGCCGCCAGGATCAGCAGCAAGGTGCTCGACAGCGAGGCCTGGAATGCCTCGGCCGCGCCCTGGAACCGGGTCTGCACGCCGATCGGCATGCCGATGTCCTGTTGCACCTGTTCGATGATGTCCACCGCATGCCCCAGCGCCACGCCGGGTGCCAGGTTGAACGACATCATCACCGCCGGGAACTGGCCGATGTGGGTGATCGCCAGTTGCGCCTGGCGCTCTTCGAGTCGCGCCAGGCTGGACAGGCGCACTTGCCCGCCATCGGTGGTCTTGACGTGAATCTGATTCAGCGCGTCCGGGCCGATCTTCTCGCCGGCCTGTGATTGCAGGACCACGCGGTACTGGCTGGCCTGGGTGTAGATGGTGGAAATCTGCCGCTGGCCAAAGGCGTCGTACAGCGCATCGGTGATGTTCGACACGGATACCCCTACCCGCGACGCCGCGTCACGATCGATCACCAGGTAGACCTGCAAGCCTTTGTCCTGCAAGTCGCTGGCGACGTCGGTCAACTCCGGCCGACCGGCCAGGGCCTCCACCAGACGGCCGCTCCACAGGCTGAGCAACTCGGAATCGGGCGATGACATGCTGAATTGGTACTGGGTGCGACTGACCCGGTCTTCGATGGTCAAGTCCTGCACCGGCTGCATGAACAGGCGGATGCCGGTCAGCTTGTCCAGCTCGGGTTGCAGGCGCGCAATCACTTCGGTCGCGCTCAGGTCACGGTTGCTGTGGGACTTGAGGTTGATCAGCAATCGGCCGCTGTTGAGCGTCGAGTTATCGCCGTCGACCCCGATGTAGGACGACAGGCTTTCCACCGCCGGGTCGGCAAGAATCACCTTGGCCAGTTCCTGTTGCCGCTCACTCATGGCTGCAAAGGAAATCGACTGCGGCGCCTCGGAAATGCCCTGGATCACCCCGGTGTCCTGCACCGGAAAGAAGCCCTTGGGCACCACCATGTACAGGAACACGGTCAGCGCCAGGGTGCCGATGGCCACCAGCAACGTCAGCGGTTGGTGCTTGAGAACCCACTTTAACTTGCGACCGTAAGCCGCGATCATCCAATCAATTATCGCGCCGCTGGCCCGGTAGAAACGGCCCTGTTCTTCCTCCTTTGGTTCACGCTTGAGCAACCGCGCGCACATCATCGGCGTCAAGGTCAGGGACACCACCAGCGAGATCAGGATGGCCACCGCCAGGGTGATCGCAAACTCGCGGAACAGGCGCCCCACTACGTCCGCCATGAACAACAGCGGAATCAGCACCGCGATCAGCGACAGGGTCAGGGACACCAGGGTGAAACCGATCTGCTTGGCGCCCTTGAGCGCCGCGTTCAGCGGGCTGTCGCCCTCTTCGATGTAGCGGGAAATGTTCTCCAGCATCACGATCGCATCGTCCACCACGAAACCGGTGGCGATGGTCAGGGCCATCAGGGTCAGGTTGTTGACAGAGAAACCGGCGAGGTACATCACCCCGAAGGTACCGATCAGCGACAGCGGCACGGCCACCGACGGAATGATCGTGGCACTGGCGCGGCGCAGGAACAGGAAGGTCACCATCACCACCAGGGCAATGGCGATCAGCAATTCGTGCTGCACGTCGGTGACGGAGGCGCGGATGGTCTGGGTGCGGTCGGTGAGCACCACCACATCGAGACCGGCCGGCAAGTTGTCGGTGATGCTGGGCAGCAAGGCCTTGATCCGGTCGACCACTTCGATGACGTTGGCGCCGGGCTGGCGCTGGATGTTCAGCAAGACCGCCTGGTTTTCATTGGCCCAGGCCGCCAGTCGCTCGTTCTCGGCGCCGTCGACGATCTCTGCCACGTCCTTGAGCCGCAGCGGTGCGCCGTTGGCGTAAGCCAGGATCAGGTTGGCGTAATCCTTGGGCGAGGTCAGCTGGTCGTTGGCATCGAGCATCGACACCCGGGTCGGGCCGTCGAAGTTACCCTTGGGCTGGTTGACGTTGGAGGCGCCGATCAGGGTCCGCACGTCGGACAGGTTCAGGCCGTTGGCCGCCAGGGCCTCTGGGTTGACCTTGATCCGTACCGCCTGACGCTGGCCACCGGCGATGCTGACCATGCCGACGCCGCTGATCTGGGCGATCTTCTGCGCCATGCGGGTGTCGACCAGATCGTTGAGCTTGGGCAACAACATGGTCTTAGAGGTGATGGCCAGGGTCAACACCGGGGTGTCCGCCGGGTTGACCTTGTTGTACACCGGTGGCGCCGGCAAGTCCTTGGGCAGCAGATTGGTCGCGGCGTTGATCGCCGCCTGGACCTGCTGTTCGGCGACGTCCATGTTGATGTCGAGACTGAAGCGCAGGGTCAGCACCGAGGCGCCGCCGGAACTGGTCGAGGCCATCTGGGTCAGGCCGGGCATCTGCCCGAACTGACGCTCCAGTGGTGCGGTCACGGCGCTGGTCATCACATCCGGGCTGGCGCCGGGGTACAGCGTCATGACGCGAATGGTCGGGTAATCCACCTGGGGCAAGGCCGATACCGGCAGCAACCGATAAGCGATCACGCCCGCCAGGATAATGGCCAGCATGCTCAGGGTCGTGGCGACCGGGCGAAGGATGAACAGCCGCGAGATGTTCATGCGCCGCCCTTTTTCGCCTTGTCGGTGACGGTCGTGTCAGGCGCGGTGGCGGCCGACTTGCCTTGCAGATGCTCGGTGGGGGTGGTCGGCACATCCTTGCTGTCGTTGACCACTTCCACTTCACTGCCCTCTTTCAGGCGGTCGGTGCCTTCCAGCACCACTCGATCACCGGCGGCCAGGCCCTCGGTGATGACGGTGTTGTCGCCATCGCTGGAGCCCACTTTCAACTGACGGATCGTGACCTTCTTGTCGCCTTCCATCGCGTAGACGAAGGTGCCGTTGGTGCCGAACTGGATCGCCGCCGAGGGCACCAGCACGACGTTCTTGAGCGTGTCGGCCAGCAGGTGGACGTTGACGAACTGATTGGGGAACAACGCCTGGTCACGGTTCTCGTAGCGCGCCTTGAATTTCAAGGTGCCGGTAGTGACGTCGATCTGGTTGTCCAGGCTCTGTAACACGCCGGTGGCCTGCAACTTGGTATCGCCACGGTCCCAGGCTTCGGCGGGCAGTTTGGCGCCGGTGCGATAGCGGGCCAGTACCACGTCAAGGCTGTTTTCCGGCAGGGTAAAGGCCACGCTGATCGGTTGGGTCTGGGTGATGATGGCCAGCGCCGTGGTGTCATTGGCGGCGACGAGGTTGCCGACGTCCAGCTGACGCAGGCCCACGCGGCCGGTGATCGGGGCGCGGATCCGGGTGAATTCGAGATTGAGCCTGGCGTCGTTGACCGCCGCCTGGTTGGTCTTGACCGTGCCCTGATACTGGCCCACCAGCGCTTCGGCGGTGTCCAGGGTCTGCTTGGCGATACTGTCCTCGCGATACAAGCCGCGGTAACGTTCGACGTCGACCTGGGCGTTCTTCAGTTGCGCCTGGTTCTGCAGCAAGGTGCCTTCAGCCTGGAGCAAGGCGTTCTGGTAGGGACGCGGATCGATCTCGGCCAGCAGATCGCCCGCCTTGACCATCTGCCCTTCTTCGAACGCAATCTTGATCAGTTCGCCGCCGACCCGGCTGCGCACATTGATGGTGTTCTGCGCCGTCACGGTGCCCAACGCCTTGTAGTACAGCGGGAAGTCGCCCTTCACCGCCGGCGCCACCCGCACCGGCACCGGGCCGGCCGCGCCACCGAAGCCCGGACGCATGCCCCCCGATCGACCGGTCTGCCCGGACACGGCTTTTTGCCCCGTGCCTTCTTTTGGCGCATCACCGCCAGGCCAGAATTTCCAGCACAGGACGGCGATGACCAACAGCACAAGCAGGCCGAACAGCCAGCGACGAGGACTACGGGAAGCAGAGGATTGCATTGAATGATCAACCATTGGGCGCGTGGGCTTTTTCTACGGGAGGCTGAACGATAAGCACTGGAGGACGTTTAGCAAAGCGCCTTTACCGGCAATTTACCTTTGGCTTACGTATCAGGAGGTTTGTCCAAGACACTGAAACACAAATGAAAACGGCCTGGACAGGGCCAGGCCGTTAACAATTGTAATGCTTTACTTATTTCAGAACCGCAAGGGCCGCGTCGTAGTTCGGTTCCTGAGCGATTTCCTTGACCAGTTCGCTGTACAGAACATTGTCGTTTTCGTCCAGGACCACGACGGCACGGGCAGTCAGGCCTTTGAGCGGACCGTCAGCAATCGCCACGCCGTAGTTCTGGATGAACTCGGCACCGCGCAGGGTCGACAGGTTCTGTACGTTGTCCAGGCCTTCGGCGCCGCAGAAACGGGCCTGGGCGAATGGCAGGTCAGCGGAGATGCACAGCACCACGGTGTTGGCGATGTCGTTGGCCTGGGCGTTGAACTTGCGGACCGAAGTGGCGCAGGTCGGGGTGTCGACGCTCGGGAAGATGTTCAACACTTTACGCTTGCCGGCGAAGTCTGCCAGGGTTTTGTCGGACAGATTGCCCGCCACCAGGGAAAAGGCTGGCGCCTTGGAACCGGCTTGTGGCAGTTCGCCATTGACTTGAACCGGGTTGCCTTTAAGAGTGACTTGAGCCATGAACGTAGTCCTTCTGATCGTTGATGTGGAGATTTTTGACGAGGTCGAAGTTAACCATGAAATGATCTGGCGACCTATGCCCGGATACAAATTGTCATTCAGTAAGCCGCAAAACTGGATACAAAAACCCGCGATTCATCCGGCGCCTACAGGAAGCCTGGGTGTCAGGACAAGTTGCAGTGATCTTTCGTGCGCAGCGTTGTCGATTAGGGACAGCGTCATTCGACTAGCACTGAGTCACTCACATCCAGCGGAGACAAGACCATGCGATTCATGATTTTTGTGAAAGCCAGCCCGGATTCCGAAGCCGGCATCCTGCCCAGCGAAGAACTGATGACCGCCATGGGCAACTTCAACGAGGAACTGGTCAAGGCCGGCGTCCTCATCGACTGCGACGGGCTGCAGCCCAGCAGCAAGGGTGCCCGAGTGCGTTTCTCGGGAGACCAGCGCACGGTCATCGACGGCCCGTTCGCCGAAACCAGGGAATTGATCGCCGGCTATTGGTTATGGCAGGTGAAGTCGAAACAGGAAGCGATCGACTGGGTCAAGCGCTGCCCCAACCCGATGCCGGGCACCGACGCCGAAATCGAGATTCGCCAGGTGTATGAGGCCGAGGATTTCGGTGACGAATTCACCTCGAAACTGCGCGAGCAGGAAGAACGCCTGCGCGAGCAGATGAAGAAGCCCTGACTCAGTGAGCCTGAATGGGTGCTGAACGGTAGCGCGATCATGCCCGGAGCTTTGCCGTTGGCGATGGACGTGATCGAACGCTTCGTACTGCACCGGTTTAACCGGATGCTCACCGTCGACTTGTGAATATGACGTACAGCGGGTCAAGCTCTGATTCGGAGGGAAAGACGACGATATAATCGTCGATCCGCAGGTCTTTCCCTTCGCCCGCAAGAGGCTCGAGGGTGGGCACTGGCGAGGATTGAACAAACCCCAGGCGAGGCGATACCGTTGGTGCTGCGGGAACACTTCTTTCGAGGGGGGCCGGATCAGACCAGCGAACGATGATCGGTGCGGTGCCGTCAGCGGTGAAACTGTAAGTGTTGAGTTGCTCGTCATAATGCGCCAATCTGACCCTTACCCGGGAGGTCGGAGGTTTTAGCGGCGACGGCGTAATGTAAACCTGTTCCAGCTCCTTGATCTCGCGCAACCCCTTGAACATCGTTCCGGGTTTACTGGGTACGACAGCGGTGCCCATTCTGAAAAGAACATCGACCTCGCCCCCGTCTGCCGCCAGCGCCTGCCAATCCTGCCCCTCCAGCGGCTGCAACTCGAATAAGGGAACGCTGAGGCCAAAAATCTTAGTCTCCGCGCGGCTGGAAAATTCGAATTTAAGTACACCTGCGCATTGGTTCTCATCACTCAGCTCGCCTGACGTATTGCGCCAGGTAAATTCTGCGACAGCCGAACGAATGGCTTTTTGCAGGTCAACCTGTTGAGAAAACAGCAGCATCGATGGCGCTCGATCCAGCAGAATGTCGGGGCGTTTATTGGCAACGAGCAGTGACGCAGTCGTCAAGTGAGTGGTTTGCGCCGACACGGCGCCGACCTGGGTACGAGAACGAATCAATTGCTCCTGCGCCTCCTGCAATAATGCTTCGGCCTGGTCATGAAGCGCACGATGCCGCGGAGCAATGGTGACCGATAGCGCAATGTAACGGTCGTGTATGGCATTGATCTGTTGTGCGATGCCCTGCCACTGCGCTTGCTCTGGCCGCACATAATCCAGGTTCCTCTGAGCACTTTTTTTGGCGAATTCAATGCTAGTTTTATGGAATTCGAACTTGCTGACGGCTTTCAAGGTTTCGTGCTGAGCAAGCTCCAGGGCACGTATGCTCGCCTCCTGCTCAGCGATAGCCAACGGAGCGCTCTGTTGACTTTGCGAATGCTGGATACCCCGCTCAAAAACGCCGAATGCCATTTCCACGGCTTGTTCTGAACTGGCCACGTTCGCGGCAATTTCTTCCACCTCCATCAGGCTGCGGGCGACAGGGCTCGCCGGTAACGATGGACGCGGGGCGGAGTCAGCCTCGTTCTGGAATGCAGCAAGGCCTTGCTGTTCATGCCAGTTTCTGACGTTATGCACGACCAGCTCCGAGCTGTTCGAAAAAAATCTGTTGTCGGCGTAAAACAGCAAGTCTGCGCCTAGGGGATGACCGACGATCCGGTCAAAATGATTGATGAGTCGGTCATGATCCTGCTTGGGTAAATCGACAGCCCAGATTCTGTCGACCAACGCCTGAAACTCTGACGCGGTGTATTCCTTGAGTGTTGTTTTAAGTTCCATCTTTGGTGCTTCCTTGTTCGCTTGGGCAAGACAGCCGAAGAAGCTGATATCCACGGGCAGATGCCAGCTACAGATTGTCAATACGCGAGCTACTCCGGCTTGAAACCAGATTTGTTATTGGCTGCGCGCCATTCTTTGACTTCTTTCAAGATTCCTTCCGGACTGTCTTCCTGGCCTTCCTTAGGATAGAAGATGACGTCTGAACGGTCGGGGTGCTCTGTGACGAGTTCAAAGTGCGTAAGAAGTCGGTCTAAATATACCTCCAGCGCTCTGCCGTGCAATCCATCGGGATAATCGCGAAATTTTCGCAGAAACGACAAAAACTCAGCTTCGGTGTAGTCTTCTAATTTCTCTTTAAAGATCATGATTTTTTCTTTCCTTATGTAGCTGTATATGACGCCGTGGAGTCATAACCGAAATATTTTCGATTCCATAAACGTCGCCGCCCATTGCCACTTCCACATCATGATGAAGTTCGAACGTTTTACGCCCGCCGCTTTGGTCGGCGAGCCGAGGGTACGGAGCCAGGCCCTCGCGCATTCTGCGTAGGTTGTGGTCACTGAACTGCTGACTCAGTCTCGAATCCGCCGCCACAGCCTTCCAAACAGCCTCTCTGAATCGATGGAAATTGGCAAACTCCTTCCCGCTTAACTGATCAGCAATTTGAGAAGGTATAGGAGCGCCCTCCTTCCGCGCAGCATCCCCTAACCATACCCCTGAAACCGTCTGCCCCACTCCGATTGCTATACCCGGATCGTCCCGCCGATCACGAAACAAAACATCCGGTGAAGGCAGCTCCATATCCCCCGGAAACCCGGGAATTTTCGCACCAATCCCCCCTTCGTCAACAGCCGGAAACGTCTCGTTTTCCGGTAGGACCGGGATGGCCGGGTTGCCGGGATTAACCACCGGTACGGTCGGCGCGATGGGCAATGTCGTCGAGCCAAGATCTTCGCTGCCCGGCGGCACCAAAGGTTTCCAGCTACTGGCGGGTGGGATTGGCCAAGGAACCACTGCAGGTGCGATCCCGAGCCAGCCCTCAGCATTATTCGGCGTCTTGATGCTGATGTTGTCGAGGTTGAAAGGATCAGACCAGAACTCCGCCCGTTCCTGATACCGCAATTCGAACTCACGGTTTTCACCGACCCACGTGCTTTTCGGTGCGTAGGGTGCGAAGCCTTGTTCGATGCGTTTTTTGTTCACCTCATCGAATGCAGAGGCAAGCAGGTGATGCTCTCCGAGCGTTTGCCACACAGCTTTATCGAAGGCTTCGAACGACTTGAATTCCCGACCTCGAAACTGATCGCCGATCTGAGCGGGAATGGCTGCCCCCTGCGTTGGGGAGGCCGAACGCCACCAGTCAGTAGTTGCCGGTTGTCCGGTTCCGGTGACGACGCCCGCCCCCATCGGCGGCAAACTGAAGGACAGATAGGTCGGCGGCAGACCGGGCACGCAAACGATGCAGTCCTGGATGCGTAAATCGACACCTGACGGGATGTCCAGAACCTCGGACGGTGTGACAGCCAACCGAGAGGGGGTCGTCAAGGCTGACTGTGGCATGGCATCAGGCGCGATCACCAACTGACGGGGCGGCGCCCCTGGGATTGCGGCGGTGTACAGACCGGAGAGTGGATCGAGTACTGCATTGACGACTGGAACCCGGGAATCAATGTCACCCCCGGTACTGACGGCGATGATCGCAATACCTTCCGGTATGGCAACGGATTTGAGCCGGAACTCCACCTCTACCTGGCCGCCTGCGTCAGCGATCGCTTGCAGCTCTTGACGATCGTAAAGCCCCAATGCTTGAGCAGGCACGCCAACAGCGTGGAACAAGCGCCTGCGTTGTTCCGCAGTCAACTCGCCGTTGCCCAGGGCGGGTGAGTACACCATCGCCGTGACGAAAACCGGACCTGTCCTTGCTGCAATGCGAAGCCCGTCGATTAGCGTATCGGCGGCCGCCTGAACGGCTTTCTCCAGCGCGGCGGCAACCTCTTGTGCAACCTGTACCGCTTCCTGGGGCAGGATCATCCCGCCCTGGGCAAGCGCAGTGGCAGGTACGGTCAGCGTGTTGGCCTGCCTGACCCGCTCTATGCGCGCATCTGCATCGGCCTGTTGCTTGAAGCGAATGCGCGCATCCCGTTGTTCCTTGACCTGCCGATGACGCTCCCAGACGGCTTCTCTTTCTCGCCAGGCGATGGTCTGTTCGGCATGGTGCCTGGACAAGGCAATGGATTTTTCGGAGAGCGCATTGATTTGTGCCAACAACAAACGCGCCTCATGGGCGGCGTTGTAGGCGTTTTCCCAACTCTGATGACCCTCGCCGAGTGCCTCGCCGAACTGGTCCAGACGCGACAGGTAATCACTGGCTGAACGATCGAGCGCATTGTGACCATCGAACCCATGGGCCATCGAGTTCTTTGCGTCGAGTTCTGAAGTTTTGCGGGCGATCAGCCCGTCAATTTCGTTTTTCTCTTTGGTGATGAGATACAGCTGCCAGCGTTCGGCCGAATCGCTGTTAGGCGCGCGTCTAGCCGCCGAAATTTCGTCTTGAAGCGATGACGCCAGTTGCGAGGCTTTGGCAGCGAAGTTTTGGTCGACACCGGTCCTGACGTTATGATGACGCTGCATCCACGACTCGAGTACTTGCTGTCGCGCCTGCACTCGGACCTGCTCCTGCGCTTGTGCCGCGGCGGCGGCCTCCTGAACTCGCTGTTGTTCCTGAGCCTGCAAGTACTCTTGTTTGACCCGCCTCCTCGCTTCTTTTGTGCTCTGACTGGGGCCGCTGAACGCCCCGGACGCGCCTACGCGGTTACCTCCAGAACCGCCGCCCCCTGAACCGCCACCGCCCCCCGAAGCCGGCGGGCCGGATCTGATGACTACATCTCCTGTCGACCCATCGTTGAGTGTTTGTCGTGCCATACAGTCTCTCCTTGTCTGTAGGGCGCAGCATGTCGATGGCGTAATGGTCTTGTGCGGTACATATATATATGGGGGAATTTATTTAGAGGATCGATGCGTTACCAGCGGTGTCGCTCCAGCTGTTTAGCTGCTAAGTTTTACAGACGCGTCCTACAGGGTTGATTGGAAAAAGATTACGCGTCCAAGACCGCCAAGTGCCGGGTCGTCATCTGAGCCACCAAGGAGGGCGAATCATGTCGAAACATCCAGGCGCGAGCGCCCTGCTGTTGGCGACTTCGCTGGCGTCTGCCTTTTGTGCATACGCCGACAACGCCGACACCGCCAATAAAAGCAACAACCCGCTGAATCTCGCGCAGGGGATGAACCTGGAGGACTACTACACCCCGAGGTACTACGACTCCAATATCCATAGCAATGACCTACTGGTACGCGGCACGTTGCCGATTGCGCCCAACGATCTCATCGGCGTCCCTCAGTTGCTGCGCGCCACGGCACCGATCAGCACTCATCCGGATCCCAATGGCGGCTACAGCACGGGTGAAGGTGATCTGAACCTGGTCGATATTTTCCTGCTCAAGAGCGATGGTGTGCAGTTGGGCATCGGCCCGCAGATCACCGCACCCATCGCCGACCAGGACGAACTTGGTACAGGTAAATGGCAGGCTGGCCTGGCCGCCATCGCGATCGATTCGTCGCCCCGGGGGTTGCTAGGTGCAATGGTGCAATACCAGCATTCGTTTGCCGGCGACAGCGATCGCGAGCATGTTGAATCGGCCACCTTGCAACCCTTCATCATTCACAACCTGGACCAAGGCTGGTACCTGCGGTCCACCGCTACCTGGATGTTCGACCTGAAGCACGATACCCATTACATCCCGGTCGGGTTCGGTGCCGGCAAGGTGTGGACGTCCGCCAGCAATATTCTTAACGTGTTCGTCGAACCGCAGTGGACCGTGGAGCGCAAGGGCGCTGGCCCGCAATTCACGCTGCTCGCGGGTCTCAATGCCACCTTTGGCCAATAAGGACGTTGATATGAACCTTTTGATTCGCGCAGCGGGCTTCAGCCTGATGACCCTGTTCGTCAGTTGTGGCGTCGGTGCCCAGGGCCTGGATCAGCCGATTCGCGAGCAGGCTCACTCCCACAGTTGATCTGCGGTGTACACAGATCCACTGTGGGAGCGAGCCTGCTCGCGAATCGGCCCTCAGACCCGGCACATCATTTGAAGCCTACTTGGACTTGAGCTTCAGATACGACTGATGCAAATCCGAAGCCCAGCCATCGATCACCCCTTTTACATCATCGGCCTTCATCACCTGCGACTCGTTTTCCAGCGGTTTGCCGGTGCCTTTGCGCACCACCTGGGCCAGGACTTTATTGTTGCCGCCATCGAGAAAAACCGCTTCCGTGGCCAGGTCGGTTTCCTGGTCGCGAATACCGCTTGCCGTGCTCACCGCCGCCGCCACCAGGGCAATCGGAATCACTTCATAAGGCTGCAGGCCTTTGGTCTTGCTGCTGACGGCCGTAATCGCCGCACGCATCACGAGCACACCGGGCCCCGGACCTGCCGCCAGAGGCAAGGATCTGCCGATTTCACGCTTGAGCGCCTGATCGTAATAACTGGTGATGCCGCTGAGGGTGGACTGCGGGATCTTCGCGGTCGGTTGCGGTTTGGGATAGAGCTGGGTCGGTTCGATGTAAACGCTGCTGTATTTGTTGATATCGAGCTTGGGATCGACCCAGCGCATCACCGTGGCACCCGAGGGTGACTCGGCTTCCTTGAGCTGGCTGTAATCTTTGAGAAATCCAGAATACTGATCAGGCTCCACGACTTTACTTGAGCAGCCCACCATTCCGATCGAGGCGATGCACAGAGTGCTCATCATTAACGCAAGCTTCATGCTGTAACTCCTGTAAGCAGGTCGACAACGGGACGAACAAGGGTGTTACAGGTATAGCTAATTCAACGTCTTTTGCTTTGAAAAAAAACTTTCATCATCCCCGGCTTTCAAATCACAGCTGTTTTCAGGCCCTGATCACTGCACCTGGTGC
This sequence comes from Pseudomonas lini, assembly GCF_030812475.1. Classification (GTDB taxonomy): domain Bacteria; phylum Pseudomonadota; class Gammaproteobacteria; order Pseudomonadales; family Pseudomonadaceae; genus Aquipseudomonas; species Aquipseudomonas lini_A. The sequence continues at coordinate 463,526 of NZ_JAUSSR010000002.1, forward strand.
TTAATCGCCGCATCCTCGCAGGCAAATGATCACATTGATACGATTTACAGTGATGTCACTAGGCTATCGCTGTAGAGTTCGCGTCGCGCAAGCACCACCCCCAGGTGATCGCTCCAGGCTGCATGAAGCATGCCTCGGTTATTGACGGTATTCCCCGTCTCAAGGAACAACAATGAAAGCCCTCCGCAAGATGTTCACCCTTACAGCCCTGACCGCCACACTTCTGACTTCGGGCTGTGCCAGCATCGTCGGCGATAGCAAGTATCCGGTGAACGTATCGAGTACACCAAGCGGGGCCAGCTTCACCGTCCAGAACAAGGACGGCGTCATCGTTCATAATGGTTCCACGCCCAATACCGTGACGCTGCCTTCAGGCCGTGGCTATTTCAAAGGCGAGGCCTACACCATTGTCTTCAAGAAAGACGGCTACGCCGATACCAGCGCAAAACTGGAAACCAGCATGAGCGGCTGGTATTGGGGCAACCTTTTGTTTGGTGGCCTGATTGGCATGCTGGTCGTCGATCCGATGACTGGCGCAATGTACAAACTTCCTGCTGGCGCCGCAGGCAATCTCGGCAGTCCGTTGGTCGCAGAAGCCCCCAAAGACCTGACTCTGCTCGAGATCGATCAGCTTTCACCCAATGAGCGGGCATCCCTGGTTCGCATCAACTGACTGTACCGCGCGCGTCCCACTCCAGGGATGCAATCAGCTTGCTTGTCTGATGCGGATAAATGAGTTTTTCTGAGTCTGTTTTCGTTTCGACAGAAACGAGCGGGAAGTCACTCCTGCTCGTTTGATTGAGTATCTTAGTGACTCAGCGCCGACCGTGAGCGCCGCACTGATGCTGATTGTGGCGCCGGAGCCCATAACGTAAACGCGGCTTCGGGAGACCACCCCTCATTCGAAACATGCTCATTGATACAGGTGTATTTTTTCTCCCTGTAGGTCACACCGTTTCCGACCTTGTAGAGCTGACTTTTGCTGCTCCATTGCGGATATTCCGGTTCCCCAACTTCGCCTTTGGTCCAGACCGACAAGGTTGCACTCGCAGGGGATCGCCTGCCTTCCCGATCAATGGCCACGACCCAATACTGATACCGGGTACTGGCGGTCAATTCGGTATCGAAATGGGAGAGCAGTCGCGTCCCTTCCACGATCGGTGAACCGTTTCGATAAAGGTCGTAATGCAAATCGCCGGAGTTGTTGGCCGGTTGCTCCCACATCAGCACGACCATTGTCTCGGTTTCCTGGATCGAATGGAGATTTCGCGGCGCCCATGGCCGCCCGTCATCACCGCCTCCATGGATCAATGACCGGTAAGACTCTTTGAAACCCCAGTTGTAATGAACGCCGTTCTTGTCCATTCCGCAGTCCCAATGGACCGACCAGGTCATGAGCCCCTTGATGGAATGACCGGCAGCTTCCAGGCGAGCGAAAGCGTTATAGACCGCCTGTGGATCAATGACCCACCCGGTGGCAGCCGCGTCATTGTTGGTCGGCAGTCCAATGGCAAATTTATTTGCGGGAATGTACGTGTAGTCGTTCTCTCCGGTGACGAGCGCCAGTGTCAGGTAGTACAGGAAATCCTCTTTACGAGCATCGTCGTTTTGCCCGAGCCAGCCGTCCGGACCGCCGACGCCGTCGCCGCCCTGGTTATAGAATTGGGGCGCGATGAAGTCGTAGTAGCCGTCCAGCGCAGTCAAGTACGGCAAGTACTTGCCGGCAGTGCGCAGGTACGGAAACTCCGGTGCCATGCTGATAATGAAATGCTTGCCCAGTGCCTCATAGTGTTTGCGTACCCGTATCAGCGCGGCGGGTATAACGATCTGGTTGCTGGCTTTATCAATCGCGTCCTGCTCCAGATCGATGTCCAACCCATCGAAACCGTACAGCTCGCATAAACGGATAATTTCATTGGCCAGTGGGTCCTCGCTCCCTGACTCCAGTTCCACTTCACCGTCAGCGCCCCCCAAGGATAATAATACCGCGCACCCTCGCTTGTTCAGGACGCCGACTTGTCGCCGAAATTCATCCGCCGTATATTCAGCCGGCACAAAGGTGGGAATACCACGCCCTTTCATGAAGGCCACGGCCACGACGTTGTATTGCTCGGGAACGTCTTGCAACGCCAGCACACCAGCTGTTCCGAACTTATAACCGGCACCCCTTTCCGGCGGCCAGTTATGCCAAAAGCCCATCAATATTCTTTTGCCCTCGATACTTGGCATCGACGAAGCGTCATCCTGCGGGGTTCTCGGGGCGGGATACTTGAATGGTTTCATCTGTTACACCTTGATCGGACTGTTCACTAGCAAGTAGAGCGTGGCCGCTGATAGTCGGCGCCCAGTCTCCTCCGTCAGTGCGCCAGCAACTTGCGCAAAGCGTGCACGGCGCCATGAACGAGTAAATACCGAAAATCTTTCCCGCGTAACTGTCAAATATGACAGTCAAGAAGAAATTCGACCGCGGCAATGGTCGATAAATGCACCAAGGCGTTCAGTGCCGGATCTGTTTAAGCAGTGCGCAAGTCGGACCGGGAGATGGCCGATCATGAAGCGTCTGGAGGATAGAGGCTGCTCGCGAAGACGGAGTATCAGTCGACTACATGTCGAGTGAAGCACGGCTTTCGCGAGCAGGCTCGCTCCCACAGGGATAGGGTGTCGAGTCAGAGACTCAGGCGCGATCGCGCGGGATCAGGCCCTGCAACTGCTGCGCCAGGAAGTTTGCATCGAATGCGAAGGTATCCGGGTCTTTGAGGCCATTGGTCTTGCGCCACTGCCAATTGCTCGACGGCGGCAGGCATACCAGTGAAATGCTGCCGTATCGCGCGGCGGTCAAGCCCATTACCGCCAGGGATAGCTGGCCACCGGTGCCCATTACATCCGGTACGAACTCCACCGGTTTGCCGGCAATCACGATGCTCAGCTTTTCGGTCTTGAAGGTCGAGACCTCGATCGGCACGCTCGGCCCCGATGCAACATAGGCCTCGCGGCTCACTTCCAGCAGGTTCGGCGCCTTGATCGGCTCCAGCCATTGCTGAATCTGATCGAACAGCTCACCAATGCGTGTCGCCCACACGGCCGATTGCGACTCAAACAGTTGTTTCTTGTGCGCTTCGCTTTCTGCGTAGTGGCGAAGCATCTCACCCAGTTGCTGTACGTCGTCCATTGCGGTGTCCTTTGGTTGAAGCAGTGTTGCGGACTTTGAGCATGGCAGATGCGTGCTCGCGGCGTACGACTAAAAGCGTGAGCGGTACCGGCGGGAGGGGTGGCGAGTCCCTGCACGCCACCACCGAACTGCAAGGGCAGGCGGCGAATCCGCAGATTGACTCGATCGGCGTTGGACGAACGACGCAGGCGCGCCATGAGTCTCACTCGCTGGGGGTTTGGCGAAAGCTCACCGCCAGGCGATTCCAGCTGTTGATAGTGGTGACAGCAATCGTCAGGTCAACCATTTCGCTTTCACTGAACTGCTCCCGGGCCTGGACGTAGACATCGTCGGGCACATGGCTTGCGGAGAGCAAAGTCACCGCTTCGGTCCACGCCAGCGCCGCGCGCTCCCGAGGGTTGAAGAAGCCGCTGTCGCGCCAGACCACGATCGAGTACAACCGGCGATCGGTCTCGCCCAGGCGCCGGGCATCCACCGAGTGCATGTCGGTGCAGAAGGCGCAGCCATTGAGCTGCGAGGCGCGGATCTTGATCAGGTGCAGCAATGCCGGCTCGATGCTGAGGTTGCTGGTCAAGGCCTCCATGGCAATCATCGCTTTCATCGCCTTGGGCGAGGCGCTGTAGTAATCCAGGCGGGGGTTCATGGGATAACCTGATTGATCGGACGTGTACACCCAAGGTAGACGCTGATGCGCGGGCATTACAGATCCAATTCGGCGAAAAACCGTTGCGCCACTCAGGCGGCAGACCAATCCGCGGATTTTCGCCCACGCAACTTCTGCGTAGCCGCTCATGCGGGTAATCTGGCGCGACGCACACGCGCCTCAACCGCTGCAGGAGCCTCGCCGGTATGGAACTTCATGTTGTCATCAACGGCCGCAAGGACCTGGCAGGCCAGTTGTACCAGCAACTGCGCAGTGCCATCGAATCCGGCCGCCTGGCAGCCGGGACGCAGCTTCCGCCCAGCAGGTTGCTGGCGCAGCAGCTGGGCATTTCGCGCAAGACCATTTCCGACACCTACGCCCAGCTGACCTACGACAATTTTCTGACCGGGGTGATCGGCAAAGGCACCTACGTCAATGCCCGGGCGGCGAAAATCAGTCATAAACAGAGCCATTCGGAACTGGCCAGCTTCGATGTCATCGAGACCTGGCGCAGCCTGCCAGTGTTTTTGCGCCATCCAACCCTGGAAGGCTCGTTGCGCTACGACTTCATCGGCGGCGCGACCAGCAAGGGCCAGTTTCCCCAGGACGACTGGCGGCGCTGTACCTCCCATGCCTTGCGCCAGATTGCCGGTTCCAAAGGTTTGTACAGCTTGCCCGAGGGCCTCCCGGCGTTGCGCAATGCGATTGCGCGGCATATCGCGTTTTCTCGCGGCGTCAACTGCCAGGATGAAGACGTGGTGGTATGCAACGGCGCGCAACAGGCGCTGGACTTGATTGCCCGGGTACTGACGAGCCCTGGCAGCCTGGTGGCCATGGAAGACCCCGGTTACCCGCCGGCGCGTTTGCTGTTCGGCACCCACGGGGCCCGCGTGATCGGGGTGCCGGTGGATGCCGAAGGTCTGCAGGTCGACAAGATTCCCGATGGCACCCGGCTGATTTACGTCACCCCCTCCCACCAGTTCCCCCTGGGCATGCCCATGAGCCAGGAACGTCGGGTGGCACTGCTGGAAAGGGCCTACGCCCTGGGCGCGATCATCATCGAAGACGATTACGACAGCGAATTCCGCTACGAAGGCCGTCCCACCGACTCCTTGCAAAGCATGGACGAGCGCGGGATCGTCGCTTATGTCGGGACCTTTTCCAAAACCCTGTTGCCGGAGTTGCGATTGGGTTATGCGATTCTGCCGCCGGCCATCCTTGAAGCGGTGATTCGCGCCAAGCAACTCACCGATCTGCACACCTCCACCCTGCCCCAATGGGCACTGGCCAAGTTCATCGCCGAAGGCTGCCTGCTCAAGCACATTCGGCGCTGTCATACGATCTATGCCGGACGCCGCGAACGAATCCTCGCGCGCATGGCCGGCGACCTCGCGCCGTGGCTTGAAGCCGTACCGACCACGGCCGGCTTCCACATGGTGGTCATGTGCAAAGTGCCTATCGATATCCCATTAGTGATCGAACTGGCCAAAAAGGTAGAAGTCGGCCTTTACGCCATCGACAGCTTTTTCTACCAGCAAGCGCCACGGGCCGGGTTTTTCCTGGGTTTCGGCGCCATCGAAACCCTGGACATCGACATCGCCCTGGACCGTTTTCGGGACATTTTGCAGCAGGTCGCCTGACGGATTGGTCTGGGTTTTTATCCGGCTATTGGCTATTGGTGGTCCGAGGGGGCAGGCCTATCCTGAATGGGCATGATCTTTCAGTGAGCAGGATTCGTCCGGCCTGATTCAGGAGTATGAGCAATGCCCAACGAAGTGATCAATACCGTGAAGGTGCAGGCCGCAGCCGGCCGCTCGGAAGAACTCGGCAGGCAACTGCAAAAGATTGTCGAAACCCTGCGCGAACTACCCGGCTGCGACTCCTATATGGTCGACCGCTGCCCCGAGGACGACACCCGCTGGACGGTCAGCGCCCGCTGGCAATCGGAAGCCGCCATGCGGATGCATTTTTACACCCCGCAAGTACAAGGCTTTATCGGGCTGATCGACAGCCGACTGGCCAACGCTGTCGACTTCAATAGTTACCCAATCGTTTAAAGTTAGATCGCAGTCTCCGGCCACTGCTACAGGGCAACGGGTACCCCTGCAGGAGGGGCCGGGGGCTGCGATCTTTTGCTGTTCAACGCGCCTGATTGGTCCCCTCGCCTTTGCGAAAATTGGCTGTTTGATTGCCCCGGCTGGCGAACTACTGTGGTCCCTGACAACTCACGATCACAGGTGAAAAACCATGAAAGCTTTGCGTTTCTGTGCAGCCTCTCTCGCCGCCCTGGCACTGACCGTATCAGCCTCGGCCTTCGCTCATGAATCCACAGACCCGTCGGAAAAAGTGACGGTGCTGCAGGACCAGATGCTGAAAAACGTACCAGGCAAAAAGGCGATGATGATCGAGGTCGACTATAAGCCCGGCCAGGCGTCCATCGCCCACAAGCACGAGGGCACCGCCATGGCCTACGTTTTGTCAGGATCGATCACCTCTCAAGTGAAGGGTGAAAAAGCCGTCACTTACAAGGCCGGCGAGTATTGGTATGAAGCGGCCGGATCGGAACATCTGGTGTCGAAGAATGCCAGCGCAACCGAGTCAGCCAAGTTGTTGGTGTTCATGGTGTTGTCGCCGGACGAAAAAGTATTGATCCCCTTGAAAAACTGATAGCTGTTACGGCAACTATAAATAAACAGGCGCGACTGGCAATTTCGCACCTGTTTATTTCCTGCAGCAATTAACCCCCCTCTTTTAAACCAAACTAAACTATTGGTCACCCGACAAGCGCAGCTATTGGCTATTTATTTCAACTGGGACAGGTTTAGTCTGGAAACTCCGCCGCCGCGCTCCGGCCTCCAACACGCCCAACTTACGTTGTTTCACTGGAGACACACCATGAAACTTGCGCTTGTCTGTACCTTGACGATCACGGCTGTCCTGACCGGTTGTTCAATACCCACGGCACCCACCGGCGATTTGTCCCTTGACGGCCTCTTTACGGAGCCGGTCGGGCGCAGCAGCGCCACCCATGTCGCCAATGGCAGCAACGTATCCCTTGGCGTCGTCTACAGCCGAAACACTCAGGCTAACCGTGCCTACCTGCAGGACTACCAGGCCCACGCGGGCACCGGCTTTGGCCAGAGCTTGCTGGTGCAATCGATTCATGATGCCTATGTCGCCACCTCAGAACCCGACTTGGCGGTGGACTGGGTCAAGGCGTCCTTGCAACGTCAGTTCGGCTCGGTGACGGTGTATCCGGACATGCAAAGCCTCAGGGCGGCGAAACCGGATGTAGTCGCCGTTGTCGATGCACGCAGTCAGTTGATAACGTCGCGCAGTTCCGACATCGAGGCGGATGTCCGTGCGATGTTCTATGATTCTAATTTCAACTACATCGGCACGGCCCAAGGGTATGACGCTAAAGCGCTGAGTCCGATATGGGCGGACTATAAACGCAGTGAAGAGATTGTTGCGGACATCAATGAACAGCAGAATGTACAAGTCCGGGCGCTGCAGAAGTTTGACCAGTCGCTCAGTAATTTATTGACCCGGCCGGCCGATAAAGTGTCGCTGGTCGATCATGACAGGGGCCGGAAGCTGTATTGAGGCGAACGGCCCTTCGCTACAGGGTTTGCGTCGATCACATAATCTGCGAACGACATGCACCCTGTAGGAGCTGGTTCACAGCGATGAGGCCCACCCAAGTACCGCAAAACCTCAAACAAAAAGCCTCGCTTCTCAATGCGGGGCTTTTTCTCCAGAGCCAGCAGTTCGCAGTTCGCAGTTCGATACAAACTTGGCGGCAATACCAAGCAACTGTTTCCATTGTAAATTGCAGACCGAATCTATTATCTTTTTAAAACTTGCAAGACGCAAGTCTCAATCAAAGGACTATATATGAGCACTGAACAAGGAAGATCTTTTATTGCGCGCATCAGCGTCGATCATGTCGCGATGGTCACTGTCGATGAGCTTCTAAACAATCCAACGGCACAAGTTGAGCAGGATGGATTCAGCTTCTCGTCTACGGCGACCGCAGGCCCCGAGGGCCGCTTTCTTACGACATGGCATTCATATAGCCAAATTAGTGGAGCAATGAGTACGCTGAGATCCACATGGGACGGTCGAACTCGTCAGCGTATCAAGGAAATGTTTGTGTATTTCAGATGTTACGAAGATTATTACAACATACAGATTCGCAGTGAATATTATTTCGGATGTTTTTTCAGCAAAAACAGCAGTGGTATTCTTGGGGCCTTTCCGCCAGCCGGCGGAGCTACAACTTCTTTCAACATGCTGGACTCCAGTCACAACATCATCACCCTTGATGATCTCGAAACCGATCAGGCCACCGTTTTTCTGAAGGCCCGTAATGCAGGCCTCATAAACAGACAACTGACGCGTGACAAATCCCATTATACCTATGCCGATCAACCCGGAGACACCGTGCGGTTCAGTCTTGACATTATTGAACGAGACGCCCCCTACCCAACCAGCTCCGAGCCCTTGACTCGCTATTTGGAGCCAACACGCTCCTTTGCGAACACCGCGACGGCAGACTCGGTAGTCTCGATCTCCGCAGGCTTCGCGAATAATAAGGCATATACGGAGTGGACGAAGAACGACTGATACCTTGTTGGCTGGCTCCAAGTAATAAAAAAAACCCCGCATCTCTCAATGCGGGGCTTTTTCATTCAGCGCCTGATCAGGCCGCCGGTTCCAACACCTTGCTGGCCGGAGCAGCGGCAGGCACTACCGCTTGCCCGCTCAACGCCAGATCCAGCAGTTCGCGGTTGGCCACCGCGTACATGGCGTAGTCCGTACCACTGGCGGCACGCAGTTCCACCAACATGGCGCGCCAGCGCTCGACCATGCCTTCGTGCTGCTCCATCCACAGCTCCAGGCGTGTTTCCACGTCCTGTGAGCCATCGCCCTGTTGCAGGACCGAAATGGTGATCGCACGTTGTTGCCAGTCGACGTCATCACGGAACGCTTCACGGGCCAGGGCCTGCCAGTTGTTTTCAACCGGCAGAGCGCTGATCTGTTGCAGGTACCAGGTGATGTCCAGCGCGCTGCCCACGGCGAAGTACGCCTTGGCGACGTCGGCGGCGTTCTGCCCCGTGACGTCGGACGCTTCGATGATCGGCAGCAAGGTGTACAGGTGAGTGGTGCCTGCAACCATGCGCGCCAGCAACTCAGGCACGCCAGCAGCGACGTAAGCCTGGTAGCGGGTCTGCCAGCCTTCGCGCGTCGGGCCTTCCAGCAGTTCGTCGAGCTTCAGGCCCAGCGCCGCCAGATGCGGACCGAAGTGCGCAACGTCACGGGCAGCGTTCTGCTCGTTGCGCCGGCTGCGCAGGAACCAGCGCGTGGCGCGACGGCCCAGGCGCATCAGCTCATCCATCAGCTCCAGTTGCACGTCGGCCGAGACCTGGTAATCCAGGGCCTCTATCTGCCGGAACCAGTGCGGGAGGTGGAAGATATCCCGAACTATTACATAAGCACCCGCTACGTTCGCCGGGCTCATGCCGGTCGACTCCTTGAGTCGCTGCACGAAAGTGATGCCCATGTGGTTTACCAGATCGTTGGCGATCTGGGTGCTGACGATTTCACGCTTGAGGCGATGACGGCGCATGGCGGCGGAGAACTTGCTCACCAGGCTTGGCGGGAAAGCGGTTTCCATGTCGCGCGTCAGGTAGTCGTCGTCCGGCACCAGGGAATTGAGCAGCGCTTCCTTGAGGTCGATCTTGCTGTAGGAGATCAGCACCGACAGCTCGGCACGGGTCAAGCCGTGACCTTCGGCGATACGCTCGTTGATGGCCTCCTCAGACGGCAGGAACTCGATGGCGCGATCCAGCTTGCCGCGGCTTTCCAGATCGTTCATCAGGCGCTTGTATTCGGCAATCCGCACGTAGGCACGACGGGCCGCCAGGGACAGGGCCTGGGTCTGCTTGTAGTTGTTGCCGAGCACCAGGTTGCCGACTTCATCGGTCATGCTGCCGAGCAACTGGTTGCGCTGCTTCTCGGTCATGTCACCGGCGTGCACGACTTCGTTGAGCAGGATCTTGATGTTCACTTCGTGGTCGGAGCAGTCCACGCCACCGGCGTTGTCGATGAAGTCGGTGTTGGAACCGCCGCCATTGAGACCGAACTCGACGCGACCCAGCTGGGTCATACCGAGGTTACCGCCCTCGCCCACGACTTTGCAGCGCAGTTCGTTGCCGTTCACGCGCAGTGCATCGTTGGCCTTGTCGCCGACATCGGCGTGGCTTTCGCTGCTGGCCTTGACGTAGGTACCGATGCCGCCATTCCACAACAGGTCCACCGGTGCCTTGAGCAAGGCATTGAGCAGCTCGGTCGGGGTCAGCTTGTCGGCCTGGATGTCGAAGCGTTCTTTCATCTGCGGGGAAATCGCGATGCTTTTCGCGCTACGGGAGAAGATCCCGCCACCTTCGGACATGATGCTGGTGTCGTAGTCCGACCAGGCCGAGCGCGGCAGGTCGAACAGGCGCTGACGCTCGGCGAAGCTGTTGGCCGGCTCCGGGTTCGGGTCGATGAAGATGTGCAGGTGGTTGAAGGCTGCGACCAGTTGCAGCTTGTCGGACATCAGCAAGCCGTTACCGAACACGTCGCCGGCCATGTCGCCGACGCCGACTACGGTGATGCTGTCTTCCTGGACATTGATGCCGCGCTCGCGGAAGTGGCGCTGCACGCCAACCCACGCGCCCTTGGCGGTGATGCCCATCTTCTTGTGGTCGTAACCGGCCGAACCACCGGACGCAAACGCGTCGCCCAGCCAGAAGCCGTAGTCGATGGCGATGCCGTTGGCGATGTCGGAGAAGGTTGCAGTGCCCTTGTCTGCGGCCACTACCAGGTACGGGTCATCGTCGTCATGACGCACGACGTTGGCTGGCGGTACCAGGGCGCCGTCCTTGAGGTTGTCGGTGATGTCCAACAGGCCCGAAATGAAGATGCGGTAGCAGGCGATGCCCTCGGCCGCGATCTCGTCACGGCTGCCGCCCAATGGCAGGCGCCGCGGCAGGAAGCCGCCCTTGGCACCCACCGGCACGATCACCGAGTTCTTCACTTGCTGGGCTTTTACCAGGCCCAGCACTTCGGTGCGGTAGTCTTCTTCACGGTCGGACCAGCGCAGGCCGCCGCGAGCGACGTTGCCGAAACGCAGGTGCACGCCTTCGACCCGTGGCGAGTAAACGAAGATTTCGAACTTCGGAACCGGCTTGGGCAACTCGGGGATCGAATGCGGGTTGAACTTGAAGCTGAAGTACGACTTGTTCTGGCCCCGGGCATCGGTCTGGTAGAAGTTGGTGCGCAGGGTGGCTTTGATCAGGTCCAGGTAGCGACGCAGGATGCGGTCTTCGTTCAGCACCTGGACGTCGTCCAGCGCGCTCAGAATCGCGTGTTCCAGGCGTTGCTGCTTGTCTTCCAGGTCGTCGCTGGTGAGCTTGCGCGCCAGGTAGAAACGGGTCTTGAACAACCGGGTCAACTCGCGAGCGATGTCGGTGTGGTTGGTCAGGGTGCTGGCGATGTAGCCCAGGTCGAAGCCCAGACGGATCTGTTTCATGTAGCGGGCGTAAGCACGCAGCAACGCCACGTCACGCCACGGCAGGCCGGCGGTCAGTACCAGGCGGTTGAACGCATCGTTCTCGGCATCGCCGCGCACGATGTGGACGAACGCGTCCTGCAGGGTGTCGTTGAGCTGCTGGATGTCGAGTTCCAGGCCTTCGGCGGCGGTGAACGCGAAGTCATGAATCCAGAACTCACGGCCGTTGTTGTGACGCAGGCGATACGGGAATTCACCCAGCACGCGCAGGCCGAGGTTTTCCAGGATCGGCAACACGTCCGACAGCGCCAGCGGCGTATCGGCGTGATACAGCTTGCAGTGCAGCATGCGCTGGCCGGACACCTGGGCCAGTGGCTGGTAGAAACTCATCACCAGCGGATTTTTTTCGCTCAGGCTCAGCAGGTGCTGCATGTCGACTACCGCCGAATGGGCGGCGAAACGCTCGCGGTAACCTGCCGGGAAGCCTTTGGGGAAGTCGGCCAGCACGTTGGTGCCGTGGGCTTCGCCGAAGCTTTCGACGACCAGCGTTGCGTAGTCGTCCTGCCAGCTGCGGCAGGCTTGCACGACTTCTTTTTCCAGCTGGACCGGGTCGATATCCAGACGGTTCTTCGGATCGACGCGCAGGATCAACTGCACACGGGCCAGCACCGATTCGGAGAAGAAGGTCCAGAACTCGCAATCCGAGGCTTTCAGGCGATCCATCAGCACTTGCTGGATCTTCTGCCGCACTTCGGTGGAGTAGATGTCACGCGGCACGTAGGCCAGGCAGTAGCAGAAACGGCCGTACGGGTCTTTGCGCAGGAAGACGCGGATCTTGTTGCGTTCCTGGATCTGCACGATCGACATCACGGTGTTGAACAGCTCGTCCACCGGGGTCTGGAACAGATCGTCGCGGGGCAGCACTTCGACCACCTGCGCCAGTTCCTTGCCCAGGTGAGCCTTGGCCTGGAAGCCGGAGCGGCGTTCGATTTCCTCGACCTTGCGGCGGATGTACGGGATGACCCGCACGCTCTCGCCATACACCGATGAGGTGTACAGGCCCATGAAACGGCATTCCTTGATGACCTTGCCGTCGGCATCGATTTCGCGGATCGACACATAGTCCGGGTAAGCCGGACGGTGCACGCGGCTTGGGTGCGCAGCCTTGGCGAACGACAGCAGGGTCGGTTCGCGCAGGTAGTTCACGGCGTAGTCTTCGATGCGCAGGTCATCGTAGGTCAGGCCGGTGCGCAGCAGTTTGGTCAGGCCGAGGAAGGAATCCTGGTCGTAGACGATGTGGCCGCCATCGGTTTCATCGCGGACCACGAATTCTTCGTAGCCGAGGAAGGTGAAGTGGTTGCCCACCAGCCATTCCAGGAAGCTTTTGATTTCGGCTTTTTCTTCAGGGTCGACAGCGAACCGGCTGTTGTCCAGGCCGGTGAGAATTTCCTGGACCTTGGCTTTCATCGGCTCGAAATCGGCGACTGCGACGCGGACTTCACCCAGAACCTGTTCCAGCTCTTTGCTCAGCACATTGAGCTCGGCCGAATTGGCGCAGCGGTCGATTTCCAGGTACATCAGGGATTCTTGCAGGATCCCTTCGCCCTGGGTGCCCTTGGGCAGGATTTCCAGCAACTCGCCCTTGCTGCCGCGACGCACGCTCAGCACAGTGGTTTGCAGGGTGTGGATGCTGTAACCGCGGCGGTTCAGTTCGGTACGCACCGAGTCGACCAGGAACGGCAGGTCGTGGTGCAGCACCTCGACTGCGGTATGGGTCGACTGCCAGCCGTGGCGTTCGTAATCGGGGTTGTAGACGCGCACTTGCGGTTGCGCGTGATCGAAGCGCTCAAGCAGGCGCCACGCAGAAAGGGTGCAGCCGGCGAGGTCGGACAACCGACGCTGGGTCAGCTCGTCCAGGGAAATGATGCCGAAGAATTGTTCAGCGAACAGCGCCACTTGTGGCAGTGCCTGTTCACTGATGTGCTGCGCCAGTGCCGCTTGCAGTTGGTGCTGGAAGTCGGCCTTGCTGGCTGCGGTGAAGAACGCCATCTGTGGTACTCCGCTTGGGCTTGTTATTGATGGAAGCGTCGCGTGCAAAACCCCTTTCGGGGCGATCCGTCACCCTGTTCCTGATTCTCGGGCAGAGGAAACAGGGGGACAGGTGGGTGAAGCTGGACGAGACACTCAGGTCACATTCACCTTCCATGAATGGGCATCTGCAAAAACGACTGGGCGGTCAATTGCACAATGTCTTTACAGGTATCCATTCGATGCGCAGCTTAACCAGTGCGGCAAGGCCCGTGCTTGCGGTGCTGCGACATATTCGGTCATCGGTACGTAGCTCGCGCCATGTGCCAGCAACAACACTAGCAGCCGAGGGGAAAATTGGGCGCTTTATGCCTGGATTTACCTCACTTGCGTACCGGAAATGACCAGCAACGCCTGGGTTGTTCACGACACTTGTTCAGACACACAGCCGAGCAGAAATTTCCGAGGGCTGGCAGAATCGCCTTTTGTTGTGTTCACAACGCTCGCCGAGCCAGGATTTCCCATGCAAATGACCACCCCCCTCTTGATCGTCAACCCGTGCGATGACGAAGAAGACAACATGGCGATGCTGTGCTGTCACAGCGAACAGGGCGATATGTTCCTGATGACCCGCTACCCGGACGAGGACGAGCTGGAAATAACCCTGGATGGGGAGCCTTCGACCCTGGAGGGGGTGAAAGTCACCCTGAGCCCTACCCGTCTGCTGATCGAAATTGCGGCAGCTGATGCCGATGCGCTGAATGGGGATGATTCGCTGGAGATCATTCACGGCACGGATCCGGGGGATCTGGCGGAGGTGGAAGAAACCTTGCAGAACATTCTCAAGGGGACTGGGACTTATATCAGCGAGCTGTGATTTTCGGCGTCTGTGCCGACGCCTTCGCGAGCAGGCTCGCTCCCACAGTGAAATTGTGCCGGGTGCAATATTTGTGTCCGCTGGAGATCCCTTGTGGGAGCGAGCCTGCTCGCGAAGGGGCCCTACGGTTCGCCACCCTACCCCCGCCCTACAAATTTCCAACATTTCCCTCAATCATTCCCACCCTTTAAGCAAAATGCCGTTAGTCGCCACCCCCCGCGATGCTTTAAAGTAACGCCCCCAGCCCTGGCGTTAGCGGAACGTCTGCGGTCACCCTTTCCAGGAACAGTCATCGATGGAACATCGTGAAGCGCTGCTCGCGCTGCGAACCTTTCTTTCAACGCAGATTCTCGGCCAGGAAAAACTCATCGAGCGCTTGCTCATCGCCCTGCTCGCCGACGGCCACATGCTGGTCGAGGGCGCCCCTGGCCTGGCCAAGACCAAGGCCATCAAAGAACTCGCCGAAGGCATCGAAGCCCAGTTCCACCGTATCCAGTTCACCCCCGACCTGTTGCCGGCCGACATCACCGGCACGGAAATCTATCGACCGGAAACCGGCAGTTTCGTGTTCCAGCAAGGGCCGATCTTCCACAACCTGGTGCTGGCGGACGAAATCAACCGGGCACCGGCCAAGGTCCAGTCGGCGCTGCTCGAAGCCATGGGCGAGCGTCAGGTGAGTGTCGGGCGCAGCACCTATGACCTGTCGCCGTTGTTCCTGGTGATGGCCACGCAAAACCCGATCGAGCAGGAAGGCACCTACCCGCTGCCTGAAGCGCAGCTGGACCGATTCCTGATGCACGTTAAAATCGGCTTCCCGGACGCTGCCGTCGAACGCCGCATCCTGCAACAGGCCCGTGGCGAAGCCCTCCATGGCGAAACCAAACCCGAACGCCGGGTCAGCCAGCAGGCGATCTTTGCCGCACGCAAGGAAATTCTCGGCCTGTACATGGCCGACGCCGTGGAGGAGTACCTGGTGCAACTGGTGATGGCCACGCGCACGCCGGCCAAGTTCGACCCGGAGATGGCCGAATGGATCGCCTATGGCGCCAGTCCGCGCGGCTCGATTGCCCTGGACCGTTGCGCCCGGGCCCACGCCTGGCTGGCCGGACGAGATTTCGTCAGCCCCGAAGACATTCAAGCCGTGCTGTTCGATGTATTGCGTCACCGCATCATTCTTTCCTTTGAAGCCGAAGCCGCCGGTATCGACCAGGACCGGGTGGTCCAGCGGATTCTCGACGTCGTAGCCGTCGCTTGACCCCAATGACCACTATCCTGCCGTCTGAACCGGGCATCCGCGTCAGCCTCGCCGAGCTGATCGAGATGCGTCATCGCGTGCGTGAAGTGCAACTGTTCTCCACGCCGAGCCAGCGCAGCCCGCTGATCGGCCTGCACCATTCGAAACTGCGGGGCCGAGGCGTGGATTTCGACCAGGTGCGGGTCTATCAGGCCGGCGACGACGTGCGCAGCATCGATTGGCGCGTCACCGCCCGTACTCAAGAGCCGCATACCAAGCTGTTCCACGAAGAACGCGAGCGGCCGATTTTCATCATGGTAGAGCAAAGCTGCCGGCTGTTTTTCGGTTCGGGGCTGATGTTCAAATCCGTACTCGCCGCCCAGGCCGCGAGCCTGATCGGCTGGGCGGCGCTGGGCCACAACGATCGGGTCGGCGGCCTGGTGTTTGGCGACAAGGAGCATTACGAGATCAAGCCGCGGCGCAGCAAGCAGAGCCTGCTGCAGTTGCTCAATCGCCTGGTGCGGGTCAATCAGTCGCTGCACACCGAAACCGAGCCGGACCGCGACGCGTTCAATATCGCCCTGCGCCGAGCCCGGGAAGTCCTGCGCCCTGGCAGCCTGGTGATCGTGATCTGCGACGAACGCGCCCTGACCGAGGGTGCCGAGCAACAACTGAGCCTGTTGTCGCGCCACTGCGACCTGTTGTTGCTGCCGGTGTCCGATCCGCTGGATCATGCCCTCCCCGCCGCCGGCCTGTTGCGCTTCGCGGAACGGGGGGCGCAACTGGAACTCGACACCCTCAATTTCGACCTGCGCCAGACTTACCGCGCCCAGGCCGAGGCACGCGTCGCTCGCTGGGAACTGCTGGCGCAGAAACTGCGGGTGCTGCTGATGCCGTTAAGCACCCAGAGCGAGATGGTCGAGCAACTGCGCGAATACTTGAACCCTGAACGTCCGGGGAAAAGCCGATGAGCAGCCTGGAGCAACTGCGACCACTGATTTCGCCACCGCCGATCGAATTCTGGCCTCCGGCGCCGGGCTGGTGGTTATTGCTGCTGTTATTGCCTGTAGTCGGTTTCGGGCTGTGGCGGTTGCGACGCTTTTTCCCCGATAAGCGCCCCATCGTGCGCGCCGAACAGCCCCTGGACCCGGTACGCATCGCGGCCCTGGCCGAGCTGGCACTGATGCCCAAACCTTATGACGGCGCACCGGCCGGCGCCTGGCTGCAGCAACTCAACGGGTTGCTCAAGCGCCTGTGCCGCAACCACTATCCGTACAGTCAGAGCCATACCCTGAACGGGCGCAAATGGCTGGCATTTCTCGACAACCGCTGCCCGGCCGCCGGCCTGACCCGCTGGATGGTGCTGGTTGAAGGCGCCTACAAACCTGAATGCAAACTCGACGACAAGGCCATCGCCGGCCTGACCCAAGCGGTCGATACCTGGATTCGCAAGCATGTTTGAATTCGCCTGGCCGTGGATCTTCGCCCTGCTGCCGCTGCCCTGGCTGTTGCGCCTGGTGCTGCCGGTGGCGGACAGTGGCGAGCCGGCGCTCAAGGTCAGCTTCCTCAGTGACCTTGAAGGCCTGGCCCGGCGCCGCGCCCGGGCCAACCTGCCGGCCTGGCGCCAACAAGCGCCGTTCATTCTCCTGTGGTTGTTGTTGCTGATCGCCGCGGCGCGCCCGCAATGGCTCGGCGAGCCGCTGCCGATTGCCGCCAGCGGCCGCGACCTGCTGGTGGCCGTGGATGTATCCGGTTCCATGGATTTTCCCGACATGCGCTGGCAGGACGATGAGGTCAGCCGCCTGACATTGGTCCAGCATCTGCTCGGCGACTTTCTCGAACGTCGCGAAGGCGACCGGGTCGGACTGATCCTGTTTGGCAGCCAGGCCTACCTGCAGGCACCGCTGACCTTCGACCGGCGCACCGTACGGGTCTGGCTCGACGAAGCGCGAATCGGTATCGCTGGCAAGAACACCGCGATCGGCGATGCCATCGGCCTGGCCCTGAAGCGGCTGCGCATGCAGCCGGCGCAGAGTCGCGTACTGATCCTGGTCACCGACGGCGCCAATAATGGCGGCGAAATCGACCCGCTGACGGCGGCGCGGCTGGCGGCCATCGAAGGGGTGAAAATCTACCCCATCGGCATCGGGGCCGATCCGCAGGACAGTGGCACCCTTGGCTTTCTCGGGATCAACCCGAGCCTGGACCTCGACGAGCCGTCCTTGAAAGCCATCGCCGAAGCCACAGGCGGCCGGTACTTCCGCGCCCGCGATGGCCAGGAGCTGCAGGCGATCAAGGACCTGCTCGACACACTCGAGCCGGTGACCCAACAACCCACCCAGGCACGTCCGGCCCAGGCCATGTATCACTGGCCGCTGGCAATGGCGTTGCTGCTGAGCCTATTGCTGGTGATCCGCGAGCTGTGGCCGGACAACCCCTTGCAGCGCCTGTTTACCAAGGATCTGTTCTTGCAATCGCAACTGCCCGACTGGCGCCGGCGGCTCAACCGCCTGCGCCTGCGGAGACGCCGATGAGTGCGCTCTGGCCTTTCTGGTTCCGCCCCTGGTGGCTGCTGCTGTTGCCGCTGCTCGGCTGGCTGCTGTGGCAACTCTGGCACCGCCAGAAACGGGCCGGGCGCTGGCAGATGATTTTACCTCCGGCCTTTCATGCGGCCTTGCTCAGTGGAGGCAGCGGTCGCTCCAGCAAACTGCAATGGGTCGCCCTGGGCGTGGCGTGGCTGCTGACCCTCCTGGCGTTGCTGGGACCGGGTTGGGAACGTGTCGAGCAAGCCAGTCAGAAACCGGCCGATCCGCTGGTGGTGATCCTGGAACTGACCCCGGAAATGCTCGCCACCGACGTGGCGCCGAACCGCCTGGAGCAGGCGCGACGCAAGCTGTTCGACTTGCTGCAAAGCCGCAGCGATGCCCAGACCGCCATCGTCGTCTACGCCGGCAGCGCTCACACCTTGGTACCGCTGTCGGATGACCTGTCCACCAGCCGTAACCTGTTGGAAGCGCTCAAGCCGTCGCTGATGCCCCAGGCCGGCCATCGCGCCGATCTGGCGGTGACCAAGGCCCTTGCGCTGCTGCATCAGGGCGCCCTCGGCGATGGCCGGATTCTGCTCATCGGTTCGACCCTGACCGAACAGGAACGCCAAGGCATCCTCCAGGCATTGAATGGCAAATCGACGCAGTTCCTGATGCTTGGTATCGGCACCGCCGAAGGAGCGCCGATCACCCAGGAAGACGGCAGTTTCCTCAAGGACGATCAGGGCGCGATTCTGGTGCCGCATCTGGACGAACCCGGCCTCAAGGCCTTTGCCAGTGCCCTGGACGGACACTATCGCCATGCGCGTCTGGACGACGCCGATCTGCGTGCGCTGGGCCTGTTCGACAGCCCGCGCACACTGATCAATGACGGCCAGACCGTGCGCCTCGACACCTGGGCCGATCAGGGTTACTGGCTATTGTTGCCGCTGTTGCTGCTGGCGGCCTGTGCCGGTCGCCGGGGCTGGCTGTTCTGTCTGCCGCTGCTGTTGCTGCTGCCGCAACCCAGCTACGCCTTCGACTTCGAAGACCTGTGGCTGCGGCCCGATCAGCAGGGCATGCGCTTGCTCGACCAGAAGCGCCCGGCCGAGGCCGCACAGCACTTCGCCGACCCGCAATGGCAGGGCGTGGCGCTGTATGAGGCTGGCGACTACAGCGGCGCCGCTCAGCGGTTCGCCGCAGGCAACGACGCCCACGCCCACTACAATCGTGGCAACGCCCTGGCCAGGAGCGGTGAGCTGGAAGCCGCGCTGGATGCCTACGAACAGGCGCTCGAACATCAGCCGGATTTACGCCCGGCGCTGGCCAACAAGGCGTTGGTGGAAGACCTGATCAAGCAGAAAAACGCCCCGCTGCCGGTGGAGCCGGAGCAAAAAACGGGTGATGAAAACCAGACCAGCCCGCAAGAACCACCGCCCGGCGCGGCCACACAGCCGTCGGCAGACGGCGAACCGCAAACCGACGCCCAACAGGTCACGGCGGATGCCGGGAAGCCGCCGGCAACGCCGCCGAAATCGGGTACCAACGACGTCCCCGGCAGTGAGCTGGGGGATGAACAACACACCAGGCCGCCCCCGCGCCCGGCCACTGACAGCATTGACGGCGAACAGCGTCAGGCGTTGGAGCAATGGCTGCGCAAGATCCCGGATGACCCGGGCGAATTGCTCAGGCGCAAATTCTGGTATGAACAGCAACAACATCAGGATCAGGGAAAAACTCGATGACCCGCTTCACCCTCTCCAGGTTCGCCCTGCTGCCCGCCTTGTTGCTCTGCACCGCTCAGGCGCAGGCTGCGGAGCTGGTCGCCAGTGTGGATCGCAGTCGCCTGAACTCCGGCGAGACGGTCGAACTGACCCTGGAAACCACCGATGTGACTCAATTCGGCAAGCCCGACCTGACACCGCTGGAGCCACTGTTCGAAGTGCGCGGCACCCGCCAGGTCAACCAGTTGAATACGCTTAACGGCGACAACGGTGCGACCACGCGGTGGATCATCACTTTGCTGCCGCGGCAGACCGGCAGCGTGGAGATTGCGTCGCTGCAATTGGGTGAGGCGCAGAGCCAGCCGATCACCCTGCAGGTGGTCCAGAGCGACACCCGGGACAGCAGCCATCAACGGGCGCCGGTGTTCATCGACGCCAGCCTCGATCAAAACAGCGTGTACGTACAGGCCCAGGCGATCCTGACCCTGCGGATCTACCATTCGGTATCCCTGTACGACGACAGCAGCCTGCCGCCCTTGCAGATCGCCGATGCACGTATCGAGCAACTGGGCGAATCGCGCACTTATGAGAAAGACATCAATGGCCTGCGCCACGGCGTGATCGAAATGCGCTACGCGATCTACCCGCAACACAGCGGTGAATTGATCATTCCGGCGCAGATCTTCAATGCCGCACTGGTGGACGCCACCTCCCAGGTACCGAAATCCGGCAAGCTGATGCGCGTCAGCTCCTCCGAGATCATGCTCACGGTCAAGGCCAAGCCCAGCGCCTACCCGGTCAATGTGCCCTGGCTGCCGGCTCGAAGCCTGAGCCTGAGCGAAAGCTGGAACCCGCAACCGGATCACGCCCAAGTGGGCGATTCCCTGACCCGCAGCCTGATAGTCAAAGCCGAGGGCCTGGCCAGTTCGCAATTGCCGCCGTTGCCCGCCACCGATGTCAACGGCTTGCGCCGCTACCCGGATCAACCGGTGCTGGGCAACCAGAACAGCGAGCGCGGCCTGATCGGCAGTCGCGAAGACCGCGAGGCCCTGGTGCCGACCCGCAGTGGCGCCATCGAGTTGCCCGGCGTGGAAGTGACCTGGTGGAACACCTTGGAAGATCACCTGGAACACAGCAGCCTGCCGGCCCAGACCCTGCACGTGTCAAACAATCCGAACCTGATGGTCGACGCCCCGGCCGGCACATCGCCCGTCATCTCCGCGGTCGATAGCCAAACCCTCTGGCGCTGGAAACTCAGCACCCTGATCCTCGCCTGCAGCACTGTGCTGGGCTTCGGCCTGTGGTGGCGCGCCCGCTGGCAACCGGCCGTCCTGCGTGTCGCGCAGACCGGCCCGAGCCCGCGCAGCGTGCTCGACGACCTCAAGCGCGCCTGCCAGGCCAATGACACTCACGCCACGCGCCAGGCCCTGGACGCCTGGGCCCGGCAGCAACCGGAAACCCTGGCCGACATGGCCGCCCGCTTCGTTCCCCTGTCCGACGCCCTCGACGGGCTGAACGGCGCGCTCTACAGCGAAACCGGCCAGCATTGGCAAGGTGAGGAACTGTGGCGGGCGATTCGTGCCATCCCCATTGCCGACCGGGTGCATGACCCGGTGGGTGACAGTGGGTTGCCGCCGCTGTACCCCAAATAAACGCCAACCCTGTAGGAGCCGGCTTGCCGGCGAAGCGATATTGAATCCTGCGCCGCTCTTGAGGCCGCCTTCGCTGGCAAGCCAGCTCCTACAGGGTGTACGCCATTCTATTGAAGACGCTGCCGAAGGCTGCGATCTTTTTGCTGTTTGCCATTAAACTCTCTCCCTTTTCGCCGCCATCATTTTCCTCGCGGCCATTACCTTATTTCCTACGGAGTTCGCCTTGCGTCTGTTCCACACCTCCGACTGGCACCTTGGACAAAACCTGCACGGCCAGGACCGCGATTTCGAGCACGGTTGTTTCCTCGAGTGGCTGCTGCGCCAGCTCAAGCTGGACCAGCCCGATGTGCTGTTGATCGCCGGCGATATATTCGACACGGTCAACCCGCCGGTCAAAGCCCAGGAACGCCTCTACGATTTCATCGTCAGCGCCCACGAGCAGCAGCCCAAGCTGACCATCGTGATGATCGCCGGCAACCACGATTCCGGCTCGCGCATCGAGCTGCCCGCGCCGTTGATGCGCCGTTTGCGCACCCATGCCCTGGGGCGGGTGCTGTGGCTGGACGACGGTCAACTCGACGCCGAGCGGCTGCTGTTGCCATTACCGAATGCCAAGGGCAAGACCGTCGCCTGGTGCCTGGCGCTGCCGTTCCTGCGCCCGGCCGAAGTCACCGGCGCGCAGTTGGGCGACAACTACCTGCGCGGTATCGGCCAGGTTCACGAATGGCTGATCGAGGCCGCCAACGCCAAGCGCAAGCCGGGCCAGGCGCTGATCGCCATCAGTCACGCACACATGGCCGGCGGTTCGGTGTCGGAAGACTCCGAGCGCAGCCTGATCATCGGCAACGCCGAAGCCCTGCCCGCCAGCCTGTTCGGGCCGAGCATCAGCTACGTCGCCCTCGGGCATTTGCACAAGCCGCAGAAGGTCAACGCTGAAGAACGCATCCGCTACAGCGGTTCGCCGATCCCGCTGTCGTTTTCCGAGATCGGTTATCAGCATCAGATTCTCGACGTCATCCTCGACGGCGAAACCCTGGTCAGCGTCGAACCGAAGCTGATTCCCCGCGCGGTGAATCTGCAGCGCATCGGGCCGGCGCCTTTGGCCGACATCCTGCTGCAACTGGCGGAACTGCCGAATATTGACCTGCTGGCCGACATTCAGCGTCAGCCCTGGCTGGAAGTCCGGGTGCGCCTGGATGAGCCGCAACCCGATCTGCGTCATCAAGTTGAAAGCGCCCTTCAAGGCAAGGCCGTGCGCCTGGTGCGCATCGCCGCGGAATACGCCGGCAACGGCAGCCGTGATGGCGTCGATGACGGCACGACGCTGGTCGAACTGGACCAGCTCACGCCCCAGGAACTGTTCAGCCGCGCCTGGCAGGACAGCTACGGCAGCGAGGTCGATGAGCAAACGCTGAAGGACTTTGCAGAGTTGTTGCAGGACGTGCAGATGGAGAGCGAACAACCATGAAGATCCTCGCTATCCGCTTGAAGAACCTCGCCTCGCTGGCCGGTCCATTTGAGATCGACTTCACCGCTGAACCGCTGGCCAGCGCCGGCCTGTTCGCGATCACCGGCCCCACCGGCGCGGGTAAAAGCACCCTGCTCGATGCCTTGTGCCTGGCGTTGTTCGGCGCTGTGCCGCGCTTGAGCAGTGCGCAGACGTCGGCCAAGGCGCCGGACGCCGACGGCGAAATCGGCACCGGCGATCCGCGCACCCTGCTGCGTCGCGGCACCGGTGAAGGGTATGCCGAGGTGGATTTCGTCGGCATTGACGGCCGCCGTTACCGTGCACGCTGGGAAGCCAATCGCGCTCGGGAAAAGGCTGGCGGCAAACTGCAAGCCAGTCGCCAAAGTTTGCGCGACATCGATCAGGATCAGCTGCTGGCCAGCCAGAAAGTCGACTTCAAAATCCAGCTCGAAGCGGTGCTGGGCCTGAATTTCGAGCAGTTCACCCGGGCGGTTTTGCTCGCCCAAAGCGAGTTCAGTGCCTTCCTCAAGGCGAACGACAACGAACGCAGCGAGCTCCTGGAAAAACTCACCGATACCGCGCTCTACACCCGCCTGGGTCGCCGCGCGTTCGACAAAACCAAGGAAGCCCGCGAAACCCACAAATTGCTGCAGGACCAGGCCACCGGGGTCACGCCGCTGTCGCCGCAAGCCCGGGCGGAGCTGGATGAGCGTTTCAATCAGGCGCAACAACAACTCAAGACGCAACAGGCGCAACTCAAACAGCTTGAGCTGCAACACACCTGGCTTAAGGACCTGCGCCAGTTGCAGGACGCGCAACGCAGCGCGACCGAGCAACTGGCTGGCGCCGAACAGCATTGGCACAGTCTGGCTGGAGAACGTCTGACATTGAGTCGGCTGGAACATTTGGCGCCGCAACGGCACCAGTTCGCACGCAAGGCCGAGCTCACCGCCCAGCTCACGCCGCTGGCCGTGCAGATCGAGCAGTCGACCCGCCAGCAAGCCGAGCTGAGCGAACGTCAGACGCAACTCGAACTCAGCGTTGCGGCGGCAACGACCGCGCTGATCGAAGCCCAACGCCAGCACAGCGCCTGCGCGCCGCTGCTGCGCCAGGCTTTTGAAGAGCAAAGCACCCTCGCCCGCCTGAACAGGGAAGCCGCTCAGAGTACAGACCTTAAGCAACAGGCCGAACTGGCCTGCACTCAAGGGCAGCAAAAGATCCAGGGCTTGCTTGAGCAACAACAGCAAGTGGCCGCACGTCTGCAGCGAATAGCCGGTGAGCTTGAACAAAGCAGCCATCTGGCACCGCTGAGCGAGGCCTGGAATGCCTGGCGCGACCGTCTGCAGCAGCTGATGCTGGTAGGCAATCGCCTGAATACGGGTCAGGCCGAACTGGCCACCCTGGAACAGAACGCCACTCGCGCCGCCGCGGAACTGACGGCGCAAAAACAGCACCTGGAAGTGCTGTACAAAGAAGCCGGCGCCGAGCCGGAAGCCGTGGCGGAACAGATTCAGCTGCTCGGCAACCTCTTGCAAGACAACCGCAAGCAATTGCGGGCATTTGAAGAGCTGACACGACTGTGGGCCAGCCAGCAGGAACTCGACAAGCGTGCCGCCGAGCTGCAACAGCGCCAGTCAACCGCGCAACAGGAGCGCGAGCGCCTGACCCAGGACGGCGTGAACACCAAAAACCAATTGACGGTCGCCGAACAGACCCTGACCGTCACCCGCGAGCTACTGGAACGCCAGCGTCTGGCCCGCAGTGCCAGCGTCGAAGAATTGCGCGAGCAGCTGCAGGATGATCAACCCTGCCCGGTATGCGGCAGCCCTGATCATCCTTACCATCAGCCCGAAGTCTTGTTGCAGAGTCTCGGTCGGCACGATGAAAGTGAACAGGCCAACGCCCAGAAAGCGGTCGATCTGCTCAAGGAAAAACTCACCGACCTGCGCGCGGAAGTCGGCGGTCTGATCGCCCAGCAAAGGGAATTCCTGCAACAGCAGGAGCACCTCGCCGCTCAGCAACAGAGCCTGGCGCCAAGCCTCGAAGTACATCCGCTCTCAACCCAGTTGCTGGCTCAGGACGCACTCAAACGCGATGCCTGGCTGGCCCAGCAAAACAGTCAGTTGAATCAAAGCATCAGCCAGGACGAACAGCGCCAATCCGCCCTGCTCACCCTGCAACAGGACGCCGCGCGCCTGCAACAGCAGTTGCGCAGCGCCGAAGCGACGAGCCAGCAGGCCACTCAGCTCCTGAGTCATCAGCAACAGGCGTTGAACAGTGATCGCCAGCGTATGGACGATGAGCTGACGGCGTTCAGCACCCTGCTCCCGGCCGAAACCCTGCAAGCCTTGCGCAACGAACCCGCTGCGACCTTCATGCGGCTCGACCAACAAATTGCAGAGCGCCTGACGCAACTCGATCAACAGCGCGACGAACTCAGCGAACAGCAACTTCGCCAGCAAACGCTGGAAAAAGAGCAGGATCGCCAGCTGGCCCGCGTCCAGCAACTGGAAACCGCGCAGCAGCAATTCACGGTCATCAAAGAGCAGCAACAGACTTGCCAGCAGAAACTGGCGCAATTGCTCGATCAACACACGAGCGCCGAGCAGTGGCAGCAGCAACTCGACCAGGCCGTGGAACAGGCGCGCACGGTTGAAGCAACCGCCAGTCAGCAACTGCAAAGCGTGCGCACGGGCCTGGTGCAACTGGCCGCAGAACTCAAGGCACAGCAGCAACGTCTACTCGCGCTGGAGGCCGAAGATCGGGATTTGGGCGGCAAAATCGCCGACTGGCGCGCCTTGCACCCGGAACTGGATGACGGCGGCCTGGAAACTTTGCTGAGCGTGGACGACCAGCAGGTCAGCGAACTGCGCCAGCAATTACAACAAAGCGAAAAGGCCATCGAGCAGGCCAAGGTGCTGTTGCAGGAGCGCGATCAGCGACTGCACGATCATCAGGCGCAGCACAACGATAATCTCGACGCCGAACACCTGACCGTGGCGCTGGCCGAGCTGCAAACCCTTTCGGCCACCAGCGAACACCAGTGCGCCGAATTGCGAGCCGAACAGGCCGAGGATCAGCGTCGACAGAACGCCAATCAGGCCCTGGCGCAGCAGATCGCCGACGCCTACGCCGAATACCAACGCTGGGGGCGCTTGAATGCGCTGATCGGCTCGGCCACCGGTGACACCTTCCGCAAGATCGCCCAGGCCTACAACCTCGACCTGCTGGTGCATCATGCCAACGTCCAATTGCGGCAGCTGGTGCGACGCTATCGCCTGAAACGCGGTGGCAGCATGCTGGGATTACTGGTGATGGACACCGAGATGGGCGACGAACTGCGTTCGGTGCATTCGTTGTCCGGCGGCGAAACGTTCCTGGTATCCCTGGCACTGGCATTGGGCCTGGCATCGATGGCCTCGAGCACGCTGAAAATCGAATCGCTGTTCATCGATGAAGGCTTCGGCAGTCTCGACCCGGAATCCCTGCAACTGGCCATGGATGCCCTCGACGGCTTGCAGGCCCAGGGGCGCAAGGTCGCAGTGATTTCCCACGTCCAGGAAATGCACGAGCGCATTCCGGTGCAGATTCAGGTCCGCCGCCAGGGCAACGGCCTGAGCACCCTGGAGGTGAAATGAATACCCTGTATTCGTTCCGCCGCTGCCCCTACGCCATGCGGGCGCGCATGGCCTTGCGCTACAGCGGGGTTGCAGTGGATATCGTCGAGGTCAGCCTGAAGGCCAAGCCCGCCGAGATGCTCGCGTTGTCGAGCAAAGGCACCGTGCCGGTGCTGAACGTTGGTGGTCTGGTGATTGATGAAAGCCTGGACATCATGCGCTGGGCTTTGGCACAGAACGATTCGCAGGATTGGTTGCTCAAGGATGATCCTGTCGGGCAGCGTTGCATCGCCGAGCTGATCGAAGAAAACGATCAGGTGTTCAAGCTGCAACTCAACCGCTACAAATACCCCGAGCGTTATCCCGAGCAGTCGACGGAGATCTATCGCGCCGAGGGTGAAGTGTTTTTGCGCAGGCTCGATGAGCTGCTGCAGGTACGTGATTATTTGCTGGCGAGCCACCCAAGCCTGGCGGATGTGGCGCTGATGCCGTTCGTGCGGCAATTCGCTCATGTCGATCGCGAGTGGTTCGCGCAAACGCCCTACATGCGTTTGCAGGCCTGGTTGCAGTGGTTTCTGGAGTCGGACCTGTTCACATCGGTGATGGCAAAACAAACACGAACCCTGTAGGAGCGAGCCTGCTCGCGATGGTCTGGAAGGCGACGCGTGCATTCAGAATAAACGCGTAATCGTTAACGACCATCGCGAGCAAGCTCGCTCCTACACGGGATTGGGATTGTCTGGAATCTTCAGGCCAACACCTCGCACATCTCAATCACCGAGCAATCCACGTGAAAGGGTCCGAAAAATCCGCCCTGGCGCTTGATCGGCGGGTTGCCCGCCAGCAGTCCCAGGGTTGTGGCAGTCTCGATGTTGCGCGCAAGGTTGTGGTTGGCTTCGATGGACCGTGCCACCGACCCCGCCGAGGCTTGTCCGATGCCCAGCAGGGATGATCCATTGGTCATGAACGCCAGGAAGGCGATGACCCAAAGTCTGTACCCTTTCATGCGCCGGCGATCCCCGCGATCTGAGCCTGATCGGCCGCCGCGTTTTGCGCACGGTGTTCAAACTGGATGCCGGGATGAGCGACTTGAATCGGCGCTTCATAGGTTTGACGCGATTGAGGAGAAAGGCTGAACACCAGGACCATGGCCAGGTAGAGACCGATCGCCACATAGGCGCCGCGTTTGGCAGAAGTGAGGATGGTGCTGGCCATGATGTTCTCCGCAGGCATGTTTCGATGCCCACAGAATCGATCAAAAAAGTCGTGACAACCACTCAGGCTTATCCATAGTAAACATCAGCTTCGTTGATCATTAAGCCCCGCTATCGCGGTCTTCGACAAAACCTATCAAGCGTCCGCGTGCAGCGCTGAAAGGAAATTGTAGGAGCGAGCTTGCTCGCGATGGACTCAAGAGCGCCGCGTTTAATCAATAAACACGCGTTATCGTTAACGACCATCGTCGGAACGCCGCCCGGAGCAAGCTCGCTCCTACAGTGAACCGCACTCGCTTGACTGGCATTAGGGCTGGGCAGGCAAAGGAATGGGAGGGAGAAATGGACAATGATGCGGCGTAAACGCGTTATGCAGGAGCGACATCACTTCATGGCCTTTCGACTTGGACGGTCGAGCTACAAGTGATTTCGCTCCTGCATAAAGTGTGCAGGGTCAATGTTTCAGTGTTGGCTTTTGTGATCCAGGGCGGCGTAGAAATTGGCGCTTTGTTGCAGGTATTTCTGGGTATAGCTCTGGGCGTGGGATTTTTTGTCACTGATTTCAACGTTGGCGCTGGCGGGCAGTGCCACGGTGGCTGAGATTGCGGATGCAGCGATCACAGAGAAGAGATTGAAGTTCATGGCGGTAGTCCTCGAAGTCAGTTGGCTTACTTGCCCGGTGGGGCCGTGAAGCAAACTTAACCGTCGAGGCTGGCGCCTTGAAATCTTTTGTAGCATTAGCAGATATCAGCGTCATTAATAGAAGAGTGCAGGCCCCATCAACCGGGGCCTGCGGCCTATTGACGCACCAGGAACTTGAGGTCGCTCGGCGCATCCATCGGCAGTTTCTGCACGGTTTTGCCCAGCAAGCCGGTCTTGGCATCGCGCTCGACGACCACAATCTGGTTGCTCTTCTGGTTGGCGATCAACAGGAACCTGCCACTGGGATCGAGGCTGAACTCGCGCGGATGATCACCTTCCACGGAGCGGCGCTGCAGCTCCCTGAGGTGGCCCGTCGCAGGGTCGATGGCGAACACCAGCACCTGATTGGCGGTGCCTCGGTTGCTGACGTAGAGGAACTTGCCATCGGCCGAGGCATGCAGCGCCGCTGCGGCCTTGTCCGACATTGGTTGGCCCGCCGCCAGGTCGATCATTTGCGTCTGTTCCAGCTGGCCGTCGCGGTAGTCGAACACCGCCACCTGAGCACTCATTTCCATGGTCAGCCACGCGTGCTTGCCATCCGCGCTGAACAGCAGGTGTCGGGGTCCGCTGCCGGGTGGCAGCTGGATCCAGGCTGGTTTGGCCGCGATCAACGGAAGGTCCGGATTGGCCTTGGGATCGAAGCGATAGACAAAAATCCGATCTGCCCCCAGGTCATTGGAAAATACATGGCGCCCGTCCGGGGCTGACACCGTCGAATGCACATGGGCCGACAACTGCCGTTCGGGATTGACCCGGCTGGAAGGATGACTGCTCATTTGCACCACGGGCTGGAGCTTGCCGTCGGCCCCCACCGGCAATACCGCCAGAGTGCCGCCGGGATCTTCGACCAGCGAGTAGTTGCTGACAAACAGGTGACTGCCCTCTGCGCTGAGGCTCGAATGGGTCGGCTCGTTGCCGAGGCTCTGCACCTGATTGATCAGGCTCAGCTCATGGGTCTTGGGATCGATCGCATAACTGCTGACGCGCCCCACCGGATCAGCCTGCCCCGGGCCGTTTTCGTTGACTACGAACAACCGGCGCTGATCCCTGGACAGGGTCAGCCAGGACGGGTTTTCGCTGTTGACCACTTGCAAGGGGCTGGCGTCGATCTGCCCGGTTGAACTGTCGAATTTCAGGCGATAAATGCCTTGGCTCGGGCCGGCGGTGTAAGAACCGACCAACAGCTGATAATCCTCAGCCGTCGCCGTCTGCACGCCCATCGCGCCAACACTGCCGGCGATCAACAGCGGCCAGAGATTACGCATCCTCATTCGTTTCGTCCTCGTCGTCACCACCGCCGAACGCTTCCATGGGCACCAGCCGGTGCTCGCCGGAATCACCGGTGATGATCCAGCTCTTCAAATCTGGGTCGAACGTTGCCGCCGCGATCTGCGCCTCGCTGAACTCCCAGCGCTTGAGCGCCCTGCCGTCCATGCATTCGATGTGCAGGTTGTCGTCCTCATCGAGGGAGAAATCGAAGGCGTGCAGCCCGTCGATTTCCAGCATGTCGCAGTGTTCGAGGGCGTTGAGCAAGGTATCGGTTACGGCAGTCATGGCAGTCGATCTTTGAAATGGGAAAGACGCAATGATAGCTCAATGTGGGGGCGGCTCAGTGCCGGCCACAAAACCCACGACCAACACCGCCCCTGTTGTGCACCCTACAATCCCGATCATGACACCGAACCCTGAGCTGGCTTGCCAGCGAAAGCGGTGGATCAATCAATGAAGATGTTGAATGAAAAATTGCCTTCGCTGGCGAGCCAGCTCCTACAGAGGGATCGTGCTTGGCCGTTAGCGGGCGTTGCGGGTTGGTTGGCCGTCCACCAGGCGCTGGATACCCAGTGGATTGCCATTCTTCAAGGCTTCGGGCAGCAAGCTGTCCGGGTAGTTCTGGAAACACACCGGCCGCAGGAAGCGATCGATCGCCAAGGTGCCCACCGATGTCCCGCGCGCATCCGATGTCGCCGGATACGGTCCGCCATGGACCATCGAATCGCAGACTTCCACACCGGTCGGGTATCCGTTGAGCAGGATCCGCCCGACCTTCTGTTCCAGCAATGCCGTCAATTCGCCGAACTGCTCGAAGTCCGCCGGCTCGCCAATGATGGTCGCCGTCAATTGGCCGTGCAGACCGTTCAACGCAGCACCCAGCTGTGCCTGGTCCGCGACTTCGACGAACACTGTGGTCGGGCCGAACACTTCTTCCTGGAGCACTTCATCGCCATCGAGCAACAAGCTGACATCCGCCTTGAACAGCTGCGGCTGGGCCTGATTGCCCTGTTGCGGGCTGCCGGCCAGGTGTTCGATGCGCGGATGCGCGAGGAGTTTTTGCAGGCCCTTGCCATAGCTGCTCAAGGTGCCGGCGTTGAGCATGGTCTGCGCCGGCTGATCGTCCATCAACCCCGCCACTTGCTGCACGAAGGCGCTGAACTGCGACGAACGAATACCGATCACCAGGCCCGGATTGGTACAGAACTGGCCACACCCCTGCACCACCGAAGCGGTCAGGTCACTGGCCACGCTTTCAGCGCGTGTCGCCAGGGCCTGGGGCAGCACGATCACCGGGTTGATGCTCGACATTTCGGCGAACACCGGAATCGGCTGCGCACGTGCGGCGGCCATGTCGCACAACGCCCGGCCGCCCTTGAGCGAGCCGGTGAAACCCACCGCCTGGATCGCCGGATGTTTGACCAGCGCTTCGCCGACCCCGCCGCCGTAGATCATGTTGAACACGCCAGCCGGCATCGCGGTTTTTTCCGCGGCGCGCAGGATGGCATCGGCGACCCATTCAGCCGTGGCCATGTGCCCGCTGTGGGCCTTGAACACCACCGGGCAGCCGGCAGCCAATGCCGCAGCGGTGTCACCACCGGCAGTGGAAAAGGCCAAGGGGAAATTGCTCGCGCCAAACACCGCCACCGGTCCGAGACCGATGCGGTACTGGCGCAGGTCGGGACGCGGCAACGGCTTGCGTTCCGGCAAGGCCTGATCGATGCGGGCACCGTGGAAATCACCGCGACGCAGCACCTTGGCGAACAGACGCATCTGGCCGCTGGTACGACCGCGCTCGCCCTGAATCCGTGCAGCTGGCAACGCAGTTTCGCGGCAGACAACCGCAACGAACTCATCACCCAGGGCATCGAGTTCATCGGCCACCGCATCAAGAAACTGCGCACGATGCTCGGCACTCAAGCTGCGATACACCGGGAAGGCGGCGGCGGCAGACTTGGCGGCGGCATCGACCTCTTCCGGGGTGGCCTGATAAAAATCGTGGGGCAAGTTTTCGCCGGTGTTGGCATCGACGCTTTTAACGATGACAGTGCCGCCAGCACGACGCTGTCCGCCGATGTAGTTGTGGCCAAGAATTCGGGTCATGTAAATCTCCTCAAAGTGTACCGACGGCGCCGGGTTCGAATGCCGCTTCGACGGGTTTGATGCCGTTGATCAACGGCGCTCCGAACTCGGCCTGGCTGATCTCGAACACGTCACCCGGGCGGGTGCGAATGCTGTCGGCGAAAGACAAGGTGGCGGTGCCGAAGAAGTGGATGTGCACATCCCCCGGACGCAGGAACTGGCTGTATTTGAAATGGTGGTACTCGAGGTTCTCCAGGCTATGGCACATGTTGGCTTCGCCGCTGAGAAACTCGTTCTGCCACAGCACCTCGCCGTCGCGCAGGATGCGGCTGGTGCCCGCCAGGTGTTGGGGCAGCTCACCGACCCGAAGTTCCGGACCATAACTGCAACTGCGCAATTTCGAGTGGGCCAGGTACAGGTAGTTCTTGCGCTCCATCACGTGATCGGAGAACTCGTTGCCGACGGCAAAACCCAGGCGCCAGGGTTTGCCGTCCTGGCCGATGACGTACAGGCCACTGAGTTCGGGTTCTTCACCGGCATCTTCGGCAAAGGGTGGCAGCGGGAACGGTTGGCCCGGACGCACGACAATGCTGCCATCGCCCTTGTAGAACCATTCCGGTTGCACTCCGGCCTGCCCCGCCGCTGGTTTACCGCCTTCCACGCCCCACTTGAAGATACGCATGGTGTCGGTCATTGCGGCTTCGTCGCCTGCCTGCTGATGCATCTTGTCCCGCGCCGAGGCACTGCCCAGATGGGTCAGGCCGGTACCGCTGACCAGCATGTGCGCCGGATCCGGATGGTCCAGCGGCGGCAGGATACGCAGCGTGGCCAGCAGCTCGGCGTAGTCGTGGTCGACGCCCAGGCCCAGGGTATTCACCTGTTGCTCAAGACTGACGCCGGCCTCGATCGCGGCCAAAGCCAGGTCGCGAACCGTGCGCGCGTCTTGCACTTCGCGCACCCGATCGTCCTCGACTACACCGACGCGGCGCTCGCCATTACTCAATTCGAACTGAACCAAACGCATGGTTTCTCTCCTGTAAACAAAACTTCAATACAACGCACTCCCTGTAGGAGCTGGCTTGCCAGCGAAAACGGCGGCACATCCAAGATCAGTGTCTACTGACACACCGCTTTCGCTGGCAAGCCAGCTCCTACAGGTACGTATCAGGTCCGTATCAGGTCCCGTATCAGGTCCGTGTCATGTCCCGTATCAGGTCCCGTATCAGGTCCCGTATCAGGTCCCGTATCAGGTCCGTGTCAGGTGCGGCTCGCCCCCCGGGCACTTGCCGCAAACTGATCCGCCGGCAGCACATGCTTGCGCTCCAGCACGCGATACACCACGCCGGTCAGGATCAGCCCGAACACCATCACACCGGACAGGAAGTACAGCCCCGAAGCCAGATTGCCGGTGTACTCCTTCAGCGCGCCAATCACGAACGGCCCGATGTAGCCACCCAGGTTGCCCACCGAGTTGATCAAGGCGATACCCGCCGCCGCACTGGCCCCGGCAAAGAAACGGCCTGGCAAGGTCCAGAACACCGCCGTGCAGGAAAACAACGCGAATGCCACCAGGCACAACGCGGCCAATTGCAGCACCGGCACCGTCAGCCAGGCGCTGAAGAACAGACCGATGGCGCCCAACACGTAAAGCACGGCCAGGTGACCGTAACGATCATTCAAGCGATCGGAACTGCGTGGAATGATCAGCAAACCGACGATCCCGAAAATGTAGGGCACCGACGACACGAAACCGGTCACCAGATCGGTCCCGCCGAATTGCTTGATCAAGGTCGGCAGCCACAACCCCAGGCCATAGATGCTCAGGGTCACCGGCAGGTAAAACAGTGCCAGCAGCAACACCCGCTTGTCCTTCAGGGCATGCAGCGGATTGCCGTGGCGGGTCTGGCCGTACTCCTCAAGGTCCTTTTTCAGCTCGCCAGCCAGCCAGTCCTTCTCGGCCTGATCCATCCATTTCACTTGCCTGGGCCCATCGGGCAGCCAGCGCAATACCGGCCAGGTCAACAGGATCGCCGGCGTGCCGATGACGATGAACAGCCACTGCCAGCCGTGCAGCCCCAGGAAGCCGTCCATACCGAGCAGGCCGCCGGATACCGGGCCGGTGATCAGCATGGCGATGGGTTGGGACAGGATGAACAACCCGAGGATCTTGCCGCGATGGCGGACCGGGAACCACTGGGTGATGTAGTAGAGAACGCCCGGGAAAAACCCGGCTTCGGCAGCGCCAAGCAGGAAGCGCATCACATAGAAGCTGTGCGGCCCCTGGACGAAGGCCATGCCGATGGTGATCGCGCCCCAGGTGAGCATGATTCGCGCAAACCAGCGCCGTGCGCCGAAACGTTCGAGCATCAGGTTGCTGGGGATTTCCAGCAGGAAGTAACCAATGAAAAACAGCCCGGCACCCAGACCATAGGCGGCGTCACCGATGCCGATATCGGCCCCCATGTGCAGCTTGGCGAAGCCCACGGCGGAGCGATCCACATAGGCGATCAGGTACAGCAGGATCAGGAAGGGAATCAGTTTGAGTGTGATGCGACGAATAAGCCGCAGTTCCTGGCTCATGAGATCGGTCTCCGATTGTTGTTGTTATAGAACCTCGGGGGACGCCTCTCGCGGAAAACCGCCAGGGCCATCCCTCCGTTGAAAGTGACTATATAGTAATACTATTTGATCAACAACACTTCCAAACAGAGCAATTTGCGCTTATGTTAAGCGTCAGCTCGAACAATATAGTCATACAATAAGAGAATCGATCATGTCTGATAAGCAACCCACCCTGCGCTCCGCCCAATGGTTTGGCACCGCCGACAAGAACGGCTTCATGTATCGCAGCTGGATGAAGAATCAGGGCATCGCCGACCACCAGTTCCACGGCAAGCCGATCATCGGCATCTGCAACACCTGGTCGGAACTGACCCCCTGCAACGCGCACTTCCGCCAGATCGCGGAGCACGTCAAGCGCGGGGTGATCGAGGCAGGCGGCTTTCCAGTGGAGTTTCCGGTGTTCTCCAATGGTGAATCGAACCTGCGCCCCACCGCCATGCTCACCCGCAACCTGGCGAGCATGGATGTCGAGGAAGCGATTCGCGGTAACCCGATCGATGGCGTGGTGTTGCTGACCGGTTGCGACAAAACCACCCCGGCGCTGCTGATGGGCGCGGCCAGTTGCGACGTGCCGGCGATCGTCGTCACCGGCGGGCCGATGCTCAACGGCAAACACAAGGGCCAGGACATCGGTTCGGGCACCGTGGTGTGGCAGCTCAGCGAGCAAGTGAAAGCCGGCACCATCACCATTGACGATTTCCTCGCCGCCGAGGGCGGCATGTCCCGCTCGGCGGGCACGTGCAACACCATGGGCACCGCCTCGACCATGGCTTGCATGGCCGAAGCGCTCGGCACTTCCCTGCCCCACAATGCGGCCATTCCAGCCGTCGATGCGCGGCGCTATGTGTTGGCGCACATGTCCGGCATGCGCGCGGTGGAAATGGTGCGCGAAGATTTGCGTCTGTCGAAAATCCTCACTAAAGAAGCTTTTGAAAACGCCATCCGCGTCAACGCCGCTATCGGTGGTTCGACCAACGCGGTGATCCACCTAAAAGCTATCGCCGGGCGCATCGGCGTGGAACTGGACCTTGACGACTGGACCCGCATCGGTCGCGGCATGCCGACTATTGTCGACCTGCAACCGTCCGGTCGTTTCCTGATGGAGGAGTTCTACTACGCCGGCGGCTTGCCTGCGGTGCTGCGCCGCCTCGGCGAAGCCAATCTGATCCCAAACCCGAACGCCTTGACCGTCAACGGCAAGTCGATTGGCGAGAACACCAAGGACGCGCCGATCTATGGCCAGGACGAAGTGATCCGCACCCTCGACAATCCGATCCGCGCCGACGGCGGCATCTGCGTGTTGCGCGGCAACCTGGCGCCACTGGGGGCGGTGCTCAAGCCGTCCGCCGCCAGCGCCGAGCTGATGCAGCACCGCGGTCGGGCGGTGGTGTTCGAGAACTTCGACATGTACAAGGCGCGGATCAACGATCCGGAGCTGGACGTCGATGCCAACTCGATCCTGGTAATGAAAAACTGCGGGCCCAAGGGTTATCCGGGCATGGCCGAAGTCGGCAACATGGGCTTGCCGGCCAAGTTGCTGGCCCAGGGCGTGACGGACATGGTGCGAATTTCCGATGCGCGCATGAGTGGTACCGCGTACGGCACGGTGGTGTTGCACGTGGCCCCGGAAGCGGCGGCCGGCGGACCTTTGGCGACGGTGAAGGAAGGTGACTGGATCGAGCTCGATTGCGCCAACGGCCGGCTGCACCTGGACATTCCGGACGCCGAGCTGGCAGCGCGCATGGCCGATCTGCAACCGCCGCAGCAATTGATCGTAGGCGGCTATCGCCAGCTGTACATCGACCATGTGCTGCAGGCGGATCAGGGTTGCGACTTCGACTTCCTGGTCGGTTGCCGCGGTTCCGAAGTGCCCCGCCACTCTCACTAAATCGCCTCGCCCCCTGTAGGAGCCGGCTTGCTGGCGATGGAGTGTCAGTCGACATAAATTTAGCTGACACACCATCGCCAGCAAGCCGGCTCCTACAGTCGATCTGCGCAGCCTCAAGTTTGCGCCGCGCCTGTTATCATGCGCGGCACCCCATCGCTCAGGATCGCGTCGTTTCCCATGGATTACCGCAAACCCTCCGACCGCAAAAGCATGCACTCGCGCATCGTCCAGGAACTGGGCATGCAGATCGTCTCGGGACGCTTCAAACCGGACGACAAACTGCCCGCCGAAGCCCTGTTGTGCGAAGAGTACGCCGTCAGCCGGCCAGTGCTGCGCGAAGCCACACGGGTGCTGGTTGCCAAGGGCCTGGTGTATTCCCGTCCGCGGGTCGGCACCGTCGTCAAGCAGCGCAAGGAGTGGCACATGCTCGATCCGGACGTGCTGCACTGGTTGATGCAAAGCAGTCCGCAAAATGAGTTCTTCGACCTGCTGACCAGCGTGCGCAGCATCATCGAACCGGCCGTCGCCGCCCTTGCGGCGCAACACGCCACGGACGAAGACATCGCCGCCATCGGTGAAGCCTACCGTCGCATGGAAACCGCACCGACGCCCGAAGCCTTGTTGCAACCGGACCTGGACTTCCACAGCCGGATTGCCGATGCGACGCACAACGATCTGCTGGCGAACCTGTGCAACATGCTATCGGTCGCCATTGCCGAAGCGTTGAAGCACTCCAACCAACGACCGAATCTGCATGAGCTAGCGCTGCCGCGGCACAAGGCGATCCTTACCGCCATCGAGAACCGCGATGCCCTCGGTGCGCGGCATGCCACCCTGGTGCAGCTCGACGATGCGCGCAGCGCCCTGAGCGCGGTACTGGGTCAACCTTTGTAAGAGTAGCGGTACCCCAATACCGCACTTGTGACCACGAAATGCGATTTCCTTGCCGGACCGATCATCGGTCCGCACTCCCGGCAGCCACGCAGGCACCGGATTGAAACAGGAAAAAGGATCTCGTCATGCCCGACCCGAACACTCTCGCCATATCCACACTCCCGAGCCAATTGGCCGCCCAGGCCGTACATGAACGCTTCGCCAATCGCCCGGCGCTGTTCTCAGTGGTTTTCAATGCTCTGCGCAATCGAATTCTGGAACACTATCCAACCCTGGAAATGGACTTGCGCCTCGTCAAGCTGGCCAGCCCCCATCCATCTGGCGGATGGGCCTTCCAACTGTTGAGTAATGTCGCTACCAGGCATGTACTTAACCCGCAACTGTTGGATCTAAGCCCACAGCGGGAATTGCCGTTCTACCTGACTCAAAAAATACCCAGCCGCCTGAGGACTTCGACACCGCCCTACACCATCGATATGCAGGTCATCGCCAAAATCATCGACGCGCTGCCATCTACGATCCACATATATTTCCAGCAGGCGCTGGCCGACTACTGGAGCGAGGCCGACGCCCAGGGCAACAGCCGTTGGCAATGGCTCGGGGAGTTTCTCCACGGTCAAATGACTGCCGCAGCAGCGTCGCGGTCAGACCTGACCCAAACACAGCGGGACATGCTGTCGCACATCGCCAGTTCGCCGCAGCGACTCAAAAGACTGTCCGGGTCAACGCCTGCCACCTTTGTGTATTTCATTGAGACCACGCTCACCCGTTCCGGGAAAGAAGTGCCCCTGCTGACACCAGACCTGCTGCTGGTACGCGACAAACATGTGCTGCTGTATAGCGTTGCCGGGGGTATTGAGGCGTTTGACTCCATCGATGCGTTCGGCGAAGCCTGGGGCATGCGGATGCAGCGCCAGTTCGAGTTCGACAGCATGACCTGGCGGCGCAACGAGCCCGACGCCGATGTGTTCGAACAACAAGCCGCGCTTATCCTTAATCAGCAACTCGAAGACCTGGGGACATTAACGTTTCAGGGACCCAGCGAAAGAGCGCTTGAGCAACGCCTGGAACAGCTCACGGACCCGGCCCTGCTTTTCACCAAATTCCCCGCGGCCAGCCCCGCCCTCCTCCAAAAGGTCAACAACCAACTGCCCGAGTGGCTCAAGCAAGCCGACGCCGGCGACCGTTTTGCCTACCACCGTCATCTGCAGGACATGGCCCAAGTGTTGAAGCAGAACCAGGGCCGTTCATACAACGAAGGCATTAAAGACATCCACAGCTTCAGCCGCGAAGCGTTGCGCAAGCAGATGCAAACAGATCATGGTGATCATGATCCCGACGACGTGGGATTGGACTTCTCCGTGGCCGCCGGCTACCCGGGCGGTGCGGGTGTTATCGACCATGTGCGGATGTCGCTGACGGAGCTGGCCCCGAAAAATCTCGCCGGCAAACCCAAGGGCACGCTGAGCCTCTCTTCCAAAAGCGGCCAGTCGCTTCCGCAGTGGCTCGATGAGGATTATCTGGTGGGCCGCCGGGGATTGATCCAGCGAGTCGACATCGGCACCACCTACCCGCAGAAAATCAAGGACCTGTTGCTGTCCGATACGGCCGACGCCCGGCAACGGGAGACATTGTTCGCTCGCGAACTCAAGGTGCGGTTGCCGATGCAGGCGCTGGAATACAAGATCAGACACCAGAACGGGGTCTCTGCCAAGGGCTACCATCATGTGAAGGCCCTGCTGGGTGAAACGGTTGCGGACAGAACCGTCGACGGCCAGGAGATCGTTATGCGGCCACTG
This sequence comes from Pseudomonas lini, assembly GCF_030812475.1. Taxonomy (GTDB): domain Bacteria; phylum Pseudomonadota; class Gammaproteobacteria; order Pseudomonadales; family Pseudomonadaceae; genus Aquipseudomonas; species Aquipseudomonas lini_A. The sequence goes on from NZ_JAUSSR010000002.1 coordinate 502,491, forward strand.
GCCCTGTGCAGAAAATCCGGTGCCACACCCGATACCGTAAACAACATTTTTATTATCGAACCCCGTGACACCAACGTCGGCCCGCACCTGCTCTATCGACCGCTGTATGCTGACTGCCTGTACGAATTCCCGACCCGCCAGGCCTTGCTGGACGCCATTGCCGCACCGGGCGACCTGCAGAACAGCGTGCTGACCTGGCTCACAGACAAGGCTCGTCCCATTTTTGACCACGGCGGAATCAAAGAACCGCACATCGTTCGCTTCACGCTCGGGGATGAGTTCGGACCGTATGAAAAACCCGCGCCCGCGACCCTGGCAGGCGATGAGGGGGCCACAGAATGGTTGCAGTCGCTGGTCAACGGCCAGCTGCTCCACGATTTGTTCGGCAGTACCGCACGGGCGCTGGTCGACCTGGCTGATCGCGAGTCGGTGTCCAACAGCGAAAGCCGCTGGGCCATTGTGCTGGAAGGTGCGTGGCTGCTGTTCAATACCCTGGTGCTGCCGTTGGTCCAGGGACCGGCCATGCTGGCCGGCTGGCTTGTGGTATTGGTCAGCAGTCTGGAACAGGATGTGACAGGCCTGGACAGCGATGACCCGACCACCCGGGAACTGGCGTTGATCGACCTGTTGCTTAATACCGCGATGGTGTTACTGCACGTGGCCGCGCCTTCGAACAGAACCCGCCAGCCGCTGCACGAACAAGCCCCGCTGGACAACGTGCTGCAGCTGGCCTCCTGGCGCCGTCCGGCAGGCTTGCCCCATCCGCAAAATCCGCCGGTGATACGTCATGGTCCGGTTGCGTTACCTGGCGAACCGCCAGCCACCGGGCACACGGCATTGGACTTCAGCCGCTCCATCGCCAGCGCGAAGGCTGGCGCGAAATTGCTCGACGCCTTGCTCGCCGTCAATGTGCCGTGGCCCGACACCCTGCCGCCTCCAGAGACCAGCGGTGCCCTGAAGGGACTGTACCGGATCGGCGACCTCTGGCATGCCAGCGTCGGCGGGCTGCTGTTCCAGGTCAGCGTTGTGCCCGGCTTCGCCGAGGTCTATCTGGTCGATCCAAAACACCCTGACCATCCCGGCTTCAAGCTTGCCAGCGACGGCCAGGGGCACTGGCGACTGGATCGCGGCGCAAAGTTGGCGGGCGGCATGGAAAAGGAGAGGTTCCAGGCTTGGCACGACAAGCACGTGGATCGCATCAATGCGCTACGTGCAGAAATCGGCAGGCTCATATCAGAGGTCGTCCCTCTGTCCGCGGCCACTGAAAGCGCCTGGATGGCACTGGATACTGCCGGCACAATCATGGACGAACAGCACAAAAACTTGAGGCAGCTTTTCGTATTGCGGGGCAATGCGATTGAGGCACTCAGAGAAACGATCACGGCACGCCATGAGCAGCAACGGTCGATTACGGCGCGGTCCAAGGTGCAATGGGACATCGCATTCGATAACTTCAATAGAGCATTCCGGGCCGAGTGGCCTTTGTCGCGCAGGCTCATCGACAAACAAACCGAGCTGATGGAGGCCGACAGGACAAACGCCGTATACCGCCAGCATCGCGATGAAAGAGTCCTGCTCCCCTTCAAATATTGGGAACAGATCTATCTCTTTCTACAAGATGAAGGCCGCTACGTGAGTCAGTCCGAGCGTGGCGAAAGCTCCGCTGAGCTCCAGGCCCATGCTAATGATCAGTTGAATGCAGGCATCGCAACCGCCTATGTGGAGGTCATCAACCAGACAAAGACTCGCTATGAGATAGAAACAAGGAAAACCGAGCCCGCGCAAGAAATAGAAAGAATCCTTCATGGGGCAGACCACATCCTGCGTAAAAAGCTATTGGACAGTGCGCCTTCCGCCAAATATATAACCGCCGAAACCGTGAAACAGAACGAATTGCTCTTGCTTATCGTACTGGCGCTGGATCACGCCTGTGTTTCTCAAGAGCCGTCAGAGCGATACTTCGTTAATCAGATCTCCAACAGAGAAGTGCATCAAAGCATCATTGGGCAAATGGAAATGCGCTCCAGCTCAGGTTACTCAACGACCGAGCAGATGGCCGTCTTCAAGGATGCTCTGGAGCACTACGAGCGTATGCAGAACGCCATCAATTCATTAACCGAAATGAATTCCGGTTGGGTGCGTGACGAATTTCGAACACCGTTTCTGGAGCACCTGAGAGAGGCCCGTACCAGCCTCGAAACACAACTGGCAGACTTGATCCTCAGTGACCGGGGCTTTGCCCCGACGCCAGCACCAGACAGACCCACCCATGTGAAACCCGCCACCAGAAAAGTCATCAAGACCCGCAACAAGGGTAGCCGGGTGGGCGACTTGCGCCCACGCGAACCTGGGGATCCGGGCAGTTTTGTCGACATCAAAGACCCTATCACCGGTGAGACTGTCGCCACTTACCTGGAACACGCCAGCGAAGGGTTTTGGCAAGAGGTGGTGACTGCGCGCCCGCCCGAGCCGGCTCCCGCACCTGCGGTTCGCTCATTGAAGAGCATCAAAACGGAAGCGGAGACGGTCATGGGCAAGCGCGCGGAAATTGAACGCAGTATTCGCTTTCAACAAAAAAAACTTCAAGATCCCAGCCGACGCGAAGGCGTCGATCCGCGAGATTGGGATGTCATGCTGACCCAGCATGCGGAAAAACTCGAAGCTCTGGCCGACGAAATCAAAGGCAACCATGCCGCGGATACAAACGCCGCCAAACTGGAGAGCACTTATCGTGACGAGGCGAAGGCCGTGAAACAACTGGCCTACCAGCTTTGCGGCGAGGGATACAAGCTACAGCGCCCCCAAGATTCCAATGTCGAATATCTGTGGGATCACGGCTTTGTCGATATCAACCTGGTCCGCAGTCGCATCCCTTTGAAGGCGGGTGACTACCTCACCGAGTATGCCGTGCGCGACAAAAACAAAATAAAAGAAGGGAAAAAGGGCGAGGAAAACGTCTTATGGTATGCACACTTCCATTATAAGGCCGCCGGCTCACCAAAATCCCCTCCTGAATTCGCTCATTTAAAGACGAAAGAGGAGCGCAAATTTACCCGCAAAGAACTGATCGAACGGGCCCGCAAGGACAACCGCGCGCTGGTCAATATGGAAAAAGCGGAAATCGAATTGTCCTTGGCTGAAAAACTTTTCCTGATACTTGAGCCATTGCCGTAAGCGAAATAAAAAAAAAGCAGCCTGGGCATTAAGCCCGGGCTGCTTTTTTGCGCTTGCAGATCAGTGAGCAAACAACGAATTGCCTTTCTGCCCCGCCAGTTTCTCCGGCTTGATCAGGAACCGCGCCAGCGCTGGCAGCAGCCACAGAGCGCCGAACATGTTCCACAGCAGCATGAAGGTCAGCATCAGACCCATGTCGGCCTGGAATTTGATCGCCGAGAAGATCCAGGTACACACACCGATCGCCAGGCACAGGCCGGTGAACAGCACGGCTTTACCTGTGGACTTCAGCGTCTGGTAGTACGCCTCTTGCAACGGCAAACCGGCACGCAGGAAGCTTTCGAGGCGGCTGTAGATGTAGATGCCGTAGTCCACGCCGATCCCCACCCCGAGCGCCACCACTGGCAGGGTCGCCACTTTCACGCCGATGCCCATGAACGCCATCAGCGCGTTACCCAGCACCGAGGTCAGGACCAGCGGCAGCACGATGCACAGGGTCGCCGCCCAGGAACGGAAGGTGATCATGCACATGGTCGCGACGCAGATGTAGACGAGGATCAGGATGGTCAGCTCGGATTCCTTTATCACCTCGTTGGTGGCGGCCTCGATCCCGGCGTTACCGGCAGCGAGGATGAACTCCAGGCCGTCCTTGTTGTTCTCCTTGGCGAACTCCTGCACCGCATGCACCGCGCGATCCAGGGTTTCGGCCTTGTGATCATTGAGGAATACGAGCACCGGTGCCAGGGAGCAGTTGTTGTTATACAAGCCGTCAGCGCGGGCGATGGAGTTGTTCAGCACGTCCGGGTTGCGTGACAGGGTTTCCCATTTCAGGTTGCCCTCGTTCATGCCCTTGATCATCTGCTTGGACACGGTCACCAGCGAGATCGCCGACTGCACGCCCTCGGTGTTCTGCATCTTCCACATCAGCTCGTCGATCGGCGCCATGGCTTCGTAGCGCGAGCAGCCTTCGGATTTGGTCTTGACCATCACCACCAACACGTCGGAACTGGTGGAATAGTTACTGATGATGAAGTTGTTGTCCTGGTTGTAGCGCGAGTCCGGGCGCAGCTCCGGCGCACCCTGGTCGAGGTCACCGATTTTCAGGTTCTGGCTGTACCACAGGCCGCCACCGAAGGCGATCAGTGCCAGGGCAATGGACACCGGGGCGACTTTCGGGCTGGCGAAGTTCGACAGCAGGCGCCAGAACGGATGTTCGCGATGCGCGTCTTTCTTGCTGCGTTCAACTGCGCGTTTACTGATGCCGACGTAGGAAATTGCCACCGGCAGCAGGATCAGGTTGGTGAATACGATCACCGCGACGCCGATGGACGCGCCGATCGCCAGTTCACGAATCACGCCGATATCGATGATCAACAGCGTGATGAAACCCACCGCATCCGCGAGGATCGCAATCATCCCCGGCAGGAACAGCTGGCGGAAAGTGCGGCGCGCCGCCGTCAGGGCGTTGTCCGCTTCGCTAGACTGCAAAGCGATGCCATTGATCTTCTGCACGCCGTGGGAAATACCGATGGCGAAGATCAGGAACGGCACCAGCATCGAATACGGGTCCAGCCCGAAACCGAAAAAGTGCATCAGGCCCAGCTGCCAGACCACGGCCACCAGGGTCGTGCTCAGCACCGCCACGGTGCTGCGCATGCAGTTGGTGAACCAGTAAAGCAGGACCAGGGTAATGACGAACGCCACGCCGAAGAACATCACCACCATGACCAGGCCATCGATCAGGTCGCCGACCTTCTTGGCGAAACCGACGATGTGGATCTGCACATTAGGATTCTGGGCTTCGAACTTGTCGCGGATCTTTTCTTCCAGCTCATGGGAGAACTTGCGGTAATCCAGTGCCAGCAGCGTGCCCTGGTCCTGCGGGTCCGGGTAGGATTCCAGCAGCGGGATGTCGACGATGCTCGATTTGAAATCGTTGGCCACCAGGCGCCCGACCTGCCCGGACTTGAGCACGTTGTTGCGCAGCAGGTCGAGGCTTTGCTGGGAACCGTTGTAGCTCTGGGGAATCACTTCACCACCGGCGAAGCCCTCCTCCGTCACTTCGGTCCAGCGCACGCTCGGACTCCACAGCGACTTGAGGCCGGAACGGTCGACGCCGGAGATATAGAACACTTCGTCGTTGATCTGGCGCAGGGTCTCCATGTACTCCTTGGAGAAGATGTCGCCATCGGTGGCTTCGACCGAGATCCGCACGGTATTGCCCAGGTTCGCCAGATCGTTGCGGTGCTCCATCATCTTTTGTATGAACGGATGATCGAGCGGGATCATTTTTTCGAAACTGGTGGACGGCCGGATCAGCGTCGCCTGCCAGAACAGGAAGACACTGACCAGCAGGCAGATGAAGATCACTGCCGGGCGGTTATTGAAAATCAGGCGCTCGAGGAACGTCGCCTTGTCGTGATGATGACTGCTCAAGGATGTCATAGACCCGCCTTCTTATTATGTGCCCGGCTCATTTGGACGCCCCGTTTTTTCCATTCTCTGCGCCGGCGCCGGTTGGCGAGGTGAGGCGAATGCCGCCCTGTCCTGCCAGAATCAGATTGCCGTTGCCCGTCCCGGTGACGGCCGAAACGGAAATGCGATCCGGGCGATTGAACACGCTGAAGGTTTCGCCGTTGTCGTTGCTGCGGATCACCGAACCACCGTTGCCGACGATCACGATGGAGCCGTCATCGAGCAGCGTGGCCCCGGACAGGCCGAACTCGAGCGCGCCGCGAGCAGCCTGCAACCCGACCTTCTCCCAGGTGCTGCCGAAATCCGTGGAGCGATACAGATTGCCCCGTAGTCCGTAGGCCAGCAGGGTGTTGGGCTGAGCGGTGCCGATCACACCGAACAACGAGCCTTCATAGGGGCCTTCAAGTTTCTCCCAGGTCTGGCCACCATCGGCAGATCGGAACATGCTGCCCTGCTCGCCAACGATGAACAGCCCGGCATCCTTGACGGCCGCGATGGCGTTGAGGTGGAACTGGTCTTCGTTATCCAGGCGGTCGCTGGCGTCTTCCCAGTGCTTGCCACCGTCGGTGGTGGCCATCAAGGCACCGTAGGCGCCTACGGCAAAGCCACTGTTGACATCCTGGAACCAGACATCGAGCAGTGGCGATTCGCGGTTCAGGTCTTCAAACTGCCTGGTCCAGCTGACACCGCCGTCTTCGCTGGCAAGGATCTGCGCGTCATGGCCCACAGCCCAGCCGTGTTGGTCGTCGACGAAAAATACCGAGGTCAGCAGTTGCCGGGTCGGCACCTTGGCCTGGGTCCACGTTGTGCCCTGATCATCGGAATACAGGATGTGCCCGCGATCCCCGACCGCCACCAGGCGATTGCCCGCGTGCACGACATCGAGCATCAGGCTTTTGCTGGCCTTGGCGGATTCAACGGAATAGACCACATCGGATGCCGGTACCGCGGCGGCCAGAACAGGCGCGGACAGCATGGCACAGCTCAACAGCGAGAGCGCTGTAGCCAGCAACGCGAATTTGCGAAGTGCCGGCGGGCGGCAGATACCCACACCCATGACAGGCTCACTCATAGACCTTCCCCCATTATTATTGTTAGGTCGTTCAACCTTTCTGGGCGCCGCGAGGGGTGCATCGGGATTGCCTGTTCAGGCGCATGGTCCTGAAACCCGCAATCCAGAGCCCCTTCGGAAGCTGGCTTTATCCTATCGGGGTTTGGAAAGGTCTGACAATCGACGCCACGTTATGTTTTGTTAACCAGGGAGGGTTGGGGGGAGGATGAATGATGGGGTATCAGGTGGGGTGATTGGCGGGTGGTGGTTGGTTGGTGTACATATCCGTTGCTGCGGTAACGGCCGCTGAAGGTTCCGCTCTTACAGCGGGTCACTTGGAAAAGCGCCAAGTAACCAAGCGCTCTTGCCCCTTTCGTTCGGTGCCTCGCCTAGGCTCGGCATGCCCTCGCTCCGGTCCTGCTCCGTGGGCCCGCCGCCATCGGCCATCCATGGCCGGGGGCGGCTAACCCGGCATCCATGCCGGGTTGCCCACTGCGCAGAACCTCCACTCGGCCTCTCGATGGGACGGGCACCGCCAAAGCCAAAGCGAGGCGGCCTACCGGCCGGCCTATCCTTTGAAGCGTACGCGTCCCCCTGTAGGAGCGAGCTCGCTCGCGATGGACCCAAGAGCGCCGCGTTTAACCAGTAAACACGCGTTATCGTTAACGACCATCGCGAGCAAGCTAGCTCCTACAATGGATCGGCGTACACCCGCGCTCTTCACCACTCATCAGGCCGAGCGTTAGCTCGCCTGCAGCTCTTGATCTTGATCCACCCGCCCCTTCGGGAGGCTGAGTGGAGGTGTTTATCCGGGGAGTGGCGCGCAGCGCCGTTCGACGCAGTCGAACACGCTGCATGTAGGTCGTAGCGAAGCAGACCGGAGGGCAGTGTCCCCGGATGAATACCGGAGCGAAGGAACCCCGAGCTTTAGCGAGGGGCCGGACGCCGGGGCGAGCCTTTTTGGGTACTTTTTTGGCGTTTGAAAAAAGTGCCTCGCCGTAAGGGCGAAACCATAGGCGGCCGTTACCACACCAACGGATATGTACTCAATCAGCGAGAGCTTGGTCGGCCCAAAGGCCGCCAAGATCAAGAAAAGAGTGCAGAATCAAGCCAGGCTCTTGCTGACCACTTCAAACACGTCGCTGGACAATTGACCCGAAGCACGAATCCGCTCCAGTTCCCCTTTCATCAACGCCTGACGCGCGTCATCGTATTTGCGCCAGCGAGTCAACGGCGCCAATTGCCGGGAGGCGATCTGCGGGTTGAACCCGTCCAGCTCGATCACCAGATCGGTCAGGAACCGATACCCGGAACCGTCCGCCGCATGGAAGTTGATCAGGTTCTGCCCGGCAAATGTACCGATCAGTGCCCGGACCTTGTTCGGGTTCTTGATGTTGAACGCAGGATGCTGCATCAACTGGCGAACCCGCTCCAGACCACCCGGCAAGGTGCTGCCGGCCTGGACGCTGAACCACTGATCCATGACCAGCGGATTGTCCTTGAAGTGCTCGGCAAAACTCGCCAGGGCGGTCGCCTTCTGCTCCTCGAACGGAGAGTTCACCAGCACCGCCAGCGCGGTCAGGCGCTCGGTCATGTTGTCGCTGGTCTCGAACTGCTCGAGCGTCGCCGCCAACACTTCCGGCTTGCCGGTGAGCATCAGGTACGACAGCGCAATGTTCTGCAAAGCGCGACGCGCGAAGTGCTCGGCTTCGGCGACATAGGGGGTCTGTTTCGAGAGATCGCGATTAGCCTGGTAACGCAGCCACAGCGCCTCGAACAAGCCTTCCGCCAATTGTTGACGGACAAACTCGCGGGCGATGTGGATCGCGTCGACGTCAGCCACTTCGCTGATCTCGGTCAGATAGGCTTCGCCCGGCAGCGAGAGCATTTCGGCGACCATCGCCTGATCCAGGGTCTCGTCCGACAGCACCGTGCGCAAGGCGCAAATCAAACGCTGGTCGAGCACCAGCGTCTCGCCCTTCTGGTGATCGGCGATCAGCTCCTGCAAGACCTGAACCGACAATTGCTGACCGGCATCCCAGCGATTAAAGCCGTCGCTGTCATGCTGCATCAAAAACATCAGCTGGTCGCGATCGTACGGAAAGCTCAGCTTCACCGGGGCCGAGAAGCCGCGCAGCAATGAAGGCAGTGGTTTTTCAGCAATGTCGACAAAGGTGAAGGTCTGCTCGGCTTCGGTCACCGAAATGACCCGCGATGTCCCTTGAGCAGTGGCTTCGCCGCAAAGGCGCAGGGCAATCTCCCCGCCCTTGCTGTCCAGCAGGCCCAATTCGACCGGGATCACGAATGGCAGCTTTTCGACCTTGTCCGGGGTTTGCGGGCAGCTCTGGCGAAAGGTCAGGCTGTAGGTTTTCGCTGCGGCGTCGTAGGACTCGCTCACCGCCAACCGCGGCGTGCCGGCCTGGCTGTACCAGCGCTTGAACTGGGTCAGGTCGACCCCGTTGGCGTCTTCCATGGCCTTGATGAAATCGTCGCAAGTCACCGCCTGGCCGTCATGACGTTCGAAGTACAGGTCGCTGCCTTTGCGAAAGCCGTCGGCGCCGAGCAAGGTGTGGATCATGCCGACCACTTCAGAGCCCTTTTCGTACACGGTCAGGGTGTAGAAGTTGGAGATCTCGATGAAGCTGTCCGGGCGCACGGCGTGGGCCATGGGACCGGCGTCTTCGGCGAACTGGTGGGTGCGCAGGTAGGCCACGTCCTGGATGCGCTTGACCGTCGCCGAGTTCATGTCGGCGGAGAAGCCGGAATCGCGGAATACGGTGAAGCCTTCCTTGAGCGACAACTGGAACCAGTCGCGGCAGGTCACGCGGTTGCCCGACCAGTTATGGAAGTATTCGTGGGCGACGATCGCCTCGACCCTCTGGTGCGCGGCGTCGGTGGCGGTTTCGGCCTTCGCCAGCACGGCGCTGGAGTTGAAGATGTTGAGGCCCTTGTTTTCCATGGCGCCCATGTTGAAGTCGTTGACCGCAACGATCATGAAGATGTCCAGGTCGTATTCGCGACCATAGACCTCTTCGTCCCAGCGCATGGACTTCTTCAGGCTGTTCATGGCGTGCTGGCACTTGTCGATGTTTTCCGGCTCGACGTAGATGCGCAGCGCCACGGAGCGCTCGGTCATGGTGGTGAACGTGTCTTCGACGCACCACAGGTCACCGGCCACCAGCGCGAACAGGTAGGCCGGTTTCTTGAACGGGTCTTCCCAGGTCGCCCAGTGCCGGCCATCTTCGCCGGGACCCGAGGCAATCGGGTTGCCGTTGGACAGCAGCACCGGATAGCTGTGCTGCTCGGCGACGACCGTGGTGGTGAACGTGCTCATCACGTCCGGGCGGTCGAGGTAATAGGTGATCTTGCGGAAGCCTTCGGCCTCGCACTGGGTGCAGAACATCGTGCCGGACTTGTACAGGCCTTCCAGCGCGGTGTTGGTTTCCGGGTGGATCCTGACGCTGGTGTCGACCGTGAAGGTGGTGCTGGTCGGCTGCAGGGTCAGGTCATTCTCCGTCAGCTGATAGTCCGCAAGGCCCAGCTCACGATCAGCCAGGGTCACCGACAGCAGTTCGAGTTGCTGGCCGTCCAGCACCAGCGGCGGCAGGCCAGGCCCACGCTCGGGATTGCGGCGCATCACCAGTTGCGCATGGACCAGGCTGTGGTCCTCGAACAACTCGAAGGTCAGGTGCGTCTCGTCGATCAGGTATTCGGGGGCCTGATAGTCCTTCAGGTAAATCATCTTCGGTTGTTCGGTGCGCATGCTGGAGTCCTTACTGATGCACGGCGAGCTGATAGGCCGTGTACTTGCGAATATTGATCACGCCGGTGTCGAAAATCAGGTATTGGCCCTTGATTCCCAACAGCGTGCCTTCGGCAATCGGGTTCTTGTCCAGGTTGAAACTGACAATCTTCGCCGGGTATTGCTCGATCGGGTAGCGGATTTCGAGCGGTTCGACATCGGCAATAGTCTGGATTGCCTGCAGGCCGAATCGTTCCTGCAAACCTTGTAAACCGTCGGCGCAGCTGTCAAACAGCTGATCGCGAACCTGGGCCAGGTCCACCGCGATCGCATCGCCCTTGAGTAAAGCACGCCAATTGGTCTTGTCCGCCACCTGGCTGCGAAACAGGTCTTCGACGAAGCCCGACTGCTGGCGGGTCGAGACGCGCATGATCGGCAGTGCCTGACTGGCGCCCTGATCGATCCAGCGGGTCGGCAACTGGGTCGCACGGGTAATGCCGACCTTCACCCCCGACGAGTTGGACAGGTACACGATGTGATCGGTCATGCAGAACTGCTCGCCCCACGCCGGCTCCCGGCATGTGCCGGCGTCATAGTGGCAACGCTCCGGGCTCATGATGCAGAGGTCGCACTGCGCCAGTTTGGTCATGCACGGGTAGCAATAACCCTGGCTGAAACTGGTTTTGGTCTTGCGTCCGCAGTGGGAGCAGAAGATCGCCCCCAGGTATTCCAGGCGCACCGTGGTGCCGATCAAGGGATTGACCGGTACCTCGACCTCGTCCAGACGAAACGCGTATTGCACGTTCGGCCCGTCCAGGCGCGCCGACATTTTGCTGATTGCACCGCGGCCGATCTCGATCAATGGACAGCATCCGATTTGAACAGGATATTGGGCACTTCAATCGACTTGGAGCTGCATTCCTGCGGGCCCATGTAACCGGTGCGCTCATCTTCGGGCAGGTTCTGGATTTCCCAGGCGATCATCGCTTGCAGCGACAGTTCCCGTTGTTCGGCGGTGAGTTTGCCACCGTCGGACCATTTGCCGATTTCCACCGCCAGTTTCAGGCTCTGGTAGATATCCGGGGTGATGTTTTTGATCATTTCGTTAAAAGAGGACATCAAGGTCTCCGCGTTCTTCAAGACACAACTGAATTTAGACAGCCAGTTTACGGCGGTTGTACAAACCACCCAACAGACCGGTGAGGCATCCGATGAGTAACCCGCTGACGTGGGCCGCATTGGCGATTTCACCGAAGCCGATCATCGAGACCAGCCCGGACAGGCAGAGCAGCAGCCACACCAGCATCATCACCAGCACGCCACGCGGCAGGCGATAGGCCGGATTCGGCGACAGCATCTGGAAAATCCAGCAATGCCCCAGCAGACCGTACAGGACACCGGACAATCCGCCGAACAGGGTCGGACCGCTGAAAACGAACTGGGTATAGTTGGACACCAGGCTGAACAGCAAGGTCAGGCCGATCAGGTTGATGCTGCCCTGGCGCGACTCGATGCGCCGCCCCAGTTCCCAGTACCACATGCCGTTCATGGCCAGGTGCAGGATGCCGAAATGGATCAGCATCGGCGTCACCAGGCGCCACCACTGCCCCGCCGCCAGGCTGTCGGCCAACGGCACGAAATGGAGGTAGTCACCAACGATGCGGAAATCGAGAAAGGTCAGCCAGCGCATCGTGTCGAAGTTTGCGCCCAGCAGCGTCACCGCGCCGACCAGCAGGCTCAGCACCAGCACCAGTGCCGTCGCCCTGGCATGGCGCAGTTGCTCGACAAAACCGGGGCGGCTGGTGGTTGGCGCTACGGGGATGTCCAGTTGTTGATCGGGATCGCCCGCCGGGAAACGTTCGTATAACGAACGCACGTCTTCACTGATGTTCGCCGGCACCCACAGTACCTGCTCCCCCGCCTCTTCACTGACCCGATGCGGCACCTGCATGCGTTGCAGCAACTTGACGAAGCCACTCAGATCCACCGCCAGGGGCAGGCGCAATACGGCGACGGCACTCATTGCAACACCTCCGGACGCTCGACATCGACCCAGACGAATTTATGCGGGTCGAGGCGGGTTTCCTGATCCAGGCGATAGGCAACCAGTTTGCCGTAGAGCACTGCGCTGTAGTCCAGGCAGGCCAGGTTCGGCCGGATCGGCGCCGGTTTGCCGCTGCGCCAGTAATGACCGACAAACAGCAGAGGTTCATCGGCGCCATAGCGCAGCAAGGTGTTTTTTTCTGTGGACGACAAGGGGGTTTGCGCCACGGGCTCTGGCAAGGCATCAGGCTGGAACACGATGTCTCCGTAGGTTTGCGGATCGTCTTCCCAGAACTTGGTCCGAAAGAACGACCGTGTCAGGCCATCGCCGCTGGTCATGGTCAGCCCATGGGGCAAGCGCATGTCGGTGCCGCGCAGCAAGCGATCGAATACGGTGCAGGCAAAGCTGCCGGGCAACGCCGAGGCCTGGAGGAAATGCTCATCGACGCAACCGTTGGAGAACAGCGCCCGCAGCGGTTCGATCAGGCCGGCATCCCAGCAGGCATGCACGACCCGGAAGCGCCCGGCATCGATGAACAAGGGCAATTCATAGAACCATTGCAGGAAGTCGTGCCAATCCGCGGGGTGGTGTTCGAACTGGGTCAGGGTCTCGTTGAGCAGCCGGGCATGGCGCGGCGTGTGTTCACGGACGTATTGCTTGCCGCTGCCCGGCAGCGCCGGGGTGCTCCAGCCCAGGGCGTTGAATTCATGGTTGCCCATGATGCACAGCGCCTGGCCGGCCTCGACCATGTCGTGGACGATGTGCAGCGCCTCGCGAATCCGCGGGCCGCGGTCGATGATGTCGCCGACGAACACCACCATGCGCGACGGATGCCGCCACACGCCGCCTTGTTTTTGATAGCCGAGTCGGTCGAGCAAGTGCTCCAGGGTCAGGGCGCAACCGTGCACGTCACCGATCAGGTCGTAGCTTCGCGCGGGATCGAGCATCAGTCGCCTCCACCACCCAACCGGCTGCCCCAGCCGAGCTTGGTCCGGCACACCTCATAGTAGTTGTGGTCGAGTGGATGAATCAGCCGCAACTTCTGCGCTTTCTTGTTGATGGTAATGGTGTCGCCGGGCGCGCAGGTGAAATGGTTCTGCCCGTCACAGGAGACTTGCGGGTAGATCTGCATATCCTTGGACACGACGATTTTCAGCTCACTGTTGCCATCGACCACGATCGGCCTGCCAGACAAGGTATGGGGGTACATCGGCACAATCACAATGGCGTCGAGCTTGGGGTGCATGATCGGGCCGCCCGCCGACAGCGCATACGCCGTCGAGCCGGTTGGCGTGGAGACGATCAGGCCGTCGGCCTTCTGGCTGCAGACGAACTGGCCGTCGATGTACAGCTCGAATTCGATCATCCGCGTCGATTTGCCCGGGTGCAGCACCACGTCGTTCAGCGCATCGCCCTGGCCAATCGCCTCGGCATGGCGGCGGACTTCGGCCTGCAGCAGGAAGCGGTTTTCCACCAGGTAGTGGCCGTCGAGCACTTCGGCGACTTTCACTTCCAGTTCATCGGGGCGGATATCGGTGAGGAAACCCAGGCTGCCGCGGTTGATGCCCAGCACCGGGATATTGTGTCGGGCCAGCGCGCGAGCGGCGCCCAACAGGCTGCCGTCACCGCCGACCACAATCACCATGTCACAGACTTCGCCGAGCATCTTGCGGGACGAGGTTTGCAGGCCATGGCCGGGCAAGACTTCGGCAATGGTGTCTTCGAGGATCACGTGCAGGTGACGATCGAGCAGAAACCGTTTCAGTCGGCGGACGGTATCCAGCACCTGGGAACTGCCCAGGCGACCGATGATGCCGATATTACGAAATTGCTCCATGGGGTTCCTGCGAGGCCGGCGAAAAACACGATTATGGGCGAAAGCGCGGGATAGACAAAATCCTTTCAGCCACAACGGTGTACTCGCGATTGAGGCTATGCTCGCAAGATGATCCTATTTCCTGATTTGCTTCAGTTACCCCACCAGTTGCGCCACCCTGAAGTGCGCGACCTGGCGTGGGTCATCCTCGCGCCGCCCATGCTCGGCGATACGCCGTGGCCGCAACGCCATCCGCTGGCCGGCAGTGACTGGGTGCAGGCGCCGCAGCGGCTGGAGCAGTGGCTGCGGCAGCTCGATCGCGACAGTTATGACTTGCTGCACTGGCTGGCCCAGGCCCGGACCCGGCGCCTGGGCTTGTATTATGAACGTCTGTGGCAGTACGCGGTGCGCCACGCACCGGGCATTGAACTGATCGCCGCCAACCTGCCGATCCGCCGCGAGGGTCACACCCTGGGTGAACTGGACATGTTGCTGCGCGATCGCGACGGCGTGCACCACCTGGAACTGGCGATCAAACTCTACCTCGGCCCGCAGAACGGCAACGGCCACGACACCGCGCAGTGGCTCGGCCCGGGCTGCCACGATCGGCTGGACCGCAAACTCGCCCACCTCAGCCAGCACCAATTGCCGATTTCCGCTCGCCCGGAAAGCCGTGAGGTGCTGGAAGCGCTGGATATCCAGCAGTTCAGTGCGCATTTGTGGCTGGGCGGCTATTTGCTGTATCCATGGCCGGGGCAGTCAGTCCCGCCTGAAGGCGCACATCCCCAACATTTGCGCGGCAGCTGGTTGCATCAGAAGGATTGGGCGGACTTTGTCGTGCAGCGTCCCTTCGGCCGCTGGCAACCCCTGCCCCGCCACGCCTGGCTGGCGCCAGCCCATTATCCGGTGGAGCAGACCTGGAGCACCGAGCAGCTGGAGGTGTGGCTCAGCGAGCTGGAGCCGCAGGCTCCGGCGCAATTGCTGGTGCGACTGGTGGAGAATGGCGATGGGGACTGGGAGGAAGTGGAGCGATTGTTCCTGGTGGCGGATCTCTGGCCGAATGTGCCCGGTAGTGGCTGAGATCTGTAGCGCCCGGGCCGGCCCTATCGCGGGCAAGCCCGCTCCCACAAGTTTCTCAGGTGTACACGAAACTTGTGCACACTGGAGATCACTGTGGGAGCGGGCTTGCCCGCGATGGGGTCGACCCGGTCTAAACGGATAACCGCAACGCCAACGCCGCCAACGTCGCCAACAACACCGGCACCGTCAACACAATCCCGACCTTGAAGTAGTACCCCCAGCCAATCCGGATGTTCTTGCGCTGCAACACATGCAGCCACAACAACGTTGCCAGACTGCCAATCGGGGTGATTTTCGGCCCCAGGTCACTGCCGATGACGTTGGCATAGATCATCGCCTCCTTCACTACCCCTGCTGCCTGGCTGGCCTCGATCGACAACAACCCGATCAGCACTGTCGGCAAATTATTCATCATCGACGACAGCAGCGCCGTCAGCACACCGGTGCCCATGGCCGCGCCCCAGATACCGTATTCGGCAAAGCCGTCCAGCCAGCCGGCCAGATAACCGGTGAGCCCGGCGTTGCGCAGGCCGTAGACCACCAGGTACATGCCCAATGAAAAGATAACGATCTGCCAGGGCGCTTCCTTCATGACTTTGCGCGTGGATATCTTGTGGCCACGGGCAGCGATGGCCAACAGCAGCGCTGCGCACACCGCTGATATGGCGCTGATCGGAATGCCCAGCGGTTCCAGGGCGAAGCAGCCGAGCAACAGGATCGCCAAGACCGCCCAACCGGCAACAAACGTCGCCTTGTCATGGATCGCCGACGCCGGATGTTCCAACTGCTCGGGGTCGTAGTTTTTCGCAATGTCACCCCGGAAAAACCACATCAGCATCGCCAGGGTCGCCGCAACGCTCACCAGGTTGACCGGGATCATGACCGCCGCATAACGATTGAAGGTGATGTTGAAGAAGTCCGCGGAAACGATGTTCACCAGGTTCGACACCACCAGCGGCAGGCTCGCGGTGTCGGCGATGAAGCCGGCGCCCATGACGAATGCCAGGGTCGCCGCCGGAGAAAACCTCAGGGCCAGCAGCATGGAAATCACGATCGGCGTCAGAATCAACGCTGCGCCGTCATTGGCGAACAACGCCGCGACCAGCGCTCCGAGCAGCACCATGTAAGCGAAGAGTTTGCGTCCACTGCCCCGGCCCCAGCGCGCCACGTGCAGCGCCGCCCAGGCAAAGAACCCCGCTTCGTCCAGCAGCAGGCTGATAATGATGAGCGCGACGAAGGTGCCGGTGGCATTCCAGATGATCTGCCACACAATCGGGATATCGCCCAGGTGCACCACGCCGCAAATCAACGCCAGCACTGCGCCCAATACCGCACTCCAGCCGACGCCGAGGCCATTGGGTTGCCAGATCACCAGCGTGATGGTCAGCAGGAAAATCAATGACGCAATGAGCATGCACAGCGGCCTTCAAACAGGGGGCTAAAGCGCTGATTCCGGGAGCAACCCCATTCCTGATGCAGGAGCAAGCTTGCTCGCGAAGGTGTGTCAGCCACATAGGTGTCGATTGACACACGATCGCGAGCAAGCTGGCTCCTACAGGGTTCTTCACAATTTCTTGTGCTGCTCGACCCATTTTCCGTAGGCATTGATGAATTTCTGCAGGAACGGCTTGACCGTCTCGGACAGCTTCCCCGCCTCGTCGAACGCCGAACCGGCGCCGCTCAAGTAGGCTTCCGGCTGCTGCATGCAGGGTACATCGAGGAACACCATGGACTGGCGCAGGTGATGGTTGGCGCCGAAACCACCCACCGCACCCGGTGAAACACTGATCACCGCCCCCGGCTTGCCGCCCCATGCGCTCTGGCCATAGGGGCGCGAACCGACGTCGATCGCGTTCTTCAACGGCGCCGGTACCGAACGGTTGTATTCGGGGGTCACGAACAGCAACGCGTCGGATGAGCTCACTTGTTGTCGGAAAGTGCTGTAGGCTGCCGGCGGTGAAGCGCCATCGATGTCTTCGTTGTAGAGCGGCAGGTCGCCGATTTCGATGATGTTCAGCTTGAGATTCGCTGGCGCCAGGTCGGCTAAAGCCAAAGCGACCTTGCGATTGATCGATTCCTTTCTCAAGCTGCCGACCAGTACGGCGATCGTGTAGACATTGCTCATGGAAGATTCTCGACTGTCCGATAGAAAGAGCTAGTAGTTATAGATGACGATTCAAGCAGCGGGCCACTAAAACACCGCCCCTGACTATTTTTTTCCAGCAGGAAAACTTACTTCGCCCAACCACGGTCTACCAACCCGCAATTGAGTGATTTTTCTCCAGAGGTTCTAAGCAGATGGCAGCAGTACTCGTCGGTCAGTTCCATGCAAGAGACGCGGAAGGCCGCGTTTATCTCGTGCATGAGTTCCAGGACTCCACCCCGTCGGCAGACGGTCTTACCGGCTCGGTGCCTGTCACCACCTATAAGCTGGCCATTGGCGATCGAATGAAAAAAATCGACGACAACCGATTCCAGCTGATTCAATCGGACGTCACTATCACCCGCGAACCTGACACTTATGTCGGCCAGCTGCCGGAACCCACCGTCGCCTCATAACCTGCCGTTATGAGCAGAAGTCATATGCGCGCACTTGGGTTAGGATTCAGTCACTGACTCCTTCACCTGCCGAACATGGACTTCACGCATGCGTTTACGTCATATCGAAGTGATCCAGGCGCTGTTGCAGACCGGTCACCTGGGCACCGCCGCCGAATGGCTGCAGTTGCCGGTGACCGAGGTTGAACGCATTTTGCGCGAGGCCGAGGATCAGTTGGGCTTCATGCTGTTTTCCAGCGTGCGTGGACGCCTGCAGGCCACGCGCGAGGCGCGGGCGCTGCAGGTGGAAATCGCCCACGTCTATGACGCGCTCGAGCCGGTCCAGCGCCTGGCCAGCAGCCTCAAGCAATATCAAGCCCCGCCCCTGCGCATCATTTGCACCCCGCCCCTGGCACAACAGTTGTTGCCACAGAGTATCGCGATCTTGCGCCGACGCCTGCCCGACGCGCCTTGCAGCCTGCTGAGCCAACCCACCCGTGACATCGTCCGAACCCTGCTGCTGCGCGAAAGCGATCTGGGCCTGAGCCTGCACGACCCCGATCATGCCGACATCCATTGCCAGGCGATTGCCCAGGGCAAACTTCAGCTGCTCGCCCCCCATGGCTGGCTGCAACCGAAACAGAAGTACATCTCGCTGCAGGACCTGGCGGGTCAATCGATGGTGGGGCTGGAAGGTCATGATCCGTTGAGCCCGGCGCTCGACCACAAACTGCACGCGTTACGCCCGTCACCGGTGATTCATACCCGGGTGCAGACTCACCAGATGATGCGCAGCATGGTCGAGGCCGGCGAAGGCCTGGCGATCGTCGACCCGTTTACCGCGCTCGGCGCCAGGACAACCGGGCTCGATGCCTGTCCGCTGGCACCCGCAGTGCCGATCAGCCTCTATGCCCTGACCCTGAAAAACGGCGAACCGTCGCTGGCGGTTCAGGCATTACTGGACATCATTACGGAACAAGCCGCGGCGATGCTGGCCAGTTAGAGGGATTTTCCAGCGGGTTGTCGAACAATCGATACCAGAACAGTGCGACTTCGGCGGTGTTCGGATCGATGCCGCGATAGCGCAGATGATCGATCCCGCCCACCACGAAGCCGCAGCGCTCATAGAGCCGACAGGCGCCCAGGTTATTGTTCTGGGTTTCGAGCATGATGCCCGGCAGTTTTTTCTTGCGACTCCAGAACTGCGCCACATCCAGCAGCGCCTTGGCCACGCCATGTCGGCGGGCTGGCGCGTGCACCGCCAACTCATCGATATGGGCAAAGCCGTTCCAGTTGGTGCTCACCACCAGATGCCCCACCGGCTCGTCATCGAGATAAGCCATGAAAATCTCGCTGTCGGCCGCCTCGCGGTAACTGCCGAACTCTTCGGGATCGATGCCGTAGCACTTGCGGTAAGGCGTTATGGGCGTCACCGGCCAGCGTTCCACCGGCTTGCCGATGTCGGCGGCGCCATAGGCGGCGACTTCAAAACTGAAATCACTGCCCCAGATATAGGCAGCGAAACCATCGTCGGCAACGCGCACCGACAGCCCTGGGTATTGCGGATTCATGACCGGTTGCATACTGGGAAAGGTCCTCATTCCTTGATGCAATCGACGGTGTAATGCCGTCCATTGCCCTCGTCTTCGTGTTGCAAGCCATGCACATCAACGACAAATCCCGGGAAACTACTGTCGAACGTACGGGCAAACGCCAGGTAATCGATGATCGAGCGCGTCGACTGGGTAAAACGTTCGCCGGGCATGATCAACGGAATCCCCGGTGGGTACGGCACCAGCATCACCGCGGCGATCCGCCCGTCCAGATCATCGATCGACACCGCTTCGACGTCGCCACGCACCAACTGATCATAGGCGTCAGATGGCTTTATGGCGATTTCCGGCAGCACGGTGTACATGCGTTTGAGGTGTCTGGCCGTGGCGTTGCTGCGGTAGCAGGCATGCAACTGATCGCATAGATCGCGCAGGCCCATGCCCTGATAGCGCGTGGTATTGGTTTGCGCCACGCACGGCAGGCAGCTGGCGAGACTGACGTTGGCATCGTAGCTGCGCTTGAATTCCAGCAACTCGGTCAGCAGTGTGCTCCATTTGCCCTTGGTGATGCCCATGGAGAACAGCACCAGGAATGAATACAGCCCGGTCTTCTCGACCACCAGGCCACGTTCCCAGAGAAATTTGCTGACCACCGCCGCCGGAATTCCGCGTTCGCTAAGCGCTCCGCCTGCGGTCAGGCCCGGCATGACCAACGTGACCTTGATCGGATCGAGCAATACGTAATCGTCGGTTACGCCGCCAAAACCGTGCCAGTCAGCTTCGGGTTGCAGCAACCAGTCTTCGGTGACGACACGGTCGATGCCTTCCACCGACGGAGGCTGCCAGATGGAAAACCACCAGTCATCAGCAGCAATGTGCTGCCGCAGATTGGCCAGGGCCCGCCGAAAGCTCAGGGCCTCGTCGAACATTTCCTGCAACAGCGACCGGCCGGCCGGCCCTTCCATCATCGCTGATGCAACATCCAGTGACGCGATGATGCTGTACTGCGGCGAGGTGGAGATGTGCATCATGAACGCTTCGTTGAAGCGATCCCGGTCCAGCTGCCGGGCGCCGCCGTCCTGGACGTGAATCATCGAGGCCTGGCTGAATGCGGCCAGCAGCTTGTGGGTTGAGTGGGTGGTGAACACCAGCGGGCTGTCTTCACTACGGGAAGTGCCCATGCCATAACGCCCGGCGAAAAACTCATGGAACGCCGCATAGGCGTACCAGGCCTCGTCGAAGTGCAAGACCTCGACGCTGTTGCCCAGGTTCTGCTTGATCAGCTCGGCGTTGTAACAGAGCCCGTCATAGGTGGAGTTGGTGATCACCGCGAGCTTGACCTTGGGCGCCCTTCCCTTGGTCAACGGGCTGGCGTCGATCTTGGCCTGGATCGACTCGGGGCTGAATTCGCTCAACGGAATCGGGCCGATGATCCCCAGTTCGTTACGCTCCGGACACAGGTACAGCGGAATGGCCCCGGTCATGATGATCGAATGCAGCACCGACTTGTGGCAGTTGCGATCCACCAGCACCAGGTCATCCCGGGCGACCATCGAATGCCAGACGATCTTGTTGGCGGTCGAGGTGCCGTTGATGACGAAGAAGGTATGGTCGGCACCGAAGTTGCGGGCGGCACGGGCCTCCGCTTCCGCCAGGGGACCGGTGTGATCGAGCAGCGAACCCAGTTCCGGCACCGACACAGACAAATCCGAACGCAGGGTATTTTCCCCGAAGAACTGGTGGAACGCCTGCCCGACCGGACTCTTGTGGTACGCCACGCCCCCGCCATGACCGGGGGTGTGCCAGGAATAATTGGAGTCGGCGGTGTGTTGCACCAGGGCCTTGAAGAACGGTGGCAGCAGACCGTCGAGGTATTTGCGCGCGGCGCGGGCCACCTGGCGCGCGAGGAACGGCACGGTGTCTTCGAACAGGTACAGAATGCCGCGCAGTTGATTGAGTTCAGCCATGGCATCGGCCGGGGCATTCTCCAGGGTCACCTGTTCACCCAGGGCGAAAATCGGCAGGTCCGGCGCACGTACCCGTGCCAGGCCGATCAGCTCGGCCATATTGTGCAGCAGGTGCGAGTCTGCATTGGCGTCCTCGGCGGCGATCAACATGCACGAGAGACCGTGATGAGTCGAGGCAACCAGGCGCCCCTCGGTGTAATTGACCGCTGAAACGATGCTGAAACCTTCCTGCTCCAGCTCCCGGGCGATGCCTCGCACACGGTCACCGGCGACGGTGTCGGCCTTGATGTCGCGATGTACGATCAGGACCGGGAATTTCAAATCTTTATACATGAGGCTCAGTGTCCTGAGGCGGCGGGCCGTGGCCTGCCAATCACCTCAGGGTAGAGGGTTCGGGCGCATGTGGCGAGTGCGGCGCCCTGAAATGGGTCATTGGGCGAGGTATGCCCGATTGAAGATCAAAAAGATCGGGCCTACACCATCCCTACGCCTGCGCCTTGGCCTCCGCCAGTTGCTGCCACAACGACGGCGCTCCGGCGGACTTGGCGATGGCTTCGAGACGTGCAATGTGCCGTGCCAGGTCGTCTTCATTGGCGCGAATGATACGCGTCGGTTGACGGTCGGCCGGCAAGCGGCGGATTTCCGTGGCCGAATTGTCCGCGCCTTCGCCGGACCCATTGCCATCGGAGGCATTACCGGCCAGGGACAGGCTGGTCTGGCCGCCGGTCATGGTCAGGTAGACGTCGGCAAGGATCTCGGAGTCGAGCAAGGCGCCGTGGAGCTCACGGCCGGAGTTGTCGACGCCATAGCGTTTGCACAAGGCATCGAGGCTGTTGCGCTGCCCGGGGTGACGCTCCCGGGCCATCATCAAGGTGTCGAGGATCGAGCAGTGTTGCGTGATGTCCGCGCGATCGTGCTGGCCCATCAGCGCGAACTCGTTGTTGATGAAGCCAACGTCGAACGCCGCGTTATGGATGATCAGCTGCGCGCCCTTGATGAACTCGAAGAACTCGTCGGCCACTTCGGTGAAACGCGGCTTGCCCACCAGGAATTCGTTGGTGATGCCGTGGACGCCGATAGCGCCTTCGTCACTCTCGCGGTCCGGTTGCAGGTAAACGTGGAAATGCCGGCCGGTCAGGCGCCGACCGATCAACTCGACACAACCGATTTCGATAATCCGGTGGCCATCGGTCACCGGCATGCCGGTGGTTTCGGTATCGAGTACAACGGATCTGGTGGCCATCAGTGCTCAGCTCTCAACGGGTCGTTCTTGCAAAAGCGGCGATGTTATCACGCTCGCCGGGGCATTCAGAAACACCGTGTCGCACCCATTCGCCGGCAAGCCGGTCTCGCTCCCACAGGGGAAATGCATTTCAAGTGTGGGAGCGAGACCGGCTTGCCGGCGAATGCCACGACGCGGTGCATCGACAGTGGGAGTCAGGCCTGCTTGTACCCACGCACTTCATCCACCCCACGATTGGCCAACTGGTCAGCCCGTTCGTTGCCATGATGGCCGATGTGCCCGCGTACCCATTTCCAGGTGACGTTGTGCCGGTTGACCTGCTCATCCAGCAGCTTCCACAGATCGGCATTCTTTACCGGTTCCTTCGCTGCCGTCTTCCAGCCGCGCTTCTTCCAGTTGTCCATCCACTCGTTGATGCCTTTCATCACGTATTGGGAGTCGGTGACCAGCAGCACGTCGCAGGAACGCTTGAGTTCTTCAAGGCCGCGGATCGCGCCCATCAGTTCCATGCGGTTGTTGGTGGTGTTGGCTTCGCCGCCCCAGAGTTCTTTTTCAACGCCCTTGCACACCAGCAATGCACCCCAGCCGCCAGGGCCAGGATTGCCTTTGCAGGCGCCGTCGGTGAAGAGTTCTACGCTATCGCTCATGCCAATCTATCCAGAAAAATGCGGTTGGCCCGCCGATCCATGACC
Organism: Pseudomonas lini; assembly: GCF_030812475.1. Taxonomy (GTDB): domain Bacteria; phylum Pseudomonadota; class Gammaproteobacteria; order Pseudomonadales; family Pseudomonadaceae; genus Aquipseudomonas; species Aquipseudomonas lini_A. The sequence goes on from NZ_JAUSSR010000002.1 coordinate 525,866, forward strand.
GACGATGCCCGAGGCCGGGGGAAACCCGGCCGGGAATATGAATGTGTATTACGGCTCGATACGGCGACGGTTGACCTTGGCCATCGGCAATGGAATCAGCTTGCCCATCGGCTCGCGCCGTTCCTGGCGCAGCGGCCGCAGGCCCACCACGATCTTGCGCGCGACCAGCAGATAAAAGCCGCCACCCGACAGCTGCCAGTCACCGGCCTTGCGTTCCCAACCGGCCAGGCGGGTGTGCCAGGCGGGGGACGCCAGCGGCGGACGATAGCACCCGAAGCGGCGTTTCTCCAGCGCAAAGCCCAGCAGGTTCAGCCAGTCGCCGACCCTGGACGGGGAAATGCAGCGTGCCTTGCGCATGCCATCATGAGCGAATACATGGCGCAAGCCCCAAGTGCTCCAGGGGTTGATCCCGATGATCAACAAGTGGCCGCCGGGGCGTACGCTGCTGGCCGCCTCGCGCAGCAAACCGTGAGGCGACAGGCAGAAATCCAGCCCGTGTTGCAGCACCACCACGTCGGCGGCATGCTCGCTCAACGGCCAGGCCTGTTCTTCGCAGACGATCTCGACACCGGGCAACGGCGCGCCGAGCCGTACATTGCGCTGCACCTGCGGCGCCGACGGCGGTGTCTGGGCCGAAGGACCGTAATGCACCAGATAGCCGCCGAAAAAGCGCCCCAACTCGTCTTCGAGCATGAGGCGCTCTTCATCCAGCAGAAATTGCCCGATCGGGCCGGACAGCCATTCACGGGCCGCGCTGATCAACGTCAGCCACTCAGGATCGGCCTGAGCGAACGCTTTATCTGTCATTGCATTTCTCCAACGCGCCAGGACGTTCTAAGATGCGCCATTGTTTTCCGCTTGGCGAATCCGACGATGATACAGATCAGTGCCCTGCCCGCCTTCACCGACAACTACATCTGGTTGTTACAAGACTCCCATTCCCGGCGCTGTGCGGTCGTCGATCCGGGCGATGCCGCGCCGGTCCAGGCCTGGCTCGCGGCGCATCCCGAATGGATATTGAGCGATATTCTGATCACTCACCATCATCATGACCATGTCGGCGGCGTCGAGCAGCTTAAAAAAGCGACAGGCGCGACCGTCTACGGCCCGGCCAGTGAAAACATCCCGGCCCGGGACGTCGCCCTCGAGGACAACGACCGCTTCAACGTGCTGGGCTGTGAATTCGAGGTCATCGCAATTCCTGGCCACACGCTGGGCCACATCGCCTTGTATCACCCGGGCCTGCTGTTTTGCGGCGATACCCTGTTCGCCGCCGGATGCGGGCGTCTGTTCGAAGGCACGCCCGAGCAAATGCACAGCTCGCTGGCACGCCTGGCGGCCCTTCCCGAAGATACGCGGGTCTACTGCGGTCATGAATATACGCTGAGCAATCTGCGCTTCGCCATCGCGGTCGAACCGGGCAACAAGGCAATCGCCGAACGCCTGGCAACCGTCACTGAACAACGGGAAGCAGGCGTCATCACGCTGCCTTCGACCCTGGCCCAGGAAAAGCTCACCAATCCATTTTTACGTACCGGGGAAACATCCGTTAAAGAAAAAGTGGACGAACGGGAGGGAACTCATAACCGGGCTCCGAGTGCGGTCTTTGCTGCTCTTCGTGCCTGGAAAGATAAGTTCTAGGCCACCTTGGCGATGGTATAAAAATTCTGAATGGTTGACCTTGGGGGGTACGCTTTCTAGAATCGCCCGACATTTTTGCCCGGAACTTACTTCCAGCCAATGTCGTCATCCATTCGCAAAACCATCAATAAAGACGCATTGACCCGCCTGGCTCAAGCCATCGCGGTGGCTGTGTCCGCCACGCTGGCGGGCTGTTCCAGCCATGCGCCGCAGACCGAAGCGACGCACGTTCCGAACCTCGCCGCTCGAGCCAAGCCAAAACCTGTGCTGCTCAGCGTGAAACCGACCCCGGAAATACCCCAGGATGTCTGGGAGCGCATGCGCCAGGGCTTCCAGCTGCAGGACACCGCTGGCGTCAACCCGCGCATCGAACAACAACGCTTGTGGTTCGCCAGCAACCCGTCCTTCCTCGCGAGCGCCGGCGAGCGCGGCAGCCTGTACATCCATTACATCGTCGAACGCCTCGAAGAACGCAACATGCCTCTGGAGCTGGCGCTGCTGCCGGTGATTGAAAGCGCCTACAACCCGATGGCCTATTCCCGGGCCAACGCGGTCGGCCTATGGCAATTCATCCCGTCCACCGGCCGCTACTTCAACCTGCGTCAGACGCGCTTCTATGATGGCCGGCGCGATATCACCGCCTCGACCACCGCAGCGATGGACTATCTGACCCGCCTGCATGACATGTTCAACGGTGACTGGTTGCTGGCCCTGGCCGCCTACAACGCCGGTGAAGGCACCGTCAGCCGAGCCATCGAACGCAACGAAAAGCTTGGCCTGCCGACCGACTACTGGAACCTGCCACTGCCCGCCGAAACCCAGGCCTACGTGCCGAAGCTGCTGGCCCTGTCGCAAGTAGTGCTCGCACCGGATGCCTATGGCGTGAACCTTAACCCGATCGCCAACGAACCCTACTTCCAGGTCGTCGAGATCAACCAGCGCATGGACCTGTCCAAGGTTGCCGCGGTGGCTAACATCGATGAAGACGAACTGTTCCAGCTCAATCCTGCGTTCAAACAACGCACCACCATCGATGGCCCCCAGCACTTGCTGGTGCCGACGTCCAAGGCGCAGTTGCTGACCACCAGCCTGTCGACGATGCGACCCGACGAGTTGATCAGCAAGAAGCCGCTCAAGCCGGTCTTCGAGGGTGCCGACAGTCCCGCCGTGGCCGGCGCCAAACGCTCCTACCGGGTCAAGCGCGGCGACAACCTGGGCACCATCGCCAGGGCCAACAATGTCGAGGTCAAGGACCTGCAGCGCTGGAACAAGCTGACCGGTAAGAACCTCAAGGCCGGCCAGACCCTGGTCATGCAGGACACTACCAAGCGCAGCTCCGGGCGTGTCAACACCGTAGTGGCGGCCACCAGCAAGAAGCAGCAGACCCAGTACAAGGTCAAGCAAGGGGATTCGTTGTACATGGTGGCCAAGCGGTTCAACGTTGAAATGCAGCACCTCAAGCGCTGGAACCCCCGGATTGGCCGGGCGCTGAAGCCGGGACAGATGTTGACGGTGGCTTCGCCACGTTAATGTAGGAATGCAGGAGCGAGCTTGCTCCGGGGCGGCATTGCGACGATGGATTCAAGAGCGCCGCGTTCTTGCAGGAGCAAGCTTGCTCGCGACGGATTCAAGAGCGCCGCGTTCTTGTAGGAGCAAGCTTGCTCGCGACGGATTCAAGAGCGCCGCGTTTAACCAGTAAACCCCCGTTATCGTTAACGACCATCGCGAGCAAGCTCGCTCCTACAGAGTTCCGCGTTTAACCAGCACACACGTTATCGTTAACGACCATCGTCGGACCGCCCCCCGGAGCAAGCTCGCTCCTACAACCAGCAATTAGCCACCCATCAAATCCCCGTCTTTTTCCTGCCCAGACAAGCTGTTACTGTACGGCCCACAAAGCCCAAGCCGCCTGGATCGGATCTCTGACTTGAAGCGTCCCCTCCTCCTGTTCCTGATCAGCCTGGCCTTGAGCTCCCCCGCAAGCGCGACAATCAGCGAAAGCCATGGTTATGCGCAGTTCGGCACGCTCAAGTACCCGGCCAGATTTACCCACTTCGACTGGGTCAACCCGCAAGCGCCCAAGGGCGGTACGTTGCGGGTGATGGCGTTTGGCACTTTCGATACGCTCAACCCTTATACTTTCAAGGGTTCGAGCCCGGTCTCCACGCCGAATTTCCTGCAATACGGCATCAACGAGCTCAACGAAACACTGATGGTCGGCACCGGCCAGTACGCGCCTTCCGGCGACGAACCGACGTCCAGTTATGGCTTGATCGCGCAATCGGTGGAATACAGCGAGGACCGCAGTTGGGTAGTGTTCAACCTTCGCCCGCAAGCGCGCTTCCACGATGGCTCGCCGATTACCGCGTACGACGTCGCGTTTTCCTACCGCCTGCTGCTCAAGGAAGGTCATCCGCAGTACCGCACCAACCTTCAGGAAGTGCTGCGAGTCGACATCCTCAACCCGCAGCGCATCCGCTTTGTCTTCAAGCGTGCCGGCAACCCCTTGCTGATCCTGCGCCTGGGCGAGTTGCCGGTGCTGCCGCAACATTACTGGAAAGGCCGCGACTTCAAGGCCACCACCTTCGAACCGCCCCTGGGCAGCGGCCCCTATCGCGTTACCGCGGTCACGCCCGGACGGCAGATCGTGTTCGAGCGGGTCAAGGATTACTGGGGCAAGGACCTGCCGGTCAATCGCGGCAAGTACAATGTCGACCGCATGGAAGTCGAGTTTTACCGTGACAGCGACGTCGCGTTCGAAGCCTTCAAGGCCGGCGAGTTCGACATCTACATCGAACATCAGGCGAAAAACTGGCAAAACGGCTACAACTTCCCCGCGGTGCGCCGCGGCGAGGTAATCAAGGCGCAGATCCCGCACCAGATCCCGACCCAGACCCAGGGCCTGTTCATGAACAGCCGGCGCCCGACCTTCGCCGACGCCAGGGCCCGTGAAGCCCTGGGGATGATGTTCGATTTCGAGTGGACCAATCGCACGCTGTTCAGCGGCGCCTACAAGCGCGCGCTGAGCTACTACCCCAACAGCGAATTCTCGGCCACGGGCCTGCCGGTCGGCCATGAATGGCTGATGCTCAAACCGTATCGCGAGCAGCTACCGGCCAGGCTGCTCACAGAGCCGTTCAGCTTGCCGCAGACCCAAGGCCGTGGCATCCCTCGGGAAACCCTGCGCAAGGCCCTGAGCCTGCTGGCCGAGGCCGGCTGGAAGCTCAATGGCCAACGGCTGCAGAACGCCGCCGGTCAACCGTTGCGCCTGGAGATCCTGCTGGTCAACCCGAACCTGGAACGCATCCTTCAACCCTACGTGGAAAACCTCGCCAGCATCGGCATCGACGCCCGCCTGCGCACGGTCGATCGCGCCCAGTACAAGCAACGCCTCGATCAGTTCGATTTCGACATGATCCTGATGACCCTCAACCAGACCCTCAGCCCGGGCCTGGAGCAATGGCAGTACTTTCATTCCAGCCAGGTCGGTGTCAAGGGCAGCAAAAACTACGCGGGCATCGCCAACCCGGTGGTCGACCACTTGCTCGAACAATTGCTTGCCGCAAAGACCCGCGACGAACAGGTCGCCGCCGGCAAGGCGCTGGACCGGGTGCTGCTGTGGCAGCACTACATCATTCCCAACTGGTACCTCAATTATCACCGCCTGGCCTACCGCAACCGGTTAGCCTTTGTCACCACGCCGCCCTACACCCTGGGCCTGAGCGCGTGGTGGCTGAAATCTTCGGAGAAGGATCGATGAAATCCGTACATGCCCTGCTGGTGCAGGCCAGCGGCCTGTTGTTCGCCGGGCTGGCCTGCGCCGCCCCGCAACATGCCCTGACCTTGTACAACGAGCCGCCAAAATACCCGGCCGACTTCCAGCATTTCGATTACGTGAACCCGGACGCGCCCAAGGGCGGGATTTTCCGCCAGGCCGGGTTCGGCGGCTTCGACAGCCTCAATCCGTTCATCGGCAAGGGTGTCCCGGCCGACGACATCGGCATGATCTATGACACCCTGGCCAAACAGGGCCTGGACGAACCGTTCACCGAGTACGGTCTGGTCGCCGGCAAGATCGAGAAAGCCCCGGACAACAGCTGGGTGCGCTTTTACCTGCGTCCCGAAGCGCACTTCCATGACGGCCATCCGATCCGCGCCGAAGACGTGGTGTTCAGCTTCGAAACCCTGACCCGGGACGGCGCGCCGCTTTACCGCGGTTACTACAGCGATGTTGCCGAAGTGATCGCCGAAGACCCGCTCAAGGTGCTGTTCAAATTCAAGCACAACAACAACCGCGAACTGCCGCTGATCCTCGGCCAGTTGCCGGTGCTGCCCAAGCACTGGTGGGCCGGTCGCGACTTCAACAAGGGCAACCTGGAACTGCCGCTGGGCAGCGGCCCGTACAAGGTCAGTGAAGTGAAAGCCGGACGCTCGGTACGCTATGAGCGGGTCAAGGATTACTGGGGCAAGGACCTGCCGGTCAACCGCGGGTTCTACAACTTCGACGTCATGACCACCGACTATTACCGCGACAACACCGTGGCCCTGGAAGCACTGAAGGCCGGGCAGTTCGATTACTGGCTGGAGATGGCCGCGAAGAACTGGGCCAACGCCTACAACATCCCGGCCGTCACCGAGGGCCGCTTGATCAAGGAACAGATTCCCAACGGCAACCCCACCGGTATGCAAGGCTTTGTATTCAACCTGCGGCGCCCGGTGTTCCAGGACCTGCGAGTGCGCCAGGCCCTGACCCTGTTGCTGGACTTCGAATGGACCAACAAGCAACTGTTCAACGGCGCCTATGCGCGCACCCGCAGTTACTTCGAAAACTCGGAAATGGCCGCCAGCGGCCTGCCGGACGCCGATCAACTGGCAATTCTCGACCCGTTCCGCGGCAAGGTGCCCGAGCAGGTCTTCAGCGAGGCGTTCGAGAACCCGGTCACCGATGGCAGCGGCATGATCCGCGCGCAGCAACGCAAAGCCTATCAACTGTTGCAAGAAGCCGGCTGGCGGATCGTCGACGACAAGATGGTGGACGCCACCGGCAAACCGGTGACGATTGAATTCCTGCTGGCCCAGACCGAATTCGAGCGGGTGCTGCTGCCGTTCAAGCGCAACCTGAGCGATCTGGGCATCGACCTGGTGATCCGCCGGGTCGACGTCTCGCAGTACATCAACCGGGTACGTTCGCGGGACTTCGACATGATCGTCGGCAGCTTCCCTCAGTCCAACTCACCGGGCAACGAACAGCGCGAGTTCTGGATGTCCGCCGCCGCCGACAAACCCGGCAGTCGCAATTCCATGGGCCTGAAAGACCCGGTGGTGGACCAGTTGGTCGAGCAACTGATCAACGCTGACTCGCGGCAAAGCCTGGTGGCCCACGCCCGCGCCCTGGACCGGGTGCTGCAATGGGGCTACTACGTGATTCCCAACTGGCACATCAAGACCTGGCGCGTGGCCTACTGGAACCACATCGGCCACCCGGACACCTCGCCCAAGTACGACATCGGCATCACCACCTGGTGGGTCAAGCCCTACGCGAAACCTGCGGTAGAAATCGAAACCAAACTGCAAGCCGACCCTGCGGGCACGGAGTAATCAGATGCTGGCGTATATTTTTCGGCGACTGCTGCTGATCATCCCGACCTTGCTCGGCATTTTGCTGATCAACTTCGTGATCATCCAGGCCGCCCCCGGCGGGCCGGTGGAACAGATGATCGCCAAGCTCGAAGGCTTCGAAGGCGCCACCAGCCGCATCGCCGGCGGCGGCGCCGAAGTCTCGGTGGCCGGTTCGGCCTATCGTGGTGCGCAAGGCCTGGACCCGGCACTGGTCAAGGAAATCGAGCACATGTACGGTTTCGACAAGTCGGCACCGGAACGCTTGTGGATCATGATCAAGAACTACGCCACCCTTGATTTCGGCGACAGCTTCTTCCGCGACGCCAAGGTCATCGACCTGATCAAGGAAAAGATGCCGGTGTCGATCTCCCTCGGGTTATGGAGCACGCTGATCATGTACCTGGTGTCGATCCCCCTGGGGATCGCCAAGGCCACGCGCCACGGCAGCCACTTCGACGTCTGGACCAGCTCATTGATCATCGTCGGTTATGCGATCCCGGCCTTCCTGTTCGCCATCCTGCTGATCGTGCTGTTCGCCGGTGGCAGCTACCTTGACTGGTTCCCGTTGCGCGGCCTGACCTCGAACAACTTCGACGAGCTGAGCATGGGCGGCAAAATCCTCGACTACTTCTGGCACCTGGCCTTGCCCGTGACCGCACTGGTGATCGGCAACTTTGCGACCATGACCCTGCTGACCAAAAACAGCTTCCTCGATGAAATCAACAAACAGTACGTGGTCACCGCCAAGGCCAAGGGCCTGACCAACCACCGGGTGCTCTATGGCCACGTGTTCCGCAACGCCATGCTGCTGGTGATCGCCGGGTTCCCGTCGGCGTTCATCGGCATCTTCTTCACCGGCTCGTTGCTGGTGGAAGTGATCTTCTCCCTCGACGGCCTCGGGCTGATGAGTTTTGAAGCGGCGATCAATCGCGACTACCCGGTGGTCTTTGGCACGTTGTTCATCTTCACCCTGCTGGGACTGGTGGTGAAACTGATCGGCGACCTCACCTACACCTTCGTCGATCCGCGCATCGACTTCGAAAGCCGGGAGCATTGAGATGAACCTGTCCCCGCTCAATCGCCGGCGTTTCGAACTGTTCAAGGCCAACAAGCGTGGCTGGTGGTCGCTGTGGCTGTTCCTGGTGCTATTTGGCCTGAGCCTGGGTGCCGAGCTGATCGCCAACGACAAGCCGCTGGTGGTGCACTACGACGACGGCTGGTACTTCCCGGCACTCAAGCGTTATCCGGAAACCGCGTTCGGCGGCGAATTCCCGCTGGAAGCCAACTACAAGAGCCCCTACATCCGCGAACTGCTCAAGGCCAGGGACGCCTGGGTGCTGTGGGCGCCGATCCCCTACAGCTACCAGAGCATCAACTACGACCTGAAAGTCCCGGCCCCGGCGCCGCCTTCGACCGACAACCTGCTCGGCACCGACGACCAGGGCCGCGACGTGTTGGCCCGGGTGATTTACGGCTTCCGGATTTCGGTGTTGTTTGCCCTGACCCTGACGATCCTGAGCTCGATCATCGGCGTGATTGCCGGCGCACTGCAGGGCTTCTACGGCGGCTGGGTAGACCTGGCCGGGCAGCGATTCCTCGAGATCTGGTCCGGTCTGCCGGTGCTGTACCTGCTGATCATCCTTGCCAGTTTCGTCCAGCCGAACTTCTGGTGGCTGCTGGGGATCATGCTGCTGTTCTCGTGGATGAGCCTGGTGGACGTGGTGCGTGCCGAGTTCCTGCGCGGGCGCAACCTTGAATACGTGCGTGCGGCGCGAGCCCTGGGGATGCAGAATGGTGCGATCATGTTCCGCCATATCCTGCCCAACGCCATGGTCTCGACCATGACCTTCATGCCGTTCATCCTGACCGGCGCCATCGGCACCCTGACCGCCCTCGACTTCCTGGGCTTCGGCTTGCCACCGGGCGCGCCGTCCCTGGGTGAGCTGGTGGCCCAGGGCAAATCCAACCTGCAGGCGCCGTGGCTGGGCATGAGCGCGTTTGCAGTACTGGCGTTGATGTTGAGTTTGCTGGTGTTCATCGGCGAGTCCGCTCGCGATGCCTTCGACCCGAGGAAGTGAAATGAATCAGGACAATCTGATCGAAGTGCGCGACCTGGCCGTCGAATTTGTCGTCGGCGAGCGCGTCCAGCGGGTGGTCGAAGGCGTCAGCTTTGACATCAAGCGAGGCGAAACCCTGGCCCTGGTGGGCGAAAGCGGCTCAGGCAAATCGGTGACCGCGCACTCGATACTGCGCCTGCTGCCCTACCCGCTGGCCCGGCATCCGTCCGGCACTATCGAGTATTCCGGGCGAAACCTGTTGAGCCTGAAAGAAAAAACCATCCGCCACATCCGCGGCAACCGGATCGCGATGATCTTCCAGGAGCCGATGACCTCGCTCAATCCGCTGCATTCGATCGAGAAGCAGATCAACGAGGTGCTGGGCATCCACAAAGGCCTGATCGGCAAAGTCGCGACCAAACGCACCCTGGAGCTGCTGGAGATGGTCGGCATCCCGGAGCCCGAGAAGCGGCTCAAAGCCCTGCCCCATGAACTGTCCGGCGGCCAGCGCCAACGGGTAATGATCGCCATGGCCCTGGCCAACGAGCCGGAATTGCTGATCGCCGACGAACCGACCACCGCGCTGGATGTGACGGTTCAACTGAAAATCCTCGAATTGCTCAAGGAACTGCAGGCCCGTCTGGGCATGGCGCTGCTGTTGATCAGTCACGATTTGAACCTTGTGCGAAGAATTGCGCATCGCGTATGTGTCATGCAGCGTGGTTGCATCGTCGAACAGGCATCGTGCGAAGAGTTGTTCCGCGCGCCGCAGCATCCTTACACACGGGAACTGCTGGCAGCGGAGCCCAGCGGGACGCCGGCGACCAATGTGATTGGCCCGCCATTGCTGCAGGTCGAGGACCTGAAAGTCTGGTTCCCGATCAAGAAAGGCTTGCTGAAAAAGACCGTGGATCACATCAAGGCGGTCGACGGCATCAATTTCAGCCTGCCCCAGGGCCAGACCCTGGGGATTGTGGGAGAAAGCGGTTCCGGCAAATCGACCCTCGGCCTGGCGATTCTGCGGCTGATCGTTAGCACAGGCGGGATCCGTTTCGAAGGCAAGCAGCTAGACTGCCTGACGCAGCAACAGGTTCGACCGTTGCGCCGGGAGATGCAGGTGGTGTTCCAGGACCCCTTCGGCAGCTTGAGCCCGCGGATGTGCGTGAGCCAGATCGTCGGCGAAGGCCTGCGTATCCACAAGATGGGCACTGAGGCAGAACAGGAACAAGCGATTATTGCGGCACTCAAGGAGGTAGGGCTGGACCCGGAAACCCGGAACCGCTACCCCCACGAATTTTCCGGCGGGCAACGGCAGAGAATCGCCATTGCCCGGGCATTGGTGTTAAAACCGGCGTTGATTCTGCTGGACGAGCCGACCTCGGCCCTCGACCGCACCGTGCAACGCCAGGTGGTGGAGCTTTTACGATCACTGCAAACCAAGTACAACCTGACGTATCTGTTTATCAGCCATGACCTGGCTGTCGTCAAGGCGCTGAGTCACCAGCTGATGGTGGTCAAGCAGGGCCAAGTGGTCGAACAGGGGGACGCGCAAAGTATTTTTGCCGCCCCCAAACATCCGTATACACAGCAGTTGCTGGAAGCCGCTTTCCTGGCACCAGCCACTGCGCAATAACCTGAAAAGAGAGGAGCAACACATGGGTTTTCTCGCCGGTAAGCGCGTACTGATCGTCGGTGTCGCCAGCAAGCTGTCCATCGCATCCGGCATCGCTGCCGCCATGCATCGCGAGGGCGCTGAGCTTGCCTTCACTTATCAGAACGACAAACTCAAGGGTCGTGTCGAAGAGTTCGCACAGAGCTGGGGCTCCAACCCGGACCTGTGCTTCCCGTGCGACGTGGCCAGCGATGAAGAAATCGCCAAGGTTTTCGTTGAATTGAGCAAAAAGTGGGATGGCCTGGACTGCATCGTGCACTCCGTCGGCTTCGCCCCGGGCGACCAACTGGATGGCGACTTCACCGAAGCCACCACCCGTGAAGGTTTCCGCATCGCTCACGACATCAGCGCCTACAGCTTCGTGGCCCTGGCCAAGGCCGGTCGTGAAATGATGAAAGGCCGCAACGGCAGCCTGCTGACCCTGTCGTACCTGGGCGCCGAGCGCACCATGCCTAACTACAACGTGATGGGCATGGCCAAGGCTTCCCTGGAAGCTGGCGTGCGTTACCTGGCCGGCTCCCTGGGCCCGGACGGCACCCGCGTGAACTGCGTATCGGCTGGCCCGATCCGCACCCTCGCCGCCTCCGGCATCAAGAACTTCCGCAAGATGCTGGCCGCCAACGAAGCGCAAACCCCGCTGCGTCGCAACGTCACCATCGACGAAGTCGGCAACGCCGGCGCGTTCCTGTGCTCGGACCTGGCGTCCGGCATCAGCGGCGAAATCATGTACGTGGACGGTGGTTTCAACACCACGGCCATGGGTAGCCTCGAAGAGTAATCTTCGACTTACCATAAAAAAACCCGCCTTTTGTGGCGGGTTTTTTTATGCCCGTAATTCTCAACCCTGACACCAATCCCCTGTGCAGGGATCAGTTGTCACCAAAAGATCAGGCTGGGAAGAACGCTTTTCAAAAGCCGACACTACCCTGACCCCGTACATGACCAATCGCCTCCATCAACCCCTCGACCGTTTTATGACGCAAGGGATCGAACTCCACCTGCGCGACACTGAACTGAATATCATAGCAACGATGGACCGTGGCATTGCGCTCGTCGAGCATCTCTTCAAGCCGCGCGCGGACTCCGGCAACGTCCACTGCGCTTGACCCCGTCAGTAAAACCGCGAATTCATCCCCTCCGACCCGCCCCACCACGTCGCTCTCGCGGAACGCGATGCGCAACACATCGGCAAAGGTTTTCAGGGCGCTGTCACCTTCGCTGCGGCCGTAGAGTTCGTTGATGCGCTTGAAATAGTCGAGGTCGAAAAACAACAGGCTCGCCGGTTTTGCCAATTGCTGGCAGGCGTCCAGCCACAATTGGCCCAGTACCTGAAAGCCATGAAGGTTGGTCAGCAGCGTCAACGGGTCCATGCTCGCCACTTGCACGGCAGTCAACTGTTGTTCGAACTCGCGGGCCATCTCGCGCATCGTTTCGCGCTCCTGTACAGCGGTTTCCAGTACATTCAGACCGTGGAGGCTGTCTGCGAGCTGGCCGGTCTTGACCGATTTACCTGAAACCAACATGACTCACTCCTGTGACGGGTATGTCCTTTAGAGTCCTGCATACCGGGTTTGACTCACGATTAACAGACCGCCGGTCAACCGCCCTCGATGGGACAGGGTCCTCCCGCGTCCGCCCATCGCTTGAACTGGCTGACAAAAATGTCGTGCGGCACCGGCACCGGCGCGCGTCCCACGCCCGGATTCCAGCCCCAGAGCACCAGTTTGTCCTCACTGACATGCTTGATCAGCGCGGCAAGATCGCGATCGCCATTGCTGGCGCGGTCCTTGATCATGACGCACAACCTGTCGGCCGGCAGGCCGATCCAGGCCATTTTGTGGGCCTGCGGCGGCAGGCTCCAGTGCGGCGCCCCCGGCGGCATGCCCGCGCCATAGCTGGCCGGCGGGTTGCTTTCGGCATGGCAGGTGGCACAGGGCAAACCAGCAGCGCCCTTGCCGTCCATGCCCCGCACCACATTCATCGCGTGGGGAATGCCGGCGTCGAACTGCAACGGTGAATCACCGGGTATATGGCAGTTTTGGCAGCGCGGGCTCTGGAAGACCTTTTGCACGGTATCGAACGCCTTGACCGCCTCCTTTTCATCAGCCAACACATGCTCGGCATAGGCGATCAGACCGATCAACACCACCGTGCCCAGCAGCAGATGTCGTTTCATCTCATACCCCCGACAGGTCCAGCGGCAGTTCCCGCAAGCGTTGGCCGGTCAGAGCGAACACCGCATTGGCCACCGCCGGTGCCGTGGGCGGTACGCCGGCCTCGCCTATACCGCCAGGCTTCTCGCTGCTAGGCACGATATGCACCTCGACCAGCGGCATTTCATTAAGCCTCAGCACCTGATAGTCATGATAATTGGATTGCTGCACCTGCCCGTTTTTGAAGGTCAGTTTGCTGTGCAAGGTAAATCCGAGGCCGAACGTGATCGCCGACTCCATTTGCGCGGCGATGCTCATCGGGTTGACCGCGATGCCGCAATCCACCGCGCACACCACTCGGTGCACGCGAATCGCCAGATTCTCCTGGGACACCTCGGCGACCTGGGCAACGTAACTGCCAAACGACTCATGCACCGCGATACCCAGGGCGTGGCCGTTTGGCAGAGTCGCCTCCCAGCCGGCTTTCTCGACCGCGAGATTCAGCACGCCGAGATGCCGTGGATGATCCTTGAGCAGGGTTCGTCGATAGTCGACCGGATCCTTGCCGGCCGCCTCCGCCAGTTCGTCAATCAGCGATTCCATCACGAACGCGGTGTGGGTGTGCCCGACCGAGCGCAGCCAGAGCACGCTGATCCCGGTGTTCGGCGAATGCAGATCCACCTGGTGATGGGCCAGCCCCACCAGGTAAGGACTGTCGGCGACTCCTTCGACAGACGTCTTGTCGATGCCGTCCTTGACCATGGTCGCCTCCAATGAGGTGCCGGCCATGATCGACTGCCCGACCAGGACATGCTTCCAGGCGATGGGCAGGCCCGCGGCATCCAGGCCGATGCGTGCGTGATGCAGGAACGCCGAGCGGTAATAACCGCCCCGGATGTCATCCTCGCGCGACCAGACGGTTTTCACCGGCCCACCCGCGGCCTTGGCGACTTCCACGGCTTCAGCGACAAAATCCGAGGTCGGATTGGCCCGACGACCAAAACCGCCGCCCAGGAACTGGGTATGAATCTCCACCTGTTCAGGTTTGAGCCCGGTGATTTTCCCCGCGATCATTTGATCCAGGGTCTGGAACTGGGTGCCGGTCCAGATCTCGCATTTGTTCTGGGTGATTTTGACCGTGCAGTTCAGCGGCTCCATCGGCGCGTGGGCCAGATACGGCACGCTGTATTCGACGTCGACGGTTTTCACCGCTTTGCCCAACGTGCCGTCGGTATCGCCGGCCTTGGCGGCTGAAACGCCAGGGGTGGTGGCGAGTGTGCGGAAACTGTCCAGCAATGCCTGACTGTCGAGCCCGCTATTGGGCCCCAGGTCCCAGTCGACCTTCAGTGCATCGCGTCCCAGCTTCGCCGCCCAATAGTGGTCGGCGATCACCGCGACGCCCGTGGGCACCTGCAGCACCTTATGCACGCCCGGAATCGCCAGCGCTTCGGCGCCCTCGAAGGATTTGACGCTGCCGCCGAACACCGGGGAACGGGCGACCATGGCGGTCATCAGGCCATCGAACTGCACGTCCATGCCGAACTTCGCCTGGCCGGTGATTTTTTCCGGGGTGTCCAGGCGCTTGGTGGGCTTGCCGATCACCTTCCAGTCCTTGGCCTCCTTTAACTTGATTGAAGACGGGTCCGGCACGGGAAGCTTGCCTGCGTCATCGGCCAACTCGCCGTAGGTGGCGCGTTTATCGCCGGCAATGGCCACGCCCGATTCGGTGCGAATCGCTGAAGGCGCGACATTGAAGCGCTTGGCGGCGGCCTCGATCAGCATCAACCGCGCCGTGGCGCCAGCCTGGCGGTAACGATCGAACTCCATCCAGGTCGAGGTAGAGCCACCGGTAATCTGCATTCCGCCAAACCCGGCCAGGCCATAGTCGGCGGCCGACGCGGGTGCATGTTCGACGCGGATTTTCGACCAGTCGGCGTCCAGCTCTTCGGCGATCAGCATGGTCAGTCCGGTCCAGATGCCCTGGCCCATCTCCGAATGACCGAGGAGCACGGTGACGCTGTCGTCATTGCCGATCCGCAGAAAGGCATTGGGGGCGAAGACCTTACCCTGGTTCTCGGCGCCGCTGGCAAAGCGATGGGCACCGGGGATGACAAACGCCACCACCAGACCGCCGCCCAGCAATGCGCTGCCCTTGAGGAAACCGCGGCGTGATAACGGCTTGATGCTGTTCATGGCTCAGGCTCCGTCAACAGGGCATCAACCGATTTCGGCAGCGCGTTTGACCGCGGCACGGATTCTTGGGTAGGTGCCGCAGCGGCAGATATTGCCGGAAAGCGCCTGATCGATGTCGCTGTCGGTGGGTTGGGGAATCTTCGCCAGCAAAGCGGCCGCCGACATGATCTGCCCGGACTGGCAATAACCGCACTGGACCACATCGAGTTCGGCCCAGGCTCGCTGCACCGGGTGCGAGCCGTCGGCGGACAGGCCTTCTATGGTAAGAATTTTCTGCCCGTGGGCCACGGCCGTGGCGGGCGTGACGCAGGAGCGCAACGGCGCACCGTCGACGTGTACGGTGCAGGCACCGCATTGGGCCATGCCACAACCGAACTTGGTGCCGGTCAGGTGCGCGACATCGCGCAGGACCCAAAGCAGCGGCATGTCCGCCGGAACGTCCAGCTCCTGATCCTTGCCGTTGATGTTAAGGGTCAGCATGGCAACTGTCCTCTGACTCACGGTGTTCTGAAGGGGCTCTCTGCATGACGCCCTCATTCTCATGGCGCCATCGTGTAGGAGCGAGCTTGCTCGCGATAGTCTCAAGGGCGACGCGTTCATTCAGAAAAAACGCGTCCTTGTTAACGTCCATCGCGAGCAAGCTCGCTCCTACAATAATTTGTCAGCACAAGCCTCGGGTTATCCCTACAGCTAAGCGCAATTTTGCCCGCGGGACAGGTTCATCGACCACCGGTCACTTGATGGCCGTATTAATGGACATCAACAGCTTCGCGAGCAGGCTCACTCCCACAATGGATCGGCGTACTGTTTTGCTTTCCACCTCTGCTGGAGATGCGCAAGGATCACGACACGAAGAAATCCCAGCGCGCCATGGAAGTGATGCCGCAAATGAAAAAACCCGACATCGCCACGCTGCAACGAGCCTTTGACGGCGAGAGCTAATACACTGCGAAGCTGACCTTCAGAGAATGCTGACCATGAAGCACTCCGTCGCCAAAGACGCTGACAAGGCCCCGCGTTTCTGGCGCGATGACGCCCTGCCCTTCATCGAAGCCCGTTCCATCGCCGACGGCCGCAAAGTCTGCTACACCCGGCATGCCCACGAGCACTTTTCCATTGGTGCGATCACGGCCGGGCGCAGTACCTATATTCACGAGCAATCGCACTTCCAAGTCGATGCCGGCACCGTGGTGCTGATGAATCCCGGCGATGTACACGCCTGCAATCCCATCGACAATCAGCCCTGGTCATACCTGATGCTGTACGTCGACACGCCCTGGCTTACCGATTTGCAACACCAGCTCGGGTTCAGCCATGATCTGGCCTTTCGCCGGTTCTCTATCACCCACAACCGCGACGCACGGCTGTTTGATGGTCTCAAGGCGTTATACGAAGTGCTGGTCGATCAAGAGCAGGACGTGCTGCATAAACACAGCACGGCGGTGGAGTTCTTTACCCAGGTGCAGCTGCGGCTCAATCCTGTCGCACCGCCGCTACGCGAGCCCAATTTCAAGCTGGAACAGGCCGCCGACTACATCCGCGACAATTGCACGCGAATGCTCAAGCTCGAAGACATCTGCGCGGCCGCTCAATTGTCGCCGTCTTACCTGATCCGCGCCTTCAAGCAACATTACGGCATGACGCCCCATGCGTTTCTCGTGAACCGGCGGATTCAGTTTGCCCAGAATCGACTGCGCAGCGGCATGCTGATCGCCGATGTCGCGCTGGAAGCGGGATTTGCCGATCAGGCGCATTTTCAACGGGCGTTCAAGCAACACCTGGCGGCGACACCCGGACAGTATCGCCGCTGACTCAGCTAGGGCAACACCAAGTAAACCGCACTCACCGCCAGCAACGACGCCATGATCCGGTTGAACCAGCGCATGCCCGCCGGATTGTGCAAATAGTCGCGCAAAAAGGTTCCGGCATACGCCCAGCAACCCACGGACACATAGCAGATCACCAGGTACACCGCGGCAAACTGCCAGACCAGCCGCGCCTCGCCATCGGCTACAAACGCCCCCATGCCGGCCACGCAGGCCAGCCAGGCTTTCGGGTTGAGCCATTGCATGACGGCGCCGTAGAGCATCGACGGTGCCCGGCCTGACTCCTTCGCTTCAAGTTGCCCCTGGTCGGCAGCCAATTTGAAGGCCATGTACAACAGGAACGCCACGCCGGCCCATTGCACCACCTGCGTCAACGCGGGCCAAAGCTGCAACAGCTCATGCAAGCCCAATCCCATCAGCACCAGCAGCAATACAAAGCCCAGCGTCGCACCGGCCACATGTCGCTGACTGGCGCGAAAACCGAAACGCGCCCCCGAACTCAACGCCACGATATTCACCGGCCCTGGGGTGATCGACGCTGCGAGGGCAAACGCCGCCATGGAAATAATCAGACTCATCGCACTTTCTTCCATACAGTTGAACCAGGCCCCAAGGTAGAGAGCCGCTCGAGGGCTGTATTGAACAAAACGCCCCTCACCTGTACCGCGCCTGACGTTCACCACTGTACGGGTCGAGCCTTGCACGCCTGTGATAAAAATATCGCTCTTGTTTCAGGAGCCCCGTCATGGACCTCGCCACCCTCTCCCTCTTCCTCCCCGCCTGCTTCGCGCTGAACATGGCGCCAGGCCCGAACAACCTGCTGTCGGTCAGCAACTCGACTCGCTACGGCTACCGCACGGCCTGTGTCGCCGGCATCGGCCGGCTGCTGGCGTTCGCCGGGATGATCGCCCTCGCGTCGGCGGGGCTGGCGGTGGTGCTGCAAACCTCGGAACTGCTGTTCTACGGGATCAAGATCCTTGGCGCGGCGTATCTGTTCTATCTCGCCTGGCAGTTGTGGCGCGCCGATCCCGGGACGCAAGACAGTGTTGCGGGGGCACCGGTGGGCACGCTGAGATTGGCGCGACAGGAGTTTCTGGTGGCGGCCGGCAATCCGAAAGCGATCCTGATCTTCACCGCGTTCCTGCCACAGTTCGTTGACCCGACCCGGGCAGTCGCCCCGCAGTTTGCGGTGTTGGGCGCGCTGTTCCTGATGCTGGAATGGATCGCGATCGGCGCCTACGCCTATATGGGCCTGCACATGCGCCGCTGGTTTGCCGAGCCCAGGGGCAAACGGATCTTCAACCGTTGCTGCGCGGGATTGTTGTCGGCGGCGGCTTCGGTATTGCTGATGGCGCGGCGGGCCTGAATAACCGGGCTTCAATTGTGGGAGACCGGCTTGCCGGCGAAGAGGCGGTTACATTCACCATCAATTTTGACTGCTACACCGCTATCGCGAGCACGCTCGCTCCCACATTAAATCTGTGGAATTCCCTGTCGATTTTCCGGTGGAGGCTTCGGCTGACGCGCCTTATGCTCAGCCCATGAACATGAAAAACACGTTGCTGCCGCCCCACGCCGAGATGGTTCGCGCCATGCTCGAACGAGACACCGCCTACGAGGGGGTGTTCTTTACCGCGGTCAAGACCACCGGCATCTTCTGTCGCCCCGGCTGCACCGCACGCAAGCCCAAGCCGGAGAACGTCGAGTTCTTCGCCCATGCCGATGACTGCCTGTCGGCCGGCTACCGCGCCTGCCTGCGTTGCAAACCGCTGGACGCGGCGGCGATCGCTCCGGACTGGGTGCAAAAGCTGCTCGCTGCGGTGGACACCGATCCCGACCTGCGCTGGAGCGACGCGCAGTTGCTCGCAGAAGGCATCGAGCCACTGAAACTGCGGCGCTGGTTCAAGCAGCATTTCGGCATGACCTTCCACGCCTGGCTGCGCACCCGCCGCCTCGGCATGGCATTGGGGGGTATCAGACAGGGCCACTCCATCGATCACGCGGCATTCGACTCAGGCTACGAATCCCTCAGCGGATTTCGCGATGCGTTTCAAAAATCCTTTCACATCACCCCCGGCCGCGCCATCGACAGCGAGCCGCTGCTGTTCACTCGCCTGACCACGCCCCTGGGGCCGATGATCGCCATGGCCGAACGCCGTGGGCTGGTGTTGCTGGAGTTTCTTGACCGGCCGGCGCTGACCCGGGAAGTCGAAGAATTGCAGCACCGTTACGGCTACGCCGTGGCGCCCGGGCACAACGGCCATTTGCACCAGATCGAAGAGGAACTGGCGCAGTATTTCGCCGGCAAACTGACCGGCTTCAACGTGCCATTACACCTGCCGGGCAGCGAATTCGCCCGCCAGGTGTGGGCCGAACTGGCGAAGATCCCTTACGGCCAGACCAGCACCTACGGCACCATCGCCGTGAAACTGGGCAAACCTGGCGCGAGCCGCGCCGTGGGTCTGGCGAACGGACACAATCGCCTTTCGATTGTCTTGCCTTGCCACCGGGTGATCGGTGCAGACGGCTCGCTGACCGGCTATGGTGGAGGACAACCGCGCAAGGCGTTTCTGCTCCGGCTGGAAAAGGCCGCCGTGCAGCTCACCGAACAACTTGCATTCTGAACACCATCAGGAAGGACAAGCTCACGTCCATGCCCGCCCCGTACCTGCCCGCCACCGAATTTCTGGCGTCCCTCGACGACGATTGGCGCCGTCACATTGCCGCCATCGGGCCCTGCCTGCATCAGCCCCATGCGGCTCGCGATCCTTATGAGTCGCTGGTGCGGGCAATTGCCTACCAGCAACTGCACGCCCGGGCCGGGGACGCGATCGTCGGGCGGTTGCTGGCGTTGTTTCCTGGCGGGCCATTTCCCAGGCCTGAACAGATCGTCGCGACAGACTTCGATCAGCTGCGCAGTTGCGGGTTTTCCGCGAGCAAGATCGCGACCATCCAGGGCATTGCCCAAGCGACACTGGACGGCGTGGTGCCCGATTACGCCACGGCGCTGGCCATGGACGACGAAGCGTTGATCGAACGCTTGATCAGATTGCGCGGGGTCGGGCGCTGGACCGTCGAGATGTTGCTGATCTACAGCCTGGAACGGCCGGATATCCTGCCGGCCGATGACTTTGGCGTGCGTGAGGGCTATCGCCGGCTCAAGGGGCTGCAGGTGCAGCCGACACGCAAGCAGATGATTGAGATCGGGCTGGCGTGGAGTCCGTTTCGGACCGTGGCGTCCTGGTATTTGTGGCGGGTGCCTGGGCGATAGACCGCATAGTCATTCTTCGCCGGCAAGCCGGTCTCGCTCCCTGCCCGCGATCCCCGGTGGTAGCGGGCTTGCCCACGAAGAGGCCGGCACATTCACCACAAACCGCTAGGCTGTCCAGGATAAGCCAAAGACCTGTCGGAGGATGCCATGCAGCTCGAAGGTTCCTGCCATTGCGGCGCCGTGTCATTCAGTTTGACCAGCGCCCACCCCTACCCTTACCAGCGTTGCTATTGCTCGATCTGCCGCAAGACCCAGGGCGGCGGCGGTTACTCGATCAATATTGCAGGCGAGATCCGCCAGCCTGAAAGTGCGCGGCCGCAAACACATTGCGATCTACCACGCGCTACTCAAGGAAAAAGGCGCCAAGCGAGCCCACCGCAGCACGGCCGAACGGCATTTCTGCTCCCTGTGCAGCTCCGGCTTGTGGTTATACAGCTCCGAATGGCCGCAATTGATCCACCCATTCGCCTCAGCCATCGACACCCCGCTGCCGGTTCCACCGGAACACACGCATTTGTTGCTCGATTCCAGGGCAACGTGGGTGGAAGTCGAAGTGCGTCCTGGTGACAAGCAGTTCGATGTGTATCCTGAAGAGTCGATCGCCCAGTGGCATGATCGTCTGGGTTTGAGCTGCTGAAGCGAGCGTGCCTGACTGCAGCGAGAGCAGTGAACACACGTAGCATCGTTGCCCGGCCCGGAAGGACCGACATCATTCGTTCCACTGTGCTTGCCTTTGACACTTGCCGCGTAAAGTCGAAGCTCTTACTGTCTGGGTTGCGCACACCTGCGTTTTAGATATTCACCCTTTAGCGTCAACATCGAAAATTAACCAAGGAATGGTTATGAACAACACACACTTGAAAACATTATGTCCGTTGATGGGAATACTATTTATATCGACATGCATTGCTGCCGCCGATCTCGGCAAAGGACTGGCCAACGAGTCCGATTCGATATTGCTAAAAAATCAAAACAACAACTACAGTCACTGGAATGGCGTTGGCAAGATATTTTGGGGTGATGACCCCGCCTGCACCTCAAGCCTGCTGGATACACGGGACAAAAACAATAACGCTGTCGGCCCGGCTTACTTGCTCACCGCTGCACATTGTGCATTCAACGCCAGTGAGCTCCAGGCCGTCGAGCCATTTGAACAAGTTGTGAAGTTCAATTACTTCAACGATACACCGCACGCTTATAAAAGCTACAAAATCAACACCACGGTCTGGAAGGATTATCAGCATACCGATCTTGCGATCGTCACGTTGGATGCTGCACTGGCCACGGTGCTCAAAGATGGAGTGACTCCACTGAAGTTGGCATCGGCATGGCCGAAAGTGTCGGCCGACGTACTGATTGTCGGCGCGCCCGACGAGCTCCCGGAGTCAGGACTGCGGTTGGCGGCCTGTTCTCAGCAACCCACAGGCGCCGCCCTGGTTGAGGGCGATCGCTCATATCTCGACACCTTGAAAAACCGCTGCAGGGACATACGGACTGGCTCTTCGGGAAGTCCCGTATTAGACCGACAAAGCGGGCATATCCTCAGTGTGATGGCAACGAGTACCCATGGCGCGACGATTGACCAGCAATGTTTTGACGATGCCCCGTGCGAAGTGAAGAACGGGCAGCCCGAGTGGTCATCCGATACGCACTATAGTAATCCAGTGGATTATTTATCAAGCTGCTTCAGCGAGGGTGTCTTCACCAGCGCCTCAAACGCCTGCACCCTTCACCGTACGTTCCAGGTGACCGACACGACGTGGCCTACACAATATGTGGCAATGCCAGAAAATGAAACCAGTCCGGATCCGGTTTTACAGGCAACATTTTCCTTGAGCACACCCTACTACCGATTCAAAACCGCACGTGATGTTACACAATGTTCGTCAGCCCATAATTACAGCGCGCCCATCGATGCGTCCAACGCTTTTATCAATGCGCCTATCAGTAGAGAGCCTGGCATGTATTTTCTGTGCATCATAGGCGTCGAGTCTGCAGATCACAGACCCAGTATCGAGTTGATGAAAAGCGCCTGGGTGACCCCTGCACAACTTATCGGAAGAGCGCCAGTGCGAATGCCCGAGCCGACTATCACATTGAGCGCAGACTGGAATTATCAGGTTAAATGGCGTTATTCAGTTCCACAGTATTTTGGCACGTTCTATTACACTGGCCCGCCCCACGAGACAGACTGTCATAAAATACCGATCGAAGACTACGCTAAAACCTTTGAACCCATTACTTTTGAAGCCGAGCAACTTCCCTTGACGCTGTGTAGTCGAAACAACGATCTAAGCGACCGCTATTCGGATGTTCGCTCTGACCTGTTGGCTTTGCCGTGAATGGATCACGTTAAGCAATCCTTGTAAATGGTCCCCGCCAGCCTGACCGCGGCTGGCGGGATTGATTTCAGTGCCGATCAATTGACTGCAAGCGTTGGCACACCACTGTGGAATCGGAATTCCACATCCGGCGATTCGATCAGCTCCTGCTCGGCCGCACGGACCCTGTCGATGACCTGCGCAATGTCCTTGGCGTCCCCGTACTGACAGGCCAGTTTCAGGTAACCCTGGAAATGCCGCGCCTCGCTTTTCAGCAGGCCAAAGTAGAACGTGCCCAGCTCTTCATCCAGGTGCGGCACGAGCGCCTCGAAACGCTCGCAACTGCGGGCCTCGATAAACGCCCCCACCACCAGGGTGTCCACCAGCTTGACCGGTTCGTGACTACGCACCGCTTTGCGCAAGCCCGAGGCGTAACGCCCGGCGGACAGCTGACGCAACTCGATCTTGCGCTTTTTCATCAGGCGCATGACCTGTTCGTGGTGCACAAGCTCTTCCCGGGCCAGGCGCGACATCAGGTTGATCAGATCGACATGGGAGTGATATTTGGCAATCAGGCTCAATGCCGTGCTGGCGGCCTTGAATTCGCAGTTCTTGTGATCGATCAGCAGGGTTTCCTGATCGGCCAGCGCGGCCTGGATCCAGCCGTCGGGGGTTCGGCAGCCGAGGAACTCGTGAATTTCGGGAAGGATCATGGGGCTCACGGATAAGAGGTTCAAAACGAAGGGCGCCGATTATACCGGCCTGTCGGCAGACCACCAGCCGCGACCGTTGATATGCATCAAGTCCCGAATGCCCGGCAAGCAACTATAGTTGTCCAACGCAGTATTTTTACCTTCCTGGAGATCCCGATCATGCAAGCCATTCGCAGCATCCTGGTGGTCATCGAACCCGAACACTCGGAAAGCCTGGCGCTCAAACGGGCCAAATTGATTGCGGGTGTGACCCAGGCCCATCTGCACCTGTTGGTCTGTGACCGCAAGCATGACCACAGCGCCATGCTTGGCGTACTCAAGGCCGCGCTGCTGGAGGACGGTTTCAGCGTCACCACCGAGCAGGCCTGGAATGAGAGCCTGCACGAAACCATCGTCGACGTGCAGCAGGCGGAAGGCTGCGGGCTGGTGATCAAACAGCATTATCCCGACAGCCCGCTGAAAAAGGCCCTGTTGACCCCGGCGGACTGGAAACTGCTGCGCTACTGCCCAACCCCGGTGCTGTTGGTCAAAACCTCGAAACCCTGGACCGGCGGGGTCATCCTGGCGGCGATCGACGTTGGCAATACCGATGGCGAACACCGCACCTTGCACGCCGCCATCGTCGATCACGGTTATGACATCGCCAGCCTGGCCAAGGCCCACCTGCATGTGGTCAGTGCCCATCCGTCGCCGATGCTCTCGGCGGCCGATCCGACGTTGCAACTGAGCGAAACCATCGAGGCGCGTTATCGCGAGCAGTGCAAGGCCTTTCAGGCCGAGTTCGATATTGATGACGAGCACCTGCATATCGCAGAAGGCCCGGCGGATGTGTTGATTCCGTACATGGTGCACAAGCTGGGTGCATCGGTGACCGTGATCGGCACGGTGGCACGGTCCGGGTTGTCTGGCGCGTTGATCGGGAATACGGCGGAAGTGGTGCTGGATGCGGTGGAGAGTGATGTGCTGGTATTGAAGCCGGATACGATCATGGATCATCTGGAGGAGATTGTGACCCAGCATTGAGATCCGCGCTGCCGGGTAGATAGCCTTCGCCGGCAAGCCGGCTCCTACAGGGATGCGCGGTCAACTGTAGGAGCTGGCTTGCCGGCGAAGCTTTTAAAATCAACCGCCGAACGCATCCCTGAGAAAGCCCGGCGCAATGTAGCGCTGGTAATGCGCCTCCGAGAGTAAAAAGAACTCCCGATCAATGGCATCTCGCAGTTCCGGCAGGTTCCAGTCGCGAAATTCCGGCATCAGCACCATTCCGTAGGCTTCCAGATTGTTGATCACCCGCGCGCCACGGGCGATCAGCTGATAAGCCCAGCAATATTGCGACTGATGCGGCACAAAGCGGATCTTGCGCTGCTCCAGCTGCAATCGCAGGCGTTGGGGATCGAAAATCTCCACCTTGCTGGCCATCACCTGGGACAGCAATTGCTCGAGTCGCAACCACACCGCGCGTTTTTCTTCCTCGTTGTAGCCGTTCCAGTTGATCACTTCGTGGTGGAAACGCTTGCAGCCACGGCACACCAGATCACCGTAAACAGTGGAGCAAAGGCCGACGCAGGGGGTCTTGATGGTCTGATTGGGCATAGTCAGGAGGGCACGGGAAAGCAGGACAGGCGGGCATGTTAGCCCTTTGTCTAACATTCATCACCCCTCAAAATGCAGGCCCTAACTTACCTTTAATTTTTTTTTCCCGTAGAATCAGCCTGCCTTTTAAGGCGCCAATGTCCGTTAGAAGCTGTTTTCAAAGCGTCACGAGCACAGTCGTTCCTTCAGAGCGGTGTTGGCGAAGGGTTTTTCCAGCGGGGAAAAACCCAACGCCAACCCTCATCAGCTCCCGTTTCTGCAGGCGTAAAACTTTGAAAGCAGCTTCTGTAAGGAATTGTCGGTAATTCTGGCTAAGTGGCCCACAACGCCACGCAGCGCATGAGTACGGCAATTTCGGGATGAGCGTCCCGGACACCCAGATGGGACCACTGATGAGGGTAATAACTGTGCTTGAAGCCTACCGCAAACATATCGAAGAGCGTGCAGCACTGGGTATCGTTCCCCAGCCGCTTAACGCCGAACAGACAGCAGGCCTGGTCGAGCTGCTGAAGAATCCCCCGGCGGGCGAAGAAGCTTTCCTCGTTGACCTGATCACCAATCGCGTTCCGCCTGGCGTGGACGAAGCGGCCTATGTCAAGGCCGGTTTCCTATCCGCCCTGGCCAAAGGCGAAGCCACCTCCCCTCTGATCGACAAGAAACGCGCTGTTGAACTGCTCGGCACCATGCAGGGCGGCTATAACATCGTGACCCTGGTCAACCTGCTGGACGACGCCGAACTGGCGCCAGTGGCGGCCAAAGAACTCAAGCACACCTTGCTGATGTTCGATGCTTTCCACGATGTCGCTGAAAGAGCCAAGAACGGCAACGTTCACGCCAAAGGGGTCCTGCAGTCCTGGGCCGACGGCGAGTGGTTCAAGAACCGCCCTGTGCTGGCCGACAAGATCAGCCTGCGCGTATTCAAGGTCACCGGCGAAACCAACACCGACGACCTGTCCCCTGCTCCTGATGCCTGGTCCCGCCCGGACATCCCGCTGCACGCCCTGGCCATGCTGAAAATGGCCCGCGACGGTATCGTGCCGGACGTACAAGGCTCCATCGGCCCGATGAAGCAGATCGAAGAAATGCGCAACAGCGGCTTCCCGATCGCCTACGTCGGTGATGTGGTCGGTACCGGTTCGTCGCGTAAATCGGCCACCAACTCGGTGCTGTGGTTCTTCGGCGACGACGTTCCCTACGTGCCGAACAAGCGCGCCGGTGGCTTCTGCTTCGGCAGCAAGATTGCTCCGATCTTCTACAACACCATGGAAGATGCCGGCGCACTGCCAATCGAATTCGATGTGACCAACATCAACATGGGCGACGTGATCGACCTGTACCCGCACGCTGGCAAAGTCTGCAAGCACGGTACCGACGAAGTCATCACCACCTTCGAAATGAAGACCCCTGTGCTGTTGGACGAAGTCCGTGCCGGCGGTCGTATTCCGCTGATCATCGGCCGTGGCCTGACCGACAAGGCTCGCGCCGAACTGGGCCTGCCAGCGTTCGACCTGTTCAAGAAACCGGATGCCCCGATCGAAAGCACCAAGGGTTTCACCCTGGCGCAGAAAATGGTCGGCAAGGCGTGCGGCGTAGCCGGTGTGCGTCCAGGCACCTACTGCGAACCGAAAATGACCACCGTCGGCTCCCAGGACACCACTGGCCCGATGACCCGTGACGAACTGAAAGACCTGGCGTGCCTGGGCTTCTCGGCCGACCTGGTGATGCAGTCGTTCTGCCACACCGCGGCTTATCCAAAGCCGATCGACGTGACCACCCACCACACCCTGCCTGACTTCATGATGACTCGCGGCGGCGTGTCCCTGCGTCCAGGCGACGGCATCATCCACAGCTGGCTGAACCGCATGCTGCTGCCGGATACCGTCGGTACCGGTGGTGACTCCCACACCCGTTTCCCGATGGGCATTTCGTTCCCGGCCGGTTCCGGTCTGGTTGCGTTCGCCGCAGCCACTGGCGTAATGCCGCTGGACATGCCGGAATCGATCCTGGTGCGCTTCAAAGGCAAAATGCAACCGGGCGTCACCCTGCGTGACCTGGTACACGCCATTCCTTACTTCGCGATTCAGGCTGGCCTGCTGACCGTCGAGAAGAAAGGCAAGAAGAACGCCTTCTCCGGCCGCATTTTGGAAATCGAAGGCCTGGACAACCTGAGCATCGAACAGGCTTTCGAACTGTCCGACGCCTCGGCCGAACGTTCGGCTGCCGGTTGCACCATCAAGCTGTCGAAAGAGTCGATCACCGAGTACCTGAGCTCCAACATCACCCTGCTGCGCTGGATGATCGGCGAAGGCTACGGCGATGCGCGTACCCTGGAACGTCGTGCCCAAGCGATGGAAGCCTGGATCGCCAACCCTGAGCTGATGGTTGCCGATGCTGACGCCGAATACGCTGAAGTCATCGAAATCGACCTGGCCGACATCAAGGAGCCTGTGCTCTGCGCGCCGAACGATCCGGACGACGCCCGTCTGCTGTCCAGCGTGGCTGGCGAGAAGATCGACGAAGTGTTCATCGGTTCGTGCATGACCAACATCGGTCACTTCCGCGCCGCCGGCAAGTTGCTGGAACAGGTCAAGGGTCAGCTGCCAACCCGTCTGTGGCTGTCGCCGCCGACCAAGATGGACGCTCACCAGTTGACCGAAGAAGGCTACTACGGCATCTACGGCAAGGCTGGCGCACGCATGGAAATGCCGGGTTGCTCGCTGTGCATGGGTAACCAGGCACGCGTAGAGCCGAACTCGACTGTCGTGTCGACGTCGACCCGTAACTTCCCGAACCGTCTGGGTGACGGCGCGAACGTCTACCTGGCTTCGGCCGAGTTGGCGTCCGTAGCTTCGATCCTTGGTCGTCTGCCGACCGTCGAGGAGTACATGGAATACGCCGGCAAGATCGACAGCATGGCGGCCGATGTCTACCGCTACCTGTCCTTCGACCAGATCGCCGAGTTCCGCGAAGCGGCTGCGAACGCCAATATCCCGGTCGTTCAAGCCTAACGCTGCAACGCAATAAAAAACGCCGCCCATCGTGAGATGAGCGGCGTTTTTTTTATGGCCTGGTTTACCAGTGGGAGCGAGGCTTGCCCGCGATGGCCATCACGCGAAACAACTGCAAGACCGCGTTATCGTTCATCGCGGGCAAGCCACGCTCCCACAAGGATTTGCGTGAGCGCACAATCCATGCATCACACAGAACAAATGTGGGAGCGGGCTCGCCCGCGAAGAGGCCATCCCATTCAACATCCTCGTTGACGGTAAGACCGCATTCGCGAGCAAGCCCGCTCCCACAGAGTATTCAGTGCGCCAGGTAAATTTGAGCTCAGGCGCTCAGTGAATAGATCAACGCCGAGATTGCCACCAGGCCCACCGCAGTCACGAAGACGTTGGACGCCTGACCGCGATAACGCGCCATCGCCGGCACCTTGCGAATCGCATACATCGGCATCAGGAACAGGATCGCCGCAATGATCGGACCACCGAGGGTTTCGATCATGCCCAGGATGCTCGGGTTCAGCGTGGCAACAATCCAGCACACCACCAGCATGAAGGCCGCGGTCATGCGATCCAGCGTCTTCGGTGCCGGGCGCTTGCCACTCTTCACGATCAGACCTTTAAGACCCTCACTGGCACCGATGTAGTGCCCCAGGAACGACTTGGAAATCGCCACGAACGCAATCAACGGCGCCGCAAAGGCGATGGTCGGATTGCTGAAGTGGTTAGCCAGGTAGGACAGGATCGACAGGTTCTGCGCCTTGGCCTCGGCCAGTTGCGCCGGCGACAGTGTCAGCACGCAGCTGAACACGAAGAACAGCACCATCACCACCATCAAGCCGTGGGCCCGGGACAGGATCTGTGAGCTGCGCTCCTGGGCGTGATCGCCGTAACGACGTTTCTGGTCCACCGCAAACGCCGAGATGATCGGCGAGTGGTTGAACGAAAATACCATCACCGGAATCGCCAGCCACAGGGTGTGCAACAACGCCGAGGGTTCAGGCAGTGTGGAAGCGGTGGCCAGGATGCCGCCGTTCCAGTGCGGAATC
This sequence comes from Pseudomonas lini, assembly GCF_030812475.1. Lineage (GTDB taxonomy): Bacteria > Pseudomonadota > Gammaproteobacteria > Pseudomonadales > Pseudomonadaceae > Aquipseudomonas > Aquipseudomonas lini_A. The sequence goes on from NZ_JAUSSR010000002.1 coordinate 554,976, forward strand.
AGGAACACCGCGAGAAACAGCAGTGCCACGATGAACGGATAGACCATCAGGCTCATGGCCTTGACGATCGCTTGCTCGCCGCAACGCACCACGGCCAGCAGGCCGAGGATCAGCACCAGCGACAGTACGGCGCGCGGCGGTGGCATGATGTGCAGTTGATGCTCGAGAAAACTGCCCACGGTGTTGGTCAGGGCCACACTGTAGATCAGCAGGATCGGAAAGATCGCAAAGAAGTAAAGCAAGGTGATCAGCGCGCCGGCCCTGATCCCGAAGTGCTCTTCCACCACTTCGGTAATGTCCGCGCCTTCGCGCCCGGACAGCACAAAGCGGGTCAGGCCACGGTGTGCGTAAAACGTCATCGGGAAGGCCAACACTGCCAGGATCAGCAACGGCCAGAAGCCGCCCAGCCCTGCATTGATTGGCAAAAACAACGTGCCAGCCCCGATGGCCGTGCCAAACAGGCCCAGCATCCAGGTGGTGTCATGGCGATTCCAGCGGGTAAGACTTGCTGGTGTCGCCGCTACATAGCGTTCGTCGACGCTATTGGCCTGATCATTCATCCGGTGGGATCTCCGCATTCCGGTCACTGGCTACCCGGTCAGGGCGAGTCGGAAAAATCCGACAGGCAGCGCCCTGGCCGAAACAGGGGCGCGATTGTCCGGGATTTATGAACAGAAGCAAAGACTTAGCTGAGGAATGGTGATTCGGATCAGTTAATCGGGCGACTTTGCCCCTCCTGCAGGCGAGCCACAATCCATTTGCCAACCGTTCACCCTGATGTATGTTCATTCAGGTTCCGTCCGGCAACCCTCATCGCGGAGACAAGCCATGCCACTCGTTCGCGTCGACATCAAAAAGCATCAAGACCCTGCCTACGTCAAACGTGTCGGGCAATTGATCTACGCCGCCATGCACAGCGCCATCGGCGTGCCGGAGAACGATAATTTCCAGATCCTGGCCGAGCACGATGAACAGCATTTCATCTTCGATCCCGGGTACCTGGGCATCCACCGCTCCGATAACCTGGTGGTGATACAAATCACCTTGAGCGAAGGCCGCACCATCGAACAGAAAAAACTGCTTTATAAAACCATTGCTGACACCTTGAATGCGCAATTGGGGGTTCGACTGGAAGATGTTTTCGTCAATCTGGTGGAAGTGAAGAAAGAGAACTGGTCGTTTGGCAATGGTGTTGCCCAGTATGCACTCTGATCTGCGCATGCCTGTCGGAGCTAACAGGAGCGATTACTGAATGACGATATTGCTCATCTTGCAATATTACGCATCGGAAAGCTCCTACAGGCGAAGTATCGATAAGTAAATCCGGCAAATCATTTCTTAAACGCCAGATATACTGATTTGTTACAAGCAACTACCCACCCTTGAACAACCCTCATTTCCAGCTTATATTTTTCAGGCATTGAATGCTGAATGCTGAATGCTGAATGCTGAATGATTAATAGCGCGCGACTTACCCATCAATCATGGAGTTATACGCATGCAAAAAAACAATATTACGTCTACGCTCTTGCTTGCCGCGGCCATGTTGTGCCCCCTCAGCGTCTTTGCGCAACAAACCTCCGCCACTGCCGATATTCAGGACCTGGCCTCCTCTCCCAGGTGGCTGACAACCAAGGTCTATATCGAGGGTGCGCCACAAACGGATGTCAAAGAGAAATATCCCGGGGTGGTCGGAATATCGACATGGGACCCCGAACGCAATCGCTATGAGTTCTTTTACACCGACACGGGAGAATCAAAGTACGACAATGGAGGTGGCGGATACTTTTTTGTCACTGGCGATCAGAAAACCCACGTTTTAGTGCCCGATATGGGGACGACCAAAACCGTAGTCAGGCGATTGGAAACGCTGAGCTCCAATGAGTTCACCTATTCTCGCGAAGTGCCTCGCGACATGAAGGAAAACAATCCTCCGGTGCGCATCTATGTCGTGCATGCGCCCTATACCGGAACAGTAGTTACAAAGTCCGCCATCAAACCCGACACCAATACCAACTGAACCCGTCGGCCCGCCGAGCACAAGCGATTCCATTCATTGCACACGAGTAGCGTCGGGGCGGGAAATATAGCTTGCCACCTGAAAAAACATGGAGTTTAAACATGCATAAAACGCTCAAGATATTTCTGTTATCTACGCTACTGCTCTCCTCGGCTTTCTCCGTTGCCAATGCGCAATCCACAACGCCCTCCCCTGCAAAAAATGCCGTGTCCACGCCAGACAATGCCGTCATGCTGACCGTCTTCCTAAAGCACGATCAGTCACGACCATTGAGCGAATTAAAGGCCCAGCTGGCCAGGCAAGGATTCTATAAGGCCTTTCCACCCGCTGGGGTAGAGGTTGTCAGCTGGAATATCATGATGGGTATCGGACAAGTCGTCACACTGCGCCTTCCGGCTTCCCGTCTGGCAGAAGTAAACCTTGCACTCGAAAATACGGCGTGGGGAAGTTACAGAACCGAGTTCTATCCGACTTATGATTTCAAAGCGATCGCACTGGCGGAACAAACCAAGGCACAACAAACACAAGCTGCTCAGTGACGCCTGCGGCAGCACACTGTATTTGCAGTGTGCTGCACTTTGACGTGACGGCGGCCCTGAAGCGTGAATTTGCTTCTTTCAGGAAGCGGTCCAGACTGAAAAATGTCGCCACAGCAATGACGACCATTGCCAATCCGCTTGGGAATCAGCACCCTGAAACTGGTTTTCACACTCGACACGTAACGATCACAGGAGCAGAGTAATGCCCGCAACCGTTCTGGTACTGGTTGAAACCATCAATGATTACCTGCCGATTCTCGAACACCAGGGCTTTCACCTGATTCTGGCCCCGACGCCCGCCGAGCGCGCCGCGGCCATCACCCGCCACGGCGGTCAGATCGATGCGGTGCTGACTCGCGGTCCATTGGGGCTGTATGCCGATGAAATCGTCGCCCTGCCCAATCTCAAGATCATCTGCGTCATCGGCGCCGGCTACGAACAGGTCGACCTGCAAGCCGCCGCCGACCGGGGTATCACGGTGACTAACGGCGCCGGGGTCAACGCGTCATCGGTGGCCGACCACGCCATGGCCATGCTCCTGGCACTGGTACGCGACATCCCCCGCTGCGACGCTGCCGTGCGCCGCGGCGAGTGGCCAAAAATCATGCGCCCTTCCCTGGCGGGCAAACGCCTGGGCATCCTGGGTCTCGGCGCTGTCGGCATGGCCATTGCCAAACGCGCGGCGCACGGCTTCGACATGACGGTGAGCTACCACAACCGCCAGCATCGCAGCGACGTACCCTACAGCTTCTGTTCGACGCCAACCGAGCTGGCGCGTGCATCGGATTTTCTGATCGTCGCCACCCCCGGGGGCCTGGGTACCAAACACCTAATCAACAAACAGGTGCTCGATGCCCTGGGCCCCAAAGGCTTCGTGGTCAACATCGCACGGGCCAGTGTCATCGTCACCGCGGATCTGATCTACGCATTGGAACAGCGACGAATTGCCGGTGCCGCGCTGGATGTCTTCGATGCCGAACCTCATGTGCCGGATGCATTCAAAACATTGGCCAACGTGATCCTGACGCCGCATGTCGCCGGTTTGTCTCCCGAGGCCACCCAGGGAACCGTGGAGTTGGTGGGTCGCAATCTGGTGGCGTTCTTTTCCGGAAACCCGGTACTCACGCCGATCGATCTGCCGGCCAGCCATGCCAAGGCAGCGCTTTAGGCGATCATTCAAACAGGTGTATCAAAAGCAATGATTGCCCGGCAACACGCTCGCCTATAAGGGCTGTTCGTGGTTGTGGGTGTCAGGCCTGCGCATTAGATTAGCCAATAGTTTAAGGCCTCCAGAATAAGCAGAAGGGATAAGCATGGCGCTTACTGACCAGTCCACCCGTATCCGCTCCGGCGAAGAACTCGATGCCAGGGTGATCGATCCTTACCTCAAGGCCCATATTCCGGGCCTCAGTGGTCAGCCTGCCATCAGCCAGTTCCCTGGCGGCGCGTCCAACCTCACCTATTTGCTGGAATACCCCGGACAGGAGTTCGTCCTGCGTCGGCCTCCGTTCGGCCAAAAGGCCAAGTCTGCCCACGACATGGGCCGGGAGTTCCGGATTCTCAATCAGCTCCGGAACGGCTTCCCATACTGTCCTAAGGCCTACGTGCACTGCACAGATGAATCGGTGATCGGCGCCGAGTTCTATGTGATGGAACGGGTCAAGGGCATCATCCTGCGCGCCGAACTGCCGCCGGAGCTGGGCCTGGATTCGGCCAGGACCGAAACCCTGTGCAAGAGCTTTATCGACAAGTTAGTCGAGCTGCATCAGGTCGATTACAACGCCCACGGCCTGGGCGACCTCGGCAAACCTGAAGGCTACGTCGCACGACAGATCAAAGGCTGGAGCGAACGCTACGAAAGAGCCCTGACTCCGGACGCGCCGCAATGGCAGGCGGTCAAGGCCTGGCTCAATGACAAAATGCCGGCCGATCACCCAACGTCGAGCGTCGTGCACAACGATTACCGCTTCGATAACGTGATCCTCGACCCGAACAATCCGATGCAGATCATCGGCGTGCTCGACTGGGAACTGACCACCCTCGGTGACCCGTTGATGGACTTGGGCAACACCCTCGCCTATTGGATCGAAGCCGACGACCCGGCGCCGGTGCAACTGATGCGCCGCCAACCAAGCCACGCCCCGGGCATGCTGACCCGCCGCGAATTCGTCGATTACTACGCCCAACGTTCAGGTATCGAGATCGACAATTTCGATTTCTACTACACCTACGGCCTGTTCCGCCTGGCCGGTATCGTGCAACAGATCTACTACCGCTTCTTCCATGGTCAGACCCAGGACAAACGTTTCGCGCAGTTCATTCATATGAACAAACTGCTGGAACAGATGAGCCTGCAGGTCATTCACACATCCAGTCTTTGACTACGCACCTGGCCCAATAACAAGATTTTTCATAAGGGAATCCCATGTCCAAGACACAGTTGTTCGACCTCGACGGCAAGATCGCTTTCGTTTCCGGTGCCAGCCGCGGTATCGGTGAAGCCATTGCCAAGCTGCTGGCACAGCAAGGCGCCCACGTCATCGTTTCGAGCCGCAAACTCGATGGCTGCCAGCACGTGGCTGACGCCATCATCGCTGCCGGCGGCAAAGCCACCGCCATCGCTTGCCATATCGGTGAAATGGAACAGATCAGCCAGGTCTTCGCCGGCATCAAGGAACAGTTCGGGCGCCTGGACATTTTGGTCAACAACGCCGCGACCAACCCGCAGTTCTGCAATGTACTGGACACCGACCTCGGCGCCTTTCAGAAAACCGTGGACGTCAACATCCGCGGCTACTTCTTCATGTCGGTGGAAGCCGGCAAGCTGATGCGCGAGAACGGTGGCGGCAGCATCATCAACGTGGCTTCGATCAACGGCGTCTCGCCGGGGATTTTCCAGGGCATCTACTCGGTGACCAAGGCCGCCGTGATCAACATGACCAAGGTGTTCGCCAAGGAATGCGCGCAGTTCGGCATTCGATGCAACGCGCTGTTGCCAGGGCTCACCGACACCAAGTTCGCTTCGGCGCTGGTGAAAAACGAGTCGATCCTGAACACCGCGCTGCAGCAGATTCCCCTCAAGCGCGTAGCGCACCCGAGTGAGATGGCAGGGGCGGTGCTTTACCTGGCCAGCGACGCGTCCAGTTACACCACTGGCGTAGCGCTGAACGTGGATGGCGGCTACCTGTCCTGATTCGAATGCTCGAGGCGCCTTGAGCGAAACCGCCAGTGACACCTGTCACTGGCGGTACCCGCAAACACAGCGGCGCCTACTGCGTGATGCAACGAGTAAGCGTTGTGTGACGGGTCACCTGCCCTTGCGCCCTCATATCGCCCTGTACCTCGGTGTTTTCCGAGGTTTGGCACGTGCGTTCAGGGGGTGGTGGCGGTGCGGCGGGAGGGGGTGGCGGCGGACTGGCGCAGCCCCCCAGAATCGCTGTAAAGAATGCGAACGACAGTGGCGCGACGATGCGTTTCCCAAGACTTTTCATAGGCTGACCCGCGGTAAGTGATCGACACATTTCCGCGACACTGGAACTCCACCGCAAATCCGCGGACCGGTCACAGAAAAAATACCCTCGTATCCCTTATAGCCCAGTCGCCCGCCAACGCCAGTAAACCGAGCGTTTCCTATACCACCGGATCAGAACGATGCAGGCCGTTGCTCTCCAGTTCATAGCGCAACTCTTCGATCAAGGCGACAACCGCCTCGGGCGTACGCAGCGCCGCTACGCTCAATCCGCTGACCACCAGATCCACTTGCCCGGACACCGGATGATACAGCTTCACCGTCAGCGAACTATCACCTGACAGATTGCATTCGCAGGCCAATGGCGAAAAGCTGCGCTCCAGTTCAGAGCGCAATTGCGTCAGATAAATCATTGCGATTCACCGTGCAGTGGCGCAAGGGAGACCGCACCCTCGAACGTATGATGGCCCATGTGACTGTTCCTTGAATATCCAAAGGGGACGCGATAACACTCCGAAGACTCGTATCGCACCCTTACAGGCTACGAACTGTCGCCTCTGGCCAGAACCTCCATTTGCACCGTCCCAGCTAGTGCATTTGCACCTTAACGATGCCGCTTTGGCCGCCTCTCGCTGGAGAACAACCCACGTTCGCGTGCCCAGACAATCGCCTCGCTGCGACTGTGCACATCCAGCTTGGAATAAACCATCGACACATGATTGCGCACCGTGTTGGTCGCCAGTTTCAGCCGTACCGCGATTTCCTTGTCGGCCAGCCCTTCACAGATCAGGCCTAACACATCACGCTCCCGGGCCGTCAAGTCAGTGAAGGAGACGCTGGGCAGTGTCGGCGAACTGACGTTCTTCACATTGGCGAGTTTCTCGATCAGCATGCGACTGAACCAGGACGCATCTTTCATCACCTCTTCAATGGCCGATACCAGTTCAAGCTCCGTGCGTTTACGCTCTGTGACGTCCATCAATACCAGCAGGTAGCACAGGCCATCCTGAATGGCCACGGTATCGGCCGACACCGCACAATCGATCAATTCGCCGCCTTTTTTACGGACACGAACATCGATGCGATCCAGGCTTGCGGTTTTTTCCAACGCCGCAAACAGCTGGGTCCGTGTGCCCTTGTCATGGATGAAATCGATCTGCGCGATGGTCTTGCCGAATACCTCTTCACCGGGGTACGCAAAGGTATCCAGAAACGCTTTATTGACGTCCATCACCATCTGATCATGGGCGCTACACACCAGGATCGGCACCGGGGTCAGGCGAAACGCCTTGGCGAAACGCTCCTCGCTCTGGCGCAGGGCAATTTCGGCCTTGTGTCGCGGCTCCATGTCGACGAAGGAAAACAACATGCAGGCTTCGTCATTGAGCTCAAGGGGTTGGCCGGCGACGATGACCTGTTTGTAGCCACCGTCGGACACTTGCAGCTGCGCCGACATTTGCCCAATGGTCGTTCCTTCGCGCAATCGTTGTTTGGCCAGGTCCTTGTTTTCGGCGCCATCCAGCACGTCCAGTTCATAGGTCGTGATGCCGATAACCTGATCGCGGGCATAGCCGGTCATGTCGAGGAAGCCGGGGTTGACCTTGATGTAGCGCAAATCGCTGAGACGGCAGATCACCGCAGGAGCCGGATTGGCGTTAAAGGTTTTTTCGAAACGCTGCTCGGCGCTGGCCCATTCGGTAACATCGTCCATGATCAACACCAGCGACTCCGGATCGCCCGCAGTGTCTGTCAGGACCATGCTGCGCACGCTGTGCACCCAGGAACGCTCTTCGTCCCCAGTCGGCATCACCTCGACCAATACGTCACTGAAGGTCTCGCCGCGAGCCACGCGGGCGATTGGATAATTGTCGGCCGGGACCGGATGATTATTGCGATAGCGTAAAGTGAAGCGACTGGCGTATTCCCTGGCATCGCCGCCCAGCTCACCCATCCGGCTGACACCGTGCATGGCCAACGCGGCCTCGTTGGCCCAGAGAATGGTCTGGTCGAGCTCCAACAGAATCACCCCGTCGGACAGCCCCGCGATGATTTGCTGCAACTGCCGGCGATTGGTTTCGGTGCTCAGGACGTCCTGGCTCATTGCATCTCCACGGGTGTGACTGCGCGATTACGCGCTGCCTGTGAAGATTACGACCACAGACGAGCCTGATCGTGCTGAGGCTGTTCACCGAGGATGCCGGGAACAGGTCAATGCAGCCTGCGCCAGCTCCTGCATTGACCCAGTAGATCCTTGGCCCATGCAGGAGCTGCCGCAGGCTGCGATCTTCGCTTTTCAGGCCGACAGTTTTCCGGATGCAATGGCAGCGGACGCCGCCAGCATCGCCCGCAACAACACCGCACATCCAGCCGCCAGATCATCCGGGGCGGCGTTTTCGATTTCGTTATGGCTGATGCCGCCTTCGCAAGGCACGAAGATCATCCCGGCCGGGCCGAGTTCGGCGAGGAAGATTGCGTCGTGCCCTGCTCCGCTGACGATGTCCATGTGCGACAGGCCCAGCCCTTGGGCGGCACCGCGTACCGCTTCCACACAACCCTTATCGAAATACAACGGCGGGAAATCGGCAGTGGGCGTCAGCTCGAAAGTCAGGCCGTGGGTCTGACAGGTGGTTTCGATCACCTCGCGGACCTCGGCGATCATCGAGTCCAGGCGTGCCGGCTCCAAATGGCGGAAGTCGAGGGTCATGCGCACTTCACCGGGGATGACGTTTCGCGAGCCGGGATAGGCTTGCAGGCAACCGACGGTGCCACAGGCATGGGGTTGGTGGCCAAGAGCAGCGCGGTTGACGGCGCCGACGATGATTGAGGCGCCGACCAGGGCGTCCTTGCGCAAGTGCATCGGTGTCGGGCCGGCGTGGGCTTCGACGCCGCGCAGTTTCAAGTCGAACCATTTCTGGCCGAGGGCGCCCATGACGACACCAATGGTCTTGTGTTCGTCTTCAAGGATCGGGCCTTGCTCGATGTGCGCTTCGAAATAGGCGCCCACCGCGTGCCCGCTGACCTTGCGTGGGCCGGCATACCCGATGGCGTTCAGCGCTTCGCCGACAGTGATACCTTCGGCGTCGACCTTGGCCAATGTTTCTTCCAGGGTGAATTTTTCCGCGAACACACCGGAGCCCATCATGCAGGGGGCGAAGCGCGAGCCTTCTTCGTTGGTCCAGACCACCACTTCCAGCGGTGCTTCGGTTTCCACCCCCAGATCGTTGAGGGTGCGCAAGACTTCTACGCCGGCCAGCACGCCGAAGCAGCCATCGAACTTGCCACCGGTGGGTTGGGTGTCGATGTGGCTGCCGGTCATGACCGGGGGCAAGTCCGGATTACGTCCGGGGCGGCGGGCGAAGATGTTGCCAACGGCGTCGATGCTGACGGTGCACCCGGCCTCCTCGCACCACCGCACGAAAATATCCCGGGCCTGGCGGTCGAGGTCGGTCAGCGCCAGGCGACAGACACCACCCTTGACCGTGGCGCCGAGCTTGGCCAGTTCCATGAGCGACTGCCATAGACGGTCGCGGTTGATGTGCTGATGGGTGGACTGCAGAACGTCTACGGCTGCGTTCATGGTGATCTCCTCAGGCAGTTATTATAGGTTTTTTCAGGCAAATTTTTGCTGTTCTGGAGGCAGCCTTCGCTGCGATGCGGCGACCCGACAAGCCAGCTCCTACAGGGGATTGGTGTCGGACACAAATAGTGAGTAAACCCCGGCCAACTGTAGGAGCGGGCTTGCCCGCGAAGGGGCCCTCCCTCACACCGCAGATTTCACTGCAGTCGGACTCGGCCGCATCACACTCAACCCGTAATAAATCAGCCCGCCCAGTGCCGACCCGGTAAACCAGCCATAACTGTAGAACCAGCTGAACGCATCACTGCCGAGCGACAACAACGTCAACACCACCGGGACACCGAAAGCGATAAACCCGAACCAGTTCCACGCCGGGTAAACGTCATCGCGATACAGCCCGGCCAGGTCCAGTTGCTGCTTCTTGATCAGGAAATAGTCCACCACCATGATCCCGGCAATCGGCCCCAACAAACTGGAGTAACCCAGCAACCAGTTGGAATAGACCGTTTCCAGGCTCAGATCGGAAACAATCAGCCCAAGCTTTTTCAGCAATTCATGCGCCATCAGCACCAGCCCGACCAGACCGGTGAGCATCACCGCCTTGGTCCGGTTGATGACCTTGGGCGCAATGTTCTGGAAGTCGTTGGTCGGCGAAACGATGTTGGCTGCGGTGTTGGTCGACAGCGTGGCGATGATGATCAGCGCCATGGCCAGCGCGACCCACACCGGGCTTTGGATATGCCCGATCAAGGTGACCGGATCGGAGACGGTGACGCCCACCAGTTTCACGGAGGCGGCCGTCATCACCACACCGAGGGAGGCGAACAGGAACATGGTCAGGGGCAAGCCGATGATCTGCCCGACAATCTGGTCCTTCTGGCTTTTCGCGTAGCGACTGAAGTCCGGGATATTCAACGAGAGTGTGGCCCAGAACCCGACCATCGCCGTCAGCCCGGCGGCGAAGTAACTGACCACGCTCGCCCCTTCCGGGCGCTTGGGCGGGATCGCCAGCAACTCGGTCATCGACACATTCGGCATCGCCCACACCAGCAGCCCCACACCGACCAGCACCAACAGCGGCGCAGACAGGGTTTCCAGCCACTTGATCGATTCGGCGCCACGGATCACCACCCACAGGTTCAACACCCAGAACACCATGAAGCCGATGACTTCGCCGGTACCGCCCAGTGACTTCCAGCCTTCGAACACCGACCCCAGGAACAGATGAATCGCCAGGCCGCCGAACATAGTCTGGATGCCGAACCAGCCGCAGGCCACCAACGCGCGGATCAGGCATGGAATGTTGGAGCCGAGGATGCCGAAGGACGAACGCAGCAGCACCGGAAACGGAATGCCGTATTTAGTGCCGGGGAACGCGTTAAGCGTCAGGGGGATCAGCACAATGATATTGGCAAACAGGATCGCCAGCAGCGCCTCGCCCACGCTCAGGCCGAAGTAGGCGGTGAGCACCCCGCCCAGGGTATAGGTCGGCACGCAGATGGCCATGCCGACCCACAAGGCGGTGATGTGCCATTTGTTCCAGGTTCGCTCGCGCACCTTGGTCGGTGCCATGTCGTGGTTGTAACGGGGACTGTCGAGAACATCGCTGCCGGCTTCGAGCTCGAACAAGCCGTCGCGCTCGGTCACTTGCGATCTGATCTGTTGCATGGCCGCTCCACTGTTCTTTGAATTATTGTTTGCTCATCAGGGGCTGATGGCATCAATAACTGTGCCTGGCACCCCGTCTGCGCATCGGGCAGTTCCATAAAAATTGTAAGTAACTGATGTACATCATTTTTAGTTATCAGAATATGAATTCCCGTTTACTTGCCATGCTACTCAGGCTGACTATCTGACAAGTTGTCCGGAAACTGTCGGGACTCAATCTGGTGCAGCTGTTTCTTCCAAGGTGGCGCATCAACCATAGCCCATCCCTCAAGCGACTGATTTCACATAGAAATCTCGTTCATTTTCAGAACCTGTCAAGTGCGTCAAAATGGTGAGGCACCTCACCATTTCAGTGAATTTGTTATTTTATCTTTAAATATCAACATGTTAAAAAATATATAAGCTTATAAAAATATTCTTGCCCAATCCCCAAACTGCAGCTAGCGTCTATTCTTGACAGCACTGACAGGAATACACCTGTTGGTCTCCGCTTCATATAAAACATTTAGAACCGGCATCAGTCGGTCATTGCCTGCGAGGAACTCGGAATGTCTCTGTTGATCCGTGGCGCCACCCTTATTACCCATGATGAAAGTTTTCGTGCCGACGTGTACTGCGCCGACGGCGTGATCAAAGCCATCGGTGACAACCTTGATGTACCGGCGGGCGCCGAAGTGCTCGACGGCAGCGGCCAATACCTGATGCCCGGTGGCATCGACCCGCACACGCACATGCAACTGCCCTTCATGGGCACCGTGGCCAGCGAGGATTTTTTCAGCGGTACGGCGGCGGGGCTTGCCGGTGGCACCACTTCGATCATCGACTTCGTGATTCCCAATCCGCAGCAGTCGCTGATGGAAGCGTTCCATCAGTGGCGCGGCTGGGCCGAGAAGTCGGCATCGGATTACGGCTTCCATGTCGCGATCACCTGGTGGAGTGAGCAGGTTCGTGAAGAAATGGGCGAACTGGTCAGCCAGCATGGCGTCAACAGTTTCAAGCATTTCATGGCCTACAAGAACGCAATCATGGCCGCCGACGACACCCTGGTGGCAAGTTTCGAACGCTGCCTGGAGTTGGGCGCGGTGCCGACCGTGCACGCGGAAAACGGCGAACTGGTCTATCACCTGCAACGCAAGTTGATGGCCCAGGGCATGACCGGCCCTGAAGCGCATCCGCTGTCGCGTCCTTCGCAGGTTGAAGGTGAAGCGGCGAGCCGGGCGATCCGTATCGCCGAAACCCTGGGCACACCCTTGTACCTGGTGCATGTCTCGACCAAGGAAGCCCTCGACGAAATCACCTACGCCCGCAGCAAGGGCCAGCAAGTCTACGGCGAAGTGCTGGCCGGGCATCTGCTGCTGGACGACAGCGTCTATCAACACCCGGACTGGCAGACTGCCGCCGGTTACGTGATGAGCCCGCCCTTCCGTCCTCTCGGTCATCAGCAAGCACTTTGGAACGGCTTGCAGTCGGGCAACCTGCACACCACCGCCACCGACCACTGTTGCTTCTGCGCCGAGCAAAAAGCCGCCGGGCGCGATGACTTCAGCAAGATCCCCAACGGCACCGCCGGGATCGAAGACCGCATGGCGGTGCTTTGGGATGAAGGGGTGAACAGTGGGCGTTTGTCGATGCAGCACTTTGTTGCACTGACCTCCACCAACACCGCGAAGATCTTCAACCTCTACCCGCGCAAAGGCGCGATACGGGTCGGTGCCGATGCCGATCTGGTGCTGTGGGATCCTGAGGGTACGCGGACGATTTCGGCGAAAACGCATCACCAGCAGGTCGACTTCAACATCTTCGAAGGCAAGACCGTGCGCGGCGTGCCGAGCCACACCATCAGCCAGGGCCGGGTGGTCTGGGCCGATGGCGACTTGCGGGCCGAGCGTGGGGCCGGACGGTATATCGAACGGCCGGCGTATCCGGCGGTGTTTGAGTTGCTGAGCAAGCGGGCTGAGTTGAATCAGCCGATTGCAGTGAAACGCTGAGAGCGGCCTTCGGCCTTTCGCTGGCAAGCCAGCTCCTACAGGGGCGTCGCAGATCAACTGTAGGAGCTGGCTTGCCAGCGAAGGCGTCGGCACAGACAACGAAAAACCAATGCCCACCAGAGGCAGCACCTCAAATAACCGTGAGGCCAACACCGTGATCAAGACCCTGAACCACCTCCCGCATCCCTATGAGAATGCGGCCGCCCTCGCCGGCCATTTCACCGACCTGGCGCCGCCACTCAACGACCGCCAGGCCCATCTGGAAGCCTCGCGCTGTCTGTATTGCTACGACGCGCCCTGCGTGAATGCCTGCCCGAGCGAGATCGACATTCCCTCGTTCATCCGCAACATCCACCAGGACAACGTGCAGGGCGCCGCGCAGAAAATTCTCTCGGCCAACATCCTCGGCGGCAGTTGCGCGCGGGTGTGCCCGACGGAAATCCTCTGCCAGCAAGCCTGTGTGCGCAACAACGCCCATGAATGCGCCCCGGTACTGATCGGCCTGTTGCAACGTTACGCGGTGGACAACGCGCACTTTGACGCACACCCGTTCCAGCGTGCCGCAGCCACCGGCAAGCGCATCGCCGTGGTCGGTGCCGGTCCCGCCGGCTTGTCCTGCGCCCACCGCAGCGCCATGCACGGGCATGACGTGGTGATCTTCGAGGCGCGGGAAAAAGCCGGCGGCCTCAATGAATACGGGATAGCCAAGTACAAACTGGTGGACGATTACGCGCAGAAGGAGCTGGAATTCCTGCTGCAGATCGGTGGCATCGACATCCGTCACGGGCAAAGACTGGGCGAGAACCTGAGCTTGAGTGAGCTGCATCAACAATTCGATGCGGTGTTCCTCGGCCTCGGGCTGGCGGCCAGCAAGCAACTCGGGTTAGCGCACGAAGACGCACCAGGCCTGCTTGCCGCCACCGACTATATCCGCGAACTGCGCCAGGCCGATGACCTGAGCCAGCTGCCCCTTGCCGATCGCTGCATCGTCCTCGGAGCCGGCAACACCGCCATCGACATGGCCGTGCAAATGGCCCGTCTCGGTGCTCGCGACGTCAATCTGGTGTATCGCCGAGGTGTCGAGGACATGGGCGCCACCGGCCACGAGCAGGACATCGCCAAGGCCAATCAGGTGCGCTTGTTGACGTGGGCACAACCGGAACAAGTATTGCTCGACGACCATGGCCAGGTGCGCGGCATGCGCTTCGCCCGCACCCACCTGGTGGAAGACCGCCTGCAAACCACAGGGGAAACCTTCGAACTGGCCGCCGACGCCATTTTCAAAGCCATCGGCCAGGCCTTTGACGCCGCTGCCCTCGCCGACCCGCTGGCCCGTGAACTCAAACGCCAGGGCGAGCGCATCCTGGTCGACGAACAGCTTCGCACCAGCATCCCCGGGGTATATGCCGGCGGCGATTGCACCAGCCTCGATCAGGACCTCACCGTGCAGGCCGTGCAGCACGGCAAACTGGCTGCCGAAACCATCAACGCCCAACTCATGCTCAACGTGGAGGCTGCGTAAATGGCCGATCTTTCGATAGTCTTCGCCGGCATCAAAGCCCCCAATCCGTTCTGGCTGGCCTCCGCGCCACCGACCGACAAGGCCTACAACGTGGTCCGTGCCTTCGAGGCCGGCTGGGGCGGCGTGGTCTGGAAAACCCTGGGTGAAGACCCGGCGGCGGTCAATGTGTCGTCGCGTTACTCCGCACACTTCGGACCCAACCGTGAAGTGATGGGTTTCAACAACATCGAGCTGATCACCGATCGGACCCTGGAGATCAACCTGCGGGAAATCACCCAGGTCAAGAAGGACTGGCCGGACCGCGCACTGATCGTCTCGCTGATGGTGCCCTGTGTCGAAGAGTCGTGGAAATCCATCTTGCCGCTGGTGGAAGCCACCGGTGCCGACGGCATCGAACTGAACTTCGGCTGCCCCCATGGCATGCCGGAACGGGGCATGGGCGCAGCGGTCGGCCAGGTGCCGGAGTATGTCGAGCAGGTTACCCGCTGGTGCAAGACGTATTGCTCGCTGCCAGTCATCGTCAAGCTCACGCCGAACATCACCGACATCCGCGTCGCCGCCCGCGCCGCCCATCGTGGCGGCGCCGATGCGGTATCGCTGATCAACACCATCAACTCGATCACCAGCGTCAACCTGGAACGCATGGTCGCTAATCCCGCCGTCGGCAGCCAGAGCACCCACGGCGGTTATTGCGGGTCGGCGGTCAAGCCGATCGCGCTGAACATGGTCGCCGAAATCGCCCGCGATCCGCAGACCCAGGGCCTGCCGATCTGCGGCATCGGCGGGATTGGCAGCTGGCGCGACGCGGCGGAATTCATCGCCCTGGGCAGCGGTGCAGTGCAGGTATGCACCGCGGCGATGCTGCATGGTTTTCGGATCGTCGACGAGATGAAGGATGGCTTGTCACGCTGGATGGACAGTCAGGGTTATGCCAGCGTCGCCGATTTTTCAGGACGTGCGGTGAGCAACACCACGGACTGGAAGTACCTCGACATGAACTATCAGGTCATTGCGAAGATCGATCAGCAAGCCTGCATCGGATGCGGTCGCTGCCATATCGCCTGCGAAGACACTTCACACCAGGCCGTTGCCAGCCTCAAGCAAGCGGATGGCACGCGTAAATATGAAGTAATCGAGGATGAATGCGTGGGCTGCAACCTGTGCCAGATCACCTGCCCGGTGCAGGATTGCATCGAGATGGTGCCGATGGAGAACGGCAAGCCGTTTCTGGATTGGAATCATGATCCGCGCAATCCGTATCATGTTGCCCCTTGAATTCGTCGGTGCCTGAGCGGACGCCTTCGCGGCGGTGCGGCGATCCGACAAGCCCGCTCCCACAGATTTTTGGTGTACTCGGGATTTGTATACACCATAAAACCACTGTGGGCGGGCTTGCCCGCGAAGAGGCCAGCAGCCCCACCGAAATCTCAAAGCTCCAACCCAATCCCCGCCCAAAACACCCACCAACCTATCAGTTCTGCTAGTAGACGACACCCACAATATCTTCGATGCTGACACTCATATACTTCACCAGCGAGGATCCCACCATGCCGGCTTCATCCATGAAGATACTGTGCCGCTATCTATACGACCCGTTGGACCGCCTCATGGGCGTGGGGCTTCTGGAGCGCGCCAGCACTGAGCGCTTCTACCAGGGGGATTACCTGACCACCGAGCTGGGAGAGCAGACGCAACGAACCATGATCCGCCACGAAGCCCGCCCGCTGGCTCAGCAACAAAGCACTGCCAGCGTCACCGATACCATGCTGCTGGTAACTGACCACGGCCATACGCTGCTGCAAACCCTTGGGCAAACAAATCCGCAGCAACTGGCCTATACCGCCTACGGCCATCACCAGGCAGAAAGCGGTTTAAGCCGCTTGATTGGATTTAATGGTGAGCGCCCCGATGCGATTACGGGTCACTACTTATTAGGTCAGGGCAAGCGAGCTTTTAATCCAGTATTGATGAGGTTCAACAGTCCGGATGAGTTAAGCCCTTTTGGTAACGGCGGGATTAATCAATACGCTTATTGCGGCGGAGATCCGATCAATTTTTTTGATACGACAGGCAACATCAAAGAGTTAATAAAGGCACTTGCCAACACTCACATTACTCCTGCACAGAAGGCACTTACCGCGATCAAGCCAACAACCGCCTCCATCACCAGCCAAACTAGCCAGGCGATCGCTTCCACCTCACAAAAAATACCTACGGTCAACATGATCACTCCAGACCTAGCGCAACTAAACTTCCCTCTTCCTAAAACTCCTCTTCCAGCGAATAGAGCTATCCTGGCTCCTGGAGAGTTAGATCTGATTGATGCCGGTCTAAAATATGATCAACTTAAATCTACCCCCGGCTTCAAGACTGTCGCCAGCATGGAAAATATTGGCTTGCTGCTTCGCAATAGAAAGCAAGCGGCTAGGGCTAAAACTGCTAACGACAAGCGGCTCATTAGCGAAAAATCGAAAGGCGTAATATTGCATATCAAGAACGAAAGCGTGACCTATCATGAATCTCAATCTGTCAACAAACTAGTCCGACAGTAACTCAGTGCTCGAGGACAGGGGAATTCCCGATACATTGCACAGACAATTTTCCTCGAGAACGCCTCTCACTTGGCGGTGTCCCGTCTCACGCAGCCGGACGGCACGTATAAAATATGAAGTACCCAATGAGGAATGCGTGGGCTGCAACCTGTGCCAGATCACCTGCCCGGTGCAGGATTGCATCGAGATGGTGCCGATGGAGAACGGCAAGCCGTTTCTGGATTGGAATCATGATCCGAGGAATCCTTACCATGTTGCCACCTGAATTCGTCGGTGCCTGAGCGGACGCCTTCGCGGCGGTGCGGCGATCCGACAAGCCCCACAGTGATTTCAGGTGTACACAAATTCCATGTACACCAACGAACCCTGTGTGTGGGCTTGCCCGCGAAGAGGCCGGCAGCATCACCAAAAAACTCTCAAAGCTCCAACCCCACCCGACGCTCTCCTACCTATCAGTTCTGCTAGTAGACGAAACGCCCCATATCTCCGAAGCTGACACCCAACCAATTCGCCAGCGAAGGACCGCACCATGTCAACCGCATCATTGAAGATACTGTGCCGCTATCAATACGACCCACTGGATCGCCTCATAGGCGTGGGGGTTCTGGAACGCACCGGCACCCAGCGCTTCTACCAGCAAGATCACCTGACTACCGAACTGGGAGAGCAGGCGCAACGAACCATCTTCCGCCATCAAGCTCGGCCATTGGCGCAGCAACAAAACACAGCCGGCGTCACCGCGACCACACTGCTGGCAACCGACCAGGCCCATTCGCCGCTGCAGACCCTCGGGGATACAAACCCGCAGCAACTGGCCTATACCGCCTACGGCCACCACCCAGCAGAAAGCGGCTTAAGCCGTTTGCTTGGATTTAATGGTGAGTGTCCTGATGTCATAACCGGTCACTATTTATTGGGCAATGGTACGCGGGCTTTTAATCCGATGTTGATGCGTTTTAACAGCCCGGATGAGTTGAGTCCTTTTGGTAAAGGAGGAGTTAATCCGTATGCCTATTGCGGGGGTGATCCGATCAACTTCTCCGACCCAACAGGGAACTCCAAACTCGCTCGATGGATCGCCCGCCATACGGCATCTCTCCTGCCCCCAACGACAATCAACGCCCCCAAATCGCTTAGAACAATTAAACCAACAGCAACCACTATTGGCCAAAGTAACCTGGCAAGGCGCAACCCCATGCTAGTGAATCTGCTAGAAGCACCAGACCCTACCGTTGCACGATCAGCGCCCAGCGCTTCGACATCAACTTCTGAGTTGGTCGACATCAACCCTATACCTTCAGGCTTAACGCTCAATAGTAGTGATGCTGCACTATCATCGCGGCAGCAAGACCTGGCGAATTTCGAAGCCTCATATGACTATAATTTGAATCGTCCTGGCTTTAGGACGGTAGCTACCATGCAACAGGCTGAAGACTTGCTGGCTAATAAAACACGTTACTATTCTAGTAAGTCCGATGCCCTCAGAAAAATCGAGAGAGAAATAGGGAGAGACTTGTTACTGCAAATCAAAAAAAACAGTGTGAAGGACTATTACATACAGAAAGCTCTTCAAGAAATCCGGCAGTAATTCTGCGCCAAAGGATCCGCGGATATTCTTATCCAATTACGACGGCGACGGCTACGGCTCCAACCCAATCCCCCGCAATATCACCCCCGTAACCGTCTGCACCGCCCGCTCGAACTGCATGTCCGACAACGGCTGATGATCATTCAAAATATTCACCTGATGATCAAAATCCGCATAATGCTGAGTCGACGCCCAAATCATGTACAGCAAGCTCGAAGGCTCCACCGGCAAAATGCGTTTATCCTCCACCCACTGGCGGATTTTCGCTTCTTTCATCTTGGCCCAGTCGTACAGGCTCGCATCCAGTTTCTCACCCAGGGTTGGCGCGCCGTGGATGATTTCGTTGGCCCAGACTTTGGAGCCGTAGGGCCGGCTGCGGGAGTGGTTCATTTTGGCGCGGATGTAGCTGCTGAGTACGACTCGTGGGTCGTCGAACATCTCGAAGCACAGGGCGTCCTGCTTCCAGACTTCGAGCAGGTCGAACAGTACGGCGCTGTACAGCTCGCTCTTGGTGCTGAAGTAATAATGCAGGTTGGAACGTGGCAGCTGCACCTCGGCGGCGATGTCGGCCATGGCGGTGCCGCCGAAGCCTTTTTCGGCGAAGACCTTCTCGGCTCCCAGCAGAATTTTCTCGACGTTACTGCGGCGAATCTCGATCTTGTGATTGCCCATGAGGGCTCCCTGACACCCAGCGTTGCTCAAGACTAGCATCCGCTCTACCGCGGGGCGACAGGGGAAAACGAATCTTCCTACGCCCGGTTTCATGCTCATGCAGGTAAACTGCCCGCCTCTTCGAACCTGCCTCTGAGGTATCCACGATGCTGCTCAAGAACGCCCTCACCACCGCCGCCCTCCTCGGCTCCCTGTTCGCCGCCTCATCGGTGTTGGCCCATGCCCATCTGAAAAGCCAGACTCCGGCCGCGGACAGCACGGTGAGCGCACCGGCGGAACTGCGCCTGGTGTTTTCCGAAGGCATCGAAGCGACCTTCACCAAGGTCACCCTGCGCAAGGACGGCGCCAACATTGCGGTGAAAAGCCTGGCTACCGAAGGCAGCGATAAAAAGACCCTGGTCGTGACCCCGGCTGCGCCATTGGCAGCCGGTGCGTACAAAGTCGAGTGGCATGCAGTGTCGGTCGACACCCACAAAAGCGAAGGCGCCTACAGCTTCAAGGTTGGCCAGTAATTCATGATCAGTGCGATGGTGCTGTGCCGTTTCCTGCATTTCACCGTGGTGTTGATACTGTTTGGGGCCTGGGTATTCAAGCCTTTGTTGTTGGGCCGTGAAACCGCGCTGGATCGGCCTCTGGCGCGGGTCAGCCGGTGGCTTGCCGTGGTGGCGTTGTTCAGCGGCGTCGGCTGGTTGCTGCTGATCACCGCCAGCATGGCCGGCAGCTGGGCGGCGGCATTCGATCCGTCGACCCTGGGGCTGGTGTTGGGCAAGACGTTTTTCGGCCAGGTCTGGCGCTGGCATTTGCTGGCCAATCTGCTGTTGCTGGCGTTGCTGCTGACGCCGCTGCGCGACAACCTCCCCTGGCGAATCGTCTTTAGTGGCCTGTTGCTGGCAACATTGGCCCCGGTGGGCCATGGCGCCATGCTCGACGGCAATGAAGGCCGGTTGCTGATCCTCAACCAGATCATCCATCTGACCTGCGTCGGCGCCTGGCTTGGCGGTTTGATGGTGTTGGCGATGATCCTCCTGCGACCGGATACACACTCCGTCAAGGCGATCTTGCAACGCTTCAGCGGTGTCGGTTATGCGTTGGTGGCGGGGCTGGTGATCACAGGGCTGATCAATGTACGGGTACTGACCGGGCAGTTTTGGCCTACGCCACTGCTGTCCGGTTTCGCACTGATTCTGCTGATCAAGGTTGTGCTGGTCGCCGCCATGTCTGGCCTGGCGCTGTTCAACCGACTGCGGATCAAGGATTGCGAACAACGGCTGGCAACCCTGAAAACAAGCGTGATCATGGAATGGTTGCTGGGGATTGGCGCCGTAGCGGCGGTATCACTGCTTGGAACCCTGCCGCCGATGATCATGAATTGAAATGCGCCCCTGTAGGAGCTGGCTTGCCAGCGAAGGCGGCCTCAAGATCAATGCACAATCCAAGGGCCTCTTCGCTGGCAAGCCAGCACCTACAGGGTTCCACCCGACATACGACCAAAGTCGTTAAGTCATCGTATAATTTCTGATTGACAACACTTTAAATCCTCGCAAATAATCGCCCCCATGTTGTACGACGACGTATGACAATAATAAAAACAAAAAAGTAAACGGGAGCGTCACAGTGAGCAAGCTCGTCCGCAATTCCTCCGTCAGCACCCCTCGTCCTGCCATCGCACGCCGTCATACCCTGGTACTCATCAGCTTCAGTAGCCTGGCTTTCGCCCTGCCCCTGAGCGCCAACGCCGAGGGTTTCGTCGATGATGCCAAAGCCACGCTGAACCTGCGCAACGCCTATTTCAATCGCAACTTCACCAACCCGGCCAATGCCCAGGGCAAGGCTGAAGAGTGGACGCAAAGTTTCATCCTCGACGCCAGGTCAGGGTTCACACCGGGGCCTGTCGGTGTTGGCGTAGACGTGCTCGGCATGTACTCGCAGAAGCTTGACGGAGGAAAAGGCACAGGCGGCACGCAGTTGTTGCCGATCCATGACGACGGCCGCCCTGCGGACAATTTCGGGCGGATGGGTGTGGCGCTCAAAGGCAAAATCTCGAAGACCGAAGTGAAGGTCGGCGAATGGATGCCGGTGCTGCCGATCCTGCGCTCCGACGACGGCCGCTCCCTGCCTCAGACCTTCCGCGGTGGCCAGGTGACCTCGACCGAGATCAGCGGCCTGACGCTCTACGGCGGTCAGTTCCGCGCCAACAGCCCGCGCAACGACGCGAGCATGGAAGACATGTTCATGAACGGCAAGGCGGCCTTCACTTCCGACCGTTTCAACTTCGGCGGCGGTGAATATGCGTTCAATGAAAAGCGCACCCAGGTCGGGGTCTGGTACGCGGAACTCAGCGACATCTATCAGCAACAGTATTTCAACCTGAGCCACAGCCAACCCCTCGGCGACTGGACCTTGGGCGCCAACCTCGGCTACTTCATCGGCAAGGAAGACGGCAGCGCACTGGCCGGCGACCTCGACAACAAAACCGCGTTCGCCCTGCTCTCGGCCAAATACGGTGGCAACACCTTCTATGTCGGCCTGCAAAAGCTCAGCGGCGACGATGTCTGGATGCGGGTCAACGGCACCAGTGGTGGCACCCTGGCCAACGATAGCTACAACGCCAGCTACGACAATGCCAAGGAAAAATCCTGGCAGTTGCGTCACGACTACAACTTCGTTGCCCTCGGCATTCCCGGCCTGACGCTGATGAACCGCTACATCAGTGGCGATAACGTGCACACCGGCGCGATCACCGACGGCAAGGAATGGGGCCGCGAATCGGAGCTGGCTTACACCGTGCAGAGCGGCGCGCTGAAGAACCTTAACGTCAAATGGCGCAACGCGACCATCCGCCGGGATTTCAGTACCAACGAATTCGATGAAAACCGGATTTTTATAAGCTATCCGCTTTCGTTGTTGTAAGGCGTTTCAAGCTGAAACGCACTCAAGGGCGGACGCGCTTCTGTAGGAGCAAGCTTGCTAGCGATGGAGTCAAGGGCGGCGCGTTAATTCAGAGAAGGCGCGTTATCGTTAACGTCCATCGCGAGCAGGCTCGCTCCCACAGGGTGCGATGAATGACCCTCTGTCAATTACCACCAACGTCGCGTTGACAAAACCCGGGAAGCCTAACGATACTTCAACCAAGTCGTACGACAACCTACAACAAACCCAATAAACAACTGCTGTCCAGGGACTTCCATGACTACCACTCCAACAGCCCCTTTCAATCGCCTGCTGCTGACCGGTGCCGCCGGTGGCCTTGGCAAAGTGCTGCGTGAAACGCTGCGGCCTTATGCCAACGTGATTCGCCTGTCGGACATCGCCGACATCGCGCCGGCCATCGATGATCGCGAAGAAGTCGTCACCTGCGACCTGTCCGACAAGCAAGCGGTACATCAACTGGTCGAAGGCGTGGACGCCATCCTGCACTTCGGCGGTGTGTCGGTGGAGCGCTCGTTCGAAGAAATCCTCGGCGCCAACATCTGCGGCGTGTTCCACATCTACGAAGCCGCACGTAAGCATGGCGTCAAGCGCGTGATCTTCGCCAGTTCCAACCATGTGATTGGCTTCTACAAGCAGGACCAGGTCATCGACGCCCACTCCCCGCGTCGTCCGGACAGCTACTACGGCTTGTCCAAGTCCTACGGCGAAGACATGGCCACTTTCTACTTCGATCGTTATGGGATCGAGACCGTCAGCATCCGCATTGGCTCCTCGTTTCCGGAACCGCAAAACCGCCGGATGATGAGCACCTGGCTGAGCTTCGGCGACCTCACGCAGTTGCTCGAGCGTGCACTGCTCACCCCGGACGTCGGCCACACCGTGGTCTATGGCATGTCCGATAACAAGGATATCTGGTGGGATAACCGATTTGCGAGCGCCCTGGGCTATGTACCCAAGGACAGCTCCGAAGTGTTCCGCGATAAGGTCGAAGCCCAGCCGATGCCCGCCGCTGATGATCCGGCGCGGATCTATCAGGGTGGCGCCTTCTGCGCGGCCGGCCCCTTCGGCGACTGAACCAGCACCAATCCCCACAACAAAAACCCAAGGGAATGAGTCGCCATGCACGCCGAATTGATTGTCGATGCCCGTAACGCGGTCGGTGAAAGCCCGGTCTGGGTCGCTGAGGAAAACGCCTTGTACTGGGTCGATATTCCCGCCGGAGGCCTGCAACGCTGGCGCGCCGACAGCGGTCATGTCGATACCTGGACCACCCCGCAAATGCTGGCCTGCATCGCCCGCCAAGGCAATGGACGCTGGGTGGCCGGCATGGAAAGCGGCTTCTTCGAGCTGCGTCCGCATAACGACGGCAGCCTCGACAGCGAATGGCTGGCCGATGTGCATCACGCCCGCCCCGACATGCGCCTCAACGACGGTCGTTGCGATCGCCAGGGGCGCTTCTGGGCCGGGAGCATGGTACTGAACATGGGCGCCAACGCTGCCGAAGGCACGCTTTATCGCTACAGCGCCGGGCAACCGGGGCCGCTGGGCGCGCAGCTCAACGGGTTCATCGTGCCCAATGGCCTGGGCTTCAGCCCGGATGGCCGCACGATGTACCTGTCTGATTCCCATCCCCTGGTCCAGCAGATCTGGGCCTTCGATTACGACATCGACAACGGCACGCCGTCCAATCGCCGGCTGTTCGTTGACATGCACCAATTTCCCGGACGTCCCGACGGCGCCGCAGTGGATGCCGACGGCTGCTACTGGATCTGCGCCAACGACGCCGGGCTGATCCATCGCTTCACTCCCGATGGCCGACTGGACCGTTCCCTTGCGGTACCGGTGAAAAAACCGACCATGTGCGCCTTCGGTGGCAGTCGACTGGACACGCTGTTCG
Source organism: Pseudomonas lini (assembly GCF_030812475.1). GTDB lineage: Bacteria > Pseudomonadota > Gammaproteobacteria > Pseudomonadales > Pseudomonadaceae > Aquipseudomonas > Aquipseudomonas lini_A. The sequence goes on from NZ_JAUSSR010000002.1 coordinate 579,399, forward strand.
TGACCTCGATCCGCCCCGGTGACGACCAGGACGAACAGTCACTGGCCGGCGGCGTGTTTGCCCTCGATCCCGGTGTGAAAGGTTTGCCGGAACCTGCGTTCAACCCTTTGCCGTAATCGCTTGTGCTGCACCGCTGCGCCTTGAAAAACAACAATAACAAGACTGGAGAGACAACCCATGGACTTCAAACGCACCTTGCTCGCCGCTGCACTTCCCTTTGTTTTCACCCTCAGCAGTGCCGCCCACGCGCTGGAAATCAAATTCGCCGACATCCACCCCGCCGGTTACCCGACCGTGGTGGCGGAAGAGCAACTGGGCAAGACCCTGGTGGCCGACAGTGCCGGCAAGCTGACGTTCAAGATGTTCGCCGGCGGCGTGCTCGGCTCGGAAAAAGAAGTGGTGGAACAGGCCCAGGTCGGCGCCATCCAGATGGCCCGGGTCAGCCTGGGCATCGTCGGCCCGGTGGTGCCGGACGTGAACGTGTTCAACATGCCGTTCGTGTTCCGCGACCAGGCGCACATGCGCAAGGTCATCGACGGTGAAGTCGGCGACGAGATCCTGGCGAAGATCACCGACTCCGAATTCGGCCTGGTCGCCCTGGCCTGGATGGACGGCGGCACGCGCAACATCTACACCAAGAAACCGGTGCGCAGCCTCGCCGACCTCAAGGGCATGAAGATCCGCGTGCAAGGCAACCCGATGTTCATCGAAACCATCAATGCCATGGGCGGCAACGGCATTGCGATGGACACCGGCGAGATCTTCAGTGCGTTGCATACCGGGGTAATCGACGGCGCGGAAAACAATCCGCCGACCCTGCTCGAACACAACCACTACCAGAACGCCAAGTTCTACAGCCTGACCGGGCACCTGATCCTGCCCGAGCCGATCGTGATGTCGAAAATCACCTGGGACAAACTCACCCCCGAGCAACAAGTGCTGGTGAAGAAAACCGCCAGGGCGGCACAGGCCCAGGAACGCACTTTGTGGGACGCAAAATCCGCCAGCAGCGAAGAGAAACTCAAGGCGGCCGGCGTCGAGTTCATCACCGTCGACAAGAAACCTTTCTATGAGGCCACCGCCTCCGTCAGAGAAAAATACGGCGCCCCCTACGCCGATCTGATCAAGCGCATCGAAGCCGTTCAGTAACCCTCCCTGCACTCATGAAGGCCCGGCGCCGCTGACGTTGGTGTAGGTCAGTGCGCGCCCGGTTACGGTGGAACCCGATGAAGAATCTGCTGCTGCGTATCAACGACAGGATTTACATGACCTGCATCTGGGTCGCGGGAATGTCAGTCCTGGCCATTTCCCTGATCATTCCCTGGGGCGTGTTTGCCCGCTACATCCTCGGTACGGGGTCGAGCTGGCCGGAGCCCACCGCCATCCTGCTGATGGTGGTCTTCACCTTCATCGGTGCCGCCGCCAGTTATCGTGCCGGCGCACACATGGCCGTGGCCATGCTCACCGACCGCATGGCACCCGAACTGCGCAAAACCATGAGCATCGTCTCGCAACTGCTGATGGCAACGATCTGCCTGTTCATGACGGTCTGGGGCACCAAGCTGTGCATCTCCACCTGGAACCAGTTCATGAGCGCCCTGCCAACCCTGCGCGTCGGCATCACTTACATGCCGATCCCCGTGGGCGGTTTGCTGACGCTGATCTTTGTCCTGGAAAAACTCTTGCTCGGTGACCAGAGCAACCGTCGGGTCGTGCGATTCGACCTGGTTGAAGAAAGCGAAGGTGCCGCCTGAATGGACGCTCTGATTCTGCTGGGCAGTTTTATCTCTTTGATCCTGATCGGCATGCCGGTCGCCTATGCCCTGGGCCTTTCCGCCCTGATCGGTGCCTGGTGGATCGACATTCCGTTCCAGGCGCTGATGATTCAGGTCGCCGGTGGCGTCAATAAGTTCTCCCTGCTGGCCATTCCGTTCTTCGTCCTGGCCGGCGCGATCATGGCCGAGGGGGGCATGTCCCGGCGGCTGGTGGCGTTTGCCGGGGTGCTGGTCGGATTTGTCCGCGGTGGGTTATCGCTGGTCAACATCATGGCCTCGACTTTCTTCGGTGCGATCTCCGGCTCCTCGGTGGCGGATACCGCGTCGGTGGGCTCGGTGCTGATTCCAGAGATGGAGCGGCGCGGCTATCCCCGGGAGTTCGCCACGGCGGTCACCGTCAGCGGTTCGGTGCAAGCACTGTTGACCCCGCCCAGCCACAACTCCGTGCTCTACTCGCTGGCGGCTGGCGGCACGGTGTCGATTGCCTCGCTGTTCATGGCCGGCGTAGTCCCGGGCCTGTTGATGAGCGCGAGCCTGATGGTGCTGTGCCTGATCTTCGCCAAAAAACGCAACTACCCCAAGGGCGAAGTCATTCCCATGCGGCAGGCGCTGAAGATCTGCGGCGAAGCAATGTGGGGCCTGATGGCCATGGTGATCATCCTCGGCGGCATTCTCTCGGGTATTTTCACCGCGACTGAATCGGCGGCGATTGCGGTGCTGTGGTCGTTCTTCGTCACCATGTTCATCTACCGTGACTACAAGTGGAGCGAGCTGCCGAAACTGATGCACCGCACGGTACGGACGATTTCGATCGTGATGATCCTGATCGGTTTCGCCGCCAGCTTCGGCTACATCATGACCCTGATGCAGATCCCGTCGAAGATCACCACGATGTTCCTGACCCTGTCGGACAACCGCTATGTGATCCTGATGTGCATCAACGTCATGCTGCTGTTGCTCGGCACGGTGATGGACATGGCGCCGTTGATCCTGATCCTGACACCGATTTTGATGCCGGTGATCCTGGGCATTGGCGTGGACCCGGTACAGTTCGGCATGATCATGCTGGTGAACCTGGGGATTGGTTTGATAACGCCGCCGGTGGGTGCGGTGCTGTTCGTGGGGTCGGCCGTGGGTAAAGTCAGTATCGAGAAGACCGTGAAGGCGCTGCTGCCGTTCTATGCCGTGCTGTTCCTGGTGCTGATGGCCGTGACCTACGTTCCGGCCCTGTCGCTGTGGTTGCCGCATTTGGTGTTGTAGAACGCTGGTCCGACCCTGGCAAAAACTTTCGCAACTGTAATACGCAATACCTGTAGGAGCCAGGCTTGCCGGCGAAGGCGTCATTGAATACGCCTTCGCCGGCAAGCCTGGCTCCTACAGGCGAAGGCGCATTTGAGATCGCCTTCGCCGGCAAGCCGGCTCCTACATATACTCATTCATATCGCGGGGCAATATGACGCCAACACTCCTCGAACTCAAAGACGACCTCACCCACCTCACCCTCGCCCCCGAACTCGGCGGCAGCATCGTCAACTGGACCGTGCGCAGCAGCGGCCAGCCGCTACTGCGCCACAGCGACGCCCACGCGCTGAACACAGGCCTGCCGGGCAAACTCGGCTGCTTTCCCCTGACGCCCTGGTCAAACCGTATTTCCGAAGGGGGTTTCGACCGTCCCGACGGCTGGCTGGCACTGACGCCAAACAGTCACACTGATCCCATGCCGATCCATGGCAGCGCGTGGCAACAGCCGTGGCAGGTGGTGGCGCACACTCAGGATGAAGTGGTCCTGCAACTCGACAGCACCACGCCCTTCGCTTATCGCGCGCGGCAACGTTTTCAGCTGAGCGAGGGCAAGCTGAGCATCGATTTGCACGTCACCCACCTGGCCGAACTCGCCGCCTGGCATGGCTTGGGGTTTCATCCTTATCTGCCGCGCACGGCGGGCACTCGATTGTTGGCGCAGGCCCGACAAGTCTGGTTATGCGACTTGGTAAAATTGCCGACGAAACTGACGTCGTTGCCCGCCGAATGGGATTTCCAGCAACTCAAGGGCTTGCCCGACACCCTGGTCGACAACGGTTTTTGCGAGTGGGATGGCCACTGCCTGATCCAGCAACCGGACCTCGGTTATGAATTGCAATGCCAGGCCACAGGCAGCGATTACTACCTGCTCTATTGTCCGGTGGGCCTGGCATTTTTCTGCATCGAACCGGTGAGTCACCCGGTCAATGCTCATCACCTGCCGGGGCGCCCGGGCCTGGTGCTACTCGAGCAAGGCCAGTCCACCGACCTGGGATTCAACCTGCAGTATCGCGAACTCGGCTAGCCCAGCATCTGACTCAACACCGCGCGCAACTTGCCGGGCTTCACCGGTTTGTTCAGCAACGGAGCCTCGAGCCTTTGCAAGGCGCTGCGACACTGGTCGGTACGATCCGCGGTGATGATCACCGCGGGAATCACCTGGCCGAAATACTGACGCAAATGCCGGACCACTTCACAGCCCACCACCCCATGATCGAGGTGATAGTCGGCCAGGATCAGTTCAGGTGCCTGGCCCTGCAGCGCCGTCAGCGCGGAGGCTTCATCGGTGGCGACCACCACTTCGCAGCCCCACTGCCCCAGCAGCGCACTCATGCTTTCAAGGATGCTGACTTCGTTGTCCAACACCAGCAACCGCCGCCCTGGCAGCGGGTTGCCCGCCCCCGGCAGGGGCACGGCCTGACTGATCGGCAACGGGATCTCACGGGAAATCGGCACGTCGATGCTGAACATCGATCCGCGTCCCGGTCGCGAATGCACCTGAATCCTGTAGTCGAGGATTTTCGCGATGCGCTCGACGATCGCCAGCCCCAGGCCGACGCCCTTGCGATCGGCGGCACGCCCAACGTTCAGCTGGTTGAACTCGAGGAAGATCGTATCCAGCTGATCCGGGGCAATCCCGCGCCCGGTGTCCCAGACTTCCAGGCGCAACATTGCACCGCGCCGCCGGGCACCCAGCAGGATGCTGCCGGCGTCGGTATAACGGCAGGCATTGCTGAGAAAGTTGCGCAGGATCCGCGTCATCAGCCGCAAGTCAGTATTGATGGCGTAGTCGCCCATATGCACGCGCAGGTTCAACCCAGCGGCTTCGGCCACCGAGCGGAATTCCGACACCAGCGGCCCGAGCAATTCATCGAGGCGGTACAGGGCTATGTCCGGTTTGACCGTGGCCTGATCGAGCCGGGAAATGTCGAGCAGATCGGTGAGCAAGTCTTCGGCCCCTTCCAGGGCCTGATGCGTACGCTCTACCAGCACCTGTTCGACCTCGGGCAGTTTGCGCTCGCGCAAGGTCGAGATCAGCAAGCGCGCGGCGTTGAGGGGTTGCAGCAAATCATGGCTGGCGGCAGCGAGGTATTTGTCCTTGCTGCGATTGGCCGCCTCGGCAGCGTCCCGGGCATCGCGCAAGGCGACGGCGATCCGTTTACGCTCGGTGATTTGCTGCTGCAGGTTCCGGTTGGCTTCGAGCAATTCATCGGTGCGCGCCGTGACCCGCTGCTCCAGTTCGTCGTTGAGCTGTTGCAGGCGCTGCTGGGCGAGTATGCGTTCGGTGATATCGGCGACAAAACCTTCCACCAGCCCTTCCTGGCCGGGCTTGAGCAACAGGTTCATCAACACATCCAGGCTGCTGCCGTCCTTGCGCCGCAATTGGGTTTCGTAGCCATTCAGGCTGCCTTGGTGCCTGAGGATTTCACCGATGTTCTCCAGTTCCCGAGCCCCGCCGACAAACAGGTTGCTGGCCAGGTCCGCCAAGGAGAACAGCACTTCCTGCGGATTGCGATAGCCGAGCATCCGCGCCAGCGCCGGGTTGGCGGCGCGCATGCCTTCGAGCAGGCTGGCCTGGAAGATCCCGTGCACCGCGTTTTCGAACAGCCACTTGTAGCGATTGCGCTCGGCTTCCAGCTCATCCAGGCGCGCAGCCAGTTCCGGGTAATGGCTCTTGCGCGCCGAATGGCTGCCTAATCCGAGCAGTCCGGCCAGCGCCCGTTGTTGCTCGTCAGAGGGCTTCGCCATAGACGACCTCGACATCGCGCTGACTGGACTCGCGCGGGTTGGTGAGGATGCACGGGTCGTGCATGGCGTGCTGTGAAAGGAACGGGATGTCAGAGGTGCTGACCCCGTGCAAACCGAGGGTTTCATGGAAACCGATCGCATGCTTGAGGGCGATCAGGTGCTCGACCAGGCGCCCGCAGATCTGCCGGTGATTGAGGCCGCGGCAGTCAATGCCAAAGGTCTCGGCGATCACCTTGAAGCGGTCCGGCGCCGAGTTGTAGTTGAAGGCCACCACGTGTTCCACCAGTACCGCGTTGCACAGGCCGTGCGGCAGGTCGAGAAAACCGCCGAGGCTGTGGGACATCGCGTGCACCGCACCGAGGATCGCATTGGAGAACGCCAGCCCGGCCTGCATGCTGCCGAGCATGATTTTCTCGCGCAGCGCGATGTCGCCGGGGTTGGCGATCATCTGCACCAGGTTGCCGTTGATCAGGCGCATGGCTTCCAGCGCATGGGGGTCGGTCAACGGGCCGTGACCGGTAGAAACGAAGGCCTCGATGGCATGCACCAGGGCGTCGATGCCGGTACAGGCCGACAGGAACGGGTCCATGCTCAGGGTGGTTTCCGGGTCGATCAGCGACACGTCCGGCACCACGGCCTTGCTGACGATGGAAAACTTCATCCGTTCCTGCTGGTTGGAAATGATCACGAATTGCGAGACGTCCGCCGAGGTGCCGGCGGTGGTCGGAATCAGGATCAACGGCGGGCTGGGCACGCGGATGGTGTCCACGCCTTCGAACTCGAGGATGCTGCGCCCGTGGGCGACGACGATGCCGATGCCCTTGCCGCAATCCATCGGGCTGCCGCCACCGACGGCGACGATCACATCACAGTGGTTTTCCCTGTACAGCTCGGCACCGAGCATGACTTCTTCGACCCGGGGGTTGGGCGACACGTCGCTGTACAGGAAGTAATCGATGCCCTGGGCTTGCAGGCTGGCCTCGACATCGGCCACCCATCCGGCGGCAATCACCCCGGGATCGCTGACCACCAGCACCTTGCGGGCACCGAAGGTCTTGGCATAGTTGCCGACGTTGTGCCGGCAACCGGCACCGAAGATGATTTCAGGGGAAACGAATTTACGCAGCTGGCTGAGACTCTGGCTCATTGGAAAGCCTGTTTTTTATTTTTTTGGAAGGTAGCGCCACACTAACGCATCCGGCGGTGAATGCAATCAGACCAATGGGGTAGCAGGCTGGTGTAACCGGACCCTGGATTCACCACAGCCCCCCCTGTGGGAGCGAGCCTGCTCGCGAAGAGGCCGGCACATTCAACATCAGTATTGCCTGACCCACCGCCTTCGCGAGCAGGCTCGCTCCCACAGGGGGGGTGTGTTGCTTGATTCATCCGCGATAGATCAGCCGCGAAGCCTTCTCATTGCGCAACGTCAGGTGCTCCATGCCCAACCCCGGCGCATCGGCCTCCTCCCGGGCCTTGAGGATCACCCCATGATGGGGCGACTTGCTGCACACCGGGTCGGCATTTTCCGCATCGCCGGTGAGCATGAATGCCTGGCAGCGGCAACCGCCCAGGTCCTTGTGCTTTTCATCGCAGGAGCGGCACGGCTCCTTCATCCAGTCATCGCCGCGGAAACGGTTGAACCCGAAGGAATCGGTCCAGATGTGCTCGATACTGTGTTCGCGCACGTTGGGAAACTGCACCGGCAACTGCCGCGCACTGTGGCAAGGCAGCGCCGTGCCGTCCGGGGTGATGTCGAGAAACAGGTTGGCCCAGCCGTTCATGCAGGTCTTGGGGCGCTCTTCGTAATAATCCGGGGTAACGAAAATCAGTTTGCACGGATGGCCCTGGGCCTCCAGACGCTCACGGTACTCATTGGTGATGCGCTCGGCGCGCTGCAATTGTTCACGGGTCGGCAACAGACCGACGCGGTTGAGTTCGGCCCAACCATAGAACTGACACGTGGCCAACTCGACGAAATCCGCCTCCAGCTCCAGGCACAGGTCGATGATCTTTGCGATGTCGTCGATGTTGTGCCGATGGGTGACGAAGTTCAGCACCATCGGATAGCCCTGGGCTTTCACCGCCCGGGCCATCGCCAGCTTCTGGGCGAACGCCTTGCGCGAGCCGGCGAGCATATTGTTCACCGCCTCGTCGGCGGCCTGGAAACTGATCTGTATATGGTCCAGCCCGGCAACCTTGAAGTCGTGCACTTTCTGCTCGGTCAGGCCGATGCCGGAGGTGATCAGATTGGTGTAGTAGCCCATGTCCCGGGCCGCCTTGATCAACTCGACCAGATCTTGGCGTACCAACGGCTCGCCACCGGAGAAGCCCAGTTGCGCGGCCCCCATGTCCCGGGCTTCGCGGAACACCCGAATCCATTCTTCGGTGCTCAACTCTTCACCTGCCTGGGCAAAGTCCAGCGGATTGGAGCAGTACGGGCATTGCAGCGGACAACGGTAGGTCAGCTCCGCCAGCAACCACAGCGGCGGGCCGGGCGGCGAATCATTCGATCCAGAATTGCGCATGGGCCACCTCCAGGAACGCCAGCACGTCCTCATCAATCCCGGGTACGCCGGGGAAACTTGCGGACAGCAGATCGATGATCGCCGCCACATTGCGCCGACCGTCCAGCAGGTCGAGGATCTGCCCGGCACTGACGTTGAGCTTGATCATGCCTTCGGGGTACAGCAGCACGTGGCAATCCTGGCGCGGTTCCCATTGCAGGCGAAAACCCTGGCGCAGGATCGGAGCATGATCGCGTTTGATCAGGCTCACAGGGCGATCCCCCGGTGCCAGACTTTCTCTGTCGTCACCGTGTGATACGGCGGACGTTCCAGCTCGTAGGCCATGCTCATGGCGTCGAGCATGCTCCATAGCACATCGAGCTTGAACTGCAGAATCTCCAGCATGCGTTGCTGGGCCCCGGCAGTGATGTAGTGCGCCAGGGTAATGCGCAAACCATGCTCGACATCCCGCCGTGCCTGGCTCAGACGCGTGCGGAAGTAGTCATAGCCGGCGGCATCGATCCAGGGGTAATGGGTCGGCCAGGCGTCGAGTCGGGATTGGTGGATCTGTGGCGCGAACAGTTCGGTCAGGGAACTGCTGGCCGCTTCCTGCCAGCAGGCGCGGCGGGCGAAATTGACGTAGGCGTCCACGGCGAAGCGTACGCCCGGCAGCACCAGCTCCTGGGAGAGGATTTGTTCGCGATCCAGCCCCACGGCTTCGCCCAGTCGCAGCCAGGCTTCGATGCCGCCTTCGCTGCCGGGCACGCCGTCGTGGTCGAGAATCCGTTGCAGCCATTCCCGGCGTACTTCGCGGTCGGGGCAGTTGGCGAGAATCGCGGCATCCTTGAGCGGGATGTTCACCTGGTAATAGAAACGGTTGGCGACCCAGCCCTGGATCTGCTCGCGGCTGGCGCGGCCGGCGTACATGGCTTGGTGGAAGGGGTGATGGATGTGGTAGAAGGCACCTTTGGCGCGCAGGGCCTGTTCGAATTCGGCGGGGGTCATCGGGGTGTCGGTCATTACGGTTCTCCGGGGAGCTGCGGGGTCTGGTCCGGCCCCATCAGCTACAGCACTGCAGCTCCAGCTCCAGCTACGCCCGCTCGGCCGAGGCAGGCCCGGCCAACGCCACGGCTGGCCGGGCAGACAATCAGCGGTTGGCGAAATACATCGTCACTTCGAAGCCAATGCGCAGATCGGTAAACGCGGGTTTAGTCCACATGGGTCAATCCTCTTCTTGTGCCGGACGATTCCGGTAAAGCCATTAATGCACGGGGTGCGGAGCGACCGAATGCTACTTTCGAAGGAGGTGGCGGCGTGCGTTGGTAGGGGGTGGTGCACAGATCTCCAGAACACCCAAAAACCAATGTGGGAGCGGGCTTGCTCGCGAAAGCGGCATCACATCCAACACATTGGTTGACTGACACTCCGCTTTCGCGAGCAAGCCCGCTCCCACAGGTTTTTGCGGTGTTCTCGCGGGGGGGGGGGGGGGGGGGGTTTTAATAAGCCCAGCGGTTTTTTTTGGTATCACACCACGGGGTTTTTGGTGTGGTGGGTGTGGTGGAGCATACAATTGTGGTTTACACGAACCACACCGGCAGTATT
>NZ_JAUSSR010000003.1 GCF_030812475.1 Pseudomonas lini
TCATAACCTCAATCTCTCGAACCGCCCGGTGCGGACCCGCATGCCGGGTGGTGTGGCAGGGGTACGGTCTATGAAGACCGTCCCCTATGCCGATTCTGGTCGGACGCCTTCGCGGGCAAGCCCGCTCCCACAGTGGTTTTTTGTCGTACACAACATGTGTGATCCATGAAGATCCAATGTGGGAGCGGGCTTGCTCGCGAAGAGGCCGGCACATACCCAATTACTTTCCGGGATACTCCCGATGCATCTGCTCCAGCAACGCATCCTTATCCAGCCACAACTGATTGATCCACTCCTGAAACTGCATCCGGTACTCCCCATCCTGCTCATAATTCTTGCCGATAAACTCCGGCGGAATCTTCAGCTCCTGAAAATGCACCACGACATCCTTCACATTCCCACAGAGCAAATCCCAATACCCCGGACGCCCGCCCGGGTAGTGAATCGTCACGTTGACGATCGACTCGAGCTGCTCGCCCATCGCATCCAGCACAAATGCAATGCCAGCCCTTGGGGTTGAGCAGGTACTTGAACGGCGATTCTGTTGCGCATGCTTGCCTTCGGTGAAGCGCCAACTTGCGTCTCGACCTGAACAAAGTTCTGCAACAGGATCGCGCTGGGCGAACCGAGAACTGACGTCGTACCGTGCACGTTGCGCGTCAGCTCAACCACGCCAGTCTGCTGAACTCGGCCCCCTTCGTAGCGCCAAGTGCCATAGTCGTGAGGAGGCCAGGGAACGGATCGGCAAGGAGCGTCTGTCGATGGTCTACGTCCAGGCCTCGCCGACATCTGTGCCGAGGGTGATCCGCAAGGTCTGTACGCAGCCGGTAGCGACAACATCCCGGGTTACTCTTTCCCGTACGACGTGCCGCTGATGCCGACCTCCTGGTCGACACCCAGTCGTTTTCGCTGGCAAGCCAGTTCCTACTGGATGCGTGCTGTCGCACCATTATCGTACTACTTGGACCCTGCAGAAGCTTGCTTACCAGGGAAGAGGCCGGGACAGGCAACTCAAGACTTGGCGCTCGCACTGCATCTGCCGTAACACCCCATCCTTTTCCATTCAAAAGTAGTCTTAAAACTTCAACGCTGTAGGAAAACTCCATTTGTAACCTTTTCCTATATGTAATTACCCAATTGACCATTCTTTGTCAGACGAGGACTACACCTTACTCGGAAGTCGGTAGCTGACATTAATTAAAGTGTCCGGGTAGTATTTTCGGCAGATGGAGCGAGTTGTTTTAGAATATTCAGCGCTTGGATTTGTGTAAGTCGCGAAAGCTATGGGTTGCTGTAGAGCCGGATCGGAGTAAACGATTTGTTTGGGGGTATGGTAATGAATTGGGGTTGTTGATAAGTCGTAAAGATATTTCGCTGTGGGTGCAATACAGGAAATCGGAAAATTATTTTGTGTTTGTTGCATGGGGTTTCTGTCTCTGTATTTGCTGTTGGTGCTTTTCAAACATGGTGTTTGGATAGTTTTTTAGCGGAATGGATAGCGTATGGAAATAGAGCAGATTGATAATGAAATATTCGTAATTGCGTCGGGTGGTGATTTTTGATGGGCGAATTCCCCACGCAGCAAGATCGCCTTCTGTGAAGTGTGATCAGGTAAGAATGACACTTGCATTTAAGACAGTGATTAAGGAGTAGCATATGGCAGGTAAAGCCGAAATATTTGTAGGCGTTATCAATGACGGTGCAACTGTTGGTGCGGGTGCGGGTGCGGGTGCGACTGCAGTCTCAGATCAGTTTTTCGTTAATGGGACTGGAATGGTACTGTTGAACCAAACGGCGCAAACAGATATCAGGGATGGTGCTGAATTCAAGACAGGTGATGTAGTTAGTCTTGTCGGCAATGTAGCAGGCGTGATTGCTACAATGGCAGTCCAGAATGAATGAGCTAAAGTGTGAGCTATGCTCGCATGAAATGTTTGTGTTAACGGAAGGGGAGTTGTAGTGTGCGAAACAGAATATTCACCATTTCTAGCGGGTATGTACTGAGTGGGTTTGAAATTGTTTTATTTATAGTTATCATTGTGTATTTTTCTGTTGTTTCTTTTTTGTGTTTTGAGAAAATAGTAGAAATTCCTTCAGCTCCAGAAAAAGTGGTCTTAGAAAATGCATTCATACATAAGGGGCTTTCGGAGGCGTCAAGGACTACGTCGTTTTTATATCTGAGGGTCGGAAAGGGTAATGATACGTACGATCATGTTATCGAAGTTTCTAGTCGAGATATTCAGCACTTGGATTTCAGTATGTCACGAGAGCTATGGGTCGCTGTAGAATCGGATCGAAGTACGCAATTTGTTTGGGGTGTATATGATGATCGGTTGGAGGTGGTAATAAGCCGTCAAGATATATTGGGGTGGGCCCTGCAGAATAATATTTCAAATTATTTTATAGTCTTTACTTGGAGCGTCGGTTCTATATTTTTGCTGTTTTTGCTGCTTAGAAATGGTGTTTGGAATAGATTCGTAGCGAAAAAATAGCGCGGAAAAATCGAGAATAGTAATGGTGGAATATTAATAGGCGCGGTGATGATAGGCTGGTTAACCTGGAAGAAGTGAAGATTAAATTAGTTTGATTAGTTTCGGATTAGCGATAAAAATCGCCGGTGACCGATTATTGGCGGTGTTTTTTGTGTCCTTTAGATCGTCTTCGCGAGCAGGCTCGCTCCCACTTTTGATCTTCAGCGCACACAAAATGTGTATTCCAAAGAGATCCATTGTGGGAGCGGGCTTGCCCACGAAGAGGCCGGTACATTCACCGCATTACTTCGCTGGATACTCCCGATGCATCTGCTCCAGCAACGCATCCTTATCCAGCCACAACTGATTGATCCACCCCTGAAACTGCATCCGGTACTCCCCATCCTGCTCATAATTCTTGCCGATAAACTCCGGCGGAATCTTCAGCTCCTGAAAATGCACCACGACATCCTTCACATTCCCACAGAGCAAATCCCAATACCCCGGACGCCCGCCCGGGTAGTGAATCGTCACGTTGACGATCGACTCGAGCTGCTCGCCCATCGCATCCAGCACAAACGCAATGCCGCCCGCCTTGGCCTTGAGCAGATGCTTGAAGGGTGATTTCTGCTGCGCATGCTTGCCTTCGGTAAAGCGCGTGCCTTCGACGAAGTTGAAAATTCCCACCGAGTCATGGCGGAATTTCGCACAGGTCTTGCGCGTGGTTTCCAGGTCCTTGCCTTTCTTCTCCGGGTGCTTTTCCAGGTAGGCCTTGGAGTAGCGCTTCATGAACGGAAAGCCCAGGGTCCACCAGGCCAGGCCAATCACCGGCACCCAGATCAGTTCTTGCTTGAGAAAGAACTTCAGCGGTTGGATGCGCCGGTTGAGCACGTATTGCAGCACCATGATGTCGACCCAGCTCTGGTGATTGCTGGTAATCAGGTACGAGTGGCGGTAGTCCAGGCTTTCGAGGCCGCTGAGGTGCCAGCGGGTGCGGCAGACCAGGTCCATCCAGGCTTTGTTGTTGCTGATCCAGGCTTCGTGGGTATGGCTCATCAGCCAGCGCGTGAGGCGCTGGGTGAGGGCGAAGGGCAATACCTTGAGGATCGCCACGCAGAACAGGAACGAGCACAGCAAAATGGTATTGAGGGCCAGCAATAACGATGCAATCACGCCGCGTACGGCGGCGGGCAGGAAATCCAGCATTTAAAGGTCCAGAGGTCGGTTGGCCGCTTGAATCGCGGTCAACGCGATGGTGTAGACGATGTCATCGACCTGCGCGCCGCGGGGCAGGTCGTTCACCGGTTTGCGCAGGCCTTGCAGCATCGGCCCGAGGCTGACGCAGTCGGCGCTGCGCTGCACGGCCTTGTGGGTGGTGTTGCCGGTGTTGAGGTCGGGGAACACGAACACCGTGGCGCGACCGGCCACCTGGCTGTTCGGTGCCAGTTGCCGGGCCACGTTTTCGTTGGCGGCGGCGTCGTATTGCAGCGGGCCGTCGATCAGCAGCGAGTGCTGTTGTTCATGGGCGAGCAATGTCGCCTCGCGCACCTTCTCGACTTCTTCGCCGCTGGCCGATTCGCCGCTGGAGTAGCTGATCATCGCCACACGCGGGGTAATGCCGAATGCCGCGGCCGAATCGGCGCTTTGCAGGGCGATCTCGGCCAGTTCGCTGGCGCTCGGGTGCGGGTTCATCACGCAGTCGCCGTAGACCAGCACCTCTTCGGGGAACAGCATGAAGAACACCGACGACACCAGGGTGCAGCCCGGTGCGGTCTTGATCAGCTGCAGCGCCGGGCGGATGGTATTGGCGGTGGAGTGAATGACCCCGGACACCAGGCCGTCGACTTCATCCAGCGCCAGCATCATGGTGCCGATCACCACGGTGTCTTCCAGTTGCTGCTCGGCCATCGGCGCGTTGAGGCTTTTGCTCTTGCGCAGGGCGACCATGGGTTCGACGTACCGCTCGCGGATCAGGTCCGGGTCAAGAATCTCCAGCCCCGGTGGCAGCTCGATGCCCTGGGCGCGGGCCACGGCTTCCACGTCCGCGGGTTTGGCCAGCAACACGCAACGGGCAATGCCACGGGCCTGGCAGATCGCCGCCGCTTGCACGGTCAACGGCTCGCTGCCTTCGGGCAGGACGATGCGCTTGTTGGCGGCCTGGGCGCGCTGGATCAATTGATAGCGGAACACCGCCGGCGACAGGCGCATTTCCCGTGGCGTGCCGCAGCGCTGGTGCAGCCAGTTGGCGTCAAGGTGGCTGGCGACGAAATCGGTGATGATCTCCGCACGTTCGCGGTCGTCGATCGGGATTTCCTTGTTCAAACCGTTCAACTGGTTGGCGGTTTCATAGGAACCGGTGCTCACCGACAACACCGGCAGGCCGGCCTGCAAGGCGCCGCGACACAGGTCCATGATGCGCGGGTCGGGCAGGGTGTCGCTGGTCAGCAGCAGGCCGGCCAGGGGCACGCCATTCATGGCCGCGAGGCTGACGGCGAGGATGATGTCGTCGCGATCGCCCGGGGTCACCACCAGCACGCCGGGCTTGAGCAGCTCCACGGTGTTGCGCATGGTGCGGGCGCAGATGATGATTCGGGTCATGCGCCGGGTTTCGTAATCGCCGGCATTGAGGATCTGCGCGCCCATCAGGTCGGCCACGTCGCGGGTGCGCGGCGCGTTCAGTTCCGGCTGGAACGGAATGCAGCCGAGCAATTTGAAGTCGCCGCTGCGCAGCAAGGGCGAGTGTTCCTTCATGCGCGAGGCGAAGGCCTCCATGCTTTCGTCGGTCTTGACCTTGTTGAGGATCACGCCGAGGACTTTCGGGTCTTTCGGCCCGCCGAACAATTGCGCCTGCAATTCCACCCGGCCGGACAGTTCGGCCAGCACTTCGTTTTCCGGGGCCGAGACCAGGATCACGTCGGCGTCGAGACTTTTGGCCAGGTGCAGATTGACCCGTGCGGCATAACTGGCGCTACGGGTCGGAACCATGCCTTCGACGATCAGCACGTCCTTGCCGACGGCCGCTTGCTGATACAGGGTGATGATTTCTTCGAGCAGCTCGTCGAGCTGGCCGTCGCCGAGCATGCGCTCGACATGGGCCAGGCCCAGGGGCTGTGGCGGTTTCAAGCCGTGGGTGCGGGCCACCAGTTCGGTGGAACGTTCAGGCCCGGTATCACCTGGATGGGGCTGGGCGATCGGTTTGAAAAAGCCGACCTTGAGGCCGGCCCGCTCGAGGGTACGCACCAGCCCGAGGCTGATGGAGGTCAGACCCACACCAAAATCGGTGGGTGCGATAAAAAAAGTCTGCATGCGGATTCTCTGGGGGTGCATGGCAATGGCGATCATCTATATCTGACGATCTACCGAATTTCAGTCGCCAAGGTTATCGCTAACCGAGCCTTGTGCACACCAACCGCAAGCAAAGGGCTGGCCTATTTTTTCATGACGCAGCAAAGGGTTCAGCACCCAGGCCCGGGACTGCCACGGTGGCTGATGGCGCAGGTGCTGGGTGTGGCCGCAGGAAAGCTCGACCACCCAGTGGCCATCTTCGTCCTGGTGAAAGCCTGTCACCGTCGAGCCTTGCGCTGCCGCGGTCCGTCTGTCCGGGTTGTGTTCGCTTTCGGGCGATGGCTTCGCTAAACTGGGTCTTTCAATATTCTTATGCAAAAGGTCTCGCCCCATGCTGATCGCCGCCAATAAGGCTGTCTCCATCGACTATACCCTGACCAACGACGCTGGTGAGATCATCGACAGCTCCGCCGGCGGCGCGCCGCTGGTCTACCTGCAAGGCGCAGGTAACATCATTCCGGGCCTGGAAAAGGCACTGGAAGGCAAGGCCGTCGGTGACGAACTGACCGTCGCCGTAGAACCTGAAGATGCTTACGGCGAGTACGCTGCCGAACTGGTCAGCACCCTGAGCCGCAGCATGTTCGAAGGCGTCGATGAACTGGAAGTGGGCATGCAGTTCCACGCGTCCGCTCCGGACGGCCAGATGCAGATCGTCACCATTCGCGATCTGGACGGCGACGATGTCACCGTCGACGGCAACCACCCGTTGGCCGGTCAGCGCCTGAATTTCCAGGTCAAGATCATCGACATCCGTGACGCCAGCCAGGAAGAAATCGCTCATGGCCACGTCCATGGCGAAGGTGGCCATCACCACTGATTTCTGCGCTAAGCTTTCGAGAACTGGAGAGGCGCCCGAGGGCGCCTTTTTAGTCCGCGGCTGTCCTTGATGGCACCGCCAAGTGGCTGTTTTGAGAAGAACGGGAATCTGGAGTTCGTCATGAGTGCTTTTCACGACCTTAAATTGACAGCCCTGGATGGTCAGGCGCTACCGTTGGCACCCCTGAAGGGGCATGTCGTGCTTGTGGTCAACGTCGCCTCAAAATGTGGATTGACCCCACAGTATGCGGCGCTGGAAAACCTCTACCAGCAATACAAGGCCCGAGGTTTCAGCGTGCTGGGCCTGCCGTGCAACCAGTTTGCCGGACAGGAACCGGGCACCGAGCAGGAAATCCAGGATTTCTGCAGCCTCAACTATGGCGTGACCTTTCCGTTGTCCCGCAAACTGGAGGTCAACGGGCACGAGCGCCATCAGTTGTACCGTCTGCTGGCGGGCGAGGGCGCCGAGTTCCCGGGTGACATCACCTGGAACTTCGAAAAATTCCTGCTCGGCAAGGATGGGCGCGTACTCGCGCGGTTCTCGCCGCGTACACCACCGGACGATCCTGCGGTCATCCAGGCAATCGAAAAAGCCCTGGGCTGATATCCCCTTGGTTATAGGTGTAGGAGCGAGCTTGCTCGCGATGGTCGTTAACGATAACGCTGACAGCCTGACATCCCGCGGCGCTCTCAGGTATATCGCGAGCAAGCTCGCTCCTACAGTATTCGCACCTTGTAGACCTTGATCACCGCAATCAATAGTGCTGTTCAATCCGTCGCGCACTCCATATTATCGCCATCATAAAGTCTATTCCCGTGGAGCGCCCCCATGCCCGTCAAAGCCCTGTTCAAACCGTTCCGCCTCGGCACCCTCGAACTGCCGACCCGCATCGTCATGGCCCCGATGACCCGTCGGTTTTCGCCGGGTGGCGTGCCGGATTCCAAAGTGATCGAGTATTACCGTCGCCGCGCCGCCGCCGGCGTTGGCTTGATCATCACCGAGGGCACCACCGTCGACCACAAGGCATCCAACGGCTATCCGAACGTGCCGCACTTCTACGGTGAAGCAGCATTGGCCGGTTGGAAGAAAGTCGTCGACGCAGTACATGCCGAAGGCGGCAAGATCGTGCCTCAGTTGTGGCATGTCGGCAGCGTGCGCCGCATCGGCACCGAGCCGGATGCCAGCGTGCCGGGTTACGGTCCGTCGGAAAAGCTCAAGGACGGCCAGGTCGTGGTTCACGGCATGACCCGCCAGGATATCCAGGACGTGATCGCAGCGTTCGCCCAGGCGGCCACAGACGCGCAGAGCATCGGCATGGACGGCGTGGAAATCCACGGTGCCCACGGCTATCTCGTCGACCAGTTTTTCTGGGAAGGCAGCAACCAGCGCACTGATGAATACGGCGGTAGCCTGGCCAAGCGCTCGCGTTTCGCCATCGAACTGATTCAGGCGGTGCGTGCCGCAGTCGGTGAAGGGTTCCCGATCATCTTCCGTTTCTCCCAATGGAAGCAGCAGGATTACACCGCGCGTCTGGTGCAAACCCCGCAAGCCTTGGGCGAGTTCCTCAAGCCGCTGTCCGACGCCGGCGTGGATATTTTCCACTGCTCGACGCGCCGTTTCTGGGAGCCGGAATTCGACGGTTCCGATCTGAACCTGGCAGGCTGGACGCGCACGCTCACCGGCAAGCCGACCATCACGGTTGGGAGTGTCGGCCTGGACGGCGAATTTCTGCAGTTCCTGGTCGAAACCGACAAGATCGCCCAGCCGGCCAGCCTGGAAAAACTGCTGGAGCGGTTGAATAACGATGAGTTCGATTTGGTGGCGGTGGGGCGTGCGTTGCTAGTGGACCCGGATTGGGCGCAGAAGGTGCGTGATGGGCGTGAGGGAGATATTTTGCCGTTCAGTCGTGAGGCGTTGATGACCCTGGTTTAAGCGGCGTCTGGAAGGGCCTCTTCGCTGGCAAGCCAGCTCCTACAGGTTTTGTGGTGATCACATGATATGTGAACACCCCGGAACCCTGTGGGAGCTGGCTTGCCAGCGAAGACGGCCTCAAGGTCAGCAAAGATTCAGGGCATGGTCGGTGCATTCGGCACCACCACCTCCCCCACACAAGCCCCCCGCAACTGCCCCTCGAACTGCTCGATAATCGCCGCCCAGCCCTGACGACTGGCATGCTGACGCGCATTGAGCCGCACGCAGCGCAAGGTCTCTTCCTCCTCCAGCAACCACACCGCTGCTTCGCAAAACGCTTCTTCATCTCCCGGCATCGCCAATACACCGTTGTAGCCATGGCGAATATGCTGAGCAGCCGCGGCCATATCGTAGGCCACTACCCCCAGCCCGGAAGCGAGCGCCTCAAGCACCACATTGCCGAAGGTTTCGGTCAGGCTTGGAAACAGAAAAAGATCCCCCGACGCATAGTGACTGGCCAAGGCTTCTCCACGTTGCGCACCACAGAAAATCGCCTCGGGCAGTTCCTTCTCCAGAATCACTCGCTGCGGCCCGTCACCCACCACGATCAGCTTGATCGTACGCTTTGGATACGCCGCTTTCAGCGCATCGAAACTGCGCTTGAGCAAACCGGTATTCTTCTCCGGTGCCAGGCGTCCCACGTGAATGACGGCGACGTCGTTCTCGGCCAGGCCCCACTGATCGCGCAGCGACTGCAGGCGTTTGGCCGGATGAAACAACAGGCTGTCGACACCGCGCGACAGCAACGCCAGGCGCTCGAAATGCCGGCGATCCAGCTCCAGGCGCTGGCTGATGCTCGGCACCAGGGTCAGGGTCGAACGATTGTGAAACCAGCGCAGATAGTGGGTCAGCAGGCGCGTCAGCAGTCCCAGCCCGTACTGGCTGGTGTATTGCTGGAAATTGGTGTGAAAGCCACTGACCACGGCGATCCCCAGGCGCCGAGCCGCGCGCAGCGCGGACAGTCCCAACGGTCCTTCCGTCGCGATGTACAGCACGTCCGGGCGACGGCGTTTCCAGCGTCGCAGTAATTTGTGCATCGATGACTGACCCCATTGCAACCCGGGATAACCCGGCAGCGGCCAGCCCCGACACAACAGCAATTCATCATTGCTGCCCAGATACTGGTCGCCAACCTGTCGAGGCCGCACCAGTTCCACCTGATGCCCCCGCGCGCGCAAGCCGTCGCACAAGCGGCCAAGCGTGTTGGCCACGCCGTTGATTTCCGGAGGAAAGGTTTCGGTGATCAGAGTGATATGCAGAGCTGTCGTCATGACCCCAGTATCGGCTGAGGCCATGTCGTCATTGTGGCGGTTTGATGATGGTTTTGTGACCCGTCAGCGCTGGACCACCAGGTTTTCCGCGCCGCGTTCACGGACCCAGAACAGCGTCGCCCCCGCCACGGCCGCCGGCATCATCAGGATGTTGACCACCGGAATCAGCAACACCAGGTACACACTGCCGCCGAAACCCAGGCTCTGCCAGCGTTTCTGCCGCAGCCAGGCGAGCATTTCGTTCCAGCCAAGCTTGTGGTTATCCGCCGGGTAGTCGATGTACTGGATCGCCATCATCCACACCCCGAACAGCAGCCACAGCGGCGCGGCGATGAGGTTGACCACCGGGATGAACGAGAGGATGAACAAGCCGATGGCGCGGGGCAGGAAGTAGCCCAGCTTGCGCATTTCCCGGGCGAAGGTGCGGGGAACCATGGCAATCAGTTCACCCCAGCTGAAGGCAGGGAAGTCGTCGGTGCCGCGCACCACCACTTCGACTTTCTCCGCCAGGAAGCCGTTGAATGGCGCGGCGATGACATTGGCGAGCATGGTGAAGGTGAAAAACACCATCAACACCACCAGCACCACGAACAGCGGCCAGAGGACGTAACTGAGGAAACTCAGCCATTCCGGCAGGGACGGCATCAAGGTATCGACCCATAGACTGAATTGATGGCTGGCCAAATAGATCAATCCGACGAACAGCACCAGGTTGATCACGAGCGGCAACAATACGAACAGGCGCAGGCTGGGACTCAGGACCAGCCTGAGGCCTTCGCGCAGGTATTGCGGGCCGGACAGAACGGGGGCGGGCATAGCGTGCTCCGAGCAAAGGGGAAACGCGCCGACCTTACCGGCTTTGCCTGACAGGCGAAAGCGCGGCAGCGGCATCGACATTAACTGTAACAAAGGCGCCTATGTATCCGCCGTATTGGAATAGAGACCGCCTATGAGCTGGATTGTTAAACCGTATTTCCTTAATCTTCGCCCCCTCGATACGCTGCACCCAATCTTTTTACAGGACTGTCGAGCTTCCCCAAGCGCTATCAACGGTTCTTTTTTATTCGCGCCGGCAACCCGGCGTACCGCGCCAGGTGTTCCAGGCCGGTCAACAGGAGCAGGTCATGTCTGAAGTCCGTCATTCGCGAGTGATTATTCTCGGTTCCGGCCCTGCCGGTTACAGCGCTGCCGTCTATGCGGCCCGTGCCAACCTCAAGCCTTTGCTGATCACTGGCATGCAGGCCGGCGGTCAACTGACCACCACCACTGAAGTCGACAACTGGCCGGGCGATGTCCATGGCCTGACCGGCCCGGCGCTGATGGACCGCATGAAAGAGCACGCCGAGCGCTTTGAAACCGAGATCGTCTTCGATCACATCAATGCCGTGGACTTCGCTGCCAAGCCGTACACCCTGACCGGCGACAGCGCGACCTACACCTGCGACGCCCTGATTATCGCCACCGGCGCCAGCGCCCGTTACCTGGGCCTGCCGTCGGAAGAAGCGTTCATGGGCAAAGGCGTTTCCGCCTGCGCGACCTGCGACGGTTTCTTCTATCGCAACAAGCCAGTGGCTGTGGTCGGTGGCGGCAATACCGCTGTGGAAGAGGCCCTGTACCTGGCCAACATCGCCAGCACGGTGACCTTGATCCACCGTCGCGAAACTTTCCGCGCCGAAAAGATCCTGATCGACAAGCTCAATGCCCGGGTTGCCGAAGGCAAGATCGTCCTGAAACTGAACGCGACCCTGGACGAAGTGCTGGGCGACAACATGGGCGTGACCGGTGCGCGCCTGAAGAACAACGACGGCAGCTTCGACGAGTTGACAGTCGACGGCGTGTTCATCGCCATCGGCCACACCCCGAACACTTCGTTGTTCGAAGGCCAGCTGACGTTGAAAGACGGTTATCTGGTGGTGCAGGGCGGCCGTGATGGCAACGCCACGGCTACCAGCCTCGAAGGTATCTTTGCCGCCGGTGACGTGGCTGACCACGTTTACCGTCAGGCCATCACCTCGGCCGGCGCCGGCTGCATGGCGGCACTGGATGCCGAGCGTTACCTGGACGATCTGCAGAACGCCAAGTTCTGATTTGGTCTTCATGAAAAAACCGGCTTCGGCCGGTTTTTTTGTGCTCGTAACAAATGCGCGTCCACCACATCCCCTGTAGGAGCGAGCCTGCTCGCGAAAAACCCACGGGCGCCGCGTGCATTCAGGCAACTCGCGTTATCGTTCACGTCCATCGCGAGCAGGCTCGCTCCCACAGGTCGTGTGTTGCCCGGGTCGATCTCGATCAGCCGCGCAACCGCTCCTGGACAAAATCCATCACCTTCAATGACTGATAGATCGCATTGGCCGCCACCCGGCCGAACGGCCCCCCGTTCCAATCCAGCAGGTACGGCTTGAACAAATCATACCGCGCACTTTCCCCGCACACCGCCTCGGCGATCACCCGTCCGCCAATCGAGCCGGTGTTCAAACCATGGCCACCAAACGAGGTGCAGGCCCAGACGCCTGGTTCGAGCATTCCCAGGTTGGGCATCTTGTTGGTGGAATAGCCCATCAGCCCGGACCAGGCCAGTTCGATCCTGACCGACGCCAGTTGCGGATAGACCGCGACCATGTCCGCCTTGAGCATGGCCGCCAGCGCTTGTTCGTTCTGTTCGTTGCGGGTAGTGATGCGTCCGCCCCACAACAGGCGATCGCCTTCGACGATGCGATAGTAGTCTGAAGCGCGGCGGTCGTCGGAAAACGCGGCACCGGAGTCGAGTACGGTTTTGATCGAGTCGCCCAGGTGTTCGGTCAGCACCACGTAGGTCGCGATGGGCAGGTAGGCGCGGCTGAGTTTTTGCAGTTCCGGGCCGCCGTAGCCGCCGGCGCAGAACACCAGGTCCTGGCAGCGCACGCTACCATGGGCGGTCTGGACGATGTTGTCGGCGCCCTCGCGACGCCAGGCGAGCATTTTCGATTGCTCGAACATCCGTCCGCCAATTGCTTCGATGGCCTGAGCCAGGCCCAGGCAATAGTTCAGCGGGTGGAAGTGCAGGGCGTTCGGGTCTTCGACTCCTTGGAAATAGCGCAAGGTGTGCGCCCGTTCGCGAACCTGGGCAGTGTCGAGGTAATTGAGTGCGTAGCCGAAGTCGCGGCCCATGCTATCGATGTGGTTTTTCACGCCTGTACTGTCGTCGTAACGCTTGACCCGAATTGTACCGGCAGACGGATCGCAACCGGTCAGGGCCAGCTCGGCGATGTTGCGCCGGACGATTTCCACGCCTTCGACCGACATCTGGAACAGCGCCTTGGCGTGTTCCAGGCCAAGTTTCTTGCGGATCGCCCCCGAGCCTTCGGCCCAGCCTGGCGAGACCACGCCGCCATTGCGACCGGACGCGCCCCAGGCGACTTGATGCGCTTCGAGGATGATCACGCGTTTGCCGCGACGGGTCAGTTCCAGGGCGGCGGTGAGACCGGCAATCCCGGCGCCGATGATGCAGGCGTCGCAGGTTTCATCTGTGTTCAATGCAGGCCTGACTGCGCGGGGCAGCGAGGTTTGGGAGTACCAGGTGGTGGGGAAGGACATGGTCAATCCTTAGTAGGAGCGAGCCTGCTCGCGAAAAACTCAAGAGCGCTATGTGCATTCAGACTGACCGCATCATCGTTGACGTCCATCGCGAGCAAGCTCGCTCCTACACAGGGCGTTGTCTCTGTTGGAGCGAGCCTGCTCGCGAAAAACGCAGGGGCGCCGCGTGCATTCAGACTGCCCGCATCATCGTTGACGTCCATCGCAAGGAGGCTCGCTCCTACACAGGGCGGTGTCTTCTGTAGGAGCGAGCCTGCTCGCGAAAAACGCAGGGCGCCGCGTGCATTCAGACTGCCCGCATCATCGTTGACGTCCTTCGCGAGCAGGCTCGCTCCAACAGGATCGGCGGTGTTTATTTGATGGTCGAGTAGTCGACGCCATACCACTTGTTCGACAGCTTGGTCAGCGTGCCGTCCTTGTGCATTGCGCCGATGATTTCACCGAGCTTGGCCTTCAACTCCGGGTCACCCTTATCGGTAGCAATCGCCAACGGTTCGTAGAACACGATGCTGTCGTCGACGGCACGCAACGGGTAATTCTTCTTGATCGCCGCTTCCAGGGTGCTGCGTTGGGTGAGGATGCCATCCAGGCGAACGCCGTCGCCCAGACGCAAATCATCCAGCGGCCCGAGGGAGCCGGCATAGGTTTTCATTTTCTTTGTCTGCACGTCATAAACCACAGGCGGCACATCAGTTGTTTCGATGGCCAGCGCCTGGCTGAAATAGTCCTCGGAGGTGGTGCCGCCTTCGACGCCGATGGTCTTGTCATTCAGCGCTTTGTGGTCGGTCAGCGCCGATTTGGTATGGACTGCAAACACATACGGCACGTAGTAATAGGTCGCGGGGAAGTCGAGGATCCGCGCGCGACTCTTGGTGGCAGTCATCGAGCCCACCGACATGTCCCAGCGCCCGTTCCACTTGCCCGCGGTGATCACGTCCCAGTCAGGGGTGATGAACTTGACCTCGACCCCGAGACGCTTGGCGATCTCCTTGGAAACGTCGATATCGAACCCGTCGATTTCGTTCTTGTCGTTGATAAAACCCTGGGGCGGCCAGGTCGCCGACGTGGCGACGGTCATGGTTTTGCTGCTCTGGATCTTGTCCAGGACGGCTCCGGCGTTGGCGGCGCCGACGAACGCCAGCGAGATTGCGGCGGCTATCAGGTGTTTTTTGCTGATCATGTCCATCTCCACTTATCGTTATTGTTTTGGGGCGGCAAAGCGGTGCTCAGTGACCAATGATCTGTGACAGGAATTGCTGCGCGCGTTCGGTCTGCGGGTTGTTGAAAAATTCGGCGGGGGTGGCTTGCTCGATAACCTGGCCCTGGTCCATGAACAGCACGCGGTCGGCGACCTTGCTGGCAAAACCCATCTCGTGGGTCACGCAAATCATGGTCATACCATCGGTGGCCAGTTCGCCCATCACGTCCAGCACTTCGTGAACCATTTCCGGGTCCAGGGCCGAGGTCGGTTCGTCGAACAGCATGACCTTGGGGTTCATGCACAACGCCCGGGCAATCGCCACGCGCTGCTGCTGGCCACCCGACAATTGCGATGGATACTTGTCGGCATGCTCGGCAATGCGCACCCGCTCCAGATACACCTGAGCGCGTTTTTTTGCCTCGGCGGACGACACGCCTTGCACCAGTTGCGGCGCCAGGGTCAGGTTGTCCATCACGCTCAAATGCGGGAACAGGTTGAAGCTCTGGAACACCATGCCGATTTCCCTGCGCACTGCGCTGACACTTTCCGCCTCGCTGGTGAGGGTGATGCCGTTGACCTGGATCTGGCCTTTCTGGAAGTTTTCCAGGTGGTTGATGCAGCGAATCATCGTCGACTTCCCCGAGCCGGATGGCCCGCACACCACCAGGATTTCACCGGTGGCGACGTTCAGGTCGACATCGCGCAAGGCGTGAAAATTGCCGTACCACTTGTTCAAGCCGATGATCGAAATCATCGAGGGGCTGGTCTGCGCAGCAGGTGCCAGGTCGGGC
The DNA here is from genome assembly GCF_030812475.1 of Pseudomonas lini. Taxonomy (GTDB): domain Bacteria; phylum Pseudomonadota; class Gammaproteobacteria; order Pseudomonadales; family Pseudomonadaceae; genus Aquipseudomonas; species Aquipseudomonas lini_A. Next base: position 15,441 of record NZ_JAUSSR010000003.1, read on the forward strand.
AGTTCGGCGGTATTGGTTCGAGTCATCAGCCATCAACCCCTTGCAATGGATCGATTGACCCGTTTTTCGATCCGCGCCTGCACCCGCTCGAGGATGAACGACAGTGCCCAGTAAATCATCGCGGCGGTGATCAGCATTTCCAGGTGGCGGAAGTCCGCGCGGCCCTGGGTCTTGGCCAGGTACATCAGTTCCCAGACGCCGATCACCGACACCAGCGAACTGTCCTTGAGCATGGCGATGAACTGGTTGCCGGTGGGCGGGATGATCACCCGCAAGGCTTGGGGCATGATCACCCGGCTCAGGGTCTTGAACGGGTTGATGCCCAGTGCCCGCGAAGCTTCCCACTGGCCCACCGGAATGCTCTGGATGCCCGCGCGAAAAATCTCGGTCATGTAGGCGCCGTAGCACAACGACAACGCGAGGATGCCCGCCGGCACAGCGTCGACCACGTAACCGAGCTGCGGCAGTCCCAGGTAAATCAGGTAGATCTGGATCAGCAAAGGCACACCGCGAAAGAACGAGGTGTAGAACGAGGCGATGGCATTGGCCAGGCCGTTGTTCGACAGCTTGGCCACGGCACCGATCAACGCCAGCAAGAAGGCAATCACAATCGCAATGGCGGAAATGTACAGCGTGGTGGCAGCGCCCTGGATGATCAGGAAGCCGATCTTGTCGAGGATGAAGCTGTAGGACAGGTCAAAGGTGTCGAAGAACGCCAGGAACAGGATCAACAGTTCGATCCAGACCACCGTGGTCTGCACCTTGAACTTCAAGCGCCCCAGGACGTGGAAGTTCAGCGTGCCCAATGCGGCGATTCCCAGGCCGATGGCGATATTGCGCGCGGTCAGGCTGTCCGGGGCGTTGCCCAGCAGCGGATGCAGGAAGTGACTGAGGGCGCTGTTACCCAGGTTCATCAGGTAGGAGCCGAGAAACAGCACCACGGCGACGCCAAGCAGGAATTGAGGATCGTTGGACTTTTTCTTATAAATTATATTGTCGTGATACATGACGACCTCAGGCTTGAAAGTTGTAATGATCTCGCTTCATGAAAGGGTTAATCCGAACGGTCAGGTGAACGCTTTTTGTAGGAGCCAGGCTTGCCGGCGAAGGCGGTCTTGAGGACGCATTCGCCGGCAAGCCTGGCTCCTGCGGGGCTCCTTTAACCGTTCGGCATTAAAGTCTTTGGCCAGTATTACGGCGCAAAATCGGGCACTGCAAGCGAACATAATTCGCTACGTCAGTCCGTGATCGTAGTTTGCTTTTCAGGAAAGTCGTGAGCAGCGACAACCGGCAAACGAAATAAAGTCACCGGGTCAATCTTGAAAGTCGGGGGGGGGGGGCGCGTTACTCAAGTCATTCAGACAACGCAGAGCTTTCGTAGGAGCTGGCTTGCCAGCGAAGGCGTCCTCAATGGCGATACATGATTCAAGGGCCCCTTCGCTGGCAAGCCAGTTCCTACAGGGGGGTTACCGGCGGGTCAGCGGTTGCTGGGTGAACGTGACGCCAGCCAATCCATGCGCAATCAACGCGCGGATATTGCCATGGTCGCTGCCTTCAGGCGTCGCCACCACCGAACGATAATGCTCGCCAAACGCCAACAGCGCTTCTTCATCGCTCAGGCTTTCCAGCAGTGCCAGACCCAGGGTCTTGCATGAACCTTCGTTCTGCCCGGCGGCGTTTTCCACGCCGCCATTGTTGAACGCCTGGGGCTGATAGTCGTAGCCGGCGGCGATAAAGGCCAGGGTGTCGGCGAAAACGTGTTCGCCACTGTTGAGGCTGGCGCGCAGGGTGTTCAAATCACTCATGGGGTTTTCCTTTGGCGAACGCCGCTTGTTGTTCGGCGTTGGCTTCTTGCTGGTATTGGGCTTTCCACTCGGCGTACGGCATGCCGTAGACCACTTCGCGGGCGTCGTCGAGGCTGACGTCGATCTGGCGTTCGTCGGCAGCGGCCTTGTACCACTTGGACAAGCAGTTGCGGCAGAAACCGGAGAGGTTCATCAGGTCGATGTTCTGCACATCCTTGCGGCTGTCCAGGTGGGCGACCAGCCGGCGAAAGGCGGCGGCTTCGAGTTCCAGGCGTTGTTGATCAGTCATAGGTCTCTCTGAGACAGCTTCAAGCGGCAAGCTCCAAGCTGCAAGATGTGGGTTGCGGTGGCTCGCAGTTTACAGCTTGAAGCTTGCAGCTTGTAGCTAGCGGCTCGCTGCAAGCGTAATCGACACCGACTCGGCGAAACGCAGGGCGTGGGGCTTGTCGACTTCGACCTCGGCATACAACACCGATTCGTTGCCCATGACCAGGTCGAGAATTTCCTGGGTCAGGCGTTCGAGCAGGGCGAAGCGATTGCCCTCCACGTGGGCGATGATCGCCTTGGTAATGGTCCGGTAGTTCAGCGCGTGATCGATGTCGTTGTCACGCACCGCTTCCTGGGCGGCATAGAGGATGGTCAGGTTGATGAGCACATCCTGCTTGTTGAGGATTTCATCCTCGTTGATCCCGATGAAAGTGCGCAGGCACAGGTCCTTGACCCGGATGCGCGCCATTCCTGGTTGAAGTTGTGGCATTGCTACTTGCTCCGTCCGATCAATTGCAGAAACTCCTGGCGGGTGTTGCTCGACTCGCGGAAGGCGCCGAGCATCACCGAGGTGTTCATGGTCGAGTTCTGTTTCTCGACGCCGCGCATCATCATGCACATGTGCCGGGCTTCGATGACCACCGCGACGCCGGCCGCGCCGGTCACTTGCTGCACCGCTTCGGCGATTTGCCTGGTGAGGTTTTCCTGGATCTGCAGGCGACGGGCGAACATGTCCACCAGCCGCGCAATCTTCGACAGGCCCAGCACCTTGCCCGTTGGAATATAAGCCACATGGGCCTTGCCGATGAAGGGCAGGATGTGATGTTCGCAGAGCGAGTACAACTCGATGTTGTCGACGATGATCATTTCATCGTTGTCGGACATGAACAGCGCACCGTTGACGATCTCTTCGACACTCTGCTCATAGCCATGGCAGAGGTACTTCATGGCCTTGGCTGCGCGCACCGGGGTGTCGCGCAGGCCTTCACGGTCGGGGTTCTCACCGAGACCGATGAGGATCTCGCGATAGCTCTGGGACAGGGATAACGTCATGGAACATCCTCGCGGAGGCATTTATTTGAGGTGCCGTCCGCCGTTGACGGTCAGGGTCGTGCCCGTGACATAAGGGTTGTCGAGCAGATAGCGCAAGCTTTGATAGATCACTTCGCTGCCAGGTTCGATGCCCAGCGCGGACTTGGCCAATGCCTTGGCGCGGTACGCCGCGTCGTCGTCGGGGTTGAACAGTAGCAGGGCTGGCGCGATACCGTTGACCTTGATGGTCGGCGCGTATTTGGCGGCGAACGACAAGGTCAGGCTGTCGAGCCCGGCTTTGCTGGCGCAGTAGCCGATGTGCTTGCTGCTGCCCTTGCGGGTCACGTCATCGCCAATGTGCACGATGTCGGCGGGGCGTGAGCGTTCGAGCAAGTCGGCACAATGCAGATTGATCAGGTAGGGCGCCAGCATGTGTACGTTGAACATGCGGGTGAAGGCGGCAGCGTCGGTGTCCGGGGTTTCGGCCAGCCATTCGGAGGCATTATGGACGATCGCCCGCAGGCTGTCGGTGTGGGTTTTCAGTTCGCTGATGAAGGCGAAGATTCCGGCTTCGGTGGAGAAGTCCGCAAACACCGCGGTCGCCCCCAGGTCGCGCAGGATTTGTACACCGGGGCGCTCGCTGCGGTAGCTGAAGATTACCGGGTGGCCGTCTTCGAGCAAGCGCTGCGCACAGTGCAGGCCGACTCGCTGGCCGGCACCGGTGATCAGGATCGGAGCGGTGGAAGAGGTCATGAACGGCTCGCGTCGCGGTGAGAGCAAAACTATACCAGCGAACGGGGCGCCTACATCTATTACGGGTGTGTCTTCTGCAGGTCTTGAATTGTGATAGGGCAAGCGCGGTACAATAGGATCCAATTCACATGGACGTAAATCTGTACATGCCAGTGTTGACCGACGATGTCCCGACTGTGCAAGGCGCTGCCTTGCTTGAAGAGGAAGAACTGTTTCCGATTCGTGAAGTGGCGCGCCTGACCGGCGTCAACCCGGTCACGCTGCGTGCCTGGGAACGACGTCATGGGCTGATCCGGCCTACTCGCACCGACAGTGGGCATCGTTTGTATTCGATGAACGATATCGAGCGGATTCACAGCATTCTCAGCTGGATCGAACGCGGCGTTGCAGTCAGCAAGGTCGGCAAGATTCTGGCCAGGACCGCACCACTTCACGCGCTGTCGTCCATTATCCCCAATGAGCTGGTGCACGCTGACTATGCGCAATGGCAGGAGCAGGTCCAGGCGGCGGTCAGTGCCTTTGACGAGGTTCAATTGGAGCAGGTCTACGGACAGATCTTTTCCAGTTACCCACTGACCGTGGTGTTTCAGAACATCCTGCTGCCGTTATGGAAGCTGTTGCTGCTACGCCAGGATGCCTTTGGCCAGACCAGCGAATGGCTGTTCCTGGATGGTTTCCTGCGGTCTCGCGTGTTGCAACGTCTGCTGCTGGCGCGGGTCCTGCAACCGCGGCGCGTGATTGTCTGCCCGCTGAACGATCAGTGCCGTGAACTCGAACTGCTGGTCACGGCGCTGTTTCTGAGCAGTGTCGATTCGGCGATTCAAGTGCTGGCGCTGGGTCAGCCTTTCGACGAGTTGACCCTGGTCTGCGAAAGGATCCAGCCCCGGGCGCTGGTACTGTTTTCCAATCATATGCCCGCTTGCGAGTTGCCACGACGCTTGAATCGCCTGGCCTTGAGCCTGGATTGTCAGGTGATGCTGGCGGGGGAAGCGTCTGATCTCGCCCAGGAGAGCCTGGCCGGATCGTCGATCGGTATTTTGGGAAGCGAGGGCACGGTGATGCGCCAACGGTTGAAACAATTCCTGGCAGGCAATCTCGATACTTGAGTTACAGATGCAGGGCGGGATGCGTCAGCCGATGCTGCTGCAGGATGAATTGGCGCAGACGCTCGGTTTCGTCCTTGTCGGCCTGGTTCAGCTGATAGGCATAGAGGCCGTTTTGGGTTTCTTTCTCCAAGGTGCCACGCAACGCAATCCGTTCATAGCCTGACGGGCTGAACCACAAGGCGAAATGCCGGGGTGGTTTGGTCTTGTTGCGAACTTCCAGCAAAACCCCTTTGAACGACACTTCGTGTACCCGCAACGTGCCAGGCTGGCCGCGGGCATTTTCCAACGCGACCGGCTCTTCGAGCACCAGGCGCCAGGGCCGGATCATGGGTCCGTCTTCATAGATGCTGGGCACGCCGAGGCGTAAATGCAGGGCGTGAAACTCGTCTTCCACCAGATGCAGCGGGAAGGTCATCTGCTGGTTTTCGAACGTGGCCTGGAGGGTGACTTGCTCATGGGCGGCAAGGCGCGTCAGCAGATCACGGATCTGCGAACCACCGTTGACCAGCAGGCTCGACGTCGCATCCCGCACATTGAGTTGCGGGTTATGCTGCATGGTCTGGATAAAATCCAGTTCATCCTGAGTCAGGAGTGCGTCGCGCTGCATGATCGGCTCGAAAAAAAATTACACAGTCATCGGTGATTGTAGTAACTGACCATTAATCCGCGGTTTTGTTTGCACCGTTCGTCGCTTTGAGTGCGGCCAGTTCGGCTTGGGCTTCAGCCAGTTGCGCCTCCAGCTGCGCCACTCGCTGCTGCGCCTTGATCTGAATGCTGACGTCCTTCTGCACGCCGATAAAATAAGTCTGCCCGTCGTGCGGATTCTTCGCCGTCGAAAGCGACAGTTCGTTCCAGAACGGAGTGCCATCCTTGCGGTAATTGCGGATAATTTCCCTGCAGGAACCGCCACTGAGCAATGCTTCTCTAATCAATGGCAGGGCTTCCTGATCGCGGTCCCCAGCCTGAAGAAAGCGGCAATCCTGATAGAGGATTTCTTCGCTGGTATACCCGGTCAGCCGCTCGAATGCCGGGTTGACGTAAATCAGGATGTTGTCATGCTCGCCTTCCTTTTCGGCAATCACGATGCCGTCGTTGGAAGCGTTGATCACCATTTGCAGCAGTTGGGCGTTGATCATCGGAGGATCCTTTCCAGATTGATTGAGCGCAGCATTCTAAAAGAACTCTAGCGGCCATCAAGGCTGAATGAGAGCTAATCGCAGCTTTTTTGCTGTGGCTGTTAATATCCCCCTCTTTTTTACTCAGCTTCAGGATCAGATTGATGAAAGTTGCCATCCTTTCCGGCTCGGTGTACGGCACGGCTGAAGAAGTCGCCCGCCACGCTGCGAGCATTTTGAAGACAGCAGGTTTCGAAACCTTCCATAACCCGCGCGCGAGCCTCGCCGAGGTTCAGGCTTTTGGCCCCGAGGCCTTTCTGGCAGTGACCTCCACCACTGGCATGGGCGAACTGCCGGACAACCTGCAGCCGTTGTATTTCGCCATTCGCGACCAATTGCCGGCAGCTTGGCGTGGCTTGCCGGGTGCAGTGATCGGTCTGGGCGATGCGAGCTACGGCGACACCTTCTGCGGCGGCGGGGAACTGATGCGTGAACTGTTCAGCGAACTGGGCATTCGCGAAGTCCTGCCCATGCTGCGCCTGGATGCCAGTGAAAGCGTCACTCCGGAGACCGACGCAGAGCCCTGGCTGGCAGAGTTGGTCAGCACCCTGCGGGGCTGACCGGCTGCTCGCGCAGCAAGGTACTTTTGACTGGATCCAGCCTGCCAGCGCCCTGACTCGCTCGGCCATCAAGCTGGCTGCCAATGCAACTACACGATTCCTGGTGGGTGACTAGACTCGGTAGTCATTGGCAACACTCCATAATAAAAAGTCGAGGTTCCTTGCCGTGAGCGTAACCCCCGTGCATTCACCCTCCAGTGTCAAAGGGCCGGCGCTGCCGCGCAAACTCGATAAACTCGACCCGGGTTATAACTTTTGATGCCTCTCGCCGAGATCCCCCTGTGTGTCTGGCGCAAGCGCGCCCAAACCCTGGTATTCCGTGGCCAGGCCATCCGTTACTGGACGGCGGGGCAGGGTGAGCCGCTATTGCTCATCCATGGCTTCCCGACCGCCAGTTGGGACTGGCATTACCTGTGGCAACCCCTGGTCCAGCGATATCGGGTAATTGCCTGCGACATGCTCGGCTTTGGCGACTCAGCCAAACCGCTGAACCATGAATACAGCCTGCTTGAGCAGGCCGATCTACAGCAGGCGTTGCTGGTTCATTTGAACGTCGATCAGCCAGTCCATGTGCTCGCACATGATTATGGTGACAGCGTCGCCCAGGAACTGTTGGCCAGGCATTACGAAACGCACATCAATATCGCCAGCTGCGTATTCCTCAACGGTGGCCTGTTCCCCGAAACCCATCGCCCGGTGCTGATGCAAAAACTGTTGCTCAGCCCCCTGGGCTGGATGATCGGGCGAGCCTTTTCCCGTGACGGCCTGGTGAAGAGTTTCCACCAGATATTCGGCCCGCAAAGCCGTCCCACCGAGAGCGAGATGGATGATTTCTGGAGCCTGATCGAGAGCAATCACGGAACACGGGTCATGCACAAGTTGATCAACTATATTCCCGAGCGGCGTGTGCAGCGTGAGCGCTGGGTCGGCGCGATGCAGCGCGGTGAGGTGCCGTTGCGGGTGATCGATGGCGAGGTCGATCCGGTCTCCGGGGCGCACATGGTCGAGCGCTATCGGGAGCTGATCCCGAACCCGGACACGGTCCTGTTGCCCGGCATCGGCCACTACCCGCAGACCGAAGCGCCGGGGCTGGTGCTCAAGCACTATCTGGAGTTTCGCGATCAGCAGATTTCGCCGCCGCGCAAGGTGGCGTGTTCCTGAGTTCTACTGTCGCGAGGCAGCTTTTGTGGCGAGGGAGCTTGCTCCCGCTGGGCTGCGAAGCAGTCGCAGCCCACTATGAATCAATAATAATAACTGACTCGCTCATTGGAGGTTTGGGGCTGCTTCGCAGCCCAGCGGGAGCAAGCTCCCTCGCCACAGGCTCATTGCGGCCCACCGGCGCACTCATCATCCCCCAGCCTTATCGCACACCATTCAGCCTCCCCCGTGTTCATTGTGACCAGCATCGCCGTGCCTGACACTCGGCCCATTGTCCCTGGCCTGCTGGAGTCCCCTCAATGAACGAGTCTGTGCGTTTCGAAGATAAAGTCGTGATCATCACCGGTGCAGGTGGCGGCCTGGGACGGGCGCATGCGCTGTTGTTCGCAAAACAAGGCGCCAAGGTGCTGGTCAACGACCTCGGCGGCTCGACCCAGGGCGAAGGCGCAAACGCTTCGGCGGCGGACCGTGTGGTGGCCGAAATCCGCGAGGCGGGCGGCATTGCCGAGGCCAACCATGACTCTGTCACCGACGGCGACAAAATCGTCCAGAACGCCCTCGACGCTTTCGGTCGGGTCGACGTGGTAGTCAACAACGCCGGGATCCTGCGGGACAAGACCTTCCATAAAATGGACGACGGCGACTGGGACCTGGTTTACCGGGTCCACGTCGAAGGCGCCTATAAGGTCACCCGCGCCGCCTGGCCGCACCTGCGCGAGCAGAACTACGGCCGGGTGATCTTCACCGCCTCGACCTCGGGCATCTACGGCAACTTCGGCCAGTCCAACTACGGCATGGCCAAGCTCGGCCTCTACGGCCTGACCCGCACCCTGGCCATCGAAGGCCGCAAGAACAACATCCTGGTCAACGCCATCGCCCCCACCGGCGGCACCCGCATGACCGAAGGCCTGATCCCGCCGCAAGTGTTCGAACAACTCAAGCCGGAACTGGTCAGCCCGCTGGTGGTGTACCTGGCCAGCGAAACCTGCCAGGAAACCTCCGGATTGTTCGAAGTCGGTGGTGGCTGGATGGGCAAAGTGCGCTGGGAACGCAGCCTGGGCGCCGGGTTTGATCCGCGGGTGGGGTTCTCGCCGGAGGATGTGGCGGCGCATTGGCAGCAGATCTGTGATTTCGAGGGGGCGGCGCATCCCAAGGACAATATTGAGGCGTTGAAGGAGATGATGGGGAATTTGCAGAGGTATTCGATTTAAGCGCTGAAGCTACCAAGCCGCTGGGGCGAGTGGCTTGGTAGTTAGTTCTAGACGTATCGATTTTCTACAACGAAGCCGGGAGCTCTCCAGTTGGGGCCTTTGATCGCGATCGCGCTGACACCTTCGGTCAGAACGCTCTCCTCGAAAAGCCGCTCATAGATGCTCACCAGCTCACCATTGGCAATCGCTTCGAATCGATACCGCCCAAACATCTGGTCGATTGATGGGAAAGCAAGACCGATCGCAAAAATCAGAAGCAGGTCTCTGACTGACTCGCTTTTCACCATTTGCTCGAGTGCCGCTACTGAAAGGTTCGATCCAGCAACGATTTCAAAAGCCTTGATTTCCTGCCTCATGGCTGCCTCTATTGCGTCAGCGGTATATCGAAGCGATTCGTCATTTCCAAGCTGGTAGTCTTCCAGCGCAGCGCTATGGGCGTTATTCCAGATCGAAGGGTTTTTCTTTGGAATGAAATCGTCAGCAATACCCATGGCTCGAAATCTTTCAAGTGTTCGCAGACAATGAGCTTGGAAGCGCTTATCGGTATCGGTTATTTCAATTGTACCTTGCAGAATGTTATGAAGACGTTCAATCATGATCCTGTCTGCGTCCGAGCAAGTCGCCGGTATAGGATGTGAATGTCGCTGAGTGTTTTCATCAGTCATAGGTGTAAGCGCTCTCCATAAAACTGCTACTGTTGATTGAGGTATCGTTGTTAGTTGGATCTAAGCCACACAGATGCCAATCTGTATAATCAAAAAATTAGCGCCCGGCCATTTGTTTTACAGTCCGGTCTAGCCTTTCTGTCATGCCCTGTGTGTATCTCGGGTGGTTTTTTAGTTGGGCGGGTAGGGTGGTGCCAAGCCGCCGGATGCAGCGGCTTGGTGTCAGCTAGTTATTCAGGTTTGAAGCCTGGTTTACCGTTGGCTGCCCGCCATTGCTTGAAGACATTCACTACGCTATGTGGGCTGTCTTCAATCCCTTTTTCTGGGTGACACAAAACATCGGAAGCATGAGGGTGTTCTGACGTGCTAATTATATTTTCAAAAATGTTGTCTAGCTCTTCTTCAGAAGAGTAGGTTCCATTAAATAATGAACTCACAAGGGTTAAGTATTCGTGTTCCGTATAGTCTTCAAATTTGCTTTTTAAGATCATCTTCAATCTCCTTAACCTTTTTTAGAGTGAGTTTGTATGTGTTGTTTCGGAGTTAGTATTCGCAGGTTGTCTATGTCGTACACAGCACCTCCATGTTCGATCGGCATTATATGATGGATTTCGAATTTTCGCCGTCCACCTACATGTTCGATGTCATGAGGCTTTGGTGAGTAACCATTGCGTATGGTGGCTTTATCTATAAGGTTGAACTGTTCGAATAAATATTCATCACTAGCCACTGCCGTCCAGAATGCCCTGCGAAATTTTGTGAAACTCGAAAACCGTCGCCCTTTAAGCTTATCCGCGATTTGTGTCGGAATGGGTGCTCCCTCGCCTGAAGCTGCAGCCCCTAACCAATTCCCTGAAACCTCCTGCCCAACTCCACTGGCGACCCCGGGCTCGTTCCGTCGATCCCTGAACATCGTGAACGTTGGAGTAATCCCCGAATCGGCCGGGAATACCGTGATGAATCCACCAAAGCTGTACAGATCCAACTCTGGAAATTCATCGAGCCGTCCTTCCAGTGTCGTCACGGTAGCGCCGTCATAGACAGCAATCTTCTGCTCGTCCGCTGGCAACGTAGTGGACGTATCGTTCGGCTTTACAATTGGCGTCCAGGTCATGCCAATGGACGGCACATCCGGGTTGTAAGACGTATAGGCGTTCAGACCTGGATCGAAAGCGGCGAGCTGCACCGGCACTTTTGCAGGCACCGTCGTGCCGTTGGTGGCGGCAACGAAGAACTCCGTTGTGTTACCCACAGTCCTGGAGCCAATCGCGACTGGCAGTGCGATTTCCCCATTAGCCTCGGCAATCCTGTGCAAGTCATGGGGATCGAGGGATGTGAGGTCCGTTAGCGGCACGCTCAAGGCGTAGCGATCACTATTACCCAGTGGCGAGGGCCACAACAGTGCGGCGAATCCACCGACAACCGCGCCTGCCGATGCTGCCGCTGCGTCGAGCACAGCCAAGACTGCTGCGCGCAAACTGGTCTGAATGGCCTGGGTGGTGGCCGTGTTTGTGGCGGCGCTTCCTGCTGCAGCGGTAAACACCGGACCCGTTGCTGCAGCCGAACCGGATACGAAAAAAGGTCTGTTGGCCCGGGCGGCTTTCTGCGCTTCCATCGCCTCAAGAAGCTCTTTTATCTGCTCATCGCGGTCTGCAAGCTCCTTTACGGCAGCCTCTTCCCGTGCTCTTGCTTCTTGCGCTTTGCGTGCCTCTTCGGCCGCCACACGCAGTGCTTCCTGTTCTGCTGCCACTCGTGCCTGTTCAGCGGCTTGCATGACACTGAGGGTGTGTTGAAGATTGACGGTTCGCTGTTGGAGTGATTGGAGGGTTTGAGACAGCAGTCTGGCGTCGATCGCGGCTCTGAGTGATTCATTCAAGGCCTGCATGGCAATGCCATTCGGTCCCGGCCACTTCTCTATCTTTGTGGCTTTGACCATGAACTCATTGATATGCCGGTTAAATGGATCACCTCCATAAAACGCATTGGCAGTCGCTGTTTTATTGTTGAACTCTGCGGTTTTACGTTCTGTAAGCTTGTTCAGTACGCCCAGTTCGCGGACAATTGATTCCAATGGCGAAACTGGATCTGTGGGTCCTTCATGTCGGGTCGCCGCCAGTTCTGCCTCGATGGTTTGCGGTAACTGGCTGGACCTGGTCTGATATTCCTCTTCCAGGGCTTGGGTCGTATTTATTACTGTGCCTCTGTTTTGGTTATAGGTCGATACGCCGCGCCCAAAGGGGCCAGGTTGCAAATTGTTTCCCGTTCGTTGCGGGGGTATAAAATGATCGGGTGCGATCCCTTTTATATCAACAGGTTTGGTTAACTCAAAGTAACCAGGCCTTGAGTTGTTTCCCTGTGGCGGTTTAGGTGGTTTTTGCATACTCGTGTCCTTTTGAATTTGCTTGATGTTCGATGGCGTTTTTTTGTCAGGGGTATGGCGGCGAACTATTGCTTCGTGCAATTTCAAGTTATGACAAAAACCGAAAGAGTGGGTCTGAGTTGGGCGTAGGCCTTTACTTATAAAATTGAGAGATATTTCGATGTAGAATCGATGCAGATGGAATTATCTACGGTAAAACAAGATTTTTCGTACGCTGTTATAGGAAATGTTTTGTGGGGCGTTGTTTAATGGTTGTTGTTTTGTTGTTGGGCAAAGCGCCGTTGCAATCGCAACGGCTCAAATAAATATCTCTCTGGAAAAATACTTACGAACCAACGCCGTCAGATTCGCAGCCGTTTGCGCATCCATGACCCCATTATATTTTTCCGGGCGAAAGTGCAACTGAAATGCCCGGACAAGCTGGGTGAAGCCTTGTTCGGTCGTCGCGCCGGAAATGTCATACCCGTAAGTCTTGAACATCTTCAGTAATTCGGAACGGACCGGAATACCAGATTCGACATATTGCTGCTCAATGGCATCTCGAGTGGCCTTGTCAAACCAAGCACCGATGCCTTTCAGGGAAAGAGCATGCCAGGGAAATTTTGGCCCAGGGTCGCTCTTGCGGCCGAGTGCAATATCAGAGTGGCCCAGGACTTGGGTCGGGGTGATATCCGGATAGCGTTCAAGGATGTTCAGCGCCAGCGCTTCAACTGCCTTGATTTGTACGGGATGATAGGGTGGAAAATTGAATTTGCCTTGGTTGAAAGAAGCAAGATTGACCATTTCAATGCCGATAGAGGTGTCGTTCAGATTGCTTCGGTCACCCCAATGGCTGGTGCCTGCATGCCACGCGCGCTGGGTTTCGTCGACGAGATTGAAGATTACCTGATCAGTATGACCCGCTTTCAGATAGCTCTGATCCGTAATGTCGGGGACCAGATAATGGGCGCTGACATCCGGACCAGTCAGCGCATTGACCGAACTGGAGAAGTTGCCGGCTGTGTAATGAAAAATCAGAAAGCGGACCCGGCTGTTGAAGCCCTTGATGGAGCGATAAGTGGTGGCATCGGTAGGTATCATAAGGAAACGCTCTTGATGAATAAGGTTGAAGTAGCGTGCGACGCAAATGAGTGCCTGCAGCTAATACCTTTAATCATCGGGCGCTTCGTATGTTTACCGATTCATGTAGTCACTTTCTGGGAATTGCGTAGGTGAAAGCGAATGCTGACCCCTGTAGGAGCAAGCTCGCTCCTACAATTTACGCCCATAAAAAAGGCCGCTGCAAACGCAGCGGCCAAAGTAAGACGTGGATCAAGGAGCAACAAATCAACATCAGTAAACACAGGGTGACGAATCGAAAATCCTCGATTCATCTGAAGTCCGTCGCCTATGGAATGGAACACACGCCATGGCTTCGCTGCTTTCAGGCTGTCTGCCGTGAAAGCCCGATAAGAATAAGCCTTTGGCCACAAAGGAAAAACAGTGATTTCAGGCATGAACTGTTGCGAATTGAGTAACAGTCGTCGCCTGCTCGGCGCTGCGCCATGCCTTGCGCTGATGATCGTCCATCCAGTTCATCCATATTGCGAGCAGAACCCCCGCCTGGTGCAGCCATTCATCCTTTGGAGCGACACCACGAATACCTCCTTGGTGCGCTTATCGCCCCTGTCATGCAGCAGTAGGGTGTGGCCTTCTGTCACTCACCGGGGAAGACGCATGACAAAAACAACAATGCGCGCCATCTTCACACCGCAGGCCCTGGCCACCGCGGTGGCCTTGGGTTGTTGCGCCCAGGCGCAGGCCGTTTCATTCAACATCGGCGAAATCGAGGGGACCTTCGATTCCTCGTTGTCCGTCGGCGCGAGCTGGGGCATGCGCGATGCCGACAGGGCGCTGGTGGGCACCGTCAATGGCGGAACCGGCCAGGCGTCGACCGGTGACGACGGGCGGCTGAACTTCAAGAAGGGCGAAACCTTCTCCAAGATCTTCAAGGGCATCCACGATCTCGAACTGAAGTATGGCGACACCGGGGTGTTTGTCCGAGGCAAGTACTGGTACGACTTCGAACTGAAGGACGAAGACCGCGAGTTCAAGCCGATCAGCGACCACAATCGCAAGGAAGGTTCCAAGTCCGCCGGTGCGCAGATCCTCGACGCCTTCGTCTATCACAACTATTCCATCGCCGATCTGCCGGGCACTGTGCGTGCTGGCAAGCAGGTGGTCAGCTGGGGCGAAAGCACCTTCATCGGCAACTCGATCAACAGCATCAACCCGGTCGATGTGTCAGCCTTCCGCCGTCCCGGGGCCGAGATCAAGGAAGGCCTGATACCGGTGAACATGCTGTTCGCCTCCCAGGGCCTGACAGACAAACTCACCGTGGAAGGCTTCTATCAGCTGGAGTGGGACCAGACCGTTCTCGACAACTGCGGCACCTTCTTCGGCGGTGACGTGGCGGCAGACGGTTGCACCACGGGCTACACCGTGGGCAGCCCTGCCATCGCGCCATTGCAACCGATCGCCGCCGCATTTGGCCAGGGCTTCCAGGTCGGCAGGGAAGGGGTGATCGTGCCCCGCGGCGGCGACCGCGACGCCCGTGACTCCGGGCAATGGGGGACGGCGTTGCGCTGGTTGGGCGACGATACCGAATACGGCCTGTACTTCATGAACTACCACAGCCGCACACCGAACGTCGGCACCACCACGGCCGGCCTGGGCACGCTGTCGCAAATCCCGGGTATCGTCGGTGCCGCCAACGCTATTGCGCCCGGTACCGGATCGGCGCTGGCCCAGAGTGTGATGCTTGGTCGCGGCCAATACTATCTCGAGTATCCGGAAGACATTCGCCTCTATGGCGCGAGCTTCTCTACCACCTTGCCCACCGGCACCGCGTGGACCGGCGAGATCAGCTATCGCCCCAATGCGCCGGTGCAGCTCAACAGCACCGACCTGACCCTGGCGATGCTCAACCCGATCGCTGGCGGCGCGGCATCGCCTATCGCGACGACGCCCGGGGCCGACAACAAAGGCTATCGCCGCAAGGAAGTGACGCAGATCCAGAGCACCCTGACCCACTTCATCGATCAGGTGATGGGCGCGGACCGCCTGACCCTGGTCGGTGAAGCGGCGGTTGTCCACGTTGGCGGGCTGGAGAGCCGCTCGGAGCTGCGTTACGGCCGCGACTCGGTGTACGGCCAATACGGTTTTGGCGGCGATACCGACGGCTTTGTCACCGCTACCTCCTGGGGATACCGCGCCCGCGCCATCCTCGACTACAACAACGTCATCGCCGGGATCAACTTCAAACCCAACCTGTCCTGGTCCCATGACGTCGCCGGTTACGGCCCCAACGGGTTGTTCAACGAAGGCGCCAAGGCAATCAGTGTCGGCGTCGATGCCGACTACCGCAATACCTATACCGCGAGTTTGAGTTACACCGATTTCTTCGGCGGTGACTACAACACCCTGGAAGACCGCGACTTCATGGCGTTGAGCTTTGGCGTGAACTTCTGATCTGGCTGAGAGGATGAAATCAATGCGCAAGATGATTCTGCAATGCGGTGCCCTGGCCCTGAGCCTGCTGGCCGCCAACGTCATGGCCGCGGTGTCGCCGGAAGAAGCGAACAAGCTCGGCACCAGCCTGACCCCGCTAGGCGGCGAGAAAGCCGGCAACGCCGATGGCTCGATCCCGGCCTGGACCGGTGGCCTGCCGAAGAACGCCGGTGCCGTGGACAGCAAGGGTTTTCTGGCCGACCCGTTTGCCAACGAAAAGCCGTTGTTCACCATCACCGCGGCGACGGTGGACAAGTACAAGGACAAGCTCTCCGATGGCCAGATAGCGATGTTCAAGCGCTATCCCGAGACTTATAAAATCCCGGTTTATCCCACCCACCGTACCGTGGCCGTGCCAGCGGACATCAATGAGTCGGCCAAGCGCAGCGCCCTGAACGTGACACCGATCAACGACGGTAACGGCCTGGCCAATTTCACCGGCAATCGCTACTACGCCTTTCCGATTCCGAAGAATGGCGTCGAGGTGATCTGGAACCACGTCACCCGTTATCACGGCGGCAACCTGCGCCGTACCATCACCCAGGCGACCCCTCAGTCCAATGGTGATTTCACCGTCATCCGCTTCAAGGACGAGGTTGCCGTGCCTTCGCTGCTGGGGGATCTGAAGTCGGGCAGCGATGAGAACGTGCTCAGCTATTTCAAGCAGGAAGTCACCGCGCCGGCGCGGCTGGCGGGCAACGTATTGCTGGTGCACGAGACCCTCGATCAGGTCCAGGAACCGCGCAAGGCCTGGATCTACAACGCCGGCCAGCGCCGTGTGCGCCGTGCGCCGCAAGTCGCCTATGACGGCGTGGGCACCTCGTCCGACGGGCTGCGGACCACCGACAACTTCGACATGTTTTCCGGCGCGCCGGATCGCTACGACTGGAAGTTGATCGGCAAGAAGGAAATGTACATCCCGTACAACAGCTACAAGCTCGACTCGCCCAACCTCAAGTACACCGACGTGATCAAGGCCGGGCACATCAATCAGGACCTGACCCGGTATGAGTTGCACCGTGTCTGGGAAGTGGTCGCGACGGTCAAGCCGAACGAGCGGCACGTGTATGCCAAGCGTCACATGTACATCGACGAAGACAGCTGGCAAGTCGCACTGGCCGACCACTACGACGGTCGCGGCCAACTGTGGCGTGTCGCCGAAGGGCATGCGCAGTTCTACTACGATCACCAGGTTCCGGCCTATACCGTGGAAGCGCTGTATGACCTCATTGCCGGTCGCTACATTGCCTTGGGGATGAAGAACGAGGAGAAGCGCAGCTTCGAGTTCGGTGTCGTCGCCAAAGCAGGGGACTACACGCCAGCAGCCTTACGGAGTACGGGGGTGAGGTAACTTTCCCACAGTGGTCCTACAGAAAAGGGTGACATAAGTCACCTTTTTTATACGTGCCAATAAGTATGTTGAATACTTCTTCAACAAGCTGTCGAGACAGGGCTAGGGTGGCGCCACAATTATAAAAAGGCGCACCACTATGACTGCCATGACGCTGTGTCTGGACCGTCCTGGATTCCTGCCCCGTTTGTCTTGCCACCACCAGTCGCGCGACCGGTTGATCGAACCCTTGCTGGCATCGACGGCGCGGGTGAAATTGCTCTGCGCACCGGCGGGCAGTGGCAAGAGTGCGTTGCTCGTCGAATGCCTGTTGCAGGCGCCCGCCCAGTGTCAGGTCCATTGGCTGCCGTTGGCGGGGGAGCCGATCAGTGTGGTCGATTTTCGCCAGCGCCTGGCGCAAACCCTGGGCCTGCCAGCATCGGATGAACCGGCATTGCTGGCGCATCTGGCGCGGCTGCAAACAGCCACCTGGCTGTTTCTCGATGACTATTGCCGTATCCCCCATCCGGACCTGGATCTGTTGCTCGACCGGTTGCTGGCGATCAGCAGCCCGCGGGTCATCTGGTGGCTCAGTGGTCGGCGCCGTCCGCAATGCAATTGGCCACGCCTGTTACTGGATGATGAACTGTACGACTGCGAGCGCGCCACGCTGGCGTTCGATCAAGCTGAAATTGCAAAGCTGTTGCATCGCCTGGAGCCGGCCCAGGCTGCAAAAGCCGCCGAGCTTGTTTTCCAGCGCAGTGGTGGCTGGTGCGCCGGCGTGCGGATTGCGCTGCTGCAAAAGTGCGACTGGTCACGCAACGACACGCTCCACGGTCGCCCGGACACGCTGCACGATTACCTGGAGCATGAGCTCTTCGCCAGCCTGACCCCGGAGCTTGCCGAAGCCTGGCGGGTGCTGGCCCACTTGCCCCGCTTCAATGCCCGGCTTTGCGATCACCTGTTCGGTGCGGGCGAGGGCGCTCAATACTTGAGCACGTTGCTGGAACGTGGCTGCTTCATCGAGCCCTGGCGAGACTCGACTGACTGGCTGCAGATTTTCGCGCCCCTGACCCGGTTGATGCGCGACGAACAATGGCCGGCCGGGCGTTCCTGGCATCGGCGTGCCTGTCAGTGGTTCGCCGCCGAACTGGACTGGAAGGCCGCGTTCGAACAGGCATTGCTGGCCGAAGAGTACGAGGTCGCCGTCAGCCTGTTGCAGCATTTCAATTTCGAGCAGCTGTTCGAAGAACAGACCGTGGTGTTGCTGTTGCGCTTGCACGAGCAACAAGGCGAGGAACTGATGCTCGGTTCGCCACAACTGGTCGGGCTGGTCACCGCAGCCTTATTGTTTGCCGGGCGCTTCGAGCAGGCGGGTCAGTGCATCGCCCATATGTCCCGCTTCCTGCCTCAACCCTCAGCCTTCCATCAACGGCAATTGATCGCGCGTTGGCAGGCGCAACAAGGTTGGTTGCTGCATTTGCAGGGGCGCATGGACGCCTCACGGACACACTTTCTTGAGGCGCTCGACGAACTGGGTCCACAGTTCTGGCCCGCCCGGTTGATGTGCCTGTCCGGTTTGACCCAACAGGCTTTGGTCCGGGGTGAGCTCGAGGTGGCACAGGCGCTCAACCGAGACGCGTTGTGCCTGGCCCGGGCGCAAGGCTCGCTGGTGTTTGAAGGCCTGCTGGAGCTCGATCACGCGCAGTTGCTCGAGCAGCGGGGGGCCTGCGGCAGAGCCGAGCACTTGCTCGCCAATATGGACGGCCTGCTCTCCCGGCAACAACCGCTGGCCGAACCCTTGCTCGGCCGGATTGCCCTGCATCGTGGGCGTCTGAGCTTGAGTCAGGGCCGGGAAATGCAAGCGGCGGCGTACTTCGAGACCGGCCTGCAGATCTGTCTGCGCAACCAGGATAAACGCGCGCTGTATGGGTTCCTCGGCCTGGCACAATTGGCGGCCAATCGGCTGGATTACGCGCAAGCTTTCCTCCTTCTGCGTGACGCCGAACGGTTGATGCAACAACGGCGGATTCCAGACACGGTGTACCGCAGTGTCCTGCTGCAAATGAGCTGCCATTTCTGGCTACAGCAGGGGCGGGCGCAATTGGCCCACGAAGCCCTGACCCGGGTGCTGCGCCATTATCAAGGGCCCCACGGGCGTCAGGCTCCGCCGGCCACGCTGGAGCTGATTCCCGGCCTGGAATATCTGCTGGTACTGACCGAGGTTTATCTGGGCCGGGCGCAAATGCCACTGGCCCGGCTCGAGGCGCAATTGCAGTGGGCAAGACAACGGGGGATGTCGGGGCTGCAAGCACAATTACACCTGGCCCTGGCCGAAGTCGCCTGGCTGTCCGACCACCCGGCCGCTGCCCGACAATCATTGCGAGAAGGCCTGGCCCTGGTCGAGCGTTGTAACCTGCAACAGGCCTTGCGCGATATGCAGTTGCGTCAGCCGCGGTTGCCGCAAGCCATCGGGCGGGGGGAACCGGGTGATGATTGCGAGGTGAGTGCGATCCGGAACCCGCTGAGTCAACGTGAAATCGAAGTGCTCACCCTGGTGGCACAGGGCAATTCGAACAAGCAAATTGCTGATCTGTTATTCATCTCGTTGCATACGGTGAAAACCCACGCGCGCCGCATCAATGGCAAGTTGGGGGTGGAGCGCAGGACTCAAGCGGTGGCCAGGGCGAAAGTATTGGGCATTGTCATTTGAGGGCGGGCGATTCATAGCCCATGCGCCAGCTCACGGCCCGTGTCGCCGCCAGCAATCGCCGGGCCGCCGGGCCGTTTTCGTCGGCATGAAACAACGAGGCCGGGCCGACAATGGTGATCACTGCAGCCACGTTCCCGACGGCGTTGAACACCGGTGCCGACAGCGCATCGACCCCAGGCATCAGCAAGCCATGCACATGATGCAGGCCGCGGTCACGGATCTGCCCGAACAGGGTTTCATAGGCCTGATCGTCGGCGAGGGCGTGAGCACTGTCGTTTTGCAGTTCCTGCTCGCGCAGATCCACGGTTTCACGCTTGGGCAGGAAAGCGCCGAAGACCAACCCGGTCGATGAGCTGAGCAATGGCAGTACCGAGCCCAATTGCGTGACCACCGTGACGGCACGCACCGCCGGCTCGATATGCACCACGGTTGCGCCCTGATTGCCCCACACCGCCAGAAAGCAGGTTTCGTTCAGTTCATCGCGCAACTCGGCCAAGGGCAGGGCGGCGACTTTGAGCACGTCCATACTGTTGAGGGCGGCCAACCCCACGCGCAAGGCTTCGCGACCCAGGCCGTAATGGTTGGTGGTGGCGTTCTGTTCGGCAAAGCCGCTGGCGATCAAGGCCTGCAGATAGCGGTGAACCTTGCTCGCCGGCATCTGCACGTGTTCGGCCAGGCGCGAAAGGGACGTCGAGGGTGACAATTGCGCCAATGCCTTGAGGATATCGGTACCCACCTCGGCCGAGCGGACTTTCTGTTTACCGTTGCTTTCGCTGCCCATGGAGGTGATCCCGTTACAAATGGACGTCTTTATAGCTTGACGGTCATTACCAATCAAATTACGTTATGCGTAATTGAATTACGATAAAAATAACCCGGCGTGCCAGGACCTCCTTTACCGAGCGAAAGGCCACTGCCTATTCTCTGTTCAGGAGGCTCCATGAACCTCGATTCAACGGCGCCCGCGCTGGCTTATCAGTCAGGCTTCGGCAACGAATTCAGCAGCGAGGCCTTGTCCGGCGCATTGCCCGTCGGCCAGAACTCCCCGCAAAAAGCCCCCTATGGCCTTTACACCGAATTGTTCTCCGGCACGGCGTTCACCATGGCCCGCAGCGAAGCGCGGCGCACCTGGATGTACCGCATCCAGCCATCGGCCAACCACCCGGCATTCGTCAAACTGGATCGGCAACTGGCCGGCGGCCCGTTGGGTGAAGTCACCCCCAACCGCCTGCGCTGGAACCCGTTGGATATCCCCGGCGAGCCCACCGACTTCATCGACGGGCTGGTGAGCATGGCGGCCAACTCGGGCGCGGAAAAACCGTCCGGGATCAGCATCTACAGCTACCGCGCCAACCGCTCCATGGAACGGGTGTTTTTCAATGCCGACGGCGAACTGCTGCTGGTACCGCAACTGGGCCGACTGCGCATCGCCACTGAATTGGGTGTACTGGATCTTGAGCCGCTGGAAATCGCGGTACTGCCGCGCGGCCTGAAATTCCGCGTCGAACTGCTCGACCCGCAAGCTCGCGGCTACATCGCCGAGAACCACGGCGCGCCGTTGCGCCTGCCGGACCTGGGGCCGATCGGCAGCAACGGCCTGGCCAATGCGCGGGACTTCCTGACCCCCGTTGCCCGGTACGAAAACCTGAAGCAACCGACCCCCCTGGTGCAGAAATTCCTCGGCGAGTTGTGGGGGTGCGAGCTCGATCATTCGCCGCTGAACGTGGTCGCCTGGCATGGCAATAACGTGCCGTACAAATATGACCTGCGCCGCTTCAACACCATCGGTACGGTCAGTTTCGATCACCCGGACCCTTCGATCTTCACGGTCCTGACCTCGCCCACCAGCGTGCACGGCCTGGCCAACCTCGACTTCGTGATCTTCCCGCCACGCTGGATGGTGGCCGAGAATACCTTCCGTCCACCGTGGTTCCACCGCAACCTGATGAACGAATTCATGGGCCTGATCCAGGGCGAATACGACGCCAAGGCCGAAGGCTTCCTGCCGGGTGGCGCGTCGTTGCACAGCTGCATGAGCGCCCACGGCCCGGACGGCGAAACCTGCACCCGGGCGATCAACGCCGAACTGGCGCCGACGAAAATCGATAACACCATGGCTTTCATGTTCGAGACCAGCCAGGTGCTGCGCCCGAGCCGTTTCGCCCAGGACTGCAAGCAATTGCAAACCACCTACGATGCCTGCTGGGCCACGCTGCCCGCCACTTTCGATCCGACCCGGAGATAACCCATGACTCAGACTTCCATCACTCGTAGCTGGGTTGCCTCCGCCAACGGCCACGCTGATTTCCCCCTGGAGAACCTGCCATTGGGCGTGTTCAGCGTGAAGGGCGCGACACCCCGCAGTGGTGTGGCCATCGGCGAGCATATATTCGATCTGGAAGCGGCACTCGATGCCGGTCTGTTCGACGGCGCGGCAAAAACCGCAGTCGAAGCCACCCGTGGCGGTCAGTTGAACGCGTTCTTCGAGCTGGGCCGCGACGCGCGTGTTGCCCTGCGCGAACGGCTGCTGGAACTGTTCGCCGAAGGCAGCACCCTGCACGGCAAGATCGAAGCCCAAGGCTCGAAACTGCTGCCGCTGGCGGCGAATTGCGAGATGCACCTGCCGGCGAAAATCAACGATTACACCGACTTCTACGTCGGGATCGAGCACGCGCAGAACGTCGGCAAACTGTTCCGTCCGGACAATCCGCTGCTGCCGAACTACAAGTATGTGCCGATCGGTTACCACGGCCGCGCCTCGACCATTCGCCCATCCGGCACCGACGTGCGCCGTCCGAAAGGCCAGACCCTGCCGGCCGGTCAGACCGAGCCGACCTTTGGCCCCTGCGCCCGCCTGGATTACGAACTGGAGCTGGGCATCTGGATCGGCCAGGGCAACGAGCTAGGCGACTCGATCGCCATTGGCGACGCCGCCGATCACATCGCCGGTTTCTGCCTGCTCAACGACTGGTCGGCCCGGGACATCCAGGCCTGGGAATACCAGCCACTGGGGCCATTCCTGTCGAAAAGCTTCATCACCAGCATTTCGCCGTGGGTGGTGACGGCCGAAGCGCTGGAGCCGTTCCGTCGCGCGCAACCGGCCCGTCCCGAAGGCGATCCGCAGCCACTGCCTTATCTGTTCGACAAGCGTGACCAGGCCGCCGGTGCCTTCGACATCGAACTGGAAGTGCTGCTGCTCACCGAAGCCATGCGCGAGCAGAACCTGCCGGCCCATCGCCTGACCCTGAGCAACACCCGGCATATGTACTGGACCGTGGCACAACTGGTCGCGCACCACAGCGTCAACGGCTGCCAACTGCAAGCCGGTGACCTGTTTGGTTCGGGCACCTTGTCGGGCCCGGAAAACGGTCAGTTTGGCAGCCTGCTGGAAATCACCGAGGGCGGCAAAAAGCCGATTGAACTGGCATCGGGCGAGGTGCGCAAGTTCTTGGAAGACGGTGACGAAATCATTCTGCGCGCCCGCTGCAACCGCGAGGGTTTTGCCTCAATCGGTTTCGGCGAATGCCGCGGCAAAGTGTTGCCGGCGCGCTGAGAGGATCGGCTCATGGAACTCTATACCTACTACCGTTCGACTTCGTCCTACCGGGTGCGGATCGCGTTGGCCCTCAAGGGCCTGGACTACCAGGCGCTGCCGATCAATCTGATCGCACCGCCGGGTGGCGAGCACCGACAGCCGCCCTACCTGGGCATCAACCCGCAAGGCCGGGTGCCGGCGTTGCGCACGGATGAAGGTGACCTGTTGATCCAGTCACCGGCGATCATCGAATATCTCGAGGAACGTTATCCACAGGTGCCGCTGCTGGCGAAAGACCTCGCTGCCCGCGCTCGGGAGCGTGGCGTCGCGGCATTGATTGGCTGCGATGTGCACCCGCTGCACAACGTCAGCGTGCTCAACAAGCTGCGGCAACTGGGTCACGATGAAACCCAGGTGGTGGAGTGGATCGGGCACTGGATCAGCCAGGGACTGTCGGCGGTGGAGCAGTTGATCGGCGATGAAGGTTATTGCTTTGGTCCGCAGCCCGGGCTGGCGGATGCCTACCTGATTCCGCAGCTCTACGCCGCCGAACGCTTCAACATCTCGCTTGAGGCCTATCCACGAATTCGTCGAGTGGCGGCACTCGCTGCGACACACCCGGCATTCATCAAGGCGCACCCGGCGAACCAGCCCGACACCCCCTGAAGCCTCACCTCGGCCTGATGTGGGAGCGGGCTTGCTCGCGAAGGCGGACTGTCAGTCACATCGATGCTAAATGTGCCACCGCCTTCGCGAGCAAGCCCGCTCCCGCAAGGAGCCTGTGTTCAATGGACTATCGAGTTCGGCGGCAGGTGCCCCAACCGTTCCGTCAGCCGGATCCGCTGGATCGGGTCGTCGCTGAGCAGCAACGCATGCTCAAGGTCGAAGCGTTCGGCGTTCGGGCAGTCCAGCCGTTGATAAAGGCTGGCCCGGGCGAGGTAATCGGCGGCGCTGGCGTTGCCTAATTCCAGCACCCGTTCGGCATCGATCAGGGCGCCGATGTAGTCATCGTTGGAGAGATGTAACTGGCGCAGGTTGCGTGACAGCCGTTGCAGCATTTGCACCGGCTCGGCGCTCAGCAAGTGCTCGGCGTTGAGTTTCATGTTCGGGCCGTACTGGCGTTGCAACAGTTCCCGGCAATCATTGGGGTACAGGCGACGGCCACCGCAGGGGTCGAGCAGGTGATCGGCGCCCGGTACGCGCAGCAGGAAATGCCCGGGGAAGTTGACCCCGACCATGGGGATTTCCAGCCCCTTGGCCAACTCCAGCGCAATCAACCCCAGAGCCAGCGGCTGGCCACGCCGACGTTCCAGCACTTTGTCGACCAAGGCCACATGCGGGCGCAAGGGCGTGAAGCCGTCTTGGGCGAAGCCCAGGTCATTCATGCGCCGCAACAAGGGCTGGGCCAATTCGCTGACCGGCAACATCGGCAAGCCATAACTGACCCGCTGCTGCAGGTCCTTGAAATTTTTCAGCACCGCCTCGGTATTCAGTTCTTTGTCGTGTTCGGCCGCGATCCACAACGCCGCCTCGAACAGCGCGGGCGGTGATCGTTGCAGACAGGCGAAAAAGCATTGGCGCGGGGTCATCAAAATCTCCGGGGTATGCCTCGTTTTAGCCTCGTCTGCGGCATTCGTCCAGTACCCTGCGCAAGCCCTTTGCGGTTATTTCCGAAAGCCTGCTTGGTGGCTGCGCTTATTCCGGCGCGCTTCTGCAATTTTTGAGCGCAAGCCTATACTGGCGACTACGAGTAGTCATTCGGGAGCCCTGCAATGTTCGCTCTCATGCAAAGCACTCGCCTTGAATCGCTGCATTTGAGCGTCGACCCGGTCACCGGGTTGAAGGCGGTGATTGCCATTCATAACAGCCGTCTCGGACCTGCCTTGGGCGGCTGTCGATACCTGCCCTATCCTGACGACGAGTCCGCGGTCGAGGACGCTGTTCGCCTGGCACAAGGCATGAGTTACAAGGCAGCGCTCGCCGGCCTGGCCCAGGGTGGCGGCGTGGCGGTGATCATGCGCCCGGTGCATGTGGAAAACCGCGCCGCGCTGTTCGAGGCCTTCGGCCGTTGCATCAATCAGCTCGATGGCCGCTACATTACGGCCATCGACAGCGGCACCTCGGTGGCGGACATGGATTGCATCGCCCAACAGACCCAACACGTGACCAGCACCACCTCGGCAGGTGACCCGGCGCCCCATGCGGCCATGGGCGTGTTCACCGGCATTCGTGCCACCGCCATGGCCCGCCTGGGCAGCGACAACCTCGAAGGCCTGCGCGTGGCGATTCAAGGTCTGGGCAACGTAGGTTATGCCCTTGCCGAGCAACTGCATGCCGCCGGCGCCGAACTGCTGGTCAGCGACATCGATCACGGCAAGGTGCAATTGGCAATGGAGCAGTTGGGCGCTCACCCGATCGCCAACGACGCATTGCTCAGCACGCCGTGCGACATCCTCGCGCCTTGCGGCCTGGGCGGCGTGCTCAACAGCAACAGCGTGACGCAACTGCGCTGCGCGGCGGTGGCCGGCTCCGCCAACAATCAGTTGAACCATCTGGATGTCGCCGATCAACTGGAGCGGCGGGGCATCCTGTATGCGCCCGACTATGTGATAAATGCCGGCGGGTTGATCTACGTCTCGCTCAAACACCGCGGCGAAGCGCTGACGACCATCACCGCGCACCTGTCGAAAATCAGCTCGCGCCTGACCGAAGTCTTTGCTCATGCCCAGGCGGAAAAACGTTCCCCGGCGCGAGTGGCGGACGAATTGGCAGAGAAAGTGCTTTATCGCTAACCGCTGAATGATGGCCCCCCCTGTAGGAGCCGGCTTGCCGGCGAAGGCGGCCTTGAGCCTTGCATCTCCCCAGAGGACACCTTGGCCGCACCGCAGCGAAGGCGTCGTCATGGGCGCTGCCGGCTCAAGACAGGGTACAAACGATCTTTTGATTTTCGGACATGAAAAAGGCCCTGAACCATTCGATTCAGGGCCTGTTCAATTCGGGCGCCGCTTACTTCGGCGTCTTGGCCGCTTTGGCTGGCTTGGCCGGCGCAACGCTCGGCACTTCAACCGGTTCAACGGGGACAGCCGGTGTAGCGGGTGCAGCCACTTCCACAGGCTCGGCGACTTCAGCAGGCGCGTTCAGCAATTCGGACAACGCATCCGGCTGGCTCTTGAATGCCTTGGCGAACACGTCGCGATTTTTCGCCATGTAGATCCCGGCTTCTTCCACTTGCTGTTCAGTCAGGGACGGAACGGCTTTGTGCAACACCTCGGCCAGCAATTCAGCCAGTTCGAGCATTTTGTCATGACGGTCAGCTTCGGCTTTATCCATGAACAAACGCTCCAGATCTCGGCTGCTGCGGTATACCACTTCGACGGCCATTCACCACCTCACATGCCTTCACATTAAGTTGTCTGTATCAACTACTGTATCTATATACAGCTAAGGATAAGCGATTCCTGTCGTTGTGGGTAGTGGCTTTTGACTGTAGATCGATTTCAGGGTTTGTCAGGTAGACCGTGGCGCTCCAATCGCGGGCAGGTCGAATCGTCGCACCGCCGCTCCCACATGCTGGGTGCCGGCCCGACGGGTGCGACCAAACGCCACGGAGCGCGTTTTAGAGCACCTCGCCATCATGTAGCAGGCGCCCCTGGCCTTTTTTCTGCATGCAGAACAACCGTCACGTCCAACCCGCATCATCCGCTCGAACCGAGCTAAGGAAGAATCATCGTGAAAATCAACTGGGCCGAGAAGCTGCGGCAGAACGTGCACCAACTGGCCGAGTCCCTGGGCAATCTGTTCGTCGAGACTTTCCACTACCTGGCGCTGTTCGCCATCGGTGCGGTGACCGCGTGGGCGGCGGTGATGGAGTTTCTGGGGATGCTCGAAGAAGGGCACATCAAGATCGATGACATCTTGCTGCTGTTCATCTACCTGGAACTGGGGGCGATGGTCGGGATTTACTTCAAGACCAACCACATGCCGGTGCGCTTTTTGATCTACGTGGCGATCACGGCGCTGACGCGACTGCTGATCTCCAACGTGTCGCACCACAATCCGCCGGATGTGGGAATCATCTACCTGTGCGGCGGGATTCTGCTATTGGCGTTTTCGATCCTGGTGGTGCGTTATGCCTCGTCACAATTCCCCTCGGTGAAGATCGAACACCCGCAACGCAAGATCGGTGCGGGTTCCGGTGAACATCCCGAGGTGGAGAAGGGCGAGATTTAAAGCCCCATGGCCGGTCGGCCGTGGCGCTTGACCTGGGGTGGCGGCAGGTTGCGATTGTCGCCGTCGGTCATGGCTTCGAGGATCGCCACGGCGCTGTGGCCCTGTTCGATGGCGATGCCGAACTGGATGCTTTCCACCAGGCGTTTAAGACGCTTGGGGTCATTGCGTTGTTCGGCGCTGATCATCCGTTTGGCGACCACGTGGCCGCTGTTGGACAGGGTCAGCATGATTCTTCCGTCCAGGCCCTGGATGCTCAGGTTGACCTGGTAATCCGCTGCAAAGGCATCGGTAATAAGCTGAAAAGGGTTGTCCATGATGCGTTACCGCCTGATTGAACGTGCAGTTGTTGACCTGCCGTGATCGGATTGGTTCGCAACTCCGGACCATTGGCATTTCATAGCCATGAGTCAAAGCAAGGGGCATGCCGGGAACATTGTCGTGCAAGGAGTGGGGGAGGAGGGACTGTCGCTGACATTACTGTAGTAGCGAGCCTGCTCATGAAGGACTGGAGGATTACGCGTTTAGTCAGAAGCAACGCGTTATCGTTAACGTCCATCGCGAGGGAGCTCGCTCCTACAAGGGGCTGCCCGTTTCAGGGCATGAATGAGTCAATGATCGTAGAGAGTGCAATCAAACCGATCAGCACCACGAGCACGTTCGAGGTCTGGCCGAGTGCTGGCGCAATGCCAGCGCGCGATGTCGGCGGGAAATGCTCCTCAGCACTCCACCCAGCTCACCGCAAGGCCGCCCCGTGAAGTTTCTTTGTATTTGTCATGCATGTCGGCGCCGGTATCGCGCATGGTGCGGATCACCCGGTCCAGGGAGATGAAGTGTTTGCCGTCGCCGCGCAGGGCCATTTGCGTGGCGTTGATCGCCTTGACCGCGGCGATTGCGTTGCGCTCGATGCAGGGCACCTGGACCAGGCCGCCGACCGGGTCGCAGGTCAGTCCGAGGTTGTGTTCCAGGCCGATTTCGGCGGCGTTTTCCAGTTGTTCCGGGGTGGCGCCGAGCACATCGGCCAGACCGGCAGCGGCCATCGCGCAGGCCGAACCGACTTCGCCCTGGCAACCGACTTCGGCACCGGAGATCGACGCGTTTTTCTTGCAGAGGATGCCGACGGCCGCAGCCCCAAGGAAGAACGCGACCACGTCGTCGTCCGACGCGTCCGGGTTGAATTTCATGTAGTAGTGCAGGACTGCCGGAATGATCCCGGCTGCGCCGTTGGTCGGTGCCGTGACCATGCGGCCGCCGGCGGCGTTTTCTTCGTTCACCGCGAGGGCGAACAGGTTGACCCACTCCATGGCCGACAGGGTCGAAGTGATGACATTCGGCTTGCCGATTTCCAGCAGGCTGCGGTGCAATTTCGCGGCGCGGCGCGGAACATTCAGGCCGCCGGGCAGGATGCCTTCATGCATCAAGCCTTGCTCGACGCACTCGCGCATCACCGACCAGATGTGCAGCAGGCCCTGGCGGATTTCGCTTTCGCTGCGCCAGGCCAATTCATTGGCCATCATCAATTCGGAAACCCGCAACCCATGTTGGTTGCAGAGCTTGAGCAATTCGGCGGCGCTGGAAAAGTCGTAGGGCAGCACTACATCACTGGCCGGCGCAATACCCGACTCGGCTTCGGCCGCTTCGATAATGAAACCGCCACCGATCGAGTAATAGGTTTGCTCCCACACCTCACCGGTGTCGCCGAAGGCGGTCAGGGACATGGCGTTGGGGTGGTAGGGCAGGCTCTCGTCCAGCAGCAGAAGATCATGCTGCCAGTGGAAGGCGATGGTCTTTTTGCCCGCAAGGTTCAACTCGCCGGTTTCGCGCAGGGTCTGGATCCGGCTATCAATGGACTCGGGATCGATGCTGTCCGGCCATTCGCCCATCAAACCCATGACACAGGCGCGGTCGGTGGCGTGGCCCACGCCGGTCGCCGACAGGGAGCCATAAAGGCGGATTTCAACCCGCCGTACATCGTCGAGCACATGCTGGTCAATCAGGGCTTGGGCGAAGGTCGCCGCGGCGCGCATCGGACCGACGGTATGGGAGCTGGACGGACCGATGCCTACTTTGAAAAGATCGAAAACGCTGATAGCCATGCTAAAGCCTCTACAAGCAAGGGAGTAGGAATCGACGCCATGTTTTGTAGGACAAGCGCAATGTGGGTGATACTGCATCTTCCTGGTCCTACGTGACCAACGAAACTTCCTAAGAAAGCCTTTAGCAGGACTAAACGATGAGTCGTCAGTTACACGCCCAGACTTATGTCTGGCTGCACGTGTTTTCCTGTGCCGCGCGGCACTTGTCGTTCACCCGCTGCGCCGAAGAACTGCACATCACCCCGGGTGCGGTCAGTCAGCAAATCCGACAACTGGAGGAGCGGTTGGGTTTTCGCCTGTTCCATCGTCGTGCGCGCGGAGTGGAATTGAGCGCCGAAGGCCAGCGACTGGCCATCACCGTTAACGAGGCCTACGGCAGCATCGATGCAGAATTACGCCGACTGGATGCGGGAATGATTAGCGGAACTTTGCGCCTGCGCTCGATTCCATCCTTCCTGGGCAAATGGCTGACCCCGCGATTACCGCGATTGCAGCAGCGTTTCCCCGATATTCAGTTGCGCCTGGTGGCCGAGGACAGCAGCGTGCCCTTGCATGAGGGCGATTTCGATCTGGCCATCGACCTGAATGACGGTAGCTATCCCGGCTTGTTATCCACAACCTTGCTCGACGAACAGATCTTTCCGGTCTGTGCCCCGGGGTTGTTGCGTGGCCGCCCGCCGCTGCATGGCCCGGCAAACCTTGTGCACTTCCCGTTGCTGCACGACATCACCGCCTGGCGCGGCAGCTATGAGTATGCGGAATGGGAGTTTTATCTCAATGCCATCGGTTTTGAAGGTGCGGACGTACGGCGTGGGCATACGTTCAATCGCAATCACCTGACCATCGAAGCGGCGATTGCCGGGATGGGCGTGGCGATTGCGCGGCGAACGCTGCTCAACGATGAGCTGGAGCGCGGGACCCTGATCGTACCGTTTGGCCTGGCGGTGCCCAACCACAAGCGGTATGTGTTGCTCTATGCGCCGGGCGCGCTGAGTCATCCGGGTGTGCGTGCGGTGCATGACTGGCTGGTGGAAGAGGCGGAGATGTTCCGTAGCCTGCACCCGCTGGGAGAGCAGCAAATGTGAGCCGCTCGTGAGTCGCAGCGAGGCAACCCAACTCCCGACCATAGCAGCGCTTTTACCGGTTGTCCGGCTTTTTTTGCAAATCCATATTTATCTTTATTCAGGGGTTGAATTGTTTCGCGCGCACACCGATTGTGTAAGTAAGAGGTCACGGTGATGACGCCCAAGGGCCAGCCGATGCGCCTCTCGCGAGCTAGCTGAAATAAGGGATGAACTATGCAAATCCAAGTCAACAGCGATAACCATATTCAAAGCAGCATCCGACTGGAGGAGTGGGTACGTACTACCATTGAGAGCACGCTCGAACGTTACGAAGAGGACCTGACCCGTGTCGAGGTCCACCTGCGGGACGAAAACGGCGACAAGCCCGGACCGCACGATATGCGCTGCCAGCTGGAAGCGCGGCCAAAAGGCCACCAACCGATTTCTGTAACCCATAAAGCCGACTCCCTGGAACTGGCGATCGACGGGGCGGCTGAAAAACTCGAACATGCGCTGGAACACCTGTTCGGCAAACTGCGGGGCAAACCACGTGCCGCCGTAGTGCCGTTCGAGCGACCGACTGCCGATGCGTTGCTGGAAGACGAGTTTCTCGAGAACGAACAGGCCGCGCAAAACGGCTGAAGTCTGATTCACTTTTTACCTTCCCACACAGAACGGGCCTGCTGATGCAGGCCCGTTCGCGTTTGTGCGCCATGCGCGGTCATGACTCATTCAAACCGCCTCGGATCGCTGATCGATAATGTCGATCTCATCGGATCTGTTTTGCGTATGAGAATATTTATCATTAATATTGCGGCCTTGCTGATCCCGTGACTTCACGCGATCCCACCCTGGTTTCAAGGTCGAAACATGAAAGGCAAAAGTCTCCCCGTTTCCTATCGCATGGCGGTCACTTCCCGGGTGCTTGCCGCGGTGCTGGGCGGTTACCTCGTGGCGGCGCTGGCCAGTGTCAGCCTGAGCCTGTGGTTGCCCATGGCCCGCGCCGAAGCCGTGGTGATCGGGATGTTGACCTCGTTCCTGGCCTACCTCGTCGCGGTGCTGTGGTGTTTTGCCTGTCGTAGCGCATGGCGGGCCTGGTTGGGGCTGATCGTGCCGAGCCTGGTGCTGGCGGCGTTGTCGGGCCTGGCGTACTGGATGGGCCACAGATGAAAGAGGGTTTTCGCCAGGCCATGGCCTGGTTGCACACCTGGGCCGGACTGGTCTTCGGCTGGTTGCTGTTCGCCATTTTCCTGACCGGCACCCTGGCCTATTTCAAGGACGAGATCAGTCACTGGATGCAGCCGGAAATCCCCGCCCGCGCCGTGACGTCCGAGGCCAGCCTGACCATGGCCCAGGGCTATCTGCAGCAGCATGCCGCTGGTGCTTCGCGCTGGCTCATCGATTTGCCCGATGCGCGGGAGCCCGGCCTTTCGGTGCGGTGGCAGCAAACCCAGGCCAAACGTGGCGAGCGGGGTCAATTCACAGAGAAACTCCTCGACCCGCAAACCGGCGCCGAAGTGCAGGGGCGGGAAACCAGGGGTGGCGACTTCTTCTATCGCTTCCACTATCAGCTGCAGATGCCGTATCCGTGGGGCCGTTGGTTGTCGACCATCGCTGCCATGGTGATGTTTGTCGCGTTGATCAGCGGAATCATCACCCACAAGAAAATTTTCAAGGACTTCTTCACCTTCCGCCCGCGCAAAGGCCAGCGTTCCTGGCTCGACGGGCACAATGCCGTGGGCGTGCTGGTGTTGCCGTTCCACCTGATGATCACCTACAGCAGTCTGGTGATTTTCATGACGATGGTGATGCCGGCCAGCATTCTTGCTTCGTACGAGGGCGATGCGCGGGTGTTTTTCGATGAGGTGTTTCCGGCCTCCAGTACGCCTGAGCGCGCTGGCAAACCGGGTCAATTGACCGCGATGGCGCCGCTGCTGGAACAGGCCCGCGAACGATGGTCGGGCGGTGGAGTGGGGCGGCTGACAGTCAATAATCCGGGCGATGCGAATGCCTCTGTCGTGCTTTTCCGTGATGGCGTCGACCGTGTGGTGCACGATTTCGGCAGTGCGCTGACCTTCAATGGCGTCACCGGCCGGATCCTCGGCACGACCCCGGAACGGCCTTTGCCCATGGCGATCACCGGTGCGTTCTACGGTTTGCACATGGGCCATTTCGCGGGCCCGGTGTTGCGCTGGCTGTACTTCATTTGCGGGCTGGCAGGTACGGCGATGATCGGCACCGGGCTGGTGATCTGGCTCGGCAAGCGTCAGCTCAAACATGCGAAAAGCGCGGTGATGCCGTTCGAGTTGCGGCTGGTGGAGGTGCTGAACATCGCCAGCATGCCGGGGTTGCTGGTCGCGGTAGCGGCGTTCTTCTGGGCCAATCGCTTGTTGCCGATCGACATGGCCGGGCGCGCGGATTGGGAAGTGAATAGCTTCTTCATCGCCTGGGGTTTGAGCGTGTTGCATGCCATGGTTCGCCGTGGTCGTGCGGCGTGGGTCGATCAATTGTTGCTGGCAGCGTTGCTGTTTTGCGCGGTGCCGTTGTTGAATGCCATTACCACGCCCTATCACTTGGGTGTCACCTTGATGCAGAGTGACTGGGTCATGGCCGGTTTCGATCTGACGTGCCTGGGCAGCGGTGTGTTCCTCGCCTGGGCTGCATGGAAAATGCGGCGCTCGGGGCAGCCTGAAAGTGTCCCCCGCAAACAACGTGCGCAATCGATCGCAGTTGACCGAGGGCCGTACTGATGTTGCTGGCCTTGTTGCTCTGCTATGGCGGGTTCACTGCGCTCTGTTTGTCCATGGATCGGCATCACACCGAACTGCTGGGTCGCAAACCTTCGGTCCGACGCCGCCAAGGCATGCGCATTCATGGCTGGCTATTGCTGGCCTTGTCCTTGTGGGCCGCAGTGTCGGCGACGGGTTGGGGACTCGGGCTGGTGCAATGGTTTGCGGTGTTGATGCTCAGTGGGTTGTTGCTGGTGCTGTTGATGCCGTATCACCCGCGGTTGATGCTGTCGTTGGCCGGGGTGAGCCTGCTCGCCAGTCCCGTTTTCGCGTTTGCGCAGTGCTGACCGGATGATCTCCGGTCCTCCGCAATCCCGCGATGATGAGCATCGGGGCGCCCGTGCGCATTTCCTCCAGGTATTTCTTTCCCAGCGTTCGCAAATGGAAGCGCTGGTGAGTCGGCGCGTCGGTTGTCGGGCGACAGCGGCGGACCTGGTGCAGGACTTGTTCCTGCGCTTCTGGCGCCGGCCACTGGTGCAGGTCGAAGAACTCAGCACCTACCTGTTGCGTTGCGCTGGCAACATCGCCATCGACCATTTGCGCAGTGAGGGCACGCGGGCGCGGGTCAATGAAGGCTGGATGCCCGATGCGCCGGATAGTCACGGCAGTGAACCGCAAGCCGCCCTCGAGGCGGGCAACGATTTGCGCCACGTCGAAGCTGCGTTGCGTGCCTTGCCCGAGCGCACACGGCAGATTTTTTTGCTCAACCGCATCCACGGTCGCAAATACGCCGAGATCGCCAAGGCCATGGGTTTGTCCCAAAGCGCCGTGGAAAAACATATGATGCGCGCCCTCGAAGCCTGCAAGGCCAGTCTTCGCGAACCGCAACCGCGCACGTCAGGAAAAGCACCGTGAACACGATCGAACGCGTCATCCCGACGCGGGCTCAGGAACAGGCGGCATTGGCCTGGCTGAGTCTGTTGCATGATCAGCCCGGCAGTGGCGATCAGGCCGACTTCAGCCATTGGTTGCAGGCGGACCCCGCCCATGCCGAGGCGTATGCCCAGGCTCAAGTCATGTGGGAGCTGACCGAAGCACCGGCGCGAACCTTGGCCGATGAAGACGCCCTGGCGTTGCAGGGTTACCTCAACGCCATGCATCGCACGCACCGGACCGGCGTGCGGCGTTGGTCCGGTGCGTTGGCAATGGCGGCGTGCCTGCTGTTGATGATCGGCCTTGGCGCAGGCTGGCAACCGTCGCGCTGGATGGACGATCTGGGGGCGGACTATGTCTCGGCGCCGGGGGAGATCCGCACTGTCACCCTGGCCGATCAGTCGCAAGTCACCCTGGATGCCGACAGTGCGATTGCCGTGGATTTCAGTCGCGGCGAGCGGCATGTCCAGTTGCGTCGCGGTGCCGGATTTTTCAACGTGACGCACACGGGCGATCCGTTTGTGGTGGACGCTGAACAGGGTCGGACGCGGGTGCTGGGCACGCAGTTCGAAGTCCGTCTGCAACCCGATGGCGCACAGGTGACAGTGCTGTCCGGGCGGGTTGGCGTCACGGCGGACAAAGCGGCCGGGCAGCAGGTTCTCACCGCCGGCCAGCAAGTGACTTATGGCAATGGCGTGGCGGAAAAACGCCACAGCGTCGACAGCGAAGCACAGTTGGCCTGGCGACAGGGTTGGCTCAATTACTACAAGGCGACACTGGCCGAGGTGGTGCAGGACCTGGGGCGTTATTACCCGGGGCGGATCCTGTTGCTTGACGATGAACTGGCGGCGCGGCGGGTCAGTGGCAGTTTCCCGAGCAAGGATCCGCAGGCAGTGTTGAGTTCGTTGCAGGGGGTGTTGGGGTTTAAGCAGCACAGCGTTCTGGGGCATTTGATTCTTTTGCGGTGAAGCATAGGGCCCCTTCGCTGGCAAGCCAGCTCCTACAGGGGATTGCATTCCAGACGCGACGGCGCCACCGCGCGTCATGACGCCGTGTCGCCGTCGGGAGGTGAATGCATTCCAAATGAACTGACCCCCTAAATGTAGGAGCTGGCTTGCCAGCGAAGACGTCAGATCAAACACCACATCCTCCCGATAAAAATATTTTCAACTTTCTGATGAGGTAAACCCGATCCCCATCCGTGTAGTGACTGAAACTGCGATTCATTCGCATCCGTATCGGTTCCACACAGGTCATGAGCAATGAAGTCCAGGGCAAAATCAGGTTCGGTCAAACAATGGTTGGGTGTATCTGCCTTGAGTCTTTCGACGCTGGCATGGCTGCCGTCGAGTCTGGCGCTGGCGGCTGAGGCCGGCACCGACCAGCAGCGTACCCAATTCAGCTTTGCGCTGGCCGCCAAACCGCTGCCCCAGGCATTGAGCGATTTCAGCCGGGTCACTGGCATCAGCGTGGTCTATACCGATGAGGCGCCGTACACCATCACCGCGCCAGCGGTCAGCGGGCAGATGAGTGCCGAGCAGGCGCTCCAGCGTTTGCTCGGCGGCTCGGGATTCACCTTTCGTCGCAGCGACGGCCACACCCTGGTCCTGGAACCCTTGCCCACCGAAGGCACCCTGAACCTGGGCGCGACCACCATCACTTCGGTGATGAATCAAACCACGAGCTACCAACCGCCGCCCACCAGTTCGGTGATGCGCTCCTCGGCCTTGCTCCAGGAAATCCCCCAGACAGTCAACGTGATTCCTGCCCAGGTCGTTCGCGATCAGGCACCCCGCAATCTGGACGATGCGCTGGCCAATGTCAGCGGCATCACCCAGGGCAATACCCTGGGCAGCACCCAGGACTCGGTGATGACCCGCGGCTTCGGCGACAATCGCAACGGCTCGATCATGCGCGACGGCATGCCGGTGATACAGGGCCGTGGCCTCAATGCCAGCGTCGACCGTATCGAAGTGCTCAAGGGTCCGGCTTCCTTGCTCTATGGCATCCAGGACCCGGGTGGCGTGGTGAACATGGTCAGCAAGAAGCCCGAGCTGGAGCAATACAACGCACTGACCCTGCGTGGCTCGACCTACGGTGAAGGCAAGAACGGCAGCGGTGGCGGCCTCGACAGCACCGGTGCCCTGGGCGATTCCGGGCTGGCGTATCGCATGATCCTGGACCATGAGGACGAAGACTATTGGCGCAATTTCGGCACCCATCGCGAGACGCTGGTGGCGCCGTCCCTGGCCTGGTTCGGTGAAAGCACCCAACTGTTGTTTGCCTATGAACACCGCGAATTCCTGACCCCGTTCGACCGTGGCACGGTCATCGATCCGCGTGACAACCATCCGCTGGACATCCCCCGTGATCGTCGCCTCGACGAGCCGTTCAACAACATGGAAGGGCGCTCGGACCTGTATCGTTTCGAGGCCGATCACGCGCTCAACGACGACTGGAACGCCCACTTCGGCTACAGCTGGAACCGCGAAACCTACGACGCCAGCCAGGTGCGCATCACGGCCATCGACACCGACGCCGGCACACTGACCCGGAGCATGGATGGCACGCAGAACGCCATCAGCACCGACCGCTTCACCACCGCCAGTCTCGAAGGCAAGGTCAATGTCGCGGGCATGCAGCATGACCTGGTGTTCGGCATCGATGACGAATACCGCAAGATCTACCGCGAAGACCTGATCCGCCAGAAAAGCCTGAGCACCTTCAGCTACGCCAATCCGGTTTACGGCCGCGAAGTCGCCGGCACCACCGTCAGCCCGGCCGACAGCGCCCAGACTGATAAATTGCGCAGTGATTCGGTGTTCGTGCAGGACTCGATCCACCTCACCGACCAGTGGATCCTGGTGGCTGGCGCACGCTTTCAGGAATACGACCAGTACGCCGGCAAAGGCGTACCGTTCCGGGCCAACACCGACAGCAATGGGCAGAAATGGGTACCGCGCGCCGGCCTGGTCTATCGCTACACCGACGCGTTGTCGTTCTACGGCAGCTACACCGAATCGTTCAAACCCAACTCGACCATCGCCCCGCTCAGTGGCAGCAGTACTGTGCTCGACGGCAGCATCGCCCCGGAAGAGGCCAAGTCCTGGGAAATGGGGGCCAAGCTCGATATCCCAGGCCGGGTGACCGGTAACGTCGCGCTGTTCGACATCAAGAAGCGCAACGTGCTGGTGGCCAATTCCGAAGGCCCGGTGACGCTCTACAGCGCTGCCGGTGAAGTGCGTTCCCGTGGCCTGGAGGTGGATTTGACCGGCCAGCTAAGCGACCGCTGGAGCATGATCGGCAGCTATGCCTACACCGATGCCGAGGTCACGCAAGACCCGACCTACAAAGGCAAGAAACTGCAGAATGTCGCCAAGAACACTGGCTCGTTGTCGGCGGTCTACGACTTCGGCACCCTCGTCGGTGGTGACCAGCTGCGGGTGGGCGCGGGGGCGCGGTATGTGGGGGAGCGGGCGGGTAACGCGGTGAACGATTTCGACCTGCCGAGCTACACCGTGGCCGATGCGTTCGCCAGCTACGACACCAAAGTGGAAGGGCAGAAGGTCAAGTTTCAGCTGAATGTGAAGAACCTGTTCGACCGTACTTACTACACCTCGGCGGCGAGTCGGTTTTTTGTGTCGATGGGGGATTCGCGACAGGTGATGTTGTCCAGCACCCTGGAATTCTGACCGGAGACCGCGTCATCGTTCTTCGCGAGCAGGCTCGCTCCCACAGTCGACCGAGTTATTTGAATGAATGCGACCCCCTGTGGGAGCGAGCCTGCTCGCGATGGCGGCCTCACAGGCACCGAAGATCTGAGCGCCTAGCGCAAAAACGCCTGCCGATACTCCCCAGGCGTCCCGCCCAACACCTGACGAAACCGGTTGGTAAAGTGACTGGCACTGGCAAACCCGCACGCCAACGCGATGTCCCCCAGCGGCTGCGACGTCGTGCGCAGCAATTCCTGTGCCCGGCTCAGTCGGCGAGCCAACACATACTGATGCGGCGGCAAGCCGAAACTCTCCCTGAACATCCGTGCAAAGTGATACTCCGACAGCGCACACAACCCCGCCAGTTGCCCCAGGCTGATGGCTTCTGCCAATTGGCTGTCGACGAACTCGACCAACTGCCGACGCTGATGCGCCGCCAATCCACCCTTGAGCCGCAAGCCCTCGCGCATTCCGACCTGGCCGAGCAGTACGTGACTGAGCATTTCATGGGCCAGGCTGCTGGTGAGCAGCCGTTCGCCGGGCTCCTGCCAATTGAGCGTGATCAACTGCCGAAAGCGTCGGGCTTGCTGCGGGTCGTCCAGGAAGGTGCTTTCACGTAACTGAAGTTCGCGCGGTTCGCGGTCCAGCAGCGTGACGCAACCGAGGGCAAATTGCTCCGGGCTGAAATAAACATGGGCGAGGCGAATGTCGCCGTTGATCACCCAGGCTGACCGGTGTTCGGCCGGCAGGATGCACAGCTTGTCCGGGCCGCCCTTGTTGCCGGGGCGGTCGCGGCGAAAGGTGCCGGTGCCGCCAGCGATATAGCAGGACAGGGTGTGGTGACTGGGGGCTTCGTAATCCTGAGCGTCGTGATGGTTGCTCCACAAGGCTGCAGCCATGCCGTCACCGAGCTCGGCGCTGTGCTCCAGGCGAGCATTGGGCGAGCGGTTGAGGGCTTGAAACACTTGCAGGCTTTCCAGTGCGGGCATGATCGGTTCTCTCCAACGCCTTGCATCCTACTCCGTAGACGTTGACCTGCCAGCCCGACGGCCGACAAAAGCGCAAGTTTATGCAAGTGCGAAAAGGTTTGGCGCAGGACACTGGGCACTATTGAGGAGTCTTTGCCATGAACCTTTCGTTGTACCTGCTGACCGTGCTGATCTGGGGCACCACCTGGATTGCCCTGAAATGGCAACTGGGCGTGGTGGCCATCCCCGTGTCGATTGTGTATCGCTTCGGCCTCGCCGCGCTGGTGCTGTTCGTCATGTTGCTGCTCAGCCGAAAGCTGCAAGTGATGAATCGCCGTGGGCATCTGATTTGCGTCGTGCAGGGGCTGTGCCTGTTTTGCATCAATTTCATGTGTTTTCTCACCGCCAGCCAGTGGATCCCCAGCGGCCTGGTGGCGGTGGTGTTTTCCACCGCCACGCTGTGGAACGCCTTCAATGCGCGGGTGTTCCTGGGTCAGAAGATTGCCCGCAATGTGCTGACGGGCGGTGCGCTCGGGTTGCTCGGGCTCGGCCTGTTGTTCTGGCCTGAACTCGCCGGTCATACCGCCAGCCCGGAAACCCTGCTCGGGCTGGGGCTGGCCCTGCTCGGTACCCTGTGCTTCTCGGCCGGCAACATGCTGTCGAGCCTGCAGCAGAAAGCCGGCCTTAAACCACTGACCACCAACGCCTGGGGCATGGCCTATGGTGCGGCGATGCTCTCGGCCTGGTGCCTGGTCAAGGGCATTCCGTTCGATATGGAGTGGAATGCCCGTTACATCGGCTCGTTGCTGTATCTGGTTATCCCCGGTTCAGTCATTGGGTTTACTGCCTATCTGACGCTGGTCGGGCGCATGGGCCCGGAGCGGGCCGCCTATTGCACGGTGCTGTTCCCGGTGGTGGCGCTCAACGTGTCGGCTGTTGTCGAGGGTTACCAGTGGACCGCCCCGGCGCTGGCGGGCCTGGTGATGGTCATGCTGGGTAATGTGCTGGTCTTTCGCAAATCCGCAGCAAGCGGCAAGCCAGTGACGGGCAAGTTGGCGTAAGCTGAACAGTGATTATTTATCATTTACCAGCGCCAGATATATGAGTGCGAAGAACATGTATTGAACGTTACTTTGTGCCCAATCAAAGAAATGGCGCTGTGTGGAATAGTCCATGTCGAACCATTCATTAAGCAGGATGGTGTACAGGATGTAGTAAACAAAGATAGCGGTGGTCAAACCCACTATGGCAAATTTTTTGGCCTCGTGAAAATCGCTGCGTGGCGCATTGAGTTTCCGATAAAGCTGATAAGTCCCATATAGGCAACTGAACGTGTATATGATCTCGAGCGTGATGATCGCCCAGTAAAAACGGTGGTGAAACAGGGGCGAGGTGACAGCCCTGTAACGTCGGGAATCGTTACCTTCAGTATGACTCATGCTGATGATTTGCCCGATGTACTCGGTGTAGGCCGCGTAGTCGGTAAAGTTATTGATAAGGGTGGCTATGCCGAAGAGTGCCGCCATCAGGACAATCAGTACTTTGCTCCGCCGGATGGCGCACACGGTGGTGAATGGACTCATTCTGTATGTTCTCCAAAATCCGTTTGGGTAATGCTTCCAGGTTTTTCCAAGTTTATATCGTTTGTGGAAAAGCCTAATGAGTCACTGAGTTGCAAGTTATGTATCTTGTGGCGGGTCAAAGCCAGTTATCAAGGCAATCGAAATGGGAGGGGGTACCAGCTTCCCACTGTTGAGTCGGCCAATTTGGAAACGGCACGTCCATCAGACGTGCCGTGGATCACTCAACCCTGCCAGACCTGTGGGTTGACCAAATCCTGCGGTCGCTCACCCAGCAAGGCGCTGCGCAGATTGCTCAAGGCCCGGTTGGCCATCGCTTCGCGGGTTTCATGGGTCGCGGAGCCGATGTGCGGCAACGTGACAGCGTTTTTCAGCTGGAACAGCGGTGATTCGGCCAGCGGTTCCTTTTCATAGACATCCAGACCGGCACCACGAATACGGTTGTTCTGCAGGGCTTCGATCAACGCCGGCTCGTCGACGACCGGTCCGCGGGCGATGTTGACCAGAATGGCGCTCGGTTTCATCAGCGCCAGTTCGCGGTGGCTGATCAGGTGTCGGGTCTTTTCGCTGAGCGGCACTACCAGGCAGACGAAGTCGGCTTCGGCCAGCAATTGGTCCAGGCTGCGCATCTG
Source organism: Pseudomonas lini (assembly GCF_030812475.1). Taxonomy (GTDB): domain Bacteria; phylum Pseudomonadota; class Gammaproteobacteria; order Pseudomonadales; family Pseudomonadaceae; genus Aquipseudomonas; species Aquipseudomonas lini_A. Next base: position 56,622 of record NZ_JAUSSR010000003.1, read on the forward strand.
TGCGCCAAGCTCATGCTCCAGTGCGGTCTTGCGGCTGTTACCGCTGTAGATGATCGGCATGTTGAAGCCCAAGCGCCCGCGACGGGCAATGGCGGCGCCAATGTTGCCCATGCCGACGATGCCCAGGGTCTTGCCGTGTACATCGCATCCGAACAACGGCGCGCCGACGGTGGCTTGCCATTGGCCGGCCTTGGTCCAGGCGTCCAGTTCCGCGACGCGCCGGGCACTGCCCATGAGCAAGGCGAAGGCCAGGTCGGCGGTGCTTTCGGTGAGCACGTCGGGGGTGTTGGTGAGCATGATCCCGCGTTCGTTGAAGTAGGCGACGTCGTAGTTGTCGTAGCCGACCGAGACGCTGGAGACGACTTCCAGTCTGGCGGCGTTTTCCAGCTGTGCGCGACCGAGTTTGCGACCGACACCGATCAGGCCGTGGGCGTGGGGAAGGGCTTCGTTGAACTGGGCGTTGATGTCGCCGTTTTTTGGATTGGGCACGATGACGTCGAAGTCTTGCCTGAGGCGTTCGATCATTTCGGGGGTGACGCGGCTGAAGGCGAGGACAGTCTTTTTCATGGGGAGGGCTCGTCGGGCTTGGTGAATGCAAGCACGCTAACATTCTTCCCTGACGTTGTGTGAGCACCTGAATGCGTCGGATGTACGTATCCCCTGTAGGAGCTGGCTTGCCAGCGAAGGCGTCTACATGGTCGACAAAGTTGTCGCCCGACACACCGCTTTCGCTGGCAAGCCAGCTCCTACAGGGGGTTTGGCGTTCAGGAGCTAGTTGGCCAACCGAACCCCGCCCAGGCTGCCACTCAATTCGTACGCTGCCAGTTCGGCCTGATGCGCCGCCAATATCTCCGGAAGCGAGCCGCGCAAGTATTCGACCCAGGTCTTGATCTTCGCATCCAGGTACTGCCGCGACGGGTAGATCGCATACAGGTTCAATTCCTGGGAGCGGTAGTTCGGCATCACCCGCACCAGCGTGCCATTGCGCAGCCCTTCAATGGCCGCGTACACCGGCAACACCCCAATCCCCATGCCGCTGATGATCGCGGTGGTCATTGCATCGGCGGAATTCACCAGGAACGGTGAGCTGTTGATGGTCACCATTTCCTGGCCTTCCGGCCCGTCGAAGGTCCATTTTTCCAGAGGAATGACCGGGCTGACCAGGCGCAGGCAGGCGTGATTGAGCAGGTCGCTGGGTTTATGGGCGCAGCCGTTGGCTTTTACATAGGCCGGCGAGGCGCAAACGATACTGTAGGTGATGCCCAGGCGCTGGGAGACGAAGCCCGAATCCGGCAGTTCGCTGGCGAGGACGATGGACACGTCGTAGCCCTCGTCCAGCAGGTCCGGTACGCGGTTGGCCAGGGTCAGGTCGAAGGTGACGTCGGGGTGGGTCCTGCGGTAGCGCGCGATGGCGTCGATCACGAAGTGCTGACCGATGCCGGTCATGGTGTGCACCTTGAGCTGCCCGGCCGGACGTGCGTGGGCGTCGCTGGCTTCGGCTTCGGCTTCTTCGACATAGGCCAGGATCTGCTCGCAGCGCAACAGGTAGCGTTTGCCGGCTTCGGTCAGGGCGATGCGGCGAGTCGTGCGGTTGAGCAGGCGGGTTTGCAGGTGGGCTTCCAGGTTGGAGACCGCGCGCGAGACATTGGCCGTGGTGGTGTCGAGTTGCACGGCGGCGGCGGTGAAGCTGCCGGCCTCGGCCACATAACTGAAGGCGCGCATGTTTTGCAAAGTGTCCATGGGGTGCTCTCGGGTTCGATGGCAAATTGTGACACGAAGTTTCAGTGGCTGAGACCCCGACAAAGGGATTATCGCGTTAACGGTAACAAAGATTCACAAGAATCCCGACTTATCGCCCTTCCAGCCGCCCCCTAGAATTACGCCCCTGTAGGAGCCGGCTTGCTGGCGATGGCATCACTGCGGTTTTTCAGAGACACCGCGCAGATGCCATCGCCAGCAAGCCGGCGCCTACACCCCCCTCTTTCAGGAAATCGCAGCAGTGCCGCGTCGCATCAACAGAGCGCTAAAGACGCTCAGTGTTTTGGCTTTACACCTGGCAATCAGCGGCTGCATCGGAACCGCAGGTATTGCCCCACAGGGCAAGGCACTGGAGGCCAATTCGCTGGCCACCGACGAAGCCATCCAGAGCGCTGCGCACGACGCTCATTGGCCCACCGCGCAATGGTGGCAGGCGTATGGCGACCCGCAACTGAATCGCTGGATCGACCTCGCCGTGCGAGGCAGTCCGACCATGGCCATGGCCGCTGCCCGGGTGCGTCAGGCCAAATCCATGGCGGGCATCGCGCAGTCCGCCGAGTCGCTGCAGATCGATGGCGGGTCCACCCTCAAGCGCCACAACTGGCCCACCGATCAGTTCTACGGCCCCGGCGATCTGGCCAACACCACCACCTGGGACAACAATGCGGCGCTGGGCTTCAGCTACGCACTCGATCTCTGGGGGCGCGAAAGCAATGCCACCGAACGCGCCGTCGACCTGGCTCACATGAGTGCCGCCGAAGCGCGTCTGGCCCAGCTCGAACTGCAGAACAACATGGTGCGCGCCTATATCGAACTCTCCTTGCACTACGCGCAACGGGACATCGTTACGGCAATGCTCAAGCAGCAAGAGCAGATCCTCGACCTGGCGCAAAAACGCCTGAACGGCGGCATAGGCACGCATTTCGAGGTCAGTCAGGCTGAAACGCCGTTGCCGGAAACCCATCGCCAGATCGATGCGCTTGATGAGGAAATCGCCCTGAGCTGCAATCAACTGGCCGCCTTGGCCGGCAAAGGGCCGGGCGAGGGCGCGCAATTGGAACGGCCGACATTGTCGTTGGGCGCGACGCTGAGTTTGCCTTCGTCGCTGCCGGCACAATTGCTCGGTCAGCGTCCGGACGTGGTCGCCAGTCGCTGGCAAGTGGCGGCCCAGGCGCGGGGCATCGATGTTGCCCATGCCGGTTTCTATCCCAATGTCGATCTGGTCGGCAGCCTCGGCTACATGGCCACCGGCGGCGGTGCGCTGGAGTTTTTGACCGGCAAGAAACTCAACTACAGCGTCGGTCCGGCGATCACGTTGCCGATCTTCGACGGCGGTCGCTTGCGATCGGAACTGGGCAAAGCCTCTGCCGGTTATGACGTTGCCGTGGCCAGGTACAACCAGACGCTGGTCAATGCGCTGAAAAACATCTCCGACCAGTTGATCCGCCGCGAGTCCATGGACAAACAGCAAAGCTTCGCCGCCGAGTCGGTGGCCACCGCGCAGAAGACCTATGACATCGCGATGATCGCTTACCAACGCGGGCTCACCGATTACCTCAACGTGCTCAACGCCCAGACCCTGTTGTTCAAGCAGCAGCAAGTGCAGCAGCAGGTACAGGCCGCGCGCCTCAGTGCCCATGCCGAGTTGGTCACGGCGCTCGGCGGTGGGCTTGGCGCGGGTAACGACGTGCCGAAAGACAGCCAGACCGCCGCACCGAAAACCCCGGCCCTGCTGAAGAGCCTCTCGAATTGAACACCGACCCTGTAGGAGCTGGCTTGTCGGATCGCCGCACCGCAGCGAAAGCGGTGTGCCAGTCGACACATGTATTAGCTGACACACCGCATTCGCTGGCAAGCCAGCTCCTACAGGGGATCGGTTTTCGCCGCGCCACCTTCGACAATTGAGCAGGATTCCATGACTCCCTTGCCCGCACCCTTGCGCTGGCTGTATTCCCTGGAATGGCGCCGGGGCTTCTTCGACTGGGCACGCAGCGACGGCGTGACCTGGGTCTACATTTTCAAAGTGCTGTTCGCCGCGTTCCTGACGCTGTGGCTGGCCATGCGCCTGGAATTGCCGCAACCGCGTACCGCGATGATCACCGTGTTCATCGTCATGCAACCGCAAAGCGGCCAGGTGTTCGCCAAGAGTTTCTATCGCTTTCTTGGCACATTGACCGGCTCGGCGGTGATGGTTGCGCTGATTGCCTTGTTCGCGCAGAACACCGAATTGTTCCTCGGCTCGCTGGCGATCTGGGTGGGCATCTGTTCGGCGGGGGCGGCGCGTTATCGCAATTTTCGCGCCTATGGATTTGTGCTCGCCGGCTACACCGCCGCGATGGTGGGATTACCTGCGCTGGCACACCCGGACGGCGCATTCATGGCCGCGGTGTGGCGGGTACTGGAAATCTCCCTGGGAATTCTCTGTGCCACCGTGGTCAGCGCCGCGATCCTGCCGCAAACCGCCAGCGCCGCGATGCGCAACGCCTTGTATCAGCGCTTCGGCGTGTTCGCGTTGTTCGTCACCAACGGGTTGCGTGGCCGCAGTCAACGCGACGCGTTCGAAGCGAGCAACGTGGGCTTCATCGCCGAGGCGGTCGGCCTGGAAGGGCTGCGCAGCGTCACCGTGTTCGAAGACCCGCACATGCGTCGGCGCAACGGGCGGCTGAGTCGGCTCAATAGCGAGTTCATGGGCATCACCACGCGCTTCAACGCCTTGCACCAGCTGCTCGAGCGTTTGCGCAGCGGTGCGGCTGATCATGTTGTTGCCGCGATCAAACCGGGTTTACAGGACCTCGCTGAAATGCTCGACGGGTTCAGCGGTCGCGCGTTGACCAGCCCCGATGCCGCACGTCTTGTGCTTGCCCTGAGCGCCTATAAGGAAGCGCTGCCGGCGCGTGTGCGCAGCCTGCGGGCGAGGTTCCAGGAGAGCGACCCCAGCGATGCCGAGCAGCTGGATTTTCATACCGCCTACGAACTGCTCTATCGCTTCGTCGACGACCTGCACGGTTATGCGCAGACCCACGCCTCCCTGGCCGAGCACACCCATGAACGGGAACAATGGGACGAACCCTTCACTCCGCAAACCAACTGGATGGCCTCGGCGGCGTCGGGGATTCGCGCGGCGTTCATTCTGGTGATTCTGGGCAGTTACTGGGTGGCGACGGCATGGCCGAGCGGGGCGACCATGACCCTGATCGCGGCGGCTACGGTCGGCCTGTCCGCCGCGACACCGAACCCGAAACGCATGGCGTTCCAGATGGCCTGCGGCACCTTCCTGGGGGCGCTGATCGGCTTCGTCGAGATGTTTTTCATCTTCCCGTGGATCGACGGTTTTCCGTTGCTGTGCGTGATGCTGGCGCCCGTGATTGTGCTGGGTTCGTTCCTGTCGTCGAGGCCGCAATACGCCGGCGTCGGCCTGGGTTTGTTGATCTTCTTCAGCACAGGTTCGGTGCCGGATAACCTCACCATCTACAACCCTTACACCTTCATCAACGACTACATCGCCATGGTGCTAGGCATGCTGGTGTGCGCGGCGGCCGGGGCGATCATCCTGCCGCCCAACAGCCGCTGGTTATGGCGTCGGCTGGAGCAGGACTTGCGGGGTCAGGTGGTCTACGCCATCAGCGGCAAACTCAAGGGCCTGGCGTCGGGTTTTGAAAGCAGCACGCGGGACTTGTTGCACCAGGCCTATGGCCTCGCCGCGGGCCAGCCGCAGGTGCAACGGGACTTGCTGCGCTGGATGTTCGTGGTGCTGGAAGTCGGCCACGCGATCATCGAATTGCGCAAGGAACAGGCGATTCTGCCGGTGCATCCGGCCTACGCCGAATCGCAGCCGTGGCGCCAGGCGATCCGGGTGATGGGCCGCTCGCTGGTGCGGCTGTTCCTGCAACCGAGCCAGAGCAATCTGCAGCGCGCTCTGATCGCCGTGGATCACGCCATCAGCCGTGTGCAAGCCACCGACGAACCGTTCGCCCCGCACTTCGATACCTCGGCTTTGCGCCGGGTGAAGAGCTACCTGCACTTCATCCGCACCTCTCTGCTCGATCCGCAATCACCGCTCGCGGCCTACGCCGACACGCAGCCTCAAGGACTTGAACATGCCCCGTGAAATCGCCTTCCACGGCGTCTACATGCCAACGATGACGCTGATGTTCTTCATCGCCGCGGCGCTGGCCTGGGCACTGGACCGATTCCTGTCCGGATTCGACCTCTACCGTTTTTTCTGGCACCCGGCGTTGCTGCGCCTGAGTCTGTTTACCTGTCTGTTCGGCGCCCTGGCGCTGACTGTCTACCGTTGACTCTCTGTCACTGACTCTCTATCACTGAAGAAGGCCCTGATGAAAAAGCTTTTCAGCCTGCTCGCCACCCTGCTGGTGCTGGTCCTCGCGATCTGGATCGGCCGCACCCTGTGGGAGCACTACATGAACACGCCATGGACCCGCGATGGCCGGGTGCGCGCCGATATCATCAACGTCGCCGCCGACGTCACGGGGGAAGTGGTGGACGTGCCGGTACGGGATAACCAGCTGGTGAAGAAGGGCGATCTGCTGATGCGCATCGACCCCGAGCACTACCGCATAGCGGTCAAACAGGCGCAGTCCCTGGTCGCCTCGCGCAAGTCGACATGGGAGATGCGCAAGGTCAACGCCCGTCGCCGCGCCGACATGGACAACCTGGTGATCTCCAGGGAAAACCGCGACGACGCCAGCAACATCGCCGACTCGGCCCTGGCCGATTACCAGCATGCCCAGGCCCAGCTCGAAGCCGCGCAATTGAACCTCAAGCGTACTGAAGTGCGCTCAGCGGTGGACGGCTACGTGACCAACCTCAACGTGCATCGCGGCGACTATGCGCGCATCGGCGAAGCGAAAATGGCCGTGGTCGATATGAACTCGTTCTGGGTCTACGGCTTCTTTGAAGAAACCAAGCTGCCCCATGTGCGGGTTGGCGATAAGGCCGACATGCAGTTGATGAGTGGGGAAGTGTTGAAAGGGCACGTGGAGAGTATTTCCCGGGGCATCTATGACCGTGATAACCCTGAGAGCCGCGAGCTGATCGCGGATGTGAACCCGACCTTCAACTGGGTGCGCCTGGCGCAGCGAGTGCCGGTGCGGATTCACATCGATGAAGTGCCGGAGGGGGTGCTGCTGGCGGCGGGGATTACGTGTACGGTGGTGGTGAAACAAGGTGATGGTGCATAACCGGTAGACCGAGTTGCGCCCATCGCGAGCAAGCTCGCTCCCACAGGTTTTTTGGGTGTGAATGCTATCTATGGCATCCAGCAAACCTTGTGGGAGCGGGCTTGCTCGCGAAGGCAGGCGACTCGGTCCTAGAGCTTCCCCCTCAACCCGAACCGCCTCATCAATCCCGACTCCAGCACCCCCTTGGGCAACCACCCCGCCAGCAACGGCAACGCCCGGCTGCCATTACCCAGGCGAATCAACCGTGGCGGTTTGCCCTGTTGCACAGCCTTCAACAAATCGCGGGCAAACTCACTGGCCGGCGTCGGTTTGTCCTGGGACGCCTTGGCTCGCGCCCGGATGCCTTCACGCAACGGCCACCACGGCGACTGCTCGGTGATCAACTGCTCCGCCTCGTGACCGGCGTTTTTCGCGAAGCTGGACTCGATGGCACCCGGCTGGACTTCCATGACGCGCACGCCGAACGGCGCCAGTTCCATGCGCAGGGCATCGCTCAAGGCATGCACGGCGGCTTTTGACGCACAGTAAGCACCGGCGAATGGCGTCACCAGAACCCCGGACACGCTACCAATATTCACGACTAATCCCTTGGCGCGACGCAGCACCGGGAACATCGCCCGGGTCACGCCGACGATGGCGAACACATTGGTTTCGAACTGGCGCTGCATGGCCGGTACGCCGCCATCGAGCAGCGGGCCCATCGCGCCGTAACCGGCGTTATTGATCAGCACGTCGAGACCGCCACGTTGCTGGTTGATTCGCTCGCTCAACTGTTCGAGTGCCACGCCATCTTTGACGTCCAGTTGCACGGCGGTGAACCCGGCAGCCGTCAGGGTCGCAACGTCTTCAGCCCTGCGGGCGCTGGCCCAGACTTCGTAACCGGCACCTTTGAAGACATCGGCCAGGGCGCGGCCAATGCCGCTGGAACATCCGGTAATCAACGCAACGGGCATGGCGCGGTCCTTGTGCAATAGATAGGGTCGATTTTTTCAGGAGCGAGCGTGCGACGATCCGACCTCGCGATAAACGATAAACGCGGTCAGTCGGAGAAACTACCCTGCAATCGCTCGGCGCGAAACTCCAGGGTTTGCGGGCGATAGCCCGGACGCAATGGCGGCATCGGCAAACAGTCGTCCCAGCTCGCGCCGGCCTGCAGTTCCCCAGGCCCACGATAGCGGGGCGCGGCGTATTGATTGTCGGCCAGGTTCACCGTATCACCCGGCGCGTAAGCCGCAACACGCCAGCGCAACTCGGTCAGCGGCACGTCGTTGCCGTTGTTCATGGTCAACTTAAGCGGACGATCCGCCGGACACTGTTCTGGCGCATAGACGATGCGCAACTCCAGTCGCGCCAGTTGCTTGATCTCGCGGTTGTCCATCCAGATCACCCAGGTGGCTACCACGCCCAATCCGATGAAGGCCGCCACAGAGACGGGCAAGGCCTTGGCCGGGTAGCGCAGCAACAGGATCAGCCAGGTAATGACCAGCAGGACGCCGATGAACATGACGCGAAACCTCGGGGTGGGAGAGGGTCATCGTACCTAAGCGTAGGGGGGATTGGCGATGGGCTTGATTTCGGCGGTGGGGCATCTGGCCTCTTCGCGAGCAGGCTCGCTCCCACAGGGAACAGATTTGCACACAAGATCTGTGATCAACCCAGAACCCTGTGGGAGCGAGCCTGCTCGCGAAGAAGCCAGCCGGGGCAACAAAAAATCCAGGCAAAAAAAAGCCCCCATCCCACCCACTGCGGTCGCAGTGAGCAGGATGGAGGCTTTTGTATTACCGAACGTTTACTGCGCGATGGTTTTCACCGAAACGCCACGCTCGATCGGGTTGGAACGACCATAGATATCTTCAAACCGCTCGATATCGTCTTCGCCCAGGTAGCTGCCAGATTGCACTTCGATGATCTCGAGTGAAATCTTGCCCGGGTTGCGCAAGCGGTGGACCGAAGCGATCGGAATATAGGTCGACTGGTTTTCAGTCAGCAGGAACACGTTCTCGTCGCAGGTCACTTCGGCAGTGCCGCTGACCACGATCCAGTGTTCGGCGCGGTGGTGGTGCATCTGCAAGGACAGGCAGGCGCCCGGCTTGACCGAGATGCGCTTGACCTGGAAGCGGCCGCCCATGTCCACCGAGTCGTAGGAGCCCCACGGACGATAGACTTCGCAATGGGTCTGGGTTTCGCTGCGACCTTGCGCGTTGAGCGTGTTGACCATCTGTTTCACGCCCTGGACCTTGTCCTTGTGGACGATCATCATGGCGTCCTTGGTTTCGACGACCACGATGTTTTCCAGGCCGATCACCGACACCAGCTTGCCGTTGCCGTGGATCATGCAGTTCTTGCTGTCCTGGATGACCACATCGCCCTTGGTGACGTTGCCATTGGCGTCTTTCTTGTTCACATCCCACAGCGACGACCAGCAGCCGACATCGCTCCAGCCCGCGGTCAGCGGCACGACGCAGGCGCGCTGGGTTTTTTCCATGACCGAATAGTCGATGGAATTGTCCGGGCAGCAAGCGAAGGTCGCGGAGTCGATATCGACGGTATCGGCATCCTGTTCGCTGCGTTCCAGGGTCAGGACGCAGGTGTCGTAGATGTCCGGATCGTGCTTTTTCAGTTCTTCGAGGAAGCGGCTGGCGCGGAACAGGAACATGCCGCTGTTCCAGAAGTAACCGCCGGACTGGACGAACTCGGTGGCGCGTTTCACGTCTGGTTTTTCGACGAAGTGCGAGACACGGCTGACGCCTTCGGGCAGCAACGAGTCGTTGGTCGACTTGATGTAGCCATAGCCGGTTTCCGGTTTGGTGGCCGGTACGCCGAACAGCACCATTTCGCCGTTTTCGGCCGCGACCGTGGCCAGGGCCAGGGCGCGTTGCAGGGCTTTCTGGTCTTCGAGCACGTGATCGGCCGGCAGGACCAGCATCAGTTCATCGCGACCTTCATTGACCAGCATCATCGCCGTCAGGGCCACCGCCGGCGCAGTGTTGCGGCCGAAGGGTTCCATCAGGATGCGCTGGGTGTCCAGGTTACGGGCCGCCAGCTGCTCATTGACGATAAAACGATGGTCTTTGTTGCAGACCACGATCGGGGTGTCCATGCCTTCGAACACCAGGCGTTCCAGGGTTTGCTGGAACAGCGTGTGTTCGCCGGTCAGGGCGAGGAATTGCTTGGGGAACTGCTTGCGCGAAAGCGGCCAAAGACGTGAGCCGCTACCACCTGACAAGATCACCGGAATCATGTTGTTACTCCTTGAAAATCGTATGGGTCAGAGCTACTGCGTTCTGTCGTTTCACTCTTTTTCTTGTTTCGTGTCCCAACTGACACCTCGGTCCTTTGTAGGAGCAAGCTTGCTCGCGATGGACGTCAACGAAAACGCGTACTGTCTGGGTAAACGCGTTGACCTTGCGTTTTTCGCGAGCAAGCTCGCTCCTACAGGGGGACATGGGTCAGTCCGGGAAAATTGATTAGCGCGTCGAAACCGGGCGTTTTACCCAGACTGGCGACAGGCTGCTGCCGGTGCCGGTGACGTACAGCACGGCGGCTTCACCGCGTTCCAGGGCAACCGGTTTCACGTCGCCGACTTTCTTTGCGCCATCGTATAGCGCCAGGCTGACTTTGACCGGGTTGATTTCACGCTCGCCACGGCCCTTGGCGGCCACGTTCGGCACCACTTCGGTCTTGCCGTCGGCGGTTTTCAGGGTCAGGGCCTTGTCGCTCAGGTTCTGTACGCGAACCAGGGACTTCTGCTTGTTCTTGAACGGCGGCTCTTCGATCAGTTGCGGCGCGCCGCTGGCATTGTTGACCAGGGTGTAATAGTGGTCACCGGCCAGTTTCACCGGCAGGGTCTGGCTGCCGACCTTGGCGCTGTAGTCGCCGCCAGGCATGAAGCTGAAGTCGGTGCTGGACAGCGGCGCGACTTCGGCCAGGTTGGTGCTGCCGACCGTGGCGCTGACTTCAGCGTTACCGGCGTTGTAGACCCGTACGAAGCTCGAGCCTTTCGGAGCGGTCGGGCCATAGAGCGCGGCGTCGCCGGCGAAAGCCTGCATCGACAGGGCGCTCATGCCAGCAACCAGAGCCAAAGTCTTAGCGAGACGGCGAGGAGTAGTAGTGAAAGTCATGGTGTACCTCTCTTTCAGTTTTGCGCCCGGTCGGGCGTCTCGGATTTAGTGTTTGCGGCTACGTTTTGTTGGCGAACGCCGGCTTCTTTGAGCTCTGCGACCCACTGCGGGTCGGCGTCACCGATTTCGTTGTTCACAGGCAGATAACGTTCAGGAAACTCCCAGATCAGCACCTGTGGCGGGCTGTTCTTGAAAGCATCACTTTTCAGATAGGTGAGCATCGGCAGAATCGGGCCGTGGCCGTCTTCGGCGTAATTGACCACGTCGCTGTGCAGTGCTTCTTTGAGCGCACCGACGAAGTTCCAGTTAGGGTTGGCGCTGTAGCTGGTGCCGATCAGGGCCACCGGTACTTCAGTGTTGGCAAACAGCGCGTCATCACCGCCAGCCTGGCCTTCAGCAACCACGGTGTTGCGCTTCTGCAACGGCTCGGTGGCCGGCATCAGGTTTTCGAACAGCGGATCCAGCGGCAGGAACAGACGCAAGTCGCCTTTGTGGGTGACCTTTTCCGCAGCTTCGGTCACGAAGTTTTGCGGCTCACCGCTCAGCGGCGTCTGGTCGGCAATGGTTTTGGCCAGGGTCTGGGCAGCGATTTGCGCGCCTTCCGGCGTCCAGTGGGTGTCGGTGCGCAGGAACACTTGCTGACCGTCCAGCTTGCCCTTGAGCAGCGGGCCGAGCAGGTCGGGAGCAATTACCTTGTTGGCAGCGACCTGGGCGTGGAAGTCCTGGTAGAGATTGGCGTGGATGCTCGAAGGCTTCACGTCACCCAGGTGTTCCGGATACAGGCGAGTCTTGGCCGGCACGATCGCCATCACCAGTTTCACGCCTTTCGCTTTCAGGGTCTGGCGCACGCCTTCGACCAGCGCGTAGTTGCCTTGCAGGTTCAGCTCTTCGTTGACGATCGGGTTGAACTCCTCATCGCTGTACAACCACTGGTCGCGACCGAGCACGACGCCCGGACGACCTTCATTGAACAGTTTGAAATCCAGCGCGGCCCAGAGGTTGGTGCCCAGGCGCTTGATCGGGAACTCTTCGTCGTAGTGCGTTTCCACGGCTTTGGACCAGCGGCCGTTGAGCACTGTCGCATCGGCGTTGGTACTGAAGCCCAGGAAGCTGCGCGTGGACCACACGCCCAGGGCCAACAGCGTCAGCATGAACAGGGCGATGTAGAAGATGCGTAATGAGCGGGTCATGGTCAGATCCCTCAGAACTGGAAGTAAAGGAACGGCGAGAAGCTTTGCGCCGAGAGTTTGAGAATCGAAGCAATGAACAGCAGCAGGACCAGGGCGCGCATCACATAACGCGACCAGTTGGCGGTCCAGTAGGCCGGTTGCACGGTCGCTTCAACGCCGACGGTGTAACCCGGCTCGTGGATGCTGGCCGGGTTGTCACCCGGTACGGCCTTGATCATTCCTGGTTGTGCAGTGGCCGGGCCATTGGCCTCGACGTTCACGGCAGGCTTGGTCTTCTCCGGTGGCAGGTTGCTGTAGAAATCACGGATGCCGAAGAACGCCAGGGTTGCGTACGCCACCACCAGGGTCGCCACTTGCAGGCCGGTCAGGCTGGCCTGGTTGAGTTCCGACAGCGACCATTCGCCGAAGCTGAACATCGCGCCGTACATACGGCCGGCGACGTGCAGGTTTTCTGCGCGGAAGATCACCCAGCCCATCACCACCAGCAGGAACGTCAGTGCCCAGCGGATCGGGTTGATGCTGCGTGGCGAAGTGTTCAGGCCCAGGGCCTTTTCGATCGCCAGCCACATGCCGTGCCAGGCGCCCCACACGATGTAAGTGATGTTCGCACCGTGCCACAGGCCACCGAGCAGCATGGTCAGGAACAGATTGCGATAGGTCATCAGCGTGCCCTTGCGGTTACCGCCGAGGGTGATGTACAGGTAGTCACGCAGCCAGGTGGACAGGCTGATGTGCCAGCGCCGCCAGAACTCGGTGATCGACTGGCTGATGTACGGCTGCTTGAAGTTTTCCATGAAGCGGAAACCCATCATCAAGCCCAGGCCGATGGCCATGTCGCTGTAACCGGAGAAGTCGAAATACAGCTGCGCGGTGTAGGCCAGGGCGCCGAGCCAGGCATCGCCCGTGGTCGGGTTCTGCAGGGCGAAGCAATGGTCGGCCACCACCGCCAGGGTGTCGGCGATGAAGACTTTCTTGATGAAACCCTGCATGAACCGCGTGCAGCCCTCGGAGAACTTGTCGAGGGTGTGGGTGCGGTTGTTGAACTGATCGGCCAGGTCGCGAAAACGCAATACCGGGCCGGCGATCAGGTGCGGGAAGATCGCCACGAACGCAGCAAAATCGATCAGGTTGCGGGTCGCCGGGGTGTCACCACGGTAGACGTCGATGATGTAGCTGATGGACTCGAATATGTAGAACGAGATCCCGATCGGCAGCAGCACGTGGGTCAGGATGAACGGCGACAGACCGACCGACGTCATCATCGCGTTGATGCTGTCGACACCGAAGTTGGCGTACTTGAAGTAGCCGAGAATGCACAGGTCGACGCCCACGCCCAGGAGCAACCAGCGCTGCGCCGGTTTGGTCCTGACGCCTGCCGCACCGACTTTCAGCCCGATCCAGTAGTTCCACAGCGTGACGGCGGCGAACAGCGCCAGAAAGTCCACACGCCACCAGGCATAGAACACATAGCTGGCAATCAGCAGCAGCAGGTTGCGATAGCGTATTCCGCTCAGGTAATACATGCCGAGAAAGATCGGCAAGAACAAAAACAGGAATACATTGGACGAAAATACCATCCCGATCTCTCCGTGTTTAACCAACAGTCAAGGGCCGCAGCCCCCCCAAACCCCCCCACCAGAAAACGGGGGAATATCACTTAACTCAAATCTTGCACTGACCCTGTAGGAGCGAGGCTTGCCCGCGAAGGGCGTTACGCGGTTGAACGGATGAACCGTGTCATCGTTCTTCGCGGGCAAGCCTCGCTCCTACAGGGGGTTTGCGTTTGTCCTAGGAACCTTTGCCTTTCTCGTAAGCCGGGTCGTAGACCTTGGTCAGGTCACCCCCGAGGCGGAAGGTCTTGAATGGCTGCATCTCGTGTTTCTTCTCCAGCACATCCGCCGAGCAGGTGTAGAGCGAGCAGAACGGTTCGAGCCAGGCGAATTTCGAGTCGACCTTGAGGTCGGTCATGTCCTGTTCCTTGCCGCTCTTCTCTTCGAACTCGTCCTGGTCTTCAACGCCGGCGAGCACGCGGTCACCCAAGCGTTTCAACGCGCCGTTGTTTTCCTGACGCAAGTCCACACCGTTGACCTGGGCGAAGCTGGCGATCATCGCCAGCGGCGGCAGGGCATAGTTGTGATAGGCGAGGGCGCGTTGCTTACGCTTGAGCTCGTTCGGCAGGAAACCCTCGGCGTCGATTTGATTGGCGCCGACCTTGAATTCCTTCACCGACCAATCGAACAGGTCGCGGCGGTTAGTGGCGATGGAGGTTGCCATCACCGACCAGGCGGACCAGTACGAGTGGTTGTTGGTTTTTTCCAGCGGCAGGTTGTCCCAGTCGCTGACCACTTGATCAGCCATCTTGCTGAACCAGGCTTCGATCAGTTGCGATTCCTGCTGATGGTTCGCCAACGGATGAGAGTCGGAGAACTTCAGGCGGACATAGGACGATGCCATGCTGCCCAGTGCCCATTTGCGCATGGACTTGCCGGTGTGGTTGAAGTCCTTGGACATCAACGCATCGGCCTTGGCCCAGGCGGTCAGCCAGTTCAGGGTGCATTCCAGTTGCTCAGGGCGCCCGTCACGCATGTACTGCATCACGTGCTTGCTGGTGGCGCGCTCGATCTTGGTGATGTCGGCCGTGGTATCGCGGAAAGCTTTTTCCGAGGCCTCGTTCAGGGTCGAACGGGCCTTGTCGGAGCCTTCGTACTTGCTACGAAATTGCAATGAGCCGGTGTAGGGCGTCGGCATTGCGTCACAGCCTTCGCTCTTGTCACCGGTTTTGACTTTTTCGATCGGCGCGAAATAACCCTGGGGTGGACGCAGGGGCGCGGCGGCCTGAGTCGCCCCGGCAAACATGGCCAGGGTCAACAGGGACGGTGCGATCAATCTTTTCAAAGTTCGAGTTTGCATGCATGTCATAAGAGGTTGCCTCATTGCCCGGCTTGAGCGGTACGCTGCCCCAAGCCAGGGAACACATTGCGTTTGCATATCTTCGCTTCGACTTTCTGCGGCGCGGCACCTGCTTCAGGGCCCTGGACTTCGACGGCCAGCAGATTCTGCGAGCCCCAGTCTTCGTCCGTGCGCAACTCAAAGGCGAAACGCCCGTCGGTGTCGGAGGTTTCCGGTTTTTCGATCTTGATGTCCTCGTGGCGACCGTTCATGTACCAGAGGGTGGCTTGCAGGGTTTTCACCGACGGATCGGCGAAGCGGATATCAACCTGATGGCTGCTGTTCTGCAGGTTCAGGTTCTTGGTGTTGACCATCAATTCGTTCTTGCCCGGTTTCAACGTGGTGCTGCCGGTCATCTGTGCATCCTTTCCTTCGCAACCGTTGTCCAGCAGCGCCATCATCTGGCGGTAGGTGGTTTCCTGGTCGAGGCGATAAAGCGGCGAGAATTCCCAGATCAGGATCTTCGGCGGCTTGGTCTGGAACTCTTCGCTGCCCAGGTACTGCAGCATCGAACCTTCCAGGCCACCGCCGGGGAACGCCACGTTGAGGATGTCGGCGCCGATGGCCTCCTGGAGGAAACCGGCGAAGTTGTAGTTCTTGCCACTGTGGCTGGTGCCGACCAGGGTGATCTCCGGATTGCCGGAGTCACTGAACAGATCGCCATCGCCTGCTTCGCCCTTGGGCTCGGTGGTGAACTGATCCATGTACTGGATCGCGTAGCTGGTGCCACAGAGTTGACCGGCCATATTGTGTAATGTTCCGGTCTTGCCCATGCGACCCGACTTATGGGTCTCGAATTCACGCTTGGGAATGTCGGCGAAGGCCGGAATCTGCTTGACCTTCTCGGCCACGATCTTTGCCGTGCGCTGGGCGCCATACGGTGTCCAGTGCTGGTCGCCGCGGAAGTAGAAGTCGTGGGCCGGCAGGGTGTCGGGCAGCGATTCATTGGTCAGTGGCGACAGGTCCGGAACTACATAACCCATCTGCGCGAAACGGCCGAGCATGGTCTTGTAGTTCTTCAGCGCCTTGTCGAAATCGAATTGCGCTTTCTCTTGCGGATTGAGCTTGTTGCGGTTCACCAGGCCTCGCGTGGGCTGATAAACGACAACGAGTTCCACGCCTTTGCTCTTGAACGCGTCGTGCAGCTCTTTCATGCGTTTGTAGCCGGCGGGGGTGGTGTCGAATTCGGTGCGCAAGTCTTCCTGGGTCCGGAACAGCCAGTCACCCTGGGCCTGTACCAGCGTGGTGAAGTTCTGCTGGTAGCGCGTGGTGTAGTTCTTGGCGTCGTGGGCTTCGGGGCAGAGGTTGCAGCACGGTTCGGCGCTGAAGCTGGGTGCTTTGGCTTCATCGGCCCGCGCACCGGCGCTGGCCGCGAGAATGCCGGCGGTCAGGGCCGACAGGCTGAGTAATTTGATCAAGTGTGGGCGCATAAAATTATCCTCAGTCCTGCATTTCGGTCTGGCGTTCGACAGGGTCGATCAGCACGGCTTTCTGCTGGCGCACCAGCAGGTCGAGAATTTCATCCTGGCGCTCGCCAAGAATCCCGTTGAAGCTGATGCCGCTGGATTTGGTCGGCGCGAGCATGGACACGCGATACAACTCGACGCTCAGCGGCGAGTCGATGGACAGCGGCCCGCTGCCGTTGCCGGCCAGTTCGCCACCGACGATGATCAGGGACACCTGAGCGTCGAACGGATCGAGGTCGATGTCCCGGTCGGTGTCGCTCAGGTCCTTGATGTGGCCGTACACACCGGTCAGGCCATTGGCCATGGCCAGGTTTTCGTACAGGCGGATGTTCACGCTGTTACGAATCCGGATGCCGTGGCGGCGGTTGCTGATCACCTTGTTGCCCCACAGCAGGTTGTTGCCACTCTCGTAGAGGGTGATGCCGTCGGTGTGGTTCTTGTAGATCTCGTTGTAGGCGATCAGGTTGTTCACGCTGTTACGGTCGATCACCAGGCCCGAGAGCTTGTTGTCGTAGCTGCGGTTGTTGAAGATGAAGCTGTCGTTGACCTCACGGGAAATGATGATCCCGTGCTTCTTCTTGGTCCCGTACACCGTGTTGTCGGCGATAATCAGACCGTGCGACCGGTCATGGGGGTCAATGCCGTAGACGATGTTGTCTTTGTAGGTGTTGCCCTTGACCACGAAGTCTTCGGCTTCGTAGCAGTAGAAGCCGTACCACATGTCCGAGAACTCGGAGCCGACGATCCAGCCAGTCGGTTCCGGGCGCTTGAGCACCTTGGCCATGTTCGGCGTGTACTGGGAAATACTCACGCCGTAGGACTTACTGTTGGCGTAGCCGAAGCTGGCCATCTTGCTGTTGGCGATATAGGTCTCGGTACCGCCCCACGACAGCAGGAACGGACGGAATTCCTTCGGCGACTTGAAGGTCGCCGGGCCGTTTTCCTTCTCGCGCCAGCCGGTGATTTTGGTATCGCGCACAAACAACTGACCGTCATTGACCAGGAACGAACCGGCCTCCTGGGACAGGCGCAATTCCTGGGTCTGCTTGTCGATTTCCAGGATGCCCTTGTTCCCGACCACGATCGGCAACTTCGCCAGGAACACGCCCGGCGAGGTTTCGCTGAAGTACTGCTTGGGTACCTTCTTGGCCAGGTCCTTGAGGTTCATGTAGCCGTCGTCGACGAAGATCGCCTGCGGGATGCCGTGCTGACGCACCACCCATTCGGCCATCTTGTTGTCGCCGCCGATGAAGTCCTTCAGGGCGTCTTCCTGCATCATCCGACGCACGCTGATTTTGCCGGGCTTGGTGCGCACGATTTTCGCGGCGATGGCTTCGGCGGTGTAGCCGGAAGTGTCCGGCAGTTTCGGCTTTTCCATCTCCAGCGGCGCGGTCGGCGCACTGGCGACGGTATAGGTCCTGGCCTGTTGCAGTTCCTTGGCCACGGTGGCCGGCTTCCCTTTTTGAGGGGCTGCCGGCTCCACGCTGGCGAAGGCCGCCGAGCTTGCCAGCAGCATCGCGCCGGCCAGCAAGGTGATCGAGCCTCTCTTCGGACTGTTCATGTGAGGAACTCCCTTCGCTGTTCGCATCAGAAGCGCCAGATCACGTCGACAAACGCACGGTGCATGTACGAGTCGACGCCTTTGCCGTAGGCATCGCCCGGCTTGAATACACCGCCGCGCAAACGCACCAGGGCCGAAGGCTCATCGATCGATTGACTCAAGGCGGCGGGCAGCAGGCCCTGCTTGAAGTACTTGGTGACGACCACATCCATTTCCTGGCCGAGGTCTTTGTTGCCATCTTCCAGCGGCAGCGAGGTGCTGGAGAGCACGGCGCCGGTCACGTCATCGGTGTCGTTCTGCACGGCGTTGATGCCGTTGCTGCCGACCGGCTTGTTGCCGTCGACGCGCCAGAATTTGTGGTAGATCACGCTGGCGTCGTATTCGTCGTTGAGCATCCACGAACCGAACAGGGAGGCGCTCTGCATGTTGTTCATTTCGCCACGGAAAGCCTCGCCGTAACGATGAACCCGCGAGCGGGTACCGGTGTAGTTCGAGCGGTTGCTTTGCAGGCCGCTCTGTTCGTAATCGGCGCTGGCGCGGGCATAGGCTGCACCGACTTGCCATTGCGGATCGAGGCGCAGACGCACGCCCAGGTCGGTGGCCCAGCCATCGACATCGCCACTGTTCTTGGCTTGTGCCGGCGCTGTGCCGTCGGCGTTGAGCGGGTTGACCCGGTCGCGGTCGCCGCTCATGCCGGTGATGCTGCCCCAGTAATTGACGGTATTGGTGTTGCGCCAGTTGTAGGCATCGCTGTCGGCGGTGAGGCCGATCCAGCTGATGTCGCCGTTCTCTTTCTTGTCCAGGGAATCGGCGGCTACACCCGGCTGTGCGTAGTCCAGCTTGCCGTCATCGTGGGTGTGATGACCGCGAATGCCGACCCAGTTGCCTGGGTTCCACTGGTACGCCGCATCCGCGTAAGCGTGCAGGCGATCCTTGTCCTTGGGCGCAAGTTCGGTGAGGTCGGTGCGGTATTCGCTGAAGCGTTCGGCAACACCGGCGTTGGCGCGCAACAGGGTGGTGTCGAAGGTCCAGTTCAGCGCTTCGATGTTGGTGTCGCGCCATTGGCCGTCGTCATTGCGCAGGCGTTGACGACCGAGCTTGAGGATCTCGCCAGGGTAGGGCGTCAGGCCGCTGTAGCCGACCCAGAACTCACGCATCGCCAGGTAATTCTTCTTGCTCTTGCGATCACCGCTGTCGGTGGCCTGGGTGCCGTCGCTGTCGGATTGCTGCAGGGTGTCGGTCTCGATGATGTCGGTGGACGTCACGGCCTGGCCCATGGCGTAGCCGCTCCACGCGCCGCTCTCGCCATAGATCCACGGACGCAGGTCGAGGCCGACGCCATTGACGTCGCCGCCGCTCGCCGTACCCAGGTCGGTATCGTCTTCGGACTGGGCGGTGACTTTGACGTCAAGGCCGTAGTTCTTGCTTTCGGTCAAGGCTGCCAGGGTCGGGCACGACCACAGCAGGGCGAATGACAGGCCAATGCCGGCCTTAACGAATGGATTCAACTTCATAGGGATTCCTCGCCGTCTTCTTCTTCCAGGGCATGCAGTTCCAGGGTGTTCTGGCTCGAGGCACCACGAACGGCCTGTTCTTGTTTCAACAGGCGTTGGGCCTCGGCAAGCTGGGCAGGCGGCAGCTGGGCTTCGAGTGTTTGCGCAAGCTCGGTGGCTTGCGGGGTGTTCCGGGCCTTGGCCAATTGGCTGAAGACATAAGCGTTAAGCGGGTCGGGCTTGGTGCCCTTGCCTTGGGAGAACAATTGGGCGATGGCGAAGTCGGCACTGCTCTGGCCGTTGCGCGCAGCGGTCAACAAGTGATCCAGGGCCTTTTGCGAGTAGACCTCGCCCAGGTAGCCACGGCGGTAGATCTGGCCGAGGTAGTAATCGGCGGCCACTTCCCGGCCGACGGCTTTCTTGAAGTGCTCTTCGGCGACCTTGGCATCGGCCGGGACCATCTTGCCCTCGTAGTAGAGCTTGCCCAGCAACAGTTCGGCGCGGGGCTGGTCGGCGGCGCGGCCGTTGTCCAGGTACTTCATCATGGTGTCGACGTCGCCGAGTTCCGGGAAGTCGTAGAGCAATTGCGCAAGGCTGACCCAGGAAGCGGGGTAGCCCGGTGCGATGCCTTCGAGCAGCGACTGCGCGGTTTTCTCATCGGTCGTGCCCAGGGTTGCATCGCCCAGTACGCGAGCGACGCTGTCCACGCGCTGAGCGGATACCGCACCGCGAGCCTGGGCGGCTTGCATCTGCTTGATCAGCTCTGCCTGTTTCTCAGGCGCCGCTTTCTTCTGATAGACCGTTGCCAGCTCGACGTAGCAGATGTCGGTGGTGGCCAACGCGGCCTTGCAGATGGTTTCCACTTCGTCCAGATGCTGGTCGTAAGTGCCCTGGGTGCGATACAGCAGCACCTGGGCCAGGCCCGCTTCCGCCTTGCCTTCGGCGCGCCATTGGCTGATCTGCTGCTGTGCGTTGACATTAGGGAAACTGTGGGGGTATTGCAGGTACAGCATCGCCAACGGGATCAGGGTATTGCGTTCACCGGCGGCGGAGGCTTTCTTCAACAGACCTTCGGCTTCCTGCTGTTCGGCTTCGGTGGAACCGGGCTTGGCCACCAGCAGACGACCCAGGCGTGCCTGAGCCCGCGGCGAGACGCTGGCCGCGGCGCGGTAAGTCGCCTCGGCCTGTTTCATCTGCGCCGGGTCACGGCTGTCGACCTGGATATCGGCCATACCGACCTGGGCTTCGCTGTAACCCAGGTCTGCCAGTTGCTTGTAGTTCTGTGCCGCCAGCGCGGTATCGCCGCGCTTGAGGGCTTCGTTGGCCAGGCGCTGGTCGGGCAGACCGGCGCAACCGGCCAGGCTCACGGCCAATGCAACTGCGCACAGGGAGCCCATGTGTGAGCGAGCCTGCTCGCAAAGGCTCCGGCTCGGTGCATCAGACAAACCGAGGCGACCCCTTCGCGAGCAGGCTCGCTCCCACAGGGTTTGCGGTGTTGTGAGGATAGTTGGAGTCGTCACGGGCATGTCCTCTGTTTAAAGACCGGCGGCCATGGCTTTGTCGATCAGCCAGTTCAGGTTCGGACCACGGGTGCTGTTCACTTCAACCGGACGACCGGCGAAAGCGCTGTTCAGCGGCTCGTCAGGCTTGATTTGTACGCGGATGTCGGACGACAGGTCGGCGCTGTTCAGGCTGGTGCTGCTGACGATCTTGCCGCTGCGGACGGTGTCTTCGCCGGCGATCTGGAAGCTGACCGTGCTGCCTGGCAGTACTTCGCCGAACTGGCGGTAGGAGAAGCGCGCTTCGACGTTGGCTTCGCTGTTACGCGGCACCAGTTGGAAGATCACGTCACCCTTGCTGGCGTACTGACCGTCGGCAACCAGTTGCTGCGCCACGGTGCAATCGCATGGCGAGGTCAGGGTGCCGGTCATTTGCTTGCCGAACAGCTCTTCAACCTTGGCCGGCTGCAGTTGATTGTCGTCCAGATGGCCCTTGAGCACGTCGAGCATGCTGGTGCTGAAGGTCGCCAGCGGGGCGCCTTTTGCAGCAACGCCGTCGGCCTTGATCAAGCTCTGCACGGTGCCGTCACGGGGCATGGTGATGTTCATCGCCGGTACGCTGACCAGGCCAGCCTGGGCGTGGCTGACGAAGTACATGCCGTACACCGATTTGAAGATGAAACCGAAGGCCACCAGGCCGACGAGGAAAATCGCCAGGCTGAAGGTCACTGCGCGCAGACGACCGAACGCGGTCATGCCGTGGCCGCCATCGTTGACCTTGCGCGCCTTGGTGAAGTTGTCGCGCTGCAGGGTCGCCAGCATCTCGCCGACGCTGACGATGTCGCCGGCCAGGTGCGAAGTGATCAGGTGGCGCAGGGTGGAAATGTCCCGCGGCTCCAGGTTCTGGAACTGGCAACCGGCTCGGCCGGTCTCGCGATCGAAGGAGCGTACTTGCAGCTCCACGTCCATGGCCAGGCCGAGGTTGTCGATGACGAATTGCAGGCGAGCCTTGTAGACCTCGCCGACCTTGAGTGGCAACTGACCGGCGTTGAAAGCCAGGCCGCCAGCGGAGAGGTCGATGACCCGGGCTTCAACCGGAGTCCGGTCAGGACCGAAGAAACGCAGCTTGGCCGGGATTTTCACTCGGGCGTGTTGGCGCTGGGCTTCTGATTCATGCACTACGTTGGCGTTGACGGCGGTATTCATATAGACGATTTCCTAGTTAATTCAGGCGAGTTCGGTCAGACCATCATCAGCAGCACGGCAACAAAAATGCTGCCGGCGGAGAAGGTCATGGTCCGAGACGACCAAGTGTTGAACCAACCTTGAAAGCTGGCGAGATCACGGGTCAGGGAAGTGGGCTGGCGACTCCAGGACTGTCGGTCGAGGCGGAAGAACACATAGATCTTCACCAGCGCGCCGACGATCTGGTTGTAATAGAGAATCGCCGGGTAGGCCGGGCCGATATTGTGACCGGACAACGACAGCAGCACGGTCAGGATCAGGCGGGTAATGCCGATCCACAGCAGGTAAACCAGGATGAACGCGGCGCCGTACTTGAAGGTAGCGATGAGCGCGACCGTCAGGCCAAGCAGCGACGTCCACATCGACACACGCTGGTCGAACAGCACCACCGAAGTGAACAGGCCGAGACGTTTCATCCCCAGGCCGAGGGCGCGGGAGTTCTGGCGCAGGTTGTTGCCGTACCAGCGGAACATCAGTTTGCGGCTGGCCTTGATGAAGCTTTTTTCCGGCGGGTGTTCCACGGTGTGGATCGCGGCATCCGGCACGTAGAACGTGTCGTAGCCCAGGCGCATCAGGCTGAACCAGCTCGACTTGTCATCACCGGTGAGGAACTTGAAGCGACCCAGGCGCCAGTGTTGCAGCGAATCGCTTTCGACGTCGGCGATGAAGTCCGGGTTGGTGACCACGGAGGCGCGGAACACCGACATCCGGCCGGTCATGGTCAGTACGCGCTTGGACAAGGCCATCGAGCACATGTTGATGTGCCGCTGGGCGAAGCGCAGTTTGTGCCATTCGCTCATGATGTAGCCGCCGCGCACTTCGCAGAACTCGTTGGTGGTCAGGCCGCCGACATTGCCGAACATCTGGAACCACGGCACGGTCTTGAGCACGACGCCTTCGGCCAGCACGGTGTCGCCATCGATCACTGCAACCACGGCGCGGTCGTCCGGCAAGTGGCGGGAGATGGCGCGGAAACCGTAGGCCAGGCCGTCGCGCTTGCCGGTGCCGGGAATGCGCACGAAGTCGAGCTTGACGCGGTCCGGTGGATTCATCCGTGACCACAGGCTTTTCACCAGCTTCTCATCGGACATTTCCACGATGGAGCAGACCATGGTGGTCGGCAGGCCGCAGTCGATCGCTTCGCGAATCACCGAGGCGTAGACCTGGGCGGTGGTCAGCGCGTCAATACGGAAACTGGTGACCATCAGGAACACATGGGACGGGTCTGCCGCTTTCCCCAGCTTGCGCACTTTGCGCCGCAGGTGCGGATAGACCACGTACAGAAACAGCATGCCGCGCAGAAAGTGCGTGGCACCCATCGAATAGCGCCAGATACCGACGATACCGATCAGGAAGATAAAGTCCCTCGACTCGGAGTCGAACGTGGACGCAGGCAACGCCATGGCGATGCCCATCAATAAACTTAGGTAAAACAGCCAACCGGCGGCCTGAAGTAGGCCGTGCTTTAGCCTGTGCATAATCTGCATCCGTCTCGATCTCGGGCGAGCCTGTGGGGTGGCCCGATGGGGTTAAGGCAGGCATAAAAACCGTAGGAGCGAGGCTTGCCCGCGAAGGCTGCGTGCCTGACACACCGCGTTGCCTGGTTCGCCGGCAAGCCTGGCTCCTACAGGAGCGAAGGCGGCGAACCTGACACATCACGTCGTCTGGTTCGCCGGCAAGCCTGGCTCCTACGGGAAGGTGTTACCAGCAGATGCCTTCGGTGCGGCCACTGACGCTGGTGGCCTGGGACATGAAGCCGACCAGGTCGATCACTTGCTTGCCCTGTGGCGCCTGTTGCGCCAGTGCACGGAACTTCTCGTCACGGTTGCCGAGGATGATCACGTCGCTGTTGTCGATCACGCTGTCGAAATCGGCGTTGAGCAAGGACGAGACGTGAGGGATCTTCGACTCGATGTAATCCTTGTTCGCACCGTGAACGCGGGCGTATTCGACGTTGGCGTCGTAGATGCTCAGGTCGTAGCCCTTGCCGATCAGCATTTCCGCCAGGTCAACCAGCGGGCTTTCGCGCAGGTCGTCGGTGCCGGCCTTGAAGCTCAGGCCCAGCAGGGCGACTTTGCGTTTGCCATGGCTGGAGACGATGTCGAAGGCGTTCTGCACCTGGGACACGTTGCTGCGCATCAGCGAGTTGAGCAGCGGCGCTTCCACGTCCAGGGAACCGGCGCGGTAGGTCAGGGCACGCACGTCTTTCGGCAGGCAAGAGCCGCCGAACGCGAAACCAGGACGCATGTAGTACTGGGACAGGTTCAGCGTCTTGTCCTGGCAGACCACTTCCATCACTTCACGACCATCGACGCCGACAGCCTTGGCGATGTTGCCGATTTCGTTGGCGAAGGTCACCTTGGTGGCGTGCCACACGTTGCAGGTGTACTTGATCATTTCGGCGACAGCGATGTCCTTGCGGATGATCGGTGCGTCGAGTTCTTCGTACAACGATTGCAGAACGTCGCCCGATGCCTTGTCGAACTCGCCGATGACGGTCATCGGTGGCAGGTCGTAGTCGGCGATCGCGGTGCTTTCACGCAGGAACTCAGGGTTCACCGCAACACCGAAATCGACGCCGGCTTTCTTGCCGGAGCAGTCTTCGAGGATCGGGATCACGACGTTGGCCACGGTGCCCGGCAGCACGGTGCTGCGAACCACGATGGTGTGGCGGGTGGTCTTGTCACGCAGGACAAAACCGATCTCGCGGCACACGGCTTCGATGTAGTTCAGTTCCAGGTCGCCGTTCTTCTTGCTCGGCGTACCGACGCAGATCATCGACAGGTCGGTGTCGCGAATCGCTTCGGCGAAGTTGGTCGTACCGCGCAGGCGGCCCGTCTCGATGCCCTTCTGCAGAAGTTCGCCCAGACCCGGTTCAACGATCGGCGATTTGCCGGCATTGATCATATCGATCTTGTCTTTGGCGACATCGACGCCAACGACGTCATGGCCCCGTGCAGACAGGCAACCGGCACATACTGCACCGACGTAACCCAAACCAAATATGCTGATGCGCATCGCATTTACCTCTCAGTTAATCAAGTCTGTTTCATCAGGCCATTACATGGCCGGAATTAATGGTGTTATGCGGTCGTGATGCACTCGCAAGTGCGGCCTTACAGGCGCAACAATGCAGCGTGCAGGCATAATAAGTTCCGAGTGTCTAAACAGGTCACTCAGATTGTGCGCAACTAGGCCTTATTATTATGATTTACCCCGTCTTGCAGCCGAGCTTCTCTGTAGAAGTCGCGGGTGCAAGGGTCTTGCGCGCTCAATGCCAGGCAAAAAGCCCGTAAATCAAGCGGTTGGGTGCTCAGGCGAGCACGTTTATAGGGGCGCGGCCTTGGCCTGGTAGGGGATAGTATTGATGCGTTATCTCCTGTCCTTCAGGTGTTGCCCAAATCAGGGACCAGTAGCGCAAGTTCCATGTGACAACTTCGCTACGTCAATCACTTCTCTGCGTAAGTTATCTCGCACATGCTCCGGGAGAATCGTTACCGGTGGTATGAACTACGCATCTGGACATAGTTCCGGTCCGCTCATCGCGAATTCTGAAATTTCTTGAAATATTGACAAAGATGGCACTGCTTTCAAATTGATAGCAACGTCTGTTTCACCCTTGATACATGGGGTTATGAGCGCAATAGATAGGAATGTGCCACTACCGCTGAAAATTTTCGGTGCCACTACGGAAAAAAATCAGCCAAGTCGAGTGAAACTAAAGTTAGGGATTTGGGTGCTGGATTTCTGGCGTCAATAAGGTGTCGGATCGGGCGAAGGATTGTTCGACGATCAGACGTCGGCGCATGACGGAACTCGAAGCGTCATGCGCCGACCGGGTGACTACTCGGGTGCGTGATCGCGCAGAAACACCAGATTGTCCGGTGAGGATTGCTCGACGCTGTAGCGATAGCCCTGTGCATCGAACTGTTTCAGGGTTGCCGGATCGTTGACCCGTTCTTCAATGACGAACCGGCTCATCATGCCCCGGGCTTTTTTGGCGTAGAAGCTGATGATCTTGTACTGGCCGTTCTTCAGGTCCTTGAACTCGGTGTTGACGATGCGCGCGTTCAGGGCGTTGCGCTTGACGGCCGAGAAGTACTCGTTGGAAGCCAGGTTCAGCAGCACGTCGTCGCCTTGATCGGCGAGTGCTTCGTTAAGCCATTCACTGATCCGCGTACCCCAGAAGGCATACAGGTCCTTGCCGCGGGCGTTGGCCAGTTTGGTACCCATTTCCAGGCGATACGGCTGCATCAGGTCCAGTGGGCGCAGCAGGCCATAGAGGCCCGACAGCATGCGCAGGTGCTGCTGGGCGTAATCGAAGTCGGCCTCGCTGAAGGTTTGCGCGTTCAGCCCGGTGTACACATCGCCCTTGAACGCCAGCAGTGCCTGTTTGGCGTTGGCGGGGGTAAAGGCCGGGGTCCAGCTGCCGAAACGCGCGGCGTTGAGCCCACCGATCTTGTCGGAGACATGCATCAACTCGCTGATCTGCGCCGGGCTCAACTCGCGCAGTTGCAGGATCAGCTCCTGGGAATGGTCGAGGTATTGCGGCTGGGTGAAGCGCTGGGTTGCCGGCGGTGTTTCGTAGTCGAGGGTCTTGGCGGGGGAAATCACCATCAGCATGAAGTCGTCTCCTTTAATCGTGGGGGCGATTCTAGGGGGTTGTCCGTGTTGACTCCAGCTATCACGTCCATAGGTGATGATCGGTGGCTATCCACAAAACCCTGTGGGAGCGAGCCTGCTCGCGAATGCGGTGTGTCAGTTTCCGATGATGCCTACTGACACACCGCATTCGCGAGCAGGCTCGCTCCCACAAAGGTTCAGTGCTGCTGCGGGAATGTGTGTCTCATCAGCTATAGTGCCGCCCGGGTTTTGTTATGGAGACATCCCATTGCGCATCGCTCTTCTTTTCTCTGCCTGGCTCCTGAGCTTCGGTGCCCTGGCCGCGCCGGGCGAGGTGGCGACGCTCGAGCGCAGCACCTGGCCCGAACAGCTCGACAACCCGACCCTGTTCGATGTCGCCTCACGCGCCGAAATCCTGGCGTTCGCCCGAGTCCTGCTGGCCAGCGAATCCCTCGACGAACCGGGACTGGCCCAGCGCCTGGGCCTGCGCACCATCAATCTGCAGTCGGTCGACCACCTGCGCCAGCGCCTGTGGCAGCGTTTGCTGGTCAATTACAACTTCGCCCAGCGAAGCTGCGATCAGGATGCCTCCTTCTGTTTCCTGGTCGAGGACCTGGAGACCTTGCGCCGGCAAGCGGCCAGGTTTCAGGTCAGTGACGACAGCTACTACATCAAGTGGGCCGAGCCGAGTCGGCAGTTCCATGCCCGCTACCTGGACGAGCAACTGCGCAAGGCTGCGCTGTTCCCGCAAACCAGCAGCGAAGTCGATCGTTTTGGCGACTATGAGCGCAGCGGCGATCAGATGAATGACCGGCTGTTCCTGCTGACCTTCGACAGCGCCGCCAATGCCGCCCCGGACAACACTGCCTGGGTGACCGAGTACCTGCGCAAGTCGAACATGAGCGCCACCTTCTTCGTCCTCGGCAAGGACATCCAGGCGCGTCTGGCCGAACGCTCGGTCGCCAGCCTGCAAGCGACTTACTCAACGCATTGCATCGGCGTGCAAGGCTGGGAGTTCCGCTCCCACAGCCACTGGCTGGACTGGCAGGACTCGGTGCGACGCAGCGTCGAGCTGGTCAAGGGCAAACTGCCGGAGAATTACGTGCCGCTGTTCCGCCCGCCTGACGGTCAGCGTCGAGCGGACGCCGAAAGCTTCTTCAAGGCCCAGGGCCTGCAAGTGGCGCTGTGGGACATCGATGCCCAGGATGGTGCCGGCAAGCTCAAGCCCGACCAAAGCGCGCAACGCGTATTGACCCTGATGCTGTTATGGCGCCACGGCGTGATCAATTTCAACATCAAGCAGGATGGCGTGAAAACGGCGATGCCCTGGCTCATCACGCAAACGGCGCAAAGCGGGATCGGTTGGGAAGACTGTCAGGATGGTTTTCGCTGAAAACGGCAAAAGGCCGTAAACATTGGGCGAAGGGCGAATCTGGGGGAGAATTCTATGCAGGTTGACTTCCGACTTTAACGGCACATTGCCTGCACGCCAAGGGCTATTCGTCATTCTGAAAAATAAACTTAAAAAAAGCGTCAAAGTACTTTTTCCTGTCACAGGTTTTGGAGTATTACGAAGACAGACCGCCGAAACCTGCAGACAGGTGGCGTCTTCCAAGACTCCCATTTGTGTGCAAGTTCACTTGAACCCTCGCAAGTGAATTCGGTGGCCACTTCGAGGCGCAGCACTGTCACGGTATTGCGTCGACTGGCTCCCACAAAGGTGACCGAGTATGGATGATCACGGACGTAGTTTTTCCTCCAACCAGCCAATCCTTTATGTACTCGATACCAACGTATTGATCCACGATCCAAACGCCCTGCTTAACTTCGAAGAACACCACGTCGCCATCCCCATGACCGTGCTTGAAGAGCTGGACAAGCTCAAGAGCGGGCATCACAGCGTGGCCGCGGAATGCCGCCAGGCCATTCGCCTGATCGACAAGACCCTGGGCGATGCCAGCCCTGAAGACGTTGAACTGGGTGTACCGATCCAGCGTGGCAAAAGCGGGCCCAAGGGTTTGCTGTCGATCCTGATGAGCAAGCGTGCCGAACCGAATATCATTCTGCCCGAGCACCTGAACGACAACATCATCATCAATCAGTTGATCGACCTGCACGCGCGCGAGCCCAAGCTGCCCGTGGTGCTGGTCACCAAAGACATCAACATGCGCCTCAAGGCCCGGGCCTGCGGGATTGCGGCCGAGGACTACAGCACCGACCAGCTGGTTGACGACGTCTCGCTGCTGCCCAACGGTTACCACAACATGGACGGCTCCTTCTGGGACCGCGTGAAGAATGTCGAAACCCGTCAGGACCACGGTCGCACCTGGCACCAGGTGCAACTGATCGACAACCTGCCAGCGGTGCACATCAATGAGTTCATCATCGATGAACAGGGTTTTGTCGGCTGGATCAAGGAAATCGAGGAAGACCGGCTGCTGATTCTCGACCTGCACCAGGAACCCTTGCTGCACCAGGAAGCCTGGGGCCTGAAACCCCGTGACATCTACCAGAGCCTGGCGCTGTACGCCTTGCTCGATCCGGATATCCACCTGGTCAACCTGTCCGGCGCCGCCGGCTCGGGTAAAACCATCCTGGCCCTGGCGGCGGCGATCGAGCAGACCATGGTCAGCAAGCGCTACCGGCGGATCATCGCGACCCGCAGCGTGCAGGGGCTGGACCAGGAGATTGGTTTCCTGCCCGGCACCGAAGCGGAAAAAATGGAGCCCTGGCTGGGCGCCATCACCGACAACCTCGAAGCCTTGCACATGGATGACGAAAGCACCCATGGCAGCGTCGACTACATCCTCAGCAAAGTGCCGTTGCAGTTCAAATCCCTCAACTACATCCGGGGTCGCAGCTTCCAGCAGAGCCTGATCCTGATCGACGAATGCCAGAATCTCACGCCGCACCAGATGAAAACCATCATCACCCGTGCCGGCGCCGGTTCCAAAGTGGTGTGCCTGGGCAACCTGGCGCAGATCGACACCCCTTACCTGTCCGCGACCAGCTCCGGGCTGACCTACCTGACCGAACGCTTCAAGGATTTCCCCAACGGTGTGCACATCACGCTACAAGGGGTACCGCGTTCGATTCTGGCTGAATACGCCGAATCGCATTTGTAACCCCCTCACCAAAACCGGGCGGCCTAAAGGTCGCCCGGTTTTTATGCTCAACGAATAACCCTGCGGGAGCGAGCTTGCTCGCGATAGCGGTGTATCAGTCCACATCAATGCTAAATGTCAGATCGCTATCGCGAGCAAGCTCGCTCCCACAGGGTTCTGCGGTGAACACATAATCAAGCGTGCGGAAATCTGACCCACAGGTTTACAATCGACGCTCCTGATCAGGAGTATCCCTGTGCTGACTCATCTCGATTCCCAAGGTCGCGCCAACATGGTCGACGTCACCGAAAAAGCCGTGACGTTCCGCGAAGCGACGGCCCAGGCGCTGGTGCGCATGCTGCCCGACACCCTGCAAATGATCGTCAGCGGCGGTCATCCCAAGGGTGACGTGTTTGCCGTGGCGCGCATCGCCGGCATTCAGGCGGCAAAGAAAACCAGCGATCTGATTCCCCTGTGTCATCCATTGCTGCTCACCGGCGTCAAGGTCGAACTCAGTGCCGATGGCGACGATACCGTGCGCATCGTCGCGCGTTGCAAGTTGTCCGGGCAGACCGGCGTCGAAATGGAAGCCCTGACCGCCGCCAGCGTCGCGGCTCTGACGATCTATGACATGTGCAAGGCCGTGGACCGCGGCATGACGATCGAAAGCGTGCGGCTGCTGGAGAAGCTCGGCGGCAAGAGCGGCCATTTCCAGGCGGATCAGCCATGAACCTGACTGTGAAGTTTTTCGCCCGTTACCGCGAAGCGCTGGGCGTCGACTCGGTGGAGGTTGAAGGCGATTTCGCCACCGTCGATGACGTGCGTGCGCTGCTGGCCCGGCGTGACGGCGCCGAGGTGCTGAGCGAGCAGAACCTCATGTGCGCCCGCAACGAAGACTTGTGCCAGCTCGACGAACCGGTGAGCGATGGCGATGAAGTGGCATTTTTTCCGACCGTGACCGGGGGCTGAACCATGGCGATCCGCGTGCAGTCCACGGCGTTCGATCCGGGTGCTGAAGTCAATGCCATGCACGCTGCCAATGTCGGCGTCGGTGCAGTGGTGAGTTTTGTCGGCTACGTTCGCGACTTCAATGACGGCCTCGATGTGGCCGGGATGTTTCTGGAGCACTACCCGGGCATGACCGAGAAAGCCCTCGGCAAGATCGCCGTTGAGGCCGAGCAGCGCTGGCCGCTGCTCAAGCTGGAAGTGCTGCATCGCATCGGTGCCCTGGAGCCGGGCGAGCCGATCGTCTTCGTCGGCGCTGCCAGCGCCCACCGCCAGGCGGCGTTCGACGCCTGCGCCTTTGTCATGGACTACCTGAAAACCCGCGCACCGTTCTGGAAGAAAGAGACCACCAGCGATGGTGCGCGCTGGGTGGAAGGGCGCGACAGTGATCATGCGGCGGCGGATCGCTGGAAGCAGTGATTTTCGCTTCGCATTCCAGTACGCCTTCGCGAGCAGGCTCGCTCCCACATTAGATCTGCATGGACACAAACTTTGTGTACGACGCAAATTCCCTGTGGGAGCGAGCCTGCTCGCGAAGAGGCTTTCCGCTCCACTGAAAAACTCCCTGACCACCTCCCGACCACCGGCCGGCACCTCTTGATTTTCCCCAATTGACGGCTTATACATAAAAGTCCAGTATGGATTTATAAGTACAAAAAAGGTCTCCCTGTTTCAGCTCTTTCTTCGTCTTGCCAAACCAACAACAACCCGCGAGAGAACGAACATGAAGAAATTCCCCCTCATCACCGGTCTGGCCCTGAGCCTGTTGGCGTGCAGTACCCTGTTCGCCGCCGAGAAAACCCTGCGCATTGGCATCGAAGCCGCCTACCCGCCGTTCGCCTCGAAAAGCCCGGACGGCAAGATTGTCGGATTCGACTACGACATCGGCAATGCCCTGTGCGCGCAGATGCAGGTCAAGTGCGAGTGGGTCGAAGGTGAGTTCGATGGCCTGATTCCTTCGCTGAAGGTGAAGAAAATCGACATGGCGCTGTCCTCCATGACCATCAACGAAGACCGCAAGAAGTCGGTGGATTTCACCCACAAGTACTACTTCACCTCATCGCGCCTGGTGATGAAGGAAGGGGCGGTGGTGGATGACCAGTACGCCAGCCTCAAAGGCAAGACGATCGGCGTGCAGCGTGCCACCACTACTGATCGTTATGCCACCGAGGTGTTCGAGCCCAAGGGCATCAACGTCAAGCGCTACAGCAACAACGAAGAGATCTACATGGACCTGGCGGCCGGTCGCCTCGATGCGATTTTTGCCGACACCATCCCGCTGAATGATTTTCTGATGATGCCCCGTGGCAAGGGCTACGCGTTTGTCGGGCCGGAGCTCAAGGACCCGAAATACGTGGGCGAGGGCGCCGGGATCGCGGTGCGCAAGGGCAACACCGAACTGGTGACCCAACTGAACAGCGCCATAGACGGCATCCGCGCCAGCGGCGAATACCAGAAGATTTCCGAGAAGTACTTCAAGTCCGATATCTACGGCGACTGATAGACCGCCTTCGCTGCGGTGCGGCGATCCGACAAGCCAGCTCCTACATGGGATCTGCAGTGAACGCCAAGTCGGTGAACGACGCTGATTTCGTGTAGGAGCCGGCTTGCCGGCGAAGGCGATATTCCATCCGGCATTTATGGTGGCTGACACACACCGCCTTCGCCGGCAAGCCGGCTCCTACAGGGGATCTGCGGTGCACACAAAGTCCATGCACATCAGTGATCGGAATGTGGGAGTCGGCTCCAGGCAGTGTTATGACGCAGAAGCCATCGGCCTGGTCAACATTCAACACAATCGCCGCAATTTAATCCCTTCTTAACCGGCCTGTCGTCTATTCCCCGATACCTACCCGTGCGCGCCAGGCTCTCAAAGGTCGGGGCCAGCGTGTAGACTTTGGGCAATCGATCTTCAGAAGGGAAACGCAATGAGCGAGGAAACAATACGGTTGGGTCGTGAACGGCGCTATCTGGTGTTACTGGGCGCCATCTGCCTGGCGCTGATCGGCGGCGCGCTGTACATGCAAATCGTCCTGGGCGAGGCGCCGTGCCCCCTGTGCATCCTGCAACGCTACGCCTTGCTGCTGATTGCGATCTTCGCCTTCATCGGCGCGGCCATGCGCACCCGCCGCAGCATCACGGTGTTCGAAACCCTGGTGGTGATCTGCGCCCTGGCAGGCGTCGGGGTGGCCGGGCATCATGTCTACACCCAGTTCTATCCGACCGTCAGCTGCGGCATCGATGTACTGCAGCCCATTGTCGACGGATTGCCGCTGGCGAAAATCTTTCCGCTGGGTTTCCAGGTCGACGGTTTCTGCTCGACGCCTTACCCGCCGATTCTCGGGCTGTCCCTGGCTCAATGGGCGCTGGTAGCCTTTGTACTGGTGGTCATCCTCGTGCCGCTGCTCACCTCGCGTAACCGCAGCGCGTTGCGCTAAGCCCTTCCGGCGCATCGCCATCGCAACCCGAAACGCCCCGGTCCTCGTTGAGAGCACCGGGGCGTTTTGCATGGCAGGGGGCGGGTAAAAAGACCTTGATGCGCGACAAGTCGGGGGGCGACACATGTGCGACACGTTGTCACAGCGCGAGTGTCGCAGGGCATTTCCAAGCCGTGAATTCGCGCCAGTCTACGCAACAAAAAGCGGCTTTATCAATGGTGGGTGGCCTCGCCCCTGAAACGCCCCAACAGGCAGTTTTAACAGGGCTTGGCGAATGGCCGGAGCCCTTGTCACGTAGGGGCTTGGGCCGGGTCGAACGAGGGCTTGGAGCCTTCGATACTGTCTGAAATGAGCGTGGTAGACCTACTATTTTTGGTGTTTTTGTTGAGAATTAATTTCGTTAACATGCCGGACTTTTGCGAAATTCGTGAATGATTGTTGCTGAAATGGATAAAAATTATTTCGGGATGAGACATGGTTTATGAATCGCGACGTCACTACAATCGCCCGCACTGAATTCCCGGCACTGCTCGCCCTTACACAGGTGCACGAGCAGGAATAGGGCGTCGAGAGGCCGGACCGCTTCGTGCGACGCCCAGGTGTCGGTGCCTTCCACTATCCGCACCAAATGGAATTGGTCTGTAACAAGGCCTTTGACCACGAATTCGAATAAGAACTCGCCGCTGTCCCAGGATTTGTCGAACAGCGTCTGACGCGCGACGGGCAGCCCTTATTCAATCAAAGAAAAATGCCAACCCTTGGCAGGGTGAAGTGTTGGCGATCAAAACCCAACTGCATTGCGCATGCTGCTTTAGAGGTCGTGAGATGAGTAAAAACAGGTACCCAAGACTACTAGGCATAGTGCCGCTGCTCGGCACGCTGTTGCTGGGAGGCTGCAACATGACCTTGCTCAATCCCACGGGCCAGGTTGGCCTGGAGCAGCGAAACCTGATCATCACCGCGACGCTGCTGATGCTGTTGGTCGTGATCCCGGTCATCGTCATGACCTTCCTGTTCGCCTGGAAATACCGCGCGTCCAACACCAATGCCACCTACACCCCGAAATGGAACCACTCCACCAAGATTGAAATCGCGGTGTGGACCGTTCCGATCCTGATCATCATTGCCCTGGGTTACGTCACCTACGTGTCGACCCACGAACTTGACCCGTACCGTCCGCTGGAATCCGACGTCAAGCCGATCACCATCGAAGTGGTCTCGCTGGACTGGAAGTGGGTGTTCATCTATCCGGAACAGGGCATCGCCACCGTCAACAAGATCGTGTTCCCGACCAATACACCGGTCAACTTCAAGGTGACGTCGGACTCGGTGATGAACTCGTTCTTCATCCCGGGCCTGGGCGGCCAGATCTACGCGATGGCCGGCATGCAGACCAAGTTGCACCTGATTGCCAACCGTGACGCTGAAATGGAAGGCATTTCCGCCAACTACAGCGGCGCAGGTTTTACCGGCATGAAATTCAAAGCGATCTCAACCTCCCAGGAAAATTTCGACGCCTGGGTAAGCGAAGTCAAAAAGGCACCTAAACAGCTGGAAACAGCTGAATACGAAGCCCTTACCAAACCAAGCCAGAACAACCCAGTCGAGCTCTACTCCTCGGTCACGCCGAACCTGTTCCAGATCATCGTCGACAAGTACGAAGGCATGAAACCGGGCAAGCCGATGCACCACGAGAAGAAAGAGAAGGAAGTGGCGCACAACATGGAAGGGATGGACATGAGTTCGCATTCAGCTGCCGGGGCAGAGGAGTAAACGATGTTTGGTAAATTAAGTTGGGAAGCGGTCCCGTTCCACGAACCGATCGTGATGATAACCATCGCCATGATCGCACTCGGTGGTCTGGCGCTGTTCGCTGCAATCACCTACTTCAAGAAGTGGACCTACCTGTGGACCGAGTGGCTGACGTCGGTCGACCACAAGAAAATCGGCGTGATGTACATCATCGTCGCCATGGTCATGCTGCTGCGCGGTTTTGCCGACGCCATCATGATGCGTACCCAGTTGGCCATGGCCACCGAGGGTTCGCCTGGCTACCTGCCACCTGAACACTATGACCAGATCTTCACCGCCCACGGTGTGATCATGATCATCTTCATGGCGATGCCATTCTTCACCGGCCTGATGAACCTGGCAGTGCCGCTGCAGATCGGCGCGCGTGACGTTGCCTATCCGTTCCTGAACTCCCTGAGCTTCTGGCTGCTGGTGTCGGGCGTGGTGCTGATCAACCTGTCCCTGGGCGTCGGCGAATTCGCCAAGACCGGCTGGGTTGCCTATCCACCGCTGTCGGGCCTGCAATACAGTCCGGGCGTGGGGATGGATTACTACATCTGGGCGCTACAGCTATCCGGACTGGGGACGACGCTGACGGGGGTCAACTTCCTGGCCACCGTGCTGAAAATGCGTACCCCGGGCATGAAGCTGATGGACATGCCGATCTTCACCTGGACCTGCACCTGGGCCAACGTCCTGATCGTGGCTTCGTTCCCGATCCTGACCGCTACCCTGGCGCTGCTGACGCTTGACCGTTACATGGATTTCCACATTTTCACCAATGAACTTGGTGGCAATCCGATGATGTACGTCAACCTGTTCTGGGCTTGGGGTCACCCTGAGGTGTACATCCTGATCCTGCCAGCGTTCGGTATTTTCTCGGAAGTCATCTCGACCTTCACCGGCAAGAAACTGTTCGGCCACCACTCGATGGTCTACGCATCGGGCGCAATCTCGATCCTGGGCTTCATGGTCTGGCTGCACCACTTCTTCACCATGGGTTCGGGTGCCAGCGTCAACGCCTTCTTCGGCCTGGCGACGATGCTGATTTCGATCCCGACGGGGGTGAAGCTATTCAACTGGCTGTTCACCATCTACCAGGGCCGCCTGCGTTTCACCAGCCAGGTGCTGTGGACCCTGGGCTTCATGGTGACGTTCGCCATCGGTGGCATGACCGGCGTACTGCTGGCCATCCCGGGTGCTGACTTCGTCCTGCACAACAGCCTGTTCGTGATCGCGCACTTCCATAACGTGATCATCGGCGGCGCGGTATTCGGCTACATCGCGGGCTTTGCGTTCTACTTCCCGAAAGCGTTCGGCTTCAAGCTGCACGAAGGTTGGGGCAAGGCCGCGTTCTGGTTCTGGATCACCGGCTTCTTCGTCGCGTTCATGCCGCTCTATGTCTTGGGCTTCATGGGCATGACCCGTCGTCTGAACGCCACCACCAACCCTGAGTGGGTGCCGTACCTGTACGTCGCCATGTTCGGTGCGGTGATGATCGCCGTCGGTATCGCCTGCCAGCTGATCCAGCTGTATGTCAGCGTGCGTGACCGCAACAAGCCGGAAAACATGTGCGAACACGGCGACCCGTGGAATGCCCATACCCTGGAATGGTCGACCTCGTCGCCACCTCCGTTCTACAACTTTGCCGTGCTGCCGAAAGCCGACGTCATCGACCCGTTCACCGAAGCCAAGGAAGACGGCACCGCGTACAAGGCTCCGGCCAGGTACGAGCCGATCCACATGCCCAACAACACCGCGACCGGTGTGGTCATGGGCGCGCTGTTGACCGTGTTCGGTTTCGCGATGATCTGGCACATCTGGTGGCTGGCGATCGTGGGTCTGGTCGGCACCGTGGTGTATTTCACTATCCATGCCGCCCGTGACGATCAGGGCTACATGGTGCCGGTGGATGTCATCGAGCGCATCGAAGCCGAGCAGCACAAACGTCTGGTAGCGGCCGGGAAAGTCCCAGCCACCGCCACCCGTGTTGAAACCTCGTTGGAACAGGCTTAAACCATGTCGAACTTAGTGACCAATGCTGGACACACCCATGTCGATGGACATGGGCACGATGACCATCACCACGACTCGGGCGAGATGACCGTATTCGGTTTCTGGCTCTACCTGATGACCGACTGCATCCTGTTTGCGTCGATCTTCGCGGTGTACGCGGTACTGGTTAACAACGTAGCGGGCGGCCCGTCTGGCGCCGACATCTTCGAACTGCCCTACGTGCTGGGCGAAACCGCTCTGCTGTTGTTCAGTTCGATCACCTACGGCTTCGCCATGCTGGCGTTGTTCAAGGGTAACAAGAAGGGCGTGCTGACCTGGTTGGGCATGACTTTCCTGCTGGGCGCCGGCTTCATCGCCATGGAGATCAACGAGTTCCACCTGCTGATCTCCGAAGGTTTCGGCCCTAGCCGCTCCGGTTTCCTGTCCGGGTTCTTCACCCTGGTCGGTACCCACGGTCTGCACGTGACCAGCGGTCTGATCTGGATGGCGATCATGATGTACCAGGTGCAGAAAAACGGCCTGACGGCGACCAACAAGACCCGTCTGAGCTGCCTGAGCCTGTTCTGGCACTTCCTGGACGTGGTGTGGATCTGCGTATTCACCGTTGTTTATCTGATGGGGACTATGTAAATGGCTAACGCTCATTCCCACGATGGCCACGACGCCAGCCACGGCAGCGTCAAGTCCTATGCCATCGGTTTCATCCTGTCGGTGATCCTGACCGTCATTCCTTTCGGCCTGGTGATGTACCCGTCGCTGCCGAAAGCCATGACCCTGTGGATCGTACTGGCCTTCGCAGTCATCCAGGTGCTGGTGCACCTGGTGTACTTCCTCCACCTGGACCGCTCCGCCGCCCAGCGTAACAACGTGATCGCGTTTGTTTTCGCCGCACTGGTAATCGTCCTGTTGGTAGGCCTGTCGCTGTGGATCATGTTCAGCATCCACACCAACATGATGGCGCACTGAGGTAAGTCCGGATGTCCTTGAAGCACTTTATCCAAATCACCAAACCGGGGATCATTTTCGGTAACGTGCTTTCAGTGGCAGGCGGATTTTTCCTGGCCTCCCAAGGGCATGTCGATCTGGCCATTTTCCTGGCCGCCATGATCGGCACGTCCCTGGTGGTGGCTTCCGGTTGCGTGTTCAACAACTGCATCGACCGCGACATCGACCTGAAGATGGAACGCACCAAGAACCGGGTGCTGGTCCAGGGCTTGATCTCCCTGAAACTGGCCCTGGCCTTTGCGACCGTCCTGGGTGTTTTCGGCGTTGCACTGTTGTACAAGGTGGCCAACCCGTTGGCCGCTTTGTTCGCGGTGATCGGCTTCGTCATCTACGTCGGCTTCTACAGCCTGTACCTCAAGCGCAAGTCGGTTCACGGCACGCTGGTGGGCAGTCTGTCGGGGGCGATGCCGCCGGTGATTGGCTACGTCGCTGTGACGAACAGCTTCGACATGGCCGCGCTGACGCTGCTGGTGATGTTCAGCCTGTGGCAGATGCCGCATTCCTACGCCATCGCGATCTTCCGCTTCAACGATTACCTGGCCGCATCGATTCCGGTGCTGCCGGTGAAGCGCGGGATCGAAGTGGCGAAGAAACACATCCTGCTCTACATCCTGGCGTTCCTCGTGGCGACCTTGATGCTGACCTTCAGCGGCTATGCCGGCATGAGCTACCTCGCCGTCGCCGCGGCCATGGGCATGTACTGGCTGTACATGGCCTGGACCGGCTACAAGGCAGTGGATGACACGGTCTGGGCACGCAAGTTGTTCGTGTTCTCGATCTTCACCATTACCGCGTTGAGCGTGATGATGTCGCTGGATTTCAAGGTGCCGAGTGAGTTGTTGCTGACTTACGCGCCTTAAGCGTCGGATGCTGTAAAGAAAAACCCCGCCCTTCGAGAGAAGGGCGGGGTTTTTTATTGGTGGTGCCGAGGCACGTTCAATTCTGTCCTGCCATCCCGCCGCTTTGAACTCATACGAAGTTATAAGCAGTTATAGGGGTAAATCACTATAACTACGAGTAATGAGATAGCACTGGTCAGTTAAGAAAAAATCGCGATCACCGGGACGCCTGCGTTGATGCGGAACAGCGGTTCGTTGGCGTGGAAGGAGAAGTGGGTGAGGCCGATGGTTTTCAGGTCTTTGGGGTTGGTCATTGGGCACCTCCAGTGGTTGGGAGGTGACGGGGGAAGATTGGTGGTGCAGACGCATAAATTTTGAACGGATTGCTGGCATGCATAAGGAGAGCGGGCTTGCTCGCGAAAACGATGTGTCAGGCAAGATTGATGCTGGATGTGACGGCCTCTTCGCGAGCAAGCCCGCTCCCACAGGGAAGGTGTGGGGCAGTTATTTACTTTTTGTGTCCAGCAACCGAAAGAACCGCTCCCGCACCTGGACGTTATCGCTGTGGGCCACGTTGAAACGCAAAAAGTGGCTCGCGTCCGGCGCTTTGCTGAGCAACGTGCCGGGCGCCAGCACCAGGTCGATGTCCAGGCCTTTCCTCGCCAGGGTTTCGGCATGATGCCCTTCGGGCAGTCGCGTCCAGATGAACAAGCCTTCATGGGGCAGCGATGACACCGAGCAACCGGCCTCCAGCAGCCAGCGCGTCACCCGGCTGCTCGACTCGTAGAGCCGGTCCACCGTGCGCCGGGTATGTTTGGCGTAGCTGCCATCACTGAGCATCGTGCAGATGATCTGTTCCGCCAGTTCCGAGGTCATGCCACCGCAGGTCATTTTCAGGGTGATCATCCGTGCAGCCAGTTGTGGCGAAAGCACCGCATAGCTGACCCGACTGTTGGCCGTCAGGGTTTTGGAGAAACCGGACACGTAACTGACATTGTCCAGGCCGCCCGCCGCGAGGCGTGGCGTCATGCGTTGCTGCATGTCGCAATACAAGTCGTCTTCGAGGATGTGGAAACCGTAACGATGGCTCAACTCCAGCAAGCGATAAACCTGCGCGGGGGAAAACGAGTGCCCGGTCGGGTTGTGAAGGGCGTTGTTGGTCATGTAGAGCACGGGACGATGGGCGATCAGCAATTGCTCGAAGGCCGCCAGGTCCATGCCGTCGCAATCCCGGGGGATGGTGATGACCTTGGCACCGTGCAAGGCCAGGTTGGCGTGCATGGTGAAATAACAGGGGTCGTCGAGCAGTACCGAATCACCGGGTTTGATCAGCAGGCGCATCAGCATGTCGATGGCCTGCACGGTGTTGGCCGTGGTGATGATCTGGTCCACCGGCACTTCTATGCCGTGGGTCGACAGCTTCACCTGCAACGCCTCGCGCAGTGGCAGGTAACCGCCGGCAACACCGTATTCGCCCATGCGCAGGGAGGCTGCGCGCAGGGTGCCGCGCACGGCTTTAAGCAACTCGTCGGCCGGCAGCCACGAGGACGGCAGGAAACCGGCGCCAGGGCGCAGCGCGCCATTGTCCAGCAACACCGCGCGGCGGACCACGCTGAGGGTGTCTTGAGGTTGCAGGTCGGGGCCGGCATCGGTCTGGGTCGGGATGCTGGAGCGGTGCACGTAATGCCCCGAACCCTGGCGTGACACCACCAACCCCTTGGCCCGAAGGCGGTCAAGGGCATCGACCACCGTGGACTTGCCGACGTTCATGATGTCGGAGAGTTCGCGAATCGGCGGCAGCCTCGAGCCGTGGGGCAGGCCACCCTGGCTGATCGCAATGGTCAACTGATCGACGATCTGCTGCACCAGCGGCGCGCCGGGCTGGAATTCGATGGCGGCGATGACTGCGCGTTGAACCTGCATTTTACTGGTCTCCCCGACAGTAAACTTCGTTTGATTCTATACGAACTTGCTCTGATCAGAACAAGCCTTCGTCTCTACCATCACCTTACAGACTTTACTTGTTGTCGGCGCCTGCGGTCCCGCAATCGCTTGGCTCAGAGGTGTTGCATGAGTGTTCAAACAACGGTCGCCGTTGCCAAACCGGTGATCAACATCCGCCTGTTCACGATCAGGATCATCACCGCCGTGTCGCTGTTTGCCGTGCTGGGCAAGGCGAACGTGTGGCTCGACACCGCCACCAACAGCATCCTCGCCCTCGGTTACCGGGCCCTGTTGTTGCTCTTGCCCCTGACGTTGCTGGTGCTCGGGCGGCGCTCCCTGAGCGTCACACTGTTGTGCGCCGCCCTCGGGTTGGTGCTGCTGGCGGTGACCAGCAACCAGGGCATGGTGATGTTCGCCGCCGCGTTGTTTGCCTATGGCATTGCGATTGCCGGCTACCTGATCAAGAGCGAAGCGGCCCAGACCAAGGAAGGTGCAGCCTACAACCGGGTCGCCATGAACATGGGCAGCCTGCTGGCAGGGCTGATCCTGCTTTCGCCGTTGCTGACCCCGACGATGTTTTTCCTTGGCGCTGCGAGTTTCGTCCTGCTGTGCCTGCCGATCGCCATGGGCGCCACCTTCACCACGGAATCGGCCGTGGCCCGTCCGGCAACCCAGGACGGCAGTGGCTGGCGCAACAAACTGCCATGGGTGATCGCCGGGATCATCATGGGGATCAAGCTGTTCGGCGTGTTCTCGATCCTGCCCCAGGCGATCCTGCTCGAGACCGGTGAGTTGCCGGCCTGGTATGGCCTGATGCTGATCCTCAACAGCGCCGTGGTGGTGTTCGCCCAGGTGCCGGTGATGAAGCTGATCGAGCGCACCGGGCGCTTCAAGGTGGTGGCTGTCATCGGGATCATCATCGCCGGCTTCGCCGTGCTGTCGTCCCCGGCTGCCTTTCACGTCGAGACCCTGGTCGGTGCGCTGATCTGGGTGGCACTGCTCTCCATCGCCGAATGCGCGTTCAGCTACCTCGATTACTTCTCGGTCAAGCAGAACAACATGTTCGTCAAGGAAGTATCCCTGGGCGTCGGCGCCGGGCTGACGGTGCTGATCATGCGGGTCGTGCCAGCGCCGTACAACGCCCTGGTGCTGGCCGCCATCGGTGCGGGCGGGATTCTGGCCTGGTACTGGCTCAACCGTAAATCCAACG
Source organism: Pseudomonas lini (assembly GCF_030812475.1). Lineage (GTDB taxonomy): Bacteria > Pseudomonadota > Gammaproteobacteria > Pseudomonadales > Pseudomonadaceae > Aquipseudomonas > Aquipseudomonas lini_A. Next base: position 99,080 of record NZ_JAUSSR010000003.1, read on the forward strand.
CGTCGCTGCAGGACTGAGTTATCGCGTTTCCGTTATTTTCTTCACCGGTCGGGTGTTTCATGAATACGACGTCTTGCGTAGTAGTGGTCGGGTACAACGGCAATCGGGTTCACGATATCCAGAAGCTGCGCGACCTCTGCAGAAAGCTTTATAACGCCCGGTTGATTTTGCTGGTCGAGCAGATTCAGCCCGATGACGATCAGGTGGCGGATCACGTATGTTGCACGTCCCTGGCGCCGGAAGATGTGGCGGACTCTCTTGAGCTGGTGGCGGGTTGCCTGGGGGCCGACCGCTGGAAGCTCATCGGGGTGCTGCCCTTTTCCGATCGTGGCGTTCTGCTCGGCGCGGCGCTGGCTACTTATTACGGCTTGCCCGGTATATCCCCGGGCGCGGCGCGAGCAGGGCTGGACAAACAGATTTTTCGCCGACTGGAAGCGTCGGCGCACACGTCGCCAGATCACTATCGGCCGGTGTTTTCCGCCCGGATCGAAAGCCTGGGCGAGTTGCGCCAGCGGGTCGTCGAGCTTGGCGGCAGAGCCTTCATCAAACCTGCTTGCGAAGGCGCGAGCAGAGGCTGCCGGGTCATCCGTCACCCCTCTGAATGCGATGAGGCGTGGCAGGCGCTCAAGCCCTATCGCGAAGGCGGTATCGTCCTTGAAGAACTGATCCAGAACGCCCGGGAATACAGCTGGGACTACGTGGCCGGCAGCACCTGGGTCACTGAGAAAACCACCACTGAAGGGGCCTATCGCGCGGAAATCCAGCAAGTGGTGCCCGCGCCCTTGACGACTGAGGTGCAGGCACGCCTGGCGGCAGCCGGCCAGCACATGTCTGGCCTGGTTTCGCTGGATAACGGCGCTTACCACAACGAGATTTTCCTGCGCAGCAACGGCCTGACCTCGGCGGTGGAAACCAACATGCGTCCTGGTGGCATGCACATCTGGGACCTGGCCCGCCTGGCCTTTGTCGACTTCGATCCCTGGGAACGCTGGGTTCGATGGGCGGTGGAGGGCACGACCGACCATCACGACCCCGTCGCCCGGGGCTTTTGCGGTATTCGTCTGCTCCGCGCCCCGGCCGGCGGTCTTCTGCGCTACGTGCCGGACATCGAATCCCTGGCCCGGGAGCTCGATATCAAGCTGGTGGAAGCGGTGTACGCCAAGCGCCTCACTGATTCGGTGACGGCATTGGTGAAAGACAACACCTCGTTCATCGGCCACATCGTGTTGTTCAGCGAGGACTACGGGCAGCTCAGCGCCAACCTGCTGCGTCTGGCGGAAGCGATCGAGTCGCGCGTCGAGATCACCTGTCTGGCTGCACCGTCGAGAGCGGTGGGCTAAACCGTCGGCATCAATGTTGTCTGCATTATTGGTTATGAGGGATGGGTAAATGATTGAGCACATGAGCTGTGATGAACGTTTCATCGCCCTGGCAAAAGAACTCGGCTACGACATCTATGGCGAGAACACCGCCGGTGGAAACTATGCCCCGCTGGTTCGGCATCATGACGAACTGTACGTCAGCGGCCTGGTACCGCGCATGAACGGAAAGATGCAGTATCCCGGCAGAGTCGGACTGGAGCTCAGCCTGACGGATGCGCAATCGGCCGCCAGTATCAGCGCGATGCGCGGGCTGGCGCTGATTGTCGACGCCATCGGTTCGCTGGATAAGATCAAGTCGCTGATACGGATAACGGTCTATGTGAAATCCACCGCCGATTTCGTAGACCTGAGTGAAGTGGCCAATGGCGCGTCGGATGTATTCAGCCATGTCCTGGGAGATGCAGGTAAACATACTCGAACGACCGTGGGCGTTTATCAATTGCCAAAAAATGCTGCAGTAGAAGTTGACATGATCGCAGCGCTGAGACCCTCGGTGTTATAAGTGTTAGTTGATGGCTTTACAGCGCTGGGTTGTTGGCCTAAGGTTCGGTATTCAAGTCGGGCAAACAAGTTGGGGCTAACGGATGAGCGACGTTCAGGGTGCGTTTTTTTCATATAAGGAGTTCCGCCAGAGTTTGCACCAGCCGCCAGTCGGTGCGCGGGTCTGGAAGGCAGGCGAACTCTCGGATTTTCGCCAGCGTCTGGAAACCAGCGAAGTCGATATTGTCGCGCTGGCCCATGAAAAAAGTATCGAAGGTTGCAAGCTGACGCCGGGCATGGCGGTGTCCATGCAATGGTTGAAGCCGGGTACAGTATTGAACGGCCACGTTCATGCCTGGTGGCACCTGTTCATCATTCAGTCCGGCAGTGGGATTTTGAACCTGGGCGACGCCAATGACGTCAGCGTCAGCGTCGGCGACGTATTACTGGTGCCGGCCTGGACCCGGCACGGCTTCGTCAATACCAGCGCCACCGAACCGCTGGCCATGCTGAACATGAGCAACATGCCGCAAATGGAGCTGCTCCGCGGTTCAGCCATGGCCTGATCGCCGGCCCGCCATCATTTCCCCTCTGCCTCATAAAAGGGAGTCCGCATTCGCTGACTCCCTTTTTCTTTTTTGCTGCCCCATCCGACGCCTCCAGATAATCCGTATTGCCGGGTTTCTGTATCGATAGAAACAGAGAATTTCTGTATCTGTTCAGCGCCTGAGCAACTAACTAGGATCACTTCCAAGGCAACGGATTAATGTGCTTTATGCAAGGGAGCGTTCTATGGAAAGTAATAACTTCAAGCTGTATGTTGGTGCGGATTTTGTAAGTGCTTTCGCAATGTCGGCATTTGTCGCGCTAAAAGAAAAGAAACTTTCATTTGAACTTGTCACGCTGGATTTAAAGGCGAGAGAAAACTATCAGGCGACGTATCGTGATGTGTCGCTGACCTGCAAGATCCCCACTCTGGTTCATAACGGTTTTGCCTTGTCGGAATCTTCGGCCATTGCCGAATACCTGGAGGAAGTTGCACCGGGGCATGACAAATTATTCCCGCTGGACATCAAGCAGCGCGCCCGCGCACGTCAACTCCAGGCCTGGCTGCGTAGCGATCTGCTGGTGATTCGCAAGGAGCGCCCGGCGGACCTCATCTACTTCGGCAACAAAGATAACCCGCTGTCCGTCGAGGCCTTGGCGGCTGTCGGAAGATTGTTCTTCGTGGCTGACCGGTTGCTGGAAGAGGGCGCCGATCACCTGTTCGGCGACTGGAGCATTGCCGACACCGACCTGGCAATCATGCTCAACCGCCTGCTCGCCAATGGCGATCAGGTGCCTGCGCGACTCGCGGCGTATGTGCGCCGCCAATGGGATCGCGACAGCGTTCGGGCGTGGATGGACATGGAGCGCGTAGCGCCGGCCATCACTCTCTGAACGTCTAAAGCCACCGCCAGGCAATCACCAGGAGCGCTGCCATGCAAGGACTGTCGGAGCAGGAAAAATACAAACCCTATAACTCACGCACCATCCGCGACACGCCGTACTGGCAGAAACTGACGCCAGCGCTGCAGGAGGCCATGACCGTGGTCGCCCGGGTCATGCCGTTTCGTACCAATGAATACGTGCTGGGCACGTTGATCGACTGGAACAACATCCCTGACGATCCGATTTTTCGCATGACCTTTCCCCACAAGGACATGTTGTTGCCGGACGAGTACGCCTCGCTCAAGCAATTGATCGAACGGGATGACGCCGTCGCCATCAAGCGCAGGATCGAAGCGATCTGGCTGCGCATGAACCCCCATCCGGCCGGACAGCTGACACACAACGGCGTGACCCTCAACGGAAAAATCCTGTCGGGCATTCAGCACAAGTACCGCGAGACCGTGCTGTTCTTCCCCGGTGCCGGTCAGACCTGTCATGCGTACTGCACCTTCTGTTTCCGTTGGGCGCAGTTCATCGGTGAGGAAGAGCTCAAGTTCAATGCCCATGAATCCCAGGAGCTGGTGAGTTACCTGCGGGTGCATCCCGAGGTCACCGATGTGCTGATCACCGGCGGCGATCCGATGATCATGAATACGCGCTCGCTGGCCGGTTACATCGAACCGTTGCTGCATTTGCCTGCCCTGAAAAGCATCCGCATCGGCACCAAGGCCGTGGCGTATTGGCCGCAACGCTTTGTCAGCGACAAGGATGCGCCCGAGCTGCTCGAGCTGTTCAGACGGATCGTCGCCTCGGGAAAAAACCTGTCGATCATGGGGCATTACAGCCACCCGGTGGAAATCCGCCAGGACATCGCCCGCCAGGCCGTCGAACGCATTCGCTCCACCGGGGCCACCTTGCGCATGCAGGCGCCGGTGATCCGGCACATCAACGAAAACCCTGCGGATTGGGCGGCGCTCTGGACCGAAGGCGTGCGGCTGGGGGCCGTGCCTTATTACATGTTCGTCGAGCGCGACACCGGGCCCAGCCATTACTTCGCAATGCCGCTGGCCCGGGCGTTCGAGATTTTCCAGGCGGCGTATCGCACGGTGTCCGGGCTGGCACGCACGGTGCGCGGGCCGTCCATGAGCACCTTTTACGGAAAGGTGTTGATCAACGGCATCGAGACCGTGGCCGGGGAAAAGGTCTTCGTGCTGCAGTTCCTCCAGGCCCGCAATCCGCAATGGGTGTTGCGCACCTTCTATGCGCGCTTCGACCCGCAGGCGACCTGGTTCGACGACTTGAGGCCGGCGTTTGGCGAGCGCTCGTTCTTCTTTCAGCCCGAGCCTGTGGCAGTGCCCGAATTGATACCGGTTCTGCTCGAGACAGCGTAGGACGATTCTTCAGGAGATATGGATATGAGCGGTATCCCGTTTGATCAGCGAGAAGGGGTTATCTGGCTCGACGGCGAGTTCGTCGAGTGGTCCCAGGCGCGGCTGCATGTGTTGAGCCACGGTCTGCATTACGCCAGCACGGTGTATGAGGGGGAGCGCGTCTACAACGGCAAGATTTTCAAACTGCGTGAACACAGCGAGCGCTTGTATCGCTCGGCACAGTTGATGGATTTTGCCATTCCCTATGAGCTGGCCGAGCTGGAAGCGGCCAGTGTCGAACTGCTGCATCGCAACCGCGTGGTCGAGGGTTATCTGCGCCCGGTGGCGTGGCGTGGCAGCGAAATGATTTCCACCTCGGCGCGCTTCAATCGCGTGCATGTGGCGATAGCCTGCTGGCAGTGGCCGAGCTACTTCGACCCGGCCGGGCACATGGCCGGCGTTCGTTTGAAGACCGCCGAGTGGCGTCGTCCACCCCCCGGCTGCAGCCCCTTCGAAGCCAAGGCGTCCGGGCATTACCAGATCGCTACGCTGAGCAAGCACGACGCGGAAAACAACGGCTTTCACGATGCCCTGATGCTTGACTGGCGGGGCCACGTCGCCGAAGCCACCAGCGCCAATGTGTTCTTCGTCAAAGACCGGACACTGCACACGCCGCTGCCGGACTGCTTTCTCAATGGCATCACCCGCCAGACCGTCATCGAGCTGGCCCGGACACTGGATTACCAGGTCATCGAACGCACCATTCTTCCTACGGAGCTTGGCGACTTCGACGAGTGTTTTCTGACCGGTACTGCCGCCGAAATCACCCCGGTGCAAAGCATCGATCAGCAGCGCTATCGACCGGACCGCGCCTGCCGCGACTTCATTGCCGCTTACACCTCAACCGTCAACGCCTGATAAACAACCAGGAACCTCAACATGTCAGATCAAGGGATTGTTGCGTCTACACCTTTCGTTTCACTGGGACACCGCCATGAGGAGTTGTCGGCGCGCGGCTGGACGGTGCTGACGCCGGACGAATTCGCCTACGATGTGCTCGGCACGCTGCATGAATTCGGCCCGGTCATTCCGCAGTTCAATGGCCAGACCGCCTTCGCCATCACCCGCAAGCCGGGGTATGAAGACTTGCCGTATTCTCAGAGCATGAACGGCATCGGCCCGCACACCGAAGCGCCTGTCTACGGGCCTCCACCACGCTACCTGGCGTTGCATTGTCATCAACAGGCCACCTGCGGTGGCGGGCATACAGGGTTGGTGGACGGATACCAGTTACTGACGTACCTGGAACGCACCGATCCCGAGCTGCGCGAGTGGATCGACGACACCCCGGTCGAGTTCGTCGCCACCGCCAAACCCGGCGAGGCGGCACAACGGCGGGTCAAGGAATACATCCTGACGCCTACCGAAGACGGGGACATTTTCCGCTTCAGCTACAACCAGTTTCACTACGGCGACGTGAACCCTTCCAAGGAGGATCTGCAGCAATCGAAGGTCACGAACAGTACTTCGCCGCTGGCCAGGTTCGCGATGCTGGGCGAAGCCTACTTCGTGCAGCACAACACCCCGGTGCTGATACCCGATGGGTGCATGCTGATCTGGGACAACTGGCGAATGATCCACGCCCGCAGTCGATACACTGACCCGGCGCGCAACCTGACCCGCTATTGGCTGGCCTGATTCATCCGTCGTCCATTATTCCTTTGGCGTACCCCTTGGTGGGTACGCGTCCTACAGGTATCGCGTCATGCAAACAGCAATCGAGATCGCCAAGGTCGATCACCAACTGGTCGTGCGGCTCAATCAGGCCTGGACCAAGAGGGCCACGGTGTGTGCACCGGACAAGGCCGAGCCCCGCGAAGCGTTCGATCCGACACGCCCGGATTATCCCGAGGCCATGGTGCCGTTTTTTCATCATCCGAAGTTCCAGGCCCTGAACGACGAACTCAAGCGCACCGTGGTGACCTGGGGCTGGATCGGCTACAACCTGCGCACGGTGACCGCCGAAGAGCATGTGGTCAACCCGGCGCTGAGCGTCATCGCCAATCAGTACCTGGGCAAGAACGACTGGCACTTTCGCGAGGCCATGCAGCAGACCCTGATCGACGAGCACTACCACACGCTCATGCACCTGCGGGCCATTGAGCGCACCAGGGAGGAGCGCGCGCTGGATCAGGATCTGGACTTGCCGCCGTCGGTGACTTACCTGCGCCTGCTTGCCCTGCGTGAAGAACTGCCCGAGCAATGGCAGAAGGATCTGGCGTCGATCACTTTTGCGGTAGTGGCCGAGATCAGTGTCAACGCCTATCTGGATCTGCTGGCCGATGATCAGAGCATTCAGCCGCAAAACCGGCGGGTGGCCGAACTGCATAATCGCGATGAGTATGCCCACAGCAAGATTCTCGCCGAAGTGGCGAAGGTCATGTACGCCAATTTGCCGCCTGCTCAACGAACGTTTTTCGCACAGACCTTGTCGGTGGCACTGAGTGCCTTTATCGCTCAGGACTACTCGATGTGGGAGGCGATTCTGACGCAGCTTGGGGTCGAGGACGCCGTGCTGATCATTGCCGAGACCCGGGAGAGCAACAAGAACGCCACGATCATGCGTGACTACAGCGGCCTGCATCGTCTGGCCCGGGATCTGGGCATCAGCGACCAGATCGATTTCGACTTTCGTCCGACCCTTAATGCCACGGCAGCGGCTTGATCAGGAGGTGAATATGTCGGTTCCTGTGTATGAAGTGTTCGCCATCCGTGTCGGCGCCAATGGCCAGCGCACCGCCCGGGAGAATTTTCTCTACGATGCCTGCTGCGGCGATCCGGATGCATCCATGCCGCTGGATTACTACTTCTGGGTCATCCGTAACGCGCAGCAGGTAATCGTGGTCGACACCTGTTTTCAACCGGCCACGGCGGATCGGCGCAACCGTCAGATGTATCGCCTGCCGGAAGAATCCCTGCGCCAGCTGGACATCGATCCAGCGCACGTGGACAACCTGATCCTCACCCATTTGCACTGGGACCACGCCGGTAATCTCGGGCTGTTTCCAAAGGCCACCGTGCATCTGCAGGAAGCGGAGTTGCGTTTCTGTACCGGGCCGAAAATGGCCCACCGCACGGTGAATAAAACCTACGAGGTCGATGATGTAATGTCGGCACTGCCGCCGCTGTTCGAAGGGCGGATGCGCTTGCATAACGGTGTGGTCGAGGTGATTCCCGGAGTGACCTTGCACCCGGTGGGCGGGCATACCCCGGGTAGCCAGGTGGTGCGGGTGAATACCGCAAGGGGGTGGATTGTGCTGGCGTCGGATGCTGCGCATTTGTGGGCCAATATTCGCCAGCGCAGTCCGTTTCCGATTCTGGATGATCTGTCGCAGACACTGGAAGCGTTTATCGAAATCGACCGTTTGGCCGACAGCGAAGACCACGTCATTCCCGGTCACGACCCACTGATCGCCGAACGTTTCCCGCACTGGAATGACGATCCGCACATCATCTGCCTGCACCAAAACCCGGCTTGACGACTCCCCACTGTGGGAGCGAGCCTGCTCGCGAAAGCGGTGGATCAGTCACCATTGATGTCGACTGGCTGACCGCATTCGCGAGCAGGCTCGCTCCCACAGGGTATGGGTCAACCCTGGTTTTTCAGTAGTTGGCCGAGGGTCGCCAGTGCTTCATCGATCCGCGGCGAATACGGCGCGCCACAACCAATGCGTACAAAATGATCGAAGCGTCCGGTATTGGAAAAGATATCCCCAGGTGAAATCTGGATGCCAGCCTTCAACGCTTCATGGAAAAGCGTCAGGGACGAGTGGTGGCGAGGCAGTTCCACCCACAGCAACGTCCCGCCCCGGGGGCTGGTGACGCAGGTGCCTGGTGGAAAGTAACGGCCGATCGCCGTGCTCATCTGCTGACGTTGTTGCGTCAGGATTTTCCTCAATCGGCGCAGGTAACGTTCGTAGGACGGGGTCTTCATGAACGCACTGACCGCCAGTTGCGACAGCGCTTCGCAACCGCGGGACTGGGTGTGCTTGAGCATTTCCACGCGGTCGTGCCATTTGCCCGCACTGATCCAGCCCAGGCGCATGCCCGGTGCCAGGGTTTTGTTCAGTGACGCGCAATAGATTACGTTGTCGGTACGGTCCCAGTGTTTGAGCGTGGACAACGGCTGCTCGGTGTCCACCAGGTCGCCATAGGTGTCGTCTTCGATCAGCACCGTATTGTGCTCTGCACACAGTTGCACCAATCGCGCCTTATTGGCGTCGGGCATGATGGCGCCCAACGGATTTTGCAGGTTGGGCGTGACGATCAGCGCCTGTATTCGCTCGGCACCTTGCAAGAGTTGTTCGAGGGCCAGCAGATTGATCCCCGCATGCGCCGTCGCCGGGACCTCCATCACTCGCAGGTTCAAGCTTTCGAGAATTTGCAACAGGCCGTAAAAGGTCGGCGATTCCACGGCCACGGTGTCGCCGGGTCGGGTCACGGCGCGCAAGGCCAGGTTGATCGCCTCGGTCGCACCGTTGGTGATGACAATTTGCTCGGCGGGCAGGTTGGTCTTGGCGGTCAGCGCGCGCCGGGCAAGGATGTTACGCAATGCGTTATGACCGCAGGTCGGCCGAGCCGCGTCGAGCAAATGCTGATCCTGGCGCAGCGCCTTGAGCATATGGTCCTGCAACGTCTTTAGCGGATAGAGTTCCGGCGCGCAGTAGGCACTGGCGAAATTGACCTTGATCGTCGCACGCTGGCTGGCCCTGAGTACCCACGACACCTTTTCGTGAATGCCGACATACACATCGCTGTCGACGGGCGGGGGAGGGTTGATGGCGCTCGGTTTGGGCAAGTCTTCAGTTTGGCGAATGTAGTTGCCGGAACGCGGACGGGCTTCCAGCACGCCGCAGTCCTCCAGTTCCCGGCAGACCTGAACCGCGGTCGACAGGCTGACGGCGTGTTTTTCCATCATCAGCCGAATGGAGGGGAACCGTTCTCCCGCTTTCAAGGTGCCGCTGCGGATCGCATCGAGGTAGTGGTTGGCTAACTGACGGTACAAGGGGGGCGTGTGCATGATGACCTCAGCAATCGCACCACTGAAGTCTTGGGCTGGAAAGTGAGTTGAGCTCCCCGCAGGCGGACCCGTGGTGTTCAAGGGTTAAGGGAAGTGTTTTTCTGGTGTCGATACTGAGAGAGTAATCGTGCTTTTGCTGGAGTCGCGGGCAATAAAAAGCCCCGCTCTAGGGCGGGGCTCCTGGGCGGGGCTCTTGGCTCGGTGGCGTCTGAAGCGCCGCTGGCAGGGGACGTTACTGAGCGGCGATGCTATAGCCATCGAACGCGGTTTGCTGCTGAAGCGCGGTGATGATGTTTTTACGGTTGACCGCTTGCTCGGCCCCGGCGTTGTCCAGGAAGGTCGCGCTTTCCAGCTCCGCTTCATCGCCTTCGCCGACGAAGGTCAGGCCCAGGAATTCCAGGGCTTTACGGTCTACGTTCAGACGCGAACGTGGAGTGCGCAGCGGCAGCGTGACGCTCACGCCATCTTTGCTGATGGTGAACACTTCGGCTTCTTTCTTGGCCCGGGCGGCCTTGCTTTTGCCACTGGTCGGGTTGCTGATGGCCTGGTGAGTCTGGTTCAACACCTTCAGCGCCAGACCGTAGACGATTTCCTGAAAGGCCGGATCGTCCTTGAAGCTGGAGAGAATCCGGCTGATCGGGAATTTGCTTGCGAGGTCCTCCAGGGCCGCGATGTCGGCCGCTTCGGCATCCTTGAGCTGCTTGAGCTCGCCCATCAGTTCGTAGGCGGTGTCGTCGTCGAAACGATCGTGGGCCTGGCGAATCGCGGCACGCAGCTCGCGGATCTGGTCGCTTTCGCGGGTGGACTGGAACGCGTCCAGGACCATCTCGCTGATGGTCTTGGCCTGGGGTACATGCTGTGAAAGATTGATGGAGTTTTCGTATTCCGCTTTGGACGACAAGGTGACTACGGATTCAGCGGTGTTGGAATCGGACATTGAAATTTCACTACTTCTTTTAACTTGGGTTGAGGCGAGAAAGCACGGGGCCTTTTCAGGCCGCCTAATCTATTGGACCTGCGCTGCGTTGTCACGGTTTCCCCATGGAATTGAGATTCAGCGAACGAACCGCCCATTGCTCGGCGGTTTGCTCGTCGATCGGCAACGAAAAACGAAAGCTCGCGCCGCGTCCGGGAATATCGATCAGCTGGATCTCGCCACCGTGCAACTGCAGGATCCGATGGACGATGCGCAGCCCCAGCCCGCCATCGCGCCGCGCGCCGCCGATGTTGAACGGGCGCAGGAACAGGCCTTCGCGCAGTTCCGGCGCAATGCCGGGCCCGGTGTCGCTGACGGTGACTTCGACAAAAGCCCCCCGGGGACGCAGGCTGAGTTCTATTTCTCCACCTTGTGGGGTATGGCGCAACGCATTGTCGAACAGGTTGGTCAGCACTCGTTCGATCAAGCCAAGGTCGGCGCAGGCGGCCGAAACATTGGCGGCGAAGCTGGCTTTCAGTTCGACCTGGCGCGCCTCGGCCGTCAGTTCGAATTTCTGAAAGATGTCCTGCACCAGGTCGGTCAGGGAGAAGCGCTCCAGCACCGGTTGCACGAAACCGTGTTCCAGGCGCACCAGTTCCAGCAGCGATTGCGCCAGGCCACCGACCTTGCGGCTTTGATCCAGGGCGATGCCCAGGTAGCGGCGACGGTCGGCGGGGGACAAGGTGGCATCCTTGATCGATAACGTTTCCAGATAGCCGTGGAGCGACGCTAAAGGCGTGCGCAAGTCATGGGAGATATTCGCCACCATTTCGCGGCGCTCCTGATCCTGGCGGGTCAGCGAGCGCCATTGTTCGCCGAGACGCGCCTGCATCTGCCGGAAGGCGGCGTCGAGAACCGCGATCTCATCGTGACTGGCAGCTTTTTCGACCGGGGCGCGCACGGAGGGTGTGACCGGGACGCCGTCGATGTCGAACCGGCTGACGGTTTCGGTCAAACGTCGCAAGGGGCGGGTGATCAGGGCGAACGCCGTGAGGCCGGCGATCAGACACAACAGCGCAACCAGTGCGATGGACAACAACGCGGTATCAAGTGCGGCGCTGGTGGCGCCGCGTTCGGCGAGGCGGTCGCGCTCTTCGCCGAGCAGCACGACATACAGGTAGCCCGCCGGTTTGCCGTTGACCTGCAACGGCGCGGCACTGAACACCTTGCGGCCGTCGGCGCTGCGCGGATCATCGCCGAGAATCGGCAGCGCATCACCGTTGAGCAGGCGCTGGATCGGCGCCAGGTCAAGCCGCTGGCGGCGTATCCGCCCCGCGGGGGCCGCGCTGCCGACAATCGCGCCTTCGGTGTCCAGCAGATAGACCTCGACGCTGGGGTTGACTTGCATCAGCTTGCTGAACAGTTCGTGCACGGCATCGGGCATCAGGCCATTGGCATCCATCAGCACCGTGTCGTGGGCAATATGCTGCGCCAGATTGCGCGACAGCCCTTGCACCACCTCCAGTTCATGCATCTGGCTGGCGCGCACCTGCATCCACGCCGAGGTCGCGCAGCACACCAGCAACAGCACGGCGAAGACCAGGGACAGGCGTTGCGTCAGGGTCAGCCTCATGGGCCTATTGCTCCTTCGTCGCGAACTTGTAACCACGACCCCACACCGTGAGGATCAGGCTGCGCTGTGGCGAAACAGCCTCGATTTTCGCCCGCAGGCGGTTGATGTGCGTGTTGACCGTATGCTCGTAGCCTTCGTGGCTGTACCCCCACACGGCATTGAGCAGATCCATGCGCGAGAATACTTTGCCGGGCTGGCGGGCGAAGAAATACAACAGGTCGAACTCCCGGGGCGTGAGATCGAGGCGGTGGCCGTCAAGGGACACGTCGCGGGTGATCGGGTCGATGGCGAGGCCGTCCATGATCAGGCTGCCGGCGTCCATCTTCAGGTTGCGGGCCATGGCGTCGACCCGTCGCAACAGTGCCTTGACCCGGGCGACCAGCTCCAGAATGGAAAAGGGTTTGGCCAGGTAGTCGTCGGCCCCCAGTTCGAGCCCGAGAATCCGGTGGACCTCGCTGGAGCGCGCACTGGTAATGATGATCGGCGTGTAGCGGGCCATGGCGCGGGCGCGGCGGCAGATTTCCAGGCCGTCGACACCGGGCAGCATCAGGTCGAGGATCAGTGCGTCCCAGCTTCCTTGCTGCAGCAGGCGCATGGCTTCGTTGCCGTCGGCGCAGTGCACCACCTCGAACTGCTCATCACGCAGATGCAGACAGATCAGGTCGGCGATAGGCAGGTCGTCCTCGACCACGAGGACGCGTTTGGTCGGTTCCATCAAACTCAATCCTTCGGCGCGATGAGTGCATTGTGCGGGTTTTCTTCAGGCGCAGTTATCACGAATTGTTTAACTCTCCGTGAGGGTTTGGCGATCAAACCAGGCTTACGCTGTGTTCCATGTCAGGCACCTCAATTAATCGGAGAAGACCATGTTGTCACGACGGCGATTTCTTGGAACGTGCGGCGGGCTGGGGGCAGCAGCCCTGGTGATCGGTGCATTGCCCAAATTTGCCGCAAGTTCGGCAGTCATCAGTGATGCCAGCGCGGCGCAGGTGTTCGAGGTGGTCCACAGCGAGAGCGAATGGCGCGCCATGCTCAGCGCCGAGCAGTACGAAATCCTGCGCGAGGAAGGCACTGAACGGGCTTACAGCAGCCCGCTGAACAACGAGCACCGTGACGGCATTTTTGCTTGCGCCGGCTGCGATCTGCCGCTGTTCTCCTCCGCGACCAAGTTCGACAGCCGCACGGGGTGGCCGAGCTTCTGGGCGCCGCTGGACAAAGCTGTTGCCACCCGGCAGGACCGCTCCTACGGCGTGCTGCGCGAAGAGGTTCACTGTCGACGCTGCGGCGGTCATCTGGGCCATGTCTTCGATGACGGGCCCAAGCCTACCGGCCTGCGTTACTGCATGAACGGTCTGGCGCTGACGTTCAAGCCAATTGTGGCCTGAGCCTTTCTCAACCGCCTGCACAGCATGCCTTCCATTCATCCAGGAGTCAGCCTCATGAACATCTTCTTTACCTGGCGTCGCGCCCTGTTGGGGCTGGCCGCCGCCGGCGTCATGGGTCAGTGCGCGGCGTTCTCTTTCGGCGCCGAAGAGGCGGTGATCATTGCGCCTCCGGCCCTGGACGAAACCACCCAGGCCCATGACGAAATCGCGGTCTTTGCGGGCGGTTGTTTCTGGGGCGTCCAGGGTGTGTTCCAGCATGTCAAAGGCGTGAAACGGGCCGTCTCCGGCTACGCTGGCGGTGAAGCCGACACGGCCCGATATGAGCGGGTCGGCGAAGGCGATACCGGCCATGCGGAGTCCGTCGAAGTGACCTTCGATCCGACCCGGGTCAGTTATGGCACCTTGCTGCAGATTTACTTCTCGGTGGCCCACAACCCGACCGAACTCAATCGTCAGGGGCCTGACACCGGACCCCAGTACCGATCGGCGATTTTCCCGCAAAGCAACGAGCAGCAGCAGGTGGCTCAGGCTTACATCGCCCAGCTCGACGCCGCCGGTTCTTTCAAAAAACCTATTGTGACCCGGCTTGAAAGCTACAACGGTTTCTTCCCGGCCGAAGAGGAGCATCAAGACTTTCTGACCGAACACCCGACCTATCCCTACATCGTGATCAACGACCTGCCGAAGGTGGCGCAGTTGAAGCGGCTGTATCCGGATCGGTATCAGGAACAACCGGTGTTGGTGAAGGCGGGGCCATGAGTCGACAGAGCAAGGCGCTCAGGGTTCAAGGCAAGTCGGGCACGGCGAGTGCTTGCCCCATCGCTGCATGGCGAAGTCGACAAAACTGCGCAATTTCGGCAAACGGTAGCGATCCTGGGCATACATCAGGCTCATCGGCCGGCTCGGTGGCAGGTAATCCGGCATCACGGCCAGCAACTTTCCATCCTTGAGGTCCTGTTCCACCAACGCATCGGGCAGCAGCACGATACCCATGCCGGTGCGTGCCGCTTGATGCAAACCGGCGGAGCTGTTGATCAGCATGGGTCCACTCACCGCCACAGCGACTTCGCCTTCGGGCCCGATGAGCCGCCACACCTTTTCCACCGAGTGCCAGTCATCTCCGGCCGGGTAGGCGAAGGACAGGCAGTCGTGGTGTTGCAGGTCTTCAGGTGTTTGCGGATTGCCTCGTCGGGCCAGGTAGTGCGGTGAGGCGCACATGGTCAGGGGGTAGGCGACCAGAGGACGGGAGATCAGGTTGGTCTGTTCCATGTGACCCAGGCGAAAGGCCACGTCGAACCCGTTTTCGAGCAGGTCCGGACGCCGGTTGGTGAGGACCACGTCCAGTTTGACCCGTGGACACAGCAAGGTGAATTCGCTCAGGGCCGGCGCCAGTTTCTCGCTGCCGAATGTCAGCGGCGCGGTGATGCGCAAGGTACCGCTCGGCTCGTCGAGTGCCTGCTCGGCCAGACGCTCGGAGTCGGCCACCAGCCCCAATACCTCGAGGCAACGTTGATAGTACGCCGTGCCGAACTCCGTCAGACGCTGGCGCCGGGTCGTACGGTTGAGCAAACGCACACCCAGGCGCTGCTCCAGTGCACGCAAATGATTGCCGACCATGGTCGTGGACATTTCACACTGCGCAGCGGCGCCGGTCATGCTGCCGGCTTCCACCACCTTGACGTAGACGGTCATTGCCTGGAACAAATCCATTATCAAGCCCAGCTTTAAAATGATTGAAGTTTGGCAGTGTTTATCCAATTCAGGTGGCTAACCATACTGGAAAAACACCGACTAGTGATGGAGCCTGATGTCATGACCGCCGCCTGCCTGATGAGCACTTACCAACCCCTGGCCCTGAGTTTCAGCAAGGGCCTGGGCACCCGCCTGTGGGATCAGGCCGGTCGTGAATACCTCGACGCGGTGGCGGGCGTGGCGGTGACCAATGTCGGTCACTCCCACCCCAAAATCGTCGGCGCCATCAGCGAGCAGGCCGGCCTGCTGTTGCACACCTCCAACCTGTACAGCATCGACTGGCAACAGCGCCTGGCCCGGCGACTGACGCAGTTGGCGGGCATGGATCGGGCCTTCTTCAATAACTCGGGGGCCGAAGCCAACGAGACTGCATTGAAACTGGCGCGGCTATACGGCTGGCACAAAGGCATCGAGCAACCGCTGGTGGTGGTGATGGAGAATGCTTTCCACGGCCGCACGCTGGGCACCTTGTCCGCCAGCGACGGCCCCGCCGTGCGCCTGGGCTTCAATCAGCTGCCGGGAGATTTCATCAAAGTGCCGTTTGGCGACCTGAAAGCGCTGGACAAGGTGCAGCAAGCCTATGGGTCGCGCATCGTGGCGATCCTCATGGAACCGATCCAGGGCGAGAGCGGGGTGCAACTGGCCCCGCCCGGTTACCTCAAGGCCGTACGCGAACTGTGCGACCGGCGCGCCTGGCTGCTGATGCTCGACGAGATCCAGACCGGCATCGGCCGCACCGGTCAGTGGTTTGCGTTCCAGCACGAAGGCATCGTGCCGGATGTCATGACCTTGGCCAAAGGCCTTGGCAACGGTATCCCCATCGGCGCTTGCCTGGCCCGGGGCAAAGCCGCCGATCTGTTTACCCCTGGCAGTCACGGCAGCACCTTCGGCGGCAATCCACTGGCGTGCCGCGTGGGTTGCACCGTGCTGGAAATCGTTGAGGAGCAAAGCTTGTTAGCAAACGCCACACGGCAAGGCGAACGCCTGCTGGACAGATTGCGCAGCGAATTGGCGGACGCGCCGAATGTGTTGGCGATTCGCGGCCAGGGCTTGATGATCGGCATCGAACTCAAACAGCCGATCCGCGACCTGACGCTGATCGCGGCACGGGATCACGGTTTGCTGATCAATGTGACACGGGGCAAGACCATCCGCCTGCTCCCGCCGCTGACCATAGATGAGGGGGAAGTGGAGATGATTGTCAGCGGAGTTTGCAGGGCGGTGAAAGCGGTCTGAAATATGTTTCAGTAGTGATATCTACACATCACGATGCGTATTTCACCGTCCTCGACTGCGTAGACCAAGCGATGCTCTGCAGTAATCCGGCGCGACCAGAAGCCGCTCAGGTTGTGCTTGAGCGGTTCAGGTTTTCCAAGCCCGTCGAACGGCTCGCGCTGAATAGATTTTATCAGCAGGTTGATTCGCTTGAGTCCTGCCTTATCGTTTTGCTGGAACCACAGATAGTCTTCCCAACCTTCTGGGGTGAATTCGATATTCATTCTTCGATGAGTTGCCTGGCTTTGGTTTTCCCTGCACGCAGGTTGCCGATCGACTTGATCAGGCGCTCAGCATTGGCTGGGGAGCGCAACAGATAGGCGGTCTCTTCGAGAGCGTTATATTCCGCCAGAGACATCATCACCACAGGTTCGCCTTTTTGGCGAGTGACCAGCAATGGTGCGCGGTCCTCATTGACCCGGTCCATGGTTTCGGCCAGATGAGCCCGGGCGGTGGTGTAATTGATGGTTTGCATGCTGTAGTCCTCACTCAATGCAAAGAACGTACAGAAATAAGTACAGGATGACAAGGCGATACCTACTAATGGTCGATACGCAGACGGTGCATCTACGTTTGTGCTAAGTATCGCCGAAGGTTCCTCAAGACGTTTCCGTGACTGATGTAGTCCTGATCCGATTCTCCTGCCATCCTCTTGCATCCAATACCCCCGGGCCACACACCCCTCCCGTAGGAGCAGCCTGCGACAGGTCCTGCGGGGATCAGCTGTGTATCGATGATATTGTGCTCAACGCCAGCCCCTGTAGGAGCCGGCTTGCCGGCGAAGGCGTCTGCATGATCGCTGCAAGGCTTGAGGCCGTCTTCGCTGGCAAGCCAGCTCCTACGGGATGGGTGTCTCCGTAATGCCGGTGATATCAGTTGGTTCGTCGCAGCGTACTGGCGAAAGCCATCACTTCAGCGCGATCCATCCGTTGCAATTTCGAGCCGGTAAACCCCGCAAACAATCGCTTATGCGCAGCGTAGCCACTGGAGTCATCGCGCATCCGATAGCTGCCAGCCCAGTCCAGGAGGGCAATCAACAACTCATCCTTATCATCGCGCCCGGCTTCTCGTTGGCGAATATTGGCGACGCATTCCTCATCTTCAACGCATAGCCAGATCAGTGCCGTGGCCCGGTGGACAAGTTCGCTTACGATCCAGCCGTAAACGCCCTCGATCACCCAGCGTTCTTGACTGGCCGCAATCCGCGCCATCGCCAATGCCTCGCCCCGGGGACGCGCGATACTGTGTTCGTCGGATAACCAGTGAATCGAATCCAGATCAACCCACGGCACTTGCAGATGCCTGGCCAATCGCTCGGCCAGCCAGCTTTTGCCGGAACCGGAGTTGCCAATGATCAGGGTTCTGGTGAAATCCATAAGCGGCACCGATCAAATGATCCGCAGAGTCAACGGTGGGGGCGAGCCGACTACGGGCGGCGTTTCTACGAAACAGGCGGCTCGGTCTTACCCGTCAGTCGCTCTGCTCAGGCGCCACCATCCGCGTCTTCGGCGCGCCATCCGCATTCAACTGATAAATCTCCTGCGGCTGTCCTTTCTCATTAAAGAACACCTGTCCGATCCCCGCCGAATTCCACAGCCGTTCACCGGCTTCGGCATGCTCCGGAACATGCGGAACAATGCGCATCCGGCGGCGTTTGGTCAGCCAGTTCAGGGGCGAGCGCGGCGAATAGAGCCAACGGTTGAGGCGGTCGAACCACTCGAGCAGGCTTGGTGGAAATTCGTTTTTGATGCCACTGCTGGTGACCTGCCAGATCTTCGGCCCCGCCGTGCGATGTCGGATAAGCACTTCATAAACGAAGGAATAATGCACATCGCCTGACAGCACCACGTAGTTACCGGGTGTACGCGAGTGTCGGAAAATGTTCAGGATCACCTGCGCCGCGCCGCGATGGGCCATCCAGTTTTCTGCATCCACCAGCAAGGGGTAGCCGAACCAGCTGAAGACGCGCTGCACGGTTTCGATCAGTTTGACGCCGAAGATCGGTGCCGGCGAAACGATGATCGCCGAGGGATGATCCAGCAGTTCCTGTTGCAGTTCGCAGAGGCCTTCCCAATCCAGCAGACCTGATGGCTGCTTGAGCGTCATCTCGCTGCGCCAGCGCCGGGTGCGGGTGTCGAGCACCACGATCGCCGGGGTGGTGGGCAGCACGAAATGCCAGTTCTGGAATCTCAACAGCTCATCGATCAATGCGTCCTGGACATCCCTGTCGAGGTAGTGATCCTGCCCCGTGGCACTCAATGAACGGGTGCTCTCCAGCACGTTGCTGAACGCATCCGGATTATTGCCCCAGCCCTGGCACAGCATGTAGGCGATCAACGCATTGCCGATGATGCGCTTGGAGAACGGATGGCCGTAGGCCGTTTCCTCCCACTGCGCGGAAAGATTCCAGTCATCGGTGATGTCGTGATCGTCGAAAATCATCAGGCTCGGCAGATGTGCCAGCGCTCGGGCCACGTTGCCCAGGCCGGCCTTGAAGCCATCGATCCGGGTCTGTTCGAGGGCATACCGCTCGCGCCGTTCGGGAATCAATTTCGGCGGTTTCGGCGCGATCAAGGTCCAGGGCGTCGGCGACCACACCAGCAGGTACATGGCCATGACTTCGGCGAAAGTCACCAGGTGGTTGTCGGCGCTGCTGCTGGTGAAAATCGGCTTGCGCGCGCCGCCGAAAAACCGGTCGCGCAGGGTGTCGTTGCTTTGCAGCGCCGGCAGCAAATCCGCACGATGGTAGTAACTGGCCGGGTGGTTATAGAGTTTGGCGCTGTCGCTGACCACCGCCCCTTCAAGGTGCTCCTCGAACAGTCCCAGCCGTTCGATCAAGGCATGAATGGCCCGCAACGTCGGCCCCGCGACATCGTCGGCGTACACCTGATCGCCGCTCATCATCAGCAGCGCCGGACGTTTTTCCGCCTCCGGCTCGGCTTCCAGCAAGCGATCGACACAGAGCAGACCATCCGGCGCCGGGAAATGCGGCTTGCGGCAGGACCCGTGCAACAGTTGATCGACCTGTGAGCGCAGGACGAAATTCGGGCAACCGGCCTCGCCGTACAGCAAGTGCGGAGCCCAGTCGGCGATGCCTGACTCGGTACCATCGTCGTCGATCAACAGGTCGTATTCGATCAGCGTGTCGCAGGGCAGGGGGCTGTCCAGTGGCACATCGATCAAATGCACGAAAGCGTGAGCACCGACCGGGACGACTGTGCAGCAGGTGTCGTCCAGGCGGATATCGCCAACATTCTGCAGCCGCAACGTCAACGATAATGCCCGCGATCCTACAAGCCAGAGCACCAGCCGTGCAGGCTCCAGCCGCCGCAACAGCGGGCCGGTCAGGACAGGGGGCAAGGATTGATGAGCGTCGGGCGGTGGCAAAGACATGGACATCCGGGATCTTGGAACAGAGAAGCGCCGAATGATAACGCAGCTGATGTCAATGAATTGCAACTGGCTTGCATTCGCCAGTCAAGGCAGTGGCTGGGTGTTCCCTGACCTGATCTCGAAACGATCCAAAACCCGTGGCGAGGGAGCTTGCTCCCGCCGGGACGCGAAGCGGCCCCATTCTCTATCGAAAAAAGAAGGGGCCCGCTGCGCAGCCAACGGGAGCAAGCTCCCTTGCCACAAATCGAGTGGAATCGCCCTCAAACGGTCGACTTCAAAAAAGGCAGGAGCGTGTCAACCTAAGCCTCCCAGCCCGCCCCATTGACCGCCGCCTGCACCAGGGGATGCAAGTCGGCCCCCTGATGCTTGGTCTGCCAGGCCAGCAACTCCCTGCGCATGGTCGGCGCCCAGTACAACTGCATATGATTGCGCACGCCGAGCACGGCCTGTTGCTGGTCCGGTTCGCTGGCGAAGTACTCGGCGATCTGGTTGGCCATTTTGATCAGGTTGTCAGTGCTCATCGGCGCACCTCCGCTTTAGCGCCACGTGCCTGGCGCCGTTCGTCGAGCAGGCGCTGTTGGTTGTCGCTGAATTCCTGGTAGCGCTTTTGCCACTCGGAAGGGTGGTAGACGCGGCTGACTTCCACGGCGGTGACCTTGTACTCCGGACAGTTGGTAGCCCAGTCGGAGTTGTCGGTGGTGATGACGTTGGCCCCCGATTCCGGGAAGTGGAAGGTGGTGTACACCACGCCCGGGGCCACCCGCTCGGTGATCCGCGCACGCAGTACGGTCTGGCCGGAGCGGCTGCCGATGCCGACCCAGTCTCCCTCGTTGATGCCACGGCTCTCGGCGTCGGTCGGGTGGAGTTCCAGGCGGTCTTCGCCATGCCAGGCGACGTTTTCGGTCCGCCGGGTCTGGGCACCGACGTTGTACTGGCTGAGGATGCGCCCGGTGGTCAGCAGCAGCGGATAGCGACTGTTCACCTTTTCCTCGGTGGGCACGTAGCCGGTGAGCATGAAGCGGCCCTTGCCGCGCACGAATTCCTCGATGTGCATGGTCGGCGTGCCGTCCGGTGCCTCGGCGTTGCACGGCCATTGCAGGCTGCCGTGGCGATCCAGTGCGGCGTAGCTGACGTTGGTGAAGGTCGGCGTCAGGCGGGCGATTTCATCCATGATCTCCGATGGGTGCCGGTAGTTCATCGGGTAACCCAGGGCGTTGGCCAGGGCAATGGTGCCTTCCCAGTCGGCCTTGCCGCCCAGGGGTTCCATGACCTTGCGCACCCGGGAGATGCGGCGCTCGGCGTTGGTGAAGGTGCCGTCTTTTTCCAGGAACGAGCAGCCCGGCAGGAACACGTGGGCGAACTTGGCGGTTTCGTTGAGGAAAATGTCCTGCACCACCACGCATTCCATGGCCGCCATCGCGGCAGTGACGTGCTGGGTGTTGGGGTCGCTCTGGACGATGTCTTCGCCTTGGCAATACAGGCCCTTGAAACTGCCGCCCAAGGCCGCTTCGAACATGTTGGGGATGCGCAGGCCCGGATCGGGTTGCAGGGTGACGTTCCAGGCTTGTTCGAACTCCATCCGAACCACCTCGTTGGAGACGTGCCGGTAGCCGGGCAGCTCGTGGGGGAAGGAACCCATGTCGCAGGAGCCCTGGACATTGTTCTGGCCCCGCAGCGGGTTCACGCCCACACCTTCGCGGCCGATATTGCCAGTGGCCATCGCAAGGTTGGCAATGCCCATGACCGAGGTGCTGCCCTGGCTGTGCTCGGTCACGCCCAAGCCGTAATAGATGGCCGCGTTGCCGCCAGTGGCATATAGCCGGGCAGCGGCACGGATATCCTCGGCGGCTACCCCGCAAACAGGAGCAATCACTTCCGGCGCGTTTTCCGCGCGGCTGACAAACTCGCTCCAGCGGGCGAAGTCGCTGCCTTCGCAACGGGCGTCGATAAAGGCCTGGTTTTGCAAGCCTTCGGTGATGATCACATGCGCCAGGGCATTGAGCATGGCGACGTTGGTGCCCGGCCGCAGGGCCAGGTGCACATCGGCGCGGGCATGCACCGAGTCCACCAGATCGATGCGGCGTGGGTCGATGACGATCAGCCGCGCGCCTTCGCGCAGGCGGCGCTTGAGCTGGGAGGCGAACACCGGGTGGGCGTCGCTGGGGTTGGCGCCCATCACCAGGATCACGTCGGCCTGCATCACCGAGTCGAAACTCTGGGTGCCGGCGGACTCGCCCAGGGTTTGTTTCAGGCCATAGCCGGTCGGCGAGTGGCAGACCCGCGCGCAGGTGTCGACGTTGTTGTTGCCGAAGGCGGCGCGCACCAGCTTCTGCACCAGGTAGGTTTCTTCGTTGGTGCAACGGCTGGAGGTGATGCCACCAATCGAGTCGCGGCCGAATTGTTGCTGCAGCCGACGGAATTCGCTGGCGGCGTAGGTCACCGCTTCATCCCAGCTGACTTCCTGCCAGGGATCGTTGATGTTTTTGCGGATCATCGGCTTGGTGATGCGATCCGGGTGGGTGGCGTAGCCCCAGGCGAAGCGCCCCTTGACGCAGGAGTGGCCGTGGTTGGCCTGGCCGTTCTTATCCGGGACCATGCGCACCAGCTGGTCGCCTTTCATCTCGGCGCGGAACGAGCAGCCCACGCCGCAATAGGCACAGGTGGTGATCACGCTGCGTTCCGGCTGGCCCAGTTCGACCACGCTTTTTTCCATCAGGGTCGCGGTAGGGCAGGCTTGCACGCAAGCGCCGCAGGACACGCATTCCGACTCGAGGAAGTTATCGCCACCGGCGGCCGCGACCCGGGATTCGAAACCGCGCCCGGTGATGGTCAGGGCGAAGGTGCCCTGGGTTTCTTCGCAGGCGCGCACGCAGCGGTTGCAGACGATGCACTTGCTCGGGTCATAGTCGAAGTAGGGGTTGGAGGTGTCCTTGACGTCGGCCAGATGGTTGTCGCCTTCATAGCCGTAACGCACTTCCCGCAGGCCGACCTGGCCGGCGACGGTTTGCAGCTCGCAGTTACCGTTGGCCGAGCAGGTCAGGCAGTCCAGCGGGTGATCGGAGATGTACAGCTCCATGACGTTGCGGCGCAGGGTCGCGAGCTTCGGCGTCTGGGTGTGCACGCTCATGCCTTCGGTGACCGGCGTGGTGCAGGACGCCGGGTAGCCGCGCATGCCGTCGATCTCCACCAGGCACATGCGGCAGGAGCCGAAGGCTTCCAGGCTGTCGGTGGCACAGAGTTTGGGAATGGTCGTGCCCAGCAGCGCGGCGGCGCGCATCACCGAGGTGCCTTCGGGCACGCTGATGCTGCGGCCGTCGATGTTCAGGGTGACCTGTACCTGACTGTCGCGGGCGGGAGTGCCCAGATCGATGTCGGTGTTCGGGTCGAAGAGAGTAATCATTGGTCGGCCTCCGAGGACTGCAGACCGAAGTCGGCGGGGAAATACTTGAGGGCGCTGGCTACGGGGAACGAAACCATGCCGCCCAACGCGCACAGCGAACCGTATTGCAGGGTGTCGCACAGATCCTTGAGGATGATCACCTGCTCATCGCGACCGCTCTGGTCAGGCGCGGCCAGCAGCCGGTCGATCACCTCCACGCCCCGGGTCGAGCCGATGCGGCAGGGGGTGCATTTGCCACAGGATTCCTCGGCGCAGAACTGCATGGCGAAGCGTGCCATCTGGGCCAGATCCAGGCTGTCGTCAGCCACAACGACACCACCGTGTCCGAGCATCGCGCCAATGGCGGCGAAGGCTTCGTAATCCAGCGGCGTGTCGAATTGCGAAGGTGGCATCCAGGCGCCGAGCGGGCCGCCAACCTGCGCCGCCTTCAGTGGCCGGCCACTGGCGGTGCCACCGCCATAGCCTTCCACCAGCTCCCGCAGTGTCAGGCCGAAGGCCCGTTCCACCAGGCCGCCGTGACGGATATTGCCCGCCAGTTGGAAGGGCATGGTGCCCAGCGAGCGGCCCATGCCGTAATCGCGATAAAACTGCGCACCCTTGGCCAGAATCATCGGCACCGACGCCAGGGTCAGCACGTTATGCACCAGCGTCGGCAGGCCAAACAGGCCTTTCAGCGCGGGAATCGGCGGCTTGGCGCGGACGACGCCGCGCTTGCCTTCGACCGAGTCCAGCAGCGCGGTTTCTTCACCGCAGATGTACGCGCCGGCACCGACCCGCACTTCCATGTCGAAGGCCAGGCCGCTGCCACCGACGTTGGCGCCGAGGTAACCGGCGGTCCGGGCAATGTTCAGCGCCTGGCGAAACGTGGCCACGGCGTCTGGATATTCCGAGCGCACATAGATGTAGCCGTAGGTGGCGCCGACGGTGATACCGGCAATAGCCATCCCTTCGATCAGCAGGAAGGGATCGCCTTCCATCAACATGCGGTCGGCAAAGGTGCCGGAGTCGCCTTCGTCGGCGTTGCAGACGATGTACTTCTGGGTTGCCTGAGTGGCGCGCACCGTGCGCCACTTGATCCCGGCAGGGAAGGCCGCGCCGCCACGGCCACGCAGGCCTGAGTCGAACACCTCGGTCGCGGTTTGCTCGCCGCCCAGGGCAACGGCGCGGGTCAAGCCTTCGAAGCCGCCGTGGGCCCGGTAATCATCCAGCGACAGCGGCCGGGTAATGCCGGCGCGCGCGAACAACAGGCGTTGTTGAGTCTTCAGATACGGCAATTCTTCCACCAGGCCCAAGGCCAGTGGATGCGCGGACGGATCGCCTTGCAGGGCCTCGAGCACCGACGGCACATCAGCCGCGGTCAGCGGACCGAAGCCGATACGGCCTTGCGGGCTGTCCACTTCCAGCAGCGGTTCCAGCCAGTACAGGCCGCGGGAGCTGGTGCGTTGCAACTCCAGGGGCAGGTTGCGTTCCCGGGCCTGAGTGACAAGGGCCGCCACCACATCATCGGCGCCCACGGCACGGGCAAGCGAATCACAGGGCAGATAGAGAGCCGGCATCATGCGTCCTCCCTGCAAGCGTCGAGCAAGGCATCGAGGCGCTCGGCACTGAGCCGCGCATGCACCCGGCCATCAAGCTCCAGCGCGGGCGAGCAGGCGCAGGCGCCAAGGCAATACACCGGGCGCAGACTGATGCTGCCATCGGCGCTGCTGCCGTGGTCATCCAGTTGCAGACGGTCGCGCAACTGTGCGGCCAGCTCCTCGGCACCGCGGCTCTTGCAGGACTCGGCCCGGCACAGACGCAGGATATGCCGGGCCGGCGGCGCGGTACGGAAATCATGGTAAAAACTGATCACCCCGCGAATCTCGGCCTGGCTCTGGTTCAGCGCGTGGGCAATCTCGGGGACGGCGACATCGGGGATATAACCGATGCGTTCCTGAATATCGTGAAGAATGGGCAACAGTGCACCCGCAGCGCCCTTGTGGCGCTCCAGCAGGCTGTTGACCATCGGCAGGTGCAACTTCTCATCAGGCATTCAGCAATCCTCACGGTCACGGACAAACCAGATGGTTGTCGGTCGTCCGAAAGTGTCGGCGGCGGCACTCATGCCACGTCACGGTATCGTGGCATTGTCAGGCCTTTGGCCAGGGCACCCTGAGCGGGTATCTTTTCTTGCCCGGCGCGGTCTTTGCCGCACCTCTAAAGGGCATAAGGCAGCTTGACATGCGGCCGTTGATTCCCCCGTACCAGAGCGACGTGCTTTGTTCTGTCTACGACCCCCCTTTAAGTCTAGAAGAACGCAGCCCAAGGTGTTTACTCACAGTAATATTTCCGGGGGGCGAAGCGCACCGGCCATCCGGCCATTCCGGCCCTGGATCCTGGTTGAGTTATCCACAGGTGCTGCTGTCCTGGCGCGGGTATTGAAGGACGTGATCAGCCAGCTACAGTGAACGTGCGATGACGTTCGAAACAGATCGCAAAGGAGCCAACATGAATAGACTCATCCTGCCGGCGCTGGCCATTTTGCTTGCGACTCAATCCCCGGCGTACGCCATCAACGACAAGTACCGCCAGCAACTCGAGCAATCCGGCTGCACCCAGGTCAGCGAAACCCAAGGCTGCGATATCCACAAGACCAGGGCGGAAAACGCCAAGGCCGGCTTCACCACCCCCGCAGCAGACAGCCCAAGCGCGCAGACCCCCACCCAGACCCCCTATGCCGGGCAGTGGGTAGCCAAGAACGATTCAGGCGACACCGTGGCCACCATCCGCATCGATGCCAAGGAACAAGTCTGGGTCAACGGCCAACGGGTCGACGCCAAGCGCACCGATGGCACATTGCAATTTCGCCAGGGCAAGCTCCTTTTCACCCTGCAGGGCGATCGGCGACTGCAGAACGAGGACTACTGGATGGACAGCGATGCCGGGACCAAGGGGCCGATTCAGATTGAGTAACCGTTGAGGCGTATTTAAGCGTTGAAGTGCATATAAAACCGGGAGCGGCCAATGATTGATTTCAACAACAAAGGATTCTTCAAACTCAAGCAAAACGAAGAATACGCCGAACGGGTTTCCTCTCTTTTGCTCGATGGGGAACAGGTCATCGATTCCTACAAATCCATGCGCGACGGCGTGGTGTTTACCAACAAACGCATCATCGCCGTCAACGTGCAGGGCCTCACCGGCAGCAAGAAAGACTTCACCTCGTTGCCCTACAAAAACATCGTTGCGTACTCGGTGGAAACCTCGGGAACGTTTGACCTGGATTCGGAGTTGGAGATCTATTTTTCGTCGTTGGGAAAAGTGAAATTCGAATTCACCGGCAGGACATCGATGGTGGAAATATCAAAACTGATTTCCCAGCATGTACTCTGAACCGACTGATGTGTTAGCCCCAAAAAACAGGGGCTAACACCACCAGTCAGCTCCCCTCAACCCCTGTAGGAGCTGGCTTGCCAGCGAAAGCGCCAGACCAGCCAACATCAATGTCGAAAGCCCTGCAATCATCGCAAGCAACCCGCTCCCCACTCTTCAAAATCTACTCTTCAGACGTCGCCGTCGTCCTCTGAGGTGTCATTGCCGAAGGCCGATCCCGCGTAAGCACCTTCACCGCATCATCAACCACCGCCTTACTCATCGACGTCAGATAATGAGCAGCCCAGGCGTGGCGGTCGGTGTCCTTTGCGTAGGCAGCATCTGCTGTGAGCGCCTTGGCGAGAAACAGGAAATCGGACGCCATGGCTAATGCATCACCGAGGGGAACGCCGCGGGTTACATGGAATAGCGCTTGATCCGCGCAGTAGATGGCGGGTGTTAGGCCGATGGTTTTGAGCTCTGTTGATTCGGTCATTTGCCACCTCCGATGACGGAGAGGCGGAGGGAGAGGGCGGACGGCGGGGCGATACGCAACTGGGAGTCGCGTTGTGGGAAAAGCCAAATTTCGTACGAATTTATGCTGCGCATTATCAAACTCCTTGATATGAGGAGCTGCCACGTTCGTTTCCACACGAATGGGTGACAGCTGTGCGCAGGGTGGAAAACCGGGAATCAAGGAAACCGGCACGCCCGAAGACGTCCCACGCACAGCCGCCATAACTCACGCCGCAGGCATAAAAAAAGCGCCTGCAGACGTGATGGGGCGCTGTTGCGCCTTGAATTACACGGGTTTCCACACCCGGTCGCTGAATTGGCAGCGACGTCTGAAGGTTATCGCGCAGATTCTTTTCCTGCAACCTTCCAGAGCGCTGGGGACTATGTGGCTAGTCACAGCGGATACTCGGGTGTTGAAGAGGCGGCGGGCCGGAAAAATGTCTGCTTGCGTCATGAAATGCATTGAAACAGGACAATGCCATCTGTCTGCGGGTTACATATTTGCGCTTCGGATCGTTGTGTATTTACCTCATACTCGCGCGCTTCTACCGTCGCTAGCTCTGCTTTTCGACTAATCTGTAGACGCTGCCACTAGACCTTTAATAGCCAAGGAGAAAGGCGATGCCAGATAACTGGAACCAGCATCAGTCGGATGCATCTGCCAAGGATGATCTCGCACGTTTGCCGGCCACATCTGATTTGCCTGCGACCCTATGAGCCAAGCCGCCTTAGTCAATCCCAGCCTGCTCACATGGTCTCGAGAGCGTGCAGGCCTCTCCACTGAGCAGGTGGCAAAAAAGCTGCCAGCGAAACCTGCTCGAGTAGCGGAATGGGAAGCTGGCGAGACCAAACCAACATTCCTTCAGGCTCAAAAGTGGGCGAGCCTCGCTCACATCCCTTTTGGCTTCCTGTTTCTTCCGCGGCCGCCGGTCGAACAACTGCCTTTACCTGATCTGCGGACCGTCGGTGGGCTTTCTCCTCAACGTCCAAGTCTGGAACTGTTGGACACCGTCAGGGATTCCATACGTAAGCAGGATTGGTACCTTGAGTATCTGCAACAACAGGAGCATCAACCGCTGGCATTTGTTGGTCGCTTCAACAGCCGATCTCGAGTCGCAGAGGTGGTGGACGATATCCGCCGGACGCTTGGCGTGAACCCTGACACTGCTCGATTGGATTACGAAAAATACAGCCGTGCCTTGATCGAGGCAGCGGAAGTAGCTGGCATTTTGGTTATGCGCAGTGGCATTGCTCTAGGAAATACTCATCGCAAACTTGAAGTCAGCGAGTTCCGGGGTTTTGCCATCAGTAATGCCTACGCTCCCGTTGTATTCGTCAACAGTTCCGATGCCCCCACTGCCCGCTTGTTTACCCTGCTTCACGAGTTGGCCCATCTCTGGATTGGTAGCAGTGGAGTGTCTGACGGAAACACCGCCAATGGTCGAGACGAAGAACGATTCTGCAATGCAGTTGCAGGTGAATTTCTTGCTCCCGAAGCCCAGTTTCGCGCTCTGTGGAACGTCCATGTTAACTGGGAAGAAAACTTGGCTCCGATGGCAACTCGGTTTCACATCAGTAAATTGGCGATCGCTCGCCGCGCATTAGATCTTGGATACATAAGCCAGGCCCAACACGGCGCTTACTATCGAATGATCCTTAAGGCTTTTCAGGATGATAAAGGTGGCGCGGGTAACTACTACCGCAACGCCACCGCGAAAAACAGCCCTAGCCTAAGCAAGGCGGTGCTAACTGAAGCAATGAGTGGCCGGATGCTGCTGCGCGATGCGGGACATTTGCTCGGCGTGCAACCTGCCAAATTAAGGACTCTCGCCAGCATGATTACGGAATGAATCATTTACTCGACGCTAACACGCTGATCGAAGCAAAAAATCGTTACTATGGGATGGCTATCTGTCCTGGATTTTGGCAGTGGTTACTACTTAAAAATAAAGCATTGGCTTTATCCAGCATTGCACCTGTAATGGATGAGCTAACAAAAGGGCATGACGATCTTGCGGATTGGGCGAAAGACAATACTGATTTCTTTTACTCCACCACCGATCAGGATACGCAACTGGCGTTCATGCATGTTGCGAGGCTAGTGGCTGATCAAGCGCATAAGATGAAAGTAGGCGCTATGGAAGAATTTTTAGCGGGCGCTGACCCTTGGTTAATTGCGAAAGCGATGACCACAGGGGCTACAGTTGTTACTCATGAAGTGCTGAATCTCGAGGCTAAGCGAAAATTCATAATCCCCAATGTTTGTAAGGAGCTAAATGTTCCTTTTCTGAATACGTTTGAGTTGTTGCATAGGCTTGAAGCAAGGTTCGTGTTGCCTGCTTGAAATAGTAACTTGCTAAAATCTATGCATTTGTAATTTTTTAGCTGAGTGGTCCGTGTGCTTTCTGTCTGATTTTCGCAGAGTTTTTTCAAATCCTCCGTAAGTGCGATGGGGTCAGGAAAAAGAGACCACTATTGAACATGGCTTAACTACTTGTGTTGGTGCGTTTGTCGAACGTTCCTATCTTATAAGTCGTCGACTTTTGTTGATAAAATGGAAGTAAATCTGTCCAGTTTTTTTTCGCGGAGCTGTCATTGCTTCACTACCTTATATAGATCTTCAAGGCCCGGTAAATTCAAAAACATCGACGGATTTGCCTGTTTGATCACCCCCTGTGCATTGATTCTCTGTGTTGTATGAATCAATATGCACGCGCGCTTGGCCCTAGTGATGCCTACATAGTGTAAGTTCAAATCCTGCTCCAGTTCAGGGTAGACGGTATCGTTAAAGTTTTCTCCTGGTATACGCTTGGGGAATACCCAGTCGACTAAGTCGAGATGAATGACGATATCGAACTCTAGGCCCTTCGATTTGTGCAGTGTCATACATTGTACTTGATCATTGGTAGGCGGTAGATAGTGGTTTAACGCCTCAGGATCTTGGATGATTTGATGAAGTGCGTTTATTTCAAGCGCTGTGGCTGTGGTGCCGAGTAATATTTTGGAGGTTCCTGCAAGGCAGTCTTCGAGATCTTCTAATGAAACCGTTCTTGTTTTTTTTATTGCGTCTCGAAGTGACTTAAGTCGATTGCGGTGGGTGTCGGCGAATGAACTATATGTGTTAAGTATATCGTCAACAAGTATGGTTTTATTGAATCGAAATTCAATGAGGGAAGACCAGAGCTGGGATGTTTTTGATTCAATTTTC
Source organism: Pseudomonas lini (assembly GCF_030812475.1). Classification (GTDB taxonomy): domain Bacteria; phylum Pseudomonadota; class Gammaproteobacteria; order Pseudomonadales; family Pseudomonadaceae; genus Aquipseudomonas; species Aquipseudomonas lini_A. The sequence continues at coordinate 129,652 of NZ_JAUSSR010000003.1, forward strand.
CCAAGCTCATCTTCAGTGTAGATTTTACATGGAATAGTAAGTTTGTCTTTTAGGCGTTGTAGGCCCTTGTTGTACCTGGTGAGAATGGCGATGTCAGAACTATTTCCGACTGGGAATTTCTTCAGGATGCTCGGTATGATTTTGTTAAGTTTTGAGGCGGTATCTAGTTCGTCGCCCTCAACTAAGCATTGATATACTCGAATTTCCTCTGTAGCAGTAATTTCGACATTTTCCGAAAATAATCGATTGGCATAATTTGAAATGGATGTATGGCATCTGTAGTTAATCGAAACAGTTACGTGATGGAAGTCGGGGCGGCCAATGAGTTGTTTCAGAAATTCGGGGCTGCTTTTTCTCCAGCCATAAATGGACTGCTGAACGTCGCCCACACAAATACCTCGTATTCCAAGCTCTAGGAGCAAGAGGAAGAGATTGTGCTGAGCTGAGGAAGAGTCTTGATATTCGTCAATGTAAACAGTCGAATATCTCGCCTTTAAATAGTTGCGGCAAGCCTTTGAGTTTTTTATTATATGGTTGGCGAGGAATGGTATTGCGGGAAAGAATATGCAGCCACGTTGATATAGGTTTTTTAGTATTGGTAAGTAATCGTTGATATTGTTTGAGTCGATTTCTCCCAGTAGTTCTTTCGACTCCTCGATTATCAGCCTTTCCTCATCAGTTAACTCGTCGGAGAATTTTGGCTCTAGGTTTTCAGGGCCGTGACCAAAAATAAACTTTGAAAATGGAAGAACGATCTCTGAAATGCAAAAAGCATCAATGGTCCCAAAGAAGCTGGATTTGGTTTCTTTTCCTCCGCGTTTACACCGCGTCGCTAGTTCCTTGCTGGCTTTTCTTGTGAAAGTTATGGCAATAACGCCCCTGTGGCGTTTTAGACCATCAACCTCGTTCCTGATTTTCTCCGAGATTACGGTGGTTTTTCCACTACCTGGACACGCTGTGATGACGAGGTTCCCAGGATGTTCGATTGCGTCTCTCTGGCTCTTCGTGAACGTGATCATCTCAGACCTTTGCTTGTTGAACACAGTAATGCAGAGCGCGTGCGATTTCGCCATGCGCAATGTCAGCCAAGGCATCTCTTTGCTCGCTAAGGAACTCGCGCATCCGTATGGCCTTTTTATCTTGAAGATATGCGATCGCGGAGGGTTGATCTAGTTTTAAACTATATTCCAGCAATTCCTTTGGCATTTCTTCAGATAGGTCATGTTCCAAGTCGATTTTCGATAGGAATATACCTTTTTTATTGACTTTTTTAGAGCAGTCGGTCCAGACGCCATTGGCAAGCAGATCGGCATGGGTGGTAGTGGCAGCCGCGTGATCTATTTTCTTTAATCCTGCTATGGTCAGGCAGCGGTTAATTCCAGCAAGGTTCTTATAGGGTTTTTTTTTGCTCGTGATGTTGGATATGTCGTTATCTGTCCTGATAGTCCAGGATATTTCCATGGCGTCTAAGATATTGATATAGACTTTAAATTGAATGCCGTCCACACTTAGGATTGATATATTGTAATAATCAAGATCTATTTCAAGTGCTTTCGCTAATTCAGTGTAGAAAAGTTGTTCAGATGGTCCTTCAACTAGCAGTACACTTTTGGCAAAAAAAGCCTCCGCTGGAAGGATACTCATTCGATAGCCAAGTTTATCCCACGCCCTATCGATACACTTTGCGCATCCATTGCTGGCGGCATAGCTTCTGCCACTTTTTGATTTTATATGGATAATCGATTCGGGAGAAAATCTTGCTGTGATTTGAGGGGAGTGAGTTGTAATTAATGTCTGGCCGGGCAGTTCGGAGATGAGGTAGTCAGCCAACTTTCTTTGCTGATGTGGGTGAAGATGCGCTTCTGGTTCTTCGATGCAGTAGAATACCACTTCGCTTTCCGGATCGAACTCTCTTTCGCTTTTAGCTTTCCAGAGAGAGATGAGGATCTGATTGTTCCTGCCGTCGCCGCCAAGAGTGACTCGAGCGCCTGATGTGCTCGCACCAAGCTTTAGACTATCAATGAACTGTTGGGTTTGAATTGCACCAGAATCTAGATGCACAGCATACGAGGATAGATTATGCGATAACTTAGATAGTTCTGTATTTACCGCTTCGGTAGCTCCTTTGACGTAGTGAAGTTCTCGAACATTTTTGTTAATGGCGGTTAGTCTTCTTTCGATGGTTTGTAGTTTTTCTTTATCTTCTTCGGCTTCTTGTTCGGAGCGGTTTTCTTGAGAGATTTTTAGGAGTTGGCGCTTTTCAGTGTTTATGTATTTTTCCAGGTCTCTCTGGGATTTTACATACCTTAAGTTTAAGTATTTTAGATAGAAACGTCCGGTTAGCTCTTCTAGTTCGTCTACGCTAGGGCCGCAATGCAATGAATAGCTTAGGTCTTCTCTTTTTGCGGAATATCGTAAAACGCATTTTTCATCCTCTCCCACTTTTCCTTTTAAAGTGGAGAGTACGGCGTCTTCTCGGACTTCTTTGAAGTGCAAATCTATTCGGATTACTTCGGACTGCTTGCCGTTGAGTTCGAAATGAAAATCCGCCTCCGATGGCTCAAGATCACTTTCCGGTAAGCTTTTATCGAGCAGTAGGCGTATTGCATAAATAAGGTTTGTTTTGCCGCTATCATTCGCACCTATAACCAGTGTGCTCTTGTTGAAATTGATTGTGGCGTCGAGGTAGTTTCGAAATCCGGATATTATAATTTTCTCGATTTCCATCTATTACCCTTAAATTTAAGTTTCATTCCATTTAAGTGACAAAGCAAGGCTCTGCGGTGATGGCAAAAGGATGTCATGAGAAAGTGATATTGCCTAGATGTTTACTACGTCATTATCAGAGGCCGACGCTTTTCCTGCGATCAGTCGAGGAAGGGGCGAATTTTGTGGGTGGTGCCATCCACCAGTAATGGGTATGGGCGATCAGGGTTGATGCAGCTATCTGGCGTTCGCGCTTTTTAGCCCATCCTCCTCATTCATTGAATGTCTTTCAGGTAATCCTTCAGCGCAATGAGTGGGGCATCAAGCTGCTCTATCGTCCGAGCATTACCAAACCCAACAGACAATCGATGCAACTCCCGCCCCAACGGCGTCCCAGCCCCACCCAAAGCCTCCATGGCCAAACCCACGCAGTGCGCCACTCTAAACTGGATCGCGTCGACATCCCCCCTACGCACCAGCAACCCAAACACCTCCCGCTCATAATCACTCATCACCAAATCATCCCGCAGAATCGGGCTCGAATCCTCCGTCTCATAAGCCAGCTTGAGGGAGAACAGGGCAACGGTTTCCAGCAGCAATTCCATGGGGGGGAATCCTCGTGAGATGTTCTGGCGGTGCGGGTGGTGTGGAAGGGCGGGATCAAAAGCATCGCCAGCAAGCCGGCTCCTACAGGACGGTGGGGTGTCAGGTGCTTTATTGCGGGCGAAAAAAAAGGCCTTGCAAAGCAAGACCTTTCTTAATTTTGGTGCCCCGAGGGAGACTCGAACTCCCACTTCTTGCGAAAACGGATTTTGAATCCGCCGCGTCTACCAATTCCGCCATCAGGGCTCAATGGCGGCGAAGTATAGAGATGAGATTACCGTTGGTCAATCAGGTTTCATGGAAAATTTTTGAGGTTTCCGCTAGACTTTGCGGCCCTGCTAGACGAACCCCATCATGCGCGTTGCTGACTTTACCTTCGAGCTCCCTGATTCGCTGATCGCCCGCCATCCTTTGGCCGAGCGACGCAACAGTCGCCTGTTGACCCTGGATGGGGTCAGCGGCGCCCTGGCACACCGTCAATTCACTGATTTGCTGGAGCATTTGCGCCCCGGCGATCTGATGGTGTTCAACAATACCCGGGTGATTCCGGCGCGGCTGTTTGGCCAGAAGGCTTCCGGCGGCAAGCTGGAAATCCTGGTGGAGCGGGTGCTGGACAGTCATCGGGTGCTGGCGCATGTGCGTTCCAGCAAGTCGCCCAAGCCTGGGTCGAAGATCCTGATCGACGGCGGTGGCGAGGCCGAGATGCTGGCGCGTCATGATGCGTTGTTCGAGCTGGGCTTCGCCGAAGAGGTGTTGCCGCTGCTGGATCGCGTCGGGCACATGCCGTTGCCGCCTTATATAGACCGCCCGGACGAGGGCTCTGACCGCGAGCGCTATCAGACGGTGTACGCCGAGCGTCTGGGCGCGGTGGCGGCGCCGACGGCGGGGTTGCATTTCGATCAGCCGTTGATGGAGGCGATTGCCGCCAAGGGCGTCGAGACGGCGTTCGTGACCTTGCACGTGGGTGCGGGCACGTTTCAGCCGGTGCGGGTCGAGAAGATCGAGGATCACCACATGCACAGCGAATGGCTGGAAGTCGGCCAGGACGTGGTGGATGCGGTGGCTGCCTGTCGCGCCCGTGGTGGCCGGGTGGTAGCGGTGGGAACCACCAGTGTGCGTTCCCTGGAAAGTGCGGCGCGCGATGGCGTGCTCAAGCCGTTCAGTGGCGATACCGACATTTTTATCTACCCGGGCCGGCCGTTTCATGTGGTCGATGCCCTGGTCACCAACTTTCATTTGCCCGAATCCACGCTGTTGATGCTGGTTTCGGCGTTCGCCGGTTATCCCGAAGCCATGGCCGCCTACAAAGCCGCCGTCGAGCATGGTTACCGCTTTTTCAGCTACGGTGATGCGATGTTTATCACCCGTAATCCGGCGCCGCGCGGCCCTGAGGAAACAGTATGAGTCGTATGTCGTTTGAACTGCTGGCCACTGACGGCAAGGCGCGTCGCGGTCGCTTGACCTTCCCGCGCGGTACCGTCGAGACCCCGGCCTTCATGCCGGTGGGCACCTACGGCACGGTCAAGGGCATGCTGCCGCGGGATATCACCGCGACCGGTGCCGAAATCATTCTGGGCAACACCTTCCACTTGTGGCTGCGTCCTGGCACCGAAGTGATCAAGAAGCACGGCGACCTGCATGATTTCATGCAGTGGAAAGGCCCGATCCTGACCGACTCCGGCGGTTTCCAGGTGTTCAGCCTGGGCGCGATGCGCAAGATCAAGGAGGAGGGCGTGACCTTCGCTTCTCCGGTCGATGGCGCCAAGGTGTTCATGGGCCCGGAAGAGTCGATGCAGGTCCAGCGTGACCTGGGTTCGGACATCGTGATGATTTTCGACGAATGCACGCCGTACCCGGCCGACGAAGATGTCGCTCGCGTGTCGATGGAGCTGTCGTTGCGTTGGGCCAAGCGTTCGAAAGAGGCTCATGGCGACAACACGGCGGCGCTGTTCGGTATCGTGCAGGGCGGCATGCACCAGGATTTGCGCATGCGCTCCCTGGAAGGCCTCGACAAGATCGGCTTCGATGGCCTGGCCATCGGCGGTCTGTCGGTGGGCGAGCCCAAGCATGAGATGATCAAGGTGCTGGATTACCTGCCGGGCCAGATGCCGGCTGACAAACCTCGTTACCTTATGGGCGTTGGCAAACCGGAAGATCTCGTGGAGGGTGTGCGCCGCGGTGTGGACATGTTCGATTGCGTGATGCCAACCCGTAATGCCCGCAATGGGCATCTGTTCATTGATACAGGCGTGCTGAAGATCCGCAACGCGTTCCATCGCCATGATGATTCGCCACTGGATCCAACCTGCGATTGCTACACCTGCCAGAACTTCTCCCGTGCTTATCTGCACCATCTGGACAAGTGCGGCGAAATGCTGGGTAGCATGTTGAATACCATCCACAATTTGCGCCATTACCAGGTGCTTATGGCTGGTTTGCGCGAGGCTATTCAACAGGGTACATTGGCCGCCTTTGTCGATGCCTTCTACGCCAAGCGCGGACTTCCCGTTCCGCCTTTGGACTGAGTTTTCTGACCCCAAGATTCAACATTTGCAACTGGAGTGCTAAATGAGCTTTTTTATCTCTAACGCCATGGCTGACGCTGCTGCACCTGCTGCCGGCCCAATGGGCGGCGGCTTTGAGTGGATTTTCCTGGTCGGTTTCCTGGTCATCTTCTACCTGATGATCTGGCGTCCACAGGCCAAGCGCGCCAAAGAGCAGAAAAACCTGCTGGGCAGCCTGCAAAAAGGCGACGAAGTGGTGACCACCGGTGGTATCGCCGGCAAGATCACCAAAGTGGCCGACGACTTCGTGGTTCTGGAAGTGTCCGACACCGTCGAAATGAAATTCCAGAAGGGCGCCATCGCCGCCACGCTGCCAAAAGGCACGCTCAAAGCGATCTAAGTTTCAACTTCTACTCAATCGACGGGGCGCGCAAGGCGCCCCGCGTCATAAGCGGGCGGCGTGATGCTGAACAAATACCCTCTGTGGAAATACATTCTGATCCTGGCGGTGCTGGCGGTCGGTCTGGTGTATTCCGCTCCCAATTTATACCCTGATGACCCGGCCATTCAGATCAGCGGCGCGAGCACTTCGCTGCAGGTCACTCAGGCCGATCTGGATCGCGTGAGCGCAGCGCTCAAGGAATCCGGGATCAACGTCAAGGCGGCCACGCTGGCCGAGAGCGGCAAGGGCGGTCTGCTGCGCCTGACCAAGGCTGAAGACCAGCTGCCGGCCAAGGACGTTGTGCGCAAGGCATTGGGTGATGACTACGTCGTTGCACTGAACCTGGCGCAAACCACCCCGCAATGGCTGCGCAGCTTTGGCGCGCACCCGATGAAGCTGGGTCTGGATTTGTCCGGTGGTGTGCACTTCCTGCTGGAAGTGGACATGGACAAAGCCCTCGACGCACGCCTGAAAGTCTACGAAGGCGACGTCAAGAGCCTGTTGCGTAAAGAGAAGCTGCGCTATCGCAGCCTGCCGCAATTCGAAGGTTCCATTCAGCTGGGCTTCACCGATGAGGCCGCTCGCGAGCAAGCCCGCACCCTGATTCGCAAGAACTTCAACGATTTCGACATTGTTCCGGCCGACCTCAATGGCCAGCCGGTGCTGCGTCTGGCGATGACCCCGGCCAAGCTGGCGGAAATCCGCGAATACTCCATCAAGCAGAACTTGACCACGGTACGTAACCGCGTCAACGAGCTGGGTGTGGCCGAACCGATCGTTCAGCGTCAGGGCGCCAACCGCATCGTGGTGGAGCTGCCGGGCGTGCAGGACACCGCAGAAGCCAAGCGTATCCTCGGCAAGACGGCCAACCTCGAGTTCCGCCTGGCCGCCGAGCCGGGTGCTTCGAAAGCCACTTCCGAGAGCTTCGAGTTCCGTGAAGGCAACCGTCCTCCGGCGCAGATCGAGCGTGGCCTGATCATCACCGGTGACCAGGTGACCGACGCCAAGGCTGGCTTCGGCGAGCAAGGCACGCCTGAAGTGAACATCCGCCTGGATGGCCACGGTGGCGAGTTGATGAGTCGTGCGACTCGCAGCAACGTCGGTCGCAGCATGGCGGTGATCTTCATCGAGCAGCGTCCGGTCACCACGTATGTCAAGCAAGTGGTGAACGGCGTCGAGAAAGACGTACCGGTTCAGACGTTCAAGGAAGAGAAGAAGATCATCAGTCTGGCGACTATCCAGTCGCCGCTGGGTGCTCAATTCCGTATCACCGGCCTGAACGGCCAGGGCGAGTCGTCCGAGCTGGCGCTGCTGCTGCGTGCCGGTGGTCTGGCTGCACCGATGTACTTCGCTGAAGAACGTACCATCGGCCCGAGCCTGGGTGCCGACAACATCGTCAAGGGTGTCGATGCCTCGCTGTGGGGCATGCTGTTCGTCTCGCTGTTCATCATCGCCATCTACCGCTTCTTCGGCATCATCGCCACCGTCGCGCTGGCGGTGAACATGGTGTTGCTGCTGGCCTTGATGTCGCTGCTGGGTGCCACGCTGACCCTGCCGGGCATTGCCGGTATCGTCTTGACCATGGGCATGGCGGTCGACGCCAACGTGCTGATCTTCTCGCGGATACGTGAAGAGATCGCCGCGGGCATGACCGTGCAGCGGGCAATCAACGAAGGCTTCGGCCGGGCTTTCACCGCGATCCTCGACTCCAACCTGACCACGTTGCTGGTCGGCGGGATTCTCTTCGCCATGGGCACAGGCCCGGTGAAGGGCTTCGCAGTGACCATGTCCCTCGGGATCTTTACCTCGATGTTCACGGCCATCATGGTGACCCGCGCGATGGTCAACCTGATCTTCGGCGGTCGTGACTTCAAGAAGTTGTGGATTTAAGGGGCTGCCATGTTACGTACAATCAACTTCATGGGCGTTCGCAACGTTGCGTTCGGCATTACTTTGCTCCTTACGGTTCTGGCGTTGTTCAGCTGGTTCAGCAAGGGCCTGAACTACGGCCTGGACTTCACCGGCGGTACGCTCATCGAGCTGACCTACGAGCGTCCGGCCGATGTCACCAAGGTGCGTGAGCAGCTGACGGCCTCGGGTTACAGCGACGCCATCGTGCAGAGCTTTGGCGCGACCACCGACCTGCTGGTGCGCATGCCTGGCGAAGACCCGCAACTGGGTCACCAGGTGGCTGAGGCCTTGCAGAAGGCCGGTGGCGACAACCCGGCCGTGGTCAAGCGCGTTGAATTCGTCGGTCCGCAGGTCGGTGAAGAGCTGCGCGACCAGGGCGGTCTCGGCATGCTGATGGCGCTGGGCGGCATCATGATCTACCTGGCGTTCCGCTTTCAGTGGAAGTTTGCGGTCGGTGCCATCGTTTCGCTGATCCACGACGTGGTGGTGACCCTGGGGATCCTGTCTTTCTTCCAGATCACCTTCGATTTGACGGTGTTGGCTGCGGTATTGGCGATCATCGGTTACTCGCTGAACGACACCATCGTGGTATTCGACCGGGTTCGCGAGAACTTCCGGGTACTGCGCAAGGCCTCGCTGATCGATAACATCAACATCTCGACCACGCAAACGCTGCTGCGGACCATGGCCACTTCGATCTCCACCTTGCTGGCGATCGGCGCGCTGTTGATCTTCGGTGGCGACAACCTGTGGGGCTTCTCCATCGCGCTGTTCGTCGGTGTGATGGCCGGTACTTATTCGTCGATCTACATCGCCAACGTGGTGTTGATCTGGTTGAACCTGAGTACCGAAGACCTGATTCCGCCGGTGGCTACCGACAAGGAAATCGACGACCGTCCTTGAGAGAGCATTTCTCCAGCGGTGTCAGCCAAAAAGGCGCGAGTTGAACTCGCGCCTTTTTTTATGCTCCAAGGCTGGGAGAAGCGCGGGCGTGTCCCGCACGTGATGGTCAGGAGGTTCATGTGAACAAGTCGTTGCTGGTTGGTGCGGTATTGGGTGCTGTCGGTGTGACTGCCGGGGGTGCTGTTGCCACCTACAGCCTGGTTAAAAGCGGCCCTGAGTATGCGCAAGTTCTAGCCGTTGAACCGGTCAAGAAACAAATCAAGACGCCACGTGAAGTGTGCAAGGACGTAGCAGTGACCCGGCAGGCGCCGGTCAAGGATCAACACCAGATTCTCGGTACGGCCATCGGTGCCGTTGCCGGTGGTTTGCTCGGTAACCAGGTCGGCGGCGGCACGGGCAAGAAAATTGCCACGGTAGCCGGTGCGGTCGGTGGCGGTTACGCGGGTAACAAGGTGCAGGAAGGTATGCAGAATCGCGATACCTACACCACGACCCAGACCCGCTGTAACACGGTGAATGACATCAGTGACAAGGTCGTAGGGTACGACGTACGTTATTCGCTGGATGGCAAGGAAGGTAAGGTAAGAATGGATCGTGATCCGGGTAACCAGATCCCTGTTGATAAGGAAGGTAAGTTGATCCTGTCGGAGAATCAGCAGGGTCAGTGATCGGCTGGTATCCAGTTAAAAAAGCACCCTGCGGGGTGCTTTGTTTGTGCCCTCGATTCATGCGCCACCACAATACCCTGTAGGAGCGAGCTTGCTCGCGAAGAACCCAAGTGCGCCGCGTTTATCCAGATTTCCCGCGTTATCGTTGACGACCTTCGCGAGCAAGCTCGCTCCTACAGTGGGTTTGTGGTGTTTTGGGGGCATAAAAAAAGCACCCCGAAGGGTGCTTTTTTGTGGCGGCTCGCTTAGCGCTTCAGCGAGGCCGGCAGGTGCGGCTGGATCGCCGTCAGCACGGCCTTGAAGCACTTGGTGTTGCCGGCAACGATATGGCCTTTCTCAAGGAAATCGTGACCGCCGGTGAAGTCGCTCACCAAGCCGCCGGCTTCCTGGATCAGCAGGGCGCCTGCGGCCATGTCCCACTCGGACAGGCCCGACTCCCAGAACGCATCGAAACGGCCGGCAGCCACATAGGCCAGGTCCAGGCTTGCCGAACCGGCGCGGCGGATGCCGGCGGTCTGGCCCACCAGGGCGCGGAACATTCCCAGGTAGTTGTCGAGGTTGTCCATCTGGTCGTCACGGAACGGGAAGCCGGTGCCCAGCAGGGCGCCGTCCAGGCTGGTGCGGCCGCTGACGCGCAGGCGACGACCGTTCAGTTGGGCGCCGCGACCACGGCTGGCGGTGAATTCTTCCTGGCGAACCGGGTCCAGGACCACTGCGTGCTCCAGGCGACCGCGGTATTTGCAGGCGATGCTGACAGCGAAGTGAGGAATGCCGCGCAGGAAGTTGGTGGTGCCGTCCAGCGGATCGATGATCCACAGGTATTCTTCGCCTTCGATCCCGTTGCCGGCGTGCATACCGGTTTCTTCACCCATGATCGAGTGGTTCGGGTAGGCCTTGCGCAGCGCGTCGATGATTTTCTGTTCAGCGGCGCGATCGACCTCGGACACGTAGTCCTTGGCGTCTTTTTCGTCGACCTTGATGGTATCCAGGCGCTCGATGGAGCGGAAGATCAATTCACTGGCGCTGCGGGCGGCGCGCAGCGCGATATTCAGCATGGGCTGCATGGATGTGTCACCTAAGGTTGTTAAAGAAAGCCGGGCATTCTATCAGAAAGTTTCTACAGGTGAAGGACAGTGTGCGCTTTCATAGCTTAACGGTAGGAGGAACTGTAAGATTTGCTCCCCTTTGATGTGTTCGAGAGTGCCTCCCTTGCTGCAAAACATTCGTGTCGTCCTGGTCAATACCAGCCACCCCGGCAATATCGGCGGGGCTGCGCGTGCCATGAAGAACATGGGCCTGTCGCGGCTGGTGCTGGTCGAACCGCGGTTGTTCCCGCACCACGAGGCCGATGTTCGCGCCTCCGGCGCCGGGGACGTCCTTGAAAACGCGCAAGTCGTCGCCACCTTGGAAGAGGCCCTGGTCGGCTGCACGCTGGTACTGGGCACCAGCGCCCGCGATCGGCGGATCCCCTGGCCATTACTCGATCCGCGCGAATGCGGGGCGAGGGTGGTGGAAGAAGCCGCGCAGGGTACCGAGATTGCCCTGGTGTTCGGTCGTGAAGATTCCGGCCTGACAAATGACGAGCTGCAGCGATGTCATTATCACGTGCACATCCCTTCGGACCCCGGTTTCAGTTCGCTGAACCTGGGGGCGGCGGTGCAGGTGTTGAGCTATGAAGTGCGCATGTCCTGGCTCGCGGCCCAAGGCCAGCCGAGCAAGGTCGAGAAGGATGAAGTGGCGTCCACCAAGAGTGGCGAGCTGGCGACCATGGATGAGCTGGAGCGATTCTATGAGCACCTGGAGCAGACCCTGGTGGCCATCGAATTCCTCGATCCGGAAAAACCGCGGCACTTGATGGCGCGCCTGCGGCGCCTGTACGGACGCAGCTCGGTCAGTCGGGCGGAAATGAATATATTGCGTGGCATCCTCACGGAAACCCAGAAAGCGGCCCGTGGCGAGCTTCTAAAGCGGAAGGATTAATGATGTTCGAGCGTTTGCGTGAAGATATCCAGAGCGTTTTCCACCGAGACCCGGCGGCACGTAATGCATTTGAAGTGCTGACCTGTTACCCCGGGATGCACGCGATCTGGATCCATCGGCTGTCGGCGGCCCTGTGGCGCGTCGAGCTGAAATGGCTGGCGCGGCTGGTGTCGAACTTCGGTCGCTGGCTGACCGGGATCGAGATTCATCCGGGGGCCAAGGTCGGTCGGCGTTTCTTTATCGATCACGGCATGGGCATCGTCATCGGTGAAACGGCCGAGATCGGCGACGACGTCACCCTTTATCAAGGTGTCACGCTCGGCGGCACCAGCTGGAATAAAGGCAAGCGTCACCCGACCCTGGAAGACGGTGTGGTGGTCGGCGCCGGGGCCAAGGTGCTCGGCCCGTTCACGGTGGGGGCGGGGGCCAAGGTCGGTTCCAATGCCGTGGTGACCAAGGCGGTGCCTGCCGGGGCGACCGTCGTCGGCATTCCGGGGCGGATCATCGTCAAGCCCGATGAAGAGCAGGACGCCAAGCGCAAGGCCATGGCCGAGAAGATTGGCTTCGATGCCTATGGTGTCGGCGAAGACATGCCGGACCCGGTGGCGCGCGCCATCAATCAGTTGCTCGATCATCTGCAGGCAGTGGATGGCCGTCTGGAAGGGATGTGCGGGGCGTTGAAGGATCTGGGCAGTAATTACTGCGCCAAGGATCTGCCTGAGCTGCGCGAGGAAGATTTCGCGTGTGTGAAGGATAAGGATCAGAGCCAGGCCAGCTAGACCGCGCCGACCCCTTCGCGAGCAAGTCCGCTCCCACAGTTGACCGAGTTGTCTCACAGTTGACCGAGTTGTCTCACAGTTGACCGAGTTGTCCAGGCGGGCGCGGTTCAATGTGGGGGCGGGCTTGCTCGCGAAGAACGATAACGCGGTGCTACTGGCTGTACGCCGCCAGCCTTTGCTATGATGCTGCCGCTCTTTTGCGGGTAAACCTGAGTAAAATGCTAGGTCTTATAGTTGACTTAAATACTCGGGAATTGCATACTCGCCCCATTCTGAACTCCGTGGTAATTGTCCATGCGACTGACTACAAAAGGCCGATACGCCGTGACCGCCATGCTTGACCTGGCGTTGCACGCGCAGCACGGGCCGGTGTCCCTGGCCGATATCTCCGAGCGCCAAGGCATCTCCCTGTCCTACCTCGAACAGCTGTTCGCCAAGCTGCGTCGCAGCAATCTGGTGTCCAGCGTCCGCGGTCCGGGCGGCGGCTACCAGCTGTCGCGCGACATGCAGGGCATCCAGGTCGCCCAGGTGATCGATGCGGTGAACGAATCGGTCGATGCCACCAAGTGCCAGGGCCAGGGCGATTGCCATCACGGCGATACCTGCCTGACCCACCATTTGTGGTGCGACCTGAGTCTGCAGATTCACGAGTTTCTGAGCGGTATCAGCTTGGCTGACCTTGTCACTCGCCGTGAGGTACAAGAAGTAGCCCAGCGTCAGGATCAGCGCCGTTGCAACAGCAAGGTGCCACGCCTGGACAAGATTGAAGCGTCCGCCGTCGAATGACAGCCAAAGAGCTAGCGGAACGCCAGCCAGCCTGATTTAGGAGATAGTCCATGAAATTGCCGATTTACCTTGATTACTCTGCGACCACCCCGGTTGATCCGCGTGTCGCGCAAAAGATGAGTGAATGCCTGCTGGTCGACGGAAACTTCGGTAACCCGGCGTCCCGTTCCCACGTGTTCGGCTGGAAAGCTGAAGAATCCGTCGAAAACGCTCGTCGCCAGGTCGCTGACCTGGTCAATGCCGACCCGCGTGAAATCGTCTGGACTTCCGGTGCCACCGAATCCGACAACCTGGCAATCAAGGGTGCGGCGCATTTCTACGCCACCAAAGGCAAGCACCTGATCACCACCAAGATCGAGCACAAGGCTGTCCTGGACACCATGCGCCAACTGGAGCGTGAAGGCTTCGAAGTGACCTACCTCGAGCCTCGCACCGACGGCCTGGTTACGCCTGAAATGATCGAGGCTGCGCTGCGCGACGACACCATCCTGGTTTCGGTCATGCACGTGAACAACGAAATCGGCACCATCAACGACATCGAAGCGATCGGCGAACTGTGCCGCTCCAAGGGCATCCTGTTCCACGTCGACGCCGCTCAGTCCACCGGCAAGGTCGAGATCGACCTGCAGAAGCTGAAAGTCGACATGATGTCTTTCTCCGCCCACAAGACCTACGGTCCTAAAGGCATCGGCGCGCTCTACGTCAGTCGCAAGCCGCGTGTTCGCATCGAAGCGACCATGCATGGCGGCGGTCACGAACGTGGCATGCGTTCCGGCACCCTGGCGACCCACCAGATCGTCGGCATGGGCGAAGCCTTCCGTGTAGCCAAGGAAGACATGGCTGCCGAGAACGTGCGGATCAAAGCCTTGAGCGACCGCTTCTTCAAGCAGGTCGAAGACCTGGAAGAGCTGTACGTCAACGGCAGCATGACCGCCCGCGTACCGCACAACCTGAACCTGAGTTTCAACTACGTTGAAGGCGAGTCGCTGATCATGGCGCTCAAGGACCTGGCGGTTTCGTCCGGTTCGGCCTGCACCTCGGCTTCCCTTGAGCCTTCGTACGTACTGCGCGCCCTGGGCCGCAACGACGAACTGGCACACAGCTCGATTCGTTTCACCTTCGGCCGTTTCACCACCGAAGAAGAAATCGACTACGCCGCGCAGAAAGTCTGCGAGGCCGTTACCAAGCTGCGCACCCTGTCGCCGCTGTGGGACATGTACAAAGACGGTGTCGACATTTCGAAAATCGAGTGGGCGGCACACTGATTTCAAGTCGCCGCAAAACAGCCCTGCCAACCTTCGGGAGCAGGGTTTCAAGAGCGACTCTCTGATGAGTGAGGATTAAGAATCATGGCTTACAGCGAAAAGGTCATCGACCACTACGAAAACCCGCGCAACGTCGGCAAGATGGACGCGGAAGATCCTGATGTCGGCACCGGCATGGTCGGCGCTCCGGCGTGCGGCGACGTGATGCGCCTGCAAATCAAGGTCAACGAAGCCGGCATCATCGAAGATGCCAAGTTCAAGACCTATGGTTGCGGTTCGGCGATCGCCTCCAGCTCCCTGGCGACCGAGTGGATGAAAGGCAAGACTCTGGATGAAGCAGAGACCATCAAGAACACTCAGCTGGCTGAAGAACTGGCCTTGCCGCCAGTGAAAATTCACTGCTCCGTACTTGCCGAAGACGCCATCAAGGCGGCCGTTCGCGACTACAAGCAGAAGAAAGGCTTGATCTGACTTTCAGGTTTTGGCGACGAGTAAGGAGTCACCGATGGCTATCAGCATGACAGAAGCGGCAGCTCAACACGTGCGACGCTCCCTCAACGGGCGCGGCAAAGGTGAAGGGATACGTCTGGGTGTTCGCACCACAGGCTGTTCCGGCCTTGCCTACGTGCTGGAGTTCGTCGACGAGGTGGTTGCAGAGGATCAGGTGTTCGAAAGTCACGGCGAGAAAGTGATCATCGACCCTAAAAGCCTGGCCTACCTGGACGGCACTGAGCTCGATTTCGTCAAGGAAGGGTTGAACGAAGGCTTCAAGTTCAACAACCCCAACGTGCGCGGTGAATGTGGCTGCGGCGAAAGCTTCAATATCTGAGGCTTCTTGTGGGTACTCCTTGTCATTTCGCTTTATTTGAGCTGCAACCGAGTTTCAACCTGGACCTCGATCAGCTGGCCACGCGCTACCGTGAGTTGGCGCGCGGTGTTCATCCGGACCGCTTTGCCGACGCTTCCGAGCGTGAGCAGCGGCTGGCGCTAGAGCAATCCGCGAGCCTCAACGAGGCCTACCAGACGCTCAAGAGCCCCCCCAAACGCGCGCGATACCTGCTCGCGTTGAACGGTGGCGAGCTGCCGCTGGAGGTCACGGTGCATGATCCGGAGTTTCTTCTGCAGCAGATGGAGTTGCGCGAAGAGCTCGAAGACCTGCAAGACAGCGCCGACATGGCCGGTATTGCAGCGTTCAAGCGTCGCCTGAAAACCGCTCAGGATGAACTGAACCAAAGCTTCGCAGCCTGTTGGAATGATGCAGTGCAACGTGAGCAGGCCGAACGCCTGATGCGGCGCATGCAGTTCCTCGACAAGCTCACCTACGAAGTGCGCCAGCTGGAAGAGCGCCTCGACGATTAACCCAGTGCCGCTCCGGTCGCACGCCTGATATACAGATAAGTCCTGATAACGATGGCCCTACTGCAGATCGCCGAACCCGGCCAAAGTCCTCAACCGCACCAGCGTCGCCTGGCTGTGGGGATCGACTTGGGCACTACCAATTCGCTGGTCGCTGCATTGCGCAGTGGTCTTTCCGAGCCTCTGGCCGACGCAGATGGGCGGGTCATCCTGCCGTCTGCCGTGCGCTACCACGCTGATCGCGTCGAAGTGGGCGAGTCGGCAAAGCTGGCTGCCGCCACCGATCCCTTGAATACCGTGCTGTCGGTCAAGCGCTTGATGGGTCGTGGTCTGTCCGACGTCAAGCAGCTGGGCGACCAGTTGCCGTACCGCTTTGTCGGCGGCGAGTCGCACATGCCGTTCATCGACACCGTGCAAGGCCCGAAAAGCCCGGTCGAAGTCTCCGCCGATATCCTCAAGGTGCTGCGTCAGCGCGCCGAGGCGGCGCTGGGTGGCGAACTGGTCGGCGCGGTGATCACCGTCCCGGCCTATTTCGACGATGCCCAGCGTCAAGCCACCAAGGACGCGGCCAAGCTGGCCGGCCTGAACGTGCTGCGCCTGCTCAACGAGCCGACCGCCGCCGCCGTGGCTTATGGCCTGGACCAGCATGCCGAAGGCCTGGTGGCGATTTATGACTTGGGCGGCGGCACCTTCGATATTTCCATCCTGCGCCTGACCGGCGGTGTTTTCGAAGTCCTGGCTACCGGTGGCGACAGCGCCCTGGGCGGCGATGATTTCGACCACGCGATCGCTCGCTGGATCATCGAGGGCGCTGGCCTGTCGGATGACCTGGACCCGGGCGTGCAGCGCAATCTGTTGCAAACCGCCTGTGCGGCCAAGGAAGCCCTGACTAACGCCTCGTCCGTTGAAGTGACGTATGGCGACTGGCAAGCCGAATTGACCCGCGAGGCCTTCAATGCGCTGATCGAGCCGATGGTTGCTCGCAGCCTGAAGGCCTGCCGTCGCGCCGTGCGCGATTCCGGTATCGAACTGGAAGAAGTGCATGCGGTGGTCATGGTCGGCGGCTCGACCCGCGTACCTCGCGTTCGCGATGCAGTCGCTGAAGCCTTCGGTCGCCAACCGCTGACCGAAATCGATCCGGATCAAGTGGTGGCCATTGGCGCCGCGATCCAGGCCGATACCCTCGCCGGCAACAAGCGTGATGGCGGCGAATTGCTGCTGCTTGACGTGATCCCGTTGTCCCTGGGGCTGGAAACCATGGGCGGCCTGATGGAGAAGGTGATTCCGCGCAACACCACCATCCCCGTCGCCCGCGCCCAGGACTTCACCACTTACAAAGACGGCCAGTCGGCCATGGCGATCCACGTGTTGCAGGGCGAGCGCGAGCTGATCAGCGACTGTCGCTCCCTGGCGCGCTTCGAATTGCGCGGCATTCCGGCGATGGTCGCCGGTGCGGCGAAGATTCGCGTGACCTTCCAGGTCGATGCCGACGGTCTGCTCAGCGTGTCTGCCCGTGAACTGGGTTCGGGTGTCGAGGCCAGCATTCAGGTCAAGCCGTCCTACGGCCTGACCGATGGCGAAATTGCCAAGATGCTCAAGGATTCGTTCCAGCACGCCAACGACGACAAGGTCGCCCGTGTGCTGCGTGAGCAGCAGGTCGATGCCCAGCGCCTGATCGAAGCGGTGCAGGCTGCCCTCGATGTCGACGGCGACCGTCTGCTCGACGCCGAAGAGCGCATGGTCATCGAGTTGCAGATGCAGGAACTGACCGAACTGATGAAGGGCACCGATGGTCACGCCATCGAGCAGCAGACCAAGCGTCTGTCGCAAGTGACCGATGCTTTTGCCGCCCGCCGTATGGATTTGACGGTGAAAGCCGCTCTATCGGGGCGCAATCTGAATGAAATCGAGGATATCTGATGCCGCAGGTCATTTTTCTGCCACACGAGAAGTTTTGCCCTGAGGGCATGGTTGTGGAGGCCGAGACCGGTACGTCCATCCTCGAACTGGCCCACGAACACCATATCGAGATGGAAAGCGCCTGTGGCGGCGTCTGCGCCTGCACCACCTGCCACTGCATCATCCGCGAGGGTTTCGACTCGCTGGAAGAGGCCGATGAGCTGGAAGAAGACTTTCTTGATCGGGCCTGGGGTCTGGAGCCGCAATCGCGTCTAGGCTGTCAGGCGATCGTCGGGACTGAAGACCTGACCGTTGAAATTCCGAAATATTCGCTCAACCATGCGGCCGAAGCGCCGCACTGATTCAAGGAACCGACATGAGTCTGAAATGGGTTGATGTGCTGGAAATCGCGATCCAGCTGGCTGAATCCAGGCCGGAAGTGGACCCGCGTTACGTGAACTTCGTCGATCTGCACAAATGGGTGCTGGCATTGCCGGAGTTCAGCGATGATCCGACCCGCGGTGGCGAGAAGGTGCTTGAAGCCATTCAGGCCGCCTGGATCGAAGAAGCAGATTGATTCTGCACCGTATGCAGTTAGGCAATACCCAAGAACCCGCGTATAATTCGCGGGTTTAATTTTTCACAAATTACCGTTTCTGGAGTTACACCATGGCTGTTCAACGTACTTTCTCCATCATCAAGCCTGACGCAGTTGCTAAAAACGTTATCGGCGAGATCACCACTCGTTTCGAAAAAGCAGGCCTGCGCGTTGTAGCTTCGAAACTGAAGCAACTGTCCAAAGCCGAAGCCGAAGGCTTCTACGCTGAGCACAAAGAGCGCGGTTTCTTCGGCGACCTGGTTGCGTTCATGATCTCCGGTCCGGTTGTCGTTCAGGTTCTGGAAGGCGAAAACGCTATCGCTCTGAACCGTGAGCTGATGGGCGCTACCAACCCTAAAGAAGCAGCTGCCGGCACCATCCGTGCTGACTTCGCTGAATCGATCGACGCCAACGCTGTACACGGTTCGGACTCCGAAGCCGCTGCTGCTCGCGAAATCTCGTACTTCTTCGCAGCTACTGAAGTAACCACTCGCTAAGCATTGGCTTGAGAGTGAAGGTGAATCCATGACTACATCGACTGTAAAAACCAACCTGCTGGGTCTGACTCAACAGGAAATGGAAAAATTCTTCGACTCGATCGGGGAGAAGCGTTTCCGTGCCGGTCAGGTAATGAAATGGATTCACCACCTTGGCGTCGATGATTTCGACGCCATGACGAACGTCAGCAAGGCCTTGCGCGACAAGCTCAAGGTCATTGCCGAAGTTCGCGGCCCCGAAGTCGTCAGCGAGGACATCTCCACCGACGGCACCCGTAAGTGGGTGGTGCGCGTGGCGTCCGGCAGCTGCGTCGAGACCGTGTACATTCCCCAGGGCAAACGCGGTACGTTGTGCGTTTCGTCCCAGGCAGGCTGTGCCCTGGATTGCAGTTTCTGCTCCACCGGCAAGCAAGGCTTCAACAGCAACCTCACCGCCGCCGAAGTCATCGGGCAGGTGTGGATTGCAAATAAATCGTTCGGCAGCATCCCGGCGACCGCCGACCGTGCCATCACCAACGTGGTGATGATGGGCATGGGTGAGCCGCTGCTGAACTTCGACAACGTCGTGGCCGCCATGCACCTGATGATGGACGACCTGGGCTACGGGATCTCCAAGCGCCGCGTGACCCTGTCCACGTCGGGCGTGGTGCCGATGATCGATGAGCTGTCCAAGCACATCGACGTGTCCCTGGCGTTGTCCCTGCACGCACCGAATGACGCATTGCGTAACCAGTTGGTGCCGATCAACAAGAAGTATCCGCTGAAGATGCTGCTCGAGTCGTGCCAGCGCTACATGTCGTCCCTGGGCGAAAAGCGCGTGCTGACCATCGAGTACACCTTGCTCAAGGACATCAACGACAAGGTCGAGCACGCGGTCGAAATGATCGAGCTGCTCAAGAACATCCCGTGCAAGATCAACCTGATTCCGTTCAACCCGTTCCCGCATTCCGGTTACGAGCGTCCGAGCAATAACGCGATTCGTCGTTTCCAGGATCAGCTTCATCATGCCGGCTTCAATGTCACCGTGCGCACCACCCGCGGCGAAGACATCGATGCCGCGTGTGGCCAATTGGTAGGGCAGGTGCTGGATCGCACCCGTCGTAGCGAACGTTATATCGCCGTGCGCGAGTTGAGCGCCGAAAACGATATTGCACAGAACGCTGCGAACAATAATTAAGAGAGGATCTCTATGTCCCTGCGCTTGGCGCTGCTGTTGCTGGTGGCCAGTCTGTGTACTGGTTGTGTCCTGTCGGGCGATTTCAACCCGATGAAGACCAGCAAGGGCCGCGATGAAGCGCGGGTCGCCTACGTGCAATTGGGGCTCGGCTACCTGCAACAGGGCATGACCGAGCGCGCCAAGGTGCCATTGAAGAAGGCATTGGAACTGGACAGCTCGGACCCCGACGCCAACGCGGCGCTGGGGCTGGTGTTCCAGGCCGAGATGGAGCCGGAACTGGCCGACCAGCATTTTCGCAAGGCGCTGTCTGGCCGTGCCGACGATGCGCGAATCCTCAACAACTACGGCAGTTTTCTTTTCGAACAGAAACGTTACAAAGAGGCTTACGAACGCTTCGAGCAGGCCGCCGCCGATACCCTGTATCCTGAGCGTTCGCGAGTCTTCGAGAACCTGGGCATGACCGCTTCCAAGCTGGGGCAGCGTGACCTGGCCCAGCAACAACTGGAAAAAGCCCTGCGCTTGAATCGTCAACAGCCACGTGCCTTGCTGGAAATGGCTGAGTTGTCTTACGAAGACAGGCATTATGTGCCCGCGCGTGAGTATTACGACCGTTTCAGCCAGCTCACCGAGCAAAATGCACGTAGTCTGTTGCTCGGCGTCCGGCTGGCGAAAGTGTTCGAAGATCGCGACAAGGCTGCCAGTTTTGGCCTGCAACTAAAACGACTCTATCCCGGTACGCCGGAATATCAGCAATACCTGTCGGAGCAATGATGAAAGCGGCGCATCCCGAAGTTGTAGCAGCGAATCGCGTTAATCCCGGTGAGACATTGCGCCAGGCTCGCGAAAGCAATGGCTGGTCGCTGGCCGAAGTGGCCCTCAAGCTCAACCTCACCGTCAATTCCCTGGGCAATCTGGAAGCCGGCGCGTTCGACAAGCTGCCGGGGCATACCTTCGCCCGCGGTTACATCCGCGCCTACGCCAAATTGCTGGGCATGGATCAAACCGTGCTGGTGCAACAGTTCGACCATTCCACCGGCACCGATTCCCAGGGCAGCGCCGTCCACAGCCTGGGTCGTATCGAAGAGCCGGTTCGGGTGTCCCACACCATTTTGCGGATTGTCAGCCTGCTGTTGCTGATCGCGGTGATCGGTGGCGGATTCATCTGGTGGCAGGACCAGACGTCCTCGCGCACCAAGGAGCCGGTCACGCTGAGCCCGGAACACGTGGAAGTCGAAGGCGCCGACGGCACGACCCAGATTCACCCGCTGGACGAGCCGGAAGACCAGGCCGTCGCGCAGGGCCAGGCTGAAGGCGCCACCGCGCTCGCCTTGCCCCAGGCCGAGACGTCGGCTGACACCTCGATCGCCCCTGAAGCCAGCGCACCCGCTGCCCAGGCGCCTGCTGCACCGGTTGTCGCGACGCCGGCAACGCCGGCGCCGGCTGTTCCCGCGGTACCGGCACCGGTGGTGACCGCTCCGGTGGCGCCGACCGTTCCAGCGCCCGCCGCGGCGCCTCCGGTGGCCGGCCAGGGCCAGGTTCAACTGCGTTACACCGCCGATTGCTGGACGCAAGTCACCGACGGTACCGGCAAGGTGCTGTTGAGTGGTCTCAAGCGCAAAGGCGAAAACGTTTCCGTCAGTGGCAAGCCGCCGTTCACCGTGCGCCTGGGCTTTGCCCGCGGCGCGCAGGTCAGTTACAACGGGCAGGTGGTCGATGCCGCTCCGTTCACCAGTGGCGAGACTGCTCGCCTGAAGTTGGGTCAATAAGTCATGCACGGCGAATCTCCAATCAAACGTCGCGAATCCCGCAAGATCTGGGTCGGTAACGTGCCTGTGGGCGGCGATGCACCTATCGCTGTGCAGAGCATGACCAACAGCGACACCAATGACGTGGCCGCCACCGTGGCCCAGATCAACCGCCTGGAAGCCGCCGGCGTCGATATCGTGCGGATTTCCGTACCGGATATGGATGCCGCCGAAGCGTTCGGCAAGATCAAGCAGCTGGTCAAGGTGCCCCTGGTGGCCGACATCCACTTCGACTACAAGATCGCTTTGCGCGTCGCCGAACTGGGCGTTGATTGCCTGCGGATCAACCCGGGCAACATCGGTCGCGAAGACCGGGTGCGCGCCGTGGTCGATGCTGCCCGTGATCGCGGGATTCCGATCCGCATCGGCGTCAACGCCGGTTCCCTGGAAAAAGACCTGCAAAAGAAATACGGCGAGCCGACCCCGGCCGCACTGGTCGAGTCCGCCTTGCGCCACGTCGAGCACCTCGAGCGCCTGAACTTCAAGGACTTCAAGGTCAGCGTGAAGGCGTCCGACGTGTTCATGGCCGTGGCTGCCTACCGCTTGCTGGCCAAGGAAATCGTCCAGCCGCTGCACCTGGGCATCACCGAAGCCGGTGGTTTGCGTTCAGGCACGGTGAAATCCGCCGTGGGGCTCGGTATGCTGCTTGCCGAAGGGATTGGCGATACTATCCGCATCTCGTTGGCGGCCGACCCGGTCGAGGAAGTGAAAGTCGGCTACGACATTCTCAAATCCCTGCACCTGCGTTCCCGTGGCATCAACTTCATCGCCTGCCCGAGCTGCTCGCGGCAGAACTTCGATGTGGTCAAGACCATGAACGAGCTGGAAGGGCGCCTCGAAGACCTGCTGGTGCCGCTGGATGTCGCGGTCATCGGTTGCGTGGTCAACGGGCCGGGCGAAGCCAAGGAAGCCCATATCGGCTTGACCGGCGGCACGCCGAACCTGATCTACATCGACGGCAAGCCGTCGCAGAAATTGACGAATGACAATCTGGTGGATGAGCTTGAACGCTTGATCCGCCAGAAAGCGGCCGAAAAGGTCGAAGCCGACGCTGCCGTTATCGCGCGTGGCTAAGCCCGACTGAAGCGCCGAACGAATTTAAGGATTTAAAGTGAGCAAGTCCCTGCAAGCCATCCGTGGCATGAACGATATCCTGCCCGAACAGACTCCCCTGTGGCGTCATTTCGAGGGCACCGTCGCGCGTCTGCTGGATAACTACGGTTACAAGCAGATCCGCATGCCGATCGTCGAGTTCACCGAGCTGTTCAAACGCTCCATCGGTGAAGTGACCGACATCGTCGAAAAAGAGATGTACACCTTCGACGACCGCAACGGCGACTCCCTGACCCTGCGTCCCGAAGGCACGGCGGCCTGTGTGCGCGCGGTGCTCGAACATGGCATCACCGGCGGCGGCCAGGTGCAGAAACTCTGGTACGTCGGCCCGATGTTCCGCCACGAACGTCCGCAGAAAGGCCGTTATCGCCAGTTCCACCAGATCGGCCTGGAGGTGTTCAACCTCGAGGGTCCGGACATCGACGCCGAGCTGATCGTGCTGACCTGGCGTCTGTGGGGCGAGCTGGGCATCCGTGATGCGGTCAAGCTCGAACTCAACAGCCTGGGCACCAGCGAATCCCGCGGCCGTTATCGCGAAGCGCTGGTCGCGTTCCTGTCCGAGCACCTGGACAAGCTGGACGAAGACAGCCAGCGCCGCTTGAAGACCAACCCGTTGCGGGTGCTGGACACCAAGAACGCCGATACCCAGGCGATCCTGGCCGACGCGCCGAAAATGGCCGACTACCTCGACGATGAATCCCGCCTGCACTTCGAGGGCCTCAAGGCGCGCCTCGATGCGGTCGGCATTCCCTACGTGATCAACCCGAAGCTGGTGCGCGGGCTGGATTACTACAGCAAGACCGTTTTCGAATGGGTCACCGACAAGCTGGGCGCCCAGGGCACCGTGTGTGCCGGTGGTCGCTACGACGGCCTGGTCGAGCAGATGGGCGGCAAGCCGACCCCGGGCGTCGGTTTCGCCATGGGCATCGAGCGCCTGGTGCTGATGCTCGAAACCCTGGAGCAGATCCCGGAAGAGATTTCCCGTCAGGTCGATGTTTATCTGTGCGCGTTCGGCGAAGCAGCCGAACTGGCCGGTCTGGCTCTGGCGGAGCGGGTGCGCGACCAATTGCCCAACCTGCGCCTGCAGGTCAATGCCGGCGCCGGCAGTTTCAAAAGCCAGTTCAAGAAAGCCGACAAGAGCGGTGCACTCTATGCGCTGATCCTCGGCGACGACGAAATGGCCCGGCAAGTGGTAGGTTTCAAACCCCTGCGTGGCCAGGGCGAACAACAAAGCATTGCCTGGGATGCGCTTGCTGCACACCTGGCCACCTGCATCGTGCAGGGTTGAAGCTGTCAAACAGCCGATTTAGCGATTAAGGAGTATTGGGGTGTCGAGTACCGAAGACGAACAGCTGGCGGATTTGAAGGACTGGTGGACACGCAACGGCAAGCCCCTGGTTACTGGTGGCCTCCTGGCGCTGGTCATCGTGTTCGGCTGGCAGGCCTGGCAGAAATATCAGAGCAATCAGTCGCAAGGCGCCTCGATTCTCTACCAGCAGTTGCTGGAAACCACACTGACGCCAAGCGGCAAGCCCGATGCCGCCCGTGTTTCGGACCTGGCCGGCAAGCTCAACAGTGAGTTCGGCGGCAGCGCCTACGCGCAGTACGGCAGCCTGTTCGTGGCGAAAGTCGCGGTCGACAGCGGCAAGCTGGATGACGCTGCCAGCGAGCTGAAAGCCATCGTCGCCAAACCGGCCAACCCTGCGCTGGGCGAAATCGCCCGTCAGCGCATGGCGCAGGTGCTGGCTGCGCAGGACAAGGCCGATGAAGCCCTGAAACTGCTCGAAGGCGATGCCGATACCGCGTTCCTGGCCACTCGCGAGGAACTCAAGGGCGACCTGCTGGTGCAGTTGGGTCGTACCGATGAAGCAAACGCGGCGTATCAAAAAGCCAAGGCGGCACTGTCGGATGAAGCGGCGGTAGGCGGCCTACAAATCAAGCTGGACGACCTGGCCAAAGGGGATGCGTGACGTGATTCGTTGGAAACATGCAGCATTGCTGGCTCTGGCCGTACTGGCCGCGGGTTGCAGCAGCAACAGCAAGAAAGAACTGCCACCGGCCGAATTGACCGATTTCAAGGAAGAGGTGGTTCTGCAAAAGCAGTGGAGTCGTTCGATCGGTGACGGTCAGGGCGAAACCTACAACATGCTGGTTCCAGCGATCGATGGCGATACCATCTATGCTGCCGACGTCACCGGTGAGGTGATGGCGCTGGATCGCAACAATGGCGACGTCAAATGGGAGAAGGATCTGGACCTGCCTGTTTCCGGCGCCGTTGGCGTGGCTTACGGGTTGCTCACGATCGGTACGCTCAAGGGTGAAATCGTTGCCCTGGACGCCAGCAGCGGCGAAGAGAAATGGCGCGCACGCGTGTCCAGTGAAGTGCTCGCGCCGCCAGCCAACAACGGCGACGTGGTGGTGGTCCAGACTCAGGACGACCGCCTGATCGGCCTGGATGCCGCTACCGGCACCCAGCGCTGGTTATATGACAGCACGCCAGCGGTCCTGACCCTGCGCGGCACCAGTGCACCGATCGTCACCAACCGCCTCGCGGTGGCTGGCCTGTCGACTGGTAAAGTGGTCGCTCTGGATATTTCCAACGGCGTGCCGGTGTGGGAACAGCGTGTAGCAATTCCACAAGGGCGTTCGGAACTGGAGCGTGTGGTCGATATCGACGGTGGCCTGCTGTTGTCCGGCAGTACGCTGTATGTCGCCAGCTACCAGGGTCGCGTTGCGGCACTGGACCTGGATAGCGGTCGTCAGCTCTGGCAGCGTGATGCTTCCAGCTATGCCGGTGTCGCCCAGGGTTTTGGCAGCGTCTACGTGAGCCTGTCTTCGGGTACCGTTGAAGGCATCGACGAACGTTCCACCACAGCCTTGTGGAGCAACGATTCGCTGGCTCGCCGTCAACTGTCGGCGCCAGAGGTGTTCTCCAGCTACGTGGCAGTCGGTGACCTGGAAGGTTACCTGCACCTGCTGAGTCAGGTGGACGGTCGTTTCGTCGGCCGCGAACGCATCGACAGCGACGGCCTGCGCGCCCGTCCGCTGGTGGTGGGTGACATGATTTATGTGTATGGCAACAGCGGCAAACTGGAAGCCCTGTCCATTAAGTAACAACTATGCTTGGGGTTTAACCCCCAAGCGGCTTCACTTGTGGGTATTAATGTGGGAGCGAGCTTGCTCGCGAAGGACGTCAACGATTACGTTTGCATCCTGGATGAACGCGGTGCCTATGCGTTTATCGCGAGCAAGCTCGCTCCCACAAAAAGCCCCATGGTGATTGCCCCGAGCACCAGCCGCTGCCTCGCAGCGGCTTTTGTATTTTCTGAAATAACGAAGTGGAGAGCCGCATGGTTCCCGTAATCGCCCTGGTGGGCCGACCGAACGTCGGCAAGTCCACCTTGTTCAACCGCCTGACCAGGACTCGTGACGCCATCGTCGGCGACTTGTCCGGTCTGACCCGTGATCGCCAGTACGGTGAGGCCAAGTGGCAAGGGCGTTCCTACATTCTGGTCGACACCGGCGGTATCTCCGGTGACGAGCACGGTATGGACGAAAAAATGGCCGAGCAGTCGCTGCTGGCCATTGAAGAAGCGGATGTCGTTCTATTCCTGGTAGATGCCAAGGCCGGTTTCACCGCCGCCGACCAGATGATCGCCGAGCATTTGCGCAAACGTAACAAACGCTCCTACGTGGTTGCCAACAAGGTCGACAACATCGACCCGGAAATGGCCCGCGCCGAATTTGCCCCGTTGGGCATGGGCCACGCGATCCCGATCGCCGGCGCCCATGGTCGTGGCATCACCCAGATGCTGGAAATCGCCCTGAGCGACTTCCCGAAAGACGAAGAAGAGCCGGAAGACGGCGAAGAAGAGATCGTTGCCGAAGGTGAGGAAGCCAAGCGCATTCCTGGCCCGAGCGAAAAAGACGGGATCAAGATCGCCATCATCGGCCGTCCGAACGTCGGCAAGTCGACCCTGGTCAACCGCATGCTCGGTGAAGACCGGGTCATCGTCTATGACCAGCCCGGCACCACCCGCGACAGTATCTACATCCCGTTCGAGCGTAACGACGAGAAGTACACGCTGATCGACACCGCCGGTGTGCGCAAGCGCGGCAAGATCCACGAAGAAGTTGAAAAATTCTCCGTGGTCAAGACGCTGCAGGCGATCAAAGACGCCAACGTGGTGATCTTCGTGATGGACGCCCGCGAAGGCGTGGTCGATCACGACCTCAACCTGTTGGGCTTTGCCATTGAGTCGGGCCGCGCGCTGGTCATCGCGATCAACAAATGGGATGGCATGACCCCAAGCGAACGCGACTTCGTCAAGGTCGAGCTGCAACGGCGGTTGTTCTTCGTCGACTACGCCGACATCCACTTCATCTCGGCGCTGCACGGCACTGGCGTGGGCAACCTGTATGCTTCGGTACAGAACTCGTTCAAGTCCGCGGTCACCCGCTGGCCGACCAACCGCCTGACCCAGATCCTCGAAGATGCGGTCGGCGAGCACGCGCCACCGATGGTCAACAACCGCCGGATCAAGCTGCGTTATGCCCACCTGGGTGGTGCGAACCCGCCGATCATCGTGATCCACGGTAATCAGATCGAGAAAGTACCGAAGTCGTACGTCCGTTATCTGGAAAACACTTACCGTCGAGTCTTGAAGCTGGTCGGTACGCCGATCCGCATCGAGTTCAAGGGCGGCGAGAACCCGTACGAAGGCAAGAAGACTTCACTCACCGATCGCCAGGTCAACAAGAAGCGCCGGATGATGTCGCACCACAAGAAGGCCGACAAAAAGCGCCGCGATAAGAAATAGAAGCAGCGTTAAGTTTCAAGCTGCAAGCTGCAAGCTGCAAGCTTCAAGTTAAAGCAATGAAGGGTCCTGTCAGGGGCCCTTTTTTGTGTCTGATGGTTTGCTGCTTGACCACTTGCAGCTTGCAGCTTGAAACTTGCAACTCATCTGCAGGGGGCCACCGATGATCACCAGCAAGCTGCCGAATGTCGGCATCACTATCTTCACGCAAATGTCTCAGCTCGCGGCACAGACCGGGGCGCTGAACCTGTCCCAGGGATTCCCCGATTTCGACGGCCCGCAGGCCCTGCGCGAGGCGGTCGGCCGGCATATCGCCAGTGGCCACAACCAGTATTCACCGATGACCGGCCTGCCGGTGTTGCGTCAACAGATTGCGGCGAAGATCGCCCGCAGCTATGGCGTCGACGTCGATGCCGACGAGGAAGTGACGGTCACTCCCGGCGCGACCCAGGCGATTTTCTGCGCCATTCAGGCGGTTATCCACCGCGGCGACGAAGTGATCGTGTTCGATCCGGCCTACGACAGCTACGAGCCTTCGGTGGAGTTGGCCGGTGGTCGTTGCGTACATGTGCAGCTGGGCCTGAAAGACTTCTCCATCGACTTCCAGAAGCTCGCGCAAGCCATTACACCGCGCACGCGGATGATTATCCTCAATACCCCGCACAACCCCAGCGGGGCATTGATCAGCCATGCCGAACTGGATGAGCTGGCGAGCTTGATCCGCGACCGTGACATCTATGTGGTCAGCGACGAAGTCTATGAACACCTGGTGTTCGACGGCGTGCCCCACGCCAGCGTGCTGGCCCATGAAGAGCTGTATCAGCGTGCATTCGTGGTCAGCTCCTTCGGTAAGACCTATCACGTCACCGGCTGGAAAACCGGCTATGTGGTCGCACCGTCAGCCCTCACCGCTGAACTGCGCAAGGTGCACCAGTACGTCAGTTTCTGCGGCGTGACGCCGTTGCAATACGCCTTGGCCGATTACATGGCCGATCACCCGGAACATGTGGACGAACTGCCGGGTTTTTATCAGGCCAAGCGTGATCTGTTCTGCGATCTGCTGACGCCGTCGCGCTTCAGCTTCACCCGCGTGGCCGGCACCTACTTCCAGCTGGTCGATTACTCGCAGATCCGCCCGGACCTCAATGACGTCGAGATGGCACTGTGGATGACCCGCGAGCATGGCGTGGCGAGCATCCCGATCTCGGTGTTCTACCAGACGCCACCGGTCGGCCAGCGCCTGGTGCGCCTGTGCTTCGCCAAACGCGAGGAGACCCTGCGTGAAGCAGCGGAAAAATTATGCGTGATCTGAGTGCACTGCCCAATCTGAACATCGCCCTGATCCAGACCACCCTGGCCTGGCACGACCGCCAGGCCAACCTGGAGCATTTCGCGCCCTTGCTGGAACAGGCCCGCGGTGCCGACCTGATCATCCTGCCGGAAATGTTCACCACCGGTTTCTCCATGGAATCGGAAACACTCGCCGAACCTGAGAACGGTCCGACCAGCAAATGGTTGCGCGTGCAGGCGGCGAAACTCGATGCGGTGATTACCGGCACCCTCATCGTCCAGGCCGCCGACGGCAGCCACCGCAATCGCCTGTTGTGGGCGCGACCGGATGGCGAGGTGTTGCACTACGACAAGCGCCATCTGTTCCGCATGGCCGGCGAGCACAACCACTTCACCCCCGGCGAGCGCCAGGTGCAGTTCGAGCTCAAGGGGTGGCGCATCCGGCCGCTGATTTGCTACGACCTGCGATTTCCGGTGTGGAGTCGCGATGCCCAGGACACCGACCTGCTGCTGTACACCGCCAACTGGCCGGGGGCGCGGCGTCAGCACTGGAACCGGTTGCTGCCAGCCCGGGCGATCGAAAACCTGTGCTATGTGGCGGCGGTGAATCGCGTGGGAACTGATGGCAAGGGCTTTGCGTATACCGGTGACAGCCAGGTGCTGGATTTCCAGGGTGAGACGTTGCTGAGTGCGGGGGAGGCGGATGGGGTGTTTCAGGTGGTGCTGAATGCTGCGGATCTGCAAGCCTACCGGACGCGGTTTCCGGCGAATCTGGATGCCGATACATTCGAGTTTACCTGAGATCTTCGCTGCCTGAGCCGGCCTCTTCGCGAGCAGGCTCGCTCCCACAGTTGATCATTGTGAACACAGATTTTGTGTACGCCAATAATCCACTGTGGGAGCGAGCCTGCTCGCGAAGAGGCCGGCACGGACAACACAAAAACAGGCAGGCAAACAAAAAGGCCCCAAGGTTCTCACCAAGGGGCCTTTTGCATTTCAGCGAAGGGCTTACGCCGCTTTCGCCTCCGGCTGGCTCAGCGAGCGGTTCAGCGCACTGAACAGCGCCTTGAAGCTGGCCGTGGTGATGTTCTCATCGATCCCCACACCATGCACCGCACGCTCACCGTTCACTCGCAATTCAATGTAGGCCGCGGCCTTGGCATTGGTACCCGCGCCGATCGCGTGTTCGTTGTAGTCCATGATTTCCACCGGGACGGGCAGTCCGGCCACCAACGCCTCCAGGGCGCCATTACCCTTGCCGCGCCAGTGCAGGTTGGTTTCGCCCTGGCCTTTGCTGGCGACTTCCACTTCGACCGCGCTGTTGCCGTTTTCTTCCTGCAGGCGATGGCTGACCAACGCGTACGGGGTGTTGGCTTGCAGGTATTCGCTGATCAACAGCGAGTGGATCTGCTTGGCGGTCATTTCCAGGCCCAGACGATCGGTCTCACGCTGCACGACCTGGCTGAACTCGATCTGCATGCGACGCGGCAAGCTGATGCCGTATTCCTGTTCCAGCAGGTAAGCGATACCGCCCTTGCCCGACTGGCTGTTGACGCGGATCACCGCCTCGTAGCTGCGGCCGATGTCGGCCGGATCGATCGGCAAGTACGGCACTTCCCACAGCGCGTCTGGTTTCTGCTGGGCAAAGCCCTTGCGGATCGCATCCTGGTGCGAGCCGGAGAACGCGGTATGCACCAGGTCGCCGACGTACGGGTGACGCGGGTGCACCTGGATCTGGTTGCACTCTTCGACGACCTTGCGCACGCCGTCGATGTCGGAGAAGTCCAGCTCAGGGTGCACGCCCTGGGTGTAAAGGTTCAGGGCCACGGTCACCAGGTCGACGTTACCGGTGCGCTCGCCGTTGCCGAACAGGCAGCCTTCGACACGGTCGGCGCCGGCCATCAGGCCCAGTTCGGTGGCGGCTACGCCGGTGCCACGGTCGTTGTGGGTGTGCAGGCTGATGATCACGCTGTCACGACGATTGATGTGGCGGCCAAACCATTCGATCTGGTCGGCATAGATGTTCGGGGTCGCGCATTCGACGGTGGCCGGCAGGTTGAGGATCATCTTGTGCTCGGGCGTCGGGTTCCAGACCTCGATCACCGCGTCGCACACTTCCTTGGCGAACTCCAGTTCGGTGGCGCTGAAGGTTTCCGGCGAGTACTCGAAAGTCCACTCGGTTTCCGGCTGCCGGGCGGCGTATTTGACGAACAGCTTGGCCGCGCTGACGGCGATTTCCTTGATCCCGTCCTTGTCCTGGTTGAAGACGATGCGGCGGAAGGAAGGGGAGGTCGCGTTGTACAGGTGCACGATGGCTTTCTTCGCCCCGCGCAAGGATTCGAAGGTGCGCTCGATCAGGTCTTCACGGCCCTGGGTCAGCACCTGGATTGTGGTGTCGTCCGGGATGTGGCCGCCTTCGATCAGGGTGCGCACGAAGTCGAAGTCAGTCTGCGAAGCAGCCGGGAACGAGGCTTCGATTTCTTTCACGCCCACTTGCACCAGGGTTTTCCAGAAACGCAGCTTCTTGGTCGCGTCCATCGGCTCGATCAGCGACTGGTTACCGTCACGCAGGTCGGAACTGCACCAGATCGGCGCGGCGGTGATGGTCTTCGACGGCCAGGTGCGGTCCGGGATGTCGATGGTCGGGAACGCGCGGTATTTCGAAGACGGGTCTTTGAGCATGCTCATGGAAAATCCTTATTGTGTGGGCCGAAAAGAGGCGGCCTGCCGGTGGATCAAAATGTTCTTGGGAAAAGCGTGGGGCGAGGCACCGCGATTCAGCCCGGCAGTCGTGCACTGACGAGGCACAGGCTGCGGTGCTGGCGACGCTGAATGAGGGTGTGAGAGGTTTTCATGCCTTCAACCCTAACCGCGGCGAGAAAGGATGGCAAGCGGTCGAAAAAAATTGAGATAAATACTCGTAAAGTAAGGATTGTCGATATTTTATTGCGGTTATTTACAGAGATAGTGTTTATGTTTGCGCAAGGTTACAGCGATGCGCAATTGAAAGTTGGCCCCCTTGCCTCGGTTGACGCAGCTATGCTTAAAGCCTCAATCAGGCGACTTGGCAAGCACGGGGTCGGCAATGAACGAATCGGATTGGAAGCTATATGGCGCACTGCGTCCGGTGGCCCATGAGCGGATGTGTATCCGGATCATGGAAGAGGTCGAGCGAACGGTGCTGGATAAAAGCCTGGCACCTTATGAGCGTATCGAAGCCAGTGAGGAGAGGTTGAAGGCGGGTCAGCAGGAACTGTATTGGGCGTTTGATGTTTTCAGTCACTCACGCAGTGAGGCGCCCGCTCATTTGCTGGGGTTGTGTACCCATGAGTTGATCACATCTGAAGAACTGGCGGGCTTCTCGGAGGAAACCCGGGCGTGGATCAAGGAGTGTCTGGCGCACAGGGAAATTCATGGGATTGAGGATCTGGAGGCGGAATAGGCGGTTTATTTCTGTGGTTACGTTTGCGCCTGTGATGCCGCCTTCGCTGGCAAGCCAGCTCCTACAGTGATCGGGTGAACTTGATTTCTATGTACACCATCGATCACTGTAGGAGCTGGCTTGCCAGCGAAGGGGCCGTCAGCTCACCGAAGATTCAGGGCTGAAATGCACCAATGAAGATCGCCGGATCCACCCGCGCATCATTCAGGCTGACATTCCAGTGCATATGCGGCCCGGTCGCCCGCCCGGTGGCCCCGACTTTCCCGACCACCCCACCGCGGGCCAGCTGCTGCCCAACCTTCACATCAATCTTCGACATATGGCAGAACATGCTGATAAAGCCCTGCCCATGATCGACAAACACCGTGCTGCCATTAAAGAAGTAGTTGCCGACCAGAATCACCTTGCCCGCCGCCGGGGTCTTGATCGGTGTACCTGCCGGCACCGCGAAATCCAGGCCCGCATGGGGGTTGCGCTCTTCACCATTAAAGAACCGCCGCACGCCAAACTTGCTCGACAACGGCCCGTTGACCGGTTTGTCCAGCAACAGGTTGCTCGGGGTATTCGGACTGAAACTGCGATAGGCCTGGATCTGCTCGGCTAGCTCGCCCTCGATGCGCTTGAGATTCTCCGGGTCCGGATTGACCTGCTGCTTGTTCTTCAGGGTTATCCGCTGTTCCGGGTATTTCTTGCTGCCAACGGTGAAATTCAAACTACGGACGCCACTGCTGACTTGCTGCGTGCCCGGTTTGACCGTTAATGGCACGCCGACAATCGCCAGCCAATTGTTCTGTTCCTTGATCACCAACACCGGTTTGCCCTGATAGCTGGCTTTCGGCGCCGTGGCGGCGGCGCCCAGATCCACGACAGCCACGCCCCCCGGCACTGGTTTGTTCAACAGGCGGGTGATGTAACTGTCGGCATGGGCATTGAAGGCCAGGCACAGCAACAGCAGTGGAGCGAGTAAGCGCGGCATGAATCAATCCAGTAGAGAGAGGGTGACGGGCGTCAGGTGATTGTCTTCGACCCGCACCTGCAGTTCGCCTTCGCCCAGTCTGGCTTTCAGGCGCTGGCCAGTGTGGGTTTGCGCGGCGGTGCGGATCGCGTTGCCGCGCTCGTCCAGCAAAATGCTGTAGCCACGGCTGAGGGTTGCCAGCGGGCTGACCACATGCAACGTCTGCATCTGGCTTTGCAGTTGCAGGCGGCGGCTCTTGAGGCCTTCGCGCATGGCCCGGGGCAGGCGTTCGGCAAAGTTGTCGAGGCGTTGGCGAAGCATCGCCAGCTGCCGACCGGGATGTTGCCCGGCCAGGCGGGTTTCCAGACGAATAAGGCGTTCACGACGGGTGTTGAGGCTGCGCTCGAAGGCGCGGCGCATGCGCATGTCCAGGTCGTCCAGGCGCTGCGCTTGCTGACGCAGGCGTTCGCCGGGATGACGCAGTCGGCGGGACATGCCTTCCAGGCGCAGCCGATCACGCATCAAGCGGTCACGGATACGCATCACCAGCCGTCGATGCAGGCTCTCGACCCGGCGCACCAGGTCGCTGGAGTCCGGCGCCAGCAGTTCGGCGGCGGCGGAGGGCGTCGGGGCGCGCACGTCGGCCACGAAGTCACTGATCGACACGTCGGTTTCATGGCCGACGGCGCTGACAATCGGTGTCACACAGGCGTCCACGGCCCGCGCCACGGCTTCTTCGTTGAAACACCAGAGGTCTTCCAGCGAACCGCCGCCACGGGCCAGGATCAGCGCGTCGAAGCCACGGGCATCCGCCAGTTTCAGCGCGCGGACAATCTGCGCGGTGGCTTCGCGACCTTGTACGGCGGTGGGGATCAGCGTCAGCTGCACCTGCGGCGCGCGGCGGCGGAACACACTGATGATGTCGCGGATCACAGCGCCTGTGGGCGAACTGATGATGCCGATGCGTTGCGGATGCGCCGGCAGCGGCACTTTGCGCTCGGCACTGAACAGGCCTTCGGCGCTGAGCTTTTCCTTCAGCGCATCGAAGGCCAGGCGCAGGGCGCCATCGCCGGCCGGCTCCACGGTGTCGAGGATCAGTTGATAGTCGCCGCGGCCCTCGAACAGCGAGACCTTGCCGCGCACCTTGACCGCGAGGCCGTCCTTCAACGCCTGGCGCACCCGTGCCGCGTTCTGCCGGAACAGCGCGCAACGCACCTGGGCGCCGCTGTCCTTGAGGGTGAAATACACATGGCCGGACGCCGGGCGGGCGAGGTTGGAGATTTCGCCTTCGACCCAGATGTTGCTGAACACGTCTTCGAGCAACACCCGCGCACGGCCGTTGAGCTGGCTGACAGTCAGGACTTCCCGGTCCAGGCCGAGTCTTGCAAAGGGATCTTTAATCATGGGGCGCAGTTTAAAGGCATTCGGCGAACAATCTCCATGCATCAACAAAAATCCCTATGTAGGAGCGAGGTTGCTCGCGAAGGTGTGTCAGTTGACACTGATCTGGCTGACACACCTTCGCGAGCAAGCCCGCTTGTATGCTAGGACTTGAAGGGAGGAGGAGGGACAAAGCCCGATTCTGACTGTTGACGCAGTACAGATCCGTGGGAGATTTCGCCCCTCCTCCTTTCACCCAAGCGCCGATAAAGAATGCATCTGGCTAGACCGACGATAGGAACAAGCCTGCGCCTCTGGGTGAGCCCTTCAAGTGCTCAAAACCATATCCCGGAGGAAATCCAATGGCAATGCCGGTTTCTGTCACAAAGCCGATCGTAGGCGTGGATGTCGCCAAGAATGAACTGGTGATCTATCACGCCGAACTTGACCGGCTAGAAGAGATTCCCAACAACAAGGCAGCGATCAAGCAGTGGTTGAAAGCCTTGTCGGGGACAGTCGCGGTAGCCATTGAGTCGACCAACATCTATCACCTGGAGTTCGCCGATCTGGCCTATGAGGCCGGCTGCGTGATTTACATGGTGGGTGGCTATGAACTCAGCCATTACCGCAAAGGGGTGAATATCCGCGCCAAAACCGATGCGTTGGATGCCAGACTGCTCGCCCGCTATCTGAAAAACGAAGGTGATGATCTTCATCCTTGGACCCCGCCATCACCGTTGTACCGCCGGCTCTTGAGTCTTTTTCGTCGTCGCGCAGCCTTGGTTCAAGCGCGGGTCGGCTTGGTGCAAAGCTGGGCGAATGAGCCGCTGCTGAAATCTGCTTTCGCCGCGCAAGTGAAAGCCATGCAGCGGCTTGAAACGCTGGTCGAAAAGACGATTAATGATCATCTGAAAGAAGCCGGTTTGCTCGGTCAGTTGAAGCGTTGCCTGAAAGTTGAAGGCATTGGATTTCTAACCGGAGCCCGCTTACTCACAGCGTTTCAGCGAGGCGACTTCAGAAACGCAGATGCTTTTATTGCCTTTCTGGGAATGGATTTGAGGGTGTCGAAGTCAGGGCAAAAAGACGGTCGCCGGAGCTTGACCAAGCGAGGTGACCCGGAAGCTCGCCGGCTTCTGCACAACGCAGCCATGTCGGCCAGCCGTACGCCAGCCTGGAAAGGCTTTTATGAAGAGCAAAGAGCTCGAGGTTTCAGCACTACTCAGGCGCTGGTGATACTGGCTCGCAAGCTTGCTCGGATAGTATTCGCTCTACTGAAAGGACAGAGCGAATACCAACCTAAAGCCGGTTGAAGGCTTCCCCTCAACCATAGAATTTCCCACAAGGGGTACAGTCAGGCGCTGAATTCAAGGAAGATCTGGAATGCACGTGTTTGAACTGTTGAATCAATGGCCCTTCGGCGTCACCGACTGGCTGGTGATCGGCCTGGGCATCGCCCTGGCCTATATCGTGTTCGGTATCGCCGGATTCGGTACCGCCCTGGTGGCAGGGCCGATCCTGATCCTGTTCATGCCCCTGTCGAAGATCGTGCCGTTATTGGTGCTGCTGGATTTCGTCGCTGCGTTTGGCAATCTGCTGCCTTCGCGACGGGATGTGGCCAGGCCCGAGTTACTGCGCTTGTTGCCCTGCATGGCGGTGGGTTGCACCTTGGGGGTGATTTTCCTGCTGAACCTGCACTCCGATCTGTTGCTGTTGTTGATGGGGCTGTTTATCAGCGCCTATGCCGTTTACAGCCTGTGGGTCAAAACCCGTCCGACGCAACTGTCCGCCGCCTGGGCCGTGCCGATGGGCACGGTGGGTGGAATGTTCGGGGCGTTGTTCGGCAGTGGCGGCTTTTTATATGCGATCTATTTGAATAGCCGGCTGCCCAAGGACGCAGCGAGGGCGACGCAGAGCGCGCTGATCAGTTGCAGCACCGTGGTGCGTTTGAGCCTGTTTGCCGTCGCAGGTGTGTATGCCGAGCTACCCTTGTTGGTACTGGCGCTGTGTTTGTTGCCGGCCATGGCAGTGGGGCTGTGGATCGGTCGGCGGTTGACCATGAGATTGTCTCGCGAGGCGTTCGTGCGGCTGGTGACCTGGTTGGTGCTGGCCAGCGGGATTGCCTTGATCGGGCGGTATTTGAGCACTTGACCGGATTTCCTCAGGGATTAAGCTGCCGGCCGTCCTGACGCCTTCGCGGGCAAGCCTCGCTCCTACAGGTCTCGTGTCGTTCTCAAATTCATCAAACGACATAAGACCTGTAGGAGCGAGGCTTGCCCGCGAAGGCGTCAGGCAGCGCGCCGCAGAACATCCCATTTGACGCAGCAGGCTTGCACCATGAATTCCCAAAGCATCATCGTCCCGAAAATTTCCACGCTGCCGGTACACGAACCCCGGGCCCGGGCGGTCGTGCGTTGGCTGGTGCGCAAGAACATCATCAAGGAAGAACTGACCACCTGTGGCCGTACCGGCAACCGCATGGCCCACGCCATCGCCGATGGTGCCCGCGCCGTGGTGCTGCATCCGCAAGCCCTGCCGTTCGGCGAGCCGGTCAATGGCCTGGAGATCATCACCAAGCGCTGCATCTATACGCCAGCCAAGGGCTTCCTCGAAGAAGCCGGCTGCGCCGAGTGCCGCAAGGAAGTCGGTGAAGCGTTGTTCGAAAGCCTGGAAGACTGGATGCAGGGCGCACCGATAACTTCACCTGCCCCGAGTGCGGGCATGAAGACGACATCAACGGCTTCCTGTTCCTGCAGGAATGCGGCTTTTCCAACCTGGGGTTCATTTTCAACAATTGGGCCGAGGCCGGGTTCAAGAAGAGCTTTATCGACGAGTTTGCCGATTGGCTCGACCAGCCCGTCAGTTGGGTTAAGGTCGAGCTGTAGGAGCAAGCTCGCTCGCGAAGAACCTCAAGGCTGCGCGTTCAATCAGGTTGGGCGCGTTATCGTTAACGACCTTCGCTGGCAAGCCAGCTCCTACAGGATCACCGCAAAACCTGGAGCTGGCTTGTCGAATCGTCGCACCGCAGCGAAGCTCTCAAAATCCCCCGTCGATCACCGTATTGATATTAGCCAGAGTTTTACATTGAACCCGAGGGGGTGTCTGACTATAATGGCGCGCTTCCATTTTCCCGCTCGGGAGCCCCCGCGATGCTGCGTATCAGCCAAGAAGCTCTGACATTCGACGACATTCTCCTAGTGCCCGGTTATTCCGAGGTGCTTCCTAACGAAGTCAGTCTCAAGACCCGCCTTACCCGTGGCATCGAGCTGAATATTCCTCTGGTTTCTGCCGCCATGGACACCGTCACTGAAGCCCGTCTGGCAATTGCCATGGCTCAGGAAGGTGGCATCGGCATCATCCACAAGAACATGACCATCGAGCAGCAAGCTGCCGAAGTGCGCAAGGTCAAGCGTTATGAAGCCGGCGTGGTCAAGGACCCGATCACCATCGAGGCTGACGCCACGGTGCGTGAACTGTTCGAACTGACCCGCCAGCACAACATCTCCGGTGTTCCGGTGTTGCACAACGGCGACCTGGTCGGCATCGTCACTTCCCGTGACGTGCGTTTCGAAAACCGTCTGGAAGCCACTGTCCGTGACGTGATGACGCCGAAAGAGCGCCTGGTCACGGTCAAGGAAGGCGCCGACAAGAACGATGTTCGCGAGCTGTTGCACAAACACCGCATCGAACGCGTGCTGATCGTCGACGACAAATTCGCCCTCAAAGGCATGATGACCGTCAACGACATCGAAAAAGCCAAGGCATACCCGCTGGCCAGCAAGGACGATCAAGGTCGTCTGCGCGTAGGTGCTGCAGTCGGTACCGGCAAAGACACCGGTGATCGCGTCGCTGCCCTGGTCAGCGCCGGCGTTGACGTGGTGGTGGTCGACACCGCTCACGGCCACTCCAAAGGCGTGATCGACCGCGTGCGCTGGGTCAAGCAGAACTTCCCTGACGTGCAGGTCATCGGCGGCAACATCGCCACCGGCGCTGCCGCCAAGGCCCTGGCCGATGCCGGCGCCGATGCAGTCAAGGTCGGTATCGGCCCGGGCTCGATCTGCACCACCCGTATCGTCGCCGGTGTCGGCGTGCCGCAAATCAGTGCCATCGCCAACGTCGCCGCTGCCCTTGAAGGCACAGGCGTGCCGTTGATCGCCGACGGCGGCATCCGGTTCTCCGGTGACCTGTCCAAGGCCATCGTGGCCGGTGCTTCCTGCGTGATGATGGGCTCGATGTTCGCCGGTACCGAAGAAGCGCCAGGCGAGATCGAACTGTTCCAGGGGCGTTCGTACAAGGCTTATCGCGGCATGGGTTCGCTGGGCGCCATGTCCCAGGCCCAGGGTTCCTCCGACCGTTACTTCCAGGACTCCTCCGCGGGTGCCGAGAAGCTGGTTCCGGAAGGCATCGAAGGGCGTGTTCCGTACAAGGGCAGCCTGAGTGCGATCATCCATCAGCTGATGGGCGGCCTGCGTTCCTCGATGGGCTACACCGGCAGCGCCGACATCGAAGAAATGCGCACCAAGCCCGAGTTCGTGCGGATCACCGGTGCCGGCATGGCCGAGTCCCACGTCCACGACGTACAGATCACCAAGGAAGCGCCAAACTACCGCGTAGGTTGAGGCTTCAAGCAAATCGTTAAGCAACCGGGGCTGTTCTATTCAGCCCCGAGTTGTTTCTGAATCACGACTGTTTCTGAATAATTAAGACGAGACTGAATCATGGCCCTCGACATTCACGCCCACCGCATCCTGATCCTCGACTTCGGTTCCCAGTACACCCAGCTGATCGCCCGCCGGGTGCGTGAAATCGGCGTGTACTGCGAACTGCATCCGTTCGACATGGATGACGAAGCGATTCGCGAATTCGCTCCAAAAGGCGTCATTCTCGCCGGCGGCCCCGAGTCCGTGCACGTCGCCGACAGCCCGCGCTGCCCGCAAGCGGTGTTCGACCTGGGCGTACCGGTCTTCGGTATCTGCTACGGCATGCAGACCATGGCTGAACAGCTGGGTGGCAAGGTCGAAGGTTCCGAGCTGCGTGAGTTCGGTTACGCCCGTGTCGACGTGGTCGGCAAGAGCCGTCTGCTCGACGGCATCGAAGACCACATCGACGCCGACGGCCTGTTCGGCCTCGACGTGTGGATGAGCCACGGTGACAAGGTCACCAAGATGCCGGAAGACTTCCACATCCTGGCCAGCACCCCGAGCTGCCCGATTGCCGGCATGTTCAACGATGCCCGCGGCTATTACGGCGTGCAGTTCCACCCGGAAGTGACCCACACCAAGCAGGGCGGTCGCATCCTCTCGCGTTTCATCCTCGACATCTGCGGCTGCGAAGCGCTGTGGACGCCGTCGAAGATCGCTGAAGACGCCATCGCCAACATTCGCGCCCAGGTCGGCACCGACAACGTCTTGCTCGGCCTGTCCGGCGGCGTTGACTCCTCGGTGGTTGCCGCGCTGCTGCACAAAGCCATCGGCGACCAGCTGACCTGCGTCTTCGTCGACAACGGCCTGCTGCGTCTGCACGAAGGCGAGCAAGTGATGGCCATGTTCGCCGAGAACATGGGCGTCAAGGTGATCCGCGCCAACGCTGAAGATCAGTTCCTGAACAACCTGGCCGGCGAGTCCGACCCGGAGAAGAAGCGCAAGATCATCGGCCGTACCTTCATCGACGTCTTCGATGCCCAGTCCAACAAACTGGACAACATCAAGTACCTCGCCCAAGGCACCATCTACCCGGACGTGATCGAGTCGGCTGGCGCCAAAAGCGGCAAGGCCCACGTGATCAAGTCGCACCACAACGTGGGTGGCCTGCCGGAAGAAATGAACCTCAAGCTGGTAGAACCGCTGCGCGAGCTGTTCAAGGACGAAGTCCGTCGTCTGGGCCTGGAACTCGGCCTGCCGTACGACATGGTCTACCGTCACCCGTTCCCGGGCCCGGGCCTGGGTGTGCGGATCCTCGGTGAAGTGAAGAAGGAATACGCCGACCTGCTGCGTCGCGCCGACCACATCTTCATCGAAGAACTGCGCAAGGCCGACTGGTACCACAAGGTCAGCCAGGCCTTCGTGGTGTTCCAGCCGGTGAAATCGGTTGGCGTGGTTGGCGATGGCCGTCGTTACGCCTGGGTCGTGGCCCTGCGTGCCGTGGAAACCATCGACTTCATGACCGCGCGTTGGGCTCACCTGCCTTACGAGCTGCTGGAAACTGTTTCCGGCCGGATCATCAATGAAATCGAAGGCATCTCCCGCGTTACTTATGACGTGTCGAGCAAGCCGCCGGCGACCATTGAGTGGGAGTGAGGTTGATTCGCAACTATTTGATTTTATTGTAAAAATAAGAATAGATAGTGATGTTTACTACGTAATCAATGGCGTTTTCAATGGCGCACATCGCACGTCTGTGAGAGAGCTACCTCGATACCATGTCCCGGATAAGGAATGCCGACATGGTATCGAGAACGCTGAAATTCGCTGCAGCCATCACCCCGGCACCGGGCACGTTCCAGTCGAGGCAATCACGCCCCGGCACGGCGCGCACCAGGCTGCATCACATTCTCCATGTCCATGAGCGCCCCAGCGTACAGGGAACTTCCGCTCTGCAGATGGCTCTATACTGGCCTTCTTATAGATGATTCAGGGATCGAATGAAAACTTCTTTGGCGTTTCCATTAGCAATCACTTTCGCTCTTGTCATGGCCGGCTGTAGCAGCCGTCAAGCGGGTGATCTTACTTCAGAACCGGTAGTTCCACTGGCCATGAATGACCATCAAGCCAGCGTGACTTTCCGTACCATAGGTGGCGAGGGAGATCGTCCTGTCAGTTACATGTACGGGTATGCCAATACTGGATTTGTGAGCGCGGGTGAGCGGGTTTATGACTCTGCTTACTTCAAGCGCGTACCGGCTTATCTGAAGAAGATCGCCGGTGGTACTGACAGCATCAGTCAGCTGGTCGAGGCGGACAAAACGGTGTACGTGCAAGGGGAGGTCAAGGACAAACCGTTTACCTTTAATGGTATTCCCATGCCTACGCCGTTCGACAAGGAGCAGCCTGTTGCGCAGCAATTCACGCCGCAAGCCAAGAAGAATTACCTGGTTGAAACCGTGATCGCCGACACTTGGGTCATGAACGTGTACGAAGTCTCCGCAACGGGTGAACGCAAAACCATTGGCGCTCCAAAAAAAGATGCCGGCACAAACTGACCGCGCAGGGATCCTGGAGAGGCAAAGGCTGAGTTTGAGGGGGTTTCATCGACGCGCTCGGCGATTTTGTTCACATCACGACTGATGAACACCGCTGATGACCCCGCCGCATGATCCCGCGCGGGTGCTCCGGCAACCCGGACGTTAACGATAAACCAAACCCCGGCTCAGGTCGGGGTTCTGTTTTTTTGGTCAGGCAAACATTCGGCATGAGGCCGGATGACGTGAAAGAAAACATACCTTGGCAATGCCCTGAAAGACATGAGTCATCCCCCATTCTCAGCCTCGTCTGTACTCTCTTTGGCACCTTCCCAGCCTGTCACGACTGTTGCTGCAGTTCGAATGGCAGGGGTAGATGGTTCTTCATGGTTGTCAGTTGACAACTGTTCGAATTCTGCGGAGACTGGAGGCTATGGATGGCTCGTGCATCTCACCCGAAAAAAGAAATCGAAATGGCCCTGCGTCACGCCGAAGCGCGAGGCTGGCGAGTAGAAGTCGGCGGTAGTCACGCCTGGGGAAAGATCTACTGCCCTTTCAGGCATGACCTTTGTCGCTGTGGCGAATTCTGCATCACCAGTGTGTGCAGCACGCCGAGAAACCCTTTCAACCATGCGAGGGCACTGCGGCGGGTGGTCGATAACTGTACGACGCAGCAGGTGATGGACGGGACGTCGGCACCTCGACTCAAGGAGTAATTCAATGGACTACATCTTCACCCTCAAGTATCAATTAGCGCAGTGCGATAGCGATCCTGACGTGTTGATCGAACGGTTGTACGCCGAAGGATGCGATGACGCATTGGTCGGTGTCGGATTGCCCGGCCGCCTGGCATTGGCGTTCACCCGCGAGGCCGTGACTGCCGAAGCGGCGTTGTTGAGCGCGCTGGTGGACGTCAAGCGCATCATCCCTGACGCTCGCCTGGTGGAGGTGGCACCCGACTTCGTCGGCCTGACGGACATTGCCGACATCGTCGGCGTTTCGCGGCAGAACATGCGCAAACTCATGCTCACTCATGGCAACAGCTTTCCGTTGGCCGTGCATGAAGGCAAGGCATCGGTCTGGCACCTGGCTGAGGTGCTGAGCTGGCTGGATGCCAAGGGCGGCTACCACCTCGAACAACCGGTAATCGAGGTTGCCCGTATCGCGCAAAGCGTCAATCTCGCCAAGGAATCGCGCCGGGTTGTCGCCTTGGGCGCCGAGTGGCAGGCCCTGGTCTGACGTCCCCCTTTCAGCGCCGGGCCACATCGGAAAAGTAGAACTTGTCCAGGGTATGCCGCGATTCGGTGTACTCGAACTGCCTGCCATCCTGCAAAAACGTCTGGTTGCTGACCACGATCACATGGCTCTGGCCATCCAGGTCCAGGTGTTGCTGATCATCCTTGCTCCGCGGCACCGCTTCGATGGTGCGCTGGGCGTAGGCGATTTGCAGCTGCAGGGTCTGCTCGATGAAGGCGTAGATCGAGTGCTCGGCGATGTCCCTGGACAGGCCGGGAATCACCTCGCTGACGAAATGGTTGATGTCGAGGATCACCCGTTTGCCGTCGATCCGCCGCACGCGTTTGATCCTGACAATCAGGCTGCCTGCTTCAGCCTGGATGTGTTCCAGCAGCGCACCTTCAAGCGGGAACTGCGTGAACTCCACCACTTCGGTGCTGACGTCGTTGCCCAGTCGCGGGTAGGTCTCCTGGAAGCTGACGATGCCCCCGAGCTGAAATTCGATCGGGTTGGTCGACAGCACGAAGGTGCCTTTGCCGTGGACCTTTTGGGCGAAACCGCGCTCCTGAAGTTGTTCGATGGCCTTGCGCACGGTGCCGCGACTGGCCTGGTAACTGTCCATCAGT
The DNA here is from genome assembly GCF_030812475.1 of Pseudomonas lini. Taxonomy (GTDB): domain Bacteria; phylum Pseudomonadota; class Gammaproteobacteria; order Pseudomonadales; family Pseudomonadaceae; genus Aquipseudomonas; species Aquipseudomonas lini_A. Next base: position 173,564 of record NZ_JAUSSR010000003.1, read on the forward strand.
TCGGTTTCGGAAGGCAAACGGGCGCCGCGTTCCAGACGTTCGGTGGTGATACTGGCAAGCAGATCGCTATAGATCTGGTTGTATTTACTCATGGGGATGGCTCTATGCCGCAATGCTCAAGGGTTTGAACCTTAAGGGCGGGGTAGGGAATTGTCCATGCAGGTTTGGATTTCTTCCCATATGGGTGTAGGAAATTTCATCGTCTACGGGATTGGGAGATTTTAAACAAATTGAAACTCGTCTGTACGAGTTGTTGCTTTAACTCGTATAGACGAGTACTTTTCATCTCGGCGTGCTGCCAATAACAAAAAACTACAGCGGAAGATCAAGCATGAGCCACGACTATCCGAACATCGTCACCGAGCTGCTGCACAGCCTCGGCGGCAGCGACAACCTCGAGCAGGCCGCGCACTGTGTCACACGGCTGCGCCTGGCCCTCAAGGACCCGAGCCTGGTCAACAGCGCCACGCTGAACCAGATTGACCTGGTCAAGGGGTCGTTCTTTACCGGGGGGCTGTTCCAGGTGGTCATCGGTCCCGGCGAGGTGGAAAAGGTCTACGCCGAATTGCGCCGTCAAACCGGTCTCGCGGCCTCAACCATCGCTGACGTCAAACAGAAAAGCGCCGACAAGATCAACGCCATGCAACGGCTGGTGCGGGTGTTTTCCGATGTGTTCATGCCGATCCTGCCGGCGCTGATCATTGCCGGCCTGCTGATGGGCGTCAACAACCTGATCGGCGCCAGGGGCATGTTCATCGAGGGCCAGACCCTGCTGGACGCCTACCCCAGGCTTGAAGGGCTCTGGAGCCTGATCAACCTGATGGCCAACACCTCGTTCGTGTTCCTCCCGGCGCTGGTGGGCTGGTCGGCGGCCAAGCGGTTCGGCGGCAGCGAAATCCTCGGCATCGTGCTCGGTCTGATGCTGGTGCATCCGGACCTGCTCAACGCCTGGAACTACGGCAAGGCGGTGGCCGGGCTGGAAGGGCAGAGCCTGCCGTATTTCGACATCCTTGGCGTGTTCCAGATCGAGAAGGTCGGCTATCAGGGGCAGATCCTGCCCATCCTGCTGGCCGCCTATGTCATGAGCGTCATCGAGAAATGGCTGCGGGCGCGGGTGCCGAACGCGGTGCAATTGCTGGTGGTGCCGATCACCACCATCGTCGTCACCGGCGCGCTGGCGCTGGCGGTGATCGGCCCGGTGACGCGACACCTGGGCATCCTCATCACCGAAGGCGTGGTCATGCTGTTCGACCTGGCGCCGATGGTCGGCGGCACGATCTTCGGCCTGCTCTACGCGCCGCTGGTGATCACCGGCATGCACCACATGTTTCTCGCGGTCGACTTGCAGCTGATCTCCACCCAGGGCGGCACGTTCATCTGGCCGATGATCGTCATGTCCAACCTCGCCCAGGGCAGCGCGGCGCTGGCGGTGTTCTACATGACCCGGAATGTGCGGGACAAGAGCATGGCCTCGACTTCGGCGATCTCCGCTTACTTCGGCATCACCGAACCGGCCATGTTCGGGGTCAACCTGCGCTACAAATTTCCGTTTTACGCGGCGCTGATCGGCTCGGGCCTGGGGTGCATCTTCCTGTCGATGAACAAGGTTCAGGCCTCGGCGATCGGCGTTGGCGGGTTGCCGGGTTTTATCTCGATCATTCCGCAGTTCATTCCGATGTTCGTGATCGGGATGGTGATTGCCGTGGTTGTGCCGTTTGTTTTGACCTGTGGGTTGAGCGTGAAGATCGTTCGGCCGGGGTATCGGGTTGCCTGACAGATCGCTATCGCGGGCAAGCCCGCTCCCACAGGGGAACGCGATCACCTGTAGGAGCCGGCTTGCCAGCGAAGAGGCCCTCAAGGCCGATACAAAACTTACTCAAGGAATAGCGCCATGCAAGACTGGCAACGTTCGGTGATCTACCAGATCTATCCGAAAAGCTTCCACAGCCACGCCGGCAACCCCACGGGTGATTTGCTCGGTGTCGTGGCCAAGCTCGACTACCTGCACTGGCTGGGTGTCGATTGCCTTTGGATCACGCCGTTCCTGCGTTCGCCCCAGCGCGACAACGGCTACGACATCAGTGACTACTACGCCATCGATCCGAGCTACGGGACCATGGCCGATTGCGAGTTGTTGATTGCCGAGGCCGGCAAGCGCGGGATCAAGCTGATGCTCGATATCGTCGTCAATCACACCTCCATCGAGCACAGCTGGTTCCAGCAGGCCCGCAGCAGCCTCGACAACCCGTACCGCGACTTCTACATCTGGCGCGACCAGCCGAACCGGTGGGAATCCAAGTTCGGCGGTTCGGCCTGGGAGTACGAGGCGCAGACCGGACAGTACTTCCTGCACCTGTTCGACCACACCCAGGCCGACCTGAACTGGGACAACCCCAACGTACGCGCCGAAGTATTCAAGATGATGCGTTTCTGGCGGGACAAGGGCGTCGGTGGTTTCCGCCTGGACGTGATCAACCTGATCTCGAAACCGGCGGATTTCCCCGACGACGACAGCGACGGTCGACGCTTCTACACCGACGGCCCGAACGTCCATGAATACCTGCAGCAGATGCACCGCGAAGTGTTCGAAGGTCATGACCTGATCAACGTCGGCGAGATGTCGTCCACCAGCCTGGAACACTGCATTCACTATTCCCGGCCAGAGTCGAAAGAGCTGTCGATGACGTTCAACTTCCATCACCTGAAGGTCGATTATCCGAACCTGCAGAAATGGATTCGCGCCGACTTCGACTTCCTCGAACTCAAGCGCATCCTCTCCGACTGGCAGACCGGCATGCAGGCCGGTGGTGGCTGGAATGCGCTGTTCTGGTGTAACCACGACCAGCCGCGGGTGGTCTCGCGTTTTGGCCATGACGGCGAATACCGGGTGATGTCGGCGAAGATGCTCGGCACCGCGCTGCATTTCCTCCAGGGCACGCCCTTCGTGTATCAGGGCGAAGAGCTGGGCATGACCAATCCGGGTTTCGATCATATCGATCAGTACCGCGATGTCGAGACGCTGAACATCTTCCGGCTCAAGCGCGAGGCGGGTGCCAGTGACGCCGACAACATGGCGGCGATCATGCAGAAGTCCCGGGACAACGGTCGTACGCCGATGCACTGGAGCGCCGGGCCGAACGCAGGCTTCAGTGCTGCCGAGCCGTGGATCGGCGTGCCGGCCAACTCGGCACAGATCAACGTCGCCACCCAACTGGATGACCCGGACTCCGTGCTGCATCACTACCGTCGGCTGATCGCGCTGCGTCGCACCGAAGCGTTGATATCCGATGGCGTGTACCGGCAACTGTTGCCGGAGCACCCGCAACTCTGGGCGTATGTGCGTGAAGGTCAGGGTGAGCGCTTGCTGGTGCTGAATAACTTCTACGGCACCCCCTGCGAAGTCCTGTTGCCGGATGAGGTGATCAGCGAGGCGATGGCCCAGCGTCTGGTCATCAGCAACTACCCGGACTGTCCGCCGCGAAATCGGCAGGTCTGTTTGCGGCCTTATGAGTCGCTGGTTTTGCATCTGACCGACTGACCGACCACTAGACAACACCGGTTTTAAAAAACACGCAGAACACTGCGCGGGGGATTTTTGCGCGTCGATTTTGTGCTGCACAAAATAAAAATAATGGGGTGGATATTGAAAACAAAAATAAATCGCAGTCTTGCGCTCGCGTTTGCATGCCTGGCTTTGCCTCTTTCAGCCCAGGCGCTGGAGTTTGGCGGTTACTTGCGCAGCGGCGTCGGTACGTCGGTCAACAGCAGTTCGCAATCCTGCTTCCAATTGCCGGGTGCACAAACGAAATATCGGCTGGGTAACGAATGTGAGCAATATGGGGAGCTGGAGTTGCGCCAGGATCTGTTCACCCTGGACGATGGTTCGGTGCTCAGCGTCGACGGCATGGCCTCGCTGTATAACAAGTACGACCGCCACCTGACATTCAAGGGCGATACCGGTTCGGTGCGCATGCCGCAGTTGTATGCGCAATGGTCGAACATGCCCAGCCTGAACGGTGGTTCGCTGTGGGCCGGTCGACGGTATTACAAGCGCAACGATATCCATATTTCAGACTTCTACTATTGGAACCAGAGCGCGACCGGCGGCGGTATCGAGGACGTGTTGATCGGCGACCTGAAATACAGCTACGCCTTCTCGCGCAAGGACAACCTGTACCAGAAGGACTACATCAACCGCCACGATTTCAATGTCGCCGGCTTCGACACCAACCCCGGCGGTGAACTGGAGTTCGGCCTGAGCTACATCGACAAACCTGACAGTCGTGGCGCACACCGTGGCTGGGCAATCACCACCCAGCATGTGCAGCAGGGTTTTCTGGGCGGCAAGAACAAGCTGGCCTTCCAGTACGGCGAGGGCCCCGGCACCGGGTTGGGCTATACCGGTAACGTGAAGCTCGACGACAGCAACAAGAGCTACCGTGTGGTGGAGTTCTTCGACTGGCAAGTAACGCCGCGGTTTGGCGGTCAGGTCCAGGCCGTTTACCAGAAGGATGTGCGTCCGGATGGCAGGGATCAGAACTGGATGTCCCTCGGTGTTCGTCCCGCCTATGCCCTCACCGAGCAGTTCAAACTGGTGACCGAACTGGGGCACGATCAGGTGGAAGCCACGGGCGGTACGCGCAAGCTGAGCAAGTTCACCTTCGCCCCGACCTGGTCGCCCAAGGGGCCGGAATTCTGGGCGCGGCCCGAAGTGCGGGTGTATTACACCTATGCCAGCTGGAACCAGGCGGCCCAACGAGCGGCCAATGAGCTGGCGAAAGGGTCTGCGTTGTCGGACACCGGCGCCTTTGGCACGGCGCGACACGGTGCGAATGTCGGATTGCAGGTCGAGTACTGGTGGAACTGAACGCCGCCTACCCGCAATCGCTAGTCTTTTTATAAAGAACAAAACAACAGGTGACGTCATGGCCACACCCCAACAATTGCAACTGCTGGCACCTTTGTCCGGCGTGCTGATGCCGCTGGACCTGGTGCCGGACCCGGTATTCTCGAGTCGCGTGATTGGCGACGGCCTGTGCATCGATCCAACCTCGCAAACCCTGTACGCACCCTTGACCGGAGTGGTCAGCAATGTACAGGCCAGCGGGCACGCCGTTGGCATCACCGACGACAATGGCGTGCAGGTATTGATGCACATCGGGCTCGACACCGTGAACCTGGCCGGCCAGGGTTTTACCCGGTTGGTGGAGGAAGGCCAGCGGGTTGAGGCGGGGCAGGCCCTGATCGAATTCGATGCCGATTACATCGCCTTGCACGCCCGCAGTTTGTTGACCTTGATGCTGGTGGTCAGCGGCGAGCCCTTTACATGGTTATCGCCGGAAACCGGCATGGTAGAAGGAGGCCAGCCGCTGCTGAGCTTGCGTTGCGTCGAACAGGTCGAACGGATAGCCGATGAGCCAGCGCCGGTAGAGGGCGACGCGCTGTTCTCCAAACCTGTGACGCTGGCCAATCCGAATGGCTTGCATGCCCGTCCCGCCGCAGTGTTCGCCCAGGCGGCCAAAGGTTTTTCGGCGAGCATCTACCTGCATAAACAGCAGGAAAGCGCCAACGCCAAATCCCTGGTGGCAATCATGGCGTTGCAGACGGCTTTTGGCGACATCGTGCAAGTCAGTGCGGCGGGCCAGGATGCCGAGAAAGCGATTGCTACGCTGGAGGCATTGCTGACCGCTGGCTGCGGGGAAACGGTGTCGGTGTCGGTGCCGGCGCAAGTCGAGGCGCTGGAGCCTTCATCGTTGAAAGTGTTGCGCGGCGTGTGTGCGTCACCGGGGTCGGCCTTTGGTCAGGTGGTGCAGGTCGCCGAACAGCGGCTTGAGGTGAGCGAGCCCGGCAGGGGGCCGCAGGTTGAGCGCGAGCAGCTCTCACGTGCCTTGGCCCAGGCGGATCTGGCTTTGCAGCTTTTGCGGGACAAGGCTACCGGGGATGCCCAGGCAGAAATCTTCAAGGCCCATCAGGAATTGCTCGAAGACCCGAGCCTGCTGGATCAGACCGATGCGCTGATCAGCCAAGGGAAGAGCGCGGCGTTTGCCTGGCGCGCAGCGACCGAGGCGACGGCAGCCTTGTTCAAGGGCCTGGGCAGTGCATTGCTGGCCGAGCGGGCGGCGGACCTGGTGGATGTCTGCCAGCGGGTGCTTAAGCTGATCCTCGGCGTGCAGGATCAAGTGATCGAGCTGCCCGAAGGGGCAATTCTGATCGCCGATCAACTGACGCCGTCCCAGACCGCCGCGCTCGATACCCGCAAGGTCCTGGGGTTCGCCACGGTCGGTGGTGGTGCCACCAGTCACGTCGCGATTCTCGCCCGGGCTGCCGGTTTACCGGCGATTTGCGGCTTGCCTGCTCAAGTACTCTCGCTGAGGAACGGCAGCCTGGTGTTGCTCGACGCCGACAAGGGCGAGCTGCACCTGGACCCGGAACTGGCGGCCATCGAACAGCAGCAGGTCGATCGGCAGCGTCAGGAGCAACGCCATCAGCATGTTTTGGCACACGCAACGCTGGCCGCCTGTACCCGTGATGGACATCACGTCGAAGTCACGGCCAACGTCGCCTCGCTGGGTGAGACCGAGCAGGCCATGACCCTGGGCGGCGAGGGCGTCGGCCTGTTGCGTTCGGAGTTTCTGTACCTGGATCGCAACCACGCGCCGAGCGATGAGGAACAGGCCGCAACCTACAGTGCCATCGCGCGTGCCCTGGGGCCGTCACGCAGCCTGGTGGTGCGCACCCTGGATGTTGGTGGCGACAAGCCTCTGGCCTACGTGCCGATGGACAGTGAAACCAACCCGTTCCTCGGCATGCGCGGCATTCGTTTGTGCCTGGAGCGTCCGCAGCTGTTGCGCGATCAATTCAAGGCCATCCTGGCCTGCGCAGGGCTGGCGCAATTGCACATCATGCTACCGATGGTCACGCAGCTATCGGAACTGCGACTGGCCCGGCAGCTGCTTGAGGAAGAGGCGCTGGCAGCGGGTCACGCTGAACTGCCGAAGCTGGGGATCATGATCGAAGTGCCGGCTGCGGCACTGATGGCCGACCTGTTTGCGCCGGAGGTGGATTTCTTCTCGGTCGGTACCAACGATCTGACCCAGTACACGCTGGCCATGGACCGCGATCACCCACGCCTGGCCGCTCAGGCCGATAGCTTCCATCCGTCGGTGCTGCGCCTGATCGCCAGTACCGTCAAGGCCGCCCATGCCCATGGCAAATGGGTCGGTGTGTGCGGGGCCATGGCGTCCGAAACACTGGCGGTGCCGTTGTTGCTGGGCCTTGGGGTGGACGAACTGTCGGTGAGCGTGCCGTTGATTCCGGCGATCAAGGCCGCGGTTCGCGAAGTGGACCTGGTGGACTGCCAGGCCATCGCCCAGCAAGTGCTGGGCCTGGACAGCGCCGAGCAGGTGCGCGAGGCACTGCGCTTGTACCACGAGGCAACGGTCGATACTTCACAGGTTCTGGAGAACGGACATGTTTGAGAAAATGCAGCAGGCATTCTGGAAGGCGTTGACCCCGGATCTGGTGGTGGATGAGCCCAAGGTGGCGGCGCAGCCGGTTGCCGGGTTGGCGGCGAACGTCGTCGCGGCGTTGGGCGGTGTGGATAACCTCAAGTCGCACAAGGCCGTGGCGCTGACCCGGGTTCGGGTGGAGTTGCGGGATGTGGCGCGGGTGGATCGGCAGGCGTTGACGGCGGCGGGGATACCGGGGGTGATGACGTTGGACGGCGGTGTCGTGCATCTGATCACCGGCCTGAAGTCATAACCGATCCCCTGTGGCGAGGGAGCAAGCTCCCTCGCCACAGATACGTATGAGGCACTGTAGGAGCGAGCTTGCTCGCGATGTTCGTTAACGATAACGCGTGTTTGCTGATTAAACGCGGCGCTCTTGAGTCCATCGTCGGAACGCCGCCCGGAGCAAGCTCGCTCCCACAATTTCCTTAACTGAACGGCATTAGGGCAAGCCTCCTCACCACTGACGCGGTGCTCAGGCCATGGTTCACTGTGACCAGTCGCCGCGCCACCCTTACTGTTTCTCATCCGCAGGTGTATCGTATTCGCCTTTTACAGGCCCCGGGCCTGTCGCTGATACGTGAGGTAGTTGAGTTCATGTCCTTTACCCGTCGCCAAATCCTCGGTGGCCTGGCCGGTCTTGTTGTCGTTGGTGTCGGAGCGGGGGGCGCGTCGCGGTACTGGCTGGGCAAGATGGCGGACGCCGACGCGGGCCACGACTATGAGCTGATCGCCGCACCGCTGGACGTCGAGCTGGTGGCCGGGCACACAACCGAAGCCTGGGCGTTCGGCCCGTCGGCGCCGGGCACCGAGTTGCGCGTGCGTCAGGGTGAATGGCTGCGGGTGCGTTTCATCAATCACCTGCCGGTCGCGACCACCATCCACTGGCACGGCATCCGCCTGCCGCTGGAAATGGACGGCGTGCCTTATGTGTCGCAGCTTCCGGTGTTGCCGGGTGAATACTTCGACTACAAATTCCGCGTGCCCGACGCTGGCAGCTACTGGTATCACCCGCACGTAAACAGCAGTGAAGAACTGGGTCGCGGCCTGGTCGGTCCGCTGATCATCGAAGAACGCGAGCCCACCGGTTTCAAGTACGAGAAGACCCTGAGCCTCAAGAGCTGGCACGTCGATGAAACAGGCGCGTTCGTTGCCTTCAGCATTCCTCGTGAAGCGGCCCGTGGCGGCACGGCGGGGCGTCTGGCGACCATCAACGGCGTCGCACAAGCGGTGATCGACTTGCCCGCCGGGCAGATCACCCGCGTCCGCCTGCTCAATCTCGATAACACCCTGACTTACCGCCTCAACATCCCAGGGGTGGAAGCGCAGATCTACGCGCTGGACGGCAATCCCATCGAACCGCGGCCGTTGGGCAAGGAATACTGGCTCGGTCCTGGCATGCGAATCTGTCTGGCGATCAAGGCGCCGCCAGCCGGTGAAGAACTTTCCCTGCGCAATGGCCCGGTACGCCTGGGCACCTTGCGTTCGGTGGCAAACACCGATGCACCGACCCCGTGGCCACCTGCGCTGCCGGCCAACCCGGTGGCGGAGCCGGACCTGGCCAATGCAGAGAAACTCAACTTCAATTTCGAATGGGTGGGTTCGGTGTCGGTGAACGTCGACAACGGCAGGCCGCCGAGCCTGTGGCAGATCAACGGCAAGGCCTGGGACATTACGGACAAGACCTGCGCCGACCGCCCGATTGCCAAGCTTGAAAAGGGCAAAAGCTACATTTTCGAATTGAAGAACATGACTCAGTACCAGCACCCGATTCATCTGCACGGCATGAGCTTCAAGGTCATCGCCTCGAACCGGCACAAGGTGATCCCGTACTTCACCGACACCTACCTGCTGGGCAAGAACGAGCGCGCACAGGTGGCGTTGGTGGCGGATAATCCGGGGGTGTGGATGTTCCATTGCCATGTGATCGATCACATGGAAACCGGCCTCATGGCCGCCATAGAGGTGGCGTGATGCGGCAGATTCGTCCCATGGCGATCATCGATCGCAGCCGTGATCGCGATTTCATGCGTGAAGCCCTGGCGCTCGCCGCCCAAGGTGCCGCGCTGGGCGAGGTGCCGGTGGGCGCGGTGCTGGTCCAGGACGGCGAGATCATCGGTCGCGGCTTCAACTGCCCGATCAGCGGCAACGACCCCAGCGCCCATGCCGAGATGGTCGCGATCCGCGCCGCCGCCCAGGCCGCGAGCAATTACCGTTTGCCCGGCAGCACGCTCTACGTGACGCTTGAACCGTGCAGCATGTGCGCCGGTCTGATCGTGCATTCGCGGATTGCGCGGGTGGTGTATGGGGCGCTGGAGCCGAAGGCGGGGATTGTGCAGAGTCAGGGGCAGTTTTTTACCCAGGGTTTTTTGAATCACCGGGTGCTGTTTGAAGGCGGGGTGTTGGCGGAGGAATGCGGGGCGGTTTTAAGCGAGTTCTTCAAAGCCCGCCGCGCAAAACCCGCAGACTGAACACCAAACCTTTGTAGGAGCGAGCCTGCTCGCGATGGACTTGAAGGCGGCGCGATAATCCAGACAGGACGCGTCATCGTTCACGTCCATCGCGAGCAGGCTCGCTCCCACAGGGGGATCTCCATTAGGGCGGAGATTGGGTTTTACTTGCGGGCGACAATCACCGCCCGCATCGGCGCCGGCAAACCTTCAATCGTCTTGCTGTGATCCTCAGGATCAAGGAAATCGCTCAGCGACTGATACTTCATCCATTCCGTCCCACGCTGTTCCTCAACGCTGGTCGTGCTGACGTCCACACAGCGAACATCGCTGAACCCGGCACGCCGCAACCACAGCTCCAGCGCCGGCACCGAGGGCAGGAACCACACATTACGCATCTGCGCGTACCGATCTTCCGGGACCAGTACCTGCTGCCGATCGCCCTCGATCACCAGCGTCTCCAGCACCAGTTCACCGCCCTTGACCAGGCAGTCCTTCAGCGCCAGCAAGTGCTCGATCGGCGAGCGGCGGTGATAGAACACGCCCATGGAAAACACCGTGTCGAAGCCTTCCAGATTGGCCGGCAGATCCTCGAAGGGAAACGGCAGGTGCCAGGCATTGGGCTCGGACAGGTAGCGCTGAACCGCCTGGAACTGGCAGAAGAACAGCCAGTTCGGATCGACGCCGATCACGCTGTCGGCACCGGCGCCGAGCATGCGCCACATGTAGTAGCCGTTGCCGCAGCCGACATCGAGGATGCGTTTGCCTTTTAGGTTCAAGTGCGGTGCGACCCGCGACCATTTCCAGTCCGAACGCCATTCGGTATCGACATGCACGCCGAACAGATCGAACGGCCCTTTACGCCACGGCGACAACCCCATCAATGCGGTGCGCATCTGCACGCGGGTCCCATCGTCGCAATCGGTATCGAGCTTCAGGCCGTTCAATAAGTCGACTTCGCTCGGCTGGATCTTTGGCAAGGCGTCCAGCGCGCTCTGCCAACGCTCCAGGTCGCCATGACCCTTTTCCATTTTCTTGTCGAGTTGCGCCTGCAGGGTGTTGGCCCAGTCAGCCAGGGGGGTACCGGCCAGTCGGCGGGCGAGGGGGGACAGATCAATCATGGCAAGGCAATCAACGAGGCAAAGTTAAGACACTGGAACCACGGCACGACTTTCGAGAATCCGGCAGCCAGCAGGCGCTCGCGGTGTTCTTCGAGGCTGTCGGGCTTCATGACGTTTTCGATGGCGCTGCGCTTCTGGGCGATTTCCAGTTCGCTATAGCCGTTGGCGCGCTTGAAGGCCACGTGCAGGTCGGTGAGCAGCGCGTGTTCTTCGGGGTCGTTGAAGCGCAGCTTCTCCGACAGAATCAGCGCGCCGCCGGGCAGCAGCGACTGGCGGATGCGCGACAGCAACGCGGTGCGCTGGTCCGGGGCGATGAATTGCAGGGTGAAATTCAGCGCCACCACCGAAGCCGGCTGGAACTGCAGGGCGAGGATGTCGCCTTCGATCACTTCGACGGGCAGCAACTCCTGGAACATCGAGTCCTGGCCGTTGAGGTACTCGCGGCAGCGCTCGACCATGGCCGCGGAGTTATCCACAGCGATCACCCGGCAACCGTCGGTGCGCACATGGCGGCGCAAGGCCTGGGTCACGGCGCCGAGGGACGAGCCCAGGTCGTAGAGCACGCTGTTGGGCTGGGCGAACTGCGCGGCAAGCACGCCGAGGTTTTCGACGATGGTCGGATAACCCGGCACCGAGCGCTTGATCATGTCCGGGAACACCCGCACCACGTCTTCATTGAAGGCGAAGTCGGGCACCTGGGCCAAAGGCTGGGCGAATAGGCGATCGGGTTCTTTGCTCACGGCGGTTCCAGCGGCTTGGGTGGAAAAGGCCGGCATTTTAGCCAAATTGACGGGGGGATGCGCGGGTTGTCTGATAAACCGGTGGGGTAGGTTCTGAGGTCTGTGTGTTCAGGAATACCGCTTTCGCGAGCAAGCCCGCTCCCACAATGGTTCTGAGTCGGACACAGAAAATGTGTTCACTGAACAAAATGTGGGAGTGGGCTTGCTCGCGAAGGGTTCAGCGCGGTTTCTGAGTGAACGCCGAGGCTGTGATTCCCCATTGCCCCAGCCAATAGCTGAGGATAATGACGTAGGGCGCCGCATGGAACGGCGCAACAAACCGATCGATACCGATCACGCTGTCGGAAAACACAAACGCTACCGCACCCGCCGCCGCCAACAGCGCCGAGCGTTTGGGCACGTCGCTGCCAAGGCGGGCCAGCGCTCTCCAGAGCATGGCGCTGATGGCCAGGCCATAGACGATCACCGGGACCAGCATGGAGCCGAGCCCATTGGCAATCAACATCCCCGGCAGCACCGCGCCGACGCCCAAAGCGACGATCAGCGGTACCGATGCCAACCGCCGACAATCACTCAAGTAAGCTTTCAGATAAGCCAGGTGGGCCAGCAAAAACGCCCCGAGGCCAAACACAAACAAATCCCCCGGCCACGCCAGCAACACATCGCCGAGCAGGGAGAGCATCAATCCAAGGCTGATCCAGCGTCGATACTCGCTGGGCGGTGCGTCGTGCAGCCAGCCGAGGAGGGCCAGCACCGGCAAGGGCTTCACCAACAGGCACAGCAACGTGGCGTGGACGCTCAGGCCGTAGAGAAATGTCACCGCCCCCATCAGCGCCAGAATCAGCCAGCCCATTATCAGTTAACCGAGATCGCGCAATCGAAGGTCTCCACCGGCAGCACTTCCGGTGCCCAAGGCTGCTGGGACGTCAGGCGCAAGCGCCCGGTACCGTTGGCGAACGCCTGGAAGCGCCAGGTCGAAACCCCGGCAGCGCCCACCACGCCAGCGTCTTCCGGGTTGCTGTACACCTCGGGACCCAGCGCACGCAACACGCCACCGGCCGAGTCCTGGATCGCCCAGCGATAACCCGTGGTCGGGTTGCTCGGCAGGCTCAGGATCAGGGTCTGCCCGCTGTGCAGCTTCGCCGGGCATGCGCTTTGTTTTTCCACGGTCAGGTTCTGTTTCGGCTGCGTGGCGCAAGCGGCCAGCAAGGCGAGGGCGAGGGGGACCAACAGGCGGGTGGGGGACATAGGGCGGTAGCTCCGGCGTTCACGACGAACGGCGAGCATAGCTGAAGATGAGACAAATTGTGACAAGAGCCGATTGGAAGAAAATGCTAACGCATCGGCTCTGGTGCGTGGGATAAAATCAAACCTGGCTTTATTCGCTGACGTCGATCTCACCGGCTATATTGCCTATTCGGCCAAACTCCAAATTAAAAGTTATACGATGTTTTTTAGTCGTGTTGTTAAGGATCGCATTGAACTTGCCAGACAGTGCGGATACTGTTCCAAGCTTGTCTTGGTATTGAACGTATCTCATCTTCCCATCCCCACCAAATATAAAATCCTGTTCCCCGGGTAGAGTGCTGGGGTCAATAAGCAACAGGAATATTCGACCTTCAAGCGAGCCTCTACCTATAGATCCCTCGATCTGCAGGTTACCTGGGGCAGAATCCACCAAAACTTTCTCGCTGTTGAATGTTTCAAAGTTGTCGCCTTTTGCGTTGAAGTAACCGGTAGCCGTTCTTTTAGTGGGTGATTCAGTGGTCATGTAATAGCCTCATTGTTAATTTGTTAATTTGTTAATTTGTTAATTGTTGTTTGGGGTGAGGTAAGTGTAATGCGAGGTGATGGGAGTGGATACTGTCAATTCTGTCAGTTGTTTAAAACCAATCGCGATAATAAATTAATTTCTAGGCACGATGCGAGAAACGGATTAACTGCCCGTTTTGTTTTTCAGGTAGAAAAAAACACGACTTCGGATATAGATTTACGGTTTTGTTAGTCTTGAAAGACTACGCCCAATGTGCCGGAGTATTCTGGCGTTTTCAGACGAAGGCGTTTTTATTGTGCCAGGTGCAATGATCGACAAGATTTCTTCGTTCCTTGATATCCATGAGGTTTTCTCTTCAAGGGTGTCAGGTGCTTTAAGTTACAGGCTGCAACGGCGATGGAATACTGTTAGAACTAACAGGTTGTAAAAGACGTTGATTTTAATGTATGTATTGTTGTTCGGCGAAAAAATAGTAATGGCCAGACAGCAAGTCTGGCCATTTCAGTTGCGCTTGATCCGCTTAGAACAAGATCTTCGCCACATCCGCAAAGCGCTTGGCAAAGTGCACCGTTATCCCTTCCTTCAAATAATCCGGCAACTCCTCAAAGCTGCCGCGATTCGGCTCCGGCAGGATCAATTCGAAAATCTTCTGCCGCCGCGCCGCAATGACTTTCTCACGCACCCCGCCTATCGGCAGGACATGCCCGGTCAGCGTCAGCTCGCCGGTCATGGCCACGCCTTTCTTCGGCGGTTGATTACGGGCCAGGGACAGCAGGGCGCTGGCCATGGTCACGCCCGCGCTCGGACCGTCTTTCGGGGTGGCGCCTTCTGGAACGTGCAGGTGCACGAAAGCTTCGTCGAAGAATTTCGGATCGCCGCCAAACGACTTCAGGTTGGAGCTGACGTAGCTGTAGGCGATTTCCGCTGACTCTTTCATCACATCACCCAGTTGCCCGGTGAGTTTGAAGCCACGGTTCAAGGTGTGAATCCGCGTCGCTTCGATCGGCAGCGTCGCGCCGCCCATGCTGGTCCAGGCCAGCCCTGTGATGACGCCGGTGCCTGACAGCACTTGTTCGTTGCGGAATACCGGATGGCCGAGGGAGGCTTCGAGGTCTTTCGGCCCAAGCTTGATCACGGCTTTGGGGTCGTCGATCAACTTCACCACGGCCTTGCGCACCAGTTTGCCCAGTTGTTTTTCCAGCTGCCGCACCCCGGCTTCACGGGCGTAGCCGTCGATCAAGGCTTTTAATGCGCTGTCGCTGATGGCCAGGCTGCCCTTGGACACACCGGCTTTTTCGAGCTGCTTGGGCCACAGGTGACGCTTGGCAATGGCGATCTTTTCTTCGGTGATGTAGCCCGACAGGCGAATCACTTCCATCCGGTCCAGCAACGGGCCGGGGATCGAATCCAGGGTGTTGGCGGTGCAGATGAACAGCACTTTCGACAAATCCAGACGCAAGTCCAGATAGTGGTCGAGGAATTCGACGTTCTGTTCCGGGTCGAGGGTTTCCAGCAGCGCCGAAGCCGGGTCGCCCTGGTAGCTCTGGCCCATCTTGTCGATCTCGTCGAGCATGATCACCGGGTTCATCACTTCAACGTCTTTCAACGCATGGACGAGTTTGCCCGGCTGCGCGCCGATGTAGGTGCGGCGATGGCCCTTGATTTCGGCCTCGTCGCGCATGCCGCCGAGACTGAAGCGATAGAACGGCCGGCCCAGGGATTCGGCGATGGATTTGCCGACACTGGTCTTGCCCACGCCCGGCGGGCCCACCAGCAACACGATGGAACCGCTGATTTCGCCCTTATAGGCACCGACCGCGAGGAACTCGAGGATGCGGTCCTTGATGTCGTCGAGGCCGGCGTGGTGTTTGTCCAGCACCTTGCGCGCGTGCTTGAGGTCGAGTTTGTCTTCGCCGTACACGCCCCAGGGCACCGAGGTGGCCCAGTCGAGGTAGTTGCGGGTTACCGCGTACTCCGGCGAGCCGGTCTCGAGGATCGACAGCTTGTTCATTTCCTCGACGATGCGTTTTTGCGCCTGGGCGGACAACACCTTGCCTTCCAGGCGCTGCTCGAACTGTTCGATGTCGGCGCTACGGTCGTCCTTGGTCAGCCCCAGCTCTTGTTGAATGACCTTCAGTTGTTCCTTGAGGAAGAATTCCCGCTGATGTTCGCCGATCTTGCGGTTAACCTCGGCGGAAATTTCTTTCTGCAGGCGTGCGACTTCGACTTCCTTGCGCAGCATCGGCAGGACTTTTTCCATGCGCTTGAGCATCGGCACGCAGTCGAGTACTTCCTGCAGTTCACTGCCCGTCGCCGATGTGAGGGCGGCGGCGAAGTCGGTCAGCGGCGACGGGTCGTTGGGGCTGAAGCGATTGAGATAGTTCTTGAGCTCTTCGCTGTACAGCGGGTTGAGCGGCAGCAGCTCCTTGATCGCGTTGATCAGCGCCATGCCGTAGGCCTTGACCTCGTCGGTGGGGTCGGCGGGCTGATGCGGGTATTCGACTTCCACCAGATACGGCGGGCGATGGTGCTTGAGCCAGGTCTTAAGGCGTACGCGCGTCAGGCCCTGGGCGACGAATTGCAGTTTGCCGTTTTCGCGACTGGCGTGGTGCACCTTGACCAGCGTGCCGTAGAGCGGCAAGGCCGAGGTATCGAAGTGGCGCGGGTCTTCCTGGGGCGTGTCCATGTAGAACAGGGCCAGGCAGTGGTGATCGGATTTGCTCACCAGATCCAGGGTTTCCGCCCAGGGTTCTTCATTGACAATGACTGGCAGTACCTGGGCCGGGAAGAACGGGCGGTTGTGGATCGGGATGATGTAGACCTTGTCCGGCAGGTTCTGGCCTGGGAGGGCGAGGCCCTTGCCGGTGGAGTGATGTTCAACGTTCTCCGGGTCGGCGTATTCGCTGGGGTCTTCAGGGAATTCTTGCTGGTCGCTCATGGGGCACCTGCGCAATGGAGTATGGGTCTTAGATGGGGCAGGTGGAGGGTGGTTTCAATGGTCGCGATTAATTCAAGGTATTCGCTTCGACCACTGTAGGAGCGAGCCTGGCCGCGAAAAACCTGAGAGCGCCGCGGGGCATCAGGCCGGGCGCGTTATCGTTGAGGACCATCGCGAGCAGGCTCGCTTGTATGTTTAGACTTGAGGGGGTGGGCGGAAAATAAGGCTGTTTACCATGCAATGTTGATGGTGACTGAGAGGGCGCTTTCGCTGGCAAGCCAGCTCCTGCAGGGGATGTGTATTCACAAAAAAAGGCGACCCCCTCGCAGGAGTCGCCTTTGGTTTTGACTGTCGCTAAAACTTACTCGGACAGTTTGAACGCCATCACATAGTCACCCTGCTTGGTGCCCAGCGACCCGTGACCGCCGGCAACCACAAGCACATACTGCTTGCCGTCCTTGCCGGTGTAGGTCATCGGCGTGGTTTGCGCGCCGGCGGGCAGGCGGCCTTCCCACAGTTGCTTGCCGTTTTTCACGTCATAGGCCCGCAGGTACTGGTCAAGGGTGCCGCTGAGGAAGCCCACGCCACTGGCAGTGGTGAAGGTCCCGCCCAGGCTTGGCACGCCCATGCTCAGGGGAATCGGAACCGGCGAGCTGTCGCGCACGGTGCCGTTCTTGTGCATCCAGATGGTTTTGCTGGTGGTCAGGTCGACCGCTGCCACATAGCCCCAGGCCGGTGCCTGGCATGGCAGGCCCATGGGCGACAGCAGTGCTTCGAGGACCACGCCGTAAGGCGCGCCTTTGTTGGGCTGCACGCCTTCGGTTTCGCTTTTGCGCGGGCCTTGGGCGGCGATTTCCGAGGCCGGGATCATTTTCGATTTGAACGCCATGTAGCTCGGGTTCACGAAAGCGATCTGGCGCACCGGGTCAACCGCGATGCCGCCCCAGTCGAACACGCCGAAGTTGCCTGGGTAAACGATCGAACCTTGCAGCGACGGCGGGGTGAACGGACCGTCGTAGCGCATGGATTTGAAGTCGATCCGGCAGATCAGCTGGTCGAACGGGGTAACGCCCCACATGTCGCGCTCTTGCAGCGGCGGCGGCATCAGGTTCAGCTCGGATTTCGGCTGGGTCGGTGAGGTGCGGTCACCTTCGACAGCGCCTTGTGGCACCGGCACTTCGTGGATTGGCACGATCGGTTCGCCGGTGCTGCGGTCCAGCACGTAGATGCTGCCCTGCTTGGTGGACGCCAGTACCGCCGGCTTCACGCCGTCGGCGGTTTTCAGGTCCATCAGGGTGGGCTGGCCACCGACGTCCATGTCCCACAGGTCATGGTGGGTGAATTGCATGTGCCAGCGCACCTGGCCGGTTGCGATGTCGAGGGCGGTCAGGCCCGCGGCGTGCAATTCCGATTCAGGCGTACGATCGCCACCGAACTGATCCGGGGTCTGGTTGCCCATCGGCAGGTAGAGCATGCCGAGCTTTTCGTCGACGGCGAACATGGACCACATGTTCGGCGAATTGCGGGTGTAGACCTCGCCTTCGGCAATCGGCGTGGTGTCGTCCGGGTTACCGCTGTCCCAATTCCACACCAGTTTGCCGGTGTGCACGTCGAACGCGCGGATCACGCCGCTGGGCTCGTCGGTGGAGACGTTGTCGGTGACGTGGCCGCCAATCACCACCAGGTCCTTGGTGACCGCCGGTGGCGAGGTGGAGTAGTAACCGCCGGCGGTAAAGCCGCCGATGTTGGCGCGCAGATCGACCTGGCCTTTGTCGCCGAAGTCTTCGCACATCTTGCCGGTGTCGGCGTCGAGGGCGATCAGGCGCGTATCGGCGGTCGGCAGGAAGATGCGACGTGGGCAGACGGTGCTGACGGGCGTGGTGCTGGCCGTGCCGGTCGGGCTCTGCTCGGAGGCGTAGACGGCGTCATCGTGATAGGTCACGCCGCGGCAGGTCATGTGCGCCCAACCTTTGAAGTTCTCCGCGTTCTGGGTGGAGAGCTTCGGATCGAAACGCCAGATTTCCTTGCCGGTGTCCGGGTCCAGGGCGATGACCTGGCTGTGCGGCGTGCACACGTAGAGCATGCCGTTGACTTTCAGCGGGGTGTTTTCGGCGGTGGTTTCACCCGGGTCGTTCGGCCCTGGCAGGTCGCCAGTGCGGTAGGTCCAGGCCGGTACCAGTTTGTTCACGTTCTGCGGGGTGATCTGGGCCAGTGGCGAGTAACGATCGCCGTGGGCGCTGCGGCCGTAGGAATTCCAGTCACCGTCCGGCATGGCCGGGGCGGTGTTGGTCATGCCCGGCACGCTGTCGCGGTCCAGTTGGCCTTTGATTTCACCGGGGTTGGTGAACTGGCTGGCCAATGCAGTGGCACCCGCGAGCACCACGGCCACGCTCAGGGCGCCTGTGCCCATCGGCGCGGCGCCTGCACGCAACAGCGGACGACGGAACCATGGCAGCAACATGACGATGCCCAGCGCAAACAGCATGGCCAGGCGCGGCACCAGTTGCCACCAGTCGAGGCCGACTTCCCACAGGGCCCACACCGTGCTGGCGAACAACACCAGTGCGTACAGGCCCAGCGCAGCGCGGCGTGCGGCAATCAGCAGCACGCCGGTGAGTGCCAGGCCAATGCCGGCCAGCAGGTAATACAGCGAGCCGCCGAGCAGGCTCAGCTTGATCCCCCCGGCCAGCATGGCCAGGCCCATTAGCAGAAGCAGGACGCCGAGCAGGCTCGGCAGCAGACGGCTTCGACTCAAAGCACCATCAGTGCTCATAGTGTGGTTCTCCGTGACGTTTTAAGAAGTCCCGCGCAAGTTCACTGTAGATGACGATCCTGTGCGGGCAGGGTTCAGATAAAAATGGTTCGGTTGATGCGTCCCCTTGTAGGAGCGAGCTTGCTCGCGAAAAACCTGAGAACGCCGCGGGGTGTCAGGTTCCCAGCGTTTTCGTTAACGACCATCGCGAGCAAGCTCGCTCCTACAGGGGGGTTACGGGGTTGGTTAGAACGAAGACTGGATCTTGATCCCGCCAATCAGCGCGTCATCGACCTGGTCCACGCCACCGGGGTGGCGGATGTATTGCAGGTTCGGGCGCACGGTCAGCCAGTTGGTGACGTGCACGCCGTAATAGAGTTCGGCGCTGTATTCGGTGTCTTGCGGTGGCAGGAACGACGGGTCGTCGTAATCGGATACCGCGCGAGCCTGGTTGCTTGCCTCGGCGTTCTTGCGATAGGCCGGGTTGACGTGGACCCGTGCGACGGCAAAACCGATATCGTCCCGGGTGCGGGCATCGAACAGGCCTTTGTAGACGACGCCGGCCTGGACATAGTTGTCGATGGCGTTGGTCTTCTTGTCGTGCATCGTGCCGTTGGCAAACACGCTCAAGCCGCGGGAGTGGTCGCTGGCGCGGCTGGTCAGTTGCTGTTGCACACCGAGCCATACGCCGTGCTTGCTCGACGCGCTACGGTAAGCCTCGCCGCTCAGGGCCGCCGGCTGGCCATTGCTGTCCTTGTAGGCATCGGTCGCGTTGGCGTTGCTGTAGTAGTAACCGGCGCGGTATTCACCCGGCAGGCCATTGAGCTTTGGCGACCACACCAGTTCCACCGGCAGGATCGCGCCCTGGGTGCCACTGCCGCTGAGCTTGAAACCGTTGTCGCGATCAAGGTTCGACGGGTTTTGCTCGTAAGCGCCGACCTGCGCGTAGAGTTCCGGCGTCAGGTGATATTTAACCCGCATCGCCCATTGGCTGACCGGCCAGTTGTACCAGATGCCCCCGACCCAGTTACCGACCTGGGAGCCGCAGAACGCCAGGTTCTGGAAATCGCAGGCAAAGCTGTTGAAGTCCTCGCCCTCGCCAAACCGACCGACCTTGATGTCGAGCTTCTGGTCGAAGAATTTCTGCTGATACCACATCTGCGTCAGGCGCCAGGTCTGGCCACGGCCCCAGACTTCCTGGGCCGAGGTGAAGCCACCGACCCGTGGATCGTTGATCCGGTCGTTGCTGATGTTGTTGCCGCTGCGCTCGGTGATGGTCAGCTGGAATTCGGCGTCGTCCCAACCGAGGATCTTCTGCAAGTCCAGGTGGGTGCCGAAGCCGAACTGATCGCTGTAGCGGGCGGTGCGATCGTGGTCGTAGCCGCCGTGCAGGTTGCTGCCCATTTCACCGGTGTAATCGACTTTGAAGTCGTAGCCTTTTTCCGATAGCTCGGTGCGCGTGCCATTCCAGTCGCCGAGCATCCACGGCGAATCACTGTCGAAAGCCGGGGCCGCATGGACGCAAGTGGCGAGGCTTAAAGCGGCGAAACCGCTGATTATGTTCAGGGCGTTTCGACTGGCAACAGTCGTGCAGACAGCGCTGTCTCGCGAAGATTGAAAATAAGGCATAGAGAAGGAATTCTTGATCTTTTTCTGGGATGAACTGAAAGCAGCAGGATGAAGCGGGCGGCAGAAGCGTTTCAGCTTTGGCGGGTGTAAGGATAATGTCCTGTTACAAATAGAGAAAGGGCTTTTACTGACATGCTGCTTTTCGGAATTGGTAACAGTCGGCAGATACGCAAATCCCATATCCACCGAGATCCCCTGTAGGAGCTGGCTTGCCAGCGAAAGCGCCATGTCAGCCAGCACATCTATCAACTGACACACCGCTTTCGCTGGCAAGCCAGCTCCTACAGATTCGCCTACATTTATGAGATAGCGCACAGATCGCTTTCCCCGGATGAAGCCCTCGGCTAATGTGCGCGGCTTCCAATTCCCACTTCGCTCGAAGGCCTGGCATGACCGAACAGAACAACAACCCGCTGCACGGCGTGACGCTCGAGCAGATCCTCAATGCCCTGGTTGAGCACTACGAATGGTCGGGGCTGGCCGAGCGCATCGATATTCGCTGCTTCAAGAGCGACCCGAGCATCAAATCGAGCCTGACCTTCCTGCGCAAAACCCCGTGGGCGCGGGAGAAGGTCGAGCGTTTGTACGTGAAGTTGATGCGCACCAAGCGTCCGGTCTGAACATGGCCCGCCCGTCTGCCGCGCGGCATCGCTTCGTGGCCGTGGCTGCCTTGCTCGGCTGGGCGGGATTGAGCATCCAGCTGTACCTGATTATGTACCTGCGCTGGAGTATCGAGGCCAGCCTGCTTGGCGGGCTGATGAGTTTCTTCAGCTATTTCACCGTGCTGACCAACACACTGGTGGCGACTGTGCTGACGTGTGAGCTGACCTCCCGCGAGTCGGCGGCGCGACGCTGGTTTCTGCGGCCGGCGGTGAGCAGTGGCATTGCGGTGAGCATGGCTTTGGTGGGGCTGGCCTACAGCCTGTTGCTGCGCCATTTATGGCACCCCGAAGGCTGGCAGTTCCTGGCTGACGAGTTGATGCATGATGTGATGCCGCTGCTGTTTCTGGGCTGGTGGTGGTGCTGTGTGCCCAAAGGCACCTTGCGTCTATGGCACATCGCGCTGTGGTTGATCTATCCGCTGGCGTACTTCGCATATGCGTTGCTGCGGGGGCATTTGCTGGCGGCTTATCCGTATCCGTTCATCAATGTCGACAAGCTGGGTTATCCACAGGTGTTCGTGAATGCGGGTGGATTGTTGGTGGGGTTTGTACTGATTGCCTTGCTGGTGATTGGCCTGGATCGGTGGCGGCGTAATCCCTGAATCACCTGGCCCCCTGTAGGAGCTGGCTTGCCAGCGAAAGCGGTGTGTCAGCCGGCGTAAATTTCAACTGACACACCGCCTTCGCTGGCAAGCCAGCTCCTACAAGGGGTTGTGTTCAGTCTTCGCTAGTGTCATCCAGCCGCCAATAGCCCACCGCTTTGACGAACTGTTCGTCCAGCCCATGCTCATCCAGCAACACCCGACGAATCTGCCGGGACACTTTGCTTTCGGTCGCCACCCAGGCGTACAGGTTGCCACCGGGCACTTGCAGTTCTTTCACGGTGGTCAGCAGGCTGTTCCTGCCGCCTTCACGCAAGACCCAGATCACGTCGACCTGCGCCGGGCTGTCGAGCTTTTGCTGTTCGGCGCCGTTCTCCACTTCCACGATCACCAGGGCCCGCCGGTTGGCGGTCAGGCCTTCCAGACGCCGGGCAATGGCGGGCAGGGCGGTCTCATCGCCGATCAGCAGGTAGCTGTCGAAGATATCCGGCACGATCATCGACCCCTTGGGCCCGCCGATGTGCAGGAACTGACCGGGTGTGGCCTGTTCGGCCCAGGTCGCGGCCGGCCCGTCGCCGTGCAGTACGAAGTCGATGTCCAGCTCCAGCGTGTCGAGGTCATAACGCCGCGGGGTGTAGTCGCGCATGGCCGGCATCGGGCCGTGGTCTTTGCCGGCACCGAGTACCAGGGTTTCCAGGGTCGCCTGTTCCGCCGCGTTCTGTGGGAACAGCAGTTTGACGTGATCGTCGGTGCCCAGGCTGACGAAGCCTGCCAGTTCCGGGCCGCCCAAGGTAATCCGGCGCATGCGCGGGGTCAGGTCGACCACCCGCAGGACTTGCAGCCGACGGCGCTTGATTTCATGCATGACGCGGTGAATGGTTTGGGTATCGACAGCACTCATTCGGCGCTCTCCCGGGCAGGTTGCAGGGTGGGACCCTCGACGATGCGCTTGGCCGCGTCGTTGAGCAGTGTGCTGACCCGAATGATTTCTTCCGGGCTCCAGCGACCATGGTGCATGTGCAAGGCATGGCGCAGGTTGTGCACCGCTTCGTGAATTTCGGCCGGGCGGTCCTGCCCGCGCAGCGAGCGCTTGCTGACGTCGATGCGCATACGTACACCGTCCAGCGCAATCGCCTGCTCGCTTAATGAAGCTCGTCCGGCGTCGGTGACGCAGTAGCGCTTTTTGCCGCCTTCGGCGTCGCCCAGGATCATTTCGCTTTCTTCGAGAAAGGTCAGGGTCGGGTAGATCACGCCAGGACTTGGGCTGTAGGCGCCGTCGAACATGTTCTCGATCTGGCGGATCAGGTCATAGCCGTGACACGGCTGTTCGGCGATCAGTGCCAGCAACAGCAGTTTCAGGTCGCCGGGGGCGAAGACGCGGGGCCCACGTCCACCACGCTCGCGGCCGGGCCCCGGGCGTTTTTCGAAGCCGTCGCGGCCGTCGCCATGTTCGCGGTGGGGGGAATGATGGTCTCTCATTTTTCTGCTTCTCTCGTCGTGTTTAGATACAACTTAAGATATATCTTAAATCGCACGCAAGACATTTTTGCCAGAGGGCTAGCCACCGCCGACGAGTGGTCCGCCTGTTTCAACGCTCGATTTACCGAGTAATTTCCACTGGACGAGCGCTTTTTTCGTACGGACAGACTCTTCTGGTGTATTTGAAGTTATTGCTCTAATTATATTTGAGTTAATATTCTAGAAAAGCCGTAAATGCCCATGTTATTTGACCGAAAACGCTGTATGGTTTTTTCAACTAAACTGTATGTAGGTCGCAACTTACAGTCACTGTTTCATATTTAAGTTTTTTGTGTATTTTTCTTTCTAGCTCTGAGGTCGTTGAACTACACGTTCATCGGAAGTTGCCTGCTTACTTCCCGGATCGAACAGTCGATGATGCCCCGGCATTGAAAGTTCAAAGCAACATGCCACGTCAGGGGCATGGGTTGTTTGAACTTTTAATGAACCGAACCTCATCAAGAAAACAGGTACTGAACATGTTCAAGAAATTCGCAATCGCTGCTCCGTTGGCTCTTCTGGCACTGGGTTCCTCGGGTGCATTCGCTGCAGGTGAAGCGGCTCACTCCATCAGCATCGTCGCGCACGTGCCGACCAACGGGTTCTACGTGGTACCAACCGACCCGGACTTGATTAGCAAGGATCAGCGCATGGACCACAATCCTGGCACCGGCCAGATGGACGAGGTCAAGGGGTTCTTTGATGTTCGCAACAATAACGGCTCTGTCCACGCCAGTGTTGTCACCGCTCCCAAGTTGATTTCCGGCGCTGACACCATCGATCTGAAAGTAGAGCTCAATGGCAAGGAATTGACGACTACGCCACAAATGGTAGTTGGCGAAGCAGAGTCCGATGTGAACTACCGCGCCGCGCTGCGTATCAGCTCAACTGATGCGACCCCCGCTCCAGGCGACTACACCGGTGTCGTCGCAATGGTATTCGACGCTGTTCCACCCGTAGCACTCTAAGCGTCCTGCTGGCCTGAAACGTCATCTCCCAAGGTGGCGTTAACCGGCGGGCATACACCCTGTATGTCCGCCGGACTTCAACTGTTCGTAATCAGAGTAAGAGTTCATGTTCCCGATGACACCCATCGCGGCTGCGCTTGCGCTGTTGTTTTGTGCCAGTGCAGTGGCGGCTCCAGCTTCTCCCGCCGGAACGACACCGCGAAGTCTGTTGGCCCAGGCCAAAGGCCTGCCGGCGGATTTCGAGGAGCATTTTTTTGATGTGCCTCTGGCTGTTCGGGTGGAACTCGACCAGCAGCCATTGGGGGAGGCGATGGTGGTGCTGTCCCGTGACGATCGCATCACCCTGCTCGAATTTACTGACACCAGTGACAACCGTTTCGGCCCCGCCGAGCGGGAAAAATGGGCGAGTTATCTCAAGCCGGGTGTGGCGCTGGGCAATTGCACCGGTTCATGTCCGGATCAGGTGCTGGCTGTGCACTACAACCTGGAAAATTCGCTGGTCTCTATCCTGACCGAAAACGCTGAACGCGATGTTGAAGCCAAGCGTTATTACGAGCAGCCCGCTGGCGGTAGCAGCGGCCTGATGGTGCGTAACCAGCTCAACCTCAATGGCGGCCAGGATCAGGATCCGGGTGGTCGCTTCGGCCTGGAAGCCAGCGCCAGCCTGGGCAACTGGAGCCAGACGTTCAATATGCAATTGGCCCGCCTTGGCGGTCCCGATGACAAGCTTTATCACGCGGTGCATGAGCTCCACACCCAGCGCGAACTGCAAGGCAGTTTTCTGCGCCTGGGCTATTTCACCCCCAATTCCGAAGGGCTGACCCGCCAACCGCGCACGTTTGGCACCAGCCCCGATACCGCCGTCGGCGTCATGTACGGCAGCTCCGACAGCCTGGCGATCAACACGCCGATGCCCAGCGTCTATCCGATCTATGTCACGGCCAATCGCCAGGGTTCGGTGGAGATCTATCGTGACGGCCTGTTGATCAATACCCAGTCGGTGCCCGCCGGTTTGCAGACCCTCGACACGCGTCCGTTGCCCGGCGGCATCTACGAAGTGGAAGTGCGCCTGGTCGAAGACGGCCAGATCACCTCCACCACCCAGGAGCTGGTGTATAAGCCCAGCAACTGGCGCAACCTCGACGATCGCTGGCGCTACAACCTGTTCGCCGGGGAAGAAACCAAGCTGCTGAGCAACTGGGATCAACAGTCCAGCGGCAGTCCCACGGCAGGTGCCTCGGTCAACTACCTGATGCACCCGCGGGTGATTCTCGGGCTGTCGGCGCGGCAGATTCGCGAAAAACTGCAATACGGCAGTTCCATCGACTGGACTTTGGCCAATCACATCAGCCTGTACGCCAACGTATATCAGACCCAGGATCATGGCACCGGCCTCGATCTGCAAAGCCTCTATAACTATGGCGCCGGTAGCGTGGTGATCAGTCACAACCGCAGCTGGCTGGACACCACCAACCTCTACGAAACCCTGCCGGACGGCACCCGGATCCGCCAGCGCAATGTCTTCGTCGGCGAGACCAGCAACTCATCCCTGGCGCTGAACCATCGGCTCAGCAGCAAAAGTTCGATCAATGCCCGGGTCTCCCACAGCGAGGGCAACGTCGAAGGCGTCGGCCTGGACCTGGGCTGGAATCAGCGCACCTTGCTGTTTGGCAGCGATGGCAACTGGCGTTTGTCGCTGTTCGACCGGCCCGGCAGTTACAGCAGCGGCAGTGCGCGCAATCGTGGGGTCGACCTGAGCATCAACCTGGCATTGGGCGCGCCTGGCCAGCAGATCACCGGCAGCATCGGTTCGCGTACGGCGCGCGATGGCGGTCGCGACAACAACGCCTCGATCGGCTGGCGCAAGGACCTGAAAGATCACGTGCTGCAAAGCGTCTCGGTCACCGCGCTCACCGACACTTATGGCGTCGGCCTGTCCAGCCTGGCGAACTTTCGCACCGACCAGATCAATGGCGATGGGTTTATCCAGCGCTCGTCCTACAACGGTAACTACACCGGCGGCCTGAACCTGGACAGCACCCTGGCCATTGGCGGCGAGCAAATGATACTGACCAGCCAGCACGAGATGCGCGGCGCCGGGCTGATTGTCGATGTGGAATCGGACATCGATGACATTGCCCTGCGCGCCGACGATTACAGCGGCGGCAGCGCCGCATTGAGGCCAGGGCGCAACTTCATCCCGATCACGGCCTATCAGAACAGTTCGGTGAGTTTCGACTTCGAGGGCAACCATGTCCCGGCGGCGACCATCGAGCCGGCGCGCACCCGCTATCACCTGAACAAGGGCGGGGTGGAATACCGCAAGATCCGCGTGATGAAAACCCTGACCGTGCTCGGCCGGCTGGTCGACGCGCAGGGGCGACCGCTCAAGGGCCATCACGTGATCAACCACGCCAGCCGCGGAGTGACCGAAGTCGATGGCTTCTTCTCGATGGAAATGAACGCCGGCTCGCCGACTTTGGAAGTACGCCAGGGCAATCAGTTGCTGTGTCAGTTCCGGCTCGACGCGAGTCGTCACCGCAGTGAAAACAACGTGTTGATGATCGGTGATCTGCGCTGCACGCCGGACACCCTGGCCGACGTCACGGCTACCGAACAGAAGGCGGGATGAAATATGAAGAGGTCTACCTGTTGTCTGGGATTGTTGATGGCACTGGCGCTGCCTTCGGTAGGGGCGGCGAATCAGATTCCGCCCGGTGGCAACAAAGTCTTGTTGGAACCCCAAGGCGGTTGGCAAGGCTGGTTGGAGCATGGTCGCAAGCCAGTGCGACTGGAGGGCCGACCTGTCAAGGGCACTATCACCGTGATCCGGGATTGCGTGGTCTGACCTTCAGGGTCGGTCATCTTTTATTTTTATGAGGTAAAGATCAATGAAGCGTCTGTTGTGGATGTGTCTGTTCTGTATGTATTCCCTGACGGTTCAGGCCGGACCGCAGATCAACGTCGGCACCGTGTATGACTATCTGGACGCAGATAAAAGCACCTACCTGAAACGGGTGTTCAACAGCGGTGACAGCACCGCGTTCGTCAAGGTCAACGTACTCGAAATCGTCTATGACGCCGACGGCTTGCCGAAGGAAATCCCGGTGGAGACCGCCGCCGATGGTGCGTCGCGCAATGGCGTGATGGCCAGCCCGGCGCGGCTGATCGTGCCGGCCCAGGGCATGCAGGGCACCCGTCTTTTGTACTTGGGCGAGCGCGACCGTGAGCGCTATTTCCGTGTGCGGTTCGTGCCGGTGGTACCGGAAAAGGAAGATGAGTTCGCGGTCTCTGCTGAAGAGCGTGAAGACTACAAAAAGAACCTGTCGGCCGGGGTCAACGTGATGACCGGTTTCGGCACCGTGTTTTTCGTGCGACCCAAAGACGCCCGTTTCGAGACCGCCGTCAATGACACCGCCGACCGCTATGAGTTGCGCAACAACGGCAACACGGTGGTCATCGTCGACGAGTTCAAAAGCTGCTCATTGAGCAATGAAGCCGACTGCGGGGCGACCACTAAACACCACGTCATGGCCGGCAAGACATTTGGCTTCGACAAGGAAAAAGGCCGTGAATACCGGTTCTTCCTGATTGAAGGCGACAACAAAAAAGTCCTGAAGATCGCCGGCCGCTAGGCCTTTGGGTGTTCTTTTCATGGCTGAAATTCAATCTGGATATCACCGCAAAACCCTGTGGGCTTTCCATTGACGCAACGGGTAACGAACATGATCAAGCAATGCGCCGCCGTCGCGCTGACGGCAATCACCGTACTGACGGGCTCTTTGTCCTGGGCTGCGCGGGAAGAGCACACCTTCGATGTGTCGGTAACTATCCCGACGCTCGCGTTTTATGTGATCCCGGCCGAACCGGACTGGATTCACCGGCCACAGCGCCTGAACTGGAACCTCTCGAACTCGACCCTGAGCAGCGTGCGCAAGAATTTCGATGTGCGACATGACACCAGCGCGATCGAGGCCCGTCTGGAAGCCGCTCCTTACCTGTCGAACGGCAGGCCGGATGACGACATTGCATTGCGGGTAAGTTTCAACGGTGTGGAGTTGAGCCCTGACATTAACCCACGGCAAGTGGTGTCGGTGGCCGACGCGGCAACGGGCATGCGGGCGATGTTGGAGATTGCTCCCATTAAACCGGCCGGGGGCTACCGTCCCGGTGATTACAGCGGCAACGTACTGTTGTTGTTCAGCGCCAGGGCGCCAGGGGCGTGAAGACGTGGCCCGGTATCAGGATGTCCAGACTCAGCTTCAGGTAGGGAAGACAATGAATTTGATTAACAGGCAATGCTTTAAACGGTGGAATGGGTGGTTGTGTATCGGCCTGTTGTTGGCTCTGGGCGCCGCTGAAGTGCGGGCCGAGGTGCACGACATCAGGGCCACGTTTCAGCCGGATTCGGCGAATCCGCAGAAAAACCTGTTCAAGAATCAGACGCCATCGGAGGGGTTTTGCCGTCAGATACCAACGGCCTGTGAACCCATAGGCATGTTCAGCCTGATCGCCCGGATTCCGTTCACGGCCAATGCGCCAATCCTGGCCAATCATGCCGATCCACGTCAGGGAGGGATGGCCAAAGTACCTTCCGAATGGCGGAACGTGACGGTCACTCATACTTCGGGTGATACAAAAATACTGCAGTTGAGGATTGCCGGTATTGGTCATGAAACAGCACTTCCGCTTCCGGTGCGCGAATTAACCGGGGGGCGATGGTGGGATGATTTATGGGAAGGCGGAGCCTGGGTCTGGGCGCCGCCACCCTGCCGGGGTGTGGGAACGGTCACTGCTGGTGAGTATGGCTACAACAGTTTCTGGATAGTCCCCGAGGGGGCCGGGGTTTGCAGCAAGAAGGCGAAATTCGATATTCCGCTTGCCATGCGTTATCTGTTCTTTACATACGCCTATGAACTGCGCGCTCCGGATCCGCTGCAAATGACTTCCGGTGAGTACACCGGGTCTATTACGTACCACGTCGGTCCACGTCAGGATTTCGACATGGGTGACGTCATGATCCCGGCAGACAACCTGCTGACCCTGAACTTTTTTCTGGATGTGCAGCACACCCTGAAAGTCGACATTCCCCCCGGTGGCAATCGCGTCATCCTGGAGCCAAAAGGCGGCTGGCAATCCTGGTTGAACCAGGGGCGTAAACCCGCACGTTTGTTCCGCGATCAGACGTTTAATATTACAGCGTCGAGTCGCTTCAAGATGAACCTGCAATGCCAATACGCCATCGGTAACGATTGTGCACTGTGGGAACCGACTACCGGCCATCCGGTGCCGCTCGAAGTCAGTGTCACGCTGCCTGCCGGGCTGGCTGATTCGGCGGGGCAACCGGTGAATCGTCGTCCACTGCGGCGTGATGGCATTGGCACAGAGCTGTTTCAGCCAAGCGTTTACCTGGATCGCAAGCCGGGTACCCTGCATTTTGAAGTGGCCCGTGACGCGGTTGAGGAAATGCTCAAGCCGGGGGGCGCCCGAAGCTATTCGGGCAATGTCACGGTTATCTGGGATTCGGAAGTAGGCTGAACACTGTACCGGATGGAAAACCAACCCCGAGTGGAAGACACTTGGGGCTGGCCCAGGATCAATCAATGGCTCTTAGGCGCGAGGGGTAAACCGTTGAATCTTCGAATCTGAAAAATATTTAAATACCACCTGCAGCAAGGAAAACTCAGCGGTGCGATGTCGGGTCGGCCGCAGCGACGGACGAACCTTCCACCGGATGACATTGTGAAGCGCTGCCTGGTTGCAGATACGGCGTCAGAATCGGCGCCATGCCCTTGAGAACTTGCACCGGCAACGCCGAGGTGAACTTGAACGCTTCCGCCGTGCGCCCGGGCACGAACGCGGTCATGGTGCCGAAGTGGGTGTCGCCGATGAAGAACACAAAGGTCGCCGTGCGGTTGATCGACTTCGAGCTCAGAATCCGCCCGCCGGAACCGATGGCTTCGATGCGGTTGTCGCCGGTGCCGGTCTTGCCGCCCATGGCCAATGGTTTGCCGTCGGGCGTGATGAAACTGCCGGACACCCGTTTGGCGGTACCGGCATCCACCACCTGCGACAAGGCTTCGCGCATCGCCGTGGCCACCTCGGACGGCATCACCCGTTTACCGGCGTCCGGATTACTGATCAGTCGGGTTTCATATGGCGTGTCCGCCGCGAAGTGCAAGCTGTCGATACGCAGCGTCGGCATCCGTACCCCGTCGTTGAGAATGGTGCCGATCAGTTCGGCCAGCGCTGCCGGGCGATCGCCCGAGCTGCCGATGGCGGTGGCCAGTGACGGCACCAGGTGATCGAAGGGGTAGCCGACTTTCTGCCAGCGCTGGTGAATGTCGAGGAACGCCTCGATCTCCAGCATGGTGCGGATGCGGCTGTCGCGGGCACCCTTGTGCCGGCTTTTGAACAGCCAGCTGTAGACCTCCTGGCGTTCGAACTGGCTGGCTTTGACCACCTGGCTGAACTTGGCGTCGGGGTGATTCAACAGGTAGCCGATCAGCCACAGATCCAGCGGGTGCACCTTGGCGATGAAACCCTGGTCCGGCAGGTCATAGGAGCCGGGTCCGTAACTCAGGTACAGCCGCTCAAGGCGTTCGTCGGTGAGTTTTTCGCTGAGCTTGGCGCCCTTGAGGTGCGAGCGCACGAAGGCGTTGAAGCTTTCCTGGTTGGCCTGGGGGAATAGATAACGATGCACGGCGGCCATGCGAATCGGGGTCGGGCGCATGCCGTCGAGGAAAGTCTCGAGCCGCGCCCGGGTGTCCTTGGTCTTGTACTTCTTCCAGAATTTCAGCAGGAACGAGGTGCCCTCACGGTCGGCGAACGAGGCCAGGTATTCCTGACGCCGCGGGTCGCGATCGTCCTTGAGCAGTTCGGCACTGTTGTTGGGACCGGAATACGTGGTGTAGCGCACCAGATCGCGCATCAGCCGAATGAACGGCAGGTTGATCGACTCTCGCAGGGCATCGCGCAGCGTCGGGAGGCGGCCGTTGTCTTCCTTGCGAAAGTTGACGAATGTGTGCAGGCCGCCACCGGTGAAAAAGGCTTCGCCGGGGCTGGCGGAGTATTTGCGGTCCAGCGCGGCGCCCAGCATGGCCGACAGGTTGCGGTCTTTATTCTGGATCAGGTAATCGACCGCCCAGCGGCTCAGGCGGTCCTGGTCCGGGACGTCGACTTTCTTCAGTTCCGGGATGGTCATCGTGGCGTATTTATCGTGCAGCTCGGCGATGATCTGCAGGTAGGTGGTGAGCACGCGCATTTTTGCCGTGGAGCCCAATTCCAGTTTGCTGCCTTCATTGATATCGAACGGCTGGTCGGTGCTGTCGGTCTGCACTCGCACCCGTGAGCCGTCTGGCGTCAGTTCAAACAGGGTGAAGCTGTAGCGCACCTGCGTGGTGCTGGTGGGGGTCAGCAGGCGTTCACCGATCAAGCCGATCTGTGCCGCGTAGGCCGGGTCAGCCAGATGCTTGAGGTACTCGGTGGCCTGGGCTTGCAGATCGCCTTGCAAGGTACTGGTCGCCGAGAGATCGAGGCGATCGAGGTCGTACAGCGGACGATTGAGCAACCCGCCGAGACGACTGCGCGCCACGCTGATGCCCTTGTTGGTTTCGATCGGCTGGATAGTGGGTTGGGTCAGCCAGTCGCGGTAAGTCACCTTGCTGGCCAAGGCCGCTTTCGCGAGGGGCGCATCGATCACGCCATTCTGGGCCAGCAGGCGAAGGTGGCTGTCGGTGAGGCTGGCCAATTCATCATGGCCCTTGGTCAGATAATGTGATGGGCGGCGCTGGGCAATCATCAGCGACAGCATTTCACGCAGGGCCAGGCCTTTTTCCGCCATGCTTTTGGGGTCTGTCGCGGCGCTGTTCAGCCGTGCGTTGGCCTCATTGAAGTCGGCGCCGTACCAGACGCGCAGACCCTCGGCCATGCCATGCACTTCACCATGACCCGGAACGGCCGACAGGGGTACGCTGTTGAGGTAATCGCGAATCACATTCTGCCGGGCCACAAGGGTATCCGGGCCGGCCTGATAGGCGCGCACGCTGGCGGAGATCATCTGGCGAATTTTCTCCGCGCCAGAAACGGTCAGGCCGTCGGGCGAGTGCCGGTATTTCTCAAGCTGCGTCGCCAGGGTACTGCCGCCCGCCGACTGGCCCGGCAGGTGCAACAATTTTGCGACCTGGGACCAGGCCGCCATGCCGAACCGAGGCCAATCCACGGCGGGGTTGGCCTGGGGCTGATGGGGGTCGAGCAGGAAGCGGTTTTCAATGAATAGCAGGCTGTTGACCACCACCGGCGGGATCGCCTCAAAGCTCGAGTAAAGTTGTTGCGGGTATTTGTACTGGTAAAGCGGTGCC
This sequence comes from Pseudomonas lini, assembly GCF_030812475.1. Taxonomy (GTDB): domain Bacteria; phylum Pseudomonadota; class Gammaproteobacteria; order Pseudomonadales; family Pseudomonadaceae; genus Aquipseudomonas; species Aquipseudomonas lini_A. The sequence goes on from NZ_JAUSSR010000003.1 coordinate 206,586, forward strand.
GCACGGCAATCGGTGATCGACAATCCTGCCTGGATTTTCTCTGGGTAGGGCACGAAAAAGCCCTTGTCGCTGTAGTTCATCAGCGCTTCGGAGAAGCGGGTTTGCGAGGCAATGACGTAGTCACGCTTGAGCAGCCGTGGCAGGAACTCATCCAGGGAGCTGTAGCCGAGACGCATATCAAAAGGCCCGGCGCCGGGGTAGTGAATGGCGTCGCTGGGGCCCGGTTGCATCTCATATTTCAGGGACGAGGCAAATTTGCTGACTTCCCGGGATTGAAATTTCGAGGTGCGCATTTCCTTGGCAGCCGCCAGCCCCACGACAATCGCGATAATCAGCAGCAGCAACCCGAATGCCCCCCAGCCATGCCGGGAGCCACCAGGTTTTTCAGGTAAAGGCGCTTCATCCACTCGTTCAGTCGGAACCACAGTTTTACTCGTATCGGTTTGCCATAAAGCGCCCATAGTCGACTGATCCATTCCCGCAGATTGATCGGACTTGTTTCAAGCTTAGACGGTGGTTGGCGTTGGTGAAAAAATTGTGAGAATTCTCGATCGTTCGACCGGAGAATGGGCCGGCGGTGGAGGCGCAGGACTCGGGGATGGGCGGCAGGAGGGGGAACCGCCTGGCAATGCTGAATAATCCTCGTTCAACATTCTGTTTGGCGCAGTTTCAACTTCAAGTTGAAGGAGTGAGGCGTGTACCAATGACCAGCCGAGAGACGGATCAATAATGTTTGGTAGTAATCCATGAGTGTCTGCCTGGGGCCGTACGGTATTTAATCGGGCTTCTTTTTTTGTATCAAGGACGATGTCATGACTGATCTGCCCGCTTCGAAAAAGAATGCCGCATCGGCTATCGGCAACACCGCAATCGAGCATCTGGAAATCGTCAAGGCGGCTACGCCTCCAGCGCTATTGAACATGTCGATACATAATCTCGCCGTGTTGAAAAGTTTTACCCCGACGATGCCCGATTGGCTAAAGGCTGCCTCCCAGGAACAGCGTACTGAAGCAGGACAACTGGTCGAAGCGAGTGTAACGGCACACACGGCATTGACCGGCGTCTTGGCAACAGTCAAGAACCCTTATGAATTTGCTGAGCCGTTACTCAAGAAAAGAATAAGCGAAGTGTTTGGCCTGGATCTCGATGTCAATGCCATGCATTTGAAACTCTTCGATCCGGATCAACGAAAAGTCCGAAATGTCAGTCTCTTGGAGGCCGCCCTCCATAACTTTGAAAATGCTGAAGGTCCGGAGTATTTTCCCGGCCTGGAAAACTTCGCCTATGGGCCGACGGCCGCACTGCCCAGGATTGAATTCAATGGCGAGCGTTTCGCCGCGATGTGCCGGGAGTTGGACATCGGGCAACAGTATCAGGAACACCTGAAGAGTGGAGTGAAACGGGACGATCCGGTCGCGCAAGGAAAATTGAGCGAAGTATTCATCAGTTATCAAAAAGCCGCCTTGCAAGCGTCAACTTATATCGCCTTGCGCAGAGGCGATATTGAACTGAAGCACCAACGCGCAATACTTCAAATCATTAACGGGAATATGGCTGCCCGCGTCGACGGGAAACCCGTGTGGTGTCGCGGCCTGAGTTTCATGGGCATGCCGTTGCACGGTTGTATTGTTTTCGAGATGGCCGACCCTGACGATGAAACGTTGTTGGAAAGTGCTCTGGATAAGTTTTGGCCAACAGTCGATGGTCAAGCCAAAGGCGATTTTATCGTCTACATTCCCGATGATCCCGATCACCCGGTGAAGTATTACGCAACAGTTGCCGAGTTCAAAGCTCGCCTGATCAGCCAGTTCGTGCGAAGAAAATCCGGCGACTCCGCCAGCGCACCGACTGCTTATCAGCAATTTTTCAGTCGTTTTATGCGGCACAAGGACCGCGCAAAGTATTTCTACAGTTTCACTGAACGGGTTCCGACTCCCCCGGAAGAAGCGTATCGCCACGTTCACTATCTTGAACGTCGGCAGAAGGCGGCGCCTGATTTTCTGCTGCAGTTCAGCGTGCTGGATCCGTCTGGAGAACCCTGGCGGCAGCGGTTTGATCTCTGGGCAACGCTTTTCAAGGCGTTCAGGCAAGGACTATTCGTTGATGCCCGCAGCCAGGCCGTTCCCACAGAGGATGCGGATGCCGCTGAACGCCGGGCGTTGATCGCTCACCTGCTGGATAGCGGCCTGACCGCGCTCAATCTGCTCTCCTTCGCGGTACCCCCATTGGGCGTGGTGATGCTGGGCGTCGCGGCGGTACAACTGATGTATGAAGTTGTGGAGGGCCTTGAAGATCTCAGTCTGGGTGACAGGGAGGCCGGGTGGCTGCATATCACCAACGTGCTGCAAAACCTTATGCTCGGCGCAGAGGCTGCTCCGGTGTTCGCCCTTGTGCATCCGGATTTCATGGCCGTAGAACTTCCCAACGGGAAGAAACGCCTGTGGAAGCCCTCCAGCACTTACCGGAGGGAAGCGCTGGAGGGCATCGAGCCCAGTGACGGGGCGATGGATGCATCGGCCACTGGAACTGCTCAGGCAATGATCGATAAAGATCCGGCAGGCACATCGGGTACCCAAGGCGATGATTTTTCATCTGCCGCCTTCGGCGGGTTCAGCAACACCCTCTATGCCCGGTATGTCACCCAGGAATCACTGATTGCCGGGTTGAGTCCCGTGAAAGGCATTTATCGAAGCCTCGACGGACAGCAGTTTTATATCCGCAACGTCGATGAGGCGGGTACGGTAGCGGTCTATCAGGTCAGAAGCTCGTTTAATCTCGACTCCGACATCGTGGATGTGAGCGTCGTTGATCCTGTCAATGGCTCCTCTTCGCATCTGTTGCTATGGCAGGCCGGGCCTGATCAATGGCAACCGCTTTCATTGAAGGGCGGGGCTGGCGAACGCAGGTTCATCAAGACAGCAGATATTCGCGACTGGAACCACTTACCACCCCTGAGCCGGCAAAAAATCACCTTGAAAAAATTTGCCAGGGATCGCGGGCTCTTCCTTCCAACACTGGAACGTTATGTATTGGCCGATGGAACCGTGACTGCCGAAGGCGCTGACTTTCTTGCCAGCGGCAATGGTGTACGAAATAAAGTCACGGCGAGACATCTTTCGAAGTGGGAGAGTTTGTCTGCACGTCAGCGCCACGAGTTGACGCGTGAAGGGTTTGCAAATAAGTACAGGCTCGACACCGCATCGTTCATGAAACATGTCAAACAGGATGGCACGCTCGATCTGGCAGGAAAGGTGCTTGCCGGAAAACGATTCAACAGAATCACCGAGGAACATCTGCAGGACTGGTACACCTTGTCGCGACTGCCGAATAACGAGGTCGCCATGGTCGAGTATGTCGAGCGCAACAACCTCAATCCTGCTGTCTGGGAGCGCTATGTGAAACCCGATGGCAGTTTTACGGTACCCGGCAATAATGTGCTTGTCCTCGGGCTCGATGAGTTCAGCCCTGTTTCCGATGAGCATCTGAAAAGGTGGTGGGATATTCATCACGACCCTGACATTGGCATCGGGATGAGCGGTTTCCTCGAATTGAACAGGATCGATCCATTGGAGTGGGCGCATTACGTCAATGAAGATGGGCGTTTCACGCCAGCCGGTACCGATCACCTGATATTTGGCGATGTCGACGAATCCGGCCCGTTACCCAGGCCGCCTATGGCGCGCAAATCCTTGCGACGGCCGGGGGGCACCCGGCGCACGGCCGAGGAAGACGGGGCCGAACACAACAAGCGTCGACGCCTGGAGGACCAGGCCAGTTCCGCCGCGGGCGATTATGTTCCTCAGTACGGTCATCAAATAGACAACCGGTTACCGATTTTGCAGGATCCGAAGGATGTCACTCGCAGCATCACGTTGTCAGCGGAAGGGCCGGAAGGCGTCGGTGGGCCGGAAGCGAACATCGATGAGATCGAGGTAACGTACTGGAACAGGTTACTCGACGATGTCGAGCCGAGAATAGAAAGGTTGGAGCTGGCAGATGCCATCGTTGAAGATGTCCGGGACTGGATCAGAAACGAAAAAAATCTGTCTTCCCGGTTTGATCGGCTCTTGAAGGTTGAAAAGCTCGAGTCCGGGCCGGAAAGAGGTCTGTCGGTGGTGGCCAATCGTGATATTCGTCGCTTCGAGGTTTTAGGCCCGTATTCCGGAAAGTTGCACCGTGGCAATTCAACACTGACCAAAGAGCTTAATGGCAAGGGGCACAGGGCTGTCGAAAGTTTCTCTTTTTCCACGTTTTCCAACGATGGAACCTTGAGTGCCCATGGCAGCGGCAATGTCCTGAGCCTGGTTAATAGTCCTTATGCCCCAGGCGAATCTTTTGGACGTGAAAACGTGGCACCTATCAATGTGGGTCGATACATGACCTTCTTTGTCGCCTGGCAAGACATACAAAAGGGCGAAGAACTCTTTCTTGATTATGGCCCTGCTTATAAATGGGATTAAGTGGCGCAGGCATTCTCTCGACACCCGGTGCCGCCTTCGCCTGACCCCTGCAATCACTGTTGCGGCATGGATGCAGTAAACGCGACTGCAGCCCTGTACTTCCCCTCGACGCATGTTCACCCGGTCAACTGGCACCGGGTGAACATGACGACGCACCAAAGTCGTGCAATACTCCGCGCCGTTTCCGCAACGAAAAATCCTACGCAAGTCAGGTAATGCCCCTCCGCAAACCAGGCCTTTCCCGAGAGTTCTCGCTGAATGTTGTGGTTTATAGAGTGAAAATCCCTGTCCGAAGCTTTTTATACTGCACGCCCCGCGGATCTTGCAGGTTTGGCCCTGCAAGACGGTTCTGCCCACGAAGCAGGTCCGGTTTCAAGCAAGCAATGGCTTATCGGTCAGCGCTGCGAAACTCGGTGGTCATATCCAATAACAAGACGAGGTTGTACCCCTATGCCAGTCGGCAATCACCTGCCTCACGGCGAGACCGCTCAGGGCGGCCCGCTTAAACGCGAACTCGGCGAACGGCATATTCGCTTGATGGCGCTCGGTGCCTGTATCGGCGTCGGCCTGTTCCTCGGTTCGGCCAAGGCCATCGAAATGGCCGGCCCGGCCATCATGCTGTCCTACATCATCGGTGGTCTGGCGATCCTGGTGATCATGCGCGCCCTCGGCGAGATGGCCGTGCATAACCCGGTCGCCGGCTCCTTCAGCCGATACGCTCAAGACTACCTCGGCCCCCTGGCGGGCTTCCTCACCGGCTGGAACTACTGGTTCCTGTGGCTGGTGACCTGCGTCGCGGAAATCACTGCGGTGGCGGTGTATATGGGCGTCTGGTTCCCCGACGTGCCGCGCTGGATCTGGGCGCTCGCTGCGTTGGTCAGCATGGGTTCGATCAACTTGATCGCGGTGAAAGCCTTCGGTGAATTCGAGTTCTGGTTCGCCCTGATCAAGATCGTCACCATCGTTGCGATGGTGGTGGGCGGCATCGGCGTGATCGCGTTCGGTTTCGGCAACGACGGTGTGGCACTGGGAATTTCCAACCTCTGGGCCCATGGCGGCTTCATGCCCAACGGCGTGCAAGGCGTGTTGATGTCCCTGCAAATGGTGATGTTCGCCTACCTTGGCGTCGAGATGATCGGCCTGACCGCCGGGGAAGCGAAGAACCCGCAGAAGACCATTCCCAACGCAATCGGCTCGGTGTTCTGGCGGATTCTGCTGTTCTACGTCGGCGCGTTGTTCGTGATCCTGTCGATCTACCCGTGGAACGAAATCGGCACCCAGGGCAGCCCGTTCGTGATGACCTTCGAGCGTCTGGGCATCAAGACCGCCGCCGGCATCATCAACTTCGTGGTGATCACTGCCGCACTGTCGTCCTGCAACGGCGGCATCTTCAGCACCGGGCGCATGCTTTACAGCCTGGCGCAGAACGGCCAGGCCCCGGCCGGTTTCGCCACGACCTCCAGTAATGGCGTGCCGCGCCGTGCGCTGCTGCTGTCGATCGGTGCCTTGTTGCTGGGTGTACTGCTCAACTACCTGGTGCCGGAGAAGGTCTTCGTCTGGGTCACCGCGATTGCCACCTTTGGCGCGATCTGGACCTGGGTGATGATCCTGCTGGCCCAGCTCAAGTTCCGCAAAGGCCTGAGCGCCAGTGAGCGTGCCGGCCTGAAATACAAAATGTGGTTGTTCCCGATCAGCTCCTACCTGGCGTTGGCGTTCCTGGTGCTGGTGGTCGGGCTGATGGCGTACTTCCCGGATACCCGCGTGGCACTCTATGTGGGACCTGCGTTCCTGGTGCTGCTAACGGTATTGTTCTACGTGTTCAAGCTGCAACCGACCAATGTGGCGCAAGGTGCGGTGCGTTCGGCTTCATAAGTTGTCGATACGCTTGAAACGCAAAAGCCCCGGTCAAATGATCGGGGCTTTTTGCATCAGGGAAAATCAAAAGATCGCAGCGGCCGTGAGGAACCGCTGGTCCGAAAGAACGTCAAGCCTGTGATTTCTGACAGTAGACAGGTTCAAAGGTTTATGGCGTGAAACGGAGGGGCAGCATGAGGCGCTTTTGGAAAGGATTTTCCAGCTACACCGTGGTCGGGGTCGCCAATACGCTGATCCACTGGCAAATTTTCTTCCTGCTGAGTGAGGCCGCCGGCTTCAGTCAGGCCATGAGCAATCTGGTAGCCTTCGGCGTTGCCGCCTCGTTTTCCTTCTACATGAACGCGCTGTATACCTTCGATGCCAAGGCATCGGTCGGCGGTTATCTTCTATTCTTGGGAGCCATGGGGGCCCTGAGCCTGGGCGTCGGCCATGCCGGTGACGTGTGGCGGTTTCATGGCCTGCTGACCGTGGCCCTGTTTTCGGCCTTGAGCCTGGTGCTGGGTTTTCTGTTTTCGAAATACGTGGTGTTTCGCGAGCGTGAGCAATGAAAATCTCGTTGATCGTCCCGGTATTCAATGAGGAGCAGGCGATCGACCTGTTTTATCAAGCGGTCCGGCGTGAGTTGCAACTTGAACAGGTCGAGTTCGAGATCGTGTTCATCAACGATGGCAGTTCCGACCGCACGGCCGAGCAGATCAAGGCGCTGGCGCGCACCGATGACCAGGTGTTGCTGATCAACTTCTCGCGCAATTTCGGCAAGGAGCCGGCGCTGTTCGCCGGCCTGGAGTATGCCACCGGCGATGCAGTGATCCCGATGGATGTAGACCTGCAGGATCCGATCAGCGTCGTCCCGCGGTTGATTGAGCAATGGCAGAAAGGCGCCGATGTAGTGCTCGCCAAACGTCGCGATCGCACCGCCGACGGGTTGTTGAAGCGCCTCAGTGCGGCGCTGTTCTATCAGGTGCTCAACCGTATCGCCTACACCCGGATCGAAGAAAACGTCGGTGATTTCCGACTCATGGACCGCAAGGTGGTCGATGTGATTCGCACGCTGCCGGAACACCAGTTGTTCATGAAGGGCGTGCTGTCGTGGGCCGGATTCACTACGGTGGTCGTGGAGTACGAGCGCGCCGGGCGAGTGGCGGGGCGCAGCAAGTTCAATGGCTGGAAACTGTGGAACCTGGCGCTGGAAGGCGTGACCTCCTTCAGCACGGTGCCGCTGCGTTTGTGGACCTATATCGGTGGTGCCATCTCGATCTTCGCGGTGCTGTATGCGGTGTACATGGTGCTGGACAAGATCTTCTTCGGCAACAGCGTCCCCGGTTACCCGTCGTTGATGACCGCGATCCTGTTTCTCGGCGGCGTACAGCTGATCGGCATCGGCATTCTCGGCGAGTACGTGGGCCGCATCTACATCGAAGCCAAGCATCGGCCGCGCTATGTGGTCAAGGACATCGTCGGCGGCAAAAACCGGCTCGGGCTTTAGCATGGGCCGGTTCAGGCGACTGGTCAGCGATGAATTTGGAAGCCGTCAGGTCTGGCTGTTTTTTCTGCTCGCAGTGCTGGTGTACGTGCTGCCGCTGATCCTCGCCGACTATCCCTACATCGACGACAACTGGCGTTCGCTCTCGGCCGGCATGGCCTGGGCGGAGCAGGGGCGATTGTTTACCGAGCTGTTTTACAACCTGCTGACGTTCGGCAACGGCGCGCCGAACATCTTCCCGTTGCCGCTGTTGATTGCCTCGCTGGCCATGGCCGCGGCACTGACCCGCCTGACATTTCACTACTACCGGCAGCCGACGCTTGCCTGCTGCCTGGTGGTATTGCCGCTCTGGTACAACCCCTTCTTCCTGCAAAACCTGTCCTATCAATACGACGGCCCTGCCATGACCTTGAGTCTGGTAGCGGTGATCTACGCAATCACCTTTCGTCACCCCTCGCGCATTTTGCAGTGGCTGGTGCCGTCCTTGCTGGTTGCCCTGGCGCTGGGGCTGTACCAGGTAAGTTTCAATGTGTTTCTCGGGCTGTGTTGCCTCGAGGCACTCAAAGGCGCCAATGACAGACTGGCCTGGCCCCAGTGGTGGGGTCTGCTCGGCTGGAAACTGGCGCAGGCGATCCTTGGCTGCCTGATTTACGCCATCAGCGCTTATCCGTTCACCCAACACAGCCGTACTTCCTTGGTGAACTGGTCGGCGGAGCCGTTGTTGCAACTGCAGATCAATATCGGGCGGGTGCTGGAAAAAGTGGTGCTGCTGTTTCATGGTGGATTTGCCTGGATATTCGCCGGGTTATTGCTGTGCGCGGTGGCCGGCTCGATACAGCTGGGGCTCAAGGTCGCGACACGTCAGGACAGCCCGGGGAGGAACCTGCTGATCGGCCTGATCTGCGTACTGACCGTGCCGGTGCTGATGCTGCTGGTGTCGGGGATGGCTTTGTTTTTCCGCGATTTCAACGAAGGGGCCCGGACGCTGATGGGTTTCGCGGTGCTGTTGCTGCTGTTGTTCTATTTGAGCCACCTGGCATTGGCACACCTCCACGAGCGGCTGCCGCTGCTGCTGGTGATTCCCCTGCTGTCGATGCTGTCTTTATCGTATGCCTACGGTCGGGTACTGACGGTGCAGAAAGTCTTCGCGTCCAGCGCGGTATCCAGCATGGCGTACGACATTGCATCCCGTAAGGAATTGCGCGAGGCCAAGCGCATCTACCTGTCGGTGACCTATTCCGATCGCTGGCTATTGGGTGCTGCGGGTTCGTTCAAGCAGATGCCGGTGTTGCACTACCTGCTGAACATCGACTTTTTGGTGATGGCCGAAAACCTGCCGAAACTGGGCATCACCAACGTGGTGTCCGAGAGGGATCGACGCAATGCAACCAGGGTCGGGTATCAGGGTTACGCCCCGTTCCTGGAGAACCGGTACTACCGGATTTATCTGTTGGGCGACTACGGTTTCATCGTCATGAAAGAGCCCGCCCCGATCAAGGTGCTGCACTGGTGAAGCGCGATGATCCGTGGCTCACCACTCGATCAACCGGTCGCGCGTTGACCTGAAATGCTTGCCTGCCTGTTATTTGTGACAGTAGACCGGCACTCGCGCCGGTTCTACCCTGAAGTTGTCGAAACGCAACCAGGGAAGTGTCATGAAGGACTTGGAAAAAGGATTCTCCAGCGACACGGTTGTAGTGTTTTGTGAGTGCGCGGCATGAAGGTTTCATTGATCGTTCCAGTCTTCAATGAAGAGAAGGCCATCGAGGTGTTTTATCAGGCCGTGCGCCAGGACCCGGGCTTGCGCGAGTATCAGGTTGAAATCGTGTTCATCGACGATGGCAGCAGCGATGGAACATCCGATCTGGTCCAAGGGATCGCCTTGGTCGACAGCGACGTGATACTGATCAATTTCTCGCGCAACTTTGGCAAGGAGCCGGCGCTATTCGCGGGTCTGGAATACGCCAGTGGCGATGTGATTATCCCAATGGATGTGGACCTGCAAGATCCGATCGACGTCATTCCCCGACTCATCGCAGAATGGAAAAACGGCGCTGAAGTCGTGTTGGCCAAACGCCGCAGTCGTGCGTGCGATAGCTATATCAAACGCCATGGCGCGGCGATCTTCTACCACTTGCTCAAGCGCATTTCTTTCACGCCCATCGAAGAAAACGTCGGCGACTTTCGATTGATGGACCACAAGGTGGTGGACGTCATCAAGACCCTGCCCGAACAACAGCTATTCATGAAAGGTGTGCTGGCATGGGCCGGTTTTCGCACGGTCGTCATTGAGTACGACCGAGCGTCGCGAACGAAGGGCAAGAGTAAGTTCAACGGCTGGAAACTGTGGAACCTGGCGCTGGAAGGCATTACCTCGTTCAGTACGGTGCCATTGCGGTTATGGAGTTACGTTGGCGGCGCCATTTCGCTGCTGGCGCTGGCCTGTGGGGCTTTTATGCTGCTGGACAAACTTGTGTATGGAAATGAAGTGCCCGGTTTTCCTTCGCTGATCACGGCAATTCTGTTTCTGGGAGGGGTGCAACTGGTCGGGATTGGCGTCATGGGGGAATACATCGGCAGGATTTACATGGAAACCAAGCATCGGCCCAGGTATGTGGTCAGGAGTGTCGTGAAGGGTGATGCCTTGAACAATGAGCACACGTAGTTGAAAGGAGAAGGCGACCTCAAGCCTTGCAGCGCATCTGAAGACGCCTTCGCCGGCAAGCCGGCTCCTACAGGGTTTGGCGTTGACCACAATGCATCGGCACGCTGGTGATCATGTAGGAGCCGGCTTGCCGGCGAAGAGGCCCTCAAGGCTTGCGCCGTCTTTAAGGATATCTTCGCGGATCGGTTTCAGGCAGCCGGTTTCGTTTGGTGTATGGGTAACTCAACCCTGAACGTGGTCCCTGCACCCACCTCACTGCGCACCGAAATCTCCCCCCGGTGCTTCTTCACGATGCCATACGACAGCGACAAGCCCAGCCCCGTCCCCTGGCCCACCGGCTTGGTGGTGAAGAACGGGTCGAAGATTTTCTGCAGGGTCTGTGGCGCGATGCCGGCGCCGGTGTCTTGCACCTCGATCCACACCTTTGCAGCTTCATGCCCGGTGCGCAGGGTGAGGGTGCCGCGTTCCGGGCCGATGGCCTGGGAGGCGTTGACGATCAGGTTCATGAACACCTGGTTGATCTGCGAAGGCAGACACTCGATGTCGGGCAGCGCCTGATACTCCTTGATCACATCGGCCTTGTACTTGAGTTCGTTGGCGACGATGTTCAGCGTCGACTCGATGCCCTGTTGCAGGCTGACCCATTGCCATTCCTGGTTGGAGTCCACGCGGGAGAAATCCTTGAGGTCCTTGACGATCTGACTGACCCGGTTGATGCCGTCCTTGGATTCCTTGATCAACAGCGGAATGTCGTCGCGCAGGAACTCCAGTTCGACCCGTTCGCGCAGCTGTTGCAAGTGCTCGACAAGCTCGCTGGAGCCGATGGCCTCTTCGGCATCGCGATAGGCGTCGAGCATTTCCTGCAACTGTTTGAAGTAGCCATCGAGGGTGCCGAGGTTGGAAGAAATAAAGCCGATGGGATTGTTGATTTCATGGGCGACACCCGCCGCGAGTTGACCCAGTGAAGCAAGTTTTTCCGATTGCACCAGTTGAGATTCAAGCTGTTTGCGTTCGTCGATTTCCCGCTGCAGCTCAACGCTGGTTTCGGTGAGTTGCCGGGTTCGGCGGTCGACCATCTGCTCCAGTTGGTCGACCTGCATGCTGGCCCGTTCGGTCATCTCCCATTTGGTCAGCAGGGTGTTGGCCATCTGCTGCACTTCAATATTGTCGAACGGCTTTTTCAGAATCAGTAAGCGGTCGTGGGCCTGCAAGCGGTCGAGCAGTTCATCCCAGGAATAGTCGGAATAGGCGGTGCACACCACCACCTGCAGGCGCGGGTCCTGCTGCCACAGGTATTCAATGGTCTGCGCGCCATCCCAGCCCTCGGGCATGCGCATGTCGACAAAGGCCAGGGCGTAAGGACGGTGCTCCTGCAGGGCCCATTTGAGCTTTCCGAGCCCCTCCTGGCCACCGTACGCCGAATCCAGCTCGAACACCGCGCTGGCGGTTTTGACTTCCCGGCCGAACAGCGTCGCTTCCATCTCGTCCAGCTCGACGGTCAGCGCCGGCGTCGGCATGAGAATCTTGCGAAAATCCACATGGATGGACGGTGTATCGTCGATCAGCAGAATACGCCGGTTCGAACGCTCGCTCATGCATGCTCCGGAACGACTTTAAGCGGGATCTGCAAGGTGAACAGCGCGCCTTTGCCCGGGCCGTCGCTATGGGCGGTAAGGTGGCCGTTCATCTCGATGGCGGCCAGGGCGCAGCTGTGCAGGCCGAATCCGTGGCCTTCCTTGCGGGTGGTGAAACCGTGGGCAAAGATGCGCGTCATGTTCTCCTCGGCGATGCCTTCGCCGTCGTCCTTGACGCTGACTTGCAGGATCGAATCCTCGACTATTTTTACCCCAAGCGTCATTTGCCGCGGATGATTGCCCGGATCGGACATGGCGTACTTGGCGTTGCTGATCAGGTTGATCAGGATCAGTAGCAGCCGGTGCTTGTCGCCCATGACCTGCGGCACTTCACTGTACTCCTTGATGACCTTGACGTGATGCCGGGTCAAGGCGCCTGCGTTCATGCGCAGGGCGTCTTCAAGCAATTCGCTGATGTACAGCGGTTCCATCAGGTTGTTGGCGCCGGCATAGGATTGCTGGGTGGCGACGATGTCCTTGATGTGGTCGACACTTTTGCTCAGCTGCGCCAGCTCTTCGGTCATGCCTTGTTGTTCCAGGGCAATCGCATCCACCAGTTGATTGAGATAGCCGGGCAGCAATTTGCCTTTCTCGTCCTGGGTGAGAAAGGTGCCAAGGTCGCCTGGATGCCCGTTGATCAGCTGCATGGCCTTGCCCAGGCCCTGGGCCTTGCTGGCGCGCAGTTTGCGGCTGACCAGGTCGGCGGAAATATTCACGCTGTTGAGCACGTTGCCGACGTTGTGCAACACGTTGGTGGCGATTTCGGCCATGCCGGCCTGGCGCGCGGTGTCGAGCAGCTCGCTCTGGGTGTCCTTGAGTTCGCGGGTGCGCTCTTCCACCCGCACTTCAAGATCGTCGTTGGCGGTTTGCAGGGCGTTGTTGACGCGCTGGATCACCGTGAAACTGCGCATCAGGTGAATCGCCAGGTACACCAGCAACAGGACCAGCAGGACTGAAAACACCAGCATGTAGAAGTGATAGCGCTGGTCGACCGCATCGGCCCGCTGCTGGTCGGTGTTCAGCAGGCCGGTGATGGCGTCCAGGCGTTCGGCCACGGGAATGGCTTCGATGTTCTGCAGCAGCCGATTCACCACCGGTTGCTCGCGCAGGATCAGGGAAATGTGGTTGCTCAGAATATCGATCGGACTGTGGAACTGTTCAGGCAGGCGCTCTTTGTTGACCGCCAGTTTACTCAGCCCGAGCAGGATGTCGGCCGCTTTGTCGTCGGAGGTGACCTGGGCGAATTCCAGGCTGCTGAGCAGCAAATCGTAGGTGTCGGTGGCGATGTTCTGCAGTTGCAGTTTGTCGCCGTCCACCAATTGCCCAAGCTGTTCCTGAATGTCGTCCTCAGCCGTGGGCAGGAACGCCAGCGAGTTGCGCAACACCGCGTTGTGCGACTTGAACTGTTCCACCAGCCGGGTCTTTTCCTTGAGGGTTTCCTGATAGGCGTCATGGCTGGCGCGCCAGGTCGGCGAGTCGTTGCGGCCGTGGCTGGACTCCATCGTATCGAAGCGTTGCCACAACTCAGTCATCTCTGTCAGCGGTGCGACCAGCGGATCATAGTTGTGGCTGATGGCGATCCTGGCCTTGAGAATCTCGGTTTCCCACTGGGCATTCAACTGTTTGATCCGCCCGATCAGGTCCCGGGACTCGGTGTAGGTCGTGGTCTGGTTCGAGTTGGATTTGAGGTACAGGAACAGCAGCGTCGAGGCCAGCATCACGGCGACGATGCCCAGCAGCGCCAGGTTGCGGCGGTGAGAAATCCTCATAAGGGTTTGCCCTCCCATTCGCCAGTCAGGGTCTTGAGAAATTTGATGATCAGGGTTTTGTCTTCGGTGGAAGGAATGCGCCCAAGCTGGAACTTGAACATCACGTCCACAGCATCTTCGAGAGTGCTGGCCGAGCCGTCGTGAAAGTACGGCGCGGTCACGGCGACGTTGCGCAGGCTGGGTACCTTGAAGACGTTGCGGTCCTCTTCGTCCCGGGTCACCAGATATCGCCCAAGATCGGATTCGACAGCATGGCCCCGTACCTGAAAGTAATCGGCCATCACCCCGAACTTCTGGAACATGTTGCCGCCGATGTTCACCCCTTGATGACAGGCGATGCAGCCGTATTCCTTGAAGCGCTGGTAACCGTATTTCTCCTCCCGGTTGAGGATCTCGGTATCACCCAGCAGGTATTGGTCGAAGCGTGAGTTGCGACTGAGCAGCGTGCGTTCGTAGGTGGCCAGGGCATTTTGCACCGTGTTCATGGTCACGCCGTCGGGGTAGGCGTTGGCAAATGAGGCCTGATAAGCGGGATCGGCGGACAGCGTCTGCACCACGTGCTCCCAGTTGTTGCCCATTTTATCTGGGCTCTGCACCACTTCGTGGATCTGGGCTTCGAGGGTGTCGGCCCGACCGTTCCAGAATTGCCGAAAATTCAGGCTGGCGTTGAATACGCTGGGGGTATTGGTCTCCACTGCAAGACCGGCGAAACCCATGGAAAATGCCTGGGTGTCGGCACCGCCGTTTTCCAGTCGGTGGCAGCTTGAACAGGATATCGAGCCATTGACCGACAGGCGGGGTTCGTTAAACAACTGGCGCCCGAGTTCGACCCGCAGCGGATCCTGCCTGGGCGCCGCCGGCAATGGTTTGAGCGGTTCATCCAAAGGGGCGGCGCCGGCGTTCAGACACAGCCCGAACAGCGGCACCAGAAGCAGGCGGTGAAAGAAGGGCGACATCTGATGATTCCTTGGCCTATGGCCCGAGTGTCTTTGCGAATCGTTCACGTGGCGACGGATGAAGAGAGCTGCACCGACCGCAGGTACCGGACGAATGCCTCCGGCTCCACGGCTTTGCTGAAGTAGTATCCCTGGCCTTCCTCGCATTGATGGGCCTTGAGGAAATCCAGTTGTTGAAGGGTTTCCACCCCTTCGGCAATGATCGTCAGCTTGAGGCTGCGGCCCAGGCTGATGATGGCGCTGACCAGCGCGGCATCATTGCTGTCGCTGCTCAAGCTGCGAATGAACGACTGGTCGATTTTCAGCACGTCGACGGGAAAGCGCCGCAAGTAACTCAAGCTGGAATAGCCGGTGCCGAAGTCATCGATGGCCAGTCGCACCCCCAATGCCTTGATCCGGTTCAGGGCGGTGACGGTGGCATCGATGTTTTGCATCAACACGCCTTCAGTGATTTCCAGTTCGAGCAAGGCCGGCTCCAGACCGGTGTCCTTGAGTACCTGCTCGATGCCGTCGACAAAGTCCCGTTGGCGGAAATCGATGGCCGATACATTCACCGATATGCAGATCTTCGGCAGCCCAGCCGCCTGCCACGCACAGGCTTGTCTACAGGCCTGGGCCAATACCCATTTGCTCAACGGGACGATCAGGCCGCTGTCTTCGGCCACGCCGATAAAGTCCGACGGGTAGACGCAGCCATGTCCCGGTTTATGCCAGCGGATCAAGGCCTCGGCGCCGACGACCTGACCGCTGCCCAGGTCCAGTTTGGGTTGGTAATGCAGGACAAATTCGTTGCGTTCCAGCGCCAGGCGAATGCCGGTCTCGATGCTTTGCTGATCCCGGGCCCGCTGGTTCATTTCGTCGATGAAGAAACTGAAGTCGTTCGGGCCGTTTTCCTTGACGTTGCGCATCGCGGTTTCGGCTTTCTTGATCAGCGAGATGGCATCGAAGCCATCGTCGGGATAAATGCTGATGCCCAGGCTGGCAGTGACGCTCAGGTCGTGGCCGGCAATGTGCTGGGGCTCGCGGATGGCCTTCAGGAGTTTTTCGGCGATGCCCTTGGTCTGCTGTGGGTGGCGGATGTCGGCGAGGATCACCACGAATTCGTCCGAACCGTAGCGAAACACCGAATCGGACTCACGCACCGAGGCCACCAGATTGCGCCCGACCTGCTTGAGCATCTGGTCACCGGCCGGATGGCCCAGGGCGTTGTTGATGCGTTTGAAGCGGTCGAGCCCCAGAAACATCACCGCCAGCTGCTTGTCATGGCGCCGGGACAGTGCCAGTGACTGGTTGAGGCGGTCACCGAGCAACGTACTGTTGGGCAGCTCGGTCAGGACGTCGTACTGCAACAGATGCGAGACCTTGAGCAGTTCGAGGACCCGGGCCTCGATGGTTTGCTCCAGGCTCAGGACTTTCATGGCCGCGTCCTGAGCCATTTGCCACTTCCAGGTCAGGGCGCTGGCCATCTGCCGGATTTCCAGGCTGTCGAAGGGTTTTTTCAGCACCAGCAACTGGTCGCCGAATTCCAGCCGCTCCGCCATGTCTTCCCAGCTGTAATCGGAATAGGCGGTGCACAAGGCAATTTGCAGGTGCGGGTCGGCCTTCCACAGCTGTTCGATGGTCTCCAGGCCGTCCCAGCCCGGTGGCATGCGCATGTCGATGAAGGCCATGGCATAAGGCCGGCCTTCGGCCAGTGCGCACTGGACCTTTTCGAGGGCTTGCGAACCCTGGTAGGCCGAGTCGAGCTGAAACGTCAGCCGATCGAGCTGCACGGTGCCGAAGAGCGCTTGTTCGGTGCCGGCCAGGCTTCGGTCATCTTCGCTTTGCGCGCCAAGGATCTTGCGAAAATCCTCATGGATCGAGGGCGTATCGTCGATGATCAGAATGCGCCGGTTGGTTCGCACGAAAGGGATTTTCATCTTTTGTCCCCCGTGGAGCGTTGCGGGTTGTCTTGCATCGGCCCGAGCTCGTGGCTCGCGGGCGCGATACTGCCGGCCTTCAACAGCTCGGCGGCCTGCTGGCTGCTGACGGCTTTGCTGAAGTAATGACCCTGGGCGTTCATCGGTGAACCGGTGGCCATCAGCGAGCTGCGCTGCTCCTGGGTTTCGACGCCCTCGGCAATGATGCCGATCCCTACCTCCCGGGCGAAGTTGATGATGGCGCGCAGGGTGTTCGCGCTGGCCGGGTCGCGGGCCGCGGTGTCGATGAAGGCCTGGGCGAGTTTCAGGTGATTGACCTGGTAGGTCTTGAGGTAGTCGAAAGAGGAGTATTCGGTGCCGAAGTCGTCGATGGCGATCTTCACCCCCAGCTCGCGCAGACGTGGCAACACATCGTTGTGGGTCCATTTGGTCTGGGCCAGCGTCGCTTCGGTGACGTCGAAGCGCAGGTCCCAGGGGCACAGTTCCCAGCGCGCGGTGGTGCGCAGCACGTCGTAGATCAACTCGGGACCACTCTTGAGCTGGGCCAGGGACAGCTTGATTGCGATCACCGGAGGTGCCATGCCGTCGTCGCGCCACTGGCGCATTTGCCGGCACGCACGATCCAGCACCCAGTGACCGAGGGCGACGATGGTGCCGGTCTTTTCCGCTGCGGGCAGAAATGCCGAAGCTTCCAGCAGGCCGCGTTCGGGGTGGTTCCAGCTGACCTGCGCTTCCATGCCGAGGATCCTGCCACTGCTCAGGTCCACTTCCGGCCAGTAATGCAGTTCCAGTTCCTCGTGTTCGATGGCTTCTCTCAAGTCGCTGGCGATGGCCATGCGTTCGACCACCTCCTGATTGATTTCCTCGGAGTGGAAGTGGTACTGGTTGCGCCCCTTTTCCTTGGAGCGGTACAGCGCCATGTCGGCCTGGGTCAACAGGCCGTCGGCGCTGGTGCTGGCCGGGCTGTAACTGCTGATGCCGATGCTGACCGAGACCCGCACATCATTGCCGGCCAGGGAGTAGGGCAACACCAGCGCATCCCGGACCTTGGCGGCCAGCCCTGCGGATTGGGTCGGGTCGCTGACATCCAGTTGCAAGATCGCGAACTCGTCACCGCCCAGGCGGGCGACCACATCGTTTTCCCGCACACAGGCCTTGATCCGGCGGGCGACCTCTTGCAGCAGCAGGTCGCCCGCCGGGTGGCCCAGCGAGTCGTTGATGCGTTTGAAGTGATCCAGGTCCAGGTAAAATATGGCAAAGGTGGCCGCACCCCGTCGCGCGGCGGCGAACGCCTGGTGCAGCCGCTCGATCAGCGTCGCGCGGTTGGCCAGCCCGGTCAGCCCGTCGGTGCGAGCCAGCAGGGCGATTTTCTCCTCGGCCACTTTGCGCTCGGTGATGTCGATGATGATGCCTTCGACTTCGAGCAAGCGGCCCTCATTGTCGCGTACCGGGATGTAGCGGTTTTCCACCCAGCGCCAGGCGCCATTGCCGGTGCGCATCCTGAATTCGATGGAGGCGCCCGCCGCATGGCGGTCAAGCACCCGGGCCATGGCGGTGTCGACCTTCGATTGATCGTCGGGATGGATCAGCTCCTGGGCCCAGTTGGCCGACGACACCAGCGCCGCGGCAATGTGCCCGTACTTGGTGATGTTGTGAGAGATGTACATCAACGGAAACGACGGTTCGCCCCGCAACCGATACAGGATGGTCGGACTGTTTTGCACAATGATATTGGCATCGGACAGCTCCCGGGTGCGTTCCTCGACGGCCTGCTCCAGCAGCGACATTTTCAATGCCGCGTCTTCGGTCATCTGCCATTTGGCGGTCAACGCGCTCGCCATCTGGCGGATTTCGATGGCATCGAAGGGTTTTTTCAGGATCAGCAAGCGGTCGCCCAGCTCCAGGCGCTCGTCGATGTCTTCCCAGGAATAATCGGAATAGGCGGTGCAAAGTGCCACTTGCAGCTTGGGATCGACCTGCCACAGCCGTTCGATGGTCTCCAGCCCGTCCCAGCCCGGTGGCATGCGCATGTCGATGAAGGCCATGGCATAGGGCAGGTCGTTGGCCAGAGCCGTCTCGACCTTGTCCAGTGCCTGCAGCCCCTGAAACGCCGAATCGAGCAGGAAACTTTGCAGTGAAATGGCCGCGGAGGTGCCGAACAGGGCATTTTCAGCGCTTATCAGACTGTCGTCGTCGAACGAAGGCGGGCTGAGGATCTTCGCGAAGTCGGCATGAATCGAGGCGGTATCGTCGACGATCAGAATCCGCCGGTTGGTCCGAGCCAGCAAAGAATTCATCGACATGCGCCGGGACCAGCGTCTTTATGGTGGGGTGTGTTCATAGAGGGCATCCTTTCCCTGATCTCCTGGCCGAACGTACAGATTATGGATCCGAGTCAGCTGAGCATAGACCTCTGTCCAGCACTTCGCGCTACAGAATCAAACGAATCATTTCCGGATCACGCGCAAAATCATCTAGCCTGAAGGACAGGCTCCGACAATAGGGGATGTTTGTCCGGAACCTGATTGCGATACAGCCGTTTCACTCGAGGTAACGCCATGGAAGAGCAACTCCCCACGACATTGACTGATAAACCCAAGGTGCTGCTGGTCGATGATGAGGAGTCGATCCTCAACAGCCTGCGTCGCTTGTTGCGCGGCCAACCCTACGACGTGCTGCTGGCCACCAGTGGTGCCCAGGCCCTGGATATCATGGCGCAACAGCCCGTCGACCTGGTGATGACCGATGCTCGCATGCCCAATATGGACGGCGCCACGCTATTGGCCCATATCCATCAGCGCTACCCCGACACCACCCGAATCATGCTGACCGGTTACGCCGATCCGTCGGTCATTATCAAAGCCATCAATGAAGGGCAGATTCATCGTTACATCAGTAAACCCTGGCACGATGAGGAAATGCTGCTGACGTTGCGACAAGCCCTGGCCTACCAGTATTCCGAGCGTGAACGCTTGCGTCTGATGCAGGAGACACGGGATCAGAACGAGCAATTGAGGCTGCTCAATGCCACCCTGGAGAGACACGTCGCCTCCCGTACCGCCGAGCTGCAGCAGACCGCGGACATGCTCGACCTGGCCTACGAAGAACTCAAGCACAGCTATGTCACCAGCACCGAGGTGTTCTCGCTGCTGGCCAACCTGCGATTGCCGCCGGCCAAACAGACCAACCGCCAGATCATCGAACTGGTGCGGGTCTACTGCCAACGGCATGAGCTGGACGAAGGTACGGGTCGCGACCTGACCATGGCCGCGGCGCTTTATAACATTGGCAAGCTGAGCTGGACCGACAATATGATGACCGCGCCGGCGGACCTGCTGCATCACAACGATCGGGAGCGCTACCGCGGTTATCCGAAACAGAGCGAGTCACTGTTGATGACGCTCGAGCCGTTGAAGGATGCGGCGCGGCTGATTCTTCACCATCAGGAGCGTTGGGATGGCAATGGCTTTCCCGACCGGCTCAAGGGCGAGGCGATTCCGTTCGGTTCACGGCTGCTGAAACTGGCGGTGGATTTCATCGAATTGCAGCGTGGCCTGATTCTCGAGCGGCAGATGAACAGCGATGAAGCACTGGTCTATATCCGCAACTATGCCGGCCGGCTCTACGATCCCGGGATGGTGGAGGATTTCATCCAGGTCTGTGCGGCGTACCTGAGCGATGTTTCGCTGGCCGATCCTTTGGTCAAGGTGCTGACCACCCGGGACCTGGCGGCAGGCATGATCCTGGCGCGCAACCTCAATGCCGACAATGGGATGTTGCTGCTCAATGCCGGCAAGGTGTTGAACGGGGCGCTGGTGGATAAGTTGATCGCCTTCGAAGCCATGGAAGGGGCGAAATACGCCATTTTTGTGAAGATACCTGAGGATGTGAACGGCGCAATTCTCGAGATGGAAAATGTTGCCCCGGCCCTGCATTGACCCCCCTGTAGGAGCGAGCCTGCTCGCGATGGACGTGAACGATGACGCGCGCTGTCTGGATGAACGCAGCGCCCTCACGTTCATCGCGAGCAGGCTCGCTCCTACAGAGGGGAGGGGGACTTGGCAGATGTTTTTCCGCGTGACGACGCCTCGGCCCGCATGTGATCCTTGCGCCTTTTACCCAAAGCCAGATCCGCTTCATGACCCTATCCTCCGTCTCGCCCCGTCTCATCCGTATCGCTGCCGCCCTGTTGATCGGCCCCGACGGCCGCACCTTGCTGGTGCGCAAGCGCGGCACCGAAACCTTCATGCAACCGGGCGGCAAGATCGAAGCCCATGAACAACCTATCCACGCCCTGGCCCGCGAACTGGAGGAAGAGCTGGGCCTGGTCATCGATCCGGCGCACGCCACCTGGCTGGGGCAATTTTCGGCACCGGCCGCCAACGAGCCGGGGTTTGTCGTCCAGGCCGAAGTCTTTCAACTGACTGTCGACTCAGACGTATCCCCGGCGGCCGAGATCGAAGAGGTGCGCTGGATCGACCCGGCCACCGACGGCAATCTCATCCTGGCGCCATTGACACGGGACCTGATCCTGCCGTTTTATCGAGCCTCGCTGACCGCGATCGCCTGATCATTCACGCCGGGGAATTGCCATGATCCCGCTTCAAGACCTGCTGATTTTCGCCGCCGCCGCGTTGCTGATGGTGCTGACACCGGGGCCGAACATGATCTACCTGATCTCCCGTTCGATCTGCCAGGGGCGCAAGGCCGGAGTGACTTCACTGCTCGGCGTGGTCGCGGGATTCTTCGTGCACCTGTTCGCGGCGGCTGCCGGTTTGACCGCCGTGTTCCTCGCGGTGCCGATGGCTTATGAAGTGCTGAAGTGGGCCGGTGCGCTGTACCTGATGTGGCTGGCGTGGCAGGCGGTCAGGCCGGGGGCGCGTTCACCCTTCGAAGCGCAGCAATTGCCACCGGACTCGTCACGCAAACTGATCACGATGGGCTTTCTGACCAGCGCCCTGAACCCGAAGATCGCGGTATTTTACCTGTCGGTGTTCCCGCAGTTCATCACGCCTGAGCATGGCTCGGTGTTTACCCAGAGCATCCTCCTCGGCCTGACCCAGATCAGCGTCAGTTTCAGTGTCAACCTGCTCATCGCACTGTTCGCGGCGGGCATTGCGTCCTGGTTTGTCAACAACCCGACCTGGCTGGCGGTGCAGCGTTATTTCATGGGCTTCGTGTTGTCGGCCCTGGCCGTGCGGTTGATGCTTGAACAACGCCGGGCGGCTTGATCGTGTGGATTGAACGGCTGGATGCCAGGCATGCCCTGGATTATCGGGCACTGATGCTCGAAGCTTATGACCTGCATCCCCAGGCGTTTACCTCCACCGTGCGCGAACGCGCGGTGATGCCGCCGAGCTGGTGGGAATCGCGCCTGACCGGCAAGCTCGACGTGGTGTTCGGCGCGTTCGAAGAGGGCGGGCTGGTGGGTATCGTCGGCCTGGCCTTCGAGCCCCGGGAAAAGGCCCGGCACAAGGCGACATTGTTTGGCATGTATGTATCCGCCAAGGCCCGCCAGCGCGGGTTGGGCTACACGCTGGTCCAGGCAGCGCTGACTGAAGCACAGGACCGTCAGGGCTTGAGGCTGGTCCAGCTGACCGTGACTGCTGGCAACGATGCGGCGATCAACCTGTACAAGCGTTGCGGCTTCATCCAGTTCGGCCTCGAACCGATGGCGGTGCGGGTGGGCGAGGAGTATTTCGACAAGCTCCACATGTGGCGCGAGATCTGAATCCACCACAGATCCCTTGTAGGAGCGAGCTTGCTCGCGATGGACGTGAGGGCGCCGCGTTAATCCAGGCAGCCCGCGTCATCGTTAACGTCCATCGCGAGCGAGCTCGCTCCTACAGGGACTCAGCGAACAGCGCTGACGCCATCCAGGGTCGAGAACGACGTGTCCTTGGCCGTCAGCAAAAAGTCGCGCATATAGGGCGCATCCAGCATGTCGGCACGAATCCCCGCATACAAGGTCGCAAACAACCCCTTCTCACCGAGGCGCTTGGCCTTCACATAACCCCGTGAGCTGTATTCATGCAGCGCCCAATGGGGCATGCCACACACCCCGCGGCCGCTGGCCACCAGTTGCATCATCATCACTGTCAGTTCCGAGGTGCGGACCTGGGCCGGTTCGATGTCGGCCGGTTCCAGGAAGCGGGTGAAGATGTCCAGCCGGTCACGCTCCACCGGGTAGGTGATCAGCGTTTCCGTCACCAGATCTTCAGGGACGATGTAGGCCTTGCCCGCCAATCGGTGCTGGTTGGCGACCGCGAGCATCGCTTCATAGGTGAACAGCGGCACATAGGTAATCCCTGCCAGTTCCAGCGGATCGGAGGTCACGACCAGGTCCAGGTCGCCCCGGGCCAGGGCCGGCAAGGGGGCGAAGGAGAAGCCCGAGGCCAGGTCCAGTTCTACCTCCGGCCAGGCGTCGCGGAACTGGTCGATGGTCGGCATCAGCCACTGGAAGCAACTGTGGCATTCGATCGCCATGTGCAGACGCCCGGCAGTGCCACCGGCCAGCCGCGCAATGTCGCGCTCGGCACCCCGTAGCAGCGGCAGGGTGGCGTCGGCCAATTGCAGCAGGCGCAACCCGGCGCTGGTGAAACGCACCGGCTTGGTCTTGCGCACGAACAGCGGCATGCCCATGCGCTCCTCCAGCTCCTTGAACTGGTGTGACAGCGCCGACTGCGTCAGGTGCAACCGATCGGCGGCATCCACCAGGCTGTCAGCTTCGCGCAAGGCATGCAGGGTCTTCAGGTGACGGATTTCAAGCACCGGCGGCTCCATGAGGAAAACTTGTGATCAACACGAAAAGGTTGAGTTTGTCTCATGTTGGGTTTGCTGTCGACAATAGCACCATGTTTTACAGCTACTTTTATGAGAGAAATTTCACCATGGCCTTGGCACACACTCTGGGTTTCCCGCGCATCGGCGCTGATCGCGAACTGAAAAAAGCCCTTGAAGCCTACTGGAAGGGCGATCTCGACCAGGATGCGCTGGAAAGCGTAGGTCGCCAGCTGCGCGCCAACCACTGGCAAGTGCAGAAAGATGCCGGCATCGACCTGCTGCCGGTGGGCGACTTTGCCTGGTACGACCAGGTCTTGACCCATTCCCTGACCTTCGGCGTGATCCCCAAGCGTTTCGACAGCGCCAAGAACGAACGCGGCCTGCCGACGCTCGACACCCTGTTTGCCATGGCCCGTGGCGCTACCGCAAGCTGCTGCGGCGGCGAACATGTCACAGCGCAATACGCCCAGGAACTGACCAAGTGGTTCGACACCAACTACCACTATCTGGTCCCGGAATTCAGCGCTGATCAGCAATTCAATCTGAGCTGGGAACAGCTGTTCGACGAAGTCGACGAGGCCAGGGCCCTGGGCCACAACGTCAAGCCGGTGATCATCGGCCCGCTGACTTACCTGTGGCTGGGCAAGGCTAAAGGCGACGACTTCGATAAACTCGACCTGCTGGAACGGCTGCTGCCGGTCTACAACGAAATCCTCGGTCGCCTCGCCGGGCAGGGTGTGGAATGGGTGCAGATCGATGAACCGATCCTGACCCTCGACCTGCCCCAGGACTGGAAAAACGCCTTCGAGCGCGCCTATCACATACTGCAATACTCGCCGCTGAAAAAGCTGGTGGCGACCTATTTCAGCGGCCTGCAAGACAACCTCGGGCTGGCGGTCGGCCTGCCGGTACAAGGCTTGCACATCGACGCGGTGCGTGCCCCCGACCAACTGCTGCACGTGCTCGACCGCCTGCCGATCTACAAGATTCTCTCAGTGGGCCTGGTCAATGGGCGCAACGTCTGGCGTTGTGAGCTGGAGCCCGTGCTCGAACAACTGCAATTTGCCCAGGAACGTTTCGGCGACAACCTGTGGGTCAGCAGTTCCTGCTCGCTACTGCACAGCCCGGTAGACCTGGAGCGTGAAGACAAGCTCGACCCGGAACTGAAAAGCTGGCTGGCCTTTGCCGTGCAAAAATGCGGTGAAATCGCCGTGCTGCGTGATGCCTTGAATGACCCGCAATCGCCCAAGGTGCAAACCGCCCTGGCCGAGAGTCGTGCGATCCAGGCCAGCCGCGCCCAGTCGCCGCGGATCCATAAAGCTGAAGTTCAGGCCCGCCTCAACGCCATCGGCGCCGCGGACAGCCAACGCCATTCGCCGTTCGCCAAGCGTATCGAGCAGCAGCGCGCTCGCCTGCAACTGCCAGTGTTCCCGACCACCACCATCGGTTCGTTCCCGCAGACCGGTTCGATCCGCCTGGCACGCCAGGCCTTCAAGCAAGGCAAGCTGTCGGCCAACGATTACACCGACGCCATGCACAGCGAAATCCGCCATGCCGTAGAAGTCCAGGAACGTTTGGGGCTGGACGTGCTGGTGCACGGTGAAGCCGAACGCAATGACATGGTCGAATACTTCGCCGAGCAGCTTGATGGTTATCTCTTCACCCGTTTCGGCTGGGTCCAGAGCTACGGCTCGCGCTGCGTCAAACCGGCCATCATCTACGGTGACCTGAGCCGTCCGAGCGCCATGACCGTCGACTGGATCACCTATGCCCAGAGCCTGACCGACAAGGTCATGAAAGGCATGCTGACAGGTCCCGTGACCATGCTGATGTGGTCGTTCCCCCGCGAAGACGTCTCGCGCAAAGTCCAGGCGCAACAACTGGCCCTGGCCCTGCGTGACGAAGTGGTGGATTTGGAAAGTGCCGGGATCAAGATCGTACAGATTGACGAAGCGGCGTTCCGTGAAGGCCTTCCGCTGCGCCGCGCGCAATGGCAGGAATATCTGGATTGGGCCGTGCAAGCGTTCCGCTTGACTGCTTCGGGTGTACGTGACGAAACCCAGATCCACACCCACATGTGCTACAGCGAATTCAACGACGTGATCCAGTCCATCGCGGCCATGGACGCTGACGTGATCACCCTCGAAACCTCGCGGTCGGACATGGAGTTGCTGGAGGCATTCGAAGCGTTCGACTACCCGAACGACATCGGCCCGGGCGTCTACGACATCCACTCGCCACGGGTGCCGGACACGGCCGAGATGGTCAAGTTGATGAGCAAGGCAGTGGAGCGGATTCCGGCCGAGCGCTTGTGGGTCAATCCCGATTGCGGGCTGAAGACGCGGGCGTGGCCGGAGACTGAGGCAGCGCTGGTGAACATGGTGGCGGCGGCTCGGCAATTGCGAAGCCAGTTGGCATAAAGCACCAGCAAGGAGCGGGTCACTCGAAGCGTGGCGGTTGAAGTGCGAAACCTGTGGGAGCGAATTCGCTCCCACAGTGAGTGCGCTTACTGCGTTACGCAAGCCTGCTCCTGTTACGCATCAAAGCTTGGCGAAATGCGGCAGCACGATTGATTGTCTGCCGATGTCCGCGTAAGGCAGGGTGGCGTCGTCAGCATGGGTTAGAAAACGGTGTTCGCGCAGCTTCAAGTGGGCTTTCTCGAATTCGCCGAACACCGGTGCGGCCTTGGAATAATGGAAGTGGGCGTACCAGAGCAGTGCGGGTGGGGTCTGCGTCAGGTCCCAGACTTCGTATTCCTGCATATAGTCGGCGCGTTTTTTCGGTTTACTCAACCTTTTGATCGGCGCGGATTTATGGATCTCCACCGCTTCTTGACCGATCAGATCGTCCAACATGCCGTCGGTAGGCTTTTTACTGGCCAGTGATTGCGTGGTACGCATTTGCCTGCCCATCCTTTTGTGTTCGGCAGCCTTGGTGCGCAGTAGTTGAATGATCGGGTTGGTCGCATCCGCTTCTTCGATGCGCAGAGCGCTGCGGGTCAGCACGTCCGCCTCGAATGTCATCATGTCTTCCAGGTCGACGGGAGGGCTGTCCGGCCTGGCATAGCCCTGAACCCTGGCTTGATGTGCCGGCAGGTCATCCAGGCGTTGCCTGGCATCGCTGACCAGAGTTGCGAGATCCGTGTGAGTCGCGTCCGGTAGCTCGTCGGGTGGGTTCAACAGGCGGAACTTGCCATTGCTGGCTTGCTCCCAGACTTGCCTGGATCCACCCGGCCCAGTTATGACATATTGTCGCGTTTGAGTCGTACTTGACCATTGCTCCCCGATAAGCAATCGATCGTCCTCAGTGGTGAAGATCGCTTTTCTGATCTCCCCGGTCGGTTGTTCGGGCGTGATCTCCCCGGTCGGTTGTACGGGTGTGATCTCCCCGGTCGTTTTTTCAGGCTTGGCTTTGCGAATGCCTTTGCGGGCTCGTTCGGCCAACTTCTTGATACTGATCAGCAGCGGCTCAATGGCTTCCGGATGGAAATATTGAGGATAACTGGTGGACCAGCCTCGCAGGCCTTTATGGTATTGCGTGTAAACATCGAGGCAGGCCTGGATTATCTGGTCGCGCTGCTCTGGGGTAATGCTGACTTCCGCCAGATTTCGATGATTGGTCAGGGTTTCGTACATCATCTTGCGCAGGCTCTTCGTCTGCTTTTGCAGGTCGAACCAGGCCCTGTTATTGGTAGTGCCAACACGCTTGACGATTTCCAACAGATGTTCGGTTCTCAAGATATCCGCGTTGTCACCGCTTATTGACTTGAATAAGTCAATATCCTCTCGCAGCTTTGCATAACTTTTTTCTACTTTCGTCGGGGGAGTGTGTTTTGTGGGGCGGGTGATCAGAGGGAACCATCGGTCCGCCTTGTCTATAAATTCATCGAACTGATCCACTTCGTTGACAATTTTTACGCGTATTTTACGCAATTGCTCCATGACGTTCAGGTACCCATCGAGCCCTTCCGGCAAGTCCTCCAGTTTGCGTATCAGTTTATTAGCCTGCACCGTCAACGAATCAATTCGTTCATTGGTAAAATGTGCGCGCAGCTTGAACCGGTCAGTCACTATCCAGGCGCACTCGCTTCGTGCGAGGGCCGCTTTGGTTTTCGTGTTGCCCATGACCAATCCGTGCAATTCATCCACTGCTTTGTATCGCGGGATGGCCAGTTCGATATCTCGGATGCACTCCGCATCGGCAGCCTGCACAAGTTTGGAAAGTTCTGTTCGCTGAGCTTCGCTGAGTGGCTCGAGTGCAGCATCGCTATCGGCGTTTTGTCGACGGGCAACCTGATAGATTTCCCTTGTTTCCTGGAGCTTCTCCATCGCCACATTCGTTTGCCGGAGTTGGCGATTATATCGATGGCCCAGATCATCCACTGTTGCCCGCAACCGCCCCATGCGGCGTAACAATTCTTGGGTCCAAAAGTCTGGCAAAAATCGACGAATGGACAGTGGCCAGATGGGGTCGAGTACATCGGCCAGTTGCCCGAGCACTTGCCCGCCACCGAGCAATCGGTCATTCGAGGTTGTTCCGTAGACGCCATCCCAGATGTCCCATTGACCTGTTTCATCCAGGGCAATGGGTTGTTTGTAGGTCTTTCGGGAATTGCCGGCCAAACGCCAGCTGCGTGCGATTGCGCTGAGTTCAACCTCGAAGATGCGGCCCTGGCGGACGATAAAGTAGCCGTCGGCATGCCGATAAACATCGCGATACAGGCCATCGGTGCCCCGTTGCAGCTCGTCCAGGGAAATCGGTTGTTCATATTCGTAATCGGCGAACCGTGTGGCCTGATGCCGGGCGTTACGCTTTGACAACTCACGCAGCGCTGCGGGATTGGCGAGCAACCTGCGAAGCTGGCGCACTCGTGTAATGGAGCGGGCCGTGCGCGAAAGCACCGAGCTGGCTGCTTCACCTGGGAGCAGGTCCATGACCGCGTCGATCAGTGACAGCAGCATCGATTCGACTTCTGCCAGACCGTCACCCACTTCTCCGCGTAAAAAGGCCGCCACCGCCTGATTCGCGGCCGTCCAGGCATCGTAGAGCGAGAGGACCGTGCCGACAAAGGGCACCAGCCCCACCGCCATTTTTATGTAATTGAAGGCGCGCGGGCCTTTCAGCGCGTAACGCTCCATATACAGCGCATCGTTGGAGCGGGACGTGCCGCGATGGGCTTCGATCAGGCGTCCCATATGCGCATTGAGCAGGTGCTCGGCCAACGAGGTGGTCGCCGGCCAGCGCTCGCCGACACCGATCAAGGCGTCGAAGTGAGTCAGCATGGCCTGATTGATCCGGCTGACATGGGCCGGTACCTTGCCTTGCAGGGCCCGGCCCGCCAGGTAGGTGACCCATTTGTCATGCACACACAGATTGAACAGGCCCTTGCGAGCCGCTTCCAGGCTGTCGTAGCGGCGCAGGAATTGGTCATCGGGGCTGTCGGGCAGGTACAGCAAGGTGACCCCGCTGACCTGTTCTTCGATGAAGGTCACGCCGGACAAGGTGACGGGGCCTTCATTGGGCGTGTCCTTGCCACCGGGGCTCAAATAGGCCGGCAGCAGAACGATGCGCTTGTCATCGGCATTCCACGCTTGGGAGGTGTTGGCGTCGATGGCGATTTTCAGGACTTGCAGGTCGTTTTGGTCGATCTGTTTTTGCAGGCGCGCGAATTCACCCTGCAATTTGAGCATCAGGGCCCAGGGCTCAATCAAGCTTTCCCTACGATGCTCCTTGACGAATGCGGACTCGGTGGTCGCCCCCATGAAGGCGTCCCGGATCCGTTGTTCATAGGCCTTGGGCAGATCCAGTTCCGGCAGGACGCGTTTCAGATAAGCCAGGGTTATGCCGGTCTCCAGGGTCTGGCGTTCAGTTTCATCCGCCGCGGTAACTTCTACCTGCATGAAGCTCAACCGCAGTAAAAACGGCTCCAGGTTCATCGACGGGGTGTTGTCGATGTTGAGCTGGGCCAACTCCTCAAGTGACATTTTGCTGCGTTTGGTACTGGGAATCAGCACGAGTTTATAACCGGAATGTCCGGCGCCGGGACTGAATTGCTTTTCCATTTTCGCCGAATCGGGCAGATCGAGTTTCACCTCGAAACTGCCCGTGATCGCGAAGTCCTTGCGCAGACGGGCGTGCAAGAGTTTACGGGTGAAGTCGTCCCGCGGTTCCAGGGCGACCGTCATGAGTTCGTGGCTGCGGTGCATCGCCGGGATGTACGCCTCGATCAGGCTTTTGAGTGCGGTTCGTTCAGCTGCGGTCAGTTTGTGCAGCCAGTCCGGCTGGTTAGCGGCGACGTCAGCGCTGCGGTCTTGCTCCTGCAATTGGGCGAAGGCCAGACTTCTGGCGGCGCGTACCGGCACCCGTAGGTCGGCAAGGGTTTTTTGGCGCAGGATCTCCAGGTCGTCGTTCTGCTCGGCCTGCTGACGTATGACGCCCGCCTTTGTATCGAAGTCGGTACTCAGCTCGTTCAGGCTGTAAAGCAACGGGTCGGTTTCGATGGCGTTGAGTTGCACCGACAGGTCTTTATCCTGGTCCTGAATCTTGAATACCTGCCGCTCCAGTGCCCGGCGGTTAGCGAACCGTTGCAAGCCCCCGCCGCTGCCTGGCCAGTAGAGCAGAAGACTCTCGGTCGAGGCGCGATCCTGCAGGGCGGCCGAGCGAGTAATGACAAACGCACCGTTGAGCGCTTCGGTCTGCGCCGGGGTGTTGTCGGCCTTGTTTTCGCTGCTCGACAACGTCAGGCTCGCCGCGACGATGGCCGTATCGCGCTCAGCCGCGGCAGGCGTATCCAGCACGGCTTTGAGCATGCCGTGCTCGTCGCTGTCGAGCTGGCCCAGGGCAAACTGAACACTGGCCTCGGCGTACAGGCCGTCCTTGTGCGCTTGATAAAGCTTGTTGAACTCGCGATTGAAGGTTGTCAGGTCCAGGGTTCGCTTCCGGTACAGCAGGGCGGAGGCGGCTGTGTCAGCCGTTTCTTCGGCAGTCTCCAGAGCTTCGAGCGACGCTTTGATCTGTTGTTTGTTTTCGGCTTCGCCGTCTTTTTCCAACAAGGCTTCAAGCGCATCGCGCTCTGTGCGCAGTGCAGCCTGGCGCAGGCCCCAGGGAATATCGGCAAACAAGCTGCCGAATAATGCTTGCTGATCTGCATCTGCATCTTCCTCGACGAGCGGATCCTGAGGTTCCAGCTTGGGTGGCGAGGCGAAAAATATGCGGGTACTGCGCTGTCGATCAACTTGATCGGCCTGGGCGAGGGCTTGTGCACCGTGCTCCGCCAAGTCGGATTTGCCGCGGGTTCCGTGGCGTAAAACGCTGATCTGAGACTGCTGATGAGCCGCAAACAAATCGCTTGCGCCGACCTTCAACGGGTCGGTTTTGGCGGTGTACTCAAAGCGCATGTCGGCAGTGGGCAAGCCTTTGGGGATGAGTGACTGTAGGGATAGCCAGTCTTCCATGTCGCTGCGTTGCTTGAATAGCTGGATGGCGACGGGCTGGCTGGGCAGATACAGCAATTGGCTGACACTGGCCGCATCGCCCGTGGTAATGACCCACGCGCCTGTGAGTTTGACTCTGGCATTGTTGCTCAACACCAGCGCCAGTTGCTCGGTGTGGATGGGCTTGTCGTCCAGAGTGAGTGCCCCGGCGGGCGGGTCAATGAGCAGTTGCAGCGGCTTGAGCTGATCCGCGGTCAGGGTTCTCTGAGCGAATGCCAGGTGGGTAGCCGCTTCGAAGTGCTGACGATAAAGCTGGGTTACCCGTTGTTGTCGCGATACCGCGGTACCAGGTGCGCGCGTGTCCCAAAAGGTACGCCAGCGCTCGCCGTGCGCCTGTTCCGGGTTGAGGGTCTTGAGTCGTTCGAGCACCTGCACAGGTGTCAGGGTCGCCAGGGGATGGGCCTGGTTCAGGCCGGTCACTCGACAGCGCTGATCAAGCGTTGGCTCCAGCGTCGGGTGTTGCAGGACAAAGGCGCTTGCATCGGTGAAGCTGACAAAACGTTTCTGATGCTCATCCGTGGCGGCGAAGAGCAAGCCGGATTGTTGCCCGTCCAGATCGAGTTTCTGTTTGAGCAGTTGATCGAGCGTGTCGCGTAATACTGGACAGGCGGTCACCAGCTCACGCAGGCCCTGGCTGCTTTCGCGCCAGCGTGCCGAGGCCTTCAGAAACAGGCTTTCGTCCTGCAGGGCTGGCAACGGGGATAAGGGGGGTATTACTGCTGGCGCCGGGAAGGGGAGGTCGAAGAGAAGTCTATCGGTCATGGCAATTTGGCTCTGTGTGGCCGGAGCGGTGGTTCCACTCCTGGAGCGAGCCATTTAAGGAAAATCTTGCGGGGCATAGGCACTACATAGTTACCGCACCGACCATTGAGCGATATTCATCAAACTGTCACGCAACTGTGGCAGCGCGCTTGAACGAATATCATCAGACTCGCGCTCTACTGGGGTTCTGCGTTTTGGTGTTTTTTCATGCGTGCTTTGATTTTATCTGCAGCCATTGTTCTGGCCGCATTGTTCAGCCTGCCATCCCTGGCGGCCTCTCGTTGTGAGGTGAATGTTCCGACCGAACGGGCCGATCTGGCGCAGGTGAGCCTGGCGTACCAGAGCATCGGCCGTGCGTCGGATCCGGCGTTGCTCCTGGTCATGGGCCTGGGCGGGCAATTGATCCATTGGCCGGACGAAGTGGTGGTTGCCCTGTGTCAGCAAGGCTTTCGGGTAATCCGGTACGACAATCGCGATGTCGGGCTGTCGACCTGGCGGCAAACGCCTGTCGACGCCAACCTGACCTTCGAAGTGCTGCGCTACAAGCTCGGTCTGCCGGTGGCGGCACCGTACTCCCTGACCGACATGGCGGACGATGCCTTTGGGCTGATGGATGCCTTGCATGTCGAGCGGTTCCACGTGCTGGGGGCAAGCATGGGCGGGATGATCGCCCAGCATATGGCGGCCATGGCGCCGCAACGGGTCGAAAGCCTGACCCTGATCATGACCAGCTCCGGTGCCGAAGGCTTGCCGGCGCCCAGTGCGGCGTTGGTGCAGTTGCTTTCACGCCGGGGTGCGCCGAATCGCGAAGTGACGCTCGAGCAGCAGGCCGATCTGCTGGCGGCGCTGGGCAGTCCGACGGTGAGCGACGATCGACAGGCGCTGTTGCAGCAAGCGGCACTGTCCTACGACCGGGCGTTCAACCCCGAAGGCGTGAAGCGCCAGATCATGGCGATCCTGGCCGAGCCGAGCCGGGTGGCGCTGCTCAATCAATTGCGTTTGCCGACGCTGGTGGTGCATGGCACGGCCGATCCACTGTTGCCGGTCATGCATGGTGTGCACCTGGCGGCGCATATCCGCGGCAGTCAGTTGAAGCTGATTCCGGGATTGGCCCATCGCTTCCAGGAAGCGTTCAAGACGCCGTTGCTGGCGGCGGTATTGCCGTACTTGCAGGCCCATCGTGAAGATCCTTCCCATTGGGCGCAGATCGATCCGGTGCCGGCGCCAAATCTCCTGTAACCCCCCGGCCCCTCTGTAGGAGCTGGCTTGTCGGATCGCCGCATCGCAGCGAAGGCGGCGTGTCAGACAACAACGATATTGAATGTGCCGGCCTCTTCGCTGGCAAGCCAGCTCCTACATTTGACCTTCGCCAGGCACAGGATTTGTGTACATCCCGATCCCTCAGTGACTCAACCCATACTTCTTGACCTTGTCGAACAGCGTGGTCTTGGCCATTCCCAACTCGTGGCTGGCCTGGGTCAGGTTGCCGCCGCTGCGTTGCAAGGCGTCGCTGAGCAGGTTGCGTTCGAAGGCTTCCACGGCTTCGGCGAAGGCCAGGCCCTGATTGTTGGCGCTGGCGCCGGATTTCTTGAAGGCCGGCAGGCCGAGGGCAAAGCGTTCGGCGACGTTGCGCAGTTCACGCACGTTGCCTGGCCAGTCGTGGCTCATCAGGTTGGACAGGGTCTGGTTGTCCAGCTCCGGTACTGCGCGGTCGAAGCGCAGGGACGACTGCTGCAGGAAATGTTCGAACAGTTGCAGGATGTCTTCGCGACGCTCGCGCAGCGGTGGCAGTTCCAGGGTCACCACGTTCAGGCGGTAATACAGGTCGCTGCGGAATTCGCCGGCCTTGCTCGACTCGTCCAGGTCGGACTTGGTCGCCGCGATCACCCGACAGTCCACCGCCACGCTCTGGTTCGAACCGAGGCGTTCGAGGGTGCGTTCCTGCAACACCCGCAGCAGTTTGATCTGCAGGGGCAGGGGCATGCTTTCCACTTCGTCGAGGAACAGCGTGCCACCGTCGGCATGTTCGATCTTGCCGATCCGCCGTTTGCCGGCACCGGTAAAGGCGTTGGCTTCATGGCCGAAGATTTCGCTTTCGAACAGGTTTTCCGGCAGGCCACCGCAGTTCAACGCGACGAATTGTTTGGTGTGGCGACGACTGAAATCGTGCAGGCAGCGCGCGACCAGTTCCTTGCCGGTCCCGGTTTCGCCTTCAATTAGCACGTTGGCCGAGGTATCGGCGACGTTGGCGATCAGTTCCCGCAGGTTCTGCATGGCCGGCGATCGGCCGATGATGCGGCCTTCCAGGGAGTCCCGTTCCGCCAGTTGCCGGCGCAGCGACGAGACTTCCCGCGCCAGGCTGCGTTGTTCCAGCGCACGACGGGCGACATCCACCAGGCGTTCGGGAGAGAAGGGTTTCTCCATGAAGTCGTAGGCGCCTTTCTGCATGGCGCCGACGGCCATGGAGATGTCGCCGTGACCAGTGATCAGCACCACTGGCAGGCTGCGATCACGGGCCTTGAGCCGGGTCAGCAGCTCCATGCCGTCGATGCCCGGCAGGCGGATGTCGCTGATGACGATCCCGGCAAAGTTGTCGCCGACGCGTTCCAGTGCTTCTTCGGCGCTGCCGACACCTACGCAGGGAATGTCTTCCAGGGTCAGCGCCTGTTGGCAGCCGAGCAGCACATGGGGGTCGTCTTCGACGATCAGCACACTCAGGTCGTTGTTCATATCGGCTCGGCGTGAAGGGGGCTTACCAAAGGTAAACTGAGGACAAAGGTGGTACCACCGCTGGCCGGATGTTCGACACCCAGGTGGCCGCCGGTGGCCGCGGCCAGGCTCGCCGACAGTGTCAGGCCCAGACCCAGGCCCTGTTCGCCGGGTTTGGTGGTGAAGAAGGGTTCGAACAGATGCTTGCGCGTCTCGGCGTCGATCCCATGGCCATTATCGCGTACACGCAAGCGATATTTGCCTTCTGATATCTCGCCTTCGAGCCACAATTCGGGCAACGGTTGGGCTTGCATGGCATCGAGGGCGTTGCCGATCAGGTTGACCAGGATCTGTTCCAGTCGGGTCTGGTCGATCTGCACCTGCAGGTCGGCGAAGTCGCGATGCAGTTGCAGGTGCGCGTTTTCCACACGACTGCCGAGCACCTGCAGGGCGGCGTCCACGGCCTTGCCGAGGCTGGCCTGGCCCTTGTCGTCACCGCGACGGGCAAAGGAGCGCAGGCTGGCGGTGATCCGGCCCATGCGGTCGATCAGTTCGTTGATGGTCTTGAGGTTGGTGCTGGCGACGTCCAGCTGACCGCGTTCCAGAAAACGCACGGTGTTGCCGGACAAGGTCCGCAGGGCGGCGAGCGGCTGGTTCAGTTCGTGGGCGATGCTGGTGGACATCTGGCCGATGGCGGCGAGTTTGCCGGCCTGCACCAGTTCATCCTGGGCGCGGCGCAAGGTCTCTTCGGCCTGCCGACGTTCGCGGATCTGGCCCTTGAGCCGTTCGTTGCTGGCGCGCAGGTCGGTGGTGCGTTCGGTAATCCGACGCTCCAGTTGATTGTTGGCTTCCTGCAGGGCTTCCCGGGCGGCGAGGCGGGTGGCGATCACTTTGCGCCGCTCGTTCCAGGCGATCAGCAGGAACGCCACCAGGGCGAACGCCACCGCCACCAGAATCCCCTGATTGATCGCTTCACGCCGCAAATCCTGCAGGGGCGTGAGCAGGGTGAAATTCCACGGCGTGTCGCTCAGCGGGCGGGTTTGCGACAGGTAACTGATATTTTCTTCTTCGGACATCAGTTCGCTGTTGGCGGGGAAGGTCAGTTTTTCCTCGCCTTCGGCCAGTTTTTCCCGGGCCAGCGGTTGCAATTCGTTCAGCGGGAACCAGTAGTACTGCAGGCTGCGGGCCAGCTTTTCCTTGGTCTCTTCGCTCAGCGGTATGACCGATTTCAGGCGTCGCGCCGGATCGCTGGAAAGAATGATGATGCCGTTCTCGTCGCTGACGAAGGCCTCCAGGCGCGCCCGCTGCCAACGTTCTTCCATGGCTTCGAGGCGAACCTTGACCACCGCCACGCCGATGATCTTGCCGCGCTCTTCCAGGCCGTGGGCCAGGTAGTAACCGGGCTCGCCGTTGGTGCTGCCGATGCCATAGAAGCGTCCTGGCTGGCCACGGACGGCGTTCTGGAAGTAAGCGCGAAAGGACAGGTCTTCTCCCA
This sequence comes from Pseudomonas lini, assembly GCF_030812475.1. GTDB lineage: Bacteria > Pseudomonadota > Gammaproteobacteria > Pseudomonadales > Pseudomonadaceae > Aquipseudomonas > Aquipseudomonas lini_A. The sequence continues at coordinate 242,589 of NZ_JAUSSR010000003.1, forward strand.
GGTAACTGTCAACGTCGCGCCAGTTGCTGGTGGCCATGACGCGGCCGGTGGTGTCCATCACGTAGATGGCCCGACTGCGGCTGCGCCGGTTCAGGCCTTCGAGGTATTCATTGACCGTCTGCCGGTGTTCCGGCGACGGGTCGTCCAGCAGCCTGGAAACACTGGATTCGAGTTCCAGCAGGCTGGGCAGGTAGGTGTACTTGCTGATCTCGCTCTCGACGGCGCGGGCGTGCAGTTCCAGCTGGCGCTGGCCGTTCTCGCTGAGGCTGCGGATTCCGTAGTGCTCACTGACCCAGAAGCCGAGGTAACCCAACCCGATCATCAGGGCGATGACCAGCGGCGGCAGGAACAGATGGCGAATCAGACGTGGTTTCACGGCGAGTGATGTCGGCGCGGCGCGGTAAAGAGTGGGGTCGCATTTCATCACAGATGCCTTGGGTCAACCACAACACATTCCCCTGTAGGAGCCGGCTTGCTGGCGAACCAGACGACGCGGTATGTCTGACACACCGCTTTCGCTGGCAAGCCAGCTCCTACAGCAAACCAGACGACGCGGTCTGCCTGACACACCTGTAGGAGCCGGCTTGCTGGCGAAGGCGTCTGCATGGGCGCTGCAAGGCTTGAAGCCGCCTTCGCTGGCAAGCCAGCTCCTACAGGGGGGGAGCGGTGCTCTTCTTAGTGCTGCAGAATCTTCGCGAGGAAGTGCTGCGTCCGTTCGGCACGGGCGTTGATATCGCCGAAGAACTCCTCTTTCTTGCAGTCTTCGATGATCTTGCCCTGGTCCATGAAGATCACCCGGTCCGCCACTTTGCGGGCGAAGCCCATTTCGTGGGTCACGCACATCATGGTCATGCCTTCGTGAGCCAGTTGCACCATCACGTCCAGCACTTCGTTGACCATTTCAGGGTCGAGCGCCGAGGTCGGTTCGTCGAACAGCATGACGATCGGGTCCATCGCCAGCGCACGGGCAATCGCCACGCGCTGCTGCTGGCCACCGGAGAGTTGCCCGGGATGCTTTTTGGCGTGGGCCGAAAGACCGACGCGCTCGAGCAATTGCAGGGCTTTTTTGGAGGCCTCTTCCTTGCTCCGCCCCAACACCTTGATCTGAGCGATGGTCAGGTTATCCATGATGCTCAGGTGCGGGAACAGTTCGAAATGCTGGAACACCATACCCACGCGCGAGCGCAGTTTCGGCAGATCGGTCTTCGGGTCGGCGATGGAGGTGCCATCGACCACCACATCGCCTTTCTGGAACGGTTCCAGGGCGTTGACACATTTGATCAGGGTCGATTTGCCGGAGCCGGACGGCCCGCACACCACGATCACCTCGCCTTTTTTGACCTCGGTGCTGCAATCAGTCAGTACCTGGAAGTCCCCATACCACTTGTTGACGTTCTTGATAGAGATCATACGGCGAACCTTTTTTGCAGACGCTTGACCAGCTGCGAGGCGGCAAAGCTGATGATGAAGTAGGTGAAACCGGCGAAGATCAGAAACTCGTTGGAGCGGCCGATGATGTCGCCACTGGCGCGGGAGGCATTGAGGAAATCCACCAGGCCGACCGCGTAGACCAGCGAAGTGTCCTGAAACAGGATGATGCTCTGTTGCAGCAGCAGCGGGGTCATCTTGCGGAACGCTTGCGGCAGGATGATCAAGCGCATCATCTGGCTGTAGTTCATGCCCAGCGCCTGGGCAGCACCCATCTGGCCCTTGGGAATCGATTGCACGCCGGCCCGGACGATTTCGCAGAAGTACGCCGCTTCAAACATCATGAACGCCACGATGCAGGAGGCGAACGCGCCGATCGGCGTATCTTCGCCGGTGATCCAGCGCAATACGAACGGTACCGCCAGGTAGAACCAGGTGATGACCAGCAGCAGCGGGATCGAGCGGAAGTAGTTGACGTAGGCGCCGGCGATGTTCGACAGCAGCTTGTTGTGGGACAGGCGCATCAGGGCCAGGATCGTGCCGAGGATGATCCCGCCGGTCACGCCCAGGGCCATGAGCTTGAGGGTCATGACCATGCCGTTCCACAAACCCGGCATGGACGGGATGATGCCCGAGAAGTCGAATTCCATCATTTACCCCCTACGGAGATCAGGCCCGGTACGGCAACTTTCTTCTCGACGCCGCGCATCAGCAGCATCAGGCCCATGTTCAGGGTGAAGTAGATCAGCGTCGCCAGGGTGAAGGCTTCGAACAGGTTGGCGGAGAACTCGGCGGTCTGCTTGGTCTGCGCCAGCAGTTCCATCAAGCCGATCAGCGAAGCCACGGAAGAGTTCTTGAACACGTTCAAAAATTCCGAGGTCAGCGGCGGAATGATGATCCGGTACGCCTGGGGCAGCAGCACGTTCCAGTAGATCTGCGGCAGCTTGAAGCCCATGGCGCGGGCAGCGGATTCCTGGCCGCGAGGCAGCGCCTGGATACCGGTACGCACTTGTTCGCAGACACGCGCAGTGGTGAACAGGCCCAGGCACACGACAACGCTCAGGAAGGCCGAGGTGGTCGGGTTCAGGTCTTGCTTGTACCACTCCTGGATGTCCGCAGGCAGCAGGTCGGGTACCAGGAAGTACCAGATGAACAGCTGCACCAGCAGCGGCACGTTACGGAAGAGTTCGACATAACAGGTCGCGATGCCCGACACGATGCGGTTCGGCACGGTGCGCATGACACCCAGGATCGAGCCCAGCAGCAGCGCGATGATCCAGGCAGCGACAGCGATGGCAATGGTCCAGCCCAGACCGGAAATGTACCAGTCGAAATAAATCTCGCTGCCCACGCCGGTGGACTTGAAGAACACGCCCCAGTCCCAGTTGTAATTCATTAGGGTCTCCCCTCGGATTCGATCGATATACAAATACCCGCCTGGGGAAGTTCCGTTCCCGTGACCTTTACGGTCAGGCACACACGAGCGGCTCGACAGCCACCGGTTCGAGTGTTTCCAGAAAATGCCAGCAGGGAGTGACCATCCCTGAGAGGGCAGGGGCCCTCTCAGGAGATAAGGTTAGTCAGAAATCAGGATTTCTTTTCGTCAGCCGCTTTATCGGTCGGATTGGCGATCAGGGCCTTGAGCTCGTCGCTCATCGGGAAGTTCAGGTTCAGGCCTTTAGGCGGGATTGGCTGCATGAACCATTTTTCGTAGATCTTGTTGATCTCGCCCGACTTGTAGGTCGCGATGATTGCGTCGTCGACCGCCTTCTTGAACGGCTCGTCACCCTTGCGAACCATGCAGCCGTAGATTTCGTAGGACTGTGGAGTACCGGTAACGGCCCAGTCATCGGCCTTCTTGGCTTTGGCTGCTTCACCGGCCAGCAAGGCGTCGTCCATCATGAAGGCAACAGCGCGGCCTGATTCGAGCATCTGGAACGACTCGCCGTGGTCTTTGGCGGAGATGACATTCATGCCCATTTGCTTGTCGGCGTTCATCGACTTGATGATGCGCTCGGACGTGGTGCCCGCGGTGGTCACGACGTTCTTGCCTTTAAGGTCGTCGAAATCCTTGTACTTGGAGTCTTTCTTGGACAGCAGACGGGTACCGATTTCGAAAATGCCGACCGAGAAGGCAACTTGCTGCTGGCGCTCGACGTTGTTGGTGGTGGAGCCGCACTCGACGTCCACGGTGCCGTTCTGCACCAGTGGAATACGGGTTTGCGAAGTCACGAGGTTGTATTTGACCTGGAGGTTGGGCATGTCCAGGTCTTTCTTGATGGCTTCGACGATTTTCAACTGGATATCGTGGGAATAGCCAACTGGCTTGCCGGAAGCATCCGCGATATAGGAAAACGGAATGGAAGCGTCACGATGCCCGAGGGTGATGGTGCCGGACTCCTTGATCTTCTTCAGTGTGCCGGTGAGCTCGGCAGCAAAAACTGGAGTGCTAATCAGAGCGGCAGCAATGGCTGCGCCCAGGATATGGGGAACGATGCGCATCAAATTTTCCTCGACATTGTTTTTTTTATGGAGCCAGTTCATCGGCCCTTTTGTGCTTCGAATGGCTGCCGGCTATTGAAGAGTTCGCGCAACAGGCATTCGTCCAAGAGTGTAGAGCATGACTCGTGCCAGGCCAGGCGATACATGGCAACATATTGATTTATAAAGGTATTTAATATTTAAAGCATGGTTTTCCATGGCCAAAGATCCGGTAAACCGAATTGACCGGCAGGTCGCGTTCGGAAAACCGAATGAAATCCACGGAACAATGAAATCCCCTGTGGGAGCGGGCTTGCTCGCGAAGAGGCCATAACATTCAACATTGATGTTGGCTGGCACACCGCTTTCGCGAGCAAGCCCGCTCCCACAGGAGATAGGTGGTGTGATCAAGAACGCAAAAAGCCCCTGAATCGTGAGATTCAGGGGCTTTCGTTTAACCGGTTCCCCGATCAGGCCGCTTCGATCTTGCTGCGGTGCTGTCCGACCTTGCGCAGATAGTCCGCCAATTTCTGCTGCTCTTCTGGTGTGGTGAACAACCCCAGCTTGCTGCGACGCCACAGAATGTCATGCGCCGTGGTCGCCCATTCCTCGCCGCACAGGTAATCGACTTCGCGCGTATAGAGACCGCCGCCGATGTGTTCGCCAAGATCCGTCAAGTTCTGCACACCTTCAAGCATGCGCCAGGTACGACTGCCGTAGGTGGTGGCCCAGCGGCGGGCGATTTCGGTCGGCACCCAATCGAACGCGTCGCGGATTTTCGCGCACAAGGCTTGCGGGGTGGTCATGTCTTCGCCGCCGGGCAGGGTGGCCTTTGCGGTCCAGCCTGGCTTGATCTGCGGGAAGTACGGGGCCAGTTGCGCCAGTGCCGACTCGGCCAGTTTGCGGTACGTGGTCAGCTTGCCGCCGAACACCGACAGCAGCGGCGCTTCTTCGCCCGTGCCGGACAATGCGAGGGTGTAGTCGCGGGTGACGGCCGACGGATTGTCGGATTCGTCGTTGCACAGCGGACGAACGCCGGAATAACTGTGCAGGATGTCGTCGCGGCTTATGCGTTTCTTGAAGTGGGCGTTGACCACTTTGAGCAGGTAATCGGTTTCGCCCTCGGTGATCGCCACCTTGGCCGGGTCGCCGGTGTACTCGCGGTCGGTGGTGCCGATCAGGGTGAAGTGATTCAGGTACGGAATGGTGAACACGATGCGCTGATCTTCGTTTTGCAGAATGTGCGCATGTTCGCCTTCATACAGTTTCGGCACGATCAGGTGGCTGCCCTGGATCAGGCGGATGCCATACGGCGATTCCATTTTCAGGTCGTCACGGATGAACTTGGCAACCCACGGACCTGCCGCATTGACCAGGGCCTTGGCGCGGATCGAAAACAGGCTGCCGTCGGCACGTTCCAGGTGCAGGTGCCACAGACCCTTGGTGCGTCGAGCGCTGACACAACGGGTCCGGGTGTGAACGTGGGCGCCTTTCTCGCGGGCGGCCATAGCGTTCAACACCACCAGGCGCGCGTCATCGACCCAGCAATCGGAGTATTCGAAGCCTTTGGTGATTTCGCTTTTCAGCGGGCTGTCCGGGCCGAACTTGAGACTCTTCGAGCCTTCGAGTTTTTCCCTTTTGCCCAGGTGGTCATAAAGGAACAGGCCGGCACGGATCATCCAGGCTGGACGCAGGTGCGGACGGTGGGGCAGTACGAAGCGCATCTGCTTGACGATGTGCGGGGCCTTGGCCAGCAGCACTTCGCGCTCGGCCAGGGCTTCGCGCACCAGGCGGAATTCGTAATGTTCAAGGTAGCGCAGGCCACCGTGGATCAGCTTGCTGCTGGCCGAGGAGGTATGGCTGGCCAAGTCATCCTTTTCGCAAAGGAACACCGAAAGACCGCGACCGGCGGCATCCGCTGCGATCCCCACGCCATTGATCCCGCCGCCAATGACGGCGATATCGTAGACCTCGGCGAGAGGGGGCGTAGGCAAGGTAGAAGTGGGCATCGGCTGGCCTCGGGCTTTTTGATTTTCGGTATTGGAATTCGAACATTAATGTTCATTTGCGAAAATGGTAGCCCATAAAGCCGCCCACAGCCAGTTAACTTCGATTGAAAATACTCATCGAAGGGCTGCGAAAGGAAAATTTTCGAACATTTAGAGGCGCGGTAAGCCGCGGAAGGTGTGTCGCCTGGGCGACCGTATTCGCGAGCAAGCCCGCTCCCACAGTGAGTATCGCCGTCCACAAATCCTGTGGCCGACTCAATTTCCTGTGGGAGCGGGCTTGCTCGCGAAGGCGCCGGTACAGGCACCAAAGATGTCAGTGGTTAAACGACCTCCAACCGAATCTTGTGCTGACTCAACAACTGCGCCAACGCCGGCACCGGCGGCTGATCCGTCACCAGGCAATCGATCAGGCTGATCGGCCCCAGGCGAATCATGGCATTGCGCCCGAACTTGCTGGAGTCTGCCGCCAAAATCACCTGGCGCGCATTGGCGATGATCGCCTGGGACACCCGGACTTCCTGATAGTCGAAGTCCAGCAGGCTGCCGTCTTCATCGATGCCACTGATGCCGACGAGCGCGAAGTCAACCTTGAACTGGTTGATGAAATCGACACTCGCCTGACCGACCACGCCGCCGTCACGCCGCACGTTGCCGCCCGTCAGCAGCACGTCGAAGTCGTCCTTGGCGCTGAGCATCGAGGCTACGTGCAAGTTATTGGTGATGATTTTCAGATGACTGTGATTGAGCAGCGCCCGGGCAATCGATTCGGTCGTGGTGCCGATATTGATGAACAACGAGGCGTGATCGGGGATCTGCGCGGCAATGGCTTCGCCGATACGCTGTTTTTCATCGCGCATCTGGTCGGCGCGCATGGCGTAGGCGGTGTTTTCGACGCTGGAATCGTAAGCTGCGCCGCCGTGGTAGCGACGCAACAGATTGGCTTCCGCGAGCTGATTGATATCGCGGCGGATGGTTTGCGGTGTAACGACAAACAGCGTGGCCATTTCCTCGATGCTGACATAGCCGCGTTCGCGGACCAGTTCGAGGATTTGCTGCTGACGGGGAGGCAGATTCATGGGGCGTCCTTTGGGCTGCCGTGCAAAATTTGCCCATGATGACGCAGGAATCTGCTCCCTGCCAGTTTCCAACCAACGTGAAAGCTACTTCGTGCTGGACGCCTTCGGCGTTACGCAAGCAATCCTGCGTTAAAAACAGGCTCGGACTGCTCATTTACAACCTCGTAAAGTCGGGTGCGACCCCAGCCGGTCCTCGCCTGTTTTTGCCTTGTCTTGCCTTCGCTCGCTACGCTTTCACGCTGGTTGGACAATACCGATACGAATACCGGGCCTGGCTTATTCAGCGCCTTCGTGTGGTTCCCAATCGCGCGTGCGGCTGACCGCTTTTTTCCAGCCGGCGTAGAGTTGTTCCTTGGCGCTTTCTTCCAGGGTCGGTTCGAACTTGCGCTCGATCACCGCCTTGCCGCGCAACTCGTCCAGGCTGCCCCAGAAACCGCAGGCCAGGCCGGCCAGGTAAGCGGCGCCCAATGCCGTGGTTTCGCGCATTTGCGGACGTTCGACCTGAGTGCCGAGGATGTCAGCCTGGAACTGCATCAGGAAATTGTTCGCCACTGCGCCGCCGTCCACCCGCAGGGACTTGAGGCGTTCGCCGGAGTCCTGTTGCATGGCGTCGAGTACGTCGCGGGTCTGGTAGGCGATCGACTCCAGTGCGGCACGAATGATGTGATCCACACGCACGCCGCGGGTCAGGCCGAACAATGCGCCGCGGGCATACGGATCCCAGTACGGCGCGCCCAGGCCAGTGAAAGCCGGTACCAGGTACACGCCGTTGCTGTCCTTGACCTTGTTGGCGAAATATTCGGTGTCGTGGGCGTCGTTGATGATCTTCAGTTCGTCACGCAGCCACTGAACGGTGGAGCCGCCGTTGAACACGGCACCTTCCAGCGCGTAAGCCACTTCACCGCGCGGGCCGCAAGCGATGGTGGTCAACATGCCGTGTTTGGACTTCACGGCTTTGTCGCCGGTGTTCATCAGCAGGAAGCAGCCGGTGCCATAGGTGTTTTTCGCCTGGCCTGGCTCGACGCACATCTGGCCGAACAGCGCCGCTTGCTGGTCGCCGGCGATACCGCCGATGGCGATGCCGCTTTTGGTGTGGCCGTAGATTTCGGACGAGGATTTAACTTCCGGCAGCATCTCGCGCGGAATATCCAGCACCTCCAGCATCTTCGCGTCCCACTCCAGGGTGTGGATGTTGAAGAGCAGGGTGCGCGAGGCGTTGGTGTAGTCGGTGACATGCACCTTGCCGCCGGTAAATTTCCAGATCAGCCAGCTGTCGACCGTACCGAACAGCAATTCGCCCTTGCGCGCACGTTCGCGGCTGCCTTCGACGTTATCGAGGATCCACTTGAGCTTGGTGCCGGAGAAGTACGGGTCAGTGACCAGGCCGGTGGTGTCGCTGATGTATTGCTCATGGCCATCGCGCTTGAGCTGCTGGCAGATTTCGGTGCTGCGCCGGCACTGCCAGACGATCGCGTTGTAGATCGGGCGGCCGGTGATCTTGTCCCAGACCACGGTGGTTTCGCGCTGGTTGGTGATGCCGATGGCCGCCACCTGGTCGTGATGCAGGCCGGCTTGAGCCAGGGCCTCGACCATCACCGCGCTCTGGGTGGCGAAGATCTCCATCGGGTCGTGTTCGACCCAGCCGGGCTGGGGGTAATGCTGGACGAATTCGCGTTGTGCGGTGCAGACCACATTCGCGTCACGGTCGAAAATGATCGCGCGGGAGCTGGTCGTACCCTGATCGAGGGCAATGATGTAGTTCTTATTCTGAATGTCGGTCATGTCGATTGCCTTGGACGAAATAAGGGAGTGGGATCAGGCGCGGGATCGAAGTGGGCAGGATCGCACGCCAACGCTATCAAGAAGTTCTTGGTTTGCCGTCAATGGCGGGTGCCGCGTCCGTCGTAGCAGGTGCGGGGCTGGGCAGATGACGGGCAATCAGCCCGCGATAGGCACCAGCGCCGAGGCAGGCACCGACTATCGGTGCAAAAATCGGAATCAGGAAATACGGGATATCGCGCCCGCCGGTGAGGGAAATTTCACCCCAGCCCGCGAAGAAAGTCATCAGCTTGGGGCCGAAGTCACGTGCCGGGTTCATCGCGAAACCGGTCAGCGGGCCCATCGAGCTGCCAATCACGGCAATCAGCAGGCCGATCAGCAGCGGCGCCAGCGGGCCTTTTGGCAGACCATTGTTGTCGTCGGTCAGGGACATGATCACGCCCATCAGGATGGCGGTGATAATCACTTCCACCAGGAAGGCTTGAGCCGTGGTCAAGCCCGGATTGGGGAAGGTGGAGAACACCGATGCCAGTTCGAGACTGGCTTGAGTGCCACGAACCATATCGTGGGTTTGTTCGTAATCGAAGAATAAACCGCTGTACAGCGTGTACACCAGCAACGCGCCACAGAAAGCGCCAGCGATCTGGGCGAGCATGTAGAAAGGCAGTTTGCGCTTTTCGAAATCAGCGAAAAGGGTCAGGGCAATACTGACGGCAGGATTGAGGTGGGCTCCGGAAACACCGGCGGTCAAGTAAATCGCCATGCTCACGCCGATACCCCAGATGATGCTGATTTCCCACAGGCCAAAGCTGGCACCCGCGACCTTGAGCGCGGCAACGCAACCTGTGCCGAAAAATATCAGCAGCGCAGTACCCAGGAACTCGGCGATGCATTGGCTCGAGAGCGACGGTTGTTGTAAAGCGGTTGTCATTGAAAACCTCGTTTTTTGTTGTTGTATGGCGCTTTCAATTTTGATCAAAGCGCGATTTTCACCGGGGCAGGATCCCCATCCTGGTCCTCGGCTTACTGCCGGATACTGCAGTGAGACATTTGTACCTTATTCGTATTCGAAAAAATATAGACAAGAAACGCTGATGTCAAAGGTCGAAAGTGAACAGTCAGTCACAATCGAACGGTTAGTCGCATCAATGACCACATCGTTCACTCAGAGGCCTGAACATGGTCGAACGGTACGGAGCACCGTCAAGCCATTGAAACAGCACCGCAATAGAGCCATTTGTCGATCAATGTCCTAGAATCCGGCGCAGGATTTTTCTTCTGTCGCCCAGCCTGGAGCTGCCATGACCCCTGCATTGGATTTGTTGAAAAAAGTTCATGCCGAACATCGAGTGCACAGTTACGAACATGATCCAAAGGCCGCCTCCTATGGGCTGGAGGCCGCGGAGAAACTGGGATTGGACCCTGCTCAGGTGTTCAAGACCTTGCTGGCGACCAGTGAGAAGGGCGAGTTGCTGGTGGCGGTGGTGCCGGTCGTCGGAAGTCTCGACCTGAAGGGCCTGGCTCACGCGGCAGGCGTGAAAAAAGTCGAAATGGCCGACCCGGCGGCTGCGCAACGCTCCACCGGTTACCTGTTGGGCGGCATCAGCCCGCTGGGGCAGAAAAAACGCTTGCGCACCTTTATTGATAAATCCGCTCAGCCATTTGCCAGCATCTTTGTCAGTGCGGGTCGTCGCGGTCTGGAAGTCGAACTGGCGCCTGCCGTGTTGGCCGAACACACCCAGGCAAAATTCGCTGATATCGGCCGCTCGTGAACAGGGTAATCAGACGGGCACTGTATGGTGGAAATTGGTCGGCTCTGTGACTGGCGTGCGGGTGCCTACGGCCGCATGCTGGGTAAACGAACATAGGGAGGTGGTTATGCAGCTCGAGTTTCATCAGGTCGATGCGTTCAGTGATCGACTGTTCAGTGGCAACCCGGCGATGGTTTATCGGCTCGATGCCTGGCTCGCCGACGAGCTGATGCAGAAGATCGCCGCCGAGCACAACCTCGCCGAAACCGCCTTTGTGGTGCGCGAAGGGCAGCACTGGCACATCCGCTGGTTTACCCCCAGTACCGAGGTCCCGTTGTGCGGCCACGCGACGCTGGCCAGCGCTTACGTGCTGTTTGAGATCTACAGGGAGCCGGTCGAGCGTCTGGACTTCGTTTGCAAGTCCGGCCCGTTGAGTGTGACCCGCAAGGGTCAACGCTTGTGGCTGGATTTCCCCTCCATCGTCCCCTCGGAAGTGGGCGTGACCCTGGACGTCGAGCGTGCGCTCGGCGTGGAAGCGGTCGATGTGCTGGGTTCGAATGAATTGTTTGTGGTGTTGGACTCGGAACAAGCCGTGCTCGATTGCCAGCCAGACATGGTCGCCCTGGCGAAACTGCCGTGGCTGGGCGCCATCGTGACTGCGCGGGGCAGCAAGCACGATTTCGTTTCCCGATACTTCGCCCCGGCGATTGGCATCAACGAAGACCCGGTGACCGGATCGACCCATTGCAGCCTGATTCCGTACTGGTCGAAACGTCTGGGCAAGTCGGACCTGACGGCTTACCAGTGTTCGGCGCGGGGCGGGGAGTTGTTCTGCCGGCTGGAAGGGGACCGGGTGAAGATTGGCGGAAATGCGACGCTTGTTGCGAGCGGAACGCTGCTGCTGGGTTGACTTCAATCCCTGTAGGAGCCGGCTTGCCGGCGAAGATGGTCTATCAGTTAACACCTCTACTGAATGTGCCGCCGTCTTCGCCGGCAAGCCGGCTCCTACAGGTTTCAGGTTTCAGCTGGCAGTGCTGTACCGCCGAACGCCGGATTCGATGGCCGGAATCTGCGCCGCGATGCTGCCGGAGGCCTGAAACAGCACCAGATGTTCAGCCGCAACCCGAATGCCGACCTCTGCACCCACCTGATGATCGGCATGGCTGGGGAAAATCGACTCCAGCTGCGCGCCGGTGGGCATCTGCAAGCGATACAGGGTCGATGCGCCCTGGAACGACTTGCCGACGATCTTCGCCTTCAAGCCGTTGTCCGGCGCATAAACGATATCATCCGGCCGCAGCAGCACGTCCACGGCTCCGCCAATCGGCCAGGTGTAAGCCCGGTTGCCGCGCAACTCCCCCAGCTCGGTCTGCACCGACTCCGGGCTATTGAGCTGGCCGCGAATGAAATAGCCCTGGCCGATGAAGCTGGCCACGAACGGCGTCAGCGGCTCGTGATACAGGTTGTAGGGCGTGTCCCACTGTTCCAGGCGACCCTCCTTGAAAACCCCCACATGGTCGCTCACCGCAAAGGCCTCTTCCTGATCATGGGTCACCAGGATCGCGCTGGTGCCACGGCTCTTGAGGATGTCGCGCACCTCGTGGCTGAGCTTGCGTCGCAATTCGCCATCGAGGTTGGAGAAGGGTTCGTCGAGCAGCAGCAGTTGCGGCTCCGGCGCCAGGGCCCGGGCCAGGGCGACACGCTGTTGCTGACCACCTGAGAGCTCGTGGGGGAAGCGCTTGCCGAGACCTTTCAGGTTGACCAGTTCCAGCAGCTCTTCGATGACGCGATTTTTCTGCGGATGTTTGCGGATCCCGAAGGCAATGTTCTCGGCCACGCTCAGATGCGGAAACAGCGCGTAGTCCTGGAACACCATGCCGATCCGGCGCTTCTCCGGCGCAAGGGTGAAGCCGGCTCGGGAGATGGTTTCCCCGGCCAGCTGGATTTCACCTTCGTGCACCGGTTCGAAACCGGCAATTGCCCGCAGGGTGGTGGTCTTGCCGCAGCCCGAAGAGCCCAGCAGGCAACCGATATCGCCGGCATTGAGGTGCAGGTTGAGGTTCTGTACCACCCGTTGGTCTTGATAGCCGCAAGCGAGGTTGCGCAGATTAAGCAGCAAGGGATGGCTCATGCGTGGTGATACGCCGGCTCGACCAGGAACTCGAGCAGGGCCTTTTGTGCGTGCAGACGGTTCTCCGCTTGATCCCAGGCGACGGCTCGCTTGTCATCGAGCACGTCGAGGCTGATTTCCTCGCCACGGTGAGCGGGCAGGCAGTGCATGAACAGCACATCCTCGGCCGCCAGGTCGAGCAGGGCGCGGGTCACCTGGAACGGCGCGAACAGTTTCAGGCGTTTGGCGGTTTCTTCTTCCTGACCCATGGAGGTCCAGACGTCGGTGCTCACCAGGTGGGCGCCGCGCACGGCATCCTTCGGATCGCGGACGATGGTCACCCGATCGCCGGCCTTGGCCACGAACTCCGGGTTGGGCTCAAAGCCTTCCGGGCACGCGACACGCAATTGGAAGTCGAACTGGATCGCCGCTTCTATATAGCTGTTGCACATGTTATTGCCGTCGCCGATCCAGGCTACGGTCTTGCCCTGGATCGAGCCGCGATGTTCCAGGAACGTCTGCATGTCAGCCAGCAGCTGGCAGGGGTGCAGGTCGTCGGACAGGCCGTTGATGACCGGCACGCGGGAGTTGGCGGCGAATTCGGTCAGGGTGCTGTGGGCAAAGGTGCGGATCATCACCGCATCGAGCATGCTCGACATGACGATGGCGCAGTCGCCGATCGGCTCGCCACGGCCCAGTTGCGTGTCGCGCGGCGAGAGGAAAATGGCCTGGCCGCCAAGCTGGATCATGCCGGCTTCAAACGAAATACGGGTGCGGGTCGAGGACTTTTCGAAAATCATCCCGAGCACGCGGTTTTTCAGGGGCTCGAACAGTACGCCGCGGTTACGCAGGTCTTTGAGCTCAACGCCTCGACGGATGACGCTGACCAGCTCTTCGGGCGTGCAATCCATTAGGGAGAGAAAGTGCCTTGCGCTCATCATTGACTACCTTTTTGCAACAGACCGCAGATACTCAAAGCCTTGTTTAATTAAAAAAACGGGCGAGACCTGCGGCGTAAGCCGCACGTGGCGACGAAATAGGGGGAGGCGCGATATTGACATTAAATGTCGCGTTTTTCCAATAGGCTACGGTGTACGGGGATTTCAGAGGGGCTACGGGGGTGACCGCAATAGCGCTTTTGAAGCCGGTTTCCTGACAGCAGCCCGTCATTTGTACACTGGGCTTGCAGGGCTTTGCAATAAAGCAGGATGACAAGGGCAGGGCGACGGTCGGATTCGGGCCTGTCATTCGAGATTTCTTCGGCCTGAAACATTTGATAAAGCATGGGGCTGGGTTATAACTAAGGTTCAAGCGACGCAGGGAAGGCTCGGAATGGAATCGAAAGAACACCAATTGATGGAATTACTCAGCCTCACAGCCCGCTCCCTGACCCATCTCACCGCGTCCATGACTTCGATGTCTTTCGAGTTGATGCGCAGTAATGATGAAGTCACCAAGGCTGCGGGCAGGCGGATGATCGACCGCATGGCGACCATCAGCACCGGTCTCGACGAGCACTGGCAGTTGATCGGCGAGCTCACTGGCACTCATGTCGCCCAGGAACAGATCGAAACCGTTCAGGAAATTCAGTTGCAGGCCCCGCCTGGCCTGCCGCCGAACTGATTGTGGGCAGTCATCTGCTGGCCTGATGGCTGCCGATTCACAAGACGAACATCGCTGGCGCGAGGCGGGGTCACGCGCCATAGTTTTGTTCCCGCGGCCGACAATGCCCGCCCAGAACAAGACAGAGACTGGCCATGACCAAGACTCTCCATCACCGTGCCTGCCACTTGTGTGAAGCCATCTGCGGCCTGACCATCGAAACCGCCGAGGCCGAGGGCCGCGTGCAGATCACTTCGATCAAGGGAGATGCCCAGGATACGTTCAGTCGCGGGCATATCTGTCCCAAGGCGGTTGCGCTGCAGGATATACAAAATGATCCGGATCGCTTGCGGCAGCCGATGCAGCGGGTCGGCAGCGAATGGCGGCCTATCGAATGGGAAGACGCCTTCAACCTGGTCGCCGAACGCCTGGCGGCGATTCAGGCGCGTCACGGCCAGAACGCGGTGGCGGTCTATCAAGGCAATCCCAGCGTGCACAACTACGGGTTGATGACCCACAGCAATTATTTTCTCGGCATGTTGAAAACCCGCAACCGGTTTTCCGCAACATCGGTCGATCAGTTGCCCCACCACCTGACCAGTCATTTGATGTACGGCCACGGCTTGCTGTTGCCGATCCCGGATATCGATCACACCGATTTCATGCTGATCCTGGGCGGCAATCCGTTGGCGTCCAATGGCAGCATCATGACCGTGCCCGATGTGGAAAAACGTTTGAAGGCCATTCAGGCCCGGGGCGGCAAAGTGGTGGTGGTCGATCCGCGCCGCAGCGAAACGGCGGCGATGGCCGATCAGCATCTGTTCGTGCGTCCGGGGGGCGATGCGGCGTTGTTGTTCGGGCTACTCAATACCCTGTTCGCTGAAGGCCTGACCCGCGACAGTCATTTGCCTGTGGACGGTCTGGACGAGGTGCGTGCAGCGGTGGCCGGTTTCACCGCCGAGGCCATGAGCCCGCTGTGCGCCGTGCCGGCCGAACAGATCCGCCGATTGGCGCGGGATTTCGCGTGCGCCCCGACAGCGGTTTGCTATGGGCGCATGGGCGTTTCGACCCAGGCGTTCGGTACCTTGTGCCACTGGGTGGTGCAACTGATCAATCTGGTCACCGGCAACCTTGATCGCGTGGGCGGGGCATTGTGCACCGAGCCTGCAGTGGATCTGGTGGCGTCGACGTCGGGCGGGCACTTCAATCGGTGGCAGAGCCGGGTGTCCGGGCGTCCCGAATACGCTGGCGAACTGCCGGTGTCGGCGCTGGCCGAAGAGATGCTCACCGAAGGGCAAGGGCAGGTTCGGGCGCTGATTACCGTGGCGGGCAATCCGGTGCTCTCCACGCCCAATGGCCGGCAACTGGAACAGGCGCTGGATAATCTGGAGTTCATGGTCAGCGTCGACTTGTACATCAACGAAACCACGCGATATGCCGACCTGATCCTGCCGTCGACTTCGGCACTGGAGAACGATCATTACGACACCACCTTCAATATGTTTGCGGTACGTAACGTGACGCGTTTCAACCGCGCGATTCTGGCCAAGCCGGAAGGCGCGTTGCATGACTGGGAGATTTTCGTCGGGCTGGCCAAGGCCTTTGCCGCGAAGACCGGCAAGGAACTGAAACCGACGATCCCGCCGGCACAGATGATCGATCACGGCTTGCGGGCGGGGCTGTATGGCGATGCTTCGCAACACAAGCTGTCGCTGGCGACCTTGTTCGATCATCCGCACGGTGTCGATCTCGGGGCGTTGAAATCCAATCTGGCGCCACGTCTGAAAACCGCCAGCCAGCGAGTTCAGGCCGCACCGGCGGCGATCCTTGCCGACCTGGCGCGTTTCGCCGCCCTGCAACCCCCGGCCCTTGATGAGTTGCTGATGATCGGCCGCCGTCATGTACGCAGCAACAACTCGTGGATGCATAACTATCACCGTCTGGTGAAGGGCAAGCCGCGCCATCAATTGCTGATGCACCCGGACGACCTGGCCGCTCGTGGCCTCAATGACGGGCAGCGGGTGCGGGTCAGTTCGCGAGTCGGTGTCATCGAAGTTGAAGTGTTGAGCAGTCTGGACATGATGAAAGGCGTGGTCAGCCTGCCTCACGGCTGGGGCCATGCGCGGCCCGGCGTGCAAATGACGATTGCCAGAAGCCAGCCAGGCGCCAGTGCGAACGACCTGACGGACGAATGCCAGCTTGATGAGTTGTCGGGCAATGCGGCATTGAACGGTGTGCCGGTGACCGTGGCGGCGACTTGAGCAAGTCTGTCGGGGAGGCCGAGCATGGCGCTCGGGTTTCCGTTACAATGCGCCACCGTGCCGACCATTGAGTCGGAAAGTTCAGCCGAGGTGCTTCATGGATATCATCGAAACGATTAAAGAGCAGATTGCCAACAATACCATTCTGCTTTACATGAAAGGTTCGCCGAATGCCCCGCAGTGTGGCTTTTCCGCTAAAGCTGCGCAGGCCGTGATGGCGTGTGGCGAAAAGTTTGCGTACGTGGATATCCTGCAGAATCCGGAAATCCGCGCCAACCTGCCAAAGTACGCCAACTGGCCAACTTTCCCACAACTGTGGGTCGGTGGTGAGCTGGTCGGCGGTAGCGACATCATGACCGAGATGGCTGCAGACGGTTCGTTGCAGGCCACGATCAAGGCAGCTGTTGAAAAAGCCGCAGCTGGCAAGACCGAAGCCTGAACCCCGGTCTTGAAAAAAAAGCCCCGCCTCTTTAAAAGAGAGCGGGGCTTTTTTTGGCTGTAGGAGCAAGCTTGCTCGCGATGGTCGTTAACGATGACGCAGTTTTTGCAGAATAAACACAGCGTCTGTAGGAGCAAGCTTGCTCGCGATGGTCGTTAACGATGACGCGTTTTTGCAGAATAAACGCAGCGTCTGTAGGAGCAAGCTTGCTCGCGATGGTCGTTAACGATGACGCAGTTTTTGCAGAATAAACACAGCGTCTATGAGCGAATCGCAACCGAGCTCGCTCCTACAAGACCTAGCGGGCGCCGACTTATTCTTCGCCCATCTGCGATTGCAGATAGTTCTCAAGACCGACTTTATCGATCAGGCCCAATTGGGTCTCCAACCAGTCGATGTGTTCCTCTTCGGACTCAAGAATGTCTTCGAGCAGTTCACGGCTACCGAAGTCGCCAACGGTTTCGCAATGTGCGATCGCCACCTTGAGATCGGCATGACCGGTTTTTTCGATACGCAGATCGCACTCCAGCATTTCCTGGGTGTGTTCGCCGATCTGCAGCTTGCCCAGGTCCTGGACGTTCGGCAGGCCTTCAAGGAACAGGATGCGCTTGATCAGCTTGTCTGCGTGTTTCATCTCGTCGATGGATTCGTGGTATTCGTGCTTGCCGAGCTTGTTCAGACCCCAATCTTCGTACATGCGCGCATGCAGAAAATATTGATTGATCGCGACCAGCTCATTGGCAAGGATCTTGTTGAGATGCTGGATGACTGTAATGTCGCCTTTCATGATGGGGTCCTGCCCTGTATTAGCTGTCTATAAGGCAGAGTTTGAGCCGCACAAGTAAGAGTGTCAAACCTAAGTTATTGAAAGTTAAATGAAAATTAATCGGAATAAGAATGTTTGTGTTCCGCGTCTAGAGCGTAACCGATTGATTTTCGGGCATAAAAAAACCGGACATCAGTCCGGTTCCTTGAAATATGTTATTTATGCAGCGCTAAATTCTGCCGGAAAGGGTATCGCAGCCTGGGCCGATTGGATTTTGGTCAGGGTTTCGCGGACCACTTCCTTGGCAAGGCAGGCGCATTTTCCGCATTGACTGGCAACGCCGGTAGCCTGGCGGACTTCCTTGTAGCTGCAGCATCCTTCATAGATTGCATCGCGGATTTGGCCGTCGGTGACGCCAGTGCAGAGGCAGACATACATAAGTGAAAACCGTCGCTGGTTGTGACTCAATTGCGATGGATCTTAATGTTAACGAGAATGATTGTCAAAGTGGTTTCTGAAAGCTTTGCGTTATAAGCGGGCATGACTGACGAACGGTTTATCTCCAAAGCCATGTGCCACCAAGTGCTGCGACGACATTTTAACCTGTCTGTGAAAAACCGTTGAGGACAGCCCAAAAACGCAGTGTATGATGGCCGGTCCTTATGGAGCGGGTGGGTGTCACAGGGCTGTCGCCTGAGGGTGGCAGGCTGGCGCAAACCCGGAACTTCACGTTTTTACACCAGGAGATATCCAATGAGCGTACTCGTAGGCAAGCAAGCCCCTGACTTCACCGTACCGGCCGTACTCGGCAATGGCGAAATCGTAGACAGCTTCACCCTGTCGTCGGCCATCAAAGGCAAATACGGCCTGGTGTTCTTCTACCCACTGGATTTCACCTTCGTGTGCCCGTCCGAGCTGATCGCTCTGGACAACCGCATGTCTGATTTCAAGGCTCGCAACGTTGAAGTGATCGCCGTTTCGATCGACTCGCACTTCACCCACAACGCCTGGCGCAACACTCCGGTCAACAACGGTGGCATCGGCGAAGTCCGCTACACCATGGCAGCCGACCTGAAACACGAAATCGCCAAGGCCTACGACGTTGAGTCCGAAGGCGGTGTGGCTTTCCGTGGCGCGTTCCTGATCGACGACAAGGGCGTTGTCCGCTCGCAGATCATCAACGACCTGCCGCTGGGCCGTAACATCGAAGAGCTGATCCGTCTGGTCGACGCTCTGCAATTCCACGAAGAGCACGGCGAAGTTTGCCCTGCAAACTGGAAAAAAGGCGACAAGGGCATGACCGCTTCGACCGAAGGCGTCGCGGCTTACCTGACCGAGAACGCTGCTGCGCTGTAAGGCAGGTTCGAGGCATAAAAAAACCGGCCCTGGAGGCCGGTTTTTTTATGGGTGGAATATTTACCATACAACTGACATGACCCCTGTAGGAGCTGGCTTGCCAGCGAAGGCGTCTGTCGCCACACCACAGAGTTACTGTGTATGGAAGGGCCCCTTCGCTGGCAAGCCAGCTCCTACAGGGGGCGTTGCGTCAGTCGTTGAAGTCTTCCCAGCCGCCCATTTGTTTCCAGCGGTTGACGATGCCGCAGAACAGCTCGGCCGTCTTCTCGGTGTCATAACGAGCCGAGTGGGCCTCGCGGCCGTCGAAATCGATGTCGGCCGCCTGACAGGCCTTGGCCAGTACGGTTTGACCATAAGCCAGACCGGCCAGGGTTGCAGTATCGAAACTCGAGAACGGGTGAAACGGGTTGCGCTTCATGTCCAGGCGCGCAACCGCCGCGTTAAGGAAACCCAGATCGAAGCTGCTGTTGTGCCCGACCAGAATCGCCCGTTTGCAACCGTTGGCCTTCAGGGCCTTGCGGATGCCGCGGAAGATATCGGTCAGCGCCGCTTCTTCACTCACGGCCATGCGCAGCGGGTGATCGAGTTTGATCCCGGTGAATTCCAGGGCTGCTGCTTCGATGTTTGCGCCTTCAAACGGCTCGACGCGAAAGAAGTAGGTGTGATCGGGGTAAACAAACCCCTTTTCATCCATGGCGATGGTGGTGGCGGCAATTTCCAGCAAGGCGTCAGTGGCAGAGTTGAAACCCCCGGTTTCAACGTCGACAACAACGGGCAGGTATCCACGGAAGCGCTCAGCCATCGGGTGGCGCGAACCACCTCCGCCGCCTTGACCGTCCTGTTCGTCGTCGAAATGGTCTTCACTCACGCGTGTTCCTCCAGCAGGCGCCAGCGCAGTTTTTCACCGGCGCGCAGCGGGATTACAGTCAGCTCGCCAAATGGCAGGCTGGTTGGGGCGGTCCACTCTTCGCGAACCAGGGTGATGCGGTCGGTGTTCACCGGCAGGCTGTAGAAGCGCGGGCCGTTGAGGCTGGCGAACGCTTCGAGCTTGTCCAGCGCGTTACGCTGTTCGAAGGCTTCGGCGTACATTTCGATCGCGGCATAGGCGGTGTAGCAACCGGCACAGCCGCAGGCGGCTTCCTTGGCGTGCTGGGCATGGGGCGCCGAGTCGGTGCCGAGGAAGAACTTGTCGCTACCGCTGGTGGCGGCGTCGAGCAGTGCTTCCTGATGCGTGTTGCGCTTGAGGATCGGCAGGCAGTAGAAGTGCGGCCGAATCCCGCCCACCAGCATATGGTTGCGGTTATACAGCAGGTGATGGGCGGTGATGGTCGCGCCGACGTTGGCCGAGGCCTCGTTAACGAACTGCACGGCGTCAGCGGTGGTGATGTGTTCGAACACCACCTTGAGCGTCGGGAAACGCTCGACTACACGACGCATGTGCTCATCGATGAAGATTTTCTCTCGATCGAACACGTCGACATCGCCACGGGTGACTTCACCGTGGACCAGCAGGGGCATCCCGACTTCGGCCATGGCCTCGAGTGCAGGGAAAATCTTGTCGATGCTGGTGACGCCAGAGTCCGAATTGGTGGTCGCGCCGGCCGGGTACAGCTTGGCGGCGTGAATGAAACCGCTGGCCTTGGCCTCGCGGATTTCTTCGGGCTGGGTACGGTCGGTGAGGTAGAGCACCATCAAGGGCTCGAAACGACTGCCGGCCGGGCGTGCAGCGAGAATCCGCTGGCGATAGCCGTCGGCTTCAGCGGCGTTGCGCACCGGAGGTACCAGGTTGGGCATGATGATGGCGCGACCAAAGGTGCGCGCGACATCCGCAACGGTATTGGTCAACACGGCACCATCGCGAAGATGAATGTGCCAGTCGTCGGGACGCAGCAGGGTCAGGCGGTCGGA
The DNA here is from genome assembly GCF_030812475.1 of Pseudomonas lini. Taxonomy (GTDB): domain Bacteria; phylum Pseudomonadota; class Gammaproteobacteria; order Pseudomonadales; family Pseudomonadaceae; genus Aquipseudomonas; species Aquipseudomonas lini_A. Next base: position 263,555 of record NZ_JAUSSR010000003.1, read on the forward strand.
CATGAGGGGATTCCAGGCGGGTCAAACTCTGGGGGAATGCTACCGGAAAAGACTCTTCCAGGCACTCGCTATCAAGTTTTGCGGGAAGCTTCCGATATCCAACAGGTCTGCCGTGAACATTTGTGTGTCGGTCTTTTTGTTGTAGAAGCCAGTGGAGCCTCCCGTGCGCCAGCGTTATTTAGCCTTGCTCAGTGTGTTCGCCAGCCTTCCTGCAATGGCGCTCACGTTCCAGACTCGCCTGGAGAGCATCGAGTGGACGGTCGAAGGTGACAAGTTCGAATGCCGCCTGACCCAACCGATCACTGATTTTGGTGCGGGTGAATTCGTGCGCCGCGCCGGTGAGCAGGCGACATTTCGGCTGAAGGCCTATAACGCGATCATCGGCGGCGGTTCGGCGACCTTGCTGGCGGCTGCGGCGCCCTGGCAGCCGGGACGTGGCGACATCAACCTGGGTGCCGTGCAAATCGGCAGCGGCAATGTGCTGTTCAACAGTTCGCAAGTACAGGCCGGACGCTTGATCAATGGCTTGATGGATGGCCGCAGTCCGGTGGTGCGGAAATATTCGGGCGATGGCGGGCTATCGGAAGTGCGTCTGTTGCCGGTCAGGTTCAGCAAGGCCTTCAACGAATATCAGGGCTGTGTCGCGAAGCTGTTGCCGAGGAATTTCGAACAGGTCAAACAATCCCGGATCGGCTTCCCCGGCCAGGGCATCGATCTCGACGCGCAAGCCAAGGCACAATTGCACGTGATGCTGGAGTACATGAAGGCCGATCCGACCGTCAATCACATCGAGCTCGACGGTCATTCCGACAACAGCGGTAACCGCCTGACCAACCGGGACCTGTCGCGACGCCGGGCCCTGGCGGTCATGGAGTTCTTCAAGGCCAACGGTATCCAGGAGTCGCAGGTCACCCTGCGCTTCCACGGCGAACGCTATCCATTGGTGCCCAACACCACTGCGGCGAATCGGGCGAAGAACCGTCGGGTCAGTGTCCATCTCGCACGGGTGGCGCCGACCGAAAAACCGACCTCTCGCGACACGGCGACGGCGAGTGCGGCGCCAACGTCCTGAGTGCGCTGCCATAGTCGCTCGCTTGACATAATCTGTCGCTTCGTCGTCATAAGCTGTCGCGCCCCTGTAAATTATTCTGCATGACCGGTAGACTTGACGGCTTTCCGTAGAACCCCGTGGAGTGATGGCATGGCGGACGTAAACAAGGTCGTTCTGGCGTATTCCGGCGGCCTGGACACTTCGGTGATCCTCAAGTGGCTGCAGGATACTTATAACTGTGAAGTCGTGACCTTCACCGCTGACCTGGGTCAGGGCGAAGAGGTCGAACCGGCCCGCGCCAAGGCTCAGGCCATGGGCGTAAAAGAAATCTACATCGACGATCTGCGCGAAGAATTCGTGCGCGATTTCGTGTTCCCGATGTTCCGCGCCAACACCGTTTACGAAGGCGAGTACCTGCTGGGTACTTCCATCGCTCGTCCGTTGATCGCCAAGCGCCTGATCGAAATCGCCAACGAAACCGGTGCCGACGCCATTTCCCACGGTGCGACCGGCAAGGGCAACGACCAGGTGCGTTTCGAACTGGGCGCCTACGCCTTGAAGCCAGGGGTGAAAGTGATCGCTCCGTGGCGCGAATGGGACCTGCTGTCCCGTGAAAAGCTGATGGATTACGCTGCAAAGCACGACATCCCGATCGAGCGTCACGGCAAGAAAAAATCCCCGTACTCGATGGATGCCAACCTGCTGCACATCTCCTATGAAGGCGGCGTGCTGGAAGACACCTGGACCGAGCACGAAGAAGACATGTGGAAATGGACCGTCTCCCCGGAGAAGGCTCCTGACAAGGCGCAGTACCTGGAACTGACCTACCGCAACGGCGACATCGTCGCACTGGACGGCGTCGAAATGACCCCGGCCACCGTGCTGGCGACCCTGAACCGTATCGGTGGCGAACACGGTATCGGCCGTCTGGACATCGTCGAGAACCGTTATGTCGGCATGAAGTCCCGTGGCTGCTACGAAACCCCGGGCGGCACCATCATGCTGCGGGCCCACCGTGCGATCGAATCGATCACCCTGGACCGCGAAGTGGCGCACCTCAAGGACGAGCTGATGCCTAAATATGCCAGCCTGATCTACACCGGCTACTGGTGGAGCCCTGAGCGTCTGATGCTGCAACAGATGATCGATGCTTCCCAGGCTCATGTGAACGGCGTTGTGCGCCTGAAGCTGTACAAGGGCAACGTGATCGTCACTGGCCGCAAGTCCGACGAATCCCTGTTCGACGCCAATATCGCGACCTTCGAGGAGGATGGCGGCGCCTACAACCAGGCTGATGCGGCGGGCTTCATCAAGCTTAACGCCTTGCGCATGCGTATTGCCGCGAATAAAGGCCGCAAGCTGTTCTGATGTGTCACAGAGCGTAGAGCAGCGTTGTGATTAATCTGTGGCCTTGTCATCGACGAGGCCACGGATTTGAATGAGGATGTCCTGCCTTACATTGCCATGCACCTGATTATCCTTTACATGTTGATCAATCACTATTGACCGTTCTGCGTCATTGGGCGCGATTGATCGATGACCGTCACACCATTTGAATTCAAATTGTAAGCAACATAGAGCGACGCACCCGTGTGTCTCTTTGTTTTTACCTTTTTGAATGTGCTCGCCTTCAGTAGTCGCTCTGACTCGCTACAGGTGATGAATACGATTGCATGGGCAGGTTTTCCCTGTTCTTGTTGAATCTTCTCCACTGAGGCGCCCATCTCGATTTTTTTGCTCATCCCGCGTACATCGACGATGTAAAGGTCCTTGAGTCGCTCCGGCAAGCGGACGTAGTGCTCTGCCGCAGTCTGCAGATCCGTCTCGGGAAGGTCCTGTGCGTCACTGGGGCAAAGTGCGGGGCCGGGATCGATCGTCGGTTGCCTTCGGTTCGATTTTTTGGATCTCAATCTGGAGTGACTCTTTCTCGGGTGCTCGGTGTCGTGCATGGCTTTTATGAAGTGTTCGCCGTTCTCAAAGTCAGAAGGTGCGTAGAGCGACCGATAATTGAAGTTGAGTGTGGCAAAGAAAAGAAAGAGCAAATAAAAAGGAAAGCTGATCAAGAACCAAATGTAGGTATCCCTGTCGTCATCATCCAGAAAGGGTAGGGAGATCGCTGCTGAAGTTTCAGATAGTGTTGCGAATATCGCAATGAGTGTCAGGGGGTTGGTGATCCTTTGTTTTATATTTTCCATGTTTTATTCTCATTTAAGTTTGTCTTCGCTCATGGGTGTAGGGGATATTTTGGTCTGCTGCTCAAGATAGTAACTGCTTTATTAGTGTTTCGGTATATCTGTTTCATTGTGTTAGGGGCTTGATTGTTGTCCGGCTGCATGAAGAGTGGGTGCAGGGTGGATAAAGTTATAGATGTGTGTTCCTGTTCGGAAAATATCGGTTACTTTTCAAGAGCGTTCAAGCGTCCTTGCAGGCTGGATTTTTAGTCTCTTGCGTGCTGGAGGTTGCAAATCGACACAAAAAACTGTCGAAGCGTGACAGGTCGAGAAGGCTGACAAGTTTTCTGCTGCAGTGTTTTCGAAGAATTATTGTAGGAATAATCTGTGTTGTTTGTAGGGAATGTCTCTTGGTGTGGGTGGCCGGGGGGGGCGGCATGCCATGGGTGAAACGACTAGGCTATTGTGCGGGCTCTAAAAATTCGAACAGCGAAATTGGACTTGCCCATGAATAAAGTGCTGATCGTGGATGATCACCCCGTCATTCGTCTCGCGGTACGTATGCTGATGGAGCGTCATGGCTACGAAGTCATTGCAGAAACAGATAATGGCGTGGATGCATTACAGCTTGCTCGCGAACTCATGCCCGATATTGTCATTCTGGATATCGGCATTCCGAAACTCGATGGGCTGGAAGTCATTGCGCGTCTGTCATCGGCAGCAATGCCAATGAAGGTACTGATACTGACGTCCCAGGCACCGGGTCATTTTTCCATGCGCTGCATGCAGTCGGGGGCTGCCGGATATGTCTGCAAGCAACAGGACCTCACTGAATTGCTCAGCGCGATAAAGGCTGTGTTGTCAGGCTACAGTTACTTTCCGAATCAAGCCCTGCACACGGTGCGCTCCAGTCTTGGCAATGCCTGTGAATCCGATATGGTGGATCGTCTTTCAGGGCGGGAAATGATGGTATTGCAGCAATTGGCCCGTGGAAAAACCAACAAGGAGATTGCCGATGGAATGTTTCTTAGCAATAAAACCGTCAGCACTTACAAGACTCGCTTGTTACTGAAGCTCAATGCGCGTTCCCTTGTCGATCTGATCGAGCTGGCGCAACGCAATGGTCTGGTGTAACGGGGGCAGCGTTGACGGTAGGCGTTAGGCGTTTATCAGGGGCGGCAATAAGTAAAAAGCCTCCGTTTCGGGAGGCTTTTCAGGTGTCATAGGTCAAAATCGTAATCGGCCAATTGCTTTTGCAGTCGGCGCTCCTCCAGCAGATTGTCAATGGTGCGGCGTTTGCTAAGGTTGGTCTTTGCCACTTCAACCACAGGTTCGGCGTCATCAGCCTCAACGGGTGTGAAGTCGTCTTCTACGTCCAATTGCTCTTTGCCAGTACTCATAAGGTCAACTCCAGGCTAAGACTGCCTTTGGCGCTCCTTATATCGACATTCTTGCTGCGGGTAAAAAAGATTTTTTCAATCGATAATTCACAAAACCTAATAGCACCTCAATCGTCCGAGGTCTTGTGCTTGTATTCGCACAGGTCTTCAATCCGGCAACTGCCACACCGTGGCTTGCGAGCCAGGCAGACGTAGCGACCGTGGAGAATCAGCCAGTGATGGGAATCGAGCAAGTATTCCTTTGGCACAAATTTCATCAGTTTTGTCTCGACTTCGATCACATTCTTGCCCGGCGCAATCCCGGTGCGATTGCTGACCCGGAAGATATGGGTGTCCACCGCCATGGTCAGTTGACGGAATGCGGTATTGAGCACCACGTTGGCCGTCTTGCGGCCGACGCCGGGTAGCGCTTCCAGTTCTTCACGGGTTTGCGGCACTTCGCCGCCATGGCGCTCCACCAGCAAGCGACAGGTCTCGATCACGTTTTTCGCTTTACTGTTGAACAGGCCGATGGTCTTGATGTATTCCGATAGGCCTTCGACGCCCAAGGCATGAATCGCAGCCGGCGTGTTGGCCACCGGATAGAGTCTGGCGGTGGCTTTGTTGACGCCGACATCGGTCGACTGTGCCGAAAGAATCACGGCGATCAGTAATTCGAACGGCGAAGAGTAGGCCAGTTCGGTTTTCGGTTCCGGATTGTCTTCGTGAAACCTGCGGAAAATTTCCCGGCGTTTTACAGCATTCATGGGCAGTGTGTTTCCTCGAAGACAGTCAGTGTGAAGGCGTCGGGTGCGCCCAGGCCTGCCAGGTGGCGAGCAGCAGCCCAAGCAGAATGAATCCACCGGGCGCCAGGATAGCCAGGCGTATCCCGCCGTCGGCGGTCAGTACCCAGCCTTGCCAATCCGGTTGTGCGGCGCCAGCCAGCCAAGGCAGGTGGCTGGCGAGTGTGCCGCTGCCGATCAGTTCTCGCAGCAGGCCCATACCCAGCAGCAACGCGCCGAACAGGACGCACAGGCGCAGGCGATCGCGCCCTGCACGCTGGAAAAAACCGCTGTGATCCAGGACGACGCATTGCAAGGCAATCAGTGCTGGATAGATCCCCAACAGTTGATGCCATTGAAGCGACCAGGCTTGCGCCCCGAGTTCAGCGCAACTGGTCAGCGTGGCCGCCAGCACGACGCCAGCCACTACCTGTGTCGCTGGAACCAGTCGAGCGCGCAAGGCACCCATACACAGGCCAAAGACACTGCTCACCACGATGAACATCAGCCCCAAGCCCAGCGCCTTCATCAGTGAGTCCGTCGCGCCGATCAGTGGCGCCAGCATCAGCGAATTCTGCAGCGTCGATGAGTTATTCATGGGCACTGCTCCCGATCAGCTGTTGCGGGTGTTCATCGAAGTAGCTCAACGCGTCATGAATGGCGTGGATCACCGCTCTTGAGGTGATGGTCGCGCCAGCGATCTGATCGAATGTCCCCTGATCTTTTTTCAGGGCCCAGCCCGGATCGCCGGGTTCGGCTCGCGATTTGCCGGCAAAGTCCTGAAGCCAGGCGTTTGGCCAGTCGGCAATCCTGCCGCCCAGCCCCGGGGTTTCCGCTTGACTGAGGGTTTTGACGCCCAGCAACCGGCCATTGGCACCGATGGCGATCAGCAGTTCGATAGAGCCGGTATAGCCCAAGGATCGGCTGCGCAGTAATACGGCACTGGATTTGCCTGCTTTGGTTACCCGGTAGCCACCCAGCAGTGTGCTATTGGGCAAGACAATATCGGCCAGGCCCAGTGGCTGTTCCAGCGGCTGATTGTCATAGCTGTCGGAGGGGAGCAGGTCGAGCAATTTTCGGCTGTCGATCAGGCGCTGTTCGGCGGCAATTCGCAGCGCACTGGTGTGCTGCACGAAGTATGTCGCGCCAATCCCAAGACCCGTCAGCACCACCAGGATCACCACGCTCGACGCACGACTCATGGCGCAGCCCGCTCCTGCCTGGAGGCGATCAACCGCTCCAGGGTCGGTACACAGAGATTCATCAGCAGTACGGCAAAGGCTACGCCGTCCGGATAGCCGCCCCATGTGCGAATCACATACGTCAGCAGACCCACGCCCGCGCCGAACAGCAACCGGGCGCCGGGACTTTTTGCGCCGGACACCGGTTCAGTGACGATGAAGAATGCACCCAGCATGGTCGCACCGGTCAGCAGATGAAACAGGGGCGAGCCATGGGAATCGGAACCGGAGCCGTTCCAGCACAGCAGGCTGATGACGAACAGGCTGGCCAGCATGCCGACCGGCGCATGCCAACTGAATACCTGCCGGTGCAGCAGAAACGCGCCACCCGCCAGAAAGGCCAGGTTGACCCATTCCATGCCGCGCCCACCGAACTGGCCGAACGCCGGGTGGCCAGCGAAGAGTTCGTCCATGGTCAGGCTGTTGTTGATCCGCAGGCTGTCCAGCGCCGTCGCCTGAGCCCAGGCATCCGGCGTCTGGTCGAGAGCGAATCCGAACACCTGCTGCAAACCACCGAGCAGGTCCATGCCATGGGATGACGGCCAGTGGGTCATTTGTTGGGGAAAAGTCACCATCACCAGGGCAAAACCGAGCATGGCCGGGTTGAACGGGTTCTTGCCGACGCCGCCAAACAGGTGCTTGCCGAACAGCAGCGCGAAGGCGGCAGCACTGACCGTCAGCCACCATGGGCAATAAGGTGGCAACGCCAGTGCCAGCAGCGTGGCGCTGACCAGCGCGCTGCCATCGCTCAAGGTCGGTTTGATGGGGCGTTTGCGCAGCTGCAATACCAGCGCTTCAACCGCCAGCGCGGTCACACCCGTCAGAATCAGGTTGATCAACACGCCCCAGCCATAGCACCAGAAAAACACCAGCAGCCCCGGCACCGTGGCCAGCAACACCCGCTTCATGGCCTGCTGAAGGCGTTCGTCGACCGGTTCAAGCGGTGGCATGGGCGTCCACCTGGTGCTCGGCTTCAGCGACCGCGCGCTCCAGCGCTGCAATGTGTTCGGCCGGGGCTTCGCTGGCTTGTGCTTTCTTGAGTGCGGCGCGGCGCATGGCCAACTGGATCTTAGCCCGATTCAGATCGGCATTTTTCACCGGGGCAGCAGGTGCCGGAACTGCTGGCACCATGCTTTCCAGTTTCGTCAAAGCCTGCTCGGCTGCTTCGAACTGCTGTTGCAACAGGATCAATTGCGACTGCTGCTCGAATGTCGGCGGATGCCCGAACGCCTTGAGCGATTTGTTCAGTTGCGCGCGGCTCATGGCCAGATCGATCTTCGCTTTTTTCAATGCCGCATCGGCATTGGCGGCCTTTTGCGCGCGGACGCGTTCAAGGGCTGCCTGCACCGGATCGAGCGTCACCTCACTGTGCTGCGGCACAGTGCGTTGCGCCCGGGCTTGGCGCTCGGCGAGTTTCTGTTGTTCTTCACGACGCAGGCGGGCGTTGCGTTGTTCGAACCGGTGCCGTGCGTGATTGCGTTTGGCGGCACGCGCTTGTTGCGCTTCAAGGCTGAACGCCAGGCCGCCGACCACGGGCACTACCGTAGAAAACGGCAACGGTCGCATCTCGATGCAATCCACCGGGCAGGGCGCTACACAGAGGTCGCAACCGGTGCACTCGTCGACGATAACGGTGTGCATCAGCTTCGCTGCGCCGACGATGGCGTCCACCGGGCACGCCTGGATGCATTTGGTGCAGCCGATGCACTCGGCTTCGCGGATATAGGCGATTTGCGCGGGCGCCGCACCACGACTGACGTCAAGCTCCAGCACCGGCACTTTCAGCAGTTCTGCCAGGGCCGAGATGGTTTCGCTGCCGCCAGGCGGGCACTTGTTGATCGGCTCGCCGCTGGCGATGCCTTCGGCGTAGGGCTTGCATCCGGGATGTCCGCATTTTCCGCACTGGGTCTGCGGCAAGAGGGCGTCGATGCGTTGAATCAGACTCATGTTTTGATCAGCCCGCTGAATCCGAGAAAAGCCACTGCGATCAGCCCGGCGCCGATCAGATCGATCGGCAGGCCGCGAAAGGGCAGGGGAATATCGTTATCGAGTGTGCGCTGGCGCAAGTCACTGAACAGGCTCAGTACCAGCCAGAAACCCAGCCCGGCGCCCAGGCTCATGGCCGTGGCGTGAAAGAATCCCTTGTCGTTCTGAACATTGATCAACGCCAGGCCAAGTACACCGGCGTTGCCCAGCAGCAGCGGCCAGAGGCCTTCGAACGAAAGCTTCTCGAACATCCGTGCAAGCAACTTCAACAAGGGCGCGATCAACAGCACGCAAAGTGGCACAAACACGAACAGGCGCAGCGGCGTAAGCCCCAAAGGCACCAGCAACCCGTGGTAAAGCGCGTGGCTCGACATGCCGACAATCAACATCAGGCACGTGGTCGCAATGCCCAGCGCATGCACCTGGCGGCGCTCGGCGCCCAGCAGTGGATCGGCGCCCAACGGCCAGTGCAACACGAGGTTGTTGATCAGGGCAGCGCTGATAAGCGTAAGCAGTATCTCAGTCATGATCATGCCGGCAAGAACGGGAGACTTTCCAATGGGGCTGTCTAATAGGTTAGGCATTATCCGGCAAGGACGGAGGGTGGGCCAGACATGAAAATCCCACAGGCGCGCCAGGCGCGACTGTGGGATCGATTTACCTCAGGGCGTTACTTGATACGCTGACCCGGCTTGGCACCGCTGTCGGGGCTGAGCAGGTAGATTTCTTCTCCACCGGGGCCGGCGGCCATCACCATGCCTTCGGAGATGCCGAACTTCATTTTCCGTGGCTTGAGGTTGGCGATCATCATGGTCAGGCGACCATCCAGTTTGGACGGATCCGGGTAGGCGCTCTTGATCCCGGAGAACACGTTGCGTTGTTCGCCACCGATGTCCAGGGTCAGGCGCAGCAGCTTGTCGGCCCCTTCCACGTGTTCGGCCTTGACGATCAGGGCGACGCGCAGGTCGACCGCGGCAAAGGCGTCGAATTCGATTTCCGGCGACAGCGGATCCTTGGCCAGTTCGCCGTTGCCGGCAGGCGCAGCGTCGCCGGTATCGGTCTGGCTGGCGGTCAGGTCTTCCTTCGAAGCGTCGGTCATGGCTTGCACCTTGATCGGGTCGATACGGGTCATCAACGGCTTGAACTCGTTCAGCTGATGGTTGCTGAGCAAGGTCGCGTGGTCGTTCCAGGTCAACGGCGCGACGTTCAGGAACGCCTCGGCATCGGCGGCCAGCAGCGGCAATACCGGCTTGAGGAAGATCACCAGCTGGCGGAACAGGTTGATGCCCAGGGCGCAGATGGCCTGGACTTCGTCCTGCTTGCCTTCCTGTTTGTTCAGCGACCACGGTGCCTTGTCGGCGATCCAGGCGTTGGCGCGGTCGGCCAGGCCCATGATCTCGCGCATGGCACGGGCGAAGTCGCGAGCTTCATAGGCTTCGGCGATGCTCGGCGCAGCGGCGAGGAACGCTTCGGTCAGCTCCGGTGCGGCATTGCCTTCCACCAGCACGCCGGCATTGCCTTTGTGAATGAAACCGGCGCAACGGCTGGCGATGTTGACGACCTTGCCGACCAGGTCGGAGTTGACCTTCTGCACGAAGTCTTCGAGGTTCAGGTCCAGATCGTCGACGCCACGGCCGAGCTTGGCCGCGTAGTAGTAACGCAGGTATTCCGGCGACAGGTGATCCAGGTAGGTCCGGGCCTTGATGAAAGTGCCACGGGACTTGGACATTTTCTGACCGTTGACCGTCAGGTAGCCGTGCACGTTGATCCCGGTCGGTTTGCGCAACCCGGCGCCTTCGAGCATGGCTGGCCAGAACAGCGCGTGGAAATTGACGATGTCCTTGCCGATGAAGTGGTACAGCTCGGCAGTGGAATCCTTGTTCCAGAAAGCATCGAAATCCAGCTCCGGCGAGCGGTCGCAGAGATTCTTGAAGCTGGCCATGTAGCCGATCGGTGCGTCCAGCCAGACGTAGAAGTATTTGCCCGGCTCGCCAGGAATCTCAAAACCGAAGTACGGCGCATCGCGGGAGATGTCCCACTGTTGCAGCCCCGCATCCAGCCATTCGGCGATCTTGTTGGCCACGGCTTCCTGCAGGGTGCCGCTGCGGGTCCAGGCCTGCAGCATTTCCTGGAAGTCCGGCAGCTTGAAGAAGAAGTGCTGGGAATCCTTTAGCATCGGGGTAGCGCCGGAGATGGCTGACTTCGGATCCTTCAGGTCGGTCGGTGCGTAGGTCGCGCCGCATTTTTCGCAGTTGTCGCCGTACTGGTCTTCGGTGCCGCATTTCGGGCAGGTGCCCTTGATGAAGCGGTCGGCCAGGAACATTTTCTTTTCCGGGTCGAAGTATTGCGTGATCGAACGCGTGGCGATGTGCCCGGCGTCGCGCAGCTTCAGGTAGATCTGGCTCGACAGCTCACGGTTTTCTTCGGCGTGAGTGGAGTGGAAGTTGTCGAAATCCACCAGGAACTCGGCAAAGTCGGCGCTGTGTTCAGCCTGGACGTTGGCGATCAGCTGTTCCGGGGTGATGCCTTCCTTCTCCGCGCGCAGCATGATGGCCGAACCGTGGGCGTCGTCGGCGCAGACATAAATGCATTGATTGCCGCGGTGCTTCTGGAAGCGCACCCACATATCGGTCTGGATGTATTCCAGCATGTGGCCAAGATGGATCGAACCATTGGCATAGGGCAGGGCGCTGGTGACGAGGATCTTGCGTGGCTCGGACATGGGGCTCGGCTACTTGATGAAACGGAGGTCGGCCACTATAAAGCGCTGGCGCATATTTTTCACCCCGTGAGCCTGTTTCATTGGATGAGTAACTTGCAGAGGTACGTCTTGCCGGCGAATGCGGCCCTTTGTAGGAGCAAGCTTGCTCCGGGCGGCGTTCCGACGATGGTCGTTAACGATAACGCGTGTTTACTGGTTAAACGCGGCGCTCTTTAGTCCATCGCGAGCGAGCTTGCTCCTACAAGGCCGTCTTCGCCGGTTTGCCGGTCCCCCGCAAGCTCGCGACGGTTCGGGAATCCCGCCAGCCGATCAGAACAGGTACGATACCTGCCTGATTTTCCAGTCTTGCTATGGAGTTGCCCATGAGCGCCGTCAATCGCGCAGCGGTGGAAGCCGTCCTTCGCCAATACACTGACCCTTACCTGAACCAGGACCCGGTCAGCGCCGGGTGCGTACGCAGCATCGACCTCCAGGGCGATCGCGTCAGCGTCCAGCTGGAGCTGGGTTACGCCGCCGGCCTGTTCAAGAGTGGCTGGGCGCAAATGCTGCAAATGGCCATTGAACAGCTCGACGGCGTGACCAGCGCCCGTGTCGAGATCACGAGTGTGATCGCCGCGCACAAGGCCCAGGCCCAGATTCCCGGCCTGGCCAACGTCAAGAACGTGGTGGCCGTTGCGTCCGGCAAGGGCGGTGTGGGCAAATCCACCACCGCCGCCAACCTGGCCCTGGCGCTGGCTCGCGAAGGCGCCAGGGTCGGGATTCTCGACGCGGACATCTACGGTCCGAGCCAAGGCATCATGTTCGGTATCCCCGAAGGCACCCGGCCCCAGATCAAGGATCAGAAATGGTTCGTGCCGATCCAGTCCCATGGCGTTGAAGTGATGTCCATGGCGTTCCTGACCGACGACAACACGCCGATGGTCTGGCGTGGGCCGATGGTCTCCGGTGCGCTGTTGCAACTGGTCACGCAAACGGCCTGGGGTGACCTGGATTACCTGGTCATCGACATGCCGCCAGGCACCGGTGACATCCAGCTGACCCTGGCGCAGAAAGTCCCGGTGGCCGGTGCGGTCATCGTGACCACGCCGCAGGACCTGGCACTGCTGGACGCACGCAAGGGTGTGGAGATGTTCCGCAAGGTCAACATCCCGGTGCTGGGTGTGGTGGAAAACATGGCGGTGCACATCTGCTCCAACTGCGGACATGCCGAGCATCTGTTCGGTGAGGGCGGCGGTGTAAAGCTGGCCAACCAGTACGGCGTCGAACTGTTGGCCTCGTTACCACTGTCGATGGTCATCCGCGAACAGGCCGATGGCGGCAAGCCGACGGTGATCGCCGAGCCGGACAGCCAGATTGCGCTGGTGTACCAGGAACTGGCCCGCCACGTCGGCGCGCGGATCGTGTTGCAGGAAGCGTTATCGCCGACAATGCCGAACATCACCATCAGCGACGATTGAAACCCTTCGGATAACACGCAAAACCTGTGGGAGCGAGCTTGCTCGCGATGAGGGTGTCACATGCACCAGTGATGGTGACTGACACACCGCTATCGCGAGCAAGCTCGCTCCCACAGTGGTTCTGGGGTGGTCTTAAATGCGCATCCCGCCATCCAACTCCAGTATCCGCCCGGTGTAATAGTCGTTCTGGAATATGTACGCCGCCGAATGAGCGATCTCGTCAGGCTTGCCCATGCGCTTGAGCGGTATCCCGGACGTCATCTTCTCCAGCGCTTCCGGTTTCATCCCCAGGGTCATTTCGGTTTCGATAAAGCCCGGTGCAATGCCCGCCACACGAATGCCGTAGCGTGCCAGTTCCCTGGCCCAGGTCACGGTTGCCGCAGCCACCCCGGCCTTGGCGGCGGAGTAGTTGGTCTGGCCGATATTGCCGGCGCGGGAAATCGACGAGATATTGATGATCGTGCCGCTCGTTCTCAGTTCGATCATCTTCGCCGCGACTTCCCGGGTGCACAGAAACACGCCGGTCAGGTTGACGTCGATGACCGCCTGCCATTGGGCCAGGCTCATTTTGGTCATCTCGCCGTCCTTGACCTTGACCAGCAGCCCGTCGCGCAGGATCCCGGCGTTGTTGACCAGGCCATCGATCGCCCCAAAATCGTCGGCCACTTGGGCGACCATGTGCGTCACCTGCTCTTCGTTGGCGACATTGCACAAGTAGGCGCGGGCTTCGATGCCCTTGGCCTGGCACGCGGCGACGGCGTCGTCGAGTTTTTCCCTGTTCAGGTCCACCAGCGCCAGCTTTGCGCCAAGGCTGGCGAAATACTCGGCCATGGACCGGCCTAAACCCTGGCAACCGCCGGTGATAATGATTACTTTGTCAGTGAGTTGCATTCGTATGCCCCAATAGCAGATCAGCGTGGTTTTCCTCCCGGAAGGTCTCTCGATCTGCACCTGATGTGGCCTGGTTGCACATGAGGACTGCCCGATGGCGTGCTGGAACTTGCCCCCAGGTGCCCGTCCGTTTTTTTTGACGGATTCTATATAAGGAGTCATAAATTGAGCGTTGCAGCGGCCAAGAATGCCCGAGAATTGCTTCTAAAAGAATACCGTGGAGTGCTCTCGACGCACTCCAAGGCCATGCCCGGTTTCCCGTTTGGCTCAGTAGTTCCATATTGCCTGGACGACCAGGGCCGCCCACTGATCCTGATCAGCCGCATCGCCCAGCACACCCACAATCTGCAGAAAGACCCCAAATGCTCACTGTTCGTCGGCGAGCGCGGGGCCGAAGACGTGCAAGCCGTTGGTCGCCTGACCTACCTCGCCGAAGCGGAAAAGCTCGAGGACGAGGCTGCCATCGAAGCGGCGGCTGTCCGTTACTACCGCTATTTCCCGGATTCGCACAGCTACCACAAGGCCCACGATTTCGATTTCTGGGTGCTCAAGCCGGTGCGCCATCGTTATATCGGTGGTTTTGGCGCTATTCACTGGGTCGACCACTTGACCTTGGCCAACCCGTTCGCCGGCAAGGCCGAGGTGAGCATGGTCGAGCACATGAATGCCGATCACGCCAAGGCCATCGCCCACTACGTCGAACTGGCCGGCCTGCCCAAGACCGAACCGGCGCAACTGGCGGGTATCGACACCGAAGGCATGCACCTGCGAATCGGCCAGGGACTGTACTGGCTGCCGTTCCAGGCGCCATGTAATACGCCGACACAAGTGCGGGAAGCCTTGGTTTTCCTGGCTCACGCCGAGCATTGGCCGAAAAATGCAGGGGCCGACGCTTGAATTCACGAAACGGCGACGTCATCTAGGGAAGACTGGCAAGGCATTCTTGCGTTGAGGAACCATTTGATGCGCCCTTTTTTATTGCTCTTTGTACTGTTTCCGGTGTTGGAGCTGTTCGTATTCGTCAAGGTGAGCGGGGCGATCGGGTTTTTCCCCGCCCTGCTGCTGGTCATACTCGGCTCGATGTTCGGCGTGTTCGTGCTGCGTGTCGCCGGTCTGGCCACTGCACTGCGTGCCCGTGAAAGCCTGAACCGCGGCGAGCTGCCGGCCCAGACCATGCTCGAAGGCTTGATGCTGGCCCTGGCCGGCGGGCTGTTGATCCTGCCGGGTTTCGTCACTGACGTGCTGGGTTTGATCATGCTGTTGCCGATCTCGCGTCGGTTGCTGGCCAACAAGATGCGCCAGCGGGCCGAGGAGCAGGCGATACGTCAGCGAGCGTTCGCCGATGACCTGCAACCCCGTGGCGGTCCGGCTCCGCGTCAGCCACTGGGCCGCGAACCGGACGTGATCGAAGGCGAGTTCGAACATCGCGATCCCAAGTAATTGTTTCAGACACGGCACCTTCGGGTGCCGTGTTCGTTTTCGGTGCAACAAACGCGAAAAATTTTTGACCCCCGCCCTTGTAATAAGCTTGCCCGCCCTTATGTAACTGTCACCGCAAGGTTTCTGGCAATTACGCCAGACAGACTTCCGCGGTTCGCTTGCCGAACCGCACCCGGCATCGCCGGATTTGTTAAACCCGCCGGGACTACACCGGCCGATGAAAACCACAATTAGGAGAGATCGACAATGAAGCTTCGTCCTCTGCATGACCGCGTCGTCGTCCGTCGCAGCGAAGAAGAAAAGAAAACCGCTGGCGGTATCGTCCTGCCAGGTTCGGCTGCTGAAAAGCCAAACCAGGGCGAAGTCCTCGCTGTGGGCCCGGGCAAAGTCCTGGAAAACGGTGAAGTGCGTGCGCTGTCCGTGAAAGTGGGTGACAAGGTTGTGTTCGGCCCTTACTCCGGCAGCAACACTGTGAAAGTTGACGGCGAAGACCTGCTGGTCATCGGCGAGAGTGAAATCCTCGCTGTTGTCGAAGGCTGATTCCCCGCTCATTTTCCCGCTACTACAAAGTATTTAAGGAATATCGATCATGGCTGCTAAAGAAGTTAAATTCGGCGATTCCGCCCGCAAGAAAATGCTCGCCGGTGTCAACGTCCTGGCTGACGCAGTAAAAGCGACCCTGGGCCCTAAAGGCCGTAACGTGATCATCGAGAAGAGCTTCGGCGCTCCGACCATCACCAAGGACGGCGTTTCCGTTGCCAAAGAAATCGAGCTGAAAGATCGCTTCGAAAACATGGGCGCGCAGCTGGTCAAAGACGTTGCCTCCCGTGCCAACGATGACGCTGGCGACGGCACCACCACCGCCACCGTTCTGGCTCAGTCGATCGTCAACGAAGGCCTGAAAGCCGTCGCTGCCGGCATGAACCCGATGGATCTGAAGCGCGGTATCGACAAAGCGACCATCGCGATCGTCAAAGAGTTGAAAGCCCTGTCCAAGCCTTGCGCTGACACCAAGGCCATCGCTCAGGTCGGCACCATCTCGGCCAACTCCGACAGCTCCATCGGCGACATCATTGCCGAAGCCATGGAAAAAGTCGGTAAAGAAGGCGTGATCACCGTTGAAGAAGGCTCGGGCCTGGAAAACGAACTGTCGGTTGTTGAAGGCATGCAGTTCGACC
The DNA here is from genome assembly GCF_030812475.1 of Pseudomonas lini. Lineage (GTDB taxonomy): Bacteria > Pseudomonadota > Gammaproteobacteria > Pseudomonadales > Pseudomonadaceae > Aquipseudomonas > Aquipseudomonas lini_A. The sequence goes on from NZ_JAUSSR010000003.1 coordinate 279,853, forward strand.
GTGGCTACCTGTCCCCGTACTTCGTCAACAAGCCGGAAACCATGACCGCCGAACTGGACGGTCCGCTGATCCTGCTGGTCGACAAAAAAATCTCGAACATCCGCGAAATGCTGCCAGTACTGGAAGCCGTTGCCAAAGCCGGCCGTCCACTGCTGATCATTGCCGAAGACGTTGAAGGCGAAGCCTTGGCGACTCTGGTTGTGAACAACATGCGTGGCATCGTTAAAGTCGCAGCCGTCAAGGCTCCAGGCTTCGGCGACCGTCGCAAGGCAATGCTGCAGGACATCGCCGTTCTGACTGGCGGTACCGTTATCTCCGAAGAGATCGGTCTGAGCCTGGAAAGCACTACCCTGGAACACCTGGGTAATGCCAAGCGCGTGATCCTGTCCAAAGAAAACACCACCGTGATCGACGGTGCCGGCGTTGAGGCTGACATCCAGGCTCGCGTTCTGCAGATTCGTCAGCAAGTGGCCGACACTTCGTCCGACTACGACCGTGAAAAACTGCAAGAGCGCCTGGCCAAGCTGTCCGGCGGCGTTGCAGTGATCAAGGTTGGCGCCGGTTCCGAAGTAGAAATGAAAGAGAAGAAAGCCCGCGTTGAAGACGCCCTGCACGCAACCCGTGCAGCCGTTGAAGAAGGCGTGGTACCTGGCGGCGGCGTGGCACTGGTTCGCGCTCTGCAGGCTATCTCCGAGCTCAAAGGCGACAACGATGACCAGAACGTTGGCATCCAGTTGCTGCGTCGCGCTGTTGAAGCGCCACTGCGCCAGATCGTTGCCAACTCCGGCGACGAGCCAAGCGTAGTCGTCGACAAGGTCAAGCAGGGTTCGGGTAACTACGGTTACAACGCTGCGACCGGCGAATACGGCGACATGATCGAAATGGGTATCCTGGACCCGGCTAAAGTGACTCGTTCGGCTCTGCAAGCGGCTTCGTCGATTGCCAGCCTGATGATCACCACCGAAGCCATGATCGCCGAGATCAAGGACGACGCACCAGCTGGCGGCGGTATGCCAGACATGGGCGGTATGGGCGGCATGGGCGGCATGATGTAAGCCAGCCTTACCCCTGTACTAGAAACCCCGTCTGCGAAAGCAGGCGGGGTTTTTTATTGCCCGGATTTCGGCATCCGCCTCAATCCCCTGTGGGAGCGAGCCTGCTCGCGAAAGCGTTAGTCCTATCAACATGCGTGTTGAATGACACACTGCATTCGCCGGCAAGCCGGTCTCGCTCCCACATTTCTGCTCTGTGTTTCAGGCGCTGACCGGTTCTGCCTTGGTCGCGCGCTCAACCTTCGAGACCGGGCGATACAGGATGTAGTAGTACGACCCCAGGCAAATCAACCAGCAAAAAATCGCTGTCCACACGTTGTGCGAAAAGAAATGCGCCCCCTGCATCATCCGCCCGATGGAAAACACCGAGCCCAGCGCAAAGGCAAAGACAAACGCCATACGCGCCAGCCGCGGGCGACGATCGCGTAGCACGAAGAACAGCGCAAACAGCGTGAACCCTGTCGCCGCATGCCCGCCGGGCCAGCAACGGCCGGGTTTGTCGGTGGGTGGACGTGGGCTGAGCAGCTCGCTGTAGGTTTCATGACCGCCGAACTGTTCAAGGCTCCATGGACATTGCACCGCCGTCAGCGCCTTGACTGGCGTGACAAAGGAGGTGGCCAGCGCCAGGGACAGTACCAGGCAGCCCAGTTCCCGATTGACCGGCTTGAGCCGTTCCATGAAAAATGAGCCGATGAAGCCGAGGATGGCCAACACCGAGAACGCGATGACCAGTTGCTTGGCCCGGTCATGCAGGATGTTTTCGAGGAGGTAACTGTGCCGCCCGATGAAATCCCCCGCGACCGGGTCATAGAACAGCCTGGCCAGGTCCATGTCCAGCGATGTCAGTTCAAGCAGCAGCAAAATGATCGCCACGACAGCGGGAACGCCCAGGCAAAGCCAGGGATTGAGCGGGCGCGAGGCGCGGGTAACAGCGGGCGACACCATGGCAGGTCCTTGGTCGGTTGAAAGATTCGAGCGTGCAACCGCGCGCAGTCTGGACTTCATCCTGTCGCCAGCCTGTGAACCGACAGTGAAAAAGTCGTCAAGGCCGCAACAGGGAGGTGGCCTGGATTTACACCTGCACGCAGTTCTGGCCCTGAGCCTCGCTTGGCCTTAAGCTGCGCGGGCCAAGACGGCCGTTACTGTGTACGCAGGAGGTTCCCATGAGAATTCTATTGGTTGAAGACAACCGCGATATCCTGGCCAATCTGGCTGATTACCTGGGGCTCAAGGGGTATACCGTCGATTGCGCGCAGGACGGGTTGTCAGGCCTGCACCTGGCGGCCACCGAGCATTACGACCTGATCGTGCTGGACATCATGTTGCCCGGCATCGACGGCTACACCCTGTGCAAGCGCCTGCGCGAAGACGCCCGCCGCGACACCCCGGTAATCATGCTCACCGCTCGCGACCAACTGGACGACCGCCTGCAAGGCTTCAAGTCCGGTGCCGACGATTACCTGATCAAACCCTTTGCCCTGTCCGAACTGGCGGCACGCATCGAAGCGGTCATGCGTCGGGCCCAGGGCGGCGGTCGCCGTACCTTGCAAGTCGGCGATCTGAGCTACGACCTCGATACCCTGGAAGTCACCCGCGAAGGGCGGCTGCTGAAACTCAATCCGGTAGGCCTGAAGTTATTGGCCGTGCTGATGCAGAAAAGTCCTCACGTACTGCGCAGGGAGATTCTCGAAGAGGCGCTGTGGGGCGACGACTGCCCGGACAGCGACAGCCTGCGCAGCCATGTCCACCAATTGCGCCAGGTAATCGACAAGCCGTTCGCCAAGCCCTTGCTGCAAACCGTGCACGGTGTCGGCTATCGGTTGGCCGAGGGCCGTGATGGAGTTTAGACAGAGCCTTGCGCAACGGATCATCATCGCCTTTGCGCTGATGAGCGCATTGGTGGCAGGGGCCTTCGCCATGGGCATCGTGGCGACTGTGCACCTGGTGGAAGAAAAACTGATTTCGGCAGGTCTGGGTGGCGATCTGCAACGCCTGCTGCTGATGGACAGTGTGTCGGACTGGAGCCATCGCCCGGAGCCGGACCAGCTGTTCTATTTCAGTGGCGGGCCGGGCGACTTCGAATTGCCCAAGGATTTGCGCCACCTGGAGCCCGGTTTTCACGAAGTGTTTCGCGAGCAGCTGTCGTACCACGCGATGGTCGAAGTCGTCGACGGCCGACACTACGTGCTGATGCAGGACCAGAGCGATTTCGAGGAGCGCGAGCGGGTGCTGTTTGCCGTGGTACTGGTGGGTTTCGTGCTGAGCCTGGCGCTGGCAGTGTTTCTCGGTTGGGTACTGGCGCGCAAGGTCATGGCGCCCGTGGTGCGGCTGGCCCGTCAGGTCCGTCACCGCGATCAACTGTTGGGGCTGGCACCACCGCTGGCACCGGATTACGCCGCCGATGAAGTCGGCGAACTGGCCGTCGCCTTCGACGCCACCTTGGGCCGCTTGAGGCAGGCATTGTCCCGGGAGCGCCTGTTCACCAGTGACGTCAGCCACGAACTGCGCACGCCGCTGATGGTGCTGGCCAGTTCCTGTGAGTTGCTTCTGGAAAATCCCGGTATCGATCAACGGGGTCGGGCCCAGGTCGAGCGAATCGCCCGGGCCTGCGAAGAAATGCGTGAGCTGGTGCAAACCTTCCTGATGCTGGCCCGCGCGCAACGCGATGACGCCAGCGTCGCGCCGCAGCAAACCCTGAGCCAGGTGGCCGACGGGCTGCTCCATCTCTGGCGTGAGCCGATCGAGGCCAAGGGGTTGAACCTGATCTTCGAAGCGGGTCAACCGGCAACCACCTGTTACAACGCCACCCTGCTGCAAGCGGTCATGGGCAACCTGCTGCGTAACGCCCTGCATTACACAGAACAGGGGTTCATTCGCTTGACCCTGACGACTACCGGCTTCGTGGTCGAGGACAGTGGCGTCGGCATTCCCGAAGATAAACGCGAAGCGATGTTCGAGCCATTTGTGCGGGGCAGCGAGAAGCGCGGCGAGGGCCTGGGGCTGGGGCTGTCGCTGGTGCAGCGGATTTGCGAAAACCAGGGCTGGACCGTCAGTCTTACCAACATGGAGCCCAACGGCTGCCGCTTCCAGGTGGAACTGAGCCTGGCCTCTACCTGATCAAATGTGCTTGATGGCCCAGAGCTATCACTGTCTTCCTGCATAATTTCGAAATAATTCGACATTTTACATGACGATTTTTTCACAATTGCATGACCTGACGCCGACACGGCGCTGCCTATCGTGGGTCCATCAGATGTTCTGGAGACCTGATGATGGACGGCCCGATCAAACTCGATTTTTCGAAAAAGTACGACGATCAACACGCTCAGCGCTACTTGCGCAAGCATCAGGCTGGCCTCGCTCGCCGGCTGTCGCACTGGCGTGACGAACAGGTGGCGCGACAGGCGCTCAAACTGGTTGGGGAGCCGGGGCTGGTCCTCGATTTACCCTGTGGGGCGGGGCGTTTCTGGCCATTGCTGGCAGAAAAAGCCAACCGCGCCATCATCGGAGCCGACAACTCCGAGTCGATGATCAACATTGCCCTGCAGGCGCAACCTGCAGACGTGGTGAAACGGGTACAACCCTTGCACACTTCTGCTTTCGACATCGCCTTGCCCGATAACGCGGTCGACAGCATTTTCTGCATGCGTTTACTCCACCACATCGGTGAAGCCGAGCATCGATTGGCCATTTTGCGTGAATTCGAGCGCGTCACCCGCGACAGCGTGATTCTTTCATTGTGGGTGGACGGCAACTTCAAAGCCTGGAAACGCAAGCGGCTCGAGGGACACCGCGGGCATGAAAGTTACCAAAACAGATTTGTGTTACCGGCTGCTACGGTCGAAAAGGAATTCGAGCAGGCGGGGTTCCGCATCCAGCAACGTCTGGATTTCTTACCGCTCTATGCCATGTGGCGAGTTTACGTATTACGCAAGAGGTAACAGATGGCAGCGCAATGTGCGGCAGAAGCAGATGTCGTTTCCCCGGATCGTTTCGACTACTTCTGGAACCTGCGCGGGGAATGGGTTGAAGAGCCCAATGTCCGTCGCGGTGGGGAAAGTGGCGTGCAGCGCGTCCTGGGCAGTGATGGGCAGCTGCTCTACACGAAACGTCAGACCGGGCATATCTATCGCAGCTTGCGGTACCCGTTCGGGCGGCCGACGGTGTTGCGCGAGCGTGATGCACTGATCGGCCTGCGCCTGATCGATGTCTGCGTTCCGCAAATAGTCTTCTGCGGCGCACAACGCGATCCCGAGCACCAGTGGCGCGCCTTGCTGGTGACCAGGTCGCTGGACGGCTTTGAGGAAATCGAACACTGGTACGCCGGTGGCGGTCGCGAGCGTCACGGTGAGGCGGTCCATGACCGCGTGCTCAAGGAACTGGCCGAGAATCTGGCCCGCATGCACAAGGGGCGTTGGCAGCACAGCTGCCTCTACATCAAGCACGTCTTCGTCAGTGTCACCGGCGAAGGCGATGCGGCCAGGGTCGAGGTAGCCTTGATCGATCTGGAGAAGTGCCGCCAACGGTTGACCGCCCGTTACGCGGCCGCGCACGACCTGAAGCAATTGCGTCGCCACTCGTCGTTCAGCACGACGGACTGGCAAAAACTCGTCTACTTTTATGAGAAGGCGTTTGGCAGCGCTATCAAGGGTTTATAGCAATGAAACTCGAAATTGCACGAGGTTTGTTTTTGATAGGAGCCTTGGCAGTTGCCTCACTGGCGCTGGCGGTTTGGGAGCAGCCTCGCCCGCGCGTCCTCAGTTCGATGAATGCTGATGCGCGTTGTCCATTGCCACGGGTCGCGAAGGAAACCGTGGTCACCCAACCCGATCATGATTTATTGCTGTTCATGTTCGGACTTTCTCAAGGACTGAGGCCAAAGAGTTGAACAGATTGAAGCCCAAATAAAAGGCCTCGCAAATGCGAGGCCTTTTTTATTCCCGTGTCTCAAGACTAGCGCCAAACCCTGTAGGAGCGAGCTTGCTCGCGATGGATTCAAGAACACCGCGTGTTATCCAGCAAACACGCGTTATCGTTGGCGACCATCGCGAGCAAGCTCGCTCCTACAAGGGGTTACGGGTGCTCTTCAGGTTTGTCGGGTTTTGCCAGCAGTGTGTACACGCACGGCAACACAAACAGCGTAAATAGCGTCCCGATCGACATCCCCGTGGCGATCACCGTGCCGATGTCGAACCGGCTGACAGCGCCCGCACCGGTGGCGATGATCAACGGCACCATGCCGAACACCATGGCTGCGGTCGTCATCAACACCGGACGCAGGCGAATGGCGGCGGCTTCCTCAACCGCCTCGCGGGCTGTCAGCCCTTTGTCCTTGCGTAGCTGGTTGGCGAATTCGACGATCAGGATCCCGTGTTTGCTGATCAACCCGATCAAGGTCACCAGGCCGACCTGGGTGTAGATGTTCATGCTCGACCAGCCCAAAAACAGCGGGATCAACGCGCCGCAGATCGACAGCGGCACGGTGACCAGAATCACCAGCGGATCGCGGAAGCTTTCGAACTGGGCGGCCAGTACCAGGAAAATGATCGCCAGCGCCAGGGCGAAGGTGATCCACAGCGCACTGCCTTCCTGGACGTATTGCCGGGAAGCGCCGGCATAGTCGAAGGCATAACCCACGGGCGCTTCCTCTTGGGCGATCTGGCGCACGGTCTCGATGGCTTCCCCCATGCTGACCAGCGGCACGCCGGAAAGAATGGCTGAGTTGAGTTGCTGGAACTGGTTCAGCTGCCGTGGACGCGCCCGGTCGGTCACGGTGATCAGAGTCGACAGGGCCAGCAGTTCACCCTGGGTATTCTTCACGTAATAGTTGTTCAGCCAGTCGGGGTTGTCCCGGAAAGGCCGCTCGACTTGTGCGATGACTTTGTAGCTGCGTCCTTCGATGGTGAACCGGTTGATCTCCGCTTCACCGAGCAGGGTTGCCAGAGTGCCGCCCAGATCCTGCATGGACACGCCCATCTGCGCGGCCTTGGCGCGATCGATATCCACCACCACTTCGGGCTTGTCGAACGCCAGGTCGAGGTCGACGAAAGCGAACTTGCCGGACTCCATCGCCCGCTTTTTCACCCGGTCAGACACCTGCAGCAGCGACTCGTAATCGTTGGCGGAGTTGATCACGAACTGAAACGGCAACCCCTCACCGGTACCGGGCAGGGAGGGCAGGTTGAAGCCGAAGATCTGCAGCCCGGAAATGCTCTCCAGTTTGCCCTGGACCTCGGGCAGGATTTCCATCTGCGTACGGCTGCGTTCGTTCCACGGCTTGAGCAGGAAGCCGCCGATGCCCGATTGCACCCCGTTGAAACCATTGATCTGGAACGAGGAGTAGTACTCGGGAAACGCCTTGAAGATGTCGATGAATTCATCCGTATAAGCGCTCAGATAGTCGAGGTTGGCCGTTTGCGGGGCATTGGCCATCATGAAAATGATGCCCTGGTCCTCATCCGGGGCCAGTTCCGACTTGGTGAACTTGAGCAATACCGGAATCAGGCACAGCACGATCACCGCGAACACCAGCACCACCGGCCGCGTATTGAGCGTGCCGTGCAGCAGGCGCTGGTAACGGCGCTTGAGCCCTTCAAAAATGCGGTCCAGGCGATGGGCCAGTCCGCTGGGGTTTTCGTCGTGGCGCAGCAAGAAGGCGCACATCATCGGCGACAGGGTCAGGGCGACAATGCCGGAAATGACCACCGCGCCGGCCAGGGTCAGCGCAAATTCCTTGAACAGTGCCCCGGTCAGCCCCGTCAGGAACCCGATCGGCGCATAGACCGCGGCCAGGGTGATGGTCATCGAGACCACCGGCATGGCGATTTCCCTGGCGCCTTCGATGGCCGCATCCAGCGGCGTCTTGCCTTCTTCGATGTGTCGGTGAATGTTTTCCACCACCACAATGGCGTCGTCCACCACCAGGCCGATGGCCAACACCATTGCCAGCAGGGTCAGCAGGTTGATCGAGTAACCCATCATCTGCATGAAGAACATCACGCCGATCATCGACAGTGGAATAGTCACCACCGGAATCACCACCGAACGCAGCGCACCGAGGAACAGGAATACGACCACGATCACGATCAGCACCGCTTCGAACAGTGTTTTCACCACTTCGTCGATCGAGGCCTGGATGAACAGCGTGGCGTCGTAGGCGATTTCACCCTTGAGGTTCGGCGGCAGCTGGGCCTCCAGATCCGGCATGATCTTGCGCACTTCCCTGATCACATCCAGCGGGTTGGCGCCGGGGGTGGCCTTGATGCCGATGTACACCGAGGGCGTGCCGCCGAAGGAGCTGACGGAGTCGTAGTTTTCCGCGCCCATTTCAACTCGCGCCACATCGCTGAGCAGCACCCGACTGTCGCCGTCGACCTTGAGTGCAATCGCGGCAAAGGCTTCGGCAGATTTGAGCTCGGTATTGGCATTGATGCTGGTGACCACGTACTCGCCTTTCACTTCGCCAGCGGCTGAAAGGAAGTTGTACTTGCGCACCGCATCGGTCACATCGCTGGCGCTAAGGCCGAAACCGGCGAGCTTCACCGGGTCCAGCCACAGGCGCATGGCGAACACCTGGTTGCCGAGAATTTCGGCTTCGGCCATGCCCGGCAGGGTTGCCAGTTTTGGCTGGATGACCCTCGACAGGTAATCGGTAATCTGCGGATTGCTCAACTCCTTGCTGAAGAAGCTGATGTACATCAGCGCCGAGGCGTCGGCGGCTTCCTTGCTCAGTACCGGGTCTTCGGCGTCCTGGGGCAACTGGTTCTTGACCTCGTTGGCCTTGGCCAGCAGCTCGGTGAACAGGCGGTCGCTATTGGCGCCGATGCGCGCGTAGATCGAGATCACAGAAAAATTCTGGCGACTGACCGAGGTCATGTAGTCGATGCCCTCGGCACTTGCCAGGCTCTGCTGCATCGGTTGGGTGATGTAGCCCTGGATCGTTTCGGCGTTGGCTCCGGGGTAAGCGGTGGTCACCGTGATCAGGGCGTTTTCCATTTGCGGGTATTGGCGCAGCGGCAGTTTGCTCCAGGCCTGAAAGCCCAGGAGCACAATCAACAGGCTGACCACGGTGGCAAGCACCGGACGGCGGATGAACGGGTCGGTAAACGCCATGGGGGTTCCTTGATCAGTCCGCGCGCGGCGGGCTGTTCTTCTCGGCTAAAGTCTTGTCGTCGCTGATGGCAATGTGGGCGCCGTTGTCCAGTTTGATCTGGCCGGCCGTGACCACTTTTTCGCCGTTCTGCAAACCCTTGATGATCATCACCTGCCCGTCGCGGCGTTCACCGGTTTCAATGAAACGCCGTTCAGCGATCAGGATCGGCTGGCCCTTGTCGTCTTTTTCGAGGCTGCCGTCTTCGGCTTTTTTCTGCGCGACGACGTAGAGCGAATTGCCGTATAGCGTGTAGGTGATCGCACTTTCCGGCACGACGATGCGCGGCTGAGGGTCGGGCAGCATCACCTGCAGGCTGGCGAACATCCCTGGCAGCAGCTTGCCATCGGGGTTGGCCAGGGTGGCGCGGACCTGAACGTTGCGCGTGCTGTTTTCGACTTTCGGGTTGATCGCACTGATGGTGCCGGGGAAGGTTTGTGTCGGGTAGGCCGCGACAATGATCTGCACCGGTTGGCCGAGGGCGATCTTCGGGATCGATTGCTCGGGTACGAAGAAGTCTACATAGAGGCTGCTGAGGTCTTGCAGGGTGGCAATCATGGTGCCGCTGGCGAGATAGTCGCCGATGTCCACCTGACGAATGCCGATGGTCCCGCTGAAAGGCGCGACGATGCTTTTTTTGCCGAGCGCGGCCTTGAGTTGATTGACCGTGGCCTTGCTCTTTTTCTGCACCGCCGAGAGTCGGTCGAATTCCCCTTTGGAAATGGCCTGGCTGCCGACCAGTTGGCTACCGCGCCCGTAATCGAGTTGGGCCAACCCAAGGTCGGCCAGCGCCGTTTCCAGCAAAGCACTTTCCACGGCGCTGTCGAGTCGCAGCAGTGGTTGACCGGCCTTGACCTTCTGTCCTGACTCGAACTGCAAGTCGATGACGGTGCCGTCGGTCTCCAGGCTCAGGTCCACGCCTTGCAATGCCTTGAGCGTGCCAACAGTGGGCAGGCGGGCTTGCCACGGCTGTTCGGTGGCCGTGGCCACGGCGACGCTGATCGGCGGTTTCGGCGCGGAAAAGCCCTGAATCATCGTGTAGATGGAGAAGGCTTTGTAACCGGCCAGGCCCAGCACGATCAGCAGTACAACACCCAACATGATCAACATGCGGCGACGCAGCATATTTCCACTTCCTTGGAGAAAATCAGGGCATATAGTCCGGCACATTACTCCGAGTGCGAGGGTGATTCCAATGGATGTTTCCGGGCTACCCCGATCCCCTGTAGGAGCGAGCTTGCTCGCTCAGAAGCTGAGAACACCACGAGGTGCCAGGCATCCAGCGTTATCGTTAACGTCCATCGCGAGCGAGCTCGCTCCTACAGGGGAATGCATTCCAATGTAGGAGCCGGCTTGCCGGCGAAGGGGCCGCTGGATTTTGCGGTGATCTGAAGATCGCCTTCGCTGGCAAGCCAGCTCCTACAGGGGAGAGCGTAAGCCCTGGGCGTCGTGGGCTTAGGCCATTAAATGCAGGTGGTTGTCCCAGAGCCCCGATGGCAGGTCGAGGGGTTTTGCAACCAGGTCTGTCTGGCGGCAATCGTAGTACCGACACCGTCCTTGACCCGAGGTCACGACAAACCCGTCAGCCACCGCGCCGACCCCGGCGCAATCGGGGAGTGGCGCATCCAGGCGCACCTCGCCACTGTCCAGGTCCCAGATGAAAAACCGGTTGCCCCGGGGCGCGGTCAAGGCGACCAGCCGCAGTTCGCCATGCACCGCGACACTGGCGGTGTAATGCCCCATGGCCTGCAACTGGTGCTCGGGCACCGGGAAGGCCACGAACGGCTGCCCCGGCCGCTTGATTGCCAGCAGCTCCGACGATTCGTGGGACGGGCCCATGAATTGCTGGCCGGCGACGATGGTGCCGTCGCTGGCGATCCCCAGGTGGCGCACGCTGTTCATCTGCTGGGCCAGGGTTTCCTTGCTCAACAAAGTGCCATCGCGTTGCATCAGCACCAGGCTCGGTTCCATGGCATCGAGGTTCATCTCGACCCGGCTTTCGGCCTCGGTACGGATGCCGCCGTTGGCCACCACCAGGGTTTCGCCATCGGGCATCCACGACACCTGATGCGGGCCGATGCCATGGGTCGACAGCTCGCCGCTGTGCACCAGCCGTTCACCTTCGAACCTGTACACGCCGAGCAAGCCACGTCCCGGATCGGCGGTGTCGTTTTCGGTGGCATACAGCCAGTCGCCGCTGTGGTGAATCACCGCGTGGCCGTAGAAGTGCCGGTTCGGCTGCGAAACCACGGTTTGCAGCAGCGTACCGTCGCGCAGGTCGATCAGGTAGCTCTCGGTGCCCGGGCGGCGGGCGACGAACAATGCAATCGGCAGCGTCGGGTGATTGATGATGTCGTGGCAGCGCTGGCCGACCCGGGTGGCGAACACCCGGGTGCCGTCCAGGCGAAAACCGACGGCGTAGTGCTTGCCGTCGCCATCGTCCCGCGCCGAGAGCAGCAGCGGGCTTTTGTCCTTTTGCCGGAACAGCGTCCAGCCGCCCAGGCTCACTGCTCCCAGCAGCAAACTACCTAACGTCAGCGCCTGTCGTCGCAGCATGGCACTTGCCCTCATCAGTCACCGTCGTTGGCGTTGAAGCCCAGTTGGATGCCCAGCGCCTTGGCCAGTTCGCCTTCGTGCAGGCGGTGGACGACGTTGAGGCTGTCGTAGATATCGTTGAGTTGCTGGCGCCCGGCATCGTCATTGAGCATTTCGGTCAACGAGCGCTGGTTGCTGGCGAACAGTTTCAGGGACGCGGCATAAGCGGCGTCGATCTTGTCGGCCAAGGGTTTCTGCTCGCTCGGCAACAGGCCGCGCAGGCCTTTGTTGTCGACGCCTTCCCACACGGTCCTGGCGGCGGCGAGGCTGGCTTCCAGGCCCGTCAGGGAAGACTGGCTGCGCCATGCATCGGCCTGGAACGGTTGCGGCACACCCTTGCTCTGGCGGCCCATCGGTGTGCCGAGCTTTTTCTTCAGGCTGTCGAGGGCGGTGACCTGCACCCGCAGCAAGTCGGCGATCGCTTCGTGGGAGTCGGCGTAACGCGGGTTCGGGAACTTGCTCATCTGCGCGAGCATGCCGTCGGTCGTGTTCCAGCCTTTGAGAATGTCTTCGGCCAGTTGTTTCTGATGTTCGCCAATCGCGATCAACAGTGGGCAGTAACGCGACTTCTGCGCGTCGTTGGCCACGTCGGGCTTGCTGTCGAACAGGATGTATTCGTAGGCGGAAAGGCCCTGGACGACGACGCTGGATTTGGCCAGCGCGGCGGCATCGATCTGCGGCTGCGCGGTGACCAGTTGCTCGACCTGACGGCCTACCAGGTTTTTCTTGTCCGGCCAGAACTGCACCGACCAGGCGCGATTGCCTTCGGCCAGCGGTCCGATCAGCAGCGGTTGCAGTTCGGCCCAGGCTTTTTGCGCGTGCAGGAAGTCGGCGCGAGCGGTGTCGAGGTCGGACTTGCCTTCGCAGTAGGCCAGGGCACTGACGGCCAGTTGGCGGTCGGCTTCAACCCAGCGGGTGTAGGTCGGCAGGATCACCGACTTGGCAATGGCCGCCGAGGTGACGGCCTGCGGGTCCTGGGGCGAACAGGCGCCCAGGACTAGTGCGGCAAGGCTGGTGAACAATAATTTGGGTCGGAACATGTCGGGCTCCCGCTTGAGGAATAGGTACTAAAGGGAATTCAGAAACGCCAGCAACGCAGCACGCTGCCCGGCATCGAAAGACAAAACCTGTTGCTGCGCCGCCTTGGCTTCGCCGCCATGCCAGAGCACGGCTTCGAGCAGGTTGCGGGCGCGGCCGTCATGCAAAAACTGGGTGTGGCCGCTGACTGTCTGCGTCAGTCCGATGCCCCACAACGGCGGCGTGCGCCAGTCGCGGCCGCTGGCCTGGAACTCGGTACGGTTGTCGGCCAGGCCGTCGCCCATGTCATGCAGCAGCAGATCGCTGTAGGGGCGAATCACTTGATTGGCCAGTTCAGGTTCGGCGGCGTTGGCGGCGGTGGTGTACCTGGGTGTGTGGCAGGATTGGCAACCGGCCTGGAAAAACAGGTTCTTGCCGGCCAGCACTTCAGGCGTACCGACATCGCGGCGCGCCGGCACGGCAAGGTTTCGGCTGTAGAACAGCACCAGGCGCAGAATGTTATCGCTGACTTCCGGCTCGCCCTCCGGGCCATTGCCATTGGGCGCCTGCTTGCAAGCGGTCTGCCCGTCGGTGCAGTCGTCGACAGGGCGCAGGCTGGTCGTCAGGCCCATGTCGCCGGAAAACGCGTGGGCATTCTGCTGGTTAAGGTTCGGCTGCCCGGCTTTCCAGCCAAAGCGTCCGAGGACGGTTTTCTGCTGCGCGTCATCCCAGACCCGGTTCGGGCGTCCGGCGATGCCGTTTTTCTCGCGGGCCTGGGCTTCGGCATTGGCCAGGATCGCCTCGTCGGGAATCGCTTCGAGCAAACCCAGGCCAATCATCGGCGGCGCCACCCTGGCCGAGAAACGGGCATCGGGATGCATCGGTCCGTAACCGAGCTGGGTGATCTGCAGCCTCGGTTTGCGCAACTCGACTTCGGTGCCGTCCTTGAAGCGGACCGGCACCGGCGTGTACTCGACCCGCACCTTGCCTTCCGGGACGATGCCGGGCACTGCCATGTCCTGGAATTGCCCCCCGTAGACCGGCTCCGGGACGACGCCGAGCTGCTCGATGACCCTGGCGTAGGCCGGCGCATCGGGAATCGACAGGCGCACCAGCATCGACACGGCATTGGGCGCGTCAGGCGCGGGCGGATGACCGCGGCCGTCCTTGATGTGGCAGTTCTGGCAGGCGTTGGTGTTGAACAGGGGACCGAGGCCATCCCGGGCGGTGGTGGTCGACGGGGCGATCACCCACGGGTTGCGAAAGAAGCTGTTGCCGACGCTGAAGTCCACGCGCCGGGAGGGCGGCAGGTTGGCGGAGGGCAGGGAGAATGCATTCTGATCGGTCTTGCGCACGGTCGCGCTGCCGCCGGACCGGGCTTCACCGGGTTCGGCCCGGGTGAACTTCGGGGCGTCATCGCAGGCACTCAGGCCCAGGGCCAGCAACAGTGCGGACAAGCGAAGAGGCAGCGAGGGCATCGGACATCCTGCAAACGAGCAAAACAAGGGCGCAAAGTCTAACAGGGCAGGGGGGATTGAATAAGAGGAATTATCGTTTGGTTGATGTGGGGCAGCGTTAACTTGAGACCGCGCCGAAGCCATCGCGTGCTTGCACCGAAGGACGGAATGCGCGTCGTGATCGAACTGCGTAGCGGCGAAGTACCAACGCCGCGTATCGGCCATGCCTGTAGGAGCCGGCTTGCCGGCGAAGGCGTCGTGACTGCCAACACATGTGTTGAATGTTCTACCGTCTTCGCCGGCAAGCCAGCTCCTACAGGGGGGGGGCCAGCAGGGACAAAAAAGGCGACCCGAAGGTCGCCTTTCGTTCAGCCAGCGTTGATCAGAACTCGTGATCGGCGTTGTCCGGGTTCAGGTCGCTGATCCCCAGTTTGCCTGCGGCGGCTTCGATCGAGCCGGTCTGCTTGACCAGGGAAGCGATAGCGTCACGCACGATCTGATTGCCAGCCGTGTTGCCCGCGGCGATCAGTTGGTCGTAATGCTCACCCTTGTTGGCGTGATCGACGATGACCTGCATCTTCGCTTCGGTCGCCGCCAGGTCGGCCTTGAGTGCGGTGTCGGCCGCCGGGTCGGCCTTGGCCACCAGGGACGACAGGCTGGCGCCGGCCATCTTGGTGCCGTCGACACGGGTGTATTCGCCCAGGTAGACGTTACGGATGCCTTTGGCGTCGTAGAACTGCGAGTTATGGGTGTTGTCGCTGAAGCAGTCGTGTTCGTCTTCCGGGGAGTTGGCTTCCAGGGAAACCTTCATGCGCTCGCCCGCCAGCTCGCCCAGGGACAGGCTGCCCATGCCGAACAACATTTTACGCAGGCCGCTTTCAGCCGGTTCCGCTTCCAGGGTGGCGCGGTAGTTGTCGGCCACGTTTGGCTTCCAGTTACCGACCATCTCTTCCAGGTCGCTGACCAGCAGCTGGGTCACCGATTTCAGGTAGGCGCGACGACGCTCGTTGTGGCCGCCGGTTGCGCCGGTGCCTTCCAGGTAGTCGGAAGCCGGACGGTTGCCGGCGCCAGGGCCGGTGCCGTTCAGGTCCTGGCCCCACAGCAGGAATTCGATGGCATGGTAACCGGTGGCGACGTTGGCCTCGGAACCGCCCAACTCGTTCAGGCTGGCGAGTTTTTCCGGGGTGATGTCCTTGACGTCGACCTTGTCTTCGCCGACCTGGACTTCAGTGTTGGCGATGATATTGGCGGTAGCGCCCGGGTTACCCAGTGCGTGTTCGTAGGATTTGTCGACGTAGTCGATCAGGCCTTCGTCCAGTGGCCAGGCGTTCACCTGACCTTCCCAGTCGTCGATGATGGTGTTGCCGAAGCGGAATACTTCGCTCTGCAGGTAGGGCACGCGAGCCGCGACCCAGGCGGCCTTGGCGGCGTTCAGGGTCTCGGCGTCAGGCTTGGCGAGGAAAGCGTCGACGGCGGTTTGCAGGGTTTTCGCGGTGGATTCGGCATCGCTGTAAACGGCGAAGACGATGTCGGCGTAATGCGCGACAACGGCTTTGGCAGCGGCTTCGTCGACTTTACTGGCAGCAGCGGGCGCAACAGCCGGAGCCGGCGCGGTGGTGGTAGCAGCTGGAGTAGGCGCTTGCGGAGCGGCAGCCTTGTCTTTGCCTTCGCCACAGCCGGCGAGGGAAATAGCGATGGCCAACAGACTGGCGGTAGCCAGAGGCATACGAATCATGGCGAACATCCTGCTTCGAGAGGGGGTGGAATGGCGCAACAAAGGCGCAAAACTGCGACATAATGCAAATCTTTCGCATTATGTGTAAAGGGTTGTACCTGGAAATATTTCTTATTCACGTAGGAGCAAGCTTGCTCCGGGCGGCGTTCCGACGATGGACGTGAACGATAACGCGTGCTGCCTGGAGGAACGCGTCGCCTGCAGGTTCTTCACGAGCAATCGAGCGTCGACCGGCTGCTCCTACAGGGTGATCCTGAAAATAGCCGCATCACTGCGCTGAGCCTGCTTGAGATAAGCGCTCAACTCCCGCGCCGGCAAGGGTTTGCTGTAAAGATAACCCTGACCTTCATGACAGCCCTCGGCAATGATGTAGGCCTCTTGCTCGGGGGTCTCCACGCCTTCGGCAATCACTTGCATGCCCAGGCTCTTGCCCAGCTGGATGATCGCCCGAACGATGGTCGCATCGTCGTCATCGTCCAGCAGGTCCTGCACGAAGCTCTTGTCGATCTTGATCTTGTCCAGCGGCAGGCTTTTCAAATAGCTCAGTGACGAATAACCGGTGCCGAAATCGTCAATAGCGATCAATGCGCCGGAGCGACGCAGGCTCAGCAGGTGTTGGGCGGCCGTGCTGATGTCTTCCATCAGGCCGGTTTCGGTGACTTCCAGCTCCAGGCTGCGTGGTGGCAGGCGGTACATCTGCATCAGGTTGTTGACCACCCGCGGCAGCTCGGCGTGGTGCAACTGCACCGTGGACAGGTTGACCGCCATGCGCAAGTCGGCGAACCCCTGGTCATGCCAGTCGCGCAATTGTTTGCAGGACTGATCCAGTACCCATTCACCGATGGCGATGATGGTGCCGTTTTGCTCGGCCAGCGGGATGAACAGCTCCGGTGGTACCAGTCCATGCTCGGGATGCTGCCAGCGAATCAACGCCTCGACGCCCACCACCCGATGATCGCGGTAGCTGATCTGCGGTTGGTAGACGAGGTAGAACTGGTTACGGGCCAGCGCATCGCGCAGGTCTTTTTCCAGTTCGCGGCGGCGCCGCATCTCGGTGTCGACACTGGCGATATAGAACTGATACCGGTTGCGCGAGCGGGTCTTGGCCAGGGTCATGGTCTGCTCGGCTTTTTGCAGCAGCTTCTCGGTGCTGTTGCCGTCTTCGGGAAACAGGGTGATGCCGATGGTGGCGCGCAGGCGGATCTCTTGATGATCGAGGGCGAATGCCGCTTCCAGGTCATCGAGAATGCTTTGGGCCAGCTCGGCCGCTTCGTAGGGCTGTTCGATATCGGCCTGAACCAGGGCGAACTGGTCGCCGCCCAGGCGGGCGAGGGCGCCGAGTCGACCGCTGTGGGCCCGCAGGCGATCGGCCAGGGCCAGCAGCAGTTGGTCACCGGTCTGGTAGCTGAACTGTTCGTTGATGCCCTTGAAATCGTCGAGGCCGACGCAGAGCACCGCGACCCGCCGCTGCAATTTGCCTGCATCGACCAGGATTTTGTCCAGTTGCTGCTGCAATTGCTGACGGTTTGGCAGGCCGGTGAGGAAATCGTACTGGGCCATGCGCAGCAGGCTGTTTTCCGCTTCGTGACGCAGATGGGTGTTGCGCTCGATGGACTCGAGCAACTGATTGGCGGTGTTGATCCAGAGCCCCAGTTCGTTTTTCTCGTGGCCCTTGAGCTGTGGGATCTTGTGCGCGCTGGGCCGATCCGGATTGATTTCGGTCAGATGCTCGATGATACGCGACAGCGGTTTGGTCAGCAGCCAGTGGTAGACCAGGTACAGCACCAGTGCCATGGCCAGGGCGCGCAATACGCCGGAAATGAAGATGATCACCGAACTGACGATGAACCCATGGCCGTAAGTCGCGGTGTCGAGGGTGATGCTCAGGTCGCCGTAATATTCGCTGTAAGGGCCGCGACCCACCAGCTGGGTGGTGAAGGTGCGTTCCTTGCCGAGGATCAAGTCGGTCAGCCAGCGACTGTTGGATTGCTGCAACTTACGGGACTTTTGCGCCAGCATGGCCTCGTTGGGGTGACCGATGGAAGCCTGGCGCACGGCGTCGTCCTGGAACAGGCCTTCAATGACCTGCATACCCATCTCCCGGTCCAGGCTGTAGACGGCCTGGGTCGAGGGGTCGCGGAACATGTCGAGGATACGCTGGGCATCGTTGGCTACGGCCTGACGGGTTTTATAAGCATCGAAAACGATCTGCGCGCAGCTCAAGACCACACCGACGATCAATGCCGACAGGAGCACGACCCGGAGCAACTTCACCGACAAGCTGTTCTTGAGTTCCAGCTTCAAAGAGTCATTCCTTGTTCCGTGCGGGTAGCATCAGGTAGCCATGAGTATTGGCAATCCGGTAATGGCAGTCAAAGGGACAATCAAGCACAGGGGCATTTGCCTGTGGCTTGGCCGAAATGCTGTTGTCGGGTGTTTTTTTGTCTATTAGTACTGTGTCGGTTGTTGAGTCCTTCAACTTTAGGGGGATTTTGACTTATTTTCCTTTTGGATGATGTTAGACGGCTGTGGCGTTGGGGCAAGGGGCTGAATGCTGGTTTCATTGTGGGAAATTGGCGTGGTTTTTTCCGATGGACGCGATTTTTTGGTCTTGGCGGCCTGGTAGCCGACCAGGTGCTTGGTGGTTGAGTACATATCCGTTGCTGCGGTAACGGCCGCTTACGGTTTCGCCCTGACGGTCGACTCCCTTTGGCAAACGCCCCAAAGGAAGCAAAGGTCTCGCCCCAGCGTCCGGCCCCTCGCTAAGGCTCGGGGTTCCTTCGCTCCGGTGTCCATCCGGGGACACTGCCCGCAGGTTGGCTTCGCTACGACCTACATGCAGCGTGTTCGACTGCGTCGAACGGCGCTGCGCGCCACTCCCCGGATGAACACCTCCACTCAGCCTCCCGAAGGGGCGGGTGGATCAAGATCAAGAGCTGCAGGCGAGCTAACGCTCGGCCTGATGAGTGGTGGGGAGCGGCGGTGTACGCTGATCCAGTGTAGGAGCGAGCTTGCTCGCGATGGTCGTTAACGATAACGCGTGTTTACTGGCTAAACGCGAGCGCTCTTGAGTCCATCGCGAGCAAGCTCGCTCCTACAATTTCCTGACCGGCATTGAGGCTTGCCTGCCGCACTGATCCTGCAGATGTACCCAAAACCCCTGTAGGAGCTGGCTTGCCAGCGAAGACGGCCTGACAGCCGACCTGATGTCACGGATGTACCCGGCCCCTTGTAGGAGCTGGCTTGCCAGCGAAGGCGGCCTGATAGCCAACCAATCAATTCCTGCTGCCCCGATTGATCATTCCCACGCTTGCGAGCGGGAATGCCGTCAGGGACGCTCCGCGTTCCGCTTTTACCTGTTTAAGTACATACAAAATTGCCAGACCTTTCCCACACAGTTTTCAGGTTGCCCGTCGGAAGCAGACTCAATAGCCTCTAACTGTCGCTGAAAACTCAGCGATCGGGCGTGAGAACCCGGAGGAATAATGTTAATTCAGTGCTATTAACACCATAATTGCCGCCAGCTTATCTGCTGCCTGCGATTACGTTATGGCGGCTGTGTGCGGGCAGACTTCGGTCTGGCCGGAATTATCCTCACCGGTTTCTCACTCCGCACACAGCTGCCACCTCTTCGTCCGCGTGAGAAACGGCAAGTGATGGTTTCGATTTTATGAGGAATGTCACTTGGATAAGTTAATCCCCGATCCCCCCGTCAACACCACCAAACCCTACAGCCCCAACACCCTGTTCATGATCGTCCCCGACACGGATACCGAATCCCTCCTCGCCCATGCCTGCGAATCATTAGCTTCAGCCAACGTCATCGCCAATGACTTCGCCACCTACCTGACCGGCCCCCAGCGCAGCACTGCGCTGGCCATCGCGCAGATCGTCATGCTGGCGGAACTGGCGGTGAATCGGGCGCTGGACAACATCGATCCGCAGTAGTCCGCAGGCTAACCGCATTATCGTTCTTCGCCGGCAAGCCGGTCTCGCTCCACAGGTGCAGCGTTGTCCTTGTGGGAGCGTGACCGGCTTGCCGTCGAAGGCGGTCCGAAAGCCGACCTGGATTTTACGGATTAATCCAGACTCTGTAGGAGCTGGCTTGCCAGCGAAGGCGGTGTCCCTGATCCACCGCGTCGTCTGGTTCGCCAGCAAGCCGGCTCCTACAAGTGGGCACAAAAAAACCCGGCTAAAAAGCCGGGTTTTCTGACTGGCATCGATCTTAAGCGGTGAAGGTTTTGCCTTCGAACTGCTCAGCCACGAACTTCCAGTTGACCAGGTTCCAGAACGCTTCGACGTACTTCGGACGAAGGTTGCGGTAGTCGATGTAGTAGGCGTGTTCCCAGACGTCGCAGGTCAGCAGCGGGGTGTCGCCGCTGGTCAGCGGGTTGCCGGCGCCGATGGTGCTGGCCAGGGCCAGGGAACCGTCGGCTTTTTTCACCAGCCAGCCCCAACCGGAACCGAAGGTGCCGATGGACGTCTTGCTGAATTCTTCCTTGAACTTGTCGAACGAACCGAACGAAGCATTGATTGCCTCAGCCAGTGCGCCGCTTGGCTGACCGCCGGCGTTTGGCGCCAGGCAGTTCCAGTAGAAGGTGTGGTTCCAGACCTGAGCGGCGTTGTTGAAGATGCCGCCCGAGGAAGTCTTGACGATTTCTTCCAGGGTCTTGCCTTCGAACTCGGTGCCTGGCACCAGGTTGTTCAGGTTCACGACATAGGTGTTGTGGTGCTTGTCGTGGTGGTATTCCAGAGTTTCCTTGGAAATATGCGGCTGCAGGGCATCGTGTGCGTACGGCAGCGGCGGCAATTCGAAAGCCATGATAATTCTCCTAATCAGGTCAGTTGCGGTGAGCGCAAGGCCGATCACGGGCGGCCAAACATGCGCCGGGGAGTTTGTACTCTTTGCGGCGCAGGGTTCGGATCATAGCACCGGGGGGGCGGCATAACCACGCAACAACTGTGTGGAATAGAGGTTCCAGAGCCTTTTGGAATAAATCACGCGGCGGTGATCAACTGGAACGCTACGGTAAACATCATTACCGCCACCAACAGGTCAAGAATTCGCCAGGTGCTAGGGCGCGCCAGCCACGGCGCCAGCCATGCGGCACCCAGCGCCAAGGTGAAAAACCACAGCAACGAAGCGCTCGCTGCGCCCACCACATAAGCGCCTGGTTCGGTTTGTTGGGCACCGAGGGAGCCGATCAGCAGCACGGTGTCCAGATAGACGTGCGGGTTGAGCAAGGTCACGGCCAGTGCGCTGAGCAGTACCGCGCGCAGTGAGCGTACGGTCTGGTTTTCGCCTTGTTGCAGGCTCTGTTTCGAGCACGCCCGACGCAGCGCCAGGCTGCCGTACCACAGCAGAAACGCGGCGCCACCCCAACGGGCAATAGCCAGCAGGGTCGGGTTCTGCGCCAGCACCGTCGCCAGGCCGAAGACCCCGGCCGCCACCAGCAACGCATCGCAGGTCACGCAGAGCGCCGCCACCGGCAGGTGATGTTCGCGCCGCAGGCTTTGGGCCAGTACGAAGGCGTTCTGGGTGCCGATCGCCATGATCAGCCCCGCGGCCACCAACAGGCCGTTCACATAGCTTTGCCACATAAGGTCTACTCCCCGTTGGCTGCCAGGTCCCGCAGCACCTGCATCGCCCGTTCGGCATCGGCCAGGCCGACGAACAGGTGATCGTGGTAGTAGCCGGCGACCACGTTGCAACTGATGCCGGCACGGCCCAATGCAGTGGCGAACGCGGCGGTCAGGCCGACGGCTTCAAGGGCCGAGTGCACGTTCAGGGTGATCCAGGCCGCGAGGTAGTCGAAACTGAAGCCGGCCTGCTCAGCGCGGGAGCGTTCGAGAATCACGGTCAGCCCTTCCTGTTCGCGGAAACTGCCGACGATCTCCAGGCCACCAGGCAGCTTGCCGTCGCGCAGGGTGCAGAACACATATTCGCCGGGATTGAGTTGCGGGCTCATGCTGTGCAGCAGGGTTGCCAATGACGTTTCGCCAGCCATGTCGATGTTCCTCATTCAAAAGTGCTTGCTGGCTATTCTCCGGTGCTACGTTGTATAAGAAAAACCAATATTGCTGATCGCTCATTAGGAATACTGATGTTCGACTACAAATTGCTTTCTGCCTTGGCCGCGGTGGTCGAGCAAGCGGGATTCGAGCGCGCGGCGCAGGTGCTGGGGTTGTCCCAATCGGCGATCTCGCAGCGCATCAAGTTGCTGGAGGCGCGGGTTGGCCAACCGGTGTTGGTGCGAGTGACGCCACCGGCCCCGACTGAAATCGGTCGGCGGTTGCTCAACCACGTGCAGCAAGTGCGTTTGCTTGAGCGCGATCTGCAGACCCTGGTACCGGCCCTGGACGAAGAAGGGCTGCCGGAACGCCTGCGCATCGCCCTGAATGCCGACAGCCTGGCCACCTGGTGGGCGGTGGCGGTGGGCGACTTCTGTGCGGAGCAACATTTGCTGCTGGACCTGGTGGTCGAAGACCAGACCGTCGGCCTCAAACGCATGCGCGCAGGCGAAGTGGCGGCCTGCGTCTGTGCCAGCGAGCGCCCGGTGGCTGGCGCGCGCAGTGTGTTGCTGGGCGCGATGCGCTACCGCGCGCTGGCCAGCCCAGCCTTCATTGCCCGGCATTTTCCCGAAGGTGTGCGTGCCGAGCGGTTGGCACAGACCCCGGCGCTGGTATTCGGTCCGGACGACTTCCTGCAGCATCGCTATCTGGCCTCTCTGGGTGTGGACGGCGGTTTCGAACACCATTTATGTCCATCGTCCGAAGGTTTTATCCGTCTCACGGAGGCCGGCCTGGGGTGGGGGCTGGTGCCTGAGCTGCAGGTGCGCGATCAACTGGAGCGAGGCGTGCTGCGCGAGCTTTTGCCAGATAAGCCCATCGATGTGCCGCTGTACTGGCATCATTGGCGCAATGGCGGTCAGCTGTTGGGGTTGCTCACCGATCAATTGGTGCGCTCATCGAAGCAATGGCTGGTGCCTTGGGAGCAGCCTTGAGCGTCAAGCTGCAAGCTGCAAGTAAAGCGCTTGTGGACCGTTTTTAGCTTGCAGCTTGTGGCTTGAAGCTTGCACCTGCATTTGTTGGAGCAATACATGAAGATTCTGGTTACCGGCGCCAGCGGTTTCATTGGCGGGCGCTTTGCGCGTTTTGCCTTGGAACAGGGGCTGGACGTGCGGGTCAACGGTCGCCGGGCCGAGAGTGTGGAGCATTTGGTGCGCCGTGGCGCCGAGTTCATCCAGGGCGACCTGAGCGACCCGCAGCTGGCGCGAGACTTGTGCCGCGACGTTGAAGCGGTGGTCCATTGCGCTGGCGCTGTCGGGTTGTGGGGGCGTTACCAGGACTTTCATCAAGGCAACGTCCAGGTCACCGAAAACGTGGTCGAAGCCTGCCTGAAACAGCGGGTTCGGCGGCTGGTGCACTTGTCGTCGCCATCGATCTATTTCGATGGCCGCGATCATCTTGGGTTGACCGAAGAACAGGTGCCCAAGCGCTTCAGGCATCCCTACGCGGCGACCAAATACCTGGCCGAGCAAAAGGTCTTCGGTGCCCAGGAATTCGGCCTCGAAACCCTGGCCTTGCGCCCGCGCTTCGTAACGGGTGCCGGCGACATGAGCATTTTCCCACGGTTGCTGAACATGCAACGCAAAGGTCGCCTGGCAATCATCGGCAACGGTTTGAACAAGGTTGATTTCACCAGCGTGCAGAACCTGAACGAAGCGTTGCTTAGCAGCTTGCTGGCGACGGGCTCAGCCTTGGGCAAGGCCTACAACATCAGTAACGGTGCGCCGGTGCCGTTGTGGGATGTGGTCAATTACGTGATGCGCAGCATGGACGTGCCACAGGTCACCCGCTACCGTTCCTTCGGTCTGGCCTACACCGTGGCCGCGCTCAACGAAGGCGCGTGCAAACTGTGGCCGGGCCGTCCCGAACCGACCTTGTCGCGTCTGGGCATGCAAGTCATGAATAAAAATTTCACCCTGGACATCAGCCGGGCGCGGCACTATCTGGATTACGATCCGAAGGTCAGTCTCTGGACGGCCCTGGACGAGTTCTGTGGCTGGTGGAAGGCTCAGGACATCCACTGAAAAAGCCGGTAATGAACCCAGTCCGCGGGTTCAGGGTCAATCGGTGCGGCAGTGGGGGTTATACTCGCCGCATCAAGCCATCACCGCGTTCCACAAAGGTTGACTCAATGTCCATGCGTAACGATGCCAACGACGACTTCGACGATGTACCGAGCCTGCGTGCAGACAGCCTCGACGACGATGATTTTGTGCCCACCACCCGCACCACGGTGCGTTCGCGCACAACGCCGGTGGTCAAGGTCAAGGGTCCGAGCACCGGCCCGTTGTGGGCACTGGTCGGCGCCTTGATTTTTGCCTTCGCCGGCCTTGCCTGGTGGAGCTTTCAGCAGATCTCGCTGATGGAACAGCAACTGGTGGCGACCCAGGAAAGCTTCGCCCGCATCAGCGAGGAAGCGGCGGGGCGCCTGCAGGACATCTCCGGCAAGGTGGTCGCCAGCCAGACCAACGTCAGCAGCGACAGCGAAGCCCTGAAATTGCAGATCAAACAGCTGGAAGGCAAACTACAGGACCAGGGCAAGCAGCAGCAAGGTGTCGCCGGCCAGACCTCCGAGCTGGACAAGCGCTTGGCGCAGATGACTGCGCAAACCACCGAGCTGGATAAGCGACTGGCGCAGATGACCACCCAGAACACCGAACAACAGAGCGCCAATACCCAATTGCAGGCGCAGGTCAAAGCGTTGGGCAATGAATTGGCCGCGCTGAAAAATGCCCCGACCGACACCAGCAAGATAGACGTGCAGCTGAAAAGCCTCGGGGCCGACATCGCCGCGCTGAAAAAGCAAGGCAACCCGAGCGCTGCCATCGATCGCCTGGAACAAGACATGCTTGTCCTCAAGAGCCAGCAGGACAACCGTCCGAGTGCGGCACAAGGCGCCACCACCGCCGAATTCGACGCCTTCCGTGGCCAGGTCACGCGCAACATCAACACCCTGCAGGCGCAGATTCAGACCCTGGCGCAGCAGCTGCGCGCCCGGCCATAAACCTCTGGCTGACAGCTACTTGGCGAGGGCAGCCCCCTCGCCACTGGCAAGCCGGCACCGCTGAGCCTGCTCGCGAATGAAGGCGACTCGGTTATCTACCGAACCCTATCCTCTCGCCCCCGCAACACCCTGTTCGGCATGGCAATCGCCGCCGCCAGCCCCAGCAGTGACACCGTCGCACTCACCATCAGCAAATGCCGGAAAGTCAGCAACAACTGCGCCCGCAATGCATCCTGCGCCTCCCCCGGGGCAGCGTTCAAACCATCCAGCAAGACATTCCCCGAACTGCCTTCGGCAACCAGCGACGAGCCCGACAGGTGGGCGAAACCGGAGTCCTGCAACAGCGCCAGCAACAGCGCCGACATCAATGCCACGCCCACGGCGCCGCCCAATGAGCGGAACAGGTTGGTGGTGCTGGTGGCCACGCCGATGTCCCGCTGATCCACTGCGTTTTGCGTCCCCACCAACGAAGTCGGGAACTGCATGCCTGAAGCGATACCGCTGAGCAACATGAACAGGCTGCTCAGCGCAAAGGCCTGTGGCGGACTGAACGCCATGCCCATGATCGAAACCGGCATCAGTACGGCACCGGTCAGGATCATCGGTTTGTAACGTCCGGTCACCGAGGTCCGGCGACCGGCGAAATACGCCCCGATCGGCAAGCCGATGGCCAATGGCAGCAGATGCAGCGCGGCGCTGTCGGCCCCGGAGCCGGTGACGCTCTGGAAGCGCAGCGGCATCAGCACAATCAGCGAGATCGCCTGGAAACTGGTGAAGAAAATCGTGCACCAGCACAGGACCGCATTGCGGTTGGCGAACAGGTGCATCGGCAGCAACGGCTCCCGCGCCCGACGCTCATGCCAGACGAACAGCGCCAGGACCACGATCGAGCAGGCGAGCAGGCCTGATACTTCGGTACTGCGCCAGGCATGGCCCTGGCCGACTTCGGTGATGCCCAGCAACAACGCGGTCAAACCGATGATCATCAATAACGTGCCGAAGTAATCGATGATCGGTTTGCGCTGGGGAACCGGCAGCCCCACCAGGGTGCGATGGGCCACCAGCCATGCGCCCAGGCCCAGGGGCAGATTGATCAGGAACACCCAGCGCCAGGACAGGTATTCAGTCATGTAGCCACCGAGTACCGGACCGGCAACGCTGGCGACCGCGTACATGCTGCTGAAATAGCCCTGGTAACGACCGCGTTCCCTGGGCGGCACGATGTCGCCGATGATGGCCTGGCTGACCGAAATCATCCCGCCGGCGCCAATGCCCTGGAAAATCCGCGCCAGCACCAGCTGCTCCATGCTCTGCGCCAGGCCGCAGAACACCGAAGCCAGCGTGAACAGGCCCATGCCGAACAGCATCAACCTGCGGCGACCGTACAGGTCGCCCAATTTGCCGTAGATCGGCACGGCAACGGTCATGGCCACCATGTAGCCGGAAATGACCCAGGCCAACAGGCTGACATCCTTGAATTGCGCGGAGATGGCCGGCATTGAAACCGCGACGATTGTCTGGTCCAGCGCGCCGAGAAATATGGCCAGCATCAGGGCGATCAGCACGCTGCGAATGGCCGGCTTGGGCATATCAGGCGAGTGGAGATTGGTCACGGTATAACCTGCGGGCAGTGATTTGACACCCGCCAGGCGCAAGGCGAGCGGGCAGTGCTCGCCAGTGTAAGTCGGTAGTAGGCTATTCGATAGCCTGATACGGAAGTCCGACGTCATTTACTGCAAGGATTTTTCGATCCGATACGGCGTAGACAAATCGTTCGAGCGCCGGCTCGGCCATGTCCGGATAATTTTTGTGGACCGAATGCTGCTTTTTTCACTTGCCGGTCGGCCAATTGAAGGTGAAAACTCAGCCGAACCCTGTACATTCTGCCAATCGATTATCGCCCGCCACCCCCTGAGGCCTGGATTGAAGTGATGAACAAGCCTGACCTGCCTTCGATTCCAGTGTTCAAGCTCTACGGTGAAAGCCTGGACTGGCCAACCCCGGACTTGCTGCACTGTGAAACCATTTCCAATCGCAGCCGCGAACACCAATGGGAAATCAAACCCCACCGTCACGCCGATTTATGCCAGTTGCTCTTCGTATTCAAAGGTCAGGCAGAGCTTGAAATCGAAGGCAAACGTGCGCAACTGACCGAACCGGCGATCCAGATCCTGCCACCGTTGTCGGTGCATGGCTTTCGGTTTTCCGAAGACGTCGAAGGGTTCGTGGTCACCCTGGCCGCGCCACTGGTTGCCCATCTGCAGGTGCAATTGGGCAACTCGATGAATGCCTTGGCCGAGGCTGAAAGATACCCGGCGGGCCAGGATGGCGAGTACCTCAACAGTCTGTTTGCCGCGCTGCAAAACGAGTACACAGGGCATCAACCGGCCCGGGAGATGCTCATGCATTCGCTGGTCAGCGTGATCATGGTATGGGTCAGCCGTCAGGTGATTCAACGCCGCTCCGCCAGCCAGCGCCCACAGCGAGCCCGGGAGTACCTCAACGGGTTTATCCAGTTGGTGGAAGAAACCTATCGCCAGCACGTCAAAGTCGAAGATCTGGCGCATCGGCTGGGAATCTCCGTGTCCCACCTCAACGGCACGTGTCGAGAGTTGGCCGGGCAACCGGCGTTGCAGATCATGCACGAGCGACAGTTGCTGGAGGCCAAGCGTTTGCTGACCTACACCAGCATGACCATTTATGAAATGTCCGACGTATTGGGGTTTTCCGATCCGACCAACTTCACACGCCTGTTCCGACGCCGGGTGGGGATCTCGCCCAAGGCTTTTCGCGACCGCTTGAAGGCCGATCAGGGCAACGAGACCTGACCCCCTTCGTTAACGGAGGGCGTTGAAGGTCGTGTTGTGGGGCATGCAGCGCTCGAAGTTGCAACTCGCCGCTGCACGGGGCAGTTGACGCAACTGCTCTACCCGCCAGGCTGCGGTGCCATACAGCGCAAGCGTCGCTGCACAGGTGATGAAAATGGCGAGGTACCTTCTTGTTCTGATGTTCATGGCGCTGACCTCTGAACGAATACCCTTGGGTATTACTTTGAGCATAGGTCAGCGCCAGTGAGTTGCCAGCAAAGCGGCTTTTGCATGTAACCCGGTATTCAGCACGCTGATGTCCCCTTGTGGGAGCGGGCTTGCTCGCGAAAGCGGTGGGTCAGTCGCCATCATTGTTGAATGATCGGAGCGAGCTTGCTCGCGATAGCGGTTGATCATTCAACAAATATGTCGACTGACCCACCGCAATCGCGAGCAAGCTCGCTCCCACAGGGTTGTGCGCCAAGCCTTCGGGCTCAGCGCGCCTGGGCCTGCTCCATCAACCACCCCATCAACTCGCGCAATTTCGGCGAAGGCCCAGGCTTGTCGGGGAAAACCAGGTAATACGCCAACCCGGTTTTCACCTTCAATTCAAACGGCATGACCAGCCTTCCGGCGCTCAGGTCGTCGCCAATCAACGACCAATCGCCAATCGCCACGCCTGTCCCCTGGGACGCCATCGACATCGCCAGGTCCAGCGTTTCGAAATGCTGCCCTTTGCTGACATTGCTTAATTGAAGATCCGCCGCTTTCAACCACGCGTTCCAGTCGCGCTCATCGCGGGTGGGGTGCAGGAGCAAGTGGTGTTGCAGATCGGCAGGTGTCTGCAAGGCCATCGGTCCTTCCAGCATCGGTCGGGAACAGACCGGCGTCAGTTGCTCATCGAACAGGTGATAGGAGGCCAGGGCGCTGTCGGGCGGTGCGCCATACATCACCGCCGCATCGAACTGCTCGCGATGAAAATCGACCCCATGCTTGACCGTGGTGGTCAACTCCACCGGCACATCCGGACGCTCTTTTTGCCATTGTAAAAGCCGCGGCAACAACCAGCGCATGACACAGGTCGGGGCCTTGAGTTGCAGGGTTTCGCGCTTCTCGCCTATCTGCTCCACCGCCTCGTCGATCAAGCGGAAAATCTTCTGGACCCGGGGCAGCCACTCCCGTCCTTTGGCCGTGAGATCGAGGCCCCGGGCCTGGCGAATGAACAATTCATAACCCAGATGATCTTCCAGCCCGGCGATCTGCCGACTGACCGCGCCCTGGGTGATGTACAGCTGCTCGGCGGCCCGGGTGAAGTTGCAGCACTGCGCGGTGATCAGAAAAGTGTGCAGCGCCGGCAGGGGAGGCAATCGTTTCATTGGGATCCAAGGTATGACGTGAGGACATGGCTAGTATGACTTTTTATCCATTGTTGCGGGTACGTGTCGCCCGTTCCAATGAGGCCATCCCTGGACCTGCCCGCTCATCATAAACACTGCGCAGGCCTGGCGTCTCAATCGAACAAGAAGGGCAACGACATGGCGACGTGCGGCGAAGTATTGGTCAAGTTACTCGAAGATTATGGGGTGAAGGAGGTGTTTGGCATTCCCGGGGTTCACACCGTGGAGCTGTACCGCGGGCTGGCCCGTTCGAGCATCAACCACGTCACTCCGCGTCACGAACAGGGCGCCGGCTTCATGGCCGACGGCTATGCGCGCACCAGCGGCAAGCCGGGCGTGTGCTTTATCATTACCGGCCCTGGCATGACCAACATCACCACCGCCATGGGCCAGGCCTATGCCGATTCGATCCCGATGCTGGTGATCTCCAGCGTACAGACCCGCCACCAGTTGGGCGGCGGTCGCGGCAAGCTGCATGAACTGCCGAACCAGAGCGCCCTGGTCGGCGGAGTGGCGGCGTTTTCCCACACCCTGATGTCCGCGTCCGAGTTGCCGGGTGTGCTGGCCCGTGCCTTTGCCCTGTTCCAGGCCGGTCGTCCGCGTCCGGTGCACATCGAAATCCCCCTGGACGTTCTGGTCGAAGAGGCCGATGACCTGCTCGCCAGCGTGCCGGTGAACATCGATCGCGCCGGTGCCTCGCCGAGCGCAGTCAGGCGCATGACCGAATTGCTCGCCGGTGCCAAACGCCCGTTGATTCTCGCGGGTGGCGGTGCCATCAATGCCGCCGCCGAACTGACTGAGCTGGCGGAACTGCTGGACGCGCCGGTGGCCCTGACCATCAACGCCAAAGGCATGCTCGAATCCAGCCATCCGCTGCTGATCGGTTCGACCCAGAGCCTGGTCGCGACCCGTGCCCTGGTGGCCGAGGCCGACGTGGTATTGGCGATCGGCACCGAACTGGCCGAGACCGACTACGACGTGACCTTCGCCGGTGGATTCGAGATTCCTGGCAAGTTGCTGCGGGTGGACATCGACCCGGATCAGACCGTGCGCAACTATCCGCCACACGTGGCGCTGGTGTCCGACTCGCGTCATGCAGCCCAAGCCTTGCTAAGCGCACTGTCCCATCAGTCGCTGGCCGAACGCCGCAACGATTGGGGCCAGGTTCGTGCCGCCCGCTTGCGCGAAGAACTGGCCGCCACCTGGGATGCGCCGACCCTGGCCCAGACCCGCTTCCTGGAAACCGTTTTGCACGAGTTGCCGAATGCCGTATTCGTCGGCGATTCAACCCAGCCCGTTTATACCGGCAACCTGACGTTCAACCCGGAACGCCCGCGTCGCTGGTTCAACTCGTCCACCGGCTACGGCACCCTCGGCTATGCATTGCCGGCAGCGATTGGCGCCTGGCTTGGCGGCAGCGTTGAAAAGGGCGCCCGCCCTCCCGTGGTATGCCTGATTGGCGACGGCGGCCTGCAATTCACTCTGCCGGAACTGGCCAGCGCCGTTGAAGCGCGTACCCCGGTGATCGTCCTGCTGTGGAATAACCAGGGCTACGAAGAGATCAAGAAATACATGGTCAACCGCGCCATCGAGCCGGTCGGCGTGGACATCTATACCCCGGACTTCATCGGCGTGGCCAAGGCGCTGGGTTGTGCCGCCGAAGCCGTCAAGGGTGTCGAGCAACTGCGCAGCGCACTGCGCGCCGCCACCGATCGCCAAGGCCCGACGCTGATCGAAATCGACCAGAGCCAGTGGATGCAGGCGGTGTCGAAATGAGTTTTCCTACGACGCTCGATGGCCTGTACATCAATGGCCAATGGTCGGCCGGCAGCGAACATCTGCGGGTGATCAATCCCGCGACCGAAGCCTTGCTGACCACCGTCAATGGCGGTGATGAACGCGCTGTCGAGCAAGCGGTCTGCGCGGCGACCGAAGCTTTCAAGGGCTGGTCGGGCACTACCGGCGCTGAGCGTGGCGCGATCCTGCGCAACATCGCCGCGGGCGTGCAGGCCGGTCGCGAGCGGTTGATGCACTTGCAGTCGAGCAACAACGGCAAGCCGCTGTTCGAAGCGGCCATCGACGTCGATGACGTGATCGCCACGTTCGAGTATTACGCCGGGCTGGCTGAAGGCCTCGACGGGAAACAGGACAGCGCGGTCGAGTTGCCTGGCGACGATTTCAGCGCCCGTCTGCGCCGCGAACCCTGCGGTGTGGCCGGCCTGATCGTGCCATGGAATTTCCCTATGGTCACCACCGCCTGGAAACTCGCCCCGGCGTTGGCCGCCGGTTGCTGCGTGGTGCTCAAACCCTCGGAAGTCACCCCGCTGCCGGAGCTGGAACTGGCGGCGATCATCGCCGGGGCGGGCCTGCCCAAGGGCGTGTTCAACCTGGTTTGCGGTACGGGCCTGGCGGTCGGTGCGCCGCTGTCGGCCGATCCGCGTATTGCCAAGATATCTTTCACTGGCAGCAACGCGGTCGGCGTGCAGGTGATGCAACGGGCTGCGGAAACGGTGAAGGGCGTCAGCCTGGAACTGGGAGGTAAATCCTCGCTGCTGGTGCTGGCCGATGCCGATCTCGAACTGGCCGTGGAAGTGGCCTGTGGCGGCGGTTTCTTCAACGCCGGGCAGATGTGTTCGGCCACCAGCCGCGTGCTGGTCGCCGATGAATTGGCCGATGAGTTCCTGTCGAAACTGAAAGCCCGCGCCGAAGCGATTCGCGTGGCGGATCCGTTCGACCCGAACGTGGAAATGGGCGCACTGGTCAATCAGGCGCAATACCAGCGCGTACTCGGCCACATCGATCGCGGTTTGAGTGCTGGCGCGAGGCTGGTGTGCGGCGGCAATCGTCCGGCAGACCTGCCGCGGGGCTATTTTTTGCAGCCGACGATTTTCACCGACGTGCCCCTGGACAGTGCGCTGTGGTGTGAAGAGATTTTTGGCCCGGTGATCTGCGTGCGCAGTTTTGCCAGCGAAGCCGAGGCCATTGCCCTGGCCAACGACAGCCAGTTCGGCCTGGTGGCCAGCGTCGTTACTCGCGATACCGAGGCTGCGGATCGGGTCGCCAATGCCTTGCAGGCGGGGCTGGTGTGGATCAACGCCCCGCAAGTGATCTTCCCGCAGACCGCTTGGGGTGGCTACAAGCAGAGCAGCATCGGCCGCGAGTTGGGCCCGTGGGGATTGCAGGCCTTTCAGGAAATCAAACACGTGATTCGGGCGCTCTGACGGCCCTCCTGTAGGAGCGAGCTTGCTCGCGATGGACGTTAACGATTACGCGGGCTGCCTGGATGAACGCGGCGCCCTCACGTTTTTCGCGAGCAAGCTCGCTCCTACAAGAGGCATGCACCGGCGTCATGGCTTCAATGAGTTTTTATCGATAGTCAGCTGTTTTGCACGACCTCAGGATGAAGCTGTCGGCGCCGCTCTTGCCCTTTGAAACCGGGGGCTTCAAGCAGATTCGACCGCGCGGATGCAAGGGTTGCGACCCACCTCATACTTACAAAAACAAAGGGAGTCCTTCATGGGCGAGCATGATCTGAACAGACGTCAATTCATCAAAACCGTGGGCGTGGCGTCCGTCGCCGCGGCGGCCATGAGCCTGCCCTTCGTCCGGGCCAATGCCAGCGACACGCGCTTCCAGGGCAAGACCCTGCGCCTGCTGACCTGGTCCGATGACACCGGCCTGGCTGCACTGCGCAATATCGCGGCAACCTTCGAGGACAAGTACGGTTGCAAGGTCATCGCCGACCGCACCGGCAGCACTTCGGAAATGGTCGCAAAACTCAAGGCCGCCGGTGATCGTCCGCAGTACGATGTCATCACCCTGGCCGGCGTCGGCGCCGAAGGCCTGGCTGCCGCCGGACTCCTGGAAAAACCCGACCTCAACCGCATTCCCAACCTGGTCGATGTGCCGGAGAAATATCGCACAGGCGCCAGTGGCCACGGCATTGGCTACCTGCTGTGGTGCAACAGTCTGGTCTACAGCACCCGCACCGTGAAAGACGCACCGGACAGCTACGCCGCGATGTGGGATGCGGACCTGTCGCCGAACATTTTCCTGCCGCCGCCAAACTGGACCGAGGCCATGGACCTGATCATCATTGCCGCCAAACTGGCCGGTGGTGACGAGCACAACATCGAACCTGGCTTCAAGAAACTCGCCGAACTCAAGGATCGCGTGGTGACCTTGGGGGAAAACCCGAACCAGATCGCCGAGTTGTTTCGCACCGGTTCCCTGGACATGGGCGGCTTGTACGCACCGGCGTTTTTCCCGAAACAGATCCGCGATCCGGCCTACGGTCTGGGCGCCACTTTCGGTATGAAGGAAGGCTTCTACACCGACCTGATGCTGTCGGTGATGCCGAAGAATCGTCCGGGCGATACCGACCTGGTCTACGCCTTCATCAACCACTCCCTGGACCCGCTGGTGCAGGGCAAGATGGCCGAGGACATTTACAACGGTCCGGTCAATGCCAAGGCAATCATCTCCGCCGAAGCGCGCAAGAGCCCGTACATCCTTACGCCGGAGCAGATTGCCGAGAAAGCGATCATGCACGACAACGCCTTCCTGGCCTCCGTGCATGACCAATGGATTCGTCGTTATACGGAAATCTTTTCTTCCTGATCGAGTGGCGAACACAGGATCTTCAACCACTGAAGATCCCCTGTGGGAGCGAGCTTGCTCGCGATTGCTGACTGTCATTCAACATTGATGTCGACTGATACACCGCTATCGCGAGCAAGCTCGCTCCCACAGGGGCCGAAGTGGTTTTGAGGGCTGTGTTCGTCAGCTGCTTTCCATTGACGAGACCACTGCTATGGAACACCAACCTCTGACTCACCCGGTGAGCGCGGCGCCAGTGCGCATCAACCGCGGCGTTTCGCCGACGACCCGCGCCTGGATCTTCCTCTCGCCGTCGATGCTGTTTCTGGGTGTATTGATCGCCGCCAGCCTGTTGGTCCTGCGCATGAGCGTCGGCACCAAGGGCGCGGAATGGACCGGGTTCAGCCTGGCCAGCTACGCCCAGCTATTGGAACCCTACTACCTGAAATCCTTGCTGCTGACCCTGCGCCTGGCCCTGATCAGCGCGGTGATCGCGGTGGTGCTGGCGATCCCGGTGGCCTACACCATGTCGCGGCTGACCTCGCCCTTTGTGCGACGGATCTTCCTGGCGGCGGTGCTGTTGCCGTTGCTGGTCAACCTGCTGCTGCAAAGCTATGGCTGGCTGGTGATCCTGGGGCCTGGCGGCATGCTCAACCAGGCGCTGATGGGCCTGGGCCTGATCAAGCGGCCGATCATGCTGCTGTACAACCAGAACGGCGTGCTGATGGGCCTGGTGCAGACGGCCTTCCCGCTGGCGGTGCTGCCGATTGCCAGCGCCATGCGCGGCGTCGCCCGTACCTATGAAGAAGCCGCTGCAACCCTGGGCGCGAGTCGCTGGCAGGTGTTCCGCCAGGTGGTACTGCCGATGAGCATGCCGGGGATCATCACTGGCGCAACGCTGGTCTTCGCCTACAACGCCAGCAGCTTCGTGGTACCGCTGCTGCTCGGTGGCCGGCGGGTGCCGATGCTGGCGGTGATGGTGCATGACCAGATCGCCCCGCTGATGAACTGGCCTGCCGCCTCCGCCGCCGGTGTGGTGTTGATTGTCACCACGCTCGCGATCATGACCTTGTCCGAATTCATCACAGGCCGTCGTCGGCGCATGCTTGAGGCTTCCCAATGAGCACCTTGATCAAGAAGCGTTACGGGCTGTTGCCCGGCGAGACCGGCAAGTTTGCCGGCATTCTGTCGGGCTTCATCCTGCTGCTGGCGGTGTTGCCGATCCTGACAATGATCGTGATGTCGTTCAGCGGAGCGTCGAACCTCGACTTCCCGCCGAGCAGCTACAGCCTGCAATGGTACAAGGCTGCCTGGCACACCTTTGTCTCGCCGGACTCCAGCGATGTGCTGAGCCTGGGCAAGGCCATGAGCACCAGCCTGATGGTGGCGTGCCTGACCATGGTATTCGCCACGATGGTCGCGGTGCCGGCGGCTTACGCGCTGACCCGTTGCGAGTTCCGTGGCAAGGCCGTGGCGCTGCAGCTCATGTCTTTGCCCCTGGTATTCCCGATGGTGGTGTTGGGGCTGGCGTTGCTGCTGGTGTTCGACAGCCTGCCATTCCAGATGACGACGTCGCGGCTGGTGATTGCCCACGTGATTCTGGCGTTGCCGTTCGTGGTGAAGAACTGCACCGCCGCGATGCTCTCCATCGGCAGCGAAGTCGAGGAGGCCGCGCAGATGCTCGGCGCCTCACCGCTGCGGGCGATTGTCGATGTGGTGGTGCCGTTGATGAAGTCCGGAATTCTGGCGGGGATGCTGCTGGCGTTCATCGTCTCGTTCAACGAATTCACCGTGACCTATTTTCTCTACACCATCGACGTCATGACCGTGCCGATCTGGATGTACAGCCGCACCGTGTCTTCGCTCGACCCAACCGTTTTCTCTTTTGCCGTGCTGATCGTGCTGATCGACTTCGTCCTGATCTGGGCGTTGGAGAAGCTGGTCGGTGAAGGCGGCGTTTCGTTCTAGCTTCTGCCTGGAGGTGCCTGCGCTCGATCATGCTGCGTTAAAAGTCAGCTCAGAATGCTCATTGACTAAAGTCAACTCCGCTTCTTCGCAGACTTTTGCCTTGCCTGATCATCGCTCGGCGACCTCCAGCCAGAACCATAATTACTGAGGTGATATATGTCTGGTCTGATTCTGGAAAACGTCGAGAAACATTATGGCTCGGCCTGCGCGGTAAAGGATGTGAACCTGCATTTGCCGGAGGGCAAACTGGTGTGTTTCCTCGGCCCGTCGGGCTGCGGCAAGACTACTTTGCTGCGCATGATCGCCGGGCTTGAAACCCTGAGCGGCGGCGAGATTCGCCTGGACGGTGAAGACATCGGTCACACCCCGGCGCACCAGCGCAATTTCGGCATGGTGTTTCAATCCCTGGCGCTGTTTCCGCACATGACCGTGGGGGAGAACATCGCCTATCCGCTGAAACTGCGCGGGGTCGGCAAGGCCGAGCAGCAGGCGCGGGTGGTGGAGCTGCTGCAACTGATCCAACTGCAGGAAATGATCGACCGTCCGGTGTCGAAACTCTCAGGCGGCCAACGCCAGCGCGTGGCGATTGCCCGGGCGATTGCCAATCACCCGAAAATACTGTTGCTGGATGAACCGCTGTCGGCGCTGGATGCCAAGCTGCGCGAATCCATGCAGGTGGAAATCCGCCAACTGCAACAGCGCCTGAACATCACCACCATCATGGTGACCCACGATCAGCGTGAAGCCATGACCATGGCGGATATCGTCGTTGTGCTGGGCGAACATCGCGTGCAGCAAGTAGGGACGCCGATTGAGATTTACCGCCATCCGGCCAACGAATTCGTCGCGGACTTCATCGGCTCGGGCAACATCTTCCCGGCCACCGCGCTGGGTAATGGCAGGGTGGGCTTGCCGGGTGGCGATGCGCTGCAAGTGCCGATCTGCAGCAGCATCGTGGTGGGGGAGAAGGTCAGGATGCTGATCCGCCCTGAAGACCTGCAACTGTCGCAGCCGCAAGCGACTGCGGGCAATCGCTTGCTGGGCAAGGTGACATTCGTGCGCGATATCGGCGCGACGATTGAAACGACGGTGGAGTGTTCGGGGGTGTCGTTTACCGCGTTGAGCACGCCGTGCCAGGGGTTTGGGTTGAGCATTGGCAATCCGGTGTCGGTGACCTTGCCGGCTGAGGCGTGTCGGGTACTCAGCGCCTGACTCTAAAGGTGGGTTGACTGTAAGGGCCTCTTCGCTGGCAAGCCAGCTCCTACAGGGATTATTGGCAGTCACAAAATTGTGTGAACACCGACGAACCCTGTAGGCGCTGGCTTGCCAGCGAAGGGGCCATCAGCCACACAGCAAATGCCGGATCAAACCGACAACCGCAACCGCGCCAAATCCCTCAACGGCGGCGCCCCGAACAACCGGCTGTACTCGCGGCTGAATTGCGACGGGCTTTCATACCCCACCCGATATCCCGCCGCCGAAGCCTCCAGCCCTTCGGCCAGCATCAACCGCCGCGCCTCCTGCAAGCGCAACTGCTTCTGATATTGCAACGGACTCATCGCCGTCATGGCCTTGAACCGATGATGCAAGGTCGACACACTCAGGTTCACTTCCTTGGCCAGATCATCGATGCGCAGCGGTTGCTCATAGTTGCCGTTGAGCCATTTGATCGCCTGGCTGATGCGATGGCTCTGGCTGTTGGCGATGGCAATTTCATAAAGCCGATGGCCCTGCTGGCTGCGCAACAGTCGGTAGAGAATCTCCCGCCGAATCAGCGGCGCGAGCATGGCGATGTCTTTCGGTGTGTCCAGCAACCGGGCGAGACGCAGCACGGCGTCAAGCATCGCCGTGTCTATCCGTTCGACATACAGGCCGCGCCCCGTGGGTCGTGTGGGCACGCCAAGCGGGCCGGCGTCGGCAATCAGGGCGGTGATTTCCGCCGCATCGATGTCCAGTCGCACGGCGAGGATGGGTTCTTCAGGGGACACATTCACGACCCGTCCGCTCAAGGGCATCGACACTGACACCACCAGGTAATTGAGCGGGTCGTAGTTGAAAAACTCGTCGGCCAGCCGCACTTCCTTGCGCCCCTGGGCCATGATGCACAGCGCCGGTTGCGCCAGTACCGGGGCAAATTCATGGGATTGGCTGTGGCGCGACATGAACAGCGAGCCGACGGCCGTGGCATACGTACCATCGTCCTGGGTATTGCGGCGGATGATGGCGGCCAGTTCCGTGCGCTGCTTCTCCATGTCGGCATTCAGCGGTGCCTGAAACTGATCGAGTGACGACATGCGGGCTTCCTCTTTGGGTATGTAGGAGCTGGCTTGCCAGCGAAGGCGGCGTGTCTGGCGACATCCATGTTGAATATGATGGCCTCTTCGCTGGCAAGCCAACTCCTACAGGGGGGGCATGGGTAATGAGCAGAGCTTAAGTTTGTGCAAGGCACAGCGGTAGACACATCCTGCGAAAAGCTTGCCTGATCCTGCACGGGCTGGGGAGGTCGCGCTGGCATGACCGTCCAGTGCCCGGAAAACTTGCTTGAAAGTCGCATGACAGCCCTGTGACAGGCTTTACACGTTATTACAGGTGCCGGGAGCAGCCGCGCAGGATTGTGCAACAAGCCGGCAGGAATCGACTAACGGGGCCGCGCCCGGGCGCTTAACCTTGGATCCTGTCGCAGCCCGTCCCACGGCTGCGGTCGACTACCTGGGAGGGTTGAACATGTCTACGCAGATCCCCGTCAGTCATATGGCCTTTGTCCGGGCGCGCGCCGGGCGTTCGGCAGAACTCGGCGTGCGCCTGAGTGCCTTGATCGAGCCGTCGCGCAGCGCACCGGGTTGCTTGAGCTTTGCCTTGCAACACTCGCAATGCGATCCCGATTTGTGGTTGGTGTCCGGATTCTGGATCAATCAACAGGCGATGACCGCCTATTTCAGCAGCCCGGCCATGGAGATTTTTGCCGAGCTGGTGCAGGAACTGGTGGTCAACAGCCTGGATTTCCATACTTTCAGGGACGTGTCGGCGGTCCAGGCGTTGGGTCACGCACAGGCACCGGTACACAAACTGGTCGGTTGAAGGTTTAATGGCGTCATTCTCCATTAGCCAGGATCCGCGACATGGCACGCAAAGCTTTTGAAACCTTCGAAGCCGTATCGGCCGTAGTGCCCCGTGAGGGCGGTTACTACGCCGCGATTGCCACCAAAGCAATCGGTGGCTCCGGTGCACCGCGCTTCAACAAACTGCTGGAAGACCAGACGTTCAAGACCGCCAGGGAAGCGGACGAAGCTGCCGCCCGGGAATTGACCCGCCTCAAGGGGGTCGGCGACGAGGGTGAGCTGATCTGGTAATTACTTGACCGCCCCCGGGCGGAACATCTTGAACAATGCCTCAGGCCCCAGCTGGAAATAATCCGCTGGCCCGCCCCCGCGCAGAATCGGTTCTGCCGCGGCGGTGTCGTACACCCCGTCCTTGAGCAACCATTTGGCGATATGCACGGCGACCACTTCGCCGAGGATCAGCCAGCTGGGCACCACGTTTGCGTCGGCCCGCTGCAACTGAATGATCTGGGTGACCTTGCACTCGAACGACACCGGGCTTTCCGCCACCCGGGGCACCTGAATGATTTTCGAGGCTGCCGGCGTCAGCCCGGACAGCTCGAATTCATTGACCTCAGGCGCGACCATGGCGCAGCTCTGGTTCATTTGCTCGGCCAGTGGCCGGGTGGCCAGGTTCCAGGCGAACTCGCCCGTCTGTTCGATGTTGTTCAGGCTGTCTTTACGCCCGATGCTGGAAAAACCAATGATCGGCGGGATGTAGTTGAAGGCATTGAAGAAGCTGTAGGGCGCCAGGTTCAAGCGGCCGTTGGCATCCTGTGAAGAAATCCAGCCGATGGGGCGCGGGCCGACGATCGCATTGAACGGATCGTGAGGCAGGCCGTGACCATTGGCGGGTTCGTAGAAGTGGATGTCGTCGGGCATGGAGAGGGTTCCTGGAGGCTGATTCGCGGATCGGGCCATAGTGCAAGGACGAGCGCGTTATTTCCAGTCGACTCGATCCCCTTGTAGGAGCGAGCTTGCTTGCGATGGTCGTTAACGATGACGCGGGTTGTCTGGTTAAACGCGGCGTTCTCAGGTTTTTCGCGAGCAAGCTCGCTCCTACAAGGGGAATCCGCTGATCCTGGAGTTTTGTGTTCCTCCAGACGTGAAAAAACCCGGCCGAAGCCGGGCTGTGAACCTTCCATCCATTATCCGTCGCTGGCTTCTGCGGCCCCGGCTTTACCGGAATCGTCAGCGACATAGGTGTCCGACTGGGTGCGTTGCGCAGGCGTATGGGCCTGGGCGGTGAAGGCGGCCGAGCCGGTTTTGTCGTAACCGTCGGCGGCGTAGGTGTTGGCGGCCAGAGCGGCAAGGATCAGGGCGGGGAACAGTTTGGATGTCATGGGGTTACTCCAGGTGCTTGTAAAATCAAACACCTGGAGGGTCCATGGAGGGCATTAACCAGCGATTAATCCGGTTGCCGGCTTGTGTGACAGTTTGTTTATGACAGGGTCAGTCCGTCTCGATCCGCGAGTGCTTGCGGGTGTCTTTCATGGTGATGTAGACCAGCAGCGACACGGCAATGCACGCAGTGACATACCAGTAGTAACCGGTTTCCATGCCGATGCTCTTGAACCACAGCGCGATGTATTCAGCGGTGCCGCCGAAGATCGACACGGTCAGTGCATAGGGCAGGCCAACGCCCAGGGCGCGGATTTCGGTGGGAAACAGCTCGGCTTTGACCACGGCGTTGATCGAGGTGTAGCCGCTGACGATGATCAGCGCCGCCATGATCAGGAAGAACGCGCCCCACCAGGTCGTGATGGTGTGGAGGGTGGTGAGGATCGGCACGGTGAACAGCGTCCCGAGGACACCGAAGGCAATCAGGATCGGCCGACGACCGACTTTATCCGACAGCCCGCCGATGATCGGTTGCAGGCACATGAACAGGAACAGCGTAGCGGCGGAAATGGTGGTGGAGTCGGAGATGCTCATGCCGACAGTGTTCACCAGGTATTTCTGCATGTAGGTGGTGTAGGTATAGAACGCCAGGGTGCCACCCATGGTCAGGCCGACCACGGTCATCAGTTCCTTCGGATGGCGCATCAAGGTGCGCATTGCGCTTTCCTTGGCTTTTTCTTTTTTGGTGAACGACTCGGTTTCTTCCATGCCACGACGCAGGTACAGCGCTACTACCGCACACAGCGCACCGATGGCGAACGGGATACGCCAGCCCCAGGCATACAGCTCTTCGGTGGTCAGCACGTTTTGCAGCACGATCAGCACGCCGAGCGCGATGAGCTGGCCAGAGATCAGGGTCACGTACTGGAAACTGGAGAAGAAGCCACGACGTTCCCTGGTCGCCATCTCACTGAGGTAAGTCGCCGATGTGCCGTATTCGCCACCGACCGACAGGCCCTGCAGCAAACGGGCAAACACCAGCAGGATCGGCGCGCCGATGCCGATGGTTTCATAGCCCGGGCTCAGGGCAATCAGCAGGGAGCCGAAGCACATCAGGTACACCGACGCCATCAACGCCTTTTTGCGTCCGACTTTGTCGGCATACAGGCCCATCAGCCAGCCGCCGATCGGACGCATCAGGAAGCCCACGGCGAAGATCGCCGCCGTATTCAGAAGCTGTGCGGTGGTGTCGCCTTTAGGGAAAAAGGCCTTGGCGAAGTACAGGGAGAACGCCGCGTAGACGTACCAGTCATACCATTCGACCATGTTGCCGACAGAGCCGCTGAAGATCGACTTGATGCGGCTGGAGGTGGTTCTTGCTTTGGCCGGCGCGGCAGCCGACCCTGCGGGCAGGGTATTGGAGTTATCCATTGAAGGATCCTTCGTTTAATTGTTTTTGTGGAGTGCGATTAAACGCAGCCTGCAGGGCCTATAGCAGGAGCTGTGCCAATTGGGGGAGGGCCGGTTTAGAGGGGGTTGCGGGGCTTGGTGAGCGGATTTCCGCTTATTCGGGATGGGTTGCGAGCGGAAAACCGCTTACAGGCTCATGGTATTGTTTGTCTGGACTGGCCTCTTCGCGAGCAAGCCCGCTCCCACAGTAGATCTGCTGTGAACACAAGATTTGTGACCGACAAAGTCTAAAATGTGGGAGCGGGCTTGCTCGCGAAGAGGCTGGTCCAGACACTGCAAAACTCAGCTTCCTTGCACAAACATCTCGCGCGTCAGCCCATGCCGCTGCATCTTTTCATTGAAGGTGCGGCGCGGCAGTTGCAGTTCTTCGAGCACCGCTTTCACATCACCTTTGTGCCGGGTCAACGCCGCGCGCAGGCAATTCGCTTCAAACGCTTCCTGCTGCGCCGCCAGCGACTGCCCGGGCTCGACGCCCGGTGGTTCCGGCTCGTCCAGTCCCAACACCTGACGCTCGGCGACGTTCGCCAGTTCGCGCACATTGCCCGGCCAGTCGTGGTTCAGCAAATGGCTCAACTGCGGCCCGCTCAAGGGTGGGAAGGTGCGCCCGAGTCGCTCGGCGGCGTTCTGCGCAAACCACTCGAACAACAACGGAATGTCTTCGCGACGATCGCGCAGCGGTGGCAAACGCAACTCTGCCACGTTCAAGCGGTAGGCCAGATCCTCACGAAAACGTCCGGCGCGCGCTTCGTCCAGCAAGTCGGGTTTGGTCGCGGCAATGATTCGCAAATCAACGTTGATGCTTTGATTGGACCCCAGACGCTCAAGCTTCTGTTCCTGCAACACGCG
Source organism: Pseudomonas lini (assembly GCF_030812475.1). Taxonomy (GTDB): domain Bacteria; phylum Pseudomonadota; class Gammaproteobacteria; order Pseudomonadales; family Pseudomonadaceae; genus Aquipseudomonas; species Aquipseudomonas lini_A. The sequence goes on from NZ_JAUSSR010000003.1 coordinate 322,457, forward strand.
CAGCAATTTCACTTGCTGGGCCAAGGGCATGCTTTCGATTTCATCGAGAAACAGCGTGCCGCCATCGGCGTATTCGAGCTTGCCGATGCGCTTGCCCTGAGCACCGGTGAACGCGCCGCTTTCATGACCGAACAGTTCGGCCTCGAACAACTGCTCGGGAATCGCCGCGCAGTTCAACGCCACAAACGGCTTGGCTGCCCGTGGCCCGAAGTCGTGCAGGCAACGGGCAACCAGCTCCTTGCCGCTGCCGGTTTCACCGCGGATCAACACATTGACCGGCAGCGCCGCCAGGTCCAGCACCTGCCGGCGCAAGGTCTGCAACCCCCTGGACACGCCCAGCAGCGTGGCATCGAGTTTGGCGCGATTGTCCGCCTGCGCATGCAGGGCACGGTTTTCCAGGACCAGCCGGCGCTTGTCCAGCGCGCGACGCAGGCTGCCCAGCAGGGTTTCGGGGCTGAACGGCTTTTCGAGGAAGTCGTAGGCGCCATCGCGGATCGCCTCGACCGCCATCGGTACGTCGCCGTGACCGGTCAGCAGGATCACCGGCAGATCGGCATCGCGTCGCTGTACTTCGGCCAGCAGTTCCAGGCCGGTCATGCCGGGCATGCGCACGTCGCTGAGGATCACTCCCGGGAAGTGTTTCGGCAACTGCGCAAGGCATTCATCGGCACGGCTGAACAGCTGTACCTCGAAACCCGACAGGCTCAGCCATTGTTCGACGGCATCGCGGATGCTGCTTTCGTCGTCGACCACCATCACTGAATTCAGCATGGGCCTTGAGCCTCCAGGTCGATCGGCAAGGTGAGGGTGAACACCGCGCCCTTGTCGTGATTAGCGGCGCTCAGGCGTCCACCCGATTCGTGCACGATGGCGAAGGATACCGCCAGGCCGATGCCCAGGCCATCGCCCACCGGTTTGGTGGTGAAGAACGGATCGAACACCTTCGCCAGGTTTTCCTCGGCGATACCGCCGCCGTTGTCGATCACGCTCAGGCGCCACTGTTGTTCGTCTGCTTCGAGGCGGATTTCCAGACGCTTGCAGGATTTATCCTGCATCGCATCGATGGCGTTGCGCAGCAGATTGATCAGCACCTGTTCCAGGCGAATCGCATCGCCGCGCACCCGGGCCGGACGCGTCAGATGCAGCACCGTGCTCACCTGTTCATCGCGCAGACGGGTGTCGAGCAGTTGCAGGGATTGGTCCACCACTGCTGCCAGGTCCAGGCGTTCGCGCAAACCGCTGGGGCTTTTGCGGGCGAAGGTTTTCAAATGACCGGTGAGGGCGGCCATGCGTGTCAGCATGTCATCCACCGGTTTGAGCGCCTTGTAGGCGTCATCGATTCGGCCGTGATCGAGCAGGAGCCTAAGCGTGGCAAGCTGCATGCGCTGGGCGGTCAGCGGCTGGTTGATTTCATGGGCCAGCGCGGCGGACATCTGGCCGAGAGCCGCGAGCTTGGCCGACTGCACCAGGCCGTCCTGCGCCGTGCGCAGGTCGCGGGTGCGCTCTTGCACCAGCAGTTCGAGTTCTTCGTGACTGCGCTGGCGCATTTTTGCCAGGCGCCAGCGCTGGTTGAGGAACAGCAGCAGGAACACCAGCGTCAGCCACAATCCGGCAGCGGCCAGGGCCGCGTTGCGCACATCTTCAAAGGCCACTTGCGGACGGCGCAGCAGGTGCAGCGTCCAGCCTTCGGCGGCCAGCGGCAGGGATTCCCACAGGTAATCGGCCTCGCCGTCAGGGCCATCGACCCGGGTCAGATCGCTGTCGTCGTCGAAGCGGTGCAGGGTCTGGTAGTCCAGCAGCGTCAGGGGCTGCTTGTCGTACTGGCGGGTGGCTTTAAGTTCGGCGTGATCGCTGTCGCTCAGCGGTTGCAACAGGCGATAACGCCAGCCCGGCTGGTTGGCGATGAAAATAATACCGCGTGCGTCACTGACCAGCAGCGTGTCGCTGCCCTGACGCCATTCGCGCTCCAGTTCCGGAAACTCGAGTTTCACCACCATCGCGCCGAGGAACCGGCCATCGTCATCGGTGACCGCACTGGACAGGAAGTAACCGGGAATCCCGCTGGTCACCCCCACCGCGTAAAAGCGCCCGGTGCCCTGGGTGCGGGTCTGGCTGAAATAGGGGCGAAAACCGTAGTTGTGGCCGACGTAACTACTGGGCAAACGCCAGTTGCTGGCTGCAATGGCAAGGCCGGTGTGATCGAGCAGTTCCAGGGTCGAGGATTCGGCTGCACCGTTGATTTTTTCCAGCTTGAGGTTCAGCGCTTGCTGTTGCTCGGGGCTCAGCGGGCCCTTGAGTGCCGAACGCAATTGCGGGTCCAGGGCGAGCACGGCGGGCAGGGCGCGGTACCGCTCGATCAGCGTGTGCAACGACGTGGCGTACAACCCCAATTGCTGATGTGCGCGGGCGGTGTCTTCCACTTGGGCCTGATGCTCGGCATGGCGTATGGCCAGCGTGGCGGCCAGCAGTGCGCCAGCCAGGATAACAATGATGTACAGCGTCAGGCGCAGGGGGCGGGAAGACTCGAACATGCGGGGCATAACACAATGATTGCAGGGGGGCGCACCATACCATGTCCCCTTGCAGGCGCGAGCTTGCCAGCGACGGACATTAACCATAACGCGTCTTTATCCTGAATGAGCGCGTTGTTCTCAGGCCCTTCACGAGCGAGTTCACACCCGGCAGGGTTGCCCAGGCAATAAAAAAGGCGACAGGAGAATTCCCCTGTCGCCTTTGCTTGCCCGGTCGAAGCCTTACTGCACTTCTACCGCCAGGCTTTCACTGATCTTTTTCTGCCAGATGGCAGGACCGGTGATGTGCACCGACTCACCCTTGCTATCCACCGCAACGGTTACCGGCATGTCTTTCACGTCGAACTCGTAGATCGCTTCCATGCCCAGTTCGGCGAACGCCACCACGCGGGACTTCTTGATGGCTTGCGCCACCAGGTAAGCCGCGCCGCCGACAGCCATCAGGTACACGGCTTTGTGGTCCTTGATCGCTTCGATCGCGGTCGGGCCGCGTTCGGATTTGCCGATCATGCCCAACAGGCCGGTTTGCTCGAGGATCTGACGGGTGAATTTGTCCATCCGCGTCGCGGTGGTAGGACCGGCAGGACCGACCACTTCTTCGCGCACCGGATCGACCGGGCCGACGTAGTAGATGAAGCGACCCTTGAGGTCCACCGGCAGGGTTTCACCCTTGTTCAGCATCTCGACCATGCGCTTGTGCGCAGCGTCGCGACCGGTGAGCATTTTGCCGTTGAGCAGGACGGTTTCGCCCGGCTTCCAGCTCTGCACTTCTTCCGGGGTCAGGGTGTCGAGGTTGACGCGACGGGCCGACGGGCCCGCTTCCCAGACGATTTCCGGGTAGGCGTCCAGCGGTGGCGCTTCCAGCGAGGCCGGACCGGAACCGTCGAGCACGAAGTGTGCGTGACGGGTGGCGGCGCAGTTCGGGATCATGCACACCGGCAAGGAGGCGGCGTGGGTCGGGTAGTCCATGATTTTCACGTCGAGCACGGTGGTCAGGCCACCCAGGCCCTGGGCGCCGATGCCCAGTTGGTTGACCTTCTCGAACAGTTCCAGGCGCATCTCTTCGATACGGTTGGACGGGCCGCGCTTTTTCAACTCGTGAATGTCGATGGATTCCATCAACACTTCCTTGGCCATCACCGCGGCTTTCTCGGCGGTGCCGCCGATGCCGATGCCGAGCATGCCCGGTGGGCACCAGCCGGCGCCCATGGTCGGAACGGTCTTGAGGACCCAGTCGACGATCGAGTCTGACGGGTTGAGCATGGCCATTTTCGACTTGTTCTCGGAACCGCCGCCCTTGGCTGCCACGTCCACTTCCACGGTGTTACCCGGAACGATGGAGTAGTGGATAACGGCCGGGGTGTTGTCCTTGGTGTTCTTGCGAGCGCCCGCCGGGTCGGCGAGGATCGAGGCACGCAGGACGTTTTCCGGCAGGTTGTAAGCCCGGCGCACGCCTTCGTTGATCATGTCGTCCAGGCCCATGGTGGCGCCATCCCAGCGTACGTCCATGCCCACGCGGACGAAGACGGTGACGATGCCGGTGTCCTGGCAGATCGGGCGGTGGCCGGTGGCGCACATGCGCGAGTTGATCAGGATTTGCGCCATGGAGTCACGGGCCGCTGGCGATTCTTCGCGCAGGTAGGCTTCGTGCATCGCCTGGATGAAATCAACGGGGTGGTAATAGGAAATGAACTGCAGGGCGTCGGCAACGCTCTGAATCAGGTCGTCTTGCTTGATCACGGTCATGAGTCGCGCTCCTCTAAAAGACGGGAACATTCAATAAGGTGCTTGCAGCTTGGGTGCATCGGTCGGTTGCAAGCACCTTTCAAGGCACGCCGGGCAAGCTGGCGCGACGCTAAAAAGGCGCGGCAGTATACCGCGCCTCGGTGGCCTGCACACGCTTGGTCAGTCAAACGTTGGTCGCATGCGATATAAGGCCTGCCATGTCGGTTGTGTGAACGCGCGGGGACGGGGATGGTATTGATGTCGGTTTTATCCCCCCAGAATTGAATGGTCATTTATCTGCCGCCCCACTTAAGTGGCGTTCGGTCTGTAGAGTAGGACACTCTGACAACCCCCTCGCACGGTGAGTCAACGATTGCCCCATAACGCTATCCAGCGCCTCTTGCTAAAACGCTTTGCCCTCGCAGCCGGCACCTGCGCCCTGGCTTTGCTGCTGTGGCTGGCGTTTTTCACGGGCCACTTCGATGAGCCGTTGACCAGCGCGGCCGGCAGCGGCATGGGAGAACGTTGATGCCTGAGTTACGGGTCGGCGCGCGCCAATGGTCGGTTGCGGCCGGGAGCAATCTGCTCGATGCCTTGAATCGCAATGGTGTGTCAGTGCCCTACAGCTGCCGCGCCGGTAGTTGTCATGCCTGCCTGGTGCAGTGTGTACAAGGACTGCCGAGCGATAGCCGGCCCGATGCCTTGAGCGCGGAGCAGCGTCAGCAAGGCTGGCGCCTGGCGTGCCAGTGCCAGGTGGTCGAGGATTTGCAGGTACACGCCTTCGATCCGCAACGGGACGGACGACCGGCCCAGGTGGCTGCCGTCGATTGGTTGAGCGCCAGTGTATTGCGTTTGCGCCTGACCCCCGAACGTCCATTGCGCTACAGCGCCGGGCAGCATCTGGTGTTGTGGGCGGGCAACGTCGCGCGGCCTTACTCCCTCGCCAGCCTGCCGGAAGAGGACCGCTTCCTGGAGTTTCACCTCGACTGTCGCCAACCCGGGCAATTCAGCGATGCGGCCCGTCAATTGAGGATCGGCGATGCGATCAGTCTCGGCGAGTTGCGCGGCGGGGCGTTGCACTACGACGTGGACTGGAATACCCGACCGTTATGGCTGGTCGCCGCCGGCACCGGGCTGGGTCCGTTGTTCGGCATCTTGCGTGAAGCGCTGCGTCAGGACCACCAGGGCGCGATCCGTGTCATTCACCTGGCCCATGATGCCGATGAGCATTATCTGGCCAAACCCCTGCAAGCCATGGCCGCCAATCGGGTGAACCTCAGCGTCGAGCTGTGGACCCCGGCCGAGTTGCCCGCGGCTTTGGCGCAACTGCGGCTTGTTTCCCGGCAAACCCAAGCCTTACTCTGCGGGTCCCCCGACAGTGTCGACGCCTTTGCCCGGCGCCTGTACCTGGCGGGACTGCCGCGCAATCAACTGCGGGCCGATGTTTTTCTGCCCGCGATTGAACGCTGATTTTTTAAGACGCGAGACCTTCATGACCAACGCCATCCAATTTGAGCGCGAACGCGGCCTGCTGACTCTGCGTCTGAATCGCCCCGACAAGAAAAACGCTCTGACCCGCGCCATGTACAGCCATCTGGCCGAAGCGCTGAAACAGGCCGATATCGATCCGCAAATCAACGCCGTGCTGATCACCGGGTCTGCCGAGTGCTTTACCGCTGGCAACGACATCGCCGATTTCCTGGAGCAACCGCCGACCAGCCTCGACAGCCCGGTGTTCCATTTCATGCTCAGCCTGCTCGAATGCCGCAAGCCGGTGATCGCCGCCGTGGCCGGTGCCGCGGTGGGTATTGGCACGACGATGTTGCTCCATTGCGATCTGGTGTACATCAGCGCGGATGCGCGCTTGCGCATGCCGTTCGTCAACCTCGGTCTGTGCCCGGAATTCGGTTCCAGCCTGATCCTGCCGCGGTTGCTGGGGCAGGCCAAAGCGGCGCAATTGTTGCTGCTGGGCGAAGGTTTCAGCGGTGAGCAAGCGGCCGCATGGGGCATTGCGACGCAAGCCCTGGACAGTGGCGAAGCGGCGTTGGCCAAGGCGCGGGAGATGGCGTTGCGTTTCGAGAGCCTGCCACCTGAGGCGGTACGGATCAGCAAGCAATTGATGAAAGCCCCGGATCGGGAGTTGATGCGCAAGGCCATAGAAGAAGAGGGTGAATTGTTTACCCAGCGGCTGCGTTCGCCGGAGGCGATTGCGGCGTTGACCGGGTTTATTAACCGGAAATAAATCTTCGTTGACGGTGCCGGCCTCTTCGCCGGCAAGCCAGCTCCTACAGTTAGCCGCGTTGCAGGTAACGACCCGATCACCTGTAGGAGCTGGCTTGCCAGCGAAGAGACCCGCCCAGCCAATACATCTTCCGGATCAGCAACCAAAAAGCCCCGCCATTCACATGGCAGGGCTTTTGTTTTTCAGCAGCCGATCACTCAGACCTGCGGGTCGCCCACGTGCAGGATCTTCATCCCATTGGTGCCGCCGGTGGTGTGGTAGCTGTCGCCCTTGGTCAGGATGACCCAGTCGCCTTTCTCCACGACGCCGCGTTTGACCAGCTCATCGATCGCCTTCTGACTGACTTCGTGTGGCTCAAGCGAAGCCGGGTCGAATGGAACGGTGTACACGCCACGGAACATCGCTGCGCGTGCCTGGGTTTCGCGGTGCGGCGAAAACGCATAGATCGGAACCGAAGAACGGATGCGCGACATGATCAGCGGGGTGTAACCACTTTCGGTCAGGGCGATGATCGCTTTAACGCCCGGGAAGTGGTTGGCGGTGTACATGGTCGCCAGCGCGATGCTCTCGTCGCAGCGAGTGAACTCTTTGCCGATGCGATGGCTGGAGGTCTTGCCGGTTGGGTGCTTTTCAGCGCCGATGCAGATGCGGGCCATGGCCTGCACAGCTTCCAGCGGGTACAGACCCGCGGCACTTTCGGCCGACAGCATTACGGCGTCGGTGTAGTCGAGTACGGCGTTGGCTACGTCGGACACTTCGGCGCGGGTCGGCATCGGGTTCTGGATCATCGACTCCATCATCTGGGTCGCCACGATCACGGCCTTGTTGTGGCGGCGTGCGTGCAGAATGATCTTCTTCTGGATGCCCACCAGCTCGGCGTCGCCGATTTCCACGCCCAGGTCGCCGCGGGCAACCATTACCGCGTCGGAAGCCTGGATCAGGCCATCGAGGGTTTCGTCGTCGGCCACGGCTTCGGCGCGTTCGATCTTCGCCACCAGCCAGGCAGTGCCGCCGGCTTCGTCGCGCAGTTGACGGGCGTATTCCATGTCGGCGGCGTCACGGGGAAAGGACACGGCGAGGTAGTCGACCTGCATTTCTGCAGCCAGCTTGATGTCGGCCTTGTCTTTTTCGGTCAGCGCCGGTGCGGTCAGGCCGCCACCGCGACGGTTGATGCCTTTGTGATCCGACAGCGGGCCGCCGATGGTCACGGTGCAGTGCAGCTCGGTGGCCGTGGCGGTATCGACGCGCATCACTACGCGACCGTCGTCGAGCAGCAGCTCGTCGCCCACGCCGCAGTCCTTGACCAGGTCCGGGTAGTCGATGCCGACCACTTGCTGGTTGCCTTCGGTCAACGGATGGCTGGTGGAGAAGGTGAATTGATCACCGATCTTAAGCTCAATCTTCTTGTTGGCGAATTTGGCGATACGGATTTTCGGGCCTTGCAGGTCACCCAGCAGGGCGACGAAACGACCATGCTTGGCCGCCAGGTCACGCACCAGCTTCGCGCGAGCCTTGTGCTCGTCGGGAGTGCCATGGGAGAAGTTCAGACGGGCAACGTCCAGGCCAGCCAGAATCAGCTGTTCGAGAACTTCCGGCGAGTTACTGGCCGGGCCAAGGGTAGCGACGATTTTGGTACGACGGACGGACATGCAAAGACTCCTGAGTTCAAGCGCTGAGTGAGGCTACTATGCTCTGCAGGTGTAGTCATTGTTCGTGTGCACTACTTTTCGTGAAGAACTTTGTGATTCGCTTGTTTCTTTAAACGAACATTCCTGAAGATTTCCGATAACGGGTCGATACAGGGCTCAAGATAGGAGAACCCTCATGCGATTCGTGCTCATAGCCGCCCTTGCCCTCAGTGTCACGGGCTGTACCCGTTGGTCGATGAATCACCATTTGAATAACGCCTACAGCGCCTATGACCGCGGCAACTGCGAGCAGGTGATGCTCGAGCTGTCCAAAGTCGAACGCGCCAGCAGGGTGCGGCCTTATGTCTGGCCGGAAGTGTCGATGATGCGCGGGCAGTGCCTGGAGCGGCAGAAGCTGTTCATCGATGCGGCCCAGACTTACCAATTTATCATCGCTTCGTACCCGCAAAGTGAATATGCCTTTCGCGCCCGTGCGCGGCTGGACACCTTGCAGAGCCTGGGGCATTACTCGATTCGCCCTGCCGCCGTGGTGCGCCCGCCCCGGTTCTGATCGCGGCTGTCTTCAAAGTCTGGCTCACCGGCGACGGTGAGCTATAGTCGAATAGATCGGTTTGAGAGCCGTGCCTCTGAACCGGGGAAACACCTGTGATCGGCAAGAGCAGTGGCAGCGGTTCGAGAACTGTCGCACCAGGATCAGGGAGAGCGAGCGTTTAGGTACAAGGCCCGTTCCGAAACATTGGTGTGGCCCTGCTTGAGGGCCTTGCGTAGCGAATTCAGCATGTTCACCGTCCGCCGTATCGAGCGGCATCAACTGCCGTATTTTCTAAGAGTGTTCAACAGCGTTACCGACAGACCCATTGGCTTTCTGGGTAACGTCTCCGAAGATGGGCTCATGCTCATCAGCCAGCTGCCGATGATGATCGGTGCCGAGTTCGATTTGCGCCTGAAAATCCCCATGGCCGGAGGCTGTCACCAGGTAATCGACCTCAATGCCTGCTGCCTGTGGTGCCATGAAGACACGACCCCCCACCATTACGATGCCGGGTTCTGCCTGCAACGGGCACCGCCGGAGTATGGGCAACTGGTCGACGCGTTGAAACAGTACTTCAGTTTTCAGCCAATGCCGGCTTCGGCCTGAAGTTTGCGGCGTCCCCACTGTCGCCATCGCGGGCAAGCCCGCTTTTACAGTGGATTTGCTGTGAACACACCCTTTGTGATCACCACCAATCCACTGTGGGAGCGAGCCAGCTCGCGAAAGCGTCCGATCAGACATTGAAGATTGACCGTCGGACGCTCCCGATCCGCACACTGCATCACAGCCACTAAAACACCCCGGCCTTCTTCCATTCCAGGTAGCGCGTCACCAGCGCGGCACCCAACTCGACAGCGGTCGTATCCAGCACCGGCACCCCATGGGCATTCAATCGCTCATGAAGTTCGGCCCGTGCATTGAGGAAGTCCACGGTGCCGCAATAGGTCAGCGCTTCGGAAAAGGTCTGCACCGGCGTCTGGCGCAAACGGTCGAGCACGTCTTCGCGCAGGCTGGCGACCAACACCCGATGGAGTTTGCCCAGGCGCTTGACGGCAGTGAGCAGTTCTTCGTCGTCTTCATCCCGCAGGTTAGTGACCACCACCACCAGCGCCCGCCGTTTTTGCCGAACCAGCAGCTCGGTTGCAGCCGCCTGGTAGTCGGCGCTGCGTTGGCTGCTGTTCAGGTCGTAGACGTGGTTGAGCAAGACGTTGAGTTGGCCGGCGCCCTTGACCGGGGCGAGGTAGCGCGGCTGATCATGGGCAAAGGTGCAAAGGCCCACGGCATCGCCCTGGCGCAGGGCGACGTAGCTGAGCAGCAGGCAGGCATTGAGTGCATGGTCGAAATGCGACAGTTCATCGTCCTGACTGCGCATGCGCCGGCCGCAATCGAGCATGAACACGATCTGCTGGTCACGTTCGTCCTGATACTCCCGCGCAATCGGTGTGCGCTGGCGGGCGGTGGCTTTCCAGTCGATCTGGCGCAGGCTGTCGCCTTCGCGGAATTCCCGTAGCTGATGAAACTCCAGGCCCAGGCCGCGTCGTGGGCGCTGGCGTACCCCGAGCTGGCTGATCCAGTTGTCCACCGCCAGCAGCTGGCCGCCGTAGAGGCGGGCGAAGTCGGGGTAGACGCGGGTAGCGTCGGTCACGCTCAGCAGGCGTTTGTCGGACCATAGCCCCAATGGGCTCGGCAGCCTGATTTCGCAGCGTTCGAAGCTGAAATGCCCACGCTTGAGCGGACGCAGGCGGTAATCGACCTGGCTGCGCAAGCCGGGTTGAAGCTCGACCGACAGGGGCAGGTTATCGAAACTCAGGCCGTTCGGTACGTGATCGAAGAGCTGGATGTCCAGTGGCTGGACAAAGTCATGCTCGACCTTGAGTCGCACATCGCCCCACCGACCGAGCGCCAGGCTGCCGGGCATTTGTCGTTGCAGGCGGGGCGAGGGCAGCCGTTTGAGGCGGATGGCGTCGAGTATCGCCAGGGCCAGCAATGCAAGGAGCAATCCCCAGCTGATCGATGGCAGATTCGCTGGCATCGCGATGCCCAGTGCCCGCAATGTGCCCAGCACGATACCGATGACCAGCAGGATCACGAGCCAGGTCAACAGCAGGCGCGAGGGTTTCACAACCGCGGTGCCGGCACTTGATCGAGCAGCTGTCGCAGCACGTCATCGACCTCAAGCCCCTCGATGTCCAGCTCCGGCGCCAGGCGTACGCGATGTCGCAACACCGCCAGGGCGCACCCCTTGATGTCATCCGGAATCACGAATTCGCCGCCGCGCAGTAGCGCCCGCGCCCGGGCGCAACGCACCAGCGCGATGGAAGCCCGAGGCCCGGCACCGAGCGTCAGCCCGGGCCAACTGCGGGTGGTGCGGGCCAGGCGTACGGCATAGTCGAGGACCTGATTGTCCAGCGGCAAGTCGCTGGCGATGCGTTGCAAGGCCAGCACGTCCTTGGCCTGCAACACCGTGCGCAGTGGTTGCACGTCGAGCATATCGGCCCGGGTCGAGCGACTGACCTGGCGGACCATGTCCAGCTCCTGGTCGCCGTCGGGGTAGTCCATGCGGACCTTGAGCATGAAGCGATCCAGCTCGGCTTCCGGCAGCGGGTAGGTGCCTTCCTGTTCGATGGGGTTTTGCGTGGCGAGCACCATGAACGGCTGCACGATGGGCAGGGCGCGGCCTTCGAGGGTGACCTGGCGTTCCTGCATGGCTTCGAGCAGTGCCGCCTGGGTTTTTGCCGGGGCGCGGTTGATTTCGTCGGCGAGCAACAGGTTGGTGAACAAGGGGCCCTTGCGCAGCTTGAATTGCTCGGTCTGCAAGTCATATACCGCGTGCCCGGTGACATCGCTGGGCATCAGGTCCGGGGTGAACTGGATGCGTGCGAACTCGCCGCCGAAGCAGCGCGCCAGCGCCCGCACCAACAAGGTCTTGCCCAGCCCCGGCACGCCTTCGAGCAGCACGTGGCCGCCGGCGATCAGGGCCGTGAGCACATCGTCGATGACGTCGTCCTGGCCGATGACCGCTTTCTGCAGTTCGCCACGCAATGCCTGGGCCAATTGACTGGCGCGCTGGCGTTGCTGGATGGCGTGGTGCCGGGCGTCGGGCTCTATCTGTTCACTCATAAGTTCTGGAGCCTTGTTAACAGTTACATGTTCTTTATCTTCCATAATTCAATGACTTACCTAATTTAACTTTTTTTGAGTTTTGTTTCATGTGCGGAAGAGGTGAATAGGGGGGCTGCCGCTCCATGCGAACTGTATTTATGTGATCCCTGACGCCAGATCGACTTCCCTACGATCGTACATCTTAGCCTTAAGCACACGGATCTGACTTAATCATGCCTTATGGCAAATTTATTGACGCAAAGGCGACATCTGCGTTTTATAAGCCGATTAAAAAAGGACAAGCCATGCAAGTAGACGACTGGATCATTCACCCCTATAGCCGCATGGACCATGGTCAGCTAAAGGCGAAGCTGGTTGCCGAAGGCGCGGAAAGTCTAAGGAGAATGCCGGAGCTGTGCGAAGAGATCCGCGGGTTGCTGCAACGCCGTTACCCGCTTCATGTGCTTGCGGTTTTGGCAGGTTATGGACTGCAATCTACGGTTACTGCAGAGGGGTCTCTTCTGGACGGATAGTGTCAGGGATCGAGCAGCATCATGTCGAGCTATTGCAGGCGCTCACACTAACTGTATCGCGTGATCAATGGGGGCAACTCCCCGCTAAGGCTGACGAAATTCAGCGAATGATTGATAAGCTGGGAGAGCTCGCGGACGCTTTTTACCCCTCGCGTTTTCTAGCGCTAGCTAAGGAAGCTGATGCTGAGCAGCGTGCCGTGCTGTTGATTCAGGAGCGCTTGAGGGGACATACCCAGTTTGTGCGAAATTGGGGCTACCATGGCTCGGTAGTGGACTTACCCCTCGTGACGGCCAGTTGGAGATCAAGGTGGACGAGCAGGTCGTCGCGGACCTTTGTTATTGGAATGCGGGCTGGGGAGCTGCGCACCCGATGCAGTTCGGTGGTAACTGCGGTACCGCCCTCACTTCGCGAGGCAAGGGCTACCGGAAAGGGCTTGTGTTGACGGAAGCGACGGTGCGCTCGTTTTATCTTTGGCAGGTGAGAACGCTGCACCGAGACAACACCTTTGACAGGTTCAGCCAAACGCTGACGGTGGGCGCCATGTTCGTCTAGCTTAACGCCATCGAAAAATTGGTATCCGGAGCAGCCATTTGCCCGAGGCTGCTTTTGGTGCACCACTCCATGCAAAATCGATCTAGCCATGCGGCTTACTGGTGGTTAATGGATCGTCATCGCCCGGCCACCCAATCAAGGGGCAGCCGTGTAGCGTAGAAAGCAAACAGGGCACACAAGGCGGAACGATGCAGTCCACGGTTCAGGACCAGAAAGGGCGGGCTTCCCAGCCCGGGAGCAGACCGAGTTCTGCCGTAGTTAAACTAGCCTTGGTCAGCACCGCCGTTGGTAGGGTCGTCAATAGTTGCTTGAAACGCAGTTTCCAATCGGAGGCAGGATCGATCTTTGCGAGCAAAGCCTGGACCACCACCGCCCGGGCAAAGATCCGACCGCAGTTATTTTGGGAAGGAAACTCAGCCTTGATGACATTGGCGTACTTCGGCGCATCAGCGGTAATTGACGCGTTCCATAGCCGGCCATGATGAGCACAGACATTGCGCAGAAGGGTCAGAGTTTTCAACCAAGTGACCAGTACGGATTCATCATAGCCAAATTTAGCTGCGATGGTTTTACGATGATCCAGGTGCAAATCGCTGAACAGGCAGGACAACTGTCCAATAGTCATTGCTTCTAGCACTGTCCACGCTGGCGGCAAAGCCGGTGTGTTGTATGTACCGTAATAGTGCTTTACCGAAGCATTTCCTTTTTCTCGAAGGCCTAGCACCTGCTTTAGTAGGTCGCGGTGGGCCTGGCCATTTTTGAAGTGAATGGCATCCAGGTAAAAATGCGGGCCGCATGCTTTGTCCAGAGCCAGTGTGTTGATGATGGCCGAACGGAACGCGACCTCAATGCGGTCGATCGCATCCAGAAACACTAGGCGCAGGCGCCGATCGAAGTCATACAGCTTCAGAATATCGTCGAACTGGACGGTGGCAAAGAAGCGCTTCTGCGGATCCTGCAACGGTCGCATATAGATCAGTAACCGGTGATAGCCGATAAATTCCAGGGCCTGCAAGGCTTGGACTTTCTGTTTCTGTGTACCTAAGCCTTTTAGTTGCAGGTGACGCAGCAAGGCATTGGGTGATTTGGCAGGTTTGTGAAAATTGATGGGGGCATGCGGCATGCCATGGCATCCTGCGGGGCATTTTATGGGGGCAGAAATAACTAACCCCCTGGTGCGCAGTACAGGTCGTGGACCTGCCCGAGGCGTGGGGGCTATTCTTGGAGTCAATGCTAACACGGCCCTGGTGGTTGATCAAATTTGATCAGCCCGCCCGTTTTAACGGGTTGTTCGCTGATCTTGCCCAACTCTATAAGGGTAGCAAGCCGGCAGCTACAGCCGACAGCCTGTCGGCCCCGTCAGTCTACATTTTAGCAGCATGCCTCTGGGCTCCTAAGGGGCTGCTTATAATATGGTAGAGCCAAGTACCGGATCATAAAGCGTTCCTCAAGATTTGCAGGTAGGCGACCTGACGGCTGAATTCAACGCTGGAAAGCCGTTGCTTCGGTCGCGGGCTCATGACCTGGCTGATAGCGCGTGTGGATTGGCCGGTCAGGCGTGCGAGCACCTGCCATTGTTCGGCGACGCCCAGTTGTTCAAAGCCGGGGTGACGGCGCCGCACGCGGCGCTGGATGTCCTGTTGCAAGGCGTACAGCAGATGGTCCTGACCCTTGCGTCGCAACAGAAAGTCGGCGCTGGCGCGCAGGTGTTCCCGGAGTTGTCGGCGGGCCAGCGGCGCCGATTCCAGCACCGGGCCATGGCGCACGCCGACCTGCCAGAACCAGACACCGATCAGGGCGATGAGCGCTACCAGCGCCTGGGGAAAGTAGCGCAGCAGCAACGTCAGCAGGTTGTCGTGATCGGTGTTGAACAACAGGGTCACGTGGGTATCCGCGGTCAGGTACCAGAGCAGCCAGGCGTTGTCGTACTGGTCGATGGCCGGGGTTTTCCACAGGTCGGCGTCGGTGACCACGATGATCGAACCGAGCCCGTGATTGAGCTGCATCATATGGGTGGCCTTACTGCTGTTGGCCCAGGCCTGGGCGAGGTTCTTCGGGTCTTCCAGGTGGAAAGCGGTGTCGAAGCCGGCGAAGGCCGGCGCGTCCTCGTCTTCAAGGTACAGCTTGGTCAGCTTGGGGTAGGGATCGGTCCTGCTGTCGGGGGGCGGGCCTTTGAGATTTTTGCTCAGCAACTGATGCAGCTGCACCCGGTCGAGTAGCAGGTCATCACTCTGGCCGAGTTTTTCATTCCACAGCGACTGGGCCACGAATAACAGGCGACCGCCAGCCCGGGTCCAGTTCATCACTTGATCGATCTGGCGCGGGGTCATGTCGGACCGGTCACCGAGCAACAACAGGCTGTGCTGTCGCGGCTCGATCGACGGCAAGACGTCGAGACCGTTGGCATGCCTGACGGTCAGGCCCTGTTTGCGCAGGAAGTGCTCGGCGGCCAGATACGGATTGGCCTGGACCTCCGGTGAGGGGCCATGGTCGATCACTTGCTGGTAGGGCGTCGCCTTCAGGTACAGATAAATGCTCAGCGCGCCCAGTAGCACCGTGCCCAGGATACTGGCCGCAAGCCAGTGCCGTCGGTTCAAGGGACGGCTCCCTGGTCGAATAAGGCTCGCCAGCCGTCACAGAGCTCCTGTTGCGCGGGCGCGGGGGGGAGGCGATGTCCGTAGGCCATGTTCTGCCAGTGTCCGGTCAGTGTTCTACTGAAGGCCAGCAACTCAGGCTGCTGCAATCGTTCGACGCGTTCCAGTACCTGGCCTTCGGTGTCGGCAGGTTTCAATACCATGTTGAAGTCATGCAGCAAGTGGCTGAGCAACGCCCGATAGAGCAAGCCAAGGGCTTCGCGCGGCTGCGTCTGCCAGAGTTGTTCCGCACTGCTGGCGACGTCGGCGGGCAAGGTGTCGCGGTCGAGGGCCAAGCCGAACGCTTGTTGGGATGGCGACCTTGAGACTTCAACGCCCAACGCCGGGCGACGACTGACAAAGGCCTGCAACCAGTCCCGGTAACGCCAGATGCAAAAGCCGATGGCGCCGACCACTGTCCCCCACAACATCCCCTCGATCAGCCTGGTCGACAGGTTTAGCAGTGTCATGAGCCATTCAGGCGTTCGGCTACTGTTCGGGGCGGTGGCGGTCGGCGTGTCTTCGCCAAAACGGTAGCGGGTGACCGTTTCCTTGTTCTGGAATGGCGGCTGGTCGAGGATCGCCTTGATACTGTCCCGCGAGGCCTCGCTGGTCAGGGGCTGGTCCAGCAGACGCGGGCTTTCAGGTGAAGCGATCGGCTCGGCGGCCCAGACGGTTTGTGCGCTGGGTGCCAGCAGGAACGCCACCAATACGAGGGTGACCGTGGCGCTGCCCAGGCGTTGGCGCAGGCGGCGGAACGCCAGCTCGATATCCCACGCCTCCAGCACGGTGCGCCGGTTGAGGTAAAGGCTGAAACCGCACGCCACATAGATCGGTTCCCAGACCACCAGCACCAGTGCGTAGAACAGGTTGGTCAGGTGTTCCAGCCAGCGCCAGTCCTGTGTGGCAGCGGTGATCAATGTCTGCCAGCTCCAGTCGAGTTCTACCTGTTGCGGCAGGAGCAGGTAGAACAGCACCATCAGGCCGATCCACAGGGCGCCCTCCAGATGCACGCCGATGATCGTCAGCCACTTCGCGGCGCCGACGTTACGCTGCAACAGCACCTGCAAACGCTGCTCCCGCGCTTCACCCTTGAGGCCTTCAAGTTGCATCACCGGCATCAGGAAGCTGCGGCTCAGGCTCAGGCGTCGCCAGGTCAGGCTGGCCAGCAGCTGCGGCTTGAGCAAGCGCGGCCATTGGCGCAATGCCTGTTGCAATGTCGGTGTTTCGCCGAACATGGCTTTGGACAGAATGAACAGCGGCAGGCGTTCGAACGCCGGTTTCAGCCACCAGAAAATAAACACGGCGAGGGAGGGTGAATCCCATAGCAGCAGGCTGAGCAGGGCGAAGACCGGCAAGGTCACGATGGCCCAACTGGTCATCAGCAGCCGTCGGTGGCGCTGACTCAGCAGAACGCCCAGGTCCATGGCTTCCCAGCCGATGCGCGGGCGAATCACCACACTGGCGTCACTCAGGCGCATGGCGGGTCCTTCCGGCAAACAGCAGATACAGCGCCACCAGAAACCAGAGTGCCGCGCCGACCAGGTATTTGATGATTGGCGCGATTGCGGTCATCGATGACCAGTAGGCTTCGATAAATGCCGCCATCAGCAGAAACAGCATCACCCCGCAAATCAGCATCACGCTTTTGCGCGCCGCCACGCGCAAGGCCTCGGCGCGTCGCAGGCGCCGCGGTGCGATCAATGCCCAGCCCAGTTGCAGGCCGGCGGCACCCGCCAGGGCAATGGCACTGAGTTCGAAGGCACCGTGGCCGATCACGAATGACCAGAAGGCCTGGCCATAGCCGATTTGCGTCAGGTGTCCGGCCACCGCACCAATCATCAAGCCGTTGTAGAACAGGAAAAACGCGCTGCCCAGGCCAAACAGCAGGCCGCTGGCGAAAGTCTGAAAGGCAATGCCGGTGTTATGCATGATGTAGTAGCCGAACATGACCCAGTCTTCACTGGCCGCCCGTTCCGCCGAACGCCCCAGGTGACCGGCGTCGGGGTCGTACATGCTCTGCATCTCGCTGACCTGCTCGGCCGGGATCAGGTTGTAGACCAGGTCCGGAAACAGATACACCAGCAGGGCGATACCGATCAGGCTGCCAAAAAACATCAGGCCGGCCGCGAGTACGAAGGGCCACTGTTCACGCACCAGTCGGGGGAAGTCCGCGAGGATGAAACCCAGCGCCTTGGCACCCAGTCGGCTGCGATGCCGATAAAGCTGTTGGTGCCCGCGCAGGACCTGTTGCTGCAATGAGTCGATCAGGAAGCTGCTGTAACCACGCTCCCGGGCCAAGGCCAGGTGATGGCACAGTCGACGATAATCACTTGGGAAACTGGCGGCACGCGAGGCTTGTCTGTTGTGTTCCAGTCTTTCAAGCAGCAGGGAAAACTGTTCCCATTCGGCCTTGTGACGACTCTCGAAAAGACTCTGCTTCATGCGGGGCCCAATAGGCCGCGGGCAATCCCGTTGAGCTCGGCCACCGCCTGTGGCGCTGAAAGCTGCAAGGGTTGCGCGAGAATGGCTGCCAGTTCAACGACCCGCGCCTCGGAGAGTTCTCCCTGGCGTTCGGCAAACCCGAGGATGGCACGTTGCTCGGCCAGCGCCAGGGCAAAGGCCGGGCGCCGGGGTTCGGCGGCAGGTACCTGAGGCCGGGAAAGCGGTTGTTCGCGGTAGATCACCAGCGTGCCGGCGGCCAGGTCGCCGAGGCGCTTGAAGTTGGGATGCTGCAGGCAGCTGATGGCTCCAAGAAAATAGCCAAACGGCAACATGTCGACAAATCGCAGCAGGTTACGCAGCAGCGAAGCAGACCAGCCGACCGGCGTACCATCGTCATGGACCACCCGCAGCCCCATCCACTGCTTGCCTGGCGAGCGGCCCTGATTGAGCACCTCGAACAGCACCATGTACCACCAGCTCACCACGAACAGCAGAATCGAGCCAAGACCGGCGCCGAGCTTGCCGAGAAATGCCAGGACTATAAACAACAGGCCAAGGATCAGCCCGCGCAGGCCAAGGTCGATGGAGAACGCCAGCGCACGCACCATCAACCCGGCCGGGCGCAATGGCAAGTCGATGCCTTCGGGCGTCTCGATCTGGTACCGCGTATCCAGTGGCGGGGACAGCGTCGCTTTCCGTTGCAGTGCTGTGTTCTCGAGCATGGGCAACCTGATGATGTGGCCTGATCGGGAGTCTCTGTCCGTGGGATGCTAGCAGCCTCCCGGGGGAAAACGACATAACTATGTAATGCACTATGGGGTGGCCGAGGTGATTGAATGACAAGATGACTGGCCGGGGCGGGATATGAACGCCTAGACTTCGCCGATCTTCAGTTCAGGAACAGCCCGTGACCTCCATCTTCTGGTACGACTATGAAACAACTGGCATCAATCCCCGTTGCGACCGTCCGCTGCAGGTGGCGGGGATTCGCACTGACGTTGAACTCAATGAAATAGATGAGCCGGTCAACCTCTACTGCCAGCCCAGTGATGACATCCTGCCTCACCCCGCGGCGTGCGCGATCACCGGCATCACCCCGACTCAACTGGCCGGCCAAGGCTTGAGCGAAGCCGATTTCATGACCCGGGTGCATGCCCAACTGGCGGCGCCCGGCACTTGCGGGGCCGGTTACAACACCTTGCGTTTCGACGACGAGATGACCCGTTACAGCTTGTACCGCAATTTTTTCGACCCTTATGCGCGTGAGTGGCAAGGCGGCAACAGTCGCTGGGACCTGATCGATGTGGTGCGGGCGGCTTACGCCTTGCGCCCTGATGGCCTCGTTTGGCCAACGGACGACGAGGGGCGGGTGACGCTCAAGCTCGAGCGCCTGAGCGCCGCCAACGGAATCGATCACGGTCATGCCCATGAAGCGCTCTCGGACGTTCGCGCCACGATCGCCCTGGCGCGGCTGATCCGCGAGAAGCAGCCGAAGTTATATGACTGGTTGTTTCAATTGCGCAGTAAACAGAAGGTAATGGATCAGATTCGACTGTTGCAGCCGATCGTACATGTCTCCGGGCGCTTTTCGGCGGCGCGCAACTATGTCGGGGTGGTGTTGCCCCTGGCCTGGCATCCGCGAAACAAGAACGCCTTGATTGTCTGTGACTTGCACATCGATCCCCAGGGCTTGCTTGACCTGAGTGCCGAAGCCTTGCGCCAGCGGTTGTATACCCGTCGCGAGGAGCTGGCAGATGGCGAGTTGCCTGTTCCCCTCAAGCTCATCCACATAAATAAATGTCCCGTGGTGGCCCCACTGTCGGTGCTTCGTCCCGAAGATCAGCAACGCCTGGAACTGGACATGGCGCTCTACCAGGCGCGCGCGCTGCGACTAAGTGACGCGCAAACAGTTTGGCAAGATAAAGTTCAGGCCATTTATGCCAACGAGGATTTCACCCCGAGCCAGGATCCCGAGCAACAGTTATACGATGGTTTTATCTGTGATCGCGATCGGCGTCTTTGTGAGCAAGTCCGGGCGGCGGACCCGGCACAATTGGCGCAAGCGCAGTGGCCTTTCGATGATGAACGCTTGCCGGAATTATTGTTTCGGTATCGCGCACGTAACTTCCCCGATACGTTGAGTTCCGAAGAGCAACAGCGCTGGCGAATATTCTGTCAGAAACGTCTGTCGGCACCCGAGTGGGGGGCGCCCAATACCCTGGAAACTTTCGCAGCGGCCGCCGCCCAATTGAGCGCTACTGCTACATCCTTTCAGCAGGAGGTGTTGATTGAGTGGCACAATTATGTTCAGCAATTACGCAATCGTTTGAGTCTTTGAAAACGAAAATATCGCTGTCCTGAACGCCGGGCATAAAAAACGCCAGCATCTGCTGGCGTTATCTTTTGTCGCGGACGAGCCTTCGACAAAACGTTGCGGCTTAGCCCAACAGAGTAGCCCAACCTTCAACCACGTCGCCGCCCCACTTGGCTTTCCACTCTTTCAGAGTCTTGTGGTTGCCACCTTTGGTTTCGATGACTTCGCCGTTGTGCGGGTTTTTGTATTGTTTAACTTTGCGAGCACGTTTGGTGCCGGTAGTTTTTACTGCGCCACCGCGTGGGGCTTTGGTTTTGGACTCTGGGTCCAGCAACGCGATGATGTCACGCAGGGACTTGGAGTACTCGCCCATCAGGGTGCGCAGTTTGCCTTCGAATTCCAGCTCGGTTTGCAGTTTGTCGTCTTGGGACAGATTCTTCAAACGGGCTTGCAGCTCTTTGATAGCTTCTTCGGTGGCACGGTATTCGTTGATCAAGGACATGAGGACTACCTTATGTTGGGCGCTGGGTGCTAGGTGACAGTGCGGCAATAATAGTCAGGCTGTTTCATCAAGTAAACAATTAACCGGAGTTTATTTAATTTAGTTGTGTTGAACAGGTCCCGATTGGAGGCGCAGTTAAAAGATCATCAACCCGGTATCACAGACAGTCACATTTTGGCACTTGAAGAATGGCTATAAGAACACCATCGCGCGGGGAGCGCCTGTCGCTACAATCGGTCCCGGCAACCTTCGCGCAACGCAGGGCGTCATCAATACTGCAGTTTTGCTGCGCAATCGCTAGAATGGCAGCCTTTGCGAAGTTCTGGAGTTTGACCCTCATGCGCACATTTCGGCTGGTGATTGCTTGCCCGGACCGCGTCGGCATCGTTGCTAAAGTCAGTAACTTTCTGGCGTCCCACAATGGCTGGATCACTGAAGCGAGCCACCACTCGGACAATCTCAGTGGCTGGTTCTTCATGCGTCACGAAATTCGTGCCGATTCGCTGCCCTTCGGTATCGAGGCCTTTCGCGAAGCGTTTGCCCCTATTGCCGAAGAGTTCTCGATGGACTGGCGTATCACCGATACCGAGCAGAAGAAGCGCGTGGTGTTGATGGCCAGTCGCGAGTCTCACTGCCTGGCCGATTTGCTGCATCGCTGGCACAGCGACGAACTGGATTGCGACATTTCCTGTGTGATTTCCAACCATGACGACCTGCGCAGCATGGTCGAGTGGCATGGCATTCCTTACTACCATGTGCCGGTCAATGCGCAGGATAAAGAACCGGCATTCGCCGAGGTCTCGCGGCTGGTCAAACTGCATGATGCCGAAGTAGTGGTACTTGCCCGATACATGCAGATCCTGCCGCCCGCGTTGTGCAGCGAATATGCCCATAAGGTCATCAACATTCACCACAGCTTCCTGCCGTCGTTCGTCGGGGCCAAGCCGTATCACCAGGCCTCCTTGCGTGGCGTGAAGCTGATCGGCGCTACCTGCCATTACGTGACCGAAGAGCTGGACGCCGGTCCGATCATCGAACAGGACGTGGTGCGCGTCAGCCACAGCGACAGCATCGAAGACATGGTGCGATTCGGCCGCGATGTCGAGAAGATGGTCTTGGCCCGGGGCCTGCGTTATCACCTGGAAGACCGGGTGCTGGTGCACGGCAACAAGACCGTCGTGTTCTGACGCGAGACTGCGCGGTTGAAATCCGAAGGGCCTGGGCGTTCAATCGCTTCAGGCCCTTCGCCGTTTCTGCCCTGAGAATATGTTGATGAACATGATCGGGGGGCAGGCCTGAATTGACTGTGCGCTGAAGATCCCTGTAGGAGCCGGCTTGCCGGCGAAGGGGCCCTCAAATCTTGCACAGGACTTAAGCATTCACGCCTGCTTGAACTTCAACAACTTCTTCAACAACGGCCGCCCAAGCATCAACAAGAATACCGGCCCGCCAACCAGCAAATAGAAGTAATAGGTCACCGCCCGCCAGATCAGAATTGCCGCCGCCGCCGTGGATTTCCCCACCATCGGCGCCAGCAACGCCGCTGAGGTCAATTCCGCCGCCCCGGCGCCACCGGGTAACAGGCTGAATTGCCCGGCGCTCAATGAGAGCATTTGAATCAGAAAGCTCCAGGCCCACTGCAAATCCGCTCCGAGCCCGCGCAACGCCAGGTACAACACGCTGTAGCGCAAGAACCAATGCAGGCATGTCAGGGCAAACACTGTGATCAATGTTTGAAACGGCAACTTCAAGGTGTCGGTGAAGGCTGCCAGGAAGTGCAGGAGTTTTCGCGCCCAGCGCACGCGCGTGGCGCCTTTGACATTGAGACGAACGAGCAAACGACCGCTCAGACGAATCAGCAAACGGTGATAGCGCGCCACCACCACACAGGTCAGCAGGCCGCCAAACATGGAAACGGCGCTGACGGTCAGCAGCCACTCCATGCGCTCGCTCAAGTGCTGGAACAGGGCATAAATCAGAATCCCGCTCAGTGCGCAGAGGAAAAACAGCAGGTCGCTCAGCTGATCCATGGCGAACACCGCGCTGCCCCTGGCCGGACGCACGCCGTTACGCGCAAGCAATGCCATGATGGTCAGCGGTCCACCGCTGCCGCCGGGCGTGGCGCAATAAGCGAATTCGGCGGCCATGACCACCCCGAGGCTTTTGATCCGGCTCACCTTGTCGCACTGATCCCCCAGCAACAGACGCAAGCGCAGGGTGTTGAGCACCCAGCACAGCAGGATCATGCCGAACATGATCAGCAGCCATTGCAGCGGAAATTTTTGCAGCCGAGACCAGGTTTCGTTACCGCCCAGCAGTGATGGAATCAGCACTGCGGCGAGCAATGCGACGAGCAGCAATATCCCGCGACTCATGCGGCGCATCCGACACGGTCAGTGCGCATTGACAGCCAATCAGCCTTGGTCATCGGCACGCGCCCCTCGTCGAGCAGGCGCTTGAGCGTCTGCAACCAGTAAGTACGGGAGGACTCATGACGCATGTCCACCGGGTGCAGGCCGAGGCGAATCACCGGCGCCTGCCGCCAGCGTCGCTCGCGCTGCTCACTGAGCAGTCTGGACAGGCCCCGACGCCAGGCACTGCGTGCGCTCCAGACCAACCCGGGAGCGTCAACCACAGCGAAATCAGGCAGTCGGTACAGATGTTGCGGGTCACTGGTGTAACTCAGCGGCAGTTGGCGCAAAGCCTGGCGTGTGCCCTCGCTCATCAGCCAGGCCGGGGCGACGAAACCTGCCAGCGGCCAGTCGTGACGGCGAAACACCTCGATGCCAGCGTGCAGGCGGGCGAGCGCAGCGTCTTGGGACAGGCTGTAGAACTCGCCTTCGTGGGTGTAGATCCGGCGCATGAACCAGTCTCGCGGGGTGCTGGGCACGGGGCCTTCATCGCAGTGAAAGTAACCGTGCAGCGCCAGTTCGTCGCCACGGATGACCCGGCCGGTGAGCATACGTCGAAAGTCCGGATGGGCGTCCAGATTATTGCGCTTGTGAAAATCGGGCACCACCAGCCAGGTCATCGGCACGGCGCCCAAGGCGTCGACGGCGGCGACAAAGGGCTGATAATCAGCCCAGGTTTGTGGCGCCACGTCGTGCAGCACCAGTAACAGGCTGGGCCGGCTCATGAGCTCAGCCATTGGCTGTCAACGGCCAATGGCTGCCAAGCACGGCGTGATAGTGGCCCAGCAGGCTGTTGACCACTGTGTCCCAGGAGTAATGCTGCTCGACATGGCGGCGGGCCTGTTTGCCCAGGACGGCGCTCCCCGAATCGAACAGCTGGCGCACGGTGTTGGCCATCGCCATCGAGTTGTTCGGCGGGCACAACAGGCCACATTGTTCGGTGACGATTTCCTGAAAGGCCCCGGCCGCCACGGCCACCACCGGAATGCCGCTGGCCATGGCTTCAAGAATCACCAGGCCGAAGGTTTCCTGGTCACCGGCATGCAGCAGCGCATCGGCACTGGCCATCAGCCGGGCGACTTGCGGCGCCGGGCAGAATTCATCGACCACGGTGACGTTATCCGGCACCAGGGCCGGCATCGACGAGCCGACCAGCAGCAGGTGGTAGCGCCGCCCCAGTCGTTTCATGCAGTCGAGCAGGACCGGCAGGTTTTTCTCCTTGGAGCCGCGTCCGGCGAAGATCAGCAAGTGAGTGTTTTCATCGATCCCCAATTCTGCCCGCAGACCCGGATCCCGCACAGAGGGATGGAAGGTTTGCAAGTCGACGCCCAAGGGCTGCACGAAAACGTTCTTCACCCCCAGACCGGTCAGCTTGTCGGCCATCACCCGACTCGGCGCCAGGACCCGGTCGAAGTTGCCATACAACTTGCTGACATAGGCTTCGACATTGGTCGTGACCCAGTTGCCCATACGGTTGCTGACCAGCAGCGGCAGGTCCGAATGATAAAAGCCGATCACCGGCACATCGAGTTGCCTGCGCGCATCCAGGGCAGCCCAGGCGGTAAGGTACGGGTCGCCGACTTCGATCAGGTCGGGCTGCAGATCCTGCAGGACATTGCGCCAGGGCGCGAGACGGAGGGGAAAACGATAACCCTTGCCGAAGGGCAGGGCAGGTGCCGGAACCGTGTAGACGCCATCCCGTTCGCCCAGGGACGATCCGGGGATCAGTAAACTGTGGCGAATGCCCGGCTTGCTGCCCAGGCGACGGTGCTTTGCATCCAGATAAGTGCGCACGCCACCGCTGGCAGGGGCGTAGAACATGGTTATGTCAGCGATATGCACGATGAACATCCCTCCGGTCCGTAGTTCTCCCTTGGTTGACCTTTATGAAGGATAGATGTTCGGTTGGGGTTTTGTGGCGGGGTTTCCTGTGAGGGTTTTGCGGTGTATTACAGGCCGCTTTCGCTGGCAAGCCAGCTCCTACAAGGGATTTGCGTGAACCCTGTAGGAGCCGGCTTGTCGGACCGCCGCACCGCAGCGAAGAGGCCCTGTCAGGCACTAGATACGGAAACTACCCACCAACTGCTTAAGCCGCCCCGCCTGCTGTTCCAGATCCACACAAGCACGCAACGTCGACTGCAAATTCTCCACCCCCTCCTGGTTCAGGGTATTGATCTCGGTAATGTCCACATTGATCGACTCCACCACCGCGGTCTGTTCCTCGGTCGCCGTCGCCACGGACTGGTTCATCCCGTCGATCTCGCCAATGCGCAAGGTCACGCTGTTCAGGCGCTCGCCCGCCAGGTTGGCGATGTCCACGCTGTCCTGGCTGTGACGCTGGCTGTCGCTCATGGTGCTGACGGACTCGCGGGCGCCGACTTGCAGTTCCTCGATCATGGTCTGCACCTGCTGCGCCGACTCTTGCGTACGGTGGGCCAGGTTGCGGACCTCATCGGCCACCACGGCAAAACCGCGACCGGCCTCACCCGCACGCGCCGCTTCGATGGCGGCGTTGAGCGCCAGCAGATTGGTTTGCTGGGAAATACTGGTGATCACTTCCAGAATCTGCCCGATGTTCACGGTCTTGCTGTTCAGCGATTCGATGTTGGTACTCGAGGTGCTGAGCATGCTCGACAGCCGATTCATGGCGGCGATGCTGCGCTCCACCACTTGCTGGCCGTCTTCAGCCAGGCTGCGGGCATCGCTGGCCTGACTCGACGCTTGCGCGGCATTGCGGGCAATTTCCTGGGCGGCGGCGCCGAGCTGGTTGATGGCCGCGGCGACGCTGTTGGTGCGCGAAGCCTGTTGGTCGGAGTTGAACATCGACGAGTTCGAGGCCGCTACCACGCGCAACGCCACTTCGTTGACGTGCCCGGTGGCGGAGGACACTTCGCGGATCGAGCCGTGAATGCGCTCGACGAAACGATTGAACGCGGTGCCGAGCACGCCGAATTCGTCGTTGTTATGGATCGTCAGGCGTTTGGTCAGGTCACCTTCACCGTCGGCGATGTCGGCCATCGCGCGGGTCATGACATGCAACGGCTGGATCAGGATCCGGATCAGCATGCCCAACAGGGCGATGATGATGGCCACGGCGATGAGCGTCGCGATGACCGCCGAGGCGCGGAACTCGGTCAGCATCGAGAAGGCTTTGTCCTTGTCCACGGACAGACCGATGTACCAGTTGACCGAGGGCAGGCCCTTGATTTGGGTGAACCTGACGATGCGGGTCTTGCCGTCGACCTGCACTTCACTGAAGTCGCCGCTGATCCGCGGGGTGCTGTCCGGAAACGCCTCGCTCAGGGTCTTCATCACCAGGGTTTTGTCCGGATGAACCAGGATCTTGCCGTCGGAACTGACCAGGAAGGCGTAGCCCATACCATCGAAATCGCGGGCGCTGAGGGTGTCGATCAAGGTTTGCAGGCTCAGGTCGCCGCCCACTACGCCGACGTTTTGCCCGGCTTTTTTCGAGGCGGTGGCGATGGAGATGATGGTCTGGCCCGTGGCCGCATCGATATAAGGTTCGGTCAGGGTCGCGGTGCTGCTGCTTTCGGCGCCTTTGTACCAAGGGCGTACCCGTGGGTCGAAACCGGCGGGCATTTTGGCGTCCGGCCGAATGGTGAAACTGCCGGTGGCGTCGCCCAGGTAAGACGCCATGAAGGTCGACGTCAGGGCTTTCTGCTCGAGCAGGCTGGCGACGGTGGAAGGTTCAGGATTGATCGCGATGTTCTGGGCGAGATTGTCGATCAACAAGATGCGACCGGCCAGCCAGGTCTGGATATTGTTGGCGGTGACATCCCCCATCTCATTGAGGTAGTTGTCCAGGTCTTCGCGGATGGCGTTGCGCTGTAAATAGTCGTTGTACAGCGTGAACGAGGCAAAGGCGGCCATGACGATCAGGGCGGCGGCAAGCAGGATTTTATGGCTGAAACGCAGGTTTTTGTTCATGGCTTGGAGTTCCGCAGAGGTCTTGGTGCCAAAGGCGTGCTTTTATAAAGGAACGCACAATGGACGGCAGTGAAAACAAGCTGATATTTCCGTACTCTCCTTAGGGGAATTACCGACGCTGTTCAGTCTTTTATATCGGCCGTGAAGGATCAAAGATTAATCATGGGGTGACAAAATGCCTGATTCACTGCAACTCGTTATCGGTGCCGACCTCACCGGGCAGCCGATTGCCCAGGCCATGTGTCTGGCCAACCGACATGGTCTGGTGGCGGGCGCTACGGGCACCGGCAAGACCGTCACTTTGCAACGGCTGGCCGAAGCCTTCAGCGATGCCGGTGTGGCGGTGTTTGCGGCCGACATCAAAGGCGACCTGTGTGGCCTCGGCGCTGCCGGGACCCCTCAGGGCAAGGTCGCCGAGCGGATCGCCGGAATGCCGTGGCTGAATCACAAACCCCAGGCGTATCCGGTGACCCTGTGGGATATCCACGGTCAGTCCGGGCATCCCTTGCGCACCACCTTGAGCGAAATGGGGCCGTTGCTGCTGGGCAGTCTGCTGGAGTTGACCGACAGCCAGCAGTCGGCACTGTATGCCGCCTTCAAGGTCGCGGACCGCGAAGGGCTATTGCTCCTGGATCTGAAGGATCTCAAGGCGCTGCTCAATCACCTGCGTGATCAACCTGAATTGCTGGGCGACGACGCCGCGCTGATGACCACCGGTTCCAGCCAGGCACTGTTGCGGCGCCTGGCGATCCTGGAACAACAGGGTGCAGAAGCGCTGTTTGGCGAGCCGGGGCTGCAACTCGAAGATATTCTGCAGCCGGGCGCCGATGGTCGCGGGCGTATTCACCTGCTCGATGCCAGTCGCCTGGTCCACGAGGCGCCCAAGGTGTATGCAACGTTCCTGTTGTGGCTGCTGGCGGAACTGTTCGAGCAGCTGCCGGAACGCGGTGATGCGGACAAACCCCTACTGGCGCTGTTTTTCGATGAAGCGCATCTGTTGTTCGCCGGCACGCCCAAGGCCTTGCAGGAGCGGCTGGAGCAGGTCGTGCGACTGATTCGCTCCAAAGGTGTGGGGGTGTATTTCGTCACCCAATCGCCGGGCGACTTGCCGGATGACGTGCTGGCTCAGTTGGGGCTGCGCATCCAGCATGGATTGCGCGCGTTCACCGCCAGGGAGCAGAAATCCCTGCGCGCAGTGGCGGAGGGCTTTCGGCCGAACCCGGCGTTCGATGCCTTGTCGGTACTGACCGAGCTGGGGATTGGCGAGGCCTTGGTCGGCACGTTGCAGGATAAAGGCACGCCCGGGATGGTTCAGCGGGTGCTGGTGGCTCCACCGCAATCGCGCATCGGGCCATTGACCGAGACGGAGCGCACGATCCTGATCGCGGGATCGCCATTCAAGGGGCGTTACGACAAACCGATCGATCGCGAATCGGCGTACGAAGTGCTGTCGGGACGCAAAGGCCTGGCGCCTGAACCGGACACCGCCCCAGGTAAACCGGCAGACGAAGAGCCGAGCTTCACCGACAAGGCCGGTGAATTCCTCGGCACGGCGGCCGGTCAGGCGTTGAAATCAGCGATGCGACAGGCGGCCAATCAGTTGGGCCGACAATTGGTACGCGGTTTGATGGGCTCGCTGCTCGGCGGCAGCAAACGCCGCTGAAAAGCCAAAGATCGCAGCCTTCTGTAGGAGCGAGCTTGCTCGCGATGGACTTACAGGCACCGCGCCTATTCTATAGAAACGCGTAATCGTTAACGACCATCGTCGGAACGCCGCCCGGAGCAAGCTCGCTCCTGCAGGAGGTAGTTTTAAACCTTGGGCCTGGCGTGCGCCGCAAGGCGCTCCAGCGCTGCCCGCAGATTCGGATCGCTGATGCCATCGGCCGTGGCCTGAATGGTCTCGCCCGCATCGGTGGACAATCTGATGGTATGTCCAGTCGCGCCTTGCTGGACCGTGGGCGGCTGCACCTTGAACAGAATCCGCGTCAGGCTGGCGAACTCATCGAACAGCTGCAATTGCCGTTGCAGACGCTTTTGCTGGTAACGCAAACGAGTGGCCCAGTGACCGTCGGTGACAATCAGCAACAAGTTGCCTTCGCGCCAGGACGCCACATGGCAATGCTCGCGAGCAGCGGGCTGCAACTGGCTTTCCACCAGGCGTTGCAAATGACCCAGGCGTTGGGCGTGGCCAAAGATGGCTTTGAGCGGTTTGGCTTCGCGAAGCAGAACGGCGGGTGCTCTGGCCGTAAGAGGGCGAAATGCCATGATCAGACACCTGAAGAAACAGAGCGGCCATGTTAGCAGAAAGCACCGCATGCGCCCGACCCATTGCGTTGTGAGCGCTTTCCCCATCAAATCAACGGCTAACTTATGGGGCGAACGGCTTGAAGTTCAGCGAAAAGCCCTTATTTTAATGGAGCCCCGTCACAGCGCTGTGCCAGCATCGTGGAATAACGCCACTTTCCTCACCACCGTTTCCGGGTAGAATGCTCGTTCGCATGCGGCCATGAGGGCTGCTCGGGCGACTCATGGGGCCGCCCTCCATCCCTTTAGTGTGGAAGATCCTGCCGATATGTTTGCGCCTTTGTTAAAGAAACTTTTTGGAAGCAAGAACGAGCGTGAAGTCAAACGCATGCTCAAGACGGTGCAACTCGTCAATGCCTTCGAAGAGCAAATGATGGCCCTTTCGGACGATCAATTGCGTGCCAAGACGGACGAGTTCAAGGCCCGCATCGCCAACGGGGAAACCCTGGACAAGTTGCTGCCCGAAGCCTTTGCGGTCGCCCGCGAAGCCGGCAAGCGCGTCATGGGTATGCGCCACTTCGATGTCCAGCTGATCGGCGGCATGACCTTGCACGAAGGCATGATCGCGGAAATGCGTACCGGTGAAGGCAAGACCCTGGTAGCTACCCTGGGCGTTTACCTCAACGCGCTGTCCGGCAAGGGCGTGCACGTTGTGACAGTGAACGACTACCTGGCCCGCCGTGACGCCAACTGGATGCGTCCGCTCTACGAGTTCCTCGGCATGACGGTCGGCGTGGTCACGCCTTTCCAGCCGCCGGAAGAGAAGCGCGCCGCTTACGCTGCCGACATCACCTACGGCACCAACAACGAATTCGGTTTCGATTACCTGCGCGACAACATGGCGTTCAGCATGGAAGAAAAATTCCAGCGCGAACTCAATTTTGCCGTGATCGACGAAGTCGACTCCATCCTCATCGATGAAGCCCGTACCCCGCTGATCATTTCCGGTCAGGCCGAGGATAGCTCCAAGCTGTACATCGAGATCAACAAACTGATCCCGCAGCTGGAATTGCACGTCGAAGAAGTCGAAGGCGAAGTCACCAAGGCGGGCCACTACACCGTCGACGAGAAGACCCGTCAGGTCGAGCTCAACGAAGCCGGTCACCAGTTCATCGAAGACATGCTGACCCGCGTCGGCCTGCTGGCTGAAGGCGAGAGCCTGTACTCGGCGCACAACCTGGGCCTGCTGACCCACGTCTACGCCGGTCTGCGTGCGCACAAACTGTTCAATCGCAACGTCGAATACATCGTGCAGGACGGTCAGGTCGTGCTGGTCGATGAACACACCGGTCGTACCATGCCGGGTCGCCGTCTGTCCGAAGGCCTGCACCAGGCGATCGAAGCCAAGGAAAACCTGAACATCCAGGCCGAAAGCCAGACCCTGGCGTCGACCACGTTCCAGAACTACTTCCGCCTGTACAACAAGCTGTCCGGCATGACCGGTACGGCCGATACGGAAGCGTTCGAGTTCCATCAGATCTATGGCCTGCAGGTCATGGTGATCCCGCCGAACAAGCCTTTGGCGCGCAAAGACTACAACGACCTGGTGTTCCTGACCGCCGAAGAGAAATACGCGGCGATCATCAACGACATCAAGGAGTGCATGACTCAGGGCCGTCCGGTGCTGGTGGGTACCGCCACCATCGAAACGTCCGAGCACATGTCCAACCTGCTCGTGAAGGAAGGCATCGAACACAAGGTTCTGAACGCCAAGTTCCACGAAAAGGAAGCCGAGATCATTGCCCAGGCCGGTCGCCCCGGCGCACTGACCATCGCCACCAACATGGCCGGTCGTGGTACCGACATCCTGTTGGGCGGCAACTGGGAAGTGGAAGTCGCATCCCTGGAAAACCCGACCCCCGAGCAGATCGCCCAGATCAAGGCCGACTGGCAGAAACGTCACCAGCAAGTGCTGGAGTCGGGCGGCTTGCAGGTGATCGCTTCCGAGCGTCACGAATCGCGCCGCATCGACAACCAGTTGCGCGGTCGTGCCGGTCGTCAGGGTGACGCCGGTTCCAGCCGTTTCTACCTGTCGCTGGAAGACAGCCTGATGCGCATCTTCGCCTCGGACCGGGTGAAGAACTTCATGAAGGCCCTGGGCATGCAGTCCGGTGAAGCGATCGAGCACCGCATGGTGACCAACGCCATCGAGAAGGCACAGCGCAAGGTTGAAGGCCGTAACTTCGATATTCGCAAGCAACTGCTCGAGTTCGACGACGTCAACAACGAGCAGCGTAAAGTGATCTATCACATGCGTAATACGTTGCTGGCCGCGGACAACATCGGCGAGACCATCTCCGACTTCCGCCAGGACGTGCTCAGCGCCACGGTCAGTGCGCACATTCCACCGCAATCGCTGCCTGAACAGTGGGATGTGGCCGGTCTGGAAGCGGCACTGCAGAGCGATTTTGGCGTGGCCCTGCCGATCCAGCAATGGCTCGACGAAGATGATCACCTGTATGAAGAGACCCTGCGCGAGAAGCTGCTGAACGAACTGATCGCGGCGTACAACGAGAAAGAAGACCAGGCGGGTGCCGAGGCGCTGCGCACCTTCGAGAAGCAGATCGTGCTGCGCGTGCTTGACGACCTGTGGAAAGACCACCTGTCGACCATGGATCACCTGCGGCATGGCATCCACCTGCGTGGCTACGCCCAGAAGAACCCGAAGCAGGAATACAAGCGCGAGTCGTTCACGCTGTTCTCCGAGCTGCTGGATTCGATCAAGCGCGATTCGATCCGGGTGCTGTCCCACGTTCAGGTTCGCCGCGAAGACCCGATCGAAGAAGAGCAGCGTCTGCGTCAGGAAGCCGAGGCACTGGCGGCGCGCATGCAGTTCCAGCATGACGAAGCACCGGGTCTCGAGCAGCCGGAGTTGCTCGGCGAAGAGGTCGATGTAGCCCTCGCCACCGCGCCGGTACGCAATGAACAGAAGCTGGGCCGCAACGAACTGTGCTACTGCGGTTCGGGCAAGAAGTTCAAGCATTGCCACGGGCAGATCCAGTAACACCCCTTTGTACGCTGAAATACCCGCGCCGCGACCGGCTTCAGCCGTCGCGGCGTTTTGCCATTTAACACCACCGTCTTCCTGAGAGCGGTGCAGACATCATTTATTGAGGAGCGCATTCATGGCTGTTGGTCTTGGCCCTTTGCCAACGTTGCACCCGGTTGCCGGTTTTGAACTCGGTATCGCCTCGGCCGGCATCAAGCGCCCCGGGCGCAAGGACGTCGTGGTCATGCGCTGTGCCGAAGGCTCCACGGTGGCGGGCGTGTTCACCCTGAACGCTTTTTGCGCAGCGCCCGTGATCCTGGCCAGGCAGCGAGTGCAAGGCCCGGTGCGTTATCTGCTGACCAACACCGGCAATGCCAACGCCGGCACCGGTGAGCCAGGCCTGGCCGCCGCCGAGCGCACCTGCGCCAGACTGGCTGAGCTGACCGGCGTCGATGCCGGTCAGGTGCTGCCGTACTCCACCGGTGTGATCGGCGAGCCGCTGCCGGTCGAGAAGATCGAAGGGGCGTTGCAGGCTGCTCTTGATGACCTGTCGGTCAACAACTGGGAAGCTGCCGCCACCGGCATCATGACCACCGACACCTTGCCAAAAGGCGCCAGCCGCCAGTTCGAGCATGACGGCGTGACCATCACCGTCACCGGTATCAGCAAGGGCGCGGGCATGATCCGTCCGAACATGGCGACCATGCTCGGCTACCTCGCCACCGACGCCAAGGTCGCGCGCGAGGTTCTGCAAAACCTGCTGCTGGACGGCGCCAACAAGTCGTTCAACCGCATCACCATCGATGGCGACACCTCGACCAACGACTGCTGCATGCTGATTGCCACCGGTCAGGCAGCATTGCCGGAAATCACTGAAGCCAGCGGTGAATTGTTCGCCAAGCTCAAGCAGGCTGTATTCGAAGTGTGCATGGACGTGGCCCAGGCCATCGTGCGCGACGGCGAAGGCGCGACCAAGTTCGTGACCGTTGAAGTCAACGGCGGCGGCAATCACCAGGAATGCCTGGATGTCGGCTACACCGTCGCTCACTCGCCGTTGATCAAGACCGCGCTGTTCGCCTCCGACCCGAACTGGGGCCGTATCCTGGCCGCGGTCGGCCGTGCCGGCGTACCGGACCTGGACGTGAGCAAGATCGACGTGTTCCTCGGCGACGTGTGTATCGCCAGCCGTGGCGCCCGCGCCTCGACCTACACCGAAGCCCAAGGCGCGGCGGTGATGCAGCAGGAAGAAATCACCATCCGTATCGAACTGGGTCGCGGCGATTGCAGCGAAACCATCTGGACCACAGATTTGTCCCACGAGTACGTGAAGATCAACGCTGAGTACCGCACCTGATTCATCTGTAGGAGCCGGCTTGCCGGCGAAGGCGTCTTCAGCCGCGATTGAAGTGTTGAGGCCGCTACCGCTATCGCTGGCAAGTCAGCTCCTACAGGAATTTTTCCTGTTTGAGGACGCTGAACATGAGTTATCACCTGATCATCGGCGACAAATTGTATTCCTCCTGGTCCCTGCGCGGAGCCCTGGCCCTTGACCTCGCTGGCGCCCCCTACACCGAAGAACTGATCAAACTCAACCAGCCAGACACCCGGCAACGGCTGCTCCAGCATTCGCCCACCGCGAAAGTGCCGCTGCTCAAGACCGAACACGGCACCATCGCCGATTCCCTGGCGATTGCCGAATACCTGGCCGAACAGTTCCCCGATGCCGGGCTCTGGCCCAAAGACACCGCCGCCCGCGCCCAGGCGCGTTCGGCGTGTGCGCAGATGCATTCCGGATTCTTCGCCATGCGCAGCAATATGCCATTCGACCTCAGCCACGACGCCCCGTTGTCGCCGATGCCGGCTGACGTCCAGGCTGACATCGAACGCATGTCGGCGTTGTGGGCCGAGTGCCGCGCCGTCGCGACCGAAACCGGCCCGTTCCTGTTTGGCGGCGCAACCCTGGTCGACGCGTTTTTTGCGCCGATCGCGGTACGCCTGCGCACCTATCAGGTGAAGTTGTCCCCGGCGGACGAAACCTACATCAACACGATCTACCAATGGCCAGCCTTCAAGGCGTGGCAGAAGGCAGGTCTGGAGGAGGTCGGTCAGTGAAACGAGTGCACGTAGCCGCCGCTGTCATCCGCGATAGCAGCGGCAAGATCCTCATCGCCCGCCGTGCGGATACCCAGCATCAGGGTGGGCTGTGGGAGTTTCCAGGTGGCAAGGTCGAGGACGACGAATCCGTCGAAACCGCCCTGGCCCGCGAGCTCCATGAAGAGTTGGGCATCGTGGTCAATGCCGCGCGCCCGTTGATCAAGGTCCGCTACGATTATCCCGACAAGCAGGTGTTGCTGGATGTCTGGGACGTCTCGGATTTTTCCGGCGAGCCTCACGGCGCCGAAGGCCAGCCTTTGGAGTGGGTAGCGCACCGTGATCTGCTGAACTACGAATTCCCGGCGGCCAACCAGCCGATCGTGGCTGCGGCACGACTTCCGGCGCAGTACCTGATCACCCCTGAAGACCTGGAAACTCCGGCGCTGCTGCGGGGCATCCAGAAAGCCATCGCGGGCGGCATCAAGCTGATCCAGCTGCGGGCACCCAACGGTTATGATCCGAAGTACCGCGATCTGGCTGTAGACGCCGCGGGGCTGTGTGCCGGCAAGGCGCAGCTGATGATCAAGGGCCCATTCGAATGGCTGGGCGATTTTCCGTCTGCCGGCTGGCACATCACCTCAAAGCAACTGCGCAAATACGCGGCGTCGGGCCGCCCGTTACCGGCATCGCGCTGGTTGGCGGCGTCCTGTCATGACGCTGAAGAACTGGCGCTGGCCGAACAGATGGGGGTGGACTTTGTGACCCTGTCGCCGGTGCAGCCGACCATGACCCATCCGGATGCTCAGCCGTTGGGTTGGGAACAGGCTTCGGCGTTGATCGAAGGTTTCAGCAAGCCGGTGTTCTTGCTCGGTGGTGTTGGCCCGGCGGAGCAGCAGAAGGCTTGGGAAGCAGGGGCGCAGGGTGTGGCGGGGATTCGGGCGTTTTGGCCAGAAGCTTGATTTTGCGGTGAGCTGGCTGGCCTCTTCGCTGGCAAGCCAGCTCCTACAGGGTCCGAGTCGTACGCGAAATACCCTGTAGGAGCCGGCTTGCTGGCGAAGGCGTCCGCCAAAACGCCGATTAATCCTGAGGCTTCGCCGCCGGCTCCCACAAAATCTCCGCAACCCCCTGCCGCTTCGCAATCAACCTTGCCACCACAAACAACAAGTCCGACAACCGATTGATATAGGCCAGCCCGACGCCGGCCAGCGGCTCAACCGCGTTGAGCTGCTGGCACCGCCGCTCGGCGGTGCGCGCGAGGCTGCGGCAGACATGGGCCTGGGCAATCAACGCCGAGCCACCCGGCAGGATGAAGTTCTCCAGCGGCCCGAGCTCTTCATTCCACACATCGATCGCTGTTTCCAGCCGTTCGATCTCCGCCACGTCCAACGCCTGATACACCGGCATCGCCAGTTCGCCACCCAGGTCGAACAATCGATGCTGGCAAGGCGCCAAGACCTCGATCACCTCGTTCAACCCCGGATATACGTCGCTTTGCGCCGCCAAGCCGGCCAACAGCACGCCTACCTGACTGTTCAGCGTGTCGACCTCGCCAATGGCTTCGATCCGCGGATGGTCCTTGGGTACGCGGCGACCGTCGCCCAGTCCGGTTTCGCCTTTGTCGCCGGTGCGGGTGTAAATCTTCGACAAGCGAAAGCCCATGGTTACCTCGATAGCTGATTGAGTTCTTGAGAGACGAGCGGGGTGCCCGCCAAGGGCAGGCGCAAAGTAAAGCAGGTGCCTTGCCCCAGGGTCGATTGCACTTCCATCTGGCCCTTGTGGTTGTTGGTGATGATGAAATATGACACCGACAGGCCAAGGCCGGTGCCCTGGCCGATTTCCTTGGTGGTGAAGAACGGCTCGAATGTTCGCTTGCGCACGCTCTCGCTCATGCCGATGCCGTTATCCTCGACCTGGATTTCCGCCCAGGGAGGATTCAATCGGGTGCGCAAAATGATCCGCCCCGGCTCCCGGTCGTCTTCGCGTTGGTGAATCGCTTGGGCGGCGTTTTTCAACAGGTTGAGCAGCACTTGCTCCAGTTCGTTGGCGGTGCCGGGTACCGGACCGAGTTGCGGATCGAACTGACGGATGATCGCCTGGCCCTTGAAATCGAAACCGATCGCCAGATCGAAGTCATTTCCGGCAATTTCCACCGCCTGGTCGATCAACGCCGGCAGATCGCACGGCGCCATCTGTCGGGTGCTGCGGCGGCTGAAGCTGAGCATGTGGGTGACGATCTTCGCCGCCCGCGCCCCCGCCTGCTGAATGCCATCGAGCAACTGCGGCACTTCCCGGGCTTGCAGGTATCGGTTGACCGTTTCCAGTTGAACGCCGATTTGCTCGGCCTGTTCAAGGTTTTTCGGCAGCTCGGGGGACAGGCGCCGGCGAATGTTCTGCACGTTGTGCAGGATCGCGCCCAACGGGTTGTTGATCTCATGGGCCATGCCGGCGGCAAGACCGCCAACCGACAGCATTTTTTCCGATTGCACCATCATTTCTTCCAGGGACAAGCGCTGGGTGATGTCGTCGATCCGGATCACCACACCACGCCCGGCACCGCCCATCAGCGGATAGAACGTCAGGGCGTAGTGCCTGGGCTCGTCGTCCTTGAGCCAGGTCACGCGCTCGATCTTGGCCACCGTATGCTGTTCGACGGTTTGCTTGAGCTGCGGCAGAAACTGCTTGAGCGGCTCGAAGGCGAGGAAGATCGGTTGGTTCAAGGCCTCGTCCAGGCGCGTGCCGGACAGGGCACTGGCCTCCTGATTCCACTGGGTGACATAGAGCTGTTCGTCGAGGGCAATCAATGCCGAGGGCATGGAGTCGATAATACTGTTGAGGTAGTTCTGGAACCCGGTGAGCTTCTTTTCGATCTTGCTGCGCACCTGAACTTCCAGTTCCAGCTTGCGATTGGTATGGCGGGTTTCTTCGGCCAGGCCCTGGGCCTGGTCATAAGCGGCCTGGGAATCATCCCGCGCCCGTTTGAGTTGCTGTTCCCGGGCTTCGATGCGCGAGAGCATGGTATTGAACGCCTCGGCAAGGCTGCCGATTTCGTCATGGTTGCCGCGAGAGGCGCGCAGGGCGTAGTTCTCCTCCCGGGTCACTTGTCGGGACAATTCTTCCAGCTGATGGATCGGCCGGGTGATCAACCGTTTGATCTGCCGGGCAATCATCAGCCACAACAGCACACTGAAGATCAGGATCCCGAGGCTGGCGGTCAGGGTGCCGGTGTAGAACGCCATCGGCAATTCGCTGCTGGCCACCAACAGCAGGTGCCCTGGCGCAGTGCCCGGGCGGGGGAGGGTGATCACTTGATTGCTGCGAAACTCGGTGGCCTGCCAGGATTCGATGTGCCGGTAACGCTCCGGCAGCTTCAGATTTTCGCCATGCTGCAGTTGCGCCAGTCGCTCGCCCTTGCCGTCATAAAGGGCCGCCGCGCGCAGGGGGGAATAGCTGTTGAGTTCGTTGAGCAGGCGCTCGGCGCTTTGCGGCGACTTCAGGGCGTCGGACACCAGGCTCGGGTTGGACACCAGGCGACCGATGGTCTGCAGCGCCTGGGGCGCCATGCTTTCCTGGGAAATGTAGTACGCGGCGCTGATAAACGTCAGGTTGGCGACCAGCAGGACGGTGGTCAATAGCACCAGCAGGGCGGCCAGCAGTTTCTGGCCGACTGGAAGGTTTTCGAGGCGCTGGCGCAATGGCATCAGGTTCATCACTGATCAGGAACAAGTGGCCAGCGTAGCCGCTGCTCAGTCGCCGGGCAATCCAAGGCTATGCAGATGGGTCATCAACCGTTGCTGGAGTTGATTGAGGTGCGGCAGGTTCAGCTGGTGCCGGGAAGCCACTTTGCACGCATGACCCAACAGGTAACTGATTTCGGTCCGGCGCCGGTGGCTGACGTCCTGGTACATCGACGAATAATTGGCGGCGGTGGCGTGGATCACCCGTTCGACTTCCGATTGCAGGTCTTCGGCGGCCGCCGGTTGTCCGCAACGTTCGAGCAGTTCCGTCAGCTCGCCGCAGAGCGTGGCGACTTCGCAATGATGGTCCTGCAGTCCGCCGTTGCGACAATCATGGAGCACGGTCAAGGGATTGATTGCACAGTTGAGCGCCAGTTTTCGCCACAGCCTGGTCAGGATGTCGGTGCTCCATTCGTGGGGAATGCCCGCGGCGTCCAGATCGTCCAGCCAGATCGGCGCCACCGGATGACCGGCGTCCCCCAGCCAGGTGTAACCGTGTCCGGCAAATACCACACGCCAGTCGCCATCGCGAAAGGCCCCTTCGGTGCTGGAAGCGCAAATGCATCGCGCTTGCGGCACCTGTGCCGCGACGGCATCCTGACTGCCAAGACCATTCTGCAGCAGAATCAACTCGGCGCCGGGGGCCAGGCGCGGCGCCACCCGGGCCACGGCTTGCTCGGCGTCGTAGGCTTTGCAAGCCACCAGCAGCCGATGGATCGGCTCGCCGCTGTCGGGCGTCTCGGCGGGTACGCGATAGCATTGGGCTTCGCCGTGTTCGACCAGGGTCAAGCCGCCTGCCGAGGCATAGTCTTCAAGGCGCGCGGCGTCGCGCACAATCAACCGAACCGGTACCTCGGCTCGCGCCAGGCGGGTAGCCCACAAGGTGCCAAGGCTGCCGGCGCCCAGAACATGCCAGGTGGTGGACATCAGCTTTTTGCTCTGTTTAAGGCGCGCATGGGAGGCTCGCAGTGAATGATGGGAAAGACCCGTTATAATCAGCGCGGATTTTAACCGCAAGCCAGGCGTGCTCCATTGTGATCGAGCACGCCCTTTTATTGGAGAGATTACATGCCGTCGTTCGACGTGGTATCCGAACTGGACAAACACGAAGTCACCAACGCGGTCGAGAACGCCGTCAAGGAACTCGATCGTCGTTATGACCTGAAAGGCAAAGGCAGCTTCGAGTTCAAGGAAAAGGACCTGACGGTCAACCTGACCGCCGAGGCCGATTTCCAGCTTGAAGCGATGATTGAGATCCTCAAACTGGCACTGGTCAAGCGCAAAATCGACGTGCAGTGCCTTGAAGTCAAGGATGCCTACGCCTCCGGCAAGCTGATGAAACAGGAAGCGGTCCTCAAGGAAGGCATCGACAAAGAACTGGCGAAGAAGATTGTCGCTCACGTCAAGGACGCCAAGCTCAAGGTCCAGGCTGCGATTCAGGGCGAGCAGGTGCGCATCACCGGCAAGAAGCGTGACGACCTGCAGGAAGCCATCGCCGCCCTCCGTGCCAAAACGTTCGACATGCCGCTGCAGTTCAACAACTTCCGCGACTGACCTTGAAGCGGGAACCTCTCGGCGTTTTCGGCGTCCGAGCCCAACGGCAGAAACGATTGAGCCGTAAAGGCGCGTCTTTTCTGCCGCTCATTTTTCGCGTGCCGGGTAGCCGGGGATCAGGAGAAAGAACATGGATTTGAATGCTGAAGTGGACAATCTGGTCAAGGCATCCCAAGCCTGGATTCCGATGATCATGGAATATGGCAGTCGTGTACTGCTGGCAATCATCACCCTGGCCATCGGCTGGTGGCTGATCAACAAAGTGACGCAAAAGCTCGGCGGACTGCTGGCGCTGCGCAACGCCGACCTGGCGCTGCAAGGCTTCATCAGCAGTCTGGCGAACATTATTCTCAAGGTGCTGCTGATTGTCAGCGTGGCTTCGATGATCGGCGTGGAAACCACCTCGTTCGTTGCCGCCATCGGTGCGGCCGGTCTGGCCATCGGCCTGGCGTTGCAGGGCAGCCTGGCGAACTTCGCCGGCGGCGTGCTGATTCTGTTGTTCCGTCCGTTCCGCATTGGCGACTGGATCGAAGCCCAGGGCGTGGCCGGCACCGTCGACAGCATCCAGATTTTCCATACCGTGCTGCGCACCGGCGATAACAAAACCATCATCGTCCCTAACGGCAATCTGTCGAACGGCATCATCACCAACACTAATCGTCAGCCGACCCGCAAGGTGGTGTTTGATGTGGGCGTGGATTACGAAGCGGATTTGCAAAAGGCCCGTGAAGTACTGCTGGAACTGGCGAAGGACCCGCGTGTATTGGCCGAACCTGCTCCGGAAGCCGTGATTTCCACTCTGGGCGACAGTTCGATCACTGTTTCCCTGCGTGTATGGGTGAAAACTGCCGATTATTGGAGTGTGATGTTCATGTTCAATGAACAATCGCGTGATCGTCTGAAAACAGCCGGGATCGATATTCCGTTTCCACAGCGGGTTATTCGAGTCGTTCAGGACTCCGCAACCGCGTAAATGATCGGTTCAGTTCGTGTTTGACCTGTCGGTCAGCAGCGTGCACAGGAATCTGATTCGTTAAGCGCAATGCAGTCGTCATAAAAAAGGCCCATCCGAAGATGGGCCTTTTTTTATTGCCGCAAACTAACTGCTTTCGATTACAAGATCGACAGCGGGTAGTCGACGATCAGACGGAACTCGTCGATATCGCCTTCGCCCTGGTCAGTATTGGCGCGGTGCCATGCCTGACGGATACGGAAGGACAGATCTTTGGCCGGGCCAGTCTGTACTACGTATTTGGCTTCAACGTTGGTTTCGTGGTGCTTGCCATCTTCGCCATACAGACCGGTGTAGGCGCTGTTGGTCGGAGTGTTGGAGCCGTCGATATCCCAGCCTTTCACGTAACGGGTCATGAAGCTCAGGCCCGGAACGCCGTACTCGGCCATCTTCAGGTCATAACGAACTTGTGCAGATTTTTCGTTCGGACCGTTGAAGTCGGAGTACTGGATGGAGTTGGCGAGGAAGATCGAGTCGCCGCCGCGGTTGTTCTTGCCCACGCCGATGTAGTCGAACGGGGTGTCGCCGTTGACTTTCTGGAAGCCGAGGGTAAGGGTGTGCGCTTTCAGGAAGGAGTAAGCGGCTGCCAGCGAGAACGTGGTGTTGCTGATGTCGCCCGCCTCAGCGCTGCCGGTGTCGTCGGTGCGGTAGATGTTACCGTCCAGGTTGATCGACTGATCTTCACCCATCGGGATGGTGTAGTTCAGGTTGGCGTAGTACTGGTCCCAGATGTCTTCCAGCTTGGCGCCGTACAGCGATGCGCTCAGGCTTTCAGTGATGCCGTACTTGCCACCGAAATAATCGATAGTGTTGGCTTCAACGCCAGCGTAGTTAGCCCACAGACCGCCTTCGCTGGAGTTTTTGTCCTGGCTGCTCGCCGAGTAGAAGTGGCCGGCTTCGAGGTCAAGGTCTTTGACTTCGCTGCTCTGCAGTTGGAAACCGGTAGCAGTTTGCGGAAGGATACGGGAGCCGCCAACAGCGAATACCGGCGCGGTGCTCGGCTGCATTTCACCGAATTTCAGTTCGGTTTTGGAAACGCGAACTTTGACTGCGCCGCCTGCCTTGCCCTGGCTGTCATTGTTTTCGCCAGCAGCGTTAGTGCTCAGGTTGCCCGAACCGGAGTGCTCGTCGGTACCGTCCAGTTTGATCGCCAGGTAACCGAAGGCGTCAACACCAAAACCAACGGTGCCTTGGGTGTAACCGGAGCTGAATACACCGTGGAAACCCTGGGTCCAGTCTTTATCGTCGACTGCGCCATCTTTCTTGTTACGGTTGAAATAGTAGTTGCGAAGCAGCAAGTCGAATTTTGCGTCTTCAACAAAACCTTTGGCTTCGGCCTGGTCGCCTACGAAAGGTGCGGCCGTTGCCAATTGAGTACCGGCTGCTGCTGCAACTGCCAGTGCGATCATGCTCCACTTCATCACGCGCATCGTGATTTGCTCCTTTGGTTTTAGAAGAGTACTGCCGTCCCACCTGTTTTATTATCTGGGCGGCTCTTTCTTTTTGTGTCGGCGCAAACTTATATCACGCCGACCATGTTGGCGATACTTGCGAACCTCACCTTTCAGCTTCTTTACGGCCCTGTCGCAAATGACTTGGTAGATGTCGCAAATTTACAGCCCCGACGCAAGTGGATTGACAACTTCAGCGTCGTTTTTCCGGGCTTGAGTATCGGTAAAAAGAGTCCCTGGTGAAACGTTTGAATCTCCATCGGGCAGCCCTGCCGCTGTTTTTATGTGCCTTGAAGGCTTCCGCTTCCAGCGGACGCTTCAAGGCGATGTGGGTGTGAATGCAACAAGCGTGCACAAATCAGAAATCTATTGCGATATTTTTCTGAAGGCCTGCCTGTCGCGGTAAAAACCTCATGAAACCTGGGGTTCAAGCCTGTTTAGTCGAGTCTTGACGTCATGGTTCGCATGGTGTTGCGTCACCTTGGCCGACTGCGTGAAGCCAAAAGCGTTACCGGTCCACCCCCTCAGTGAGTAAACGGCGGATGCCCGTCGCACTGAGCGTAGACGCACTGTGCGTTTTTAGTGCAAAAAATCTTCTTGCTGTACTGATTTCACACAGTGCCGGCCTCACGGAAATTTGAACACATCCTTGTTAATCAGTCATTTCGGCGCTTTTCTTCCTGACTTGGTTCTATGTTGGTGCGGCGTGATGAGAAATGTCCCAGGATGGATCTCTTGCTCATGCACCGGGCTCGCTTTGGCGGGGGTTGGGCGTGAAGCGCGCGCCGATCGCAGGTATGCTGCCGTCCTGTCGCTTGGTGTGTCGTCTCCCGGGGCGGGCGCTAAGCTGAAAATGAATGACCAGGTGGGAGTGTGCGCGATGTTCGCTTTAGATCCACGACTTCAACAAGACTCGCTACCGATCGGGGATTTCCCACTCTGCCGGTTGCTGTTGTCCAACGATTCGAACTATCCCTGGTTCATCCTGGTGCCACGCCGCGAGGATATCAGCGAGATATTTCAGTTGGATGTCGCAGATCAACAGCAGCTGTGGCAGGAAACGACCGCGCTGGCGGAAACGCTCAAGGACTCGTTCGACGCGGACAAATTGAACGTCGCGGCCTTGGGTAACGTCGTCAGTCAGTTGCACATGCATGTGATCGTGCGCAAGCGTGAGGACGCGGCGTGGCCAGCCCCGGTCTGGGGCAGGCACCCGGCGGTACCTTATAGTGCAGAGCAGGTCGCAGTCATTCGTGAACGGCTGCGTCTGGTGTTAACCGATGATTTCACGTTTTTGGAGGGCTGAAACATGAGCCTGGAAGCACGCGTTACCGATCTGGAAAGCCAGATGGCGTTTCAGGATGACACCATCCAGGCATTAAATGATGTGCTGGCGGTACAGCAGCGGGTGGTTGAGCGCCTGCAATTGCAGATGGAGGCATTGCTCAAGCGCCAGGAGGAAATGGTCGGCCAGTTCGAATCCTTCGAAGAAGAAGCGCCGCCACCGCACTATTGAACCCGCGGGGCTCAATGGGCGCTTAATAAAAAACCGCGAACAGCCAGGCTGTTCGCGGTTTTTTTTCAGCCTTGCATCAGCGTCGCGGCAAAGCGGCGATCACGTCTTCGGCTTGCAGGCCCTTGTCACGATTCATGACAGAGAACTCAA
This sequence comes from Pseudomonas lini, assembly GCF_030812475.1. Classification (GTDB taxonomy): domain Bacteria; phylum Pseudomonadota; class Gammaproteobacteria; order Pseudomonadales; family Pseudomonadaceae; genus Aquipseudomonas; species Aquipseudomonas lini_A. Next base: position 366,381 of record NZ_JAUSSR010000003.1, read on the forward strand.
CGCGCTGGCCTTCGACCAGGACACGATGGCCTTCGCCCCGAATGGCCCGGAAATGCACGAAAATATCATCGCCGGAGTCACGGGAAATAAAGCCGAAGCCTTTGGAGGTGTTGAACCACTTGACGGTGCCCGTATCGCGGTTGCTCATGTCATAGCTTGGCGACGCGGCGGCCGGTGACGATTTGTAGAAACTGATGGCCAGGTGCAAAAGAACGGCGAGCAGCGCAGCGATCAGGCTGAACAGTACGGCAGGTTGACCGGCGATGACTGGCATCTTCGCGATCAGCGTCAGGGTTTGCAAGACAACAGCCAGGACCAGCAGGGCGCTGACCAGGTTTTGCAATTGGTGACGCGCACCTTTGTTCCAGTAGGGAATGACAGGTGCGAGGGTGAGATTGAGCAGGCCGAAAAAGGCCAGGTACAGCGCATCGGGTTGTTGCAGGTAAGGAACAGCCTCAGGTTGCAGGCTAGGGAAGAAGGACAGCAGCAGGGCTGCTGCGCCCATTAGCAGGTGGACGATTTTCAACATTTTGATTGACTCACGTTAAGACGGATCACAAGGAAGAGCTGACAGGGCACGGTTCGCTTCAGAACAATAAGAGGCGTTGGACACGTATCCGTTATCAGCCTATGCGCGGCACCCGGAAAAATAGAGGCCGACGACACACTGCCTATTTAACAGCAAAGCTGCAGGCTACTCAAATCAAGGAGTCCAGTGGTCCATCGGGGACGATTTGTTGCCGCTTGCCAGGGCATCCAGAGCTGCGGTGCGGCAACAGGCTTGCTGGAGTGATGCGGCACCTGTCGGAGGAGTCTCATCACCTTTAGGGAAGATACATGGCAATCGATGTCGGACAGGGTGTCGCTCGCGCTTGAACGAAAGGGTGCCAGGTAATGTGGGAAAATGTTCTGACAAGGACGATCTCCATGATCTGTCTTCAGCTGTTGGCTTATCCTACGTTGATGGTCATAAAGTCATCTGGAGATAACTTTGCGCCTGCGTTTTTATAAGTCTCGCAACAGGGCTCTTATAAAGACCAGGCATGGCAAAGGAGTGTCAACGGTATGGTTAATGACGGCAGGCTAAGCGAAGTAAAGGGTGGTCTACCCAAGGATATAAGGGTCGATCCATTTGTCAGCGAGTTCGACATGGGACTGGCCCAGCCATTATCCCGGTCAGTGCGTTTGAATGGTTTTGCGACCTGTTTGCGGCTTGAACAGGTCTATTGGGATATCTTGGGCGAAATGGCCAGGGTCAATCGTTGCTCGATCAGTGCGCTGCTGTCTCACGTGGACCGTCAAGTGCATTTGCGACACGGCGGGGTGAAGAATTTCAGTGCACTGGTACGGGTGGTCTGTGTGGTGCACAGCCTGAAGGATGGGAATTGCCCGGCCACGGCCTAGGGATGGCGACGGAATGCGTCGAGTGTCGATCTGTGCAGTCTTACGGCTGCACAGGCTGCATTTAATGGATATAATCCCGCTCTTTGCCGCAAAACCCAGTGTGTGCGGTAGCAATCTGATCGCCGAGACAACCCCATGCCAATGTACGACTATCAATGTGCTTCCTGTGGTCATCAGTTGGAAGCCATTCAAAAGATCAGCGCGGAACCGCTGGTCGACTGCCCTGCCTGCCAGGCGCCAGAGCTTAAGAAGATGCTGTCCATGCCGGGCTTCCGCCTCAGCGGCACCGGCTGGTACGAAACCGATTTCAAGACCGGTTCGAAGAAGAACCTGGCCGGCGGCGACAAAGCTGACTAGGGTTCGGGATCTGAGTTGAACGACTACGCGTGAGTTCTTGCATGATCCGGCGCCTTTCACAGGGCAAGGATACGGGCAAGGTCTCCAAACGAATTTCGAATTACGAGAAGTGAAACCACTACCATGATGCGCAGCCATTATTGCGGCCAACTGAACGAAAGCCTGGAAGGCCAGGAAATTACCCTTTGCGGATGGGTTCACCGTCGCCGTGACCACGGTGGGGTGATTTTCCTCGATATCCGTGATCGTGACGGTCTGGCCCAGGTGGTGTTCGACCCGGACCGCGCTGAAACCTTCGCCGCCGCCGATCGCGTGCGCAGCGAGTACGTGGTCAAGGTCACCGGCAAGGTACGCCTGCGTCCGGCCGGTGCCGGCAACGCCAACATGGCGTCGGGCATGATCGAAGTGCTGGGCTACGAGCTGGAAGTACTCAACGAGGCGGAAACCCCGCCGTTCCCGCTCAACGAGTTCTCCGACGTCGGTGAAGAAACCCGCCTGCGTTATCGCTTCATCGACCTGCGTCGTCCGGAAATGCTCGAGAAGCTGCGCCTGCGTTCGCGCATGACCACCAGCATCCGTCGCTACCTGGACGAGAACGGCTTCCTCGACGTCGAGACGCCGATCCTGACCCGCGCCACGCCGGAAGGTGCTCGCGATTACCTGGTGCCGAGCCGTACCCATGCCGGTTCGTTCTTCGCCTTGCCGCAATCGCCTCAGCTGTTCAAGCAACTGCTGATGGTGGCGGGCTTCGACCGCTACTACCAGATCGCCAAGTGCTTCCGCGACGAAGACCTGCGTGCCGACCGTCAGCCTGAATTCACCCAGATCGACATCGAAACCAGCTTCCTCGATGAAAAAGACATCATCGGCCTTACCGAAGGCATGATCCGCAACCTGTTCAAGGAAGTGCTGAACGTGGAATTCGCCGAATTCCCGCACATGACCTGGGACGAGGCCATGCGTCGTTACGGTTCCGACAAACCGGACCTGCGTATCCCGCTGGAACTGGTCGATGTTGCCGACCAACTCAAGGAAGTTGAATTCAAGGTCTTCTCCGGCCCGGCCAACGACCCGAAAAGCCGCGTAGCCGCACTGCGCGTACCGGGCGGGGCGAGCATGCCGCGCAGCAAGATCGACGACTACACCAAGTTCGTCGGCATCTACGGTGCCAAGGGCCTGGCGTACATCAAGGTCAACGAGCGCGCCAAAGGCGTCGAAGGCCTGCAATCGCCGATCGTCAAGAACATCCCGGAAGCGGCCCTGAACACGATTCTCGATCGCGTTGGCGCGGTTGACGGCGACATCGTGTTCTTCGGTGCCGACAAAGCCAAGATCGTCAGCGAAGCCCTGGGCGCGCTGCGGATCAAGGTCGGTCACGACCTGAATCTGCTGACCTGCGAGTGGGCCCCGATGTGGGTGGTCGACTTCCCGATGTTCGAAGAGAACGACGACGGCAGCTTCACTGCATTGCACCACCCGTTCACCGCGCCGAAGTGCACGCCGGAAGAACTGGAAGCCAACCCGGCGACCGCGTTGTCCCGTGCCTACGACATGGTGCTGAACGGCACCGAGCTGGGTGGCGGTTCGATCCGTATCCATCGCAAGGAAATGCAGCAGTCGGTATTCCGTCTGCTGGGTATCAGCGAAGCGGAACAGGAAGAGAAATTCGGCTTCCTGCTCGATGCCCTGAAATACGGCGCGCCGCCGCACGGTGGCCTGGCCTTCGGTCTGGACCGTCTGGTGATGCTGATGACCGGCGCCCAGTCGATCCGTGAAGTGATCGCTTTCCCGAAAACCCAGAGCGCGGCTTGCGTCATGACTCAGGCTCCGGGTGCGGTCGATGCCAAGGCATTGCGCGAACTGCACATTCGTCTGCGCGAAACGCCTAAAGCCGAGTAAGGCTGACCATGCGGGCGCATCGTCGGATGCGCCCGTTTTTTATAAGCAGGTCGAGATTTTTGTTTGCCGGCTGGCGCGTCATGGCGCGGCGGGCAATGTTTCAAAGAGAATTCGGAGCGAGTTATGGCGGGTCATTCCAAGTGGGCGAACATCAAGCACCGCAAAGAACGTCAGGATGCCAAGAAGGGCAAGATTTTCACCAAGTGGATTCGTGAACTGACGGTAGCTGCCCGTCAGGGCGGCGGCGATCCGGGTTCCAACCCGCGTTTGCGTCTGGCGCTGGACAAGGCGTTGGGTGCGAACATGAGCCGCGACATCATCGACCGCGCGGTTGCTCGCGGTGCCGGTGCTGCCGACACCGACGATATGGTCGAACTGACCTACGAAGGCTACGGCCCGGGCGGTGTGGCGGTGATGGTCGAGTGCATGACCGACAACCGCAACCGTACCGCAGCCGCGGTTCGCCATGCGTTCAGCAAGTGCGGCGGCAACCTCGGTACCGACGGTTCGGTGGCTTACCTGTTCGAGCGCAAGGGCCAGATCTCCTTCGCGCCGGGTGTCGATGAAGACTCGCTGATCGAAGCGGCCATGGAAGCCGATGCCGACGACGTCGTCACCCATGAAGACGGGTCCATCGACGTGTTCACCTCGTTCGCCGGATTCTACGCGGTGCGTAACGCCCTGGAGGCCGCCGGTTTCAAAGGAGATGACGCGGAAATCGTCATGCTGCCGACCACCAGTGCCGAACTGGACCTGGAGGGCGCCGAGAAGGTGCTCAAGCTGATCGACATGCTTGAAGACCTGGATGATGTGCAGAACGTTTATTCCAACGCGGACATCCCTGAATCGGTCGCCGCACAGCTCGGTTGATATGCCCCCCCTGCAGGAGCGAGCTTGCTCGCGAAAAACCTGAGAGCGACGCGCTGATTCAGGTGAACCGCGTTATCGTTAACGTCCATCGCGAGCAAGCTCGCTCCTACATTTAAAGCCTGCAGGCGTTATGACTTTAATTCTTGGTATCGACCCCGGTTCGCGCATCACCGGGTATGGCGTGGTATCTGATACCGGCCGTGGTTGCGTGTACGTGGCATCCGGCTGCATCCGCACCGGTTCCGGCGAGCTGCACGAACGCCTGCAAATCGTCTATCGCAGCGTGCGCGAAGTCATCCAGACCTATGGCCCGGTGACCATGGGCATCGAAAAGGTGTTCATGGCCCGCAACGCCGACTCGGCGTTGAAGCTCGGCCAGGCACGCGGCGCAGCGATCGTTGCCGGCGCCGAAGAAAACCTCGAGATCGCCGAATACACCGCTACCCAGGTCAAACAGGCCGTGACCGGCACCGGCGCTGCCAATAAAGAGCAGGTGCAGATGATGGTCATGCACATGCTGAAGTTGACCAGCAAGCCGCAAATCGATGCCTCGGACGCCCTGGCCATTGCCATTTGCCATGCTCACACCCGTTCCAGCCTGTTGCCTCATGGCTTGGGCGCCGCACGCAGTCGTGGCGGGCGCCTGCGTCTCTGATAGCATCAGCAATCATTTTTATGGAGTGAGGGTTTTGCGCCTGGGTCGTCGGCGCAAAACCCTTGCTCTGTCAGTCGCCAGCACTGATCTGGCCAACGCTCAAGGATCTGAAACGTGATTGGACGCTTGCGCGGCACACTGGCTGAGAAACAGCCGCCGCACCTGATTCTGGATGTAAACGGTCTGGGGTATGAGCTGGAAGTGCCCATGACCACGCTGTATCGCTTGCCGTCGGTCGGTGAACCGCTGACCTTGCACACCCATTTAGTCGTACGCGAAGACGCGCAGTTACTCTATGGCTTCTTCGGCAAGCGTGAGCGAGACTTTTTTCGCGAGTTGATCCGTCTCAATGGTGTAGGCCCGAAACTGGCCCTGGCCCTGATGTCGAGTCTGGAAGTCGACGAACTGGTGCGTTGCGTGCAGTCCCAGGACACCTCGGCCCTGACCAAGGTGCCGGGCGTGGGCAAGAAGACTGCCGAGCGTTTGCTGGTGGAACTCAAGGACCGCTTCAAGGCCTGGGAAACGGTGCCGGCGATGTTCGCCCTGGTGCCCAACCAGCCGGGCGGGCCGGATGTAATGCCGGTCGCTACCGCCGAAAATGACGCGGTCAGCGCGCTGATTTCCCTGGGCTACAAGCCGCAGGAAGCCAGCAAGGCGATTTCCGCGATCAAGGAGAAAGGTTTGAGCAGTGAAGACATGATTCGTCGTGCCCTGAAGGGAATGATTTAAGTGATTGAAGCTGATCGTCTGATCGCCGCCACGGGTGCTCCCCGTGACCGCGAGGAAGTCCAGGACCGGGCCATTCGCCCTGTCAGCCTGGCCGAATACATTGGCCAGCCGACTGTTCGCGAGCAAATGGAGTTGTTCATCCAGGCGGCCCGTGGACGTAAGGAGTCCCTGGACCACACGCTGATTTTCGGCCCGCCGGGCCTGGGTAAAACCACCCTGGCCAACATCATCGCCCAGGAAATGGGGGTGTCGATCAAAAGCACTTCGGGGCCGGTTCTCGAGCGCCCGGGTGACCTGGCTGCGCTGCTGACCAACCTTGAGCCTCACGATGTGCTGTTCATCGACGAAATTCATCGGCTCTCGCCGATCGTTGAAGAAGTGCTGTACCCGGCAATGGAGGATTTCCAGCTCGACATCATGATCGGCGAAGGGCCGGCTGCGCGTTCGATCAAGCTCGATCTGCCACCCTTCACCCTGGTCGGAGCGACCACACGGGCCGGCATGCTGACCAATCCGTTGCGTGACCGTTTCGGTATCGTCCAGCGCCTTGAGTTCTACAACACGGCCGACCTGGCAACGATTGTCAGCCGCTCGGCGACCATCCTGGGCTTGCCGCTGGACCCGGAAGGCGCCTTCGAGATCGCCCGCCGTGCCCGGGGCACCCCGCGGATCGCCAACCGCCTGCTGCGCCGGGTGCGCGACTTTGCCGAGGTCCGCGCCAAGGGCCACATCACCAAGCCGATCGCCGATCTGGCGTTGAACCTGCTGGATGTCGATGAGCGTGGCTTCGATCACCAGGACCGGCGTCTGTTGCTGACCATGATCGAGAAGTTCGATGGCGGTCCGGTCGGGGTGGACAGTCTGGCAGCCGCGATCAGCGAAGAGCGCCACACCATCGAAGACGTGCTGGAGCCCTACCTGATCCAGCAGGGCTACATCATGCGCACGCCGCGGGGGCGGGTGGTGACGCGGCATGCCTATCTGCATTTCGGCTTAAACATTCCGTCACGATTGGGCGAGATGCCCGTGGTAGACGAATTTCTCGATGCCGTGGACGATTAATTAACTTTTGCGCGCTGAATTTTCGGGCATTGTGCTGTCCTAGGACCGTACTTTCGCGAGAAAGCCGCAGAACAATGAAAAACAGTTGCCTGGCCGGATTGGCAACCTGAGGAGTAAGCACTAGAGTATGCGCGCGCAAAACGGGCTTGGGCCTTTCGCATTTCGTTGTCGCGTTTATTACGAGGACACCGATGCGGGCGGCATCGTGTATTACGTCAATTACCTCAAGTTTATGGAACGGGCTCGAACCGAGCGGCTCCGCGAGCTGGGCTTTGCCCAGTCGGCGCTGGCAGGTGAGGACCTGTTGTTCGTCGTGCATTCCAGCGAAGCGCGTTACCACGCGCCGGCGCGACTGGACGACGAACTGCTGGTAAGCGCCGAGGTAATCGAATTGAACCGTGCCAGCCTGCGTTTCAAGCAGCAGGTCAGTCGGGCTACAGATAATGTGCTGCTCTGCGAAGGGCAGTTTCTGGTGGCCTGTGTGCGCACTGACAGTTTAAAACCCCGGGCCATTCCCGAAGCTCTACGTACGGCCTTTGCCGACGTGAGCGGCGCGGGTACACACTCAAAGCAGGAGATAAAGCGTGGAAGCTAACGTCGTCGACCATTCCTCCATGTGGAGCCTGGTCAGCAATGCCAGTATCGTGGTGCAACTGGTAATGCTGATCCTGGTAGCCGCATCGGTGACCTCATGGATCATGATCTTTCAGCGCAGCAACTTGCTGCGCGCCGGTCGACGTGCCCTGGAGAGCTTCGAGGAGCGTTTCTGGTCGGGCATCGACTTGTCCAAACTCTACCGCCAGGCGGGCAGCAACCCTGACCCGGATTCGGGCGTCGAGCAGATCTTCCGTGCCGGTTTCAAGGAATTCTCCCGTTTGCGCCAGCAGGCTGGCGTCGATCCGGAAGCGGTGATGGAAGGCGTGGCCCGTGCCATGCGCGTCGCCATTTCCCGTGAAGAAGAAAAGCTCGAGCAGAGCCTGCCGTTCCTCGCCACCGTCGGTTCCGTCAGCCCTTACATAGGTCTGTTCGGTACGGTCTGGGGCATCATGAACTCCTTCCGTGGCCTGGCCACTGCCCAGCAAGCGACCCTGGCCACTGTCGCGCCAGGTATCGCCGAAGCACTGATCGCCACCGCGATCGGTCTGTTCGCCGCGATCCCGGCCGTTATCGCTTACAACCGTTTTGCTGCCCGCAGCGAAACCCTGCTGGGCCGTTACTACACCTTCGCCGATGAATTCCAGGCGATCCTGCACCGTAAAGTGCACACCAGCGAAGAATAAGCAGGTAATTTCCAATGGCTTTAATCGCTCGAGCTCGCAAAAAGCGCAAGCCGGTTGCCGAGATGAACGTGGTGCCTTACATCGACGTGATGCTGGTACTGCTGGTCATCTTCATGGTGACCGCGCCGATGCTCAATCAGGGCGTGAAAGTTGATCTGCCCAAGGTTTCCAGCGAAGCCTTGCCGCAGGACAACAACACCCAGGTCCTGACCATTTCGATCAAGGCTGACAAGACCTATTACTGGAACCTTGGCAGCGAAGTCGACACCGAAAAGCAGCAGGACAAGGCCATGACCTTGCCGCAAATGACCAGCGCGGTGACCAAGATCATCAGCGCCGGCAACAGTAACGGCAAGCGTACCCAGGTGTTCATCCGCGGCGACAAGACCGTCGATTACGGTGCCGTCATGGGTGCCATGGGCGGGTTGCAGAAAGCCGGGGTCGGTAATGTTGGCTTGATTACCGAGGCACCCTGATGCAGCAAATGCGAGAGCCGTCCGCCTCGGAAAGCTATTTCTGGCCTAGTGTCTGGGCGCTGGTCTTGCACGTGCTGGTTTTCGGCATGCTGTTCGTCAGTTTTGCCTTCACACCGGAACTGCCGCCGGCCAAGCCGATTGTCCAGGCCACCCTGTACCAGCTGAAATCGAAAAGTCAGGCGACCACCCAGACCAATCAGAAGATTGCGGGTGAGGCGAAGAAATCCGCCGCGCGCCAGACCGAAGTCGAACAGATGGAACAGAAAAAGATCGAGCAGGAAGCGATCAAGGCCGCGGAACAAAAGAAGGAAGACGCCGCTCAAAAAGCCGAAGAATCCAAGAAGGCCGACGAGACGAAGAAAGCGGAAGAGGCAAAAAAGGCTGATGAGGCCAAGAAAGCCGACGAATCCAAGAAAGCCGATGACGCCAAGAAAGCCGATGAAGCGAAGAAGACCGCGGAAGCCAAAAAGGCCGAAGAGAAACAATTGGCTGATATAGCCAAGAAGAAGTCTGAGGAAGAAGCCAAGAAAGCGGCTGAGGAAGAGGCCAAGAAAGCGGCTGCGGAAGCAGCTAAAAAAGCGGCTGCCGAAGAAGCGAAGAAAAAGATCGTCGAAGACGCGAAAAAGAAAGCCGCGGAAGACGCAAAGAAGAAATCCGACGCTGAAGAGGCGAAGAAGAAAGTCGCCGAAGACGCGAAGAAGAAAGCTGCTGCTGCCGATGCTGCGAAGAAAAAGTCGCAGGAAGCGGCACGCAAGTCCGCCGAAGACAAAAAGGCCCAGGCCTTGGCAGATTTGCTTTCCGACACGCCGCAACGTCAGCAGGCCTTGGCGGATGAGCAGGGTGACGAAGTCGCCGGCAGTTTCGATGACCTGATTCGCGCTCGTGCAGCGGAAGGCTGGGCTCGTCCACCTTCGGCGCGCAAAGGCATGACGGTCGTGTTGCAAATTGGCATGTTGCCGGACGGTACCTTGACCTCGGTCAGCGTGGCCAGGTCCAGCGGCGATGGTCCGTTCGACGCTTCGGCGGTTGCAGCGGTCAAGAATATTGGACGTTTGACAGAAATGCAGGGAATGAAACCGAGCGATTTCGCTCCCTATCGTTCATTCAAGATGACATTCACACCTGAGGATCTAGCCTTGTGAGAAACCTTCTTCGAGGAATGCTTGTCGTTATCTGCTGCCTGGCAGGTATGGCGACAGCAGATGAAAAAAACATTCTGGTCACCAGCGGCAGCGATCGGGCCACTCCGATCGCCGTCGTTCCGTTTGGTAACCAGGGCGGCAGCGTGCTGCCGGACGACATGGCCGAAATCATCGGCAACGACCTGCGCAACTCGGGTTACTACTCGCCGATTCCAAAGCAGAACATGATCAGCCAGCCGAGCCAGGCCAGCGAAATCATCTTCCGTGACTTCAAGGCGCTGGGCGCCCAGTACGTCATGGTCGGCAGCGTTGCACCGGCGGGCGGGCGCCTGCAGGTTCAATACGCACTGTTCAACGTCGCCACCGAACAGCAAGTGCTGACCGGCAGCGTCTCGGGCAGCGTCGATCAGCTGCGCGACATGTCGCACTACATCGCCGACCAGTCGTTCGAAAAACTCACCGGTATCAAAGGTGCGTTCTCGACACGTCTGCTGTACGTGACCGCCGAGCGCTTCTCCGAGAAGAACACGCGCTACACCCTGCAACGTTCGGACTATGACGGTGCTCGTGCTGTCACCCTGCTGCAATCGCGCGAGCCGATCCTGTCTCCGCGCTTCGCACCGGATGGCAAGCGCATCGCCTATGTGTCGTTCGAGCAGAAGCGTCCGCGCATTTTCATGCAGAACATCGACACCGGGCGCCGTGAGCAGATCACCAATTTCGAAGGCCTGAATGGCGCACCCGCCTGGTCCCCGGATGGCAATCGCCTGGCGTTCGTGCTGTCCAAGGACGGTAACCCGGACATCTACGTGATGAACCTGGGTTCGCGCCAGATCACCCGTGTCACCAACGGCCCCGGCATCAACACCGAACCGTTCTGGGGCAAGGATGGTTCGACCATCTACTTCACCTCCGACCGTGGCGGCAAGCCACAGATCTACAAAACCAGCGCCGGTGGCGGTGGTGCGGAGCGTGTGACCTTCATTGGTAACTACAATGCCAACCCTAAACTGTCGGCTGACGAAAAGACCCTGGTCATGATCCATCGCCAGGAAGGTTTCACCAATTTCAAGGTGGCGGCCCAGGATTTGCAACGCGGCAGTGTAAAGATACTCACTGATAGCACTCTGGACGAGTCACCTACTGTTGCGCCCAACGGCACCATGGTAATCTACGCCACCCGCCAGCAGGGCCGGGGAGTCTTGATGCTCGTGTCCATTAATGGACGCGTGAGGCTCCCGCTTCCTACCGCACAAGGCGAAGTCAGAGAACCGTCCTGGTCCCCTTACCTGAACTGACGCGGCGCTACACGTTGTACTTAACACATTGGGGTTCATTAGGAGTTTCACGATGGAAATGCTGAAGTTTGGTAAGTTTGCTGCTCTGGCTCTGGCTTTGTCCGTAGCCGTTGGTTGCTCGTCCAAAGGCGGCGACAATGCCGGTGAAGGCGCAGTGGCTGTTGATCCAAACGCTGGTTACGGCGCAAACACCGGTGCCGTTGATGGTTCCCTGAGCGAAGAAGCTGCTCTGCGCGCCATCACCACTTTCTACTTCGAATACGACAGTTCGGACCTGAAGCCAGAAGCCATGCGCGCTCTGGACGTTCACGCCAAAGACCTGAAAGCAAACGGCGCTCGCGTTGTTCTGGAAGGCAACACCGACGAACGTGGTACTCGTGAGTACAACATGGCACTGGGCGAGCGTCGTGCGAAAGCCGTTCAGCGTTACCTGGTACTGCAAGGCGTTTCCCCAGCTCAGCTGGAACTGGTTTCCTACGGCGAAGAGCGTCCAGTTGCTACCGGCAACGACGAGCAGTCCTGGGCTCAAAACCGTCGCGTCGAACTGCGTAAGTAATTCGCCATGCGAACGTGCCGTCGTGCTGTAACTGTCTTGGCTCTCAGCCTCGCGCCGCTTGCGGTGTGGGCTGCGGTTCCTGTGGTCGAGGACAACTCCGGCTATAACAATAGCGGGAGCAGTTATCCGCCTGCAGGTTACGGTACGAACGGCGCCTATGCCGGGGGAGGGGTTTCGGCCCCTGTCTCGGCACAGGGCGAGCTGTTCAACCAACTGCAATCGATGCAGGAGCAGATCTCGCGCCAACAAGGCATCATCGAAGTTCTGCAAAATGATGTAGCGCGCATGAAGCAAGAAAGCCTGGAGCGATATCAGGATCTTGATCGGCGCATAGGATCCGGCGTTGCACCAGCCGCGACTCCTGATAATTCTTCCACCGGTGGCGATTTGAACGCCCCCGGTGCAGCAGCCGGCGCAGGGGCGGGAGCGGCGGCTCAAGCGCCTGCCGCGGGCGGCGAACCGGCGGATCCGGCGAAGGAAAAACTGTACTACGATGCAGCCTTCGACCTGATCAAGGCCAAGGATTTCGACAAGGCCAGCCAGGCGTTTGCCGCATTCCTGCGCAAATACCCGAACAGCCAGTACGCGGGCAACGCCCAGTACTGGTTGGGTGAAGTGAATCTGGCCAAAGGCGATTTGCAAGGCGCAGGCCAGGCATTTGCCAAGGTTTCGCAGTTGTACCCAAAGCACAACAAAGTGCCTGATTCGCTGTACAAGCTCGCTGATGTGGAGCGTCGCCTTGGTCACCCCGACAAGGTCAAAGGCATTCTGCAACAGGTTGTGTCCCAATATCCGGGCACTTCCGCCGCTCAGCTGGCGCAGCGTGATCTGCAAAAAATGTAAGGGCTGCTTGAGCCGTTTTGAAGAAACCCGCGCTTGTCGCGGGTTTTTTCGTTAGAATTCACGCCCTTTTTATGAAACACGCTTTTTGGGATCTGCGCGTTGGCGGGGTTCCTTGAAGTGCCTGACGGAGGCGGACAGCCTGTTTAGCTGTCATGCCCGTGGCGACTATGCAAGACACATTGAGAATCACCGAAGTTTTCTACTCGTTGCAGGGTGAAACGCGGACTGCCGGGCTGCCCACTGTTTTTGTGCGCCTGACCGGTTGCCCATTGCGTTGCCAGTACTGCGACAGCGCCTACGCGTTCAGTGGCGGCACCGTTCGCACCCTCGACGACATCCTCGAGCAAGTGGCCGGTTTTCGCCCACGCTACGTGTGTGTCACCGGTGGCGAGCCGTTGGCGCAACCCAATGCCATCCCTTTGCTCACGCAGCTGTGTGATGCCGGTTACGAAGTGTCGCTGGAAACCAGTGGCGCCCTGGATATCTCGGCGGTAGATTCCCGGGTCAGTCGCGTCGTCGATCTGAAAACCCCGGGTTCGAAAGAAGCACATCGCAACCGCTACGAGAACATCGAACTGCTCACACGCAACGATCAGGTGAAGTTTGTCATCTGTTCCCGGGAGGACTATGACTGGGCCGTGTCCAAGCTGATTCAGTACGGTCTGGATCAGCGCGCCGGCGAAGTCCTGTTCTCGCCAAGCCACCATGACTTGAATGCTCGGGACCTGGCGGACTGGGTGGTGGCGGACAACCTGCCCGTGCGCCTGCAATTGCAGCTGCATAAATATCTTTGGAATGACGAGCCGGGGCGCTGAAATGTCTGAACAACTGAACACCACCGAAAAACGTGCAGTCATCCTGTTGTCCGGCGGCCTGGACTCGGCCACCGTCGTGGCGATGGCTCGTGCTGAAGGCTACAGCTGCTACACCATGAGCTTCGACTACGGTCAGCGCTCCCATGCCGAGCTGTACGCTGCCGAACGTGTCGCTCGTGACCTGGGGGTGGTCGAACACAAGGTGATCGGCCTGAACCTGAACGGTATCGGTGGCTCTGCGCTGACCGACAGCAGCATCGACGTGCCGGAAGTGGCGGGCGAGGGCATCCCGGTAACGTACGTGCCGGCGCGCAACACGGTGTTCCTGTCATTGGCGCTAGGCTGGGCCGAAGTGCTGGGTGCGCGTGACATCTTTATCGGCGTGAACGCCGTCGACTACTCCGGCTACCCGGATTGCCGCCCCGAGTTCATCGAGTCCTTCGAGCGCATGGCCAATCTGGCGACCAAGGCCGGTGTAGAAGGAAACGGATTCCGTATCCAGGCTCCCCTGCAGAACCTGAGCAAGGCACAGATCGTCCAGGCCGGCGTGAAGCTCGGCGTCGATTACGGCCTGACCGTTTCCTGCTATCAGGCCGACGATAACGGCCGTGCATGCGGCAAATGCGATAGCTGCCGCCTGCGTGCAGAAGGCTTCGCGGCGGCCGGAATCAGCGACCCAACCCCTTATTTTTGATTTATTTCAAATTAGGTGTTGAATAGTCCTTAAAAATCAGTATTATACGCGCCACCACACAGCGGGTCGTTAGCTCAGTTGGTAGAGCAGTTGGCTTTTAACCAATTGGTCGTAGGTTCGAATCCCACACGACCCACCATTTTTGTAGCAGTTTTAAAAGTCTGGAAGGCCCACGCAAGTGAGGATTTCCGGATTTTTTTTTGCCCGCGATTTAGTGCTGGCAGGTCTGGAGGATCGGGCTTTAGCCAAGGAAGTAGTGGTTGCCTGGTTTACCTGGTCGCCGCGGTTTTCAATTCCCATGGTTTAAAGCTCAGCCATAACATCACTCCCGGTACCTGCAGCGCAATCATCACACCCAGCGACCACTGATAAGCCTCTACCGGATGGCCGTGCCCAGCTGCTGGCCACAGGTTCAGAATTTCTCCCATCAACCATTGCAAGACAAACGCCAGCACGAATACCAACAGGTTGAACGACGAACTGACTCGCCCGGCCAGTTCAGTCGATACCGACTGAGCCACGATCGCGTAGTTCATGGTGGTGGAGGTACCGAAGAAGCTGAAGCCCATGGCAATCAGCAGCGGCGATACAGGCAGTCCGCTGATCATCAGCGATTGAAACACGATGAAGATCGAAACCCCGACGCCGCACACCATGATCGGTTGCACGCCAAAGCGCCGCAGGTAGTCGGTGATCGAGCCGAAAGCCAGCGAGCCTGCAACCATCGCCACAGTGCCCCAGAGCAGGGTATTGGCCATGCTGGACTCGCTCAAGTGGGCGACATCGCGTAGCCACGGTCCCATCCACAGCGACAGCACCGACATATAGATCGCATGGGCAAATACCGAGTACAACGCCAGCCGCCAGAATACCCATGAGGAGTAAAGCGTTCCCACGGCCTTGGACATTTCGGCGAGCGTGGTGTGTTTGGGTTTATAGGTGCGCGGCACGCTGAGATGAATGACCACGCAGACAAGCAAAGTCAGTAGCGCCAGAATCAAGAATGCTTCACGCCATGAGATCCACTTGAGCAGTTCATGCAACGGCGTGGTGGACGCCATGGCGCCGAGGCCACCTACCGATAACAGGCATGCCGTACTCAGCGGCAGGCGTTCGACAGGCAGCCAGATGGCGCACGCCTTGATCGCACTCATCAGAGAACCGGCAACACCCAGGCCAATCAGGCCGCGACCAATGATCAGGCCCAGTTCCGTATGGGCGAAGCTGAAAATCAGCGAGCCCATCACCGCAAACAACAGCATGGGGGCCTGCACGCTGCGCGGCCCGTAGCGGTCGAGCAGGACGCCCAAGGGAATCTGCGCCGCGGCGAAAGTCAGAAAATACACACCCGTCAGCAGGCCCAGGCTGCTGGCGGGCAGGTGCAGTTCCCGTTCCAGATCCACATAGATCAAGGCATTGACCGTACGAAACAGGTAGGACACAAAATGCCCGAGGCCAAAGGGGATGAATATGGTCAGAAACAGGTACAAAAACGTGTGTTTGACTTCCTGGTCGGCCTTGGAGCAAGAGCCTGTATTCTCATTGCTCATGTCGAAGGCGCCTCGCGTGTGGAAAAGGGGGAATGGCACATTTCACCATTCATTTTCTGCGCGCGATACGTGTCTGGTGTCTGTTTATTTTGTAGGAGGTTTCCCAGGGTAGTAAGTCAGTGCACCCGTCGGCCCACGCAAGTGAGGATTTGCGGATTTTTTTTGTCTGCGATTTGAGTTCGGCTCGGTCCTGGGCTGCTGCTCATCACACAGGTCAAAATCATCTTTTGCATCAATGGGATATTCTGTAGCCTTGCGCAGCTTCAACGTTGTCCATGCCTGATGACACTCACTCTCCCGGCGGTACCCTGAAGGGTCCGGAGCCGGGTGTATACTCGACTTTCGCGCGAAAGCGCCTGCAGGTCTTGCGAACATGACGCAGATTTCCGAACGCCTACTGGTTCAAGCCCACCTCGATGCCAAACAGCCCAAACCGCTGACGGCTGAAGAAGAGGCCTACTATCGCGCCGCCATTGCTGCCGAGCTCAAGGCTCAGGATGCGGTGCTGGTTGCGCATTTCTATTGCGATCCGGTGATTCAAGCCCTGGCCGAAGAAACCGGTGGCTGCGTCTCCGACTCGCTGGAGATGGCCCGCTTCGGCAATGCTCATCCGGCCAAGACCGTGGTCGTCGCCGGTGTGAAGTTCATGGGGGAGACGGCCAAGATCCTCAATCCTGAAAAGCGCGTGCTGATGCCGACCCTGGAAGCCACCTGCTCCCTGGACCTGGGTTGCCCGGTGGACGAGTTTTCGGCCTTCTGCGATCAGCACCCGGAACGCACGGTGGTGGTGTATGCCAACACCTCGGCGGCGGTCAAGGCGCGGGCGGACTGGGTGGTGACGTCCAGTTGCGCGCTGGAGATCGTCGAGAGCCTGATGGATAACGGCGAAACCATCATCTGGGGCCCGGACAAGCATCTGGGTACCTACATCCAGCGCCAGACCGGTGCGGACATGTTGCTGTGGGACGGTGCCTGCATCGTTCACGAAGAGTTCAAGTCCAAGCAGCTCGAAGACATGAAGGCGCTGTATCCGGACGCTGCGATCCTGGTGCATCCGGAATCGCCGACCGCGGTGATCGAACTGGCAGATGCCGTCGGTTCCACCAGTCAGCTGATCGCGGCGGCGCAAAGCCTGCCGAACAAGACGCTCATCGTCGCCACCGATCGCGGCATCTTCTACAAGATGCAGCAGTTGTGCCCGGACAAGGTCTTCATTGAAGCGCCAACGGCCGGTAACGGCGCAGCGTGCCGCAGTTGTGCACATTGCCCCTGGATGGCGATGAATACCCTTGAGCGCACGCTGAAGAGCTTGAAGGAGGGGACGAACGAGATCTTTGTCGATCCGGCGTTGATTCCGCAGGCGATTCGGCCGTTGAAGCGGATGCTCGACTTTACCCAGGCTGCGCGGATGAAGTTGGCTGGTAACGCCTGAGATCTGTCAGGCTGTTCGCAAAACCTGTGGGAGCGGGCTTGCTCGCGAAAGCGGTGTGTCAGACAACGTCAAAGTCGACTGATACACCGCTTTCGCGAGCAAGCCCGCTCCCACAGTGATTTTCGATGGCTGAATTATTTGGTCTTCTTCGGGATACGAACCAGCTGCGTGTCGGAATACATGTCATGCCAGCTGCGCTTGCGCTTGTCGAACAGCGACCAGAAGAATCCCAGCCCGACGCATAACAAGGATGCGATCGACACCACAAAGCGCAACAGCGCCTGCCACAGGCTGATGGAGGTGCCGTCGGCGTTTTGTACGCGGATGCCCCAGACCTGCATGCCCAGGGTCTGACCGGACCAGGTCCAGAACTTGGCGAAGAAGCCGAACAGCACGAACAGCAGCACCGTCGACAGCAACGGGTCACCGTCCAGTGCGCCCGCTTCGGTCAGGGCGCGCATTCTGTCCTCGCCGATGACCGACATCTGAATGATCTTGTAAATGCCGCTGGTGACGATAAGCAAGGCGGTACACAGAAGGAAATCATAGAACATCGCTGCCAGGCGACGTCCCAGGCCTGCGGCGGGAAACTCGCCCTGGGGTTTGAGCAGGTGTTTCGACATGGCAGGGCTCTCGGGGAAAAAAGAAGCCATTTTACGGATTTGTGCGCACAAAAAAGCCCCTGATGTCACCATCAGGGGCTTTTTCGTAACAGAAGGTTAGGCTTCTGCCTGTACCTCGTCAGCCTGCATGCCTTTCTGGCCTTGCACAGCGACGAAAGTCACTTTCTGGCCTTCTTTCAGGCTCTTGAAGCCGTTGCCCTGGATGGCGCGGAAATGCACGAACAGATCCGGACCGCTTTCAGGAGTGATAAAACCAAAACCTTTCTCGTCGTTAAACCACTTGACGGTACCGCTCTGACGTTGGGACATTTCTTATTTCCTTGACGCAAAAATTAATGACAGTCTCCTTCTCATGAAAGAGTACTGGGGCTGGTTGCAGGAGAGTAAGAAGACGTCGAACGGGATGTAGCTAACTTGTAGGCTACTGCCCAGGTCACGATTCCAAGCGACCCATGCAAACACAGTGAACAAACTCTACGCCAACTACGGGAGAAAAAACAAGCCCTGTGAAGGCCCGGATTTACTAGGGCCGACGCGTATGGGTCGCAACTAGTGCTGGCTTATGCGTTAGAGGGGTTCAGTTGTTTTCAATCGTTATAAGGAAAGTTCATAAACGAAGCTTAAAGCTGCGTGTGCACTGTTTTATGGCGATTGCGTTACACATTAGTGCAGTGTTAACGCAATCGCGTTACTTATAGAAACAGTCAATCAGCCGCGGTAGTAGCGTTGTGGAACAAATGGCATTTTGCTTACAAGCAAAGGTACCTTTTTCCCACGCACAATCGCCCATACCGGCGTATCGAGGGCGGTGTAAGCCTTGTCGAGGTAACCCATGGCCAGCGGGCCACCCAGGGTTGGACCGAAACCGCCGCTGCAAACGGCGCCAATGGTGTCACCCGCCTCGTTGACGATCTCTGCGCCTTCGCGCACGGGCGTGCGTTCCTGGGGTAACAGGCCAACGCGTTTGCGGCTGACACCGGCTTGCTGTTGAGCGAACACGGTTTCAGCGCCAGGGAACCCACCGGCCCGCGCGCCATCGGCACGCCGTGGTTTGGAGATCGCCCACAGCAGGCTCGCCTCGATCGGGGAGGTCTCGGTGTTCATGTCGTGGCCGTAGAGGCACAGGCCGGCCTCCAGGCGCAGGGAATCGCGGGCGCCAAGGCCGATGGCGGCCACTTCGGGTTCGGCCAACAGGGCGCGAGCCAGGGTTTCGGCGTTGGCGGCCGGTACGGAAATTTCGAACCCGTCTTCACCGGTGTAGCCCGAACGGCTGACAAAGCAATCCACTCCCAGCAGTTTTACGCGGGCGAACTGCATGAAGGTCATTTTCGCAACTTCAGGGGCCAGGCGTGCGAGCACGGTAACAGCAGCCGGGCCTTGCAGTGCGAGCAGGGCACGCTCTTCGAACAACGGCTCGATCGTGCACTGGTCGCCGATGTGCTGTCGCAGATGCGCCAGGTCCTGATCCTTGCAGGCGGCGTTGACCACCAGGAACAGCTCGTCGTCACCCAGGTTGGCGACCATCAGGTCGTCGAGAATGCCCCCGGTCTCGTTGGTAAACATTGCGTAACGCTGCATGCCCACCGGCAGGTCGATGATGTCCACCGGCACCAGTGTTTCCAGGGCTTTGGCGGCATTGGCGCCGGTCAGGCGGATCTGGCCCATGTGCGAGACATCGAACAACCCGGCCTGCTCACGGGTGTGCTGGTGTTCTTTCATCACGCCCAGTGGATATTGCACCGGCATGTCATAGCCGGCGAACGGCACCATGCGCGCGCCGAGTTCGATGTGCAATGCGTGCAGCGGAGTTTTCTGCAATTGTTCGGTGGACATATTCAGTTCCTGAAAAAGTGTGCGGATGCGCGTGAGCGTCAGCACTCGATAATGTTGACCGCCAAACCGCCACGGGCGGTTTCCTTGTATTTGCTTTTCATGTCGGCGCCGGTCTGGCGCATGGTGCGGATGACCTTGTCGAGGGAGACGAAGTGCTGGCCGTCGCCGCGCAGGGCCATGCGTACCGCATTGATGGCCTTGACCGAACCCATGGCATTGCGCTCGATGCAGGGGACTTGCACCAGGCCGCCAATCGGGTCGCAGGTCAGGCCGAGGTTGTGCTCCATGCCGATTTCGGCAGCGTTTTCCACCTGCTGCACGGTACCGCCGAGCACTTCGCACAAGGCGCCGGCCGCCATCGAGCACGCGACGCCGACCTCACCCTGACAACCAACTTCGGCTCCGGAGATCGAGGCGTTTTCCTTGTACAATATGCCGATGGCGGCGGCGGTCAGCAGAAAGCGCACGACGCCGTCGTCATTCGCGCCGGGAATGAAGCGCATGTAGTAATGCAACACGGCCGGGATGATCCCCGCCGCGCCGTTGGTGGGCGCAGTGACCACGCGCCCGCCGTTGGCGTTCTCCTCGTTGACCGCCAAGGCGTACAGGTTGACCCAGTCCAGCACCGACAGCGGATCGCGCAGTGAGGATTCCGGGTTTTTGCACAGCTGCCGATGCAGTGCCGCCGCGCGACGCTTGACCTTCAACCCGCCGGGCAGAATGCCTTCGTTGCGGCAACCGGCGTCGACGCAGTCCTGCATCACTTGCCAGATCTTCAGCAGGCCGGCGCGGGTTTCCGCTTCCGGGCGCCAGGCACTTTCGTTGGTCAGCATCACCTGGCTGATGGACAGGCCGTAGGTGGTGCAATGACTGAGCAAGTCCTTGGCACTTTTGAACGGGAAGGTCAGCTTTGTTGCGTCTTCGACGATGCGGTCGGCGCCGGCGGCGTCTTCATCGACCACAAAACCACCACCGACCGAGTAGTACTCGCGGCTGCGGATCTGCAGGCCGGCGGCGTCGAATGCGCGAAAGATCATGCCATTGGGGTGATAGGGCAACGGTTTGCGAATCATTGCCAGGTGTTCTTTCTCGTTGAACGCAATGCTGTGTTCACCGAGCAGGTTCAAGCGACCGTTGCCGCGAATCTCTTGCAGGCGGGCGGCGACGGTTTCGGTATTCACGGTGTCCGGGTGTTCACCTTCGAGGCCGAGCAACACCGCCTTGTCGCTGCCGTGCCCCTTGCCGGTGGCGCCGAGCGAGCCGTAGAGCTCGACTTTGACGCAGTTGGTGGCGGCGAGCAGCCTTTCACGGCGCAACCCTTCGGCGAAACGCGCGGCTGCGCGCATCGGGCCGACGGTGTGGGAACTGGAGGGGCCGATGCCAATCTTGAACAGGTCGAACACGCTTAACGACATGAGTTGTTCTCCGGTTTCCTTGTTATAGAGGGTCAGCATCAACCTTGAGTGAAACTCGATTTTGTAGGCGCTGGCTTGTCAGCGAAGGCGGTGTGTCAGGCAACATTTGTGTCGGCTGATATTCCGTCTTCGCTGGCAAGCCAGCGCCTACAGGGGATATGCGGTGTACTTGAGTGGGGCGGATTGCCGCCCCACACAGGTTTAAGCGTAGCTTTCGATCGACGGGCAGGCGCAAACCAGGTTGCGATCACCAAACACATTGTCGACCCGGCCGACCGGTGGCCAGTACTTGCCTTCGATCAGCGACGCGACCGGGTATACCGCTTGCTCGCGGCTGTACGGGTGCGTCCACTCGCCCACCAGCTCCGCCGCGGTGTGCGGGGCGTTTTTCAGCGGGTTGTCGTCTTTGTCCAGGGTGCCGTTTTCCACCGCGCGGATTTCTTCGCGGATGCGGATCATGGCGTCGCAGAAGCGGTCCAGTTCTTCCCTGGATTCGCTTTCGGTCGGCTCGATCATCAGCGTGCCGGCGACCGGGAAGGACATGGTCGGGGCATGGAAGCCGAAGTCGATCAGGCGCTTGGCGACGTCATCGACGCTGATGCCGCTGCTGTCTTTCAACGGACGCAGGTCGAGGATACATTCGTGCGCCACCAGACCGTTGCTGCCGGTGTACAGCACAGGGTAGTGCTCTTCCAGGCGACGGGAAATGTAGTTGGCATTGAGGATCGCCAGTTGCGAAGCACGCTTGAGGCCAGCGCCGCCCATCATCCGGATGTACATCCAGGTGATCGGCAGAATGCTCGCGCTGCCGAACGGGGCGGCGCAGACCGCGCCTTCCTTGCGTTCCATCTGGGCGTGGCCCGGCAGGAACGGGGTCAGGTGCGACTTGACGCCGATCGGGCCGACGCCCGGGCCGCCACCGCCATGGGGGATGCAGAAGGTCTTGTGCAGGTTCAGGTGCGACACGTCGCCGCCGAACTTGCCCGGTGCGCAGAGGCCGACCATGGCGTTCATGTTGGCGCCGTCGATGTACACCTGGCCACCGTGGTCGTGAATGATGCCGCAGATTTCACGGATGCCTTCTTCGAACACGCCGTGGGTCGAAGGATAGGTGATCATCAACGCCGCGAGATGCTCGCGGTGCTCGATGGCCTTGGCCCGCAGGTCTTCGATGTCGACGTTACCGCGGGCATCGCAGGCGGTCACGACCACACGCATGCCGGCCATGTTGGCGGTGGCCGGGTTGGTGCCGTGGGCGGACGACGGGATCAGGCAGATGTCGCGACGGTCTTCGCCACGGCTCTGATGGTAGGCACGGATCGCCAGCAGGCCAGCGTATTCCCCTTGGGAACCGGCGTTCGGTTGCAGCGAGATCGAGTCGTAACCGGTGGCGGCGCAGAGCATCGCTTCCAGCTCGTCAGTCAGTTGCTGATAGCCAGCGCTTTGCCCAGCCGGAGCGAACGGGTGCAGGGCGCCGAATTCGGCCCAGGTCACCGGGATCATTTCGCTGGCGGCGTTGAGTTTCATGGTGCACGAACCCAGCGGGATCATGGTGCGATCCAGGGCCAGGTCCTTGTCGGCGAGCTTGCGCAGGTAGCGCATCAGCTCGGTTTCGGAGTGATAACGGTTGAACACCGGATGGCTGAGAATCGGCGACTGGCGAACCAGGGCCGCCGGGAGGGTGCTTTGTACGGAGGCGGCGAGGGCGGCGAAGTCCGGCAGCGCTTTGCCGTCAGCCAGCATGGCCCAAAGGGTTTCCACATCAGCCTGGCTGGTGGTTTCGTCGAGGGACAGGCCCAGACGTTCGCCATCGATTACTCGCAGATTGATCTGCTGCGCACGCGCCTGGTCGTGCAGTTTTGCGGTGTTGGCGCCGGTATTCAGCGTCAGGGTGTCGAAGAAGCTGGCTTGCTCGACGCTCAGGCCCAATGCGCTCAAGCCTTGGGCAAGAATCGCAGTCAGGTGATGCACGCGCTTGGCGATCTGGGTCAGGCCTTTCGAGCCGTGGTACACGGCGTACATGCTGGCGATGTTGGCCAGCAGCACCTGGGCGGTGCAGATGTTGCTGGTGGCTTTCTCGCGGCGGATATGTTGCTCGCGGGTTTGCATGGCCAGGCGCAGGGCCGGCTTGCCGAAGCGGTCCACGGAGACGCCGACCAGACGGCCCGGCATGTCGCGCTTGAACGCATCCTTGGTGGAGAAGTACGCCGCGTGCGGGCCACCGAAACCCAGTGGCACGCCAAAGCGTTGCGCACTGCCGATGGCCACGTCGGCACCGAATTCGCCAGGCGGGGTCAGCAGGGTCAGGGCCAGCAGGTCCGCGGCGACCGCGACCAAGGCGTTGGCCGCGTGGAAGCGCTCGGTCAGTTCGCGGTAGTCGAACACATCGCCGTTGCTCGCCGGGTATTGCAGCAGGGCGCCGAAAAACGGCGTCACGTCAGTCAGTTGTTGCTCGTCGCCGACCACCACGTCTATGCCCAGCGGCTCGGCACGGGTGCGCAGCACGTCGAGGGTTTGCGGGTGGCAATGCACGGAGGCGAAGAACGCGTGGCTGCCCTTGTTCTTGCTCAGGCGTTTGCAGAAGGTCATGGCTTCGGCGGCGGCGGTGGCTTCGTCGAGCAGCGAGGCGTTAGCGATGGGCAGGCCGGTCAGGTCGCTGATCAGCGTCTGGAAGTTCAGCAGCGCTTCGAGACGGCCTTGGGAAATTTCCGGTTGGTACGGGGTGTAGGCGGTGTACCAGGCCGGGTTTTCCAGCAGGTTGCGCAGGATCGGCGACGGCGTGTGAGTGCCGTAGTAGCCCTGGCCGATGTAGGTCTTGAACAGCTGGTTCTTGCCAGCGATGGATTTGATCAAGGCCAGGGCATCGGCTTCGCTCAAGCCGTCGTCCATGCCGAGCACGCTGGTGCCTTTGATGCTTTCTGGAATCACGCTGGCGCTCAGGGCTTCGAGAGAATCGAAACCGAGGCTGTTGAGCATGGCTTGCTCGTCGCCTGCGCGCGGGCCGATGTGGCGGGCGACGAATTCGTTGGCGGTCGTAAGGTTTACTTGAGTCATGGCAGCGCTCCTCAGGCTTGGGCGTTGATCAGGCGGTCGTAGGCGTCCTGATCCAGCAGTTGGCCGACTGCCGAGGCGTCGGTTGGCTTGAAGCGGAAGAACCAGCCTTCGCCCAGCGGATCTTCGTTGACCAGTTCAGGGCTGCTGTCGAGGGCCGGGTTCACTTCCAACACTTCACCGTCGAGTGGCATATACACACCGCTGGCGGCTTTCACCGATTCCACGGTGGCAGCTTCAGCGCCTTTGTCGTAGGACTGCAGCTCAGGCAGTTGTACGAAAACCACGTCGCCCAGGGCATTTTGCGCGAAAGCGGTGATGCCAACTGTGACGCTACCGTCAGCTTCGGTGCGCAGCCATTCGTGATCTTCAGTAAAACGCAATTCGCTCATGGAAACTCCTAAGGGGCCAGACTCGTCTGGTGGACGCGGTGGTGAATGCCGGGGCAATGCCCTGTTTTATGAGTGGTTACTAAGCAAATTTGCTGCCAACCTTGTTTATTCTTTACAAATCAATGAGTTATGTAATTTTGTGGGGCAAGGTTGTTCTGCAGCCGTAGCGAAATCGCTACAGTAGGAGGCGAAGAAAAAAGTTTAGGTGGATCAAAGCCTTGCGCAGTGGCGATCAGAGAAGGGTGTAGCGATATCGTTCCACTGTAGCGCTTTCCGTACAGGTGGAGGTCGCTTTTGAAGCGGTTTTATTGGCTGGACACAAAACCTGTGGGAGCGAGCCTGCTCGCGAAGAGGATGCGTCAATCGACATTAATGTTGGCTGATACACCGCTTTCGCGAGCAGGCTCGCTCCCACAGGGGTTTTGTATGGGGAATGGATTGGATTCTCAGGCTTACGGCTTATTGGGAATCCCGTATTTGCGCAACCGATGGGCAATCGCGGTGTGGGAGGTTTGCAGTCGACTGGCCAGTTGGCGAGTGGAGGGGTAACTGACATAGAGTTTTTCCAGCAGCGTCTTCTCGAACTCTTCCATGGCTTGCTCGAGGCTGTCGACCTCGCTGTCGCTCTGACGCGCCACGGAGGTGCCGGCGATGTCCAGATCGCCGATGTCCACCAGGCTGCTTTCGCAAATCGCTGCGGCACGGAAGATCACGTTCTGCAGTTGCCGCACGTTGCCCGGCCAGCGGTTGCCCAGCAATGCCGGATAGGTCCCCGGCGCCAGGCGGCAGACCGGGCGCTGGATCTGCGCGCAGGCCTGCTGCATGAAATAGCGCGCCAGCAGCAGGATGTCCTGGCCGCGCTCGCGTAGCGGCGGGACTTCGACGTTCAGGACGTTGAGGCGATAGAACAAGTCTTCGCGGAACGAACCTTCGCCGACCATTTTTTCCAGGTCCCGATGGGTCGCGCTGAGGATCCGCACGTTGACCTTGACCTCACGATCACCCCCCACACGGCGGAAGCTGCCGTCGTTGAGGAAACGCAATAATTTCGCCTGCAAGTAAGGCGACATCTCGCCGATCTCATCGAGAAATACCGTGCCCTGGTTAGCCAGTTCCATCAGCCCCGGCTTACCGCCCCGCTGTGCGCCGGTGAACGCGCCGGGGGCGTAGCCGAAGAGTTCGCTTTCGGCGAGGTTCTCCGGCAATGCCGCGCAGTTCAGCGCCAGGAACGGTGAACTGTGCCGGGCACTGATGGCGTGACAGGCGCGGGCCACCAGTTCTTTGCCGGTGCCGGTTTCACCCTGGATCAACAAGGGCGCATCGAGGGCCGCAACCCGTTGGGCGCGGGCCTTGAGCGTGCGAATCGTCGGGGACTCTCCCAGCAACGAATCGAAACCCTCGGCATGGTCGTGATGCAGTGCCGAGAGGCGTTCGCCGATGCGGTTCGGTTGATACAGCGTGAGCAGGGCGCCGGCGTCGGTGATGGGTGTGGCGTCCAGCAACAGGGTCTGGCCATTGACGGTGATCTCGCGCAGCGGCAAGCGAAAGCCGTTTTCCAGCAAGGTATCCAGCAGTGACGCGTCGGCGAAGAGATCGGCGACGCTTTCGCCGGCCGGTTCCCGACCGTAAAGGGCGATCAACGCCGGATTGGCCAGCAACACCTTGCCGGCGCTGTCCAGCGCCAGCACCGGGTCGGTCATCGCCGCGAGCAAGGCGTCGAGCTGCAAGTGCCGACGCTGCCCGGGAAGGATGTCGACCACCGTCACCGCCTGCACGCCGCGTACGCTGAACAGCGCATCGCGCAATTCTTCGAGGACTTCCGGGCTCAGGGTCGGGGCGTCGATATACACGTTGGGCGGCACCATTTCCACCGCATCCAGGTTGAGATTGCGCCCACCGAGCAAGGCCAGGACTTCCTGGGTAATGCCGACGCGGTCGATGAAGCTGACGTGGATACGCATGGGGCGGTTCTTGGTTCTGGAGTGCGGAGGGTGGCAAGTATGCCTTGGCGCGGGCCAATGATGAAATCCTGCGCAGGACTTCAGGGTGCAGAACGCTGGACCTGTGGACGCTTGCTGTTCCTTTGCCGTTCAGTCAAGGAACTGTAGGAGCGAGCTTGCTCCGGGCGGCGTTCCGAAGAAAAACTCGAAGCCGCCGCGGGGTATCAGGTTTGTCGCGTTATCGTTAACGAACATCGCGAGCAAGCTCGCTCCCACAGTTGACCGAGTTGTCACGACGGACGCGGACTAATGTGGGAGCGGGCTTGCTCGCGAAGGGGCCGGTATCGTCACCACCACAACGGGCGATGTGAACCCAGTTCCCCAGCCGGAATCGCCCACTGCAGCGGCGTCCCGGTAATTCTCAAAGGAACCTGCAACCGGTGCGCCGGCCCCCAGGGCGTTTGCTCGAGCAACAACCCTTGATCGCTTTGCTCCTCCGCCCGCAGCGGCTCCTCCGTCCCGGCGCCAGCCTCGATCAACAACTTAGCCGTCCGCGCCAGTGACAACCGCGCCGAGCCACTTCGTCCGCTG
Source organism: Pseudomonas lini (assembly GCF_030812475.1). Taxonomy (GTDB): domain Bacteria; phylum Pseudomonadota; class Gammaproteobacteria; order Pseudomonadales; family Pseudomonadaceae; genus Aquipseudomonas; species Aquipseudomonas lini_A. The sequence goes on from NZ_JAUSSR010000003.1 coordinate 393,288, forward strand.
TTCAAACGCTCTGCCAGCAACTTGATCGCACTGGCCGCCATCAAATACCCGGTGGCGTGATCGAGCGCTTGCAGGGGCAGGGGCGTCGGTTTTTCTGCGTTCTTCCATTGCATGCCGGCTTCGGCAATGCCGCTGCTCATCTGCACCAGGCTGTCGAAGCCGCGGCGGTTCTGCCATGGGCCGCTCCAGCCGTAGGCGTTCAGGCAGACGTCGATCAGTCCGGGCGCCAATCGCTGGCGCTCGGCCAGGCCATAACCCAGGCGCTCCAATGCATCGGCGCGATAACCGTGCAGCAGGATGTCGGCGTCCTTGAGCAGCACTTCGAACAGCTCGCGATCGGCCTTGACCTGCAGGTCCAGACGCGCGCAGCGTTTGCCAAGGGTGACTTCAGGCACCACGCCCGGTTCGTTCCAGGTTGGTGGATCGATACGCAGTACGTCGGCGCCCAGCCCTGCGAGAAAACGGCTGGCGACCGGTCCCGCGAGTACGCGAGTCAAATCCAGCACCTTGATCCCGGCCAACGGTTGCGCCACCGAACCTTGCCAGGGGTTTGCGTTTTGACTGCCGTTGGCGTCGAACTGAATCAGCCGTTCGGCATTTACGGCCTGCCCTTGGGGATGGGCTTGCCACTGCGCCCAGGATCGCATTTCGGCGGCGCAGCCTCCGGCGTCGACCACCGCCTGTTCCAGGTCGGTCTTGGCCCATTGAGCTACCTTGCTCGCCATCGCTGCGCGGTCGGCGCAGACACCGAGGACGTGTTCGGCGGCGGCGCGGTGATGGGGGGCGTTGGTGTGCAGGCGGATCCAGCCATCCCTGGTCGCATAATCGCCTGCGACCGCATCCCACAGCGGCGGCACGCTCCAGCCCACCGGGCGAATCGACGTCGAGAACCAGAAGGACGCCAGGCGCCGGTCGACTTCAAGGTGGGGCAAGCGCCCGGTTTGCTGATGGAGTAATTCGCTGATGGCCTGGCCGGCGGCGGCAATGCTGGCGCACGCCAGGTCAGTCACGGCAAACGCCGAGGGCAGGGCGCCACTGGAGGTGAACGGGATCGGGGTGTGAGGCAAGCCGAGTGCGGCTTGAATGGACGTGAGTAGATCAGTCATCGAAGGCCCTCCGGAACGAGAGCCCGAGCATAAACCATGTAGGAGCGAGCTTGCTCGCGATGGTCGTCAACGATAACGCGTCTTTGCTGGATAACACGCGGTGTTCTGGAATCCATCGTCGGAACGCCGCCCGGAGCAAGCTCGCTCCTACTAATGTCCTTAACTGAATAGCATTACCTTGTGAGTGCGAGACCGGCTTGCCGGAGAAGGCTGCTGACTCAGTCTGTCAGGATGGATGGGGGCAAGCTTTCCGGCCGCGACCAGATCCACATGTTCCCCAGGCTCATGCCGGCGATCGCCAGGTAAACCGGCCAGCCATGCTCGAGCATGACCAGCATCAACCCGGTGCACAGCAGCATGCTGACGGTGGCGCTGACCTTGGCTCGACGGGCAATGATTTTGCCGTTGCGCCAGTTGCACAGGATCGGCCCGAACAGCCGATGGTTCTCCAGCCAGGCACTCAGGCGCGGTGAACTCCTGGTCGCAGCCCAGGCGGCCAAAAGGATGAACTCGGTGGTCGGCAGGCCGGGTATGACGATGGCGATCAGGCCAATGCCGAGGCTGACGTAGGCCAGGAGACCGAAGAGGATGCGGGCGAGTCTGGAAGTGGCTGGGTGAGGCATGGGTTTTGGAGGATGCCCGAGAGGCTTTATGGAGATCTTGCAGGCTGACACAGTCCTTGTGGGAGCGAGCCTGCTCGCGAAAGCATTGTGTCAGTCGACATAAGTGTTGCCTGTCACACCGCCTTCGCGAGCAGGCTCGCTCCCACAAGGGATTGCATTCAGTCAGGCGAGTTCGGGAGTGGTGGCGTAAGCCTGTTCCAACAGAACCGTGAAGCGGTTGAATGCAGCGATCGCGCCTTTATCCAGCTCGGTTTCTTCCTGTTCGGTGAGCTCCAGACCATCCAGGGTTTTGACGAAGCTTTTCCAGCCTTCAGCACGGCCTCCGGCCGGTTCGCCGAGGTGCCGGGCGCCGAAGGTTTCGCTCAGGCCCAGACCTACGGCACGCTTGATCAGGAAGGCCGCACCTAGCTTCGAACCTTCCGAAACAAACAGCCAGCCCAGGGCTTCGGCTTTGGTTGAATGCTTTACGGCACCGGCGACTGGGGCTGGAACTTCGGTGTCCAGGTCCGCCAGGTCCGCCTTTGCCGCTTCAGCACGGCAACGGGCCGACAAGTCCGGGACGATAGCGATGAGTTCGGCATCGTTGTACAGCGACACCAGTTCCGACTGGAACAGATACTGCGCCACCACGAACCGCGCGAAATTGGCCTGGGTTTCAAACGGTGCGTGGGCTTTGACCAGCGCATCGAGTTTGCTGTGAGGCTCATGGGTGATCTGGTTCAAGCGTTGCGAACGCAGAGCAGGGCGTTGAGCGGTGTCCTGAGTGGTCATGAGAAGTCCTTGAGAAAAAGAGGCGCCTGGTAACGAGACGGATGGGCAGGCGCCGGACAGTAAAAACATCCTCACTGTGCGGTGATGAACAACCGCGCAGCGAGGTGCAGAGGGTCAGATATCCCAGATCAGATTGACCGCGACATTGCGACCCGGCTGGGTCAGGCGATCGAGGTTGGCCGGGTTGATCACGGCTGCCTCGCCCACGCCGTCATAACCGCGCACGTCATCCCACAGCCAGTATTTCTTGTCGGTCAGGTTGTAGAGGCCGGCGCTCACGGTCACGTCGTTGGTGACTTTGTAGAAACCGGTCAGGTCGAGCACGCCGAAACCCGGCGACTTGAATTGACTGCTGACGCCATCCGGCGATTTGAAGTTGCTGTCGTCGACGCGATCCTTCTTCTTCACCAGCGTCCAGCTGAGCAGGCCGCCATAGTTGTCCTGGTCGTATCCGAGGCCGAACACGCCCGTCATCGGGTTGACACCGTTGAGCGGCTCGCCGGTGTCGTTGTTGCGACCGTAGGCATAAGCCAGCGAACCCTGGGTGTACAGGCCCTGTGGCGCACCGAAGGCATCGAGGTTCAAACGCCCCTTGATCTCCGCGCCCTTGATGGTGGCGTGCCTGATGTTGTGACTCTGGAAGGTCAGCTTGTCGTCGCCGGGTGTGATCGCGTCTTCATTGATAAAGTCACGGTACTTGTTATAGAACACCGCCACATCGAACGAACCGGATTCGAAATTGCCGCGCAGGCCGGTTTCGTAGCTTTTGCTTTTTTCCGGTTCCAGGTCCGGGTTCGGCGCCACTGTGTAGCCGGGGGTGGAGTTCTCGAAGCGCCCGTACAACGCCTTGGCGGTCGGCGTACGGAAACCTTCGGCGTACTGGCCATACCAGGTGTATTGATCGGTCAGGGCATAGGTAAGGCCGAACCTGGGTGAGACCTTGTGCCAGGTTTTGTTCTTATCGCTCACGGTGCCCAGACCGTCGGCGGCCACGGTGTTGAGGAACTCCTGGGTAATGTGCGGCTTGAGTTGCGTGTAGTCGTAGCGCACACCTGGCAGGAAGGTCCATTTGTCCCAGCTGATCCGGTCCTGGGCAAACAGGCTGTAGGTGTTGATGGTCGGGTCCGGGAAGTCGCTGGATTTTTGCAGTGCATCGCCCGGGCTGATCGCGCCGATGGCCCGGCAGCTGCCAGACACCGCAAGACAGGTGCCGTTGCCGCTGCGCGAGCCGGTGACCTTCTGCTGCTTGAGGGTGGCGCCATAGGTCAGGAGGTGATCGGTCTCGCCAACGCCGAAGGCTTTATCCAGTTGCGCATCCACTACCCACTGCTTTTCTTCGTAGAGGGTTTCGCGGGTTCGCAGCACCTGGCGCGAGATCGGGTAGTAAAACTCGACGGTATCCTGATCGGTTTTGGCGACCTGATGATTCAGGCTCCACTTGACGTTGTCCGCCAGCAGGCTGTCGAGGGCGAAGCGGTGTTCCAGGCCGAAGCGCTCACGGGTCACCGTGTCGTTACCGGTGCGCCACTGGTACATGCCGCCCGGGAAGATGCGATCGGGAATGGTCGGCTGGCCATTGAAGAAAGGGCCGCCGTAGGCGCTTTTCAGATCGCTGTCGCGGTCGTCCTTGTACTTCTCGTAAGTCAGGCCCAGGCGTGAATCATCGTTGTAGTTCCAGCCGGTTTTGGCCAGCACGTTGGTGGCGCGCACGTCTTGCGGGTTGGCCGCGGTGCGTGCCAGGCCAGTGCCGTTGTTGCTGCCAAAGGACTCGGTTTCATGACCGTCACGCTGGCTGTAATGCAACAAACCGTCGAACCGCTCGGCCCGACCGGCGACGGTGGCAGACTTGAGCCAGCTCTCATCGGCGGAACTGTAGCCGGTCTTGAGGCGTGCCCCGACGTCCTGGCCCGGCTTGATGATGTCGTCCGGATCGAGGGTGAAGTAACTGACCGCGCCACCGATGGCGTTGCTGCCGTAGAGCACCGAGGCCGGGCCGCGCAGGATTTCCACGCGCTTGATGATTTCCGGGTCGACGTAGTTACGTTGAGTCTTGGCGTAAGGGCCATTGAAGAATCCGTTGGGGATTTCGACGCCGTCGACCTGGGTCAGGATCCGGTTGCCGTCGATGCCGCGAATGTTGTAGCCGCTGATCCCGCCGCGCTGACCCGTACCACCCACCGAAACACCCGGTTCGTAACGCACCAGATCCTTGATGGTATTGACGTTGTTGCGATCCAGTTCTTCACGGGTGTGAACGGTGACGGTGCCCGGCACGCTTTCCACGCTCTGTTCCTGGCGAGTGGCGCTGATGGTCATTTGCTGCAGGTTGATGGCGCCACTGGAGCTGCGCTTCTCCAGCACGATGTTATTGGTGCCCAGTTTGCGATAGCTCAGGTTGGTCCCCACCAACAGGCGATCCAGGGCTTTCTCCGGTGGCAGGGACCCGCGCACCCCCGGCGATGCCACACCTTGCGCCAGTTCGGCCGGCAAGCCGACCTGCCAGCCGGTCACCGCAGTAAACGCATTAAGCACCGACACCAGCGATTGCTGGGGAATGGCGAAGGAATAATCACCCCTGTTGCGGGTCGGCTGCCCGTCGGCGGCAGCGGCCATGAGCGGCGCACTGCCGGCCATCAGGATGGCGGCAGTCAGCAGCGACAGCATGCGCGAAGGTGAAGAGGACTGGCGGGTAAGGCGAGGGGACATCGATAGCGCTCCGTGTCGCACGAATCTTTATAGGTGCTGATTGGCATATGGAGATGCGAATCAATTGCATTGGCTATAACGAGACGAACGACCTTCAGCTATCGAGTAAAAATAATGCTCATTCAGTTCAAGATGACCAGCGCCGGAAATTCCTGGAGCTGTGCGGAGGTGATGTGAGCCAGTGAGCGCACAACGTCCAGTGGCTGATCGAGACGGTAGTTGCCGGTCACCGCCACATTGGCCAACTGCTCGTTGTTGTTGATGATCCAGCCGGGGTAATAGCGCCGCAACTCTGCCAGCACCTGGTTCAGCGGGCAGTTTTCGAACACCAGCCGGCCCTGGACCCAGGCCAGGTCGGTGGCGGCATCGAGTTTGACCGGGCGATCGAAACCGTTGGGCCCGATGCGGATGCTTTCCCCGGCGGACAACCGGACCCTCATATCGCTGCGGGTGGCTTGCAGGTCGACGTCGCCCCGCTGCACCCGTACTTGTGCCACGCCGTCGAGGTAGCGCACCGCAAACGCGGTATCGCGCACGCTGGCCTTGACCGGGCCGGCGTCGATTTGCAGCGGCTGGCTGCGACTGGCCGACACGTCGAAAAATGCCTCGCCCTGATACAACCGGGCCACGCGCCGCCGATCGTCGATGGTGCTGGAGAAGGCCGAATTGGTATTGAGCAGGACTTTCGAACCATCCTCCAGTTGCAGGCGCTGGCGCTCGCCGATCACGGTCAGGTGATCGGCCTGCAGGCGCATAGGCAGGTTGCTGAAGCTGAACATGCCGAGGATCAGCACGGCGGCGGTGGCCAGGGGTTTCCAGTGCAATCGCAGGCGCGACACGACCGTCACCTTCGGCGGTCGGGCGGCCAGGTTTTGCGCGCATTGCAGCACTTGCGGGCCGTCCCAGACTGACTGGGCCCTGGCGAACGCTTCGGCATGCCGGGGATCGGCGGCGAGCCATGCATGGAATTGTCGGGTCTGCTCCTCGCTCGGACTGTCCAGCACGATCAGCCAGTCCAAAGCCTGGTCCATTGCGCTGGCGGGATCCCGTGCCGGGGAGGGCGCGGGGGAGCGGTGAGTGTCCGTCACGGTGTTTCCTCGGCAGTGGCAGGTGAAGCAGTTTCAAGTTTCAAGCCACAAGCTGCAAGCTCAAGCTTGGTTCGGCGGTTAGCTTGCGGCTTAAGGCTTACCGCTGCCGTCGTGCCTTTGTGCCACACCGATGCAGATCGCCATGATCAGCTTCAGTTCTTTTTGCACGGTGCTCAGCGACACGCCGAGCTTCTGGGCAATCTCCAGGTAACTGTGCCCGTGCAGGCGGCTGAGGATGAAGATCTGCTGCTGACGGGCGCTGAGCTGGTTGAGGCTCAGGTTCAAACGCTCCAGCAGTTGTTCGGCATGGGCGGCGTCCTCGGCACTGCTCAGGGGGGAGGCAACGGCCTGCACCACGTCCAGCGGCACGTCGTCGAGCACGGTGCGCGACTGGATGCGACGCGCACGCAAGTGGTCCAGCGCCAGGTTGCGGGCGGTCTGGAACACGAAGGGTTCGAGGTGATCAATCGCCCGTTCGCTGAGCGCACGGGTCACGCGCAGGTAGGTCTCCTGCAAGAGGTCTTCGGCGGTGCTGTGATTGTTGACCATCCGCTCCAGGGTGCGCAGCAGAGACACTCGCTGGGTGATGAAGACGTGATTAAAGCGCGATTGACTCACGGGAGGACCTGATCCATGTCGAGCGAATGATAATGCTTATCATCCGCTCGGGTGGTCAAGGACTCATTTGTGAAGGTTTATGCGCGGCCCAGCAGATAGGTGGCGTAATCGGGGATCCGGTGCGGGTGCGCCTGATCCATCAATGGGCTGCTCAAGAGATAGTCGGCGCTGCATTCATTGCAGGCGACGGGAATGTTCCAGACCGCCGCGACCCGCAGCAGTGCCTTGATGTCCGGGTCATGGGGCTGCGGTTCGAACGGGTCCCAGAAGAACACCAGCATGTCGACCCGCTGCTCGGCGATCCGCGCGCCGAGCTGTTGGTCGCCACCCAGCGGGCCGCTGATCATGCTCTCCACAGGCAAATCCAGACGCTGTTGCAACAACAATCCGGTAGTGCCGGTGGCGACCAGTTCGTGTTGTGCGAGCTTGTCTCTGTGCCGCTCGGCCCACTCCAGCAAAAACACTTTGCAATGATCATGGGCAACCAGGGCGATACGCTTGCGCGCCGCCACGGTCTTTTGCGTAAAGCTGATACCGATCATGGGTTATTCCGCGTTGCACAACGCCAGGCAGTTATCGAGCATGCGGTTGGAGAAGCCCCATTCGTTGTCATACCAGGCCAGGACCTTGAGCAGCTTGCCGTTTGACTTGGTGTGGTTGGCGTCGAAGATCGACGACAGCGGGTTATGATTGAAGTCGCTGGAAACCAGCGGCAGGGTGTTGTAGCCGAGAATCTTCGAGTGCCGGCTGGCTTCCTTGAGCAAGGCGTTCACTTCATCCGCCGACGCTTCGCGCTTGAGCTGCACGGTCAAATCCACCAGCGATACGTTGATCACCGGTACACGCACAGCCATGCCGGTCAGTTTGCCCGCCAGTTCCGGCAGCACCAGGCCGACCGCTTCGGCGGCGCCGGTCTTGCTCGGGATCATGTTCTGGGTGGCGGAACGGGCGCGGTACGGGTCGCTGTGGTAGACGTCGGTCAGGTTCTGGTCGTTGGTGTAGGCGTGGATCGTGGTCATCAGGCCGCTTTCGATCCCGAGCTCGCGATGCAGCACCTGGGCCACCGGGGCCAGGCAGTTGGTGGTGCATGAAGCATTGGAAATGATCTGGTGCGATTGGCGCAGGATATCGTGGTTGACCCCATACACCACGGTGGCGTCGGCGCCTTTGGCCGGGGCCGAGATGATCACTTTGCGCGCACCGGCCGTAATATGCGCGGCGGCCTTGGCCCGGTCGGTGAACAGACCCGTGCATTCGAATACGACATCGATCTTTTCCGCCGCCCAGGGCAGCTCCGCCGGGTTGCGAATGGCGCTGACCGAAATGCGGTCGCCGTTGACGGTCAGGCTTTCCAGATCGTGCTGCACTTGCGCGTCGAACGTGCCATGAACCGTGTCGTACTTGAGCAGGTGAGCATTCATCGCGCTGTCGCCCAAATCATTGATGGCAACGATCTGCAGGTCCTGGCGATAGCCTTGGGTATACAGTGCACGAAGCACGTTTCGGCCAATCCGGCCAAAACCATTGATTGCGATTCGAAGAGTCATTTAACAGGGCCGCCGTCGTTTTGTTGTTGGAATTACAAGATTATTCGCAAAAAAATAGAAAACAAGCCTTTTTAATGGCAATATTTTGTTCAATCTACAACGAGTGACCTGAATCAACTGGTCCGACCGAGCAAGAAAACCGTTTGTCATCCCATCGACAACGGCCCTTGCTCTGCATAGACAATCAGGTCGCCACATCCGTTAGCCTGGAGTTCTACACATGCATCCCCGCGTCCTTGAGGTCACCGAACGGCTTATCGCCCGTAGCCGCGCAACACGTGAGGCTTACCTTGCACTGATTCGTGGTGCCGCCAGCGACGGGCCGATGCGCGGCAAGCTGCAGTGCGCCAACTTCGCCCACGGCGTCGCCGGTTGCGGCAGCGATGACAAGCACAGCCTGCGGATGATGAATGCCGCCAACATCGCAATTGTTTCGTCATATAACGACATGCTCTCGGCGCATCAGCCGTACGAAGTCTTTCCTGAACAGATCAAAAAGGCCCTGCGCGAAATCGGGTCCGTCGGCCAGTTCGCCGGCGGCACCCCGGCCATGTGCGATGGCGTGACCCAGGGCGAGCCGGGGATGGAGCTGAGCCTGCCCAGCCGGGAAGTGATCGCGTTGTCCACGGCCGTGGCCCTGTCCCACAACATGTTCGACGGCGCGCTGATGCTGGGCATCTGCGACAAGATCGTGCCGGGCCTGATGATGGGGGCGTTGCGTTTCGGTCATCTGCCGACGATCTTCGTCCCGGGCGGACCGATGGTCTCGGGCATTTCCAACAAGCAGAAAGCCGATGTGCGCCAGCGCTACGCCGAAGGCAAGGCGACTCGCGAAGAGTTGCTGGAATCGGAAATGAAGTCCTACCACAGCCCCGGCACCTGCACCTTCTACGGCACCGCCAACACCAACCAGTTGCTGATGGAAGTCATGGGCCTGCACTTGCCGGGTGCCTCTTTCGTCAACCCGAACACGCCGTTGCGCGATGCCCTGACCCGCGAAGCGGCGCATCAGGTCACGCGCCTGACCAAGCAGAACGGCAATTTCATGCCGATCGGCGAAATCGTCGACGAGCGTTCACTGGTCAACTCGATCGTGGCGCTGCACGCCACCGGCGGCTCGACCAACCACACCTTGCACATGCCGGCCATCGCCATGGCGGCGGGCATCCAATTGACCTGGCAGGACATGGCCGACCTCTCCGAGGTGGTGCCGACCCTGAGCCACGTCTACCCCAACGGCAAAGCCGACATCAACCACTTCCAGGCCGCGGGCGGCATGTCGTTCCTGATCCGCGAACTGCTGGAAGCCGGGCTGCTGCACGAAAACGTCAACACGGTGCTGGGCCATGGCCTGAGCCGCTACACCATGGAGCCTTTCCTCGATAACGGCGAACTGGTCTGGCGCGAAGGCCCGATTGAAAGCCTCGACGAAACCATCCTGCGTCCGGTCGCCCGGGCATTTTCACCCGAAGGTGGTTTGCGCGTGATGGAAGGCAACCTCGGTCGCGGTGTGATGAAAGTCTCGGCGGTGGCCCTGGAGAATCAGGTCGTCGAAGCACCTGCGATGGTGTTCCAGGATCAGCAGGACCTGGCCGATGCGTTCAAGGCCGGGCTGCTGGAGAAGGACTTCGTCGCCGTGATGCGCTTCCAGGGCCCGCGCTCCAATGGCATGCCGGAGCTGCACAAGATGACGCCGTTCCTCGGCGTGCTGCAGGATCGCGGCTTCAAAGTCGCACTGGTGACCGACGGGCGCATGTCCGGCGCGTCGGGCAAAATCCCGGCGGCGATTCACGTCAGCCCCGAAGCCTATGTCGGCGGGGCTTTGGCACGGGTGCAAGAGGGCGATATCATCCGCGTCGATGGCGTCACCGGCACTCTGGAGCTTAAGGTGGACGCCGAAGAATTCGCGGCGCGCGAACCTGCCAAGGGCCTGTTGGCCAATAACATCGGCAGCGGTCGCGAACTGTTCGGTTTCATGCGCATGGCCTTCAGCTCGGCGGAGCAGGGCGCCAGCGCCTTCACTTCTGCCCTGGAGACGCTTAATTGAAACTGGCTTTGGTCGGTGACATCGGTGGGACCAACGCACGTTTCGCGTTGTGGAAAAACCAGCAGCTGGAATCGATCCAGGTGCTGGCGACGGCAGACCATGCGAGCCCGATCGATGCGATCAGCCTCTACCTGAGCGGACTCGGCATGGCGCCGGGTTCGATCAGTTCGGTATGCCTGTCGGTGGCGGGCCCTGTGAGCGGCGATGAATTCAAATTCACCAACAATCACTGGCGGCTCAGTCGCAAAGAGTTCTGCAGGATTTTGCAGGTTGACCAGCTACTGCTGGTCAATGATTTCTCTGCGATGGCGTTGGGCATGACCCGCTTGCAGCCGGGTGAATTCCGGGTGGTCTGCGAAGGTACCCAGGAACCCTTGCGCCCCGCGGTGGTGATCGGGCCCGGCACTGGTCTTGGCGTGGGGACGTTGCTCGACCTGGGTCAAGGTCGATTCGCTGCATTGCCAGGGGAGGGTGGTCACGTCGATCTACCCTTGAGCAGCCTGCGAGAAACCCAGCTGTGGCAGCACATCTTCAACGAGATCGGTCATGTCAGCGCTGAAACGGCATTGAGCGGCAGTGGCTTGCCGCGGGTTTATCGGGCGATCTGTGCGGTGGACGGCCACGAGGCCGTGCTCGATACCCCGGAGTCGATTACGGCAGCCGGCCTGGCGGGGGATCCGATTGCCCTGGAAGTGCTCGAGCAATTCTGCTGCTGGCTCGGTCGTGTGGCCGGCAACAACGTGCTGACCACTGGTGCACGGGGTGGCGTGTACATCGTGGGCGGTGTGATTCCGCGGTTTGCCGACTTCTTCATCGAAAGCGGTTTCGCCCGGTGCTTTGCCGACAAGGGCTGCATGAGTGATTACTTCAAGGGCATCCCGGTGTGGCTGGTGACGGCGCCGTATTCGGGGCTGATGGGCGCAGGGGTGGCGCTGGAGCAATCGATCACAGCCTGAAATGAGTACCCATGTAGGAGCGAGCTTGCTCGCGATGGACTTGAGAGCACCGCGTGCATCCAGACATGACGCGTTATCGTTGACGTCCATCGCGAGCAAGCTCGCTCCTACAGTTGTTCTGAGTTGTTTGTAAAAATGGTGCTTCAGGCATAATCCGCCCCAACTCAAATAACAAGGACGCCTTCTGTGAGCTCAGTCAACAAGTCGATTTTGTTGGTCGATGACGATCAAGAGATACGCGAGTTGCTGGACGCCTACCTGACTCGCGCCGGTTTCCAGGTCCGGACTACACCCGATGGCGCAGGCTTTCGCCAGGCCATGAACGACGCGCCCAGCGACCTGGTGATCCTCGACGTGATGCTCCCGGACGAAGACGGTTTCAGTCTGTGCCGCTGGATTCGCCAGCACCCGCGCCAGGCCCAGGTGCCGATCATCATGCTCACCGCCAGTTCCGACGAGGCCGACCGGGTCATCGGCCTGGAGCTGGGCGCCGACGACTACCTGGGCAAACCCTTCAGTCCCCGTGAACTGCAAGCACGCATCAAGGCACTGCTGCGCCGCGCGCAATTCGGCCAGGAACGCGCCGGCGGTGATGTGCTGGCCTTCGATGACTGGCGCCTGGACATGGTCAGCCACCGCCTGTTCCACATCGACGGTGAAGAAGTGATTCTCTCCGGTGCCGATTTCGCCCTGCTGAAACTGTTCCTCGATCACCCTCAGCAAATCCTCGACCGCGACACCATCGGCAATGCCACCCGTGGCCGTGATCTGATGCCACTGGATCGCATCGTCGACATGGCCGTCAGCCGCCTGCGTCAGCGTCTGCGCGACACCGAAAAACCGCCGCGGCTGATCCGTACCGTGCGCGGCAGCGGCTACCAACTGGCAGCCACCGTGGTTGCCAGTAATGGCCACTGAGTTTTTCCGCAAGCTCGCGGCCAGGGTGCCTGTACCGCGTTCGCTGCTCGGGCGGATGTTGCTGCTGACCTTGCTGGCGGTGCTGTTCGCCCAGGCACTGTCCAGCGTGATCTGGGTATCGCAGCTGCGCGCGACCCAGCTCGAAGGGCTGGTCACCAGCGCCCGCAGCCTCGCGCATTCGATGACCGCCAGCGTCAGTTACTTCCGTTCGTTGCCGGTGGCGTTCCGACCGCTGGTGCTCGATCAGTTGCGCAGCATGGGCGGCACGCGGTTCGTGGTGACCCTCAACGACAAACCCCTGGGCATGGAAGTGCTGCCGATCACTGCGCGTAAAGCGGCGGTGCTCAAAGCGGTGGACGAAGTCTTGCGCCAATCCCTGGGCCAGGACACCGATATCTCCGTAACCTTTGTCAGCCCCGAAGACCTGCGGATCTTCAATGGCGGGCTGAAACTCGACGAGTTGCCTCGCTCCTGGGCGCACTACGCACTGACCCTGGAACCGGTCAATCCGCCGGTGCTGGTCACCCAGATCCAGATGGCGCCGGGGGAGTGGCTGTACATCGCCTCGCTATTGCCCGAGCCCTATACCAGCCTTGAAGAGCAGGGGCTGCCGGCGCAGCAGGTCTGGTTCATCGTGCTCACGAGCGGCTTCCTGCTGTTGTTCATCGGCCTGCTGGTGCACTGGCAGAGCCGCCCGCTCAAGCGTCTGGCACGGGCGGCGCGCGATATGTCATTGGGGGCCGAAGTCGAGCCGGTGGCCGAGGGCGGCGGCAGTGAAGTGGTCGAAGTGGGCCGTGCCTTCAACGCCATGCGCGAGCGCATCAGCCGCTACCTGACCGAACGCAGCCAGTTGTTCAGCGCGATTTCCCATGACCTGCGCACGCCGATCACCCGCTTGCGCCTGCGGGTTGAACTGCTCGAGGACGAACAGCTGCAAGCCAAGTTCGGTCGCGACCTGGATGAGTTGGAGCTGCTGGTCAAAGGCGCGCTGCAATGCGTGAAAGACACCGACATTCACGAAAATATCGAACCGGTGGACCTCAACCATGTGCTCGATTGCCTGGTGGAACCGTACCTGGCGCCCAACGGCAACGGCCGGGTGACCCAGCACGGACGGGCGCTGGCGCCGTATCCGGGCAAGCCGTTGGCACTCAAGCGCTGCATCGGCAACCTGATCGACAATGCCTTGAAATACGGGCAGAACGCGCACCTGCACATCGATGACGATGACAGCGCGTTTGTCCTGCATGTCGATGATGAAGGGCCGGGGGTGCCGGAGCAGCGACTGGAGCAGGTATTCGAACCGCACTTCAGGTTGGCGGGGCAGCAGCAGGGTTATGGGTTGGGGTTGGGGATTGCGCGCAATATTGCCCATAGTCATGGGGGGGAGGTCAGCCTGCAGAACCTGCGGGAGGGTGGGTTGCGGGTGACGTTGCAGTTGCCGCGCAGTGTTGATTAGTCACACCGCGTTATCGTTCTTCGCGAGCAGGCTCGCTCCCACAGGATTACCTACCTTCTGAAAGTGTGGGCAGAACATTGTGGGAGCGAGCCTGCTCGCGAAGGCGTCAGACGCTTCAATACATCCCTCTAGGCAAATGTCACAGATCAGTGACATAACCCACCCCCTTCGTTACAAGTCCGCCACCGCCCGTTGTTTAGACTGCCCCAGTCATAACAACAAAAAAAGGCACCCCATGGACACCTTCCAACCCGCCTTCAGCAGTTGGCTGAATGCACCTGCCCATCAGCAATGGCTCGCCGCCGAAGGCCTGCGCCTGCTGTCGTTTGCCAAGGCCGCAACGCACCCCGAAGGCTTCGGCAACCTCGATGAAAAGGGCCGCCTGCCGGCCAGCGCGCACGCGCAAACCATGAACACCGCGCGCATGACCCACAGTTTCGCCATGGCCCACATTCAGGGGCTGCCGGGTTTTGCCGAACTGGTGGATCATGGCGTCAAAGCGCTCAACGGCCCGCTGCGCGACAACGAGCACGGTGGCTGGTTTGCCGTCGCCCTGCATCGCGACGACAACACCGACAAAGCGGCCTACCTGCATGCCTTCGTCGCTCTGGCCGCCAGTTCCGCGGTCGTCGCGCAGCGCCCCGGCGCCCAGGCGCTGCTCGATGACGCGATCAACATCATCGACACGCATTTCTGGAGCGAGGAGGAAGGCGCCATGCGCGAATCCTTCAACCGTGACTGGAGCGTCGAGGAAGCCTATCGCGGCGCCAACAGTAATATGCACGCCACCGAAGCGTTCCTCGCGCTGGCCGACGTCACCCAAGACAACCGCTGGCTGGTCCGCGCCCAGCGCATCGTCGAGCGCGTCATCCACACGCACGCCGCCGCCAATGACTACCGGGTGATCGAGCATTTCGACCGCGACTGGCAGCCGCTACGCGAGTACAACCACGACTATCCGGCCGACGGGTTCCGTCCCTACGGCACCACGCCCGGCCACGGTTTCGAGTGGGCGCGGCTGTTGCTGCACCTCGAAGCGGCGCGGGTCCGGGCCGGGATGCTGACGCCAGGCTGGCTGGCAACGGATGCGCAAAAACTGTTCGACCACAACTGTCGTGACGGGTGGAACGTCGACGGTGCGCAGGGCATCGTCTACACCCTCGACTGGGACAATCGCGCCGTGGTTCGTCATCGCCTGCACTGGACCCATTGCGAAGCCAGCGCCGCCGCCAGCGCTCTGCTCAAGCGCACGGGCGACGAACAATACGAACACTGGTACCGGCAGTTCTGGGAATTTTGTGACAGTCATTTCATCGACCGCCGTGACGGCAGCTGGTATCACGAACTCGATCCGCAGAACCGGCCGAGCGCCGATATCTGGGCCGGCAAACCCGACCTCTATCACGCCTGGCAAGCGGTATTGATCCCGCGCCTGCCGCTGGCGCCCAGCATGGCCACAGCGCTGGGGCAGTTGTCCCAGAGCGTTCCTGTGTAACCATGTGGTGACATTCCAACGTCCCTTCGTTACCTGCGAAGGCATGACTCCTGTTTAGAATCCATGCAGCGCAAGCACCAGACTTGCATGCATAACAACAAGAAAGGTACTTCCAGATGAATGCGATTTCTCGCCTCGCTACTGTCATTTCTCTCGCCTCGCTGCTTCCCCTGTCTGCATTCCCGTTGAGTGCACTTGCCGCCGACGCCAAAGGCTCGGTGGAAGTCGTTCACTGGTGGACCTCCGGTGGTGAAAAGGCAGCGGTCGATGTGCTCAAGGCCCAGGTCGAAAAAGATGGCTTTACCTGGAAGGACGGCGCCGTCGCCGGTGGTGGCGGATCCACGGCCATGACCGTGCTGAAAAGCCGCGCCGTCGCCGGCAACCCACCGGGCGTCGCCCAGATCAAGGGCCCGGACATCCAGGAGTGGGGCAGCACGGGCCTGCTCAGCACTGATGCGCTGAAAGACGTTTCCAAGTCGGAAAACTGGGATGGCCTGCTGCCTGCGAAAGTCTCCGACACCGTGAAATACGAAGGCGACTACGTTGCAGTACCGGTGAACATTCACCGCGTCAACTGGCTGTGGATCAACCCGCAAGTGTTCAAGAAAGCCGGGATCGAAAAAGCGCCGACCACCCTCGAAGAATTCTATGCCGCCGGCGACAAGCTCAAGGCCGCCGGCTTTATCGCGCTCGCCCACGGTGGTCAGCCCTGGCAGGACAGCACCGTGTTCGAAGACGTGGTGCTCTCGGTCATGGGCGCCGACGGTTACAAAAAGGCCCTGGTAGACCTGGACCAGAAGACCCTCTCGGGTGCCGAGATGACCAAGGCCTTCACCGAGTTGAAAAAACTCACCGGCTACATGGACCCCAACCGCGCCGGTCGTGACTGGAATATCGCCGCCGCCGACGTCATCAACGGCAAGGCCGGCATGCAGATGATGGGCGACTGGGCCAAGAGCGAATGGACTGCCGCGAAGAAAGTCGCCGGCAAGGACTACCAGTGCGTACCGTTCCCGGGTACCGAAAAAGCCTTCACCTACAACATCGACTCCCTGGCGGTGTTCAAGCTTAAAGCTGACCGCAAAGGCGACATCGCCGCCCAGCAAGACCTGGCCAAGGTCGCCCTGGGTAAAGACTTCCAGAAGATTTTCAGCATCAACAAAGGCTCGATCCCGGTGCGTACCGACATGCTCAACGACATGAGCGGCCTGGGCTTCGATGCTTGCGCGCAAACCGCGGCCAAGGACTTCCTGGCGGACGAGAAGACCGGCGGCCTGCAGCCGAGCATGGCGCACAACATGGCCACTTCCCTGGCCGTGCAGGGCGCGATCTTCGACGTGGTCACCAACTTCATGAACGACAAAAACGCTGACCCGGCCAAGGCCAGCGCGCAACTGGCGTCGGCTGTGAAAGCTGCCCAGTAATCCCTGACTCTGAGTGACCCCTGTAGGAGCGAGCTTGCTCGCGATGGACTACCAGGCACCGCGTTAATCCAGACAGAACACGGTGTTCTTGATTCCATCGCGAGCAAGCTCGCTCCTACAAGAGATCGCACTCCGATCCTCACTTCTTCACCTGGATTATCCCGATGAGCTCTGTGGCGGTTTTCAGCAAAGCCTCACCGTTCGATGCGCTGCAACGCTGGTTACCCAAGTTGGTACTCGCGCCGAGCATGCTGATCGTGCTGGTTGGCTTCTACGGTTACATCATCTGGACATTCGTACTGTCCTTCACCAATTCCAGCTTCATGCCGAGCTACAAGTGGGTCGGCCTGCAGCAATACATCCGCCTTATGGACAACGATCGCTGGTGGGTCGCGAGCAAGAACCTCGCGCTCTTCGGCGGCATGTTCATCGGCATCAGCCTGGTGCTGGGGGTGTTCCTCGCGGTGCTGCTGGACCAGCGCATTCGCAAGGAAGGTTTCATTCGCACCGTGTACCTGTACCCGATGGCGCTGTCGATGATTGTCACCGGTACCGCATGGAAATGGTTGCTCAACCCGGGCCTGGGCCTGGACAAGATGCTGCGTGACTGGGGCTGGGAAGGCTTCCGTCTCGACTGGCTGGTGGATCAGGATCGCGTGGTGTATTGCCTGGTGATCGCCGCCGTCTGGCAAGCTTCCGGATTCGTGATGGCGATGTTTCTCGCCGGGCTGCGCGGGGTCGATCAATCGATCATCCGTGCCGCACAGGTCGATGGTGCGAGCCTGCCGACCATCTACTTGAAGATCGTGCTGCCGAGTCTGCGCCCGGTGTTCTTCAGCGCCTTCATGATCCTCGCGCACATCGCAATCAAGAGCTTCGACCTGGTGGCGGCCATGACAGCAGGCGGCCCGGGCTACTCGTCCGACCTGCCGGCGATGTTCATGTATTCCTTCACCTTCAGCCGCGGTCAGATGGGCATTGGTTCGGCCAGCGCCATGATGATGCTCGGTGCGATCCTGGCGATTCTGGTGCCGTACCTGTACTCCGAATTGCGAGGTAAACGCCATGAGTAATCAACTCGCAAAACCGGCGATCAGCTTCAGCCGCATCGCGATCTACGCCACCTTGTTGTTGGCCGCCGCAATCTACTTGATCCCGTTGGTGGTGATGCTGCTGACCAGCTTCAAATCCCCGGAAGACATCCGCACCGGCAACCTGCTGAGCTGGCCGACCGTGATCGACGGCATCGGCTGGATCAAGGCCTGGGACACCGTTGGCGGCTACTTCTGGAACTCGGTGAAAATCACCGTGCCGGCGGTTCTGATCTCGACCTTCATTGGCGCGATGAACGGTTACGTGCTGTCGATGTGGCGCTTCCGCGGTTCGCAGTTGTTCTTCGGCCTGCTGCTGTTCGGCTGCTTCCTGCCGTTCCAGACCGTGCTGCTGCCGGCCTCGTTCACCCTCGGCAAGTTCGGCCTGGCCAACACCACCACTGGCCTGGTGCTGGTGCACGTGGTTTACGGCCTGGCCTTCACCACGCTGTTCTTCCGCAACTATTACGTAAGCATTCCGGATGCGCTGGTCAAGGCGGCACGCCTGGATGGCGCAGGCTTTTTCACGATTTTCTGGAAGATCCTGCTGCCGATGTCGATCCCGATCGTGATGGTCTGCCTGATCTGGCAGTTCACCCAGATCTGGAATGACTTCCTGTTCGGCGTGGTCTTCGCCAGTGGCGACGCCCAGCCGATTACCGTGGCCCTGAACAACCTGGTCAACACCAGCACCGGGGCCAAGGAATACAACGTTGATATGGCCGCCGCGATGATCGCCGGGCTGCCGACACTGCTGGTCTACATATTCGCTGGCAAGTATTTCCTGCGTGGGCTGACGTCCGGCGCGGTCAAGGGGTAGAACATGGCAACTCTCGAATTACGCAATGTCAACAAGACCTATGGCGCCGGTTTGCCGGACACCCTGAAGAATATCGAGCTGAAGATCGATGACGGGGAATTCCTGATCCTGGTCGGCCCGTCGGGCTGTGGTAAATCCACGCTGATGAATTGCATCGCCGGCCTGGAGAACATCAGCGGCGGGGCGATCCTGGTGGATGACGCCGACATCAGCGGCATGAGCCCGAAGGATCGCGACATCGCCATGGTGTTCCAGTCCTACGCGCTGTACCCGACCATGAGCGTGCGCGACAACATCGCCTTCGGCCTGAAGATTCGCAAGATGCCGACCGCCGAAATCGACGAAGAAGTCGCTCGCGTGGCCAAACTGTTGCAGATCGAACATTTACTCAGCCGCAAACCCGGCCAGCTCTCCGGTGGCCAGCAACAGCGCGTGGCCATGGGCCGTGCCCTGGCGCGGCGGCCGAAGATCTACCTGTTCGACGAACCGCTGTCCAACCTCGACGCCAAGCTGCGGGTCGAGATGCGTACCGAAATGAAGCTGATGCACCAGCGTCTGAAAACCACCACGGTCTATGTGACCCACGACCAGATTGAAGCCATGACCCTGGGCGACAAGGTGGCGGTGATGAAGGACGGGATAATCCAGCAGTTCGGCACACCGAAAGACATCTACAACAACCCCGCCAACCTGTTCGTGGCGAGCTTCATCGGTTCGCCGCCGATGAACTTCATCCCGCTACGTTTGCAGCGCAAGGAAGGTCGTCTGGTGGCGCTGCTCGACAGCGGTCAGGCGCGCTGCGAATTGCCATTGGGCATGCAGGACGCCGGGCTCGAAGACCGCGAAGTGATCCTCGGCATGCGCCCGGAGCAGATCGTGCTGGCGGGCAGCGAGCCGAACGGTTTGCCGACCATCCGCGCCGAAGTCCAGGTCACCGAACCGACCGGTCCCGACACCCTGGTGTTCGTCAACCTCAACGAGACCAAGGTCTGCTGCCGCCTGGCGCCGGACGTTGCACCGGCCGTGGGCGAGACCCTGACCCTGCAGTTCGATCCGTCGAAAGTGTTGCTGTTCGATGCGAAAACCGGTGAGCGGCTGGGGGTTGCCGGCCTGCCGAAAACCGAGGCCCACACTGCCAATGTGGCGCAGTTCAAAGGCCGCTGAAGAACAAAACTGTAGGAGCGAGCTTGCTCGCGATGGACGCCAACGATTACGCGTTTTTTCTGGATAAACGCGTCGCCCTTGAGACCATCGTCGGAACGCCGCCCGGAGCAAGCTCGCTCCTACAGGGGGAATCTGCGGTGGATGGCCTGTCATCCGCCGCAACCGATGTCACCGCGTTAGATAAAAAAAGTTAATAACAATAAAACGAGGATGTAGGGATGAAGAAGAACAACAACGCTCAGCTTATCTGCCAGTTATCAGCGATTGCGGCCATGACGCTGGCCGGCAGTGTGCAGGCGGCTGACGCGTTCAGCGCCGATTCCGAATGGATGACTGGTGATTGGGGGGGTGAGCGGACCCGGCTGATCGAGCAGGGTATCGACATCAAGATGGACTACGTCGGCGAAGTGGGTGGCAACCTCCACGGTGGCTACAACAACGACAAGACGGCGCGTTACGCTGACCAGTTTGGCCTGGGCGTGGCGTTGGACCTGCAAAAGCTGTGGGGCTGGGATAACACCCAGGCCAAGATCCAGCTGACCAATCGTAATGGCGAGAACATCTCCAATGACCGTGTCGGCGATCCGCGTGCCGGCACCTTGAGTTCCTCCCAGGAAGTCTACGGCCGTGGCCATATGGTCCGTCTGACCCAGTTGTGGATCAAGCACCAGTTCCTCGAAGGAAAACTGGACGTCAAGGCCGGTTACTTCGGCGAAGGCGAAGACTTCAACACCTTCCCTTGCGAGTTCCAGAACCTGGCGTTCTGCGGTTCCCAGGTCGGTAACTGGGCGACCAATATCTGGTACAACTGGCCGGTCAGCCAGGCCGCGATCCGCGTGAAGTACAACATCTCGCCCGAGTTTTATGCGCAGATCGGCGCCTACAACCAGAACCCGTCGCAACTGGAACACGGTAATGGCTTCAAGCTCAGCGGCAGTGGGACCAAGGGCACGGTGTTGCCGGTCGAACTGGTCTGGTTGCCTAACCCGAACAACCTGCCGGGCGAATACCGTGTCGGTTACTACAAAAGTACGGCCAAGGCCGATGACGTTCGTGAAGACGAAAACGGCAATGATGCGGCCACCAGCGGCAACGCCTACCGCAGCCACAGCAGCAAGTCCGGCTACTGGTTCGTGGCGCAGCAACAACTCACCAGCCACAACGGCGACGCGTCCCGCGGCCTGAACATCGCCGCCAACGCCACGTTCCATGACAAGGACACCAACCTGGTCGACAACTACCAGTCGCTGATGTTTGTGTACAAGGGCCCGTTCGATGCGCGTCCGAAAGATGACATGGGGATCGGTTTCGCCCGCATCCATGTCAACGATGACGTGAAGAAGAACGCCGAGCTGGTCAACGCCTCCAATGGAGTTTCCGACTACCAGGATCCGCTGTTCTCGCCACTGCGTGACACCGAGTACAACTACGAGATCAACTACGGCTTCCACGTCACCAATTGGCTGACAGTACGACCTAACCTGCAATACATCACGCACCCGGGCGGTGTCGATGAAGTTGATAACGCACTGGTGGCCGGTTTGAAAATTCAGTCGGTGTTCTAACGTTGTTGCGATAAGCTCTTCTCCATGTGCGCATTTTTGCGGACGGCCAAGGCTGTCCGCTTTTTTTTGGGGCGGCGCACCCCGGGGAACAGGATGATTTTCAGGACCGTGGCACATGCATGAGCATCCGCTACAACGCTTCTTCAAGTCCTTGCGCGAACGGCCGGTATTCGCCTGGGAGCGCTATCAGATGCGCGATGTGCTGGTGATCGATCATCCGCTGTGTCAGGCGGTGTTCAGTCGGCAGGGCGCGCAGTTGTTGCACTTTCAGCCCCGGGACCAGAAACCCTGGCTCTGGTGCGCAGCCAAATGGCCGCATGTGGGGGCGATTCGGGGTGGGGTGCCGGTGTGCTGGCCCTGGTTCGGGCGCCATCCCAGCGAAAACGCCTGGCCGTCCCACGGCTGGGCCCGGCTGCTCGACTGGAAGCTGCTGGACAGTAGCAGTGACGACGATGGCGTGCGTCTGCACTGGCAACTGCAGTTGTGTGACTGGCAAGTGGACTTGCATGCGCACCTGGGCGATCGCATGGAGTTGCGCCTGTGCACCGAGCATCAGGACAGCCTGCCGTGCCAGTTGAGCCAGGCGTTGCACGCATATTGGCGTATTGGTGACGTTGGCGAGGTAGCGCTGTCTGGGCTTGAGGGGGCGCACGGCTACGACCATTTGAATCGCCAGGTTTGCCAGCAGGAAGGCGAGTTGCGAGTCGAGGGCGGCTGTCAGCGAGTGTTTCAACAGGAAGGGGAGTTGCAACTCAACGACCACGCCTGGCAGCGCGCGTTGTGCATCGACACCGGTGACGATGCGGACACGGTGGTCTGGCATCCCGGGTCGCGGCCGTTGCTGGGGGTGAGCTGGAATGAGATGGGTGAGTTTGTCTGTGTCGAAGCGGCGACCGGCGGTACCGACAGCCTGAGCCTGGCGCCGGGGCAGAAGGCGCATTTGAGTTTGCAGGCGAGGGTTGGGGTTTAGTTCTGAATCTTGCGGTGTCTGGGCTGGCCCCATCGCTGGCAAGCCAGCTCCTACAGTGTCCGCGTCGAGTACAAAAATTGCGACCGCCGCTGAACCTGTAGGAGCTGGCTTGCCAGCGAAGAGGCCCTGACAGGCAATGAAGATGCCGGCCTAGTTGAACTCATCCCCAATCGGATACCGACTGGCATTCAGGCTTTCCTTGATCTTGCGCAAATGCGGCTGGAAATCCACGCCCCGGCGCAAGGTCATGCCGGTCGCCAGCACGTCCAGCACGGTCAGCTGAATGATCCGCGACGTCATCGGCATATAGATGTCGGTGTCTTCCGGCAACGGAATGTTCAGGCTCAAGGTGCTGGCCTTGGCCAATGGCGAACCTTCAGCGGTCAAGCCCAGCACCGAAGCGCCGTTTTCCCTGGCCAGGCGCGCCACTTCCACCAGTTCACGGGTGCGGCCGGTGTAGGAAATGATCACGAACAACTCGCCGGTGTGGGCGACCGAAGCAATCATGCGCTGCATCAGCACGTCCGCATGGGCGGTGACCGCCAGGTTGAAGCGGAAGAATTTGTGCTGCGCGTCCAGCGCCACCGGAGCCGAGGCGCCGAGGCCGAAGAAGTGGATCTGCCGGGCCTGGATCAACAGGTCGACGGCGCGGCTGATCAGGTTCGGGTCCAGCGCCTGCAAGGCACTGTCCAACGAGGCGATGGCGCTGCCGAAAATCTTCTTGGTATAGGCTTCCGGATTGTCATCGGCCTCGACCGCACGGCTGACATAGGCCGCGCCACTGGCCAGGCTTTGGGCCAGTTGCAGTTTCAGCTCGGGGTAACCGCTGACGCCGAACGAACGGCAGAAGCGGTTGACCGTCGGCTCGCTGACCTTCGAGGCCTGGGCGAGGGCGGCGATGCTGAACCGGGTGGCCTGCTGTGGGTTGAGCAGGATCACTTCGGCTACTTTGCGTTCTGCCTTGTTCAGGTCTTCAAGGCGACTCTGGATCTGCTCAAGTAAATTTCGCACGCGGTCCATACAGGTTCCTTAGCTCCACACACAAGAGAGCAATGCAAATAAGGGCCCGGCTATGCAATTTGGGACTTTGATCGGGCCCGTCACGGTGGCCTATCCTACTGGTGGCTCCTATCGACCACCACTCGCAATGTCTATTTTGCTAAAATGTTGTGGTTATTACTACATTTTCCCTTGAATGATGCCTTGAAAAAAGGTATTTGTAGCTTAACTTGATAAAAGAACAAACATCATGCCTTCGATTACGGTTGAACCGTGCACCTTTGCCTTGTTTGGCGCCCTCGGCGATCTTGCCCTGCGCAAGCTGTTTCCTGCCCTTTATCAGCTCGATGGCGCAGACCTGCTCCATGAGGATACGCGCATCATCGCGCTGGCCCGTGAACCCGGCAGCGAGCAACAGCATCTGGCGTTCATCGCCGCCGAGTTGCGCCGCTACGTCAATGACAAAGAGCTGGACGAAGCGGTGGTCGAACGCTTCCTGGCCCGCCTGAGCTACCTGCACGTCGATTTCCTCAAGGCTGACGACTACGTCGCCCTGGCCGAAATGGCCGGCAGCGCCCAGCGCGTGATCGCCTACTTCGCGACACCGGCAGCGGTCTACGGCGCGATCTGCGAGAACCTGTCGAAGGTCGGTCTGACTGAAAACACCCGCGTGGTGCTGGAAAAACCCATCGGTTCGGACCTTGAATCCTCGCGCACGGTCAACGACGCCGTAGCGCAGTTCTTCCCGGAGAACCGCACCTATCGCATCGACCATTATCTGGGCAAAGAGACTGTACAAAACCTGATCGCCCTGCGTTTCGCCAACAGCCTGTTCGAAACCCAGTGGAACCAGAATTACATCTCCCACGTGGAAATCACCGTGGCGGAGAAAGTCGGGATCGAAGGCCGTTGGGGCTACTTCGACAAGGCCGGTCAGCTGCGGGACATGATCCAGAATCACCTGCTGCAACTGCTCTGCCTGATCGCCATGGACCCGCCGGCCGACCTGTCCGCCGACAGCATCCGCGACGAGAAAGTCAAAGTCCTCAAGGCCCTGGCACCGATCAGCCCTGAAGGCCTGACCACGCAAGTGGTGCGCGGCCAGTACATCGCCGGCCACAGCGAAGGCAAATCGGTGCCCGGTTATCTGGAAGAGCCGAACTCCAATGCCCAGAGCGACACCGAAACCTTCGTCGCCCTGCGTGCCGACATTCGCAACTGGCGCTGGGCCGGGGTGCCGTTCTACCTGCGTACCGGCAAGCGCATGCCGCAAAAGCTGTCGCAGATCGTCATCCACTTCAAGGAGCCGTCGCACTACATCTTCGCGCCGGAGCAGCGCTTGCAGATCAGCAACAAGCTGATCATCCGCCTGCAACCGGACGAAGGCATCTCCTTGCGCGTGATGACCAAGGAACAAGGCCTGGACAAGGGCATGCAACTGCGTAGCGGTCCGTTGCAGCTGAATTTTTCCGATACCTGGCGCAGCGCACGGATTCCCGATGCCTACGAGCGGTTATTGCTGGAAGTGATGCGCGGCAATCAGAACCTGTTTGTCCGTAAAGATGAAATCGAAGCCGCGTGGAAGTGGTGTGACCAGTTGATCGCCGGGTGGAAGAAATCCGGTGACGCGCCCAAGCCGTACGCGGCCGGGTCCTGGGGACCGATGAGCTCCATTGCACTGATTACGCGGGACGGGAGGTCGTGGTATGGCGATATCTGAATTGAAACTGCCTCAGGGCGTCAGCGCCCATGAGTTCAAGAGCCCGGTGCTGCTCGCTGAAGGCCTGGCGCTGAATGTGGCCAAGCAATTGAGCGATGCGATCGACGCCAGAGGTACCGCAACGCTGGTGGTCTCCGGGGGGCGCAGCCCGGTGGCGTTTTTCCAGCACCTGGCCAGGCAGACGCTGGACTGGTCCAACGTCGTGGTGACCCTGGCGGACGAGCGTTGGGTGCCGGTGGAACACGCCGACAGCAATGCCGGTCTGCTCAAGCGCTACCTGTTGCAAGGCCCGGCGGCCAAGGCTCAGTTCTTGAGCCTCTACAGCGCCACCGCCAATCTCGAACAGGCGGCCGAGCAGGCTGATCGCTTGTTGGGCGAATTGCCACCGATCGACGTGCTGATCCTCGGCATGGGCGACGACGGGCACACCGCCTCGCTGTTCCCGAACAGCCCGAACCTGGCCGACGCCTTGAAAGTCGACGGCAGCCGTCGCTGCTGGCCGATGCTGGCGCCGACGGTGCCGCATCAGCGCCTGACCATGAGTCGCGCGCTGCTGGCTTCGGCGAAGAACACCGTTCTATCGATTTCCGGTCAGTCCAAGCTGACCACCCTGAGTGCCGCATTGGCCGGTGACGATGTCGCCGCCATGCCGATTCGCGCGTTTCTGCAACCTACGTTAGAGATTTACTGGTGCCCATGAGCCAAGGATCAGCCGCTATGACAAACACATCCCCGACCGTTTCCATGGTGGACAAAGTTGCCCTGATCGACAGCCTCTGCGCCAAGGCGCGGATCCTGCCAGTTATCACCATCGCTCGCGAACAGGACATCCTGCCGCTGGCCGACGCCCTCGCGGCCGGTGGCCTGACCGCCCTGGAAGTGACCCTGCGTTCGCAGTTCGGCCTCAAGGCCATCCAGGTTCTGCGCGAGCAGCGTCCGGAGCTGGTGACCGGCGCCGGTACTGTATTGGATCGCAACATGTTGGCGGCTGCCGAAGCCGCGGGTTCGCAGTTCATCGTCACGCCGGGCATCACCCGTGACCTGCTCGAAGCCAGCGTCGACAGCCCGATCCCGCTGTTGCCAGGCATCAGCAATGCCTCGGGCATCATGGAAGGCTATGGCCTGGGTTATCGCCGTT
The DNA here is from genome assembly GCF_030812475.1 of Pseudomonas lini. Taxonomy (GTDB): domain Bacteria; phylum Pseudomonadota; class Gammaproteobacteria; order Pseudomonadales; family Pseudomonadaceae; genus Aquipseudomonas; species Aquipseudomonas lini_A. The sequence continues at coordinate 419,513 of NZ_JAUSSR010000003.1, forward strand.
TCAAGCTGTTCCCGGCGGAAGTCAGCGGCGGCGTGGCAGCCATCAAGGCCTTGGGCGGCCCGTTCGGCGAAGTGAAATTCTGCCCGACCGGCGGCGTCAGCCCGGCCAACATCAAGAGCTACATGGCGTTGAAAAACGTGATGTGCGTGGGCGGTAGCTGGATGCTTGATCCCGAGTGGATCAAGAACGGCGACTGGGCCCGCATTCAGGAATGCACCGCCGAGGCCCTTGCGCTGCTGGACTGATCGGCTTTCACCAAACACCTCGTTGTGTGTTCTACGGCTTTACGGTGCGCTTGGTCGGTGCACCGTTTTTTTTTGCCCGCAAAAAAACCTCTGTAGGAGCGAGCTTGCTCGCGATGGTCGTTAACGATAACGCGTGTCTACTGGTTAAACGCGGCGCCCTGTAGGAGCGAGCCTGCTCGCGAAGGTCGTTAACGATACCGCGTGTCAACTGTTTAAACGCGGCGCTCTTGAGACCTTCGCGAGCAGGCTCGCTCCCACAAGGTATCAACGCAGCTCCGTCAGCGCCCGGATCAATAGATCAATGTCTGCTGCAGTGGTAGTGAAGCCCGGCGTGATGCGAATGCACGGACCGCTCGCGGCCCCGCTGCGCGCGATGGTGAACAGGTTGTAGTCCTTGAGCAACCGCTCGGCCATCGCCTGTTGATCGGCATGCCGGGTAAAACGCATCGACGTGATGCCGCAATACAGGCGCGGGTCCTCCGGGGTCATGACTTCGATGCCCGACAATTCGCGTACCGCGCGGACCCAGCGGTTGCGCAGGTAATTGAGGCGTGCGCCCTTGGCGGCGGCACCGCCCATGGCCCGATGTTCCTCGAACACCAGTGGCAGGGTCAGCAACGCCGGGATGTTGGGCGTGCTGTGTGGCGTGCGGGCGCGAATGTCCGTGGGGGGGAAGTGCATCTCGCCCATGTCCGGGTCGATGTCGCCCAGGCGCTCGGGGCTGATGTAGATGAAACCGAGGGTCAGCGGCGCACCGATCCATTTGTGCAGGTTGTAACCCGCGAAGGCGATTCCCAGGTCTTCGAGGTCGAATTCGATCTGGCCCAGCGCATGGGCGCCGTCGAGAATGACATCGACTCCGTATTCCCTGGCGGCTGTGGCAATCGCCTTCACCGGCATCACCAGGCCCGTGCGATGGGTAACGTGGGTCAGGGCCATCAGTTTCAGGCGCGGATAACGTACGAAGGCTTCGCGGTAGGTGGCCAGCAAACTGTCGAAACTGGCAGGGTGACGGTGTTCGACCTCGATCACCTCGACCCCGCGATAGCGCGCCAGCCAACGCATGGCGCCCTTGACCGTGTCGTATTCCAGATCGCAGATCAGCACCTGGTCGCCTGGCTGAAGGCGATTGTAGTTGCGGATCAACGATTGCAGTCCGTCCGTAGCGTTGCGGGTGAGGGCAACGCTGTCGGCGGGTACGCTCACCAGTTCGGCCACTTGCGCACGGATTTCCAGGCTTTCGTCCCGATCGAAGCGTTGGCGCACGTGCACCGAATTGCTGCGGTTGATGAGTTCGATGTTGCGCTGGTATTCCTCGACCACCGTGCGCGACATGCGTCCGAAGTAACCGTTCTCCAGATTGACCGGGCCAGGTTCGACAGCATAGCGGTCGGCAAAGGTCAGCCAGAAAGCTTCATCACGGGCGCGGCGGGTGTTATCGGGCATGGGGTTACTCAATCAGGGGCTGGTGAGCGGGAAGTTTCAGTGCCGAGGGGCAGGTTTGCCATGTTTGGCGCGTAGCGGTTCGAGCAACTCCGACAGGCCGTTGTGATCGATTTCCTGCATAAGGGCCAGCAAACCACCGAGTTCGCCGTGGGGGAAGCCTTCCCTGGCGAACCAGTTCAGGTATTGGCCGGGCAGGTCGGCAATGATTCGACCCTTGTATTTGCCGAAGGGCATTTCACGGGTTACCAACAGTTCGAGCTTTTCAGGATTCATCTATCAGCCGTCTGGATTCAATCAATCTGGAAAATACAGGCATTCTGCATGCAGGCCAAATGACAGATCATGCAAAAAACGCGGATACAGATTTACCTGATAAACATAACTATTTGAAAAATAAGGATTAAGTGATCAATTCAAAGCTGGCATGCAGGGTGCAATAGCTACTACATCTTTCATCAACCCGCGAGGAATTGAAAATGACCGACATGAATAAAGAAGCCATCTCTGTACTCAACGACCTGATCGAAACCAGCAAAGACGGTCAGGAAGGGTTCAAGACGTGCGCTGAAGACATCAAGAATCCGGAACTGAAATCGCTGTTCGTGCAGCGTTCCGCCGATTGCGCCACCGCGGCGTCCGAACTGCAAGCAGCCGTGCGTTCGATGGGCGGCGATCCGGAAACCTCCACCAGTGTCAGCGGTGACCTGCACCGTCGCTGGGTCGATGTGAAGTCCATGTTCACCGGCAAGGATGAAGAAGCCGTGCTGAATGAAGCCGAGCGTGGTGAAGACCATGCGCTGAAGGCTTATAAAGAAGCCCTGGAAAAAATCACCAAGCATAATCTGGTCGGCATTCGTGACCTGGTTGAACGTCAGTACCATGGCGTGCAACGCAATCACGACCAGGTCAAAGCCCTGCGTAACCAGGCTCGCGCGCGCTCGTAAGCGCCCTTTGTCTGTCAAAAACGCCAGCCAGTCTGGCGTTTTTTTGTGTCTGGCGTTTAACGTTGAATCAACCCTTGTAGGAGCCGCCGAAGGCTGCGATCTTTTGATCTTTCTTTGTTGCGACACCAGAGATCCAAAGATCGCAGCCTGCGGCAGCTCCTTCATCGGACCGTGATCTTTTGACGGTGTCTTGGCGAAGCCGTCTATCGTTAAATCGTCTTTATCAAGAGTGTTTTACGTGCCTATCACCTTGCAGGCTTTGCTTGCGCCTGACCGCCGCGCCCTTCAATTCGCGATCAAGACCTTGCTCGGTGGCGGCCTGGCGTTGTGGCTGGCACTGCGCTGGGGACTGGAGCAACCGGCCTGGGCGCTGATGACCGCTTTCATCGTCGCCCAGCCCTTGTCCGGGATGGTGGTGCAGAAAGGGCTGGCGCGTCTGCTGGGCACCCTGGTCGGGACAATCATGTCGGTGGTGTTCATGGGGTTGTTTGCGCAGACGCCCTGGCTGTTCCTGTTGGCATTGGCCTTGTGGCTCGGTCTGTGTACGGCCAGTTCGACCATGTTGCGCAGCGCCTGGTCCTATTCGTTCGTGCTGGCCGGTTATACAGTGGCGATCATTGCGTTGCCGGCCCTTGCCCATCCGCTGACGGTGTTCGATCAAGCCGTGGCTCGCTGCACGGAAATCTGCCTGGGCATTCTGTGCGCGACCGCCGCCAGTGCGCTGCTATGGCCAATGCGTGTCGAGCAACAACTGGCGGATCAGGCGCGGGCGGCGTGGCACAGCGGGATGAATGCCGCTCGAGCGACCCTGGCCGGGGACGGCCAGGCGCGCAAAGGTCTGCTGGAGATCCTCGGCAGGATCGTAGCGGTGGATGCCCAGCGGGAACATGCCTGGTTCGAAGGCAGTCTTGGTCGCCAGCGCGCGCGGTCCATCAGTGGCTTGAGCCAGAAGCTGTTGATGTTGCTGCGCATCGCCCGTTCGGCGCGCCGGCAGTGGAAGCAGTTGCAAACGCAAGAGGCCGAGCAATTGATGCCGTGGATGAGTGAAGTCCAGGCGGCGCTCGCCAGCCCGGATAGCGCGACCCTGCAAGCCCTGCGCCCGATGTTGCTCGATGCTACCCATGACCCGTTGATCAGTTCCGCACAAAGTTTTTGCCTGGCGCGTTTTACCTTGCTGCTCGACACCGCGCTGGCGGCGAGGGCGGCGCTCAAAGCGGTGGAGGAGGGCAAGGACGCGGTCGATCCACCGCGAACCCTGGCGCCCCATCGCGACCTGTCATTGGCGCTGGTATTCGGTGCCCGCAGCGCCCTGGCGTTTCTGGTGGTGTCATGCTTCTGGCTGGCGACCGCCTGGCCCGCCGCCTCGGGCGCATTATTGCTGACCTGTGTGGTGTGCAGCCTGTTTGCCAGCCGTGAAAACGGCGCGCAGATCGGCATGAGTTTCATGCGGGGGATTTTCCTGGCGGTTCCGGCGGCGTTTTTCGTCGGGCAGATTCTGCTGCCGCAATGGAGCAGCTTTGCAATGCTCTGCCTCGGGATGGGCGTGCCATTATTCCTCGGTGCGCTGGGCATGGCCAATCCGCAGATCGGCGCCACGGCGACCTCGTTCTGCCTGCACTTTATTGTCCTGATCTCGCCGCTCAATGCGATGAAGTTCGATGTTGCGAATTTCTTCAACAGTGCCCTGGCGATGGTGATCGGCGTGGGCGCGGCGGTTCTGGCGTTCCGGCTGTTAATCCTGCGCAATCCGACGTGGCATGGCCGCCGTCTGCTGGTGGCGACACTCCATGACCTGGTGCGCCTGACGCGGCGCAATCTGCGCGGTGCCGAAAGCTGGTTCGGTGGGCGCATGGCCGATCGTTTGCTGCAACTGGCGCGGCACTATCCCGAATTGCCGGAACCGGCGCGCAGCCGCTGGGATGACGGGCTGCTGGGTTTGGACATCGGCGACGAATTGCTGCATTTGCGTTTGAGCATGGCGGTGGCGCAGGCACCCGTCAGTGCGGCGCAACGGCGTTATCTCGATCAATTGGAGAAAGTCCTCGAGCAAGGCCCGGCCGGCAGTCGCGCCGATGCGCTGGAACAACCCAGCGAAGAATTCTTGAAAACGTTGTACGCGTTGCCCGCCAGCGATGCGGTGAAACTGGCCCAGGGCGCGGTGCTGCAACTGCAGAGCAGCTGGCGTGCCTGGTGCCGTCAGCAGGAGGAGAGTCATGGGCTTGCGTGAGTGGTCGGTGGGTGGCGTGCTGCTCAGCCCGTTTCTGATTTATGTGCTGCTGGCGCTGCTGGTGACCGGCGTCTTGCGCCTGTTGTTGCGCCTGACCCCGGTCGGCCGCTGGATCTGGCACGAAGCATTATTCGATTGCGCCTTGTACGTCTGTGTATTGACCCTGATCACCGTCGTCCTCGGACCTTTATAAGGAGTTGAACATGCGTACACCCGTACGTGTAGCAGTAACCTTGTGCCTGGTGGCGGTAGCGATCTTTGCCGGTTTCCATTTATGGCAGTACTACATGTTGACGCCCTGGACCCGCGACGCACGGATCCGCGCCGACGTGGTGGTCATCGCCCCCGACGTGTCGGGCTGGGTGCGAGAACTCAAAGCGTTCGACAACCAACAGGTCAAGGCTGGCGATCTGTTGCTGAGCATTGATCGCGACCGCTTCGAAGCGGCGCTGGAGAAAGCGCAAGCGGTGGTCCAGACCCGCCAGCAGCAACTCAATCTGCGAGAGCGCGAAGCCAGCCGCCGCGCCAGCCTCGGACCGCAGGCGATCAGTGCCGAGCTGCGCGAGAATGCGCAAATCAACGCCGGCATTGCCCGTGGCGAATTGCGTGAAGCCCAGGCCGAAGCCAAGGTCGCGCAACTCAACCTGGACCGCAGCCAGGTCCACGCGCCGCGCAGCGGCCACATCACCAACCTGCGCCTGGCCCAAGGCAACTATGTGAACGCCGGGCAACCGGTGATGGCGCTGATCGACGATTCGACTTTTTATGTGCAGGCGTACTTCGAGGAAACCAAACTGCCGCGGATTCGCATCGGTGACCCGGTGAAGGTCTGGTTGATGAGCGCCGGGGAGGCACTGGAGGGACACGTGGCAAGCATCAGTCGCGGGATTACCGACCGCAACACCACACCGGACGGGCAGTTGCTGGCGGAGGTGGAACCGACGTTCAACTGGGTCAGGCTGGCCCAGCGGATTCCTGTGCGGATCAAGCTGGACAAGATTCCGGAGGGGATCAATATGAGTTCGGGGATGACGGCGAGTGTGCAGGTGCAAGAAGCGCCTTAAGAGCAAAAGGCCGCGCAACACCAGTAGGCGCGGGCTTGCCAGCGAAGGGGGCGCGCCTGACACACCGCGTCGCCTGGTTCGCCAGGGCTCCTACCGGGTTTTGCGTACACCTGTAGGAGCTGGCTTGCCAGCGAAGGGGGCGCGCCTGACACACCGGCGTCGCCTGGTTCGCCAGCAAGCCGGCTCCTACAGATCGGCGATTTAGCCGATGCTGATCGCCGGCAGGGTGGTCAACGTCACGGTTTGCTGCTTGCGGGGTGCCAGGATCTCCGCCTCGCCGTCCACCACCAGCTCATCGTGCTGGTTGAATACGCGAGTGGCAATCCGCACACGAAACTTGGGCAGTTTCTCGAGGATTTCCAGGCGCACGGTCAGGGTATCGCCGATCTTCACCGCCTTCTGAAAGCTCATCTGCTGGCCGATATAAATCGTCCCCGGCCCAGGCAGTTCACAGGCTACGGCCGCGCTGATCAGGGCGCCGCTGAGCATGCCGTGGGCGATACGCCCCCTGAACGCGGTGCGGTCGGCGAATTCAGCGTCCAGGTGTACCGGGTTGTGATCGCCGGACATCGCGGCGAACAACTGAATGTCGCGCTCTTCGACCGTCTTGCTGTAACTGGCGGTCTGGCCGACTTCGAGGGTTTCGTAAGGGGTGTTGGTAACCTGGGTCATCTGTCTCGATTCCTGTGACGAACTAAAAAATCCACAAAAAAAACTATTCGGATCGGGGTGGCCGTCGGTGGCTCAGCGCCTGGGCGATCCAGCTAAGTACATCGGCGGTCACTTCATCGCGGTTGCTCTCATTGAACAGCTCATGCCGTGCCTGCGGGTAAATGTTCAGTTGCAGGTTCTGGCTACCGGCGGCGCGCAACGCATGCGCCAGATCTTTGAGACGCTTGCCGTCACTCACCGGATCACATTCGCCGCCCATCACCAGCAGCGGCAGGCCTGGATCGATCTGGGCGAGATTGGACGCTTTGCTGATTTGCTGCAAGCCGCCAAGCAAATCGATCCAGAACTGATTAGTGCAACGAAACCCGCAGAGAGGGTCATTGGCGTACTTGTCGACCTCGGCCGGATCGCGGCTGAGCCAGTCGAACGGCGTGCGCACCGGCTTGAATTTCTTGTTGAACGAGCCAAAGGACAACCATTCGATCAGGGCGCTGCGGCCCTTGGGCCCCTGGCGCAACCGTTCGAACCGGGCGATCTGCCGGGCAGCGCTATAAAGCGCCACCGGCTGGAAGTTCGAACCGCTGAGTATGGCGCCGTGCAGGCTGGCGCTGTGGTGCAGCAGATACGCCTGGGCGAGGTAGCTGCCCATGCTATGCCCCAGCAAGACGATCGGCACGCCGGGATGGTGTTGACCAATGTGCTGGTTGAGGCTGGCGAGATCGCCGACCACCTTGCACCAGCCATCGTCGTCGGCGAAATGCCCCAATGTCCCGTTTTCGGCAGTTTTGCCATGTCCGCGCAAGTCCGGGGCATACACCCCGTACCCCTGCTCACAGAACTTTTCCGCCAGACGGGCGTAGCGGGCACTGTGTTCCGCCATGCCGTGGGCCAGCAGGATCACCGCGTTCAAAGGCGCGACGGGCAGCCACTGGTTGACGAAGAGGCGACTGTGGTCACTCGCGGTCAACCAGAACGTGTCGTGGATCATGGCGATTCCTTTGCAAAGGGCTGCATGTGGCATGGGCGTCGTTGCATTGTATAGCGCATCCGTAGTCAGTCGTCTGAACAGCCCACGCCACGGCAGGAAGATTCATACGGTCAATGACGGCGATTGGCATATTTGCCTGTTTCGTCATAGCTGCTAGTGTCCGGGGAGCTCCGCTTTTCGCTGTTCGTTTTCAGAAACGACACAAAGCGGTCCCCGGATAGGCTCAGGTAAAGAGGACAAGAACAATGCAACCTGATTTCTGGAATGACAAACGCCCGGCTGGCGTGCCCCTGGACATCGACCAAGGAGCCTATAAGTCGGTAATCGAGGTGTTCGAGCGTTCCTGCAAGAAATTTGCTGACCGCCCGGCCTTCAGCAATATGGGCATCACCCTGACCTACGCTGAACTGGAACGTTACAGCGCAGCGTTCGCCGGTTATCTGCAAGCCCACACCGACCTGATGCCGGGTGATCGCATCGCGGTGCAGATGCCCAACGTCCTGCATTACCCGATTGCCGTGTTCGGCGCCTTGCGTGCCGGACTCATCGTGGTCAATACCAACCCGTTGTACACCGCGCGCGAGATGCGCCATCAATTCAAGGACTCTGGCGCCCGGGCGCTGGTGTACCTGAACCTGTTCGGGCAGAAGGTCCAGGAAGTGCTGGCCGACACCGACATCCAGTACCTGATCGAAGCGAAGATGGGCGACCTGATGCCCGCCGCCAAGGGCTGGCTGGTCAATACCCTGGTGAGCAAGGTGAAGAAAATGGTCCCAGCCTATTCCCTGCCCCAGGCCATTTCCTTCAAGAGCGCGTTGCGTCTGGGCCGGGGCCTGGGCATCAAGCCGTTGAATGCCGGCCTGGACGACATCGCTGTGCTGCAATACACCGGCGGCACCACCGGCCTGGCCAAGGGCGCGATGCTGACCCATGGCAACCTGGTCGCCAACATGCAGCAGGCGCGGGCCTGCCTGGGTCAGTTCGGCACTGACGGTCAACCGCTGCTGCGCGAAGGGCAGGAGGTGATGATCGCGCCGTTGCCGCTGTACCATATCTATGCCTTCACGGCGAATTGCATGTGCATGATGGTGACCGGCAACCATAACGTGCTGATCACCAATCCGCGGGATATCGACGGATTCGTCAAGGAATTGAAGAACTGGCGGTTTTCGGCGTTGCTGGGGCTCAACACGCTGTTCGTCGCGCTGATGGACCATCCCGACTTCAAGACCCTGGATTTCTCCAGCCTCAAACTCACCAACTCCGGCGGTACCGCGCTGGTCAAGGCCACCGCCGAACGCTGGGAACAGTTGACCGGTTGCCGCATCACCGAAGGTTACGGGCTGACCGAAACCTCGCCGGTGGCTTGCACCAATCCGTACGGAGATAAATCGCGCATCGGCACGGTCGGCCTGCCGGTGCCGGGTACCACATTGAAAGTGATCAACGATGAAGGCGTCGAGCAGGCCTTGGGCGAGCGCGGCGAACTGTGCATCAAGGGCCCGCAGATCATGAAGGGATACTGGCAGAAGCCCGAAGCCACCGCCGAAGTGCTGGATGCCGAGGGCTGGTTCAAGTCTGGCGACATTGCGGTGATCGATCCGGATGGTTTCGTGCGCATTGTCGACCGCAAGAAAGACATGATCATTGTTTCGGGTTTCAACGTCTACCCGAACGAGATCGAGGATGTGGTGATGGCTCACCCTAAGGTCGCCAACTGTGCGGTGATCGGCGTGCCGGACGAGCGATCGGGGGAGGCGGTGAAGCTGTTCGTGGTGGCCCGGGAAACGGGAGTCAGTCTTGAAGAGCTCAAGGCCTACTGCAAGGAAAATTTCACGGCGTACAAAGTGCCCAAGCACATTGTGTTGCGTGAGTCGTTGCCGATGACGCCGGTGGGCAAGATTCTGCGGCGCGAGCTGCGCGATATTGCCTGATCGTTGAATGGCCGCGCTTCGCGCGGATCCCCTGTAGGAGCAGCCGGTCGACGCTCGATCGCTCGCGATGGTCGTGAACGAAAACGAGTAAAACCAGATGCCCAGCGGCGTCCTCTGGTTTTTCGCGAGCAAGCTCGCTCCTACAGTCTTTGCCTAAAGCCACGATTTCCGGGGCTTTCAGCGACTTATAGGTTTTTTGCTCTAAAATGACTGCTTGATGGTCTTGAGTCATTAAAGTGACCATAGAGACCGCTTTTGGCTCTGGTCGACCCTCGGCAAAGCTGCTACTCTCGGCCCGCTTTGTGACTTCTCGGCCTAAGAAAAAGCCAGACTCACCAACACAATAGACACCAAAAACACACACCAATAATAATCGCATCAAATGCGGTGATGAATTCGCGTTGCTGAGGAGTGGGCTTCCATGATCGAAGACTTTTGGAAGGATAAGTACCCTGCCGGGATTGCTGTCGAGATCAATCCCGACGAGTACCCGAATATTCAGGCGGTATTGAAGCAGTCCTGCCAACGCTTTGCCGACAAACCGGCGTTCAGCAACCTGGGCAAGACAATCACCTACGGTGAACTGTACGAATTGTCCGGTGCCTTTGCCGCTTACCTGCAACAGCATACCGACTTGCAGCCAGGCGATCGAATCGCCGTGCAGCTGCCAAATGTCTTGCAATACCCGGTCGCTGTCTTCGGCGCCATCCGCGCCGGGCTGATCGTGGTCAATACCAACCCGCTGTACACCGCGCGGGAGATGGAACACCAATTCAACGACTCCGGTGCCAAGGCACTCGTCTGCCTGGCCAACATGGCGCACCTGGCCCAGGCCGTCGTGCCCAAAACCGGCGTCAGGCACGTGATCGTCACCGAAGTGGCCGACCTGTTGCCGCCGCTAAAGCGGCTGCTGGTCAACAGCGTCATCAAGTACGTGAAGAAAATGGTCCCGGCGTATCACCTGCCCAAGGCCATCAAGTTCAACGACGTGCTGAGCAAGGGCCATGGCCAGCCAGTGTCTGAAGCCAACCCGGCCAGCAGCGACGTCGCGGTGCTGCAATACACCGGCGGCACCACCGGCGTCGCCAAGGGCGCGATGCTGACCCATCGCAACCTGGTGGCGAACATGCTGCAGTGCAAGGCGCTGATGGGGTCCAACCTCAATGAAGGCTGCGAAATCCTGATCACGCCGCTGCCGCTGTATCACATCTATGCCTTCACCTTTCATTGCATGGCGATGATGCTGATCGGCAACCACAACATCCTGATCAGCAACCCGCGGGACCTGACGGCGATGGTCAAGGAACTGTCGAAGTGGAAGTTCAGTGGCTTCGTCGGCCTGAACACGCTGTTTGTCGCCCTGTGCAACAACGAAGGCTTCCGCAAGCTGGATTTCTCTGCGCTGAAAATAACGCTGTCGGGCGGCATGGCCTTGCAACTGGCTGCCGCCGAGCGCTGGAAAGCAGTCACAGGCTGTGCCATCTGCGAAGGTTACGGCATGACCGAAACCAGTCCGGTGGCCACGGTCAATCCGATCCAGAACATCCAGATTGGCACCATCGGCATCCCGGTGCCGTCGACCTTGTGCAAAATCATCGATGACGCCGGCGTTGAACGGCCGTTGGGCGAAATCGGCGAACTGTGCGTGAAAGGTCCGCAGGTCATGAAAGGCTACTGGCAGCGTCAGGAAGCCACCGATGAAATCCTCGACAGCGAAGGCTGGTTGAAGACCGGTGACATCGCGGTGATCCAGCCTGATGGCTACATGCGTATCGTCGATCGCAAGAAAGACATGATCCTGGTGTCCGGTTTCAACGTGTACCCGAACGAGCTCGAAGATGTGCTGGCGACCCTGCCGGGTGTGCTGCAATGCGCTGCTATCGGCGTGCCGGACGAGAAGTCGGGCGAGGCGATCAAGATTTTCATCGTCGCCAAACCGGGCGTGACCCTGACCAAGGAGCAGGTGATGGAGCACATGCGCGCCAATGTCACGGGCTACAAGGTTCCACGGTCTGTCGAGTTCCGCGATGCGCTGCCGACCACCAATGTGGGCAAGATCCTGCGCCGCGAGTTGCGCGATGAAGAGCTGAAGAAGCTGGCTGCGAAGAAGGTCAGTGCATAAAAACAAAAAGGCCTGCGGATGCGGTTAAGCCTTTGTAGGAGCGAGCTTGCTCGCGATGGTCGCCAACGATAACGCGTGTTTGCTGGATAACACGTGGTGTTCTGGCGTCCATCGTCGGAACGCCGCCCGGAGCAAGCTCGCTCCTACATGTGATCGCGTTTATTCTGAAGAAGCCCGGTCAACTGTGGGAGTGAGCCTGCTCGCGATGCTCTTGATTTTGCTGCTACAGGCGGAACTGCGCGAAATTGACGTTGGTGCCCGCCGGGCGCATGTCCTGCAAGTACGAATCCTTGTCAGCACTCAGTTCCAGGCTCAGCGCGGCCTTGCGCTTCCCCTGGTTACGCACGACCAGGCCTTCGAGCTTCTCGCGCAGGAACACCGTCGGCACTTTCAAATGCAGCAGTTCGTCGGAATCCGGGGTGTGCATCAGCAGGTGAATCCATTCGTACTGACCGACGGCCAGGCGCGCGACCGGGATATCGAACCACCAGATGTTGCGGTTGCGGTTCAATTCGGTGAAGTGGCAGTTGTTGACGCCAAGCACAGCACCGCCGAGTTCCTGGTTTCTGCGGGCAATGGCCTGCTTTTTATCGAGTTTCATAACATTCCTACGGGATTGGATCTTCAGCGCCACGGCCTGAATACGTTGCGCATTCTCGGGGGTTGCTTGGCAAACATAAAGCCCAACCTGCACTGAACGATGAAATGTCGCGGTGAAAATAAATGAAACTCCGTGCAAACGACCCCGGTCAATCCTTGTGTAACTACTTTTTCCGTTCAATTGTTCACAGGAGTAACACCATGGGCAGCACTGGCGATAAAGTAAAAGGCATGGCCAACGAAGCCGCCGGCAACGTCAAGCAAGGCGTCGGCAAGGCAACCGGTAACGACAAAATGCGCGCCGAAGGCGTGGTGCAGGAAAAGAAAGGCGAAGCTCAGCAAGCTGTGGGCAAAGCCAAGGACGCCGTCAAGAAAGGCGTCGACAAGGCTTGATTTGGCCTTTGACGACTATCAGGAACGGCCATCCGCGGATGGCCGTTTTTGTGTCAGCCTGAACTTGAGTCTGAAAATTGTTTCAAAGTCGCCAAATCAGCTACTTTGTTGTAAAAAACGGCCCCTGAGTCGCCACGACTTCATCAAATTTGCGGCGAAAGGAGACGCTTATGATTTTCCCGGACATGAAAGGTCTGCCCATCCACCGTGTGATGGTGCGCACGGTCACCGAGTTCGTCGACGACGAGATGTCGACCTATGCCTCGGCGCTCGCCTATCAAATGCTGTTCTCGCTATTTCCCTTCATCCTGTTCCTGATCGCCCTGATCGGTTTCCTGCACCTGCCGGACTTCTTCTCCTGGCTGCGCCTGCAATCGGAACTGGTCCTGCCGCCCCAGGCGCTGGAGCAGGTGAACCCGGTGATCGATCAACTCCAGCAGTCCACGGGTGGCTTGCTGTCGATCGGTATCTTGATCGCGCTGTGGACCGCGTCCGCTGGCGTGCGATTGATGATGAGTGCGATGAACGCCGCCTACGATGTGGTCGAGGGTCGTCCGGCGTGGAAGCGTTTCCCGCTGTCGATTATCTATACCATCGGCATCGCCGGCATGCTGTTGATCGCTGCCGCATTGATGGTGCTCGGGCCGCAGGTGATGGGTTGGATCGCTGCGCAAGTCGGCGTCGAGGAATTCATCGTCACGGTGTGGACCATTGCCCGCTGGCCGGTGGTCGTGATCCTGATGATGGTCGCGGTGGCGCTGATTTATTACGTCATGCCCGACGTTAAACAGGAGTTTCGCTTTATCACGCCGGGGTCGGTGCTGGCGGTGGTGGTATGGATCCTCGCATCGGTGGGTTTCGGTCTGTATGTCAAAACATTTGCCGACTACAACGCCATGTATGGCAGTATCGGCGCGATCATCGTGCTATTGCTGTACTTCTATATTTCCGCAGCGGTGCTGCTGCTCGGTGCGGAAATGAATGCGGTGATCGAACACATGTCGACTGAAGGCAAGAATGCTGGCGAAAAAGTCGCCGGCGAGCCGGAACCCAAACACCACGTTTCGGGACTGGGTCGGGATCACTCGATCAAGCCGAGCACTGACGAAGTCACCAAATGATCCGTGAAATCCTGAAAATGGGCGACGAGCGCCTGCTGCGCATCGCCCCGCCGGTACCGGCAGAAATGTTCGACAGCCCCGAGTTGTGGCAACTGATCGACGACATGTTCCAGACCATGGAAAGCGTCGGCGGCGTCGGCCTGGCTGCACCGCAGATCGGCGTCGACCTGCAGCTGGTAATCTTCGGTTTCGAGCACAGCGAACGCTACCCGGACGCCGAAGCGGTGCCGCAGACCATTTTGATCAATCCGCTGATCACGCCGTTGAGCCCTGTCCTCGAAGAGGGCTTCGAAGGCTGCCTGTCGGTACCCGGCCTGCGCGGTGCGGTGGATCGCTACCAGCAGATTCGCTACGAAGGCGTCGATCCCAAGGGCCAGCCGATTTTGCGCATTGCCGAAGGGTTCCATGCGCGGGTGGTGCAGCACGAATGCGATCACCTGATCGGTCGGTTGTACCCGTCGCGCATTACCGATTTCAGCAAGTTCGGGTTTACCGAAGTGATGTTTCCGGAGCTTGATCCCAACGCCGACGACTGAGATCACCACAAACCTAATGTGGGAGCGGGCTTGCTCGCGAATGCGGTGTGTCAGTCAAAGTAACTATTAACTGACACACCGCATTCGCGAGCAAGCCCGCTCCCACATTGGATCTTCATTGACTCATTGACTCATTGACTTTTATTCGCCTCCAGTCCCATGGCAATCATCGGTTTGCTGCGCGCGTAACGGCTCAACCGCTCGACCATGGCGTACGGCATCGGCGGATCGAAGACAAAGCCACGCCGCTCATAAAACCCCCGCAAGTCCGGATGGCAGAACAGCCACACCGGGTTGTCGAGTCCTTTGACTGCTTCGGCAATCAACGTGGCGGCAATCCCCTGTTCCCGGCAAGCCGGATCAACCAGCAAACCCGTCAACCAATGCCCGCCCGAGACCGGTCGCAAACACAGCGCACCCACGATATCGTCGCGCCTGGCGACCCACAGTCGAGCATCGCGGACCGCTTTCATCGACGATTGATGGGCGCGATAGAACTTGTTCATCAACGGCCATAATGGCTCGTCGAGCAAGGTGTACTGGGTGTTGGGCATGGTCTTCGACTGTCGGTGCGCAAAGCGGGCGATTATAAAAGAACGCGAGCGCGGGGATAGGTGTATACCTGATCTCACATCCCGTATGAGTGGAGTACGTATCATGGCCAAAGGCATGGATTCAAAAAAAGCGGCAAAGAAGAAACCGGCGAAAACCGCCGATGAAAAGCGTGCGGACAAAAAAGCCAAGAAGGTGGATGTGTTCGGGCATTAAGCGAAAAATCAAACAGGTACCAAAATAGTCCTGACACCTGTCCCCTGTAGGAGCTGGCTTGTCGGAGCGCCGAACCGCAGCGAAGACGGCATAACTGGCAGCATTGATGTTTGAACGTGTCGGCCTCTTCGCGGCGATGCGGCGATCCGACAAGCCAGCGCCTACAGGGGGCGCGATGAATAATCAAATAATCTGCAAGATTTCCCGCCAAAGTCGGTATGCGTTGTTCATGGTCAGCGCCGCGTTTTTCTCAAATAAACGGCATTTTCAATGAGCGAGCTGCCGACCCTTCAAGGCAGACCATTGCAGCCGTGTTTCAAGAACCCCGGACGTTGTGCCAGCCGCTGAAAATACTCGTCGATAGCGGGGTAGTCTGGCCGCTCCATGGGCGTTATCAGCCAGCGATTGACCGATAGCCCGATGACAATATCGGCCAGGGAGAACCGAGGCCCGGCGACATAGGCCTTGGTGGCTGCGAGCTGATGCTCGAGGATGCCCATCTTCTGATTCCAGCCACGCACGCCAGCGGCGATGTGATGTGGGTCCTGGAACTCCGGATCCTTGCGCACCAGCGCCGTGAACGCATAGCTCCAGGCCGCATTGAGTTCGGTGGCCTGCCAATCCATCCACTGCTCCACCCGGGCACGTGCCGCCGGTTCGTGCGGTAGCAGGTCGGTGTTCTGGTGTTTGTTGGCCAGATAACGGCAGATGGTGTTGGATTCCCAGAGCACGCCGGCCTCATCGATGATCACCGGCACCAGCGCGTTGGGATTGAGCCTGAGAAACTCCGGCGTGTGAGTCGAGGCATAACCGCCGCCCCAATCCTCACGTTCGTAGGACAGGCCCAGCTCCTCGCAAGTCCACAGGACCTTGCGGACGTTGATCGACGAGGCTTTGCCGAGAATCTTCAGTGCATGTTCCATGGGCTACTCCGTTAGCGGATCAGGGCTTCGGGGATTTAATAGTGTGCCTGCCAACGGGAGACATCAAGTCGGAAACGGTCAGGTACTCTCGCGCACTTTCAATTCGAACCCCATGTCCTGCACCGGTTTGGCCACCACATTGCCAGCCAGCAAGGTCAGCATCAACTCCGCCGAACGCCGGCCAATGGCTTCGCGCGGCGTGCTGATGCTGCTCAGCCGCGGGACCATGTGAGCCGAGGCCGGCAGGTCGTTGAAGCCGAGGATTGCCACCTGCTGCGGAATCCTGATCCCGCAACGCATGGCTTCGAGGAGCGCGCCCTGGGCCAGGTCGTCGTTGCCGAAGAAGATCGCATCGACATCCGGGTGACTGGCCATCAGTTGCAGGAACAGTTCACCGCCCAAACCGACGGATGAGGCACGCGGGGTCAGCACTTCAAGATCCGGGTCATACAAATCGGCTTTTTGCAGGGCTTTGCGGAAACCTTCGCCGCGCAGCAACGTGCGTTGGTCCAGCTGCGCGCCGATGTACGCCAGGCGCTTGCGACCGCGGGAGAGCAAATGTTCCGCCGCCGTCTCACCGGCGGCGAGCTGCGAAAAACCGACGCAGTTAAGCCCGGCGGCACTGTCCAGTTCCATCATGTACACGCACGGAATGTTGCTCGCCTCGATCATCCGCCGCGAACTTTCGGTGCGGTCGAAACCGGTCAGCAGCAAGCCGCGAGGTTGATAGGCCATGTAATTGCGCAGCAGGTTTTCTTCTTCATCGCGCGAGTAGTGGAAGTTGCCGATCAGCACTTCGAAGCCCTTCGGGCGTAAAACCTGATGAATGGCTTCCAGCGTGTCGATGAACAGCAAGTTCGACAGCGACGGCACCAGAACCACCACGGAATGGCTCTGGGCCGAGGCTAACGCGCGGGCGGCGGGGTTGACCACGTAGTTGAGCTCGAGGGCGGCTTTCTGGACTTTTTCCACCAGTTCGGTGGCCACCGTGGAGACTCCGCGCAAGGCGCGGGACGCGGTGATCGGGCTGACACCGGCCAGGCGTGCGACTTCATTGAGGGTAGGGCGGCCAGTGGTGCGGGTATTTTTATCGTTTTTAGGAGAGGTCATCGGGCGGCTTGCCAAACAAAATTCAAGGCACTAAGGTAGCGCTGTCTCGATGCAGCTGCAAATGCGTGAGCGGGGTCTGCCTGATTTCGGCTCTTTGGTATTGGGACAAACATGCTGCAACCCACAAAAATGACAAGAAGGCGTCGGCAACTTCTGCTTTTGCTCCAGTGTCATAACCAGCAAAGGTAGCGCTGTCTGCGCGCTGAGGTGTTACATGAATCATCCCATCAGAGCCCTGGTCATCATGGGCGTTGCCGGTTGCGGCAAGACGTGCGTCAGCGAGTCCTTGTGCCAACTCAGCGGCGCGACCGCCATTGAAGGCGACTCCTTTCACCCTGCCGCCAATATCGAAAAGATGAGCGCAGGTATTCCCCTGAACGACGAAGACCGTGCCGGCTGGCTCGACAGCCTGTGCGACGAGCTGCGCCGCATTGATGCCAAGGGCGAACGCCCGGTGCTCACCTGCTCGGCCCTCAAACATATTTACCGGGAACGTTTGCGCAGCGCCTTGCCGGGCCTGGGCTTCGTGTTCCTGGAACTGACCCCTGAAGTCGCCGCTGATCGAGTCTCCCATCGCCCGGGCCACTTCATGCCGTCAACGTTGATCGACAGCCAGTTCGCCACCCTTGAATCACCCGTTGGCGAGCCCCTGACCCTGGCTCTGGACGCGTCGAACCACAGCGTCGACCAATTGGCGAAGCAGGCCCATGACTGGTGGCAGGCTCATGGCCTGCAACGCGCCGGATGAATTTGCCTTGCAAAGGTAGCGCTGTCCTGATGGCTCGCGAATTACCCGCTTTAATAACAACAACAACCAGGAGACACCCCTAATGTTTGGCATGTCCCACGAGACGTTCCTGCTGCTCGATGCAGTGGTCACGGTGATCGGGCTTATCGTCCTGATCACCAAGTTCAAGTTCCATCCCTTCATTGCCCTGATCATTGCCGCCGCCTTTCTCGGCCTGACGTCCGGCATGCCGTTCGGCACCATCATCAAGGCGTTCCAGGACGGTTTCGGCGGGGTGCTCGGTTTCGTCGGGATCATCCTGGCGCTGGGGACCATGCTCGGCAAGATGATGGCCGAATCGGGCGGGGCGGATCAGATTGCCCAAACCCTGATCCGGGCGTTCGGCAAGGACAAGGTGCAGTGGGCGATGATGTTCGCCGCCTTCCTGGTCGGCATTCCATTGTTCTTCGAAATCGGCTTCGTGCTGCTGATCCCGCTGGTGTTCATCGTCGCCCGCCGCACCGGGGTGTCGATCATCAAAATCGGTATTCCGCTGCTGGCCGGTCTTTCCGCCGTGCACGGTCTGGTTCCGCCACACCCGGGCCCACTGCTGGCGATCGGCGTGTTCGGTGCCGACATAGGTAAAACCATTCTGTACGGCCTGATCGTTGCGCTGCCGACGGCGATCATCGCCGGCCCGATCTACGGCACATTCATTGCCAAGTACATCCCCGGCCACCCTAACCAGGAGCTGGTGGATCAACTGGCGCGCGAACCGGACTCGGCCGAACTGCCGAGCTTCAGCATCACGTTGATCACCGTGCTGCTGCCGGTGTTCCTGATGTTGCTCAAGACCTTTGCCGACGTGGTGCTGCCGGAAGGCAATTTCGCGCGCTCCTTCATGGACCTGATCGGCCACCCGATCTCGGCGCTGTTGCTGGCATTGCTGTTGTCGCTGTACACCTTCGGCCACCGTCAGGGCATGGGTTCGAACAAGATTCTGAAGTTGCTCGACGCCAGCCTCGCACCGACCGCCGCGATCATTTTGATCATCGGTGCCGGGGGTGGCTTCAAGCAGATGCTGGTGACCAGCGGCGTGGGTGACGTGATCGGCCACATGGCCGTGAACGCGCAGATCTCGCCGATCCTGCTCGCTTGGCTGGTGGCGGCGGTGATCCGGATCGCGACCGGTTCGGCAACCGTGGCGACCATCACCGGCGCGGGCATCGTGGTGCCGGTGGTAGGGATGATGCCGGGTGTGAACCGTGAACTGTTGGTACTTGCCACCGGTGCCGGTTCGTTGATCCTGTCCCACGTCAACGACGCGGGTTTCTGGCTGGTGAAGCAGTACTTCAACATGACCGTGGCGGAAACCTTCAAGACCTGGACGGCGATGGAAACCATTCTGTCGGTGGTGGGCTTGGGCTTTATCCTGCTGTTGTCGATGTTCGTCTAAGCAACACCGCAACTCAATGAGCTGCGGTGCGGCGATCCGACTTGCCAGCGAAGAGGGCCTGACATTCAACATTGATGTTGACTGTCAGGCCGCTTTCGCTGGCAAGCCAGCTCCTACAGGGTTCGGTGTCAGGCGTTAGATTTACTTATCAGCCCATCCGCCCGGAACATACCGCGAATCCCGCGTATCGCCTGGCGAATCCGGTCCTGGTTTTCGATCAGCGCAAAGCGCACGTGATCATCCCCGTATTCACCGAATCCCACACCCGGCGAGACGCAGACCTTGGCCTCGGCGAGCATTTTCTTGGCGAATTCCAGCGAGCCCAGGTGCGCATAGGCCTCGGGAATCTTGGCCCAGACGTACATCGCGGCTTTAGGATTTTCCACCATCCAGCCCAATTCATGCAGGCCCTTGACCAGTACATTGCGCCGCTGGCGGTATTGCTCGGCAATGTCCTTGACACACTGCTGATCGCCTTCCAGTGCAGCGATGGCGGCGACTTGCAGCGGGGTGAAGGTGCCGTAGTCGTGGTAGCTCTTGATCCGCGCCAGGGCGTTGACCAGTTCGGCGTTGCCGACCATGAAGCCGATGCGCCAGCCGGCCATGTTGTAGCTCTTGGACAGGGTGAAAAACTCCACCGCGATGTCCTTGGCGCCCGGCACTTGCATGATCGAGGGTGCTTTCCAGCCGTCATAGACGATGTCGGCGTAGGCCAGGTCGTGCACCACCAGCACGTCGTACTGCTTGGCGAGGGCGATCACCCGCTCGAAGAAGTCCAGCTCCACGCACTGGGCGGTGGGGTTGGACGGGAAGCCGAGGATCATCATTTTCGGTTTCGGGATCGAACCGCGAATCGCGCTTTCCAGCTCGGCGAAAAAGTCCACGCCCGGGATCAGCGGCACCGAGCGCACCTGGGCACCGGCAATCACGGCACCATAGATGTGGATCGGGTAACTCGGGTTCGGCACCAGCACGGTATCGCCCTGGTCGAGAGTGGCCAGCATCAGGTGCGCCAGGCCTTCCTTGGAACCGATGGTGACGATGGCTTCGCTTTCCGGGTCGATGTCGACCTCGTAGCGATCCTTGTACCAGTTGGAAATCGCCCGGCGCAGACGCGGGATGCCCTTGGACGTGGAATAGCCGTGGGTGTCTTCGCGCTGGGCGACGGTGACGAGTTTGTCGACAATGTGCGGCGGTGTCGCGCCGTCGGGGTTGCCCATGCTGAAGTCGATGATGTCTTCGCCACGACGACGGGCGGCCATCTTCAGCTCGGCAGTGATGTTGAATACGTAAGGGGGGAGTCGATCTATGCGCGCAAAGCGGCGCGGCGAACCTGGGTTAGCCATTGTTGCCTCGGATAACGTGAGCGCCCGGAACCGTCCGAGCGACGCTGGCCACTGCGGTGGCCTGTGGCGGAATGTACGGGCAGCTGTGGCACACTGTCCAGCGTCTATGTAAACAAATTTGTCCGAAGGAAATCGGTTGATGGAATTTACCAGTGGCTTTTTGCTGAGCCTTTCGCTGTGCCTGGACATCGGTGTGGCCAATATCGCGATGATCACTTTGGCGATGCAGCGGGGCTATTTCCAGGGCTTCGCCCTGGGGTTGGGCACCTGCGTCGGTGACCTGATCTATGCGGTGCTGGCATTGGCGGGCATGACGGTTTTGCTGCAATACGAGACTGTGCGCTGGGTGCTGTGGATCGGTGGTTCGGTGTTGCTGGTGTATTTCGCGGCGAAGATGATCTATTCGGCGATTCACCACGAGACACTGCTGGCCGAGGCTGCCGAAGTCGGGCACAACTCGCACCGCAAGGAGTTTTTCCGCGGAATATTCCTCGCCATGTCGTCACCCAGCGCCATTCTCTGGTTCGCGGCAGTGGGCGGCACGCTGATTGCGCGTTCCGGCGGTGGCGGTGTCCTCGGTTCGGCGCTGTTTCTCGGTGGGTTTCTGTGCGCCGGAGTGCTCTGGTGCGTCGGCCTGTGCTTCGCCGCGAGCCATGGTGGCAAGTTGCTGGGCGACAAACTGCTGCGTTACTCGTACCTGGCATCCGCGGCGATCTTCTGCTATTTCGCGGTCTACGTGATTCTATCGGGTTATAACGAGTTCATTGGCGCAGGTGCCGTCGAGCCACTACACGGGCTTTGACTGGGCGAATCGGGTTTGGCTTCTATACTCCGAGCCGAACCCACTTTTTTGTATCAGGAGTCGAGTCATGGATGAGAACACAGAGGTCAAACTGGCCGAGCCGCGCTTCGAAAACGGTCAGTTCCTGCTCATTGCAGGGCTTGGCGGGCGATTTACCTCGTCCACTACGCAAGGGATCCCCGCGCTCTGGGAGAAATTCATTCCCGAGATCGGCAAAATTCCCAACCAGAAAAGCGAAGTGACCTACGGCATCTGTTGCAATCCGGATGGCAAGGGTGGTTTCGAGTACATCGCCGGGGTCGAAATCAGCAAGCTCGACGACCTGCCTGATAAATATCGCTGGGTAGAGGTTTTGCCTCAGCGTTATGCGGTGTTCGAACACAAGGGCGCTCTGGACACCTTGCCCCAGACCTTCCAGTACATCTGGAAAACCTGGCTGCCGCAATCCGGCCATCAGGCGGCAGATGCCCCGGAGTTCGAACGCTACAGCGAAGACTTCAACCCAAAGCTCAACACCGGCGTGCTGGAAATCTGGTTGCCGCTCAAGCCGTAATGGCTGGATCGAGAGGCGGATCAGCGATTCGCCTCTCGATGTCGAGTTGACGCTGCTTTATGATCCCCTGTCTTTCCCCCGCTGATTCGAGCCGACATGAACACCGCCATTCGCCACGTCACCCCCGCTGACCTGGATCGCTGCTACGCCATCGAAATCCTTGCCTACGAAGGTGACGAAGCCGCGACCCGGGAGAAAATAGCGACCCGCATCGCCACCTGGCCCGAGGGGTTCATCGTGGCCGAAGTGGATGGCGTCGTCGCCGGATTCATCAATTCCGGAGCGGCGTTTCAGGTGGAAATGTCGGACGAGGCGTTCAAGGAACTGATCGGCCACGACCCGGCCGGCTCCCATGTGGTCATCATGTCGGTGGTGGTGCATCCGGATTTCCAGGGGCAAGGCCTGGCAAAACGTTTGATGGCTGAGTTCATCGAGCGGATGCGCGCACTGAACAAGGCCAGCATCCACCTGATGTGCAAGGAGCGGCATATTGCGCTCTACGCGGGTTTTGGCTTCGCCTACATCAAGCCTTCCGCCTCCGACCATGGCGGGATGGCGTGGCATGAGATGGTGCTCGAACTCTGACCCTGTAGGAGCCGGCTTGCTGGCGATGGACTCAAGTGCGCCGCGTTTAACCAGATCGCACGCGTTATCGTTAACGATCATCGCCAGCAAGCCGGCTCCTACAGGTCAGTGTTCACCGGGATTGCGTGAATAATCACAAAAAAGCCCCGGCTCTTTCGAGTCGGGGCTTTTTGCATTGCAGAGACTGGCGCTTACATCACCGGGTAGTCGATGTAGCCCACCGGCCCCTTGGCGTAGAACAACTCAGGGCGGGCCTCGTTCAACGGCGCATCAGCCTTCAAGCGTGCTGGCAAATCGGGATTGGCAATGAACGGCACACCGAAGGCGACCGCATCGGCCTTGCCGCTGGCCAGCCAGGCGTTGGCACTGTCTTTGGTGAAGCGTTCGTTGACGATGTACGGGCCGCCGAAGGCTTCCTTGAGTTGCGGGCCGAGGCTGTCGCCGGCTTCTTTTTCCCGTGAGCAGATGAAGGCGATACCCCGCTTGCCCAGTTCGCGAGCGACGTAGGTGAAGGTTTCGGCCAGGTTGTCATCGCCCATGTCATGGGAGTCGGCGCGCGGCGCCAGGTGCACACCGACGCGGCCGGCGCCCCAGACTTCGATTGCGGCATCCGTCACTTCCAGCAACAGGCGCGCCCGGTTTTCCAGGGAGCCACCGTAGTTATCGGTACGCTGGTTGGTGCTGCTCTGCAGGAACTGGTCGAGCAGGTAACCGTTGGCGCCGTGGATTTCCACGCCGTCGAAACCGGCAGCCTTGGCATTTTCGGCACCCACGCGATAAGCGTCGACGATGTCGGCGATTTCAGCGGTTTCCAAGGCACGCGGGGTCGGGTAGTCGGCCAGTGGACGAACCAGGCTGACGTGACCCTTGGGCTGGATGGCGCTCGGTGCGACCGGCGCTTCGCCGTTCAGGTATGACGGGTGGGAAACCCGGCCGACGTGCCACAGTTGCAGGAAGATCTTGCCGCCCGCGCCGTGGATCGCTTTGGTCACGTTGGTCCAGCCACGTACCTGGTCGTTGGACCAGATGCCCGGGGTGTCCGGATAGCCGACGCCCATCGGCGTGACCGAGGTGGCCTCGCTGAGGATCAGGCCGGCCGAGGCGCGCTGCACGTAGTATTCGGCCATCAGCGCGTTCGGCACCCGGCCTTCGTCGGCGCGGCAGCGGGTCAGCGGCGCCATGATGATGCGGTTGGCCAACTCGAGGTCGCCCAGTTTGATTGGATCGAAAATAGTCGTCATAAAAGTACAACCCTCGTGAGGTATCAGTTGATCAGTAGGTAGCAGGGGCCAGTTCGGGATTGCCGCGCTGACGGAAAGTAATCAGGGTCACCAGCAGGGCGAGCACCGCCAGTGCGGCTGCCGCGAGAGGCACGCTGGTCAGGCCGAAGCCGTGGGCAATGACGCTGCCGCCGACCCAGGCACCGAGGGCGTTGCCGATGTTGAAAGCGCCGATGTTCAGGGTCGACACCAGGTTCGGTGCGGCCTTGCCGTAGGTCACGACATTCACTTGCAGGGCGGGTACGGCGGCAAAGCACGCGGTCGCCCAGAGGAACAGGGTGATTTCGGTGGGGATCAGCGCGACGCTGGTCCAGGTCAGCACCGTAGAGATCACCGCCATCGAGATGAAGACGCCGATCAGCGTGGCAGCCATGCTTTTGTCCGCCAGCTTGCCGCCGATGATGTTGCCGACGGTCAGGCCGAGGCCGATGAGCATCAGGGTCCAGGTCACGCCTTTGGGCGAGACGCCGGTGACATCGCCGAGCAGCGGGGCGACATAGGTGAACAGGGTGAACACGGACGCCGCGAACAACGCCGTCATGCTCAGGGACAGCCAGATCCCGGCACCCTTGAGCGCGCGCAGTTCGGCGCGCATGTCAAGCTTCTCTTCATCGCGCTTGGCCGGCAGGAAGCGGATCAAGCCGATCAGCGCAATCACACCGATCACGGTCACGGCCCAGAACGTCGAGCGCCAGCCGGCTTCCTGACCGAGCGCGGTGCCCAGTGGAACGCCGAGCACGTTGGCCAGGGTCAGGCCGGTGAACATCAAGGCCACGGCCGAAGCGCGCTTGTTCGCCGGCACCAGGCCTGCCGCCACCACCGAACCGATGCCGAAGAACGCACCGTGACACAGGGCAGTGACCACCCGGGCGAACATCAGCACGTTGTAGTCACTGGCCACTGCACAGAGCAGGTTGCCAACGATGAAGATGCCCATCAACGCTACCAGGGCGGCCTTGCGTGGCAGCCGGGAGGTGGCCAGTGCCATGAACGGCGCACCGATGGCCACGCCCAGGGCGTAACCGGTCACCAGCCAGCCGGCGCCGGGGATCGACACACCAAGGTCGGCCGCCACATCGGGCAGCAAGCCCATGATGACGAACTCGGTGGTGCCGATGGCGAAGGCGCTAAGGGCCAGGATGAGTAGCGAGAGGGGCATTGTTCAGTTCCTTGTCGGAGCGCTGAGCTCCTTGACGATGGCGTCGAGGAACGCCTGGATCACGTCCTCGTTGCGTTTGAAGAAGTGCCATTGACCGGCTTTCTGGCTGCTGATCAGCCCCGCACGCTGCAAGGTCGCCAAGTGAGCGGACACGGTCGACTGCGACAGGCCGCAGCGTTGGTCGATCTGTCCGGCACAAATGCCGTACTCGTGGTTGTGCAGCTGTTCCGGGAACTGTGTCTTGGGATCTTTCAGCCAGATGAGGATGTCTCGGCGTACTGGGTGTGCCAGCGCTTTTATTATTTCGTCGAGGTCGATGGTCATGGGATTGGGCTCGTGATGAGTAAAACGCTATATCGCGATGAGGCGAACTTTAAATCGGTACTTCGCGATACACCAATATGATTTTGGTCTGATGACCGTATAAATCGGTATATCGGGTTATAACGATACGTGGGTTGTCCAGATACAAAGCTGCAGTGCTAAGCTGCGTCCATGAATTATCTCGCACATCTGCACCTCGGTGGTCAGCGTCCCGGTCAATTGCTCGGCAGCCTGTACGGCGATTTCGTCAAAGGACGGCTGCAAGGGCAGTTCGATCCGGAAATCGAGGCGGCCATCCAGTTGCATCGACGCATTGACGTCTTTACCGACCGCCATCCGTTGGTGGATATCTCCCTGTCGCGGTTTTCCATGACGCGTCGGCGTTATGCCGGGATTGTGCTCGACGTGTTTTTCGACCATTGCCTGGCGCGGGACTGGACGCTCTACTCGGACCAGCCGCTGGAGCGGTTCACCTCGGATGTGTATCGGGTGCTGTCGGCGGAGCCACAATTACCGGAGCGGTTGGCGAGGATCGCGCCGCACATGGTGGCCAATGACTGGTTGGGGTCTTACCGGGAGTTCGCGGTGTTGGAGCAGGTGTTGCGCGGGATTTCGCGGAGGCTGACACGGCCGGAGGAGCTGGCGGCGGCGATGCAGGAGTTGCGGGGTTTGTATGAGCCTTTGAGCGATGACTTTCGATTGTTCTATCCACAGCTTCAGGATTTCGCCCAGAACCACCCAGCGACTTAAACCCCCCTGTAGGAGCTGGCTTGCCAGCGAAGGCGGCGTGTCAGTCAACACATGTATTGGCTGATAGACCGCCTTCGCTGGCAAGCCAGCTCCTACAGGACGGTGGTGTTACGCCGCGATCAGTTCGCCGGTACGCCGCGGCTCCGCTGGTTTCGCCACTTCCCCAAACAACGCCTTTTGCACCGCCTGCTGCGCTTCAAACGCCAGCGCGGCCCGCTCGCGACCTTCGCAGGCGATCGGCTTGAGCAGATGAATCTCCACCTCGCCCCGATCATTGGCAAACAAACGCATCAAGTGCGAAAGCAAATCATCATCGCCAATGAAGGGTGCCAGGGAGTCCAGCTCACCGTCTCGCAGATAACGAATCGCCACCGGCTGCAGCTTCACTTCGGAATCGATCGCCGCCGACAGTAAACGACCGTGGAAGGTGCGCAGCGAGCGTCCATCGGTGGTGGTGCCTTCCGGGAACATCAGCAGCGGATGTTCCTGCGCCAGATGGCGGGTCATCTGTTTGCGGATCAACTGGCTGTCGCCCGACCCGCGACGGATGAACAGGCTGCCGGCCTTGGCCGCCAACCAGCCCGCGACGGGCCAGGTGCGCACTTCGGCCTTGGACAGGAACGACAGCGGCGTGAGCATGCCCAGCAGCGGGATGTCGGTCCAGGACACATGGTTGCTGACCCAGAGCATCGGCGCTTTCGGCAATTCCCCATGCACGGTCACGCGAAAGGGCAGGGCATTGCCCAGGCGCGCCATGAAGAACCGCGACCAACGCTGGCGGCGGACCATCGAATGGGCGATCCCCAGGCGTTCGAACAGCCCGAACACGCCGGCCATGGTCAACCCCAGCGCTACCACCACCAACACTCGCGCAATCCGCGCGTACACCCGCAACCGGCTCATCACACAGCCGCCTTGAAGTGCCTGGCGTAACGCGGGCAGAGTTCGTCGCGCTTGAGCAGGATGAATACGTCGGCGACCTGGAAGTCTTCGTCCCAGCACGGCTCACCGCAGATTTTCGCCCCCAGGCGCATATAGGCCTTGAGCAGCGGCGGCATTTCGGCGATGACGTTGGACGGAATGTCCAATGCCGGCAGCGGTTTTTTCGGTTCGGCCCGCAGGTGTTCGGTGCACAGGTAACGTTCGCGCAGGCGCTGCATGATCGCGTGGGCCTGGATGCCGCCGTCCTGCATGGGGATGCTCGCGCAACCCATCAAATAGCTGTAGCCACCCTGGTTCAGCACGTCGGCCAGTTCACCCCAGAGCACGGCGATGGTGCCGCCGTTGCGATAAGCCGGGTCGACGCAGGTGCGGCCGATTTCCAGGATCGGGCCTTTCAAGTGGACCAGGCCATGCAGGCTGAATTCTTCTTCGCTGTAGAACTTGCCCAGCGAGCTGGCGGCCGTGTGATCGAGCAAGCGGGTGGTCGCCACCAGGCGCCCGCTGTTCAAGTCACGCACGCCGATGTGGGCGCAGTGAACATCATAGTCATCCATGTCCAGTCCCAGCTCCGCGCCTTTGAGCCTGGCGTTGAATTCGCCGCTGAACACGTTGAAGCGCAAGGCCTGGGCTTCCTGCAAGGCCTCGGCGCCCACCAGGCGTTCGGCTTGCAGGCGGCGTTCATTGCCGGTGTCGCTGATGCGGGCGATCTGAGTCATTGCGAGTCTCCGTACGGGCTGTTCACCCGTCGTGGGTAGCAGCCGATCGACTTTCTTTATGCAGCCGTGTTGTGCAAAGTCAGGCTATGTAGCCCCGGTGTCATCGCCATGAAGCTTTGGTGATGCTTATATGACAGCCTGCAAGGAGCCTCTTCGCTGGCAAGCCAGCTCCTACAGGGGATCTGTGAGCAACACGAAACCCGTGTAGGAGCTGGCTTGCCAGCGAAGGCCTCATGGGCGCCGCAAATTCCAAAACTGTCATCAAGCTCCACTAACCTCAGCAGGGCCAATCCCCCCGAGCCCCCACCATGTTCAAAGGCTTGCCCCTGCTTTTCCTGCTGCTGCTCAGCCTCCCGGCGCACGCCGAAAACTGGCCTGGCGCTCAATGGGCGACCGGCCCCGCAGTCACCGGCCCGGCGCTTCAAGCCCTGGAGGCTTACGCCTTTCCACCCCGCGACGACAACACCCGCCAAGGCATCCGCACCGATGCCTTGCTGGTGATCCGCGACGGTCAATTGATCTACGAACGCTACGCCGGCCCAACCACCGCCAATACCCCGCACCTGACCTGGTCCATCAGCAAAAGCCTGATGGCCACGGTCTTCGGCGTGGCTTATGGCGAGGGCCTGTTCAACCTGCAGGATCCGGTGTCGAAGTTCTATCCGCCGCTGCACAGGCATCCCGCCATGACCCTGGCCGATCTGCTGCACTGGGCGTCGGGGCTGGACTGGCAGGAAGACTATGAATACGCACCGTTGAAGTCGTCGGTGGTGGCCATGCTCTACACCCGAGGTCACCGGGATATCGCCGCGTTCACCGCTGGCCACGACAACTATGCCCGGCCCGGCCAGGCCTTCCGTTATTCCAGTGGTGATACCAATCTGCTGTCGGCGGCGTTGAAAACCATCGTCGGTCCGACCCGGTATCCGGACTACCCGTGGACCGCACTGTTCGAGCCTTTGGGGATTGACCGCGCGGTCTGGGAAACTGACGCCAGCGGCACCTTCGTCGCCTCGTCCTATGCCTACCTCACCGCCCGGGACCTGGCACGGATCGGCCTGTTGATGGCCCGCGACGGACGCTGGATCGATCGACAAGTTTTGCCCAAAGCCTGGGTTGCCTTTAACCGCGAACCTTTCGCCGGCTATCAGGCCCATCAGGACGAAGCAGTGCCAGGCGGCCATTGGTGGCTCAATCGCTCGATAGAGGGTGGCGCAACCCCCTGGCCCGACGCCCCCGGCGACACGTTCGCCGCCCTTGGCCATTGGGGGCAGGCGATGTATGTGATTCCCGGCGAACATTTGGTGATCGTGCGCTACGGCGATGATCGCGACGGCAGCTATCGACACAACGAATTGCTCAAGTTCGCGCTCGAGGCCTTTGTCGCGAAGGTGCAGCCATGAACCGCCACGGTTTTGTTCGTCGCCGACCGTTCTACACGTTGTTGTGGGTCCTGTTGATCGTCTTGTTCGCCTGGGGCTGGCAGGAGCGGGTGGCGCTGTGGGCCTTCCCGGACATCATCAGCGCCTACACCGCCAAGGAATATTGCTCATGCCGTTACGTGATGGCTAACGATGTCGAGTATTGCCACGGTTACGTGAAGCAGTGGTTGCCCGTCAGCGGGTTCACCGATGACGCGGCGAGCAAGCGCGTGACGGTCAGCGGCATGGGGCGCAGTAATAGCGCGCAATGGCTCGGCGAACACCAAGGCTGCCGCCTGAATCCCTGATGGGTCGCTCTTTTCAGGAGCCGGCTTGCTGGCGATGGCGCCCGAGAGATCGCTATCGCCAGCAAGCCGGCTCCTACCGGTGCGATCTTTTGATCTTCACGGTTTGCAATGAGCCCACGGCCAGTTAAGGTTCGCTCAGGTTTATCTGCCCATGAGTCTCTATGTTCAACCGCCCCCTCTTCAAAACCCTCGCCTTCCTGCTGCTGGCCGGCACTGCATTGTCAGCCCAGGCCAATTGGTACCTGGACGGCGAGTCCTCGCGGCTGTCGTTCATCAGCACCAAAAACACCAACATCTCCGAAGTGCAACGTTTTCTGGTACTGCACGGCAAGGTCAGCCCCACGGGCCTTGCCGAGGTGGAAGTGGAACTGGAATCGGTGAACAGCGGCATCCCCTTGCGCGACGAACGCATGCGCAAGGAGCTGTTCCAGATCCAGACATTCCCCGAAGCGTTGATCACCACGCAAATCGATCTGCGCCCGATCAACGACCTCGCGCCCGGTGCGCAACTGGAATTGCGATTGCCGTTGACGGTCGACCTGCATGGCAAGCAACACCAGTACAACGCCGAACTGCTGGCGACCCGCCTTGATGATCGACGCTTTCAGGTCGTGACCCTCGAGCCGCTGGTGATCAACGCCGAAGATTTCGACCTGGCACCTGGCCTGGAAAGCTTGCGCAAGGTCGCCGGGTTGTCGGCCATCAGTCTGTCGGTGCCAGTGGGTGCGGTACTGATTTTCACGGCGCGCTGACATGGCCGGTGCAATTTTCCCCTGGCGTGAAGGCAATGCTTTTGAACTGCTGGTCGACGGCCCGCAGTTTTTTCCGCGGATGCTGGTCGCGATTGCCCGCGCCGAAGAACAGGTAGAGCTGGAGCTGTACCTGGTGGAAGCTGGCGCCTGTGCCGAGGCCATGGTCCAGGCGTTGGTCCAGGCCGCTGAGCGCGGTGTGCGGGTACGTTGCCTGTTCGATGATTACGGCAGTCTGGCGTTCACGCTGACCATGCGACAGCGGCTGATAACGGCGGGTGTCGAACTGCGATTCTACAATCGCCTGAGCTGGCGCCGCTGGGTGGGCAATTTCTATCGCGATCACCGCAAGCTGTTGCTGGTCGACCAGTGTCTGGCGGTGGTCGGCGGCACAGGCGTGACCGATGAATTCTGGACACCGGGTGAAGACACCAGCGAATGGCACGAAGTGATGGTGGAAATCAGCGGCCCGCTGGTCATTGACTGGCAGTTGCTGTTCGATCGTCAGTGGATTGCCAACCGCCATCGCCGTGCCTGGAAACCGGCATCGAACTTCGGCTTGCCGCGTCTGCCGCGCGTGCCGGCCATGGGCGAGGGCATGGGCCGGGTCGCGTATGCCGATGCCCGTCAACACCGGGACATCCTGCAATCGCTGATTCGCGCACTGAACAGTGGCCAGCGGCGGATCTGGCTGGCCACCCCGTATTTCTTGCCAACCTGGAAAGTCCGTCGCTCACTTCGCCGGGCGGCCGCCCGCGGCATCGACGTGCGCCTGCTGCTGACCGGGCCGCGCACCGATCACCCATCGGTGCGCTACGCCGGGCATCGCTACTACCCGCGATTGCTCAAGTCCGGGGTGAAGATCTTCGAATACCAGCCGTGTTTCCTGCACCTGAAAATGGTGCTGGTCGACGATTGGGTGAGCATCGGCTCGTGCAACTTCGATCACTGGAACCTGCGTTTCAACCTGGAAGCCAACCTTGAAGCGCTGGATGCAGGGCTGACACGTGCGGTGGCGGCGAGTTTCGAGAAGGACTTTGCCCTGAGCCAGGAGGTCAGCCTCGAGTCGTGGCAACGCCGGCCGTTATGGCGGCGGGTGAAGCAGAGGGTGTGGGGGTGGGTGGATCGGCTGGTGGTGAATGTGCTGGATCGGCGGGGCTGAACCCAATCTGCATAACGCCCTTGACCACTGTGGGAGCGAGACCGGCTTGCCGGCGAAGAGGGCATGCCGAGCACTAGCGAGGCACCGAACGACAGGGGCAAAAGCCCTTGGTTACTTGGGGCTCTTCCCAGTGACTCGCCGTAAGGGCGAAGCCCTAAGTGGCCGTTACCGCAAAAATGGATATGTGCACGATCAAACGAATGCGCCAACCATACAGACGCCATCGCGAGCAAGCTCGCTCCCACAGGAATCGAGTCCAGTATGGAAGATCCGGATGTACCTGACAGACACCAACAATCGATTTATTAAATTGCACACAATTCAATTGCTCGCTATCTTTATACAACCTGCCTACCTTCAGAGTCCAGATCATGAGCGACAACCTGCTGAGCATCCCCTGCACCACCATCAAGGGCGAGCAAAAGACCCTGGCGGATTACGCCGGCAAAGCCGTACTGGTGGTCAACACCGCGAGCAAATGCGGCTTCACTCCGCAATACAAAGGGCTGGAAGAACTGTGGCAGACCTACAAGGATCAAGGCCTGGTGGTGCTCGGCTTTCCCTGCAACCAGTTCGGCAAGCAAGAGCCGGGTAACGAAGGGTCGATTACCGAGTTCTGCGAGTTGAACTACGGCGTCAGCTTCCCGCTGTTCAAAAAGATCGAAGTCAATGGCACCGACGCCCATCCACTGTTCGTGCAATTGAAAAAGCGCGCACCGGGCGTACTGGGTTCCCAAGGCATCAAGTGGAACTTCACCAAGTTCCTGATCGGCAAGGACGGGCAGCTGGTCAAGCGCTTTGCGCCGGCGACCAAGCCGCAGGACCTGAGCCGCGAGATCGAAGCCCTGCTCAAATGACTACCTTGTCCGTCGATTCCCTGAAGCTCGACAGTCAGCTCTGCTTCAAGTTGTATGCCGCGTCCCGGGCGGTCATCCGCGCTTATAAGCCGATGCTCGATCAGCTCGGCCTGACCTACCCGCAATACCTGGCGATGCTGGTGTTGTGGGAGTGGCAGGAAGCGACCCCGGAGCAGCCGACGGTCAAGGCGTTGGGCGAACGCCTGGCGCTGGATTCCGGCACGTTGACACCGCTGCTCAAGCGGCTTGAGCAGTTGCAACTGGTGCAGCGTCAGCGTTCGGCGCGGGATGAGCGTGAAGTGCACCTGAGCCTGTCACCCCATGGCAAGGCGTTGCGCGCCCGGGTGGGGCCGCTCAAGGCGCGTCTGTTGTGCGACAGTGGTGTCGATCTGGATCGCCTGAATGATCTGCGTGAAGGTCTCGATCATCTGTTGGGCCAGATCAAGGCACTGTCGTAGCCGGCATCCACAAGTCCAGCAGGGCGGCCAGCTCTTCGCGGCGGAACGGTTTGGCCAGGTAGTCGCTCATGCCCGCTGCACGGCAGCGTTCGCGTTCTTCGGACATCGCATTGGCGGTCAGGGCGACAATGGGCAGCTGTGGCCAGCGCCCGCTGCGCCGGATTTGCCGGCTGGCTTCGTAACCGTCCATCACCGGCATGTTGCAGTCCATAAGCACCAGATCGAACTCACCGTGCTCGAGTTGATCCAGCGCTTCGCCACCGTGCGCGGCGACGATCACCTCGCAGCCAAGTTTGCCAAGCATGCCCTTGGCCACCAGTTGATTGACCGGATTGTCCTCCACCAGCAGCACCCGTCCGCGTCGCAAAGGTGAAAGATTATCGAGCCGGGCATCGCTGATGATGCTGATGTCCGGCTGCAGCACCCGACGCAGTGTCTGATACAGCGCATTACGCGCCAGAGGCCGCGCCTGTTGCTGCAAGGGCGCCAGGGCGCTGGCTTCTTTGCTGGGCAGGAAACTGCCATAGGCGGTTACCAGCAAAATCGGAGCAGGGCAGGTAGGCCGCAGGCCGAACAGGCATTCGGGGCAGTCGGTGATGACCACATCCGGGTCGAGTCCGATCAACGAGTCGTCCATCGATCGTTGCTGATACTCCAGGCCCCAACCCGGCAACAGGCTCTTGAGCAGTTCCGCCAGGCCGCTGCTGGCGGCGGTGATCGCGATGACCTTGCCCGTTAACTTTGCCGGCGTCAGGGCGCGGGTGTGGCAAGGCAGCGGCAGGTCGGCGCAGAACTGACTGCCGAAACCGGCTTCGGAGCTGATGGTGAGGCGTCCTTGCATGGCTTCGCAGAGGTTGTAGGTCAATGCCAGGCCCAGGCCGGTACCGCCAAATTGCCGGGTAATGCCGGCACCCGCCTGGGTGAAGGGCTGGAAGATCTTGACCTGGGCGTCCTGGGCAATACCGATGCCGGTGTCGCAGACCTCGATTCTGACGCCGTCCCCGAACGTGGACAGGCGCACATCGACCCGCCCGAAGCGGGTGAACTTGAGGGCGTTGGACAACAGGTTGCTGACAATCTGCCGGACCCGCGTAGGGTCACCGAGCACCAGCGCCGGAAAGTGCGGATCGATCAGGCAGGTCAGTTCGACGCTCGGTGCCGCGTTCTGCGACAGCAGGTTGGCGGTGTCTTCGATCAGCGAGCCGAGATCGAATGGAATGTGTTCGAGCTCAAGCTGGCCCGCGTCGAATTTCGACAGGTCAAGTATATCGTTGAGCAATTCCACCAGCACTTTGCCCGAGTCGTGGGCAATGGACAGCTGTTGTTGTTGCTCGGCATTGAGCGGCCCGTCCAGTGAGAGCGCGATCATCCCCAGCAGTCCGTTGAGTGGGGTACGGATTTCGTGGCTCATGTTGGCCAGGAACGCCGAGCGCGCTTCGGCCATGTCCAGGGCAGTGCTGCGGGCGACTTCCAGTTCCTGGTTGGATTGACTGAGCCGGGTGTTGATGGCCTTGAGTTCCGCGGTCCGCGCCGACACGATGTTTTCCAGTTGTCCGAGGTAGTCGGTCAGACGGTTTTCGGCATTGCGTCGCTGGTGGATTTCGGTGGCGATGTTTTCGAATTGCTGGTTGGCGACTTTGACCAGCACGCCGATCTCGTCGTTTTCGTGACCGGCGGGGCACTCCAGCGACGTCGGTTCGACACTGCGCGGATCACGGCCGCTGAGTTCACGGATCACCCGTACCAGGGGTTTGGTCAGCATCACATAGAACAGTGCAAGCAGAATGCCGGTCAGCAGCAGGCTCCGGGCGAAGCCGTTGAGCAGGGTCACTTCGGCCCGCCGCAGGAACCGGCTGCCAAATGAATAGGTGTCGACGTCCAGGCGCAAGGTGCCGAGGGATTCGGAGGGTAAATGATCCAGGTACAGTCGGTCTTCGAAGTGACGGTTGGCGCCAAACAGGAAGTCGCTGATCAGCCGATACCCGCTTTGCAGGCCAGGGCGTTTGACTTTGGCCAGCACCGTGCCGTTGTTGTCGGTCAATTGCGCGCCGATGATGGCGGGCGAGCGCAGCAGGCCCAGGGTCAGTTCCTGGGCGAGTTCGGCGTCGATGTTGTAGGCGATGCGCGAAGCGGGGTTATGACTGATTTCCAGCAATGACTGGATTTCGCGGTTGATGGACGCGTCTTCACTGGCATAATCGATGCCTATTTGCAGCAGACTGAGCAGCGTGCCCAGGATGAAACCGACCAGCACGGTCAGTCGGGCTTGCTTGTAGGACAGCCGGTTGGTGAACTTGATATCCATGGGGTGTTGAACCACTTCCGTTTCCCTTCGCTGCTCAAGCATAGTCGATCATGCATGGATCCCGATGGTCCCGCGCAACCCTTGTTCCTGGGTTAAACAGGACATCGTACTGTGTTGGGTCGCTGTAACGCACCATTACTTTGAACGTGTCCGAGGAGAAGACGTGGATTCCCGATTGAATGCTTTTCTTGAACGCGCCGATGCCGTGCTGGCCCGTATCGAACCGCTGCTGCCCGCACCCCGGCAAACCATCGACTGGACACACTGCCTGGCCGCCCGCTGGCAACGCGAAGGGCGCAGCGGTTTTCTGTTGCCGCTGCAAGTCAGCCTCGACACGCGTTTGTCCGACCTGATCGGCGTCGACCGGCAAGTGGAACAATTGGGACGCAATACCCAACAATTCCTCGACGGCATGCCGGCCAACCACGCCTTGCTATGGGGCTCGCGTGGCACCGGCAAATCGTCCCTGGTGCGCGCCTTGCTGGCCGAACACGCCCAGGCAGGGCTGCGGCTGATCGAGATCGAACGCGATCACCTGGCAGACTTGCCACGCATTGTCGAACAGATCGCCAAACTGCCCCAGCGCTTCGTGCTGTTTTGCGATGATCTGTCGTTCGAGTCGGGCGAGGGTGATTATCGCGTGCTCAAAAGTGTACTCGACGGTTCTCTCGAGCAGGCGCCGGACAACGTGCTGCTCTACGCGACCTCCAATCGTCGGCACCTGGTACCGGAAAAAGAAAGCGATAACCAAAACTGGAAAAGGGTCGACGGTGAACTCCATCCCAGCGAGGCGGTGGAAGACAAGATCGCCTTGTCGGACCGTTTTGGCTTGTGGCTGTCGTTCTATCCGTTTACCCAGGAGCACTTCCTCAACGTCGTTGAACACTGGATCGGTCAACTGGCCGACAAGGCCGGCCTCGAGTGGCAGCGCAATGAAGAGCTGGACATTCTTGCCGTGCGCTGGGCTACGGGCCGGGGCAATCGCAACGGACGATGCGCCTATCAATTTGCCCGTTATTGGGTCGGGCTCAAGCTGTTGGAGCACAAGGCATGATCGATTTACACAAAAGCGGCCAGGGTCTCGAAGGCTACGGCATGTTGTGGGCGCAGCTGGAATCATTGCTGGCGGATGAGCGGGATTTCATTGCCAACGCGGCGCAGTTTTCGGCGTTCCTGTACAACCAGCTCGATGATTTGAACTGGGCCGGATTTTACCTCAACCGCAATGAGGAGCTGGTGCTGGGCCCGTTTCAAGGCCAGATCGCCTGCGTACGCATTCCATTCGGTCGCGGTGTGTGCGGGACGGCGGCGGCGACCTTGAAAACCCAATTGGTCGAAGACGTGCACGCGTTCCCGGGGCATATCGCCTGTGACAGCGCGTCCAATAGCGAGCTGGTCGTGCCGCTGGTCAAAAACGGTCGGTTGATCGGCGTGCTGGACCTCGACAGCCCGAAGCTCTCCCGGTTTACCGCTGAAGATCAAGCCGGTATCGAACAACTGGCGGCGATTTTCCTGCGCCTGACTGACTGCTGATCATCAAGGGTTAAGCCTCTTTCATTGTGCTGTTGTCTTTTTGTGGCAGTTGCTGTTGCAGCGCCTGCTCCAGTTCGAGCATGGCGCTCTCCACGGCATTGCTGCACTCGGTGACTTTGGCGCGATGGAACGCTTCATGGCAGGCGCTCTCCAGCGCCTCGCAGTTGTGGATCAGGCGAGAGGCCTGGACGATTCGGGCCGCGCCCTTGATTTTGTGAGCGATATCGAGGAATGACTGCCGGTCCCCGGATGGGGTCAACGCCAGCAGCGCTTGTCGATCCAGCCGGTTGCTGTTGAACAGTTCGGTCAACAGTCGCTGTTCCAGAACCGGGTTGCCCCCCGTCAACTGGTGCAATCCTTTGAGGCTGAAGGCCGGCTCGCGGACGGTGGGCTCGATGCCTTCAACCCATTGGCTCAACGCCGTCAGCGTCAGGGGCTTGAACAGGCAGTCGTCCATGCCGGCCTGTTTGCAGCGCTGGATCTCTTCCGGCTGGGCGTTCGCGGTGAACCCCAGAACGGTACAGGGCGGGCCTGGCATGTGTTGCTCCTGTCGGCGAATGGCGCGTGCCAATTCGTAGCCATTCATGATTGGCATGTTGCAATCGACAATCACCAGGTCGAACGTCTGTGCTTGCCAGGCCTTGAATCCGGCCTCGCCATCCGCCGCGACACTGAACCGGTGCCCAAGAAATTCAAGCTGCTGGCACATGAGCAAGCGATTGGCCGGATGATCGTCGACCACCAGGACGTTCAGGGGGGACCTTGTGGCATGGATGGGCGCTTCAACGGCCTCAGGGCGCTGCTCCCATGGCAGCGTTGCCAGGCACAGCGACACCTGGACCCGAGTGCCGACACCCGGCTGACTACTCAATTGCAGGCTGCCGCCCATCATCTCGCACAGACTGCGACTGATCACCAGGCCGAGCCCTGCGCCACCTCTGCTTGACCGCTCACAATGATCGGCCTGAGCGAAAGGTTCGAACAGCCGTTGCCGATCCTGTTCGCTGATGCCGATGCCAGTGTCCCGAACATCCAGCAACATCCGGATGCGCTCGGGTTCATCGGTGGGTTGCAGGTCGACGCTGACCCTGACCTGACCAAGCTCTGTGAACTTGATGGCGTTGCTGACCAGGTTGGATAACACCTGTTTGAAGCGCAACGGGTCCAATACGACATCGACCCGCGGATTGGCAGGGTGAAACTCCAATAGCAATTCAAGATTTTTCTGACGCGCCAGTCCTTCGAAGATCCGTATCACCGAGGTCACGATCTCACACGGGTTGACGCGCTCCGGACTCAGGCTCAGGCGCCCGGACTCGATCCGCGCGATATCGAGAATGTCGCCGATCAATTCGAGCAAATCTTTTGCCGAGTTGTACGCTACATCGATCGCCGGACGGTCCGGGTGCTGGTGATCGATACGCTTGAGCGTCAGTTCCAGCATGCCGATGACCGCATTCATCGGTGTGCGGATTTCATGGCTCATGGTCGCCAGGAACGTGCTTTTGGCCCGGTTGGCTTCATCGGCCCGTTCTTTCGCACAGCGCAGCTCATCGAACAGTTGCCGCCGCTCGCTGATGTCGACCCAGCCGCCGATGATGCCCCGCACTTCGCCGCTTGAATCGCGGTAGGGGATAATCCAGTGGTAGATCGTCAGCCTGCGTCCACCTATGTGCAGGGGCCGGTCGAGAATCAGCGGTATGCCCTCGTCCACGACCCGCTGGTAGTCGGCTTGATATTCCCGGGCTTCGAACGCATTGCTCATGGTGCCCTGCATGACGCTCTTGCCGATGACCTCTTCACGTTTCGCGCAGAAGGCTTCCAGGTAGCTGTCATTACAGCTTTGCAGCAATCCTTGCCGATCACGCACATAAATGGGATGCGGTGTGCCGTTGACCAGTGATCGCATGAATTCGAATTGATCGTTCAATGCACGCTCGGCCGCCTTGCGTTGCTTTATCTGGCGACGCATATAAGCGTTCCAGGCCACGGAAATCAGCAGCAGCACGCCTGCTCCGATGACGATCTGAAAAAACAGTCGGTGGTAATTGCGCCAGGGATTTTGCGAGGTCGCCGAATAACCACGCCAACGACTGTTGATGATGCCCAGTTCTTCCGGCGTGATGCTCAGCAGCGCCTTGTCGAGGATGGCGTTCAGCTCGCGGGCGTCCCGACGGGTCGCCAGGGAAAATGCCGCCTGCCGGGTTCCCAGGGTGCTGCTGATCCGCAGCGTGTGCTCGAAAATCCGCGATGACAGGAAGTAGTTGGCAACCACCAGCGAGCTCACCGCACCCTGTACCTTGCCTTCGGCCAGCAATTCCGCGGCGCTGAAGGTGTCCGCTGTTTCAATCAGCTTGATTTGCGGGAACTCGCGGCGCAAGTCATCCACCATGGGATTGCCTTGAGCGATGGCCAGGCGTTTGTTCTGAAATTGAGCAAGGTTAGTCGGGCTCCCGGCGGATTTGCGGGTCAGCAGGATGAAGGAATTTTGCAGATAGGGACGGGTGAAGCTCAGGCTGGCTTCACGCTGCGCGCTGGGGAGCAGGGCGGCGATCAGGTCGGCTTGTCGGGTGGTGACCTGCTCGATCATCTCGCCATCGCTGCGGCTGCGCTGGATGTCGAAGCGCAAACCGGTACGCAGCCTGATCAGTTCGAGCAGGTCTGCGGTAATGCCTCGAAAGTTGCCGTCGTTGTCGAAAAATGTCAGCGGTGCAAACGCCTCGTTGACCACCACGCGCACGACCGGATGCTGCGCCAGCCAGCGTTCTTCGTTGTCGCTGAGCTGCAGTTTTTGATCGGTGAGCAGAATGTCGCTGCCGGCGCTCCAGCGCTTGGCAATGTTTTCTCTTTCGCTGGCGGGCACGGCGATGAGCATCGCATTGATAATCCCGAGCAGTTCGGGATTGTTCCTGTTCACGGCAAAGCTGAAGCCCTGGGCTTCGTGTTTGCCGAAATTGGCCATGCGGATGTTGTTCAGGTAGCCCTTGTTGATCATGTAGTGGGTTGAAATCGTATCGCCGAGGAAGACGTCAGCCTGGTCGAACGCCACTGCATTGATCGCATTCTGATAGGACGGATAGGAGGTGATGATTGCCTTGGGGTAGACGGCCCTGACGTCCTCCAGCGGCAAATAGTGATACACCATGCTCAGCCGCAAACCGGCGAGGCCATCGCTCAGGGACCTGTTTTCGTCCTCCCGGGTCACCAGCACCGGTTGATCCACGGCGTAGGGTTCGGACAGAACGATGTCCAAGGCATTGTGAGCTTCAAACCCATTGGCAGTGCCGAGCAGGTCGACCTCGCCCTTTTCGAGTGCCTCGATCGCCGCCCCCCGGGACTCGAAGCGCTGGACCTTGATGGCCAGACCGGTGGATTCGCCCAGGATGCCGGCATAGTCGGCGGTGTAACCTTCATACTCGTGACCGCTGACGGTCAGATCGAAGGGCGGGTAATCCGGGGCCGAAGTGCCGAGAACCAGTTGACCCTTGTTCTTGATCCATTGTCGTTGGAATTGATCCAGTTGGACTTCCATGTGTGCGGCCGACGAACGACTGAGCAGGGTGAGACTTTGGCTGGAGGTCTGTGCAGCGGGCACCGAGGTGCTCAGGCTCAGACCAGCGACCATGAGTATCAGATAGTCCTTAAGGCAACCGGGCATCCTGCTTCTCACACTAATGCGTTACGTTTTGCCATCTCGATGAGTTCAACCAGGGATTTGGCCTTGAGTTTTTGCATGAGTCGTTTTTTATATGTACTGACCGTCTTGTTGCTGAGAAACATGCCTTTGGCTATTTCCTTGTTGGTACGGCCTTGGGCAAAAAGTTGCAACACCATCAGTTCGCGATCGTTCACCGCCTTGAACAATTCCAGGTCGGCATAATGCGCATCATCGCCACGAACAGGACTCAGGGCCTGACTCGGATAATAGTTGTAACCAGACAATACTGCCTTGATGGCACTGACCAGTTCACTCAGTTCTTCCTGTTTGCACACATAGCCGCAGGCGCCGGACTGCATGCAGCGAATGCCGAAAAGTTTTGGGCATTGGGCCGTTAGTACCAATGTTTTTATCGGCGTACACATTTGGTTGAAGCGAGCGAGAACTTCCAGTCCGTCCAGTTTGGGAATACTGATATCGAGAATGACCAGGTCAGGCATGCATTCGCGAATCATCTGCATGGCATCGACCCCATTATCCGTTTCGCCGACGACGTTGTAACCTTCATGTTCGAGCAGCATTCGGACGGCAAGACGGATGACAGGGTGATCGTCGACGATAAAAACGGAGTTCATAATCAAATCCCATACGAGCGCGAATAAAGCGCGCACCTTAGCTCAGATAGTTGAGGTGACGCATGAACTGACGGACCTGCTGCAGCAATATAGGAAGATTCCTACAAGTGAAAGAGATTAGGACTACGTATCAACTGGATTTTTTGTGGAGAAGGTGGCAGTGGCAGTTGTTTAGAAGAAGGGTTTGAGCTTCTATTCCAGAAGTTGCAGATCGTACTCTGGTCGGGACGCTAGTGTCGTGATTTGAACTTTTTTATAGTCGATCCAGGGTCAACAAATTTAGAAATTCGGATTGTTTCAACGGCTTGACCAGACAACCCAGCAATGGAAGCCGGTGTTCGTTGGCCAGTTGTTTTAATCCATCCAGTTCAGCAGGTGCCAGGCTGCTTAGCAGTATGGCTTGCCTGATCAACCCCTGGTGACTGGCGCACGCGATCAACTCGAGGCCGGAAAGGTCGGGCAGACATTGATCGCACAAAAGAATATCGAAGGGTTGCGCAGCCCTGAACATCTGTTGCATCGCGCCTTCGGCACTGTCGGCAGGGGTCAATTGAGTGAAGCCGTAGCTCTCGAGCAGGCACTGGGTCGCCCTGAGCTGAAACGGGTGGTCTTCTACCAGCAGGATGCGCAGATCGTCTTCGAACATAGGATTACTCACGCTTAATCGAGCACAGTGGAGTGTGATTATTGAGCGAAAATCCCGAACAGACGATCAGTACATTTACCCCGAGCTGTAGGGGGATTCAGCGAGCGTTGAATGTACTTGGATTTAAAGTATCGATCGGCCATGTCGGGTGTCGCAATGGTCGATCGATCGGTGCCTGTCAATGGTTGGCGCGACCGGTCATTTCCAATGCCATGTCACTGGCATAGCTGTCGGTCATGCCCGCGATGAAATCGATCATGCGCAGAAACGAGGTGTGCAAGGGACCGCAAGGATCGGGCGCATTGTTACCCAACAGATCGAGGATGCGCCGGCTCTTGAAGGAGGGCGTGCGTCCGTTGTGCTGTTCCAGCGCCGCGCCGCAGAAGGCATTGAGCAGGATTTCCAGCGTGGTGTAGGCGCCGATTTCGTGCAGGGTCTTGCGCTTGTCCTGGAAGATCTTTTTGCGCGCCATGTCCTTGGCATTCAACACGCATCGCTTGGCGGGGCCATGCATGTGCTCCACCAGATCGCCGGGCAGCAGGCCCGCCAGCAACGCGTCCTGCTGCTCGACAAAGGCGCGGGCCGCGGCATTGGTCAGATGCTCGATGGCTTTGCCCCGCAGGATCGCCAGTTTGCGCCGGCGTGAGTCCTGCGGACCGAGCTGGCGATAGGTTTCAGGCAAATCGTCACCCACCAGGTCCAGCAGCAGGGATTCGACTTCGGCATACTCCAGCAACTCCATCTCCAGGCCGTCTTCCAGGTCGATGAGGGCGTAGCAGATGTCATCGGCGGCCTCCATCAGGTACACCAGCGGGTGACGCGCCCAGCGCTGCTCCTCGAGTTGCGGCAGGCCGAGTTTCAGGGCGATCTGTTCCAGCAGTGGCAACTCACTCTGATAGCAGCCGAATTTGTGTTTCTTGTAGCCCAGTGAGTCCGCGTGTTTTGCCGTCCATGGATACTTCAGATAAGTACCCAGGGTGGCGTAGGTCAGCCGGGTGCCGCCGTCGAACTGGTGATATTCCAGCTGAGTCAGTACCCGGAAGCCTTGGGCATTGCCTTCGAAATTGAGGAAATCATCGCGTTCGACTTCGCTCATGGCATCCAGCCAGCCACGGCCGGCGGCTTGCTGGAACCAGTGCCTGATGGCGTCTTCGCCGGAATGGCCGAAGGGCGGGTTGCCGATGTCGTGGGCCAGGCAGGCCGATTGCACGACCATGCCCAGGTCACTGGGATCGCACCAGTCGGGCAGGGCGCTGCGGATGGTTTCACCGACGCGCATGCCCAGCGAGCGGCCGACGCAACTGACTTCCAGCGAATGGGTCAGGCGCGTGTGGATGTGATCGTTACTGGAGACTGGATGAACCTGCGTCTTGCGCCCGAGGCGGCGAAACGCCCCTGAAAAAATGATGCGGTCGTGGTCTTTGTGAAAAGGGCTGCGGCCGAGTTCTTCCGGGCTGTGCAGTGGCTTTCCGAGGCGTTCGCGGGTGAGCAAAGTTTGCCAATCCAAGGCTGGTTCTCTCCGTCAGGTGACTGAATCCATAGCTTCCGGGTTCGCGCCATGGCCTGCAAGGGAAAAACACCCACGGGCACACCGGGATGAACGCCTTGCTAAAGAAGTTCATCCCGGTGCCGTGGCAAGCATGAAGCCAGGTAGTGCCCTAATGGTTGCGCGACGAGCCTTGCATGACCAGCTTGATCAGCGGACCCAGTGTCGTCCCCAATCGAACCAGGCGCGTCAGGCTGCTGGTGCCACCACTCTTGGCACCCTTGCCGGTCAGGAAACCCAGCAAGGTCACGGCCGCCATGCCCCAGAGCGGGGCGTGCTTGATGCCGAAGCCCCCCTGCAGGTTCTGCGTCATCCCACGCACGCGCTGCAGGGGTTGCAACAGTTGCGCGGATTCATGGCGGATTTCCTGGCGATGCATTTCCATGCGCAGGCGAATCAAGGCCTTGCGCATTTCCGTGCGTGAATTGTTATGAGGCAATGCAGGCAGGCTCATGGCAGCAGGCGCTCCCGATCATTGGCCAATTCTTCCAGTGTGCCGTGAAAGGGCGAGGACTCATCGAAAATCGCCGCTCTCAAGCGCATCGCGCAGAAGATGGCCGCGAGGGTATAAAACACGCAAAGTCCGATGATGGCCGGCAGGCGATAGGTGTCCCAGAACAGGATCAACACCAGCGTCGACAAGCCCACCAGCAACAGCAAGGCAAACACCAGCGCCAGGCCGGCGAACAGCAACAGGCTGACAGTGCGGGCCTTTTGTTCCTGCAACTCGATGCCGAACAGTTCGACATGGCTGTGCAGCAGTCCAAGAAAAGCGGCACCGAGGCGTCGCGGTGAGGAGCTAGGGCCCGTCGCGGACGAGCCGGGTTCGCCGATCGCCATGATCAGCGCCGGGTGGCCAGCAGGCCAATCAGGAAGCCCACACCCGCCGCTATCCCGACCGATTGCCACGGGTTGGCCTGAACATAGTCTTCAGTGGCAGTCACGGCGGCCTTGCCGCGTTCGCGCAGGGAGTCTTCGGTCAGTTTCAAGGTTTCCCGGGCGCGCAGCAGGCTGTCA
The DNA here is from genome assembly GCF_030812475.1 of Pseudomonas lini. Classification (GTDB taxonomy): domain Bacteria; phylum Pseudomonadota; class Gammaproteobacteria; order Pseudomonadales; family Pseudomonadaceae; genus Aquipseudomonas; species Aquipseudomonas lini_A. Next base: position 463,541 of record NZ_JAUSSR010000003.1, read on the forward strand.
TGGATTTGCGAGCGCAATTCATCGGCCTGATCTCCTGCCAGTGTCGCCGTGTGTTCCAGCAACCGCTCGGTGTCGCTGACCAGTGTTTGAAAGTCATTCATCAGAACTTCTTGAGCAGTCTTTGCCTTGATGCTGGCCATTGGTGAATCTCCGTAAGTGGCGTCTGTTGCGTTCGAGTATGAGCCTTGCGTGAAGGTTCAGTACAAATGACTGGTACAACTTTTGCTACGTCGTGGTGCGTCCGCCTGCGCCCTTGCGCTGTTGCCGGGCATGATTCGGGCGAAACCTTATCTCAAATAAACAAAACTCGCGCAAAGGCTCCAACCTTGTGCGCCAACGTGGCTCATCGGATCCCTGTGACGATCCGAAAAGGTTGCAACTTGGTGCATGAATCGCCTGCGCGAACCGCTTTGGTGCTTTTTTAGCCTTCAGGTCTGCCAATCCCATGGAAAATCTGCAAAGCGCTGTGGACGGTCTGGTCCATAGCTCCAACACGTTGTTCATTCTTGGCGGCGCGGTCATGGTGCTGGCCATGCACGCCGGTTTTGCCTTTTTGGAAGTCGGCACGGTTCGACAAAAAAACCAGGTCAACGCCCTGGCGAAAATCCTCAGCGATTTCGCGATTTCGACCCTGGCCTATTTCTTTATAGGCTATTGGATTGCGTATGGGGTCACCTTCATGCAGCCGGCGGCGGTGATCAACGCCGATCATGGCTACGCATTGGTGAAGTTTTTCTTTCTGCTGACGTTTGCCGCGGCGATCCCCGCGATCATTTCCGGCGGAATCGCCGAGCGGGCCCGGTTTGTCCCGCAGTTATGCGCGACGGCCTTGATCGTGGCGTTCATCTATCCGTTTTTCGAAGGCATGATCTGGAACGGCAACTTTGGCTTGCAAGCCTGGTTGCTTGAACGTTTTGGCGCCGGTTTCCATGATTTCGCCGGCTCGGTGGTGGTCCACGCCATGGGGGGCTGGCTGGCACTGGCGGCGGTGTTGTTGCTCGGGCCACGCAATGGTCGTTATCGCGACGGAAAACTGGTTGCGTTCGCGCCCTCGAGCATTCCTTTCCTGGCATTGGGGTCGTGGATCCTGATCGTCGGCTGGTTCGGTTTCAACGTGATGAGCGCGCAAACCCTGCAAGGGCTCAGTGGCCTGGTGGCGGTGAATTCGCTGATGGCGATGGTCGGAGGCACCGTGGCCGCGCTGATCGTCGGGCGCAATGACCCGGGCTTTCTGCATAACGGCCCGCTGGCCGGGTTGGTGGCGATCTGCGCCGGCTCCGATCTGATGCACCCGGTGGGTGCGCTGGTGACCGGTGCCGTTGCCGGTGCGCTGTTTGTCGGGTGCTTTACCGCCGCCCAGGGCAAATGGAAAATCGACGATGTCCTGGGAGTGTGGCCGTTGCATGGCCTGTGCGGCGTCTGGGGTGGAATCGCCTGTGGCATTTTCGGCCAGGTCACATTGGGCGGTCTGGGCGGGGTCAGCCTGATCAGCCAATTGATCGGTACCGGGCTGGGCGTGGTGGTGGCGCTGGTCGGTGGCTTTGCCGTGTATGGCGTGATCAAGGCGTTCCATGGCCTGCGCCTGAGTCAGGAAGAAGAGTATTACGGCGCGGACTTGTCGGTGCACAAGATTGGCGCCGTCAGCCAGGACTGAGTCAATGTTCTTCATCGTCTGCGCCGGGATAAATACCGTGCAACAGGCGATAGCGGTCGTGCCGGATCTGGTCGGCGCGCTCCTGCACCTGATGGGCGGGCAGCCCCAGCATGATCAGCGCGTGGGAAACCAGCATCAGGCTCGACTCCAGCAGTTCCGGCACCACTTCGCTGGCGCCGGAAGCCTTCAACTCGGCGAGTTGACTGTCATCGCGGGTACGCACCAGGATCGGTACGGTCCCATTGAGTCGCCGCGCTTCCTTGAGGATCAGTAAGGCGATGTCAGTCTGATCCACGGCGATCACCAGCAGCCTGGCGCGCTCCAGGCCTATCGCGACCAGCAGTTCACCGCGGCGCGAGTCGCCATAGTGCACACAGGTTTCATCCACGGCGGCTTCCTGGACGCGCACCGGGTCAGTATCCAGGGCGATATAGGGTTGCTGCGCATTGCGCAGTGCGCGTCCGATCGACTGGCCGACGCGACCATAGCCACAGATCACGACATGGTGATGCAAGTCCGCGTTGAGCGCGCTGATTTCCTCGAGTTTCGCTTCTTCGTTGGGCTTGCGGTGCAGGTACGTTGCGATGCGGGGCGCTGCACGCAACAGCAAAGGCGTCAACAGCATCGAGCAGAAAGTGGCGGCGAGCAGCAGGCCGCCAAAATCGGCGGGCATCAGTTTGTTTTGCTGCATCTGCGCCATCAGCGCAAAACAGAATTCGCCGCCCTGGGCCAGTGCCAGACCGCTGCGCCAGGCGGTTTCGCCATCGCTGCCACGCCATTTGACCAGAAGCGCAACGATGCTGCCCTTGAGCAGCAACAACCCCAGGGTCAGGCCGAGAATCAGCAGGCCGTGGCTGGCGAACACCTGCAAGTCGATGAGCATGCCGATACTGACAAAGAACAGGCCGAGCAGAATGTCGCGGAACGGACGGATGTCGGCTTCGATCTGGTGCCGGTAGTGGCTTTCCCCCAACAGCATGCCGGCCAGGAATGCACCCAGGGCCGGGGAGAGGCCGAGCAGGTGAGTCAACCAGGCCGTCAGCAGCACGATGACCAGCGCCAGCAGCACGAACAGCTCGGCGGAGCGGGCCGCCGCTATTTCATGGAACAGCCGTGGCAGGATCCAGCGACTGGCCAGCAGCAGGCCGACGAACAACACCACGGTCTTGCCCAGTGTCAGTGGCAGCGCCCAATACCAGGCCTGGTCGCTGCTGCCGGCGAACACCGGCACCATGGTCAGCAGCAACACCGCTACCACGTCCTGGAACAGCAGCACGGCGATGGCATTCTGGCCGTGGCTGCTGAAGATTTCGCCGAGACTGCTCAGCTCCTTGCTGACGATGGCGGTGGAGGACAACGACAAGCCGGCACCCAGCAACAACGCCGGTGTGGTCGACATGCCGAGCAGTATCAGCAATCCGCCAAGCAGTATTGCGGTGCCCAGTACTTGCAGGCTGCCGAGGCCGAACACCACTTGGCGCAACGCGAGCATTTTCGTCAGGGAAAACTCCAGCCCCAGGGAAAACAGCAGGAAAACCACCCCCAGTTCGGCGAGGTCCGGCAAGTCTTCGTTTTCGTGGACCCAATTGAATGCGCTCGGCCCGATCATCAGCCCCACGCACAGGTAGCCCAGCACCGGCGGCAAGCGCAGGCGCTGGAATAGTGCAATCACCACCAGGGAGGCGGCGAAGATGATCAACAGATTGGCGAACACAAAAAACTCCGGCAATGGGTCTGGCTACTCAAGCGTAGAAGTAAAAAAGCTGCGAGCATCCTGCAAGTGTCATTCTGCACGAATGATTTGAGTCAGCAGTTTGCCGACATTTTCTGAAACTCGTCGTTGCTCGAACTCGTGGTTCATTGGCTCGACGGCTTTTGATCACCGGCCTAGAATGAACCCCTACTTTGTCGGGTCTTGTCGTCATGCCTCCTGAATGTCAGCTGTTCGGCACCGTCGGGTGCCATCTGTGTGAAGTGGCCGAAGCCATGCTGATGGAATTTGTCGAGCGCGGCCTGCTGGTGGAGCTGGTGGATATCGCGGACGACGAAACCTGGTTCGAAGCCTACAGCCTGCGGATTCCGGTGTTACGGCGGGTCGATACCGGCGCGGAGCTGGGCTGGCCGTTCAGCGCCGATCAGGTGGTGGCGTTCCTTCGTTGATCGGACGCTATCGGCGACGATCCACCCGTCGCCGTTCTGGTTTCTTCCATTGGCGAAAAGCAGGTTAATCGGCTACTGTATGTTCATACAGCTATTCCGGTTGCCTGCCACGCGCCCTTTGCGAAATTGGGCAGGCGATCCCAGAAGTGAGAGGGATGAACTTGGTCAATGTCGAACAATTGAAGAACAGCGTGAACCGGATGTCGGCGGACGTGGTGCGCGAGGCCGTCATCGAATTGCGTCTGGATGGCCTGGTCACCGAAGGCAAAACCCCCTTTAATAAATTGCATTTCAACACCTGTTTCGCCGAAATCGAAGCCCTGTTCCAGCGTGCTGGCTATCACAGGCAGCTGGATGTGGTGGGTTATCAGGGGTTGTTGTATGCCCTGTATGACCCGGCTCGCTGGGAGGCGGTCGACGTACTGCGCTGGCTCAAGGAGTTTACCGACGCGGCAGCGCAGACCCGCTCGATACCGGCTTGAGGATTCTCTTCTAGGTTCGATCCGGTCGTTGTTGGATAATGCCGCCCTGTATCGAGGGTCAGAACGTTCGTATGTCCACTACATCTTTTTGCGCAGCACACACCCAGGCCAGCACGCTTTACCTGCCGCCGGGGGCGTGGCAGACCGTACTCGATTGCCTGTGTGAGCACTTCAGCGCCATTGGCCGTGAACAATGGCTGGACAGAATCGCCCGTGGACGGGTTCTCGACGGGCATGGCGTACCGATTGCCCTGGATTTGCCGTACAAGGAAGGTCTGCGTATCCACTATTTTCGAGAGGTGCCGGACGAAAAGCCGATCCCGGTGGTCGAGTCGATCCTGTACGCGGACGACCACCTGGTGGTGGCGGACAAACCGCATTTCCTGCCAGTGACCCCAGCCGGCGAATTCGTGGAGCAGACCCTGCTGCGACGGTTGATCCGGCGCCTGGATAACCCGCACCTGGTGCCATTGCATCGCATTGACCGCCATACGGCGGGGCTGGTGCTGTTTTCAGCCAATCCAAAGTCCCGGTCGGCGTATCAGTCGTTGTTTCCTGCGCGGCAGATCGAAAAGCGCTACGAGGCAATTGCCAGGGCCTTGCCTGACCTGTGCTTTCCCCTCGTGCACAAGAGCCGGCTCATCGATGGCGAGCCTTTCTTTCGCATGCGGGAAGGTCCGGGCGCCAGCAATACCGAGACGGCCGTGGAGGTCCGGGAGAAGAACGGTGATCTTTGGCGGTATGGGCTTTATCCGGTGACGGGCAAGAAGCATCAGTTGCGCGTGCACATGACCGCCCTGGGCGCGAGTATCTGCAACGACCCCTTCTATCCACAGGTGCTCAAGGACGTTGTGGATGACTATGCCAATCCCTTGAAGCTGCTCGCCCAGGGGCTGCGGTTTGTCGATCCGGTGAGCGGACAGGAAAGAAACTTCGAGAGCGCGATCACGCTCCCGTGGTAAGCACCGTTCCTCAGCCATGAAAAAGCCCGCTTGCAGCGGGCTTTTTTGTATTCGGTCGTCAACCCAGGGATTACAACTCCTTGACGGTACGCACCTGATCCTTGTTCACGCGGTTATGCTTGCCATCGAGTTGTTCGAATTCGTAGAAACCTGATTCGTCATCGTATTTTGGTGCGTCGACGGCCTGGATTTCGCGACCGTCATTCAAGGTGATCACTGTAGGCGAGGCGCAACCGGCAAGGGTGGCGAGGCCCAGTGCGAGCATGAAAGTGGCAAGGGTCCGTTGAGTCATGAGTGTGTCTCCGAATTTGAATTCTTTTGGTTACTGAGCTTGAGACGTATGCAACGAGTGCAAGTTCCGTCGGTGGGCTCAGTCTGACACAGTGTTGTGAGTACTTAACAGTTCCGGGGTATTGAGGTTGGCCAGGCGCGGGTCATGGTCGGGACATTGCAGGGCATGGGCCCCCAGCTTGCGCATGAGGCGACCCGGGCTGCGTTCACCGTCGTGCCAGGCACTTTCAAAAGCGCTGGAAAGCGCCACGGGGATGATGCACAGCAAGGGCTCCCAATGTTCGCCCTGGCGCAGCATCAAGGGTTTGTCCGGATGCTGGCTGGCGGTTTCGCGCATGCTCTCCAGTAACGCGGCATCAATCCGGGGGACGTCGCAGGGCAATATCATCAGATGCGCATGCCCGGCCGCCTTCAGGCCAGCGCGGATACCGGCCAACGGCCCCGGAAAGTCCCCTTCCTCGTCATGAACAAGCCGGTCGGCGTAGGGGGCGTACCGTTCCGGATTCCTGTTGCAGGAGATGATCAGATCGTCGGTCAATGCGCGGGTCTTGCGATGCAGATGAGCAATCAGGGGTTCGCCCTGCCATTGCAGCAACCCTTTATCCTGGCCGCCCATCCGTTGTCCGCGACCACCGGCCAGGAGCAGAATGGAGCAGGGCGGCAAATCCAGAGTCGAAGTCATGGCAGGTTTCCATGGAGGCGGCGAAAAAATGAGGCGCTGTGATATAACACCGGGCTGATTCTCCTACAACTGGATGAGCCTATGAAAGCCAAGGCTGATGTACCTTTTGCGCCGCTCAACATCGCGGTGCTGACAGTCAGCGATACCCGTACCCTGGAAACCGACACGTCAGGCCAGCTCTTCGTCGACCGCCTGACTGCCGCCGGCCATCACCTGGCGGCCCGGGTATTGCTCAAAGATGACCTCTACAAGATTCGTGCACAAGTCGCCAACTGGATTGCCGAGGATGTCGTGCAGGTCGTACTGATCACCGGAGGCACCGGTTTTACTGGACGTGACAGCACCCCTGAAGCCGTGAGCTGCCTGCTGGACAAGCAGGTCGATGGCTTTGGTGAGCTGTTCCGGCAGATATCGGTGGCCGATATCGGCACTTCGACCGTGCAGTCCCGGGCCCTGGCCGGTCTGGCCAATGGCACGCTGGTCTGCTGCTTGCCCGGTTCGACCAATGCCGTGCGCACCGGTTGGGACGGCATTCTCGCCGAGCAACTCGATTCGCGGCACCGCCCGTGCAATTTCGTACCCCATCTGAAACAGGCGGCACCCTGTGAATCCCGCGGGTAAGCCGGGCAAGACCGGCAGCCTTATGGCGGTCGAAGTGGCCCTGACCCGCTTGCTCGAAATGGCCGAAGCCTCACCGATTCGCGAGCGAGAACGCTTGCCGTTGGCGCAGGTAGAGGGCCGCGTATTGGCCGATGACCTGGTGTCGACGCTTGACCTGCCACCCTGGCCCAACAGTGCCATGGACGGTTATGCCTTGCGCGTGTCCGACTGGACGGGAGAGCCGTTGACGGTCAGTCAGAAGATTTTCGCAGGCAAGGCTCCGGATCCCCTGGAGCCCGGCACTTGTGCGCGAATCTTCACCGGTGCGCCGGTCCCCAACGGTGCCGATTGCGTCCAGATGCAGGAAAACGTCGAGGTCCAGGCAGATGGACGCGTGCGTTTCATCCAAACCATGGTTCCGGGCCAAAACATTCGTCCGCAAGGCCAGGAAACCACCGTCGGTGAACTGATTCTGCCTGCCGGCACGCGCCTGGGACCGATCGAGCAGGGGCTGGCGGCCTCGCTGGGTTGCGCAGAACTGGAGGTAATTCGCAAGGTTCGCGTGGCGGTCTTGTCCACCGGGGATGAGTTGCTTGAACCCGGTCAGGCGCTGGGACCGGGACAGATCTACAACAGCAATCGGGTGTTGCTCTGCAGTTGGTTGCAACGCCTGGGTTGTGAAGTGATTGATGCCGGTATTCTGGTTGACGACCTGGCGACCACTCGTGCCCGCCTGGGTGAGCTGAACGATGTCGACCTGATCCTCTCCACCGGCGGCGTCTCGGTCGGGGAAGCCGACTTTCTCGGGATCGCCTTGCGCGAAGAGGGCGAGTTGACCTTGTGGAAGCTTGCCATCAAGCCTGGTAAACCGCTGACCTTCGGGCATTTTCGCGGTGTTCCGGTGATCGGCTTGCCCGGCAATCCGGCGTCGACCCTGGTGACCTTTGCCTTGTTGGCAAGACCTTATCTGATGCGCCGTATGGGGGTGAAGGAGGTCGAGCCCCTGAAGTTTCAGGTTCCGGCGGGATTCGCCTGGCCCAAAGCCGGCAATCGGCGCGAGTACTTGCGCGGGCGGCTGGAGAACGGGCGTGCCATCATCTACAGGAATCAGAGTTCCGGAGTGCTGCGCAGCGCCGCCTGGGCGGAGGGTCTGGTTGAAGTGCAGGAAGATCGCACGCTGGTCGAGGGTGATTGGGTCAGCTTTATCCCGTTGAGTGAGGTCCTGGGTTAACCCGGCATCCCTGCCGGATTATCCCCTGCGTCCCCCCGCCCCGTAGTAGCTGTCGAGCGAAGCGAGGCTGCGATCTTTTGATCTTGCTTCCCAGCGATCTTGAGAAGATCAAGATCAAGATCAAAAGATCGCAGCCTGCGGCAGCTACTGCATTGACCACGTGCGCCGCATTTTTGCGGGTTGACCTCCATCTCGGCGGCTTTTGCGTTCATGGCCAATCCTCATCGACCCAGCAAAAGCGTCACGAGCTGGTCGAAACGGCTATTGCCGATCCACACCAGCAGCCCCAGGAGCACGGCTGTTCCGCCAACTGAATAAATGAGCCGGTGCTTGATGGATTGGACGTTGTCACGCAGTTCATCCATGTCTCTGCGAATGTCTTGAAGGTGTTTTTCCAGTTCAGTGATTCGAGGGGCCATGGCAACCCCGGCGGTGGGTGCTGCGCTGTTTTTCAATTCGGCTTGTTGATGGGCGCGTTTTTCCGCGAGTGGTGTGACCGGAATGAGCGGTGACCTGAGGTCATGGTTTTGCATGGGCACGTCCCTGTTTGTTTCTGCTGATGACTGATAATGACAGTCGCCACGTTGTACCAATCACGGCAGCCAGGTCAATTGAGCCGATTCCTAACGTTTTGTAAGAAAATTCCTTGTTGCAGGGCGCAAGACGGCTCAATTTGAATTAATTCAATTCCCATCGACTTTTCTGAAGGGCCGTGAGGTCATATCTCCCATACGAAATCAATTCATGGGAGTGAGCACAATGAGCGAACGCAGGGCGCTATTGATTCTGCATGGCAAGCAGGCGCTCAACGAGTCGGTTCGCGCCGCCATCGAGGACAAGCGCCAACAAGGTTGGGAACTGGCCGTGCGACTGACCTGGGAAGCCGGGGACGCGCAGCGGTTGGTAGAGGAGGCATTGACGGCAGGCTATAGGCAAATCATCGCCGGCGGGGGTGATGGCACTTTGCGTGATATTGCCGAGGCCATGGCCGCACATCCGACGCAGGCCAGCCTGGTATTGATGCCCCTGGGGACGGCCAATGATTTTGCCCGGGCCGCCGGTGTGCCACTGGAGCCTGATCAGGCACTGGATCTATTGGACACTGCACCAAGCGCCATCGATCTGGGCGAAGTGGGCGGACAGGTATTCCTGAATATGGCCACGGGCGGCTTCGGCAGCCAGGTGACGGCCAATACCTCGGAGGATCTGAAAAAAATCCTCGGCGGTGCGGCTTATTTATTCACCGGTTTATCTCGCTTCAGTGAGTTGCATGCGGCCTATGGCGAGTTGCAGGGCCCTGATTTCCAATGGAGTGGCGAGCTGCTGGCACTGGGTATCGGCAATGGCCGGCAGGCCGGCGGTGGGCATGTGTTGTGCCCGGACGCGCTGGCAGACGATGGCCTGCTGGATATCAGCATCTTGCCTGCGCCGCAGGAACTGGTGGGCACCTTGAAAACACTGTTGGCTGACGGTTTCGGTATCGACAACATGTTTGTGCGCGCCCGTTTGCCCTGGGTCGAGATCAAGGTCGCGGAAGGTCTGTATATCAACCTCGATGGCGAACCGCTGGAAGGCGACAGTCTGCGATTCTCTGCCCGGGCGGCGGCACTGCGGGTGCACCTGCCGGAAAACTCGCCGCTGCTCGGCTGTACTCCAATACCTGATGGCCAATAAGGTTTGATCGTGACAAGCAGCAATGCCGGGTCGTGGTGTTTTACCAGGGGTCAAGGTTCGACAAGAACTGCCGATAACGACCTTTAGTGAATTCATCGGAACAAACCCAGGAGTCCTTGATGGCCGGCATTCTCGACACGGTAGACCAACGCACGCAACTGGTGGGGGAGAATCGCCTGGAAATCCTCATGTTTCGGCTTGCCGGCCGGCAATTGTTCGCGATCAACGTGTTCAAGGTTCAGGAAGTGCTGCAACTGCCGAAACTGACCCTGATGCCCCAGCGCCATCCGTTTGTCTGCGGGGTGATCAATCTGCGAGGCCAGACCCTGCCGGTGATCGACCTGTCCCAGGCCATCGGCATGCGTGCGCTGGTGCCAAGCCCTGCCAGTACCATCATCGTCACTGAGTACAACCGTTCGGTGCAGGCGTTCCTGGTCGGTGGCGTGGACCGCATCGTCAACATGAACTGGGAAGCCATCCTGCCGCCGCCGACCAGCGCCGGTCGCCAGCATTACCTGACCGCCATCAGCAAGGTCGACGACCAGTTGGTGGAAATCATCGACGTCGAAAAAGTCCTGGCCGAAATCGTGCCGTACAACGCCAAGGTGTCCCGCGAAAAACTCGACGATCCCGTCCTGGAACACGCCCGCGGTCGTGAAGTGCTGCTGGTGGATGACTCCAACGTGGCAATCTCGCAATTGCGCGAAACCCTGGGGCAGTTGGGCGTGAAGATGCACGTGGCCAGCGATGGCCTTAAGGCATTGAACCTGCTCAAGGGCTGGGCCGATACGGGCGTGAACATGACCGACAAGTTGCTGATGGTCTTCACCGATGCGGAAATGCCGGAAATGGACGGTTACCGCCTGACCACTGAAATCCGTAACGACCCGCGCCTGCGTGGCCTTTATGTGGTGCTGCACACCTCGTTGTCCGGCAGCTTCAACGACTCGATGGTCAAGAAGGTCGGCTGCGATAACTTCCTCTCCAAATTCCAGCCGGACAAACTGGTCGACGTGGTGCGCCAGCGCTTGATGCTCGACCAGGTCCCGGCCTGATATCGACGCGCGCAACCTGTGGGAGCCCGTCTTCGCGAGCAAGCCCGCTCCCACAGGTAGACCGTGTCCGATTTTCAGCCTTTGATTCGGCGCTGGAGCTCGTATAGGGTGGCGTTTTTATCCTCCAGGGAGCTGGCCATGCTGCGTTTGAGCGCGCTTTATCGTTATCCGTTGAAATCCGGCAAGGGCGAGATCCTGCAGCAGGCCAGCCTGGACAAGCTTGGACTGGTAGGGGATCGACGCTGGATGTTGGTGGACGAGGCCAGCGGGCGGTTCCTGAGCCAGCGCGTAGCGGGGCGGATGAGTCAGCTGTCGGCGTTGTGGAATGCCGAAGGCGGCTTGACCCTGAGTGCTCCGGACCGCTCGCCGATTGATATCGCCTTGCCCGGCCGTGACGCCGAACTGCGCGGCATCACCATTTTTCGTGACAGTTTGCGGGTGCCCGATGCCGGTGATGAGGCCGGGGCCTGGGTCAGTGAATTCATTGGCAAGTCGACTCGTTTGGTGCAAATATCGCTCGATCGCGCGCGGATCACTCAGGCGGGCTATGGCAGGGATGACGATCGGGTGGCCTTCGCCGATGGCTTCCCGCTGTTGCTGATCGGGCAGGCGTCTCTGGAGGATCTATCGCAAAAGGTCGGACGCCCTCTGGAGATGCTGCGCTTTCGACCGAATCTGGTGATCGAGGGCAGCGATGCGTATGCCGAAGATGGCTGGAAACGTATCCGTATCGGCGATGTCGAGTTTCGCGTGGTCAAGCCTTGTTCGCGCTGCATCCTGACCACCGTCGACCCACAAACCGGTCTACGCAGCGATGATCGTGAACCTCTGGCGACCTTGCAGAAATACCGGGCCCAGGAAGAGGGCGCGATGTTCGGCCAGAATCTGGTCAATGATGGCAACGGCCACCTCGAAGTCGGCATGCCGGTGACGATCCTGGAATAATTGCGACAATGAAAAATGCCCGTGTCCTGGGACACGGGCATTTTTTTGCGCTGTGAACCTTGGGTTCAGCCGCGGTATTCGCACAGGTAAGCGGTGTCGACAGCCACTTTCAGCTGGAACTTGCAGTTGGCGGGTACGTTGAACTGGCTGCCTGCGGCGAAGGTTTCCCAGTCGCTGCTGTCGGGCAGCTTGACGGTCAGGGCGCCGGTCACCACATGCATGATTTCACGCTGGCTGGTGCCGAACTCATATTCGCCCGGCGCCATGACGCCGATGGTTGCCGGACCTTCTGCGGTGCCAAAAGCGATCGACTTGACGGTGCCGTCGAAGTACTCGTTGACTTTAAACATGGGCGATTCCTCGAAAAAAGGGCTGAAAAAGGCCGGCCAGTATGCACAAGGCCTTTGGCGCCGTCACGCGCTAGAGAGGGAGAACCAGTGGTAGCAGACGTGCTGTATTGCGCGCGTCTTCCAGCGCCCGGTGTTGCTGACCGGTGAACTGCATGCCCGCCAGTTGCAGGGCGCCGTTGAGCCCCAGCGGGCGTTCCAGCCGACGGGCCTTGGCAAAGCGTTGCTTGAGGTTCATGTGTTGCACCCGGCTCAGGGCGCTGTCGAGCTGCAGGCGCTGCCATTCCTGCAGCAGTTGTTTGCGGTCATAGTCGCCCCAACTGGCCCAGCCTTCCAGTCGCGCATGATGCTGGCCGAGCCAGCGTTCGAACGATGGCCAGACTTCGCCGAGCGGCTCGGCCCCATCGACGTCGGCCTGGGTGATGTGCGTCAGCTCCCGGCAAAACGGCGTCAGCAAGGGCCGCCGCAGTGGCCGCACGAAGCGCTGGAATGAATCCAGTTCCCGCCCCTTGCGATCCACCAGCGTGGCGCCGATTTCGATGATTTCCATTTCCGTTACTGGCCAGCCACCCTCATCGGTGGTGGCTTCCAGATCAATGACCAGCCAGTGAGGCATCGCAGGGTTCCTGGTATCCGCGTCCTGATAGCGCTTGAGCGTAGCCAAACCTGGCGGATCCGCCTAGCGGCTTATTCGACCTCCAACAATATCTGACGATTTTTCACCTGGTCGCCGACCCTGATCTGCGGTTGCAGGTCGTCTCCCAGCAGCACGGCGATTTTCAGCGCCACCCCGGCGTGGTCGCAGGCTGTCTGCAGGGCGGCGGCGCAGGCTTGTGGATTGACCCCGCCGGCATTGCTGATCACGCGCACGTTCTGTTCGGCAAGCCCATCAACGCCATGGCCACCTCCGACAGCAATGCATAGAGACTGCCAAGCAAGCGCTTGGTTTGTAAGCGGCTATACTATCTTCTGCCCGAGCGCTTGCTTGGTCGCCGCCGCCAGCTTAAATTGCCCGCGCCACCCCGCTGTTTTAGCGGTAAAGAGGCGGATTGGATTGATCGACTGTAGGAGAGAATGGGTGGACGAGCAAAAAGCCCTGAGGGTGATGCGCGAATTGGTCGACGACGGCCAATTGACCGACCCGGACAGCGCCCGCGGCAAACTGCTGCAAGTGGCGGCCCACCTGTTTCGCAACAAAGGCTACGAGCGCACTACCGTGCGCGATCTGGCCGGTGCCGTCGGCATCCAGTCCGGAAGTATTTTTCATCACTTCAAAAGCAAGGACGACATCCTGCGGGCGGTGATGGAAGAGACCATTCGCTACAACACGGCATTGATGCGTGCGGAACTGGCCGAGGCCAATAGCGTGCGCGAGCGGGTGCTGGCACTGATTCGGTGCGAATTGCAATCAATCATGGGCGGCAGCGGCGAGGCGATGGCAGTGCTGGTGTATGAATGGCGTTCGCTCTCCGAAGCAGGGCAGGCGCGGGTGCTGGCCCTGCGCGACGTCTACGAAGACCTGTGGCTCCAGGTGCTGGGCGAGGCCAGGGACGCCGGGTATATCCGCGGCGATGTGTTCATTACCCGCCGGTTCCTGACCGGTGCACTGTCCTGGACCACCACCTGGTTTCGCGCCGGCGGCAGCCTGAGCCTCGATCAATTGGCCGATGAAGCGTTGATTCTGGTGCTGGCAGAGAAAGACCAGGGTTGTCCGAAACACGACTAGACTGCTGAAGTGGCTGAAAACGCCTGGCTTGAATGCATGAAGCGTATTTTCTTGGGAGTGGGTAGTTTGATGTCATCGCCAATTCGGACGGCCTCGGTACTGCTACTGTCGGTGCTTTCGTCGTTATGGGTAGTGCCATCCCAGGCTGTGCAACTGGTGCGCATCGGTGCCGCGCATTTCCCGCCCTACACCGTGCGCCCGGAAACCGGTGCCGACACTGGCCTGTTGCCGCAATTGGTCGAGGCGCTCAACGCCTTGCAAAGCGACTATCAATTTGTCCTGGTGCCGACGTCCATCCCCCGACGCTTCGGTGATTTCAAGCAAGCCCGGGTAGACATGGCGATCTTCGAAAACCCGGACTGGGGCTGGAAGGACATTCCCCATACCACCGTCGACATGGGCCTGGAAGACGCCGAGATTTTTGTCGCGCAACGCGAGCCCGGCCGTCAGCAAAGCTATTTTGCCAATCTCGCCGGCAAACGCCTGGCGCTGTTCAGCGGCTATCATTACGAATTTTCCAACTTCAATGCCGACCCGAAATATCTCGCGCAGAACTACAACGCCACGCTGACCTATTCCCATGACAGCAACCTGTTGATGGTGCTGCGCGGGCGAGCGGACATTGCCCTGGTGACGCGTTCGTATTTAAGCGACTACCTGCTGCGCAATGAACAGGTCGGCGATCAGTTGCTGGTGTCGCATCGGGTCGATCAGATCTATCACCACTACGCCATCCTCCGCCCGACGGCGCCCATCAGTGGCGCTGCATTTGGCAAGTTGCTGCAAGACTTGCGCGAGAACGGCCAGATGCTGAAGATTTTCGATCCGTACCGGATTGCCGTGGTGCCGGTACCCGGTAACTGAAATCGCGCCACAGATCGTGTATTGATCGACTTCTCTTAAATTTTCCCCGGCGGCTCACGTCACCTCGTTGAACTGTCGACGATTAACGTGAGCCCGACCATGCCCGATCCGAATGACCTGACTGCCTTGGCGTTGCCTGCAGGAAGCCGTCTTGTAGCTGATGAAACCGAAAGCCGGCTGAGCCTCGACCTGGATGGGCAGCCGCTGATCAGGTTGCGTCTGACCCGTGAACCCGGCCTGCTGGTGCAGATCGAGCAAGTCTTCGACCACCCCGATGGCGATGCCCTGCACACAGCCTGTTATTGGCTGTTTGCCCGCGATCCTGCCTGTCAGAGCCTGACCTGGCAGCTGGATGAGGTCCCTGTCGATGCCTTGCGCAACGGCTTGCTGGTCATCACCGAAGCCACAGGCCAATATCGTTGCGAGCGCACCCTGTTCTGGCAAATGCCGCGGCCCTGGCTCGGTCAGTCCCTGGCCAGCTGTTATCCACAGCACATGGTCATCAGTGGCGGCAAACGTCATCCGTTGCGCCCGCTGAAACCGCAGGGTGATGTTTATCGACGTTTCGATGCCCGGTTGGGCGCGTGGATTTCCCTGCGCACGCTGGACATCGACCATGATCTTGAGCGGTTCAATCGCTGGCAGAACAGTGCGCGGGTCGCGAGCTTCTGGCAGGAGGAAGGCAGTCTGCAGCAGCATCGCGAGTACCTGGACAAACTCGAGGCCGACCCCCACACCCTGACGCTGATCGGCTGTTTCGATGATCAACCGTTTGCTTATTTCGAGGCCTATTGGGCCAAGGAAGATCGCATCGCGCCCTTCTATGAGGCAGACGATTACGACCGGGGGGTCCACATGCTGGTCGGTGAAGAGCATCACCGCGGCCCGCACAAGGTGGCGAGCTGGTTATCGGCGCTGGTGCATTATCTGTTTCTCGATGATCCGCGTACCCGCCGGGTGGTTGCCGAGCCTCGGGCCGACAACGGCAAGATGATCGGGTATATGCAGGGCCAGCGTTTTCATTGCGAGAAGGAATTCGATTTTCCGCACAAGCGCGCAGCGTTGATGGTGTTGGGGCGGGAGCGGTTTTTTGAGCGGTGTGAGTTGGCTTGAGGCGTAAGGCTTAAGATTAGTTGCGGTCTTGAGCCAGTCTTCGCGAGCAAGCCCGCTCCCACATTGCTTCTCCTGCGAACACAAAATTTGTGAACACCAGAGATCAAATGTGGGAGCGGGCTTGCTCGCGAAGGGGGCGACTCGAATTTCAGATCTTAACGCCGGGCAAAGGTATCCACCCGACTCCCCGATACCTTCCGGCAGTGCACCAGCGCATCGCGAATCATGAAGTTCACCAGGGTCGGCGAGACCCCGAGTTCCTTGGCGATGTCTTTCTGCGGCACGCCATGCAGGCGGTACATCTCGAAAGCGTAACGGGTGCGGCTGGGCAACTCCGTCAGCGCGTCGGCAATGTTTTCCAGGGTCGAGAAGTTCATGTGCGAGGTTTCCGGCGAAGCGCCCGGGATCACCACGTTCAGGCCTTCTTCCTCAGGCCCGGAATATTTCTGTTCCAGTGCCTGTTTACGGTAGTGATCGATCGCCAGGTTGCGCACGATCTGGAACAGGTAGCTGAGTTGAGCCTTGAACGAAGACGTGATCTGCGGCGCCGACTGCAGGCGGAAGAACGCGTCCTGTACCACGTCTTCGGCACGGGAGCGGCAGCCGGTAATACGGGCTGCAATCTTGACCAGAATCAGTCGATTGTCGACGAATGCCTGAAGTAGCGGTGAATCGCACCTGCTTGTGGACACTTGTTCCGTCATTGGAAATCACCTTGCTGCCAATAGGTTAGTGGGACGCCCGGAATGACCGGTGCTGTCCTACACATCGAGCGACAAATTATGTTGAATGATAATGATTGTCAATTGAGAAAGAGAATTAATGCTCATCGAGGGTGCAAAGTGAGAACTGCGACACGCTGCCGCGCTCGCTTGCGACACTGCGGCGGGGCTGGCGATCCGGCCGGTCGACTAATTATTTGCAGACGTCATCCGTTCTCATTGGTGAATAGCACAGCGCAATCCTCATAACCCTGTAGGAGCGAGCTCGCTCGTGAAGGTCGTTAACGATAACGATGGGCACCTGACACCCCGCGGCGTTCTTTTTCGCGAGCAAGCTCGCTCCCACAGCCGAATTCAGGCAGGAAACCCCATGACCGACGCGTTCGAACTCCCCAGCACCCTGGTCCAAGCCCTCCAGCGCCGCGCGGCCCTGACGCCGGACCGGGTGGCCTTGCGTTTTCTCGCCGAAACCGAGGATCAGGCTGTGGTGCTCAGCTATCGCGAACTGGACCAACGGGCACGCATCATTGCCGGCGCATTGCAGGTCGAGGCCGGCTTTGGCGATCGCGCGGTGCTGCTGTTCCCCAGTGGGCCGGATTACGTCGCGGCGTTCTTTGGTTGTCTGTATGCAGGTGTCATCGCGGTGCCAGCTTATCCACCGGAGTCGACCCGTCGTCATCACCAGGAACGCCTGCTGTCGATCATCAGCGATGCCGAACCGCGTCTGCTGCTGACCAGCGCCGGCCTGGAAGATTCGTTGTCGCACATCGACGGCGCGCCGCCATTGTTATGCGTCGATACCCTCGACAGCGCGCTGGCCGAGCGTTGGGTCGCGCCGGACCTGCAGCACGACCACATCGCCTTCTTGCAATACACCTCCGGTTCCACTGCCTTGCCCAAGGGCGTGCAGGTCAGCCACGGCAACCTGGTGGCGAACGAATTGCTGATTCGCCACGGCTTCGGCATCGATCTGAACCCCGACGACGTGATCGTCAGCTGGTTGCCGCTGTACCACGACATGGGCCTGATCGGCGGTCTGTTGCAGCCGATTTTCAGCGGCGTGCCGTGCATCCTGATGTCGCCGGCCTACTTCCTCGGCCGGCCGTTGCGCTGGCTGGAAGCGATCAGCGAGTACGGCGGCACCATCAGCGGCGGGCCGGATTTCGCCTATCGATTGTGCAGCGAACGGGTCAGCGAATCGGCCCTGGCACGTCTCGATTTGAGCGGTTGGCGCGTAGCGTATTCCGGCTCCGAACCGATTCGCTTTGACACGCTGGAACGCTTTGCCGAGAAGTTCGACGTTTGCGGTTTCACTCCAGACAGTTTCATGGCGTCCTATGGCCTGGCCGAAGCCACGCTGTTCGTCGCCGGCAGCCCTCGCGGCCAGGGTATCGACAACCTGCGGGTGGACGATCAGGCCCTGGCGCAGAACCGTGTCGAGCCGGGGGAGGGCAGCGCGATCATGAGCTGCGGCATCGGCCAACCGGATCACGCGATACTGATCGTCGATCCCTCGGCGCTCAATGAATTGGGGGACAACAGCGTCGGCGAAGTCTGGGCCTGCGGTCCGAGCATCGCCCATGGCTACTGGCGCAATCCCGAAGCGTCCGCCAAGACCTTCGTCGAGCACGCCGGCCAAACCTGGCTGCGCACCGGCGACCTGGGATTCATGCGCGACGGCGAACTGTTCATTACCGGGCGCCTGAAGGACCTGCTGATCGTGCGCGGGCACAACCTCTATCCGCAAGACATCGAACAGACCATCGAGCGCGAAGTGGACGTGGTGCGCAAGGGGCGCGTCGCCGCTTTCGCCGTGAACGTCGACGGGCAGGAAGGCATCGGCATTGCGGCGGAAATCAGCCGCAGCGTGCAAAAAATCCTCGCGCCCGACGCGTTGATCAAGGCCATTCGCCAAGCAGTGGCCGAGGCGTATCAGGAGGCGCCGGGCGTGGTAGTGCTGCTAAATCCGGGTGCGCTGCCCAAGACGTCCAGCGGCAAACTGCAACGCTCGGCGTGTCGCGATCGGTTGGCGGACGGCGGCCTCGACAGTTATGCACAGTTTCCCTCGGCGGCCGGCGAGTGCCAGGGGCAAGCCGAATCGGGCTCCGGGCTGCAAACCCTGATCGGCCAGATCTGGTGCGAGCAACTGCAGCTCAAACAGATCAACGCCGACGATCATTTCTTCCTGCTGGGCGGCAACTCGATTGCCGCCACTCAGGTGGTCGCGCGTCTGCGCGAAAACCTCGGCCTGGCGCTGAACCTGCGCCTGTTGTTCGAAGCGCCGACCCTTGGCGGGTTTGCCGCAGCAGTGGCTCAACAGCAAACAGAGGGAGGCTTGGTCCAAGGGTCGATCACCCCGCTGTCACGCACCGAAGCCATCCCCCAATCCCTGGCGCAAAACCGTCTGTGGATTACCTGGCAACTGGACCCTCAAAGCAGCGCCTATAACATTCCCGGTGCATTGCGCCTGCGTGGCGAACTGGATGAAGACGCCTTGCGTGCCAGTTTCCAGCAACTGATCGAGCGTCACGAATCCTTGCGCACCCGCTTCTTCGAACGTGACGGCGTGGCACTGCAACAGGTCGATTCCGGCGCCGAATTCACCCTGCAATCGATCGACATCAGCGACCTGCCCGCCGTCGAGCGCGAAGCCCGCGCCTTGCAAATTCGTGAGGACCAGGCGCGCACGCAATT
Source organism: Pseudomonas lini (assembly GCF_030812475.1). Taxonomy (GTDB): domain Bacteria; phylum Pseudomonadota; class Gammaproteobacteria; order Pseudomonadales; family Pseudomonadaceae; genus Aquipseudomonas; species Aquipseudomonas lini_A. The sequence goes on from NZ_JAUSSR010000003.1 coordinate 482,743, forward strand.
CGACCTGGAGAAAGGTCCGCTGCTACGGGTGACCCTGGTGCGTCTCGATGATGAGGATCACCAGTTGCTGGTGACGCTGCACCACATCATCGCCGATGGCTGGTCGCTGAACGTGCTGATGGACGAGTTCTCGCGCCTGTACGCTGCCGCTTCCCAGGGTCAACCAGCCACGCTTGCGGCATTGCCCACGCACTATGCCGACTACGGCAGCTGGCAACGCCAATGGCTGGCGCAAGGGGAGGGCGAGCGGCAACTGGCTTACTGGAAAACACAGTTGGGCGATGAGCATCCGACACTGAGCCTGGCCACCGACCGTCCTCGCTCGGCGCTACGCAATCACAGTGCTGCCCGTCTCTCCATAAAGCTTGGCGCAATGTTGAGCGATGCCATTCGCCAGACCGCCCAGGCCCATGAATCGACGACCTTCATGCTGTTGCTCACCGCCTTCCAGAGCCTGCTGCACCGCTACAGCGGCCAGCGCGATATCCGCATCGGTGTGCCTAACGCCAACCGTCCGCGCCTGGAAACCCAGGGCCTGATCGGCTTCTTCATCAACACCCAGGTGCTGCGCGCCGAGGTGGATCCGCGACAGCCATTCGTTGAACTGCTGGCGCTGGTCCGTGAGGCCGCGTTGGGTGCACAAGCGCATCAGGACCTGCCGTTCGAACAACTGCTCGAAGCCTTCCCGCAGGCTCGCGAACAAGGCCTGTTCCAGGTCATGTTCAACCACCAGCAACGGGACCTCAGCGCATTGAAACGCCTGCCCGGGCTACTCGCCGAAGAGCTGCCGTGGCACAGCCGCGAAGCCAAGTTCGATCTGCAGCTGCACAGTGAGGAAGATCAAAAGGGTCGCCTGAGCCTGTCTTTCGACTACGCCAGCGAACTGTTCGACGCCGCGACCATCGAGCGTCTGTCCGAGCATTTCTGCAACCTGCTGCGAGCGGTTTGCGCACAGCCGCACACCCCGATCGCCGATCTGCCATTGCTGAGTCCGAGCGAGCTCGATGAGCAAGCAAGCTGGAGCGCCGCACCGTGCACACCGGCCAGCCAATGGTTGCCGCAGCTGCTCCACGAACAGGCGCGCCTGACGCCCGAGCGCATCGCGTTGATGTGGGACGGCGGCCAACTCGACTTCGCCGAACTGCACGCCCAGGCCAACCGCCTGGCCCATTACCTGCGCGACAAAGGCGTCGGCCCTGATGTGTGTGTGGCGATTGCCGCCGAGCGTTCGCCGCAACTGCTGACAGGCCTGCTGGCGATCATCAAGGCCGGTGGCGCCTACGTGCCGCTGGACCCGGATTACCCGGCCGAACGCCTGGCCTACATGCTCAACGACAGCGGCGTCGAATTGCTGCTGACCCAGACCCAATTGCTCAACCGCTTGCCCGCCACCGACGGCGTCAGCGTAATCGCCATGGACGCCTTGCATCTGGATGGCTGGCCGAGCCATGCGCCCGGCCTGCACCTGCACGGCGACAACCTTGCCTACGTGATTTACACCTCCGGTTCCACCGGTCAGCCCAAGGGCGTCGGCAACACCCACGCGGCCCTCGCCGAACGCCTGCAATGGATGCAGGACACCTATCGCCTGAACGACTCCGACGTGCTGATGCAAAAGGCGCCGATCAGTTTCGATGTGTCGGTGTGGGAGTGCTTCTGGCCCTTGATCACCGGCAGTCGGTTGCTGCTTGCCGGTCCCGGCGAACACCGCGATCCGCACCGCATCGCACAACTCGTTCAAAGCTACGGCGTGACCACGCTGCACTTCGTGCCACCGTTGCTGGGATTGTTCATCGACGAACCGCTGACCGTCGAATGTACCAGCCTGCGGCGTGTGTTCTGCGGCGGTGAAGCCTTGCCTGCCGGGTTGCGCAACCGGGTACTGGAACAATTGCCGGCGGTGCAATTGCACAACCGCTATGGCCCGACGGAAACAGCGATCAACGTCACTCACTGGCAGTGCACAGCCGCCGATGGCGAGCGTTCGCCGATCGGGCGTCCGCTGGGCAACGTGGTGTGCCGCGTGCTGGACGGTGATTTCAATTCGGTTCCGGTCGGAGTGCCGGGTGAATTGTGCATCAGCGGGCTCGGCCTGGCCCGAGGCTATCTGGGCCGTCCAGGCCTGACCGCCGAACGCTTCGTCGTCGATCCGCTGGGCGAGCCGGGTGCGCGGCTGTACCGCACCGGCGACCGTGCACGCTGGACGGCCGATGGCGTGATCGACTACCTCGGTCGCCTCGATCAGCAGGTCAAACTGCGCGGCTTCCGTGTTGAGCCGGAAGAAATCGAAGCACGGCTGCTGACCCAGGCGGGCGTCGCACAAGCCGTGGTGCTGGTGCGCGAAACGGCGGCCGGCGGACAGTTGATCGGTTACTACACCACCACCGATTCTGCTGAAGACATCGATGCTCAAACCGCGCGCCTGAAAATCGCGCTGGCCGCCGAGTTACCTGAATACATGGTCCCGGCGCAGCTGATGCGTCTGGACGCAATGCCCCTGGGCCCAAGTGGCAAACTCGACCGTCGCGCCTTGCCGGAACCCCAGTGGCAGGTTGGCGAACACGTTGAGCCGGTCACCGTGCTGGAAAAGCAAATCGCCGGCATCTGGCGCGAGGTCCTGGGCCTTGCGCGGATCGGTCTGCGCGACGATTTCTTCGCCCTCGGCGGCCACTCGCTGCTGGCCACGCAAATCATTTCCCGTACCCGCCAGGCCTGCGACGTCGAGTTGCCGCTGCGGGCGCTGTTCGAGAACAGCGAACTGGGGGCGTTTGCCGAACAGGTGCAATTGATTCAGGCCAGCGGCAACACCAACAAACAGCCACCGATCGAGACGGTCGACCGAAGCCAACCGGTGCCGTTGTCCTATTCCCAACAGCGCATGTGGTTCCTCTGGCAGATGGAACCGGACAGCCCGGCCTACAACGTCGGTGGCATGGCGCGGCTGCGCGGGGTGCTCGACGTCGGGTGCTTCGAAGCGGCGTTGCAGGCGTTGATCATCCGCCACGAAACCCTGCGCACGACCTTCCCGAGCGTTAACGGTGTGGCCCGGCAACAGGTTCATGCAGAAACCGGCTTGCGCTTGGACTGCAAGGATTTCTCCATGCTGGATGCCGACAGCCGTGAGCAACGTGTACAGCAACTCGCCGATAGCGAAGCCCATACGCCATTCGATCTGGAAACCGGACCGCTGCTGCGCGCCTGCCTGGTCAAGACTGCCGAGCAGGAACACTACCTGGTGCTGACCCTGCACCACATCGTCACCGAAGGCTGGGCGATGGACATCTTTGCCCGGGAGCTGAGCGCGCTGTACGAAGCCTTTGTCGAGGACCGCCAATCGCCGCTGGCACCACTGCCGGTGCAGTACCTGGATTACAGCGTGTGGCAGCGCCAGTGGCTGGAGTCCGGCGAACGCCAGCGCCAGCTCGACTATTGGACCGCACAGCTGGGCCGGGAACATCCGCTGCTGGAATTGCCCGCTGACCGTCCGCGGCCGCCGGTGCAAAGCCACCAGGGCGAACTGTTTCGCTTCGACCTCAGCGATAAGCTGGCCGCCCGGGTTCGCGCCTTCAACGCAGACCACGGTCTGACGCTGTTCATGACCATGACTGCCGCGCTGGCCGTGCTGCTGTACCGCTACAGCGGCCAGACCGACCTGCGCATCGGCGCCCCTGTCGCCAACCGGATCCGTCCGGAAAGCGAAGGGCTGATCGGTGCGTTCCTCAACACCCAGGTGCTGCGTTGCCAGCTCGACGGCCAGATGTCCGTCGGCGAGTTGTTCGAGCAGGTTCGCCACACGGTGATCGAAGGCCAGTCCCATCAGGACCTGCCCTTCGACCATCTGGTCGAGGCCTTGCAGCCGCCGCGCAGCGCTGCGTACAACCCGTTGTTCCAGGTGATGTGCAACGTGCAGCGCTGGGAATTCCAGCAGAGCCGTACCCTGGCCGGCATGACCGTCGACTACCTGGCCAACGATGCCCGGGCGACCAAGTTCGACCTCAACCTGGAAGTCACCGACCTCGATCACCGCCTGGGTTGCTGCCTGACCTACAGCACCGACCTGTTCGACGAACCACGCATCGCGCGCATGGCCGGGCATTGGCGCAATGTGCTCGAAGCGCTGCTGGCCGATCCGCAACGGCGCCTCAGTGAGCTGCCGTTGCTGGACGCGAGCGAACAGCAACACCTGCTCGACAGCCTCGGCATCGAGCCGGGCGAGCATCGCCTGGATCAGTGCATCCACCACCTGTTCAGCGAGCAGGCGCTGGTGCGCAAGGATGCACCGGCATTGACCTTTGCCGGCGAAACCCTGAGCTACGCCGAACTCGACAGCCGCGCCAATCGCCTGGCCTGGATGCTCCGCGATCGTGGGGTGGGGCCGCAGGTCCGGGTGGGCCTGGCCGTTGAACGTTCGCTGGAGATGGTCATCGGCCTGCTGGCGATCCTCAAGGCGGGCGGCGCCTACGTGCCGCTGGACCCGGAGTACCCGCTGGATCGTCTGCACTACATGATCGAAGACAGCGGCATCGGTTTGCTGCTCAGCGATGCGGCGATGTTCGAGGCGCTTGGCGAGTTGCCGGCCAGCGTCGCCCGCTGGTGCCTGGAAGAAGACTCCGCCGGGCTGGTCAACTACCCGGCCAGCGAGCTGCCATTGATCAGCCTGCCGCAACATCAGGCTTACCTGATCTACACCTCCGGCTCCACCGGCAAACCCAAAGGCGTGGTGGTGTCCCACGGCGAAATCGCCATGCACTGCCGCGCCGTGATCGAGCGCTTCGGCATGCGCCCGGACGATTGCGAACTGCACTTCTATTCGATCAACTTCGACGCGGCCACCGAACGATTGCTCGTGCCTCTGTTGAGCGGCGCCCAGGTTGTCCTGCGTGCCCAGGGCCAATGGGACGCGGAAGAAATCTGCGCTCTGATCCGCCGTCACCACATCAACATCCTCGGCTTCACCCCGAGCTATGGCAGCCAGTTGGCGCGATGGCTGGCGACCCGGAACGAGACGCTCCCGGTGCGCATGTGCATCACCGGTGGCGAAGCCCTGACCGGCGAACACCTGCATCGAATCCGCGCAGCGTTCAAGCCGAGCCTGTTCTTCAACGCCTACGGCCCCACCGAAACCGTGGTCATGCCGCTGGCCAGCCTGGCGCCGGAACAGTTGGAAGAAGGCCTGGGCAGCGTGCCGATCGGCAGTGTGATCGGCGCCCGTGTCGCCTATATCCTCGATGCCGACCTGGCATTGGTGCCGCAAGGCGCGACAGGGGAGCTGTATGTCGGCGGCGCCGGCCTGGCGCAGGGTTATCACCAGCGTCCGGGCATGACCGCTGAGCGTTTTGTCGCCGATCCGTTCGCCGCCAATGGGGGGCGTCTGTACCGCACCGGCGACTTGGTGCGTCAGCGCGCCGATGGTCTGGTGGAGTACCTGGGGCGCATTGACCATCAAGTGAAAATTCGCGGCTTCCGCATCGAACTGGGCGAAATCGAAAGCCGACTGCTTGAACACGCATCGGTCCGTGAAGCGGCGGTGTTGGCGCTCGATGCACCCAGTGGCAAGCAACTGGCCAGCTACGTGGTCACCGAGCTCGCCGAACAGGACGAAACGCAACAAGCCGAACTGCGCGAATCCCTCAAGGTTCACCTCAAATCGCAACTGCCGGATTACATGGTGCCCACGCACCTGATCCTGCTGGCTCACTGGCCGCTCACCGCCAACGGCAAGCTCGACCGCCGCGCACTGCCGGCGCCGGATCCGGAACTGAACCGCCAGCAATACGTGGCACCGGGCAACGCGCTCGAACTGTCCCTGGCCGACATCTGGTGCGAAGTGCTGAACGTCGCGCAAGTGGGGCTCAACGACAATTTCTTCGAACTGGGTGGCGACTCGATCCTGTCGATCCAGGTGGTCAGCCGGGCGCGTCAGCAGGGTATCCACTTCAGCCCGCGGGACTTGTTCCAGCACCAGACCGTGCAGACCCTGGCGGCGGTGGCGACCCGTGTCGAGCAGCTCCACGCCGAACAAGGCCTGATCACCGGCGAGTCGCGGTTGACGCCGATCCAGCACTGGTTCTTCGACACTGAAATCCCGCAGCGCCAGCACTGGAACCAGGCGTTGCTGCTGGAGCCGACCGTGGCCCTGGAACCCCATCGCCTTGAGGCGGCGCTGTTGGCCGTGATCGAACAGCACGACGCCTTGCGCCTGCGTTTCACTGAAGTTGCGGGGCAATGGGTCGCCGAACACCAGGCGGTCTGCGAAACGCCGGTGCTCTGGCAGGTGCGGGTATCCTCCCTGGATAAATGCAGCGCGCTGTTCGCCGATGCCCAGCGCAGCTTCAACCTCGAACAGGGGCCGCTGGTACGCGCACTGCTGGTCGACACGCCCGGGGACCGGCAACGGCTGTTCATCGTCATTCATCACCTGGTGGTGGACGGGGTTTCCTGGCGGGTGCTGCTGGATGATCTGCAAAGCGCGTATCGCCAACTGTCCGCGCACCCGTCGGTCAAATTGCCGGCGAAAACCAGTGCCTTCAAGGACTGGTCCGCACGCTTGCAGGCTTATGCCGGCAGCGAATCCCTGCGCGAAGAACTGGGCTGGTGGCAATCGCAACTGGCAGGTCCGACCGCTGATTTGCCGTGCGAACGCCCCGAGGGCGGTCGGCAGAATCGCCATGCACAGACCGTCAGCGTGCGCCTCGACAGCGAGCGCACCCGGCAATTGCTGCAACAGGCGCCGAGTGCCTATCGCACCCAGGTCAACGACCTGTTGCTGACAGCCTTGGCACGGGTGTTGTGCCGCTGGAGCGGGCAACAATCGACGCTTGTTCAACTCGAAGGCCACGGCCGCGAAACCCTGTTCGACGAGATCGACCTGACCCGCACCGTCGGCTGGTTCACCAGTGCGTATCCATTGCGGCTGATGCCATTGGAAGAGCAGGGCGCCTCGATCAAGGCGATCAAGGAACAACTGCGTGCGGTGCCACACAAGGGTCTGGGATACGGCGTGTTGCGCTACCTGGCCGATGATCTGTGCCGCCAATCCATGGCTGCACTGCCGGTGGCGCCGATCACTTTCAACTACCTCGGCCAGTTCGACCAGAGCTTCGGCAACGATGCGTTGTTCCGTCCGCTGGAAGAGCCGGTCGGCGCCGCACACGATCCGAAAGCGCCGCTGCCTAACGAGCTGAGCGTCGACAGTCAGGTGTACGGCGGTGAGCTGGTGCTGCGCTGGACCTTCAGCGCCGAACGTCATGACCGGCAAACCATCACCGATCTGGCGGACGCTTACCTCGGCGAATTGCAGAGCCTGATCGAGCATTGCCTGCAGGACGGCGCGGGCGGCCTGACGCCTTCGGACTTCCCGCTGGCCAGGCTGACCCAGCTGCAACTCGATGCGCTGCCGGTCCCGGCCGCGGTCATTGAAGACGTGTACCCGCTGACGCCGATGCAGGAAGGCATGCTGCTGCACACTCTGCTGGAGCCGGGTACCGGCCTCTACTACATGCAGGACCGTTACCGCATCAACAGCGAGCTCGACCCACAGCGTTTCGCCCAGGCCTGGCAGGCGGTCATCGCCCGTCACGAAGCCCTGCGTGCGTCGTTCTGCTGGAACGTCGGCGAAGACATGCTGCAAGTGATCCACAAGCCGGGCAGCACGCCGATCGAGTACCTGGACTGGAGCGCTATCGCCGAGGCCGAACAGGAGCCGACGTTGCAGGCGCTGCTCAAAAGCGAGCGCGAGGCCGGTTTCGATCTGCTCAACCAGGCACCCTTCCATTTGCGTCTCATCCGGGTCGGCGCGGCGCGCTACTGGTTCATGATGAGCAACCACCACATCCTGATCGATGCCTGGTGCCGCTCGCTGCTGATGAACGACTTCTTCGACATCTACAGCGCACTTGGCGAAGGCCGGGACGCGCAGTTGGCCGTGCCGCCGCGATATCGCGACTACATCGGCTGGCTGCAACGCCAGAGCCTGGCCGAGGCGCGGCAGTGGTGGAAGCACAACCTGCGAGGCTTCGAACGCACCACGCCGATACCCAGCGACCGGCCGTTCCTGCGCGAACACGCCGGTGAGAGCGGCGGCATGCTTGTCGGCGACCGCTACACCCGCCTCGATGCCCGTGACGGCGCCCGACTGCGCGAACTCGCCCAGGCCCATCAGCTGACCATCAACACCTTCGCCCAGGCGGCGTGGGCCCTGGTATTGCGGCGCTTGAGCGGTGATCGCGACGTATTGTTCGGCGTCACCGTGGCCGGGCGTCCGGTGGACATGCCCGAGATGCAGCGCACGGTCGGGCTGTTCATCAACAGCATCGCGCTGCGGGTGAAGATGCCGGAAGACGACCAGCGCTGCAGCGTGCGCCAGTGGCTGAGCGGCTTGCTCGACAGCAACATGCAGCTGCGCGAGTACGAGTACCTGCCACTGGTGAACATTCAGGAAAACAGCGAACTGCCCAAGGGCCAGCCGTTGTTCGACAGCCTGTTCGTGTTCGAGAACGCCCCGGTGGAAGTCTCGGTGCTGGACCGTGCGCAGAGTCTCAATGCGACCTCGGATTCGGGCCGAACCCACACCAACTTCCCGCTGACGGCGGTGTGCTACCCGGGCGATGACCTCGGGCTGCACCTGTCTTACGACCAGCGTTATTTCGACGAGTCGACCATCGAGCGCATGCTTGGCGAGTTCAAGCGTTTGCTGCTGGCACTGGTCGAAGGTTTCCATGGCGACATGGCCGATCTGCCGCTGTTGGGGGGCGGGGAACAGGACTTCCTGCTCCATGGCTGCAACCAGAGCGAGCACGATTACCCGCTGGAGCATAGTTATGTCGAGTTGTTCGAAGCGCAGGTGACCCGGCATCCGCAACGTATTGCTGCCACCTGCCTGGATCGGCAGCACAGTTACCTCGAACTGAATCAACGCAGCAACCGCCTCGGCCATGCGCTGGTGGCCGCCGGTGTCGGGCTCGATCAGCCGGTGGCATTACTGGCTGAGCGCAACCTCGATCTGTTGGGCATGATCATCGGCAGCTTCAAGGCAGGCGCCGGTTACCTGCCGCTGGACCCGGGCCTGCCGAGTCAGCGTTTGAGCCGGATCATCGACCTGAGCCGCACGCCGTTGCTGGTTTGCACCGAAGCCTGCCGTGAGCAAGCGCTGGCATTGCTGGATGAGTTCGGTTGCGCCAACAGGCCGACGTTGCTGGTCTGGGAAACGGTGCAAGCGAGCGATGTTTCGGTGGTGAATCCTGGCATCTACAGCGGCCCGGACAATCTCGCCTACGTGATCTACACCTCGGGCTCCACCGGCTTGCCAAAAGGGGTGATGGTCGAGCAGCGCGGCATGCTGAATAACCAGCTGAGCAAGGTGCCGTACCTGAACCTGAGCGATGCCGATGTCATCGCCCAGACCGCTTCGCAAAGCTTCGATATTTCGGTCTGGCAGTTCCTTGCCGCGCCGTTGTTCGGCGCTCGGGTGGACATCGTGCCGAACACCATCGCCCACGACCCGCAAGGTTTGCTGGCCCATGTTCAGAGCCAGGGCATCACCGTGCTGGAAAGCGTGCCGTCGCTGATCCAGGGCATGCTCGCCCAGGAACGCATGAGCCTGGACGGTCTGCGCTGGATGCTGCCGACGGGCGAAGCGATGCCGCCGGAACTGGCGCATCAATGGTTGCTGCGCTACCCGGATATCGGGCTGGTGAATGCCTATGGCCCGGCGGAGTGCTCGGATGACGTGGCCTTCTTCCGTGTGGACCTGGCGTCGACGCGCGGCAGCTATTTGCCGATCGGTACGCCGACCGACAACAACCGTTTGTACCTGCTAGATGGCGCGCTGGAATTGGTGCCTTTGGGCGCGGTGGGCGAGCTGTGCGTTGCTGGCACCGGGGTGGGACGCGGGTACGTCAGCGACCCGTTGCGCACCGCGCAGGTGTTCGTGCCGAACCCGTTTGGTGCGCCGGGCGATCGCCTGTATCGCACCGGTGACCTGGCCCGTCGTCGTAGCGACGGCGTGCTGGAGTACGTCGGGCGGATCGACCATCAGGTGAAGATTCGCGGTTACCGCATCGAGCTGGGTGAAATCGAAGCCCGTTTGCATGAGCAACCGCAGGTCCGTGAAGCGGCGGTCGGCGTGCAGGAGGGGGTGAACGGTAAGCATCTGGTGGGCTACCTGGTTGCGGCTGACTCGGCGCAGGATCCGAGCGAACGCCTGGAGCGCATCAAGCAACGCTTGCGCGCCGAGCTGCCGGAATACATGGTGCCGCTGCACTGGCTGTGGCTCGAGCGGATGCCGCTCAACGCCAACGGCAAACTCGACCGCAAGGCCCTGCCGGCGCTGGAGATCGGGCAGTTGCACAGCCAGGACTATCGGGCGCCGCGTAATACGCTGGAGCAGACGTTGGCGGATATCTGGGCCGAAGTGCTGAAGGTCGGGAAGGTTGGCATTCGCGACAATTTCTTCGAGCTGGGCGGGCATTCGCTGCTGGCGACGCAGATTGCTTCGCGGGTGCAGAAAACGTTGCAACGCGATGTGCCGCTGCGCGCGATGTTTGAGTGCAGTACGGTGGAGGAATTGGCCGAGCATATCGAAGGGTTGGCGGCGAGTGACATCACCGGGGAGAAGGTGGATCGGTTGAATGATCTGATGGCGGAGCTGGAGGGGCTTTGATTCAATAGCGTCTGTGCCGGCCCCATCGCGAGCAAGCTCGCTCCCACATTGGACCGTATGTTCCAGGAGTACGCGGTCCAAATGTGGGAGCGGGCTTGCTCGCGATGGGCCGGCACATTTTGCGCATATTTGCGCGTTGACCGCCGTTTCCATCCAGCTCAGGCTGCACCTTTAGTGAATCCCATTTCACCAAGGAAACAGTCAATGCCCTTCGTAACCATAGATGGACAACCGCTCCACTACATCGATCAAGGCACAGGCCCGGCAGTGCTGCTGGCCGGCAGCTATCTCTGGGACCAGGCCATGTGGGCGCCGCAGATTGCCGCCCTGTCGCCACACTACCGGGTCATTGCCCCGGACCTGTGGGGCCATGGCCAGTCCGGGCCAATACCGCAAACCACCACTTCACTGGATGACATCGCTCGTCAGGGATTGGTCTTGCTCGATCATCTGGACATCGAATGCGTCACGTTGGTGGGGCTTTCGGTCGGTGGCATGTGGGGCGCGCGCCTGGCTTTATCTGCGCCCGGGCGAATCAATGGCCTGGTGCTGATGGACACCTGGCTCGGCGCCGAGCCGGACCCGACCCGTGAATATTATTTTTCATTGTTGAAACAGATCGAAGAGGGCGGCGTGATAACGCCACAGCTGCTGGATGTCATTGTGCCGATCTTCTTCCATCCCGATATCGACCGGGACTCGGCGCTTTTTCAGGATTTCCGTGAGTCGTTGGCGGCGCTGCCATCGGATCGTCTGCGGCAAAGCATCGTGCCAATGGGGCGTATTACGTTTGGCCGGGGTGATCTGCTGTCGCGCCTGGGGGAGCTGGACGCTGACGCCACGCTGCTGATGTGCGGGGACCAGGATCAACCACGGCCACCGGCAGAAACCCGGGAAATGGCCGAGTTGATCGGTTGCCCGTACGTGCTGGTGCCGGAGGCGGGGCATATCTCCAATCTGGAGAATGCGCCGTTCGTTACAGATGAACTGCTAACGTTTTTAGCCCAGAGAAATTCAGCGAAACCTTGAGTAAAAGATCGCAGCCCCCTGTAGGAGCGAGCTTGCTCGCGAAAAACGCAAGGACAACGCGTGCATCCTGAAAGAACGCGTTATCGTTGACGACCATCGCGAGCAAGCTCGCTCCTACTTGGGCCCGAGAATCTTCACCAGTTTGTCCGGCGACGGCGCGCCTTGCTGCTGTTGCAACTCACCCTTGTCATCCATATAGAAAATCGCCGGTGTCGCAGACAACTCCAGCTCTTCCATCAACTGCATGTTCGCCGCCAGCTTCGCCTGAATCGCCGGCGGCACGTCTTTCAGGGCCTTGAGCGAGCTGCCCTTGCCGGCGCCTTCATGCTCTTGCAAGGCTTTCTGCGGGTCCTTGGCAGCCAGCAGCGCCGCCGATTTACCCGGGCTGTCCTCGCGGATGATGCCGACCATGATGTGGCGCAACTGCACCTTGCCGGCATTCACCCACGGCCGCGCCTGTTCCCAGAACATATTGCAGTAAGGGCAGTTCGGATCGCTGAACATGTAGACGACCCGCGGTGCGTCTTTTTTGCCGTCGGCGATCCAGTGGCTGGTTTCCATTTTGCCCCAGATTTCTTTCGCCATCGGTGCGTAAACCAGCTTCTGCAACGGCGCGCTGCTCAGGTCATTGCCCTCGGCGTCATACAGGTTGCCCAGCAGGACATGCTTGCCATCCGGGGTCAGGTACAGTGCCATGCCCCGGTTCTGATACTGTGCCGCATAGCCGCGCAACCCGTCGGGGGCATCGAATTGACCGACGATTTTCGCACCTTTGGCTTCGATCTTTTTGATCGCTTCTGGCAGTTCTTCGGCAGCCTGCACCGACGGCAGGTGCAGCAGGGTGGCACCCAGGGCCAGTGTCAACAGGTGGCGGAGGCGGGGCATGGCGGTTTCCTTGAAGAAGTGGCTGGTGTGACTGGATTAGTGGTATCGAAGCTTTCCAGGGCGCGAGCCAGGCTGGCTTCCGACAGCTCTCCCAGATGGCTGCCCAGCAAGCGACCTTCGGGGCTATAGAACAGCGTAGTCGGCAATGCCATGGAACCGACGGCCTGGCCCAATCGGCCGCCGCCATCGAACAGGACGTTGGACAGGCTCAGGCCCTGGGTTTCCAGATAGGTGCTGACGCTTTGCATGCTTTCGGCCTGGTTGACGAATAGAAAGGTCAGGTCCGGGCGCTGGTGTTGTGCGTCTTCCAGCACCGGCATCTCCCGGCGACAGGGCGGGCACCAGGTGGCCCAGAGATTGATCACCAGCGGGCCGCCCTTGTAGTCGGCCAGTTGCACGGTTTCACCCGCGGCATTGCGCAGGGTGATTTCCGGCAGGCGTGTGCCTTGCTCGTAAATCGTCAGGGAAAACGTCGCCAGCAGCCAGAATGCCAGACCGCTGGCCACGCCAAATCCCAGGGGGCGGCGCAAGCCGGGGCGACGCCAGCCTCGGTACAAGGCAGCGAGCAGCAGCACGATCACCCCCGGCCAGGCCAGGAAACCGCCGTCGCGCAGGTCGATCATCTGCCACGGATCGTCCCGATAATGGGTCCAGTAACGGGCGACAAAACCCACTCGCGCCGCCAGCATGCCCAGCAGGAACAGGCTGAACAGCGCTGACTCGGGATTCTCGCCGCCGCGCTTGGCCACCCGCCAGCCGACAAAGGTCGCCAGCGCAAAGGCACTGATCAGCAGCAGGTGATTAAGCGCAATGGCAAAGGTGCCGAGGGTGAAAGTCAGCATTAACGGGCGTCTCGGGTAGTGGTCCAACGTTGCAGGAAGGTGTCGGCATCGACCTCGCCGGTGATGCGCTGGCTGCGGCGCTCGATGCCGTCGGCGCCGATCCACAGCAGGCTTGGTGGTCCCGGCACTTTATAGCGGGCGAGCAATTCGCGGCTGGCGGCATCGTCGGCGGTGACGTCCAGCCGTAGCAAGCGCACATCGCTCAAGGCTTGCAGCACATGGGCTTTGCCGAACACCTGCTTTTCCATGATTTTGCACGACACGCACCAGTCGGCGTAGTAGTCCAGCAGCACCCATTGGCCTTGAGCCTTGGCCGCGTCAAGTTCCCGTTGCAATGCGTCAGGGTCCTTGATGGTGATGAAGGCATCATGGCCGACAGCATTTGTGGCACTGCCTGAGTTCGAAGCGCTGTAGACCTGCAATGGCTTGTACAGGTCATCGCTGCCGCCTGCGGCACCGATCACCAACAGGCTGCCCCACAAGCCCAGCAATATCGAACTGGCGCCAAACAGGTGGGCGACGCGACCGAAGCCTTCCGATTGTTTCCAGGCACTGTAGGCCGCGATCAACAACAAGGCACCGCACATGCCGACCCACAGGGATTCATCCAGCACCGGGCGTACCAGCAGTAGCGCGGTGGCGAGAAACAGGAAGCCGAACACGCCTTTAAGCAGATTCATCCAGGCGCCGGGTTTGGGCAGGAAGCGATTGCCGACAGTGACCAGCAACAACAGCGGCACGCCGATACCGATGCCCATGGCGAACAGGATCAGCCCGCCGTGCAGCGCGTTACCGCTTTGCGCGATATAGAGCAGAGCGCCGGCCAATGGAGCGGTCATGCACGGGCCGACCAGCAAACCGGACACGGCCCCCAGGACGCCCGCACCAATCAGGCTGCCACCGCGCTGATTGCGCGAGACATTCTCCAGGCGATCACGCACGGCGACCGGCAGTTGCAACTCGAAGAAGCCAAACATCGGCAATGCCAGCAGCACAAACACGGCGGCAAAAGTGCCCAACAGCCAGGGATTCTGCAGCAGCGCCTGAAGGTTCGCGCCAAGCATTGCAGCGAGTACGCCCATGGCCGCATACACCAGCGCCATGCAGATGACATAGCTGCTGGCCAAGGCGAAACCACGTTTAGGTGAGGCGCCACTGCCAACGATCAAGCCGGCGAGGATTGGCAGCATAGGCAAGGTGCAAGGGGTGAAGGCCAGCATCAGTCCCAAACCGAAGAACACCAACAGGCTCCAGCCCAGTGCCCGCTGTTGCAGGCCGCTGGCCAAGGCTTGATCCGGCGCTTCGACAGCCCCTGCTGCAGCTGTTGAAGTAGCCGCTTTGCCACCCAGATCAACAAGCTGGGTTTGAGGTGGATAACACAAACCGGCATCGGCACACCCCTGGAAGCCCACCTTGATCTGACCCGTTGCCCCCTCTGGAATCTTCAGCTCCAGACCCTGGCGGTAGACCTGCTGTTCGCCAAAGAACTCGTCGCTATGGGATTCGCCCTGGGGCAGCACGGGTTTGTGTTCTGCGGGCAACCCGTCGAATTTGAGGCGTTGCTGGTACAGGTAGTAGCCATCGGCGATCTGCCAATAGAGCTGGGTTTCACCGGATTCCAGGCGCTCGGATGTGAAAACGAACGCCTTACCGACGGGAAGAAAATCAGGTTTGGTATCGAACGGATTGGTCCCCGCCTGGGCCAGGCCCGAGATCAGGAGAACGAAAAATAGAAACAGTCGACGCATATGGGTAAGCCTTGTCCCTGTGCAATTGAGGTGCACAATGTCGGGCGGCGATTAACCAGTGATTAACCGCCGCGCAATGCTGCCAGGGGCTTGGGAAGCTCAGTCGCGTAACAGTCCGGGCCAGGCGTCCTCAGGCAGTGAGTGGCAGTCATACCCGTTGTCGTAATTGACTGGCAATAGGGTGCTCATCGAGTGTTGCGTTGTCAGCAATGTTGAATCGACTGTACGTGTTGTCATTTTTTAAAGGGACGGGAACTCGAGGCCACTCCGAAATTCACTAGAGCCAGAATTTCATCGCTTATCACTGGTTCAGGTTCTGG
The DNA here is from genome assembly GCF_030812475.1 of Pseudomonas lini. Classification (GTDB taxonomy): domain Bacteria; phylum Pseudomonadota; class Gammaproteobacteria; order Pseudomonadales; family Pseudomonadaceae; genus Aquipseudomonas; species Aquipseudomonas lini_A. The sequence continues at coordinate 498,227 of NZ_JAUSSR010000003.1, forward strand.
ATCGCGTAAAAGGCTGGCCCAGGAGCTCTCACTGACTTTCGTCGGGCCATCAGCGACTTTGTTTTCCGGGATGTTGTAGGTGATATATTCGTTGTCTGTCAAGAAAATATAGAGATGGCTGTCGCGCAGCGTCCGATCGTTTTGTGCGGCTGTTATCATTCGATGCTGGTAAGGCGCCAGGCCAGGCCATGTCGTGTCGTTGATGGGTTCGATCTTCACCCTTCCAGCATGAGAGAGTCGGGCTGCAAATTTAATGCGCATTGATTGACCGTTGTTCATGAGAAAACGGAATGTGTTGAAGTCAAATAATGGGTCCTCCCACCATGTGCCTGCAATGATGTTTTTGAAATATGGAACAATTTCATGCCATAGGGTCCTCTGTACCGGGCGGTGGTAGACTACTTTATCTTCGTCTTGATCATACTTGCAGACCATTGGCGTTGATCCATCATAATAGAATAACCAGAGATGGTCCTGGTCGCCGTTATTCGAATGTTCAGGTTCAATATGCCGTGTCGTGAAGCCAAATCGCAGGTTTTTGACGTGCTTGTGAAAGTCGTGCCAGTTACCGTAATTGACCGGCGTGGGGTACTTGTCGGGTGTGTCGTTGTCACCCATATAGAATCGGCTGTACGTATTGTCATCCTTGAAGAAGAAGTAAATTTTATCTTTTCCCGAACGCCAGTCGACGGCGACAAAGTTTTTTAAGGTTTTCATGATTGAGTCCTTTCAGTTGAATTTTCAATGTCTTCTTGTGGTGCCGTTTTATTCGGTTTGTGGCTGTATCAGTCTTGCTGTTTGCTGGTTTTATATTAATGACTTATCTTGATATCCAGAATGGTTTGTATGTGTCAATTTTAGACACGGAATTACTGTTACCGGGAATCGGTTATATAAATGTAAACCGGGTCGGTAATTGTTGGGGTAATTGTTGGCGAACTGGAGCGGCAGCACAACGTCACGAAGTCGCTTTTCCTTCGTCGAAGCACTCGTCATAATTTGGCCTTAATCCTCATCTGTTCCACTCGTGTTTTTGCTCAGGGAGCTCCCATGCACGTACTGGTTTGCGAAGACGATGAGCTGATCGCCAGCGGCATCGTCGCCGGCCTGACCGCTCAGGGCCTGACAGTGGAGCATGTGGCCACCGCCTCGGCGGCCCGGGCGATGCTCAAGGTCGCCGAATTCGATGTCATGGTGCTCGATCTCGGCCTTCCTGATGAAGACGGCTTGAAGCTGTTGCAGCAGTTGCGACACAGTGGCCTCGAAATTCCGGTGCTGATCCTCACCGCCCGGGATTCGGTGACCGACCGGGTCGACGGTTTGCAGGCCGGTGCCGACGATTACCTGCTTAAACCCTTCGATCTGCGCGAACTGGCGGCTCGTCTGTACACCTTGTTACGCCGGGTGGCCGGGCGCAGCGTCAACCTGATCGAGCACGGCGCGCTGACGTACGATCCGAGCAGTCGCGAAACCATCCTCGGCGGCCAGCCGGTGGACCTGTCGCGTCGTGAGCAGGCATTATTGCAGGCCTTGCTGCATAACCGTGGCCGGGTGCTGTCCACCGAGCAACTGAAGGACAGTGTCTACGGGTTCAACGATGAACTGGAAAGTAACGCCCTCAACGTGCACATCCATCACCTGCGGCGCAAACTCGGTAACGGTATCGTCGAAACGGTGCGCGGCCTGGGTTATCGCCTGGGGCCGGCGGATGGCGGAGATCAATCGAAGTGATGAGCCTGCGTTTGCGCCTGAGCCTTACGTTAGGCGCCGCTTTTACGCTGATTTGGGCCTTGGCGGCGGCCTGGATGCTCAGCGACTTGCGCAATCAAATGATGTTTTCCCTCGACCAGCGGCTGGTGGCATCGGCGCGCATGGTCGCCGGGCTGATGGAGCAACTGCCGGCGTTGCCGAGCAAGGGCGAGGGCACCCATTTCAGCGCCGAACAACTGACAATTCCCGGCGGCATGGCGTGTCAGGTCAGTTCGTTGCGCGGCGAAATCCTCGCCCGCAGTCACTCCGACCCACAACAAACCCTGGAAGCCGAGAAGATGGGCTTCCACGATCAAATGATCGACGGTGCGCCGTGGCGCAGTTTCACCCTGGCCCGCGGCGATCTGCGCATCACCACGGCCGATCGGCAGATCGAGCGCGAAGCCCTGAACATGTCGATCCTGCTGGCCGCTTCGGTGCCGGTAGGCGTGGCGTTGCTTGGCTGCCTGTGCCTGCTCTGGCTCGGCATCGGTCAGGGGCTGGCACCGCTCAACCGGATGCGTGACGCCTTGAAACGGCGCAGCGCCGATTCCCTGGAGCCGTTGCAGATCCAGCCGTTGCCCAGTGAACTGCAACCCTTGTTCGATACCCAGAACCAGCTGTTGCAGCGGATCGGCAAGACCATCGAGCGCGAGCGCCGCCTGACCGGTGACGCGGCCCACGAGTTGCGCAGCCCGCTGACGGCGATCAAGACCCACTTGCAAGTGGCGCGCATGACCGAAGGCGCAGCCCGTGACCAGTCCCTGGCCCGGGCCGAAGAAGGCGCCGATCGCCTGCATCGGACCCTTGAGCAATTGCTGCTGCTGGCGCGGGTCGAGGGCAGTCTGTCGTTCGATGACGGCGCGCAGTGCAGCGCTGAGCAAGTGGCTAAACTGGCGATTCAGGATGCCGCCAGCGGTGATCGCCAACGGATCAGATTCCTGGTGCCGCCGAAGATCTCTCATGCCCCGGTGCAAATGCCGGCCGTATTGTCCATCGCGGCGCTGCGCAACCTGCTGGACAACGCCTTGCGTCACACCCCCAATGACGGGCCTGTGGAGCTGAGTCTGGAGACCACCGGTGATCATGTGCAGTTTGTGGTGCGCGACCATGGGCCGGGCATTGCCGAAGATGATTTGCAACACCTGACCCAGCGTTTCTGGCGCAACGGTCAGAGCACCGGCTGTGGCCTGGGACTGGCGATTGTCCAGGCCATCGTCCAGCGCTGCGGTTGTACTCTGCATTTCGACAGCCGACCGGATGGGTTGCGTGTAGAACTGACCATGCCGCTGCAACCCGTCTGACCAACACCACAAAACCCCTGTAGGAGCTGGCTTGTCGGGTCGCCGCATCGCAGCGAAGAGGCCATCACCCGCACCATCAATGGCGCCTCACACGCCGCCTTCGCCGGCAAGCCGGCTCCTACATGGGATCTGCGTCGCTCATCAAATGTAACGCCTCTCCATTGGCATTCGAGCGCCCGCCGGCGTTATCGTCCCTGCCAGCTTTGACTCAATGGATTGAGGTAACAGCGCCATGGATGCATCGATACTCATCTGCAAGGCAACCCCCGCCGACGCCGGCATCATCAGCCGCATCGTCGATCGCTCCATCCGCGTCGGTTGTGCGCTCGACCACCGCAACAACCCGCGAACGGTCGCCAACTGGACCCATAACAAAACCATCGACCACGTGTTGCAGTGGCTGGCCGACCAACGGTTGTACCTGAACATCGCCCTGTTGCAGGACAAACCGGTCGGCGTCGCCATGGCGCAGATCAGCGGCAAGGTTGCCTTCTGTTACGTGCAACCTGAATGGTTTCGCCGGGGCGCCGGCCGAGCGCTGGTGCGCGACCTCGAGGGCTGGCTGATCGGCCGGGGTTTGAGCCAGGCCCGGCTCTACAGTACGCGTACCAGCGAATCCTTTTATCTGCACCTGGGCTACCGGCCGTGCGCCCAGACCTTAGCGGTCGCAGGTCTCCACGCCATTCCCATGCACAAGGGGCTGTCGCCCCATTCATGAAAGCAGGTCAGCGGGCTAAATCCCCGAGGCGTTGATGCGTTTCCACAACAGGAAAACCTTTTTAGGGGTCGAGAGATGTCAGTCGCTACCAGCCTTGTGGAAGATCAGCCGGCCCGGATCGCTCCGGCGCCGACCGAGGTGCTTTATCAGTTCAACGAATCGCCGTTGCTGGCCCGACAAAGCCAGCAGGAATCGAACGCCCGCAGCTACCCGCGACGCATTCCCCTGGCGCTCAAGCGCGCCAAGGGTATCTATGTCGAGGACGTCGAAGGTCGCACGTTCATCGACTGCCTGGCCGGCGCTGGCACGCTGGCACTGGGGCATAACCACCCGGTAGTGATCGAAGCGATCCAGCAAGTGCTGCGCGATGAGGTGCCGTTGCACACCCTTGACCTGACCACCCCGGTCAAGGACCAGTTTGTCCAGGATCTATTCGGCCTGCTGCCACGCGCCTTGGCCGTTGAAGCAAAGATCCAGTTCTGCGGCCCCACCGGCACCGACGCAGTGGAAGCCGCGCTGAAATTGGTGCGCACCGCCACCGGCCGCAGCACTGTGCTGTCGTTTCAGGGCGGTTACCACGGCATGAGCCAGGGCGCGCTGAGCCTGATGGGCAGTCTGGGGCCGAAGAAACCCTTGGGCGCCTTGCTGAGTAACGGCGTGCAGTTCATGCCGTACCCCTACGATTACCGCTGCCCATTCGGTCTTGGTGGTGCGCAAGGGGTGCAGGTCAATCTCAATTACCTGGAGAACCTGCTCAATGACCCGGAAGCCGGCGTGCAGTTGCCGGCGGCGGTGATCGTCGAGGTGGTGCAGGGCGAGGGCGGGGTGATCCCGGCCGATCTCGACTGGTTGCGCGGTCTGCGGCGGATTACCGAACAGGCTGGCGTGGCGCTGATCGTCGATGAGATCCAGAGCGGATTTGCCCGCACCGGCAAGATGTTCGCCTTCGAGCATGCCGGGATCATTCCGGATGTGGTGGTGCTGTCCAAAGCCATCGGCGGCAGCCTGCCGCTGGCGGTGGTGGTTTATCGCGACTGGCTCGACACCTGGCTGCCAGGTGCCCATGCCGGAACGTTTCGCGGCAACCAGATGGCGATGGCGGCGGGCTCCGCGGTGATGCGTTACCTGACCGAACACGGCATCTGCGAGCACGCCACCGCCATGGGCGAACGGTTGAGCGAACACCTGCGCATCCTGCAGCGCGACTTTCCACAACTGGGTGATATTCGCGGGCGCGGCCTGATGCTTGGCGTCGAACTGGTCGATCCGGCCGGCGCGCCGGATGTCCAGGGACACCCACCGATCTTTGTTCGCCTGGCGCCACGGGTGCAGCGTGAATGCCTCAAGCGCGGGCTGATCCTCGAACTCGGCGGTCGTCACGGTGGAGTAGTGCGCTTCTTGCCGCCGCTGGTTATCACCGCAGCCGAAATCGACCGGGTCGCCGAGATCTTCGGTCGGGCCATGGCTGCCGCGACTGCCGGCTTGTAAATTTTCCGGCACTTCGAACGTTCCTTCTACAGACCGGCTGTGCACGCAGTGCAGCCCACCCCTACAGCGATGGAGACACACCATGACGTCAGTATTCGACCGCGAGGACATCCTCTTTCAGGTCGTGGTCAACCACGAAGAGCAATACTCGATCTGGCCCGACTACAAGGCTGTGCCTGCCGGCTGGCGCACCGTGGGCAAGAGCGGCCTGAAAAAGGAATGCCTGGCCTACATTGAGGAAACCTGGACCGACATGCGGCCTTTGAGCCTGCGGCAGAAGATGGAAGAGCAGGCGGCTGTGGCGCTCTGAGTCGTCATGCAAAAAAAGCCCGCTGGAGGTGACAGTCAGCGGGCTTTTTCAGGTCTGGGATTTGTGTTGCCTATCAAGCCGCCTTCGCCGGCAAGCCGGTCTCGCTCCCACATGGGATCGATGGCGTGACACAAATCCCCTGTAGGAGCGAGCTTGCTCGCGATGGTCGTTAACGATAGCGCGTTTTTATTGGCTAAACGTGGCGCTCTTTAGTCCATCGCGAGCAAGCTCGCTCCCACAGGCCGGATTACTGATGTTACACCCCGCTCAACCCCTTGATCACCAAATCCACATTCCCCTCCAGTTCCGCCACCGGATCCGCCGCATCCACGCTCAACACCACCAACCGACTCCCGGCCTCGGCAATCACCGCTTTCACCGCGTCCGAAGGCTGCCGATGATGCAACACCACCGCCACGTCATTGTCTTTCAGCGTAGCGCCCAATGCCTTGAGCGCTTCAGGTGTCCACTCGGCATCCGGCCGCGCATCGACGCCGATCAGCTCCAGGTTGAGCCCGCCGATCAGGTAGCCGAAGTGCTCGCTCAAGCTCATCACACTGAGATTATCGGCACTGGCCAGGCGCGACTCATTGTCGGCGCTGAACTTGAGCAAGCGCTGTTTCAGTGCTGCCAGGTTGGCCTCGATCTTCGGCTTGGCCTCCGGCGCCAGGCGCGCCAGGTCCGCCGCCATCACGTCCGCCATCCGTCCCATGTTGTTGCTGGAAAACCACGGCTGGCTGTTCAACCCATCGACCTTGTTGTCCGGCTGCACGGCGATGCCGGGCAGGGCGCCGTCCACCGGGCGAGCGGCATCGACTTCGACGATACGGATATTGCTGCGCCGGGAGATCGGGTACAGCGGATCATCCGCCCAGAGTGAACGCAGGCCGATGACCGCATCGGCATCGCTCGCCAGTCTGGCCAGCGCCGGCGCGCCACGTCCGGTGAAGTAGGCGGTCTGACGGCTGCCAGGCAGGTTGGCCGGCGCCGCTCGTTCAAGGTTGATGTCAGTGCCCTTGAGCAGGACTTCACCCAGACCGTAAGTAATCGGCAGGGACGCCAGCACCCGCAACGGTTTGGCGCCGTCCGCCGCAAAGGATGTATGGGCCAGCCCACACAGGGCTATGGCCAGGGTCAATTGACGTAGAGAAAAAGACATTTATCCAAGGTTCCCTTTCAGGCTGGGGACAACGCCACGGGCAATGGCGGCCAGGGCGAAGGCGATACCGGCGACCAGGATGATCGCGGCGCCGGACGGGATCGGCAGGTCGAAGACAATCGGCGCGAGAATCCCGCACAGTGTGCTGACCGTGGCGATCAGCACCGAGCACCAGAAAAATCCTTTCAATGACTGGCTCAGTAACCGCGCCGCCGCCGCCGGAATCACCAGCAGGGCGCCGACCAGGATCGCGCCGATGACTTTAACCGCCGCCACGGTGATCAGGGTCACCAGAATCACGAACAGGTAATCCAGGGTCTTCACCGCCACACCGCGCACCGCCGCCAGTTGCGGGTTGAAACTGGCGAGCATGATGCGGTTGTACAGCGGCAAGGCCAGGGCCATGACCAATGAACCGACAATGGCCAGTACCAGCAGGTCATTGCCGTTGACCGTCAACACCGAGCCGAACAGCACGTTTTCCAGAATGTGCACGTTGATCTTGCCGGCCAGAATCAGCAGCAGGCTGGCACCCAGCGCCAGGGACACCGAGAGGAACACACCGATCAAGGTGTCCGGCGCCAGGCCGGTGCGGTTGCGCAGGTAGTTGAGCAAGATGCCGAACAGCAGGCAGTAGCCGAACAGGCTGCCGTAAGGTCCGGTGTAGGGTTCCCCGAGCAGGATGCCGATGGCCACGCCGGTCAATGCCGCGTGACCCACCGCTTCGGAGAAGAATGCGAAGCGCTTGACCACCACCAGCGTGCCCAGGCCACCCAGCACCGGCCCGATCAGCAAGCCGGCGAGCAAGGCATTGACCACGAATCCATAGGCCAGCGCCTCGGGCAGATAACCCGACGAGGCCCAGCCCTGGACCATCAAGCGAAAGGCTTCGTAACTCATCAGGCAGGGCTCCGTGGATGGGTGGAGAACAGGGTCAGCAGGCGTTCCGGCGTCAGTGCCTGTTTCGGTGCCGCATCGAACAGTACCCGGCGATTGAGCCCGGTGACGCGATCGGCCAGACGCCCGACCGCTTCCAGGTCATGCTCGATCCACAGCACGGTGATGCCGCTGCGGCGCCAGTCGCCGAGCAGCCGTTCGAACACCTGGATGCCCGCTTCATCGAGAGCCGACATCGGCTCATCCAGCACCAGCAGTTGCGGCGCCGGGATCAGCCCCTGAGCCAGCAACACGCGCTGGCGTTCGCCACCAGACAAGGCGCCCATGCGTCGTTTGCGCTTGTCCTGCATGCCGACCCGCTCCAGTGCTTCACCGATCGCGGCCGCATAATGCTTGCTCAAACCGAGGAACGCCGGCCGCCGCTGGCACATCGCGGCCATGAAGTCGTCAACGGTCATCGGCAGGCCGCGGTCGAATTCCAGTGCTTGCGGCACATAGCCGATGGTCCCGGGCGTGCCCGGCCATTGCAGGCTCAAGCGACCCTGATGCGGCATCTGCCCGAGCAGGGTCTTGATCAGCGAACTCTTGCCGCCCCCGTTGGGGCCGACCAGCGCATGCACGCTGCCGGGCTGGACCTGGAAGGTGACCTGGTCAAGGATCGTCGTGCGGCCGAGGGTCAGGCTGACCTCCGCAAAATCCAGCGTCGGCCCCAGACCCTGTGGGAGCGACGGTGCGACGATTCGACCTGCTCGCGAATGCGGTATCTCATTTAGCGATGATGTCGACTGACTGGACGCCTTCGCGAGCAAGCCCGCTCCCACAGGGGATTCGCTGAGTGTTTCTTTAGCCGTCATTTCCCCGACTCCTGAATCGCCCGGACCACGGTGTTGAGGTTGCCGGTCATTTCCTTTTCGTACTTGTCAGCCGTGTACTCGCCATAGGAAATGTGCGACAGCGGATACAGCTTCACCCCGGATTCACGCTGGATGGTTTCGACGTAAGTCGATGGAAAATCCATCTCGGAGAAGATCACTTTCACGTCCAGTTCGCGCAATTGGTCGATGGTCTTTTTCAGCTGGCTCGGGCTCGGCTCGATGCCATGGGCCGGCTCGACCACGGCGGTCACTTCGAGGCCGAATTCGCGCAGCAGGTAGTCATACGCCGCATGCACCGTAGCCACCCGCAATTCGGCGTTTGGCGCCTGGGTCAGTTTGGCCAGGGCGTCGGCGCGCATCTGCCGCAGGCGTTTGCCGTAGGCGCGGGCGTTCTGCGTGTAGGTCTTGGCGTTGGCGGGGTCGAGCTTGCCCAGTTCCCGGGCGATGTTGTTGACCTGGGCTATCGAAGCGCTGATCGACAGGAAAGTATGCGGGTTCACGACCTTGCCGGCACCACGGGCGGCAACGCCGGTAGCGGCCAGCAAAGGTACGTTTTCGTTGGCTTCGATCACCGGGACGTTCGGTGTTTCGCTGGCGGCAATCATGCGGTCGGCAAAGTCGTCATGACCCACACCGTTGAGCACGACCACATCCAGGCCGCTGATGCGCTTGATGTCTTCGGCACGAGGCTCGTAGGCATGCGGGTTGAAACCGGCCGGGATCAACGGCACGACTTCGGCCTTGTCGCCGACGATGTTCGCCACATAACTGTAATAAGGGTGGAGGGTGATGCCGATGCGCAGCCGCTTGGCCTCGTCGGCACTGGCCAGGGGTGTCAGCAGGCAGGCGAGCAGGCCGACCAGCAGCAGGCGCAGCAATGAGCGTGGAGATGAACTAGGCATGGGGAAGCGGTCTTCTCTCGGGTGAAGGCGAGGGTTCAGTGTCGGTGCTGGCGGGTCACGCCGGCATCGAATTGCGCGACGATCTGCTGCCAGCCGGCGCTTTCGAGCGCGGCGTCAGTGAGGTCGGTCGGGGCCGCGAGGGTTTCGCCGGGGTTGAGCCAGATGTCCGGCGCATTGTCGCCAGCGCTCAGGCGCATCAGGAACGAGCCGGCCACCGCAGGCGCCTGGCTCTGGCCGAAGTAGGCCCTGGCCTCGAGCAATTGCCAGGCATGGCCGCCACGGCTGACGGAGCTGGCGTCCCTCGCAAACGGCGCGAAGCCTTCATTGGCGAGGACTTCAGGCGTCGGCAAGGTCTGCTGTTCCTGGCGCAGCAGATGAATTTCGTCCAGCGTCACCCGCAGGTCGGCGTAGATGCCTTGCTCGGAGGCGCTCAGGTCGCGACGGGCGTCCAGTTGATGGCTGTTGACGTTGCTCACTTCCTGGGATTCATGGCGCCAGGCGACGACCGAGCCGGCCACCGCCAGGATCATCAGGCACAGCAGCAGCACATACAGGGTTTCATGACCGGCTCCGGCCGGGCGGACGACGTGGGTGGTTGGCGTGCTCATGGGGCCTCGATATCCGCTTGGTCGATCTCGACCACGTGACCGGGGCCGGCGTCGAACAGCACGTAGAACTCGGCGCCGGGCTTCTTGAAGGTCAGGGTAGAATCGGCACCGAGCTTGCCCGGCACCAGGATGGTTTCGTCGTAGCCGATCACATCCAGGGTTACGCCCGGCGCACCGCTGCCATCGGAAAAGCCGCCGGTGCACCGGATCTGCTCGGCGTCGATGGCCTTGCACTCGCACATTGGGTTGTGGGCCAGGGCGCTGGCGCTGAAACCGGCGCAAAACACCAGTAATGCGGCGCTCAGAGGACGGATAAGATTGATCATGGTTTGCCTCCTTGTTGATTCAGCCAGGCGAGGGTGGCCGGGGAAGCCTGACTCAGTGCAATGGATGCCTGATGCATGCTGCCGTCCCAGCCTTCCATGGTGATCCACAGTTCGGCGTCGGCCTTGGTCTTCTCCGGGATCGGCAGCATCGCCCCCATGCGGTATGGCGTGCCGAAGAAAATCACCCCGGCGGCGCGCAGGCTGCGTGGCTTGCCGATGCGCAGGTAAGTCGCCTTGACCTGATCGCGGCAGCTGTCGCACAGCGCCGCGTTGAAGTTCTTCATGTAGCCGGCCGGGCCATCGAGCCTCGGTGCCTCATTGCGCAATTCGGCCAGGCGCAGGCTCCAGGGCCCGACCTGAACCTCTCCGACTTCCCGCTCGCCCAGGCCCGTATCACCGCGAAACAGTGCGGCATCGGCGAAGTACTTGGGCATGAACCCCAGTGGCACCAGCAACAGCAGGACGTTGATGTGGAAGCGCCATTTGTGCCAGAAACGGCTCAGTTTCGAACCTGGTTTTTCTGCGGCGAACAGGCTCATTGGCTGACCTCCGTGGTTTCACGGCTGGTGGCCGCAGCGGTCTGGCTGCGTGGGGATTTGTTGCTGCGCTTGAGGGCGTTGGCCGTGGCCAGGGCGGTGCGCTTGGTCCAGATCAACAGGCCGCTGAGGACCATCATGCTCAGGATCAGACCGAAGAAGAACCAGATCAGCTTGATCCAGAGGCCACCGAAATCGCCGGTGTGCAGTGGCCGCATGGATTCGGTGACCAGTTCCAGACCCGAGCGGTCCGACAGCAGGCGGGTGGCGCCGACGTCGCCGGTGTACGGGTTGATTTCGGCAGTCTGGAATATCAGCGGATACCAGCTGCGCCCCCCCACCGACAGGTAGCTGTAGGCATTGGCCGGCAGGCTGACAAAGCTGTCTTCCAGCCCGGGGATGCTGGTCTTGGCCTGCGCAATCGCGGTCTCCAGGCTGATCATCGGCGCCGGCGCGCCATCGGCGGTCATCGGCACGCTTTCGCGCTGGACCACCAGCGCCACCGGCGCGGTGGAAATCGACACCTGGTTATCGAACAGGAAGGCTTCGATCAGGAACCAGGTGCTGGTGACGGAAATCACCGCGATAAACCAGATCGACCAGATGCCGCTGAGGCGGTGAAAGTCGCCCCAGAAGATCCGTGCACCGTGGCGAATACGCAGGGTCGGTCGGAAAAAGCCTTTCCAGAAGCGCTTGTAGACCACCAGTCCGGTGACCAGGGATGCGAGCAACGGCAGGCTGAGGAACGACACCAGGTACCAGCCCCAGCTGTAACCATTGGTGAACGGCACCAGCCACCAGCCATGCAGTGCACGGGTAAACGCCTTGAAATTGAATTGCGGTGCCGTGCCCTGGATCACGCCGCTGTACGGGTTGACGTAGACCGTCACCGAACGACCGTCGGGATAGCTGACCTCCACGTCGAGGGCGAAGTGTGATTCGTCGGGTCGACTGATGGACTCGACCAGGGTATCGGGTTCGGCCTTCTTGATGGCGGCGATGATCTGGTCATAACTGAGCAGCGGCGCATCGTCTGAAGGTTGGCTGGCGCGCATTTGCGGGTTTGCCAGCCAGACGATTTCCTGACTGACCACCGCCAGGGTGCCGGTAACGCAGACGATCAGCACGAAAAACCAGATGGGCAGGGCCAGCCAGCTATGGACCAGAAACCAGAGTTTTGAGCGGGATTTCTTCGACATGATTAAAGGTCTTGTTTCGATGAGAGGGCCTCTGCTGCGGGCTTCCCGGCGTTGAGGTCCATGGAAGGTCCGGCCGTGGCTTTTGCCTGCGCGGCCCGACTGCATCTATATAAGACGAATGAGGATCGGAAATCCCGAAGGGGAATATGAAAGAAAATGTTTCGCGTTCCCGCCAACGCTGATTTTGCATCGGGATGACGCACCGCCGCGAGCCAAAATGGCAAAAGGCGGTGTCCAGGGGAATATGCAGAGTTGGTGATGGCCCCATCGCGGGCAAGCCGCGCTCCCACAGGTTTTTTGTCGTTCTTGATCATTGCAAACGACACCAAAACCTGTGGGAGCGCGGCTTGCCCGCGAAGAGGCCCGACCAGGCACCGAGGATTTCAGCCCTGCTGGAACATTTCCCTGGCCCGCTGCTCGATCTGCTCCTGAGTCAGGTCCTCCTTGTGCGTAGCCAGGAACCACAGATGCCCGTAGGGATCCTTCAAGGTCCCCGAACGGTCGCCATAAAACTGGTCCTTGACCTCGGACACCACCGTGCCGCCGGCCGCGATCGCCTGTTTAAAGGACGCATCCACATCGTTCACGTACAGATGCAGCCCCACGGAAGGCGAGGTGTCCGGATTGCTGAGTGGCCCTTGATCGCAAGGCGTGCCCAGCATGATCGGGCAATCGCCAATACGCAGTTCGGCGTGGCCGATGCCACCATCCGGCATGGACAGGCGCATGACTTCGGTGGCCCCAAAGGCTTTTTTATAGAAGTCGATGGCTTCGGCAGCTTTCTGAATGCCCAGATACGGGGTAACGCTGTGATAACCCTCTGGAATGGGTTTGACACTCATGACGGTTCTCCCTTTTTTGTTGTGAGTTGACGAGGTTTCGTCGGTCTGCGGCCGAACAAGTGTAGGCGCTGCAGAGGGTTCGGCCCGCGTTCGGACGATCTCTTGATTTTTGATCTTCAACCGTCGTCAAGTTCACAAAAAATCACAGCCTTCGCAGCACTGAACCCCGCAACAGCCACCCCGCTATTTGTAACCTGGCGCCGATTCCAGAAGTTGCGCCCCCGGACCCTGCTCCCCCAACACATCACCAAAATTACGCAAGGGACACGCCTCCATCGACAAACACCCGCACCCTATGCAGCCGTTCAGCTTGTCCCGCAGCGTCGTCAGCTGAATGATCCGCTCATCCAGATCCCGGCTCCATCTTGCCGACAATACCTTCCAGTCCGCCGCCGTCGGCGCCCGGTTGTCCGGCAGGGCTTTCAAGGCCTGGCCGATCTCCGCCAATGGAATCCCCAAGCGCTGGGCGACTTTGATCAATGCCACTCGCCGCAAGACTTCCCGCGGATAACGCCGCTGGTTGCCCTGATTGCGATTGCTTTTGATCAGCCCCCTGGATTCATAAAAGTGCAAGGCGGTGACGGCCACGCCGCTACGCGCCGACACTTGGCCGACCGTGAGTTCCTTATGCAGATTTTCCGATTTGATCATTTAAAAAATGGCCCTTGACCTCTAGTTAACTAGAGGTTTTACCCTGCAGGCCTTCGGATCGCAAGATTCGTCTTATAGATGGGGACCATTCATGCAGGCGCCAGAGAAAAACCGCAGCTTCACCCAGCTGATCGAATTCGAGATCGAACCCCATCAGCAACTGGCGCTGGTGTCGGCGCTGGCGGCTCAAACCGAACGTCTTGCCCAGCACCACCCAGGGTTCCTGAACGCCAGTATCCAGGCCAGCGACGACGGTCGGCGGGTGCTCAATTATCTGCAATGGCAATCGCGCGAGGCCGGGGAAGCCGCCTTTCAGGGGTTTGAGAGCGGCGAACAGGACTTTTGGCAACTGATCCGCGCTCATCAGGCGAAAACCGTGACCTTCGGCTCGTTCCAGGTGCTGCACAGTCTGGAGCGCAGCCACGACAATGCGCTGCACTGCAATCTGGTTGGGTTGGCTCGAGCGTAATTTCCGTATGTCGACGAAACTGCAATACCCACTATCGAGAGCGTTGATTTCTGCCCGTCCAGTGGCGCGAGTAGCCTGTGTTCATTGCCCGAACCCAGACGCCAGGACGCCAGATCATGAAACACCTGCTCGCCACTTTCCTGCTGCTCGCAGCTTCCGCTCTCGCCGGATGTGCCAGCCATGTTACCCCGGAACTGCGACCCTACACCGCTGAAGAAAGCAAGGAGCTGGCGCTGGAGGCCTTGAATCGTCGCGGCTTGTCCTTCGATGAGTACCACTCGAAAAAAGCCGAACTGCTCGGCGAACCGCAGAAGTCGTTCAGCTTCGACAAGCAAGGCGAAATGAACGCCGAACGAGCCGTTAAACTTCACGGTCGGCCCAGCTGAGCGACTGTACTGCTCGAACTTTCACCCAACTGTCCGTGGGTTTGGCGCAGAGTGTGCGATAGGGTCAATATCTGACTGACCTGATGGAACGCCACCTATGACACTCTCGCTCGATCTGCTGCTGGGCTTCGCCCTGTTTGCACTGGTTACCTCAATCACCCCCGGCCCCAACAACACGATGTTGCTGGCATCGGGCGTGAACTTCGGATTCAACCGCACCATTCCCCATATGCTTGGCATCACCTGCGGTTTCTTCGTGCTGGTCGTGGCCGTGGGTTTCGGCCTGGGCGCCGTGTTTCAAACCTATCCATTGCTCTATACCGTGCTCCGGTACATCGGCGCGGCGTATTTGCTGTACCTGGCCTGGAAAATCGCCCATTCCGGACCGGTCTCCGATGCCGGGCGGGGCGAGGCGAAGCCGATCAGCTACCTGGGTGCCGCAGCGTTTCAATGGGTCAACCCCAAGGCCTGGATCATGGCGATTGGCGCCATCAGCACTTACACCCCCCTGCAGGGCTACTTCACCAATGTGATTGTGATTGCCGCGGTCTTTGCCCTGATCAACTTACCGAGCGTCAGTGTCTGGGCCGCTTGCGGCACGCTTTTGCGCAACGTGCTGAAGGATCGCCGCTGGTTGCGCCTGTTCAATTGGGGCATGGCCGCGCTGCTGGTGGCTTCGCTGTATCCGATTTTGCTCGAAAGTTTTGGCTGACGCATTGCTTCAACCGGTGGCCCGATGCCTGTTAAGCTCGACTTCAGGAGCGTTCCTACGCACTTTTAAATGAAGTTGTTCTTCTTTAACGGCCTCCGATCAGGTATTTCTAAGGTTCCGGACGATCGGCGCAGCTCACGAGGCTGCACCTTGACCGTTCGGTAACGAGCTTCCTGATCCCGGAACACGCTCTGCGAGTCTTATATGAATAAACGTCCACTGTATTTCGACTATGCCGCCACCACGCCGGTGGATGAGCGGGTCATCCAGGTCATGATCGAATGCCTGGGTTTCAATGGCAATTTCGGAAATCCGGCTTCCAGCTCCCATGCGTTTGGCCAGCAGGCCCGGCATTCGGTCGAGCAGGCGCGGCTTCAGGTGGCGGAACTGATCGGGGCCCAGGCGCAGCAGATCGTCTGGACCTCCGGCGCCACCGAATCGAACAACCTGGCGCTGAAGGGTGTGGCCCAGGCTCGCGGCGTTGGCGGCGGCCACATCATTACCAGCCAGATCGAACACAAGGCCATTCTCGATACGGCGAAACAATTGCAGGAGGCCGGAGTCGCAGTGACCTATCTGGTGCCTGACGCCGAAGGCCTGATTACCCCACAAGCCGTCAGCGAAGCGATGCGCGACGACACCTTCCTGGTCTCGCTGATGCTGGTCAACAACGAACTGGGCACCGTCAATGACATCCCCGCCATCGGCCGAATCGTGCGTGCCCGCGGTGCGTTGTTCCATGTCGACGCGGCACAGGGGGCAGGCAAGGTTGCGATTGATCTGGCCGATTGGCCGGTGGACCTGATGTCGTTTTCCGCCCACAAGATTTATGGCCCCAAAGGCATCGGTGCCTTGTACGTCGGCCCGCGCGCGCAGCAGCGCCTGCAGGCGCAGATCCACGGCGGCGGTCACGAAGGGGGGTTGCGCTCCGGAACGCTGGCGACCCACCAGATTGCCGCCATGGGCGTGGCTTTCGCGTTGGCGGGACAATTGTTCGATGAAGAAAAAGCCATGATCGAGCGTCTGCGCGAACGCCTGCTCGAACCTTTGCTGGGCATTCCCGGTGTTCGCCTCAATGGCAGCCCGAGCCAACGCATTCCCCATACCCTGAGCCTGACCTTCAACGAAGGCGGCTTCAGCTCTGCGGCGTTGAGCGCCTCGATCGCGTTTTCCGCGACCTCGGCCTGTAACTCCGCCAGCAACGCTCCCTCCCATGTGCTGCTGGCCCTGGGGCACGACGCCCGCTCGGCGAGCCGTACCATCCGTTTGAGCTTGGGACGTTTCACCTCCGAGCAGGATATCGATCAAGCGGTACACCTGATCAAATCGGCCTGCGCCAGTGCTCCGGCATTCTGGGCGACAGAACCATAAAGCGCCGGCTTCGATCGGCACTCGACAATAATGATGAAGTGGTTAGCAGGAGACACGATGAGTACGCAGCCTTCGATCGATGGATCGGTGCCCGAGCGCCTGGCGCACACCCGCGAGCTGATGAGCCGGGAGGGCATTCACGCTTTGCTGGTGCCATCGGCCGACCCGCACCTGTCGGAATACCTGCCGGGCTATTGGCAGGGGCGGCAGTGGTTATCGGGCTTCCATGGCTCGGTCGGTACACTGATCGTGACCAGGGACTTTGCCGGAATCTGGGCTGACAGCCGGTACTGGGAACAGGCGAGCAAGGAACTTCAGGGCAGCGGCATCGAACTGGTCAAGCTGCAACCGGGTCAACCCGGCCCGCTGGACTGGCTGGCCGAGCAAACCCCGGAAGGCGGCGTCGTCGCGGTGGATGGCGCCGTGATGGCCGTGGCCTCGGCGCGTACCCTGGGCGGCAAGCTCCAGGAGCGCGGCGCCAGGCTGCGTACCGACATCGACCTGTTGAGCGAAGTCTGGCGCGACCGCCCGAACCTGCCGAACGAGCCGATCTATCAACACTTGCCGCCGCAGGCTACGGTCAGCCGCGGCGAGAAGCTCGCCAGGTTGCGCGCGGTATTGAAGGAGCGCGGTGCCGACTGGCATTTCATCGCTACCCTCGATGACATCGCCTGGCTGTTCAATCTGCGCGGCGGTGATGTGTCGTTCAATCCGGTGTTCGTCTCCTTCGCCTTGATCAACCAGCAGCAGGCCACCTTGTTCGTCGCCCTGAGCAAGGTCGACAACGAACTGCGCGCAATCCTCGAACAGGACGGTGTGACCCTGCGCGACTACAGCGAAGTGGCCGACGCCTTGCGGGCCGTGCCAAGCGGCGCCAGCCTGCAAATTGATCCGGCGCGGGTGACGACAGGTTTGCTGGACAATCTGGACACTGGGGTGAAGCTGGTCGAGGGCCTGAACCCGACGACATTGGCCAAGTCACAGAAAAGTCTTGCCGATGCCGAGCACATTCGCCAGGCCATGGAACAGGACGGCGCGGCGCTGTGCGAATTCTTCACCTGGCTGGAGTCGGCATGGGGCCGTGAGCGCATTACCGAACTGACCATCGACGAACACCTGACGGCCGCGCGTACCCGGCGTCCGGGTTATGTGTCGCTGAGTTTCAACACCATTGCCGCATTCAACGCCAATGGCGCGATGCCGCACTACCACGCCACCGAAGAAGAGCACGCGGTGATCGAGGGCGACGGCCTGTTGCTGATCGATTCCGGCGGCCAATACCTGGGCGGCACCACCGACATCACGCGGATGGTCCCGGTCGGGACGCCAACGGACGAGCAGAAGCGCGATTGCACGCGGGTACTCAAAGGCGTGATTGCCTTGTCCCGGGCGCAATTTCCGAAAGGCATCCTGTCGCCTTTGCTGGATGCCATCGCCCGCGCGCCGATCTGGGCCGAGAGCGTCGACTACGGTCATGGCACCGGTCATGGCGTCGGCTATTTCCTCAATGTGCACGAAGGTCCGCAGGTCATCGCCTATCAGGCCGCAGCCGCGCCGCAAACGGCGATGCAGCCCGGCATGATCACCTCCATCGAGCCGGGCACTTACCGCCCGGGCCGCTGGGGCGTGCGGATCGAGAACCTGGTATTGAACCGCGAGGCGGGCAAGAGCGAATTCGGTGAATTCCTGAAATTCGAAACCCTGACCCTGTGCCCGATCGACACTCGCTGCCTGGAGCCGTCGTTGCTGACCGAAGATGAAAAACAGTGGTTCAACGCTTACCACGCCGAGGTACGCGAACGCCTGAGCCCGTTGCTCGACGGTGCAGCCCTGGCGTGGTTGAACAACCGAACCGCGGCTATCTGATCGGCATGAGCCAGGCGCTGTTGCCAGCGCCTGGCTCATTTCGTCTAGGC
Organism: Pseudomonas lini; assembly: GCF_030812475.1. Classification (GTDB taxonomy): domain Bacteria; phylum Pseudomonadota; class Gammaproteobacteria; order Pseudomonadales; family Pseudomonadaceae; genus Aquipseudomonas; species Aquipseudomonas lini_A. Next base: position 516,645 of record NZ_JAUSSR010000003.1, read on the forward strand.
CTGACTCAGGGCTTCAAGCACGAACTCCAGCCGGTCCTGGCCAAAGAACAACTGATCACCGACAAACATGCTCGGTGCGCCGAATACACCCCGTTGCACGGCATTCTCGGTATTGTCCTTGAGTGTGGCTTTGACTTCCTCATCGGTGGTCAGGGCCAGCACTTCATCCGGATCGAAGCCGTTGCGGGTCAACACCGAGGCGACCGTTGCCAGGTCATCGAGGCTACGGCCTTCAACCCAGAGGGCGTGGAACAGACAGTCGATGAAGGCCTGAAAGCGTTCTGGATGGCGTAGCTGCATGCCGGTGACGGCGCGCATGAGCATCAGGGTATTGATGGGAAAGTGCGGGTTGAACTTCAGTGGCACGCCGTAGCGCCGGGCATAGCGGTCCAGATCCTGAAACATATAGCGGCCCTTGGCCGGGATGGTCGCCGGGGAGGCATTGCCGGTGGCTTTGAACACGCCACCGAGCAGGATTGGAATGTAGATCAAGCGACTGTCGGTCTGGGCGCAGATTTTCGGCAGTTGGGTATAGGCCAGGTAGGTCGCGGGGCTGCCGAGGTCGAAAAAGAACTCCAGGGTTTTGCTCATGGTCGATGTGCTCTGCTTATTATTGTAGGGGAGGGCTTACCAGCGCTCATTCCATGGACGCAGGTCCAGCTCGAAGGTCCAGGCATCCCGGGGCTGGCTGTGCAGGTACCAATAGTTCTCGGCGATGTGCTCGGGGTTGAGGATGCCGTCCTGTTCCCTGGTCGCGTATTTCTCCGGAAAGCTGTCACGGATGAAGTCCGTATCGATGGCGCCGTCGACGACGACATGGGCGACGTGAATATTCATCGGGCCCAATTCCCGGGCCATGCTTTGGGCCAGCGCGCGAATCCCGTGTTTGGCCCCGGCGAAGGCCGCAAACCCCGCCGCACCGCGCAAGCCGGCGGTGGCACCGGTGAACAAGATAGTGCCGCGTTGACGCTGGGCCATGCGCTTGGCCACTTCACGGCCGTTGAGAAATCCTGAGAAGCAGGCCATTTCCCAGATCTTGAAATACTTGCGGGCGGTTTCTTCGAGAATGCTGCACGGCACATTGGCGCCGATGTTGAAGACGAACGCTTCGATCGGCCCGATTTCGGTTTCGATCTGTTCGACCAGCGCAATCACCTCTTCCTCCTTGCGCGCATCGCAGGCGAATCCGTGGGCTTGTGCGCCACTGGCCTGGATGGCTTCCACCAGCGGCTGGAGTTTGTCCGCGCTGCGCCGAGTGACACAGGCCACAAAACCTTCCCGGGCAAAACGCTTGGCGATGGCACCGCCAGTGGCGTCCCCTGCGCCGACAACCAGTACGACCTTCTTATTGTTCATGGTCAGCTCTCATTGATAAACGATCGTTAACTAAACGAACGTTATGCTACGATTGGGCAGGCGTCAAGGTGATCAACTCTGAGGGCAAGGCAATGCGTTACTCGGCCAGTCACAAGCTGGAAACCAAAGAGAAGTTGCTGCAAAGCAGTGCGGTGTCGGCCAAGCAATCCGGGTTTTCGACGGTGGGTGTCGACGGCTTGATGAAAGCGATCGGCTTGAGTGGCGGGGCTTTCTACAGCCACTTTTCGTCAAAGGATGAACTGTTCGCGTCAATCGTCGAGCGCGAGTTGGGCCAAAGCCTGGCTCGGCTGGGGGCTGACCAGGACCGGGGCAAGCTCGAGCGTTGCTTGAGGCAATACCTGACCATGGCCCATGTCGAGCATCCGGGATCCGGCTGTGCGTTACCCGCCCTGGGTGCGGAAATTGCCCGTTCGGATATCGCGATTCGCCGGCAGGCGGAGCACTGGATTTGTCAGTTGCAGGAGAGTTGGGCGCAGGTCCTGGAGAGTGACAGCCTGGCTTGGGCGATCCTTTCGCAATGTATCGGTGCGTTGGTCGTGGCGCGCATGTTGGCCACTGCGGATCTGCAGCGCAGGGTGCTGAAATCCAGTCATGAAGAGATTGGTCGCCAGATCGCGGGTCCGCGAACCTGACCAGGGCGGCCTATTTGCAGATGACGATCATGCTGCGGCTGGTGTAGCCGGCAGGATTGAGACCAAATGGGTAATCGCCGGGTTCTTCCACCGTGTCCCCCGACTTGGCGATGACCTTGTAACCCTTGGGTGCACACGAATTGACTGCACTGGTGTAGCACTTGTCCCAGGAGGACGACAGCCCGGAACAGTTGATATGCAGCCCTTTCTTGCCATGTTTGATCGTGGGTTTCGAGGTTGCTGCGCAGCCCGCAACCGCCAGTACGGCGATCAGTATCAAAATTCGTTTCATTACTGTCCTTATAGCGTCCCCGGATCTTGATGCCCGGGTCTGGCTGTATTCGCTTTCGCTGAAAGCGTCTCCGATATCCCTTTCTGAAAAATCCATGTCTGGCACCGGGTTACGGGGCTAAACATGGCCTAATTGCGCGGTAAATACCAGACCTTCGTCACAATCCGATATCAATCTGCCACGACGGCAGGCTTGACGGCATTGCCCATGGTCATGGTCGCGCCGACGGACGCCAGAATGATGCACAGGATCGCCAGCCACTGTGACAGAGAGAGGTATTCCTGGAGGAACAACAGGCCGGACAATGCGCCGAAAGCAGGTTCAATGCTCATCAGCGTGCCGAATGTCCGGGCCGGCATGCGGGTGAGGGCGACCATCTCCAATGTGTAGGGCACTGCGGTGGACAGCAAGGCGACACCAATGGCGATGGGGATCAGCGACGGAGTCAGCAGGGCGGCGCCCGCATGAACGATGCCGATCGGAGCGACGAACAATGCGGCAATCATCACCCCTAGCGCAGCGGTCTGCACGCCATTGTCGGCACCGGCTTTTTGCCCGAACAGGATATACAGTGCCCAGCAGACACCCGCCCCCAAGGCATATCCGGCACCTGCCAGGTCGATACTGGCGGAGGTGGCTCCAGTCGGTATCAACAACATCAGGCCGACGGCAGCCAAGGCGATCCACACAAAATCGATGGCACGTCGCGAGGCGTAGATGGCAACCGCCAAGGGGCCGGTGAACTCCAGTGCCACCGCGATACCCAGGGGCACGGTGCGCAAGGACATATAGAAGAGGAGGTTCATACCGCCCAACGCCATCCCGTAGACAATGACAGTGCGCAGGGATTTTGCCGTGAGCGTTGCCCGCCATGGGCGCAGTATCAGCAGCATGATCACGCTGGCGAAAACCAGGCGCAGGGTAGTGGTCCCTTGAGCGCCCACAATGGGAAACATGCTTTTGGCCAGGGAGGCTCCAGACTGGATCGATGCCATGGCTATTAATAGCAGGCCAACCGAGAACAGGGTCGAGGCAAGGCTGCGGGGCTGGTCATTCATGCGTGGCAACGTCCAAAGAAGGAAACGAGAGTGTAGTGCTGATTGTTGGGCAATATACTGCGCATTCGTTGCAGGCGCGTCTATATATAAGCGGCGTTTTTGAGGATCTTGATAGAAATGCATAATCAGGGGTTGACGGCAGATCCTGAAAGCCTATAATTCGCCCCACTTCCGGCGCAGTCGAAACGGAAAACTCCTTGGTAAACAAAGAGTTACGCAGTTTTCGACAGCGGTTACGCTTCAGT
>NZ_JAUSSR010000004.1 GCF_030812475.1 Pseudomonas lini
CCCCTGTAGGAGCCGGCTTGCCGGCGAAGGCGGCGTCACATGCAGCAGAGTTGTTGGCTGACAGACCGCTTTCGCTGGCAAGCCAGCTCCTACAGGGGATCGGTGGCGTTCGCCGATTTTGTGTCCTTGGCGATCACCACGTCAGGTAAAACATGCCCTTGGCCAGCAGCACGATAACGATCATGTGGCAGAACAGGCTGCCGTGGATGAAATGCAGGTAGCGAGCATTCATCCGGCCGCTCTTGAACAAGAACATGGCTGTCAGGAAATGCAGGAGCACGCTGGCGGCGACCGCGATTTTCAACGCCAGCAAGGTGCCGAACGATGACGCCAGGGGTGCCGCGAGGGCTGGCAGGTAGCGCAGCCAGACCATGCCCAGCCCCGCGCCGAACAACACCAGCAGCACCCACGGCATCAAGGTGCGGGCCCGGCGGCCGATCCCCTGCTCGACCAGCAGCATTACTCTGGCCGGCAGCTGTTTGCGGATGCTTTCCAGAAACAGCACTTCGAAGAACACAGTGCCGATGAAGATCAGGGCGGCAAACAGATGCAGGGTCAGAATCAGCGGATAGATCATGATGAGCGCCACTGGCGGGGTGTCTCTGCAGACTACACAGCCGGACGCCCCACCCGGTTGACACCGATCAAGAAAGCCCCACACCCTGGCGCCGGACCGATCAGTGCCCGCGAATGTAGTGCTCCAGTTGCCGGATCAAATCGGCCTGCTCAACGATGGCTTCCTTGACCAGGTCACCGATCGACAACAGCCCGATCAGTTCACCGCCCTCCACCACCGGCAGATGGCGCAGGTGGCTGTCGGTCATGACCGCCATGCACCGCTCGATGCTGTGCTGGCTGTCCGCCGTGACTACCGGCGCACTCATGATGGCCCTGACCGGGGTGCCGACCGACGAGCGTCCCTGCAGCACCACCTTGCGTGCGTAGTCGCGCTCGCTGATCACGCCCACCACCTGCCCGTCTTCAATGACCGGCAGCGCGCCGACGTTCTTTTCGGCCATGATCTTCAGCGCTTCAAGGACCATCACGTCTGGCGCGACGCTGTGCACCTGGCGGTTTTGCACCACCTTCAGCTTAAGTAACTGTGCGGCTGTTTTCATAAGAGTCTCCGATACTGTTGCGTCCTGACCCGAAGGAGCGTGGCATCAAGCCACCCCCACCTCCACCACGCCGTCATTCAAGCGCACCGGCCACACCCGCAGACGCTGCTGCGGGTATTCCAGGCAACTGCCGTCCTCCAGACGAAAGTGCTGCTTGTAGATCGGCGAGGCAACGACCAGGTCACCCTTGATGCTGCCGACCAGGCCGCGACCGATGACGTTCGCCCCGGATTGCGGGTCATGGTTGTCGATGGCGTACAGCGTCTTGCCGTGAACGCTCGGCAGGTAGAACAGCGCCACTTGTGCGCCGTCGAGCCAGACGACCACGCCGGAGTTGCTGACCAGGTCCTGTTGCTCGCACACCGATTGCCAGACATCGGTGTTGGCCAGGGATTCGACACGCTGGGTAGTGGACTGGCTCATCAGACAATCTCCTCGATGACAGGGATAAGGTTGAGTTCGGCGGCCATGATCGGGCGCCGCTGGCCGCGTTCCTGGACAAAGTGGATGTCCGGGTCCGGGCGTTTATCGTTGACGAAGGTGCGAAAACGCTTGAGTTTTTCCGGGTCCTTGAGGGCGTTGACCCATTCACATTCGTAGCGATTGACCACCAACTGCATCTGCGACTCGAGTTCGGCGCCCAGGCCCAGGCTGTCGTTGATGATCACGTCCTTGAGATAATCCAGGCCGCCTTCCAGGCTTTCGCGCCAGACCGAGGTGCGCTGCAGTTTGTCGGCGGTGCGGATGTAGAACATCAGGAAGCGGTCGATGTAGCGGATCAGGGTCGCATCGTCGAGGTCGGTGGCGAACAGCTCGGCGTGACGCGGGCGCATGCCGCCATTGCCGGCAATGTAGAGGTTCCAACCCTTCTCCGTGGCGATCACGCCAACGTCCTTGCTTTGTGCTTCGGCGCATTCACGGGTGCAGCCGGACACGGCGAACTTGAGCTTGTGCGGCGAGCGCAGGCCCTTGTAGCGGTCCTCGATGGTCAGGGCCATCTGCACGCTGTCCTGCACGCCATAACGGCACCAGGTACTGCCGACGCAGGACTTCACCGTGCGGGTCGATTTGCCGTAGGCGTGGCCGGTCTCGAAGCCGGCTTCGATCAGTTCGGCCCAGATGTCCGGCAACTCGTGCAACTGCGCGCCAAACAGGTCGATGCGCTGGCCGCCAGTGATTTTGGTGTAGAGGTCATATTTCTTCGCCACCACACCGATGGCGATCAGTTTGTCGGCGGTGATTTCGCCGCCGGGAATGCGTGGCACCACCGAGTAGGTGCCGTTCTTCTGCATGTTGGCCATGAAAGTGTCGTTGGTGTCCTGCAACGGCACCAGCGAGGCGTCCATGATCGGCTGGTTCCAGCACGAAGCGAGGATCGACCCCACCGCCGGTTTGCACACATCGCAGCCGGTGTGGCCACGGCCGTGTCTGGCCAACAGTTCTTCGAAAGTGATCACCCCTTCCACGCGCACCAGGGCGTACAGCTCCTGGCGGGTATAGGCGAAATGTTCGCACAGGCTCTTGTCGACGCTAACGCCACGGGCAATCAGTTCATGCTCGAACACCTGCTTGAGCAACCCGGCGCAACCGCCGCAACCGGTGCAGGCCTTGGTCTGCGCCTTGAGCAGGCCGAGGTCGGTGCAGCCACCGTCGATGGCCGAGCAAATGGAACCCTTGGTGACGTTATGGCACGAGCACACCGTGGCCGACTCGGGCAACGCGCCGGGACCCAGGGTCGGCGCGCCTTCGGATGAGGGCAAAATCAGGCTGGCCGGTTCCGATGGCAGCGCGATGGCGTTCTGCATGTATTGCAGCAGGGTGTCGTAATAGCTGTTGTCGCCGACCAGCACCGCCCCGAGTACATGCTTGCCAGTGGCATCCACCACCAGGCGTCGATAGCTGGCGCTGGTTTCGTCGATGAACTGATAGCTGCGCGCGCCGGGTGTGTTGCCGTGGGCGTCGCCGATGGAGCCGACATCGACCCCCAGCAATTTGAGTTTGGTCGACATGTCGGCACCGGTGAACGGCTCGGCGACCTGGTGGCACAAGCGCGCCGCGACGCTGCGCGCCATCTGGTAGCCGGGGGCGACCAGGCCGAACAGGCTGCCGTTCCAGGAGGCGCACTCGCCGATCGCGTAGATGTTCGGGTCGATGCTCAGGCAGTGGTCGTCAATCACCACGCCACCGCGCGGGCCGATGTCCAGCGCGCATTGACGGGCCAGCGCATCTTGCGCACGGATACCGGCGGAGAACACCACCAGGTCGGTTTCGAGAAATTCGTCGTTGGCGAAGTTCATGCGGTAGCGGTAGTCCTGGCCCGCACTGATCGATTGGGTGGCGCGGGACAGGTGCACACCGACGCCCAGCCGTTCGATCTGCGACTTGAGCGCCAGGCCACCCATCTCGTCCAGTTGCACCGGCATCAAGCGCGGGGCGAACTCCACCACATGGGCTTCCAGACCCAGGCTTTTCAGCGCGTTGGCGGCCTCAAGGCCGAGCAGGCCACCGCCGACCACCACGCCGCGGCGGGCGTTGGCGGCCGCGGCACGGATCGCATCGAGGTCTTCCAGGGTGCGGTAGACCAGGCGCGAGTCGCCCTCGGCGCCTTCGATCGGCGGTACGAAGGGATAGGAACCGGTCGCCAGCACCAGCTTGTCGTAGGCGACGCAACCTTGCGCGGTGATCACCTGGCGGCGGGCGCGGTCGATTTCCAGCACCGGCACGCCCAGGTGCAGGGTAACGCCCGGGGTCTGGTACAGCGCCGCGTCGGACAACGCCAGCGACTCGGCATCACGGCCGGTGAAATACTCGGAAAGGTGCACACGGTCGTAGGCGCGCATCGGCTCCTCGCTGAACACGTGCAGCCGATAGTGATCAAGGGCACCGCGCTCGATCAGCTGTTCGACACAATGATGTCCGACCATGCCATTGCCGATCACGACCAGCGTTTGCAGTTTGTTCAACGCGGCAACATTGGAATTCATAAGTAGTACCCGGCTCAAGCCCGTCACGGTTCAAAAATGCAAAAAAAAACGCCTGAAACCTTGCGGTTCCAGGCGTCTTTGCCTGTTCTTTTGCGGTGTTGAAACCAGACGTCTATGCCTGATTCACCGATGTTGCCCACGTATCGATCGTCGTTGACCGAGGGGGCTGCCCACTCGACTGTATTCGCGGCGGGCCTGTTGAGGGTTATGCAGCGTTTGTGCCAGAACCTGCGGACAGCCCTTCAGGCCTGCGTATCCGGCGCTTGGCGCTGCAAGGGCACACGGATCAACATCCATGGTTTTGCCTTCGCATAGTGCAGCGGCGCGCATCAGGGCTTTATAAAAGTGCATGGATCACGCTACTTCAAGACAGACGCCTCGCGAGCCCGGTCTCAAAGCCTCGGTCATGTACTTGAGCGGCGACCATATCAAGACGGCCTCGGGTGACGACCAGAAGGAATGTGCTGACCTCTTCGCTGGCAAGCCAGCTCCTACATTTGATCTCGCCGGGCGCAGGATGCGTGTGCACCCCGATCCCCTGTAGGAGCTGGCTTGCCAGCGAAAGCGGTGTGACAGGCGACATCGATGCTGGACGTGCTGGCCTCTTCGCTGGCAAGCCAGCTCCTACATTTGATCTCGCCGGGCGCAGGATGTGTGTGCACCCCGTTTTGATCTTCGGTCTGAGCGCTGACAATGCACAAACAAAAACGCCACTCTGAAAACGAGTGACGTTTTTTATCCGGAGAATGCCGCCCTAGATCATCGGCGAACTACTGACCACCCGCAGCGCCAACCCTTCATAGGCATCCAGGGTGATGGTGAAATCGCCCTCCGGCGTGAGATCACCTTCCACCCGTTCATTGATGATGTCGACCACCGGCCCGGGCGCGATATTAGGCAGATGCAGGGTTTCGGTGATCGGTGTCGAGCCGAAGTTCAGCGCGGTGATTTGCGTGCCTTTGCCGGCCGGCAATTCGTGAACCATGACCAGCAACCCCGGATGCTCCACATCCGGCACCAGGATCTGGCGGCTGGCGGCGATGTCGTAGGCGCGGCGCGCCGCGAGAATCTTCTGCAGCTGCGAGGCGAACGAATCCGGGTCGTCCAATTGACTGATCAGGCTGCCGTACAAGGTTTGCGCCCGTGGCATCTGGCCCGCCGACAGCGGTGCGTCGGGATTGAGATCGACCAGGTCATAGGCGCCGCGATGAATCCAGCGGGTATCGCCGTCGAGCATCAAATCGGCGACCTGCTCCGCCGGCAACGGCAATGCACCCACCAGGTCCCAGCCCGACAGGGCGAACACCCCGGGCTGCATGGCGTTGTACATCACCAGCAGCAAATGGACCTGGCGAATCTGCTGGATATCCGCCGGAGTAATCGCATCGAGGTCGCGAATGCCGAGCGCCGCGGTGATGATGCTGGCGGTGGTGCAAGACACGCCGTTGGTGACAAATTTCAGGTTATAGGGCGCGTGCTCTCCGGCCAGGCGTTCGTACATCTGCTCGCGGATGTGCTCGCGCAGGATGTTGCCGGGAAAGGTCTGGCCTTGATAAAGGAAGGTGTCATGGGCATGCAGGGTCCAGAAATGCACCAGTTCCAGGGTCAGTTCGTCATGGTTCTGCAAGGCATGGATCAGTGAGCCCGGGTCGATGCCCAGGTTATGCATCTGCCGCAGCATCAAGCGCAAGAATTCGGTGTCACCCATCAACAGCGCGTGCTGGTAGGCCGGTCGGGTGATGAAGTCATACGAAAGGTCGGCGCCACCGTGGGACATGGAGGCGATGTCGTCGACCGTCAGGTTCAATTCCTGAAAACTGAAGCCGCCGGCCTTGCGAATCGCGCCGCCCAGCAACTGGTTGCCGGTGATCGACAACGGGTGGCTTTCGGACCACGCGGTGCCATCCAGCTTGCGTTCTACGCCGAGAAAGCCGTTGGCGTCCAGACGCAGGATCTTCGCGCCCATGACATCGATCGCATGCAAGGCATCGCCGATGATCATCTGCTGCGCGGCGAAGGTCGGGTCCAGCCAGTTCAACGACGGTTGCCCCTCCTTGAAATAATGCAGGTAGACCCAGCGTCGCGGCTTGCCGTCGACTCCGATAACCACCGGCGTAGCGCTCCAGTCGGTTTCCTTGACCCCGGGTTCGAAGAAGATCACCCGCTGCAACTGGCCGACGATGTAATGTTTGTCCCGCAGAATGTCGACCTGTGGCGGGCTGAGGTTCTGCGAATCACGTCCCTCGGCGATATCCGGCAGCAGCGGCCAGTCCTCTTCGCGGATTTCCACCATATGGTAGAGCCCCGGATAGTCCTCATAGGCCATTTCAGCCAGGCGAAAATCCGCGCCTTTGCCGGTATGCGAAGGGATGACGTCATCAATGATGACCGCGTTGTGGGCGGCGGCCATGCGGGTCAGCGCGTGAAGCTGGGCGTCGGTGCCCAGTTGCGGGTCGATGTCGAAACTGATCCGGTCGAAATTGCCGTCGATCGTCGGGGTGAATTCGCCTTTTTTCAGTCCACCAGAGCGTTTCAGCGGGCCATTGTGAATCCCCTGGATACCGATTTTCGACAGCGCATGCCACAGGGTTTCATCGCCCAGGGCTTCGAGCACGGTGCCCTCTTCCCGGGTGATGATGGAAGCCGGGTACGCGGTGAACCACACCGACGCCAGGGCCGAAGCATCACGGGGCCGCGTATGGGCATAGGGCTGTTGCCACAACCGGCCTTGCCCGGAGTAAAGCCGGGCCCGCTGCCTTGCGGCATGCAGCATGGATTGCTCGACCAGCCAGGTTACTTGGTTCTTTTCAGCAGCCGTCATATAAACAATTACCTATTGTCGGGGTGAAACCGCAATCGGCCATTGCATCGGTATCAATGGCTCCGCTCGTCTTTATATGAGGCCCTGGCGTGGCATTCGTTGCATCACGGCGGCGTGATATCCACGTGGTCATGCCTGGTGACGCCGGTCGACCTGGTCAGAAGCCCGGCTTCAAGCTTTCCAGGGTTCCACTGCATCCGCGTCAATGGCATACCGCACAATGGCCTCGGCACAGACGCCGACGTCGAGGCGGCCCTCGTGTACCAGTACCGTCAGCGCACTCAAGACGACCTGATAACGGTCCACTTCAAAAAACCTGCGCAGCTGGCTGCGGGTATCGCTGCGACCAAAACCGTCGGTGCCGAGCACGGTGCAAGGGGCCTCGAGATAGCTGGAGATCAGCTGTGGCAAGGCACGCACGTAATCGGTGCAGGCAACGATCGGCGCTGCCCCGTCGAGCGAGGCCTGCACATGGCTGCGCCGCGGGGGCTGTGCGGGATGAAGGCGATTCCAGCGCTCCACTTCACGGGCTTCACGTGCCAGCTCTGAGTAGCTGGTCACGCTCCAGACCTGGCTGTCGACGTTCCACTCGCTGGCCAGCAGCTCGGCGGCGGCCACCACTTCGCGCAGGATGGCGCCGGAGCCCAACAGCCGGACTGAGCCGCGTGCCCCCGCGACCTGATGCCGGGCAAACAGATACATGCCCTTGATGATCGCCTGTTCGACGCCTTCAGGCAGGTTGGGCTGCGGGTAGTTTTCGTTCATCAAGGTGACGTAATAAAACTCGTCGACCTGCCGCTCCAGCATCTGGCGCATGCCGTGATCCAGGATCAGCGCAAACTCGCCAGCGAACGCGGGATCGTAGGCACGGCAGTTGGGCACCATCGACGCCATCAAATGGCTGTTGCCGTCCTGATGCTGCAGGCCTTCCCCGCCCAGCGTGGTGCGCCCTGCGGTAGCGCCGAGCAGGAACCCGCGAGCGCGCTGATCCGCCGCCGCCCAGATCAAATCGCCAACGCGCTGGAAGCCGAACATCGAGTAATAGATGTAGAACGGCAGCATCGGCAATCCATGCACCGAATAGCTGGTCGCGGCGGCCACCCAGGAACTGATGGCACCGGCCTCGCTGATACCCTCTTCGAGAATCTGCCCGTTCAGGGCTTCGCGATAACTGAGAATCGAACCGATGTCCTCCGGTTCATAGCGCTGCCCCACGCTGGAATAGATACCGATCTGCTTGAACAGACTGGCCATGCCGAACGTGCGCGCTTCATCCGCCACGATCGGCACGATGCGCGGTCCCAGCTGCTTGTCCCGCAGCAGGCCGCCGAGCATCCGCACGAAGGCCATGGTGGTGGACATTTCCTTGCCTTCGGCGGCAAGGGCAAACCCGGCGTAACTGTGGACATCGGGCACGGCCAATGATGGTGAAGTTGCCGGCCGCGAGGGCATGTACCCGCCCAACGCACAGCGGCGTTCATGCAGGTAGCGTATTTCAGCACTGTCCTGCCCGGGCTTGAAAAAGCTCAGCGACACCGCCTGCTCATCGGTCAGCGGCAGGTTGAACCGGTTGCGGAATGCGAGCACGGCCTCGTTATCGAGTTTCTTCTGCTGATGGACGGTCATCTTGCCCTGCCCGGCAGTGCCCATGCCGAACCCTTTCTTGGTGTGCGCCAGAATCACCGTGGGTTTGTTGCCCTCGCGCAGTGCATGTTGGTACGCGGCAAAAATCTTGACCAGGTCGTGACCTCCGCGCTTGAGGCGGTCGATCTGCTCGTCGGTCAAGCCCTGGGCCAACGCCGCCAACGCCTCGTTCTGGCCGAAGAATCGCTCGCGGTTGAAACGCCCGTCTTTTGTCGCGAATGTCTGGAACTGGCCATCGACGGTGCTGGACAATGCCTGGACCAGCGCGCCGTCCTGATCCCGGGCAAACAGCGCGTCCCAGTCTGAGCCCCAGACCAGTTTGATCACATTCCAGCCGGCACCGCCGAACAGTGCCTCCAGCTCATCGATGATGCGCCCGTTGCCGCGGACCGGACCGTCCAGGCGCTGGAGGTTGCAGTTGATCACCCAGACCAGATTATCCAGCCCTTCCCGTGCCGCCAGCGTCAGGGCCGACATGCTTTCCGGTTCATCCATTTCCCCGTCGCCAAACACCCCCCAGACGGTGCGCCCGCAGGTGTCCAGCAGGCCGCGGTGCTCCAGGTAACGCATGAAGCGCGCCTGGTAGATCGAACTGATCGGACCGATGCCCATGGACCCGGTCGGGAACTGCCAGAAGTCCGGCATCAGCCAGGGGTGCGGATAACTCGACAACCCCCGTGCGCCATGGGCGCGCGCGCCGATCTCCTGCCGATAGTGCTGCAGATCCCTTTCCTCCAGGCGTCCCTCGAGAAAAGCCCTGGCATAGACGCCTGGCGCCGAGTGCGGCTGGTAGAACACCAGGTCACCGCCGGTCGATTCGGTGCGCGCCTTGAAGAAGTGGTTGAAACCCACTTCGAACAGGTCTGCGGCGCTGGCGTAACTGGCGATATGCCCGCCCAATTCGCCATAGGCGTAATTGGCCCTGGCCACCATCACCAGGGCATTCCAGCGCATGATCGATGCCAGACGCTCCTCGATGGCCAGGTCCCCTGGAAACACCGGTTGTTGTTCAACGCTGATGGTGTTGATGTAGGGCGTGCCATGACTGGGCCGCCAGCCGATGTCCGAAGCGCTGGCCACGGCCACCAGCATGTCCAGGATCTTTTTGGCCTGCGCCGCGCCGCCGTGGGCGATGACGGACAGCAACGCATCTCGCCATTCTGCGATTTCTTGAGCGTCTTCAGGGGGCTGGCCCGGTAATGGGGCTTGGAGATCGGGCGGGATCATGGGCATCTCCTGCGAAGAACAGGTAACCATAGATGTAGGGGCGAGCTTGCTCGCGATGGATTCAAGAGCACCGCGTTTAACCAGTAAGCACGCGTTATCGTTGACGACCATCGTCGGAACGCCGCCCGGAGCAAGCTCGCTCCTACAGAGCGCCGCGTTTAACCAGCAAACACGCGTTATCGTTAACGACCATCGCGAGCGAGCTCGCTCCTACAGGGGCCGCATCCGGGCGTCGTCGATTCAGTAACAGGATAGTCGTGACAGGACTGGATGACGTAGCACGTGTGCGACGCCGATCTCACAGGGAATTGCAGAGGGTCTGAATCCGGCGGCAGCCTTTCGGGGAGGGCCGCCGGAGGGTCGGGATCAGATGCCGAAACGGTCACGCAACGCGTAGTACGCGGCGCCCATGGCAGTGAGCGGGGCCTGGAAGGTGCGGCCGCCGAGCATGGGCATGTGTGGCAACGATGCGAAAGCATCGAAGCGTTCGGCGTCGCCGCGGATCATCTCCGAGATGAGTTTGCCGGCCAGGTGCGAGCAGGTGACGCCGTGGCCGCTGTAGCCTTGCATGTAGTAAGCGTTTTTCTCTATGCGGCCAAATTGCGGCATGCGCGACATGGTCAGCAGGAAGTTGCCGGTCCAGCGGTAGGCGATTTTCACATCCTTGAGTTGCGGGAAGGTCTTGAGGATCTTCGGTTTGATCAGCTGTTCGATGTCGTCCGGTTCGCGGGCGCCATAGACCACGCCGCCGCCGTAGAGCAGGCGGTTGTCGGCGGTAAGGCGGTAGTAGTCGAGCAGGTAATTGCAGTCTTCGACGCAGTAGTTGTTTTTGATCAGGCTGCGGGCGACTGTTTCGGACAGCGGTTCGGTGACGACGATTTGCGAGCCGCAGGGCATGCTTTTGCGGGTGACGCGGTTGTCCAGGTCCTGCGGCAGGTAGGCATTGCCGGCGATCAGCAGGTATTTGGCGCGGACCAGGCCTTTGGCGGTGCGCACAGTGATCGGTTCGCCATAGGTGATTTCCACGGCGGCGGATTGTTCGTAGATCTTGCCGCCAAGGCCGATGATGGCCGAGGCTTCGCCGAGGGCCAGGTTCAGCGGATGGATGTGGCCGCCCTGGAGGTCGAGCAGGCCGCCGACGTAGTTGTCGCAGCCTACTTCGCGTTTGATCTCGGCGGCGTCGAGCATTTTCAGGTTTTTGTTGCCGTAGCGTTCCCAGCTGCTTTTCTGCTCGGCCAGACCTTTGAGTTGCTTTTTGTTCAGCGCGGCGAAGATGCCACCCGGGCGGTAGTCGCACTGGATGTCGTAGTGCTGTATGCGCTGACGGATGATGTCGGCGCCTTCGAAGATCATGCTGCCGAGGACTTCGGCGGTCTTGTCGCCGTAGCGTTCTTCGATCACGTCGACGTCGCGGCTGTAGGAGTTGACCAGTTGGCCGCCATTGCGACCGCTGGCGCCGAAACCGACTTTGGCGGCTTCGAGTACGGTGACGCTGTAGCCGGCCTCACAGAGGAACAGGGCCGAGGACAGGCCGGTGTAGCCGGCGCCGATTACGCAGACGTCGCAGTCCACCGCTTGTTCGAGCACCGGGAACTCGCCGGTGAAGTTGCGGGTGGCGGCGTAGTAGCTGTTTACATGTGTTGTTGTTTTCATACGTTTCTCCGATGGCCGCTGGCACCTGCCGGCGACCGCCGTTGTAGAGGTGTCAGAGCTTGATCCAGGTCGCTTTGAGTTCGGTGTATTTGTCGAACGCGTGCAGCGATTTGTCCCGACCGTTACCCGACTGCTTGAACCCGCCGAACGGCGCGGTCATGTCGCCGCCGTCGTACTGGTTGACCCAGACGCTGCCGGCGCGCAGGCCCCGGGCGAAGGTGTGGGCCTTGCTCAGGTTGCTGGTCCAGACACCGGCGGCCAGACCAAAGATGCTGTCGTTGGCGATGGCCAGGGCTTCATCGAAGGTGTCGAAGGTGATCAGCGACAGCACCGGGCCGAAAATTTCTTCCCGGGCGATGGTCATGGCGTTGGTCACGCCGTCGAAGATCGCCGGTTCCACGTACAGGCCACCGGTGGCTTCGAGCGTGCGGTTGCCGCCGGCGATCAGTTGCGCGCCCTGGTCTTTGCCGACCTGGATGTAGCGCAATACATTGTCCAGTTGACGCTGGTCGACGACCGCGCCGACGGTGGTCTCAGGATCGAGGGCGTGCCCCGGTTTCCACGCTTGCAGCGCTTCGACCAGCAGCGGGATGAATTGCTCGCGGATCGAACGCTCCACCAGCAGGCGCGAACCGGCGGTGCAGACTTCGCCCTGGTTGAAGGCGATGGCACCGGCCGCCGCTTGTGCTGCCGCGCGCAGGTCCGGCGCGTCGGCGAACACCACGTTCGGGCTTTTGCCCCCGGCTTCGAGCCAGACGCGTTTCATGTTGCTTTGCCCGGCGTAGACCAGCAGTTGCTTGGCAATCGCGGTCGAACCGGTGAAGGCCAGCACGTCGACATCCATGTGTAATGCCAGCGCCTTGCCGACTGTGTGGCCGTAGCCCGGCAGGACGTTGAACACGCCTTTGGGGATGCCGGCGTCCAGCGCCAGCCGGGCGATGCGGATCGCGGTCAGCGGCGACTTTTCCGAAGGCTTGAGGATGAACGAGTTGCCGGCCGCGAGGGCTGGGGCGAACTTCCAGCTGGCCATGATCAGCGGGAAATTCCACGGCACGATGGCAGCGACCACACCGGCGGGTTCACGGGTGATGAGGCCGAGTTGATCGTGGGGCGTGGCGGCGACTTCATCGTAGAGCTTGTCGATGGCTTCGGCGCTCCAGCGGATCGCGTTGGCGGTCGCTGGGATGTCGATGTTCATCGAGTCGTTGATGGGTTTGCCCATGTCGAGGGTTTCGAGCAGGGCGAGCTCTTCCTGGTTGGCCAGGATCAGGTCGGCGAAACGGATCAGGGTGCGCTTGCGTTCAGCGGGGGCCAATCGCGCCCAAACGCCGGATTCGAAGGTGCTACGCGCGACCGCGACGGCTTCGTTCGCATCGGCTTCGTCGGTGCTGGCGACATTGGCCAGAAACCGGCCGTCGACCGGGCTGATGCATTCGAAGGTGGCGCCGCTGAGTGCCGGGCGGTATTGGCCGTCGATGAAGGCGCGGCTTTCTATTGTTAGGGACTGGAAACGTTGTTCCCAGTCGCTGCGGGTGTTTGTCATGGTTGTGACTCGACGCAGGAGATTGTTGGGTTGTCTGCCGATAGGTCTTCGGTGTCGGGGGACATGGTGGTGACTGGTCTGGCACCTTCGCCGGCAAGCCGGCTCCTACAGGGTTTGTGTCGTACGCAAAAGATGTGAACGACAGCGATCCACTGCAGGAGCTGGCTTGCCAGCGAAAGCGGTGTCTGAGGCACCATCAATGATGAATGTGCCGCAGCCTTCGCCGGCAAGCCGGTCTCGCTCCCACAGTTGATCGGGGGTGCCGCTTCAGACGGTGTGCAAGTACCAGTTGTACTCCAGGTCCGAGATGGAGTTCTCGAACTCGGCCAGCTCGCTTTCCTTGCACGCCACGAACACGTCGATGTACATCGGGTCGATGTATCGCGACATGACCTCGCTGTCGGCCAGCTCGCGCAGGGCATCGCGCAGGTTGTTCGGCAGGCTTTGCTCGTTCTGCTCGTAGCTGTTGCCTTCTACCGGTGCGCCCGGTTCGATCTCGTGGGTCAGGCCGTGGTGGATACCCGCCAAAACCGAGGCCATCAGCAGGTACGGGTTGGCGTCGGCGCCGGCGACACGATGTTCGATACGCACCGCGTCCGCGGAACCGGTCGGCACACGCACCGCGACGGTACGGTTGTCGATGCCCCAGCTCGGCGAGTTCGGCACGTAGAACTGCGCACCGAAGCGCCGGTACGAGTTGACGTTCGGGCACAGGAAGGCCATCTGCGCCGGCAGGGTCTCGAGCACACCGCCGATCGCGTGACGCAGCGCGGCGTTCTGCTCGGGATCCTCGCTGGCAAAGATGTTGTTGCCTTCCTTGTCGAGAATCGAAATGTGCACATGCAGGCCATTACCCGCCTGGCCGGGATACGGCTTGGCCATGAAGGTGGTGTCCATCTCGTGGTCGTAGGCGATGTTTTTCACCAGACGCTTGAGCAACACCGCGTAGTCGCAGGCCTTGATCGGGTCGTTGACGTGATGCAGGTTCACTTCGAATTGCGCCGGGGCGCTTTCCTTGACGATGGCGTCGGCTGGAATGCCCTGCTCTTTCGCACCTTCGAGGATGTCCTGCAGGCAGTCGACGTATTCGTCCAGGTCGTCGATCAAATACACCTGGGTCGAGATCGGACGTTTGCCGGAGACCGGCGAGCGTGGCGACTGTGGGCGACCGTTCACGTTGTCCTGGTCGATCAGGTAGAACTCGAGCTCGAACGCGGCGCAGATGGTCAGGCCCATGTCATCGAACTTGCTCACCACCTGACGCAGCACTTCGCGTGGGTCGGCGAAGAACGGCTGGCCTTCGAGCTCGTGCATGGTCATCAGCAGTTGCGCGGTCGGGCGCTTCTGCCAGGGCTCGATGCTCAGGGTGTTGGGGATGGGAAAGCAGATCCGGTCCGAGTCGCCGATGTCCAGACCCAGGCCGGTGCTTTCCACCGTGGAACCGTTGATGTCCAGGGCAAACAGAGACGCCGGCAGGTTGATGCCTTTTTCGTAGACCTTATGAAGACTGGTGCGCTCGATGCGCTTGCCGCGCACCACACCGTTCATATCCGCAATCAGAAGGTCGACGTACAAAACCTCAGGATATTTCTTAAGGAATGCGTTTGCTTCGTTGAGTTGAACGGCACGCAGAGGGACCGACATGATGCACCTATTAGCTGTTAATTATTATGTTCACTACCTTGTTGCGAGCCCAGTCAATCCGAAAGGCAAAGTGAAGTCAATAGCGAACACCTGACCTTTAACCCTTTATTTTCGGCCCTTTTCTGGGGACGAGAGTGCCAGATCATCCTCGCACACTGGATAATTCCTAAGGATCGGACGTGCGGCGTTTAGAATTTTTTACATGAGAGTTGTTAATTAAAATCAACAAGGCTAAGCTCCGGAAAAGCTCGTTCAAGTGTGAAACTTCGAGGTGATAAAAATGGCATTCAAGCCATTGATCGGCGTTACAGCGTGCGTCAAACAGATTGGCCCGCACCCCTACCACATCAGCGGTGACAAGTACTTGCGTGCGGTCAGCGTCGCGGCGCTGGGGCTGCCCGTGGTCATTCCCTCCTTAGGCGACCTGACCGACATCGAGGACCTGCTCGCGCAGCTCGACGGTCTGTTGCTGACCGGTTCGCCCTCGAATGTGGAACCCTTCCACTATCAAGGCCCGGCCAGCGCCCCCGGCACGGATCATGATCCGGCGCGGGATGCCACCACCCTTCCTTTATTGCGTGCAGCCATCGCCGCCGGTGTGCCGGTGCTCGGTATCTGCCGCGGTTTCCAGGAAATGAACGTGGCGTTCGGCGGCAGCCTGCATCAGAAGGTGCATGAACTGCCGGGCATGCTCGATCACCGGGAAGCGGACAGCCCGGAGTTGGCGGTGCAATACGCACCGGCGCATGGGGTGACGGTGCAACCGGGCGGCGTGTTCGAAGCGCTGGATCTGCCGCAGGTGTTCCAGGTCAATTCGATTCATAGTCAGGGCATCGATCGACTGGCGCCCGGCTTGCGCTCGGAAGCGGTGGCGCCGGATGGTTTGATCGAGGCGATTTCGGTGGAAAACAGCCCGGGCTTTGCCGTCGGCGTGCAGTGGCATCCGGAGTGGCAGGTGCTTTCGAATCCTCCTTATTTGAGTATTTTCCAGGCGTTTGGCGAGGCGTGCCGGCAACGGGCCGAGCTGCGTAACAGGCGCTGACTTAACACACCCTTTTTATGCCCCCGCGAGTCAGGCGGGCGTGCCTTTGCGCGTCCGTGGCCAGCGAAACGACACACTGCAATAACAACAAGTACGACCAGGCAGCCAGGACGGCGGTGCCGAATAAGCCCAGGCGACACGGTCCCCTGTAGGAGCTGGCTTGCCAGCGAAAGGGCCCTTCCAGTCGACATCATTGTTGGCTGAAAGGACGCCTTCGCTGGCAAGCCAGCTCCTACAGGGGGGTGTCCCGGGTTTGCAATCCACTCTTAAGTCAGGCCGCGTTGGCCCGACGACTGAAACCTGTTGGGAGTTTCACATGGCAAACGCCTCCAGCGTCTACAGGAAGGCTCTTGAAGGTCACCAGGCACCGAAAAAGGTGCTGGTGAAAATCGACCGCGTCACAAAGAAATTCGACGAAACCACTGCGGTGGACGATGTCTCGCTTGAGATCCATCAAGGGGAAATCTTCGCCCTGCTCGGCGGTTCCGGCTCGGGCAAATCGACGCTGCTGCGCATGCTCGCCGGCTTCGAGCGCCCGACCGAAGGACGGATTCTGCTCGACGGTGTCGACATCACCGACATGCCGCCGTACGAGCGGCCGATCAACATGATGTTCCAGTCCTACGCGCTGTTCCCGCACATGACGGTGGCGCAGAACATCGCCTTCGGCTTGAAGCAGGACCGTTTGCCCGCCAGCGAAATCGACGCCCGCGTCGAAGAGATGCTGCGCCTGGTGCACATGACCCAGTACGCCAAACGTAAACCCCATCAGTTGTCCGGCGGTCAGCGTCAGCGTGTGGCCCTGGCCCGCTCCCTGGCCAAGCGGCCGAAACTGCTGCTTCTCGACGAACCCATGGGCGCGCTGGATAAAAAGCTGCGCTCGCAAATGCAGCTTGAGCTGGTGGAAATCATCGAGCGGGTTGGCGTGACCTGCGTGATGGTGACCCACGACCAGGAAGAGGCCATGACCATGGCCCAGCGCATCGCGATCATGCACCTGGGTTGGATCGCACAGATCGGCAGCCCGGTGGACATCTATGAAGCGCCGGTCAGCCGCATGGTCTGCGAGTTCATCGGCAACGTGAACGCCTTCGACGGCACGGTCGTGGAAGACCTGGAAGGTCACGCAATCATCCACAGCCCGGACCTGGAACAGAAGATCTACGTCGGTCACGGCGTCAGCACCTCGGTGCAGGACAAGTCGATCACCTACGCCATCCGCCCGGAAAAACTGCTGGTCAGCACCACCCGGCCCGAGACCCGCTACAACTGGTCCCAGGGCAAGGTGCATGACATCGCCTACCTCGGCGGCCACTCGGTGTTCTACGTCGAGCTGCCTGGGGGCAAGGTCGTGCAGTCGTTCATGGCCAACGCCGAACGCCGTGGCGCCCGTCCGACCTGGGACGACAAGGTCTACGTGTGGTGGGAAGACGACAGCGGCGTGGTGCTGCGCTCATGAACACACTCAATCAGCAGTTCCTGCGGCTGATGCCGAGTGGTCGTAAGCTCGTCATCGGGATCCCTTTCCTCTGGCTGTGCCTGTTTTTCCTGTTGCCGTTCTTTCTGGTAATGAAGATCAGCTTCTCGGAAGCGGCGCTGGCCATTCCTCCCTACTCAGAGATCTATACCTTCGCCGAGCAGAAATTCGAGCTGCTGCTGAACCTCGGCAACTACTCGCTGCTGACCCAGGATGAGTTGTACATCTCGGCCTACTTCGGCTCGTTGAAGGTCGCATTTTTCAGCACCCTGATGTGCCTGGTGCTCGGCTTCCCGATGGCCTATGCGATCACCAAAGCCAACAAGGAAACCCAGAACGTCCTGCTATTGCTGATCATGATGCCGACCTGGACTGCGATCCTGATCCGGGTCTATGCGTGGATGGGCATCCTCAGCAACAACGGTTTGCTCAACGGCTTCCTGATGTGGACCGGGCTGACCGACCACCCGATCGAGATCCTCAACACCAATACCGCGGTCTATATAGGCGTTGTTTACGCGTATTTGCCGTTCATGGTGTTGCCGCTGTACGCCAACCTGGTCAAGCACGATCAAAGCCTGCTGGAAGCCGCCTCGGACCTGGGCTCGAGCAACTTCAACAACTTCTGGAAAATCACCGTGCCGTTGGCCAGGAACGGCATCATCGCGGGCTCAATGCTGGTGTTCATTCCGGTGGTCGGCGAGTTCGTGATTCCGGAGCTGTTGGGCGGTCCCGAGACCCTGATGATAGGTCGTGTGCTGTGGCAGGAGTTCTTCAACAACCGCGACTGGCCGGTGGCGTCTGCGCTGGCGGTGGTGATGCTGTTAATCCTGATCGTGCCGATCCTGTTGTTCAACCGTAGCCAGGCCAAAGAGATGGAGGGTCGGGGATGAAACGCTTCGGATTTTCAAAGTTGATGCTGATTTTCGGCCTGTCGTTCATCTACTTGCCGATGTTGATCCTGGTGATCTATTCGTTCAACGCCTCGAAACTGGTAACCGTATGGGGCGGCTGGTCGTTCAAGTGGTACGCAGGCCTGCTCGATAACACGCAACTGATGGGCTCGGTGGTGCGCTCGCTGGAAATCGCCTGCTACACCGCGATTGCCGCGGTGGCGCTGGGGACCCTGGCAGCGTTCGTGCTGACCCGGGTGACGCGCTTCAAGGGCCGCACCTTGTTCGGCGGCCTGGTGACAGCGCCGCTGGTGATGCCGGAAGTGATCACCGGCCTGTCGCTGTTGCTGCTGTTCGTGGCCATGGCGCAATTGATCGGTTGGCCGATGGAGCGTGGCATCGTCACCATCTGGATCGCCCACACCACGTTTTGTGCCGCTTATGTGGCGGTGGTAGTCTCCGCCCGCCTTCGCGAGCTGGACCTGTCCATCGAAGAAGCGGCCATGGACCTCGGGGCGAAGCCGTTCAAGGTGTTTTTCCTGATCACCATCCCTATGATCGCACCGTCACTGGCGGCCGGCGGCATGATGTCGTTTGCCCTGTCGCTGGATGACCTGGTGCTGGCGAGTTTCGTCTCGGGCCCGGGTTCGACGACCCTGCCGATGGAAGTGTTCTCGGCGGTGCGCCTGGGGGTCAAACCCGAGATCAACGCCGTGGCCAGCCTGATTTTGCTGGCGGTATCGATCGTGACCTTCATGGTCTGGTATTTCAGCCGCCGTGCTGAAGCTAGCCGCAAGCGGGCGATTCAGGAAGCGATGGACCAGACCGCCAGCGAATCCTGGCAGCAGCCGAAAAAGCAAATGCTGGAAGCGACGGCCTAGTGCCGCCCGCCTTCACCTGTAGGAGCGAGCCTGCTCGCGATGGACTCCAGGGCGCCGCGTACTTCCAGGTAGCCCGCGTTATCGTTAACGTCCATCGCGAGCAAGCTCGCTCCTACAGGGGGGGCCGCGTACTTCCAGGCAGCCCGCGTCATCGTTAACGTCCATCGCGAGCAAGCTCGCTCCTACAGGGGGCCGCGTACTTCCAGGCAGCCCGCGTCATCGTTAACGTCCATCGCCGGCAAGCCGGTCTCGCTCCCACAGTAGGGCGGGTGTGATTTTTGAATAAAAGAGAAATGGAGTTTGTACCGATGAAAATGTTTGGCAGGACTCTGCTGACACTGTCCTTATTGGGCGCAATGGCTACCGGCGTCCAGGCCAATGACAAGGTACTGCGCGTCTACAACTGGTCGGATTACATCGCCCCGGACACCGTCAAGAAGTTCGAAGACGAGACCGGCATCCGCGTGACCTACGATGTGTTCGATAGCAACGAAACCCTGGAAGCACGGTTGTTGGCGGGCAAATCCGGCTACGACATCGTCGTGCCGTCCAACAGTTTCCTGGCCAAGCAGATCAAGGCCGGGGTCTATCAGGAACTGGACAAATCGAAGCTGCCGAACTGGAAAAACCTCAACCCGGTCCTGCTGAAGAACGCGTCGGCCAGCGACCCGGATAACGGGCATGCCTTCCCGTACATGTGGGGGTCGATCGGTATTGGCTTCAACCCGGACAAGGTCAGACAAGTACTGGGGGCCAACGCACCGACCAACTCCTGGGATTTGCTGTTCAAACCGGAAAACGCGGAAAAACTGAAGGCGTGCGGCATCAGCTTCCTCGATTCGCCGACCGAGATGCTCCCGGCTGCCCTGCACTACCTGGGTTACCCGGTCAATTCCCGGGACAAGGGGCAGATCGCCGAAGCTGAAGCGCTGTTCATGAAGATCCGGCCATCGGTGGCTTACTTCCATTCGTCGAAGTACATCTCGGACCTGGCCAACGGCAACATCTGCGTTGCCGTCGGTTACTCCGGCGACGTGCTGCAAGCCAAGGCTCGCGCGCAGGAAGCCGGCGATACCGTGAAGATCGACTACGGCATTCCGAAGGAAGGCGCCGGCAGTTTCTACGACATGGTCGCCATCCCGCGGGATGCGGCGAACGTGGAAAACGCCTACCTGTTCATGAACTTTCTGATGCGCCCGGACATCATCGCCGAGATCACCAACAACATCGGCTACAGCAATGCCAACGCGGCGGCCACGCCCTTGGTGGATGAGGCGATCCGCAATGATCCGGGGTCGTATCCGTCGCAGGCGGTGATGGCGACCTTGTATGCGATTCCGGATATGCCGATTGGCGTGCAGCGGGTGATGACCCGGGGGTGGACGCGGGTGAAGCTCGGTCAGTAGTTCACTTGAGTTTATCTTTGAACCTGCAATTGCCTTCGCCGGCAAGCCGGTCTCGCTCCCACAGGGGTCCGTGGTGGAACCCGGATTTGTTAACGGCGCCGACACTTGTAGGAGCGAGCCTGCTCGCGATGGACTCAAGGACGCCGCATTAATTCAGGCAGCCCACGTCATCGTTAACGTCCTTCGCGAGCAGGCTCGCTCCTACAGGGGTGGGCCAGACATAAAAAAAATTTTGCGTTGTTCAACGTTTTCGGTTCACGCAGCGCCTTACCACCGCTGCCCTCCTCCCTGACGAACGGCCTCACCTGGCTTCCTCGGTTCAGGTGAAGTTTGGCGCCCTCGGGCGCCTTTTTTTTGTTATGGCTACGACGGAACCAGCGGCCATTGCGCCAACGCCCGATAACGCCCTTTATGGGATTCGAACAAGGTGAAATATTCCGCCCGCAAAAAGAACTCGGGGGAAGTACCGGATTCAGGTACCGGCATTCGATAGTCGCGCATCAACGTGAGGTGCGGGCGAAACTCCTTCGGCGCATCTTCCATCCTGAACGGCAACATCGCCTGCTCCAGCGCATACACCAGACGCAACAACTCCGGCGGTGCCTGCTCCGGCGCCAGCACCAGCACCCCTGCCCTGCGCCAGACATCCAGGCGATCCAGCACCACCCGCAAAGGCACGCCCGGTTTTCGGACCTTCGCGGCGGCCGTACAGATTTCGGCAATCCGCGCCACGCCGACCGCGCCCAGAAACAATAGCGTCAGGTGAAAGTTTTCCGCCGGCACCGGGCGGCCGCTCCTGAGCTGCAGGTCCCCGCGCCATTGGGCAATCGCCTTGCGCTGGGCAGGCGCACAGTCCAGGGCAAAAAACAGTCGTTTCAACGGCTCGTGGGATTCGTCGCTCATTCGTGGCACCTCCTGACATCCAAGTTATAGTTCATCCAACCGATTCAACTGGAGGGGGCCATGAGAGAAATCATCAGCAGGGAGCCATGGTGGGCCGTGCCACCGAAACCCGGACAGGATGAGACCGAGCTGGAATGGGGTTGGCTGGTTCATTACAACGAAGGTGAGCCGCGCTTCGAGTTCGTCAGGGAGCGGCCGTCGGACAGCGAGATCCGTCAACGCAAGAGTTGCAGGATCACCCCGACGCCTGAGTGATCCTGGCGTGGGTTCAAGCCTTCACGAGCATGTCAAAACCGCCGAAGATCATGCGCTGGCCATCGAACGGCATCGGATTGACGTCGGGTCGCAGCCGCGGATCGGCCATGAGCTTTTCCATGCCCTTGTCCCGGGTGGCCTTGTCGGGCCAGACAATCCAGGAAAACACCACGGTTTCGTCGTCCTTGAGCTTCACCGCCATGGGAAACGACGTCACCTTGCCGTCAGGCACATCGTCGCCCCAGCATTCGGCAAGGCTGAGCGCCCCGTTCTCGATGAACACGGCGGCGGCGGATTCGGCGTGTTTCTTGAATTGCTCACGGTTGGCGGT
The DNA here is from genome assembly GCF_030812475.1 of Pseudomonas lini. Taxonomy (GTDB): domain Bacteria; phylum Pseudomonadota; class Gammaproteobacteria; order Pseudomonadales; family Pseudomonadaceae; genus Aquipseudomonas; species Aquipseudomonas lini_A. The sequence continues at coordinate 21,823 of NZ_JAUSSR010000004.1, forward strand.
GGGTACCGCAATGACAAAGCCATCTATGTAGGACATGGTCGTTCTCCTTGGGTCATGGGGCCATCTGCTGGTTAGTCGACTGGGTCGCGGTCCAATCGACCGCTCCGCTGCCCGAACTGACCGACGGTACTTCGGCGCTGCTCGCCAGGTTGCCTTCGATCTGCGCCGCCATGTACAGCGTTCCCGCCATCACGCCTGTCGTCGGGTTTTGCACCAGCTTCACCCAAGCCTTGTCGAACGTATTGCCCAGGCTGCTGCGGATCAGCGCTTCGCTGTCCGGCCGGTCGTTGGCCTGAATGATCGCCCGTACGCCCGCCACGCCCACGGAAATCAACGCCCCGGCCAGTTTTCCCGCCGCCGCGGCCACGGCACTGGCGGCCCCGCGCGGGGCCATTTCGGCTTCGATCCTTTTGCTCGCACGCCTGGCCACCGGCGCCATGGCAGTCTCGGTATTATCCACCCCCTTGTCGCCGCCCGCCTTGTGGATCTTGTCAATCAGCGCCGCATACGCCGGCAAGGTATTCAGCGGCTGGGTATGCACCACCTGGTAAAGCGAGGCGTTCCGTGCCGGGGGCGGTCCCAGGGCGATGGCCGGAATCTTCTGAATACGGCCATTGAGCTGGGCCATCGGCACCCCGTAACGCTGGGAGATGCGCTGCAATTCTTCCTGGAGTATGTCCACGTAAAACGCCATAGACAGATTGAGAATCTGGTCGGGATCGATCTCCACCGCGACCGGCGCCAGCACGCGCTGCTGGTATTGCTCCAGCAGATAAGCGGCCAGGCGCTTGGCCGAGGCATCCTGCTCGCCCTGGGCGCTGAGGCTGTACCAGCTAACCTTCATCGATAGCCATTCCTGGGTCCAGTAACTGCTGAACCAGGGGATGAAGTTCTCTTCGGTCAATTGATAGACCCGGGTTCGCCAGTAATCCATGGCACCGCGCGAGTAGATTTTCGCCTGCTCGGTGGCCGATTGCGACGCCGCAACGATCTCCCTATCCACCTGCTGCCAAGTGCTCTGGGATACCACGACCGGCGGGGCTGGCACCGGGGCACGCGCAGGCGTGACGCACCCCGCCAACACCACCAGCACGGCGACGATCAGCCAACGCAGGTTCACGATCGCGGTGTCCTACAGACTTCCCCCGAACAGGATATCCGGGGTTTTGAAGGCTTCTGATTTGAGTATAGGTGGCGGTGGTTGGCCATTCGTCTGGATGTTGTGTCGGGGCGTGGGGCCTCTTCGCGAGCAGGCTCGCTCCCACAGTGGATTTGTGGTGTGACACTGTTTCGTGAACGACACACCCCCTGTTGGAGCGAGCCTGCTCGCGAAGAGGCCCCCAAGAACACCACAAAACATCCGACCATCACTCACATCGATATCCACCATCGCCACGAATGCCTTCCGCTAAAAACCCGTCAGCGTAGGATCAATCTCAACCCATCACCAAACCCCGAACCGGAGGGGCACATCATGATCATCCATCTCCTGACCTGCCTGGCCCTGACCGCCGTCACCCTGAGCATTTTTTCCTGGTACGTCCTGTCCGAGGAGCGCACGTCATGATCCACTCCGTCACCCTGGCCGTGAGCTTCCCGGTCTTCGGCAACAACTATTACGCCCAACAGGTCGTCTCGCGCAAAGAGCTGTCCCTGGTGTTCGACCAAGACTTCGAGGCCTTGCTGATGCCGGCCGCCACCCATCACTTCAACAACGAGGTGGTCGGGCTCAACGATCAGTTCCGCTTCCTGAATGACGTGCTGGTCGAGCATCTGCTGGACGCCGAACTGACTCGGCATTCGGCCGCCAAGCGCTACTAACTGGTACTCATGATCCGTACACCACGCTGGCGATTGAGCACTTCGACCATGACGTTCTCCCCCGCGCGCCTGAGCATCACATCGGCCGACTCCTTCCCGATGGCCAGACGCCCAAGGGCGATGGTGTCCAGAAAGGCTGGCATGACCGGCTCATCGAACATGATGGTGCGTTTCTTCGGATTGAAGTTCAGGCCCAGGCAGGATTGAATCAACGACAGCGGCGCCGCGGCTGCCCAGGCCTGGGGCGAGCAGGCCACCGGGTAAAAGGTCGGGCCCTGGTTGCGCTGGCGGCGAAAGCCGCAAAACAACTCGGGCAGACGGCGCAGGTCGATATAGGTGGACGCAGCGAACAGGCCCTCGAAAATCCGCGCCGCTTCCTGCCGATAACCGTAACGGGCAAATCCGGCCGCGATCAGCGCGTTGTCATGGGGCCACACCGAGCCGTTGTGGTAACTCATCGGGTTATAGCGGGCCTCCGAGGAGGCCAGCGTGCGCACCCCCCATCCGGTAAAAGATGAACGGTCCATTAACGCGGCCACCACCAATGGCGCGCGCTCCGGTAGCGCGATGCCGGCGAACAGGGCATGGCCGGCATTGGAAGACCTGACCCGGCAAGGCATTTTGTCGCCGTCCAGCGCCAGCACATAGGTGCCCAACTCTTCGTCGAAAAACTGCGCATCGAACCGTTGCCGCAGGTGCCGGGCTTTCTCCTTAAGGCTCTGCGCCCGATCGGGATCACCCAAGCGGCGGGCGATTTGCGCGGCACCGTTCCAGGCGCCATAGACGTAGGCCTGAACCTCGACAATCGCGATCGGGCCCACCGCCAGGCGCCCGTCCGCGTGAAACACCGAGTCGTGGCTGTCCTTCCAGCCCTGGTTGATCAAGCCTTCGCTCGATTGCCGGCCATATTCGACGAAACCGTCACCATCGCGATCACCGTATTGATCGATCCAGTTCAGCCCGGCCTCGATGTTTGGCCACAGCTCGCGCAAGGTCTCCAGGTCCTGGGTTCGCTCAAGATAGGCGGCGGCCAACATGATGAACAGCGGCGTGGAGTCGATGCTGCCGTAGTAGCGCCTGAAGGGCACCTCACCGAGCTCGGCCATTTCCCCCAGGCGAACCTCATGCAGGATTTTCCCGGGCTCGGCATCGGCGGCGGGGTCGACGCTGGTCGCTTGATTGGCGGCCAGGTACCTCAGTACGCCGCAGGCGATCCCGGGATCGACCCAGAGCATTTGCAACGCGGTAATCAAGGAATCACGCCCGAATACCGTGCTGAACCAGGGGATACCCGCGTACGGATACAGGCCATGGGGTGTGTTGCTCATCAGCATGTTCAGGTCTGCGATGCTGCGGTTCACTGCTTCGTTGAACACGTCATGGGAGGTGATGACAGAGGCTGCACGGGCAAAGAACGCCCGCGACTGACGACGGGCGTCGCGCAACGACACGAAAAAACCGTGACGCACCGAATAAGGTGGATTCTGTACCCCGCAATTGATGTCCATGAAGAACGACTGGATCTGCCCTGGTGCCAACTCCACCTCGAACAGCGCCTGGTCACACGTCAGGCTGGCCGGCACCGGATCAAAGCGTAGCCGGGTGGTACGCCGTTTGTGGTCGAGACCGGTGTAGGACAGCAGCACCTGTTCGTTGGCAATCTCCGCCCGATGGGTTTCTCCACGCTGCGAGCGGCGGGCGCCGCGCACTTCGAAGAGGTCCTTGAAATCGGCCACGAACTGGATGCGCAATTGCAGGCGTTGTGGGTACTCGTCGAAATTGCGCAGGGTGATGCGTTCGCAGCAGGCCCCGTCCCAGAGAAAGCGCGAGCGGCGCAGATGAATCAAGTCGTGATGCAGGATTCGCTTGCCCTTGGCATCGAGCAGGTCCGGATTGGTCAGGTCGCAGGTGAGCATCGTATTGTCGTCACGCAGCGTCGAACTGAGCAGCAACGGGCGCGCGCCATTGATCGTCAAGTAGAGTCCCGACAGGTGCCGGGTATCGGTATGAAACAATCCCTGCGGGCTGTCCTCTGTCACCAACACGTCGCCATTGGGATCGAACACACCGAACGTGTCGTTGTGCTTGAGCGTGCGCAGGCGCATTTCCTGCAGAGACGCCGAGGCCGGGATATCGAAGGTACTGCCCGGTTGCGCGACGCCGTCGCCCGCCGTCAGATGGCGGTACAGGTCCAGATAGTGCCCGGTCATGTGTTCGACCGTGAACCGTTGCTCGAACGCGGCTCGTACCCTGCCCCGGTCCAGCGCACCCAGGCGCTGCACGGCTTTCAATGCGCCTTCCATGTCGTCGACGATATAGCCGGACACGCCGTCGTCGATCACTTCCGGCACCGCGCCATGACGAAACGCGATGACCGGCGTGCCGCAGGCCATGGCTTCGATCATGACCAGGCCGAAAGGCTCAGGCCAGTCGATGGGAAACAGCAGCGCCCTGGCGTTGCCGAGGAAGTCCGCTTTTTGACTCTCGGCGATTTCGCCAATGAACTCAATGTTGGGGTGAGTCGCGATCAGCGGCGCGATGACATTGTCCCAATAAGCCTGATCCGCCTTGTCCACCTTGGCTGCGATCTTCAAGGGCAGGCCGGCCATCGACGCAAGCTTTATCGCCCGGTCCGGGCGTTTCTCGGGGGAAATACGCCCCAGGAAAGCCAGGTAATCACCTGTGGGCTGCGGATTGAACGCCAGCAGATCGGCCGGAATACCGTGATAGACATTGCCCACCCAGTTGACGTTGCCGATCAGCGGCAGCCGTTGCGCCTTGGATATCGAGACCAGTGGCACCTCGGGAAAGTGGCCGTAGAAAGATTGATAGTCGGCGACATCCAGCCGTCCGTGCAGCGTGGTCACGCTGTGCCCGGCCAGATGACGGATCAGCGGAAAATGAAAGATATCGACATGAAAGTGCATGATGTCGAATTGGTCTGCCTGCCTGATGACCTGGTCGAGCATCAGGATATGATGCGGGATCGTATCCTTCACATCAGGATCGAGCCTCAGTGCCTGCCGTGATCCGGACGCCAGGCGCGCCGAGGTTTGCGAATCGCCGCTGGCGAAGAGCGTGACGTCATGCCCCTGCCGGACCAGTTCCTCGGTCAGGTACGACACGATGCGCTCGATGCCTCCGTACAGATGAGGCGGGCAACGCTCCGCGAGCGGCGCGATCTGTGCGATCCTCATGGACATACCCTCCGGCAGATGACTTGCAGGATAACGGCCCGCCGCGCTTCGGTTTGTGCCCTCGGCATGCGGACGGTGACCTTTCCCTCGATTGACGACCGCCTCGCTGCGTCAGTTCCATCAGGTCATGGCGTCACCGCTCAGCGGTCGCACGGCATAGCCGTTCGATAAAGCAATCGACAGCCTTGCTCACTGACTCTCCGGTGCAGTGCGGGTGGTTCGGTCTGCGATGAACCCGTTCAACTGTTGGATAAATTCACGGCTGTCACTGAACATCTGCTGCCAGTCGGTAGGAAAGCGCACATTCAACGGCAGTTGATCGATTCGCCAGCGCGACGCCAGCGGTTTATCGAACCGGGCGGCTACCTGCAAGCCCATTTCGCTGGCCGCAAACGGCCCGCGCAATACCGTCGGCGTACGCCCGGCGCTGTCCACGGACTGGACCACATGGGCCGTCAGCCATTCACCATCGGGCATGCGTACGCGCAGCGGCTGGCCAATCGCGGCGTAGCTGATGTTCAGCGGCTCCAGATAGATCCACAACAGCGGCTCCTCCAGTCGCTCGATGCGCATCAGCAAGGTCCCGGCACCGACGTTTTCGCCGGGATTGACCAATACCTCGGCCACCCGACCGTTCTGGGCGGCATTGATCGACAACGCCGCCAGGCGGGTTTTCAGCCACTGCTGCTCGGCGTTCTGTTGGCTGATCTCGCGCTCGATACTCAAGGGTGACTGGCGCGCCAGCTGCTCGCGGCGCTCCAACGCCAGCAGGTCGGCGCGAAACGCATCGAGTTCGGATTCAGCCGCCAACACTTCACCACGGGAGACGGCGCCGCGATACACCAACTCTTGCAGGGTCTGCACCCGTTGCTCCGCCCTGCCCACCCGGGTCCTGAGCAACTGGCGCTCTTTGGCCTCCAGTTGAGTGCTGGCGGTGCGCGTCGTGTCCTTGGGCATCGCCGCCAGCTGCAACAGCCGGGCACGCCATTCCGGATTGTCCAGATGCACCAATGGCTGATCGACCCGCACCTGGTCGCCGGCCATGACATATAACTGCTCGACCCGACCGGCTTCCCGCGCACGCACTTCGAGGATCTGCAGGCGCAGTTGCGCCGGTGCGTCGATCATCAACAGGCTGTAAGCCAGTTTGCCGCCCAGCCAGATCAAGGGACTGGCCACCAGGAACAGGATCAGATACCAGCGCACTCGAAACGCCGCGCGCTTGCTCGGCGCATAGAGCACGGTCAATCCCTGTTCCTGGGTCGGGTGGAGTTCTTTGCGGCTGTCGAATCGGATTTTCATGACGGCTCACCGTTTTGGAAAGTCTCGCCAGGCTTGCCAGTCGATGCCGGCAATTCCCCGTGGTTGCAGTTGTTCGCGCCAGGCGCTGGTCTGGCGTCGCAGCTGTTCGGTCGACGCGTCGGCCCACGATTCCGTGGCATCCAGTTGCGGCTCCGTGCTTTGTGCCAGGCGAAATTGCAAGTCGGGCCAGCGCCTGGCGATCTGCTCGGCCTTGCGCGCACTGTTGTGTGGATTGCGGGTGTAGATCATCAGGCTGACCCGGTGCACGCCCGCGTCGGGAAGTGCGCAGGGCACGCAGGTTCGTCCGGGCCTGGTCTCGGTGAACCAGCGGTGATGACTGGAGATTTCCACCGGCCATGGGCTCTCTTTGGCAGCCGCACGCAAGGTCTCGAGCCAGTTCTGCAAGTTCCGGTCAGGCACTGGCACGCCCAACTGCTCGACTTCCAGGTCCAGGTGCAGGCTGGTAAAGGACAGCCCTTTGAGTTTGCTCAATAAGTCGGTGAGCTGATGGCGTTGCGGCGGTTCGATCCAGGCCGGATCGCCGAGCAACAGGCTCACTTGCAACTGCTCGCTGGCCGCTTCCTGCAGCAATTGCTCGAGCTGTCGGCGGGTGGTGGCCAGATCATCGATCTGTGCGGCCTTGAGGCCCAGGTAGATCTTGTCCATCCCGGCCTTGCGCAGTGCTTGAAGCTCCGCCTGGCGTTGGCCGGGATCGAGCAGCGCTTCGCTGTCCCAGACATAGCTGGCCTGGGACCACTTGTCCGCGCCTGACGCCTGATGCGCCAGCGGCACTGCGAACAGCATCGCCGGCGATAGGGTCAGGGTCAGGGTCAGCACCAGCAGCAGCGAGCGCATATCAAAACCTCGTGGCCCGTTTAAGCACCCACCAGGGCGCCATCGAGCTTTCTTCATGGCCACGACGAAACATCTCGTTGAGCATGGCCACGGCGCTCCAGCAGCGCATGAGGAGCATGAACAGCGGAAAGACCGGCACCAGCATCCCCAGGGTCATGTCCTGACGCGGCCGGTCGGACACCAGCAACATCATGGTGCCGAACATCAGCACGGTGATCAGCAGGTACAGCAGATAGATCAGTACGAACAGGAACAGCAGCGTCCTGCCCGGCAGAACGAACAAGGCGATCAAGGTGTAGCTGAAGATGATGAACGGCAGCACCAACTGAAAAAAGAAGCCGCTGACCAGGATCATCAAAAAGCTCGGCCAGCCCAGTAACCTGGGGTCGATGTTGTGGTTATGCTTTCTGACATACAGGAAAAACAGGTCGCCATCCCAGCGCAATCGCTGCATCAGGAACTGGCGCAGAGTGGCCGGTGCGTCGGTATGGCCGATCGCTTCCGGCTCGAAGGGGATGCGCAAGTTGTGGCGCTTGAAGTAACTTTTGATGCGCAGCGTAAGGTCCAGGTCTTCGGCGGTATGGGTGTTCCAGCCGCCAATGTTCACCAGGAAGCTGCGACGGAAGGCGCCGAAGGCCCCCGAGACGTTGTTGACCAGGTTCCATTCGGCCAGGCCGATTTTCGACATATGGATCGACAACAGGTATTCCAGCGCCTGCATCGCCGTGACCCAGGAGGCCCACACGTTGCGTACGCGCAGGCTACCGGCGACCGCCGGCACCGAGGGGTCCTCGAAATGGCGCACGATGGCGCTGACCATGTTGTTGTCGAAGGAGGTATCGCCGTCGAGCGCCATGACGATTTCACCGCTGGCCAGCGACAGCCCGGCGTTCAAGGATGACACCCGCCCGCCCCGCTGCCATTTGGCGATCGGCCGTAAATGGCGCTTGGGGTACAGCTGCGGGTCCATATGGAAACGGCGCACGGCGTTGAGTGTCGCCTGGTTCATCGTGGCCCCGTCCACCACCGGAATCATTTCGATGTGGCCCGGGTAGGTCTGCTCGCACAGGCTTAACAGGGTGGTCTGCACGTCCATCCCCTCGCTGTAGCAGGTGATGATGCAAGAAACCCTGGGGCGGTACGTACTGATAATCGGCACACTGGTGCGCCGCCGGGCAAACCAGCGCAACACCCCCAGCAGCACCATGATCGTCATGGGCAATTCAAAGATCAGGAACAAGGGAAACAGCATGAAGAACAAACGGCTCAAGCCGTCCGGCCCCGCGAGTTGGCCGAATGCGTAGTAGAGCTGTTCCAGTAACGGGCCCATTGCCCTCACTCCAGCTCACTGGCCAGACGGGCCAGCAACAGTTCGCCATCTTCCTGATCGAGCAGTTCCTGGGGTGCAGTGAGGGTGATGACACGCAGGGAAATGTCACTGACTTCCGGCGCGGAAAACAGCTCGGCCACCCGGCTCAGGCGTTGTTTTACGCATTCCAGTCCCTTGGCATCGGTGTGCGGGAGCATGATCCAGAAGAACTCCTCGGTGCTGCGCGAACACCGATCGGTTTCCCGTACGGACTCCTTTAACCGGTCCGCCAGGCTGTCGATGAAGGCATGGCCGCGGTGCTCGCCAAGCAGCGACATGGTCCCGGCCAGGTTGACGAAGCGCAGGCCGATCAGGGAAAAAGCCGGCGACGGGTAGCGCCGTGCAAGCAGGATCTGCCAGCTCAACAGATCATAGAAATCCCTGCCGCCGAGCAGACTGAGTCGACCAAAGTGCCGGCCCGAGTGATCGCAGAATTCCTGGCGACAACGGAATCGACCCGCCTCGGCCAGGCGAAAATCCCTGACTTCCCGGGCGCGTAACTGGTCAGGGGTGTGGGACATGCCGCAGTCCAGGCAGCGAGCCTGCACCTCGGCATCGACGAAAAATGCCTGGCACGCGCGGCAGCGATAGTTCTCCATCGGCCGATCGTAGTCACTGCCGATATGGCGCAACCGATTCAAGCAGTTGGGGCAGAGCAACACCCCGTCCTTCAGAAAAGACTCCTGCGCGCCGACATGCCCGCAGGTGAAACAGTGCAAGGACGGCTGGCGCGCGATGTCCAGGGCATGGCATTCGGTACACACATCAATGAAGTTGAGCCGGCCCGAACCACAGTCCGGGCACAAGCGGACGCGATCGACCAGAACACCCTCCTCCAGCCAATCCTGCTGCACCATCAAGGCCAGCCAGGCGAATGAATTGATCTGCTCGCTATCAGCCAGGGCATCGAGCAATGGGTAGCGATAGTGTTGGGGTACTTCCGCGTCCCGCAGGGCACACACCTGAGCGTTGTCGCGCAACCATAGCCAGGCGAGCACCCGACTTTCAAAGCGGCCCGGCGCCGGTCCCTGCCTGAGCAAGCTGAAACGATCCTGCCATACTTCCCAGCGTGCTTTTATCTCGCTGGCTTCGGCAGGACAGCCACCATCACCCAGGGCTTCGCACCAGCCATCCTGATCGCGGCAACAGAAAATCAGGCGGTAGCGATAAGAGGGCAGCGAACGTAACTTGCGCAGCACTCGTCCGGCATAGGCTCCTGGCATGTCCAGCAGGAGTACATCAAACACGGCCACCGCCAGCAGGCTGCCGAGATCGCTAAAGTGTTCAAGCTGCGCAAGGTTCAAGTCTGAAACCCTGCTACCGAGTAACGCAATCCGAGGGTGGGGAGTCGGCATGACGCTCGCCTCTACCAATAGATAGGCACATGGTTAAACAGCAATATAAATAACACTACCATTGCGCGTAGAAAAAATGCATCTGTTATCGGGTTGTTTACATCCACGATTCGACGAACGCGCAAAGCCTTGCTCACCGTGGGGTACAAGCAGAACTGCGAACTTAACCCAAGGATAACTATATTTATTCAAAATCAATTAGTTATACAGGCCGAACATTATAAGCTGGCGATTATGAAACCTGCTAGTTAATGGCCACCATCGATAGCAATGCGCCATATAAACAACATAATTGCAAAGAAGAAAATTTCGCACTTGAAAGCAACGATACCTACTGTTTTTTAATAAGTTCAAAGTAGCCTTATATCAAAATAACTTGCCGTTATTTCCATATAGACTAAACATTACCGCAAGCGTTACATGATTTTAACACTAATGAGCATATGTACAGCTGTCAAATTGATAACCTGTAGTGCTTATTGCGTGCAGACATCACGAACACAACTGCGTAACCACAGGTGGGCGTAATCACTGTCCAGTCGCGGATGCCATAGCATTGCCACGGTGAATGTCGGCACAGCGAAGGGTAATGCAAAGCTGTGCATCCCTTCGCGCAAGCTGGCGGTATGCCGTTCAGGAACACAAACGATCAGGTCAGTGGTCCGGGCCAGCACCAGAGCGGTGGAGAATCCGGCGACGATGGTCGCTATATGCCGCTCCAGTTCGAGCGGCGCCAGGGCGTCATCGATCGGCCCTCTTTCGAGCCCCCGCCGAGACACGCTGATGTGGTCGCCGCTCGCATACCGGGCGGGCGTCATCTCGCCCTTCGCCAAGGGATGCCCCCTGCGGACCACACCGATCAATCGGTCGCGAAACAAGCCCTGTGTCCGCAGCTCCGGGCTGGCAGACTTGCCCACGACGCCCGTCTCCAGATCGACCGTGCCGTCGCGCAATGCGTTGCTGTCCTTGTCGGGCTTGTGCATGAAGCGCAGCCGCACCCCGGGTGCTTGTCCGGCCATGCGCGCAATGAGCGCCGCGCCGAAATTCTCGACGAAGCCTTCACTGCTGCGCAGGGTGAAGGTGCGGCTGAGTTGAGTGAGGTCCGGCTGTTCGGCCGGCCGCAGCACCGCTTCTGCGTCCTGCACCAGTTGACCGACCCGCTCACGCAGTTCCAGCGCCCGAGGTGTCGGCACCAGGCCCCTCCCGGCCCTGACCAGCAGCGGATCGCCGGTGGTTTCGCGCAAGCGCGCCAGCGCCCGACTCATCGCTGACGGGCTCAACCGCAAGCGCTTGGCGGCACGCGCAACGCTGCCTTCGGCGAGCAGCACATCGAGGGTGACCAGCAGGTTTAAATCGGGAGTGGACATGGATTGCCCCTGGGCTGTGGTGACATGGCGTTTGATGCAATTATTGAATGCAACTGCTGCGCCTTCCGCCATGTTAGGCCCCGAGCGTACCTTTGTGACAGCTCCACTTCGGAGTGACTTCACGAAAGAGGGCCAATATGAAGCCAACCCTTGCAACTGTAGACACCCTGCAACCCACTGCTTCAGTACGGTTGGCATTGGCCAGCCTGGCGCTTTCGATGTTGCTGTCCTCGCTGGGCACCAGCATCGCCAATGTCGGCCTGCCAATCCTGGCCGCCATATTCGACGCCTCGTTCCAGCACGTGCAATGGATAGTCCTCGCTTATCTGCTGGCGATCACCACCCTGATCGTCAGCGTCGGTCGTCTCGGCGACATTTTCGGTCGACGACGCCTGCTGCTGGGCGGCATCAGCCTGTTCACCCTGGCCTCGACCCTGTGCGCCCTGGCGCCGACGCTGTGGTTGCTGATCGGCGCCCGGGCGCTGCAGGGTCTGGGCGCGGCAATCATGATGGCATTGACAATGGCCTTCGTCGGCGAAACGGTGGCCAAGCAAAGAACCGGAAGCGCCATGGGGTTGCTGGGGACGATGTCGGCGATTGGCACCGCGATGGGGCCGTCCCTGGGCGGCATGCTGATCGCTGGTTTCGGCTGGCGGGCGATCTTCCTGATTACCGTACCGCTGGGTCTGCTGACGGGGTGGCTCGCGCATCGCCACTTGCCTGCTGATCGCCAGATAGCCAGATCCGGGCGTGCCCGTTTCGACTCGCTGGGCACACTACTGTTGGCACTGACGCTGGGGGCATACGCCCTGGCCATGACACTCGGCCGCGGCACCTTCGGTTTCCTCAATCTGGCTTTGCTGGTGGCGGCGGGCACCTGCGGCGTTCTGTTCGTCTTCGCCCAGACCCGAGTCGGCTCACCCTTGATCAGGTTGTCGCTGTTGCGCGACCCGCAACTTGGCGCCAGCCTCGTCATGAGCACTCTGGTGGCAACAGTGATCATGGCAACGCTGGTGGTCGGGCCCTTCTATCTCTCGCAAGCACTGGGATTGGATGCCGTCAGGGTCGGCCTGGCGTTGTCGGTCGGGCCGTTTGTGGTGGCGCTGACCGGCGTGCCCGCCGGCCGCATCAGCGACCGTTTTGGCGCGCGACGCATGACCCTCGCCGGGCTGATCGCGATGGCGGTCGGCTGCCTCACGCTGGCGGTGTTGCCACTATCGCTCGGCATCGGCGGCTACCTCGCGCCCATGGTGCTCGTCACCCTCGGCTATGTACTGTTCCAGACGGCCAACAACACCGCGGTCATGGCCGATGTTGCACCGACGCAACGGGGCGTCATCTCCGGCCTGCTCAACCTGTCGCGCAATCTGGGGCTCATCACCGGCGCCAGCGCCTTGAGCGCGGTGTTTGCGCTGGCATCGGCGACGGCGCAGATCAGCAGTGCACACCCCGAGGCGGTGGCCAGCGGCATGCGGATCACCTTTGCCGTTGCGCTGGGGTTGATCGTCACGGCTCTGGCGGTCGCCTTGGGGGGCCTCGCCATGAAACATGACCGCTCGTAACGCTGAACAAGGGCTGTCCGGTGCTTCGCTATGCTTGTTGAAATTCGGAACAAAGGCCGCAGGGCGCCGAGGAGCTGGATGATGTCATTGACGCTTTAGATCCTCAGCGATCGACTATTCGGTGCAACGGCGATCTGACCAAAGAGCGCTCCCTGCTGACGACGGCGTACGGCATGCTCGAGCGCCAGCTGGCGTCCCGAACCTGGGTCGCCAGCACGGATTTCAGCCTTGCTCCAGCACATCCTCCGCCCAGCTGATGGCCGCCACGACGGTAGGAAAGCCGATGGTGCTCGTCAGCGCGATCAAGGCATGGCGGATCTGTTCTGGCGTAGCGCCCGCTTCCAGGGCCCGCCGGGCATGACTGTGCACCGCGCCTTCGGAACGAATGGCTGCGGCGGCGCCGAGCTGGATCAGCTGGACCACTGCGTCGTCCAGCGGGCCGGCATGCCGCACCGCCGTACCCAGGGCCTGTACGGCGGCCAGGTAATCCGGGTACTGCTTTTTCAGTTGTCGGTAGGTGTTGTGCTCTCTTTTCTTACCCATCTCTGTCTCCTCGCGAGGCTGTGCCCGGCCCGATTTGACCGGCGTCGATTGCCGAAACTTGCGCATTCCAACAGTAAGCTAAGCTAAGAACAGCTCATTGCCCACGATGCTCGCGTCTGCAGGTTTTGGTTTTTTTCTGGAGAGCGTCTGCAACAGCTATTCAGAAAGGTCCAACCCCTTCCCGCAGGACTGACGTGATGACCGAGCCCCTCCTCAGTTTTGATCAACTCAAGCGTGCCGCGGCTGCCGGCGAAATCGATACCGTGCTGGTGTGCATGGTCGACATGCAGGGGCGCCTGGTCGGCAAGCGCTTCCAGGTCGAGTTTTTCATCGACAGCGGCCACGAAGAAACCCACTGCTGCAATTACCTGCTGGCCGACGACATCGACATGGAGCCGGTGCCGGGTTACGCCGCCGCCAGCTGGAGTAAAGGCTATGGCGACTTTGTGCTCAAGCCCGACATGGCCACCTTGCGCCGGGTGCCCTGGCTGGAGTGCACGGCGCTGGTGCTGTGCGATGTGCTCGATCATCACCATCGGCAGGACTTGCCGCACAGCCCGCGGGCCATCCTGAAAAAGCAGATCGAGCGCCTGCGCCAGCGCGGTTATACCGGCATGTTCGCCTCTGAACTGGAATTCTATCTGTTCGATGAGAGCTACGAGGCCATCCACAACCGCAACTACCACAAGCCCAAGACGGCCGGTCACTACATCGAGGATTACAACATCCTGCAGACCACCCGCGAGGAACCGGTGCTGCGGGCGATTCGCAAGCATCTGCAGGCCTCGGGCATCCCCGTGGAAAACTCCAAGGGCGAATGGGGGCCGGGCCAGGAAGAGATCAACATCCGGTATGCCGATGCCCTGACCATGGCCGACCACCACGTCATCATCAAGCACGCCTGCAAGGAGATCGCGCAGCTGCAGGGCAAGGCGATTACCTTCATGGCCAAGTGGCGCTATGACGCCGCCGGTTCCAGCAGCCATATCCACAATTCGCTGTGGGACAAGAATGGCAAGAAGTCGCTGTTCTTCGACGCCAAGGCCGAGTTCGGCATGTCCAGGCTGATGCGCGCCTGGGTTGCCGGGCAGCTCAAGTACGCCAATGACATCACCTGTTTCCTCGCGCCCTACATCAACTCCTACAAGCGGTTCCAGGCCGGCACGTTTGCCCCGACGCGGGCGGTCTGGAGCCGGGACAATCGCACCGCGGGCTTTCGCTTGTGCGCCGAGGACAGCAAGGCCATCCGCATCGAATGTCGCATCGGCGGCGCCGACCTCAACCCTTACCTGGCGTTCGCCGCCTTGATTGCCGCAGGCCTGGCCGGGATCGATGAAAAGCTTGAACTCGCCCCACCGTTTGAAGGCGATGCCTACGTCGACGAGCAACTGCCGGAAGTGTCCAAGACCCTGCGCGAGGCCTGTGCCGCGCTCCAGACGTCGAGCATGTTGCGCGAGGCGTTCGGCGATGACGTGATCGACCACTACGTGCACACCGCCGAATGGGAGCAGAAGGAATACGACCGACGGATTACCGACTGGGAACTGCAGCGCGGTTTCGAGCGCTACTGAGCAGCCTTTACCGAGAAGATCATGACTTCAATGATTCAGCTCATCTCGCCGGTCGATGGCCGGGTCTATGCCGAACGCCACTGCGCCGATGCGGCGCAGATCGACCAGGCGTTGGCGGCTGCCGAAGCGGCCCAGGCGTTATGGAAACGCCGGCCCCTGAGCGAACGCGCCGCCTGTTGCAGCGCCGCGGTGGACGCCATGGTGGCCATGCAGGCGGACATCGTGCCGGAACTGGCCTGGCAAATGGGCCGTCCGGTGCGCTTTGGCGCGGGCGAATTGCGCGGGTTCGAAGAGCGGGCCCGGCATATGATCGCCATTGCGCCTGAAGCACTGGCCAAGCTGGAACCCACGCCTGTCGCCGGTTTTCGTCGGCAGATCAGACGCGAACCGCTGGGTACGGTGCTGGTCGTCGCCCCCTGGAATTATCCTTACCTGACGGCGGTGAATACGGTTATTCCGGCGTTGATGGCCGGCAACAGTGTGATCCTCAAGCACGCGTCGCAAACCCTGCTGGTCGGCGAACGCTTCGCCGAAGCGTTCAGCCGCGCCAACCTGCCTGCCGGCCTGTTTCACAACCTGTTGCTCGATCATCAACAAACGGCCGCGATCATCGCCTCGGGTCGGGTACAGCAGGTGAACTTCACCGGTTCGGTCGAGGGTGGCAAGGCCATGCAAAGCGCCGCCACCGGGCGCTTTCTCGGCATGGGCCTGGAGCTCGGCGGCAAAGACCCGGCCTATGTCCGGGCCGACGCCAATCTCGAACACGCGGTGGAAAACCTGGTGGACGGCAGCTTCTTCAACTCCGGTCAGAGCTGCTGCGCGATCGAACGCATCTATGTCGATGAGAACATCTATCCGGCTTTTGTCGAGGGTTTCGTCGCCTTGACTCGCCAGTACGTGCTGGGCAATCCCCTGGACGAAACCACCACGCTGGGCCCGCTGGTGTCGCCGAGCGCGGCTGATTTCGTGCGTGGGCAGATCGCCGAAGCCCTGACACTGGGCGCCCGGGCGCTGATCGATCCACGGGCCTTCGCCGCCGATGCACCGGGCAGTGCCTACCTCGCACCGCAGGTACTGGTCGATGTCAACCATCGGATGTCGGTGATGCGCGAAGAAAGCTTCGGGCCGGTGGTCGGCATCATGTCGGTCGCCAGCGACGTCGAAGCCATCGCCTTGATGAACGACAGCCAGTTCGGGCTCAGTGCTTCCATCTGGACCCAGGACCTCGCCGCCGCCGAACAGCTGGGCGACGAGATCGCCACCGGCACCGTGTTCATGAACCGCTGCGATTACCTCGACCCGGCCCTGGCCTGGACCGGGGTCAAGAACAGCGGGCGCGGCGTCACCCTGTCGCGCCTGGGCTACGAACATCTGAGCCGGGCGAAATCCTTTCATTTGCGCCACGAGATTTGAGCAACCAGAGGTGAGCCATGAGCCTGACCGCGAACTGGAACTACCCCACCAGCATCCGCTTCGGTGCCGGCCGCATTGCCGAACTGGCCGAGACTTGCCGCAGCCTGGGTATCGAGCGACCGTTGCTGGTCACCGACAGTGGCCTGGGGCGCGCCCCGATCACCACCGCGGCGCTGGACGCCCTGCGCGCCGCCGGTCTTGGCGTGGCATTGTTTTGCGACCTCAAGCCCAATCCGGTCGAAGCCAACCTGGCGGGCGGGCTCGATGCCTGGCGCGCCGGCAAGCACGATGGCGTGGTGGCCTTCGGCGGTGGCAGCGGTCTGGACATGGGCAAGCTCATCGCCTTCATGAGCGGTCAGACGCGACCGGTCTGGGATTTCGAAGACATCGGCGACTACTGGACCCGGGCCGACGAAAGCCGTATCGCTCCGGTAATCGCGGTGCCGACGACGGCCGGTACCGGCTCGGAAGTGGGCCGCGCAGCGGTGATCATCGACGAGGGCAGCCACACCAAACGCATCATCTTTCACCCGAAAATGATGCCGCGAGTGGTCATCAGCGACCCGGCCCTGAGCGTCGGCATGCCGGCCAAGGTCACCGCTGGCACCGGCATGGATGCATTTTCGCATTGCCTGGAGGCGTACTGCGCCCCCGGTTTTCACCCCATGGCCGAAGGCATCGCCGTGGAAGGCATGCGCCTGATAGCCAACGCCCTGGTGCGGGCCGTGCACATGCCCTCCGACCTCGAGGCGCGCGGGCAGATGCTCGCGGCAGCGGCGATGGGCGCCACCGCCTTCCAGAAGGGCCTGGGCGGGATGCACGCCCTCGCTCATCCGGTGGGCGCGTTGTACGACACCCATCACGGCATGACCAACGCCACGCTGATGCCCTATGTACTGAAATTCAATCGCCCGGCCATCGAAGAACGCATCACCCGCCTGGCGGCCTGGCTGCGCTTGCCTTCGCCGGGTTTCGACAGCTTCCTGGCCTTCGTCCTCAAGCTGCGCAAGGACATCGGCGTGCCGCACACGCTGTTCGAGCTGGGCGTGGATGATCGCCAGGCGGACCTGATCGCGGACATGGCAATCGTCGACCCCTCTGCCGGCGGTAATCCGCTGCCGTTGACCCGGGCCGGCGCGGCAGAAATTTTCGAAGCGGCGTTTCACGGCCGTCTGTAGGAGCAAGCTTGCTCGCGATGGACGTTAACGATAACGCGTGCTTTCTGAATAAACGCGTTGCCCTTGAGCCCATCGCGAGCAGGCTCGCTCCTACATTAAACCAGGGCTGCAGCCTACGGCGGCGAAGTTCGGCCTGTTCCAGAACCTGAAGGAGCACACCCAATGAACCCAGCAAGCCAGCCCGGCACCGGCGCGCCGCAAGACGATGACGTCAAGGTGCTGCACAGCATGGGCTATGCCCAGCAGCTGTCGCGACGAATGGGCGTTTTCTCCAACTTTGCCATTTCCTTTTCGATCATCTGCATCCTCTCGGGAGGCATCAACTCACTGGCCCAGGGCACCTCGGGTGCGGGCGGCGCCTCGATCGGCATCGGCTGGCCGATCGGTTGCCTGATTTCCGGAGTCTTTGCCATGGCCATGGCGCAGATTTCCTCGGCCTACCCCACCGCTGGCGGCCTGTATCACTGGGGCTCGATTCTCGGTAACCGCTTCACCGGCTGGCTGACGGCCTGGTTCAACCTGCTGGGGCTGGTGACGGTGCTCGGCGCGATCAACGTCGGTACTTACTATTTCTTTTTCGGGGCTTTCGGACCGGCCCTGGGCATGGAAGATACGACCACGACCCGGGTGATCTTCCTGGCGATCCTCACTGGCATCCAGGCCCTGTGCAACCATTTCGGCATCGGCCTGACCGCAAAGCTCACCGACTTCTCGGGCTATCTGATCTTCGCGACGGCGATCGCATTGACCATCGTGTGCCTGATCGCAGCCCCCAGCTATGAATTCGTCCGGCTGGTGACCTTCGCCAACTATTCCGGCGAGGCCGGCGGCAGCGTCTGGCCGCAGGTCTCCAACGCCTGGATTTTCATGCTTGGCCTGCTCCTGCCGATCTACACCATCACCGGCTATGACGCCTCCGCGCATACCTCCGAGGAGACCCGCAATGCGGCGATGTCGGTGCCGGTCGGCATGGTCATGTCGGTGGTCTGGTCGCTGCTGTTCGGCTGGCTCATGCTCAGCTCGTTCGTGCTGATGCTGCCGAGCATGGACGAAGCGGCGTCGAAGGGCTGGAACGTGTTTTTCTGGGCGATGGACACTCAGGTCAACCCGACCGTCAAGATCAGTTTGTATCTGGCGATTTTCATCTCGCAATTCCTTTGCGGGCTGGCGACCGTGACCTCGGTGTCGCGGATGATCTTCGCCTTCTCCCGCGACGGTGGCCTGCCCTTCTCGAAAGCCCTGGCCACGGTCTCGCCGACCCACCGCAGCCCGGTGCCGGCGATCTGGACCGGGGCGACGCTGGCGGTGTTGTTCGTCTGGGGCTCGTCGGTGATTTCGATCGGTGCAACGCCGGTCTATACCATCGTGGTCTCCTGTACGGTGATCTTTCTGTTTTTCTCCTTCGTCATTCCCATCGTGCTCGGCCTGTTCGCCTACGGCACCTCCAAATGGCCGACCATGGGGCCGTGGAACATGGGACGCTTCTGGTACTCGTTCTTCGCCATTCTCTCGATCCTGTCGATGGTGATCATCTTCATCATCGGCATCCAGCCACCGAACGATTGGGCGCTGTACATCACCATCGGGTTCCTGGTCCTGACGGCGATCATCTGGTTCGGCTTTGAAGCACGACGCTTCCAGGGGCCGCCGGTGGGTGACATGATCGTCAAGCGCCAGGCGCAAATCGCCGCGGCGGAAGCGGCGTTGAACAAACGTGCAGGAAGCTGATACCGCAACCCCCTGTAGGAGCCGGCTTGCCGGCGAAGGCGTCTTCACTGGCACTGCAAGGCTCGAGGCCGCCGTCCCTGTAGGAGCCGGCTTGCCGGCGAAGGCGTTTTCATAGGCACTGCAAGGCTCGAGGCCGCCTTCGCCGGCAAGCCGGCTCCTACAAGGGGCCCGCGCACGTCACAGGGTTCTCTGGCTGTTCCCGATGCCCTTGGCGATATCGATGCCCCAGTCCATCGCGGCTTCCATATCCAGCATGTGCGGTTTCGGGTCATGATTTTCATCGATGACCGTACCGTCAGGCCGGTAAACACCGATAAACATCCCCAAGGATCCGTCCTTCAGAATCTCGGCTCTAACCTCGATCTTGCATCCGTTGGAAAGCGTTTCCTTGTGCTGTATATGGCGTTCAGTCATTGCTGCATTCCTCCCGTTGACGTGCGAGTAGCGCATTCACCTATTGGCCATCTTAGCTCAGTACAGCCCGCTCGCAGGACGGCCAGGACAGCGGCGTAATGCCACCTATACTACAAGCCACCGCCCCTTCGGGGTCTGCATGCCCAACAATAAAAAGCAGAGGTGGACCATGGTCTGGCAGCAAATCTACGATCCGTTCAATAGCCCGGTGTTTTCAACCATCATGGCGGCAGTGCCGGTGGTGGTGATGCTGGCAGCCCTGGCGTTTTTCCATGTCAAGGCGCACCTGGCGGCACTCATGGCGCTGGGTTCGGCCCTGATCATTGCCATCTTCGCCTTTGGCATGCCGGCGAACATGGCCGGTTCCGCCGCGCTGTACGGCGCCGCCAACGGTTTGCTGCCGATCGGCTGGATCGTGCTCAACATCATTTTCCTGCACCGGCTGACGACCGAGAACGGCTCGTTCAAGGTGCTGCAGGACTCGTTGGCCCGCATCACCGACGATCGGCGGCTGCAGTTGCTGCTGATTGCCTTCTGCTTCGGCGCATTCTTCGAAGGGGCCGCCGGGTTCGGCACGCCGGTGGCGGTGACCGGGGCCATCCTGATCGGCCTGGGCTTCTCGCCGCTGGCGGCGTCGGGCCTGGCATTGA
Organism: Pseudomonas lini; assembly: GCF_030812475.1. GTDB lineage: Bacteria > Pseudomonadota > Gammaproteobacteria > Pseudomonadales > Pseudomonadaceae > Aquipseudomonas > Aquipseudomonas lini_A. Next base: position 42,148 of record NZ_JAUSSR010000004.1, read on the forward strand.
TCGCCAACACCGCGCCGGTGGCGTTCGGCGCCCTGGGCACACCGATCATCACCCTGGCCAAAGTTACCGGGCTGGATGAAATGGAGCTGTCGATGATGGTCGGTCGGCAACTGCCGTTTTTCTCTGTGATCGTGCCGTTCTGGCTGATCTGGGCCTTTGCCGGCTGGCGCAAGATGCTGGAAATCTGGCCGGCGATCCTGGTGGCCGGGGTCAGTTTCGCGGTGCCGCAGTTCCTGGTGTCCAACTACCACGGGCCGATGCTGGTGGACGTGATCGCCGCGTTGATTTCCATGGCCTGCCTGACCGGCTTCATCAAGGTCTGGAAACCGGCCACCATCCATACCTCCGCCGCGTTGTCAGGCCGAGTGGACAACTCCAAAATCGACGAGGAGCACGACGTACAACCCACATCCACCGCCAACTTCAACAGCGAAAACCGATCCGCCGTGATGCGTGCCTGGATGCCATGGATCGTCCTGACGGTGTTCGTCTTCGCTTGGGGGACCCAGAGTTTCAAGAACATGTTCGATACCCGTGCGGCGATCGATCCGGTCACCCATTCGGCCAAACTCGATCCGCAAGGCAAGCCGATGCGTGAGGCCAACCCGATTTTCGCCCCGACCTTGACCTTTACCACCATTCACCAGCAGATCGAGAAGGTGCCGCCGGTGGTGCCTGTGCCGAAAACCGAAGAGGCGATCTACAAGTTCAACTGGTTTACCGCCACCGGCAGCGGCATCCTGCTGTCGGCGATCCTCGGCGGATTGTTGATGGGATATTCCATCCCGCAACTGATTCACCATTACCTGCGAACCATCTGGCTGGTGCGTTACTCACTGATCACCATCGTGGCGATGCTCGCCCTCGGCTTCCTTACGCGTTACTCGGGGCTGGATGCGACCATGGGCCTGGCCTTTGCCGCGACGGGTATTTTCTATCCCATGTTCGGCACTTTGCTCGGCTGGCTCGGGGTGGCCTTGACCGGTTCGGATACGGCTTCCAACGTGCTGTTTGGCGGCTTGCAACGGGTGACCGCCGAGCAACTGGGGCTCAGCCCGGTATTGATGGCGGCGGCCAACAGTTCCGGCGGGGTGATGGGCAAGATGGTCGATGCGCAGTCGATCGTGGTGGCTTCCACCGCTACGCGCTGGTATGGCCATGAAGGGGAGATCCTGCGTTATGTGTTCTTCCATTCGATCATCCTGGCCATTCTGGTCGGTGGCCTGGTGACGTTGCAGGCGTATGTCGAGCCGTTCAGCAGTATGGTGGTGGGTGGGAAGTGATTGATGCGAAACCTGCAGACCCTGCCCGGGTTGGAAGCCTGGGTAGGGTGGAGGGTGAAAAACGAAGGGAGTACCCGGCCCCATGTAGGAGCTGGCTTGCCAGCGAAGGGGGTGTGACAGGCACCAATGATGTTGAATGTGACGGCCCCTTCGCTGGCAAGCCAGCTCCTACATGGGGCCGGGTACATCCGTGAAATCGGGATTGTGTCCAATACAAAACCTTCGATCCATCGATAAAGCCTAGAAGCTGATGATGTACCCAACAATCACCCGATTCTCATCCGCCGCATCTGCAAAGTTCGAGCGCATCGTCGCGTTACGCCAGCGCAGCGATACATTCTTCAACGCCCCGGACTGGACGACGTAGCTCAGGTCCGTGGTCCGCTCCCACTCCTGCCCCTCCCCACCCGATGCCCGTAACCTCCCGGCCTTGACGCTGCTGATAGCCGAGGGATCCACCTGGTCCCCCTTCACATACCGCAGATTGAAAGTCAGCCCGGGAACCCCGAGCGCTGCGAAATCATAGTCATAGCGCATCATCCAGGCCCGTTCATTGGCCAGTGCGAAGGTGCTGACCTGTTGCTCGCTGAACAGATAAGTGTCGGTACCGCCCACGTAGGCGTAAGCGGTGTTGCCACGGGCTTTCTGGTAGCCGCCGCTGAAGGTATGGCCCTTGATCGCATAACCGAAGTGGGTGCTCAAGGTCCGGTTATCGACCTTGCCCAACAACTCGCGCCCGGTTTCACGGGCGGCAAAATAGCGCCACTCGGTGAACACATCTCCCGGCCCCAGCCCGATCTTGTACTTGAACCCCGCGAAGTCACGGCGAAACAGCTCTTCGAGCTGACTGGTGTGCAAGCTCAGCGTCAGGTTCTTCAGCGGTTGGTAGTCAACACCGGCATAGTACAAACGGTCACCGGTGACACTGGCCGGATAAGCCCCCTGCTGCGCCATCGCCGTCAGGTCTTCGAAATCGGTGGAATCCCGTAGCTTGGTCGAATCCACCTCCAGCGCGGTGAAGGTGAACCTGTCCAGGTCCTTGCTCACCAACTGGGCGCCATTGAACCACTGCGGGAACAGCCGGCTGTTGTTGGCAGCCAATAGCGGCAGCTGCGGACTGAGGCCGCCCACTCGCACCTCGGTCTGGGAAAACCTGGCCTTGAATGTCCCGACGGCCTTGGAATAATCGTCGACGGCGCGCCTGTCCGACCCCCGTGGCAACAACCCGCTGCCGGAGCGATCCGGGCTGGAGTCGAGCTTGATCCCGAGCATGCCCACGGCATCCAGACCGAAGCCCAGCGGGCCGGGCGTAAACCCCGATTGCAACTTCAGCATGAAGCCCTGCGCCCACTCGCCGCGCCGGGACTGGGTGGCCGAGTCACCGTGAAAATCACGATCGAAGTAGAAGTTACGCAGCTCCAGACTGCCTTTGCCATCGTCGACAAAACCGGCCTGGGCCGCTGAATGAAAGGCGCAGCAAACCGTCGCGAGCATCAACGATGCTCGCTGCATAACGAATGGAGTCATGTTTGTGCCTGTTTTATTGTTGTTATCAGGAGCGAGATTGTTTCAACAGCCGGGTCAGGCCTTCGGATTCTTGACGAAGCACACGACCACAATGCACGCGAGCAGAATCATCGGCGCGATGGAGAGCATGCCCATGTAACTGGTGCCGGAGACATCGTTGATCTTGCCGACCATCACCGGCGCGACCATGCCACTGAGCTGGCCGATGGAGTTGATCGCCGCCGTGCCGCTGGCAATCGCCAACCCGGAGAAGGTCGATTGCGGAATGGTCCAGAAGATCGGGATCGCGATAAAGGTGCCCGCCGTGGCCAGCACCAGCGCCGCCATCATCGCCCAGGACGAATCGGAGAACAGGCAGGCCAGCAAGTACCCCACCGCCGCCAGCAACAGGCACATCACCAGGTACTTCTTGCGCTCGCCGGTGCGGTCCGAGAGGCGGGTCAGCCAGATCATGCCGATGCACGCCACGATGTAGGGCAGCGATGACAGCATGCCGACCCAGAATACGCTTTGCACCCCGGACGATTTGATCAGGTGCGGCATCCAGAAATTGATGCCGTAGGAGGCCATTTTGATCACGAAGTAGATCAGCGCCATGATCGCCACTTCCCGGGTCAGCAATACGCGCCACAGCGAGGCATGCACCGGTTTGGCCTTGGCCCGGTCGTATTCGAGGTTAGCCGCCAACAGGTCTTTCTCGCCCCGGCTCAGCCACTTGGCCGACTCGATGTCCCGGTCCAGCTTCCACAGCACCAACAGACCCAGCAGCACACAGGGCAACCCCGACATCAGGAACAGCCAGTGCCATCCCGCCAGGCCGAGCACGCCATCCATCGTTCCCAACAGGACCCCCGCAGCCGGCCCACCCAAGGCACCGGCCAGCGGTACCGACAGGAACCACAGCCCGTTCATCTTTGCCAGATGCTTTTTCGGGAACCAGCACGCCAGGTAGAACAGGATCGCCGGGCCGAAGCCGGCCTCCATGACGCCGATCAGAAAGCGCAGGAAGTACAGGGTGTATTGGGTGTAGGCGAACATCAGGGCCGCGGTTGCCAGGCCCCAGGAGATCATGATCCGGCAGATCCAGGCTGGCGCACCGTAGCGTTTCAGGCCCAGGCTGCTGGGCACTTCGAACAGCACATAGCCAATGAAAAACATGCTCGCCGCCAGGCCATAGGCCGCGTCGGACAAGCCCAGTTCCTGTTGCATCTGGACTTTGGCGAAGCTGATGTTGATCCGGTCAAAATAGGAAAACAGAAAGCAGATGATGGCCAGCGGCATGATGCGCCAGGCCACGCGCCGATACAGCAGCAACTCGTTGATCGTTTCTTCGTTGCGCGCAAGCGCCATTTCGCCAGTCATGGCAACCATGGTGTTTCTCCGTTTTTGTAATTATTGGAGAGAAGCAAAATCCTGCAGGACGTTGCTCAACGGGGTTAGTTGATGCGAACCAATTTTTCCTTGTAGGCCTGACCCTTGCTCACATAGTCCCGGGCATTGCCAAGCATGCCGGCGATGGCTTCAGGCGTCAGCTCTCGCACCACTTTGGCCGGCGCCCCCAGAATCAGCGAGTTGTCCGGGAACACCTTGCCTTCGGTGACGATCGCGCCGGCACCGACCAGGCAGTTCTTGCCGATCACCGCGCCATTGAGCACCACCGCCTGAATCCCGATCAGCGCACCGTCGCCAATGGTGCAGCCATGCAGCATGGCCTGATGGCCGATGGTGACGCCCTCGCCCACGGTCAACGCAAAACCGGGATCGGCATGCAGCACCGCGCCCTCCTGGACATTGCTGTACTGGCCGATGCGAATCGGCTCGTTGTCACCGCGCAGCACGGCCTGGGGCCAGACGCTGACGCCTTGCTCGAGCGTGACATTGCCGATGACCGTCGCGTCTTCGGCGACGAAGGTTTCGGCATGGATGACAGGGATAAGCGTGTCGTATCGATAGATAGCCATGGCAGCGTCTCCTCAGGCCTGAACATCGGTTTTCAGCACGCCGGCGGCACACAGTTCGGCGATGTGCTCGTCGCTGTAGCCCAGTTCGCGCATCACCTTGTGGGTATGCTCGCCGATGCGTGGAATCGACCGGCGCGGTTGCAGACGCTCGCCATCCAGGGACAACGGCAGCAGCGGCATGGCGGTGAAGGAACCGTCTTCGAGTTCGAGATCGGCCAGGCCACCGCTATGCAGCAGGTGCGGATCTTCGAACAGTTCTTCCGGGCGACGGATCGGCGCGAAAGGAATGCTGTGGGCTTCGAGCTGCATTGCCAGGGCCTGGGCGTCCATGGTCGCGAATACTTCGGCCAGATGCGCCAGCAGCCGTGGCCGTTGCAACACCCGATCATTGTTGGTGGCCAGGGTCTGGTCGTCGAGCAGCGCGGTCTGGCCCAGCAATTGGCACAAGGCATTCCACTGCCCTTCGCCGGTGGCGGCGACGAACATCTGCTCACCGCCGGCGAACTCGAACACGTCGTAGATCGCCCAGGCGCTGATGCGGTTCGGCATCGGCGCTGCAGCCTGGCCGGTCACGACGTACTGCTGCATGTGCTGGGCGGCGAGCAACACGCAATTCTCGTAGAGCGCGCTCTGCACCTCGCGGCCTACGCCGGTGACGTGGCGGTCGTTGAGCGCGGCCAGCACGCCGATGGCACCGAACATGCCGCCCATGATGTCGTTCACCGAGCTGCCGGCGCGCAACGGCCGGCCGACGGGGCCGGTCATGTAGGCCAGGCCGGCCATCATCTGCACCACTTCATCCAGGGCCAGGCGATTGTCATATGGACCGTTGAGAAAGCCTTTGTGCGAGGCATAGATCAGGCGCGGGTTGCGTTGATGAATCGCCTCGTAGCCGAAGCCCAGCTCCTGCATGCGCCCGGGTTTGAAGTTCTCGATGAACACGTCGGCGGTGTCGATCAGTTCCAGTACGGCATCGCGTCCTTGCGCGGTGTTGACGTCGATGGCGATGCACTGCTTGTTGCGGTTGAAGGTGCGAAAGAACCCGGCACCGGCACCGAGCAGACGCCGGGTACCATCGCCGCGGGTCGGCTCGATCTTGATCACTTCGGCGCCGAGGTCACCGAGGATCATCCCGCAGGTCGGTCCCATCACCATATGTGAGATTTCGACGACACGAATGCCGTCCAATGGAAGTCTGGACATTATTGTTTTCCTCGTCGCAGGTTCAGGCGCGGCTGGCGGCTGGGGTGTAATTGAGCGGCAGGCCGGCGCGGGCGATGCAGCCGTAAAGGGCTTCGTCGGGCAAGGCGTCGCGCAGCACCTGCCGTGAGGCGATCAGGGCCGCCAGATCGATGCCGGTGTCGTAGCCCATGCTTTGCAGCATGAACACCAGGTCTTCGGTCACGGTGTTGCCGGACGCACCCGGGGCGAACGGGCAGCCGCCCAGCCCGGCCAGGGACGAATCGAGTTCGGTGATGCCCTGCTGCACCGCCACCAGGCTGTTGGCGAGCGCCAGGCCGCGGGTATCGTGGAAATGCGCGGCCCTGAGCTTGTCCCCGGCAATGGCGCGAATCGCCTGCAAGGTCGTCGCCACCTGGCCGGGATTGGCGTAGCCGGTGGTGTCGCCGAGGGACACCAGATCGCAACCGGCTTCGAGCACGTGGCCGGTCAATTCGCAGAGGTCGCTCAGCGGCACATCGCCCTGGCGGGTACAGCCAAAGGCGACCGACATCCCGGCAATTATCTGGACGTTGTGCAAGCCCGTCTCGGTCCGCAACCGGCACATCCGCGCCAGCTCCTCGACCATTTCCAGTGGCGTGCGCCGCACATTGGCCAGGCTATGGGCGGCGCTGACCGAGACCGGTGCGATGATGCGATGGGCGCCGGATTCAAGCGCGTCGCGGCAACCGCGCAGGTTCGGCGCCAGGACCGAGACCACCAGGTCGGGGTAACTCAGGGCATGGGCCACCACTTCCCTGGCATCGGCCATTTGCGGCAGCAGTCTGGCAGGCACGAAGGACGCGACCTCCATATGGCGAACGCCAGCGGCGTACGCTGCATCGATCCATTGGCGCTTGGCGATGGTTGGCATGATGGCTTGCAGGCTCTGCAAACCATCGCGCATACCGACTTCGTTGATCGTTATTGTTGTCATGAAGTTCTCTCACAGGCTGAAGCTTTGGCCCAGACTAGAGAGACAGCGCGGTGCCGAAAAGACGTGATTCACGGCCTGATCCATCGTCAACCGCGATGGATGGATCAGACCGTCGATTGGCGCGGCGGTGCACGCAGCAGCAGATGGTCCAGCAATCGGCGCGCCGACAGCGACAAGGCCTCACGATCGCGCACGCAGATCACAAACTCGCCCAGCGCCCAGTCGTCGGTCAGGGGGACGATGCGCAGATCGAACAGTTGCGCGTAGCGCGCCACCGCTTCCAGCGGGAACACCGCCAGTCCCAGGCCAAACTGCACCAGGCGGAACGTCGCATCGAATGAGGACACATAGGAGCGGAAGCGCAACTCTCGGCCATGCCTTGAGGCGTCTTCGCGCATGAAGGTATTGAGGGTGGCGAAGGCCGACAAGCCCAGATGATCAAAGTCCAGTGTCTCTTCGAAGGCAATGCTGCTGCGATCCGCCAAGGGATGACTCGCACTGACCACGACCGCGAGGTGATCCTGACGGTAAGGCACAAACTCCAGGTCACCCACGGCCATCGAACGCCGGCAGATGCCCAGGTCGGCATTGCCCTCGGCCACCCCACGCACGACGTCGGGGCTGAAACGCTCTTCGATGTCGGCCTGGATGCGCGGGTTGTCCAGCATGAAAGCGGAGAGTTCTTCCGGCAGGAACTCCATGATCGACGATACATTGGCCAAGACCCGCACATGCCCGCGAGCCCCTTCGGCATATTCGCCGAGCTCGCTGTCGAGCCGTTCCATCGCCAGGGTCAGTGACCGCGCATGCCGCAGCAACGCCAGCCCCGCCGGCGTCGGTTCGACCCCGCGCTTGCTGCGCTTGAGCAGCGGCGTGCCGAAGCGCGCCTCGATGTCGGAGATGCGCTTGCTGACCGCCGAAGGTGCGAGGAAGGCCCGCTCACTGGCCCGGGCAATGGTGCCTTCGTCGCAGACCAGGATGAACAGGTGCAGGGACAAGTGGTCCAGGTGCTGCATCAGGTCCACCCCTCCAGCCGCAGCGTGGCCCGGACCAGCCGTTGCTCTTCGCCTTCGATTTCCTTGAGGTTGTCGCACAGGCTCTGGATATGCGCGATGGCCGCCTTGCGCGCCTGCTCCGGCATGCGTCCGGTCACCGCGTTGTAGAGTCGCGCATGGTGGCGGTCGATCTGGCGTTTTTGCGGTTCGCGGTGGTAGAGGTTGTTGACCGAGGCAAAGACGGTGTTGAGCAGCAAGTCGGTCAGCGAGCGCAAAGTCTGCACCAGCACCGGATTGTGCGAGGCCTCGCAGATGGCCAGGTGAAACGCATGATCGAGCCGGGCATGGTCGCACGCTTGCAGCGGATGGTTGTGGGCATCGATCAATGCCTCGTAAGCGCGGGTGATCAGGACAAAATCGGCGTCGGTTCCACGCAAGGCGGCCAGGCGCGCGGATTCGCCCTCGAGCAGGCTGCGCACTTCGAACAGGTCATAAAGGGTGCGGGGCTGCGAGCCGAACAGGTGCATCAGCGGCGATACGCCACCGTGACCGGAAAGATCGGCGACGAAAGAGCCCTTGCCCTGCTCGGTGCGGATAATGCCGCGGGCGCGCAACAGCTTCAGCCCTTCGCGCAGTGCCGTGCGCGAGACGCCGAGCTTTTCCGTCAGGCGCCGCTCCGAAGGCAACAGCTGCCCGGTCTTGAGCACCCCATCGACGATCAACCGTTCGATGCGCTCGCATACCACGTCCGCAACTTGCGGATTACGACTCGTTTCTACGCTTTCCATTAACCCTCCAACTGGTATGACCAGCTGCGTCAGCTTAATCACACCGCTGCAGACACGCTTACAAGCTAATGTTTTATAGAGCATTTTTCCGACATAGCTGGAAATATCGAATAAAAAACTGGTTCGACCAGTCAAACAACGCATAGACAGTAGACCGTCTCCGGCCAATGATGCAAGTGAGCGTTATGCCCGAACAAGGCTCTAATAAAAACAACCGAGTGCCGTGAACCGCCTATGAACATCCTCTACGATGAACGCGTCGACGGTGTCTTGCCTGATGTCGACAGAACCGCACTGATCCAGGCGCTGCAAACGCGCTTGCCGGATCTGGAAATCCTGCATCAGCGCGAAGAACTCAAGCCGTACGAATGCGACGGACTCTCCGCCTATCGCACCACACCGATGCTGGTGGTGCTGCCCCGCCACCTCGACGAGGTGCAAGGTGTGCTGCGTGTCTGCCATGAACTGCAGGTGCCGGTGGTCGCCCGCGGCGCCGGCACCGGTTTGTCCGGCGGTGCGTTGCCCCTGGAAAAAGGCGTGCTGCTGGTGATGGCGCGCTTCAACAACATCCTGCACATCGACCCTGCCGCGCGCACCGCTCGGGTCCAGCCGGGGGTGCGCAACCTGGCGATTTCCCAGGCAGCGGCACCGTTCGGCCTGTACTACGCGCCGGACCCGTCCTCGCAGATCGCCTGTTCCATCGGCGGCAACGTCGCGGAAAACGCCGGTGGCGTGCATTGCCTGAAGTACGGGCTGACCGTGCACAACCTGCTCAAGGTCGACATCCTCACAGTCGATGGCGAACACCTGAGCCTGGGCTCGAACGCCCTCGACTCGCCGGGGTTCGATCTGCTGGCGCTGTTCACCGGCTCCGAAGGCATGCTCGGGGTCATCACCGAGGTTACGGTCAAGCTGCTGCCCAAACCTCAGACCGCCAAGGTGCTGCTGGCAGCGTTCGATTCCGTTGAAAAAGCCGGGCGCGCCGTGGGCGACATCATTGCCGCCGGCATCATCCCCGGCGGCCTGGAAATGATGGACAACCTGGCCATACGCGCTGCCGAAGACTTCATCCACGCCGGCTATCCGGTGGATGCCGAAGCCATTCTGCTGTGCGAACTCGATGGCGTCGAAGCCGACGTCCATGACGACTGCGACCGCGTGCGCCAGGTACTGGAACAGGCCGGCGCCACCGAAGTGCGCCTGGCCAAGGATGAAGCCGAACGGGTGCGCTTCTGGGCCGGACGCAAGAATGCCTTCCCGGCGGTGGGTCGTCTCTCTCCGGATTATTACTGCATGGACGGCACCATCCCGCGTCGCGAACTGCCCGGCGTGCTGCAGGCCATTGCCGCGTTGTCGGCCGAGTACGACCTGCGGGTGGCCAACGTCTTTCACGCCGGTGACGGCAACATGCACCCGCTGATTCTGTTCGATGCCAATCAACCGGGCGAACTCGATCGGGCTGAAGCCCTGGGCGGCAAGATCCTCGAATTGTGCGTCAAGGTCGGTGGCAGTATCACCGGCGAGCACGGTGTCGGTCGCGAGAAAATCAATCAGATGTGCGCACAGTTCAACAGCGATGAGCTGACCCTGTTTCACGCGGTCAAGGCGGCCTTCGATCCGAGCGGGTTGCTCAACCCCGGCAAAAACATACCGACGCTGCACCGCTGCGCCGAGTTTGGCGCCATGCACGTTCATATGGGGCAACTGCCCTTCCCTGAACTGGAGCGTTTCTGATGCCAGGCGAACACGATATGGATGACAGCGGCACCCTGTTGGAACAAGTCAACCAGGCGTTGCAAAACGCCACGCCGTTGCGCATCCAGGGTTCAAACAGCAAGGCGTTCCTGGGGCGCATCGTTGCCGGCGAAGTGCTCGACACGCGCTCGCACCGGGGCATCGTCAGCTACGACCCGACCGAACTGGTGATCACCGTCCGTTGCGGCACGCCATTGGCTGAACTCGCGCAAGTGCTGGACGCGGCGCAGCAGATGCTGCCCTGCGAACCGCCGTCATTCGGCGACGACGCCACCGTTGGCGGCATGATCGCCAGCGGGCTGTCGGGGCCGCGCCGTCCCTGGTCAGGCTCGGTGCGAGACTTCGTGCTCGGCACCCGGGTCATCACCGGCCACGGCAAGCATTTGCGCTTCGGTGGCGAAGTCATGAAGAACGTCGCCGGCTACGACCTGTCACGCCTGATGGCCGGCAGCTACGGATCCCTGGGGGTGATCACCGAAGTCTCGCTCAAGGTCCTGCCCAAACCGCGGCAGTGCTTGAGCATCAGCCTGGAAATGGACAGCGATCGCGCCCTGCTGCGCCTGGCGGAATGGGGCCAGCAACCGTTGCCGATCAGCGCCGCGTGTCACGACGGCCAGCGCCTGCACCTGCGACTCGAGGGTGGCGAAGGCTCGGTGGCGGCCGCCCATGACCGCTTGGGTGGCGAGGTGCTGGATACGGCTTATTGGGCGGATCTCAACGAACATCGCTTGAGCTTCTTCGACGAAGACCAGCCACTGTGGCGTCTGTCGGTGCCGCACAACACCCCCCGACTGTCCCTGCCGGGCCGGCAGCTGATCGATTGGGGCGGCGCGCAGCGTTGGCTCAAATCCGACGCCGAGGCCTCGTTCATCCGCTCGATCGTCGAAGAGGTCGGCGGGCATGTGACCTGCTACAGCCACGGTCTGATCGACAGCCCGTTCCAGCCGCTGCCGGAGGCACTGATGCGCTACCACCGCAGCCTGAAGCAACAACTCGATCCCCGGGGCATCTTCAACCCCGGTCGCCTGTACGCGGAGCTTTGACCCATGCAAACCACCTTGAGCGAACAGGCCCGCCAACTGCCCCGCGCCGAAGAAGCCGAAAGCATCCTGCGCACCTGCGTGCACTGCGGTTTCTGCAACGCCACCTGCCCGACCTATCAGTTGCTCGGCGATGAACTGGATGGTCCCCGCGGTCGTATTTATTTGATCAAACAGGTGCTGGAGGGCAACGAAGTCACGCAGAAAACCCAACAGCACCTGGATCGCTGCCTGTCCTGCCGCAACTGTGAAACCACCTGCCCTTCCGGGGTCGACTACCACAACCTGCTGGACATCGGTCGCGCGGTGGTCGATGCCGCCGTGCCGCGCTCTGTCGACCAGCGCCTGTTGCGCGAAGGACTGCGCGGTGTCGTGCCCAATCCGCGACTGTTCAAGGCACTGGTGAGCAGCGGCCAGGTGTTCCGCGCGTTGTTGCCCACTGCCTTGCAGGCCAAACTGCCGCGCCGCGTCTACCCCGCCAAACCGCGCCCGGTCACCCGCCACGCCCGGCAGGTGCTGATGCTCGAAGGCTGCGTGCAGCCGAGCCTGTCGCCCAATACCAACGCGGCCACCGCGCGAGTCCTGGATCGACTTGGGATCAGTGTCATAGCCACCCGCGAGGCAGGCTGCTGCGGCGCCGTGGACTATCATCTCGACGCCCAGGCCGCCGGTCTCGATCGCGCCCGGCGCAACATCGACGCCTGGTGGCCAAGCATTGAAAACGGCGCCGAAGCCATCGTCCAGACCGCCAGCGGTTGCGGCGCCTTCATCAAGGACTACGGGCACCTGCTCCGCGCCGACCCGGCCTATGCCGAGAAGGCGAAAAAAGTCAGCGCCCTGGCCAAGGACCTGGTTGAAGTACTGCGTGACGAGCCGCTGGAAAAGCTCGGCGTGCACAGCGATCAGCGCCTGGCGTTTCATTGCCCCTGCACCTTGCAGCACGCACAGAAACTCGGCGGCGCGGTCGAGGCAATCCTGACCCGCCTGGGCTTCAACCTCACGCCCGTGCCTGACAGTCACCTGTGCTGCGGCTCGGCGGGCACCTATTCTGTGACCCAACCCGTGCTGTCCCGACAACTGCGCGACAACAAGCTCAATGCCCTGGAAAGCGGACGCCCCAACGTCATCGTCACCGCCAATATCGGCTGTCAGTCGCACCTCGATGGTGCGGGCCGAACCCCGGTCAGGCACTGGATCGAACTGGTCGAAGCCGCACTGCCTTAACCCCACCCTGGAGAGTTTCATGAAAAGCAAAGCCGTACTGAGTCAGACCGAAGTCAGCCAGATCCTCGCTGCCGCCCGCACCGAAGCCCAGAACAACCAGTGGGCCGTGACCATCGTGATCGTCGACGATGGCGGTCACCCGCTGGCCCTCGAACGCCTCGACGGTTGCGCCCCGATCGGCGCCTACATCGCCACCGAAAAGGCTCGCACCTCGGCCCTGGGTCGGCGCGAGTCCAAAGGCTACGAAGAGATGGTCAACGGTGGACGCCACGCCTTCTTGTCAGCGCCCCTGCTGACCTCCCTGGAAGGCGGCGTGCCAATCATCGTCGACGGCCAGGTCATCGGTGCCGTCGGGGTGTCCGGGGTCAAGGCCGAGCAGGACGCACAAGTGGCCAAGGCCGGTGCGCAAAGCCTGAAATGAACAGGGCGCTGCTCGCGCTGAATGAATACTGTGTGATGGAGATGCAAAAGTGACCGATTTCGTGAACTGCCAAGGCCTCAAGGTCGCGCCCGTCCTGCAACGTTTCGTTGAGGTGGAAGTGCTGCCGGGCACCGGTCTGGCCCCGCAAACGTTCTGGAGAGGGTTCGCCGATCTGGTGCATGAACTGGCGCCGCAAAACCGCGCGCTGCTGGCGGAACGGGATCGCCTGCAAGCCGAGCTGGACAGCTGGCACCGCGCCCACCCGGGACCGGTGAGCGACATGGCGGCTTATCGCGCCTTTCTCAGTGACATCGGGTACCTGCAAGCTGCACCGGCTGAGGTCAAGGTCAGCACCGCCAACGTCGATACAGAGATCAGCCTGCAGGCCGGACCGCAACTGGTGGTCCCGGCCGTCAATGCGCGCTATGCACTCAATGCCGCCAACGCGCGCTGGGGATCGCTGTACGACGCACTCTACGGCACCGACGTGATTCCCCCTGACGACGGCGCTGAACCAGGCCGCACCTACAACCCCGTGCGCGGCTCGAAAGTCATCGCGTTTGCCCGGACGTTTCTCGACCAGGCTTTCCCCTTGAGCAGCGGCTCCCATGCAGCGGTGACCCGTTACCGGATCGAAGACGGCACGCTGCAGACCACCTTGAACGATGGCAGCCAGACTGGCTTGGCCGATGCCGCGCAGTACATCGGTTTCCAGGGCTCGCCGGCCGACCCGGTGGCCATCCTGCTGAAGAATAATGACCTGCACGTGGAGATCCAGATCGACCGGCAGAGCGTCATCGGTCAGGCCGATGCTGCCGGGGTCAAGGACCTGCTGCTGGAGGCGGCGCTCTCGACCATCATCGATTGTGAAGACTCGGTGGCAGCTGTCGACGCCGACGACAAGGTGCAGGTGTACCGTAACTGGCTGGGCCTGATGAAGGGCGACCTGAAAGAGGACCTGGAGAAAAACGGCAAGACCATCACCCGCCGGCTGAATCCGGACCGCGAGTACACCGCCGCCGATGGCACGGCATTGACGCTGCACGGACGCTCGCTGCTGTTCATCCGCAACGTCGGGCACCTGATGACCAACCCGGCCGTTGTTGACCAGGGCGGGCTGGACATTCCGGAAGGGATTCTCGACGGCGTGATCACCAGCCTGATCGCCCTGCATGACCTGCAACGTCGCGGCAACTCCCGCACCGGCAGCGTCTACATTGTCAAACCGAAAATGCACGGCCCCGCCGAAGTGGCCTTCGCCGAGCAATTGTTCAGTCGCATCGAAGACCTGCTGCAGCTCGAACGCCACACCCTGAAAATGGGCATCATGGACGAGGAGCGCCGCACCAGCGTCAACCTCAAGGCCTGCATTGCCGCCGCGTCCTCACGGGTCGCCTTCATCAACACCGGCTTCCTCGATCGCACCGGTGACGAGATGCACACGGCCATGCAAGCCGGCGCGATGCTGCGCAAGGGCGACATGAAAAACACGCCGTGGATCGAGTCCTATGAGCTGAACAACGTGCTGGTTGGCCTGGCCTGCAACCTGCGCGGCCGGGCCCAGATCGGCAAAGGCATGTGGGCCATGCCAGACCGGATGGCCGACATGCTGAAACAGAAAGTCGCTCACCCGAAAGCCGGCGCCAATACGGCCTGGGTGCCCTCGCCGACCGCCGCGACCTTGCATGCTCTGCATTACCACCAGGTCAAGGTGCGCAGCGTGCAGGTGGAGCTTGAACGCACGGATTTCAATGGCGTCAGCCAGTCGTTGCTGGAAGGCTTGCTCAGCGTGCCAGTGGTGACCGATCCAGCATGGTCGGCGGAGGAGATTCGCCAGGAAGTCGAAAACAATGCACAAGGCTTGCTGGGGTACGTGGTGCGCTGGGTCGAACAAGGCATCGGCTGCTCCAAGGTGCCCGACATCCACAACGTGGGCCTGATGGAAGACCGCGCGACCCTGCGCATTTCCAGCCAGCACATGGCCAACTGGCTGCTGCACGGCGTAATCACCCGGGACCAGACGGTCGAGATACTGCAGCGCATGGCGCGGGTCGTCGACGAACAGAACACCGGCGATCTCCTGTACACACCGATGGCGCCTGACTTCGACCAGTCGGTGGCGTTCCAGGCGGCGTGTGCACTGGTGTTCGAAGGCGTCGCGCAGCCCAATGGCTACACAGAACCGTTGCTGCACAAATTCCGGCAGCGGTTCAAGGAACAAGCCCAGGCCTGATGCCTGATGCCTGTGAACCTGTGAACCTGTGAACCTGTGAACCTGCGAACCTGCGAACCTGCGAACCTGCGAACCTGCGAACCTGCGAACCCGTAGGAGCGTGAACCTGCGAACCTGTAGGAGCGAGCTTGCTCGCGATGGACTAAAGGGCAACGCGTTGATTCAGAAATAACGCATTATCGTTAACATCCATCGCGAGCAAGCTCGCTCCTACATCCGGCCCACGCCTCGTCTGTTGATTAAGACGCGCCGCCCCCTACAACTACGCAGGTGTACGTTGAAAAAGCCCGTAGCGAAGATACCTTAAAGCTATATAAATACCCGTATACGACTCACACACCCCCTTCATGTATCGTTTATGGGTACTTTTGGCCACGTTACCCGTACCACAAGCGCCGTTCGATATCCGCGATCGCTCAATCTCCACTTCAGCGCTCGTTGCTTGAGCGACTACGCTCGATAGTTATCGCTCACACCGTCGACCCGCCAGACACCCGACCCGCCCCAAAGGAAGCGCACAGATGACCCGTCTCACTGCGAAAGACTTCGCCCCGGAACTGCTCGAACTGTACGACTACTACGCCCACGGCAACATCAACCGGCGCGAGTTTCTCGATCGCGCCGCATTGTTCACCCTGGGCGGCTTGACGGCCGGCGCCCTCCTTGCCGCGCTGAGCCCGAACTATGCGCTCGCCGGGCAGGTCGAGTTCACCGACCCGGACATCATCGCCGAGTACGTCACCTACCCCTCGCCCAAGGGCAACGGGCAGGTCCGTGGTTATCTGGTGCGCCCGGCGAAGACCAGCGGCAAGGGGCCCGGGGTGGTGGTCGTGCATGAAAACCGTGGGCTTAACCCGTATATCGAGGATGTTGCGAGACGCCTGGCCAAGGCCGGCTTCATCGCCCTCGCCCCCGATGGCCTGACCTCGGTCGGCGGCTATCCGGGCAACGATGACAAAGGCCGGGAGCTGCAGGCGACCGTCGACCCTGAGAAGCTCATGAACGATTTTTTCGCCGCCATCGAGTGGCTGATGAAGCACGACGCAACCACTGGCAAAGTGGGCATAACAGGATTCTGTTACGGCGGTGGCGTAGTCAATGCCGCGGCCGTGGCCTATCCGGAATTGGCGGCTGGCGTGTCCTTTTATGGGCGTCAGGCAGAGGCCACGGACGTCCCCCGGATCAAGGCGCCGTTGATGCTGCACTATGGCGAACTGGATACCCGGATCAACGAGGGCTGGCCGGCGTACGAGAAGGCGTTGAAAGCCGCGGGCAAGACCTATGAAGCCTACATTTATCCGGGCGCCAACCACGGTTTCCATAACGACTCCACGCCCCGGTACGATGACGCGGCGGCGCGGTTGGCCTGGGACCGGACGCTGGAGTGGTTTCGACGGTATCTGGTTTAACGCCGGGTGGTGTCATGACTCACACATTGCGCGTTTCGGGTCGTTGCTGATGCACGGTTGTTCCGCTGTTTCCATCAGCAATTGATCCACCACACCCGCCAGCGCGGCCTGCACATCCCCGGTGTCGCGCAGGACTTGCTGGTAGAGATTGCGCTGTCGCTCTGCACTGGTCCCGTCCCGCAGAATCCGGCGCGCCTGGGGAAAAACCTCCTCCACGCCCAAGGCCTGCGCGGCGTCGCCAAAGATCTGTTCTGCCATGAACAACCACTGCTCGGCAGAGAAAGGCCGGTCGTAACCCTCGACGATGAAGGACGCATGGATGCCAAATCGCTTGGCCCGCCAGCGATTGTCCTGGAGGATCCATCGCGACTCCCGGGACCAGGTCGATCCCGGGCGGGGTTGATCGATGGCCCAGGCGACCAGTAATCGAAACAAAGAGGCGATGCACAGCGCATCCTCCAGGCGCGGGCATGCATCCGTCATCCGCAATTCCAGGGTCGGAAACCGGGTCGCGGGTCGAACGCCCCACCAGCATTCGCTGGCCTGGTGGATGGCGCCGGTCCGGATCAGCAAGGCGACGTAAGCGTCATAGGCAGCTAGATCTTCGAAGTACTCGGGAACGCCCATCCTCGGCCACTCATCGCAGGCCGTCTGGCGATAGCTCATGAAGCCGCTGTCGGCACCGTTCCAGAAAGGCGAGGAGCTGCTCAGTGCCAGCAACAACGGCGTCCACGGCAAGACCTCGTTCATCACGCGAATGCGATCCAGATGGCCCGGCACCTCAACATGCACGTGCAGACCGGATAGCAGGCTACGCCAGGCGACATGCTGGTAGTCATCGAACAGTTTGAGAAAGTGGCTTTGCTCCGTGGCCTGTTGCGTACGCCAATCGGCCAGGGGATGACTGCCGGCCGTGAGCAATCCCAGGCCGTAGGGTTGGAGCGTTAGCCGCAAATCCTGTCGCGCCGAACCCAGGTACTGCGCGGCTTGCGCAAGGCTGGTGAAAATCGGGGATGCGACTTCGATCTGTCCCTGGAACATCTCGAGGGCAAAACAATCGCCCAGCACCGTCTTGCACGCATCGATCGCCGCAGCAGGGGGCTTGCCGGACATGCACCGGGAGTCCAGGTCGGTAATGAAGTATTCCTCTTCAATGCCAAACTTCAGGTGTCTTTCCATCCCTGCGCCCCTGAGTGATAGTCCTCGCCCGCGACCGCGCGCAGATACGCCTGGTCCGCCTCGATCCGCAGGTCGCGCCACTCTTCCCAAGTGATGATCCCCTGGCGATCCATCTCGTCCGACTGGCGTAGCAGTTCTTCATGGTAGGCATCGGGCGATTCCATGCGCAGCGCGATGTTCTCCAGCGCCCGATGCCAGCCATCCAATGCACAAAGCCGTCGCTCCTCGGCCTGCGTCAGCAGGTTTTTGAATGAGTACATGGCCGTGGGATTCCAGAGTTGTTTTGTGATAGTTATTTTGGGAATGGAGCTATCGGGTTCGACATAGGTTCATGAGGGCCGACAAGAGGTGCAAAGGCGACGGCGAAATTTCTCGAACTCGGCCTTCGGTGCTGCATCCAATGTGCAGGACAACCGGAGCAAGTGCGATGAACAACGATGACCGCGACAACGACAGCGAATCCCCAGCAACGTCGAACGCCCCGCCCACCGATACGTCCGGCAAGCCGGTCAATGTGGTCGAAAGGGATCTTGAGGACAGGGACAGAGACACCAGGGGAGTGGATGAAAGCATTACGCCCTCTTCCACCCGGACCAAGGAGCAGGATGCAGAAGAACTCAGGAAAAAAATTGCCGAGATAGAACGCAAGGTGGCGGATGGAAACTAGCGACTGAGGCGTCCACCTCGCCAGCTACGTCAGGGACGAGCTGATTGGGCCGCGACTGGCGAGGGGAACAACTAGACATTAGCTCAATTATCGAGTCTGTCTCACTCGTCGCGATCGCGGCCGCAGCTTTTTATTCTTTTCAGACGAACCACCCGTCACGAGTTGGCTAAACCGGAGATTGCAGTGGCGATCCTCTCACAGGTAAGATTGAGAACGATTCACACTCACATCTGGAAAGCAACCGGTGCATTCTCCTCCGACCAGCAAGCTGGGCTTCTTTTTCAGCGACCATCATCGCTGGCTACTGCAGCACATTCAGCGACGCCTGCGTAACCATGCGGACGCCGAGGACACTGCCGCCGATACGTTTTGCCAGATGCTGACCGCCCGCGTCGACCCCGACAGCATCGAACAGCCTCGCGCCTATCTGTCGACCATCGCCCGCCGGTTGATTTTCGATCGGCATCGGCGGCGCAAGCTGGAGCTGGCTTATCTGGAGCGCCTGTCGACCGTGCCCGAAGCGCTGGCGCCCTCCCCCGAAGAACAGTTGCAGTTGATTGAAGCGCTGGTCGCCATCGACCGGGCGATCGACGGCTTGCCACTGCTGGTCAAGGCGACCTTCCTCTACAGCCAACTGGACGGGCTGAGTTATGTGGCGATTGCGCAAAAGCTCGGGTTGTCGGAACGCACGGTCAGCCGCTACATGAAACAGGCACTGCGTCAGTGCTACCTCAGCGAGATGGCGCCATGAACAAGACGCGCCTGGACCCCGTCAGCGAGCAGGCGATTGACTGGATGGTGCGCCTGCGCGCCGGCAAGCCTGACGCCGCATTGCAGGCGCGGTTCAACGCCTGGCTGGCGATGGATCCTGCCCATGCCCAGGCCTGGGAAAAATTGCAGGAGCGACTCGGTGGTTCCTTCAACACGGTGCGCGCCCTGGATCGACGCGTACCCGGCCAGGCCGGCGAAGCGCGCCAATTGCTGCTGCAGCCCGATGGTTCGCGCCGCGACGCGTTGCGTGTCATCGCCGGCCTGGGCCTGCTCGGTGGCGGACTGTGGCTGGGCGCCCGCAGTCCGCTGGGTGATTCGCTTCTGGCTGACCTGCACACCGGGCGCGGCCAGCGCCAGGACTTCGATCTGGCCGACGGCAGCCGCCTGAGCCTGAACGCCGACAGCGCGGTGGACTTGCAATTCGACGAGCAGCAACGGCTGGTAATTCTGCGTCACGGCGAACTGGTGATTCAGGTGGAGGCCGATCCCCGGCGTCCACTTCGGGTACGCACCGCCCAGGGTGAAATACGTGCGCTCGGCACGCGTTTCCTCGTGGCTCAGGAACAAGACGCCAGCCGCGTGGTCGTGCTGCAGCATTCGGTCCAGGCCCGGTTGTTCGGCGGCGCCACGCGGGACCTGCAAGAAGGTCAGGCGGCCCTGTTGTCTGCCCGGCAGATCAGCGTCGCTGACGGCGACCAGCGCCATCGCGCCGATTGGCTCAGTGGACGGCTGAATGTGCTGGACGAACCCCTGGAGCAGGTGGTCGAGGCGCTGCGCCCGTACAGCCGTGGTTTTGTGCGGGTCTCGCCCGAGGTTCGCCACCTGCGTGTCCAGGGTGTATTCCCGCTCGACGACCCCGACCGGACCTACGCCGCGCTGGCCGAAACCCTGCCTGTACGGGTGGATCGCTACAGCCCCTGGTTGACGCTGATTCGGGCGAAATAATCGCGCAGGTAAAGTTTTTTTGAAAATCACTCTCATTCGTGTCCGGTTTTCATTTCTCGTCCCACCTATCTCCTGACACTTCCACACCCTCAGGAGAATGCTGTGTTCAACCCGTGGCCCCACACCCTTTCCGCTGCCGTTGCCCTCGCAACCCTGGCGAGCCCTGCCCTGGCACAGGCCCAGGACCTGTCCTTCAACCTGCCGGCCGGTCCCCTCGCCAGCACGCTGAACGCCATCGCCAGCCAGAGCGGACATATCGTTTCCCTGGAACCCTCGCTGGTGCAGGGCAAACAGTCACCGGCGGTGATCGGTCGGATGCCCGCCGCCGAGGCGATGCAAAGGGCACTGACCGGCAGCGGCCTGCAGTTGCGCGTCACCGAGCAGGGCAATTTCAGCGTCGAACCGGTCACGGGCGCCAACGCCACGCTGCAACTGGGTGCCACCAACATCGTCGAACGCAGTATCGATGCCACCACCGAAGGCTCGGACTCCTACGCGGCACGGGCGGTGACCATCGGCAAGGGCACCCATACCCTTAAGGAAATTCCGCAGTCGGTCACCGTGATGACCCGCAAGCAGATGGACGACCAGGGCCTCACCGATCTTAAGGATGCCGCCAACCAGACCACCGGCCTGGTCGGCGTCCAGGGTGTGGGCAAAGGCATGATCCTCACCTCGCGCGGCTTCCAGATCGATGACTGGCAGTACGACGGCGTGCCGATCCCGCGCAACACCTACGCGCTGGGCAACTGGGCCACCCAGGACCTGATCTTCTTCGATCGCATGGAAGTGCTGCGCGGTGCCTCCGGCTTGCTGCAGGGCACCGGCAGTCCCGGCGGTGCGATCAACCTGGTGCGCAAACGCGGCCAGTACGCACCGACCGTGACCCTCACCGGCAAGGCCGGTTCCTGGGATCATTACGGCCTGCAACTGGACGCCGGCGGACCGCTGAACCAGACCGGCACTGTGCGTGGCCGCTTCGTCGCCGACGAAGACCAGAGTCAATCCTTTACCGACTACGAATGGAGCAAGACCCACTCACTGTACGGCGCGCTGGACTTCGATCTGCGCGAAGACACCACCCTGGGCCTGGCCGTCAGCCACTCCGACGGCGAGTCGCGACCGATGATTCGCGGCCTGCCCCGCTACGCCGACGGCAGCCCGGTCGATGTGTCGCGTTCGACCTACAGCGGTGCGCGCTGGAACCATTCGGATATCGACGTCACCACGGTCTATGCCGACTTGGAGCACCGTTTCACTGACGACTGGGCCTTCAAGGTCGGCGCGGTGCGCATGAGCGAAGACAACCAGGCGAAAAACCAACGGCTGCAAACCTCCGGCAACGGCCTCAACGCCGATGGCAGCGGCGTGCAATACGCCGATTTCGTCTCGGACTTCGACGCCACCAAGATCGGTCTGGACATGAACCTCGTCGGGCGCTTCGAAGCCTTGTCGATGCAGCAGGAGATCATGCTGGGCGGCAACTACTCCAAGTACACCTCGGACGACCGTTTTGCCCGGACCTTCAACAACAGCGGCGACACGATCTTCGGCATCGATCATGACCGCCCGGAAATCAGCTACGACGGTTTGCTCAATACCCCCGGAGGCCGTGCGACCCCGAGCAAATACGACATCCGGCAAAAAGGCCTGTACGGCAGCTGGCGGGTCAAGCCGATCGAGCCACTGACCCTGGTGCTCGGCTCCCGGGTCAGCTGGTACGACTACAGCTACACCTCCGCGTCCCAGGCCGCGTTCAGCAACGTCGCGATCGACGAGGCCCCCAGTACCACCAACGAAACTGGCGAATTCACACCCTACGCCGGCATCGTCTACGACCTGAACCGCGAATGGGCGGTGTATGCCAGCTACACCGACGTGTTCGAACCACAGACCGCGCGCACCACGAGCGGCTCGGTACTCAAGCCGGTGATCGGCAGCAACTACGAAGTTGGTCTCAAGGGCGAGCTGATGGACGGCCGGGTCAATACGTCCCTGGCGGTGTTCCGCTACGACCAGGAGAATCGTGCGGTCAACGACGTCGCGTCGGGTTTCGCCTGCGACGGCTGGTACTGCTCGACCGCCTCAGGGAAAGTTCGCAGCCAGGGGATCGAGGCGGAAATCAGTGGCGAAGTGCTCAGCGGCCTGCAACTGTTTGCCGGCTACACCTACAACACCACCAAATACCTCGAAGACCCGGTCGACGAAGGCAGGGTCTTCAGCCAGTGGACGCCCAAACACATGCTGCGGGTCTGGAGCGACTATCAGTTCAGCGGCGACTGGAGCCGCGTCAGCACCGGCCTGGGCTTCACCACCCAAAGCCACACCCTGGGTTACGAACGCACGTACGAGATACCGGGCTACACCGTATGGAATGCTCGCCTGGGCTATCAACTCACCCCGGAAATCGACCTGGCATTGAATGCCAACAACCTGTTCGACAAGAACTACTACACGGCGGGGTACAACCAGCTCAATGGCAACAACTACTTCGGTGACCCGCGAAACGTGATGTTCAGCGTGAAATACACCCCTGCGTTCTGATACCTCGAAACCGTTTTTATGTAGGAGCCGGCTTGCCGGCGAAGGCGTACTCAAGATCGCCTTGGCCGGCAAGCCGGCTCCTACAGGGTTCGGCTCTTGTGATTGCTGCACCTGCTGCAGCTATTAACTGCAATCCCCCCAACTAGTGCGCCACCCTCGAACAATCCACGACCCTGGTACATCCAATATGTACGGAGTTGAAGATGGTAAGCACTGTTGTCATTCATGAAACCGGCGGGCCTGAGGTTTTGCGGTTCGAGCACACCACGGCGCAAGCACCGGGTGTCGGCGAAGTCTGGCTGGAGCAAAAAGCTATCGCGCTCAATCCTTTGGACTTGAGCCAGCGCGACGGCGCTGTCCGTGTTCCCCTGCCCTGCGGACTTGGCCTTGAAGGCGCCGCACAGGTGACGGCGATCGGGCCGGGCGTGACCGAGGTCGCCGTAGGCGACAGGGTCGCGTACGCCACCGGCCCGCTGAGTCCCTGAACCTGACAACCCATCGTTAGCACCTCTCTGCGGGCAGTTGAAACCTCGTCAACGCATGCGATGTTGCGCGATACATTGAGGGTAAAGTCGCCCATTGGCGAAAGCGTGATGAAAAGTGAAAGTTGACCCAATGCGATGTTGAAAGCTAATGGTGGGCAAGGGATAGCTATAGGAATTCTCCTACAACTTTTCAGGACGAGTACTACTTTGATTTAAGATTCGCACTTCAATAAATGTAAGTAACTTCTGAAAATTTTATTAACTCTTGACGCGTCGTTTCAAATCGCAATAGTTTTGCAGCACCACCGCCATACAACAAACGCCTCGTTAAGCCGAAAAACAATTTGGCGCTATCGTGCTTCATATTATCCAAGGCGGTGAGATCGACCAGTTTATTGGAACAACACTGTTCAGGAGAACAAATATGATCAACGTGGATCTTGCATTCAAAGAAAGGGATCGCATTCATCTACAAAAAATTTTGCTAAAACTAAAGAACAACCCCTACATCCATTACGAAACTTTTGAAAAAGAAGTTGACGAAATCATCAAGAGTGGTGATATACCTGATGAACTGGTCAGACTCTGTGAAGCCAGAAAATTTGTCGACATGTTTGCAAACCCCTACATACTGATTCACAATTGCCCGATAGATCCCCAGTTGCCGTATCTTGACTTCAAGTCTCCGATTATCGACAAACGAAATAAAAAACTTTCCTATGTGGCCGAAGGTTTTTTATTGATCTACGCAAAATTAATGTCACAAGAACCCATTGGCTATATCAATGTCAATGATGGCGATGTATTTCAAGACATTCATCCTATGGAAAGTCTTTCTGAAAGCCAGTCACAAAAGGCTTTAAAAAATATATTCTTTCATAAAGATCTAGCGAATCATTATGTCAGGCCAGATTGGGTAAATATTCTAGGCTTACGAGGAACGGAGGAAAACGAGGTGTATACCTGCTTTGCTTCCAATAAACAACTTCTGGAAGAACTACCTGACAGGGTAAAAGCCGTGCTTAGGGAAACTGAATACAATACTCCCTTTGATGACCTGACCATTAACTCGGGAAACCTGGAAATGGGTAGCGCTCCAGACCATCCTATTCTAGGTGGTGCTACCGAGTATGATATTCGCTACTTTGAACGCCGTACAGTCGGCACCACTGACAGGGCACGAGAGGCGATTGAAGTTCTGAACAACATCCTGCATCGCGTGAAGACTGCGATTCATGTCCTTCCTGGCGTTTTTATAGGATCGGCCAACAATGAATGCATTCACAACAAAGAGGTAAGGTTGATTAATAACCCGTCAGAGCTAAAAAATCGCTGGCTAATGAAGACTGTTAATGTAAACAGCTTGGAGCAGCATGCAATGCATGTAATCCCAGGCAAAAAACGTATCATTGCCGGATAAAACGTAGTCAGAAGGTAATAGAAATGATTCCTCACCACCAAAAACTATACACCGCCCTCAAACTGACTGGCAATGATATTGCTTCCGTTGTTGAGGGAGGCTTATTTAACGACGTGCATCGCGTAATAAAATCAGAAGAGCATTTTTATATAAAATCGTTTGCAGACGAGGCTAAAACTGAAGGATTTCCTCCGCTGCCAACCACAGCTCTACAACGGTACAAAGTAGCTGTGGACTTACATGAGCATGCTCAACAAATAGTTAGAGGCAAAGTATATGTTCCTCGATTGTTGGCTGCAGACCCCGACAATAGAGCAATTGCAATGGAGGGTGCCAAAGGGGTTAATTTATATGAGTACGTAGTGAACAAAGAGACATTTCACTATGCCGTCGAACAGGTCTCACAGGTTTTGACATGGCTGTCATCCTTACACGCGCTTGAGAATTCAAACATTCTCTCTATAAGTGCCAACAGTGACGCTTTCAAACATTATAAAGCAACGCTTCAGTACCAAAAAACGTTCGAGTTTCTATTCAAGAAAAACCTTAAGGCCGCTGACGCTTTTGTAAACGAACATCTAACATTGCAAGAAACCCTCTTGCACGGAGACCTGAACACACGGAATATTATTATTTGCGAGGATGGACGCATTGCGGTAATAGATTTTGAACAAGGTCAAGTGGGGTGCGGCTCACACGATGCCGCCTATCTGATCTCTGAATTAATTATTGCTAGTTTCGATGTCAACGAAGAGATCGAGACACTGATCGACTTTCTCTGGAGCTGCTATGAAACTAAAGCGATCAGCATTGACAAGCACAAGCGCTTCAGACGCCACTTGTGCTTTCAAGTATTATACCGTTTGAAAGGACCCTCTCGCCATATCTGGACAGGTCACTTGAACGATGACATAAAAGCCAAAATTGAAGCATGGTGTGTCCGCGAGTTCAGTAACCGATTATGAACCGAACCGCATATCTATTAGCGCTGTGCTATATTCTTTTTTATTTTCCATCCGGACTATTAAAAAGTTACCTTTCTCAATTTCTAGTCAATTCTGGTTTCTCGTATGGTGTGGCCGGCTTGATCGTCGGCAGCACCTTTGCAATCAAAATTTTTATAAGCCCTACAATTACTTTTCTTGCAGATCATACTCACTCAAAGCACCTGTTCAGCATCTTATTTTCGATACTTGCAGCGGTGTCCGTTATCGTTGTGTCCGTAAGTCAACCCGTGGCTTTACTTACTACTGGAATTGGTTTTCTGATGGCATCACGTAATTATTTTCAGAACATATTAGAAAGTACCGCGGCTAAGATCCAGCATCAAGGGGTACAAGGTGGCTATGGCCGAGTCCGATTCGCAGGCTCACTATCGGTCGCCGTTGGGACAGCTACAATGGCTGGGTTAAGTGCTCTCGATCGAGCGTCAGACTCGGTATTTATCTGGGTACTAGCGATTTCCACGCTGTGTTTTAGTGCAGTTTTTTTATGGACATCCGAAAAGAAGAGCCCCCAAAAAGAGTTTAGTACTTCATCATTCAATTCCAGCAGACCCAAACGTAGCGCATTTTTGATCTTTACAGCGGCGGCTTTAATCATTGGTGCTCAGGGAGCCTATTATTCAATTGGCACGCCTTGGCTAGAAAAGATGGGGTTGACCGGCGCACAGATTTTTGTTGCCTGGACCATCGGCTTCATCGCAGAGGCCCTTGCTTTTCGCTATTCCAACGCTCTAATTACTAGACACTACTGTATTGTCATCCCAATGGTGGCAATATGTTTTATTTTTAGAGCTTTTTTAATTTGGAACTCCCCAACATTGACACAAATTGTGGTTTCGTTCGTACTGCAAGGCATAACCTTCTCTATTCCACATGCTGCCTTTGTTATTTCGATCCGCCGCTTATTCTCTGAACGCTATTCAGCGACAGCTACGTCTTTGTATTTCGCAGTAGCTCATGGTATCGGCATTGCTGTTCTTTCAGGCACTTCTGGAATTATGTTGGACCATTACGCTGGATTGGCCTGGGCATTGCCCGCAGTGTCTGGCGTAATAGGTTGCGTTGTCTGGATGGTTTCGTATAAGACATCCGGAATAAAAAAACTGAGCTGATAAATAATCCTCACTCGAATTAAAATTTCACTGAGGAGGTTCCGAATAACTCACCGCAACCGCACGGTGAATTGAAAGTTTCTCGACGTTTTGATCGTGGTGTATTCCGGAATCAGCGCATTCAGGATCAGACGCGCGAACGCGCATTGGCGTAATTTACATTACGTCAGATCCCCTTTGCCTCAGGGTAGTCGGCGCTTGGCGGTCACTAGGCTATCGCTGACTAACGGCAGGCGCCGTGAATTCGACTACGACGCTACCAATTGCCCGTGCGCGGTTGCGAGTGGGGCAATCCCGGCCTATGTTCCAAACGACGCATTTGCTTGCGACCGGCGTGCGAGAACCCGCCGCGGGTTGCTGTCCCATCCAGTGCAGATTGTTGCAGCGAGGTGACAACATGCCGAACGACTCCCGCCCCGCCGTGCTTGAACTGATTGGCAATACGCCACTGGTGCGTATCAGTCGCTTCGATACCGGCCCGTGCACCCTGTTTCTCAAACTTGAATCGCAAAACCCCGGTGGTTCGATCAAGGACCGCATCGGCCTGGCGATGATCGACGCCGCCGAGCGCGACGGACGCCTGCGACCGGGCGGCACCATAGTCGAGGCCACGGCCGGCAACACCGGCCTGGGTCTGG
Organism: Pseudomonas lini; assembly: GCF_030812475.1. Taxonomy (GTDB): domain Bacteria; phylum Pseudomonadota; class Gammaproteobacteria; order Pseudomonadales; family Pseudomonadaceae; genus Aquipseudomonas; species Aquipseudomonas lini_A. The sequence goes on from NZ_JAUSSR010000004.1 coordinate 69,704, forward strand.
CCCTGGTCGGCCGCGCCAAGGGCTACCGGGTGGTGCTGGTGGTGCCGGACAAGATGTCTACCGAAAAGGTCCTGCACCTCAAGGCCATGGGGGCCGAGGTCCACATCACCCGCTCCGACGTCGGCAAGGGCCATCCCGAGTACTATCAGGATGTCGCCGCGAAACTGGCGCGCGAGATACCCGACGCCTTCTTCGCCGATCAGTTCAACAACCCGGCCAACCCCCTGGCCCATGAGTGCAGCACCGCTCCGGAGATCTGGGCGCAGACTCAACATGATGTGGACGCCATCGTCGTCGGCGTCGGGTCGGCCGGCACACTGACCGGACTGACCCGCTTTTTCAGCCGGGTGCAACCGGATCTGGTCATGGTGCTCGCCGACCCGGTCGGTTCGGTGATGGCCGAGTACAGCCGCAGCGGCACTATCGGTACGCCCGGCTCCTGGGCCGTGGAAGGCATAGGCGAGGACTTCATTCCGTCGATTGCGGATCTGTCGAGCGTGCGCCACGCCTATTCGATCAGCGATGAAGAAAGCTTCGACCATGCCCGTCAATTGCTGCGCGCCGAAGGCATTCTCGGCGGCTCTTCAACCGGTACCCTGCTGGCCGCGGCACTGCGTTACTGTCGCGAGCAAACCGAGCCCAAGCGTGTGGTCAGTTTCGTCTGCGACACCGGCACCCGCTACCTGTCGAAGGTCTACAACGACCAGTGGATGAACGATCAGGGCCTGCTGCAGTACAAGCATTATGACGATCTGCGCGACCTCATCGCCCGGCGTTTCGAGGATGGCCGGGTGATCAGCGTCGGCCCGGACGATACCCTGCTCACCGCCTTCCAGCGCATGCGCCTGGCGGATGTGTCGCAACTGCCGGTGCTGGTCGACGGCCAGCGGCTGGTCGGGGTGATCGACGAGTCCGATATTCTGCTCGGCATGCAGGAAGATCCCTCGCACTTTCGCATGAGCGTGGCCAGCGCGATGACCGACAAGGTGCAAACCCTGCCGCCCGGCGCCAGCCTGGCGGAACTGCAGGCAGAGCTCGACCGCGGGCTGGTGGCGATCATCGCCGATGCGTCGGGCTTCCACGGCCTGATTACCCGGTTCGACCTGCTCAACCACCTACGGAGATCCCTGACATGAGTCAACACGATGAAAACGCAGCAACCCGTGCCTTTGCCACCCGCGTGATCCACGCCGGTCAAGTTCCGGACCCGACCACCGGCGCGCTGATGCCACCGATCTACGCCAACTCCACCTATCTGCAACAGAGCCCTGGCGTGCACAAGGGTTTCGACTACGGGCGTTCGCACAACCCGACGCGCTTTGCCCTGGAGCGTTGCGTGGCGGATCTGGAAGGCGGCACCCAGGCCTTCGCCTTCGCCTCCGGGCTGGCGACGATTTCCACAGTGCTGGAATTGCTCGACACCGGCGCACACATCGTTTCCGGCAATGACCTGTACGGCGGCACGTTCCGCCTGTTCGACAAGGTGCGTCGGCGCAGCGCCGGGCATCGCTTCAGCTTCGTCGACCTCTCGGACCTGACGGCCTTCGAAGCGGCGCTGCAGGACGACACGCGCATGGTCATGGTCGAGACCCCGAGCAATCCCCTGCTGAGCCTCACTGACCTGGCGGCCATCGCGCGCATCTGCCGTGACCGGGAGATCATTTGTGTCGCCGACAACACCTTCGCCAGCCCGTGGATACAGCGTCCGCTGGAGCTGGGCTTCGACATCGTGCTGCACTCGACCACCAAGTACCTGAACGGCCACTCCGACGTGATCGGCGGCATCGCCGTGGTCGGCCAAAATGCCGAACTGGCCGAACGCCTGGGTTTCCTGCAGAACGCGGTGGGCGCCATCGCCGGGCCATTCGACGCCTTTCTCACCCTGCGCGGGGTGAAAACCCTGGCATTGCGCATGGAGCGCCACTGCAGCAATGCACTGGAGCTGGCGCAATGGCTGGAACGTCAGCCGCAGGTGGCACACGTCTATTATCCGGGGCTGCCATCGCACCCGCAGCACGAACTGGCGCGGCAGCAGATGCGCGGATTCGGCGGGATGATTTCCCTCGACCTTAACAGTGACCTGGCCGGTGCCAGGCGCTTCCTCGAAAGTGTGCAGATCTTTGCCCTGGCTGAAAGCCTGGGCGGCGTCGAAAGCCTGATCGAGCACCCGGCGATCATGACCCATGCGACCATTCCTGCCCAGACCCGTGCGCAGCTGGGCATTGGCGATGCCCTGGTGCGTCTGTCGGTGGGGGTCGAGGATGTAGAGGACCTGCGGGCGGACTTGAGCCAGGCGCTGGCGCGGATTTAAGGACATCGATCTGCCCGACCATGAACTATGGAGGAGCATGCGCGCCGAGAACCGGCTTGCAGGGGGGGACTACAACACTTCGAAAAAAACGAAGAATCAGCAAAATATAAACGATTTTTCCTGATGCATCCTGATCGATAGCATGTCCTGCACCTGCCTCGATCAGTTCGGGAAAAATCATATGTCCCCCATGACCATCGGCGAACCCTGGATGTGGGCCAGTTTCATCGCCTTCATCGTCTGTATGCTGGCGCTGGACCTTTTCGTGTTCGGTGGACGCAAGGCCCATCGAGTATCCCCCCGGGAAGCGCTGTCCTGGGTCATCGCCTGGTGTGGCCTGGCGCTGGCTTTCGCCGCCCTGCTCTGGTGGTATCTGAACGACACCTTCGGCGCGCAGGTCGCCCAGCGCAAAACCCTCGAATTCCTCACGGGCTACCTGATCGAGCAATCGCTTTCGATCGACAACATGTTCGTCTTCATCATGATCTTCGGCTACTTCGCGGTCCCACCGGAGTTGCAGCGCCGGGTCCTTCTGTATGGCGTGCTGGGCGCCATCGTGATGCGCACCCTGATGATTTTTGCCGGGGTCTGGCTGGTGTCGCAATTTGCCTGGCTGCTCTATGTCTTCGGCGCGTTCCTGATGATCACCGGGATCAAAATGCTGATCTTCGCCGACCAGCAACCCGATCTGGCCAGGAACCCGTTGCTTCGCTGGCTGCGAAGTCATTTGCGCGTGACTGATGGCTTTCACGGCGAGCGGTTCTTCGTGGTGCTCAACGGCGTGCGCTGGGCGACGCCGATGTTTCTGGTGATGGTCCTGATCGAAGTCAGCGACCTGATATTCGCGGTCGACAGCATCCCGGCAATCTTCGCCGTCACCACCGACCCCTTCATCGTGTTCACCTCCAACATCTTTGCGATCATGGGCTTGCGTGCCCTGTACTTCCTGCTCGCCGACATGGCCGAGCGCTTCCATCTGCTCAAATACGGGCTGGCCATCGTGCTGGTATTCATCGGCGGCAAAATGCTGGTCATGCCGTGGTTTCATATGCCGATCCAATGGTCGCTGGCACTGGTCGCCGGCATCATCCTGGCCTCGGTGCTGTTGAGCCTGTTCCTGAGCAGGGAAAAACGCCAGGCGCTGGCGAAGCACACTGAGCGAGATCCTGGACCGGCTAAATGATGCATCAGAGGCAAAAAACAGATGAATCCGAAGTCTGTTTGCGATCGCCAAAGATGTTTCAGACTAACGGTCAAACATTGGTTAAACGCCGTAAACAATGGCGCTAGAGGGCGCTGCTTCTACCGTTTTCGGACGAAAAAGATCCTACAAACATTTACTTACAATTAAGCAGCTCGTTAAACACCGAGCTGTCGACTACTAGTGATAGGTTACGGCGCTTGCCCGGGCCATGAGATGCTCTTCTGCCTTAATTATGCGCATCAAAATTCCCAGTCTTCCCGCCTTCGGCGCCTACCTTGCCCTTGCCTGCCTGTTTGCGGGCGCATGGTTCACCCATCCGGCCCCCGTGCACTCTTCCTTTGCCCTGATGAAACCGGTCATGGCGGTGGCCGATCAAGTGGCCAAGCCCATCTATACCAGCCGGTTCGCCTCCTCCGGGTTGGTGGACTTCGTGCATTCCTCGGCGGTCACCGCCTTGCCTGACGGCAGCCTGATGGCGGTCTGGTTCGCTGGCACCCGCGAAGGCGCCGCCGACGTGCAGGTACGCTCTGCCCGCTTCGACGCGAAATCCGGCGAGTGGGGTGCGGAACAGGTACTGGCGACGCGGGATTCAACGCAACAGGGCACCCGCAAATACATTCGCAAGCTGGGTAATCCGGTAGTCGCACTCGCGCCGGACAATCGCCTCTGGCTGTTCTACGTCTCCGTGTCGATGGGCGGCTGGGCCGGCAGTGCGGTGAATGTGATGGTCTCGGACGACTTCGGTCGGCAATGGTCCGAGCCGCGCCAATTGATCACTTCCCCCTTCCTGAACATCAGCACCCTGGTCCGCTCGGCACCGGTATTTCATGCCGATGGCTCGATCGGTCTGCCGGTCTACCACGAGTTCCTGGGCAAGTTCGCCGAGTACCTGTACCTGAGCGCGGACGGCAATGTGATAGATAAATACCGCATCAGCCACGGCAACAACTCCCTGCAACCCACCGTGGTTCCGCTGGACGGGCAGCGCGGTGTGGCTTTGCTGCGCTACGCCGGCAACGTCCACCACCGCGTGCTGGCGACCCGCACTGAAGATGCCGGGCAAACCTGGAGCGAACCTTACCCGCTTGACCCATCGAACCCAAATTCCTCGCTGGCGGCGGTCGCGACGCCCGAACACGGGTTGCTGGTCGCGCTGAATGACCTGCAGGAGGGGCGCTTCAAGTTGAGCCTGTACGGTACCGACGCAGAGATGGACGATTGGCGCTCCTTACGGGACCTGGACAAATCGCCCGATCCATCGGGTGCGCCGTTTTCACCCGAGGCCTACAAGGAAATCATCGGCCAGGAATTTCGCGGCTCCAGTGGCACGCTCCGCCAACCGCTGGAAGCACAGTTCCTGAGTAACCTCGATACCCGCGTGTGTAAAAGTCAGGGGTGCGAATTCGAATATGAATACCCTTACTTCATTCGCAGTCCCGATGGCCTGTATCACTTGGTGTATTCCTGGAACAACACCTTCATCAAACATGTGACCTTCAACGATGCCTGGCTCTCGGAGCGTGTCCATTGATCAACCTTTGGCAAGCCCATATCAGCTTCGCAATGATTCTCTTCCTGCTGCTGCCGTCTTTTGGCTTGAGCAAGGCCTGGCGTGTCGCGCTGCTGTTCGCCCTGTTGGCCGTCAGCTTCATTCCGCTGGACGGATTGACCCTGGCTGCGTACTTGCGCAGCCACATCGATGACCTTGCCGTCACGACCCTGGTGTTCATGGCCTGGGGTTGTTTGCGTCGGATGAACGTCCTGCGGCCCGTCCAAGGTCAAACCGGCGTATTGATCCTCTTTGCGGTGATGGCCCTGGCGTTGTATCCGGCCACTCTGGGCTTGAGCGACCTGGACCCTTATCGCTTCGGCTTCAGCCCGCGCCCGATGCTGGTGTTCGTCGCGCTGCTGACCCTCGGCCTGTTTTACCTGCGCAACTACCTGGCCGTCGTGATGCTGGCCAGCGCGACCCTGGCGTTCATCGTCGGTATCAAGCCATCACACAATTATTGGGATTACCTGGTTGATCCGCTGCTGGGCCTGTATTGCTGCCTGGCGCTGCTGGTGTTGGCCATGGGCTGGATCGTGAGTCGGCTCGGCACCTTGCGCCGTTCGGTCTGACCGGGATCCATTCGAGATTCAACGATTTTTTTTGACAGGGGAACATGGATGGGTTGGCTGCAATCGAGACGTTTACATTACTGGCTGGGCGCAACAGCCATTGCGTTTGTGCTGTTTGCACTGCTGCGGGTGGTGTTCTTCTTCGGCTTTTCCGGCTTCGACGCCAACGCGTTGAGCGCCGAACCGGCCGTGGCGGAAACCCTGGGCATCGGCTTTCGTTTCGACCTGCGCCTGGCCATCCTCGTGATGCTGCCCGTGGCGTTGCTGGCCTGGATCCCGCGCTGGAACCTCACGACCAGCCGTCTGCTGCGCCTGATCGCACGGGTGTACCTGGCCGCGCTCCTCAGCGTCATGCTGCTGATCTACATCATCGATTTCGGCCATTACGCGTACCTTGGCGTGCGAATCAACGCCACCGTGTTGCGCTTTATCGAAGATGCGCAAATCTCCCGGGACATGGTCTGGCAGACCTACCCGGTGATCTGGATTTCACTGGGTTGGCTGGCGACGGTCGCCCTGGTGACCCTGGCCCTGGTGCGCCTGGAACGCGTGACCCTGGACCGCCCGCGCAAAGTCATCCACCCGCTCGCCGTCACCTGGGGCAGCGCGTTGATGGTGGTGCTGGTGTTGCTGGGTATCCTGGGCCGTGTCGAGAACATGAACCTGGAAAATCCAGTCCCGCTGCGCTGGAGCGATGCGTTTTTCTCGGGTAACAACCAGGTCGCCGCACTGGGCCTGAATCCGGTAATTTTCCTGTACGACACGGTCAAGGTCGGCCAGTCGCGCTACGACGAAGCGCAGGTGCGGGACCACTATCCCGTCATGGCCAAGTACCTGGGGGTCGCGCAACCTGACCCGCAACGCCTGGATTTCGTCCGTCATCAGGGACCGCAGCCTTACAAGGTACCGGGTAACCGGCCACCGAACGTGATGTTCGTCATGCTCGAATCCCTGGGCACCAGCGCCGTCGGCGCCTACGGCAACCCGATCAATCCGACGCCGAACATCGATCGCCTGGCTACGCAGAGCTGGTTCTTCGAGCACTTCTATGTGCCGGTGACCGGGACCGCGAAAACCGTCTGGGCCAGCATTAGCGGGGTGCCTGACGTCACTCGCCAGGAAACCGCGACCCGTAATCCGCTGATCACCAAACAGCACACCCTGATCAACGCCTTCACCGGTTACGAGAAGCTCTACACCATCGGCGGCAACTCCGGCTGGGCCAATATGAATGCCTTGATCCGGCAGAGCATCGACGGCGTCCGCTTGTACGAAGAGCGTGACTGGAAGTCTCCCGTGGTCGATGTCTGGGGCATTTCCGACCTGGACCTGTTCAAGGAAACCGATCAGATCCTGCAAGCGCTGCCCAAGGACAAACCGTTCTTCGCCTACGTGCAGACGGCCGGCAATCATCGCCCCTTCACGATTCCGAAAACCAACGACGGATTCGAGGTCAAGCACCCTACCCTGGCCGAAGTACAGGCCGCAGGGTCGCGCAGTGTCGAGCAGTACAACGCGGTGCGTCTGCTGGACTTCAACATCGGTCGTTTGATGGAAATCGCCAAGGCCGGCGGCTGGTACGACAACACCATTTTCGTGCTGTTCGGCGACCACAACACGCGAATCGCCCAGATCCCGTTCCTGGCCCCGGCCTATGAGCAACTGGGCCTGGAAAGCAACGCGGTACCGATGATCATCCACGCCCCGGGCTTGCTCGGCACCCGTACCGTCAAGGAAGCCGTGGGCCTGGTGGACCTGCTGCCGACGGTGGCAGGCATGGCCGGCCTCGAATTCCGCAACAGCGGCATGGGCCGTGACATCCAGCAACCTGCACCCGAGGGCGAACGTGTCGTGCCACTGGTATTGCGCGAAGGCACCTTCCCGCTGATCGCGGGCGTCACCCAGCACTATATGGTGCAGATGGAACACGACGGCAGCTCGCCGACGCTCCACGACCTGGCTTCAAAGACGCCGCTGGACAACGTGGCAGAGAAGAATCCTGATGAGTTCAAGCGTCTGGTTGAGTTGACTCGGGGTATGCATGAGACTTCGAGGTTGATGCTTTATCAGAATGTGCGTGAGTGAGTGATGTGTTGGACTGGCCCCCATTCTCCCAGGGGGCTGGCCTCAGGCATTTTCAAGCTGCTCCAGCGGGTACATTCGCCTCTTTATTGATACGGGCAACCGAGGCGAGCTCCTCAGGATCAAGCATTCCACGCCGAACATAGCTGGTCGACCAAACAATGGTCCCCGACAAATTGAAAGCAAAGGAAAGACGCGTGGTGAACGACCATCTTCCGGACGGCATCCTTCCATAATTCACGGCGAAACTGTTTTTAAAAATATTCAACACCGCATCGAGATCGCGACAAGCAACATAACAATTTATCCCTAGACCAATTATACCGACCAACAGCGGCGCAAGCAGAAAAAACAGCTTAACCGACAAAAAACTCATCCCCCCCATTGTACCCCCCGTTGCAAACCTTCGAACAACTCGCCACCAGAAATCATTCGTACAGTTCTACCAGTACAAAAAAACCCGCAAACCATACAAATCCGAAGATAAGCAGCCCTGCTGAAACCTGCATACGTCGCTTGATAGAAACCGGAACTCTATTGAGTTCCTCTGCATTTAGATGCCCCTTTCTAAGGTGTTTTCCAGGCCAAATAACAGCACTAATCACAATGGACATAACCGTGTAGCGAGCGACCAACGAACCGCCCCTCCAAGCGTCTGCGTAAGATGTGATTATTTGGCTTTGTGGAAATCCGCCAAGAACTTTATCCAAGTCGCGACATGCCATATATGCAATCATACCCATCCCGACAAACATAACGAAAAACGGTCCAAACAGGAAACACATTTTTAGCAACAACGGCCAAGCCGCAGGATTCAAATCCATCACACCCTCCAACAATGCACTTAATGTTTTAATGAGCTTGCCACCTGGCTATTTTTGAGCTGGATCCGAGCAGGAATCAATCGCCTTTCGGTTAGGGCATAATTGAAATTAAAGAGGCCTGGCGAATACTAAATCTAAGCTCCAGCTAACCACTTTAAGAACTCAGCAACGACAACAACCCCAACAAGCGATATAACCCCAAAAAACATCAGCCCCACTGACCATCTCATGCGTGTTTTTATTGAGGCAGGCAAACAAGCGAGCTCATTAGGATCAAGCGATCCATTGCGAATATGTTTTCTTGGGAAAAGTACATTCCCCGAAACTATGGATGCAAGTACACAGCGTGCAGAAAACGAACCATTACCCCATACATCTCCATAAGAAGTTACGATATTGCTTTTTTTGAACACACCCAAAATCGCATTTAAATCTCGATATGCGATATAGCAGTTGACACCAACGCCTATAAAACCAATTAAAAGCGGCCCAAAAAGCAACGACAACTTCATAACCACCAATATTGAGTTATCCACCACTCCCCCCTTTGCCTCTACCCGCACACTTCATCAATTAACTTGTGGTTTTCTCTAAACATTATTTTCTGCCCAGGTTATCTTATCTGCCATTTAGTAAATTCTTCTAACTCATCATCAAAATATTCGACTCCTTTTGAAGCGAACCAGCCAGCTGAAGCACCACCGGCGAGGAGCAATGCTATCGTACATACCGGTGCGCCAAGACCACAGACCGCTCCTACGGCAGCCCCCGAAACGACAGTTCCTAGAACACCTCCGCCAATCACGACACCCTGTTTTATCGCCTCTTTTGGTATGTTTTCGGCGTTAGCAATCTCATACGTTGCATACGCGATTGTAACGACTATTAAAACCTTACCCGAAACATTCAAAACCTTATTGAGTGTATTAAATTTAGCGTCTGGCCTAGCAGATGATTCTACGATTTCGTAATACATAAAATCTCTTTGGTTAGTACCGAGCTCCGCAAATCCCTTACCAAATTTCTTTACTGCCTTCTCATCCAGCAACTGCTCTAGAGCCGGCGAAATAATTTTCTTCTTTTGCGCAATAGCCAAGCCGTGCACAGATGTCTTGCCTCTGATTTCCGCCATAATCTTGTTTCGCGCTTCGTAACAGAACTCTGCGGCCTCTTTCACCGACACATTGCCAGCCTTCACTTGCGACAAGACCTCTGCCTTGACCCTCTTCACATTACGATTATAGTTTTCTCGCTGTTTCGCATCGCTTATAAAATCCGCAGAAAATTTAAGCGCTGCGCCCTCAAAGCTTTCAAGGGCCGTCTTCAAAACCTCATCATCTACAGGATGAACTTCTTGAGCCAGGTAGTACCGATAAAAAGAATCCATGATATTTACTCCGCAAGCTCCTTTAACAATCTCTGTGCACCACTGAGTACACTTTCCTGGCTATTCAGGTTATCCAGGTTTTCCACCTCGAATTTCACGCACGACTTCCCTGCAAAAGAATAAAAATTCGCTTTGTTTTCACCGTCGAACTCACCTTGCAGGACCGAGCCATCATCCATCGTGGCGGTGCACTTGATGCCTTGATAATTCAGGTCAAGTGGAGCTGAAAAGCTGATCCATTGCTCTGAATCCGGAAACTCGATTTTCAGATCCCCCGGCACCAGCGTATGCACACTCATGGTCTGGCCATCCTTGTCGGCCACCCCGTTAAACACCTCGCCTTGCTGGGTGGTGATCCGGTAGCGGTTGAACGACACCGGCGTCTGAGCGTCGTCTTTCACGGTGTAGCTGGCGGCATAACCTGCCGGTAGCGGTGTTGCCGGAGCGTCCAGGTTGGCGCCGCCGAGCTTTTGCACATGGGCGGCCTTGAGGTAGATGTTGCCGGGCGCGCCGAGCTCGATCTCGCCACCTTTCAGGCGGATGTACGCTCCGCCGCAACGGAACAGCAGTTCGTCCGGCGCGCTGATTTCCACGCGCCCTTCCACGCTTTCGATCTTGATATCGGTCTTGGCCAGGGCATGCAGATCGTTGCCCTGGGCGTGCAGCTCGACCTTGCCCTTGGCAGCCTTGAGTTTCAGGTCGGCGCGTTTTGCGAACAGGCTGATGCCGCCCTCCGCCGTTGCGGTGATGTCGTGCCCGGCGCTGATGTCGGCGTTGCGCGCCGCCATGATGCCCACGCTGGCGCTTCCGGAGGACAGGCACAGGGCTTCGGGACTGACCAGGCCGATGCCCGCCGGGGCCTGCAGCAATAGACCCGGTTGCACCAACCCCTTGAGGGCGTGGTTCAGGCGGGTCTGGCTGTCGATATCGCCGGGTGTCGCCTGCCCACTGTGGGCGGCATTGGCCAGGGAGCGGGCCAGGGACAATGCGTCTTCCAGTTGTTCAATGGCCGCGGTTATGTCGAGTTGCTGACCCTGGGCCTTGGCCTGTTCATCGGCACTGATAAACAACCCCTTCCCCGCCCGAATCGCCCCCCAACCATCGGTGCGCAATTCAAACCCTTCACCACGTTTTTTCTGCTCGGCATCGACCAGATGCCCAAGATTGAGCTGGCTCTTGCCACTGTGCTCGGTACTCAGCTTGACGTGCTCTTTCCCTCGCGTGTCCTCCATGCGCAATTTGTTGTTGGCCGGCGTGCGCAGCACGTTGCGCTTGTAATTGCGTGCGCGCAGGGTCACGTGGTCCGGGTGCTGGCTGTCGTGCAGGGCATGGGCGATGTACGGCCGGTCCGGGTCGCCCTGTTCAAAGGCCACCGCCACTTCGGTGCCGGCGATCAGCGGCAAATGCAGGCCGTGGGTGTCGCCGGCGTAGGGCCGGGCCAGGCGCAGCCACATGCTTTCCTGGCCGGGTTGCCAGGTGTCGCGGTCGAACAGGAAGTGCACGCGGTAGCGCCCTTCGAGGTCGATTTCGGCGTAGGGGTCGTGTTTTTGCGGGTTGCTGACCCGGGCCGGGACGGTGCCGGCGATCTGCGGCTTGGGCTGCAATGGCGGGCGAAAACACACGCTTTCCGAATAGGGAATGGCCTGGAAGTTGGCTTCGAAGCTGGCATCGCGGGCGGCGCGGGTGCTGAGGTGGGTGATGACCGTGCCGGGGGCGAAGCGCCGCGGGTGTGGTCGATCTCGCCGTCCAGGTGGGCGCGGGCGTCGCGGTGCTGGTAGGTGCGGATGTTGACCTGGCGTTCGACTACCTGGTGTCGGGTTTGCAAGGCCCAGACGCCGTCTTGCTCGCTGCTGCTCAGGCCGGCGGGCGGGTGGCAAGGCAGCTCGATGCCGGACTGGTAATGCAGCTGATCGTCGTGGAATTCGACGACGTCGAGGTGCAGGCGTTCGTCGCTGGTGAAGCGGTACCAGATGCCGACTTCCGCCAGCAGGCGGGCGATGAAGGCCAGGTCGCTTTCACCGTACTGCATGACTTGCAGGCGCTTGGGGTAGGTGCGGGTGAGCTTGAAGAAAAAATCCTCGCCGCGGAAATCATGGCGGCTGCGCAGGATCTGTTCGACGATTTCCGGTACTGATTGGTGCTGGTAGATACGGAACTGCTGGCCGCGGGCGAGCAGTGCCAGGCGCGGTTGCAGGGTGATTTCGTAGCGGGCTTCGTCGACAGAGCCGGACAGGCGTTTGAAGCCGGTGACCACGCCGTGCAGGGTGCGCAGCGGTTTGATCGGCAGGTCCCGGGTCAGGAACGTGAGCTGGCGCGGTGGGGCGTGCAGGCTGAAGCGGGCCTCGCGGTTGAGCAGCTGGTCGGCGGCGATGTCCTGTTCGGTGCAGGTGAATTCGATGACGTAGTGGAACGGCTGGCTGAGTTGTTCTTCGCCGTGGAAGGCCAGGACGTCGAGGGGCGCGTTGAAGTTATGGACGCGCAGTTTGTGCCGGCTGTGGTCGAAGAAGGTGCGCAGTTGGCTGGGCATGGTCAGGCCTTCCTGGTCTGTGTGGGACGGACAGGGAGGCGTTATGTCCACCCTCGTTCAAGCGCCCGCAAGCTTTCATGATGGCGTCCGTAGTTGAAATAGGTCGTTTCCGATAAGGGCGTAGGATGCTTCCGAGTGTTGGCGCGCGTGATCTACATTAGAATTGAGCACGGCATCACTCATACGCCCTCAACCGAGGAAGTGAAGATGAAGCACCTATTCGCGGTCGTCCTGGCAGCCTTCTCGCTTTTCATTTCGCCCCACGCCAGCACAGCGCCCACCGCCAACCCAGACGCGATCCGCCCCTTCCTGGTAGCCGTTTCGGATAAGGACCTGACCGACCTGCGCACCCGCCTCCTGGCGACCCGCTGGCCGGACAAGGAAACGGTTGCCGATCGCGCCCAGGGCGCGCAGCTGGCGCAGTTGCAGGAGTTGGTGCGCTACTGGAGCACGGACTACGACTGGCGCAAGGCCGAGGCGCAGCTCAATGCGTTGCCGCAGTACATGACCACCATCGACGGGGTCGATATCCACTTCATCTGGGTGCGCTCGCCCAGTCCAAAAGCTCTGCCAATGATCATGACCCACGGATGGCCGGGCTCGGTGTTCGAGTTCATCGAGGTCGTCGGTCCACTCGCTGACCCGGCCGCGCACGGGGGCAACGCCGCCGATGCGTTCGATCTGGTGATTCCGTCCATTCCGGGCTACGGCTTCTCCGGCAAGCCAGGTGGCGCCGGCTGGGATCCGGACCGCATCGCGCGGGTCTGGGCGCAGTTGATGCAGCGCCTGGGATACACCCACTACGTGGCACAGGGTGGTGACTGGGGTGGCCCCATCACCAGCGCGATGGCAAGGCAAGCACCGCCCGGGTTACGCGGCATTCATCTGAATCTACCGGCGACGATTCCGCCGGAGGCCGGCGCGGCACTGGCGGTCGGCGGGCCGGCGCCGGCGGGGTTCTCCGAAGAAGAACGCGCCGCCTTTGACGCCGTCGCCACCCTGGTCAAACAGGGCAACCTGGCCTACAGCACGATGATGGCCGCGCGGCCGCAAATGATCGGCTATGGCGCGACAGACTCGCCGGTGTTCCTCGCGGCGCTGATGCTGGTGCATCCAGGTTTTGCCAAATGGACGTACGGCGCCGATGCGCGGCAGTCGCCGACCAGGGATCAGGTGCTGGATGACATTACGTTGTACTGGCTGACCAACAGCGGCGCTTCGGCAGCACGGCTCTACTGGGAGAACATGGGCCGCAGCCCGCTTTCTTCGGCCGCGCAGAAAACCACCGAGATCACGCTGCCGGTGGCCGTCACGGTGTTTCCGGATGATGTCTATTACCCGCCGGAAAGCTGGGCCAGGCGCGCCTATGGCAAGTTGATCTACTTCAACCAGGCGAAACAGGGTGGCCACTTCGCGGCCTGGGAACAGCCGCAGTTGTTTACCGAGGAACTGCGCACGGCGTTCCGATCGATGCGTTGAAGCGCGAAAAACCCTATCGGTCTGAGGGTGACGGATGTCAGTGAGTAGCCGGGTCAAGCGCTGGATCAGGCACATTGAGAAAGGCATTCCAGATCTCATAGGCATCGTGATGTCTCTTGGTCGCATCGTCCCACGCCGGCCCTGAAACGCATCTGGATGAAACCAGCACCATCATGCCCATCGTGGCGGCGTCCAGTTCGATCAGTAGAGCGTGGGATTGGGTCCTGAAGTCTTCGACCGATATCATTGCGAGTGCCCCGGGCGGAAATCACCGCCATTGAAAAGCAATTTGCTTATCGAACGGTCGAGTGCGGGGGTCAGGGAAAATTCATCCCACCTGACCGCCGGTATCTTCTGTCAGACCTGGAAATTCATGTATCGAGACAGAATGTCATCTGCGCCGCCAGTAACTTGACTAACGCCGCGGCCGGCATTTCACGGGCCAGGGGTGCGCCCTGCCCGGCCCACTGCACGGCAAAATCGCTGTTGCCGTGGGCGCTGGCTGCTGCATTGAGCGCCTTATTGGCGTCATAGGTGAGCGGATAATCCGGCAGCGCTCCCGTCACCTCCAAGGAGGTGAAATTGCGATTGACCATGCCCCTGGCCGGGCGGCCGGAAATGACGCTGGTGACCTGGGTCTGGTGTGCCCGCGGACCTTTGAGAGCCTCTCGATAAGCGCCGTTGGCGGAAGATTCCGGACAGAGGATAAACGCCGTACCCAACTGCGCGGCACTGGCTCCCAATTGCATCACCGCCTTGATCCCTGCGCCGTCCATGATGCCGCCCGCCGCGATCACTGGCAGGCTGCACTCGGCGTTCAACACACGCACCAGCGCAAAGGTGCCCATTTCAGTGTCCTGCTGTAGGTCGAACACCCCGCGATGTCCACCGGCTTCGTAACCTTGAGCCACCAGTGCATGCACGCCGGCGTGCTCAGCCAACCGCGCTTCGGCCAGGTTGGTCACCGAACACAACAAATTGATGCCAGCAGCCTTGAGCGCATCGATGGCCGGTTGCGGGGGCAAGCCAAAATGGAAGCTCACCACTGCTGGCTTTACTTCCAGCAGCATCTGCAGCATGTCCGGGTCTTCGACGAATGAGGTATAGATCTCACGCAGAGAAGCAGGCGGCTGCGCGCCGAATTCGGCAAAAAACGGGGACAGGTCATTCAGCCATTGCGAGGCCCGAGCTGGGTCATGCACCGCAGGCTGGTGGCAAAACAGATTGACGTTGAAGGGCTTGTCCGTCAGCGCCGCCGTCTCTCGCAGCATCGCCCGCGCCTGTTCGACGTTGCTCGCACCGATGCCGATGGAGCCCAGCGCACCGGCATTGGACACCGCAGCCGCAAGTCTTGGGGTGGAAACTGCGACCATGGGCGATTGAATGATCGGAAGGTCGATGTTCAACAGGGACAGCAGAGGATTGGACATGGCATCACCTTTAAAAAAATGGGCGCGGTTGATTGCAAGCAGGCTGCAGGACCCTAGAGCTCCCCGGTGAGGAATTGCGCCCTGCCACGGCCGAAGGACCAGTCCGCATCGGTATTCTCCACCAGCGAAACGATCAGGTCGTCGGGCGACAGGTCACAGTCGGCTTGCAGCTTTTCGGCGAGCAACCGGTAGAACCTGGCTTTCTGTTGTTCTGAACGCGGCCGTGAAATCACCGTCAGCAAGACGACCTTGGCCGAGCGCGTGTAACCCAGTCCCGTGTCTTGCAGCACCAGCTCCCCCGGACGATGTTGCGTGACGCATTGGTAGCGATCACTGGCAGGCACCTCGAATGCCTGGACCATCGCCTGATGGGCCACATCCAGCAGCGCCTTGAGCTGTGCGTCATTGCGGCCCTGAATGAGGTCGAACTTGAGCAGCGGCATAGCGGTTCACCTTTGCGAAAAAACCGGGAGCGAGAAATTCGCCCCCTGGGAAAAAGGATGGCGTGCAGCCCGTGCCTGCCGCCATCCAACCCGCTCTTCATCCCAAACCTGAAAAAAGCACGATGCCTACCTGGAAGTCGGCATGGCAAATTCGGCGCCTTCGGCCATGCTCTCCCGCCGCGCGTCGACGTCAGCGGCGTTGGCGAGCGCCACCTGGCCAATGATCGAACCGGTGGCGGGATTGGTGACGTTCTGCTTGCGGCTTGAGGTACCTGGTGTTGCGCGGCCGTGAATGTAGCGTGCGATCTCTGCTGGCTGGTTACTCAAGGCGGGTGTCCCCTGGTGGTGGATAAGAGCCATCTCTTGTTGTTGTCAGGAAAGTGCCAGGCGGTGTCGCTGTGCCTTCAGGGGCCAAAGTAAGGTCAGCCATCGGATCATGTAAAATGATGATTTATGATTTTATGAATCACAAATAATGAAGCTACGCTGCAGAGCTTCGAATTAAGGGTTGGCCAATCACTGGGTTGGCGATCAGTCTTTGGGCAGAGGCTAACGGTAACGTTGAGAGGGATCAGTGTGTGCTTTATACGGCGAGCGCTTGCGTGGCCTCCCGGAAAACATCGCACAGTAGATGATGTAGATCGCGCTAACTTAATCCGTTAATGATGCGAATCAGTTGTTACAGGAACCCTTATAAAAAAACCAATGTCATCCTTTAATTGATAGTTAGGCAAAAGCTTAATATAGGCCGCGCCTATTTGACAGGCAACATGAGTTTCAGATCTATCGTTTCCAGATTTGTCGACACAAAGCGTATCAGGATTAATTCAGATGGCTATATTTTCTAGCTGAAATTGGCGCAGAGGTAATTGTACTATGGCTATCACCTCAGCCCTCCGCAGTGATGGCGCGATTAGACTACCGCTGATCGCTTCAGACGCAGCAGAAGATAACGGTCCATATTGACAATATCGTACTAAAAACAAAGTGGAGCCATTGATATCATATGAATGCGATTAGCTTGATAGATAAACAGAGGTTGGACCTCATCGACCACCATTACCTTGAGGTATTTCCTGATGATGGTGTTGAGATCGACATTGTGCTATCAGGCATCTGCGGAACGGACCTGGCCGTGCTGGCGGGGCGTGAAGAGGGGCAAACAGATGTCATTCGCGGTCACGAAGCAGTCGGCATGATCGTCAAAGTAGGAAAGGACGTGACACACCTGCGGACAGGAATGCGGGTGGTGGTGGATCCTAACGAATATTGCGGATCCTGTGAGCCCTGCCGCTCAGCTAAAACGCATCTATGTAACGGTGGTTCAAATTCTGGTCTCGATATCGCAGGCATAAACAAACACGGTGCTTTTGCTGAACGTTTTATTACTCGTGAACGTTTTGTTCACTGCTTGCCAGACGATATGAGCTGGGAAACGGGCGTCCTTATTGAACCCGTTGCTTGCATTTTGAACAATATTGATCAGGCGTCTATTCAGGCAGGAGAGCGAGTATTGCTTCTAGGTTCAGGCCCGATGAGCCTGGTCGCACAGTTGCTTCTGCGCGCAATGGGAGTCACTACACTTGCCACGGATCTGAACCCCTACCGCATCAAATTTGGCCGCTCGCTAGGCTTGGATGTCATGCATGCCGATGAGCTGGAACTACGAATGCAAGATCAAAGCAAGGCTGATGCTGTCATAGACACCGTTGGTAATCAGATAGACACTGCCATTCAATTTGTCCGACGAGGCGGTAGAATTCTCCTTTTCGGATTTAATGGAGATTATCATTACCAACTGCCTGTAAAATATTTTCTCGTCAATGCCATTAGCATCATTGCTGCAGGGGAATACAACCAGCACTTTCCTCGCGCGCTACGCATGGCGGGCATGCTCCCGGAACTTGGAAAACTGGTTACGCAATACTACCCATTAGAAGCATATCCTGCGGCATTCGACAGTCTGTTGAATGATCCGTCCGCCCCCACCATCAAAAGCGTTTTCATGCCAAACCCAAAGTACCTATAAAACCCTAAACACCTACAAACAATGAATGGAATCATAATGAAAGTTACTGTATTTAGTCAGATTTCTATTGATGGGAAATTAACACTAGGCAATGGAGCATCCAGCAAGCCTCTATTTCAACGATTCAACGATGAAGATATGCGCTTTATCCATAAATTTCGCGGTGAAGTAGATGCCATCATGGTTGGTCGCAATACGATTGTCACTGATGACCCACAATTGACGAATCGTTATGAGACCGGGCGTAATCCTGTGCGCATCATTCCAACTACGTCACTGGATTTCCCCGCCTCTGCCAAAATTTTGAGTTCGCCAGAGGAGACCATAATCGCAACGATAGAACAATCCCGCGACCACAAAATGGTTGAACTGATCCGTTCTCGTGGAAAGGAGGTACTTTTTGCCGGAGCAGCATGCGTTGACTTCAAGCTGCTTTTCCCAATACTGGAAGCACGCGGAATAAAACATATTATGGTTGAAGGCGGCGGCCAATTGAACTGGCAGGTATTCAATCTCGATCTGGTTGATGAAATTATTCTAATGCAATTACCCATTATCATTGGTGGTTCAGAGACGACCTCTCTCACTGACGGGGAGGGATATCGAGATATTGAAATGACCAAATCATTCAAGTTACATGCGTTTGAGGCACGCTCCAATTACAACCTACTGCACTTCAAACGCGAATTTGACCATCAGAGTACGCATTGATGCCAGCAATTAATGCTGTTATTTTCGATATGGATGGCGTTCTAATCGACAGCGAACCTCTCTACATGGAAATGGAAAGACATTCTTGCGCGCGTTATGGTGTGTCTCTTGATAAAACAGAGCTGTCACGCTTTGTGGGCACCACGCAGCGTTATATGTGGAGTGCCATAAAAAATGAATACGGACTCACCGAGTCTCTAGACTGTCTTATAATACAGCATCAACGACGATTGATTCATGCGATGTGTTCCGAACCTCTTTCACCAATGCCTGGCACGCAAACACTCCTCACCACTTTAAATGAGGCAGGAATACCCTGTGCAGTCGCATCATCTTCTCCCAGCAAGCTCGTTGAGGTCATTTTGCGTGAAACCGGGTTGCGTCCATTTTTTAATGACGTCATCTGTGGTGATGATGTTAAACACAGCAAACCTGATCCTGAGATCTTTCTCTTGACAGCTAAGCGACTCGACATTGCCCCCAGCTCGTGTTTAGTGATTGAGGATTCAATCCATGGCATTGCTGCTGCAAAAGCCGCCCATATGTTTTGTATCGGCCTGCTTAACCCCAATTCTGGACAGCAGGACCTGAGTGCGGCGGATCTTTGCGTTCACAACCATGATGAAATCAGGCAGTGGCTACTGAAAAATAAATAAACATGAAAAAATTTAATACATCAGAATTAAACTGGATTAACATTCCTGAGCATTCGTCAATCACCGATCACGAGATTGTGATTCACACCTCACCGGATACTGATTTCTGGCGGGGAACCTATTATGGCCTAGAGTACAACAATGCCCCTGGCATTGTTCTCGCCAGTGAAGAACGATTTTGGACAATCAAAGCCAAGGTAGCTTTTAATTCAAAAATATACTTTGATCAGTGTGGCCTGTTCATTTATCAGGATGAAAACAACTGGATGAAAAGTGGCATCGAGTATCAGAGCAATGGCTATCAACAGCTTTTCTCTGTCGTGACAAATAACGGCTTTTCTGATTGGTCCATGACCAACTTTGATCGAGTAACACAGACAATGTATTACCGACTGAGCCGTAGGGGGAGCGACTTTCTACTCGAGAATTCCGCTAATGGTTTATATTTCAGCATGATGCGTATGTTCCATATGTTTCATGCCCAAGACAGTGTTCGTTTCGGGTTCTTTGCCAGTAGTCCAGGCGACTCCTCTTTTGCCGCGCACTTCTCGGAGATTGAATGGACGGAATGCCTCTGGAAAGAGCACAGCTCATCTCGTTTCTAATTACAGTTTTTTATTGGGTTGAGTTGGCGGTCGGCTTCGTGCCGGTTTCCCGGAAAGGCCCTGGTTTATCTCGCTTGGGGCTGTGCATTGTGCTCAGTCCTGAGCGCCTTTTGCAGCCACTTCGCCCGCTCCGACAGGCGTCGCTGCCAGTCTTCAGCCAAGCCATGGGTTGCCGCCAACGCCAGCAGGTCATCGATCACCGGTCGATGCGACAACTGCACCTTCCAGAACTCGTCGATGGAGAAGCGGTCGGTGTGCCGTTCCAGGAGTTCTATCCTGTCACCCATCTTGATGAATCCCGGCTGGATGACCCGGTAATACCAACCGGTGATTCGCTCTTTGGCGACGAACATCGACATCCGCTCGGCATCGAAGCGATGATTGATTTTCCAACATGGACTGCGTGGCTGAGAGACTTGCAACACCGTACTGCCCATCTGGAACACGTCGCCGATGTGTACGTTTTGTTCAGAGAGCGAGCGTGCTGAAATATTCTCTCCCAGGCTGCCGGGAAGCAGCTCCAGGGCGCTGTGTGCAAACGCCTGCGCCAATCGCTCATAGTGCTGCGCCGCATACTGATGCACCGCCTTTTCCGGCCCTCCATGTACCCTGGGATCACCGTGCTGGTCACCGACGATACCGTTCAGTTCGACTCGAGCAGAGCCTGTAATTCTTCGTTTGAAGATGCCCGTACGTTGTCCCTCGGGTTTCAACACCCCAAGGCCGCCGGCAAAGACATGGTCAATGTTTGAAGTCAGTGTCATCGTTCACAACCACGCTTGTCAGTCCTGTTTTGTTCACTTTACTAACCGTTGACAAAGCCAGTAAAATGATGGCTCGTGATTCAATCCATCACTTTTTATGATAGGTGACAATGTTCATGGAAATGCGCCAGCTGAAGATTTTCTGCGCGGTGGCCGAGCTGGGCAGTTTTACCGCCGCCGCGCTCAACGTGAACACCGTGCAGTCCAATGTCACCATGCGTGTGAAGGAGCTGGAAGCCGAGCTCAACCGCGAGCTGTTCATCCGCAAGAAGTCCGGGGTCGTGCTGACTTCGGCGGGCGAAACTTTCCTCGGTTACGCGAGGCGCATCCTGCAGCTCACTGAAGAGAGTCGCAGTGCCTTGATGGACACCGGCAGCCCGACGGGTTTGCTGCGGTTGGGATCGATGGAAACCACGGCCGCCATTCGCTTACCCCAGGTGCTGACCAAGTACCGCGAAAAATTCCCCGACGTGCAGCTGTCGCTCCTCACCGGCACAACGGTGGAGCTGATCAAGGCGATTGAAGCGCATCGACTCGACGGCGCCTTCGTTGGCGGGTTCCACCAGAATTCGGCGCTGGCGCAGGAAGAGGTTTTCCAGGAAGAACTGGTGCTGGTCAGCAGCAGCCATTTCGAATCGCTGGCGGCGCTCATTGATAAAATGCCCCAACAAACCGTACTCGTGTTCCGCACCGGCTGCTTCTATCGCTCGACCCTGGAAAACTGGTTCTACCAGGTCGGGCTGGTGCCTAACCAGATCATGGAACTGGGTACGCTCGACGGTATCCTGTCCTGCGTCGCCGCGGGCATGGGCGTGACCTTGCTGCCCAAGGCCATCGCCGAGAACTGCAGTGTGCGCCACGGTATTCGCTGCCATACATTGCCAGCCGAGTTTGCCAAGGTTTCAACGGTGTTCATTCGCAGGAACGATTCGATGCTGACCTCGGCGATGAGTGCGTTCATTGGATTGGCACAGGAACAGATTGCCCGGCCGGCGAGCCTGTAGAGCCGCCCCCAAAGCGGCTCGATGAACGCGCGCGGTCCCTGTAGGAGCGAGCTTGCTCGCGAAGAACTCAAGAGCGACGCGTTTATTCAGGCATCACGCGTTATCGTTAACGTTCATCGCGAGCAAGCTTGCTCCCATAGAACAACGTGTGGTGTCAGGAAACGCGCGTTATCGTTGACGTCCATCGCGAGCAAGCTTGCTCCTGCAGAACAATGTGTTTAGTCAGGAAACGCGCGTTATCGTTGACGACCATCGCGAGCAAGCTTGCTCCCACAGAACAATGTGTTTAGTCAGGAAACGCGCGTTATCGTTGGCTTCCATTGCGAGCACCTACGGATTTCGCCTAAAGAACGATCCTGCCTTGGGCGGCATAGTTGATGGCACCGCCCTCTGCGGTTTGCAGCCGCATTGTGGTCATTGGCAACCCCAACGCCAGTTCAGCCATGCGTTGCGCAGCCGGCACGATACTGTGGATTTTCCCCACGCCCTGACCCGCGTATAGCGACAGCTTCCTGGCCATGCGCGGTTTGTCGATCGCCCGGGCGCCTCCGCCGATGAAGCGCAGCAGGTTCCATTTGTCGCGATTGGGAATTACCCGGTGCGGCGTGCCGTAGGTCCAGCCGAACGAATAACCCGTGCGGTACTCGGTGTCGTCCGTGGTCGCTTCAACGATTTTCTGCTTGTACAGCGGGTGCGCATTCGACTCGTCGGTGGCAATGAAAGCGGTGCCCACCACCACCCCTGACGCACCCAGCGACATCAACGCACGGACATCGTCGCGGGTGGTGATGCCGCCCGCCGCCAGTACCGGACGCCCCTGGGCGACGGCGATGACCGAAGACAACAACGGCATAATGCCGATTGTGCCGCGGTTCAAGTGACCGCCACTCTCACTGCCTTGCGCCACGATAATGTCAGCCCCCTGAGCGATGGCCTGTTTGGCGAGCGCCACCGAGCCCACTTGCACCATCACCACCAGCCCGGCGTCTTTCGCCCGGGGAATCATGTCGGCGGAATACGCTTCGGCGTAAAACAGCGACAACAGTCGGGGTTTTTCCTTGAGCACCACCTGAAATTGCGCTTCGAATACATCCGGCCCGCCGAACTGCGGCACCAGGTTCACGCCAAAGGGCTGGTCGGTCAGGGTGCGGGTTTCCTGCAGCCATCGACGCAGGGCCAACGGCGGCAGACGCAGGCCACCCATGACCCCCATCCCCCCGGCGTTGGCGACCGCCGCCACCAGTGCCGGGCCGGAAATGGCCGCCATGCCGCCGAGAAAGATCGGGTATTTGACGCCACACAGGCGGGTAATGTCATTACCTGCAAAATCGAATTTGCCTTCGTTCATTGCTCACAACTCCACATGTTTTCCAAGCATCCGCTTGAGCGTGTTGTTCTTCAGGAGAAAGTGATTCTTGACCGCGCCGAAGATATGCAGGGCCAGGCCGGCGAGGAACAACGAGGCACCGATATCAAACAACACATCGACGACCTGTTTCAGCGCCTGGCTGGCAGGCAACAGCGCTGGAATCGAAAAGCCCCAGGGCAGATCCGTGGCTTCTCCGGCGGCGGACCTCGAAGCCCAGACCGCGATCGGCAGCAGCACCATTGCCAGGGCGAGCGCCACCGCCACGGAACGGCTGATGATCACCTCAATCGGATTAGGCGTGCCCACGGGCAGCGGATGGTAAGCCGTGATCCGGGCCCAGAACCGATAGATCGATACCAGGAACAAAACCAGGCCAATCAGGTTTTGCAACCGGGCGAACTCCATCCGCGCCGCCTGATCGGAGGCATGGGTGATAAAACCCTGCAGGCAGAGGATCGAGAGCAGTGAAAACACCACGATCCAGTGCAGCGCAACCGTGATGGGTGAGAATCTCAGGCCATTGTCTCGTAATTGCATGGCTGACTCCTTTTTCAGGACATGGAAAGGACTGGGGTACCCAATGCGCTTTAATGGCTGACAGCCTGGGATGCACCAAGCCCGGTCTGGGCACGGATCAGCTGATCATCGAAACGCGCTCGTTCAAGCGCGGCCGCGCTGCTGCGATCGGTGACCGAGCCCAGCCAGGTGAAGAGGAAGGCCACGTTCATCGAGATGATTGCCGGGTAGTCATAAGGGAAGATCGCGTCGGCGTTGCCCAGCACCTTGACCCACACCGCGGGCGAGAGAATGACCAGGCTGACGGCGCTGATCAGGCCGGCAATGCCACCGATCAGCGCCCCTCGGGTGGTCAGCCCTTTCCAGTACATCGAAAGCACCAGAATCGGGAAATTGACCGAGGCCGCCACACCGAACGTCAGCGCCACCAGGAAGGCGATGTTCTGCTCCTTGAACAAAATACCCAACACCACCGCGACGATGCCGATGCCCACCGACGCGATCCGCGACACCCGCCGCTCGTCCTTGGCATTGGCCTGGTTTTTCCTGAAGACCATGACATAGAGGTCATGGGAAATCGCCGAGGTACCGGCCATGGTCAGTCCGGACACCACGGCCAGGATCGTGGCAAACGCGACGGCGGAGATGAAACCGAGCAGCAAGTCGCCCCCCACGGCCTTGGCCAGGTGCATCACCGGCATATTGCCGCCGCCGATGAGCTTGCCACCCAGAATGCCGGACTCGTAGAAGGCCGGATCCTGCCCGACGATCACGATTGCGGCCAGCCCCAGCACGCCAACGATCAGGTAGAAAAAGCCGATGAAACCGGTGGCGACGAACACCGATTTACGCGCCTGTTTGGCGTCCGCCACGGTAAAGAAGCGCATCAGGATGTGCGGCAACCCCGCAGTGCCGAACACCAGACCCAGTGCCAGCGAGATCAGCGATAGCGGGTCGGCCACCAGCTTGCTGGGCAGCAAGATCCGCTCGCCGTCATGGTGTGCGGCCACCGCTTTCTCGAACAACAGTTCGAAGGAAAAACCGAACTTGCTCAACGCCAGGAATGCCAGCAAGGTGCCGCCCACCAGCAACAGCCCGGCCTTGATGATCTGCACCCAGGTAGTGGCAACCATGCCGCCAAAGGTGACGTAGACCGCCATCAACAGACCGACTGCAATCACCGCATAGTTGTAAGGCAGGCCGAACAACAATTGAATCAACTGCCCCGCCCCCACCATCTGCACTACCAGGTAGAAACAGACCACGGTCAACGAGCCGAAGGCGGTCAGGGTTCGAATCCGGTTTTGATCGAGGCGAAAGGAGGCGATGTCCGAGATGGTGATGCGCCCCAGGTTGCGGATGCGCTCGGCAAACAGGAACAACAGCAAGGGCCAGGCGACAAAGAAGCTGATCGAGTACAGCACGCCATCGAAGCCGTTGAAGAAAATCATGCTGGTGACACCCAGCAGCGCCGCGGCCGACATGTAGTCCCCGGCCAGTGCCAGGCCGTTCTGGAAGCCTGTAATCCCGCCCCCTGCAGTGTAGAAATCCTCCATGGACCTGGTCTTTGACGCGGCCCACCAGGTGATGCCCAGAGTCGTCACCACGAAGATCAGAAACATCGAGATCGCGGTGATGTTCAGGGGCTGTTTTTCGACGTGCTGCAACACATCGGCGGCCACGGCACCGGTGGCGATCGTGCCCAGGAGTGCAGGAACAATGAGGTATTGAACTAATGGTTTCATACGACTGCCCCCGCGCGGATTTCTGCGGTCAGTTCGTCGAACTCGCCATTGGCACGCAGGATGTACACGCCGGTAAACAACCAGGCGCCAATGATGAATGCGACACCCAGGGGCCAACCGATACTGATGATGCTCGTGGTGGAAAGCTTCGTCGCCAGCAGCTGGGGGGCAAACGCGGCGACGAGGATAAACGTGAAGTAAGGCACAAGGGTTGCAGCGGTCAGGCAAGCGACGAATCTTCGCTGCCGTGAGACCAGATCCTTGTACCGGGGGTGGTTGCGAATTCTGGCTGATTCAGATGCGTGATTCACGTTGACTCCGTGGTGCAGTGGGAAATTATTGTTGTTCCACAGCCTCGGATTCGAAAGCTCGACCCGCCACTGGCTGCGGTTTGTTTGCCTGATCAACCTATGCCTGGCAAAGGATCATGTAAAACGATGATTTATGATTCATACGATCTGTTTTGATGAACCTGAAGCACCGCTACGCTTGCCATTGCTCACCAGGAAATCTAATCTCTGAAACTTGGCTTCTTCACATTCTGTAATCAGTTTTTGAGATAGGTGAGTTCGATGGATATTACGGATCTCAAGGTGGTAGATGCGGTGGCACGGCACGGCAGCATGAACAAGGCGGCCAATGAGCTGAATACCGTGCAGTCCAACGTGTCCGCGAGGATTCGCTCACTGGAGGACGAACTCGGTGTGGCGCTGTTCCAGCGCAGTGCCAGGGGGGTTCAGGTCACGCCCGCGGGACGCCGCCTGCTGCCCTTCGCCGCCCGGCTTTCGAAGCTGTTGCAGGATGCTTCCTGCGCCGCGCGCGACGATGGGCAGCCAAACGGTGTGCTCGAGATCGGTACGCTGGAGACCACCTTGGCGTTGCGTTTGCCGCAGCTGATTGCAAAATTTGCCAAGGCCTACCCCGAGGTCCGGCCGGTGGTGCGCACAGGCACCACTTGCAGCCTGATTCAGGCGGTTATCGATTCCCGGCTGGAAGGAGCGTTCGTCGCAGGCCCGGTCAACCATCCGCAATTGCACAGCGAACTGGCGTTCCGCGAAGAATTGGTGCTGGTCACCTCCCCGGCGATTCACAGCCTGGAGGCTGTCGCTGGCATCGACACGCTCAAGACCGTGGTTTTTCGCATTGGCTGCTCTTATCGACAGCGCCTGGATTCCCTGCTGGCCGGCCTGGGAATCCAGGCCCCCGAGCCGCTGGAGTTTGGCTCGATCGACGCCATCATCGCCTGCGTATCCGCCGGAGTCGGGGTCACGCTGTTGCCCCGAGGCGTAGTGGCGAACGCCGTGCGCGAAGGGTTGGTTGCCACGCATGAGATTGCGCCGGAACTCGCCGCCGTGGAGACGGTGTTTGTCAGACGCATCGATGGCTATTTTTCCAGCGCGTTAAGCACGTTTCTGCAGAGCGTTCGCCGGGACGGTGCCGTCGGCCCGGGACCAATGCCCCTGGCGTCATAGCGCGATCAGGTGCTGCCGGCAGCGCATCGGTTTTGCGCGATGACGCGACGTCTCACCCAGGCGTTAACTCCGGCACACAGCACCAACAGCGCGCCGGTGACCAGGAACACCGCGTTCAAACCCACGTAGGCGCCGATCTGGCCACCGATCAATGGCCCGATCACCTGCCCCGAGAACTGCGCCGATTGCAGGTAACCCAGTACTTTGCCTGTGTTGTGCTCTGCGACCGAAAGCCGTATCAGCTTGGCAATCGATGGCAGCAGCCCGGCAATGGTCATGCCCATGACGCCGCGTAACACCGCCAGTTGCCACCATTGCGTGACGAAGGCCTGGGGCACCATGACGATGCCCGTCAACACCAGGCAACCGATGATGACGTTCCAGCCGCCGATGCGGTCGGCCAGCGCCCCCAGTTTGGCGGCAGTCAAGATACTGCCAAGCGCTGACCAGGCCATCACCACGCCCGCCATCCGCGCCTGGTCTTCAACGGCAACGCCAAGGTGGCCGATATAGACAGTGATGATAGGCTCGATCGACATGTTGGCCAGCAGCACCATCATCGCGGTCATCAGCAGCGCGCCAATGACGGGCCAGTTGGAAGTGGCACCTTCGGCTCGGGTGTTGTCGATCCGCCGCCTGCCATCCGAGGCGCGATCGAAATCCTCACGAATGAACAGGATGGTCGTCAGTGCTGCCAGTGCGATCATTCCGGCGCCGACGAAAAACGTGCCACGAATCCCCACCAGCTCCGGCAGAAATCCGCCCACCAGCGGCCCGATCAGATTGCCGGACAAGGCACCCGTGGATAGCACACCCAGCGCCCAACCGGCCTTTTCCCGCGGCACCTGCGACCCGATCATCACGATCGAAGCCGAGGCGTAGCCGCCGATGAGCCCGGCGACCAGGCGCAGCACCACCAGCTCCGTGACGTCGCGCGCCAGCCCGATCATCGACATGACGATGGCCATGCCGATCGCCGCCCGGATCAGCATTGGCTTGCGGCCGTAACGATCGGCCAGGCGACCCCAGATCGGTGCGGTGATTGCCGTGCCAAAAAACGTTGCGCCGAATGCCACCGCCGACCATTGCACCACATCAGCCTGGTTGGCGACGCCGAGTTGTTGGACGTAAAGCGGCAGGAAAGGCAACAACAGGCTCAGGCTGACCAGGGTGGTGAACGAGCCGAACACACATACCGCCAGGTTGCGGCGCCAATAGGCGAGATTGCGCTCGGCATAACTCATGTGAAGAGAAGCTCCGTTATTGGTCATTGGCATACCTGAGCGCTGCGACATCGATGACAAAAGCCAGCACCATCGCCGACGTGCCGATGATGAACAGCACGCCGTAATTGCCCCCGCTGTACGAGAACAGAAACGACAAGCCATAGGCCGCCACCGCCTGGAACAAGGCAAATCCGACCGTGGCTGTTTGCCAGGCCGAACTCTGTTGGGCGGGATGTCTGGCGAGTATCTCGTGAACCCGACCGAGCACCAGCGGCACGGTACCTGTGACAAAGGCGCCGACGACAACGCTGGATATCATCAGCCAGGCGTTGCCGAGTCCGAGGGCCGGTACGGCGACGCTGATGGCCTCAATGATGAAAGACAGGCGCAAGGCGCGGCCGAAGCCGATCCGGTCGGCCAGTACGCCCGCCAGCAGAGGACCGACCGTGGCGCCTATGCCAAACAGCACCCAGTACTGGGCGCCCACCTGCAGGCCCTGACCCATGCCCCGGGCTACGAAATCCACCAGAAAGATCATGTGCGGTACCCAACCGGCCGCGTTGAGTGCGTACTCGACATACAGCGCCTTGAGCCTGCCGTTGGCCGCTGGATGATGGTGATGCGTGGGGTTGGCCGCAGGCGCGGGCTCGCTCGGCCATCCGCGCCAGGCAATCGCGGTCAATACCAGGCATATCAGTCCAAGACCGATCCAGGTTTGCCGCAGGCCCTGTTCAAGCAACAGCGGGACCAGGGTGCCAGAAGCCGCGATGCCGACCCCGACCCCCATGAAAATCACCCCGCCTGCCAGTCCACGCCGGGACGCAGGCACATGCGCCAATACGGTTGGCGCGGCCAGCACCATCAACGCACCACCGGCTGTGCCCGACAGAAAGCGCCAAGCGAAGAACCACGCGAAGGACACACGCCAGGCACAGGCAAAAAACGCCAGGCTTGCCAGCACCATCATTGCCCTTAGGGTAAACGCCGTTGAGGTCCTGGCCGCCATGGAGCGACCGAACATCGCCCCGCAAAGGTAGCCCGCGAGGTTGGCGGCCCCCAGGTAAGCCGCCTTGGAAGGGTCGAACCATTGCGCGCCGATAATGGCCGGGAGCAACGGCGTATAGGCAAATCGTGCCAGGCCGATACCCACCAGACTGGCGCAAAAACCAGCCAGGGTGCCCCACCCTGCGGAGGCTGGCCGCAGCGTGGGTTCGCTGGCGAACGTTGGCTTTACACTGTTCATACCTGCCCTTCTCTTCTTCAGATGGGCAGACAGTACTCGCGAAGCAGCTATCTTAAGAAACGAATAAAACTGATTAGAGCAATCTCTACAGGAGATACCAAGACCCGGTTGCTCGCTCTAGCGCTGGGTCATTCAAACCGAGTCAGAGCCGCGAGTACCCTTGAAGGCTTCACGCCGTGTTTTTCGTTCTGCGGCATAGGCTTCACTGTGCTCGCTAATCAGCTCGCCACGGCGTAATGGCTCGCCGCAATGCTCGCACAGCGGCCCGAGGCCAGCTGGCTGGCCGCACGTTTGATGGGTGTAGCTCACCGCCAGCCCCTCCTCTGGCGACTTGCACCAGGTTTCCCCCCATGCGCGCAGCGCAAGCACTACCGAGTAGAAGGCCTCGCCTTTGGCGCTGAGGTGGTACTCGTAGCGCAGCGGTCGCTCGTTGTAGGGACGGCGTGTGATCAGGCCGTCAGCCTCCATGTTTTTCAGGCGCGCGGCAACCATCTGCGGGGTTCCCCCCGTCTGCGCCTGGATCTCGTCGAAGCGATGACTGCCCATGAACAACTCGCGCAGGACCAGCACGGTCCAGCGGTCGCCCACGATCTCCTCAGCCCTTGAAATCGGGCACAAGGTTGGTGAACGGTCTGGGTTTGCCGACATAAGGACTTGCCTCTTTCAATGTCACTATGATTATCATATCTACAGCGTGCCATGGCAACTCCACGGCACCGGCTACCGAAACCCCTGGAGAATACCGCCATGTCCACAGCCAACTATCCACTCGACAGAACTGCCTACTTGCTGGTCGATCCCTATAACGATTTCCTGTCGGAAGGCGGCAAGGTCTATCCCTTGATCGAGCCGATCGCCACGCAAATCGGCCTGCTCGACAACCTGCGCGCCCTCGATCGTGTAGTCCGTACCCTGGACATTTCGGTGGTCATCGTACCCCACCGCCGCTGGGAACAAGGCGACTACGAGAACTGGGATCATCCAAACCCGACCCAGTGCAAGGTCATGCACATGCACCACTTCGCACGCGGCGAATGGGGTGGCGAATGGCACCCCGATTTCGCGCCCAGGGACGGCGACATCGTGGTCCAGGAGCATTGGGGTTCCAGTGGTTTTGCCAACACCGACCTGGATTTTCGCCTCAAGCAGAAAGGCATCACCCACGTGATCATCGTGGGTCTGCTGGCCAATACCTGCATCGAGGCAACCGCCCGTTACGCGTCCGAGCTCGGCTACCACGTCACGCTGGTGCGTGATGCCACCGCCGCGTTCAAGCCGGAAATGATGCAGGCCGCCCATGAACTCAATGGCCCGACTTTTGCCCACGCCATTGTGACCACCGACGAACTCATCGCCGCCCTGGCACGGCAGGAGTGATCCGATGAAATTGACAGGAGCTCTGATTATCGGCGCCAACGATGTCCCGGCCACCGAGGGCACAATGAAGGCGCTCAATCCAGCCACCCACCAGTTGATCGAGCCGGCGTTCGCCTTGGGCGGCGCGGACCAGGTTGACCAGGCGGCCACACTCGCCGATGAAGCCTTCGATAGTTACAGCCACACCTCGCTCGCTCGCCGCGCGACCTTTCTTGACAGCATCGCCGACAATCTAGACGACGTTCGCCAGGCGCTTGCCGCACGGGCCGCGCTGGAAACGGGCCTGCCTGCCGCCCAGCTTGAAGGCGAGGCGGCAAAAGCCGCGGCCCAGTTCCGCCAGTTCGCCGAGGTCGTGCGCCGAGGCCGCTTCCTCCAGCTGGCCATCGATCCTGCACAACCCGATCGCCAGCCACGCCCGCGCATGGACCATCGATTGCAGAAGATCGCGATCGGTCCGGTGGCCGTTTTTGGTGCCAGCAACTTTCCCATTTCATACTCGGTCGCCGGGGGCGATACCGCTTCGGCCCTGGCGGCGGGCGCTACCGTCATCGTCAAGGCGCACAACGCGCATCCTGGCACATCGAAAATCCAGGCGCGGGCCATCCGCAAGGCCGTGCAAGACAACGGACTGCCCGAGGGCGTGTTCTCGATGATACGCGGCGGCGGCAATGCGATCGGCGAAGCCCTGGTCGATCACCCCCTGATCAAGGCCGTTACCTTCACCGGTTCCGAGCAAGGCGGCATGGCGCTGTATCGTCGGGCGCAGCAACGCCCCGAGCCGATACCGGTGTTTACCGAAATGACCAGCGTCAACCCCACGTTCATCCTCCCGGAGGCATTGGCTGAACGTGGCGGTCAGATCGGTGATGGATTTGTCGAACGCATGCTGGTCAATGTCGGGCAAGCCTGCCTCAAACCTGCCCTCCTGATCGCGATCGAAGGCGCTGGCTTTGACGCGCTGCGGACCGCCATGGTCAAGCGCGTGAGCGAAGCAGCGGCACGGCCCATGTTGACGCCGGGGATTCATGCGGCCTATCTCGACGGGCTCACCGCCATGGAAAACGCCGGAGCCAGTCGCGTCGCCGAAGGCTACGCAGTGAATGCGCTGCTTGATGGCCAATCGGCCTTGCTTGAGGTCGACGGCGCCATTTTCCTGCGCGAAACGGCGTTGGCCGAGGAAGTATTCGGTCCCTGCGCACTGCTGGTGAAGGTCAGGGACGCGGATGAAATGCTGGCGGTCGCGCGCTCCCTGCGGGGTCAGCTCAGTGCCGCCATGCACCTTGAGCACAGCGACCTGCAACTGGCCCGGCGCTTGCTGCCGGTACTGGAACGACGCACCGGACGCATCGTCGTCAACGCCTTCGCCCATCCGCAGGAAGTCACCTTTGCCACAGTTCACGGCGGGCCGTTTCCAGCCTCATCGGACAGTCGCTTCACGTCGGTGGGCATGACGTCCATCGAGCGGTTCCTGCGCCCGGTGTGCTACCAGGGGTTTCCAGATGCTTTACTACCTGAGGCGCTGCGTGAAGGTAACCTGTTGCAACTACCCCGCAGCATGGAGGGGGCTTTTGTAGGAGCGAGCTAGCTCGCGATGGTCTCAAAGGCGACGCGTTAATTCAGGAAAAACGCGTTATCGTTTACGTCCATCGCGAGCAAGCTTGCTCCTACAGCCGCAGCAGCCCGCATCATCGGAGGCATTGAATGCGCCTTGTGTGCCGAGTCATATCCGCGTCTTTCGCGAGGCCATTTCTGCATCTTCCGGGGAATCTGCGCGCAGGCTCATTGCTAGGCTGGATCCTGTGCCTGAGCGTTTTCACATCAGGCATGGCCACCGCGCAATCAAGACCTGAGGACATGGTGTATCTGCGTTCGATCGATCCGACCATCGAGCAGGACATCCGCTATGCCAGCGCTCACAACTTCACCGGGCACCCCCTCGACGGTTACGCCGCGGCGCAGTGCCTGTTGACGCAGGACGCAGCCCAGGCCCTGGCCCGGGTACAAAAAGCACTGCGTGACCAGGGCTATGGTTTGAAGGTGTTCGACTGCTATCGACCCGGCCGTGCGGTTGCCGACATGGGGCGCTTCGCCACAGAGCCGGGTGACCCGCGCAAAGCCGAATTCTATCCGCGCGTAGACAAACAGGACTTCTGGCGCCTGGGTTATGTGGCCCGCGTATCCAATCACTCCCGAGGCTCGACCGTGGACCTGACCCTGACCGGCCCACAGGCACTGCCCGCCGAAATCTGGACGCCAGCCGCCGCGCAAGTGGACTGTACGGCGCCCTACGGCCAGCGCTGGCGGGACGGCGCACTCGACATGGGCACCGGTTACGACTGCTTCGACGAGCGCGCGCACACCGATACGCCGTTGATCAACGCTGATGCGCGGAAAAATCGCCAGCTACTCAGCCGGGCAATGGAGCAGGAAGGGTTTGCCGGGTACGACAAGGAGTGGTGGCACTTCACCTTCGGTGGCGCGGGTCCGCGCAAGGACGTCATGGACTTCACCATTACGCCGCCGCAAGCAAGCCATGTTCTCGACGCGAGTCATCAACTGATAGTGGTTACCAGCAAAAACTGGACTGACACCCAGGGCACTGCCCAGCGCTATGTGCGTCGAGGGTCCACGTTTGAGAAATACGCGAATGCCTTTCCGGTGGTTCTGGGTAAGAGTGGGCTGGCCTGGGGCAAGGGTATTGCAGAAACCGTCGAGCAACGGGAAGGCCCGGTCAAACACGAAGGCGATGGAAAAGCGCCTGCCGGGATATTCAAGCTGGGAACGGCGTTCGGCTACGACAGCACCGCCAGCACCCAACTGCCGTACCTGGCCTTGACCCCGACCATCGAATGCGTGGATGACAGTCAATCCAGGCACTACAACACGCTGGTGGACGGGGCGACAACAGCCAGGGACTGGAACAGTTCCGAACGCATGCGGAGTGACGATGACATGTACCGCCAAGGCATTGTCATCGAGCACAACTCGCCGGCATCCCCCTCCTTGGGCTCGTGCATCTTCTTTCATATCTGGCGAGCGCCCTCCTCGCCGACGCTGGGCTGCACCGCCATGGATCAAACGGATATTTCCCAATTGATGGGCTGGCTGGACCCGCGCCAGTCGCCGCTGCTGATCCAGTTGCCGGAGGCGCAGTACGAGCACTTTCGTGTCGGCTGGAACCTGCCCGAGCGTTG
This sequence comes from Pseudomonas lini, assembly GCF_030812475.1. Classification (GTDB taxonomy): domain Bacteria; phylum Pseudomonadota; class Gammaproteobacteria; order Pseudomonadales; family Pseudomonadaceae; genus Aquipseudomonas; species Aquipseudomonas lini_A. The sequence goes on from NZ_JAUSSR010000004.1 coordinate 103,423, forward strand.
ATTATAAGGATTTGCCGCAGAGGACTTTGGCCCGGGCCGATAACGAAGTCGGCACAGTCTGGCAACCCGCACCCCTCTAGATGCCCCACCACTCGTCGGCGAGCCTCCCGGTGAGCGCTTGACTTCGATCGATGGCTGCGCGATTATTATTTCAATCGCATACGATACAAACGTATGCGATGAATAACTCACTTCTTTCACCCTGTAGAGGATTCACCCCCATGAGCAAGATCGAAAAAGTCCTGGCCACCGGCAAAACCCACACCACCGTCAGCGAAGCTGGCCTCACCTCGCGCGGCCATAACGGCAGCCTCGACATTACCCTGTCGAGCCCCGGCAACGCCAAACCAGCCCACGTGTTCGCCGCCACCCAGCCGCACCCGACCGCCGAGCAGCTGTTCGCCGGCGCCTGGTCGGCCTGCTATACCGCCGCCGTCGGGCTGGTAGCCGGTGAGATGAACGTGGTGCTGCCATCTGACCTGTCCGTCGACATCGAAGTCGACCTGGGCCAGACCGGACCGGCCTACTTCCTCCAGGCCCGATTGACCCTGCGCGTGCCGGGTCTGACGCACGATGTCGCGACCCGGCTGGCGCATACCGCCGACCAGATTTGCCCGTACTCCAAGGCGACGCGGGGTAACATTGATGTGGCCCTGAACGTCCTCACGGCATGACCTGCCGTGCGACGTTGATATCGATCGGCAGCTTCGATACGCCATATATATCGCATACGCTTAAAGCGCATACGACCAATGAAATCACCCCTACTATGAGGACTCATCCATGAACAAGATTGAAAAAGTACTGGCGACAGGCAAAACCCACACGACGTTCAGCGACGCTGGCAACTCGTCCCATGGCCTTGATATCCAGCTCTCCTCGCCGGGTAACGCAAAACTGGCGCACGAGTTCACCGCCATCGTGCCGCACCCGACCGCCGAGCAGCTGTTCGCCGGCGCCTGGTCGGCCTGCTACACCGCCGCCGTCGAGCTGGCGGCGAAAAACATGAAGGTGTCGCTGCCGTCCAACCTTGCCGTGATTATCGAGGTCGACCTGGGCCAGACCGGTGCAGCCTACTTCCTCCAGGCGCGCTTGACCCTGCGCGTGCCGGGCCTGACGCAAGACGTCGCGACGGAACTGGCGCACGCCGCCGACCAGATTTGCCCGTACTCGAAGGCAACGCGAGGCAACATCGATGTGGTCATTAACGCCCTGACGGCGTGATCCATCCTGTGACCGGCTCGCCTTCACCGGCGAACCGGTCGCAACCCCAAGTTGATACCATTCCGATAGAATCGCACACGAGGTATATTCAGGTTTTTGCCAGCCACCCGTCGCGGCCAATGAGGATGCACATGAAAACCACCGACAAGAAGGCCCCCGCCAACCCGAAACTCTCCGACTTCCTGTGTTTTGCGGTCTATTCCACCAACCTGGCGTTCGGCAAGGCCTACAAGCCGATTCTCGAGCAGCTTGGGCTGACCTACACGCAATACATCACCATCGTCGCGCTATGGGAACAAGACGACCAGACCGTGGGCAGCCTGGGCGAAAAACTGTTTCTGGAGTCGAACACCCTGACGCCGATCCTGAAGAAGCTCGAGGCGATGGGTTATCTGCAGCGCCAGCGCGATCCCGAGGACGAGCGCCAGGTACGGATCAGCCTGACGAAACAAGGTCGACAGCTGCGCGAAGGCCGCCCGGAACTGGGCCTGTCCGATGCCACCGGGCTGACGCCGGAGGAGTTCATGGACATGCAGAAGGCGGTCGTGACCCTGCGCAACAATCTCATCAAATGGACCAAGGCCGGATAATGCCCCGCCTACCCCACCAGATCGATCAACTGCTCGCGTTGCGCCCCCGTCAGCATCGGGCCAAACCCGGCACCGGCGTTTTCCGCCATGTAGCGCGGGTTGCCCGTCCCTGGAATGACACAGGTCACCGCCGGATGCGCCAGCAAGAACTTGAGTGCCAGTTGCGGCCAGCTGCTGACCTCCACTTGCGCGGCCCATCCTGGTAGCGGCTTGCCCTTCAAGCGTGCGATCAGACCGCCGCCACCGAAGGGTCGATTGCAGATCACCGCCACCCCGCGCTCGCGACACAGCGGCAGCAGGCGTTTCTCCACGCCGCGATCATCCAGGGCATAGTTGATCTGCAGGAAATCCAGCTGTTCGGCCTTAAGCACCGCTTCCACCTCGTCATATGCCGACGCCGTGTAGTGGGTGATGCCGATGTAGCGAATGCGCCCTTCTTCCTTCCATTTGCGCAAGGTCGGCAGGTGGGTTTTCCAGTCCAGCAGGTTGTGGATCTGCATCAGGTCGATGCGGTCGGTCTGTAACAATTTGAAAGACTGTTCCATCTGCTCGATGCCTTCTTCGCGGCCCCGGGTCCAGACCTTGGTGGCCAGGAAGGCCGGCGAGCGCGGCCGGTGGATAGACAGCAATTCACCGGTGGTCTGTTCGGCGCGGCCATACATCGGCGAGCTGTCGACCACCGTGCCGCCTTTCTGGAACAGCGCACTGAGCACCGCGGGCAGATCCTTGTAGGCAGGGTCCGAAGGCGCGACATCGAAGCCGCGATAAGTGCCCAGGCCGACGACGGGCAATGGCTCGGTGCTGGAGGGGATGGCTCGGGTCAGCATGTTCTTGCCTCCTGTTTCCTTCGGCGGCGGGGACGCTGCGAAGGCCGGATCGAAGGTGAAGACCACCGAAGCACCGGCGGCCAGCGTGAGTAGTTGTCGACGGGTATATCCATCAGTGTGGCTCATGGAATGATCCTTCCCCATTTTTGCTTTCAGCCTTTTGCTGTTGCTGCCTGGCCAACCACTGGCATAACCAGCCCCATAACCCGGCAAACGGCACGATCACCAGCGCCACCAGGCCGAACCCGGCGCCCAGCGCCGTCAATCCGGTGGACAACCAGCCACTGGCGGCATCTCCGCCGCGATACACCAGGGTTTCGATGACATTCTTCGCCTTGTATTTTTCCTCCCGGCTGACCACGGTCCACAGCACTTCGCGGGCCGGCCGGACGATGGCGAACTCGACCGCGCGGCGCAACCCCTGTGCCAGGGCAACGGTGGCCGGCACAGGCGCCAGGGCCATGGCGCTGAACGCCACGATCGTCGCCAACGGCAAGGCGGCCAGTGCCCCGCCGACGCCGATCAGACGGATCAACGGCGCCGTCAGCAACAGCTGAAAGATCAGGGTCAATGCCGACACAATCAAATCGACCACGGCGAAAAATTGCGTCCTGCTGGCCACATCAGCATAGCTACCGGCGACGATCCGGCCCTGTTCGAAATACAGCAGGGTCGCGGCGCTGGTGTGCAACAGCATGAACAACACCAGCCCCAGTAGATAGCGCGAGCGCACAATCAGGGTGATGCCGGCGAGCATGCTGCCGCCCATGCGCCGATCATCCAGCAGGCGGCTGCCGGACTGCGAATGCGTGCGGGACAACAACGCCCGATAACAGCGCACCGCGGCTTCCAGCAGCAGCGCTGCCGCAAGGGTCAACGCCACCGGGCCCAGGCGCGTGGCCATGGTCGCGGCCAACAAGGGCCCGATGAAGGTGCCCAGTGTGCCGCCGGCCGCGATGAAGCCGAACAGGCGCCGCCCCTGTTCATTGGAAAAGCGGTCCACCAGCACGCTCCAGAAGATGCTGACGATGAACAGGTTATAAATACTGATCCAGACGAAAAACACCCGCCCTACGCCAACCGGCGCGACGTGATTGGTGATCAAGCCGCCAAACACCAGCATCGACAAGGCGATCAGGCGATAGATCAACGGCACGAAGCGGATGGCCGGCAGCCGCGACACCAGTGCACCGAACAGCGGCACCATCAACAGCATCACCACGAACGTGGCGGTGAACAGCCACTGGAGTTTGTCGGCACCACCCTCCAGCCCCAGGGCATCGCGCAACGGGCGCACCAGGTAGTAGCTGGCGAGCACGCAGAAATGGAAGGCAAAACCCAGCATCAGCGCCGTTCTTTCGGCTGGCCGTACGTCGAGCCACTTCAGGACGATGGGCATGGGAGCCCTCCCCGGTGCGTCCACTGTCGATCGACTACACTCTGAGCGCTATCAGGCGATAGCAGCCTTCAGGCCCAGAGCAGTCAATGCCGCCCACTAACGTTAGCCGAATGTCGCGCATCCTGATGTCTCTCCTCGTCATCGTCGCAGCGTTGTACCTGGTGCTCTGTGTGGCGCTGTTCGTATTCCAGCGCGCGCTCATCTACTTCCCGCAACCGCGCGCCCTCGACGCCTCGGCAGCATTGCTCACCTTGTCGGTCGACGACGCGCAGGTACTGGTCACTGTGCGCCCCCGGGACGGCGCCAAGGCGTTGATCTATTTCGGCGGCAATGCCGAGGACGTGTCCCGCAACTTGCCCGGGTTCGCCCAGGCCTTCCCCGATCATGCGCTGTACCTGATGCACTACCGGGGCTACGGCGGCAGTTCCGGCTCGCCCTGCGAAGAGGCGATCCAGCGCGATGCCGTGGCCCTGTTCGACCAGGTCTATGCCACGCACCCGAATATCGCCGTGGTCGGTCGCAGCCTGGGCTCGGGGGTCGCCGTGCGCCTCGCCAGCCAACGGCCGGCGGCGCGCCTGGTGCTGATCACGCCGTACAACAGCCTCGCAGAACTCGGGGCCAGGCTGTACCCGATGTTTCCGGTGAAGTGGCTGCTCAAGGACAGCTTCGACTCCTGGAAATACGCCGCTCATATCACAGTACCGACGTTGTTGATTGCAGCCGAGCACGACGAAGTGATACCGCGTTCCAGTACCGAGCGCCTCTACCGACACTTCGCCGATGGCGTGGCAACGCTACGGGTCATACCAGGTGTCGGACATAATTCAATTTCCGAACGTCCCGAGTATCTCAAACTGCTAAACAGCGGATTGTGAACATACCCCATCTTTAGATGGAACTTTTCATCATCGCCCAAACAACTTCCAAGACCTGCATCACATACCATGACAATATACAGGCGCCATTCTTATGACCTATTGGCACTGCCTGATAAATTTCGAACGACAAGATTAAACGCGAGAAATTCATCCGAATCGATGAATAGAGGTAAAATATAATATCGTTACAAATCAATGAATAATGTTAATAACCTGCAGTAATATCTGGAAATCCAGAACGATTATTCGCGACCCACAATATCTCGAAAAGTTTCAGTTATTAAATTAATAAAAAAACTTCATATAACCTTTGCCCTTATCGCCATTGATGTTAATAATCGCGCCGCTTTCGGACAGTCACGCAACTTGCCCTCTAACTTTGAGTGATCGGCAAGTCACTCTCGTATCACTCCGACCCTTACACTCTCAACTATCGCAAGTTGATCCAGGACGAAATCATGCCTGGTTCGACTCCTATGCGGCGCACTAGAACTGCGCAAGGAAGGCATCATCGTTCGCCATCATTCACCGATCAGGATCCTCTCGATTTTCGGCACGCGCCCGGAAGCCATCAAGATGGCGCCCCTGGTCAAGGCGCTTGCTGCGCACCCCGGCATTCATTCGCAGATCTGCATCACTGGCCAACACCAAAGCATGCTCAAACAGGTACTGGATCTGTTCGACTTGAAGGCCGATTACACCCTTGATGTCATGACCCCGAAGCAGACCCTGAACTCGCTGACCGCGGCGCTATACGCGGCGATCGACCCGGTGCTGGAAATGACCCGTCCGGATCGGGTGCTGGTGCATGGCGATACGACCTCGGCCATGGTCGCGGCGATGGCGTCCTTTCACCGGCGCATTCCCGTGGGCCACGTCGAAGCCGGCTTGCGTACCGGTGATATCTACAGCCCGTGGCCGGAGGAAATGAACCGGCGCTGCATCGACCTGGGGGCGGATCTGCTGTTTGCGCCAACCTGTGAGTCCCGCGACAACCTGCTGGGTGAATGCCTGCAAGGGAAGACTCTGGTGACCGGCAACACCGTGATCGACGCTTTGCAAATGACGGCAAGACGCATCGACCACGACCCTGCTCTGCGGGACAGCCTGGACCGGCAGTTTTCGTTCCTGCAACCCGGCCGCAAGGTATTGCTGGTGACCGGCCATCGTCGGGAAAACTTCGGCGACGGCTTCCTGGATATCTGCAAGGCCTTGCGCCATCTGGCCCGGCGTACGGACATCCAGATCGTCTATCCGGTGCATCTGAACCCCAATGTGCTGGGCCCGGTAACCGAACAACTGGGTGATTTGCGCAACGTGCACTTGATCGAACCCCTGGACTACCTGGCGTTCGTGCGCCTGATGCAGCGTGCCCACGTGATTCTCACCGACTCCGGTGGCGTGCAGGAAGAAGCGCCCTCCCTGGGCAAACCGGTGCTGGTGATGCGCGATGTCACCGAGCGCCCGGAAGCCGTGGCCGCGGGTACTGTGCGGCTGGTCGGGACCGCTCCGGATTCGATCATCCAGGGGGTCAACGCGCTGTTCGATGACGATCTGTTATGGCGCCGGACGGCGCAGACGGCCAACCCTTACGGCGATGGCAAGGCCAGTGCCCGCATCGTCGACGCCCTGTTGGGGCGACCGGTCGATGAGTTTGCCGCGAATCGTCCGCCCGGCCAGCGGCAACACGCCCGTGCCGTACCGTAAAAAAATCACTCGGTGTTCACCTTTCTGTAACCCGACCGCCCTCTCCTACCTGCTCGAGATCTGCCTGAATGAAGTCTTTCGTTGCCCTCAATACGGGTGCGCTCAGCGCCCTTGCCTGTGGCGTGAGCCTGCTTGCGCTCATGCCCGCCTTTGCCCTGGCGGCGGAAAGCCCGCTCACCCAGGCGATCAACCGGCTCAACGCCGATACCCGGCAGGAACGCGAGATCCGCTTGAGCGACCTGGGGATCGACGCACCGATCATCCTCGGCTCCACCGATTCCCGACGTGAACTTTACCTGCCGGTGCCCGCCGGTGTGCCGTTGACGGACGCCACGCTGAATTTCGACGCCAGTTACCTCAATGGCGAGGGCGGCCGCAATACGTTGCTGCTGTCGCTGGACGGCTACCCGGTACGCGCCCAAGGGCTCAGCGAAGTCCAGGGCGACACCAGCGCGACCTTGGGTGTGGACAAGCAAGCGCGGGACAACGGCTCGCTGCGCCTGGGCATTGCCTGGTCGTCGATCGTGTCCCGAGTGCTGTGCGAAGACGAACGCGCCATCGGCAACGTACTGCGTATCGAACCCGACACCCGCCTCAATTACAGCTACGACGCCAGCCAGCTGCAGGACGTTGGCGCAGCCTGGACCGCATTGCCGGGCAAGCCGGGGATCATGGTCGCACCGGGCACCCTGTCCGCCGACAGCTACGACGCGGCCTGGCGCCTGGGTGTGGCCCTGGAGCGGATTGGCAAGCACAGCCGCATCCTGCCCTTCCCTGCCCTGCAAGACAGCGTCGACCTGAGCGGCCTGCGCATCCCCGCTGAACTGCTGGCGATTCCGGCGTTCGCCGGCCTCAACGGCAAAGGCGCGCACGCTCTGACGGACCCGGCGCAAATCGGCGCGCTGTTGATGCTGGGGCAGACGCCGAACGTCCAGGCGGACCTGGCCGTCAACGATCCGCAACTGCTCAAGGCCGTCAATGAGTCCCTGGACGCGCTACAGCGCCAGATCCAGGGGCTCGACGCCACGGCAGCCAACGCCTTCACGCAATGGCGTGAGCGGCATATCAATGCAGGCCTGGCCGCCACCGGCACAGACAACGTGCGCCTGGCACTGCTTGGGACACGCCCGGTACTGATGATCGCGCCCCAGGCCACCGGCAAGGCGCTGGCACTGTTCAGTTCAGCCTGGAACACCTTGGCCCGCAGCCGCCAATTGACCGTCAGCGAAGCACAGCTGCCGTTGAGCGTCGACGGTCGCGTAGCCTTGTCGCGCCTTGGTGGCAACCCTGGCGCCATCGACGTGCTGGCCAAGTCCGACTGGAGCACTTCGTTCCCCTTGGGCAGCGTGGCCTATGACGGTCGCCTGCCGGTCAAGGCGGTGATCGATGTGTCTGCCGCGCCTGGCGCCTCGGACACCGCGCCGGTGGCCTCGCTGTTTCTCAACGATTATCTGATTGGCGCGCAACAGCTGGCGGCCAATGGGGAAAAGCAGCGTATCGAAGCGTCTATCCCGCGCTACGCCCTGGGCTCGAAGAACGTGTTGCGGGTGTCGTTCCAGCGCCAGCCGGTCAGCGACCGCTGCCTGGAAACACCCCAGGCCTTCCCGGTCTCGGTGTTGCCCACCAGCCACATCGTGCTGGAAAAAACCGCGCTGGATAACGACTTCTCCGGCATGGCCGCGCGCTTTGCCATGGACACGCAGATCCTCGTGCCACAAGCCTACCTCGAGCACCCGGCAAGCAGCTTGCCACAGGTGATCTCGGTGGCCGATGCCGCCGGCGTTTCACCGCTGCGGGCACAACTGAACGTCAGTGCCGACCCAAAGGTTTCGGTCACGCCGGACAAGGCCTTCCTTGCCTTCGAACTGCCGATCAAGGACAGCAAGGAATCGGTGCAGGTCGATGAGCAGGGTCGCCTGCGCATCAATCACAAGGAGCAGGTGCTGCTGGACGTGCATCCGCTCAACCACCTGGCCTCGTTGCAAGTGGTGGAAGCCGGCGGCCAGCACGGTCTGGTCTATCGCGCCCTGGGCGCCGACGCACCGAGCTTCGCCCGGCAGATTCTGCTGACCCGGGGCGACGTGGCCATCCTCGGTGACAAGGGTGCGCTGACCACCTTCGACACTCAGGACCCGAGCGGCAGCCAACTGATCGACAACGAAGAGCCCAAGGGGCTGGACGCCTGGCGTAAACCGTCGTGGTTGTGGCTGATTCCCGGCGGCATCCTCCTGGTTCTCATCCTGTTGCTGGCCGGCCGTAACGCCCGTCGCAATCGCCCGTAACGGAACCCTTCGATGACCTCGCTTTATTGGCCCTATTGGCTGGCCCACTACTACAGCTTCCTGGAGATCTCGACCATTGTGGTCGCGGTGCTGATCCTGATCTCAGGCCTGGACGATCTGTTCATCGACCTGTGGTACTGGTCGCGCCGCCTGTTCCGCAAACTCACCGCGGAGCGTAAATACCGGCCGTTGACGGCCGAGCAGTTGCTGGCCCGGGATGAACAGCCCCTGGCGATCATGGTCCCGGCCTGGCTGGAATATGACGTGATCGCACCGATGATCGAGAACATGGTGTCGACCCTGGATTACCAGAACTATGTGGTCTTCGTCGGCACTTACATCAACGACCAGCGCACCATCGATGAAGTGGAGCGCATGCGCCGGCGCTACAAGCAGCTGCACCGGGTGGAAGTGCCGCACGCCGGCCCGACCTGCAAGGCCGACTGCCTGAATTGGGTGATCCAGGCCATCTTCCTCCATGAGCAAACCCATGGCATGACCTTCGCCGGCGTGGTGATGCACGACAGCGAAGACGTGCTGCACCCGATGGAGTTGCGCCTGTTCAACTATCTGCTGCCACGCAAGGACATGATCCAGCTGCCGGTGGTGTCACTGGAACGCAACTGGTACGAGTGGGTGGCCGGCACCTACATGGACGAATTCGCCGAATGGCACGGCAAGGATCTGGTGGTGCGTGAAAGCATGACCGACACCGTGCCATCGGCCGGTGTCGGCACCTGTTTTTCCCATCGAGCCCTGCGCGTGCTGGCCGGAAAAAACCGGAACCAGCCGTTCAACACCGACAGCCTGACCGAGGACTACGACGTCGGTGCGCGCCTGGCCAAGGTCGGCATTAACGCGATCTTCGTGCAGTTCCCGGTGCAGTTTCGGGTGTTGCGCAAGTCATGGTTCCGCAAGCCTTACGAATCGACCCTGAAAATGCCGTTGTGCGTGCGCGGATTTTTCCCGGACACCTTCCGCACCGCGTTCCGCCAGAAAGCGCGCTGGACCCTGGGCATCGGTCTGCAAGGTTGGGAGCAAATGGGCTGGAGCGGCTCGCTGGCAGACCGGTATCTGCTGTTTCGTGATCGCAAAGGCCTGGTGACGGCGTTCGTCAGCATCATCGCCTATCTCATCCTGGTGCAGTTGCTGGGCCTGATCATCCTGCGCCAGAGCGGCCTGTGGGACGTGAGTTTCCCGACGCCCTTCGAAAGCAATGGTTTTATCGCGTACCTGTTGCTGGCCAACGGTATCGCCCTGGCCTGGCGGATCGCGCACCGCTGTTATTTCACCACCGTGCTGTACGGCTGGCAGCATGGCTTGCTGTCCATCCCGCGGATGGTCGTGGGCAATTTCGTCAACTTCATGGCCGCGTCCCGCGCCTGGCGCATGTTCCTGGTGGGCAAGGTGCTCAACCGCAAGCTGGTCTGGGACAAGACCATGCACGACTTTCCGTCCACCGATCTGATCGCTGCCGCACCGCGCAAGCTGGGCAGCGTACTGCTGTCCTGGCGGGCGATCAACGACGCCGACCTGCAAAGCGCGCTGGCCGAACAGAAAACCCGGCACATGCCGTTGGGGCGGATTCTACTCAGCAACGGTTGGCTGGACGACGAAACCCTGGCCGAAGCCATCGCCTTCCAGAACGACTTGCCGCGAGTGTTCGACGTAGCGGCCAAGGCACGGGACTCGACGCTGAAGCTGGACGATGAATTTGCCCTGCGCTGGCGCGTGGTGCCGCTGGGCTTGAATGCCCAGGGCCATGCGCAAGTGGCCGTGGCCAACCCGCTGCCGGCCGAAGGTCTGCGACAGGTCAGCGATGAGTTGGGCAGCGTGCCGGTGCAGCTGATTGCCCGGGAAAGCGAAATCGTCGCGCGATTGCGTCATCTGAAAGTGCGCGAAGGCCAGTCGGTTCCCGACGCCGGAGCACCACTGCTGGGCGACCTGCTGATCGAAATGGGCCTGATGGATCGCGACGTGTTCAGCCGCACCATGCTGCAGTACCGCCCGCAATATCACGGCCGCATCGGCGACTACCTGGTCGACAGCGGCGTGTTGCCTCGCGCCACCATCGAAAAGGCCGTCGCGCGTCAGCACAGCCACTATCCCGAGGAGCTTCCGGCATGAACCGCCCCTTCCTGACCCTCATGGCCACGGGGCTGAGCCTGATGCCCGGGTTCGTTCATGGCGAAACGCTGCCGCTGCCGTTGACCGGCCCGGCCTATGTCGCCGCCAACGAAGCGTACAGCGCCTATGAGCGCAAAGATTACGACCTGGCCATCGCCAAGGCCCGCGAAGCCTTGCGCCAGCGGGCCGACATCACCCGCCTGAACACGCTGATCGGGCTGGCACAGCGCGACAAGGACCTGCGTGATCATCCCAAACGCTATCCGCAGTCCCGCCAGGCGCCGGGCTTCGGTGCCGCGGCCCGGGCCTTCAAGGCCTATGATCACGATGACTTCGGCCTCGCTGCCCAGGCCGCACGTCAAGCCGTTGCACAGGCACCCGGGCGCATGGATTACCGGCTGCTGTTGATCGAATCCTTGCAGCGCCAACCCGATCTGCTGGCAGCGGATCAAGCCACCACCCAGGCCCTGGCCATGTTCCCGGACGACGACACATTGTTGATGCGCCGTGAAGCGATTCGTCGTCAATTGGCGGCACCGCTGGCGGTTCAGGCCTATCGCGCCCTGGAGCAAGGCCAGGCGTCGATTGCCGTGGACCAGGCCAGGAAAGCCGTGGCCTGGGCGCCGGAAATAGGCGCCAATCAGCAACTGCTGATCAGTGCCCTGCTCGCCGCCAGGGACTATCCCGGCGCCGAACAGGCCGCGTCGGGAGCATTGGCACAGGACGATGGCGAAATCGCGCCGTGGATTCTGCGCAGCTATGCCCTTGATCGTCAGGGCCACACCGTCGCAGCCGAAGCGGATCTGAAGCATGCCCTGGCCATCGATGGCCTGCTGGAATCGGAAATTCGTGACCTGCGTTTCTTCGCCGCCGACGCCGCACTGGCCCATGGCGAGCCACAGCAGGCGCTCGAGCATCTGCAGCCATTGGCCGACGATGACAGCGGCGAAGTGGCCCGTCGGCGAACCGCCGCCCGAATGGCGCTGCGACAGAAAAACAATGGAGTGGACACGGTTGCCGATGTTCCGGCACCGGCCTTGAACTGTCAGGAAACAGCCTTCGGCCTGGTGTGTGATATCTGGCCGGGCAACCAGCGCGACGGCGGCACCGACCTGGCCGGCCAGGCCTACGCGGCCCTGGCCCGCAAGGACGCTGCGACAGCGGTGGCCCTGGCGAATCAAGCCATCGCCCGCGCACCGCGCAATCCGGCGTACCGGCGACTGCTGGTCAGCGCCCTGAGCGAACAGAAACGCATGCCTGAAGCCATCGCCGCGGCCAGCGAAGGCCTGAGGATCACGGGCGATGACGCCCGGCTGCTGGCCCAGCGCGGCCGCCTGCGTCAGCAATCCGGTGATGATGCCGGGGCACGCCAGGACTTCACCCGGGCCCTGGCCTTGGGCAGCCTGCCCGCTTACGAAGAAGCCAGTCTGTACGCCGCCATCGGCCAACGCCGAACCGCGCGTGAACGGCTGCAACAAGCGCGGGACACTGGCGAACTGGAGTCCATGAGCGAGCTGCAGATCGCTTATCTGTCGGTCCAGGCCGGCGATGATGACGCGGCCCACGCGTCCTTCCGCAAAGCCGACGCCGATACCCGGCTCACGCCGACGGCAACCCAGGACGCCGCCTACACCGCGATGCGGGTCAATGACGACGAGCAAGCTGTCAGCTACTTCAAGCGTGTGATCGACGCGCAAGGTGCCGGTGAACTCGAGATGCCGGCACAACAGCTGTTTGACACCCGTCGCGCAGTTGCCGATGTGTCGCGCACCTGGGGCCTGACCAGCACCACCAGTTATCGGGGCAACAGTTCCAGCAGTGGCCTGAGTTCAGCCCCGACCAGCGGCAGCAACAGCAATGACAGCCTGCAGAACAGCACCGAATTGTCCTGGCGTCCCCTGGGTTATCGCAACGCTCGCTTTGTCGAACTCTACGGACGCGTCACCGACACCCTGTGGAGCAAGAACAGCGATTCGGACACCGGTCTGGACGCCCTGCAAGGCGCCGTCGGCATTCGGGTCAAACCGTTCACGGCGCTGAACGTGATGGCCGCCGTGGAACGCACATTCCCCCTGGGATCGTCGGACGTCGATGGCGACTGGCTGGTGCGCCTGGGATACGGTTCCAGCGTCGGCACCGACCTGCGGGTGGATACCGCCAGTTGGTGGACTTCGCAGCTGTTCGCCGAGGCCGGCCATTACATCAACGACTCACGCGATTACTTCAACAGCGAATGGCAGGTGGGTCGCAGCTACGCCATCGGCGGCACGGGTTCGCGCTGGGTGAGCTTCCCCCATGTCGTGGCCGCGTTCGACTACGACTCCAAGATGCACAGCGAGACCGCAGCGGACGGCAGTACGGACACATCGTCCGGCAAGGCTGGAGGCCTCGGGATCGGTAACAACGTACGCTACTGGTTCCGCGAAGACACCTACAACGCCCCCCGCTCCTATGTGGACTTTTCCCTGCAGTACCGCGTGAAAGTGCTTGGCGACGAGCGCGCCAAAGGCGTGTTCGCGCGCCTGACTTATTCCTATTGAGGACTGACATGAACGTTAGCGTTTTTTTGTGGCTGGGTCTTGGCCTGGTCTCGACCGGGGCACAAGCCGCCCCGGAAATCGCCCGGCTGTACGCGCCATCGCTGCCCGAAGGCTCAGCCTGGGTACGGGTGGTCAATCCCGGCGAAAATTCCGTACAGGTTCGGGTAAGCCAAGGCGCGACCCTGGCCCTTTCCGCCCAGGCCGAGGTGGCCAGCCCTTTCCAGGTCGTGGACTCGCAACAGCCGATTGACGTGACCGTCAATGGTCGCGAGATCAAAGGCCTGAGCGCACCCAAAGGCGCCTGGGTCACGCTGATTCTCGACAGCAACCCGGCACGGGCCCCACGCCTGGTCATCGATCCGCCACTACGCGGAAAAGACCTGCGCGCCGAACTCAACTTTTATAACCTGAGCAACGGCTGTGAGCAGGCCGAGATCCAGCTGGCCAATGGCGCCCCGGTATTCAAGCAGGTGCCATTCAACGGACAAGTCCAGCGCACGATCAACCCGGTGCAGGCGACCTTGGTTGCCAGCTGCAACCAGCACCGCGGCCTGCCGATGAAACTGGCGCCCTTCAAGGCCGGTGATCGCTATAGCCTGTTTCTGATCGGTTCCCCTCAGGCGCCACGTTTGATTGGCCTTGTCGACCAGGCTGCACCATGATCCTCTCATTCGAACCGCTGCGCTTTATCCATCGTTTGTCGTTTCCCGGCATCGTCGCCAGCCTGCTGCTGGGCTTGTCGGGCACCGGCGTGCACGCGGCATCGGCGGTGATCACCGGCGATGGCGGCTGGTTGTTCCCGGCCTGGGAAAGCCTGAGCAAGGTCGATAACCCCGGCACGACCCGCAACATTGCGCTGGTGGAACAACTCCAGCGACAACTTGCGCGCCAACACATCGGGTTGATCGTGCTGGTGGTGCCGATGAAGGCGCCATTCTATGCCGGGCGCCTGCCCGCCGATCAGCCCTTGAGCGCCGCCGTCATGCAGCGCTACGACCACTTGCAGGGCGACCTGACCCAAGCGGGCCTGACCACGCTGAACATCAAGCCGATCCTGCAACGCACCGAGCAAGGCCGGCAAACTGCGTTTTACCGCGCCGATTACCACTGGACAGCCTGGAGCGCCGAAAACACCGCCGATGCCACGGCGCAATTGATCTCCGAGCGGTATCGCCTGTCGGGTGAAACTGGCGGCGGCGCGGTACTGGGCCAGTGGTTCGACCGGCGTGCGTTCGGCGACCTGGCCAGCAACTTCCTGCCAGCGATCAAGCGCAAGGTGATTGGTCGCGACATCTACACCGTTCGCCATCAGGCAGAGCAAGACCTGCTGATCGATGATGCGCCCACCCCGGTGCGAGTGATCGGCAACAGCTTTGTCCAGCCGTACCTGGGGTTTACCCAGAAGCTGTCCAATGCCTTGGACCGTCCCGTCGCGCTGACCTGGAACCCCGGCGATGTCGGCCCGTGGGCTACGCTGCTGCAATACCTGGAGTCGCCGGAGTTTGCGCAACACAAGCCGCAAGTCATCGTCTGGCAATTCAATGAAGGCCAGTTCCACCTGGGTCCTGATGCAACCGCCAACTGGAATGCAAAAGGCGTCACCCCGCTGAGCCAATGGCATCGGCGCATCGACAAGGCACTGCAGTGAGAATCTTCCGCTACACCGCCAGTCGTGCAACCGTTGCGGCCCTGTCGCTCGCCGTCATCCTCGGCGCGGGTGTCGGCATGCTCTACGTGATGACTACCAAGGCCCTGGAACCGGGGATCGTCGGCATCGTCTGGCAGCCAGACAACAAGACGGTCGGCATCAGCGGCAATTGGGAAAAACTGGGCGCCCGTGAGCTGTTGGTGCAGTGGACCGTGGTCGACGATCAGGCATTCGTTCCCGACAGCGGCTTGCCCGGCGTCCCCGTCCTGCCCGATTGGGCGCGCATCGCCAAGGCACCCTGGGCCCAGGATGTCATCCTCGGGCTGGCCGGTTATTTCAGCGAGAACCGTTCACGGGACAACATCGAGCAACTGGCGGCGGTCTCGGAACGCATCGCCAGGTTGCCGACGCCACTGCACGTCACCGGCTGGTATTTCCCGGCCGAAGTCGACCCCAGCTGGACCCGCGCCAAGGAACTGCCGGCGCTGTTGGCCAAGCTGCCGCGACCGCTGTGGATCAGTGTCTACGACGGCGCCAACATTGGTCCTGCTGCCACTGCGGACTGGCTCAAGCAATGGCTGCCGAATGACATCGGCGTATTCTTCCAGGACGGCGTCGGCGTCTATGCGCGCACGGCCCCGGTGGCCCGAACCTATGCCGACGCCTTGGCCGACCGTCTGGGCAAGGAGCGTGTACGGATCATCGTCGAAGCCTTTCGCCCCAACTTCGGCGGCGGGTTCCGCTCCGCGACGGCGGCCGAGCTCAAGACGCAGCTTGCGGCGTATGACGGCTATCGGCTGTACCTGTTCGACGGCCCGCACTACGTGACACCCCAACTGGTGGAGCAATTGCAGCCCTGACGGCTCAATGCCCCCTGCAGGAGCGAGCTTGCTCCGGGCGGCGTTCCGACGATGGTCGTTAACGATAACCCGTGTTTGCTGGTTAAACGCGGAGCTCTTGAGTCCATCGTCGGAACGCCGCCCGGAGCAAGCTCGCTCCTACAGGGGGCCGAATTTCCTTAATTGACCGGCGTTAGCCGCTTCAGTTTGCCGAAACCAGCCTGAGCCCGATTACGCCGGCCAGGATCAGCACAATGCACAATATTCTTAGCGCCGTGGTCGCATCTCCAAGCAGCGCCATGCCCAGGATCGCGGTGCCCGCCGCGCCGATGCCGGTCCAGACCGCATAGGCGGTACCGACCGGTAGAGTCCGCAGTGACAGTGAAAGCAGAAAAACGCTCGACAAGCCGGTGACGGCCGCCAGCAATCCGGGGATCAATCGGGTGAAACCTTCAGAGCCTTTCATGTAGAAAGCGAAGGCGATTTCGAGAATGCCGGCGATGCCCAATAATGCCCATGCCATGGTGATAGCCCTTGGTGAAATCGGTCCGTAAGTTGACTCGCCAGGCGCTATCGCCTGGCGAGACCGTTTGAGCGTTCCAAAGGGTCGATCAAGCCTTGTTGGCAGCGGCAGGTTTCGAACGGAACGTAACGCCGAAGCGGTTGAAAGCGTTCATCAAGCCGATTGCATACGTCAGATCGGCCAGTTCCTTATCGCTGAACTCGCCAGCCGCGGCTGCATAGTCGGCATCGGGAACGCCGGTTTCGGCGACGCGAGTGACCGTTTCCGCCCAGCTCAGGGCAACACGCTCGCGCTGGGTGAAGACATCACCTGCGTCGTGCCACACCGGGACCAGCACCAGCTTGTCCACGCTCACGCCGAGCTTGAGCAGATCGCGAGAATGCATGTCGATGCAAAATGCGCAGCCGTTTATCTGCGAGACCCGCAGATAGACCAGGTCGATCAGTTCGTGGGACAGACCGCTGTTTTGCAGGCAGACGTAGACGCCGCCGAATGCCTTGTAACCTTCAGGTGAAGCTTTGGAGTAGTCGATACGGTTACTCATGATGGGGCCTTGTGTTTACTGATAAGAGACGCCATCGTGCTGCGGCTTGGCCTATTTGATAAGGTCCATGATTGGCATTCCAATCTGGGCCATGATTTTTCCGACGCTGGCAATCATGGCCCACTCAATAACTCCATTCATGGACCTTTGTTGTAGGTCATAAGCTCCATAGAGTGATTCCCCTCACATCAGCATCTTCAGAAACGAGGTGAATCATGAAAATCCTCCATGTCACGTGCAGTCCTCGCGGACAAGCCTCCGAGAGCTATCGGCTGTCGAAAAAAGTTATCGGTTTTCTACTCGATAGCGAGCCAGGGGCAACCGTCATCAACCGGGTCGTGGGGGGTGATGCACTGCCGCAAGTCGATGAGGATTACGCGATTTCCCAACAGTCGTCCGCAGACGTTTCGCAACAAGGCTCTCTTGCCCGTTCCGGTGAGTTGATCGAGGAACTGCAGAGTGCCGATGTGGTGGTCATTGGCACGCCCATGCACAACTTCACGGTACCGGCCGCACTGAAAGTCTGGATCGATCACGTCGCTCGGGTTCGTCGCACCTTCAATGTCGGCGCGCAGGGTAAAACCAGCCTGCTGCGTGACCGTCCGGTGTTTGTAGCGGTGGCCTCGGGCGGCAGGTTTACCGGAGTGAACCCGCGTCAGCCGGATTTTCTGATGCCCTATCTGACCGCCGTACTGGGCATGATCGGGCTGCATGGACTAACGTTCTTCTCGGTGGAAGGCACTGCCTTGGGGCCGGATGCCGTTGTGGAGGCCAGGCGCAAGGCGGACCAGGCGCTGCACGCATATTTTTCTTCGAATCGATGACCCGACTCACTGCCTGGGCCACCCCGGCGGCGCCGGTATTACTCGTAGGGCAGCCAGAGCACCGGGCCCGGCGGCAACTTATGCCACTGATAGCCCTTGGCGCCGAGTTCAAAGGCGTACTCGAACAAGCGCTTCATGTACTCGCCATCGAATCGATGATTGCGGGAAAAGCCGAAGTCGGTGCCGATATAGGCGAGATTGAAGTCGGCCCCATCCTGCTTCGCCATCCGATAGATTCGATCGAGGTCGCTGATGCCCTGGGTTTGGATCAGGGCACTGATGGCTCGACCGCCAATGCTCAAGGTACGACGCTTCGTCCCGGACCACTGCGGTTCCAGCTTGCCGTTGCGAATGACGTAGAAATGACGTTCATGGCGCATGGGTGCACCCGGGACTTTGTTCATTGCCATCACGGTGCCTGGCGGGTACAGGAACATCTGGGTGATGACGCCGCCGTCCACGTGCATTTCCTGGAACAGTTTGCCGTTGACTTCCACATCGATCATGACCGGGGAAACGGCGCCGGGAATACTCATCGAGGCGACCATGATGTTGCGAAACAGCTCCAGCGCCCCCGGCGCCCGGCTGGCGGCGATAGTGCCCATGTTCCAGGTGACCGGCCGCGCGGAATCAAGGTCGGTGGTGCCGATCATCAGGATTCGGCCCTTGGCATATTCCGCCGCGATCTGCACCAGCACCTCGGGCGTGATGTACTTCGCGATGAGCCGCGCCAGTGGCTTGCTGTGGGCTGCTCCATCGCTGGCAAGCCGAGCCAGGACATTACGCGCACGGAAAATGTCTTTCGGCCCGACGGCGTTGCAGATACGCTGGATGACCGAATCGTACTGCGGCCCGAGGAACGCGAACGGGGCCACCAGGGCACCGGCGCTGATGCCCGTGACAATCTTGAACACCGGGCGAGTGCCATGCAGGGTCCAGCCTGCAATGAGCCCCGCGGCAAAGGTGCCGGCGTCGCCACCACCGGAAATGGCCAGCATGCTTGCCAGCGGCAGGATGGAGTCAGGCCTGCCGGTTGCCATGAGCGCCTCGTGCTCTCTCTTGTTGGCCGCAATGGCATCCTGAATGAACGGACCGAGGTCCTGGTCCATCCAGTAGCGCGCATTGGGGATACCCGGTATGACCGCTTTTTCCGTTAAAGTCGGTGGCACGGCATCGCGGCGTTGCAGGCATGCCTGAAGCAACATGTTTATGGTTGAGGCACCGGGTCTGAGCTGGAACGGGTTCAAAACGCCTCCTCCGGCCCCTGCATTCGACAGAGAACGCGCTCATCCTGTTATTCGTTCAGATGTCCTTGCCGGTGGTGCCCGAGATGGCTATTTGCAAGCTCACCACGACACCTTGTTCAAACGTCCAGTCACTTATCTTGCGCCCCTTTACGAGAGAAAAAAACACGCTGGCAGCGTCTCGGCAGGTCTGGGCAATACCCATGCAATGCACACCGCTTCGTCTGCCGTGATGCCGGATTTCTTGATAAAAAAACAACGAGCACACTGTCCGCAGCCATGACCCATCCAATCAACAACCTTTCACCCCTGGACCTCACCTCCCCGGAACCCATCTACAGGCAGATCTACTGGCGGTTCCGCGCGGCGATCACTGACGGTGTGCTCACACCGGGGGAGCGGATTCCCGCGGCCCGGGCGCTGGCCAACGAACTCGGACTGGCGCGAGGGACCATCGACACCGCGTATTCACTGCTGACCGCCGAAGGGTACATCCAGTCCCGTGGCCAGGCCGGCACGGTGGTGGCGCCGGGCATCGACGTCAGCGCCCTTTCGCCCCCCGCACAGCGATCAGCCGGGTCGGCGACAAGTCCCGCCATCAGGCACAAGGCACCGGTCCTGCCGTTTCAAATGGCCCTTCCCGCGCTGGACGCTTTCCCACGAAAAATATGGGCGCAAATCGGAGCGCGTTGCGTGCGGGCGACCCGGATCCCGGACATGGCCAATCCCTCCGTCTATGGACTGACCTCGCTGCGCAGCGCGATTGCCACCTACCTGCAGGTTGCACGGGGAATTACCTGCTCGCCCGCCCAGGTGTTCATCACCTCGGGATACCGCAATACCCTGTCACTGATCACTCACGCACTGCTGACACCTGGCGATCGTGTATTCGTGGAAGACCCTGGCTACCTGCCGACCCGTCAGTTACTGGAACATCTGCAGATGGAGGTGGCCCCGATTGCGGTCGACCGGGACGGCATGCGAGTCGAGGACGCTGTCAGCCATTCGACACGCGCGCGTGCGGCAGTAGTCACCCCGGCCCATCAGAGCCCGTTGTGCGTGTCGCTGTCACTGCCGCGACGCTTGCAGCTGCTGGAGTGGGCGAGCCGTGAGCAGGCCTGGATCGTCGAGGACGATTACGACGGCGAGTACCGGTACATCAGCCGCCCGCTGCCCGCGCTCAAGAGCCTGGATCGCGATGGCCGGGTGCTTTACTGCGGCACGTTCAGCAAGGTGCTGTTTCCTGGCATCCGTCTCGCCTACCTGGTAGTGCCGCCGACGCAGGTCGAACGCTTCGAACAGGTTAGCCAGATATTCCTCGGCGGCTGCCCGGAACTCACCCAGGCCATCGTCGCCACGTTTGTGACGGATGGTCATTTTGCCCGGCATATCCAGCGCATGCGCAAACTCTATGGCGAACGCCGGGAGATGACTGCGCGTGGGCTCAGCAAAGCCCTGGGCGACCTGATCCGCATCGATGCGCAACCGGGTGGCATGCACCTGATCCTGCGATTCAAGGAACCACAGTCCGATCGCTTGCTGGTCGAGCGTCTGCAGCAGGCGGGTATTTATGCCGAAGCCCTGAGCGACTGGAGCATCCAGGGCCAGGCCGATTCCGCGCTGCTGCTCGGGTTCGCCAACATCGACTGCGAAGGCAGCGCCGAACAACTGGGAAGGCGCATTCTCGAGTTGATGTAATGCAGTGGATCATGGCCCACTCCGACAGCCGGTTCTTGGACCTTTCTCGCCAGTGCGACGGATCGCATCATCGGTGCTTGCCATCCACCGGGAATCATCCGATGTCCACGCCTGCCCCGCTTCGCAGCATTGCCGTTTTCTCAGGCTCCAACCACGGCTTCAACCCCGAATATGCCCAAGGGGCCCGGGCGCTGGGCAGGGAAATCGCCAAACGCGATATACGCCTGGTCTATGGCGGCACCGACAAGGGCTTGATGGGGGTGATGGCCGATACCGTGCTCGCCGCAGGCGGTGAAGTGGTCGGCATCATTACCGATCTGCTGTTTGGACTCGGGCATCTTCATCCCGGGCTGACCCGACACGAAGTGACGCAGGACATGCGCAGCCGCAAGATGCGCATGAGTGAATGGGCCGATGCGTTCATTGCGTTACCAGGCGGCCTGGGGACCTTTGAAGAACTGTTTGAAGCGGCCACCCTGACGCAACTGGGCGAACACCGCAAGGCCGTCGCCTGCCTGAATACCGGCGCTTTTTTCGATCCGGTTCGCACCCTGCTCGAGCATGCCGTGAAAGAGGGTTTCATGAAACGCGAACACAGCCAGATGCTGATCTTCGACACCGACCCGTCAGCGCTGATCGATGCGCTGGCGCAGTGGCAGGCGCCGACGGTCGGCAAATGGATCACCGAGTCGCAAGGCGTCAATTGAAATGCGGAACCTGTGGGAGCGAGCGTGCTCGCGAAAGCGGTTTAACATTCAACATACTTGTTGACTGACACTGCGCTATCGCGAGCAAGCTCGCTCCCACAGGGAATGCGTTTTACCTGCTGACATTGGTGGCGCTTACTTGGACAGCTCTACAGCCGGCACGCCTTTCTTCACGATATAGGTCGCCAGCTCCGACGCCTTGCCTGCACCGACATTCTTCGCGACATGCGCAGTGCCAGCGGGGATATACAGGGACTCACCGGCCTTGAGCGTTACCGGTGGCTGTCCCTCGAGCTGATACTCGAACGTGCCCTCCAGGACGTAGGCAACTTCCACACCGGGGTGAGAATGCTTGGGCGATGACACACCCGGATCGATATCAACCAGTACCTGAACCACCTCACGCCCGGAAACATCCAGGTCGCGTTTCAACAGGTCGGTGCGGTGGATTCCGGTCTGCCAGCTTTTGGCCGGCTGCGACGCTCGGCCGGCTTCAGCGGGAGCCTTCGATTCTTGAGCTTGGGAAACGCCTGCGAAGGCAGTGAGCGCCACGCTGGCGGCAATGGCCAGCAAGCCAGTGGTGTTGCGGAAGTTGATACGGAACATCGCATTTCTCCAGGGGATTACACGGCAAGGCCGCGCCAGGTTTGCCGCGGATGCGGTGGCTCTATTGGGAGGCCGCCGTGTATCGCGCAAGTGTCGCCAAACCCATGGTTTTGTATGCGAAGGTAGCTGTCGGGGCGGTGGATACGTACCGATACAAACCACAGCAGTGTATCGACTTGCCTGTCCATCAATCCATCGCAAGGGTGTAGCGCCGGCCCCACCCTTGCGATGACAGTCCGGCTTCAGACCAGGTTGATCTCGACCTCGATATTGCCCCGCGTCGCCTTGGAATACGGACACAATTGATGGCCTTTATCCACCAGCTTGCGGGCCGTTTCCTGGTCCATGCCCGGCAGTTTGATGTTGAGGCGGGCCTGGAGCAGATAGCCGCCCGCATTGGTGCCCAAGTCAACTTCGGCATCGATGCTCAGGTCAGGCGGAAGCTTGACCTGCATTTCGCGCGCCGCCACCTGCATCGCACCAATGAAGCAGGCGGACCAACCGGCGGCGAACAACTGTTCCGGATTGGTGCCGTCACCCGGGCCGCCAGGGGACGAATGCTTGACGTCGAGACGCCCGTCATCGCTGCGCGACGCGCCATCCCGTCCACCGGTGGTGTGGACTTTGGCGGTGTACAGTACTTTTTCGAGCTGGGACATGATGATCTCCTGATTGAAAAGGTAAAAAAACTGCCTTCGACGCACATCCCGATCGAGTCGCCTCTATGGGGGGGGGTGGGTGAAGACGTCGTTTACGCGCGCTCAGGTGAATTGCAAAACTCGCCTGCTCATCGGATCAGGCCTGGTTTGGCTCCTTCGTAAGAGGACAGCCGGCACGCCTCGCATCATGGATTTGCCGCCCGATCGGGCTTGTCCATAAACCGTAACGCGCCGGATCTCTCACTATAGTTCGTGTCAGTGCGTCTATCGGGTTGCCGGTCGCCTGCCGGGCTCGATCCCACAGGGGGGTGCGGGTGTCCGGGAGATTTGCGCCTGGCACCGTCCCAATGTGGGAGCGAGCTTGCTCGCGATAGCGGTCCGTCAGTCGCCGCGATGTTGAATGTGCCGCCGTCTTCGCGAGCAAGCTCGCTCCCACAGGTGACTGATGGTGTCGGCGAGATTGCGCCGGACACCGTCCCAATGTGGGAGCGAGTTTGCTCCGGGCGGCACTCGATCACCTGCGCGGCGAGTGCTTGCGCGCCAGACGTTGCGGCCAGTTCCCACCATTGGCACGCTGACATTCTTCTTCTGAATCGAACTGCACATGGGCCGAGACCGGACTGACCGTAACCTGCGCTTCAGTTAACGCCTGAGCGGTCAGTTCAATCATGCGTCCACCCTGCCCGCTCGCCAGTGCCTGATTCTTTTGTGCCTGCGTCTCGAACACCCAGACCACCCTCAGGCTGGAAGGAAACTCGGCATAGTCGATCTCGTGGGTCAGCCAGGCGAAACCGACCAGCTCCGCCTTGGCCGTCTCGCACGCCTCGGTGAGCGTGACGACCAGTCGCCGTTCGATGTGCGCTTGCTCGCGTTTGCTTAACCCCATGATTGAATTCCCAACATCTCGACCATTTGCGCCGGCGTCATTTTTGTCACCATCATCAACACAATCACAAACATTCCCGTAAAACCGACAATCCCCAGCCAGAACCATTTGTTGTAAACCGTCCGATACTCATCGTTCAGATCCTGCCCTGTGTCGACCGCATTCAATGCCATGACATGAAGTCGCTTCTGTAACACTAACACCGGAAGCCAAAGCGAACCGACGCACAGGAAGATGATCAGCGACGTCAGGATCCATTCCGTGGTCAATGGCAGTCCGGACAGCTGCATCAGCAGGTAGCCGGTCGTCATCTGGATCAAGCCAGCTGGCGTAGTAATCCAGGTGTCGAACCGCACGACCATCCTGGCCACGTGGGCGATCACTTGAGGGTTGGCCGAGCGGCTGGCCGAGATCAAATACAGGTAAGAGCCCATGCCGAATCCAAACAGGAAGATCGCGGCGATGACATGAACGTATTTCAGGCACAGGTACAGCATGTTCAAGACTGCTCGTCAGAGAAGCGTACGCACAGCTGCAGGTTTGCCGGATCGTTTATGGCGGCCATGTACTCTTCGACACTGATTTCGCCCACGCAGGCCCGGGCACCGGGTTCGGGACAGTAGCCCTGGACGACTTTCGACATTAGGGCCACGGCCGCACAGCTCGGAATCTCCGGCCCCTTGTCATTGTTGGCCGTCAGTTGCGCCGTCATCGACAGCGGTTTCCCATCACTGCCCAGCCCTTTGACGTCGATGTACATCGCACTTTTACCATCGCCGAAGTGCTCGAACCAGGTACCCCAGCGATGCAAGCGTGCCGCCCAGACCGCAGGGTCGCGAACCAGACCGATTCTCAGCGCTTCGGCGAGTAACCAGTTAGCCACACCACCAAGCTTGAGACCCGGACCCGCCTTGAAGCTCAAGGTCCTGGCCCCGTAACGACTCGGGAAGATATCCATGTCCGGCACGTCTACATTGGCCAGCACCCGTGTCCCCAGCGGCGGCATTTTACGCAGGGTAAGGTCCTGCCAACCCGACACGTCATGCACCTGACCGTTCCTGAGTTGTTTGATGGGCTTGCCGGCGTAGGCCAGCACACCCTCGACAGTGGACAGACCCGGCATCTTGGCCGATGAAGAAATGCCATGCTCGATCGAGTCGATGCGCTGAAAACGGTGGCGATACTCGTCGATGATGGCGGATGACAGCGTCGGCACCGAGCTGCAACCGCTGAGGATGACAACGCCTGCCTGCTTTGCTCGTTCGTCGAGTGCATCGATGCCATTGACGAAGGTGCGACAGTCAGACAGGTCGCAGTAATTCACTCCGGCGGCTATGCAGCCTTGCGCCACTGCATAGGACTGCCCCTGAAACGGGCCGCCGGTGTGGATCACCCAGTCGATGCCCATTACCTGCAATGTAGAGATGAACGTTGAGTCCATGGCATCGCCGCACCAACTTTCACAGGCTCGACCTGAGCTGGCGTGCAGCTCAGTGACCTTGTGCAGTGTCTTGTGAGAATCACGCCCCGCGATCACCAACGCGACGCCTGGCATCGCGATCAAACGCCTGCAAACGATGCTGCCGAAGTTTCCGTAGCCGCCGACCACCATT
The DNA here is from genome assembly GCF_030812475.1 of Pseudomonas lini. GTDB lineage: Bacteria > Pseudomonadota > Gammaproteobacteria > Pseudomonadales > Pseudomonadaceae > Aquipseudomonas > Aquipseudomonas lini_A. The sequence continues at coordinate 128,788 of NZ_JAUSSR010000004.1, forward strand.
ACCCTGAGTGTCATTCAACGCATCCCTGAACCATTCGATCATGCAGCCAACCCGCCCGAGACTGGCCCGGGGAGCTTCTCTGATATCGGTCGGGCAGGCAAACAAAAACAGGGCGCGCTGCGCAAAACCATCCATTGCCGACGTCGATAGTCACCATCAACGCAATGAAGTTCTCTTAAAAACTCCGCGGCGTAACATCGCATCCATACCAACCAATAACTCCCCCGGAGCACACATCATGAAACGCCAAACCATCCTCAGCATCGCTTTCTCGGTTTTTGCAGTTAACGCTTTCGCTGCTACTTCTACCCACCCGGTTGTCGCAGAAGGCGGCTCGGACCGTTTGATTGAAAGCCGCGTGGCTGAGGGTGGTTCGGATCGGTTGCTCGAGAATCGTGTGGCTGCCGATGGCTCGGATCGTCTGATCGAAAATCGCGTGGCTGCCGATGGTTCGGATCGCTTGATCGAGAATCGCGTGGCTGCCGATGGTTCGGACCGGTTGATTGAAAACCGCGTGGCTGCTGATGGTTCGGATCGTCTCATCGAAAACCGCGTGGCTGCCGATGGTTCGGATCGTCTGATCGAAAACCGCGTGGCTGCCGATGGTTCGGATCGTTTGATCGAGAATCGCGTGGCTGCCGATGGTTCGGACCGGTTGATCGAAAATCGTGTTGCCGAAGGTGGTTCCGATCGCTTGATCGAAAGCCGTGCGGCGTAAATGAATGGTTTTACCGTGACACTCAACGAAAAACCCGGCATCGTCTGCCGGGTTTTTTTATACCTGCAAGAGTCCGCAATTCAATGACTGCCCGGGCGATCACCACAATCGCCGGCTCCGGTATCGACACTATCACCTGCATACCGCCAAATTGTGGAAGACGCCAAGCCTTGTAGGAGCCGGCTTGCCGGCGAAGGCGTCTGCATGGGCACTGCAAGGCTTGAGGCCGCCTTCGCTGGCAAGCCAGCTCCTACAGGGATCACTGGTGTGCAGATGGATTGTGGTCAACCCCGAACCCTGTCGAAGCCGGCTTGGCGAAGGCGTCCGCATGGGCGCTGCAAGGCTTGAGGCCGCCTTCTACGCTCATTCAGGAGAATCGCGTTATCGTTTACGATCATCGCGAGCAAGCTTGCTCCTACCGCCCCCCATCCGTCGGAGACAGCCGTGACAGCGCTTACCGCCCGCCAGGTTTACCAGTCAATGCGCGACGCCGCCCTGGGCATTCGCCCTTTGCAGCGAATCGGCGAACAGTCCGCGGCGGGCCTGATGCAGGTCGATATCGAGGGCTGGCGGCTGACCCTCGAAGTCGATGGCAATCACCTGCGTCATTGCCAGCACTGCCAGAGCCCGGACGGCCGCGAGGGTGTGTTCGACAGTTGGCAACGCACTGACCCCGTCAGCTTGCTCAGCGCCTGGGAACTGACGCAAATCGAATGTTTGCTGGCTGACCTCAAAACCGTGGTTTGATCGCCTTCCACTCCGGCTTGTAACGCTGCATCTGCTTCACGTCATCGCGCTGGCGAATGCCGCAGGTCAGGTACTGGTCATGCAGCTTGCCCAATTGATCGTGATCCAGTTCCAGCCCCAACCCCGGTGCGCGGGTGATCTTCACGCAACCGTCGACGATCGGCAGCTTGCCGCCCTTGATCACCTCTTCATCCGGCTCCTGCCAGGGGTAATGGGTGTCGCAGGCATAATCGAGGTTGGGCACTGATGCGGCGACATGCGCCATGGCCATCAGGCTGATGCCCAGGTGCGAGTTGGAATGCATCGATACGCCCAGGCCAAAGGCCTGGCACATTTTCGCCAGCGCCTGGGTATCGCGCAGGCCGCCCCAGTAATGGTGATCGGCGAGCACGATCTGCACGCTGTTCAACGCCACGCTGCGGCGAAATTCATCAAAGTCGGTGACCACCATGTTGGTCGCCAGCGGCAGTCCGGTGCGCTTGTGCAGCTCTGACATACCCTCCAGGCCAGGTGTCGGGTCTTCGTAATACTGCAGGTCGTCGCCGAGCAATTCGGCCATGCGAATCGAGGTTTCCAGCGACCAGTTGCCGTTCGGGTCGATGCGCAACGGGTAACCAGGGAAAGCTTTTTTCAGCGCCTTGATGCATGACACTTCATGTTCGGGCTCCAGCGTGCCTGCCTTGAGCTTGATGCTCTTGAAGCCATAGGTCTCGATCATGCGCCGGGCCTGGGCGACGATCTGCTCTTCATTCAGGGCTTCGCCCCAATTGTCCGGTTTGTAGGGTGAGTCGACGTGCTGGGCATATTTGAAAAACAGGTAGGCGCTGAACGGAATCTGGTCGCGGATCGCACCGCCCAGCAGATCCACCAGGGGCACGTTCAACGAATGCGCCTGCAAATCCAGAAACGCTACTTCAAACGCCGAATACGCGTTGCTCACCGCTTTACTGGCATGGGAGCCCGGTGCCAGTTCCGCACCGGCGATACTCGCAGGCTTGTTCGCCGCCACGGTGGCCTGGACGATGTTGCGCAGTTGATTGAGGTTGAACGGATCGAGGCCGATCAGTTGCGATTGCAGTTGCTGCTGGATCGCCAGCGCCGGGGCATCGCCGTAGCTCTCCCCCAGCCCGATGTAGCCATTGTCGCTTTCGATTTCGATGATCGAGCGCAGCGCAAAGGGTTCGTGAATACCGCTGGCGTTGAGCAGCGGCGGGTCACGGAAGGCGATGGGGGTGACGGTGACTCGTTTGATTTTCAAGAGGCTGCTCCCTTTGCATCAGGTTTCATGACGGTGTGATTTAAAGCGTGTTGTGGGATCGCGTTGTCGGCGGCTTTACCGGTCAGCGCGCGAAAGACATCGCCACGGGGCGCCGTGCGGGCGAAGAAGATCACCACCGCCGCCACCAGCGAGGTGCCTGCCAGACCGTACAACCCCCCTTCGATGGAACCGGTGGTCTGCTCCAGGAAACCGAACGCGGTCGGGGCGACGAAGCCGCCAAGATTACCGATGGAGTTGATCAGGGCGATTACTGCTGCGGCGATGCGCGCATCCAGATAGCCCTGGGGAATCGGCCAGAACAGCGCCGAGGCAGCCTTGAACCCGATGGCGGCGAAGCAGATGGCGACGAAGGCGAAGATAGGCCCGCCGGTGGTCGACATGAACATGCCAAAGGAAGCGATCACCAATGTCACCGCTACCCACGCCTGTTGGTATTTCCACTTGCTGGCCATAGCAGCGAAGCCATACATCGCAATGATCGAAATGATCCACGGGATCGAGTTGAACAGGCCGACCTGGAAGTCGCCAAGGTTGCCCATTTTCTTGATCATGCTCGGCAGCCAGAACGTGGCGCCATAGATGGTCAGGGCGATGGAAAAGTAGATGAAGCAGAACAGCGCGATCTGCTTGTCCGCCAGCAGCTTGAACATCGAGGGCTTGACGGTCTGCACCGCTTCGCGGGCCTGCTGTTCCAGGGCGATGGCAGCGACTAGCGCGCCCTTTTCTTCCGCGCTGAGCCATTTCGCTTCCCGCGGATGGGATTGCAGCCAGAACCAGACAAACCCGCACAGCACGATGGAAGCAAAGCCTTCAATCAGGAACATCCACTGCCAGCCGTGCAGGCTCATCCCGCTGACGTTGAGCAGCGCGCCGGACACCGGGCCGGAGATCACCGAGGCAATGGCCGAGCCGCTGAGGAAGATCGCCATGGCCTTGCCGCGTTCGGTCGACGGCAGCCATTGGGTGAAGTAGTAAATGATGCCGGGGAAAAAACCGGCCTCGGCCGCACCGAGGATGAAGCGCAGCACGTAGAAACTGGTTTCGCCACGGACAAAGGCCATGGCCATGGCGGCAGCGCCCCAGGTAAACATGATGCGAGTCAGCCAGGCGCGGGCACCGTAGCGTTGCAGCAGCATGTTGGAGGGCACTTCGAAAATGGCGTAACCGATGAAGAACAGCCCGGCACCCAGTCCATAGGCCGCCGCGCCGATGCCAAGGTCGGTTTCCAGGTGACTGCGCACGAAGCCGATGTTGACCCGGTCGATGTAGTTGACGATGAACATCACCACAAACAGCGGCAGTACGTGGCGCTTGACCTTGGCCGATGCGCGGGCGAGCACATTCGGATCCGGCGGACACTGGAGGGTATTCAAGGGGCGACTCCCGATCATTGTTTTTTTAGGGGCGAGCCGATCATGGACGCCGACATTGATCCCGTCTAATCTAACTTGGCATTCGATTGATACCTGGATTAGATCAATGTTCGAACTGACGCAACTGCGCTGCTTCACCACGGTGGCAACCGAACTCAACTTCCGTCGCGCCGCCGAACGCCTGAACATGACGCAACCGCCCCTCAGTCGACAGATTCAACTGCTGGAGCATCACCTGGGCGTCGAGCTGTTCACCCGTACCACCCGCAGCGTCGCCCTGACCGCTGCCGGTAGGGCGTTCTTCATCGAAGCGCAAAACCTGCTGGAGCGGGCGCAGCAAGCCGCCGTCACCGCCCGGCGTTTTGCAGAGGGCGATATCGGCTCGGTCAATATCAGCTTCGTTGGCAGTGCGGTGTATGAGTTCCTGCCCAAGGTCATCACCGAAGCCCGCCTCAAGCAGCCCCATGTCAAAATCGACCTGTCGGAGATGAACACCTACCAGCAGCACGAAGCTTTGCGCGCTCGCCGGATCGACCTGGGTATCGTCCGCGCGCCCTTGCTGGAGCCGGGCTACGCCACCGAATGCCTGGTGCGCGAGCCATTCGTCCTGGCCGTTCCCGACAGGCATCGCCTGGCCACTGCCGACAGCGTGTCGGTACAGGATCTCGATGCCCAGCCTTTTCTAATGTATTCCCACGCGGCCTATCCGCCGTTCAACGAACTGCTGACCGGCATGCTGCGCTCGGCCCGGGTGGCACCGGAGTACGTGCAATGGCTCGGTTCATCGCTGACCATTCTGGCCCTGGTCAACGCCGGCATGGGCCTGGCCCTGGTGCCGCGCTGCGCCACCAGTGTGGTGTTCAAGAACGTGGTGTTTCGCGACATCGACCTCGGGGCAGGCGTGCAGAGCGAGCTGCATCTGATCTGGCGCGAGAACAATGACAACCCGGCCTTTGCGATGTTGCTGGAGGGCATTCGGCGCGCGGTAAGAGAAGGTTGGGGGACATGACCCCGTTGTAGGAGCCGGCTTGCCGGCGAAGGCGTCTTCATGGTCGCTGCAAGGCTCGAGACCGTCTTCGCCGGCAAGCCGGCTCCTACAGGGATTTGGCGTTTTCCACAATTGCGCGTCAGCTTTGCATGGCCGTCATGCGCATATTCTCCTTCAAAAAACCCATCAACTCGGCCGCCGCGGGCGACAGGCTGTGGCCTTTGCGGCACAGGATACCGATCTGACGTTCCACTTTCGGCTCTGAAAGCGGCAGAAACACCAGCTGTTCATTGCCCTGGGGAAACGCCAGGGACGGCAGTGTCGTGATGCCAATGCCTTGTTCGAGCATCGCGATCAGCGAAATCATGTTGGAGACGAACAGCAGACTGCTCTCTAGCAGCCCCGCCGCCGCCGTGCCTTCGAGTAACCGAGAGGTGCCATTGCGCACCAGCGGATACGCCTGCAGGCTGGACCAGTGCAAGGCCCCGCCCGCCTCTACCAACGGGTGATCATGGCGGCAGACCACGCCCACCTGGTCACTCAGGATCGGCACAAAATCAATGCGCTCATCGGGCATCCAGACACTGCTGATCGCGAAGTCCACCTGCCCCTGCAGCAACAGTTGCTGGACGCTGTCGGCATTACCGTCCTGAATGCTGATCTGCAGCTTCGGATGCTCGGCGACAAATCCCGCCAACAAATGCGGCAGCAATCGACTGGCCACCGACGGCACCGTGGCGATGCTGACCTGACCGATTTCATGCCGCGCCAGCAAACTCACCTCTCGCGCAATCCGGTCGTGATGCGCCAGCAGGTCATGGAACAGCGGCAAACAGTGCTCGCCAAAGGGCGTCAGTTCGGTTTTGCCGCCTTTTTCGAAAAGAGCCTGGCCCAGCTTCTGTTCCAGCTCCCGAACCGCCAACGACAGTGCCGGTTGCGTGCGATAGGCCTGTTTGGCGGCGCCATGGAAGCTTTTCAGCTGCGCGACTAGCACGAAATAGCGTAATTGGGTGATCTTCAGCTCGGGCAACACGGTAAGTTTTCCTTATCATTTCATTTTTATTATTAATTTTTGTTTGCAGATTAATACTCTCATGATGGGAACCACGCAATCGGAGGTTCCCCATGGCACTGCAACCCTGCAAGAACTACATCGCTGGACACTGGTGTGAAGGCCAGACCGTTATCGCCAACCACAGCCCTTCGGATGTCGAAGACATCGTCGGCCACTATCACCAGGCCAGCGCCGAACAAACCCTGGACGCCATCGGGGCAGCCCGTGACGCCCAGCCATTGTGGGCGGCCACTGGCCTGGAGCAGCGCCAACAGGTGTTGATGGCCATCGGTAACGAGTTGATGGCGCGCAAGGACGAGCTGGGCGAGCTGCTCTCCCGCGAAGAAGGCAAACCGCTGGCCGAGGGTATCGGCGAAGTCAATCGCTCTGCCCAGTTCTTCCATTATTACGCCGCCGAAGTCCTGCGGCAGATGGGCGAGACGGCCGCGTCGGTGCGCCCTGGCATCGAGATCGAAGTGCAGCGCGAACCGGTCGGTGTAGTCGGCATCATCACCCCGTGGAATTTCCCTATGGCCACTGCGGCCTGGAAGATTGCCCCGGCCCTGGCCTTCGGCAACGCCGTGGTGTTCAAGCCGGCCAACCTGGTGCCCGCCAGCGCCTGGGCCCTGAGCGAAATCATCAGCCGCCAGGCCCTGCCGCCCGGCACCTTCAACCTGGTCATGGGCACTGGCGGTGTCGTGGGCGAGAGCCTGATCCAGTCGCCGGATATCGACGCGCTGACCTTCACCGGCTCACTGGCCACCGGACGCCGAGTGGCGGTGGCCACGGCCGGCAACCTGGTGCGCTGCCAGCTAGAGATGGGCAGCAAGAACGCGCTAGTGGTGCTCGATGACGCTGATCTGGAAATCGCCGTGGAATGCGCGTTGAACGGTGCCTTCTTCGGTACCGGGCAAAAATGCACCGCCTCGTCGCGGCTGATTGTCTGTGACGGCATCCATGACCGTTTTGTCGACGCACTGATTACACGCATGCGTCAGCTGAAGGTCGGCCACGCCCTCGAACAAGGGGTGCAGATCGGTCCGGTGGCCGAAGCCCGCCAACTGGAGCAGAACCTGCACTACCTGCAGCTTGCCGCGGAAGAAGGCGCCACCCTGGTCGAAGGCGGCGAGCTGCTGGCGCGGGAGCCAGCCGGGCATTACATGCGTCCGGCACTGTTCATCAACAGTCATAACGGCATGCGCATCAACCGCGAAGAAGTCTTCGGCCCGATTGCCTGCGTGATCCGGGTCAGCGACTACGAACAGGCGCTGGCGGTCTTGAACGACACCGAGTACGGCCTCACCGCCGGGATCATCACCCAGTCGCTGCGTCATGCCAGCGACTTCAAGCGCCGCGCCCGCACCGGCTGCGTGATGGTCAACCTGCCCACCGCAGGCACCGATTACCACGTGCCGTTTGGCGGGCGCAAAAACTCGAGTTTCGGTCCGCGCGAACAAGGGCAATACGCCCGCGACTTCTACACCGTGGTCAAGACCACTTACGTGCGTCCCTGAATCGGAGATCACCATGCACGACTTATTGATGATCGATGGCCTGCAATACTCCAACTGGAACGAAGAGATCTTTCGCCAGATGCAGTCCGGCGGCCTGAGTGCGGTACACGCCACCATCGCCTACCACGAAAACGCCCGGGAAACCCTGTCGCGAATCGGCGAATGGAACCGGCGTTTCGAGACCTGGCCCGAGCTGATTCGTCCGGTGCGCGAAGCGGCGGATATTCGTCTGGCGCACCAGGAAGGCCGCGTCGGGATCTTCTTCGGTTTCCAGAACTGCTCGCCCATCGAAGACGACATCAGCCTGGTGGAAATCTTCCGCCAGCTGGGTGTGCTGATCATGCAGCTCACCTATAACAACCAGAGCCTGCTGGCCAGCGGCTGTTACGAAACCGAAGACAACGGCATCAGCCGCTTCGGTCGCCAGGTGATCCGCGAGATGAACCGCGTCGGGATGCTGATCGACATGTCCCACAGCGCCGAGCGCAGCACCCTGCAGGCCATCGAGCTGTCGAACCGACCGGTGATTGTGTCCCATGCCAACCCGTCGAGCTTCCACGCCGCCAAACGCAACAAATCCAACGCGGTACTGCGCGGCATCGCCGAGTCCGGCGGCCTGCTCGGTTTCAGCACCTACCCCTTCCACCTCAAGGGGGCGTCGGCCTGCACCCTCGAAGCGTTCTGCGACATGGTCGCCAATACCGCGGACTTGATGGGTGTCGAGCACATCGGCATCGGCACCGACCTGTGCCAGCAGCAACCCCTGGGGGTACTGGAGTGGATGCGCAACGGGCGCTGGAGCAAGGACAAGGATTACGGCGAAGGCTCCAAGGACAACGCCAGCTGGCCGTCCCCCCTGCAATGGTTTCGCGACAGCCGCGACTTCCCGGTCATTGCCCGGGGCTTGCAAGCCCGCGGCTTCGCCGAGGACGAGGTGCGCAACATCATGGGACTCAACTGGCTACGCCTGCTGGAAAGCGCCACCACCGCCCAACACTGACGCCTGATCACAACCGTGAGGACAGCATGAAAAACAACAACAATAGCGTCCCGTTCATCTACCCACTCGGCGATGGACAGCCTCAAGCGCGTATTTTGGAGGCATCATGAAAACCACCAGCACCTTGCAAGTCGACAGCCAGCCGCTGAACCTTGCCAAGCCGAAGAAAGACATCGACTGGCCGCTGTTTCTCATCAGTGGCGGCTTCCTCGGCGCGTTCCTGATCGCAGCGCTGATCGACATCGATGGCGTGTCGCTGCTGGTGAACACGCTGTTCGCCTGGTCGACCCGGTTCTTCGGGCTGTACTGGCAGATCCTGATGCTGTTGACCTTCGCCGTGAGCCTGTTCATCTGCTTCAGCAAATGCGGGCGGGTCCGGCTCGGCGGCGTCGACCAGCGCCCCGACACCAGCACCTTCAACTGGATCGCGGTGATCATGTGCGCCCTGCTCGCCGGCGGTGGCGCCTTCTGGGCCGCGGCCGAACCGATGATGCACTTCGCCAGCCCGCCCCCACTGTTCACCGGGGTGCAAGCGCACACCGAAGCGGCGGCGCATGCCGCACTCGCGCAGTCCTTCGTGCACTGGGGCTTTCTGGCCTGGGCGGTGCTGGGCAGCCTGCTGTCCATCGTGTTGATGCACCTGCATTACGACAAGGGCCTGCCGCTGGCACCGCGTACGCTGCTGTATCCATTGCTCGGCGAGCGCGCGCTCAAAGGTCCGATCGGCACGCTGGCGGACGCCACTTCCATCATTGCCGTGGTCGCCGGCACCATTGGCCCGATCGGCTTCCTCGGCCTGCAAATCAGCAGTGCGTTGCACTCGGTGTGGGGCATCCCCAATGACCTGACGGTGCAGTCGATCACCATTGTCCTGGTTACTGTGATGTACACCACGTCCTGCCTGGTCGGGCTCAAGGGCATCCGCTTCGTCAGCGAAATCAATGTCTGGCTGATGATCGGCCTGGCGATCTTCATGGTGGCGTTCGGGCCGACGATGTTTATCCTGGGCGGCTTCCCGTCCGCGTTCGCCCTGCACCTGGAACAGTTCATCCCGATGACGCTGTTTCGCGCCGACCCGAAATGGCTCGACTGGTGGACGGTGTTCTACTGGGGCTGGTTCATCGGCTATGCACCGATGGTCGCGCTGTACGTCGCCAAGATCTCCCGTGGCCGCACGATCCGCGAAGTGATCATGACCCTGTCGATCATCGCCCCCATCGTGACCATGTTCTGGTTCACCGTGGTCGGCGGCACCGGCATCGGCCTGGAACTGCAGACCCCCGGCATCGTCACCGCCAATGGCGCACAACCCGAAGCACTGCTGTTGGGCGTGACGCAAAACCTGCCCCTGGGTGGCCTGGTCTCCGCGCTGTTCCTGTTCCTGAGCTTCATCTCGGTCGCCACCAACGGCGATGCCATGGCGTTCACCGTGGCGATGGCCATGTCGAGCAATGACAAACCGAAAAAATGGCTGAGAGCCTTCTGGGCCATCGGCATGGGTCTGGCCGCCGTGGTCCTGATCACTATCGGTTCGGGCGGTGTCACGGCGCTGCAATCCTTTATCGTGATCACCGCGGTGCCGGTGTCGCTGTTGATCCTGCCGTCGCTCTGGGACGCGCTGCGAATCGCCCGGCACATGGCTCGCGAACAGGCTGTCTGATGATGAATAGTTCAGGAATCGCAATGATGTCTTTGTCCCGCACCGACGCCGAACCACAACCGACCCTGCGCCCAGCGGCGCAGGTCATGGACCTGGATCGGCTGGGCAGTCACTTTCAAAGCCGGCTGAGTTTCGTGCGCAGCAGCATGCGGCGCATGATGAATGAGCAATGGCGCATCCAGCGCACCTGCTTCGACCTGGATGCCGAAGGCTTTGGGACCGCCATCTACCGCATCGACACCGCCAGTGCGCATTATCATTGCGTGATTTTCTCGAACTACCTGCCGCAGGAAAAACGCAGCGACCGGGTGATCGCCGATCAATGGGACGTCAGCTTCGTCCTGCTCGCCGGCGATGTTGATGAGCAGCAGCTGGCCGATCTGCGGCGCAACGTGCCCTTGCAGGAAGCCGGGCGCTTCGATGCCCGGGTGCTGGTGCTGTCCCGGGCCAACCGCAGCCTGCGCAACTTCGAGCGTTTCCTCGGGGCGCTGGCCGAAGGTTGCCAGCCAGACCCGCGGCAACTCGCCGAGGTGGGCTACCTGTATCGCACCACTGCCGTCTACGGCAACGGCAAGTTCGGCATCGCCGACTTCAGTTGCCTGCAAGGCAATGCCGACTTCACCCAACCCTTCAGCGCGCAGATGTTCACCGTGTACCTGCTGCGGCACTTCAGCATCGAGCAAATCGACCACATGGCCCGGGCGCGCAATCCGCAACGGGCGGTCGGGCTGGACATCGCCCTGCAACGCTACCTCGGGGTCGGCAATTCCACGGGGCTGGGCATGGCGCCGTTCCTGATCAATCACCCGCAGCTGGTCAATCAATGGCTGTGGGCCAGGGAAACCGCCCTGGCCCGGGTCCTGGCGCAACCTGCCGATCTACCCCGGGTGCAACGCTTCCAGGCGCTGCTGCAACGTGCTTGCCAGCACCTGGCGCAAACCCGCACCGACGACCCGCGGCAAAGCGCGATCGATCAACAGACCCTGACGGATCTTGGGCAACTGGCCGAGTGGTTCGACGGGCAGCCCGTCAGTATCGACCTGTGGCCACGGGCGCAGGCCTGGGCCGAGAAGCACAGTGGCAATGGTTGCCAGGAATTGCTGGTCAGCCTGCTGCTGGAGCTGTACCCCGAACAGGTCGATCCGCTGGCCGAACAGATGTCGGTCAACGAAGGCTTTCGACTCAATGCCGAGATGCCGCTGGATGAGTTGTGCGAACTGATAGAGACCCGCTACCGCTGGGCCCTCGACTATGACCTGAGCGCCGCCGAGGCCAACCATTTCTTCTGGTATCGCTCGGCGGAAAAGGAAGAACCCCGTCTGGGCGAGCGCGCCATGGAACCGGGTGCCGAGAAGGAAATGCAGCTGGGCATCGCGCACAACATTCAACGCTGCCACCGCGCCCTGTCGGTCTATCGGGAACAGCACCCACAGCAACTGACTGCGCATTTCCTGCTGGCCCAGCCGCAGTTCAAGGGCACCGTCTGCCGCTTGCAGGGCATGGACCGCTGCGCCTATGGGGAAATCCGCGCCAACCTGATGGACCGCGGCATGCTGCCGATCCATCTGCTGCGCTGCAAGCTGGCGTTCTTCGGTGCCGGTAAGTTCGACCCAAAGTCCAGTCGCTGGGTGCGCATCACCTTGTTCCAGGGCGCACCGCTGGTCAGCGAGATTGGCCAACCCTTCGACGATGACTGGAATTTCGCCGTCATGCCCCCACTGGCAACCGCTGCCGGAGAACACTGATATGCGTGTCTCGCTCAATGAAATCCAGGTGATCTGCCGCAAAGCCTTCGAAGGCATCGGCTTTGCCCCGGGTGATTGCGACGACGCCGCCGAGATGATCGCCTGGCTGCAATTGCAGGGGCTGGACGGTATCGGCGCGCTGAAAAAAGCCCTGGCCTTTCTCCACGATGAAGTCGATCGCCCCTTCGACACCTGTTACGAAGATGCCGCACAACTGACCCTCGATGCCCATGGTCAGAGCGTCCTGCGCTGCGCCGCCCAAGCCGTCGAACTGGGCGTGAGCAAGGCCCTGCGCGGCGGCAGTGCGCAGGTCCGGATCCGCCACTGCCACAACCGCATCCTGCTGCTTGGTTACCTGGCGCGCTGCGCCGAACAGGGGCTGAACTTCTGCGTCTACTGGCGCGATGCCCGCCAGGAACTGGTCGCCACCCTGGCCGCCGGGCAAAGCACGCCGTCCTTGCGGGTGTACGAGTTGCCACCCGCCGCCCGCAGCGACGAGCAAAGCATCAATGTATTGATCTCACAGCACTTCACCCTGCTGCCACGGCTCAGCGCCGAGGATACGGCCCCCGGTGACCCGCCGCTCCTCGCCCGCCAGCTCGCCGGCGGCCTGGAGGTCGACGACGAGGTCTGGGTCATGTTGAAAAAACTGGGCGAACAGGTACTGGTGGAAAGCACCGAAGAGTCCCGACGCCGCGGTGCCGGCGAAAGCAGTGACGCCCGCTGAAATCATTAAGCCTTTAGGAAATCATCGATGAAATATGCCATCAAGACTGATCTATTCGCCTCGCGCGCGCCCCTGGAATGGGCGGTGGTCGGCAACGGCACGCTGTACACCGCGCAGATCCCCATCGACCGCCAGGGCCAGGTGGTCACCGGCGGCATCGAAGCGCAGGCCCGGCAGACCCTGGACAACCTGCGCCATACCCTGGAAGCCGCCGGCAGCTCGCTGGATGCCGTGACCCAGGTGCTGATCTACGTCACCGATCGCCGCTACCTGGCCACGGTCAACGAGCTCTATACCGAATACTTCCAGGCGCCCTACCCCAACCGTGCGGCCGTGGTGGTCGCCGGGCTGGCGAGGGAGGAGATGCTGGTCGAGCTGGTGGTGTACGCGTGCATGGGCTGAGCCCGTGCGGGCAGCGCCTCATTGGGGGCGCCGCACCATCCTCACCTTGCCACTGTTGCCACCGCCGCAGAAAAACCGGTCGCCGCCATCGGACTCCAGTCCCGACACCCCGACGCCATCCGGCAGCTTGAGGCTTTGCAGGACCTCGCCGGTTTGCGGATCGACTCGACGCAATTCACTCTCGTCCTCTTCCCAGGTCCCATGCCACAGCTGCCCTTCGACCCAGGTCACCCCGGTGACGAAGCGGTCGGACTCGATCGTGCGCAAAATCTCCCCGGTTTCGGCATCGATCTGGTGAATTTTGCGATCGCGATAGCGACCGACCCACAGCGTGCCTTCGGCCCAGGTGAGCCCCGAATCATTACCGCCCCCCGGTGCCGGGATGCTGTTGAGTACCCGCCCGGTCTGCGGGTCGATTTTCTGGATGCGATCGGCGGCGATCTGAAACAGGTACTGGCCGTCGAAGGCCGTGCCCGCATCGGCGGTGACATCGATCGAGCGCAGGGTCTGGCCGCTTTCCGGGTCCAGGGCGTTAAGTTTTTCGCCGCTGGCGAACCAGACCTGCCGGCCGTCCCAGGTCAGGCCATGGACGGTGTCGACACCGGGAAACGGGCCATATTCACGCAGTATTTCAGCGGTTGAGCTTTTCATGCTGGCTTCCTCGTTTGCGGGTTGATGGCGTTCATCCTAGTCACTCGGCAATGGCGCCGGGAGTAACAAGGTCGTCGCGAAACCCGGTATCGGCGGGGTCACCCAGCGCCGCGCCCGCCCACGCCCGAATGCCTGCACCTTGCCGGCTGCCGCCAGCGTCTCGAGGGTGCGCTGCACGGTGCGCTGACTGGCGCCGAGGGCCAGCGCCAGGGCGGAACTCGACCATGACTCGCCGTCGGCGAGGAAGGCGAACACTGCGGCAAACTTCTCATCGACCGGTGGCGCCAGCACCACTACGTCGGCTGAGACCAAAGGCACCAGGGCAAATCCGCGCCGGGTCGCCATCACACCGGCCAAGGGTTTGAGCGTTGCCCGCAACCGGCCGATTTCGACGCGTAACCGGGCGCGATGGGATTCATCCGTCAGTTTCAAGCGAAAGGCACCGGCAATCAGCGCTTCGCGCGACACGCCGCCAGGCCAGGTCTGGGCCATCATTCTGGCCAGGGTGAACAGCACGGGACGGGTGGCCAGGGACACCGACATGCCGGCACCCCGCACGCTGTAATGACAGGCATCCACCACCAGTGACGTTGAGCTCAGCAGCGCTTCCACCTCATCCAGCAACACGGGCCGCTCTTCACCATTGGCGATCAGGCGCGCGGCGGGCGTATCGAGAATGAGCGCGGTGTTTTCGACCTCGGCGGACAGTGCCGGGATAGCGGCCAATTCGGCCGCATGCCTGGCCCGCGACAGGGCATTGTGCGCCGACTGCGATTGCAGGCGGCGAATGGCAATTCCCGCCACCACCAGTTCATGGGCGGTGCGCAGGACCGGGGGTAGCGGTGCCGGATCGAGCGCGCCAAGCAAGGCTTGCGCCTCATCGAGCCGGCCGATCAGCAACAGGCGCCGGATCTGCAGATAGCGCGCATGGGCCGCGTTGACCCGATCGCCGTGAGCCTCGAGCGTCACCCGCGCCGCTTCGAGCGCCTTCACCGGCCAGCCCAGGTCCCGCGAAGCGAGGGCGATCTCGGCCTCGGCAACCACACACCGCGCCCGGGCCACCGCCTCTTTCGGCCCAAAGGCCCGGGCCGCGCTTTTCACCAGGGCCCTGGCCCGCACCAGATCGCCAAGCTGCGCCATCGCGATGCCCCGCAATGCCAGCGCCGGCGCGTCGTCACGCAACGCCACCCGGTCCAGCGCCCCAAGCGGATCACCCGCCGCCAACGCCCGCGCCGCGGCGGTGATTAATGAATCCATTTGCCGTGCGCCATAGCTGTCACTCCCGCCGAGCGATATCCGAGATTTAGTCTGATTCACGGAGTAAAGCATTCGCCGGTCCGGGCTATGGGGTTTTTATTGCCACTATCGACCCGTACACAAGATCCGTGCACGACAGCGATCAACTGTAGGAGCTGGCTTGCCAGCGAAAGCGTCCGTCCAGGAGATAAATGTGTCGACTGAACCACCGCCTTCGCTGGCAAGCCAGCTCCTACAGGGGATCTGCGGCGAACTCAAAATCCGTGGACGACAGCGATCAACTGTAGGAGCTGGCTTGCCAGCGAAAGCGTCCGTCCAGGAGATGAATGTGTCGACTGAACCACCGCCTTCGCTGGCAAGCCAGCTCCTACAGGGGATCTGCGGCGAACTCAAAATCCGTGGACGACAGCGATCACTGTAGGAGCTGGCTTGCCAGCGAAGAGGCCCGGACGGTCACCACAAAAACCGAAGTCATACGACCTCTTTCACAATTCGCCATTCCCTCCGCGCTAGCAATCATCCCCACCCCCCAAGCCACTGCCATCCAACAAGTTCCCCACCCTTGCCCCTCCAAACCAAATACGGTACAAACGCCTCAAGTTGTACGACAACCTAATAAAAAACCCGACCATCCCCAACGATGGCAAACACCCTTCGAGACCCTGCCATGACCCGCCCCACTCCCGCACAAACCATTGCGCCGCCCTTCCCCCGCCACCTCGCCGTGCTCATCCTGCTATGCATGGGCTGCGCCTTCGCCGGCAACCATGTGGCCGCGCGGGTGGCATTCGATGACGGTGCCGGCGTGTTGCTGGCGATCCTGATGCGTTCCGGCGCAACCGTGCTGGTGCTGGCCGCGCTGGTACTCTGGCAACGCCAAAGTCTGCGCCTGCCCGCAGGCGCCTGGCGCTGGCAACTGCTGCTGGGCTTGCTGATCACTGCACAAAGCCTGTGCCTCTATTCCGCCGTTGCCCGGGTGCCTGTAGCGCTGGCACTGCTGGTGGCCAACGTCTTTCCCATCCTGTTGGCACTGCTGACCTGGGCGCTGGGCGGACCACGGCCAACCGCCCGCACCGCCTCATTGATGGGATTGATTCTGCTCGGGCTGGTGTTCGTGCTGGACGTGCCGGGACGGCTCTCGGCCAACAGCAGCGCCGGTCCGCAGTGGCTGCTCGGCGTCGCCCTCGCCTTCTGCGCCGCCAGCGTGTTCGCCTGCGCGCTGTGGATCACCGATCACAAACTGTCCCAGGTGCGCGGCTCGGTGCGCAGCCTGCTGACCATCTTCATCGTCTTCAGCAGCGTCAACCTCGCCGGCCTGGCCGACGCCCTCCCTGGCGGCCTGGACCTGCCGGCCACCACCACCACCGGCTGGCTGGCACTCGCCACGCTGGTGGTGCTCTATGGCACGGGGTTCATCGTGCTGTTCATTTCGGTGCCCCGCCTCGACATGCCGCGCAATGCACCAGTGATGAACATCGAGCCGCTGGCGACCTTGCTGATGGGCTGGATCGTGCTGGACCAGATGCTGAGTGCGGGCCAGGTGATGGGTGGGGTGATCGTTGTCACGGGTATTGTGTTGCTGACCTTTCGCAAGGCGGTCAGCAAGGTTGCAGAGAAAGTGCCGGCTTGAGTGTGCTATTGATCATGCGGACGCCTTCGCCGGCAAGTCGGCTCCTACTGGTTTGCAGTGTTCAACCCAACGCTGCAACCTTGTAGGAGCTGGCTTGCCAGCGAAGAGGCCATCGGCTTTACCCCAAAGCCCAAGCTAAAAGATTCTGCCTATCACCCCCGAATACTCCACCTATTAGCTGACTCCCATACTCGGGTCTAACCTTAATCCAGCGCTGGCATCATAAGCTGGCCGGTTTAGCGCTGATCAGGAAACACCGAATGAGTTCGAAGCTTGACTAGGGCACCCGTGGGCCACCGCGCAGGCAACTCGATTGCCATTGTTCAGAATTTTCCGTGTGGTCGAATAATCAGTTGATCAAACTGCTGGTCCTCTGCCTAAGTCATTGATTTTGCTCGTAGCTATTGCACGCCCATACCGGGCCGGATAGCCGGATGAACACGACCTAAAGGTAGCTCACACATGGCAAACGAATCGAAATGCCCGTTCAACCACGCTGCTGGCGGTGGCACGACGAACCGTGACTGGTGGCCGAACCAACTGAATCTGAAGATCCTGCACCAGCACTCGTCCCTGACCGACCCCATGGATGAGGGCTTCAACTATGCCGAAGCCTTCAAGACCCTGGACTTTGAAGCGCTCAAGCAGGATCTGCGCGCATTGATGACCGATTCGCAAGACTGGTGGCCTGCGGACTTTGGTCATTACGGCCCGCTCTTCATCCGCATGGCCTGGCACAGCGCCGGTACCTATCGCACCGGCGATGGCCGCGGCGGTGCTGGTTCCGGCCAGCAACGCTTTGCACCGCTCAACAGCTGGCCGGATAACGTCAGCCTGGACAAGGCACGCCGGCTGCTGTGGCCGATCAAGCAAAAGTACGGCCGCAAGATCTCCTGGGCCGACCTGATCGTTCTCACCGGCAACGTTGCCCTTGAATCCATGGGCTTCAAGACCTTTGGCTATTCCGGCGGGCGGCCGGACGTCTGGGAACCGGACGAAGACGTGTACTGGGGATCGGAAAACAAATGGCTGGGTGGCGATACCCGTTACGGCAAGGAAAACGAACCGATGCAGGAACCCGGCGAAGGCCCGCTCGTCGCCGAGCCAGGGGAAAACGAGGAGAGCCGTACCGATAAGGGACGCAACCTGGAAAATCCCCTCGCCGCGGTGCAAATGGGCCTGATATACGTCAACCCGGAAGGCCCCGAAGGCAATCCCGATCCGCTGGCAGCAGCGAAGGATATTCGCGAAACCTTCGGTCGCATGGCGATGAACGATGAAGAAACCGTGGCCCTGATCGCCGGCGGCCATGCCTTCGGCAAGACCCACGGCGCCGGCCCTGCCGACAACGTGGGGGCCGAACCCGAGGCTGCCGACATTCACCAGCAGGGTCTGGGCTGGAAAAACAGTTTCGGTACCGGCAAAGGCCCGGACACCATCACCAGCGGCCTGGAAGTGACCTGGACCAGCACGCCGACACAATGGAGCAACAACTACCTGGAGAACCTGTTCGGCTTCGAGTGGGAATTGACCAAAAGCCCGGCCGGCGCCAACCAGTGGACCACCAAGGATGGCGCCGGCGCCGGCAGCATTCCGGATGCCCATGATCCGTCCAAGCGGCGTAATCCGACCATGCTGACCACGGACCTGGCCCTGCGCTTCGACCCGATCTACGAACCGATCTCCCGGCGCTTCCTGGAAAATCCAGAGCAATTGACCGACGCCTTTGCCCGTGCCTGGTTCAAGCTGATCCACCGGGACATGGGACCTCTCTCACGCTACCTCGGCCCGGAAATGCCCAACGAAGAACTGCTGTGGCAGGACCCGATTCCAGATGTCGATCATGAACTGGTCAACGACAGCGACGTCGCCGCACTCAAGGACAAGTTGCTGAACTCCGGCCTGTCAGTCTCGCAGTTGGTATCCACGGCCTGGGCGGCAGCCTCCACCTTCCGCGGCTCCGACAAACGCGGCGGTGCCAACGGCGGACGCCTGCGTCTCGCCCCACAGAAATTCTGGCAGGCTAATCAGCCGGAGCAACTGGCGAACGTGCTGGCAAAACTCGAAGGCATCCAAAGCGAGTTCAACAATAGCGGCAAGAAAATCTCCTTGGCAGACCTGATCGTGCTGGCCGGTAGCGCCGGCGTTGAACAGGCGGCAAAAAATGCCGGGCACAACGTGACGGTGCCGTTCACCCCGGGACGAATGGACGCTTCGCAAGAGCAGACCGATGTCGAGTCGTTCGGCTTCCTGGAACCCATCGCCGACGGCTTCCGCAACTACGCCAAGTCGCGCTACAGCGTCCCCGCCGAGGCGCTACTGATCGACAAGGCGCAGCTGCTGACCCTCACCGCACCGGAAATGACCGCGCTGATCGGCGGCCTGCGCGTGCTGAACACCAACGTCGGACAAACCCGGCACGGGGTGTTTACCCAGCAGCAGGAAGCATTGACGAATGACTTCTTCAAGAACCTGCTGGACATGGGCGTCGAATGGAAACCGACCTCGGAGGACAATGAAGAGTTTGAAGGGCGTGATCGCAAAACCGGTGAAGCGAAGTGGACCGCTACGCGAGTCGATCTGGTCTTTGGCTCGAATGCGCAGCTGCGGGCCCTGGCTGAGGTCTATGCCTGCGACGACTCGAAAGAGAAGTTCGTCAAAGACTTCGTCGCCGCCTGGACCAAGGTGATGAACCTGGATCGCTTCGATCTCAAATAACTGAAAGGTACTGTGAAAACCCGCAACGCCTCTCTCTGTGGAGGCGTTGTGCTTTTTGGCTAGCAAGGGTTTCAACGCATTGAGCCCGACGCACTTGACGCTTCAAGCCGTTAAGTGGGAAAAGGTGTGTGCCCTGGATAGAAGACTCAATGCCAGCGTTGGGTTATTTCAAGAATTAAGGACGATTCGTCAGCCCCATGAAAACCCTCTTCTGCTTGCTGATCGCCATCAGTGTCGGTATCGCGCTGCAGTACGCCGGTATCCCCCATGGCCTGTTGCTGGGCTCGATACTCGCGACCGCATTGTTCGCCAGCAACCTGCGTTTTTCGCCCACCCTGCCCCTCAGCCTCGGTTATGTGCAAATCGTCCTGGGGGCCGCAACCGGCCTGATGTTCAAGTCATGGGACAGCCAAACGGCGGCGACCATGCTGCCCAGCCTGGGGTTCATGCTGCTGGCCCTGGCAGTCCAGAGCACCGTAGCCGGTTTCTGGCTGCTCAGAGTCTCGGGATGGAACCGCAAGGACAGCCTGCTGGCCGTCTACCCCGGCGCCCTCGCCGCCGTGTTCGACTTGCTGGAGTCCGAACGCGCATCCGGCAAAGTGATCGTCGTGCACCTGGTCCGCCTGCTATCGATTACCATACTGGTCAGTTTTTGCATTCCCGCACAGACCACCGCGCTGGTCGCCGAGAGCAGTCCGCTGGGCACGGATACGGTACTGACCCTGCTGTCGCTGATCGCCTTGAGCATGGTGCTCGGCCGTTTGCTGCTGCGTATCGGCGTTCCCGCACCCTTCATGCTCACCGCGATTGTCGTCACCGGCGCCTACATCAAAATGGGTTATCTGCAAACTTTCCACATGCCGCAATGGAGTGTCGACAGCGCCGTTGTCCTGCTGGGTGTGTTGATTGGCTCGAAGTTCAAGGACATCCCGTTGACGGAACTCATGCGCCACGGCCGTGCGGGGCTGATGTCCGTATCACTCATGCTGTTGATCGCGGCGGCCTTTGCCGTGATGGCCGGGCGGGTGCTGGGCGGCGATCCCTTGACGTTGTGGTTGGCATACATGCCTGGCGCCATCGAGACCATCACCCTTGTTGCTTTCAGTGGCGGGCTGAACGTGGTGTTTATCCTGACTCATCATCTGGTGCGGATGGTCATGCTGCACTTTGCGCCGGCGTTGCTCATCCAGGCGCGGCGCTGGCGGGAAATTTGATTGGCGGCGGCACTGCGGGAAGGACTAAACGGGAGAGATGGTGGCAAGGGCGCCGATCAAAATGGTCAACACCAGAAATCCACCGAGGAAAAATGCCATCTTGCCCATGGGGCCTCCTACGTTATGAGTTTGCGGTGCAGTAGCTGATGGAACTGCGGACCGTGCTGCCATTGTGAGCCGTGGACGCTGTGCATTACAGCAGCAGATGGCGCAGGAAAATACGGATCAGATTCCTCCAAGCTCGATGACACCCTAAACATCGCTGTCGCACCCGGCCCCTGTGGGAGCGTGGCTTGCCCGCGATGGCGTCCTGATGGCTGGCCAGGCTCTCCAGTCCGCACGCAATCCAACTGTAGGAGCTGGCTTGCCAGCGAAGGCGTCCTGGCAGCCAACCTATCCATATCGTAGATTCAGTCTTGAACCTCACCTACTCCTGCGGATCAACCTGATCCAACACCCGATTCACCGACAACTCCGCCAACGAAATCATCTGCTGAATCGCCAACGCCAAATTACATTTAGGACCTTCAAGGATAAACGCCAACTCACTGGCCATGACACTGGCTGAGGCAAGGGTTTCACAGGCGTGAACCAGGAGGGTTTCGGTGTTCACGGTGGGAACAATAGTGAAGATGGGATTGGGACGACGTTCCGCCATGGCTGGCTTACGGGATGGGGACACTGGATCGAATTTTGGCGACTCGGTTGTAAGGGACGGCTTAGCGTTGTCGTTGAGCATCTGGAACTCCAATGGATGGGGCTCCTATGAGAAATACGGGCTACCACACCCGGTTGCTGCCTTGGCAGCGACGGAGGGAGCTTAGCGAGAGGACTTCCGAGAGGCAAGCCGATTGGATTGTAGGAAATCTCCGAGACATTCTGGCCACCACTTTGCGGAAGTTATGATGTTTCAATTTCGGCCCCCAGTAAGTGGCGAGAGGGAGACGCCGGCCGTTTTCAAGAAATCGGTCGACTGTCAGGCCGTCTTCGCTGATAGCTGGCTGCGTAACATAAAGCGACTCTGTTGACGCCCTGCCGAGCCTAGTCGCGGCATCAAAAGCTCGTACCGAATTCAGCGTAGGCAGTTTATTTTTGCCCATGGCAGGTGTCATGCTCCCACTGAAAGAGGGACCAGCCCCCCTCATATTACTGCATTAATGCAACGCTTGAATCAGGGAGTTGAAGAAAACACCCTGCTCGCTATACAACACATCAGGTCCTTCAGCGTGCTCCCAAGTGGACCACTGAACCATAATCAAATTTTCCTTCGGATTGATTGCAATCGCTTGGCCGAAAATGCCATAGGCCCAAAAGGATTCGTCTGAATTAAAGCTACTTGTAGGTGCATAGGAAGCCTCGTCACCGGGCGCAAAGCCCATATACCACCACTGATAACCATGCTGACCCTTCGGAGCCCATGGCTTTACGGATCCGTCTGCTTTAGTCCAATCCGTAGAACGCTTTATCCAGTCGCCAGGCAGGACATGTTCGCCGTTGGAAAGTACGCCATTATTGGCCACCAACAGACCGAAACGCCCCCAATCTCGCAATGTTGCGTTGAAGCCATAGCCACCCATATCAACTTTTCCAGGTTTGAGCGCATACCAAACACCATCTCGCTCCATTCCAGCTGGCTGCCACACTTTTTTCTCCAAGTATTTGGCGATGGTCATTCCGGTTGCACGTTCCAACACCAAACCTACCAGCCAAGCCCCACCAGTGTTGTAACTCCAGCGCTCTCCTGGTTTTACACCGGGATTTCGGGCGAGGCCGCTAACGAGCGAGAGGATGCAGCTGTAAGGATCTTTGGTAGTTTCGCATACAATCATCTTGGATAAATCGGAATTGGGATCAGAAAGATCCTCACTCCATTTTATGCCGGAAGTATGTTGCATGAGTTGGTGCAGCGTTACTCCTTCCCATGCCGTACCTTCTAGCTCGGGAATATATTTCGTGATCAATGTATCAACCGATTCGATGGCATGGTCTTTTATCGCCGCACCAATGAGTACAGATACAATGGATTTAGCAACTGATCTGGATGTCCAAAGCGTCGTCTCATTAACGCTGTCACCGTAATGTTCCAGGACAATTTTGCCGTTCTTTATTACCAGCAATCCCGCAACGTTTTGATTTTTCAGGTAGTCGCTAATGCCAAGTTTTTTGTTGTCCAACTTATATTCAACACTTGAAACAGACTGACCGACCGGCAGCTTCTGTATGTTATTTTCGGAGCTTAAAAAAACATCACCAGCAAAAAGGTGGTACATATTCTTAGAACCAACAACCTTTTCACTCTGACTCCAGGCAAACCTTCTTTGAGGGTCAGGAATAATTTTATCGACCGGTTCTGGGCAAGAGTGCATCATATAACCATAGCAAGCCACAAGAGGGCTGCCATAAGCTTCCTGCAAAAATAAACTGCCGACAAGCAAGCTGCAAATCTTTATTGACTTGATCGCGCTGTTGGAAATTATTATTTTCATGGCGAGCCTCTATGAACTGTTGAGCGTATAGAAGACAAGTTTTCTGCGGGCGTATTAATAACTGATATGCATGGGTACGATGTTGGCTGACCGCCATCTACCTGGGCAAACTGTCACACGAAACGAGCGCCCGCAGTGACATCTTACGCTGAACCGCTAAATCGCGCTCAAACTGTTCCAGTTTGGCAAGCGTTTTGTATTCCCCCAATCGACCACATTTTTGTCATCCTCTGTGGGACGAACACCAGACACAATTGCGATGAATCAGAACGTTGTTGGGACCCCAAGATTTTCCTACCCAAAAAAAAGCCCACTGACCGTCACCGGTTCAGTGGGCTTCTGATTCAGCCTCTAGTTACAAAGCCATATCACTCGCAGCATTCTCTTTCACAGCCTTCGGCTGTTCAGCAGCGGCAGGCGCAGCAGGAACTGCAGGAACTGCAGCCTGACCAATCACCGGCGGCGGAGTCAGCTCCAACACCTTGGCGGTATAAGCCCACTCCTCAGCCACCTTCTCCGGGCTGCCATTCAACTGCGTGCCATAACTCGGCACGATCTGATGCAACTTCTCCTGCCACGCCGGCGAAGCCACCTTATCCTTGAACACCTTCTGCAGCACGGTCAGCATGATCGGCGCAGCAGTCGAAGCACCCGGCGATGCACCCAGCAAACCGGCAATAGTGCCGTCCTGCGAAGCCACAATCTCGGTACCCAGCTTCAGCACGCCACCGGCAGCTTCATCACGCTTGATGATCTGCACGCGCTGGCCGGCTTGCCACAGGCGCCAGTCTTCGGCCTTGGCGTTCGGGAAGTATTCCTTCAGGGCGTCGAGGCGGTCTTCATCCGACAGCATCAGTTGGCCAGCAAGGTACTCGACCAGCGGGTATTCCTTGATGCCGACCTTGGTCATTGGCCACACGTTGTGCGTGGTGGTGGTGCTCAGCAAGTCCAGGTACGAGCCTTCCTTGAGGAACTTGGTGCTGAAGGTCGCGAATGGGCCAAACAGGATGACGCGCTTGCCGTCCAGGACACGGGTGTCCAGGTGCGGCACCGACATCGGCGGTGCGCCAACGGAGGCTTTGCCGTAGGCCTTGGCCAGGTGTTGCTCGGCGAGGGTCGGGTTTTCGGTGACGAGGAACGAGCCGCCTACCGGGAAGCCTGCGTATTCCTTGGCCTCAGGAATGCCCGACTTCTGCAGCAGGTGCAGGGCACCGCCGCCGGCGCCGATGAACACGAACTTGGCGTCGGTTTCGGATTTTTTGCCGTCCTTGAGGTTTTTGTAGCTGACGCGCCAGCTGCCGTCGTCGTTGCGGGTGATGTCCTGCACTTCGCTGGACAGTTTCAAGTCGAATTTCGGCGTGGTTTGCAGGTGCGCGACGAACTGGCGGGTAATTTCGCCGAAGTTGACGTCGGTGCCGATCGGGGACCAGGTGGCGGCGATTTTCTGGTTCGGGTCACGCCCTTCCATCATCAGCGGCACCCACTTCTTGATCACCGCCGGGTCTTCGGAGTACTGCATGCCGGCAAACAGCGGGCTCGCCTGCAGGGCTTCGTAGCGCTTTTTCAGGAACTTGATGTTGTCGTCGCCCCACACAAAGCTCATGTGCGGCGTGGAGTTGATGAACGAACGCGGGTTTTTCAGCACGCCTTGCTGAACCTGCCAGGCCCAGAACTGACGGGAGATCTGGAAAGCTTCGTTGATTTCAACGGCTTTCGGGATCTGCACGTTGCCCTTGTCGTCTTCCGGGGTGTAGTTCAACTCGGCCAGGGCGGAGTGACCGGTGCCGGCATTGTTCCAGCCGTTGGAGCTTTCCTGGGCGACGCCGTCGAGGCGCTCGATCATTTCCATCGAGGTGCCGGGTTCCAGCTCGTTGAGCCACACACCCAGGGTCGCGCTCATGATCCCGCCGCCAATCAGCAGCACGTCGACCTTCTTTGCCTCTTCCGCCTGAACGGAAGTGATCCCCATCGACAAAGCCAGCCCCAGCAGGGCCGTGTTCATTTTTTTAAACATCTGTTGCACCTATGATAAAACGCCATCCGCCCTTCCATCCCCGTGCATCAAGCCCCTGGTTCACGGCAGGCAGGCAGCCTGGCGTGGGGTCCCGCACAAGGATTGGTGGGTGGGCACACAAGGCCGACGTGATCCATCGACCCCAGTTTATATGTCCCTGCTGAACTGACTTCTTATCATTATTGGCCTCAGCTTCTTGAGCGACAGTGATTCTGTTGGCGCGTCTTTCGGACACGCAAACTGAATAGGTCAAAGCAAGTTATTGCAAAGAATATCACGACATGGCAAACCCGCGCGTCTGTTCCCGACTCGATGGTCCGGGCACGGGCGCCGGGCGCCACTATACTGATCCTGATTTTTCTGTTGAGCCGGTGAGGAACTGTCATGAGCGATAAGGTCGATTTGCGCAAATACTCCTCTCAAGTGGTGGACGGTGTGGAACGCGCGCCCGGCCGCTCCATGCTGCGCGCCGTGGGCTTCACCGACGAGGACTTCAAGAAGCCGCAGATCGGCATCGCCTCGACCTGGGCGATGGTCACGCCGTGCAACATGCACATCGACAAGCTGGCGGTCGAAGCGGAAAAAGGCGCGAATGCCGCCGGCGCCAAGGGCGTGATCTTCAACACCATCACCATTTCCGACGGCATCGCCAATGGCACCGAAGGCATGAAATATTCCCTGGTGTCGCGGGAGGTGATTGCCGACTCCATTGAAGTCGTCGCCGGTTGCGAGGGCTTTGACGGGCTCGTGACCGTGGGTGGCTGCGACAAGAACATGCCCGGCTGCCTGATTGGCATGGCGCGGCTCAATCGCCCTTCCATCTTCGTTTATGGCGGCACCATCCGCCCCGGTGCCGGCCACACCGACATTATTTCCGTGTTCGAAGCGGTCGGCCAGAATGCCCGGGGTGATATCAACGAGATCCAGGTCAAGCAGATCGAGGAAGTAGCGATTCCCGGGCCCGGCTCCTGCGGCGGGATGTACACCGCCAACACCATGGCCTCGGCGATCGAGGCGCTGGGCATGAGTCTGCCCGGTTCCAGCTCCCAGGACGCGGTGGGCAGCGACAAGGCCTCGGACAGTTTCCGCGCCGGCCAGCAGGTGATGGAACTGCTCAAGCTGGACCTCAAGCCGCGGGACATCATGACCCGCAAGGCATTTGAAAACGCGATACGGGTGGTGATTGCCCTCGCCGGCTCGACCAATGCGGTGCTGCACCTGTTGGCCATGGCCCATGCGGTGGATGTCGAGCTGACCCTGGATGATTTCGTCGAGCTGGGCAAGGTGTCGCCGGTGGTGGCCGACCTGCGCCCCAGCGGCAAGTACATGATGAGCGAACTGGTGGCCATCGGCGGCATTCAGCCGTTGATGAAGCGCATGCTGGCTGCCGGCATGCTGCATGGCGATGTGCTGACGGTCACCGGCAAGACCCTGGCGGAGAATCTGGAGAACGTGCCTGACTATCCCGAAGGCCAGGACGTGATCCTGCCCTTCGACCAGCCGGTGAAGAAGGACTCGCACCTGGTGGTGCTGCGCGGCAACCTGTCGCCCACTGGCGCGGTGGCCAAGATCACCGGCAAGGAAGGCCTGCGTTTTGAAGGCACCGCTCGGGTGTATCACGGTGAGGAAGGCGCGCTGACGGGCATTCTCAATGGCGAAGTCAAGGCTGGCGACGTAATCGTGATCCGCTACGAAGGCCCCAAGGGCGGGCCCGGCATGCGCGAAATGCTCTCGCCGACGTCGGCGGTGATGGGCAAGGGGTTGGGCAAGGATGTGGCGTTGATTACCGACGGCCGTTTCTCCGGCGGGTCACACGGCTTCGTGGTGGGGCATATTACGCCGGAAGCTTTCGAAGGCGGGCCGATTGCGCTGATCGAAGACGGCGACAGGATCACTATCGATGCTGAAACCCGGCAGATCATGGTCGACGTGTCCGACGCCGAGCTGGCCGAGCGCAAGACCCGCTGGGTGCGGCCGGAATCGAAGTACAAGCGCGGGGTCTTGGCCAAGTATGCGAAGACCGTGTCCAGCGCCTCGGAAGGCGCTGTGACGGATAAGTATCTCTAGCAGGGCAACGTTGTCAGGGCCGACGTCTTTGTCGGAACGCCGCCCGGAACAAGCTCGCTCCCACTTGGATCCCTGCGGCGCTCACAAAATTTGTGGCCACCGCAAACGCCAGGCGGGAGCCATCGTCTCGATGCATTACACCGCCCGCCGGCGCACTATCTCAAAGCCGAAACCGATCCACCGACTGCGACAGCTTGCCCGCCAGCGTCGACAGTTCATCGGTGGTCGACGCCGTGCGGCCGATGACCTGGCTGTTGCCCTCGGACATGCCGGCGATCATTTCCACTTGATGGGCGATTTCGTTGCTGGCCAGGCTTTGTTCACCGATGGTACGGGTGATGTCGTTGACCAGTTGCGTGGTACTCAGCGTAGCGTCGAGGATTTCGCGAATGGCGCGTTCGACGTCGGCGGTGACCGCCATGCCTTTATCGACCTGGGCCACGCCCGCTTCCATGCTGGTCACCGCCTCGCGGGTGCTGAGCTGGATACGCGCGACCATGGTGGCAATTTCCTGGGTGGAGGCGCTGGTGCGTCCCGCCAGGCTGCGCACTTCATCGGCCACCACGGCAAAACCCCGGCCCTGTTCGCCGGCGCGAGCAGCCTCGATAGCGGCGTTCAGCGCCAGCAGGTTGGTTTGATCGGCTATGCCCTTGATCACTTGGATGATGCTGAAGATACCTTCGGATTCCTTGTCCAGCGTGCGAATCACCTGGGCCGATTGCTGGGCCGAACGGGCGATGCCGTCCATATCGTTGACCACCTGATGGATCACCCGCCCGCCATCCTTGGCCAGGGACTCCGCCTGGTTGGCCATGTTCAGCGCCCGCTCGGCGTGCCGGGTGATTTCCTCGATGCTGGCGGTCATCTCGCTGGCGGCCGCCGCCATGGTGCTGGCTGCTGCGCTTTGCTGCTGGCTGCTGCCGGCGACTTCATGACAGCCGTCGCTCAATTGCTGGCTCATGCCGCTCACGCCATGGGCGTTGCTGCGAACCGCCTCGATCATGCCGCGCAGGTCACGCTGCATGGTTGCCAGGCTACGAATCAGCGCACTGGCTTCGTCGTTGCGGGCGGGCTCGACGATAGGTTCGCTCAAGTTGCCATGAGCGATGCTGTCGGCAATGCGGCTGGCGGTCTGCAACGGGCCCATGATGCTCAGGATCACCCAGCGACCCTGGAGGAGCAGCAATAGGAGGCTGGCGATGAGCATGCCGCCAATGGCGAACCTGGCGTTGCTGATGACGTGCGCGGTACCGGCGCTGGTTTGTTGAGTGTCGGTTTCGATCAGCTCGCTGAGCGCGGCCATCTGGTCTTCGAGCTGGCTGAACGCAGCATTGAAGCTGCCCAGTTCTTTTTGTGCGGCATCCGGATTGACCAGTGCCAGCCCGACGATGCGTTCGGCGGCATTGATGTAGGTATCAAGGCTCGGCTTGACCTTGTCCAGGCTAGCCTTGAGCGTGGCGTGAACCGGCAGCTTGAGGTTTTCACCAAGCACTTCACGAAAGTGTGCCGCATGTTCCTCGATGGAACTGCGCACTTCAGTGGCGCTGCTGGTGCTTTTGCCCAGCCCGACCAGCATCGCGGCGAGCACGTCGGCGCGTAACGCGTCGTGCATCATGTCGCCTTCGAGGTGGTTGCGCAGCGCGGTCATGCTGACCTCATTGTCATTCACCGCCTGCGCCATCTGCGCGTTCCCCAGGTAGCTGACCAGGCTCATGATCAAGGCGGTGAGCAGTCCGGTGCCAATCAACAACAGCAAGCGTATTTTTATCGACACTTTGTGGTTCCCTGTCAGATGGATAAAGCCCTGCGCGGAGGGCTTCTCTGGACGGGTTATCGACTGTACCGGGCGCTAATTGAGGGTTATTTCCATACGCCCGTGTCTTTTACGACATGCGGTCGTCATCGATTGTTTTTGCGCGTTTCCCACACAGGAAAACCAGCAACAGGCTGGCGAACGCACCGACCACTGCAGAGGTCGACGGCATGATGTTCAGGGCTGAAAGAACACCTGTGGGCGCCTGGCTTGCCAGCGACAAGCCCCCCTAACGCCCGGTTTGTCACAGCTTGGCCTCGCAGCCCAGAAGTGCCTGCAACGTCAGCGCGTTGCTCAATGCAAACCCGCTTGCGGTGTTGTCGAGGATGCACCAGCGGGTCGTGCCCGCCTGCCCCGGGTTTTGCACCTGCCGCGCCAACGCTTCCAATCGACTCAGGTCGTAGTCGCTGTGATAAATGCGCGGCGAGCCGTGCCAGCGCCAGTACTGAATCCCCGACCACCCGCCCGGAGTATCGCCGCCGGTGATGGACGATGGGTCGGCAGCGACCCGCCCTATTCGCTGCTCGATCAATAAAGCGTCTGCGTCCAGCCAGCTCTCATGCCGCGGCTCAAGCACCACCGCCCCGGCGTAACGTTGCCGCAATGCCTGGAAAAACGCCGCGACAACGCTTTCGTCGTAAGCCAGCGACGGCGGCAACTGCACCAGCAGGCAACCCAAGGCATCACCCAGCGCCGTGCATTGGGATAGAAATTCGTCCAGCAACAGCTCGCAGCCTTGCAAGCGCTGAACGTGGGTGATGAGTTTGGGCACCTTGACCGAAAACCGGAACGTCGCCGGTACCGACTGCGCCCAGCGGCAATAGGTCTGCGACCGATGGGGACGATAGAAGGAGCTGTTGATTTCAACGGCCGAGAGTTGCGAGGCATACCGCTGCAGATGTGTGCCGTCCTCAGGAAACTTCGACCAGTGTTCTCGCGGCAGGCTCCAGCCGGCGCACCCGACGTACACCGCCGGAACTTGATTCGCCTGGTTCAATAAAGCACCGCCGCGGCATCGCGCATGAAAATCTCCACGGTCTTGGGCCCTACCCCGTCGAACTCGAGCAAGCGCTTTTCGAAGACTTGGCGATCCCCGCTGGCCGCCTGAATGTGGCCGATCTTGCCGGCGTATTCCTCGCTGAGTTTTTTACACAGGTTCAACAGGCGCGTTGCGGTTGTCTCGTCGTAGCGCACGTAATGGGCTTCACCCAACATCGAAACCAGTTGCCGATGGGTACAGCCGCCCAGCTTGCGCGCGGTATCACGCCCGTGTCGTTCAACGATGACGCGGTAGGCCTGGGCGGCGATTTCAGCTTGAATGCGCTTGCCCATCAGGAAGCTGGCAATAAACCATTTGAACAAGGCGCCTTCGTCTGCATGTTGCAGATGAATACCGAGATCGCTGGCACTGATCGATTTGTTCATTACAGGCGTTCTTCTCTAATGGCCGGAACCATCAACGGCTCCTTAACTTCGAGAAAAGCCCGGCCTGCAAGTTCGGTTTTTCCGCAACCCATGCTAGGTTGTACGACGACCGATGAGTTAAGTTAATGATCGTCGCTCCCGACAACCACAACAACAAGGAAACACCCATGAAACGAACCAGACTGCTGATTGGTTTTCTGTGCCTCTTCAGTGGCTACGTAGCGGCAGCCCCTTCCCCGGGCGAGAACGAGGTCGCGCAAGCCGTCGACCACCTGACTCAAGCCATGCTGAAGAAGAACATTGCGCAGCTGCAAGCACTAACTGCGGACAACCTGACCTACGGGCATTCCAGCGGCAAGATCCAGGACAAGAAAGCGTTCATCGCCGATATCGAAACCGGCAAAAGCGCGTTCAAGACGTTGGAAATGCAAAACCAGACCATCACCCTGTCCGGTGATGTAGCGCTGGTTCGTCACCACTTCTCGGCCCAGGCCCTCAAGGGGACTGAGGTGGTGCCTACGGAAATCGAGAACTTCCAGATCTGGCAGAAACAGAAAGGCCAATGGCTGTTGGTTGGCCGACAGGCTTTCCGTTTCTGATGTTTGATCGATGAAGGGGGACGCGTTATTTGAGACGCGTCCTCTTTCTTCATTTCATAACAGAAACATCCTCATCGGTGACGATTTTCAGCCAAGGCCAGCGGGCCTGATAACTCAGGGCCTTGTGTTCAAATAAATCGGGTTGAGGATTGCGCGGATTGATCCGCAACAGGCCTTCTTCGACATCGCTCAAACCGTAGGGCGCATACACCTCGCCCGTCAGCACATCCCACCCGATGCACGTCCCCGCGACCAGATAACGATCGATCCCATCCTTGGCCGACTGAAGCCTGGGGTAAGCCTTGCCGAACCGCTGGGCGTACCAAAGGTGAACCCGTGCCTGGTTCTTGATCTCAAGGCTCACGTCAAGGTCATGAAAGAGTTGGCGCGCGAGGTTGATGACTTCATTCTCAGCCTCCCAGGACACGTCTTCGTCAAAGTAAAAAACGTCGTAATCCTTGACGCCCCAGGCGACGGGATGGCCGGCTTGTTGATTCCAGACCGCCTGAAACAGGCAGCCTGCGGTCAACATGCATTGGTTCAGGCCGAGTGCAGGCAAGCGCCGCGCAATCTCAGCGTTGGCCGGATTGGTCATGGCGATTTCGATCAAGCGTTCGGGGGTCAACATCATGCCATCTCCCTGGGGGCAACAATATCCTTTGAAGGCTGACGATACATGAAATTCGTTGAAATATGCCCATCCGCCGCACCAACGAAAAAGCCCGCACAAGGCGGGCTTAGTGAGTAAAAGTTGAGTAGGTGGCCAGCGCTGGTCTCTGGCTTACAAGGTTTATCAGGACTCTGACAGAAGCGTTTTGTGCGCTTCTGCTTCACACGGCATAAGGGCTGGATCTCAGCGCGGAGATCTTTCTAACCGTGTACCCTTCGGAACGCGCCCCACGTTTCCTCGCTATCCGCTTTGCGCATCAGTCTGCGTCTTCACCTACAACTTCAGAGTAGCAAAGAAGCGCGACGCGTTGAACCCGATTTTTAGACCGATTTCCTTCATGAAAAACCGCGGCTGGAAGCAAAAATACTATGGCCGGCCCCAAGGATGAAATTGACGCTCACACAGGCCTGGGTAAATACTCGACGGCCCGGCAAGCGCATGCCGACAAGCGTGTGCAACGGCCAACACTGACTGATGGGATGGAGCGCAAAATGACGATGCGAACCGAAAAGGCCGTTCTGGCCGGTGGTTGTTTCTGGGGTATGCAGGATCTGATCAGGCGCCAACCCGGCGTAGTGTCAACGCGGGTGGGTTACACCGGCGGTGATGTCGACAATGCCACCTATCGCAACCATGGCACCCACGCCGAAGCGATCGAGATCGAGTTCGATCCGCAGCAGATCAGCTATCGCCAGATCCTCGAGTTTTTCTTCCAGATCCACGACCCGACGACCAAAAACCGTCAGGGCAACGATATAGGAGCCAGCTACCGCTCTGCCCTGTTCTATCTCGACAACGAACAGAAGCGCGTGGCCGAAGAAACCGTGGCCGACGCCGATGCCTCCGGGCTCTGGCCCGACAAGGTGGTCACCGAGATTGTGCCTGCTGGACCGTTTTGGGAAGCCGAGCCGGAGCATCAGGATTATCTGCAACACTATCCCAATGGCTACACCTGCCATTTCATCCGGCCAGACTGGAAGTTGCCCAAGCGCGGGTGATGGTGTGGGTGGCGGGCTCTACAGCGTTTGTCGAGTAGGGGCTTGCGTTCGGGCGTAGCGCCTAAGTTCCAGCGGTGTGCGTCCAACGACCCGCAGAAAGCTTTGCTGCATGCGGCCCGCATTGATGAACCCGTTCAGGCGCGCAATCTCCTTGAACGTTTGCCGCCCATCCTCCACCAGGGGTCGTGCCGCCTCCACGCGCAGGCGTTCGACCGCCCGTGCCGGGGTGACCCCGATAGACGAGGCGAACGCCCGGCCAAACTGGCGCACACTCAGGTTCGCGATCTGCGCCAGACGCTCGACCGAGAGATTTTCGTGCAGGTGTTCGCGGGCGAAGCTCAGGGTAGTACGAATGCGATCCGACCCCGGGTCGACATCCACCAGCGATGAGACCTGGCAATCGCCGCCAGGTCGTCGGCAGTAGACAACCAGCATGCGCGCGACCAAGCGCGCGATGTCCTTGCCCAGGTCCTGTTCGATCATGGCCAGGCTCATGTCGATGCCCGCCGACATGCCGGCCGAGGTCCACATGCCTTCGTCCTCGGTCCAGATGTGATCGCCGTCCACGCACAGCGCCGGATAACGCATCCGCAATTGCGGCGCGTAATACCAGTGGGTGGTTGCCGAACGACCGTCGAGCAGGCCGCTGGCAGCCAGCAGGAAAGTGCCGGTGCACACACTGGCGGTGCGTCGCGAGCGCTCGGAGATTTCGCGGATGGTCGCGGCCAGCTCTGCCGCCGGTTCGCCCTGCGGCGGCTCGGGTGCACCGACCACGATAAAGGTGTCGAAGGAGCCTGGCAGCAATGCCTCGGTCACCACGGCCAGCCCACCGGCGCTGGTTACCAATCCGCCATTGAGTGATGTGACAGTGAGTCGGTAATTGCCGGATGACAGCTGGCTGGCCATCAGAAAGGCTTCAAGCGGCCCGCTCAGATCCAGCAACATAAAACCTGGGTAGACCAGAAAACCGACATGACGGGGCATGGCCGAAATCCGATGATTTATGTCCTTGGCAGCATTAGGCGCCCGCCCTAAGTTGGCAGTCAATGCGGCTTGTTCACAGGACGCCGCGACTTTCGAAATGTGTGACAGGCGTCCGCTGCAGGCATTGATTGCACCTGCACCCGCGAGCGCGGGCCACACCTTCTCCGGCACACCCTGCAGACGGAGGCACTCTCATGAAAATAGTCGTCATCGGCGGAACGGGCTTGATCGGCACCCAGTTGTGCAACCTCTTGCGCGAAGAGGGACACGATGTCCTGCCAGCCTCGCCGAACACCGGGGTCAACACCATTACCGGCGAAGGGCTGCAGGCCGCGCTCCAAAGGGCCGACGTGGTCGTCGACGTCGCCAACTCACCTTCGTTCGAAGATGCCGCCGTGCTGGAGTTCTTCCAGACCTCCGGGCGTAACCTGTTCGCCGCAGAGAAGGCCGCGGGGGTCAAACACCACGTCGCACTCTCGGTCGTGGGCACGGAACGGATGCTCGACAGCGGATACTTCCGGGGCAAGATGGCCCAGGAGCAGTTGATCAAGGAATCCGGGGTGCCCTACTCGATCCTGCGGGCGACGCAGTTTTTCGAGTTCATCGGGCCCATCGCACACTCCGGCGCAAAAGGCGACACCGTGCGCCTGACCACCGCTGCACTGCAGCCGGTTGCCTCGGCCGATGTCGCGGCGGCATTGGCGAAGATTGCCGTGGCAGCGCCCAGCGGCCAGACCGCGGAAGTGGCCGGTCCCGACCGCCAGCCGTTGGTCTCGTTCGTCAAAGCCTATCTGCAGCACAACCAGGATCCGCGCGAAGTGATTGCCGACGATACCGCCACCTACTATGGAGCGCCGATCGACGACCAGTCGTTGACCCCGGGGGCCAATCCGATCATCGGGCCGACCCGCTTCGGGGCATGGCTCAAGAGCGGCTCCGCACACTGCTGACAGGCGGGCCATGGGGCATGCTCGCTCCTCGGCTGACACCTGACACATGTAGGAGCGAGCTTGCTCCGGGCGGCGTTCCGACGATGGTCTCAAGGGCGACGCGTTTATCCAGCACCGGCGCGTCATCGTTAACGTCCATCGCGAGCAAGCTTGCTCCTACGGCCCTTGCAAGATCAGGAGAGTCTCATGCGATCCCGTTATTTGCTTGCCCTGCTCACTCTGTTGCCTGGAATAGCTCTTTCAGCCCAAGGCCAGACCACTGCGCCACCCCCTGTCGTCAGCCCGGTCATGGTCCAGGCACTTCCCGACTATCCGGGCAAGGAAGTGCTGATCATAACGGTCGAGTACCCACCCGGCGGCGCGGACCCGGTGCATCGACACGACGCCCATGGATTCGTCTATGTGCTCGAGGGCTCAGTCGTCATGGGCGTGGCGGGCGGCAAGGAAGTCACTCTGACCCCGGGGCAAAGCTTCCACGAAGGCCCCAGGGATATCCATACGGTGGGGCGCAACGCCAGCAAGGAAAAAAGCGCCAAGTTCCTGGTGTTCCTGCTGAAGCAACAGAACAAGCCGCCGGTCATTCCTGTCGAGTGAGCGAGGCTGTCCGCGAAGGGCCATTTGAAGGCTGAAGGATCAGGGATCAACCTGGCCCATCAGTTCGGCGACCGTTTCCGAGCGGTTGGCAAAGCGCTGCGCCAATACCGCGCACACCATCAACTGAATCTGATGGAACAGCATCAGCGGCAGGATCAACACACCCAGGGTGCTGCCGGCGAACAATACCTGGGCCATCGGCACACCGGTCGCCAGGCTTTTCTTCGAACCACAGAACAGGATGGTGATGCGGTCTTCCTGATTGAAGCCCAGGATTTTGCCAGACACGGTGGCGATCAGCAGCACCAGCGCCAACAGGAGGCAGCACACCACCACCAACCCGGCCAGCGCCCAGAGCGGAATCTGATGCCAGATGCCTTCGACCACCGCAGCGCTGAACGCACCGTAGACCACCAGCAGGATCGAGCCCTGATCGACGAACTTCAGCCAGTGCTTGTTGCGCGCAACCCAGGCGCCGATCCAGCGCCGGGCGATCTGTCCGGCAATGAATGGCAGCAACAGTTGCACGCTGATTTTCACAATCGCATCGAGGGTCGAACCGCCCTCGCCGTGCACATCCAACAGCAAGGACACCAGCAACGGCGTGAGAAAGATCCCGAACAGGCTGGACGCCGCCGCACTGCAAATCGCCGCCGGAATGTTGCCACGGGCCAGGGAGGTGAACGCAATCGCCGACTGTACGGTGGCCGGCAGTGCGCAAAGATAAAGCATGCCCATGTACAGATCGTTGCCGATCAGCGGTGACAACAAGGGTTTGAGCGCCAGGCCGAGCAGCGGGAACAGGACAAAGGTCAGGCCGAACACCAGCAGATGCAGACGCCAGTGGCCTGCACCGGCAATGATCGACTCGCGCGACAGTTTGGCGCCATGCAGGAAAAACAGCAGGCCGATGGCTATGTTGGTCAGCCAGCCAAAGCCGACACCTATTTCACCGCTGGCGGGCAGGATACTGGCGAGAACCACCACGCCAATCAAGGTCAGGGTGAAGTTGTCAGGCAAGAAGCGAGGGCGGGTCATAAGCATCATCCGGGCGCCAGGAACGTAGCGACGACTGTAACCCGCCTGCGGCTGACCGGCTAACGCCAATAAGCCAGTAGATGCCGCCAAAAGGACATGGCAGACGCTTTGTTCTCGTCCCGCAGCTTCCAGTCGACATTACCAGCGATTCCAACGATCATCGCTCGCTGCATTAAGTAACGCCGAGAATGCATCCGCAAGGCCCCCCGATCTTTTCAATAAAAGGAGCTCACCTACATGGAAGTCATCATCCCATTACAACCTTCCGAGTGCGCAGGCATGGAGGACATCCGGCGGGAAATCGATGCCCTCGACCAGACGGTTATCAAACTGTTAGGCAAGCGCTTCCACTACGTGTTGGCTGCCTCGAAGTTCAAGACATCGGCGACCTCGGTGCGTGCCCCGGAGCGATTGAAGACGATGCTGGCGACACGTCGCGAATGGGCCGAAGCCGAAGGCCTGAGCCCGGATGCGATCGAGAAAATGTACAGCGATCTGGTGAATCACTTCATTGCCGAAGAGATGAAACACTGGGCAGCTCAGCACACCGCGTCAGCGATGCTTCCCCAGGAAAGCACCCCTCCCGCGATTACCTTCGACAAACCCATCCCGATATTGCGGATGTTCGACGAAACCAAGGCGCGGGAGTTTTATCTGGATTTTCTGGGTTTCAGCGTCGAATTCGAGCACCGGTTCGAAACCGGTCTACCGCTGTACCTGGGGATCAGCCGGGACGGTCTGCAACTGCATCTGTCCGAACATCATGGGGATGCGAGCCCCGGGGCCACGGTATTTGTGCCCATGCACAATATCGAAGGGCTGCGGGATGAATTGCTAGCCAAACGCTATGGCTACGGCCGTCCGGATATTGTCCAGCAGGGCTGGGGGCAAGTGCTGGAAGTCTACGACCCTTTCGGTAACCGGATCCGGTTTTGTCAGAGCTGACCTGGCTGGCGGACCGGGCAAGCCCGGTCGCCTTGGGTTGATTGCCACCCAGGAACATGGATGGCAATTGGGCCCGAGGCGGTCATTATCGTTCCATTTCGTCTACCCTCACCAAGCGCCGTGCAGCAAACGACTTGTGCCCGGCGCCTCGACATTCTTGCGTTAATGCACCGGAGATTCTTCATGTTCAAACGCCCCTTGGCATTGGCCGTTGGCTTGACCCTGACTTTTTGCACCCTGCTGGCCCAGGCCGCCGACACCCTGAAAGTCAGCGCCATTCCCGATGAAGCGCCCACCGAACTGTTGCGCAAGTTCAAGCCGCTGGGCGCTTATCTGGAACAGCAATTAGGCATGAAGGTCGAGTTCGTTCCCGTGAGCGACTACCCGGCCGTGGTCGAGGCGCTCGCGACCGACCGGATCGACATGGCCTGGCTGGGCGGCTTCACGTTCGTGCAGGCCCGCCTGAAAACCGGCAATGCCATACCGCTGGTACAGCGCGAGCAGGACGCTCAATTCACCAGCAAATTCATTACCGCCGACCCGGCGGTCAAGTCGCTGGCCGATCTCAAGGGCAAGACCTTTGCCTTCGGCTCGGTGTCTTCGACGTCGGGCAGCCTCATGCCGCGTTATTTCATGCTTAAAGACGGCATCAAGCCGGAAACGTACTTCAGTCGAGTGGGCTACTCCGGTGCCCATGACGCCACCGTCGCCTGGGTCCAGGCCGGCAAGGTGGACGCCGGTGTGCTGAACGCCAGCGTCTGGGAAAAGCTGGTCAATGCCGGCAAGGTCGACACCACCAAGGTCAAAGTGTTTGCCACCACCCCGGCCTACTTCGACTACAACTGGACGGTGCGCGGGACCCTCGACCCGGCGCTGGCGGCGAAGATCAAGGCGGCCTTCCTCGCGCTCGATCCGGCGAAGCCAAAGGACAAGGAAATCCTCGATCTGCAGGCCGCCAGCCGATTCATCGAAACCAGCCCTGAAAACTACAAGGGCATCGAAGAGGCCGCACGCGCCGCCGATCTGCTCAAATGACGTTGCATCTGACCCAGGTCAGCCTTACCCACGCCAACGGCGTCCAGGCGCTGCAGGATGTGGACCTGCACATCGCAGCACGGGAACAGGTCGCCATCATCGGCCCGTCCGGGGCGGGCAAGTCGAGCCTGCTCAACCTGCTGGCCACCGCCCTGCGACCGGGCAGCGGCGAGTTGCAGATACTCGGCGAGCGCGCCTGGCAGCTGTCTGCCCGTCAGCGCCAGCGGCTGCGCGCACGCATCGGCCTGATTCATCAAGCGCCCCCGCTGCCACCGCGCCAGCGCGTGGTCACCGCGGTCCTGGCCGGTAAGCTGGGCCAGTGGGGCCTGGGCAAGAGCCTGCTGAACCTGCTGCATCCGCTGGATATCCCGGGTGCACGCGCGGCATTGGCCAGGCTGGACCTTGGCGACAAGTTGTTCGAGCATTGCCAGCAACTGTCCGGCGGACAACTGCAGCGCGTGGGCATCGCCCGGGTGTTGTATCAAGCGCCCGAAGTGTTGCTGGCCGATGAGCCGGTATCGGCCATGGATCCGGTATTGGCCGAGCACACGCTGTCGGTGCTGTGCCGCCATGCCCGGGAACACAACGTCACCCTGGTCGCCAGCCTGCATGCGGTGGAGTTGGCCCTGGCGCATTTTTCGCGGATCATCGGCTTGCGTGACGGGCAGATTCTGTTCGACCTGCCCGCCGATGCCGTCGACCGCGAGCTGCTCGACAAGCTCTACGCCAATGAGCAATTGCAGTCGTCGCCTGTTCCTCCGGCCCCCCTGGTTGTGCAGATTCCCCGATGCTGACACGCGATACCCGAGATCCCGCCACCCGCCCCCGCCTGCTCCTCACGTTGCTGGCCCTTGTCCTGCTATGGCCAGGCATCCACTTCAGCGAGTTGGACCTGGGCGTACTGGTCGCCAGTGACAGCCAGAGCGAGATCGGCAAGTTCGTGTCGGCCTTCTGGCCGCCCGCCCATGACGAAGCGTTCATCGAGCTGTTGGTGCAAGCCACCCTGCAGACCCTGGCCATCGCCACGGCCGGCATGGCGCTGGCTTTGCTGTTGGCCATCCCCGCCAGCCTGCTGGCCAGTCGTGCCCTGTCGCTGTCCGCGGCCTCCCGTGCCGGCCACCCGGGCTTGTGGGGCCGACTGCTGCGCTGGCCGGTACGCGGCTTGCTGATTTTCCTGCGCAGCGTGCCGGAAATCGTCTGGGCCCTGCTGTTCGTACGCGCCGTCGGCCTGGGCCCGACGGCCGGGGTGCTGGCCATTGCCATTACCTACAGCGGCATGTTGGGCAAGGTCTACGCGGAGATTTTCGAATCCGTCGACCAACGCCCGGCCCACGCGCTGCTGCAGTCCGGCAGCGGTCGGCTGGCGGCCTTTAGCTACGGAATCCTGCCCAATGTCGCTGCGGAGTTGCTGTCGTACACGGTGTACCGCTGGGAATGCGCCATCCGCGCCTCGGTGGTGATGGGCTTCGTCGGCGCCGGTGGCCTGGGCCAGCAAATGGACCTGTCGTTGCGCATGTTCGCCGGTGGTGAAGTGGCCGGTTTGTTGTTGACGTTCCTGGTGCTGGTATTGCTCGCCGATCAACTCAGCCGCCTGCTGCGCTGGAGGCTGACATGAATCGCCTGGTGAACCTGATCCTGCTGTTATGCATCGGCGCCGCGGTCGTCACTTCGTTCATCTATCTGGGCATCGATCTCGGCGAGCTCGGCGGCAGCGGCAACCTGGACCGGATGGGCGCTTATGCCCAGCGTTTCCTCAGTCCGGACCTGAGCCCGGGCCATCTGCAAGCCATCGGTCATGGCGCCCTGGAAACCATTGCCATGTCAGCCCTGGGCACCCTGCTCGCGGCGGTCTTCGGTCTGCTATTGGCATTGCCCGCGGCCGGGCGCTTTGGCTGGCCCTTGCAAAGCGCGTCGCGCCTGATGCTCAATGCCCTGCGCGCGGTGCCGGAACTGGTGTGGGCCGCGTTGATGGTGCTTGCCGCCGGTCTCGGGCCCAATGCCGGCACCCTGGCATTGGCCCTGCACACCACCGGCGTGCTCGGTCGGCTGTTCGCCGAAGCGCTGGAAAACACCCCGCCCGAACCCGCCGACGCCATCCGCCTGCAGGGTGGCAATGCCGTTTGGGCGTTCTGTTACGGCACCCTGCCCAACCTGTTGCCACAGCTGCTGGCCTACATTCTGTACCGCTGGGAAAACAATATCCGCATGGCCAGCGTGCTTGGCTTCGTCGGCGCCGGTGGCTTGGGGCAAATGCTCTATGTCAGTCTCAGCCTGTTCCAGGAAGCCCAGGCCAGCACGGTGATCCTGGCCATGCTGATCCTGGTATTCGCCGTCGACACCTTGAGCAGCTGGAGCCGTCAACGCTGGGTCAAGGCCTGACTGCAAGCTCCCTGCACCACTGGCGTCTCAATCATCCTCATGCAACTTGATCCCCCGCGCATGCAGCAGATGAGGCACCAGCAGCACCAGCAACGTCAGCGCCAGGAACGCCGCCGATATCGGTTGCGTCAGAAACACCGTCCAGTCCCCCTCGCTGATGGACAAGGCGTTACGCAGTTGCTTTTCAGCCATCGGCCCCAACAGCATGCCGACGATCACGGGGGCGACGGGGAAGTCGAAGCGCCGCATCAGCACCCCACCCCAACCGATCGCCAGCATCAGCAACAGATCGAAGGAAGAGTGGCGCATGCCGTACACACCGATGGTGGCAAACACCAGAATGCCGGCGTTCAGATACGGCCGGGGAATCTGCAGCAGCTTCACCCAGAGGCCCACCAGTGGCAGGTTCAACACCAGCAGGATGACGTTGCCGATGTAGAGCGAGGCCACCAGGGTCCAGACCAGGGCCCCCGAGGTCTCGAAAAGCATCGGCCCCGGTTGCAGGTTGTAGTTCTGGAACGCGGCCAACAGGATCGCCGCGGTGGCAGATGTGGGAATGCCGAGCGTCAGCAGGGGCACCAGCGAACCGGTAGCGCTCGCGTTGTTCGCAGCTTCGGGGCCGGCAACGCCTTCGATCGCGCCCTCGCCTTTGCTGGCGGCGAATTCCTTCGGGTATTTGCTGAGTTTGCGTTCGGTCGAATAGGACAGGAAGGTCGGAATTTCGGCGCCACCGGCCGGGATCGAGCCAAAGGGAAAACCGATCAGCGTTCCTCGCAGCCAGGCGGGCACCGAGCGCTTCCAGTCAGAGCGGGTCATCCACAACGAGGTCAAGCGGTGCCGGCCGGCTTCTGCTTCTTTTTGATAAAGCAGGCTGTACAAGGCCTCCCCCACCGCAAACAACCCGACCGCCACCAGCACCACCTC
The DNA here is from genome assembly GCF_030812475.1 of Pseudomonas lini. Lineage (GTDB taxonomy): Bacteria > Pseudomonadota > Gammaproteobacteria > Pseudomonadales > Pseudomonadaceae > Aquipseudomonas > Aquipseudomonas lini_A. The sequence continues at coordinate 170,386 of NZ_JAUSSR010000004.1, forward strand.
GATGCCATCCACCAGCTCGGGGACCCCCAAGGTGTATCGGGCTATGCCCGAAGTCGAGTCCAGGCCGATCAAACCGACGATCAGACCGATCCCCAATGAGGCAAAGCCTCGCAGCATCGACGCCCCCAGCACCGCAGACACTGTGGTGAACGACAGCACCAGAATCGCGAAATACTCCGCGGGACCGAACTTGAGCGCGAGTTTGGCCACAAGAGGAGCAAACAGGGTCAGCAGTATGGTCGCGATGGTGCCGGCCACGAAGGAGCCGATCGCCGCCGTTGCCAGGGCCGGTCCCGCCCGGCCGTTGCGGGCCATGAGATTGCCTTCCAGGGCGGTGACCATGGACGACGACTCACCCGGGGTATTGAGCAGGATGGAGGTGGTCGAACCGCCGAATTGAGCGCCGTAATAGATACCGGCAAACATGATCAAGGCTCCGGTAGGATCGACCTTGGCGGTGATCGGCAACAGCAAGGCCACCGTCAGCGCTGGTCCGATTCCCGGCAGGACACCAATCGCAGTGCCCAACAGACAGCCGATAAACCCATACATCAAATTGATCGGCGTCAGTGCCGAGGAAAACCCCATCGCCAGGTTTGCGAGAATGTCCACCGTATCGATCTCCTTCGGCCCGGTTCAAATCCAGGCGTTGACCAGGGGCGGCAAGGAAACCCCCAAGCCGGCATTGAACAACCAGTAGATCGGCAGCGTCAGGGCCATGCCGATGGCGAGATCGCGCACCGGACTGCGGCTGCCAAAACCCCGTGCCGAACAGGTAAACAACAAGGCGGCCGCCAACACGAACCCGATGAAGTTGATGAGCAAGGCCACCCCCAGAAGCCCCGCCGTGACCCAGGCCGCACCGGCTTTTCCGCCGGGCACGACGCCTGCCGACTCGTCGTTGTGGTCGGCCAGGTCGCGAAAGCCGCCCGTGACCGCCTGGTAGCTCAGCAACAGGCCCACGGCGCCGAGAAATGCCGCGACGGCAAAGGGATAGACGTGCGCCCCGAGGATGACGAACCCCATCTCGGGGGGAAACCGATACGCGCCGAACGCGAGCACTGCGCTGATGGCAATCACGCCGAGGCCAATCGCCAGTTGCGTCGGCCCAATCCTGCGTATCTGAGTCATTTCGCAACCAACCCGACCTCGACCAGCATCGCACGCAGCCGCACGTGCTCTTCGTCGACAAACTTGCCGAACTCATCGCCGGTCAGGACGTTGGGTGACCATTTGTTGGTTTCGATATTTTCTTTCCATACATTGCTGTTGCTGGCGGCCACGACCGCGTCGGTCACTTCTTTGCGCTGCTCGGGCGTGAGGCCTGCGGCGCCGTAAACGCCGCGCCAGTTGCCGATCGTCACGTCGTAGCCACTCTCCTTGAGCGTCGGTGCATCGATGCCGGCCACACGCTCGGGCGCGCCGATGGCCAGCACCCGGAACTGGCCGTTCCTGATGTACTGGCCAAGTTCGGCATAACCGCCGGTAATCACCTTGATCTGACCGCCCAAGGCCTGGGCAACGACTTCACCGCCACCGGCGAAGGCGACGTAATTCACCTTGTTGACCGGCACCCCCATTTTGCCCGCCAGCTCGGCAATCCCGATGTGATCGATCGACCCCTTGGAACCACCGCCCCAGGAGATGCTGGTCGGCTTGTCTTTAAAGGCCTTGAGCAAGTCTTCCAGGGTCTTGAATTCGGATTCCTTGCGTACCGCGAGCACGTTGTACTCGGTGAACAACCGCGCAATCGGTGTCACGTCCTTCAGGGTGATCTGCGGTTTGTTCTGTTCAATGGCCGTCACCATGATCGCGCCGACGACCAGCAGCGCATTCGGATCGCCTTTAGTGCTGTTGGCAAATTGCGCCAGCCCCAGGGTTCCCCCTGCGCCGCCCTTGTTCTCGAAGGTGGTGGATTTCGCCGCTTTGGCCTCGACCAGGGCTTTGCCCAGCACCCGGGCGGTCTGGTCATAACCGCCACCCACGGAGCCTGGGGCCATGAACTTGACGGTGTCCAGCGCGAAAGCCGGCGCTGCAAGGGCCGCAGCAGTAATGCCGGCTGCAAGGTAACGATTGAATCGATGGAACAAAGCGGACATGAGTTGTCTCCCGATTGCATTGTTTTTATAGTTGCCGGCTGAACATCGATCAGGGCGCAGTCGCTGTTCAATGAAGCCTGGCCTGCGGATAAGCGTAGGCCATGCTCAGGACGACGGCATATAAGGATGAGTCGCTTCGAAAGGGAGCACCTTTTACAGTCATCCAATCCTGCTATCGTCGTTCGATGATTGAACCGGACCCATTCATCAGGAAGGCGAATACATGGCCAACGCGCGTGCCGATGACCGCAGCAGTGCGTGGTCGGTGTTTCTGATCTTCCTGCGCCTCGGGCTGACCTCCTTCGGGGGCCCCATTGCGCACCTGGGCTACTTCCGCGATGAGTTCGTCACACGTCGACGCTGGCTGAGCGAAAGCAGTTACGCGGACCTGGTCGCGCTCTGCCAATTCCTGCCGGGGCCGGCGAGCAGTCAGGTCGGCATCGCGCTGGGGTTGTCCCGGGCGGGATACGGCGGCGCGCTGGCGGCCTGGGCCGGCTTTACGCTGCCTTCGGCGATGGCCATGATCCTGTTTGCACTGGGCATTTCCCGATTTGGCACGGCCATTTCCCCCGGCGCACTGCATGGCCTCAAGGTGGTGGCCGTCGCGGTGGTCGCGCAAGCGGTTTGGGGCATGGCGCGGAACCTGTGCACGGACGCGCCGCGAGTCACCCTCATGGCGATCGCGGCGTGCGTCGCCCTGCTCGAACCGTCCGCCTGGGGCCAGGTCAGCGTGATTGCTGCCGCGGCCGTCGCTGGCCTCCTGTTGTTCAAGCCCGGGCATCGTGCCGGCCACGATCCACTGCCGATCACGATCAGACGCCGGACCGGGGCAATCTGGCTGGCGCTGTTCCTCGCATTGCTGGTGGGCCTGCCGCTCCTGACCCAGGTGCTGCCCAATCAAACCGTGGCGATGGTGGATGCCTTCTACCGGGCCGGATCGCTGGTATTCGGCGGAGGGCACGTCGTTCTGCCCCTGCTGCAAGCCGAGGTGGTGCCCAGCGGCTGGGTCGGCAATGATGCCTTCCTCGCCGGGTATGGTGCCGCCCAGGCGGTGCCCGGACCTTTGTTTACGTTCGCCGCGTTCCTTGGCGCGTCGATGAACCTCACCCCTTCTGGCTGGATCGGCGGCGTGATCTGCCTGCTGGCGATCTTCGCGCCAGCCTTTCTGTTGATCATGGGCGTGTTGCCTTTCTGGGAGCGCTTGCGCCGCAGTTTACGCACCCAGGCCGCCCTGGCCGGGGTGAATGCGGCGGTGGTCGGTCTGCTGCTGGCCGCGCTGTATCAGCCGGTCTGGACCAGCGCCATTGTCCAGGCGCAAGACTTCGCCCTGGCATTGGTCGCGCTGGTGACGCTGATGTACTGGAAACTCCCGCCCTGGCTGGTGGTTATCGGCTGCGGGGTCGCAGGATGGCTGTTGTAGGAGCCGGCTTGCCGGCGAAGGCGTCTGCAGGGGCGGGGCAAGACTTGAGGTCGCCTTCGCTGCGGTGCGGCGATCCGACACGCCGGCTTCTACAGGATCACCGGCGTGCCGCTGGGAGCAATGCCGAGCTATTCTAGAAACCATCTTCGGTGGCATCCTGCCCCGTGCGTCAGGCAACGAATAGATCAATGACCTGCAACAGGAGACTTGTCATGAAAGGCATGCTCGGCAGCATTGGATTGTCACTCTTATTGGCCGCAACGGCGGCTTTCGCTCATCACGGCTGGAGTGAATATGACTCCAGCACGCCCCTGAACCTCAATGGCACGATTGAAGAATCCGGCTACTCCCATCCCCACGGTTTCGTGCGTCTCAAGACAGCGGACAAGACCTGGACCGTCGTCCTCGCACCGCCTTCGCGCATGGAGAATCGCGGCCTTACCCGGGACATGCTGAGTGTGGGAAACAAAGCGGCCGTCGTCGGCTACCAGAACCGCAACAAGCCTGAAGAACTGCGCGCCGAACGCATCACCATCGGCGACAAGACCACAGAGCTACGCTGATGCAGGTTGTCGACAGCAGCGCTGGAACCGGGTCGGATGGCTGGCTGGACTGGTTGAATGACTCGCCAGTCGGCGTGGTCATGCGCGGCGACTTGTGGCTGTATCCGATAATCGAGGTGGTTCACATCATCGGTTTCACGGTGCTGGTCGGCTCGGTCCTGATGTTCGATCTGCGGGTGCTCGGGCTGTCGAAAGACATTGCGGTCACGGCCCTGGCGCGCCACCTCCTGACCTGGTCGATTGCGGCCCTGCTGTTGATCGTGCCTGCGGGGCTGATGATGTTTTCAGCCCATCCCCATGATTTCGCCTCCAACGGCGTGTTTATCCTCAAGCTTTGCCTGATCGCCACGGCAGGCGTCAATGCTGCCCTGTTCCACGTCGGTGTATATCGCTCCGTCGACCGATGGAATACCGCCGTTGCGGCACCTGGCATTGCAAAGGTCCAGGCGCTGATTTCGATTGCGCTCTGGGTCTCCGTGATCCTTTGCGGTCGACTGTTGGCGTACACCTGAGCCAATTTGCCTGCGACGCCGCGCGCTTCATTACTTTGTCCAGGTTGTGGCGTTAATTCAGGGTTTTTTGTCCTGTCGGATGACAAACATTGCTCTTAGGATTTGTCACCGTTACCCAGCCGCGCTGTCGTAGCTGGCTCGGAAAAAACCCTTGAACGCGTCCGATGGGTCATCACTCATCGTTGCGACTTCGTCTTCTGGAAAAAACCATGACACAGCACATTCTGATTGTTGGTGCAGGATTCGGTGGCGTTTGGAGCGCCTTGAGCGCGGCCCGTCTGTTGGACCAGCATGATCGCAATGACGTCCGGATCACCGTCCTGGCCCCACAGGCGGAACTGAGAATCCGACCCCGGTTCTATGAGCCGGATGTGCACAGGATGATGGCGCCGCTGGGCGAGCTGTTCGATGCGGTGGGCGTGAAATTCGTACAAGGCTCGGCCGACGGGATCGATGTGCAGGCCAAACAGGTGACCTACAGCGACGTGCACGGTACGCAAGGCCGGTTGAAGTTTGACCGACTGGTCCTGGCCGCCGGCAGTCGCCTCATTCGTCCTCCCCTTGAAGGTATGATCGAGCACGCATTCGACGTCGACCAGATTGAAACGGCCACGCTGCTGGAAGTCCATATCAAGTCGCTGAAGAACCGGCCTGCCAGCGCCGCCCGCAACACCGTGGTGGTCGCCGGTGGCGGCTTCACCGGTATTGAAACCGCCACCGAAATGCCGGCCCGCTTGCGTGCTGCGCTGGGTGACGACGCGGACATCCGGATCATTGTCGTGGACCGCGGACCGCAAATCGCCGCGTCGATGGGTGACGGTATTCGTCCCGCCATCATCGAAGCTTCCGAGCACCTGGGCATCGAATGGGTACTCAACGCGACAGTCGCCTCGGTAGATGCCAGTGGCGTCACGCTCGCCGACGGGCAGCGTATCGAGTCGAGTACCGTGATCTGGACGGTCGGGTTTCGCGCCAGTCCACTGACCGAGCAAATCGCCGGGACCCGGGACCCTAAAGGTCGCTTGCACGTCGATGGTCACTTGAAGGTGCTGGGACAGTCCGACATTTTCGCCACGGGCGATGTGGCGTATGCCGCCACCGACTCCCTGGGGAATTTCGCGGCGATGTCCTGCCAGCATGCCATTTGCCTGGGTCGTTACGCCGGCAACAACGTGGCGGCCGACCTGCTCGGCGTGGCGCCGATGACCTACAGCCAGCCCAAGTACGTGACCTGCCTGGACCTCGGCGCCTGGGGCGCGGTGTTCACTGAAGGCTGGGATCGTCAATTGAAACTGGTGAAACAGGAAGCCAAGGAACTCAAGACCCAGATCAACACCCTTTGGATCTATCCGCCGGCAGCCGATCGGGCGACGGCCCTGGCGGCGGCCGATCCGCTGATTCCAGTGGCATGAACCTGGCTCGCACAGCGCGCCCCTGCCTGGGTTGACCGAGCCACATCCGGGTAATCCCACAGTTAGCCGGCATTGTACGTCCCCCGCGCTCTTTCCCCGGCCAGTGCTCTCTGCTTGCTGAGCCGGCACTTCCCAAACGCCCGCCATTGTTTTTTTCTGGCGGGCTTTTTTTCCGGGCCGCTCAGTCAGGTATCAGTCTTCAGCCTGGTCCACAAGCGGGTACTCAACCGTGCGATGGCCGCAGGCAGTTCCTCCACGGTAAACAACTTGTCCAGCACACTGCCCGGCGGGTAGATCGCCAGGTCCTGTTTCACGGCTGGGACTACATACTGATCCGCCGCCAGGTTGGGATTGGCGTAGTGCACGCTGTTGCTGATGTTGGCAATGACTTGCGGTGTCAGCAGATAATTCATGTAGGCGTAGCCATTCTTCTCGTGCGGTGCGCTCTTGGGCATCACCACCATGTCGAACCACAGGGTCGATCCTTCGTCAGGGATCGAATAGGCGATGTCGATGCCGTTGTTGGCTTCCTTGGCGCTGGCCGCCGCCTGAACCACGTCCCCATTGAAACCGATCACCGCGCAGACATTGCCGTTTGCCAGGTCGCTGATGTACTTGGACGCATGGAAATACTGTACATAGGGTCTGATTTTCAGCAGTGCCTGCTCGGCTTTTTTGTAGTCCGCGGGATCGTGACTGTGGGGCGGCAGGCCCAGGTAGTTGAGGGTGATCGGCAGAACCTGCGTGGGGTTGTCGATAATCGCCACGCCGCACTGGCTCAACTTCTTGATGTTGTTTTCATCGAAAAACAGATTCCAGGAGCGCGTGACATCGGTGTTGCCGAAGATCGCCTTGATCTTCTCGACGTTGTAGCCGATACCCGCGGTGCCCCACATGTAGGGATAGCCGTACTGGTTGCCCGGATCATTGACCTCGAGTTTTTTCATCAGTGCCGGGTCGAGGTTTTTCCAGTTGGGCAGCTGGTTTTTATCAAGCTTTTGCACCGCCCCGGCCTTGATCAATCGGGACAGGAAATGGTTCGAAGGGCTCACCACGTCGTAGCCGGTGTTGCCGGTCATCAGCTTCGATTCCAGCACTTCATTGCTGTCGTGAATGTCGTAAGTGGCCTTGATCCCGGTTTCCCTGGTGAACGTGGTCAGGCTGTCGTCGGCTATGTAGCCGTTCCAGTTCGAGATGTTGACGACTTCGTCGGCGTAGCAGGCTGCCGACAACGTCGTCAGCACGACCATCAGCGGAATATTGTTGACGCGCATGTTCAATCACCTGGTTGTTGATGAGCTTTTGTTGTTTTGCGATTACCGGGTTTTCTAGACTTCTGTCCGGGCCCTGACTGCCTCCACGCGCATGCGCAGCATGGCACCGATATCGAGCAAGGGTCGCGGCGGCAGCCAGCCCGGCCGGGCCCGGTGCATGACGGATGCCAGGATCGGCGAGCAGGCGCCCGAGGCCAGTTCGGCGAGCAGGCGTCCCCACAGGGTGCCGCGCGCGACGCCCGAACCGTTGCAGCCGGCCACGGCGAAAACGCCCTCTTCGACCTTGGCAAAGTAAGGCTGGCCGGAGCGTGAGGCGCTCAGGTGGCCGGTCCAGGTGTGTTGGATGTCCTGCTCGTTGAGCCATGGAAAACGTCGTTGCAAGCCGAGCACATGGTGTTTTCGACGTTGCTTGAGTTCACTGCCGGACAAGTCCCGGGAACGGTATTCCGCGGTGTTGCGGATCATCACCCGACGGTCCGGCGTCAGGCGCACCGTGGCGCCAAGTGGCCGGGTAGAGAGCACGCCCCAGGGTTCGACAGCGCCCATGGCATTGAACTCTTCGTCACTGAGCGGGCGCGTGAGGCTGGCGCTGAGTTCCATCGCGAAGGTGCCGCTGTCCGCGATTCCGGCCCGCGGGATGAACGCGTTCAGGCAGACGAGCACCTGCCTGGCTTCGATGCTCGCGTTGACAGCGTTGGCGCGCAGGCTTGCGTTACTCAAACGCTCCAGGCCGGTAATGTCGGTGTTTTCGTAGAGGCTGACACTGTCCGGTAGCGTGTCCAGGAGCCCCTTCACATACTTCGCCGGTTGTAGTAGTGCGTTGCCATTGCCACACCAGATCGCGGCCTGGTAATGACTGGTTCCCAGCTTCTTGCTCAGCGCTTCGCCTTGCAGGAACTGCGCAGATGCGCCGACGGCACGCAGGGTTTGCAGCTTGGCCTCGACCTGGGTCAGTTTGCCCGGATCGCTGACGGCGAAGTAATAACCCGAATCGCGAAAATCACACTCGATGCCATGCCGGACGATGCGCTGGCGTACTTCCTCGCTGGCGACCAGGGAAATTTCGGTATCCACTGCAAAATCAGCGAAACCCCGACGGCCGATCAGTTCGTCATCGGTGGGGTGTTCATGCCCCACCACGAAGCCTGAGTTGCGCGCCGAAGCCCCCTGCGCCGCACGCTGCCGGTCGACGATCACGATGCGTGCCTGAGGGTGCATGCCTGCCAGGGAATGCGCGGCACACAGGCCGGTGATGCCGGCACCAATAATCAGCCAGTCAGCCTTTTGCGTGCCGCTCAGGTGAGCGCGAGCCGGAGAATCTCCCGCTTGTGCGATCCAGCCACATCTATTTTCCATGCGTCACCTCGTTCGACTGTCATTGCGCGAGCCGTCTCTGCCCAAAGTACAATCTCATGCGAGAATCGCATCAGTGGTTTGAGTTGGCGGTAGCTAGAGCTAGAATCTAAAGGGCCTTAGGCAATACGACCAACGTTATAAAATCATCGAGCCATTCAGAAAACGCATGGATACAATTCGCCACGTTCCTTCGCTTCACGCTTTGCAGGCATTGGTCGAAGTCGCCGACACCGGTAGCTTCACCCAGGCTGCGCAGACGCTGTGCCTGACCCAAAGCGCGGTAAGCAGGAAAATCCAGCAACTGGAGAGTCACTTCGGCTTACCGATGTTTGTGAGGAATAGCCGCCATGTTCGACTGACGCCGGAAGGCGAACAGGTGCTGGCAACTGCGCGCAATATCCTGGCGCAACTGACATCACTGGAAGATCGACTTGCACCGCAGAAACGCCCTTTCCGCATCCGCATGCATGTGTCGCTGGCGGTGCGATGGTTGCTGCCGAAGTTGAGCGAGTTCTATCGCAGTCATCCGGACGTTTCGCTGGCGATCGAAACCGTGGCGACTGAGATGGTAGAGCCGGCGATCGATAGCGATGCCTACATCCTCTATCTGCCGCAGCCATCCACTGATGCGGATAGCCTGACCCTGTTCGAGGAAGCCCTGGTGCCGGTGTGCGCCCCGGGGCTGGGCAGCCCGGCCGGGCCGTTGCAGTCGGTGGAAGATCTGGTGGGCTTTGCGCTGCTGCATCGTTCGGCAGACAAACATGATTGGAGCCAATGGCTGACAGCCAATGACGGCAAGTCCCTGGAGGATTACCGACACATCCCCTTCAACCTTGACGAGCTGGCGCTCGATGCCGCGGCGCGAGGATTGGGGGTGGCCATGACCGACCTGACCCTGGCGGTCGAATCCATCGAACGGGGCGTGTTGGTCATACCCTTCGGTCCGCCCCTGAAAACTCGTGGCGTCTACGCACTGAACCTGCAACCTTCAGCAGCCTCGCATCCGGCATGCGGGCTGATCATGCAATGGTTTGCCCAACAGGCCGAACGGCCTTCGCCAGCAGCCTCGCCCCCACAATGAACCTGGCCAGTTCACGCTGGTAACTCCTGTGGGAGTGAGCTTGCTCGCGATGGCGCCAGCGCGAACACCAACAATCGTCGCACCAAGCCCGACGCCTAGGTGCCACGCCCCAACCCTTCAATCGCATTAGCAAAAGCACTGCCGGCCTGCCGAACCAGTACACGCCATTCAACGCTGTTGATCAGCCCTTTGCGCTCCATCTCATCGGCGGCCTTGAGCAACTCGTCGTATTGCTCTTCAGCATCCATACGGATCTGGGGCTCTTTCAGGAGCTGATACCACGCTTCCAGGGCCTGCGCTTTCGGATCATCATTCATGGTCAAACTCCCGGCTGTGACGGTTGTTGGAAGTTTTTTCACGAATGGCCGTTCCTCGATTCCGACGTACGGCGTTCAATCATCAGCAATTGATCCCGGGTCATGGAAGCGCTTTTGGGGCGCGAGCATGTGCTGGATTACCAGGCCCAGGGGGTATGGTGCATCAGTGATCATTGACAAAGACGCCAGATGGTAACGCTCAGGTTGTCACCGAGATGCAAGAACACCGCGTTATGTAGGAGCCGGCTTGCTGGCGAAGACGGCGGCACATTCAACAGAAGTGTTGGCTGGGAGACCGCATTCGCTGGCAAGCCAGCTCCTACAGTTGACCGCGAGCACATCAAGTAAAATGGCAAAAAACACCAGCGCCTTTGAGCAGTTTCGGCATAGGCGCAACACTTTGCCGAATCTAGACTTGCCCTCCTAAAGGCATCCAAGCTAATAAAATCCGGTGCTGATCCAGGAGAACCACCATGACCCCATCCGACATTTTCGTTATCAGCGCCGTGCGCTCGGCCATCGGCAGCTTTGGCGGCTCGCTCAAGGATGTGTCACCCATCCAGCTGGCGACCGACGTTTGCCGCGCCGCCATCGAGCGTTCCGGCCTGGCGCCTGAGCACATCGGTCATGCCGTAATGGGGCATGTGATCCCGACCGAAGCACGGGATGCCTATATCTCCCGGGCCGTGGCAATGAACGCCGGCCTGCCCAAGGAAACGCCGGCGTTCAACGTCAACCGTCTCTGCGGTTCCGGTTTGCAGGCGATTGTCAGTGCCGCACAAAGTCTGATGCTGGGGGATGCCGGAGCGGCGCTGGCCGGTGGCGTCGAGTCCATGAGCCGCGGTGCCTATCTGTTGCCGCAGGCACGCTGGGGCGCACGCATGGGTGACGTGCAGGCCATCGACTTCATGCTCGGTGTGCTGCAAGACCCCTTTGCCGGTTTCCACATGGGCATCACCGCGGAAAACATCGCCGAACGTTATGGCATCAGCCGTCAGGCCCAGGATGAGCTGGCGCTGCTGAGTCAGCAGCGTGCGGCCCGGGCGATTGCCGAAGGCCGGTTTGTCGGGCAGATCGTGCCGATCGAAGTGGCGAGCCGCAAAGGTACGGTGACCTTCTCCACCGACGAACACGTGCGCGCCGAGGTCAACGCCGAACAACTGGGCAAGATGAAACCGGCCTTCAAGAAAGACGGTAGCGTCACCGCCGGCAACGCCTCCGGCCTCAATGACGGCGCTGGTGCGCTGATCCTGGCCACCGGTGAAATGGTCCGTGCCCAAGGCCTCAAGCCCATGGCCCGACTGGTCGGGTATGCCCATGCCGGTGTCGAGCCGGAACTGATGGGACTGGGCCCGATTCCCGCCACCCGGCTGCTGCTCAAACGCGCCGGCCTGACCGTTGCCGACCTGGATGTCATCGAGTCGAACGAGGCCTTCGCCGCCCAGGCCTGTGCCGTGGCGCAAGAATTGGGCTTCGATCCGGAGAAGGTCAACCCCAACGGTTCGGGGATCTCCCTGGGGCATCCGGTGGGCGCCACCGGTGCGATTATCGCCACCAAGGCCCTTCATGAACTGCACCGTGTTCAGGGTCGTTATGCCCTGGCGACCATGTGCATTGGCGGCGGCCAGGGCATTGCCGTGTTGTTCGAACGCGTCTGAACAGGCCGGCGTCGATCGACGCTCCTGCCCCCGTCCGACGGGGGCAGGGTCAATGCACCCGACAAACTATCCATCGAACATGGGCGCGATGACCTAACCTCATAGGCTGAATGACTAATAACAGAGTCGATCACGCTTATGCGCCCTGCATTGAAAGCCATGATCTTCGTCGCTTTCACGCTTTTCGGGTCGAGTCCCGGAACGCTAATGGCGGCCGACCTGCCGGACGTTCCGGCGCCCAGGCCGGGGATCGCAACCCTTGCGGTTTCCCAGAGCGATCTTCAGGCGTTGCAACTTCGCCTGGACAGCCTCAAACAGCAGATCTCGCTGGTTCACAACTACAACCAGCTGGAAGGCCCTCAGGACCAGGTTCATGGGTTCATCCTTGATGTCGATCGCCTGACGGCTTCGCTGCTGCCCGTGCAGACTCAACTCAATGCCCAACTCGGAGTGCTGGGGCCCGCACCGCTCGACGACGTTGCCAGCGAGCAATCCGACATCGCCGCGCAAAGGAAATCGCTCGCCGAGCAAAAAAACAAAATCGATTCCACCCTCAAAACCCTGGCAGCACTCAAACAAAGTGCCGCCGACCTCCTCACCCAGATCGCCGGCATTCGACGCAACCTGCTCGAAAGCGAATTGACCCTGCGCACCCGAAGCATCCTCAGCCCGGGATTCTGGTCACCGATATTTACCCCCTCAGCGGACGACCGGCAGCGCTTGGGATTCTTCATCGACCAGGCGGGGGATGTCCTCAAGTCCGCCTGGCAACCCGGCCAGCGCCTGTTCACTACCGCACTATTGTTGCTGGCCCTGGTCATCTGGACGCTGGGCCGCAGGCTCGCCGAACGGGGGTTGACCTGGCTGTGCATTCACCGGATGCCGGAAGGCCGCCTGCGCCGAAGCTCCCTCGCACTGGCCTCGGTGCTGGCCACGGTATTGACCGTCGGCTTCTCCCTGCAATTGCTGTTTTTTGTCTGTACGCGGCAAAGTCCACTGACACCGATGCTGACCACCTTCTCCCAGGAATTCGAAAAAGTGGTGTATGCCTGTGTCCTGATTACCGCCTTGAGCCGCGCCTTGTTGTCCACGCAACACCCCTCCTGGCGGCTGCCGGCAATTTCCGATCCAGTGGCGCTGGCGCTCGAACCCTTTCCCCGGCTGTTCGCCGCAACCCTGTTGGTGCTGATGACGATTATCCAGGTGGCCAATGCCACCGGCATGGGCAGTGATCTGGTGATCGCGGGCCGAGGCGTCATCGCGCTGACGGTCACCTTGATTATCATTTTTCTAATGGTGCGTACCGGTAAAGTCCGAAGACAAGTGGTGGCGAGCGGCGAGGCAACCGAAGCCGGAACGACCTTCGCCAGCTTGCTCTATGCCCTCACCGGTCTGGCGTTGTTGATTGCCCTGTTATCACTGCTCAGCGGCTACATTTCTCTGGCGAGGTTCATCACTTACGAACTGGTCTGGTCATTCCTCATCATCTGCGGGTTTTATATGCTGATGCAGCTGGCGAAGGACGCCTGCGAGTATCTGTTTGCGCCCAAAAGCCCGAGTGGCAAGGCGCTGAAACAGATGCTGGGCATCGATGATCGCCGACTGGAGCAGATCGAGGTCATTCTATCGGGGGTCAGTCGGGCAGGGTTATTGCTGTTAGCGGCGGTCACACTGCTTGTCGGGGGCATAGGAACGACGCTCGGACAACTGATCACCAACGTCTTTTCCATGGTCGGTGGCGGTGGGCTGCGCAAACTCAACATTATCCCGGGCCACCTGCTCAACGCAGTGCTGGCACTGATGATTGGCGTTTACCTGATCCGATCATTGCGCCGCTGGCTGGATAACGAATTTCTACCCAAAACCGACATGGACCCGGGCATGCGGGCCTCGCTCAGCACGCTGTTCGCCAACATCGGCTATGCCCTGGTCATACTGCTGACGCTGTCATCACTGGGCGTGCAGTGGACCAATCTGGCCTGGATCGTCAGCGCCTTGTCAGTGGGTATCGGCTTTGGCTTGCAGGAGATCGTCAAAAACTTCGTTTCAGGCCTGATCCTGCTGACCGAGCGGCCGGTGAAGGTGGGCGACCTGATCAGTATCAGCGGGGTCGAAGGTGACATCCGCCGAATCAACGTGCGGGCCACCGAAATCCAGCTCAGCGACCGCTCGATCGTCATCGTCCCGAACTCGCAGCTGATCTCGCAGAACCTGCGCAACGTGACCTTGGGCGGCAGTGCCCAGGGGGTAGCGACACTCGAGCTCACCTTCCCATTGGACATCGACCCCGAGCAGGTGAAAAACCTGCTGTACGATACCTATTGCGAGCACGAGACCATTCTCGACAAACCGGCGCCGGTGGTCCGGTTCAGCAAACTGACCCCCGAAGGCATCACGCTGACCGTCACCGGTTATGTCGGCAGCCCGAGAATTGTCAGCACCACCAAAAGCGACCTGCTGTTCGAGATCCTCAAGCGCCTGGGTGCCGCCGGGATCGAACTGGCCAAACCGGCACCCGCGGTGTGAGCGGGTGCCCGGCATCGGGGACGGTTACTTCGGTTGCGCCACCGTGCGCAGGTAAGGTTTCACGGTCTTGAAACCTTCCGGATATTTCTTGCGTGCATCCTCGTCGGAGACCGAGGTGGGAATGATCACGTCATCCCCCGGCCGCCAGTTCACCGGAGTAGCGACGGTGTGCTTGGCGTTCAACTGCAGGGAATCGAGCAGTCGCAGCACTTCATCGAAGTTGCGCCCGGCACTCATCGGGTAGATCAGCATCGCCTTGACCTTCTTGTCCGGGCCGATGATGAACACCGAACGCACCGTGGCGTTGTCCACGGCGGTCCGTGCGCCGCCACTGGCGTTGGGATGAATCATGTCGTAGAGCTTGGCCACCACCAGGTTCTCGTCGCCGATCATCGGGTAATTGACCGCATGGCCCTGGGTTTCTTCGATGTCCTTGGCCCAGGTTTTATGGTTACTGACAGGGTCGACGCTGAGTCCGACGATTTTGGTGTTGCGCTTGTCGAACTCGGGCTTGAGGCCGGCCATGTAGCCGAGTTCGGTGGTGCAGACCGGGGTGAAGTCCTTCGGATGCGAGAACAGGATGGCCCATTTGTCGCCAATCCACTCGTGGAAGTTGAGCGTGCCTTCGGTGCTCTCGACGGAAAAGTCCGGTGCTTCGTCGCCAATGCGGATTGCCATGTTCGTTCTCCTCGTGGTGTGGGTAGGGAAACTCTCAGGCGTTCCAGTATAGGAGACGTTGAACACTTCGCCCTGCGCTGTGGCGAGGGGCATTTGCTGCCGCAAAAGGCCAGGCACAGGGTCCAGGGGCTTTCGTGGCCGACGTCATCGCGCTATTTACGCGCCACCTTGTAACGGACGCAGTCATCGTAAAAACCCTGCCGGATCGCCGCCGGCTTGAGCCGCGATTGGCTGTCGTAAGTCTGCTCGGTGATGCCCATGGCCATCATGCGCATCCATGGCTTGCTGAACCGGTACGTCTGTAACTTCTGCCGCGCGGCATACAGCGAGACGCCCGACAGTTTGAGTTCCTGGGCTTTGGCCGCCGTTCCCGCGCCCCAACTGCACATATACCGATCATTCTCCACCAGCTCCCTGGCCTGGACGTAGGCAGCAGTACTCGCCAGCCCGCACGACATGAGCACGATCAACACATTCCGCATTTGCAATCGATCCTAACTATCTGAAAATAAATTGATTTTGGTCAAAATTTCGAGACGTCGGGGCCAGCAAAATGCCTTGAGTGGGCGATAGCCTGTTTTCTCTATGTCCTGCGGACGTTTCTTGCGGGATTTCAAACCTTGGCTATAGCTAACGTTTCCAACCGCAATCCACAGAGGCAACGGAATGTCAGTCGCGAAGAAAATGACCGTGGGGCAGCTGACGATGCTGACAGCCGTCAATATGTTGGGCTCAGGCATTGTGTTGTTGCCGACCAAACTGGCCGAAGTCGGCGGTATTTCCATCCTGTCCTGGCTGATCACGGCCACCGGTTCCCTGGCGCTGGCCTATGCCTTTGCGCGCTGCGGCATGCTCAGTCGCAAGACCGGGGGCATGGGCGGTTACGCCGAGTACACCTTCGGCAAGGCCGGTAACTACCTGACCAACTACACCTATGGCCTCTCGCTGTTGATCGCCAACGTGGCCATCAGTATTACTGCGGTCGGTTATATCCAGGTGCTGTTCGACGTGCAGTTGGGATCGCTGCAAGTGGGCCTGGCGACCATCGCGTTGTTATGGCTCACCACCTTTGCCAACTTCGGTGGCGCGCGGATTACCGGGCGGATCGGCGCGATCACGGTCTGGGGTGTGATCGCGCCGGTGGTGCTGGTCTCCACCATCGGCTGGTTCTGGTTCGACAGCAGCGTCTACGTGGCCGGCTGGAACCCGCACAACATGGGCTGGCTGGAAGCCGCGGGCGCATCCGTGGCGATTACCTTGTGGGCGTTCCTTGGGCTGGAGTCGGCGTGCGCCAACACAGACGCAGTGGAAAATCCGGAGAAGAACGTGCCGATCGCCGTACTCGGTGGAACCCTCGGCGCGGCGGTGATCTACATCGTCTCCACCAACGTCATCGCCGGCATCGTCGACAACCCGGAACTGGCCTCCTCCACCGCGCCGTTCGGGCTGGTGTTCGCCAAGATGTTCACCCCTTTGGTGGGCGACATCGTGATGGCGGCGATGGTGCTGGCCTGCGTCGGTTCGCTGCTGGGTTGGCAATTCACCATCGCCCAGGTGTTCAAAAGCTCGGCGGACACCGGTTACTTCCTGCCGATCTTCGCCAAGGCCAACAAGGCCGGGACACCGATTGTCGGCATGTTGATTCTGCTGGCGGCCCAGACGGCGCTCGGGTTTCTTACCATCAGCCCGGACTTGAGCAAGCAGTTCGACATTCTGGTCAACCTTGCAGTAGTCACCAACCTGATTCCATACATCCTGTCCATGGCGGCATTGGTGACCATGCAAAAGGTCTCCAACGTGCCGCCAAACAAGGCACTGGCCACCAACATCATTGCCTTGATCGCGGCGGCCTATAGCTATCTGGCGCTGTACAGCTCGGGCGAGCAGGCGCTGATGCTTGGCGGCGTGGCGACCATTTTCGGTTACACGCTGTTCGGCTTCGTCAACAACCGCCTGATCCGCCTCGAAGCGCTCAATAACAGCGTCCCGACGCAGACCGTCAGCGCTCAACACCTCACGGGCGAGCCGCTGCCGGTCAACCGTTTGCAAACAGTCACTCTGGAGATTCAATCATGACGGAATATAGACATTTGCTAGGCATGCTCACGCTGCTGGTGAGCAGTCCGCCGGACAAGAGAACCGTATTTGGCCGCGCCCTGAATCAGTTGATCAGCGACGTGGAAGAACGCTCGATCAGCGTGCTGGTCTCGGAAAGCCTGAGCGACGCCACCTCGATCCTGCATTCGGATCCGGCGATTCAATGCGTGTTGCTCAGCTGGGAAATGGACGACAGCGAAGGTCATGAAGAATGCATCAAATTGCTGACCAACCTGCGCGAACGCAACACCCGGGTGCCGGTGTTCCTGATCAGCGACCGCAGCACCGCGTCGAGCATCCCGCTGGTGGTCATGCAGCACGCCGACGACTTCATCTGGCTGCCCGAGGACACCAGCCGCTTCCTCAGCGGGCGCATCCTGGCCGCCATCGAACGCTACCGGCAAGCCGTGCTGCCGCCAATGTTCGGCGCGTTGCTGAAGTTTTCCCGCAGCTATGAATACTCCTGGCACACTCCTGGACATGCCGGTGGCACGGCGTTTCTCAAGAGCACGGCGGGCCGCGCGTTCTACGAGTTCTTCGGGGAAAACCTGCTGCGTTCGGACCTGTCGATCTCGGTCGGCGAACTGGGCTCGCTGCTCGATCACAGCGGCCCCATCGGCCAGGGCGAGCGTTATGCCGCCAAGGTGTTTGGCGCGCACCGCACTTATTACGTGACCAACGGTTCATCGACGTCCAACCGGGTCATTCTCATGGCCAGCGTCACTCGCAACCAGATCGCGCTGTGCGACCGTAATTGCCACAAATCCGCCGAGCACGCGATGACCTTGTCCGGGGCCATTCCGACGTACCTGGTGCCGACCCGTAATCGCTACGGCATCATCGGCCCGATCCTGCCGCAGACCCTGAGCGCCGCCAGCGTGAAAGCCGCCATTGCCGAGAACCTGCTGGTCAAGGACGGTATCGACCCGACGCCGATCCACGCCATCATTACCAATTCGACCTACGACGGCCTGACCTACAACGTTACCCGGGTCGAAGAGCTGCTGGGCCAGAGTGTCGACCGCCTGCATTTCGATGAAGCCTGGTACGGTTATGCGCGGTTCAACCCACTGTACCGTGACCGCTTCGCCATGCACGGCAGCCCGGACGATCACGATGAGTCGCGCCCGACCGTGTTCGCCACCCAATCGACTCACAAGCTGCTGGCCGCGCTGTCCCAGGCTTCGATGATCCATGTGCGCAACGGCCGCAACCCTATCCCGCACGGGCGCTTCAACGAGTCGTTCATGATGCACGCCTCGACCTCGCCCAACTACGCGATCATGGCCTCCTGCGACGTCAGCTCGGCGATGATGGAAGCGCCAAGCGGGCAGATCCTGACCACCGAATCCATCGAGGAAGCCATCGCCTTCCGCCAGGTGATCTCGCGCATGAATCACGAGATGCGGGGCAAGGATGAGTGGTTTTTCAGCTGCTGGCAGCCGCCGTCAGTGCAGGTGGGTGGCGCGGCGATACCCTTCCATGAAGTCGATCCGGTGCTGTTGAAAACCGAGCCGGACTGCTGGGTGCTGCACCCGAACGAGGTGTGGCACGGTTTCGGCGACATCGAGGAAGGCTACTGCATGCTCGACCCGATCAAGGTCTCGGTGCTGAGCCCCGGCATGGGCGACGACGGCCACCTGCTGGACGTCGGCATCCCCGCCTGCGTCCTCACCGCCTACCTCGGACGCCAGGGCATCGTCGTAGAGAAAACCACCGACTTCACCATCCTGTTTCTGTTCTCCATCGGCATCACCAAAGGCAAATGGGGCACTCTGGTCAACGCCCTGCTCGACTTCAAGCGCGACTATGACGACAACCTCGAACTCGAGCTGTGCTTGCCGGACCTGCTGAGCGCCAACCAGCAACGCTATGCCGGCATGGGCCTCAAGGACCTCGCCACGGACATTTTTACCGCCATGAAGCAACACAGGACCACGGCAACCATGGCCCAGGCGTTCGGCATGCTGCCGCAGGCGGAATTCAGTCCGGTGGAGGCGTACGAGAAGCTGGTGAAGAATCAGGTCGAGCTGGTGACCCTGGAAGAAGCCGCCGGGCGCATCGTCGCGACCGGGATCGTGCCCTATCCACCGGGCATTCCGTTGTTGATGCCGGGTGAGAACGCAGGGCCGGCGGACGGGCCGTTGCTGGCCTATCTCAGGGCGCTGGAAAGCTTCGACAAATCCTTTCCCGGCTTCACCCATGACACCCATGGGATCGAATGCGAGGGCGGGGTTTATCGGTTGTTGGTGTTGAAGTGATGTAAGCCGAATCCTCGGCTTACACAAACCCTGTAGGAGCGAGCTTGCTCGCGATGGACTAAAGAGCGCCGCGTTTAACAGCAAACACGCGTTATCGTTAACTTACACAAACCCCTGTGGGAGCGAGCTTGCTCGCGATGGACTAAAGAGCGCCGCGTTTAACAGCAAACACGCGTTATCGTTAACTTACACAAACCCCTGTGGGAGCGAGCTTGCTCGCGATGGACTAAAGAGCGCCGCGTTTAACCAGCAAACACGCGTTATCGTTAACTTACACAAACCCCTGTGGGAGCTGGCTTGCCAGCGAAAGCGGAGTGTCAAGCAACGTCAATGTAGCTGACCCACCGCCTTCGCTGGCAAGCCAGCTCCTACAGGGGATCTCCTTCAGCCATGGCAATCGCATTGCGAAGGCCTGAATCAAACCCTCACATTGCGGCCCGGCAAGGTCGATCGCTGACTGTTTTCCCAATCCGCCACCAGGCCCACCGGTGCATCGGACGCCGGCAGCATGCTCCGCCCGCGAACCAGATCCGAGGCGCGCTCGGCCAACATGATGGTCGGTGCATTGAGGTTGCCGTTCGGTTCGGTCGGGAACACCGACGAATCGATCACCCGCAGACCCGCGATACCCCGCACCCGCAACTCGGAATCCACCACCGCCATGTCGTCTTCGCCCATCCGGCAAGAACCGCACGGATGGTAAGTGCTCTCCAGATTCTCGCGGACGAAGGCGTCGATCTCTTCATCGGTATTGACCTGCGGCCCCGGTGCGATCTCCCCGTCGCGGAAGCGGTCCATCGCCGGCTGGCCGATGATCTCCCGGGTCAGGCGAATGCAGCGGCGGAACCCTTTGCGATCCTCTTCCCGTTGCAGGTAGTTGAACTGAATTTCCGGATGCTCGTAGGGGTCCGCCGACCGCACCCGTACATAACCGCGACTCTTGGGTTTGTTCGGCCCGGTGAGCACCATGAAACCGTGGCCCTTGATCGGTTTGTTGCCGTCGTAGCGCATGGCCGCCGGCAGGAAATGGAACTGAATGTCCGGCCAGCGCAGCCCCTTGTCCGAGCGGATGAAACCACCGGCCTCGAAATGGTTGGTGGCGCCAAGCCCGTCCTTGAACAACAGCCAGCGCAGACCGATCATCAGCTTGCTCAGCGGGTCCATTTTGCTGTTGAGCGTCACCGGTTCCTTGCAGCCGAACTGGATGTAGACCTCGGCGTGGTCCTGCAGATTCTCCCCTACCCCCGGCAGGTCATGGCGCACGCCGATCCCGGCTTTGCGCAGGACCTCGGCCGGGCCGATGCCGGAACGTTGCAGCAGGTGCGGTGAGCCGATCGGCCCCGAGGAAATCAGCACCTCACGGTTGCAATGAACCTGGTGAGTCTGGCCTTCGTGATCGTACACGACGCCGACGGCACGTTTGCCTTCAAGGATGATCTGGCGGGTCATCGCGTGGGTGATCACGGTCAGGTTCGGACGGCCCATGGCCGGGCGCAGATAGGCGTTGGCGGTGGAGCAACGCACGCCATTCTTCACCGTCATGTGCATGGCGCCGAAACCTTCCTGCATGAAGCCGTTGCAGTCCTCGGTCTTGATGTAGCCCGCTTCGGCACCGGCGTCGACCCAGGCGCCATACAGCGGGTTTTTCATGTGATTGCCGTTGGTGGTGTGCAACGGGCCGGTGCTGCCGCGATAGCCGTCACCGCCCTCCTCGTAATGCTCGGCCCGCTTGAAGTAAGGCAGGCAATTGCGGTAGCCCCAACCCTGTGCGCCGAGGGATTCCCATTCGTCGAAGTCATACGCATGGCCGCGGATGTACACCAGGCCATTGATCGACGACGAGCCACCCAGCACCTTGCCGCGGGGGCAGTGAATGCGCCGGCCGTTGAGGTAAGGTTCCGGCTCGGTTTCATAGCGCCAGTTGTACTTCTTGGTGTTCATCGGAATCGAAAACGCACTCGGCATCTGGATCACCACGCTGCGATCGCTGCCACCGAATTCCAATACCAGCACGGAAGTGGCCGGGTCTTCGCTCAGGCGGTTGGCCAACACACAACCGGCCGAGCCTGCACCGATGATGATGTAGTCGTATTTTTGCGTAGCCATGATTATCTCCCGGCCGTCGATTCGTTGAATACCGGCAACGAAGGCTTGGTCAGCCGGTCACCGGTGGTGTATTGCGGGGATGTTCTTTCGATGTGCTGGATGACGGTTTCTTCGCGCTTGAGGTCGATCGAGCGGCTCAGCCAGTAGTACGCCAGCCCCGAAACGATCAGCCCGACCAGCCAGGCGATGTCGATGCTGCCGAGCGCCCTGGCCAGCGGGCCGACATAGACCTCGCGCTGCTCGACGCCGTCGTAGATGTAGAAGAACGGGATCATCGAGATGAAGCCGATGGCATAGGCGGCGATGCCGCGCAGGCCCCAGCTGCCGTAGATGTTGCCGTGGGGCATGAAGAAGTGCGGTATGGCGTAGCGGCCCTTGCGCACGAAGAAATAGTCGGTGAGGTTGACCGAGGTCCAGGGCACCAGGAAGTACAGCATCACCACCAGGTAGATCCCCAGCACCGACAGGCCTTTGCCCGAACTCTGGATGCTCAGGGCCACGCCCAGTTGCAACAGGATCACGAAAGCGATCGCCAGGATCCGTGCCTTGCGGGTCGGCTCGATGTGTTTGATCGAGTCGACGCAGGTCAAGGTGGTCAGCTTGGCACTGTAGATGTTCATCGCGATCACCGGCAGGAACGCCAGGATCGTGACCACCACCACGGCCGTGCCCATGAACGGCGACACGGTGTTGCCCACTTGGCCAAGGGCGACCAGCACGTCGGTGGAATGCAGGTGATCGGCCAGCCAGCCCCCCACGGAAATCATCCAGGCACCGGACAACGAGGCACCGAGAAACACCACCGCGATCAATTTACCGCTGGAGGTGTTCTTCGGCAGGTAGCGCGAATAGTCGGACACATAAGGCGCGTAGGCGATGTTGTAGCTCGCTGCGGCGGCGAACTGGGCGATGAAACCGGTCCAGTTGAAACCCAAGGGTGCCGGGGCCACTTCGCCGGCGGCCAGTACCGGCATCGGCGCGTCGGGCACCCAACCCATCAGCACCGCCAGGGTCACCAGGCCGTACAGCGGCAGCGACAGGAACAACGCCCATTTGAAACTGCGGTGCATCCAGTCGTGACCGAGAATCGCCAGGACGGCGGCCGGCACCGTCACGGCCACCGCCACTACAATGGGGTTGAAGCCGAACAGCGTGTGCAGGCCCTGCATCATCAACACCAGGTTGACGATGTTGAACCCGGCGAACACGAACAGCGTCGCCAGCAGCACCAGAATCACTCCGCGATAGCCGAATTGCGCACGGGACTGGATCATCTGCGGCAGCCCCAGGTGCGGGCCCTGGGAACCGTGAAAGGCCATGAACAGCGTGCCGAACATGATGCCCAGCGTCCCGGCGAGGGTGGTCCACAAAGCGGTCAGACCGACGCTCGGGCCCACGAAGCCGATGGTCATGGTGAAGAAGGTGAAGTTGCCGAGGAACCAGAACGGGCCCTGGCTCGACAATTTGTCGGTGCGCTCGGCCTCCGGGATGAAATCGATCGAATGGCCTTCGACTATGGGTTTGTCGTCGAGGATGGACAGGCTGGGGGTGGCTTTGGCGTCAATGTTCATGATGGGCTCTTGTTTTTGGAAGATCATGACGAGATAACTGCATTCTTTTCGGTGAACGACGCCCCCCTGTAGGAGCAAGCTTGCTCGCGATGAGGCCTTATCCGTCACTGCATCTGCGCCTGTCCCTACGCTATCGCGAGCAAGCTTGCTCCTACAGGAATTGCGTTCCTTCAAAGCATCCGCCGCGACTCAGGGCAGCGTGATCCAGACCGCCTTGGTTTCGAGCAGATAATCGAGCTGCTCCGCGCCCAGGTCCTTGCCGAAACCGGACTGCTTGTAGCCTCCAAACGGCATCGACGGATCGAGGGTGCCGTGGGCGTTGACGTAGACCGACCCCGCTTTCAACCGCGGGATCAGGCTGTGCACCTTTCCAAGGTCATTGGAGTACAGTGCCGCCGCCAGGCCATAAGGCGAGTCATTGGCCAGGGCCAGAGCCTCTTCCTCATCGTCGAACGGTGCGGTGACCAGCACCGGGCCAAAGATCTCTTCCTGGACAATGCGCATGTCGTTGCGGCAATGGGCAAAAATGGTCGGCTCGACGAAGAAACCGGGGCCCTCCACAGGCTGCCCGCCATAGACCAGTTCGGCGCCTTCCTGCTTGCCGATTTCGATGTAGTCGGTCACTCGCTGCTGCTGCAACGCCGAGACCAGCGGGCTGATGAAGCAATCCGGATCCAGGCCCGGCGCCATCTTCAAGGTCCTTGTGCAGGCGATCAGTTCGCGCAGGAATTCGTCGTAGACGCTGCGATGAATATAAGCCCGCGTGCCGGCATCGCACACCTGGCCCGAGTTGAAGAACACGCCGTTGGCGATGGCCTGGGCGGCGGCTTTCACGTCCGCGTCAGCCAGGACGATTACCGGTGATTTTCCTCCGAGTTCCAGGGTAAGTCGCTTCATTTCGTCCAGCGCCGCGCGGCCGACGGTGCGACCGACCGGGGTCGACCCGGTGAAGGTCAGCTTGTCGATGCCCGGATGGGTGGCCATGGCCGCGCCGACCACACTGCCGCGACCGGTGACGATGTTGATTACCCCGTCCGGGATGCCGGCTTCCTGCACCAGTTCAGCGAATCGCAAGGCCGACAGCGAGGTCAGTTCGGCCGGTTTGACCACCACGGTGCAACCGGTTGCCAACGCGGCGCCAAGCTTCCAGGCCATGGTCTGCAGAGGGAAATTCCACGGCACGATGGCGCCGACCACGCCCACCGCTTCCTTGCGGGTGTACGCCAGGTAGTTGCCCGGCAGCGAGGGCTCGACAGTGCGGCCGTGAAGCTTGGTGGCCCAGCCGGCGAAATAGCGCAGGGTATCGACCGTGCCCTGGATATCGACATCCCGGGCAAAGGCCGCCGACTTGCCCATGTCGATCGATTCGATTTCGGCCAGCTCGGCGGCGTTGCTTTCAATCAGGTCGGCCAGGCGCTGCATCATGCGCTCGCGTTCTGCCGGTTTGGCCTGACGCCAGGCGCCACCGTCGAATTGCGCGCGGGCGGCTTGCACCGCGCGATCCAGGTCGTGGGTGGTGCCCATGGGAATCCGGGTGATCAGGCCTGCGGTCGACGGTTCGATAACATCGCTGGTCTGCCCGTCGCTGGCGCCGACAAATTCGCCGCCGATGAACATTTTCTGCGCCTTGCCGAGGAAAGTCTGGGTGGCTTCGGAGACGCCGAATTTCTGCAGGTAATTTTTGACGATCGTGTCCATTTTCAGTCCCTCTATGCGGCGGTCAGATCACGCCGAAGCCGTGGTGGTTGCGCTCATGACGTGACGCGCCTGAGCCCGCTCGTGGAAGATGAAGCCGATGCTGTTGAGCAGCAGCTGCGCCGCCAGGATCGAGGTCATGCCGGTCGGGTCATAGACGGGTGCCACCTCGACCAGGTCCATGCCGACGATGTTGCCCTGGCTGCGCTTGGCCAGGGCCTGGATGATTTCCAGCACTTCGTAATAGAGAAAACCGCCATGGCTGGGGGTGCCCGTGCCGGGGGCGATGGAAGGGTCGAAACCGTCTATGTCGATGGTGATGTAGTAGTTGATGTTCTGCGGGATCAACGCCAGCACACCGTCGACGCCCAGGCGCCGCACGTCGCGCACCGAGAGGATCTTCGAGCCCGCCGCATGGGCCGCTTCGTAGTCGTCGCGATTGGAGGAAGACACGTTGCGGATGCCCATCTGGGTCATGCCGACGATGTGGTTCATTTCCGAAGCACGGCGCAGCGGGTTGCCATGTCCGTAGCGCACGCCGTGGCGTTCGTCGACAAAGTCCAGGTGGGCATCGAAATGGATGATGTGAATCGGACCGCGCCCCTCGAAAGCCTTGATCACCGGGGCGTGCACCGAGTGATCGCCACCGAGCACAACCGGCATGACGCCGGCATCGAGGATCTTGCGCACCGCGTATTCGGTGTTCTGGTTGCTGGTGACCATGTCCGTGTGCACGATGTCGGCGTCACCGACGTCGACCATGCGCACGTCGGCGGCGGTCAGGTACATCACGTCATCTTCGTGGTCGTAGGCACCGGCATGGCCGAAGGAAAACAGCGTCGATGCCTCGCGAATCCCCCGAGGCCCGAAACGGGCGCCGGAGCGCCACTGGGTGCCCATGTCGTTGGGGACGCCAAGGACTGCCACGTCGGCCTCGAGGGCATCCCAATCGGTGCACACCGGGGATTTGCCAAAGGTGCAGTGCCCCACGAATGGCAGGTTCAGGCGGCCGGATTCATAACCGTTGTTCGACATGTCGGGCATCTCCAATTGTTGTTTTTGGCGGTGCGGTCTTGGGAGGCGACCGCCGTTGGAGTGACTATGGGCGCAGGTTTTCGTGGAAAAAATGCTAAACATCAGATACTCATATCGGCGTTAGCGATGCATCCATTTGCGGGAGGTCCAAGGTGATCCAGCTGCACGATGTCGATCTGAAACTGCTCAGGGTGTTTGCCACGATTGTCAGGTGCGGCGGATTTTCCGCCGCGCAGGCGGCGTTGAACGCCGGCCAGTCGACCATCAGCGAACAGATGACTCATCTGGAAACCCGGCTCGGGGTCAAGCTCTGCCAACGGGGGCGCAGCGGCTTTCGCCTGACCGAGCAAGGCGTGGCGATCCATGAGGCGACCCAGCGCCTGCTCTCGGCGGTGGAAAATTTCTGCATGGACGCCGACGTACTCAAGCAGCACATCAGCGGCAAGCTCAACCTGGGCATCATTGACACCACCATTACCGACCCGGACTCGCCGCTGCCGCGCACCACCCAGCGCTTCGTGTCCCGGGGCCACGACGTGCACCTCAACGTATACGTCGGCACCCCGGCGGAGTTGGAAGAACGGGTGCTCGACGGTCGCCTGCACCTGGCCATCGGACACTTCCCGATCCACGTTCCCGGGTTGTTGCATTCGCCGCTGTATCAGGAAGCCCTGGGGCTGTATTGCGGGCGGCGGCATCCGCTGTACGGCAGCCAGGCCGAAGGTGACGAACTGCTCGAAGAGCTCGGCGCGAGCCGGATTGTGGTCAGGGGCTACATGCAGCAATACGACCTGGAGCACCTGGGCGTGAGCAAGGCCGCGGCCACCGTGGACAACATCGAAGCGCTGGCCATCCTGTTGATCTCCGGTGCCTACCTGGGGTTCTTGCCGGTGCACTTCGCCACCCAGTGGGTCAAGACCGGTGAAATGCACCAGCTGGCGCCCACCAGCCTGCAACTGATGTCGCCGTTCGATGTGATCACCCGACGCGGCACTGCCCCGCCGCCGATCCTTCAAGCTTTTCTCGAGGACCTGGCCGCCTGTTCGCGCAAGGCAGCCGTTAACTGACAGACACTGCTCGCCACAATCGAACAGTGCCCGGCATACTGATCGGTGCAGTTATCCCGTCCACCACCTTGCAGGCTCGTCATGCGCATCCACGTCACCTTCATCGACCGCGTCGGCATCACTCAGGAAGTACTGGCCCTGCTCGGCGGGCGCAGTTTCAATCTGGACGCCGTCGAGATGGTGCCGCCAAACGTGTACATCGATGCGCCGACCCTCGGTTCCGACGTGATGGAGGAACTGCGCGAGGCGTTGCTCGGCGTGAAGGGTGTACAGGCAGTGACCCTGGTCGACATCCTCCCGGGACAACGTCGCCGCCTGCAACTGGATGCGTTGCTCGCGGCCAGCATCGACCCGGTGCTGGCGGTGGACGACCGCGGCCATGTGCTGCTGGCCAATCCAGCGCTGATCGCCTTGTGTGGCCGTGAACCGGCTGGCGAACCGCTGACGGCGCTGTTCGATGATCCCGACTTGCAACGCACGCTGATCGATCACGCCTATCGCCTGCCCATGCACGAGGTCAGCCTCGCTGGCCAGACCTTGCTGCTCGACGCCATGCCGATCAGCGATGCCGGCGCCCTGCTGACCCTGTATCAACCGAACCGCATCGGCGAACGCCTCTCGGCGCTGCACCATGACCATGCCGAGGGGTTCGATGCGCTGCTGGGCGAATCCCCGGCGATCCGTACCCTCAAGGCCCGCGCCCAGCGGGTGGCCACCCTCGATGCGCCGCTGCTGATCCAGGGCGAAACCGGCACTGGCAAAGAACTGGTAGCCCGCGCTTGCCATGCCATCAGTACCCGGCGTGACGCGCCCTTCCTGGCCCTGAACTGCGCGGCACTGCCGGAGAGCCTCGCCGAAAGCGAGCTGTTCGGCTACGCCGCCGGCGCCTTCACCGGCGCGCAACGGGGAGGCAAACTCGGCCTGCTGGAACTGGCCGACCAGGGCACGGTGTTCCTCGACGAAGTTGGCGAAATGTCGCCCTACCTGCAAGCCAAGCTGCTGCGCTTTCTGAGCGATGGCTGCTTCCGTCGGGTGGGTGGCGATCGCGAGGTCAAGGTCAACGTGCGCATCCTCAGCGCCACCCACCGCGACCTGGAAAAAATGGTCGGCGAAGGCAGCTTCCGCGAAGACCTGTTCTACCGCCTGAATGTACTCAACCTGCAAGTGCCAGCGTTACGCGAACGCGGCCACGACATCCTGCTGATGGCCAATCACTTCATGCAACAGGCCTGCGCACAGATCCAGCGCCCGGTCTGCCGCCTGGCGCCCGCGACTTACCCGGCGCTGCTCGGCAACCGCTGGCCGGGCAACGTCCGGCAATTGCAGAACGTGATCTTCCGCGCCGCCGCCATTTGCGAAAACCCGCTGGTGGACATCGACGACCTCGATATCGCCCGCACGACCATGGAGCGGCAGAACGCCGGCGAGGTCGGCAGCCTGGAGGCGGCCGTCGGGGATTTTGAAAAGAACCTGCTGGAACAGCTTTACCGCAGCTATCCCTCCAGCCGGCTATTGGCTGCGCGTTTGCAGACTTCGCACAGTGCGATTGCTATTCGACTGCGTAAGTATGGGATTCCCACCAAGCCGTAGAATCGACAAATTAAAAGCCCGCTCTCACAAGATTTGTGTTGCCGAATGATCTGTCTGTAAATCGATACAGCGTATCTAAATCGATACACCTACTTCTAGACCCCGTATTTTTTACGTTTGGTTCCTGCCCCTCTTCTTGCTATCGAATCATCTGTATTGATTTGAATACAGAAAGATATGTTATGCCTCACATAAACACTCTATCTATTTGATTTAAATATAGTAAATCTTATTGGCACCACCTTTGCTAATGAACCTCAAGCCATGCTGATCAGAACGACAAAAATTATCTGCGTGGAATCGCATCTCCCTTGTAGGAGCCGGCTTGCTGGCGAAGGCGGCATCATGGTCGCTGCGAAGCTTGAGGCCGTCTTCGCTGGCAAGCCAGCTCCTACAGGGGTCTACATCACCCTGAAAACAGGACTCCACCATGTTCAGCAAGCACGACCAGATCAAAGGCTACGACGACGAACTGCTGGCGGCGATCAATGCCGAGGACGCTCGGCAAGAGCATCACATCGAATTGATTGCCTCGGAGAACTACACCAGCCAACGGGTGATGGAGGCGCAAGGCAGCGGTCTGACCAACAAGTACGCCGAAGGCTATCCGGGCAAGCGTTATTACGGTGGCTGCGAGCATGTCGACGTGGTCGAGCAGTTGGCCATTGATCGCGCCAAACAGCTGTTCGGCGCCGATTACGCCAACGTCCAGCCGCACTCCGGCAGCCAGGCCAACGCCGCGGTGTACCTGGCGTTGTTGCAGGCCGGTGACACCGTGCTGGGCATGAGCCTGGCCCATGGCGGCCACCTGACCCACGGCGCCAAGGTCAGCTTTTCCGGCAAGCTCTACAACGCGGTGCAGTACGGTATCGACACCAAGACCGGGCTGATCGATTACGACGAAGTCGAGCGCCTGGCCGTCGAGCATAAACCGAAGATGCTCATCGCCGGATTCTCGGCCTATTCGAAGACCCTGGACTTCCCGCGCTTCCGGCAGATCGCCGATAAAGTCGGTGCCTACCTGTTCGTCGACATGGCCCACGTCGCCGGGCTGGTCGCGACCGGGCTGTACCCGAACCCGCTGCCGTACGCGGACGTGGTCACCACCACGACCCACAAGACCCTGCGCGGCCCTCGTGGTGGTTTGATCCTGGCCAGGTCGAACCCGGAACTGGAGAAAAAACTCAACGCCGCGGTATTCCCCGGTGGCCAGGGCGGACCGCTGATGCACGTGATCGCCGCCAAGGCCGTGTGCTTCAAGGAAGCATTGGAGCCCGCTTTCAAGACCTATCAGGCGCAGGTGATCCGCAACGCCCAGGCGATGGCGAAAGTCTTTATCGACCGCAGCTACGACGTGGTGTCCGGTGGCACCGACAACCACCTGTTCCTGGTCAGCCTGGTCCGCCAGGGACTGACCGGCAAAGACGCCGACGCCGCCCTCGGCCGCGCCGGGATCACCGTGAACAAGAACGCGGTGCCGAACGATCCGCAGTCGCCGTTCGTGACTTCCGGCTTGCGCATCGGCACCCCGGCCATCACCAGCCGTGGTTTCAAGGAAGCCCAGAGTATCGAACTGGCGGGCTGGATCTGCGACATCCTCAATCACCTCGGCGATGCCGATGTCGAGGCCAATGTCGCTCGACAGGCCGCAGCGTTGTGCAGTGACTTCCCGGTCTACCGCGACTGATCCGCAGCGGGAGGGCCAACCCTCCCGCTGTTCAGGCATCAACACGTCGAAGTCGCCATTCATGGGGAATCCGGCAACAGTGTTTGTCCCGTAGGCCGCTATTTGAGCGCAGGGGGAACACTTAGCATCGTGTCTACCGAGTGAGCCAATACACCATGCCTCAACTGGCTCGCAAGGTGAAAACTCCGATCTTCGAGGTGATTTCAATCATCCCGATCGCCGAGTAATCCTTAACAACACGGTGACCATCATGAAAATCCCCAGAATTGCGCTTCTTCTCGTTCTTGGTACGGTCGGCGTACAGGCCCATGCAGATGAGAGCCCTTCAACGGACAGCGCCAGCACGGCGCCGATCGAACATTACGCCTACGGGACAACACTCGACATCGACAAAGTGATCACGGTGACCGAGATTGCGGATCAGTGCGGGCCGGTTCCGGCGCAGATGACCTATGAAGACTCACACGGTCAACGCCATGTACTTGAATATCAAGTGATGGGCACTGGCTGCTCCAACGGTTGAGGACGGTGCGGAAGGTGGAGGGTCGACACTCCATGTCTGCCAGATCATGAACCGCACATTTATTATCGTTTTTTTGGCGAGCCTGCGATTTTGTCATCGGCTGCCAACAGGCCTGGAATGGAACGCTTGAGAAACTCCACCCACGTCTTTATTTTTGCATCGACGAATTTGCGTGACGGGTAGATGGCAAACAGATTCAACTCTTCCAGATGATAGTCCGGCAGCACGCGAACCAAGCTACCCGCCCTGAGGCCATCGACCGCAGACGCAATAGGCTGAATGCCTATCCCCATTCCATGTTCTATCGCCACCGTCATCCCATCGGCGGTATTGATGTGAAAGGGCGACACTGCCACGTTGACTGTTTCAACCCCTTGCGGCCCCTGGAATGCCCAGTTTTCGACGGGCATCACCGTATTGACGATCCTCAAGCAATCATGTGCGCCGAGAGCACTTGGTGCATCAGGTATTCCGCGTTTCTTCAGGTACCCGGGCGAAGCGCAAAGAATGCTGTAGGTGATGCCGAGTCGCTGAGCGACAAATCCCGAGTCGGGTAAATCCCGCGCCAGCACAATCGACATGTCATACCCCTCCTCCAGCAAATCCGGCAGCCGATTAGTCAGTGTCAGGTCAAACATGACCGAGGGATAAAGCTCTCTGTATTTGGCAATGGCATCGATCACGTAGTGATTGCCAATGGCGGACATCGCATGAATTTTCAGCCTGCCGACGGGCAGGGTCTGCGCAGTGCCCGCTTCCTCATCGGCTTCCCGTACCTCGTCAAGAATGCTCTCGCAGCGTTGCAGATAACGCATGCCGGCTTCGGTCAATGCCAGGCGCCGGGTCGTGCGGTTGATCAGGCGGGTCTGCAACCTGGCTTCCAGGCTGGTAACGGCTTTGGAAACGTTGGTGGTGTTGGTGTCCAGCAGCTCGGCCGCCGCCGTGAAACTGCCGCTCTGGGCGACCGCCACAAAAAATCGCATGGTTTGGAAAACGTCCATCGCCCTACCTCAACCCAAGCTTTCCGATGAAAAAAACAAGCGGTCCTGCATCAGACCGCCCTTGTACTCTGCATCACTTTTTTCGCGCAATGAATCCAGGCACACCGGTTTCCACTACCGAGTTGAAGCGTACCCGAGTTGAAATATCCGTCTTGATTTCGTGCATTGCCCGGTGAGGCAGTGTAGAAATATCAAAGTTTTCCTGGATATGGCTCAGTGTTGCAGAGGTGGTCAGAAACGCGACTCCACGCTGCACCGACCAGGCCAATGCAACTTGCGCCGGGGTTTTGCGCAAGCGCCGGGCGATCTCTGTGATCACCCCATCTTCCAGCACGTTCGGCGCCATGCCATGCCCGAGTGGCGCAAACGCGAGGACGATGATTCCATGCTGTTGGCAATACTCCAACAGCTCCCATTCAGGCAGATAAGGGTGGGCTTCAACCTGCACCACGGCCGGCTTGATCCGGGCCGCCGCCACAATGACCTTTAAAGCCTCCAGGGTGATATCGGACAGGCCGATGGACTTGCAGCGGCCTTGATCCACCAGGCGCTCAAGCGCCCACCAGGTTTCGATTAACGTCACCCCTCGGTCGTAGATGACGTTCCCATGTTCGTCTCTTGGGTCCTGGTTCTCGCCGGGTTGAAAAGCAAAGGGCGTATGGATCAGATAGCAGTCGATGTAGTCCACTTGAAGCCGTCGGCAACTGGCTGCAAAAGCAGGCTCGACTCGCTCGGGACGATGGTTGGTATTCCACAGTTTCGTAGTAATGAACACCTCCTCCCGGCGGACCTTCCCCGCTTCTATCATTTCCTTTATGGCAATGCCGACCTGGTCCTCATTGCGATAGCGTTCCGCACAATCGAAATGGCGAAAGCCTGTTTCCAGAGCGTCCTTGACCGCTTGGGTGGTGAGCGAGAGATCGCGGAACAAGGTGCCAAATCCAACGGCCGGCATCTCGCCTGATCCGTGCACCAGAGGTAATCGGGTGTCGCGCAGTGCATCGTGAAAAGCTTCATATGACATGTCTGTACTCCAGTCTCAGGGGCGCAGTGGCTATTGATACGAACGGTTCGGTGTTTCGCGGGCGGCAACCCGTTGCTCGAATACGCCGATGGAATTGCCGCCCAGTGCTACGTACAGCCGCACCGTGTCGAGGTACTGCGCGGTCTTCACTCTGATGTGGCCCAGCAACGCCTGCTCATAGGCACGCTCTGCCTCGAGTACCTGGAGAATGCTGTTCTCCCCTTGCGCGTAGGCTTGCTGGTTCAAGCGAAAACTGCTTTCGGCCGCGCGTAATGCATCTTCCTGCGCCAGGTTCTGTTCGGCGTCATGATTGATGGCTTGCAGCGTGTCCGCGACCTGTCCGAAGGATTGAATGACGGTCTGCTGGTAGCTGGCGAGCGTTGCCTTATAGCCGTCGACGGCGGCCTGCCGTTCGGCCTTGAGCGTGCCGCCATCGAAGATCGGACCTGCCAGCCCCGCCGCGAACCCCCACAGTGCAGCGCCACCATTGCCCGAAGCCGACTGCGCCACAAAGGCGGAAAGCTCGACGTGGGGATACAGGTTCGCCGTCGCGACGCCAACCGCCGCGCTGGCTATGTGCAGCTCGGCTTCTGCCTGGCGTATATCCGGCCGATCGTGAGCCATGGCCGAAGGCAAACTGACGGGCACGTTCGACGGCAAGACAAATTCGGCAAGATCGAAGTCCGGCGCGCTCCAGTCGGCAGGACCGTTACCCGTCAGGATCGCCAGTGCGTGGCGCGCCGAATCCCGCTGCTGCGCGAGGGGCGGCAGCAGCGTGCGGTCCTGGGCGAGCCGGGTCTCGGCCAGCGATACATCGATCCGGGTGGTGGCGCCGTTAAGGTGGGCCATGCGCACCAGCTCGAGATTCTTCGCGTCATTGGCCAGCAGCTTTTCGACGGCTTGCATTTGCGCGTTGGCCGAAGCCATCAACAAGGCCTGGCTGGCGACATCGCCCGTCAGGGTCAGGTACGCCGCTTCGTACCGATGCTTTTGCCGCTCGGTAAACGCTTGCTGGTGTTCGACCCGCCGTTTGTTCCCGCCGAATACATCAAGGTCGAAGCCGACCCGTGGCCCGATCGCATAGAAATTGGAGACGGCCGGCTCGGGCGCGTTGTGGACCCGCTGACGGCCCGCCTGGGCGGCAAAATCGACCTGCGGATACAGCGTGCCCTCGGCTGCCGCGATGGAGGACGCCGCTTGGCGAATGGTTGCGTCCGCCGCCACCAGCTCGAGATTGCCGTCGATGGCGCGACGTACGACCTTGTCGAGCTTGGGTGACTGAAAGGCCGACCACCAGTCCCCACGGACCTTATGGCCAAGGGCAATCTGCTGTTCACCAGCCTTGTCGCCACCCTCTCCGAGACGCTGCTCGGCCTGTTGGTCGTAGTGCTGCGACTGGCTCGGCGGCGGCATCTGGAAGTCCGGGCCGACGGTACAGGCACACAGCA
The DNA here is from genome assembly GCF_030812475.1 of Pseudomonas lini. GTDB lineage: Bacteria > Pseudomonadota > Gammaproteobacteria > Pseudomonadales > Pseudomonadaceae > Aquipseudomonas > Aquipseudomonas lini_A. Next base: position 204,387 of record NZ_JAUSSR010000004.1, read on the forward strand.
GCATGAGAGCCGACAGCGCCCCGACCATCGTCTGGAACAGCTGTCTGTTGATTGAGCTTTTCATTTGGCAGACTCCACGAAAACTAGTTGGCCGGAACGGGTTTGCGAAGAAACACAACCAGCGGGCACACCACCACCATCGCCAGCATCAGGATCTTGAACTGGCCGATTACGGCGATGAAAGCGGCCTGGTGGGTGACCGTTTCGTTGAGTCCCTCCAGTGTTTGCACGGACGCTAAATGCGCAGCGCCGTGAAAAGGCGTCAGATTGCTGGCCAGCGCCATGTGCATCGCCTGGGTGTTGTTGAAGAAGAAGATTTGCACGATCGCAACGCCGATCGTGCTTCCATAAACACGAACCAGATTGAACAAGCCCGTACCTTCAGGACGGAGCTTGGGGTCGAGCGTGCTGAACGCCACCTTGCTGATCGCCGGCATCAACACACCGAGACCAACACCCTGGAGTGCCCCGGCACCCGCCACCGGCCAGCCGTCCATCAAGGGCGAATAACCCAGCATCAGCCAGTTGGCATAAATCACCAGGGCGATGCCTGTCGCCACGAACGGCCGGTGGTCTATGCGATCGGACAGACGCCCCATCAGCACAAACGCGCCCACCAGCCCGACGCCTCGCGGGATCGTCAGAAAACCTGTGGTGTCGGGTGGAAATCCGAGCAGCTCATCGAGCATCGGCGCCGTCAATGCCATGGTCGACAACAACACGAATCCAAGGGCAAAAAAGATGATCGTCGACAGCACGAAGTTGCGGTCCCTGAACAAACTCTTGTTGAGGAAATGCACCTTCGCGGTCAGCACGTGGACCACGAACAGGTAAAGCCCCAGCGCACAGCCCATCGCTTCCAACCAGATCTCGGTCGAGGCAAACCATTCAAGGCGCTCACCGCGGTCGAGCAGCATTTGCAGGCTGATCAAACCCAGGGTGAAAGTGCCAAAGCCAAAAAAGTCGAAAGACGGACTTTTCCCTGCTTTCTTTTCTTCGAGCAACAGCGCCATCACCAGGAAGATGAACACCGATAACGGCACGCTGATGTAGAACATCGGGCGCCATCCGAAATGTTCGCTGATCCATCCACCGATGCTTGGGCCGCTGGCGATTCCAAACAGCACGATGGCCGTCCACACCGTGCCGAATTTCCCGCGCCGTGCCGGGGCTAACGTCTCCACGGCAATCGCCATCGACAGCGGTGCCAGCACGCCACTCGCAGCGCCTTGGATGATGCGCGCACCGACGAACTCCAGCGGCGTCGTGGCCTGGGTGGCAAGCAGCAAGCCAAGAACGAAGAAGGCCAGTGCGGCTTGATAAATGCGCTTCAAGCCGTATCGACCCGCGAGCCATTGGGCGATCGGCAACGTGATCGCGCTGGCCGCGAGGTAGGCGGTGAATATCCAGCCGGCCTGGTCGTCGGTCATCGACAAGCTGCCCTGAATGAACCTGAGCGCCGAGTTCGGCAACGGCAGGTTCGCTGACTGCATATAGGTCGCGAGCAATGCGGCGAACCTCAGCGAGCCCGCACCTTCTCCGGGCGGTATTGCAACAGGATTGGCGTTCATCAGAAGTTACCTGCGCTTAACAGACCTTTGAGCGGATGCCACCAGGGCGCGCGATACCCGGTATCGACCTCGACCGTGGCGCTGGTCCCCGAGAACAGGGGCAACGCAGGATCCATCTCATCCAGTTCGAGCCGAACCGGTACCCGCTGGACCACCTTGACCCAGTTGCCAGACGCATTTTCCGGCGGTAACAGGGCGAAGTCCGATCCGGTGCCAGGGCTGATGCTGGTCACATGCGCCTTGAAGACGTGATCAGGATAGGTATCGATACGGATGCTGGCTTCCTGGCCGGGACGCATATGGGTTACCTGGGTTTCGCGGAAGTTGGCCTCCACCCAGACCTGGCGATCGGACAGCAACGCAAATGCCGGGGCACCGCTGGTGACATAGTTGCCCACCTGCAGGTCATCGACCTTGGCCACAACACCATCGTCAGGTGCATAAACCGTCGCGTACGACAGGTACAGCTGCGCCTCGTCGAGCTGGGCCTGGGCCTCACGCACCGCCGGATGGTGATCGACTTCAATATCGGGGTGACCGTTCAAGGCCACGATCGTACTGGCGATCTGTTGTTCGATAGACGCGATGCGTTGCCGGGCAACCTGCAGGTCGGTGTCCGCACGCTCATAGATGGCACGGGAAACGAACTCACTGGCGACCAGCGCCTTCTTGCGGGCGAACTCCTTTTGATCGAAGCCGGCCGACGCCTTGGCCGATTGCAATTCCGCCTGCTGCTGCCGGTAGCCGGCCTTGAGCCCGTCGATGCGCAGCCGCGCGACGCTTAGCTGTGCCTGCGCACGGTTGACAGCGATCTGGAACGGCTCCGGATTGATCCGGAACAGCACCTGGCCCTTGCGAACCGGCTGATTGTCCTCGACGGCGATGTCGACGACCTGACCGGAAATGCGCGCGTTGATCGAAGCCTTCGCCACCCGGGCGTAGGCGTTATCGGTGGAAACGAAGGGCTCGCCCACCAGATAGCAGGCGTAACCGACCGCAGCGAAGAGCGCGGGCACACCCACCATCAACAGTGGCCGCAGTCTCTCTTTCAACGGTTTTTTGAGCGGCGTGTCTGCCAGGGTCGGCCCTGGATGTTCGAAGGCTTGCGTCGCCGAGATATCGAACTGCTTGGTCATGATCGAATCCACCTTTAACCGGGAAATGGGGCAAACACCAAAAAACAGCCTTAGCGTGCGCAGTCGGGAGGATCACCCCCGCCGCACCTGTTTCGTCGCCGCAACACCCGGTTAGAGCTCAGCTACAACAAACCTGCCATCGAGGAACTTCTGGTTCCTTAATTTTGTGCGATGATGTAAGAATATCGACTCATCCACCCTTGCTCAAGGTTTTTGTACAACATGGCACAAAATAAAGTTACCGAAGGCAAAGGCCGGGGCCGCCCCCGTGCCTATGACCCGCAGACGGCGCTGCAGCAGGCGCTTGGGGTGTTCTGGAACACCGGCTATTCCGGTGCTTCCCTGGACAGCATCGCCACGGCGGCCGGCATGAACCGCCCCAGCCTCTATGCGGCATTCGGTGACAAGCACGCGCTCTATATCAAGGCACTTGAGCAGTACTGGGCGTTCGCCGCCGCGGCCATGCAGGAGGCGCTGACGGACAACGCCCTGACCCTGGAGCAGGCGCTGACGCGCTTCTACGAGGGGCAGCTGTCGATCTATTTCTCTGGAGACGGCCAACCCCGTGGCTGCTTTGCGATTGGCACGGCGACGACCGAAGCGGTCGAAGATCAGGAAATACGCGAGGTGCTGTCGCAGCGACTCAGCAGGCTGGATGCCGATCTTGAAACCCGTCTGCAGGTGGCCGTCGATTGCGGCGAGCTCAAAGCCGATGTCGACCCGGCGGCGCTTGCCGTGCTCGCGTCATCGCTGCTGCACAGCATTTCGATACGTGCGCGGGCGGGCAAATCCCGAGCCGAGTTGACGGCGCTGGTGCGCGGTGCGGTCAAGGTGATTTGCGCAGTGTGAGGTTCAACGTGGGCGAAAGACTCGAAGACATACTGGCCGAGGATCTTGCAGTGATCTTTTGCGGGATCAACCCCGGCGTGATGGCGGCCGCACAGGGGCATCATTTTGCGGGCAGGGGCAATCGCTTCTGGCGCACGCTTCATCTCGCCGGTTTCACGCCGAAAGAAGTGTGCCCGGAAAACGACCGGACGATCTTGCACTATCACTGCGGATTGACGGCGGTCGTCGAGCGGCCCACGGCGCGGGCGGATCAGTTGTCTGCCGCTGAATTCACCGCGGCCGCTGCGGATTTTGAACAGAAGATCATTCGCTATGCGCCCCGCTTCGTGGCCTTTCTCGGTAAAGCCGCCTATGGCGCGTTGTCCGGTCGACGGGACCTCGCGTGGGGGCTGCAGGCAAGGACCTTCGGTAATGCCCAGGTGTGGGTTCTGCCCAATCCCAGCGGGCGCAATCGCGGGTTTACGCTTGATCAATTGGTAGGCGCGTATCGCCAACTCCGGTTCGCAGTGGATGAGAGACGGCCTGGATGAATCGGTGGCAATGCAAGTCTATGGGCAAACCCGCCCGGAGCGCTCTATGATTGATCCCCATGACGACCACGCCTCCCATCCGCCAACCCTGCCCGCCCGGCGCCTGCGACTGCGGGCGTGACCCGCTGCTGGATACCCCGGGCGCGGACGTGCGCATTCTGTTTCTGACCCGCTCGGAGGAAAAGCGCCTGGTCGAACGCCTGGAAAACCTGCAAAGCCTGAGCGACCTCGAGCGTTTGCAGCAGCGGATGTATGAGCAACTGGGTATTCGGGTGGAGATCGCCCCCGGTTTCAACGAAGTACGGACCATGCGCGGCATCGCCATTTCCATCGGTGAACTGCCGGGACTGTGCCGCAAGACCCGGCAGTCGATTCCGGCGGCCATTCGCCGCGGTCTGGAGAAACGTCCCGAGGTTGCCTACGAGCTGCTCAATGCCAACGACCTGTTGCGGGATGCCTGATCGCTTGAGCCCACCTGCTCCACCGTTCGTTCCAGATGCCATGAAACAGGATCAGCGGTCATGCGCGGATTCTGGCCCGCTGCTATGCCTTCTGATGGGAGCAATCGTTTCAGGCCGGTCAGGATGATGCCGGCAAGACAGGCGTGACCGTGGTCCCGGCGCCAGCCAGGTGCGCGACGATCGACAGGTGCCAATCCGTGACAGGAGGTGGCGTATGTTATTCATGGTCAGTTGGACAATCAGCCCGCAGAACCGCAACAGCGTGATCCAGCGCTTTATCGAGACCAAAGGAGCCCCGCCCGAAGGCGTGAAGATGCTGGGACGCTGGCACGCCGTCGGTGGCTCCAGCGGGTTTGGCATCGCGGAAACCGACGATGTGGTGCAGATTCAGAAGTGGGTGCTGCAATGGAATGACCTCATGAACATGGAAGTCCATGCGGCGTTGACCGATGAGCAGGCGGCGCCGTTGTTGGCGGCGGTTGTAGCCAGGTAATGATCGGGGCGGCGAGCCCTGCTCGCCGCCCTCCTCGCAAGTACTGTCTAGAGCCTTGCAGCGCCCATGAAGACGCCTTCGCCAGGCCGGCTCCTACAGGGATTGGCGTTGATCACATTCATCGGTACACCGGGGATCATGTAGGAGCTGGCTTGCCGGCGAAGGCGGCCTTGAGCCTTGCAGTGCCCTTGGAGACGCCTTCGCCAGGCCGGCACCTACAGGGTGTGGCGTTGACCATAATTGATCGGTACATGGCTCGCTACTTCTTCATCCCCACCCGCCGCCGCATCTCGGCGGTGATGGTCTGCCGGGTTTTCTTCAGGTCCGCCCAAGGTTCGTCACCCACTTCGGCCAGCCGCTCATGGACATTTTGTACATTCCATTGATTGCCCCCCTTGAGTTCAGCCACCTCCTCGCGAAAGACCGGCACCGACACCGGCAACCCTTCCCGAGTCCGCGCGGCGTAGGCGCAGATGGTGGTGGCGCCGAGCCCGTTGCGCAGGTAATCGATGAAGATCCGCCCGACCCGGTTTTTCGGGCCGGAGACCGCGGAGAAACGATCCGGCAGCAGTTTGGCCATGTGGCTGACGATGGCATGGCTGAAGTCCTTGACCTCGTCCCAGCCGAGCTTGCGGGTGAGCGGCACCACCAAGTGAATGCCCTTGCCGCCGCTGGTCTTGAGGAAAGCCTTGAGCCCCAGTTCATCGAGCACCGAAAGGGTCAGTTGAGTCGCCTCGACCATGCTTTTCCAGGGCAGCGCCGGGTCCGGGTCGAGGTCGAGGACGAAGCGGTCGGGTTTATCGAGGTTGTCGGACGTGGCGTTCCAGGTGTGCAGCTCCACCGTGCTCATCTGCACCGCGCCGATCAGGGCTTCGGCATTGTTGATGATCATCACCGGTTGCCCGGTGAGCGCCTTGTCCAGGGTGGTGATCCCCGGAATGGCCAGGCGCTCGGCGTTCTTCTGGAAAAACAGTTCGCCGGCGATGCCGTCGGGGGCGCGCACCAGGGCCACCGGCCGGTCCTTGAGTTCAGGCAAAATCCATTCGGCGACGCTGGCGTAATACTCGGCCAGTTGCACTTTGGTGGTGCCGCTTCTGGCGTCAATCACCCGATCCGGATGGGTGATGCGCACCTTGCCCTTGCCCAGGCCGATTTGTGAAGGGGCAGGTTCGGCGGTTTTCTGTTTGGTGGCTGGCTTTTCAGCGGTGCTTTTTTTTTCTGCGGCAGTTTTCGCAGAGGCAGTTTTCGCTGCGGCAGGTTTTGCAGAGGCAGCTTTTTCAGGAGTGGGTTTTTCCGCAGCAGCTGTGTCGGCAGTGGTTTTTGCAGCCGCATTTTTTGCAGGAGCAGCTTTCGCAGCAGCGGGTTTCGAGGTTGAAGTCTTCACGGCTTTCGCACGCTCCTCGGTAATGTCTTCGGCAGGTTTGTCATCGCGCAGGCCATGGAACACCGCATGGCGCACCGAGCCTTCCTTGGTCATTTCGGCGAAGGCCACTTCCGCCAGCAGCGTCGGCTTGAGCCAATGCACGCCTTTGGCATCGAAGCCGCTCGGCGGATTGACCACCGACGGTTTCTTCGTCTGCAAGGGTTTGAGTTGCTCGTGGATATGTTTGAGCGTGGTCTCGTTAAACCCGGTGCCGACCTTGCCTGCGTAGCGCAATTCGCCGCTGTCCCGGTCATGCAGCCCCAACAGCAAGGCACCGAACGCATTGCGCGAACCTTTGGGATCGGTGAAGCCAACCACCACGAACTCCTGGCGATGCTTGCACTTGAGCTTGATCCAGTCGCTGCTGCGGCGGGACACATAGGGCGACCCCAGGCGCTTGCCGATCAGCCCTTCCATGCGCATTTGGCAGGCGCTGTTGAGCAAGGCTTCCGGCTCTTCTCCAAACGCGTCGGAGAACCTCAGCAGCGGGTCTTCGTTGGCTTTGAGTACCGTCGACAGCGCCGCCCGCCGTTCCTCGACAGGCACTTCGCGCAGGTCCACGCCGTTGAGGTAGGGGATATCGAACAGGTAATACAGGATGGCGCCGCTGCGGCCCGAATCGAACGCATTCTGCAACGCCTGGAAGTCCGGCACGCCCTGGTCGTCGGCCACCACCATTTCGCCGTCGAGCCAGGCTGACTCGAGACCCAGCGCTGCCAGCGCTTCGGCTTGTTTTGGCAGCTTGTGGGTCCAGTCATGGCCATTGCGCGTAAACAGTTGGACCTCGCCGTGGTCGATGCGGGCCATGATCCGATAGCCGTCGAACTTGATTTCGTAGCTCCACTCGCCGCCCGGGGCCTTCTCGACCAGGGTGGCCAGTTCCGGCTTGAGCTGCTCCGGCAGCTCGGCTTTGCGGGCGCCGGTCAAAGGCGTCGCCTTTGCCTTGGGCGCCGCCGCGGCCGGTTTTTTCACCGGCTTGGGTTTGGCCGCAGCCTTTGACTTTTTAGGCAGGATGGTCCGATCACTGAGCACGCTATCGGGCTCGGCGACGACCACGTCGTATTCACTCTCGGGTTTCGCCGCGCCGTCCTGGTGCTTGATCAGAAACCACTGTTCCTGCTTGCCCGGCATGTGCGTGCGCACCAGGTTCCACAGACCACCGAGCTTCTCCCCTTGCAGTTCGAACTTGAGCTTGCCCTTGGCGTAGGCCTTGGCCGGATCCTCCTGGGGAATCCATACGCCACGGTCCCAGACGATCACGTCACCGGCGCCGTAATGCCCTTGCGGGATGCTGCCCTCGAACGTGGCGTAGTCCAGCGGGTGGTCTTCGACGTGGACGGCCAGGCGCTTGACCTTGGGATCCAGTGACGGCCCCTTGGGCACCGCCCAGCTTTTCAGGGCGCCGTCGAGTTCCAGGCGAAAGTCGTAATGCAGGCGCGAGGCGTCATGCTTCTGGATGCAGAACTGTAGCGCATGGTCCCGCACTTTTTTTTTGCGCGAGGGTTTGGCGGCCGGTTCAGAAGTGGCCGAGAAGTCGCGCATGCGGTTGTAATCGTCGAGGTTCTTGTTCATGGCGCACCTGCAGGCGAGCTAACGATTCCCCCGATGCCGGGGCCGATGCGCGTGACGACCAACGCCACCACGGCAATCCGCTCCACGCGCTGATAGCCGGGGTTCAACAACTCTTCGCCGAACACATCGGGGTCGAGTTCGCGGTAGGTCCAGGCGAGCAGCGGCGACTCCAGGCGCGGGGTCAGTGCGTCCAGGAACGGGTCGCAACCATCGATCATCGCCACGCCGGTGTACAGCACCAGCGAGCCGCCGGGGGCCAGTCGATACAGGGCCTGCTCGACGATTCGCAGCGACAACTGTTCACCAAGCGCCCCCCCGCCGTGGCGGTAGGCACGCTCGGCGGGATCGGCCATGTAGGGCGGATTGGCGACGATCAAGTCGAAGTTGCCGTCGACATCCTGCAGCACGTCGCTGGCTTCAATGCTGACGTTGGCCACTTCGGCGAGTGCGGCGTTGACCGCCGTCAGACGCAGCGCCGCCGGGTTGATGTCGACCGCCAGCACTTCGGCTTCGCGTCGCGCGCGGGCAATCACGATCGCCCCGACCCCCGCGCCGCAGCCGATGTCCACGGCGCGCCTGATCGGGGCGAAGTTCTGTTGCAGATGGGCATGTATCAACTGGGCGAAACGGTAGGTGTCGGGGCCGAAGAACACCGCGTCGGCGGCATCGGTGGGGAACCCCGAATGCACGAACAGCAGATCATCCAGGCTCGACCAGCGCACGTGGCTTTTCAGCCGGCCGTTGCTCTCCTCGAGCACGCCCGCCTGTTGCAACTGCCGCTGCTCGTCCGTCGACAACAGGCCGGGTTCGAACGACCGCGACCAGCCGAACACCTCGCGCAGGGTCCGGGCGCTTTGTCCGAATGCGCGGTCATTGACCCGCTGATGGGTCAGCGGCGTCGGCGTGATGAAGCGATAGCCGTCCGCCTGCAAGCGGCGACCCAGCTGCAGCAATGCCAGATCGGCAGTGCCCAGTCGTTCTTCCTGATTCATCACAGGCTCCCTATCGAAGGCTGGATTTGAGTTCGATGAAGCGTCGGGTGGCGAACAGACCGGCAGGATGAGAATGTCGGTGGGCCGACAGCCACGGGATCAGCACCTGCATCTGATCGTGTACGCCAACGCCAGCCAACGCGTTTTGCAGGCCCTGGATATCCGGGTCGTTGGCCGGCACCGTAGTTTCGACCGCGCCGCTGGCGCTACCCCGGCTCGTCGCGGTTGCACGTTCAGGCACCCAGTCGCCGGCGATCCAGTCATGCAGCAATTGCTTTTCATAAGGGCTGAACACCCCGAACATCGCCGCACCGTCGCCATCGATCAATTGCCAGAACCGGCTGGCTTGCGGATCCTGGTGGCGCTTGATCCAGCCCTTGTTTTCCATGGCAGCGAGGAAGCCTGGCAACTGCTCGGGTGTCGACAACCATTGATTGACGGTCTTGCCTTCGAAGCGGCAGTAGTCGGAATGCATGTGTTGGCCGAACGGACGCTTGCGCTCGAGCATGTCCAGCACTTCAGCGTACAGGTCGAACGACTCGATGATCGCGCGACTGCCCTGCCCCAGATCATTGAGCCGATAACCCAGCGCAACCCTGCGCAGGAACGCCTCGCGATCAGCCTCCAACGGCAATAGCTGCAACACCGACTGCACGGCCTTTTGCGCGTGGCCGGTGCTGGCGTTGTCGATGGTCACGTGCAGGGTGAAATAATACGGATCGATGCCCAGCTCGCTGAGTTCGTAGGCACTGATCAGCAAATGCAGGGGCAGTTGTTCGTACCCCAGGTTGTAGCCGATGACTTCCGGCAGGCACTCGTCGCCGCTCTCACCCAGCGCCAGTTGCACGGCACCTTGCAGATAACGCTCATCGGGAATCGCTGCGCAGTCCTGCAAGCCATGCTCTGCCAGCAGTTTGCGGTAGATCACCACATGATTCTGTGCGGGATTGCCCTCGCCCAGTTCCTCCAGATACGTGCAGATCAGACCCTCGAAACGGGGGTCGCGCCAATGCCGCAGCAGGCCGTACAGCCAGGCGCCGTCCACCAGTTTGGTCGGGGCAACGGCCTGCAGGAAAAACAGCGCGTGCGCCTTGTTGCTGAAGTACTGCCGGGGCCCGCCTTCCTTGCGCTGTTGCAGGTAGTCGGCGTATTGCCGAGCGACTGCGATACTGTGTTGTTCGACATAGTCTTGCAGTGCCGACAGGTCCTGCGGCAGCTCGTCCGGCAAGTCCGCCGCGCGCTGCAGCTGGGTCTGCAGAAATGTGTGCGCGAGTGCATGCCTATGGTGCGCATCGTCGCTCAGCAGCAGCTGCTGGTAGATCTGTTTAATGCTGTCGGCGCCGGAAATCGAGTGTTCGTGGGCAGGCCTGGATTCAAGTCGTGTCAGGGCAGTCATGGATGCATCTCTCGGTCTGAGGCCAGTGGCAGGACGCTGGATCAATACGTCTCTACATCAGCAGAGCGACCGCAGCGCGGAAAAATTCCATTGGCGTTCAAAGAGCCCGGACAGACGGCCGCCGATACGGCACTTGGCTTGCACCGAAGTGAATATAATGAACCGGTGTGGGGACACTCCCCGGAGAGCAATCATGCGCACGGTTCATGTCATTGAATCGGATAAAACCCCCAGGCCAGTGAACGTCGTGGGTGAGGCGATCACCATCCTCGCCGGCGGGGATCTTTCCAAACCTTTCGAGGTGCATATCCAGCAAGGCGTGCGAGGCGGAGGGCCGCCGCCGCACTTTCACCCCTGGGATGAAGCTTTCTACGTCATCGACGGGCAAGTGGAAGTGACGGTCGATGGCCAATCCAACACGGTGTCGAGCGGTGGCTATGTGCATATCCCTGCCGGAACCGTCCATGCGTACAGGAACCTCAGCAGCACGGCGAAAATCATCGGCGTAGTGTCCGACCCGCGGGGCGGGCAGTTTTTCGCGGCGATGGATCAGCTCAAGGTGCCGGAGGATCTGGCGCGGATTTTTGAAGTGGCCGAGCGTTATGGGGTTACGTTTCTGGTGCCTAAACCCTCCGCAGCTCTGTAGGGGGGCAGCAGTGAGACCGCGTCATCGTTCTTCGCGAGCGGGCTCGCTCCCACGGTTGACCGAGTCGTATCGGCTAACGCAGTCAACTGTGGGAGCGAGCCTGCTCGCGAAGAACGATAACGCGGTCTGGTTTTCAAGAGTGCACTCAGGCACCGCCACCCTTCGCCTGCTGCTCCAGATGCACCTGCAAATCCGGATCAATACCCAGCGCCGCAGCCAGTTCATCCAGATAACTGCGCTCGGCGTCCTTCTGATCATCCACCAGCATCACACTGGCCAGGTACATTTCCGCCGCCATGCCGGGATCGGTGGCCGACTGCGCCACATCGGCGGCGTCCAGCGGCCGGGCGACTTCATCATCCAGCCATTGCTGCAACTGCGGATCATCGGTGTGACGACCGATCTCGGTGCTGATCATCTGCTTTTCCGATTCATCGATACGGCCATCGGCCTTGGCCGCCGCAATCATTGCCCGAAGGATCGCGTTACTGTGGTCTTCTACTTCCGGGCCAGACAGCAGGTCTACAGTGCGCGGAGCCTGTTGCGGTGCCGCAGCCTGGCTGCGTTGCCAGGCTTGATACGCTTGAAATGCCATCATCCCCAGCGACGCCAATGCGGCGTAGTTGGTGCCACCGCCTGACCGGCTCCGGGTCGAACCGCCCAAGGCTGAGCCGCCGCCCAGCAAGCCACCGAGCAAGCCACCCAGCCCACCGCCGCCGGCGCTGGAACCGGCGCCACCGCCCAACAGGCCGCCGAGCAACCCGCCGAGGTCGCCAAGCCCGCCCTGGGCCGAAGCACCACGGCCGCCCTGTTGCGGCATGGCGCCCTGGCCGGCGCCGCGCAGAAGTTGTTCGAGCAGATCGCTGGTGTTCATGACGGCATCCTCTTTGGTCGGAGTGATCCAGTCAGGCAACGATAGTCCTCGCAGTCAAATGCGCCACCACCGTTTGGCTGACGTGACCCCCCTGCCGTGCACGCTGCCTACCCTGGCAGAGCGACCTGACGTGCGGGTCCACAGGCCGGCCGATTTATCCGGGGTATTTTAGTGTGGCGCAGCTAAGATTCATGAGTGGTGAACCTTATTCCCGGATTCCCGGTCGATACTTGCAACCCGACCAGGTTTGCCGCCACCCCCGATAGTGAGGGTGATGACCGGCTTGCTTCACTTTCTGGAGAACGCCCCCGTGATTTCGACTCTACACATCGCCAGGCTCAAAGCTTGGGGCGCCCATGGTTTCACCGCCACTGGCGTGGTCACTGCCTTCCTCGCGACCCTCGCCCTGCTGGAAAACCAGCCCACCAACTGCCTGCTGTGGCTGGGCGTCGCGCTGATCGTCGACGGGCTGGACGGCGCGCTGGCGCGCAAGGTCAATGTCCAGTCGGTACTGCCGAGCTTCGACGGCTCGGTCCTCGACCTGGTGATCGACTACCTGACGTATGTGTTTATCCCGGCGCTGTTCATCTATCGCTACATCCCGTTGCCTGACTACACGCTGCTGTTGACCGTGTCGCTGATTCTGGTCTCTTCGCTGTTCTGCTTCTGCAACGTCAACATGAAAAGCAAGGACAACTACTTCCAGGGCTTCCCCGCCGCCTGGAACGTGGTAGCTCTGTGCCTGTACATCATCGCGCCATCACCGTGGATCACCCTGCTCGCTGTCGTCGGCCTGGCCCTGCTGACCGTGACCCGGATGAAATTCCTGCACCCGTTCCGCGTGCGCAAGTTCATGCCGATCAATATCGCGGTGACGGCCATCTGGCTGTTGTGCAGCTTGTCGCTGGTGGTCAATCACCCGGTGATCAACCCGCTGGTGATGGGGCTCTGGCTGCTGATGTCGGCTTACTTCCTGGGGATCTGCATCTGGCGCACGGCGATGGAGTGGTTTGAAACGTCGCGGCACAAGTAGGTCGCCATGCCCATTCATATCGTCCGGCTCGGCTCCCCGCGCCAACCCGATGAAGGCCTGCGCATCGGCACGGTACGCCGCCCGCCCCGGGGCGTGCCGAAGGCCGAGTTTGCCAGCCGGGATTTCTATGATGTGTGGCAGCCGCTGCTGTCGCCCAGCGCCGAATTGGTTGCGCAAGCCAAGGCCGCCGAGGATGAAAAGGCGTGGGAGGCGTTTCGGCGCAAGTTCAAGGCTGAAATGAACCATCCGGCGCCGAGCCAATTGCTGGATCTGTTGGCCGCCCTCTCCCATCAGACTTCGCTGGCTGTCGGGTGTTATTGCGAGGAGGAGGCGCATTGCCATCGCTCCGTGTTGCGCGAGCTGCTGAAAGCCCGCGGTGCCAAGCTTGCATAACAAGCACGTCCCCCATGTAGGAGCTGGCTTGCCAGCGAAGAGGCCAGTCCATCCTAGCATCGATGTCGGCTGTCACACCGCATTCGCTGGCAAGCCAGCTCCTACAAGGGGTTGCGTTGTATTTGACGGCTTCGGATGTCATTGCCACCTTCATCGTCTACCTCTTTGCGCGTGCGCCTGAGTTCAGCACGAACCGCAGCCTGCGCCGGGTTGACGGACGGAAGGTTGATCATGGTCAATACTTAGGGGGATTGAATGGCTATGAAATGACTGCACATCGGGCGCCAAGGTCGCACCCCCTGGTCGTTACAGCGGTGCCGCCACCTGCTCGTCAACCCACGGGAGGTTTGTCATGTCTGAGCAATCACGATTCATGCTGGTCGCCTCGCCCCTGATGGAACACAGCCCCGCCTTCGACCGGGCGGCGGCGCTGGCCAAGGCCGAAGATGCGGCGTTGCACATCGTCGCTTTCGATTATCTGGAGGGGCTGGCGACGGCCAGTCTGGTCAACGAAAAGGCTTTGGAGCAGATGCGCCTGGGCTACGTCGATCGCCATCGGCAGTGGCTGGAAGAACAGGCCCGCCCCTTGCGCAAGATCGGGGTGCAGGTCACCACCGAGGTGGCCTGGGTCGAACGCCCGCTGGAGGAAATCCTGCTGCACCTCAAGGAGCAGCCGATGGACGTGCTGATCAAGGCGCTGGAGCATGAATCGCTGTGGTCGCGGCTGATGTTCACCCCGCTCGATGTGCATTTGCTGCGTGAGTGTCCGGTGCCTTTACACTTCGTCAGCCACGCGGTGCACGCCTTGCCCCGCAAGATCGTCGCCGCGGTCGATCCGTTCCATCGCGACGATCACTACAAGACCTTCAACGACCGGATCCTGCATGAAGCGGCGAAACTGGCCAGCGCCTGCAACGCCGAGCTCGACGTGGTGTATGCCTACGATCTGTCCTCGATCAGCGCGGACGAGTTCGGCTTTGACAACGGGTCGGCGTTTTTCTCCTCGGGCAAGGCCAAGACCCTGTATGACTACCAGGAAGACGCCTTCCACGAACTGGCCGAGCGCAACGGTATCGCGCCGGAACAGCGGCATATGATCATGGGCAGTCCGGGCAAGGTCCTGATCCGCTATGCCGAGGCTTATGACACCGATGTGATAGTCATGGGGCGGGTCGGCCATCGCGGGCTGGGCCGGCTGATCGGCAGCACGGTGGAGCACCTGCTGTACAAAATGCCGTGCAGTGTTTGGGTGGTGTACACCGAGCGGCTGGATGAATAGCTGCGATGCACACGGCCCCGTGTAGGAGCTGGCTTGCCAGCGAAGGCGATATGTCAGTCACATCAATGTTGGATGTGCCGCCGTCTTCGCTGCGGTGCGGCGTCCCGACAAGCCAGCTCCTACATTTGTCCGTGTTAACCGGGTTCAACGCCGGGTGATCACCACCTCGAGATACTCGCTCGGCACCACCATCGACTTGTCCCCCGCCCGGTTCAAACCGTTGATCAGCTCAGTCAGGTCTTTTTCAAAGGCTTGGGCGCCTTCGGGGGGCAGTGCCGCGAACGCCTTGTGGACCGGGCCGTACCAGGTGCGGAACGTGTCGATGAAATGCGCGGCCGAGCGGTAACGGAAGTTAAAGTGTTTGCGCGTTACCTGCAGCAAAAAGTCGCGCTCATCGAAGTGCGAGTGCAGCCAGGCCTCGGTGCCCCAGTTCGAAGGCGGTTGCGCCCCTGGCGGTGGTGGCATATGCCGGCCCAGGGTCTTGAACATCTGGCCGACGAAGCCTTCCGGCGTCCAGTTGGCCAGGCCGATCCGGCCGCCAGGTCGACAGACCCGTGCCAGTTCCGCGGCGGCCTTGGGCTGGTCCGGCGTAAACATCACACCGAAGGTCGACAATACGACATCAAAGCTGGCGTCCTCGAAAGGCAATGCCTCGGCATCGGCCACCTGGAACGTCACATCCAGGCGCTCTGCCCTTGACCGGTCTTCGCCGCGCTCGAGCAGCGCAGCCACGTAGTCGGTGGAGGTGACATGGCAACCACGGCGTGCGGCGGCCAGCGTCGCATTGCCATTGCCGGCGGCCACGTCGAGCACGCGTTCGTCGCAGAGCAGGTCGCAGGCTTCGGCCAGTTCCTCGCCGACGATCTGCAACGTGGTGCCGATCACGGCATAGTCGCCGCTGGCCCAGGAGGCCATCTGACGGTTTTTCAGGGCAGTAAGATCAATGGGTGTACTCATGAAGTCTGTCTCTGGCGGGTTGGAACAACGGACCAGCAACGGGCGTTCGATTACTCTGCCGTCGTGGGATCGATGATGTTCATGACCTGGGATACGCTGTTGGCGGGGAAACCGCCCTGTCTGGCATGCTCCCGGATGAGCTCTTCATTCGGCGCGATGTACACGCAGTAGATCTTGTCGCCGGTGACGTAGCTCTGCAGCCATTGCACTTCTGGCAGATCGCGCAAGACTTTGCGCGACTTTTGCGAGATGGCTTTCAGATCCCGTTCCGACAGTGCTCCAGCGCCTGGGATTTCGCGTTCTATGACGAACTTCGGCATGGCAACCTCTCATTCTTGTTATTGGTGACAGGGTCGACTAACCCTGTGTGCCAACTATCGCGCCGGGGACCGTCGGCGTCCTGCCCGATCGTCGGCCAACCCTGTCCGATCGTCCGGAGAATTCACGTTGTGCCGCGACAGGCTCACAATCAGACTCACCCTTGAAAAGCGGCACTCGAGCACAGGGGAAAAACCTCATGGACGCCCTGTCCCAGACCCTGCGCGTCGTCCGCCTGGTCGGCGCGATCTTCATCAATGCCAGGTTCACTGCACCCTGGTGCTACCAGTCGCCCAGCGCCGACACCGCAGCGCCCTTCCTCGAGCCCGGCGCCGAACGGGTGGTGATCTTCCACTTGATCACCGAAGGCGAATGTTACGTCGAGCTGGGTGCCGATCCGCCCCTTCTGCTAACGGCTGGCGACGTGGTGGTGTTCCCCCAGGGAGACGCCCATCGCATGAGTTCCAGGCCGGGACTTGCGCCCGCCACCGGCTCCCGACTGGATGTGGTGCTGGCGCGCCGCCCCCGGCAGCTGAGTTATGGCGGCGGTGGCGCGGTCACACGTCTGGTGTGCGGCTATCTGGCGTGCGACACACGACTGGCAGGCATGTTGCTGACGGGGTTGCCGCCGATAGTGAGGGTCAACGTACGCGGTTCGAATGCCGGGATCTGGCTGGAGTCTTCGGTGCGTTATGCGCTGGCTGAAGCTCGCTCGCCGCGCGCTGGCGGCGAAGGTGTCCTGGCCAAGTTGGCTGAGGTGTTATTCATCGAGGTGTTGCGCCTGTACATGCACGAACAGGGCGAAGGCCGCACCGGTTGGCTGGCGGGCGTCAACGACCGGATCGTCGGCGCCGCGCTGAACGCGCTGCACAATAAGCCCTGTCACGCCTGGACGCTGGAAGAACTGGCGCGCACCGCCGGCAGCTCAAGATCGGTGTTGGCGGAACGCTTTCAACTATTGGTCGGGGTTTCGCCGATGCAGTACCTGACGCAGTGGCGGATGTTGCTGGCGGCCAACCTGTTACGCAGCAGTAACAGCTCATTGATGCGGATTGCCGAGGAAGTGGGTTACCAGACCGATACGGCGTTCAGTCGGGCGTTTCGTCGTGAGTTCGGGGCGCCCCCGGCGGCGTGGCGACGCAGTCAGGAGAAAAAACCAATGGCCCACGGCGCGCAGCCTGTGGGCCATTGATCCAAGGGACACGGAGCGTCCCGAGCTGCATTCCCACGCAGAGCGTGGGAATGATCAGCACCCTCCTCCATGATCGTTCCCACGCTCTGCGTGGTAACGCCTCCAGTGACGCTCTGCGTCACGCTTTTGGATTTACGCTGCCGCCGGGGCTTTGGCGTCGGCCTTGGCCTCTTCCAGCAACTGCTGGATCATCTTCTCCTGGGTCTCGTAGCGGCCTTCACCGAAGTGGGTGAAACGCACCTGGCCCTTGGCATCGATCAGGTAGTGAGCGGGCCAGTACTGGTTGTCGAAGTTGCGCCAGATCGCGTAGTTGTTATCAATCGCCACCGGGTAGGTGATGCCGAGCTTCTTCACCTGATCCTTGACGTTGGCGATGATGCGTTCGAAGCCATATTCGGGGGTGTGGACGCCGATCACCACCAGGCCATCCTTCTCGTACTTCTTGGCCCAGTCTTTCACGTACGGCAGGGTGTGCTGGCAGTTGATGCAGTCGTAGGTCCAGAAATCCACCAGTACCACTTTACCTTTAAGGGATTCGTTGGTCAGCGCTGGCGAGTTGAGCCATTCGACCGCGCCGGAGAGGGATGGCATGGCACCTTGGGCGTTATCCATCAACGAGTCGGCCTTGACCTTGCTGACGAAGTAATCGACCACTTTCGGCACGGTCTCCAGTACGCCTTTCTCGAGGTTGCCGAGGCCTTCAGACGAAGTGCTGGCCAGCAATGTCTTGTCGGCCCCGGTGGAGATGACCGCTGCAGCAGCCAGCACCGCAACTCCGGCACCACGACGCAGCCAGCCGGTGACCGGGATCGACCCTTTCAACCGATTGACCAGGCCGCGACCGGCGAAGATCAGAGTGCCCAGGGATAACGCGCTGCCCAGGCCGTACGCCAACAGCAACAGACTGGTCTGGGCATTGGCGCCTTGCAGCATGGCGCCGGTGAGGATGACACCGAGGATGGGCCCGGCGCACGGCGCCCACAGCAGGCCGGTGGCGACGCCGATCATGACCGAGCCCAGCGGGCCGGACATCTTGCGGGTACCAGGGTCGATGCGGTTGCCGAGCAGCACGAACGGACGCGCCAGCCAGCCGCCGACACGGGCGGAAATCAGCGACAGGGCAAACAGCACCATCACGATCAGGGCGACCTGTCGACCGGTGCTGCTGGCCTGAACCACCCACTCGCTGCTGACCACCGCCAGGCTGGAGATCAGGGCGAAAGTCAGGACCATGCCGCCGAGGGTGAGCAGGATCGAGGACCGCGTACGGTCGACCCCGGCGAACAGGAACGGCACGACCGGCAGGATGCAGGGACTGAGGACGGTCAATATGCCGCCCAGGAACGCGATGAGTAACATGGGGATCACCTTGAATAAACGAGGGTGGCGATTCACACATCCCCCTGTAGGAGCTGGCTTGCCAGCGAAGGCATTCTGTCAGTCACATTCACGTTGAATGTGCCGCCGTCTTCGCCGCACAAGCCGCCCCCTGTAGGAGCTGGCTTGCCAGCGAAAGCGATCTGTCAGGTCACATCTATGTTGAATGTGCCGCCGTCTTCGCTGGCAAGCCAGCTCCTACAAGGAGGAACTGTGTGGCTTCAGGCAGTCTGGTTTTCCAGCTGCTGACCTTGCGGCGTACGGCCGGAACCATCCTGTGCCAGCAAGGCATCGGCACCCTGCTTCGCCACCGGCGTCAGCTGGAAGCAGGTGCTGCTGCCACAGCTGCTTTGCTCCACAGCGGCATTGGCGTGGGCGGCGGCACCGGCGAGGGAGAAAGCAACGGCGGTCAAAAAGCGCGATACGTTGTTCATGATGTTCTTCCTGTTTCAAAGGGGATCGGCAATCGGCCAGCGAAGGACTCAGTTATCGTCGTTGCAGCCGTCAGCAAACTTGCGGTAGTCCAGGACCTGGGTTTTATTCCCGGAGTCCAGGTAGGTCAGCTGGGCATTTACAATCCCGCAGGAAGGCGTGGCGTCCTGTTTCATCGAGATCACTTTCTTGATGTCCAGGTGCGTGCCGTAGGTGTAGGTTTCAGGGCTGACCTGCGCTTCGGCGCGGGCCGACAGGGTGCAGATATTCAGTGCGGCGAACAGGCAGGCGGCGACGACGGCTTTGGTGTTCATGGTGGTTTCCTCAAGGCTTCGATGGGTCAATCGTTGATTGGGCCGGGGCGTCCTGGCTTGCCCCGATGGAATCCATTAGAAGCCCGCGAGGTATCTCGTCTGTGTCGAAAACAGGCGCGGGTAAATCGGTACGTATCTGAGCCGGCTCCTGATACACAGCGATACAAAACCGCTGAAAAACAGTGTTTTTGCGTCTGCATGTATCCGTCGCTACACCAGATACACTGCAATACAAAGGGCTGCGGGCAAGCGTGCCAAGGCTCGATAGACTGCGCGACATCCCCCGTTTATAGAGGCGCCTGGCCCCATGGAACACGTCGATCACATCCTCATCGTGGACGATGACCGCGAGATTCGAGAGCTGGTAGGCAACTACCTGAAAAAGAACGGCCTGCGCACCACGGTCGTGGCGGATGGTCGGCAAATGCGCGCCTTCCTCGAATCCACGCCCGTGGACCTGATCGTGCTCGACATCATGATGCCCGGCGACGATGGCCTGATGCTCTGCCGCGAATTACGCGCCGGCAAACACAAGGCCACCCCGGTCCTGATGCTGACCGCGCGCAACGATGAAACCGACCGCATCATCGGCCTGGAAATGGGCGCCGACGATTACCTGGTCAAGCCGTTCGCCGCCCGTGAACTGCTCGCACGCATCAACGCCGTACTGCGTCGCACGCGGATGCTGCCGCCGAATCTGGTGGTCACCGAAAGCGGGCGTTTGCTGGGCTTCGGGCGCTGGCGCCTTGATACATCCGCCCGGCACCTGCTCGATGACGACGGCACCATGGTGGCGCTCAGTGGCGCCGAATACCGGCTGCTGCGGGTGTTCCTCGATCATCCGCAGCGGGTGCTCAATCGCGACCAGTTGCTGAACCTGACCCAGGGCCGCGACGCCGACCTGTTCGACCGTTCCATCGACTTGCTGGTCAGCCGCTTGCGTCAACGCTTGCTGGACGACGCCCGCGAGCCGGCCTATATCAAGACCGTGCGCAGTGAAGGCTATGTGTTTTCCCTGCCGGTGGAAGTGCTGGGTGCGCCGTCATGAACCTCGCGATACGTTGGCCCCGCACCCTTGCCTCGCGGTTGTCGCTGATTTTTCTGATCGGCCTGATCCTGGCGCAGGCCTTGTCCTTTGGCGCGCAGTATTACGAACGTTACGAAAGCGCGAAAAACACCATGCTGGGCAACCTGGAAACCGACGTATCGACCTCCATCGCCATCCTCGACCGCTTGCCGGCCGAAGAACGTGCCAGCTGGCTGAAACAACTGGAACGGCGCAATTACCGCTATCTGCTGGACGAAGGCTCACCGGGCATGCCCATGAGCGACACCCCGATCGCGGTGACCTCGATCAAAGACGCCATCGGCAAGGATTACCCGATGACCGTTACCGACATTCCCGGGCAGATAAAACACTTCCAGGTCCACCTGAAGCTGGCTGACGGCAGCCCGGTGACCATCGATGTGCGACCGGCGATGCTGCCGTTGTCGCCGTGGCTGCCCATGGTGTTGCTGGGCCAACTGGCGCTGATGATCGCCTGTACCTGGCTGGCCGTGAGAATCGCCATCCGACCCCTCACCCGCCTCGCCCAGGCGGTGGAGACCCTGGACCCCAACACCCACGCGGTGCACCTGGACGAGAAGGGTCCGACCGAAGTCGCCCATGCCGCCAAGGCGTTCAATGCCATGCAGGCGCGCATCGCCGCCTACCTCAAGGAGCGCATGCAACTGCTGGCGGCGATCTCCCACGACCTGCAAACCCCGATCACCCGGATGAAATTACGCGCTGAATTCATGGACGATTCCAGCGAAAAAGACAAACTGTGGAACGACCTCGGCGAGATGGAACATCTGGTGCGCGAAGGCGTGGCATACGCTCGCAGCGTGCACGGCTCCACCGAGGAGAGTCGCCGCACCGATCTGGATTCGTTCCTCGACAGCCTGGTGTTCGACTATCAGGACATGGGCAAGGATGTGCAGCTGAGCGGCAAAAGCGACGCGGTGATCGACACCCGCCCCCATGCCCTGCGCCGGGTGCTGGTGAACCTGACGGATAACGCCCTGAAGTTCGCCGGCGCCGCCGAGTTGTGGGTGGAGTCGAAGGCAGACGGCAGTTTGTCGGTCAAGGTGATGGACCGTGGCCCCGGGATTGCCGAAGAGGAGCTGGCCCACGTGATGGAGCCGTTCTACCGCGTTGAAAACTCACGCAACCGCAGCACCGGCGGCACCGGGTTGGGCTTGGCGATTGCCCAGCAATTGGCGTTGGCGCTCGGGGGGGCGTTGACGCTGAGTCATCGTGAAGGCGGGGGGTTGTGCGCGGAGCTCAGGTTGCCGGGTAGTAAAACGGGGCGTTGAAAAATCCTAATGTAGGAGCGAGCTTGCTCGCGATGAACCCGAGAACACCACGGGGTGTCAGGCCTACAGCGTTATCGTTGACGACCATCGCTAGCAAGCTAGCTCCTACAGTTGATTGGTGGGGTTTCGGCAAATGTGCCCTTAAGCGACGACGCCCACCACCCCTTCCCCATGCATCTGTCGCAACAATGCCAGCCCGCTGTCGATGAACGCAGGCGACCCGGTAGCCCCCGCCTCCGCCGCCAACCCTTCCAGCTGCACACGGCCATCGAGTTCGGGAAACTCGCCGATCCGCTGCAACAACCGCCACGCCAACGGGCTCAGTTCGGAAAACTTCACGCTCCAGTCCTCGGTCCGCCGCACCAGCAGCAGCGTCGGCTGCACCGGTGGCGCTTCAGGTCGAAAATCGGGCCCGACCAACTGGACAGGCCAGGCATAGGCCAAGGGCCAGGCCAGCGGCGAAACCTGCAGCGACCGATCCAGCAGCAATCCGGCATCGCTGGCCGGCAAAGGCTCGGCTTCGGACTGTTGCAGCGCCATCTCGATCCACTCGTAATGCGCCAGTTCGACCATGAACGGCGGCCACGGCCCTTCGCCCAAGGCTTTAGGCGCAGAGGCGAGGAATTCGACAAACTCTTGGGCGATTTCGCCGAATTTCGGCGTGCGCGCGCGGTAGTCCCGCAGGAAGGTTCGCACCAGCAAACGCCAATGCTCGTCCCCAAGCACCTTGATCAGCACCGGAAAGGTCCCGCCGAGCAACGATGACAGGTTCGAGAACACCAGGTCCAGGTAAACTCCGGCCCGCGCCACGTCCATCCCGGCCGGCGGCGGGCAATGCTCGGGATCGCGCAGGTAAAGGCCCATCGTCGCCTGCTGTTGATGCAACGAATGCTTAGCCACGGTTCACCTCCACGGCTTGCAGGCGGCGGATAGTCTGCAACTCGGCTACCAGTTCCGAGAACGCCGGGAAGTTGAAATCCCGTTCCAGCAAGGTTGGCTGCGCGCCGAACCGGCTGTAAGCCTGGGCCAGCAGCGACCAGACCGCCGGTTTGACCGACGCGCCGTGGGTGTCGATTTTCAAGGTGTCGGACTCATCGAAGTGCCCGGCCACATGCATCGCCACCACGCGGTCAGAGTCGATACAGGCGAGGAAAGCCTGGGGATCGAAATCGTGATTGATCGAGTTGACGTACACATTGTTGACGTCCAGCAACAGGTCGCAATCGGCTTCGCGCAGCACCGCGTTGGTGAAGGTCACCTCATCCATGTCCTGCTGGGGCGCGGCGTAGTAGGAGACGTTTTCCACCGCCAGGCGCCGACCGAGGATGTCCTGGGCCTGACGAATCCGAGCGGCCAGGTGATGCACCGCTTCTTCGGTAAACGGCAACGGCAGCAGGTCGTAAAGGTGGCCGTCATCGCTGCAGTAGCTCAGGTGTTCGCTGTACAGCGGCACCTTGTAGTGATCGAGAAAAACCCGAACCTCTTGCAGAAAACTGACGTCCAGCGGCGCCGGCCCGCCCAGGGACAGGGACAAGCCGTGACAGGACAACGGATAGCGCTCGGCCAGGGCCCGCAGCGCATGGCCATGGGCACCGCCAATGCCGATCCAGTTCTCCGGCGCGACTTCCAGAAAGTCGAAGGCGCCCATCGGCGCCGCTTGCAGGTCCTTCATTAAACCGCGCCGCAGGCCAAGCCCGACGCGAGCCTTCGCTGATGTGAGGGGGGTGTGCATGATGTCGATCTCAAGGGTTGCCGGACGGAATCACAGTTGATCGCGGGGGTGTATCGGGACTGTGTTCTGCCGCACCCCGGAATGGGAGGTACTGTATCGAGGAGGGGGTTGGATACAGTGGGATACACACGAGCCTTATGACCACTGCTGGCCCCTGTGGGAGCGGTGTGAACCAGGGAGATTGGGCTCACAGGGGACTTTCGTCGCTCCGGTCAGCAGTGCACGGCTCCCGGACTAAACTTAATGCACGCAGGACGTACACATGTCCTGATCATTCACACGACCACCGCCCAGGGCTGAACGCCTCGAAAAAACCTCGCCTCTGGACCGTGATCCACCACAGGAGCACACATGATGGACGAGGCCCGACTTAATGATTTCATGGGTAAACTGGTGAACGACATGGGCGGCGCGGCGATGCTGGCCAATGTCATCCTCGGCGAAGAACTCGGACTGTACCGGGCCATGGCCGACAGCCAGCCGATCACCCCTGAAGCACTCGCCGAAAAGACCGGCTGCAACACTCGCTTGCTCCGTGAATGGCTCAGTGCCCACGCCGCCTCCGGCTATATGGAACACCGCGACGGCCAGTTCAGCCTGCCCGAAGAGCAAGCCCTGGCGCTGGCGAACGAGGACTCGCCGGTCTATGTGGCGGGCGGTATCGGGGTAGTCGCGTCGTTTTTCCATGACAAGGACAAACTGGTCAACGCCATGCGCGGCAATGGCGCCCTCGCCTGGGGTGATCACCATCCCTGCATGTTCAGCGGCACCGAGCGGTTCTTCCGGCCAGGCTATAAAGCACATCTGATCGCCGAATGGTTGCCGGCACTTGAAGGCGTGGTCGCCAAACTGGAAGCGGGCGCCAAAGTGGCGGACATCGGTTGCGGCCACGGCGCTTCCACCGTGATCATGGCCCAGGCGTTCCCGAATTCGCGGTTCGTCGGTTTCGACTACCACGCGCCCTCCGTCACCGTGTCCACCCAGCGCGCGGAAGAAGGCGGCGTGTCGGGACGTGCGCGGTTCTTCCAGGGCACCGCAAAAAGCTATCCCGGGGATGACTACGACCTGGTCTGCTACTTCGACTGCCTGCATGACATGGGCGATCCCGTGGGCGCGGCGCGGCATGCCTATGAGTCGCTGAAACCGGATGGCACGGTACTGCTGGTGGAACCGTTCGCCAACGACTCGCTCGACGACAACATCACCCCGGTTGGCCGCTTGTTCTACGCCGCCTCGACCTTCATCTGTACCCCGAATTCGCTGTCCCAGGAAGTCGGGCTCGGGCTTGGTGCCCAGGCCGGCGAGGCACGGTTGCGCAAGGTCTTTACCGAGGCGGGCTTCAAGACGTTCCGGCGGGCGACGGAAACGCCGTTCAACCTGATTCTGGAGGCGCGTAAATAGCTACCGTTGACAGCTGAGGGCTGAGTGTTAACCGCTAAATGGTGGGAAACGCAAGAACCTGTAGGAGCCGGCTTGCCGGCGAAGGCTGCGGGTCAGCCGACATCGATGCCGGATGTGAGGCCGCTTTCGCCGGCAAGTCGGATCGCCGCACCGCAGCGCCTGCATTGGACCGCGCTATGTTGTCCCATACCCGCAGACTACCTGTCCGGGTGATCCGTAAATGCTACCCTGCAAACAATCAAGGCCCTGCGGAGTGTTGAACATGCTCGACAGCCTCATCGGCGAACAACTCGACCGGCTCCAGCAGCTGATGACCGATCGACCGTTTGTTGTCCTGACCGGTGCCGGCATCAGCACCCCGTCGGGCATTCCGGATTACCGCGACAATCAAGGTGTGCGGCGTGGCCGGTCACCGATGATGTATCAGGAATTCCTCTCGGCCCCCGAACCCCGGCGTCGCTACTGGGCGCGGGCAATGCTCGGCTGGCCACGGGTGCGCCAGGCCCGGCCGAACGAGGCCCACGACGCCTTGGCCAGCCTGCAGGGCACCCGGCAGATCATCGGGCTGATTACCCAGAACGTCGACACCTTGCACGACCAGGCTGGCAGCCACGACGTGATCGAACTCCACGGCAGCCTGCAACGGGTGCTGTGCCTGGACTGTGGCCAGCGCAGCGAACGGGATTCGATCCAGCAATTGATGGAAGCACAGAATCCTTACCTGGCCGGGGTGGACGCCGTGCAGGCACCCGATGGCGACACCCTGCTCGACGCGGCGTTCGAGGCGCGCTTTCGGGTGCCCCATTGCCCGCACTGCGCGGGAGAGCGGATGAAGCCGGATGTGGTGTTCTTTGGCGAGAATGTAGCGCAGGTAACGGCGGCCAAGGCCATGGCGGCGGTCGAAAAGGCAGCTGGATTGCTGGTGGTCGGGTCTTCGCTGATGGCGTATTCGGCGTTTCGGTTGTGTCGGGCGGTAGCGGATCAGGGCAAGCCGTTGATGGCGATCAACCTGGGCAAGACCCGGGCGGATGACATTTTGGATTTGAAGATAGAAGCGTCGTGCGAGCGGTTGCTGCCGTTATTGGCTCAACACCTCTCATCCTGATTGACCCAAAACCCTGTAGGAGCGAGCTTGCTCGCGAAGGACGTTAACGATAACGCGTCCCTTCTGGTTGAACGCGTTGTCCTTGAGTCCATCGCGAGCAGGCTCGCTCCTACAGGGGACTGTGATCAGCTCACGGAAACCTGCTCGCCGAGGTTTTCTTCTTTGAGAATATCGAACAACGCCTGCGCCGCCGCCGACAGTTCCCCCCCAGGCTTGGTCAACACTCCGATCGCCCGCTCTACCACCGGATCGCGCAAGGTAATGCACCGCGCCCCCAGTTCGCGCATCTGCCCCGCGCACAGCGCCGGCACCGCGCTCACGCCCAACCCGCTGGCGACCATCCTTCCGACCGTCGCCAACTGGTGGCTTTCGAACTCCACCGGCAATTTCATGCCCCGGGCCTGCAAGTGTTCTTCCAGCATCACCCGCACCGTCGACGGTCGCTGCAAGGTAATGAACGGCTCCTTGAGCAAGGTCTGCCAGTCGATGTCACCCAGTTCCGCCAGCGCAGAATCGTGCGGCACCACTGCCACAAACCTGTCCATGTACAACGGCGTGAATTCCAGCGACGAACTCTGCATTGGCTCAAACGCCACCCCCAATTCCACCTGCCGGTCCCGCACCATTTCCAGCACTTGCTCGTTGATCACGTCGTTCACGGTGACGTTGACCTTGGGATACCGCGCGCGGAACGTCTTGAGGATCGGTGGCAGCAGGTTGCCGGCAAACGAAGGCATGGCGGCCAGGGTCACGCGACCGCGCTGCAGGGTGAAACGCTGGCGTAGCTCATCCTCGGCATTGTCCCAGTCGGCTATCAGGCGCCGTGCCAGCGGCACCAGCGACTCGCCTTCCGGGGTCAGTGCCACATTGCGCGTGTTGCGGGTGAACAAACGCCCGCCCAGGCCCTCCTCCAGCGCCTTGATGGTCAGGCTCAACGCCGACTGCGACAGGTGCAAACGCTCGCAGGCCACGGCAAAGCTCAGGCTCTGGGCCACAGCCAGGAAGGCACGGATCTGCTTGACTGTCATGAACACTGTCTCCAACGTGAACGCATTCCCTGTAGGAGCCGGCTTGCCAGCGAAGGGGCCCGAGAGCCCTCCGCGGTCCTTCACTGGTTCGGCGGCGTTCAACTGGCCGCCTTTGCTGCGGTGCGACGATCCGACAAGCCAGCCCCTACAGATTAGTGAGTTTTATCTATCAATCTACCTTAAAAATCAACTTAACAAATCAATCCAGCAGCGAGACACTCCATTCCATTCGGCTAGCCAGCCGCCCATAAAGAATAAAAGAGGTGCATATGGCAGGTTTCGACAAGCGCGTCAGTTCCTACGAGCAAGCGTTGGCAGGTCTTGAAGACGGCATGACCGTGATCGCCGGCGGCTTCGGCCTCTGCGGCATCCCGGAAAACCTGATCGCCGAGATCAAGCGCAAGGGCACCCGTGACCTCACGGTGGTTTCCAACAACTGTGGCGTCGACGGTTTCGGCCTCGGCGTGCTGCTGGAAGACCGACAGATCCGCAAAGTGGTGGCCTCCTACGTCGGTGAGAACAAACTGTTCGAAGACCAACTGCTCAAAGGCGAAATCGAAGTCGTCCTGACCCCCCAAGGCACCCTCGCTGAAAAAATGCGCGCGGGCGGTGCCGGCATCCCCGCGTTCTTCACTGCCACCGGCGTCGGCACCCCGGTCGCCGAAGGCAAGGAAGTGCGTGAATTCCACGGTCGCCAGTACCTGATGGAAGAATCCATCACCGGTGACTTCGCCATCGTCAAAGGCTGGAAAGCCGACCATTTCGGCAACGTGATCTATCGCCACACCGCTCAGAACTTCAACCCGCTGGCCGCCACTGCCGGGAAGATCACCGTGGTCGAAGTCGAAGAAATCGTCGAACCCGGCGAGCTGGACCCGGCGCAGATCCACACCCCTGGCATCTACGTCGACCGGGTCATTTGCGGCACGTTCGAAAAGCGCATCGAACAGCGCACCGTGCGTAAGTGATCCCCTGCCCCCGGACCGAATGAAGGAATAACAACAATGGCACTTTCCCGCGAACAAATGGCTCAACGCGTCGCCCGCGAAATGCAGGACGGCTTCTACGTGAACCTGGGCATCGGCATTCCGACCCTGGTCGCCAACTACATCCCTGAAGGCATGGAAGTCATGCTGCAGTCGGAAAACGGCCTGCTCGGCATGGGTCCCTTTCCTACGGAAGAAACCATCGATGCCGACATGATCAACGCCGGCAAGCAAACCGTGACCGCGCGTATCGGCGCTTCGATCTTTTCCTCGGCCGAGTCCTTCGCGATGATTCGCGGCGGTCATGTCGACCTGACCGTGCTCGGTGCCTTTGAAGTGGACGTGCAAGGCAACATTGCCTCGTGGATGATCCCGGGCAAGCTGGTCAAGGGCATGGGCGGCGCCATGGACCTGGTGGCCGGCGCAGACAACATCATCGTCATCATGACCCACGCGTCCAAGGACGGAGAATCCAAGCTCCTGTCCAAATGCAGCCTGCCGCTGACCGGCGCCGGTTGCATCAAGCGTGTCCTGACCGACCTGGCCTATCTTGAAATCGAAAACGGCGCGTTCATTCTCAAGGAACGCGCGCCGGGCGTCAGCGTCGAGGAAATCGTCGCCAAGACCGCCGGCAAACTGATCGTGCCCGATCACGTCCCGGAAATGCAGTTCGCTGCCCAGTGAGGAATCTTTCCATGCAAGAAGTCGTCATTGTCGCCGCCACCCGTACCGCCATCGGCAGTTTCCAGGGCGCCCTGGCCAACGTGTCCGCGGTTGATCTCGGGGCTGCGGTGATCCGTCAGTTGCTGGCGCAAACCGGTCTGGACGTTGCCGAAGTCGATGAAGTGATCATGGGCCAGGTCTTGACCGCCGGCGCCGGACAGAACCCTGCGCGCCAGTCCGCTATCAAAGCCGGCCTGCCGTTTACCGTGCCGGCGATGACCCTGAACAAGGTCTGCGGTTCGGGCCTGAAAGCCCTGCATTTGGCCACCCAGGCCATTCGCTGCGGCGATGCCGACGTGATCATCGCCGGCGGCCAGGAAAACATGAGCCTGTCCAACTACGTCATGCCCGGCGCTCGCACCGGTCTGCGCATGGGTCACGCACAAATCGTCGACACCATGATCAGCGACGGGCTTTGGGATGCGTTCAACGATTACCACATGGGCATCACCGCCGAGAACCTGGCGCAAAAGTACAACCTGACCCGCGAACAACAGGACGCCTTCGCCGCGGCTTCGCAGCAGAAAGCCACGGCAGCCATCGAAGCCGGGCGTTTTGCCGAAGAGATCACGCCGATCCTGATTCCGCAGCGCAAGGGCGATCCGCTGTCCTTCGCCACCGATGAACAGCCAAGGGCCGGCACCACCGCCGAAGCCCTGGGCAAGCTCAAGGCCGCCTTCAAGAAGGAGGGTTCGGTGACTGCCGGTAACGCCTCGTCCCTGAACGACGGCGCCGCCGCCGTAATCCTGATGAGCGCGGAAAAAGCCAAGGCCCTGGGTTTGCCGGTGCTGGCGAAAATCGCCGCCTACGCCAACGCGGGTGTCGACCCGGCCATCATGGGCATCGGCCCGGTCTCGGCCACCCGCCGTTGCCTGGACAAGGCCGGCTGGTCGATCGATCAGCTTGAGCTGGTTGAGGCCAACGAAGCGTTTGCCGCGCAATCCCTGGCGGTGGCCAAGGACCTGGAGTGGGACCTGGACAAGGTCAACGTCAACGGTGGCGCCATCGCCCTCGGTCACCCGATCGGAGCCTCGGGTTGCCGGGTGCTGGTGACCTTGCTGCATGAAATGATCAAGCGTGACGCCAAGAAAGGCCTCGCCACCCTGTGCATCGGCGGTGGCCAGGGCGTGGCCCTGGCGATCGAGCGGGCGTAAAGCGTTCAACAGACTGCGTCGGGGGCCCACGAAGAACCGTCGCAGCCTGGCAACACCCCCGGTGCGACTCACGTCGCACCGGGTCTCCCCATTACCGGGCTGTCAACCCGTACCCTGTAGGAGCTGGCTTGCCAGCGAAGGCCATGGGTCAGCTACATTGATGTTGCCTGACACTCCGCCTTCGCTGGCAAGCCAGCTCCTACAGGTGACCGTGGTGATATCAAGCCCTTTTAATATCCTGTCTTGTATACAATATTGCCCCATATATAAAGCAATCCTTCCTCGACGATGCTAACGTTACTTCTCCCTCAGGTCGGAGATGCGTGCGTGCTGTTGCTCAAACTGCTGGTAATTCCCGGGTTTCTCTTGCTGATTTCCCTCGCGGGCAAACGTTGGGGACCTAGCGTCGCGGGCTGGCTATCGGGTTTGCCGGTGGTGGTCGGGCCGATCCTGTTTTTCCTCGCCATCGAGCAAGGCCAGGTGTTCGCCGCTCAATCGGCGACCGCAGCGTTGTCGGCGATGTTCGCCATGATTGCCTTCTGCGTGACCTATGCCCAGGTCGCCCAACGCACGGGATGGCCGTGGGCGCTGGTTATTTCGCTGGCGGTCTGGGCTTGCGCGGCCGTGACGCTGTCTTTGATCCCGCCGTCGTTGACGTTGTCGGTGATCGCCGCCGCGATCGCCTTGCTGGCCGCGCCCTGGTTGTTCCCCAAGGTGCAGCCCGTCGTTGCCGGCCCGGCACCGAAGTCCGACAAACTACTGTTGCGCATGATGGCCGGCGCCCTGCTGACCCTGGCCGTCACGCTGCTGGCCAGCACCGTCGGTGAACGCTGGAGTGGCCTGCTCGCGGTGTTCCCGGTCCTGGGCAGCGTGATGGCGGTGTTCTCCCAGCAAACCCGTGGACCGGCCTTTACTGCGGCCTTGCTGCGGGCCACCGCGACCGGGATGTATTCGTTTGCCGCGTTCTGCCTGGTCCTGGCATTGACCTTGCCCAGCATGGGCCTGAGCGGGTTCGGGCTCGGCGTCGCGGTGTCCGTGGCCATGCTCGGGGTCACCAAACGCCTGCTGGCAAAGCCGGCGAAACCTGTGCCCGAGGTTGGAGGGCCGGTAATCCGGCGCTAGCTGTTCTTCCGGCTGGCGGTCGAAGGTCGCTTGCCCGACGAGTTGAAATAACCGACCGGTCCGCAGCGGAACCAGTTGTCGTAATCCATCCCCGGCGATGCACGGCACAGTGTGAGTGCACCGGACTCTGTGGGATCATCGCCCGCCAAAGCGCGAGCATCCCTGGAGATTCTGAATGTCATTGTTGAGTAAAAAAACCGTCGTCCTGTTGCTGATGGCGGTCGCCGGCTTCGTCGCGTTGAATGCACAGGCCGCCAAGGCGCCGGCCAGCGACAAGGCGCCGGTACAGAAAGTGTCGATGCTGGGCGGCAAGTTCAAGTTCACCTTGCCCAAGG
The DNA here is from genome assembly GCF_030812475.1 of Pseudomonas lini. GTDB lineage: Bacteria > Pseudomonadota > Gammaproteobacteria > Pseudomonadales > Pseudomonadaceae > Aquipseudomonas > Aquipseudomonas lini_A. The sequence continues at coordinate 235,569 of NZ_JAUSSR010000004.1, forward strand.
GCTTTATCGCCACCCCGTTGCCCGCCGGTGACGCGGCGACCGGTACCGCCGGGGCAACGGGCACCATGTACACCAACAACACCACCAAAACCGTGGTGATTGCGGCTGAAAACACCATTCCCGGCGGCGTCACCGTCAAGGACAACGACGGTCAGTTCCTCGACTCCGCCGTGTCCAATTTCGCCACCGAGCAAGCTGCCGCGCTGCCGGACTTCACCAAACTCAGCGAGAAAAGCCTGACCCAGAAAGGCACGGGCCTGGGCCTGCGGCAGATCGACAGCACCGCCACCCAAGGCGGCGGCAAAACCCTCGACACCACGCTGATGGCCGCGTCCAGCAAGCGCATGGCGATCGTTCAGGTGATTTCCCGCCTCAGCGACAATGCCGGCCACGAGGCGCTGGTCAAACAGATCGTCGCGGGCAAGTAACCATCAGGGATTGAGACGCTGCAACCAGGCGCTCAAATCCTGCATTTCCGTAGCGCTGATGCTATGACCGACACCCGGGTAGGCATGGAACTCAGGCTTGAGTGACAGGCTCTGCAACAGCTTGTCAGCGTCAGTGCCATCGTTGTACGGCAGGCGTTTGTCAGCCGTGCCATGACCGATGAAAATCGCCAGCGACCGGCGTTTTTCATCAGGTTTGAGCTCGGACTTGAGCACCGGCAGAATCCGTCCGCTCAACGCCGCAATGCCGCCTACCGCCTCGGGCTGACGCAGCGCCATCTCGTAGGACATGATTGCCCCCTGGCTGAAGCCCACCAGGAACACCTTGTCTGGTTGGGTGTGATATTTGTTCGCCGCCTGTGCGATGAAATCCTGCAGCCTCTGCGCGCTGGACTTCAGATCATCGGTTTCGCCGTTATAGGCACCGGTGCCTTTTTCGCGAAACCACTTGTAACTACCCTCCTCCATCACCATCGGTGCCCGCACCGACAGGTAGTTGTATTGCGCGGGCAATTCTTCCTTGATGTCGAACAGGTCATGTTCGTTACTGCCGTAACCGTGGAGGAAAATCACCAGGGGTCGATCGCGGGATTCGGCGTGGGTCTGCTCCAGGTAGTTGAGCGGCAGATCGGTTTGCAGCGGGGATTGAGCGTGGACAGCGGCGGATGCCAGCAGCGTCAGCAGGGCAAAAAACTTCAGCATAAACCTTCCTTCACAGGTGCAGGATTCGGCTAGAGCCTAACACTGTGAAACGGGAAGTCGATGATGGCCCGGGGATCGGCATCGCCGCCTGGGCCATCTTCGCTGATCAATGGCCGTAAACGTCGAAGTCGAAGTATTTGTCCTGCACTTGCTTGTACTTGCCATTGGCGCGGATTTCGGTGATGGCGGTGTTGAACTTGTCCGCCAGCTCTTTATCGCCCTTGCGCACGGCGATACCGGCACCGCCGCCGAAGTACTTGGCGTCTTTATAGCTCGGGCCGACAAACGCGAAGCCCTTGCCCGCGTCGGTTTTCAGGAAGCCTTCGTCGAGGTTGACCGAGTCGGCCATCATCCTTATGGAAAAATCGTAGTCGGCGCCAGCCCAGACACCGATGCCCTCAAGGCTTGCGCAGCAAATAGGTATCCATGATCCACCCATTGGCCAGCCGCGCCGCCTTGCGCACGCGCTCGATCTCATCCGCCACCTCCCCAAGTTTGCCGCGGACGAGAATCTCATCCGGCGTTCCCAGGTAGGCGCCCCAGTAAATCTCCGTGTCCTGATCCGCCACCTGATGGTAGGAATCTTCAGCATCGAGCATCACCACCAGGCTGTCGGCATCGCTCACCTGCCCCGCCGCAAGCCTGCGGCCGGTGGTGATTTCAATCGAGCGGCCGATGCGATTCAGCGGCACCTTGTGTCGAGCCGCCAGGGCCTGGACGCTGGTGATGCCGGGGATCACTTCGAACTCGAACACGCAACGCCCCGAGGCCAGAATCGCCTGCAGGATCCTTATGGTGCTGTCATACAACGCCGGGTCGCCCCACACCAGAAAACCGGCGCACTGCTCGTCGGTCATTTCCTCATTGATCAACCGTTCAAAGGTCAGTTGCTTGGCAAGGTTCAGGTCATCCACGCTGGTCTTGTAGTCCACATCACCCCGCTCACGCTCCGGGCTCTGGGCTTGGACGAAGCGATAAGCGCGATCGGTGATGTAGCGATCGCAGATCTCCCGGCGCAGGTCGATCAGTTTGTCTTTGCTCTGGCCCTTGTCCATGAGGAAAAACACATCGACCAGGTTCAGCGCTTTCACCGCTTGCATCGTGATGTAGTCGGGGTTGCCGGCACCGATGCCGATGACCAGAAGTTTCTTCATCAATATGTTTCCTCAAGTTCCGTGCCGGTTAAACGCAAGCGCCAGCAACCGTTGAACCGTAGCTCGATGGCTGACAGCGGCTCGACATCGATCAGATTGAACGCCGCGGCGTGCAGCGTTTGAGTCAGCGCGGCGCGAATGACAAACGGGTGAGTGATGGCAACGATGTGCCCCGGCGTCGCTTCGAGTGTCGTCAGCCAGGCGGCCACCCGTTCGCCGAGTTGCGTCACCGATTCGCCGCCATGGGGGGCTGAATCAGGGTCGTCGAGCCATGCCTGAAGCATTTGCGGTTCGGATTTTTGCAAATCGTCGATCCGCCTGCCTTTCCAGCGTCCGAAATCACAGTCCCTCAGCGCCGGGACCACCTCCATGTCGCGGCCGAACAACCCGGCAGTTTGCCGGGTTCGCAGTTCGGGGCCGCAGAGTAGACGCGGCGTGCCACTGAACCGCGCGCGACGGGAATCCATCGCCAGTTGCCCGGCCATCTCTAGCGGCTCATCTGTAGGAAAACGCCCAAATTTCTGTGCGACGGTTCTAGCGTGGCACATCAGCGTTAAACGGGTCGACTGCACGAATCATCACTCTGTTGAAAGGAAAAGACAGCTTCACACCGTCGATAATCGGGTAATTGTGCCGCAAGTTGCGCAATCGGGCGCGTTTCGTTTCAGTGATTGCACACAGTGTCCGGCTCGAAAATCGGCTATCTCCGATACCTTTATAGGCGATGGCCTACAAGATCAGTCGACATCGCCGTAGCCCCCGGCATACGGGCATTTCGCCCTGTTTTTCAGGCCTGGAAACACCGTGAAAAATTAACTAGACAGGGAGCGGAAGATAAATAAATACTGCTTTCCCGGATCAGCAATTGAACCTTACCACCCATCCAGCAGGAGCCCGGATGCCCCCTCTCAACGACAACAATGACCGCCTCGACTCCCCTGCGCTCAGTTGCAAGCTCAACGGCTATTTCAACAAAAAACCGCTCGCCGGCACGGTGCAGCGCTACCCCACCAACGACTGATAAAAAGAAGTGTGACGTCTGACAGTCATGCAGACGATCGCCCATTCAATGCGTGGAACCGACAGTGATGGTCAGGTTCGGTGCCAACCGCCGAACCCATTGATACAGGAGTGCATCCATGCTGGTCTTACGCCCAGTGGAGTTAACCGATCTGCCCCAGTTGCAGCGACTTGCCCGCGAAAGCATGGTGGGTGTCACGTCCTTGCCGGACGACACCGAACGCTTGCGCCGCAAGATTCTCGATTCCAGCGTCTCATTCGCCAAAGACGTTCAGCGCAATGGCCCGGAGAATTACTTCTTCGTGCTGGAGGATCCGTCGACCGGTCGTTTGGCCGGCTGTTCGGAAATCCTCGCCACGGCCGGCTTCAGCGAACCGTTCTACAGCCTGCGCAACCGGCACTTCACCAGCGCCTCCCGGGAGCTGAACATCGAGCATGGCGTACCCGCGCTCTCGTTATGCCACGACCTCAGTGGCCACACCTTGCTGCGGTGCTTTCATATAGACGCGGCGCTGGTCCGCGCACCGGCATCCGAGTTGCTGTCAAGGGCGCGGCTATTGTTCATTGCCGCCCATTCGCAGCGGTTTGCCGACGCGGTGATTACCGAGATCGTCGGCTACAGCGACGATGAAGGCGAGTCGCCATTCTGGAATGCGGTGGGCAAGCATTTTTTCGATTTGCCCTATGCCGAGGCCGAGCGGCTCTGCGGACTGGAAAGCAGGACTTTTCTCGCCGAACTGATGCCGCAATACCCGATCTATGTGCCGATGCTGCCCCAGGTCGCGCAGGATTGCATCGGCCGCGTCCACCCCGATGGCCAAGACGCCTTCGATATCCTCGAGCGCGAAGGATTCCAGACCAACAGCTACGTCGACCTGTTCGACGGCGGCCCGACGCTGTATGCGCGCACCTCGAACATTCGCTCGATTGCGCAGAGCCAGGTCGGTGTCGCGCAATCGGGCCTGGCCATCGACGCCCGTGGCAGCTATCTGGTGAGCAACGATTCACTCGAGGACTATCGTGCAATCGTCGCCGACCTGGACTACAGGCCGGGACAACCGGTGGCCTTGAGTCCCCGGATGTGCGCGGCGCTGAAGGTGACGCAAGGCAACCCGATCCGGCTGATCGTACTGTGAGCAGCCTACGACCCCGTGCCCGACGACAGCGTCCGGACAGGCGTGAACAAGGAACTGCATCATGATTGTCCGCCCGGTCAACGTCACCGACCTGCCCGCCTTGCTGGCCCTGGTGCGGCAGGCCGGCCCCGGCTTCACCTCCCTGCCTGCCAGCGAGGAGCGCCTGGCCCACCGGGTGCGCTGGGCCCAGCGCACCTTTGCCGAGCAGGTCGAGCGCGCCGATGCCGACTACCTGTTCGTGCTCGAAGATGACGATCAACAAGTGGTGGGTGTCAGCGCCCTGACAGGCGCCGTCGGCCTGCGTGAGCCCTGGTACAACTACCGGGTCGGGCTCACGGTCAGTTCATCGCCGGACCTGGGTATCCAGCGGCAGATCCCGACCTTGTTCCTGAATAATGAAATGACCGGGCAATCGGAGCTCTGCTCGCTGTTCCTGCATCCCGATCAACGCCAGGGCAACAATGGTCGATTGTTGTCATTGGGGCGCCTGTTGTTCGTCGCCGAGTTTGCGCACCTGTTCGGCGACAAACTGATCGCCGAACTCCGTGGCAGCGCCGACGAACAAGGCAGTTCACCGTTCTGGGACAGCCTGGGCCGGCACTTCTTCAAGATGGAGTTCAGCCATGCCGATCACTTGTCCGGGCTGGGCAACAAATCATTCATTGCCGAGCTGATGCCACGTCAGCCGCTCTACACCTGCCTGCTGACCGAACAGGCCCGGGCGGTGATCGGCAAAGCCCATCCGAACACCGAGCAGGCGATGAAGACCCTCACCGCAGAAGGCTTCGCCCATAAGGGCTATATCGACATTTTCGACGCCGGCCCAGTCATCGAGGCACCGATTTCGAACATTCGCACCGTGCGCGACAGCCAGCCATTAGTGCTGGCCATCGGCACGCCTGACGACGATGCACCGGTATGGCTGATCCACAACCGCCGCCTGGAAAACTGTCGCATCACCAGCGCGCGCGCGCGGCAGGCAGGCAACAGCCTGATCGTCGACCGCCTGACCGCCAAGCGCCTGCAACTGCAACCCGGCGACTCGGTGCGCGCCGTGCCGCTGCTCGATCGACAACCGCAGGCGGTGGCGGCGTGATCGGGTGCCAGCACCGACACTGACACCGGCATCACTGGCACTGTGGCGAGGGAGCTTGCTCCCGCTGGGTCGCGCAGCGGCCGGAAGATTTTTGCGGCCGCTTAGCAGCCGAGCGGGAGCAAGTCCCCTCGCCACAGAATCGGCGTCATTCCGGACTACTTGCCAATTCGTCATCATTTCTCCCTCTCGAGCGTGATAGCCTTTCGTTTTTTCGGCGTTGACACTTTTGCTCAAGCCCTTCCATTCCATTGGTGGAACTCATATGTCCAGGCTTTCTCATCAAGATTTGCGGCGTAACTTTCGCCAGCTGTTCGCTTCCAATGCCTGTTATCACACTGCGTCGGTCTTCGACCCGATGTCGGCGCGCATTGCCGCCGACCTGGGGTTTGAAGTGGGGATCCTCGGCGGTTCGGTTGCGTCGTTGCAGGTGCTGGGCGCCCCCGATTTTGCCTTGATCACCCTTAGCGAGTTCGCCGAGCAGGCCACCCGTATCGGCCGCGTAGCCCAATTGCCGGTCATTGCCGACGCCGATCACGGCTACGGTAACGCGCTCAACGTGATGCGCACCATCGTCGAACTCGAGCGCGCCGGCGTGGCCGCGCTGACCATCGAAGACACCCTGCTGCCGGCGCAATTCGGCCGAAAATCAACCGACCTGATCACGGTCGCCGAAGGTGTCGGCAAGATTCGCGCGGCGCTGGAAGCCCGGGTCGATGCCGAGCTGGCGATCATCGCCCGCACCAACGCAGGTATCCTGCCGATCCAGGAAATCATCAGCCGCACCCGGCAGTACCAACAGGCCGGTGCGGACGGGATTTGCATGGTGGGGGTCAAGGATTTCGACCACCTGGAACAGATTGCCGAGCACCTGAGCGTGCCGCTGATGCTGGTCACCTATGGCAATCCGCTGCTGCGCGATGACAAGCGCCTGGCTGAACTGGGGGTGCGGGTCACCATCGATGGCCATGGTGCGTACTTTGCTGCGATCAAGGCGACTTACGACAGCTTGCGGGAACAGCGGCAGATCTTTACCCAGGCCTCGGACCTGAGCGCGACCGAGCTGACGCATACCTATACTCAGCCTGAGGAATATATTCGCTGGGCTGAGGAGTTCATGAGCGTCAAGGAGTGACAGTGCGACAGGTAAAGCTGTATTGACTATCCGGACGCCTTCGCGAGCAGGCTCGCTCCCACATTGAATCTCCTGCGTATACAAATGTTGTGTACGACAAAGATCCAATGTGGGAGCGAGCCTGCTCGCGAAGGGGCCAGTCTCTACACCGCGAAATCCGCGGGCTTGCCCCGCGCTTCGCTTACCTCTTCGCCAACTCCATAATCATCCGCGACAACAGGTAAATCCGCGGCGCCACGCTCTCCACTTCCGCGTATTCCTCCGGCGTATGAATATTGCCGCCGACAATCCCGAAGCCATCCAGGGTCGGCGTGCCCACACCGGCCGAGAGACTTGCATCCGCAGCCCCGCCACTGCCCTCCTCCGTCAACTTGCGACCGATTTCACCGTAGATCCCCTGGGCCATGGCCATCAACCGATCCGACTCCGCCGTCTGCGGCATCGGCGGCAGACCACGTTGAAGGGTGGTGGTGACTTCAGTTTCGGCAATCAGTTTGTCCCTGGACACCCGCGCCAGGTCCTTCTCGATCCGGTCGAACTCTTCCGGCACCGCGGCCCGCACGTCGGCCCTGGCCGTGGCCTGATCCGGGATCACGTTGGTACGGTCGCCGGCCTTGATCACAGTGAAGTTGATGGTGGTTTTCTTTTCCGCATCCCCCAGCTTGCCCAGTTGCAGAATCTGGTGCGCCGCTTCCATCGCGGCGTTGCGCCCCAACTCCGGCGCGACACCGGCGTGGGCAGCCTTGCCTTTGACTTCGACCACTGCGGTAGCACTGCCTTTGCGCCACACCACCAGGCCATCCGCCGGACGGCCCGGCTCGAGGTTGAGGGTCACGTCGTGGGCCTTGGCGGTTTTCTTGATCAGGTCGGTGGCGATGTCCGAGCCGGTTTCTTCGCTGGCGTCGAGCAGGAAGGTGATCTGGGCGTAGTCCTTGAAGTCGAGGTTTTTCAGGACCTTCAGCGCATAGATGCCGGCGACGATGCCGCCCTTGTCATCCATCACCCCCGGCCCGTAGGCGCGGCCGTCCTTGATGTGGAAGGGCCGCTGGGCCGCTGAGCCTTCCTTGAATACGGTGTCCATGTGCGCCATCAACAGGATTTTCGCCTTGCCGGTGCCTTTGAGGGTCGCCAGGACATGGCTGCTTTTGTCCGGGGTGTTCGGCACGAGTTCGATGGTTGCGCCGAGTTTTTTAAGCTCATCGATAGCGATGTCGCTGACCTGGGTCAGGCCCGGTTCATAACCGGAACCGGAATCGATGTTCACCAATCGCTCCAGCAGTTTCAGGGCTTCGCCCTTGTACTGTTCGGAATCGGCGAGGATCTGTTTGTGGGGTTCGGCGAATGCCAGGGGGGCGAATGCGAGGGTCAAGCCGAGGCAAGTGGCGAGCAGGGAGCGAGGAAGATTGGGCATCATGAATCGATCCTTGTTTCGTGTCGGGGGATTGAAACCCTACCTGACTGAGACGCACGGCTCCATACCAAATGCGACGCACACGGACCTGAATGACCACAGATCCCCTGTAGGAGCGAGCTTGCTCGCGATGGACGTTAACGATGACGCGGGCAGTCTGAATGCCCGCATTGTCTGGACGTCCATCGCGAGCAAGCTCGCTCCTACAGGGGCCCATGCAGGCCTTCAGACCGGGTCGAGCAACTCGCGCCGAGGCCTGCCATCGCCGCAGCAGATGACCCGGTTGCGACCCGTCGTCTTGGCCTCATACAGCGCCCGATCGGCATCGTTGAGCCAAAAGGTCGCATCGGTGTGGGCCGGATTGAAGGCCGCCAGGCCGATACTCAGGCTGACTTTCAACGCCGGGTTCTGCTCATAGCCCAGCGTGGCGAAGCGATCTCGCAGGGCATCCATGGCCGAGGCGGCGCTGGCGAGGGGCAGATCCGGAAGGATCACGCAGAATTCATCGCCACCGTAACGCCCGGCGAGGTCGGCTGCCCGCAGGTTCTGTTTGAGCATTCTGCTCAGCTGGCGCAACACGATATCCCCGGCGACATGGCCATAGGTGTCGTTGATGGTTTTGAAATGGTCAATGTCGATCAGTGCCACCGCCCCGCCCTTATGCTGGCGTTGGCAGCGCTGGAATTCGACCTCCAGTTGATCCTTCCAGGCGCCGTGATTGAGCAGGCCGGTGAGGCTGTCGGTGCGGCTCAGGGCAAGCAATTCACGCTTGTGCCGGCCCAATGTCGTGGCCTGGCGGAAACAGATCCAGCCCAGCGCCAACGGATAGAGACTCAGCAACGGTAGACAGGCATACAACTGCAACGGGGTGGTCTGCGGGATGAACAGCGGCTTGAAGATCAACCAGCCGATACCGGCCCCCAGCACCTGCGCGACGGTTCCCGCCAGCAGGAAACGCAGGCCACCGATCGCCACATTATTCATCGCCATCATCGACAGCGTCGCCGCGCTGGGCAGCGGGTTGAACTGCATGGCGGCGACCCAGAACCCGCCGAGAAAGGCATCCATCAGGATATTGCGGTGCTCGGCGTGGAAGGGCACCTTCGCCCGACGTGCCCATTGGTAGGCCACATGCGGCCAGAGAATGCCGTTTAACAGCATCAACATCCAGACCCACGGTGCCGGATCGAGTGGATACATCGCCGCGCCCACGCACAACAACCCAAGGGCCAGGCCCAGGGTGCGCGATGTATAAAGCCTCCTGGCCAGTGAAAGTCCTTTTCCTCCCGTTTTTTCCATGGGGCCTCTATGCCGCTGACGGAACCTGAACACTACGGGGTTGCAGATGTGCTGGAAGTCTATCAGGGTAACGTTAAATAGCCATCACCGGTTGGCGGTCTGGATAGCATCCCGTATGGAGCAAGCTCGCTCCTGCAAAAAGCCGGGCCTGAACACATCGAAGTTCGCCCCTGAGCGGAACGGACCTACACTGAAAGTGTTGACGCCTGCCGATCACATCCTGTCCTGATCAGATAGAAGGAAGACGCTGATGCTTTTGTTGGTTGTCGCAATCGCGGTTTTCGTGGCCTGGAGCTGGTTGAGCTACCCGGCCATCGGACACTGGCTGTATGACCTGAACATGGCGGCAGAAGCCAAGCTGTATCGCCTGCACAAGCTCGTTGTGCCGATCACGGAAATGACCGTCTCCACCTGGCAAGGCGGACCGTACGAGGCGTCCAGCAGTGTACTGATGCTCCACGGTTTCAGCGCCGACAAGAACATCTGGCTGCGCTTTGCCCGGCACTTTGTCGGCAGTTATCGGGTCATCATCCCCGACATTGCCGGTCACGGCGAAACCGGCTTCAAGGCGGGCGGCGGGTACGACATTGCGTTGCAGGCCAAGCGGATGATCCAGTTGCTCGACGTCTGCGGGGTCGAAAAGGTCCACGTGATCGGCAATTCCATGGGCGGCTACATGGCGGCGTGGCTGGCGGCGACTTATCCGGATCGCATTGTCTCCGTAGCCCTGATCGACCCGGCCGGTGTCACCGCCCCCGAGGTCAGTGACCTGGAGCGGCATCTGACCAAGGGGCACAACCCGTTTCTGATCCATTCCAAGGAAGAGTTCCAGCGTTTCTACGCCATGACCATGGCCCAGCCGCCTTGGGTTCCCGGTGTAGTGCTGGACGCCATTGCTCAGCGCTACGAACAGGGCTGCGATGAACTGGAAGAAATCTTTCGGGACTATCGCGCCAGTGCGCCGATGGAACCGCGCCTCCGCGACATCAAGTGCCCTGCGCTATTGGTGTGGGGGCGCAAGGACCGCTTGATCGACGTCAGCAGCGTGGCCGTCTGGAGCAAGGGCATCGACGACCTGCGCGTGGAGATCCTCGAGGGCATCGGCCACATGCCCATGGTTGAAGAACCGTCGAACACAGCGCGGTTGTATCGGGAGTTTTTGGCATCCCAGCGCTCGGAAACGCCACAAGATCAGCGGCTGCACTGAACAAGCAGTCCTTTGCAGAATGAAGTTCGGAAGATTCTTCGTTTGTCGGCGCCGCTGAAGGCTGCGATCTTTCAACCTTACTTCAGCGCCGCCAAAAGAGCCTCGGCCGTACCCTCGGAAGACGCCGGATTCTGCCCCGTCAGCAACAGGCCATCGGTGACCACATAGCTTGCCCAATCAGCGCCCTTGGAATAAATACCACCCTGCTGCTTGAGCACATCCTCCACCAGAAACGGCACGACCTTCGTCAGTTGCACAGCCTCCTCCTCGGAGTTGCTGAAGCCCGTCACGCGCTTGCCTTTGGCCAGCGGCTGGCCGTCCACATCCTTGACGTGACGCAACACACCTGGCGCATGGCAGACGGCCGCGACCGGTTTCCCGGCCTGGTGCAGTGCCTCGATCAACGCAATCGAATTCGGGTCTTCAGCCAGATCCCACAGCGGGCCGTGGCCTCCCGGATAGAACACCGCGTCGTAATCTTCGGCCCTGACACTGCTTAACAACGCCGTAGAGGCCAAGGCGGACTGGGCGGCGGAGTCTTTACGAAAACGTTCGGTGGACGCGGTTTGCGCATCCGGTTCATCGCTTTTCGGGTCCAGGGGTGGCTGGCCGCCCTTGGGCGAGACCAGCGTCAACTGAGCGCCGGCGTCCTTGAACACGTAATACGGTGCAGCGAACTCCTCCAGCCAGAAGCCGGTTTTCTTACCGGTGTCGCCCAGTTGATCATGGGATGTCAGAACCATCAGGATTTTCATGTCGTTCGCTCCGTTCCAGGGGTTTTCGCACGCTGAACCGCGCACAGGGACCTGTGTGATGGACCTCTGCCTGTGTCAGTTTGTTTCACTTGTCGCTTGGGAGATTTGAGTGATGTCATATGGCCTTGAACCGCGCAAGACCTTGCAGTGGCCTGGCAGCAAAAGAGCGTATTTTGCCGCTTCGCACCAACTTCCCCGTTGAATGCAAAAAACTGCACAACGCCTTGTAAGTTCGACCGCACTTGCGCAAAACTCTTCAGTAGAATTCTTTGGATACGGTTGTTCGGCCAGAATATTTTGCAGTGCGTTATCCAAACAAAGGGCATATCCATTAGTGCTGCCAGAGGATGTACTGATCTGTAAAATCGGAAGAAATGATCATCCAGTAAAAATGGACGACTATGACGGCCGTCCATTTTTTCATGCTGTAACTTTTAATATTTTGCACCTGTTAAGGTGTTCGCCCAGTGTAGAGCCTCGGCATTCCATGCACTGGTAAAGAGCCAAACACTGGGCGAACGGGAGGTATTTTAATGCAACTTCAAGAATATGTCCGGATATATCAACATTAAATTTATCAAAACATGTTTTTACATGTCGCCCTACATATAATTAAATGCACCTTAAACTCACCAGTTCGATCACTGAACCGACCCCTTAAAAAAATATTCGGGATCACTTAGAGTCAATACTCAGTTTTCTTATCGACACCTCATTTCTGCATGTTGATGATAAGCCGTGCTTCAGTTTCGTCTGATCTTCAACTCTTCCCGTACTGTGCAGGCAAGCATTGACCTTGATCATCACGGCGTATTCGCTGTTTCCTGAGCGGTAGATTCTCCGCTGTCAGTGCCTTTACCACTGCCCTTGCGTCGAGCCGGATCGGTGGGGCGCAGGGCGTCGTTGTCCCGTTCGACTTCACCGGGCGGCCGCGGCTCGTCCGGGTGTTCCGTGTTCACTGGCGCTTTGTGCTTCATGATGATTCTCCTCAGGCTTCGGGATCGTCGACTTCACGGGCGACGTTTATTCCAGGGGAGTCCTTATGGGATTGATCGGCCCTGGCCTTCAACGCCTGCCACTGTTGGAGGTCAATGGCGCCCTGCCCCAGCAGATCATCGGCCACTCGCAACAGCTCGGCGTAATGGGCATCAGGGGATTGCTGCCAGTAGGCTTTGTCTTCCAACAGGCGCTGCCACGACGCAAGGTCAGGCGGCTTCAGGTCGTCGCTCATGACGGGCTCCAGCTTGGGCATTCGTACGGTAGAGGGTTGGCCAGCGTTCGGAGTTCCGACGGGATTGGGTGAAGATCAAGAGATCGCAGCCTCGCTTTGCTCAACAGCGCCTAACGGGGCAACGCGATCTTTTGAAGTTAATAGCCGGTCATTTCCAGATAGCCCTGCCCGCCATGGCTGCCACTCAACTGCACCGGTCCTTCCCAATAGGGAATGCGCAAATCCATCCAGGCCTTGGGGTTGAGCGCATCGAGGGTGATGTGGAGTTGCTTGCCGGGAATCTTGATCGACCAGCGCACCGGCATGGAACGTCCGGCGACTTTCGCCGTGTCCTGCGGTGTGAGGAGGATGTCGGTGGCGTGCAGTGACTGCGCCTGCCCCTCGGCGTCGATCCAGGTGCCGGTGAGGTACGGCTCGCCGTCCTTATGCCGCATGCGGTACAGCATGACCTGTTCGCCGCTGTCCAGGTGCAGGGAAAACCAGTCCCAGCCCGTTTGATTCGCGGTCAGCGGCTGGCTGCTCCATTCGCGATCGAGCCAGGCCGGGCCGCTGACCTGATACACCTTGCCATCGAGTTCGAGTGTGCCGCTGGCCTGGAAAAACGGCTGGCTGTAATAGTAGGACGCCTGGCCCAGTTCGGACTTTTGGCTGAAGCCCTGGTCGCCCTGCAACACCAAGGGACGCGCAGAAGTCAGCCGCAGTTGGTAGTTGAACGCCTTGCCCCGGGCGCTGAGTTGCAGATCGGCCAGAGGGTTGTCAGCGCTGGCCTGACTGCTGAAATACCAATCGTCGATCCACGCACTGAACGGTGTCAGGTTTACCCCGGCTTGACCGACGCCACCCCGGGCGTAACGTTCGGCAGCGTGGTGCACCGCTGCCGACGTCACCGCGGCATGCCCCAACCAGATGATCGGATTACCCCAGCCAGCGTGCTCGGGCGCAGCGTTCAGGGCACTGCGGAATAGCGTCCATTGCGCACCGAACTCGTTACCCTGTCGGTCCTTGAGGTTCGCGGTGACATACCACCACTCGATGCGAAAACCGTCATGTGGGCCGTGATCCGCAGGGAAACTGAAGGCCCTGCCCGGCACCACCGGTTTGAACGCGGCAGCCTGATTGCCCAGCCCCGCGAAACCTTTCTCGTCTGGCGCCGGGTTATCGCACCCGCCGAGCAACGCCAGCAACAACACACCGACCTTAATCCTCATGGGCAAAGGTCCTCAACAGATCCGCCGGTTGCGTGCGATACAGCGAATACAGCGGCCACGCCGACGCCAGCAAGGTCGCGAGCAACGCCAGCGCCATCAACTGCAACAACTGCAGCGGAAACACCCGCAATGGCAGGCGCCAACCGAAGGCCTGGACGTTGATCACCGCATCCAGGCACCAGGCCAGCGCGATGCCCAACGGCAACGCCAGCACCAGCGTCAGCACCGCCAGCAGCCAGGTTTGCCCGAGGTTGAGCAGCATCAATTGCCGGCGCGTCACACCCAATGCCCATAGCGGTGCAAGCTGCCCCAGGCGACTCTGGCTCTGGGTCAGCAGGCTGATGAACAACGCCACGCCCGCCACGCAGAGGGTCAGGCTGTTGAGCGCAGCGGTCGCGGCGAAGGTGCGTTCGAAGACTTGCGTGGACCAGCCCTTGAGCCGTGCCTGATCGACAATGCGGCTGTCTTCCAGATCGAAGCGCGCTTGCAGCGTTGTGAGGAATGCCGGGATCGACGGCGGGTCGATGCGCAGGTTGAAGCGGTTGGGGGTCAGCTGTGGCCAGCCGCGCAGCAGGTGGTCGGCGTTGACAAGAATGTGGCCCTTGGGATTGCCGTAGTCGGCGTAGATTCCGACGATCTGTGGCGACCAGGGTCCACCCGGTGTCGGTATCGTCAGGTGATCGCCAAGGCGCACCTTCAAGCGCCGGGCCAATTGCTCGCTGAGCATCAACGTATCGTCGCTGGCCAGGCGATCCCACGGCTTGTCGCCCAACGCCTCCAGCAGCGGCCAGTGCTGGCGGTAGGTCGGGTGATCGATGACGCCGAAGACATCCGCCGGCCAACCTTGCAACTGGACGGACACCTGCCAGTTGGGCAGCACCGCGGTGAGCTGCGGCTGTTGTTTGAGCCAAGTGTGCAGCTCCCTGGCTTGCGCCGGGTTTTGCGGATTGAGGTAGAGTTCGGCGGTCAACCGTTGTTCGAGCCAGTCGCTGAAGGTCTGGCGGAAACCGGCGGTCATGCTGCCGGCACCGATGTTGGCGGCCAGGGCCAACAGCAGCGCCATCAGCGCCAGGCTCAGGGCCGGCAATTGCTGTCGGCAATCGGCAACAAACCATTGGCCAAGCACCGAGCGGCTGCGCTGCAACACCAGGCTCAGCACGCTATTGAGCACCACCGGCAGCGCCAGCGCGGCACCGAGCAACAGCGCGGCCATCAGCACGAAACCGCTGGCCAGGCTGTCGCCCCGCAGCAACGCCAGCAGCGCAATCACAGCGGCAGCCCCGGCCACCCAACCCTGGCGTCGCAACCAGCGCGCGTGGGCCTGATGCCAGGCCTGCGGGTCCGCCAGGGCCAGCAATGGCAGACGCGCTGCCCGCCACAGGCTGCTGGCACCTGCCAGCAAGGCACCGAGCAGGCTAAGGCCGACACCGCTGAGCCACCACCACGGACTGAGGCTCAACTGCCCCGCCACCTCGGCGCCATACAGCCCGCGCAGACTGGCGGCGACATCCGGCAACAGCACGCTGGCCAGCAAGTAGCCGCTGACCACGCCGGCGAGACCGCCGATCAGTGCCAGGCCACCCAGTTCAACGGTCAGGCACGCAATCAACATCCGCGCGCTGACGCCGCAGGCGCGCAAGGTTCGCAACAATCCCCGGCGCTGCTCCAACGCCAGGCCGATGGCGGCGTGTACGATGAACAGGCCGACCACGAATGACAGGAACCCCAGGGCATCGAGGTTCAGGTGAAAGCTCTCGGTCAGGCGCGCAAGATTGTTCTCTTCACCGCTGCTCTTGAGCTGCAGCTGGCCTTCGAATTGATCGGGCAGCGTCGCGCTGAAGTCCTTGGGCAGCAGCAGGCGCGACAGCTGATCCGGCAAGCCGAGGATCTGCTGGGCGAAGCCGATATCCACCAGCAATATACCCGGCGCCATATCGGTTTCAGCCTGCAATGGCGGCAACACGGCGCCACTCAGGCTCACAGGCTGTTCACCCTCGCGCAAGCCCAACGCCTGCAGGGTCTGCGGCGAAACCCAGGTCCTGCCTGGCGGGCTGAAAAATTCGACGATCTGCTCGATCGCCAGTGCCTGCCCGGCCACCGCGGAGCCGGCTGGCAGCGACACCGGCTCGATGCCCATCAACTGCAGACGCTGGTCTTCATGCCCCTTGAGCATCACCCGACCTTGCAGCACCGGGGACACCGGCCAGCCCGCACGGCGCAGATCGACAAACACTTGTTGAGAAAAGGTGGCGCCGCCGGGGGTACCGAGACTGGCCTGGGGTTCACCGCCGATCAACTGGCTGGCCCGGGCATAGCTGTCCCGCGCCTGGCTGTTCAGCGCCTGCACACCGGCCAGCAGACTGGTGGCGAGCCAGAGCCCGGTCAACACGCTGAAGAATTGCACCGGGTGCTGCCGCCAATGGCTGAGCAGCGCCCGCAAGGTTTCGCCGAGGACCCGCACCTCAGCGCTCGCCCGCGCCAGCCAGACGGCCACCTTGCAGCACTACTTTCTCTGCCAGTCTCGCCGCGACCCGAGGGCTGTGGGTGACCATCAACAAGGTCGTGGGGCTGTCGTCGAGCAGTTCCAGCAGCAACTTCAACACCTCGTCGCTGGTGGCTTCATCGAGGCTGCCGGTGGGTTCGTCGGCCAGCAGCAGTTTCGGTTGCGAGGCCAGCGCCCGGCCCAGCGCCACCCGCTGCTGCTGCCCGCCGGACAACTGCTCCGGATAACGTCGCAGCAGATCAGCCAACCCCAGACGCTGTACCAGGTGCGCCTGCCAGCGCGGATCATGCCGCCCCGCCAGCCGTGCCTGGAACGCCAGGTTGTCCTCCACCCGCAAGCTGCCGATCAGGTTGAACTGCTGGAACACCAGGCCGATTTCAGTCCGCCGCCAGTTCGCCAATTGGCCTTCGCTCATCTGCTCCAGTCGATGCCCGCCGCTGACGATGCTGCCGCGATCGACCTTGTCCAGCCCGGCGATCAAGTGCAGCAAGGTGCTTTTGCCGCTGCCCGACTCGCCCATCAGCGCCAGGCTGCTGCCGGGTTTCAAGGTCAGGTCGACGCCTTGCAATACGGGCAATCGACCCTGGGGAGTGACGTAGCTTTTGAAAACGCCTTGGACCGACAGCATGGGGCAGGCTCGTTGAGGTCAGTGAGGCTAGGATAGCGGACGGCACTGATGCCGCGTTATCGTTCTTCGCCGGTAAGCCAGAGAAGAGGGCGATATATCCCACACACCTCTAGGAAAAAACCTCGAAACCCAAGGAATCGCCTGACTGCTCATCCGTATCCATTTGGATACACTTGAGTAATGAATTATCTTATCCAACAAACCATAATGTTTGTGAAGTGGCATTCCTCAATTCGCGACTTGCGAGCGAAGGTTGCCATCGCTCGTCGAATCGACCGTGCATCTGTGGGTAATCTTGGCGATGTCAAGTCGGTTGGCGACGGTGTTTCCGAAATGCGCGTGGACGTCGGAGCTGGCTATCGGCTCTACTTCACTTTGCGGAATGGAGTGGTCATCATCCTGCTGGCTGGTGGTGACAAATCTTCGCAAAATGCTGACATCCGGCGAGCAAAAAAATTGGCAGAGGAAGTTTAAACATGAGCCAGACTTTGATTACATTCGATATGGCAGCGTTGCTCGACAGTGACGAAGCTATCAGCGAGTACCTCTCCCAAGTACTCGCAGACGGAGACAACGAGGAATTTCTTCGGGCTATTGGCTACGTGGTGAAGGCTCGTGGCATGACACAAATTGCCAAAGAGTCTGGTATGGGTCGCGAAAGTCTGTACAAGGCCTTCTCACCAGGTGCAAAACCACGTTTTGAAACAGTGATGAAGGTCATTCATGCCCTAGGCATCGATCTCTGCGCCCAGCCTGGCCACGCAGTAAACCATCTCAATCCTTGAGCTTTTTTTGCATCAACTTGCTCCCTTCCCCACCCACGTAAACAACGGCAATTGCGCCTTCCGAGGCATCGCAAACGCGTACCCCATATGCCAGCTATAGTTAATGACCTTGGGGAAATGCGGGAATACCGATTTCGCAGGTGCAACCATGAACAAAACCGATCTGATGCTGGCGTTCGCTGTCTGCCTGACCACCGCCGCCCAGGCGGACGACCTGACCCCCACCACCGATTACAGCAGCGGGTTCAACTATTACGGCGAGAACCAACCCTTCGCCCATCCCGTTCCACCCTCCCTGAGCACCGTGCCGCCGCGGTCGTACATTCCGACGGCCCCGGGGGAGTTCATCCCGATTGCGAGCCAGCATGTGTTCTACGACTCAAGATTGCCAACCGTCGCGGATGCCACCGTGCGGGTTTTCATCCGCTCCTACGACGCCGAACGCGGCGTCTACGTCAACGAAGAAGTCCAAGACCCCAGCTGTATGCTCGCTTGCCTCGGCGGCCAGCAACAGCCTGCCCAGGTCTACCACTGACGTTTGTCCGGACGTGCGAGGCCGAGTTTTTCGATCCGATAACGCAGCATGTCGCGGCTCAGGCCCAGCAGTCGTGCCGACTTGGTGACGTTCCAGTCGGTCTTGTCGAGCATCTTGCGCACCATGTCGCGCTCCACTTCCGGCAAATTCATCGACTCGGTGCCGTTGTAGGTCGGACGCGGTTCGCTGTGCTGGGGTTCCTGCTGGTACGCCAGCGGCTCGTCCACCAGGCTCAGGCACACGTTCAACTGGTGGGTGGCAATGGTGTCGCTTTGGGCCAGCAGCACGGTCTGTTCGAGCATGTTGCGCAACTCGCGCACATTGCCCGGCCAGCTGTAGTTGAGCAGCAACTCTTCGGCTTGGTCGCTGAAATGCAGGTTCGGTTTGCCATAGCGTTTGCCATGGATCGCCAGGAAATGCCGGGCCAGCACCAGGATGTCTTCGCCACGGGCGTACAGGCGCGGCATCTTGATCGAGATGATGCGCAAGCGAAAGAACAGGTCGCGGCGGAACTTGCCCTGCTGCACCATCTGTTCGAGGTTGCAGTTGGTGGCGCTGATCACCCGCAAGTCGACTTTGCGCTCCTTCACCGAGCCGACCCGGCGTATGGTCCGGTCTTCCAGCAGCTTCAGCAGTTTGGCTTGCAGCAGCAGGTCCATTTCCCCGACTTCATCGAGAAACAGCGTACCGCCATCGGCCGCTTCTACCAGCCCGACGCGACGGTCCTTGGCGTCGGTGAAGGCGCCTTTCTCATGACCGAACAGCTCCGACTCCACCAGGTTGGAAGGAATCGACGCGCAGTTGAATTCTATGAACGGGCCTTTGCTGCGCGGACCGTCGAAGTGCAGCGCCCGGGCGACCAGTTCCTTACCGGTGCCGGTCTCGCCTTCGATGAGCACGGGCGGCAGATCGGCATTGGCCATGCGCCGTTCGGCGTCGAGCAACTGGCCGATGGTGTTTTTCAGATACTGCATGGGTGCCGAGTCGCCGATCAAGGCCTGCACCCCGGACTTCTGCGCTTCGCGCTCCTGATAAAACGACAGCGTGCGCTCCATCCGCTCGGTGGCCAGTGCCTTGTCCAGCAGCAGCTTGAGTTCCGGCAGCGCCACCGGCTTGGTGACGTAATGGAACGCGCCCTCTTTCATTGCCGTCACGGCATCTTCGACGTTGCCGTAGCCGGTCATCATGATCACTTTCAGATCCGGCGCGCTGATGCGCAGCTTCTGGATCAGGTCGTGACCGCTCATGCCCGGCAGCGAATTGTCGGTGAGCACCACATCAGGCACGAACGTGCTCAATTGCTCCAGTGCATCCTCGGCCGAGTGGCAGATTGTCACCTCGAAGTCTTTGCGCTCAAGGTAAGTCTGAATATTCTCGGCAAGGAGTTCATCATCCTCGACCAGCAGTATGCTGCGCTCCATGTTCCCCTCCCGTTGCCACTTTAAAGTTGAGAATGACGCGGGTTCCTTCCTGCTCCTGGCTGGTCAGTACGACCGAGCCGTCGAAACGCTCCATTATTCGTTTGACCAGGGCCAGGCCTACGCCCAACCCGCCTTGTTTGGTGGTGAAAAACGGCTTGAACACCATTTGCTGTTGCTGCTGGCTCATGCCCTTGCCCGTGTCGCTCAGGGTCATGCAGACCCGTCCTGGCTGCGGCGATTCGATATCGATACTGAGCACGCCGCCCTTGGGCATGGCTTCCAGGGCGTTGGCGAACAGGCTGTTGAGAATCTGCGTGAGCAAGACCCGTTGGCTGACAACCGCCGGACAAGCCCGTGGAGTGAAACGCACCTCGACGCCATAACGCTGGACCAGCGCGTCGAAAGCCCCCAGGGTGTCGTCGATGGCCAGCACCAGGTCCACCGTTTCATCGTCGTCATTCACCGGCCGCAACGACATCAGCAACTCCCGGACCCAGCGCGACATGCGGTCGACCTGGTTGATGATGTCGCCGATGTTCTTTTGCGCGCCCTGGCTGGCGATGTCCTGGGCCAGTTCGGCGCTGGAGCGAATATTTGCCAGCGGATTGCGCAGGCTGTGAGCCACCGCCGAGGACATTTCTCCCAGGGCGACAAAGGTCTCGTTGCTAACCAGCTGTTTCTGCTGGCTCTCGAGCAGCTTGGCCGCACGCCGCACTATCCAGAACAACGCCAGGTAGATCCCCACGCCGCCGAGCACGGTCGCCAGCCAGATGGCCTTGAAACCGCGCTGGATGCGCGCCACCAGATCCACCGGTTCCTTGTAGATTTCCACCATGGCGACCACTTGGCTTCTGTCGGCATTGAACATCGGAATGTAATTCTCGATGAACAGGTATTCAGGCTCGCGCAGCAATCGCTGCTCGGGGCGTTCCTCGACGATCTCGTGGTAGCTGGTAGACACCGACTCCTGCATGGCAAAGGACTCATCCAGCTCGTCATCGCCTTCAATGCGCTCACCGATCAACTCGGGATTGGTCGACCAGACGACGGTACGGTCCAGGGCATACACCGTGGCCAGCAGCAGGTCGGGCAAATGCTCCACGTGATCGAGAAACTCGACACGGGCGGCGGCTCGGGTCGCCGGTTCGACATCAGGATAAGCATGGTCCTGGCGCGGATCGAGCATTTCACCCATGGTTCGGTTGGGATTGATCGCAGCATGGCGGATTTCAGCCTCACCCATGGCCTGGATGAACTGCGCGGTCAGCATGGAATCGCGTTCGACACTCTCGATCACCACGAATCGCGTGGAAACGTAGCCCAGCCCCAGCGCCACGGCAGCGATGATGAAAAAACTGCCGAAGGAGAACCAACGCAGCAAATTGAATGGCCCGCGCCTGCCCTGGCGTTCTGCTGCCGCCGTCTGCAACGACGCGGCTGTTTTTTGTTGTTCCAATGTCTGCATGGGTCGGTCCTGAGTGCTTGCAACAAGCCTTTTCAGCCGTGTTTGAAATCAGTGTAGGTGTCATTGTTCGAGACAGATGGCGCCATTGATACTATTTAGCCGCTAGTGCGATTGCACCGCCTGTAACGGCTGCTGCCGTTCGGTTTCCTCCTGCAAAAAAGCCAGGATGGACTGCGCCGCGTTCTCATCCAGGCGCAGGTTGGGCATCGCAATCTTGTCGAAGCGCTCAAACAACTCCATCGCGATCGGGTCCTTTTCCGCCAGCATGCGGTCCGGTTCGCGGATCCAGCGCGCCAACCAGGCCGGCTCCCGCTGCCGTGTAACGCCGATCAGGTCGGGACCGATGTTGCGCATACCGGTGCCTTGCCCATCTTGAGGGCCGAGGCTGTGACATGAGGCGCAGCGGGTGCGAAATAATTCTTCACCAGTGCTGGGCGGCCGCAGCTGCGGCGCATTGGCGTAGCTTTGCTCGACACTGGGCTGCTTCCAGTTCTGCAAGGTGTTGGCCAGTTGATCGGCCAGAATCCACGGATTCTCGAAGGGCGACGCTTTCATCCAGCGGCCCGTGCTCTGGTTGCCGACGATCAGGCTCAGGTTGTGATCCTTGTTGCGTCCGTTGTCGACGCCTTCGATGAACAGCCCCAGCTTGTGCCGCAGCTCGGTGACAGCGTCGAAGTCGCCGGTGAGAAATTGCCAGCCCGGCCCGACCTTGAACCGTTGCGCGTAGGCCTTGAGCACCTCGGGCGTGTCGCTGAGCGGATCGATGCTGATGGAATAGAAGAAAACATCCTTGCCAACCCGGTCCCCGAGCAACTGTTGCACCTGGCGCAGGCGCGCGGTTTCCAGCGGGCAGGAATCGCTGCAGGTAGTGAATATGAAATTGATCACCACCACCTTGTCCCGGATCAGGTCATCGAAGAAATGCACCTGCCGACCGTCCTGGTCGGTCAGCAGGGTATTGGGGAAATAACCGGCGCCCCAAGGTGTCGCCGCCGCAGCCGGCGCCTCGGCGACCTCGTGGGCCACCAGCAACCGGGTAGCGAGCAGACAGCTGAGCAGCATCAGTACCAGATGCAGGCCCAAGGCTTTGGAGCGCGGGGGTTGCCTGTTCATGTCGGCTCGCTCCCGATTCATTTCTTGACCGGCACTTGCGGGCCGAAGCCATCGCCGGTGCGGAAGGTCGGCAATGCGGCGGAGTTGACGTAACGCACGCCATCCCAACTCGGAAGCGGCGTCGGCATCAACTGCAATTGCCCCGGTTTCTCGATGTCCCAGCGCAGCAGCATGGAGTTGTCTTCATGCTGGGTGTTGTGACAGTGCTCCATGTAGGTGCCGGCGAATTCACGGAAGTTGATCGCGAACTCGACGCTGTCCAGGCCATCGTCTTCCGAACCGATGCGGTAGACGTCCTTGCGCGCCCACTTCTCCCATTCCGGTGGAGCCTTGCCACCGCGACTCAGGATGATCCCCTCCTCGAAGTGCACATGCACCGGGTGGCTCCAGCCCTTGCCGCCGGCCTTGATGTTCCACACTTCCAGGGTGCCGAAACCGGTGACACCGGCATCGGTGGGGCCACTGGCCAACTGGGTCGAGGTGTTCAGGCGACGCGGGTCCATATGGAAGCCAAAACCGCCGTCGGTCTTGACCGTCCAAGGCGCTGCGTCGGTGCCGTCCGAGCGCCCGTAGGTGAAGGTGCGGTGACGGGCCTTGGCCAGCAGCGCCTTGTCGGCGACGGTATCGCGATGGATCTTCAGCGGGATCATTGCCATGCCTTCGGCCTTGCCCGGTTTGGCCGGCTCATAGGCTGCCGGGTCCATGGCCAGGTCTTGACCGGTGTAGGCCTTGACATTGAGCTGCAAGATCTTGCCCACGGCCGGGTCGCCCTTGTCCCACTGCGGGCCCTTGCTGCTTTGCTTGATCACCGCCAGGTATTTTTCCGAGAGCACATCGCCCAGGGCAATCGGCTCTTTCGGCCCCTTGCCGTCGTCATGGGCCAGCAAGTTGACGAAGAACAGTTTGTCCCCCGGTTTGATCCCGTTTTTTGCGAAGTTGACGATGATGTCGAAGCGTTCGGCGATGCCCTGGGTGGGCAGGATAGCGTTGTGATTCTGTTTATTGCCGTCGGCGTCCAGGTCCATGCTGCCGTCGAACGGTACGCTGTGTTCCATGATGTTGCCGTCGTTGGCAATCATGTGGAACGGCACCCGACTGTAGGAGACCCCGGAGTTTTTCGGGCCGGGGAACTCACCGTCGCTGCCCTTGACCTCGCGCACCAGGGCCAGCTTGAAGTAACGCGAGACCGAGCCGTTGAGGATCCGCAACCGATAGCTGCGGGCGCGCACGTCCAGGGCCGGCTTCCACTGCCAGTTCACCAGGATCTGATCACCGAGAAAGCCATCGGTATTGAACGGGTTGAACCACAGCTGACCACCCTGATCCCAGGCCTTGTCGGCGATCAACAGGTTAACGTCGTAGTCGCGGTTGCCCCAGGGCAAGGCGCTGCCGCTGGGCAATCGCAGGTTGACGCCGTCGTTCACCGATTCGTTGCCGCGGTCCAGGGCGCTGTAGTAGTTCATCATCGCCGCGTTGCCCTTGTAGACGTTCTGCGCGGTGAAATCGAGCATGTGATCGTGGAACCAGTGGGTGCTCATGGTTTCGCGCCAGTCACCACGGATCTTGATGGTGCCGTGGTCGCAGGTCTTGCGGCCGGGGTTCATGTCATTGACCCAGAGGGTTTCCCCGGGCGAACACGGGAAGGCCGCACGGGGGTCTTCGGCGCGGGTATTGATGCTGTCGTAACCGGCCAGCTGAATCGGCCAGCGATAGTCGTAATACTGCCCCGGAAAGAAAAACGCGTTGGCGTAACCGTCGCTTTCCGCCGGTGCGTGACCGTTGTGTTCGTGGGTGCTGATGGTGTGCAGGCCGAAGCCCATGTTCGCCGACGGGTCGATGGGCAAGCCGTTGTAATGGCGCATCAGCACCGGCTGGCCGTAACGCACCATCAGCAATTTTGGCGGCAAGGTGCCGTCGAAGGTCCAGACCGAATTGTGGTTCTGCACCGGCATGTTCGGGTGAAAACGCGCATCGACGCCTTTGGCCGTGCCGTCGGTGAGCGGTACGCCGGCGGTGTTGTGATAAAGGCCACCGGGGCCGAACTCACCCAGGGCATAGCCATGCATCTGGCGACTGTCGCGCAGGCCGCCGTTGGTTCGCGCACCGGTCTGCACGGTCTTGTAGGCCGCTTGCGGGTAGAACTCGTTCCAGCGCTGGTGCGACCAACCCTTTCCTGGCGGACGGCCTTCAGCGGCCGAGCCAATGTGCCGATTGAGAAAGTATTCGATCTGCGCCTGCCATGGATTGCGGTCGACCACGTTGGCGAACTGGCTCGGGAATGGCGTCAGCCCCGGTTGGCGCAGGAAGGCATCCAGGGCCACGCCGGGTGGCGCACTGCGGGCCGCACTGGTGGGGTCCTGCTGCGGCGCCGGGCCGATCGCCGCGGGGGGAAATCCCAAGGGTGCCGCCGGTGTGGTGGGGTCGAGTTTTTCCGGGCCGAATTCTTCGAACAGCACCAGTTGCTGGGTGAACGGCTGAGCGCCGAACAACGGGCTGGGCTTGCCATTGGTGGGGTAATTGAAGCTGGTCTGCACTGTGGGCGGCAGGATGTTTTCCAGGCGCGTGGTGTCGCGGCTGCCTTTGACGCCTTCGGGCAAATCGAAGGCGTCTTCGTTGGCCTCCGGCATCGTCAGGATAGCGTTCAGCGCGGCCGGTTTATCTGCGAGTTCGTCGTAATAAGCCGAGGGGTCGGTGGGTTCGGGCTGTCGTTCGTCATCGATGGGGCTGGCGCGAAGACCGGCTGTCCCCAGCGTCATCGTCAGAAGGACGCTCAACGGCGTCAGGTAGCCGAACCGCTTGAAGGGAAACCGCGCATTACTGTTCATCACCAGCCGCCTCGAAGTCATGAAGGGGTACGGGTGATGTGCAAGTAGCTCGCCAGATTTGTAACAGATTTTTACAAAGTATTAACACCAGGCAAAACAGTGGCTTATCAACATCAATGTGCCATGACCGGAAACCACTGGGGAATGACACCCGCTAACGGGGAAAGTTCATACCCATTTTCAGGTGAGCCGTTTGAACGAAAGACGGACAATCGTGCCCTCACCCTCGCGGCTTTCCAGGGTCACCGCACCGCCGAAACGCTCCATGATCCGCTTCACCAGCACCAGTCCGACCCCCAGGCCACCGCGCTTGGTGGTGTAAAACGGTCGAAAGGCCATGCTGCGCTGCTCTTCGGTCATCCCTTTGCCGGTGTCGCTCACGACCACGCAAACGCCGTTGGCATCGGTCGGCTCCAGCGTGATGGTAAGCGTACCGCCCTTCTCCATCGCCTCCAGCGCATTGGCCAGCAAGCTGTTGAGGATCTGGGTCAATTGCACCTGCTGGCTCAGGACCATAGGCGTTTCCCTGGGCTCGAACACCACCCGAACGTTGGCCTTGGCGACCTGCTGCTCGAACGCCATCAGGCTGTCGTGCAACGCCGCCACCAGATTGACCGGTTCCGCCTCGTCGTTGAGCGGGCGCAAGGATTGCAGCAATTCCCTGACCCATTTCGACATGCGATCGACCTGGCCGATGATGTCGTTGATGTTCTTGTGCGCCGCGCCGCTGTCGAATTCCAGTGCCAGTTCAGCGCTGGAGCGAATGGTCGCCAGCGGATTGCGCAAGCTATGGGCAACTGCCGACGACATCTCGCCCAAGGCGACAAAGGTCTCGTTGGTGATCAGCTGCTTCTGTTGTACCGCCAGCTGAATCGCGGCCCGGCGCACGATCCAGTACAGCCCAAGGTAAATCAGCCCACCGCCCAGGGCAGTGGCCAGCCAGATCAATATCAGGCCGCGCTCCATGCGGTTGATCAGGTCCTTGGGCTCCTTGTAGATCTCGACCATCGCGGTGACTTTGTTGCCGTCGGCATCGAACAGTGGGATGTAGTTCTCGATGAAGATGTATTCAGGGGGCGTTACGAACTTCTGCTCCATGCGGCTGTGGTCGACGTCGTGATAGCTGGCCGACACCGGGGTCCTGGAGGCAAAGGCTTGATCCAGGTCGTCGTCGGTATGGATCCGGGTGCCCATCAATGCCGGGTTGGTCGACCAGATCACCACGCGATCGGGGGCGTAGATGTTGGCCAGGATCACATCCGGCAAGTGTTCAATATGGTCGAGGAATTCGCCACGGGCATTGGCCCGGGCCAGCGGGTCGACGTCGGGGAAGTCCTTGTCCTTGCGGGGGTCGAGCAACTCGCCCATGGTCCGCACATTGGGAATCGACACATGGCGCACCTCGGCGGAGGCAATCGCCTGGATGAACTGGGACGTCAGCAAGGCATCGCGCTGCACGCTCTCGGTAATCACAAACCGCGTGGACACCGACCCCAGCGCCACGGCGACCGTGCCGATCACCGCCAAGCTGACGAGCGAAAACCAGCGCAACAGATTGAACGGCGGCTTGCGCGAGTGCAGGCGGGTATCGCCCTCCTGCGACAGGAGCGCTTTGGTAGGCATGTTCATCGACATTTGTTCCCGACGTTTCCCCTATAGGGTTATAGCCCACTACTGGCCGTTTGCCCGATGTCGGGGTTTGGACCGGCGCAGGATCGGGGGAAATACCCAACGGGAAGCGGGATGAGTCTGGATGATTAGGGATTTCGTGGCGCAGGCCTTGGCACGCGAGGTGCTACCAATAATCGACTGAAACGCTATTGGCTGGATGAGCATGCGCAGTGCAGCAATTACGGGAAACTGCCCGGATTGGCGTTCAGGGGTATTCTTGCCTGGCATGCAACACGGCAACGATCTCTATCCGATCCGTCACTCGATAAACGCTACTACGTCCCCGCCTTCCCCACCTGCCCCCGATGCTGGGGACAATGACCCGTTCCCTCGAGCGCCTGTCTGATAGCGATTGTCCGCCCCATGCCCGCGTTCCGGACCTCTCAAGAACGTTTTCGCCTATTGGTACGGAAGTTGCCCCACCCCCTCTCAACTGACCCACCTCACGGGACAGGTACTCTGATAGAGGGATTAACTCATGCACCCTTTACTGTCCAAAACTGCGGCCGCCCTGGTCGTGAGTGCTCTGGCCCAAGGCATCGCCCAGGCGGCGCTGTATGCCGTCGACCCCGGACCTTACCTTCCATCCAACGGCTCGTTCGCCGCCTGGTATCAGGACACCCACGGTCGAACCCTCGACCTGTGCCTGTCCAAGGCGGTCAGCTCCCGGGCTCCCGGAGCGCCCGGAGCGCCGTCGTACATGTGTACGTTGCTGCCGACCCCCGGCGTGTTCGACGACACACAACCGATCGTCTTCCCGACCAACTTCCCTGACGAAGCCTTCTGGTTCACCGCCGACGCGGCAATCGTCGATGCGGCCCGGGGCATCGACCTGTCGTTCGGTACCGCCATCGAAGCGGCCTTCGCCGCTGAAGAACCGGTCGAAGGCGACCAGATGAGTTTTGCCCGGGTACGTATCCGCGTCGACGTGCCCACCGCCGGCACGTACACCATCACCCACCCTTACGGGGTCGACATCTTCGACGTCCCTGCCGGGGGTACCCGAGTCATCAACATGACCCGGGACATTGGCATCGGCTCGCCGAAAACCTACGACGGCGCCCTGCGCGGTGACGTCGGACCCTTCCTGCGCAGCGTCAACGGCCCCTATACCGAGACCAATCCGCTGACCGGTGCGGCCGAGCGATTCATCGGCGACCCGAACATCGACGAGGCCATCACCGGCAGCCCGTTCAACACCAATTTCGTGCGCATCGAAGGGCCCAATGGCCTGGATCTGCGGACCACGCTGTTTTCCATCTCAGGCAAATTGTCGACAGTGGTGCGACCGACGCCGGTGATCGCCCAGCGCAGCACCTACTCGCGCAAAGCCGGTGAAAGCGCGCCGATCGCCCAGCAGGACGTGTTCGTCATGGCGCCCCCACCGCCGGCGACCGCCGCCGTGACCAGCAGCGACCCGGTGCTGAACATGAGCGAAGCCAACACCACCGGCAACTGGTACGGGCAGTCCGCGGCCAACCCGACCTTGCCGAGCACGGTGCAGGTGACCGCCGACAACCACCTGGCGATCCCCACCAGCACACCGACCACCTTGTCCATGGCGCTGACCGACCTGGTGGTGATCCAGCGTGCGGAGTACAGCCTCAGCAGCGGGCAACTGACCCTCGTCGCCTCGACCAGCGATGAAACTTCGCCGCCGGTGCTCACCGCCTCATCCGCCAGCGGTGCCGCCATCGGTGCCCTCAGTGGCGAAGGCGCGGTGAAAACCCTGGCCACCGGGATCTCGCCGATTCCACCGGCCCGGGTTCGCGTGACGTCATCCAATGGCGGCAGCGACACCGAAGAAGTGGTCATCGTGCAATGAACGCTCACACGCCCAGATCCTCATCAGGAGGCATCATGAACAATTGGCCACGCCTGGCGCTCAACGCCCTGGGACTGACTCTATCGCTGTCCGGCAGCGCGTTCGCGCAACTCGCCGCCGTCGACCCCGGCCCTTACACCTTTGCCACGGGGAAATTCCCAATGTGGTATCAGGACAACAATCAATTGAAGCTGGAGCTGTGCCAGTCCCGGGCCGCGAGCTCGCGGGTGCCGACCACCAACCCGCCGTCGTACATGTGCATCCTGGCGGCGGAACCGGGTGTCTACGACGACGCCCAGCCGATGGTCTTCCCCGACAACTGGCCTGGAGAAGCCTTCTGGTTCGCGGCGGAGACCGCAATCCCGCAAGTGGGCAACAACGGGTATGAATTGGAAGTGTACGTGGCCGCGATCGAGGCGGCATTCGGCGCTGAAACTCCGGTGGATGGTGATCAGGTTTCCTTCGCGCGGATTCGCCTGCGCGCCTCGGTACCGACACCCGGGGTCTATACCATCACCCACCCATACGGGGTGGAAACGATCAACGTCACCACCACGGGTCGGCGCGCCATCAACATGACCCGGGACATCGGCATCGGTGCACCCGGTAATTTCAGCGGCGTGCTCAATGGCAACGTCGGCCCGTTCCTGCGTAGCGTCAACGGCCCCTACACCGAAGTGAACCCCGACACCGGCACCGTCGAAACCTTCGTCGGCGATCCGAACCTCACCGAGCAGGTCACCGGCAGCCCCAACAACACCAACTTCGTGCGTATCCAGGGACCGGCCGGCACCATCGAGACCAACCTGTTCACCGTGTCCGGCAAAGTCCTCGACAACCGTGCCCAGACCCCCGTGGAAATCGACCGCGCCACCTACCGGCGCACGGACGCCGGCACGCGAGTCGAAGTCTTCGGCAAATCGAGCAACACCTCGAGCCTGTGCTTCCGCGAAAGCGTGGCCCTGGTACCCGGCCCACCTCTTTCGCCGTGCCTGCTCAACATGACCGGCGATAACAACGGCTTGTTCTTCGGCCAGCGTCAGTTCATCGGCAACGTGCCTCCGGTCGTGGTGGTCACCGCCACCAACCCGACGGGTACCACCCGGCCGACGGCCGTGTCGAGCAAAGTCACTGACGTGGTGAAAGTCCAGACCGCTCGCTACAACTGGAGCAATCACAGCCTGCTGATCGAGGCCACCTCCACTGACGAAGTGGTGGTACCGGACATGGTCGCCCAGGGTTACGGACGCCTGTCGAAGACCGGCACCCTGCAACGCCTGACCGTTGCCGACCTGATGCAGCCACCAGCCACCGTGACGATCAAATCCGCCGCAGGCGGCAGTGATACCGAGGCAGTCGTGGTGGTCGGCTCGGCCCCGGATATCGGCGAGAACCAGGCGCCACTGGCTGTGGCCGACAGCGGCAGCACCAGCTTCGGGGTGCCGATCACCCTCAACCTGCTGGGCAACGACAGCGACCCGGACGGCGACACGCCACTGAGCATCACCGCGTTGACCCAACCGGCAGCAGGCCAAGGCACCGTCTCCCTGAGCGGCACCGCAGCGGTGGTCTATACCCCACCGGCCGTGGTCAACGCACCGCTGACCACGACCTTCACTTACAAGGCGCAAGACGTCAAAGGCCTGGCTTCGAGCGCTCCGGCGACCGTGACCATCACCGTGGCGCCTAACCAGCCTCCGGTGGCCGTCGTCGACAGCATCGCGACCCTGGGCGTGGCGGTACCGATCAACGTGCTGGCCAACGACACCGACCCGGAAGGCAACGTGCCGTTAACCGTCGCCAGCCTGACCCAGCCAGCGGCCGGTCGCGGCACCGTCAGCACTGACGGCACCGTGATCACCTACACCCCACCGGCCACGGTCACGACGGCCTTCACCACGACCTTCACCTACATCGCCAGGGACAGCTTCGGCGCCCAGTCGGCGCCGGCCACGGTCACGGTGCAAGTCTCGCCAAGGCCGGCAGCGGAAACCTTCGCGGTGACCGCGGCCACGGTGACAGCCCGCTCCAACAACCGCTTCAACTGGGACTTCTCGGGCACCTCGTCGGTGACCACCGGCAACACCATCACCGTCCAGGTGACCACCCCGACCGGGCTGGTGACGCTGGGTACCACCACGGTGCCGTTGACCGGACGCTGGCGGCTGACGGTGAGCAACAGCACCACGGTGATCCCGTCGGCGAACCCGACAGCAACCATCCGCTCCTCCCAGGGCACCGTGCGCACGGTCGCCGTTACCGTGCAGTAAGCCCTCGCCCCACCGATTTTGCCGATCGGTGGGGCAGGCCTCTTTCACAAGGACACCACCATGAAAATATCGACCGCCACCCTGCTCTGCCTGCTCCTGCTTTGCAGCAGTGCGGGCGTGCGGGCCGATGATCTGATGGAGAACGACGACCTGGCGCCCGGCGCCGACCTCGGCGAGTGGCCAGCGCCGATCGGCCAGCAAGCGCTGATCAACCAGAACGGCCAGGCCAACGTCGCGCTCTTGCAACAGAACGGCCAGTCACTGCTGGGCCACATCGTCCAGTCGGGGAGCAATCAGGAAGCGTTCATCCTGCAGCAAGGCAGCGACCTGATGGCGCTGATCACCCAGCAAGGTTATGGCAACGACGCCCAGATCACGCAAAACGGCAGCCACAACCGCGCGCAGATTTCCCAGAACGGCAACAACAACGACGCCAGCATCGACCAGGCCGGCACGGGGCTGTCCAGCGCCGTGAGCCAGTCGGGGAACGGCATGAGCGTTTCGGTCAAACAGTATCGCTAAAGCACTGCACCACTTGGAGGTTTCATCATGTTCAAACTGACGCCCCTTACCGCCGCCATCCTGGTCATAGTCAGTGCCCAGGCGATGGCCGACGACAGCCTTTCCACCCAGAACCAGGTCGGTACTGCCAACATCGCCGAGGTGACGCAAAAACAGGCCAGTTTCAGTACCGCCACCCAGACCCAACTCGGCGAAGGCAACAACGCGGCCGCCAAGCAAGACAACGCCACCGGCACCATTACCCAGGACCAGGTCGGTGACTTCAACGCCGGCTATGCCGAGCAGCTGTTCGAAAACGGCAGCACCATTACCCAGCAACAGGTCGGCGCCTTGAACACCACCCATGCCAGCCAGTCGATAGGCGCACTTGGCGCCAACCACGCGTTGCAGCAACAGCAAGGCACCGGCAACTTCTCCTTCATCTACCAGGAAGGCCAGGACGGCAATACCGCCACCACCGTGCAGCTGGGTGACAGCAACAGAGCCAACATCGAGCAACTGCAGTACGGCACCGCCAACAACGCGACGGTCATCCAGTACGGCACTGACAACTACGGCACCGGCGAACATGTCGGCCACGTGGGGGGGCAGATAAACATCAACCAGGCGGGCGAAGTCAACTATGCCTACGGTGACCAGAGCTATGGTGACGGCGGCACCGTGACCATCAACCAGCTGGGCAACATGAACGGCAGCGAAGTCTGGCAGGATTCCCAGCTCGCCAGCCAGGCCACCGTCGACCAGATCGGTTCGGCCAACGAAACCATCGTCGACCAGAGCTTTGGCGAAAACAACGTCGCCCAGGTTCTGCAAGTCGGCGACCTCAACGCAATCTACGCCGACCAGTTCGAATCCGTCGGCTCGACCCTGGCGCTGTACCAACAGGGCACCGGCAACGTGCACTTCACCTACCAGAGCGGCGACAGCCATGTACTCAACGCCAACTCGGTTGGGAACGACAACAAGGTCTACGCCAGCAACTGGAAAGGCCCGCAAGCCGGTGGCCAGTTCGGCAGCAACCAGCGGGCAACCGTCAACCAGACCGGCAGCAACAACATCGCCAGCTTCACCCAGGCCGGCGCCGGCCACATCATGACCACCAACCAGGCCGGTACCGGCAACAAGACCACCGTCAGCCAGGCCGACAACTACAACGAGCTGTACTTCGACCAGAACGGCAGCGACAACATCCTCATCGCCTCGCAACGGGGCACCACCAACCTGGCTCAGGGCACCAGCAACGGTACGGGCAACAGCACCGAATACGACCAGTCGGGCACGGGCAACCAGGCTTTCACTACGCAGTATGGGGATGATAACCAGATCGTTGTGAAACAGGCTGACAACATGAACGTGGCGTATGTGACCCAGGGCGGGACGGGGAACATTGCCCGTGTTGACCAGAGTGGCGTGACGCAGATGGCAACTGTTCAGCAGTATGGGACGGGGAACCAGGCGACTGTTTTGCAGCAATGATTGTAGGGTTGTGAAAAACCGCGAGCCTGGGTGCAGGATCGCGGTTTTTTTATGGCTGACGCGGTTCCGTAGGAGCGAGCGGTGCGACGATTCGACTTGCCCGCGAAGAACGATAACCCGGTCTACCTGACGATCTCTTGTAGTGAGTGTTCAGACTTGGGGATCGAGGTTATCCAGTGCCCGGTTGACTGCCAGATCAGCCAGCATGATGACCTGCTGGATGCCCAACACCATGCTGCGCTGCGGCCCATCTACAAACGTCGCGAAATCACTGGCCATGACACTCGCGGAAGCCAACGACTCGCAGGCGTGGGCCAGGAGGCTTTCGGTGTCGATGTCCGGGGCGATGACGAACATTGTGCTGGGTTTGCGTATCGGGGTGTCTTGGGGGGAATTGAGATAATGGTCGAGGGCGCGATCGGCGGCTTCGTGCAGTTTTTTTGAATCGGCTGACGCGTAGGGGGAAACGGTGTCGGTTTCTGGGGGATTGGGTGTGACCTTGAACATGGGGAACCTCCGTTATACCTGATGGAACCACCAAAACCTGTCGCTATACAAGTGAGGGTGGCGGCTGTACGCAGGTTAGCGAACCGAGAGGTATAAGACCCGGCAGACCCGAGGGTCTCCCGCGCACAGCCACCATATCGAAACTGCGGGCTTAAGATCGCCTGCAATAAAGACGGGTGCATTGTGGCACTTATACCTGGTCGGGTCGCTAAACCCGATCGCTGAATTGGCAGCGATGGGGGAACGATAAAGACCAGGGCCAAGGCGCACAAGCCGGCGGATTCTGGCGTAGTTGTAGGCAACGGCGCAAGATGGTGTAGCTTTCGGGAAGTAACGCTAAACACTATTAAACATACCCTCAAATCAGTACATATCCCCCTGTGCGCGAGCCTGCTCGATGGCGCTGTGTCAGCCAACATCAATGCTGAATGGCACGCCGCTTTCGCGAGCAGGCTCGCTCCCACAATGGTTCCGGGTATGTCCGCAAGATCAGGTCGGCTGTCAGGCCGCCTTCGCTGGCAAGCCAGCTCCTACAGGGGGTCTGCGTACATCCGTCAGAGATCGGTCGGCTGTTTGGCCGCCTTCGCTGGCAAGCCAGCTCCTACAGGGGGTCTGCGTACATCCGTCAGAGATTGGTCGGCTGTCAGGCCGCCTTCGCTGGCAAGCCAGCTCCTACAAAGGATCGGCGTACACCGACGCTCTTCACCACTCATCAGGCCGAGCGTTAGCTCGCCTGCTGCTCTTGATCTTGATCCACCCGCCCCTTCGGGAGGCTGAGTGGAGGTGTGCATCCGGGGAGTGGCGCGCAGCGCCGTTCGACGCAGTCGAACACGCTGCATGTAGGTCGTCGCGAAGCAGACCGGAGGGCAGTGTCCCCGGATGGATGCCGGAGCGAAGGAACGCCGAGCCCTAGCGAGGGGCCGGACGCTGGGGCGAGACCTTTTGGTTCCTTTTGGGGCGTTTGCCAAAAGGGACTCGCTGTAAGAGCGAAACCATAGGCGGTCGTTACCGCAGGAATGGATATGTACCCAGTCAACAAAATACAGGTCGGCTGTCAGGCCGCCTTCGCAGGCAAGCCAGCTCCCACAGGGTCCGCGGATATTCGCAAGAACCTGGTCGGCCCGAAGGCCGCCACGTCACTCATCCTCACCCTCAGGCACCACCTTGGCCTGGGTCAAATACCGGTCCAGCGTCTCATCCTGCACCGGCGCCGTCTTGTCCCCCGCCACCTGCCACATCTTGCGTTCAATCCCCTGGGCCAACAGATGCCCCACCGCCGCTTCGATCGCCGACAACACACACAACTGCGCCGGTTCGTTGGTGGTGTAGCCGACCTCGGCCTCGAGCAACTTCTTGAACTCGATGAACTTGAACACCCCGGCACTGCGGGCCACAGAGTAGATGGTCTTGCTGGTCATCACGTTGGCCAGGATCTGCCCGCTGCGCACATCCACCGCCCGCAGGTTCACCGTGACCTGATCCACCCGATACTCGCGGGAAATGTCGATGCCCAGGTAACCGGCCCCTTCCCCGCCGCTGCGCACGTTGGTGTCGTACGCGATGATCCCGCCCTCGAGCATCATGTTCGCCGCCTGCAGGGGCGGCAGCTCACCCTGGATATTCATCGGCGTATTCGGCTTTTTCTGCGAGGCGCGGATGATCTTGCGTTCGGTCAGCAGGTTTTGCAGCCCCTCGCGTTCCAGCACCACGAACCAGCCGCTGGCCTGCATCGCATCCATCAACATGCTCGCCGCGCCCTGGGTCACGCTGGTGGAAAAGGAACTGGCCGGGGTCGGTTTGTACTGCCCGGTCTGATCCCGGAAACCGTACACCACCGCCATCAACCGGCCCTTGGGCCGTGGCATGTTCAGCAAGTCATAATAGGTCGACGCCCGAGGTGTCAGGGTCGGGGTTTCGGTGTCCTGCTCCGCCGACATCGGCTCGCGCACACTGCACCCTTGTAATGCCGCCAACATCAGCCCTAGCGCTATGATCTTTTTCATGTCCTTGACTCCCCATTGACCGAGCCCCTCAAGGGGCCAGGCCATTCACCTGGATTTCCGAAATTTCACCGGTCGCTCGGTCGGTCACTTCAATAGTCAGTGCGCCGGAGTCATCGATGACGTTTACGATAAAAGCGTCGGTGGACAGGCTCCCCGTGTTGCCGGTGGAGATGTTGTCCAGCAACTGTCCCAGCAACCGCGATTGCAACTGGCTGCTGAAGCGTTCGAGGGCCGAGGTCCCGGCCAGCGAAGTCCGGTCTTTCAAGTCCGGATCGTCGTAGTCGTTTTGCGACTGGGCTTTGTTGAGCAGCCAGGTTCCGTTCAACGGGTTGCCGCCGAATGACGGGTTGATCGGCGTGTAGACCAGCTCCGTGGCCTGGACCAGGCCGCCACTGGCGAACCCGAGCAGGCAGATGGCGGCCAATGAAAGTCCGGGGCGGTGCAACAACGTTTTCGTTTTCATAGTTCGTCCCTCTCAAGGTCCGTGGTGTCCTGCAACAAGGCTTCCAGCTTGCGTTTGACGATCTGCCCACGCACCCAGTCGGCGGCGTCGGACGCCTCCTCCTTGAGGTCCACGGTGTTCGGCGGCAGGAAGCGCCGATAAACCAAACGCTGTTGATACTCCACCGTCACCAGGCTGCCCCAGCGTGCGGAAGGTCGTTCGCGTACCACCAGGTTGAAATCCATGGGGCTGGTGGCGCGCAGGCGTTCACTGAACGCGTAATAAAACTCGTGGCCGATGTGCGAGATGGTGTCATCGACGATAAAGCCCATCATTTCGTCCTCTTCGGCGGCCGCGGCAAACGGCGTCGCCAGCAGCAGGATCAGCGCCAGGCAGAATCTGTTCATGGCATCACCCCTTGTGGCGACCGGGACGGACTTTTCGGCCCCGACGTGCCCTCGAGGAACGCCTTCTCGGCCACGAACTGCCAGTCCTTGTAACTGGCCATGCCGGTGAAGTCCGACCATTGACTGGGGAAGTCCGCCTGTTTGAGCGGCTTGTCCGTCGAAGGGCTGTAGAGGCCGGTAATGCGCCCGTCGAAACCGCGCATCAGCGCCCATTCGCCGCCCCCGATCGGGTCCGGGTACAGCTGGCGAATATGGTGTTTGGCATTGGGGAAACGTTCGTCCTGCAGCAGGTCCGCCAGTTCCTTGGGGTACTGCGCCAGGCCCGGCGAGCTGCGGTAATAACTGCGCAATGCCTGGGCGTACTGGGTACCGACCCAGAGCAACTGGCGTTCACGATCCCGGCGCGAGGCGGTCGACCATAATTCGCCGGCACTGGCCAGGCCCATGCCCATCACCATGATCAGGAACAGCACCCCCAGGTAGGTGAAACCCGCCTGGTTCGAGGGTCTACCACTCGGCATAAAGGCTGCCATCACGCGCCCTCCCTGTCGCACCGCTCTTGATATCGGCGACGCCGCCAGGTACACCGTCCGGCGGCGCCACCAGGACCCACAGGTCCTTGCGTTCGGCGATCGGGTCCATCGGCGGGTTGCGCAGGTAACGCTGCTCCACCAGCTGTTCGATGGAATCGGGGTAGCGCCCGGTGTCGCCGTAATAGTGGTCCAGCGCCTCGCGCATCGCCGACAGGCTCTGGCGCAGGGTGGTCTCCTTCGAGGCTTCGAGGCTGTTGAAATAGCGGGGCAAGGCGATGGTCATCAGCGTCGCGATGATTGCCATGACCACCATCAGTTCCAGCAGGGTAAAACCCTTTTCCCGGCGCATAAGTCACCACTCCCGGTAGGCGATGCCGTTGAGACCCTTGCCGCGCGCCTGGGAGTAGACGTCAAAGACGTCTTCGCCCTCCCGCGGGCTTTGAGCCGTACTGTCATAAGAGCGCAAACCCCAGCCGCCTTCGTCGTCGCGCTTGACCGAGGCCAGCGGATCGCGGGGCACCCGGCGCAGGAAATAGAACTTGGCGCCCTTGGCACTGCGCACATCGCGCACGCCGTCCACCAGCACTTGCAGATTCGGTGGATAGCCGCTGTTGTTCAGCGATTTCTCTATGTAGCCGGCGTCGAAGGCGCGTTTGTAGGCATCGATGGCGTCGCGAATCTGGTACAGGGCCGTGCGCAACTCCTGCTCCTTGCCCCGGCGCACCACCGTCTCGGTCAGCGGCGCGGCCATGCCGGCCAGCAGGCCGATCAGGGCCAGCGTCACCACGACTTCGATCAGGGTAAAACCGCGTTGCGAGGCGTTCATGATCAAGGCTTCTCGATAACGACTTGGGTGGTGACCGCGACCGGCCGATCGATCGCCGCAGGCGCGCCAGCCGACTCCAGCCGCCGGTCCGGCGCCTGGATGTGCATGCTGGTTTCGGTGCCGGTAGGAAATTCCATGTCCGAGGGGCTCTGGTACGGCAGGTTGCGCACGATCCGCGGGGTGATCGACAGCACCAGTTCCGACTTGCCGACGGTGTCCTTGTTGCTGCCGAACAAGCGACCCAGGCCCGGAATGTCGCCGAGACCGGGAATCTTGTTGCCGGTGGCGCCGTGGTCGTTGCGCATCAGGCCGGCGAGGATCTGGGTTTCGCCGTCATGCAGACGCAGGGTGGTCTGGGCGTTGCGGGTGTCGACCTGAACCGGAATCGTGCCCTGGCGGGTCGGCTCCAGCGGGGTGGCGTTACTGACTTCCAGGGCGATCTTGATCGCCACTTCGTTGTTCAGGTGCACGGTCGGCTGCACTTCAAGTTTGAGACCGACATCCAGGTAGGTGACGCTTTCGGTGATCACCGGACCCTGGGTCGACGGCACCGAGGTGGCGCTGATGATCGGCACGCGCTGACCGATGTGGATACGCGCCTGTTCACGGTTGCTGACGCGAATCACCGGGCTGGCCAGGGTGTTGATGTCGTTGTCCTGGGCGTTGATCTTGGCCTGGGGCGAGGGCGAGATGCTGATCCGGCCGGAGTTGATGCCCTTGAGCTGATCGAGCAAGGTCACCGCCGAACCGTCGCTGTTGACCACGCCGAACGTGTTGGGCCATTGCAGGCCGAGGTCGAGAATGCGCTGGGTCGCGACTTCCATCACCTCCACCTCCAGCACCACTTCCGGGTTGGACTGGTCCTGGGACTGCAGGAGTTTTTCCGCCATGCGCACCGCGTCTTCGCTGTCGCGCATGGTCAGGGTGTTGAGGCGTTCATCGACGAACACGTCACGGGTCTTGAGCATGGTCTTGATCATGTTCAACGCGGTGTTGGCATCGATGCTGGTCAGGTAGAAGGTGCGCATCACCAGTTCCTGGTAATCCTTGACCTTCTGCGGCGAGTCCGGGTAGATCAGCAAGGTGTTTTCGTTCACCACTTTCTGGTGCAGCTGGTTCTGTTGCAGCAGCAATTCCACGGCGTCTTCGATGCGCACGTCGCGCACGAAGATGGTGGCTTTCATGTCCGGGCGCAGGTCCTTGTCGAAGATGAAATTCAAACCGGCGACCTGGGACAGCACTTCAAAAATAACCTTCAGGTTGGCGTCGCGAAACTCCAGGGTCACCGGCCGGTCCAGGCGGGTGCGCAGCTGCGGATAGGTGATCACGTTACGGCTTTGCACCAGGCGGATGTTGCCTTGCAGTTCCAGCGCGCCCTCATTCTTCGGATCCAGCTCGAGGATCTGTTTCACCTGGCGGTCGGCGCCGTAGATGTCACCGCGGCGCAGGTCGCCACGGGCCAGTTCAAGCTTGTCTTCCATGCTGCGCAGGTAGTCGAGCTGGCGCAGGGCGTCCTGGGCGCGGCGGTTGTTGGGTTCAATGGTCAGCACCCGGCTGTAGGCCATGCGTGCCGAGGCGAAATCCCGGCGTGCACGATCGGTGTCGCCCTGGGTCAGCAGCGCCGTGATCGCCTTGGCCCGACCGCTGTTGCGCAACAGGTGCAACTCGGTATCGCGAGGGTTCTCCCGCAGCCCCTCCTCGACCCGGGCCAGGCCGGCTTCGTACTGGCCCTGCTCGATCAGCTCGGACGCTTCCTTGTTGGCCACTTGCGCCGTACTGCACGCGGCCAGCGCTACGCACAGGCCAAGGCTCATCAACAACCGGGATTGGTTCATTGCGTGCTCCCCACAGACAAGGTCTGGGACAAATGCAGAGGCAGGTAGACAAAGCTCAATTCCACATCGGAAATGCCCTCGATCCGCCAGGTTTCGTCGATCACATCCCCTTTGCGCACGACGTATATTTTTTCGCCGTTCTGCAAAAACACTTGCAGGTCGGAACGGTCATTCAACTTGCCGATGAACTGGAACGGCATTGGCGGTGCGCTGGGGGCTTGCACCACCGGGGTGACGATGACGGGTTGTTCGGTGACGCTGGCAAGCGTCGGGGCCGCCTTCCAGCTGCGGGCGGCGAACAGGTCGCCAGCCGGGGTCAGGTCCTTGACCACCGCCGGTTTTTTAGCGGCCGCCGTCGCTGGCAGTGCACCGCGGGTTTTGCTGGTACTCGAGGTGGACGCGGGGGCGACCGAGACCTCTATCTCCTGCGACGGCATCCAGTAGTCGGGCAACCAGGTCAGCGCCGCCGCCACGCCGAAGAACGCCGCCCAACCCATTACGCGCTTGGTATTCATCATGACCTCGACAGGTAAAGGGTCATGCGGATCCGCCCGGTCAGGTCGGTGTCGGCGATTTTCTTGCGCTGGAACTCCACGTCCTCGACCACCACCGCTGGCAACTGGCCGAGCAAGGCATGCAGGAAGCGCCGCAGTTGCGGGTAGGTGCCGCGCACCGGCAGCAGGATCTGATAGCGGGCCAGGTGCGTCTTGGGGTCGATGCCCAGGGAATACTCGCCCCGGGCCAGGGTGATGCGTTCCTGGGCCGCCAGCGCGTAGATCTTGTCGATGGCGACTGTAGCCTGTGGTTGCGACGGCAGCTTGCTGCGGAAGTCGTCGAGCTGACGTTGCGGCACCACCGGGGCGGCGACGCTGCCGTCTTCGACCCGGGCCAGGTACTCGCCGGCTTCGCGGGTCTGCTGGCTGAGGGTTTGCAGCGCCTGCCAGTCCGGCATCAGGCCGCCCAGGCCATACAACAGCGCCAGCAGCAGCATTGCCAGCCCGGCCAGGCCGGGCACGCCCAGCCCCTGCAGGTATTCGTGGACGATCAATCTAGGGATTTGCATCGCCAATCTCCCAAGCAGCCGACAGGTTGAATTGCACCGGTTGTTCCGGCGATTTGACGACGATTTCGTGGCTGAGCAGCGACACGTCGGACAGCTCGTCGCTGGCTTCCAGACGCTGGTGGAACGCGAGCATGGCTTCCAGATCCCGTGCCTCGGCGCTGATCCGCACCTGGCCTTTGCGCGCATCGGGGGTAAGGGTCAGCAAGGCGATATCATCCCGGGGCATCTTTTCGAGCATGGCGAACAGCCGCTCCCAGGGCCGACGCAGTTGCTGCGAAACCTTGCGCATCTCGGCCAGGTTCTGCGCCTGTTCCCGGGTTTCGGCCGGGGTCAGGCTGGTCTTGGCGCCGGTGTCACCGGTGAGCACGCGCTGGGCGGTCTGCAGATGGCCTTGCTGTTGCGCGGCCTGTTCATTGAGGTGCTGCTGGACGAAGAAGCAGCCCAGGGTCAGCACCAGGCCACCGGCCAGCAGGCTCCAGCCCAAGGGGCCCGAGCGGCGGCGCGGCTGAAAGTCGAGCATCAGGGCGCGCATGTCAGGCCACCGCCCGGGACATGACGTACAACGCATCGCGTACGCCGGTCCGGTCTTCTTCAAGGGTGCGCAATAGCACACCGGGTACGTCGGGCTGCGCCTCGATACGCGCCGGCGCATGCAGGTAAACGCTCAATGGCCGTTCACTGGTGGAGGCCTGCAACTGGCTTTCACGACCGATCAGCGCGGTCAGTGCGGCGTCGCTGTCGCCGGTGCCGACCGAACGCACCGCCGCCCAGCGCCCTTCCCGGGCCAGCAGCAATACACTGCGCACCGGCTCGGCGACCACGAACAGGAAATCGCCGGCATCGAGGCTTTTATCGAAGTGGTTGAAAGCGGCCATCAGGTACGGCTGCACCGAGCGCAAGCGCAGGCCGCGCTCGCTGACCAGGCTGCGCAGGCGCGCCAGCAGGTCTTGCGGCAGCGCACTGGCGACGCGGTCGTAGCCCGCGGGCTCGGCCGACAGCACCAGGCTCCAGGGTTGAGTCGGTACGCCGAAGAGGTCTTCGAAACACAGGTGCGCGAACCCCTGCAGTTCATCAGGGCTGCTGATCTGGTCGCTCCAGGGCACCAGGCAAAAACGACTGAAGTGCCCGGAAATCACCACGCTCAATTCGGCACCGGCCCGGGTATGTTCAGCCAGCAGGCAGTCGAGGGTGTCCAGGGCCACAGCCCAGGCATGGAACCCTTCGTCGATAAAGCCGACGCTGCCCAGCCACAGGGTTTCGTTACCCTTGCGCTGGCCGAGGCCGACGCCGCTGGCGCCGAGCACGGCGACAAAACGATCACGAGACAAAAGTGACACGATTGATCTCCTCGAGCGTGGTCCGCCCCTCTGCAACCAGTTCCAGAGCCGACTCGCGCAGCAGGCGCAAGCCACGTTTGCAGGCGTGTGCCTTGATTTTCGAAACCGGTTGGCGCTCGACGATCATCTGCCGCAGCTCGTCGTCCAGGTGCAGCAGCTCGGCGATCGCGGTACGCCCGCGGTAGCCGGTGCCCCGGCAATGGCCGCAGCCTTTGCCGTGGACGAAGTGGTAGTGATCGACCTGCTGTGGGTCGAGTCCGCTGAGGCGCAGTTCTTCATCGGTCGGGTTGCTCGGCGCGCTGCAACTGGCGCACACAAGACGGATCAACCGTTGCGCCAGCACCGCGTTGAGGGCCGAGACCAGGCTGTAAGGGTCGATTTCCATCTGGGTGAAACGGCCGATGACGTCGAACACGTTGTTGGCGTGGATGGTGGTGAACACCAGGTGTCCGGTGAGCGCCGACTGCACCGCAATCTGCGCGGTGTCGGGGTCGCGTATTTCACCGACCATGATCTTGTCCGGGTCATGGCGCAAAATCGAGCGC
Organism: Pseudomonas lini; assembly: GCF_030812475.1. GTDB lineage: Bacteria > Pseudomonadota > Gammaproteobacteria > Pseudomonadales > Pseudomonadaceae > Aquipseudomonas > Aquipseudomonas lini_A. The sequence goes on from NZ_JAUSSR010000004.1 coordinate 277,903, forward strand.
AGGCCGCGGGCGAAGGTCAGGCCTTTCTTTTCGTTGACCGGGATCTGCAGCACGCCGGGCAGTTGATATTCCACCGGGTCTTCGATGGTGATGATCTTGTCCACGCCGTGGTTGATCTCGGTGATCATCGCGTAGAGGGTGGTGGTCTTGCCGCTGCCGGTGGGGCCGGTGACCAGCACCATGCCGTAGGGTTCGGCGGCCAGCCGACGCAGCTGGCGCAGGGTGTGTTCTTCAAAACCCAGGGCCTGCAACTGCACGCCGCTGACCTTGTCCGCCAGGTCCTGTTTGTCCAGCACCCGCAACACCGCGTCTTCCCCGAAAATGCTCGGCATGATCGACACCCGGAAGTCGATCTGCCGGCCGCTGATGCCGATCTTGAAGCGACCATCCTGGGGTACGCGTTTTTCGCCGATGTCCAGTTCGGCCATGACCTTGACCCGGGAAATCACCTGTTCGGCGAACTCGCTGCCCTGGATCTTGCTGATGTTGTTCAGCACGCCGTCGATGCGGTACTTGATCACCAGGCCGCTGCCGGTGGTGCCCAGGTGGATGTCGCTGGCGTGCATTTTCAGCGCGTCGTACAGGGTCGAGTTGACCAGCTTGACCACCACGCTGGCGTCTTCGCTGATGCTGGTCAGGGACAGGCTTTGCAGGGTATCGATTTCGATGTTGGCGTCGGCCTGGGCGTTGAGCGATTCCACTGCGTGGAAGCTCTCTTCGTGACGCGCCAGGTAGGCTTTGAGGTCGTCGGCGTGCACCAGGTACAGCGGCGCGCCGTGCAGGCAGTCATCGATCCAGGCCAGGCGCGAGCTATCGAAGGGGTCGGCAAACACACCGATGACCGCATCGGCGTGACGCAGAAGGATGAATTCGCGCTTGAGGCATTGGGCCAGGGTGACCCGGTCGAACACCGGGGTGGCTTGAAACAGGCTGTCGGTGTCGAGCACCGGATAATGCAGGGTCGCGCCCAGGCACTGGATGAAGGGCATGGGGGCCAGTTCGCACAGCACCCCGAGGGCTTCCAGGACCCGCTCGCCGGAACTGGTGGCCCGGGCCCGGGCCTGGGCAAGTTGCTCACTGGAAAAACGGGACGGTATACAGTCCAGCAGCGCCGGTTCGACGGCAAGGGATAGACGGTCCATGGCATGCTCTCCAACGCCGGGGGCTTTGAGCCCTGTCGACGCGGCGAGCCGTTACGGCCTGTCGCGCCCCTAATCCCCGGTGAGCAATTGTCCGTCGTCTGGTGCCTTGGAAGTCGATGAGGTTCTTCGACGATCTGCCAGCACCCAACTGCCGTCGTACAACTGCAGCGGGAAACTTTCGGTCCTGCTCTGGCGTCGTTCGACAAAACCTTCGGAGCTGCTCATGCCTGCTTTGGGTTCGCGCTCCACGCCCAGAAGATCGCAGACTGCTCGGGCCAATTCCGCCAATGGAAAGGGTTTGAACAGGATATGACTGACTCCGAGTTGCCGGGCCCGCTCACAGACTTCAGCGGTTGGGTGCCCCGTGATCAGTACAAAATGACAATTCCTGTTCCGGCGGACAGCATCGAGCACCTCAAAGCCTTCCATATCGGGCAAGCGGTAATCGAACACCATCACATCGGGTGCAAACCGTTCGGCTTCACCGATACCCGTCGCACCGTCATGTGCAATCCGGACGTCCAGCCCTTGCGCCTGAAGGTAATCCTTGAGGTTTTCGGCAAGGAGCTGTTCGTCTTCGACAACCAGTACTTTGTTTAACAAGGTCGACTCCTTGAAAACCGCAGGTCCGATGTTCCAGCCCTGGGAGTGCGCCCTTTACAGGACTAACGCACACTTCATGCCAGGCCGGGCGCCGGTATTATTCTCTGTTCATGTCCTTGAATTTGAAGACAATGCCCTATCGTCCAGCAAGTACTGCCCCCAAAGACGGGGAAGCGTGTGGATGGGCACTGAAGCTCTTTCCCCACTATTGGGGGGTAAACCTTCATTCATCGTCAATACGCTCGATTCGATTACTGGAACGTAACTGCGCCAGAACGTCTCGACGAGCCTGGGCCTGTTTTTGCCGGGCGAGGTACACCCGAACCATCTCAAGCCCTTGCTCCTCTGAGACATCGGTCGCCTCCAGGTGGTTCTGCACATAAATAAGATGCCAGCCGACCGCCGTGCGAACCGGCTCGCTGACGGCTCCCGGCTTCAGGGCGAACGCCGCCGCTTCGAACGCCGGCAACATGCGCCCCCGGGGGAAATAGCCCAGGTCCCCGCCTTCGCTGGCGGATGCATCTTCGGAGCCGGCCCGGGCCACGCTGGCAAAGTCCTCGCCCTGAGTGATTTTCACACGCAACTGCTCCAAGCGTAGCCGCGCCGCTTCAACTGTGGAAGGGTCGGCATCTTGCGCCACCTTGATCAGGATGTGCCGGGCCTGGACCTCTTCGGGCCGGCTCATTTCAGCGCGATGCGCTTCATAGAAGGCGCGGATCTGCTTTTCATCCGGTTCGGCGGCCTTGGTCAGGTCGGCGAACACCTGACGGGCGGCGAGTTCACGGCGGGTGTACTCGATATAACCGGCTTCGTCGAAGCCGGCATCTTCAAGGCGCCGGGCGAACTTATCCGCATCGCCGATGGCCTGGCGGGTCTGGTCGACCTGGCTGTGGACCATGGCGTCGCTGATCACCACCCCGCGCTTGACCGCTTCCTGCCACAGCAGCTCGCGGTCGATCAACGCGTCGAGAGCGGCCTGCCGCAGTTGCTTGTAGGCCTTGGGGTTGCGAATGCTCGCCACTGCCCGGCCCTGGTCCTCGAGGAATTCGGCGAAATAACGCTCCAGGCGCCATTCGGAAATTTCCTCGCCGTTGACCCGCGCGGCAGCCGGGCTATTGCCGCCAAACGCCACGGGCATCCACATCGTCATAAGAATCAGCACAGTGTTGAGTTTCATCATCGACCTCCGGTCAGGGCGTGGCGGCAATGGGTTTGTAGGGTGCTACCAGATAGAAGCGCTGGTCGGGCAGCTCGACGGTGACGATGTGCGCGCCGCTCAAGCCCTGGCGCCGACCCGGACCGAAGCTGATCTTCGGGGTCAGCCCGGTATCGAAGTCATGCAGACCTTCCAGCGCGTTGACGAGCTTCTCGCGGCTGGCGTCGCGTCCGGCCTGCTTCATGCCCTCGCTGAACAGCAGCATCGAACTGAACGCGCCTACCTGCAGCACCGCGTGCTGCCCGCCGAGCCCCTGGTGCTTGCGCATCCGGGTCAGCGCCAGGCGTCCGGCCAGCGTCCAGTCACTGGGGACGAACGGATAGGCCAGAAACACCCGCCGGGAAAACCCACTGGGCACTTGCAACAGATCGCCGGCCACCTGGTTCGAGGCGGCGAACAGGTAAGGCACTTGCCCTGCGGTCTGCAAGCGTGCGGCGAAGCGACTGAATCCACCACCGCTGCCCAGGTAGAACACCGAGCGCGAGCCCAGCGGCACATCGTCCCGGGCCGGGTCATAGGCTTGCAGACTCACCTTTTGCCAGGCGCGATCCTGCAGGTACTGACTGAGGTTCTGCGCCGCCACTTGTTGTCCGGGCTCGTCCGGGTAGGTGATCAGCGTCGGTCCCTGGAGCACCCGTAAACTGGTGGTGGCGTAATCGGCCAGGGCGATCAGCTGTTCACGCAATCCCGGCAGCGGCTCGAAAATCTGCCGACTGGCCTGGGCCGTCCCCAACAGCGACAGCGGTCCGATCAACGGGATGCCGGCCCGATCCAGGCGCGCCGCCAGATCCGAATCCAGTGCCGGTACCAGCGGTGCGATCAGGGCGAATACCTGCTCCTGCTCGATCAAGCGATCCAGCGCCTGCTCGGCACTGGCGCGATCCGGACCCGGATCGACGATGGTCAGGTACAACTGCCGGCCATGGATACCGCCCGCTTCATTGATGCTCGCCACGCTGCCCTTGAGCACCGAGGCCACCGTGGCGCCCTCCTCGCTCAACGGTCCCTGGCTTGGCAACAACGTGCCCAGATGCAGCGTGGCGGGGGTCAGGCCCGGGTCGCGGTCATCGGCCAGGCGCTTGAGGTAAGCCGTCAGGTTGCGCTGATCATTCATCGACAACACGAACCGCGGCATCGCCGGATCCAGCCGATTGTTGCCCGGATCGCGCCCTTCCTGGATCGCCCGCGCCAATAGGCCTTCGGTATATGCCGGGTAGTCACGGCCATTGATTTGCTGCTGGCCATAGTTGCTGGTCAGTCGCGACCAGCTCAGGTCCGGCGGCCGCACCCCGCCTTCCGGCCGCCCCTGGCCGTCGTTGCCATGGCAGTTGGCACACGGAAGGCTGCTGGCCGGCAGCAGCATGTTCGCCGCACCGACCCGGGCCATGATCGGCTCACCGCTGCCCGACACCCCTTCGCGATACAGCCGCTTGCCGGCACTTTCGCTGGGGCTCAGGGGTAGCCCCTGGGCGGCGAGACTGATGCCGCCGAGCAGTAGCAGGCCGAGGATCAGTGAGATTTTCATGGCGCGGGCTCAACGACCGGCCACAGGCATTGTCAGCAACTGCAGGCGCTGGGCAATGGCGGCGGCCGGGGCATCGGGACGGATCTTGCTCCAGCGCTTGTTGGCGACGTCACCGACGATCAATTGGGTGGAATGCTGCTCGGGGCTCGGCAGGATCTGGCCGATGCGGCTCAGTACAAGGTCGATCTGCGCCTTGTCACCGGTAAGAAAAAGCCAGTGGGGCCCATCGACGCCCTGCTTCAAGGTGTAGGCCTTGAGTACCGCCGGGGTGTCCCGCAGCGGATCACTGGTAAGGGAGATAAAGGTGATGCCGTCGGCCTTGTCACCCAGCACTTCGCGAACCTCCTTGAGCTTGCGGGTAATCAGCGGGCAGGCATCGTTGCAACTGGTGAAAATCACGTTCAGCAGCACCACGCGGTTCTGCAACGCGTCGCTGTAGAAGCGCAGGGTGTTGCCGTTCTGGTCCTGCAGCGGCGTGTCGGTGAACCAGGTCTGCGCATCGCGGGTGCCGCCAGCCGGTTGTGCGGCAGCCGGTTGTGCGGCATCCGCCGCAGGCGCGGCGCTCCCGTGCCCTTCGTGGGAGAACGCCCTGTCGCCGCTAGCGCAAAGGCCCATCGTCAGGAGAATCAAGGCGAGCGCTTTCATGGGTGATGCTCCATGGCAATGGCAGTGTGCTTGTTACGTCCGTTGCGCTGGCCGCTGAGCTTTTCCACTTCGCGGGTCAGCACGGCCGGGTCGGTGAAGCCGTAATAACGGGTCCAGTTGCGGCTGTTGCCGTCCCCCACCAGGATCAAGGGTTGATGGCTCTTGAAGTCGCCGCTGAAGCTGCCCAGGCCCTTGAGGGTTTCGTTGACCGACTGCACGCTGCCGGTGAGCCAGCTCCAGCCCGGACCGATCTGAAAGGTGCGGGCATAGTCGTTCAGGCGTTTGGCGTCGTCGCGCTGCGGATCGATGCTGATGGAGACCAGCTGCACTTCGCTGCCGACCCGGGCGCCGAGCTGTTTCTGCACCTTGGCCATGATCGAGGACACCACCGGGCAGACCGTGGTGCAACTGGTGTAGATGAAGCTCATGACCACGATCTTGTCGGTCACCAGATCCTTCTCGAGACGCACCGTTTTATCGTTCTGATCCACCAGGGCGACGTCGGCGAACTTGACCTGAGCGCTCTCCGAGCTGGCGCTTTTGGCCGGCATCTCATGCCCGGCGTGTTCATTTGCCGAATGCGCCAGGGCCTGGCCGATACCGGCGGTCAACAGGCAGAGTGTCAGCAGCCCACTGTTTGCGAAGCGATTCATGTCAGTTTCCTCTTAGTGGGTATCGCCGGGCATGACCCGAACGCTGGCAAATGTCTTGTCATCGAAACTCGCGCCGAGGGACGCTGCGCGCACATGCAGGTACCAGGCGCCGTTCTGGTCGAGGGTGACGGGCGCTTCATACACCCCGTCGCCCACCTCCTGGGCAGCGACCTCCTGGGCGCGGGACGTCGGGGCGCGGAAGTAGCGCACCTGAACGTCCTTCACGCCACTGCGCTGGGCCTTCTGTTTGCCCTGGACGATGCGAAAGCGCACCACGTAAGGGCTGCCGAGAGCGGCGGTGGTTTTGTCGAGCATGAACTCCACCTTCGGTATGCCCGGGTGCTGGCTGAGGGTTTTGTCCGGCTCGACCAGCGCCGTGAAGCAATGGATGATGTTCGGCTGGTTGAGCAGGAAAGCCACGTCAAAGCGCCCCGCAGCTGGCAGCTTGATCCGCGAGCTGTACAGCCCCGGCTCGACTTCGCGCAGGCTGCGGTCGATGACCAGCGCCGCCCGGGCCACCTGGCCGCGATTGGGGTAACCGGACATCGGCGCGTTCATGCCTTCAGCGTAGAAGTACGTGGTGTTGTCCACCGGGTTGACCACGAACACCGCGTTGTCGTCCCGCGACACCGCCAGGCTCGATGCCAGCGGCAAGTCACCGGCCAGGCGCGGTGCCTGTGGACCCGCGTCGAAACCCTGGCTGATCGGCTTGCGGCCTTCACTCAGGGACGACAGGTTGATCATCGTCACCTTGGCCGAGGCCAGTCCGCGGATGTAGGCATAGGCCTTGGTGAACACCACCTGATAGGGTTCGGCGGACACGTCCAGTTCATGGATCAATGAATCGGTGGCGGCGTCGATCACCGCGGCCTGGTTCTCCAGGGTGTTGAGCACGATGCCGAAACGCCCGTCGGCGCTGAAACCCATCGGGCCGACCCCCTGCTTCAGCTTGATCACCCGGCGCACTGCCAGGCTGGCGCTATCGACCACGGTCACTGTGCCGTCCTTGCCGTCGCTGACATACACCGCCTGGGACAGCGACGAGTAGGCGGCCGATAACGGGTGTGAACCGGTCTTCAATTGTTTGCTGATGGTCAGGCTGGCAATGTCGATGATGCTCAGGGTGCCGTCGTCGCGGTTGGTGACGAAGGCATGACGGCTGTCGTTGCTGAACGTGATTTCGTGATGCCCGGCACCGGTAGGCAGGTGCTTGAGGACCTTGAGACTTTGGGCGTCGATCACCGTGACCCCGGATTCCTCCGCGGCTGTGGCGTTGTTGCCGACCCACAGCAGGCGCTCGTCCGGCTGCAATGCCAACCGCACCGGGTTGCTGCCGGCGGGTATCGAGTCGATCAATTTGAATTGCTCGCTGTCGATCACCGCCACTTCCCCGGCCGTAGGCATCGATACGAATACGCGTTTGTTGTCCCGGGGCGTCACCCAGTCCATCGGCGGTTGCTTGATATCGATCCGGGCCATGGTGCTGGTGATCCCGCCCACCGATACCGACGGGTCGACCACCGAGACGCTGGCATCGCGGTTCATCACCAGCAGGAAGTAGCTGTTCAGGTCCAGCAGCGGCCGGGCGCCGATGCTCGATTTCAGGAACACCCCGACCCGGGATTTGCAGCTTTGCTCACGCCCCTGGGCCTCGTCGGCGGCGATGGTTTCCGGGTCGAGCCAGGCGCCGGGGGCGACGCCCGACAGTGGCTGGCCCGAGGCGCTGTCCGTGACCAGAAAGCGCACGTCGGCGAACTCACCCTCGCGTAGCACACCGTTACCGGCCAGCGGTTTCAGCTCAAACGCCACCGTGACCCCGTCACGCACCAGCGTGTTTTTGCTCCAGGTCTTCGGCACCGCCGCCTCGCTGAGCATTACCGGCTGCCACGCTCGCCATACGCCCAGCCAGATCAGCGCCAACCCTACAAGCAGCGCCCAGACGGCGACTATGATGGTCCTGTTCATATCGTTCCCCCTTACAAATCTGTGCCTGTCTGATCGCCCCTGTGGGAGCGAGCTTGCTCGCGAAAAGCCTGAGAACACCGCGGGGTGTCAGGTAGCCCGCGTTATCGTTGGCGTCCATCCCTGTAGGAGCGAGCTTGCTCGCGAAAAGCCTGAGAACGCCGCGGGGTGTCAGGTAGCCCGCGTTATCGTTGGCGTCCATCCCTGTAGGAGCGAGCTTGCTCGCGAAAAGCCTGAGAACGCCGCGGGGTGTCAGGTAGCCCGCGTTATCGTTGGCGTCCATCGCGAGCAAGCTCGCTCCTACAAGGGGTGGCGTCATCCGCCACCGCGGGCAAGCATTACTCCTACGGCGCCGGCGCCGGTTCTGGCTCGTTGGTTACCCGCAGCAAGCCCCACAGCCCGGCGGTGTTGCCATAGGCGCCGTAGTCGCGGAACAGGTAGTCGCCCGGTATCGCATTGCTGCCCCCGGCGCTCGGGTGCATGAAGCTGAAGTGCGCCGCCGGCAGGATGCTTTCCCGTGCGCCGATGTACATCGACATCGGGTTGTAGCCGAACCGCACCGAACCCACCCCTGGTGTACTCATCGGGTAACCGCCGGTATCGCTCTTCTCCGACTGGAACGGGTTGACCGACCAGACGTGACCGTCAAGCTGGAAGGTCGTACCGCGGCTGCCACCGGTGGGCATCATGATGTGGGTGCGGAACGGTTGCCCCGGCTTCACATAGAGCACCGGCGTTTGCGGATCGCCTCCCACCAGCGCGTTGCTGTAGGCCATGTGCGCATTGGGCACGTCACCATAACCATGGCCGTCGGCATGCCCGAATGGCGCATCCGGTGCCAGACCGAAGCGGAACCACAGCGGCTCGGCCCTGTAGTTGATGGCCATGCTCGAGTTGTCCTGCGGATCGGTCGGCACACCCAGGCCTTCGGCGGCAATGCCTTCAACCGGCCGGCCGTTGGCCCAGCGGATGTTCAGGGCTTTTTGCCAGACCATCGCAAAGTCGCGGTAGGTGGTTTGCCCCGGTGCGGTGACCGTGGCCGTCACTTTGCGCGCATCGTCAACCCAGGTCGCCCCGATCGGCAGAATGCTCATGGCCCCGCCCAAGCCTTTCTGCGGCTGTTTTATGACGTCCGCCGGGGTGAAATTCAGCCCGCCGAACTCCACAGCCGTGGCGTTGATGTTGTCGACGTTGCGGCCCAGTTGCGTGATCGGCTTGCCTTCACGCTCCAGGTGCCCGGCGTAGTACTGATAGGTACGCGTCGGGTATGCGCCGACAGTGCCCACCCGTGGTGGCACGGTCTGGGTCGGGTTGGTGCCGACGTTGGTGCCGTCCGACTTGGTGATGTCGTACGCCAGCAGTTGCGCGTGCAGGCCAACGTGGCTGGACGGCCGCATCAGGTTGTTGCTGAAGGTGGTCACGCCCAGGCCGCTGTTGCGATCGCGCTTGACCATGCCTTGCATCACGGCAGTCTGGGTCAGGTCCGGCATGATCAGGGGCAGACGGTTTTCCAGGGTGATGTTGACGCAATCACCGGCCGCCGCGCGCAGCACCAGCGGCTCCACCGGCACGCCGGGTTTGAGCTTGCCGGTGATCGGATCGAGGTCGCCCTTGCGCACATACAGGATCGCCGTCGGGTCGTGCAGCGGCCCGCTTTGCCCGCCGATGGTGAAGGTCTCACCGTCTTCAGGATCGGTCACGGTCACCTGTGGAATGCTCACGGTCCGCGAGTTGAACACCAGGGTGCCGCCCGCCGGATTCAACGGCCCGCCGACGTGTTGCCCGAGTCCGGCGGGATCGCCGATCGTCAGGTTCAGCGGGTTGCGCAGAATGTCGTTGGCCAGCGCCGCGACCACCTCATAGTTGCGTTGCACGGTTGGCCGGGTGCCGATGCCATTCGGGTTGGCGCCGTATCGTGGACAGATGCCATCGAACGCCACCGTGTTGCGCATACCCATCGGTTTCGGGTTGTTCGGCACCGCGAACAGATCGCTGCGCTGGGCCGTGTAGTTGCGCATCACGCCCCAGATCCCGTTCCAGTAACCTTCCAGGGAGGCGTCCATCGAGTACAGGTAGTCACCCGTGGTCGCGGCCGAACTGGACATCATCGACACCGGCGCATTGAAGCCCAACTGCTCGGAGATTCCGACCATCTGCGACGAGCGCCAGCCCGAGTTGGAGCTGTTGCCGAACCCGGAACCGCTCTGCAGCCATTTCACGCCGTGCAGGGTCACGTTGTGCTCTTCTTCGTGACCGCCGGCATGCACCCGCAGCCGCACGTTGTCACCGGTGTAGGTACGCAGCATCGGGGTGAACGGGTCGCCCGGCTCCGCGCCGCCACGGTTGATGTGCGGCGGGAACAGCGTGGTGCCGCCGGTAGGGCCGGTCGCCGCGGTGACCAGGTTCGGCGCCAGGTTCATCGCCGCGATTGCACGGTCGGTACGGCTTTGCATGGCATACGCCAGGTCGCCGCCGAGGCCGTCGGCCTGCATGCCGCGCTTGCCGTCCGGGCCGACCTTGTTCGGGTCGTACACCCGCAGGGCCAGCGGTTCGTTGCGGTAATTGACCACGAACATGCCCGGGTCATCGACCGAGATCGCTTGCGGACATGGGCGGCTTGGGCAACCGGGCACCTGCCCGCCTTGTACTTCGACGATGCCTTCGAGCAGGTTGCTGGCGTTATTGCGCACCGGCGGGTTGATCGCGTAGCGGAAGCTGTCGGCAGTGGCCGGGAAGGCTTGCGGATTAGGCACGCCGTTGGGGCCGGCACCGACATACACACCGGCTTCATAGGCGTGCTGGAAGTCGCTGTACTCAAGGAAGAACTCACGGAAGCTATCATTCTTGCCGTCGCCGTCCAGGTCACCAGTGGACACCACCGCCTGCCACGAGGTCGGCCCGCCATCCTGCCGCGCGCCGCTGTACAACGGCTCGCCGGTTTCAGCGTGGAACCAGGTGGAGCCGGCCGGTTCGGCCAGCACGGTGGCGTACAGACCAATCTGTTGGTGAGTCGATGGGCCCAGGTGGTCGTGGGTAAAAATGGTCCCCAGGCCACGGTCGACACCTTTGGCATTGACCACCGGATCGACGAACCAACGCTGCATCGCGGTGCGCGCGCCGACCCAGTCGGCCCGGCCGTATTGGCCAAAGAACGGGTGCGCCTTGGCTTTTGGACAAGCCGGCGTGCCGTCACGCGGGTCGGTGCCTTCGCACTGGTTGAACTCGCGAATGGCATGGATGCGTTCCTGCACGGCACCCGGGGAAAGCACGCCGTCTTCATAGTTCCAGCCGTTGGCCGAACCGTCGGCCGCAGTCAGGTCCCATTTCGGCAGGTGAATGTGCTGGCCGATCACGTCGGTCGGCGTGCGCACCTGATAGTCGTCCATCTCATAGGTGGCCGGCACCAGGTTGGTTTGCTGGTACTGCACGCAGTCGAAGGTGTTCATGCGCATCACCAGCGGCTCTGGTGGACGCTGCTTGGTGATCACCGGCCAGGCGTCTTCCCATAGCGCCAGGATGCGCGCTTGCGGGAAGTGGTAGCCGACCTTGTTGTACACCGCGTCGAACTGAATGTTGGCGGCTTTATAGACCCGTGGACGGTCGGCGGTGAAGGTCGAGGAACCGGTGTAGGACATGCCGTCAATCCGTTCACCGCTGTTGAACTCGCCGGTGCCGGCGCTGCTGGTCAGGCGTTTTTGCCGGTCATCCATGCACGGTTCGTAATAGGGTGCGCCAGCGATCGGCAAGGCGCCGTTTGTGCGGAAATTGCGTGCCACCACCTGATTGCCCGGCAGCACGGCAAAGCTTGGGTGGTCTTTTTTAGCGTGGAACGCCATGGCCGCCTGTTCGACTTCGGTGCCCTCTTCCGGCATGTAGATGGGTTTGGCCCGGGTCACTTCCTTGGAGAAATCCAGGGAGGTGGTAATGGTGTGCGCCTCGCCACCGGCGGAGAAGCCGTCCAGGGAATGGCGCCCAAGGCCACCGTCCCAGCCACCGGACTGAGCGGGGTCGAGGTTGGCCCACAACGCATTGCCGCTCGTCTTCAAGGACTGAGCCTTGGCCGCGTCGAGCATGTCCAGCGGTGGGGTCGGTGGGCGTTGGCCGACCGATGTTTCCATGCCGCCGATCCAGAATGGATAGCCAGGGTTTTTCAGGCTGCCGTCGGCATTGCGGTTGGCTTCACTGCGATCGACCAGGGCCAGGGAACCGATGGCCTGGGCGCCGCCACTGCCGCCATGGTGTTCGCCGTCGTCATCTTCCTCGTCATCGTCATCGCCACCGGCCACCAGGGTTTCGCCGATTTTCGGCACCACCGCGACTTTGCCCGGCATCGGTGCCATGGCTTTGCCTGGCAACGGCACTATCGCGGGGATCGGAGTACCGGCAACGATCTCGCCATCAGGCAAGGCCCGAGCGCCAGTTGCCGGTTTGCCGCTGCGCAATGCGTAAGGTTCGCTGTGGAAACCGTCGTTGCCTTGTTGGGACACTTCGAGTCTGGTGCCTTCTTCAAACACATCGTGCACCCGCCACATGCTCCACATGCCTTGGGCGAAGTGCGGGTAGAAGTGGCAGTGATAGATCGCATCGCCGGCGACGCGGTTGCGGTTTCCCGAACCGCCGTTGGCGATTTCATAGGTGTAGCCGGCGCCCGGGCCGATGCCCTGGGCGTCCACATAATCGGAGTTGTCGTCGTTGGGGTTGAACAGCCATTGGTGGCCGTGCAGGTGAAAAATATGCTGTTCGTGGCCGTTGTGGGTGTTGCGGAATTTGACGAAGTCACCGATGTAGCTGTGGTTGACGTTGGACGGCTCGGACGGGTACAGCGCCATGGTCGCCTTGACCCCGACCTGATCCGCGTTCGGCACCTGGCCTGGGAGAATGCCCTCCAGGCCGGTATTGGCCGGTACGTCCACCAGCATCGCCACGTCGCCGACGGTGTGGGAGCTGAGGAAGAATTCTTCGTAGGCGCAGGACAGGCAGTCGTGCATCGGCCCGACCCCCAAACGGTTGGCCACCACTTCGGCCCCCATACCGCCGGAGCCGTAGTTGATCATGAACGAGTCGCGGGTCGGCTCCAGCACGTGGGCCATCACCGGGTCGGCCCAGTACGCGGGGAACGCCTGGGTCGCGGCGGTTTCATCCTGGAACTGCGAAGCGAAATCGCGGAACGGCTCCAGGCGATTGGGGATCGCCGGGTTGCGTTTGCCGAGGGCTTCCAGCGGGTAGGTCGAGGGCGGGAAGCTGCCATCGGCGTTGCTGCCCATCACGATCGCGTCGCTCTCGCTGGAAATGATTTCGTTGCCGTCGACCATGTTGATGATCGGCGTGCCGGCCTTGCCTTCACGGACCCACGGTTCGCGTTGCGGGTAACGCGCCTGGTAGTCGACGATCGGCTGACCGGCCGGGGTGCGGCCGGCGCTGGCCAGGCGCATCTCTTCTTCGGTCAGGGTATTGCGATAAGTGCGGCCGCCCTTGGGCACTACCACCACCTGGCCGAACAGGCCGTTGGCGACGTTGCCAGCATCCCCTTCACCACCGAAGGTCGCGCCACGGCTGCTGGCGGCGAATGCACCTTCGCGCTCGGCATACAAGGTGTAGGAACGTGTCGCGCCTGGCGGAATCAAGGTGTTGGCATTGCGCCCGCTATAGGACGCAATGTCGTCAATGCTGTTGACGGCCTGCATGCCGTTGACCTGGAAGCCGACGTGCCGGTCCTTGACCTGCTCGTCGACCTTGAACTGGTCCACGTTACCGATTTCAACCTCGCCCTCTACTCCCTCACCGTCTTCGTGGGAACCGGGGTTGGCCTGGTAGGCCAGCAGGTTCTGCAGGTTGATGGTCAGGCAGTCCCCCGCCGCGACACGCAGCACCAGCGGCCGCGGACGCTTGTCCGGTCGCAGCGAAACCTTGCCCGGCACCGCCGCGCCGCCCTGGGCCAGGGACCGGTCATGATCGTCGACCACGTCGCGGCGCAGGGCGAACATCATGCCGTTGACGTTCTGCGCGCCGAGGCGGTTGAACATCAGTGGCTGATCCAGGGCCACGACGTTGGCCACCAGATTGCGTTCGCAGCGCAGCGCCGCCTCGGCCACCCCGATGCCCAGCATCGGCGCCACCAACAGCAGCAATTTGAAAAGGGACTGAGCGTTGGGTATGCCGGTCATGATCACGGGCCTCGCTGTGGGTGCTCACAGGAATAATTCTCGACAAATCCCCTGGAGCAATCCGCATGCCATAAAATTTATTGTTGTTTATCAATCAGTTAGTGTCAGCACTTGATAATCCGGGGGATATTCCCCACCCATTCCCCCTTTTACGGGTCGGGACTTCTTGCCCCATTGTTGGGGAAACTTGCCCCACGGCTGCCGATCACAACGGCGCATCCACGGCCAGGCCCTGCAAGCGTCGGTACTGGCGCAACACGCTCGGCACATAACGCTGGGTTTCGGCGAACGGCGGGATCACCCCGCCACGGCTGAGCACCGCTTGCGGCCCGGCGTTGTAGGCCGCCACGGCGAGGCTGATGTCGTTGTCGAAAAGGGTCATCAGGCGCTTGAGATAACGGGCGCCGCCCTGGATGTTGGCCTTGGGATCGTAGACATCGGTCACGCCCATTTCCCGGGCGGTGTCAGGCATCAATTGCATCAGCCCGCCGGCGCCCTTGGGCGAGACCGCGCCGGCGTTGTAGCTGGACTCGGTCTGGATCACGGCATGCAACAGCGCCGCGGGCAGCTGATTGGCCGTGGCCGCCGCCGAGACCAGCTCGGCGTAGGGTTGCCGGGCAACCATCTGCGGTTGCCGTTCGATGCTGACCTGGGCGGATCCAGGCTCGTGAATCACCCGCTCGTAGGTACGACCGGGACGGTGGACATTGGACAAGACGTAGCTGCCCTTGGCGTCCACCGACACGAACACATCGGCCTGTGCGACGCCGGTCTGCAGCAGCAGCGCGAGCAGTCCCATGGTGAGTGCTTTCATTGTTATGCCTCCCCGGACCAGCCCCGAAAAATGGGGGTAATGCCCCAATGGGCGGTCGTATTCCTGCCATACGCAAGCACTGTGCCGGATGCGCGAAGGCCCGTGATCCGGGGGTTACAGCAGGCTGCCCGAGCGTGAGCATGGCAATTGCATAAGCCGTCATGGCGACCCTTCTGCCCACTGTGTGAGGTCATCATGAATCAGCGTCTGTGTAGTACCCCGCGAACGCAAAGCGGGTTCACCCTGCTCGAACTGTTGGTGGTGCTGGTGGTGCTCGGGCTGTTGGCCGGCATCGTCGCGCCGAAGTATTTCGCCCAGCTGGGGCGTTCCGAAGTGAAGGTGGCCAAGGCGCAAATCGAGGGCCTGGGCAAGGCCCTGGATCTGTACCGGCTGGAGGTCGGCCATTACCCGTCGACCGAACAGGGTTTGCAGGCGCTGGTCACCGCGCCGAGCGACGAAACCCGATGGACCGGTCCTTATCTGCAGAAAAAACTGCCGCAGGATCCATGGGGCCGCAACTACAGCTACCGCTACCCCGGCGAGAACGGCGAGTACGACCTGCTGTCCATGGGCAAGGACGGCCAACCCGGCGGCGAAGGCGAAAACGCCGAAGTCACCAGCTGGCAATGACGAGGGACGACCATGCGCTTTCACCTCAAGGCCGTGGGCAAGGCTGGCGTGGTCTCGATGACAGTCGAGGCTCCGGGCAACAGCGAAGCCCGTCGCATCGTCGAAGACCAGGGTTATCGGGTCGTCAGTATGTCGGCCGAGCGTCACTGGCGTTCACTGGGACTTCGAAAGCGCGAGACATTCAACCTGGTGCTGTTCAGCCAGGAACTGACGACGTTACTCAACGCCGGTCTGCCGTTGATCGATGCACTGGAAAGCCTGGCGGAAAAAGAAAGTGCGCCTCAAGCCCGCAAGACCTTGAGCGAACTGGTACGCCTGCTGTACGAAGGCAAGTCGTTTTCCCAGGCGCTGGGCCAACTGTCGGCGGTGTTCCCGCCACTCTACGTTGCGCTGGTGCAGTCAAGCGAGAAGACCGGCGCCGTGGGCGATGCCCTGGGCCGCTATGTCAGCTATCGCCAGCGCATGGACGAGGTTCGGCAGAAGATCGTCAGCGCGTCGATCTACCCCCTGCTGTTGCTGGTGGTAGGCAGCGGCGTGGTGTTGTTTCTGATGGGCTACGTGGTGCCGCGCTTCAGCCTGGTGTTCGAAGGCCTGGGCTCCAATTTGCCATGGCTGTCGCAGATTTTGATGAGCGGCGGCATGTTCCTGCACGCCCACCAGGGTGAGTTCTTCGGTGGTTTGGGCGCGATCGTCGTTGCCCTCGCCTTCCTCCAGCGTCAACCGGCTTTTCGCCGGGGCCTGGACCGGGTGATTGAAAAACTCCCGGCAGTCCATCAACGCATCTTCATGTACGAACTGGCGCGTTTTTACCGCTCCCTGGGGATCCTGCTGCAAGGCGGCATCCCCCTCGTCACCGCCATGGGCATGGTCCGCGGCCTGCTCACCGTCGCCTCCCGCGTGCGCCTGGACCAGGCCTGTGAACGGGTCCGCGAAGGGCAATCACTGTCGGCCGCGCTGGAGCTCAATCACCTGGTGACGCCAGTGTCCCTGCGCTTGCTGCGCGCTGGCGAACAGTCCGGCAACCTGGGGCAAATGATGGAACGCAGCGCCGATTTCTACGACGAGGAAATCAGCCGCTGGATCGAATGGTTCGTGCGGCTGTTCGAACCCCTGCTCATGACCTTTATCGGCCTGCTGATCGGGGTCATCGTGATCCTGATGTACATCCCGATTTTTGAGTTGGCTTCGAGTATTCATTGATGGCGACCCGGGCTCATCGCTCGGGCGATGGATAATGCCGGTGGGTCCTGCCAAACACCCATCGCACAAGCTCGACAAAAACCTGTGGGAGCGAGCCTGCTCGCGAAAGCGGAGTGTCAGGCAACATTAATGCTGGATGACAAATCGCTTTCGCGAGCAAGTCGAATCGTCGCACCGCCGCTCCCACATGGAAAGTGCTTCGTTCTATAAAGCTTCGTCAGTCCGATCCAGCCGCTCGCGCAGAAACTCGATCAACGCCCGCACCGGCCTCGACCCCTGGCGATGCTGCGGATACACCGCCGATAACGTCAGCGGCTCAGGCCGAAAATCGTCCAGCACCGGCACCAGCCTGCCATCCTTCAACGCCGCGCCGACAATGAAAATCGGCAAGTAGGTAATCCCCATCCCGGCGATCGCTGCGTCCTTGAGCAATTCACCGTTGTTGACCCGCATCCGCCCGGTGACGTTGACCGCCAGTGGCTTGCCCTGCCCTGCGAATCGCCACTGCACCTGACGACCATGGCCATACGGCAGGCAGTCATGATTGTGCAAGTCTTCGGGCTTGAGCGGCGTGCCACGTTCGGCCAGGTACGCCGGGCTGGCGCAATACACACGCTGTATGGAGGCGATGCGTCGGGCGATCAGCGTCGAGTCTTCCAGAATGCCGATGCGCAGGGCCAGGTCGTAGCCCTCGCTGAGCAGGTCCACTGGCCTGTCGCTCAAGTCGACTTCCACCGTGACGTCGCGATATCGCTGCAAGAACAGCGGCAGCAGACAGCCCAGGTGCGCCAGCGCGAACGACAGCGGCGCACTCACGCGAATGGTGCCCCGCGGCTCGGTGGTCTGGCCGGCGATACCCTGCTCCACCTGCTCCACTTCACCGAGCAGGCGCAAGGCCGACTCGTAGTAACTCTGCCCCAGGGGCGTGACGTCCAGGCGCCGGGTAGACCGGTTGAGCAAACGCACACCCAGGCGCTCTTCGAGCTGCATCAGCCGCCGGCTGACGAATTGCTTGGACAGACCCAATTGATCGGCGGCAGCAGTAAAGCTGCCGGAGTCCATGACCTGGCAAAAAATACGCATGTCTTCGAAGGGGTTCATTGTCACATCCTGGTTGACAGTCATACACTTTATAGCCGCTTTTTCCCTTTTCAGCACCCCATTAATCTCTGTCACAAAGCACGCGTCACCTGATAGCAACCCTCTTGCCGCCGGAGTTTACCCATGTCCTTCCTCCTTGCTCACCTGCTGTCCTGGAGCGCCCTGCTCCTGGTGATCGATGCCCTGCTCTGGCACCTCGCTCCGTTCAAACATCGGATCATGCGCGTCGGCGTGCGCCTCGCGCTGTTCCTGGCCTTCAGTGCGCTCATCATCAACGCCGGCGTCAGCCCGTTGCAGGCGCCGCTATTGGCCGATGATAGCGTGGCCACACTGGGAGCCACGGCGCTGGGAATTCTCTGGTGGCTGTACGCCGCGCGGGTGCTCACCGAAGTCATCGGCCTGGTGCTGATGCGCCGTATCGGTCACAGCGGCCGCCTGCTGCAGGATGTCATCGGTGCACTGGTGTTTCTTGTCGCCATCGTCGCGGCCGCCGGTTATGTGCTTGAGCTGCCGGTCAAAGGCTTGCTGGCGACGTCGGGGGTGGTGGCGATCGTGGTCGGCCTGGCGCTGCAGAGCACGTTGAGCGATGTGTTTTCCGGCATCGTGCTCAACACTACCAAGCCCTACCAGGTAGATGACTGGATCATGATCGACGGCGTGGAAGGCAAGGTACTGGACATCGACTGGCGCGCCACCCACCTGCTGACCAGTGCCGGCAGCACGGCGGTGGTGCCGAACTCGGTGGCGGCCAAGGCGAAGATCGTCAACCTGAGTCGTCCCAGCAACATGCACGGCGTGTCGATCAGCATTCGGGTGCCCAACCACATTCGTCCACGTCGGGTGCTGGATGCGCTCGATCGCACGCTGCAGGGCAGCAGCAGTCTGCTGCTCAATCCGGCCCCGAAGGCCGTGCTCAAGGAAGCCGGCGAAAGCATGTCCGAATACGTGGCCAGCGGATTTATCACCGACCTGGGCAAAAAAAGCGAAGTGCGCAATCAACTGTTTGACCTGGCCCATAGACACCTGGAAGCGGCGGGTATTTCCAGACAACTCGACGGCGTGATTGAGCCTTCGACCCGCGCCCGGGCACTGCTGGATGAAGTGAAAGTCTTCCGTTCCTTGAGCGAAAGTGAACGGGACCAAATGGCTCAGTGCATGGTCGCGCAGCAATATGCGGCCGGTCAGGTGGTGCTCGAACTGGGCGAAGTGCCTGACAGCCTGATGGTCATCGCCACGGGCGTGGTCAGCGCAACCGTACCCGATGGCACCGGGCAAACTGAAGCCGGCCGCATGGGGCCGAGCGAGGTTATGGGCGAACAGAGCATCCTCGACGACACACCGTCGCAGGCAACCTTTACTACATTGACCTCGTGCATCATCTACCGGATCGACAAATCCCTGACCCGCAGTTGCATGGAGCAGCGCACCGAGGTGGGCCGAGCGTTGAACAAGTTGCAGGCGGTTCGGCAGCAGAACAGTCGGTTAGCGTTGTTGGCCAAGCCGGTACCGATCAAGAAAGGCGGTTTTCTGGGGTGGTTGCACAAGCGTTGAATGACGGGTGCACGCATTCCCCTGTAGGAGCTGGCTTGCCAGCGAAAGCGGTGGGTCAGTTAATACATGTGTCGACTGACACACCGCCTTCGCTGGCAAGCCAGCTCCTACAGGATCACCGGCGTACCGCTGAATCGTGGTCAACACAAAACCCTGTAGGAGCCGGCTTGCCGGCGAAGGCGTCTGCATGGACGCGGCTTGATGCCGCCTTCGCTGCGATGCGGCGGTCCGACAAGCCAGCTCCTACAGGGGTGTGCGTTGACTACTTATCTGGAGGTCAGCACCGAATAGCTGTTCATCAAGTTGCGGTAGTTGGGAATGCGCGGCGACAGCAGATTCGCCAGGCCTTCCATGTCGTTGCGCCAGTCGCCCTGCAGTTCACACGCCACCGAGAACCAGTTCACCAGTTGTGCACCGGCTGCCGCCATGCGCGCCCAGGCTGCCTGTTGCACGGTTTCGTTAAAGGTGCCGGAAGCGTCGGTGACCACGAACACTTCAAAACCTTCGGCCAGCGCCGACAAGGTCGGGAAGGTCACGCACACATCAGTCACCACACCGGCAATGATCAGCTGTTTGCGGCCAGTGGCTTTGACGGCATTGACGAAATCTTCGTTGTCCCAGGCGTTGATCTGGCCTGGACGGGCAATGTACGGCGCGTCCGGGAACTGCTCTTTCAACTCTGGCACGATCGGGCCGTTCGGGCCGTTTTCGAAGCTGGTGGTGAGGATGGTCGGCAGTTTGAAGAACTTGGCCACGTCGCCCAGGGCCAGCACGTTGTTCTTGAATTCATTCGGAGAGAAATCCTGGACCAGCGAGATCAGGCCGGTCTGGTGGTCGACCAGCAGCACAACGGCGTCGTCTTTGTTCAGGCGTTTGTAGGGAACGTTGCTCATGGAAAACTCCTCGGTGGATGGTTGTCGCTTGGAGCGCCGGACCAGCGGGCCGGCGCTTTTTATAAAGATCAGAAGGCGAAACACGAGCAGCCAAAGGCGCCCCAGAAACCGGCGAAATCACTGACCGGCGCGTTGGACAACCGCGCCCGTTCATGGCTGTGGGAGTGCACCGCGCACGGCCCGCTGCAATGGTGAACCTGCGCCTGCATCGGCGAAGTCGGGCGCCAGTGACCCGGCACCTTGACCACCGGCGACCAGTCCGGCAGCACCGGCACGCTGGCGGGGCCCAGTTTTTCGAAATCACCGGCGGCGTACACCACTTTGCCGCCGACCACGGTCAACACTGACTCGATCCATTTGATCGCATCTTCATCGACACTGAAAAAGTCCGCACTCAGGGCGGCCAGGTCAGCCAGTTGGCCGACCTTGATCATGCCTTTCTTGCCCTGCTCGGAAGAGAACCAGGCACTGCCGTGGGTGAACAACTCCAATGCGGTCTGGCGGGAAAGTCCTTCGCTGTGCAGTTCCAGGCCACCGACGGTGCGGCCACTGACCATCCAGTACAACGAGGTCCATGGGTTGTAGCTGGACACTCGCGTGGCGTCGGTGCCGGCACCGACCGGTACCCCTTCGGCCAGCATGCGCTTGATCGGCGGCGTGGCTTCGGCGGCCTTGGCACCGTAACGCTCGACGAAATATTCGCCCTGGAACGCCATGCGATCCTGGATCGCAATCCCGCCGCCCAGCGCTCTCACCCGCTCGATGTTCTGTGGGGTGATGGTTTCGGCGTGGTCGAAAAACCAGGGCAAGCCATTGAACGGGATGTCCTGATTGACCTTCTCGAACACGTCGAGCATGCGGCTGATGGATTCGTCGTAGGTGGCATGCAAGCGGAACGGCCAGCGCTGCTCGACCAAATGGCGAACCACCGGTTCCAGTTCGTCTTCCATGGTCTGTGGCAGGTCCGGACGCGGCTCGAGGAAGTCTTCGAAATCCGCCGCCGAGAACACCAGCATCTCCCCGGCACCGTTGTGCCGCAGGTAATCGTCACCCTGGTGCAGCGTGACGCTGCTGGTCCAGTTCTTGAAGTCGGTCAGCTCTTCCTTGGGCTTCTGGGTGAACAGGTTGTAGGCGATGCGAATGGTCAGTAGCTGGTCCTTGGCCAGCTGTTCGATCACCTGGTAATCGTCCGGATAGTTCTGGAATCCACCGCCGGCATCGATGGCGCTGGTCAGGCCGAGACGGTTGAGTTCGCGCATGAACTGGCGGGTCGAGTTGACCTGATATTCCAGTGGCAGCTTCGGCCCCTTGGCCAGGGTCGAGTACAGAATCATCGCGTTGGGCCGCGCCACCAGCATGCCGGTCGGCTCGCCGTTGGCATCGCGCACAATCTCGCCACCTGGCGGGTTCGGCGTATTGCGGGTGTAACCGGCCACGCGCAGCGCTGCGCGGTTGAGCAAGGCGCGGTCGTACAGATGCAGCACGAACACCGGCGTATCGGGCGCCGCCTGGTTGAGTTCTTCCAGGGTCGGCATACGCTTTTCGGCGAACTGGAATTCGTTCCAGCCACCGACCACACGCACCCACTGCGGTGTCGGGGTCCGGTCGGCCTGATCCTTGAGCATGCGCAGGGCATCGACCACCGATGGCACGCCTTCCCAGCGCAGTTCGAGGTTGTAGTTCAGGCCGCCGCGGATCAGGTGCAGGTGCGAGTCGTTGAGGCCGGGGATGACGCAGCGGCCCTTGAGGTCGACAACCTGGGTAGCCGAGCCGCGCAGGGCCATGGCTTCGGCGTCGGTACCGACCGCGACGAAGCGGCCGTCGCGGATGGCCACGGCGCTGGCACGCGGGTTTTCCCTGTCAACGGTATGAAACTGGCCATTGAATAAAATCAGATCGGCGCTCATCGCGTTTCCTTTGGCTGATTGGAAGAGGAAAGCCAGGGCGCGAACAGGCGCGTCGCCATCGGCATGAACAGGTACACCACCGAGACCACGATGGTCAGGGTGATCAGGAAGGTCGCGACCACGTAGTGGGAGAGGAAGGCGTTGAGCTGCAACAGCGGTCCCCAGAGCAGTGGCACCAGCAAGGTGTGCGGCAGAATCACCAACAGCGTCACCACCGCCTGCTTCCAGCGCGGCGGTGGTGGACCCGCATCGGCCTGGGGGGCGAACCAGAACTCGTTGACCGGGTTGACCTCGGTCTGGTCGCCGTCCGCCAGCATCGGCGTGGCTTGCTCGACCAGGCTCTGGCGTTGCGGCGAATCGAGCCAGCGCTGCATCGCTTCGGTGGAGCAGAAACGCAGCACGCAGGTGTACAGGTCGAGGCCGGCGTTCTTGCCGCGCATCACATCCACCCCCAAGTGCCCTTCCTGCTGCCCGGCAATGCTGACGATGTTGCGCAACCAGGCTTCGTAAGGCACCTCGAACCCGGCCTTGACCCGGTGTTTGATGACCAGGGTCACGACTTCTTCGAAACGATTGACTTCAGGCATGACGCAAGGCTCCGCAGTGACGAAGATTGAATGCCAGCCGCCCCGGGCCGGCGGTAAGGATGCGGGGCTTTGCAGCCTCCCGTCGCGAAACGTTCATGGACTACCTTGCACAAATCAAAAACCACCGGCGTCAAGGCGCCGGAACCGGGTTTGATAGTGCCGGGGTGAAGGCGGGGAAAATTGGATGTACGTGCTCTTTTTCAGATCAAGATGTTCAGCGGCTCAGACATGAACTGACCGATCCGCGCCCGCAACCACCGCTCCGCCGGATCATTGTCATGCACCCCGCTCCATGCCATCGACAGCTGCGCCGCCTCTATCGCAAAGGGTGGATCCTCGGCGCGCAACGCACACCCCTCGACCAACGCACACGCCGCATAATCAGGCACCGTCGCAATCATCTCCGTCCCGGCCAGCAGCGCCCGCAACCCACTGAACTGCGGCACTCCCAATACCACCCGTCGACTGCGCCCGATCTTCGCCAGGTCAAGATCGATGTTGCCGCTCAGATCCCCTGAAAACGACACCATCGCATGGGGCCGCGCACAGTATTCGTCCAACGTCAGCGCCCCCGGTCGCTTGTCACCGCGCAACACCTTGCATGGAATGTCGCGCAACGTCTTGCGCTTGGCATTGGCCGGCAGATCCGTGGTGTAACTGACCCCCACCGAAATCTCCCCTGAGGCCAGCAACGCCGGCATCAACAGGTAATTGGCCCGACGCACCACCACAATGATCCCCGGCGCCTCCTCCCGCAGCTGCGTCAACAGCGGCGGGAACAAGCCGAACTCGGCATCGTCCGAAAGACCGATGCGAAATACATCGCAGCTGGTCGCCGGATCGAACTCCCTGGCTCGGCTCACGGCGCCGGAAATGGTGTCCATCGCCGGCTGCAACTCCTTGAGAATCGCCAGCGCCCGCGCCGTCGGTTCCATCCCGCGGCCATTGCGCAGCAACAGCGGATCGTCGAACAAATCGCGAAGCCGCCCCAACGCCGCACTCACCGCCGGTTGGCCCATGAACAGCTTTTCCGCCACACGGGTCAGGTTCTTTTCGAACATCAAGGCCTCGAAAATCACCAGCAGGTTCATGTCGACGCGGCGCAGATCGTTACGGTTCATAGGTATGGCTCATAGGTATGGCTCCGTTGTGTGTTCAGCCAGGCGCGGGGCTGAAGAGTGTGTCTGACTTTGCTCAAGACTGCCCGTCACAAACGAAGAATTAACAACGTTTAACTCGCGTGCCAGAGCGCCCGGGACCAAGAATGGATCTCTCCAACACGGACATTTGCCATGGCTCACTGTCAGCAAAGCGCTGCTCGCGCGCCAGTCAATGAAACGAAGAAAAACACCGGCGGCCTCACCCCGTGGCGTGAGAGCCTGGTCAAGCAGCTGATTCTCGACCGTCTCGGTGAAACACTGGAAGTCACCGATCTGGCCCAGGCCTGCGCGCTCTCGCGCAGTCATTTCTCCCGCGCGTTCAAATGCAGCACCGGCCTCTCGCCCCAGGACTGGATTCGCCACCAACGCATTGCGCGGGCCAAGCAGCTGATTCGCAACACTGACTTGACGCTGACGCAAATCAGCCTGGAATGCGGCTTCTGCGATCAGGCGCACTTCTGCCACATCTTCACCCGCAGCGAGGGCATCAATCCGTTTGCCTGGCGCTGCCAGACCCTGCGAGCCCTTCCACGCACCACCCAGTAGTCGCCGTGGCCCCTGTAGGAGCGAGCTCGCTCGCGATGGACTCAAAGGCAACGCGTTCATTCAGAAGGAACGCGTTATCGTTAACGTCCATCGCGAGCAAGCTCGCTCCTACAGGGTTGGGCGTTGACCATCATTCATTGGTACGCAGCTGAACCGCATCGCTAAGCCAGACGCGCCACGAGATCTTTGGCACACTTGACGCATCAGCCCTGATAGGAGAGTTTTGGGCGCAGACCTGACGCAGTACGCGTTAATCGTTGTGAATTTGCGCGGAGAGCCCCGTTGACCCTTTCCCCCGAACAGGCCGTCCATTTTGGCCCTTACCGGGTCTATCCCGGCCAACGCCTGGTGATGGAAGCCGACCAGCCCTTGCGCCTGGGCCGGCGAGCCCTGGACATTCTGTTGATCCTGCTGGAACACGCCGGGAATGTGGTCAGCAAGCAAGCGCTGATCGCCCGGGTCTGGCCAAAAAGCATCGTGGAAGACATCAACCTGCGTGTGCACATGGCGGCGTTGCGCAAAGCCCTCGGCGATGGTCAGGCCGGCCAGCGCTACATCGTCACCGTCGCCCAGCGAGGCTACAGTTTTGTGGCGCCCTATTCCCTGGAACAGGTCGCCCCACATCCCGGCAGCGACGTCCCCCCACCGAGCGGCCACAACCTGCCCGTACGGCGCACCCGCCCGATCGGTCGCCAGTCATTGGTCGACAGTCTGGTGGTGCAACTGGCGCGCCAGCGCTTCATCACCCTGGTCGGCCCCGGCGGCATCGGCAAGACCACCGTGGCGTTGCACGTCGCCGAACAACTGATCGGGCGCTACCGGGACGGCATCCGCCTGCTGGACCTGGCACCGATCAACGACCCGTCGATGATCACCCATCACCTGGCGACGCTGCTTGACCTGTCACTGCACGATGCCGAACCCACGAACGGCCTGGCGGCGTGCCTGCACGAGCGGCAGATGCTGCTGGTGATCGACAATTGTGAACACCTGATCGACGCGATCGCGGTGCTGAGCGAAAGCATCCTGCGCGGTGCACCCCAGGTGCATATCCTGGCCACCAGCCGCGAGAGCCTGCGGGCCGAAGGCGAATACGTCCAGCGCCTGGACTCGCTGGATTGCCCTCCCCCCATCAACGAACGCGCCCAGGCCCTGGAATACTCCGCACTGCAGTTGTTCGTCGAGCGTGCGATGGCCAGCCATGACAGCTTCGAACTGACCGATGACGAGTTGCCGCTGGCCATTGAAATCTGCCGTCGTCTGGACGGCATTCCGCTGGCCATCGAACTGGCTGCGGCGCAGGTGGGCAGCCTGGGCCTGAGCGGCCTGCGGGAGCAACTGCAAGGCAGTTTTCACCTGCTCACCCAAGGCGGTCATTCGGTGCCGGGGCGCCATCAGACCCTGCGCGCCACGCTGGACTGGAGCTTCGAACTGCTCAGCCCGTGCGAACAGACATGCCTGCGTCGACTGGGGATCTTCAGGGGTGGCTTCACCCTGCAGTCAGCGGCGGCGGTGATTGTCGGCGAACACATCGAACCCCGCGCGGTGTTTGGCTCGATCACGCAACTGGTGGCCAAATCGCTGCTCAATGTGGAGGTGGGCGATGAAGAAGTGTTCTACCGTCTGCTCGACACCACCCGCAGCTATGCCCTGGAAAAACTCGACCTGGCCGCCGATGTGCAAGGCACCCGGGAGCGCCATGCCGAACACTGTCTGACCCTGATGCGTCAGGCCCGGCACGACTGGGAGCTGATCGCGACCCGGCTGTGGATCGAGCGCTATGCCCGCAGCCTGGAAGACATTCGTTCGGCCCTCCACTGGGGCCTGACTGCACAAGGACCGCAGACCCTGGCAATCCATCTGGCCGCGACGTCCACGCCGTTGTGGCAGGAACTGTCGCTGCTCAAGGAACACGGGGCCTATGTGCGCAAGGCGCTGGCCTTGCTCGACGCAGCCCCCGAGCCCTGCGCGCAACTGAAAATGACCCTCAAGCTGGCCCTTGGCAGTTCGTGCTACCACACCGAGGGCGGTACAGCGGAAACGATCGACGCCTTCGTCAACGCCCGGGCGCTGGCCAAATCGTGCAACGACCTGGACGGTCAACTGCGAGCGGTGTCCGGGCACATGGCGGTCAACCTCGGTTGCGCCAACTATCAAACGGCGCTGGAGCAGAGCCGACAATTCGACCGACTGGGATTGCAGGGCGATGGGCTGTTGACCCTCAGCGCGCAGCGCTTGCGGGTGCTGGCCCTGCACTTCGCCGGCGATCAGCCGGCGGCACGGGTGAATGCCGAACAGGTCCTGCAGCGCATGGCCCAGAGCGGGCACCTCAACCGCTTTACCCACGGTTTCGGCGTGCAGTACGACCAGAGCGTTGCCGCCCTGACCATCCTGGCGCGCATTCTCTGGTTGCAGGGCCACCCGGAACAGGCCTGGCGCACTGCCCGCCAGGCGTTGGATATCGCGATCCAGATCGACCACGGCACGTCCATATGCTACACCCTGGCGCTGGCCGGCTGCCTGATCGCCCATTACAACGGTGATACCCGTACCGCCCGCAAACTGTTGCGTCTGCTGCTGGAGCAAGCCCAAAAACATTCGGTGCTGCTGTTCTACACCTGGGCTCGCCACTATGCGCAGGTGATCGACCACGTCGAAGCGCGACCGCAGCCACAACCGGTCAGCGGGTTGATCAAGGACATCATGGTCACGCTGGACAACCGTTTCGTCGATGACGCCTTGCTGCACCGGGCCGATACCGGCGCCGCAGGCTGGAGCACGGCGGAAATTCTGCGGGCCAGGGCCCAAACGCTACTGAACGAAGACTGCCCGCTGAAAACCGCAGCGGCCGAGGCGCTATTGATCAGGGCGCTCAACGTGGCAAAAACCCAAGGCGCCCTGACCTGGGAACTGCGCAGCGCCACCGCATTGGCGCAGCTTTGGCTGAGTCAGGGCCGTTATGGGCAAGCCCATGAGCTGCTGGCGCCGATCTATCAACGCTTCACTGAAGGCTTTAGCACACCGGACCTGACGACGGTCCGTCGCTTACTCGATCGCTTGCAGCGCCATCTGGCCGCCTGACGTCCAGCGCGCCCGGCTGATGTAGCGGGCGTAGCGCATTTCGAAGGCGCGCAAGTCTCCCTCGTGTCGTAATGCCGTTCATTTAAGCGCAATGCGCTTCCCCGTAGGAGCGAGCTTGCTCGCGATGGTCGTTAACGATTACGCGTGTTTACCGGCTAAACGCGGCGCTCTTGAATCCATCGCGAGCAAGCTCGCTCCTACAGGGACGCGCATTGCGCTTGACTGAACAGCATTACCTTCGTGCCGGAGTTTCTCCAGGGCGTAACTGCGGGTGGTGTTGAGGAAACGGTAACGGCTCACACCGCTGCCCTGCTCCAGCGACAGCAAGGATTTGAGCGCCAGGCGTTCGATCACCTCCATCAGGCGGCCAGGCAGCAGCTGCGCGCAACCGATCACGCCAATTGCCGCCTCCAGGGTAAAGGCCATCTTGAAAACCGCCAGGCGCTGCAACACGGCCTGCTCCACCGGACTCAGCCGTTCATGGCTCCAGTCCAGCGCCGCTTGCAGGGTTTGATGCCGTGGGACCGCCGTGCGCCGGCCCTGGGTCAGCAGCTGAAAACAATTGTCGAGCTGGGCGTGCAAACCGACCAGCGCCAACGCGTCGATTTGCGCTGCCGCCAGTTCGATGGCCAGAGGCAAACCATCGAGCCGCCGACAGATTTCCGTTACAGCCTGCAGGTCCTGTTCCCGCAGGGCAAAGCCCTGCTGACG
The DNA here is from genome assembly GCF_030812475.1 of Pseudomonas lini. Classification (GTDB taxonomy): domain Bacteria; phylum Pseudomonadota; class Gammaproteobacteria; order Pseudomonadales; family Pseudomonadaceae; genus Aquipseudomonas; species Aquipseudomonas lini_A. The sequence continues at coordinate 305,994 of NZ_JAUSSR010000004.1, forward strand.
GGCGCGGGCACGGCTGACGAACAACTGCACCGCCGAATAGCCCATGGCCTCGGTCACACTGTGCATCGCCGAAGCCGGCGGCACCGCCAGGGGCGGCAAACGTTGCACCGCCTCCCCCGGCGCCTGCAGCGGTTCGCGACTGGTCACCAGGATCGACAACCGGGGCGCTGCCATCAGCAAGTCCTCGACCACAGTCCGGCAGGGTTCGAGCAAGTGGTCGCAGTTATCGAGCAACAGCAACATATGCCGTTGCGCCAACACGTCAAGGCGGGTGCCAATGTCCAGGTCGAGCACACGGCTCAGATGATCAACCAATTGCGCAGGGTCATCGATCGCCGCCAGATCCACCCGCCAGACACCATCCTGATAGTGCTGCAACAGCAACTCGGCCACGCGCAGTGCCACGGTGCTCTTGCCGATGCCGGCCGGGCCGGCCAGGGTCATCAGCCGGCGAACCGGCAATTGCCGCACCAGGCTGCCGACGATCGAGTCCCGACCGGTCACCGGCGACAGCCGCGCAGGCAGGTTGTGCCGTGCTTTGTGCAGCGTCTCGAGCGAGACCGGCGTACCGTCCGGTTCGTGTTGCACCGGCGCGATGAAGCTGTAGCCGCGTTGCGGAATATTGACGATATAACGCTGCCCGTCCTGGCCGTCGGCCAACGCCCGGCGCAACGCGGCAATGTGCACCCGCAGGTTGATGTCCTCGACCACCGACGTCGGCCAGACCCGCGCGATCAGCTCGTCCTTGCCGACCACTGTGCCGGCACGCTCCACCAGCACCTGCAAAATATCCAGGGCCCGTCCACCCATGCGCAGCGGCCGATCACCCTGCAGGACCAGTCGCTGACGCAGGTGGAACACATAGGGGCCGAATCGCAGCAGCGCTTCGCTGTTCAAATCTCTGAGGCTGTTCATGCAGGTTCTCGTGCTGGAACCGGATCGGCGCACAGTGCAGCAACGCTCTATTGCACACATCATCCAGGCTCCGGCATCTCCATCGCAAAGGGTTCAGCGCTATCTTGGCAGGCCTCGGTGACGGTACAACCACCATGGTGGGAGCGTCGCGGCCATCAAGGTGCGCACAACGGACAAGAATGCTCTAGCTGAACTGTTCGCGATACTGGGTCGGGGTCAGGCCGAGCTTTTCACTGAACAGGAAACGCATGTGCCGTACGCTGCCGAAGCCGCTTTTGAAGGCCACGGTCTTGAGTGGCAGGTCACTGGTTTCCAGCAGGTTCCTGGCGCAATCGATGCGCGCACTCTGCAAAAATTCCATGGGCGTCATGTTCACTTCCCGGGTAAAGACCCTGGCGAAATGGCGTGAGCTCATGGTGGCCAAACCGGCCATGCGCTCGATGCTGAAAGTTTCATCGAGATGCTCGAGCATATAGGTCTGCACACGGGTCACCGGCGTTTCCTGGGGGGCGACGGCAGCTGTCAAAGGACTGAATTGCGCCTGCCCGCCCTGGCGTTTCATCACCACCAGCAACACCTTGGCCACGTCCTGGGCGACTTTCTTGCCATGGTCCTCGGCGACCACCGCCAGTGCCAGGTCGATGCCGGCGGTGACACCGCCGGACGTGATGAGGTTACGGTCCAGCACGTAGATCTGGTCGGTCTCCACCCTCGCCTTGGGAAAGCCCTTGATCAGTCGTTCGGTGTAATGCCAGTGGGTGGTGACACGGTAGCCGTCGAGCAGACCGGCATGGCCCAGCACGAAGGCACCGGTGCAGATCGAACCATAACGGCCCGCGCGGCTGACAGCGCCGTGCAGCCAGTCAAGCAACGGCGGATGTTTTTCGTTATAGGCCCCGGGACCGCCGGGCACCAGTAGCAGGTCATAGGCCTCGGTTGCCTGATCGATGTGCCGGTCGGCCTGGACGCTGACGCCGTTGGAGGCCCGCAACGCGCCGTGTTCGGTGCCGATGGTCGACAGCTCATAGCGCTCGGCCTGCGGCAGATAACGGTTGGCGATGGAAAACACTTCCATGGGCCCGGCCATGTCGAGCAGGAGAAAGTCGGGGAACAACACCATTGCCACGGTTTTCATGGGTTAAAAATCACTGAAGTCAAAAGAAGATCCAACTGCCAGACACCAAATCCCTGTGAGAGCGGGCTTGCTCGCGAATACGGCGTCACATTCAACATTGTGGGTGGCTGATACACCGCTTTCGCGAGCAAGCCCGCTCCCACAGGAGGGCTGTGTCAGGCATTAAGAAGTGCTGTGCATTATGGCCAGGTATGACGCCAGCGTCGGAGCAGAATATCTGACTGCCCGTTCATTACTGTCAACTTGAGAGAGACAGTATTTCAAAATCCATCTACTTATTGCACCAGCCAGTAACCATTAACCTTCTCCTCACTCGGACGAATCAACGTCCCCACAGGAGAATTTCATCATGCTGACCCTTCGCAAAGCTTCTGATCGCGGCGCCGCCAATCATGGTTGGTTGAAGTCCTTCCATACCTTTTCCTTCGCCAACTACCGCAACCCGAAAGAGCAGGGATTTTCCGACCTGCTGGTAATCAACGATGATCGCGTGGCGGCCGGCAAAGGCTTTGGCCAGCACCCTCACCGCGACATGGAGATTTTCTCCTATGTGCTCGAAGGCGCCCTGGAGCACAAGGACACCCTGGGCACCGGTTCGGTGATCCGCCCCGGTGATGTGCAACTGATGAGCGCCGGCAGCGGCGTCGCTCACAGCGAGTTCAACCATTCGGCGACACGGCCGGTGCATTTCCTGCAAATCTGGATCGTGCCTCAGGAGAGCGGCGCCAAACCGCGTTATCAGCAGGAACACTTCAGCACCCAGAAGAAACGCGGACGTCTTCAACTGATCATTTCCCCTGAGGGGACAAATGGTTCGCTGAAGGTGCGCCAGGACGCGCGGGTGTATGCCGGCCTGATCGACGGCAAGGAAAGCGCCAGCCTGGAGCTGGGTGCGAATCGCTATGCCTATGTGCATGTAGCCCGGGGCAGCGTCGAACTCAACGGCGTGCTGTTGCAGGAAGGCGATGGCGTCAGGGTTCGCGATGAGCAGGTGTTGAACTTGAGCAAGGGTGTGGACGCTGAAGTATTGGTGTTTGATCTGCGGCCTCAGGAACTGCCGCAAATGCCATAAGATCAAAAGATCACAGCCTCGCTCCGCTCGACAGCGCCTACAGGGAACTCGATCCCCCGGTAGGCGCTGTCGTTGGAATTGGGTATGCGATTGCTGAATCATCGGGATAGGCTGATTGCACTGAATTGCCAATAGAGACCAAAAAGATCGCAGGCTGTTGCTGTTGCTGTAGGAGCCAGGCTTGCCGGCGAAGACGTCCGTGAGATCGCCTTCGCCGGCAAGCCTGGCTCCTACAGCAACAGCCTGCGATCTTTTGATCTACCGCGCGACGACGCGGTCCCATCTACAGATCACCTTCCACACAGGTATTCGCCATGACTTTGCCCCAAACCATGACCCAGATTGAAATCACCCAACCCGGCGGCCCCGACGTCCTGCAACCACGCCAGGTCCCCGTCCCCACCGTAGCGGCCGGCGAAATACTGATCCGCATCCACGCTGCCGGCGTCAACCGCCCCGATGTGATCCAGCGCGCCGGCAAGTACCCGATGAAACCCGGCATGAGCCCGATCCCCGGGCTGGAAGTGGCCGGTGAAGTCGTGGCGATCGGCCTGGGCGTCACTGAATTCATCCTCGGCGACAGCGTGTGTGCGCTGACCAATGGCGGCGGTTATGCGCAGTACTGCGTCGCCCCTGCCAGTCAGGCGCTGCCGATTCCCCAAGGCATGGACTGGCTGCAAGCCGCGGCGGTGCCGGAAACCTTCTTTACCGTTTGGGCCAACCTGTTCGACATCGGTGGCGCCAGCCAGGGCCAGCGCGCATTGATCCATGGCGGCACCAGCGGCATCGGCACCACCGCGCTGATGTTATGTCGCGAATTCGCAATCAAGGCCTTCGCCACGGCGGGCAGTGAAGAAAAGTGTGCAGCGATCCGCAAGCTGGGGGCGGAGGCGATCAACTATCGCGATCAGGATTTCGTTCAAGTCATCCAGGAGAAAACCGCTGGCAAAGGGGTCAATGTGATCCTCGATATCATGGGCGGCTCGTACCTGAACGCGAACCTCGCGGCGCTGGGCATGGACGGTCGATTGGTGATGCTGGGCTTTCTCGGCGGCGCCCAGGCCAAAGAGGTCGACCTGATGGCGATCCTGGGCAAACGCGCGACGATCACCGGTTCCCTGATGCGCGCGCGTACCCGCGAAGAAAAAGCTTCGATTGCCGAGCAGTTGCGCGAGTACGTCTGGCCCGTCCTTACCGCCGGTCGTTGCCTGCCAATGATCGACAAGGTTTATCCCCTGGACCAGGCCGCCCAGGCCCATGCCCGGATGGAAGCGGGCGAGCACATTGGCAAGATTGTGTTGCAGGTGGATTGACCACGCTCTTAAACGACCCTGAACCCTGTAGGAGCGAGCTTGCTCGCGATGAGCCTGAGAGCGCCGCGGGGTGTCAGGTTTCCAGCGTTATCGTTGACGACCATCGTCGGAACGCCGCCCGGGGCAAGCTTGCTCCTACAGGAAGCGCCGCGTTTATCCTGCAAGCACGCGTTATCGTTGACGACTATCGCGAGCAAGCTTGCTCCTACAGGGTTCAGGTGAACGGCTGTCGAAATTTTTCCCGCGCCGAGCACGCTTCTGCTAAAACCCGAACTTCAGCTTTTTGCCGGGGACCGCCCAATGCCCGCTTCCCTCCTCGCTCGTCTACACCGACGCTGGCTGGCGCTGCTGTGCATGGCCGCGCTGGTCGTCGGCCTGCCTGTGGGCTGCGCGGTGCTGGAGCATAAGGAGCGGGAGCTGCTGTTCCGCATCGAACCGGGGAATGCCAGTTGGTACAGCGGGCTGCCGAGCAGCGTCCAGGAGTTCGAGCTGCAGCCCAAAAGCTTCAAGCCCGGACAAAGCATCCATGGCTGGTGGTGGCCGGCGGAGCGGGCAAACGCGCCGGCGATCCTCTACCTGCATGGCGTACGCTGGAACCTCACCGGGCAGCTGTTTCGCATCCAGCAGCTGCAAGCACTCGGATACTCGGTGCTGGCCATCGATTACCGCGGTTTCGGCCAGAGTCATGGCGACCTGCCGTCGGAAGCCACGGTGTACGAAGATGCACGGGTTGCCTGGGAACGCTTCAAACTGCTGCAACCGGACGCGAACAAACGGCTGATCTACGGTCATTCGCTCGGCGGCGCCGTGGCCATCGACCTGGCGGCCGAGCTGGGCAAGGCAGCCGCAAAAGACCAGGCCCCGGTGCCGGCTCGCGGCCTGGTCATCGAGTCGACCTTCACGTCCCTGGCCGATGTCGCCACGGCGATGGCCAACACCTCCCTGCCGGTGCGCTGGCTGCTGTCGCAGAAATTCGATTCCATCGACAAGATCGCCGAGATCAACATGCCGTTGCTGGTGGTCCACGGGCTCGACGACCGCTACGTACCGCCGCGCTTCAGCGAGCAATTATTCAATGCGGCCGTAGAACCCAAGCGGCTGTTGCTGGTGCCCGGCGCATCGCACAACAACAGCATGAGCCGGGGTGGGCAGGTCTACCGCAAGGCGCTGGACAGCTTGATCCAGTCGACGCCGCCGGCCCGGGTCGCCGGGCCGGCAGTGACTCGTCGTGCTCGGGAGTCCTGAGGCTCAGCGATACCCCCTGGCCTGCAAGTTGAACAACTGCGCATAGCGCCCGCCCGCCGCCACCAGACTGTCGTGGTCACCCCGCTCCAGGATCGAACCCTGATCCAGCACGATGATGTGATCGGCATTGCGCACGCTGGAAAAGCGGTGGGAAATCAGTAGCGTCATGCGGCCTTCGGTGTGCTCGCTGAAGTGCTCGAACACCGCCGCTTCCGCCGCCGGGTCGAGCGCCGAGGTCGGCTCATCGAGAATCAGGATGTCGGCCTCGCGGCGCATGTAGGCGCGGGACAAGGCGATCTTCTGCCATTGCCCGCCGGACAGTTCCTGCCCACCGGCGAACCAGCGTCCGAGTTGGGTCGCATAACCGCGGTCCAGACGCTCGATAAACGGCGCAGCCATGCCCTCGGCAGCCGCTTCCTGCCAACGCTGTTCATCGTTGAAGGCCAGGGTGTCGCCCACGCCGATGTTCTCGCCGACCGAGAACTGGTAACGGATGTAGTCCTGAAAAATCACGCCGATGCGGCGGCGCAGCGCGTCTTCTTCCCACGCCTGCAAATCGCTGCCGTCCAGCAGAATACGGCCCTGATCGGGACGGTACAGACGCGCCAGCAGTTTGATCAGCGTGGTCTTGCCCGAACCGTTCTCCCCCACCAGCGCCACACTGTGGCCGGGGACCAGGTGCAGATCGATGCCTTCCAGCGCGGCCCGACTGGCGCCCGGATAACGGAAACCGACGTTCTCGAACCGCAAACCATCACCGGGCACCGCGCCCACCGTCAGGCTGCCGGTATCGACCACCACCGGTTCGGCCAGGTATTCATAGAGACTCGACAGATACAGGCCATCCTCGTAAAGACCGCTGATGGCGCTGAGGCTGCTGCTCACCGCCGTCTGCCCCTGCTTGAACAACACCAGGTACATGGTCATCTGGCCGAGGCTGATGCTGCCGTGCACGGTATCGACCACCACCCAGGCATACGCCAGGTAAAACGCAGCGGTGCCCAGCAGGCCCAAGCCGAAACCCCAGCCATCTCGCCGCAGCGTCAAGCGCCGGTCTTCAGCATAGAGACGGGCGAACGTGTCGCGGTACCGCTTCAACAGCAGCGGAGCAAACCCGAACAGCTTGACCTCTTTGATATAGCCTTCGTGGGACAGCAGGGTCTCGATGTAATTTTGCTGGCGACTCTCGGGCGCGCGGCGGGTGAACAGGCGGAAGGCATCCCCGGAAAAATGCGCTTCGGCAAAGAACACCGGCAACGCACCGACCACCAGCAGCACCAGGGCCCAGGGCGAAAAATGCACCAGCAACACGCCGAAGCTGATCAACACGATCAGGTTCTGGATCAGCCCCAACGACTTCATCACCAGCGCCAACGGCCGGGTCGAAGCCTCGCGCCGCACCCGCACCAGCTTGTCGTAGAACTCGGAATTCTCGAATTGCACCAGCGACAGTGTCTGGGCCTTTTCCAGAATCATCGTGTTGACCTTCTGCCCCAGCTGCACCCGCAACAGCGACTGCTGCACCGACAGCGCCCGCTGGGTCCCGGACAGCAACGCCAGCACGCCGGCTTCAAACAGCACATAACGCACCACCGGCCACAACGGCGCACTGCCCTGCTGCGCGTGCAACTGCATGGCGAACACCACCGCATCGACGATGCGCTGGCCCAGCCAGGCGGCCAGGGCCGGGAGTACCCCGGCGATCAGGGTGGCCAGCACCAGGCCCAGAAACAGAGCGCGAGAGGTGCCCCAGACCAGCAGCAAGGCACGCCTGGCCTGGTCGAGCAAGGTGGTGAAGCGGTTAAGAGCAACTGGCATACGGCGCTGGACCTGGCGTGGTGAGGACAACAATGCGCCATGGTACTTCAGCCGGGGATCGGCGCGGGGGCTCCGGAGGAAGCAGCCTTGGGCTTGGCGGCCGGGCAGACATCAACGCCCACCAGACTGGCACGCGGCACAAACTGCACCGCCTTGGAGTCGGTCTTCCACGGGCGCACAAAATAAGTACCATCTGCCTCGGCGATGACGCGTAACGGGCGACTGAAGCCGGGCCTGTCGGGATCCGTGAGCGCCTCGAGCCCTTTGCTCTCGGGGGCGAAATTCATGAGGGTGCAATTGCGTGCGCCGGAGGCCGAGACTTGAAAGGCAAACCCGCCCAGTTTGGCGCCTGTGGGTGGATACAAACCCAGAACGAGGACCAGGACCATCACGGCGGACGCTACAAGGGCCACCGGGTTCTCATGGCTGCGCATCTTCAACACGAACAATGCACCCAGCAGCTGGATTATCCAGACCACCAGTAATTCCACCAGCATCAGCGGCACCAGCCACCACAGATTGCTGACGTATTGGCCGGCGATGTCGATCGCCACAATCGTGACATTGAGAATCACGCATACCTGAACAAAGGCGGACATGACACAGGCAATGCGAAAATCCATCGACACCGGGCCTTCCACACCGCGCGTCATCAGCCAGTAGTAGCAGGCAATCGTCAACCCGGTACCCACTACCGCCGCAGTGCCCCAGTACCAATTGCCCGTCACTTGGGAGCCGATCACGCACAGCACTGCGCAGAAGGTGCCGAGGATCAACAGGCTACCGCCCCAGCGTCCTAGCATTCGACTGTGGCGCGCCCTGTTCTCTGGAGTGGTTTGTTCAAGGCCGAGCTCGTCGCTCAGCCGCTTGCCGGAATCATTCAGTCGATGAAACAGGACGAAAATCGGCAACAGGACGAAAGCCAACAGGATCGAAATGACGAACATGAGTATCGCGGACATGACCGGCAGCGCAGTGATGACGGCCGAAGAAGTAATACTCAGCGGGATCTTTTCTTCCTGAATATATTGATACAAGTACACCCCGGCAGTGAGCAGGATCACCAGGGTCAATGGCCACGCACGCTCATTGAGCCACAACAGCTTTTTACTCAATTGGCTAAAGCGATCGGGTGTCGGGTTTACGGTTCTCGGGGGAATGTTTTCAATATCGGTCATCGACAGGCTCCAGTTCCTTGGGGTCAGCGTCCTTGTTGCAAACTGCGTTGAACAGAGACTAGGAGCTGCGACTGTACAACCCGATACCGCCGAAAACATCGGGGTCGCGCTTAATCAGACGGGTCTGTCAGAGCCTTCTGACAATTCACCCTGGAACCGCGCCCGATAGCGCCCCGGACTCTCCCCCGTCCATTTCTTGAAGGCCCGGTGAAACGCACTCGGCTCCTGAAACCCCAAGCGCTCGGCTATATCGCCGATGCTCGCCTTGCTTTGGCGCAACTGCTCGAATGCCACCCCGCGCCGTACTTCGTCCTTGATCTCCTGGTACGAACAGCCTTCGCGCTCCAGCTTGCGGCGGAAGGTGCTGGGGCTCAGGTGTTGTTCCAGGGCGAAGGCCTGCAAGGTCGGCCATTCGCTGTAATGGCTGTGGCGCAGGCGCTGATGCACCTGCGACGCCAGGCCATGCTGGTTGCGAAAGCGGATCACCAGCCATTGCGGCGCGGTGCGCAGGAATATTTTCAACGAGGCCAGGTCCTGAATCACCGGCAGGCGCAGGTAATGACTGGCAAATTCGATCTCGGTGCGCTCGGCGCCGAAAGTCAGGTTGTGCCCCCAGAGCAAGCGGTCATCGCTCAGGGAGATGCGCTGATGGCGAAAGTCTGCACGATCGATGGGAATGCGTCGACCGCCCAGCCAGCACAGCAGGCTGATCATCAATATCAGGAAGGTCTCTTCGCCCAAACGGGCAAGGTCATCGTTTTGCGCGCGGGTTTCCAGGCTGATGACCGCCCGTTTGCCGCGCACGGTCAGGGTGCCGCGAAAGTCCCGCAGGAACAGGGCAAAGTTGGCCAGGCACTGGCGCATGGCTTTGTGCAGATCGGGTTCTTGAATCAGCGCCCGGCAGATCAGGGCGAAGCTGCCCGGTGACATGCCATGGGAGTCGAGGCCGAAGAATTCGTCGTCGAGTTCGCGGATCTGGATCAGCCAGAGGGCGGCAAATGCACTGGCCGGCACCCGTGCCGTGGGTTGCTCCATCAACACCGGGTCAATGCCGGCTTGCTCCAGTGCAACCCCCAGGCGTTGCGGATCGTTCCCCTTCCCCTGGACCATGGCCTGCATGAAGTAGGCGGCCACCGAGTCTTTTTCCCGCATTTGAACGCTTATCTCCCCATGACCGACTGGCAAAAAACACCAGTTGCGTTGAACAGTTTCGGCATAGGACAACCGCCCTGCCGGCTCTAGACTCGTTGCCAATAGTACGCCTTCGGCCGCTGGGACGGCCAAGGTATCGCAACGTTTGAGCGCAAGGACACCAACATGAATCTACAAGACATTGGCGTGATAGGCGCGGGCACCATGGGTAACGGCATTGCGCAAGTCTGCGCCCTGGCCGGCTTCAAGGTGACCTTGATCGACATTTCCGACAGCGCTCTGCAAAAGGCCATTGCGACGGTTGGCAAAAACCTTGATCGGCAAATCGCCAAGGATACGCTGACCCAGGAACAAAAACTCGCCGCCCTCGGCCGGATCCGCACTAGCACCGATTACAGCAGCCTGCAGAACGTGCAATTGGTGATCGAAGCCGCCACGGAAAACCTCGAGCTGAAACTGCGGGTGCTGCAACAGATCGCCGCGCAGGTCAGCCCCGACTGCGTGATCGCTTCCAACACCTCGTCGCTGTCGATTACCCAACTCGCCGCCAGCGTTAGCCAGCCTCAACGTTTCATCGGCCTGCACTTCTTCAACCCGGTGCCGGTAATGGGCCTGATCGAAGTGATCCGCGGTCTGCAAACCAGCGACGCGACCCACGCCCTGGCACTGGACATGGCCACCACCCTGGGCAAGACCGCGATCACCGCCGGCAACCGTCCGGGCTTCGTGGTCAACCGGATCCTGGTGCCGATGATCAACGAAGCGGTACTGGTGTTGCAGGAAGGCCTGGCCAGTGCCGAAGACATCGACGCCGGCATGCGCCTGGGCTGCAACCAGCCCATCGGCCCGCTGGCGTTGGCGGACCTGATCGGCCTGGATACCGTGCTGGCAATTCTCGACGCCTTCTACGAGGGCTTCAACGACAGCAAATACCGCCCTGCTCCACTGCTGAAGGAGATGGTCGCCGCCGGTTACCTGGGACGCAAGACGGGGCGCGGCTTCCATGCCTATGCCTGAGCGTTGTTCACGTTTTGCCGAGTACCGGGACAAAGTCCTGGAGCTGTTTGCCAGCAAGGGTTTCGGCCAGGTCGGCATGCGTGAACTCGCGACCTGCCTGGGGCTCTCCCCGGGTTCGTTGTATCACCATTACCCCAGCAAGCAGCACTTGCTGCTGGATCTGATCGAAGAGTTCTACGAAGAACTGCTGGCCACCTTGGGGCGCATCGCGCAACAGGCGCCGGCCAAGCGCGACAAATTGCAGGCGCTGATCCGCGCGCATGTCAACCTGCATCAGGAGATGCCTTGGCATTTTCGCCTGGTGGAGCGCGACAGCGGCTGCCTGAACGAAGAACAACAGCTACGTGTGCAGCAACTGCGCGAGCAGTACGAACGCAAACTGCTACTGATACTCGGCAACCGCTCGCGGTTGAGTGAACAGGGCCGGCTGGCCGCCGGGCACGCGATTGCCGCCTTGCTCAACAGTGCCCCCAGCTGGCTGGCGCTGCATGCGCTGGATGAACCGGAGCGCGACGAATTGGTGGAAAGCCTGGTGCGTGGCGCCATCGAGCGCGTGCTTGCGCCGCGACGCGTGCCCGAGGCAATAAGCCTGGCCCCGTCCATAGAAAAAACATCTAAAAAAACCCAACCGCCCGCTACGTTTTAGGGCTTTGCTACCCGAGTCGAAACGCATCGGAATTCGCTGACCAGGCAAACGGTCAACCGGTGTGTACCCTCAATGACCCGGGAGCTGAAACATGAAAATCAATCCCTACCTCATCTTCAATGGCGACTGCAAAGCCGCTTTCACCTTCTATGCCCAAGCCCTGCAAGGCCATATCGACATGATGATGACCTTCGGTGAAAGCCCCGCACGCGAACAATTTCCGGCGGACCTGCACAACCTGATCATCCACACCCGCCTGTCGGTGGGCGATCAGGCGATCATGGGCTCGGACACCACACCGGATCGCCCCACGGATGAAATGGCCGGATGCTCGGTGTCGCTGAACGTCGACAGCATTGCCGAGGCCGAGCGCGTGTTCACGGCACTGGCCGAAGATGGCAAGGTGCAGATGCCACTGGAAACGACGTTCTGGGCGGCGCGCTTCGGAATGCTGGTCGACCGCTTTGGTGTGTCGTGGATGGTGAATTGCGAGAAGGATCAGTGACCACGTAACAGGGCCCGACCTGGAAAAGGTCGGGCCCTGGTCATGAAGCCCCCACATTATCCAGCGCCCGATTCACCGCCAGTTCACCCAGCATGATGACCTGCTGCACCGCCAGCATGGTGTTGCGCTGAGTCCCCTCCATCAACCCGGCCAGATCGCTGACCATGGCATTGGCCGAAGCGAGCAACTCGCACACCTGGGCCAGTAGCGTCTCGTTGTCGACTTCAGGATCAACGATAAAAATCATCGCGGGTTTGCGTGGATTATGGCCATCTACGCGAGGGGCTGGTTTGAGGTAATGATCAAGGGCCCGGTCGGCGGCCTTGTGAAATCTTTTCGAATCACCGCAGAGATACGGGGGGGTGCTGTGGACCGCAGATGTCTCAGGGGTATCGAGTGTGTCGTCGGGCATGGTGACTCTCTGCTGAGTGATGAGAGCTACCACGCTAACCGCCGCACTTCCGACAGCCAACCCTAAAAATACGTCGGATATTTCCTGGGATTTCAGCGTGTTTTAATCGGCTGTGGGACGTGCGCATCAGACAACAAACGGATTTGTCAGGGATTGTTTAGTTATCGTCAAAATTACTTCGCGAGGACTACAACACTTTGCGTCGTTGCCTACAGCGGCGTCAGAATCCGCCTATTTCGACAGGGTCGGCACAGGCGTCAAAACCGTGCCCCAAAGACTGTCTGTGCCAGCGCCGCCACCACTGAAAATGAATTGAGCTCCAGCACCGCTCTCAATCATTTGAGTCGCGGCAGCGATGGCCAGCCAAGGTGATGCTTTGCCGGGCTGGCCGAGCAGCGCATCCAGATTGCAGATCCCCTGTTTATGCGTGACAGCCACGGGCATTTCAGTCAACACGGTCGCAATGGCCGCCTCGCGTTGCACATCTATACCCACCCGCCAGACTTGTTTAATTGACTGCGCATCCAGCGGCACCCAGTCGAGGGCCTGTCGCGTGGCGTATAGCAAATCATCGGAAGTGGATTTGCGCTTTTCTTCCGGACGATGGAGGTAGGCGATCGGCGCCAGGGTGGTTTGCGTCAGCCGGTTGCCAAACAGCAAACCAACGGCGACTTCTGCCGTGCCCTCGGGCTGTTCCGGGGCAAACCGCACTGCGACCACCATCAGCAACGCCTGGTCGTCGATGCGTTGGTCGAGCCATTGGTCCAGCGCGGCCAGACCACTGCCCTCGACGGGTGAAGTCGCCTGACGGATGCCGGACCCGCGCCACGCCTTTTGCCACACTTGGCGCCATTGGTCCTCAGACAAACCGCTATCGAGTTCCAGCAACAGGGCCAGTGGAGCGCCGTCAGGCAACCTGGCAAGGGTTGGCGCCAAGTCGGCGAGCACGGATGCAAGTATTCGCTGCAGAGTGCGTTTGAGGTCTGCATCCGTACCGCCTGACAGGCGACTATGCCCAGACGTCGTCAGATCCAGCCTGGACGGTTGAGCTTTCAGGGCTTTGGTTGCACTCAGCAAGGCTTCCAGTTGTGAGGCCGGTGGCTCTCCTGGTGCTCGAAGCGCGGTGTACCAACTCACGCCCAACACTTGCTGCGAGCGTCGACCCTGACGAATCTTGCGGATCAGGACTTCTTCCCGCGCTTCATCCCAACCATCGGCAGCAGCATGTTCGCCGATATGAAATAGCATTCGCCCGAAACCCAGCGCGCACCAACTCAGGAACGGGACACCTAAGGCCAGACGCCAGAACTCATCAGGTTTTTGGGGCAACGTTTCGTCGCCGAACAGTAAGGTTCCTCCTACCCCCAGCAACAACCCCGACAGCAGCAAACCGAGCCACAACCAGATACGAGGCCGTGCAGGACGTGGCGCAAGAGGTGGAATTTTATCCAGTGTGACAGGCATGGCTAGCGTGCTCCCGTTTCAGACAGGGATGGCATCAATGAACAACTGCTGAGTCTGGACAAAACTTAATGAGTCCTTATTCTTCGCTCCAAGACCTCGCGCTGAGCGCTATCGAAGTCTAAAAGCTCGCTATTCAAAATAGTGCGATAGATGTCCGTGTTAGGCTTTACGCAGATACCATACGCCGCATTACCCTTCCTTGGCGGGGATCTTGCGGCGGCCATGATAATTAAACTGCACAATATTAATTTCCAGCATTTCATTTGCAGGTCACTTCGTTGATTTCTACCTTTTCCTGACAGGAAAGGTGATCTGCCAGGCCATTATAAAATATTACTTCGCAGGACATTATTGATTCACCGATGGGTTGTAGGGGGGTCACTCCAATTTTAAAGAGGAGTTTCCCATCTTTGAAGGCGCCCTCTTTTACATCGACTGCTGTGTATCCGTCATCAAAACTCTTCCCAGCTAATGAACAGATTTTTTTCTCTGCTGATACCGTGCCTTTACCGCCGGGAAGCAAATTTTGGATAAAAATACATGACTCATCCGATGAAATAAGGTATCGAACCAAAAGATTTCCTACGTCGCCTGTCCCTGCCATTAGTACTCTCTTGTAGTTAAATTCCGAGGCTTCACCCACGCCAGCGGCGAAAACAGCGAGTACAAATAAAAAAATTATTTTCATTATTTTATATACTCCGTTCTTCTCTTAAATCTATCGTCTGGCACGTTCGACCAACGATCTTTATTGGATATGATATTTCTTACAGGCCCAATATCATTTTCGACAAAAGGCTTTTGAATGAAAGTTCGCGCATGCGTGGTATAATCACCTCTATAAATCAGGTCAATTACAACGTCTTGGATCTTACTGTTTACCATTCCCCAAGTGAGTACACCATAAGCATCTTTGACTGCTGCTGTATTCGATATGCGAATAACCTCTTTTTTCATGTATGCATAGACAGGCAAGAACAGTTCGTACTGCTGCTTTCTAGAAATCCTTTGCTTTCGGATAGTCATCGGAGCGGTTTCGAGATAATTTTTCGCTGCTGTTCCATGAAGCCCTTTAGCCCCGACCAGCCAAGTTAGCAGAGGCTCTTCAATTCCTACTGCATACAGGTCTTTTCTTGGATCAGGCCGCTGACCTAGATCGTAACCTCGGCCAATTGTTACTCCAGACACGCCACCCGGCCAGTGGGCAATTCTACTGAAATATCTGTACGACGGATGCGACTCATCCTCTATATCGTTGCCTTCAGCATCAAAGGTTAATTGACCATAAGGTACTGTTAGCCAGCTCAAATCGTTCTGATCATCAACGGCGAAGAAACTGCTTACCAATCCGATTGGATGAAAGTAATAAACCTCTCCATGCGCCGGAAGCCCGACTCCCGCCGCCACCTCCCCCCACCAACACATCTGCCTGATCCGCTGTTTCTCCGCCAACCAATTCAATTGGGGCGTCGAACCGCTATGCCCGAGGACCTCATCCAGCCGATCCCACTTGCCCACCTTGTGGTACCACTCGCTTTCGCAATTGACGATCAATTGCGAAATGGATTGCGCATGGGCGGGCAGGCTGAGTGCCGTTCGCAGCTCTTCAGCCGTCATCCTGCCATCGCGATTGGCATCAATGATGTCGTATAGCCGGGTCTTTAACGGACCCGTGTCGCCTTCATCCGCCATGGGGCCGAAACGCTCGAGTTGCGCTTCGCTCAGGCGTTTGACCGCGCGCAGGAATGAGGCCATGAACTCCTGAGGGACGTCGTATTCATCGATGATGTCGTAGCCTTCCCAGGACCAGGGGCTGACCCACGGTGTGACGCCGACTTCTTCGCGCACCCAGCCATTGAGCGAGAGGTTGTCGGCGTCGTGGAGCAGCCCGTCCAGGCGATACCAGTTACTGGCTTTGCGACTCTCGCTCGCGGTCACCTGGATTTTTCTGTCGGCCGGCAGGCCATCCAGCATGCTTTTGGGGATTAACAGGTCGGCAGCGCTGAGCGGGCTGGCGGCGCTCCATACCTTAAGTTGTGCGGCAGTGGCATTTTCTTGATGAGGCACCACTGCGGTGCCCTTGGCGAGCTTCAACCAGGTCCTGTCTTTCTCTGGCAGACGCTGGGCCCAGGCGCGACTGGCGTTGATGAACCGCTCGACGTCATCGCCACTGAACACTTCCAGATGCAGCTTCTGTTCCGGCTGCTCCGCACCGCTGTCCTGGTACTGGCCGAGGTGACCGATCAGTTGCCCGGCTTTGATCGCGATGGGCGTGTCGAGCACCACCACCCGGTCCGGCCCCAGCGGTTTCTGTTCGCCTTGCAACTCGGCGAAATGCACGTACTGGTCGACGCGTTCCAGTTTGCGGTAATAGCCGTCACCACTGAGCGTGAGGTGTGTGCCATTCGGCAGCTCCATGAGGACTTCACTGTGAAAGTTCGGTTCGGCGTTGACACTGAGCGAGTCCCCGAGCGTCTTGACGTAATAGTCGTCCCCGGTAATTTGGTTCACCTCGGCAATGGACACATAGCCGCGCAGCGATCCATCGGCGCTGATCAGATTGGCGGGGCCGAGGCGGTTCTCCAGCTTGCGCATGTGTCTCTCGCCACTGACGGTCACCTCGGCGCCCCGTGGCAAGAGGTCGATCACCTTGCCCTGCCAATCCTTGTTGCGCACGTTCAGGCCACGCAGCTCAGGTTGTCCGGGGCGGAAGTCGTTCACCGTCTGTTTGACCCGGAGGATCGGGCTCTCGGGCCAGAATGCCGGGCGTGTGAAGTTGGCGTCCTCGTGGTACACCGACCAATCCTGCAGGTGCATGTACAGGCTATATAAGGTCAGGCTGGGCGGCGTGTCCGGGCTGCCTTCGATTTTCGGTGGCTGAAGTTGGTGGCGCACCAGCACGAAATTGCGCGAGAACGGTTTTTCTACGGTTTGTTTATTGATCGAGTAAGTCGTGGTCGGTGCATGCGTGTCGATGCGGTACGCCACCACTTCGCCGTCGGCCAGGCAGTGCACGCTGGATTGATCCAGAGTGCCAGCGGTGCCGCTGTCGAAATGGATGCCGCCATGAAACAGGCCGCTGCGGCCGAGGGGGAAATAGCCTGCTTTCGCGTTGGCCAGGTGAGTCAGTTGCGACAGCGGGTTGCGTTTGTCCTTGGAGGGATCTTTGTCCTTGAACGGGTGGCTCCAGTTTTTCAGTGGCTGCAATCCATCAGTGACGGGCTCTGGCAAAGTGTCCGCCACAACTGTCGATAAGGTGGAAGCGGGTGGGATGGAAGTCACGGGCGCGGCAGATCGTGAGTGCCGACCGAACGACGACTCGGTGCCAAACAGCCAAATGAGCAAATCGCGCATGGTGTGGTTCACTCCTTGAATCTCATTTGGATCAGGCTGAGAAATCCGAAAGTCCCACGGACTCGGTTTGGTGCTCGGACAGTTGAGCCAGCGGCGGTATTTCCAGTGATTGCCTGGCTGCACCGCTGTAGTCGAGATGCGCCGCCTTGACGTTGTAGTCACCTGCGGTGCCCGATTCGATGCTGGAGGGATCGAGGGTGATGTAGCTGCCACCGGCGTTGAGGGTGATTTTCTTCTTGGCGGTGATGTGGATTTCGTCTTCGGTGCTGGTGATTGCCAGGCCGTGACGAGCGATTAGTTCGAGCGTGTCGTTCTGCGCTTGCACGCTGACTGGCCCGTGGTTGGCGATCAGCTTGATGCCCAGCTTGCGCACGAACAGGCTCAGCCCCTGCCCCACGCCGATGAACAGGCGCTTGACCACGCTGAGGTCGGCTTCGCCCCCGGCGTTGAGCATCAGGTTGTTTTGCGCCGCCAGTTGCAGGTGTTTGCCGCTGGTGAGGGCGATGCCCTGGGGTGCGCTGAGGAGTACGACGGCGGCTTTGAGCTCTTCGAGTTGTTGGCGCACGAATGCCATTTGTGCCTGCACATCCGCGGGATCGGCGTTGGCGGCCTGGGCATCGACAGAGAGTTGCTGCAGTTGCTCGCCCGCCTGTTGCAGACGACCGATGGCCGCGCTCATGTCCAGGACCGGCCCCTGTGCTTTGGTCTGTTCATCGGCACTGATCAACAACCCCTTCCCCGCCCGAATCGCCCCCCAGCCATCGGTGCGCAACTCAAAGCCTTCCCCGCGCTTCTGCTGTTCGGCATCGACCAAATGCCCGAGATTCAGCTGACTCTTGCCACTGTGTTCGGTACTCAGCTTGACGTGCTCTTTGCCCCGGGTGTCCTCCATCCGCAACTTGTTATTGGCCGGCGTGCGCAGCACGTTGCGCTTGTAATTGCGCGCGCGCAGGGTCACGTGGTCGCGGTGTTCGCTGTCGTGCAGGGCGTGGGCGATGTACGGTCGATCCGGGTCGCCCTGTTCGAAGGCCACTGCCACTTCGGTGCCGGCGATCAGCGGCAAATGCAGGCCGTGGGTGTCGCCGGCGTAGGGCCGGGCAAGGCGCAGCCACATGCTTTCCTGGCCGGGTTGCCAGGTGTCGCGGTCGAACAGGAAGTGCACGCGGTAGCGCCCTTCGACGTCGATTTCGGCGTAGGGGTCGTGTTTTTGCGGGTTGCTGACCCGGGCCGGGACGGTGCCGGCGATCTGTGGTTTGGCCAGCAGTGGCGGGCGAAAACACACGCTTTCCGAATAGGGGATGGCCTGGAATTGGGCTTCGAAGCTGGCATCGCGCGCGGCGCGGGTGCTGAGGTGGGTGATCACCGTGCCGGGGGCGAAGGCCTGGGGCGCGCCGCCGGAGATCATCAGCTTCTGGCCGGGGGCCAGGGTCGCGCTGCTGCTGGTGCCGCTGAGGCGGGTCTGGTCGTTGAGGTAACGCTCGTGTTGCAGGCGGGCGTAGAAGTAGCCGGTTTCCGGCGGCAGGTCTTCGTAGAACTGGTAGCGGTCGCCGAGGGCGGTGTAGGGTTCGGCGTAGTGGTAGGCCTCGCCGTAGGTGGTGGTTGCGCCGCGGGTGTGGTCGATCTCGCCGTCCAGGTGGGCGCGGGCGTCGCGGTGCTGGTAGGTGCGGATGTTGACCTGGCGTTCCACCACCTGGTGGTGGGTTTGCAAGGCCCAGACGCCGTCCTGCTCGCTGCTGCTCAGGCCGGCGGGCGGGTGGCAAGGCAGCTCGATGCCGGACTGGTAACGCAGCTGATCGTCGTGGAATTCGACGACGTCGAGGTGCAGGCGTTCGTCGCTGGTGAAGCGGTACCAGATGCCGACCTCGGCCAGCAGGCGGGCGATGAAGGCCAGGTCGCTTTCGCCGTATTGCATGACTTGCAGGCGCCTGGGGTAGGTGCGGGTGAGCTTGAAGAAAAAATCCTCGCCGCGGAAGTCGTGGCGGCTGCGCAGGATCTGTTCGACGATTTCCGGTACCGACTGGTGTTGGTAGATACGGAACTGCTGACCGCGGGCGAGCAAGGCCAGGCGCGGTTGCAGGGTGATTTCATAGCGCGCTTCGTCGACGGAGCCGGACAGGCGTTTGAAGCCGGTGACCACGCCGTGCAGTGTGCGCAGCGGTTTGATCGGCAGGTCCCGGGCCAGGAAGGTGAGCGGGCGCGGTGGGGCGTGCAGGCTGAAGCGGGCCTCGCGGTTGAGCAGTTGGTCGGCGGCGATGTCCTGCTCGGTGCAGGTGAATTCGATGACGTAGTGGAACGGCTGGCTCAGTTGCTCTTCGCCGTGGAAGGCCAGGACGTCGAGGCTCGCGGCGAAGTTGTGGACGCTGAGTTTGTGCCGGCTGTGGTCGAAGAAGGTGCGCAGTTGGCTGGGCATGGTCAGGCCTTCCTGGTCTGAATGTTGACGAACAGGAAGGGCTTTGCTTCCACCCTGGTCCTAGGGTTTGGAAGCTTTCACGATGGCGACCACGGTTTAAATAGGGTGTTTCTGATGAGCGCGTAAGACGTTTCCGTATTTTCTGAAGCCGGAAATTCAATCAGCCCTGCCTGCGAAGCCCTCCTACACCAACCGCTCGATTTTCTGATGCTGCCAGACCATCTTGTAATACGCCGTCTGCAATACAAGCATCCCCAGGTACGCCACCGGAAACGCCATCCACACGCCCTGCAATCCGAAGTGGCCGTCCAGTGCGTAAGCCACCGGCAATTGCACCCCGACTACACAGAAAATCGAAATCGCCATCGGCACCAGCACCGAACCGCTGGCACGCATGATGCCGCCGATGATCGCCTGGAAGCCGAACACCAACAGGCTCCAGAGCATTATGTGCAACAGATGCTCGGCCTTCGCACGCGTGATGTCATCCGTGAGGAACAACCCCAGCAACCAGTGCGACAGCAGATAACCCAACACCACCAACCCACCGGTCAGGCACACGTTGATCAACAGCCCCGTACGCAGAATCGGCCCGATGCGCTCGATGCGCCCTGCCCCGATCGCCTGGGCACCCAGGATCGACGCCGTGATCGCAATCGACAGCGCCGGAAACTGCACGTAATTGACGATCTGCGTCACCGCGCCATAGGCTGCAGTCGCCTGGGAACCGTGCTGATTCACCAGCGCCAGAATCACCAGTTCCGACACCGACAACACCACCATCTGCAACCCGGTCGGCAAACCGATGCGCAGCACCTTGCCGAGAATCACCAGGTCCATCCGCATCGCCGCAAACATCTCCCGATCCGGCGCCAATGGATGCCCCTTGCGAATCAAGCGCCACGCCAGCCACGCCATCGCCGACAGGTTCCCCACCAACCCCGCATACGCCGCACTCTGAATCCCCATCATCGGCAACCCCAGCCAACCGCGAATCAATGCCGGCGTCAGCGCCAGGCCGATACAGGTCGACACCACCAACGCGATCAGCGGCGACACGGTATCGCTCACGCCGCGCAGCAGTTGGGTGAACAGCACGTAGACCAGCAGCGAAGGCATGATCCACATCATCACGTGGGCGTAGGCCACGGCATCGTCCAGCACGTCGGCCGGCGTGCCCAAACCCTCCAGCGCTGGCCTGGCGAACACACTGCCCAGCACCGCTGCCACCAATCCGATCATCGCGCCCAACAGCAAGGTGGTCGCGGCGATGGTCTTCACCAGATGCGGTTCACGCGCACCCCAGGCTTGACCGATGAGCACGCCGGCACCCGCGCCGAGGCCGATGACCAGGGCGATGAAGAAGAACACGATCGGGAACATGCCCGATACGGCTGCCAAGGCTTGGGTGCCGAGCATCTGGCCGATGTAGATGCTGTTGATGGTGCCCGACATGGATTGGAGAAAGTTGGAGAGGACCATGGGGGCCAGGAAAAGGAGGTAAGTTTTCCAGAGGGGGTGCTGGGTGGTCGGGGTTTGCATTGGGTGGAAGTCCAGCTCGACTGCGGGAATAGGATTCTAGAGGATAGCGTCAGCGGCGATGAAGAAAGTGAAATGAATGCCTCGGAGCGAGCTCGATTCATCTAGCGACGTGGCGTAACGGTCCTAGGACGACCATACAAGGTCCTACACAAAGCCAGGAACTCCCAACCTTGCCCGCCGTTCCGATGAAGCTTATAGTCCGCTCCGTCGCCCCAATGGCGACCAGGTTTGGCGACCTGAGTTATCGGGTGCAAAAGCTCTGTGCTTTCTTGCAGACGCTGTTGCACGCTCGCAAAGCTGTCTCTAATGGCAGCTGTGCGCGGGAGACCTTCGGGTCTGCCGGTTTTCCGATCCCGGTTCGCCAACCTGCGTACAGCTGTCACCCAATTCGTTTGGCGACGATTGAGGGACAGTCAACCTTTGCCTTGATCGGAGTTTTACCTATGGAAAGATACATGCCCCTCACCGGAATCGACCTGATCCCGGCCTCCCTGCTCATCGACACCCAAGCCCCCCTCGACGTCCTGCAAGCCATGGCGGACCACCGCATCCGCACGGTCACGCAAGTGCTGGAAAACATCGCCTACCGCGCCGAGCTGGGCTGCGACACCGTAGTTTTGAAGGACTTTTCTCAACTGTTGGCCATTCCGTTACGCGACGGCTGTGACTTGATGGACGTGATCGGTCGACGCTTGCGAGCGCAGGCGAAGGAGTAAGTAAAAACGGCTGTCAGTCAATCAAGCAAATGCGGCCCCTGTAGGAGCGAGCTTGCTTCGGGCGGCGTTCCGACGATGGTCGTTAACGATAACGGGTTTACTGGTTAAACGCGGCGCTCTTGAGTCCATCGCGAGCAAGCTCGCTCCTACAATTTTTAACTGACTGCATTAGCCGCTATGGGCGCCTGTTTCTGCGATTGCGATCTGTGCGCAATCGCGTCTGAAGGACCTTCGTGACCCCATTGACCGAAGCCACTTCACCAAAAAAAATGTGAAAAAAAATGTGAAGATAATTTTGTTCAAAGAGCCCGCAATTCCTCTGTAGCCCGCTAAATCAGCGCCTATTCATCAAGTCAGAATGTGAAAAAAAATGTGCAGACTTTCATACGGTACAGACCGCTACGTCCCTGATCACATCACAATCCTGGCTCAACCCGATTCGACACATCACCACCCCAAAAACTTGAACAACCACAACCCCCCCATCCCAACCGCCAGCGTCAAAACCGTATTCCGCGTCTGCCAGGCCACCCACGCCGCAATAATAGCGGCCGGTATCTGGGGATTGTTCAACACGAACTCCCCCTGCCCATTGGGGTACACCACAGCCGGCAGCACAAGCGCCGCCAGCACACTCGCCGGTACGTAAAGCAAAGCCCGGCTCAGCACCGACGGGATGCGCAACCGGCCATACAGTTCCACAAAGGACAGACGCATGGCGAAGGTTCCCACGCCGACCGCCAGAAACAATCCCCACAAGGCTAAATCACTCATTGCGTCTCCCTCTCGACGTCGTGGGTCAGCGCAGCGCTTAGTGGGCGCTTGCGAATACTCTCGATCAACAGCCCTGCCATGACGCCGCCGAGGGACGCGGTGACCAGCCCGAGGTTGTACGGCATATCGACCGCAATCACGGCGAGCAGCCCGCCGACCGTGGCGGCGCCCAGGGTCGCCGCGCTACGAATGCCGGGAACCAGCAGCGCCAGAAACGAAAGCGGTATGGCGAAGCTCAATGACCAGGTCTCGGGGATGCTGGCGCCCAGGTAAATACCCGCCAATACCGACAATTGCCAGGACAGCCACATCGCAACGGCGGTGCCGGCATAGTAGTGGTGGGCGAATCGCCCCAGCTCGCCCGAGGATAGCTTGAGGCTGCACAGCGCGTAGGACTGGTCGGAAAGCATGTAGGACAATGGCCAGGTCCAGCGCCGGGGCAAGTGGTGCAGATAGGGGGCCAGTGACGCGCTGTACATGATGAAGCGCAAGTTGATGACCAGCGCGGTGACCACGATCGCCAGCGGCACAACGCCCGTATGGAGCAGTTGCAATGCGACCATCTGCGCGGACCCGGAATAAAATAGCAGCGTCATGCCCATGGTCGTGCCGGGCGACAGGCCCATGTTGATCGCCATGACCCCCGTCAGCAAACCGAATGGTACGACACCGGCACTCAATGGAATCAGCGCCCGGACACCTTGCATGAACGCTTCCCTTCCGGTTCGGTACGACATCTCGCCTCCTTGTTTTTGTGTTCGTGAACCGGTTCGATTAACCGTACGCCGACCGCTCTGAAGCTGAATACAGGGTAAGCTGGGGTTATTGAACGCCATCTGCGCAGACCTTTGTCTGATCCGTGGTCCGCAGTCCATCGTACGGTAGAGTGTGGACCCGGAGCCCGATCGGCAGAACCGACTTTTTTTTCGCGCAAACAGGTAGTTTTTGTTATGGCTAAAAGCCCCCAGCCAGATCAGGCCCTGCTCTCGATGCCCTCTTTCAAGGCCATGAGATCCTTTGTGGCGGCCGCCAAGTATCGCAACTTTACCCGGGCCGCGGAGGCGTTGTGCGTCACCCAGGCGGCGATCAGCCGAAGAAGGCAGAGGATCCGGCGTGTGGGCGTTTGAAGGACTGGCTGATTGCCCGGTTCGAGTGAACTTGGTCGAGCAATCGAGTGCTGATGCCCTAAACACGCGGCAACGGCGATACGCACTTTCTATACAAGGCTGCATTGCAGTGGTGGTATCAGTTCCACTCGCTATCGACCGCGCTCGCGTCGAGGTACTGGAACAACACCCACAACTTTGCCAAAATAATTTCCGGTGATTTAGCTCGCCTTTCAGCCATCCGACTCAGGAGGCGTCCGAGCGTCAAGTGACCGTCTCCTGTATGTCTTGTAGATCTGCTGGACTTCTGGGTTGTCCAGGTTTTCGTACGTGATGCCTTCCTTGTCAAGGCCATCCAGACCTCTGATGCCGCTGATGGTCTCCGGCCACTGGTCCCGACTGGATATTTCGACTACGAACGGTTTCAGATAGTTATCGAGATGCCCATTTGAAGGCTCTCGGATCTCGTCGCCAAGTTTTCGCAAGTAGTCATCCTTACTTGTCCTGGACCAATCGATGGCGAACCTGGCCCGATAGCAGAGCTCCATGAAGACCAGGAGAATCGTGCGCCCGTTGCCGTCCAGAAAGGGGTGTGCGAAAGCGAGCTGCCCCATTACCTCGCCAGGGCGGTTTTTGAAGCGCTTCTTGTCTGCAGCGAGTTCAAGCGCATAGTCGACAGACATCCTGATGAAGTCCGGACGCTCGAAGGCAGTGCTATGGGGATTGTCGTGTGAGCCCTTGAAGAGGGCCAAATGAGGTACGAGCTCATTCCGATCTTTCCCCGCCCAGTGATAGAAATCGGAAAACAGGATTTCGTGAACTTTGAGCACTGTCCTGTAATCGATGGACTTCTTCTCAGCCAAATAAGCAAGAGCATCTTCAATACTTGATTCGAACGAAAGATGCTCTGACTCTTTTACTTCAGTGGGATCCTTCAGCTGTAACGAATTTTGAAGATATCCAGCAGTTTCAAAATCACCGAACGGATCAAATATCATGCGTTACGTTTCTTTGAACGCCTCTTTTCCTGAAGATATTGTCCTTGGAGCGTCAGGATCTCGGACTTGCTGAGGACGCCTTTCCTCTTGAGATTGACGAGCAACTGTTCGACACCGTCCAGCTCAACAGCATCGCCAGCCAGACGGGTTATGGTCACCGCCATACGACTCATACCGTCAAGTTCAGCAGTGATATTGTGCGCCTTGGCAAGCTGGCGGACTTGATTTGCGACACTTACAGTGGCTGTTTGGGTCATTGCTAAGCCCTCTATATGCGGTCAAATCATAGCATGGGGCGGCCTTTTCGTCGCCACTGGTTGTTAGCCAGGATTACTGGAAAGAAAGCAGCCAAAGCTACGCTGACGCGTTGGTCAAGGCACGGTCTGCTTCGCAGCTCAGGAGAGCGACCATGATGTTTCGCAGAACATGGGTGACGAACCCTGACCCAGCACAGAGGTCAAAGCCAGTGATGACATCGCCAATGATCGAAGGCCTCCCGGCCTGCTTCATTCACGGGCGACGCCAGGGGTTCACACACTTTAGGGTGCGCCGGATCATTTTCAGCAGGCTCGGATTCTGTCGGGGTGCAGGCGCTGACTGCTGCTAACGTCCAATGCTCCCGTTCGGAGTACGAAAATGACTCAGTCCATGCGGTTCTTCCTATCGATCGTCCTCGCGACA
The DNA here is from genome assembly GCF_030812475.1 of Pseudomonas lini. GTDB lineage: Bacteria > Pseudomonadota > Gammaproteobacteria > Pseudomonadales > Pseudomonadaceae > Aquipseudomonas > Aquipseudomonas lini_A. Next base: position 331,447 of record NZ_JAUSSR010000004.1, read on the forward strand.
GCCTCACTGGCCTCGGCGAGCTTGCTGAACACTGCTGGTGCGGCAACCGCCGAGGATCTGAATGCCGACTCTCGGCAAGCGTTGCAAACGCTCTACAAAGCGACGCCCTTTGCCCAAACCATTTCGAAAAACGCCAAGGCGATACTGGTCTTTCCGAAAATCATCAAGGCCGGTCTCGTGTTTGGCGGCAGTTATGGTGAAGGCGCGTTGATGAAGGGCAAGACAGTAGAGGCTTATTACAACTCCGTCACCGGGTCATGGGGGCTGCAGGCAGGCGCTCAGTCGTATGGCTATGCGGTGTTCCTGATGACCGATAAGGCCGTGGACTATGTGCGCAAAACCAAGGGCTGGGAAATCGGCGTAGGCCCGACTGTGGTGGTGGTGGATGAAGGGATGGCGAAGAACCTGTCGAGCTCGACGTTGAAGGACGATGCCTACGCGTTCATTTTCGACCAGCAGGGGTTGATGGCCGGGGTCAGCATCGAAGGCACCAAGATTTCCCTGATCAAGCGCTGAGGCCGGTCGTCTGGCGCAGGGATGCGCCAGACGCAAAATCACCGGATAGTCGCTCGGCACAATTGAGGCATTGAGCGCATGGATTTTTTCAGTGAACCCAGTCTTCGAAAACCAGTCCTTCAACGCGGCTGAATTCGCGCACATTATTCGTGACCAGCGTACAGCCTGAAGCAATTGCATGGCCCGCAATGGCGGTGTCGTTCTCGCCGATGAGTAAACCTGCCTGAGCGAGCTGAAGCTTCGCCTCCACCGTTGCGTCCACGGCTCCCTGGTCCCAAGGCAGCACCGCATCCAGGCGTTTCACGAACTCATCGACCAACGTTTTGTGCTTGGGCGACGCCTTCTTGCCGATCTGCCCATAACGCATTTCAGCGTAGGTGATCGCAGAAATCACGATTCGATTGTTTCGCTCAACGGCTGCGGCCAATCGTTGCAGCACATGCTCGGGACGTTCGCGCATGATGAACGAGCAAATGCAGGTATCCAGCATGTACATGGTCACAGATTGAACCTGCCTTCATCACTGATGACCTCCGGCCGTTCTTCAAGAAAGTCAGCATCAGCTTTTGGCTGTTCAGCCAGAGAAAGCCAGCTCGGACGTGCAGGCCGCAAAGTGATGGTGTCGCCGTTGCGTGTAATTTCCAACTCTCCAACCCCCTCATAGGCCATATCAGTGGGCAAGCGAATGGCTTGATTCTTGCCGTTCTTGAAAATCGAGACAGTGCGCATAACCACCCCATGCATATGTTTGGCATATGCAGTATAGCAAGCTCGCTTACACATACAAGACGGGTAAATCGGCCACGGCCCCTGCACTTTCAGTACCGGCATACCCGCGACGATGTCGATTCGGTTGGGGCCGACCCGGCTGGGCTCCACGCTGTCCATTGGTCGAGACCATTTGCTCTATAGATTCAAAATATCTATATTTGAGTCTATAGACTACTCAGGAGCAATAGAGATGGCCCTCGCCCTCCAAGAACAGGCATTCACCAAAAGCCAGTGCGTGACGGGTCTGCGTGCGGCGGTTGGCATTCTCGAAAAATGGACCGCGTCCAGCGATCAGACTTGCCGCATCCTGCGCATTTCCCGCAGCACCTACACCCGCGCCCGGCAGCACGATCCCGACTGGGCGGTGACGCTTGACTCTGACCAGATGCAGCGCATTAGTTTTGTGCTTAACATCCACGCCGCGCTGCGCCTGGTCTTCGATAACCCGGAAAATGTCTATGGTTTTCCATCGATGGCCAACGACAACGAGTTTTTCAACGGGCGCAGCCCGCTCGAGATCATGTCCCAGGGCGATATGATTTCCCTGTATGAAACCTTTCGGCGCATTGACGTGCTGCGGGGCGCGCAATGGTGAGGCTCGACGAACTGGAAGCGCTTGCCGGCGAGCAGTTGCAGGCCTACCGACTGGTCAATTCGAAGTTTCCGCCGATTGCGTTGTTTGATGATGTCGCGGATGCGGACGAGTTTGAGGTGCTGTATCAGATCCAGGCGCTGACCAATCCCCGGTTGAAAAACGAAGTGGGTCACCTTGAGCTGATTCCACGAGCGCAGATTCCGTTCGGCATTCCCGGCTGTTCTTACGCGACCGCCCCCTTTACCCACGTCAACCCGGCGGGCTCGCGGTTCAGCGATGGCAGTTTTGGCGTGCTGTACCTGGCGGACTCCATGGAAACGGCGCTGGCCGAAGTGCGGCATCACCAGAGTCTATATTGGTCGAATGTGCCGAGCCTCAACTACGAGCGGTTTGTTTTCCGTGGACTGTCGTGTTCCTTTGTCGACGCGGGCATGAAAGATGCGGCGCAAATCCCGATGACCGATCCTGTCTATGATCCTGACGATTACACCGATTCCCGTCGTCTGGGGAGGTCCGTCAAAGAGGCCGGTTATCCCGGGATTCGCTACAACTCCGTGCGCATGTTGAGCAGTCATTGCTGGGCGCTGATGACGCCACGACCGGTGTTATCTGTTATTCAAACTGCGCATTACGAAATGGTCTGGAATGGACAGGTCACCAGTGTCAGCAAGATCAGCGAGGCCTGAAACCCCGGCCCCGCATGACTTGTGTACCGCTGGATCATGGGAACCGCCAAATCCTGTAGGAGCCCGGCTTGCCGGCGAAGGCGTCTTCACAGGCGATGCAAGGCTTGAGACTGCCTTCGCCGGCAAGCCGGCTCCTACCGGATTTGCGTAGACCTGCTGGTTCCAGGTATCCCTTGCTACAGCGCCTGGTCGTTCGGCAGCTCGGTGGCGAGGATGTCCAAGGTGAGTCACTGGACGCAGGCTTAGCCGGAACGCACCTTCGTGAGCACGGGGAGTCACAATAGACGTGCCCCATTCGTCATGATTTCACCACGCTGGTCTTATTGGCGTTGCCAGGGTCTGGAGGTCCTCAATGACTCAGTCGCAAGCTGTAGCCGCTCCTGCGAAACCCCTGTTGCTCGAACGCAACGGCTGGGTGCCCAACAACCCGCGCCTGCCGGTGCTCATTTACCCCAGAGCCATTGCCGTTCAGGGCAACGACCCCGCGGCGCTGTTCGAAAAAACCTTCAACGCGAATGGTTGGCCACCCCAATGGCGCTATGGCGTGTACAACTACCACCACTATCACACCCAAGGCCATGAAGTGCTTGGCATTGCCGCTGGCCACGCCCGCCTGATGCTGGGCGGTCCGCAAGGTCATGTGCTGGAAGTCGGTCCGGGTGATGTGTTGCTGCTGCCAGCGGGCACCGGCCATTGCAACCTGGGCGCCAGCGACGACTTTCTGGTGGTCGGCGCGTACCCGCCGGGGCAACACGCCGATATCTGCCGCGAGGCGCCGACCGCCGCGCAACTGGCGGCCATCGACGCGCTGCCGTATCCCGACCGGGACCCGGTGCAGGGTCCGGAAGGTTCGGTACGCCGGTATTGGGTCAGTCAGCGCCGGCAATAAAACCCTGACCTATCCCAGGGAAGCAACTTTCTCGCGCTGCGGCTGCTCACGCGAAGTCACCAGCCCGATAAAGGAAATAACCAATGCCAGGCCCAAGGTCGTACTCACCTCGGTACGGTGCTCCGGGGCGATCATCATCACCACCAACGCTGCGCAAATGAACACGATCACTACCCAGGTGAGCCAGGGGAATAGCCACATGCGAAAGGTCAGCTCGACATTCTCCCGCTCCAGCCTGCGGCGCATACGCAACTGCGACACGGCAATGGCCAGGTACACCACCAAGGCAATCGCGCCGGAGCTGGCCAGCAGGAACTCAAACAGCCCGGCAGGCATGAAGTAGCTCCATACGGTGATTGCCGCGCCCAACACGGTGCTGGCGATGACGGCGCCCCGCGGCACGCCTTCGGAAGAGGTCGCTTTCATCGCCTTCGGCGCATCGCCACGACGGCCAAGCGAGTACAGCATGCGCGAGGCGATGTAGATCGAGGAGTTCATGCAACTGGCCACGGCGATCAGCACCACCACGTCCACCATGAACTTGGCATTGGGAATGTTCATGATTTCCAGTGCCCGCTGGTAGGAGCCAACCTGGGCCAGCAGCGGATCGTTCCAGGGCACCACGGAGATAACCACGAAAATCGACAACAGGTAGAACACGCCGATGCGCCAGATCACCGAACGCGTGGCTTTGGCAATGTTCTGCGACGGATTGTCGGATTCCGCGGCGGCAATGGTGACCGCTTCAGTACCGATGAAGCTGAACATGATGGTGATGAAAGCGCCGACTACCGCCGACAGGCCGTTGGGGGCAAATCCGCCATGGGTGGCCATCAGCCCGCTCAACCCGCTGACTTCCCGATCGGGAACCCAGCCCATCAACACGGCAAAACCCACGCCGATGAAGCCGATGATCGCCACCACCTTGGCCATGGCGAACCAGAATTCGAACTCGCCATACTTGGATACGCTGAACAGATTGGTGATCACCAACGCAACGATCGACACCAGGGCGAACAGCCAGGCATCGATCTGGGGAAACCATTGGTTCAACACATGGCCGGCGGCCAGCGCTTCGATCGGTATGACCAGCACCCAGAACCACCAGTAGAGCCAGCCAATCGTGAAGCCTGCCCAGCGTCCGATGGCCTGGTCGGCATAGGTGGAGAAAGAACCGGTGTCCGGGTGGGCTACTGCCATTTCACCCAGCATGCGCATGACGAGAACGACCAGCAGGCCGGAGAACAGATACGCCAGCATGACGGCCGGACCGGCTGCCGCGATGGCATGCCCGGAACCGACGAACAATCCGGCGCCGATGATTCCTGCGATAGACAGCATTGTGACGTGGCGCGGCTTGAAGCCCTGCGCCAATTGGCCATTCGAATCCTGGGAAGTCGGGCTGATCATTGATTTTTTATTCTCTGGTGATCGACATTTAAGCGTACTGACTGAGGTCAGGCGATCATCATTCCTTCCTGTAGCCCCTTCTGGAAGCGGCATTCCTCAACGCTACTGCTCTTTTCAATCGGTCATCGCGATGTGCACACCGCGCTTGAAAAGATGCGCCACCTTACCTGCCTTATCCGCCAAATCGGTTACCTGATCGCGCCGCCCCCGTATCTGATCTCGCCACGCGGGACCAGGGCCGGTTGAATAGAGGGAGACACCGAACCAGACGACTCAGCCGTGCAGCGCCATCAGCCTGACCGCTCCTGGCGCTGGTACTGTCGCGGGCACACGCCAAACCGGGCGCGAAATTCCCGGGAGAAATGCGCGCCGTCGGAGAAGCCGCAGTCCATGGCGATCTGGGTGATGCTACTGTGGCTGTTCACCAGCAGCCAGCCGCCATACTCGACCCGCAGCGAGCGCTGGAATTCCATGGGTGACAGCCCCAGCGCCTGCTGGAACGCCCGTGTCAGCTGGCGCCGCCCGAGCCCTACATAACGCGCGATGGCATCCAGGGTCGGCAGGCTGTCCATGCGCTGCTCGATATAGTGCGCGGCCTGGCGCACGCGCTCATCCTTGATGTCCGCCAGGTTGGCGTAGAAGTGCGCCTGGGGTTGCCGCCCCGGGCGAATGCCCTGCAGCATCATGTGCCGCACCGCTTGCTGGGCCTTTTCCCGGCCGCAATGCCGGGCCACCAGGTACAACCCCAGGTCGATGGCCGCGGTCGAGCCGGCACAGGTGATCAGGTCGCCCTCGTCGATGAACAGGTGATCCACCGCCGCCGGGGTCTTGGGGAAACGTGCGCGGAACGCATCCAGCACGTTCCAGTGCACGCACACTGATCGACTGCCGACCACACCCGCCTGCGCCAGGGCAAAGGTGCCGGTGCAGATGCCCAGCAACCGCGTTCGACTCTTCGCCGCGCGTTGCAGCCAGTCCCGCAAGGGGTTGGGCAGATGGGTATTGAGGTAATCGTTGCCGCCGCAGATGGCCACGTAATCGAAGGCTTCAAGATCCTGCGCGAGCCCCCCGGACACCTCCAGCGTGATCCCGGCACTGGAGGTTCGCGGCAAGCCGTCCACACTCATCACACGCCAGGCCGTATGGATCTGCCGACTGCCGCCGCCGAGGTCGGCGGACAAGCGCAACACATCGACAAAGCCGGAAAACGCCGCCAGTGTGAATTGATCCAGGAGAACCAGTCCCACCGACAGCTGCGGACGACTGCCTGCCCCGGGAACGGGGGAGTCAGGTTGCAGGCTTTCTTGATTGAGCAGAGTCATTTTTGGCATGACCTAACTATTCAACTTTAAGACCCCGAAGTGCAAGCGCTCGCGGCCAGGATACGAGCAAGATTCAGCCAAGGGGAACAGTCTGACAACGCCCCAAGAGGACTCACGATGAAACTGAAGACAGGTAAGCAAATCACTGCTGCTCTTTTAGTTACCGGCTGCATCTCCTCCTCGGCCGTCATGGCCGAACAGCAAAAGCTGACCGTTGCGTTGTATGGCGGAAACTGGGGTGAGGCCTTCCTCAAATGTGTTGCAGAACCTTTCACGCAAGCGACCGGGATTGCCGTCGCCGCAGAGGTCGGCACCTCGACCACCACCCTGGCCAAGCTCCAGCAACAAAAATCCAGCCCGACGATCGACGTGGCCTGGATGGACGGTGGCATCAGTGAATTGGCCTATGCCGCCGGGGTCGTCGCCGATCTCGATCCGGCGGCCATTCCCAACCTGAAGAACGTGCAGGACAAAGCGGTGTACACCGATGCCGGCCATACCTTCGCCGTCAGCAGCGGTTTCTATTCCCTGGGCCTGACCTACAACACCAAGGAAATCAAGGAAGCGCCCACCAGCTGGAAAGACCTGTGGAAACCTGAGTACGCCGGCGCCATCGCCCTGCCCTCGCCCGCCAACTCCTCCGGGGTGCCCTTCGTGTTTTTCATGGCCGATGTCTGGGGCATCGACCGGGCCAACCTGGAGCCGCTCTACACCAAGCTGGGCGCGCTGGACACCGCGCTGTTCTTCGACAGCTCGGGCGCCGCCACCAACGCCTTCCAGAGTGGCGAAGCGATCATCGGCGCGCATTTCAACGTCGGGGCCTGGGATTTGATCGACAAGGGCGCGCCCATCGGTTTCACCATTCCCAAGGAAGGTGCCTGGGCCACCGATGCCCGCCTGCACCTGATCAAGGGGGCAAGGAACAGCAAGGCCGGCGAGCAGTTCATCAATACCGCGCTGACCAAGGAAGCGGCGTCCTGCCTGGCCGGCAAATTGTACCTGGGGCCGGCGGTGAAAGATGTCGCGGTCGCCGATGACGTGGCCCGCAAGCTGCCCTGGGGCGTGGGCGGTTCCATCGACAACCTGCGCCTGTTCGACTGGAGCCAGATCAACGCCCAGCGCGCCAGTGTCACCAACGACTGGAACCGCAAAGTCACCGCCAAAAACTAGCTCAAGAGGTCTGCAATGTCAGTTTTGTTGAGCATCGACAGCGTCTGTAAAAGCTTCGGGCCGTTCCAGGCGCTGGACAACATCAACCTGGACATCGAGCAGGGCGAATTCATCGTGCTGCTCGGCCCCAGCGGCTGTGGCAAGACCACCTTGCTGCGCTCGATCGCCGGCTTCATGCAGCCCGATTCCGGCCGCATCGCCATCGATGGCCAGGATGTGAGTCGCCTGCCACCCTACCGTCGGCCTCTGAATACCGTGTTCCAGAACTACGCCCTGTTCCCGCACATGACCGTCCTGGAAAACGTCGCCTACGGTCCTCGGCGCCAGGGGGTCGGTCGCGCCGAGGCCCGGCTCAAGGCGCGAGAAGCCCTGGCGATGGTCGGCCTGGAAGCCCTGGAGGATCGCTTTCCCCGCGCATTGTCCGGCGGCCAGCAGCAGCGGGTGGCCCTGGCTCGCGCCATCGTCAATCAACCGAAACTGCTGTTGCTCGACGAGCCGCTCTCGGCCCTGGACATGAAACTGCGCAAGCGCATGCAACTGGAGCTCAAGCACCTGCAGGCCAAGCTCGGCATCGCCTTCATTTTCGTCACCCACGACCAGGAAGAAGCGATGACCATCGCCGACCGTATCGTGGTGATGAACGCCGGACGTATCGAACAGGTGGGCGCCAGCAGTGAGATTTACAGCGCCCCGGCTTCGCGTTTCGTCGCCGACTTCATCGGCGAGGCCAACCTGATCGGCTATCAGGCCAGCGATAGCGGTGATATTCGCCTGGGCATCGCCCATACCCCGATTTCGAGTGGCGCAAAAAACCTGCTGCCCCACGGCGTGGCGGTGCTGCGTCCCGAACACTTGCAGGTGCTGGATGCCTCGAGTCCGGCGAGCGCCAGTTGCTGTGAACTCAACGGCACGGTGACCGATATTGTCACCGTGGGCAGCCATACCCTGGTGCACTCGCTGATCGACGGGCAGTCGATCGTGGCGCGCACCATGGGTTTTCCCCGCGCCGACCTGGTCACCGGAAGCGCGGTGCGCCTGGGCTTCAATCCGCAGCATCTGCATCTGATCGGGGAGCCGGTATGAAACGCCCGGTGCTCGCCCCGTCGCTGATGCTGTTCGGTGCCCTGGCCTTCTTCACGGCGTTCTTTCTCGCGCCGTTCGCCGTGGTGATCTTCGCCAGCCTGACCAAGGGCGCCGATCAGGCGTTCACCCTGGAGCACTACGTCAGGGTACTGGGCGACCAGTACCACTGGGATGTGATACTGGTGACCTTCCGCATCGCCGCGCTGACCACCCTGATCTCGTTGCTGCTCGGTTATCCGCTGGCCTGGTATCTGGTGCGCATCGTGAAATGGCGAGCGTGGCGCCGAGCCTGCGTGATTCTGCTGGTGGTGCCGATGTTCACCAGCAACATCGTGCGCTCGTTCGGCTGGATGGTGCTGCTGGGGCGCAAGGGCCTGGTCAACCAGAGTCTGCTCGAAACCGGCATGATCGATACGCCGGTGCGTTTCCTGGGCACCGAACTCGGCATCCTGATCGGCATGGTGTACATCCTGCTGCCGTTCATTGTGCTCGCGGCCGGCAATGCCCTGGCCCAGGTCGACCCCGCCTTCGAACAAGCCTCCGAGGATCTCGGCGCCAGCCCCCGCGCGACCTTTTTCCATGTGGTGCTGCCGTTGACCATGCCCGGCATCATCTCCGGCTCGATCATGGTCTTCACCCTCGCGGCGAGCGCCTACGTCACGCCGGCCCTGTTGTCCGGAGGACGGATCTCGGTGCTGTCGATGCTGATATTCCAACAATACAGTTCGGTCTTCGACTTCAACTACGGCGGAGCGCTGAGTGTCGTGCTGCTGATCTTTACCCTGGTCATGGTCGGATTGGCCGGACGCGTGGGCAGCATCCGGGGGAGCAACTCATGATCACTAAAATACTGGTCAGGCTGGTGGCCTGGGCCGTGCTGGGCTACATGCTGCTGCCCCTGGTGGTCATCCTCGGCGTCTCCGTCACCGCCACCTCATTCCTGGCCTTCCCGCCACAGGGCTGGACGCTGGACTGGTACGCCAAGATGCTCAGCGATCCAAGTTATGTGGCGTCCTTTGCCACCAGCACCGTCCTGGCCCTGGTCGCCACCTTGGTCGCGGTGCTGCTCAGCGTACCGGCCGCCCTGGCGATGGCACGCTACGACTTCCCCGGCAAAGCGACGATCCTCGCCGCCCTGACCTCACCGCTGGTATTTCCGCACATCGTGCTGGGGGCGGCGCTCCTGCAGTTTGGCGGTTACTTCGGCTTGACCCGCAGCTTCCTGGCGTTGCTGATCGGTCACACCATCATCATCTCGCCCTTCGTGCTGCGCTCGGTGCTGTCGATGCTGACACCCGAGCAGCGCGCCCTGGAAGAAGCCTCGAGCGATCTGGGCGGTACCCCCTGGGCCACCTTCTTTCTGGTGGTGCTGCCGCAGATCCGGCCGGGGATCGTCACCGGGTCGATCTTTGCCTTCATCTCGTCATGGATCAACGTCGAGCTGTCGATCTTCAACACCACCCCGGACCTGAACACCATCCCGGTGAAGCTCTTCAACTATGTGCAATACACCGTCGACCCGACCATCGCCGCCGCTTCCGGCGCCACCATCATCGTCGTCGTGGTCGCGGTGATCGTGCTGGATCTGTGCATCGGCCTCGACCTTTTGTCAGAACGCAAATAATCCCCACCCATACATCCCGTAAGCCAGGAGTTCAGTCATGCGCATGCAAGACACGTTCGATGTCATCTATACCCATACCGAAGGCGAACCACTGTGCATCGTCCACAGCGGCATTCCCTACCCCGCCGGCTCGAGCATCCTGGCTAAGCGGGCTTTTCTCGAGCAAAACTACGACTGGCTGCGCAAGGCACTGATGCAGGAACCGCGCGGCCACAAGGACATGTTCGGGGTGTTTCTCACCCCGCCTTCCAGCAGCGAGTTCGACGCCGGGCTGATCTACATGGACGGCAGCGTGTATTCGCACATGTGCGGCCACGGCACCATCGCCGTGAGCATGGCGATGGTCGCCCTGGGCCTGGTGCCGCGTGGCGCCGATGGCATCACCAAAATCCGTTTTGAAACCACCGCCGGCCTGGTGGTCGCCGAAGTGGCTTCGGAAGGTGACAACGTGCTCTGGACCCGATTCGAAAACGTGCCGGCCTACGTCGCCGCCCAGGACATCCCGATTCACCTTCCCGGCTATGGCGACCTCAAGGCCGACCTGGTCTGGGGCGGCAACTACTTCGGCATCATCGATCTGACCGATTGCGCCCTGCGCATCAGCCCGGACAACGGCAGCGAACTGTCGCGCCTGGGGCTGCTGGCCCGCGACCAGATCAACCGGCAACTGAAGATCCAGCACCCCACCGAAGCCCACATCAACGACCTCAACTTCATCACGTTCTGGCACCCGGCGACCATTGAAGGCGCGTTCTACAAGAACGTCCACGTGTTCAGCGCCGGCCAGCTCGACCGCTCTCCCGGCGGCACCGGCACCAGCGCGATGATGGCGATGTTCGAGGCCCGGGGCAAACTGGGCCTGAACCAGCCAATCCTCTCCGAAGGCCTGCTGGGCAGCGGCACCTTCGAAGGCTGCCTGCTCGGCGAAGTCGACCTCAACGGCACCCGCGCGGTGCGCCCGACCGTCAAGGGCACGGCCAGCATCCTGGGGACATCGCGCTGGGTCATCGAGCGCAATGACCCGGTGGGGGCGGGGTTCGTCGTCAACTGACGGGTTGAAGCGGCACTTCTCAAGACCGCTCGCATAGTCGGCATTTACCGGGTACAATTCGGTAAACGCCGACTAAGTCGGTGAACGCCGTCCCAGGAGAAGGCCATGCTAGCTGAAATCATGCGTGAACCCGCCTACGGTGCCTACCGCGCTCGGCTGCACGCCTTGCTGCAAATTCCCACCAATGCGTCTGACCTGGAAATCCACGACATCATCCAGATCGGCTTTGCAGCTGGCCGTCTTGTGTCGCTTTGCGAACAGGGTGAATTGACGCCGCTTGAGCGCGACCAGATCATCCCTCTGAAAACCCTGAAGACCCGGGTCGCTAAAGACCAGAACCTCACGGTCGACGAGAGTGATCGGCTGTTCCGCGCCGCCCACATCACCGCCATGGCAGACGCTGTATTTGGCAACGATGAAAAAGCCAAACGCTGGCTGTCGAAACCCAAGGAGCGATTTTCGGGCCGCAGCCCAATGGCAATGCTGTCGACGGTACAGGGAACACGCCAGGTCGAGGAAACGCTGATCCAGTTGGCCGAGGGCTACGCCTTTTGATCTTTTGGCGGATAAGCGCTTTTGCAGATCTGACGGGACGTGGCGGCACCCTCGCGGGGGGACGCTGGCATACGGCGGGGCGACCGGTCGTCTATCTTGCCGGGACACCTGCCGGCGCAATGCTCGAAATCCTGGTACACCTCGAGATCGATCAGGAAGACCTTCCAGAGACGCTCCAGTTGCTCAAGGTCGAGGTGCCTGACGATGTCAGCCTCTCCCCTGCCCCGGTACTCAAGCCAGATTGGGAATTCGAGCTGAACCACACCAAGGGCATAGGCGATTTATTCCTCAAAGGATGCCCTGCCCTGCTGTTTCCGGTACCGAGCGCTATCATGCCGCATTCGCTGAACTACCTGTTCAACCCTATGCACCTGGATTCGGTCAAGGCCGTCATTACCGCCGAGCCGTTCAGGCTCGACAACCGACTGTTCAAGAAAGCGTAAGCCCGACGGCCTAATGCCAGTCAGTTAAGGAAATTGTAGGAGCGAGCTTGCTCCGGGCGGCGTTCCGACGATGGACTCAAGAGCGCCGCGTTTAACCTGCGAACACGCGTCATCGTTAACGACCATCGTCGGAACGCCGCCCGGAGCAAGCTCGCTCCTACAGGGACCGCATTCGCTTAACTGAACGGCATTAGCCCGACGGCTACCTTCACGATCACGAGAAAGCGTTTTTTCGAACGTGGAATAGACCGGTGCTACCGGTCCACTCGATTAATCTCTGGCGATCAGCCCGCCGCAACCACGGTGATTTCCACCAGCAGGTCCGGCGCGGCCAGGCGCGATTCGACGGTGGCACGGGCAGGCGCGTGGCCTTCGGGTGCCCAGGCGTCCCACACCTCGTTCATGCCGGCGAAGTCGGCCTGGATATCCGACAGCCAGACCTGAGCGGTGAGGATGCGGGTTTTGTCCAGGCCGGCCTGGGCCAGGAAATTGTCGATCTTGGCCAGCACCTGGGCGGTCTGGCCCTTGATGTCCTGGGTGCGGTCGGTGGCTGTCTGGCCGCCGAGAAAGGTGAAGCCGTTGCATTGAACGACGCGGCTCATGCGTTGATTGGTTTCGATGCGTTTGATGTCCAGCATGTGAACTCCTTAAGGGTGTGCGATGGTTGAAGCGGATTGAAAAGCTCCCGGCGGCGCGCTGGCCGCCCGGTTGAAACGGTCGATGGCGAACGGTTCCAGTGAAATGTCCGAGTGTTCGCCAAGAATGAGTTGGGCCAGGCGTTTACCCGTGCCGGGGCCCATCTGAAAGCCGCTGCCGCAAAACCCGAATGAATAACTCAGGTTACTGGCCTTGCGACTGGCGCCTATCACCGGCAGGTCATCGGCGGTGAAGGCTTCGACCCCGGCCCAGACGCGGTTGACGCCCAAATGCCGCAAATGCGGAAACAAGTCGGTGACCGTGCGCGCGCTGCTGCCCAGGCGCTCCATCTCGACCTCGCCATGGCGCGCGAGAAAATCCAGCGAGCCGACCAGCTTGCCGCCGATCACTACCGTACCATTGCTGAACTGCTTGAACGACAGTGCGCGTGAAGTGGCACCCAGCACCGGAACACAGAACGGCGCGACACGATGGGTGACCATCAGCATCAGGCCTTCTGGATGCACGGGTACCGGCTCGCCGATCTGCGCCGCCAGTCCTCCGGCCCAGGCGCCCGCCGTCACCACCAGGTGCTCGGCGCTGAAATGGCCTGCGGGGGTGCTCACCCGCCACCGGGTACCTGTCTGTTCGATCCGTTGCGCCGGGGTGTTTTCGTGAATCCGCACCCCGCGTTTCTGCGCGGCCAGGCGGAACGCAGTGACCGTCTTGAAAGGCACCGCGTATCCATCGTCCTTGACCCAGATGCCGCCCGTCACGTGCCGTGACACGGTCGGCACAGTGTCGAACACCTGTTGTTGATCGACCAACACTTCATGGCAGAAACCCAGCGCCTGCAGCTGCTCGATCCGCAACCGGCATTCCTCCAGATCGGCCTGGCTCTCCGCCAGTTTGAGTTGACCGCTGGGGACAAAACCGCCGTCGTCGCCCAGGGTATGTTTCAGCTCATGCCACAGATCACGCGATGACAGCGCCAAGGGAATTTCCGCCACGTGACGGCCCAGGGTGCGCACGCCACCGGCATTGACGCCGGAGGCATGGCGTCCGCAATACTCCGCTTCCAGTACGGTCACCTTGACCCCGGCCTGCGCCAGGTACAACGCGGTGCTCAGGCCATGGATGCCGCCGCCGATCACCAACACGTCGGCCTGGCGGTTGCTCGACTCACTCACCGGCCAGTTCTCCCAGGGTGATGGGCTTGATCGGCGGACGAATGCGGTAATAACCCACCTCGGCCGCCGATACGCCGCGGGCCTTGGCGATGATTTCGGTCACGGTCAGGCCGCACATACGCCCCTGGCAGGGCCCCATGCCACAACGCCCGAATGACTTGGCCTGGTTCGGGCCAGCGCACCCCAGGGCGACAAAGCTGCGCAATTCACCCGCCGTCACTTCTTCGCAGCGGCAGACCATCACTTCATCGGCCGGAATACGGTTTTGTTCTTTGGGTTGATACAGCGCATCGAGAAACGGCCGGATCCGCAGGTTGGCCTCCAGTTGCACGCGCAACGGTCGCGCCTGGTCATCACGTTCCGCAGTGCCGATGCTCTTGAGTCGGGCGGCAATCCCCAGCGCCGCCAGTTGGCCCTGCACTGCCGCTGCCTGGGCGCCACCGATGCCGGCACCGTCGCCGGCAACGAAGACATCCGGCACATCCAGTTCGCCCCAGGCATCGGTGACGGGCCGGAAACACAGCTGATCCAGGTCCCATTCATGCCGCGCGCGCAACGCCTGGCTGAACTGGATATTCGGCACCACCCCCTGGTGCAGCAGCACGCAGCGGGTGTCGATGCGCTGCGCCTTGCCGGACGCGCTGAAGGTCAGGGCCTGGGCCGCCTCGCCGCCCTCGACTGCCAGTTGCTCGGCTCCCGTGTAGTGAGCGATCCCGGCACTGCGCAGGCTGCGCATCAATTCCAGCCCCTTGCGCAGATAGGGCCAGGCGCGCAAAGCGGCAAACAGGTGGCGGCGAGCACGCCAGTAGTCTTCGGGCCGCGTGGTGTCGACCAGGGCCTTGATCGTCACGCCGGCCCGCAGGTACTGCCAGCCGAGCAGATACAGCAGAGGGCCACAACCGACCAGGACCACCGGTTCGCTCGGTGCCAGGCCAGCGCTTTTCAGCAGGATCTGCGCAGCGCCGGCGCTCATCACCCCGGGCAGGGTCCAGCCGGTTATCGGAAACGGCCGCTCCATGGCGCCGGTCGCCAGCAGCACGGCCTTGGCGTCCAGGGTATACAGCCGACCTTCGCGCAGGTAGCTGACCTGATGCTCCCGGGTCACTTGCCACACCGACGCGCCTTTTTCATAACGCACGCTCGAGGAGGCCAGGGCCTGGGCCAGCTGATTGCCGTGGGCGTAATCCGGCCCCAGCAGGTCCCGGCGGGACAGCGGCGCCAGGGTGATGCCCCGGTAAATCTGGCCACCCGGGCTGCCCTGCTCATCCAGCAACACCACCTGCAAGCCCAGCCCGGCCATCCGCGTCGCGGCCGCCATGCCGGCCGCGCCGGCGCCAATCACCACCACCTCCACGCTTTCACGGTTCATGACTGCACCTCCACGGCCTGGACATTCAGCGGTTGATAGATCAAATCCCGAGCCCCTTCCTGGGAACGGATACGCATGCCGTCAACCGCTTCGATCAGGCAGCTCTGGCGGTTGGGAACACCGTCGATCTCCACCAGGCATTCGAAGCACACGCCCATCATGCAGTACGGCGCCCGGGGCGACTCGCTGACCGGCGTGGCGCGAAAGCGGCTGATGCCGGACATCAGCAAGGCCGCCGCGACGCTGATGCCGGCGGGCACATTCAGCGGTTGATCGTTGAAGGTCAGGCTCACCGTCCGCGTCGCCCTGACCTCACTCATGACCGGTTGAAACAGCGGATCAGTGCGCATGTGAAAACACCTTGTCAGTTAGAAAACGATCACCGGAAAACACCGCCAGCTCCGCGGGTCGCGCCCCGCCCATGATCCACGGCGCGATGCGCAAGGCATGGGCGGCGGCCAGGGTCACGCCGCTGTGGCAGGTGACCACGAAGGCGCCCGGGTGCGCGCTGGACTGCTGGTAGATGGGAAATCCGTCCGGGCTCAGCACCCGCAATGCGCCCCAGGCCCGCACCAGCCGCACATCGCGCAGCAAGGGAAAGGTCGCCACGCCGCGTCTGGCGATGGCGGCCAGGACCTCGGTCGAGGTGCCGTCATCGAAGCCCACCTCCTCCATCGAATCGCCCAACTGCACGGTGCCTTCGTCGGTCTGGCGGACATTGAGGGTCGGGTACTCGAGAAAGGGCCGCAGCCGTTCGCTGATCAGCACCTGCCCGCGATTGGGCGCCACCGGTGCATACAGGCCCACTTGACGCGCCAGCGCCGCGTTGCCCAGGCCGGCGGCCAGGACGATGCGGGGCGCGACGAAGCTGCGCTGCCCGGCCTTGACCCGAAACTCGCCGGGGGCGCAGTCGATGCGATCGACCTGCACGCCGCCATGCATTTGCGCGCCCTTGGCCTGCGCCGAAGTGTGCAAGGCCCGCAGCAGTTTCAATGGATTGACGTGGCCGTCCTGCGACGTGTAACTGGCGCCGATCACTTTAGGTCCGATCAGCGGCAACCGCGCTTTCACTTCGGCGGCGTCCAGCATCTCGTACGGGTAATCGCCCAGGGCATCCTGCAAGGTCTGCAATCGCGCCTGGCGCTCCAGCAACTCTTCGTCGCTGAAGCATGGGTGAAAACCACCCGGCTGCTTGAGCTGCACGTCGACCCCGCTGTCGGCCATCAGCGTTTGCGCGAACGCCGGCCAGCGACTCGCCGAAGACCGGGTCCAGCGCGCGTAGTCCGGCATGTCATGGCCTTTGCCCTGGACCCAGACCAGGCCGAAATTGCCCCGGGACGCACGAAACGCATCGTCGCCCTGATCCAGGACCACGGTGTCGATACCGCTGCGGGCCAGGCCATAGGCTACCGCCGTCCCCACCAGCCCGCCGCCGACCACGATCACGTCCGCCTGCACGACGTTGAGTCTGTCCTGGCTCATTTGCCTTCTCCGATCAGTACCCGATCCAGCCCGACCATGCGGTCCAGCACCAGCATCAACACCAGGGTGCCGACGATCAGCACCGTGGAGACGGCGGTGATCAACGGATCGATGGTCTGGGAAATCTGGTTGTACATGGCCACCGGCAAGGTCGTGGTACCGGGCGTGGCGACGAACACGGTCATGGTCAGCTCGTCGAAGCTCTGGATGAAGGCCAGCATCCAGCCGCCGATCACGCCGGTGCGAATGCGCGGCAGGACCACCCGGTGAAACGCCGTCCAGCGCCGCGCCCCCAGGGACAAGGCGGCCTGTTCGATGTCGCGCTCCAAGCCGATGGTCGAGGCCAGTGTCAGGCGCAAGGCATAGGGCAGTACCACGATCACATGGGTGATGCTCAGGGCCCAGAAAGAACCGCCAATCTGCGCCATGGAGAAAAACCGCAGGAACGCAATGCCCAGCACCACGGAGGGAATCATCAGCGGCGACAGCAGGAAACCGGTCAGGGTGCCGCGCCCCGGAAACTCGTAACGGCTGATCGCCAGGGCCGCCGGAACCGCCAGTAACGTGGCGACGGTGGCCGAAACCAGGCCCAGCTTGAGCGACAGGAAAAATGCGTCGAGCATCTCCTGGTTCTCCAGCAGCGCCCGGAACCAGCGCAACGACAAGCCATCGGTGGGCAGCGACAGGTAGCCCTTGTCGGTAAACGCCATCGCCATCACCACCAGCAGCGGCGCGACGATAAAAGTGATGAACAGCAAATGGAACAGCAGAGAGAAAAATCCGTTCTTGTGCATGGCGGCTTACTCGAAGACTTGCTTGAAGCGGCGCTCGGCCAGCTTGCTGCAACCCAGGATGATGATCAGGTTGGCGGCCAGCAGGAGCATCGCGATGGCGGCACCGAGGGGCCAGTTGAGGGTGCCGAGGAATTCGTCGTAGGCCGCCGTTGCCACCACTTTCAGACGTCGGCCACCAATGATCGCAGGGGTGGCGAAGGCTGACGCCGCCAGGGCGAAGACGATGATCGAGCCTGAAAGAATGCCGGGCATGATCTGCGGCAGGATGATGCGGCGGAACACCGTCAGCCGCGACGCGCCGAGGGACAGCCCGGCCCATTCCACTTGCAGGTCCAGGCGCTGCAAGGTGGCCCACACGGCAATCACCATGAACGGCACCAGCACATGGGTCAGGGTGATGATCACCCCGACTTGGGTGAACAGCATCTTCACCGGCTGCTCGGTGATCCCCAACGCCTGCAAGGCATCGTTGATCAGGCCGTTGTTGCCCAGCAGGATCGCCCAACCGAGCGTGCGCACCACCACCGAGATCAGCAGCGGCCCCAGCACCACCAGCAGAAACAACGACCGCCAACGCGGCGCCATGCGCGCAATGATGATGGTTTCCGGCACCCCGAGCAGCACGCAGAGCACCGTGACCGCCAGCGCCATACCGCCGGTGCGCAAGAAGATTTCGTGGAAGTAGCCGTCTTTGAACACCTCCAGGTAATTGCCGAGGCTGTAGACCGGCACCACGCCTTCGGTGTCGCTGAACAGGTTGAGCGACAGCACCGCGGTCAACAGCAGCGGCACCAGCAACAGCGCGACGAACACCAGCAACGCCGGTCCGCTGAGCAACCACGGCGCGGCGCCGACGTGTTCGGCATCATACCTGGCCATGGGCGACCTCCCGATCCAGCAGGCGCAGGTCGTCGTCGGACCAGTCCAACCCGACTTCACTGTTTTCATCAGGCGGTGGCGTGCCCAGATTGGGCTGGGTCATGTGCACCACCCCGAAGCTCGTTTCCACCGCGATCAACCACAGGTTGCCGAGGAACACGCGCAAGCGGATGCGCCCGTGCAACCGCCCCATGCCCGCCTGCGCCAGACGGATTTTTTCCGGGCGGATATAGACGTTGACCTCGTTGCCCAGGGAGCGATCTTCGTGGGGCACGTGCAACATCGTGTCCTTGACCTGCACATGGCAGCACCGGGCATTGCGGGTTTGCACCGCGCCGGCGAAGGCGTTGGTCTTGCCCAGGAACGCCGAGGCAAAGGGTGAGTGCGGACGTTCGTAGGCTTCGTAGGGCGTGTCGATCTGCACGATCCGGCCTTTTTGCATCACCGCGATGCGGTCGCTCATGGTCATGGCCTCGACCTGGTCGTGGGTCACCAGGATCGTGGTGATGCCCAGGTCGCGCTGGATCGCGCGCAACTCGATGTGCATCTCTTCGCGCAGCTTGGCGTCGAGGTTGGACATCGGCTCGTCGAGCAGCAACAGGTTCGGCCGAATGGCCAGGGCCCGGGCGATGGCGACCCGTTGCCGCTGCCCGCCGGACAGCGCTTTCGGATAACGTTCGCCGAGGCCGCCGAGGCGCACCAGATCCAGCGCTTCATCGATGCGCTTGCTGCGTTCGGCCTTGGGCACGCCACGCATCTCCAGGCCGAAACTGATGTTCTGCGCCACGGTCATGTGCGGGAACAACGCATAGCTTTGAAAGACGATGCCCAGGCCCCGCTGCTCGGGGCGCACATGGGTGATGTCGCGGCCATCGAGCACGATGCGGCCTTCGGTGGGCTGCACGAAACCGGCGATGGACTGCAGGGTGGTGGTCTTGCCGCAGCCGGAAGGTCCGAGCAGGGCGATGAATTCGCCGTGGCGGACTTCCAGGTTCAGACCGTCGATGGCCCTGAAACTGCCATAGGTCTTGACGATGCCTTCAAGGGTGAGAAATGCCATTGGCTTGCCACGCAGGCGCGGGCCTGCGTCTCCAGAATGAGGTCGGGAAGGATCGGAGCCACTGCGCGGCTAGCGTTCTACCGTGCGGTTCCAGCGCGTCGTCCACTCGCTGCGCTGCTGGTTGATCGTGTCCCAGTCGACCTTGATCAATGCGTTGACCTTCTCCGGGCCGTAGGGCATGCGCGCGGCGATGTCCGGCGTGAGTTTGACGGTCTGGTTGACCGGGGCGAAGCCGTTTTCCCTGGCCTGGATCATCTGCACTTCAGGCGACAATACGTACTGGATGAATTGCTGCGACAGCTCCGGCTGCGCGTTGGGGGTGATGCCGCAGGCGGCGATCTGCAAGGCGATGCCGCCCTCTTTGGGGTAGATGAACTTGAGTGGAAAACCGGTGCCCTGCAACGCCACGGCACGACCGCTGCCATACACCGCCATGACCACGTCGCCGTTCTGCATCATGCCGTCCATCTCGCCCGGCGCCGAGACCCAGGCCAGGACGTTGGGGCCGATTTCGTCTTTCAGCGCCTTGAAGCCCGGGTCGATATTCTTTTCGCCACCGCCGCGCAGACGGGCCATTTCCACCAGGGTGTGCAAGCCGTAAGTGTTGGTCACCGGCGGCATGCCCAGCAATTGCTTGTAGCGCGGATCGGTGAGGTTTTCCCAGGAGTCCGGCGCCGCCCAGCCGCGCTTCTTGAACGCTTCTTCGTTGTAGCCGATGCCCGTGGCGACCACCCCGACCCCGGTCGCTTCAGGGCTGAGCCGCGCCAGCGGATAAAGGTCCTTGTAGACCGGTGCGTCGCTGAGTTTTTCACACAGGCCCAGTTGCAGTGCCTGGTACATCGGCCCGTCATCCATCATCGCGACGTTGATCTGCTGACGTCCCTTCTGCGCCTGCAGCTTGGCCAGGGTCTCGGTGGAGTTGCCGGCGACGTACACCACCTTGACATTGTGCTGTTTCTCGAACGCGGGGATGACCTTGGTCTTGTACATCTGCTCGGTGGAACCGCCGACACCGGCGACATACAGCGTTGGCTCGGCGCAGGCGGCGCCACTGCCCAGTCCGAGGAGGGCGACAGCGACAGCAGCGGCAATGCGGGTCAGGGGGCGAAATGACGGTGTCATCAAGGTCGATTTATGATTATTCACAGACTATCTCCGAAGTGCGTGGGGCAGATCGAACAATGCGTCAGTTGCTTCGGCGTCAATCGAAGCCATGCAGCGCGCTGCATGTTCCCGGCGAATACATCACGGGATGGCGCATCTTCATGTGCGCTATGGGTTGCTGGTCTGGAGTATTGCGAGGCACTATCCATAGGGTCAAATCACAATATTCGGGTCAGTTATTCATATTTGATATGGAAGGTGGGCATGAACCTCAGGCAGATAGAAGCATTCCGCAGTGTCATGCGCTTGGGCTCCATGACTGCCGCGGCAGAGGTGCTGTACACCTCGCAGCCCAACGTCAGTCGGTTGATAGCCCAGTTGGAACTGAGCACCGGGCTGACCCTGTTCAAGCGCGCAGGCGTGCGGCTGATTCCGACCCAGGAGGGCCAGGCGTTTTTCCATGAAGTGGAACGCGCCTATGTCGGCCTCGACAGCCTCAAACATTCGGCGAAGAACATCCGCAACCTGGGCACCGGCCGCTTGCGGGTGGCAGCCGTGCCCTCGACGGGCATGAGCGTGCTGCCAGGCGTGATCAAGCACTTCACCGAAACCCGCCCGGAACTCACGGTGTCGCTGCACGTGAACTCCTCGCCCACCGTGGAGCAATGGGTCAAATCGCAATTCTGCGACATCGGCATCGTGGTGCACCCCGGCGACGTCAATAGCCAGCAGGTCGAGTTGCTCGCCGAGATAGCGGCCGTGTGCGTATTGCCGCGCTCACACCCGCTGGCTGAACGCGCGCAGATAACCTTTAGCGATCTCGAAGGGCAACCGTTCATTTCACTCTGTCATGGCGATGGCACACGGGCATTGGTCGATGGTTTGTTCGAACAGGCAGGCGTCGAGCGGCTGATGGCCGTCGAAGCGCAGTACAGTGCGATCAACTGCGAAATGGTCGCGCTCGGCATGGGCATCACCCTCGCCCACCCGTTGGTGGCCAAGGACTATCGGCATCGGGACATCGTGATCAGACCGTTCAGGCCTGGCATCCTGCTGCCGACCTACGTGATCTGGCCGAGCGCACCCACGCGGACGCGACTGGCCGAGGAATTTGTCGATACGTTGAAGGTGTATTACCAGGACGCGGTAGACACTGTTTAACGGTGCACCAAACAGAAGCAACGTCTGGCTCTCATGCACCGGTCCTGCACAATGGTCCTCGCGGGTCGTGTGTTCAAGAATAGCCAAGCGCGTGCCCATTCTTGTGCAGGGTACCGGTGGTCAAAAGTCAATTATTGTCCGTTACGGGAGTGACCCCGGGTTACATCCCAAGGGCCATGCCACCGCGCCTGACCGGTACGGCTTGCATCAGTCCGGGCTGAACGCCCAAGGGTGTCCGCTTTTGAGCCACTAACGACTGGCTGACCAGACGGAGCTTGTTTTGCTGTATCGCTGGCAAGGGTTCATCGGCTCGATACTGACCGGGCGTCATGCTGAACCAGCGGATGCAGGCCTTGTGGAAACTGCTGTGGTCGTGGAACCCGAGCAGGTGAGTCACGTGCTTCATATTGAAATGGGAATGGCGCAGGTAGAAATCGGCCAACTGGCGACGCACATCATTCAGCACGTCCTTGAACTGGGCACCTTCCTTCTCAAGTGCTCGTTGCAACGTTCGTTTGCTGATGTTGAGCACGGTAGCTATCGATTCCATATCACACTGCCCTTGCCCCTGACTCAGGCGCTCGGTGATCAATGCACGAATCCTGCATACGGTGGTGAAACCGTACAACAAGTCCATCCGAGCCTCGGCAAAACTCTCATGGAGTACAGCCAACGCCTCATTGGCCATGCTCAACGGACGCAGAAGCGCCTGGCCGTCGAACAGGATGCTGTCA
Organism: Pseudomonas lini; assembly: GCF_030812475.1. Classification (GTDB taxonomy): domain Bacteria; phylum Pseudomonadota; class Gammaproteobacteria; order Pseudomonadales; family Pseudomonadaceae; genus Aquipseudomonas; species Aquipseudomonas lini_A. The sequence continues at coordinate 353,971 of NZ_JAUSSR010000004.1, forward strand.
TAGGCGGCGCCAAAACGCAGCTCACAGCCAAACAGCCGCTCATGCTCGCTGATGTCTTCAGGTTCGGGGTAGGTGAATTCCACACGTAACGGTTGCAGCGATTTGCCGCCGGACAGCCAACGGCACAATCCCAGCAGCGAAGCGATTCCGGCATCGGTGTACTGCCGTGGCTTGACCGAGTCGCCTTGGTGATCGAAGCCGGCCAATCGATAATTGTGTCCTTCCTCACCCAAAAACAGGCTGAGGCCAGAGCTGATCAATGGGCTGAAACGCACAAGGCGTTCAAGCGCCCGCTTCAGGTTCAAGCTGGACATCATCGTGTATCCAACAATCTGGAAGTTACCCGGATGTACCTGCCCGTAGGCTTTCAGTCCAATATTCGCGTCACCAGACGCCTGCGCTGCCAACTCCCAAAGACGGTAAATGACACTTCGTTCGTAGAAGGCTTGCTGCTGACCCAGAATCGTCAGATCCAGCCCGGCTTCCCGGGATAAATTGATCACATCCAAACCTTCGGCCGCGAGCGTATTCACTAACACACTGGTATAGCCGGTACCCACTCTATACATGACGACCTCAAAAACCTGTTAAACCACGCATCCCTTTGCGAGCCATTGAATTTGCTCTGAAATTCATCCTAATGGCCATTCATTACAGGGTGGTTATGCATGCAAAAAACACACCCCAAGGCCAGCGTAGTCCCGAAATCCTGATAGCGCCAAAAATAGCCCCATCGTAGAGCCAGAGGGCCTTTTGTGGGAGCGAGCCTGCTCGCGATGGACGTTAACGAAAACGCGTTTATTCTGAATAAACGCATTGCCCTTGACCATCGCGAGCGAGCTCGCTCCTACAGAAAAAACTGCTCATCCTGCTAGCGCGCAGCGCTGCGGGTCCCGGCGAACGCGCTCGTACCCAGCCAGCGCCACAGGTTTTGCGCATCCTGCGCCGCGCCGTCGACCCGCAGCTCTTTCGACTTCAGTACCTCTTGCGGTGTGCGGTCGCCGGTCCACACCTCGGTCAACGCGCGCACGCTGGAAGCCACGACCAGCGTCAGTTCGCGGCCGGGGTCGTCGCGGCAAAGGTCTGCCACACCCTCTTCGACCACGAGCCACCACGCTTGCTCGCCGGGCCGCGCATCGTGGAACTTGAAATGGATGACCACCGGCCGAGGCGGGAACGTCTCGATGCGCACGAACCGGCGCACGTCCCACATCAGCAGCCCCGCGTCGAGTTCGTCATCGCGAAGGCGACTGCCAATCCAGCGCGCGCCCCAGTGCCCCAGCGCCATGATGATGGGGCGCAATTGCTCGCCCGCCTCGGTCAGGCTGTACTCCCAGACTTTGCCGACGGCCGTGCGACGCACCACACCGATATCTTCCAGGTGACGCAGCCGCTGGGCCAACAGGCCGGTGGACATCCGGGGTACGCCGCGGTGCAGTTCATTGAAGCGCTTGCTGCCGCACAGCAACTCGCGCACGACCAGAGGGGTCCAGCGCTCGCACAGGGCTTCGGCACCGCGCGCGACCGTGCAGAACTGACCGTAGCTTTCTTCCATCGCCGGGACTCCACAACTGCAACGCTTCAGATTCTGAACTAGCCCCGCAGCTTCACCACGCGCACGCTGAAGCCTTCCAAAGCCAATCGCCAAAGGAGAACGCCATGACCAAGGTCGCCATCATTCAGCGCCCGCCCGTGCTGCTCGATCGCAGCGCCACAATCGCCCGGGCCGTGCAATCGGTCGCCGAGGCCGCGACTGCAGGCGCCTCGCTGATCGTTTTGCCCGAATCCTTCATTCCGGGTTACCCGTCATGGATCTGGCGGCTGGCAGCGGGAAAGGACGGGGCTGTCATCGGCCAGTTGCACACGCGGCTGCTGGCCAACGCCGTCGATATTGCCAACGGTGACCTCAGCCCATTGTGCGAGGCCGCCAGCGTTCACGCCGTGACGATCGTGTGCGGCATAGATGAATGCGACCGGCGCAATGGCGGCGGTACGCTCTACAACAGCGTAGTCGTAATCGGCCCCGACGGCGAAGTGCTCAACCGCCACCGCAAGCTGATGCCAACCAATCCCGAACGCATGGTGCATGGCTTCGGTGATGCGTCCGGGTTGCGCACGGTCGATACGCCGGTCGGTCGCGTGGGTACGCTCATCTGCTGGGAAAACTACATGCCGCTGGCCCGCTATTCCCTGTATGCCCAAGGGGTGGAGATCTACGTCGCTCCCACCTACGACACGGGCGACGGCTGGATCAGCACGATGCGCCACATTGCGCTGGAAGGCCGCTGCTGGGTGCTCGGCAGTGGCACGGTGTTGCGCGGCAGCGACATCCCCGACGACTTTCCGGCCCGTGCGCACCTGTTTGCCGATCCGGACGAATGGATCAACGACGGCGACTCGGTGGTGGTCAGTCCGCAAGGCCGGGTCGTGGCCGGTCCGTTGCACCGCGAGGCCGGCATTCTGTATGCGGACATCGACGTCGCACTCGTGGCACCGGCACGGCGGGCGCTCGATGTCACCGGGCACTACGCGCGCCCGGATATTTTCGAACTGCAGGTACGGCGCACGCCGGCGACAGCGGTGCGCTATATAGATGAGTGAAGTCAGGCACGGTTTTGGCGATCCATGCCCTGTGCGGCGGTATCGCCTAACCATTGAACAAGGAGTCAGGTCATGAACGATGAACGATCTTACAAGGGCAGTTGTTTTTGCGGCGCAGTCGAATTCACCGTCAGCGGCGAGCCCGCCGCAATGGGCTATTGCCACTGCGAATCCTGTCGGCACTGGTCGGCAGGGCCGGTCAATGCCTTCACCCTGTGGAAACCCGAGGCGGTGCATGTGACTCGGGGTGCCGACAACATCGGCACCTACAACAAGACAGCGCAGAGTTACCGCAAGTGGTGCAAGACGTGCGGCGGACACCTCTTCACCGATCACCCGGGGATGGGGCTGATCGATGTGTATGCGGCGCTCATCCCGGAACTCGCGTACTCGCCAGGCGTTCACGTGCACTATCAGGAGACCGTGCTGCGCATCAAGGATGGCTTGCCCAAGCTGAAGGATGTCCCCAAGGAACTGGGGGGATCGGGCATCAGCCTGGACGAATAACGCAAGGTTGGCCGGCGGGCGGTCAGTGATCCATCCGATATTTACTACGCCCGCCCTGCGCCCGGCTATGATCTACAGCATCCAGCCCCGCCGACGGTCGTCGCTGCGACCCGTTCCGCTTTTTCTTCCCCCGGGAGAAGCGTCATGCGTGTTTGCCATTGCTTGAGCGCAATTCTGCTCGCCGTGCTGTGCTTGTCCGGCGGTTCGAATGAGGACGGGTTCTTGATGACGCCGGTGTTGGCCGCCGCCCCCGAGGCCGATGCCGCGGGTGCTGCGCCCGCACCCGCACCGACTGCACCGGCCGAGACGGTCTTCACGACGGAGGAACTCGACCAGATGCTGGCGCCGCTGGCCCTGTATCCGGATTCGTTACTGGCCCAGGTCCTGATGGCGGCAACCTATCCGGGTGACGTCGCCGACGCGGTAGCCTGGTCCAAGGCGCATCCGGACAGCAGCGGTGACGCCGCCGTGCGTCAAGTGGCAAATGAACCCTGGGATCCGAGTGTGCAATCGTTGGTCGCCTTCCCGGCAGCGCTGGTGATCCTGGGCCAGGATCCGGCCTGGGTGCAGCGTGTGGGCGACGCCTTCCTTGCGCAGCCCGACGCCGTGATGGATTCGGTGCAACGCCTGCGCCGCCAGGCGCAAGCCGCCGGCCACCTCGAATCCAACGCGCAACAGCGCGTCACCGTGCAGCCGGCCGCGCCCGCGGCGGCACCTGCACCTGCACCTGCAACGACCAGTTCGACGGTGGTGGTGCAGCAGCCTGCCGCCACCCAGACCATCATCATCGAGCCGGCCCAGCCGCAGACCATTTACGTGCCGAGCTACAACCCAAGCGTGGTCTATGGCACCTGGGCCTATCCGTCCGCCCCGCCGGCGTACTACCCACCGCCGCCGGGTTACTACCTCGGCACCGCGCTCGCCACCGGCCTGGCCTTCGGCGCAGGCGTGGCCATCGTCGATTCGCTCTGGGGCGACTGCGACTGGGGCCGCGGCGACATCGATATCGACGTCAACCGCTACAACAACATCAACACCAACCGCCAGCTCAATGCCAACCAGAACAACTGGAGCCACAACTCGATCAACCGCGACGGCGTGCCCTACCGCGATCGCGCCAACCGCGAACAGAATAGCCGGCGCTTGGCCGGCAGCGAGCAGCGCGACGCGTTCCGCGGCCGCGATCCGGTGCGCACCTCCGAGCGCGAGCGCGCCAGCCAGGCACTGGCGCAACGCGGCATCGAACCTGCGGCCACCAGCAATCGCCAGGCGCGGGAGCGGGCCCAGGCGGCGAGCCGCGATCTGGACAAACAACCGCAGCTGCGCGAACGCGCGCAAGCCAGTGCGCAGACGCGCCAGACTACCCAGGCGAACGCGCAGAAACGCGAGCAGGCGCAAGCCAATGTACAGGCGCGCCAAAATAACCAGGCCAATGAGCAGAAGCGCGAGCAGGCGCAAGCCAGTGTCCAGGCGCGGCAGAGGACTCAGGCCGGTGCGCAGCAGCGCCAGGGCACGCCAGACAATCCAAAGGTCCGCCAGCAAGCACGTCAGCAGCAGGCCAGTACACAGGGGCCGCGCAACAATGCCTTTGCCGGCGCCAGCAACCCTTCGCAGTCGCGACTGCAAGCCAGCCGCGGCCAGGCCAGTCACGTTTCCGCCAGTCGGCCGCGCGCGGAACGCGCCAGTGGTCATACTGTACAACGGCCGGCCCGGGCACCGTCCCGGGGTGGCGGCAATCGGCGCTGACAGGAGACTCGCCATGAAGGCTGCTTTGCGTATTTTCCCGCTTACGCTGCTGGCGATCCTGGCCCTGGACGCGCGTGCGCAGCAGGCCTTTCCCAGTCCGGATGCGGCCGCAGAGGCCCTGGTCGCCGCGCTCGGCACCCGGCAGGCCGATCCCGCGCGCCTCGCGGCCTTGCTCGGTCCCGACTGGCGCTCCTATATACCGCTCGAAGGCATCGACCGCGACGATGTCGATGCCTTCCTCGCCCGCTACAAGGAAAAACACGGCACCCAACCCGACGGGCAAGGCCGGGCGCATCTGGTGGTCGGCAACGACCCCTGGACCTTGCCGCTGCCGATCATCCAGGGCAAGGCAGGGTGGGCCTTCAACGCCAAGGCCGGTGGCGAGGAGATCCGCGAGCGACGCATTGGTCGCAACGAACTGGCCACCGTGCAATCGGCGTTGGCCTATTACGATGCCCAGATGGACTACGCCACGGCCGACCGCGACGGCGACGGCGTGCTCGAGTACGCGCAAAAGTTCATCAGCAGCAATGGCAAGCAGGATGGCCTGTACTGGGCCGAGGAGTCCGGGATGGAAGAGAGTCCGCTTGGCCCGTTGTTCGGCGACGCCAAACCCGGCGACGATTGGCATGGCTATCAGTACCGTATCCTCGACGCCCAGGGACCTTCGGCGCCAGGCGGCGCCTACAGTTACAAGCTGGGCAACAACATGAGCCGCGGCTTCGCCCTGATCGCCTGGCCGGCAAAGTACGGCGACAGCGGCGTGATGAGCTTCATGATCAGCCACGAGGGCGAGTTGTTCGAGAAAGACCTGGGTCCGGACAGCGCCAAACTGGCGACGTCCATGCGCCGCTTCGACCCGGACAGCAGTTGGAACGAGGTCGACGAGCAGACGGGACCTTAACCTGCCCTGTGAAAGGTTACGGCCGGTCATCAGGCGTGACAATGTCGGGTAAGGCTGCGCCAGAGGAATGCGGGATCAGCGCGCGGGGAGAACCAGGTTATTTGTATTTGCCAAATGGCATTGTGCGCAGCGGTGCAGTACCTTGTAATTGCAACATCCTCGTACGCAATCCTGTTCAGGTTGAGAGGTGGGTTTCATGAACAACATCGTCTACATCGTCGGATTAGTTGTGATTGTCGTGGTTATCCTGTCTTTCCTCGGGTTTGCTTAGCGTTGGTGTTCCTTGACGTGTGCATCGCACGCCACGACGTTGTCGATCCCCTTATGTCTATATAGGAGCGAGCTCGCTCGCGATGGGCGTTAACGATGAAGCGTTTATCCAGGATAAGCGCGTTGCCTTCAAGACCATCGCGAGCGAGCTCGCTCCTACAGAAAAGCGCCTGCCCGGTCACGCGAATTTGATGGTGCCGCCCTGGATATCGTCTCGGGCCAATCGCAAGTCGCAGGCATCCTGATTGAGCTGGTGAATCAGGTTGAGCAACCGCTGGCGCAACAGCTCGTCCTTCAGTTGCTCAGCTGCGCGCATGACATCAAGCGCGGCGGTCTCGTTGTTGGTTGCGATGGAGTCGAGCAGTTTGCGCATGCTCCTTGATGGCCGATTCATCTGTTGCCTCCCTGGTTTCGATAGACGCGAATCATAGGGGGCCAATGTTGCGCCAATGTTTCAGTCCCGAAAGCCAACCAAGGCCCCACCGGCACCGACTTGAGTTCCTGTTCAAAGGAGGCGATCAAGGCATCCCTTCCCGTCATGGGTGACGGGTTTTCCCACCGTTCTTGTGCCCTACTCCTCGTAGCGCCCCGTGTTGTCACGATCCCGCTCGTAGTGCCTCGTGAGCGCAAACGCTGGCAACCAGGACTCGCGACGCAAGGTCCAGCTTTCGTAAGTGGGCTTCAGTTGGTCAGGGGCATCCAGGGATCCCAGGTTCACTTCGATTTCGTCGCCGGTGCGGGCGAAGACGGAAGAGCCGCAGCGGGGGCAGAAAAACCTTCCGGCGTAGTCGCGTGTCTCGCCGGTGATCGTCACCGCATCCCGAGGGAATATCGCCGACGCGTGAAAAAGCGCGCCATGGTGCTTGCGGCAATCGAGACAGTGACAAAGGCCGACCCGGTAGGGACGTCCCGCCGCCTCGATCCGGACGTTGCCGCACAGGCAACCGCCGGTGAATCGGTCCATGTTGCGTCTCCTCTGGCATCAAGCGGTCGGCGAAGCCTGCGCCAACCTGTCCCACCCCCCAGCGAGGGCGCAATTTAGCCCTTCACCGCCGCTTCGATCGCAGCGATATCGATCTTGCGCATCGTCATCATGGCGTCGAAGGCGCGCTTGGCCACGGCTTGATCAGGGTGGGTCACCGCGCTGGTCAGCACCCGTGGTGAAATCTGCCACGACAGTCCCCACTTGTCCTTGCACCAGCCGCACGCACTTTCCTGGCCGCCGTTGCCGACAATTGCGTTCCACAAGCGGTCGGTTTCGGCCTGGTCATCGGTCGCCACCTGGAACGAAAACGCTTCGTTGTGCTTGAACGCCGAGCCCCCGTTGAGCCCGACACAAGGGATGCCCATCACCGTGAAATCGACCGTCAACACATCGCCCTGCTTGCCCGCCGGATAATCGCCGGGCGCGCGGTGGACGGCGCCCACGGCGCTGTCGGGAAAGGTTTCGGCATAGAACGTCGCAGCGTCCAGTGCTGTGCCGTCGTACCAGAGGCAAATCGTATTCTTGCTGAGCATCTTGATTCTCCAGAATTGGAACTCAGACATGCATTCTAGCAGCGCAGGCAACGAGCGCTGCTTTACAAAGACCCAGGGGGCAGGCTCAATTCCGTCTAAGCTGAATAGGGCACCACCCCATACACGTCTCCAGCCTCTTCATGCAGGGGAACCGGGATGACCGGAACAACAGCGCGCCAATGCTCGTCCTGGGTCCTCCCTTCCCTGCTCGTCATCAATCTGGCGCTGACCGCGGGATGTGCAGGCAAAGCCGCCACGGCGCGCTATTCAACCGCGAGCCTGGGCGATGCCTGCTATGCAAAAGCGCTCCCCACTTCAGGCGAGGGCGGCCTGGCCTGGGGCTCCACCTTGAACACCGCTCGCAAAAAATCCCTGAATAACTGCATACGTTATGCCGGCCGATCCGGTGGCACGCCGGATACCTGCCGAGTGGTGTTGGCGGAGTGTCGACATTAATCGCCAGCGAGATCAGCGCGCGCTCAGGACCAACGACCTCTGACGACCAGCCCCAACAACTCTCGATGGCCGCTGACGCCTGTCTTTCGATAAAGCCGCTTGATATAGGTAGCGGCGCTCGAGCGCTGGACGCCCATCAGCGGCGCGATGTCTTCCGCCCCAAGGCCACTGAGCAGATGCCTGAGCAGCTCACGGTCCCGACGAGTCAGTTCAGGATAAAGCCGCTCGACGCGTTGACTCAGCAAAGACGGCATCTGGTTGGCTTCGATATAGGCGCGATAGTGCAGTCGCGTGACCTGAATCAGTAACGGCGCAACCGACTCGATAAATTCGATTTCGCGCTGGTTGAAGTTGCCGTGCTCACGACCTCGATAGAAGTTGATCGACAGCCAGCCCCCGCCCTCCTCCTGATGATTGAGCAAGGCCATGCGCTGGGAAATTTGCGGCTGTTCGTAACAGACTCGTCGATAGTCGCGATGGGTGATGTCGTCGACTGACTGAAGCTGAGCCAGGATGCGCGCACCACCGTATTTCGCCTTGTGACCGAGCATCGCCTGGCGGTTGCCATCCAGGCTGTGGAAACGCTCGACGTAGTCCCGGGAAATACGCGATATCTGCACCAGCCTCGCCTGATCGGAACACGACAATACCTGCGGCTCCTGGCCCTCGGGGTAAGCGAAAATAGTGCACTGAGCCAGCGGCATCACCCCCCGCACCAACGTCAATAACTCTGCCGCCAGCCAGGTGCGGCAGTCCTCGCCCACCCGCGCTAACAGATGGGCGATTTGCCCTGTCGTCAACGGGACCTGGTGGTAAACGGTGGTGAGCGGCCAGTGGTTCATTCAGGGACCCATTCGCGCGAAGCATTCTGGCGTTCGTGGGGAAGCGCCCGCACCAGTATGGCAGCCACCAATAACAGCAGGGCCGCGTACAGACAACCGGCGGTATAGGTATGGGTCAAGTCTTTGAGCCAGCCGACCACCAACGGATTAAGGGCCGACCCCAGATTACCCACAGCGTTGATCACCGCGATGCCCACTGCCCGGGCCTGAAAACTCAACGAGCGATCCGGCAAAGTCCAGAAAATCGACATGGCCGTGTAGGAGCCCGTCGCCGCCATGCAGACCCCGGCCAGTTGCACGATCGGCTCGTTCGACAAGGCCGTGCAGAACCAGCCCGCAGCGGCCATCAGCATCGGCAGCGCCAGGTGCCAACGCCGCTCCTGGGTCAGGTCCGAGTGTCGGCCCCAGAGGATCATGCCAACAATGGTGCATATCTGCGGAATTGCCGACAACAGTCCGATCAGCGTATGGCTCTGACCAGCGCTGAAGCTCTTGACGATCAACGGCGTCCAGACCGCGATCATCGCCAGGGTGTTGACCAGGCAAAAGTACACCAGACAGAACAGAGCACCGCTGGCGACAACAACTCGCGTCCCCAGTGCGCGTGGGGGGAAGGTGCCTGACGGTCCCGCTCCAGCAACTCGGCCAGCTGCAGCTTCTCATCGTCGCTCAGCCAGCGCGCCTGGCGCGGTTTATCGTCCAGATAACCGTACACTGCCACGCCGAGCACGACGCTGGGCAATCCTTCGAGCAGAAACAGCCATTGCCAGCCTGCCAGTCCCCAGTGGCCATCCAGCCCCAAAATAGCGCCGGACAACACCGAACCAAAGCCCGCGGTAAACGGCATGGCGATCATGAACAACGCATTGGCCCGCGCCCGGTACGCCGCCGGAAACCAGAACGTCATGTACAACAGCACACCGGGCAGAAACCCCGCCTCGGTGATACCGACCAACGCACGCAACCAATACAGGCTGGCCGCATCATGGGCAAACAGGGTGGCGGTCGACGCTATGCCCCAGGCAATCATCAGGCTGCCGATCCAGCGGCGGGCGCCGAGTTTCGCCAGGACCATGTTGCTGGGGATGCCGCACGCGATGTAGGCCAGGTAGAAAATCGTGGTTGCCATGCCGAACTGGGTACTGCTCAAGCCCAGGTCGTCCATCATCGTCAGCCCGGCGAAGCCGATATTGATACGGTCCAGAAACGAAAACACAAAGCAGATGAAGAGAAACCACAGCAGGCGTTTCGAAACTTTGGCGATGACCGGCGGATGAGCGCCGGCCTCCTCGCCAGAGATCACAGCAGAACGGGATGGCATAGGGTGATCCTGTTTTTGTAATTATTGGCTGACGCAAGGCTTTTACAGGTCCTGCAGGGCGCACTCGACCAGTGCGTCGTAACGCTCGGCATCGTTCAGTGCCTGCGCCGCCAACAGCGCCAGTTTCACCAGGAACAACTCGCTGTCGTTACCCGTACGGTCGACCGCCTCGGCGAGCCGATCATAGACGCGTTCGAGGTCTGCCACGTTCATCGACTGACTCATGGTTGGTTACTCCCGTTGTGGCCGAGGGCCTGGTTTAGTCCATGGCGCAAACGCTCGCCATCCAGTTGCAGCCAGCGCGCGCAGACGTGCTGGTCCGGGCGTGCGAGGTACGCGGCGCCTGGGTGCTGCACGCCATAACGCGTGCTGAACAGACCGTCGGGATCGGCCAGTGTCAGATCGGCGTGTTCCACCTGACTGACGCCGTTCATGGCGATCGCGATCACTTGAACCGGCACTCCCCGACGGCGCAGTGCCTGGACTTGGGTATTCACGTCGGCATCGAGTACCGCCGCGTCGGTGAAGCAAATCAGATGGAAGGCAGGTTCCAGTTCATCGAACAAATAGTGCTGGTCGGCCAGGCGAACATTGCGCAACGGCGCACCGTTGCGCGGCCCGTCGGTGAACAGCAGGTTATCGTCGTCCACCGCATTGAGTTGCGAATCGGCGTAGTCGTGAGCCCTCGAGGTCCGCCAATGATACAGCGGGCGTACGAACTCGCGGGTCAATGACAGTGACAGCACCGCATCACGTAACAGCCGATAGCCACGACTGGGTGGCGCCATGAACCGCGTGCTCTTGCCTGCCTCTTCAATGATTTCCCGAGCCGCCTTGACCCGTTCGTCGCTGTAGGACGCCAGCAGTCCGGCACCGGCCAGGCCTTTGATGTGCAGAGCCAGTTTCCAGCCCAGGTCGTGGCAATCCTGGAACCCGGTATTGGCCCCGCGCACGCCGAAAATCGGCAACAGGTGCGCCGCGTCTCCGGCGAAAATCACCCGGTCGTTGATGTACTGCGCCAGGGTCAACGCCCGGGCCGAATACACTGAACTCCAATCCAGCTCCCAGACCGGGTTCTCGACGCCGAGCATTGCCAGTTGCGCATCGATGCGCTCACGCAAGGAGTCCGGGTGCAGCGCCTGCTCGGGCGTTTCGTCCACGGGCAATTGGTAATCGATGCGCCAGATATCACCGGGCTCGCGGTGCATCAACACGGTGTTGCCGGGGTTCCAGGCGGGATCGAAAAACGCCAGGCGTTCGGTCGGCAGATCGAGCTTGATGCGGATGTCGGCAATCACGAACCGCCCTTCATAGGACGCCCCTTCAAGCTTGAGCCCCAGCAACGAGCGCAGTCCGGAGCGGGCGCCATCGGCGGCCACCACCCAATCGGCCTCCAGGCTGTAGGTATCGCCCGGGGTATCGACTTGCAAGACGGCACCGTCGACGCCTTGCTCGATATCGATGACTTTATTGCCCCAACGTAATTCGATCAGCGGCTGTACCTGGGCGGCCTCCACCAGATGTTGCTCCAGATACTGCTGTTGCAAGTTGGTCATCGGCGCAAAACGATCGTGCGGATCGACCGGAGCTTCCATGCGAAATACCCGCTGGCCGCGGTAGTAGGAATTGCCGAAACGCCAGGGCAGGCCCTGCTCGGTCACCGCCCCGGATACCCCCACTTGCTGGAAAATCTCCATGGAACGCCGGGTGAACACAATCGCGCGGCTGCCTTCACAGACTTGCTGCTGAGCCGCCAGGACGATGCTTCTGACACCATGGCGCGCCAGCTCGAGCGCCAGCGTCAGGCCGATGGGGCCGGCGCCCACGATCACCACGGGGGAGCGATTGAGGATGGCTGGAGACGGCATGAACGCAGGGTAAACCTGATAAGGGAAATACAGGGATTGATGGGGTACGACTTGCGGCTGATGCATGGTCCGGTGGCTCCCGGTTTATTTTTTTTCGGGGACAGGGTTTGTCTCGGGTCACTCTAGATCCAAGCGCGCAGGGGGATGTCCCCTGGAGGGGACATCTTCATGACTCCAATGGCTTTTCCATGGCTGCAAATGCTCTATTCTTCCGATTACCACCCGACAACGCCGGACAGCACAATGCCCGCCCCCGACCCCCCCCTCCTCCAAAGCTGGCACCACAACGCCCGACTCTGGATCGAAGCCGTTCGCACCGGCACCATCGCCAGTCGCCTCAAGGTCACGGACCAGGCCATCCTGTTGGCGGTGCTGGGCCGTCAGCCGGACCGCGTGCTCGACCTGGGCTGTGGCGAGGGCTGGTTGTTGCGGGCGCTGGCCGAACGGGGTATCACGGCAGTCGGTGTCGATGGCGATGCAACGCTGGTGGGCGCGGCGCGGGCGGCGGGCTCTTCGCCGGTGCATCTGGCGAGCTATGAAGCGTTGGTGGAAGAAAAGGCGGACATCGGCCGCGACTACGACCTGATCTGCGCAAACTTCGCCTTGCTGCAGCAGGACATCATCCCTCTGCTCACCGCCATGAATGCGCTGCTCGCCCCTGAAGGCGCACTGGTGATCCAGACGCTGCATCCATGGACTGCGGCGGCGGGTGACTATCAGGATGGTTGGCGGGAAGAAACCTTCGCCGGATTCAAGGGCCAGTGGCGACCCATGCCTTGGTACCTGCGCACCTTGTCCAGTTGGTTCAATGCACTGGACATGGCCGGCTTTCGCCTGGTCGGCCTGCAGGAGCCACAGCACCCGCAAAGTCCGGTGCCGCAGTCGTTGTTGTTGGTGGCCAAGCCGCAGAGGTGATCGCGTTGTACTCAGTTCCCTGAAAACCGATCCCGACTGTTGGTTAAATGCAGCACCATCGCTGCCCGGGCGGCATCGGGGTCTTGTCGCTTGATCGCGTTGAGAATCGCTTCGTGCTCCAGGTTCGCCAACTGACCGAGCCGGGAAAAGTCGGCACCACCGCGCTCGTCGACCTTGACCTGGGTACGCGGAATCATCGCATTGCCCAGGTGATGCATAATTTCGGTGAAAAACGTATTGCCGGTGGCCTCGGCGATCAGCTGATGAAAGCGCTTGTCCTCCTCGACGCAACTGTCGTTATTCGCTAGCGATGCCTGGTAGTCGGTCAGCGCCTGACGCATGCGCACCAGTTGATCTTCGGTCCTGCGCATAGCTGCCAGCGCGACCGCCTGCACCTCCAGGCCCAATCGCAGCTCCAGCATGCTCCTGACACTGGCGACCGTGTCTACATGCAGGCGCAGTCCTGACCGGGATTGTTGCTCCAGCACAAACGTGCCGATGCCGTGACGTGTTTCCACCAGCCCCGACGCTTGGAGCTTGGAAATAGCCTCCCGGACCACGGTGCGGCTCACACCCTGTTCGAGAACGATGGTGGATTCCGAAGGCAGCTTTTCGCCGGGCTTCAATTGCCCGAGCAAAATGCGCTGGGTCAGCGCTTCGACCACGCCTTGAGCCAGATTACTGGAGCGTCTACGGACAGGGGTTCCGCTTTCAACTTGCATAGATTCAGTCCACAAAATTGGCGCTTGAGAGAGCTTACCACCCGCCATACATTCTCTGGCGAAATGCTGATATTCAATCAAAAAATCGCCCTTACTTGTATGACAACATATCTATACTGGTACGTTACCCGGTTGACGCTTCCGCCCACGCCGCCACGATATTTCCCATCGATAACTGCCTTTACAGCGCTAACAGCCCAGTAAACACTGAAACCATAACCAAAACGCCCGTATTCCTCTGCCGTTATGAAAACAAATCGCTGCGTCCCGTATTGCGAGACAGAAAAACCACTTGTATGATGTCTATCAACTTAACGTGCCTCGCCGCCGGTAAGCTCTAACCCGCATAAAAATAATCAGTGGGAGATTTGAATTGTGAACAATTCAAGCAACGCATCTGTCGTACCAGAAAGCAATTCGGTTCTGGCTCGCGCCGTGAGCAAAGTGAAGAGACATGTACTCCCGCTTTTCGTCATCATGTTCATCCTCAATTACATCGACCGGGTCAACATCGGCTTCGTGCGCACGCACATGGAGCACGACCTCGGTATCGGTGCTGCCGCCTATGGGCTGGGCGCAGGCCTGTTCTTCATTGGCTACGCACTGTTCGAAGTGCCGTCCAACATGCTGCTGCAAAAGGTCGGGGCTCGTATCTGGCTGACCCGCATCATGTTCACCTGGGGCATCGTCGCCACGATGATGGCGTTCATTCAGAACGAAACCCATTTCTACATTCTGCGCTTCCTGCTAGGCGTCGCCGAAGCCGGCTTCTTCCCTGGCGTGATCTACTACTTCACCCGATGGCTGCCGGGCGTAGAACGCGGTAAAGCCATCGCCATTTTCCTCAGTGGCTCGGCCCTTGCGTCGTTGATTTCAGGTCCGCTCTCGGGTGTCTTGTTGCAGATCGAAGGCTTCGGCTTTCACGGCTGGCAATGGATGTTCGCCATCGAAGGCCTGGCCTCGGTATTCCTGGGTTTCTTCGTCTGGTTCTGGCTGGACTCCAAACCCCATGATGCCAAATGGCTCAGTCGTGAAGAGCAGGATGCACTGGTAGGCGCTATCGATCAGGAACAGCGTGAGCGTGAGGCGTTGACCACGGTCAAGCCGACCGTTGGCAAGCTGCTCAAAGATCGCCAGATCCTGCTGTTTTGCGCCTTGTACTTCTGCATTCAGCTGACGATCTACGCGGCCACCTTCTGGCTCCCGAGCATCATAAAGAAAATGGGTGATCTGAGTGATGTGCAGGTGGGCTTTTTCAACTCGATTCCCTGGCTGATCTCCATCATCGCCATGTACACCTTCGCTTCGCTGTCGGGCAAGTTCAAGTTCCAGCAAGCCTGGGTCGCGACCGCACTGTTGATTGCCGCCGCCGGCATGTTCCTGTCGACCACCGGCGGGCCGATCTTCGCCTTTGTCGCCATCTGCTTTGCCGCCATCGGCTTCAAATCGGCCTCATCGCTGTTCTGGCCCATCCCTCAAGGCTATCTGGATGCCCGTATTGCGGCCGCCGTCATCGCGCTGATCAACTCGATCGGCAACCTGGGTGGTTTCGTGGCACCGACAACCTTCGGTTTCCTGGAACAGACCACCGGCTCTATCCAGGGAGGACTCTATGGTCTGGCCGGCACCTCGGTGCTCGCGGCAATACTGGTGTTCTTCGCCAAGACCTCGCCTAAACCGTCATCCCTGCTGACGCCGCCGAACGCCGTGTCACCCGGTGCGGTGGTCAGCAAATCGCACTGACCCCATCGAACGCTGATCGATCCAATTTTGCAGGAATTTGCCATGAACGCTGAACAGACTGCCAACACAACTAAATCGCCTGTCGTCACCAGTTTTCAAGTCGTCCCGGTAGCGGGCCACGACAGCATGTTGATGAACCTGAGCGGCGCCCACGGGCCGTTCTTCACCCGCAACATCGTCATCCTCAAGGACAGTGCCGGCAATACCGGCGTGGGCGAAGTCCCCGGCGGAGAGCGCATTCGCGAGACACTCGAAGACGCGCGCACTCTGGTGGTCGGTCAGTCCATCGGTCAGTACCAGCGCATTCTCAACCAGATGCGCACGACCTTTGCCTCGCGTGACGCCGCCGGTCGCGGCCTGCAAACGTTCGACCTGCGCATCACCATTCATGCGGTGACCGCAATGGAAGCGGCCCTGCTCGACCTGCTCGGTCAATTCCTCGAGGTTCCGGTTGCCGCACTGCTCGGCGAAGGGCAGCAGCGCGACTCGGTGAAAATGCTCGGCTACCTGTTCTACATCGGCGACCGCAAGGTGACCGATCTGGCCTACCGCAGCGAGCCCGACGCTGAAGACGAGTGGTTCCGGCTACGTCACGAGAAAGCCATGAGCGCCGAAGCCATCGTGCGCCTGGCTGAAGCCGCTAAAGCGAAATACGGCTTCAACGATTTCAAGCTCAAGGGCGGCGTGTTGAGCGGCGACGGAGAAATCGAAGCCGTTACCGCACTGGCTGAACGCTTTCCAGACGCGCGCATCACCCTTGACCCGAATGGCGCCTGGTCGCTCAAGGAAGCCGTCCGTCTGTGCCGGGATCAGCATCACGTCCTCGCCTACGCCGAAGATCCATGCGGCGCCGAAAACGGTTACTCGGGTCGTGAAGTCATGGCCGAATTCCGTCGCGCCACAGGCCTGAAAACCGCGACCAACATGATCGCGACCGACTGGCGCGAAATGGGCCACGCAATCCAGCTGCAATCGGTCGACATCCCGCTCGCCGACCCGCACTTCTGGACAATGCAGGGCTCGGTCCGGGTTGCGCAGATGTGTCACGAATGGGGTTTGACCTGGGGCTCTCACTCCAACAACCACTTTGATATTTCCCTGGCCATGTTCACTCAGGTGGCGGCAGCCGCACCAGGTGAGATCACCGCGATCGACACGCACTGGATCTGGCAGGACGGCCAGCGCCTGACCAAAGAGCCGCTGAAAATCGAAGGCGGCTACGTCAAGGTTCCGACAAGACATGGTCTGGGCGTTGACATCGATATGGACGCCGTGGCCAAGGCGCACGAAGTGTACAAAGCCATGGGCCTCGGCGCTCGGGACGATAGCGAGGCGATGCAGTTTCTGATTCCAGGCTGGAGCTTCAACAATAAGAAACCCTGCCTGGTGCGCTAACGCCTGGCTGCCCCACCGGGGTGGAAGCCTCTGAAGCCATGGTTCATCGCGGTCCCTGTAGGAGCGAGCTTGCTCCGGGCGGCGTTCCGACGATGGTCGTTAACGATGACGCGTGCTTGCTGGTTAAACGCGGCGCTCTGTAGGAGCAAGCTTGCTCGCGATGGTCGCCAACGATAACGCGTGTTTACTGGTTAAACGCGGCGCTCTTGAGTCCATCGCGAGCAAGCTCGCTCCTACAGGGGGCCCCTAAGGGCCCATTGCATTCAAATCAAATCACTATGCCAGCCACGATTCCACAGTGTCGGAACCGTATTTCGCTTTCCATTCTTTCAATATCTTGTGATTGCCACCCTTGGTTTCTACAACTTCGCCGGATTCAGGGTTTTTATAGACCTTTACCTGGCGAGGCTTGCGATTGCCGGTTTTGGATTCGGCAGCAGGCGCACGGCGACCGGCGTGTGGGTCCAGCAGATTGACGATGTCTTTCAAGCTGTAGCCATACTTGGCGAGCAGTGCGCGCAGCTTCGTTTCGAACTCAATTTCCTGTTTCAGGCCAGCGTCACCCTTCAATGCTTCGAGCGCTTGAAGCTGTTCGGCAAGGTGTTTTTCAAGTTGGCGAAATTCTGCGAGTTTGGACATGGGACATCTCTCAGTGATTGTTATCCTAACGTTACACTAAAAACGCCGACTTGCATTAAGCCAGCGAGTTTACTTTGCTTATCAAGTCGCTTCCATTGCGGGATTCGCACTTGTGCAAATGTCTATCAGTTGACATCTGGTGAGCAAAGAAGGTTCGTAAAATCGTAAACGAAACACCGGTTCGATGGCGCCGCCTCTTGAACACGGTTTGTGGAACGGAACCGCGAGACAGGGTGTCATTTGTAGTAGACACCCTGGTGTCGTACATCCTGCCAAACTGGAGAGATCGTTATGAACAACATCATTTACATCGTTGGGGCCGTTGTGATCGTCCTGGTTATTCTGTCGTTTGTCGGTCTTGTATAGCCTGTCTGTCCGAGGCCTTTGCGATGGCGCCGGTCGCGGGATAGCGGCTAGCGCTTGGGGTACGAGGAGGCCTTCGCCAGCCGTTCCAAGCGCCTTCAAGCGACTGTCTTAAAACTGAAACCTTATGGTCATATATTGTAATCATCCGCTTACATAATCCTGGCTTCAGGCCGCCTTCACGGATGAATTACTCCATGCGTCGTGTCATTTTCAATCAAAAAGGTGGTGTTGGAAAATCCAGCATCGCCTGCAATCTTGCCGCAGTGAGTGCAGCGCAAGGCTACCGGACATTGTTGGTTGACCTCGATCCCCAGGCGAATTCGACTCATTACCTCACGGGCCTGCTCAAGGACGACATCCCCACGGGCATTGCCGACTTCTTCAGACAAACGTTGTCTGGAGGCTTTGCCGGCAAAAGGTGCCGAGTGGCCATAACCGAGACTCCCTACGAGAACCTCCATCTCGTGACCGCCAGTGCGGACCTTTCAGATCTGCAATCAAAGCTTGAGAGCAAGTTCAAGATCAACAAGCTGCGCAGGTTGCTGGTAGAACTTTCCGAGGACTACGAGCGCATCTATATCGACACCCCGCCCTCGCTGAATTTCTTCACCTTCAGCGCCCTCGTCGCCGCTGATCGGTTGCTGATTCCCTATGATTGCGACAGCTTTTCCCGACAGGCCTTGAATAGCGTCATCGCTCAAGTGGACGATCTGCGCATGGATCACAATGAATCGCTGCAGATAGAGGGCGTGGTGGTTAATCAATTTGTCGCCCACACCGGTTTACATCAGATGCTCGTAGACGAATTGCTTGTAGAAGGTCTTCCCGTACTCCCGGTTTATTTAAGTAGCTCAGTTAAAATGCGCGAGTCCCACGAAGCTTCCATGCCCCTTATTCATCTGGCCCCGCGTCATAAGCTGTCGAGGCAATTTGTAGAGTTGCTGGACGTCCTGGAACGAGCAGCCTGAGTTGATTTTTCGGTTCAGCTTGTTGCCGATAGCAAAAAAGACTGGTGATAGGTGAATTATTTCGTTTGCGCTTGTATCTGATCCTGAAGAAGCCGCGCCATTAGAAAGCTGGCGTCGGCCAAGGCAGATCCACCTGGCCTGCGCCACACCGGCCCCAGCGGTTGCGGCAAGATAGACCAGTGACGGAGCGGATCGCATGGAATCTCGTGAGAACAACGTCAAACCGATTCGATTGAAAGACATCACCATTGTCGATGACGTCAAGATGCGCAAGGCGATCACTGCCGCTGCACTGGGCAACGCCATGGAATGGTTCGACTTCGGCGTCTATGGTTTTGTCGCCTATGTGCTGGGCAAGGTATTTTTCCCCGGCGCCGATCCCGACGTGCAGATGATCGCCGCGCTGGCGACCTTCTCGGTACCCTTCCTGATTCGTCCCCTGGGCGGCTTGTTCTTCGGTGCGCTGGGGGATAAGTACGGTCGGCAGAAAGTCCTGGCGGCCACCATCGTCATCATGTCGCTCAGCACGTTCGCCATCGGGCTGATACCGTCCTACGCCTCGATCGGCATCTGGGCCCCCATCCTCCTGCTGCTGGCCAAGATGGTTCAGGGTTTTTCGGTGGGCGGTGAATACACCGGTGCCTCGATCTTCGTCGCCGAATACGCCCCGGACCGCAAGCGCGGTTTCCTCGGCAGCTGGCTGGACTTCGGCTCTATCGCCGGTTTCGTCCTCGGCGCCGGCGTGGTCGTGCTGATTTCCACCCTTGTGGGCGAAGAGCAGTTTGAGGAATGGGGCTGGCGACTGCCCTTCTTCCTCGCCCTGCCCTTGGGCATGATCGGGCTCTACCTGCGTCACGCCCTCGAAGAGACGCCGGCATTCCAGCAACATGTCGAGAAGCTGGAACAGGACGATCGTGAAGGCCTGGCCAGGGGCCCGAAGGTGTCTTTCAAGGAAGTGGCCACCCAGCACTGGCGCAGCCTGTTGACCTGCATCGGCGTGGTCGCGGCCACCAACGTCACTTACTACATGCTGCTCACCTACATGCCGAGCTACCTGACACACAACTTGCACTACAGCGAAAATCACGGCGTGTTGATCATCATCGCGATCATGGTCGGCATGTTATTCGTCCAGCCGATCATTGGTTTGATCAGCGACAAGATTGGCCGCCGCCCCTTTATCATCTGCGGTAGCGTCGGCCTGTTCTTCCTCGCCATCCCGGCCTTCATGCTGATCAACAGCGGCAAGCTCGGCCTGATCTTCTCCGGATTGCTGGTGCTGGCGGTGCTGCTCAACTTTTTCATCGGCGTGATGGCGTCCACGCTACCGGCGATGTTCCCCACCCACATCCGATACAGCGCACTGGCCAGCGCCTTCAACATCTCGGTATTGATTGCGGGCCTGACCCCTACCATCGTGGCCTGGCTGGTGGAAAGCACCCACAACCTGTACATGCCGGCCTACTACCTGATGGTGATTGCCGCCGTAGGCCTGATCACCGGCGTGACGATGAAAGAAACGGCGAATAAACCGTTGCGTGGAGCAGCTCCTGCGGCTTCCGACATGGAGGAAGCGCATGAACTGCTGCAGGAACATCACGACGACATCGAGCAGAAGATCGAGGACATCGACGCACAAATCGCCGAGCTGGAAGCCAAGCGCGAGCATCTCGTACAGCAGCATCCGCGCATCGAGTAATCGGGGCAGTCGAGGGAGGATTGCCAACGTTGTGACTTCAGCGCAAATTGCGCTGATGAAACGCTTTGGCTACAAGTCTGCGTTTGGAAAGCGACCGCCAGCATGGGCAGCCTGAACGCCAGCGCTGGCGCCGCCTGGTCATCCAATCACGCCCGCATACACCGCTCTATCGACATTCCCGCCAGACAGAATGACCCCTACCCGTTTCCCCGCCATCGCTTCCCGCTCCTGAATCAGCGCCGCCAGGGCCGCCGCGCCTGCCCCTTCCGCCAGGTTGTGGGTATCGGTGTAATACACGCGCATGGCCTCGGCAATCTGCTCCTCACCGACGCAGACGATCCGCGCCGCCGCCGCACCGTAGATGGCAAAGGCTTCAGGCACCGGCTTACGTACGGCGAGGCCATCGGCAAAGGTATTCGCCGTCGCGGTTTCGCAAATCTCTCCCGCGTCAAAAGAAAGTTTCGCGGCGGCAGCCTCGGTGGAAACCACACCCACTACCTGGGTTTTCAGGCCCAGCGCATCGCGCGCGGCGATCACCCCACAAATCCCCGAGCCACAGCCGATCGGCACGTAGACGGTGTCCAGGTCCGGCGCTGCCATGAACAGCTCCAGCGCATACGTGGCCACGCCTTTGACCAGTTCGGTGTGGAACGGCGGCACCAGGTAGAGGCCATGGGTTTGCGCCAGGCGGGCGGCCTCTTCCCGGGCCTCATCGAAATCACGGCCCCATTCGACCACCTCGCCGCCGAAGCCGCGCATGGCCTTGTTTTTTTCTACTGAGTTGCCCTCCGGCACTACGATCAATGCACGCAAACCCAACGCACGTGCCGCCAGCGCCAGGCTCTGGCCATGGTTGCCGCGGGTAGCGGTGACGATGCCCCTGGCGGTTGGGTGCGTGCGTTTGAGCCAGTGCATGAAGGTAATGCCGCCACGCACCTTGAATGCCCCTGTAGGCGTATGGTTTTCATGCTTGACCCATACCGTGCATCCCAACCGCTCAGCCAGTAATGGCCAAGCGTATTGGGCAGTGGCAGGCATCACCTGGTACACCTGGTGGGCAGCTTGTTCGATGTCGTCGCGAGTCAGTCTGTGCATGAGCACTCTCCCTGGGATTTTGTCTAGTCTGGACGCACTGCCCATTCGCCGGCTTTCAAAAAACCGACCTGACTTTTGTGCGCCATCTTCACTACTATGGTGTTCATGAACCTTCGAAACCACCCGCCGCCCTCGCTCCTGACCGAACCGGTCCGCCGTGTCGAGGCCGGGCCCTGGACGATCGAATTGTTGCCCGGCTCCGCCTACGCAGCCCGATACGTGGCGAGCCATGCGGCGATCGGCTTTGCCTTCGACAGCCAGCAAGGCCTGCACGCCATCGGCAGTGACCGGGTGCTGCCGTTCGTTGCCACGCCGAACGGCCTGGCATTTGTCCCGGCCGGGTGTGACGTGTTGTCCGAATCCGCCGAGGGCGGTGAATATCTGCGGGTCGTGCGCGCCGACGGTATGACATTGATGGGTGATCGGCCATTCAACAACCGCATCGATCCACAGGCCATTGCCCTTGCACTGCGAATGCGCAACGCGCTGTTGCACGCCTCGGTAGATGACGATTGGGAGACCTGGGCGCTGGCCCTGGCTGACCGGGCCATGGCGCAGAAGACCTTGCCGACGCCACCCCAAGGCTCCATCACCGGCCGCCGCCTGCGCCTGCTGGATGAATTCATCGACGCAGGCCTTGAAGGTTCGCTGAGCGTGCAGGCGATGGCAGGACTGCTGGAATTGTCCGAAGGATTTTTCATGCGGGCGTTCAAGCAGGCCACGGGCAAAAGCCCGCACAGCTACCTGATCGACCGACGACTCGCCAAGGCCCGCGTCCTGCTGCGCGACTCGACAGCCAGCCTGTCCGGGATCGCCCTCACCTGCGGTTTCAGCTCCCAGGCGCACATGACGACGGCTTTCAAGCAGCGGCTGGGTGTTAGCCCGGCGCAATTACGAACGCGTCCATAGCACCGTAAAAAACCGTTTACCGCTTTAGTCTGTGATCAACCTGATCAACAGTAGCGAAGCGTTGAAGCGACGCGTCGAACACGGGGTCCGCTGGACCGCTATGGACCCCAATGCGCAACCCATAGCGTAACGTCATCCCGGGCGTTTATTTCCACCAATACTCGACCTGGACCCCGACGTTGGAGCCGTGCAGGTCTGTGCCAAACGCACCGGTATCAGACAGAGCCGATCCCGGAGACTGCAAGCCGGCTGCGCGTTGCGCAGCTTTGTTCCAGGTGGCGTAGGTGTAATACAGGCGAATTTCCGGCCGGTCCCAGAACCCCGGTCCCTTCGGCGACCACGTCGGCGCGACGGTGTATTTAGTCAGTTTTCGGGTACCGTCTGCGGCTTCAACCTGGTCGCGCCCCACTTCGGTGATCAACTTGAACTGATCCGTGATCGCATAGATTGGCCGGACACCAACGGATAACCAGTTCTGGTCATCACCATCAGGACGCGTGTCTTTTTGATAGACCAATTCGACCTGGCCACTGAAGGCATGGGTCATTTGCCAATCGAAAAACTCCACGACCCGCCAGCTCTTGTTGCTCTGATCCAGCGTGGAATCACCGGTGTAGCCCAAGGCGGTGCCCGGCCCTCGGCCGTATTGAACCGCGAACTTGTTGATTCCGCCCAGAAACGCGACCTGCTTGTGCTGGGCGACCACCGACCAGCCCTGATGAGCGTCCTCGCGACTCGGCTTGTCCAGATAGCTGACGCCCAACTGAACCTCGCCACCGGGATTTGTGTTGAATCCGCTGACGGTTACATCATGCCGGGTAACAAAATCCTTTTGGAAGACATTGTCCTTGCGCGAGAACACGTAGCTGTATTTCAGATCTCCCAATGCGACCTGATCGAACCCAAAGCCTGTTGAGCTTTGGTTCCAGTAGAAGTAGTCGGAAATATTGATGTCGTTTCGGTTGTAGTAACGACGGCCCGCCCAGAAAGAACCGCCATTCAATGCCGGCATCTTGCTCCATTCTGCGTAGAGCTGACTCATTCGCGTATAACCGTGATCTCCGTCAAATTTCGGCTCATGGCCATACTCGTTGTAAAACTGCGCCATGCCCTCCACGCTAACCACCGAGCCGTCGTCCAGTGAAAGCAGATCCTGGCGCAAATCCAGCTCCAGATATTGCTCACATTCGTTGCCAAGACGATATTTGGATTGCGCGCCGGGCAGCTGAAAACACGACTGTCTCCCCCCTTGGGTCGAATCCCCTACCCCGGTTCTGAAATAACCACTGAAATCGGCTGAATACGCATCGACAGGTAAAAAACCGACAGCAAAGGACGCACCCAGAACTGCACTGAGAGTCTTGACGTTCATTTATGACACCTTTCGTTTTTATAGTTGTTGGATAAGGCTGATAATGCGAGTTAGCACTTTTTACACGCGTGCGCAGCTAACACCGCACACAGATGCCCGGACGGAATGCCAAGTTAAATCAAACAGAAAACACACCACCTTATTTGACTAAAAACATTAGAAAACCAGGCGGTGCGAGAGCACAGTAATGACATCACAACTTAAGTAACTTCTAACCCCGATGACGTCCCCGGAAGAAATCTATCAGGCCCTGCGTCGAGGAATCATCTGCCGGTTCCGCGTTATAGCGAGTCAGAAGGTTGTAGACGCTGTTGCCCAGTTCCTTGCCCAACTCCACACCCCATTGATCAAACGAATTGACTCCCCAAATGACACCCTGGACAAAGACCTTATGTTCATAAAGCGCAATCAGCGCCCCCAGGCTATGTGGATTGATGACTTCAAGAGCGACTGTATTACTTGGTCGGTTACCGGGGATTACCTTATGCGGCGCCAGCCGTTCAATCTCACTGGATGACAGGCCTTTGGCTTTTAGTTCTGCCTCGGCTTCACTACGGGTTTTTCCGCGCATCAGCGCCTGGCTTTGAGACAAGCAATTGGCGTACAGCCATTCCTGATGGTCAGCCACTGGATTATGGCTGACCACCGGTACAATGAAATCAGCCGGAATCAGAGGCGTGCCTTGATGCAGCAACTGATGGTAAGCGTGCTGTCCGTTACATCCCACGCCGCCCCAGATGACCGGGCCAGTGGTGTAGGAAACCGGCGTGCCGTCACGACGGACACTTTTACCATTGGACTCCATGTCCATCTGCTGCAAATGCTTTACGAAGTTGCGAAGGTTGTGGTCATAGGGCAAAAACGCATAACTTTGCGCCCCCCAAAAGTTGTGATACCAAACCCCGAGTACTGCTAAAAGAACGGGAAGGTTTTGTTCCAACGGTTCATTCAGAAAATGCTGATCCATCGCGTAGGCGCCGGACAGCAGTTCCTTGAAGTTAGCGATGCCAATGGCCAGCGCAATCGGCAGTCCGATTGCCGACCATAGTGAATAACGACCTCCGACCCAGTCCCACATGGGAAAAACGTTGGCTTCACGGATGCCGAAATCCAGTGCAGCCTGGCGATTACTGGTCACGGCAATGAAATGGCGATACAGCTTCTCTTCCGTCCCGCCTTTTGCCAGGTACCAGCTTCGACACGCGTGCGCGTTCTTCAAGGTTTCCAGCGTCCCGAAGGTTTTGCTGGAGATGATGAACAGCGTAGTTTCCACGTTCAGATCGGCAGTCACCTCTCGAAACTCATTGCCGTCGATATTAGCCAGGTAATGGCACCGCACCCCATGCCGAGCGAAAGGCGCCAGGGCTTCAGAGACCAGCTCGGGGCCCAGAAATGAGCCGCCGATACCAATGTTCACGACATCAGTGATGACCTTGTCGTTGTAACCACGCCAAAGGTGGCTATGGATACGGCTCACCACGTCGGTCATCTGCGCCAGGGCACCATGCACATCGCGCATCAGATTGCGGCCATCGACCATCAACGGCTCCCCCACGGGACGCCGCAGCGCGGTATGCAGCACAGGACGCCCCTCGGAACAGTTGATTTTTTCTCCACTGAACATGGCGTGCGCGGCCTGTTCCACGCCAGCCTCACGCGCAAGGTCGACAAGCAGTGAACGCGTCTGGTGAGTGATCAGGTTTTTGGAGTAATCCAGAAACAGTCCGCAGCCTGCCAGGGAAAAATCCTGGAAGCGTTGACTGTCATCCCGAAAAGCGTCGCGCATACTGAAATTGTTCATGCTCTCCCGGTGGTCGAGCAGCTTGCGCCATGCCGGCAATGCAGTCACGTCACTCGCTTTGTTATAGTTATTCATGCTCAGTCCCTCTTTGCCAATCCGGCTTGCGCCGTTTTAACCAACGATTTCAATCGGGTTGTTTTATACTTCTGCGGATGCACAAGTGCCGGGCAGCAGTACGCGCTACAGTGTTTAATTACTTTGCATTATCGGACTTTTTTGCAAGAAACCGGCATGACCAACGCAATCTAAATAGATCCAGTCTCAGAACCAAGCCATCAAACAATTAAAAAAATGAACGCCGATCAATCAATAAAAAAGATGAACATTATGTAAATGTGCACGACAAACGAAAAACGAGATACTGGCCGCTTGCTTTCAACGTCCATTCAGGCGGCCAGACGTGGAAATAAATCAAAATACTTCACGCCCGCAACCGCCGGTTCATCAGGATCAATCCCTGAGTACAATTATTTGGGAAAGCCGCAAGAGTCCCGCTGAATTAAAGAGGGTTTCAATCGAAGCGTCTGGCGGCGCCCCTCAGGTTGCTTGATACGCTTCAATAGAAGCTTCACCGCCTGGGCTCCCAATTCCTCGAGAGGTTGTGCCATAACAGTCAATCGGGGGCTGAAAGCATCCGCCCAGTCGAAGTCGTCAAAGCCGACCAGCGCAATGTCCTTTGGCACTTCAAGACCTGCTGCACGAAGAGCCTGCATCGCACCGATGGTCATCAGATTATTGGCAGTCATGATGGCGGTCGGCGGGTGCTCCAGCGCCAGCAAACGGCGAGTGGCTTCCATGGCAGGTGCAATTGCCGATTCACCACAGCACACCAATTGCTCGTCGTAGGCAATTCCAGCCTCAGCCAAGGCCGCACGGTAACCGTCAATACGCTCAAGAGAAGAAGACTGGGTCAATCGCCCGGAGACCATCCCGATACGCCGATGTCCAAGTTTAATCAAATGTGCAATCAACTCTTGAGATGATTGCTTGTTCTCTACTCCCACCTGGTCGAAAGACGTCGACAGCAGCCGATCGATGAGAACCGTGGGTATATTGTTGGCCTTCAAGTAATTGAAGACTCTATTTTCCGGATCATATTCCGAGGCCAGTACTATGCCGTCAACCCGTCTTTCATGCAGTGCCTTGACCGCTTTGAGCTCTTGCTCCGGATCTTTTTGCGTATTGACCAGTATCATCATCAAACCGCTTTTCGCGCAGGCCGCTTCGATGGCACGTACTGTTTCACTGAAGTAATAGTTTGACAGCGTAGCGATCGCCACCCCTATGGCCCCTGATGAGGAACGGGCCAGGGACCGTGCGAGGGAGTTTCGAATATAGCCTACGGCCTCTACAGCCTGATTCACGTTACGAACGGTGTCCGGATGTACTTTGCGAGTACCGTTGAGTACGTGGGATACCGTAGACATTGATACGTTTGCGGCCCGCGCGACATCACTCATCTTTGCGCCCACTGTGTACCACTCCTTTCTCGCGTGAATTCATGGATAGCGCCGGGCGCATGCCCGGCAGTAAGCCATTGTAAAGCTCACGGCGAGAAAATGTGTCGCAAGCTCCGGGAATCGATGTCGGGACAGGCGTGCAATGTCGGGTCAGACCCGGCGAGGTGCGCTGTACACCGACAGCGGGTGCGGCGAGATGATGGACTGCGCTATGCAGCATGGCCGGGCACTCCTTTTTATTATTTTGGCGATCCCCTGGCTAACCGTTAACGGGAGCAGGGACGCTGTGGAAAAAGCATAGCCGAGACGAAAGCGCTTGCGCAAGCGCTTTCCTAACTTTCAACATTCCCTCTTCCGGCAAAGGAAAGCGCTTGCGCAAGCGCTTTCCTTTGAACTATGTTTGTCGAACAAGAACAACCGATGAGGGGCTTCACCGCTTCTCAAATCGGTAGATAAGGAGTCAACCGCTATGCTGAATACCGGATCTGAAAGTCCTCCCCCTGCTCTACTGGAAATGCGCGCCATCTCCAAGTCATTCAATGGCGTACGCGTCCTGCATGACATCGATCTCAGTATCTTCCCCGGACAAATCCACGCGCTGATGGGCGAAAACGGCGCCGGAAAATCCACGCTGATGAAAGTACTGTCGGGGGCCTATATCGCCGACAGTGGCACTGTCCGGATCGATGGATGTGATATTCGACATTACGGCCTCAATGATGCGAAGCGTCATGGCATTTCGGTTATCTATCAAGAGCTCAGCTTGTGCGCGAATATGACCGTGGTCGAAAACATCTACCTGGGTAGAGAAATTCGTCGATTCGGCGTTATAAACCACAAGGCCATGGCCGAAGGCGCGCAGGTTGTACTAAAGCGACTTGGCGTCACATTCGATCCACACGCGTTAGTCTCTACATTGTCGATTGCGGACCAGCAACTGGTTGAAATCGCCCGTGCAATTCATGCCGATACGCGAATCCTGGTGATGGACGAGCCTACGACGCCGCTCTCCTCAAAAGAGACTGAAAAACTGTTTACCCTGATTCGCCAGTTACGTGATGACGGTGTCGCGATCATTTATATCAGCCATCGAATGGCTGAAATATATGCGCTGTCCGATTTTGTTTCGGTGCTTCGGGACGGTCATTACGTGGGTTCGCTGGACCGTGGCACGCTATCGGCCGAAACCCTGGTCCGGATGATGGTGGGCCGCGATGTCTCCGGTTTCTATGCCCACGAGCGTGCGTCATGTACTTATGAGCAACCAGTACTGCGCATTCGCAACCTGACAGACGGATTCAAGATCAAGGATTGCAGCTTCGATCTTTACGCGGGCGAAATTCTCGGGATTGCAGGACTGGTGGGTTCAGGGAGAACGGAACTTGCCCGATTGATCGCAGGTGTCGATGCGTACGCCGGTGGACACATCGAACTGGATGGCGAAGTTGTAGCCATACGCTCCCCTCGCGATGCAGGCAATGCAGGTATCGCCTATCTGACGGAAGACCGTAAAGCCTTGGGCCTCTTTCTCGATATGAGTGTCCACGACAATATCAATGTCTGTGTATTGGGAAGTGATGCTTCATTGACGGGTGTTGTGAACCGATCGGCTGGAACCGCACGCGTTAAACAAGCCATTGAAGCACTCAATATCAAAGCCTCCCCGGACATCAATGTCGGCGCGCTGTCTGGGGGCAACCAACAAAAGGTTTTGCTGGCTCGTCTACTTGAAATGAAGCCCAGAGTGCTGTTCCTCGACGAGCCTACTTCGGGAGTCGATATTGGAGCCAAAACCGAAATATACAAAATAATCAATGCATTGGCCGCCGCCGGCGTTTGTGTAGTGATGATTTCAAGTGAACTGCCAGAGATTGTCGCAATTGCTGACCGTGTGTTGGTCATGTGTGAAGGAAAACTTGTCGCCGAACTCGGTGGCCGCAGCGGTCTTGATATCACACCTGAAACCATTATCGCGTTTGCCACAGGCAGCGACAGCTTGACTCTAGCCAACGGAGACTTAGTCCAATGACTTCCCCACTGCAACGCAAAGTAGCAAGTGATTTCATCACCCCCAATGCACGGAACATGGCCGGACCTGGCGCACAGGATAAAATGCGCCAACTGATGAGGGTGGCGGGCATGCTCCCCGTACTGCTGCTCCTGTGTGTGGGCTTCAGCCTGATGAGCGACAGCTTTTTCTCGGCGCAAAATTTCTCCATCATCAGCCAGCAAGCCTCTATCAACGTGGTATTGGCATCCGGTCTGACGTTCGTGATTTTGACCGGGGGTATCGACCTCTCGGTGGGTTCGATCCTGGCTGTTTCCGCGGTAGTGGCGCTGTTGGTATCGCTAGTTCCCGAGTTGGCTGCCCTGGCCATTCCTGCGGGGCTTGGAATCGGCCTGTTGCTGGGGCTCGTCAACGGCGTGTTGGTCGCTTTCGGCAAGCTGCCTGCCTTTATCGTCACACTGGGCGGATTGACGGCGATGCGCGGGATCGCACGCCTCATTGGCGAAGACAAGACAGTGTTCAACCCCGATCTGTCGTTTGCCTATATTGGTAACGATACGTTGTTCGGGGTGCCATGGCTGGTCGTGATCGCCTTGGTAGTCGTGACGCTGTCGTGGCTTATTCTTCGTCGGACCGTTTTAGGCGTACAGATTTACGCAGTGGGCGGCAATCCTGAGGCCGCACGGTTATCGGGGATCAAGGTCTGGAAAGTCCTGCTCTTCGTCTATGCCATATCCGGTTTGCTGGCGGGTGTGGGAGCCATCATGACGTCCGCTCGATTGATGGCTGCCAACGGACTGCAAATGGGCCAGTCCTATGAACTCGACGCTATTGCCGCCGTTATCCTGGGAGGCACGCGTTTCACCGGGGGCGTCGGCACCATCGTCGGTACGCTGATTGGCGCCCTCATCATCGCGACACTGTCCAACGGCCTGATATTGCTGGGCGTTTCGGATATCTGGCAATACATCATCAAGGGTGTCGTCATTATCGGGGCGGTAGCACTCGATCGCTTTCGGCAGACCGGCGCACGCACCTGAATCCTGTAACCCCCCCTCTGATATTCCAACAATAAGAGACTGCACTCATGAAGAAAACAATATTGGCCGCGGCGTGTGCATGCCTGGCATTTAACACCGCTCAAGCGCAAGAATTGAAATCCGTAGGAATAACCGTTGGCTCGTTGGGTAATCCTTATTTCGTTGCGATGGTAAATGGCGCCAAAGCGCAGGCCTTGCAAATCAATCCAGCCGCAAAATTTACCTCAGTCTCGGCCGACTACGATTTAAACAAGCAGTTCACCCAGATCGATAACTTCATTTCATCGGGCGTCAACCTGATTCTTGTCAATGCCGTCGACCCTGTGGCAATTGCGCCTGCGATTGCCAAAGCGAGAAAGGCCGGCATCGTGGTGGTGGGTGTGGATGTCATGGTGCAAGGTGCCAACGCTACCGTACAGACGGATAATGTCGAAGCCGGCAGGATAGTCTGTCAGTACATTGCCGAGCAGTTGGGTGGCAAGGGTAACGTTATTATCCAGAACGGAACGCAAACGTCCGCAGTCCTGGACCGGGTCAACGGTTGCAAAAGTGTTTTCGCACAGGCACCCGATATCAAGGTACTGTCCGATAATCAGGATGCAAAAGGCTCGCGCGAAGGTGGCTACAGCGTGATGCAAGGCGACCTGACACGCTTCGCAAAAGTCGACGCAGTGTTCGCCATCAATGATCCCCAAGCCATAGGTGCAGACCTGGCCGCAAAGCAGCTCAAGCGTAAAGGCATCATTATCGGATCGGTGGACGGAGCGCCCGACATAGAGACAGCACTCAAGAGCGATACACAGATCCAGGCCTCTGCATCTCAGTCCCCTTGGGGCCAGGCACAACAGGCGGTCACGATGGGCAATGACCTGCTCAATGGCAAAACCCTGGAAAGCACAACGGTACTGCTGCAACCCTCGCTGGTAACCCGGGCCAATGTCACGGAGTACAAAGGCTGGCAAGCTGACCATTGACGGTTGAATCCAGCGGCATAAGGATCTTGAGCCAGTGATGCCGGGAATGGCTGCTGCGAGGTGCTCGCAGCAGCCTGGGCAAAGACAGGGCGACACCTGCTGAAGAGAAATCCGGGCATGTATACCTACGCAAACACTATTGTAAGCACAGCGCTACTCGACTACATCAAGGCACGGCCTGGCGATCGAATCGTCGTTGCGTTAGCGGGACCGCCTGGTGCCGGTAAGTCCACCGTCTCCGAGGCCTTGGTACAGGCCCTCAATAATAGTGTGCCTGGGAGCGCAGCGGTCATTCCCGGAGATGGCTTTCATTACGATGACGCGGTTCTCGAATCCTTGAACCTCCTGGATCGTAAGGGTTCCCCGGATACATTCGATGTGGGTGGCTTCAGGAATCTACTGCTGCGGCTTCGTGCGAACAACGAACCCACGGTTGCCGTTCCGGTATTCGATCGACGCCTGGAGATATCCCGTGCTGCAGGACGACTGGTTTGCTCTGAAGTGAAATATCTCATCGTGGAAGGCAACTACCTTCTATTGAACGTCGCCCCATGGGCGTCCTTGAGAGACTGTTTTGACGCGACCATTATGCTGCACGTCGATCGCAAAACCCTGGAGGCGCGACTGCTTGATCGATGGCGGTCATTCGGTTTCGATGAATCGGCCTCGTCTGAAAAAGTCTGTCGAAACGACCTTCCGAATGCCGAACTTGTGATGTCGGCCAGCCGCGAAGCCGATTTTACGCTCACCGATGAACAACCCGCTGGTTCTCCTTGAATCAATCATGCCGTTGACCAACAGCTGCGCTTGATCTGCTATCCGCCTTGCCGCAATTGATTCAATGACAACCTGTATCGAACCTTTAAAGAGCAAACGACTATGTATCTGGTATGTGGCGAAGCGCTGTTCGATTTCTTCAGTGAGAACGACGCCGGCGCTAAAGTTTCAAACGTGAACTACAGGGCGATTGCCGGCGGCTCGCCGTTCAACGTCGCCATCGGCTTGCGTCGCCTGGGCATCGATGTGGCGCTATTTGCCGGATTGTCCACCGACCACCTGGGCCGGCGTTTGCAGCAAGTCCTGCTGGAGGAAGGCGTGCGCCTGGACTACCTGCAGGACTTCGATGCACCGACCACCCTCGCCATGGTCGCCGTCGGTGCCGATGGCTCGCCGCACTACAGTTTCCGCGGCGAAGGTTGCGCCGACCGCCAGCTGTTGCCAAAGCATTTGCCTGAGTTGGACGCTGGGGTGCGTGGGTTGCATATCGGTTCGTTCTCATTGGTGGTGCAGCCGATTGCCGATACCCTGCTGGCGCTGGTCCGCCGGGAAAGCGGCAAACGCCTGATCAGCCTCGACCCCAACGTGCGACTCAACCCAGAGCCGGATATCGAACGTTGGCGCGAACGGATCAGCACGCTGGTCGAGCATGCCGACCTGATCAAGGTCAGTGACGAAGACCTGAACCTGCTCTACCCCGGGCGCGATCCGCAGAACGTGATCGGGAGCTGGCTGGAATACCGCTGCCAACTGGTGTTCCTCACCCGCGGCGGTCAGGGCGCGACCGTGTTCAGCCGCCGCCATGGCACCTGGTCGGTGCCGGCCCGTGCCGTGGTGACGGTCGATACCGTGGGCGCCGGCGACACCTTCCAGGCGGCATTGATCGCTTGGCTGACCGAGCAGCGGTCGGATTCGGTGGAGAGCTTGCAGCGCTTGAGCCGGGAACAGATCGACGCAATGCTCGGCTTCGCCGTCAGCGCCGCCGCCCTGACTTGCGGCAAGACAGGGCCGGACTTGCCTTTTCGGCATCAGCTGGACTGAGATCCGGTCAGGACTGGATGATGCCGAACGCCGGCAAGCATGGATTTTCGTACACCGCCTGGACCGGGCTCAAGCCAGCAGCTCGGTGATCCAGCGGACCTGCCGGGCGATTTCCTGCACCTTCTCCTCGGGCACGGCCTGCCGCGCCCGGGCGAAGTCGTCCAGGGTCCGCTGCTTGTGGCGCAGCTTGCGCTGCCACTTGGCCAGGAACGCCGGGGTGCGCGCCTGCATCTGCAGCGGGCCGAAGTACAGCGCCTCGGCGGTGTACAACACCGGCCCGGCGCGCTCGGCGACGATGATTTCGTAGTCGAAGCGGTTTTCCCGCAGCAATTCCTCGTAGAGGATGCGGTAGTCATTTTCCATCAACCACTGGCGCAGTGGCTGCTCGCCGCCGTTGGGCTGCAGGATCAGCCGTTCCCGGCCGCTCAGGCGCGTCTTGCCGCTGTCGAGGATGTCGCGGATGGTCTCGCCGCCCATGCCGCAGATGCTGATCGCCGTGATCCCGTCTTGCGGCTCGATCGCCTCCAGGCCGCTGGCCAGGCGCACGGTGATGTGCAGTTCCAGGCCGTTCTCGCGCACGGTGCGTTCGGCCGAGCGAAACGGCGTCAATGCCACCTCACCGGCCACCGCCGCCGCGATGGCGCCACGGCGCATCAACGCCACCGGCAAGTAGCCGTGATCCGAGCCGATATCGGCCAGGCGCGCACCGGCCGGCACCTGCGCCGCCACCCGCTCCAGGCGCATGGACAATGTCTGTTCGTTCAACTGCAGTTCCTTTTCACCACGGACGTGCGGCACCTTGGCGCCGGATCGGGGTGCGATTCTGTCGAGCTACGCCGAGCATTTCAAATTTATTGCGGCAACGGCCGGAAACCTTGCCACCCACCCGGGACCGTTTCAACCCGAAACACTCAGAGAAGCAAAGCGCTGGAATCTTCACTGACTTAAATTAAACATGTGTTTCCTTCGTTCTTCTCTACGTCGCAGTTCTTCACTGCCCGTTCCTGTCCGTCTGGAGTTCTCCCAATGCCCTCGCCCAAATCCTTGCCCGCTGCGCTGCTGGGGCTGGCCCTTGCCTGTCCGGCCATGGCCGAGACCCAAGGCCTGGAGCTGGGACAAGTGCTGATCGGGGCTGAGGACCGTAGCGGCGAAGACGCGTCGATCGAGGACGCCAAGGCCCGACTGGCCCAAGTGCCCGGCGGCACCAATGTGGTCGACCTGCGCCGGCCCCTGCAAGGCCGCGTAGCGAGTAACCAGGATGTGCTGGCTTATCAACCGGGGGTCTATGCCCAGTCGGCGGGCAACGAAGGGGTCAAGATTTCGATCCGCGGATCAGGGATCAACCGCGCACCCGGCGCCCATGCCTCAGGGTTGTACGCCATGCTCGACGGCCTGCCGCTGAGCGGCCCTGGTGGCACGCCCTATGAATTGCTCGAGCCGCTGTGGCTCGACCATGTGGAAGTGCTGCGCGGTGCCAACGGCTTCGACCGGGGCGCGCTGGCGTTGGGCGGGGCCATCGATTACATCAGCCACACCGGCTACGACGCACCGCGGTTGCAGGTGCGCTACGCCATGGGCAGCCACGGCTATCAACAGCGTCAGGTCAGCTCCGGGCAAGTACTGGGCGACTTCGATTATTACGTGGCCATGACCGACGCGCGTGCCGACGGTTACCAGGACCATACCGCCAGCGACAGTCAGGGCGTCATTGCCAACTTCGGCTATCGCTTCAACCCGAACCTGGAAACCCGCTTCTACCTGCGCTACCGCCAGACCGACAACGAGCTCGCCGGGCGCGTGACCAAGCACGCCATCGAGCACGATCCACGGGCCGCCAACCCCGCTTACGTCTCGCGGGATGACAGCCGCGAGCAACCGGGCAGCACTTTCATCGGCAACAAGACCACCTACTACATCGATGACGATTCGAGCGTCCAGGCCGGCCTTGTCTACCACGACTATCCCATGGACTTGCGCGAGGGACCCAACCGTTTGAAGGTGGCGTACACCGACGTCAGCGGCACCTTCGATTACAAGCGACGCGACACCCTCTGGGGCCTGGAAAGCCGGAGCACGGTGGGCCTGCGGGTGACCAAGCACCTGCCCAATGCCGGCGCCAGCGAACGGGTGCGCATCCCCACCGGCAACACCGCCGGCTACGCGCCAGGCACGCCCATGCGCAACTTCACCTACCAGGGTTCGGACACCGTCCTGCATCTGGGCAATGACCTGGAGATCGCCGACGACCTGTGGCTGACCACCGGCCTCGCCGCCATCTACACCCGCCGCGAAAGCGCCGTCACCTATCCCCAAGGCGGCGGCAAGACCAGCCTGAGCGACTGGGACTACGCCCCGCGCCTGGGCTTACGCTACCAACTGACACCTGACCTGCAGTTGTTCGGCAACCTCAGCCGCTCGGTCGAAGCGCCACACCCCTGGTCGCTGATCTACAGCGCCAACCAGCGCTTCCCGGCCGGTAGCGGCGCCGCCACCGGCGCCCAGCGCGACCCGATCAAGCTGCAAAACCAGACCGCGACCACCCTGGAAATCGGCGGCCGCGGCGACAGCACAATGGGGCAATGGAGCCTGGCCTGGTACTACGCCCAGGTGCGCCACGAACTGCTCTCGGTGTTGCCGGATGCCAACGCCACCACGCCCTACGAACTCAACGCCAGCCCCACCGTGCACCAGGGCGTGGAAGCCAGCCTGTCGAGCAACCTGTGGTCGCCAGACGATGGCGGCCAGCTGAGCCTGCGCCAGAGCTATACCTTCAGTGACTTCCACTATCGCGACGACGAGCGCTTCGGCGACAACCGCCTGCCCGGCCTGCCGATGCACTACTACCAGGGCGAACTGCGCTATGACTGGCCCCAGGGTTTCTTCGCTGCGCTCAATACCCAGTGGGTGTCCAAGGTGGCGGTTGACTACGCCAACAGCTACTACGCCGATCCCTACGCGCTGTTCGGCGCGACCCTGGGCTACAACGCGCCCAAGGGCGACTGGCAGACCTGGCTGGATATGCGCAACCTGACCGACAAGCACTACGCCGGCACCGTCACGCCGGGCTACGACGACCAGGGGCTGGATGCGGCGCGGTCCACGCCGGGCGAGGGGCTGGCGATGTATGTCGGGGTGTCCTGGAGCTTGCGCTGAGCGCTCAGGCGCCGCGTTTTCGTCGCGCCTGGCTGCAGTGTGCTGCTTTTTGTATGGCTGGTGTTCTCGCGCAGCGGTGTCACAGGCAGGTCTGACCGGTTCATCCAGCGAAGACGCTCAGTTTGTCGTTCAATAGGCGCCCCACTGAATGTTTTGGACCATTGGGTAGGAATATACATATTGTTATTGACTCAAGGATTGGCGGATTTACCTCCAATCGGTTGTATGACACGCAAGACTCAAACCCGATCCGGCGCGAGCAATACTGCGTGATCGGCGCCGTGTGGCGCCGGATCGTTCTGCCCGCTTAGTTTTCAATCATCCGTAGCGATTGTGCTGCCGCACTATGTATCAACGTATGTCTAACTGGGATCTTGATACACAAGTTTGCACCCGACCCGGGATTCGACACAGGCCGGATACGTCGCCGCGTTCAAATGCAACCCAGGATTCAACGGGATCATTCAGCCCTCTGACCAACGGTTTGTAACGGAGACATCAGCATGAAAATGGCACTGCAGGATACAACAGGCAAAACTTGCCGCCGTCTGCTCGGCTCGTCGCTCCTCGCGTTCGCCCTGTTCGGCGTTCTCGGTGCGGCCCAGGCGCAAACCACCGCTGCCGCGCAGCCCGCCGCGACCACTGCCGGTGCCACTCATGCTTCCCCCTCTCCGTTCGGCCCGTTGAAGCATGTCAGCGCCGGGCTGCTCAACGTGGCGTACGCTGAAACAGGCCCCGCCGACGGGCCGGTGGTGATTCTTCTGCACGGCTGGCCGTACGACATTCACAGCTATGACGAGGTCGCTCCCTTGCTGGCAGCCAAGGGCTATCGGGTGCTGATGCCCTATGCTCGGGGCTACGGCGACACCCATTTTCTTTCGGAAAAAACCCTGCGCAATGGTCAACCCGCCGCGCTGGCCAGCGACGTCATCGACTTCATGGACGCACTGAACATCAAACAAGCCGTGCTCGGTGGCTATGATTGGGGCGCGCGTTCGGCCGGGATCGTCTCGGCGCTGTGGCCGGAACGGGTCAAGGCGCTGGTTTCGGTCAGCGGCTATCTCATCGGCAATCAGGCGGCCGGCAAGAACCCGCTGCCGCCCAAGGCTGAGTTGCAGTGGTGGTACCAGTTCTACTTCGCCACCGACCGCGGCCGCGCCGGGTACGAGAAAAACACCCACGACTTTGCCAAGCTGATCTGGCAATTGGCATCGCCGCAATGGGCCTTCGATGACGCCACCTTCGAGCGCAGTGCCAAGGCGCTGGATAACCCCGACCATGTCGACATCACCGTCTTCAACTACCGCTGGCGCCTGGGCCTGGTCCAGGGCGAAAGCCGCTACGATGCGCTCGAGCAGAAACTGGCCACGGCGCCTTCCATCAGTGTGCCGACCATCACCCTGGAAGGCGATGCCAACGGCGCCCCGCACCCTGCCCCCGAGGACTACGCCAAGCGCTTTACAGGCAAATACGAGTTCCGGCTGATCAGCGGCGGCATCGGCCACAACCTGCCCCAGGAAGACCCGCAGGCGTTCGCCAAGGCGGTGATCGATGCGGATCACCTTTGAGGCCGGGCTGACAGCCGGGCACTGAACCTGACCGCTACCTCAAAAACAGTGCTGTGCAAGTGTAGGAGCGAGCCTGCTCGCGATGGTCGCCAACGATAACGCGTGTTTGCTGGATAACGCGGTGTCCTGGAGTCCATCGCGAGCAGGCTCGCTCCTATATTGAACAGCGTTTTTAGCCGTGTTCGAGCAATTGATCACGCCAGTTGAACCTCGGCGAAGCAGCACTCTCGGATATAGAAACCTCTGCGGAGTGGCCCCATGGCGATCGAGGATACGTTACTACGACAGCGCAAAGTGCTTGCCGAATTTGGCGAACTGGCCTTGCTGTCCGACGACCTGGAGCACATCCTCAACGAGGCCTGTCGACTGGTGGGTGACGCGCTTGAGACTCATCTGGCCAAGTTCATGCTGCTCAAGGAGGACGGCATCACGTTCCTCGTGCGAAACGGCGTAGGCTGGACGCCCGATGTGGTAGGCAAGGTTGAGGTACAAGCGATCGACGGCAGCCCGGAAAAGTACTCGCTCGACACCGGCGCTCCCGTAATCTCGGTGGATGTTTCCACCGAAACACGCTTCCGTTATCACGATTTCCAAAAAGAAAATGGCGTCCAGGCCTTCGTCAACGTCCTGGTGTTCGGGGCCACGGAGAAACGCCCCTTCGGGATTTTCGAGGTCGACAGTCGAACGCCCCGGCATTTCACCGACAGCGATATCGATTTTCTGCGCAGCTACGGCAACCTGCTTGGCGCCGTTTTGAAGCGTTCCAAGACCTTAAAGGCCATACGATCCACAGAGAAGAAGTTACGTGAAAGCGAAAGGCACTACCGAATCGCGGCGGAGCTCAATCCGCTGTGGCCCTGGACAGCTGACACGCTCGGCGTACTGACTTCAATCGATCAGCGCTGGCATGACTATACCGGCCTGTCCTCTGCACAGACATTAGGGCGGCAGTGGGCCAACGCGGCCCACCCTGAGGATCGGATAGCCCTGGCCAAGCGTTGGGATCATTCACTGGCGACATTGCAGCCACTGGATTTGCAGGTCCGCTTGCGCCGACACACCGGTGATTATCGTTGGTTCAGAGTCCGCGCCTTGTGCAGCTTCGGCATCGACGGGGCATGTGAACAGTGGTACGGCACCATAGAGGACATCGATGATCGGGTGCAGCTGGAGATCGCGCTACGGGACTGGAACGACCTGCTCGAGGAACGTATCGCCAAGCGTACCGAACAGCTCGAGGCCGAACAGCGTGAACGTGCGGTGGCGGAAACCAAACTTCGCCAGAGTCAAAAAATGGAAGCGGTCGGTCAGCTCACGGGCGGGATAGCCCATGATTTCAATAACCTGTTGGCCGGCATCATCGGTAGCCTTGAACTGATGCAACGGCGTATCGATGCCGGGCGTTATAGCGATCTGACTCGATATAACACCGTGGCCATGACCTCCGCCTCCCGCGCGGCTGCATTGACCCAACGTCTACTGGCGTTCTCCAGGCAGCAATCGCTCGAACCTGAAGTGCTCGAGCCCCGGACGGTCGTCGCCGGTCTCGAAGAAATGATCCGCCGCTCAGTGGGCCCAAGCATCGTCGTCGATTGCTCGTTTCGAGCCAACGATCGTATCCGCTGCGACCTCAATCAGCTGGAAAATGCCCTGCTCAACCTCGCGATCAACGCACGGGACGCCATGCCCAATGGCGGCACCCTGAGCCTGGAGGTCGATCGATGCCTGATCGATCAAGCATCGTCGCGCGAGAAAATGATGCCCCAGGCGGCCTATGTCACGATCTCCGTGACGGATTCAGGCATGGGCATCAGTCCTGAACATCTGTCGCGCATCTTCGACCCGTTCTTCACCACAAAGAAAATCGGCGAAGGCACCGGTCTGGGCCTGTCGATGATTTACGGCTTCACCCAACAATCCGGCGGGCAAGTCAGAGTTCACAGCAGCCTTGGCCTGGGCACGACCGTCACCCTGTATTTTCCCGTCGATCAGTCTCAAGCCGTCCCCCACCAGCACAACCCGGAGGTCATTCAACCACCGGAACCTTCAGGTCACTACGAAACCATCTTGCTGGTGGACGATGAAACCGCCGTCCGCAAAATGGCTTCGGAATTCTTGTCCGACATTGGCTATCGCGTGATTGAAGCGGTGGATAGCGTTTCCGCTTTGAAGCAGGCGGAAAAGCTCGAACAGCTGGATTTACTTCTGACGGATATCGGCCTGCCCGGATTGATGAACGGCGTCAGTCTGGCAGCGGAATTCAAGGAGAGGTACCCGCAGCTCAAGGTGCTGTTCATTACCGGGTTTGCCGGCGGTTCGAACCTGGTCCCCACTGATGCAACGACCAAGGTGCTGACCAAGCCCTTCAGTCTGAACGACCTCAGCCAGCGGGTCCGCTCGCTGATCAACGCGCATCCAGACAGCCCATAGCGCGCCCCTGCCGATAGCCAGTGACACTGGCCCGAGTGAAGGATCAGGCTTGGGCCTGTTCGTCGCTTCGCAGATCGTTGCATCCCACGCAGGGGTCAGGTAATGGTCGGTTAACGCGCTACATCACTCGCTCCAAGTAACTCACCGCGCCCTCCAGAAAAGCGCGTTCCACCTGCCCTACCTTGCCACTTCCCAACGACTCGCCAACCGAATGATCAAGCGCGCCAAATATGCGCCCGTCAGCAGCACTACGAACAAGCGCAAGGTCTGCATTGCCAGTACCAGACCGACATCGGAGTGGGTGTCGACCGCGATGATCGCCATGGAATCCAGCCCGCCTGGGCTCGTGGCCAGGTAAATCGAGAGAAAATCCTTATCGAGCAGCGCCGCCAGCAAAAAGGCGGACAACGCACACACTGCAATCATCACCACCGCGCCCAGGATCATCGCCGGCATCCGCCGCCAAACGTAGAAGATCGTCAGGCGATCAAAGCCCAGGCCCACGTAGCAACCAATCGCCCCGTAGGCCGTGGCAAGCAGCCAGCCAGGCATGGTTATCTGCAATAAGCCGCTCATTTGCAAGGCGGCCCCCAGCAGCAAAGGCATGAGCAGTGCACCGGCCGGAATGGCGTTACCCAATGCGACACCCGCCAGCAGCGTGGCAAGCGTGAGCCCCACGTCCAGCAGGTTGAGGTGTGGCAACGCAACGCTGGCCGCGTGCAATTCGCTGCGTCCGGTAGGAGCCCCCAGCCAATGGCTGACCAGCGAACCGATCAGCACCACGCACACCACCCGGACGTACTGCATGGTGGCGACCACCCGTGAGTCGGCGCCGAAGTCTTCAGCCATCGAGACCATCACCGAGGCAGCACCCGGTGCTACCCCCCAAGCCGCCGTACTGGCGGGGATACCGCCCAGACGCACCATGGCAAGGCCGACCAGCGCACTGAGGCACACGGTGAGCATCGTTGCAAAAAGGATCATGGGCCAGGACTGGGCGAGTGAAGTGAGCACCGCCAGGGTCGTGGAATGCGCGGCAAGAATACCCACGGCGCCCTGACCCAGTTTGAACGCATGGCGATGCACACGAATGTTCGCACCGCACACGCCAAACCCGATAGCCACGAGCATCGGCCCTAGAAACTCTCCGGCGGGCACCTGCAGAAATTTCAACAACTGACCGCCTGCCCCGGCCAGCAACAACAACGCAATCCATAGGACGGGAGGGGTATGGAGAAGTCGCTGTGGAAGAAAAGACACAATCACGCTCCAAACGTGGAACGCCCCCGGGGCGGTGGCGCGCTATTGACAAGGGCAATTATTGATAGTGACTTCGATCAAGTCTATTTTCTAATAGTGATGAATTGATAACTGCGGGTTATAGGTATGGAACTGCGCGACCTCGTCTATTTTGAAACCATTGCCGCGCTGGGCCACCTGGGCAAGGCAGCGGAAAAACTCAACCGGAGTCAGCCGGCACTGACCAAGAGCATTCAACGACTTGAAGAGTCATTGGGTGCCCGCCTGTTCGAACGCGATGGGCGACGGATCAAACTCACGCCCGTGGGCGAGCTGCTGAAAGTGCGCGGCACGCAGTTGCAGCAGAGCATCGCTGAAACCCGGCGCGAAGTTCGCGATTTTGCCAGCGGGGTCATGGGCAACATACGCCTGGGCTGCGCCGCATCCATGGCCGACAACCTGCTACCGCACCTGACCGGGGCATTGCTGTCCCGCGCACCGGAAGTCACCTTGAACCTGGTGATCGGCCAGGACGATTTTTTGCGCGAAGGGCTGTTATCCGGTCGATTGGACATGGTGATCTGCCCGCAGTACGAAGCGGACCCGCTGCTCGATACCCATGCCTTGTTCGATGATGAAGCGGTAGTGGTCGCCAGCCGGCACCATCCGCTGTTCAATGCCAGCTATCAGCTGCGCGACTTGTGCAAATACCGCTGGGTGCTGCCAGCGACCACCGTGGCCGCGCGGCGCTGGATAGACAATGCCTTTCAAGAACGAGACCTGCCCCTGCCCCGGGTACAGATCGAGACCACTTCAATTTCCCTGTTGCCGCGCCTGATCGGCGAGACCCACCTGCTGTGCTTCCTGGCCCGGGAAACCCTTGAAGACGTCAAAGGCGTGACGCACCTTCGAGAGGTGACGCTCAAGGAAACCACGATGAAACGCACCATCGTGGTGTTCGTTCGGATGGGCGCCTACCTGTCGCCGAGCGCGCAATTGCTGCTGGGCATCTTGAAAAATGAAGGGTCGCAGTTTATTACGGGCGTGCAGGCTGTATAGCGCCGCCCCAGCGTCTGACCTCAACCTGTATGGCATATGCCGGCGCCTCCACCGCATTGAAATCCTGGGTATAGCGCTGGGCAAATCCTTCCACACCCCATTCCTGATACTGCTGCACGTGCTTCAATTCGTGCGCCCAGAGCGCAATGTCCTGCTCCGCGCTTTGAGCGTCCCGGAAGAGAACAATGTCGATCAGCGTCACGGCACCGACGTCGGGGTTTTGCAGCATGGCCGTGGCGGCGCTGAATTGACCGTTGTCGCTGACTTTGTAGCGCGCGGCATCGAGGACGCTGGGTTCGTACCAGCGCAGCAGTTGCTCGCGGATGTGCGGTGGAATGGGTTGGGTGCCGGCGCTGGCAGCTTCAGCGCGGGCTTGGGCCAGCCACAGCGTCAGGGCAGGTGCCGCGATCTGATAGATGCCATCAGGCATGCCGAGCAGGCCCATGGGGTCCGGCAGACAGATGCAGCTGTCCAGGCACACTTGTTTCTCGCCAGGTGGGCAGGCGTTGGTCTGGGCTGGCGCTTCAAGCGTCAGGCACAGGCCAAACAGCGCCATCAGGCGAGCGGTGATGGGCGGCATTGGACGCTCCAGGGGCGGACGCAGCGCGAACGGTGGGTCGTCATTGGGCAACGATCGGCATAGCTTTAGCGTAGTCCGGAACCAGGCGCGCTCAAGATATCGCATGAAGGGTTATGGCCTTTTTGCGTCCAAGGTGCTGGAACGTTATAGCTCCAAAAACTGTACGCTCTTTTGCACGAGCGCTTTTCAACTCCGAAAGTGCCGAAAGCATTGATGTTCGTTTCGCAAAGGCCAAACATAAAGCAGCCAAATAGCATGAGGCGAAACGGACATAAAAATTCCCCACTTCCTAAAGCGTCTCGACCTGCTGAATCCACCCCATCTGCTTTTAGTGCTCTGATCTCCAAACCGAGAGCCGAGTACAATATCGTCTACGAAAAGTTGGTCAAAGAGGAAAATGACATCATTGGCCAGCTTGCGTATTGTCTATACAAACAAAGCAAACAACAATATCTTCGCGAATTTCAGAATTTGAATGGCAGAGGTCCGACTGATGCAGAGCTTGCCAACCACGTACATTGCTCAGAACTGCCAGCGCTGGATATGTACCGCGATACAGCAACACTAGTGTTCTCAGAACTACTTAGCCAGGCTGCGGCAGAAAAACAGGACGAGTTGGAAAAGCATTTTAAAACCCGCCTTTGGCAATTTGTTAACAGACATCAGCCTGAAGGTTTCGGGGAAAAAAAATGCACAGACTTGTCCCCTAACGCAACAGCAACATCGTCATCGTCATCGTCATCGTCATCGTCATCGTCATCGTCATCGTAATGGAGGCAAATCCGTCCGCGTCCGCGAAACAACCAGTGCAAGCACGGCAGCCACCAGAAGAAACACTCCACCCGCGATGAACGTAACCTGGTAACCAGCGCCGTCATACAGCAACCCACCTACCGTCGCGCCGAGTGTGATTGCCAACTGAATCACCGCCACCATCAAACCGCCTCCGGTTTCGGCATCTCGTGGAAGCGTGCGTGATAGCCAAGTGAACCAACCCACAGGCGCGCACGTCGCAATCAGGCCCCATACCCCCAGCAAAACGGCTGTCGCCCACATCGAACTGCCGAACACGAGTAAAGCCACAGCAATCACCGACATCAATAGTGGAATGATCATCAGCACTCGATAAAGGCTTCTGGTCAATAACGAACCGATCACCATCGTGCCCGCC
Organism: Pseudomonas lini; assembly: GCF_030812475.1. Taxonomy (GTDB): domain Bacteria; phylum Pseudomonadota; class Gammaproteobacteria; order Pseudomonadales; family Pseudomonadaceae; genus Aquipseudomonas; species Aquipseudomonas lini_A. The sequence continues at coordinate 398,128 of NZ_JAUSSR010000004.1, forward strand.
AATCCGGCCATTCCGATAATCAGCAAAAGCAGGGAGAGTCCAGACACATCAACTCGCGTCACCAATTCCAGAAACGGACGCAGATAGGTGAATAACGCGAACTGTCCCATGAACAAAAATGCCACTGCTGCCATGCCCAGCGAGACCTTGGCGTTACCTAACAGCCGAAACACTGCAAGTGCAGATCCAGACTCGTTTTGCCCAGGCATTTTCGGCAAGGTGAATGCTTGCCAACAGAGCGCCACAGCGGCGAGCGGAACCACGCAGAAGAATGCACCTCGCCAGCCGATCAGCCCGCCCATGTAGCTGCCGATGGGTGCTGCGACCGCAGTGGCAAGGGCGGTACCACCCTGGATCAAAGCGATGGCTTTAGGTACAAAACTCTCGGGGGCTATGCGCATCATGACGGCGGTCGACATTGACCAGCTGCCGCCAATGGCGATCCCCAAAATGGCCCGGCCGACCATCAGTGTCGAATAATTCGGGGCAAAGGCGACGAGTGTGCCAGAGGCAACCATCAAGGCTGTCAGGAAAAGCAAAACGGGCCTGCGGTCGAGCCGGCGAATGACTGAAGAAATGAACAGACTGGTGACGACCGCGAACAGGCCGGAAATTGAAATCGCTTGTCCGGCCTGCCCCTCTGTCAGCGCGAGATCGGTCGCAAGCGGTGTGAGCAAGCTCACCGGCAGAAACTCCGAAGTCACCAGGGCGAAGGCGCACAGCGACATCGCCAGGACGGCGCCCCATACCTGTCGGCTCGCGGCTTGAATAGGTAACGCGGTGCTACTCATCTGATTTTCTCCAATACGTAAAGCTCCAATGTCCGCGAAGGACGTCGGATTCTGCAGGTGGGTACATAGGCTGATGGATCAGCGAGTGGTATGAGCCATGCCTGTGCTCACAGGCGAGGCTTGCCCTATTCTCCGGGAATGCGTCATGCTTGATAATCTAATGAAAGCTTGTTGAAGTTATAAGCCCAGCTAATCAATTTACCCAGGCGGCCTCAATGCCACGACATAATCTGAACGACTTGCTGGCCTTTGTAACGGTCGCCAGGGAAGGCAGCTTTACCCGAGCGGCTGCCCACCTGGGAGTCACGCAGTCCGCGCTGAGCCAGACTGTTTCCGGGCTTGAAAAGCGGCTGAAGATTCGACTACTGACGCGCACCACTCGCAGCGTTTCACCGACCAGTGCGGGTGAACGCCTGATGCACGCCATTGGTCATCGTTTCGACGAGATCGAGTCCGAGCTGGACGCTTTGACCGAGCTTCGTGACAAGCCTGCCGGCACGGTGCGCATTACCTGCGGTGATTTTGTCCTGAAGACAATCCTGCTGCCGCGGCTCACGCCTTTGCTACTTGAATACCCCGATATCAAGGTTGAGTTTGATATCAACTATGGCTTCAGAGACATCGTTGCCGACCGCTTCGATGCGGGCATCAGATTTGGCGACACCGTCGATAAAGATATGATCGCCGTTCCAATCGGTCCCGAAGTTCGGATGGCTGCAGCGGCAGCGCCAGTCTATTTCGCGCGCAACCCTGTGCCAAAGAAGCCGCAGGATCTTCTTGAACACAGTTGTATCGACATACGCTATCCAACCCTTGGCGGACTTGATGCCTGGGAATTCGAAAAGCGCGGTCGCAAGGTCAACGTGCGCGTCGCTGGCCAGGTCATTGTGAATACAAGCGCACACGTCCCGGCTGCGGCAGTCAACGGCTTGGGCATCGCCTATTTGCCGGAAGAAGAATTTGCCCCGCACATTGAGGATGGCCGCCTGGTACGGGTACTGGAAGACTGGTGCCCGTTGTTCTCGGGTTATCACCTGTACTACCCAAGCCGTCGTTTGCCTACTCCGGCCTTTTCGCTTGTTCTGAAGGCTCTTCGAGGCGAGGCTTTTTTTTAACGCGGCGCACGGGTGGGCCCATGGGTGGGAGAGTTGCGTTGATTGTTCACAGCGGACCTGCGCATTGTCAGATATCACAGTCAGTTCGAGACCCACTGAGATCATCCCAATAGGGAGGCACGCCAATCGCACTGATGAAGTAGTCCCACACCACACGAACCTTCTGGGAGCGGAGTCGATTCTCGGGGGAAATCAAATGGATCTGGCTTGGCGTCTGCTCAACCGCCCCCTCCCAATCGGGCAAAAGCTGAATGAGCTGCTTGTTGACGAAGCTCTCTCGACTGAAGAGCCAGGAAGGAAAAAACACAATCCCCCGCCCCGCGAGCGCCGCCTGTACCAGTACCTGCGCATTGTTGCTTCTGAGCGGGCCATGCACCTCGATGATTTTCACCTTGTCGCTGGCGGGTTTGCGAAAATACCAGCGCTGCGCCCCGCCTGTTCCCTTGTAGACCAGGCACGCATGGTTCTGCAGATCCTCTGGCGAAGCGGGTTTCCCGTACTTCGCCAGGTACTCTGCGCTAGCACATAGAACGTATTGCTGGTCGCAGATTTTGCGGCCAATCAATCCGGAATCCTCCAGGTGCCCCACCCGGAATATGATGTCTGCGCCCTCCTGAACCGGGTCGATAAAGGCATCGGTGACCGTCAGTTCAACCGTCAATTGCGGATACTTGTCATACAGACCATTCAACAGCTTCACGATATGCAGACTGCCGAACGCAACCGGCGCGTTGATCCGCACAAGGCCACGAATCTCGCCCCCCTTGCCGGTGACTGCCTCATCGGCGGCATCCAGCAACTCCAACACTTCGCGGATCTGCACGTAATAGCGCTCGCCCGCATCCGTCAGCCTTACCGCGCGAGTATTGCGGTACAGGAGCTGATGGCCCACCTCCCGCTCCAACGCCGCGATGAAGCGTGAAACGGAGGACGCAGGCACGCGAAAATGTCGCGCCGTCGCCGAGAAGCTGCCGGTCACGGCGACCATGGCAAAGTACCGGTGCGCTTTGAGGTGCATAGGGGAAATCTCCAGCGGAAGGCGCAGTGGATCTGTACTAAAACAGAACGGCTGCTGATTGTCCTCTCGCGTCTATTTGCTTCAGGCATGAAAAAGCAGCCGCACCGAATACCGGTGGCGGCTGCCAAAACCTCAGGAAGGTTGCGACTGCTTACCCTCGATGGGGCGCGTAATCGACATAACCTTCGGCCCCGCCGCCGTAGAAGGTTTCGCGCTTGGCTTCGGTCAGAGGCCAGTCGTTCTGCAGGCGTGCCACCAGATCAGGGTTGCTGATGTAGGCGGTACCAAACGCGGCGAGGTCGATGATGCCGTCATTCATCAGGTCTTGCGCACGTTGGCGCGACATGCCGCCAGCCAGGATGAGCGCCGTGTCAGGCAGTTTTGATTTGATGGTCGACAGCAAATTGATAAAGCTCGCTTTCGGGCCGCCACCGCCACCCTCGGTACCCGGGGCAGGAAATCCGGACTGATCCATGACATGCACATAGGCCAGTTGCCGAGCGCCAATCTCTGTAGCAAGCGCGGTGTAGGTTTCATCGATCTGCTCATACAACGGCATATCGAACAGTTGACCATAGGGCGAAATACGGATGCCCACACGGCCCGCGCCAATCCGCGCAACCACGGCGTCGATGACTTCCAAGGTGAAGCGCAGACGATTTTCCAAACGATCGGCGCAGTACTGATCGGTTCGATCATTGACCAGCGGATTCATGAACTGCTCGAACAGATAGCCATTGGCACCATGAATTTCTACGCCATCAAAACCTGCCTCGAGCGCATTTTCGGCCGCCTGCGCGAACTCACCGACGATCCGCGAAACCTCAGCCGTTGTCAGCTGGCGCGGCGCAGGTGGCGCTACCAACGCCGGCTTGCCGTCAGCGTCGTAGCCGAAAGCTGTCGCGCCAACCGCTTGCTTGGACGTGGCGCTCACCGGCAGTTTCCCGCCCTCCTGGATCGACGGATGCGACACACGACCCACGTGCCAGATTTGCGCAAACATCTTGCCCCCCACGGCATGCACCGAGTCGGTGGTGAGGCGCCATCCAGCGATCTGCTCGGGGGTGAAGATGCCGGGATTGAAGAGGTAGCCTTGACCTTCACGGGATATCGGCGTGCCCTCGCTGACGATCAAGCCTGCGGTGGCGCGTTGCGCGTAGTACAACGCCACTCGCTCATCGGCGGCGTCATCGGGTGCGCGAGAGCGGGTTAAAGGCGCCATGACGATACGATTTTTGAGCGTGGTGTCGCCCATGCGCAATGCTTCGAAGAGTGTCGACATTGAAGTTTCCATAGTTGATCGAGTGGAAGGACGATCAGCCGAGCGACAGGTGAACAATGCAGGCTGTCTTGAACTTATGCCAAAAGTCTGAGGAGTTGCAGCAATGGATCGATGCTAACTTCGCACTCGTTGCGCAACAATCCACTCAAATCGCAAATGACTTTTGCTTTTTTAGCAACGCGTGGGGCAGGACCTTGTGCCGTTGCCTGCGGTCACGCCAGTGCCTTTCTCACGTTGATTGCCTGCGCCAACCGCCGGGTGACATACCAAACTGGCGCTTGAACGCGCGACTGAACGCCGCTTCGGATTCGTAACCCACTGCAAAGCCGATTTGCGCCACATTACCGCGACCTTCGCGCAGGTGTTGAGCCGCCACGTGCATGCGCCAGAGGGTCAGGTATTGCATCGGTGGCTGCCCGACCAGGGCGGTGAATCGCTCCGCGAACACCGAGCGCGACATGCCCACTTCAAGCGCCAGGGCTTCTGCCGTCCAGCCCTCGGTTGGACGAGCATGGAGCAGCGCCAGCGCGCGCCCGATGTGCGGATCCCGCAAGCCCGCCAGCCACCCGCGCCGCTCAGCCGGGAGGCTTGCGACATACTGGCTGACGGCTTCGACGAACAGCAATTCGGAAAGCTTGGCGATGACCGTTGTGGAGCCGACGCGCCCCGCCGCGATCTCACTGATTGCGAAACGGAATGAGCTTTCAATCCAGGCGCCCGAAGCCGTTGCGCGCACGTCCAGTTTCAATAAGGACGGCAGCGACGACAGTAACGGACTGAAGGGTATGTCAGAACCAAGGAATCCGCACAATAACTGCGTGGCCTCGCCGCCCCCGCCGTACTTGATTCGTGATATGCCGCCGACTTCCGGCCGTTGAATAACTTCGCGTCCCGGCATGGGCGCAAGGCTCAGGTCGCTGCCAAAGGAGTGAGCGTCATTGCGTGGAAGCAGAATGAGTTCGCCGGCCCGCACGTCGACGCTGGCACCACCGTCGATGCGTAATTGCATGTGCCCCGCGGTGACAAAATGCGATGCGATGACCTGCCGGGGGGCGGCCAGGAACGGCTTGCAATCGTCCGCGGAAATTCTCCCGTTGATGCACCAGGGCGCAGTGAATTCGGCCTCGAGGAACACCCCTCCAGACAGCCGAATCACCCGCAACACATCAGAAAACGCATCCAACACCGGCCAGCCCTCCCTTGCGGAGTCTGGAGCATGTAATCAAGCGTATCGATCATTCTTCGCCTGGACCGCGAGGCCTAGATTAGCACCAACGCGGACTCGGTGATCGAGGCTCTCCCCGGAGTTTTCACCAACGGTCACTGGAGTCGACGTCAACCTTAATGGCCCCTTCCAGCACGACCAGTGAAGCAGGAGATCGATATGAACAGCATCCTTACCGTACCCGGCTCAGATTCAGGCAACGCCGCCCGTTACGCTCAAATCGTCAGATCATCGAAGAAAACGCAATGGCAGATCGATCGCGATTTGCTCCAGGACCGGCGTTTCGACTTCTCGCGCAAATTCTTGCCCGACGGACTCTCGCGGATCGACGAACTGACCTTTCTCACCGCGGACGAGGCGCGCCTGCTCAGTCAGATTCAAGGCCGAACCTACGCCTATATGTTTGGCCTGGTCGAGCGTTTTATCAGTGCCAAAATGCTCGATCAAGGTCGGGCCCATGTATTCGACGACCAACTTGCACTCGAAGCGCTGGTGCACTTTTCCAATGACGAGATCAAGCACCAGGAGCTGTTCCGGCGCATAGAGGCGATGATGGGTGCGCAATTACCAGCGGGATATCGTCGAGTGGCCGATCCAAACGATGTCGCGCGCGCGGTACTGGCGGCCAGCAGCTGGTCGGTGCTGGCGCTGACCTGTCATATCGAACTGTTTGTTCAAACGCACTACAAGCAAAGCATCGCCCCGCGCGAGGAGTTGTGCCCCCTGTTCAAGGATGTCTTCAAATTTCACTGGATGGATGAAAGCCGGCACGTCGTGCTGGATGAACTGGAGTGGAAAGCGGAGCATGCGAAACTCTCGCCAGCCGAGCACGACCAGGCCGTGAACGATCTGATTGCGCTGGTGGCGGCCGTCGACGCCATCCTGCAGGCACAATCGGCAGCCGATGCCGACTACTTCATTAGCAATGGGTCACGTCCGTTCAGTGTCGATGAGACAGCGCAAATCAAAGCCTCGGTGCTGAGCGCCTACCGCTGGCAATACATTATTTCGGGCGTGCAGCATCCACACTTTGGCCGGCTGCTCACGGGCATGACGACCCCTGCGCAAATGTCCAGGATTCAGACCGCGCTGCGCCCCATCATGAGTCAATGATCGACAGCGGCGACCGGCCCCGCGTCGGTCGCGCGACTGTGGCATGACGTGTTGAAAACGATTGATCGAGGATGGCGGCCATGACGATACCGATGTGGATGCTGCTTGGATTTACGAGCTGGACGTTGCTGCTGTTGATGGCAACCGTCGGGGTGTATCGCTGGGTCAGGATCCTGTTCTCGAAGGTGCCCATTGGCTCTTTCCGAAGCGATCAGCTCGAAGGCGAGGACTGGTATCGACGCGGGACCCGAGCACACGCGAACTGTGTGGAAAACCTGCCTGTCCTTGGTGCCATCGTGTTGGTGATTTCAGCCCTTGGGGTCGACGGCCCGGCAGTCAGCTTTTTGTCCATCATCGTCCTGGTCGCTCGCGTGTGCCAGTCTCTGGTTCACGTCTGCCATGTGCAAACCGATGCATTTGTGGCGGTTCGGTTTGGCTTCTATTGCGTGCAGTTGGTGTGTTTTCTCACACTCATTGTCATCGCCGCTTGTTACGGCGCGGGCAAGCTCGGATAGCAGGATGAATCCAGGTCTGGCCCTGCAAATAAACTGTTCGCTCGGGCGCCCTGGCCAGATTTGATAATGCAGATGCGCTACTACACTAACGCTGGGGTCCTCACAGGAAGCGAGCGAATGTGAATGAAACACCAACACTGCGTCGTCAGGTTTATTCGGTTCGCATCCGCTTCGCTCATCATGGGCGCCCCCGGTGCAGTCGCAGAGGATCTCGAACCCAGGTCCTACGCCAATACGCCGGTAGGTATCAACTTCCTGCTAGTGGGCTACAGCGATCTCGACGGCAGCGTGACGGTCAACCCGTCTATCCCGCTCGAGGATGCCAAGCTCAACATCAAGACTGTTGTGTTTGCCTTTGCCAGATCCCTGGACGTCTGGGGCCGCTCCGGCAAGTTCGATATCGTCGTGCCCAAGGCAAGATTGACCGGCTCTGCCCTGCTTGCCGGTGAACCCAGGGAGCGTGAGGTTAGCGGGTTGATCGATCCCAGATTACGCTTCTCGGTCAACTTGTATGGCGCCCCGGCGATGTCCCTGGCGCAATTCCCCAGCTATCAACAGGATGTGATTATCGGCGCCAGCCTGGCGATCACGGCACCGCTTGGCCAATACGACGCCGGCAGGCTGGTCAACCTGGGCAACAATCGCTGGTCATTCAAGCCGGAACTCGGGATTTCCAAGCGTCTGGGGCAAGTGACCCTGGAACTATCCGGCGCCGGCACCTTTTACACCGACAATGACGAATTACTTGGCGACCACGTATTGTCCCAGGACCCGATTTACCAGGTACAGGCGCATCTTATCTATGCGTTCAGCAATGGCGTTTGGGCGTCGCTGGACACGACCTGGTTCGCTGGCGGGCGTACCTCGGTCGATGGGGTCCGTAACGACGATTTTCAGGAAAACACACGCTACGGCGGCACCCTCACGCTACCGTTGAACCGGAACCATTCGCTAAAGCTGAATGCGAGTAATGGCGGGCATAGCCGCACGGGCAGCGAATACGACGTCATTGGCATCGCGTGGCAGTATCGGTTTGGCGCAGGGCTTTGAAGCGCAGGATTTTCGCTACATTCGGGGAAATTTTATTCCTGCCTGTTCCTTGACCCCTTTGCACACGATATACAGCAGCGGGCCTATGGACACGAAAATGAGCGTAATCAACAGGTACGGAAGCACACCTGACAACGAACCGCCTCTCGACCTGTTGTCGTTAACCATCCAGAGGCAAGCGAGCGTCGCCATCAAGTAGAGGTCGATGACGACTTGCGCGGTGTCAGGCCGGGACATTAACTCGAGACCAAAGGCGAAAAGCGACTGCTCTGCCATCAGCAGCGTCCAGCCGGTATAAAGCGAAAAAACAAATAACACGGGTAGTGCAATGTAGACGGCTCTCATGTCCTTCTCCTTGGTAGGTCGCGTCTACACAGTAGTGATAGTGTTGCTCGTCTCTCAATGACCTGACAGGTCATGGACACTCTTCACATGGACAGTCAGAGTTGAATCATGGGCCACCACTCCTTTCATCCTACATACTCCGTCGCCAGCAATGCCGCCGGTGAGCATCTACGACGGTTCCGTCGGCAAGCGGGACTCAGCCAGCTGGAACTGTCCCTGATAGTCGGCGTTTCTCAACGTCACCTCAGTTGCGTCGAGACAGGTCGTGCCAAGGCGAGCCCTGGTACATTGCATGCTCTGTTAACAGCGCTCGACGTACCTCTTGAGCATTGCAACGCAGTGTTCGTTGCGGCTGGCTATGCGCCCCGCTACGTTGCTTCTGCGCTTGACGCTCCGGCGCTGGAGGTTGTGCAGGACGCGATTGATCACATCCTGCAAGCCAATAATCCTGCACCAGCGATTGTCATCAACAGCAACTGGGACATCACGGCAGCCAATGCCAGCGCGGGATTGCTCTTCGCGATGGCCGGTGTTTCAGCCGGTGGCGATTCAGGGCTCAACCTGCTGGACACTCTGCTGCGTCCCGGCGGCTTGGGTGATCGTCTGGTAAATGCGCAAGAGATACGGGCTATTGCCTGGCAACGCGCTGCAAGGGAAGCCACCAGCAATCCCGATTTAGCTCGCGTCCTGCGAGACGTGTCCGGACCGGCCACGGCACTACTGGACGCACCACCGTCACCCTTGGTATTGACTCGAGTGCGAACCGAACACGGGGAACTCAGGTTTCTATCCACATTTACAACGTTCGGAATGCCGCTCGATATCACAGTAGCGTCATTGCGCATCGAGCATCTGATCCCCGCCGACGACCATACCTGGCAAAGGATGAAAGCAGCTTACGATCAGTGGTCGGCGGTTGGAGCCAAGACGCCAGATAGAAAACCTTATCAGGCGTTAAACGAGCGCGAGGGGTAGCTATTGGCCAATGGCTGTCTTGGGCCGAAAGCTGCCACGAGGCTCTGGCGTAGCAGCCCAGACAATGCATTGGTCTGGAAACTGATTCACCAGCCTTCCTGCTCGCAGGCAACTGCAAGAAGTGGACACGCAGAAACTCAACCCTGCACCAGGTAGGCTCCTGGCGGAACCCGATGTCGCAGCTTCTTGCACTTGCCGAGTGCGGGCTGATGCCCTGGCGGGCGATCAGGAAACCAGATTCGGCATTTACCCGGAGGCGGCAAATGGCCGCGGGGAATTTCAACCCCATCGTACGCAGGATCTGGCTCGACGGAAGCTTTTTGCAATGTTCCTTCGGGCCGAGGCCAGCCAGCTGTCGGTGAATCCAATACCCGGCCTGCCCTCGCGCGAGCGAAGTTGCCAGCGTCGCGCCCCGTGTCCGAAGTGGATTGTTCAACAACGGCCATTTCTGCTTCGCGGCGCCTTTGGCTCTCCTCTTCCAGCCCCTTCTGTACGGCGACCAGGTTCTCTTTGGCATTGGGTGGGGTATTCGAAGCCTGTGCTTGCTGCGCCGCCTGGATCAGTTGGAAATTGCGATTGCGTAATTCAACGTTGCGACCGACCCGGATGTTCGAGCGCGCCGCCAAGATTTCAGCCTGCTGGTACTGCCCCTGCTGAAGGCGCAACACACCGAGGTAATGCAACGTCGCGGGATTGTTCGGCTGGATATGCAGGGCACGCTCCAGCGTGGCCGCGGCTTGGTCCAACTCGCCATGTTCATACTGCCGCGAGGCGGTTTCGATCAGGGTGGTTGATGCGCTGTTACTTTGCGCCGGCGCGCTTCGCTCGGCAGCAACCGAACAAAGCGATGCGACCACGCAGGACACCAGGATGAGACCTGGAAGAAAACTCTTGGCTGGCATCAGGGGGCGGACTCGACTGATCTCGAACGACACGGCCGTAAAACAGGCCACAGCGCTGCTCGGCATTTGCGATACAGCGTCCCCATTGACCTGGCCAGTACCCTGAAGTTCCCGCTACAACGGCCACCGTAGACGACCGCTTCCGGACCCCGCGCAGCCCTGGCGCCGTTCACGCTCAAACCTGATCCATAACCTCGGCCACCCCCTGATCCTCACCCAGAAACCCGCCACTCTGGTGGTGCCACAGCCGCGCATAGATGCCGTTTTTGGCGAGCAATTCGGTGTGGGTGCCCTGTTCGATGATGCGTCCGTCATCCATGACAATAAGTCGATCCATTGCCGCAATCGTCGACAGCCGATGGGCGATGGCGATCACGGTCTTGCCCTGCATCATTTCATCGAGGCTTTCCTGAATGGCCACTTCGACTTCCGAATCCAGCGCGCTGGTGGCCTCGTCGAGCAGCAGGATCGGGGCGTTCTTGAGCATCACCCGGGCAATCGCGACACGCTGGCGCTGCCCACCCGACAGCTTGATGCCGCGCTCGCCGACCAGGGTGTCGTAGCCGCTGTGGCCTTGGCGGTCGCTCAGTTGGCTGATGAACTCATCGGCCTGGGCACTGGCCGCGGCACTGCGGATTTGCGCGTCGCTCGCATCGGGGCGGCCGTAGGCGATGTTGTCGCGAATGGAACGGTGCAACAGGGAAGTATCCTGGGTGACCATGCCGATGGCGCTGCGCAAGCTGTCTTGCGTTACGTGGGCGATGTCTTGCCCGTCAATGCGAATCTGCCCGCTGTCGACGTCGTAGAAGCGCAGCAGCAGGTTGATCAGCGTGGATTTGCCTGCGCCTGAACGGCCAACCAGACCGATTTTTTCGCCCGGGCGAATGTTCAGGCTCAGGCCATCGAGCACCTGGCGCTCGCCGTTGTAGTTGAAGCAGACATTGTCAAAAGTTACCGCCCCGCCGGAGGTCACCAGCACACCCGCGTCCGGCGCATCCTGCACCTTGGGGCCACGGGCCAGTGTGACCATGCCATCCTGCACGGTGCCGATACTCTCGAACAGCGAGGTCATTTGCCACATGATCCAGTGCGACATGCCATTGATGCGCAACGCCATGGCGGTGATTGCCGCCACGGCACCTGCGCCGACCTCACCCTGGTGCCATAGCCACAGGGCATAACCACCTGCTGCCATGATCAAGGCTACCACCAATGCCTGGTTGACGATCTCGAACTGGCTTACCAGGCGCATCTGGCGAAAGCCGGTCTGCTTGAAATCTTCCATGGCCGCACGCGCGAAGTGCGCTTCACGATTGGAATGGGAGAACAGCTTCACTGTCGTGATGTTGGTGTAGGCGTCTGAGATACGTCCGGTCATCGAGGAACGCGCATTGGCCTGTTCCTGTCCGACTTTCCCCAGGCGGGGGACGAAGTAGAGCATGGCCAACCCGAACAACAGAATCCAGGCAACGAAAGGCAGCATCAGTTTCAGTGCGAAGCCGCCCGCCAACGCAATGATCGCGATGAAATACACCCCGATTCCGGGTGCGATCTCAATCAGGGTAAACAGCACGTCGCGCACGGCCAGCGCAGTCTGCATCACCTTGGTGGTGACCCGGCCGGAAAACTCATCGGAAAAGAACGAAAGGCTTTGCCGTAGCATCAAACGGTGGAAGTCCCAACGCAGCCGCAACGGCAGGTTGATCGCCAATATCTGGTGCTGCACCATGGTGCGCAACGCCACAAGCCCGACACTGCTCGCCATGACGATGGCCATGCCCCACAACACGCGGCTTTCCTGCGCCGCGGCATCACCGCCTGCCTGCCAGGTCGAGAGTAGATCCACGACCTGGCCGAGGAACGAAAACAGCCAGGCTTCGTAGATCGACACAGCGGCACTGAGCAGCGCAAACGCAAGAATATAGCCGCGGGCGCCCCGTGTGCACGCCCACAGAAACCGCGCCAGGCCCGCGGGTGGCGGTGGTACCTCGTCAGGAGGAAAGGGGTCGAGCCTTCGTTCAAATGCGCCAAGCATGGTGGTCTCCAAAACGATCAAGTCAGACGATTCTGCCATTGAACGATTGCTTTGAGGGTTTTTGCGGGGTTGAGGCCTGTTGCTGTTGGCAGTTTGTTCTGTGTGCAGGGTTGCCAGACGCGAACATCAAAACGGCGCCAGAGACACCGTCGTCAGGACTAAAACCTCCGGCAATCTAATTGCATTTGCAATCATCTAAAGGCGTACCGTATGGTGCAGGCATGACGGAACGCACGGAGATTTTTGGCATATGGTCGGCTTTTCCAGCTTCAGCAAAACACCCGATACCCGCCTCGCCGCTCAGGCCTGCATCGATAAAATCCGCACCCTCGCCCAGCCCCCCACCGCTAGCTGGTCCTCTCCGCTCTGCACTATGATCGATATCGCCGATCGACTGGAAAGGGATCCGGGAACGACCAGGCATATCTGGGTCATTCGTTCCGGCAAGCAGTCTCAAGCCAAAAATGGTCACCTCCGTATCAGCGCCTGGCCACTGCGTTTTAGCCCCACCGCCTGCGCCAGCGAAAAACCGCTGCTGTACCTGACCAGTTCTGCGACATCAGCCGAACTTTGCGCACTTTCAAGCGAATCCGCCCACCGGGGCATTCTGTGCAATGACATAGAAACCCTGCCCTCGCGTTGGCCTAAAGGCGCTCATCCCTGGGTTGCGCTGTGGCTGGCCGCCAACCCGCACTGTCTGCCCTTCGACCCCGCCAGCGGTGCCGAAGCGCACGCCATTGCGCTAGCTGCGTTGCAAAGTCTGTATGTGGAGGGCAATGACGGCTTCTACTACATGGCGCTTCACGATGAATCCGATGAGTTCATGGCCCCCATCAGCCAACTCAATGCGAGCCAGGCACTCAAAGGCATGTACAGGCTCAACGGGTTTGACCCAGATGCCGGGCAAACCCGGGTCCGCTTGTTGGGCGCGGGGCTGGCCTTGCAGTCGGTGGCCTCGGCGGCGCTGATGTTGCGTGATGACTGGGGTATCGCAAGCGAACTCTGGAGCTGCCCCAGCTACACCCGCCTGGCCCGTGATGCGGACAAGGCCCAACGCTGGAACCGGATGCATCCCGACATGCCGCGGCGGTCGTCGCATTTGCTCGACTGCCTGAGCGCCGATGATTGCCCGGTGGTGGCTGTGACCGGCTATGCCCAACATGTCGCCGATCAGATCGGTGGGCATATCCAGTCACGGTTCGTGGCGCTAGGCGCTGATTCAACTGAAACGGGCAAGACACTGGATAAACGCTGGATCGTGACACTCGCTCTGCGAGCCCTGGCCCAGCAAGGTGTCATTGAACAAGCGTGCGTCGAGCAGGCGATGAGCCGTTATCGGCTGCAATGACCGGACTGCGGTCAACCCGCTCGCCCACTGGCCCGCGCCGCACTGGCGGCTCGCTCAAGCGCGTCACTGAAGAACCGCTGTTGCTTGTCATCGAATTGCGACAAAAACAACTCGTCCACCGCCCCTTCATAGATTTGCCACATTTTTTTACGCAGCGCTTTCCCGCTCTCGGTAATGGCGGCATACGCACCACGGCCGTCATCGCTGACACGGCTGCGTGAGACCAGGCCTTCGGCCTCCAGACGGTCCACCAACCGGGTGAGGTTGTAGCGCTCGATCGCCATCACGTCAGCCAATTCGCTCATGCGCCGGGTGCCTTCAGGGCCGCTTTCCAGGCCCCATAACGCGTCGTACCACGCATACGCCGGCAGGCCGGCGGCCGCCAGTCGACGCTCGATTTCCCGGATCAGGCAACGGTGGGCCCTGACGAATCTGAACCAGGTATCCGGATCGCTTGAAGACATGCATCACCCTTTTCATCAAATCTATTTAGTTGCAATTGTAGCGCGCGCCAGGCTAAGTTCTCGTATGTAGTTGTAATTGCAACTACATACTTGTTCAAGGTTGGCGTCTACCCACGCCCCTTAGCCAGGCACCAAACGACTCGGTGCCGCTGCACTGTCCAGGAGATGACGATGGCACAACACCCCCTGTTTCTCGACGAGGATCCACAAGAAACTCGTGAATGGCTCGACTCCATTGAATCGGTGGCGAGCGTCGAAGGGCGCTCTCGCGCCCACTATCTGATCGATCAGATGCTGGATTTCGACGCCGACCGCCACGGTAATTTCTACGGGCGCGTCACCACGCCCTACATCAACACTATCGCGCTCGACCGTCAGCAGCCCTACCCCGGCGACCTGACGATAGAGCGCCGGATCAATGCTTATATTCGCTGGAACGCCTTGGCAATGGTGCTGCGCGCCGGCAAACATTCGAACGTGGGCGGGCACATCGCATCCTATGCCTCGGCGGCCGTTCTGTACGATGTCGGCTTCGAGCATTTCTTCCGTGGGCGCACCGACCGGTTTGCTGGCGACATGGTGTATATCCAGGGACATTCTTCGCCGGGCATCTACGGGCGCGCCTATCTGGAAGGTCGCCTGAGCGAAGCACAGCTGGACAACTTCCGCCGCGAGACTGACCGCGACGGTGTCTCGTCCTATCCGCATCCAAGGCTCATGCCGGACTTCTGGCAATTTCCGACGGTGTCCATGGGACTCGGACCGATCACCGCCGCGTATCAGGCCAGATTCATGCGCTACCTCGAAGACCGTGGCCTGAAAGAACATCAAGGGCGCAAAGTCTGGGCGTTTCTCGGCGACGGCGAAATGGACCAGCCGGAATCCCTGGCGGCGATTTCCCTGGCGGGTCGGGAGAAGCTCGACAATATTATTTTCGTCGTCAACTGCAACCTCCAGCGCCTGGACGGACCGGTGCGCGGCAACAGCAAGGTCATTCAGGAATTTGAAAGCCTGTACCGGGCGGCCGGCTGGAACGTTATCAAGGTGATCTGGGGTAGCGGTTGGGACGCCTTGCTGGAAAAGGACAAAAGCGGCCTGCTACGCCAGCGGATGATGGAATGCGTGGACGGCGACTATCAAAACTACAAGTCACAAAACGGCGCTTACGTACGAGAGCATTTTTTTGGCAAGTACCCCGAATTGCTGGAACTGGTCAGCGACCTGAGCGACGAAGACATCTGGAAGCTCTCTCGCGGCGGCCATGACCCGGAAAAGGTCTATAACGCGTACGCCGCCGCGATGCGCCACAGCGGCGGGCCGACGGTCATTTTGGCCAAGACCGTGAAAGGTTTCGGCATGGGTGAAGCCGGCGAAGGCCAGAACATCAACCATCAGCTCAAGAAGATGGGTGAGGATGCAGTCAAAGCGTTCCGTGATCGTTTCGCGTTGGACCTCAGCGACGATCAACTGGGTGACATGCCCTACCTCAAACCGGCAGCGGACAGCATCGAGGCCCTTTATCTGCAAGCCAGGCGCACCGAACTGGGCGGTTACGTGCCTGCTCGCTTCAGCGCGGTCGAGCCGCTGCAGATCCCGCCATTGTCGGCGCTGGACACCCAGCTCAAAGGCACTGGCGAGCGCGGGATTTCCACCACCATGGCGTTTGTACGCATCCTCGGCACTTTGCTCAAAGACCCGAACATCGGCAAGTTGATCGTGCCCATTGTCCCGGACGAATCACGCACCTTCGGCATGGAAAGCCTGTTCCGCCAGATCGGCATCCATTCCCACGTCGGCCAGTTGTATACACCCCAGGACGCCGGCCAACTGAGTTATTACAAGGAGGCACGGGATGGCCAGATCATGCAGGAGGGTCTGAACGAGTCCGGCGGGATTTCTTCCTGGATCGCGGCGAGTACTTCGTACAGTACGCACGGCGTGACGACGGTGCCCTTCTACATCTTCTACTCGATGTTTGGCTTCCAGCGTGTCGGCGATCTGGCTTGGGCGGCTGGCGATGCCCGCGCCCGTGGTTTCCTGCTGGGTGCCACGTCTGGCAGGACCACGCTGATGGGCGAAGGCCTGCAGCATGACGATGGCCACAGCCATGTATTGTCCTCCACCGTACCCTGCTGCGTGTCCTACGACCCGACGTTCGCCTATGAACTGGCCGTGATCATCCAGGATGGCATGCGGCGCATGTATGTCGAAAATGAAGACATCTACTACTACATCACGTTGCTGAACGAAAACTACGCCCACCCGCCCATGCCCGAAGGTATCGAGCAGGACATCCTTAAAGGCATGTATCGGCTCTCGGCCCCGGCGCAGCCAATCGAAGGCAAGCACGTACAACTGATGGGTTGCGGTTCAATCCTGCAAGAAGTCATCGCCGCCGCGCAGTTGCTGGAGCAGGACTTCGATGTCAGCAGCGAAGTGTGGAGCGTCACCAGCCTGACCGAACTGCGTCGGGACGGCCAGGATGCCGAACGCTGGAATTTGCTCCATCCCCATGAGGCGCCACGTATCGGTCACGTTGAACGTTGCCTGCAGGATAAACAGGGTCCGGTGGTGGTAGCGACGGACTACATGAAGATATTCGCCGACCAGATCCGCCCGTTGGTGGCCAAGCGGCGCTTTGTGGCATTAGGCACCGACGGTTTCGGCCAATCGGATACCCGGGAATCGTTGCGCCGTTTTTTCGAAGTGGATCGCCACTTCATTGCATTGGCGGCCTTGAAAGCGCTGGCCGATGACGGAGTGGTACCCAGGGAAAAAGTAGCCGAGGCGCTTGCGCTTTACGGGATTGATCCGGAGAAACAGAACCCCGCGAACGTTTGAGTCTTATCGGTTGTAACTCCACTGGAGGGGCGGGTGAACATCCTGCCCCCCTGCCTTCTCCAGTCACCGGACCAGACTCACTCATTGCGCAGCCCTGCCATACTGTTGAGTATGACCAGAGCAACCTTCCGCTTCTACGAGGAGCTCAACGATTTCCTGCCGGCCGAACGGCGGCGGCAGGCCTTTACCTGCGAGTGCGCGCGAGGGGCGACGGTCAAGCATATGATCGAGGCGCTCGGGGTGCCGCACACGGAGGTCGAGCTGGTGCTGCTCAACGGCGAGTCGGTGGGCTTGGAGCGGGTGATCTTCGACGATGACCGGCTGGCGGTGTATCCCAAGTTCGAAGCGCTGGACATCAGCCCGCAGTTGAAGGTTCGGGCGCAACCTATGAGGGTGCTGCGCTTCATCGCTGATGCGCACCTGGGCGGGCTGGCCAGCCTGCTGCGCATGAGCGGCTTTGACACCCTCTACGACAATGGTTTCGAAGATGGCGAGATCGCCGGGATCGCTGCGCATCAAGGACGTATCGTGCTGACCCGCGACCGCGATCTGCTCAAGCGGCGGATCATCAGCCACGGCTGCTACGTGCATGCCCTGAAACCGTCGCTGCAGCTTCGCGAAATGTACGAGCGCCTCGACCTGGCGCGTAGCGCGCGGCCATTCAGCCTGTGCCTTCATTGCAACCTGCCGCTGCACGAGATCAGCCCGGAACTGGCCCGACCGCGGGTGCCGCCACGGGTTGGCGCCCAGTATTCGCACTTCCTGCATTGCGGCGCGTGCCAACGGATTTACTGGGAGGGTTCGCACTGGCGCAGCATGTGTGCATTGCTGGCGCCGCTGCTGGACCGATAGCCGCTGCCTCAAGCCTTGCATCGCTCGTGAGGACGCCTTCGCCGGCAAGCCGGCTCCTACAGGATCGGGATAAGACATAGGAACTGTGCCAGGAGAAGATCAACTGTAGGAGCTGGCTTGCCAGCGAAGGCGATTTCACATTCAACGATTATGTGACTGATCCGCCGCCTTCGCCGGCAAGCCGGCTCCTACAGGGGATCGGGTATCAGCTGAAACCGGCGGTGAACCGGCCGCGCAGGTAGTCGAAAAAAACGGAAACGGCTCTAGGCACATGGGCGGAATAAGGACGCACCAGGTAAATATCCTCCGGGAAGGCCCCGACTAATTTCCACGTGGGCAGCACCTGCACCAATGCTCCGTTCTTTAACCCGGCTTGAGCGCTGAAGTCGGGCAACAGCGCTATGCCCAGATCGGTCAGGGCCGCATCACGCAAGGCTTCGCTATTGTTGGTGGCAAAGCTGCCTTTGATGGGAACGGTCAACCGCTTCTCCTCCCCTTGCGTAGCGTCGCGGCTTTCAAACGCCCAGGCAGGCGTATCGTTGCCGCGCGGGTAGTACAGGCAGTTGTGGTCGACCAGATCCTGCGGATGTCGAGGTTCGCCGAATTGCTCCAGATAGCTGCGGGTCGCCACCAGCAGCGAGCGCGTGGCGCACAACTTCCAGGCGACATGGGTATCCGGGATCTGATTGCTGTGCCGAACCGCCAGATCGAAACCCTCCGAAGCGATGGAGGAAATATGATCGGAAACGTCAAGCTGCACTTTGACTTCGGGATAGTCCTTGAAGAAACCGGCCAGTTCCGGAATCAGTTGCTGGCGGGCGAACGCGACCGGTGCCGTCAGCCGAATGAGTCCCCGTGCCACCCCCGCAGAGTCTCGAACATCGGAAAAACTGCGGGCAATGTGTTCATAAGCACTGCGCACGTCACGCACCAGCGCATTTCCCGCATCGGTCAACCGCACGCTGCGCGTCGTGCGCAGCACCAGGCTCAGCCCCGTGGCTTTTTCCAGTTCGGCAATCCGCTGGCTCACCGCCGACTTGCTGACCCCCAGTCTGATCGCCGCTGCGGTATAGGTGCCCTGCTCGGCAAGGATCGCCAACCAGTGCAGATGGGTCCAGAGCCTTTCAACTTCCACTTTGATCATGATTTGATTGTTCTCTCATGGAAACAATTAATCCAATTTTCGCGCCTCGTCATGAACAAAGCAAAGGCTTAGCGTGGACATCAAGACCTGAACTCTAATCCGCATACGAGCAGGGGAGCGGATTCAATCATTGCTCCCCTGCCCTGCTTCAAACACCCCGGGTCAGCGACCAGTCTCGTTAATCACCGGCATCCCCTTATTGAAACAGCAGTGTTATTTCGCCGTCGGCATCGCAAACTCGGCACCTTTGCCGATGCTTTCCGGCCAGCGCTGCATGATGGATTTCTGCTTGGTGTAGAAGCGCACACCCTCCTCTCCGTAAGCATGCATGTCACCGAACAGGCTCTTCTTCCAGCCGCCAAAGCCATGCCAGGCCATGGGTACCGGGATCGGCACGTTGATGCCGACCATCCCGACCTGGATGCGACGGCTGAATTCGCGCGCCACGTTGCCATCGCGGGTGAAGCAGGCCACGCCGTTGCCAAATTCGTGGTCGTTGACCAATTGCACCGCGGTGGCGAAATCGGGCACACGCACGCAGGCCAGCACCGGGCCGAAGATTTCTTCTTTGTAGATGCGCATTTGCGGGGTGACGTGGTCGAACAGCGTGCCACCCATCCAGAAGCCTTCCTCGCAACCTTCACCGGCGTCCGCGCTGTTGAAATGACGACCATCCACCAGCAGTTGCGCACCCTCCTTGATGCCCTGCTCGATGTAGCCCGTGATGCGGGCATGGGCGGCCGGCGTGACGATCGGGCCCATTTCAGCCGCCAGGTTGCTGCCGTTGAGTACCTTCAACGCCTTGGTACGCTCCAGCAGTTTTGGCATGACTTTGTCGGCCACGTCGCCGACCAGCACGGCCACCGAGATCGCCATGCAGCGTTCGCCCGCCGAGCCATAACCCGCGCCGATCAATGCGTCGACCACTTGATCGACGTCGGCATCCGGCATGATCACCATGTGGTTCTTCGCGCCGCCCAGGGCCTGCACGCGTTTGCCGTGGCGAGCACCGGTCTCGTAGATGTAATTGGCAATCGGCGTGGAGCCAACGAAGGACACCGCTTTCACATCCGGGTGCACCAGCAGCGCATCGACGGCCTCTTTGTCGCCTTGCACCACGTTGAATACGCCATCAGGCAGACCGGCCTGTTTCAGCAAATCCGCCATGAACAGGCTGGCGCTCGGATCGGTCGGGCTCGGCTTGAGGATGAAGGTGTTGCCCGCCGCGATCGCCACCGGGAACATCCACATCGGGACCATCACCGGAAAGTTGAACGGCGTGATGCCAGCGACGACGCCCAGGGGTTGCCGCAGCGTCCAGTTGTCCATGTTGGTGGACACCTGATCGCAGAAGTCGCCCTTGAGCAACTGCGGAATGCCGCAAGAGAACTCGACGATGTCGATGCCACGGGCCACTTCGCCTTGAGCATCGGTGAAAACCTTGCCATGTTCGGCAGTGATCAGGTGCGCCAGTTCGTCTTTGTGCTGGTTCAACAGTTCCAGAAATTTGAACAATACCCGGGCCCGGCGAATCGGCGGTGTGTTCGACCAGGCAGGAAAGGCAGCTTCGGCAGAAGCCACTGCGGCGTCCACGTCCTGCGAATTGCCCAGGCGCACATGGTTGCTGACGGCGCCGGTGGCCGGGTTGTAAACGGGTTGAGTGCGCACGCCGCTGCCGCCGACGTGGACGCCGTGGATGTACTGGGCAATTTCTTTATTGTCGTTAACGTTGCTCATGTCAGGTCTCGCTGCGGTGAAGGAATCTGAATTTCACCTCCACAGTAGGCAGCGGTTATCGCCTTGACTACGGCAATAATGTGAATTGATTGTTCGTCGTAGCGAACAATCAATGGGTAACCTCCAGATGCGCGATCTGCAAGGGTTCGCCTTGCGACGAACCTGCACGCCTGAGTTCGACCCAACGTAGGGTCAAGGTAGCGCCGAGTACAGGGGGCGTTACGTCATCGACCTGGCCGGCACGCTGGAAGCCGCAATGTCCCACGTCAACAGCAGCTGGGTGATGGCCACATCAATGACCTCATGCTGCGTGTTATCCCGAGCGAGGATGGAAATGCCCTGCAGGAAGCTGTCGAACACCGTCGCCATCGCGGGCGCATGAACAGTGCCCGGTAACTCCGCGCTGAAGCCCCGAACTACCCGGCTTTAGTGTCCTCATCGGGCATCAAGGTCGCGATCAACGCGCGTACAGTGCCGGGCAGCGCATCAAGCTCACGCACCAGGATGCTGCGCTCGCGCACGGCCCAGGGTTCGTCGAGCGACAGGGTCACCAGGTGCATGGTGCGACTGTGCCGCATCGCCGCGGATTCGGGGATGATGCCGATGCCCACGCCGGCTTCCACCATGCGGCAGACCGCCTCGAAGCTGGACACCTGAATCCGCAGCGACAGGTTCTGGCCGAGCCGCTCGACGTGGTCGCGCAGGAAGCTCAACAGGGTGCTGCCTTCATGCAGGCCGATGTGCTGAAACGCCAATGTCTGTTTCAGCGTGACTTTTTTCTGCTTCGCCAGCACATGGCCTACGGGCACGATGAGCACCAGGCGGTCCGTGCTGAAATGAATCACCTGCAAGCCGGCGGCCTCCACCGGCCCGGCAATGATCCCCATGTCGGTGCTGCCATCGAGCACGCCGCGCACGATATCCCGCGACAAGCGCTCCTGCAGGTCAACCGTCACCCCGGGGCGTTTGGCGAGAAAGCCAGCCAGTACCTCAGGCAAAAATTCGGTGACGGCCGTGGTGTTGGCGAAGATGCGGATGTGGCCGGCCGAATCAGTGCCGAAGTGGGTGAACTCGGCTTTGAGGTAGTCCACCTGATTCATGATCAGGCGCGCGTGCTTGAGCAACTTGTGCCCGGCCGGCGTCAGTTCCACGCCGCGGCTGTCGCGGTACAGCAGGCGCGTGTCGAGCTGCCCTTCCAGCGCCTTGATGCGGGCGCTGGCGGCGGCAGGCGAGAGAAAGGCCCGGCGAGCGCCCTGGGTCAGGCTTGGGGATTCACCGATATGAATGAAAAGACGCAGGTCAGCCAAGTCGAAGTGCATGGTCGGGTCCGGACATCACGGGAGGCGTTCAGCATACATGAACGCCGGTATATGAAAATGCATATTCTCAGAATGCCGAGCGGCTCGCATGATCGGTGCATAACAACAAACGCAGAGGCAGCCTGGTTATGAATGATTCAAAGTCGCCAATGGATTTCAGTGCCTGGATTGGCCGTACGCAAGAGGCCGAAGACGTTCTGAGTCGCAACCTGATCAAGCGTATCGCCGCCACCTTCGGTGAAGAGACGCCGGCCGATGGCGATGCGTTGCCACCGCTCTGGCAATGGTGCTTCTTCCAGGAGCCGGTGTTCGAAACGCAACTGGGCGACGATGGCCATCCTGCCCGTGGCGGATTCCTGCCCCCCGCCGACAACCGTAATCGCATGTGGGCCGGTGGCCGGGTCGAGTTCATCCAGCCGCTCAAGGTTGGCGCCGAGGCTCATCGCTTGTCGACCCTCCTGCACATCGAGGAAAAGCACGGGCGAACCGGCGCGCTGCTGTTCGTCACGGTACGCCATGACTACTCGCAGAACGGTCAGCTGTGCGTGCGCGAAGAACAGGACATCGTCTACCGCGAGCCCAACCCGCCCAAGCTCAACAGCGGCGAAGCGCCGGAACCGGGCGACTGGAGCGAGACCATCTCGCCGACCCCGACCCTGTTGTTCCGCTACTCCGCCGTGACCTTCAACGGCCACCGCATTCATTACGACTACCCTTACGTCACCGAGGCCGAAGGTTATCCAGGGCTGGTGGTGCACGGGCCGATGATCGCCACCTTCAACCTGCGCGCCTTCATCCGCGCCAACCCCGACAAGCGTGTGCGGCATTTCGCGTATCGCGGCGTCCGCCCGTTGAACGTCCCCACGCCGTTCCAGGTGGGCGGTCGCATCGTCGAGCCGGGCAAAGCGCAATTGTGGGCCGGCAATGACGCGGGCGTGGCCCAGAGCGCCGAAGTCGTTTTCGACTGACACCCTTTTGCGTGAACGCACCGCCCGTCCCGCGTGATGCGCCGCTGACCGACCCGAGAGCACAACCATGAATCCGTACGACGACGAAGACCTCAACGCCATCCGCGACGGCGTGCGCGCCCTGTGCGCCGAATTCGACGCGGCTTACTGGCGCACGATCGACGAGCAGAAAGGTTTTCCCGAAGCGTTCGTCAAGGCCCTGACCGATGCCGGCTGGCTGTCGGCGATGATCCCCGCCGAATATGGCGGCTCGGGCCTGGGGCTGGCCGAAGCCTCGGTGATTCTTGAAGAAGTGAACGCGTGCGGGGGCAACTCCGGCACCGTCCACGGCCAGATGTACAACATGTTCACCCTGCTGCGTCACGGCAGCGAGGCGCAGAAACGCTTCTACCTGCCGAAACTGGCCAGCGGCGAGCTGCGTCTGCAATCGATGGCCGTGACCGAGCCCTCCACCGGGACCGACACCACCAAGATCAAGACCACAGCGGTCAAACAGGGCGACAAGTACATCATCAACGGCCAGAAGGTCTGGATCTCGCGGGTCCAGCATTCCGACCTGATGATCCTGCTGGCACGCACCACGCCGCTGGC
>NZ_JAUSSR010000005.1 GCF_030812475.1 Pseudomonas lini
GTTCGCCGGCAAGCCTGGCTCCTACAGCGAAGAACGATGACGCGGTTCAACAGACACACCGTGGCGTCCCGTTCGCCGGCAAGCCTGGCTCCTACAGCGAAGAACGATGACGCGGTTCAACAGACACACCGTGGCGTCCCGTTCGCCGGCAAGCCTGGCTCCTACGCGTGGGCCAAATAGCGTTCGCAATGGAAATCCCGGTCGCCCAGGCAGCCCTGTGCAACGCGGACACGCTTGAGGTACA
Source organism: Pseudomonas lini (assembly GCF_030812475.1). Classification (GTDB taxonomy): domain Bacteria; phylum Pseudomonadota; class Gammaproteobacteria; order Pseudomonadales; family Pseudomonadaceae; genus Aquipseudomonas; species Aquipseudomonas lini_A. The sequence goes on from NZ_JAUSSR010000005.1 coordinate 245, forward strand.
GGCCGACATCCAGCTCGTCGGTGACGCCAATACCGCCGTGCATCTGCACCGCTTCGTTGGCGACCTTGATCGCCGTGTCGCCAGTCTTCCATTTGGCGAGGCTGACCAGTCGAGCGCGCGCGCGGGCATCGTGACTGGCGTCGTCCAGGGTCGCCAACGCGGCCATCAGGGCGCTGCGGCTCAGCGCCAGGTCGATGTACATCTGTGCGGCGCGATGCTGCAGGACCTGGAAGGTGCCAATCGGCGTGTCGAACTGCACGCGGGTCTTGAGGTATTCCAGGGTGGTCTCGAACAGTTGCTCGGCCATCCCCAGCAGCTCCGCGGCCAGGCAGGTGCGACCCCGGTCCAGCGCGGTTTCCAGCGCCGTCCAGCCCTCGCCCAGGGTGCCCAGCAGCGCGTCGCTGCCCAATAGCACCTGATCCAGTTGCAGGCGTGCGCTGTTGCGCGAATCGATCAGCGACAAGGCGCTGACGGTCAAACCCCGGGTATCGGCCGGCACCAGGAACAGGCTGATGCCTTGCGTGTCGCCCGGCTGCCCGGAGGTGCGCGCCGCCACCACATAGGCATCGGCACCGAGGCCGTCGACCACCCAGAATTTGTCACCGTGCAAGCGATAGCCCTGCACCTCAGCCTTCGCCTCAAGGACAATGCGACTCGGATCGTGGCGCGAGCGTTCGTCCACGGCCAGGGCCAGGCGCTGTTTACCCCCGATCACCGCTTGCAACCAGTGCGTCTGTTGCGCCGGATTGCCTGCCAGGTGCAGCAGCGAACCGCCGAGCACTACACTCGATAGCAACGGCGAGGCCGACAGGTTGCGGCCCATGGATTCAAAGATCGGCCCCAGGCCCTTGCAGCCGAAATCCAGGCCGCCGAAGTCTTCGGGAAACGGAATCGCGCTCCAGCCCAGCTCGACCGCGTCGTGCCACAGCGGCGCATCGAAGCCCAGGTCCACCGCGTCATCGCGCAGTCGACGCTGGGCGCTGACCGGGCTGCGGGCGGCGAGAAAGTCCCGCGCGCTGTCGGCCAGCAAACGCTGTTCATCGCTATAACGCAGGCTCATGGGGTGACTCCTTTTTTAGCGTCGGGCAAGCCCAGTACGCGCTTGGCGATGACATTCAGTTGGATCTCCGAGGCCCCGCCGGAAATGGTCAGCGCATAACTGTTCAACCAGGAACGGGTCACCGCCAGTTGCTGTTCGCTGAATGCCGTACTCTCCCAGCCGAAGGCATGCCCGGCCATGGCGTCGAGCAGTACTTCGAACTTGTCGCGCTCCTGTTCGGTGTGCACCAGCTTCATGATCGACATCAGGCCGCCGATGTCATCACCGGCCCGCGCCTCTTCCCCCATGCGCTGCACGGTCAGGTTGTAGGCATGCTCGTTCATCGCACAGGCCGTGGCCCGCGCCTGCAATGCGTGTTCACTCATGGTCTGTGGCGCCGGCACGTATTCACGCATCAAGGCCAACAGATCGAAGTGCGACGGCAGGCTGAACTCGCCGAATTTCGACATCGCCTTGCGTTCGTGCTGCAAAAGGTATTTGGCCAGGTCCCAGCCACCATTCAACGGTCCGATCAACTGGCTCTTGGGCACCTTCACACCGTCGAAGAACACCTGGCAGAACGCCGATTTGCCGCTGATCAAATCGATCGGCTGTGGCGTGACGCCAGGGCTGCGCATGTCCAGCACGATCAGGCTGATGCCTTCGTGTTTAGGCGCGCTGAAGTCGGTGCGCACCAAGGCATACATCCAGTCGGATTTGTCGCCGTAGGAGGTCCAGATCTTGCTGCCATCGACCACGAAGTGATCGCCGGCATCACGCGCGGCCATCTTCAGGCTGGCCAGGTCCGAACCGGCGTTCGGCTCGGAAAAGCCCTGGCACCAGCGCACTTCACCGCGGGCGATCGGCGGCAAAAGATCGCGTTTCTGCTCATCGCTGCCGAACGCCAGCAACACCGGCCCGAGCATCCAGATGCCCAGGTTGATTTGCGGTGGGCGGCACTTGATGCGACGCATCTCGCTTTCCAGCACCGACAGTTGTTCGTCACTCAGGCCCGCGCCGCCATATTCCTCAGGCCACTCGGGACAGAACCAGCGCTTGTCGCGCATGCGTTCGAACCACAGGCGTGCGTCTTCACAGGGAAATTGCGGGTTCTGACTGCCCCATACCACATCGCCTTCAGCCATGCCGGTGCGCATCGACAGCGGGCAATTGGCCTCCAGCCAGGCACGGGTGTCCTGCCGAAATTGCTCGATAGTGCTCATGAAAGTCCCCTTCGACCCGCCCCGGATTCGGGGCGAGTACGGTTTTTGTTTTTGATGGACGAGCTTCAGCGTTGGGTACGCGGCATGCCGAGGCCAAACTGGGCGATCAGCTCGCGCTGGATTTCATTGGTGCCGCCGCCAAAGGTCAGGGTCGGGGCAGAGCGCAATTCAAATTCCAGTTCACCCTGCAACAGCGTCGCCGCCGAGCCGCTGCGCATCGAACCATTGGCGCCGACGATCGCCGCCAGTTTGCGCAGGATCTCGATGGCCGACTCCGAGCCGAAGACCTTGGTGGTCGAACTCAGCGCGACGTTCATGCGTTCGAGCTCCAGGTCGGCGGCGATGCGCATGTTGATCAGGCGCATCGCTTCCAGACGCGCATAACACTCGGCCAAAGAACTGCGCACCCAGGCTTTGTCCATCGCCCGACGGCCCTGCTCGTCGCGGGCCCGTGACCACAGGTAAACCCGGCGGAACAGCGCCACCACCTTGTCCGACCAGGTGCCCAGGCCGAGGCGTTCGTGGTTCAGTTGCGAGGTGATCAGCTTCCAGCCACCGTGCAACTCGCCCACCAGCATCTCGTTGGGCACCCGAACGTTGTCGTAGTAGGTGGCCGTGGTTGGAATGCTGGTGGTGGGAATCAGAGTGTGGGAGAAACCCGGCGTCGTGGTGTCGACGATCAGCAGCGAAATGCCTTTGTGCCGCGCCTGGGTCGGGTCGGTACGGGCCGCCAGCCAGACGAAATCGGCCGATTCCGCACCCGACGTCCACAGCTTGTTGCCATTGACCACGAAGCCCTGGTCGTCCTGGCGGGCACTGGTTTTCAGCACGGCCAGATCGCTGCCGGCGTCGGGTTCGGAATAACCGATGGCAAACATGATGTCGCCCGCGGCGATCCCTGGCAGAAAACGCTCTTTCTGCAGCTCGCTGCCATGGGCCATCAAGGCCGGGCCCACGGTGCTGATGGTCACGAACGGCAGCGGCGCCCCGGCGATGTTGGCTTCTTCGAAGAAGATCAACTGTTCGGTGGCGGCGTAGCCCTGACCGCCATGGGCCTTCGGCCAGCCGACTGCCAACCAGCCGTCGCGGCCCATCTGGCGGATGGTCTGGCGAAACAGCTCGCCGCCTTCCTTGCCGCGCAAATGGTCGCGCAGGTCCGGGGTCATCAGGGCCTGGAAATAATCCCGCACCTTGAGGCGCAGGGCATGTTGTTCGGGAGTGAGGTCGACGAACATAGGCTGCTCCTTAAGCTGCGCCGAGAATCAGGCCGCTGGTGGGTACGCCGGTGCCGGCGGTGACCAGCACGTTTTGCACATCCGCCACCTGGTTGACCGCCGTGCCACGCACCTGGCGTACCGCTTCGGCGATGCCGTTCATGCCGTGGATGTAGGCTTCGCCCAGTTGCCCGCCATGGGTGTTGATCGGCAGTTTGCCGCCACGGGCGTGGTGTCCGGCACGGATGAATTCCTTGGCTTCGCCGCGTTTGGCGAAACCGAACTCTTCCAGCTGCGGCAATACGAACGGGGTGAAATGGTCGTAGATCACGGCGGTCTGGAAAGACTCCGGGCCCAGGCCCGACTGGCGATACAGCTCGCGGGCGACCACGCCCATCTCCGGCAGCCCGGTGATGTCGTCGCGGTAGAACGAGGTCATGCTCTGCTGGCCGTGGCTGATGCCTTGGGAACCGGCCTTGATGGTCACCGGTTTCTGCCGCAGGTCACGGGCGCGCTCGGCCGAGGTGATGACCATCGCCACGGCGCCATCGGATTCCTGGCAGCAATCGAGCAGGTGCAGCGGTTCGCAGATCCAGCGCGAGGCCTGGTGTTCTTCCAGGGTGATCGGCTTACCGTGGAAAAACGCCTGGGGGTTGGTGGCGGCAAAATCCCGCGCGGCCACTGCGATCCGGCCGAAGTCTTCGCTGGTGGCGCCATAGGTGTGCATGTAGCGCTGGGCAAACATGCCGACCCAGGCTGCCGGCGTATGGAAGCCGTGGGGCATGTACCAGCCGTAGTTGACGTTGTCGAAGGTCGGCGCCGAAGCGAAGCCGTAGTTACCGGTACCAAAGCGATACCAGGAGCGTTCGTTCATGGCGCGATACACCACCACCACTTTCGCCATACCGGTCGCCACTGCCATGGCTGCGTGCATCACCGGCCCGCAAGCCGCGCCGCCACCGTGGGGTACTTGAGAGAAAAACTTCACGTCCTTGCAACCGAGCAAACGGGCAATTTCGTATTCCGGGACCTTGTCCACGGAATAGGAACTGAAACCCTCGACCTCGCTCGGGTCGATGCCGGCGTCCTTGAGGGCACTCAAGGTGGCCTCCAGGGCCAGGCGCAATTCGGTGCGTCCGGAGTTCTTGGAAAATTCGGTTGCGCCTAGACCAACGATCGCGGCACGCCCGGAAATCGATGAATCAGTCATCTGTGTCTCTCCGGCTGTCAGGGCAGGACCAGCGCGACCGTGCCGGTCACGTGGTTGCCCATGGAATTTTTGCCGCTCAAGGTGATTTCCACCGAGCGGGTGTGCGCATCGACGCCGGTGACGCTGCCACTGAAGGTCATGCAGTCGCCGGGGTAGTTCGGTGCTCCGAGCTTGATTTTCAGCGCGGTGAATTGCGCCAGCGGCCCGGCCCACTGCTCGATGAACCGCTGCACCAACCCATTGGTGGTGAGGATGTTCATGAACACGTGGGGCGAACCCAAGGCACGGGCCGCCTCTGCGTCGTGGTGACCGGGGAAGTAATCACGGGTGGCAATCGCGCCGCCGTTGATCAGGGTCACCGTGATTGGGACGGCAAACTCCGGCAGTACTTCGCCGGGGCGCACGTCTTCAAAGCGCTTGGTGTTCTTCGAGGTCATATTTCCATCCCAGCTTGTCGTTATCGTTGAGCCAGTCGCCCAGGCGTTCCAGGTTTGCCGCCGAACCACCCAGGGCAAGGCAGAGGCCACGGCTCCAATAGAGAAAACGGTGGATCGGGTACGTCAGGTCAACGCCGATCCCGCCATGCACGTGCTGTGCGACATGGCCGATGCGGTGCCCCGCTTCACAGGCCAGCCAGGCGGTGGCCAACGCTTCGGAAGGCGCCGGCAAGCCGGCATCGATGCGGTAAGCCAGTTGCCACAGCGCCGTGCGCAAGGCTTCGACGGCGATATGGGTGTCGGCCATGCTCATCTGCACCGCCTGGAAGCTGCCGATGCTGCGTTCGAACTGTCGGCGCTCGCTGACGTAGGCCACGGTGCGGCGGATCTGCTCTTCGCTGACCCCCAGTTGCAGGGCAGCCAGCGCCGCCATGCTGCGCAGTTCCAGCCAGGCGACGGCCTCAGCTGGCAACAGCGCTGCGCCGCTCACGGTCAAGCCCTCGATGTGCAGGTCAGCCACCGCTTCGCCGTGGGTCAACACCGCCGACACCCGTTGGATTTCGGGCGCCGACAGGTCCAACAGAAGCAAGCGCGGTTGGCCGTCGACCTGCGCCAATACCAGTGCGGCCTGGGCTTGGTCACCCAGGGACAGGGCCGCGACCCGGCCATTGATCGACCAGCCCCCATCATTCGCCTGCGCCTGCAGCTCAATGCCCAGCGCACTGCTCAAGGCATCGATGGACAGACTCAACAGCGCCTCGCCGGACGCCGCCTTGGCGACCCATCCCGCACTGTCGCTGGCGTCAAAACGGGCCAGGGTCGCGGCCGCCAGTTGATGGCGCCACAACGGCACCTGGGCCAGGGCCTTGCCCTGGGCCTGTAACACCAGCATCAGCTCGGTCATGCCCAGGCCGCTGCCGCCGTGCTCCTCGGGAATGGCCAAGGCCTGCAGCCCGGTCTCGATGCACAGCGCCCACAACGGCGCCATCATCGGCTCGCCACTGGTGTCCCATTGGCGCATGTAGTCGTCATGGCAATGGTCGACAAACAGGCTGTCGGCCATTTGCGCAATGGCGCGCTGGTCTTCACTTAATTCAAAATCCATGGTGAATGGCTCCTACGCGTCTACCGGCCGGAACAAAGGCAACGTCAACTGGTCATCGAAGGTCTGGAACTCGACCTGCAAGCGCTGGCCGATCTGGAGTTGCTCGCGCTCGATACCGACCAGGCCGGCAATCAGGCGTACGCCCTCCTCCAGCTCGATCAGGCCGATCGGGTTGGGGTAATCGAACGGCGGCACCTCGGGGTAGTGCATCACCACGAACGAGTACAGGCTGGCGCGGCCGCTGGCCTGCAAGGTGTCCCAGTCGAAGCTGTGGCACTGGATGCACACCGGAGCCGGTGGATGGCGCAGGGATTGGCACGCGGTGCAGCGCTGGATCAGCAACTGGCCCTTCTCGCAGCCTTCCCAGAAGAACCGCGTGTCGTCGCTGATGCCCGGCAACGGACGCTTGGGCTTGACCGGTGCCGACTCGACTTTGGCAGGCGCCTGGGCATTGGCCGCGCGGAACTTGAACACGCGAAACAGCAACTGGCCCACTGGCTCGTCGTCGCCGGGCTCTTTTCCTCCAGGCTTTTCGACGAAATGGCTCATGACCAGGGTGACGAAGAAACCCGTGCCCAGGGCGGTGGTTTTTTCATCGCCAACCGAGTCCAGGCGCGTGGTGTAGTAGAGCTTTTCGCCCAGGCGCACCGGGCGGGTGAAGCTCAGCTCGGAGTTCACCGCCACGGTGGAGGCATAGCCGTAGGCTTCCATGTCCTTGAGCACCTCGTAAGGGTTCTCGTCGGTGGAGCCAGGTGGATAGTTGTTGGCGTGCAGGCCTTCCATGGTCCACACCTGCAACATCGCAGGCGGAGCGATCAGGCCCTCGTGGACGGTGCCCAAGGCAAAGCCCGCGTCGGTGTACAACGGATTGTCCACGCCCATGACTTCGCACCACTGGCGAATCATCGGGGCATTGACTTCGTCCCAGGCATACACGCGGCCGTACTGGCGCCCCACCAGGGCGCGCACATTGGATAGCAATTGTGGATCAGCCAAAGTCGTCTCCTTCACATTGAAGGCGGCCACCGAACCCGGTCGCCGCAATAGGTCGATCAGGTGGGCAGAACCTGCGCGGCACCGAGAAATGCCGGGCGTTCACCACCGCCATGCAGCAACAGGTTGCAACCGCTGGCGTAACTGGCCAGCGGCGATGCGATGTAGAGACAGGCGTTGGCGATGTCTTCGGCCACCGCCATGCGCGCGGCCGGAATGCCGGCCGCGACGGCGGCGATACCGGCCTCGGAGCCGTAGTGCAGATGCGACTGCTCGGTCTGTACCAGCCCCGGGCTGACCGTGACCACCCGCACCTTGGGCCCCCACTCCACCGCCAGCGATTGCACCAGCGCCAGCACCCCGGCCTTGGCCGCGCCGTAAGCGGCGGTGCCTGGCGAGGAGCGCAGCGCACTGATGCTGCCGATAAAGACGATGCAACCGCCCTGCACCTGTGCCTGCATCAGCCGGTTGGCGTGCTGGGCGACGTTGAGCGGCGCGATCAGGTTCAGACCGATGATGCTTTCATGAAACCTGGGCGACGCCGTGGCGGCGTCGGCGGAAGGGCTGCCGCCGGCGTTGTTGACCACCACGTCGAGGCGCCCGAAGTCGCGCTCGATGGTAGCGAACAGGCGTTGCAGGGAATCGTGGTCACGCACATCGGCGGCGATGAAAGTCGCGCGCTTGCCACCCTGCGCCGGCACCTGTTCAGGTTCGCGCCGGGCACAGACGATCACCCGTGCGTTCGCGGCCAGAAACCCCAGCGCGATACCGGCGCCGATGCCCTTGGTACCACCGGTGACCAGCACCACCTTGCCGCTGTAATCAAGACCCGAATGCAGCTCCATCATGTGCTCCTTTTCTACTGACAAGGGTCACTCTAGGGACGAACCGCAGGCCAAACTACGTCTGAACGGACGATGAAAATTCAACCGCCTGAACAGGACACTGGTGGCCATTTACACGTTGTCAGGTCTTCGAGAATGCTCATGTCCGACTCATCCGCTGCACCGGTTCTGCTCGAACGTCCACTGCCCGGCGTGGCCCTGCTGCGGCTCAACCGCCCCCAGGCGACCAACGCCTTGAGCCTGGAATTGCAGGCGCTGCTGTCGCGTTATTTCAGTGAGTTGGCGATTGATCCCGAGGTGCGTTGCATCGTGCTGACCGGCGGTGACAAGGTGTTCGCCGCCGGCGGCGACATCAACAGCATGGCCGGGGTCGGCGCCATCGATATCTACAAGCGCCACACCGAGCGGGTCTGGGGGCCGATCCAGCACTGCCCGAAACCGGTGATCGCGGCAATCTGCGGTTATGCCTATGGCGGAGGCTGTGAGCTGGCGATGCATGCCGACCTGATTGTCGCCGGCCGCAGCGCGCGCTTCTGCCAACCGGAAATCCGCATCGGCATCATGCCCGGTATCGGCGGCACCCAACGGCTGGTGCGGGCGGTGGGCAAGGTCAAGGCGATGCGCATGGCGCTCACCGGCCAACCGATCAGCGCCGAGGAAGCCTGGGTCGCCGGACTGATCAGCGACCTGGTCGACGATGACCAGGTGCAAGCCCACGCACTGGAGCTGGCGCGCGTCATCGCCGCCATGCCAGCCCTGGCCGCCGAGCAGATCAAGGAGGTGATCCTGGCGGGCATGGACGCGCCACTGGAAGCCGGCCTGGCCCTGGAGCGCAAGGCCAATGCATTGTTGTTCGCCTCACGGGATCAGAAGGAAGGCATGCAGGCGTTCATCGACAAACGCCCGGCGCAGTTCGAAGGTTATTAACATCTCCCGAACGAAAACGTTGATCCCCGTAGGAGCCAGGCTTGCCGGCGAAGGCATATTTGAAATCGCCTTCGCCGGCAAGCCTGGCTCCTACGGGGATCTTTTGATCTTCTATTCAGCCCGATCAATCCGATCCAGCGCCCGGTTCACCGCCAGTTCGCCCAGCATGATGACCTGGGCAATCCCCAACAGGGCGTTGCGACTCGTCCCCTCCATATGATCAGCCAGATCCAGCGCCATGACATTGGCAGAAGCCAGCGACTCACAGGCGTGGGCCAGCAGGGTTTCGGTATCGAGTTCCGGGTTGACGATGAACATGGTGCAGAGTTTGCGCGGGGTCGCCTGGATGTCGGCGGCAGAGGAAATGCGTTCGGATGGTGGGTGGGAATTGTTTGAATCGATGGTTTCTGAGGGCGTTGCCGGATCGGTGTCCGGCGGGTTTGGTGTTGGCTTAATCATGAGTGCTTCCCTTAATTAGCTGGGCCGCACCATCTCGCTACTACACGAAAGGGTGGCAGCTGTGCGCAAGTTAGTAGACCGGCAAGGGTAAGCAAAAACCGGCGCGCCCGAGGACGCCATGCGCACAGCTGCCATCAAGTGCAGGCGGATACCTGACTGATGATGCTCATGCGACCGCTTTAACCTTGGCCGGGCTACTAAACCCGATCACTGACCATCAGTGACGCGAATCAAGTTACCGAGTAGCCCCTGGGCGCACAAGCCGGCGGATTCTGGCGTAACCGTAGGCAACGACGCAAGGTGCTGTGGCTTTCGGGAAGTGACGTGAGAGCTTTCTTACAAACACTCGGAAGCGTCCTACACATCCATCAGAAACGCCCTATTTCCACCTCGACCGACTTCGTAAAGCTTGCGAGCGTTTGCACGCTGCGGTCTGTCTGTATGACCGCGTTATCGTTCTTCGCTGTAGGAGCCAGGCTTGCCGGCGAACCAGACGCTGCGGTCTGTCTGTGTGACCGCGTTATCGTTCTTCGCGGGCAAGCCTCGCTCCTACGGAAGCGTCCTACACATCCATCAGAACGCCCTATTTCCACCTCGACCGACTTCGTAAAAGCTTGCGAGCATTTGCACGCTGCGGTCTGTCTGTGTGACCGCGTTATCGTTCTTCGCCGGCAAGCCTGGCTCCTACAGGGTGGGGCGCGGTGGATTGGGTGGCAACGGCCGCTAGATACTCATCACCATCTGCCCGCTATCAATGCGCAACTCGACTCCATTGATCGCCCGGGCTTCATCGCTGGCCAGGAACAGCACGCTGGCCGCCACGTCCTCAGGCCGGCACATGCGGTTCATCGGGTCGCTGTCGATGGTCATGCGGTCCGGGTCGACGCCTGTGGGAAGGCTGCCACGGGTCATGTCGGTGAGCACGCCGTCCGGATGCAGGGTGTTGCAGCGGATGCGGTATTTGCGTCGCCGGCACAGCGCCGCTACCGAACGCGACAATGCCGCCACCGCGCCCTTGGAGGCGCTGTAAGCCAGGTAATCGTCACGCCCGGCCAGGGCCGCGACGGACGACAGGTTGATGATCGAACCACCGCTGTCCTTCATCAACGCGATGCCTTCGCGACAGCCCAGAAACACACTGTCGGCATTCACCCGCATCACCTTTTGCCACGCCTGCAGACTGGTTTCTTCAATCGAGCCGGCGATCAGAATGCCGGCATTGTTGACCAGAATATCCAGACGCCCATAGCGCTCGCGCACATGGTCGATGACCTGGCGCCACCCGTCTTCACTGCTGACGTCGTGGCGGAAAAAGGCTGCAGCCAGTCCGATTTCAGCCGCCAGGGCCTGGCCTGTCTCGACGTCCAGGTCGCTGATCAGCACCTGGGCACCTTCGGCCGCCAGCACCCGCACGCTGGCAGCGCCGATCCCCTTGGCGCCGCCGGTGACCAGCGCGACCTTGCCGTGAACCCGGCCGTTCTTGTTGTTTTGATTGAGCGTCATCATGTCGTCTCTTGTGCGAGGGTCGGCTGCAGCTGTGGATCCATGAACCGGGCGGCGGCCGCTCCGGCACGACGCCCGGAGAACACGCAGTCTGCCAGGGATAATCCGCTTATGTAGAGGTGCGAAGGAATGCCCAGCGCCGTGCGCCCCGCAGCGTACAGGCCAGGTATTGCCTGGCCCTGCCCGTCGAGCACCGCGCCGTTGCTTTCGTCCACGCGTAACCCGCCGAGGGTCAAGGCACCCAGTGGAAAGACCGGATTGGTCACGGAAATGTCGCAGGCATAAAACGGCCCCTGATCGAGCACTTGACGCCCGCCCGGCGACTTGCCGAAAGGCTCGGGCGCCTCGCCACGGGCTGCTGCGTTGGCCGCCAGTAGCGATTCGCGCAGCGCCGCCGGATTCATCCCGGTGTTGGTGGCCAACTGGCTCAGGTGCTGGCCCGTGCGCACCTTGAACAGCATCAGCACCAGGGCGGGCAAGCTTTGAAACCACCAATAGCCGCCAAACAATGCCTCGCGGATGGCTTTCTTGCGCAGCGGTGCATCCAGCACCAGCCAGGCTTTGCCGCCCTGCTCCTCCATCAAGGGTTGACCCAGGGTCGCGCCATAGACTTCTTCGTTGCAGAAACGTCGGCCTTCGCGATTGACCACGATGCCCTTGTGCCAACTGTACGGCGGGTTGATAAACCGCCAGGCCGAAACCCGCTCCAGTCCGGCGCCCTGACCACCGACGCTGGTTCCCAGGCGCAGGCCGCTGCCGTCACAGCCTGTGGCACCGACTTTGAAGTTACGCTCGAATTTCGGCGCATGCCGTTTGATCAGTTCGCGATTGAAAATGAAACCGCCGGTACTGAGGATGACGCCGTTGCGGGCGTGAACCAGCCGTGGCCGGGCGAAGTCCCGTTCGAGCTGGCCGATCCGCTGACGCAGCTTCTTGCAGTAACCCGCGGCGAAATTCTGTAACCGCTCGGCACGAGCGGCCAGGCGCGCATGCAACTGCGCTTGCGGGGTGCCGGGCGTAATGCACCACATCTCGGCACCCACCACCCGCCCCTGCGCATCAACCACCAGGCGTTTGGCTGCCGCTTGCAGCAATGGCCGGGCCCCGGCGCGCAGGCACGCGTCCTTGAGGTGCGCATATAGCACCGCGCCGCACTGGCCTTTGCCCACGGTGCGATGACCCCGTGGTGCCGGTGGCAGTGGTCCGCCATGCTGCGGGACCAGTTCGTTGCCGGAGTAATAGAGAAAGTAACCGTCAGGCGGGTACGAAGTCTTGCCGCCCGGCGGCATCTGGTGGCCATAGGGCGCACCGTGGCTTTCCAGCCAGTCGAGGTTGCTGACGCTGTCGGCGCAGAAGCGCCGCAGGGTGTCGTCGCTGACCACGTTTCGGGTTTCATGCTTGAGGTAGTCAAACATGGCTTCGGGCGTGTCGCTGAACCCTGCCGCCTGCTGATGGCGGGTACCGCCACCGGCGTAGACCACCCCGCCACTCTTGGCACTGGCACCGCCACCTGTGAATCGGTCGGCAATCAGGACATCGGCACCCAGGGCGCGGGCCTCCAGCGCCGAGCAGGCCCCGGCCGCGCCCCACCCGATAATCAATACATCGCAGTGCTCGTCCCACAGCAACGCGCTGCTGTCGGCGACCTGCAAAGGTGTCTGGATCGGCGTGCAGAAACTGTCATCGAACGTCGCCATACATCCTCCTATCGCTGGCTGGCCAAGTGGTTGGCGGCGACATAAGCGAAGGTCATCGCCGGCCCCAGTGTGCCGCCCGCGCCTGGATAGCTGGTGCCCATCACCGACGCCGAGCAGTTGCCGATCGCGTACAGGCCTGCGATGGCGGCGCCGTCCTCGCGGACCACTTGCGCATGTTCGTTGGTCAGCAGGCCGCCCTTGGTGCCGATGTCCCCGGCATCAAGACGCATGGCGTAGTACGGGCCTTTGCGCAATGGCGCCAGACACGGGTTGGGCTTGATATTGCTGTCGCCGTAATAACGGTCGAAGACATTGCCGCCGCGCCCGAAGTCCGGATCCTTACCCGTGCGCGCATAGTCGTTGACCTTGACCACGGTGGCTTCGAGACCGGCGGCATCGACGCCGATCTGTCTGGCCAGTCCGGCCAGGGAGTCGTCCTTCCAGTACAGGTTGTTCAGCCATTCCTTGCGCAAGCGGCTGTCGGGCATGATCTGGCCCGGCATCAGCGGCCCCATCGCGTAGTTAAAACGGAAATGGCCATCGAAAATCACCCAGGCCGGTACCGACTTGCCACCCGTGAGCCCGTTGTCGTTGTACATCGCATTGACGAACTCCAGATACGGCGCGGCCTCGTTGACGAAGCGCCGGCCCAGGCTGTTGACCACGATGGCGCCAGGGAACGCGCGCTCGGCAAAGATCCCCCGGGGTTTTTCCTCGCCCGGTACGGCGATGGTCGGCGCCCACCAGGCCCAATCCATCAATGCGGTGGCCGCGCCCTGAGCCAGCCCGGCTTCCAGCGCGGCACCGGTGTTGTTGCCCGGCGGTGTCGCACTCCAGGCCATGCGGGTCGGTTGCGGCAAGTATTTTTCACGCAGTGCCTGGTTCTGTTCAAAACCACCGGACGCCAGGATCACCCCGTGACGCGCGTGCAGTTGCACCTCGGCACCGTTACGCCGCACGCTGACGCCGCTGACCCGGCCGTCCTTGGTGAGCAAGCCGGCAAAATCGGTGTTGAGCCAGAGCGGCACGTTGCGGTCCATCAACGAGCGCCGCAGCGATGCCACCAGCGAGCTGCCCAGCGACGCCCGGCGGTCGATCTTGCTTTTGCGGCGCCATTTGAAATCGAGTTTGTAACGCAGCATCAGGCCCATGATCAGCAGGCGCCAGCCAAAACCACGCGCCATGACCTTGTGCGCATCCCGGGCGGTCCAGGCGATGCAGCCCATGAGCAATGTCGACGGCGAAGGTTTACGCAGGTTGTCCAGTTCGTCGCCCAACAGGCTGGTATCGAAGAACTCCGGATCCAGGGTTCTGCCGCCGGGCAGCGCGCCCGGCAGGTGCGGGTAATAGTCGGGGTATTTGGCGGCCACCGCGTAGCGTACCCGACTGGTCTGGGCAAGCTCTTCGATCATCTTCGGCGCATTGTCCAGATAGCTGCGCAGCCGGGTTTCATCGACATGTTCGCCCGCCGCGGCTTGCAGATAACGCAAGGCTGTTGCGTAAGTGTCATTGCCGTTCAGCTTGGCGAAATAGTGGTTGTTGGGGATCCAGATACCGCCGCCGGAGATCGCCGAGGTGCCGCCGTACTTGTCGCTTTTTTCCACGATCAGCACACTGAAGCCGTGATCGGCGAGGAACACCGCCGACGTCATTGCACCTGCACCCGAACCAACGACAATCACATCGTAGTGGGTCTGAGACTGAACTTGAGCCGTCATTGTTGTTATGCCATTAGCTGAGGTCAGAGATAACCGCCGACGACGCTGTGGGAGCGCTGGCGGAGTGCATCCCATGATCGGGGCTGCACTGGCCGGGCTCATCGTCAAAGCGGACTAGGAAGCCGGCCCGATGCCGGTTGCTCATGAAAGCTGCGAACAACCGGCCGAAAGTGCCAGGCAGTGCTGTCAGAGGACGGCGCGTCTGGCGGCCCAGGGACGATCCTGCTCCAGTTGACTGGCCAGGCGCAGCAGACCGTCCTCACCTCCCAGGCGGGCGGTGAACATCATGCCCACCGGCAGACCGCTATCGCTTTGGCCCAACGGCAGCGAGATGGCCGGTTGGCCACTGACGTTGGCCAGCACGGTGAAGCCGGCGCTGCCCATGGCGTGATGGGCATAGCTGTCCCAGGATTGATCCAGCGTCAGCAGGCCCAGTTGCGGGGTCAGGTTGGCGGTGACCGGCGACAGGATCACGTCGAAGCGTTCGAACGGCTGCTCCATGGTTGCGCCAATACTTTCGAACGACTGACGGGCGCGATACAGGTCTTCACCCGTGGTGGCCTGGGCGCGTTCCAGGTTGACCAGGGTGATTTTCTCCAGGTCCTGCGCCGTGGCGGCCCGCCCCAGCACCTGTTCGCGGTCGTGAATCGCGGTGCGCAATGCGGTGCCGATCACTGTGCCATGCGCACCGAACAGCTGGCGTGGATCGATGTTCAGCGTCAGCTCTTCGACTTCATGCCCCAGTCCCAGCAACTGCTTGATGGTCTGTTCCAGCGTGGCGGCAATCGCCGGTTCCAACGCCGCGCCGGTCAATGACTGGCGAACCACGGCGACACGCAACTTGCCCGGCTCGCGCTGCAATTCTTCAACATACGGCCGTATCAGCGGCGGAATCCAGTACGCACTGCCCGCTTCATGGCCTTGACCGGCATCGAGAAACAGCGCGGTATCGCGCACCGTGCGCGAGACCACATTGCCGACGCTGGCGCCAAACCAGCCCTCGAAATGCGCCGGCCCACTTGGCGTGCGATAACGGCTGGGCTTGAGCCCCACCAACCCGCAATACGAGGCAGGAATGCGGATCGAGCCGCCACCGTCGGTGGCATGGGCCACAGGCACGATCCCGGCAGCCACGGCCGCTGCCGCGCCGCCAGAGGAACCACCCGCGCTCATGGCCAGGTTCCACGGGTTGCACGTCTGCCCCCACAGCATGGATTCAGTGGTGGTGGTCAAGCCGAACTCGGGGCAGGTCGTCTTGCCGAAGGGCACGGCGCCAGCTCGCTCGTAGCGGCTGATCAGGGTGCTGGTCCGGGCCGCTGGCGGGGCGTCCTTGAACAGCCGGCAACCATTGCTGGTCGAGGTGCCCTCCAGGTAGGTATTGAGGTCTTTGATCAACACCGGCACGCCGGCCAGTGCCCCTTGGGTTTCGGTACCGGCGGAACGGCGCTGGGCTAACAGCGTGCGGGCGTAGGCCTCGTGCAGCATGTTCACGGCCTTGACCCTGGGATTCACCGCCTGGCAACGAGCCAGCGCCGCCGCCAGCAGGTCTTCGGCCTGCAGCTCGCCGCTGCGAATGGCCTGACTCATGGCCCAGGCGTCCAGCCCTTGGTAGTCACTGGCCGACAGACCCGCCGCACGGGCATCGGCAAAACGTCCCAGCAATCCGATACCCGCGACCAGGGCGCCTGCCTTGAGCACACTGCGCCGCGGCCAGCCGGTCGGCGGCGCGTTGGACAAGGTGGTTGTCGAGGCAGTCATCGGTTGGTGTTCGTTGGTTTTCATAGCGATTGTTGCGCCCTGTCGATTATTTTTATGAGGTCACATTGGCCAGCATGGCCGCCAAAAAGTGTTCGCCATACGGCGGCAAGAGCCCCCATTCGCGGCGCGGGTCATGCTCCGGCGCCTTGAACACCGTGCGCTGGTGGCTGAACTCGAGAAACCCTTCGTGACCATGGTAATGGCCCATGCCCGAAGCGCCGACTCCGCCAAACGGCGCATCGTGCATCGCCGCGTGCATCATCACATCGTTGACGGTCACCCCGCCGGACACGGTACGTTCCAGCACGTAGCGCTGCTGTTCGGGGTCTTTGCCGAAGTAATACAGCGCCAGCGGGCGGGGACGACCATTGATATCGTCAATGACCTGGTCGAGGTGTTCATAGGTGAGCACGACCATGGCGGGGCCGAAGATTTCTTCACGCATGATCACACTGTCCGGCGCCGGGTCGACCACCACGCGCAGGGGCCGGCGTCGGTCCTCGGCATTCGGCGCCAAGGGTTCGGGCAGGCACTCGACGCGTGCGCCGCGGGCCTGGGCGTCCAGTACGTAATCTTCGACCCGGTCCAGGTGCCGCTGGTTGACCACCGCCACCACGTCCGGGTTGCCGGCCACCGCAGGATTGAGTTCGCTATAGATGGCGCGCAGGGCTTCAAGGAAGGGTTCCAGCAGCGCCTTGGGCACGTACACCAGATCCGGACTGATGCAGATTTGCCCGCCATTGCAGGCTTTACCCACGGCGATGCTGAAAGCGGCTTTTTTAAGGTCGGCGCTGGCGGAGACGATGACCGGCGACTTGCCGCCCAGCTCCAGCGTCACCGGTACCAGGTTGAGTGCGGCGTTGCGCATGACCAGCCGCCCCGTCGCGGTACTGCCGGTGTACACCAAGTGGTCAAACGGTTGGGCGCTGAAGGCTTCGGCCAGTTCCACGTCGCCGGTGACGACGCCGATCTCCAGCGGGTCGAGGTGCTCAGCGAACAGCTGCGCCACCAACTCGGCCGTCCGCGGTACCACGTCCGACGGCTTGAGGATGGCCCGGTTGCCCGCGGCCAGCACCGAGGCCAAGGGGCTGAACAAGGTGAACAAAGGCGCGTTCCATGTACCGAGAATGCCCACCGTGCCCTTGGGCTGGTGCATCACCCACGCCTTGGCGCCGAGCTGATCGTAGGGCGCAAAAGGCGCACGTGGATCATCCTGCATCCAGTCCTGCAGATGGTCACGCGCATATTTGAGCGAGGCCAGGGCGCCGAGCACGTCATTCATCAACGAGAAACCGGCAGGCCGACCGCCGAAATCCAGGTCGATCGCCTCGGTCAACACGCCATGGTGGCGCACCAACAGATCGATGACTTGCTGGAGTCGGCGTCGGCGGGTGTCGGCGCTCACCGCACCGGCGCTGGCGAATGCGCTTTTTTGCCGGGATAACAGATTGGTGAGCCCTTGGACGGATGATATGACTGAACTCATTCGTGTCCCCTTGCTGGTACTGGCCCAATGGCCGGGAAGCGCCCGATGCGCTTGCCGCCACCCTAGCCTTACACCCCGCGCGACGCCTCGTCCGATCGGACGAGTAGCGAGCAAATCTGTTAGTCCGTTGAGACGATGTTGAACCGCATGATGCGACCAATACTGGCCCTACGAAAATCCCACCCCATGAGGCCAGTCATGGCAATGCAAAACGTCAGTTTCGATCCCCAGGCTTTTCGTGCCGCACTCGGCACCTTTACCACCGGGGTCACCATCATTACCACCCAGACCGAAGACGGCTCACCCGTGGGTATCACGGCCAACAGTTTCAACTCGGTGTCGCTCAATCCGCCGATGGTGCTCTGGAGCCTGTCCAAGCAGGCTCGCAGCTTGCCAGTCTTCACCAGCGGCAAACACTGGAACGTGCACGTGTTGTCCACCGAACAGGAAGCACTGTCGGGACGTTTCGCCACCCAGGGCGAGGACAAGTTTTCTGAAATCAAGCTGGACAATGGCGTCAGCGGGGCGCCGCTGCTGCAAGACTGCACGGCACGTTTTCAATGCCGCACCGCCTTCCAGTATGAAGGCGGCGACCACGTGATTTTTGTCGGTGAAGTCCTCGCCTTCGATCACAGCGACCGCGCGCCGCTGGCATTCCAGAGTGGCCAATACGCATTGGCGACCCGCAAGCCACGCAGCGAACTGCGCCTGGCCACCACGCCGCCGCCCCCCGAGTGCAGTTACACCGAGGACCTGCTCGGCTACCTTTTGGGGCGCGGACACTACCAGGTCCTCAATGCCTTGCGGCAGATGCTGAGTAACCAGCACCTGGACGAACAGGCGTTTTTTATCCTGTCGATCTTGTGTATCCGCGACAACCTGAACCTTGAGGAAATCAATACCTTCGTCAACTACACCGGTCGTGAAGTCACGCTGGCCAGCATGCGTTTTCTCGAAAACCAGCGCCTGGTGGCGTTCGAGGGCTCGCCAGAGTCACTGCGTTTCGTCCTCACCGCCCAGGGTCGCGAGGTGTCGTTGCATCAGCTGGCGCTGGCCAAGGCGGTGGAAGAGGACCTCTCGGCCAAGCTCGGCGCCGCCGATGCACAAGCCTTGAAGGTATTGCTCAAGCGCCTGATTGTCGTGAGTGACCCCGGCTTGCCGGATCTCTGGGCACCGCGATGAACGTGGCCTCGGGCATGCTGCCCCCGGCCAGGGTTGGATGGGGGAGCCACGGTTTGCTGATGCTGCTGGCCATGGTGTTTGCCGACAACTTCGTCGGACGACAGATACTCGCGGTGATGATCGAACCGATCAAAGCCGAATTCGGGGTCAGCGATACCGCCATCGGGTTGATCTCCGGCCTGGCGTTCGCGGCGGTGTACGCACTCTTGGGCCTGCCGGCGGGACGGCTGGTAGACCGCCTGCCGCGCACCCGTCTGCTGGCCATGTCGTGCCTGCTCTGGGCCGTGGCGACAATGGCCTGCGGCCTGGCCGGCAGCTTCCTTGCGCTGGCCGTCGCGCGCATGCTGGTGGCGGTCAGTGAATCGCCGACGACCTCGGCCTCGCTGTCGTTGATCGCGGACCTGTATCCCCCACAACGACGCTCATTCGCAATCAGTTGTTTTACCGCGGCACCGACGTTTTCCTCGATCATCGGTTTGAGTCTCGGGGCCTGGGTGGTGGAACACTACGGCTGGCGCAGCGGGTTTATCGCCATTGGCATGCCGGCCCTGGTGTTTTGCGCGGTCCTGACCTTTTTCGTGCGCGACCCGCAGCGTGGCCGTTGGGACCTCGCGCCCCACGCCCACTCGCCCTCTCCACTGCTGGGCATGGGTGCCGAAGCCCGCAAGCTGTGGGCGTTGCCGGCTTACCGGTGCCTGATCCTCGCGGGCGGCCTGGTCACGCTCAGCTCCTACGCCATCGGCATGTGGAACACCAGCTTCCTGGTGCGCTCCCACGGCCTGTCACTGCAACACGCCGGGCTGCTGGTCGGGGTGATCTGCGGTATCTCGGCCGGGATCGGTGGCCTGTTGAGTGGCTGGTTGAGTGACCGCCTGTGCCGCCGCCATCCACACTGGCAGATTTCCATTCCCGTGTTGGGCCATCTGGCGGCCCTTGCCGCGCTGACCCCTTATCTGCTTTGGTCCGATGCCCTGCTGGTGCGCGTGGGCGATGTACCTGTTCCGACCGCAATGCTCTGGGCCGCGCTCTATTCCTTCTTTGCCGTGTGGTGGATCGCCCCGTCCTATAACCTCGTCACCCAACTGGTGCCGGTAAATCGGCGCGGCACCGCCATGGCCCTGCAGACCATCGTCAGTACCCTGCTCGGGGTCGGCATCGGGCCACTGATAACCGGGTTGTTCAGCGACATGCTGTTGCCGCTGTTTGGCCAGGAATCGCTGCGTTACGCACTGATGCTGGTGAGCCTGCCGGTGATTGGCGCTGTGCTGTTGCTGGTGCGCACCGCGCACCATGCGTCCAGAACGGCCTATCGTCACGCTGCGACCGTCTCGTAACCCCTGCGAGGACACGAAGTCGACCGCGCAATCGGGGCTTCCCTTGGCACAAATCATGCGTATCCCAACCGCAATGAGTCGGTCATGACTACGCGGATGACACTTTTGAAGTGAGCCGTTCCAATCGCTGCCCCGATAATCAAAAGCCTACTAATGGAATGTCGAGGGGTCCAGCATGACAAGCGCAGCTCAGGTCAGCCCGCAAACACTGAGAAAAGTCATTGTCGCCGCCGGCATCGGTAATTTCGTCGAGTGGTTCGACTTCGCCGTCTACGGTTTTCTCGCGACCACCATTGCCCAGCAATTTTTTCCCAGCGGCGACGCCAGCGTAGCCTTGCTGAAGACCTTCGCGGTATTCGCCGTGGCTTTTGCCTTCCGGCCGCTGGGCGGGATTTTCTTCGGCATGCTCGGCGACAGGATCGGGCGCAAGAGAACCCTGGCCATGACCATCCTGCTGATGGCCGGTGCGACGACCTTGATCGGGGTGTTGCCCACTTATGCCGCCATCGGGGTCATGGCGCCGATCCTTTTGACCGTCATCCGTTGCGCCCAGGGTTTTTCTGCCGGGGGCGAATACGCCGGTGCGTGCGCCTATCTGATGGAGCATGCGCCCCATGATAAAAGGGCCTGGTATGGCAGCTTCATTCCGGTCTCGACCTTTTCCGCCTTCGCCGCAGCCGCCGTGGTGGCTTACGCACTCGAGGCCTCATTATCGGCCGACGCCATGGGTAGCTGGGGCTGGCGCCTGCCGTTCCTGATTGCCGCGCCGCTGGGACTGGTGGGTCTTTACCTGCGCTGGAAGCTGGATGAAACCCCCGCTTTCCAGGCGGTGACCGAGGAACATGCGGTGGCACACTCCCCGCTCAAGGAGACCTTGCGCAACCATGGCGCGGCGATCTGCTGCCTGGGGGCCTTCGTGTCGCTGACGGCGCTATCGTTCTATATGTTCACCACCTACTTTGCCACCTACCTGCAAGTCGCGGGCGGCCTGAGTCGCGCCGCGGCATTGCTGGTGTCGCTGATTGCCTTGATCTTCGCCGCGGCGATCTGCCCGCTGGCCGGGCTGTATTCGGACCGGGTCGGGCGTCGGGCAACGGTGATGACCGCCTGCGCGCTGTTGATCGTGGCGGTGTATCCCTCATTCCTGATGGCCAGTTCCGGATCGTTCGCCGCTTCCATTGTCGGCGTGATGCTGTTGGCGATCGGCGCGGTGTTGTGTGGCGTGGTCACCGCGGCTCTGCTCTCGGAAACGTTCCCCACCCGTACTCGCTATACCGCGTCGGCGATCACCTACAACATGGCCTACACCCTGTTCGGCGGCACCGCGCCGCTCGTGGCGACGTGGCTGATCAGCAGCACCGGCAGCAACCTGTCGCCGGCGTTCTACCTGATGGCGGTCGCGTTGCTCGCCCTGGCCGGTGGTTTGGCGTTGCCGGAGACTTCAAGGATATCCCTGCATGATGTGCCGACGAGGAAGGGTGGCCTAGCGGTGGACACTGCGTCCTGACAGTTTCAGCGGCGGGCGACGCTTCATTTCCTGAATCTGCAGCCCGTCGCCCCACCCTCGCCCGATCGTCACGCCTCGAGTCTCTCGCCTCGGCTACGCTGAAGTCATAGCCGGAGAACACACCATGTGCGGACGTCTTTCCCAGTATCGAGGCATTCACGATTTCGTCGCGGCGCTCGCCATTCCCAACGCCCTGATCAACTATGCCGGCGACCAGCCGTTGGCGCGTTATAACGCCGCGCCGACCACTCAACTCGCCCTCTTTCACCAGGAAGGCCAGTTTTTGCGCGCCGATATGGTGCGCTGGGGCTGGCGTCCGCACTGGGCCAAGGACCGCGCCGCGCCAATCAACGCCCGGGTCGAGAAGGTCGCCCATGGTCCGTTCTTCAAAGCGATCTGGCCGCGCCGGGCGATCATCGCCATCGACAACTGGTTTGAATGGGTCGATGAAGGCGGGCCGAAGAAGCAGCCCTACCTGATCCGTCACCGTGACCGGACGCCGATCCTCTGCGCCGCGATCGGCCAGTACCCCAACGCCGAGCATGAGCCGGGCGAGCACGACGGCTTCGTCATCATCACCGCCGACAGCGCCGGCGGCATGGTGGACATCCACGACCGGCGGCCCGTGACCTTATCGCCGGAACTGGCCCGGGAATGGCTGGAGCCCACCACGCCCATGGAGCGCGCCGAGCACATGGCGCTGTTTCAAGGCGAGCCGACCGTGGCCTTCGAGTGGTTCAAGGTGGACCGCGCGATTGGCAACGTTCGCAACCAGAGCGCCCAGGTGATCGACCCGATGGACCAGATCAATGGTGATGGCTGCATCTGACCCGCCCTGGTATGCAGCTCGACTCCCCGCGACTGGAAAACGGCCGCATGCCCAAGCATGCGTGCCGTGATGACCTCGCCGCTTACTCGCCGTAGATATCGAAATCAAAGTACTTCTGGCGAATGGTGTCGTAGGTGCCGTTGGCCCGAATGGTCGCCAGTGCCTGATTGAAGCGACCCGCCAGCGGATCGTTCTTGCGCACGGCGATGCCGATGCCGCTGCCGAAGAACTGCTCTTCGGTGAAATTCGGGCCGACGAACTCGAAGTCTTGCCCTTGCGGCCGTTTCAACAGGCTTTCATCGATCACCACCGAACTGGCCATGGTCGCATCGAGACGTCCGCCAAGCAGGTCGAGGAAAATTTCATTCTGCGAGCCGTAGCGCACCACTTCGGCACCGGCCGGGGCGAATTTCTCTGTGACGTAGCGATCGAAGTTGGTCGCGCGCTGCACCCCGATGCGCTTGCCTTTGAGCTGGGCCGGAATCTCACTGATGCCGCTGCCTTTCTTGAACACCAGGCGCGCCGGAATGCGGTAATAGCGATTGCTGAAATCGACCGATTTCATCCGCTCCGGGGTCATGGACATCGATGAAATCACCGCATCGACTTTTTTCACCTTGAGCGCGGGAATCAGTCCGTCGAACTCCTGTTCCTGCCACACGCACTGGACTTTCATCTCGGCGCACAGTGCCTGGCCGATGTCGTAGTCGAAGCCGACGATGGTGTTGTCCGGCGTTTTCGATGCGAATGGCGGGTAAGCCGCCTCAATGCCCAGGCGCAGAGGTTGCTCTGCCGCCTGCAGGTTGGCGCCGAACGCCAGCAACGAGATCAGGCCCATTTTCAATACGGTGTTTTTTACGTTCATTCATGGCTCCAGATGCGATGTTGTTTATGTCGGGCGCTCCAAAAAGAAGGCGTCCGTTATGGCAGCGGCAATGTGAACAAGGAGATGACGGCTCTGTCGGCCGCCTGCTCCGTCGTAGCGCCCGGCATCCACCCGGCGCTATGGGGTACCTCAGACGGCGGCAGTGACGATTAACTCCAACAGGATCTGCGGATCATCGAACATCACTTGCGCGGTGGCCCGTGCCGGCGTTTGCCCGGCATCGACCCAGGCGCTCCAGGTTTCGTTCATGCCGGCGAAGTCGGCCCCCATGTCTTTCATCCAGATCTGCACGCTGAGCAGCCGGCTCTTGTCGCTGCCGGAGACTTCCAGCAGCTCATCGAGCCGTTGCAGCACCTGGCGCGTCTGGCCACGGATGTCCTGGCTGCAGTCGGCGGCGACGATGCCGCTGAGCCAGGCCACGCCGTTGTGCACGACGCTGCGGCTCAGGCGTGGATTGCTTTCGATGCGTTGAATAAGGCTCATACAGGCTCCTGGGTGAGAGGTGTCTCAGTGGACAATTGGGCAAGGGTGATGGGTTTGAGTGGCGAGCGAATGCGGTAGTACCCGACCTCCGCGGGCGAGACATTGCGCTGCTCGGCAATGATTTCAGTGACGCTCAAGCCACACAGGCGCCCCTGGCAAGGCCCCATGCCGCAGCGACCGAACGCCTTGGTCTGATTGGGCCCCAGGCAACCAAGGGCGACGTGTTGGCGAATCGCGCCGGCGCTGACGTCTTCGCAGCGACAGACAATCACCTCGTCGGCGGGAACGCGGTTTTGCTGTCGGGGGCGGTATAACGCGTCGATCAGCGGCCGCGCAGCACGCTGGCGCCGCAGGGCCTTTCGGTAAGGGTCGGCGAGTTGCTGCAACCGTTGTGCATCGAGTCTTTTCGAGCGGGCAGCAATCCCCAGCCCGGCCAGTCGGCCTTCGAGCAGCGCCACCTGCGCACCGCCGATAGCGCCACTGTCGCCGGCGATAAAAATGCCCGGCAGACTGGATTCGCCCTGGCTGTCGCGGCGCGCGCTCCAGCACAGTTGCTGTTCGCTCCAGTCATGTTCCAGGCGCAACGACCAACTGATCTGGGTGTTCGGTACCACGCCTTGATGCAGCAGAATCAGCGAGGCGGGAATAGTCCAGCGTCGATCGTCACTGTCGAAACTCAAGGCGCTCGCCTGCACCGGGCCTTCGATCCGCAAATCCCGGGCATCACGGAAATGCCTGACCCCGGCGCGTTTCAATTCGACCAGCAAGTGCACGCCCTTGAGCAGGTCTCGCCAGCCGCGCAAGGCGCCAGGAATTTTGCGCCAGGCTCGCGCAAGATCGCCGCGGCCACTGGTGTCCACCAGCGCTTCGATGGCGATGCCGGCTCGCAGGTACTGCACCGCCAGCAGATACAACAAGGGGCCGCAGCCAGCCAGCACTACTGGCCCTTGCGGCACCATTGCGGCGCTTTTGAGCAGGATCTGCCCGGCGCCGGCGGTCATGACCCCAGGCAAGGTCCAGCCCGGAATGGGCATCGGCCGTTCGAACGCACCGGTGGCGATCAACACATGATGCCCTTGCAGGACTTCAGCGCGGCCATCGATCAGGTAATGCACCTGTCGCTGTGGCGTGACCTGCCAGATGGCAGCGTTGCCCAGGTAACGGGCCCCGCAGCGCAGGAATCTGTCGACAAGCTCCGCACCCGCCCCATAGTCATCGCCCAATACGCGGCGGCTGCGGGCATCGGCCTGCTGGATGTTGCGATAGATTTGCCCACCGGGGCTGCCCTGTTCATCCAGCACCACCACCGACAGGCCGTGGCGTGTGGCCTCAAGCGCGGCGCTCATGCCAGCAGGGCCGGCGCCGAGCACAATCAGATCGACTGTTGGCTTATTCATCAGCGCCCTCCTCGTCGTGGCCACTGTCCAGAAGATCCCGGGCCCCGCGCTGGCGCAGCACACGCATACCCGCGCGAACGGGCAGCAGGCACGCCTGACAGTTGGCCAGCCCGTCCACCTCGACCAGACACTCGAAACACACGCCCATCATGCAGAACGGCGCGCCGGGCCTGCCGCTGACTGCACTGTCGCGGGTGTGAGTAACGCCGCTGAGCAGCAAGGCCGCGGCCAGGGAAATGCCTGCGGGCACCGAAAACGACGCGCCTTCGAATTCGATCCGCACGGTTTTTTCCGCCGGGCCCAGCGCCCGGAACAAGCTGTCAGCCGGCATGGCGCACCTCAGGTTTGCGCTTGAAGCGCTGCAGACTGAAAGGCGCCACGGCCGGCTCGTCATATTCACCGGCAATCCATGGCGCCAGGCGCAAGGCGTGAATCGCCGCCAGGGTCACGCCGCTGTGGCAACTGACCACCACCGCCCCCGGGCAGGCCTGCGAAGCTTCGTAAATCGGAAAGCCGTCGGCGCTCAGCACCCGCAGCGCGCCCCAGGCCCGAACCAGACGGACCTGCCCCAGCCGGGGAAAGCACTGCACGGCGCGCCGGGCGATGCCAGCCATCACTTCGCTGCTGGTACCGTCGTCGAACCCCGCCGACTCATGGGAATCGCCCAGTTGCACCGTGCCTTCGTCGGTCTGGCGCACATAGGTGGTGGGGTAATGCAGGAAGGGCTTGAGGCGCTCGGTCACCAGAATCTGCCCACGATTGGGGCTCACCGGCACGTCCATGCCCAATTGCGCACCCAGTTCGCGATTGCCGAGCCCGGCGGCCAACACCAGCTGCCCGGCGTACCAGCGCTGCTCACCGGTATCCAGTTCGAAGCCCGGGCCGCGCTGGCCAATGGCGCTGACCCGCTGGCCATTGATGATCCTGACCCCGCGCGCCTGACAGGCGGCGTACAGCGAACGCAACAATTTCAACGGATTGACCTGGCCGTCCATGGGCGAGTAACAGCCGCCCACTACCGTCGGCCCCACACCCGGCAAGCGAGCGCGCAGTTGCGCCGCATCCAGCAGTTCGAACGGATAGTCACCGTGCATCGCGTCGCGCAACCAGAGCAATCGACGGCTTTCCTCGGCCATCTCCTGTTCGCTCAGGCACAGCTGGAATCCGCCAGGCTGACGCAGATGCAGGTCAATGCCGCTGTCGGCGTGCAACGCAGCGGCGAAACGTGGCCACAGCGCCACCGAATCCCGGGTCCACTGCGCATAGCGACTCATCCCATAGCCTTTACCCTGAACCCACAGCAGGCCGAAGTTGCCACGCGCCGCCCGATGGGCGTCATCGCCCTCGTCCAGGACGCTGACCTGGTGACCGAGCAGGGCCAGGCCATAGGCGATGGACAGCCCCACCAAACCACCCCCTACGATCATCACATCAGTTTTATGCATGAGTTGCACTGCCGCTCTTTCAACGCCGCGCAATCGTCTGCAGCGCAGGCACTACGCCTGAATGATCTTGATGCAGGTGATCCTAGAGAGCTGACAGCGGCTTGAAAAATGCTTTATTTTGGCAAGGTCATGTCTTTTCGTTATGGATATAAACCAGGGATCCCCGCCATGAATCTTCGTCAGCTGGAGGCCTTTCGCGCGGTCATCCTCGGCCAGACCGTCACCCGTGCCGCCGAGATGCTGCACATCTCGCAACCGGCAGCGACCCGACTGATTGCCAGCCTCGAGGAGGACATCGGCTTCAGTTTGTTCGACCGGATCAAGGGCCGCCTGCAACCCACCGCCGAAGCCATGACGCTGTACCAGGAAGTACAGCGCTCGTTGCTCGGGGTCGAACGCATTGCCCGAACGGCGCAGGAGATTCGCAGCCTCAAGCGCGGTTCTCTGCACATCGCCTGCGCCCCGGCCATGGGCCTTTCCTTCCTGCCGCGAGCCATTGCGGCGTTCATGGCTGAGCATGATCAAGTGCAGATTTCGCTGGTGGTGCATTCATCGCGCGAGATCGTCGACCTGGTGGTCGGCCAGCGCTGCGACCTGGGCATCATTGTCCTGCCCAACACCTACCCCAGCCCCCGTGCAGAAAAACTCCTGGCCACCCGCATGCTCTGCGCCCTGCCGGCGAACCATCGGTTGCAGGGAAAGGCCACGATCCATCCCGAGGATCTGCAAGGCGAGACGTTCATTTCCTATCCGCAATCCATCGGCTCGCGCCAGCACATTGACTCGATATTTGCCGCGTACGGGGTCGAACGCGAACTGCGCCTGGAAACCCAACTGTCGCTGCCGATGTGCACCTTCGTCGAACAAGGGCTGGGGGTCGCGCTGGTCGACGCCATCAGCGCGGTGGAGTACCGCGGCAGTGGCGTGGTGTTCAGGGCGTTCGAGCCGGCGATTGAAATGGATTTCAGCATGCTGCTGCCGGTCCAGGGGCCGACGTCGAAACTGCAGACCCGCTTTTTTGAACACATGCAGGCCTTCATCGCCCGCCAGGTTCCAGCCGAGTATCGGTTCTAGAAGGCACTTTTCAACGCAAACTCACCATTCGTCGCCTATGCTAGGTTTAGCGTCAATTACCTAACCCTCTCTGGCTCAAGGATTGCAAAGGCCGGTCGTAGCAGCCCCAGATCGACGTAATTCTGACGCGGCAGCACTAAAATCAATGTTCAAGGACTCCAGCGATACGCTTGGTCAGTCACCCGGGGGATGTACCATGTCAACTCTCAATGAAATCGCCGCGAATCACGCAAGAATGGCTAAAATACTGGCAGGAGAGTCGACCGAAGTGTGCGAGCGACAGCCCCAGGTGGTGGGAGGTTTTGAAGTCTCATCCATCGATGAACAGCAACACATTCCCTTGCACCTCATCGCTGGCGCGCAGGACAACAATCCCGGACAAGCCATCAGCTTCTGACTCTGCGTGATCGGTGTCGGGTAACCTGATGGCTTGCTGTTCGCCAGCCAGACCGGCATCGACACCCTGCGCTGTCGACCACCGCTTCCTGGCCTGAACTCAACGGACTACCAGCCCGCCGGTATGAGGGTGGGCAAGGCATTCCCATGTTCGAAACCCGAGAGGTGCAGCGCTTCGCCGCCAATCCTGTCGGCCGCGACCTGGCCGTGGGCGACATTCACGGCCACTTCGCCCGACTGCAGACGGCACTCGATGCTGCCGGATTCAACCCGTCTATCGACCGCCTGTTCAGCGTAGGCGATCTGGTCGACCGCGGACCGCAAACACTGGACGTCGATCAATGGCTGCTGCGCAAGCCCTGGTTCCATGCCGTGCGGGGCAACCATGAGCAGATGACCATCGATTCTCACGCCGCCGGCCGCACCGGCGTTGAACGCGGCCTGCACGTTGCCAATGGTGGCGCCTGGTTCTACGGCCTGTCGGGCGCCGAGCAAGCCCGTTACGCGGACATCCTCGCTGAGTTGCCTTTGGTGATTGAAGTCGAAACGTCACAAGGCCTGATCGGCATCGTGCATGCGGATATCCCACCAGGCAGTTGGCAAGACATGACTGACGCACTGTCCGGCTCCGCAATGGAGGTGGCACAGATCGCCACGACCTTGCAGTGGTCACGCCGGCGCATCACCGACAGCAACCCCTGCGGCGTGTCCGGAGTGCGCGCTGTGGTTGCAGGTCATACACCCCTGCCTCAACCCGTCATCCTGGGCAATGTCTACCACATCGACACCGGCGGCTGGCTGCAGGAGCGCGGACACTTCACCTTGCTGAATCTGCAAACGCTCGAATTCATCCCCGCGACGCGATCAGGCCTCAGTCGACACTGGTGACAGGTGGCTTTTGTAGGAGCGAGCTTGCTCGCGATGGATTACAAAACACCGCGTGTTATTCAGCAAACACGCGTTATCGTTGGCGACCATCGTCGGAACGCCGCCCGGAGCAAGCTCGCTCCTACAATGAGCAGCGTTACCCCCTACTTCGAGACGTATTTCGTGCCGTGCGGATTATCAAGCTTCGCCTGCAACATCCCCCACTCGCGCAGAATGATCGAGTAAGGCACGAAGATGCTCATCCTCTCGGCGGTATTGACCCCGGGATGGGCGCTTACATCGTTCAATGTGGTGGAATAGAAGCCGACATTGATGCCGATGACACTGCCGTCGCTGGCGACCACCGGCCCACCCGACATGCCCTTGATCAACGGGGCATCATGGATAGCGTACAGATCGCCGCTGTGTTCACTGGTATTGATAAAAGGCGTTTGATACACCTTGCCCTTACCGACAGTGGTCATCATATAAGGACTGCCCCCTACGGCCGTGATGTGCTCGCCCACTCGCGGCGCACGCCAGGACGGGTAGCGACCATTAGCCTTGTGCTGGAAGAACACCAGATCGCAACCTGTGCTGCAGCTGTACTTCACGTTGGAGAGCAACGGAGTGTGGCGGGTGGTGACGGCGTAGTCCTCGTTCCATTGCACCGCCGAAGCCATATAGACATAGGGCAGAGGGAAGCCTGAGAAGACTAGAAAGTATGAATCGCTGGTAGCCCTTGAAAGGTCGGGCTTAACGATACCGTTGCATCCTGCAGTTAGAGCTCCTATGAGAAAGCACGCCATGATCTTGATCATGATGTATCACCGACTTATAGGGGGATAGGACTGCCTTAATGATTGTCAGTTTTCTGTCGCTTCCTTATCCGCTGGCTCGCAGAACCGCTTAGCGATTGATTTGACTGAACTCGCTTTTATTTATGGCTGACACTTCAATGACGTGCACAACTGTTTTGCACTAGGGTCAATCGCTTTTAGATGCAATCGAACAGCACAAATATTTGGCGTCAACAGGATGTCGACAATGACGAGAGATATAGAGCGGCTATATGTTTAGTTGCGAACTTTTTTATCTGGCGCAAACGAAAAACGCCGCTCAATGAGCGGCGTTTTCGATGCAGCGTATTAAAACAAGTTCAATAAAGAACCTTGTCGACCATCAACAACACTTCGGCCCGCTCTTGCTGCCGTATCGGGCTTCCTGCCGTTCGCGAAAAAACATTTCGTAGTCCATCACCGGTTTGTCCGGGTGTTTGTTCTGCATGTGCTCGACGTAGTTGTCGTAGTCGGGCATGCCAACCATCAGGCGCGCGGCCTGACCGAGGTATTTACCCAGGCGACTCAGGTCATTGAACATGCTGCACTCCTCGATCACGCATCCGGCACGGCCTGGAACGGTGCTTCTTTATCCGTGCGTTCCTTGGTGCCCCAGGCGGCAATACCGACCTTGAGCGCAAAGAACAGGATGCTGAACACCACCAACAGGAACAACGCCGTCAGCGTGGCATTGGTGTAGGCGTTGTAGATCACGTGCTGCATCTGGTCGATGTTCTTGGCCGGTGCCAGCACCTGACCGTTGGCCAGGGCATCGCTGTATTTCTTCGCCAGCGCCAGGAAGCCGATCGCCGGGTTGGCGTCGAACAGCTTGATGAAGCCGGCGGTGGTGGTGCAGATCAGCAGCCACACCGCGGGCAACATGGTGACCCAGACGTAGCGTTGACGCTTCATCTTGATCAGCACCACGGTCGCCAGCATCAGCGCGATCCCGGCCAGCATCTGGTTGGAGATACCGAACAGCGGCCACAAGGTGTTGATGCCCCCCAGCGGATCGATCACCCCTTGGTACAGCAGGTAACCCCACATCGCCACGCAACCGGCGGTGGCGATCAGGTTGGCGGTCCAGGACTCGGTGCGTTTCAGCGCTGGCACGAAGGAGCCGAGCAAATCCTGGAGCATGAAGCGACCGGCACGGGTACCGGCGTCCACTGCGGTGAGGATGAACAATGCTTCGAACAGGATCGCGAAGTGGTACCAGAACGCCATGGTGTTTTCACCCGGCAGGACACTGTGCAGGATCTGTGCAATACCCACCGCCAGGGTCGGCGCACCACCGGCACGGGCCAGGATGGTGGTTTCACCGATGTCCTTGGCCACCGCTTGCAGGGCTTCCGGAGTAATCGCAAAACCCCAGCTGCTGACGGTCTGCGCCACCGTTACAGCATCGGAGCCAACGATCGCCGCCGGGCTGTTCATGGCGAAGTACACACCCGGCTCGATCACCGAAGCGGCCACCATCGCCATAATCGCCACGAAGGACTCCATCAACATGCCGCCATAACCGATGTAACGGGCATGGCCTTCACTGGCCAGCAACTTGGGCGTGGTGCCCGAAGCGATCAGCGCGTGGAAACCCGACACCGCGCCACAGGCAATGGTGATGAACAGGAACGGGAACAGACCGCCCTTCCACACCGGGCCCGTGCCGTCGATGAACTGGGTCAGGGCCGGCATTTTCAGCTCGGGCATGGTGACCAGGATGCCGATCGCCAGGGCGACGATGGTACCGATCTTGAGGAAGGTCGACAGGTAGTCACGCGGTGCCAGGATCAGCCACACCGGCAACACCGCCGCGACGAAACCGTAGCCGATCAGCATCCAGGTGATCTGCACACCGGTGAAGCTGAAGGCCTTGGCCCAGACCGGATCGGCGGCAATCTGCCCGCCGAGCCAGATCGAACCGAGCAGCAGCGCGACACCGATCACCGAGATTTCACCGATGCGGCCCGGACGGATGTAGCGCATGTAGATGCCCATGAACATCGCGATCGGGATGGTTGCCATCACCGTGAACATGCCCCACGGGCTTTCGGCCAGGGCCTTGACCACGATCAGCGCCAGCACCGCGAGGATGATGATCATGATCAGGAAGCAGCCGAACAAGGCGATGGTGCCGGGGATGCGGCCCATTTCTTCGCGGACCATGTCGCCCAGGGAACGACCGTTGCGCCGGGTCGACAGGAACAGGACCATGAAGTCCTGCACCGCGCCAGCCAGCACCACCCCGGCGATCAGCCACAGCGTGCCGGGCAGATAGCCCATCTGTGCGGCCAGGACCGGACCGACCAGGGGACCTGCGCCGGCAATCGCCGCGAAATGGTGACCGAAGAGCACGTGTTTGTTGGTCGGCACGAAGTCCAGGCCGTCATTGTTGAGCACGGCGGGCGTAGCGCGATTGGGGTCGAGCTGCATCACTTTATTGGCGATGAACAGGCTGTAGTAGCGGTAGGCAACGAGGTAGATGGCGACTGCTGCGACTACGATCCAGAGGGCGTTGATCGCTTCGCCGCGGCGCAGGGCCACGACACTCAGCGCGAACGCTCCCAGGACAGCCACGGCAAACCAGGCGAGGTGTTTAGCCAGACGGGGCATAGCGTGTCTCCTGCCGACAGCCAGTGGCTGCGGCGGTAATTTTTATAATTGTGTCCGCGAAGCGGAGCTGGCCCAATATCCGCGCATGCCGTCCACAAATAAATCCGCGTTACTACGTACGCGCCCTCTACGTAGTTCTACGTAGACACCCCGATCTATCGGAGAAACACAAATCCCCTGTAGGAGCTGGCTTGCCAGCGAAGACGGCGGCACATTCGACACCAATGGCGACTGACACACCGCTTTCGCTGGCAAGCCAGCTCCTACTGAGGGTTCAGCATTCCAACTGACTGACATCCCACCAGCAGGTCATTCCGTCCACCACCGCTACTGGACCCGCACTCCTTGGCATATGATGCCCGCCCAGGAACTGTAGGAGCGAGCTCGCTCGCGATGGACTTCAGAACACCGCGTATACCCGGTAAGCACGCGTTTTCGTTGACGACCATCGCGAGCAGGCTCGCTCCTACAGTATCAGCGTCATCGCCCGCCTTCGGCCCGGTCAGGAGCCCAGATGCAGCTCAAACACAAAATCGTCGCGCTTGGCATCCTGCCGCTGGTACTGGCGATCGCCGTCATCTGCGTCCTGGTCATCTCCCTGAACCGTCAACTGGGCGATCAACAGGCGCAGCTGATCGAAGACAGCATCCTGGCCAGCAAGCGCGCCGAACTGAAAAACTACGTCGACATGGCGCAAAGCCTGATCGACCCGCTCTACGACGACGGCCACGGTGACGCGCGCGCCCAGCAGCAAGTGCTGGAAGAACTGCGCAAGCTCAGCTTTGGCGTCAACGGCTATTTCTTCGTTTACGACCGCGAAGGCCGCAGCCTGATGCACGCGCGCCAGTCCGATCTGGTCGGCAAAGACTTGTGGGACATGAAAGATCCCCACGGCCTGCCGGTGATCCAGGCCTTGCTCACCACGGCGCAATCGGGCGAAGGCTTCCAGCGCTACGCCTGGAACAAACCCTCCTCAGGCCAGGTCACCGACAAGCTCGCCTACGTGGTCATGCTGGATCGCTGGGGCTGGATGCTCGGCACCGGCATCTATCTGGAAGACGTCGAACGCGCCACCCAACAGGCACGAGACGAAGTGGCCATGGGCATCCGCAAGACCATGCTGGCGATTGCCGCCGTGGCCCTGGTGGCGGTGCTGTTCGTGTTCGCCAGCGGCATGACCCTCAACGTCAGCGAACACCGGCTGGCCGACAAGAAACTGCAGCGCCTGACCCAGCGCATCGTCAGCCTGCAGGAAGAAGAGCGATCCCGGGTCTCCCGTGAACTGCACGACGGCATCAGCCAGGTCCTGGTCTCCATCAAGTTCCAGTTCGAACTGGCCAGCCATGTGCTCGAGAACGGCCAGGGACAAGACAAGGGCCTGGACATCCTCAGAGAAGCCACGCAACGCCTGGGGGATGCAATCGGCGAAGTTCGCAGCCTGTCCCACGACCTGCGCTCATCCTTGCTCGACACCCTCGGTCTGCCGGCCGCGATTGGTCAACTGGCCGCCGAATTCGAGCAGCGCAGCGGCCTGGTGGTCACCTACGACGACAACGAATTCGCCTGCAACCTGGTCGACGGCGCCGCGGTCTCGCTGTTTCGCATCGTCCAGGAAGGCCTGACCAACATCGAACGCCACGCCCGGGCCCGCAACGTTTCCATTACCCTGCACGGCTCCGAAGACGGCGTGCGCCTGACGGTGGTCGATGACGGTATCGGCTTCAACGTCACCCAGGTCGAACGTCGCCACGCCGGCATCGGCCTGCGTAATATCCGCGAACGCGTCGAACATTTCGGCGGCCAGTTCGCCCTGACCTCGATGCCGGGAAGAAGTGAACTGGACGTGCTGCTGCCGATGAAAATGCCCGGCGCACAACGCTGAGTCGTCCCAACAACAAGAGTGAATGCCTGCAATGAACCTGCCTTACCCGATCCGCGTCGCCCTGGTCGACGATCACGCCCTGGTCCGCGACGGGATCAAGGCGCTACTGGCGGTGATGGCCCCCTTGGAAGTGGTGGGCGAAGCCGAGAACGGCGCGGACGCGATCGAGATGGTCGGCCGCTGCCAGCCGGACCTGTTGCTGGTCGACATCGGCCTCAAGGACATGAACGGGCTGGAACTGACCCGGGTACTGCGCAACCAATACCCGTCGCTCAAGGTGCTGATGCTGAGCATGTACGACAACAACGAGTACGTGAGCGAGTCCGTGCGCGCCGGGGCCAGCGGCTATGTGCTGAAGAACTCGCCGTCCAGGGAAATCATCGCGGCAATCGAAGCCATCGCCAGTGGCGGCACCTTCTACAGCGCCGAAATCGCCCAACGACTGATCGCAGATAAAAGCACCGACAACGAACTGACGCCCCGCGAAAGTCAGGTGCTGTACAAAATGGCCCAAGGCCTGAACAACAAGGAAATGGCTCGCGAGCTGGATATCAGTGTGCGCACCGTGGAAACCCATCGCCTGAGCATCCGGCGCAAACTCAACATCGATAAACCGGCGGCACTGGTGAAGTATGCGATCGATCACGGGATTATTTCGCGGTAGAGATTCTCGGCGGACTGGCCGGTGGCCAGGTTGCTCAGCGGATCGTATTCGTAATTAACGTGAACTCTGATCTACAGAGCGAGCCAGAAAGAAATGACATTCACCCATACAATTATAGAAAAAACGCGTGGAGGTTCTTGATACTTGCTTTGATAATCCGATCCCGGTGCCACAGCAAAGAAATTATTCATTCCCCCTAAATAAAATGCCTTAACCGAAGCATTTTTACGCCTGAATTCTGGCTTTGCCTACCTAGCAGAACTGCTAGGTTTACAACCATGAAAAACACACTATGGTTGTCTTCAATTGGGCTCGAATTACGAGCCGCATGTGCAATTTATCAAGGAGAGCAGCCGATGAAGATCACCAAGGCCTGGGGTCACAGCGTGATATTCGCATGGAGTCTGTTGATGGCAGGACAAGTACTAGCCTCTCCAGATATCAGCTCCGACCCTGACGCTGGACACCTGGAGCTTTTCAGTGATGGAAAGTGTCATCTCGCAATTAAAGAAACCATATATAATATGAGGGATGGACACGTCGACAAAAACTGCAAAGAATTTTCAATCGATACCCCCTTCAGGTTTGTGGGGGTTCGCTCAGCCGTTTCGATTAGAATTACCACACATAGTAATCTCGACGCCCCGTGGGCCATTAACCTCAGAACCATCAAGGACAAGGTCAGCACCGAAATCATGACGTACAGGGAACTGATGGGTGCCGCGGTCGGAAAGCCCTACTTTCCCGGGCTTAGGTATGACGGTGTGGGAAATACGCCCTATAGTCATTGGATCTGGAAAATCAGGATAGAGCTGGATAAATAACCACGCTCACTTATGAATGTTTGTAAAAGAAACATCGATCGCCCACCGCCCACTCCAATTGTACTTGATTCGCACAACCAATGATGCCGCTCGCGTCAAGTCGCGGCCGGCATCACGACTCAGCCAACTCGCTAGACCTGTACATTCCTGTTATCGAGGCCACTCATGAATTATTTAAGATCATTTGCTTTCAATACATTTTTATCCACTCTGCTGTTGCAGGCAATGCCATCATTGGCGGGTGAAGAAAGCAAAGCCGAGACAAATGCTGGAAGAATATCATTCGTTTTCGATGATAAAATTAGTCTTTGCGGCGTCAACGCAACAGAACAAATGTTTGAAATTAGTTATTACGCCGGTGGAGGGCCTGGGGTTCGTCCTTGCCCCGTCAGCAAGATTCGCTACATTAAACTTGACGGCGTGCGCTCAGCCGCTACTATCAGACTCTGGAGTTACTTACGAAGCGGCAGACCGGGCGGTTGCCATCCTACCTATGCTCATAATTTTACAATGTACCTGAGAACCGTCAACGCGCAAACCAGCACAGCGCTCATCGACCTGAGCACACTTAAAGATCAGCCATTGAACACCCCGATTCAGCCGGGCGTTGTACTAAAAAGAAAAGAGATTTCAAACCCCGACAAAATTGACCACAACTTAAGTTGCGTCGAGGTGATATATGACTAACTTAATCTCGGCTTATTTATAAAAAAATCACTGGCTTGCCCCTCGACGAAGGCAAGATCGATGCGAAGATTTTCCAGGTTCAATCAAATGTGGCAACCTGCCGCTTGAGGCTGGCCGAACGACGTGATCAAGGACAGCAATGTAGCGGACAGCATCCGCAATGTGCTGGTAAACAAGGAAGCGAATCCTGATACAACGCCTTCGCGGGCAAGCACGCTCCCACAGTTGATCGGTGTCATACACCGATCTGGCGTCCACTGAATATCCCTATAGGAGCAACTTGCCAGCGAAAGCGGCCTGTCAGCCAACACCTCTGCTGAATGTGCCGCCCTCTTCGCCGGCAAGTCGGGACGCCGCACCGCCGCTCCCACAGTAACTCCGGCCATACGTCGATCGGGTGTTCGCCAAAGATCCCCTGTAGGAGCCGGCTTGCCGGCGAAAGCGGCCTGTCAGCCAACACCTCTGCTGAATGTGCCGCCCTCTTCGCCGGCAAGCCTGCTCCTACATGGGGTCGGTGGCGTTCGCCGGCCTGGCGTTCATTGAAATCCCCTTTTTTCAAACCGTTCGACCAGAAACTCATTCGAGGGACTTGTGCTTCCGGTATTATGGTATACCATCAGACGCACAGACACCCAAAACCTCCTACGGAGCAGCTCATGAGTTTCGAAATCCGCAAGATCGTCAGCTACGTCGAAGAAACCTTCATCGAAGGCGGCAAGGCCGCTGACAAACCGGTGACCATGGTCGGCCTGGCCGTCGTCATGAAGAACCCTTGGGTGGGCAACGGTTTTGTCGAAGACCTGAAGCCACAGATCCGCGAGAACTGCTCCGACCTCGGCGCGATGATGGTCGAGCGTCTGGTCGGCATCATCGGTGGCGCGGAGAAGATCGAAGCCTATGGCAAGGCGGCCGTGGTCGGCGCCGACGGCGAAATCGAGCATGCCTCGGCGGTCATTCACACCCTGCGCTTCGGCAACCATTACCGCGAAGCGGTGAAAGCCAAGAGCTACCTGAGCTTTACCAACAAGCGCGGCGGCCCGGGCACCTCGATCCAGATTCCGATGATGCACAAGGACGACGAAGGCCTGCGTTCGCACTACATCACCCTGGAAATGAAAATCGAAGATGCACCGCGCGCCGACGAAATCGTCGTGGTCCTGGGTTGCGCCGACGGCGGCCGCCTGCACCCGCGCATCGGCAACCGTTACATCGACCTGGAAGAACTGGCGGCCGAAAAGGCCCGGTAATCCCGGTCAGCCTAACTACAACAAAAAGGCATGCAGGAGCGCTCCATGATTCGGCTCACCGCTGAACGTACCCCGGCTGGCACCAGTTACCTGGCGACCGGCCAAGGCCAGCCCGTGGTCTTGATCCACGGCGTGGGCCTGAACAAAGAAATGTGGGGCGGCCAGGTCGTTGGCCTGGCCACCCAATACCGCGTGATCGCCTACGACATGCTCGGCCATGGCGCCAGCCCGCGTCCGGCCAGCGGCACGCCCCTGCTCGGCTATGCCGACCAGTTGCTGGAGCTGCTCGACCACCTGCAGTTGCCCCAGGCGACAGTGATCGGCTTTTCCATGGGCGGGCTGGTGGCACGGGCGTTTGCCTTGCATTACCCGCAACGCCTGCAAGGCCTGGTGGTGCTCAATAGCGTTTTCAATCGCAGCGCCGAACAGCGTGCCGGCGTCATCGCCCGCACCGCCCAGGCCGCCGAGCACGGCCCGGATGCCAACGCCGAAGCCGCGCTATCGCGCTGGTTCAGCCGCGAATACCAGGCGGCCAACCCGGCGCAGATCGCCGCCTTGCGCCAGACCCTGGCCGACAATGACCCGCAGGGTTACCTGACCACCTACGAGCTGTTCGCCACCCAGGACATGTACCGCGCCGAGGACCTGGCGAGCATCCAGGTGCCGACCCTGGTCGCCACTGGTGAACTGGATCCAGGCTCGACACCGGAAATGGCCCGGCAACTGGCCGAGCGAATTCCCGGGGCCACGGTTGCCGTGCTCGCCGAGCAGCGGCATATGATGCCGGTAGAATCGCCGCGCCTGGTCAACCAGCTGCTGCTGGAATTCCTCGACAACGCGCACGCCCGACAAAACCAGATTAAGGGGATCGTTGCATGACACTCGCCTCCTTCCAGATGTGCATCGGCGGTGAATGGGTCGATGCCCTGTCCGGCAAGACCTTTGACAGCCTGAACCCGGCCCTGGCCGAACCCTGGGCGCAACTGCCCGATGCCGACGAAGCCGATGTCGAGCGCGCCGTGCAGGCTGCGCAGAGCGCTTTCGACAGCCCGGCCTGGCGAGGCCTGACCGCCACCGCCCGGGGCAAACTGCTGCGGCGCCTGGGTGACCTGATCGCTGAAAACAAGGAACAACTGGCGCAGCTGGAAAGCCGTGACAACGGCAAGCTGATCCGCGAAACCCGCGGACAGGTCGGCTACCTGCCGGAATTCTTCCACTACACCGCCGGGCTGGCCGACAAGCTTGAAGGCGGCACTCTGCCCCTGGACAAGCCGGACCTGTTTGCCTACACCGTGCACGAAGCCATGGGCGTGGTCGCCGCGATCATTCCCTGGAACAGTCCGCTGTACCTGACCGCGATCAAACTGGCCCCGGCTTTAGCCGCGGGCAATACCATCGTGATCAAACCGTCGGAGCACGCCTCGGCAACCATTCTCGAGCTGGCGCGCCTGGCACTGGAAGCCGGCATCCCGCCGGGTGTGGTCAACGTGGTCACCGGCTACGGCCCAAGCACCGGCGCGGCCCTCACCCGTCACCCGCTGGTGCGCAAGATTGCCTTCACCGGCGGCGCGGCCACGGCCCGGCATGTGGTGCGCAGCAGCGCTGAAAACTTCGCCAAGTTGTCCCTGGAACTGGGCGGCAAATCACCGAACATTATCTTTGCCGACGCCGACCTCGACAGCGCGATCAACGGCGCCATCGCCGGGATTTATGCCGCTTCCGGTCAGAGCTGTGTGTCCGGCTCACGGCTGCTGGTACAGGACGAGATCTACGATGAGTTCGTCGAGCGCCTGGTCGAACGCGCCAAACGCATCCGCATCGGCAACCCCCAGGAAGACAGCAGCGAAATGGGGCCGATGGCGACCGCGCAGCAACTGGCGGTGGTCGAAGGCCTGGTGGCCGATGCCATCGCCGAAGGTGCGCGCCTGCGCCTGGGCGGCAAGCGCCCAGAGAATCTGGGCGAAGGCTGGTTCTACGAGCCGACCCTGTTCGAGTGCGACCGCAACTCGATGAAGATCATGCAGGAAGAAGTCTTCGGTCCGGTGGCCTCGGTCATTCGTTTCAAGGACGAAGCCGAAGCGTTGGCGATCGCCAACGACTCGCAGTTCGGCCTCGCCGCCGGCATCTGGACCCGCGACCTGGGCCGCGCCCATCGTCTGGCCCGGGACGTGCGCTCCGGGATCATCTGGGTCAACACCTACCGCGCGGTATCGGCCATGGCGCCGATCGGCGGTTTCAAGAACAGCGGCTATGGACGCGAAAGCGGCATCGATTCGGTGCTGGCCTACACCGAGCTCAAGACGGTGTGGATCAACCTGTCCCAGGCACCCATGCCTGATCCGTTTGTGATGCGCTAGGAGACTTGCGAAATGATCGAACCCGGCATTTACAAAGACGTCATGAGCTCGTTCCCTTCCGGGGTCACGGTGGTGACTACCCTGGACCCGGACGGCGGTATCGTCGGCATTACCGCCAGTGCATTCAGTGCGCTGTCGATCGATCCGGCACTGGTGCTGTTCTGCCCCAATTACGCCTCCGACACGTACCCGATCCTGCGCGACAGCAAGCAGTTCGCAATCCACCTGCTGTCTGCCGACCAGACCGCCGAAGCCTATGCCTTTGCCAGTAAAGGCAAGGACAAGGCCAAGGATATCGAGTGGCACCTCAGCGCCCTGGGCAATCCGTTGCTGGGCAAGGCGACGGCGATCATCGAGTGCGAACTGTGGCGCGAATACGACGGCGGTGATCACGCGATCATCGTCGGCGCGGTGAAGAACCTGATCCTGCCCGAGCAGCCGGTGACGCCGATGATCTACCACAAAGGCAAGCTGGGCCCGCTGCCCACACTGGCCTGACGGGACAACACAAAACCCCCTGTAGGAGCGAGCTTGCTCGCGATGGACTTGAGAGCGCCGCGTTTTGCCAGTAAACACGCGTTATCGTTTACGACCATCGCGAGCAAGCTCGCTCCTACAGGGGAACTGCGGTGAGAGGACGAATATGAGTAATGACAAGTACGAACAAGGCCTGAAAATCCGCACCCAGGTACTGGGCGAGGCCTATGTGAAGCGCTCCATCGAGAACGCCGACGACTTCACCCGCCCCCTCCAGGAAATGGTCACCGAGTACTGCTGGGGCCACGTCTGGGGCCGTGAGGGTTTGTCGCTTAAAGAACGCAGCATGATAAACTTGGCGATGATTTCGGCCCTCAACCGGCCGCACGAACTCAAGCTGCATGTACGCGGCGCCTTGCGTAACGGGCTGAGTCGTGAACAAATACGCGAAATTCTGCTTCAGGTCGGTATTTATTGCGGTGTCCCCGCAGCCGTGGACAGTTTCCGGCTCGCCCGTGAAGCCTTCGCAGAAGCCGACGCCGAGGCCTCCAGTTAACCCTTGGCTGTTGTGATCGAGCACCGCTGGTCCACGGATCGCAGTGCTCTTTTTGCATGGACAGCCACACTCAGAGCGGACCCCATGAAACGCCTGCCACTCGACGACAGCTTCAAGGTCAATCGCAACCCCGTTACCCTGCGCGAAATCGTGCTGGATAAACTGCGAAGCGCCATCATGAACTTCCAGCTTCTGCCGGGAGACCGTCTGGTCGAGCGCGATCTGTGCGATCGCCTGGGCGTCAGCCGCACGTCCGTACGCGAAGCCTTGCGTCACCTGGAATCCGAGGGCCTGGTGGAGTTCGCCGACGCCAAGGGCCCACGGGTCGCGATCATCACCCTGGCCGATGCCGTCGATATCTATGAGCTGCGTTGCGTGCTCGAAGGCCTTATCGTCCAGCTGTTCACCCTGCGGGCCAAGGCCAAGGACATCAAGGCCCTGGAAAAAGCCCTCGAGGAAAACCGCCAGGCCCTCAAGGAAGGCGAGTTGCAACAGGTCATCGATTCGGTACAAGGCTTTTATGACGTGCTGCTCGAAGGCTCCGGCAACCATGTCGCGGCGCTGCAATTGCGTCAGTTGCAGGCCCGTATCAGCTACTTGCGCGCGACCTCGG
Organism: Pseudomonas lini; assembly: GCF_030812475.1. Lineage (GTDB taxonomy): Bacteria > Pseudomonadota > Gammaproteobacteria > Pseudomonadales > Pseudomonadaceae > Aquipseudomonas > Aquipseudomonas lini_A. Next base: position 42,018 of record NZ_JAUSSR010000005.1, read on the forward strand.
TGTCCCAGGAAAACCGTCGCGGCTCGAGCAATCAGGAGATGGAGCGCATGGTCGAGGCGATCAAGAGCGGCGATCCGCTGGCGGCCCATCAGGCTTGCGTCGACCACGTCCGCGCCGCCGCCTCCGTTGCCCTGGAATACCTCAAGCGCAAGCAGGAAGAGACCGGGGCGATCCCCGAGATCACCCTGCCGATCGCGCTGAAAGAACCGCGCATAGGTCGCTGATCATGTTCAGCCCGAGCTTTTGTCCAAAGTGCGGCGGCAATGACCTCAGGTCCCAGCTGCCACCGGGCGATACGCACGAGCGCCTGATGTGCCGCGGGTGCGGCTACATCCATTACATCAATCCGAAAATCATCGCCGGCTGCATCATCGAGCAGGACGGCAAGTACTTGCTGTGCCAGCGCGCCATCCCGCCGCGCCCCGGCACCTGGACCCTGCCGGCGGGATTTATGGAAGGCGGCGAGACCACCGAGCAGGCGGCGCTGCGTGAAGTCTGGGAAGAGAGCGGCGTGCGCGCGGAAATACTCTCGCCCTACTCGATCTTCAGCGTGCCGAAGATCAGCGAGGTCTACATCATCTTCCGCGCCATCGCCCTGGAGATCACCGGCCAGTACGGGCCGGAAACCCTCGACTACAAATTCTTCGCGCCTGAGGACATCCCCTGGGACAAGATTTACTACCCGGCGATCCGGCAGATCCTCGAGCGTTATATCGAGGAGCGGCAGGCCGGGGTGTATGGCATCTACATCGGCAACGACGATACCGGCAAGATTCACTTCATTCGCTAGCGATTCCCCGTCGCTCACCAACCCCCTGTAGGAGCTGGCTTGCCAGCGAAGGCGGTGGGTCAGCCGACACATTCATCGCCTGAACGGACGCTTTCGCTGGCAAGCCAGCTCCTACAGGGGACCTGCGTACCTGTCACACCGGTGCCGCCCCCTCGACAATGATCACCTCGGCCCGCGCCACGCCGTCGCGGTGCCCTTTTGCCTCCTGGTAAAGATCGGACCGATAACACGCAACAGCCTGCTCATACGAGTCGAACTCGATCACCACGCTGCGTTGCGGCGTCGGCCGACCTTCCATCGCTTCGCTACGCCCGCCACGCGCCAATATCCGGCCACCGTATTCGGCAAACGCCTTCGGTGCCCGCTGGGTGTATTGGCTGTATTGGTCGGGATCGGTGACATCTACATGAGCAATCCAGTACGCCTTCATAGTGACCTCTCGGTTTATTTTGTATTATGGTATACCACAATTTATTTCCATCAAACACCGAGAAACCTCATATGGCCTTCAACAGCATCGAAGAAATCATCGAAGACTACCGCCAAGGCAAAATGGTGCTGCTGGTCGACGACGAAGACAGGGAAAACGAAGGTGACCTGCTGCTGGCCGCCGACTGCTGCACCGCCGAGGCCATCAGCTTCATGGCCCGGGAAGCCCGCGGGCTGATCTGCCTGACCCTGACCGACGATCACTGCCAGCGCCTCGGTCTCGAGCAGATGGTGCCGAGCAACGGCAGCGTGTTCAGCACTGCGTTCACCGTGTCCATCGAGGCCGCTGTCGGCGTGACCACCGGCATCTCCGCCGCGGACCGGGCGCGTACAGTCGCCGCCGCCGTCGCCCAGGGGGCGGGTCCAGCCGATATCGTGCAACCCGGCCACATCTTCCCCTTGCGCGCCAGGGAAGGCGGCGTGCTGACCCGTGCCGGGCATACCGAAGCGGGTTGCGATCTGGCCCGCCTTGCCGGTTTCACCCCGGCCTCGGTGATCGTCGAAGTGATGAACGATGACGGCACCATGGCCCGTCGCCCGGACCTGGAAGTATTCGCCAGCCGGCACGGGATCAAGATCGGCACCATCGCCGACCTGATCCACTACCGCCTCAGCACCGAACACACCGTTGTGCGTATCGGTGAACGCGAATTGCCCACGGTGCATGGCACCTTTCGTCTGATCACCTTTGAGGATCGCATCGAAGGCGGTGTCCACATGGCAATGGTGATGGGTGAATTGCGCCGGGACGAACCGACGCTGGTGCGCGTGCACGTGATCGACCCGTTACGCGATCTGGTCGGTGCCGAATACAGCGGGCCGGCGAACTGGACACTGTGGGCCGCACTCCAGCGCGTGGCCGAGGAAGGCCGCGGCGTCGTGGTGGTGCTGGCCAATCATGAGTCGTCGCAGGCGCTGCTGGAGCGGGTACCCCAGCTCACCCAGTCGCCGCGGCAATTCAGCCGGTCGCAATCGCGCATCTATTCTGAAGTGGGTACCGGCGCGCAGATTTTGCAGGACCTTGGCGTCGGCAAACTGCGTCACCTCGGTCCGCCGTTGAAATATGCCGGCTTGACCGGGTACGACCTGGAGGTGGTGGAGAGCATTCCTTTCACCCAGTGATACGCAAGCATCCGGGATGGCGCAAATCACTGTGGGAGCGAGCTTGCTCGCGATGGTCTTTAACGATAACGCGTGTTGACTGGTTAAACGCGGCACTCTTGAGTCCATCGCGAGCAAGCTCCTACACGATTACCTGCGTACAGATAATTGTGGTCAACGCTGAACCCTGTAGGAGCCGGCTTGCCGGCGAAGGCGTTCGCGTGAGCGCTGCAAGGCTCGAGGCCGTCTTCGCTGGCAAGCCAGCTCCTACAGGGGATTGCGTTGACCGGATTGCTCTGGGCAAGGCATGAGCGCCACAAAAAAACTCGCTTTTGGCGGATAGCCGGTAAGGCAAAGTGCTTGCACAAAGTTTGGAATACCATAATATGATATTCCATAGACCGGTCGCTTCAGCCAAGTGCCCCCGACAGGGATAGCACCAATAACAGTCCTTGGCACGGTCGCCTTTAGAGGCCAGATGGACCTACTGCTCCCGATAAGCGGGCATTACCAAGTCCGCTCAAAAACACAACAAAATGAGGGCGTGAAAATGGTGTTGAACAAAGGTGCAACCGCTGTACTGTTCGCGGGATTGCTGGCCACGGTCAGCCATGTGGCAATGGCGGCTCAAAGCGTCAACTTCGTCAGCTGGGGCGGCAGCACCCAGGATGCGCAGAAGCAGGCCTGGGCCGACCCGTTCAGCAAGGCCACCGGCATCACCGTGGTCCAGGATGGCCCTACCGACTATGGCAAGCTCAAGGCCATGGTCGAGAGCGGCAACGTGCAATGGGACGTGGTCGATGTCGAAGCCGATTTCGCCTTGCGCGCCGCCGCTGAAGGCCTGCTCGAACCCCTCGATTTCTCTGTCATCCAGCGCGACAAGATCGACCCGCGGTTTGTCACCGATCACGGCGTCGGCTCGTTCTTTTTCTCCTTCGTCCTCGGCTACAACGAGGGCAAGCTCGGCGGGAAAAAACCCCAGGACTGGTCCGCGCTGTTCGATACCAAGACCTACCCAGGCAAACGCGCCCTTTACAAATGGCCAAGCCCTGGCGTGCTCGAACTGGCGCTGCTGGCCGATGGCGTAGCCGCCGACAAGCTCTATCCGCTGGACCTGGATCGCGCCTTCAAGAAGCTCGACACCATCAAGAAAGACATCGTCTGGTGGGGCGGCGGCGCGCAGTCGCAGCAGTTGCTGGCCTCGGGTGAAGCGAGCATGGGCCAGTTCTGGAATGGCCGGATCCACGCCCTGCAAGAAGACGGCGCGCCGGTCGGCGTGAGCTGGAAACAGAACCTGGTCATGGCCGACATTCTGGTCATCCCCAAGGGCAGCAAGAACAAGGACGCGGCGATGAAGTTCCTGGCCAACGCCAGCAGCGCCAAGGGACAGGCCGACTTCTCCAACCTGACCGCTTATGCACCGGTCAACGTCGACAGCGTGGCGCGCCTGGATTCGGTGCTGGCACCTAACCTGCCGACGGCCTACGCCAAGGATCAGATCACTCTTGACTTCGCGTACTGGGCCAAAAACGGTCCGGCCATCGCGACACGGTGGAACGAATGGCTGGTCAAATGAAAATGACGGCAACCACGTCCCGTCCATCCACCCAGACCGGGGGCGCCATGGGCGCCGCCGACAAGGCGGCTGCGATGAACCAATCCCCTTCCCTGGCACAGCGCTGGCGCGGTTCGAGCAACCTGATCCCCGCCCTGCTGTTCCTTGGCCTGTTCTTTCTCGCGCCGTTGATCGGCCTGTTGCTGCGAGGCGTGCTGGAACCGGTGCCGGGGCTGGGCAACTACGAACAACTGTTCGCCAACTCGGCCTATGCCCGGGTCTTGCTCAACACTTTCTCTGTGGCGGGCCTGGTGACGCTGTTCAGCCTGCTGCTGGGGTTCCCGCTGGCCTGGGCCATCACCCTGGTGCCAAAAGGCTGGGGGCGCTGGATCCTCAACATCGTGCTGCTGTCGATGTGGACCAGCCTCCTCGCCCGGACCTACTCCTGGCTGGTGCTGTTGCAGGCGTCCGGGGTGATCAACAAGGCGCTGATGGCGATGGGCATCATCGATCAGCCGCTGGAGATGGTGCATAACCTCACCGGCGTGGTGATCGGCATGAGCTACATCATGATCCCGTTCATCGTGCTGCCGCTGCAGGCGACCATGCAGGCCATCGACCCGATGATCCTGCAGGCCGGTTCGATCTGCGGTGCCAGTCCCTGGACCAACTTTTTCCGGGTGTTCCTGCCGCTGTGCCGGCCGGGGCTGTTCTCCGGCGGCCTGATGGTGTTCGTGATGTCCCTCGGTTACTACGTCACCCCGGCACTGCTGGGCGGTGCGCAGAACATGATGCTGCCCGAGTTCATCATTCAGCAGGTGCAGTCGTTCCTCAACTGGGGCCTGGCCAGCGCCGGCGCCGCGTTGCTGATCGTCATCACGCTGGTGTTGTTCTACTTCTACCTGAAGCTCCAGCCGGAATCCCCGGTCGGCGCCAGCAACGCGAGGTAAGCCGTCATGCTCCTGACCCCCAATGCCATGAGCCGGCGCATGCGCTTCGGCCTGTACTTCACCACCGGGCTGATTGCGCTGTTCCTGCTGCTGCCGATCGTGTTCATCGTGTTGCTGTCCTTCGGCTCCTCCCAGTGGCTGGTGTTCCCGCCACCGGGCTGGACGCTGAAATGGTACGGCCAGTTCTTCTCCAACCCCGACTGGATGAACGCCGCGGTGGCCAGCCTGAAGGTCGCGGTACTGACCACGATCTGTGCCGTCGCCCTGGGCTTGCCGACCGCTTTCGCCTTGGTGCGCGGGCGCTTCCCCGGCCGGGAAATGCTCTACGGCCTGTTCACCCTGCCGATGATCGTGCCGCTGGTGATCATCGCCGTGGCGGTGTACGCGCTGTTTCTCAAGCTCGGCTACACCGGGACCATGTTCGCCTTCGTGGTCAGCCACGTGATCGTCGCGCTGCCGTTCACCATCATTTCGATCATCAACTCGCTGAAGCTGTTCGATCAGTCGATCGAGGATGCCGCGGTGATCTGCGGAGCCTCGCGCCTGCAAGCGGTGTTCAAGGTGACCTTTCCGGCGATTCGTCCGGGCATGGTCGCCGGTGCCCTGTTCGCCTTCCTCGTGTCCTGGGATGAAGTGGTGCTGAGCGTGATGATGGCCAGCCCGACCCTGCAAACCCTTCCCGTGAAAATGTGGACCACCCTGCGCCAGGACCTGACGCCTGTGATCGCCGTCGCTTCGACGCTGCTGATCGGCCTCTCGATATTGGTCATGGTCATCGCCACCGCCGTTCGCCGGCGCAACCCAATCAGCGCCTGAGCGCCAGGAGTACGACATGAGTGCCGTGATCAAAGATGCCGCGCAGCAAAACGACAAGCCCCTGGTCAGCCTGCGTAACCTGAACAAATACTACGGTGACTTTGCCGCCGTGGACGACATCTCGCTGGACATCAAGGACGGTGAATTCCTCACCTTCCTCGGCTCCAGCGGCTCCGGCAAAAGCACCACCCTGTCGATGCTCGCCGGCTTCGAAACTCCGAGCAGCGGCGAGATCCTGGTCAACGGCCAGTCGCTGGTCAACGTACCGCCACACAAGCGCGACATCGGCATGGTGTTCCAGCGTTACTCGCTATTCCCGCACCTGTCGGTACGCGACAACATTGCGTTCCCCCTGGCGATTCGCAAACTGGCCACGGCCGAGCGCGAACGGCGGGTGGATGCCATGCTCAAGCTGGTGCAGTTGGAGCAGTTTGCCCATCGCCGCCCCTCGCAGCTTTCCGGCGGCCAGCAGCAACGGGTCGCCATCGCCCGGGCGCTGGTCTATGAACCACGCATCCTGCTGATGGACGAACCCCTCGGCGCGCTGGACAAAAAACTGCGTGAAGACCTGCAGGATGAACTGCGCCAGCTGCATCGCCGGCTGGGCATCACCATTGTCTACGTGACCCACGACCAGGAAGAAGCCATGCGCCTGTCCCAGCGCATCGCGATTTTCAGCCATGGCAAGATCGTCGGTTTGGGCAGCGGCTTCGACCTGTACCAGAATCCGCCGAATGCGTTCGTGGCTTCGTTCCTGGGGAACTCGAACTTCCTCAAGCTCAAGGCCCAGGGCAATGCGGTGGCTACGTTTGAAGGCCAGTCGCTGTCGATTCGCCTGACCGCCGGGCTGCAAACCGATCAGGATGTGCTGCTGATGGTGCGTCCGGAAAAGGCCCTGGCATTGAGTGTCGAGCAAGCGGCTCAGGAACCTTTGGCAGCGGGCTGGAACGAGGTCTCGGCCAAGGTTGTGGAGGTGTTGTTCCTGGGTGAGAGCCAGACGTGCAGCGTGGTGACGTCGGGGGGGACTTCGATGACGGTCAAGGCGCTGTCTGCGGCCGGTATGCCGCTGAAAGCGGGTGATCCGGTGCGTGTGCGTTGGGCTACAGCGGATGCTTGTGTTTATACCGAGTGGGCTGAGAGTGATTTGAACAAGGCTGCCGGGGCTCATTGATTCAGCGTTGGCCCATGCCAGTGGGCCAGCCGCTACGTGTCACCCTCGGGTCGCCGCAACGTCGGGTTGTGGCGGCCTTTTTTTTGCTTTTTGATTAGTGGGCATATCCGTTTTTTTGGTGATGGCCGCTGGCGGTTCCGCCCTTACGGCGGGTCACTTTCGAAAAGCGCGAAAGTAACCAAAGCGCTCTTGCCCCTGTCGTTCGGTGCCTCGCTTAGGCTCGGCATGCCCTCGCTCCGGTCCTGCTCCGTGGGCCCGCCGCCATCGGCCATCCATGGCCGGGGGCGGCTAACCCGGCATCCATGCCGGGTTGCCCACTGCGCAGAACCTCCACTCGGCCTCTCGAGGGGGCGGTGCATCAAGATCAAAAGCTGCAGGCGAGCTAACGCTCGGCCTGTTGAGTGGTGAAGAGCGAAAAGCTGTACGCCGATCCGTTGTGGGAGCGAGCCTGCTCGCGAAGAGGCCTGCACATTCAACATCCACTTTGGATGACACACCGCCTTCGCGAGCGGGCTCGCTCCCACATTGGATTTCCCACATTGGATCTTTGCCGGATTCGGGGTTTGTGTGCACCCCGATTACCTGTGGGAATTGGCTTATCGAATAACCCAATTATCCTTATAAAAACGGCTTTGTCTGAAGGAAATTTCCGAAATACAACACAAGACCAATGAGCGCTTGAAATCTCAAACCTCAATAAATATACAGGTACCTGCACAGCGTCAATTTCAAAGGTAAGCGCTGCCTTCTCAACCCCGAGGCATTATGAAGAACGCTATATCACCGACAAGAAATGAAAATTTTTCCGAATGGTATCAACAAGTCATCAGCCACTCTGAACTGGCAGAAAACTCTCCTGCCAACGTCGATAAGCGGGACATGAATGGCGGCGAGAAGAAGTGGTATCACATCAAGCGTGGCGTCCCCGTTCGGGTTGAAGTCGGCATAAAGGAACTGGAACAGAACGTGGTTTCGTACTCGTGCCGAAACGACAGCAAGAACCTGATGAAAGCTGACATTGGCGCATTTGTAAAAGACCTACCCAGGATCCTGCAGACTTTGCAGAAAAACATGCTTGAAAGCGCCAGAGCAAATCTGTCGAACAACACCCATGCGGTCACTACGCTGAATGATTTCAAACAGGCCTTCAACGAGAAAAACAAACTCAACGCTTTTGTTTTGGCACCTTTCGTTGAGGATGAAAAAGTTGAAAAAACCATTGGTGAACTGGGTGTAACCGTTCGCTGTATTCCGCTGGATCAACCCAAGACCTGCGCCACGTGCCTGTTCACAGGGCAGACAACAAAAACCTGGGCCCTGTATGCAAAGTCGTATTAAGCAGTTCCTGGCGTAAGCCAGGCTTGTCGGTGCATCTATGCAGTGAAGATTTTATAGAGCTGGATAAAGCCCTGCCGAGCACTTTTGTAAGTGGCGTCTGTAGTACTTTTCCGAAAATCCAAAACTTCTCAACTATGAGTTGTGACCATTGACCCGTTGTCGCTATGTTCGTTTAGTCCCTTTAAAACAACAACCAACGGTCAATAGAGGATTAGCGGGTGCAAACACCAAAGAACTATCTGACAGATACATCAGCCCATCAAGCCCTGTTACTGCATGACCTTACCGAGCCAAGCACTCACGATCACGCCATCCGACTATTGCTGAATGAAATTCTCCTGGGACTCGCTGAGAAAGGTTGGCCCCAGGCGAAAATCCAGACAGGCCCGCGGATAGTTTCCGCTGAAGAAAACTACGGTTTGCTCGGTTATGACCCAAAAGAAATCACCCTCGGCAGTGAACACACCCGTTGGGTCGACGAGCACTCTCTGTTGCGAACGCAAACCACCAGTCAAATTCCGGCGGCGCTGCAGCGTGCGGCGGGTGTACGGCAGCCGGGTGAGATGATTTTGCTGGCTGCGCCTGGCATCACTTTTCGCCGGGATAGCCGGGATCGTTGGCATTGTGCAGAACCGCATCAAATGGACGTCTGGGTGCTCGGTGATCCTGAGGCGTCAACGCATGAACACTTGTTGCGCCTGGTCAGCGATATCCTCGAATCAGCCGTACCGGATAAATCCTGGGTCTACAGCAACAGTCCGCATCACTACACCGAAGGCGGAATTGAAGTGAATGTGTTGAATGACGGCGCACCGGTGGAAGTCCTGGAGTGCGGTCGTATAGCGCGGTCTTTGCTGGAGCGACTTGATATTGACCCGTTACAGCATGGAGGGCTGGCGCTCGGAATGGGTCTGGACCGCCTGACCATGCTACGCAAAGGCATCCCGGATATTCGCTTGCTGCGCGATCAGAACGTACGGGTTCAGGCGCAGATGCATGATTTGAACCCATGGAACGCCGTATCACGCTTGCCTTCGATTGCCCGTGACATTTCGTTGGCGGTCACGCCTGGGCTGAGCGAGGAAGTGTTGACCGAAAGAATGTTACAAGCGGCTGGCGACTGTGCTGACTGGATCGAGGAGATGCAAGTCAAGGGACGTTGGGAATTCTCGGAAGTACCCGAGCAGGCCATTGAACGCCTCGGACTGCTGCCGGGACAGGAAAATGTGCTGCTACGCGTCGTATTGCGTGATTGTTCGCGATCAATCACGACTGCCGAGGCCAATGCCTTGTATTCAAAAATTCAGTCGGCGTTGCATGAAGGGGCGCCGGGGGCGGGTTACAAAATGGATTCTACCAAGGTTTAAAAACCGTCAAGGCAAATGCAAAACCTGTAGGAGCCGGCTTGTCGGGTCGCCGCACCGTAACGAAAGCGGTGGGTCAGTCGACATAATTATCACTGGACGGGCGCCTTCGCCGGCAAGCCGGGCTCCTACAGGGGTACGTGTGCGCTTGAGGGATGGGTCGGCCCGTAGGCCGCCTCGCTTTGGCTTTTGCTTTTGCTTTTGCTTTTGCTTTTGCGGTGTGCGCCCCATCGAGAGGCCGAGCGCAGGTTCTGCGCAGTGGGCAACCCGGCATGGATGCCGGGTTAGCCGCCCCCGGCCATGGATGGCCGATGGCGGCGGGCCCACGGAGCAGGACCGGAGCGAGGGCATGCCGAGCATTAGCGAGGCACCGAACGACAGGGGCAAGCCCTTGGTTACTTGGGGCTTTTCCAAGTGACCCGCCGTAAGGGCGGAACCCTAAGTCGCCATGCCCGCAGAAACGGATATGTACTCGGTCAGCAAAACATAGGTCGACTGCCAGACTGCCTTCGCGAGCAGGCTCGCTCCCACAATGGTTAATGGTTGATGGTTAATGGTTCCAGAGCATTTCAGCCAAGCTTCGATCAGTCGGTATAACCGAGTCTGGCGGCCTTGAGATCTTGAGTCTGCCCACGCGTCGCCAGGCAGTAGTACAGCGGACAAGTCACCACCAACCCCACCAGCCACGACAAGTCAGCCCCTTCGATCAAATTGGCATACGGCCCGATATACAACGAGGTGTTGGCAAACGGCAACTGCACGATAATCCCGATGAAGTACGCCACAATCGCATGCAGATTGAACCGTCCGTAAATCCCGCCATCTGCACGGAAGATCGAGGCAATGTCATAGCTGCCGCGCTTGATCAGGTAAAAATCGATCAGGTTGATCGACGCCCACGGCACCAGCACCAGCAACAGCGCCAGAATCAAGCCGATGAACTGCGAAATGAAGTCCGCCGAAGCGCCCAGCGCCACCACGCAGCAGCCCGCCAGTACCAGGCTCGACAACACCACCCGCACCTTGATGCTCGGCGTCCATTGGCTGGCGAAGGTCTGGATCGAAGTGATGATCGACAGCACCGCGCCATACAGATTCAAGGCGTTGTGGCTGATGATATTGAGCAAAAACAGCACCATCAGAATCGGACCCAACCAGCCGGTGGACTGCTTGACCGCCGCCATCGCCTCGGTGCCTTCCGGGGTCGCCAATACCGCTACCGCACCGAAGGTGAACGACAGGATGGTGCCCAGGGTCGCGCCCAGGTAAGTGGCCCAGAACGGTTTGGCGATGCCGATATCCGCCGGCAGGTAGCGCGAGTAGTCCGACACATAGGGCGAGAAACTGATCTGCCAGATGATCCCCAACGACACCGTCGCCAGCCAGCCGGACAGGTTGAAACCGCCGCGACTGAAGAAGTCCGCCGGCAGGTCATGGGCGAAGATATAGAAGAACCCGGCGAGCAAGGCGCTGCCCATGACCCAGGTGCCGATGCGGTTGAGGGTATGGATGAAACGATAGCCGATCACCCCGATCGCCGTGGCGCTCAAGGCGCCGATGAGGATGCTCGCTGGCACCGGCACCGACGGCGCGATACCGACGATCGATTTACCCGCGAGGACGATGTTGGAGATGAAAAAACCGATGTAGATCAGCGCCGCAAAAAACACGATCAGCAGCGCGCCATAACGACCGAACTGGCCGCGGCTCTGCACCATCTGCGGAATCCCCATGCGCGGTCCCTGGGCCGACGCCAGGGCAATCACCAGGCCGCCGATCATGTGCCCCAGCGCAATCGCCAGCAGCCCCCAGAACAGATCAAGGTGAAACACCTGAACCACCATGGCGCCGGTGACGATGGGCAGCGGTGCGATGTTGGTGCTGAACCATAGGGTGAATAGATCGCGGGCCTTCCCGTGGCGCTCTGCGAGTGGGACGTAATCGACCGTGTGATTCTCGATCAAGGGGTCTTGCCGGGACGTCTGGGACATATGAATGAACTCGAGTTTGTCTGATCTTATAGTTGTACGAAGCCAAACCGGGGGAGCTCCATGGCCACCCCTCAGATGCCGACCATATTATGGTATTCCAAACTTTGCACAAGACTGATCCGCACTTTTCTCGAGTATCTGATATGCCATTGTGACGGATGACTGCAAGCTCCGTCAGGCGTCAAAGCCCGTATTTACTGGGTTAAAGCCCTAATCCTCACGTTTATCGGCTCATCGAAAAAGCCCTTGCAAACTATGTATTACGGTATACCATCATACCTACAAACACATAAAAACCCGCACCACACCGCCAGAGGACCGTCCCATGATCGATGCCGCCATCTACAAACAAGTGATGGGTTCTTTTCCGTCCGGCGTGACCGTGATCACCACGCTCGATGACGACGGCCAGATCGTCGGCCTGACCGCCAGCGCCTTCAGTTCGCTGTCCATGGACCCGGCCCTGGTGCTGTTCTGCCCCAACTACAGTTCCGACTCCTACCCCGTATTGATCAAGAACAAACGCTTTGCCATCCACGTCCTGTCCGGCGGCCAGCAGAGCGAAGCCTATGCCTTCGCGCGCAAAGGCAAGGACAAGGCGCAGGGCATCGAATGGACGTTGAGCGAACTGGGCAACCCTATCCTGGCGAACGCCACGGCGGTCATCGAGTGCGAACTGTGGCGCGAATATGAAGGCGGCGACCACGCGATCATGGTCGGCGCGGTGAAGAACCTGATGGTGCCCCGGCACAACGCCGGGCCACTGGTGTATTGCCACGGCAAGATGGGCGCCCTGCCCGTTCCGGCCTGACTATGGCCCCCTTTCCACAGGCAAGCTCCCTCTAGCAAGAAACATTTTGCCGTCAATTCGTATTATGGTATACCAATAATCAACAGGCCCGCAGTCGACCGGCCGACAACAAAAGATCCGAGGTAAGCGTCATGAAGTTTTCCCTGTTCGTGCACATGGAACGTTGGGACGAAAGCGTCAGCCACCGTCAGCTGTTCGAAGACTTGACCGAACTGACCCTGATGGCCGAGGCCGGTGGTTTCAGCACCGTCTGGATCGGCGAACACCACGCCATGGAATACACCATCTCGCCGAGCCCGATGCCGCTATTGGCCTACCTGGCCGCCAAGACCACCACCATTCACCTTGGCGCCGGCACCATTATCGCGCCGTTCTGGCACCCGCTACGGGTCGCCGGCGAATGCGCCCTGCTCGACGTGATCAGTAACGGTCGCATGGAAGTCGGCCTGGCCCGCGGCGCCTACCAGGTGGAGTTCGACCGCATGGCCGGTGGCATGCCGGCGTCCTCCGGTGGTCAGGCCCTGCGGGAAATGGTTCCGGTGGTTCGCGCGTTGTGGCAAGGCGATTACGCCCACGACGGCGATATCTGGAAATTCCCGACGTCCACCAGCGTGCCCAAGCCGATCCAGAAGCCCAACCCGCCAATGTGGATCGCCGCCCGCGACCCGGACTCGCACAACTTCGCGGTGGCCAACGGCTGCAACGTCATGGTCACGCCGCTGATGAAAGGCGACGAAGAAGTCCTCGACCTGAAGAACAAGTTCCAGACCGCCCTGGACAACAACCCGGACGTGCCGCGCCCACAATTGATGGTGCTGCGTCACACCCACGTCCACGCGGTCGACGATCCAGAGGGCTGGAAAGTCGGGGCCAAGGCCATCTCGCGTTTCTACCGCACCTTCGACGCCTGGTTCGGCAACAAGACGACGCCGGTCAATGGCTTCCTGGAACCGAGCCCGGAAGAGAAGTTCGCCGAGCGTCCGGAGTTCCAGCTGGACAGCCTGCACAGGACCGCGATGATCGGCACCCCGGAAGAAATCATCCCGCGCATCAAGTACTACCAGGAACTGGGGGTCGACGAGTTCAGCTTCTGGTGCGATAACAGCCTGCCCCACGCGGAAAAGAAAAAATCCCTGGAGCTGTTCATCAAACACGTGGTCCCGGCGTTCCGCTGAGTCCAGCCACCGGCCCCCTGGACGCGAAGCCAGGGGGTTGACTGACGTGCAGGGTCGATTCCGATGCCCCGGTGCATTGTGGTCGGATTGCTGGTGCCGGCCATCAGTTATTACGGGCTGATGAAGCTCGGTAAGCGCGCCCAGGGGGTTGGCGAGCTGTCGTGATCACTGCCTGAACATCCACCACACCGGGTGCAATGCTCACAACGCAACCTGAGGCCAGCGGCCCCCTGTCACCAGGGGCAAGCCGCCCTCGTCACTCGCGGCGGGGGCTGCGTTCGAAAATCGCGCCTTCGATACCCAGCACTTCCCGGGTGTCGGCATAGATCCCGACGCCTTTTTCCCAGACATGCTTGATCGACTGATCGGCGCAACGAATCCGGTAATCGAGTTCGAACGGTTCCTGTCGCGACAAGGCATATTGCACTTCGCGCCAGACGTAATCGGCATCCTGCGCCAGGATCAGGCTGTTGTAGGTGAACTCATGGTTGTCCACCAGCCGTTCCGGGGGATAGCCGGTCAGTTGCAGGCAACCGGCACTGACGAATTCCATGGTCCAGTCGCGGTTGTTGCGGCCGCGGTAGATCAGCCCGGGCATGCTGTCCAGCAGGCTCATGCTGCTGCGCTGGCTGGCTTGCAAGGCGATCTCGCGGCGTTTGTGCGCGGTAATGTCCCCGGCCACCAGATAAAAACATTGAGCGCCGCGCCTGAGGCCGACGTCGAACCACCGCAGCTCCCCCGAAGGGTGGACGAAGCGCAACCGCTGGTTGAAGCAGGTCTCGGGGCGCCGGCGCAGTTCATGCAGGGCCTGGCGCCACAATGAACGGTCTTCGTGGTGGACGTAATCGACGAGATTACGCTCCGGCCCCGGCCGATCCATCAGCTCGACCCAAGCCAGGTTGAAGTGGGCGATCTGCCCGTTATCCCGCAGTTCGAGCAGCGCCGCCGGAAAGCGGTCCATCAGGTGCAAGGACGATGTCTGCACACATGCCTCAGGCCGATCCATCATCTAATGCCGCTCCTCGTGTCGCACCGACGCACCGTTGTGGACCCACGCCGCCAGCTCCAGGCGCGAATGCAGGCCAAGTTTCTGCAACAGATTGCGCACATAGATCTTGACCGTGCCATCGCTGATCCCCAGTTCCCGGGCGATCTGTTTATTGCTCATGCCGGCTGCGATCAGGGCCAGGGTCTGGCCCTCGCGTTCGGTCAGGTTGCCAGTGTCCAGCGGATCCGGTTCCTGTGCCGGCCGGTGCGCCGACTCCCGTTGATCGGCCAGCAGGGCCACCAGGGTCGAATCCAGGACGATCGCGCCCTTGTGGCAGTTGCGCATGTAGGCCAACAACGCATCGGGCTCGGTTTCCTTGAGCACGTAGCCGCTGGCACCGAGGCGCAAGGCCGTCAACAGCTCGGCGCGATCCATCGACGCGGTGAGCACCACCACCTGGCAATCGAGGCGCAACTGCCGCAGTTCATCGAGCACCTGCAAGCCGCTCAAGCCAGGCATGTGCAGATCCAGCAGCACCTGCTGCGGCGCCAGGCTCACGGCCAGGTTGATGCCTTCGCGGCCACTGGCGGCCTGCCCCACCACTTCGAAGTCATCGCTGGCGCCGAACAGCTGCGCCAGGCCCTTGCGAAACAGCGGGTGATCATCGATCAGTAATAAGGTCGTGCAGTCCATCAAAACTCCCCTGTGGCAGGTCCTGGTGGTGGCAAAGGCCAAGGTGTACGCGAACCCCGTGCGGGCGGATCGCTTCAATGGTCAGCCGGGCACCGATGCTCGCGGCGCGCTCACGGATAATCGCCAGGCCGAAATGGTTGTCCTCCCCCGAAGCCGCGCTCAGGCCGATGCCGTCATCCTCCACTGATACCGCGATATCGCCGTCCTGGCTTTGCCGCAATTCGATGCGCACATGCCTCGCGTGGGAATGGCGCACCGCGTTGGCCAGTGCCTCGCGAATGATCTGCAGAATCTGCAGTTCGGTTTCCGGGCCCAAGGCATCGTCGGCGAGGCGGTTGTCCAGTTCGAAAACGATGATGCAGCGCCGCGAGAACTCGGCGACGGAGTCGGCCAGGGCCTGGCGCAGCGAGCGCCCGTCCATGGTCAGGCGGGCGCTGGTGATCAGTTCGCGCACCTGGCGTTGCAGCTGGCTCAGGCCGCCGCACAATTCCTGCAACACGGCAGTGGCGTGTGCAGGCGTGCCCGGTTGCGTGCGCAGCAAATGCGCCTGGAACGCCAGGTAACCCAACTGCTGCGCCACCGAATCGTGCAGTTCACGGGCCAGGGCACCGTGCTGGAACGTGGCCTGTTTGCGCTGTTGCTCCCGGTTGTGGCAGCGCAAGCGTACGGTGACGCCGACCGCCTGCGCCGCCTCCTCCAGCAATGGGCGCCAGCTGACGTGAATCGGTCGTGGGCTATCGAGCAGCAACACCCCTTTGCCCGAGTCGTCACCGGGCGACAAGACGCACAGCAGGCGATGCACGCCCCGCTGCCGGCAAGGCCCACAGACTTGAGCCGTTTCCGTCAGTGCCCCGTCACGCCAGGGACAGCGTTCCACACCCTTACAGCCCTCGAGCGATGCACGCCGTGCCGGCCCCAGGTCTTCGCCGCCCAGGATCAGATTCAGCCTGCAGCTGGGCAACAGTGCGTCGAAACGATCCAGAAAAGTCGCCAAGGCACCGTCAGCGTGCACTTGGCTCAGGGGCAACCCGGCCAACAACCTGCGCACGCTGCGCGCCTGATCGGGGCGGATACGCCCCCACCAGAGCGGCCACCACTGCGGTCGTGTTCGCACTCTCGATAACTCCCCGTCCGGTTGCTCAGCCCTGAACCGGGAGACCAGCAACTTCCATGCCCCGAACCGGTGTCGCGCGAGGCTTATCTCCAAAGACATAGCCCTTTTTCCGGATTGAGAAGATTTTCCCCATAGGAAAGTATCTTCCCCAGCAAGAAACAGATTCTCTGTCCAACGCCACCTTTCTCGCCTTTTCGACAGGCGCGGATCAGCCAGGAAAGCCCACATGACGGATAGACACAGCGCCGCTCCGGACCGACTTCACAGCCTCCCGCGCTATCGCCAGCCACTGCCCCGCGATACCGCCACCCGGAACCTTGTGGTCATGCAATCGGCAGCGGCCTGCGCCCCCGTTGTCGACGCCCTTGCACAGCCCCTGGTGCTCGATGCCGAGAATGCCGACTTCGCCCCGCGCCTGCATCAGATGCTGGGCAGTGCCACCGTCGGCAGCCAGCTCTACATCATGGGCGACGAGGCCTTTATCTGGCGCATCCATGGCCAGGCCCGCAGCGCCGGGCTGGAAGATGATGAGATCGACATCATCCGCACGCTTGCCGGCCCGCGCCTGGTGTATTGCGTGCACTGCGGCCAGACCCAGGCAGCCGGGCCGGAGTCGCTGTTGAATTGCACCGGTTGCGCGGTCGGGCTGGAAGTGCGCGAGCACTTTTCCAGACGCCTGGGGGCGTACCTGGGCGTCTGCACCAACCCCGACCAGCCTTACGCCGGAGCCCGGCCATGAGCGCGGTACTCGACGTGCAGGTCAGCGCGGCGCGAATGCTCAGCCCGGTGGTGCGCGAGTTCACCCTGCAGTCATGCGCCGGACCTTTGCCAGGTTTTTCCCCCGGCAGTCATGTGCAGGTTCACCTGCCGCTGGCGACGGGCAAGGTTCGCAATGCCTATTCACTGACCGGCGACCCGGCGCACAGCCAGCACTACCGCATTGCCGTACGCCTGCAGGACGTCTCCCGCGGCGGCTCGCACTACCTGCATCGCCAGGTCCGGGTCGGCGACAGGCTGCAGATCTCGCCGCCGGCCAATCTGTTCGCCCTGCACTCGACTGCCAGCCTGCACATCCTGATCGCCGGAGGCATTGGCATCACACCGTTCATGGCCTACATCGCAGCCCTGGAACAACGCCGGGCCCACTTCGAATTGCACTACCTGTGTCGCCCGGGGCTGAGTGATGCCTACGTCGATGAGTTGCAACAGCGACTGGGTTCGCGATTGCACATCTACCCCAGTCGTCCGGACCTGAGCCGGATCCTGTGCGACCGGCCACTGGGCAGCCATGTGTACACCTGTGGCCCGCCACCGTTGCTCGACGCGGTACGGCAACAGGCCACTGCCCTCGGCTGGCCGCTCGGGAGGGTGCACTGGGAAGCCTTCAATGCCGCACAACCGGGTCAAGCCTTCGACGTCGAACTGCTGCGTAGCAACCGCCACCTGCGGGTCGGGGCCGAACAAAGCCTGCTCGAAGCCCTGGAATCGGCCGGCCTGCAGATCCCCAACCTGTGCCGGGGCGGCGTCTGCGGCCAATGCATGACCCGCCACCGGGGCGGCGACATCGAACACCGCGACAGCTTCCTGAGCCCCGCCGAACAGGACGCCTTTCTCATGCCCTGTGTCTCTCGCGGCCGCGGCCTATGCGTTTCGCTGGATCTTTAGGAGTCGACCATGACCATTCAAGCAAACCCCGTGCAGAGCTATCGAGACGACTTCAGTTTTCGCAACAGCCCCACGGCCATCCGCCGCTTTCCATTCCCCTTCACCGAGGACAGCTACCTGTATTCGGTGAACATCGAACCGGCGACTTCCCGGGATCCGGGCTCGATTTACCAACACGGGTTCGACATCGACGAACACTACCGTTCGGAAATGGCCGAGCGCGCCCTGGTGCTGGACAAGGACCCGCGCCGCTACCTGGTGATGCCGCACATGCAGGTAGCCGCCTGGGATGCGCTGCAGATGCTCATGGAACACCTCGCCGCCGATTATCCGCAGTGGTTCAGCCTTGAGCGTGTGGGCGACGACTGGCATTGGCGCAACCAGCTGCTGGCTATCGATCAGCGCTTCGTGTTCGGTGATTCCACGAGCCTGCCCTGCGAGCCCCTGGAGTTCATCGGCCGCCAGGTGCAGGGGGATTTCGCCCTGCTCGATCAACGGGACGGCGATCTGTACATGGACGCCGGCCTGGTCACCAGCCCGGCCGACTGGTCACTGGCCTTCGACGCCGGCATGAGTTTCAAGCAGTGGCATTCGCCGGTACCCATGGCCCACCAGATGGGCATCTTCGACCGCGCGCTGAAGTACCTGCTCAACCTGCAAGTGGGGCAGCCGGTACGGCGCCTGAACTGGACACTGACGATCAATCCTCGCCTGGATTCCTCGCCCGAGACTTTCCATGAATGGGGCGCCGACCGCGGCCGCATCACCGCCGAAAACGTCGGGCAACAGGTGCATCTGCGGGTCGAGTTGCAAGTGATGGCCCGCCTGCCGCGCAGCAATGCGGTGATGTTCAGCATCCGCACCTACCTGATCAGCATGGACGAACTGGTCACCCAGCCCGGCTGGGGCTGCCGCCTGCACCGAGTGCTGCGCGACCTGCCCGGGCCGATCGCCGACTACAAGGGCATGAGCCGCTACCGAGCGACCCTGGTCCAGTGGCTGAGCCGCTTCGACCAGGCCTGACCCCTACCTACTTTTCCCTACAAGGATCTTCACATGACCCATTCATGGCGTATTTCTGCGCTGGCCGAACGGCACCGCGCACTCGGCTCGAACCTCGAAGACTGGAACGGCATGGGCACTGCCTGGACCTACAGCAGCGACCTGGCCGATCACCATCAGGCGATCCGCACCCGTGCCGGACTGATGGATGTGTCCGGGCTGAAGAAAGTCCACTACGTCGGCCCCCATGCCGAGAGCCTGCTGCAATGGGCCACCACCCGCGACATCGCCAAGCTGTACCCCGGCAAGTCGGTGTACGCCTCGATGCTCGACGAGGGCGGCAAGTTCGTCGATGACTGCATCGTCTACCGCACCGGGCCCAACGCGTTCATGGTGGTCCACGGTGCCGGCAGCGGTCACGAAATGCTGGTGCGTTCAGCCCAGGGTCGGCAGGTGGCCATGCTGTTCGATGACGACCTGCACGACCTGTCGCTGCAAGGGCCGCTGGCGGTGGACTTTCTCGCCGAGCACGTCCCCGGGATCCGTCAGCTGCCCTACTTCCATCACCTGCAAACCCGCCTGTTCGACCGCCCGGTGATGATCTCGCGCACCGGCTACACCGGCGAACGCGGCTACGAGATTTTCTGCAAGGCCGCCGATGCCCCGGCGCTGTGGGACAGCATCCTCGAGCAGGGCGCAAGCCTGGGCATCATCCCATGCGCCTTCACCGCCCTGGACTGGTTGCGGGTGGAAAGTTCGCTGATGTTTTTCCCCTATGACAACTCGCAGATGTACCCCTTCGCCGACCAGAAGGCTGGCGACACCCTGTGGGAAATGGGCCTGGATTTCACCGTCTCCCCGGACAAGCGCGAATTCCGCGGCGCCGACGAGCATTTTCGCCTGCGCGGCCAGGAGCGTTTCAGGATCACCGGCGTGTTGCTCGACGGCGTACGCGCCGCCGAGGCCGGCGACACCCTGTGGCAGGGCGACCGGCAAGTCGGGGTGATCACCTGCGGCATGTATTCGCGTCTGAGCAAACGCTCCATGGCCATCGCCCGGATGAGCGTTGCCTGCTCGCTTCCCGGCATTGCCCTGCAGGTGCGCGGCAGCCTGGAAAGCGCCGCCGTGACCCACGCCCTGCCCTTCGACGACCCGGAAAAAACCAAGCGCACGGCCAAGGGCTGAGCCGCCCCTTCACTTGCAATCAGGGAACATTCAATGGACACCTCCAATGAACATTACATCCTCAAGATCGACTGCCCGGCAGCGTCCGGCATCGTCGCCGCGATCACCGCATGCCTGGCCCGGCAGCAGTGCTACATCAGCGAACTGGCGCAATTCGACGATGAGTTCACCGGGCAGTTTTTCATGCGCGCGGTGTTCCGCTTCAACACTGGCGTGAGCGGCGATATCGGGGCCCTGCGCGAGGATCTGGGGGACATGGCCGGCGGCTTCGACATGCAGTGGCAACTGTTCTGCAGCAGCCAGCCGACCCGGGTGTTGCTGATGGTCAGCAAGTTCGACCATTGCCTGACCGACCTGCTATACCGCCATCGCAAGGGCGAGATGGACATGCACATCACCGCCGTGGTCTCCAACCACCTGGACCTGCGGGCCATGGCCGAACGCGAAGGCATCCGCTTCATCTACCTGCCGATCACCAAGGACAGCAAGGCCAGCCAGGAAGCCGAGTTGCTGCGCATCGTCGAGGACACCCAGACCGACCTGGTGGTGCTCGCTCGCTATATGCAGATTCTCTCCGATGGTTTGTGCCAGCAGTTGTCTGGGCGGGCGATCAACATCCATCACTCGTTCCTGCCCGGTTTCAAGGGCGCCAAGCCCTATCACCAGGCCTACGACCGCGGCGTGAAGCTGATCGGCGCCACCGCCCACTACGTCACCAGCGACCTCGACGAGGGACCGATCATCGAGCAGGAAATCCAGCGCGTCGACCACACGCACCTGCCCGACTCGCTGGTTGCCATCGGCCGCGACACCGAAACCGTAGCGCTTTCCAAAGCCCTGAAATACCACCTGGAACACCGGGTATTCATCAACCAGGACAAGACGGTGATTTTCCGCTGAGCGAGCCTTTTTTCCGATTCACAGCCACGAGAAACGACCATGACCACACGCGTAGCAATCATCGGCGCCGGCCCTTGCGGCATGGCTCAACTGCGGGCATTTCAATCGACCAGGGACCAGGGAACGCCCATCCCGGAACTGGTCTGCTATGAAAAACAGCAGGACTGGGGTGGCATGTGGAATTACACCTGGCGCACCGGCCTGGATGAAAACGGCGAACCGGTGCACGGCAGCATGTACCGCTATTTGTGGTCGAACGGCCCGAAAGAATGCCTGGAGTTCGCCGACTACTCCTTCGAAGAACATTTTGGCCGCCCCATCGGTTCCTACCCGCCACGGGAAGTGCTCTGGGACTACATCAAGGGGCGCGTCGAAAAAGCCGGCGTTCGCGACTACATCCGTTTCAACAATGTGGTGCGCCAGGTCACCTTTGACGAAGAGACTCGCCGCTTCACAGTGGTCGCCCACGACCACGGCAGCGATACCCGGACCTCGGAAGAGTTCGACTATGTGATCAATGCCTGCGGGCACTTTTCGACGCCAAAGATGCCGTACTTCCCCGGATTCGAGCAGTTCGGCGGGCGCATCCTGCACGCCCATGATTTCCGCGAGGCGCTGGAGTTCAAGGGCAAGGATCTGCTGATCGTCGGCAGCAGCTATTCAGCCGAGGACATCGGCTCGCAGTGCTACAAATACGGCGCCCGCAGCATCACCAGTTGCTACCGCACCGCCCCCATGGGCTATGACTGGCCCGCCAACTGGGAAGAAAAACCGCTGCTGCAGCGCCTGGAAAAAAACCGCGCGTACTTTATCGACGGCACCCACAAGCGCATCGATGCGGTGATCCTGTGCACCGGCTACAAACATCACTTTCCCTTCCTGCCGGATGAACTGTGCCTCAAGACCGACAACCGGCTATGGCCGATGAACCTGTACAAGGGCGTTTTCTGGGAGCCCAACCCGCAACTGATCTACCTCGGCATGCAGGACCAGTGGTACTCGTTCAACATGTTCGACGCCCAGGCCTGGTACGCCCGCGATGTGATCCTCGGACGCATCCAGCTGCCGGGCCGGGCCGAGATGATCGCCGACAGCCTGCAATGGCACGCACGGGAACAGACACTGGAAACCAACCAGCAAATGTTCGAATTCCAGGGCGCCTACATCCAGCAGCTGGTGGACGCCACCGACTACCCGAACTTCGATATCGCCGCGGTCAACGACACCTTCCTGCACTGGAAGCACGACAAGGCCCACAACATCATGGGTTACCGCGACAAGTCCTACCGGTCACTGATGACCGGCACCCAGTCGCCACCCCACCACACGCCTTGGCTGCATGCCCTTGACGACTCCATGGCGGCGTACCTCGCCGGACCGCCGATGTCCGTCAAGTCGATCGGTTGACCCGGGAGCCTCACCATGAATGCACCTCGTGTTTCCCGCCCGCGGGAGCCCGGTCTCTTTGCCCGGGCCCCGGCCCTGGAGCGCTATCGGGTGGCCGCCGGCGGCCTGACCCTTGTCGCGCTGCAACCCGGCGACAGCCTGCAAGTGATCGACCTCGAAGGCCGACAACCTTGCCAATTGCTGGCCATGGACAGGCTCGGTCGCAGCGCCCTGGCGGCCTGGGCACTGAGCGGTTCGACGGCTTGCGGGTTTATCGGCGCACGGCTCGCCGGACCGACCTTGCAGTCGCGCCGCATTGGCGATGCGCTGATCCGACGCGCGATTGATCCACAACACCTGCCCAGCGCCGCCTCACTCTGGGACGAGGACAGCCCTGCCGATTTCAGCCGCCGCTTCGTCGCCGGCGATGAGCTACTCGTGATCGTCGCGGCACCCGCCGGACCGACCGCCGTTGACCGGCAATACCGGCCCAGCGAACTCAGGTTATGGGTGACTCGGGCCAATCCCTCGCCGGTGCTCCTCCCCGCGTTGCCCGAACCCTTGGGCGAGCTACTCGACGAGTTCACCATCGGTGCCGGCACCGCCCACAGTTACACCGTCGGCAAAGGTCGGTACGTGCAGGTGCTGGATGTCGCCGGCCGCCAGTGCTCGGACTTCGTTGCCCTGGATCGACGGGCGCTCGACCGAGGCCTGGAGCTGGACCTGGACCAGACCGTCACCCGCACGCTGAACGGTAGCGCCTACCCGGCACCGGGTCTGTTTTCGAAGTTTTTCGACCGGCAGATGCAACCGATGCTCGAGGTGGTGCGTGACACCGTCGGCCGCCACGATTCCTTCGCCCTGGCCTGCGCGGCGCGCTATTACGAGAGCCATGGCTACTTCGGGCACGACAACTGCAGCGACAACCTCAGCCAGGTGCTTTCGCCCCATGGGGTCAAGGCCCGCAATGGCTGGCCGGCGATCAACTTCTTCTTCAATACCGGGATCGACGCACACCAGCAGATGACCCTGGATGAACCCTGGTCGCGTCCAGGCGATTACGTGCTGCTGCGGGCCATGACCGACCTGCAGTGCGCCAGTACCTCGTGCCCGGATGACATCGACCCGGCCAACGGCTGGAACCCGAGCGATATCCATGTCCGCATCTACAGCGAAAAGGAGCGTTTTTCCATCGCCATGAGCACTCGAACCACGGCCGATGCCGACCCGATCCTTACCCGTGAGTCCGCGTTCCACTCACGCACCCGCGCCTTGACCGGCAACTTCGTCGACTACCGCAACTGGTGGCTGCCACTGCGTTATGACGGCTATGGCGCGATCGAGGAATACCTGGGTTGCCGCGAACGGGTGGCGGTGATGGACCTGACCGCCTTGCGCAAATTCGAAATCATCGGCCCCGACGCCGAGGCCTTGTTGCAGTACTGCCTGACCCGCGATGTGCGGCGTCTGGCGGTGGGGCAAGTGGTGTACTCGGCGATGTGCCACGAGCACGGCGGCATGCTCGACGACGGCACCTTGCTGCGCCTGGGCCCGGACAATTTCCGCTGGATCTGCGGCGAAGACTACGCCGGGGCCTGGCTGCGTGAGCAAGCGCACAAGCTCGGCATGAAAGTCTGGGTCAAATCCGCCAGCGAGCAGATCCACAACCTCGCGGTGCAAGGCCCGATGAGTCGTGAGCTGCTCAAGCAGATGGTCTGGACCGCACCTGATCAGCCGAAACTGGAAAGCCTCGGCTGGTTCCGTTTTCTGGTGGGTCGCCTGGACGGTCATGACGGTTGCCCGCTGATGATCTCGCGCACCGGCTACACCGGCGAGCTGGGTTACGAAGTCTGGTGCCAGCCCGAGGATGCCGGCCAAGTCTGGGACCGGATCTGGGCTCTGGGCCAACCGTTGGGCCTGGTGCCGCTGGGCCTGGAAGCGCTGGACATGCTGCGCATCGAAGCCGGGCTGATATTTGCCGGCTACGAGTTCAGCGACCAGACCGATCCGTTCGAGGCCGGTATCGGTTTCAGCGTAACGCTGAAGAGCAAGACCGATGATTTCATCGGTCGCGAGGCCCTGCTGCGGCGCAGCGCTCATCCAGCCCACAAGCTGGTAGGCCTGCAATTGAGCGGCAATGAAGGCGTCCATCACGGTGACCCGGTGTACCGCGGCCGGGCTCAGGTCGGGGTCATTACCAGTGCCTGCCGCTCGCCCCTGCTCGCCAGCAACATTGCGTTGTGCCGGGTCGACGTGACGTGTGCCGACGTCGGCACGGTGTTGGAAATCGGCAAAGTCGACGGCCTGCAGAAGCGCATCAGCGCCACGGTCACCGCCGCGATTTTCTACGACCCGGACAAGAGCCGGGTACGCAGTTGATCGAGCTCTCATTCACTTTTGACTGCCCATACCCACATCTGTAGGAGCGAGCTTGCTCGCGAAAAACGTTAACGATTACGCCGTTTTTCTGGCTAATCGCGGTGTTTTTATGTTCATCGCGAGCAAGCTCGCTCCTACAGGTCTCGTTCGACTCAAACATGGGAATACGAAGATGGAAGCGACTACGTTCGAGGCCGTACCCCAGGCCGCCGGTTCAATGGGCAGCCTGCAGCGCAAGATCGACTGGCGCGGGGCGTTCTGGGTTGCCAGTGGCGTGCCTGCCCTGGTGCTGTTTTCTATCGGCGCGATTGCCGCCACGGTCGGCAAACCGGCCTGGATCGTCTGGATCGTTTCGATCCTGTTCGGCTTTATCCAGGCCTTCACCTACGCCGAAATCGCCGGGCTGTTCCCGCACAAGTCCGGCGGCGCCTCGGTCTATGGCGCGGTCGCCTGGGTGCGCTACAGCAAGTTGATCGCACCGGTGTCGGTGTGGTGCAACTGGCTGGCCTGGTCGCCCGTGCTGTCGATCGGTTCAGGGCTGGCAGCCGGTTACATCCTTACGGCGCTGTTTCCCGCCGATGCACTGATCAACACCTGGCAACTGACCTTGCTCGACCTGGGCTGGATCAAGAGCGGCCTGTCGCTGCGAATCAACGCGACCTTCGCCATCGGCCTGCTGATCCTGCTGACCGTGTTCGCCGTGCAGCATGGCGGCATCCTGCGCTCGGCACGCCTGACCCTGGTGCTCGGCGTGACCTCGCTGATCCCCTTGCTGCTGGTGGGCGTAGTGCCCTTGTTCACCGGCGATGCGGCCCAGGCCAACTTCCTGCCGTTGTACCCCCTGGCCCATGATGCGGCCGGGCAAGTCATCGACGGCACCTGGGACATTTCCGGCTGGTCGCTGATGGCCGGCGGACTTTTCATGGCCGCTTGGTCGACTTACGGGTTCGAAACGGCGGTGTGCTACACCCGGGAATTCAAGGACCCCAAGCGCGACACCTTCAAGGCGATCTTCTACGCCGGCCTGTTGTGCATCCTGGTGTTCACCCTGGTGCCCCTGGCCTTTCAGGGCAGTCTCGGTCTTGGCCAATTGGTAACACCGGCGGTGCTCGACGCCAGCGGCGCGGTGGTCACGCCGGCAGTCTACAGCGGCCTGTTGTCGCCGGCGATCTACAGCGGCATGGGTGTCGGCCAGGTCATGGCGGACAGCATCGGCGGCGGCAAGCTGGTGGCCAATATCGTGCTGATCATGCTGGTGCTTGCCACCTTGCTGGCGATCATGACCTCGATGTCCGGCTCGTCCCGCACCCTGTACCAGGCGTCGGTGGACGGCTGGCTGCCCAAATACCTGGGCCGCACCAACGAACACGGCGCACCGACCGCCGCCATGTGGACCGACCTGTCGTTCAACCTGCTGCTGTTACTGATGTCCGACTACGTGTTCGTGCTCGCGGCATCCAACGTCAGCTACATCATCTTCAACTTCCTCAACCTCAACGCCGGCTGGATCCATCGCCTGGACCGTCCGGACTGGGTACGCCCGTACAAGGCCCCCACCGTGCTGCTGGTGGCAGGCGGTGTACTGAGTTTCGTCAACCTGGCATGCATGGGTCTGGGTGCCGATATCTGGGGCGCCGGAACCCTGATGACCGGTCTGCTGCTGGCGCTGTTGATCCTGCCGGTATTCTGCTACCGCCACTATGTGCAGGACCGCGGACGCTTCCCCGAAGCGATGCTCAGCGACCTGCATATTCAGGCCGATGCCGGTCAGAAACGCGCCGGCTGGTTGCCTTATGCCACACTGATCGCGGGTGTTCTGGTGGTGTACGGCTGCCATCAACTGGTAGCCTGAACGCACTTGCCTGCAGGTCTCTGATGGATCATCGGGGCGCAACGACGCCTCGATGATCATTTCGCCCCCTTTTTCAATCAAGACGACGGTGACTCTTTTGGTCAGCATCCCCCCTGCTCTTGCCCGCGATATCGACGGCAAAGCCATCTCCGCCCGGGTTCTCGACGAGGTTCGGGAAGAAGTCCTGGCCCTGGCCGAAGAACAGATTTTTCCGGCCCTGGCCGTACTGCTCGTCGGTGATGACCCGGCCAGCGAAGTCTATGTGCGCAACAAACTGCTGCGCGCCAGTGAGGTCGGTATTCGTTCCCTGGAGTACCGCCTGGCGGAAAATGCCAGCCAGAACGAGGTGCTGGAACTGATTGCGCAGTTGAACGCCGACGCCTCGGTCAACGGCATCCTGGTGCAGTTGCCCTTGCCGGGGCATATCGACGAGCAGGCGGTGATCCATGCCATTCACCCGATCAAGGACGTCGACGGTTTTCATCGGGAAAACGTCGGGGGCCTGGTGCAAGGCATCGAAGTGCTGACGCCTTGCACGCCCAGCGGCTGCATGCGGCTGCTGCGTGAAACCTGTGGTGACTTGAGCGGCTTGCACGCGGTGGTCATCGGCCGTTCGAACATCGTCGGCAAGCCGATGGCCACCCTGCTGCTGCAGGCCGACTGCTCGGTCAGCGTGGTGCACTCGCGCAGCGTCGATGCGCCGACGCTGTGCCGTATGGCGGACATCGTGGTTGCTGCGGTGGGTCGCCCGCATTTGATCGATGCCAGTTGGCTCAAGCCCGGCGCCGTGGTGATCGATGTCGGGATCAATCGGATTGCGGGCGAATCCGGTCCTCGTCTGGTGGGCGATGTCGATTACGCCAGCGCGCGCACCGTCGCCAGTGCAATCACGCCGGTGCCCGGGGGTGTCGGGCCGATGACCATTGCGTATCTGCTGAAGAACACCTTGATCGCCAGCCAGTTGCAGCGTGCCGTGCAGCGTGGCGGACCGCAGGTGGTGAGTGTGCCGGTGTCGGGGTGAGTTGGACGCTGTACATGGAAAAAAACCCTGCCGGCAACGACAGGGTTTTTTTTCAAGCTCAAGAGTGATATCGATCGACCATCATCCTCAATGGTTGTAAGCACGCTCGTTATGCTCAGCCAGATCCAGCCCCATGTCCTCCACCGACTCATGGGCCCGCAAGCCGACCAGCGCATTGACCACTTTGAGAATGATCCAGCTGATGACAAAGCAATACACCGTTGTCATCAGCACACCCTTGATTTGCGCCACGACCTGGGCGCCCATGGTCACGCCTTCCACCAGGCCGCCCAGGGACGGCACGCAGAATACCCCGGTCAGCACCGCGCCGATCATCCCGCCGATGCCATGCAAGCCGAATACATCCAGGCTGTCGTCATAACCGAAGCGGCGCTTGAGCACCGTGACGCTCAGGTAGCAGAACACCCCGCACAACAGACCGATGGCCAGTGCACCCCCGACACCCACATAGGCGCATGCCGGGGTAATCCCTACCAGACCAGCCAGGGCACCGCTAGCAAGACCCAGGGCACTCGGCTTGCCGACCTTGAACCACTCGGTGAACATCCAGCCGAGAATCCCGGCGCAAGCACCCAGCTGGGTATTGAGCATGACGACGCCAGAGGTGCCGCTCAGGCCGCCACCGGAACCGATATTGAAGCCGAACCAACCGACCCAGAGCATCGCCGCACCGGCCATGGTCAGGCTCAGGTTGTGGGCCGGCATCGGCGTGTTCTGGTAGCCCTTGCGCTTGCCAAGCATCAGGCACGCGGCCAACGCGGCGACCCCGGCGTTGATATGCACGGCGGTGCCCCCGGCAAAATCGAGCACGCCCCAGTTATGCATCAAGGCCCCCGCTCCGCCCCAGACCATGTGCGCCACCGGGGCATACACCAGGGTGAACCACAGCGCCATGAACAGCAGCGCCGCCGAGAACTTCATGCGTTCGGCGAACGCACCCGCAATCAGTGCCGGGGTGATGATGGCGAAGGTCATCTGGAAGGTCACGAACACCCCTTCCGGTATTTCGCCGACCAGGCTGTCCGGGGTCATGCCGGCCAGGAAGGCCCGACTCAAGCCACCGACAAAACTGTTGAAGGTCACCTGCCCCTCGACCATGCCGGAGCTGTCGACCACCATGCTGTAGCCATAAATCACCCACAGCACCCCCACCAGGCCGGCGATGCCGAAGCACTGGGTAAACAACGAGAGCATGTTTTTCGCCCGTACCAGGCCGCCGTAGAACAACGCGAGGCCTGGCAGGCACATGAACAGCACCAGCACGGTGGCGGTGACCATCCATGCGGTGCTGCCTGTGTTCAAGGTTGGTGCATCGGCCGCCTGCGCGAGCGGCACCAGTGCACCAGTCATCAACAGGCCGAGAAGGGATTTGCCCAGAGGACGATTGACCATGTTCAAAGCTCCTGCAAAGGAAATGGGAAGTGCCGGGCAGTGAGCAAGTGGCAAAGCGACGGACCGTTGTGGTCTCTTCGAATAGTTGAACATCATCGTCTGTAGGAGCCAGGCTTGCCGGCGAAGGCGCCCGAAAGATCGCCTTCGCCGGCAAGCCTGGCTCCTACAGAGGCAGGTCTCAGTAACCGGACCCCGGAATCCAGCTGGTCCCCGCCAGCGGCACCCGGGCCATGGCCGCCGATTCCACCGTCAATGCCACCAGATCCTCCGGATCCAGGTTATGCAGATGCGACTTGCCACACGCCCGGGCCATGGTCTGGGCCTCCAGCACCATCACCCGCAGGTAATTGGCCAGGCGGCGACCGCCTTCGACCGGGTCCAGGCGCTTGGACAATTCCGGGTCTTGAGTGGTGATCCCGGCCGGGTCGCGGCCGTTCTGCCAGTCGTCATAAAAGCCGGCCGCCGAGCCGATCTTCTGCAATTCCTCGTCCAGACGTGGATGGTTATCGCCCAAGGCAATCAGCGCCGCCGTGCCGATGGCCACCGCATCCGCCCCCAGTGCCATGGCCTTGGCCACGTCGGCACCGTTGCGAATCCCTCCGGAGACGATCAGTTGAACCTTGCGATGCATGCCCATCTCTTGCAAAGCCTGTACCGCTTGCGGGATGGCCGACAAAATCGGGATACCGACGTGTTCGATGAACACTTCCTGGGTCGCCGCCGTCCCGCCTTGCATGCCGTCGAGCACGATCACATCGGCCCCGGCCTTCACCGCCAGCTTGACGTCGTAGTACGGCCGGCTCGCGCCGATCTTCACGTAGATGGGTTTTTCCCAGTCGGTGATTTCCCGCAACTCGGCAATCTTGATCGCCAGGTCGTCCGGCCCGGTCCAGTCCGGGTGACGGCAAGCACTGCGCTGGTCGACACCGATTGGAAGCGTACGCATGCCCGCCACACGCTCGGTCACTTTCATCCCCAACAGCATGCCGCCGCCACCGGGCTTGGCGCCCTGGCCGAGGACGATCTCGATGGCGTCCGCCTTGCGCAGGTCGTCCGGGTTCATGCCGTAGCGCGACGGCAAATACTGATAGACCAAATGCTGGGACTGACCGCGCTCTTCCGGGGTCATGCCGCCGTCACCGGTGGTGGTGCTGGTGCCGGCGATGGTCGCGCCACGGCCCAGGGCTTCCTTGGCATTGGCCGATAAGGCGCCGAAACTCATGCCGGCGATGGTCACCGGAATCTTCAGGTGGATCGGCTTCTTGGCGAAGCGGTTGCCGAGGATCACATCGGTGCCGCACTTCTCCCGATAGCCTTCCAGCGGGTAGCGCGAAACGCTGGCGCCGAGCAGCAGCAAGTCATCGAAGTGCGGCAGCTTGCGCTTGGTGCCGCCACCGCGAATATCGTAGATGCCGGTCTCGGCGGCACGCTGGATTTCCTGGATGGTCAGGCGGTCGAAGGTGGCGGACTCGCGCAGCACTGGAGTGGCTGCTTTTTGACTGATTGGGTCGCTCATATCTGTTCTCCTCGCGCGGATCAGTACGCGGACGCGTTATCGACTTTGAAGTTGTACAACTGACGGGCCGAGCCGTAGCGCTTGAAGTCAGCCGCCTGGTGCTCGAAACCGGCGCGGTTGAGCAGGCCTTGCAGCTCCTCCAGATGCTCGGCGCGCATCTCTTTCTCGACGCAGTCCGAGCCCAGGGACTCGACCGTGCCTTTGACGTAAATGTGGGTTTCGTACAACGAATCGCCCAGGGCATCGCCGGCATCGCCACAGACCACCAGGCGCCCGGCCTGGCCCATGAAGCAGCTCATGTGGCCGATGCTGCCGCCGACCACGATGTCGATGCCCTTCATGGAAATCCCGCAACGGGCACCGGCATCGCCTTCGATCACCAGCAGTCCGCCATGGGCCGTGGCCCCGGCCGCCTGGGAGGCGCTGCCTTTGACGCGGACGTAGCCGGACATCATGTTCTCGGCGCAACCGACGCCGACATTGCCGTGAACGGTGATCGAAGCCTGCTGGTTCATGCCCGCGCAGTAGTAGCCAGCGTGGCCCTGGATATCGATGGACACGGCCTGGTTCACTCCGACCGCGAGGTTGTGCTTGCCGTTGGAATGTGTCACCACCCATTCGCGGTCTTCAACGGTGTTCGCCTGGTCGTGCAGCGCCTGGTTGAGTTCACGCACGGTGGCAGTGGAAAGATCGATGGTTTTCATGTGCGCGCTCCTTAAGCTGACTGGCGTTCCCAGATGTACAGGGTGGCCGGTGCCGGCTCCCAGATCCTGGCGTGTTCGATGCCCGGCAGGCTCGACAGCGCCTGGTATTCCGAGGCCATGGCGACGTAGTCGTCGGTCTCGGCGAGGATTGCCGGCTTGCAGGCGATCGGGTCGCGGATCACCGCAAAACCGTTACGGGTGCCGATGGCGAAGGTGAAGAAACCGTCCAGGTCCTCCAGGGAATGATCCAGCGCCTCCTTCAGCGAATCGCCCTGCTGCAGGCGCCAGGTCAGGTAGCCGGCGGCCACTTCGGTGTCGTTTTCGGTCTCGAAATGAATGCCTTCGCGCTTGAGTTCCTGGCGCAGTCGGAAGTGGTTGGACAGCGAACCGTTGTGCACCAGGCACAGGTCGGCACCGGTGGAAAACGGGTGGCTGCCTTCCATGGTCACCGCGCTTTCGGTGGCCATGCGGGTGTGGCCGATGATGTGGCTGCCCTTCATCCCGGCCAGGCCGAAGCGTTGGGAAATCTCCTGAGGCAGACCCATGCCCTTGAGGATTTCGATGCTCTGACCGGCGCTCATGATGCGCACGCCCGGGGCCAGTTCGGCGAGGGCCAGGCGCACCGGTGCCTCTTCGGCGTGGATCTTCAGCACCGCGGCGCTGGCGTTCTGGAACCAGTCCAGGGAACAGCCCAAGCACCCTTCCAGTTCGCCCATCAGGGTTTTCCAGTCAAAGCCTTCAGTGGTCGCCTGCAGGGTCAACTTGACCCAGCCATCGGCCACTTCATCGCCGTAGATGGCGAAACCGGCACTGTCCGGGCCACGATCGGTCATGGCCTGCAACATGGGTTCAAAGAGCTTGCCTAGCTGGGATTCCAGCTGCAGATTTTTCAGGTACAGACCTACGATTCCACACATAAAAGCAGTCCTCACTTCGTTCGGGAGCGGCAAGCTGCAAGCTGCAAACAAACCGCATAGACAGAAACTGGTGTTACACCGCCAACCCGCTTTTACTGCGGCTTGACACTTGCAGCTTGTAGCCGCCGCCCAACAGGCTCAGAAAAACTCGGTGTAGCGAGCGATCTCCCAGTCACTCACATGGCGGCTGTATTCCACCCACTCCATGCGCTTGAGCTTGATGAACTCGCCGACGATCTGCGGGCCCAGCACTTCAGCGAACAGCGGGTCGGCTTCCAGGGCGTCGCACGCTTCCTTGAGCGATTGCGGCAGGGTCTTGATGCCGCGCGCGGCGATCTGCTCCAGGCTAAGGCTGTAGAGGTTTTCATTGCAGACGTGGTCGATTTCCAGCTGACGGTCGATGCCGTCCAGGCCGGCGGCGATGATCGCGGCGCTGACCAGATAGGGATTGCAACCGGCGTCCGGCAGGCGGAACTCCAGGCGGCCATAAGGCACCCGCACCATCGCCGAACGGTTGTTGGCGCCGAAGGCAATGAAGGCCGGGGCCCAGGTCGCGCCGGACAACGAGTTGCCCACCACCAGCCGCTTGTAGGAGTTGACCGTCGGCGCGGCAAAGGCACAGAGCGCCGGGCCGTGGGCGAGCAGACCGGCGGCGAAGTGGTAGGCCAGTTTCGACAGGCCCATGCCGCTCGGATCGCTGGCGTCATGGAACAGGTTCTTGTTGTCGGCACTGCTGATCGACAGGTGAAAGTGCATGCCGTTGCCGGCGCGTTTCGGGTCGGGCTTGGGCATGAACGAGCAGATCATCCCCAGGTCATTGGCGATCTCGCCGGCGGCCATGCGAAAGAAGGTGAAGCGATCCGCCGAGGTCATGGCGTCGCTGTAGGTGTAGTTGATCTCGAACTGGCCGTTGGCGTCCTCGTGGTCGATTTGATAGACCTCGAAATCCACCGCCTGCAGGGCTTCGGTCAGCCGCTCGAGGAACACCCGGGAGCGCGACAGCCCCTTGTAGTCGTAGCAAGGCTTGTCCAGGTTGTCGCTGAGGTCGACCAGTTGCAGCTTGCCCTGTTCATCGCGGCGCATCAGGTTGAATTCGGGCTCCAGGCCGGTGTTGAGGGTCCAGCCCTTTTCTGCCAGGCGTTGCACTTGTTGCTGCAATACATAACGGCTGTCATAGGGATGGGGTTGGCCGTCGACATGTCCCACACACACCACCCGGCCGTAACCCGGCTGCCAGGGCACCGGCGTCAGGGTGGACAGGTCGCCGCGGGCCATGAAGTCCGGACCGTGAGGCTCCATGCCCATGCCGCTGATCGCGAACCCGGCAAAACCCGCACCTTCTTCGGCGACGGTCTTGAGCCCGCAAATCGGCACCGATTTGGTCTTGGCCGCACCATGAATATCCACAAACTGCGCAAGCACGTACTTGATCCCGTGCTTGTCGATGATGCGCTGGGTTTCTGCTGGCAACATTGCTCGTCACTCCTCGCGAAAGGCAAAACATTGTGGATTGGCATTGACTGTCTTTTTATTCCTAAAAAGAAAGTTAGTTTCCCAATAGGAATGCAAGGCCCTTGCCAGATTCGCGAGCGCGCCGTTGAAACGTCGTGGAAAGCGCTTTTGTGCTGTATATATGGGAAAATTCTTTTCCCCGTGGGAATACGCCCAGCGGAATGGGCGCCGAGCGCCATGATTTGCACTTTCTCAGTGCGAAACTAATATTACTGAACGGAAAGTGTGCAGGACTGATGACTATGCCGACCGAAACCGCACCGCGTCTCAAGCTTGAGCAATACCTGGGGTTGCAGATCAAGCGTCAGCGCCAGGCGCAAGACCTCAAATTGTCCGATGTGGCGAAGATTGCCGATATCAGCCAAGGCATGTTGAGCAAGATCGAGAACGCCCAGGTGTCTACCAGCCTCGAGACCTTGAGCCGGCTGTGCGATGTGCTGGGGCTGCCGTTGTCGAAGTTGTTCAGCGAGTACGACCAGCAGGATGGCAGTGCGTTGCTGGTCAAGGCTGACCAGGGGATGGAGGTGGTTCGCCGGGGGACAGAGAAAGGCCATACCTATCATCTGCTCAATCACACCCGTGGGCCGAAGAAGAGTTTCGAGGCGTATATGGTCAGCATGGATGACGCGAGCGAGGAGTTTCCGACCTTCTCGCATCCGGGGACCGAGTTTCTGCACCTGCTCGAGGGTGAGCTGATTTATCGGCATGGCAATCAGCTGTATCGGATGGAGGCCGGGGACAGCTTGACGTTCGAGGGGGAGATTCCCCATGGGCCCGAGGAGTTGGTGCGGGTGCCGATCCGGCTGTTGTCGATCATGAATTACGGGAGTGACAGGGAATAACGTAGTCCTCGCCCACCCGATATCACACCGCCCCCTGTAGGAGCTGGCTTGCCAGCGAAGGCGTCCGTTCAGGCAATAAATATGTCGACTGACCCACCGCCTTCGCTGGCAAGCCAGCTCCTACATGGGAACGCGTGCGCCCTGAAAATCCGCAATAAAATTCCTGCCAGTTAAAAAACTTTCCAAAACCCCCTAGACGCCACCTCCTCTTCCCCCGTATAAAGCCACCAACAGGAATAATTTATTCCCATCAAGAAACCGCGCTCAAGGATGAGCCTCGCTGTCCGCTGACATTTTTTTCGCTATGCGATGAGCTGCCGCCATCATCCCGAGGACGTGTCATGCAACACGAAAAAAACCATTTCATCATCAAGATCACCTGTCCCGCGGTGTCCGGCATAGTCGCCGCCGTCACCACCTACCTGGCGGACAACGGTTGCTACATCGGGGAGATGGCGCAATTCGACGACGACTTCAGCGGCCGCTTCTTCATGCGTGCAGTCTTTCGCTTCAATGACGGCCACACGGGCGACATCCAGCAGATCAAGAACGGTTTCACCGACGTCGCCCAGGCGTTCGACATGACCTGGGAACTGCACGACACCCGCGAACCGATGCGCGTGCTACTGATGGTCAGCAAGTTCGACCACTGCCTTACCGACCTGCTGTACCGCTACCACAAGGGCGAGATGGACATGACCATCACCGCCATCGTCTCCAACCACCTCGACCTGCGGCCCATGGCCGAACGCGAGGGCATCCGCTTCATCTACCTGCCCGTGACCAAGGACACCAAGGCCCGGCAGGAAGCCGAGCTGATGAAGATCGTCGACGACACCGGCACCGAACTGGTGGTGCTGGCGCGCTATATGCAGATCCTCTCCGACGACCTGTGCAAGCAACTCTCGGGCCGGGCGATCAACATTCACCACTCGTTCCTGCCTGGCTTCAAGGGCGCCAAGCCCTATCACCAGGCCTACCAGCGCGGGGTGAAACTGATCGGCGCCACCGCCCATTACGTTACCAGCGATCTCGACGAGGGACCGATCATCGAGCAGGAGGTCCAGCGTGTCGATCATGTCTACCTGCCCGACGACCTGGTCGCCACCGGCCGCGACACCGAAACCGTGGCCCTGTCCAAGGCGGTCAAGTACCACCTTGAACACCGGGTCTTCCTCAACCAGGACAGAACGGTGATCTTCCGGTGAACGCCTGCACATTGATCGACGGCAAGGCCGCAGCCGCCCGGGTGCTGGTTCAAGTCCGCAAGGACGTGGACCGCCTGCGCGAGCAAGACATTCAACCCGCGCTGGCGGTGATTCTGGTGGGCAGCGACCCGGCCAGCCAAGTCTACGTGCGCAACAAGATACTGCGTGCCGAAGAGGTGGGCATCCGCTCCGTGGAGCATCGGTTGTCCCCGGACACCAGCACCGGACAATTGCTGGACCTGATCGCCACATTGAATGCCGACCGCGCGATCAACGGCATTCTCCTGCAGTTGCCGTTGCCGGCGCACATGGATGAATTGCGCGCCCTGGAGGCCATCGCCCCAGACAAGGATGTCGACGGTTTCCACAGCCAGAACGTCGGCGGTCTCAGCCAGGGTCGCACGGTCCTCGCCCCTTGTACCCCCAGCGGTTGCCTGTATCTGCTGGAGCAGACCTGCGGTGATCTGAGGGGCAAGCACGCGGTGGTGATCGGCCGCTCGAACATTGTCGGCAAGCCCATGGCCGCGCTGCTGCTCAAGGCTGACTGCTCGGTGACCATGCTGCATTCGCGCAGCCGCGATGCGCAGGCGCTGTGCCGTCAGGCCGATATCGTCATCGCCGCCGTGGGTCGGCCGCGCCTGATCGATGCCAGCTGGCTCAAGCCCGGCGCGGTGGTGATCGACGTCGGTATCAACCGCATCGACGACGCTGGTCGCAGCCGGCTGGTGGGCGATGTCGACTTCGATAGCGCCCTGCCCCATGTCGCGGCGATCACGCCGGTACCGGGGGGCGTCGGCCCGATGACCATCGCCTTCCTGATGAAAAACACCGTGACCGCGGCCCTTGCGCAACACCAGGCTCAACGCAGCCAATCGGAGGCCCCATGCCATTCAATCTATTGAAATACGGGCTCAGTTCGGAATACCCGGTAGACGTGGATCTGCCGCCACCGAAGGAACTCAAGGCGAGCTATGACGTGGTGATCATCGGTGCCGGCGGCCACGGCCTGGCCACCGCTTACTACCTGGCCAGGTACCACGGCATCACCAACATCGCGGTGCTGGAGAAGTCCTACCTGGGCGGCGGCAATACTGCGCGCAACACCGCAGTGATCCGCTCCAATTACCTGACCAGCGAAGGCGTGCGTTTTTATGCCGAGTCGGTGCGGATGTTCCAGTCGCTGTCCAACGAATTCGATTTCAACATCATGTACTCCGAGCGCGGCCAGCTGACCCTGGCCCACACCGACGCCACGGTACGTTCGTTCCGTCAGCGGGCCGAGGTCAACAAGCACTTCGGCGGGCGCACCGAGATGATCGACCGCCAGCAGATCCGCGAGCTGGTGCCCAGCCTCAACCTCGATCCCGGCCATTTGCCGGTGATCGCCGGGCTCTGGCACATCGACGGCGCCACCGCGCGCCACGACGCGGTGGCCTGGGGTTACGCCAAACAGGCGGCCAAGCGCGGCGTGGAAATCCACCAGCTCACCGAAGTCCAGGACCTGATCATCGAAAACGGCGCGATCACCGCGGTGAAAACCAATCGCGGCACCATCAAGTGCGGTTGCGCGGTCCAGGCGATTGCCGGTCACAGTTCATTGCTGATGGCCAAGGCCGGGATCCGTTCGCCGATCCAGACCTTCCCCCTGCAAGCCATGGTCACCCAGCCGTTCAAGCCGTTTCTCGATCCGCTGGTGAGCTCCTCCGCCCTGCACTGCTACGTGCAGCAAACCAGTCGTGGCGAGGTGGTGTTCGGCGGTGGTTCGGATCCCTATCCGCTGTTCAATACCCGCTCCACTCTCGACTTGAAGGAAAGCCTGCTGGCCCACGCGATCGAGATGTTCCCGTTCCTGGCCAACGCCAAGCTGATGCGCCAATGGGCCGGGATCACCGACATGACCCCGGACTACAGCCCGATCATGGGCCTGTCACCGGTGAAGAATTACTACCTCGACGCCGGTTGGGGCACCTGGGGCTTCAAGGCCACGCCTATCTGCGGCAAGACCATGGCCGAGCTGGTGGCCAGCGGCGGCAAAGTGCCGGAGCTGATCAAACCCTTCGGCCTG
The DNA here is from genome assembly GCF_030812475.1 of Pseudomonas lini. Lineage (GTDB taxonomy): Bacteria > Pseudomonadota > Gammaproteobacteria > Pseudomonadales > Pseudomonadaceae > Aquipseudomonas > Aquipseudomonas lini_A. The sequence goes on from NZ_JAUSSR010000005.1 coordinate 79,931, forward strand.
GAACGTTTCTCGACCTTCCGGCAAGTCAACGAAATGGGCGCCACGGCGGCCAGTCACTGACGGAGAGCGGACTATGAAAATCATGACGTGCCCGCTCAACGGGCCCCGCAATATCAGTGAGTTCACCTATGGCGGTGAATTCAAACCCATGCCCGATCCGCTGACCTGCAGCGACGCCGAATGGGCCGACTACGTGTTCAACACCGACAACCTCGCCGGCGTGGTGCGCGAGTGGTGGATGCACACGCCATCGAGCTACTGGTTCCTGGCGGAACGTCACACCGTCAGCGACGAAATCCTGCGCACCTTCGACCCTAAAGAACTGTTCACCACCCGCGTCGACTTCAGCGCCGCCAAGGAGATCGCCGGATGAATCGCTTACCCGCCCCCATGGGCTTGCTGATCGACCGTGATCAGCCATTGGATTTCAGCTTCGACGGCCACCGCTACCAGGGCTTGCAAGGCGACAGCATCGCCAGCGCCCTGTTGGCCAACGGGCGCTTCCTGATCTCCCGTTCGTTCAAATACCATCGCCCCCGCGGCCCGCTGACCATGGCTGGCCAGGATGCCAACAGCCTGGTGCAGCTGCCCCAGGAGCCTAACGTGCTGGCCGATGCGCACGCCTTGTCCGCCGGTTTGCAGGTCACGGCGCAGAACGTCAACGGCTCGCTGGACAACGACAAGGACGCCTACCTCGGCAAATTCTCGAAATTCATGCCGGTGGGCTTCTACTATCGCTCGTTCTACAAGCCCAAGGGCATGTGGAAAATCTGGGAACCGATCATCCGCAAGAAAGCCGGCCTCGGTGTGCTCGATCTGACGTTCCAGCCCGAGTACTACGACAAGGCCTACCTGTTCACCGATGTCGCGGTGATCGGCGCCGGGCCAGCCGGGCTGCATGCGGCGCTGACGACGGCCAATGCAGGGGCCAAGGTGTTGCTGATCGAGCAACAACCGGTGCTCGGCGGTTCGCTGACCTATGCGCGCTTCGATATTGAAGGCAACCGTGCCGAGACCCTGCGCCGCGAACTGCTGGCCGCAGTGGAGCAGCACGCCAATATCCGCATCCTCACCGAAGCCACCTGCAACGCCTGGTTCACCGACAACTACCTGCCGGTGATCCAGGGCAAACGCCTGTACAAGGTGCGTGCCCGGCAGTGCCTGGTGTGCAGCGGCGCCTTCGATCAGCCGGTGGTCTTTCGCAATAACGACCTGCCGGGGGTGATGCTGACCAGTGCCGCACAACGGCTGATGAAACTGTATGCGGTCAAGCCGGGCAATCGCGCCGTGGTGCTGACGGGCAACGATGACGGTTACCTCGCCGCGCTGGACTTGCACGACCAGGGGGTGAAAGTGGTCGCCGTGGTGGACATGCGCCAGGGGCCGTCGGACGAATCCCTGCCGGGCGCCTTGGCGCAACGCAAGATTTACCTTCAGTGCAACAGCACCGTCTATGAAGCCCTGCACGAGAAAGGCATGCGCCATATCAATGGCGTCGACGTGCGCATGATCACCGCACAAGGCCAGGTCGCCGCGAGCGGGCAGCACCTGGATTGCGACGTGTTGTGCATGTCCGCCGGTTACATGCCGGTCTATCAACTGTTGTGCCAGGCCGGCGGCAAACTGGCCTACGACGACCAGCGTGCGGAGTTCACCATCAGCGGCCTGCCGCAGAACCTGAATGTCGCAGGTTCGGTCAATGCGCGTCACCGGCTGGACAACGTCATAGCCGATGGCGTGAATGCCGGCACCGAGGCCGCCCTCGCCCTGGGCCTGGTGGTCGGTGCCCAGCGTGTGCCCTTCAGCGGCGAAGCCCGGGTCAACTTCAACTGGCCGATCTTCCCCCATCCCAAGGGCAAGGACTTCGTCGACTTCGACGAGGATCTGCAAGTGGCCGACATCGTCAACGCCACCCGCATCGGCTATCGCGACGTGCAACTGGTCAAGCGCTACTCCACCGTCGGCATGGGCCCCTCCCAGGGCCGCCACTCGGCGTTGCCGACCGCGCGGCTGGTGGCCTGGGCGACCCAGCGCAACATCAGCGAAACCGGCGTCACCACCGCGCGACCGCCGTTCGTGGCCGAGAAGCTGGCGCATGTCGCCGGTCGCGCGTTCGACCCGTACCGGCAAACGCCGATGCATGCCCGCCACCTGCAAGCCGGGGCGAAGATGATGCCCGCCGGCATCTGGCAACGTCCGGCCTACTTCGGCAACGCCAAGGAGCGCGAGGCCTGCATGCAGGCCGAAGCCCTGCACGTGCGCAACAAGGTCGGCCTGATCGACGTCTCGACCCTGGGCGGCCTGGATGTGCGCGGCCCGGACGCCGCCGAGCTGCTCAACCGGATGTACACCTTTGCCTTTCTCAAGCAGCCGATCGGGCGCTCGCGCTATGCGCTGATGACCAACGAGCACGGGGTGGTGATCGACGACGGCGTCTGCGCGCGGCTGGCCGAAAACCATTTCTACGTCACCGCCACCACCAGCGGCGTCGACCGGATCTACCAGCAGATGCTCAAGTGGAACGCACAATGGCGCCTGGATGTGGACGTCGCCAACGTCACCGCGGCCATTTGCGCGGTCAACGTCGCCGGGCCCGACTCGCGCAAAGTGCTGGAACAGGTCTGCACCGACCTCGACCTGAGCGCCGAAGGCTTCCCTTACCTGGGCGTGCGTCAGGGCACGGTCGCCGGCATCAAGGCACGCCTGCTGCGGGTCGGCTTCGTCGGCGAACTGGGTTATGAAATCCACGTCCCGGCGCGCCACGGGCTCGAACTGTGGGACGCATTGACGGACGCCGGCAAGGCGTTCGATATCCGCCCGTTCGGCGTCGAAACCCAGCGCCTGCTGCGCCTGGAAAAAGGCCACGTGATCATCAGCCAGGACACCGACGGCATGACCCACCCGGCAGAAATCGACATGGGCTGGGCGGTCAGCCGCAACAAACCGTTCTTCGTCGGCCGGCGCTCGGTGGACATCCTCGAAGCCCAGCCGCTGAAGCGTAAACTGGTGGGCTTCGCGTTGCCCAAGGGCAGTCTGCAACCCCTCGAGGGCCACCTGGTGCTCAAGGGTCCGGACATCAGCGGCAATGTCACCTCCTGCGAGTATTCCGCCAGCCTGGGCAAGATCATCGGCCTGGCCTATGCCGGCATCGACCAGAGCACTCCGGGGCAACGGATTCCGATCCGCGTCGAAGGCGGCATCGTGGTCCAGGCCGAGGTGGTCAAGTTGCCTTTCTTCGATCCCGATAACCAACGCCAGGAGCTTTGAGCCATGACCAGTCTGAGAGAACAACCCCGTGTTGGCCGGCAAACCCTGGCGCCGTTGCCAGGCTGCAGCCTGACGGACCTGACCGACCTGCCGCGGGTCGGTTTCCGCGGCGCCCACAGTGCCGAATACCTGCGCAGCCGCGGCTTCACTCTGCCCGATGTGCCCAACCGCGCGGTGATTCAAGCCGATGGCAGCCTGGTGGCGCGGCTGTCACAGAGCGAATACCTGCTGCTGGGCAGCCCCGAGGATCAGGGCCAGCGCCTGGCGGATGAAGAGGCGCGCTGGGAGCTCGATCATCAGGCCAACTACTTGCTGCCGCGCCAGGACAGCCATGCCTGGTTTCAGCTGACGGGGGACAACCCGAGTGAGGTGATGGCCAAACTCTGCGGCGTTGATTTGAGTCCGCAGGCATTCGGCCCCGGGGCTGTGGCGCAGACATCGGCGGCCCGCATCAACGTGATCGTGATCAATGCCGGCAGCGCGCGGCAAGCGAGCCTGCACATCCTTTGCGACCGGGCGTCGCAGGCGTATTTCCAGGAGGCCCTGCTGGACGCGATGGAGGAGTTCAAAGCGCACCTTTAAACGCAGGCAAAAAAAAATCCCGGGCAGCTGATGGACGCCCGGGACTTAAAAATGCATAAACCGTGGTGGTGAACACGGGGCGAATATTACTGAATATTTCGCCCTGTAACAAGATATTTTGACTCACCATCCAGTTACTAATATTTCCAAGCCCTTAAATATCCACACTATTTTCAAGACGACCTACAAAAACCAACGGTATTCCCGGGCGCTGATTTCCTGCATGAACGCCAGGTGATCCTGACGCTTATTCTCGCAGTAGACATCCACGAACTCCGCGCCCAACCCCTCGCGCAACGGCGCATGGCCTTGCATCGATTGCACCGCTTCGAGCATCTCCAGCGGAAAATCGATACCGCTGTTGCGGTCTTCGTTGAGCGATGCGATCGGCTCGCGACCGGCTTTCAGCCCCTGTTCCAGACCCACCAGAATCGCCGCCAGCACCAGGTAAGGGTTGGCATCGGCACCTGACAGGCGATGTTCGATCCGCAGATTGCGGTCATCCGATTCGGGTACCCGCAGGCACGCGTCGCGGTCTTCGAAACCCCAGCTGGCGCGGTTGGCGACGTTCACCGTGCCGCTCAGGCGTCGCATGGCGTTGTGATTGGGGGCAAAGATCGGCATGCAATGGGGCAGTACTTCCAGGCAGCCCGCCACTGCATGGCGCAGCGTCCGCTGCCCGTCTGTGGCCAACAGGTTGTTCCCGGCTTCGTCGTAGAGGCTGACATGGACATGCATGCCGCTACCCGGATGGTGCAGGTAGGGTTTGGCCATGAAGCTGGCGCGATAGTCATGCTTGAGCGCCACCCCCCGAGTGCTGCGGCAGAACAAGGCGGCCCAGTCAGCGGCACGCAGGCCATCATCGAGGTGGCCGAAGTTGATTTCGAACTGGCCAGGACCCAGCTCGGCCGTGATCACCGTGGCATCGATGCCTTGCGCCCGCGCGGTCTCGACCATGTCATCGAGCACCGTCGAAAATCGCGACAGCCGCTCGATATGCATGTTCGGCTGATCGTCCGCATCGCCGGTCAGCGGATCCCGCGGGAACCGGGGCAAGCCATCCTGCAGTTGGCGATCGAACAGATAGAACTCCAGCTCGAAAGCGACCACAGGGAAAATGCCCTTTCGGCCGAGCCGCTCCAGCACCTGCGCCAGGACTTCCCGGGGTTCGAAGACGATCGGTTGTTCGGTGCCGCTGGAGGTGATCAGCATCTGCCCCAGCGCCTGCTTTTCCCAGCCCACGAGTTTCAATGTGCCTGGCACCAGGCGCCGGGGCGCATCCGGATCGCCGTCGTTGAAACAGTAGTCGCCGATCTTGAACAGCCCCCCTTGAGCCCCCAGCAACACACAGTTCTGCGGCAGCTTGAGGGCGCTGCCGGCAGCGACCTTTTCCAGCATTTCAATCGGGTAGCGCTTGCCGTAGAAATGCCCGGGAATGTCCAGGGAGATCAAGTCTACGTAACGGACATCCGGGTAACGCTGGCGGAAGGTACGAACTTCGGCGAGCAGATCGGAGCAGACAGCATCCATCGTTGATAGTCCTTGTCGTGTCATCAGGTGTAGACCCACAGCACGCGGGTGAGTCGGTCCGAGAGGTTGCCGTAGCGGCAGTGGGCATGACTGGCCAGCTGAAAACTGTCGCCGGCATGCAGGGTGACCGGCTCGTCGTCAGCCAGCCACAACGTCAGCTCGCCCTCCAGGACATAGCCGCCCTGCTCCGAGCTGTCATTCATGTGCCGGTCGCCGCTGCTGGCGCCGGGCTCGAGCTGGCTTTCCAGCATCGAGAACGAGGCGCGCATTTTTGGCGAAACCAGGATGTCGGTAATGCCGTCGGCGTAATACAGGGTGCGGCGCTCGTCAGGACGGGTCACCCACGGCAGGGCCATGGGCTTGGGCAGACTGTAGAAATACGTGGTCGGCACGCCGAGGGTTTCGCTGATGGCAGTCAAGTCCGCCACCGTCGGCCGTGACAGTCCGCGCTCGACCTGCGAGAGAAAGCCCACGGAACGACCGATCTTGTCAGCCAAATCCTTGAGCGTGTATTTTTTGTGTTTGCGCAGGTCCTGGATCAGGATCGCCAGCGCCGAGATTTCTTCTTGCATGTCCATCCAAAGGCGGCCCATGAAATTTTATACTTATAATTTCATGAAAAAATACAGATTAAATTTCATAACTGCAACCTTTCGGCCGGTAAAAAGGCTATTACGCAATTGGGAAATACCGGTAACGCAGTAACTGTAGGAGCGAGCTTGCTCGCGATGGTCGTTAACGATAACGCGTTCGGTCTGGTTAACCGCGGCGCACTTGAGCCCTTCGCCAGCAAGCTGGCTCCTACAGGGGTACGCGTATGCCAGCGAGCCAGCGCCTGTAAGAGACCGCGTTAGCGTGAAAAATGAAGTGACTTCCAACCCGGTAGAAGCTCCAAAAAAAAATCCCGCCCCGGAAAACCGGACGGGATTTTTAGCAGCGGGTGGCGTCTTCAAGACGACGTTACAGGCCTCTTAAGCAATCGGGATCAGCGGATCCGCAGCAGCCCATGCCGTTTCGCGATTGGCCGCCGGCGGGTAGATCCACTGGGTGTTGATCTGGGTCTTGAGCGCCTTGCCTTCCTGCCTGACCAGCTTGACCTGGCGATCCCAGCCTTCGGTGTACACCGCGCCCCAGGCCCCCAGGTCCAGGCAGGTGACGTATTTGGGCTGGCGGTACGGCGTCGGGTCCACGCCCAGAATCTGCGCGGCGACGTTGTTGCCGGCATGGCGGCCCAACACGATGGCGTGCTGGCACGTCATCAAGGCGTAGTTGCCGATGTCGTCAGTGGCGGCGTAGGCGACATCGCCGGTGGCGAAGATGTCGTCCTGGCCGATGACTTTCAGGTGGCTGTCCACGTGCAGCCGGCCCAGGTGATCGCGTTCGCCGGGGATCTGCTCGGTCAGCGAGCTGGCGCGCACGCCGGTGGTCCAGATCACGGTGCTGGCGTCGATACGCTGGCCGTCGTTCAGATTGACACCGTGGGCGTCGATGGAGACCACCGAGGCTCGCAAGTGCCATTTCACCCCGGTCTCGAGGCTGGCTTCTTCGATCGACCTGGCGATCTCGGGGCCCATGGAGCCGCCGATTTTCTCGCCGCGATCGACGATGATCACCTCGATATCGGCCTCGTCACCCAGGATCGACCGCAGGCGCGCCGGCATTTCAGTCGCCGTTTCAATCCCGGTGAAGCCGCCGCCAGCCACAACGACTGTGTTACGCGCTTTGCTGTAGGGCTGGTTGGCCAGGGATTTGAGATGGTTTTCCAGGCGTATGGCCTGTTCGATCTGGTCGACGTCGAACGCATGTTCGGTCACACCCGGGGTACTGGACTGTGCCAGGCGGCTGCCGGTGGCCAGAACAAGTTTGTCGTAGCTGCATAGCTGTCGGGTGCCCGAAGCATCGACGTAGCCCACACGCTTTTGCTCCACATCGATGGATTCTGCCGCGCCCTTGATGAACTTGACGCCGACCGCATCGAACAGCTCGCCGATCGGTGCCGCCAGTTGGTGCGCATTCGGTTCGTAGAAGCGCGGGCGAACACGCAGCTCGGCCTGCGGGGCCAACACGGTGACTTCAACGTCGTTGTGAGCATGGATATCGAACAGGCGGGTCGCGCTCAACGCCGTCCACATACCACCGAAACCTGCGCCGATTACCAGAATGTGCTGTGTCATTTTCAACTCCGGGGGAAGACCAAATGATGAATTCGCCAGCGGTCGAACGCTTGCCAGTGCCGACCGAACAACTACGACTGTATTGATCCGAGTTAGATTGCGCAATGTTTTTTTTGTGATGGTTGCTATCAACCCGCGTGATTGCTCAATACCCTTAGCTCCCAATAAGCGCTGTGCCATCGAGCGCGTATGAGGCGCGTTGCCTGGCTCTTTCCCAGCTGTTAATATTTACGACAACATTAGTCGGAGATACCAATGTCTCTTTACAGCGCGGGCGTCGAGTACGGCATTCATTGCCTGATTTTTCTGGTGGGGAACCACGGGGACACCCGTGAGGCGAGCGTACGCGATCTCGCCGAGCTGCAAGGCGTGCCCCTGGATTACCTGGCGAAAATCTTCACCCGACTGGCCAAGGCAAAACTGGTGGTGGCCACCGAGGGCGTGCGCGGCGGCTTCAAGCTGGCCAGGCCGGCGGACGAAATCAGCGTGCTCGATATCGTCAATGCCATCGATGGCCAGAAGCTGATTTTTGATTGCCGCGAGATTCGCGGGCGGTGCGCGTTGTTCGAAGGCGCCACGCCCGACTGGGCGGTGGCCGGTCCCTGCGCGGTCCATGCGGTGATGATGACGGCGCAGAAACGCATGGAAGAAGCCCTCGCACAGCAGACCATCCTGGATCTGGCGCGCAGGGTCGGGCGCAAAGCCCCGCCGGAGTTCGGCGTGCAAGTGGACCACTGGATGAATGACCGCCGGGAAAAGAAAAGCGCTGCAAACGCTCAGGCAAGCGACGACCCCCTCATCCAGGTGAGCGAGATTCGCGACTGAATCCTACAGACAGTCTCGCACGGCCTGGCGCAGCGCCCCCGATTTGGCCCACGGCGGTCCCTGATAAAGCGAAACGCGACTGCCGTCTTTCGATTTCACGATATCGAGGATCTCATCGGCCGTGATGATGCTCGGTGCCGTAATCCGGTAGCCATTGGAAATCCCCGCCTGAGTCGAGTTGGGCACCACTTGCTGCCAGGCTGGCAGGACGCAGGCGGCGTATTCTTTGGGCGGTTTTTCGCTGTACTTGCTGACATTCGGCTCACCCGGCACCACTGACGCGGGCAATGAACAGCCCGCCAGTAACGCCACCCCCAAGCCCCCGATCAACATTCGCATGACACTGCCCTTTCCTGAAAAGGAGGCAATGTAGCGCGTCGCCGACCAGACATCCATCCATTGAACAGAACTCAGTGCGGGGCATTTGTATCACCCGATTCCGGATACGACCTGGCGTTCAGATAGGTCATCCATCGTTCGTAGGCATCATGCTGCCATTGACTGACCCGCTCCCATTCCGGGCCGCTCAGCTGATGAGCAGAGATAAGCTTCATCATTTCCGTGGTGGCCGCGTCGAGATCGACTATCAGTTCATGGGCGCGAAATCGGAAATCATCGGTAGTCGTCATTTGAAAGGGCCTCGTCGCAGCAAAAAAGTGGCTACTTCAATACGACACCCACCTGGCGAGTTCGCGTTATCTTCCCGACAGAAGGAAGCGCCTTTCATCCCTAGCCTTTGACGCAGACCACCTGGCGCAGGGTATGCACCACTTCCACCAGCTCGCGCTGGGCCTGCATGACCTTGTCGATATCCTTGTAGGCCATCGGAATTTCATCGATCACCGAGGCGTCCTTGCGGCACTCCACGTGGGCCGTGGCGCGGATATGATCGTCGACGGTGAAGGTGCTTTTCGCTTTGGTGCGGCTCATGGTGCGCCCGGCGCCGTGGCTGCAGGAGCAGAACGATTGCTCGTTGCCCAGGCCGCGGACGATGAAACTTTTCGCCCCCATGGAGCCGGGAATGATCCCCAGCTCGCCTTTTTTCGCCGACACCGCGCCTTTGCGGGTGACCCACACGTCCTCGCCGAAATGCCGCTCTTTGTGCACATAGTTGTGATGACAGTTGACGGCCTCCAGCGCCACCTCGAAGGGCTTGCGGATCACCTGTCTCGCGGCCCCGATCACCGCCTGCATCATCAAGGCACGGTTTTGTCGGGCGAAATCCTGGGCCCAGCCCACCGCTTCGACATAGTCCGCAAAATGCCGACTGCCTTCCTTGAAATAAGCCAGGTCGCGGTCCGGCAGATTGGCCAGGTGCTGACGCATGTCCGCCTGGGCCAATTGAATAAACAGGTTGCCAATGGCGTTACCGACGCCCCGCGAGCCGCTATGCAGCATGAACCAGACCCTGTCGGCTTCGTCCAGGCAGACCTCGATGAAATGGTTGCCACTGCCCAGGGTGCCCAAATGGTGGCGATTGTTGGTGCTGGCCAGTTTCGGGTACTTGGCGGTAATCGCCTTGAACCGTTGATCCAGCGCCGCCCACGCCTGGTCCGCCTGCTTTGGCACGCTGTGCCACGCGCCTTCGTCGCGGCGACCGCGGCTCAATGTACGCCCGTGGGGTACGGCCTTTTCGATGGCGCTGCGCAGCGCGTGCAGGTGGTCGGGCAAGTCGGCGGCGGTCAACGTGGTGCGCGCGGCGATCATGCCGCAACCGATGTCGACCCCGACGGCGGCCGGGATGATCGCGCCCACGGTGGGGATCACGCTGCCAATGGTCGAGCCTTTGCCCAAGTGCACATCGGGCATGACCGCCAGGTGTTTGAAGATGAACGGCATCTTCGCGGTGTTGATCAGTTGCTGCCGGGCTTCGCTTTCGACCGGGACACCCTCGGTCCAGAGCTTGATCGGCTTGCCGTCGCGCACTTCCAACAGTTGCCAGGTAGATGCTTGCATGATTGCGTGTCCACTCGGGATCGGACGAACATAACGCTCCCCCGTCGAAATGGGACTAAAATTTCGTAGCGGAGCTTATCAGGAGGTCATTATGTGGCTTAACGAATCGGAAAACGAACTTCGACGCGATCTGCAAAGCGTTGCTTCGGACTTGCGATGGTCGGCGGTCGAGCTGTTGCGCATAGCGGAGCAGTTGCGCCTGGCGGGCAATGATGTGGATGCACAGGCAGCGCTGCGCCTGTGCGACCTGTTCCAGGGCGATGAACAGCGATTGGCGGGTTATGCCGAAGAGGTGAAGGCCAAGGCTATCAGTCGAAAAGAGCACAATCCGCCGGAAAACGACAAGCCCCGGCGAACCGGGGCTTAAGGGCACTATTTATCAGTCTTCTGGCTGTTGGCGGGCTTCTTTGCCCGAGACTTGTAACCGGGGAGAGAGGCCGCGAAGGCCAGTGCCTCTTCCCTGCTGGCAAAAGCGCCGAGCCGGTCACCCTCGGTGCAGACCCGCCATGGGCCATTGTTTACGCTGAGTACGTCATAACCGTTCATGTGCATCTTGTTGAGCATGGGAACACTCATGGTTACCTCCTGTTCGGCAGTGATCAGCCACCATTGACTTGATTACCTTACACCTGCCCCTTACCTAAATGCAGACCAGACGTCGCGCCGGTGGTTGCAGATGGATTGCACTTTCCTTGCGGCCCGTCACTCCAACCTTTCGAGCAACGATCTGGCGGGTTCAGGCTGGAATATTGCATTTGCAGGTCTGATTCATGACAACAGGCGATCAAGTGACAGATGAAAGTACGCGCAACAGTCATTTGCGAGCAGGATCGACATATCCTGCTGGTACGCAAGCCAAAGCGTCGCTGGACGCTGCCGGGCGGCAAAGTCGAGCAGGGTGAAACCATTGCGGGCGCGGCCATGCGTGAACTTCAGGAGGAAACCGGGCTGGGGGTCGATGGCTTGCTGTATCTGATGGAGCTGCAAACCGGCAACACGCGACACCACGTGTATGAGGCGTCGGTGGTGAACCCTGAAGCGGCTCGGCCGCTGAACGAAATCTTCGATTGCATCTGGTATCCGCTGGAGGCGATCCACAATCTGGAGACCAGCGACGCCACGCTTAAAATCGTCACAGCGTTTCAGCGTCGCTTTTAGCCGACCGGATCTATCAGCCCTGGTCGCCGCCGCCGACCGGCAGGGTCATCCCGGTAATGTAGGAGGCTTCGTCGCTGGCCAGGAACAGGATAGCGCCGGCCTGTTCATCCAGGGTGCCGTAGCGTTTCATCAGGCTGCTGTCGAGGGTCTGGTCAACGATCTGCTGATACCACACCTTTTCCTCGGCACTTTGTTGCGCAGTGTTGCGCGGGATGGCCCGCGGCGGCGCTTCGGTACCACCGGGTGCGGTGGCGTTGACCCGAATCCCGCGACCGGCGGTTTCGAAGGCCAGGCACGCGGTCAGTGCATTGACCCCGCCTTTCGCCGCACCGTACGGCACGCGATTGACGCTGCGGGTGGCGATGGATGACACGTTGACGATGGCGCCACTGCCCTGCTCAAGCATGAACGGCAGTGCGGCATGACAACACCACAGCGTCGGGAACAGCGAGCGGCGCACTTCGGCTTCAATCTGCTGCGCTTCGTAGTGTTCGAAAGGCTTGGCCCAGATCGTGCCGCCAACGTTGTTGATCAGTATATCCAGGCGACCGAAGCGTTCCACGGCGGCTTGCATCACCCGGCTGCATTCCTCGTATTGCTCAAGATCGGCGGTCAGGGCGAGCACCTGGCTGCCCGGCGCCAGTTCCTTCTGCACCTCGAACACCAGCTCGGAGCGGTCGACCAGGATCAACCGCGCCCCTTCCGCCGCCATGCGTTCGGCCACCCGGCGCCCGATCCCTTGGGCGGCACCGGTAATCAACGCGACTTTTTCGTGAAATCTGTTCATGTGTACCTCGTGACGAAGGATGCATCCTGTGGGAGCGGCGGTGCGACGATTCGACTTGCTCGCGAATTCGGTCTGGCAGGCGACATCGATGTTGAATGTGCGGGCCTCTTCGTCGGAACGCCGCCCGGAGCAAGCCCGCTCCCACATGGGTTCCGTGCCGGGCTCGCCATTGATTTATGCGGCGCTGGCGGCAAATTTTTCATAGTAGAAGTTCGCCGGGGCGATGCCTTGTTCGCGGATGAACTGGCTGACAGCCTCGACCATCGGCGGCGGGCCGCACAGGTAGACATCGACGTCGCCATCGTTCAAATGTTTGGGCTCGATGTGCTGGGTCACGTAGCCCTTAAGCGGATGCTGGCTGTCGGGGCTGGCCACGCAGGCGCTGAAGCTGAAGTTGGGGATGCGGGCGGCGAAGGCTTCCAGTCGATCCATTTCCACCAGGTCGAAATCGTTGGTCACGCCATAGATCAGATGCAGCGGATGCTCACTGCCCTGCTCGGCGATTTTCTCCAGCATCGCGGTAAACGGCGCAAGACCGGTGCCGCCAGCCAGCAGCAATAACGGACGACGGATGTCGCGCAGGTAAAAACTGCCCAACGGTCCGGCCAGGCTCATGCTGTCGCCCGCCTTCGCCATGCCGGTGAGGAAGCTGCTCATCAGGCCGCCAGGCACGTTGCGAATCAGGAAGCTGACTTCGCCATCACGCTGCAATGAGCTGAACGAGTAGGCACGGGTCTGCTCGCTGCCGGGAATCCCCAGGTTCACGTACTGCCCCGGCAGGAACGCCAGTTTGCTCAGGGCTTCACCCTTGATCGACAGCGCGATGGTGCTGTCGGACAACTGGCGCACGGCGCTGATGGTGGCGTCGTAGCTGGACTGGCGGGTGCGGCAGACTTCCGAGGAGGTCGGCACGCGGACCACGCAATCGCTCAGGGCACGCATCTGGCAGGTGAGGACAAAACCTTGCTCGGCCTCATCGCTGCTGAGGGCGTCTTCGATGTATTCCTCGCCCAGGTCGTAGCGACCGGCTTCGGCGAAACATTTGCAGGTGCCGCAGGCGCCGTCACGGCAGTCCAGCGGAATGTTGATGCCCTGGCGGTACGCGGCATCGGCCACGGTTTCACCGGCATTGGCGTCGATGAACCGAGTGACGCCGTCTTCGAAATTGAACGCGATGGAATGAGTCATGACGGCTGCCTCACAAATGGTAAACATCGATGACCTGGCGAACGTAGTCGTTCTTCAGGATCACTTTCTTGGCCTTGATCAGCGGGTTTTCACCGCGCACATCAAGGGTGTAGAAACTGCTGCCGAAATAGCTGTCGACGGTCTTGTAGCGAAAGCTCAGGGTGTGCCAGTTGAAGCGCACCTTGCACAATCCGTCGGCCTGTTCGAGCAGCTCGATGTTGCTGATGTTGTGGGAAGTGCGGGTGTCCGGCATGGTGGCGCTGGAGCGCTCGGTCTTGATCCGGAACACGCGGTCTTCCAGGCCTGTGCGGTTGCCGTACCAGATCAACGAGATTTCCCTCTGCGGATCTTCGGTCAGCTCGTCGTTGTCGTCCCAGGACGGCATCCAGTACGTGGCGTCCGCTGCATACAACTCCAGCCACTCATCCCATTGCCGGTCATCGAGGTAGCGCGCTTCGCGATAGAGGAAGTCGCGCACGGCTTCATAGGTGATAGTCATTGCACGGCCTCCACGTCAATCAGGTCGGACTGCTCGGCGGCCAGGGCCTTGAGCATGGTCTGCTGCCAGTACTTGTGTTGCAGCACGAACAGGCCTTCATCTTCGGTGCGCACGCCGCTGAGCAGCGGATGCAGATCGATTTCCTTCGCGGCCTCATCGGCGCCTTCGACCCAGTGCTCGGCACCACGGGACATGTCGTTCCAGGCCGTCGCGCTGCCTTCATAACTGGTCTGGCAGGAGCGGAACTCTTCCAGGTCGTCTGGCGTGGCCATGCCGCTGACGTTGAAGAAATCCTCGTACTGGCGAATCCGGCTCGAGCGGGCGTGGTCGCTTTCGCCTTTGGGGGCGATGCAGTAAATGGTGATTTCCGTGCGGTTGACCGAGATCGGCCGGGCGATGCGGATCTGCGAGCTGAACTGGTCCATCAGGTACACGTTCGGGTACAGGCACAGGTTGCGCGAGTTCTCGATCATCCAGTCGGCCCGGGCCTTGCCGAAGTCTTGGGCCAGCTCGTCACGGCGTTCGTACAGCGGACGGTCCTCGGGGTTGGCCCAGCGGGTCCAGAGCAGCATGTGGCCCTTGTCGAAGGAGTAGAACCCTCCGCCCTGTTTGGCCCAGCTGCCGGCGCTCATGGTCGGATTGTCATCGCCGGCCTCGCGCTGCTTGCGCTGGTTCTGGGTCGCGGCGTAGTTCCAGTGCACGGAGCTGACGTGATAGCCGTCGGCGCCGTTTTCGGCGGTGAGTTTCCAGTTGCCTTCGTAGATGTAGCTGGAGGAACCGCGCAACACTTCCAGGCCATCGGCGGACTGGTCGACGATCATGTCGATGATCTTCGCCGACTCGCCCAGGTGCTCGACCAGCGGCAATACATCGGCGTTGAGGCTGCCGAACAAGAAGCCACGATAGGATTCGAAGCGCGCCACCTTTGTCAGGTCGTGGGAGCCTTCGCAGTTGAAGCTGGCCGGGTAGCCGGCTTCAGCCGGATCCTTGACCTTGAGCAGCTTGCCGGAGTTGTTGAAGGTCCAGCCGTGGAACGGGCAGGTGTAGGAGCTCTTGTTGCCGGACTTGTGCCGGCACAGCGTCGCGCCGCGGTGACTGCAGGCGTTGAGGAACGCATTGAGCACACCGTCCTTGTTGCGCGCGATGAAGATCGACTGGCGCCCCATGGTGGTGGTGTAGAAATCGTTTTTGTTGGGGATCTGGCTTTCGTGGGCGAGGTACAGCCAGTTGCCTTCGAAGATGTGTTTCATCTCCAGGTCGAACAGCCGCGGGTCGGTGAACATCTCGCGTTTGCAGCGATAGATACCCTGCTCTGGATCGTCTTCAAGCAGGGAATGCAGGTATTCGGGTCGCAGGGTCATGGCCACCGCCTCCATTGTTATTGTCAGGCAGGGCCATGCTAGGACGGGAGGATGGGGCGAACTATCCGCTGGGTGCAGACCTGTATCCGTTTTGTGCAAAGGTCAACGAGGACACGGCAGGAGGCGGCTTGCTGGCGATGAACGTTAATGATTACGCGGGATGCCTGGAGGTACGCGGCGCCCTCGAGCCCATCGCGAGCAAGCTCGCTTCTACAGGATCATGTGGCGGTTAACTGTAGGAGCGAGCTTGCTCGCGATGGACGTTAACGATGACGCGGGCTGCCTGGAGATACCCGGCGCCCTCGAGTCCATCGTCGGAACGCCGCCCGGAGCAAGCTCGCTCCTACAGGTGATCTGTGTCGCGATGATAAAAGGTCAATGCCGGCGCTTGAGAGTATCGGAGGGCAATTCGCCAAACTGCTTGCGGTAGTTGTCCGAGAACCGTCCCAGGTGCAGGAAGCCGTAATCCATCGCCACCTCGGTGACATTGCGCACGTTGCAGGTCGGGTCGCTAAGGCAGGCATTGATGCGCTCGAGGCGTTTGTGCCGGATGTAATTTTTCGGCGTGGTGCCGGCGTTGCGTTCGAACAGACCGTACAGCGAGCGCAGGCTCATCCGCGCCTGGCGGGCCAGCTCTTCGCTGTCGATGTCCTGCTTGAGGTTACGCTCGATGTAGTCGGCAATCACCTCGAAGGTGGCCGTCTGCGAGCCGAGACTGATACGGCTGACGTTGGTCTTCATCAGGCTGAGCATCTTGCTGACGATGATCTGCGCGTAGTGCTCCTGCACCTTGGGGATCTGCTCGGTGGCTTCGGCTTCCTGGCAAATCATCGCCAGCAGGCCGACAAAGCCTTCAAGTTCGTCGAGCTGATAGCGGTTCTCAAGGAACCGTACGCCCTGCCCCGGATACCGCCAACGCTGTTCATCGCACACGGACTCGAGCAATGTCGTAGGGACCTTGAGGATGAATTTCTCGCAATCGTCGGAGTAAGTCAGGTCAACCGGATCGTCGGGATTGATCAACAGCAATTCGCCAGGGGCAAAGTAGTGTTCCTGGCCGTGGCCGCGCCACAGGCAGTTGCCTTGCAGCAATACCTGCAGGTGATAGATGCTTTCCAGGGCGCCGGAGGTGACCCGTACGCTGCCGCCATAGCTGATGCGGCAGAGGTCGAGGCTGGCAAATTTGCGGTGATTGAGGCTGGCCAGCGGTCGCCCGGCCCGTGGCATCAGGATGCAATGGTTACCGACGTGCTGATTGACGTAGCCCGACACCGCATAAGGATCGGCGTGGTCGAATACGGTGCTGCGCTGACTCAACAATTGCGCTTGCATCATCGGGTCACTCTCGTTGTTGTTATAGGGTGCTGCGGGTCTTGCGGGGCAGTGCATGCAAGGATGTTTCCGTGGAGCGACTTAATGGAAGAAACCTGTAGCAGTAACCTGTGGGAGCGAGACCGGCTTGCTCGCGATGGTCGTCAACGACAGCGCTGGGTGCCTGACACTGCGCGGCGTTCTCGGGTTTTTCGCGAGCAGGCTCGCTCCTACAGGTCGAGTCCACACGTCACTTCCACGGGTTATCCCACTGCCCGGGTCCATTGCTTGAGGATATCAGTCCTCGAGCGCGCGAACCCGCTCGTGACGCTGCTGTTCATCGGGTTGTGCAGAGGTCTGCAAGGTGAAATCGAAGTCGATTTCGGCAAAACGACCGCTCACGCCGTGGGCCGCTGCCCGCGCTTGATCTTCGCTGAAGGTGATTTTGGCGATCAGCTCATCACGGGTGGCATAGGCAAAATCGTCGTGCAGGTATTGATCGCCATCCAGGTTGATCTGGGTGGTCAGGTGGCGATGATCCGGCGCGGAGATGAAGAAGTGGATATGCGCCGGGCGCTGGCCATGACGGCCCAGTTGATCGAGCAGCTGCTGGGTCGGACCATCCGGCGGGCAACCGTAGCCCGATGGCACGATACTGCGCAAACGGTAGCGACCTTCGGCATCGGTGACGATGCGTCGACGCAGGTTGAATTCCGACTGGGTGGTATCGAAGTAGGAGTAGGTGCCGCCGGTATTGGCGTGCCAGACATCCACCACCGCACCGGCCAGGGGCTCGCCGTCGGTGTTCTTGACCTGGCCCTGCATGAACAGCACCACACCCGGATCGACACCGTCGTCCAGACGTGCCTGGCCTTCCGACAGCGGCGCACCGGCCACGTACAGTGGGCCTTCGATGGTCCGCGGCGTGCCGCCAGCCTTGCCGGCCTGCTCGTCTTCGGCGTCCATCAACAGGTCCAGATAATGCTCCAGACCGATCCCGGCCACCAGCAGTCCTGCCTCCTGACGCGCACCCAGCACGTTGAGGTAGTTGACCGCTTTCCAGAACTCTTCCGGTGTCACGGCCAGGTCTTCGATGATATTCACCGAGTCACGCAGGATGCGGTAGACCAGGGCCTTGGTGCGCGGGTTGCCTGCATCGTTGAGCAGGCCGCTGGCCTCTTCGAGAAACTTTTGTACTTCGGCAGTATGGGAAATCTTGACGTTCATTTTGGTGGGTTCCTCATCTTGTAATTATTAGCGTAGCGAACTGAACAGGCTGGGTTCAGCGGTCATCTTCGCGAATCGACGAAGGATGCCGGCACATCGCGGTGACTTCGATCGCCATATACGGGTACAACGGAAGTTGCATCAGCAGATCGTGCAACTCCTGGACGCTATCGACATCGAACACGCTGTAATTGGCATACAGGCCGGCGATGCGCCACAGGTGACGCCACTTGCCCTGCTCTTGCAGGCGCTGGGCCAGGGCTTTTTCGTCAGCCTTGAGCCTGGCGGCGATTTCGGGATTCATGTCGACCGGCAGGTTCACGGTCATTTTTACGTGGAACAGCATGGTGCACTCCTCAGGCGTGATGAAGGACAGGGGATGATTTGTCGCGACGGAAAAACGCCAGGCGCTCTTCATCCAGGCTCAGGCCCAGGCCCGGTGTTTTCGGCACGTGCAGTTCGAAGTCGCGATAGACCAGCGGCTCGCTCAGAATGTCCTCGGTCAGCAGCAATGGACCAAACAGCTCGGTATCCCAGGCCAGTTTGTTCAGGGTGACAAAGGCATGGGCCGAGGCCAGGGTGCCGACGCCACCTTCAAGCATGGTGCCGCCATACAGGCCGATCCCGGCCGCTTCGGCGATGGCCGCGGTGCGCAACACGGCGCGCGGGCCGCCATTCTTGGCGATCTTCAAGGCGAACACCGAAGCCGCGCCTTCCCGCGCCAGGTTGAAGGCATCCTCCACGCATTCGATGGACTCATCGGCCATGATCGGCGCCGGGCTCATGGCGTTCAAACGCGCCATGCCGGAGCGGTTGTTGCGCGAGATCGGTTGTTCGATCAGATCGATGCCGTTGGTGCCCAGGATCCGGCAGGCACGCAAGGCGACGGCTTCATCCCAGGCCTGGTTGACATCGACCCGCACACTGGCGCGATCGCCCAGCGCCTTCTTGATGGCGATGACGTGGCCCAGGTCGCGGTTGACTTCACCGGCGCCGATTTTCAGCTTGAAGATCCGGTGACGGCGCAGGTCGAGCATCTGTTCCGCTTCGGCGATGTCCTTGGCGGTGTCGCCACTGGCCAGGGTCCATGCCACGGGCAAGGCGTCACGCACCCGTCCACCGAGCAATTCGCTGACCGGCAGGCCAAGGCGCTTGCCCTGGGCGTCGAGCAAAGCGGTCTCGATACCGGACTTGGCGAACGTGTTGCCACGGATGCTGCGCTCCAGTCGCAACATCGCGGCGTTCACGTTGCTGGCGTCCTGGCCCAGCAACAGCGGCGTGAAGTGTTTATCTATATTGGTCTTGATGCTTTCAGGGCTTTCGTTGCCGTAAGCCAGGCCACCGATGGTGGTGGACTCGCCAATGCCTTCGATGCCGTCGGCACAACGCACACGAATGATCACCAGGGTCTGGTTCTGCATGGTGTGCATCGCCAGCTTGTGCGGGCGGATGGTTGGCAGATCGACGATGATCGTCTCGATCGATTCAATGGCTGTTGCAAGCATGTCGATACCCGTCAGGTTCTTGAAGTTCTGATCTGGATTCTCGTACGGCTTTTTCCGGGCGGCCAATATAGAATTAGTCTGGCTTGATACCTTAAAGGTATTTAGCCACTCAATATCCGGAGGTTCCATGGAACTGCGTCACCTGCGTTATTTTCAGGTGCTGGCCAAAACGCTCAACTTCACCCGTGCCGCCGAGCTGCTGCACATCGCCCAGCCGCCGCTGAGTCGACAGATCCAGCAACTGGAAGACGAGCTGGGGGTCATGTTGCTGGAGCGCGGGCGGCCGCTGAAGCTGACCGACGCCGGGCGGTTTTTCCATGAGCACTCCAGCGCCCTGCTCGAACAGCTGGCCAAGGTGTGCGACAACACGCGGCGGATCGGTCTGGGGGAAAAGACCTGGCTGGGCATCGGCTTTGCGCCATCGACCCTTTATGGCGTCTTGCCCGAGCTGATTCGTCGCTTGCGCAGCGGCGAGCCCCTGGAGCTTGAGCTCGGGCTCTCGGAAATGACCACCCTGCAACAGGTGCAGGCGCTCAAGGCCGGGCGCATCGATATCGGCTTCGGGCGGATCCGTATCGATGACCCCGCCATCATCCAGACCGTGTTGACCGAAGACCGGCTGGTCGCCGCCCTGCCCGCCGGCCATCCGTTGCTGGCCGGACCGATCAGCCTGCGCGATCTGGCGAAGGAACCCTTTGTGCTGTACCCCGGCAACCCGCGACCGAGCTATGCCGACCATGTGATTGGCTTGTTCGAATCCTATGGCGTGAGCATCCATGTGGCGCAATGGACCAATGAACTGCAAACCGCCATCGGCCTGGTGGGTGCCGGCATCGGGGTCACGCTGGTGCCCGCCTCGGTGCAATTGCTGCACCGCGACGATATTGGCTTTACCCCGCTGCTGGAAGATAACGCCACCTCGCCGATTATTCTCAGTCGGCGAGTGGGCGACGTTTCGCCGGGTTTGAATCATTGCCTGCGGATGATTGACGAGCTGTTGCCATCGGCATGAAACCGCGATGCAACAAACGTATGCGTCTTAAGGGGAATCCATCAGGGCCGAAATGGATGGTTCGGTCGTCAGGTCGCCATCGCCCCCTGTAGGAGCTGGCTTGCCAGCGAAGCACTCAAGGACAACGCGTTGATTCAGAAAGACACGCGTTATCGTTGACGTCCTTCGCTGCGGTTCGACGATTCGACAAGCCAGCTCCTACATTGGAAGCGCGCAGCGTGCTTCAATGGGGGTTGCTGTTCCAGAGCCAGTTCCAGATGCCCGGCAGTTTGACCGCCTGGGAACTGTCACGAACGGTGCGTGCCATGGCGGCCCGTTGCAGCGCGGCGGTATCGTCGTAAAACGGCTTCTGCGCCAACTTCACCCCGGTTGCGCTGGCGCTGTCGAGGAGGATCTGCAGGTATTCACGGGTATGCCGGGCGGTGTATCGATTGAGATCGTGGAATGTCACCACCACTGGAATCACGCCATCCACCGTCGGCAGCTCGCCTCGCGCAATACGCTCACGGACTTCGGACAGTTGCCGCAGCAGGTTGGCCCGGCGACGGGGGCTGGCGTTGAAACCCCAGATCTTGCCGTCGTTGGCGCTCAGGTCGGTGAGCAGCAGATGCAGGCCCTGTTGCCGATAAGCCGCGAAGGTGCGTTTGTCGTAGCTCCAGAATGGCGGACGCAGCAAGGTCGGTGGCGCTCCGGTGATCGCGGCGATATCGGCACTGCCATTGCTGAGCGACTGCTGCAGTGCAGGCGCATCCAGCGAGCGATGATTGCTATGACCGGGCGTGGCGGTATGCAAGCCCAGAATGTGACCTTCGGCCTGTTCGCGCTGCATGATCTCGCGCCCCAGCTCGCTGCCGCCGGCCCGTGAAGCACGGGTCTGCACGAAGAACACCGCCTTGATGTCCGCCTGCAGCGGATTGCGCGCCAGACTGTCGAGCACGGTCACGGTCGGATTCCACCAACTGGATGCGCTGGGACCGTCGTCGAAGGTCAGCAGAAAACGGATCGGGGGTTGCGCACGCAGACCTTGCTCGGTCTGCGGAGTCATCTCAATGGGAGAAGCGATGCACCCCGGCAGACCGACTGCGATGGCGAACGCAGATAAAACCTTGACCAGCTGATTCATGTTTTGCCTTGGGCCAGACTGTTACGCCCACACCTCTGTGCGGGCGCAGGTTGGATCAGGGTACACAGGATTTGGTTCCGGTGCCGCGATAGACCCTGACTCCAACCGGAAAATGCGTGAAGGTCTATGCAGCAATTCATTGCAGGTGCTAGCTTGCTAGCGAAGGTCGATAACGATAACGCATGTTTCCTGACTAAACGCGGCGCCCAGAGTCCATCGCGAGCAAGCTTGTTCCTACAACGGCATCACGCTCAATGGCGGGTTTGTTGTATCTGCAGGATCAGGGCTTCAGTGGACGTTCCTGGTCACGTTCAGACAGCTCTTTGCCGTCGTCGGGATGCTTCCAGTCCGGCGTCGAACGTCGCTGCTCCTCGAGTTCTTCTGCCGTCGGTTCATCCATGTCTTCATCATCCGGATCCGGGCGTTTGGTGTCGGTTGCCATGCTCACCTCTGTTCCTGAAGGGATCAGTCATCAACCTTAAGCGTAGAACAGTTTCGAGCGGCCTGGTGGCGTGAACAATCTTGCGCACTTGAACGCGACCGGCGCCGATTGTTCGCCTCCGTCACCCGTCCGAGTACCATGGAGCCATTGGCATAACACTTGCGGGTGTCGACAATGCTGTACCGAATCGCCGCCGACGGGCTGGTGCTGTTTCACCTGCTGTTCATTCTGTTCGTACTGTTCGGCGGTCTGCTGGTGCTCAAATGGCGCCTTTTGATCTGGTGGCACCTGCCCGCGGCTGTCTGGGGCGTTTCGGTGGAAGTCTTCCACTTGCCCTGCCCGCTGACTGGCTGGGAAAACCTCATGCGCCACGGGGCCGGGCAGACCGGCTATGGTGGCGGCTTCATCGAACATTACCTGTGGCCGGTCATTTACCCGGCCGGCCTGACGCCGGCGATTCAGCTGGGGCTGGGCGTTGTGGTGCTGGTGATCAACGTGCTGATCTACAGGCGGCTGGCCAGGGCGTGGAAGCTGCGTCGGGTGTAATGACACTCAGTTGGCTATCACGCTCATGTTCCGGCCGCTGGCCTTGGCGACATAGAGCGCCTTGTCCGCAGCAGTGACCAGATCATTGGGCTGGCTCTGAGAGGCCGGGTCATAGGCGCAGACTCCCAGGCTGACGGTGACCGTGCCGTCTACACCCTCACTGTGGACGATGCCGGCCTGCTGCACCGCGCGACGGATTTTCTCCGCTACCAGAAACGCGCCCACATAGTCGGTGCCAGGCAACACCACCGTAAACTCTTCACCGCCATAACGCGCGGCCAGGTCACCGGGACGCTTGATGGTGTCACTGATGATCGCGCTGATGCTGCGCAGGCTTTCATCCCCGGCCACATGACCATAGAGGTCATTGAAGCTCTTGAAGTGATCGACATCGATCATCAGCAGTGCGAGGTGGGTCTGGCTCCGTCTGGCCCGGCCCATTTCGGCAAGAATGAACAGATCGAATTGGCGCCGGTTGGATAACCCGGTCAATGCGTCCTCCAGTGCCAGCAACTCGAGGCTGCGGTTGACCTCGATCAGCTTTTCCTGGGCATCGAGCAAGACGCTCTGGACGTGATTCTGCTGTCTCATCAGGCGAATGAGGCGATAGCCGAATACCAACAGGAATCCGAGGAATAACGAAACGATGCCCGCACTCAGCAGCGCCTGCTCGCGCCAGCCGGCCAACACTTCCTCTTTTTCCAGCGCGGCGAAAATGATCAGCGGGTAATCGTCGACCCTGCGAAACCCGACCACACGCTCGACACCATCGACATACGAGGGGACCGTTGCGGTGCCAAAGTCACCCTTGGGCAACAATTGGGTGAACAGCGGCCCCTTGGCGACACTGCTGCCCACTTCAGCCTCCTTGAACGGCCGGCGCACGACGATGCTGGCGTCGTTGGCGATCAGGTTGATCACGCCGTTATGGCCCATGTCGATGCTGTCGTAGAGCGTAAGGAAATGACTGAGATAAAGGGTTGCCAGCGCCACGCCGGCGAAGCTGCCATCGGGATTATTGACGCGACGAGACACTGTCATGATCCATTCGCCGGTGGACCGACTCTTGATCGACGGACCGATATGCGGGCCACGATCGGGATGATCACGATGGAAGATGAAATATTCGCGGTCGGCATTGTTCGCGTCGGGCATGACGGCGCCATTGGAATTGGCAATCCAGCGCCCTTGATCGTCATAAACAAACAAACCATGAATCTGGCTCAGCTCACTGCGCTGGGCCGTGAGCAACCGCTCGAGCCTTGGTACCTGGCCCTTTGTGATGCCGTCGTTTTCAAGGCGGTCGACCAGCGTGAACAACAGGGTGTCGGCCTGCTTGATCGATGCTTGTGCTTGCGAAGCCAGGGTCTGCGCAAGGTTGGACATCGCCACTTCCTTGTCATGCAGATGGTACTGGCGCGAGTTCCAGGTCTCCCAGATCACGATGGCGATCATGGACAGGCATACCGCGAGCAGCAGAAACACCACCGAGCGGACCTTGAGGCGGGTCACTGACTGCTCGGCGATCAGCGCCACGCCGCGGCGCGATTGTTCGATTCGATCTTTAACGGACGGATGACCCATGACGCTCCCTGAATCCTGATGAACCGGCGACCCATCCCGATCGCCGTTGCTGACTACCCATTATTGCATTCACTGTGCTTGATCAGTTCAACCTAATCCTGACCTTCCCGCAACCCTGGACCCCGGGGGTGCTCTGCCCAGGCTCTGGAGACTACCGCGACGCCTGTTTCACCGCCTCGATCCAGGCCGGATTCATCCGGGTCTGTTCGATGTCGATGCCCAAGGCTTCCATCCGCGCCTTGTGTTGATCCATCTCACGCGACAACTGGCTGTGATCACTGGAATTACCGTCCAGCTCGTGCATCTGGCTCAACCCGAGATGGTAGAAGCGCAACAGCTTCATCGCGCTCGGGTCGTCCCGCTCCACGGCTGCCGTGACCTGGTGCATGACGTTAGTGATGCTCATCAGGCTGCGCTTGAGCTGCCAGCCATAGACGGCCGGCGCCATCCATTCCTGGGTCCAGAAGGTGCTGCGCATCAACGCGACCATCAGCAGCACCGCCACAAACACACCACCGACGTTGAAACGCAGATTGTCACCGCCAGGCTCGCCGAACAGCGCCACCGCCGCGGTGGACAACACCATCGCCAGCGCCAGGAACATCAGGGCGATGATGATTGTGCTGCGGCGTGTCTGCTGCCGATAGGCGGCGGCATTCTTCGGCTGGATTTCGAACATTGCGTCGGGTTTCCTTCGGGCATGGGCAAAAAGTCTGCGGGGCATTATCGCCTCTGCGAGGGATTTAGCTATGCTGGGACTTCTTTTCATATATTTATCGTTACACGGGAAAATGGCGATCCAGCGCAGTTCGTGCCATCTTCTTTCATGGATGCATATTATTCGGATGCCATTTGTCCTCCCTTGGGCGGATGACATCGTTTTAAGGATCATTGAATGACCCAACGACATGTAATCAACGCCTCGGTCAGCCCCAAAGGCAGCCTGGAAACCCTCTCTCAACGTGAAGTACAGCAACTGAGCGAAGCCGGATCCGGCAGCACCTACACCCTCTTCCGCCAGTGCGCCCTGGCCATCCTCAATACCGGCGCCCATGTTGATAACGCCAAGACCATCCTCGAAGCCTACAAGGACTTCGAAATCCGCATTCACCAGCAGGACCGTGGCGTTCGCCTCGAACTGCTGAACGCGCCCGCCAACGCCTTCGTCGACGGCGAAATGATCGCCAGCACCAGGGAAATGCTGTTCAGTGCCCTGCGCGACATCGTCTACACCGAAAACGAGCTCGACGCCCAGCGCATCGACCTGAGCACCTCCCAGGGCATCAGCGACTACGTCTTCCACCTGCTGCGCAACGCCCGCACCCTGCGTCCCGGTATCGAGCCGAAGATCGTGGTGTGCTGGGGCGGCCACTCGATCAACACCGAAGAGTACAAATACACCAAGGAAGTCGGCCACGAACTGGGCCTGCGCAGCCTGGACATCTGCACCGGCTGCGGCCCCGGCGTGATGAAGGGCCCGATGAAAGGTGCGACCATCGCCCACGCCAAGCAGCGCATCCATGGCGGACGCTACCTGGGCCTGACCGAACCCGGCATCATCGCCGCGGAAGCGCCGAACCCGATCGTCAACGAACTGGTGATCCTGCCGGACATTGAAAAGCGCCTGGAAGCCTTCGTCCGTGTCGGCCACGGCATCATCATCTTCCCCGGCGGCGCCGGGACCGCCGAAGAGTTCCTGTACCTGCTGGGCATCCTGATGCACCCGGACAACAAGGGCCTGCCCTTCCCGGTCATCCTCACCGGCCCGAAACACGCCGCGCCGTACCTGGAACAGCTTGATGCATTTGTTGGCGCCACCCTGGGTGAAGGCGCCAAGCAACATTACGAGATCATCATCGACGACCCGGCCGAAGTGGCGCGGCAGATGACCCAAGGTCTCAAGGCGGTGAAACAGTTCCGCCGCGAACGCAACGACGCCTTCCATTTCAACTGGCTGCTGAAGATCGATGAAGGCTTCCAGCGTCCGTTCGATCCGACCCACGAAAACATGGCCAACCTGCAACTGAGCCGCAACCTGCCCGCCCACGAACTGGCCGCCAACCTGCGCCGCGCGTTCTCCGGCATCGTCGCCGGCAACGTCAAGGACAAAGGCATCCGCCTGATCGAAGAACACGGGCCATACCAGATCCGCGGCGATGTGGCCGTCATGCAGCCGCTCGATCAACTGCTCAAGGCCTTTGTCGCCCAGCACCGGATGAAATTGCCCGGTGGCGCGGCGTATGTTCCGTGTTATCAAGTGGTTGCATGACATTGCTCAAGTAAATTCTATGGCGAGGGGCTGGCCCCCTCGCCACGGATACCTTGCTGACTGACATGATGGACCCGACACAAAAAAACCTGTAGGAGCCGGCTTGCCGGCGAAGGCGTCTTCATTGACGCTACAAGGCTTGAAGCAACGCCAGATACAGTAGGATGTATAAAGGCCGGCAAGCACCTCGACGTGGCTCCCTGGAATGCGCAACGTGCGAATGACAAGAGGGTTGAGCAATGGACCATGTGGACCACATCCTGATCGTCGACGACGATCGCGAGATCCGCGAACTGGTGGGCAATTACCTGAAAAAGAACGGCCTGCGCACTACCGTGGTCGCCGATGGCCGGCAGATGCGCAGCTTTCTCGAAGCCAACACCGTGGACCTGATCGTGCTCGACATCATGATGCCCGGCGATGACGGCCTGCAGTTGTGCCGCGAGTTGCGCTCGGGCAAGCACAAGGCCACGCCGATCCTCATGCTCACCGCCCGTAATGATGAAACCGACCGCATCCTCGGCCTGGAAATGGGCGCCGACGATTACCTGACCAAACCCTTCGCCGCCCGCGAACTGCTGGCGCGGATCAATGCCGTGCTGCGCCGCACACGGATGCTGCCCCCCAACCTGCTGATCAGTGAAAGCGGCCGACAGCTGGGCTTCGGCCGCTGGCGCCTGGATACCACCGCCCGCCACCTGCTGGACGAAGACGGCACCATGGTCGCTCTCAGCGGTGCCGAATACCGCCTGCTGCGCGTCTTCCTCGACCACCCGCAACGGGTCCTCAGCCGCGACCAGTTGCTCAACCTGACCCAAGGCCGCGACGCCGACCTGTTCGACCGTTCCATCGACCTGCTGGTCAGCCGTTTGCGCCAGCGGCTCAAGGACGACTCCCGTGAATCGACCTACATCAAGACCGTGCGCAGCGAAGGTTATGTGTTCTCTTACCCGGTGGAGATGCTCGGCGCAGAGTCCTGAGTCAGGCTGACAAAGGATCAATGTTCTCGATAGAGACTATGCGTCAGGGTGTTTTTTCATCGCAGTGTTCCAGCTCTAGAGTGGCGACATCTTCTCCCCACTTCTTTGGAGCACCATCATGAAAAGCATTATCGGTCTTGGTTTCGCCCTGTCGGTTCTTGGCGCTACGTCCGCCATTGCGGCTCCGCATGCCGCGTCAACTGTCGCTGCGGCGGCTAAAGTCAGCCAGCCGGCAGTGTTGAATGTGAACACCGTTGGTATTGACCATAAAGACAGCCAACAAGGCAAACTCTACGTAGCGGAAAACCGTCCCGAGTTTGGTTCGAAATATCAGCGTTATTGATCAACGGCATTGTGCTGCCTGATACGGCCCCCCCTGTAGGAGCGAGCTTGCTCGCGATGGGCGTCAACGATGACGCGGGCTGTCTGAATGCCCGCGTTGTCTGGAAGTCCATCGCGAGCAAGCTCGCTCCTACAGGGTGATCTGTGTCATGCCCAAATAAGGTTGATCGATTTCATGCCCAAAAACCGGGCCTCTACCCGCCAGTCACCAGTCGAGCGGCGAGAGCCTTGGCCTGACTCGCCACATCCGTCACCGCCGTACTCTCCCACCACATGCCACGCAACGGCGGCCCCATGGCAAACAGTCGACAGGCAACCTGACCATCAACGCCCACCACCGCACCATCAACCTCGGCCGCAATCCCCAACGCCAACGGCCCCGGTCGCACCAACCCGCGAGCCAACAGCTGCTGGGGCAATGGCCGCGCCACCCGTCGCCAGTCGTATTCAATGCCACTGGAGTTGATCAACGCGGCACCACTGACCACAACAGTTTCAACTTCACCACGTCGACGAATACGAATGCGCACTTCACCACCCGAAGACGGCTCCAGCCCCTTGAACGACGCCGCCTGAATCCGCAACCGTCCTTCTCCATGCAGCCGCGCCACCAGCTCGGCACTCAAGGGCGGTGAACGGTGATGATGACTTTCCCACCACGGCCGCACATGCCGCACGAACTGCCGACGCTGCACGTCCGTCGCCTGATGCCACAGCCGGCCGATGTGCGCCCGCACCGTATCCAGCGGCGCCTGCCAGTCGATGCCCTGGGCGATAGCGTCCCGGCAATGCCGGCGCAACTCGCGCACCAGCTGGCGCGGCGTGCGAATGCTCGGCTCCTCGGCAAGAAAATCCGCCCAGGCCGGCGGTTGTCGACGCACATGCGGCAGCAGTCCATGGCGCGAAAACACTTCGATCGGCCCGCGATGCCCGGCCTGTTCCAGCGACACCACGGCATCGACCATGGTCAGGCCCGAGCCGATGATCAGCACAGTCGACTGCGGATCAAGCTGGCGCATGGCAGCGACATCCCACGGGTCGAGTGCCGCGGCGTTCAACCCGCTGGATTCGGTCTGCGGTGTACGCGCGGCGGGGAACATGCCGGTCGCCAGCACCGCATAAGTACCCTGCAAGCGTTGCCCGTCACTCAGGGTCAGCCGCACCGAATCGTCCAGCGTCTGCAAGTCGACCACCTCGGCCCGCACATGCTCGACCGTCGAACCGTTCAACGCCCCCACTGCTTGCGCCTGCACCAGGCGCTGCTGCACGTAAACCCCGAAAAGCCCTCGTGGCGGGAACAGTTCGCTGACCGGCACATGCTGCTCGTCGGACTCCGGCCAGCCACCTGCCGCCATGAATTCGGTCAGCCATTGGGTGAGGTCGTCAGCGTTGTCCGGGTCGACGCTCATGCGGGCCGCGTTGCCGTTGAGGGTATGACCCAACTCGACCGCGCTATACGCCTCGCCCCGGCCCAGTTCGGCGCGGGGTTCAATCACCAGCACCGATCGTTTGCCGGGCAGGCGCAGCAATTGCGCCGCCAGCATCGCGCCGCTGAGGCCGCCGCCGACGATCAGGATGTCTGCAGTGCGGATGGCGTCGGTTACCGGTCCGCTTTGGGGTTCGCTCATGCCGTTCTCGCTGGTTAGTGTTTGCCTGTTAGGAATCGTACAGGTCGCCCTGAGTCAACAGCGCCTCGCTGCTGCCGGGCTGGACGACTATCACGAAAATCTTCTGGACGATAATAGGCGTCAAACCCATGGAAGTTTCGTCAAGCAGTACCAAAGTAGGATGCATGATCCAGGCCGGACCGATGGGACCTTCTGCTGCTTGCCACCGGAGGATCCCAGCATTCGAGCGATACCTGTGGGAGCTTGCTCGCGATGGCGGTGCATCAGTCGACATCGATGTTGAATGACACACCGTCATCGCGAGCAAGCTCGCTCCCACAGGGGATGTGTGTCGTGTCGGCTAAGTGTCTACCCGGTGTTGATTGGCAAGCAGTCAGATCACCACATTCCTCACGAACCGCGCGGCCACCGCCCCGTCGTTGCGATAGGCATGGGGCTGGTTGCTGGCAAACATATAGAACTCACCGGCACCAATCGCGTGTGGCGTGTCGCCGAGCATCAACGTCAGGCAGCCTTCGAACACGTAGATCTGTTCGCTCCAGCCATCGGCATCCGGTTGCGACGGGTAGATTTCGCCCGGTTGCAGGCACCATTCCCATTGCTCCACCTCGCGAGTGGCGGTGGCCTTGGACAGCAGAACGGCTTTGCTGCCGGGAATCGTCCCGGCCCAGGCCACTTCGTTGATGCGACTGGGGTCGCGGGCGTCCGGGGCCTGGATCAGGTCGCTGAAGGCAACGTCCAGGGCCTCGGCCACGCGGTCGAGGGTGGTCAGGCTGACATTCTTTTCGCCCGCTTCAATCGCCACCAGCATGCGTCGACTGACGCCGGACTTCTCAGCCAGCGCGGTCTGGCTCATGTCGGCGGCATGGCGCAGACGCCGAACATTGTGGCTGACATGCTGAAGGACCGAAGCCCGATGCGTGGAATCTTTGTGCACTATATTGCTCACTTGGTGGGGTTGGGCAGTATACTGCGCAACATTCGACGCATTGTGCGTCGACCCCAGGTAGCGCGCAAGGTCATGACGTCGGTGAACTCCTCTCAGGTTTCTTCCCGTTTCTCACGGTTCAGCAAGGCCGAGTGCGTGCTGGTGCTGATCACCATGGTCTGGGGCGGTACCTTTTTGCTGGTCCAGCATGCAATGACTGTCAGCGGGCCAATGTTTTTCGTCGGCCTGCGCTTTGCCGCTGCGGCGATCATTGTCGCGATGTTCTCCTGGCGGCATCTGCGCCAGCTGACCCTGTTCGAACTCAAGGCCGGGGCCTTCATCGGCGTGGCGATCATGCTCGGTTACGGCTTGCAGACCGTGGGCTTGCAGAGCATTCCCAGCAGTCAGTCGGCGTTCATTACCGCGTTGTACGTGCCTTTCGTGCCGTTGCTGCAATGGCTGGTGCTGGGACGCCGCCCGGGGTTGATGCCGAGCATCGGGATCATGCTGGCGTTTACCGGGTTGATGCTGCTGTCGGGGCCTTCCGGGGCGGCCTTCAATTTCAGCCCCGGTGAAATCGCCACGCTGATCAGCGCCGTGGCGATCGCGGCGGAGATCATCTTGATCAGCACCTATGCCGGCCAGGTCGATGTGCGCCGGGTGACGGTGGTGCAACTGGCGGTGACCTCGGTACTGGCGTTCCTGATGGTGGTGCCAACCCAGGAAGTGATTCCGGATTTTTCCTGGTTGCTGTTGTGCAGTGCGCTGGGTTTGGGTGCGGCCAGTGCGGCGATCCAGGTGGCGATGAACTGGGCGCAGAAGAGCGTTTCGCCGACCCGGGCGACCTTGATCTATGCCGGAGAGCCGGTGTGGGCCGGGATTGTCGGGCGGATTGCCGGGGAGCGGTTGCCGGCAATTGCGTTGCTAGGGGCGGGGTTGATCGTGGCGGCGGTGATTGTCAGTGAGTTGAAGACCAAGGGGAAGATTGTTGCGGCTGAGAAAGAGATGGAGCAGGAAATCCAGGGTTGAGCTTCTGGATTTGTAGCGTCTGGTAGATAGTCTTCGCGAGCAAGCCCTGCTGAACACAGACCTGCGAAACAATAAAAAACAGGATTTATCCCTCTACCTTGTAGGATTCTGCGACAGCTTGGTGTTTGGCGATCCGGGAGCTGGCACGTATGATGCTTCACAAACTTCCGCAGATTAGAAGCCTATGTCCCTGATAGTTCTACTGCTTCTGCCCTTTGTCGGCAGCTGTCTGGCCGCCGTGCTGCCACACAACGCGCGTAACACCGAATCCTTGCTGGCTGGCCTGGTTGCCCTGATCGGCACCATCCAGGTCGCCCTGTTGTTCCCGCAAATCGCCGATGGCGGTGTGATTCGCGAAGAATTCTTCTGGTTGCCCAGCCTGGGCCTGAACTTCGTGCTGCGCATGGACGGTTTCGCCTGGCTGTTCTCGATGCTGGTGCTCGGCATCGGCACCCTGGTCTCCTTGTACGCCCGCTACTACATGTCGCCGGACGACCCGGTGCCGCGGTTCTTCGCGTTTTTCCTGGCGTTCATGGGCGCGATGCTCGGGTTGGTGATCTCCGGCAACCTGATCCAGATCGTGTTTTTCTGGGAGCTGACCAGCCTCTTTTCATTCCTGCTGATCGGCTACTGGCACCACCGCGCCGATGCACGGCGCGGCGCCTACATGGCGCTGATGGTGACTGGCGCGGGCGGTCTGTGCCTGCTGGCGGGGGTCATGCTGCTGGGCCATGTGGTCGGCAGCTATGACCTGGACAAGGTCCTGGCCGCCGGCGAACTGATTCGCGCACATGCCCTCTACCCTGTGCTGCTGCCCCTGATCCTGATCGGCGCCTTGAGCAAAAGCGCGCAATTCCCCTTCCACTTCTGGCTGCCCCATGCGATGGCGGCGCCGACACCGGTCTCGGCCTATCTGCACTCGGCAACCATGGTCAAGGCCGGGGTGTTCCTTCTCGCACGGCTGTGGCCGTCGCTGTCCGGCAGCGAAGAATGGTTCTACATCGTCAGCGGCGCCGGGGCCTGCACCCTGCTGCTCGGCGCGTACTGCGCGATGTTCCAGAACGATCTCAAGGGCCTGCTGGCCTATTCGACCATCAGCCACCTGGGCCTGATCACCCTGCTGCTGGGGCTGAACAGTCCGCTGGCCGCCGTGGCCGCGGTGTTCCACATCTTCAACCACGCCACGTTCAAGGCCTCGCTGTTCATGGCCGCGGGGATCATCGACCACGAAAGCGGCACCCGCGACATTCGCCGGCTCAGCGGCCTGGTCAAGCTGATTCCGTTCACCGCGACCCTGGCCATGGTCGCCAGTGCCTCGATGGCCGGGGTGCCGTTGCTCAACGGCTTCCTCTCCAAAGAGATGTTCTTCGCCGAAACCGTGTTCATCAACGCCACGGCCTGGATCGAATTGACCCTGCCGATCGTCGCGACCATCGCCGGCACGTTCAGCGTCGCCTATTCCCTGCGCTTCACGGTGGATGTGTTCTTCGGCCCGACCGCCACCGACCTGCCGCACACCCCGCATGAACCGCCACGCTGGATGCGCGCGCCGGTGGAATTGCTGGTGTTCGCCTGCCTGATCGTGGGGATTTTCCCTGCGCAGGTGGTCGGCCCGTTGTTGGCCGCCGCTGCGCAGCCCGTTGTGGGCGGCGTCTTGCCGCAATACAGCCTGGCGATCTGGCACGGCTGGAACGCGCCGATGATCATGAGCCTGGTCGCCATGTCCGGCGGCATCGTGCTCTACCTGTTGCTGCGCAATCAGCTCAAGCGCGGGCGCTTCAAGTACCCGCCGCTGATTGGCCGGTTCAACGGCAAGCGCCTGTTCGAGCGCAGCCTGGTGGTCATGATGCGCCTGGCCCGGCGCCTGGAGCGGCGGATCAGTACCAAGCGCCTGCAGACCCAACTGTTCCTGGTGGTGCTCGCCGCCGTGCTGGCCGGGCTGATCCCGATGCTCCACAGCAGCCTGAGCTGGGGCGACCGCCCGAAGATTGCCGGTTCGATCGTGTTCGTGACCTTGTGGCTGCTGGCAATCGCCTGCGCCCTCGGCGCGGCGTGGCAGGCCAAGTACCACCGGCTCGCAGCCCTGACCATGGTCAGCGTCTGCGGCCTGATGACGTGCATCACGTTCGTCTGGTTCTCGGCGCCGGACCTGGCACTGACGCAACTGGTGGTCGAAGTGGTGACCACGGTCCTGATTCTGCTGGGCCTGCGCTGGCTGCCGCGGCGGATCGAAGAGGTGTCACCGCTGCCGAGCACGCTGCGCAAGGCACGCATTCGTCGTTTGCGCGACTTGCTGCTGTCGATCGCGGTCGGTGGCGGCATGGCGCTGCTGTCCTACGCCATGCTGACGCGCCAGACCCCCAACGACATTTCTTCGTTCTACCTCAGCCGCGCCCTGCCCGAAGGTGGCGGCAGCAACGTGGTCAACGTGATGCTGGTGGACTTCCGTGGTTTCGACACCCTTGGCGAAATCACCGTGCTGGCGGCCGTGGCGCTGACCGTGTTCGCCCTGTTGCGACGCTTCCGCCCGCCAAAAGAAAGCCTGCAGTTGCCGGCCCAGCAGCGCCTGCTGGCGCCCGATGTGGTCACCGACCTGGTCAACCCGCGTCACGCCAGCGACACCGCGCTCGGCTTCATGATGGTGCCGGCGGTGCTCGTGCGCCTGCTGCTGCCGATTGCCTTCGTGGTGTCGGTCTACCTGTTCATGCGCGGGCACAATCAACCGGGCGGCGGCTTCGTTGCGGGCCTGGTGATGTCGGTGGCGTTCATCCTGCAATACATGGTCGCCGGCACCCAGTGGGTCGAGGCGCAAATGAGCCTGCGGCCCCTGCGCTGGATGGGCACCGGGCTGCTGTTTGCCACCGTGACCGGGCTCGGGGCGATGGCGGTCGGGTATCCGTTCCTGACCACCCACACCTGGCATTTCGATTTGCCTGTGTTCGGTGACATTCACATCGCCAGCGCGCTGTTCTTCGATATCGGCGTGTACGCCGTGGTGGTCGGTTCGACCCTGCTGATCCTCACCGCCCTCGCCCACCAATCGGTACGGGGTCACAAGACCGCTGCCCTGCCCAGAGCCGTCGCCACCGAAGGAGCCGTCTGATGGAAGAAGTCATCGCAATCGCCATCGGCGTACTGGCCGCGTCCGGCGTCTGGCTGATCCTGCGCCCACGGACGTTCCAGGTGGTCATGGGCCTGTGCCTGCTGTCCTACGGCGTCAACCTGTTCATCTTCAGCATGGGCAGCCTGTTCATCGGCAAGGAGCCGATCATCAAGGACGGCGTGCCGCAGGACCTGCTGCACTACACCGACCCCCTGCCGCAAGCGCTGGTGCTGACGGCGATCGTGATCAGTTTCGCCATGACCGCGCTGTTCCTCGTCGTGCTGCTCGCATCCCGGGGCCTGACCGGTACCGACCATGTGGATGGCCGGGAGCCTAAAGAATGAACCTGATGCCGCACCTGATCGCCGCACCGATTCTGCTGCCGCTGCTGACCGCCGCCGCGATGCTGATGCTGGGCGAGAAACACCGGCCGCTGAAAGCCAGGATCAACCTGCTGTCCAGCCTAGTGGGCCTGGGCATCGCCGTGCTGTTGCTGCAATGGACCCAGGACACCGGCGTGCCCGGCTCCATTGGCGTCTACCTGCCGGGCAACTGGCAAGCGCCATTTGGCATCGTACTGGTGGTCGATCGCCTGTCGGCGCTGATGCTGGTGCTGACCGGGATCATCGGCGTCAGCGCCTTGCTGTTCGCCATGGCCCGCTGGGATGGCGCCGGTTCGAGTTTTCACGCGCTGTTCCAGATCCAGATGATGGGCCTGTATGGCGCGTTCCTGACGGCGGACCTGTTCAACCTGTTCGTGTTCTTCGAAGTGCTGCTGGCCGCCTCCTACGGCCTGATGCTCCACGGTTCTGGCCGGTCGCGGGTGTCGGCGGGGCTGCATTACATCTCGATCAACCTGCTGGCCTCGTCGCTGTTCCTGATCGGCGCGGCGCTGATCTACGGCGTCACCGGCACCCTGAACATGGCCGACCTGGCGCTGAAAATCCCCTTGGTGCCCGAAGCCGATCGCGGCCTGCTGCACGCCGGCGCGGCGATTCTCGCCGTGGCGTTCCTGGCCAAGGCCGGGATGTGGCCGCTGAACTTCTGGCTGGTGCCAGCTTACTCCGCGGCCAGCGCACCGGTTGCGGCGATGTTCGCGATCATGACCAAGGTCGGCGTCTACACCCTGTTGCGCCTGTGGACCCTGCTGTTCTCCGGCCAGGCCGGCGCATCGGCCTACTTTGCCGGCGACTGGCTGATCTATGGCGGCATGGCGACCATCGTCTGTGCGGCGGTGGCAATCCTCGCCGCCCAACGCCTGGAACGCCTGGCCAGCCTGAGCATCCTGGTGTCGGCGGGGATCCTGCTGGCGGCCATAGGCTTCGCCCAGCCCAACCTGATCGGTGCGGCACTGTTCTACCTGGTCAGCTCGACCCTGGCCTTGAGCACGTTGTTCCTGTTGGCCGAGTTGATCGAGCGTTCGCGTTCGGCCAATGAGATGCCGCTGTTCGATGACGGCGACCTGCTGCCGCGACCGCTGGAATCCCTGCAGCCACCCAAAGGCATCAACCTCGACGACGAACAGAAAGCCGTGGTCGGCCAGGTGATCCCCTGGACCATGGCGTTCCTGGGCTTGAGTTTCATCGCCTGCTCGCTCTTGATCATCGGCATGCCGCCGCTCTCCGGTTTCATCGGCAAACTCGGCCTGCTCAGCGCCCTGCTCAACCCGCTGGGCCTGGGACATTCCGGCGACGTACCGGTGTCGAACGCGGCGTGGGGATTGCTGGCGCTGCTGATTATCTCCGGGCTGGCTTCCTTGATTGCCTTTTCGCGCCTGGGCATCCAGCGGTTCTGGACCCCTGAAGAACGGCCATCGCCCTTGCTGCGTCGCTTCGAATGCGTGCCGATCATCGCGCTGCTGGGCCTGAGCATTGCGCTCACGTTCAAGGCCGAGCCACTGCTGCGCTACACCCAGGCCGCCGCAGACGCCCTGAACAACCCGGAACAATACGTGATGGCGGTGCTCGACACTCGCGCGATTCCAAGCCCCGAAGCCAAAGCCGCGCTCGCCGAGGTGCAACCATGAAGCGTCTGTTTCCCGCGCCGTGGTTGTCCCTGGCATTGTGGTTGTTGTGGCTGGTGCTGAACCTGTCGATAAACCCCGGCAATCTGCTGTTGGGCGCGATGCTGGGGTTCTGTGCGCCTTTGATGATGCGCAAGCTGCGTCCGCTGCCGATCCGCATCCGTCGCCCCGGGGCAATCCTGAGCTTGTTCCTGCTGGTCGGGCGCGACGTGGTGGTGTCCAACCTCGCCGTGGCCTGGGGCGTGCTCAACGCCGGGCGTCGCCCACCACGCTCGCATTTCATCAAGGTGCCCCTGGACCTGCGCGATGCCAACGGCCTGGCGGCGCTGTCGATGATCTGCACCGTGGTCCCCGGCACCGTCTGGTCGGAACTGGCGCTGGATCGCAGCATCCTGTTGCTGCACGTGTTCGATCTGGATGACGAAGCGCTGTTCATCCAGCACTTCAAGGCAACCTACGAGCGCCCCTTGATGGAGATCTTCGAATGAGCCCGCTGCTGTCGAACGCGATCCTGCTGAGCCTGTTCATCTTTTCCCTGGCGATGGTGCTGACCCTGATCCGCCTGTTCAAGGGCCCGTCGGCCCAGGACCGGGTCCTGGCCCTGGATTACCTGTACATCGTCGCCATGCTGATGATGCTGACCCTGGGCATTCGTTATGCCAGTGACACCTACTTCGAGGCGGCGTTGCTGATCGCCCTGTTCGGCTTCGTCGGCTCGTTTGCCTTGGCCAAATTCCTGCTGCGTGGCGAGGTGATCGAATGAATATGGAGCTATCGCTTTGGGTGGAGATTCCGGTGGCGATCCTGCTGGTGCTCGGCAGCCTGTTCGCGCTGATCGGCGCCGTCGGCCTGCTGCGGATGAGGGATTACTTCCAGCGCATGCACCCGCCGGCCCTGGCCTCGACACTCGGCGCGTGGTGCGCGGCATTGGCCTCGATCATTTACTTTTCCGCGCTCAAGTCCGCGCCGGTGCTGCATGCCTGGCTGATTCCGGTTCTGCTGGCGATCACCGTGCCGGTGACCACCTTGCTGCTGGCGCGGGCGGCGTTGTTCCGCAAGCGCATGGCCGGGGATGATGTGCCGGCGGAGGTGAGTAGTCGGCGTATTAAAAGCGAGAGTCAGGTTTAAAGAGGTGTATCGATTGACAGGGCCTCTTCGCTGCGATGCGGCGATCCGACAAGCCAGCTCCTACAGGGATTGGGGTTGAACACGGATCCCTTGTAGGAGCCGGCTTGCCGGCGAAGCTTTTCAGATCCAGGCCACTGCCAAAAGCCCAGCCCCCAACACCACACACAACGGCGAATAAGCCCAGGTATCGAGCCGGGCAAACCGCGAATCCTTCACCTGCTTGAAGAACCCCAGCAGATTCGAATCGCCGATGGCCCGGGCGAACATCAGCATCGCAATGGCGCTGATTACCCATTGCAGCGACCAATGGTGCACCCGGGGCAGATACAGCCCGACCCGCAGGCACACCAGCATCGCGATCAACAGCAAGCCAACCGCCACCAGCAGCGTGGCAAATCCCGAAGGCTTGAACGCCGGCCTGGACTCCCCGCCGGCCTGTGCGGGTACCTGCGGCACCACAGCCTCGCTGCCCAACTTGCCACCCGCCGCCCAGTACAGGTGAATCAGGCTGATCAACAGGAAGATGGCAGCTATCCATTGCGCAATAATCAGGCTCATGTTCAGACGTCCAGCATAAAATGTCGCAGCAGGATGAACTTCATTGAACGATTTTGTAAGGGTATTCGTGATCGACGGTGGTAAAGCCGCTCTCAGCCTCACCCCATCATTTCAACTCTGAAGCCACTTTATCCGCCACATCCTTGGGCACCCACGCCCGCCACACCTGCGGGTGCGCCTTCATGAACGCCTGCGCCGCCTGCCGTGGCGGGGTGTGCTTTTCGCTCATCTCGGCCAGGGCCTTGTTCAGCGGATCGATAGGAAAATCGACCTTGCTGAAAAACTCGGCAATCTGCGGGTATTGTTTCTGGAATGGCGTGGACACGCCGATGGACAGCTTCGAGACCAGCGAACGCGTCGGCTTCGGATTCGGATGATCGGCGTTGGTCAGGGTTTTCCAGGCTTCGGCATCGAAGGGTGGCTCTTGCAGTTGAATCAGCTTGAAACGCCCAAGCAATGGCGTCGGTGACCAGTAATAGAACAGGACCGGCTTGCCGCGGCGAATCGATGAGCTGATCTCCGCATCCAGTGCCGCCCCCGAGCCGCTGCGAAAATTCACATAGCTGTCGTCCAGGCCGTACGCCTTGAGCTTCTGCTTGTTGACCACCTCCGAGGTCCAGCCGATCGGGCTGTTGAGGAAGCGCCCCTTGCCCGGGGTTTCCGGATCGCTGAACACGTCCTTGTACTTGGGCAGGTCGCTGACACTGCGCAGGTCCGGCGCCAATGGCTTGATGCCCCTGGCCGGGTCGCCCTTGATCACATACTCCGGCACCCACCAGCCTTCGGTGGCACCCTTGACCGTGTCGCCCAGACTCACCACTTTGCCTTCGGCCTCGGCCTTGACCCACACCGGACTGCGACCGGCCCACTCCTCGCCAATGACCTGGATATCATTGTTGGCCAGGGCGGTTTCCAGGGTGATGGTCGTCCCCGGCAAGGTATCGGTCGGTAAACCGTAGCCCTTCTCGACGATGATCCGCAGGATGTCGGTGATCAGGCTGCCGCTTTCCCAGTTCAGGTCGGCAAAGTGGATCGGCGCCTGGGCAGCGATCACTGGAACGGGTGAAGCCAACAAACCGAACGTGGCCAGGGTGGCGGCCAGCAGCCGTCGAAATCCGTTCATGGTTTTGCACCTCGTGCTGTTCACAGCAATGGCAGGATGGCCTGGCAGAAGACCGCAAAGCCTCTGAATACTCAGTCAACTGACTGTAGTAGAGGTTCCTGCTTTCGAGGGCCTTACTCGCTGGCCTTGAAAGTCACCAGTTCACCCTTGCGCCACGTGGCAGCCTTGCGGGTAACGGCCTTGAGGGTTTTGGTCAGGCCTTCCTGCAGCTGTTGGTGAGCCGCGAACACCATCACCACGCTATGACCTTCCTTGAACAGGATCCCGTGGCCATCGGCGCTGGTCACGTAGGCGTAATCGCCCAGCCCGTACACCGTCAGTTTGATTTCGCGGAACTTGATGTCCAGCTTGCCGCCTTCGCGACTGGGCAGTACGGCAGCGCTGAAATGATCGCCCACCTTGAGCTTCAGTCCTGGTTTGTCGTCTACCACCAACGCAGACTCGGTATCGATTTCGGCAATGTAAATGCCTTCGGCGTTCTGTTCGGTGATGTAAACGAAACGTGACTGAAACTGTTTAACCAGCTTTGCGCGCAAATCACCCAACACGAACAAGGCATGCATATCGAGATTACTTACTGCCAAGGAAACATCCCCACATCTGAAAATGATGCCGCACACGGAAAAAGCGCACAGCAGAAAAAAGCGGCAATGCCGAGGGTTTAGCCAAATGGCCCGGTTGAAATCCTGAGGACGAGCGCAGCGCTCATCCTCGGCGAGGCGAGAAAAGACTACTGGAATGTCACTCGCGCCGCCCTGCCTGTTGTTCGTCAGAGGTTGAAGGAAAACGCCCTGCTGACGGCCAGAAAAACCGGATTACTAACTTTAGGGAAAAAACGCCAAAAAAAAAGCACTTTTCTTACATATCGCCAGCAAAAAATTGCTTTAGATAACCATCAATCGCCCACCAATGGTGGTGATTCTAGAGCAGCGATGCTCATCCAGACCACTCAAAACGAAGTACACACGTCGGCAAAACAACGAAAAGGACTTCCCATGTGCACACTGACTCACTTCGCTCAACCTCAGCCAATCTATACCAGCATTCGCACGATCCGACACCAGACGGTGTTCCAGCCCCATGACGTTCCCGCCCCAGGCCTCGCCGCACCGCGGTTCCAGGTGGTTCTGGCGGGCAACGCATTCTTCCATATCAAGGAAATCTCCACGGGCCATGTAAGAGGTTTCCGCGGTGATCATAATGAAGCCTGCGCCCTCGCCCGCTCCCTGGAGTCGCGTATTTGACAGGCCTGCGACCTCCATCCTGATGGACGTTTCGTCATGCCGGCGACTTAACTCAGCCGTCGGCAGACAACTACTGCCATACTGGCCGACCAACCGAATCGCATCCCCAGGGCGGGCGGCGTTCGACACACCATAATATTTCCAAGGGAAGGCGGCTACGTGACGGAATTTGATATCGGTGAATTTTTTATCCGGGGCGAAGCCAGAGAGGTTGAAGGCGAATTCCAGGCCGTCATCATCATGCGCGCCAAACCACCGCTGACTACCGTGACCTATCACCAGGTCGAGAAGGATCGCTGGTTCAAGACCTCCGACGTCGCCGCTATCGCCGCCCAGGAGGCCGCCAAAGCCTTGAAGCTTGCCGTCGATGAGGGCGCCTTGAAAGCCTGATCTGCGGTTTGCAGTCTATGCTCTTTCCTGCTTTCGAACATCGCTATCGAACTCCTGAAGCGCGGCTCCCTCAGATGCAATGACGCCGCACCTCAGATCTCGCATCCGCGTGACCAGCAAGGAGATGAAGATGGATTCACCTACACATGACTTGAAAGGCTTGTTCGATCAACTCGGCCTGGACTCCAGCGAGACAGCCATCGACGATTTCATCGCCAGCCATTCGCCGCTGCCCGAAGATAAAAAACTCATCGATGCCGAGTTCTGGACGCCGCAGCAAGCCGGCTTCCTGAAAGAGCAATTGCGCGAAGACGCAGATTGGGCACGGGTGGTCGACGACCTCAACCTGCGCATGCACCAGGTTCACTAACCGCTGATTCAATGCAGGCTGTCGGGTGTTCCGGCGTTCAATTGCGCCAACCAGGCAGCCCTGCACGCCTGCGCCTCTTCGCGACTGGAGAATGCCGTACCCCGGCGTTCGCCATCGAGCAGAACCACCCAGCAGACACTTTGCCCCCTCGCACGCAAGCTGGCGGGCACGCCGCTGCCAATCATGACAGCCACATCGACTCTGCACTGCATCGCTGACCCCTCGAACTTCATTAGCAACCTAACTATGTAGGCATGTTAACGAGTTCATTTCCGGGGAAACAGCAACGCTGCCGTACAGCTTCATTGCTAAAACTGTAACAATAATACCTGTAGGAGCGAGCCTGCTCGCGATGGTCGTCAACGATAACGCGTGTTTGCTGGATAAAACGCGGCGCTCTGGAATCCATCGCGAGCAGGCTCGCTCCTACAAGGCAGCATACGTGCTCTCAGCGAGGGCTCTGGGGCTTGTAGCCCAGCCGCAGACCACCCCAATGCCGGCCCTTGAGCATGATCGGCACCGAAAGATCATGCATCAGCTCACCGGTGTCGCGGGTATAGGTTTGCAGCAGCACGGCCTGTTGATGGCTGCCGCAGCGAATCCCGGTACGGTCGGCGAACTTGCGCTTGGTACGGTTTTGCAGGCTGTCGACCTGAGCAT
This sequence comes from Pseudomonas lini, assembly GCF_030812475.1. Taxonomy (GTDB): domain Bacteria; phylum Pseudomonadota; class Gammaproteobacteria; order Pseudomonadales; family Pseudomonadaceae; genus Aquipseudomonas; species Aquipseudomonas lini_A. The sequence continues at coordinate 121,783 of NZ_JAUSSR010000005.1, forward strand.
CCCCCGTGAGTGCCTGGCTGAACACGTTGTTATGGGTCGGCACGTAGCCCTGCTGCGTGCAGGCTATGGCGAATACCAGCCCCTCGTGCCCCCTCAACAACGGCTCCTGGATGGCCGGCAACACCTGATCGGTGTAGCGATCGAAGCGGGTCTGGTACTTGGCCGGGCGGGTGCCGGGAATCGTCTGGTAGTGGCGATCGAACAGGTCATCGAGGCTGATACGACCCTCGTCGATATCCGCTTCGAAACGCGCCGCAATTTGTTTCGCGCCTTCTCGGGCCAGGTCATAAACCCGCTGGTGGTAATCGTCCAGTCCGACTTCAGCGAGGCGCTCGCTGATGGTTTCGGCTTGACCTTCCATTTGCACGGCTGCCTGGGCCAGGCGTTGAGTCTGCTCGTCGCTGATCGCCAGGTCGCTGCGCATCTGCTCGATGGCGTGAAACAGGCTGTCCAGTTGCTCGCGGTTGGTGTCCGTGCCCTTGGCGATATCCCCGACCTGGCTTTCGACCCCGGCCGCAAGGCGCGCGATATTTTGCAGATGCTGCCCGGTGCGTTCGACCTGTTCGACGCCACTGTCGAGATCGCTGGACAGCTGGCGAATCTGCTCCACCACTTGCGCGGTGCGTTGCTGGATATCGGAAACCATTTCCCCTACTTCGCCGGTCGCCGTTGCCGTGCGCGCGGCCAGACCGCGAACCTCATCGGCCACCACCGCGAAACCACGACCGTGTTCCCCGGCCCGCGCCGCTTCGATGGCGGCATTCAAGGCGAGCAGATTGGTCTGGCTGGCGATGGACTGGATCACCAGGGTCACCCGCTGGATATCGTCGCTGCGCAGGCTCAGGGCTTCGATCAGCTCCCGGCTGTTGTTGGCGCGCTGACTGAGTTGATGCATGCGGGCGATGGACTCGATCAGCTCCGTGCGCCCTGCCGCACTGCTTCGGTGAGCTTCGCTGGCGGCGCCGAGGGCCTGCCGGCTAAGCGTCGAGGTGGCTTGTTCAGTGGCGATCATCACTTCGGCGTTGCTGACAATCTGCGCTGCGGCACCGAGTTGCGATTGCAGTTTGTCGGCCAGTTGCTTGACCGAATAGGCCACGCCGGCGGCGGACAGTGCGTTATGACTGGTGATATGGGACAGGTCGCGAGTCAACTCGGCGATGGCGTCGCCGTTATCGGCAGGGATGTGGGGGATCGGGCGCGAGCGCAGGCGCGGCAGCCAGATGATCAGCACGGCCAACGGCAGGCCGAAGTAAAGCGACCCGCCGCCCAGCGCCATGCCTGACAACAGGAGCATCAGGGCGATGCTTTGCAGGGTCGGCGTCAGCCACTGGTTTTTCGGCAGAAGTACGGCTGCAGGCACTGCCGCGGCCAAAGACCCGTCTCGCGTCATCGTTGTCACCCCAGGTGTCTTCTAATTGTTGTGTCCGCATTAAACGCCAGCACAAGGCCATTATCCATGGTCCATTAGTAGTGGGCGTTGCAGCAGATCAATGGAAGTACACACTGGTTTTTCACAGACGTCGAAAAGCATCGCGGGCAAGTCGGATCGCCGTACCGCCGCTCCCACAGGTTCAATGCAAACCTTCTGGGAGCAGCGTTGCGGCGATCCGACTTGCCCGCGATGAGGGCGCTACTGAATCAGGCCTGACGCTGGTGCTTGTCGATCTGCTCGTGACGCTCTTGCGCTTCGATGCAGTACTTGGTAGTCGGGCTGATCAGCAGGCGCTTGAGGCCAATGGCCTCGCCACTGTCGTCGCACCAGCCGAAGCTGTCTTCTTTAATGCGTTCCAGTGCCTGTTCCAACTGAGGCAGCATGCGCTGGTCGCGATCGATCGCGTTCACCAGCCAGGTGCGCTCTTCTTCGACAGAAGCAGCGTCAGCCGGGTCGGCCGGGGTGTCCAGGCTCTCGATGGCGATGCGGTTCTGTTCGATGCGCTCATGGGTTTCGACTTTCATGTTCTGCAACAGCTCGGAGAAAAAAGCATGTTGCTCGGCATTCATGTAGTCATCCGCCGGCATGGCCAGCAACTTGTCCTTTGTCATTGATATCTCTATAAAAAAACGTGCATTAAGGCGAATTAGGGAGCGTTCCGGCGGACCTGGGTCGGTCCTCGGAAAGGCGCCAATTGTTCCAAGCGCCACCCGGCACTCAATTTACGAGGGGCGGCAGTCTAAGGCCGACTTGAGACCTCAGCAACTGAAAAGACAGCGAATTCGTCCGACAAAGCCCCTAAAGTGCTATCTGGCAGGCTATGGGGTGGTTATCGGAGTGCGTTTATAGCAAGAAATTCCATCGAGCGGCTGTACAGAGAAGACAAACGGCTGCGCCACGCGGCTCAGGCGTGGCGCATTTTGCTGATTTGTTTCGTTTTCAGCGCTTGAGTTTACACTTTGTTGCCTTCACGCCCTACGACTGCAGCCCGTTGAACCTAAGCTAAGGTTGTCCATCGCGCAATGGTCATCGAAGGAGAGTGTCAATGAAACTGATCGGCATGCTGGATTCGCCCTACGTGCGGCGCGTCGCCATTTCTGCCAAATGCCTGGGGATAGTGCTTGAACATCAGTCGGTATCGGTGTTTCGGCACTTCGAGCAATTCCGCCAGATCAACCCGGTGGTCAAGGCGCCAACACTGGTGCTGGATGACGGTGAAGTGTTGATGGATTCGACGCTGATCATCGATTACCTCCAAGCGCTGGCCGCTCCCGGGAAGAGTTTGATGCCCGGCGACCTCGATCAACGACTGCGCGCATTGCGCGTGATTGGTCTGGGGCTGGTGGCCTGCGAGAAATCCGTACAGATTTACTACGAACGCAACCTGCGGCCGGCCCATATCCAGTTTGAACCCTGGGTGGAACGGGTCGAAGAACAACTGGCGGCGGCGTATTCGGCACTGGAGCGGGAGCTGGAAAAGCAGCCGCTGAAGACTGACGGTTCGATTGCGCAGGATGGGATTACCTTGGCGGTGGCCTGGAGCTTCACCAACCTGGTGGTGCCGGAACAGGTGGAGGCTGGGCGGTTTCCACGGATCAGTGAATTTACGGAGTATGCGGAGGGGCTTGGGGTGTTTGTCGATACGCCGATCGAATAGACAGAGTTGTTGTGACTGGTCTGGCCCCTTCGCGGGCAAGCTCGCTCCCACAATTAATGTGGCGTTCACAAATCCACTGTGGGCGAGCTTGCTCCGGGCGGCGTTCCGACGATGACGGATTGCCAGTCTCCATCAAAGGTAACTATCACCCTACTCAAATAAAAACGCCGCTTCCACCAGAGGCAGAAGCGGCAGAGGCACAAGCCCCAGTAGTATCAGGTAAACAGCGCGATCAGGATGATGATCGGAATAGGAATGCCGAGAAAGAACAGCAGTAATGAGCGCATGGAAGTTCTCCTGGGTTAACGAACCGGGACTGAAGTGGTGGTTACATAAGCGTCGGTTTCAAGATACTCGACCGCATCCCGACGACGACCACCGAACGTTGCACAAAAGCTGGCGAAAAACGCGCCGATCAACAGTGCAATGAACATCCATAGCGAGGTCATTGCGGCGACCTTTGCAGCCGTATCAGCAGCTTGCTGGGCGGCCACTTTGGCGTCGGCTACAGCTTTCTGAGTGCGGGCATACACCTCATCGACACGACGCTCGGCATCCGCTTGAGTGAGGTTGGTCCGCTGGGCGACCAGTTGTGCCAGATAGGTGCGGTCCTCAGCAGACAGTTGACCATCGCTCAGGCTGCGCACGAAGATGCGGGTCACGGTGCCACGGGCGGCCTCATCGCTGGTGGCGGCCGGAGTATCGGCACGAAACAGACTGTCGATGAAGTAACCGTACTGATCACTGTCGGTATTGCCGGCAGCCGCACCGGCCGCTTGGGTGGCGGCATTGACGGCACCACCGGCGACACTCGCGCCGGCCTGCACCCCGCCACTGACGATACCGCTGACCGAGCCGACCAGCAGTGTCGCGGTCACCAGGGTTGCCACGCACCAGGCCAGGAAGCCATGGGCCGTGTCACGGAAGTAAACCTCGTCACCGTGCATGTTCGCCCACTTCACCCGCAGGCGACCGGCAATGTAACCGCCAAGTCCCGAGGCAATAATTTGTGTGACGGCGAGCCAGACGATCGTGGAGATACCCAGGCCCTTGGCGCTCATGCCTTCATTGGCCCAGGGCGACACCGCGGAAAAACCCAGGCCGAAGCCGAGCAGCACCAGAATCAGCGACAATGCAGCCGCCGCCGCGGCACCGGCGAAAATGGCACCCCAGGACACGCCCGAGCGCGAGCTCGATTCGTATTCGGCAGGATAGAAACCATCAGGGGATCTATTCATTGTTTTATCGCTCCAGGCAGAAAGATAGTGTTACAACTCTTCGTACGAAGAAGTGCAGCCAGCGTGCCAGTCGCGAAGTTTACAAAAATCTTTTGATTTCAATACGTTATAAAGATTGAACTTCCGATATCCATGCATTTTGCAAGGAACCGGCAATAACAGCGGGTTTTATGCATTGCCTACTTGCGTTTGTAACTCTTGTTACCGCTGGGCGTCAGGCAGTAAATCCCGCCTCGAGGTCCCGTACAAAACGAGCCGGTGCCACATGTGCAACCATCGTCGCTCGGCAGCAGCGTCTGGGGCCGAGCCTGGCTGCCGCCGCCATATAAAGCCGAACAATTTTTTTTCGATGCGCTGATCGATCCGTCATTACACAAAAACAACTCGCCATCACAGCGATCGATTCCGCCCTTTTTCCCCGAACAGGGCGTGTTACCCGCCCAGGCAAATACGCTTGCCATACACAGCAGCAACAAGAGGATCGGCATCCCGCCACGACGAATCACAGTGCGCACGGTTCAGCTTCCTTTCAGAGTTATGGCCAAATGATATCAATGCTGCAACCATGTCCATAAAGCAACATGAAAGTTAATTTAAAAAGTCGTCGCCATTTCTTGGCAAAATGCTCACACATTTGCCATGAACCCATTATCAGGCCCATTCCATGACCCGCATCCTCACAATCGAAGACGACGTCGTGACCGCCAGGGAAATCGTCGCCGAATTGAGCAGCCACGGCCTCGACGTGGACTGGGTCGATAACGGCCGCGAAGGCCTGGCGCGCGCGGTCAGCGGCGACTATGACCTGATCACCCTCGACCGCATGCTGCCCGAGCTCGACGGCCTGGCGATTGTCACCACCCTGCGGACCATGGGCGTGGCCACGCCGATCCTGATGATCAGCGCCCTCTCCGATGTCGATGAGCGGGTGCGCGGTTTGCGCGCCGGGGGTGACGATTACCTGACCAAGCCCTTCGCCACCGATGAGATGGCCGCCCGGGTCGAAGTCCTCCTGCGCCGGCAGAACACCGTGACCGCCCAGGCCACCACCCTGCGGGTCGCGGACCTGGAACTGAACCTGATCAGCCACGAAGCCAGCCGCGACGGTCAGCTGCTGACCTTGCTGCCAACCGAATACAAGTTGCTGGAATTCCTGATGCGCAACACCGGGCAGATCCTGTCGCGGATGATGATTTTCGAAGAGGTATGGGGTTACCACTTCGACCCCGGCACCAATTTGATCGACGTGCACATCGGCCGTCTGCGCAAGAAAATCGACCCACCCGGCAATGTCCCCCTGATTCGGACCGTGCGAGGCTCGGGTTATGTCATTGCCGAACCCGTCTAAAGGCTGGCGCTCTTCCAGCAGCCGGTTGCTGGCGCTCTACAGCTCGCTGTTCGTGCTCTGGAGCGGGATCCTCATGGGTGTCATGTACTACGAGGTGTCCGCATACCTGGACAACCTGGCCAAACACTCGCTGATGCAGCGTCAGCATTTGTTTGCGCGTTTTTCCGGTGAACAACTGGTGGACGCCCTCGCCGTCAGCATGACCTTCGACATTCCCGGCCTCGACGCCTATGGCCTGTTTGATGAACAGCACCGTTACCTCAGTGGTGCCCTGCGCCATATCCCCAAGGGATTGCCGCTGGACGGCAAGATTCACATGCTCGGCGACTGCGTCGACTCCGACGATCCAACCCTGCCCAACGACAGTTGCGACGCCGTGGCGACCCAGACCCAGGACGGTCGCTGGCTGGTGCTGCTGCGGGATAACGGCTCGCTGTTTGCAGTGACCCGGATCATTCTGCACGCCTTGTTCTGGGGCGTGACCCTGACCATTGTCCCGGGCGTCGTCGGTTGGCACCTGTTGCGCCGCCGACCTTTACAGCGTATTCGCGGGATCCAGGCCAGCGCCGAAGCCATCGTCGCCGGCGACCTGACCCGACGCTTGCCGCTGTCCAGTCGCCGCGATGAACTGGACATGCTGGCGGCCATCGTCAACGCCATGCTCGAGCGCATCGAACGCTTGATGAACGAGGTCAAGGGCGTGTGCGACAACATCGCCCATGACCTGCGCACGCCGCTGACCCGCTTGCGCGCGCAGCTGTACCGCATGCAGCAACAGGCGGGCGAAGGCTCCCAAGCGGCGGCGCAACTGGACTCGGTGCTGGCCGAGGCCGACACCTTGATGGCGCGCTTTCGCGGATTGCTGCGCATTTCCGAACTGGAAGACCGGCAGCGGCGTTCCGGTTTCGTGCAGCTCGATCCGCTGCCGTTGTTGCAGGAACTGCATGAGTTCTATCTGCCGTTGGCGGAAGAAGGTGAGCTTGGTTTCCAGCTGCAATTGCCTGATTCATTGCCGCCCTTGGAGGGGGATCGGGCGTTACTGTTTGAAGCGGTGGCGAACCTGCTGAGCAACTCGATCAAATTCACACCGTCCGGCGGCGAAGTGATTTTGCGCGGGGTCGATGACGCTGGGCATACGCGAATCGAAGTGCTCGACTCAGGCCCCGGCATTGCTGAAGGTGAACGGGAAGCCGTATTCCAGCGCTTCTATCGTGCCGAGGGTGGCAATCAGCAAAACGGGTTCGGGCTAGGGCTATCGATCGTGGCGGCAATTGTCAGCCTGCATGGGTTTACGCTGGAGGTGGGTAGCAGTGAATTGGGCGGCGCGCGGTTGGTGCTCGATTGCCGACAGAGCCTGATCCCTCAGACCTGACACACTCTCCCTGACGACAAAGCCCCCCCTGCAGGAGCCGGCTTGCTGGCGAAGGCGTCCGTTCAGTGACAACTATGTCGACTGATCCACCGCCTTCGCTGGCAAGCCAGCTCCTACAAGGGATTTGTAGTGTTGTCAGGCCGGGTAGTTGGCCCGAAGAGCCTCCAGCCCCCCCTGATAAATCCCGGTAAACAACGCCACCACTTCCTCATCACTCACACCCACCGGCGCAAACCGCCCCGACCAGGTCACCCGCGCGCCCTGCCCTTGCGCTTCAACACGGATGGTCGCCAGATAGTCGGTCGCCGGAAACGGCGCCTGCAAAATCGAGTAGCTGTACGTCTTCGCCGCGTTATCAAAAGCCTGGAGCCGCTCCACCACCACCGCCCCATCCGCCGTTTGCAGATTGCGCACCCGCCCGCCTTCACTCAGTTCGCTCCGGGGAATGAACGGCAGCCAGTCCGGCAGCGAGTTGAAGCCGCCGATCAATTGCCAGACCTGATCGGCCGAAGCCGGGATATCGATAAACGCTGATGCAGTTGCCATGTACTGTTCTCTCTTGATCAATAGGGTTCAGATCGCCATGCTGTCGACGACACCGCCGTCGACTCGAAGCGCCGCGCCGGTGGTGGCCGAGGATAGCGGCGAAGCGATATACGCCACCAGGTTCGCCACTTCCTCGACATTCGCCACGCGCTGGATGATCGATGTCGGCCGCGACTTTTGCACAAAGACGTCGGCTTCTTCCTGGACACTGCGCCCGGACGCGGCAATGGCATCCTTGAGCATCAGCTCCACGCCGTCGGTCAATGTCGGGCCCGGCAGGATTGCATTGACCGTTACCCCAGTGCCGGCCAGCCGTTTGGCCAGTCCGTGGGACACCGCCAGGTTGGCGCTTTTGGTCACGCCATAGTTGAGCATGTCCGCGGGGATCGCGATCCCGGATTCCGAAGACAGGAAAATCACCCGCCCCCAGCCCTGTTTGACCATGTCCGGCACGTAGTGCCGGGACAGGCGTACACCGGAGATCACGTTGACCTCATAGAAGCGCGTCCACTCGCTATCGGGCGTGTCGAAGAAATCCACCGCGTCGTAGATCCCGAGGTTGTTCACCAGAATGTCAGCCCGTGGTTCGGCGGCGAACAGTTTTTCCGCGCCTTGCGCCGTACCGAGGTCAGCCGTCAGCCCGCGCAGTTGCGCACCGGGCACCTGCTGGCGAATGCTCGCCAGCGCCTGCTCGACCTTGGCCGTGTCGCGGCCGATGACCACCACCGTGGCACCGGACTCGGCCAGTGCCTTGCTGATGCCCAGGCCAATGCCGGCGGTGCTGCCGCTGACAATCGCCAGTTTTCCGCTCAAATCAATCTTCATAGCGCACCGCCTTTGTAGGAGCAGCCGAAGGCTGCGATTTTTGACTTTTCATATTGCATACCCTGCGTCGGAACTGCCGAAGGTTCGGGCCGCGTCTGGACGATCTTTCTGACCTGGCAACGGCGCTCGCTCAGAAATCAGGTTAGCCTCGCGCATCGCCTGCCAGAACGCTGCAGGAATCACCGCCGACAACGCGGCGACATCTTCGGCAATCCGGTCCGGCCGACTGGAACCTGGAATCACCGCCGCCACCGCCGGGTTCGCCAGGGAGAACTGCAACGCGGCCGCCTTGATGTCGACACCGTGGGCCGCCGCAATACGTTTGATCTGTTCCACTTTATTGACGATCGCCGGGCTGGCCTTCTGGTATTCGAAATGCGCGCCGCCCGCGAGAATGCCCGAGCTGTACGGGCCGCCGACCACGATCTCGACGTTCTGCGCCAGCGCCGCGTCCATCAAACGCTGCAAGGCCCGGTCGTGATCGAGCAGCGTGTAGCGCCCCGCCAGCAGAAAACCGTCCGGCTGCGCTTCGGTCAGGTCAAGCGTCAGTTCGCAAGGCTCAACCTTGTTCACCCCCAGTCCCCAGCCCTTGATCACGCCTTCTTCGCGCAAACGGGTCAGCACTTTGAACGCGCCGGTGCGGGCCTGGTTGAAGTATTCCAGCCATTGATCACCGTAGAAGTCCTGGGCGATGTCGTGCACCCAGACGATGTCCAGGCGATCGGTTTGCAGGCGCTTGAGGCTGTCCTCGATCGAACGCAAGGTGGCGTCGGCGCTGTAATCGTTGACGATCTTGTTCGGCCGACCGTGTTCGAATACCCCGCTTTTCTCGCCCAGATCCCGGGCCGCGGCGTCTTCGACTTCATCGAGAATCACCCGGCCAACCTTGCTGCTCAGCACATAGTCAGCACGGTTGTAGCGTGCCAGCGCGGCGCCCAGACGAATCTCCGACAGGCCCGAACCGTAAAACGGTGCGGTATCGAAGTAACGCACGCCGGCATCCCAGGCCGCATGCACGGTGGCCATCGCCTCTTCTTCGGGAATGGCGCGGAACATGTTGCCCAATGGCGCGGTGCCGAAACCCAGGGTGCCGGGCAGTTTGTCTTTCAAGCTCATGAATGAATCCTCTTGGATATGTGGGAGCCGGCTTGCTGGCGAAAACGCTGGAACATTCGCAACAATTATTGCTGGACGATCCGCTACCTCCAGCAAACCGGCGCCTGCAGAACGGTTTGTTTCGCGTTGCCGATGAGCAAATCCTAGATTGCGATGATCGGACCGTCCAAGACATAATGTGCAGCACTTGAGTCCCCAGAGGTCTGACATGATCGACATCCGCCAATTGCGCTACTTCGTCGCCGTCGCCGAAGAAGAACACGTCGGTCGGGCCGCCGAACGCCTGCACATTTCCCAGTCGCCCCTGAGCCGGCAGATCGCCCAGCTCGAAGAGCGCCTGGGGCTGACCCTGTTCGAACGCAGCCAGCAGCGCATTCGCCTGACCCGCGACGGCCAGACTTTTCTCGCCGAAACCCGCGCCCTGCTGACCCACGCCAACCGCCTGGAATCCCTCGGCAAGCGCCTGGGTCGCGGCGAAGAAGGCGGCCTGTGCATCGGCTACATCGAGAACGCCATGCATGCCGGGGTGCTGCCCAACGCGTTGCGGGTGCTGCGGGTCGACCGGCCTAACGTGCACGTTGCGCTGTACAACCTGAGCTCGGCCGAACAACTCGAAGGCCTGCGACAGCGTAGTCTGGATATTGCCCTGGTCAGTGAACCGCCGACGGACGATGACCCCGATCTGCTGGGCTTCCAGGTGCTGGACGACCCGATGCTGCTGGCGGTGCCCGAACATCATCCCCTGGCACAGCAGACCACCTTGACCCCGGCGGACCTGGCCGATCAGGAATGGATCGGCGTGCAACACCGGCAGAACTGCGCCAGCCGCGAAGACTTCGTCAGCGCCTGCATCCGCGCCGGCTTTACCCCGGACATTCGGATGGAAGCCACCGAACCTTTTACCGCGCTGGGGCTGGTGGCGTCGGGGCTGGGGATTGCGATGATTCAAAAGGGACTGAGTCGCAACGCGCCGCCGGGCGTGGTCCTGCGGGAGGTGCCATGGATAGCCTTCACCACCCCGCTGTGGGCGGCATGGCACCGGATCAATCTGCGGCCCTTGGTTGAGACGTTCAGAAAGGTGCTGACGGAACCGGGTCCGGCAACGTGAAAACAGGGGATGATCCACCTGATACCTGTCAGGAAAACGGATGGATGAACCACCTTATAATTGTCAGGTCAGCACATTCCCTGTGGGAGCGAGACCGGCTTGCCGGCGAAGAGGGAGTATCAGTCGACATTGCCATTGCCTGACACACCGCTTTCGTCGGCAAGCCGGTCTCCCTTCCACAGGGTTAGCATCCAACTTCAACGACTTGAGGTGGCTTCGCCGCCCATTGCTTGATTTTTTCTCAATCAAACCGGGGCTAAGCAAGGTGTGATCAGCTTTCTTTAGCGTTTTTGCAGTTTGCATTTAGTATGCTGGTGCGACCGCAACGCACAGGTGTACGCCCTATGTATGGCCAGATAACCAGATCGGAGAAAAAGCTGTGAGGCTCGATAAGCTGCGCATTCAGAACTATCGCTGCTTTGGAGAGTTCGAGATCGACTTCGATCCGCATCTGACCATACTGATTGCCTCCAACGGTGGTGGTAAAACCACCATTCTGGATGCGGCCCGTGTCGCTCTGTGGCCTTTTGTCAAAGGCTTTGACCTGGGCAGCCAGACAGGGAAATCCGCCACCATCCAGAACGAAGATGTGCGACTCGCACAATTCAGCAGTGGCAACATGGAGTCTCAAACGCCCAGTGCCATTGAAGCCTGGGGGAAATGGGCGGACGGCGCTGGCCGGGACCATTGGTTGCAGCAACGCCTGAGCTTGAAAAAATCCACCAATACCATCGGCGACGCTGGCTCGAAAGCGCTTACCTCATTCGGCAAATCGCTTCAGGAGCAGGTGCGTAACGATGCGCACGTGATTTTGCCCATGGTGACCTACCTGGGAACTTCACGACTCTGGTACGAGGGGCGATTCACCTCGGCCGCCGCTCAAACTACACTCGACAAGAGCGAATATTCCAGGACGTCCGGGTATCTGAACTGCCTGTCCTATTCGTCCAGTTTCAAAACCTTCACTGCCTGGTACAGCTGGATCTATCTCAGCTATCGTGAAGCCCAATTGATCGCTCTGGAGCGCAAAGAAAAAACCTCCGATGCCGGGCTGCGCTTTGAACAGATTATCGCAGCCATCAAGGATGCCATCGACCGGTTGATTAAAGTGCCCACCGGCTGGCACAGCCTTGAGTACAGCGCCAGCCATCAACAGCAGTTGGTCATGCACCATCCTGAACAAGGGGTGTTGCCTGTCGATATGCTCAGCGATGGACTGCGCAACACCATTGCCATGGTCGCCGACCTCGCCTTTCGTGCTTGTAAACTCAACCCTCATCTCGAGGCGCGAGCACCGCTGGAAACACCGGGTATCGCGTTGATCGATGAAGTCGATATGTTTCTGCATCCCTATTGGCAGCAGTCAATAATAGGATCATTGCGAGCTGCTTTTCCCGCCATGCAGTTCATCGTCACGACTCATAGCCCGCAGGTGCTCAGCACTGTCCGACGCGAAAATATCCGGGTAATCGGCCAAGACGCCCGAGGCCTGTTGATTGCTTCCCAGCCCCTTGCGATGACCTACGGTGAGCCGAGCAACAGCGTGCTCCACAGTGTGATGCAGGTCGATCCACAGCCGCCAGTCGATGAAAAACGCGACTTGCTGCAACTCACCGAATGGGTGGACAAGGGCCGCTACGCCGAACAACGCACGATTGATCTGATGCAGCAGCTTACCCAGGCCCTCGGCGAACAGCATCCTCAGCTTCAGCGTCTGCAGCGCAGCATAAAGCGGCAAGAGGCATTGAAGGGATGAGGTCGGTTCGCAAGCGCGGTAATGGTCCTTTTCAGCTGAATAACTCACATGCCAACCCGCCAATGACAAGCGATGCCGCCACCAGTCGCTGGAGCAGTTTTGGCTATAAGACCCAGGTTCTGGACTATCTGCTGGAAGAGCAGTACGGGTTGTGCTGCTATAGCGAAGTTCGGCCTGACCGTGTTGGCTTGGGTTTCCACATAGAACACGTCGAGAACAAGAGTCAACATCCTCAGCGAACCTTTGACTATGGCAACCTGGCGGCCGGTGCGCTGGATAGTCAAAATGATTTGCCGGCGCTCAAGACACAAGGAGCTGAACTATTTGGTGGTCACGCGCTCGGTAAGTCGAAAGGTGTCGATAGGGGCCGCTTCATCTCGTGCCATCAGCCAGACTGTGTGCGCTTCTTCGTTTACTTGTCCGATGGCCGTGTGGTGCCTGCTGATGGACTTTCGACCCGGGACGATGATCGTGCTCGCTACACCATCGATTTGCTCAACCTCAATAGCCCTTATCTTCAAGATTTGCGCCAACGCTGGTGGGAAGAGCTGGAACAGCTTTTTGAAGAACATATCGGCCAAGATATGAACCTGCATTGTCTCGCGGGTATCGACCTTATACCCACCGGAGCAAAGCTGAGTCAGTTCTTCAGCATTACCCGGGCGTTTTTTGGCAATATTGCCGAAGAAGTAATTGAGCGCGACGCTCCCCATCTGCAATGACATGCAGGACCTGTAGGAGCCGGCTTGCCGGCGAAGAGGCCAGCACATTCAACACCTTTGTCGACTGACACACCGCTTTCGCCGGCAAGCCGGTCTCTCTCCCACAGCCCCCCCCTCGCCACAGCAAGCCCTCACAGGGGATTGGTGCTTTACTGAAAGATCCCAAGCCCCACCGAGCCCCCCACCATGAACCGCAACGACCTGCGCCGCGTGGACATGAACCTGCTGGTGATTTTCGAAACCCTGATGTTCGAAAAAAACCTCACCCGCGCCGGGGAAAAGCTGTTCCTCGGCCAGCCCGCCGTCAGTGCCTCGCTGGCCAAGCTGCGGGATCTGTTCGACGATCCGCTGCTGGTGCGCAACGGTCGGGTGCTGGAGCCGACTCAGCGCGCGCTGCAGATTCTCAAGGAGTTGCAGCCGGCGATGGACACCATTTCCGGCGCGGTCAGCCGGGCCAAGGATTTCGACCCGTCCACCAGCCGCGATGTGTTTCGCATCGGTTTGTCCGACGACGCCGAGTTCGGGTTGTTTCCGCCGCTGCTCAAGCAGATTCGCGAGGAGGCGCAGAACGTGGTGGTGGTGGTGCGCCGGGTGAATTTCCTGTTGATGTCGTCGATGCTCGCCACCGGGGAGATTTCCGTCGGGATCAGCTACACCACGGAGCTGCCGGCCAACGCCAAGCGCAAGAAGCTGCGGGACCTGAGCGTGAAGATCCTGCGCGGCGACAGCCGTCCCGGCACCCTGACCCTGGATGACTATTGTGAACGGCCGCACGCGCTGGTGTCGTTTTCCGGGGATCTGACCGGGGCCATCGACAACGACCTGGCCCGTATCGGTCGGTCGCGCCGGGTGGTGCTGGCGGTGCCGCAGTTTGCCGGCCTGCGTGCATTGCTCGCAGGCACCGACATGCTCGCCACGGTGCCGGACTACGCCGCCTGCGCGTTGATCGAGGGCAGCAGCCAGTTGCGGGCCGACGACCCGCCGTTCGAGATCACCCTGTCCGAACTGTCCATGGTCTGGAACGGGGTCAACGATAACGATCCGGCAGAACGCTGGTTGCGCTCGAAAATTGTACAGCACATGGCCGCGCCATCGCCGGCGCAGTAAACGAGCGCATGGGCGCCGGTTCGTACTCGCGCAGGTACACCGGCATGTCCGTGACCGGTGGCATGGCCGGAATCTCGAAATACATCTGCACCACCCAGCCGCGGTGATAACTGGCGTGATTGACCACGTGCAGCAGCATCGCACCGGCACTCATGGTGCCGCTTTCGCCCGAGACAAAACTGAACTCGACGGGTTGATCCAGGGATTCATCGGTCTGCCGTTCGCTCCAGTCGCAGTACCAGTGATCGATGGCCTTCTGCGCCACGCGCAGCTCGGCCAGATCGGGATGCAGCAGATCGTGTGAGGTCTTGAAGCCGTGCCCTCGGCCTTCGAGGTGGGCCTGCCAGATGCAGTCCACGACGTAGATGTGGTTCAGGGTGCCGATCATGTTCTTGAATACCGAGACCCGATCTTTATTCACCTCACCCGGCGGCAGGGACGCCAGGCTGTCGAAGAGGCGTTGATCGGCCCAGCGTTTGTAATCGGCAAGCATGCGGGCAGTGCGTGCGTTGATCATCGGAGGTCTCCCACTTCAATGGGCGCACTGCCAAGCATAGCCCTCATCGACGAACGGCATCGCAGTCGCTGATCATCGGTACACCATGATCGGGCCAGGAAGATCAGAAAGTTCCGGGGTAACTGCCGCCATCCAGCAACAGGTTTTGCCCGGTGAGGAAACCGGCGTGGGCGCTGCAGATGAACGCGCAATAGGCGCCGAACTCATCGGGCTGGCCGAAGCGCTGGGCCGGAACCTGTTTGCGCCGCTGTTCGCCGATGCTGTCGACGCTGGTGCCATTGGCGTCGGCGGCGGCGCTCAGGGTCTTGTGCAGGCGCTCGGTGTCGAACGGCCCCGGCAGCAAGTTGTTGATGGTCACGTTGTTGCCCGCCAGCCGGGACTGGCGCGCGAGCCCGGCGATGAAACCGGTCAGGCCGCTGCGGGCGCCATTGGACAGGCCCAGCACATCGATCGGCGCCTTCACCGCGCCGGACGTGATATTGACGATGCGCCCGAAACCGCGCTCGGCCATGCCGTCGACGCAGGCCTTGATCAGCTCGATGGGCGTCAGCATGTTGGCATCCAGCGCCTTCAGCCAGTCTTCACGCTGCCAGTCGCGGAAGTCGCCCGGCGGCGGTCCGCCTGCGTTATTGACCAGGATGTCGACCTGCGCACAGGCGGTCAATACCTGCTCGCGCACCGCTTGCTCGCTGATGTCTCCTGCCACCGTGCGCACTTCGATGCCCGGTGCCAGTTGGCGCAATTCGTCTGCCGCCGCCTGCAAGGTTTCGTTGCCCCGGGCATTGATCACCAGGTTGACGCCCTCCTTCGCCAAGGCCCGCGCACAGGCCAGCCCCAGCCCCTTGCTGGCGGCACAGACGATCGCCCAGCGTCCCGTTATTCCCAATTCCATGACCCTGCTCCTGTTGGTTGTGAGCGAATAAAATCCTCGTGCATTTTTACGTTACCACTGTCTGGCATGCTCTAACGATGGATCAATGCCCGCTGGTGATCTCCCCTGTGGGAGCGAGACCGGCCAAAACCACTCATTTGCAGGGGTCTCAGCGAATCGCCACCGGGTTGATATTGACCTGGGTCGATCCTTTGTACAGCGGCTGTCCGAGCACGAACATGAACTCCCAGGCCTTGTCCCGCACCAGCGCACGGCTATCGATCAACTCAAGGTTGTAGATGCCGTTTTTCGCCAGCATGAACTGATTGATCGGAAACTCCTGGCCGTCTGTGCCCGGGTAGATTTCCGAGGCCCAGGTATCGCCGCCGAACGCGACGATCTGTTTGTCCGCCAGCCACTTGGCTGCCGCCATGCCGATGCCCGGTTCCACGGCGAGGAATTTCTCGTTGTCCTTGCCCAGCAACTCCAGCCAGCCGGTGTTGAACAGCACCACATCGCCTTTCTGGATGGTGATGCCCTGCAGGTCCAGGGCTTTCTGGAGGTCGGCGACGCTGAACTCGGTTTTCTCCGGCACGATGGCGCTGCCGTACACCGCTGTCATGTCCAGAACCACGCCGCGGGTGACGATCGGCGGGACTTTTTCGATGCCGAGTTTCTGCACCCCTTCCACGGTCACGAAGTCCGCGGCGCGGTTGCCGTTGTAATAGACGTTATCGATTCCGATGTGGCCGATGCCGTTGAGTTGAGTGCCGACGCCGGTCCAGCCCACCACCAGTTCATCGTTGAAGGTGAATTTGTTCGGGCCCATGGTGGTGCCGCCGGCTTCGCCGGGCTGGATGTTGGTCAGGTGAAAACTGCGATGGCGGAAGGCCGGCAGGTTTTTATCGATGGGCACAGCCAAAGGGTAGGTTTTGCCGGTCTTGATCAGTTTCGCGGCGTTGAGCACCGACTCGGCGTTCAACAGATTCAGCGCGCCGATCTCATCCTTGGCACCGTATTTCGACGCAAACCAATTTTCCGCGTCCGCGGCGTGGGCGGCATTGAGGGTGAATAACAGGGCAAACGGCAGTACCAATCGATTGAGCATGGGGAGTCCTTGTCTGATTGCAGTGAACCCAAGGTACGCAGCCCTGCGGTGGGGAAACAGACGGGTACGGGTAATACAATTGTTCTGGATTGGCACGAGTAGCCCCCTGTAGGAGCTGGCTTGCCAGCGAAGGTTGGTCTATCAGCCAATACATGTGTCGCCTGACACGCCGCCTTCGCTGGCAAGCCAGCTCCTACAAGGGATCGCGTAACCGGGCGGTCATTTTGTCGTTTGCAGGTTGAACTCTGCCGGCCTGAATGACATAAACCCCGGAAATCCGGCCGCTTGATTCGGCGTTGCAAAAATAGAAACCCATGAACGAAATCACCCGAACACCCTCCCCCGATCAACCGCGTTCAATCATATTCATCGCCTACCCCGAGATGGGCCTGCTCGATTTGACCGGGGCTCAAACCGTGTTCTGGGCCGCCTCCAAGGCCATGTCCAAACGCGGTTTACCGGGTTACGAGCGCCATACGGCGAGCCTCGACGGCGGCTTGATCCAGACGGCGGAAGGCCTTGCCGTCGACACCTTGGCCTTGAGCGATTTCACCGATCAGCCGATCGACACGCTGATCGTGCCCGGCGCACCGAACATTCGTCAGGCCATGAATGAATCATTGGAACTGGTCGCCTGGCTGCAAGCCGCATCGGCCAAGGCCCGACGCACCGCCTCGGTGTGCAGTGGCGCCTTCCTGCTGGCGCAGGCCGGCTTGCTCGACGGTCGACGCGCCGCCACCCACTGGCTGCTGTGCGACATGCTCAAGCAGGGCTTCCCGTCGATTGAAGTCGACAGCGACGCGATCTTCATCCAGCAAGGTTCGGTGTGGACGTCGGCGGGCGTCAGCGCCGGCATCGATCTGGCGCTGGCCCTGGTCGAAGCCGACTGCGGGCGTGAAGTGGCGCTGGAAGTGGCCCGGGAGCTGGTGGTGTTCCTCAAGCGCCCCGGCGGCCAGGCCCAGTACAGCCAATTGCTGCAAGCGCAAACCGGGGACAGTGCGGCCTTCGACCACCTGCACTTGTGGGTTGCGCAGAACCTCAATCATGAAAATCTTACGGTGGAAGTGCTGGCCCAACAGGTGCAGATGAGCCCGCGCAACTTTGCCCGGGTCTACAAACTCAAGACCGGCCGCACCCCGGCCAAAGCGGTCGAAGTGATGCGCCTGGAGGCTGCCCGGCGCTTGCTGGAGGATTCCGAGCGTAATATCGATCAGATCGCCCGGTTGTGCGGGTTTGGGGATGAGGAGCGGATGCGCTTTACCTTTCAGCGCAATCTCAGTATCTCGCCACGGGATTATCGCAAGCGGTTTTCGCGATGACTTGATGTGAAAATCAAGAGTGGCGGGGCAAAACTGGCGGATCCGCGTTTATTGGTCGAAGTGATAGTTTGTGCGGCAAGGAACTACTGAGTGCCATCAGGCATCTTAAGGTATGTAGCACTTCCTTTACGCTTCATGCTTTCGGAGGACTCCGTCATGCGCCGTCTGCTTCTCATTTCTTCGCTAGTGCTTTGCTTGCCCGTCGGTTCGGCCCTGGCCGATGTCGATGCAGGTGATGTCGCTACTTCGGCGGGTCTTTCCGCGTCGCTGTATTCGACCTTCAAGGATGACAAAATGATGATTCCCGCCCGGGATGACGCCTCCAGTTTCGTGGCCAGTGGCGGCACGATTCGCGGGGTTTACCTGGAGTCGGTATTGCAACAGGTTCGCCAGAACAATCCTGGCCTGAAGGCTAGCGATGAAGACCTGGCAAGAGCCATTCTGGTTCAGCAAGGCACGCCTGCCGGCCAATAGACCGTAGGTCAATCAAAACTGAAAAGTAGCGGTAGGGCTGGTGCTGATTCAATAGCGTTTCCGGCCCTGCCTTCGCGCTACGCTAATTTACGCTCATGCCGGACAGACGCGCCCATCCGGCAACCATCTGTACACTGATATTCACCCCGCCACAGACCACGATCACTACGTCCCGGGCGTCGGCAATGGCCGGATGGTCCAGGTAGCCGATCGCCAGCGACACCCCGCACGCCGGCTCGACCAGGTGCCGCAGGTCATTGGCATAACGCACTACCCCCATGATCGCTTCGTCATCGCTGAGCACCACGCATTCGTAGGTAAAATCGAGGATGTGCTGCACTGGCCAGGCGGCCACTTGCGCCGCGCCAAGCGAGGTGGCGACTGAGTCGATGCGCGTCAATCGCACTGGATGCCCGGCAGCAAGCGCCGCCGAAAAAGAAGCGGCGCCCTGGGTTTCGCAGGCGACGATCCTGCAGTCCATTCGGCCATGGCGGATCAAGCCAGTGAGGATTCCCGCCAGCAAGCCACCGCCGCCGACCGACGTCACCAGGGTATCGACCTGAGGGCAGTCCTCGAGGATTTCATCGATCATGCTGCTGTGCCCCTCCCACAACACCGGATGATCGAAGGCCGGCACATACTCGGTGCGGGCGCCCTGTGCCAGCGCCATGGCCTTTTGATTGGCATCGTCCCAGACCTTGCCATGCACGATCACCTCGGCACCGGTGTTGCGGATTCTGGCGCGGGTGGTTTCCGGGGTGGTATGCGGCACTACGATGCAGGCTTTCAGGCCCAGGCTGGCGGCGGCCACGGCCGTGGCGAACCCGGCGTTGCCAGCGGAGGGGCAAACCACTTTGCGCTTGCCCTGCGCCTTCGCCTGGGTACACAACAGCCCCATGCCGCGCAGCTTGAACGAACCGCTGGGTTGCAGGTTTTCCAGTTTGAGCCAGATGCGTCGGGTCGGGGTCGACAGGCCTGGGTGCAGAATCAAGGGTGTTCTGATGTGAAGCATGGCGGCTCCTTTGACACGCCACCGGCTCTTTGATCGTTTCAACGAGCCAAGGGTGAACGCTCATTACCCCAGCTTAGTTCACCCCGCTCCCGGAATTGCCGCCTCAGCGATAACGCGATGCCGCCGTGGAGTTGCCGAACAACCCGGACAGCGTTTTGCGCTGGCTTTCATAATGGTCCCACTGCTCACCGTCGTGCAGGCCGGGAATGGTCACCACCTCCCCTTGGGCCAGGCCCGTCAGGGCGGCGTCGACCATGTCCGCGGCGGACATCACGATTTCCTGCGGCAGGTTTTCCACCGGGTTGCCGGCTTCGCTCCAGAAGTCCGTGGCAGTGGCGCCGGGCAATACCGCCTGGATGCGCACACCTTTGTCGGCCAGCTCGTGATGCATCGACTGGCTCAGGCTCAGGACGAAGGCCTTGGTCCCGCCGTACACGCCATTGAGAATTTCCGGAGCGATGGCCACGATCGAGGCGATGTTGATCACGGTCCCGCTGCCGCGGGCGACGAAGCCGGGTACCACCGCGTAAGCCAGGCGCATCAACGCCGTGACGTTGAGGGTGATCATGTCTTCCATGTCGTCCACCGGGCTGCCCAGCAATGGCATGACGCCGCCGACCCCGGCATTGTTGACCAGCAAGGTGATGCTCGCGTCGTGGCGCAGTATCTCTTCGACCCGCAGCAGGTCGGCTTTGTCCTTCAGGTCGGCGGCCACCACTTCCACTGCGCGGCCGGTCTGGTTGCTGAGCTGATTGGCCAGGGCGTTCAATTTGCTCCGGCTGCGGGCGACCAGAATCAAGTCGAAACCTTGCCGGGCGAGACGCTCGGCGTAGACCGCGCCGATGCCCGAAGAAGCGCCAGTGATCAGTGCGGTGCCTTTGGATGAGAGGGCCATGTCGATTTTCCTTCACAGTGAGACGATAGATTCGCCGGGGTGTGATCCGTTATAAATGGGCTGACGCGCGTCGCAAATGACGTTTAAAGTACGTTTTCCGGACATGACCCTTTGAGGAACTGGCGATGACTTGCGTGGCGTTTGTCGTTTTTGAAGGTTTCCAGTCCATGGCGCTGGCGGCCATGCCGGTGTTCGAATACGCCAACTTCAGCGCCGGCGAAGCGCTGTATGACGTCAGCGTGTTGTCCGAGCACGGCCGCCCGCTACGCGCCTCCGGGGGCCTGAGTGTCGGCACCGAGGCGTTCGATGAGCGGGTGTTCGATACGGTGATCGTGGTCGGCGGCGATGCCATCCTCCAGCAGGCGCCCGAGGGGGTGCTGAATTACCTGCGCGCCAGCGTCAAGACTGCTCGCCGCACGGCATCGATCTGCTCCGGCGCCTTTGTCCTGGCCCAGGCCGGTTTGCTGGACGGTCGACGGGCCACCACCCATTGGGCGTACGCTCGGGACCTGCAAGCGCGGTTCCCGTCGATCAAGGTCGAAGAAGACCGCATCTATGTCATCGACGGTTCGATCTGGACGTCCGCCGGAATGACCGCCGGCATCGACCTGGCGCTGGCCATGGTGGAAAAGGATCACGGCGCCGAACTGGCCCGTTCCGTGGCACAGAAGCTGGTGATGTACCACCGCCGTGCAGGCGGTCAGTCGCAGCACTCGGCACTGCTGGACCTGGAACCGAAATCCGACCGCATCCAGACCGTGCTGGGCTATGCCCGGGAACACCTCGCCGAGGCCTTGTCGGTGGAACGCCTGGCGGAGGTGGCGCGCCTCAGCCCTCGGCAATTCAGTCGGGCCTTTCGCGCCGAGACGGGCCAGTCGCCGGCCAAGGCCATCGAGAACCTGCGCCTGGAAGCCGCTCGCCAATTGCTGGAACGCGGACGGCTGAACCTCGATCAGATCGCCGTCGAGACCGGCTTCAGCGACCGTCGACGCATGCGCGAAGCGTTCCTTCGGGCATTCGGCCAGCCGCCCCAGGTGATCCGGCGCAATGCCCGGACTGACTACGCGGCGTAGGCGCTGCGTGGGCAGCCTGCGGCAGCTTCTACACTGTGTGGTACGCCCCTTGGGAGTTCGATCATGAAAATCTCGGCCAGGCTGGCGTTTTTCGCCATCGTCGTCACCGTCGCCTACCTGGGGCTCGCGGTGTGGGGGATGGGCGGGTTTGCGGCGTTTTTTTCCCATGCGCCGCTGGTGGTCGTGGTGCTGGCAACCCTGGTGATGGCAATCGCCTCGCTGTTCACCGAGGTCAACCTGAGCTCCGGCGAACGTGAGGACCGGGCCAATCGTTGGGTGCTTCCAGCGTTCGGGGTGATTGGACTATTGAGCGGTTTTTTGCCGGCCTATACAGACCGGATCGATGTCTGGACCTTCGGTGGCGAAGGCGTTCGCTGGCTCGGCGCCCTGCTGTTCATCATCGGCGGTGCATTGCGGCTGTGGCCGGTGTTTGTGCTGGGCAAACGCTTCAGTGGGCTGGTGGCGATTCAACCCGGGCATCGCCTGGTCACCGACGGGATCTATCGCACATTGCGCAACCCCAGCTACCTCGGAATGTTGATCACCGCCGTGGGTTGGGCACTGGCGTTTCGCTCGGGCGTCGGCCTGTTTCTGGCGGCGCTGACAATGATTCCGTTGATTGCGCGTATCCATGCTGAAGAAGCGCTGTTGCGTGCGCAGTTCGGTAGCGAATACGAGGCTTATTGCGCCCGGAGCTGGCGGTTGATCCCGGGGATTTATTAGGCACTACAGATCCAGATGTGGTAGCGGGCTTGCTCCCACAGTTAGATCGCGTGCAGGCGGAGATTGCCGTCGGGATCCACTGCGGTGGTCACCCTGTCATAGCTGACCAGTGTCGGATGCACAGTTTCTATCGGATGAACATGGGTCGATGTCATCACCACGAGGTCCGCCCCCGCTGCCTCAGCCGCGAGAATTCCCACCGCAGCGTCCTCGAAAATCAGGCACTCGGTCAGCTCCACACCCAGCCGGCTGGCAGCCAGTCGATAACCTGCAGGATCGGGTTTGCCCGCGCTGACGTCTTCGGCAGTGACCATCACCTCGGGTTCCGGAATCCCCGCCGCGGCCATCCGCCTCCGTGCCAGCGCTTTGGGCGCGGAGGTGACGATGGCCCATTGATTGGCTGGCAATGATTCGAGGAAGCGAGCGGCGTTGGCCACCTCGACTATTCCTTCGACATCTTCGATCTCGGCCTCGGTGATAAACGCCGCTTCAGCCCTGGCATCCACCCCGGGCAGCGCCAAACGATTGATGGTGTCGATGGCACGGGCACCATGGATAGTCGGCAGGAAAGACTCGACATCGACCCCATGGCGCAAGGCCCAGGCAGTCCAGATTCGCTCGGCGGCGGCGATGGAATTGAGGACGGTGCCATCCATGTCGAATAGAAAGGCGCGGTATGAGGTATTGAAGACGGAGTGGTGAGCAGGCAAAGGCAACTTCCTTTTGCAAGGGGCAGGCGGCTATTTCATTCAATGTCCCCCCCTGTAGGAGCTGGCTTGCCAGCGAAGGTGGTGGGTCAGACGACAGATATGTTTATGATAAACCGCCTTCGCTGGCAAGCCAGCTCCTACAGGGTCTTGCGTGAATCCAGGGCATTTTGCACACAATCGAGCAGTTGCCCGAGCGCCCAGGGTTTCTTGATGAACGAAACCTGATGCCGCACCCCAGAGGATTCCGGGGTTTCGAAGCCGGACATGATCATGATCGGCTTGTCCGGCCAGCGATCGCCGAATTGGTTGGCCAGGTCCGCGCCATTGAGTTTGCCTGGCATGGTGATGTCCGTCAGCAATAGACGGACTTCATTGGAGTGCCGCTCCAGATAGACTGATGCGGCGTCTGCACTGGCTTGCGGCTCAACCACAAACCCTTCTTCTTGAAGTATTTCGCAGAGAAACTCCAGGATCAACGGGTCGTCTTCAACCACTAGAATCAACCCGCCAGAATGAGACTGGCCCGCCGTCGATACTGGACTCATGATTGTGCCACTCCCTGATTTCGTAAATGACTTCGCGGTCCGAAATCCGCTGCTTACAGGTATGAGCAGCGGACTCCGAGGAAATTCATTTTTGATACCGGCAACGGCAAAAAATCGAGAGTCCTACACAGGGTAGCCTGTGAGTAACAGCATTCGAACTACTTTGCCATCTCGTCCTTCTTCATGGCGTCTTTGGACATCGCGTCTTTTTTCATAGCGTCCTTGCTCATGGAATCCTTGGACATCTCATCTTTCTTCATCGAGTCCTTAGCCATGGAATCCTTGGACATGCCATCCTTTTTCATCGCGTCTTTGCGCATGGCGTCCTTGGACATCGAATCCTTGCTCATGCTGTCGTTGCTCATGGCATCGGTAGCGAACACGGAAGCGGCGCCCATTGCCAGGCACATCGACAGTACTGCGGTGATTAACACTTTCATGATGAAACTCCTTTGAATCACAGGTTGCGAATGAACGCAGCGTGAGCTGCGAAATAAAAACTGACAGGCGCCGTCAACTGCCACCGAACCAGTTGTAGCCCTGGTCTTCCCAGTAGCCGCCGCTGTAGGTGTTGCTGACGAAAATCGCCTGGATGTGTTTGGGGTTCTTGTAGCCCAGCTTGGTGGGCATGCGCAGCTTCATCGGGAAGCCGTACTCTCTAGGCAGTACCGCGCCGTCGTAGGTCAGCGCCAACAGGGTTTGCGCATGCAGCGCGGTGGCCATATCGATGCTGGTGTAATAGTCGTCCGCGCATTTGAAGCCGACATATCTGGCATCGGTGTCGGCACCGATCCGCTTCAGGAAATCGCTGAACCGCACGCCGCCCCAGCGCCCGATCGCGCTCCAGCCTTCGACGCAAATGTGGCGGGTGATCTGCTCGGTCTGGGCCATCGCGCGCAGCTCTTCAAGGCGCCAGTTGCGCTTGTCGGCGACCAGCCCGGTTACTTCCAGGCGATAACCCTCCTCCTCCACCGTCGGCGCCTCATCGATGCCGTAGAAGGCATTGAAGGGAAACGGCCGGGTGATCATCGACACAGGATAGGTGGGCGCCATCGCGTTGGGGTTGAACAACCAGCCCTGCACCCGATCGTTGAACCGGGACATGGAGGACAAGGCCGTTTCGACGCTGTCGTTGTCGGTCAGGTTGCAGCCGGACAGCATGGCCACGCCGCCAAGGGTCAGGCCGCGCATCAGGAAGTTGCGACGGGAACGATCCTCGATCTGCGGTGCAATTATTTTTCGGGCGTCGGTCAGGATGGACGACTCGTCCAGTCCCGAGCTTTCAATGCGCTTTTTCATACGGGCTCCTTGCGACCGACAATCATGGCCCACAATGTTTTGGGCACCAGTGCGACCATCAGCAGATGCACCGCGACGAATGCCACCAACAACCCCATCGCGATGAAATGCACATGCCGCGCGGCTTCGTAACCGCCCAGCAATTCACGCAGGAGCGGGAATTGCACGGACTTCCACAGCACCAGCCCGGAGATCACCAGCAGCGCGATGTCCACCATCACGAACAGGTACGCCACCCGCTGCACCTGGTTGTAATGACTCAGGTCGGCATGCCCCAACCGTCCGCGCAACGCAGCCCACAGATCATGTAGAACACCTTGGGGCGAGACCGGAAAAAAGCGCCGTTTCAAACGACCGCTGGCGAGGTTGATGATCAGGTAGACGAGACCGTTGATGGCGAGCAACCACATCGCTGCGAAGTGCCATTGCAACGCACCGCCGAGCCAGCCGCCCAAAGTGATCGAGGCTGGAAAACTGAAATCGTAGAGTGGCGAAGCGTTATAGATCCGCCAACCGCTGGTGACCATGACCAGCACCGTCAGCGCATTGAGCCAATGGGTCAGGCGTAGCCAGCGAGGATGGGATGAGGCAGGTAGCGACGACATGATGCGTTCCCGGCGGTTGATCGTTGGAGCCGAGTATGGGAGCCGACAGATCGCCAAATCCTCACGTAAAGTTAAATTAAACGTGATAACTCCCGACGCAGGTATCGCCTGGTTTCGCCCTGACATCGCCATCATCTGACTAAGACGTCGATTGACGGCCAGCTATTTGGTGCACGGTTAAACCCGCGCGCTGTTGGTTCGTTAGCGAGCATTTATGTTTAAAATGCCGCCCCGACCTGTTGCCGACCCTGCCCGATGAACTCTGACGCGCTCTCCACCCTCCACGATCATTTGCTTGAAGCCCTGGCAGCCGCCCCGGAAGAAACCCGCCGGCTGTTCCACGGCCGCGGTCGCTGCTGGCCGGGGCTGGAGCAGTTGACGGTGGACTGGTTGCAGGGCGTGGTGCTGGTGTCGCTGTTCAAGGAACCCGAAGCGGCGCAACTGGAGGCGTTGAAACAGCGGCTGCTGCAACTCACCCGGTCGCCCCAGTGGGCGACATCCGGTGCACACACCTTGGCGCTGCAACATCGTTATCTGCTGCAAAGCACCACCGAGTGGCTACTTGGGGAGGCGATCGAGGACATGGCCATCATCGAAGGCGGCCTGCGTTATCGCGTCGACCTGGGGCGCAAACAGAACACCGGCCTGTTCCTCGACATGCGCTACGGCCGCGACTGGGTGCGGGCCAATGCCCGGGGCAAGCGCGTGTTGAATCTGTTTGCCTACACCTGCGGCTTCTCGGTGGCCGCCATCGAAGGCGGTGCGACCCATGTGGTCAACCTGGACATGTCCAGCCCGGCACTGAGCCGTGGCCGTGACAATCACCGCCTGAACGGACATGACCTGGGAAAGGTGACGTTTCTGGGCCACGACCTGTTCAAGTCCTGGGGCAAGGTGATCGGCAAGGGGCCTTACGACCTGGTGATCATCGATCCGCCGTCCTTCCAGAAAGGCAGTTTTCTACTGACCAAGGACTACCAGCGGGTGTTGCGTCGTCTGCCGGAATTACTCAGCCCGCAGGGCACTGTGCTGGCTTGCATGAACGATCCAGCGTTTGGCGCGGATTTTCTGATCGAGGGCGTAATGCGTGAAGCGCCGAGTTTGCGCTTCGAGCAGCGACTGGAGAACCCGCCGGAGTTTCCGGATGCGGATGTTGAATGCGGGTTGAAGGCGCTGGTGTTCAGGCTCGGGGATTAATCCACAAACACTGTGGGAGCGGGCTTGCCCGCGATGAGGCCGTCAGATCCAACATTCATGTCGGCTGTCACACCGCCATCGCGGCCAAGACCGCTCCCACAGGGGTAGGGAATAGACCTTGACGTTGTGTGCTTTCCAGGTTCAACGCGGCTGCAACACCAACGCAAACAACTCCCCATGCCCGTTCACGTTGAGCTTGTGATAGAGATTGCGCCGATGCACCTTCACCGTTTCCGGAGAGATGCTCAGCTGTTGGGCAATCGCCTTGCTGGAAAACCCTTGGAGAATCAGCCGCGCCGTTTCGATCTCGCGCACCGTCAACCGCGCATCGAAGCGATCCAGCAGACTGGCCAGATCCCCGGCCACGGCCTCGGCAGCCGATCCTTGCGGTGGCAGCAGTTGCAGGTGACGGCGCATCGCCGCCAGCACCCAATCACGCACGCAGATCAGACGGCCCTGCTCCTCGAGACTGAAGCGTGTCGAGCGACCCAGGGACAAACCGAGCACGGCGCCGTCGATGTTGACCATGAACTGCAACTCGTCAGCCCCCACCACCGAGCGAAAGTAGCTCAGGTAGTACTCGCTGTGCTGGAACTGGTCGGGGGCCAGTGATTCGAGGCTGTGCAAGCCGTCGGCGATGCCTGCGCAAGCAGCCTGGTAAAACGGATCGAGCAGGTACATGCCGGCGCTGTAGTCCTTCAGTTCCTCATGCTCGTCGCCGCGGCCCTTGGCGTCGAAGTCAATCAACAGGCGCGGCACTCGCCCCGGCCGCATCACCGCCACCAACGCGTTGTCCAGCGGCACCAACAGGCGCAAGGTGTCGACCAGCGCACGCCAGAACCCGTCCTGGCCCAACACGCCAAAGACCCGCGCCAGCCCCTGGTGCACCGCCAACTCTTTCAGCAACGCGTCCACGCACTACCCCTTTCGAGTAACCCATGATGGGAATGGGTGAGCAACCCGCCTGCCGATACGCTGCAAGCACTTGTTCATCACCGGCCTGCAGCAGGCCAGGAGTGCCGCATCATGAGTCGTCACCGCCCGTATATCAACCTTGGCCTGGGCGCCTGCCTGGGCGTCTCGCTGTCGGCCATGGCCGCCGATGGTCCCACGGTTCACGTGTACAACTGGTATGACTACATCGGGCCCACGACCCTGCAGGATTTCAAGCGTGACACCGGTATCCAGCCGATCTACGACACCTTCGACAGCGCCGAAGTGCTGGAAGGAAAACTGCTCACCAGCCGCAGCGGTTATGACGTGGTGGTGGCCAGCAACTTCAGCCTGCCGACCCTGATCAAGGCCGGCGCCCTGGCGCCGCTGCCGCGCAATCAGCTGCCGGACTTCAAGAACATGGACACCGGGCTATTGGCGAAACTGGCCCACAACGATCCGGGCAACCAGTACGCCGTGCCTTACCTGTGGGGCACCAACGGCATCGGCTACAACATCGACAAGGTCCGCGCCGCTCTGGGTGACAAGGCACCGGTGGATTCCTGGGACCTGGTGTTCAACGAAGACAACCTGGCAAAACTCGGCCAGTGCGGTGTGGCCATGCTCGACTCGCCGTCCGAGATGCTGCCGGTCGCCCTGCACTACCTGGGGCTGCCACCCAACAGCACCAACCCCGAGGACTACAAAAAGGCCGAAGCGCTGCTGCTCAAGCTGCGTCCGCACATCGCCTACTTCAACTCGTCCAAATTCATCAGCGACCTGGCCAACGGCAACGTCTGCGTGGCGGTGGGCTGGTCCGGGGCGATGCTGGAAGCCAAGACCAATGCCGAGCAGGCCAAGAACGGCGTGAAGATCGCCTACAGCTTGCCCAAGGAAGGTGCGCCAGTGTGGTTCGACACCCTGGTGCTGCTCAAGGACGCGCCGCATCCGGAGCAGGGGCTGGCTTTCATCGACTACCTGATGCGCGCCGAAGTCATCGCCCCGGTCAGCGATCACCTGTCCTACCCCAACGGCAACCGCAGCGCGACGCCCCTGGTGGCCGAAGCGACCCGCAACAACCCGGCGGTGTATCCGTCGGCCGAGGCCATGGCCACGCTGTTCACCCTTCAGCCCTTGCCGCCCGCCACCGAGCGCGTGCGGACGCGGATCTGGAGCAAGGTCAAAAACGGTCAGTAGCTCCACCGCAAAAAACCTGTGGGAGCGGGCTTGCCCGCGATGGCGGTGTGTCAGACGACATCAAGGCTGGATTTGGTGGCCTCATCGCGGGCAAGCCCGCTCCCACAGGTACCGCGCTCCACCTAGCCAACTTTTCCTGCCACGAGACGAGAAAACCCATGAAACCACGTGCCCGCGACCTGAACATCCAGTTCGGCCAACTGCAGCCCGGCCCGCTCAACGCCATCACCGATGTGCCCGGCGTACGGGTCGGCCACAGCAACGTCCGAGGACGCACCGCGAACGGCCGCGACATCCTGACCGGTGTCACCGTGATCGAACCGCGCCCTGGTTCAACCAGCCTGCAACCGTGTTTCGCCGGGGTCCATGTGCTCAACGGCAACGGCGACGCCACCGGACTGGAGTGGATTCGCGAGGCCGGCCTGCTGACCAGCCCGATCGCCTTCACCAACACCCACAGCCTGGGCGTGGTGCGCGATGCGCTGATTGTGCTGGACCGTGAGCAGCAGCCGGACGACGGGCGGCTTTACTGGAATATGCCGGTGGTGCTGGAAACCTTCGACGGCCTGCTCAACGACATCAATGGCTTCCATGTGAAACCTGAACACGTCGCTCAAGCCCTGGGTTCGGCGGCGGGCGGGCCGGTGATCGAGGGTGCGGTCGGGGGTGGCAGCGGCATGATCTGTCACGAATTCAAGGGCGGGATCGGCACCGCATCGCGACGCCTTGGCAGTGCCCAGGGCGGCTGGACCGTCGGCGCCATCGTCCAGGCCAACCACGGTATCCGCAACGAATTGCGCGTCGACGGCTACCCGGTCGGGCGCTACATGGAACAGGCCGACTCGCCGTTCCTCAAGGCGTCCCTGCCCCACCCAGGCATCGGCTCGATCGTTGTCTGCCTGGCCACCGATGCGCCGTTGCTGCCGCATCAATGCACACGCCTGGCCCAGCGCGCCAGCCTCGGCCTGGCCCGCACCGGTGGCGGCAACGAAGACCACAGCGGTGACATCTTCATCGCCTTCGCCACCGGCAATCACATGCCGCCGGCCGCCTATGAAAGCAAGCGCGCGCCGACCTGCGACAACCTGAGCATGGTCAACAACGACCACATCAGCGAGTTGTTCCTGGCCGCCACCGAAGCCGTGGAGGAAGCGATCATCAATGCCTTGCTGGCCTCCGACACCGCAGAAGGCAACGGCCATGCCGTGCCGGGTCTGGATGCCGAAACGCTGCTCAACGCGTTGCGTCGAGCTGGCTGGCCAGGTGAACAGCGGTAACCGGATCAAGACTTCTGGATGCCGCAAACAGCTCGAGCCCCGGGATGCACGGCATCCAGATGAATCGCCGGCCCCGGGGTGCCGCGCAAGCGTTTGAAAGCATCGCCTATGCACACCGATCAAAGTGTGGAGCTGGCTTGCCAGCGAAGAGGGCCGACACCAGACCACTCTATTTTGACCGTATTCCAATCCCCTGCTGGTTGGCCGTCAGGCCGCTTTCGCTGGCAAGCCAGCTCCTACACTTTGACCGGGTGCATCCGCAAGATCAGGTCGGCCGTCCGGCCGTCTTCGCGAGCAAGCTCGATCCCACAGTAAACCGGGTTATCCCAATCGCTCGCGCACAAACGCTTGCGCCTTGCGCGTCATCTGATCCAGATGCCGGTCCCGCTGCTTTTCCGCATCAAGCATCGCCCGCTTGCCGTGTTTTTGCAGCAGGTAGGTATGAATCTGCCGCACCTCCAGCGAGCTGTAGATCGAGGCGACATCCAGCAGCCCCATCAAACCTTCACTGCCATGATCGCGAGTGTTCATCAGTACCTGAGTGCCGCGCACGCCCATCACTTGAAAGCCCATCGACTCGAAATACGGCACCTTGGCCACGGCGCAGGTCAACTCGGCATGGGGATAGCGGCCGACCATTTCTCGCAGCATCCGCCGGGCGATGCCCTGGCGCCGATGACTTGCATGCACCGCCATGTACG
The DNA here is from genome assembly GCF_030812475.1 of Pseudomonas lini. Lineage (GTDB taxonomy): Bacteria > Pseudomonadota > Gammaproteobacteria > Pseudomonadales > Pseudomonadaceae > Aquipseudomonas > Aquipseudomonas lini_A. The sequence goes on from NZ_JAUSSR010000005.1 coordinate 152,466, forward strand.
CCACGCCGCACGCGTCGGGATCATCCTTGACCGGCAGGTACAGCAAAAAGCCGACTACCTTTTCCGGGTCGTCATCATCGGTCGCGACCAGCAACTCCACGGCAATCCCTTTCGTTCCGTTCAAGGCCTCCAGATAGAGATGAACCTCATAGCCGATCGCGTACTGGTAGATGTTGTACAGCAGGTTGCTCGGCGGGATCGCGACCATGCTGATGTCGCTCAGGTAGTCGACGACCATTTGCAGGATCTGGCTGTTGACCGGTTCTGGGCATGGGGATTGGTAATGGGTGATCTGGGGCATTGCGGTGCTGACTCCGGGGGAGGATGCGAAGCGTTGATCGCGCGGCTGCCTATCATAACGTGCCGAGGCGGCTTGTTCGCTAAAGTACCTAGCGCGACGCAATTGTCGTTCCCACGCGCCGCATCAACAGTGTCCCGTCATGTTTCACAGCTCCAGGCTGCAGTTATGATCGATACCAAGGACGAAGGCGTGAGAACGATCAGGAAGGTTGACCGTTCTGCGGGCCGCGGTTGGGGGTTCTCGGTGCTCTAATTGCGCTAGGCGTCGCGCGAATCACTCTCACATTTTGCCTTAATAGAGCTTCTACTATGACCTGCGTTTGGCGTGTTGCTGGAGGCGTTGCGGTATTGGGGGCTGAGGACGGTGGGTCAGGTGATCAAATATTGACTGTGCCGGCCCCATCGCGAGCAAGCTCGCTCCCACAGTGATCAAGGCTGATGCACACATAGAGTGAACAGCACGAAACCCTGTGGGAGCGAGCTTGCTCGCGATGGGGCTCTGAGCAGCACCGCCAATCCGAAGCCTGCCGCCCTCCCCCCGCAGGACCGTTTTACCAGTCGTAAGACATTTCCACCGACGCCACACGCTCCTGTCCGTAGTAGCAACCAAACGAGTAGTTGCAGTCCGACACATACTCGCGATCGAAGATGTTCTGCACATTCAGACGCGTCTGCAACCCTCGCAGGCTGGCGTCCAGTTTGCCCATGTCATAGCTGATGGTGGTGTCGTAGACCACGTAGGACGGCACGTCGAAGGAGTTGGCCGAATCACCCGGTTTGCGCCCGGTGTAGCGGGCACCGGCGCCGAAGGTCAGGCCACTGAGTGCGGCCTGGGTGAAGTGATAGTCCACCCACAGCGCAGCCGATACCGGTGCCTGGGCTTCGTTGCGATTGCCCTGATCGCCGTAGGTGCTCTTGGTGTAGAACGAGTCGATGTAGGTCGCCGCGGCCAGGACGTCAAGGTTGTCGATACTGGATTTGACTTCCAGTTCGACGCCACGGGAGCGCACCTCGCCGTTCTGCGCCTGGTACTGCGGATATTCGGTGTCACCGGTCAGCGCGTTTTTTTGTTTGACCTGGTACACCGACGCGGTAATGAGCGTCTTCTCCAGCGGTTGGTACTTCACTCCCACCTCGTATTGCTCGCCCTCGGTGGGTTCGAAGGCATTGCCGCCGCGTTCGGGGGCGGCGGTGCCCAGGGTCGGCAGAAAGGACTCGGAGTAGCTGATATAAGGTGCCAGGCCGAATTCGGTAACATAGGTCAGGCCCACACGGCCGGTGAATTTGTTGTCGCGCTGGGAGCTGACAGTGCCGGCAAGGATGTCCTTGTTATCGATCTCGGCCCAGTCCTGGCGACCGCCGATGGTCAGGATCCACTGATCCAGCTTGATCTGGTCCTGCAGGTACACCCCCGTCTGACGCAAGGTGTTGTCCCACTGGGTGTCCAGCACCGGGGTCACGCTGCTGCTGTCGTAGTTGTTCTTGCCGTAGAGATCCACCGGCAATACGTTATAGGCATTGAGGCCATCGTACTTGCGGTTGAAGTGGCGATAATCCACGCCCATCAGCGTCGTGTGCTCCAGGGCGCCGGTGTTGAATCTGTATTCCAGGTTGTTATCGAGGGTGTAGGCAATATTGTGCTGGCGCCAGTCGAGTTTGACCCGGTTGGCCTGGGTGAAATCTGTCACGCCTGCATCGTCGGTGACGAAGCTGCGCAGGTAGAAACCCTTGTAACGGTCACGGACGTCGGTGTAGCGCGCAGTGGAGCGGTACTTCAAGTCTTCGCTGAAGCTGTGGCTGAAGTCGTAGCCGAAGATGTACTGATCACGCTTGTAGTCGTTGTAGTGCGAATCGCCGGAGAAAAAGTCGCGGTTGATTCTCTCGCCGGTGGGGCCGCGATCAAGCGAACCGATGCGTGGCAGCGACTGATAATCCTCCAGGCCGTCATCGCGCTGGATCTGCGCCAACAGCGTAAGGGAAGTGTCATCGTTGGGAGCCCAGGTCAGGCTTGGCGCCAGCAACATGCGTTCGCTGTGGGTATGGGCGACCTGCTGATTGCCTTTGTTGGCGACGCCGATAATGCGATAGCTGAACGCCTTTTGATCATCGAGCGGGCCACTGCTGTCGATGGCGCCGTTGACCCGGTTGTAGCTGCCCGCGCCCAGCTTGACCTGGCTGCGCTGTTCAGTTGTCGGACGCTTGGAGACCAGGTTGATCAGCCCACCCGGCTGGTTCTGCCCGTACAGGACCGAGGACGGGCCCTTTAGCACTTCGATGCGTTCCAGGGTGTAGGGGTCGATTTGCGGGGCGCCGCCCAGGCTGCCGGCGTAAGGGATGTAGGCGCCATCGAAATACAGCGGGGTCGGTGCGAAGCCACGGCTGGTGATTTCGTCGGCAATCCCATTGCGGTCGGTGAAGCCGCCGGTGTTCAGCCCGGGCGTGTAGCGCAGGGCCTGGGTCAGGTTGCGAGCGCCCTGGGCGGTGACCTGATCGGCGGTCACCACGTTGATGGCCTGGGGGATTTCCAGGATCGGCGTATCGGTCTTGGTGCCGGTGGCGCTGCGGGTGGCAACGTAACCGTCGACCGGGCCATAGGCCGACTCGATGGCCAGGCCCGAGATACTGGTCACGCCCAGTTGCAGGGTGGCGCCATCGCCGATGATCGGCAGCAGCGAGTAGCTGCCATTGGCCTGACGCACCGCCTGCAGTTTGCTGCCAGCAAGCAATTGTCTCAGACCTGCGTCGACGGTATAGCGACCGCGCAATCCTGCCGATGCCTGGCCAGCGGCATGGGCCGGGTCGAAGGAAACCGTCACGGCGGCAGTCGAGGCGAACCGGGTCAGCGCCGTCGCCAGCGAACCGGCCGGAATGTCGAATGGCACTTCGAGGTCCGTCTGCGCCCAGGCCGGCTGCGCCACTACCGCCATCCCCAACGGGACCGCCAGTGCCATGCCGAGCACTGCGGCCTGCACGGCACGGCTCAAGGGTCGGGCTGAAGCCTTGATTGAAGCGTTTTGCGGAGTGGGGTTGCGAGGGGTCATGCAGTTTCCTTTCGCCCGGTGGCAGTCAATGGCGGCGTCTATGTACGCCTCTACCTACCAAGTCGAATGAGAATCCGAATCAATAACCCCCCGGGGTGAAATTTTATTCGGATAAGCCTTCACGCCGGCTCCACACTCGCCCAATAACGGCTGAAGCGTCGGATGCGCACCGGCAAGGTCGAGGTCAGATTGTCGAGAATGGTGTCGGTATCGCCAAGGTGGAAGGCACCCGAGATGCGCAGTGCAGCGATCGCCGGATCACACCCCAGATGGCCGGTACGGTAACGTTGCAACTCACTGATGAAATCGCTCATCCGCCAGTCGTTGACCACCAGCATGTCGCGAGTCCAGGCGTCCGCCTGCGGGTTGGCCTGCTGCAAGGGACCGACCTCGTCCTGGCGAAAACTCAACTGCTGTCCGGCGTCCACGCGCACGGCTGGGTCAGGCAGGTTGGCACAACGCACCTCGACCGCATGTTCCTGCACACCGACCTGGGTTCGATCCGATTCGCGACGCACGACGAAGCGCGTTCCCAACGCCCGGATGCTGCCGTCTCGAGTGTGCACCACGAACGGCCGCGCCAGCGAGTCGTGCGCCGTTTCAATGGAAATCTCGCCACTGAGCAAGCGCACTTCGCGCAGGTTTTCGCCGTAACGAATGTCCACCGCAGTGGCCGTGTTGAGGTGCAGCTGGCTGCCGTCGCTTAGACGCACGCGGCGCCGCTCGCCGGTGCCGGTACGCTGGTCGGCCATCAAAGTCGGTAGTGGCGTGGTGGTCCAGACCAGGGGCCCTGCCCCGCCCGCCGCCAGCAGGATCGACAAGACCTTGAGCACGTCGCGACGTTTGGCCCGGGCGCTGCTCAATGCCGGTCGAGCGATGCCCGGAGCGACCTGTTCAAAGGTGTCCTGCAGACGAGCCAGTCGCTCCCAGGCCTGCAGATGCCGGGGATCGCGCTCCAGCCAGCGCCGGTGCGCCTCGCGCAGCGCCTCGTCCGGTACCGCGCCACGCAGATCGACATACCAGCGGGCAGCGGCCTCGAGGGTCGCGTGATCCAGGGATTGGGCACGGGCCACCGCTCAGTCCTCGACCAACAGCAAGCAGTGCGTCAGGGCGCGCACTGCATGCTTCTTTACCGTGGTCACGGAAACGCCCAGCCGCCGACCGATTTCCACGTAACTCAAGCCGTCGAGCTGCGCCATGAGGAAAATCTCACGGGTGCGACCACCCAGGCCATCGAGCAGCCTGTCGATTTCCATCAGGGTTTCGATGATCAGGCTGCGGGTTTCAGGCGAGAACGCGACCGGCTCGGGGATCAGCGCGAGGGTTTCCAGGTAGGCCTGCTCTACGGCCCGACGCCGGAACAGGTCGATCATCAGGCTGCGCGCCACCGTGCTCAGGTAGGCGCGCGGTTCGCGCAATTCGGGCGGCCGGCGTTGCGTCAGCACCCGGATGAAGGTGTCCTGTGCCAGGTCCGCCGCATGGTCGACACAGCCGAGTCGCTTGCGCAGCCAGCCGCAGAGCCAGTTGTGATGGTCCTCGTAAAGCGTACGCACGGCGTGTTGCAGCGAGAGGTCGACGGAGGACATGGAAGACGGCCCAGTGGAGTTATTTGATAATGACTCTCATTTTCTTCCAAGCCAGGGTATTTTGGCAAGACCGGGCGGGTCACCCGGTGAGGATGAACACGCTGATCCTACTGCTGTGGCGCCACCATGCGAAACCGGATGTTGATATCGTTGGACACCACCCCATCGGCCCATTCGCCTTCGCCGATATTGAAGTCGCTGCGCTTGACCGTCAGCTGGCCATCGAAGATGCCGATGGCGTCATCGGCCTTGAGCTGTACCGGCACCTGCACCACACGCGTCAGTCCCCTGAGCGTGAGTTGGCCGGTGATCAGGTAGCGGTCGTCACCCAAGGCTTGCACGCTGCTGGATTCAAACGTCGCCACGGGAAAACTCGCCGTGTCGAACCATGCGGGTTTCTGCAACTCTTCATTGGCATCGCTGCTGCCGGCGTCGATGCTGTCGAGATCGATGCTCAATGCAGCGTGGGCGGCAGCCAGGTTTTGCGTGTCGAAATAGAGGGTGGCCTGGAACCTGCCAAAGGTGCCATAAGCCCGCGAGGTGAACTGCTTATAGGTGAAGGAAATGGTGCTGGCGGTTGCATTCACCTGGGTGTATTCGGCAGCCTCGACGCAGGACAAGCCAGCGAACGCGAGCGCGGCAACCAAGGCTGAGGGAGGTGAAAATCGAGGGTTCATGGGATTCTCCCGTCAGGGCTCGCTGCTGCGTTGGGGCGCTGCGCACAGGGGCCAGCCACAGGTGGACTAAAGCAAAGAACCGCGGTTTATTCCACCTGGAGCACGGACTTCCGACCACCTGTCGGTCCGCGCATGGGTGCGCCCGACGTTCCCGCCGAGCGGGTGTTTAATGAATGCAGCACCCAACGCAACGGACAACCGACCATGAAAATCGTCGTCATCGGCGGCACCGGCCTGATCGGCAGCCAGCTGTGCAAAAACCTGCAGGCGCTGGGGCATGAAACCCTGGCGGCGTCACCCAGTACCGGTGTCAACATCATCAATGGCGAAGGCCTGCTCGACGCACTGAACGAAGCCGACGTGGTGGTCGATGTGGCCAACTCACCCTCATTCGAAGACCACGCGGCGCTGCACTTTTTCGAAACGGCCGGGAAGAATTTGTTGGCGGCGGAGAAAGTCAACGGCGTCAAACACCATGTTGCGTTGGGCGTCATCGGCACCGAACGAATGCTCGACAGCGGCTACTTCCGGGCAAAAATGGCCCAGGAAAAACTCATCAAGGCATCGGGTATTCCCTACACCATTCTGCGGGCCACGCAGTTCTTCGAGTTCATCAGTGCCATAGCCTTCTCGGGGCGCGAGGACGGCGACACCATTCACCTGACTTCCTCCGCGTTGCAACCGGTGGCGTCGATCGATGTGGCGGCCGCACTGACCGACATCGCCTTGAAAATGCCAAGCAACCAGACTGTAGAGGTGGCCGGCCCCGAGCGCCGGCCGCTGGTGGAGTTCGTGCGGGACTACCTGCAGCACATCAAGGATCCACGCCAGGCGGTTTCGGACGACACGGTTCCGTACTTCGGTGCGCCGGTCAACGACCAGTCGCTGACGCCAGGGAATAACCCGATCCTGGGTGCGACTCGGTTTGAAAGCTGGCTCAAGAACACCGCGCATGCCTGATTCTGAGCATCCCGCTGTGGGAGCGGCGGTGCGACGATTCGACTTGCTCGCGAAGAGGCCGGCACATTCAGCATCTGCGGCAAATGACACACCGTCATCGCGGCAAGCCCGCTCACAGCAAGCGCCCTCGCCACAGGTGATCGCTCGCCTCCCCTTCTTCGCGCCACTCATTATTCACAATTCGTGCGCAACGCCATCACTTTATAGCTCTTGATGCAGATTTCGCGATGAATATGCTGTCGTTAAGTTGCATCCCGTGATCTCGCACAATACGAATAATGAGCCCACCCCATGAACAGCCCCAGAACGCTCTATCAGAAACACATCGATAGCCACACCGTTTGTTCCCTCGACGACCAGGGCCATGTGCTGCTGTACATCGACCGTCAGGTCGCCAACGAATACACCAGCCCGCAAGCGTTCAGCGGCATGCGCGAAGCCGAGCGCAAGGTCTGGCGCCCGGCCGCCACTCTGGCAGTGATCGATCATGTGAACCCCACCTCCCCGACGCGCATTGCCACGATGCCGGATGCCGGTGGCGCCCGACAGGTTTCGTATTTCGAAGAAAACTGCCGTGACTTCGGCATCGAGCTGTTCGACGTGCTCGACAAGCGACAGGGCATCGAACACGTCGTGGCCCCGGAGCAAGGATTTATCTTGCCGGGCATGGTGGTTGCCGCAGGCGACAGTCACACCACGACTTACGGGGCGTTGGGCGCCTTCGGTTTCGGTATCGGCACCTCTGAAATCGAACACTTGCTGGCCTCGCAAACCCTGGTCTACAAGCGCCTGAAATCCCTGCGCGTCACGGTGAACGGCGTGCTCGCCAACGGTGTGACCTCCAAGGACATCATCATGGCGCTGATCGAAAAGATCGGTGCGTCGGGTGCCACGGGTTACGCGATTGAATTCGCCGGGCCGGCAATCGATGCCCTCAGTGTCGAGGCCAGGATGACCATCTGCAACATGGCCGTGGAGGCCGGCGCCCGCGGCGCGTTCATGGCGCCGGACGAGAAGGTTTTTGCCTACCTGCAATCCAAACCCCGCGTGCCCCAAGGTGAAATGTGGGAACAGGCCGTCGGCAAATGGCGCGCGTTGCACAGTGACGCAGGCGCCCTTTTCGATCGCGAAGTCACCCTCGATGTCGACGCCCTGGAACCGATGGTGACCTGGGGCACCAGCCCCGATCAGGCGGCGCCGATAGGCGGGCATGTGCCCGATCCGGCCACCGAACCCGACCTCATTCTGCGCCAGGGCATGCAGCGCGCCCTGCATTACATGGGCCTGGAGCCCGGCATGCCGCTCAACGATGTGGTGATCAGCCATGCGTTCATCGGCTCTTGCACCAATGCCCGGATCGAAGACTTGCGTGACGTGGCGCGGGTGGTGCGCGGCAAGCGTGTGGCGGCCCATGTGCGGGCGATGATCGTTCCCGGCTCGACCCTGGTGCGTGACCAGGCCGAAGACGAGGGGCTGGCAAAGATTTTCCTCGATGCCGGTTTCGAATGGCGGCAATCGGGTTGCTCGATGTGCCTGGCCATGAATGACGACGTGCTTGCCCCGGGCGATCGCTGTGCGTCGAGTACCAATCGCAACTTTGAAGGCCGCCAGGGCGCCGGTGCGCGTACCCATCTGATGAGCCCGGCGATGGTCGCCGCGGCGGCGATTACCGGTCACCTGACTGACGTTCGATCATTCGCCCTGGAGGCTTGAAGCATGCAACCTTTCACTACGGTCACCGGCAGTGCAGCGCCGTTTCTGGCGTCCAACATCGACACCGACGTCATCATGCCCAAGCAGTTCCTCAAGGGGATCGACCGCAAGGGGCTGGACCGGGGCCTGTTCTTCGACCTGCGGCTCCTGGAATCCGGCGAGCCCAACCCTGAATTCATCCTCAATCAACCGGCCTGGCGCGACGCCGCGTTCCTGGTGGTGGGGCCCAACTTTGGCTGCGGTTCAAGCCGTGAGCACGCGGTCTGGGGCTTGAAGCAAGTGGGGATCAGGGCACTGATCGGCACCAGCTTTGCCGGCATCTTCTATGACAATTGCCAGCGTAACGGGGTGTTGGCGATTCAGCTGTCCGAGACTCGGTTGCAACAAATCGCGGAGGTGATCAGCGATCCGCGGACCGCGGCGATCAGCATCGACCTGCCCGAGCAAAACATCCGCCTGGCCGATGGTACGGTGATCCCGTTCGAGATCGATGAACTGCGCAAGCAATCGCTGCTGCTCGGTCTGGATGCCATCGGCACCACGCTGCAGCGTGCCGAGCAGATCCGCGGTTTCGAATCCCGGCACCTGACTGAAAATCCCTGGTTACGATAACTTGTAGGAGCAAGCTTGCTCGCGATGGTCGTCAACGATAGCGCTGGAAACCTGACACTCCGCGGCGCTCTCCGGTTCATCGCAGGCAAGCCAGCTCCTACAGGTAATCGGTGCGTACTCAAATCCCGAGGCAAGTTCTGCATCGCCAGGGCTTCACTCGACGGACAGCTCGCGAAAATACTCCTCCAGAAACTCAACACACACCCGCAACTTGGCAGACTGGCTGAGCCGCGTCGGATACACCGCCCATACATTGGCGCTCTGGGTGTATTGGTGCAGCACTTGCACCAGGCGCCCCTGCTCCAGCATCGGCTTGACGTCCCACATCGAGCGCAGCAACACCCCGCCACCGCTCAATGCCCACTCCAGCACGATCTCGCCATTGTTGGAGGACAAGGGCCCGCTGACCCGCACCGATTCCTGCTGCCCGTCTTTCGTCAGCTCCCAGACCCCGAAGGCGTTATTGCGCTCCTTGAGCACCAGGCAATCATGGTCTTTCAATTCATCCAGCGACTGCGGCACGCCGCGCCGCGCCAGGTATTCGGGCGTGGCACAGAGCACCCGCCGATTGCTCACCAGTTTGCGGCCCAGGTGCTGGCCCGGCAGGTCATCGCCAACGCGGATTTCCAGATCGAATCCTTCGCTGACGATATCGACCACGCGATCAAACACGTCCAGGCGCATTTCCAGTTTCGGGTAGGTTTGCGACAGCTTGCAGATGGCCGGCGCGACATGATTGCGGCCGAAACCGAAGCTGCTGCAGATGTGCAGCGAGCCGCTTGGCTGGTGCCGCGCCTCGGCGATTTCCCCGAGGAAATCGTCAAGATCGCCCAGCAGCTTCTCGGCCCACACCCGCACCCGTTCACCATCGTCGGTCAACGCGATGCGCCGGGTGGTGCGGTGCAGCAAGCGCGTCGCGAGCGTGGTTTCCAGCACCGAGATGCGTTTGCTGATGTAGGCCGGTGAGAAACCCAGCTCCTCCGCGGCGCTGGCGAAGCCATTTTTGCGGACCACCGTCAGGAACACCTTCAGGTCTTCGGGCAGGGGAAATTGATCACGATTCGTGTTCATACGCCTCATACTTACGCGGTTTATCTCATAATTCGCGAAGGATACCATCGTTCTACCGACGAGTGATCCGTCACCGGTCAGCCGTGCGTTTCCTTGAATCCTCGATAAAAACAAGCATGAGGAATGAGCCCCATGAATAAGTCTTATGAGCAGCCCCTGAACCTCGATGAAGTCCGTGATGGCGGGTTTCGTCAGCGCCTGCGCAACCTGTGTGCCTATGAAATAGGCGTGGTCCCGCTACCGATATTTCTTGGCATCGCCCTGATTGTTTTTCTCTCGGCCCACCTCGGTTTCCTGCCGAAAAACATGATCGGCGGCCTTGCCGTGATCATGACCATGGGCGTGTTTTTCGGCCAGATGGGGCAACGCCTGCCCATCCTCAAGGAAATCGGCGGTGGCGCCATCCTGTGCCTGATGCTGCCTTCGGTGCTGGTGTTCTTCGGCTTCTTCGGCCCCGCCACGATCGATGCGACCAAGATGCTGATGAAGGAGGCGAACTTTTTATACTTTGTGATTGCGAGCCTGGTGGTGGGCAGCATTCTCGGGATGAGCCGTTTCATTCTGGTCCAGGGCATGATCCGGATGTTCATCCCTTTGCTCGTCGGCACCCTGGCCGCCGTGGGCAGCGGGCTGATCGTGGGCAAACTGGTGGGCTACAGCTTCTACCACACCTTCTTTTTCATCATTGTGCCAATCATTGGCGGCGGCATTGGTGAAGGGATCCTGCCGCTGTCGCTGGCCTACTCGGCCATCCTCGGCGGGACGCCGGATATCTACGTTGCGCAATTGGCGCCGGCTGCGGTGGTCGGCAACATCGCCGCAATCATTTGCGCCGGTTATCTGGCCCGGCTGGCGCTCAAGCGTCCACACCTCAATGGCGAAGGTTCGCTGATCCGGGTCAAGGCCGAGAACGATAAATTCCAGGTCAAGGAAGACACCGGCTCGGTGGTCGACTTCCGGATCATGGGTGCCGGGGTGCTGGTGATCTGCGCGTTCTTCATCCTCGGCGGTCTGCTGGAAAAAGTCGTGGGCATTCCCGGCCCGGTGATGATGATTCTCGCGGCCGTGCTGTTCAAGTACATGCGGGTGCTGCCGGAAAAGCTGGAGAAAGGCGCCAACACCTTCTACAAGCTGGTGTCCGCGGCCTTCATCTGGCCGGTCATGATCGGCCTGGGCATGCTCTATGTCCCGCTCGACAGCGTGGTCAAAGTGTTCTCGCTCGGCTATGTGCTGGTCTGTGTATCAGTGGTGGTTTCGATGACGGTTGCCGGCTTCTTTATCGGCAACCTGATGAAGATGTACCCCATCGAATCGGCCATCGTCACTTGCTGCCACAGCGGCCTGGGCGGCACCGGAGATGTGGCGATCCTGTCGGCGTCCAACCGCATGTCGCTGATGCCGTTCGCGCAGATCTCCACGCGCATCGGTGGTGCTTCGACGGTGATTCTGGCAACGATTTTGCTCGGGATCTTTGCCTGAGCCGTTTTTTCGCTTCGCCTCACCCGCCCGCTATTTAAATAAGTGCCTGATTCCGACACCCTCTGCTGGCAACCGACAGACGCCCTGATTGCATGTTCTTACTCTCCACTGGCCACGACGACAGCGCTTCACGTCGGGCCAGCCAGTCCTACCACTGCACACCTCGCCATGAGCGCCAGCCGGTCCATGGAGGGGTGTAGGGAGAATAAGAATAATGAATACAGGTCTTACTTCGTCACTCAACCACGTGCTCGATACCGTCACCGCTGGACCGCTGCGCGTGCCTGGCGTGGTCGCCGCCATCACCGGGCGTGACGGCCTGGTCTATGAAGGCGCTTCGGGCCAACGCACACTCGGTCAAGTCGGGGAAATGACCACCGACAGCGTCTTCGCGATGTTTTCCACGACGAAAGCGATAACCGCCACGGCGGTGCTGCAGTTGGTCGAGGAAGGTCGACTGGATCTCGATGCGCCCGCCAGGGACTACCTGCCGATGATCGGCGAACGGCAGGTACTCGAGGGCTTCGACAGCGACGGCAGCCCTCGCCTGCGCCCGCCGAAAAACCCCATCACCACCCGCATGCTGCTGCTTCATACCGCAGGCTTTGGTTATGAGTTCTTCAACGAAGACTACAACCGACTGGCCCGGGAACAGGGACTGCCCGGCATCATCAGCGCGTCTTTGGCGTCGCTGCAAACACCCCTGCTGTTCGAGCCCGGAGAACAGTGGGAATACGGCTCCAGCCTGGATTGGGCCGGCTTGGTAGTGGAGGCCATTACCGGACAGCGCCTGGGCGAAGTCATGCAGCAGCGTATCTTCGAGCCGCTGGGCATGACCGATACCGCCTTTACCATGACCCCGTCGATGCTCCAGCGGCGAGCTTGCCTGCACCAGCGTGAAGTGGATGGATCGCTGAGCGTACTCGAGGATTTCATCCTGCCGCAGGATCCCGAAGTGCATATGGGAGGCCATGGCCTGTATTCGACCGTGCAGGATTATTGTCGGTTTATCCGTGCCTGGCTGAACGATGGACAAGGCGATCATGGGCGGATCCTGCGACCGGAGACGATTCGCCTGGCGGAAACAAACGGCCTCGACAACCTGAAGATCAAAGCCCTGCCCGGCGTTATCCCGAGCCTCACCAACACCGTGGAATTCTTCCCGGGCATGCCCAAGTCCTGGGGGCTGAGTTTCATGATCAATGACGAGGATGCGCACACCGGTCGCCCGGCGGGCTCTCTGGCCTGGGCTGGCCTGGCCAATCTGTTCTATTGGATCGATCGCAAGAACGGCATCGGTGGTTTCTGGGCCACCCAGATACTGCCGTTCGCCGATCCCATCTCGGTCTCTGGCTATCTGGGTTTCGAAACGGCTGCCTACCGCTATCTGACCCGCTGAGCCATTCACTGACGCCGTTCAGTTCCCATGTGAGCCCTGGGGCTCCAGGCGATGGCGCACGAACACTCTCCCTCCACAAAAACAACAAAAACAAAACAGGTGACTCATGGAGATCTCCACAGATACCCCTGCGCGCGTTCGGCCCTTGACACGCGTGCCTGGCACTTCAATTTTCGGCGCCGGCCTGGCGCTGGCGGCCCTGGCGGGCAACGCCCACGCCATCGATGTGGACGCCGGCGAATACACCGCGGCGCTTCCAGCCGGCAGCACTATCGGCCTGCTTTACCTGCAGGATACGCAGCGGCGCTCGCTATACAGTGACGGGCACAAGGTGCCGATCAAGGCCGCTCTCGACTCCGAGATCGGCATCTTGCGCGTCGCGCATTACCAGACCTTGGGTGACTATACGATCAACACCCAGTTCCTGTTGCCCTTCGGCCGCCTGGAAGGCAAACGCGACAACGACGCCCTGGGACAAGCCGATGGCGTCGGCGATCTGATCCTGGCGAGCACCCTGTGGCTGGTGAATGACCCGGCGAAAAACCGTTACTGGGGCATTGCCCCCTACCTGTACGTGCCGACCGGCCACTATGACCGCAACGATGCGCTGAACCTGGGGGAAAACCGCTGGAAGCTGACGTTGCAAACGGGCTATGTCACCGGCCTCACTGAAAGGTTGTCCCTGGACCTCACCGCGGATGTGACGCTGTTCGACAAGAATGACGACCTAACCAGCCAAGGCCTGACGTTGCGCCAGAAGCCACTATGGCAAGCCCAGACCTACCTCAGATACGCGGTAACGCCAAAGCTGTCGGTGCACGTGGGAGCCTCACGACTCTGGGGTGGAGAGACCCGCATCGACGGCCAGGACCAGAACGATGAACCCGACACCGGCAAGTACCGGGTTGGCTCGTCCTACTGGATAACCCCCACCTTCCAGGCCCTGCTCAATTACGGCCAGGACGTATCGGTCGACAACGGTTTCAAGGAACAGCAGCGGGTCAACCTGCGATTGTTGTGGTTGTTCTGACCCGAGACGAATAACCGGCTTTTTTTTGGGGCACCGAGCGGGTGGGATGGACGCCACTTGCGGTGCCCTTTTTTTTTGCGTCACAGGCTAGCGCAGACGGCGATGCAAGGTGTGCGAAGGCAGTTCACCGAACCGCCTGCGATAGATCCCGGCAAATTCCCCCAGGTTCAGATACCCCCATCGAGAGGCGATGACCGCCACCGTCGTGCCCGAATGCGGATCGGTCGCCAACAAATCCCGACGAGCCCCCTGCAACCGCTGCTCGCGCAAGAATGCACCGGGGGTCATGCCGCGAAACCGCGAAAAGGCACCACTCAATGACCGCACACTGGTCCCGACCGCGCCGGCCACCTCTGCGAGCGTCGGCAGGTTCGCGGCATTGGCACTCATGAACTCTTCGGCAGCCCTGACATAACGCGGAGCGATACGGTTCATCGGACTGCTCAGATCAAGCCCCGCCCGTGCGGCGCGGCTAGCCCATTCCTGCAGCAAGTGCACGCAAAGATTATGCTCCAGGTGCGCGCCCATGCGCCCTTCGGCCATGTGCCCGGGAGCCTCGGCCACACAGCGAACGCTGTACTCGAGCAGACTCAACCAACTCGAACCGACCCCGCCGATGACGCACTTGTGTTGCCAGAACCGGTCATCGGGGACGAACCCGAACCACTGCTGCGCCATCCGCTCCAGCACGGCATGGGGAATGGTCAGATTCAGCTGCAGGTGATCCGGGTCCAGGTCGATCCGGTAATCGACCCGGCTGCAATTGGCAATAAAGGATTCGCCCACCGCGGTATCTTCAGTGACCGAACGCTGCGCCCAGTGCCGGGCATTGCCGCGAACGGTCGTGAGCAGCAGCGCGTTCCCGGCATCGGGGGAAAAATCGTCGATGCTGACCGCCACGCCATAGGCAAACCGCGTCAGCGTCAGTTCGCCGATCCTCGATGAGTGCATGCTGGCGTGCGGCTTGATGGCCTGCCCTACCGGACATACCCGATAGGGCATATAGACGCGATCCGACCAGTGGCTGATTTCATCCCACTCAGTGGAAAAATTCTTGTGATGCTGCTGTATCGGCTTGCCGCTGACATCGGTTAACAACGCCTGCTCAAGAAGCATAGAGGCACCTGATCTTGTTTTTTTGTCGGGCTGATGCGTGCGCTGGTGCAAGATCATCCGGTGCCTGTGCTTACTCGTAAAGGGCTTTTTTGGTTATTCATCCAGGCTCGGTGGCGAGCCCCATCGAGCGATTATGGGTTCACCTTCGGCGTGAGCAGAAAATGTGCCAGTGCCGGAACCAGGATCAGCGCGCCGACCATGTTCCAGATGAACATCCTTTGCCTCAATACCGGGGCACGCCATGGCGCAACTGTGGACGACGGCCGCCCATCCGACGCTCGCTTGCTGGCGGTTGTCGATCATTTGGTCGCGCAAATCAAGTTCGTAGCTTAGTCGACAGGCATTAAAAAATGAGGCGCCGTTTTCACTGCGCCCCATCAGTGCCAAGCCAATCGACCCTCTACAGATCGGTGATTTCCTTATGCCGCGGCACCAGCACTTTCATCACGCTCCACGCCACCAGGTAGGCCAACGCACAGATGGCAAACATGATCATGTAGCCGGTATGGATATCGTTGACCGTTTTGTAATAGTCGAACACCCAGCCGCCTAACTTGGTCATCGCGACGCCGCCCAGGCCGCCCGCCATACCACCAATGCCAACCACCGACGCGATGGATTTTTGCGGGAACATGTCGGACACGGTCGTGAAGATATTGCACGACCACGCCTGGTGCGCGGAGGCGCCCACGCCGATCAGCAGCACCGGCACCCAGAAACTGATGTAACCCAATGGCTGCGCCAGCAACACCAGCAGCGGGAAGAGTGCGATCACCAGCATGGCTTTCATGCGACCGTCATAGGGCGCGTCGCCGCGGGCCATGAAATAGCTCGGGAACCAGCCACCACCGATGCTGCCCACCATGGTCATGGTGTACAACACCGCCAGCGGCAGCACGATGGCCTGGCCCTTCATGCCGTATTGCGCCGACAGGTAGGTCGGCAGCCAGAACAGGAAGAACCACCACACGCCGTCGGTCATGAATTTGCCAAAGGCAAAGGCCCAGGTCTGGCGGTAGGTCAGCAGCTTGAACCAGGATACTTTTTTTGCGGTGGCGCCCGAGTGCGTACTCTCTACGGCCTGTGCGCCCTGGTCGCTGCGGATATAAGCCAGTTCCTGCGCCGACAGGCGTTTTTGCTGATCCGGTTTCTGGTACAGCGCAATCCACACCGCCACCCAGACGAAGCCCAGCGCGCCGATCACGATGAACGCCGCTTCCCAGCCCCACAGGGCGGCAATCAGCGGCACGCAGATCGGTGCCAGGATCGCGCCCACATTGGCCCCGGAATTGAAGATACCGGTGGCGAAGGAGCGCTCCTTCTTCGGGAAGTATTCGGCGGTGGCCTTGATCGCGATCGGGAAGTTGCCCGCCTCGCCGATCGCCAGCACTGCGCGCGACAGCATGAAGCCGGCAATCGAGACCGGGATGACGGCAAGGCCCAACGCGCTGCTCAGGGCGCCGATCCCCTCACCCATCGGCACCGCAAAGGCGTGCATGATCGCACCGGTCGACCAGATGCCGATCGCTACGATATAGGCGGTCTTGGTGCCGATCTTGTCGACCACCCGGCCGGCGAACAGCATGGAAATCGCGTACACAAACTGAAAGACGGAGGCGATGTTGGCGTAGTCGGTATTGCTCCAGCCAAATTGCGTCGACAGATCCGGCGCCAACAGACTCAGTACCTGGCGGTCCAGGTAGTTGACCGTGGTGGCGAAGAACAGCAGCGCGCAAATGGTCCAGCGGTATTTGCCGACGGCCTGGCCGACTCGTTGCGGGATGAGGGGCTCGTTCAGATTCATAGCATCACTTTATTGTTGGATTATGCTGATGATTTCTCGTTTCAGGCGAGATCAATCGGGTCGCGGAGCAGTGCCAGAACGATGCAACAGGCCGGCTGCATGGCGAGGGAAGCAGCCAGGGTTCGAACCATTGAAGGTGAAATGCAGGAGGATGGGTAAGCGGGCTGGATTCATGGGCGGGTCGACACTTTTTTATTTTTAGAAGATGAACAGTCGAATGATCGTCTGTCGTCGTACAACTGTGCTTTTTATATCGAGATCAGGCCCCGGCTGTCAATCTGAATAAAACGCCGCTCGTCTCAAAGATTTCCCGTTTAAAGGGCAATTTCGTGCAGAGCGCGGTGGGCTGTATGGGCGGATAACCCTGTATTTTGTAAAGGGGATGCCAAGGAAGATCCATACAGCGTTGTACGACGACACTGCCTCGACCAGAACGGGTCCGTGGTTACTCGATGCCCGTCTCTCGCTGCCAGGCCTGTTGCAACAGCTTGATCACTTCTGCATCGGACGTCTGGGAAAAATCCATGTACCAATGGCCGAGCGACATGAACCAATCCGGGACGACCGGACAGATCAGCTCATCCACTTCACGGCGCAATGCCTCCACCGTCTCGATCGGAGCGACCGGCACGGCGACCACGATGCGCGACGGTGCCTGCAAACGCACCGCCTGGATCGCCGCCATCATCGAGGCGCCTGTCGCCAGGCCATCGTCGATCAGGATCACCACCTGGTCCTTGAGCCGCACTGGCGCGCGGGCTCCCCGATAAGCCTGCTCACGCCGCAACAACTCCCGGGTTTCCCGTGCGACCACGCCATCGAACGTGGCCTGATCAATCGGGTGAGCCCGCAGCGCATAGTCATTGAGGATCTGGATGCCGCCGCTGGCAATGGCGCCCAGGGCAAACTCCTCGTTGGAGGGAGCGCCCAGCTTGCGCACCAGCATCAGGTCCAGCCGAACCTCCAGGGCCGTGGCCACTTCATAGGCTACCGGCACCCCGCCCCGGGGCAAGGCGAGGACGATGACATCGGGTCTATGCGCGTATTGGAGCAGCGGCTCCACCAGACGTCGACCGGCGGCCGCGCGGTCCTGCAAGATGAGTGGCGATGAGGGACTCATTTGAATGCCTCCTCAGGCGATCACGCCTGTTGGTTCACATCAAGGTCGTCTCATCGATTGTCGGTCTGATGGTGGTGGGCATCAAGCTCGGTCTTGAAATCCTCGTCCCTTTTTCAGCTGCCACAGGCTCCTTCTTGCGGCACCAGGTGGATATCGACACGTCGGTTGGCCGCGCGTCCGGACTCGGTGTCATTGCCGGTGACCGGCTGGCTCGCCGCGAGCCCCTGGACAGCAAAACAACTGTCCGGGAGGTCGCCCATGCGTTGCATCCAGTCACGCACGGCAGAGGCGCGGGCGCGTGACAGCGCAAGGTTCTGCCCGGCATCGCCCGTGGCGTCGGAATGCCCGGCGATGACGATCAACCAGCCTGGCCGGGCCTTGATGCCGGCCAGGCCATTGATCAGCATTTTGGTCGAGCCAGAGTTGAGCTCGGCGCTGCCGGCATCGAACAGCATCAGACTGTCCAGCTGCACGGGCTCGGCAGGCGAGCGATCGCTGTCCTGGCCTGCCAGCCATCGCTGCCACCCCAGCCAGCTGGCCAAGGCGATGGCAGTCGCCAAGGCGAACAGCCAAAGGGCCATTCGATGTCTCTTTGTCATCGTATCTGCAATCCTCGCATAGGGCATGGGAGGGGGCGGCAGTATCACAATCGGCATCACGAATGCCGGTTCAGGATCTCTCGTCGACAAGTGCAAGGTTGGGTCCGAAGCCGAGCTTTGCTGCAAACGTCGCATCAGGTTATCGACCTGCTGGCGCAGAGCCTGCAGCGTGACCATCGGCGCTTGAGCCTGAGCGTCCAATCGCTGGCTCAAACGGCTCAGCTCCGTGTCCAGATGAACCAGTGCCGACAAGCTCCGGGTATCCAGCGCCAGGCTGCGCAGCAAGGGCTGCAATTGGGCGAACAGCCAGCTCAGGCTATCCAGGCGCATCGACTCCACTGGCGGCCACAGGTGCGGACATTCGCAGCTCAGCGCCTCGATCAAGGCCAGCCCTTGCACCATGCCTGGCAGACCATGGCGCTGGCTGCGCGCCAGCGCGTAGGAGACCGCGGTTTGCAAATCCGCCCCGTTGCTCTGGAACAAGCTCAGGCACAACTGCTCGACCTTGGCCCAGTTCACGTCCGGACACGCCGGGTGGCTCAATTTGGCCAGTTCATCACGCAACGCCATGAACTCGCCGAAGCCGCGCGGATCGCCGCCCGCGCGTATACGCATCTCAAATAACGCCGTCATCGCGCTTCCATTCCGTTACAGGTTCATGGCCGACAGGTAGTTCTGCCGCTTCAGATGACGCACCAGCACCCGCCCCCCGGGCACCAGGGTGGTACCGAACGTTACCCGCTGCCCCGCTTTGAGCTGCACGTCCAGGGCGTATTCCAGATGGCCCGGTTGCACCTGCGGCAACACTTCGATATTCACCGCTGCCAGGCGCGGTTCGTACTTGAGCAAGGTTTCGCCCATGCTTCTCATCAGGTCATGTGCCGCGCCCGGCAACCCCTGCAGGATCAGGCCCATGTCCGGCAGGCCGAAATCCGGCAGATGACTGAGCGTGCCCGCCCGGCTGTTGAGGATGCGTTGCAGGTTGTCCAGTACCGACAGGGTGTGCTGGTCCGCTTCGGCGACGCGATGCAGGTCCAGCTCGCCGTCGAAATTCTGCAGCAGCATTTCGTAGAGCGAAGGGTTGAATTCGGTCATCGGTTTAGTCCTGGGCCAGCGGGCGCAAATTCAGCAAGTTGTCCGCCAGCTCGATGACCCGGGCCCGGTCCGGGTCCAGGTCATCACGGGTCAACGTCAGCCGCCACGTCTTCAGTTGGTTGTCGGGTTGGCGGAACAACGCGACCACCGCGACCGAGCGCGCGTTACTGTCCAGGGGCACGCTCAGTTGCGCCCCCTCCCCCGGCTTGACCACCACGGTCCGCTTGTCCAGCAGATCCGCGCTCAGCAGCCGGTCGTCCTGGCTCAGCAAACTGTCGTAGGTGGCCTTCTCCAGCACCTTGCTGTCGCTGAGTTGGTACACCCGGACCAGCGTGGTAACCGACAATGCATTCATGTCTGCGCCATCAATGTTCAGTGATGCCCGGCCACTGAAATCCAGGTGCAGGGTTTTCACCTGCTTGTAGAAAATCGAGCTCGCGGCGGAGGTGGTGCTGTCCGTCACTGACTGGGTCACCCCACAGCCGGCGAGCCATGCACCCAGCGCAACGACCATCGATGATTTAAAAACCGTACGCGACATGGTGTATCTCTCTGTCCTGGGAATTTTTCGAAAGACCCTGGTATCGACCTGGATTGAGGGTGATGGTGTCGTGCGCCCCGACTTGCAAGGCGTCACTGCCCAGGCCCAGCACAGCGGTCATGCCCAGCCGTACCGAGGCTCGCCCCAGCACTGGCGTCGGCAGGTTGCGCAGCGGTAGCGACAATTGCAGCTTCGCGGTACAACGCCAGCCCAGGTACACACGCAGCAGCACCAGCAAGTCGCTGTGCAACTGGCCCCCCGGCAGCCAGCCACGGGCCTCGTCTTCATCCTCGGTGAACAGCGCCAGGTGCAGTTGACTGTTGGCGTCATGCCCTACACTGCCCAGGGGCGTGCCCTGGGACAGACTCACCGGGCGACGGCTGCACAGACTCGCCGGCTGCGCCAAGGGAATTTTCTGCGGCCAATGGGGTGTCACCCGTACCCGGGTTTCGGGAGCCAGCAGCTTGACCAGCGCGATGATGCCTTCGGCGTTGCGGGTGGGCAGGCGCATCACGCTCAGCAGCGCGAGGAAGCGCGACACCGGCGTGGCGATCTGCCGGGCGGTGCCGGGAATGCCCAGGCCGATCAACCCCAGCAGGCATTGCGAAGTGGCATCGGTGCCGCCCGCCTCGAACGTGGCCGGATAGGAGTACTTGCGCCAGATGCGGTAGAACTGGGTGAAGATCCGGTGATTGAAGATATCGAGGAAGGCTTCCACTGCCTCATGCCCTTCGCGACGCTGGGCGATATCGTCGAGAAACGCCGTGGGCATCGGCGAGTCGACCCCGTACAACCCAAGCAGGCGTATGCGCACCGTTGCCGGGCGTTGCGGATGATGGTTACTGGTTTCGATTGCCTTCAATTCCCCGGCAGGAAATCCCATGCCAGGGTCGGGCCGAAAGCGTACCGGGTCATCCGCCGGATGCGCCGTGCTACCCAGTAGCGGAAGATCTGGCAAAGCCTGTTCCAGCAACTGGCAGAAGCGATACAGGTTGGTCTTGGCCACCCGCCCCTGCAGTATTTCCAGTAATCCACTGGCCTTCAGCCGGGAATACGTTGACTGTGGTTCTCGTTCCATCGCAGGCACTTTCCGGTAGGTTGCAGGATCAGCGTGAGCTGGTTGAACAAATGAATGTCGGCGTACAGGCTGAAGAAGCGATGGAGCATCTCGCCGAACAGGCTGATGTCGCCCTCGCCGGAAAAACCATTGGCGTCCAGGGTGACTTCGATATCCACGCCGCGCAGCAGAAAGCCTTTTTCGAAACGCTGGATCAGGTGGTGACGCACCTCGACGATCGCCGCCAGCCGACGTCGGTTCAGCTCGCTGCCCGTCCAGTCGTACAGCGCCAGGGTGCCGCGCAATACTTCGGCGTTGTCGAGCATGGGCAGGAAGTTCGAGCCCAGGTGGCTGAGCACCCGCCAGTGAAAGCGATCGCGGTTCGGCGGGTAACACGGCAAGGTCGGCGCACACAGGTTGCGCACCCGTAAGCCGGTCCGGGTGGATTGCACCAGGGTATCGAGCAAGGTGCCTTGCAGGGCCTTGCGCGGGAGTTGGCCGTGGGTGCCGGTCAGGCGCAATGACAGGCTGGCATCCTTGAATAGCAGATCTTTGTCAAAACCCCCCCCTCCCAGGATCAGCCAGGTGTCATGCAGACCATTGGCGCCACGCTTCAAACGCGTATGGAAGTAACGCTCGGGCGCCTCATCGCGCAACATGCCGCCTTTGTGGCGAAAGCTGGTGAACGGCACATAGTCCTGGCGCTCGGCACTCCTGGAAGAGGTGACCTGGTCCACCGAATAGATTTCGGTATGACCGTCCTGCAAACGCATGGGGCGAAGCAGGTAGTCGCTTTGCAACGGTGCCAGGCCAAGCGGGTCGGACTCCAGGATGAACAGATTGATCACCGGCACCGCATGCGGGCGAATGTGCGCGGCGCTCAGATTGAACGCTTGAGGCCATGGCTGGCCCAGCACCACTTCCAGTTCGAACCAGGGTGTGCCCTGGCTGATGTTCAACTGCTCCAGGCCGCAGAGGGTGACGAACATGAACTTCTCGCGAAAGGTGAAATACTCCAGCAGCAACTGATACCCGCTGAAGGCGCTGTCACCTTTTGGCCACAGACGATCCTCATCGGCGAACCCCTTGGGCACAAAATGGCCTGCCAGTAAATGACGGTCCGTTTGTCCCGGCATTCGTACGTACATCGCCTGGGTGTTGAGTGTCAGTGCCTGGTGCAGCGCGCTCGCCAAGGGCGCATCGGCATTCAAGTACAGCGGCAGGCGACTCAGGTCGATCTCGCCCCAATCGGCCATCGCGCCGCAGGCAAAGCGCAGCCGCAGCAATGAGCGTCCGTCGGGCTCATGTGCCAGGCGCACAGACTCCACGGCCAGTGGTTGCAGCATCAGGTCCTGGGTCGTGGTGTAGCGACATTGGGTACGCTGCGGGCCGATGGGCTGCGACAAGACTTCGAAGCCCGCGGCGATCCGTTCGCTGCGCTTCATCTCCTTGAGATCGGGCGCCAGCTCAACGATCGACAGCGATGGAATGGTGCGCAGGTAATGCGGCCACAGCAGACTGACCAGGCCCTCGGTGAGTTCCGGCAAGTCATCGTCGAGCTTTTCGCGCAACCGGCCCATGAGAAAGGCAAAGCCTTCGAACAGGCGCTCGACGTAGGGGTCGTGTGCGCCCGCCTTGTCCAGGTTCAGTTGCGCCGCCCGGTCCGGAAACGCTTGCGCGAACTCTTTGCCAGCCTCGCGCAGATAACGCATCTCGGCGTCGAAATACCGCAGTGTCAGATTGTCCATGCTCAAAGAAAAATTCCTGATGAATGCGGTTAGCCGCAGAGCACTGCGGCACGTACCGGATCGATGGCCACCAGCGCCGCCAGCAGCGCCTCCATGCGCCGGGCAAGGGTGGGTTTGTCGGCATCGTTGCGCTGTGCTTTCAGGCGCAACAATTTGAGCAGGCGTGCCTTGACCTCGAAATTCAACTCGGGCTCCCATTCAGCCAACACCTGGCGCTGAGCGGTGGCGTCCAGTTCACCCAGCAGGTGGATGGCCAGGTCGCTCTTGCCATACTGCTCGGCCACCCGCGCCATCAGCAGGCGCAGCAACCAGCGCTGCCGTCCGGTCTGTATGCCGGGGCGCGCGGCCAGCCAGGCCAACGCCTGCTCGATGCCGTCGCTGTCGGCCTGAACCAGGGCCTCCGCCTCCAGTGACAGGATCTCGGTATCCGCGCCGGGCACTGCGGCGGTCGGTGCAGGCAGCCACTGCTGGGGGCGATTGCCGCTGACGTGCCGGGCAATCCACTCCCGGGTGGTCTCATCGGCGAAGGGCGAGCCGTCGCTCCAGCACAAAGCTTCGACGCCCGGCAGTCGTTCGAGGAACATGCCCAGATCGCGCTTGGCCACATCGGCCCAGCTGTCCTGGGGTGCGGGCAGTTTGCTCAGCGCCTGACAGGCATACCACTGCAGGTCCAGCCAGAAATGGTTCACGCCCTCGGCGTACATGCGCTCGACCTGATCGAGCAACTCAGTCCAGCTCTGTTGCAAGTACAGTCGCTTGAGTTGTGCCCGATATTCGCCACGAGGTGCATTCAGTCGCGTGATGCCATTGGCGTCCTGGGGTGGAGCCTGATGCACGGTGTCCCAACGCAGGCTCTTCATCAGGCGGTGCGCTGCCAGCCAGCCCAGGGGTTGCTCGCGCAGATAAACGGCCAGGGCTCTGCCACTGTCCAATAGGTCGCGGCCGGATTTGATCGCTGCCGTGTTGGCCGTGGTCGTTTGCGCACTGGACTCCTGACTGGCGCTGTTCTGCGGCACCAGGGCGTCCACCCCGCCGGACTGCGCCAGGCGCGCCGACAAGGCGCCATACAGTGCGCCCAAGGCGGGCCGTTGCTCCGTCGGCCACGCCTCGAGCCCGCGTTCCAACCAGGCCAGCGCCGCCACCGTGCGTTCAGCCTCGTCCTTGACCACTTCCGGAAACAGCGAAAGGCTGTCCAGCACTTTGCCGCTGGTCAGCCACTCCAATGCCATCTTGCGGCTATTGGGACGCGCGGGCAGCACCTCGCCGGCGAAGCGTTCCACCAGGGCCGCCAACAGGCCGAGACCTTCAGCCAACCCGGCTTCACCGTCTTTGTGCAAGCGCGCCCACAAGTAGTAGGTGGCAACGCGCAAGTCCTTGCAACGTTGGGTGATGAGTTTCTCCGCCAGTTGCAGCACCTGATCGATATCGGCGCCAGACAACTTGTTGACCTCTTCACGCATGCGCTGGAAGTCATCGTCGTAGCCCGGATCCTCACCCACGGGCAGGTCCGTGCTGACCGGTTGCAACCAGGGTTGCCAACGCTCGGCTTGCAACCGGGCCAGGGAAAGGGCATCGCGTTCGCCCAGGCATCGGGCGATCAATGTACGCAGGCTCATTTGCTCCTCCTCTTTTGCGCCTTGAGGAGCGCCTCATCGCTTTCACTGAGAAAGATCTGCGACGGCAATTTGAAATCACGCAACTTCAGCAGCGCCAGCGGCCCCGCCCCCAGTTCCGTGCGCAGGTTCCAGGTCAGCTCCAGGTCGTCCGGGGCCTTGAGCTGCAGGCGGTGCAGGCTGTCGCTGTCGTTCAGCGGAGTGACCCGGGCTTTTTCCAGCAGACGGATCAGACCCCAGGTGCCTTCGTAGTCGCCGAACAGCCGTTCACTGGCCTGCACGCTGGTCCAGGTCAGGCTGGTGCCCGGGTGACTGCTGAAGCCGGGCCAGCTGAAGCGCTGCCAGCTTTCCTTCTGGTTGAAGTATTCGTGTTTCTCGCCGTTGAGCACGAAGGTGGTTTGCACCACGTCGCGCACCGCTTTACCGCGCAGTTCGAAACTCAGGCCCATGCCGCCGTCGGTGTAGAGCACGTCGGCCAAGTGACTGAGCTGGTTGATCGCGGTGAGAAACTGCGGGTTGAAACGCAAGCCCTGACTGTGCCGTGGATCGGCCACCCAGCGGCTGCCTTCCCGACGCAAAACGCCACCCAGTTGCTGCTGCAGGAACTGGTCGATGCGCCCGGAGTCGGCACGGATCATCTGCCCCAGCATCGGCAAGGACGCGTCGCTGCTGGTCGCGGCGAAGGGGAAACGTCCGGCAAAAGCGCTGTGCCAGTCGCTGACGATCGCGCGTTGCCACTGCCGGTTGAGGCCCGCCGCCGAGGGTTGCAAGACCCGTTGCCAGGCCTGGTCCAGCGGCTGCACGAACAGGGTCTCGCCCACCTGCCCCCACTCGGCGCCGAGGCTGGCGGCGAGCAGGCTGCCGTAGGACTGGGTGTCGGTGAGCTCGACGCTCCTGCCTTGGAACACGCTCTGCGCCAGGGCCTGGGTCATCGCCTGCGGGTCGGGCGCGTTGTGCACTTGCTGCAGTTTCAGGCGCACCCGGGTGACGCGGTTGAGGAAGGCTTGCAGGCTCAAGCGGTCACTGTCGCCGCCCTCAGCGTCCTTGCCCAGCAGCGCCAGCAACGGGCCGAAGGTGGCGTCCAGCGGACCGCTCGGTCCCTGCAGCTGCTGGTCGATCGCCGGCACCGGGGCCTGGCCGACCAGCTTCTGCGCAGACTGCATCAGCGACTCGGCCAACGCCTGGCCGCGCACGCCGGCCTGGCCCTGGTAGGCCAGGGTGTTCATCAGCGCGATCAGCGGCGACTGGCGCACGTCGCTCATCAGCGTCAATTGGTCGATCACCTCGCCCAGGCTAGCGGCCGGCTGCCAGCGCAGGCGGTTGAGAAAATCCAGCCAGGCACTGGCGTAGTCCTCGAAGTAGCGTTGCGTGAGGCGCGCCCGCAGCACGTCGGGGGTCAGGTCGGCATCGAGCTCGGCGGGGTGGTCGCTGAGCACCCAATCGATTTCCTCACGCCGCGCCTCGGCGACGGCCTCGATGGCCTGGCGCACCTGGCCTTCCCAGGCCTGGCGGGTGAACACGCCAGGGACACTGGCCTTGCTGCTGAACAGCGCACCGGCCTCGGTGTCGCCGACCATCTGCGCCAGGCTCAAGTCCGGGGTGTGGTTGGCCGCCCCCTCTAACACCTGTTGATAGAGGCTGGTTTCGGCGTTGCGCTGGCCCAGCTGGCCGAGCAGCACTTGCCGGGCCTGGGCCACCAGTTTGGGGTCGGCCTCGATGCGCCATTCGGGGTGCGCGGCGAGGTGTTCGGCATAGAACTGCCACAGGCTTGGTGACAGGCCTTGCCACACACCCGGGGATATTCCGGCGCGGGTCGGTTCGGCTTCTTGCAGGACCTTGGCCAGGAACGCCGCGTCGGTTTTTTCCGGGTGCGCCAGCATCAGGTAGGCCTTGAGCTGGTCGTAGGCCTCCCGGGCCCGTTGGACGCGTTCGGCGCTGCCCGGGGGCAGTTTGATCAGGGCGTTGAGTTTCGCCTGCAGGTTGGCGGCGGCCGGGTCGCGCAGCAGGCGGTGGTTGGCTTCGACATAGATCGGTTGGATTTTTTCCAGCAGGTTCTGGTTCTGGTTCAGGCCGAAGCGCTGGTACCAGGGCGCGCCGTGTTCGGCGCGGTAGTCCAGGCGCGCCAGTTCGCGCATCAGGTCGTTCAGGGCCAGCAGTTGGGCATCGCCCTGCCCGGCTTGTTCGAGCGATACCAGCGCGCTTTGCACCTGGGCAATCTGCACGCGCTGGGTGGCAAAGGACAGCAGCAGGCCGGCGCCCCACACCGTGGCCAGGCTCAGCAGCAGGACATAAGTAATACGCGGAGGGCTCCAGCCCAGACGGTGACCACTGGCAGCAGGGTCGCCGAGCACGCCCTGCCAAACCGGATCTGCCAACCAATCATGTTTCAACAGTGACGGTGCTCGCGTCAGCGGCAGGCTGAACCAGAGCCCGCGCAACGGCACACTACGATTGAACTCACCGAACCAGGGCGCGAGCGCCTGGCGCCAGCGGGCAATGCCCTCGGCCTGCAGATCGCGCGACAGGCGCAGCAGGAAGTCATGCTTCATGTCGCCGAATATTTGCGCCCAGCCTGATTGGCGTAAGGGCAGGATCAGGTGGTCCAGGCCGGTTTCCAGGGCCAAGGCGGTAAAGCGTGAGGGCAGGCTGCAACCCACCGCTTGGGTCGCGCGTTTGGCCTGTGTCCACTCACTGTCGCAGACCTGCCATAGGTGCAATGGCAATTGCCAGCCCAACGTTCGGGCCAGTTCCCGCAGGCGACGCACACCGGTGCCTATCAGGACCGTTTCGGCGCTCTGGCTATTGTTCAATGCCCAGACCACGCCATCCAGGCCGCGCCAACGGCTGAGCTGGCGCCATTGGTCGAGGATTGCCTGATCGGGTTTCCCTTGCAGGCTGCCGCCCCACAGCAGTACCGTGCCCTGGCCTTCCTGCCAATTTTCTCGGGTCAAGCCCGGGGCGATGGCCTGGATTTGCTCGGGTTCGCCGACGACCAGCAGCAGGCGGACTTTACGGCGCCAGAAAAAGCCGTAGTCCTGGTGAAGGTGGGCGTGCAGTTCTGCAGGATCGAAAACCGGGCGACGAGGCACTACCAGACGCACGTCCTTCTGCGGATAGACCTTATCCGTCAACCCTTGCTCGCGGTGACTTTGCCGCTTGAAATGTATCAACAGGCGGGGGGCCTGAACCCCCACCAGACCGATGGCGACGATCAGTAAAAAGGCCAATAGCTTGTGATGGTCTTCCACCAACCCGACCCGTTCGCCATAACCCCACATCGCCCACCCCAAGGCCGCGACCAGCGCGATGAACCAAACCCCAACGCCGACATGCCGC
The DNA here is from genome assembly GCF_030812475.1 of Pseudomonas lini. Classification (GTDB taxonomy): domain Bacteria; phylum Pseudomonadota; class Gammaproteobacteria; order Pseudomonadales; family Pseudomonadaceae; genus Aquipseudomonas; species Aquipseudomonas lini_A. The sequence goes on from NZ_JAUSSR010000005.1 coordinate 180,363, forward strand.
CATGTATTACTCCCGGTCTTCATGCGCCCTCTCCTGTGCTGACGGTACTGATCCAATGCTGCGATTCTTCCTGGGCAAGCACCAACAGCGGCCCCTGCTGGTGACGTGCGATTTCCACCCCGAGCGCTGCCACCAGCCAGTGGCTGAAAGGTCCCGGCAATCCGCACAGCGTTTCTTGAATCCACTGCTGCTTCACGTCCAGCGAAGCACCGTGAGCAACGCCGGCCGTAATGATCTTGCCGGCCAATGGCTGCCAGTCAACGCTATCGGCCAACAGCGCCGTGGCCTGGCGAACACTTGTCTGGGTTTGCAGGAACAGCGGCAATTCGCTCTGCAGCGTGTTGATGTCCAACGGCATAGGGCGCAACAAAGCCCCTTTGATCGGCAGCTCGCACGCGAGCGCCAGGCTGTCGGGACACAGCAGCATTGCCGCGAGCCCGTCGGAATAAGCCGCCTCGCCGTGCACCTGTAACACGACGATCAATTCAAAGGCTGAGCTGGCCGTCTTCAGCTTTTCGTCGAGCCACTGGTACGACAATTGCGCAGCCAAAGTGACCGTCGCGGGGTGTGCTTGGGGCATCGCGAAGGCCCAGCTCTGCTGCCAGGCATTGCGCAATGCTTCGTATTGGCCGGGGTCAACATCGCTCAACAAGGTGACCCGCAGTTCCTGTTCCGCAGGCAATGCCTTCAAGACAGGGCTCAGCGCCGGCAACAGCAACTGCAGCCCGGCCTGCTCGCGCTCTTGCTTCTGCGCTGGCAAGGCCGCAATGCGCCGCGCCTGCCCGGTACGGGGTGGCAAATCGAGAGGGCCTTGAGTCAGCAAACCGGCGGACACCTGGTCCGGCAGCAGCACACAACTGGCGTGCACTGCCAGGTAACGCTGCGCCCAGTCCCGCCACGCCCGCTGCGCACCTTGCGCCTCCTCTTCGAGGAACTGGTGATGACTCAAGGCCCCACCATAGACATAAGCGCGAGCACCGAAAGCCAGCACCCAGACCAGCAACGGCGTGCCGGACACTACCCAGACACTCAGCACTCGCAGTTGTGGTACCCGCTCGGAGGCATACAGCAGGAACAGCAGCACGCAGCCCAACATCGCAATGCCTGCCGCCATCACCCATCGGCCCAGGACAGGAGGCGCCGGAGCTTCCACCACCTCGGGCGTTTGACGATCCCAACCCATGGCTCAACCCACCACGCAATCGGGAACGCTGGCAATGACCTGGCAGCCGCATTCGCACAGGCAGCCGTTGACGACCATCGCCCGGCCATCTTCGGACCACTCCTCGCAGCCTTCCACAATCGCATTGACTCCGTGTCCCGGAATCGGACAAATGACCAGATCGCCCACCAAGGCCACCGGCTTGCCCTGAATGATCGTCGTCGACGAGGCCGATATCACTTCTCCACCGTGGGTAGTTGCATCACCCAATAGAACAAATGCCTGAGACATATTAATTAACTCTCTATCATTCGCTGAACATGTTTGATTTAAAAGGGATGACTGTCAGAGCATTAAAAGCCAGCAGACTTAAAATAATTAGCGATCGCCAACCAACACAAAATCAAGAACTTCTTAAACGCTGATGAAAACCATATGACGTTAAGAAACCCAGCCTCATTTCTTGCTCTCCACCGCCAAACGAACGGCCTGTAATCTGCGAAAATCCGGAGTTGCACGGGCAACATCCTCAACGCTGCCATCGGGGTAATTAAAAGTTGCATAACTGCCCTTCTTTTTAACCTTAGGCCCTATCGAACTAACCAGAAACTCAGAGTGCAGGACAGGTTCGAAATACACCTGCCGAGCTTGTGACGCCTGATAACTGAGATAAATATTGCCCTCGCCTGCCAGGCTGATCTGTTTTCTATAACCGCCCAGAAAGGCTTCACTCAACCAAGGGTAATAGTCCTTCTTGATCGTCAGGTCCCCATCAACTTCAATATCAGCGCCCCCCCTGGGTGAGTTGTTGTGATCGAAGATCACCACAACACCGCCTCCAGCACCGTATTTCACACTCTCGCCAAAGCGTGTGGGATTACCGTAGGCAACGCCAAAAATCACATTGCTCAAACGCCACTGACACGCGCCGCCGCCATCGATTGACAACCTGGCCTTATAAAGGTCGCTCTGCCCCTGCCGCACTGGTTGTATATCGGTACGCTGATATCCGTCGCGCTTATAGGGTTGGCCACTGGCGGTATGATCGGTAAAAGTGCAAAGGGTCGAGCGATACATGACCTGCATGGTCTCCGCTTCGAGTTCCTCGGGCACTTTCACAGTCACGGTGATCAGTTCGCTATCCGCAGGGGGCGCGAGACTGTAATCCTTGGCGCAACCATTCAGACTGATGAACAAAGCGACAAATGCGGCGGGAAGAGTCCGTCTCATGGTTTGCTCTCCGCAGCCAGGCGCAGTGCCTGCAGTTTGCGGAAATCCGGATCCGAGCGGCCATTGGCCACAACGCTGCCGTCGGGATAGGTAAACGCAGTGTGATTGCCCTTTTTCTTTTCCTTCGGCTGCACCGAGTAAACTGTGAATTTAGAATGCAAGATAGGCTCGAAATACACTTGGCGTGCCTGCAGTGCCTGATAACTCAGATAGATACTGCCCTCGCCTGCCAGGCTGATCTGTTTTCTATAACCGCCAAGAAAGGCTTCACTCAACCAAGGGTAATAGTCCTTCTTGATCGTCAGATCCCCATCAACTTCAATATCAGCGCCCCCCCTGGGTGAGTTGTTGTGATCGAAGATCACCACAACACCACCTCCAGCACCGTAGGTCACATTCTCACCAAAGCGCGTGGGGTTACCGTAGGCGACGCCAAAGATCACATTGCTCAAATGCCATTGGCAGGCGCCGCCTCCATCCATTGGCAGCTTGGCCTGGTATAGGTCGCTCTGGCCCTGACGTTGAAGTTGCACATCAATGTCGTGATAGCCCTCCAGTTCTATACGTTGTCCGCTGGCCCCGTGGGTGATGCGCTTACAGATAGCCGAGCGATACATCACCTGCAGGGGTTCCGTTACGAGTTCGTCGGGCACTTTCACAGTCACGGTGATCAGTTCGCTGTCCGCAGGGGGCGCGAGGCTGTAATCCTTGGCGCAACCACTCAGGCTGATGAACAGGGTGGGTAGAGCGACAGCCATCATCTTGATCATGGTTTTGTCCTTGGCGTCGTTAACGGGCTCAACTGTAGGTCTTCTCGTAATAGGCCCGCGGGTCGGCCACGGCATCGAAGCGTTGCAGCGCCTGCACGCCGCCCTCGGCTTGTTGCGTGACGTGCAAGGCCCGGCCCACCAGATTTTGCAGGTCGAGGAACACGCGATTGCGAGCGTACTCATCCTCGGGGATGCTTCCGTAATGGGTCTTCATCTGTAGTTCGAATTTTTCCCGATCCTCCTGCCGCGCCAGCAAGGGTTCACGCGCCGGGTTGATCGATTCGAGCAGCTGGTTGTACATGTAGGGTTGATACTTGGACATAAAGTGTTCACCGAGACCATGCACCTGACCCGCTTTGGGATTGCCGTAGGGCGGGAAATATCTGGCCCGGCTTTCAGCGTCCAACGAGGTGATGAGGCGATCCTGGGCTTGCTCGGCCTGTTGATCGTCGGCCTGGCTCAAACTGGGCACCAGATACAGTTTGGCTTTCTCCGGCAAGCGGAGAGCAATGGTGGTGTGATAGGGCGCGCCGAGCCCATCCTTGTTGCGATAGGCAGGGTAGTGTGAGCCGCGCTGTTGCTTGTGCTGCTCGGCCTTGAAGAACATGGCGATTTCACCGTGATGGCCGTAAGGGTCGCCATGTTTGACCAACGCGCTGGCCGTCAACTGGGCGATCGACCAGGTAAAACCCAAGGTGGTGCCCAAAGGGCCATACAGGTCGTATAGGTAGTTATCCAGCGCTGCCTCGGGCGGAACGCTGGGGATGAGGTCGATGTCGTTGACATGGCGAAAATGCTGAAACTCGGTCAGGCACTGCACTGCCTTGAGGCTGAAGGTGCGCGGCATGCCGTAGGTGTACAGCAATGGATTTAACTCTTTCAACGAAGCCGCATGAACCAGGCCAAGGGCACCTCCCAAGCTGTGGCCGCAGATGAACAGCTCTTTATCAAACGCTTTATCAGGGATCGTCTTGCCCAGATCCTTGGCATAAATCCTTCTGGCGACTTCAAAGGCATCGCGAAACCCCAGATGCACACTTCCCTCAGGAGTCAGGTCAGCGCAGGGCACTTTGGGTTCGCAGTTGGCCTGCACTTCAGGCTTGATTGGGCGGAACGTCAGATCTGTCGCCAGGTCGGAGAAAGGGAATGTCATCTCGGTGCCGCGCCAGCCCACCAGTAACTGAGATGCACTGATGGCATAGAACAGTTGGGTGTTTCCTTCCGGCGGTTTCGCCTTGGTGGTGTCGAGTGTCTCCACACTTACATAGCGATCATTGAAGGGCACATCGCTGACCACGCAGAGCCAATTCTGGCCGTCGTCCAAAACCCGAGGCGTACGTGACAGGTCCAGGCATTGCTGTTCGAAAAGCTCCTCGACGGATCCACGCTCCTTCCTGGGCAATCTGCTGTACGCCAGAATACTCATCAACCCCAGGTTGTAGGCATTGACCAGGCTGTACTCGGCCTGGTGGTGCAACACCAGCGACCAGGCGCGAAACGGGCAGACTTCCAGCACATGGCGGCGACCCAACTGATCGTCGCCCAGGGTAAAACCGCTATATGTGCGATCAGGAAAATGGAAGGCCGGAAGCTGACTCGGGTCGGCCAAGGGTGGGTCGAAGTCCGGCTGTTTATCACACAGCTGGCCAATGCGCAGGTAGTGATAGCCATGACCTGCCGCGAGGGCCTGTCGTTCGATGGGCGAGAAGCCTGAGCGCTGCGGACCATGCAATGGGGTGCAATCTCCCACGCCTGGGCGGGGCGGCTCGGGCCGCTCGGCACGCAAGCGACGGGTTTGCAACTGCTCGGCCATCGGGCCGGCTTCCATCAGCAGGGTGATGGGCAGCGGGTGCAGGCCATCGAGGCGGATCACGCCCTGGGCATCGCTCTGGCCGGTATACACAGGCACGTAAGCTGTGCGAGTGGCCTCGTTCACCGCCCGATAGGGCAGATTCGCCAGAGGTTCGCCCTGCTCGTCCAGCAGTTGAAATTCGATCCAGTGTTGTTTCGCTTTCCCCCGAGCCACATCCTGGCGCGGGTTGAGGGTGTCTGTACGGTGCAGAGTGTCGTTCATGTCAGTCCTTTAAACTTGCGCGGGCTGTTGAAACAGCAGCACGATTAAACCAGGCGCAATTTTTCTTTAAATAGAATTGAAATTAGTTTGATGACTTCCGAAAACAGCAGCAGGCCAAACAACCATGCAGCGGACGTCATGCCCCCAACTCTCGAAAGCCACAGAAACAACGAAAACGAAGGCACTGCGAGCAATATCCTGAGCGGGGTCTGTAGGTAGATCAAAGAATCCACCTGGCGCGCACCTAGAAAAAACATGAACATTGAAACAACTATCGAAACATTTAAAAAAACAGACAACCAGAAAAACATAGCCGAAACAGCACCATGCTCCGAACTCAACAATAAAAAGGACTGTACATCGCTGTACATCGGAACCTTTCCCTGGAGAAAATTGAGGTAGCAGAACCGAACGACATAAAACAAATCCATTCCGCTCCAGAACCAATAGAGCCCTTTTGTTTTCATTCCCCCTCCCCCTTTTTTTCACAAATGTCATCGACGGCCTTTGAATTTTCGATTTCAGCCTTAATTTCAGCCCATACACTCTTACACATTAGCCGAATCACCCACCTAACCACGGCAGACATACATTTCCCCGCGACCCTTTGCCTTGATCTCTTCTGGATTAATTTTTCGATATCAGCGACAAGCTGTACTTCATCGAAGAACCACCAAACTGGAGGCGCAGGCGTTAGCATATTGCTAATGCATACGGGAGCGACTCTTTCGAAAAAAGCGAATTCAACTTCTTCAATTGAGTAATTTTTTGCCACACCGGCGATATACCTGTAATCAATTTCGGTATCGACGAATACATAAGACAAAGCCGCCCAGAGCTTGTGTTTGTCTAATTGATTTTCCACTTCGTAAACTCTTCGATTTCATCGTCAATCGAATCTGCCCATTTAGAGGCAGCCCAGCCAGATGCCACCCCAGCAGCCAGCATCAATCCAATTGCACAAAACGGAGCACCTGGCCCGCACACGACCGATACGGCCGAGCTTGCCAAAGCTGTTCCAGCCGCCCCACCACCTATTGTAATACCCTGTTTAATCGCTTCTTTGGGTTTGTTATCAGCGTTAACAATTTCATAGGTCGCATAGGCGATAGTTACGACAATTAAAACCTTGCCTGAAACACTTAAAACCTTATTAAGCGTGTTGAATTTAGCGTTTGGTCTCGCAGACGACTCTACGATTTCATAATACATGGAGTCTCTCTGCTCAACGCCAAGCTCGAGAAACCTCTTACCAAAGCGCTGAACGGCCTTTTCATCCAGCAACTGCTCTAGAGCCGGCGAAATAATTTTCTTCTTTTGCGCAAAAGCCAAACCGTGCGTAGATGTCTTGTCTCTGACTTCTGCCATAATCTTGTTGCGCGCTTCGTAACAGAACTCTGCGGCCTCTTTCACCGACACATTGCCAGCCTTCACTTGCGACAAAACCTCTGCCTTGACCCTCTTGACATTACGATTATAGTTTTCTCGCTGTTTCGCATCGCTTATAAAATCTGCCGAAAATTTAAGCGCTGCGCCCTCAAAGCTTTCAAGGGCCGGCTTCAAAACCTCATCATCTACAGGATGAACTTCTTGAGCCAGGTAGTACCGATAAAAAGAATCCATGATATTTACTCCGCAAGCTCCTTTAACAATCTCTGTGCACCACTGAGTACACTTTCCTGGCTATCCAGGTTCTCAACCTCGAATTTCACGCACGATTTCCCTGCGAAAGAATAAAAATTCGCCTTGTTTTCACTGTCGAACTCACCTTTTAGGACCGATCCATCATCCATGGTGGCGGTGCACTTGATGCCTTGATAATTCAGGTCATGTGGAGCTGCAAAGCTGATCCATTGCTCTGAATCCGGAAACTCGATTTTCAGCTCCCCCGGCACCAGCGTATGCACACTCATGGTCCGGCCATCCTTGTCGGTCACCCCGTTGAATACTTCGCCTTGCTGGGTGGTGATCCGGTAGCGGCTGAACGGCACCGGCGCCTGGGCGTCGTCTTTCACGGTGTAGCTGGCGGCATAACCTGCTGGCAGTGGTGTGGTCGGGGTGTTCAGGCTGGCGCCGCCGAGCTGCTGCACATGGGCCGCCTTGAGGTAGATATTGCCGGGCGCGCCCAGCTCGATCTCGCCACCTTTGAGGCGGATGTAGGCACCGCCGCAGTGGAACAGCAGTTCGTCCGGCGCGCTGATTTCCACGCGCCCTTCCACGCTTTCGATCTTGATGTCGGTCTTGGCCAGGGCGTGCAGATGGCTGCCCTGAGCGTGCAGCTCGACCTTGCCTTTGCCAGCCTTGAGTTTCAGGTCGGCGCGTTTTGCGAACAGGCTGATGCCACCCTCCGCCGTTGTGGTGATGTCGTGTCCGGCGCTGATGTCGGCGTTGTGCGCGGCCATGATGCCCACGCTTGCGCTTCCGGAGGACAGGCACAGGGCTTCGGGACTGACCAGGCCGATGCCTGCCGGGGCCTGCAGCAATAGACCCGGTTGCGCCAACCCCTTGAGGGCGTGGTTCAGGCGGGTCTGGCTGTCGATATCGCCGGGTGTCGCCTGCCCGCTGCGGGCCGCATTGGCCAGGGAGCGGGCCAACGACAGCGCGCTTTCCAGCTGCTCAATGGCCGCCGTCATGTCGATCTGCTGACCGTGGGCCTTGGCTTGTTCATCGGCACTGATGAACACCCCCTTCCCCGCCCGAATCGCCCCCCAGCCATCGGTGCGCAATTCAAACCCTTCACCCCGCCTCTGCTGCTCGGCATCGACCAGATGCCCAAGATTCAACTGGCTCTTGCCACTGTGCTCGGTACTCAGCTTGACGTGCTCTTTGCCCCGCGTGTCCTCCATCCGCAGCTTGTTGTTGGCCGGCGTGCGCAGCACGTTGCGTTTGTAATTGCGTGCGCGCAGGGTCACGTGGTCGCGGTGCTCGCTGTCGTGCAGGGCATGGGCGATGTACGGCCGATCCGGGTCGCCTTGTTCGAAGGCCACCGCCACTTCGGTGCCGGCGATCAGCGGCAGGTGCAGGCCGTGGGTGTCGCCGGCGTAGGGCCGGGCCAGGCGCAGCCACATGCTTTCCTGGCCCGGTTGCCAGGTGTCGCGGTCGAACAGGAAGTGCACGCGGTAGCGCCCTTCGACGTCGATTTCGGCGTAGGGGTCGTGTTTTTGCGGGTTGCTGACCCGGGCCGGGACGGTGCCGGCGATCTGCGGCTTGGGCTGCAATGGCGGGCGAAAGCACACGCTTTCCGAATAGGGAATGGCCTGGAACCGGGCTTCGAAGCTGGCATCGCGGGCGGCGCGGGTGCTGAGGTGGGTGATCACCGCGCCGGGGGCGAAGGCCTGGGGCGCGCCGCCGGAGATCATCAGCTTCTGACCGGGGGCCAGGATGGCGCTGCTGCTGGTGCCGCTGAGGTGGGTCTGATCGTTGAGGTAGCGCTCGTGCTGCAGGCGGGCGTAGAAGTAGCCGGTTTCCGGTGGCAGGTCTTCGTAGAACTGGTAGCGGTCGCCGAGGGCGGTGTAGGGGTCAGCGTAGTGATAGGCCTCGCCGTAGGTGGTGGTCGCGCCGCGGGTGTGGTCGATCTCGCCGTCCAGGTGGGCGTAGGCGTCGCGGTGCTGGTAGGTGCGGATGTTGACCTGGCGTTCCACCACCTGGTGTTGGGTTTGCAAGGCCCAGACGCCGTCCTGCTCGCTGCTGCTCAGGCCGGCCGGTGAGTGGTAAGGCAGCTCGATGCCGGACTGGTAATGCAGCTGGTCGTCATGGAATTCGACGACGTCGAGGTGCAGGCGTTCATCGCTGGTGAAGCGGTACCAGATGCCGACCTCGGCCAGCAGCCGGGCGATAAAGGCCAGGTCGCTTTCGCCGTACTGCATGACTTGCAGGCGTTTCGGGTACTTGCGGGTGAGCTTGAAGAAAAAATCCTCGCCGCGAAAATCGTGGCGGCTGCGCAGGATGTGTTCGACGATTTCCGGTACCGACTGGAGTTGGTAGAGGCGGAATTGCTGGCCGCGGGCGAGCAAGGCCAGTCGCGGTTGCAGGGTGATTTCGTAGCGGGCTTCGTCGACGGAGCCGGACAGGCGTTTGAAGCCGGTGACCACGCCGTGCAGGGTGCGCAGCGGTTTGATCGGCAGGTCCCGGGTCAGGAAGGTGAGCGGGCGCGGTGGGGCGTGCAGGCTGAAGCGGGCCTCGCGGTTGAGCAGCTGGTCGGCGGCGATGTCCTGCTCGGTGCAGGTGAATTCGATGACGTAGTGGAACGGCTGGCTCAGTTGCTCTTCGCCGTGGAAGGCCAGGACGTCGAGGGCCGGGTCGAAGCCATGGACGTATAGTTTGTGCCGGCTGTGGTCGAAGAAGGTACGTATTGGGCTGGCCATCTTCACCCCTCCAGCGCAGCAAGGTGCGCCGTGTCGTGGGCGTCGGTGAAATGCAGGGTCACGCCGTAATCGTCGCTGTAGCCCAGGGTCACGCCGTGGGTGGTCTGACCGGCCGCCTGGCGTTGCAGCAGCTGTTGGCTGAGCACTGGCAGGATCTGCTGGTTGAGCAGGCTGTCGATGTTGCGCGCACCGGAGTCGGGCAGCAGGCAGGCGGCAACCAGGGCGCCGTTGAGGGCCTCATCGATCTGGCAGGCCAGGCCGTAGTGACGCTGCAGACGCCGGGCCACCCGGGCCAGCTTGAGGCCGACGATGCCCTTGAGGGCATCGGCTTGCAGCGGGCGGTAGATCAGGGTCTGGAAACGCGCCAGCAGGGCCGCCTGGAAGTGCTCGAGCAGGATCGGCCGCAGCAGTTCCTGCAGGGTGCTGTCCGGCACGTCAGGCTGTTGCTGCAGACAGGCTTGCAATGGATCGCTGCCCAGGTTTGAGGTCATCAGAATGACGGTGTTGCGGAAGTCGATTTCACGCCCTTCGCCATCGCGCATGAAGCCTCGGTCGAATACCTGGTAAAACAGGTTGATGACATCGCGATGGGCCTTCTCCACTTCATCGAGCAGCACCACGCTGTAGGGCCGTTGGCGCACCGCTTCGGTGAGCACGCCGCCCTGGCCGTAACCGACGTAGCCCGGAGGCGAGCCTTTGAGTTGGCTGACGGTGTGGGCTTCCTGGTATTCGGAGAGGTTGAGGGTGATCAGCGATTTCTCGCCACCGAACAGGCAGTCGGCCAGGGCCAGGGCGGTCTCGGTCTTGCCGACGCCGCTGGTGCCCACCAGCAGGAAAACCCCCAGCGGCGCCTGTTCTTCGGTCAGGCCGGTCCTGGCCGCCCGCAGACGCTGGGCAAGGGCATTCAACGCAGGCTCCTGGCCGATGACGCGTTCGCTCAATTGCTGCTCCAGGGCCAGCAGGTTGGCGTGTTCGTCCTTGAGCAGACTGCCCAGCGGCACCCCGGTCCAGTCGGCGATCACCTCGGCCACGCTACGTGCGCTGACATCGAGGGAAAGCAACGGTTGGTTGCCTTGGGCAGCGGTCAGTTGACCTTGCAGCTGTTCGCAGACATCCGACTGTGGTGGTTCGGTCTGGCGTGCATCGAGCAATTGTCGAGTCAGGTCGAGTTCGTGCCGATATTGCTGCTCGAGCTCGATGTGTTCACTTTGTAAATCCGCGTATTGCGCAGCGATCATCGCCAGGCGCTCGCTGGCGATGCCGCCGATGAGTTGCCGATCCTCTTCGAGGGCCTGGCGCTCCAATTCCAGGGCGGCCTGCCGAGCCTTGAGTCGGACCAGTTCCTGGGGTTCACAGTCAAGGCTCATGCGCACTCGCGCGCTGGCGGTGTCGAGCAGGTCGACGGCTTTGTCCGGCAGTTGCCGGCCGGTAAGGTAGCGCCGCGACAAGCTGACCGCGGCCTGTACCGCCGCATCCTGGATGTGCACGCCATGGTGACTGGCGTAGCGCGCCTTGAGACCTCGCAACATGAGGCAGGCGCTGGCGTCGTCCGGCTCGTCCACCTTGACGGTCTGGAAGCGCCGCTCCAGGGCGGCATCGCGCTCGAAGTATTGTTTGTACTCGCTCCAGGTGGTGGCAGCGATGGTGCGCAGTTCCCCACGGGCCAGGGCCGGCTTGAGCAGATTGGCCGCGTCGGCACCGCCCGCCTGGTTGCCGGCCCCGATCAGGGTGTGTGCTTCGTCGATAAACAGCAGCACCGGATTGGCTGATTGCTGCACGGCATCGATGATGTTCTTCAGGCGTTGTTCGAACTCGCCCTTGACCCCGGCGCCCGCTTGCAACAGCCCCAGGTCCAGGGCGCGCACGCTGACGAGCTTGAGGCTGTCAGGGACGTTGCCCCGGGCAATGCGCAAGGCCAGGCCTTCGACCAGGGCGGTCTTGCCCACCCCGGGTTCGCCGACCAGCATCGGATTGTTCTTGCGCCGGCGACTGAGGATGTCGATGACCTGCCGGATCTCATCGTCACGGCCGAACACCGGGTCGATCTGCCCTGCCCGGGCCTTGGCGGTGATGTCCTGGGTGAATTTGTCCAGCACAGCCTGCAGGGCATCGTGCATCACGGTACTGGATGGAGGGGTAATCGGTTGGTCAGCAGACACTGCCATCTGGCCCAAGGCAGCTTCTTGCTGTACTTGCGGACGCTCTTCGGAGTGTTGATCGAGCAGCACAAACAAACGCTGCAATTGAACATCACTGAGGCTGAGCAGCGGCCACGCGGCGTCGCACGCGAGCAGGCCGGGGGTGTCCATCAACGCACCGAGCAGGTGTGCGGAGCGCAGGCGCTCGTGGTTGTCGTCCAGGGATGCGCGCAGCCAGGCGTTCTTGATCAGTTGCTGCAAGTTGACACACAGTTGCGGCTTGCCCTGCAAACTGCGAGGCAGGCCGTCGAGATGGTCGAGCAGCCCACGCCAGAGCACATCCATGTCCCATTCGTAGCGACGGGCGATGAGGGTCAGGTCGCCCTCTCCTTGCTCCAGCAGCTTGAGCAGCCAGTGCTCGATGCTGATCTGACCATGGCCGCGGCTTTGGCACAGCGAAGCCGCCACGCTCAACGCCTGGGCGCAATAAGGGTTGAGGCGGCGGAGCAAACGGGTGGAACTGGGGGCCATGGGGGCGCGTCCTTGTTCGGTTCTCGGCGCGTAGCCGGTGGTGCAAGTGGCGGCGATAACTCGAAGTGGCGGGTGGAGCGCCCGTTAATGGACGCTCGGCCCGACACACCGGAAACCGGCAGACACAAGCGTGCCTGCCGGTTTTTTACGTCTGTGCCTTAACGATCGACCCAGGAGTCGGAATGGCTGATGTTTCCGTCCTTGTAGGTCCAGGTGATTTTCTCGTAGCGCAACTCAACCAACTCCAGATGGTTGTGCTTCTCCTTGGTCGGGTCCTTGATGTCGTGCATTTTCGGCGCGACTTTCACCACCTTGACGTTTTCCAGCAAGGTATTGAAGTACTCGACTTCCTGGCCAGCCTCGTCGATGCGGTACCACTTGAACTCGGCGCTCTTGAGGGTCTGCCCCTTGGATACCGCCTTGAACAGGTAGGGGCTGGAAGCATCGATTACCTTGGTGAACTGGAACGGGGTATGCACCCGTGAGCCAGTCAACTTGCCGGTGTTGTTGTCCGTGGGGATGTACAGACTGTGGTCCTGCGCCAATACCTCAATGCTGCCCTGGCGTTCTGCTACGTCCACCGACCCTCTGATGTCTGCACCGCCGTCATCTTTCAGCCACAGATAAACCGGAATTGCCATGTGAAGCTCCTTCTCTCAGAACATGAATGTCGCGCATTGCGACAGGGGGTTGTACATCCGGCCCCGGCGCGGGAAGCACACAGGCCCCCTCTTCCGGCACCAGACGAATATCGACTCGACGGTTGGCCGAACGTCCGGCCTCGGTGTCATTGCTGGCGATCGGTTGGCTGGCGCCAAAACCCTGGACCGCAAAACAGCTGTCAGGGATGTCGCCCATGTGCTTGATCCAGTCATGCACCGCGGCTGCCCGGGCTCGGGACAACTGCAGGTTGTGCCCGGCGTTGCCCGTGGCATCGGTGTGCCCGGCAATGACGATCAGCCAGCCGGGCTGAGCCTTGATGCCGACCAGGGCATTGACCAGCACCTTGGTCGAGCCAGGCTTGAGCCGGGCGCTCCCGGTACCGAATAGCGACAGGCTGTCCAGGCGCACCGGCCTGGGGCTCCCGGCGGGCATCGGTGCCGTCGCCGGGTGACGGTGACCGGCAATGGTCGCCAGCACCTGCATGCGCAACGGCTCGCCGCGATACAGGCCCAGGCCCAGCGCCAGCGGTGCACCTTGTCGGTAGTAGTGATCCAGTCGCGTGGCATCCAGGCGCAACTGCGCAAACGCTTCCTCGCGCAGGGCGAAATCGGGCCGGTCGCGTTGCCCTGTAGGTGGAATCGACGTGTAGCGCCGCAGGTCATCGGTGATCTGGCGCACCAGCAAGGTGTTCTGCCAGGCCGAACTGGCCAGGGCGCCGACACCGGCCATTGCGAACAACCACGACGCGATGACACAGGCACGGCGGAGCGGGGAATGCTGTTCCTGGACTGGCAGCAAATGCAGCAAGGGATCAGGGAACGGCAAGCGTGTGCCCTCCCCAGGTTCCGCCTGCCTGCTATTCACCAGCGCCAATTTGTTACGCCGCCATTGCTGCCACAGGTTGCCCGCCACTGACTGAGGCAGTACCGGTACCAGCGTAATGGCGCAAACCCTCGGCAGGCTGGCGCAATGACGGGTTTCACCGCGAGCGAAATGGTGCAGCACCGCTTCATCCAGCCAGGCAACAACGCTGTTCAGCCGGACGCTGGTGTGCAACCGGCCAGCATGCGTTGCGCTGTCCGAGGACTGTCGCTGCCAATCCGCCAGGCTGACGCACGCTCCCGCCGCGTGCACACTGGGGCTGCCCTCGCCTGCCTGCCAGCTGAACCAGGGACCCTCGCCCCGGGAGGCTTGCTGGTAGCTCGCCAGCAGTAGCGGCAATACAACGCCGCGCTTGCGAACCAGCCCGACCTGATAACTGAAGGCACGTATCTGTCCAGCCAACACGGCGGTGTCGGTATGCTCGGCGGGGTTGACGATGAACATGACGCTGAGCTGCGCGCCCCATTCCGGACGCAAGGCCATCAAGCCCGCGGTCACCGACGGGAGGTGCTCCAGCTTGGGTACCCGCACATAGCAACCGTCTTTAGTGAGGTGCAGGGCCAGTTGTTCGACGGCCGTTGCGCCAAACAGACTCGCCAGACCATCACCACACACCAGGACCACCGGCTTAGGGTAGGCCGCAGGCGGCAAGGAAGTATGGCCGGCCAGCGTCAGTGACTCGCCCAGCGCTGCCGCACGTCGTCCCGCCCGACACCAGGCAAGGACGACGAAGCACAGGAGGGCCAGGACCGCGATTGCACGGGTCGCGGCCGTCAATGGAACAACCGCCAGCAGCGCGAGGGCGAGCGAACCCGCCCACAGCCAAAGACCCCGTGTCAGCTTGGGCGCCATCGGCCTCATATCAGGCGGCACCGGGCAAGAGCGTAGCGATCAGACCGCTCAATAGACGGTCCAGCCCCCACCAGACAGCGAAAAGCAACAGGCCCGCGGCCAGCACATGAGGGAGTGGTGATCGCAGCCAGCGCAGGTTGTCAATGCGGTTAGCGCCACTTACTTGTGTCGATAGGCCAAGGCCCGATTCCATTGGCGCGACGTGCTCATTCAGGGCTGTCAGCAGTTGCTCGCGCTCAGGATCATTCAGTTCGCGATATCGGCCTTGAAAGCCCAGCATCAGCACCCGGTGGAAGACCATCAGCACCTGCGGATCGGGCGCCGGCTCGCGCAGCACGTCGCGCATGTCTTCATACAAAAACTCACCGGCCTGATGACGATTGAAAAACTTCGCCTGCAGCGGTTCGCGGGCCCATTGGGCATGGGCATGGTCTTTGGCACGGCTGAGCACGGTCTCGTCGAGCAAGGCACATTGGGCGTGGCTGATGTGGTCGATGCTGCGCTGGCTCAGGCCGGCCCGCTCCAGCGCTTGGCGAACGAATTCGATCTGCCCGGCGCAACGCGCCCACAGCTCGTCGGCATTCTGCGCGCAAGCCCCATGGCGCAGCTCTACCACCAGCAGGTAGCTGTCCTGCAACAGCGCGTCGACATCCGTTGCAGTCGCGGTCTGTCTGTTGGAGATTACCCGGCTCATGTGCGCAGCACCGCGAACAGTTCCAGCTTCACATCGGCCAGCGTGCTCGGAACGTAGAAGGCGCAGACCCCTTGGGCCAACACGGCCTGGCCCTTGGCATGCCTGAGGTCGAGGGCGAAATACTGGTTTTCCAGACGTAGGGGAATGGCTGCCGGCACGTGGCTGAGCGACTGCAACGGAACACCGTCCAGTGCGGCGTTGACCAGGTGATCGACATCATCCGGTGTACCGACCTTGCACAGGCGCGGGAACTGGCTTTGCAACTGCGCGGCCGGCATCCGGCAACGCACCGACAGGTAGAAGTCGGCACCGTCATCCTCGCGCAGGCGCGCATCATTAATCGTGACCTGCCAGCGGTTGGTACTGATCTCCTGCAGTTCCAGGGCAATGACCCGCGACGGCAGGCTGGCCTCGAGCAAGGTGGAGATCATGCGCATCAACGGCGGGAACACGGTTTCCAGCTGTTCGTGTCGATACGCCGGGATCTGATCGATATCGTGTTCCAGCGAAAAAGTCAGCAGGCTGCCGGCCAACTTGGCCAGTTCCAAGTAGACCTGCTCGGGATGCCGCGCAGGATAGGCCTTGAGATCAGCCAACACCGGTTGGTATGTGTTCAAGGCATTGAGCAGCCAGAACAGCGAGACATCGGCCACGGCGAAGTCGGCCATGCGCTGGTTGCTCTCGCGGCGCATGCCCATCAGCCGTTGCCGTTTGGCGGACAGCTGGGTCAACAGGTTATCAAGCTGTGCCAGCAAGCCGGGATGAGCCGCGAAGTCGAGCAGCGGCGGTACGTAATCCGGATCGAGGCTCCAGCCGCCCTGCCCGTCGCGCATCAGGCGCGCAATCGGGCAGGTCAGGTAATCGCCGTTTTCATCATGATCTAAACGCAGACTCAGCATGTGCTCGAGCACGCCGATCGATTGCACCTCGTCGGCGTAGACGTCCTGGACATCACGCCAATCCTGGCGATAGCGGGTCAGCCGTTCAGCCTTGGCGGCGTCGAACAGGCAGTTGTTGCCATTGGCCTGTTCCAGCGGCAAAGCCAGGAGCAAGGTGGCACCCTGGATGTCATCGGCCAGCAGGCGGGCCAACTCCAGGGCTGAGGGCAGTCGATCCACCTGATCGGTATCGATCAAGGTACCGTCGGGCATGCGCAGGCGCAGCTGGGTGGCCTTGAGCTTGCCCAGCCGTAGGGCTTGCGAGTCAAACCCCACCCCCTGGACACCCCAGGGATGCACCATGGACAGACGAGCCAGACTGTCGTTGGCCCAGGCCTCCCAGCGCGCCTGCTGTTGGAATTGCTGCGGGCACAACAAGGCCCCCGCGGCCCACAGGGGGCGGTCGATTTTCATGACGTCGTTTCTCTATGCGGTGATTAAGGCTTTCGCTTTGGGCATCTGCGACACCAGCGACAGGTTGACGTCCATGCCTTCCACCTGGAAGTGCGGCACGGCATACAGCTTGACGCGGAAGAAGCCCGGATTGTCCTCGATGTCTTCCACCGTCACCTTCGCATCGCGCAAGGGGTGCGAAGCCTGCAGATCGTCGCCCGGATCGGTCATTTCGGTGACCAGCCCACCGACCCACTTGTTCAACTCCAGCTCCAGCAAACGACGGTCCTTGGTCGTTCCGATGTTCTCGCGCTGGATCATTTTCAGATGATGCGCAATGCGCGAAAGCAGGAAGATGTAGGGCAACCGTGAATTGATCCGGCTGTTGGCGGTGGCAACGGCCGTGTCATACAACGCCGGCTTCTGAGCCGAGTTGGCGGAGAAGAAACAGGCGTAGTCGCGGTTCTTGTAGTACGACAAGGGAATGAATCCGAGGTTGGCGAATTCGAATTCACGGGTCTCCGGAATCATAACTTCCGAAGGAATCTTCACCTGGCTGCCCGTGCCCAGATCATACCAATGGATCGGCAGTCCGGTGACTGCGCCACCCGACTGCGGCCCGCGAATCTGCACGCACCAGCCGTTGGCAATGAAGCTCTTGACCATGTTGGCCGCGAACGCGAACGAGGCGTTGGTCCACAGGTACTTGTGGTGATCAGGCCCCTTGACGCTTTCGATATAGTTGAAGCTGCGCACCGCAATCGTATCCGGGCCGTAGGGCAAACGCCCCAGCACCCGCGGCATGGTCAGGCCGATGTAACGGGCATCGTCGCTGTCGCGGAATGACTTCCACTTGATGTATTCGGCGCGGTCGAAGTAGTTACCGATGTCCTTGATCGCGGCGACCTCCTCCATCGATTCCTTGCCGAAAAACGCCGGGCCGACAGCACCGATGAAAGGCATGTGCGCGGCGGCTGCAACTTTGGAAATATTGCGCAGCAGGGTGATGTCCTGCGGGCTGCGATCGAACTCATAGTTGGACACGGCCGCCGCGATCGGCTCACCGCCAGGGGTGTCGTACTCCTGGGTGTAGGTATGCACATACAATCCGCTCTGGGCGATCTCCGGCGCGTCTTCGAAGTCCTGGATCAAGTGATCCTTGCTCAGATCCAGCAGTTCAATGCGCACGTTCTGGCGGAAGTCGGTCTGATCGATCAACGATTTGACGCCGCGCCAGGTCGACTCGACTCGCTGAAAGTCCGGATGGTGCATGACCGCATCGAGTTGACGACTGATCTGCGCATCCAGCGACGCAATGTGTTCATCCAGCAGTATCTTATCCAGGCGCTCGACTTTCTTCGACGATTGCTTGAGCAACTTCAGGAATACACTGACCGCCGCGGTCACGCGCTCATCGGTGGAAGCCTCGGACAATGCTTCACTGTTTTGATAAAGATCTATTGCACCCAGTTCTGCTACCGGACTGAGATTGATCTTGCTAAACAAGCCACTGTATACAGTATGATTTTCTTCAGACAACACTGCAGCGCCACGCGTTTGCGCGGATGAGGTTTCTACGGACATGGTGAGAACTTCCCTTTAAACCAACCGAGGTGAATTAACAATCTTGTTCTGGCGCCAGAGCGGCCAATTCTTTTCTCAACTCGTCACTCAGCGCGTCATCCTTGAGGATGCGCTCCAGTTCGTGGCGAAAGGTGACGTTGTCCAACAGGTTGGACTTGAGGTCGCGCAACAGGTTACGCATCGCCAGCAGCGCGCGTAGTTGCGGTATCTGACGCGCCACCTGCTCCGGTTCAAAATCCTTCATGCCCTGGAATTGCAGCTCGATGGCAGCGTCGGAGCCATCATTGACCAAGGTGTTTTCCACGGCCAGCGTCAGGCGTGGCGCGAACTCGGCCAGAACGCTGTCGAAGTTGTTTTTGTTTACATCGATCTTGCTTCTTTCGGAAAGCGAACGCTGTTCCCTGCCGTTGCTGTAATCGCCCATCACCATCAACTTCAGCGGCAGTTCGACTTTTTTCTGTGCGCCACCGGTGTGCAAATCGAGCTTGATATTGACCCGGGTCTTGGGTACTTCGTTTTGAAAACTGCTTGAAGCCATATCCCCTCCAGACACTTTAAGTAACAGCCTGCGCCGTTACGAAAACAAGAACGACTGGAACCCACGCCATCAGCCAAACCTGGAAAAGTTTCCGCCAACCGACTGTAAATTCCTTTTTTGATACAACGATTAAAGCGCTTGCGGTACAGCTGTAGTTCAGCAACCTACAAACATAATGATTGATCTCAGGTCTCCATTCCATATCTCGGAGCATCATTAGGACGTTTCCGACGCATTTACAGAAACTGCCTACAAACTGAAATAACCAGCAATAAAAAAGGCCGCTCGGGGGCGGCCAAAAGAAACAAGCATGATCTTTCCGTAATATTTCCTACTTCGCCGTAATCACCGACAACTTACTAATCCCCGCCCGCTCAATCGATGCCATCGCCCGGGCCACTTCGCCATAATTCACCCCGTTGTCCGCCTGCAACTGCACCCGCACATCAGGGTTTTTCGCCTTGGCCGCCTGCAGGTTGAACTCGAGCAGATCCGCCTGGATTTCGTCCTTGTTGATGAACACCTTGCCCTTGTCATCGATGCTCACCACCAGCGGGTCTTTCTGCTCCACCGGAGCCACCGACTCGGTCTTGGGCAGGTTGATCGGGATCGCGTTGGTCAGCAGTGGCGCGGTGACGATAAACACCACCAGCAGCACCAGCATCACGTCCACCAGGGGCGTGACGTTGATCTCGCTGAGCACTTCATCGCTGTCTTGTGTGGAGAAGGCCATATCAGGACGCCTCCTTGACTTTCTGCCCGGCGACGGTGGCGCCGGACTTGCTCAGCACCGGGTGCAGCAGCACGCGGAAGGCGTTTTTCTGCGCCAGGCTATAGAAGTCGTGGGCGAAGTCGTCGAGGTCCGCGGCGGTCAGTTTCAGCCGTCGCAAAAAGTAGTTGTAGACCAGCACCGCCGGTACCGCGACGGCGATGCCGACACCCGTGGCGACCAGCGCCGCGCCGATCGGCCCGGCCACGGTTTCCAGGCTCGCCGAGCCCGCCGCGCTGATGCCTTTCAAGGCCGACATGATGCCCCAGACGGTACCGAACAGGCCGATGAAGGGCGAGGTGCTGCCAATGCTGGCGAGGATCGCCAGGCCCGTTTCCAGCGAGCGCCGTTCACGCACGATCTGCTGGCGCAGGGCGCGCTCGAGACGGTCCTGATGGTTGATCGACTGACTGAGGTCAGTGCCCGGCTGATCGCTGACCTGGATCGCGGCATAACCGGCCAGTGCCACGCGCGCCGCGGCGCCGGGTTGACTGTGGGCCAGTTCAGCGGCGGAGTCGAGACTGGAGGCGGCCCAGAAGTGTTTATGGAATTTGCGGTCCTGGGTCTTCAGGCGGGTGAACTGCACGCCCTTGAGCAGGGCCAGGCCCCAGGTTGCAACAGAGAAGATAATCAACAGCCAGATGACGGCGTGTTCGATGGATTCGAAGGGGGATGCGATCAGGTTCATGGTCAGGCTCTCCAACAAGGCATTGAATCGGTTGTAGCGATGCGCCTTTTGTCAGGTGGCCCGCGGTCTGTTTCGTCAGGGTTGAGTTACTTGATCTTGAAGTCGATGGGCACGCTGACCCAGCCATCCTCGGCGACGTCGCCCTGCTTGGCCGGAACGAAACTCCAGCGTTTGACTGCCGCCAGGGCGGCGTCGTCGAGTTGATCGCGGCCACTGCTTTTCTGGACCTGGATCTCGCCGGGCTTACCGCTGGCCAGGACATGCACCCGCAACAACACCGTGCCTTCCCAGCCGCGACGCATGGCCAACGAAGGGTACTCCGGTGCCGGATTCTTCAGGTAACCGGCGCTGGCCGATGCCGGGGTTACCGGTTTCGGGGCGGGGGGTGCGGGGGAAGCCGGGGCGGCGACCGGTTGGGGTGGCGCGGGCGGTGCTGACGGCTGTTCCACCGGTTTGGCCACCGGTTTGGGCACCGGTTTGGGCACCGGTTTGACCACGGGCTTGGGTTTGGGGATTGGCTTGGGTGGTGGTGGTTTCACCGCCAGCTCATCCTCAACCGGCGGTGGCGGCTCGACCACGGGTTGCGGAATCGGCTCGGGCGGTGGCGGCACCACCACGGGAGGCGCCGGTTGCGAGAACTCGATGGTCATCGGCGGGACCTCCGGCGGCACCACCGGCAGTGCCGGCGGCGGTGTCTGGTTGACCCAGACAATCACCGCGCCATGCAGCATCAACGCGAACACCCCGAGCAGGATGCCTTCGCGGCGACTCAACACCTTTTTGGGTGTGCTGTGCAGCCGCGACTGCGCCAGGGGTTCACGGAAGACCCGGCCAAGATCGAGCAGGTCGCCACCGGATGCAGGGTGTCGAAACACCTCGAAGGCATGGGTGGCGCTCTGGACATTGCCCATTCATTTACTCCTGTAAGCCTTTGGATTGATCTGGCTACAGGCATCATCACCGAAAGATATTATATCCTAAAAGAATATTTAATTATCCAGATATGCATTAAGTGCATAACCAATATCACACAAAGGCTTGAGCGCGGGTTGCAGCCGCGAATCCCCTCTGCAAATCTTCAATCAACGCTTCGACATCCTCGAGCCCGACGTGCAGTCGCAGCACCGGGTTCAATGCCCGATCCACGGCGCTGTTGCGATCGTGCATATCGGCGACGGTAATCAGACTCTCGTAGCCACCCCAGGAGGCGCCCAGGCCGAACAACTGCAATGCATCGATGAAGCGCTCGACATACGTTGCGTCCGCCTCACACAGTTCGAACGAGAGCAAGCCGTTGCTGCCGTTGAAGTCCCGTTGCCACAGGAGGTGACCGGGATGATCGGGCAAGGCTGGATGGAAAACCCGTTTGACCTGGGGCTGCGCTTCCAGCCAATGGGCGACTTGCAGCGCCTGGCGTTCGTGCACTTCCAGGCGTGGCGCCAGGGTCCGGGCACCGCGCAGCACCAGGTAGGCGTCGTCGGGACTGACGGCACTGCCGCAGGTATCGCTCATGGCCGCCAGTGCCGGCCAGATCTCTTGCCGGGTGCAGACACTGCCCATGACCACGTCGCTGTGGCCACACAGGTATTTGGTCAATGCCATGATCGAAATGTCCGCGCCCAAGGTCAGCGGTCGATACAGGTAGCCCGAGCCCCAGGTGTTGTCCACCGCCAGCAGAATACCCCGTGGTTTGCACAACGCCGCGATGGCCGGCAAGTCGCAGAGCTCATACAGCAAGGAACCCGGCACTTCGGTGTAGACCATTTTCGTATTGGCTTGCAGTTGCGCGTGTAGGTCGTTGCCGTCCGGCGCGAAGTAGCTGACCTGAATGCCGAAGGGCTCAAGCAATTCCCGGGCCAGACGCCGCACAGGTGCGTACACCGCATCGGTGATCACCACATGGTCGCCGGGACGCAGGTAAGCCAAAAAGGTCTGCGCCACCGCGGCCAGCCCGGTGCCGAACAGGCGGGTGCGATAACCGCCTTCCAGTTCCGTCACCAGGTCTTCCAGGGCAAAGCCCGTCGGGTTGCCCCGGGCGCCATAGCTCAAGACCCGTTCGCTGTCGCGACGGGCACGGGCGTCGCGCATCTGCGCCAGGCTGTCGAACAGCACCGTACTCAAGCGGCTGACCGGCACGTTGACCGACCGCGCACCGCTGCCCTTTGCGCTGCGCGCCGAATGGATCAGACGGGTGCGTACTCGAGAATTTCCGGTGGTTTGAGGTTGCGTGCGCAGCGGCTTGAGAATGCCGATTTCTGCCGCGTTCATCTGCGCCAGCAAGCCGATTTCCCAGGCCAGGTACTGACGCGCCGCGTCCTTGTTGCCGGAATGACGATCGTGGGTGAAGAACAGAAAATCGATGCACTGCGAATCGGCTAATGCGTTGCCCTCCTCCTGCAGCGCCAGGCCTGCCGCGCGCCAGGCCCCCAGACCACCGTCCAGCAGGCGGGCCTGCGCGCGCTGGGTGTCGGGCAACTCCAGTGCCGCAACAGCAGCCAGCAACGGATCATCGGCCAGCAGCACCAGCGGCCGCTGTTCGCCTGCCACTTCGCTCGCCAGCAAGGAACGGATCGACCAACGTGCCCCGGCAATATGACCCTTGCGATAGGCCATGCTCGGCCGCAGATCGATCAGTGCCACCGCGTCGTCCTTCAACGCGTCGGCCAAGGCTTGCACGGTGATCAATGATAGCGTTTGCGGTACTGCAATCTCAGGCACGGGCAACGCCAGACCACTGCTCACGCCTCCCGCCAGCACATGAGCCTCATGCCCCAACTGCCGCAGCCAACTGGCAACGATCGGTGCACGCACGCCATCGCTATCGATCAACACCAGGCGCGCCTGGCGCACGCCGACGTACAGGTCGGTGGCTTGAATCAATTGTCCACCCGGCGTGTGCCGTGCACCCGGCAGACTGCCTGCGGCAAACTCCTCGGCAGTGCGCACATCACACACAAACAGGCTGCGCCCGGTGTCCCTGGCCCACTGCTCGACCTGCCCGGCCTCGACGGCTTTCACGCCGGCGCGTTCGGCCAGTTGCGCGGCAGCCAGACGTTGCGCCGGCAATGTCGCCGTCGAGACCTCCTCGGCATAGCGGCGGTTGCTGCCATGCTCCAGTTGAAAATTTTCCAGGTACCAACCCTGGGTGCCGTTTTCCAGGGCATAGACCGGGTTCTTCAGCCCCAGATCAATCAGCGTCTGAGCGCCGATAATGCTGCGGGTGCGGCCGGCGCAATTGACCACGATCGGCGTGTGCTCGTCCGGCACCAGATCCTGCACGCGATAGCCCAGCTCGCCGTTCGGGCAGCAGACCGAACCGGGAATGGTCATCTTGCGGTATTCATCGAACGGACGCCCGTCGAGCAACACCAGCGGCTCGCCCCGGGCCTGCCATTCGGCCAACTGCTGCGCGGTGACATGGGGGGTGTGCCTGGCCTCTTCGACCAATTCGCCGAAGGCTTTGGAGGGGACGTGCACACCGGCAAACAGCTGAAAACCGGCGGCCTGCCAACCCTGGGCACCACCCTGGAGAATATGCACCTGGCGGTAACCCAGCGCCTGCAGACGCCGGGCGGAACGCGCCGCGACGTCCCCACCATCCTGGTCATAAATCACCAGCCGCACCTGAGGATTCGGCGCCAGGCGCCCGACCTCCAGCTCCAGACGGCTATAGGGCAGGTTCACCCCGAAAAACAGGTGCGCTTCGCCATACTGGCCGTGCTCGCGCACGTCAAACAGGGCAATTTCCTGCCCGTCGAACAACCACTGCTGCAATTGCCCGGGAGTTACGGTCTGGCTCATGGGAGTCCCGCGTTGAAAGAGGAAAAATGAAATCACTAGAGGGCCAGCGACCAATGCCACGGCGAACTGAAACCTGTGGCGAGGGGGCTTGCCCCCGTTGGGTCGCGAAGCGGCCCCTAGCGTCCATCCAGACCAATCGAGTTGTCCGGATGTACGACTGCTGCGCAGCCGAACGGGGGCAAGCCCCCTCGCCACAGGAGAGCTGTCCTAGCCACAGGTTTCGTGCTGGGCGTAGTAAAGATCAATCATGCATAGGCCTTGATTGATGGCGCCATTTGCGAGGCGTTGTAATTGAGAATGCGCCCGTCGGCTTCGACGCCGTAGCGGCCGTTGAGGGATTCCAGCGGCAAGCCGTAGAGGTGGAAATGCAGGGTCGGTTGCTCGCCGTCGACCCGAATGCCATGCAGGTCTTCGCCGAGGAACGAGATGGAGGTGCCGGGCTGCACGATCACTTCGCGTTCCAGGTGCAAGGTGGTGAAGCCAGGTTCGCGACCTTCATCCTCACGACGGTAGACGTAATTGATTTCCTGACCTTCGACGGCACTGATGATCGCCCAGGTTTCGTGGTTGTGGGGGATGGTGCTTTTGCCCGGCAACAGCGAGTTCAGGTACAGCGTCGGGGTGTCGCCGTCGTCGTTGAGACGGTAGCGGAACGCGGTGCTGCCCTGCCCCGGCACCGGCGCCGGGAACTGATCGAAATTGAACAGATCGCGGCGCTCGGCCAGGGCTTCGAGCAAGACAACGATCTCTGCCAGCGCGGCGCGGTCGACGCCCCGATGATGGATAACGCGGATTTTCTTCAGGAAATCCTCGATGACAGCGGCACGGTTAACAGTACTCATGAACAGGCTCCTTGGTATCAGACGGACAGGCTGTAGCGGCTCAGGTTGGTCAACAGATACGGATCATTGGCGAGAGGCGGGCGGCGCCCCGGATCGCCCAGGGCGTGGCGCAGAAACTCGCGGGTCCGCTCGCTGGTCGGGTGCTGGAAGATCTGCGCGGCGCTGCCGTACTCGACTATCACGCCGTTCTCGGTGAAGTAGACGATGTCGCTGACCTCTTCGGCGAACCGCATTTCGTGGGTGACCAGCACGCAGGTCATGCCCTCCTCGGTCAACTCGCGAATCACCGTCAACACCTCGCCGACGGTTTCCGGATCGAGGGCCGAAGTCACCTCGTCAAACAGAATCAATTCCGGACGCATGGCCAGGGCCCGGGCAATCGCCACCCGTTGTTGCTGACCGCCGGAGAGTTGCCCCGGCCAGGCATCGGCCTTGTGCTCCATGCGCACCTTGGCCAACAAGGCCCGGGCGTCTTTCTCGGCGTCGATGCGGTTGCGCCCCAGCACCTTGCGCGGAGCAATCACCAGGTTCTCCAGCACCGACAGATGCGGGAACAGGTTGTACTGCTGGAACACAAACCCCACGCGCTTGCGCAACTCGATGCGCTGGGCTTCCCGGGCCAGGGTGTGGACCTCGGTATCGCCGACGCGAATGCTGCCGCGTTGAGGCTGCAAAAGGCCGGTGATGCAGCGCAGGAGGGTCGACTTGCCGGAGCCGGACGGGCCGATGATCGACACGGCCTGGCCGCGGTGCACATCGAGGTCGATGCCCTTGAGCACCGGGTTGGTGCCGAACGACAGGTGCAGGTCGCGCAGGCTGACCAGGGGCTCGGCGACGGTTTCAATAGAAGGCATAACGTCGCTCCAAGCGTTGAGTGAGTCGGGAAATCGGGTAGCAGTAAGCAAAGAACAGCACCAGCAGACTCAGGTAAATCACCACGGTGAAGCCGGTCAGGTTCACGGTGTTGCTGGCGATCTGCGCGGTGTCGATCACGTCGTGCACACCCACCAGGGACGCCAGCGCAGTGCCCATGGTGATCACCGCATAGAGGTTCATCCACGGCGGCAACATGCGCTTGAAGCACTGCGGCAGGATGATCGAACGGAAAATCTGCCCGCGGGAGAATGCCAGGGAACGCGCCGCTTCCCATTGAGTACTGGGGATCGAGGCGATGGCGCCACGGAAGATCTCCGCGACGTTGGCACTGGCCGGCAGGGCCAGGCCGATGGTGACCTTGAGCCAGTCAGGGAACGGGACATAGGTGCTGCCGACCTGGATCTCGAACGGGAACACGTAGGTGGTGAAATAGATCAGCACCAGCCACGGCGCGTTACGGAACACCTGCACCCATATCCGCGCGGGAAGGCGCAGCAGTCGCGGGGGTGACAGCGCCAGGGCGCCGACCAACAGCCCCAGGAACGAACCCAGTGCGATGGCCACCAGGCTGATCAGAATGTTCTGGCCAAAGCCTGCGGCCAGCGCTGGCGACCATTGCAGCAAGGCCTTCAACACCGGGCTTTGCGGGGCGAACCAGAGCAGCCAGAGCACGGTGCAGAGCAACAGCAACAACGTGCCGACATGCCGCCGGGGCCAGGCCAGCGGTGCGCCGACTGACGATTCAATGGCCATAGCCGGGCATCCTCAGGCGCGCTTCAAGGTAGCGCCCCACACAGTTGACAATAAAACTCAGCAGACCGAAAAAACTCAGAATCAGAATCATCAGCTCCAGCACGTTGTCGCTCTGGGTCCAGATCATGATTGCCGCGTAGGTGATATCGCCCACGGCAATGGCCGAGGCCACGGCGGTCATCTTCACCAGGTCGATCAGGTTGTTGATCAGCGACGGCAGGGCGAAGCGCACGGCCAGCGGCAGTTGCACATTCCATAACAACTGGCGGCTGCTGAACGCCAGGGAACTGGCGGCTTCCATCGTCACGCTCGGCACCGCCTCGATCCCGGCACGCAAGGCTTCTGCGTGAAATGCGCCCTTGTGCAGCGAGATCACGATCACCACCCAGGCGAACGGCGTCAACGGGTTCGCCGCGCCGACGGCCTGGGTCAGCAGCATGTTCAGCACCAGGAACGCGCAATACAACTGCACCAGGGTCGGCGTATTGCGGGTGACTTCGATGAATACCCGTGCAGGTTTCGCCAGCCAGGGATTGCCCGAGGTCAACATCGCCGCCAGGCCGACACCGGCCAGCAGACTGCCGACGATGGTGAACAGGCACAGCAGCACCGTGGTCAGTGCGCCCTGCTCCAGGCTGCCGCGTTGATAGGCGTCGAGCAGAAAGTCGTAGTTCAGGCCAACCCCGGCCGTCCAGTGGACAAAAAACTCCAGCCAGTGACTCATGGCTCGCTCCGTCAGGCGCCATTGGCCTGGAACTGTTTCTGCAGCTCCACCAAGGCTGACGACGCGGGGGTGATGCGGTTGCGGGTCTGGGCTTCGATCAGCCAGCCGCTGCGATGCAGTTCCTTGACGATGGGATCGAGCCTGGCCTGGGTATCGCCTTCGCCACGGCGGGTCCAGATCACCGACGGAGCCGGGTTGAGTTCCGGGCTGAGCGCGCGATAACCCTGCCATTCGGCGGTGTCGGCGAGCAACGGGTTGATCAGCGTGGCGTCATGCACCGCCGCGACGCAGTTGTTGCCACGCAACGCCAGCAAGGATTCCGACGAGCTCTTGAAGGCCTTGATCTCGACGCCCAGCTCAGTGAGCGGCTTGACGTAGCTGCTGCCCTGGGAGGTGCAGACCGGTTGGCCTTTGAGGTCTTCCCAACGGGTGAGCTTGCTGTCTTTCAACACCGCAGCGGTACCGCCGACACGGTAAAACGGTGTCGGCACAAAGCCGAGGATCTCGCCGCGTTCGGCGGTCCACTCCATGTTGGCGATCAGCAAATCGACTTTGCCCTGCTGCAGGAATTGCACGCGGTTGGCAGGCAACACCGGCACCAGTTGCACCTCGGCACCCAGTTGCCGTCCCAGCTCCTGGGCGAGGTCGACGTTCAGGCCCCGGGGTTTCCGGGTGGTCGGATCGATCCCGCCGAACGGGCCTCCGGACAACAACACACCGACCACCAGCACATGGCGCTGCTGGATCTTGTCCAGGGTGGCATCAGCCTGGGCGCTGGTCATGCCGACCATCGAGATCAAGGCGCCCAGCATCACAGGCAACAATCTTTTAACAGGCGAGCGCTCGAGCAACATGGTTTTCCCCTCATGGAATGGTCGGCGTACCCCGACCTGATGTGTGGGCATCCTAGGTACAGCGGCGAAGTAACGGAAATTCAAATATCTAATATCGTTATAACTTGCAGTGTCAAAATTGACAGATTCGCTCATAACACCCCGTATTTATTGGCGCCAGCTCATCAGCCGCGAAAATAATTTCTAAATACACATTACGAAATGTGATATTTATGTTTGTAGCCTTGATGTAAAACAACGACGGGAATGGCCATGTCGACCTCACCAACCCTTGACCTCGAATTACTGCGCACTTTCATTGCTGTGGTAGATCACCACAGTTTTGCCGAGGCCGGCGCGCAACTGGATCGCACGCAATCGTCGGTCACCCAGCACATGCAACGCCTGGAACAGCTGGTCGGGGTCAGCCTGTTCGAAAAACGCGGACGGCACAAACAACTCACCGAAGCGGGCATGCAGTTGCTGCGTCATGCGCGGCAGATGCTCTCGCTCAACGACGACGCCTTGAACTCCCTGCGCGAAAGCAGTTTGAGCGGCGTGTTGCGCATCGGCTCGCCCCATGACATCGCCGACACTATCCTTCCGCCGATCCTCAGCCACATCGCCCGCTCGGCACCGCGCCTGCGCCTGGAGATCGACGTCGGCCGCAGCCCGTTCCTGATGGACGACCTGCACCGGGGCAAGGTCGATATGGTGATCTCCACCCGCGAGGATCCCAGCCTGGAAGGCTTTGCCTTGCGCACCTCTCCGGTGTGGTGGATCTGTTCGGCGCAGTACCTGCACACCCCCGGCGAACCCTTGCCGCTGATTCTGGTGGATGAGCCCAGCATCTATCGCCGCTATGCCCTCGAGGCCCTGGAGCGCGCCAACATTCCCTGGCGCCAGGCGTACCTGGCGTCGAACCTGATCGGCATCAAGGCCGCCACCCGTGCAGGCCTCGGTGTCACACCGCGAAGCATGGAGATGCTCGGCCCGGACATGCGCGTGCTCGGTGAAAACGATGGCTTGCCACGTCTACCGGACGTGACCTATCACCTGTGGATCAGGCCCAACACCGTCAATCCGGTGGTGCGCCGGGCCTATGAGTTGATCAGGAGCAGTCACGGGCATTGAGGGTGTCCGACAACGACAGGCGTTCGCGGCACCAGTGCTCAAGGCGGGCATGGATTCGCGCGTACCCACTGTGGCGCGTGTGTTTTTCAAGCAAAAACCGGGGTGCTCCCGGCCACCAGCTGCCGGTGTAGTTGCGCGATATGTTCTGGCCCTATGCCGCAGCATCCGCCAACAATACTCGCCCCTGCCGCGACCCAGGATCGCGACCAGTGCAAATACGCCTCTGGCCCCAGATCGCGACGAATCTCCAACAGCGTGCTATTCGCCTTGGCTTCGGTACTGACAGCGGGAAACGCATTGGCGTACACCCCCAGCTCAATGGTTTGAGCAAGACTTTGGATGACACTTCGGGCCTCGGTCAACGCCGCTGCCATCACTTCCGGCTGGCTGCAATTGAACAGTACCGCCCTCGCCCCCAGCTCGACCGCCACGCGTACCGCATCGGTGACCGGCTCGGATGAACGCAGTCGCGGTGGTTCGCCGACTTCATCGAGCAGCGTGAAGGACACCCACAGTGGCTTGACTTGCGTGCCCAGCGCCTCGACCACTGCTCGAACTTCAGCGGTGGAGCTCTGGGTTTCTGCCAACCAGACATCGACGTGTTCGTGTAATCCGCCGATCAATGTGCGATGGATAGCGACAGAGCGTTGATGATCGAACAGGTCCGGACGATAGGACCCGAGCGCTGGCGGTAACGAGCCGGCCACCGTGACCGGTTCGTTACTGTCGTCCGCAGCCTGTCGAGCCAGGCGCCCCGCCCGTTCGGCCAGCGTGTGCCCCTGCCCGGCAAAGCGCTCATCGCCTATATGAAACGGCACCACCGCATAGCTGTTGGTAGAGATGATCCGGGCACCGGCATCGATAAACGCCCGATGAGCCTGAAGCACGAACTGCGGCGCCTCGATCAGCGCCAGCGCGGACCATTCCGGTTGGCGAAAAGGCGCGCCGATGCGTTGCAACTCACGCCCCATGCCGCCATCGAGCAAACGCAAGGTAGGATGGCTCATTGGCTGGAACTCACTGTCGGTGCCGAGGCCGCGAGCCATTGATCGACTGTGGCGCCATTTGCCTTGACCCACGCCTTGGCGGCTACGTCAGCCGGCAGTTTTTCCCTTTCGATCTTCAGAATCAGATCATTGAGCTGCGCCGGTTCGATCGCGACATTGCGCAGGAACCCGGCAATTTTCGGCGCGCGTTGCTGCAAGGCAGCCGAGGCCAGGACATGGACCTTGGCGTCCGGGAAGGCGCAGGTAATCCGGCTCTTGTTCAACCAGTCGGGGTCAACCGTTGGGCTGATGAATTTCCAGCAACCATCGGCCTTGTACAGCGGGTCATCTTTTTTGTTGTCCTGGGCATAACCGTCGAACGCAGGCTCTTGCAGGCGACGCAGGTCAAACGCCGAGAAGATCCAGTCCGGGGTATAGGCATAAAACACTACACCGCGCTGCGCCTTGTAAGCCGCGGCCAATTTGGCGTAAGTGACGGAGGCTTCGGTCGACACCGCCTCGAATTTATCTGCGAATCCGTAATCCTTGGCCTTGATCTGGCCGATGTAGGTCGACTCCCAGCCCGCCGGCCCGACCAGCAACTGAGCCTTGCCACCCCCCAGCGGCTCGAAGAGCTTGGCCACTTCCGGCTTGTTAAGGTCGTAGATGGATTTGACGCCGTATTTGTCCTGCAGATACCCCGGGATGTAAAAGCCTTGCTCACCGGCATAGGGGTGGGTGTTCGCCACCAATGACCGGGTGCCACCCGTCACGTACCTGGCCCAGGCGGCCGACTGATTCGGCAACCAGATATCCGTCAGCACATCGACTGAGCCATCGCCTTTCGCCGCGGCACTGAGCAGCACCGGGACATCCCCTGCCAGATACGACACATCACCATCCAGACGGGTTTTGATCACTTCGCCAAGGATGTGCTGGATGGCGATAGCGCCTGTCCAGTTCTGCTCGCCAATGACGATTTTGTCCTTGGCCATTACCGCGGCGGGAAGCATCAGGGAGGCCAGCAGCGCGGCTGCGCTCAAGGTGCACGAAAAATGGGTCTTCACGATAAGGTTCTCTGTTCAGCCAGGTTGATGATCTTGCTTGCGCAAGCTCGATTGAATGATTCGATCCGGAATCAGCGCGCACAGGACGATCGCCGCGCCGGCCAGCATGCCCTCGCCGCCCTTGATGTTGCGCAGCGCGGTCATGACGTCATAGCCCAGGCCGCCGGCACCGATCAGGGCGGCCACGACCACCATCGACAGGCTCATGACGATGGTCTGGTTGATCCCCAGCAGCAGGGAGCGGCGAGCCAGTGGCAATTGCACCTTGATCAGGGTCTGCCAGGGACTGGCACCGTGCGCGACCGCCGCCTCGATGGCATCCTTGGGCACTTCCTGGATGCCCAGGGACGTCAGGCGGATCATCGGCGCGAGGGCGAAAATAACTGTCGCGATCACGGCAGGCGTCTTGCCGACGGAGAAGAACGCCACGGCGGGGATCAGGTATACGAAGGTGGGCAGGGTCTGCATGACATCCAGCAAAGGCGTGATCAAGCGCCGTAGCAGCGGTCGCTTCGCCAGCAAAATACCGGTCGGCACGCCGATCACCAGTGCGATCAGCACCGAAGACCCAACCAGGGCCAAGGTGGCTATGGTGCGTTCCCAGAAACCGAACAGGCCGATGTACAGAAGTGCCGCGCTGCTGGTCAGGGTCAGCGCCAGGCCTGCCGAACGCCAGGCCAGAAACACCAGCGCCAACGCCGACACCGGCCAAGGCAACCAGCCCAACAGGTTTTCGATGCCTTCGATGACTGTGCGCACCGCGACAATCACCCCGACAAATGCGCCCTCGAACGTCACTTGCGACCAGCCGATGAACTGGTCGATGCTCTCTGCCGCCACTAGCAGCGCCTGGCGGTTGGCCGGAAACTGCAGCAACGCGTTCGTGGTGTCAGGTGTAATGACTCGCCAGATCACCAAGGCCTGGCTGATCAGCAGCACCGCCAAAGGCAGCGCCCAACCCGACGTGTCGCGCCGCACGGGCTGGCTGCTCAGCGAGAGCACAGCGAAGCGGCTGACCGCGAACACGGCCAGTGCGGCCAGCACCACCCGCCACGACGAGTCGACGATGCCCTGACTGAAAACCGCCAGGGCGGCGAGCTCACCGGCGAAGGCGGTCCAGAACGCTGCGCCCTTGCCCCGGGCCGCCAGCGCCGCGGGCCCCAGCAACAGCGCTTGCCACCAGGGCAAGCCTGGCGTGTGCGGCACCTCGCGCGGTTCGGTGTGTGCTGCCTGGAGGCGGACCTCGCCTGCGCTGCGCGGTGCAGAGGGCGTCACGCCGTAGTCTCGGAAAAAATCCGCCACCTCTGTATCGGCAGGATGCTCGAGCAACTGCTCCGGGGTGCCCAACTGCACCAGCCGCCCATGGCGCATGACGGCGATGCGATCGGCCAGGCGCAGGGCTTCAGCCGGGTCGTGAGTGACCAGCAGGGTCGTGATCCCGCGTTTACGGGCCAAGGCCAGGAAATGACTCTGCAGATCGCGCCGGATCGTCGGATCCAGGGCACTGAAAGGCTCATCCATCAGCAGGATGTCCGGCTCGGTGACCAGAGCCCGCGCCAGACCGACACGCTGGCGCATGCCACCGGACAGCTCATGGGGATAGTGCTCGCCCCAGCCCTCCAACCCTACCGCCTGCAACTGCACGGCTGCCGCCGCATGACGAGTCGATTCCGGTTCGCCGCGCAACTCCAGCGGCAGCGCGACGTTGTCCAGCACCGTGCGATGGGGCAGCAAGCCGAAATGCTGAAACACCATGCCGATGCGCCGCGACCTCAAGTCACGCAACGCTTTGCGGCTCAACCCGCTGATCCCGTGGCCTTCGATCAGGACTTCGCCACGGGTGGGCTCGATCAGGCGGTTGATATGGCGCAACAACGTTGACTTGCCGCTTCCGGAAGTCCCCATCAGGCACAGGACCTCGCCCCGACGCACCTTCAGGCTGACATTGCTCACTGCCGGCAACACAGTCGAGCCTTTTTTTCGCCCGTAAGACTTGGTGATGTCAAGCAACTCAAGCACGACATCGTCCTCGGTTTCCGCGCCGGCACCAGGGGCCACCAGCGGCCGAGCAGACTCGATCCATGGCGTGACCGAAGAGGTTTGAATGATTGTCACGGAAGCTCCCGGCAAGCGTCTCTCGGGCACATCGCTCGCACCCAAGGTCAGAGAATCGAATGGGCGCCAGGCAATCACCGCACACCGGATGCCTGACGCAAAACGAGCGCCACGCCAAGGGCGTGACACTGCTACGGGCATAAAGCTAATCGATCTTAAAAAACATCTATAAATACTTTTTTGGAATTAGCTTAGCTGATCCGATTGCTGCGCCTCGGCGTATTTTTCTCAACGATACAAAGAACTAAAAAGAATTAATAAATACAAAAACAGTATTTATCGTTATAAAAATATCCACGTACCCTTCAGTTCATTCCGTCATACCTCACACAGTGAAGTGCCCATGAATCCGACTGACAACCTCATTGACTTCACCAGCTACCGCAAACGCAAACAGGCTCAGCAACGGGCACGGGTCATGTGGGAAATGTATGCACGCAACGCAGGCCTGGCCTTTGAGTGGGTGCAAGCGAGCAAAACGACCGAGACGCGTCACGCGTGAACGCGCAGCAACCCTCGCGCTTTCTGGCGAGCACCGATGAGCCGGTAATGGATTTGAATAACCTGGAGCCACAGGAAGAAGACCCGATCTGCGAGCGGGTCGCGCAGAACCTGCAACGGCTGCGGGGCAAACGGCATTTATCCCTCGATGCCCTCGCCCGCCAGTGCGGTGTGAGTCGGGCGATGCTGGCGCAGATCGAATCCGGGCGCAGCGTGCCGTCGATAAAGGTGCTGTGCAAAATTGCCAAGGGCTTGAAGGTATCGGTGGCGGCGTTTCTAGAGCACCGGGCATTCGAAGGTGTGGCGGTGCTGTCGGCCGGCCAGAGCAAACGCCTGGTCAGTGCCAACGGCGCTTTTGTCAGCCGCGCCCTGTTCCCTTTCGATGTGGCGCGCCAGTCGGAATTCTACGAATTGCGCCTGAGTCCTCTGGGCGAGGACCGATCCGAAGGGCACGGACCGGGGGTTCAGGAAAACCTGGTGGTGGCTCAGGGTGTGCTGGAGATCAGCGTCAACGACGAGCGCTATCTGCTCTCCACGGGGGACTCGATCCTGTTCTACGCCGACCAGCCCCATCGTTACCGCAACCCCGCCGACAGTGAAGCGGTAGCGTACCTGGTGGTGACTTACCCGGAACGTCTGGACTGAAACTGGACTGGACTGGACTGTAGGAGCGAGCTTGCTCGCGATGGACGTTAACGATAACGCGTCCGTTCTGTATGAACGCATTACCCTTGAGACCATCGCGAGCAAGCTCGCTCCTGCAGTACGCAACAAGCCGGCCGGGATAATCCCGGCCGGTTTTTTTCCCGCCGATAACGATCAGCAGGTGCAGCACATCAGCGGCATGCCGTTGCAGCTCATCATCATCGGCATGCTGCAGTCGTTCATCATTTTCATCATCAGGCTGCAGCAATTTTTCATCATGTCCATGTTCATGCCAGCCATCGGCATGATCTTGCACATCATGCAATCGGCCATCAGCGTGCATTCCATCACGCACTTCATCGATGGCATCGGCATGCCGATCATCGGCATCATCATGTTCGCCATCGGCATGGTCATGCTCGCCTGGGACATGCACATCATGCTCATGTTGCCGCAGTGCATCATCATCGGCATGCCGCAGCTCATCATCATTTGCATCATTTCAGCGCTGTTCTTGAACATGGCCATGTCCATGCCAGCGGCCGGCATCATCTTGCACATCATGCCGTCGTCCATCATTTCGCAGGACATGGTCGCCATCATCATCGGCATGCCCATCATCGGCATCATTGGCATGTTGGCGTTCATCGGCATTTGCATCTGCGCTGCGTTCATCATGGTGTTGTTCCCTGAAGGGTGGAGAGTTGGACAAAGCTGATGGGGCCGATTCTAAGCAATGATCCAGGCGCAACAAGATGATGATCGAACAGCTGGATTGAATGCTGGAGCGACCTAAGCGGAGTGAATGGAACGAACATGTCCGCTGACGCGAACATTCGGCTTCGATGACAGACGCGTTTCCAACTGCAGCAGGCATTCCCCGGCTATGGATATGCAATCGACGTCTATATAAATAACCGAAAGAAATAATTGATCTAAACAGGGCCGGGTATTTTCATCCCGACCCTCTACTGCGCAGGTTTTACCTGTTAAAGACCAAAGACTCGACCGAGAACGCTTCGGCATCCGTCAGTGTTTGCACATCGACGCGATGGGGAAAAATCTTCTTCTCCACGAACAGATCATCGACCTGCTGCAAGGCCTGAACATCCCGCTGCTCGACAGGCAACAAAGACTCGTCACCCCAGCTGCGCAGTCGCCGGGAGACGTCCAGGGGAATGTCGTTGACCTTGGCGAATACGCGGGCGTACTCGTCCGGATTCTGCTGCGCCCACTCGAACGCCTTGGCGAAACGCTGCAACACATCACCGAGCGCCTTGCGTTTTAGCGGATCGTTCAGGATTTCGTCCGAGGCGGTGATAAAGGTCAGCCCGGTATTGATGCCCTCGCCGCTGATCAACACCCGCGCGCCCTGCTGCTCGGCGAACGCCTGGTAGATACCGAAGGTGGCCCAGGCTTCGATCTTGCCGGCATTGAACGCGGACAAGGCGTCGGTTGGCAGGACGAACCCGACCTTGACGTCCTTCTCATCGACCCCGGCATTGGCCAGTGCACGAATCAACAGGTACTGGGAAATGCTGCCTCGAGCCGAGGACACCACGACATTGCGGCCTTTCAAGTCGGCGACGGTGCGGATGTCCGAATCGGCCGGGACCAGGATCGCAATCCCCCTCGATTGACTGCGCCGAACGGCGACGATACGCAATGGCGTGCCCCCGGTAGCGGCAGCGAGCACCGGGGTGTCACCGGCCGGCGCCAGATCGACGGCGCCAGCGCGCAAGGCTTCGAACAACGGCGCGGCGCCCTGGAAGTTGGCCCACTCGACCTTGTAGTCGATGCCCTCCAGGGCATTCGCCGCCTCGACCACGGTGCGCAGGCCCTTGGCTTGATCGCCGAGCACCAGCGTCACGCCGGACAGGTCTGATTGGGCGACGGACGAGGATTCTGACTCGACGGCGTCACTGCACCCGCCGAGCAACAGCGCGACGACAGACAGCAACAGCATCGCGGATTTCCAGACGCGGATCGGCATGACAGAACATCCCTGTATCAATGGATTGGCAGCGGCATCAGCCATGGGCAAACCGCCGGATTGAATTGTTGGTGGCCTGACGCGGGGTCACCGCGACGGCTTCCACTTCAACCCCCAACAGGCTTAGCAGCCGTGCACGGATGGCCTGGAAACCCTCCTGCCCGGTGTCCCTCGCTCGGGGCAGATCGATGGTCAACTGTTCGGCGATCTTGCCGTTGGCCAGCACGATGACCCGGTCGGCCAGCAGGATCGCTTCGTCGACGTCATGGGTCACCAGCAGCACGGCCGGGGTGTGTTTGCGCCACAACTCGATAATCAACCGGTGCATGCGAATTCGCGTCAACGCATCCAGCGCGGCGAACGGTTCATCGAGCAGCAGCAACTTGGGCTCCCGTACCAGGCCACGGGCCAATGCCACCCGTTGTGCTTCGCCGCCGGACAGCGTGGCCGGGTAGGCCTCCAGCCGATGGGCCAGTCCCACTTCGGTCAGGGCCTGCACCGCGCGAGCCTTGGCGTCCGGGGTGTGCAAGCCGAGAATCACGTTCTTCCAGGCGCGTTTCCAGGGCATCAACCGGGGCTCCTGAAATACCGCAGCCCGGGCCTTGGGCACCCGCAGCTGACCGCTGTCGATGCTGTCCAGGCCGGCCAGGCTGCGCAGCAGAGTGGTCTTGCCCGAACCGCTGGCGCCGAGCAACGCGACGAATTCGCCCGGTGCAATGTCCAGGTCCAGGCCGTCGATGACCCGCTGTTGACCGAACTGGCGCACCACGTTCCGTAGTTGGACCGGTGGCGTTGAATGACTGGCTTTTGCCGCGTCCAGATGATCGATGCTCGACATATCAGTTCCTCACAAAAGATGGGCGCCAGGCCAGGGCGTAACGCTCCAGCGTGCGGATCAGTCCGTCGATCAACAGACCGAGGACGCTATAGATCAGCAGGCAGATCACGATTACATCGGTGCGCATGAAGTCCCGGGCGTCACTGGCCAGGAAACCGATGCCGGCGGTGGTGTTGATTTGTTCGACGAACACCAGGGCCAGCCAGGAAATGCCCAGGGAGTAACGCAAGCCGACAAAGAACGAAGGCAAGGAGCCCGGAAGGATCACATGCCAGATCAGCTCGCGACGATTCAGGCCCAGGGTGTTGGCGGCCTCGATCAGTTTCGGGTCGATGTTGCGAATCCCGGCGAACAGGTTCAGGTACACCGGGAAGGTGGTACCGGTGACGATCAGCGCGATCTTGGTGAATTCGCCGATGCCGAACCAGAGGATGAACAATGGCACCAGTGCCAGGGAAGGAATGGTGCGCAGCATTTGCATCGGCGAATCGAGGATCACCTCGCCGCGCTTGGACAGGCCGGTGATCAGCGCGGCGACGACACCGACGCTGACGCCAATACTCAGGCCCAGCAACGCGCGCTGCAGGGACACCAGCAAATGCGTGCCCAGCTCCCCGGAAACGATCATTGCCCAAAGTGTGCCGCCGATCTGCGACGGCGCCGCGATGACCCGTTGCGGGATCAGCCCGGCCTGGGAGGCCAGTTCCCACAACAGCAGCAGCGCGATAGGGCTGAGCAAACGCAGCAGGACTTCGGGGGTGCGCCAGTTAAGGATCCGGCTGGGGATCCATCTCGACGCGCCCAACAGATCATCTGTACGGCGCGCGGCCTTGTCGACGGAAAACGAGCTGGCGCTCTGGGTATCGAAGGTCTTTTCAGTCATCAGGCTTCCTTCCTTATCAAGAACATGGCTGGAGGCGCCATGCGTCAGCTGCGGATTCATGCTATTCGCATAAAAAACCGCAGTGAAATTCTTTTTAGGAATAAGCTAATATGATTAAAAATCAGATAATGAATTATCCAGATGAATTATTTGCATAATAAATACGCGCAGGCCCCCTCCTTTCGGGACTATGGCGGGGACGCGGATTAAAATGCGCATTGCTGATATCTAACATTTATCAAGATTCATTAATTTAATAATTAACTTAGAACAAAACGGCATTTCACAGGCCCGCCCTGCTGCGCCTACTTTCGACACACCAGACCGACCCCTGCCAGGTGGAGGCTTGAATTTCGTCCAGTCAACGACAAGGAACTCAGCATGAGTATTGAATTCATCGGTTACATCGGCGGCCATCACTCTTCGGAAATCCACCCCCGTAGCGGCCCCGTCCTGCAACCCGAGTACGTGGAAAAAGTCGCTCGCGCCCATGACGAGGCCGGTTTCGATCGCGCCCTGGTGGCCTTCCATTCCAACAGTCCGGACAGCACGCTGATTGCCTCGCATGCGGCCAGCGTGACGAAGAACCTGAAATTCCTCATTGCCCACCGCCCCGGGTTTGCCGCACCGACCCTGGCTGCGCGACAGTTCGCCACGCTCGACGTATTCAATGGCGGACGCACTGCCGTGCATATCATCACCGGCGGCGATGATGGCGAATTGCGGGCTGACGGTAGTCATATCGGCAAGGACGAGCGCTATGCACGCACCGATGAATACCTCGACGTGGTGCGCCAGGAATGGACCAGCGACAAACCTTTTGACTATACGGGCACCTATTACCAGGTCGAAGGCGCGCACTCGGCGGTGAAGTCGCCGCAACAGCCACACATCCCGTTGTATTTCGGCGGCTCGTCGACAGCGGCCATCGAGGTGGCGGGCAAGCATGCGGATGTCTATGCGCTGTGGGGTGAAACCTATGAGCAAGTTCGCGAAGTGGTGAGGCAGGTGCGTGCCGAGGCGGCCAGGCATGGCCGCGAGATTCGCTTCAGCCTGTCGTTGCGCCCGATCCTGGCGGACACCGAAGAACTGGCCTGGGAACGTGCAGAGAGCATCCTGCAACAAGCTACCGCCCTGGCCGGGCAGAATGGTTTTGTACGCCGCGAACCGCCGAACGAAGGCTCCCGGCGCCTGCTGGCGGCAGCGGCCCAGGGTTCGCGCCTGGACAAGCGCCTGTGGACCGGGATCGCCGGTTTGCTCGGCGCGCAAGGCAACTCGACCTCACTGGTGGGCACCCCGGAACAAGTGGCCGAAGCCCTGCTCGACTATTACGACCTGGGCATCACCACTTTCCTGATCCGCGGCTTCGACCCGCTGGACGATGCCATCGACTACGGCAAACGCCTGATCCCGCTGACCCGCCAGTTGGTGGCGGAGCGGGAACGGCAGGCGACGGAAAAAGTGGCTTGAAAGCTCTGACTACTTGATGAGGGGGTTCACAAGGATTGTGGCCACCACTGACCCTGTGGGAGCGAGCTTGCTCGCGAAGGCGGCGGCACCTTCAACATAGATGCTGACTGAAAGACCGCTTTCGCTGGCAAGCCAGCTCCTACAGGGGATCTTCGGTGAACACGCAATCGGTGAACGACAGCGATCCCGTGCAGGAGCCGGCTTGCCGGCGAAGGCGGCGGCACATTCAACATAGATGCTGACTGAAAGACCGCTTTCGCTGGCAAGCCAGCTCCTACATTGGACTCAGTTCTTGTACTCGATATCGGTGCGCTCCAACTGTCGGATCAGCGCATTCCAGTGCCGCGCCACCCCCGGCCCGTCCCCGCTCTTGAATACCTCGGCCTGCTTCTCGACCTTGGCCACCACCTCGGCCGGCGGGAAGATCAATTCAGCATTGCCGCCGGCTTGCGCCGCGATCTGGATAGTGCAAGCCCGCTCCAGCACGTGCAACTGCTGGAACGCGTGTTCGACACTGATGCCGGCGGTCAACAGCCCGTGATTGCGCAGGATCAACACGCTTTTATCCCCCAGGTCGGCCACCAGGCGTTCGCGCTCGTCCAGGTCCAGCGCCACGCCTTCATAACCGTGGTAGGCCACCCGCCCGGAAAAACCGATGGAGTGCTGGGAGA
This sequence comes from Pseudomonas lini, assembly GCF_030812475.1. GTDB lineage: Bacteria > Pseudomonadota > Gammaproteobacteria > Pseudomonadales > Pseudomonadaceae > Aquipseudomonas > Aquipseudomonas lini_A. Next base: position 220,765 of record NZ_JAUSSR010000005.1, read on the forward strand.
TCGGCAACAGGCCGTCACGCTGGGCGGACACTGCGATGCCATCGCGGGTATGGGTATGCAACACCGCTTGCAGGTCCGGACGCGCTCCATGGATGGCGCTGTGAATCACGTAGCCGGCGTAGTTGATGCCCAACCCCGTCGGGTCGTCCACGATAGTGCCGTTGATGTCCACCTTGACCAGGTTGGAGGCGGTGATTTCATCGAACAACAACCCGAAGGCATTGATCAGGAAATGCTCGTCCGGCCCCGGCACCCGTGCAGAGAAATGGGTATAGATGTGGTCGGTCCACTTGAACAAGGCCGCCAGCCGATAGGCGGCGGCCAGTTTGACACGCACTTCCCATTCTTCAGGGCTGACGCGCTGGCGAACATTTTTCGAGACACTGGATAACGGACTGACGCTGCTCATGGCAAAACTTCCTGGATGGCCTTAAGGTCTCCAGCAAGCCTATGGCACGGCAAAAAATATTAAAAAGCACATTTTAATATAAGCTAATTATTATTTTTATTTATGATAATCAGCTCACGTCATCACGCCGCACGCTTGATCTTCTGCAGCGATCCGGCAACCAGTTTGCCAAAGGCATCGACCGGCCCTTGCAGGTTGCCGAGGAAATGCGGATAGATCAGCCACAGATCCATCACCGGTTTGAAATCCTTGAGCGGCATCACCGCCAGCTGATCGAAATGCGCGCTGCGTTCCAGCAACGGGCGCGGCACCAAGCCAAGTCCCAGGCCATCAGCCACCAGACCCAGCTGCAATTCAGTCCCGAAGGTTTCCAGGTTGACCCGCAGGGCCAGGCCCTGGTCCGACAGGTTGCGTTGCAAGCCGGCACGGAAACCGCAGCCATCAGGATTGAGAATCCAGCCACTCTGGTAAACCTCGGCGAGTTTGCAAGGACGCTTGGGCAATTGCGCCTTGGCACAGACCACCACCAGCTCCATCTTGCCGATCGACTCACCGACGATATTGTCCGGGAAAATCTTGCCCGCCGGGAACAACGCCGCGGCCGCGTCCAGTTCTCCGCGCTCGATCTTGCCGACCAGTTGACTGCCCCAACCGGTGGCCACCTGGGCCCGCATATCGGGGTACTCGATGCGCAAATGCTTGAGCGCGTCGAGCAGCACCACATCACCGATGGTTTGCGGAACACCCAGGCGCAACAGCCCGGTTGGCGGCGCGTCGGTGGCCACCAGTTCGCGCAGCGCATCCATTTCCCGCAGGATCAAACGGCACTGCTCATACACCCGGGTACCGATCAGCGTGGGCTTGAGCGGTTTGGTATTGCGGTCGAACAACTCCACGCCCAACGCCTGCTCAAAGTTCTGCACGCGCCGGGTGATGGCCGGCTGGGTCAGTTGCAACGACTCGGCGGCATGGCTGATGGATTGGCAACGAATCACTTCGACGAAGGCATCGATATCATCAATTTTCATTTGGCCCGCACATAGAGAACAGTCAATAAGATGTCTGAAAAGCATAGTTCTATTGTCGGGATCTGGATAGCCCACCGTACTGCGCCTCACTGTGGCCCAGTACCTTAAGCCATGTTATCGGACTTTTAATTCCATTCAGCTATAACCTAATCATTAAACAATCGCATATTGTTCTAAAACATTATGCTTAAATCAAAGTGTCATCTTTCAGCACGAACAATGGAAATCGCCATGACCAAGGCCCGACACCCGGAGAGACTCAGAGCATTCATAGGTGCCCTGGCGGAATTGATCGACGGCAATCCCCGCGAGGGCGATCTGCTGCATCGCGGCGGCAAGCTGCTCGCGCAACTGGTCCGCCATGACGACTGGCTGCCCGAGGATTTTGCCCTGCCAGACCCGGAGCGCTATCAACAATTCTTGCTGCATGCCGATTCACGCCAGCGCTTCAGCATCGTCAGTTTTGTCTGGGGCCCGGGGCAACGCACGCCCATCCATGATCATCGGGTCTGGGGCCTGATCGGCATGTTGCGCGGTTCGGAGTACTCGCAAGGGTTCGCCCGCAACCCTGACGGCAGCCTGGTGCCCGAAGGACCGCAGATACAGCTGCAGCCCGGCCAGGTCGAGGCCGTATCGCCCAAGATCGGCGACATCCATCAAGTCAGCAATGCCTTCGACGATCAGGTCTCGATCAGCATCCATGTCTACGGCGCCAACATCGGGGCGGTGCGCCGGGCGGTGTATCAGCCCGACGGCGGAGAGAAATTGTTTATCTCCGGTTATTCCAACGCCTTTCTCCCCAATATCTGGGATGTGTCCAAAGAGAGCCAAGCCCTATGAGCATTGCACCGACCCGCTCCTTCTCCGAGATTCGCCAGGCACTGCTGAACCGTGAAGAACTGGCATTGGTGGATGTGCGCGAAGAAGCGCCCTTCGCTGAAGCGCATCCGCTGTTCGCCGCCAATATTCCACTGTCCAAGCTTGAACTTGAGGTGTACGCGCGGATTCCCCGGCGCGATACCCAGGTGACCGTCTACGACAATGGTGAAGGCCTGGCGAGCATCGCCGCACAGCGGTTGCAGGCGCTTGGCTACGTCAATGTCAGCCTGCTGGAAGGTGGCCTCGACGGTTGGCGCCGCGCCGGTGGCGAGCTGTTCATCGACGTCAATGTGCCGAGCAAGGCCTTTGGCGAACTGGTCGAAAGCCAACGCCACACACCGTCCCTGGCGGCGGAAGAAGTTCAGGCGCTGCTCGACAGCGAGGCCGACGTGGTCGTGCTCGACGCCCGGCGTTTCGACGAATACCAGACCATGAGCATTCCCACCGGCATCAGCGTACCAGGGGCTGAACTGGTGCTGCGTGCCAGGGAATTGGCACCGGATCCGGCAACACGAATCATCGTCAACTGTGCCGGGCGCACCCGCAGCATCATCGGCACCCAGTCACTGATCAATGCGGGCATCGCCAACCCGGTGTCGGCCTTGCGTAACGGCACCATCGGCTGGACCCTGGCGGGTCAGACCCTGCAGCACGGCCAGTCGCGCCGCTTCGCCCCGACCAGCGAGGAACATCGACAAATCGCTGCAGGCGATGCCCGCCGCGTCGCCGACAAGGCCCTGGTGGGCCGCTCGACCCTGGCTGACCTGCAACGCTGGCAACAGGAGCCGACGCGCAGTACCTACCTGTTCGATGTGCGCACCCCGGAAGAGTTCGAAGCCGGGCACCTGCCCTCGGCCCGCTCGACACCGGGTGGCCAGCTGGTGCAGGAAACCGACCACTTCGCCAGCGTACGTGGCGCGCGCCTGGTACTGGTCGACGACGATGGCGTGCGCGCCAACATGTCGGCGTCCTGGCTCGCGCAACTGGGCTGGGAGGTCCATGTACTGGATGACCTGCAGCCGGCACACTTCAGCGAAAAAGGTGCCTGGCAGGCGCCGGTCCCGACGCCGCGACAGGCTGAGCAAATCAGCCCCGAGACCCTGGCCGACTGGCTGATCCACGGCGACACCGCGGTGCTGGATTTCACCAGCAGCGCCAACTACGTCAAACGCCATATCCCCGGCGCCTGGTGGGTATTGCGTGGACAACTGCGCGACGCCTTGGCCAAGGTGCCGACGGCGCAGCGCTACGTGCTGACCTGCGGCAGCAGCCAGCTGGCACGGCTGGCGGTTGCCGAGGTCGAGGCACTGACCGGCAAGGCGGTGTTTGTCCTGCGGGGCGGCACCGCCAGCTGGATCGCCGCACAACGGCCACTGGAGGAAGGCGAGACTCACCTGGCGTCGCCGCGCATCGACCGTTATCGCCGCCCTTATGAAGGGACCGATAACCCTCGCGAAGCCATGCAGGCCTACCTGGACTGGGAGTACGGGCTGGTGGACCAGCTTGCTCGCGATGGTACCCATGGCTTCTTCGTGATTTAACCACCCCGCCCTTGTGCCTGTGCAGGCACAGGGGGCAACCCACCCGACATCCGACCCCTCTCCAGGCGGAGGCTGAATCTACAACCGAGAGGATCTACAACATGTCCGCTGTCTTGCATCACGCCCCTTCACACCCCACCGAAACACTGCGGGTCACCCGCCTGGAACCCACCATCGGCGCGGAAATCGCCGGCATCGATCTGCGCCAGCCGCTGACCCCGGCGCTGCGCGACGAACTGCGCGGATTGCTGCTCGAGCATAAAGTGATTTTCTTCCGCGACCAGGCCATCAGCACCGAACAGCAGATTGCCTTCGCTCGGGAATTCGGTGAGCTCTATGTTCATCCCACTACCCAACAGAACGACCCGACGCAACCGCAAGCGCATCTGATCCAGGCCCAGGACGAACGCAAACTGTACGGCCCGAGGACCAGCGGCCGTTGGCACACCGATACCAGCTGGCTGTTGCAGCCGACCCTCGGCGCCATATTACGCGCGGTCGACTTGCCCCCGGTGGGTGGCGACACCCTGTGGGCCGATACCGCCGCGGTCTATCGTGCCTTGCCAGACGAGTTGCGCGAAGAAATCGATGACCTGCACGTGGTCCACGACTTCAAGTCGTCGCTGGACAAAGTCGGCTACGACTACCCGATCCTGGCCCACCCGCTGGTGCGCACCCATCCGGAAACCGGCGAGGACGGCCTGTTCATCAACTTCTCGCAAAACCCTTCGGTGATCGGCTGGACGCCGGAAAAGAGCAAGCAATTGATCGATCGACTGCTGCTGGAATTCAACAAGCCCGAACATCAGGTGCGCTTCAAGTGGCAGGAAAACTCGGTGGCGTTCTGGGACAACCGTTCGACCCTGCACTACCCGGTCTACAACTACGGCGGTTACCCGCGCCGCATGGAACGGGTGCTGATCGCCTATGACGACATTCCTCATCGGGTAAGGCGCGCGAACGCGGCCTGATCCGCTCAACAAACACACAAACCTGTAGGAGCCGGCTTGCTGGCGAAGACGGCGTGGCAGTCAATACATGTATCTACTGACACACCGCTTTCGCCAGCAAGCCGGCTCCTACAGCATTACCCGCCAACCCCTGCTGTTCGCGAACGTTCGCGAAGGGGTTCGCCTGTGCGTGCAATCTTTCAGGAATTCGCGTCATGAGCTCATCCAGCCCCCGAGTGAAATACGATTATTACGCGGCCGCCGCCTTCAGCCTGCTGGCCGCCAGCCTCCAGGCTCATGCAGAGAACGCGCAACCGGACAAAACATTGAGCACGGTGGTGGTGACCGGCAACCGCGGTAGCCAGCCACGCACCATCACCGACAGTCCCTCGCCGATCGATGTGATCAGTGCCGAACAACTGCAGGCCAGCGGCAAGGTCGGGCTCAAGGAACTGCTCGCGCGCCTGCTGCCCTCCTTCAACCTGCCGGCGATCAATGGCGGTGGCACCTCCTGGTCGGTGCGCGGGGTGACCATGCGTGGCCTGTCCGGGGATCAGGTGCTGGTGCTGGTCAACGGCAAACGGCGGCACAACACCGCGCTGATCAACAACCTGGCACGGATCGGCACGGCGGCGGTTCCGGTCAACCTCGACCTGATCCCGGTGTCGGCGATCGATCATATCGAGGTACTGCGCGACGGTGCCTCCGCGCAATACGGCTCGGATGCCATCGCCGGGGTGATCAACATCATCCTCAAGGAAAACGACAGCGGCGGCACCGCCGAGACTTCGTTCGGGCGCTACGGCAGCGGCGATGGCGACACGGTGCACCAGACGATCAACTACGGCCTGGCGTTGCCCAATGACGGCTTCGCCAACCTGGCACTGGACAGCAAGACACAGGAGCCCTTCGACCGCTCCGGCAGTGCCACCGGCAACCTTTACTCGTCGCCCGGTTTCCCCGACAGTCGCGACCAGACCGTCAATCGCCACGGCTGGAACCCCAGTTACGGGCTGGGCCGGGAAAAGGTCACCAACGCTAGCTACAACCTCGAACTACCGATCCAGGATGACCTGACGTTCTATTCCTTTTCCACCGCCAGCTACATGGAAACCACCAAGATCACGGGCAATTATCGGCCCAACGATATTTACTCCCTGGCCGGCGACCCGAACACCCCCTATCCCGATGGCGTCCACGCCCAGCGGCGCAATCGCACCAAAGACTTTCAGGTGGCGGGCGGCTTCAAGGGCGAGGTCGGCGGGTGGAACTATGACGCCAGTTCGACCTGGGGCGAGGACGACTCGACGCTTAATGCCAGCAACACCCTCAACCCGTCCTGGGGACCGACCAGCCCCACCTCGTTCCATCTGGCCTCGCAGATCTTCGATCAGTGGACCAACAATCTCGACTTCAGTCGCGGCTTCGACATCGGCCTGAAGAACCCGCTGCAAACCGCGTTCGGCTTCGAATACCGCTGGGAGAAGTACCAGATCGAGCCCGGCGACTATGCGTCCTATACCCCCGGCAACTATGTGATCCCGAACGGCCCCTTTGCCGGCAGGACACCGCTGCCCGGCCTCGCGTCCTATAACGGCACCAGCCCCGCCGACGCCGGGGAAATCAGTCGCAGCAACGTCGCCAGCTATATCGACCTGGGCCTGGATGTGACGGACCAATGGTACGTCGGCGTAGCGGCGCGCTACGAGCGCTACACCCAGGACATCGGCAGCACCTGGAGCGGCAAATTCTCCACCCGCTACCAGTTCACCGACGCCTTCGCCCTGCGCGGCACGGTCAATAACGGCTTTCGCGCACCGTCCCTGGCGCAAACCATTTATGCCTCCTCGACCTTCACCTCCGGCGGCGTGGTCAACGGCCAGCAGGTCTCGGTGCCGGTCAAGGTATTGCCGGTGGACACCACCGAGGCCCAGGCCCTGGGTGCGGAAAAGCTCAAGCCGGAAAAGTCCTTGAACTACAGCTTTGGCTTCACCTATGAGCCCACGCCGAACTATCGCCTGACCACCGACCTGTATCAGATCGGCATCCGCGACCGTATCGTCTCCACCAGCCTGCTCGGTGGCCCGGCAGTCTCGCAGATCCTCGCCGCCAACGGCCTGTCTCCCGGCCTGTATGCCCAGTACTACACCAATGCCGTCGACACCCGCACCCGCGGCATCGACATCATCAACGAGTACCGCCAGCAACTGGATGAGTATGGGCAGATCCGCTGGAGCGCGGCCTATAACTGGAACCAGACCAAGATCGAAAAACTCCAGGACAACCCGCCACAACTGAGCAGCCTGGGTTCGGGCTACCAGCTGTTCGACCGGCGCCTGCAGAAGGACCTGACCGTCGCCACGCCGCAATCGAAACTGATCCTGGCGGCGAACTGGAAAGTCACCGACTACAACCTGAACCTGGCCGTCACCCGCTTCGGCAGTTACACCGAGGGCGACAACAACCCGGTGAACGACCGCAAGTTCAGCGCCAAGTGGATTACCGACCTCGACGTGGCCTACGACTTGAGCAAACACCTGACGGTGGCGCTGGGCGCGAATAACCTGTTCAACGAGTACCCGGACAAGAACGGCATCCAGGACTGGGCCGGGGGCTACAAATACGGCCAGTTCTCGCCGTTTGGATTTGGCGGGGCTTATTACTACACGCGGCTGGCTTACAACTTCTGAGGGTTGTGAAAAAGGGCCTGCCAACGAAGAACGATCATGCGCCGCAGACCTGTGGGAGCGAGCCTGCTCGCGAAGTAGACACCACGGTTTTTCAGGCAGTACGCGTCATCGTTCTTCGCGAGCAGGCTCGCTCCCACAAGGGATTCGAGTTGTTGTCGGGGTCGGAACATACCTACTCACGAACCAGCCGTTTCAGGCGTTTCGCCGGTTGACTGCTTTGCCCTCACTCCCTATCCTCGCGCCTGTCACGACTCATTCGTGATCGGGTTTGACGGCCCGGCAAATCCAAGGCGCGCATGTCATCCAAGTTTGCTCGTGCACTCTCGTGCCCGATGCACAGCTTTATGGTGACTGTGTGCGGGGCACTTTCGGGTGCGCCGGGTTCCTTGGACCGGTCCGTCAACCTGCACACAGTTGCCACCCAATTCGTTTGACGGCGATGAAGTGGCAGCTCTTTGACTACCAAGGAGTTACACCAATGGCTGAGCCAACCACAAAATCCACCCCTTTCGCCCCCTGCGACCACGTTGACCATCACCTCTTCGCTGTACAACCCGACATCCCCCTCCTCGACGCCCTGGAGCACGCCTCGGTCTACCTCAGTTGCGCCGAAGCCCTCGCCCATCAAGCCCCCCACGCCACCCGCCCGGAACACATCGCTTCGTTACGCTGGGCGAGCAAGCAAATGCTCGGCACCGCGCGTTCATTGCTCCAGGCCTCCATTGACGGTATGCACGCCGCGCAAGCGGGAGGTGAGGCATGAATCCGCATCTGCCGATGACCAACAATGATTGCGACATTCCGGCGCTGCTGGTTGTCACTCAAGCGCCATTGGATGTTTTGCACAGCAATGCCGCGACGCGGTTTCTGGCGGGGACACAGATGATGGAAAGCCTGGCCAGTCTTGATATCACCCAGGCCAAGGGGGCTGATGTGCAGCAACTGGCCAACGCGGCGGCGATGTTGTTGCGTGATGGCTGTGATGTGATGGATGTGTTGGGCGGCGGATTCGGGCTCGGGTGTAACAAGATCCAACTGACAGCATTGACTGGCAGGGGTCTCATCGCGACCAAGCTGCTGCCACAGGGTGTTTGCTGTGCACGCAAAATTTTTGCTCGGCGACGATCCACTGTGGGAGCGAGCCTGCTCGCGAAGAGGCCATTACATTCAACATGGATGTTGACTGACCCACCGCTTTCGCCGGCAAGCCGGTCTCGCGCCCACACGTCTGGCGCTTGAGCTGAGGATCTCTGGCGTAGCATTAAATGCATTATTTTAATAATCATAAATCATATAATCAGCTAACTTAATAATTAGCATATAACTATAAAGAATTTCACAGCGACTTTTTATAGGGATAACGTCAACTACAGACCGACCCCTTCTCCAGGCGGAGGTAACACGAAGCGCAACCACCCGCCTGGAGTTTCCCATGTCACTAAAACCCCTGCTGTTAAGCCTCTTGTGCACCCTGGGCTTCGCTGCATCGAGCCAGGCCAGCGACCTTCAACCCCTGCTGGTGGCCAATCAGAAGTCCTCGATCAAGGTACTGCTGGAGGTCTCCGGCGAACTGAAGGATGTGCCCTACGACATCCAGTTTTCCGAGTTCCCGGCCGCCGCCCCATTGGGCGAAGCGCTGAATGCCGGCGCGGTGGACATCGGCGCCCTGGGTGATGCGCCCTACGTATTCGCCCTCGGGGCGGGCGCGCCGATCAAAGTCGTCAGCATCGTGCATGCCGAAGGCCGCTACACCACCGCGATCCTCGCGCCCAAGGATTCGGCGCTGAACAACGCCAGCGATCTCAAGGGCAAGAAGATCGTCACCACCCGCGGCTCCATCGGCCACTTCCTGGCGATCAAGGCCTTGCGCAGCGTCGGCCTGAGCACCAGCGATGTGCAGTTCATCTATCTGCTGCCGAGCGAGTCGCGAATCCTGTTGGACAACGGCAGTGCCGACGCCTGGTCGACCTGGGACCCATACACCACCATTTCCACCACCCAGAATCAGGCCAAGGTTTTGGCCAGTGGCGCAACCCTGCTGACCAACCATTTGTACCTGGCCGCCACCAGCCAGGCCATCGCCGGCAAACGCCAGCAACTCGAAGACTTCGTCGCCCGGGTCGATCGTGCCTACCGCTGGACCAACGCCCATCCCGAGGAATACGCCGCCGCCCAGGCGCGCGTGACCGGCTTGCCGCTGGCGGTGCATGTCGCCGTGGCCAAAGGCACCCACATGGAACCGGTGGAGATTGACGACAAGGTCATCGGCGGCCTGCAAACCACCGCGGACATCTATCAGGAAGAAGGCATTCTCACAAAACACATCGACGTCTCTCAAGGCTTCGACAAGAGCTTCAACGCCAAGCGTGCCCAACTCAACCAGGCATCTCGATAACGATGCGACTGATTCAGGAGTAGAACCATGAGCAAACAACGCCAACTGAAACTCGGTGCGATGGTCCATGGCGTCGGCCATGGCTGGGGCGAATGGCGCCATCCACAGGCCCTGGCCAACGCCAGCGTGAACTTCGATTTCTACAAGCAACAGACGCAACTGGCCGAGGCGGCGAAGTTCGACTTCGTGTTCATCGCCGACAGCCTGCACATCCATGAAAAGTCCAGCCCGCACTACCTCAATCGCTTCGAGCCGCTGACCATTCTCTCGGCCCTGGCCGCCACCACCCGGCACATAGGCCTGGTCGCGACCGTGACCGTCAGCTACACCGAACCCTTCCAGGTGGCACGGCAGTTTGCTTCCCTGGACCACATCAGCGGCGGTCGCGCCGGGTGGAACGTGGTGACGTCCTGGCTCAGCGGCACCGCCGACAACTTTGGCAAAGCCGAGCACCCACCGCATGCCGTGCGCTACCGCATCGCCAAGGAGCACGTCGCCGTGGTCAAGGGCCTGTGGGATTCCTGGGAAGACGATGCCTTCGCCTACGACAAGCAGAGCGGTGAATTTTTCACGCCTGGCAAGCTGCACGCCCTGGAGCACAAGGGCGAATTCTTCTCGGTAAAGGGCCCGCTGAACATCGCCCGTTCCCGGCAAGGTCAGCCGGTGATTTTCCAGGCCGGCACCTCCGAGGCGGGACGCAGTTTCGCCGCCGAAAACTCCGACGCGATTTTCGTCAGTCCCGAGTCCTTCGACGAAGCCCGCGCTTACTATCAGGACCTGAAACAACGGGCCAGCGGCTTCGGCCGGGAGGCGCAGAAGCTGTCGATCCTGCCGGGCATCCGCCCGATCGTGGGCCGTGATGAAGCAGAAGTTGAAAGCCGCTATCAGCAAGCGGTGGAACTGGTGACCATCGAGGATGCCATCGTCGCCCTCGGCCGGCCGTTCAACGACCATGACTTCAGCCAATACCCGCTGGATGCGCCGTTCCCCGAGCTGGGCGACCTGGGTTCCGACAGCCAGAAAGGCGGATCGGACCGAATCAAGCAGCTTGCGCGGGATGAAGGCCTGACCTTGCGCGAAGTCGCCCTGCGCTTCTCCCGGCCGCGGCGCGATTTTGTCGGCACGCCGGAACGGGTGGCCGATGCCCTGCAGACCTGGTTTGAACAGGGTGCTGCGGACGGTTTCATCATCAACTCGCTATTGCCCGATGGCCTGCAGTATTTCACTGAACTGGTGGTGCCGATCCTGCAACAGCGCGGTCTGTTTCGCGACGAATACAGCGGCAGCACCTTGCGCGCCAACCTCGGCCTCGAAGTACCGGCCAACCGTCACGCGAGCACCCCTATCGAAGAAAAAAGCGAGGCACTGGCATGAGCGAATCCCTCAACCGCCTGTTGGCGAACCTGCATGCCGAACGTCTGGCGACCTGGGAGCCGGCGGCCCTGCAAGTCAATATCGATCAACGCCAACGCCTGGTGGACGAAGCCCGGATCGACGACTTCGTCAGAGCTGGCGACTCGCTTGAGCCCTTCACGTTGTTGAAGGTCGAAGGCGGCAGCCTGAGCCGCGACGAGTTGCTCGCCAACGGACCTGCGGTGCTGATTTTCTTCCGCTTCGCCGGCTGCCCGGCCTGCAACATCGCCCTGCCCTATTACCAGCGCGAGCTCTATCCGCACCTGCAGGCACTGGGGGTGCCGCTGGTGGCGGTCAGCCCGCAAGTGCCGGAAAAGCTGGTGGAGATCAAGACCCGTCACAACCTCGGACTGCAAGTGGCCAGTGACCCCGACAACAACCTCGGCCGGCGCCTGGGCATTCTCTACAACTTCGATGAAGCCTCGCGCAAAGCCGCACTGGCCAAAGGCAATGGCATCGGCGAAACCACCGGCACCGGCACCTGGGAATTGCCGCAGCCCACAGTGGTGGTCATCGCCCGGGACGGCAAGGTGGCCTTCGCCGAAGTCAGCCCCGACTGGCTGGTGCGCACCGAAGCCGATCCGGTATTGCGCGCGGTCGAACAGCTGCTGGGGCAAACACCCGTGCAACTCGCCATCTGACAAGAGCCTGACCATGACGAAAAAGATCACACAGGGACAGTTCAATCGTCGCGGCTTCCTCACGGCCAGCTCCATCGCCCTTGGCGCGTTGGGGCTGTCTTCCCTGGGACTGGCGCCGCGTGCATTCGCCCAGGCCAACAGGCTCTCGGACCTGACCCTGGGGGTCGCCACTTACCGGGGGCAGGACTCCTATTTCAGCGAAGACGCCGGCACTGCCAATACCCCCTACAAGGTCGATTATTCGGAATTCGCCGGCGGCAACCTGATCGTCGAAGCCTTGGCTTCGGGCAGTCTGGACGTCGGCGGCATGAGCGAGATTCCACCGATCTTCTCGATCCAGAGCCATCGCCAACCGCGGCTGATCGCGGTGCTGCAAGGCGATGTGAACAACCAGGTGTTCCTCATCCCCAAGGACTCGAACCTGGAATCGGTGGCGCAATTGCGCGGCAAACGGGTCGGCTACGTGCGCTCCACCACGTCGCACTATTTCCTGATCAAGGCCCTGAAGGAGCAAGGCCTGACCTTGAAGGACATCACCCCGGTGGCGCTCACGCCCCAGGATGGTTTCAGTGCATTCCAGAGCGGCCAGCTCGATGCCTGGGTGATCTATGGCGTGTTTATCCAGCTGGCGAAATTCCGCAGTGGCGCCCGGGTGCTGAAAACCGCGCTGGGTTATCTGTCGGGCAACTACCTGATCGCCGCGCGCCCTGCCGCCCTGGAAGATCCGCTGCGCAAGCAGGCGATCCAGGACTACCTGCAGCGCCAGGCGCGCACCCTGGAATGGATCAACAACAACCCCGACCCCTGGGCCGCGAAATCGGCGCAATTGCTCGGGGTCGACAAAGCGGTGTTCCTCGACATGTACAACAACCGCAGCCAGCCGTCGAAAATCATTGCCGTAAACGATCAGGCCATTGCTTCGCAGCAACAGGTTGCGGACCTGTTCTTCGATGCGGGGGTGTTGAGCGAACGGCTCGATGTGAGTCCTCTCTGGGACAAAAATTTCCCGTTGTTGCCGCTTTGAGCCATGAGGCCATACACAAAAGGTATGAACAACACCGCCCCCTGTAGGAGCTGGCTTGCCAGCGAAGGCGGTGGAACAGGCCACATCGATGGTGTTTGACCCACCGCTATCGCCAGCAAGCCGGCTCCTGCAGGGGGGCTGTGTCGTACATGAACAGATACCGGCTCTCACGCTTTTTTGATCGAGTGAATCCACCATGAGTCTTTCTTCCCAACATTCTCCACCACTGCGATCCGTCGAAGTGGCCCAATTCGAAGCACTGCTCGAAAACATCGGTGCGCAACTGGCCGCCACGGCCCACCTGTATGACGAGAGCGGCGCCTTTCCCCACGACAACTTCAAGCTATTGCACGAACACGGCCTGGTCGCGTTGACCGTACCCAAGGCCCTGGGCGGTGGCGGCGCGAACCTGGCACAGGCACGCCAGGCCATCAGCGCCATCGCCAAGGGTGAACCCTCCACCGCCTTGATTCTGGTGATGCAATACCTGCAGCACTCACGGCTGCAAGACAGCCGAAGCTGGCCGGACACGCTGCGCCAGCAGGTGGCCCGGGACGCCGTCGAGCATGGCGCGTTGATCAACGCCTTGCGCGTCGAACCCGACCTCGGCACCCCGGCCCGCGGCGGTCTGCCGGCGACCATCGCCAGGCGTACCGCGGCGGGCTGGCGCATCAGCGGGCGGAAAATCTACTCCACCGGCAGCCATGGCCTGAGCTGGTTCAGCGTCTGGGCCCGCAGTAACGACGAAGACCCGCTGGTCGGCGCCTGGCTGGTGCACAAGGACACGCCGGGCATTAGCATCATCGAGGATTGGGACCACCTGGGCATGCGCGCCACCTGCAGCCATGAGGTGGTGTTCGACAACGTGCTGGTGCCGCTGGATCACGCCGTCAGCGTCAGCCGCTGGAGCGCGCCGCAACCCGAACTCGATGGCGACGGTTTCCTGTGGATGTCGGTGTTGCTGTCATCGGTCTACGACGGCGTCGCCCAGGCGGCCCGCGACTGGCTGGTGAGCTGGCTGGAAACCCGCGCGCCGTCGAACCTGGGCGCGGCGTTGTCGACCCTGCCACGCTTTCAGGAAACCGTCGGCCACATCGACACCCTGCTGTTCGCCAACCGCAGCCTGCTCGACTCCGCCGCCGAGGGCCACACGCCGGCCAGTCACGCGGCGCAACTGAAATACCTGGTGACCGGCAACGCCATCCGCGCCGTCGAGCTGGCTATCGAGGCCTCCGGCAATCCGGGCCTGTCACGCCACAATCCGCTGCAACGGCATTATCGCGACGTGCTCTGCAGCCGGGTTCACACGCCGCAAAACGACGCCGTCCTGCAAGGTGTCGGCAAAGCGGTCTTCGCCCAGCGCCAGCCCCCATCCCAGCCCAAGGAACGCCCATGAGCCAGCTCGTCATCGCCAGCCAACTGGATGAAGATTTCAACGAAGTGATCCGCCAGCGCCTCGCGCAAACCCACCCCGGTGCCCGCGTCATCGGCGTGCCGGCCGGAGTGCCCAGCGACCTGCCGGCAGAAGTCGGCATCCTGCTGGCGCGGCCGATCAATGTGCGCGGTTATCAAGCGCCGGACACACCGCCACCGGGCTGGCCCTATGGCTTGCAGTGGATTCAAGTGGTGTCTTCAGGCATCGACTTCTATCCGAAATGGCTGTTCAACGGCCCACCGGTGAGCACCTCCCGCGGCAGCGCCGCCGAGAACATCGCCGAGTTCGCCCTGGCTGCGATCTTCGCCGCGGCCAAGCGTTTGCCGGACATCTGGGTGCATGACTCACAATGGAATTTCACCGCGCTGACGCCGCTCAAGGGCACCACGCTGGGGATTCTCGGCTTCGGCGCCATTGGCCGCAGCCTCGCGACCAAGGCCCACGCGTTGGGCATCAAGGTGCTGGCGTTGCGTCAGAGCCAGACGCCGTTCGAGGTAGAAGGCGTGGAAGCGGCGCGGGATATCCATGACCTGTTTGCCCGCGCCGATCACCTGGTGCTGGCCGCGCCCTTGACCGCCTCGACCCGGCACATCGTCGACAGTGCGGTGCTGGCCAGCGCCAAACCGGGGCTGCACCTGATCAACATCGCACGGGGTGGCTTGCTCGACCATGGGGCTCTGCTGGAAGCTTTGGACAGCGGGAGCATCGGCCTGGCCTCGCTGGACGTCACCGAACCCGAGCCCTTGCCGGACGGTCACCCGCTCTACGCTCACCCACGGGTGCGCCTGTCGCCCCATACCTCGGCGATTTCCAGCAACAGTCGCCACGAAATTGCCGACAGCTTCCTGGCCAATCTCGAGCGCTACCTCAATGGCCTGGCGTTGGAGAATCAAGCGGACGTACAGCGCGGGTATTGAGCCCCACCCCCAGTCAGTGGATTGCGCATGACCGCTTAAACTACGTGATCCTGCCGGTGGACTCGGCAGGCGCCCAGGCGCTGGGTGCCGAGTCGTTGAAACCCGAGCGCTCGACCAACTTCAGCCTCGGTTTCGCCCTGACGCCCAGTGACGACCTGAGCCTGATTGTGGACGGCTACGTGATCAACCTGCGCGACCGCCTGGTGCTCAGTGAACGCTTCCAGGGCCCGGGCGTCGCGGCCCTGCTCGACAGCATCGGCGTGCCGGCCACCGCCGGGGCGCAGTATTTCACCAATGGCGCCAACACCCGTACCTCGGGGGTCGATGTGGTCGGTAACTACCGGCAGAACCTCAACCAGTTCGGTTCGGTGCGCTGGACCGCGGCGCTGAACTACAACCACACGCAAATCCTCAGCGTCAACGAAACCCCGTCGCAACTCACGGCCCTGGGCAGCAACTTCCAGTTGCTCGGGCGCCAGTCGCGAGCGCTGATCACCAAGACCTCCCCCAGCAGCAAGATGATCTTCTCCGCTGACTGGGCGATCCGCGACTTCGACGTCAACCTGCGGCTGACCCGCTATGGCACGTACACCGAGGTCAACAGTTCCAGCGATCCGAGCCTGGACCGGGAATATTCGGCCAAATGGATTACCGACCTCGACGTGGCGTATGCGCTCAACAAACAGCTGACCGTGGCTGTGGGTGCGCAGAACCTGTTCGACAAATACCCTGACCACATTGGTGTGCCGAACTCTTCGTTCGGTGATAACTGGGGTAGCTATTCGCCGTTCGGCTTTACGGGTGGTTACTACTACACGCGGTTGCAGTACGCGTTCTGATTTCTCCCACGCAAAATCCCTAGGAGCCAGGCTTGCCGGCGAAGGCATCGTCATGAGCGCCGCATGGCTCGAGGCCGTCTTCGCTGGCAAGCCAGCTCCTACAGGGGATCTGCAGTGAATACGAAATCGATGAACACCTCCGATCTCGTGTAGGAGCCGGCTTGCTGGCGAAGGCGCCTGCATGGACGCCGCAAGGCTCGAGGCCGCCTTCGCTGCGGTGCGGCGATCCGACAAGCCAGCCCCTACAGGATCTCCGGCTTGGATCACCGGACCTGTAGGAGCCGGCTTGCTGGCGAAGGCGTCTGCATGGACGCTGCCGGACTCAAGGTTGCCTTCGCCGGCACACCAGCGCCTACGCCATGCCGCCGGCCCGGGATATCCGCCAACAGACTGCGGGTGTAGTCGCTGGCAGGGGACTGGAAAATTTGCTCGCAGGCGCCCTGCTCCACCACCCGGCCCGCCTGCATCACCACCACCTGATCGGAGATCTGCCGGACCACGGCCAGGTCGTGGGAGATGAACAGGTAACTCAGGCCGAGCCTGGCTTGCAGCTCCCCCAGCAACTTCAGAATCTGCCCCTGCACCGAAGCATCCAACGCCGATAAAGGCTCATCGAGCACCAGCAACTGCGGTTCCAGCGCCAGCGCCCGGGCAATCGCCACACGCTGACGCTGGCCGCCGGACAGTTCGGTGGGACGACTGCCGAGCAGGCGCACCGGCAACTCGACCTGTTCCAGCAGGGTCGCCGCCCGTTGCCGGCGCCAGGCCGCATCCCCCAGGGCAAAGGCCTGCAGCGGTTCGTTGATGATCTGCTCCAGGCTCAAACGCGGGTTGAGCGAGGCATAAGGGTTCTGATAGACCACCTGGATCCGTCGCCGCAGGGCCAGCCACTCGCGTTGCGACACCTGGCTGATGTCCTGGCCATCGAACAGCACGGTGCCGGTGTCGAGTTTTTCCAGACCGAGAATCAAGCGTGCGGTGGTGGACTTGCCCGAGCCCGACTCGCCCACCAGGCTGGTGGTGCCATGGCGGGGCAAATGAAAGGAAACGCCATCCACCGCCGCCGGCTCGTGGTTGCGCCAGGAGGAGAAGTCTTTGCTCAGGTTCTTCGCTACCAGTAGCGCCGCGGGCTGGCCATCAACCCATGGTACGGCCACCGGCGCGCGCCGTTGTTGCACGGTCAGGCTGGGTGCGGCATTGAGCAGTTGCTGAGTGTAGGCATGTTGCGGTGCCTGGAAAATCCGCCGGGCCTCACCGGCCTCGACGATGCGCCCCTGGTGCATCACGAGCAGCCGGTCGGCGCGATCCAGCGCCACCCCGAGGTCATGGGTGATCAGCAACACGGCACTCCCGCGCTCCCGGGCCAGGGCTTGCAGGCGGTCGAGAATCTGCCGCTGTACGCCGACATCCAGGGCGCTGGTGGGCTCATCCGCGATAATCAGCGGCGGATCATTGGCCAAGGCGATGGCGATCAGCACGCGCTGGCGCATACCGCCCGAGAGCTGATGGGGATAGCCTTGAGCAATCCGTTCGGCATCCGCCAGACCGACCTCGCGCAACAGTTCCAGGCTGCGCTGGCGAGCCAGTGCTTTCGGCACGTCATGCAGGGTCAAGGCTTCAATCAGTTGGCTGCCGATACGCTTGACCGGGTCCAGTGACAATCCCGGGTCCTGGGGCACAAAGCCGACACGTCGCCCGCGAATCGCCTGCCACTGGCGCTCACTGGCCCGGGTCAACTCCTCACCCGCCAGGCGAATACTGCCCGCCTCGATCCGCGCGTTGGCGGCCAGCAACCCCACCAGCGCCGCCGCCGTGGTCGATTTTCCCGAACCGGACTCACCGACAATCGCCAGTATTTCCCCGGACTGCAGCTGGAAATCAATCCCGGCCACGCCTTCGGTTCGTCCTTCACGGCCGTGATAAGCGATACGCAGATCACGCACCTCCAACAAAGCTTCCTGTCGCCGATTCATCCACGTGCTCCCTGATCATCCTGTAACGCCCTGGCCAATTGGTTGGCCGAGACCACCACCGCCGCCACCACCAGCCCTGGCAAACTGGTGTACCACCAGGCGGACACCATGTAGTTGCGTCCTTCGGACACCAGCAATCCCCACTCCGGCTGCGGCGGCGGTGCGCCGAACCCGAGGAAACTCAAGGCCGACACCGCCAGCACCGCGCTGCCGAACTCCAGGGCGGCCAAGGCCAATACCGGTGCGCTCGCGTGTGGCAGGATGTGCCGCACGATGATGGTCCAGGGACCGACACCGCAGGCTGAGGCGGCTTCGACAAAGGTGCTGGCGTTCCAGCGCAGCACTTCGCCCCGGACCAGGCGCGCGAAGGTCGCGACTGACGACAAACCCACCGCCAAGGCAATGTTCAAGGTGCCAAAGCCGAGCACGGTGATCACCGCCATGGCCAGCAGCAACGCCGGAATCGCCATCAGGATTTCCACCAGGCGCATCAACACGGCGTCGACCCACCCCCCGAAAAATCCCGCCAGCACACCTAGCACGATGCCACTGAGCAAGGCGATCACCACCGCCAGCAATGTCGCCTGCAACGACAGCGCCGCGCCATGCACCGTGCGGCTGTAGAGATCGCGCCCCAAATGATCGGTGCCGAACCAGTGCTCCAGGGACGGCCCCTGCAACGCCTGGGCAGGGACACCGAGCAAGGGGTCGAAGTGGCTGAACAGCTGCGGCCAGAGGGCCCAGCTCAATACCAACAACAAGACTGCCAGTCCCAACGGCAACAATGGGCGCCGGCGCAACACCCGCAGCAGCGTTGCCGACCAGCCCGAACGCCAGGGCGTACGGCGCGCAGCAGGAAGCGTATCGATCAATCCATCGTTCATCGTCTGGCTCCCGGGTTGGCGCGGATACGCGGATCAAGCAGCGGATACAGCAGGTCTACCAGCAAGTTGACGACAATGAAGATCAACGCCGCCAACAGCACCACACCCTGCACCATGGGGATGTCCTGGCTGCTGACTGCCGCTTGTGCCAGGCGCCCGACGCCTTCGCGGGAGAACACGGTTTCCGTCACCACCGCCCCCGCCAGCAGCGAACCGACGATCACCCCGGACACGCTCAGGATCGGAATCAGCGCGTTGTGCAGCACATGCACCAGCATCAGGCGCACCGGCCCCAGCCCCTTGGCCCGCAACGCTTCGACGAAAGGCTGGCGCCAGGTCGCGGCCAGGGATCGCGCCAGTACCTGGGCGATCACCGCGCTGGTGGGAATGGCCAGCGTCAGGGCCGGCAGCACCAGCGAGGCCAACCCGCGGTTGCCCATCGCCGGAAACCAGTGCCAGCCGAAGGAAAACCACTGCAACAACAGCAACCCGACCCAAAAGGTCGGCAGCGACACGGCCACCGCCGGCAGCCCCAACAGCAGATCGCGCAGCCAGGCCCGGCGTGTCAGGCTGGCGCCCAAGGCCAGGCCGATGCCTGCCACCAAGGCGACCGACAATGCCAGAAAGGTCAGTGCGGCCGTCGCCGGCAAGGCGTCGGCCAAGGATCGGGAAACCGGCTGGCCACTCTGGATCGAGTTGCCAAAATCCAGTTGCAGCGCCCGCCACAGGGCAATCCCGTACTGCACCGCCAAGGGTTCATCCAGATGGTATTGCGCACGTAGCGCGTCGACCTGCTGCTGATTGACCGTGCTCTGCTCGCCACTCTGATTGAGCATGATGCTCACCGGATCGCTGGGCAGCGCGTAGAGAATCAGGAACGACAGGCTGAACGCCGCCCACAGCACCAGCAGGGCCTGCCAGGCGCGGGCCAGCAGGTAACGCCAGATACCCGGACCGCGGCGTCGCACCACGGCCGGGTTGGTTGCCAATATGGAATCACTCATCGCCCGGCCCTCATGGCTGCAACCAGGTGTCGAAGAACTGCAGCCGCGACGAGGCCTCGTAATGCAGGCCATGTACCCCTTTGCCGTGGGCCATGACGGTGGCGAGTTCAATCAGGGCAATGGCATGCCCGTCGCGCAGCAGCCATTCGCTGGCCTGATCGATCAAGACCTGGCGTTTGCCACCGTCCAGGGTCTCGGCGGATTCGCGCAACAGTCGATCGACCTCGCCCGGTTGCCGCTGATTGATGTTGTAGCCCGCGGCATCGAACAAGGTGCGCAGCACATCCGGATCGGCCCGCGTCAGGTTTAGAAAGCGCAGGCTGAAATCGCCGCTGGCCTGTAGCGCAGTCACCTGGCTGAGGGTCGACTTGTTCAGGCGCAGCTCGATCCCGACCCGTTTCAATTGTTGCTGGACCAGTTCGAGAATCGGCGTCGGCTGCCAGTAATCGAGACGAAACGACAGTCGCTGACCCTCCTTGCTGCGCACCCCATCCGCGCCAGACTGCCAACCGGCTTCATCGAGCAACCGTCGGGCGGCATCCGGGTCGTAGGTAAGAAGACTGGAGTAATCGCGATAGAACGGCGTGCTGCTGGCGACCAGGGCGCTGGCAGGCTTCTGGTAGCGGGAAATGATGCTTTGCAGTTCGGCTCGATCGATCGCCTTGTTCAGCGCCTGACGCACCCTGATATCGGCAAACATTGGCGTCGACTCATTCAGCGCCAGGTTGTACACCACCCCCGGGTTGGCCCGGGTCAATAGCACCAGGCCCTGGCTTGCGATGCTCTGCTCATCTTGCGGCGCGACGCCGGTGTTCACATCGATCTGGCCGGACGCCAGGCTGCCCAAACGCACACCCGACTCGGGGATGATCAAGAATTCGATGCCGTCGAGCCAGGCTTTGCCAGCATGGGCCGCCAGCGACGACGCCCAGTTGTAATCATCGCGCCGCTGCAACGACAGGCTCTGGTTGTGCACGAAGGATTTCAGCACAAACGGCCCCGAGCCAATCAATCGGCCCTGGCACCGCTCACCCGCTGCCAGGCCAAGGGTTGCGCTGGATAAAAGGCCCAACGTCATGGTCGAGGTGGCCTGGAGGAACTGCGCGTTCGGCTGCTCGAACTCGACCACCACGGTATGACTGTCCGGTGTCTCGATACCCTTGAGACCGGCCAGGTAGGTCGAGCCGAGGATCGAGCGCGCGCCCAGGGCCACAATGCCTTCGAAGTTGGCCTTGACCGCCGCGGCGTCCACCGGCGTACCGTCGCTGAAAGTGACGTCTTCACGCAGGATGAAGGTGAAACGCCGGGAGTCGGCGTCGACCTCCCAGCGTTGCGCCAGCCACGGCACGATCGCACCGTTGAGCGGGTCCTGATCGGTCAACGAATCGACCAGTTGCCGCCCGACATTGAGCGCCGTGTTGTTACCGGCCTGCTGTGGATCGACGCATTGCGGATCACCTTCCAAGGCGACCCGCAGGATGCCACCGCTTTGGGGTATGGACGTCTGCGCGCCGGTCACGCTGCCCTGGGGATCGCCGCAAGCCCCCAGCAGCAGCGCCAGCACGGGCACCGAGAGATGCAGCCATCGGACGCGCGCACTCATGATTGAATCTCTTGCAGCGGTTGAAGCCCGGGCCCTGCGTGACGGTTGGCGATGTACGGCAAACCGAGATTTTCGCGCAAGGTTTTGCCCTGATATTCACGACGGAACAACCCTCGCCGCTGCAACTCTGGCACCACGCCATCGGCGAAGTCGGCAATGCCTTGCTGCAAGCCGGAGAACATCACGTTGAAGCCGTCGGCGGCGCCGTTCTCGAACCACTCCTGGAAATCATCGGCGATGCTCTGCGGGGTACCGATCAAGATACGGTGACCGCCGGCGGTGAGCTTGTTGAACAGCTCGCGCACTGTCGGACGCTCCCGGCGAATCAGGTCGAACACCAGTTTCTGCCGGCTCTTGTGGGTATTGGTGTCGAATTGTTCCGGCGGCAACGGCACCAGCGAATCGAAGGGTAACTCGGACAGGTCGAAGCCCAGGCTGGTGAAACGCGAGATCGAACTGAGGAAGGATTTCGGGTCTTGCAACTCCTGCAACTGGTCGTACCTGGCCTGCGCCTCGGCCTGGGTTTTGCCCACTATCGTGGAGACCCCGGGGAGCACCTTCAGATGCTTGGGGTTGCGCCCCAGGCGTTGGGCGCTTTGCTTGATTTCGCGATAAAAAGCCTGCCCCTGCTCGACCGTATGCTGGGCGGTGAAAATCAGCTCTCCCGCCCTGGCCGCCAGGCGTTTGCCCGAGTCGGAGGAGCCGGCCTGGGCTATCACCGGGTAGCCCTGGACCGGGCGCGCGGCGTTCAGCGGACCCTGGACCTGAAAGTACTTGCCGTGGTGATTGAGTACATGCAATTTGTCGACGTCGAGCCAGCGACCCGTCGCCTTGTCCTGGACAAAGGCATCGTCCTCCCAGCTGTCCCAGAGACCGGTGACCACATCGTAGAACTCCTCGGCACGCTCATAGCGATCGGCATGCTTGATGTGCGCGTCGAGGTTGAAGTTTTCCCCGCCCCCCAACGAGGTCACCAGGTTCCAGCCGACGCGCCCACCGCTCAGGTGATCGATGGAAGCGAACTTGCGGGCGATGTTGAAGGGCTCGTTGTAGGTGGTGCTGGCGGTGGCGATCAGGCCGATGTGTCGCGTCGCCAGCGCCAACGCCGGCAGCAGCACCAAGGGGTCCCAGCGCACGCTGTTGGGCCCGCCGGCCAGTGCCAGCGGATCGAGGTCGACGTTCACCGTGTCGTTGAAGAACAACGCGTGAAAGCGCGCGGCTTCCAGCTTCTCGGCAATTGCGCGGTAGTGTTCGAAATCGCGGAACGAGTCGCCGGTAGCGCTCGGGTGACGCCAGCTGGAACCTTGAATGCCAGCGCTGGGAATGAAGGCGCCAAGAATGATTTGTCTGTGGTTATGGCTCATGTCGGGGTCCTCATCAGAAGTTGTAACTCACGCGGGTGTACCAAAAGCCACCGTAGGGATCGAACGGCGAGATGCTGCCGAACTTCGGAAAGCCGTTGATATCGCCGTTGGGATAGCCGTTGTTGTCGGCCTTGACGTTGAACAGGTTGTTCCCCCCCACTGCCAGGTTCAGGCTGTCGGTCAGGTCGTAGGCGACTTCCAGGTCGGTGAGCCACTTGGCGCCGTAGGTCACATCGAAATCGGGGTTCACATCCCGGGCAATGACCTTGTCGTAGCGGCTGACGGAGGCATTGATGTCGAACTTGTCGATTGTCCAGTTGGCACTGAGGATCAGCTTGGTCTTGGGGTTGGCCACCGTCAGGTAACCCTGGGCCACCCGGTCGAAGAGCTCCAGGTTGGATCCGGCGGCGGTCAATGCGGCCGGCGTCGACTTGATGCTGTCGATATCGGTTTTGTTGTAGTTGAACGCCAGGCCGTACTTGACGTTGCCCAGGGCGCCGTAATCGACGCGGTAGTCGGTGACCAGGTCGACGCCGCGGGTGGTGGTGTCCGCCGCGTTGGTGAAGTACTTCACCCGGTAACCGGGCCGGAAGCCATTGGCCACGAGGATCTGGTCCACGCCGTTGCCGAACAGGAAGCCGGTCTGGGCGATGCGGTCCTTGATTTCGATCTGGTAGGCATCGAGGGTGATGTTGGCTTCGGGCACCGGCTTGTAGGCAAAGCCGACGCTGATGTTGCGCGATTTTTCCGGGCTCAGGTCTTCGGCGCCCAGCGCCTTGGCCAAGGGTGAATCGACTCGCACCGATTTGGCTTCAACGAACTGCGGGACGCCATTGACCGTGGTGTATTGGTTGGCCGTTTGTGCGTACACCGATTGCGACAATGACGGCGCGCGAAAACCGTTGCTCAAGGTGCCGCGAATCGCGAACTCGGGCGTGAAGTCATAACGCAGCGACAGCTTGCCGCTGGTGGTGTTGCCGGCGCTGTCGTCATAACTCTCGAAGCGGCCGGCCAGGCCGACATAGAACTTCTCGGTCGGGTTGAGCCCGACATCCACATACGTCGCGTAGCTGTTGCGGCTGGCCTGGCCTTCGTCTTCCGGGGTCAGGGTGATCGCCCCCTGGGCACCGACTGCCGCGGGCTGGCCTTGCAACGGACCACTGGGGTAGATGTAGCCGCCGTTGATGAACGACAGCGGGTCGTCGGACTCGGTCTTGTAGCGTTCATGCCGATGCTCGAGCCCCGCGGACACCTGCAGCGGCTTGGCCAGCCCGACTTCAAACGCTCGTGTCAGGTCGAAGTTATTGGTCCATTGATCGAAGTAATTGGTATAGCTGTCGAAGTGCGTCGGGCTCGAAGGTCCCAGGGAGGCGTTGAGGGTTTCATCGGCACCGGCCTGCCCCTTGTCGCGGCCGAAGGTCGAGCTCAGGTCCCAATTCCAGTCACCCACCAGGCCCTTGGCGCCCGCCGCGGCCTGGTAGTCGGTTTCCTCCAGGGTGTAGAACGGCGCGGTACCGTCGGGGTAGATCTCGGGGATGATGTTGGTGGAATTGGGCCGACGGAAATTCTGCCCACCCCGGGCATCGCGCTTGGTCAAGGTCGAGAAGGAGTAGAGAGTGACCTCTTCCAGGGGCAGTTCGGCGTTGTAGGCCACCCCCAGCGCCTTGATTTTCGGCAGGCCGTTTTTCTGCACGGACTTGTCGGCGGTGGCCTCTCGCGGGTCGGCGGAGCCATCGGGTTGCCGGTAGTAGAACGAGCCGGTGGCATCACGGGCGCGCACGGCGGTCTGTTGAGACTTGGCATCCAGGGAGACATTGAAGAAGCCGTCGTTGGGCAACGTCAGACCTTTGTTCAGGGTCTGGCGAATGGTGCCACCGTCACCCTTGGTGTATTCGCCGTAGGAGGTACTGGCCGAACCGCCATTGTCGTTCTGCTTGAGGATGATATTGATCACCCCGGCGATCGCGTCCGAACCGTACTGAGCCGAAGCGCCGTCGCGCAGCACTTCGATATGGTCGATGGCGCTGATCGGGATCATGTCCAGATCAACCGGGTTGGTGCCGTAGGCCGCCGTGGAATCGAGGTTGATCACCGCGCTGTTGTGACGGCGCTTGCCATTGACCAGCACCAGCACGTTGGAACCGTTCAGGCCGCGCAGGCTGTAAGGCCGGGCAATACTGTCGTTGGAGGTGCCCGAGGGGCGCTGGGAAAAGGATGGCAGGGTTTTCTGCAACGCCGTGCGCAAACTGTTGGCGCCGGTTTTTTCCAGTTGCTGCGCGCTGATCACATCGATCGGCGAAGGGCTGCTGGTGACCGTACGCGCTTCGCTGCCACGCGACCCGGTGACAATCACCCTGTCCAGGGTTTCATCGGTGGCTGCATACACCGGCAGTAAGGAAAAGCCTGCAAACACCAAGGGGGCGAGTTGCAGCGTCGAAACATAAGCGTTCGATTTCATGGGAATCAACTGTTCAGAATTTGATTGAAGTCGTTGCGCCACAGCGGTCGTACATCGACGCTCTGGCTGATCAGGTGGTTTTCATAAAACAGGTCCGCGACCTGCTGCTGCGCGGCGATGGCGCTGTCGTCGGTGCCGACCAGGCGAGTCGGCTGGCTGCGTTGGCGGAACTGGCGCAGGTACAGTTCACGGTCGATGCCGGTCAGCGCTTCGCTGCGTTGCGCCCACCGCTCGGGATGGGCGTTGACCCACTCCCAAGTGGCTTTTTCGCGGCGCAGGAAATCGCCGACCTGGTCGCGCCGCTGCGGGTCGGACAGCACTTGCCCGGTGGTCGCGATCAGGTAGTTGCCGGACGAGTAGCGGCTGACGTTTTCCAGCAACTCGCCATCCATCTGGCTCACGGCCTGCAGCACACTGATCCCGCCCGTCGCCAGCGCGTCGATGTGACCGTTGCGAAAGGCGCTCAGGGCGTCCTGTACCGGCAACGGCACCGCTTGCACATCGGCCAGGGACAGGCCGTTGCGGCGCAGCATGTTGAGCACGAAGTAATGGGTGTTGGTGGCCCGCACATAGCTGATGGTCTTGCCCTTCAGGTCGGCAACGCTGCGGATCCCCGCGCCTTTGCGGACCACGATGCCGCTGTCGTTGGTGTCGCCCTTGTAGACGGCGACCACCACCAGCGGCGCCTTGGCAATCGAGGCGAAAATCGGCGGGATCTCGCTCATGAAGGCGTAATCCAGGTGGCCGCTGGTCAAGGCTTCAAGCACCAGATTGCCGCCGCCGATGTCCACCCACTCCACTGGATAAGGCGTGTCCGCCTGCCCGGCATCCGCCAGGAATGAGGCGGCCATGCCTTTGTAGCGCCACACCCGCAAAGGCGCGGATGCGGCCTGGGCATCGAGCAGGGTTCCGGCCGCGAGGACACCGGTGGCCCGCAGCAATTGCCGACGAGAGAGCGTGTGCATGGCCAACTCCTCAGTCGAGCAGATCCGGTTCTTCGGTGCGGATCAGGTCCCACAGTGGCAGGAAGTTGAGCCAACCGAAGAACTCGTGACGCGCCTTGTCTCTGGAGCCCTCGGGCGATTCCGCCTGGGGTATCGACGGCGTGCCCGCCGAATGCGCCAGCAGGTGGGCACGGGCGGTGTCTTCGGCAAGGATGAAGCGCCAGGCCGCGCTTTCCACCGTCTCCCCGGTGACCCACAGCCCATGGTTCTGCCAGATCAACAGATTGTGCTGGGCAAAGGTCTCGACGAACGCCCGGCTGACGATGTCGCGGTCCTGCTCCAACGCGCCGCCAGCGGTGCGCAGATCGTGACGACGGAAGAACACCTGATCGTCCTCGAACGCCCCGGCCTCGGCGGTAATCGGATCGAACAGCCGCCCCAGGGACGACCACACCCGCCCATGGAACGCATGCA
The DNA here is from genome assembly GCF_030812475.1 of Pseudomonas lini. Classification (GTDB taxonomy): domain Bacteria; phylum Pseudomonadota; class Gammaproteobacteria; order Pseudomonadales; family Pseudomonadaceae; genus Aquipseudomonas; species Aquipseudomonas lini_A. The sequence continues at coordinate 247,630 of NZ_JAUSSR010000005.1, forward strand.
GGTGGGCAATACCGACGACTTCCGGGCGCGCCTGCTGCAGATCGTGGTGCAGTTCAAGGGCGCTGGTGTTGAGCACGCCATCACCCTCCACCACCTGGCCGTTGCTATCGACGCGCAGCAAATGGGAAACGGTGATTTGTGAAAACGGCACACCGAGCGGGTTGATCCAGTACTGTTCGGGATGGATCGGGTCGCGAGCGGTGAAATGCCCGGCCACACCGACTTCATAGCCATAACGGGCGAACAGGCGGTACGCCGCGGCGAGGCGTTGCTTGCGATGCAGGCGCTCGAGCAACGGGTCCTCGTGCCGTGGCACGCTGCCCAGGGTCAGGCGATTGTTGTCGGACGGCAGGCTGTAGATGCTTTGGGGGAAACGCTTGGCATGACTCATTGGGCAGACTCTGATCAGGACTCGGCGTGCGAGCTGGTTTTTCAAAGGCGAACGGCACCCTGGCTCGGAGGTAGCCGGCACGGGGGATCACAGGAGAGAAGCGTGCTGGAACCGGCGTCAGGAGCCGCGCGGAACAGCAAGGGGAAATGAGGTCAGGTGGTCATGATCAGGCGCCCTCGCAGGTGGGTCAGGTCTTGGCTCTCCTCCACCGTGCGAGGGGTCGGGTCGAGTTGTCGTTAGAGAAAGATCTCTTGGGTGGAAAATATTCGTCTAAAAAACTTCTGTAAAAGTCTTAATAGTTATAAGTTAATAATTACTTTAATTAATATTTTTATGATTATTTATCAGCTATTTGCATTTTTAGTGAAGCTCGGCGACCTGGTATAAACCTGCGCGCAATCGACGCTAATCCGTGCAGGAGCCGGCTTGCTGGCGAAGACGGCGGCACATTCAACAGAGGTGTTGGCAGACAGACCGCTTTCGCTGCGGTGCGGCGATCCGACAAGCCAGCCCCTACAGGGGAAGGCAGGACCTCATCGATGAATCGGGCAAACTGCTCCACCCTCAAACCATCGACGGCGGCTCGAACGCCGTGATCGGTGGCAACGCCTGATCCCACTTGACGATCTCCACCGAGGCGGTTTGCGCCGAGCAGCCCTGGGACAGGCTTGAAGCGCCGATGTCGGCGGTGATCATGTTCGGGTTGCCGTGTTTTTCCAGACTGTTGCGTTCACCAGGCACCCATGGATCGAACCAGGCTCCGGTGGCGATTTGCACCACGCCCGGGCGAATGCCGTCCGAGACGATTACCCCGGCCAGGAACGCGCCGCGGTCGTTGAACACCTTGACCACGTCGCCATCGACCAGCCCCCGATCGCGCGCGTCGGCGGGGTTGAGCGTCAAAGGTTCACGTTGGCGGACCTTCGAAGCGCGACTGTAGGCGCCGTGATCGTATTGACTGTGCAGGCGGGTTTTCGGCTGGTTCGACAGCAGCTGCAACGGAAACGATGCCAGCGGCTTGTCCAGCCACACCGGATGCCCGGGGCAATCGGCGTAGCCGAAGCTGGCGATGCGTTCAGAGAAGATTTCGATGCGTCCTGAGGGCGTCGGTAGTGGATGGGCGTCGGGGTCTTCGCGGAAAGATTCGAGCAGGACGGTATCGTTGTCGGGGTAGTCGATTTCGAACAGGCCATCGCGCCAGAAGCGGTCGAAGTCCGGCAGTTCGATCCCGTGCTCCTGCGCCCTGCCCCGGGATTCGTCATAAGTAAAGCGCAGCCAGGCTTCGGCATCGCGGCCTTCGGTGAAGGCGTCGCGAAAACCCAGGCGCCTGGCGACATCCGCCAGGATCGAATAATCGTCCCGGGCCTCTCCCACCGGCTCGATCGCCTGGTGCATCGCGATCATGAAACGGTCCGAAGCGGAGCTGCCGATGTCGTTGCGCTCCAGGGCCGTCGTGGCCGGTAACACGATGTCCGAGTACTTGGCCTGGGCGGTCCAGAACTGCTCATGCACGACGATGGTTTGCGGCCGCTGCCAGGCCTCCAGCAGACGGTTGAGATCCTGATGGTGATGGAAGATGTTGCCCCCGGCCCAATAGACCAGGCGGATGTCCGGGTAATGCAACTGCTTGCCGTTGTAGTCGAAAGGCGCGCCCGGGTTGAGCAGCATATCGGTCACCCGCGCCACCGGAATGAAATCCTTGACCGGATTGACCCCTTGGGAAAAGCGCGGTCCGGAAAACGCCTTGCGGCCACTGCCAGTGTTGTTCATGCAGCCGTAACCCAGACCAAAGCCGCCGCCGGGCAGGCCGATCTGCCCGAGCAGCGCGGCCAGGGTCACGGTCATCCAGAACGGCTGTTCACCGTGCACCGACCGCTGCAGGGAATAGGCGACGTTGATCATGGTGCGCTGGCGGGCCATGCGCCGCGCGAGGTCGGTGATCTGCTGCGCCGGGATGTCGGTCAGGGCCTGGGCCCACAGTGAGTTTTTGGGCTGGCCGTCGACATGGCCGAGCAGATAATCGCGAAACCGCTCATAGCCAACCGTGTAGCGCTGAACGAAGTCCTCATTGTGCAAACCTTCGCTGACCAGCACGTAGGACAACGCCAGCATCAACGCGGTGTCACTGCCGGGACGAACCGGCAGCCATTGAATATTTTTCGGCCCGGTCAGATCGTCGCGCAACGGGCTGACGTTGACGAACTGCACGCCGGTCTCGGACATTTCTTCCAGCGCACGGGTCAACAGATGCTCGCTGGCACCCCCGGGGCTGGCCTGGGCGTTTTTTGCCGGCAGGCCACCGAAGGCGACGAACAGTTCGCAATGCTGCGCCAGGTTTTTCCATGAGGTGTGCGCGGCCAGCAGCCAGTCCATGTTGCCGACGATGTGCGGCATCAACACCCGGCCGGCGCCCAGGCTGTAGCTGTCCATGCTGAACACATAGCCGCCGAACTGATTGAGGAAACGGTGCAGCTGGCTTTGCGCATGATGAAACCGCCCGGCGCTGCCCCAGCCGTAGCTGCCGCCGAAAATGGCCTGGTTGCCATGCTCGGCCTTGACCTGTTTCAGCTGCCCGGCGACCAGGTCCAGGGCGACCTCCCACGACACTTCGACGAAGGGTTCCTGGCCGCGCAGCTCGGGGTGAGAACCGGGCTGCGCAAGATAGCTGCGACGCACCGCCGGCCGCAGGATTCGCGTCGGCGACGTGAGGGCTTCGGGAATCGAAGCGCCGATAGCGGACGGATCCGGGTCCCATTCCGCCGGGACCATCGCTTGCAGCTTTCCGTCGACGACCTGCGGGCGGTAGGCGCCCCAATGCATGGAAGTGAAACTCATGGTCTGAAAAAATCCCTATGGAATATGGAGAGCTCGCTCCCACATTAGCTCAGTGCCAGGCACAATTCTCCCAAACACTATCAGTCCCCTGTAGGAGCTGGCTTGCCAGCGAAAGCGGTGTATCAGGCAATATATGTATCGACTGACACACAGCTTTCGCGGGCAAGCCCGCTCCTACAGGGGTACGTCGTTGTCTCGCGAATAGTGTTCGGCACAGATTTGGCATTCAACCCATGATTACCAGCTTTCCCCCAACCCAAGCAAGCCCATGATCTGGCGTCGCAGGTCCACCAGGTAAGGGTCGTCGCGATGCCGCGGATATGGTCGTTCGATGGTCAATTGCGCCTTGATCGCCGCCGGCCGGTCGCTGAACACGATCACCCGATTGGCCAGCAGCAGGGCTTCTTCGACATCGTGGGTCACCAGCAGCGCGGTGTAGCCCTGGCGTTGCCACAGGTCGATCAGTTCTTTCTGCATGGTGATGCGAGTCAGGGAATCGAGCTTGCCCAGGGGCTCGTCGAGAATCAGCAGGCGCGGTTCGTTGACGAGCGCCCGGGCCAGGGCCACACGCTGGGCCATCCCGCCTGACAGCTGCCGTGGGTAAGCGCGGGCGAACTGGCTGAGGCCGACTTTTTCCAACGCGGCATCGACCTTGGCCGAATGGGTTTTCAGCAGGCCCTGGGCTTCCAGACCAAGGGCGACGTTGTCCCATACCCGGCGCCACGGGTACAGCGTCGGGTCCTGGAACACCACGACCCGACTCGGATCCGGGCCGGTGATCGACACACCGTCAGCCAGCAACCTGCCGGAATCGGCCGGTTCCAGCCCGGCCACCAGCCGCAGCAAGGTGGACTTGCCGCATCCTGAAGGCCCGAGCAAGGCGACGAATTCGCCAGGGGCAACGTCGAGGGAAACCCGCTCCAGCACCGGCAAGTGCTGACCGTCCAGGGCGAACCCATGACTCAAATTGTCGATGCGCAGAGCCAGCCCTGCCGACGCCGACGCCGTTGTTGTTTGTGCCAGCGCTACCATTTCATCGCTCCTTTCTGCCATGCTAGCAACCGGTCACGCACCAGGAACAGTGCGGAGATCAGCCCCGAGCAGGCCAGTGCCATGATCAACAGCGCCGCATACATATTGGCGTAGGCCGCCCAGCCCTGGGCCCATTGCAAGTACCAGCCGATGCCAGCCTTGACCCCCATCATTTCCGCGACCACGAGGGTCGAGAACGAAGCGCCCAGCCCCATGAACAGACCCACGAACACGTGGGGCAAGGCCGCCGGGATCGCCACTTTGAAAATCAGGAAGCCCGGCTTCGCACCCAGGGTCCGGGCCACGTCGTAATACGCCTTGTCGACGCTGGCCACGCCGGACCAGGTCAGCACCGTCACCGGGAACCAGGTCGCCAGGGCGATCAGGAACACGCTGGCACTCCAGCTGGTGGGAAACAGAAAAAAGCACAGCGGCAGCAAGGCGGTGGAAGGCACCGGCCCGAGAATGCGCAATACCGGATGCAGCCAGTAGCCGATGCTGGTGGACCAACCGATGGCGACCCCGGCGACAAAACCGGTTGCAGCGCCCAATGCCACGCCCGTGCCCAGCAACAGCGCCGAGTGCAGCAGGCTCTCGGCCAGGCGCGGCCAGTCTTCGACGTACACCGCGAGCAACGCTTGCGGCGGTGCGAAAAATGGCACCGGCAACAGGCCCAGCTTGGCGGTGAGCAGCTCCCAGACAGCCAACAGGAGCGGCAATGCGATCAACCAGGCGCCAGCTGCACGAATGCGCGTGGCAACTTGTGCCGACCAGCGACCGACGAGACCCAGCAGGCCGATCAAGGCCGCCATCGCCAGGCACAGATTCGCCAAGCCCTGGGTCATCGGCCAGACCCGCGTGGCGTTGGGCCAATAGCTGATCAACAGCGCCACCGCCACCCACGCCGTCACCGCTATCGCGCCCTGGCGCCAGACCTTGAAAGCCCGCGACGTCGCCGCTGGGGCCAGTGTCGAAAACTCAGCTGAAGACATCGGCGGTGATCTCCTTGGCGAACTCACCGGCATCAGTGCTCTGGCGAATGACTTCCACGGTTTTCAGGTCGGTGACGTAGGTGGTGATTTCCCTGGTCAGCAGCGCTCCCACGGCATGATGCCCGTGGGTATGGTCATGCAGGATGGCCTCGACTTCTTCGACCGAGGTGTTCAGCGCGTAGGCCTGGAACCCCTTGGCCACGGCCTGGGGATTTTTCACCGAGTAATCGTGGGCCTCGAGAATCGCCTGGGTCAGGGCCGCCGCCACGCGTTTTTCCTCGCGCACCAGTTTGCCGGTCACGCCGACCACGCAGCAGCTGAGGTTGGCGTACTCCTCGACCAGGTTGGTGGACAGCTCCCGGGCCTGGCCGGCCTTGATCAGGCGGTACATGAACGGGTCGCTGCCGCTGATCGCCTGGACTTCACCGCGCTCCAGCGCCGTGCCCAGCAGGTCGGCCGGGAACAGTCGCCAGTCGACATCGCGCACCGGATCGATGCCGTGCTTTTTCAACAGGATCGAGAAGAAATTGCGGTCCGGGCTGGCCATGTCGGTGACGCCGATGGTCTTGCCCTTGAGGTCCTCGAGCTTGTGCACGTCACCATTGACCGCACTGAGCAAACGCAGGCAACCGCCATGGGTACCGGCGGTGAGCTTGACGTCGAAGCCCTGCTCCAGGGCCTTGAGCCAGCGCAGCGCCATGCCGACACCGGCGTCGGCCTTGCCGGTGGCGATGGCTTCGAGCAGGACTTCGGTGGAGTTGCCAAAGTTGACCAGTTCCACATCGAGGTTGTGCTTCTTGAAAAATCCTTGCCCATGGGCGATGACCACCGGCGCCAGGCACACCGCATTGAGGTTGACCGCCAGCTTCAGCGCCCGCGGCGCGTCCAGGCGGATAAACTCGCCAGTGCCGCCGGGCTCGCTTGCGCCCGGGGCAGCATGTCCAGCGTGTTCATCGGTCGCCCAACTGGCGCGCGGCAATGACATCAGCAACGGACTCGCCAGGGCGACGCTGGCCAGGCCCAGCAGGTGACGACGGGTCAAACGATCGAAAACGGCCATGCAAAATATCCCTTTTGATTGATGGAGGTGCTTAGTCCTTCAGTCCGGCCAGCCCCAGATGCTCACGCAAGGTCGAGCCCTCGTAGGCGCGGCGGAACAAGCCCTTGCGTTGCAAATGAGGAATCACGCTCTCGACGAATTCGCTGAACGAGCCCGGCAGGTAAGCCGGCGAGATCACGAAGCCGTCGCAGCCTTCGCCCAGGAACAGCTCGGCCAGTTGCTCGGCGATTTGTGCGCCGGTGCCCACCAGCTGCGGCACGCGCACGCTGCTGGCGAAAATCCGTCCCAGTTGCTCCAGGGTGGTTTCCGGGCCCTGCATCAGCAGCTTTTCGGCGGCGGCCGGATGGATCAGTGGCGACCGGGCGATCTCGGCCAGGGTTGCGGATAACGCAAACGGCGACAGGTCGACATTGAGTTGCGAGGCCAGGGTGACCAGGCCCAATTCGGGACGCGCCAGCGCGTTGTGCCGATCGCGCTTGGCCCGCGCTTCGGCTTCGCTGCCGCCAATGAACGGCATGACCGCCGTCAGCACTTTGCAGCTGTCGGCCTCGCGCCCCTGTTGCACGACCTGCGCCCGCACGTCGTCACGGAAGGCGCGCATGGCGTTCAAGTGCGGGTGAATGGTGAAGATCGCCTCGGCCCAGCGCGCGCCGAAACGCCGGCCTCGACCGGACGAACCGGCCTGGATCAGCACAGGTCGGCCCTGGGGCGTGCGCGGAATGTTCAATGGCCCTTCGACCTTGAACCACTCGCCCTGGTGTTGCACCGAGTGAATCTGCGACGGATCGGCCAGCACCCCGCTTTCCCGATCCAGCTTCAGCGCGTCCGGCCCCCAGCTGCGCCACAGCTTCAACGCCACTTCGACGAACTCGTCGGCGCGGTCGTAACGCAGGTCATGCTCCAGGTGCTTGTCCTTGCCGAACAGACGCCCTTCGCTGTCGTTCATCGAGGTCACGATATTCCAGGCCGCACGGCCCCTGGACAGGTGATCCAGGGTGGCGAATTCCCGGGCGATATGCGCCGGTTCGTAATAGGTGGTGGAACGGGTGGCGCCCAGCCCCAGCTTGCGGGTCTGGCCGATCAGGTAAGACAGGATCGGCAGAGGGTCCAGCCGTGTCGCGTCCTGGGCGCCGTAGCGCAAGGCCAAGTCCCGGGAGCCACCCATCTGGTCACCGACCGCAAGGCGATCGGCGAAGAATAGAAAGTCGAACAAGCCCTCCTCCACGACCTTCGCGACGCGGGCGTAGTACTCGGGCTCAAGGTAGTTGCCGACGGTTGCAGGGTGACGCCACACCGCGTGGCTGTGGACGACCGGGCCGGTCAGCAAAAAGGCGGACAGGTGAATTTGACGACTCATGGCAACGTCCCCTTACTGCGCCTTCGGCGTCCAGACAGCGATGTCGGATACCTTCAACGGTTTGGGCGTGAGCTTCGCCGCGTAGTAGGTGTCGGCGATGCGTTGCTGCTCGGCCAGTTCATCGACCTTGACCGGGACGATGTCGTAGCTGCGGCGGGTGTTCGCCAGCTCCACCGTGGCTGGGGGAATGTTGCCCCACAGCGGCCCGAGGATCTGCGCCGCCTCTTGCGGGTGCGTTTTGACCCACTGCCCGGTCTCGCGCAGGGTATCGAAAGTGACTTGCAGCACGTCCGGGTGCGCCTTGGCGAACTTCGACGTCGCCAGGTAGAAACGGTTGTAGTTGGCGACGCCGTCCTTGCCATCGGCCAGCACCCGCACGTGATGATCCAGTTGCTGGGTCGCCAGGAACGGGTCCCAGATGGCCCAGGCATCGACACTGCCGTTGGCGAATGCCGCGCCGCCATCCGGTGCTTCGAGGTAACGCGGGGTGATGTCGGCAAGGGTCAGCCCGGCTTTTTGCAATGCAGAGATCAACAGGAAGTTGCTGCCCGAGCCCTTGGACACCGCGACCGTCTTGCCCTTCAGATCAGCAACACTCCGGATCGGCGAGGTGTCCGCGACAATGATCGCCTGGGCGCTGGACGATGGATTTTCCCGGGCGTAATAGGTCAGTGGCGCATCGGCCGCCTGGGTAAACAAGGCAAAGGCGTCGGCGACGTCGGCATGCAAATCGACACTGCCGGCGTTCAGGGAGCTGAGCAGGCCGGTGCTGAATTCATGCCAGTTGACGGTGAAGCCCAGGGGTTTGAGGCGCTCCTCCAGCTGGCCGTTCTGCTTGAGCAGAATCCACAGGGTCGAAGAACGCTGGTAGCTGATATCGATGGCTTGCTGAGCCTGAGCCCCCGCTGCGGCGAACAGCAGGCTGGCGGCGACGATGAGTTTTTTCAACTTCATGAAAGACCTTGGAGTGGGTTGGTTCGAAGAGGCCGAGCAAAAAACCGGGTCAGCCGTGTTGCGTCCAGCGAGGTTTCGAGGGTGAGCCAGAAAGCAATTTTGATTATATTAGAGCTCAATGATTATGAAAGAATCATATAATTATATGGTTATGCCGGTTGGGTCGGACGGTGTTGAACGGCTTCGCTACCTGCCCGATCGATGAGGGCAAAGAAGATCGAAGCCGAGGGTCTTGAGATTCAAGGCTTGGAGCCGGCCCGGTCAGAGTTTGGCGATCGAGACCTCGGTGGATTTGACGAAGGCAATGACCTCGCTGCCGATCTTCAATTCAAGGTCACGCACCGAGCGGGTGGTGATCACTGAGGTGACGATGCCCGAGGCGGTTTGCACATCGATTTCGGAGACCACTTCGCCTTCCACTATTTCCTTGATGACGCCCTTGAACTGGTTCCGTACGTTGATCGCTTTGATGGTCATGGTGAGGCTTCCTGTCTGGTGTTGGGCAAATTCGCACTGTAGTGCAGGCCTCTAAGGTGCACCTCCCGGAATGACATTAAAAGGAATAAATAACGATTTATTTATTCCTTGATGGAATATACAAAATCACTAAGCTAATGCTAAAAAGTTATTTATAAAATAATTTTAAGAACCATATGCTTCATGGCAGATAGCCCTACTTTTCTGCGCAATAGCGAGCGTGCCATGTCCAAGCCCAGCAAAAACCCTGCAGCGAAATTTCGTCGTCCACTGCTGACCGGCCTGGCCGTGGCGCTGGCCCTGTCTTTCGCCCTTCCGTCGCAGGCCCGGGAAACGGTGCGCATCGGTTACCAGAAGTCATCGACGTTGATCACGCTGTTGAAAACCCAAGGCACCCTGGAAAAAACCCTCGGGCAGAACAACATCGATGTGAGCTGGCATGAGTTTTCCAGCGGCCTGCCACTGTTGGAGGCGCTTAATGTCGGCAATGTCGACATCAGTGCCGACGTCGCCGACACCGTGCCGATTTTCGCTCAGGCCGCGCAGGCCAAGTTGACCTACTTCGCCCAGGAAGCGCCCTCGCCTTCAGCCCAGGCGATCGTCGTGCGCAAGGATTCGCCGCTGCAGCAGCTATCAGACTTGAAAGGCAAGAAAGTCGCGGTCACCAAGGCGGCCGGCTCCCACTATTTGCTGATCGCCGCCCTGAAACAAGCCGGCCTGCAATTTTCCGACATCGAGCCGGCCTACCTGTCGCCCGCCGATGGCCGCGCGGCGTTCGAGAACAACAAAGTCGACGCCTGGGTCACCTGGGAACCCTTCCTCACCAGCGCACAACGTCAACTGCCGACTCGCACCCTGGCGGATGGCGCAGGCCTGGCCAGTTACAAACGCTATTACCTGACCAGCACCCCCTACGCCAAGGCGCATCCCGAGGTGCTCAAGCTGGTTTACGAGCAATTGCACAAGACCGGCGAATGGGTGAAAACCCACCCTGCAGAAGCGGCGAAAATACTCAGCCCGTTGTGGGGCAACCTGGATGTGGCGACCGTCGAGACCGCCAACAACCATCGCAGTTATCAGGTGCAGCCGGTGAAGGGCGATCAGTTGGGTGAGCAGCAGAAAATCGCCGATGCGTTTTTTGCCGCGGGGCTGTTGCCCCAGGCGGTGGATGCTAAGGATGTCGAGATCTGGAAGCCTTAGGATAATCACCGATTCTTACTAGTAAAAAAAAGCGGAAACCACTTAAATGGTTTCCGCTTTTTTGTACCCGGGACCTGGCCAACCGCTCTTTACCGCCTATCCGGATCGATAACGGCGGACGCGACAACATCCTCTTGTATGATGCCTCGCTTCAAGAACGGGCCGCGGATCCCGGTGTCCGCTTGGCCCGTGCTCGCAATCGTCGAGGAGTATTCATGGATAGGCTTTACCGGACGTCCCGCAAGGGAGTGTCCGCACCACGGTTCACGCTCAATCTTCTGGCCCTGGGTCTGTTGCTGGCCGACACCGCGCAGGCCGCCGACACCGAACTGCCGGCGCTGACCGTGACGGGCGAAGACACCTCTGGCTACCAGGCCCATAGCGCCTCGGTCGGCGGTTTCGACGAGTCGCCATTGCTCGACACGCCGGCCTCGATTTCGGTGGTCACCGAAGCCTTGATCAAGGATCGCCAGGCCCGCCTGCTCAGCGAAGTCCTGCAGAACGATGCCTCGGTGGGTGAGAGCTACGCGCCGGTCGGCTACTACGAAAACTTCGTCGTGCGTGGCTTCTCGCTCAACTCCGCCAGCAGCTACAAGATCAACGGCCGCACCATCACCGGCGAGCAGAACGTCGGCCTGGAAAACAAACAACAGGTGGAATTGCTCAAGGGGCTTTCCGGCTTGCAGAGCGGCGTCAGCGAGCCCGGCGGGCTGGTCAACTACGTGACCAAGCGGCCGGCCAACGTGCGTTCGGTCACTGTCGCCACGGACGACCGTGGCAGCGGTTACCTGGCCACGGACGTGGGCGGATTCTTCGGCAATGAACAGCAGTTCGGGCTACGCGCCAACGTGGCCCATGAAGAGCTGCATTCCTATGTCGAACACACTAATGGCCAGCGCGACTTCGTCTCCCTGGCTTTCGACTGGAACATCAGCCCCGATGCCCTGCTGCAATTGGATGCCGAGTACCAGACCAGGGAACAGCGCTCGGCACCGGGCTATCAATTGCTTGGCGGCACCAGTCTGCCACATCACGCCTCGCCGAAAAAACTGCTCGCACACCAGAGCGGCTCGAATCCCGTTAGCACTGATGCGCTGAACCTCAACGGCAACTTCGAATATCGCTTCAGCGACACCTGGAAAGGCAACGTCAGCGCCTCGCGCAGCCGGGTGGTGATCGATGACTACAGCTCATTTGCCTGGGGTTGCTATGGTTCCGCCAGTTGCGCCAGCGCCGCGGTGCCCAACTACTTCAGCCCCGAGGGCGACTACGACATCTATGACTTCCGCAGCCCGGACGATACCCGCCGCAATGACGAGGTACAGGCTGCCTTCACTGGCACCTTCGACACCGGTGGCCTCGGTCACGAACTGAGCGTAGGCACCAGCGCGTTTCGCCGCGTGGTGGATAAACGCGACACCATCAACGTGATGATCGGCAGCGCCAATATCGATAGCGAACCAGCGGATTTCGCACGCTACGACGGTCCGCTCGACGACGCCTACCGTCGCCTGGACAGCCGCCAGTACGGGCTGTTCTTCAATGACCGGATCAGCTTCAACGAACAATGGCAGACCGTGCTCGGCGGGCGTGAAGTACGCCTGGATGAAGAGACCTTCGACAGCCAGGGCGAGACCACCCGGCACACCCAACGCTATGTGTTCCTGCCCCAGGCCGCGCTGATCTACAAGCCGCTGCAAAACCTGGCGCTGTACACCCGCTACAGCAAGGGTTTGTCCCTGGGTGGCGAAGCGGCGTGGTTCACCACCAACGCCTTTGAAATCCTCGCGCCAACCGTGTCCCGGCAGATCGAGGCGGGCATCAAGTACGACTGGCAGCGCATCAGCCTGGCCGCAGCGCTGTTCCAGATCCGCCAGGCGTACCAGTACTCCCGGCCCAATGACGACGGCACGTTCACCTTCACCCAGCAGGGCGAACAGAAGAACACCGGCCTGGAACTCTCGGCCAATGGCTGGGCCAGCCAGCGCCTGCAGATCGCCGCCAGTGTCGCGGCGATCCGCGCCCGGGTCAGCGACAGCGGCACGCCGGCCTATGAAGGTCATCAGGCAATCAATGTGCCGACGCTGCGCGCCAGCCTCCAGGGCGACTACGCCCTGCCCGGGATCGAAGGACTGGCCCTGCTCGGCGGGGTGCAATACAGCGCCAGCAAATACGCCAATCGCCAAGGTGAGGTAGAGGCCGGTGCCTACGCCATTTTCAACGTCGGCAGCCGCTACAGCCCCCGCATCGACGGTTACGACACGGTGTTCCGCCTGACCGTGGACAACCTGTTCGACAAGCGCTATTGGCGTGACGCCGGCGAATACCTGGGCGACGGCTACCTGTTCCAGGGTGCGCCGCTGACGGCCCGGTTGAGCGCCTCGATCAACTTCTGATGGATGCCCGACTCACTGGCACCGCGCAATCGGCACCAGAGAAAAAATACTGGACCATTGCACGGCATGATCGACTACCATGCCGACCGCCGGTTTCCACATGGGATTAATAGGGAATCCGAGATGCCCGACACGGCATCAATCGGAACTGCCCCCGCAACTGTAGGTGCTGAGCCTGCTCCTGACATTGCCACTGGGATCACTCCCGGGAAGGCGGGAGCCAGGCGTCGACGCATCAGTCAGGAGACCTGCCGGCCAAGAACATCACTAACCGGCGGGGTGTCCGGGAAGGACATCCTTGCGCCGTGCGTCACCGTCAGTGATCGTCACGTCAGTGCTTTATTGGCAGCGTTCGATGATGTGTTTCCAGTCCGTGCCCCCTGCTCCGAGTACGGTCCACTGGAGATTGCGTCATGCTGCTGTCACGCCTTGCCACCCTCGTCACGGCTCTGGGTCTGTCCACCCTCGCCCATGCGGCCCCGACCCGTTATCCACTGACGGTCGAGAACTGCGGCAGCACCCTGACCTTCGAGCAGGCCCCGAACCGTGCCGTGACCATCGGCCAGGCCGGCACCGAAATGCTTTTCGCCCTGGGGCTTGGCAACACGCTGGTCGGCACGTCGTTGTGGTTCAACGAGGTGCTGGCCCAGTACAAGTCAGCGAACGACCCGATCCCGCGCCTGGCCGATAACGAGCCGAGCTTCGAGGCGGTAATCGGCAAACGTCCGCAGTTGGTGGCGGTGGAACTGGAGTGGATGGTCGGCCCGCAAGGCGTGGTCGGTACCCGCGAGCAGTTTCACGAGCTGCAAATCCCCACCTACCTGATGCCCTCCGACTGCGAAGCCAAAGACAATCTGGTCGGCGCCGATGGCACTCGGCTGGAGGCGTTTCGCATCGACAGCATCTACAAGAGCATCAGCCAACTGGCTGCGATCTTCGATGTGCAGGAACGTGGCCAGCAGTTGAACGACGAACTCAAGGCCAGCCTGGCGAAGTCTGTCGCCACGGTGCGCGACAAAAACCTGGAGCACACCAGCGCGCTGTTCTGGTTTTCCAGTGCCAGCCTGGATATCGACCCCTATGTCGCCGGGCACAAGGGCATTCCCGACTTCATGCTCAACACCCTGGGCGTGCGTAACGTGGTGCAATCGGACGAAGAATGGCCGACCGTCGGCTGGGAAACCATCGCCAAGGCCAACCCGACGTTCCTGGTCATCGCACGCATGGATCGCCGACGCTTCCCCGCCGACGACCACCTCAAGAAACTGGCCTTCCTGCGCAGCGACCCGGTGACCCGCAACATGGACGCGGTAAAAAACAACCGCATCATCATCCTCGACGCCATGGCCATGCAGGCCAGCGTCAGAATGTTCGACGGCCTGGCCACCCTGGCATCGGCCATCGACGGCTATGACCTGCCGAAATGACCAGGACGCTGATTCGCACACTGCTGGCCGCCATGACCCTGCTGCTGGCCGTCATTGCCGGCGTGGCCATCGGTGAAACGCCCATCGATCCGGGCGTGGTGTTCCAGGTGCTGGCCAACAAACTGTGGGCTGCCGGCCATGTCCTCGACCCGATCGACGAAGGGATCGTCTGGAATTATCGCCTGACCCGCACACTGGTGGCGGCGGCCTGCGGTGCGGGCCTGGCCACGTGCGGGGTGATCCTGCAATCGCTGTTGCGCAACCCCCTGGCCGATCCCTACCTGCTCGGTATCTCCGCCGGCGCCTCGACGGGCGCGGTGCTGGTGGCGTTGCTGGGGCTGGGGGCGGGCCTGATTTCGCTGTCGGTCGGGGCGTTTGCCGGGGCTGTTGCCGCCTTTGCCCTGGTGGTGTTGCTGGCCCGTGCCAGCGGTTCATCCGGCGGCACCGGGCAGATCATCCTCGCGGGGATTGCCGGTTCGCAGCTATTCAATGCGCTCACGGCGTTTCTGATCACCAAGTCGGCCAGTTCCGAACAGGCCCGGGGCATCATGTTCTGGTTGCTGGGCAATCTCAGCGGAGTGCGCTGGCCGTCGGTGTGGCTGGCCGTCCCGGTGGCAGTGGCCGGTCTTGCCGTTTGCCTGTGGCATCGACGGGCGCTGGACGCCTTCACTTTTGGTGCCGACTCCGCCGCTTCGCTCGGCATCCCGGTGCGCCGCGTGCAATTGCTGCTGATCAGCTGCGCCGCCCTGGTGACGGCCGTGATGGTCTCGATTGTCGGCTCCATCGGTTTCGTCGGGCTGGTCATTCCCCATGCCGTGCGACTGCTGCTGGGCACCCGCCATGCGCGCCTGCTGCCGGCCAGTGCGCTGGGGGGTGCGCTGTTCCTGATCGCCGCCGATGTGCTCTCCCGGACGCTGATCAAAGGCCAGGTGATCCCGGTCGGGGTCATCACGGCATTGGTCGGCGCGCCGGTGTTCGCGTTGATCCTGATCGGCCGGAGGAATGCCCGATGAATGCCGTCTCCCCTGTTATCAGCGATTGCGTGCTGAGTTGTTCCGGCCTCGGCTTCCAGGTCCGCGACGCCGGGTTGCTGCACGATATCCATCTGGACGTCCGCCGAGGCGAAACCCTGGGCCTCGTCGGGCCCAATGGCTCGGGCAAATCCACCCTGCTCAAACTGCTGGCCGGCGTGCGAGTGCCGAGCCGGGGCGACATCCACCTCAACGGTCAGCGCCTCAAGGCACTCTCTCGGCGCACCATCGCGCAAACCCTGGCGGTGGTCGAGCAACAGGCCGACACGCTGGATGCCATCAACGTGTTTGATGCCGTCGCCTTGGGCCGGACGCCGTGGCTGTCGGCCTTGAGTCCGTGGTCGCACGAGGACGCTACCATCGTCCAGCAGGCGCTGTGCGACGTCGATGCGGCACACCTGACAAACCGCACCTGGCACAGCCTGTCCGGCGGCGAACGCCAGCGAGTCCACATCGCTCGCGCCCTGGCCCAGCGCCCGCAAATATTGTTGCTGGACGAACCGACCAATCACCTGGACATCCAGCACCAGCTCGCGATCCTCAATGTGGTGCAGGCGCTGCCGGTGACGACACTGATCGCGCTGCACGACCTGAATCAGGCCTTGGGCTGCGATCGTCTGGCGGTACTGGAACGGGGACGACTGGTGGCCCTCGGCAAACCGCTCGAGGTGCTGACCCCGCAGCGCCTGCAGGAGACGTTTGGCGTGCAGGCGCATTATCTGACAGACCCTTTCGACGGCGCGCGGATATTGCGGTTTCGCGCTGTTTGACCGGCCCCCGGACACTGAGTCATACCCGGCGATCCCTCGGCACCAACCACTTCCAGTCCCACCTCCTCTGCTCTCTTGCCCAGAACATGATGAGTGCGCAACAGAAAATGCGACAACGCCGGGATCAGGATCAAGGCACCCAACATGTTCCACAAAAACATGAAGGTCAGCAAAATGCCCATGTCCGCCTGGAACTTGATCGGCGACCAGGCCCAGCACACCACGCCGGCCGCCAGGGTGATGCCCACCAGGCCCACCACCCGGCCGGTGAACGACACGGCGTTGCGGTAGGCTTGCATCAACGGCTGGCCCTGGCGCTGGTACTGCAACTGCACGCTGAGCAAGTACAGAGCGTAGTCCACGCCAATGCCGACCCCCAGCGCGATCACCGGCAGGGTCGCGACCTTGACGCCGATGCCCATGACCACCATCAGCGCTTCGCAGAGGATCGAGGTCAGTACCAGCGGCAGCAGGGCCACCAAGGTCGCGCGCCAGCTGCGGAAGGTGATCAGGCAGAACAGCGTCACCGCGCCGTAGACATACAGCAGCATGGTGCGGTTGGCCTCGCGCACCACGATGTTGGTCGCGGCCTCGATGCCGGCGCTGCCGGCGGCCAGCAGGAACTGGCGATCTTCGCTGCTGTTGTCCCGGGCGAACTGGTCGGCGATGGCCACCACCGCATCCAGGGTCTCGGCCTTGTGGTCCTTGAGGAAGGCGATCACCGGCATCAGCGAACAATCGGTGTTGAACAGCTCCGGTGAGTTGACCGAGGCCTGCTGCGCGGCATAGTTCAGCACGTCCTGATTGCGCTGGATGCTGTTGAGCTTGGGGTTGCCCTCGTAAGTACCGGCGGTGATCTGGCGCACTGCGTTGACCAGGGATGCCGTGGCCTGCACCCCGGGATACTGCTGCAACTCCCAGGCCAGGCGGTCGGCGAGGATCAGCGTCCGGTAATTCAGGCAACCTTCAGCCGGGGTCTTGATCATCACCGCGAACAGGTCGCTGGACAGCGCGTAATGCTGGGTGATGTAGGCGTTGTCACGGTTGTAGCGCGAGTCGGCGCGCAACTCCGGCGCCCCGCTGTC
This sequence comes from Pseudomonas lini, assembly GCF_030812475.1. Classification (GTDB taxonomy): domain Bacteria; phylum Pseudomonadota; class Gammaproteobacteria; order Pseudomonadales; family Pseudomonadaceae; genus Aquipseudomonas; species Aquipseudomonas lini_A. Next base: position 264,637 of record NZ_JAUSSR010000005.1, read on the forward strand.
CAGGTCGCCGATCTTCAGTTGCAGGCTGACCATGAAACCGCCGATGCCCATCAGCACCGCGACCAATACCGCCCCGGTGGCCCACTTGCGGGTAGTGAAGCGATCAAGCGTGTCCCACAGCTTGCCGAAGCCTTTGTGCCCATCGGCCCGGGTCTCGATTTTCAGCGCGCGCTCGGCGGCCGTGCGCCCGACTCCGATATAGGACAACGCCACCGGCATCAGCAACAGCGAGGTGAAGATCAGTACCGCCACCCCGATGCTGGCGGTGACGGCCAAATCCTGGATCACCGGGATATCGATCAGCATCAACACCGCGAAACCCACGGCATCGGCCAGCAATGCGGTGACGCCGGCAATGAACAGGCGGCGGAAGGTGTAGCGCGCGGCGATCAGTTTGTGGGTGCCACGGGCGATGTCCTGCATGATGCCGTTCATCTTCTGCGCGGCATGGGACACGCCGATAGCGAAGATCAGGAACGGCACCAGCACCGAATACGGGTCGATGGCGTAACCCAGCCAGGCGACGATGCCGAGTTGCCAGACCACCGCGATCAGCGAGCAGCCGACCACCAGCAAGGTGCTGCGCACGCAGCGGGTGTAGGCATAAATGATCACCAGCGAGGTGACCACCGCCAGGCCGAAAAACATCATCACCTGAATCAGCCCGTCGATCAGATCACCCATGAGTTTGGCGAACCCGATCACCCGGACTTTATATTGACCCTTGCCCTCCTCCCCGGCCTGGCGCGCCGCGCTGTCACCGGCGAATTCGATCTGGTCGCGCAATTGCGCTTCGAGCATCTGCGAAAAGGCGTGGTAGTCGAGGCGCTGACCGCTGGCCGTGGCCTTGTCCAGCAGCGGCACGATCAGCATGCTCGATTTATAGTCGCTGGCCACCAGGCTGCCGACGATACCGGCCCGGTTAATGTTCTGCCGTAGCTGTTCGATGTCCGATGGCGAGCCTTGATAACTGTCAGGCATCACCGGGCCGCCCTGGAAACCTTCCTCGGTGACTTCGGTCCAGCGCACGGCCGGGGTCCACAGTGACTTCATCCAGGCGCGGTCGACGCCTTCGGTGAGGAACAGTTTGTCATTGACCTGCTTGAGCACGTCCAGGTAGCCGGGGTCGAAAATATCACCCTGGGTGGTCTCGACCACCACCCGCACCGAATTGCCCAGGCCGCGCAGCGACTGACGGTTTTCCAGGAAATTCTGAATGTAGGGCTGGCTCTGCGGGATCATTTTCTCGAAACTGGGGCGCAACTCCAGGCGGGTCACGGCCATGTAACCCAGTACCAGGGTGATCAGGGTCATGAGCGCAATGAACAGCGGGCGGTAGTTGAACACCAGCCGCTCCAGCCGATTGCCGGAGCGCCGATCGAAGTCACGCAGCTCGCGGATCACCGGCATGTTGTCTTGCTTGGTATGGGCCATGTCTGAGTACTCGCACTATTGTTCTGGTTCTTATTGTTCGAGGAGCGCACGTGCGCCGCGGGTACCCACCAGCACCAGGGACCCATCGGCGGCCAGGGCGGCACCGGCCACCGGCGACGGGTTCTGCTGCGGCACAAGTTGCAGTCGGGGGCTGTCGTCCCGGGCCACCAGCATGTGCCCGGCCTGGCTGAACATCCGATAGTGCCCCTGGGCGTCCACGGTGGCGGCGGTGACACTGACCTGCAGGCCGCTATCGAAAGGGGTCCAGCTCAAGCCGCCGTCGGTGCTGCGCAACACGTTGCCGCGCAGGCCGTAGACGAGTGCTTCCCCGGGCTTGCCGACCACGCCGAAGAAACTGCCTTGATAGGGTGTCTGCACGGCGGCGAAGCGTTGCGCTGCGTCATCCCATTTCAGCAACAGGCCCTGCTCGCCGGCGATGTACAGCCCATCGCCGGTGGAGGTGATGGCGTTCAAATGGAAGTTCTGCGGGTTGTCGGTACGGTCCTGGAACGGCGTCCAGTTCTGACCGCCGTCCTCGGTGCGCAGGATCAGGTTGAACACGCCGACCACATAACCGAGCTTGTCGTCGGCGAACCACAGGTCGAGCAAGGGCTTGTCGGCGCCCTCCTCGACCAGCCGCTGGCCATCGGCGACCCGCAGCGGCCATTGCTCGTTGTCCGGATCGGCCGCCGCCAGCGCCGCATAATGCTTGACCGACAACGCGCCGATCTGGCGACCGTCCAGTTGCTTTTTCCAGGTCGCGCCGGCGTCGCTGCTGTGCAGTACCACGCCATCGTTGCCGACAGCCCAGCCTTGTTCGGGGGTAGGGAAATACACGGCGTTGAGGTCGCTGCTGACCGGTACGCTCGCCTGCTGCCATTGCTTGCCGTCATCATCGGAATAAAGAATATGGCCACGCTGCCCGACGGCAACCAGGCGCTGCCCGGCACTCGTGACATCGAGCAAGGGGCTGCGCACCGCCAGGGCACTGGGCCTGGCGGGCAAATCCAGCACGTCAACGTAGCCGGATGCCTGGGCAACTGCCTGCCACAACACCAACAGCAGTGCCAACGCCTTCTTGAATGAACACATGGTGCGTCCTCTGGCCAGAACCGGTCCGGGCTGCGCGCAGGGTGCAGCCCGGTCTCTAGGTGTGAAGCGTTTAACGAACACCGGTACCGGCCAGCGCGTCCGGCGACCACTGCGCCTTGGAGAGCGGCGTGATGTACTTGATGCCGCCGTAGGCGCCCGACAACCCGTTGATGTTGTACGTCCCGCCCACCAGGTCATAGATCACGTGCGGCGTGGTGTTGGGCGTGGTCACGTCGTAGCTTTGCGAGAGGAAGCTGAAGGAGCCGCGATACAGCTGGCCGCGGGCATCGTACTGGTCGGATGCCAGAGCGACCCAGCTGTCTTCATCCAGGTAGAAACGGCGTTTGGCGTAGATATGCCGGGCACCCGACTTGAGCGTGCCTTCCACCACCCACACGCGATGCTTTTCCCAGCGCACGAATTGCGGCGCCAGGTGGTTCGGTGTGGTCAGGGCTTTCGGATCCTTGATGTAGCTCAGCGCGTAGGTGTTGTACGGCACGATCATTTCCTGCTTGCCGACCAGTTTCCAGTCGTAGCGATCCAGTGCACCGTTGAAGACATACACGTCGTCATAAGTGCCCGACCCTGCGGTGCCCGGGTTCGGCGTGTCGTAGGCCAGGGTCGGTGCCAGTTTCACGCGGCGCTGGCCGGGCAAGTACTGCCAGGCACGGCGCGCCTGCACCAGCGGGTTGGCGGCATCCTTGAGCATGATCGCCTCGCCCGCACGGCGCGCGGGGCCGGTGTAGAACAAGCGGGTCTGGAAGTAGGTGTCCTTGGCGTCGATGACCTTGGTCAGGTCTTCGAAGATCGGAAACGAGTTGACGATTTCGCCGCTGGTGGCCAGGTTCTGCCCGCCCGAGGCATCGACGTTCCAGGAATCATATTTGGTCGAATAGGCAACACCCTGATAGCGCAGCAGATGGTTCCACATGGCCTCGGCACCGGATTGCGGGATCGGGAACGGCACACCCGGCAAAACGTTCTCGATCGCGTTGCCACCTTCCAGCGACTTGGCGCCGGTGGCGTTCTTCAAGGTGTTGGCCAGCACATTCTGCGGCAGGGCCACACTGCGGTGAGTCGGGTAGACCTCGACGCGAAAGCCCGGAAAGCGCGTGGCCAATTCGACGGTGACGGCAGTCAGTTTATCTTTGTACTGGGCGACATTCTTGCCATCGATCACCAGCACCGGCTTCTCGTTGGCATAAGGGTCCGGGCGGAAGGTGTCACCGCTCTTGAAACCTGCCGGCAGACTGGTCAGCCCGCCGGTGTAGGCCGGAATGGAGCCATCGGTATTGCCGGCTTTCTCAGCACCGACGGCCGTCAGGCTGGTTCCGAGCTTTGCAGCCTGGTCTGGGGATACGGCCGCATGGGCGGCACCGGCGACGGCCAGCGCCAGGGTGGTGGCCAGTAAAGAGTTGACGAGTTTCATGGGTGTCTCCTGTTGCAAGGCAACGGTTGGATCAAATAGTCGTTTTGAAGGTTAAAGTGACCATGCCGCGATCCTTGAGCTGGGATGGTGTACCGCCGAACGCGGTGGTCTGGCCGGGCACGCAGTTGTACTGCCCGTTGGCTCCCGGCGCCGCGCCAGCGCCGGGACTGGCGGCGCTGCCCGCCGAGTCGCAGGTATCGAACGGACCGAAGTTGTCCACGTACTTCAGGTCGAAGCGGTACTGGTTGTGCACATCCATGCCGATGCCGACCGAGTAGCTGCCGGCATCTTCGTTGCCGCCCAGCTGCACCGCGGAATTGCCGTTGAGGCCGACGTTGTAGGTCATCGGCATATACATATCGACGCCGGGGAACACCTGGTACCAGGTCGGGTTGAAGTTGACGCCGAGTATGTAGTTGTCCTTGGTGACTTTGTCGGTGCCGTGGTACCAGTCCTCGCCCTTGAACAGTTGCTTGTTGTCGGTCACGTCCAGCCAGCGGCTGTAACCGAGCTCGACCAGCAACGAGGAGCTGTCCCACAACGGCGTGTCGCCAAAAGTGGTCAGGCCGTTGAGCACCGCATGCACAGTGTTGCCGCGGGCCACGCCGTCTTCGCCATTGAAGCTGCCGATGAAACCGGGCACACCGGCATTGGCCGCCGCCGGATTGACGGTGCCGGCAACGCTGGCCAGCGGCATGTTCTCGCGGTAGTTGAGGTCGAACCCGACGCTGACCCCGGCGATGCTCCTGGACAGGCTGATGCCATAGATATCGATGTCATCGACATAGAACTGGTTGTAGCTGCCGATGTTGCCGGAGATCAGCTGCGCCGGGCCGACGGCGGTCGGTTGCAAGGCCAGGTTGGGCAGGATGTCGGAGGTGTTGCGATAGTAGAAACCCAGGGTGCCGTCGAGCCATTCCGGGCTCCACTTGGCCATAAGCCCGAAGTCGCCACGATCGTCCGGGGTGAAGGTATGGCCGTTGCTCAGGCGCAGAAACTGGTTGGCGCCGATCGGCCCCGGAGCACCGAAGAACGGATTGACGCCGCCGATCAGCGACAGGTTGTGCCCGCCATTCTGGATGCCGTCGTTGAAGCCCAGATAAGTGCCGGATTCCGGCAGGCGCGAGGCGTCCCAATCGAGGAAATACTGCGCCGCCAGGGTCAGCTCCGGGCTGACGGTCAGGCTGGTGGACAGCTGGTTGCGCGGGATGAACAACTCCTTGGCTTCGGTGCCGGGCACCGCCAGCGCCTTGGAAATGTCCAGCCCGGACTGGCCGTAGCTGTTGCCGTGGGCGAACGCCAGGATGCTCTCACCCCAGTACTGGGTGTGCTTGCCGAGCTTGGCGCTGAGTATCGACTCTTCGCCTACCTCCAGGCTGCCGAAGACAAAGGCATCGAGGATCTCGGCCGACGGGCCGTTGTAGTAGCGATCGGCATAACCGCTGAGATGGCGCGAGTCCGGCACCCCGTGGTTGAGCTGGTTGGTCGCCGCGTTATCGCTGCCGACATGGTCATAGGCATGGTCGTACCAGCTGTTGGCGCTGACGCGAAAACCCATCTTCTGCTGGTAGGTCACGTCCAGTTCCGAGAGCACGTCCAGGCGCTGGGACACTGCACTGCCGGAAGAGAAGTTGCGGTTGCCGTCGTTGTTGTTCCAGGCATTGGCCAACTTGCTGTTGGGGCTTTCGACCCGCTGGGCGTAGTTGAACTTGAAGGTGTTGTCGAAACGCACCACCCAGTCTTCATTGCCGGTATCGAGTTCCAGGGCCTGAGCTGCCGGTAAAGCGGCGAGGAACAGCGCCGAGGCCAGCAGCGTTGGCTCCAACACGCTCAAACCACGATTTTTGTTAACGTGCATAGCTTGTCTCCGCTTTTTTTTGTTGTTGTTTTGCGTTGTTGAAAAAACACCCTGTCATTGAAATCGGGCGTACCGGTGCCCACCACTCATAACCCCGACAGGGCAGTGTTCGATTCATTTGAAGTAAGCCGGTCAATACCCGCGGGTACTGAACGTCAACTGCCGAGTCGTATCAGCACCAACACGAACCCCAGCAGGAACAGCGTTTCACCGACCATCAACAGAATGGGCTTGAGCCCCACCGTCGCCAGTTCCTTCAGCTGGATTTTCATGCCCAGCGCACTGATGGCCACCACCAGGCACCAACTCGACAATGGATTGCCCAGGCTCTGTACCGTCGCCGGTAGCCAACCAAGACTGGTCACAGTGGCGAAGGCGATGAACGCCACGGCAAACCAGGGCAACAATGGCGGCCGCTCGCCTGTGTCCTGGCCACCCTGAGCCCGGGTGATCAAAACCGCGCAGACAATCACTGGCAACAGCATCGCGATGCGCATCAGTTTCACCACCGTGGCCGTATCGCCGATGTCGTGGGACATGCTGTAGCCGGCACCGACCACCTGGGCGACGTCATGGATGGTGGCGCCGAGAAATACCCCGGCTTGCAGTGGGTCCAGGCCAAGCGTCCGGGCGATCACCGGATAAACGATCATCGCCAGGGTCGACAGGCTGGACACGCCAATGACCGTGAACAGCGTGGCGCGCTCCTTGGCCTGATGACCCGGCAGCGCCGCCGCCAGTGCCAGCGCCGCGGATGCGCCGCAGATCGCGGTAGCCCCGCCGGACAACAGACCGAACAGCGCATTGAAGCCCAGGGCGCGCGCCGCCAGCATCGACAGCACAATGGTGACCACCACCGAAACCACCACGATCAGCACCGGATGCCAACCCAACGCCACGATCTGCTCCAGGGAGATGCGCATCCCCAGCAAGGCGACCCCGACGCGCAGGATTTCACGGGCACTGAAATCGATACCGGCCTTGCTCGGCCCCGCCGCCAGAAAATTCATGGCCATGCCGAGCAACAGGGCCAGCAGCATCACCGGTGCGTGGTACTGGTCGGCCAGAAAGCGCGCGGCAATGGCGACCACGATGCTGGCCAGCACGCCCGGAAGGTACTGGCTGACAACCGACTGAAGCTGAATGACGGCGGACCTGGTCATAAATTAAACCTTCATTCCCATCACTGGCAGCGACCGGGAGCTTTCCCGCTTGACCCGGGCTGCCAGCAGAAAGAAGCACCCGCCCATTACCAGGGCAAGCATGTCGCTGACCAGCAACACATGGGTCAGCGGCGCCGCCACGCCCGCGGTCACCAGGGAATCGCTGATCCAGCCCACGATCAGGGTGCCGAGCGCCACGGAGAAAAGATTCAACAGCAGCATCGAAAACCCCATGACCGTCGAACGCATGCGCGCTGGCACTGCGCCCTGGATCGCGGTGGTCGCGGAGCCGTACAGCGACATCACCATGAAAATGCCGACCGCCATGCCCACATAGAACAGCGGCGAGTCCGTTGGCACCAGGCGAAAGGCAATCATGAAGGGCGCACACACCAGCACCAGCAACGCCAGGACACTGGCGTGGCCACCTTTGAAACGCGGAGCCAGGCGGTCGCTCAAGATGCCTCCCGCCAACGCACCCAGCGAGCCGAAGACGATCTGCATGGCGCCCATGGTCGTGGCGATCGTGGCCGGATCCATCCCCCTCTCGCGGGTCATCCACAGCTGTGCGAACGAAATCCCCGGGTAGACCAGGTGGGCCAGCACAAAGCCGGCAACGGTGTAACGCACCACCCGATTGCCACGCAATTCACCGAACACCGCGGCCAACTGAGCCTTGAGCGGAGCACCGCGCTCTTGCACCGTGGCGTGGCTGCGCCTGTCGCCCATCAGCGTCAGCGGCAAGCCGATGACAATCCCGGCAACGCCCAGGATATAAAACGTGGTGCGCCAGCCATGGGTGGCGCCGAGCGTGCCCGCCAGCAAAAAGCTGCAACCGATGCCCAGCGGAATGCCGAGGTAGAACAGCCCCATTGCCGTGCCCCGGCGCTTCTGCGAGAACAGCTCCATCAACAACGCGGTGGCGGCCGGCACCAGCGCCGCTTCACCGGTTGCCACCATGAAACGCGCCGCGACCATCTGCTCGAAGTTCTGCACAAACCCGGAGGCAATCGTGCAGACGCTCCAGACGAGCATGCCGGCACCGATCACCCGTGGGCGGCTGTGTCGGTCGGCCAGCGCACCGAGCACCACCGCCATCACGCCGTAGCTCAGCACCCAGACCGCGCCGACGAGAAAACCATACTGCGCATTGTTGATCGCCAGTTCGCCGGTGATTTGCGGTGCGAAGCCCAGCAGGATATTGCGATCCACCTGCGCCAGCAGGTGAATCACCATCAGCGTTGCAAGCACTGCGCAGGGACTCTTTTTCCAGAACATCGGTCTGTACCTTTGAGTTGTTTTTATGAAGGCAAGGCTGGATGCCGCTCGTCCTGCCAGGACTAGCGCATGGTTCGCCGCTTCGGCCCAAGGGAAAGTGCGGTGATGCGATAGGCATCACCCACCCAGTTGCACAGCAGCGGTCGTGTACTGTCCGGCTCGATGATGTCGATGACGCCGAAACGCTCGGCCGTCCGCAGCGGTGAAGCCAGGGCCTGGTAATGGGCCTCCAGCTCCTTGCGCCGGGCCAGCGGATCCTCGGCGGCGGCGATTTCCTGCTTGTAGGCGGCCGCGACGCCACCCTCGATCGGGATCGAGCCCCACTGCGCCGAAGGCCAGGCAAACCGGTGCGGCAATGCCGTGCCCGTCGGCCCGTGCCAGGGGCTGACCATGGCGCCAGCCAGTCCGACACAGCGGCGCAGCACGATGGTGATCACCGGCACGCTGGCTTGCTCGATCGCATGCACGGCCTGCATGGCGGCAACCAGGGTGCCTTGCATTTCCGCCTCTTGCCCGGTCATGACCCCCGGCTGGTCCACCAGGTAAATCAGCGGCAGATGAAAGGTGTCGCACAGGTCGATGAAACGGGTCTGCTTGAGTGCCGCCGCACGGGTCAAGGCACCGCCGCCGACACGCGGGTTGTTGCAGATGATCCCCACCGCATAACCGTTGAGACGGGCAAACGCGGTGATGGTCGACGCGCCGAAATCCGGGGACATCTCGAACAGACTGTCTTTATCCACCAGCGACTTGAGGATCTTGTGCGGATTGAAAATCTTGCGCCGGTCATGGGGGATGGCGTCGTTGAGCCAGGCGTCGCGCCGACCGGGCGAGTCACTCGATGTCACCTGCGGTGGCTGCTGCCACACATTGCCCGGCAGATACGACAGGAAGCGCTTGGCCAGGTCGAGCGCCTCGGCGTCGGAGTTGGCGGCCAGGTTGATCATGCCGCTGTGACGATGCACCTGGTCATAACCGCCCAGGTCGTTCTTGTCGATATCGATCCCGAACGCCTGCTTGACCACGGGCGGACCCGCCGCAAATACCTGGCTCTGGCCACGCACCATGATCGACAGGTGAGAGGCGGCGACCCGTAGCGCGCCCAGCCCCGCGCAAGCGCCGTGGGCAATGCCGACGACCGGCACCGCTCCCAGCAGATTGGTGACGGGCAGCAGGGCATAACCCGGAATCTTGGTATGGCCGAGTTTGTCGAGCAGCTTCACACTGCCACCGGCGCTGTCGATCATGCGGATGATCGGCAGCTTGTATTCCCAGGCATAACGATCGGCGTAGATCCATTTTTCAGCGACCGCCGCCTCCGACGAACCACCGCGAATGGTGAAATCATCGGCAGCGACCACGGTACGCTGCTGCCCGATCTTGCCCACGCCGACGACGGCCGTGCTCGGCGTCGCGGAGGCAATCTCGCCTTGCGGTGTGTACTTCACCGCGCCGGCCAATATGCCGAATTCCTCGAAACTGTCGCTCTCGAGCAGATGACCGATGCGCTCACGCGCCGTGAGTTTGCCCTGGGCATGATGCTTTTCCACCGCTTCCGGCCCGCCCAATGCATAGGCGACTTCCCGACGCGCGCGGATATCGGCGAGCTCCAGCGACCATTCAGGGGCAACAGGCGTGCTCATGATGATTTCCTCTCAAGGCGCGCGAGATAGTCATCGCGCAAAATGTTTTTCACCACCTTGCCGGCGTTGTTGCGTGGCAGGGCATCGATGAACTCGATCAGACGTGGTTTCTTGTAGCCGGCGATGAGTGCGGCGCAATGGTTGCCGAGCGTCTCGCTGTCGAGCGTGGTGCCTTCGCGCCTGACGACAAAGGCGGCGATACGCTCGCCCCACTCCGGGTCGGGCAAGCCCAGGACGGCGACTTCGGCGACCTGCGGGTGGCTTTCCAGCGCGTCCTCGACTTCCCGCGCATAGACGTTGAAGCCACCGGAAATGATCATGTCCTTGTTGCGCCCGACGATATAAAGGAAGCCCTGCGCATCGAGGTAACCGAGATCGCCGGAGTAGTACCAGCCCTCGCGGATGGCCTCGGCTTCCAGATCGGGACGGCGCCAGAAAGCCACTTCGCCGATACCGAAACTCTCGAGGGCGATTTCGCCGATTTCACCCACCGGCAACTCCTCGCCCTGCCCGTCCCGTACGGTGATCTGCACATTGGCGGTCGGCTTGCCGCAGGAGCGCAGCACAGCGTCCTCGGCGTGTTCGTGCGGATACAGCACTGCCAACGGTTGTACCGCCTCGGTCATTCCGTACTGCTGGCGCATCACCGGACCGAACCGCGCAATGGCGCGGCGGATCAGGTCGACGGAGGTCGGCGCGGTCCCGTAATGAATGCACTTGAGTGATGAAAGATCGGCCGCGACGCCGCTATCGAGTGTGTCCAGCAGGCGCGTGAGCATGGTCGGCACGCACATCATTTGGCTGATGCGATGGCGTTCGATCTGCTGCAGCGTCTCGACAGGCTCGAACTTGTGCAGAATCACATTGCGCGCACCACGCAGATAGCAAGGCAGCAAATGGACACCGGCGGCATGGGTCAAGGGGCCGACATGCAACATCGCATCCTCCACGCCCAGGCTGTATTCCATGGCGTAGAAGTGGTTGGTCAGGCGTTCGTACCAGCGCTTGACGGTGTAGGTGACACCCTTGGGTTTACCTGTAGTGCCCGAGGTATAAGCGATTCGCAGCAACGCGTCGGGCGAAACCTGAACGTTGGGCGCGTTTGCCGGCATGGCGGCAAGCACCTGCCGATACTCCAGGACCTGCGGCGCCTGCCAGCCCAGCCCGATCACATGACGCAAGCTGGCGACACGATCGCGAACCCCTTCGCCGATCTCTCGGAATTGTGGCCCCACCACCAGCAGGCTCGCACCGGCGTCGTCCAGGATGGCGATCTGCTCGGCCAGGGTATGCCGGGCATTGAGTGCGACATAAACCAGCCCCGCCTTCTCGACAGCGAACACGCTCTCGATCGCTTCGGGCGAGTTGTCGAGCAGCACAGCCACCCGTTCCCCCACCTGCAACCCGAGCGAAATCAAGGCGTGGGCCAGGCGATTACTGCCGGCTTCGACCTCTTCATAGGTCAGGCAGTCGTTGCCAAAGACCAGGGCGGTGCGACCACGGTGTTGCCGGGCGGCCCAACTGAGCATGAGTCCTGCGGTGCGTTTTTTTATCATGATAATTTTGTCTTATTGTCGACAATTTGACACAGCACTCGGGAGTGTTGTGCCCCCGGTGTCAGTTATTCCAGCTGAGTCGATGCGGCCTGATGGGAAGCGTTGATCAGCTCCACCATCATTTGCGCGGCGAGCGTGCTGCTGTTTTGCCTGAGTGCCTCGACCAGCTGACGCCAATGAACGACGGAAGCCTGCCGGCGCTCGGCAGAACGCAATCCCAGCCGGGTGTAGCGCGCCGTCTGGATACCCAGCGCCCCCATCAGTTCGGCCAGCTGCTTGTTACCGCAGGCCTGGAACAACAGCGTGCTCAGGCGGTAACTGCCCTGCGCGTATTCATCCAGCGCATCCGCTTGCCCGGCGATCAGCTCCAGCCGGGTGACGATGGCGTCCATCTGATTCACGGCAGAGGCATCGAGGTCAACCAGGTACTTGGCCAGCAACCCGGCCAGCACGGCGCGGATTTCGAACAGGTTGTCGATCTCCTGCCGGCTCAATGAAGTCACATGCGCGCCACGCTGCGGCACGATGGTCACCACGCCCACCTTCTCGAGAATGCGCAGGGCTTCGCGAATCGGACCACGACTGACCTGGAAGTGATCGGCCAGCTCCTGTTCGCGCACGGAGTCACCCGGCCCGTATTCACCGCGCAGAATCGCCAGCGTGATGCTCTCGGCAATCTGCTCCGGCATCGTCAAAACGCGCTGGCGACCAGCACGCATGATACCTATTGCACTACCGCTCTTGGCGGCCGATGCCGAACCTGCATTCATTGACATAGACTTCAATCGCACTCCATAAGCAAAACATCCTGGCCGTCTTTCACCACCTCGCCCTCGGCAACGAGAACGCTGACAACCCGACCCGGTTCCGCGGCCATCAAGGGAATTTCCATTTTCATGGATTCCATGATGACCAGCGTCTGATCTTCTTCAACGACATCGCCTTCACGTACATGGATCTGCCATACCGTGCCGGCGACATCCGACTTGATCGCGATTGTACTCATTCTCGCCCCCTCCAAAACACTGTTGTTTTTCTGAATTCGCGGAGCCCTTGGCCGGCGCACGCTAGGCTTTTTCAATAGGGCCTGTGCAAACGACCTGGGCAATGATCAGTAAATTACATGATTGTACGATTGTTGACAATCCTACTTTTCGATGTTTTTATTCATCCAGGCAATTCGAACAACAAGAGGCCATCAGGCATGTCGCTCACACATAAAGAAGCACGCAGGATCCTGGAGATCCTGGATCACACGACACACCTGGACTTTCTGGAAGTCCGCGTCGGTGACACCACACTCACTGCCAGCAAATCGGGCACGATCCAGCGGTCGCTGGCGCCAGCCCAAGGCGCTTCGCAGACAACATCCGCACCGCCCGCTCCCGTGGCGGTTGCGAGCGAACCCGAAGTGGCGGAGGGCCAGGTGGCCGTGCGCGCGACCATGATGGGCACTTTCTATCGCAAGCCCAGCCCCGACCAACAGTGCTTCGTTGAAGAAAACGCCACAGTGGAGGCAGGGACACCCCTGTGCCTGGTCGAAGCCATGAAACTCTTCAATACCCTCGCCTCCCCCGTTAACGGCCGCGTAGTGCGCATCGTCGCCCAGGACCTGCAGATGGTTCAGCGCGACCAGCTCCTGATGATCATTGAACCGGAGGCATGCTGATGAGCACCGTTGCCGTGGCAACCCGCGACATTCGTCGAGTCCTGATCGCCAACCGTGGCGAAATCGCCGTGCGTATCGTGAGCGCTTGCAAAACCCTGGGTATCGAATCGGTGGCGGCCGTTTCCGAAGCCGACCAGGACAGCCTGGCCGCCCGCCTGGCCGACCACTGCGTGATCATTGGTCCAGCGCCGGCGGCGCAAAGTTACCTGTGCGCCGATCTGCTGGTGCGCACCGCGCTGGAGCATCGCTGCGACGCCATTCACCCCGGTTATGGCTTCCTTTCCGAGCGCTCGCATTTCGCCCAGGCCTGCGAAGACGCAGGCCTGGTGTTCATCGGCCCGTCTGCCGAAATCATCGATTCGATGGGCGACAAAATCACCGCCGTCGGCCTGGCGGAAAAGGCCGAAGTGCCGCGTGTGCCTGGCTCGGACGCCGTCGCCGATGCCGACACCGCACGCCGCATCGCCAGCGAGATCGGCTATCCCGTACTGTTCAAGGCGACAGCCGGCGGTGGCGGGCGTGGCATGCGGATCGTGCGCAGCGATGAAGAAGCCGAGGCGGCGTTCCGTTCGGCTTCATCGGAAGCCCAGGCGGCCTTTGGGGATCCGACGCTGTATGTCGAGAAATTCATCGAACTGGCGCGCCATATCGAAATCCAGATCATGGGCGACCGCCATGGCAACGTGGTGCACCTGGGCGAGCGGGAGTGCTCGACTCAGCGCCGGCACCAGAAGCTGATCGAGGAAGCTCCGTCGCCCAGCCTTGCCGCCGATACCCGGGAGCAAATGGGTGAATGTGCCGTACGCCTGGCGCAAAATGTCGGTTACTTCGGCGCGGGCACCATCGAATTTGTGGTCGATGACCGCGATGGCACCTTCTATTTCCTGGAAATGAACACCCGCATCCAGGTCGAGCATCCAGTGACAGAAATGATCACCGGCTTCGACCTGGTCGCCGAGCAGATTCGTATCGCCGCCGGCCTGCCGCTGTCGTTCACTCAGGCCGACGTCAAGTTGGTCGGCCATGCGATCGAATGCCGGATCAACGCCGAAGACCCCGACCGCAACTTCCTGCCGAGCCCGGGCCTGGTCAGCGAATGGCTTCCACCCCAAGGTCCTGGCGTACGCGTCGATACCCACTGCTACAGCGGCGCCACCGTCCCGCCTTTTTATGACTCCCTGCTGGCCAAGCTGATCGTGCATGCGCCCACCCGCGGCGAGGCGATCGTGCGCATGCGCCAGGCGCTGGAGGACATGAAAGTGACAGGGCTGTCGACCACGGCGAGCTTCCATCATGCGGTGCTCGACCACCCGGATTTCGTCGCAGGCAAGGTCACCACCCGCTGGGTTGAAGACGTCTTCGTACCGGCCCGCAAACAGGCGTTGAAACAGGCCAAGGAGCGCGCATGAGCATGACAACATTGGTTGATGTCAGCCTGAGCGACGGCCAGACCGCCGCCTGGGACGGTGCCGCCAGCACGGCGATGCTGCTGGGCACGATGAATTCGCTTGGGCACGCTCGACTGGCCGCGATCGAGGTGTTGAGCCCGGCCGTGATCGCGCAGTGCGTCCGCCGTGAAGAGAACCCGCTGCAACGGGTTGCTGCACTGCGCCAGCGCGCCAATGGCACGCCGCTGCGCGCGACGATAAACCTGCTGCCCGCCCATGGTTACTTCGATGTGCTGTCTGGCGACGCACTGAACACGTGGCTGCGCCTGCTGGCCAGCCATGGCGTCAGCGAAGTGGTACTGATCGATCCGCAGCTGGATTTCCAGCGCCTCGACAGTGCCATAAAGATGGCATTGGCCAACGGTCTGACCGTCATCGCCGCCCTGCCCTATGCAGACGATCATGAACATGACGACGCCTGCTATTCGGCCGGTGCCGCACGACTGGTCGCGGCTGGCGCACAGCGCATCATGCTGCGCGACGAAGCCGGCCTGCTGCATGTCGACCGCCTGCCCGGCTTGCTTTCGGCCTTGCGCAGCGGCCTGGAGGGCACCCCTCTGGATTTGCACACCCGCTGCCACACCGGCCTCGGCCCGCAGGTCGCGCTGGAGGCAATCCGGCTCGGCATCGACCGTCTCGATGCCGCGTTGCCCGGTGTCGCCAACGGTGCTTCGGCACCCTCGCTGACGCTGCTGGCCAGGTCTGCGGAGCTGCTTGAATTGCCGCTGCAATCACCGGATCAGGACCGCATCAAAGAAGCCCAGGCCCAGCTCGCTGCCGTGGCGGATCAGGAGGGGTTTGCCGACAGCCTGCCCTGGGCGTTCGACCTGGCACCTTACGCACACCAGTTGCCAGCGGAAATCGCCGCCCAGGCCATGCAGGCATTGCGCGAGCGCGGACGGCTGGCCGACCTGTTCGAGTTTTCCCATGAATGCACGCGCATTCGCCAGGAGCTCGGCCATCCGCCGATGTTGCAACCTTTCGCCCAAGCGATTGCGCGGCAGGCACTCGAGCATCTCGATGCCGGCCCTCGCTACGCGACCCTGCAGCCGCTTCTGCGCCGCTGGCTGCAAGGCTGCTACGGCCCGATCGACACAACGTTGCACAGCCTGCAACAGCGCATCGGCGCCGTGGCGCAGCCTGGCCGTGCGATCGATGTGCCGGCCACCGACGATGCGCTGGCCGCGCTGGTCTGCGGCTGCCCCGCACTGCCGCTGCCGCATAGGCTTCATTACGAAATCCGCACCCCCGAGCAAGCCCTGACACTCGGGCTGCTGCAGCGCTGGCCGGACTACAGCGTATTGAGCGTCACAGGCCGCGGCCTGTCCATCCATCTCGAACACAGCAAGGGGTGACACGTGCTGAATCAACTACGCGAACAAGTGCACGCAGAATTCGCCCGTACCGGCAAACGTCGGCGTATCCAGCTGGTCGATGCCACCCTGCGCGATGCACACCAATGCCTGTGGGCGACGCGCATGCGCACTGAGCATATGTTGCCGATGGCCGAGCGCCTGGATGCCCTGGGGTACGATTTTATAGAAGCCATCGCACTGGTGCAGTTCGACGCCAGCGTGCTGTTCCTCAACCAGAATCCGCTGGAGCGGCTGCGCCTGTTGTCCGAACGCATCCGCCGCACGCCGCTGCGTGGTGTGGTGCGCAGCAACATGCTGCGCAGCTTCTACCCGGAACCGGACGATCTGAGCGAGCTGTACGTCGAACGCCTGGTCGCCAACGGTGCCCGCGACATCGGCTTTCTCGACTCACTGCATTGCTGGGACAACCTGGTGCCGGCGATCACCACCGCCAAGCGCCTCGGCGCTACCACCAACCTGGCGATGATTTACAACCTGGCCCCAGGCTACGACGCGCCGTTCTACGCCGCAAAGGCGCGCGAGGCCATCCAGCGCTTCGACATTGACGCCTTTACCTTCGGCGACGCTGGCGGCAGCCTGACCGTGGAGCAGGTACGCAGCATCGTGCCGGCAATCAAGGCAGTGATCGGTGATCGACCGCTCGAAGTCCTCACACACTGCCTTAATGCAACCGGTTCGCTGGTGGCGCTGGAAGCAGCCGTATACGGCGCCGACCGTTTGCTGTGCTCGATAGACCCGCTGGCCAACGGCAATGCCGGGCCATCGGCGCAGATGCTGGCGCGCAACCTGCGCGAGATCGGCTTCGAGGTCGATTTCGACGATCGCGCGGCTGATGAGATCGGCGACTACCTTGCCGGCATCGCCGAAGAGAACGGCTTCCCCCTGGGGGTCCCGGCGGAATACGACCCGGCTCACTTCGCCACCCAGTACGCCGGCGGCGCCATGTCCAACCTGCAGTCGCAGCTGCAGCTGGCGGGCATCGCCGACAAGCTGCCGGTGGTGCTCGAGGAGATCGCCCGCGTCCGCGTCGAACTGGGCTCGCCGGTAATGGCCACGCCCTTCCCCGCCATGATCGCCGCGCAGGCGGTGATGAACGTGCTGAGCGGCGAGCGTTACAAAGTGGTGCCGGACGAAGTGAAAAAGTACGTGTGTGGTTACTTTGGCGCCCTGCCCCTGCCGGTCGATCCCGACATAAAGGATCGCGTGCTCGCCAACGGCTCCCGTGAGATTGCCACCACGCCGCCCGTGCTGGCGCCGCGAGTCCCCGAGCTGCGTAGCCGCTATCCCGGCCTGTCTGATGACGAGCTGCTGCTGCGCGCCATGTACGGCGACGAAAAGATCACCGGGCTGGCACCAACCGTGGTCGACGACACCTTCAGCGTGCGCCGTCCGCTGCACGAACTGATCGCCGGCCTGGTCCGGCTCCCGGAGCAACGTCATGTGCACATCGCCATGGCCGGTTTCGAATTGCGTACCCACTGAGGCTGCCATGTCGACTCCCCTTTCTGCACGGCCAATGCCGCAACCCACCAGCGAAACGGCCGCCTATTGGGCGGCCGCCCGGGCGCAGCGACTGCTGATCCAGCGTTGCGCCAGTTGCGGCCACTGCCAGTTTTACCCCCGGGCGTTCTGCATCGAGTGCCTGTCCGAGCGCATCGAATGGATCAATGCCAGCGGCCAGGGGCGCATCTATAGCTATACGATCTGCCGGATCGCGCCCTCGCCGGCTTTCGAGGCGCGGCTGCCCTATGTGGTGGCGCTGATCGACCTCGACGAAGGCGTGCGCCTGTTGGCCAACCTCCTCGATGCCGAGCTTGCGGACGTCGCCATCGGTGCCCGCGTCGGCGTTTGTTTCGAGGCCGTCAGCGAGTCTTGCACGCTGCCCCAGTTCACTCTTTTGGATTAGCCGCCACCATGGAAATGATTACCGACCACTTCGATTCCGGCGCCAATCGCCACCCGGACAACGTCTGCCTGCAAGGCATAGGCTTCAGCCTCACCTACGCCGAGGTCCAGGCCGATTCCCATGCCATCGGCCATGCCTTGGCATTGCAGGACTTGAGTTCAACCCATGTCGGCGTATTGGCGCCCAATCACCCGCTGAGCTTCGTCGCCATGCTCGGCGCCTTGCGCGCCGGGGCCACCTTCATTCCCCTGAATGCCCGGGATTCGATCGACAGCCTGATCTGGTTCATGAGTTTCACCCGGGTTTGCGTACTGGTGGTGCATTCGCAGTATTTCGAACATGCCGAGCGCATTCGTGCAGGCGTGCCCACCCTGAAAACCCTGATCGGCCTGGACCAACCCATGGCCGGCTTGAGCATCGCCAACTGGTGCCGGGAACACGCCGGCCAACGCTGCACGGTGCGCCGACCCCTCGATGACACCGCCCTGATCAAATCCTCGGGCGGCACCACCGGTCGGCCGAAGGCGATCATGCAAAGCCATCGCGCGCTGCTGGCGTGCTACCGCATCAGCAACCAGTTCATGCCGCCGGCAAAAAAACCGGCGCATCTGGTCGTCGCACCGCTGACCCACGCGGCCGGCGCTACTGCCATGGCGTTGTCGAGTTTCGGCACGCGCAACGTGATCGCGCCATCCGCCGACCCCGGTGCAGTCCTCGAAACCATCGAACGGGAACGCATCACGCACCTGTTCCTGCCGCCGACCCTGATCTATCGATTGCTGTCGCATCCGGACGCCCAAACCCGTGATTGCTCGTCACTCGAATACGTGATCTACGGTGCCGCGCCGATGTCCGTGGACAAACTGCGCGAGGGCATCGCCCTGTGGGGGTCGGTATTCGTTCAAGCATACGGCCAGTCCGAAGTGCCGGGAGTGATCACGGTGCTGACCCGCGAAGACCACATGCGTGACGGTAAGCACCTGGGTTCCGCCGGCCGTCCCACCGGCGTCTGCGAAGTGGCGCTGATGGATGAAGAAGGCCGTTTCGTCGAGCCCGGCGAACGCGGCGAAATCGTCGCCCGTGGCGAGCTGGTCGCTCCGGGTTACTACGACAACCCGCAGGCCAATGCCGAGGCACGACGCTTCGGCTGGCATCACACCGGTGACATTGGCGTGTTCGACGAAGGGGGTTACCTGTACATCGTCGATCGCACCAAGGACATGATCATCTCCGGTGGCTTCAACATTTACCCGAGCGAGATCGAGCAGCTGATCTGGGCACATCCGGCGGTGATGGATTGCGCGGTGGTCGGCATTCCCGATCCGGACTGGGGCGAGAAGGTCATCGCCGTGATCGAACTCAAGGCAGGCGCCACTGCCACCGCCGAAGAGTTCATCGCCACCTGCCGCGAAAAACTCGGCAGCCTGAAGACGCCCAAACGGGTGCTGTTCTGGGAGAGTCTGCCACGCAGTCCGGTGGGCAAGGTGTTGAAGAAAGACGTGCGTGCGCAGCTCATTGCACAGGAGCCTCAAGCATGACGCCCGACACTTCCCGCCTGGCGGGCCGTTACGCCATTGTCGGCGTGGGCGAGGCCGGCCTCGGCAAGGCCCGGCCGGGTGACACCGCGCTGGCGCTGCAATGCCGGTCGGCCCGCGACGCCTTGCTCGATGCCGGGCTCACCCTGGCCGATGTCGATGGAGTTTTCGCCCACTGGGACGATCGCGCCAATGCTTTGTTAGTGAGCGAGTACCTGGGGATCACGCCCCGCTACGTCGACAGCACGGTGGTGGGCGGCGGCTCGCCGCTGACCCACTTGATCCACGCCATGGCCGCGATCGACGCTGGATTGTGCTCGGTGGCGCTGGTCACCTATGGCAGTACCCAACGCCTGGATCACAGCCGCCACCGTGGCGGCGTGATCACCGACCCGCGCTCGCCGTCGGGCCAATTCGTCGCGCCCTACGGCGTGCTCAGCCCGATCAGTTGGTACGCGATGCTCGCGCAGCAGTATTTGCATCGCTATCAGGCAAGCGCAGAGGACCTCGGCGAAGTGGCGATCAATGCGCGGCGCTGGGCGCAACTGAATCCACAGGCCACTCTGCGCAACCCCCTGACCATGGAAGAGTACCTGGCTTCACCGCTGATTTCGGACCCCTTGCGCAAGGCCGATATCTGTCTGGTCAGCGACGGGGCCGGGGCGTTGATCCTTACCCGGGCCGAACAGGCTCGAACGTTGGCCAGGCCACCCGTGTTCATCCGTGGGTTCGCCGACACCTACCGGCATCACGTGACACCCCTGGGCTCGACCGACTGGCTCGACCCTGGCGTCATCGCCGGCTGTGCCGAACGTGCCCTGCGCATGTCGGGAATCGCGCGCAGCGAGTTGAGCATGGTGCAGATCTATGACGCCTTCACCATCAACGTGCTGGTTGCACTCGAGGCCATGGGCTTCTGCGCGCCCGGCCAGGCCGGGGCGTTCCTGCGCAGCGGCATCGCTGCCCCCGGTGGCGCATTACCGGTGAATACCTCGGGCGGCGGGCTGGCCTTCAATCACTCCGGTCAGTTCGGCATGCAATTGCTGATCGAATCCGTGCGCCAGCTGCGTGGCGAATGCGGCGAGCGCCAGGTCGCCAATGCCAGCAGCTGCATGGTCCAGGCCAGTGGACTGCTGATGTCGGCATTCATGTCCATGGTGCTGGCCAACTGAGGCAGCGTCTGGATCAAGCACCGCAAGTCCTGCGCAACCTTTGTCGCGGCCATATCGTCGGACGTGCCGTCATCGTTCCCAATGAGACTTACCCATGACTCACGAACACCCATCACCCGAACAAGAACTGCACTCGCGCCGCGCAAGCACCCTGCAAATGGGCGGCGAGGCCAAGCTCCAGGCGCGCCGCGACGCCGGCGTGCTCAACGCACGGGAACGCCTGGACGGCCTGCTGGATCCGCAGTCGTTCAGCGAGATCGGCATGCTGGCCCACTCGTCCCGCCCCGAGGATCGCGACAGCACCCCCGCCGATGGCAAGATCACCGGCTTTGGCCGGATCGACTCGCGCCGGGTGGCCGTCGTGTCCAACGACATGACGGTCAAAGGCGCTTCATCCTCGTGGATCAATGCACGCAAGATCGCCTACCTGAAGGAGTGCGCCACCCGCAACGGCATGCCGCTGATCTTCCTCGGCGAGTCATCGGGTCAGCGCATGCAGGACGCGATGGGCGCGGCGAGCATGGCCAGTGGCGGCCAGGACGCCCAGCAATACTGCCGGCGCCGCGAGATCCCCTGGGTCAGCGCGGTGCTCGGTCCCTGCTTCGGCTCGGCGAGCTGGTACTCGTGCCTGGCCGACTTCACGGTGATGCGCAAAGGCGCACTGCTCGCCGTCTCCAGCCCGAAAGTCACCTCGGTGGCGATCGGCGAGTCTTCGGATACCGAAGAGCTCGGTGGCTGGCGCATGCACGCGGAAATCACCGGGTTGGCCGACATGGTGGTCAATGATGACCAGGAAGCCTTGGCCGCCATCCGCCGTTTCCTCGGTTACCTGCCCTCTCATGCGAACGAGACGCCAGCCGTACTGCCTTGCGAAGCCGAAGACCGACCGGATTCGTCGGGACCGGAAAGCATCGTCCCGGCCGAGCGCAGCAAGACCTACGACATGCGCAAGCTGCTCGCCACCCTGGTCGATCGCGACAGTCTGTTCCCGCTCAAGGACCGCTTCGGCCGCTCGGTGGTCACCGCCCTCGCCCGTCTTGAAGGGGCCAGCGTCGGCATCGTCGCGTCCAACCCGCAGTTCAAGGGCGGCGCCCTGGATGCCGACGCCTGCCGCAAGGCCACCGGCTTCATCGCCCTGTGTGATTCGTTCAACATCCCGCTGGTATTTCTCGTCGATACGCCTGGTTTCCTCGTGGGTATCGAAGGCGAAAAACGCAGCGCGCCGGCGCACATCATGAACATGATTCATGCGGTGCAACTGTGCTCGGTGCCGAAGCTTTCGGTAATCGTGCGCAAGAGTTTCGGCCAGGCCTACCTCAACTTCGGCGGAGGCCGCAACAGCGACCAGTCGGCAGCCTGGTGCACGGCCGATGTCAGCTTCGTCGACCCCGGCGTTGCGGTCAGCGTCGTACATGACATCACACGCGAAGCCGATCCCGAGCGCTATGACCGCCTGCGCGCCGAGTTCTCGAAAGACACGTCGGCCTTTGCCCTCGCGGGGGCGATGGGTACGCACGAAGTGATCGCACCACGGGAAACCCGGCGCTTTCTCGTCGAGGCCCTGGGCGCTCAGCGGCGTGCAATCAATAACGGTATCGGGCGCCATGAAATGAGTACGTGGCCGACCTATTTCTGAGCGGCGACCCATTTATCGATCACTGACCTGTGGCGAATTCATTCCACGTTGAATAACGCCACTTGAATCTCAAGGAACCGCCATGAATGTTTTAATCGTGCATGCCCACCCCGAGCCACAATCCTTTACTGCGGCGTTGCGTGACCAGGCGGTCCAGACCCTGCAGTCGAACGGGCATGAGGTGCGGGTTTCGGACTTGTATGCGATGAACTGGAACCCGGTGGCCAGTGCCGAGGATTTTTCCCTCAGGGAGAATCCCGAGTACCTGGCCTACGCGCTCGAGCAACGGCACAACAGCAAGACGCAGACCCTCGCCACCGATATCCGGCAAGAGTTGGACAAGCTGCTGTGGGCGGACCTGCTGATCCTCAACTTCCCGATCTACTGGTTCTCTACACCGGCCATTCTCAAGGGTTGGATCGATCGGGTGCTGGTGTCCGGCATCTGCTACGGCGGCAAACGCTTCTACGATCAAGGCGGCCTGCGCGGCAAGAAAGCACTGGTGACCGTGACCTTGGGCGGGCGTGAACACATGTTTGGCGAGGGGGCGATTCATGGGCCTCTGGAAGACATGCTGCGCCCGCTGCTGCGCGGGACATTGGCCTATGTCGGCCTGGAGGTGCTGCAGCCTTTTGTCGGTTGGCATGTGCCGTATATCAGCGCTGAAGCCCGACAGGCATTCCTGGTCAGCTATGGCCGGCGGCTGGAGAGCATCGAGTCGGATGAGCCCATCCAGTACCCGCGCCTGGGCCAGTTCGATGATCGGCTGTATCCCCTCGCACAGCGTCAGTAATCGCGCCCTTCCGACCCACCTGCCCTCTGGCCCGCATGCAACAAACTGTGGGAGATTCTATGTTGCAGGCTCGCTCCCACAGGAATCGCTGCAGTGCACGAATATCATGCCCCACACAAAATCCTGTAGGAACCGGCTTGCCGGCGAAGGCGCCCTGACAGCCAACCAATCCTCTTCGACCCCACTCGATTCTCGGGTCGCATCAGGACGACTGTTGATCGTGCTTCGTTCCCTTGACCATAGATCTGCCGGCGCTTTCCCCCATGGTCGATGTAGAATCAACCACGTATCACCCTGCTCAAAGGCGCCCCCCAGCTCATTACCCCTCAACAAGAGATCCCCATGGCAAACCAAGACATCACCTTCGTACCCGATCCCGACGCGGAATCCATCTCCTCCGACGTCGCCGGTTTCGGCGGCCTCCTGGTCTCCACCCAGATCCCGACCCGTGCCGATGGCAGCCTGGAACTCGGCGATATCGTCGAACAAAGCGAATGCACACTGCAGGCACTCAAGGTCGCGCTGGAGCGCGCCGGCAGTTCCATGGACCGGGTCTTGCACCTGACCATCTACCTCACCGACATGGCCGACCGCGCCGCCTTCAACGAGGTCTACCAGCGCTTCTTCGCCAAGCCCTGGCCAGTGCGCGCCGCCGTCGGCGTGGCCTCACTGGCAGTGGAAGGCATGCGGGTCGAAGTCACCGCGATGGCCGCCAAGGGCTGAGCCCGCCAGCCCTCGCAGTCAACCTCCACAAGTGTTCGCACGGTGGCCGGGGATTTCACCCGGACCACCGCCACGCTCATAAAAGCCATCGTAGCTGTATAGCCTTCTGCGTTACATGTAGACATCTGCTACACAGAATGCCTATACTTTTGTAGGCACTGATAAGGGCCTCAGAAAAAAGGACCAAAACGATGACCACTCAATTACCGGCGGAATCTGCTGCGACCGACAGATCCAAACCCGTTCCGATCAACATGCGGGTCGATTTCAGAAAACGAGACTTGATCGATGTGGCCGCAGCCATTTCGGGAAGCGATCGGACCAGCTTTATCCTGGATGCTGCTTGTAAAAAAGCCGAGCAAGTCATTCTGGATCAACGCCTGTTCGTCCTTGCAAACCAAGAGTTTGATGCATTTGAACAAGCGTTGGAGTCAAACCCGTTAAGGAGTAACGAATGTCTGCGCCAACTGCTGGAAAGGCCGCCTCGCTGGAGCTGACCGCTCCGGAAAAACTCAAGGCCATCCACGATTTGAGCGCCTTCGATTGTGGTGATGACTCGATTAACCAATACCTGACAAAGAAAGCGTCCAAAGCCCAAGACTCCAGATTTGCCACGGTGTTCGTTACCTGCCTGAAGGGCAGCAAGACCGTGGTTGGCTATTACACGTTGTCGAGCGGAATGATCATTCGAGCAAACGTGGTGCCCAAGAAGGCGCAACGCAATTCACCCGACCAGCACCCGATCACGATTCTCGGGCGGATGGGGGTGTGCAAGTCTGCTCAAGGTACCGGGCTGTCGATCGATTTACTCAGAGACGCCATTATCCGAGCGATTGCCGCCTCCGGCGAAGTCGGATCGACCGCCTTGGTCGTCCACCCGCTGAACGAAAGGCTGGTGACACTTTATGAGAAAGCCGGATTCATCCGTAGCCCACAACTTTCTCCAATCACGATGATGCTCCCCCTTACCTGATTGACCCAGCGGATGCAGAGGGTGCCAATGGCTGCAACAACTGCCCCCAAACATGACTGGCGCCCCCTCACCCAACAGACATCTTCTCCGTCAGATTCTGCTGCAAATACGCCAAAAACCGCCGCTGAAACAGCATCGTGTGCTCATGCGCCGCGTTCTCGGCTTCATCGGGTTTGCGCGCTTCGATGGCATTGATCATTTCATCGTGGTCCCGACCCAGGCGGGTGCTCGTGCAGGCCGTGCTGATGATGTAGTCGAAGTGCAGGTGCAGCAGGCGCTGGCCTTCACCGAGCAGCTTTTCGTAGTAGCTGATGAAGTACGGATTTTTCCCGGCTTCGGCGATCGCCATGTGAAAGGCCTTGTTCCGCTCGGACATCGCCTGGAAATCACCGGTGCCGACCGCCGCGAGGTAGGCGGCGTCGGCGGCGCGGATGCGCACCAGGTCATCGTCGGTGCGCTGCAGGGCCGCCAGCCGGGTCACCGCTCGCTGGATCAGGTCCAGGGCGGAGATGTAATTGGGGAATTCTTCGATTTCAAAGGGTGTCACCAACAGGGTGCGGTTCGGCAGGATGGTAACCAGTCCTTCGCTGATCAAGCGGGCCAGCGCATCGCGCACCGGCGACCGGGAAAGGCCGAATTGGGCGGCCAGTGAGACCTCGTCCAGCGGCATGCCCGGCTTGAGCTTCAACGTCAGGATCTGCTTGCGCAATTCTTCGTAGATATAGCGACCGCCATGGCGTTTGGCCCCGGTGGCAGCTTCAGTCGTTTCTTTGCTCATAGGGCCATGCTCTCGGCAGTGCAGGCCGGGTATCCGGCCAGCCTGCAACTTTAACATCTGCCCCGGGATAGTTAAAAACCTTCGCCCCAGGTATCACTCAACATGAAGCCGGCGGCCAACGGATCGTCCGGATCGACCCCGATCTGATGCAAGCCGTATACCCAGGCGCGCCCGGTGATGCGCGGCAGCACCGCGGGTTTTCCGGCGACTTCGGTCAGCCCCAGCAGCTCGACCTGAAACTCGCCGCCGATGGTGGAGCGCGAAGTGAGCTTGTTTCCCACTTCGACCAGGCCGCGCGCACTCAAGGTCGCCAGATTGGCCGAACTGCCCGTGCCGCAGGGCGAGCGGTCAACCCGCCCGGGCGGCAGCGTGGTGCAGGTCTGGTAGGTGCGCGGGTCCAGACGGTTGCGGAACATCACGTAGGCCACCTCGTTGAGCGCCTTGAACAACGGATGACTGACCTTGACCTGCTCATTGATCAGGCCTTTGAGGCGCACACCCTGGGTCGCCAGTTCGCGGGCGTTTTCCGGAGCGATGGTCAAGCCGACCTGGTCGACATCGACCAGCGCGTAATACACGCCGCCGAACGCGATATCGGCCTTGATGCTGCCAAACTGCTCTGTCTGGATCGGCACATCCAGCTGTTCGACAAAAGACGGCACCATATCCAGCGAGACACTGCGGCAACGTCCGTCTTCACACTGGGCGTGGGCGGTCACTAAACCGGCAGGGGTGTCCAGCACCACCGTGGTCATCGGTTCCACCATCGGCAACAGGCCCAACTCCAGCAGCGCGGTGACCACGCAAATGCAATTGCTGCCGGACATGGGGTGCGCCTTGTCCGCCTGGAGTACGATGAAGCCGGCCTGGGCTTCGGGCCGGGTCGGTGGCAACAGCAGGTTCACCGACATCTGCAGGCAACCGCGCGGCTCCAGGATCACCAGCTTCCTGAGGCTGTCGTCGACTTCGTTGATGTAGTTCATCTTGTCGAGCATGGTCTTGCCGGGGATATCGATGACGCCACCGGTGATGACCTTGCCGATCTCGCCTTCGCAATGGACATCGGCCAGTTGCAGGGTTCTTTTCCAACGCATGAAAGGCTCCTTTACTTGATGTACCAGCCCCAAGGCTGCTCGCTGTCATACCGGGTGATCTGCTTGGTTTCCAGGTAGTTGTTCAAGCCCCACTCCCCCAGCTCGCGACCGATACCGCTTTGTTTGTAACCGCCCCAGGGGGCTTCGGTAAAGGTCGGTTGCGAGCAGTTGATCCAGACGATCCCCGCGCGCAGACGGCGAGCTACGCGCTCGGCCCGTTCAAGGTCGCGCGACATTACCGCGGCGGCGAGGCCGAAGCGTGAGTCGTTGGCACTGCGCAGTGCCTCGGCTTCGCCGTCGAAAGGACGCACACAGACCACCGGACCGAAGATTTCCTCTTTCCAGATCCAGCTGTCTTCCGGCACATCGGCGAAGATCGCCGGGGTCAGGAAATAACCCTTGTCGCAATGCGCGGGGCGAGTGCCGCCGGTAAGGAGCGTCGCCCCCTCTTCCCGGCCACGGGCGATGGCTGCCAGGACCTTGTCATACTGGCCGCGACTCACCAACGGGCCAAGCAGCACGCCCTCCTCCATCCCGTTACCGATGCTCAGGCGCTCGGTCTGTTCCACCAGACGCTTGAGCAGCGGCTCATATAAATTCCGCTGCACCAGCACCCGGGAGGTGGCCGAACACACTTCGCCCTGGTTCCAGAAAATCCCGAACATGATCCATTCGACCGCGGCTTCGATATCGCTGTCATCGAAAATGATGAAAGGCGACTTGCCGCCCAGTTCCAGGCTGAGGTTTTTGATATCCCGGGCCGCCGCCTGCATGATCCGGGTGCCGGTCGGAACGCTGCCGGTGAACGCCAGCTTGTCGATGCCAGGATGCTCGCTCAACGGTGCGCCGGCGTCTTGCCCCAGGCCGGTCACGACATTGAGCACACCGGCGGGCAAGCCGGCCTGGTGGGCGATGTCCGCCAGCTCGAGGGCGGTCAAGGGTGTCAGCTCCGAGGGTTTGAGCACCATGCAGCAACCGGCGGCCAGGGCCGGAGCGACTTTCCAGGCGGCCATCAGCATCGGAAAATTCCACGGAATGATGGCCCCGGCGACTCCCACCGGTTCTTTACGGGCGACTGAGGTGAAGCGTTCATCGGCCAGAGCGATGTTCTGTTCACGCTGACCGTCGAGGTTGTCAGCCAGGTCGGCATAGAAATCGAAACAGCCCGCGGTATCACCGATATCCCACAGGGCCTCGGGCAATGGCTTGCCGTTGTCGCGAACTTCCAGCGCAGCCAGCTCGTCCTGGCGCTCGCGAATGCCGTTGGCGATTGCCCGCAGGATCATCGCGCGTTCGGCGCCGCTCATGTGCGGCCACGGACCTTCATCGAAGGCGCGGCGCGCGGCCTTGACTGCCAGATCGACGTCTTGCGCCGTGGCCGCCGCCACCTGGGTGATGACCGACTCATCGCTGGGGTCGATCGTGGCAAAGGTGCCGCCTTGTTGCGGGCGAACCCACTGGCCGTCGATATAGAGCTGATCATGGGATTTCATGCAGAGTCTCCAAAAAAGGCAAAGCGTTTGGCGCTGAAGGGGTTCAAGTCCTGGGCGGGGGGGCGACCGGCGACCAGGTCGGCAATCAGGCGCCCGGTCGTCGCGCCCAGGGTCAGGCCGAGCTGGCCGTGGCCAAAGGCGAGGAACACGTTCGACAGCCGGCTGCTGCGATCGATGACCGGCTTGGTGTCGGGAAGAAACGGCCGGTAGCCGACCCCGTACTCGACGTTGTCCAGGCGCAGTTGCGGCAGAATTTTTCGCGCTTTCTCGAGAATGATATCGGCGCGCTTGAAGTTGGGTTGGGCATTCGGGCTGGCGAACTCGATGGTGCCGCCGATCTGCAGGCCGCGGGTCATCGGGCTGAAGCAGAAACCGCCATCGGCGTAGATCACCGAATGACGCACGTCCACCTCCGGGGTCGGCAACAGCACCTGGTAGCCGGCGATGCCCGCCAGGGGAACCTGGGCACCGATCTGTTCGAAGAATTGTCGCGAACCGGTGCCCGCGGCGATCACCACTTGGTCGGCGGCGTAGCGCTCACCGTTGGTCAGGGTGACGCCGCTGGCCCGGCCGGCCTGTTCATCAAGCCTTTTCACCTGGGCGCGCACTCGCAGGCCCCCTTGATCGATAAAACTTTGCGTCAGTGCCGCGATGAAGCCCTCGGTGTCGCTGACGGCGCGCCAGTCGGGAAACAGCAGGCCATGGCTGAATTTGCCGGCCAGCGCAGGTTCCAGGTCCGCGATAGCCGCACGGTCCAGCACTTCGGACTTGAAGCCCAAGGCTTTGCGCAGCTCAAGGTGAGGCTCTTCGTGAGCCAGCCCCGCCGGGGTGTCGAACAGTTCGATGATCGGCTTCTGCCCCATGAGCGTCTTGTCCGGGCAGGCGTCGAGCAAGGGCGCGTAGTCTTCGTAGACATGGTGCGTCAGGGTTGCCATGTCTTCGGAAATTTCGACAATTTTCGAGTGCCGGGCACAGGCCAGGAATCGCAGGAACCACGGCAGAATGCCGGGCAAGGCGCCGGGTCTGAGCGCCAGCGGGCCTTTCTGGTCGAGCAGCCAGCCGGGGATTTTTTTCAGGATGCCGGGCTTGGACAGCGGGATCACCTCGCTGACTGCCATTTGCCCGCAACTCCACTTGGCGGTGCTGTCCCCCGCCGCCGCCGGGTCGATCAGCGTGACCGAATAACCTTCCCGTTGCAGGTACAATGCGCAACAGACGCCAACGATGCCGCCACCGACCACCACGGCGTTTTCGCGCGCCGCGGGTTGCGGGGCAAGTGACTGCAAAGGTGTCATAGGGAAATCTCTCGGGCTGAGGCCGGCGCGGCGAAATCTTCCAGATTGAAGCCGTCCCACCAGGGTTGGGTATCGTCGACAATAAACTCTGCGCGGCCGGTGATCCATGCGCGCCCTTCGATACTGGGGCGAATCGCCGCCTGGCCATTTTCCAGTTCGAGCTGCTGCGCCACACGCCCCACGAAAAAACTGCCGATCAGGCTTTCATGGCGATAGGCAGCCTCGGCGGCGAGCCAGCCACGGGCGAAGCGCTGTGCGACCCGGGCCGAACTGCCGGTGCCGCAAGGGGAACGATCGATCAGACTGGCGCCGGCAATCACCACCGCCCGTCCCTGGGCCTCGGCCGACAGTGGCGAGCCTGTCCACATGCAGTGCTTGACCCCCTTGATCGCCGGATTCTCCGGGTGGATCACCTCAACGGTCCGGTTGACCAGAGCCTGCATGTCCCGCCCCCATTCCAGCAGTTGTTGCGGGCCGAAATGCTCACAGCCGGGATAATTGGGCTGCACCTCGACGATCGGATAAAAGTTGCCGCCGTAGGCGATGTCGACCTTCAACATGCCCAGCGGCGGGAAGTCGATGACTAGGTCACGGTGCAGCAAAAAGGACGGCACATTGGTGAAGCACACCGAACTGACTTTCTCGCCGGTGCGGGTGTAAGTGGCGTGAATCTGTCCCGCTGGTACATCCACCACCACGGTGCCCGGCACCTTGGGCTCGATCAGGCCGGCCTCGAGCGCGAAGGTAATGGAACCCAGGGTGGCATGCCCGCACATCGGCAGGCAGCCGGAAGTCTCGATAAACAGCAAACTGAAGTCACTGTCCGCGCGCATCGGCGGATAGAAAATCGTTCCCGACATATGCGAATGGCCGCGAGGCTCGAGCATCAAGGCGCGGCGGACCCAGTCGAATTCGGCGATGAAATGTTCACGCCGTTCGCTCATGGTCCGGCCCTTGAGCCCCGGAGCGCCGGCGATCACCATGCGCACCGGCATGCCTTCGGTATGGCCTTCGATGCAAGTAAAAACGTGTCGGGTCATGTCATATCTCCGTAGAACCGCAGCGGCCGGCCAAGACGACCGCTGCGGCAGGCGCCCTTAAACCTGGGCCAGTTCGAACGCCTTGCGAAAGCCGGCCTTCTCTTCAGTGGTCAACGGTTGCAGCGGCATCCGCGCATTGCCGGCTTGGAAGCCTGCCAGCTCGCAGCCGTACTTGACCTTCTGAATGAACTTGCCCGATTCCATGTCGGCCAATACCGGGAACAGCGAACGCACGATGGCCTGGGCACCGGCCAGATCGCCGCTGCTGTACCGGGTGTAAAAATCGCAGACCTGTTGCGTCAGGCAGTTGGCCGGGCCGCAGATCCAGCTGGTGGCGCCCCACAGGAAGAAGTCCAGGGCCTGGTCGTCGGAACCGCAGGACAGCTGATAGTGATCCTTGTAGGTGCCGCCGATTTCGATGGCGCGCAACAGGTTGCCGCTGCTTTCCTTGATGCCGATCACGCGCTTGTGGTCCTTGAAGGCCTCCAGCACGCCGAAGCCGACTTCAACGTTGGTGCGAACCGGGTAGTTGTACAAGACCACGTTGATATCGGGCGCTGCGTCCAGAATCGCCTGGTAGTGACCGATCAGCTCCTCTTGGGAAGGCAGTGCGTAATAAGGTGGCGCAATCAGCAGGTTGGTGTAGCCCGCGTCCTGCGTCTGCTTGACCTGCTCGATGACCTCACGGGTGCAGGAGCCGTTGGCACCGGCGATCAGCAGGCCACGGTCGCCCACCACTTCGCGTACGGTGGCCAGGACCTGGCGCCGCTCTTGATTGGTCAGGGCGTAATACTCGCCGGTGGAGCCCAGCGGCACGAAGCCTTTGACGCCAGCCTTGAGTTGAAACTCGATAATGTTGGAGAGCATGTCGTGGTCGACATTGCCGGCCTTGTCAAAAGGTGTGACCAGGGCAGGCAGGATGCCTTTGAGTTGAGTCATTGAAGACGCTCCACTTGGGTTGGATGACAGGGTTGGGTCAGTACGCATAACGTCGCAGCATCCGTGTCTCGATCACGCCGACCAGACGGGTCAGCGGAAAGGCCACGAGGAAATAGATCACCGCCACCGCCGAAAGAAACTCGACCGGGCGCGCGGTGCTGTTGGAGATGTTCTGGCCGACGAACATCAGGTCGGCGATTCCCACCGAGGAAATCAGCGCGCTCTCCTTGAACAGCGACACTACATTGGAGAGCAGCGGTGGAATGCCCCGGAGCAACGCCTGGGGAAACACCACGAAGATCGTCTTGTTCCACGAAGCCAGCCCCAATGCGACGCAAGCATCGTGCTGTTCCCCGGGGATGGATTTGAGCGCGCCGCGAAAGGTCTCGCTGGTGATCGCGGTCATGTACAGGGTCAGCGCCAGCAGCACCGACACGTAGGGCGGTACGTCGAGGCCGAACACCACCGGAAAGCAGAAGAACACCCAGAACAGCTGGATCAGCAGCGGCGTACCGCGGAACAGCTCCACATAGAGCCCGGCGGGAACACTGAGCCAGCGACGGCGGGATGCGCGTAACAGGCTCAACAGAAAACCGCACAGACTGCCGAGGATGGCACAGCCCACGGTGAACGCCAGGGTCAATGCCAACCCCTGCAGCAAGGCTTGCCAATAAAAGAACACCACGGTGAAATCGAGATTCATGACAGTCTCCTCAGCGCGCGAGCGCAGCGTCCTGGCGCCGTTCCAGCCACTGCACGAACTGGGCAATCGGCAGCGACAGGGCGAAGTAGATGAGCGCGATCAGCGAGTAGGTTTCCAGCGGGCGGTAGGCTTCGGTGGCAATGCTCTTGCCGACGTACATCAGGTCCGCCACGGCGACGATCGCCACCAGCGCGCTTTGCTGAAGGATCGAGATGCCGTTGGTCATCAATACCGGGATGGCACTGCGCAGCGCTTGCGGAAGGATCACGTAGAGCGTGCGCTGCCAGGGACGCAGGCCCAATGCGACGCAGGCATCCAGGTGTTCCCGAGGGACCGCCTGCACGCCGGCCCGATAGGCTTCGGCGTTGAACGCCGTGAGGTTCAGCCCCAGGGCGAGCACCCCCATGGTGATGGGGTCGATGAACACGTCGAAAAGCATCGGCACGCAGTAGAAGAACCAGACGATCTGCAGCAGCACCGGGGTGCAGCGGAAGAACTCGATGAACAGCTGGGCCGGCCAACGCAGGAAAAACCAGCGACTCAAGGTCAGCAGGCACAGGCCGAAGCCGAGTACCAGGCCGACAATGTTCGATACCAGTGCCAGTTGCAGGGTGACTTTCAGGCCGTCCCACAACAAACCGAAGTTGCCATTGAGAAAGCTGAAGTCGAATTGATAATTCATGGCCGTTTCCTCACTCAGAGCATCAGTCCAGGTGCAGCACTTTTTCCAGGAACTCGCGGGTGCGCGGTTCTCTGGGCTGAGTGAACAACTGATCGGGATGGCCTTGCTCGACCACTTTGCCATTGGCGCAAAACACCACGCGGGTGGCGATATGGCGGGCGAAGTGCATGTCATGGGTGACGATGATCATGGCCATCTTCTGTTCGGCCAGTTGCAGCATCACGTTCTGCACCTCGATGACCATTTCAGGGTCGAGTGCCGAAGTGACCTCATCGAACAGCATCAGCTTGGGCTCGAGCATCAGGGCCCGGGCAATCGCCACCCGTTGCTTCTGGCCACCGGATAACTGGCTGGGATAGACCTCGAGCTTGCTCTCCAGGCCCAGCCGCGCCAGCAAGGCCCGGGCTTTTTCGGTCGCCTGGGCCTTCGACAGGCCATGCACTTTCATCGGCGCCAGGATCAGGTTGCCCAGCACCGACAGGTGCGGAAACAACGTGTAATGCTGAAACACCATGCCGACCTGGGTTTGCAGCGAGCAGTCCATGGGCTTGCCTTTGCCCCGGGCATTGCCATCGATATAGGGTTTGCCCTGGAATCGAATGGTTCCGCCCTGGATGCTTTCGAGCCCCATCATCACCCGCAGCAAAGAGCTCTTGCCGCTGCCGCTGGGACCGATGATCACCAGGCGGTCGTCAGCGCGCATGTCCAGGTCCAGGTGGTCCATCACCACCAGGTTTTCGCCGTAGGATTTGTAGACGTCGCGCAGTTGGATGAACTCGCTGCTCTCGGTTTCACAGGCGTGCAGGGGCCGTGGCGGCACGGCCGCCAGATTGGAAGCTTTCATCGAACATTCTCCGGGAGCGCGCAGCTCGCTGCGCGCTCGACATCGGCGGGGTTTACTGAGGGGTTTTGTCGGCGTTGGCCAGCTGCGAGGCCTTATCCACCAACGCGTCGATTTCACCGGTCTCGCGCCGTTGGGTGAGATAGATGTTCAGCGTCTGCAAGTCCGCGGAGCTGATGTCGCGGCGCACACCGAAGGCCACACCCTGCTTGGCCAGCGCGGGCTTGGGCAGCACTTCCTTCGACCAGCCGGGGTTGGCCACGGCAAACAGGTGGTTGGTGTCGCTGGCATCGACCAGCACGTCGGCGCGCTTGGACATGACAGCCAGGCGCACCTCGTCCATACCCGGCAAGCGCATGATCTTGCCTTGCTTGACCACGGCGGAAATGGCCTTGTCCTGAGCGGTCCCGGACATGACCGCGAAGGTCACTTCCGGTTTGTCGAAGTCGGCAATGGCGTTGCCGACATTGGCCAGTTTCGGGTTGTCCTTGTTGATCAGCAACGAGACTTGATAGTCGGTGGCCGCCACCGAAAAACTCACCGCCAGCGCGCGTTCGGGCGTCTGGTTCAGCGCCATGGCCATGTCCCATTTGCCCCCTTGCAAGCCGGCCACGAGGTTATCCCAGTTGGTGTCGACGAACTCGACCTTGACCTTCAACACCCGCTCGCCGAAGTCGCGGCACAGGTCCACGAAATAGCCGCTGTATTCGCCCGAACGGGCATCACGCATGACATACGGCGCAGCGACGGCCGCCCCACAGCGCAGAACCCCCGCTTTCTGAATGTCTTTCCAGAGTGAGACATCAGCCGCCAGGGCTGGGACTTGGGCGAGCAATGCACCGATGGCGGATGCACAAACGAGCATGTTGCGGATGGAGCGAGGAAGGAACTGAGCCATTTTGACCTCTCCGATGATTTCGTTCTTGTAGGCAGGAAGGTACAAATCAACATCACTGTGCGCCGTCATGTATGCAGCGCTGTATGCAGATTAGATTTGAACGAATCGGGCTGTCAACACAGGTCAAGAAAATTAATCAGAATAATGACCGAACGGTCGCGGTGGTCCGGGGGCTGATAGTGGACATGTCACTGGTCGAGAGAACGCAGCAAATCCGTCACTATCAGCTAGAGTGAAATTTGCCCCGATTACGCGGTATGTTGATCCAAATCAATCAGTAATCGCGGCTATGCAAACCTTTTGAATTTTTTTTGACGCGGCCACTCCTTTGACTATGAGCAAATGGAGGGGGCCTCATGAATACCTGTCTTTACGTCATTGAATACAAGCTTCACGGAGCACCGAAGTCGTTCATCATCCGGGCTAAAACGATGCGCAATGCCGACGCCTGGCATTGGGCAAGCTGTGACGCCGGAATAGCTCCCATACCGAAACCGGGTAGGCCGCCACTTAAAATCATCTCCAGACCGCAAGCGGAAAAGTATGGAGTCACTGACGTTAAATGGCGTGAATCCGCAAAACTGGATTGGACAGAGGTTTCAACGTCATGACCCCAAGCAACCCGCAACAAGCCGTGGTCACCGATATCAATGACCAGCGCAGTGTGATGCTGAAGAAAATCGGCAATACCGCTATTCGCACGCATCACCGGGCCAGTTGTCACTGTGGCGCCGTCATCCTGGAGATCCACCTGCCGGAGGGTGTTCCCGATCCACACCGCTGCGACTGCTCATTCTGTAAACGCAAAGGCGCCGTTGTCGCAGCAGTCGCCTGGGCGGATCTCAAGGTGATCAGGGGCAGGTCCGCGCTGTCCAGGTATCAGTTCGGCAAGCACGTGGCCGAGCATTATTTCTGTAAAAACTGCGGCACCTACACGCACCACCGACGCAGCACCAATCCGGAAGAATTCGGCTTCAACATCGGCTGTCTGGAAGGGGTCAATCCCTACGACCTGGGCGATGTCCCGGTCGCGGACGGCGGGGTCTGGAACTCCCTGTAACTCCGGTAGATGCGGCGTTCTGCGAAGCTCTCGAGTAATACGGGAGGTCCATTGCGGACCTCCCGTCCCCCCGATCAGGAGGTACCCAGCCCTCGCGACAGGTCGGCGGCATTCCCTGTGCTCCCTGTGCTCCCTGTGCTCCCTGTGCTCGCCTCGCTCGTCGATGCCGGGCGCTGCTCCCCATCCGGTCTGACGTCCATGGCCGGATGATCCGTCGTCTTTGTCACCGTATCGCGTACCGCTTCAAAGCCCTCCCGTGCCTGTTGTTTGACCTTGTCGGCCAGGCCCGCGCTGGTCTTGCCCAGGTAGCGTTGCTCGGTTGCCGTCGAAGGCAATGCCGCCCCCAGCATGGCGCCCAGCGCGATGCCCGCAGCGGCGACCATCAGCGGTTGATCCTGCAGCAGATGGCGGAATTGATCACCGACCACCTGGGTGCTGCGGGCAACTCGATCACTGGCGTCATGAACGGCATGGCTGATGTTTTCCTTGGCAGCCCCCAGATTCTCGCTCAGATGCGCCGCCTTGCCTTTGACCGACTGATAGCCTTCCTTGAAGGTATCGGCGCCCTGGTGCAAATGGTCGCGCGCGCTGTCGATGCCGTCGGTCAAGCCATCGACCCACTCCCCTGCCTTGTCCATCGCGCTGGGGCCGGTGCGATAGGCCGGACGTGGGGGCGATGGACGGTTCTGACTCATCATCATCCATAGCAGCCCGACCGAGGTCAGGACCACGGGCATCGGATTATTGCGCACGCTGGTCCCCAGGTTGGTCAGGAACGTCGTGCCGTTGCTTTGCATCATGCTCAACGCCTGATCGAATACCTGACCCGGCGTGAACTTGCTTTCCAGGGCATCGACGATATTGCCGATGTTGGCCCGTTGCGCATCGATTTCCCGTTCGATGGCTTCGGGGCTTTTGTCTGCTTCGGCTTCAAATTCACGGTTCATGAGACTTTCCTCCGCAGCGCTTCCTGGTCTTTACTCAAGGCGTCCAGCGTCCGATCGGGCTTGAAGTGGGACGGCTCGAATTGTTTTTTGCCTGACTGCAACATGGCGAACCCGATGATCATCACCACGACGCCGACGATCAGGGCGGCCAACCACGGCGCCATGAACAGGCTCAGGCCGTAGACCACCGCCATCAACAGGATGATGAACCCCGCCAGCAGCACAATCGCCCCTCCCGCCACGCCGGCAATGCCGGCCTTGAGCGTGGTGAGGCTGGCTTGCAACTCTGCCTTGGCCAGCGCCAGCTCCTTGGTGAAGAGATCGGGCACTTCGCGAGACAACTGGCGCAACAAGCCGATGACCGATGCGTCCTGCTCAGGCACGGACAGCGGTCTTGAGTTCGGCAAATCCGGATCTTTTCTGTTCATCACAGCTCTCCTTTGAAGGATGTCGAACCAGGGGACGACGTCGTGGCAAAGTCCGAAGGATGGTCTTGTTCACTCGGCGAGGCCGGCGTGATACCGGTGGCCAGGCCAGCCCCGGAATCGCTATGCGGTGCGACGGACGTTTCATAAGGGCGTTGCGCACCATAACTATCCGCCGCAGGCATCGAGTTGTCGGAGGCCCCTTTACCGGCGTCGTCAACAGTCGCCGCGGGGCTGCTGCCGGCTTTGAGGAAACGCGACAAGCCAAAGCCCAGCGCGATGCTGCCGGCAATGAACAGGGCCGGATTGTTACGCGCCAGGTTGGCACTGTCGTGCAGCAACTGTTCGGCACTTTTACCCCGCAGGCTGCCTGCCAGGCCGCTCATGGATTGCGCCATGTCCGAGAGGTAGTCGGACATGCCGAGCGTGTCCTTGTCTTCCAGTTCGGACACAAAAGACTTCGCGCCCTTGGCCAGTGCCTCGATCTGGTCCGCCGCGGTATCACGGTATTGCCCGAACTGCGCATCCACCTGTTCCCGCGCGCCGCCGAGCACCTCTGTTACGTCCTCCTTCAAATGTTGAAAGTCTTGTTCAGGTCTGCCGGTGTTTTCCCGGTTATCTGTCTGAGTTCCAGCTCTGGTGTCTGAAGTATTCATGACGTTCCTCGCCTTCCATCTTAAAAAAGCGTTATAGGGTTCGCCACGAATTGCCCGCAGCCCCCCTCATTTCAAAGGACGGAGCGCAGTTGTCGGGAGTTCCAAATGAATGATGAGCGATACGTTGTGAGTGAGAAATACGACATTCAGTCATCTCGATGGAACCCTGTTTTAAGTCCGCCCTCTATCGCTCACCAGCCCAGGAGGACTTGACCATGATCGACCAACAAACCGGTATGAAGCCTGGCGAGCGTTATGCCATCGAAAACGGCGAACCCACGCGACTGTTCCCCGGCTTCTTCCTCGATGGAAAGTATTACCTGGAGCCGGAGTTACAGACGGCGATCGGTTGGCTGGAAGGTCAACGGTTTCTGTACGACGAGTTGGATCCCACCGGAGAGCCGGTGTACCCCGATCGGGTCGCCGGCACCATCGAAGACCTGACGTTGACCCTGGCCGACGGCGCACGGCTGAAAGTAAACCGGGTGCCCTACAGCGTGCAGGGAAATCCCCTCACGCAAAAAGCCGAGGCCGCTGACGACGAATTGCGTACTCGACTGCCTCGGACACTCCACGACGAACCGGGGGTGATCGACCGGGCAACGGACGCTGACGGTCGAGCCGCATCCCAGGCATTTGCCGCTGCCCCTCGCCCCTCGCTGGTGCTGGCGGCAGGCGCCGCGTTGTTATTTGGCGGTTGTCTGTTGGCGATGAATCGCCAACGAGGCCGGCACCAGGGTCGCTGACGGTCACGCACTCTCACCCGCGCAACGGGAGCATCCGATCATGGACACGCTGAGCACCGCACTGAAGCAAAAGCCGAGTCGTTGCCCGATGCCGACAGCGAAGACGTCGCCGCGCTATTCGATCGCTTCGGCGCCCCTGGATTGCTACAACGCGGGCTCCACGCCGAGGGAGACCAGGTATTCACCAAAACCGCCGCAACATTTGTAATCCCTGCGCGCACTGGTAACGACCGGATTGGTCGCCGTCCACATGATCCGGGCATTGATTTTTTCCAGTTCGGCGACCAGGTGCACGTCTTCGTGGGCCACCAGATGCCGGAACCCGCCAGCGTCTCGATAAGCCGTGGCACTCAGGCCCAGGTTGGCGCCATGGATGTGACGATGATTCTCTATGAACCGGTACCGCTCCAGATACCTGGCGCGAACCCACTCGCCATGGTCGTCCCAACTGTCGACCTCGACAGTGCCGCACACCGCATCGACCATGAAGGCAAGCTGGCGTGACAGCCAGTCGGGAGGCACCACTGTGTCGGCATCGGTAAAGGCCAGCCACTGCGCGCCCGCGCTGAGCAGTTCCTCCGCACCGGTCGCCCTGGCTTTACCCACATTCTGGTAAGCGACCATCAATGCGGTGACTTCCATGGCGGCGACCAACCGGTGCGTGTCGTCTGAACAATCGTCAAGCACCACCAGCACAATTACCTGGCGACCTCCGAGTCCCGGATGTTTCGCGGCAAGCAAGACGGATGAAAGGCACGTGGCAATATGTTTTTCTTCATTATGGGCGGGTATCACGACACCAATCATTGATGTTCCCTCGATTCAGCGAAGCCAATGGTCTTCACCTATCGACCCTTCGCCCCATCGGAAGGTTTAAAGAATGTCTGCCCCGGCGCGGCTGCATACCCCGGGCCAGTGCGGCATGGTTCAATGATCGATGAGCGCCAGTCGTCCCGAGATTTTCCCCGTCAGGATCGGCTCATCGACAAATGGGCTACGCTTAAAACACTGAGCGGTCCTGTCGGACAGGTGTAGCGCTGCTGCATCACCGCTTCAGTCCCCGACGAAACACCTTGAGTGACCCGCCAGTCCGCCAGTCTCACGCTGGTGTCGAATCATTGTGCAAAGACTGTGCGAGGCCGCAGCAATCGCCAGGTTGAGATTCAAACAAGCCTGCGCACACGGTATTTCTCGGCGTCAGGACGTCGCCTTTACGGGCACACTTCCATGACAACCTCATCTGACAGGTCGAAGAATACGCTCCAGACCAGGCCAACCCGCTCTCACCGACCGGACTTCGCCGTGGTGGGCATCGGCGCGTCCGCCGGCGGGCTGCAAGCCATCAAACTGTTCTTCGAAAACATGCCGCAGGACAATGGACTGGCATTTGTCATCATTCTTCATCTGTCGCCCGATCATGAAAGCGTCGCCGACAAGATCATCCAGGAATCGACCCGGATGCCGGTGCTGCAAGTCACCGAAACAGTGCCTATCGAGAAGAACCGGGTTTATGTCATTTCACCGACGCAGCGACTGACGATGAATGACGGCTATCTTGAGGTCAGCCCCAGCGACGCCCTCACGGGCCGCCATGCTTCTATCGATCTGTTTTTCCGCGACCTCGCCCTGGCACACCGCGAGCGGGCCTTTTGCGTCGTACTGTCGGGCACCGGTTCCGACGGTGCAGTGGGATTATCGCGAATCAAGGAACAGGGCGGCGTGACCCTGGCCCAGGCACCCGAGGACGCCGAGTTCGATGGCATGCCGCGGGCGGCCATCGAAACGCACATGGTGGATCTGGTGCTGCCGGTGGTGGAAATGCCCCAGAAACTGCTGGAGCTGTGGCACAACGCGAAGAAAATCACCCTGCCCAGCGCCAACGATGCGCAACTGCAACCCTCCCCTTCGGTGGTTGAGCGCGAAGCGGTGGCGGCCGAACAGCTGGTGCAGGATATTCTGATCCAGTTGCGCGCCGGCACCGGCCATGATTTCAAACATTACAAACGCGCCACCGTGCTACGCCGGATCGAGCGCCGGATGCAGGTCACCGCTCAAGCCGATCTGGCCGGCTACTACCGCTATCTGCTGAATTACCCCGAGGAAATCACCGCACTGCTGGCGGACATGCTGATTGGCGTGACCAACTTCTTCCGCGACCGTGAAGCCTTCGAAGCCCTGGAACGGGATGTGGTGCCGCAATTGGTCAGCGCCGCCGTCTCGGCTCAGCCCGAAACAGAAGAGATCCGGGTCTGGTCCGCTGGCTGCGCCTCGGGCGAGGAAGCCTACAGCCTGGCGATGCTGTTGAACGATCAGTTGCAACTGGACACAAGCGCGGCGTCGTTCCAGCTATTTGCCACCGACATCGACGAACGCGCCATCAGCGTCGGCAGGGCCGGGCTGTACCCGCAAGCGATCATTACCGATGTGCCGCCCACGCGCCTGCGGCACTATTTTTCGAAAGAAGGCCGGCAATACCGGATCCGCAAGGAAATCCGCGAAAAGGTGCTGTTTACCAAGCACAACCTGTTATCCGACCCGCCCTTTTCGCACATCGACCTGATCGTCTGTCGCAACTTGCTGATCTATCTGGATCGCGAAGTGCAGCGTGAAATCCTGCAGATGTTCCACTTTGCCCTGCGCCCCGGCGGTTTCCTGTTTCTCGGCTCCTCCGAAAGCACGGACGTATGTGATGAGCTGTTCGCTCCGGTAGACAAACGCAACCGGATCTTCCGCGCCAAAACGGGTCCCGCCAACAGCCGGCGCCCCCTCAGCCTGCCACGCGGCGGCTACGTGCGCACCCGGCTCGCCCAGCTGGCGCCGCCAAACACCAAGTCGCGCAAATCCTCATTCGCCGACATTCACCAACGTGCACTTCAACAGTCGGCACCGCCAAGCATCATCATTGATGGCCGTGCCGATATCCTGCACATGAGTGAGAGTGCCGGACGCTTTCTACGCCACGGGGGTGGGGAGCTGTCGCGCAATCTGCTGACCCTCATTCTGGCGGAACTGCGTCTGGAGCTGCGTACCACCCTGTTCGAAGTCCAGCAGAGCGGCCAGGTGGTCCAGTCCCGCGCGGTACCGATCAAGCACGAAGACAAAAGCTTCCTGGTCAGTCTGGTGGCCCATCCCTACAAGGACGAAGAGGCAGACGACGAGTTCGTTCTGGTGATTTTCGAGGAGATCGAAGTCGACCCTGCCCAAGCATCGGCTGACAGCGCACTGCGCAGGGAAGACCAGGTGCTGTCCAGTCTTGAGCGCGACCTGCAACGCACCAAGCTGCAATTGCAGGACACCATCGAACAATCGGAAGTCTCCAGCGAGGAGCTCAAGACCTCCAACGAAGAGATGCAGTCGATCAACGAAGAACTGCGCTCGGCCACTGAAGAACTGGAAACCAGCAAGGAAGAACTGCAGTCGATCAACGAGGAATTGCTGACCGTCAATTTCGAACTGAAAACCAAGGTCGAAGAGACCGACAAGATCAACGACTACCTGTCCAACCTGATCGCTTCTACCGACATCGCCACGGTGTTTGTCGACCGCAGCATGCGCATCAAGTGGTTCACCCCGCGCGCCACCGATATCTTCAATATGTTGCCGGTGGATACCGGGCGCTCGTTGCTCGACATCACCCATCGCCTGCGCTACGACAACCTGGCCGCGGACGCGGCGCAGGTGTTCGAGTCGCTGAACATGATCGAGCGCGAAGTCAGCAGCAACGACAATCGCTGGTACATCGCGCGCCTGCTGCCCTACCGTTCCAGCGAAGACCACATCGACGGCACCGTGCTGACCTTCATCGACATCAGCAAACGTCGCGCCGCCGAAGAAGAACTGCGCCTGGGCGAAGAACGCATGCGCCTGGTGGCCGAAAGTACCCGCGACTACGCGATCATCACACTTGATGAGCAGGGCATCATCACCAGCTGGAACAAAGGCGCCGAGGTGATCTTCGGTTACGGCAAGGCCGAGGCCGAAGGCGCCTATTACGATTTCATTTTCTCCGCCGAGGATCGCGCGGCGGGGGTGCCTGAAAATGACCTGTCATCGGCACGCACCCATGGCCGCAGCCAGGATGAACGCTGGCACCTGCATAAGGACGGCAGCCGCTTTTTCTGCAGCGGTGAAGTGACGCTGCTCAAGGGCGAGAATCTCAAGGGCTATGTGAAAATTGCCCGGGACCTGACCGGCCACAAACGCTTGCACGAAGCGCAAAACCAGCAGTTGGCTGAAACGCAGACCAGCAGCCATCTCAAAGACGAATTCTTCGCCGTCATGTCCCATGAGCTCAAGCACCCGCTCAATCTGATCCAGCTCAACGCGGAACTGCTGCGCCGCCTGCCCATTACCAAATCCCTGGCCCCCGCAGCCAAGGCGGTCGACACCATCTGTGACGCCGTCAACAGTCAGGCACGCATCATCAACGATCTGCTGGATGTGGCGCGCATACGCACGGGCAAGCTCAAACTCAAGCTTGCCGTCATGAACCTGTGTCAGGTGTTGCAAGACATCCATACCGTGGTCAGCAATGACGCTGCAGGCATCAACGTTACCCTGCGCCTCCCCGATGCGGGGCAACCGCTGATGATCAATGCCGATCCGACCCGCGTGGAACAGATCATCTGGAACCTGGTGAACAATGCGTTGAAATTCACCCCGGCGGGCGGCGTGATCCAGTTGATTGCCAGTCGTGATGGCGGCATGGCCAGGCTCGACGTCAAGGACAGTGGCGTCGGCCTGAGCGCGGAGAGCATCAGCGAAGTGTTTGAACTGTTTGGCCAGGCAGCGAACCAGCATGCGACCCATCAACGGGATGGGCTGGGGATCGGGCTGTCGTTGGTGAGGCAACTGGCAGAAGCCCACGGCGGCAGTGTGGAGGTCAGCTCCGAGGGTCTGGGCAAGGGTTGTATCTTCACGGTCCTGCTGCCGCTGAGTCAATCTGCACAGGACACGACGGGCCCCGCACAACCTGAGGAACTGTCCGGACGCCTTGCCGGCGTCACGGTGTTGCTGGTGGACGACTCTGCGGAGGTTCTGGAGACCCTGAAAATGCTGCTGGAGATGGAGGATGCCCGGGTCATTGCCTTCCCGGAACCGGTGAAGGCGCTGGAAGCGGCACAGACAGGTCGATA
This sequence comes from Pseudomonas lini, assembly GCF_030812475.1. Classification (GTDB taxonomy): domain Bacteria; phylum Pseudomonadota; class Gammaproteobacteria; order Pseudomonadales; family Pseudomonadaceae; genus Aquipseudomonas; species Aquipseudomonas lini_A. The sequence continues at coordinate 308,053 of NZ_JAUSSR010000005.1, forward strand.
CGACCTGGTGATCTGCGATATCGGCATGCCGGTCATGAGCGGCCATGAACTGATGCGCGCATTGCGCGAGCTCCCGCATATCAAGCAAGTCCCGGCCATTGCATTGACCGGGTATGGTGCTGACAGCGATATAGAGGAATCCCGCAAGTCGGGATTCGATCGTCATCTGAGCAAGCCGGTATCCTACGAAGCGCTGATCGAAACCATTGAGGAACTGAGACGCGCACTGCAGCGTTGAATGGGCTGCCGTCTGCCATCAGCTAGCATGAATGCTGTATGGGCCACCGCCTTCGCGGGCAAGCCCGCTCCCACAGGGCTTTGTGGTGAACACGGAATACGCGCTACGCCAACGATCAACCTGTAGGAGCTGGCTTGCCAGCGATGGTCGTGAACGATAACGCCTGCAATCTGGTTAAACGCGGCGCACGTGAGTCCATCGCCAGCAAGCTGGCTCCTACAGTTTCGGCGTTTCATTTCTTACTTCCAGGCAGCACGGCGCTCAGCACCTGCTTGGCGGTTTGCACGATCACTCCCGCTTCGTTCGGATCGCCTTTGAGCAAGGTCGAGGCAAACTTTTTCGCCTGTTCGAGCTTGATGTGCGGTGGCAATGGCGGGACGTCGGGGTCAGTCTTGAATTCGATCAGCACCGGAACGTCCGACGCCAGCGCCGTGTCCCAGGCAGCGGCCACGTCCTCTTCGCGATCGACGAAGATCCCCTTGAGCCCGATGGAAATGGCGAACAGGTGATACGGAACGTCGGGAATGTTCTGCGAAGCCTCGAATTTGGGATCGCCCTCCATCACCCTCTGCTCCCAGGTGACCTGATTAAGGTCTTCATTGTTGAACACGGCGCATATCCATTTGGGGCTGTCCCATTGCCGCCAATACTTGGCGACGGTGATCAGCTCGGCCATGTTGTTCATCTGCATCGCGCCATCCCCCACCAGGGCGATCACGCTGCGTTGCGGGTAGGCGAATTTGGCCGCGATCGCGTAGGGAACGGCGGCCCCCATACAGGCCAGCCCGCCAGAGAGCGAACACTGCATGCCCCGGCGAATCTTCAAATCGCGGGCGTACCAATTGGCACACGAACCCGAATCGCTGGTGATGATCGCAAGCTCCGGCAGGCGTGGCGACAGTTCATACACCACCCGCTGCGGATTGATCGGCTTGGCTTTTACCATGGCGCGCTTCTCCAGGGTCTTCTCCCAGGCACTGCGCCAGCCTTCGATTTTTTTCCGCCAGCGGCGCGATGTCTTCTGCTCAAGCAAGGGTGCCAGCGCCGCGAGCGTCTCGCCCGCATCGCCGACCAGATTGACTTCCATGGGATAACGCAAGCTGAGCATATCGGGCTGCAAATCGATTTGCACCCCGCGCGCCTGCCCCTCCTTGGGGAGAAATTCGGAGTACGGGAAGCCGGAGCCGATCATCAGCAAGGTGTCGCATTCCATCATCAGCTTGTAACTGGGCTCGGTGCCCAGCAAACCGATGCTGCCGGTGACCCAAGGCAATTCATCCGGCAGCACAGCCTTGCCCAGCAACGCCTTGGCCACTCCGGCACCAAGCTTTTCAGCCACCGCGATCACCTGATCGGTCGCGCCCAATGCGCCGGCGCCGACCAGAATGGCGACCTTTTCACCTGCATTCAGTACATCCGCCGCGCGCTGCAGGTCAGCCTCATACGGCACCACTCTGGGCTTGCTGTAACCGACGCCGGAATGCACCGTACCGTGGGCCCTTGCCGGTGCCTGATACTCGGCGTCCTGCAGGTCACTGGGCAGGATGATCGCCGTCACCCGACGCTCGCCGATCGCGGTGCGGACCGCCCGGTCGACCAGGTGCCGGATTTGCGCCGGTGCCGAGGCCTGCTGCACGAACGCGCCCGCCACGTCCTTGAACATCGACAACAGGTCCAGCTCCTGCTGATAGTGGCCGCCGAGTGCCGCACGCGCCTGCTGCCCGACGATCGCCAATACCGGCATGTGATCCATGCGCGCGTCATACAGCCCGGTGAGCAGATGCGAGGCGCCAGGGCCGGAAGTGGCGATGCACACCCCCAGTTCGCCAGTGAACTTGGCATGGGCCGAGGCCATGAAGGCGGCCATTTCTTCATGCCTGGCTTGAATGAATTCGATCTTGCCCTGGGCACGGCTCAACGCGCCGAAGACGCCATTGATGCCGTCCCCCGGATAACCAAAAATCCGCGTGACGCCCCATTGGCTGAGTCGCTCAACCAGAAAATCACCCACTGTCGTTGTCATGTCGATCCTCGCCGTTCACCGATGCGTAGAGCATTCCCGGGGAAGGCAACCGAATTACCGCCCCGAGAGGTGTAAGGGTCTGGACAGTCGCGTTGACTTCGAAGTTTCGATAATTGGGGAGGATATTTGACGGGGAAAGATAAAGCAGCCCGAAGGCAGTCGTAACACCGCTGAAACACTCAACTTTTTGCTTCGCCAATACCCGACGGTCAACCGGGGGGCGGCCGGTTCCGATGCTACGCTTTCAACTTCTCGAGTCGAGTTGATGCGATGCAAAAAGAACCCTCACTCCCCAGCCGCTCGCCGGTGCAACGATGAAGCGAACCCTGATGGGAGGCATCGCCATCGCGGTGATCGGCGCGATGACCTATGGGCTCATCCAGTGGAACACCGTCGAACACCGCAAAGTGGACGCGCGGTGCAGCGAAGCCAAGCAGGCGCTCAAAAGCGTGGAAATCCGCGCACGGGCGTTGGCCGCCGGATTGTCGGTAGAAGAATATGCCAAGGATGAGGAAGCCAAAGTGGCGGCCTTGATCGATGCCCTCGACGCGGCGACCAATGAAGCCGAGGTCAACCGGGTGATAGAAGCTCACGCGGCCTCCATCGAAGCCCACGCAGCGGCGATCGATGCGGAGATCAATGCTCGGGGCGAGCAGATATTCCTTGACCAGCGCGCCATGAAACGGCGGATACCGGCCGACGTCAGACAGGAACTGCAACGCGCCGCGAAGGCGGTCAGCGTGTCTTGCGATTAGTGTTGCGCGCGTTCTGACACTTAATGTCAAACAATACTAAGGCCCGTTACCCGCCCGACAGCGTCTCCACCCATTGATACCCGGGCCAGTTTTGTCGCCAGTTGATACCATCCAGCACATTGATATGACGCTTTAATGTCTGGAAGAACTTTTTGTGAACATCATCCGTCAGTGGTTACGGCAACCCCATGCACGTCTCATTGCCCTCACCGGCCTGGTTCTGATCCTGCCCCTGTGCCTGCGTGCCGCGCTGGGCTGGTCCAATCCCCATGGCTACCTGTCGGACCTGTGCATCGGGAGCCTGCTCATCGTGCTCCTGCATCGACGCCCCTGGTGGCTGGCTCTGCCGATTTTGCTGGGCTGGGGTCTCATGGCCGTGGCGAGCGCCGAGCTGGTCAGCGCGGTCGGCCGGCTGCCCAATCTGTCGGACTTGCACTACTTGCTCGATCCGCAGTTTCTGGAAAACTCCACCGGCGGCGGATTCGCCCAACCCTGGTTGGCCGCCACCTTGCTGCTGGGACTGATGGCGTGGCTGTGCACCCACTGGCTGGGCGCTGCGACACCGGCACCCCGCCTGCCCCGTCATGCCTGGTCGGTGCCACTGGTGCTGCTGACCGCTCACTGGGGCGCGCAACACCTGCAACCTACCGATGCGGACCAGTGGCACGTGTTTAACTTGCCGCACCAAGTGCTGGCCGCTGGCGTGGGAGATGTTCAAGCGCGCGCGGAAGACTGGCTGGAAGGTGACGAGATCGATGTCGCTCCGCAGATGGCCGGCCTCACCGAGCTCGACCTGACCGGCCAACCCCTGCTGGCAGCCCCCGGACGTGCTCGCAACGTCTTGATCATTGCCCTGGAAGGCATTCCCGGCGCTTATGTGGGGGTCAACCGCCAGGCCTTGCACAGCAGCTATCAAGAGAACCTGATGCCGCATCTCAGCCAGTGGGCGGAACGGGGCATGAACACGCCGGATTACGTGCTGCACAGCCACCAGACCATTCGTGGCCTGTACGCGATGCTCTGCGGCGATTACGACAAGCTCGACAATGGCACGCCAAAAGGCGTGGAGATGCTGACCCAGAGCGAACGCAACCAGGCCTGCCTGCCGGCACAATTGCGCAAGAACGGCTTCTCCACCCACTACCTCCAAGGCGCCGGGCTGCGCTTCATGGCCAAAGACAAGATCATGCCGCACATCGGTTTCGACGCGACCCATGGTCTGGAATGGTTCACCAATGCGTCCTACCTCGACTTTCCGTGGGGCAAGGACGACAAGGCGTTCTTCGAAGGCGCGCTGGACTACGTCGGCCAGCTGGAGAAAAACAAACAGCCGTGGATGCTGACGTTGCTGACCGTCGGCACGCACCAGCCCTACTCGGCCCCGGACGACTATTTGCAGCGTTACGACACCGCCAAGCAAGCCGCCGTGGGTTACCTGGACGATGCCCTTGACCAATTCCTCGGCGGCCTGGAACGCCAGGGCATCCTCAAGGACACCCTGGTGGTGATCACGTCCGATGAATCCCATGGCATCGACGGCGTGCGCCTCGCGTCCTCCTGGGGGTTCAACCTGACACTGGCACCCGAGCAAGCGCAGCTCCCGCAGATCAAGACCGGGGTCTACGGCCATGTCGACCTGAGCACCTCGATCCTCGATTACTTCGCCTTGCCGATCCCTGCGACCCTGAGCGGTCGCTCGCTGTTTCGCCAGTACGATACCGGCCGCGAGATCATGTCGTTCACCAACGGCAAGTTGCGCTACCACGATGGCCAGGGCACCTTCACCGAGTGCGACTTCCAACAGCGCTGCCGGTATTACGCCAGCGAAGGCTTCATCGCCGAACGTGCCACCTTGGGCGGTCAATACGGGGGCAAGCGTGCGCGCCAGATCACGGCCCGGGCCGCCGCCCTGGACCACACATTGCTGCAGACACCGCTAAACCTGCACTATCAGTTCGGTAGCCCGACCATCATTCCGCTCCAGGCGCAGATAAAGGATGACTGGGCCGACAACCTGATCGGCGCGCAGTACCTTGAAATGCCCAAAGGCTCACACACCCGCGTGCGCCTGACCGTGCGCTCGGTCGACCCCCATCAGAACGCCTACATCCAGCTCAAGACCAAGGAGCTGGAACAGGATGTGCAATTGGGCTTGCCAAGCGAAATGCTCGTCACGGTCGACCAGCCACTGGAGATGGATTTCAGCTTCTCCAATCCGCAGTCGCGCAAGGCGTTCTCTTTCCATCTGCTGGGCTATGGGTCGGGCGCAGTCGAAGTCAGCGACTTCAGCGTGATCACCGAACTGCCGGGGCAAGAGGAATCGCCGAGCGAGACCCTCGACGATGACGTCGCCGAATCGAGCTGACCGGCGCAGGACGCCTGACCCAGAGCCGTGGCAACAGGGCAAGACAATTATTTGACGCCTGAAATCAATTGGATCCCACTGATAATTTAGCTGCTACCATTCGGGAAGGGATGGCCTTGACAGGTACTTCGGATGAGCAGTTCAGCTAAGCACGGTTGGAAATGGGCTTACGATAAACTTCGTGGCTTACACTGCTCCCGGACCACGGCGCTCTACCGGGCGACCCTCTATTGGATGCGCGGCGACACCGGATCCTGCACCAGCCAGGATAATTGGCAGAAAATTCGCCTGCGACGGTGATCTGTGGGAGCGAGCTCGCTCCGGAGGGCGTTCCGACGAAGGGGCCATCACATTCAATATCGATGGCGACTGACCCACCGCTTTCGCGAGCAAGCTCGCTCCCACAGGGATCCATGCGAGTTTGGATATCTTGTATCCACCACCAGTCACTGTGGGAGCGAGCCTGCTCGCGAAGGGGCCATCAAATTCAACATCAATGGTGACCGATCGACCGCTTTCGCCGGCAAGCCGGTCTCGCTCCCACAGTTAATCTGCGGTGAGTTTCAGGTTGGCGCAGCTTTTTCAGCTTGATTCGCTTTGCCGGATAAGCTTCTTGTCGATCTTGCCGACACTGGTCCTGGGAATCTCGGCGACGAACTTGAACTGCTTGGGGATCGCCCATTTGTTGATGCGGCCACGCTCGACAAATCCTTGCAGGTGCGTCTCGAGGATCTTGCGGTCCAGGTACTGCCCGGGCTCGCACACCACCAGCGCCATGGGCCGTTCACCCCATTGCTCGTCGGCAATGCCCACGACCGCGACCGACATCACCGCCGCGTGTTCGCTGATCAGGCTCTCCAGCGCCAGGGAGCTGATCCACTCCCCGCCCGTCTTGATCACATCCTTGATGCGGTCCTTGATTTCCACCCCGCCCAAAGCATCGATGGAGGCCAGGTCGCCGGTGTGCAGCCAGCCGTTGTGCCACAGCTCTTCACCCTTTTCCGGCTCCTTTAGATAGCCTTGGGTCAGCCAGGGGGCGCGCACCACGATCTCGCCCAACGATTCGCCGTCATGGACGACGTCATTGCCATTGGCATCGATGATTTTCAGGTCGACCATCGGTACCGGCGTGCCGGTCTTGATGCGGGTGGCCAGTTGCGCGTGGGTGGATTGCGCGAGGTCCGCTTCACGCAAGTAAGTCAGGCACAGCAACGGGCAGGTTTCCGACATGCCGTAGCCGCTGTGCACCTGAATGCCTTTGGCACTCGCTTCGCTGGCAATGCCCAGGGTCAACGCGCTGCCGCCCAGGAGCATTTTCCAGCCCTCGAAACGGGTTTGTTGCGCTTCTTCGCAGTTCAGGATCATTTGCAGAATCGTGGGCACGCAGTGGGAAAAGGTGACCTGCTCTTCACGGAAAAGCCGTACCAGGCTGTTGGGTTCGTAGCGGCCGGGGTACACCTGCTTGATCCCCATCAGGGTCGCGACATAGGGCACGCCCCAGGCATGCACGTGGAACATCGGCGTGATCGGCATGTACACGTCATCGGAGCGCAGCAGCGGCAGACCTTGATAGACGCCCAGCGTGCCCACGGCATTCAAGGTGTGCAACACCAATTGGCGGTGGGTGAAATACACGCCCTTCGGGTCGCCCGTGGTGCCCGTGGTGTAGAAAAGCGTCGCCACCGAGTTTTCATCGAAATCGGGAAAGTCGTACTGGTCTGCCGCACCGGCCAACAGGTCTTCATATTCCCCCAGCAACGGTAACGACGTGTTGGTGGCTGTGTCGTCCGTAAGCTGCAGGTAGCCTTTGACGGTCTTCAGCTGTCCGTGAATCTGTTCGACCAGAGGCAGGAAATCGTCATGCACCAGCACCAGGTCGTCCTCGGCGTGGTTCATGGTGTAGAGCACCTGGTCCGGCGAAAGACGGATGTTCACGGTATGCAGCACCGCGCCGATCATCGGTACGGCAAAGAAACATTCCAGGTAGCGATGGCTGTCCCAGTCGAGCAGGGCCACCGTATCCCCGGCCTTGACGCCGGCCGCGGTCAAGGTGTTGGCCAGTCGCCGGATCCGCTGGTTGAGGGTCTGGTAGCTGTAGCGCAGTTTGTCGGCGTAGACGATTTCCCGTCCAGGCTCGTAGCGCACGCCGGACAGCAACAATTGCTTGATCAGCAAGGGATAGGCGTAGGCGCCGTCGGCGGGCGGAATTATTTTTGTCGCCATCATGGTTGGGTCCTTGTGCTTTCAATCAGAAGTGCGCTGCGTCCAGCTCGTAGAGGGATTCGCTGCCAGCCTTGACTGACGCGCTCAACGAATGAATGCGCGGCAGCAGGCGGGCGAAGTAGAAACGCGCCGTGCCCAGCTTGCCGGCGTAGAAATCATCCTCGGCCTGTTTGCCCGAAGCCGCGTTGGCCATCAAGGCCCACATGTAGGCATAGGCTGTGTAACCGAATACCTGCAGGTACTCGACCGAGGCGGCGCCGATTTCGTTGGGATTGCCTTGGGCTCGATCCAGCAGCCATGCGGTCAGCTCGTCGAGGGTGTCCACGGCGGCGTTCAACGGCTGGGTGAACTCGCCAAGCTCGGCGCTGGCGCTGGCGGTGAACTGATGAATTTCGTCGGCGAACAACCGGTACAGCGCGCCGCCGCTGCCGACGATCTTGCGCCCGGCCAGGTCCAGTGACTGGATGCCGTTGGTGCCTTCGTAGATCTGGGTGATGCGCACGTCGCGCACCAACTGCTCCTGGCCCCACTCACGAATGTAGCCATGGCCGCCGAAGATCTGCTGGCCATGCACTGTGGTTTCCAGCCCCATGTCGGTGAGGAACGCCTTGGCCACCGGGGTCAGCAGCGACACCAATTGCCGGGCGCGGCTGCAGGTTGCCGCGTCATCGCTGTACCTGACGGTATCCAGTTGCAGCGCGACGTAGCTGGAGAACGCCCGCCCGCCTTCGTTCAAGGCCTTCATGGTCAACAGCATCCGCCGTACATCCGGGTGCACGATGATCGGGTCGGCAGCCTTGTCCTGGTGCTGCGCACCGCTCGGCGCACGGCTTTGCAGACGCTCCCGCGCATATTCGACAGCGTTCTGGTACGAGCGCTCACCCAACGCCAGGCCCTGGATGCCCACGCCCAGGCGTTCGTAGTTCATCATGGTGAACATCGCTGCCAGGCCCTTGTTCGGCTCGTCGATGATCCAGCCGGTGGCCCCGTCGAAGTTCATCACGCAAGTGGCCGACGCCTTGATGCCCATCTTGTGCTCGATGGAACCGCAGGACAGCGCGTTGCGCTCCCCCAGCGAGCCGTCGTCATTGACCAGCACCTTGGGCACCAGGAACAGGGAAATGCCCTTGGGACCGGCGGGCGCATCCGGCAAGCGGGCCAGCACCAGATGAACAATGTTTTCGGTCAGGTCGTGCTCGCCGCCGGTGATGAAAATCTTGCTGCCGCTGATCTTGAAACTGCCGTCGGCCTGGGGTTCGGCCCGGCTGCGAATCAGGCCCAGGTCAGTGCCGGCATGGGCTTCGGTCAGGCACATCGAACCGGTCCAGGTGCCGGCGTACAGGTTCGGTAGATAGCGCTCCTTGAGTTCCTCACTGGCGTGGGCATTGATCGACAGGCAGGCACCGGCGGTCAGCATCGGGTACAGGCCGAACGACAGGCTGGCCGAGTTGACCATCTCCTCGACTTGCGCCGAAATCGCCTTGGGCATGCCCATGCCACCGAACTGCGGATCACCGCCAACCCCCACCCAACCGCCTTCGGCGAAGGCCTGGTAGGCGGCGCCAAAACCGTCCGGCGCCTTAACCGCGCCGTTGTTCCAGGTGCAGCCCTGCTCGTCGCTGCCGCGGTTCAGCGGAGCGACCACTTCGGCGCTGATCTTGCCGGCCTCTTCCAGGATCGCGGCGGCCGTTTCTTCATCGATTACCTCGGTCAGGCCGGGCAATCGGGCCCAGAGCCGTGACACCTCGAAGACCTCGTTGAGGACGAAGCGCATGTCGCGCAAGGGAGCTTTGTAATCAGACATCGTTGCTTACTCGGAAGTGGTCAGGGCATGTGGCATGTCCTGACGTTGGGATGTACCGGTTTTATCCGTTTGCGCCACCTGGGCTTGCTTAACGGGGTGACGCAGCAGGAAGTACGACAGGGCTGGAATCAGGATCAGCGCGCCGAGCATGTTCCACAGGAACATGAAGGTCAGCAGGATGCCCATGTCGGCCTGGAACTTGATCGGCGACCAGACCCAGCACACCACGCCAGCCGCCAGGGTGATGCCCACCAGGCCGACGACCCGGCCGGTGAACGACACGGCATTGCGATAAGCCTGGGACAGCGGCAGGCCCTGGCGCTGGTAATGCAACTGCACACTGAGCAGGTACAACGCGTAGTCCACGCCAATGCCGACCCCCAGCGCGATCACCGGCAGTGTCGCGACCTTGACGCCGATGCCCATGACCACCATCAACGCTTCGCAGAGGATCGAGGTCAGCACCAGCGGCAGCAGGGCCACCAGGGTGGCGCGCCAGCTGCGGAAGGTGATCAGGCAGAACAAGGTCACCGCCGCATAGACGTATAGCAGCATGGTGCGGTTGGCTTCGCGCACCACGATGTTGGTCGCGGCCTCGATGCCGGCCGACCCGGCGGCCAGCAGAAACTGGCGATCTTCGCTGTTGTTGTCCCGGGCGAACTGGTCGGCGATGGCCACCACGGCATCCAGGGTCTCGGCCTTGTGGTCCTTGAGGAAGGCGATCACCGGCATCAGCGAGCAGTCGTTGTTGAACAACTCCGGGGAGTTGACCGAGGCCTGCTGCGCGGCATAGTTCAGCACGTCCTGATTGCGCTGGATGCTGTTGAGCTTGGGGTTGCCCTCGTAAGTACCGGCGGTGATCTGGCGCACCGCGTTGACCAGCGACGCCGTCGCCTGAACTCCCGGGGACTGCTGCAGCTCCCAGGCCAGGCGGTCGGCGAGGATCAGCGTCTTATAGTTCAGGCACCCTTCCGGCGCGGTCTTGATCATTACCGCGAACAGGTCGCTGGACAGCGCGTAGTGGCTGGTGATGTAGGCGTTGTCGCGGTTGTAACGCGAGTCGGCACGCAACTCCGGCGCGCCACTTTCCAGGTCGCCGATCTTCAGTTGCAAGCTGACCATGAAGCCGCCGATGCCCATCAGCGCCGCGACCAATACCGCCCCGGTGGCCCACCTGCGGGTAGTGAAGCGGTCGAGCAGGTCCCACAGTTTGCCGAAGCCTTTGTGCCCTTCGGCGCGGGTGTCGATTTTCAGCGCGCGCTCGGCCGCCTTCGCGCCGACGCCGACATAGGACAGCGCCACCGGCATCAGCAACAGCGAGGTGAAGATCAGCACCGCCACCCCGATGCTGGCGGTGATCGCCAGGTCGCGGATCACCGGGATATCGATCAGCATCAACACCGCGAAACCCACGGCATCGGCCAGCAATGCGGTGACGCCGGCAATGAACAGGCGGCGGAAGGTGTAGCGTGCGGCGATCAGTTTGTGGGTGCCACGGGCGATGTCCTGCATGATGCCGTTCATCTTTTGCGCGGCATGGGACACGCCGATGGCGAAGATCAGGAACGGCACCAGCACTGAATACGGGTCGATGGCGTAACCCAGCCAGGCGACGATGCCGAGTTGCCAGACCACCGCGATCAGCGAGCAGCCGACCACCAGCAAGGTGCTGCGCACGCAGCGGGTGTAGGCATAAATGATCACCAGCGAGGTGACCACGGCCAGGCCGAAAAACATCATCACCTGAATCAGCCCGTCGATCAGATCACCCATGAGTTTGGCGAACCCGATCACCCGGACTTTGTATTGACCCTTGCCCTCCTCCCCGGCCTGGCGCGCCGCGCTGTCACCGGCGAACTCGATCTGGTCGCGCAATTGCGCTTCGAGCATCTGCGAAAAGGCGTGGTAGTCGATGCGCTGACCGCTGGCCGTGGCCTTGTCCAGCAGCGGCACGATCAGCATGCTCGATTTATAGTCGCTGGCCACCAGGCTGCCGACGATACCGGCACGGGAAATATTCTGGCGCAGCTGTTCTATTTCTTCAGGTTTGCCCTGGTAGGTATCCGGCATCACCGGGCCACCCTGGAAACCTTCCTCGGTGACTTCGGTCCAGCGCACCGCCGGGCTCCACAACGACTTCATCCACGCGCGGTCGACGCCTTCGGTGAGGAACAGTTTGTCATTGACCTGCTTGAGCACGTCCAGGTAGCCGGGGTCGAAAATATCACCCTGGGTGGTCTCGACCACCACCCGCACCGAGTTGCCCAGGCCGCGCAGCGACTGGCGGTTTTCCAGGAAGTTCTGGATGTACGGCTGGCTCTGCGGAATCATTTTCTCGAAGCTGGGGCGCAGCTCCAGGCGAGTCGCGGCCATGTAGCCCAACACCACGGTGGCCAGCACCATCAGCAGCATGAACAGCGGACGGTAGTTGAACACCAGCCGCTCCAGCCGATTGCCGGATTGGCGATCGAAGTCCCGCAGCTCGCGGATCACCGGCATGCTGTCTTGTTTGATATTGCCCATGTCTGGGTTCTCGCTTTAAGGGTTCGAGGGCTTATTCAACGGACAACGTCCGTGCACCACGGCTGCCAACCACCGCCAGCGCACCGTTGGCGGCGCGGGTGACGCCCGTCACCGGGACCGGCCCGCCGTGTCGCGTCCAGTGCATTTGCGCACCGACGCCCTGGCTCACCAGCATCTGCCCGCCCTGGGTGAACAAGCGGTAGTCACCCCGGGCATCGACGATGCCGGCGGTGAGGCTGATCTGCAGGCCGGTGTCCAGCGGAGTCCAGCTGAGGCCGCCATCGGTGCTGCGCAGCACATTGCCGCGCAAGCCGTAGACGAGTGCTTCCCCGGGCTTGCCGACCACGCCGAAGAAACTGCCTTGATAGGGTGTCTGCACGGCGGCGAAGCGTTGCGCTGCGTCATCCCATTTCAGCAACAGGCCCTGCTCGCCGGCGATGTACAGCGCATCGCCGGTGGAGGCGATGGCATTGAGGTGAAAGCCCTGCGGGTTGTCGGTGCGATCCTGGAACGGGGTCCAGCTCTGACCGCCGTCCTCGGTGCGCAAAATCAGGTTGAACACCCCGACCACGTAACCGAGCCGGTCATTGGCAAACCAGACATCGAGCAAGGGTTTGTCGGCACCCTGAGCCACCAGGCGCTCACCTTCAGCGACCAGCAGCGGCCATTGTTCGTTGCCCGGTTCTGCACTGGCCAACGCCTGGTAATGCTCGACCAGCAAGGCACCGATCTGGCGACCGTCCAGTTGTTTGCGCCAGGTCGCACCCCCGTCGTCGCTGTGCAGGATCACGCCGTCACCGCCCACCGCCCAGCCCTGGGTGGCGGAAGGAAAACTCACCGAATTGAGGTCGGCACTGACCGGCACCGCGGCCTGTTGCCAGTGGTTGCCGACGTCATCGGAATACAGAATGTGGCCACGCTGCCCGACGGCGACCAGACGGTCGCCGGCCCGGGCCATGCCGGATAACGGGCTGGTGACAGCCAAGGGACTGACCTTGGCCGGCAGATCCAGCACGTCGACGTAACCTGACGCCTGGCTGAGGCCCTGCGACAGGCAGAGCACAACGCCAAAGGCCAGTTGCAACATATTATTTTTATACGAACACATACTGCGTCCTCTTCGGAAAACCGCACCACACCTCGCGCAGTGCAGCGCATGCCGTTGTAGGAGCGAGCTTGCTCGCGATGGACCTGAGGACGACGCGGGCATCCAGAAAACCCGCGTAATCGTTAACGTCCATCGCGAGCAAGCTCGCTCCCACAGTGGATCGTGCGAGCGTCTGCTTGCGGTTGGCTCAGCGAATACCGGCGCCGGCCAGAGACTCCGACGACCATTGCGCCTTGGAAAGCGGATCGATGTACTTGATGCCGCCGTAAGGCCCGACCACGCCGTTGATGTTGTAGGAACCACCGACCAGGTCGTAGATCATGAAGGGCGTGGAATCCGGGGTCTGCTTGTCGTAGCTCTGGCTCAGGAACGCGAAGGAGCCACGGTACAGCTGGCCACGGGCGTCGTATTGGTCGGAGGCCAGAGCAGTCCAGCTGTCTTCATCGAGGTAGAAGCGGCGCTTGGCGTAGATGTGTCGGGCGCCGGACTTGAGCGTGCCTTCCACCACCCAGACCCGGTGTTTTTCCCAGCGCACGTAATCGGGAGCCAGGTGATTGGCGGTGGTCAGCGCCTTGGGGTCCTGGGCGTAGGTCAGCTTGTAGGTGTTGTAGGGCACGATCATTTCCTGCTTGCCCACCAGCTTCCAGTCGTAGCGATCGAGCGCACCGTTGAACACGAACACATCGTCGTAGGTGCCCGCGCCGGCGGTGCCCGGATTCGGGGTGTCGTAGGCCAGGTTCGGCGCCAGCTTGACCCGACGCTGACCCGGCAGGTACTGCCAGGCACGACGTGGTTGCTGCAGCGGGTTGGCGGCGTCCTTGAGCATCACCGCTTCACCGGCCCGGCGCGCAGGGCCGGTGTAGGACAACTTCATCTGGTAGTACACGTCGGCGCTGCTGATCGGCTGCGCCAGGTTCTCGTAGATCGGATAGGAAATGAACGCCTGTCCCGTGGTCGCCAGGCTTGGCACGCCGGCGGAGTCGACGTTCCACGAGTCGTACTTGGAATTGATGCTGACCCCCTGGAAACGCAGCAGGAAGTTCCACATGGCCTCGTTGCCCGTCTGCGGGATCGGGAACGGCACGCCGGGCAGTACGTTATCGACCGCCAACCCGCCCTCGAGCGACTTGGCGCCAGTGGCATTTTTTACCCCGTTATCCAGCACCGCTTTCGGCAATGAGACGGTGCGGTGGGTCGGGTAGACATTGATGTGGAAGCTGGAGAAACGCTTGGCCAGTTCCACGGTAGTCGCCGTGAGCGCGCCCTTGTACTGATCGACGTTCTTGCCGTCGATCACCAGTACCGGTTTCTCATTGGCGAAGGGATCCGGGCGCATGCTGTCACCGGTTTTGAAACTGGCCGGCGGCGTGGTCAGGCCACCGGCATACGCGGGAATGGAACCATCGGCATTCCCGGCTTTTTCAGCCCCGACCAGGGTCAGGCTGGTACCCAGTTTGGCGGCTTCCTGAGCCGACACAGCGGCGTGCGCCTGGGCGGCAATGACCATCGCCAGCGAGGCGGCCAACACGGTTTGTGCGAATTTCATCTTGTTATTCTCCTGCTTACTTCGAGTAAGCCAGTGGTGAATCAAAAAGTGGTTTTCATCGTCAGGTAAACGGCGCCACGGTCCTCAGTCGTGGCCCCCCCACCGGAGAAGGCCGAGTAGCCACCGCCGTAACATGCGTAGTTTTCATTGCCGCTAAAGGCATTGGGAGTAGAGCCGTCGCCGCTGCCGGCATTGACCGCGCCGGTGCTCAGGCCGCTGGTGTCGCACTTGTCGGTCTTGCCGAAGGCGTCTACATACTTCAGGTCGATGAAGTATTTGTTGTACACAACGGCACCCACGCCCACGGCATAGTTACCGGTGTCTTTGGCGCCGCCACCGGACACCGGAGACACACCGTCGAGGCCGACGTTGATCGACATCGGCGCGCTCAGGTCGACCCCCGGGAATACCTGGTACCAGGTCGGGGTGAAGTTGACCGCGATGCCCCAGTTGTCCCGGGTCGGCGCGTCGATGCCGCGGTAGCTGTCCTGGCCCTTGTAGAGCGCTTCGTTCTTGCTATCGAGCTTGAGCAGGTTGCTGTAATACAGCTCGGCGAGCAGGGTGGCCGAATCGAACACCGGGGTTTTCGGGAAGGTCATCAGGCCGTTGAGCGTCCAGTGCAAGGTGTCGCCGGTGGCGGCCATGCTGTCGCCCTTGTGCGGGGTGTCATACACCACGCCGGTGGCAGCCGTACGCGCCGGCAACAGGCCAAGGCCCGCGCCCAGGCCCAGCGGACTGTTGGTGCTGACAATCGCCGGAATACTGGCCAGCGGCATGTTGTGACGCACGTTCAGGTCCGAACCGACGCTCACCCCGCCAACATCCTTGGACAGGCTCAGGCCAACAATCTTGATGTTGTCGGCATAGGCCATTTGATAGGTGGCGGTGCCCAGCGAGTTGAGCGTATTGACCACCGCAGGCACTTGCCCTGCCGGCGGCGTGCCGTTGGGGTTGGCCGAACTCAGGCCCCTGGCATCCAGCCAGGCTTGCGGGAGGATTTCCGAGGTCTCGCGGTAGTAAACGCCGAGGGTGCCATCCAGCCAGGCCGGCGACCACTTGGCCATGATCCCCCAGTCTCCGCGCTTGTCAGGGGTCAGGTCGTGACCGCGACGCACATTGGTCAACCCGTTGCAGGGGGCCAGGCCGCACCCCAGCGGGCTGCCCGGCACCACGCCATTGGTGTTGCCCAGCAGGAACGATTGCGCACCGAAGCCGACCAGATCCGAACCGCCATAGTAAGTGCCGGCTTCAGGCAGGCGGGCGGCATCCCAATCGAGGAAATACTGGGCGCCTACGGTCAACTCGGGATTGACCGTGAACGACATCGACAACTGGTTACGCGGAACGAACAGTTCCTTGGCTTCGGTACCGGGCGAGGCGGCCAGCTTGGCCAGGTCCAGGCCGGACTGGCCGTAACTGATCGAGTGCACCGGGTTGAGAATGGTCTCGCCCCAGAACACGTTGTGCTGGCCGGCCTTGGCGCTCAGCAGCGACTCCTCGCCGATTTCGGTGCTGTAGAACACGAAGGCATCGAGGATTTCACCGGAAGGACCGGTGTAGTAACGCCGGGCATAGTTGCTCAGGTGCGGGCTGCCGTTGCCGACGTTGTCGCCGGTGACCGCGGCAAGGCGCGGGTCATTGGCGACCAGGCCCGACGTCCCGCCATTGCCGTTGACGAACGGGTTGGAATTGGAACCGGTGTTCTCGTAGGCCTTGTCGTACCAACTGGCGGCGCTGACGCGAAAACCCATGTGGTTCTGGTAGACCACATCCATCTCGGTCAACAGGTCGACACGGTTGGTAATGTTGGTCCCGGCCTTGCGGAAGTTGTAGTCGCCGTCGTTGTTGTTCGGCGTTCCCAGCATGCGCTTGTCGGCGCTTTCGGTGCGTACGCCGTAGTTGTACTTCACGGTGTTATCAAGACGCACGGTCCAGTCCGGGTTACCTGTATCGAGCTCGACTGCCTGGGCGACCGGCACGGCGGCGGCCAGAATAGCCGAGGCCAACAAGGTGTAACGCGAGGGTACGAACCCGTGACGCTTAGTGTTGTGCATTGCGTTGTCTCCGCCTTTTTGTATTTGTTTTAAGCGCAGCCGCCCTCGCGCAACCCCTGATGGGGTTTACGTTGTTCAGGAATGAGGGCATATGCCGGATGACGCGGGCCAACCGGCGCCTGAACTAGCGATCCAGCTCGAGGATGAGTGCTTCGGCTTGTGGCCAGCGCCCGTACCCGGCAGCAGGATTGAGATGACCGACATCGCCCAGGTTGAATATTTCGCTGCCCCAGCCTTCGGCCATGCGCGTGACCGCGTCCAGGCTGGCGAGGTGGTCGTTGGTGCTGGCGGCCACCAGGCTGCGGAACGGCAGCCGGCCTTTGGGGAGAGGGTCCCAACCCTGGGTGCGCAGGGTTTCGGCGGATGGGTAACCCTGCGGCCATTGGGCGTCAAGGTCCGGCGGAGTGGCCAGCAGCGCGCCTTTGATCGGCCGATCGTGCCGGGCAGCCCAGTGGGCGACCATCAGCACACCGGCGCTGTGGGCAACCAGAATCACCGGCCCGTCGATCTGCTCCAGTGCGTGTTGAATCGCTTCGATACGCTTGGCGCAATCAAGCCTGGCAGTTTCCAGCGGCGGCACACTGCGCACCTTGGAGAGCCTGGCTTCAAGCAGCGTTTGCCAATGCTCGGCAACGTGGTCGCGCAGACCCGGTACGATCAGAACGGTTGCGGCAGTTTGCAGTCTGTCCACTTCAACACCTTCGCTTACTCGATGACTCGACTGGCTCATTGGCCAGGGGCTTTTTGTAGGACTGACATTAAAGAGCGCCCGCCCCGGGCGCTTTTCATTGGACGTCAGGCACTTTTCTTTTCATGACAAATTCCCCGGTGACAGCGAACGCCGACCATTGGTCGAATGCCCCCCCCGGCTTTTCTGAAGCGCACTGTAATCACTGGGTGAGCGTCAATTGCTTCATGACCACGGTGGTGATTGCGGACAGAATCGGCGCAGCGCCTTCGACGACGTCACAACTGTTCAATTGCTGATGTGCTGGCTATAGTCGCCACGCTTATTCGATTCGCAACCGGCCCAGGAAAGACCTTCGCATGCCCAAGCTTGTTCGCGCCGCCGTCTTGACCAACTACCTGGAAGTCACCCAGTACCTGGGGTTCAACCCACGCGATGTCCTGGCCGGCGTCGGCTTGAGCAAAGCCCGGCTGCAAGCCCCTGAACATCGCATTCCCATCGATGCCGCCGTGCGGCTGCTGGAGGATTCGGCCGCCGCCAGCGGCTGCCAGAGCTTCGGCTTGAGCATGGCCGAGTCGCGCCAGCTGTCGCACTTCGGCGTGGTCAGTCTGCTGCTCAGCCACCAGCGTACGCTGCGTGATGCGTTGCAAGTGCTGGTGCATTACCGGCATCTGATGAACGACTCGCTGGCCCTGTTCATTGAAGAGGCCGGCAAGATGGTGATCATTCGCGAAGAGGTGATCGCCGACTCGCCCATGTCCTGCCGACAAGCCAACGAACTGGCGATCGGGGTGATGTTCCGCCTGTGCGCCGCCCTGCTCGGCGCGCACTGGCAACCCTACAGCGTCAACTTCACGCACCAGCCCCCCGACAACCTGCAACTGCATCGCCGCCTGTTCGGCTGCAAACTGGAGTTCGGCAGCGAGTTCAATGGCATTGTCTGTCCCGATACCAGCCTCGACATGACCAATCCCCACGCCGACCCGGCCATGGCGCGTTATGCCCAGAGTTACCTCGACTCGCTGCTGGGTAACGAGGGCCCTTCGATGCTGTTCGAGGTGCGCAAGGCCATCTACCTGTTGTTGCCGATGGGACGCGCCACCATCGAGCAGATCGCCCAGACCCAGGGCATGAACGTGCGCACGCTGCAGCGCCGTCTCAAAGACGACGGTTGCGCCTTCAACGACTTGATCAATGACGTGCGCCGCGACCTGGTGTTGCGCTACCTGGACAACCCGAACTACTCATTGGGCCGGATCGCCGACATGCTCGGCTATTCCATGGCGAGCTCCTTCACACGCTGGTTCATCGCCCAGTTCGGCATGCCGCCGGCAGCGTGGCGCAGCGCGCAAAAACAACCCAAGGCACCCGCCGAACCGAGCACCCTGCCCCGCCCTGCGCCACCCGCGGACGACTGAGAGAAGCTTGCAAAAAAAAGCGGCGACTGCTGGTACAGTCGCCGCAAAAACCGCTGTGGATACTGCAATCCCCTGTGGGAGCGGGCTTGCTCGCGAAAGCGGTGGGTCAGTCGCCATCGATATTGAATGTGCCGGCCTCATCGCGAGCAAGCTCGCTCCCACAGGGTTCGTGCCTGGTAGACGTTTATGCCCCCCAGCGCAGCAACCCCAGCACCAGCACGACGAGGAACACCGTCTCCCCGAGCATCAACAGGATGGGCTTGATGCCCACCGCCGCCAGCTCCTTGAGTTGGGTCTTCATGCCCAGGGCGCTGATGGAGACCACCAGGCACCAGCGCGACAATTCATTGACCGACCCCTGCACCACCGGGGCTATCCATCCGGTGCTGTTGATACAGGCCAATATCAAGAACCCGACGGCGAACCATGGCAGCAGCGGCGGTCGCTTGCCGGCCGGGTCGGCGCCCTGCAGGCGGGTAATCATCGCGGCGCAGACGATCACCGGCAGCAGCATGGCGACCCGCATCAGCTTGACCACCGTCGCCGTATCGCCGGTCTCGGTCGACATGCTGTAGCCGGCACCGACGACCTGGGCGACATCATGGATGGTCGCGCCGAGGAACACGCCCGCCATTTGCGGCGACAACGCCAGCCAGTTGGCGATCATCGGGTACACAATCATCGCCAGGGTAGACAGCGCCGAGACCCCGATCACCGTGAACAAAGTCGCACGCTCTTTCTGCGGATGGTTGGGCAATGCCGCCGCCAGAGCCAACGCGGCCGAGGCACCACAAATCGCGGTCGCCCCACCGGTGAGCATGCCGAACAATCGCTGGAAGCCCAGGGCCTTGGCGGCGACCACCGACACGCCGATGGTCACCACCACCACGATCACCACCAGCGCCACAGGCTTCCAGCCCAGCGCCGCCATCTGTTCGAGGGTGATGCGCATGCCCAGCAGCGCCACGCCGATGCGCAACACGGTGCGTGCGGTAAACTCGATGCCGGCCTTGCAGGCACTGTCGCCGGCCAGGAAATTCAACGCCATGCCCAACAGCAACGCGAACAGCATCACCGGCGCGCCGTAGTGCTCGGACAGAAAGGACGCCGCGGCGGCCACGATCAGGCTGACGATAAAACCGGGCGCCAATTCGCGCGTTCGGCTGTGGATACGGGTGAGAGCAATGGCGCTCATGGCGCGGACTCCTCGGAAACGATGACGATAAAGGCCTGGCCGTCGATGATCTCGACCGGGTAATTGGCGACTTTGACAGCCGTGGAATTGAGCAGGTAACCGCTGCGCAGATCGAAGCGCAGGCCATGGGCGCAGCACTGAATCACCCGCCCCTGAAGGCGTCCGCCACACAGCGAGGCGCCCTGGTGCGGGCAACTGTCGTCGATGGCGTACAGGTCCCCTTCGACGTTGAACAGCGCCAGGCTTCTGTCATCGAATTCGAACAATGCACGGCCGCCCGCCGGTGGGTATTTGCTCGCAGGCACGGGGATGCGCCGGTTCATGCAGAGTGGCGCTCTTGACCACTTTCCTTCAGCGCCTGGCTCATGGCTCCGAGCAACGCCACTGCCGGTTGCGCGCCCACCACTGTCATGCGCCGGTCGAACTGAAAACTCGGCACGCCACTGTTCGCCCCGGGTGATCCGGCAAATGGCGTGGCATCGCCCGTCAGGCAGTCGGCCACGGCCTGTGCATCAATGCCACAGGAGCGAGCAATCGCGAGCAAGGTCTCACGGCAACCCAGGTCTTCGCCCCTCTGGAAATAAGCGGCGAACAGGCGCTCGAGCAAGATGTCCCGTTGAGCCACATTGCCCAGCTCGCTTGCCCGCTGGAACAAACGATGAGCGTCTGCGGTATTGGGCATGGTCGCGATGCGGCCCAGGTCAATGGCCAGTCCGACCGCCGCAGCCGCCTGCTGTACCTGGGCCAGGCGCGACACCACAGCGTCGGCACTGCCCAGACGCTGGCGATAGAAGTCGGCGAAGGGCTCACCTTGTACCGGCAACCGAGGCAGCAACTGCACGCCATGCCACGCCGTGGTGATCTGCACACCCGGGTGGCGACTGCGAAACTGTACCTGTGCATGCTCCAGTTGACGCTTGCCGATCAGGCACCAGGGGCAGATGAAATCGAAGAACACATCAACTCGTAGACGACCACTCACAACTTCACCTCTAACACCGCTTTACTCATCGAATCGTGGACTTGCTCGCCTTTGAGCCGGGCAATGTCCTTGTGGTAATGACACTTGGCATAAAAGAACACGGCCGCTGCGGCGAGGCTGACCAGTGGCACCAACTGGAAAGCCGCGTGCAAGCCGATGAGGTCGGACACCCTGCCGGTGATGAACGGCCCGGGTGCCAGCCCCAGCATGTTGTTGGCCAGGGTCAGCGTGGCGAACGCCGTGCCGTGGACCGAGTAATGGGTCAGGTTGGCAACCATCGCCCCACATGGCCCGGTCGTGCCGGCGGCAATCAACATGCCCAGGCAGATCAGCGCCAGTTGCACCGGACCTGGCGGCAGGGCGAACGCCGCCGACAGCAGCAAACAACTGCCCAGGCAATAGGCGATGGCCAGGGCGACCTTGCGCTCCGGGCAATGGCGACTCAGGCGATCGCTGAGCATGCCGCACAGGATCATCCCTGCACCGCTGCACAGCACGATGATCGCCGCGACGCCGCCCGCCTTGTCCGTGGGCATGTCGTAATAGCGATTGAGGTAACTGGGCATCCACACGATCACGGTGCCGCCAACGAACAGTTGCAGGCCACTGCCGATGTAGGCCGCGATCACCGAGCGGCTGGAAAACAGCGTACGCAATGGCCGCTTGACCGCGGCAGCCGCCTTGTTCGCCGCCAGGGCGGCGCGGCGCGGCGCAATGCGTGCTTCCTTGACGATGATCGGGTAAAGCACGGCGAGCAGCAGGCCGAACAGCGCCATGCCGGCAAACGACCAGCGCCAGCCGAGCTTGGCGGCGATCGCGCCGCCCAGTGCCATGCCCAACACCGAACCGAACATCCCGCCCGCCATGAACGCACTGGCCAGGGTCGCACGCAGGTGTTTGGGGAACACCGAAATCACCACCGCGATGCCGACGCTGCCATACGCCGCCTCGCCGACGCCGACCATGAAGCGAGCAATGAACATCTGCTGGTAGTCTTGCGCCACGGCACAGCCCAGGGTCGCCAGGCTCCAGAGCAAGGCCATCAGCGCCAGGCTCTTGACCCGGCCGAAGCGATCCGCCAGCAAAGACAGGGGAAATGTCAACAGGCCGACCATCAGCGCGACGATGCCACTGAGCAGGCCGAGCTGGCCGTCGCTCAGGGCCCATTCGCCCTTGAGCATCGGGAACACCGCGTTCAGCACCTGGCGTGACATGTAATCGGAAATCAACAGCCCGAACGTCAGCGCAAAGACGATCCAGGCATACGGGCGCGCAACGCCGGCAGCACTGTCGTCATCGTCTGCGGCGATTGGGTGAAAGGCCATGCAGCCTCCTCAAAGCTTTGTTTTATTTTTGTTATCAAGCGTGTTGCAGGGCAGCGAGCGGGAAGCCGTTGGACTCCCGCTACGCCTGCCGATCAGCCGCGTTGCGGCACACCTTTGTGCCCAGCCCTGCGGTTGGGGGCCATGCCGTTGGCCAGCAGCGTTTCTTCGATGCTCTGGTACTGCACGCCGATGCGGTAGATCTCACGGGCTTCTTTGCCGGTGGCGATGTCGCGCCCCAGCTCATGGGCGATGCGCACGGTTTGCCTGATCTGTGCAACCGAGCCGAAACGATCGCCCTTGTGATCAATGATAGTGTCTTCATTGCCCACGCGCGGGTGCATGCCCATGGCCATCGACATGGTGTTGAACGGCATGACGTTCTTGAGCAGCGACTCGGAGGTCAGGGTGCAACCGTCCGGCGCGCGGTGGATGAAGTTGAAGAAGTTGAACGGATTGGGGCCATCGAAACCGCCACCGATACCGATCCAGGTCAGGTTCAACGGGCCTTTGTAGACGCCCCTGCGTACCAGGCGCTCGAGGGTTTCCAGGGCATGCATGCCGGTCAGCTGGAAATGCGGCTGGATACCGTTGGCCATCAGGCGCTTGAGGTGCTCGGCGACCCAGGCCGGGCCTGCGGGCACGGTCATCTCACTGTAAGCCGCTTGATACAGGGGGTTGGCCAGGGACGTGCCTTCCAGGTACTCCGGGTACAGCAATTCCATGATGTTCATCTGGGTGGTATTGATGGCCACCGTGACCTGATCCGGCTTTGGCGTCAGCTCGGCCAGCATGTGGCGCGTGTCGTCCGACAGCCACAACGCGGCTTCGCCATCGCTTTCCGGGGCGAAGGAAATCGAACCGCCGACCTGGATGATCATGTCCGGCACGGCTTCACGTACACCGGCGATCAACTCGTTGAACTTGGACAGACGCTTGGAACCCTTGCCGTCCAGTTCGCGCACATGCAAGTGCAGGACGGTGGCACCGGCCTCATAACATTCGACCGCTTTTTGCACCTGTTCGTCCATGGTCAGCGGGATGTCTTCGGGGAAGTCTTCCGGCATCCACTCCGGGCCGTACGGGGCCACGGTGATGACCACCTTTTCCATGTTTTCCGGGTGCAGGGAATCGTCGAAGAATTGCATGGGTTACTCCTGTTTTTATGATTGTCGCGCCCACCCGGGGCGTGCCGGGCAGACGTGTTTACGAGTGCGAATGTAGAGGGGGTCGATCAGTACGTCTTGTCGCCGATGATGCCAGCACGTTCCATCTTGCGATGGCACCGCGGGTAATCCATCACGGCGTAGTGCTGGGTGCTGCGGTTGTCCCAGATGGCGATGCTGTTGGGCTTCCAGCGCCAGCGCACCTGATATTCGGGGATGTAGGCCTGGCTGATCAGGTAGCGCAACAACTCGCTCGCGCCCGGGTTGGCGTCCTGGCCGAAACGCACCCGCTCGGGGGTGTGGTAATTGCTCAAGTGCGTGGTGAAGGCGTTGACGAACAGCACCTTCTCCCCGGTTTCCGGGTGGGTGCGCACCACCGGGTGCTCGGCATCCGGATACATCGCCTTGAGCGCCAGGCGTTTTTCGATCGGCATGGCGGCGCCAAAGCTGGCTTCGATGCTGTGACGGGCGCGCAGGTCGGCAATCTTCAATTTCACGTCTTCCGGCAACTGCGCGTAGGCCTCGACCATGTTGGCCCACATGGTGTCGCCCCCCACCGGCGGGCACTCTACGCAGCGCAGTACGCAGCCCATGGGCGGCGCCTCGCGCCAGGTCGCGTCGGTGTGCCAGGCGTTTTCGTAGCGGTCCAGCGGCTGGTCCGGGTCCTTGTAGATGCGCACCAGCCCGGGATAATCCGGATCACTGCCGGCCACAGGATGATCTTCCAACTCACCGAAGCGCCGGGCGAAGGCCACGTGCTCGGCGCGACTGATGTCCTGATCGCGCAGGAACAGCACCCGATGCTGGAGCAACCGGGCACGAATCTCGGCAAATAGACCGTCGTCATGCACCGCATCGGCGAGGTTGACGCCGATCAGTTCGGCACCAATGCTGCAGGTCAATTGTTCGACTTTCATGGCTGGCAACTCCTTAAATGACGAAAATCGACGAGCCCGTGGTCTTGCGTGACTCCAGGTCGCGATGGGCCTGGACGGCATCCTGCAAGGCATAGTGCTGGTTGATCTCGATCTTGATCCGACCACTGCCGACATGGTCGAACAATTCTCCGGCCAGGGCGGTTTTTTCTGCCGGATCGGCGATGTAATCGGCCAGCGCCGGACGGGTCAGGAACAGCGAACCTTTCATCGCCAGCATCACCGGGTCGAAGGCCGGGATCGGACCGGACGCCGTGCCGACGCAGACCATCAGGCCGCGGCGCTTGAGCGAATCCAGCGAGCCCGTGAAAGTGTTCTTGCCGACGCTGTCGAACACCACGTTGACCCCCACGCCGTCCGTCAACTCGCGCACGCGCTGGGCGACATCTTCGTGGCTGTAATTGATGACATGGTCACAACCGTGGGCCAGGGCAATCTCACCCTTGACCTCGGTGGACACGGTGCCGATAACGTTCAGGCCCAACAGCTTGGCCCACTGCGAAACGATCAGGCCGACACCACCGGCAGCGGCGTGCAGCAGAATGCTGTCGCCGGGCTTGAAGTCGTAGATGCGACGCATCAGGTACGACGAGGTCAGCCCGCGCATGGTCATGGCCGCGGCCGTCTCGAAACTGATGGTTTCCGGCAGCTTGATCAGCGGCGCGGCCAGGATCAGGCGTTCGGTGCTGTAGGCCCCCAGGGTGTTGAGAAACCCGGTATAGGTTACTCGGTCGCCCACCTGCACATTGGTCACCCCCTCGCCAATGGCCTGGACCACGCCCGACGCTTCGACGCCCATGCCATTGGGCATCGGGATCGGGTAGGTACCATTGCGAAAATAGGTGTCGGCATAGTTCAGGCCGACTGCCACATGACGCAGACGGACCTGGCCTGGACCGGGTTCGCCGACGTCGATCTCTTCATAGCGTAGGACGTCGGGACCACCGGTTTCGTAGAAGCGTACGGCGTTGGCCATTTTTTCTTATTCTCCAGTCTGTGCAGCGTCGATTTGCGCTGATTGGACTGTAGGACGCAGCCTGGCGAGCCGCTTTACATCAGACGACAATGGCTTTTCATTTCATGACAGTCGACCATCGGGGCGCAACGGCGGCACCGCGCGTAAAAAAAAACGCCACTCAAACGAGTGGCGTTATCCGGTGCGAAAAACCTGACCCGAGACTGTCTTAAACTAAAACAGGGTCCGGTACATTGCACTGATTCGATTGACCGCCACCCTCAATCGAAAGCGCCATTGAGCACTTCATAAATGAGCCCGGTGGCCAGCGCGACCAATATCAGGTCAGTGCCCGCCTGCTGCCATTCGTAACCATCATAGTGAGGCAGCCTGCCTGCCAGCCGCCCATCGAGTTTTTTCGCGATGCCCGGCGGAAGCGGCTTGCCTCGGGCCAGGTTTTTTTGAATACCGGGTGGCAGGGCTGGCCCGGGATTCCAGTAGTCGCGGTGTTCGCCAACAATACCCAGGATGTTCGAGCGATTGATGCCTGGGCCGTGATCGCCGCCGCCTGAATGTTTACCCGTATTGGCGTGTCCACCCTGGTTGCCATGGTCCTGGCTGTTTTGCGGCTTTCCCTTGCCATTCCCTTGCCCCTTCCCGTTATCAGGATCGGCCAATGCGGGCACTGAAGCGGACACCAGTGCAAGACAGGTGATAGCTGTAATCAACGAGCGAGATCTGAACATATCCATACTCTCAGAAAGGGGGTATCCCCTGAAATGTAGATGCTCGCTCGTTAGCCTGCTAGGTTCAAGGTCTGCACAACCTGGAGAACTCGAAATGAGCGATAAACCAAAACGGCCCCTATATATCCCTTACGCCGGCCCGACGCTGCTGGAAATGCCCTTGCTGAACAAGGGCAGCGCCTTCAACCTGCAGGAGCGGATCGACTTCAACCTGCTTGGCCTGTTACCCCAGACCACGGAAACCATCGAGGAGCAGGCCACCCGGGTTTACCGGCAATACCAGCTGTGCAGCAGCGATATCGACCGGCACGTGTTTTTGCGCGGCGTGCAAGACAACAACGAGACCCTGTTTTTCCGGCTGCTGGAAGATCACCTCGAAGAGATGCTGCCCATCATCTATACCCCGACCGTCGGCCAGGCCTGCCAGGAATTTTCCAGTATCTACCGCACCCACCGGGGACTGTTCATCGCCTACCCCGACCTCCATCGCATCGACGATATCCTGCACAGCGCCACCAAGGACAACGTCAAGGTCATCGTGGTCACCGACAGTGAACGCATCCTCGGCCTGGGCGACCAGGGCATCGGTGGCATGGGCATCCCGATAGGTAAATTGTCCCTGTACACCGCGTGTGGCGGCATCAGCCCGGCCTACACCCTGCCGGTGGTGCTGGACGTCGGCACCAACAACCCCGACCTGCTGAACGACCCGATGTACATGGGCTGGCGCCATGAACGCATCCGTGGCGAGCAGTACGACGAGTTCGTGGAACTGTTCATCCAGGCCATCAAGCGTCGCTGGCCCAACGTGCTGCTGCAGTTCGAAGACTTCGCCCAGGCCAACGCCAACCCGTTGCTGGAGCGGTACAAGGATCAAATCTGCTGCTTCAACGATGATATCCAGGGTACCGCTGCCGTCGCCGTCGGGACCTTGATCGCCGCCTGCAAGGCCAAGGGCGAAAGCCTGTCCGATCAGGTCGTGACCTTCGTCGGCGCAGGTTCCGCGGGTTGTGGTATTGCCGAGCAGATCGTCGCGGCGATGATGCTCGAAGGGCTGAGCGACGCCGAGGCTCGCCAGCGCATCTTCATGATCGACCGCTGGGGCCTGCTGACGGATGACATGGCCAACCTCCTGCCGTTTCAGCACAAGCTGGCGCAAAAGCGCAGCAGCCTGCCGGCATGGGCCACAAGCGAAGGCGATTTGACCCTGCTGGACGTGGTCAGCAACGCCAGGACAAGCATTCTGGTAGGCGTCTCGGCGCAGCGCGGCCTGTTCACCGAAGAAGTCATTCGTGCCCTGCATGCAGGCTGTTCCACGCCGATCGTCATGCCGTTGTCCAACCCGACCTCGAAGATCGAAGCCACTCCCCAGGAAATACTGACCTGGACCAACGGCCAGGCCCTGGTGGCCACCGGCAGCCCGTTTCCCCCGGTCACCGTCGGCGAGCGCAAGATTGACATCGCCCAGTGCAATAATTCCTACATCTTCCCGGGGATCGGCCTGGGCGTGTTGGCGGTCATGGCCACCCGCGTCACCGAAGGCATGATCATGGCCGCTTCCCGCGCCTTGGCCGACTGTTCGCCACTGCTGACGGGCAAGGGTGATGCGGTTTTGCCGCCGTTGAGCGAAATCCAGGAGGTGAGCAAGAAGATCGCCTTCGCGGTGGCCAAACAGGCCCAGGAAGAAGGCAAGGCGTTGCAGATCAGTGACGAACGCCTGCACGCGGCGATCGAACGCAACTTCTGGCAAGCCCGTTACCGGGACTATCGTCGCTCCTCGATCTGAGGCTGCAATGCGCTGTGGGGAGCAAGGGTCACTTGCTTCCCACAGGTTTGCATCGATTGTTCCATCAGGCAGATCTCAACAGTTCACGACCAATCGGCATCGCAGCGCAAATTCTAGCGACTGCACCCGCTTTGGCCCTCACTCTGACCAAAGTCGACATTCATCTGCTCAATACTCTGTTGCAGTAACCGGCTCAGTTCATCAAACCATGTCGCGTCAGTAAGGAGGCTCGCTACAGACGTTTCATCTGCGCTTTTCAGTGTGTGCTCCAATTTGCCCGCCAGCAGCGACACCGCCTTGGCACCCATGGTGCCGCAGCTACCTTTAATGGTATGGAGCACGAAAGCTGCCCCCGATGCATCTTGGCGCTGGATCTTATCGAGCAAGCTGACACGCTGCTTTTCCAGTTCCGGGCCAAAGGTACGCAGCACGTTGCGGATCAAATCGATGTCCCCGCCAAAGCGCTCTATGATCGATTCACGAGGCTCGGTGAGCCTGTCTCCGGTATTGGCTTGCGCCAAGGATAGAGACACCTGGCTATTCTCACGACCCGCCTGAAAGAGCAGCGTTGCGACGAGCTGTTCCAGATCTATGGGCTTGCCGACATGCTCATTCATCCCCGCAGCAAGACAGACCTCAAGATCGGTGCTGGAGACATTTGCGGTCATCGCCACAATTGGCAGCGCGGCAAAACGTGGATTCGACCGAATGCGACGGGTCGCCTCCAAGCCATCGATATCCGGCATCTGGATATCCATCAATACGACGTCGAAGGGCACTTTCTCAGTCACCACCCTGCTCACCCCTTCCAGCCCTCCTTCAGCCAGCGTCACCTGAGCGCCTTCCCCCGTCAGTAACTCATCGGCAACCTGCCGATTGAGCATGTTGTCTTCCACCACCAACAGCCGCAACCCGGCCAGACGCTGCGGCCTGCCAACGGTCGGGCTGGACGGGAGTGACGGTGGAAGGCCTTTGCCGTTGAGTGCTCGCTGAACAGTGTCGGCTACTTGCCTGGGGGTGACAGGCTTGGTGAGAAACCCCACGAAGGGCGCGTCTCCCGTCTGGTGGACATCGGCCAGCACTTCGCGGCCGTAAGCAGTGATCATAATGATCATTGGCGGTGGCACGCCGTTGCCCTGCTGATGGATCAATTGCGCAGCACTCAGCCCATCCATATCGGACATCCGCCAGTCCATCAGCACCACGTCGTAGGTCTCGCCTCGCGCCTGGGCGTTCTTCACCCGTTCAACTGCTTGCGTGCCACCACCCACGTGGTCGGCCTTCCATCCCAATGCATGGACGGTTCGCACCAGCAATTCGCCCGCCATGGCGTTGTCGTCGACTACCAGTATCCGTATGGACACATCGACTGCAGGACAGGCAGATCTCAGCAGGGACGTTGGCGCAACCTCCAGGGTGATATCGAACCAGAAGCGGCTTCCGACGCCCTGCCGGCTTTCCACCTGAAGCTCACCGCCCATCAAGCTGACCAGCCGCTTGCAGATCACCAGGCCCAGACCGGTGCCACCAAAGCGGCGGCTGGTTGAAGCCTCGGCCTGAGTAAACCCTTCAAATATGCGTTGAAGTTGCTCGGGGCTGATGCCGATGCCGGTATCAGAAACGGCGATACGCAAGCTCACAGTGGTCTCCGTGCGCAGCAGTTGCTCGACGCTGACCACGATCTGGCCTTCCATGGTGAATTTGAGAGCATTGCCCGCCAGGTTGATCAGCACCTGTTGCAGCCGCAGGCTATCGCCTATCAGGTCGTTGGGCAGATTAGAGTCCAGGTCAAACAATACCTCGACCTCTTTCTGCCCCTGGTTGCCGGTCAGCACAACCGCGAGGTCACGCATGAGCAGTTCGAATTCGAATGGGTGCACATCGAGTTGCAATTTGCCAGCTTCAATCTTGGAGTAGTCGAGTATGTCATTGAGCAAACCCAGCAGTGATTTCGCTGCGGTCTGCGCTTTGCTCACATAATCGAGCTGGCGACCGTTCAGGTCAGTGTTCTGCACCAACTGCAACATACCCAGCACGGCGTTCATCGGTGTGCGAATTTCGTGGCTCATGTTGGCCAGGAAGGCAGACTTGGCCGCATTCGCGGTATCGGCCTGTTCCTTGGCGTACAACAGATGCGACTCCAGCTTGCGCTGGGAGGTGATGTCCCGATTGATACCCGTCACACGCAAAGCCGCTCCGCTCGAACTGCGTTCGATCTGCGCGCCAGCCTGGATGAAGCGGGTCTGGCCATCGGGGAGCACGACGCGAAATATGGGGTTGTATACCGCAAGCCCCTTGACCGCTGCATCCAGATTTTCAGCCGCAGCCACCGCGTCCTCAGGATGAACACGAGAGTACCAGTGCTGATAACTCAGACCGTTATTGCGCAACGACAATGGCTGACCGTAGAACTCGAACATACGGTCATTCCACTGCAATGAATTGTCCGCCAATGTCCAGGACCAGACGCCCAGCTCGGCTACTTCAGCGGCCATCAATAACTGCTCGTGCACCGCCATCAGTTCGCTTCGTTGCTTCTGCGTTGTCTCCAAACTCGCAGCCAGTTCCTTTTCTGCCGCTTTACGTTCGGTGATGTCTACCGCGATGCCCAGGTAACCGCTCAACTTCCCTTCGTCGTCGCGCATGGCTGTGACTACCAACGTGACGGGTAATCGTGAGCCGTCCTTGCGTATGTAGGTCCACTCCCGGGTTTCTGCGCCTTCAAACTCAGGTTTATAGGTCAATACACGGAAACCATCGATGGCCTGAGCGTATTCCTTGGTCAGCTCAACGCCACGATCATCGACTTCCTCTGGTACATGGATCAGCGTTGGGGTGTTTTTACCCAGTAACTCTTCGGCGTCATACCCCAACAAGCGTTCGGCGCCTTTGTTGAACACCCGGATCACACCATTGAGATCTGTCGCAATGATCGAGACCTCGGTGGCCGAGCGCAACACAGCACCCAACAACAGATTGAGATGCCGCAACTCGGAAGTTCGTTGCGCAACCTGCTCCTCCAGGCTGGAGTTGAGTTGCCGCCGGCGTTGACGGCTGACACTCACGACACCCGCCAGAGTAGCCAATAGAAGCGTGAGCAAACCACCCATCAACAGGACGACTGTTGGTGAAACCTGATGCAGGCGCTGGACGAACAACGGAAGCGCGCCGAGTTCGATTTGCCATCGCCTCCCATATACCTCGCGCTCCACCTGATAGGTCATCAGCGTTTCACGGCTGGCCGAGTCGGTGGTGCTTTCATAAAACAGCTTCTCTTGCCCAGGGACAGTGATATCTCTCAACCGCAGATGCACCGTCTCGTTTTCTATACGCAGGCCTCTGAGTATCTGCTCTGTCTGCAACACGACATAGATCCAGCCAAACGCTGCTGTCTCTCGTTCAACAACGGTCGCCGGAATTTCTCCACCGCGAAAGATGGGCATCAACACCAGGAAAGACTGCTGCGGTTTCGCTGTGTTCTGTATCAGAGTGATGGGCCCGGTTAACCGTGCCGCACCGCTCTGTATCGAGGATTGGGCAGCCTCTCGCCGCGCTGTTTCCGAAGCTATGTCCAAGCCGATTGCCGCCTGGTTACCCTCAACCGGTTCGACATACTGGACAATGTAACGCTCGCCTGAATGGGGTGAGAGTTGACGAATGGAGAAATCGGCTTTGCCATCCGCCCGAGCGTACTTGAGGAACTCGCCTTCCTCGCGCTGCGGTACACGTCTGATAAAGCCCAGGGAGCTCGCGCCGGGGAACTCAGAAGCAAGGTCGCGGTTTTTGTGATATTGGTAAAAAACTTCGCGGCTGATGCCATGCTCACCCGCTGTGAGCACCGTTCCACGAGCGCCTCGCAATCCGTATTGATAAAGATTGAGGCGCGTCAAAACCAGTTCCGCGGCCTCCTCGGTCGCCCTTACGATCGCTTCCTGAGCATGCTGTTCGTTGATCCGTCCAAGGATCCACCACCCCAGAAAGCTAGCCCCCAGCCCCACCGCCAGAGTGATCGCTACTTCCCGGTTCAACGCAAAAAACTGATGCTTTCTTACCCGAATTGTCTTGTCACGCACTCCATTGGCCCTCGCGAATCCCTTGATTCAATGACAAAAGTCCTCGACCTGCTTTCCTACGGCGAGCCTGGTCTGCGTTCCCGAGTGCGCTCAGGCCAGGCCCGACAATCGATACAGTCTTTCAAGGTCTGCTCCAGGCTCACCATTGTTAATGGCCGCCGCAAGTCGCATAACCACTTGTTCACGGCGTACCTGCATGGGAGGTAACACGTAGATCGCGCCTATTAACTCACGCAGAGCCAAAGGGAGTCCCCAGCAGGCTTTCAAGCTGATGGCAAAAGGCGCTGCGAAATCATGCAGGGCCTGGCAGAGCGCTTCTTCGTCCAGGCTGTGTCCCTGGCCCTCCCACTTCTGGATTTGGTATAGCACACAAAACTCGCCTATCCGGTGCAGCAATGCAGCACTCTGCAGTGGCGCCGGATCGAGCTTGCATCGCCGAGCCAGGGCAACAACCTGTTCAGCCAGTCGCTCGGAAATATCCAACTCGGACTGCATTCGGGTCATCAGCAGCCCATGGGTTTGGGTATTGGCTTGTCGCAGGGCCTGGCTCAACGCCAGATTGACACTGGTAAGCCTTCCCAATCGTTTAATGGCGAATCATCGTTCTGCGAAAGATCTGCCAGGTTTAAATTGGGCTGTTACGGCCAGCTCCAGATCATGTATAGACCACGGCTTATGAAGGTAAATCGTCCCAGCGGGTACCATCGACAGATTCAGGTCATAACCGGATGTGAGAATTGCCGCGGTCGAGGGCCTTTTAAGCTTCATCATCTCAATAAATTCTACGCCTTGTATCTGACCGGGCAGGCCGTGATCCACGATCACCAACGGACAACCGCCATGCGTTCCCGACATGTACCTCATAGCCTCATCGGCAGTTGAGAATTCCAAAGAACGCAGACCCAGTTCGGTCAAAACCTCTCCGATTAACATGCGCAACGTTGGGTCGTCTTCCACCACGATTACCCATCCTGTCAGGGGTGAGAGTTTTTCCCATTGGGTTTTTTTCATGCGCCGGGTTCCTTCGTCTCGGCTCATTTCCATGCCAGGCAGATAGATTTTTCAGTGTAGGCGTTATTTTTTGATTGAGGCTGCGAACCCGAGCCATCTTGATGAGGAAGGGCTATCGAAACCCGTGAAGCGGCTAATGCGTGAAAATCGAACCCCTCCCGACCAGATAGGTCTGTTCCTTTATGACCTCTCTGGAATCAGACCCCATGTCCACGCAACAGAACCTCGTCGTACTCGCACGGGGTGGGTACGCCGCTCGAGGCGTTCTTTATCTGATCATCGGTATTTTCGCGCTGCTGGCGGCTCTCGACTCGACCAGACCAAAGGACAGTCACAGGAGCCTGGAAGCGTTGCTTAGCCAGCCATTCGGTTATGTTCTGGTCGGGTTGGTGGTCGCTGGCCTGTTGGCCTTCGCCGCTTGGCGAGTGCTGCAGGCAATACGCGACGTTGATCATCACGGTAACGAAATGAAGGGGATGGTAATCCGTGCAGGGTTGCTGGCGGGTGGGGTAGTCAACGGCGCCCTGGCATTTTTTGCCTTGGGCCTGCTCTTCAGCGGCATCCGGAGCTCGGGCAATTCCGGAGGTGGGCAAACCAAGGATCTACTGGCCCATATCTTGTCCTGGGAACACTCCAATTTGCTGGTGTACCTCATCGCACTCGTACCCCTCGGCGTAGGCATTGCCCACCTTATCAAGGGCTGGAAGGCGACGTTCGAGAAATATTTCGAAGCTGACGAAGACGTTATGCGGTACGTCCGACCGGTGTCTCAATTCGGTCTGATAGCCCGTGGTGTCGTCTTTATCGAGATCGCCGTGCTGCTGATGATCAGTGGCTCGAAATACCAGGCCATGGATCCGCCGGGCATGAAGGAGGCCCTCGATGCGCTCCAGAACTTGCCGGCGGGCGGTTTGATTTTGATGGTGATGGCCTTGGGGATGATCGCCTTTTCGGTATATAGCTTTTCCGAAGCAGCCTGGCGCAAGATCAACATGGATGTGCCTGGCGTACCGAACGCTTAGCCTTGCGACTACTGCGAGCACTGCCCTGGAACACCGTGGGTAAACAACTCTGCGCATTGCGGCACAGCTCCGCAGTGGCAATTGACAGGAGATCCAAATGCTTGTGCTCACGGACATGCAGCGCACGTACCTCAGGAAAATACGAGCCCTCAGTGAAGACCATCAGGGCAACGAAGTCTTTGCTGGCCTGACGCTCGAGGAATCCATGCGATTCAACTCTTTGAGCGAGTCGCTCCTGGGGCAGGAACATCGGACGCAGGAAGACGTCGATGAGTATCTCTCCCTTGTGCAAAAGCACGAACATACCCGGACTAGATTGCTCAGCGCCGCGTGTGAAGCCCGGCAGCACAGATAGAAATGTTTTGACATTCAATGGTGCTTGAACAGCCTGCCGGTAGCGCATTTTCAACTACGATTGAGGATAGAAAGTCATGAGGCCCTGACCCTGCGCTCTTGCAAATGAGCGAAGCTGCCGAGGCACAGAGCTCATGAATCTCAGCCATCAACTCCTCGTTGGCGCCTTGAGTGTCCATGGATGGCTGATTCAACAGGGAGATGAATCGTCATGTATAAAATGAGTGCAGGTTATGCCTGCGTACTGATGAGAATGCTTTCGGCGCAAGGGTTGGATGTCGACCGCCTGTGCCGGGAGTCCGGGCTCGATACGAAGCTCGCAGCCATACCGGGATCATACTGCGAACGAAGCACTATCTACCGCCTGCTGGAATTGGCTGCTCAGGCTGGCGGCGATCCCGACATCGGTCTGAAATCGGCCGCGCACTTCCATCCCGGCATGTTCCAGATCGTCGGCTATACCATGATGTCCAGTTCGAACCTGAAAAGTGCATTCGAACGACTGGCTCACTTCAGCCCGTTGATCGGCACAGGTTTCACCCTGTTCGTTGTCCAGGAACAACAGGATTACCGCCTGGCCACGTTCGATCACCATCAACGCGGTTCGGTCAAACCCCGCCAGTACAGCGATGCCAGCCTCGCAGCCCTGCTAGGTGTCTATCGCTGGCTGAGTGGTAGCCAATCGTTGAGCCCGCTGAGTGTGGAATTCAGCTATCCCCAACCGGAAGACACCCATGAGCATCAACAGCTGTTTGGCTGCGAGCTGCGGTTCGGGGCAGCCTATGACAGCATCCTGTTCGACGGCGAGCAGCTACTGCGTCCGTCGAGAATGGCCAACGAGGCATTGGCCAAGCTCCATGAAAGCTATGCCAACGGTCAGCTTGACCTGCTGAATGACTCCACCATGGTGTGCAGGATCCGTGCGCTGATCACCGAACGCCTGAGCCAGGCGCAACGACAGGGCCAATGTAATATGGAATCGATTGCGGCCGCGCTGAGCATCAGCAAGCGAACATTGCAACGGGCACTGGAGAAGGCAGGCACGCAGTTCACGAATATCCTGAACCATACGCGTCAGCAGCTGGCCGACTTCTATCTGCGCCATTCCCATTTCAATATCCAGAACGTGACTTACCTGCTCGGCTTCCACGACCACAGCAGTTTCTACAAGGCCTGCCTGCGCTGGTTCGGCATGACGCCCGGTCAGTATCGAGCCTGTCAACAATCGCTCGAGGCCAGGGAAACCAGGATCCTTCCAGGCCGTTGAGCCTCTATCGACCGAGCTGCGCGTCCCGTTCCGAATGGACGATTTGAAGCCGCTCCAAGTTGCGCCGCTGGCACTCATACTCGGCTTCTGCCCGGGTCTCATAGGTGGTCGGCAGCCGCAGCTTTTTCTCGCTGTCGTAGAGGTTAAAACCTACAGTCGCGTTTTTACAATAAGATCGCGTTCCGCTGCGCACGGAGTCCGAGTCCGTGGGTAATGCAGGAACAACACCGAATCTCAAGGCCATCATCACGTCCTCTTGGAATTCACCGTCGAACCACTCCGACTACTACTAACTATTAGCGGCTATGGACAACTACGGCAAGGAAGGTTTTTGCGGATCCGATGAATAGCTCGTGCCAAGGCATAGGCGTCGGCTTTCAATCAGTACCCATTGGCTTTTCGACGCCAGTACATTCACTAAAACGCTGCGTCAGCAGTTGCATTGCCTGATGCAAAGGATGGCACGGGGCACGCTGGCCTTCGCCGTCGGCGAAGCCGAACAGTCCCGCTGGGCAATACCGGTCATCATCCCAACCCGGATAGTCGAGGACCGGGTACCAGCAAATACCCTCGATCGGCACGCCACGGTGTATCGCACGCTCGACTTGCTCGCTGACATAAGTCAGCCAAGGGACGCGTTCATCACCTTCAGCACCCGTTTCCGACAGGAGCATCGGCCGCCCGTAACGTTGATAGACTTCGCTGAGCATGCCCGCCAGCGGTCGATACTCACGGTCGTCTCTGAGAACTTTGGGGCCGTTGAGGATCCACTGGTTATGTGGGTAAAAATTCACGCCGACGATGTCCAGATAGGATTCTTGCCCGCCCAGCCCCGGCCACTGTCTGCCGGTCAACAGATCCCATGCGTCGAACTGAGACAGCCGGTAATTTTCGGCGGCGTTGACCTGGTCAACCCGGTGAGAACCTGCGATGACGTTAATCAATGGTTCGCCCTGAACGAACCGTGCTGACGGTACCTGCTCGCGGATGGCCTCGATCGCCGCAATGCTGGCCCTCACCAGTTGATGCTTGAGTTCGAGACCGCGCCCATGGGCTGAAGGATTGAAATACCCGACCGCTCCACCCGCCCAGCTCCAGAAAGAGATTTCATTGAGGGGTGAATAAACAGGATTTTCGATTCCCTCCTCGCGCATCAACCTGGCAACGGCTGCGCAAAACTTTGCGAAGCGCTCGACGAACTCCGGCCGCCAGATATCAAGATCGTCAGGATAACCGTAATGGCAAAGATCCCAGATCACTTGCATGCCGCACGCCTGCGCAGCGCGCAGCATGGGAAGAAAACTACTCCAGTCGTAATGACCCGGGCGGGTCTCGATCAAATGCCAACGTAGACCATCTCTGCTACTACGGATGCCCATTGCCAAAAGTTGCTGATAATCATTGGTCGCCCAGCGCGCATGGCCCGTGGTGTTTAACAGGTCGAGGCGCCGGCCATCATTGCGTCGGTGCGATGAACATTCAAAACCGGCCAGCAAAAAACTGTCGAAGGCGCGCTGCCTTTTCATGGCGCCGAGACCGGGCCTGAAGTTTCCACCCTGCTGCCAGTGTTTGGCTCGACCTCACAGCCCGGCACAGGTGTCTCGCTTGCAGCCTCGGCAATACGTTGATAAAGGGCCAATGCCTGGCCTACGACCTGATCCATGTTGTAATACTTGTACGTTCCCAGTCGACCCAGAAATGTGACATGCGACGTGCCTTCAGCCAGCATCCGGTAGCGTTTGTATAACTCGGCATTTTCAGGACGAGGCACCGGGTAATAGGGGTCGCCATCCGCACAGGGAAACTCATAGCTGATACTGGTCAGTGGATGAGTCTGTCCGGTGAGATGTTTGTATTCGGTGATGCGCGTGTACGGCACTGCTTCGTCGGGGTAATTGACCACCGCCACAGCTTGAAATTGCAGCTGGTTGAGGGTCTCGTGCTGAAATCGCAAAGACCGATAGGGCAGCTTGCCAAAGCAATAATCGAAATACTCATCAATCGGCCCGCTGTAAACCAGGTGACCATAACGCACACGATGACGTACCGCGGTGAAATCGGTGCCTAACAGAATATCAATGAGAGGGTGATCAAGCATGCGCTCGAACATTCGTGTATAGCCATCGCGCGGCATCATCTGAAAGGTATCGCTAAAATAGCGATCGTCACTGTTGGTTCGGGTCGGCACGCGAGAAGTGACGGACTTATCCAGTTCCGACGGATCCAGTCCCCATTGTTTTCTCGTGTAGCCGCGGAAAAACTTTTCGTAGAGTTCACGACCCACCTGGCTGACGACAACGTCTTGCGACGTTCTAATATGACTCACCGGCTGGGCACGGCTGGCCAGAAAGTCAGCGGCTTGCGGCTCCGTCATGTTCAATCCGTACAACGTGTTCAGCGTGGTCAGGTTGATAGGAATGGGGACGCGATGCTCATCAACTTGCGCCAATACCCGATGCTCATACGGACGCCACTCAGTGAATCGCGACAGGTATTGAACAATGCGCTCGGCATTGGTGTGAAAGATATGCGGGCCATAGCGATGAACCCACACGCCCGCTTCATCCGTATGATCATACGCATTGCCGCCAATATGCTCGCGACGGTCGATCAGCAGCACGCGCTTGCCTAGCCCTGCGCTCAGTCGTTCGGCTAACACGCTGCCGGCAAACCCGGCGCCGACGATCAAGTAGTCGTAGAAAGGTGCAGCGCTGTCGCCATCTTGAGAGGAGCCGCCAGTGGCAGTCCCGAGGGTTATCTGAGGCATTCGATCTGCTCCTTCATCACGGCACAGGTCTTGTCCCATGACATCCCCTCCAGCACCGCATCAACACGCTGTGTAAAAGCAGCAGCGTCATGATCGCCATCGAGAATGCCCTCGATGGCGGCAATGAACTCATCGACCGATGCCGCAATCTCCACCACCCTTGCATCGCCGTACACCCTGATGACATCGACAATGGGCGATGAGACCACGGGGCACCCGCCAGCCAGGTATTCGGGAGTCTTGGTCGGACTGATATAACGGGTCGATTCATTGAGGGCGAAAGGCATCAACGCGACGTCCCAGCCTGCAAGATAAGCAGGCAATTGTGAGTAATCCTTGCCGCCCAGGTAGTGGATGTTGGGATGGCGTGGCAGAGCCGCCGGATCGATTTTGACTACGGGGCCGATCAGGACGATTTGCCATTCGGGCCGCCGTCGCGCCAGCTCGCTGACCAACGCAATATCAAAGCGCTCGTCGATGACGCCGAAAAAGCCGAGGCGTGGGTGGGCAATCGCAGCCTGATCCAAAGGCTGCAGCAGTGGTTGCCGCGCAGCAGCAAAATGGTTGAGGTCGACGCTGCTGGGAACCGCGTGTGCGTTGGCGTGAAGCTTGCTCTTTGTCTCCCAGAGGCTGTAGCCCCCCGTAAAGACCACGTCAGCCCGGCGCATCAATTGTTGCTCCTTCTCCACCAATTCCTTTGGCGCTCCCTTGAACGCGGACAATTCATCCATGCAATCAAAAATGGTGACTTGTCCTTCAAGGTGCGCGGTGAAGTCCAGGCTCATGGGGGTGAAATACCAGAGCAACAATTGCGAGGGCTCATGCATCGCCAGATATGTATCCAGCAAATGTCGCTGTGCGTCGACGGACTGCATGAAATCAAGGCCTTCCGGAAGATGAGGCACCAGTACTGTCACACCTTCGGCAGGCCGGGTTTGCTCAAGCCAAGGGTCATCGCAGCCGCCGCGCAATGGCTCCTCGAAAAACAGCACATCGTAGTCTTTGGCCAGGCGGGACATGACGTGCTGAGGTCTCTGATAAACGAAACCCCAGCGCAAATGCGACAGGCACAAGAGCGTAGGACGAACGGATTGAGCGGTTTGTATATCAGCGTTCAGAGAGGTGGGGGTCAACTGTGGGTCAGGTTGCTCTGCCAGGTTCATGTGAGTTCCCTTTGGTGATCACCGGGACGAAATCGAGCACAGGGACAGCCTGGCTTCGACGCCAATTCATGCGTTCGAAGAGCGACCCAGTGATCCGATGCCACGTTCTGCGCGCTTCTGAAAGGTTGGAGGAGCAATGGATCGAGACCGTTCAAAGACGTTTGGTCCAAAGCCGATGAAGTGCATATACCGGTCGGGTCAATTCCCTGAACTACTCGACGAATGTGACCCCATAAAAGGAAGCGGCGCAATTTTGCCCGGCTGAGGATGAGGGCGGATCATGATCTTGGTGACGGGGGGCGTGGGATATATCGGGGCGCATATTTGCGTCGAACTGCTGAGCGATGGCAATGACGTTCTAATACTGGACAATCTCTGCAACAGCTCGCGAATAACCGTTGAACGGATTACCGTTCTGGCAGGTGCTCGTCCAAGCTTCATCGAAGGAGACGTACGCAATCGGCCGCTCCTGGAGCGTATTTTCACTGATTACCCGATAGACGCTGTCGTTCACTGCGCCGGGCTGAAAGCCGTTGGCGAAAGCGTGCGCGAGCCATTGCGATACTTTGAGACAAACGTCAGCGGTAGCGTGAACTTATGCCAAGCGATGGCCGATGCCGGCGTCCACACCTTGTTATTCAGCTCTTCCGCCACCGTTTATGGCGAATGTGTGCAGATGCCAATCGATGAGTCTTGCGTCCTCGGTCAGCCCACCAATCCATACGGCCATTCCAAGCTGATGGCGGAGAATGTCATGGGAAGCATCGCCCGATCAGATCCACGCTGGTCGGTCGGCTTGTTACGCTATTTCAATCCTATCGGCGCGCATCCGTCGGGATTGTTGGGTGAAGCGCCTACCACGGCGCCGAATAATCTGCTGCCTTATTTGTTGCAGGTGGCGACAGGGCAACAGAAGGAATTGAGTATCTTTGGTGACGATTACCCTACGCCCGACGGCACAGGTGTTCGCGATTACATACATGTGATGGATCTCGCGGGAGGGCATCTCAAGGCACTGGACTACCTGCAGCGCAACTCGGGCGTGCATACCTGGAATCTGGGGACTGGTCGCGGTTACTCCGTGCTGGAGATGGTAAATGCATTCGAGCGTGTCAGTGGAATGAACATCCCATTGAAGACCACTCCTCGCCGTAATGGTGACATAGCTCAATGTTGGGCTGATCCGGGCAAGGCCGCGCGAGAGTTGAGTTGGTGCGCAACCCGAAATCTTGATGAGATGCTCAGAGATGCTTGGCGTTGGCAATGCCAGAATCCCCACGGGTATGAAGTGGATAATCTCTACCCCAACACCAGCGAACCTGAGGATGTCACCATGATACGACTGGTCAGATCAGCCGATGCGTTGTTCAGACCAAATACGACGAGGGACGCAAACAAAACCATCACATAAAAGCGATCCGAAAATAAATTTCCATGCATCATCAAAGGGTAACAATTGGGCGTCCCTGCGCTGAGCACTTAAAAACCAATAGGGGCGTAAAAATGTTTGAACCGGCGCTGAGCCACCAGGGTCTTTAACTTAGGTCATAAACTGCTACTAAAATTATCTAAGTAAGGAGTTTGGAAATGGAAATTAAAAAGATACACATCAATGGCCAGACAATCCGCATAGGTGTAAGGCCAGGGCTACCCAGTACAACTCCCCTTATAATATTCAATGGAATCGGGTCTGGCCTTGAGCTGGCACTACCCATTGTCAATGCCATGCACCCTGATCTGGAAGTCATCGCATTTGATGTTCCCGGCGTAGGTGGCTCATCGATGCCAAGCTATACCTACACTTTTTCCAGCCTTGCCAAAACCGTAACGAAAATCCTTGACTACTTAGGACATGAGCAAGTCAACGTTATTGGTCTTTCCTGGGGTGGATTTTTAGCACAACAATTTGCTTTTGATCATCCACAACGGTGTAAGAAGCTTATACTCGCAGCCACATCCTGTGGACTGATGTCTGTCCTGCCAGATTATAAAGTGTTGGGATTGATGGCCAGCCCGCGCCGTTATACCGACCCTGACTACGCCGCCAGCATTGCGCCTGTCCTCTACGGGGGCAAGTTCCGGTACGACAAGAAACTTGCATCTTTGCATGCCAGGCAGATGTTTGCTGGTAGATCTCCTTACGAAGTTAATACTGGCTACAGCTATCAGATGCTGGCCATTGCATGCTGGTCCAGCGCTTTCTGGCTGAACCAGATCGTCCAGCCCACGCTGGTGTTGGCAGGCAATGATGATCCAATCATTCCATTGTTTAATATGAAGCGGTTATATGATCAGATTGATAATGCCGAGCTGCATGTGTTTGATGACGGACATTTATTTTTCCTTACGGACTTACCCAACGTAGCCCCTGTTCTCAATGAGTTTTTACTTTGACTTCTGTCAGGCATCAGGGAATGAAAACGTGCGAGCAGTAGAAACGATGAGCATGGATGCTTCCAAATTCATATATTCTGAAATTCTGCCCACGAATCCAAGCGTCAGATTTGTTTCGGATAGTGTACATGGAACGTCGTACCTTCCTCGGCGCTTGAGCTGACCGAAACATCCCCGCCATGCGACCTGGCGATTTCTCTGACGATAAACAATCCAAGTCCTACGCTACGTCCGTCGCTATCGGTTGTCGTACCACGGGTCATAGGCTCGAACAAAGTGGCCATCAGCGCCTGCGGGATAACCGCACCCTGGTTATGCACCGACACAATGGCTTGATCCTCTTCGAGTCGTGAAGTGATCATGATCGGCTGTTTCAAATCACCATAAGCCACGCTGTTGGCCACCAGATTGCCAATCATCTGCTGCGTCCGATCCGGATCAAGATAAGCGCTACCCGATCCGATGCACTGATGCAGCAATGTGGCGTCGGGAAACGCAATGCGCAGTTCATCGACGCTCAGACCGACGAATGCGTGCAGGTCAACCGAAGCAGGCGTGATTGCAATCCCTCGCCCGACTCTGGCCAGGGTGAAGTCCAGCAGGTCGGCAATCATCCGTTCGGCGCGGCCTGCCGACTGGCTGATGTGGCCGAGCATTTTGACGTCCTTCGTGGTGTGTTCGCCTCGGGCGAGGATGTCAGAGGCCATTTTGATCGCAGTCAGCGGGGTTTTCAGATCGTGGCTGACGATGGCGACCATTTGTTCGGCGAACGAGGCACGACGTCTGGCTTTTTCGTAGGCCTTGTTCAGTTCGCTTTGGGCTTGCTGGAGCGCAGTTTCGGCGGCGGTTTTCTCCCGCAAAAGCTCTTCGGCGATTTTTCGCGCTCTAAGCAGCTCACGCTCGTACTTGTCGCGGTCCGCTGTGCCAAATAACGCCAGCTCATAAATCGCGCCATTGGCGTGCTCGCGTCTTACACCGTTGAGCAACATGGTGACGCGATGTTTGTCCTGGTGAACCAGATCGAGTTTCACCTCGGCCACAGAGCCTTGCAAACGCATCAACGGCGCCCAGTGGGTTTGATGAAAGATGCGTCCGCCCATGGTCAGCAGGTCCTGGAAACGCTGGCCGATCAAAACGTGGGGATCGAAGCCGATCCAACGGCTGAAAGTCAGGTTGGCGCGCAAGATCGTGCCGTCCTCTTTCGTCACCACCAGGCCGCAAGGCGCACCGTCAAATAGCGTCTGCGGGTCGGGCAGTGGCGGTTCATCAGTCGACATCAGCGCCCACCCACGGCGACAGGAAGCCGTCCATGGCTTCGGAACAGGCGCTCGGTACGCTCATGTGCGGGCAATGACCGACGTTGGCCACCAGGCAGAGCGTGCTGTTGGGAAGTGCGGCGTG
Organism: Pseudomonas lini; assembly: GCF_030812475.1. GTDB lineage: Bacteria > Pseudomonadota > Gammaproteobacteria > Pseudomonadales > Pseudomonadaceae > Aquipseudomonas > Aquipseudomonas lini_A. The sequence goes on from NZ_JAUSSR010000005.1 coordinate 351,337, forward strand.
CAGGTATTCACCCACGGCGACGGGTGCGATGAGATCGTCGGTGGATTGCAGGATCAAGGTCGGCGTGGTCAGGCCCGCGACGTCTTCGCGGTTGTCCGACGTGAACGTCACCCGCGCAAATTGCTTGGCGATCTCGGGTTCGGTACGGCAGAAACTGTTGGTCAGATCTTCGCCCAGCGCCGGTTGTCCGGGCGCACCCATGATCACAGGTGCCATGGTGCTGGACCAGCCGAGGTAGTTGCTGTCGAGGGTGTCGAGCAGGGAGTGGATGTCTTCGAGTTTGAATCCGCCCACGTAGTCGTCGGAATCGATGTAGCAGGGCGAAGGACCAATCATCACGTGAGCGGATATTCTTCCGGGGGACTGGCGGTCCGCCAGTACGCCGATCATGGCGCTGACGGAGTGGCCAACCAGAATCACCGGGCCGGTGGCAAACTGATCGATAATGTCACCTAGATCCTGGGCGTATCCAGCCAGCGAATTATATTTTTCCTGGTCGTACGCGTTCAGGTTTGACTGGCCTGCACCGACCAGGTCATACAGTACAACCTTGAAGTGAGGGATGAAGTGGTCGACCAGATAACGCCACATGGTCTGGTCACAGCCGAAGCCGTGGGAAAAGATCAGTGTCGAAGGACCTGCACCCATCACTTTTATATTGTTGCGTTGCTGAAGGTCCATTCGCGTTGTCCCAATCGAAAACCAAAGTCATTTTTGACGTCTGCGGCATTTTAGATAGTCAGGCGGGACCGGTCACGCGCTAAAGAAGACAGGCCTGTGATCGTCACATCGGGCAACAGAGTGGTCATCGACGGGTAGCGGTGCCTCACCCTCCCAATGAACCGTAGGAACCCGTGGCTTGTTCGGTGAGGAATGGCATCGAATCGGTTTCTTGCAGAAGAAAAGCCGCCCATGCTTCATACGCCAGCTTTTGGCGCTTGGCAGCTTCATCCCAAGGGTAACCTTTCACCTGCCGCGCTGATACAAGCATCATCAGATGATTGGTGGCGGCGTCGAGCTCGAGCAGAAGGTAATGGGATTGGAATCGGAAATCGTCTTGATTACTCATTAGGCGGTACACCTTTCCAAGCCTGCGCCGAATAGAACCTGGTTATAGGGGATGCTAGTCCGTAAATCGGATTGCGCTCGTCATTCCATATTTGTTCAGAATGTGGCTGGCCATCAAGCGTCTTGCGCATTTGGCACAGCGCACAGGCCGAACCCGTGGCTCAGCGCCGTGACCGTTGGTTACAGCATGAAAAAGTATCGATTCCTGCAAGTGACTGGTGAGTTCCCCCTCCAGTCCCACTACCACCAGCAGTCGACCCACATGGCCTGAATACCTCGCTGCCCGAGGTGCAGCTGGGCTATTGCGGGTTGCACCTGCTCGGTGTCGACGTGGCCCCACGGGAAGCCATGCTGGCGATGACGCCCCTGGCGATCGGCATCCTTGCGCTCATTGTGCTGCGCATCAAGAAAGTCAAGGGGCACTGATACTGCAAATTGCAGTGCTCAGGCTCAAGGGGCGGGATGCTCACTCGACACTGAGTTGTTGGCATCCACATCGGCCATCTCTTCCTCGACAGGTGCTTCGTCGTCCGGTGGCAGCGGCACCTCGGGGTTGCGTCGGGGATCGTGGCCTGTTTCGTTATCCGTACCGCTCGTTACACCCTGCTGAGATATGTTTCCTGGAGCATTTTCATCAATGTCCATGCCGGCTCTCCGTTCTGATATGCGCGATGTACCTGCTTTGACATTAGAAGCTGCGAGTCACTGCAAGTGCGCAACTTTGGACGAACGGTATGTGAACATGAAACCCGGTGACCAAAAATGAACTTATCTATTTCAAGCAGGTTCGTTTGTGCTCGCCTGAATAGATTCGTCGCCTTTGGTTCGGAACACACCTCTGCCTGCACAGGCAAGCAACTGGCAATACAAGTGCTTGCGAATACATGTTTCCCCATTTCGAGGATCAGACATGCATCCATCCTTTCAGCAGCACATCGATGAGCTCGGCGCCCTGCTCGTCCACTCCAATGAAGCCTCCATGGATCTGTTCCGGCGCAATCGGTTGAAGGCGCGCCGCGGCGCTCGCTTCCAGGTGGTGACCAAGAAGCTCGGCCTCTTCCATGTCATCGAGCGGCACACAGGCAAAACCTGGATCTTCCATAACTACCAGGAGGCCACGGATTTCGCCATCGAGCTCGAGGAACAGTCCAACCGTCGCAGGGGCGGGTCGCGGTGTACGACGAGTTAACGCCGCTTGCGCAGCAGATCGATGAACAGACCCAACTCCCGACTGATGTGCTCGCCCTTGCGTAGCAGTAATCCGAACGGCGCCAGTTGCACGTCGAGTTCTACCGGGAGCGCCACCACCAGGCCCATTTTCAGGTAGTCGCGCAACGCGGTTTCCGAGAGCACCATGATCGCGTCGGTCAGTTGAATCAATTGCTGCATCGAATACACCGAGCTGCATTCGATGATGTCCGCCGGCAACGGCAGGGCCAGGCGCTGCAGCGCCTGGTCCAGACCTATTCGCGCAGGGCTGGTTTCCGGTTGCCGGATCCACGGCCAGCCGCTGACCAGTTCCGACAGTTGCAGTTTTTTGCGGCGGGCCAGGGGATGACCGGCGTGCACCACCACCAGCAGGCGTTCGTTGCCCAGTTGCTCGAAATCGTAATGTTCGTTGTCGGTGGCGGCATTGCGCCGGGCGATGGCCAGATCGATGCGGCCCTGCTCCAGCAACTGGATCACCTGGTCGCTGGTGTCGCCCATGATGCGAATCCGCAACTGCGGATTGAGCGCCTTGATTTCAGCAATCGAGTCCATCACCAGGTCCGGCGCGGCGCCCATGATGGTGCCGATGGACAGGTAACCGAAACCGCCCTGCTGCCTCGCGATCAGGTCTTCGGCGCAGCGATCGAGGCCACTGATCGCTGACTCGGCGAACCGGTGCCGGTGAACGGCCGCATGCGCCTGTCGGCACTCGACCAGCCAGGCTTCGGCGTGACCCTGAACCCGCAATGCCAACTGCATCGGCCGTACAACCGCTGAAAAAGGACCCCGTCATGAACATGCCGCACAACGCTTTCAAAGCCGCGCTGAACAACCGCGCAACCCAGTATGGAATCTGGGCCGGATTCGCCACCGGCTACGCCGCCGAGATCGTCGCCACCACCGGTTACGACTGGATGCTGATCGACGGCGAACATGCGCCGAACACCGTGCCCGGCGTGCTCGCGCAATTGCAGGCGGTGGCGCCCTACTCCACCGCGCCAGTGGTGCGGGCGGTGACCGGCGACGCCAACCTGATCAAGCAGCTGCTGGACATCGGCGCGCAGACGCTGATGATCCCGATGGTCGAAACCGCCGGACAAGCCGCCGCTCTGGTGCGCGCCATGCGTTACCCGCCCCATGGTATACGGGGCGTCGGCGGCGGCCTGACCCGCGCCACGCGTTGGGACGCGGTGCCCGGTGTGCAATTGCGCCGAGCGGGTCTACGTCGAGCGCAAGATCGCCGATTTCGAAGCGATGCAGGGGTTCCACGCCGGTGTGCGCAAGTCAGGCATCGGCGGCGCGGATGGCAAGCACGGGCTGTATGAATACACCCATACCCATGCGGTGTATCTGCAAGGTTGAGCAACTCTTTGAAGCCAGCGACCTGCTGACTGAAGCCTGTCAGCAGGTAGAGCCGATATCATTTTTCTCCGCGTGTACCTCCATGACTGTGCTGTCCACCGATGCGGGCTTTCTCTGCCTTATCGATGGCCACATTGGCCTTTTGCTCGCCTTTGCGGCCCGCCTCTTTGACTTTTTGCGGGTCATCGGCAAAGCCGTGATGGTTTTCTTGTCGTTTGGTCATGGCCAATCTCCTGATACAAAAAATTGGTACCTTCATTGGATCGACACCCTGAGTTTTCGTCCCGTTGACACGACCAACGGAGCTGGCCCCGCCGCCTGCAGCCGCGAAGAAGTCACATGACCGAAAGTTGCGTAGAGCCATAATCCCCTCGCTGGTGTCGAAAGGCATGCCAGAGGTAGGAATCATGATTTTTTTCAGCGCTTCTGGCTGTTTATCAGATCAACTGCCTGAAGGAAGGATCGGCCATGGATCTCATATTTCTTGGTACTTCAGCAGGAGCCCCTACCCGACATCGAAATGTGAGTGGCACCGCGCTCATCGAGTCCTCAGGCAAGGGCTGGTACCTGGTGGATTGTGGCGAAGCCACCCAGCATCAACTGCTACGCACACCCTTGACGGTAAAAAACCTTCGCGGGTGCTTCATAACCCATGTACACGGTGATCATTGCTTCGGCTTACCTGGCCTGCTCGCCACTGCCGGCATGTCAGGGCGTCTGGAACCGCTCGATATCGTGTTGCCGGTTGCGCTGCATGACTGGCTGCGCCTCAGCCTGAGCGTCAGCAGGTCGTGCCTGCCCTTCGAGTTGCGTTTGCATGCGAGCGAAACCTTGAATGGCTGGCCAAACGGCCATGTCCAGGTCGACACCGTTGCCCTGTCTCATCGTGTTCCCAGTCATGGCTACATCTTTGCCGAATCCAGCCCTGACCCGCGACTGGATGTGCAACGCCTGGAAGCCGAAGGCATTCCTCGCGGCCCGATCTGGGGCGAACTGGCGCATGGACGTGAGGTCGAGCATGCCGGACGCCTACTGCGTGCACAGGACTATTTACGCCCGGCGCGACCCGGTCAACGCTTCATCATCTGTGGCGATAACGACACCCCCGAACTGCTGGCCAAGGTGGCTCCAGGTGCGGACGTGCTTGTGCACGAGGCCACCTTCTGCCAGACATTGATCGATCGCACCCGCGAGAGTTACGGCCACAGCAGTGCCGCCGCCGTGGCGCGTTTTGCCGAGTCGGCAGGTATACCAAACCTGGTGCTTACTCACTTCAGTGCACGCTATCAATCCAACCCCGGGCAAAGCCCGTTCATTGGCGATATCCGTGAGGAAGCAGCGGCCAGTTTCACCGGGCAACTGGTCCTGGCGCGGGATCTGGAGCGATACCATCTCGACCGTGATGGTCGGCTGCAAGTGGTCATGGAACGCATGACGCAATAGGCAGGTCCAGGAAGGGTGCGGCGGTCTGTGGTTGTCACCTTTGCGGAAAAATAGATCTGTCACCTTTTCGTCTTTTTCGCCATTGTCCTTTTCGCCCCTTCGCCCTTTTCGCCTTTTCGTCGGCGTGGCACCGATGGACAAGGAAACGTCACCTTCAAACACTTCCGCGCGGACCGTCGATACCGAACAATCTCCTTTCCTGCAGCGCAAAAAAAACAATTAGAAATCAGCACCCATCCGACGGCAAAATTTGTCTGGGTACAAGGAGAGACGACCCCATGAGCACCCCGCTCCGCATCAACGAAGCACTTTTGATTGCGGGTCACGCATTCGAACCTTTTCAATATATCGCCTGGGCTCCGCAAGACGGTAATGGCGAACTGAGCCTGACCATCATCGACCGGGCCAGCACGCGTATTTGTCGCAAACAGATTCCAAGCAGTGCCTATTCCGACCCGGCGCAACTGGGAAGCCTGTTGGAAGAGGTGCGCGCCAAGTTGAACCAGGAGGGCTACACGCTGCAATCCTGGACAATGCCAGAGTGATAGTGGTCACTTTTAGAGAAAACCCGGCCTGATGTCGGGCTTTTCCATTTTTTCGACACCCTTTTCACAAAGCATTCACAATCCAAGGCGCAGATTGAGCTTACAAAAGGATTTGACCCCAATAGAAAGCCCGCTCATGCGGGCTTTTTAGCGTCTGGCGTTACGCATGCGAGGCACGTTCGAATACTTCGTCAGCCCTCTGGTGCCACTCATACAGGCTGTCGCCGACCTTGCAGCCGTTGTTTACCCACCTTTTGCTCATGCCCCTGACGCAAACGCAAGGCTGCAAGCGCCGCGAGCACCAGGATAATCGCCACGATTTTCATGCCGTTCATGGCGTTGCCGGTACTTTGCTCGATCACCCCCATCACGGAGGGGCCGACAAAACCGCCCAGCAGGCCGCACGAGTTGACGAATCCCAACCCTCCCGCGAGAGCTGCGCCCTTGAGTCGCGAAGCGGGGTAGAGAAAGATGATCGACTGCACGACGAAGAACATCACCGCCGATAGGCAGAACCCCAGCAGACTGATCACCGGTCCCGCCATCGAGGCGATTCCCAGGCCTGCGGCCATGGTCAACAAACCCGCTACCAGCATGTGCCGGGCACGCGCCGGAGTGGTGGCAAATCGGGGCAGTGCGATGGCGCCCGCCGCCGCTGCCAGCCAAGGCAGGGAGGTCAGCAAGCCGATCTGCAACGTACTCAGCTCGCCGTATTTGCCGATGATGCCGGGCAGGAAAAAAATCACCGTGTAGATCGTGATCTGGTGGCAGAAGTAGACCAGGATCGCCAACAGAATCTGCGGGGTCAGGCATTGCTTGAACGAGTGACCGCCTGCGCCTGCGCCCTCCTGCGCTTCAGCTGCCAGCCGGCGCTCGATCTGCTCGGCTTCGGCGGCGCTCAGCCAAGGCGCCTTGCTTGGACGGTCCGGCAATTTTTTCCAGACCACCATGGCGAAGAATACGGCAGGCAGGCCCTCGAGCATGAACATCCACTGCCAGCCGCGCCAGCCCCACACTCCGTCCAGTTGCATGAGCGCGGCCCCCAGCGGCCCGCCGATGATATTGGCAAAACACACGCCCAACAGAAAATAACCGGTGGCCCGGGCCCGTTGTTCGCGGCCGAACCAGTACGTCAGGTACAGCATGACGCCAGGGAACAGACCCGCTTCGGCAATGCCCAGCAGCAGGCGCAACACGTAGAACGACGTTTCGCCCTGGACAAACGCCATCGCCGCAGAGATCAGCCCCCAGGTGACCATGATCCGCGCAATCCAGAACCGCGCGCCGACCTTGTGCATGATCAGGTTACTGGGCACTTCCGACAGTGCGTAGGTGAGAAAGAACAACCCGGCGCCCAACCCGTAGGCGGCAGCGGAAATGCCCAGGTCGATATCCAGTTGATGCTTGGCCAACGCGATGTTGGTCCGATCAAGAAAGCTCAGCACATAGGCCGCAATCAGCAACGGCATCAGCTTGACGAACATCAACTTGTTCAGCGTCGCCGAGTCGCGGGGGGTATCAGGTGTTCCGATGGTTCTTGTTATTGTCATCGCGCAAACCTCTTGCAGCTACAGCTGTAGAGAAGTCCCGGCAACGCTGGCCGCCGTGAGCAAAAAAAGCTGAGCTGACTGTTTTTAATGGAGAGGACAGGTTTCGTCGTCGATAGCAGGCGCCGGCCACCACGGCCTGCGCCCTCATGGAAACGTTATTAAAAATCGACCTGGTCCTTGCCCTTGAGATCGAGCATTTCCCGCGCCTCATCCGGGGTCGCCACGCGCCCGCCCAGGGCTTCGATCACCGTGCGGATGCGCTTGACCTGATCGGCATTGGACGCCGCCAGTTTGCCTGGCCCGTCCCACAATGAATCCTCAAGGCCGACGCGTACATGGCTGCCCATCGACAGGCCCATGGTGCCCAGCGGAATCTGATTGCGGCCGGCACCGAGAATCGACCATTGGTAAGCGTCGCCGAACAGGCGGTCGGCGGTACGGCGCATGTGCGCCAGGTCTTCAGGATGCCCGCCGATGCCTCCGCGCAGACCGAACACCGACTGAATGAAAATCGGAGCCTTGAGCAATCCGCGCTGCAGGAAGTGCGCGGCGGTGTACAGATGGCCAATGTCATAGCATTCGATTTCAAAGCGGGTGCGGTTCTCGGCACAGGCGTTGAGAATGTGGGCGATGTCGCGGAAGGTATTGCGGAAGATCCGGTCGTCACTCTCGGCCAGGTACGGTCGCTCCCAGTCGTGCTTGAACTCGGTGAAGCGATCGAGCATTTCGTACAGCCCGAAATTCATCGAGCCCATGTTCAGCGACGCCAGTTCCGGCTTGAGCTGCGCCACAGGCTGCAGGCGTTCTTCCACGCCCATGGTTGGCGCACCGCCGGTGGTGATGTTGATCACCACATCACTCTTGGCCTTGATTTGCGGCAGGAACTGACGGAACAGATCGACATCCTGACTCGGCCGTCCATCGACAGGATCGCGGGCATGCAGGTGAACGATCGACGCCCCGGCCTCGGCGGCACCGATCGCGGCGTCGGCAATTTCCTGCGGCGTGATCGGCAGGTGCGGCGACATCGAAGGTGTATGAATGGCGCCAGTGACAGCGCAAGTGATGATGATCGGGCGATTTTTGGACATGAGTGTTCTCCGTTCTTGTTCTTGGCGAGAAAGTTATTGGGGTCACTCGACGCGGATTATGTCCGGCCGTTGTTGTAACTGGAGTCGAGCTGCTTAGAGGTACTCGACGTTGCCATCCACACTGATGGCCTGGCCGGTCACGTTGCGTGCGGCGGGCGAACACAGGAACAGCGCCATGGCGGCGACGTCCTCGGCGGTGACCATGCGCTTGAGGGAAATCTTTTTCAGGTACTGCTCACGCATCTCGGCTTCAGGCACGTTCATCTGCTGCGCACGGGCGCGAATCACCCCGTCCATGCGCGGGCCTTCGACGATGCCGGGCAGCAAGGCGTTGACGCGGATGTCGCTTTCGCCCAACTCCGACGCCAGGGATTTCATCAAGCCGATGATGGCCCACTTGGTCGCGGCGTACGGAGTGCGCCAGGCATAACCCAGGCGGCCGGCCACCGAAGCGATGTGGATCAGATGCGCGTTGGGTGACGCCTTCAGCAGCGGCACCGCGTGATGGGCAAAGCGGTATTGCCCGGTGAGGTTGATGTCGATGGTGCGCTGCCATTCCTCGTCGGTGATCGCATCGATCCCGGCAGTCGGCCCGGCGATCCCGGCGTTGTTGACCAGCACATCCAGGCCGCCGAACTGTTCGCGCTGAACCTTGAATACCGCTTCGATCTGCGCCGGGTCAGCCACATCGGCACGGGTGGCAACGCTGTGCGGATAACGGTCGCGGAACGCTGCAAGGGCGGCCTCGCTGACGTCACACACATGCACTTTCGCACCCGCCTCCATGTAAGCCGCTGCCAGCACTTCGCCGATCCCGGCTGCGCCGCCAGAGATCAGCACCCGCAGGCCGGTGTAGGGAATAAGTCGATTGAGAACGCTCATGCTTTCTTCACTCCAGAAACTGGCGACTTCGAACGGTCGCCCTTGACGATCAGGCGTGCCAGGGAGTCGGCCGCCTGCATGATGTCGTCGGTGACTGCCGCCCGGGCCGCTGCCCCATCGCGCGCGGCCAGGGCCTCGACGATGCGGTGGTGCGCTTCCATCGAGCGCTGCAGGTGCGCCCTGTCCGGTGCGACAAGCGCAAAGCAGGGGCCCATGTGCAGCCAGAAATTTTCCACGGCCGCGATGGTCAGCTCAGCCTTGGCCACCGCATAGATGCGCCGGTGGAAGGCAAAGTTGGTCCACAGATAACGGGCCACATCGACACTGTCGGCGGCTTGCTGCATCTGGTCGCACAGGTGACTGATGTCGTTGAGGTCGGCGTCCTTGAGCAGGATCACGGCCTTCTCGGCCAGCAAACCTTCGAGCGCCACCCGGGCGTCGCGGATTTCGCGCAGCCGTTCGGGGGTCATCATGCGCACACGCAGACGGGAGGTTTCGGTGACTTCGAAGGCATTCTCGGCGCTGAGGCGGTTCAGCGCCTCGCGCACGGGCATCGGGCTGGAACCCAGCGCCTCGGCCAGACCGCGGATGGTCAGCTTCTGGCCCGGCTGGAAGCGGCCGCTCATCAGCGCTTCGCGGATCTGACGGTAGACCTGATCCTGCAGGGTATCGCGGGAAACCTGACGCATGGTGGGCAGGAGGGTTGGGCGATCTGGCATGAGTAATGGCTCACAGTGGACGTTGTTATGGGCCCAATATGTGATCACAAATAACATATGTCAAATAATTTTTGGTTCGATACCATTGAGCTTCTTTTTCAATGCCTGATGCCGGATTGGCGATATGCTTGCCGGCTGATTCCGTTCGATGAAGCGTGGAGAATGAGTTGTCAAAGAAAAAGGACATGAGCCAATTACAGATTGATGGCGTTTTCTGCATCAGTCTCAGGGCGCGGACTGACCGCCGGGAGCTTTTGACCCGGGAGTTCGAAGGCAGTGGGCTGAACATCGAGTTTCTGATAGTGGACCGCGACAACGAGAGCCCCGAACGAGGCTGTTTCGACTCCCACATCAAATGCGCGAAAATGGCCCTGGAGCGCAGCTATCGACGTATTCTGGTCCTCGAAGACGACGCAACCCTGGTGACATTCAAACAGGACCAGCTGCACCAGATAAATGCTTTCATGAACAAGCAAGCACCTGGACTGTTCTACCTGGGAGCAAACCTGGGGAAAGTCTGGTTGACCTGGTACAGGGGAATAGCCCGAGTGCGTGCCAAAGGCACCCATGCCTACATTCTGTCCCGTAGCGCGTGCGAACAATTGCTGACACATGCCCCCTACACCGGTACCGCGATCGACAAGATTTACTCAAAGCATTTCAAAGCCTACATGGCCTTTCCCATGCTGAGCCAGCAACAGCCCGAAGAAGTCGTTGCAAGCGACGTCCTGGCGGCCAGATCGACAGACGGCACCTTCCCTGACGCGGCGTATTGGCGGGAGAACTGGCGCAGGCAATATGTCCAGGCATTCAAAAATCTTGGTAAGACCCTGTTGCTCCGGGACCTTTGAGCCCCGTGGGAAATGGCGCCACCTGAAAAAACACGTCGATCTCCGGCACCAGAAACACGGGCTCACTGATAGAGCCCGTGATACTGGCTGCGACGAGCCTAGTGCGCGGCCAGCGACGCCCGATGCCTGGGCAGGCCCAGGGAGATCAAGGCTGCGAGCAGGACGAACCCGCTCGATATCCATAAGCACACTCCCAGCCCGTACACCTGGTAGACCCAGCCGGAGAGCACCGTGCCCATCAACCGCCCCAGGGCGTTCGACATGTAATAAAAACCCACATCCAGCGACACACCGTCTTTCATGGCGTAGGACACGATCAGGTAGCTGTGCAACGAAGAATTCACCGCGAACAACGCACCAAAAATCATCAATCCGCCCAACAGCACCCCCTGTTGCGACAACCCGGTGTTCAGCCCGAGAGCGATTGCCGCAGGCAGGCCGACCAGTGCCAGCGCCCACAGAAACGCTGCACGACCATCCGGTACGTGCCCCCGTTTCTTTCCGGTGATATTGGGCGCGAAGGACTGCACGATGCCGTAGCCAATCACCCACGCCGCGAGGAAGCCACCAACCTTCCAGAAGTCCCAGCCGAACACGCTGCTCAGGTACACCGGCAACGCCACCACAAACCAGACATCCCGGGCACCGAACAGGAACATCCGCGCCGCCGAGAGGATATTGATCGCCCGGCTCTTGGACAGGATGTCGCGAAACCTGGGCTTGGCCTTCGCTTTGCCCAGGTCCTTTTTCAACAGGATCAAGCTGCTGATCCAGATCAGCGCCAGGACACCCGCCATGGCCAGCAAGGCGCCTGTGAAGCCGATCGTCGCCAGCAAGGCTCCGCCAAGAAAGAAGCCAACGCCCTTGAGTGCGTTTTTCGAGCCGGTGAGAATCGCCACCCACTGGTAGAGCTTGCCCTGCTGCCCATCCGGCACCAGAAGCTTGATCGAGCTTTTGGCACTCATCTTGTTCAAGTCCTTGGCAATCCCAGACAGCGCCTGCGCGCCCATCACCCAGGGGATCGTCAGCCAGGCCACTGGCACTGTCAGCATCAACAACGCCGCGACTTGCATCCCCAGCCCGATGTTCATGGTCCGGTTCAGTCCCAGCCGGGCGCCAAGGTAACCACCCACCAGGTTGGTGATCACGCCAAAGAGTTCGTAGAACAGAAACAACGCAGCGATTTGCAACGGGCTGTAGCCCAACGCGTGAAAGTGCAGCACCACCAACATGCGCAAGGCACCGTCGGTGAGGGTGAAGGCCCAGTAATTGCCCGTCACGAGCAGGTACTGCCGCACTGGCGGAGCGAGGGCTGACAACGCTTTCATGATTGCTCCCTAGACGGCCAGACCGACCATCCGGGCCAGTTCGACAGTGCGATTGGCGTAGCCCCACTCATTGTCGTACCAGGCATAGATTTTGACCTGGGTACCGTTGATGACCATCGTCGACAGCGCATCGATGATCGATGAGCGCGGGTCGGTACGGTAGTCGATGGACACCAGTGGCCGCTCCTCGAAACCGAGGATGTCCTTGAGCTCATTCTCGGAAGCGTTCTTGAGGAATTGATTGACCTCTTCGACCGTGGTGGCCCGCTCGACTTCAAAGACGCAGTCCGTCAGCGAAGCGTTGGCCAGCGGCACGCGTACGGCATGACCATTGAGCCGCCCACGCAGCTCAGGGAAAATTTCGGCGATGGCGGTGGCCGACCCGGTGCTGGTCGGAATCAGGCTCATCCCCGAAGCACGCGCCCGGCGCAGATCCTTGTGCGGCTGATCGAGAATGCTTTGGGTGTTGGTCAGGTCGTGGATCGTGGTAATGGAGCCGTGGCGGATGCCCAGCTTTTCGTGGATCACTTTGACGACTGGCGCCAGGCAATTGGTGGTGCATGACGCCGCCGTGACGATGCGATGTTGCGCCGCATCGAACAGCTGATGATTGACCCCCATGACGATGTTCAACGCGCCTTTCTCCTTCACCGGGGCGCTGACCACCACACGCTTTACGCCCTGGTCGAGGTAAGCCTGAAGCACCGCGACGGTCTTCATCTTGCCGCTGGCTTCAATCACCAGATCGCAGCCCGACCAATCGGTGTCGGCAATCGCCTTGTTGGCCGTGACCTTGATGTGTTTGCCGTCGATGACGATGCTGTCGCCTGCGCAATCGGCCTGATAATTCCACCGACCATGCACCGAGTCGAAGTTCAGCAGATGTGCATGGGTCGCCGCGTCACCCGCCGGATCGTTGATCTGCACGAATTCAAACTCTGGCCAACGCCAGGCGGCGCGCAGAGCGAGGCGGCCGATCCGGCCGAAACCATTGATGCCAACTTTGATCGTCATGTTGTTGTGCTCTGTATCGGTGAAACAGGGTTTTTGTCCGCGCAATGGCGCGCTAGCTTTCACAGCAGGCGAGTGCCCGTTCAGGGCGGTCGCCCATTTCATCGAGGCGCCTGGCGTCAGGGCTCAACCAATGCTTGTTGCTTTCGAGCACAGTGGTCAGCACTTGATGTACCCAATCCGGGAGATGTGGGTGCAGTCGGTAATACACCCATTGGCCTTGGCGACGGTCCGACAACAGGCCGCAACCGCGCAGCTGCGCGAGGTGCCTGGAGACTTTTGGCTGACTCTCATTCAACGCGCAGGTCAGCTCGCACACACATAACTCGCCTTCCCGGGTGATGAGCATCATCGTGCGGACCCGCGTGTGGTCAGCCAGGCATTTGAAAACAGTGGTCGGAGTCAGCTGCTCAGCCATATGGTTTTCTCAGTGTTTGATGTTGACCAAAGCGAACATGGCGCCTGCAGCGTTGGCGGTACGGACGGATAGGACGCGCGCATTGCCGGACAGCGTGAAGCCTCTACGTATATGCGATTTATCGAATATATGTTTTTCCGAATATGAGATCAAGGACTGGCGCAGATTAATCATCAACGGGGATTCCAGGTTGGCCTTGGCAAATCCGAACAGTCTCAGGTAACCCACCCTGCTCCTTCCATAGGATGCTTGGATCAGGAAGCCAAAATCGAAACCCGGCTGTTGGAACACACAACAGCCAAACCTCCCATGAGTTGTCCCGATCGTTATAGGGCTCACCCTTGTGCAAGTGCGATAGTGCAAAAAACGAAGGGACTGGCTTCCATGTACAGAAATACCTCCACCCCGGCTGACGACAATGGCTGCGGCTGGTTTCACCTCAGCCCGCCGCGTGACGTCCGTCCTGGTCACAGCGGCCGTACCAAGGCGCGCTGGGTCGTTTTAGGCGCAGGCTTCACCGGCCTCGCCGCCGCACGCCAGCTGGCGCTGAAATTCCCCCGGGACGAGATCGTGCTGATCGAGGGGCAACAGGTCGGCTTCGGGGCCTCGGGACGTAATTCCGGCTTTGCCATTGACCTGCCCCACGACATCGGCGCCCATGACTACATCGGCGACCCGGCCACGGCGCGGATGAACCTCAAGCTCAATCATTTCGCCCAGTCGATGATCCGTACGCTGGTCGCGCAATACGGCATCGACTGCCAGATCCGCGCGGACGGCAAATACCAGGCCGCCGTGGAATGATCTCGCTGGCGCTGACCGGGCGAGACATCGTCGATGTCGATTACTGCCACGCTCATGGCATCGAAGTCACCAGCGTGCCCGGCTACGCCGCCAATACCGTGGCCGAGCATAGCCTGGCGATGATCCTGGAACTGTTCCGTCGCCCGGCGGCGTTCACCCGGCTGATGCGCCAGGTGAGCACCGGCGAGGCGCCGTACCAGAACATCTACTTCAACCATCGCATTCGGGATGTGCGTGACAAGCAGTTGGCGATTATCGGCAGCGGGCCGATCGCCATGCGACTGGCGCACCTGGCACGCGCCTTTGGCATGCAGGTACTGTTCGAGGACCGGGGTGGCAAGCGCCCCGGACCCGACTGCCGGCCGCTGAATGACCTGCTCAAGCACTGCGATGTGTTGTCGATCAACTGCCCGTTGACACCGCAGACGCACAACCTCATTGATGTCGAACAATTGGCGTTGATGAAGCCGGATGCGGTGGTGGTGAACACCGGTCGTGGCGGGGTGATCAATGAAGCGGCGCTGATCGATGCCCTGCAGAACAATCGACTGGGCGGCGGATTCACTTCCGCCGTCCAGTATCTCCAGCGCTCGCTTGCCCTGAGTCAACTTGAAGTAGCCAGCCCAACCGCGACTTATTGACTGACAGGTTGGGATAACTCAGTCTTTTGAGAATGCTTCTTCAACCCTGCTGGCGAAAGCACCTCTCCTCCTACGAACAACAGACCAACAAGCCCGGCCATGCTCATGGATGCTTTTGAGGCAGTCGCAGCTTGGAGAAAATCAGGGGAAAAGGTTGCGCCAACCATCAAGCAGAATGGGAACACTGAAGCGCCATTCAGCAGCGACATGACCGAGTCAGTGGTGGTAATTTTCTTTCGGCAATGCCATTGCTGGCCGAAACTGATCAGGACGCAGAAGGCTGCAACAATGAGAGTGATTCCATCACTGCTGAAATCAATACCGAGAACGGTTAGCACCTATGCGAGGGCTAAAATCTTAACTGCCGCCAAGGCACCGCCAGCACCAAGCACGCCAGCCAATACTTCACCTGCAGCACTCACACCAAAAAATGCATTCGCGACTGCGACTCCCAGCAGGGCACCAGACAGTACAAGACGTAGCGCTTTGAGGTTGTAAATTCTCATGAGTGATCCCTTCCTGGGTGAGCTTCTTATGGGTTTCGAGCACCAGACTAGTTTGCTACCAGTGACTGAAGGGCCCAAATAGGTGACCTATCCTCGCTCCAATTATGAGCAAGGGTAGTACCACGTGTAAACGGATTATGAGCAGTATTGCTCCCCTAGAACGGCGGTAGCCGACCGATTACGGGAGAAAAATCAATGTCGAACACGCAGCTTTTAACCTGTACCAACCACGGTAAAGTCTCCGCTCCCGCCGATAAAAGCCACCTGCTTCCCCGCAACGGTGGTGCGGCCGTGCTTTATCGAGTGTTCCAACCTGCTTATCGAGATGCCGACGCGCAGTAACAACCGCGTAAACAGGCTACGCAGTGGTTCGAGGTTGAGTTGAGCGAGAGCAGAGGCCAAAATCATTCGCAGATTTTGACCAAAGAGCGGATCGGCGTATGTAAGGCATTTCCTTAAAAGTAGTCGGATTGTTCTGTGAGACTCTGGTCGCTTCAAGTGAAACCGATCACGAGCGCCTGAAGCTGTTGGGGATTGAGTTCAAGCTGCGAACCGTGCCGATTGATCCGGCCAGACGAATCGGCCTTGGTGCAGGCGGCGCACAGTCAGTGTTCAAGGCTCAGTCGTCTCTATGATCACGATCACGATCATGCCGCTGATTATAATCACGACGATCGTATCGATCATTCCCATGATCATCATGACCCCGTTCGTAGCCACGGTCCTGGTGGCCCCGATGATGCCTATCTCCACCGTCACGGTGATGCCCGCAACCGGCAAGCAGGATAGAGCCTGATACAGCTAAGAAAATCATTACTGCGCGCTTCATCTGAAAGTCCCGATGGAAAAATTCAGTGCTATGACCATGAATTAACTCAATGATTCATCGGTGAAAATAAGTTCCAACCTGAACTAACAACGCCCCTTCCCCGCCTTTATCCGTTCCTTTCTGCAATTCAACACCCGGCCCTACTGCGGCCACTGTTCAAGCAATATTGAAACGAACTTTTCCGCTGCCGGGGAAAGTGAAGCGCCTCGTCGGTAAACAAGCCCTAACGAGCGATTGACCACAGGGTCGATGAGCGGAACGCTGACCAATGTCGGGTGATCGACGGCGGGCATGGCCAGGCTTGGCATTGCCGATACCCCAAGGCCTGCTTCGACCAATCCTAATGACGTGGAAAGATGCTGAACTTCATAGAACCACTGCGGACGCCAGCTCAGGCCTGAAAGCGCATGGTCCAGCAGCATGCGGTTGCCGCTCAGCCGACCGACCCCGATCAGCCGATAGTCGCTGAGTTCGGACCAGCTTACCGAGCTGCGTTCGGCCAACTCGTGGTCTCGCCGACAAGCGAGGACAAAGGGTTCATTGACCAAGGGTACGAACTCGATGTCGGGATGCTGGCCGCTCATCATGTTGATACCGAAATCGGCTTCTCCGCGTAGCACAGCCTCCAGACCTTCATTGGCACTCAGATCGAGCAATCGGATGCGGATCTTCGGATAGCGTTCGTTGTAGATGCGAATCACCGAAGGCAGGAAGTAAAACGCCGCGGTGGGTATGCAAGCGAGCGTTACCCGACCGATTTGCCGTTCCGCCAATTCACGGATGTTGAGAATGGAGTCGTCGAAGTCATCCAGCAACCGCCGGGCCTTGGGTAGAAAATCCCGTCCGACACTGGTCAGGCTGACCTTGCGCGTCGTTCGATCGAGCAGCGCAGTACCCAGCCCTTCCTCGAGTTTTTTGATCCGCCGGCTTAAGGCGGGCTGAGACAGATGCAGCGCTTCCGCGGCTTCATGAAAGCTGCCCACCTCCGCAATTTTCACAAAGGATCTGATGTCTTGAAGCTCATATTCCATGTTCGTCTCACCCAGGAAGTGCAGAGATACGGCCTCGGCGCAGCTTAAATGATTAATTCGTAGAGTGGAATAATAGCGCCAATATTTGCATTGGAAACACCAGTGCTTCCCTGTCACTCTTGTTTACAAGACATCAATCAGCCCGATTGATTAACAAGAGTGAGTGGCCATGCAACGTATTCCTTGTGTACTCATGCGCGGCGGTACCTCCAAGGGCCCGGTATTTCTCGCTTGGGATCTACCGGTCTCCGTTGAAGAGCGCGATGAATTGCTGTTGTCTGTGATGGGCTCGGGCCACGAGCTGGAGATTGACGGCATCGGTGGCGGTAGTCCGCAGACCAGCAAGGTCGCCATTGTCAGCCCTTCGTTGCATCCGGATGCGGATGTCGATTACCTGTTCGTCCAGGTCATGGTCTCCCAGCGTCGAGTCGACACGGCCCCCAACTGCGGCAACATGCTCTGCGCCGTAGGGCCTTTTGCCATCGAGCAGGGTCTGGTCAAAGCGACCGGCGAATCCACCCGGGTACGGATTCGCAACCTCAACACCGGCACCTTCGTCACCTCGGACGTGTATACGCCCGACGGCAAAGTCAGCTACGAGGGCGACACGGTCATCGATGGCGTGCCTGGAAGCGCAGCCCCCGTACAGCTGACCTTCCTCGATGCTGCAGGCAGTAAGACCGGCAAGCTTTTCCCGACCGGCAACACCCTGGATGTATTCGATGACGTTCCCGTCACCTGCATCGACATGGCCATGCCGATGGTGATCATCGAGGCGCGCCATCTGAACAAGCGCGGCGATGAAACCCCGGCCGAGCTGGACGCCGACAAGGATTTTCTGCGTCGGCTCGAAGCCTTGCGGTTGCAGGCCGGAATGGCGATGGGGCTGGGCGATGTCAGCGACAAGGTCATTCCCAAGCCTGTACTGGTGTCACCCGCCAAGGCGGGAGGCACGTTGCAGGTTCGCTACTTCATGCCGCACAACTGCCATCGAGCATTGGCCATTACCGGTTCCATCGGTCTGGCCACTGCGTGTGTCAGCCAAGGCAGCGTGGTCGCGCAGATGCTCGGATCCAGCGGTGAGCCGCGCTTGCAACAAGTGCGAATCGAGCATCCGAGCGGTGGTATCGATGTCGTTCTGTCATACACCGGGATTAACGGTGAAACGATTCGTGCCTCGGTTGTTCGCACCGCACGAAGGCTGTTTTCCGGCTTTGTCTACGCCCAGGTCAATCAACGACTCGCCGGGTAGCCGTCCCGCGTAGTTACTGTCGTCCTGCATCAGCACAATTCCAAAAAATGGGTGATGCCATGAAAGTCGTAAAATCGCTCTACTTCCAGATCCTCTGCGCGGTATTGCTGGGTGTCGTTGTTGGCCATGTCTGGGCCGAACAGGCGATCGCCCTCAAGCCGCTGGGCGACGCCTTCATCAAGCTGATCAAAATGATGATCGCCCCCGTCGTGTTCTGCACCATCGTCACGGGTATCGCCGGGATGAGTGACAAACGCTCCCTGGGTCGCTTGCTGAGCAAGACCATGCTGCTGTTCCTCGGGTTGACGGTGATCAGCCTGATCATCGGCCTCGCGGCGGTCTACCTGTTCAAGCCCGGCGCGGGCATGAACATCGATCCGAGCCAATTGAGCACCGCAGGCTTGTCCCAATACACCGAGTCGGCAGCCAAGCTCGGGGTCGTCGAGTTTTTCATGCACATCATTCCCGACACTTTCATCGGTGCATTCAGCAAAGGTGAAGTGCTGCCGGTACTGTTTATCGCAGTCCTCTGCGGTTTTGCCCTGTCATCCCTGGGTGAGCGCGGCAAGCCGGTACTCGATGTGCTCGAAGCGGCGTCGCAGATGGTCTTCAAGATCTTTTCCTACCTGATGCGCTTTGCGCCGATCGGTGCCTTCGGCGCGCTGGCGTTTACAGTCGGGCAGTACGGCATCACCTCGCTCGGATCCCTGGCGAAGTTGATCATGACGTTGTATATCGCCTGCGGTTTCTTTGTCTTCGTGGTGCTGGGCAGCATTTGCCGCGCCCATGGTTTCAGCCTGTGGAAGCTGCTGCGCTACCTGCGCGAAGAATTCCTGGTGGTGCTGGGGACTTCCTCCACCGAACCGGTAATGCCTCGCATGCTGGAAAAGCTCCAGGCGCTGGGTTGCAAGAAAGGTGTCGTGGGGCTGGTGTTGCCAACAGGGTATTCGTTCAACCTCGATGGCACGGCGATCTATCTGTCGCTGGCGGCCATCTTTATTGCACAGGCGTGCAATATCGAGCTGACCTTCACCCAGACCCTTACCATGCTGGCAATCATGCTGTTGTCCTCCAAGGGTGCAGCAGGGGTCACCGGCAGCGGCTTTGTTGCATTGGCCTCCACGCTGACGGTCATCCATGACATTCCGCTGGCAGGTCTGGCCTTGCTGATCGGCATCGACCGCTTCATGTCCGAAGCACGTGCGCTGACCAGCCTGGCGAGCAATGCCGTGGCGACCGTGGTGATCTCGATCTCTGAGAACGCGTGTGACCGTCAGGTCCTGCTCGACACCCTGGACGGAAAAACGCCGATGCCACTGGCGGAGGATCAGGCCTGGGAGCCTGCCGAGATCGCCCGACACAGTTAGTACCGTTATACATAAATCCGATCGTCACTACCCGCTACCAGACATCACCGAAGTGCGACGTCTGGTAGTCTCGGGATCGTTACGTCTGTGCGTCGGTCTCGCCATAAATAAAAACAAGAGAGATGCCTTATGCTCGCCTTACTCGGCCTGGCCATGGTGGTTGTGTTCACCTACCTGATCATGTCCAAGCGTTTGTCGCCGATCGTTGCGTTGACCGTTGTGCCGATCGTCTTTGCCCTGATCGGCGGTTTTGGCGGGACCACCGGGAAAATGATGCTCGACGGCCTGAAGATGGTTGCCCCGTCGGCCGCGCTGCTGCTGTTCGCGATTCTATTTTTCGGATTGATGATCGACTCGGGCTTGTTCGACCCGCTGATCCGTAAAATTCTCAAGCGGGTCAACGGCGATCCGATGAAAATTGCCATTGGCACCGCGCTGCTGTCGTTGACTGTGGCCTTGGACGGCGACGGCACCACCACCTATATGATCACCTGTGCGGCGATGCTGCCGCTGTACAAGCGCATCGGCATGAACCCGATGATCCTGGCAACGATTTCCATGCTGTCGCTGAGCATCATGAGCGGCTTGACCCCATGGGGTGGCCCGGCGACCCGGGCGATTGCCGCGTTGGGGGTGGATGCCGGGGAGTATTTCATTCCGTTATTGCCGACCATGATCGGCGGCGCCGCCTGGGTGGTGTTCACGGCGTTTCTGCTGGGGCGCGCCGAACGCAAGCGGATCGGCAATACCATGCTGCAGAGCGGCGGCGGTGATTGCTACATCAAGGCCATTCTGGAAGACACACCGCACAAGCGCCCGAAGCTGGCCTATGTGAACCTGCTGCTGGTGATCGGGGTAATGACTGCGCTGGTGATGGGCCTGGCCCATTCGGCGATATTGTTCCTGATCGGTTTTGTCCTGGCACTGATGATCAACTACCCGCAACTGGACATTCAAAAGGAACGCATCCTCGCCCATTCCGGCAATGCCATGACCGTGGTGCTGCTGGTGTTCGCCGCCGGCGTCTTCGCCGGGATTTTCTCCGGCACGAAAATGGTCGATGCCCTGGCACAGACGCTGGTGGAGTGGATTCCACCGTCCTGGGGGCACCTGTTTCCGCTGGTGGTGGCGATAACCAGCATGCCCCTGACGTTCGTGCTGTCCAACGACGCCTACTACTTCGGCGTGGTGCCAATCCTTGCCAACGCAGCGGCGGCCTACGGCATTGACCCGGTGGAAATTGCCCGGGCGTCGGTCCTCGGCCAGCCGGTGCACCTGATGAGCCCGTTGGTCGCGTCGACTCTGCTGCTGGTGGGCATGGTCGATCGCGATATCGGCGACTTCCAGCGTGCCACAGTGAAATGGGCGGTACTCACCTCCCTGGTGATCACTGCGTTGGCTTTACTGACCGGTGCCTTGACGCTGTTCGCCTGACTCACCCCTGACTCACCATTGGATCATTCACGCGCCGAATCGCCGGCGCGCGGATATCTGCATCCTGAAAAAACAAAAACAAGAGTAGTTCGACATGACCCATTTTCTGACTCGCCGGGCGCTTCTACCTCTTCTGGGGATGTTGCCTATTGCAGGTGTCCATGCGAGCGATTTCATCGACGACAGCCATCTGAAATTGCAGCTGCGCAATGTCTACTTCAACGAAAACTTTCGTGATGAACATGGATTGAGTGCCCGTTCGGCCAGCACTGCCAAAAGTGAGCGCACCGAGTGGGCGCAGGGCTTTCTGCTGGATTTCCAGTCTGGCTTCACTCCCGGCTTCGTGGGTTTCGGGGTCGACGCCTTGGGCTTGCTGGGGGTCAGGCTCGATTCCGGGCGTGGCCGCAGCGGCACCGGGCTGCTTCCGATGCATGACGACGGCCAGGCGGCGGACGAATTTGCCAGTGCCGGAGCCGCGGCCAAGGTCAAACTGGCCAAGACCACGCTCAAGTACGGCACGTTATTGCCCAAGACACCTGTGTTGATCTACAACGATGCGCGCTTGCTACCGCAGACCTATCAGGGGGGGCAAGTCATCAGCACCGATATCGATAACCTGACCCTGACGGCGGGCCATCTTGACCGTTTCAAGCTGCGCGACTCTACCGATAGCGTGTCTATCGTCCCCGATGGTTACACCGGCGACAAAGGCGGGAATTTCACCTACGCCGGCGGCGACTACAAACTCGGCAAAAACACGCGCTTGAGCTATTTCCATGGCGAGCTGGACAATTTCTATCGCCAGAACTTCGCAGGGATTCAACACGATCTGCCCCTGGCCGGTGGAGTACTCACCAGTGACTTGCGTTACTTCCATAGTGCCGATACCGGATCTGCCTACAGTGGCAAAATCGACAACGACATGCTCAGTGGTCAACTGTCGTATGTCATCGCCGGCCATACGGTGGGAGGTGGCTATCAGACGCTAAGCGGCGATGCCGGCTTGCCTTACATCAGTGGTGCCACCGTCTATTCATTCAGCAATGCTGGCATCGGCAAATTCATCGAAGAAGACGAGAAGACCTGGATGCTCAATTATGGCTACAACTTCGCAGCCGCAGGCATGCCAGGCTTGACCTTCTCCGCACGCTACCTGAGTGGTAATGACGGCAAATCCGATACCCTCGTCAAGGAATGGGAACGTGATATTGAACTGGCTTATGCAGTGCAAGAAGGCACGCTTAAAGGCTTGGGTGTACGCCTGCGCAATTATGTCTATCGCTCGGAGTTCTCCCGGGGCCGGGACAGCAACCGGATTTACCTCACCTACGACGTTGCTCTTTGGTAGACCGTCCCTGACGCTCCGGACATGACAGCCGTGAAACCGGATGCGGGAAATCCTTCCCCCGCCTCCATTTCGTCACAGCTTCACATGTCGTAGCGCAGCACCAGACCCACCGTGCGCGGTGCGCCGACATCGACGATGTCGCCGCTGCGGTCGTTGGTGACGTATTCCTTGTCGAAGGCGTTTTTCACGTAGCCGGATACAGCTACGTTTTTGGTGATCTTGTATTCGGCGTTGAAGTTGGCAAGCCAGTAGTTGTCGCTGCGGCGCTCGCCCGTAACCTGACCCGCATCATCGAACTCGTACTCCGACGGCGCGGAACTCTGATAGACGACGTCGGTATTGAGGGTCAGACGATCATTCCAGCGATAGGTACCGCCCAGCGACATCTTGTATTTGGGCGAATAGAGGAAGTCCTCGCCGCTCATGTCGCGGCCGTCGCTCGTGACGAAGTCCTTGTATTTGCCATCGGTGACTGAGGCACCGGCGTTCAGGGTCAACTGTTCGCCGAAGTCTTTTTCAACAGAGACTTCCAGGCCCTTGATGTCACTGCTGCCGGCGTTGAACACATCAAGGACCTCGGTTTGCGGGTTCAGCACACTGGCCTGCTGGTCTTTCCAGTCGGTGTAGTACAGGTTGGCGCGGGTACGCAGGGTCTTGTCCATGAACGACCCCCGGTAAGACAGCTCGTAGTTGGTAGTGTATTCCGGATCGTAGGCTTCGTGACCGCTACCGGCACGGACGTTGACGCCGCCGCCGCGATAACCTCTCTGCACCATGAAGCCCAGGTACTGATTCTCGGCCAGCTCGTAGTCGATGCCGAGTTTCGGCAACACGGCATCAGAGGTCTGTTTGTCTTTACCGGGCTCGGAGAAGTCATCTTGCCCGACGTCGGTATCGTTGGTCTCGTGGTCGTAGCGCAGGCCGGTGATCAAGGTCCAGCGTGGGGCGAAGGTCCAGTTGATTTCACCGAACACGGCCTTGTTTTCGATCGTGGTATCGCCCTTGACCGTACCGAACAGACTTTGACCGACGAACAACCGGTCGTGAAAGTTGTTGGTGTTGTGACCGTAGTAGAGGCCGGCGAAACTCTTCACCGTGTCGCCGCTGTAGTTCAGGCGCAACTCCTGACTGAACAGGTCGCCATCCTGCGTGCGCAGAACGGTCTGATTGGCGTCGGCGGACTGGTCGAAATCCAGGCGAGCGTCGTAGTCCGAATCGGTATTGGCAGTGAGGCTGGTCAGGGACCAATGATCATCCAGGCGATAGTCGACCTTGGCGCTGACAGTGTCCTGCTTGAGTTTGTCGTAGGCCTCGGTATTGGACGTCATCTTGTAATAACGGATCTTGTCGTTCTGACGCATGACCGAGTTGTCGCCCTTGCGACTTTCACCATGGGCGTAGGTCAGCAGCACATCAAGATCGTCATTGGGCAGAATCAGCAGCTTGCCACGGGCATTGCCGGTGCGGGTGGGGTTAGCGTCATCGTCGGTGAAAACGTTGTCGATATAGCCGTCACCTTCCTGGTAATCCACGGCGATACGGCCGGCGATCTTGCCATCGACGATCGCGCCCCCACCGGCAACCGCCCCGCCGCGCTCATTGTAGTTGCCTACGTTGGTTTGCGCGGAAAAGCTCGGTTCAAAAGTTGGATTTCTGGTCTGGATGACCACCGCACCGGCCAGGGAATTACGGCCCTGGGTCGTGGATTGCGGGCCGAGGAACACCTCGACTTGCTCGACGTCCCACAGTGGCATGGGGCTAAGGGTCAGTGCACGGTTCGGCTGTGCGGCACCGTCGACGAACACCGAAACCGCGCCGTTGAGAGCGGCCGGGCCCTGGTCGTCGAAACCGGAAACCGGCACGCCGCGGATACCCCAGTTTTCATTACCGGACTGGTTGTAGACACCCGGCGTTCGGGCGAACACGTCGACGAGGTTGTGGTCCTCCTTCTCGCGCAGTCGCTTGTCGGTCACCACGACGACACTCGACTGGGTTTGCTCCAGGGTGCGGTCGATTTTTTCACCCGTCACCGTGATCGGAGCAATCTCCATTGTGTTTGATCGGTCATCTGCCCAGACACTGTTGGACAGACAAATCGCCGACCCCACAGCCAATGCCATTGTCGTTTTTTTGTAGTTCACGCCCCGCTCCCCTGCGACAACTATTGATTTTTTTATGTCCAGAACGCTGTTTTTCCCCCAGCGGGCAGGAGTCTAATTCAAAAAAAAATATAAATAAATAATATTGATAATTGATCTCATTCGTATAAACACAAACTGAAATCCGGTTGAACCTTTACGACCTGGCGCAGCCCCTAAGCTATGGAGCATTGCCACGCACTCCGAGAAATGGAAACGCTCGATCACAGGAGGAATGACCATGATTGACGAATCGAAAATCCGGCAAAGAGCTTATGAATTGTGGGAAAGGGACGCTCGTTCTGATGGCGCTGCAGAATATTATTGGCGGCTGGCGCAAGAACAGCTTGAGAAAGAAGGACAGCCGTCTGCTGCCGGCAGCTTTGAACCGGCCTCTGGCGGATGGGAAAGCGGCTCGGATGAGCTCAAGCAGCAGGCTGAAGGTGGCGAAAAAGCTGACGAGGATGAGTGGCCGGCAAAAGGCGAAGCCGCCCGCTACTCCGGCGCGTAGCGTGGGCGCGGCCTTGAGCTGCGCCTTGCGTGCCCGCAACGCGATCGATCTTCGGTCGCGTTGGCGGTCACGCAGCAGTGCTACCGGGTCGGCCACTGCCTTATAGCCGGCTAGCGTCTACATTTTTTTGCGGTAGGCCATTGAGTCATCGATACGTTTGAGAATGTAATCGCCCGCAGCCACCGGCGAATACAAGCTCTGCGCCGGGTCGATACCCAGATCGCAGGGATCGACGATGGCGCTGTAGGTCGGGTCGTAGAATGTGGCAATCGAATAGCGTTCATGACCCGACGAATTGATCACCCGGTGCAAGGTCGAGCGAAAACGATCATTGGACCAATGCGCCAACAGGTCTCCGACGTTCACTACCAGGCTGCCCGGAATGGGCGTCGCCTCGATCCAGCGATTGGAGCCAAGCTCGCGCACCTGCAGGCCACCGCTGTTGTCTTGATAAAGCAAAGTAATGCAGCCGTAATCCGTATGAGGCGCCACGCCGAACTGGTCGGCCTCAGCCTGCGGCGGTTGTGGCGGATAATAGACCATCTGCGTGCGCTGCAGGGGCTTGGTGTATTTATCCGTGAAAAAACTTTCCTCAATGCCCAATCCCACCGCTACCGCTCTGAGCAGATCCGCGCCGGCCTTGCCAATTTCCGCGTAGTACTCGGTTAATGCATCCCGCAACGACGGCATGAAGGGCGGCCACTGGTTTGGTCCGCGCAGGGCCTCTCCGGCGATGACGCAGGGATCGTCCTCCGTCAACTCCAGGCCAATGCTGAAGAACTCCTTGTGATCGGGCTTGGTGGCTTCATACATGGTCGCACCACCGAGCGCATGCCAGCCCCGGTGCCGCTTGTTGACTGCCACCTGGCGTTTGATCTCGGTCGGGTAGGCAAAGAATTCAGCGGCTGCCGACATGGCCTTATCGATTACCGCTTGCGGCACGCCGTGATTGATGATGTAGAAGAAGCCGGTTTCGCTGCAGGCTTTTCGAATAGCGTCACCCGCACGGCGAACACTCGCCTGATCCCCTTCGCGAACACCTGACATATCGATCAGAGGCAAATTGGTGCTAGAGGTCATGCTCACTCCTGAATGAATTGTGCAAACACTGGCGGGTGGCGGTCTCGTCAACGAATTGAGAACCGGTATATACAGCGTAAAGCATTTACTGTGCCGCTCATTCTGGCAATCACTGGAAAGCTTTGCGCTAAAGCGAATGCTCCGCTTTTTTTCACTCAAGCAGTCTCAAGCAACCTGTTACCTATTGGTTTCCCTATGCCCCATCAGGGCGCAAAGAGATTCCAATTGGTGCAACCTTTGGTTACAGGCTGGACGAAGGCGTGTCTTTCATTCGCCTTTACTTGCGAATAATCCCTGTCTGGGATGCTGCTCAGCGACAGGCGACGAATTTCTGGCCTGCATTTTGCCTAGCTGTATATACAGGATCAATTAGCCCTCTGTTCCACGCCCCGCCGACCTCAGGACGCTCTCAATGCACGCATCGCTGCAGCTCAAACCCGGTCAATTCACCCTCGATCAATTGCGCGCCGTCTACCAGTCGCAAAGCCCTTTCGAACTGGACCCGGCTGCACGCGACGCTGTCGATGCGAGTACTCGTACGGTAGACCAGATTGTCGCCAACCAGCGCACGGTGTACGGCATCAATACCGGTTTCGGGCTGCTGGCCCGGACCTCCATCGCCACCGAATCCCTGGCCAGGCTGCAACGCAATCTGCTGCTCTCGCACTGCACTGGCACCGGCCCCTTGCTCGATGACGCCAGTGTCGGCCTGATCATGGTGCTCAAAGTCGGCTCCCTTGCCCGTGGGTTTTCCGGGATTCGCTGGGAAGTTATCCAGGCCCTGAGCAAGCTCTATGCCGCCAGGGTTTATCCCTGCATACCGTCGCAGGGCTCCGTCGGCGCTTCAGGCGATCTGGCGCCGTTGGCCCATATGTCCGCAGTGCTGATCGGCGTCGGCCGGGTGCGCCACGAAGGTCGAGAAATGGATGCCATCGAAGGCCTGGCGATTGCCGGCCTCGAACCGATGGTGCTGGGGCCGAAGGAAGGCCTGGCATTGATCAATGGCACTCAGGTATCGACGGCGCTGGCCTTGCGTGGTCTGTTCGCCTGCGAAAAATTGTTCAGCGCTGCCGTCGTCGCCGGCAGCCTGAGCGTAGAAGCACTGAAAGGTTCGGACGTGCCTTTCGACCCACGCATCCAGGCGGTACGCGGACAGCCCGGGCAAATCGATGTGGCGTTGTTTTATCGGGAACTGCTGGCCACGAGCGAAATTCGCGAATCCCACCGCAACTGCGACCGGGTACAGGATCCGTATTCGCTGCGCTGCCAACCTCAGGTGATGGGCGCCTGCCTGGATCACATGCGTTTCGCCGCGGGGGTCTTCCTGCGAGAGGCCAACGCCGTTTCGGATAACCCGCTGGTGTTTTGTGCCGATGGGGACGTGCTCTCCGGGGGCAACTTCCACGCTGAACCGGTGGCCATGGCGGCCGACGTCCTGGCCCTGGCCATTTCAGAAATCGGCGCGTTGTCAGAGCGCCGGATCGCCCAACTGGTCGATCCGGCGCTGTCGGGTCTGCCAGCCTTCCTGGTGCGTGAAGGCGGTTTGAATTCCGGCTTCATGATCGCCCAGGTCACCGCTGCCGCCCTCGCCTCGGAGAACAAGACCCTCGCGCATCCAGCCTCGGTGGACAGCCTGCCGACGTCGGCCAACCAGGAAGATCATGTCTCGATGGCGACGTTCGCGGCGCGTCGCTTGTTGGACATGGCCGGTAACAGCAGCGCAGTGGTCGCCATCGAACTACTCGGTGCCGCTCAAGGCGTGGATTTGCATGCACCGCTGCAGACCTCGAATAAACTCAAGGAGGTGCTGACGATGATTCGCCGCGAAGTCGCGCATTACGATGAAGACCGATACTTCGCACCGGACATCGCTGCGGCACGGGCCTGGGTCGAAAACGCGGCGTTCACTCGCTGGCTACCTGCCGAACGCTTGTACGCCTGATCCGCGCGACGACTTCCACTTCTTCACCGTGAGGTGAACCGATGAACGATCTGCAACAGACCCTCGAACAGTTGCGCCAGGCGCTGGGTGATGCCGCGGTACTCACCGGTGCCGATATCAGCCGACGGCACTACAGCGACTGGACCGGCCATGCACCCGCCTGCCCTGCCGCGCTGTTGCTGCCGCGCACCACGGAGCAGGTCGCGAGTGCTTTGCGCATCTGCAACGACGCACAGCAATCGGTGGTCCCCCAAGGCGGGATGACCGGGCTGGCCGGTGGCGCAGTGCCGCGTGAGACGGACATTGCCCTGTCCCTCGAGCGCCTGCGCGGCATCGAAGAGATCGACCCGGCGGCGGCGACCATCAGTGTCCGGGCCGGCACCACCCTGGAGGAAATCCAGCAGGCGGTTCTCGCGGCGGGTTTCATGTTCCCGCTGGATCTCGGCGCCCGCGGTTCGTGCCAGATTGGCGGCAATATCGCCACCAATGCGGGCGGCAACGCGGTGATCCGCTACGGCATGACCCGTGACCTGGTGCTCGGACTGGAGGTGGTCCTGGCCGATGGAAGGGTGCTCGATCTGCTCAACAAAATGATCAAGAACAACTGTGGTTATGACCTGAAACAGTGTTTTATCGGCAGCGAAGGCACCCTTGGGGTGATCACCCGTGCAGTATTGAAACTGGCGCCGGCACCTGGTGAAACCACCACCCTGCTGTGCGCCCTGCCCGACTACCCCAGTGCTGTCAGCCTGCTGCGCCGGGTGCAGCGTAGCGTGGGAACTCCGCAAGCCTATGAATTGATGTGGCAAGACTTCTTCCGCCTGGGCGTTTCCTGGCTGGAAAACCCGACCGCGCCGATGTCGCTGGATCATCCGCTGTATGTATTGCTCGAGTCCGCCGGCCCTCGGGAGCCGCTTGAACAGACGCTGGAAGACGCTTTTGCCGCCGGTGAAGTGGTTGACGCGGTGTTGGCCAGCTCCCGGACCCAGGCCCGGGCACTCTGGAAGATCCGTGAAGCGAGCGGCGAATTTCCTGTGCGCATGACTCCGTTGAACTTCGATATCAGCCTGCCCATCGGCCTGATCGGCGACTTCGCCGAACGCTGTCGCCAGCGCCTGGAGCAACGCTGGCCGGGCAACCGCAGTGTGTATTTCGGTCACATCGGTGACAGCAACCTGCACTTGACCGTCGACTGCGCCTCCTTGCCCCAGCCCGCCCCGCTTCTGGAGGTAGAGGAACTGGTTTATGGCGCGGTCGGCGAATTGGGCGGCTCGGTCTCGGCCGAACATGGCATCGGCCTGCTCAAGCGCGAGTTTCTCCATCACTCAGTCAGCACCGAGGCTCGCAGGGCCATGCAGCAACTGAAGGATTGCTTCGACCCCAAGGGCATTCTCAATCCGGGGAAAATCCTCGGCTGAGTACCTGTTCAAGCGGTATATACCGCCATGGCACGTTTACTGCTGTCACCCTGGAACCAACACTCACCTAAGCCTCGCTGCACCTGATGAAGGAGTTACACCATGCAACTCGATTCTCTGTTCAGTAAAAAACTCAACGGCCTGTGCATCGCCTTGACCTTGGCCGGGGCTTGTATGGCGGCTCAGGCCGATCAGCTCGCCGACGTGAAAAAGTCCGGCGAACTGGTGGTGGGCACCGAGCTGCAATTTGCGCCTTTCGATTTCACCGAGGGCGGCAAACAGCAAGGCCTGAACGCTGAGCTGTTCGAGCAGTTGGGCAAGGAGCTGGGCGTCAAGGTCAGGTTCATGGACCTGCCATGGCCGAGCGTGTTGCCGGGGTTGGAAGCCAAGAAGTTCGACATCGTCGGGGGGCCCCTCATCGTGACCAAGGCACGTAAGGAGCGTTACCATTTCCTGCTCCCGGTAGCCGAGGCCACCGTAGCGTTGCTGGTCAGCGCCAAGGACAGCTCCATCACCAAGCCCGAAGACATCAGCGGCAAAGCGGTGGGCGCAGGCAAAGGCTCGGCGCAGCTCGAAGAACTGAAAACCTTCGCTTCCACCCTGCCGAAAAAAGTTGATGTCCGTGAATACATCGACAACAACCAGGCCTATGCGGAGCTTGGAACCAAGCGCATCGTTGCCGTCGCCAACTCCCTGCCGAACATTTCCTACGTCGCCGCCCAGCACCCGGACAAGTACAAAGTGGTGATGCCCCCATTCGGCAAGAAATCCTACTTCGCGTACCTGGGACGCAAAGACGATGATGCCAACAGCCTGATCGCCGCCCTCGATCAAGCCATGCTGAAAATGCACGACGACGGCCGTCTCGCTGCCCTGCAAAAGAAATGGCTGGGGACCGAAATGGACGTGCCCAAGGCTGACTTCGAGCCTACCTGGTAAACCCGGCCCACAGGTTCGATGAACGGATCGCCGGCTCAGCCGAGCCGGTGATCGATCCATACCGGAGGCACGAAGAATGTTCGATTGGCCTTTACTGCTGAAAAATCTGCCACTGCTGCTGGACAGCCTGCTGGTGACCCTGGAGATTTCCGTCGCAGCATTGGCCTTTGGCTTTGTCATAGGCGTTATCGTCGGCAGCTTGCGCCTCTCGCCCCTGCCGTTCCTCAGACGTCTGGGCGGCGCTTACATCTTTGTGTTCCGCGGCATTCCACTGCTGGTGCAATTACTGTTCATTTATTACTTCCTGCCGCGTATCGGCCTGCCCAACGTTTCGCCCATGGTGGCAGCAGTGATCGGTCTGTCCCTCGCGGCGGGTGCGTACATCGCTGAAATCATGCGCGGTGGTTTTCTCGCCATCCCCGGCGGTCAGCTGGAAGCTGCAGGCCTGCTGGGCCTGAGTCGGGGACAGATGCTGGTGCGCATTCGTGTCCCTCAAGCCGTGCGCCTGACCCTGCCGGCACTGGTCAATGAAATGATCCTGCTGATCAAGGCGTCGTCACTGGTGTCGGTGGTGGGCCTGGCCGATCTGACCCGAACCGCACAGAACATTGCGGCCAGCGACTACATGTTCGTCCAGGACTACCTGATGCTGGCGGGCTTCTATTGCCTGATCAACATTCCGCTGGCGTTTCTGGGTGGCCAGCTGGAACGTCATCTGAAGGAGCGCACCGCATGATCTTCGACCCCTCGATCATCACCGATCACCTCGGCGACATCGGTGAAGGCTTCATGGTCACCCTCGGCACCTGGTCTGCGGGTGTGGCGCTGGGCCTGCTGCTGGGCCTGCTGATTGCCGTTGCCCAACTGTTCGGCAATCGCCTGGTTCGCGCACCGTTGCGGGTATTCATCGAAATGATTCGAAGTACGCCGTTCCTGGTCCAGCTGTTCCTGGTGTACTACGGCGGTCCCTCTTTCGGGTTGAGCCTGGACCCCATTCCGGCCGGCATTCTCGGCTTGGGCATTTATGGCAGCGTTTATTTCGCGGAAATTTTTCGCACCGGTTTTGAATCCGTAGCCCGTGGACAACTGGAAGCCGCCGACTGCCTGGGCATCAGCCGCCTGCAATGCATCATGCGCATTCAGATTCCACAGATGCTGGTGATCATCCTGCCGGCGCTGGTCAATCTGGTCACCATCCTTTGCAAGGAAACCGCCGTATTGTCGATCATCACCATCCCCGAACTGACCATGGTGCTCACCGGCATCGGCTCGGAAACCTTCGCCTTCGTCGAAACCTTGCTGGTCCTGTGCATCGGCTACCTGTTGCTGGTGGAAGCGTGTTCAAGACTGGGCATGCTTCTGGAAGTGCGAGTCGGTCGTTTCATGCAGAAGCAACCGCGATGAACGACTCCCATCCTGCTGTCATGGACCTGTTCACGCCCCCCACCCGTTCAGCATCGACAGCCCCGCCACACTCATCCGCATTGAAACAATCAGGTGAAGCGATGAAGACTTCCAAGGCACTCCCTACGAACACAGAGCCGATGCTCAAGCTGCGCAACGTCGGCAAGAGCTTCGGCTCTCTTCGCGTACTCAAGGGTATCGACTTGCAAGTCCGGCATTCTGAAGTGGTGTGTCTGATCGGACCTTCAGGCTCAGGTAAAAGCACGCTGTTGCGCAGCATGGCGTTTCTCGAAGAATACGACGAGGGCGAAATTTATATCGAGGGCCAATTGCTTGGCTGGCTGCCGGAAAACGGCAAAGGTCGCAAGCGCGCGGCACAGTCGCAAATAAATCAAGTGCGGCGCAATGTCGGCATGGTGTTCCAGCAGTTCAATCTGTGGCCGCACATGACTGCCCTTGGCAATGTGAGTGAAGCCCTGTTGAGGGTGCGCAAGTTGTCTGCCGATGACGCTCGGCAACGGGCCATGGCGATGCTCGATAAAGTCGGGTTGGCTCACAAAGCCGCAGCGTATCCGGCGCAACTCTCCGGTGGTCAGCAACAGCGCGTGGCGATTGCCCGAGCCCTGGCGATGGAGCCGCACATCATGCTGTTCGATGAGCCCACTTCTGCCCTCGACCCGGAACTGGTCGGCGAGGTATTGCAGGTCATGAAAGCCCTGGCCAAGGAAGGCATGACCATGGTGGTGGTCACCCATGAGATGGGCTTCGCCGCCCAGGTTGCCGATTCAGTGGTATTCCTCGACCAGGGCCAGATAGTCGCTCACGGCACCCCGCGCGAAATCTTTCACAACGCCGAACAGCCCCGCCTGCAGCAATTCTTGCAGAACTACCTGGACCGCAATGCCTTCTGGCAAGACACCCAAGAGGTCAGCTCCGTATGAGTTCCCATGATCTGAATCTGTTAGCCCGCGCCGAAGTACGCGACCTCGCCAGCTACAATGCGGGCTTGAGCACTGAGGCGGTGCGCAAACGCTTTGGGCTGACTCGCGTGGCCAAACTGGGCAGCAATGAAAATCCTCTTGGCCCGGCGCCGGCCGTCACTGCGGCCATGACCCAGGCCTGCTCGAGCATTGCCTTGTATCCGGACGCCAATTGCCTGGAGCTACGCGCCGCGCTGTCTGAAAAGCTCGGGATACCCGCTAACCAGTTGGTGTTCGGCAATGGCTCCGAAGACTTGCTGAGCATCATCAGCCGGGTATTTCTCGACCATGACGATGAAGTCGTCACCGTGGTGCCCTCCTTCGGTCTGCACTTCATCTATCCCATCGCGGCCGGTGCCCGTGTTCTGGGCATCCCGATGACGGCCGAAGGAGCCTTCGACGTGCCGGCGATGATCGATGCGCTCACCCCGCGCACCCGTCTGCTGATGTTCTCCTGCCCTTCCAATCCGGTCGGCTGCACCTTGAACGCCGAGGAATTGCAACGACTGCTCGCCGCACTCTCGCCACAGTGTCTGCTGGTGTTCGACGAAGCTTATTTCGAGTACGCCCGATTCGAGGCTGACTACCCGGATTGCCTGGGTTTGATTCAGGCCAGCGGCAAACCGTTCATTTTGCTGCGCACCTTTTCCAAGGCCTATGCCCTGGCAGGTTTGCGGGTTGGCTATGGCATCGTCAGCGATCCGCTGCTGGCCGATCTGATCGATCGTCTGCGCACGCCCTTCAACGTCAACAGCGTAGCGCAAGCCGCTGCGCTGGCTGCCCTGGCCGATGACGGGCATCTGCAAGCGACCCTTGAGCACGTGGCCCGCGAGCGTCGACGCCTGGTGGTTGCTTTACAGGAAATGGGCGTATCCACCGCGCCCTCCATGGCCAACTTCCTGTACTTCACCACCGCCTGGCCTGGCGAAGTGATCAATCAGGCGCTGCTGCGTGAAGGGGTCATCATCAAGCCCTGGCGCGAAGCCGGATACGCTCGGCACTTGCGGGTATCCATAGGAAGCTGTGAGGATAACGACCTTTTCCTTGTAGCGCTTGCAACCGTGCTTGCCGTACAAGAGACGCGGACCTACTGATGACCAAAAATACGCCGCAAGCCCTCTATCGGCGCGCAAAGGACTTTGTGCAAGGCAAGCTTCGCACGGGCGTTTGGAAACCCGGTGACCTGATCCCTTCGGAGAACCGTTTGGTGCAGGAGTTGGGGATGTCGCGCATGACCGTCAACCGGGCCTTGCGTGAACTGACCGAAGAGGGTCATCTGGTGCGAATTTCGGGCGTCGGTACCTTCGTGGCTGAAAGCAAACCGCAATCGAATCTGCTGCGAATCACCAACATCGCGGACGAAATCATCGCCCGGGGCCACCGCTACACCTGTCGCGTCCTGCACTTGGCGCGCGAGGCCGCCTCGATGCCGGTGGCGGCTGCACTCGCGCTGGCCACCGGCTCCTCGGTTTTCCATCTGATCTGTGTGCACTGCGAGGAAGGCATACCGGTGCAGCTTGAGGATCGGTACGTCAATCCCGAGTTAGTGCCGGAGTTTCTTCAACAGGACTTTGGTGAGGATCTGCAACCGGCGAGGTACCTGTTGCAAGTCATCAAGCCCGATGAAATGGAGCATATCGTCGAAGCCAGCCATCCCAGCGGCGATGAAAGCAAGCACATGCAGATTGATGCCAACGAGCCCTGCCTGGTCCTCATGCGACGGACATGGAGCCAGGACAAGATCGTCACCTATGTACGCCTGATCCATCCCTCCTCACGCTATCGCCTGGGCAGTCGCATGCCGGTGAATGGAGCGCACAGAAACAGTTGAAGGCTCTGCGCGGGAGCTGAATGCGGCGCGGATCGGCGTCCGCGCCGCACTCCGGATCACCCCTTGAGGAATGCCAGCAAATCGGCGTTGAGCTGATCCTTGTGGGTATCGGTCAAGCCATGGGGCGCACCGGGGTATACCTTGAGCTGCGCACCCTTCACCAAGCCTGCCGACGCGATGCCCGCCGCTTCGATCGGCACCACCTGATCGGCGTCGCCATGCACCACCAGCGTCGGCACGTCGAACTTCTTCAGGTCTTCGGTGAAGTCGGTTTCCGAGAACGCCTTGATGCAGTCGTAGGCGTTCTTGTGGCCGGAGGTCATGCCCTGCATCCAGAACCAGTCGATCAGACCCTGGGACGGTTTGGCACCGGGCTTGTTGAAGCCGAAGAACGGGCCGCTGGCGAGGTCCTTGTACAACTGTGAGCGATTCGCCAGCGAAGCCTCTCGAATACCGTCGAACACTTCGATGGGCAGACCGCCGGGGTTGGCTTCGGTTTTGAGCATCAGCGGCGGCACCGAGGAAATCAGCCCGGCCTTGGCCACGCGCCCGGTGCCGTGACGACCGATGTAGCGCGCCACCTCGCCGCCACCGGTGGAAAAACCGAACAGTACGGCATTCTGTAAATCCAGATGTTCGATCAGTTGCGCCAGGTCATCGGCGTAGGTGTCCATGTCATTGCCGAACCACGGCTGGCTGGAGCGGCCATGACCGCGACGATCGTGGGCGATGACTCGATAGCCCTGGGAGGCCAGGAAGATCATCTGCGATTCCCAGCTGTCGGCATTCAGTGGCCAACCGTGGCTGAAGACGACGGGCTGTCCGGTGCCCCAGTCCTTGTAATAAATCCCGGTACCGTCGCGGGTGGTGAATGTACTCATGGCACGTGCTCCTTTACGTAGGGTTGAAGTCAATCAATCGGCGGCGCGTCACCCTGGACGCGGCGGTGCAGCGAGCTTCGGCGCAAGGCCGTCATCGGGGGACTGTGCACATCATGCGTGGCTCCGTGGTCGCCAGGCTTGCAGCGATGTGCTGAGTTGACGAGTACAAAAACTCAGCACACCCGTTCAATGACGACTTTGCGTAATGCGTAATCATCTCGTCAATTCGACCAACCAAGCGGAACACATCATGCCTATCGCAAAAGCAGCTCCTGGCAAAACCCTGCTCACCCCGACCGACCACACCCTGATCATGATCGACCATCAATCGCAGATGTCCTTCGCGACCAAATCGATCGATGCCGTCACCCTGCGCAACAACGCCGCACTAGTGGCCAAGGCAGCCAGGGGGTTCGAGGTGTCGACCATCCTTACCACCGTCGCCGAGAAAAGTTTCTCCGGCCCGATCTTTGACGAGATCAAGTCGGTGTTTCCAGATCACAACGTGATCGACCGCACCAGCATGAATACGTGGGAAGACGAGCGAATCGCCGTTGAAGTCAATGCCATTGGCAAACACAAAATCGTCCTCGCCGGTCTGTGGACTTCCGTGTGCATCGTCGGTCCGGCCCTGTCGGCTATCGACCAGGGTTTCGAGGTGTACTTCATTGCCGATGCCTGTGGCGATGTGTCCATCGAAGCCCATGAAATGGCCGTGCAACGCATGATCCAGATCGGCGCTCGCCCGATGACGTCGCTGCAGTATCTGCTGGAACTGCAACGTGACTGGGCCCGCACCGACACCTACGAAGAAACCGTCAAGACCTCGATCGCCAATGGCGGCGCCTATGGCCTGGGGCTCATCTACGCCAAATCAATGTTCCATGCCTCTGAAGGCCATTGAGCAATGACAGCGGCTGCGCACAGGCGCAGCCGCTTTTTTATTCGCAACCTGGAAACAAGCCATGAGCGCCTCCTCAAGCGGGCCCACACGGCCCTCCTTCACCTCGAAAAAAAAACACTCCAAGGCGCTTCGGGGCGCGGGCAAGATGACCGAACCCCGTACACCCTTCCTGGTATGCGTATTGTTCATGGGTACGGCCACAACGGCGATGGCGGCCGAGCCTGCACCATCCAGGCAAGGGTTCGTACAAGGGTCGACGCTTGAGGTGCTCAGTCGAAATTTCTATCTCAACAGCGACTATCGATCGCCGTCCCCGGCAGGCAAGAACTACAAAGAGGAATGGGCTCAGGGTTTCATCACCTCGTTCGAATCCGGGTTCACCCCGGGCACGATCGGGGTGGGCATCGATGCCCATGGATTTCTGGGCTTGAAGCTCGACGGTGGCAAGGGACATTCCGGGACGGGGTTATTACCTCTGGATCAAGACGGTCACAGTGAACACAGTTACTCCAGTGGGGGTGGCGCCCTGAAGCTGTCGGTTTCGCGAACGACGCTCGCGTTCGGTGAAATGACCGTTGAAACCCCGGTGTTCGACACGGCGGACAAACGCCTGCAACCGGAGTACGCCACCGGCCTGCTGATCGACAACCGCGAAATCGACGACGTGCATCTGCTGGCCGGTCACTTCACCGCGTTCAAGAATCAGGACGCGTCCACCGGCAAGGGCGACTTCTCCGGCTACGGGGCGAACACTCAACGAGGCGGCATCGATTTTATCGGGGCCAACCTGTTCGAAGGGCACCCGCTGGGCGGTGCCCTTTATGCTGGCGAACTGAGCGACACCTGGCGTCAGTACTACGCCAACCTGCACCTTAGACAGTCCGGACTGTTCCTCGACAGCAACCTTTACCGCACCCAGGACTATGGCGAGGCCGCG
Organism: Pseudomonas lini; assembly: GCF_030812475.1. Lineage (GTDB taxonomy): Bacteria > Pseudomonadota > Gammaproteobacteria > Pseudomonadales > Pseudomonadaceae > Aquipseudomonas > Aquipseudomonas lini_A. Next base: position 388,991 of record NZ_JAUSSR010000005.1, read on the forward strand.
GCAGGGGCCATCGATAACACGGCCTACAGCCTGTCGGGCAAATACACCACCGCAGCGCAGGCGTTCACCCTCGCCTATCAGAAAATCAACGGCGACACCCCCTTCGACTTCGTCGGTGGCGATTCCATCTACCTGGCCAATTCGATCAAGTACGCCGACTTCAACGGCCCCCATGAACGCTCCTGGCAGGCACGCTACGACCTTGACCTGGGTACGTTCGGTCTGCCGGGGCTGAAATTCATGGCCCGCTACGTCACCGGCCGAGGCATTGACGGCACCCAGGCACCCCAGGGCGGAGCGTATAACCCCTTCGACCCGGTCACCGACGATTACCAGCCCCAACAAGGGGATGGTGGCCGGCATTGGGAGCGCGACCTGGACCTGCACTACATCGTGCAGTCCGGTCCGGCCAGGAATTTGTCCCTGCAACTGTCTTATGTCACCCATCGCGCGAATAGCGCTCAGGCCGGCGATGACATCGACCGAATTTATGTGGTCATCGAATACCCCCTTCAACTGGGGCCACTCTGATTCAATCGCCGGGCCATGCGGATGTGGCAGCAAGGCGCTTGCAGCACGGCAATCGCTCATCGTTTCAGGCAAGCCCCGGTGTCCTCCATACAGCGCGGCTGGTTAATGTTTTTTAAGCTTTGCTTAAGGACTTTAAAGGGGGCCACCGCACAGACTTTCCTGAACGATCAGGAGAGCCGCCATGAATCTGCAACCGGTGAATTCAGACACGCCATACCCCCTCGCACGACCGCTGGGAGCCTTGTCCGGCTGGCAGGAGCGCCGCGCCAAGGAACTGATGCTGCGTGACATGGGCAGCTGCGTTCGCATCAGCGAGATTGCCGAACAATGCCACCTGTCGCGCAGTCATTTCTCCCGGGCCTTCAAAAAAATTACCGGCCAATCGCCCCAAGGCTGGCTGGTCAGGATGAAAATCGAAAGAGCCAAAAGCCTGCTGATCACCTCGATGCCGATTACCGACGTCGTCTATGCATGCGGTTTCGCCGACCACTCGCATTTCACCCGCACCTTCAGCCGCCTCGAAGGCATGACGCCCAAGGCCTGGCGCCGGGCCTGCGGGCTTTTTTCAGCCGGCGCCGACCGGTTCCAGCGGCAGGTTGAAACAGATCCGCGCACCCTGCTCACAGTCCTGGACAACGAGCGTCCCGCCATGCGCGCCGATCACTGACCTGCAGATGGCCAACCCCATGCCCATGCCGCTGCCCTTGGTGGTGTAGAACGCATCGAAAATCCGTTCGCGCTGTTGCGCGCCGATGCCGGGTCCGTTGTCCTGCAAACAGACCTGGACATGATTGTCCTTGACCGTGGAACCGATGATGATGCGCCCATCCGCAAGTCCGGCTCCGGTGATGGCCTCCAGGGCATTGATGATCAGGTTGTACACCACCTGCTGGATCTGCACCGCATCGACCCATACCGGGCATTGCGCTTCCAGACGGGTTTGCAACTGTACGTTGCGATTGGCCAGATCGGAGGCGGTCAGGCGCATGACTTCACGGATCAAGTCGTCGATCTGCACCGGCAATCGTTGCAACGGCGCCTGTTTGGCAAGCGTGCGTAGCGCCTGGATAATATCGGTGGCACGGGCGCTGTCTGAACGAATATCTTCCAGCCCCTGAATCGCTTCCTCCAGATCGGGATGATCCCGCTTGAGCCAACGCAGGCTTGCCGAGGCATTGGACAAGATACCCAGCAGCGGCTGGCTGATTTCATGGGCAATCGACGCGGAAAGTTCGCCCATGACTTTGAGGTGCGAGCTGCGCGCCAGCTCCGCCCGGGAACTGCGCAAATCCGCTTCCATCTGCGCGCGCAGCTGGTTGTCCTCGACCAGCCGCGCGTACAGCCTGGCAGTTTGCAGCGATACCGCCGCCTGGGAAGCGAGAATTTCCAGCATGGTCAGGCGCTCGGCGCTGAACAGCTCGGGCACCAGGCTGTTTTCCAGATAAACCAGGCCGATCAATGTGCCTTGCTTGAGCAACGGCAGGCACAACATGGAACGCGTCCGCCGCGGGTGCAGATCGGCGCTGTAGGCCTCGGGACAGTCCGCCCGGGCATCGTCGAGCACCAGAATCGTGCGCGTGCGCATGGTGGCGTTGAGCACCGAGGCTGGCGCCACCTGTTCGAGGGGCTGCCCGGCATCGAGAGCGACCCGTACGCTGCCGGCCTCGACAGAGGCCGTGGCCGCCAATTGCAGTTCGGTGCCGCTGACGATCATCAGCACGCCATGGTCGGCACCGGCCTGAATCATCAGGTGATTCATCAGGGTTTCAACCAATCGTTCGAGCAACACCTCCTGCGACAGCGCACGCGCCGCTTCGATCCCCACTTCAAGATCGAGCCGGACCTGGGTCACCGGCCGGACGGTCTCGAACGACGGCTCCGCACTCAGAAAGGGGTGCAAGGCCTCCAGTTGGCGCGCCTTGCCGTCAGCTCCCCAGAGCCTGTAGCAGTCGCGCGCCACGCGCAGGTGGTGATTGGCGCCGGACACCAGCCCGTTGGTCAGGCAGATATCAGCCAGTTGTTCATGGGCCAGCGCCTGATCATGGATGAAACCGGCCGCCGCCGCGGCGATCTGCGACTGATCAAAGCAGCGAATGGCAACCAGCTCCTGACCGCGCAAGCGGGCCAGCAACCCCTCGATCAGCAGCAATTTGCTGCGGAAAGTCGTCGGGTTGAGTTCGACCCATGCCACGAACCGCAAGCGATGCCGCTCGATCTTCTGCAGCTTTTCCCCCACCGCGTCCGGCACCTGCGCACTGCCCAGCGCCAGGCTGTGAAACAGGTAGTAATCGGCGAGATTGATATGCGCCGGAATGGACCAGGCCAGCGCAGCCGCCTCTTCGAAGCGCCACAAGGCGTAAGGGATATCGCCGAAATGAAAGGCTGACATGCCTGAATAGAGCCACGACCAGAACAACGTCGGCTGTGACACGCGAGTGCGATCGATCGGGCCGAAACGGTCATGTTCCAGGCCGTTCGGTTCGGGCAGCGGCCGGTGCGGGCGCCCATCGCGCAGATCGGTTGCATAGGCCTGTTGCGCCAGCAGGATGCGCTCGATATCGATGTAGTGAAACTGACGCACCCAAGCCAGGCCCTGCTCCAGCTCGTTCAATACGCCCTGCAAGGCTTCACCCATGAACAGCAGGTCCGAGCCGATGTGGTTGCAGGCATAACAGGCCATGCCCAGGTCGCCACCGGCCTGGCCGCATTCGAATGCGGCGAAAGCCTTCTGTCGGGCGTAGGCCATCGGCCGGGTCCACGGGCTGACCTGATCGAGCGCCACCAGTGTCCCGGTCCGGCCTGCTTCATAACCGTGCGTTTCGGTCAACTCAAGCGCCACTTCGGCAAAGGCCTGGCCATCCACATATTCACCATTGCGCTCGGCAATCATCACACCAAACCAGGCGAACCCGTAACCGCTGCTCAGCGTAGTGCCATGCGTCAGTGTGAGTTCGACCATCTTTGCCAGATGCAGGAAGCGGATGTCGTCATTGACGAAGAACGAGGAAATCAGTGTGCTGAGCAACTCCATCGCGGCTTCGATACGTCGATCATCGGTCTTGGGCAAATCAACCAGCTCGGCGATGCGACGGCCGCCGACGAGCTCACGGACCCGGTCGAAGGCCTGCGTCAATTGTTCCTGGGAAGGTCTGCGCTGCAGGGGAATGTCCAGCAGGGCCAGACCATTGAGCGCCTCGGTTATCGCCCCCTCGTAATCGGAGTGCAGGGTGCGCAAGGTGGCTCGTAAGCGAAAGGTTTTCGCGCGGTCGAGCGCCGTGACGGCGTGGCTCAGGCAGTCGTCGAGGCGGCGGCGGGCATCGGCCAGGTCGCCCAGGAGCATGTCGCACTCGGCCGCCAGCCATTGGGTAACGAACGCCTGGCTGTAGAGGTCCGTCCACCCCGTCCGCCCCAGCAGACGCTCGGCCGTACGCAGATAGCCCACGGCCTGCTCGACAGCGGCGGTGTCCCTGGCACGTTCGGCAGCTTCGACCAGCAGTTCGATAAATCCGGCGCGCCGATGCGCCTGCAGTGCAGCGGCATCAATGCGCTGGATCTGGCTGGCGACTTCGAACACACGCTCATGTACCTGCTCGCCCCATTGATCAAGCATCGCGGCGGCGATACGGGCATGCTCAGCGGCGCGGTCTGCGTCTGAAGACAGCAGACAGGCCGCTTCGAGCACACGGTCATGGGGAAACACCAGTTGTTCACGCTCGAGCAGCAGAAAACCCGCCTCGATCAAACCTTGCACTTGACCACTGATCTGTTGCGCATCGCCCGGCAACAGCCGGCGCAGCAGCGCTTCGTCACAGCGCCCGCCGACATATCCGGCAGTGCGCATCACTTCCCGCGCCATCGGCGGTAGCCGTTCGAGTCGCTGCACCATCAAGTCCGCGACGTTGTCGGCGTAGCGATAACCGTCCACTTCCTGCTGGTTCCAGACCCAGCGGCGACCCTGCACATCGAAGCGCACCAGGCGCTCATCGATCAACGCCCGCAACACCTGGCTGACAAACAACGGGTTGCCGGCCGTTTTATAATGCACAACCTGGGCCAGCGCCTCGATTCCGTCGAGATCCGTGTCCAGCTCAGCGGCGATCAGTTCGGCGACCGCAGGCACCGCCAATGGGCCCAGCATCACGCTTGCACAAGGCAGCGATTGCCCTCGGCCCAGCACCTGCAGCAGTCCACCTTCGCATTCCAGAGCCTGCGACTCGCCCTCGCGATACGCCAGGATCAGCACCAGATGCCGCGGCCGCCGGGCAACGAACGCCTGCAGGAACGACAGCGTTGAATCGTCCGCCCACTGCACGTCGTCCACAAACAACACGAGCGGGTGTCCGGGCTGGGCGAACGCCTCCAGGGCATCGAGCAGGGTCCGGTTGGCGCGATCGAGTGCATGCCGGGCCGGCATGTTCGGCAGCTCAGGCGTAACGCCGATGACCAGCTCGGCTTCGGGCGCCAGCTCCACCAGGAGCCTGCCCCGCCCCTTGAGCCGTTCGACCAGCTGCTCGCCCAGCGTCTGCAGCTCCAGAGCCGGCTTGCCAAGTAGCTGGGTCATCAGCGACCTGAAAATTTCCGCCAAGGGCGCAAATGGAATGTCCTGCTGCAGCAAATTGCTCTTGCCGCTGGCCCAGTAGCCCGGCGCGAGAGGACGGACACCCTGATGGATCAACGTCGACTTGCCCGCCCCAGGCGCACCGCCGACCAGCAGCACCCGGGCGATGCCATCGCTGCGCACTTGATGCATCAGTTCGGTCAGTTGGGTGCGTTCTGCCTCTCGACCGAACAGCCCATGACCGCAGGCCACCGAAGGCAATGCATCGAAAGCGCCCAGGCGGAACGCGTCGATGCGCTGGTGTTCGAGCCACTGCTGTTGGCACCAGGCCAGATCCGCGGCCATAGATCCGGCACTCTGGTAGCGGGCACCCGGCTCTTTCGCCAGGCCTTTGAGCAGCACCCGGCAGAGGCCTTCCGGCAGATCGGCGACATGCATCGCCGGAGATGGCGGCTGAACCGCGGCATGCACGTGCAGCCATTGGGACGGGTCGCGGGCGGTGAGCGGCAGTCGGCCGGTCAGCGCATGATAAAGAATCGCGCTCAGGGCGTAGACATCGCTGCGCGCATCAAAACAGGCGGCATCGCGCCGCACCTGCTCCGGGGCCAGATAAGGCCATTGTTCCAGGCCAGGCAGTTCAACGGTGGGCGTCTGGCCCGCGTGGCTGTGAAAGCCCAGGAGCCTGACCGAGTCGACGGCTTCCACTATCAGGTGATGAGGTTGCAGGCTGGCATGGCGCACGACGGTCTTCTGCACGTCGGCCAGGGCGGTTGCCGCCGACGTCGCGATGGCCAGAAAGCGCCCGAGGGGCTGACGGGTATCACCGAGCAGCTCACTCAGCGGCGTCCCCACCGCGGGGTAGACCAACACCGGGCCCTCTGCCGAGCGGATCAGCGCGACAGGGCCAATGGCCCGAGCCGGATCCAGGCGCAGGTGAACATCGCGCTCCAGCCGCTGGCAGGTGGCGGGCTGCTGTATCGGTGCCCGGGCAGCGAGCCAGCGTGTGCCCGACGACCGATCCTGGAGCGCGAACCAGGTCAGGTCGTTTTCCCGGCGCAGCAGTGTAAAGGTGCATTGTTCCAGCCAGGCTTCATCGTGTACGACATCGAGACTGTGGGAACCGGATGCTGAGAAAGGGCTGTGGGGCATGAACAATCACCGCTGAAGATTCGTTTCGGGCCTGGCCCGGGAGTATACGCAAGGCTCTGGCACGACGGCTGCGGCCGAACAATCCTGTCCGTCATCGGCACCATAATGTCCGTCGGGGAGCCCCGCTGCAGGCGGTTTTTCGCCCACGCAAATCACCACGCGTTATCCCACGGGATAATTGCTTTATACGGGGCCGTCCCCTAGCGTGTAGCCCTGATAAAGCGACGCTCCGCCGTCACTCTCCGTCAACGCACTGGAGACACGCATGATCCGACTCGGCCAAGCCACCATTTCCCTGGAACGGCGCGAAGCCTTTCTTGATGGGCAGCCGCTGCGTGTCGGGGGCCGTGCGTTCGAAATCCTCTCGCTGCTGATGCAGGCCGATGGCCGGATTGTCAGTAAAGATGAATTGATCACGCAGGTCTGGCCCGACACCGTCGTCGAAGAAAACAATCTGCAAGTGCAGATCTCCTCGCTGCGCAAGTTGCTCGGAGAAAAACAACTCATCCAGACGGTCCCGCGTCGAGGTTACCGATTATTGAAAGAACGTGAACCGCCGCTGCCCCTGTTCCATCCGCCAGCTCCGGGCACCCTGGCACCCGAGGATCGGCAGCCGATCGATCCTGACAGTGTGCCGGTGTTCATCGTCGATGATGAAGCCCGCGTACGCACGGCACTCAGCCGACTGCTGCGGGCCGAAGGCATCGCGCACCGCATATTTGCCTCGGCCGAAGAACTGCTCGGCGCCGAGCTCGACATCGGCCCCGCTTGCCTGTTACTGGACGTCAGCCTGCCGCAAGCGACAGGACTGGAACTGCAATCGGCACTCGGCGAACGCGGACACCCGTGGCCGGTCATCTTCATGACCGGTTTCGGTACCATCCCGATGTCGGTGCAGGCCATGAAAGCGGGAGCGGTCGAGTTCCTGACCAAACCGTTCAACGACGACCAGTTGCTGGACATCCTGCGCACCACCCGTGCGCGTGCAGCGACGGCGTTCGAACAGTGGCAACGCATTCAGACGGCCCGTCGACGGGCTGCCCTGTTGACCCCCCGTGAACGCGAAGTGCTGCCGCTGATCGTCACGGGGCTCTCCAACAAGCAGATCGCCAACCGGCTGGGCACGAGCGAAGTCACCGCCAAGGTCCACCGCAAACACATCATGGAGAAGATGCAGACGCGCTCGCTGGTGAGCCTGGTCAAGCTGTACGGCCTGATCAGCGCGGAGCCCGCGTTTGGCCTGGGCTCGTCATGACGACCGACCCTGGCAGCGCCACCCCGGGGCCATCGGCGAGCGCCGTGATCATCGTCTGCATAGTCGACGACGATGCCTCCGTGCGCAAGAGCCTGGCCAACCTGCTCCGATCGGCCGGATACCGCGCTCGGGTATTCGCCTCGGGCGAGGCGTTCCTCGGCCTCGAAGATTTCGATGACGTCGGCTGCCTGCTGCTGGATCTGAAAATGCACGGCCTGTCAGGGATAGACGTCCTGCGCGCACTGAAGCTCAAGGACAGGAAATTTCCGGTGATCTGCATGTCGGCACATTGGGATGAAGCGACCCTGGCCGAATCCATCCGCTGTGAGGCCATCGAATGCCTGCGTAAACCTTTCAGCGGTGATGTTTTGTTGGGTGCTGTCGAGATGGCGCTTCGATCTACCGATACTCAGTTCAGCTGAACTGGCCACGGAAATGATAAATTTATGCCTTCGACCATTTATCGGACAATTGCAAAACAATCAAAACGTCTTTCGCGTGCAGCTATCGGAATTAGTGTCCGTTGCGTTTACGGGCATCCAGTGAATCTGCATTGATGTTGGAGAACTATCATGACTACCGGCAATAAAAACCAGGGCAATGATAAAACGTCCTCTAGCGGCAAAAAAGGCGGCCAATCGGGTGGTAACTTTGCCAATGATCGCGAAAAGGCCTCCGAAGCCGGCAAAAAAGGCGGGCAACAAAGCCATGGCGGCGGACGTAAATCCTGAGTCGTTTTTGATCTGGGGGCGGCATGGCTGCCCCCCTTTCATGGCCAATGAGGTCAATCATGAAAAGCTCCGTCGAAAACCAGCGTTGCGCGACGCACCTGGAAAAAACTGCAGAACCTGACCACGAAACTGAATTGACATCACCGCCGGGTACGGCGCTGACCGAGAATCCCGCCGAGCGTAGTGTTCGCTCACCCGATTCCGCTTCCCGCCAGCCTGCGGCTACACAGAGCAAATGCTACGAGCACCGGCAAGGCAGCGCCCAGGCGGAACACAGTTCCGGGGCGACTCATAACCGTCCAGTCTGCGAACGTGGTTCTTGAAGAGCTCGCACCCCGCGCACGTTCAGCTAGCATTATAGAAGCGCGCCACGAGGCCCCCTTTATTTTGCGAGGTGACTCATGCCTGTCCACGTCATCTACTTCACCGCCCCGATCAATTCAGCGACCTGCGCCCAGCTGATCGATAAAGCCTCGGCAGCGGTACAGCAAGGGGCCGACAAACTGATCGTCAACATCGCGACAATGGGTGGTGAATGCAGTTATGGATTCACCATGTACAACTTTTTGCTGTCGTTGCCGATCCCGGTGCACACCCACAATCTTGGCACTGTGGAGTCGATGGGCAACATCGTGTTCCTGGCTGGCGAGCATCGTTCGGCCTGCCCCCATAGCAAGTTTCTTTTTCATCCGTTTCACTGGCACGTGCAAGGCTCGGTCGATCATTCGCGCATGTCGGAATACGCTATGAGCCTGGATTACGATCTGGACTTGTACGCGCGCATCGTCGCCGAGCGCACCGCTGACGCCAGGGAAAAACTTGAAACGGAAACCTACCTGATCGCCGCGCCGCGCATTATCGACCCGCAACAAGCACTGGTATGTGGTCTGATCCAGGCAATCGAACCGACGCTGATCGACGCGTTATCGATAACGTCGACCATTCATTCCTGAAATCGGCATCAACGCGCAACGGCAGTCGATGCCAGTGGGGATGAATCCAACTCGTTGATGCAGACCACTTTAGGCTGCGTCATGTCTTCATACGCAAATCGAACACCTTCGCGCCCCAGGCTTCCGTACTTGAAACCACCGAATGGCATGGCATCGAACCGATAATCGGAAGAATCATTGATCATCACGCCCCCCGCTTCAATCTGTCGCGCCAGCTTCAAGGCTTTGGCAATGTCACGGGTGAAAAGACCGGCATGCAAGCTGTACTCTGTTGCGTTGGCCAGGGCGATAGCGTCTTCCAGCTGGTCAAAAGGCTCCAGGATAACCACCGGCGCAAAGACCTCCTGCTTCCAGATCGTGCTGCCATGCCTCACATGCTCAAGCACTGTCGGCGCGTAACTTCCCGCCTGGCGATGGTGCCCACACAGAAGGACGGCACCCTCGGCCAGCGCCTCATTGACCAATTGCTCGGTACGACGCGCCGCCTGTTCGGTAATCATCGGACCTACATCCGTTGCTCGCTGGTCAGGATCGCCCACCACCAGTGCGCGCGTCTGGCTGACAAAACGTTCACGGAAGTCCTCATAAATTGAACGATGAACAAGGATGCGCTGGGTGCCGATGCAGTTCTGCCCTGCGGCCCAAAAGGCACCGGACACACAGGACTCCACGGTGGGTTCGATATCGCAATCTTCAAGCACGAGAACCGGGGCATTTCCTCCCAGATCCATCGCCAGCTTTTTCAACCCGGCGCTACGAGCAATGGCCTCTCCCGTGGCAAAGCCACCGGTAAAGGAAATCATGCGGACTTCGCGAACCTCCACCAACGCTTTACCCAGGTCGACGCCACCGGTAGCCGGGGTAATCACAGAGGGTGGAAGACCCGCTTTCACCAGACACTCAACGAGCTTGAGTGCAGACAACGGCGCGAGTTCCGAGGGTTTCAGAATCACGGCATTGCCGCCGGCGATTGCCGGGCCGAGTTTATGGGCGACCAGATTCAGCGGATCGTTGTAGGGCGTGATTGCGACGATAAGTCCCAACGGTTCCCTCGTGAACCAGCCTTGACGCGATTCCGATCCTTCATAAGCCCCAAACGGGATCACTTCCCCGGCGTTACGACGCGCCTCCTCCGCCGAGAGCTTCAGCGTGTTCACGCAACGCTTCACTTCCTTCTCTGCCTGGCGCAGTGTTTTTCCCGCCTCTGCAACGATCAGCCTGGCAAATGCTGCGGACTCAAGCTCCACACACCGGGCCGCGTCCTCCAGTATGCGTGCACGCAGGTGACGAGGCATTGCCGCACTCTCGCGCACGCCGATCCGCGCGCGTTCCAGCAAGCCAGGAACGGCGGCGGCATCGAGGCAAGGGACGCTCCCTACCAAGCGACCATCGAATGGACTGAACACATCAATCTGTTTGGCTTCAACAAGCTGGATACTGACCATGCTGGATACGCTCATGACTGTCTCCCGTTAATTGCCAGAGGCGGTGTGGATGGCGACGATGTCCGACAGCAATGCGAAGGCCGTCTCGATACGCCCTGCCCCCGGCCCGGACACCGTGACAGCGCCCAGCAGTGCGGTTTTGAATGACACTGCATTCGTGGCGCCGACGATACCTGCCAGAGGATGCGAGTTCGGCAGCAGCCGGGCCTCCACACTCGCTCGAACCGACCCATCTGCCTCACGGTCGGCGGAGCCGATCAGTTTCCAGCTCGCGCCATTGGCAGTGGCCTGGGCAATATCTTGCGCGCTGATGGCGCTGATACCCGAACACCTCACATCGCTGACATTCAATCGTGCATCGAGCAGTTCATTGGCCAGGATGACCACCTTGAGGCGTACGTCAAACCCTTCCACATCGGCGGTTGGATCTGCCTCGGCGTAACCGAGCTGTTGCGCTTGCAAGACGGCATCGTTGAACGTCAAGCCGTCCTTCATTTGGGTCAGCACGTAGTTGGAAGTACCGTTGAGGATGCCTTCGAAGCCTTGCACGTTGGCTCCCGCCAAAGCCTGCCTGGCCAGACGAATCACCGGGGTGCCACTCATCACCGCTCCCTCGTATTCGAAAGCCACCTGGTTGCGACGGGCCAACGCCTTGAGCTCGGCACCGTGCAGTGCAATGGGTCCCTTATTGGTGGTCACTACATGGATGCCACTTTCCAATGCCCAACGGCAAAAAGTCGTGGCGGGCTCGCCATCCACCGGATTGGTGAAGGTGGCCTCCGCGATGATGTCTGCACCGGAATGCTTGATCACGGTTTCGTTGAAAGCCTCGGCATTGCCACCGGGCAACTGAGCGAAGGCGCCTTTCTCAACGGGCAGTGCAACCAGCTGCTTTGCATCCAGACCGTCCTTGGCAACGATCGAGCCGAGGAACAGATCGGTGACACCGACAATTTTGACCGTGAAGCCCAGGGACTCTTTCCATTCGGCATTACAATCGGCGACCAATTGGGCGAAGCCACGGTTCACGCCACCAAACCCTACCAAGGCAATTTTGTACTCAGTCATGACATCTGTTCCTTTATTGATATTGTTCGACAGGAACATCCTAAGAGCCCGGCACTGGCAGTTGAATATGGCAAATTGCTGTATTAGTTGGGCGTTTTGCCCAAGCCCGATGCAGTCAAAACACTGCAGAAAGAACGAACGAAGTCACGGTGTTTTCCACCCCGGGCATGGCCGCGATTTCCTTCCACACGAGGTGGACACGTTCAGGTGTGGCGGCATTCACGCGCAGCATCAAATCGAACTCGCCACTGAGCACTTCACATTGCACGACTTCGGGTAGGGAGCGCAGCGCCGCCAGGACTTCCTCACCACGCATGCGGTCGTAGCGGTAGACAAAGATCACGGCGCTGATCAGCGACGTCGGCCGCCGCGACTCACCGAGAAGTACCGTATAGCCCTGGATCGCACCGTCGCGCTCAAGACGCTCGATGCGCTGGCGCACTGCATTGCGCGACAAGTTGATCTTGGCGCCCAGTTCGATATGGGCTATTCGCGCATTGGCGGTCAGTTCAGCCAGGATGCGTTCGTCCAGCGGATCCAGAATGCGCTTCATACCAGCCTCTGCTGCGCCAGACGGAAAACCTGGCACAGACCGTCCAGATCGTCCTTGACCAGGTACGGTGGTTGCGCATGCACCTCGACAACGCCCGGAACGCTGGCTTGCCAGACGCCCAGCTCGGCCAACAGCGTCGCCGACCTGGCCGGCGCAATTTGCCCGAAGGTGACCATCGGTGCGCCGAGGCTGCGTCGATGAAGCCTGCCGGCCAGTACGCCGACCGCGGTGTGAGGATCGATGGCCGAGCCTGTTTCCCGGAACAACTCGACCACCTCGTCGCGCACCTGGGACTCGTCTACGGCATAGGAATCGAAAAGTACGCGAGCACGCAGCCATTGCGCGTTGCCGATGCTCATTTCTCCGCAACGTTCGAAATGCTCCATCAGTGTTTTTGTCGAGCCGCCATCGTGCTCGTAAATCTCCCAGATAAACCGCTCCAGATTGGAATACAACGAGAAGTCCATCGCCGGCGACACGGTTCGATCGGTCATCCGGGTGGAGTAGCGATTGCAATGAAAAAACTGGTGCAGGGCATCATTGCTGTTGGTGGAAATGATCACCTGATTGATGGGCAAGCCCATTTTTTGCGCAATGTAACCGGCGTAGATCTCGGCCGAGCTGGCCGCTGGAACACTAAAGCCAACGGGACGCGAGCCACCGCCCAGTTGCAAGGCCGCGTGGAAGTAAAAAACGATCTGGGCCAGGACGCCGATCCAATTGGTGGAATTGAAACAGACCGGCATTACTCCGTTTAACGGCCATTCACGCAGGAGTCGGGAGACCAGTGTCTGGCACTCATCGAAATTGCCGTCAACCGCGAACAGATGAACCCGCTGCGGGTCGGCGGCCTGCAAGGCACTGAGTTGCTCAGGCGCAAGCCCGTGGCGCGGATACAGGATCGCCATGCGGACGGACGGGCAGTCAGCAAAGGCTTCAAGCGCCGCGAGGCCGGTATCGCCGTTAGTGGCCCCGACCACCCATGCTTCTTTGCCGACCTCCTCCAGAAAATGCCTGACCAGGCGCGCCTGCAATTGCGCGGCGAAATCCTTGGAAGAACCGGTCGGGCCATGAAACAGCTGGAGGATCCACTCGTTATGCCCGATCTGCTCAAGCGGCGTAATGGCGCGGTGCCTGAATTGTCGATAGCTGTCACTGAGCAAGCCACGCAGGGTGCTTTCGTCCATGGACGAGCCAACAAAGGGCGAGACAATCCGCCATACCAACTCATCAAACGGCAGCCACGACCAACTGGTAATTTGTTTCTGCGTGAATACCGGCAAACGGCTCGGGACATACAGGCCTCCATTTTCGGCGAGCCCCGACAACACCACACCGCGAAAATCCGTCCGCGTGTCACCGCCGCGTGTGCTTACATACTCCATGATCACTCCCGATCGGTGTTACAGAAGGCGATGGGCTTGAGCCACCAGCCAGGTAGAAAAATTGGCGGCATCTGGCGATAGCGCTTCGGCCTGTTCGTGTACCAGATAGAAAGATTCGCTGGCCTCGATTCGGTGACTGAAGGGCGCAACCAATTGCCCACTGTTGAGCAAATCCTCGACCACCGAAGAGCGTGCCAGCGCAACGCCCTGCCCCAGTTCGGCCATGCGAATCGTGGAAATCAGCGTGTCAAACTGAAGGCCACGGGAATAGTCGACGTCGTCTGCTCCCACTCGCTTCAACCAGTAACCCCAACCCTCTTCGTAACCCAACACGTGAAGCAGGGAATGGTTCATCAAGTCGCGAGGCTCATGTATGGGTGAGCTGGCCATGAGCGTTGGGGAGCAAACAGGCTGAAGGATGTCCCAGGTCAATCGCTGGGCGTGCAAACCCGACCACTCGCCGCAGCCCCAGCGAATCTCCAGGTCGTCCTCCCCGTCCGGTTCTTTCACCCAGATATTGCTGATATATCGAATATCGATCTGCGGATACTCCCGACAAAAATCCGCGAGCCGGGGGGCCAACCAATAGTGAAGAAAGGAAAGGCTGCCACGCACTTTCAAATGTCTTCGATTGTGCTGACCGAAAATCTCGTTTGTGCCGACGGCAAGGCGACTGATCGCGTCTTGTACGACAGGCAGGTAAGACTGCCCTTCCTCTGTCAAGCCAAGCCCTCGAGGCAAGCGCTTGAACAGCGCCACCCCAAGGTGACTTTCCAACTGCCGGATCTGCTGACTCACAGCGCCTTGAGTCAAATGGAGTTCCTCTGCCGCATGGGTAAAGTTCAAATAACGCGCCGATACTTCGAATGCCCTCAACCAGTTCAAGGGTGGTAGTGTTTTTTGACTCATCGGCGCGACCTCATCAGGGCTTTATCTGTGCTCAATCATTGCCTGAGAACTTCACACGGTGCCAGGGGAATGAACAGCGGCGGCTAACGCCAACCGCTCTGCTCTCTTGTTGCGAGTGATCCAGTAAACGAAATAACACCACGCGATAAAGGGAAGGCCAAAGTAAAGCGCCACTCGTTGCTCAGGATCGAAAGCGATACCCACGCAGGCCAGCAGACAACACAACAGAGCACCGATAGGCACCCATGGATAGCCACGCACACGGAAATGCAGGTCTTCCACTCGTCCGCCATTGGCGACGTACTGACGACGGAACGCGATCTGGCTTGCCGCAATGCTCATCCACACGACGACGACCGCCAGGCCGGAAATGGACACCAAGGCCAGGTAAACCGTATCAGGGGCAAGCACGCTGCTGAGCAAAGAAGCCACTGCACCCGCCATACTGAGGACGATGGCGTTCACTGGAGTGCCGCGACGGGAGAGCCTGGCGTAGCGCTTGGGCATATGACCTTGATCGCTCAAAGTCCACAGCATGCGCGAGGCTGCATACAGTCCCGAATTGGCGGCCGAGATCAGTGCCGTGAGAATGACGAAGTTCATGATGTCGGCCGAGTACGGGATGCCAATCAGCTCAAACACCATGACGAACGGACTTTCCACGAGCCCCGCCTGCTCACGTGGCAGTAACGTGGCAAGGACGAAAATCGTACCGACGAAGAACAGTGCCAAGCGTACCACTGTCGTACGAATGGCCTTGGGCACGCTGGTTTGCGGATCTTGCGCTTCACCGGCGGCAATGCCGATCAGCTCGGTTCCGGAAAAGGCAAAGGAAACAGCCAGGAGGGTCATTGCTATGGGCAAAAATCCGGTGGGGAACAGCCCTTCACGTGTGAAGTTGGAAAGTCCTGCACCCTGCAAGTTCTGGACTTGAAAAAGACCGAAAATGGCCGCTCCACCGATCACGATGAAAGTGATAACGGTCAGTACCTTTATCAGCGACAGCCAGAATTCAGTCTCGGCAAACAACCGGACAGACACGACATTGCTGGAGAACACTGCAATGGCAAACAGCGCACTCCAGATCCACACCGGTGTGTCAGGAAACCACCGAACCATCAGTATGCCCGCCGCCGTAAATTCAGAACCGATGGCGACCGCCCATGTGAGCCAGTAAAGCCAGGCCACTGTATAGCCTGTGCCCGGGCCCAGGTATCGCGTCGCGTAACTGCTGAACGATCCGGTCTCCGGCATCTGTACCGCCAACTCGCCGAGACACACCATGACCAGATACACCATCACCGCACCGATGATGTAAGCGATCACTGCACCGAGTGGCCCGGCCTGATTAACCGTGTAACCGGAGGTCAGGAATAACCCCGTACCGATCACACCGCCCAGCGCCAACATAACGATGTGGCGGGTTTGCATTTCCTTTTTGAAATGCGAGTTTGGCTCGGGCTGCTTTTCTTCTACCTGTGTGGACATAGTTCTATTCTCATGAAATGGGCGGACAAACGCCTTGTCACTGACGTATTGGCAGTACAATTTTGTCGTCGCTGGATTTTATTATTTTCATGCTTCATGAAGGGCTTAAGATAACGATCGAAAGTCCTGCCCGTCTTCAGGCTTCACTGAAATGTTGGGCACAGTGCAAGCTTGCATCTCCATGTTTATTTCGCACCAACGCGAAGGCTTGTTTCAGATCAGCTAATAAATCCGCTGTATCTTCAATACCTACGGACACTCGAACCAAACCTTCGGAAATGCCAAGTGCCTGGCGCTCCTCCAGGGTATTTTCCACGTGACTGGTCG
Organism: Pseudomonas lini; assembly: GCF_030812475.1. Taxonomy (GTDB): domain Bacteria; phylum Pseudomonadota; class Gammaproteobacteria; order Pseudomonadales; family Pseudomonadaceae; genus Aquipseudomonas; species Aquipseudomonas lini_A. The sequence goes on from NZ_JAUSSR010000005.1 coordinate 405,343, forward strand.
TCCGGGCAGGTCCATAGATGGTTTCGACAGCGCCCAGGTTACCCGCCCGATGCGCATATTTGAGCAGCGGTAGCAAACGAGTCACGGTGTCCATGCCTCCTTTCAGTACGAAGCTGACGATCGCTCCGAACCCATTCATTTGCGAACGGGCGATGTCATGACCTGGATGTCGAGGCAACCCCGGATAGTTCACAGACTCGACCAGCGGCTCGGTACAGAGGTACTCGGCCAACAGTTGCGCGCTCGCCTGTTGCTGGCGAAGACGCAGGGCCAGTGTCTTGATGCCGCGGATGATCAGATACGCTGAAAAAGCATCCAGCGACGCCCCATTGATTTCGCGGTAATGACGAACTTGAGACATCAAATGCTCAGCGCCGCACACTACACCGCCGAGTACATCACCATGACCGGACAGGAATTTGGTAGCGCTGTGGACAACCACATCGACGCCCAGGGCAAGCGGATTCTGGTTCAGAGGCGTCGCGAAGGTATTGTCCGCAATGACCAATGCGCCCACGCGCTTCGCCGCTGCGACAAGGCGTCGAATATCAACAATCTTCAGGGTCGGGTTGGTGGGCGTTTCCAGGTACAGGACGCTGCAGCCTTTGGCAACCTCCTGCTCTAGCACACCAGTATCGAGCGTATCGCACAGGGTTACCTCCACGCCCATGCGTGGCAGAAACTCCTCAAAAATCTTGTTCGTACCACCGTAGCTGTCACGCGTAGATACCACACGCTGTCCATGGGACAGGAAGGTGTGCAGCGCACCGCTGATGGCGGCCATTCCGGTACTGAAAGCCACAGCCGACTCTGCGTTTTCGAGCTCGCAGAGTTTATCTTCCAGGACCGAGACAGTGGGGTTGCTCATCCGGCTGTAAATGAAGCCGGGCTCCTTGCCCAATGCCACGTCATACCACTTATCGATATCGTCATAGCCGTAGGCAGCACTGACCACGATGGGCGTCTGGGTCGCGTTGTAGGGATGTCGAACCTGCTCTCCGCCCCACACCACCCGGGTTCCCATCCCTATCTCGCAAGGCTGCACGGCGTCTTCTTTATTGTCCATAAGCGTGTCTCGTCTGAAGGGCAACACAACTGTGTTCCCAGTGGTCTTCAGACGACTATAAGGAAGGCTCGTGCTGGTGAAAAATCATGATATCCGGGAGTAAGGGCTGCTTTTTTTAATGGCTGTTGCAGATGAATCGCCAACTCCGTTGCAAATTGGCGCTCCAGTGTTTCGACATCGATGCCGAATAGCTGCCTGTTCAGCCAACTGGCTTTTATTCGCCACGTGCAGATCAAAAAACGGTCGGCTCAAAGCATGTGCCCGGCCCAGATATTGCGATTGACCAGATCGGTGGCAATCTCGATGAAGGCATCCCCGACAAATTTGGCGGCCGGACTGACACGCCTGTCGGCAGGAAAAACCTGAACAAGTTTGCGCATGGGAATGGGGTCGACCAAGGGGGCTGCACTGAGCACGCCCGCTTCGATTTGCGCGTAAATCGATGCCAAAGGCAAAGCGGTCAATCCGAAACCATTACGGACCAGGTCGATCATGGCGCTGAAGGAGTCGGCTTCAACGCTGGTCTTTAGCTTGATCCCGACTTCTTGCGCGCAATCATCCAGAATCACGCGAAGGCTATGTCGAGCGCTTGGCAATACCAATTGGTGATCAGCCAAAGAGTTGAACGACATCGGCGTATCAAGACGCAGGTTAGCGCTGGCGGGGCCGACCAGCAGCAGATTTTCCATCATCACCGGCACGATACGCAGCGTATGCAGGGGTTGGGGATCGTAAGAAATCGCCAGCTCCAATTCCCCACGCTGAACCCAATCCAGCAGATAGCCGCTGAAGGCCGAGGAAAACCTGACGGCGAGATTCGGATGCGCCTCCTTGATCTTGCGTACCAATGGAACGGTGACAATTTCCGCTACCGTCGGCGTCGTACCGATGACGACCGTCCCCCGAAAAGAGGTCTTTCCACCCACGACAGAACTTCGAATGGACTCCATTTCTTCCATGATTCGAGTGGCATGTGCCAGCACCTCACGACCGGCATCGGTAATCTCCATGCCTCGCCCATGTCGCTCAAACAGATAGGTGCCGAGTTCTTTTTCCAGCATTCGAATTTGTCTGCTGAGTGCCGGTTGTGCGATGTGAAGCCGGTCGGAGGCCTTGCTGAGACTGCCCAGTTCGGCCACATGAATCAGGGTTTTGAGTTGAACGACATCCATTACCAGGCCAGTCAAAGTCGGGCTCGGCGCGAAATGCGTCGAAAGTAGAGTGAGTGTAAACGCATTAACGTTTCTTGGAATGCCACAGGGCCCGCGGCGCATGGGGCCTGGCGGCTTTCTAGCCGGCTGTATCCCCCAGCCCGCAGGGGTTGCAAGGCAAGCTATAGAATTTCGGTATATCAGTTAGGCCTGCCTGACGGCTTATTACCCTCCTCACTCTGCGGTAGCGTGCAATCAACGTCGGCGCCAAAGCGCTGGGCTTACTACAAGAATAAGATTCGAGGGCTTGCGCCATGATCTACATCGTTCATCTTTGCCTGAGCTACCCGGCTCATCCAGTCAGCGAGCAACTGACCTCTCGCGTACATCCCCCCTCTTCATTTGCCTTGATCGCCAACAGGTCAAAGCCGCTGCGTTAAGCACATCAACCCGTCGAGCTAACAACGTCGGAGACGCCTCAGTGTGCTCCTCGTATCGTCTCGCCTTGAAGAAAGGGTGAACATCATGTCCGCATCAACCACAGACTCAACCAGCCACGCTGCCAAGACCGATCCGGAGAAGAGTCCGAATCGGGTCAAAGCCATCATGGGTGCCTGCTCAGGCAATCTGGTGGAGTGGTACGACTTTTTCATTTACGCCTATACCGCCATCTACTTTGCGGCTTCGTTTTTCCCCAAAGGCGACACCACCAGCCAACTGCTCGCAACCGCCGGCGTCTTCGCCGTCGGCTTTTTCATGCGACCGCTCGGCGGCTGGATTTTCGGCTGGATTGCCGACACTCGTGGCCGCAAGGTTTCGATGATTATTTCGGTATTCATGATGTGCGCCGGCTCCCTGCTGATTGCCGTCATGCCGACCTATGACACCATCGGTGTGGCTGCACCGGTTTTGCTCGTCGTCGCCAGACTCATTCAGGGCTTATCGGTAGGGGCAGAGTACGGAACCGGTGCCACCTACATCAGTGAGATCGCGACACCTGGTCGTCGCTGTTTTTATGGTTCCTTTCAGTACTTCACCATCATTGCCGGTCAGCTCATGGCATTGATGACTGTGGTCATTCTCCAGCAAACCCTCACCGGCGAAGAATTGCGCGAATGGGGCTGGAGGATTCCGTTCTTCATCGGCGCGCTAAGCTCAATCGTCGTGGTGTATCTGCGCCGCGCAATGCATGAAACCGCCACCAAGAAAGACATGAACCGCAAAGACGCCGGCTCGCTGCGCGGCATGTTCAAGCACAAACGGGCGGTCGCGCTGGTGGTGGCGTTCACCATCGGTGGTTCTTTGTACTTCTACACCTTCACCACCTATATGCAGAAGTTCCTGGTGATCTCCGCAGGCTTCAGTCCCGAAACGGTCAGCTTCATCATGACGGCGGCCCTGGTCGGCTTCATGTTCTGCCAGCCGCTCTTTGGCTTGCTCGCCGACCGTATCGGGATCAAGACGCACATGCTGATGTTTTCCGGGTTGGCCATGGTGCTGGTGATTCCCCTGCTCTATTCCCTGCAATCGGTCAGCAGCCCGTTTACAGCGTTCCTGCTAGTGTTTGGTGGCCTGGCTATTGCGTCGCTCTACACCCCTATTGCCGGGATCGTCAAAGCTGAATTGTTCCCGCCTGCGGTACGCGCATTGGGCGTGGGCTTTCCGTATGCCGTCGGCAATGCGGCATTCGGCGGCACCGCCGAATACGTCGCCTTGTCGTTGCGATCACAAGGTATCGAGGAGTATTTCTTCTTCTATGTCGCAGCCGTAGTGACCATCACTTTCACCGCCGCGATGCTGATGCCGAACCTGTCGCGCTACGGGTACATCAGCGGTTCCGGCGAAATCGAAGAGCGCACCGGTTTGAAGGGTTGCGTAAAGTCGCACGCTGCGAGCGTTTGAAGCACTGACGATACAGCAGGTATTTGAAAAGGGCCCATGAGATTCATGGGCCCTTTTTTGCATCATGGTGTAGCAGATGCGGAAGCTACTTGCACTGCACGTTCGGCGGGGACGTTGACCGCTTATTCCCGGTTCGGCCATGCCTGCAAATCAAGATCAAGATCCTTGAACTGACTTGAATCGAAGATAGGGTTTTGATGCTGGCTGTGCGGTGCAGCAACCGCAGGAAGCCCTCAGGACGACCGGACTCACCCGGCAAGGCTGCTCGCCTGGAAATCGGCGATCTGTTGCCACATCGCGACGGGGTTGGAATACATAGGGAAGTGCCCGCAATCAGGAATGGGCGCGAGGCGGACACCCTCGGCCTGGATATGCGAGAGATAGGACAATGAAGCGTTCTGTTCGCCGTACATGAACATCCTTGAGCATTTCAACCCGAGGAATTTGCCCATCAGATCGGCATTGTCGGAGAGGTCGACCATCGACTGGAAAATCCCTCGCACCGCACCAGCACGCACCTTGTGTCGCAAGCTCGCGGAATAAAGCGCACTGGCGTATGCCGGGGCGTGCCGGGCACGTTCGATGAAGGCGGCGAAAAAAACTTCGGGATCGTTGCTCGGGTAATCAATGATCTGCCTACTGAGAAAGTAGTCTTCCGGGGCGATATTGCCCTCGATATCGACGAAGCTCAGCACCCGGTCCGGGAACTGGTGGGCCAGCATCAGCGCGGTCAGCCCACCCATGGAGTGGCCGACCAGATGGAAGCGTTCGATGCCAAAATGCTCGAGCACTTGTAACGCAGTCTGCAGCAGAAAGGGAATGGAAATCCTGGAAAGATCACTGCACTGGCTTTCGCCGCAACCCGGTGCGTCGTAAGCCACGAAAGGGTGACCGGCGAATGCGGGCTGCTGCACGACGTCGGCATAGTCCTCCTTGGTCGAACCAAAACCATGCAGGAACACGATCGGCGCCAGGACGCCGTCGCGATGGATCGCGGCCACGTTCAGTTGGACACCCTCCACCGCCAGGGGGAGTTGCACATGAGTGAACGTTTCTGGAGAAGGCACGTTGTTGACTCCTTGAGCGAAAAGGTAGCGCCGAACTGGGTTGCCGGCAGCCAGGCTCGCAATTTCAAGGGAATCGAGCCTTCTGTAAATTCTTAATACGGGAACGCTTTCATACGCCAAACCTATCACTGCTGTTCACGCACAGGGCCTTGGTCGACTCACGCCCGGGACTGGAACCGGGTGACCAGGTCCTCCACCAGCGGGTTGGGCCGATCTGCATTCCAGGCCACCGCTGTGGTCACGACATTGAGCTTCTGGCTCAGCGCTCGAAAGACCACGTTGTCGGGCGCCAGTTTTTTCAGCGACGCCGGTACCAGGGCGATGCCCTGGCCGCAGCTGACAAAGGCAATTTGCGAGGCGACCGAGCGCACTTCATGCAGCACGCGCGGGGAAAAACCGCTGGCGCGGCAGGTTGCGATCAGATTGTCAAAGTAGACCGGGCTGACCTTTCGGGAAAACATCACCAAAGGTTCCGTGGCCAGGCTGGACAGGCTGATTCGCGTGCGCGCAGCCAAGGGGTGGTCGCTGGGCAGGGCCACCACCAGGCGATCCTGAGTCAGCGGCAATGATTTGATCGAGGCCCCCAGATCACCGTCCAGCCGGGCGAAGGCCAGGTCGATGTCGCCCGCTTCCAGAGCCGGCACGGCTTCGACACTGTCAATCTCCCGCACGGACACCGTGAGGTGCGGGTAATCACTCTTCAATTGCTCAATCAAACCCGGCAAGACATCAAACATGGCTGTAGAAATCGCGCCGATGGTCAACATCCCCGACTGCCCCGCCACCGCCTCCTCCACGGCGAGTTCCAGCCGCTCCAATTGGTCGGCGAACTTGCGTACGGCCGGCAGAATCGCCGCCCCCACCGGGGTCAGCTGCGCACCGCGTCGCGAGCGATCAAACAGCTTGACCTTGAGCGCTTGCTCCAGCACCTGGATCTGCTCGCTCAACGGTGGCTGGGACATGCCCAAACGCTTGGCCGCGCGGCCGAAATTCTGTTCTTCGGCAACCGCCAGGAACAACCAGAGATGACGAATCAGTCGAAAATTGATCATGATTAATCCATAGGTTTTACGTATATAACGTATCTGTGATTCGTAATATACCTATCAAACTGCCTCGCCGACACTGGGCGCCTCCGTCACCACAGGGGCTTCCCCATGACCCATAAGAGTTTGCTGGATCGCTTGGCGGCGCTGGATACCAACACGGTCTCTGATGCGCTCGACTTCCTCGGCCTGCCGGGTGCCACCGTTGGGCTGCGCCCGTTGTGGAATTGCCCAAAGATTGTCGGCCGCGCCAGCACCGTGCTGCTGGCTCCTAAATCCGACAACGTCCCCACTGTGCACCTGATTACCCCCGTGGTGGAACAGATCGCCAGCGATGAGCGTGTACTGGTGATCGCGGGTGGAATCGAAGGCATCTCCTGCTGGGGCGACATCCTTGCCAATGCAGCAGCCAGCAAGAAAGTACGCGGCACGGTGATCGACGGGTTCAGCCGCGACATCGACGGCAGCCAGTCAATTGGCTACCCGGTTTATGGCCGCGGCGTGACCATGATCAGTGCCCGCAATCGGGTGGTGCAGATCGATGCCGCCATCACCATCAACGTGGCCGGCGTCGATGTCAGCGAGAACGACTATGTCATCGCCGATACCTGCGGCACCGTGTTCGTGCCCTCAGCCTATATCGAAAAAGTGATCGACCTTGGTGAGCGCATCGCCCGACGTCAGGACGGCATGGTCGAGGCTGTCCGCTGCGGCCGTTCGGTCGCCGAAGTGATGCATGACACCCAATTCGAAGCCATCCATGTGGAGCACGCCTGATGAATCTTGAAGACAAAGAACTGGTCGCCTTGTTTGAAGGCCTGGACACCCCGGGCGTTTCCGATGCGCTGGATAAACTCGGCCTGCCCGGTCAATGCCTCGGCGTGGCACCGCTGGATAATTACAACAAGGTCATCGTCGGTCCGGCGTTCACCGTGCAGTACGTCTCGGCCAGCGTACCGCCTGGCACCGTGGGCGATTTCATCGAAGACGTGGCGCCTGGCGACGTGGTGGTGATCGACAACGGCGGACGCACCGACTGCACGGTTTGGGGCGACATCATGACCCAGTACGCCGGCACTCGGCAGATCGCTGCCACGGTCATCGACGGTGTTTGCCGTGACGTGAACAAAGCACTGGGTGATGGCTACCCGATGTTCAGCAAAGGCCGCTTCATGCGTACCGGCAAAGACCGCGTACAGGTTCAGTCGGTCAACCAGCCGGTGTCCATCGGTACCGCCCGAGTGTGTGCCCGCGACATCGTGGTCGCTGACGCCAATGGCGTAGTAATCGTCCCCCGCGCTCGTGCGGCTGAAGTGGCGGCGTGTGCTCGTCAGATCGAATCGATCGAAGCCGACATTCGCGCACTGATCAGCCAAGGCAAAACCCTTAAAGAAGCCCGGGCCGCCCTGGGTTACCACAGCCTGCAGAGGAAAGTCTGATGACTATGCTCCCCCTCCCCTTGGATTTTCATGCACGGGCAAAAGTGCTGGGCAGCTCGACGCTGTATGAAGCGTCCCATCTACCTTGCGCGGTCGACAGTGCGATCCGCCCGATCTGGGATGGTGCCTTCATCTCCGCCCCGGCCTACCCGCTGGAATGCTCACCCGGCGACAACCTCGCCCTGCACCTGGCCATGGAACGTGTGCCCCGTGGCAGCGTATTGGTCGTGGGTACGGGTGGCTTCATCGCCGGTTATTGGGGCGAAGTGTTGACCGTGGCGGCCGAAGCGGCTGGCGTGGTCGGGCTGGTGATCGATGGTGGCGTACGCGACATCGCTGCGCTGAAGAAACGCCAGTTCCCGGTGTTTGCCCGCGGCATCTCGGTGAAAGGTACGGTCAAGGCCTGTGCGCCTTCGGTGGGGCAACCGTTCAATTTCAACGGTGCTTTGGTGGCTCAGGGTGATTGGGTGGTAGCCGACGATGACGGCGTGATCATCATTCCCAAGTCGGATGCGGCACGTACCCTGGCCGAAGGCGAGGCGCGTGCAAGCAAGGAAGCGCAGATGATGCAGGCGTTGACCGAAGGCCGCTCGACCCTGGAACTGATGAACCTGACTGAGTGGAGAACCCGCGCATGAGCGCCGACATCCAGCGGCTGAACCAGCGCCTGGCCAGCGCCCAGCCTTCCGCGACTTACCGAATCATGGATCGGGTTGCAGAGCGCCGGGCACAAGGTGCGAACATTATTTCGCTGTGCGCCGGCGAGCCAGATTTCGATACGCCCAAACATGTACGTGAAGCGGCCATTCATGCCATTGAGCACGGCCACACCCGCTACACCCAGGTCGCCGGTGTGCGTTCACTGCGCGAAGCGGTGGCCGCCAAGTTCCGCCGCGAAAATGGCCTGAACGTCACCTGGCAAGACACCCTCGTCTGCAACGGTGGCAAACAGGTGATCTACAACGCCTTGGCCGCGACCCTCAACGAGGGTGATCAGGTCATCGTGCCAGCGCCGTACTGGGTCAGTTACCCGGAGATGGTTCAACTGTGCGGAGGTGAAGCCCGAATCGTTACCTGCGATGCCGACACCGGTTTCAAGCTGACGCCCGCGGCGCTGGCCGCAGCGATCACCCCTCAGTCCCGCTGGTTGATCCTCAACTCGCCGTCCAACCCGACGGGCGCGGTGTACAGCCGGGATGAGCTGCAAGCCTTGGCGCAGGTGTTGTTGGCACACCCTCACGTGTTGATTCTGGCCGATGACATCTACGAACACCTGATCTTCGACGACCAAGTGTTCCATACCCTGGCCCAGGTTGAACCACGGCTGGCAGCGCGCACCCTGACCATGAACGGGGTGTCCAAGGCCTATGCCATGACCGGCTGGCGCATCGGTTTTGCCACAGGACCACGCTGGCTGCTTGAGGCCATGGAAAAGCTGCAAGGTCAGCAAACCTCGGGGGCCAGTTCGATTTCGCAACAGGCCGCACTCGCCGCGCTGGAGGGGCCCAAGGCTTTCATCAGCGAAAGCCGCGTAGCCTTCCAGAGTCGTCGCGATTTGATGGTGGCGCTGCTGAACGACACCCCAGGCCTAGAATGCGTCAGTCCAGCCGGGGCGTTCTACGCGTTCGCTTCCTGTACCGGATTGATCGGTCGTACCTCACCGGGTGGCCGCGTACTGCACACCGACGAAGATGTCGCGCATGCGCTGCTCGATGAAGCGGATGTAGCCGTGGTGCATGGCAGCGCTTTTGGCCTTGGTCCTTACATTCGCATTGCCTACGCCCTGGATGACGCTTCATTGCGCCAAGCCTGCGAATCCATCCGTGCGTTCTGCACAGCCCTGCGTTGAGCATTGCTCCTAATGATCGTTCCCATAATGCATGGCTATCGCCGTGGCCCTGCCGACCACGCATTCACCTCCCAGCTATACAAAACGGGCATATCTCAAAGACAAAAACGGTAGTCGTCCTTCTCCTCCATCCCTCCCAGAATGTGTGAAAACACAAAAGCAGCACTGCTTGGGAGACTGGCATGTCAACAGAAGCTGAACACACCCTGGGACAGGATTGGCAGGAGGACGTGTTCCGCGTGCTCAAGGCCCACGACGTCAAACACGTGGTCTTCGTACCGGATGCAGGCCACTCGGCGGCGATCCGTATGTCGTATGCAGACCCGGACATCAAGGCCGTTGTCCTCACCACCGAGGAAGAAGGCATCGGCTATCTCGCCGGCGCATGGCTTGGCGGAGAGCGCGGTGCCCTCCTGATGCAGTCCAGCGGCGTCGGTAACTGCCTCAACACCCTGGCACTTCAGGTCTGTGCCGGCTTCCCGCTGTTGATGGTGGTCACCATGCGCGGCGACTGGGCCGAATTCAACGCGTGGCAGAACCCCATGGGTCAGGCCACAGAAGCCTCCCTGAATCTGATGAAGGTCATGACCTGGCGTGCAGACGTTCCAGAAGACGTCGCCCCGCTGCTGCACGGTGCCGCGACCATGGCCTTCAACGGTGATTCGTCCACTGCCCTGCTGCTCGGCCAGCGCCTGATTGGAGAAAAGAAATGGGTCAAGTAAGCGCAAACCACACTCTGTGTCGCCGCGAAGTGGTCAAGGCCTTGCTGGCCGACCGCAAAGACGTACTGGTCGTGACAGGCCTGGGTTCAGCATCCTATGACGTCATGGCCGCCGGTGACAACGATCTGAATTATTACCTCTGGGCCGCCATGGGCAGCGCAATCACTGTGGGCCTGGGCCTGGCGAATGCGCAGCCAAACAAATCGGTGGTGGTGGTCACCGGTGACGGCGAGTTGCTCATGGGGTTCGGCGCACTGGCTACGGTGGCCCTGCAGAAGCCTGCCAACCTGACCATCGCTGTACTGGATAACGGTCACTTTGGTGAAACCGGCATGCAAGTCAGCCACGCCGGTTTTGGTATTTCCCTGGATCAGGTCGCAAAGACTTGCGGCTTCAGCTGGACCGATGAAATCCGTGACATGGAAGGCGTACATAACTTGCGCGAGCGCTTTGCAACTCGCGATGGCGTCAAGCTCGCGACGATCAAAATCAAGGCGGAAAACCCGCCACGGGTGCTGCCACCACGTGATGGTCACTACATCAAGAATCGCTTTCGTGCCGCCCTGGGTTTCAACCCGATCTGACCATTCTATGCCCGTACCCGGTCACGCAGGGCAACTGTCGTGCGTGACGCGTTGAGGAGAATAATAATGACTGACCGCAACTCTGACGAACTCAATGCCATTCGCGAGGGCGTGCGCGCCCTGTGCGCCGAATTCGACGCGGCTTACTGGCGCACGATCGACGAGCAGAAAGGTTTTCCCGAAGCGTTCGTCAAGGCCCTGAC
>NZ_JAUSSR010000006.1 GCF_030812475.1 Pseudomonas lini
GCTGACGACGCGACCTTCCTGCTGACCAACGCCGACACCGTGATCATCGTTCCGGGCTACGGCCTGGCGGTCGCCCGGGCGCAGCACGCGCTGAAAGAGCTGACCGAGAAGCTGACCCATCGCGGCGTGACCGTGAAGTACGCGATCCACCCGGTTGCCGGCCGTATGCCGGGCCACATGAACGTGCTGCTGGCCGAGGCCGAAGTGCCTTACGACCAGGTGTTCGAGATGGAAGACATCAACTCCGAGTTCGGCCAGGCCGACGTGGTGCTGGTACTGGGCGCCAACGACGTGGTCAACCCGGCGGCGAAGAACGATCCGAAGTCGCCGATTGCCGGCATGCCGATTCTCGAAGCGTTCAAGGCCAAGACCATCATCGTCAACAAGCGCTCCATGGCCAGCGGCTATGCCGGCCTGGACAACGAACTGTTCTACCTCGACAAGACCATGATGGTCTTCGGCGACGCCAAGAAAGTCATCGAAGACATGGTCAAAGCCGTCGAGTAATAGCTGCTTCAACGCAATACCCAAAACCCCGGCCCTTATCAGGCTGGGGTTTTTTATTGCCGTTGAAATGATCCGCCAACCCGACCAAAGGCTCTAAATCAGGGGTCGGCATTCGACCATGGTAGCGGGACGGATTTTTTTCAAATCACTAGACTGCACACCTTGCTTTCGTTGCCCGAGATAAACCTCCATGTACCGTGATCGTATTCGCTTGCCTTCGTTGTTGGACAAAGTGATGAGCGCCGCTGACGCAGCCGCTCTGATTGAGGACGGCATGACCGTCGGCATGAGTGGTTTCACTCGCGCCGGCGAAGCCAAGGCCGTGCCCCATGCATTGGCCGAACGCGCCAAGCTGACCCCGCTGAAAATCACCCTGATGACGGGCGCGAGCCTGGGCAACGACCTCGACAAACAACTCACCGAAGCCGGGGTGCTGTCGCGACGCATGCCATTCCAGGTCGATAGCACGCTGCGCAAGGCGATCAACGCTGGCGAAGTGATGTTCATCGACCAGCATCTTTCGGAAACCGTGGAGCAGCTACGCAACCAGCAGCTCAAGCTTCCGGATATCGCGGTGATCGAGGCCGTGGCGATCACCGAGCAAGGCCACATCGTGCCGACCACTTCAGTCGGCAATTCGGCCAGCTTCGCGATTTTCGCCAAACAGGTCATCGTTGAAATCAACCTGGCACACAACCCGAATCTGGAAGGTCTGCACGACATCTATATTCCGACCTATCGCCCGACTCGCACACCGATTCCGCTGGTGAAGGTTGACGACCGGATCGGCAGCACCGCCATCCCGATCCCGGCGGAAAAGATCGTTGCCATCGTAATTACCAATCAGTCCGACTCGCCTTCCACCGTGTTGCCGCCGGACGTCGATACCCAGGCTATCGCCGACCATCTGATCGACTTCTTCAAGCAGGAAGTGGCAGCCGGACGCATGACCAACAAGCTTGGCCCGCTGCAAGCCGGGATTGGCACCATCGCCAATTCGGTGATGTGCGGTTTGATCGACTCGCCCTTCGAAGACCTCACCATGTACTCCGAAGTGCTGCAGGACTCGACCTTCGACCTGATAGACGCCGGCAAACTGAGCTTTGCGTCCGGCAGTTCGATCACGTTGTCGGCGCGTCGCAATACCGACGTTTTCGGCAACCTGGAGCGCTACAAGGACAAACTGGTCCTGCGCCCGCAGGAAATCTCCAACCACCCGGAAGTGGTGCGTCGACTGGGCATCATCGGCGTCAACACCGCGCTGGAATTCGACTTGTACGGCAACGTCAACTCCACCCATGTCTGCGGCACGCGGATGATGAACGGGATCGGCGGCTCAGGCGACTTCGCGCGTAACGCGCACCTGGCAATCTTCGTTACCAAGTCGATCGCCAAGGGCGGCGCAATCTCCAGCGTGGTGCCCATGGTCAGCCACGTCGACCACACCGAGCATGACGTCGACATCCTCGTCACCGAGGTCGGGCTGGCCGACCTGCGCGGCCTGGCACCGCGGGAGCGGGCTCGCGTCATCATCGACAACTGCGTGCACCCGGATTATCGCCAGGCGCTGGATGATTACTTCACAGCTGCATGCGCATTGGGTGGCCATACCCCGCATATCCTGCGCGATGCACTGAGCTGGCACATGAACCTCGAAGAAACCGGGCGCATGCTTGCGGTCTGACGGGTTACAGATAGCGGCTGACGCAATGACAGTTTCGCCAGCCCGCTATTGCCAAGCCATTATGTGTTTAAAACTGTACTGCTGTACCGGTCTTTTCCTACAGTTTTCCCTTACCTTTCCATACCAAAAGTGCAAATATGCACCATATTAGTGCAGATAGGTACAGTTGCCTCAATTTCGACCAGTACACTGCCTATTAACAGTTAACTGGTCCCTCACAATACAGGTGAACTGTATCTACAGGGACTGGCCAAACAAGAGGATCATTGGCATCAGTTAAACCACTACCTAATCCCGCCACGAGCGGAAGGATGCTTACCATGGAACGTACACTCAGTTCCGAACTGTTCTTCGAAGACACCAGCGCAAAAACCCAGACTTCCATGCCGTTGCGCGTTCTCGCCAACCTGATGTTGTGGCAGCGCCGCATCTCCAGCCGCCATCAATTGGCTCGTCTGGATTCGCGTCTGCTGGCTGACGCCGGTATCAGCGAATCGCAACGCTACGAAGAGCTGAGCAAGCCGTTCTGGCGCTAAGTAGCGTCGCTGGCTCTGACCCTCAGGGTCCACCGCCAGCAACCCGAATTGAATAAACAAGACCCGTCGTGGGAAACCGCGACGGGTTTTGTCGTTTCAGGACGTAGAAAAGCAATACCAGTACAGTTACTATTAATATAATATTAACCGATACACTTTGCAGGAGCTGTCGAAGGCGGCGATCTTTGATCTGGCATACAAGATCAAAAAGATCGCAGCCTTCGGCAACTCCTACACCTATCGTTTCTACTATGGGCTGTTCGAATCCATCCCTGACAGCCTAATATCTAACCAGAACGTGGCGAACGCGGTATCACAGGCGTCTGATCTTCAGACACTGCGCCATCTCCCAATCGGTTCACCAAGGAGTTACATCATGTCCCGTCTTCGCTTGCTCAGCGCTGCAGCCCTGCTTGCCGTGGCCGCCAATGCCCACGCCACCAGCTTCATCGTGACCACCGATGCCGTCGTCGGCGCACTCAAGGCCACGTCCGATGCGACCTCCGATGTCACTTCTTCCTTCCGCGATGACAAGATCGTGCGTGCTGCCCGCGACGACGCCGCCAGCTTCGTGGCCAGTGAAGGCGCCATCCGTGGGGTGAAACTGGAAAGCGCCCTCGACCACATCCGTCAACAGGCGCCTCAACTGAGTGCCACGGATGCGCAGCTGGCCCAGGCCATACTGACGATCTAAGCGACGTCGCTCACTTGGGACACTCGCGTAGTGTCCCAATGTTTCAAGGCTGGCTCTAGACCGGGCGTTGCGCTAGCCTTGAGACTCGCTTTCAGCTACCGAGCCTCATGCGTTTTCTTTCAAATCTGTTGATCACTCCGTTGTTTGCGACAGCTTGCTGGGTGGGCCCGGCCCATGCCTACGACGCCTTCAACCTGTCGACACAAGGCATCGTCGTCACCGGCTACGCCACCACCATGGTGTCCGCCGCTCCCTTCGACCGCAAGTTGCTGCTCGCCGCACAGGATGACGCTGCTGCGTTCGTTGCCAGTGACGGCAAACTGCGGGGCGCGCAACTGGAGGCTGCCCTGGTCTACCTGCGCAGCACCCAACCGAAACTTCATGCAAGCGACCTTGAACTGGCGCAGGCAATTCTCGTCCAATAGTTATCCTTATCTGCGGAGTCGTTCCATGCGTAGCCCCCTGATTGCTGCTGCCCTTGGCCTGTTGTTGTTGGCCGATGTGACCCAGGCGCACACCTTGGTCGCCACCAGTAACATCATCATCGATGCCTCCCGGCGCACCATTGATTTCACATCAGACACCACCACGTCCATTCGCGATTCGAAAATCATCCGCGAAGCCCACGACGATGCCGCCAGCTTCGTTGCCAGCGAAGGTGAAATTCGTGGAGCACACCTGGAAGCTGCCTTCGACACATTGCGCACCCGCGTGCCGGAAGCCCGGGACGCCAGTGACCTGGTGCTCGCCGAAGCCATCCTCGCACTGTGATGTCGCTTGGTGCCTGGCTGTTGGCCGGGGTCCTGTTGCTGCTTGGCAACACGGCCCAGGCTGGCCTGCAATTACAGCTCAAGACCCAAGGGTTGAGCCCCGCACAACAGCAGGCCAGTCAGGCGCTGCTCGATGAAGCCATGCAGGCATTGCCGCCGCGCTTCATCGAGCAACTCGACCGCAAAATCGATGTCGGCTGGACCGATGAGATGCCAGGCGACGCCTACGGTCAGGCATCCCTGGTGTCCGAACTCGACTTGAACCGCAACTTGCTCGCCGGCCTCACCGATGGCAGCGCTGCGACGAAAAAAACCTATCGCCCCCACGGCACTGTGCGCAGGGAATTGCTGGCCACGGTGTTGCACGAAATCACTCACATCTATGACCGGGCGCGCCTGTGGCCCGACGCCGAACGCACCCTGATTCAGCGCTGCACCCGTCGTATCAGCAGTTCGGGGCTGATCGGCATGCCCGACGAATGCCGCGGTCAGGCCGATCGACGCTTTACCCTCAGCGACGACCCGCGGCTACTCGACCTCGCCGGCTGGCCGCAGTACGTCGGCCGCCGTGGCGAGCGCGAACAATACAATCGACAAATTGCCCGCAGCCCGGACATCTACGAGACGAGCAGTCCCAAGGAGTTCGTTGCGGTCAACATGGAGTATTTCCTCCTCGACCCGAGCTACGCTTGCCGCCGTCCTGCGCTGTACCGCTACTATCAGGAACATTTCGGCTGGGCGCCCGCCGCCAAAGATACCTGCGGCAAATCCTTTGCATTCCTCAACGCCGGCAACGACTTCGCCAAACAACCTCTGGGCCAGGTCGACCCGGAACGGGTGTACGCCGTCGACTATCTGCTTGCCGAAGCCAATCAGAATTGGGTCAGCCGCTGGGGCCACAGCATGTTGCGCCTGGTGATCTGCGCCCCCGGTCGACCACGCGGACCGGATTGCCGGCTGGATCTGGATCAGCATCTGGTGCTGTCCTACCGCGCCTTTGTCGGTGATGTACAGCTGTCGAGCTGGGACGGCCTGGTGGGTAAATACCCGTCGCGCCTGTTTGTCCTGCCGCTGGCTCAGGTGATTGATGAATACACCAAGACCGAATTGCGCAGCCTGGCCTCGGTGCCGCTGAACCTTTCACGCAACGAAATCGAGAACGTGGTGGAACACGCCGCCGAGATGCACTGGAGCTACGATGGCAACTATTTCTTCCTGTCCAATAACTGTGCGGTAGAAGGCCTGAAACTGTTGCGCAGCGGCACCAACAATGCACAGCTGGTCGGGCTGGACAGCATCATGCCCAACGGATTGCTGGAAGTGCTCAAGGGTCGTGGACTGGCGGATACCAGCGTGCTGGACGATCCCCGCGAAGCGCTGCGCCTGGGCTATCGCTTTGACTCCTTCCGCGATCGTTATCAAGCGATGTTCGAAGTGCTAAAAAAGCACTTGCCGATCAAGCAGGAGAAAGTTGAAGACTGGCTGGCATTGAAAGCCGACGAACGCCGGCAATGGATTGACCGGGCCGACTTGCGCACCAGTGCGGCATTGCTGTTACTGGAGCAAGCCGCCTTCCGCCAACAGTTGGTATTGGCCCAGGACGAAGTAAAACAGCGCTATCTGGGCGCCCGGGAATTGAAGAACGGTGGCATGGACAAAGCCAACGCGACCCTGCAGCAGATTCTCGCCAACAGTGGCTTCCTCAGCCGACCGGCAGAGCTGCTCGGTACGGGCGGTTATGGTTTGCCGCAGCCAAATGAATGGCAACGCCTGGAATCGGAAAGCAGCCTGCGGCAGAAACAGCTTCAAGCGCTGACCGGCGATCTGGACAAGGAAGTGAGGGCGCTGCTCGAACCGAGCCGGGCGGCCGAGATGGCCGCCAATGAAGCCAACCTGAAGCAGGTTGGCGAACATTTGAGAAAATTGCACAAAGCGTCGGGAGGGCTGGAGTTGCCTTGAGGCACATTACCTTCAGCTAACGCGGGCCTTTCGCACGCCGTCGGCAAGGGCCGCGCACAGGCTCAACACGCCATCGACCGCCTGGGCCGGCGTCGTGGCATCGGCGATATGATCGATCAACGCCGAGCCCACCACCACACCATCCGCCAGGCGAGCGATGGCAGCCGCTTGCTCCGGTGTACGGATGCCGAAACCGATGCTGATCGGCAGATCGGTGTGGCGACGCAAGCGGGCAACCGCTTCTTCGACATGTTCCAGCGTCGCCGCGCCCGCGCCGGTCACACCGGCAACGGAGACGTAGTAAACGAAGCCGGAACTGCCGTTCAGAACGGTTGGCAGACGCACGTCATCGGTGGTCGGCGTGGTCAGCCGGATAAAGTCCAGACCGGCAACCTGGGCCGGGTCGCACAGTTCGCCGTTATGCTCGGGTGGCAGGTCGACCACGATCAGCCCATCCACGCCGGCTTCTTTGGCATCGGCAATAAAGCGCAGTACGCCGTACTTGTGAATCGGGTTGAAGTAACCCATCAGCACCAGCGGTGTGTCGGTATTGCCTTCGCGGAACTCGCGAACCATCTGCAGGGTTTTCGCCAGGTTTTGTTTGGCGCCCAAGGCACGAATGTTGGCCAACTGGATCGCCGGGCCATCGGCCATCGGATCAGTGAAAGGCATGCCCAGCTCGATCACGTCGGCGCCAGCACCGGGCAAGCCTTTGAGAATCGCCAGGGAAGTGTCGTAGCTCGGGTCGCCGGCGGTCACAAAGGTCACCAGGGCGGCACGGTTCTGTTCCTTGAGTTCGGCAAAACGCGTTTGCAGGCGGCTCATCAGTGTTTCTCCTGCTTGGACTGTTCTTGTTGAGACTGCTCTTTTTGAGAGTGTTCCATGTGGTGCATCACGGTTTGCATGTCTTTGTCGCCACGACCGGACAGGTTGACCACCATCAGGTGATCTTTGGGCAAGGTCGGAGCGCGCTTGAACACTTCGGCCAGGGCATGAGCGCTTTCCAGCGCCGGAATGATCCCTTCCAGGCGGCAGCATTTGTGGAACGCATCGAGGGCTTCGTCGTCGGTTACCGAGGTGTACTGGACGCGGCCGATGTCATGCAACCAGGCGTGTTCCGGGCCGATGCCCGGATAGTCGAGGCCGGCGGAAATCGAGTGGGCGTCGATGATCTGGCCATCGTCGTCCTGCAACAGGAACGTCCGGTTACCGTGGAGTACACCCGGCACGCCACCGTTGAGGCTGGCGGCGTGCTTACCGGTTTCGATGCCGTGACCGGCGGCTTCGACGCCGATGATTTCGACGCTGTTGTCGTCCAGGAACGGGTGGAACAGGCCCATGGCATTGGAACCACCACCGATGCACGCCACCAGGCTGTCCGGCAGACGACCTTCCTGGGCTTGCAGCTGGTCACGGGTTTCCTTGCCGATGACGGCCTGAAAGTCGCGAACCATCGCCGGGTAAGGATGCGGACCGGCGACG
Source organism: Pseudomonas lini (assembly GCF_030812475.1). Classification (GTDB taxonomy): domain Bacteria; phylum Pseudomonadota; class Gammaproteobacteria; order Pseudomonadales; family Pseudomonadaceae; genus Aquipseudomonas; species Aquipseudomonas lini_A. Next base: position 7,633 of record NZ_JAUSSR010000006.1, read on the forward strand.
GTGCCGATCAGGTAGAACGTGCTGTCGACATTGGTGACCCAGTCACGCAGCGCTTCGTTCATTGCATCCTTAAGGGTGCCGGTCCCGGCCACTACCGGAATCACTTCAGCGCCCAACAGCTTCATGCGAAACACGTTGGCTTGCTGGCGCTCGATGTCGGTGGTGCCCATGTAGATCACGCAATCGAGGCCGAAACGAGCGGCCACGGTGGCCGTCGCCACGCCGTGCATGCCGGCACCGGTCTCGGCAATGATGCGCTTCTTGCCCATGCGCCGTGCCAGCAGGATCTGGCCGATGCAGTTGTTGATCTTGTGCGCGCCGGTGTGATTGAGCTCTTCGCGCTTCAGGTAAATCTTTGCGCCACCGCAGAACTCGGTCAGACGCTCAGCGAAATAAAGCGGGCTTGGACGACCGACATAGTCGCGCTGGAAGTAGGCCAATTCCTCTTTGAATGCAGGATCTTCCTTGGCCGCTTCGTATTCACGGGCCAGGTCAAGAATCAACGGCATCAGGGTTTCAGCGACGTAGCGCCCGCCGAACGCGCCGAACAGGCCGTTGGCGTCGGGGCCGTTGCGCAGATTAGTCTGGGTCATGGGTCGCTCCAGTTGAATGCGTGAGATGACAATGGGCTTAACTCTACCCCTCACACCTCTGGCTGAAAACCGATAAGATTGCCATAACCTGTCAGGAAAACTCACAGATACCATGAGCCATGACCTTCCCCCGCTGAACGCACTTCGCGCTTTCGAAGCCACTGCCCGCCTGAACAGCGTCAGTCAGGCCGCGGAACAGTTGCACGTCACCCATGGCGCGGTCAGCCGTCAACTCAAAGTACTCGAAGAGCACCTCGGGGTGAGCCTTTTCGTCAAGGAAGGACGCGGCCTTAAACTCACAGATGCCGGGATTCGATTGCGTGATGCCAGCGCTGAAGCGTTCGAGCGTTTGCGTACGGTCTGCGCAGAGCTGACGCAAAGCACCGCTGATGCGCCGTTCGTACTTGGCTGCTCGGGCAGCTTGCTGGCACGCTGGTTCATTCCGCGCCTGGGAAGACTGAATTCAGACTTGCCGGATCTGCGCTTGCATCTATCGGCCGGAGAAGGCGATCTCGATCCTCGTCGGCCGGGGCTCGATGCCCTGCTGGTGTTTGCCGAGCCACCCTGGCCGGCGGACATGCAGGTCTACGAGTTGGCCAGCGAGCGGATCGGCCCGGTGATGAGCCCGCGATTCGCCGGTTACGAAAGACTGCGAGAAGCACCGGCCACAGCGCTGCTGGACGAGCCATTGCTGCACACCACCTCTCGCCCGCAAGCATGGCCCAGCTGGGCGCAACAAAATGGAATCGACGCCAAAGCGTTGAAATCAGGTCAGGGGTTCGAGCATCTGTATTACTTGCTGGAAGCGGCAGTAGCGGGGCTGGGCGTGGCGATTGCCCCTGAACCGCTGGTGGCCGAGGACTTGAAGGCCGGCCGCCTGGTCGCGCCCTGGGGCTTCAGCGAAACCCCGGCGCAACTGGCGTTGTGGCTACCCAAGCGCGCCGCGGACGGGCGCGCCAGGCAGTTGGCGCAGTGGCTAAAGAACGAACTGCGCCAAACCGATCATTCGCCTCGTTTGAACAGCAGATAAGCTGCGAGCAAACCCAGCGCACCCACAGCCACACCCGCGGTAGTCCAAGGGTGTTCCTGGGCGTAGTCCCGTGTGGCGATTCCGGTTTCGCGGGTTTTGACTTTAACTTCTTCGTACGCATCGCTGAGCAGATGGCGCGAATGCTTCAGCGCGTTTTCGGCGTTCGTTTTCAACACTTTAAGGGTTTTACGCGACTCGTCCGAGGCGTCGTCCTTAAGGCTTTCCAGAGACTTGAGCAAACTCTCGATCTCGGCTTCCATGCTTTGCAATGAGGCTTTACGTAAAGAAGTGGTGGCCATGGTGGCTCTCCTGCATTGGTTGAGTTGCGTGTGTTGGTTGGGACTTCAGCGGTTCGAGAAAGTGCAGTAAATCTGAACTTCAACGTCGTATTAGCCGACAGAAGTAATAAGAAAATCACTGCTAGGCTGTAATCAAACCCTGAGGAGAACGCCATGACAGATCATCACACCTACAAGAAAGTCGAGCTGGTCGGCTCATCCGCCAGCAGCATCGAAGACGCCATCAACAACGCCTTGGCCGAAGCAAATAAAAGCCTCAAGTACATGGAATGGTTCGAGGTAACCGAAACCCGCGGGCACATCAAGGACGGTAAGGCTGCCCATTTCCAGGTCACGCTCAAGGTCGGGTTCCGGATTGCGAGCAGCTGAGTTTGAGCTAGTCTTCTGAACTGGCTCGCTGGCCGAGTGCCATAGGGATTGGCAATGCGCTACACAAGAACATCCGGCTGATAGCCGGATGCCCCCTATTGATCCGACCAGAGAATGCGACAGATGAAGAAGTTTATTTTAGTGGTAGTTTTGCTGACCCTTGGGAGTACAGCCTTCGCTCATGGCAAGTCATGTGAAGAACTGAAAGCCGAGATCGCCGCAAAACTTGATGCCAAGGGTGTTGCTGGTTATTCCCTGGAAATCGTCGATAAAGGCACTGGTGCTGATGGGAAAGTCGTCGGCACGTGTGAGAAGGGTACCAAGGAAATTGTCTACAAGAGATAGCTGATGCCCACGAAAAATAGGAAAGCCGACGCAATGACGTCGGCTTTTTTGTAGGCGCCGCTCGAACGTCAGCCTTTCATGACCTGCGCCAACAGCTCATAGGAATGCACACGATCGGCATGTTCGTAGAGGTCACAGGTAAAAATCAGCTCATCCGCCTGGGTCTGCTCGATCAGCACCTCCAGTTTGGCGCGAATCTTCTGCGGGCTGCCGACCATGGCCAGGCCGAGGAAATCGCCTACCGCTTCCTTCTCATGCGGCAGCCACAGGCCGTCCATGGTTTTCACTGGTGGCCGTTGCACCAGGCTTTGGCCACGCATCAACGCAAGAATCCGCTGGTAGACCGAAGTCGCCAGATAGTCGGCCTGTTCGTCGGTGTCGGCGGCTACCAAGGGTACGCCGAGCATCACGTAGGGCTTGTCCAATACCGCGGAAGGCTTGAAGTGGTTGCGATAGACGCGAATTGCCTCATGCATGAAGCGCGGTGCGAAATGGGAGGCGAAGGCGTAGGGCAAACCGCGCTCACCGGCCAGTTGGGCACTGAACAGGCTCGAACCGAGTAACCAGACCGGAACGTTGGTGCCGGTACCCGGCATCGCGATAATTCGCTGGTCTGGGGTACGTGGGCCGAGGTAGCGCATCAGTTCGGTCACGTCTTCGGGAAACTCGTCGGCGCTTCCGGAGCGCTCACGGCGCAACGCGCGAGCAGTCATTTGATCGGAACCGGGAGCGCGGCCCAGGCCCAGATCGATCCGGCCCGGGTACAGACTTTCAAGCGTGCCGAACTGCTCCGCGATGACCAGCGGTGCGTGGTTGGGCAACATCACACCGCCCGAGCCGACTCGAATGGTCGTAGTGCCGCCGGCCAGATAACCCAGCAGTACCGAGGTCGCTGAACTGGCGATGCCATCCATATTGTGGTGTTCAGCAACCCAGAAGCGGTTGTAGCCGAACTTTTCGACGTGCTGCGCCAGGTCCAGGGAATTGCGCAGCGACTGGGCTGCACTGCCATTCTCTCGCACAGGCACCAGATCGAGGGTCGAGAACTTGATATCGGACAGTCGTTTCATAAGTCTGCTTCTCCAATTGAGGGTGCAGGTTTTTCTTACAAACGAAAACCTGCCGAATCCATAAGCGTGCTTCATGCAATGAGGGCATATACCCGAGTTTCAATAGCACGGTTGGAATTCCTGCAAAATGAGGCATCAAATTAGAATGCGATGAACTTTGCACCACCGTCTATCCTCAGAACCCTAGCAACCGAAAACCACGAAGGCGCGACGATTCGCGCCGGATCTTGAGGAGGCAGACATGGCTATCACGAAAAAAGCATCGGCTCATTGGGAAGGCGACCTGAAAACCGGCATCGGTTCGATTTCCACCGAAACCGGTGTACTCAGAGAAGCACCCTACGGCTTCAAGGCGCGTTTCGAAGGCGGCAAGGGCACCAACCCGGAAGAGCTGATCGGTGCGGCACACGCGGGCTGCTTTTCCATGGCGTTTTCAATGATTCTCGGCGATGCCGGTCTCAAGGCTGACAGCATCGATACCAATGCCGAGGTCACGCTGGACCAGGTGGAAGGTGGCTTTGCGATCACGGCGGTGAAACTGATCCTCAAGGCTAAAATCCCCGGAGCGACTCAGGCGCAGTTCGAGGAATTGAGCAACAAGGCCAAGGAAGGTTGCCCGGTGTCCAAGGTGCTGAATGCGAAGATCAGCCTGGATGCGACGCTGGTCGGCTAGATCTCTGTTGCATGACAAAAGATCGCAGCCTTCGGCAGCTCCTACAGGGGTTGAGTGAATCTGTAGGAGCTGGCGGAGGCTGCGTTTTTTTCGTGCTGACACAAGTCTGACTGGCGAAAATGTGGTCGAATAAATGACAGCAGTAAAAACGCATCGATGTGCGCGCTGCCTTCGAAGGAGCTTCAACCATGAAACGTATTGCCTTGGCGATTATCTGTACTGCGCTGGCCACATCGGCCTTCGCGGCACCGAAATCATGTGAAGAACTCAAGGCCGAGATCGAGGCCAAAATACAGGCCAATAACGTCTCGTCCTACACCCTGGAAATTGTCACCAACGATGAAGTGCACGATCAGAACATGGTCGTTGGCTCGTGCGCAGGCGGCACAAGGAAAATCATCTATCAGAAGAACGACCGCTGATTCACCTCACATGAGGCAATAGGACTCTCGGTCTTCAGCGACGATTTCACGCTTGGCGTTGTACAGGCGAGCACCGGGAGTGAACGCGATCGAACGGCCTTCCAGCACATAACGCTGACCGGCTTCGAAATGATCGTAACGGATGGTCAGGTAACACAACCGTTCCGTGGGACCGCTCATCATACTCAAGCCCCCACCCCCTCCAGGCACTTCGAAGTCGAATCGAACGATCAGCTCATGGCTGCCGGGGGTAACCTGGAAAAAACGCCCGTCGCGCAATCGCTGCTTGTCCAATCGTTCAGCCATCAACAACTTGTCGTTGGGGAACGGTGTCGAAAATTCGACCCAGGCCATCTGCGGATTTACCTCCGGCAATGGGCTCTGGCAGCCGGCAACGACACTTGCAGCCAGTAATAGCATTGACCTGCGCATGATGAATTCCCTTGGATGGGGGCCTTCAGCATAACGCCGATCAGGTGCGTTGGCAGCCAGCCGGTGTCCCTTGGCCAATCACTTTTCGCTGTTGATCATAGAGCTTTGCCCACGGCCGGAAACCGATATTCCCCGCTTGCAGCTGATACCGCTGGCCTGCGTTGAAATCCTTGAATTTCACGTTCAACTGACAATCACGCCACAGCGGTTCGGCGTCGGGACCGATGTTGGTTGGCTGAACCGGAAACTGGTAACGCACCGTCAGCTCATGGCTACCGGGATGGACCTCGAAGTAGCGCTTGTCGGCAGCGGTTTTGTCATCGACTTCCAGCGCTTGCAGTGCTGTATCTTCTTGCTTTGAATCCAGGTCGATCCACGCTTGGGCCGGATCATGGCGAGGTAATCCGAACCCGGCACAACCTGTCAGTAACAACAGGCTTCCTGTCAGCATCAACGTGCGCATAGCGGAGCTCCAGTCAGGCAGGATAGTCTTGTGGGCAGACTCTCCTGGGATGATTCATTTTGATCAGGCCGCTTCCAAGCCTTGGGTTACTTGATCGCGTTTTACGCATTTTGTTTCCGGGCGTGTTGTTTTTGTTGCTCAACGGTTGCGCCAGCGTCAGCTATTACGGCCAATTGGTCAGTGGTCAGCTACAACTGCTACGGGCGCGGGAGCCGGTTTCCAGCGTGATTGCCGATCCCGGTCGCGATCAGCAATTGCGTGCGCGACTGGCTCAATCACAGAAGGCCAGGACATTCGCCAGCCAACATCTGCACCTGCCGGACAACCAGAGCTATCGTCTTTACGCTGACATTGGTCGGCCGTTCGTAGTCTGGAATGTATTTGCCACGCCGGAGTTTTCCCTGACGCCGCAAAACCATTGTTTCCCCATTGCCGGATGCGTTGCCTATCGCGGTTACTACAGTCAGAGCGCGGCCCGCGGCGAAGCGGCCTTGCAACGACTGCAAGGTATGGACGTGTCAATCGGCGGTGTCGAGGCCTATTCGACGCTCGGCTGGTTCAACGATCCGATCATCAGTTCAATGATGGGTTGGGGCGACGAGCGGCTGGCGACTTTGATCTTTCACGAACTGGCGCATCAGCGCCTGTATGTGAAGGACGACACCGAGTTCAACGAGTCTTTCGCCTCTTTCGTCGAACAGGAAGGCACTCGCCAATGGCGCGCAGTCCGAGGCCTGGCGCCGGAAGACGGCGTACAGATGAAGCGACGCGAGCAATTCCTTCAGTTGATCCTGGACACTCGCCGGCAGCTCGAATGGCTGTACGCCCTGCCACTGCCCGCCGACCAGATGCGTCATCGCAAGGCGGTAACGTTCGAGCGCTTGCGCGGTGAGTATCGACTGCTGCGTGACACCCAATGGGCTGGGGACCATCGCTACGATACCTGGATCAATGCGCCGATGAGCAATGCCCGGCTATTGCCGTTTGGGTTGTATGACCAATGGGTGGCGGCGTTTGCCGGATTGTTCCGGCAGGAAGGCGGGGACTGGGTGAAGTTTTATGCCGCAGCCGAGAAGCTGGGGGCTCTGCCGGCTGAAAAGCGCAAGGCGGCGTTGGAGGGTTTGGCTAAATCATAAAGCTTCAGTGGCTGAACGAGCCTCTTCGCCGGCAAGCCGGCGAAGGCAATTTAACTACCGCTGCAAAAATGCCTGATGCAACTCATCCAGCGTTTCGAAGTGATAGGCCGGCGCTTCGGCAATCAGCTCTACACGGCTGCCAAAACCATAGCCCACCGCCGCGGCATCCAGACCATTGCTCCGCGCGCCGATCAGGTCGTGTTTACGATCGCCGATCATCAAGGTGTTGCCCGGATCCAGGCCTTCTTCGGCCAGCAGATGAGCGATCAGCTCGACTTTATTTGTACGGGTCCCGTCCAGTTCGCTGCCGTAGATCACCTTGAAGTGTTTCGCAAAGTCGAAGTGCCTGGCGATTTCCCTGGCGAAGATCCAGGGTTTTGACGTCGCGATGTACAGCGCTCGCCCCTGTCCGCCGAGGGTTTCCAGCAACGGCGTGACGCCGTCGAAGACTCGGTTCTCGTAAAGGCCGGTGACCTTGAAGCGTTCGCGATAGAAGTTGACCGCTTCCCAGGCCTTGGGCTCGTCGAAATCGTAAAACTGCATGAACGCCTGCAATAACGGCGGGCCGATAAAGTGTTCGAGTTTGGTCAGATCGGGTTCATCGACCCCCAATTTGCTCAGGGCAAACTGGATCGAACGGGTAATGCCCTCGCGCGGATCGGTCAGGGTGCCATCAAGGTCGAATAAAACGGTCTGGTAATGCATGAAGATTCCTGGGCAATGGCGGGACGCTTTCCGTTAACAGGCACTTAGATCTGGTCGTAGCCTTCGGCCAGATGCAGGTCCTTGAGCTTTACGTAATTCGCCGCGCTATAGGTAAAAAAGGCTTTTTCCTTCACGGTCAGCGTTCGGATCTGTTTCACCGGGCTGCCCACGTAGAGGAAACCGCTTTGCAGGCGCTTGCCGGGCGGTACCAGGCTGCCGGCGCCGATGATGACGTCATCTTCCACCACCGCGCCATCCATCACGATGCTACCCATCCCGATCAGGACCCGGCTACCTACGGTGCACCCGTGGAGCATGACTTTATGCGCGATGGTCACGTCCTCGCCGATCAACAACGGGAAGCCATCGGGGTTGAACGGGCCCGCATGGGTGATGTGCAGCACACAGCCGTCCTGAACGCTGGTACGCGCGCCCACACGGATGCGATGCATGTCGCCACGGATCACTGTCAGCGGCCAGACCGAACTGTCTTCGCCGATTTCGACGTCGCCGATCACCACCGCCGATCGGTCGACAAAAGCGCCTTTGCCAAGCAGCGGCGTGTGGTTCTGATACTTGCGAAGGGTCACGATAGGCTCTCTCTCTTTTGCTGATAGCTGCGGTCGACGTCGATTGTAATTAAGATGGTGCGATGTTTCTTCCAGCCAAGGTGCCAACCGTGAGCGTGAACAACCCTCTTTTGCAGCCCTACGACCTGCCGCCGTTCTCGGCGATCCGTGCCGAGCACGTGCAACCGGCCATTGAACAGATCCTGGCTGACAACCGCGCCGCCATTATCGAGATCCTCAAAACCGAGGGCAAACAACCGACCTGGGCCGGCCTTGTGCTGGCAATGGACGAGCTCAACGATCGCCTCGGCGCGGCCTGGAGCCCCGTCAGCCACCTGAATGCGGTGTGCAACAGTCCAGAACTGCGTGAAGCCTACGAGTCCTGCCTGCCCGCGTTGAGCGCCTATTCCACCGAGCTTGGCCAGAATCGCGAACTGTTCGAGGCTTTCGAAGCCCTTGCCAACAGCCCGGAAGCCGCCGGCTTCGACGTGGCGCAGAAAACGATCCTGGAACACTCCCTGCGTGACTTCCGTCTGTCGGGTATCGATCTGCCTGAAGCCCAGCAAAAGCGGTACGCCGAAGTGCAGAGCAAATTGTCGGAGCTCGGCAGCCGCTTCTCCAACCAGTTGCTCGACGCCACCCAGGCCTGGACCAGGCACGTCACTGACGAAGCTACCCTCGCCGGCCTGACCGATTCGGCCAAGGCACAAATGGTCGCCGCGGCTCAGGCCAAAGACCTGGATGGCTGGCTGATCACTCTGGAATTCCCGAGCTACTACGCAGTAATGACCTACGCCCAGGATCGCAGCCTGCGCGAAGAAGTCTACGCGGCCTACTGCACCCGTGCGTCGGACCAAGGCCCGAATGCCGGTCAGAACGATAACGGCCCGATCATGGAAGAAATCCTCGACCTGCGTCAGGAACTGGCCAGACTCCTGGGTTTCGCCAGCTTTTCGGAGTTGAGCCTGGCCACCAAAATGGCCGAATCCAGCGATCAGGTCATCAGTTTCCTGCGCGATCTGGCCAAGCGCAGCAAGCCTTTCGCCGCCCAGGATCTGCAACAGCTCAAAGCCTATGCCGCCGAACAAGGCTGCCCGGACCTGCAAAGCTGGGACAGCGGTTTCTACGGCGAAAAACTTCGCGAGCAGCGCTACAGCGTCGCTCAGGAAGCCCTTCGCGCCTACTTCCCGATCGACAAGGTGTTGAGCGGCCTGTTCGCCATCGTCCAGCGTCTGTATGGCATCGAAATCGCCGAGCAGAAAGATTTCGACACCTGGCACCCCGATGTTCGCCTGTTCGAAATCAAGGAAAACGGCCAGCATGTCGGTCGCTTCTTTTTTGACCTCTACGCCCGCGCCAACAAACGCGGCGGTGCCTGGATGGACGGCGCCCGTGATCGTCGCCGCACCGCAGAAGGCGTTTTGCAGAGTCCGGTGGCCAATCTGGTGTGCAACTTCACCCCGGCCGACAGCGGCAAGCCGGCCCTGCTGACCCACGATGAGGTGACTACGCTATTCCACGAATTCGGTCACGGCTTGCATCACCTGCTGACCCGGGTCGAGCACGCCGGCGTATCCGGCATCAACGGCGTAGCCTGGGATGCGGTCGAGCTGCCAAGCCAGTTCATGGAGAACTGGTGCTGGGAGCCGGAAGGTCTGGCGCTGATTTCAGGTCATTACGAAACTGGCGAGCCACTGCCTCAGGACCTGTTGGAAAAAATGCTCGCGGCGAAGAACTTCCAGTCCGGCCTGATGATGGTCCGCCAGCTTGAATTCTCCTTATTCGACTTCGAACTGCATGCCACCCATGGCGACGGCCGCAGCGTGCTGCAAGTGCTCGAAGGTGTGCGCGACGAGGTCTCGGTGATGCGCCCGCCGGCCTATAACCGTTTCCCCAACAGCTTTGCGCATATCTTCGCCGGCGGTTACGCGGCAGGCTATTACAGCTACAAATGGGCTGAAGTGCTCTCGGCCGACGCCTTCTCGAAATTCGAAGAAGACGGCGTGCTCAACGCCGACACCGGTCGCGCGTTCCGCGAGGCGATCCTGGCACGCGGCGGCTCCCAGGAGCCGATGGTGCTGTTCGTCGATTTCCGGGGACGGCCACCATCGATTGACGCACTCTTGCGCCACAGTGGCCTGAGTGAGGTCACAGCCGCATGAGTGAGGGTCCTGTGATCACGAAAAAACGCTTTATCGCCGGGGCTGTCTGCCCGGCGTGTAGCACGCCGGACAAGTTGATGATGTGGAACGAAGACGAGGTCCCGCATCGCGAGTGCGTGGCCTGCGGTTATTCCGACACGCTGAATGAACAGGGTCTGTCGGTGCCCAAGGAGCTGGGCACCCGGGTAAACACCTCCGCCCTGAAGGTGCCGGATGCCAAGGTTCAGCCCGTGCAGTTCTTCCCGAACCCGAAGTTGAAGAAAAAGCCGGAAGAACAGCGTTGAGTCAAACCACCTTCCAGTCCTGAACAAACTGGAAGGTGGTATCTATTTGCCGCCTTTACTCCGCAGTTCCTTTTCAGGATGACCTGACCAAACAGCTGTCTGAAAAGGAAAAAGCCATGCCCAGCACGGCAAATTGCACTCGCAACACTGGCATTCTTAAAAACCTGCGCAATTCTTCCCCTTGGATGGAACCTTGCGCAAGATCTGTTCGTTTTCGGAGCGTTTGTTCAGCATCAGGATCAATGAGCAAGAGGTATTCGAACGGTGGCACGCCAGCGCCTTTCTATGTATGCAGCTAAAAAAACCCCATAGAGAATATTAGATATGCGCCCTCAGGGATTAATTATTTTCGAATAAGCTTTCGCCAGTCCTACCAGAATGGCTTTGTCCTGGGCATCGATAGTACCGTCGCCGTCAATGTCAGGGGTTGCTTTCATGGTAAAGGTCACGCCACCATCATTCGATACGGCCTCGCGAGTGTAGTTGCAGTCGAAAAGATAATAGAATTCTCCCCCTTTTCCGGGGTCGTAAGCTTCCTGTTTTCGAGCAAACTGCATGGAAACCCTGATTTCTTTCGGGCTGACGATAGAGGGACCCGCGAGTTGAAGAAATATGCCACGCTGATTATAGTTCGACATTAATTAAATCCTTTTAATAATGAGTTTTACGGCCACGCCGTGTAAAGGGATGGTACTGATGAATCTTCAAATAGCGCCACGGGCAAAATATTGCTCATCGTTACATGAAACTTTGAGAATTAACTTAACAAGAACAACTGACTGAAAATGAATACATCCAAGTGCCGAACGGCACTGGCGGCTTTCACTGGGCTCCTATACTGTATAGACATACAGCTAAAGGACCGCATCGATGGCTACTCCCCTACCTCCCCGCGGTCGCGGCACCGCCACCAATCCGCACAACCGCTTCGCCCAGAACCGCTCGGTGGCCGAGGATGACGGCTGGTATCAGGAAGCGCCGCTGACCCAAGGCACCGAGGTGCGGATCGAGACGGCGAAATCCATCATCACCCGCAACAACTCGCCGGACTTGCCATTCGATCGCTCGATCAACCCCTATCGCGGGTGCGAGCACGGTTGCATTTATTGTTACGCGCGGCCCAGTCACGCCTATTGGGACCTGTCACCAGGGCTGGATTTCGAAACAAAGCTGATCGCCAAGACCAATGCTGCGGATGTGTTGGAGGAACAACTCTCCAGGCGGGGCTATCAGTGTGCGCCGATCAACCTGGGCTCCAACACCGATCCCTACCAACCCATCGAGCGCGAACACAAGATCACTCGCAGAACCCTTGAAGTACTGCTGCGTTACCGCCACCCGGTAACCATCATCACCAAAGGTTCGCTGATCCTGCGCGATCTGGACCTGCTGGCCGAGCTGGCCGAACAACGGCTGGTGGCGGTGATGATCAGCCTGACCACCCTGGACGACGAGCTCAAACGCATCCTCGAACCCCGTGCGGCGGCGCCCAAGGCCCGATTGCGAGCCATTCGGGTGATGCGTGAAGCGGGAGTTCCGGTGGGTGTGTTGTGCTCGCCGATGATTCCAATGATCAACGACAGCGAACTCGAAAGCCTGCTTGCCGAAGCCCATGGAGCCGGCGCGCAAAGTGCGGCCTACATGATGTTGCGCCTGCCCCTCGAAGTGGCGCCACTGTTCGAAGAATGGCTGGCAGCCCACTATCCTCAGCGTGCAGCTCATGTCTTGAGCCTGATCCGCCAGAGTCGTGGCGGCGAGCTCTACGACAGTCGGTTCGGCAGCCGGATGCGCGGCGAAGGTCCGTTTGCCGACCTGCTGGCGCAACGTTTTGCCAAAACCATCAAACGCCTGGGGCTCAACAGGCGGGACGGTTTCGATCTGGATTGCGCAGCCTTCTGTCCGCCAGGGCGCCAGATGTCATTGATTTGAGGACAATTGGCCTATGGTTTAATAGAAGGGACCGGCCTCACATACCTTGGTCACGTTTTTTGTGACCTGGAACACAGGTACTAGAGCGTTTCATTCAGTTTCAATTAAGTTTCGGCGGCTACCTTGTTCATCGAGTGACTGACGGGTCGAGAGCCGACCTGGATGTTTTTGAAACAGCCACTGGCTTCACATCGGATAACACGGGAAAATTCCCCGACTGACTCCGCCAAAGAGGATGAATCATGAGTGACAAGGATAAACAGCCGTTGGCTGCGTCGGCTTCAGCCCAACCGGAGGCGGAAACCGCCGATGCAGCGCTGCAGCATATCGTTGACGGCTTTTTGCATTTTCATCACGAGGTTTTTCCACAGCAGGAAGAACTCTTCAAGAAACTCGCCACGGCCCAGAGCCCCAGAGCGATGTTCATCGCCTGCGCCGATTCGCGCATCGTTCCAGAGCTGATCACCCAAAGCGCCCCTGGCGATCTGTTCGTGATCCGTAACGTCGGCAATGTGGTTCCGCCGTATGGGCAAATGAATGGCGGTGTTTCCACTGCGATCGAATACGCGGTACTGGCCCTCGGCGTGCAGCACATCATTATTTGCGGACACTCCGACTGCGGGGCCATGCGTGCGGTACTCAACCCGCAAAGCCTGGAGAAGATGCCTACGGTCAAAGCCTGGTTGCGCCACGCCGAAGTGGCGAAAACCATGGTCCAGGAAAACTGTCATTGCGCTGACGAAGCCGAAAGCATGCACGTTCTCACCGAAGAGAATGTGATCGCGCAGCTGCAGCATTTGCGCACTCATCCGTCGGTGGCCTCGCGCATGGCCAACGGCCAGCTGTTTATCCATGGTTGGGTCTACAGCATCAAAACCAGCGAAATCAAGGCTTACGACGCCGATAAGGGTTGTTTCCTGCCGCTCGATGGCAGTCATCCAATTCCCGTGGCGACGCCCAAAGCGCGCTTTTAACTCCTCCTAAGTGTGGTTTAGCCGAGGCTGCCGATCGAGCAGCCTGGCTTTGCCATGCCTGAAAAAACTTCAGGAGAATCACCATGCGTGCTGCGCAACTGAAAGCTGTTCTGCCACGGGAGCTGCTGGCTTCGGTGGTTGTGTTTCTTGTGGCTTTACCCTTGTGCATGGGTATCGCTATTGCTTCGGGGTTACCGCCCGCCAAAGGTTTGATCACCGGAATCATCGGTGGCCTGGTGGTGGGTTGGCTCGCTGGATCACCTTTGCAAGTCAGCGGTCCGGCGGCAGGCCTGGCCGTTCTGGTGTTCGAACTGGTGCGTCAGCATGGCATCGCCATGCTCGGGCCGATCCTGCTGCTCGCAGGTTTTCTGCAACTGGTGGCAGGGCGTTTGAAACTGGGCTGCTGGTTTCGGGTAACGGCGCCAGCGGTGGTCTACGGCATGCTCGCCGGGATTGGCGTGCTGATCGTGCTGTCACAGATTCATGTGATGCTCGACGCCGTTCCCAAACCTTCCGGACTGGACAACCTGGCAGCCTTTCCGGCCGCTGTAGCCCAGGCCTTGCCGTCGTTTGGATGGCAGGCGGGGGTGCTCGGCCTGGCAACCATTGCAGTGATGTATCTGTGGGAAAAGTTCCGCCCGCACACCCTGCGCTTCGTTCCCGGCGCCTTGCTCGGCGTCGGCCTGGCAACAGTCGCCAGCCTGGTACTCGCATTGCAGGTCAAGCGCGTTGAGGTCCCGGCCAACCTGGCAGAAGCCATCGACTGGTTGAAACCTGCGGACCTGCTCAACCTGGCGGATCCCGCGCTGCTGATCGCAGCATTTGCAGTGGCCTTCATCGCCAGCGCCGAAACCCTGCTTTCGGCCGCTGCGGTGGACCGCATGCACAGTGGAGAACGTTCGGACTTCGATCGGGAACTGTCCGCACAGGGTGTCGGCAACATGCTCTGCGGTCTGCTCGGGGCGCTACCGATGACCGGCGTGATCGTGCGCAGTTCGGCCAACGTTCAGGCTGGCGCCACCACACGTTTTTCAACGATTTTCCATGGCCTGTGGTTGCTGGGCTTCGTACTGCTGCTTTCGAGCGTGCTGCAAAGCATCCCGGTGGCGAGCCTGGCCGGGGTTCTGGTTTATACCGGCTTCAAGCTGGTCGACCTCAAGGCGTTCCGCGGTCTCGGTCGTTATGGCCGGATGCCGATGTTCACCTACGCGGCGACCGCCTTGGCAATCATCTTCACTGATTTGCTGACCGGCGTGCTGATCGGCTTCGGCCTGACCTTGGCCAAGCTTGCCTGGAAGGCCTCACGCCTGAAAATCAGCCTGATCGATCTGCCCCGGGACGGCGAAATGGAATTGCGATTGACCGGTGCAGCCACCTTTCTCAAGGTGCCGGCGCTGACACAAGTGCTGGGGACCATTCCCGCGGGTGCAACGGTGCATGTGCCGCTCAATAACCTGAGCTACATCGATCACTCGTGCCTGGAGTTGCTTGAGGAATGGGGACGGGCCAATGCGGCCAAGGGCTCGAAACTGCTGATTGAGGCGCGGGGGTTGAAGCGCAGGTTGGAGGGGCGCTTGCGCACTACGTCCGGTGTAGGCTCAGCTACATAAATCGCCCTTTGTAGGAGCAGCCGGTCGACGCTCGATTGCTCGCGATGGATTCAAGAGCGCCGCGTTTAGCCAGTAAAAAACGCGTTATCGTTAACGACCATCGCGAGCAAGCTCGCTCCTACAGGGGCATGAAGATATTGCGTCAAGCTGCCGGTTGATCCAGCTCCAGGCCCACGCCCAGCTGGCGCGACAGGCATGGCCAGCGTTTCCATGCAGCACCGGTGTCCGGGCTGTTGAGTTTCTCTCGGTAGGCTTCCACCGACTCCAGCGCGAAACTCTCTTCGTTGAGCATCTCGTCGACGGCGTGATGCACCGCCTCATCCAGTTGGTTGGCGAATTCCTCACCGATCAAATGATGAGCAATCAGGTTGGCAACAGTCATGTCCAATGGGATCAGTGGCTGACCAAAATGCTTGATGTACAGGTCATTGACCTCTTCGACCAGGCGGTGCGCCAGATAGGCTTCATCCAGCAGGCTGTCCAGGCCAACGTGACCGGCCATGATCGCGGGGGGCTGAAGGAAGAACTGTTCGGCGATTTTCAGCACCGGCTTGATCTGCGATTCGATGCCCGCTTCCCTGGCGACTTCATTGGCTGCATCCAGCAGGTCCGGTACTTGCTCGATATACGCGGCCACAAAACGCGTCATCACGCCGTTGGCATCGACCTCTGGCAATTGGATGGCGGAGTGAAGGTGTGGCAGTTGGGTTTCCAGCTGACGAGTCAGCAGGCCGGTTTCGGCTTCGTGCTGTTGGGCTTTTTGGATCTGCTCGCGCAATGCGGCGGTGTTCATGAAAACTCCAGGGAACAAAGGCAATGAAATAGGGAAGACATAACTTAGCTGTCGTAGAAAAAATGCTAAGACGCATTTTTCATAAATGTTTCATCCTTGAGACATCTCAGTTATATCTAAGTGTGACCACTCGTCTGCATCCTTCTCCATTCGTACCCTGGAACGCAAGTCCCAGCTGTTTCACTCGATTTACGCCGCCACGTTGCGAGGTGGCAGTCGCTGTCTATACTCGGGTTGGAATGGAGTTAGCTGATGACGCCCGACTGCACACGCAGCAAGGCCTGGCAATTCAAGTTCGTAGTCTGAAAAAGCCGCTCCCTTGCCGCAGGTGAAAGCCGGCGGGATAAAAAGAACGATAAGGGGAACCCGCAATGATGCGACATCCACAAGTCTGGATGGGCCTCCTGTTGTGGTCGATTTTCAGTCCGGCACACGCCGCATGGACTGTGAATATGGCGCCTGGAGCGACTGATATCAGTCACGCAGTATTTGACCTGCACATGACCATTTTCTGGATTTGTGTAGTGATCGGCATCATCGTCTTCGGGGCCATGTTCTGGTCGATGATTCTCCACCGCCGCTCGACCGGGCAGGTGGCCGCAAAATTTCATGAAAGCACCACCGTCGAAATCCTCTGGACCATCGTGCCCTTCCTGATCCTGGTGGCCATGGCGATTCCGGCGACCGCAACCCTGATCAAGATGTACGACGCCACTGAACCGGATATCGATATCCAGGTCACGGGCTATCAGTGGAAGTGGCACTACAAATACCTGGGCCAGGACGTCGAGTTTTTCAGCAACCTGGCCACGCCCGCCGATCAGATTCACAACAAGGAAGCCAAGGGCGAGCATTACCTGCTTGAAGTCGACAAGCCCCTGGTGCTGCCGATCGGCGCCAAGGTGCGCTTCCTCGTGACCTCTGCCGACGTCATCCACTCCTGGTGGGTACCGGCTTTCGCGGTCAAGCGCGATGCGATCCCGGGGTTCGTCAACGAAGCCTGGACCCGGATCGAGAAGCCCGGCCTCTACCGCGGCCAGTGCGCCGAGCTGTGCGGCAAGGACCATGGTTTCATGCCGATCGTGGTCGAGGTCAAGGAAAAGGCCGATTACGAAAAGTGGCTGGGCGAGCGCAAGGCCGAAGCCGCGCAGCTTAAAGAGCTGACCAGCAAGGAATGGACCCTCGACGAACTCAAGGAGCGCGGCGACAAGGTCTACCACACCACGTGTGTGGCCTGTCACCAGGCCGAAGGCCAGGGCCTGCCGCCGATGTTCCCGGCGCTCAAGGGCTCGAAAATCGCCACCGGACCGATCAAGGATCACCTGAACATTGTCTTCCATGGCAAACCTGGCACGTCCATGGCTGCGTTCGGCAAGCAGCTCTCGGAAGTCGATATCGCGGCGGTCGTGACCTATGAACGTAACGCCTGGGGCAACAACAAGGGCGACATGGTCACGCCAAAAGAAGTGCTGGAGCTGAAACAGGCGGAAAGCAAATGACCCGGCCTATTGCGCATTCAAGGAACCGGTCGGGGCATCGCGCCCCGGCCCGCCCAGCCCATCTGTTTGCAGGAGACAGGCCATGAGCGCCGTTATCGATGACCACGGTCATGCCACCGACCATGCCCACGGCCCCGCCAAAGGCCTGATGCGCTGGGTGCTGACCACCAACCACAAGGATATCGGCACGCTGTACCTGTGGTTTGCATTCTCCATGTTCTTGCTCGGCGGTTCGTTCGCGATGGTGATTCGCGCCGAGCTGTTCCAGCCGGGACTGCAAATCGTCCAGCCGGAATTCTTCAACCAGATGACCACCATGCATGGTCTGGTGATGGTGTTCGGTGCGGTGATGCCGGCCTTCGTCGGCCTCGCCAACTGGATGATCCCGTTGATGATCGGCGCGCCGGACATGGCCCTGCCGCGAATGAACAACTTCAGCTTCTGGCTGCTGCCGGCGGCCTTCATCCTGCTGGTATCGACCTTGTTCACCCCCGGTGGCGGGCCGAACTTCGGCTGGACGTTCTACGCCCCGCTGTCGACGACCTACGCCCCGGAAAGCGTGACCTTCTTCATCTTCGCCATCCACTTGATGGGGATCAGTTCGATCATGGGCGCGATCAACGTGATCGCGACCATCCTCAACCTGCGCGCCCCCGGCATGACGCTGATGAAAATGCCGCTGTTCGTCTGGACCTGGCTGATCACCGCCTTCCTGCTGATTGCAGTGATGCCGGTGCTGGCCGGATGCGTGACGATGATGCTGATGGACATCCATTTCGGCACCAGCTTCTTCAGTGCGGCCGGTGGTGGTGATCCGGTGCTGTTCCAGCACGTGTTCTGGTTCTTCGGTCACCCCGAGGTGTACATCATGATCCTGCCGGCCTTCGGTGCCGTCAGCTCGATCATTCCGGCCTTCTCGCGCAAACCGCTGTTCGGCTACACCTCGATGGTCTACGCCACTGCCAGTATTGCGTTCCTGTCGTTCATCGTCTGGGCGCACCACATGTTCGTGGTCGGCATCCCGCTGGTGGGCGAGCTGTTCTTCATGTACGCCACGCTGCTGATCGCGGTGCCTACGGGGGTCAAGGTGTTCAACTGGGCGAGCACCATGTGGCAAGGTTCGCTGACCTTCGAGACGCCTATGCTGTTCGCGGTGGCGTTTGTGATCCTGTTCTCCATCGGCGGCTTCTCCGGCCTGATGCTGGCCATCGCCCCGGCGGACTTCCAGTACCAGGACACCTACTTCGTGGTCGCGCACTTCCACTACGTACTGGTGCCAGGGGCGATCTTCGGGATCTTCGCCTCGGCCTACTACTGGTTGCCGAAATGGACTGGCCACATGTACGACGAAACCCTCGGAAAGCTGCACTTCTGGTTATCGTTCATCGGCATGAACATGGCCTTCTTCCCGATGCATTTCGTGGGACTGGCGGGAATGCCCCGGCGGATTCCCGACTACAACCTGCAATTCGCCGACTTCAATATGGTGTCGTCGATTGGTGCGTTCATGTTCGGTGCCACGCAGATTTTCTTCCTGTTCATTGTGATCAAGACTATTCGTGGCGGGGAGCCTGCACCGGCCAAACCGTGGGATGGGGCCGAGGGGCTGGAGTGGAGCATTCCGTCACCGGCGCCGTATCACACGTTCACCACGCCGCCGGAAGTGAAATGAACACGCCCAACCTTGTAGGAGCAAGCTCGCTCGCGATGGTCGTCAACGATAACGCTGACAGCCTGATACCCCGCAGCGTTCTCAGGTTTTTCGCGAGCAAGCTCGCTCCTACAGGGTTTGGCGTAGAGGTTGGAAGCCATGGCTGATTCGATTTCGATGAAAAAGCTGGTCACTCGCCTGCTGTTGGTGGTGGTGGCGATGTTTATCTTCGGCTTTGCCCTGGTGCCGATCTACGACGTGATGTGCCAGGCGTTCGGCATCAATGGCAAGACCGCCGGGCAGTACGAGGGTGAACAAACGGTCGATACCTCGCGGCAAGTGCGCGTGCAGTTCCTGTCGACCAACTCCGCCGACATGTCCTGGAATTTCTACCCCAAGAGCGACGAGCTGACGGCCAACCCGGGGGCGGTGAACGAGATGATTTTCATCGCCCACAATCCGACCGACCGCCCGATGAGCGCCCAGGCAGTACCCAGCATCGCGCCCAGCAGCGCGGCGGCGTATTTCCACAAGACCGAATGCTTCTGCTTTACCCAGCAAGTGCTGCAGCCCGGTCAACGGATCGAGATGCCGGTACGGTTCATCGTTGATCGCGACATGCCCAAGGATGTGAAGCACCTCACGCTGTCCTACACGCTGTTCGACATCACCGCCCGACATCCACCGGTGGCTGTAAATACTGGCGGCTGAGCGTGCCCGATAAGGAGAACAATAAATGGCAACTCATGAGCATTATTACGTTCCGGCCCAGAGCAAATGGCCGATCATCGCCACGGTCGGCATGTTCGTCACGGTGTTCGGCCTGGCCACCTGGTTCAACGACCTGAAGGCAGCGCGGCCGGACTCCCATGGCCCCTTGATCTTTTTCGTCGGGGGCCTGTTGCTGGCTTACATGTTGTTCGGCTGGTTCGGGACAGTGATCAAGGAAAGTCGCCAAGGGTTGTACAGCGCGCAGATGGATCGCTCGTTCCGCTGGGGCATGAGCTGGTTCATCTTCTCGGAGGTGATGTTCTTCATCGCTTTCTTCGGCGCATTATTTTATGTGCGCAACGTCACAGGCCCGGCGCTGGGCGGTGAAGGTGTCAAAGGCATCGCCCACATGCTGTGGCCGGCGTTCGAATTCACCTGGCCGTTGCTGAACAACCCTGATCCGAAACTCTTCCCGGCACCCAAGGACGTGATCAGCCCCTGGGGTCTGCCTTTACTCAATACCGTGCTGCTGGTGAGTTCCAGCGTCACCGTGACCATCGCCCACCACGCTTTGAAAAGGGGCCATCGCGGCGCGCTTAAAGTCTGGCTGGCAATCACCGTGCTACTGGGCTGCGCGTTCCTCGGCTTCCAGGCCGAAGAATACATCCACGCCTACCATGAACTGGGCCTGACCCTGGGTTCGGGCATCTACGGCGCGACCTTCTTCATGCTCACCGGATTCCACGGTGCCCACGTGACCATCGGCACCATCATCCTGTTCGTGATGCTGATGCGGATCATGCGTGGGCACTTCGATAACGAGCATCAGTTTGGCTTCGAAGCGGCGAGTTGGTATTGGCACTTCGTGGACGTGGTATGGATCGGGCTGTTCGTTTTCGTCTATGTGCTCTGAAGACAGAGGCAAGCTTCAAGCGGCAAGCCTCAAGTCTGGAGCGCTTGAAGCTTGCAGCTTGTGGTTTGTAGCTACCACGGAACGTGGGACACCAGCTGGCCGCTGAAGAACCCCCAGGCAATCAAGCCGACGGTGATGGCGGCCAGAGCGACACGAACACTCAAGGCAATGACGAGGCGGTTCGAGCTGCTGTCGTCCTTGACCAGAAAAAACAGGCCGCTGAACAGGCTGACAACCGTGGCAATCAGCATCAGGACGATGGCTGCTTTGAGCATGGTGAAACTCCGGGGGAAAGGCGATGCACTTGAGTATAGCTATCGCGATTATCGACTTTCTGGCAATGCCATGAAGCGCTTCCGGCCGGGCATCGTGCCGACCCTGGTGGTCGCGCTGTTGCTGCCCATGCTGGTTTCACTCGGGTTCTGGCAGTTGAGCCGGGGCGCGGAGAAAAGCGCGCTTTTGCAAAGCTATGCCGAACGCCGGCTCGCTGAACCGATGGCCAGTACCGAGTTGCAACACACCCAGGATCCGGCCTTCCGCCGCGTTCGCCTCCACGGCCAGTTCGATGCCGCGCACAGCCTGCTGCTGGATAACCGCCAGCGCGACGGCAAGGTCGGCGTCGAACTGCTGCAACCCTTTCAGGATCAGGCTACCGGACTGTGGCTGCTGGTCAATCGCGGCTGGCTGCCGTGGCCGGACCGGCGCACCCCACCGCAATTCATCACCCCCAAAGAGGCATTGAGTCTCGACGCCTGGGTCTATGTCTCCCCCGGCGCCACTTTTCAACTTCACGCCGACCCGAACGCCACGACCTGGCCACAGCTGGTGACCGCCGTCGAGCCGGCCAGGCTCTGGACCGCGCTGGACCGTGACGGTTTTGCCTATGAACTACGCGCAGAAAGCGGCCCCGCGACTTACCAGGCCGATTGGCCGGTGGTGGCCATGGGGCCGGAAAAGCATCTGGCTTATGCCGTGCAGTGGTTCGCGATGTCGATCGCCCTGTTCGGCCTGTATCTCTATCTCGGCTGGCACAACGCAAAGGAGAAACACCATGGGAGCGGCCATGAATCCACCCAACATGTCTGAGGCGAAAACCCCACCGAGTCGGCGTAAGGGTCGCTTACAGTTGTTACTGATCCTGCTGGGGGTGATCGGCCCGATGATCCTTGCCACCGGCATGTACAAATTTCAGTTCTGGGTGCCGGAGGGCCGCAGTTATCACGGCGAGTTGATCGGCAACGGCCAGACCCGCGCGGACATCGGTGTGCAAGCGCAGGAGGAGCGCTGGCAGCTGCTGGTTACCGCCCCCAAGGCGTGTTCGGTCGATTGCCAGCAGCTGGTGTACCTGGCGCGGCAAGTCCAGATCGGCCTCGGCCGTGATGCCGGGCGCGCCAGTCACGCCCTGGCCGTGGCGCAACCGCTGAGCAGCGATTACGACGCCAGGCTGACGCGCGAGTACCCGCAACTGCAACGCTACCCCATGGACCTGACGACTTTCAGCAAGACGGCCGGGGACGCAACCGTGCCGCAGCTGTGGATCATCGACCCTCACGGCAATCTGGTGCTGCGCTACGACCCCAAGGTCAAAGGCAAAGACCTGCTCAACGACCTGCGCCATCTATTGAAACTGTCGAACATCGGATAAGGGCATCGTCATGGCCAAACCTGGATTTCGCCTCGCGCTGTTTGCCACCTTGCTGGCACTGATTGTGGTGTTGCTCGGCGCCTATACCCGCCTGACCCACGCCGGCCTTGGCTGTCCGGACTGGCCGGGGTGCTACGGCTTTATCAGCGTGCCCAACAGCGAAGCCCAACTGGCCCATGCCGAGCTGCACTTTCCCGATGCGCCTGTCGAAGCCCACAAGGGCTGGAACGAGATGGTCCATCGCTACTTCGCCGGCACTCTCGGATTGTTGATCTCGGTGTTGGCCGGCCGTGCCTGGGTACATCGGCGTCATCCTGGGCAACCGGTGAAGTTGCCGCTGTTTTTATTAGCCGTGGTGATTGCCCAGGCGGCATTCGGCATGTGGACGGTGACGCTCAAGCTCTGGCCGCAAGTGGTGACCGGGCACTTGCTCGGCGGCTTTGCGACCTTGAGCCTGTTGTTTCTGCTGACCTTGCGCCTGTCCGGCGTATTGCCGGCGCTGACGGTACCGCGTCGGTTGCAGTACTGGGCGACCGCCGGGTTGCTACTGGTCATCGGACAGATCGCTCTCGGCGGCTGGGTCAGTTCCAACTACGCGGCGGTAGCCTGCATCGACTTTCCGACTTGTCACGGGCAATGGTTGCCGCCTGCCGACTTTGCCAACGGCTTTCACCTGACTCAGCACATTGGCCCCAATTACCTCGGCGGACAACTGGACAGCGATGCCCGCACCGCGATTCACCTGACTCACCGTATCGGTGCCCTGCTGGTAACGCTGGTTTTGCTCGGGCTGGCATGGCAACTGAAGATGGTCGGCATGACGCGCCTGGCCGGGCTGGTACTGACAGCCCTCGCCGCACAAATCACCCTTGGTATCAGCAACGTGCTGTTTCACCTGCCACTGCCGGTGGCGGTCGCTCACAACGCCGGCGGCGCGGCACTCTTGCTGACATTGGTATTGGTCAACTATCACGCGCGGACCAGTCTGGTTCGGGTCAAGCAGCAAACCCCTGCACGCTGGCGCTTCAGCCCGCGTAGACATTCGGCCGGGCCCATAACAATAAAAGGAGAGATGCCATGGCGATTCTGACCGGCGAACGTCATCGCCAGGCAATCTGGCGCGACTACCTGGAGCTGACCAAGCCGAAAGTGGTGGTGCTGATGCTGATCACCTCGCTCGTCGGCATGTTCCTCGCGACCCGCGCAGGGGTGCCATGGACAGTGCTGGTGTTCGGCAACCTGGGGATCGCCCTGTGTGCCGGCGGTGCGGCGGCGGTCAACCACGTCGTGGACCGCCGGATCGATGCGGTCATGGCGCGCACTCATAAACGGCCATTGGCCGAGGGCCGGGTATCACCGGCTGCCGCACTGACGTTTGCCCTGGTCCTTGCGGTGCTTGGCCAAGCCATTTTGCTCGCCTTCACCAACCCATTGACCGCGTGGCTGACCCTCGCGTCATTGCTCGGTTATGCCGTGGTCTACACCGGCTTCCTTAAACGCGCGACGCCGCAGAACATCGTCATCGGCGGACTGGCCGGCGCCGCCCCGCCCCTGCTCGGCTGGACCGCCGCCACCGGCCACGTCAGCGCCGAACCCCTGTTGCTGGTGCTGATCATCTTCGCCTGGACCCCGCCGCACTTCTGGGCCCTGGCCATTCACCGCAAAGAGGAGTACGCCAAAGCCGACATCCCGATGCTGCCGGTGACCCACGGCGAGCACTACACCAAGGTCCACATCCTGCTTTACACCTTTGCGCTGCTGGCCGTTAGCCTGATGCCTTATGTGATCCACATGAGCGGCATCCTCTACCTGATTTGCGCACTGGGCCTGGGCGCGAGGTTTCTGCAATGGGCCGTGGTGCTGTACCGTGGCACTCGGCCGCACGCGGCGATCAACACCTTCAAGTACTCTATCTACTACTTGTTCCTGCTGTTTATCGCGCTGCTCGTAGACCACTACTTACTGTTGAACCTATGACTCGAACCCAGAAAACCGTCTTCATCCTCGTCGCCCTGATCGCGCTGGTCCTGGGGCTGACCATCAACAAAGTCCTGTCCGGCAAAGGCCAAGGGGACCCGACGGCACTGATCGATGCCGGGATCATCCTGCTGCCGCAAAGCCGCAACCTGCCGGATGTGACGATGACCGACCAGGACGGCAAGCCAGTGTCGGTCAACGAGCTCAAAGGCAAATGGTCGCTGCTGTTCTTCGGCTACACCTTCTGCCCGGACATCTGCCCGACCACCCTCGCCCAGCTGCGCCAGATCAAGAGCGAACTGCCGCCTGAGGCCGTGGACAAGCTGCAGATCGTGCTGATCAGCGTCGACCCGAACCGCGACACGCCCAAGCAGCTCAAGCAATACCTGGGCTACTTCGATCCTCAATTCATAGGGCTGACGGCGTCATCGGTCGAAGACATTCAGAAGCTGGCCAATGCGGTGAGCATCCCGTTCATTCCGGCAGACACCAGCAAGCCCAATTACACCGTCGATCACAGCGGCAATCTCGCGGTGATCGGGCCGGACGGGACGCAGCGCGGGTTTATTCGGGCGCCGTTGAATAATGTGAAGTTGGTAGCGCAGTTGCCGGTGATGCTTAACCGCAAATAAAAGCGCCACAAACCTCTGTAGGAGCGAGCCTGCTCGCGATGGTCGTTAACGATAACGCTGGAGGCCTGACACCCCGCGTTATCGTTGGCGACCATCGCGAGCGGGCTCGCTCCCACAGGGGGCCGTGTTTCAGGCATAAAAAAATGGGGCGCATTCAATGCGCCCCATTTTTCGTTAAAGCCTCAGATCAGAACGCCGGCACTACCGCGCCTTTGTACTTCTCGAGAATGAAGGCTTTCACTTCTGGGCTGTGCAAGGCAGCGACCAGCTTCTTCATCGCTTCGCTGTCCTTGTCGTCCGGACGAGATACCAGGATGTTCACGTACGGCGAATCGCTGCCTTCGATAACCAGCGCATCCTTGGCCGGATCGAGCTTGGCCTCCAAGGCGTAGTTGGTGTTGATCAGCGCCAGGTCGACCTGGGTCAGCACGCGGGGGATGGTCGCGGCTTCCAGTTCGCGAAATTTCAGGTCCTTGGTGTTTTCGGTAATGTCCTTCACAGTCGACAGGATGTTGTTCGAATCCTTCAACTTGATCAGGCCGGCCTTCGCCAGCAGCAACAGCGCACGGCCGCCATTGGTGGCATCGTTCGGGATCACTACGTTGGCGCCGCCTGGCAGTTCGGTCAGCGCCTTGTACTTGCTGGAGTAGGCACCCAATGGCTCCAGGTGGACGCCGGTCACGGCCACCAGGTTGGTGGTCTTGGCCTTGTTGAATTCATCGAGGTACGGCTGGTGCTGGAAGAAGTTGGCGTCCAGACGCTTCTCGGCCACCTGCACGTTCGGCTGGATGTAGTCGGTGAACACCTTGACCCTCAGGTCCACGCCTTCCTTGGCCAGGGCCGGTTTGACGAATTCGAGGATTTCCGCGTGCGGGACCGGGGTGGCAGCAACGGTCAGTGTGTCGGCAGCGTGGGCGGAAAAGGCTGCAACGGCAGCGAATGCGGCGAGTAGTTTTTTCATTCAGCTAACTCCATGTGAGACGCCTGTCTTCGGCGCCTGCCAGCGAATGGCCGGCTCATGCATTTAATTAAAAAGCTTATTTACGAGAAAAGTGTACGACCAGCTTGTCGCCAACGGTTTGTAGCACTTGCACCAGCACCAGCAGCAACACCACGGTGACCACCATCACATCGGTCTGGAAACGCTGGTAACCGAAACGGATCGCCAGATCGCCCAGGCCGCCAGCGCCAACCACACCGGCCATCGCCGTGTAGGACACCAGGGTAATGGCCGTTACGGTAATCGCCGCGAAGATGCCCGGGCGAGCTTCCGGCAGCAAAGCATTGGTGATGATCTGCCGCGTCGTCGCGCCCATCGCCTGAGTCGCCTCGATGATGCCGCGATCCACTTCACGCAAAGCGGTTTCCACCAGTCGCGCGAAGAACGGCGTGGCGCCTACCACCAGCGGTGGAATCGCACCGGCGACCCCCAGCGAAGTGCCGGTGATCAATACCGTGAACGGAATCATCACGATCAACAGAATGATGAACGGCAGCGAACGCAGGATGTTCACCACCAGCGACAACATTGCATAGACGCCCTTGGCTTCCAGCAATTGACGCGGGCTGCAGAGGAACAGCAATACGCCCAACGGCAGGCCCAGCAGCACGGTGAACAACAGCGAACCGAAGAGCATCAGCAAGGTATCGCCGGTGGCCAGCCAGATCTCGAACCAGTCGATATTGGCGAAGAAACTTGTCAGGACTTCCATTAGCGCAGGACCTCCATGTGGACGTCGGCTGCGGTGAAGTGAGCGAACGCCGCTTCCATGTCGCCGCCGGTCACGGCCAGGGTCAATTGCCCGTAGGGAACGTCTTTGATGCGGTCGATGCGCCCGGCCAGGATGCTGTAGTCGACACCGGTTTCCCGAGCGACGGTCCCCAGCAATGGCGCGTAGGTCGCTTCGCCCTGGAAGGTCAGGCGCACGATGCGACCCGGTACGTGAGCGAAATCATCGCGCTGTTCACTTTCATCGATCTGCTCGTCTTCTTGCACAAAGCGTTTGGTCGTCGGGTGCTTGGGATGCAGGAACACCTCGGCCACCGAACCTTGCTCGACGATCACCCCGGCGTCCATCACCGCCACCTGGTCACAAACCCGGCGGATCACGTCCATTTCGTGGGTAATCAGAACGATGGTCAACTTCAGCTCGCGATTGATCTCGGCCAGCAATTGCAGGACCGATGCGGTGGTCTGCGGGTCAAGAGCGCTGGTCGCCTCGTCGCACAGCAGGATTTTCGGCTTGGTTGCCAAGGCACGGGCGATGCCGACGCGCTGCTTCTGGCCGCCAGACAATTGCGCCGGGTACTTTTTCGCGTGGTCCGACAAGCCCACTCGCGCCAGCAATTCGGCCACACGCCGATCGATCTCGGTGCGGGACAGTTCACCGGCCAGCGTCAGTGGCAGCGCGACGTTGTCGGCCACGGTCTTGGACGCGAGCAGGTTGAAGTGCTGGAAAATCATCCCAACCTGCTGACGGAAGCGCCGCAGGCTGTTGGCATCAAGCGCGGTGACTTCTTCGCCATCGACAAAGATCTTGCCGCCGCTGGAGTTTTCCAGGCGATTGATCAAGCGCAGCAGGGTACTTTTTCCCGCGCCGGAGTGGCCGATCAGGCCGAATACCTGACCGTTTTCAATCGTCAGACTGGTCGGGTGCAGGGCGGGAATATCCTTACCGGCGACGCGGTAGGTTTTGTGGACGTTTTGAAACTCGATCACGTAGCGAACCTTGTGGGGCGCGTTAGAAAAGGATCAGCGGATAGCCGGGCGCGCATTTTAGCCTGTCTGTATAGAGGTTCTTAGCATTTATTTCGCTTTCATCCTGTCATTTGGCAATAACGCGATCAAAGGTAAGAAAAAAGGAACGGCTAAAAATGTCACCAGTCACTAATTAAGCAACTCGAAAACGCCCCCGGTAGCCGTGCCTGGGGATATCGCCCAAGAGTCCTGGTTACGACGGACGGGAATTGAAACGAGGAGTTTACGACTGATGAGCACTAAAAAGCCTGCCGCCCCCAAAAGCGCACTGGCCGGGACCGATACCCTGGACCGCGGCAACACCAACGCCAAGCTCGAAAGCCTGGAAAAATTCCGCTCCGATGCCACTGAACAGGCCCTGCGCACCAATCAGGGGGTGAAGGTCTCGGACAACCAGAACACGTTGAAAGTCGGCGACCGCGGGCCGTCGTTGCTGGAAGACTTCATCATGCGTGAAAAGATCACGCATTTTGACCATGAGCGCATTCCCGAACGCATCGTGCATGCCCGCGGGACCGGTGCCCATGGTTACTTTCAGTCATACGAAAACCATTCGGTGCTGACCAAGGCCGGCTTTCTGCAAGACCCCGCCAAACAGACCCCGGTGTTCGTGCGCTTTTCCACGGTGCAGGGCCCTCGCGGGTCGGGCGATACCGTGCGCGACGTACGGGGTTTCGCCGTGAAGTTCTTCACCGACGAAGGCAACTTCGACCTGGTGGGCAACAACATGCCGGTGTTCTTCATTCAGGATGCCATCAAGTTTCCGGATTTCGTGCACGCGGTGAAACCCGAGCCCCACAACGAGATTCCCACCGGCGGTTCGGCTCACGACACATTCTGGGACTTCGTATCGCTGGTACCGGAATCGGCGCACATGGTGATGTGGGCCATGTCTGACCGGGCGATTCCGAAGAGCCTGCGCAGCATGCAGGGTTTTGGCGTGCACACCTTCCGCCTGATCAACGCTGAAGGTAAATCGCGCTTCGTCAAATTCCACTGGCGCCCTGCCGCCGGGACCTGCTCGTTGGTTTGGGATGAAGCGCAGAAGCTCGCCGGCAAAGATACCGACTACCATCGTCGCGATCTGTGGGAGTCGATCGAGATGGGCGATTACCCGGAATGGGAGCTGGGCGTGCAGGTAGTCGAAGAGGAAAACGAGCACACCTTCGATTTCGACTTGCTCGACCCGACCAAGATCATTCCTGAAGAAACCGTACCGATTACCCCGCTGGGTAAAATGGTGCTCAACCGCAACCCGGACAACTTCTTCGCCGAAACCGAGCAGGTCGCGTTCTGTCCCGGGCATATCGTGCCGGGAATCGACTTCTCCAACGATCCACTGCTGCAAGGGCGACTGTTTTCCTACACCGATACGCAGATCAGCCGACTTGGTGGACCGAATTTTCACGAGATCCCGATCAACCGTCCGGTTGCACCCTTCCACAATGGTCAGCGGGATGCGCTACACCGCACCACCATCGACAGGGGCCGTGCCTCCTACGAGCCGAACTCCATTGACGGCGGCTGGCCGAAAGAAACCCCGCCCGCCGCACAAGACGGTGGCTTCGAAACCCATCCGGAGCGCATCGATGCGAACAAGATCCGCCAGCGCAGCGAATCGTTCGGCGACCACTTCTCCCAGGCGCGGCTGTTCTTTCACAGCATGAGCAAGCACGAGCAAGAGCACATCATTGCCGCTTACAGCTTTGAATTGGGCAAGGTCGAGCGTGAGCACATCCGCGCGCGGGAGGTGAATGAGATCCTTGCCAACATCGATCTGGAGCTGGCCAAGCGCGTCGCGCAGAACCTTGGCCTGCCAGCGCCGAAAGCCGGAACGGTCGATGTACCGAAAATTTCCCTGGATCGCTCGCCGGCCTTGAGCCAGGCCAACTTGCTGCCGGGCGATATCAAGACTCGAAAAGTCGCGATCCTGGCGGCCAATGGCGTCGACGGTGCGGCGATCGATGCGATGAAAGCGGCGTTGAAGGCTGAAGGCGCACACGCAAAACTGCTCGGCCCTACGTCGGCACCGGTGACAACTGCCGATGGCAAGGCGCTGCCGGTGGATGCGTCGATGGAAGGTTTGCCATCTATCGCGTTCGATGCGGTATTCGTGCCCGGTGGCGCGGCGTCGATCAAGGCGTTGAGCACTGATGGCGTGGCGTTGCATTACCTGCTTGAGGCATACAAACACTTGAAGGCGATTGCGTTGCATGGCGAGGCCAAGCAGTTGCTGGATGTGTTGAAGCTGGAGGTGGATGCGGGATTGATCGTGGAGAAGGATGCCGCCAAGTTGACCAAGCCGTTTTTTGCCGCGATCGGGCAGCATCGGGTGTGGGATCGGGAGCCTAAGGCCAAGGCGATTCCGGCTTAAGGTTTTGTATCGATAGAGAGGACGCCTTCGCGAGCAGGCTCGCTCCCACAATGATTGGGTTGACCACCTATCTGTGGTCACCCCATAACCTGTGGGAGCGAGCCTGCTCGCGAAGCTTTTAGGGCTTACGCGGGCTCAGAACGATCTGCGCCGGAATGTTACGCAAAATCTGCTTTTCCAGATTCAGATCAAACCCCGAATCCAGCTTCTTCACCCGCTTGGTCAGCAAGGTGGCCAACCAGGGATAATCCTGGGTGCGCGGCGCCTGAATGCTGACGTCGCACTGATAATTCACCACATCGGCTGCGATGGCATCCAGTTGCCGACGAAGTTTTGTCATGTCCGTAAGGTTAAGCGCCACCGTGGTGCTTTCCGCCGTCGGGTCGATGACTTTGGCCTGCGGCTTGGCTTCGGCCGCCATGAGCGCCGCTTCAGCCCTGTCCAGCTCCGCTTTGCGGGCATTGACGATCGCGTTGTTGACCCCACCGGTCAGCGCTGGAGCCTTGGGCATCAACACCCGGGCGCGACTCAGGGCAGTGGCGGCAGCGTTCACATCACCTTTTTGCAGCACGATCTGGCTGCGGCGCAGATAGGCTTCGGCCAGTTGGCGCTGATATTGCTCAAGGGACTGATCGTTGGGCGACTCGGCCTGCAAGGCGGCCAGCTGACCTTCCGCAGTGGCCAATTCGCTGCTGGCGAGGCTTTGTTCCAGCTGTGCAATGGCCGTTGCCCGGGCATCGGTAGGCTCGGTGGCCGCCGGTGGCGTGCTTTGGCAAGCGCCCAGCAGCAAGGAAAATGCGACAAGGAGCAGATAACGGGAGGCGAACGGCTTCATTCCTGCGACTCTCTATTTGCGCAAAAAACGAGCAAGTCTACACCCCTCGACGGGGCAGGACAAAACTCAGCAGAAACAGTGCGGCGGCCACCACCACAATCGACGGGCCCGCCGGAGTGTCCTTGAACCACGACAGCGCCAACCCGCCACAGACCGCGAGCATGCCCAGCAGGCTCGCGCCCAGTGCCATCTGCTCCGGTGACCGGGCGTGACGCTGCGCCGCGGCCGCCGGAATGATCAGCAGCGAAGTGATCAGCAATACACCGACGATCTTCATCGCCACCGCAATGACTACGGCGATCAACAGCATCAGGGCCAGGCGCAACGCCGCGACCGGCAATCCTTCCACCTTGGCCAGCTCTTCATGGACCGTGATCGCCAACATTGGCCGCCACAACGTCACCAGCAAGGCCAGCACCCCCGCACTGCCGCCGAGTATCCAGGCCAGGTCGGTGGGACTGATCGCCAGCAGGTCGCCGAACAGATAGGCCATCAGGTCGATCCGCACTTCATGCATGAAGCTTAGTACCACCAGGCCTAAAGAGAGGGTGCTCGGTGCGAGAATTCCCAACAGCGTGTCGGACGCCAGCGGCTGGCGCTGTTGCAAGGTCACCAGCAACACGGCCAACAGCAGACAACCTGCGGTAACCGCAACAGTCGGGCTCACATCCAGCAAAAAGCCCAGCGCCACGCCGAGCAGTGCGGCATGGGACAGGGTGTCGCCGAAATAGGCCATGCGCCGCCAGACCACGAACGATCCCAATGGGCCTGCGACCAGCGCCAGGGCCAGACCTGCAAGCAGGGCGTAAAGCAGAAAATCAGCCATGCTTGCAGCTATCTCCGTGAACGTGGGCCGTCGAAGCCGCGGTGACCACTGAACCATGCAGGTCATGGGCGTGGTCGTGATGGTGGTGGTAAATCGCCAGGCTTTGCGCGTTTTTGCCGAACAGCTCGACGAAAGCCGGGTCGCCGCTGACCTGCTCGGGATGTCCGGAGCAGCAGACGTGACGATTCAGGCAGACCACTTGGTCGGTAGTGCTCATGACCAGGTGCAAATCATGGGACACCATCAACACCCCGCAACCGTGACGGTCGCGCAACCGGGTGATCAGGCTGTAGAGCTCGGCCTGACCGGCGACGTCCACGCCTTGCACCGGCTCGTCGAGCACCAGCAGTTCCGGCTCACGCAGCAATGCCCGGGCCAGCAGCACGCGCTGCATTTCACCACCAGAAACACTTTGCACCGGGCTGTCGATCACCTGCTCGGCGCCAACTTCCTTGAGCGCCGCCAAGGCGCGGGCGCGATCCACCCCCGGCACCAGGCGCAAAAAACGCAGCACCGAAAGCGGCAGCGTCGGATCGACGTGCAGCTTTTGCGGCATGTAGCCGACCCGCAATTTAGGCTTGCGCCAGACGCTGCCGCTGTCCGGCTTCAGCAGGCCAAGCACGGCGCGCACCAAGGTGGTCTTGCCCGCGCCATTTGGGCCGATCAGGGTCACGATCTGCCCCGGCTCGACGCTCAGCTCGATGTTATCCAGCACGTTTTGCCCGGCGAAGGTGACGGTGACCTGTTCGAGGCGGATCAGCGCGTTGCTCATCAAGCCCCCTGGCAACCTGAACAGAGACCGACCACTTCCACGGTCTGGCCTTCGACGACGAATCCGACGTCTTTGGCGCTGCCGATGATCGCGTCGCTGATGGATGCTTGTTCAAGTTCAATGGCGGCATGGCATGCGCGGCAGATCAGGAACTGACCCTGGTGAACATGTCCCGGGTGGTTGCAACCGACGAACGAGTTCAACGAGGAAATACGGTGGACGAGGCCGTTTTCCAGCAGGAAATCCAGCGCGCGGTACACCGTAGGCGGGGCGGCGCGGCGGCCGTCCTGCTCGCTGAGCACCGCAAGTATGTCGTAGGCACCCAATGGCTTGTGGCTCTGCCAGACCAGCTCCAGCACTCGCCGACGCAAGGCAGTCAGGCGCAGCCCCTGGCGTGCGCACAGGGCATCGGCCTCGGACAATGCGCTATGAACGCAGTGAGAGTGGTCGTGGGGACGGCTGGCGATCGGTGTTTTAGGCATGAGCGGCGACGAGTTTTGTGAGAGACGTTATTATGTTACCCGTTCTCGCCTCTTCGAGTGGTCATCGTGTCCCGACTTTTTTCTATCTTTGTCGCATTTATCTCAACTTTTCTGCTGATCGGTCCGGCCCGGGCCGACGTCAAAGTCCTCACCAGCATCAAGCCGCTGCAACTGATCGCCGCGGCGGTGCAGGATGGCGTGGCGATTCCCGAAGTGCTGTTGCCGCCCGGTGCCTCGCCGCATAACTATGCCTTGCGCCCATCCGACGTGCGGAAGGTGCAATCGGTGGATCTGCTGTATTGGATCGGTCCGGACATGGAAGGCTTTCTGCCTCGGGTGCTCAATGGTCGCACGCTGCCCAGCGTCTCAGTACAACAATTGCCTGGCCTGAAACTGCGCCACTTCGCCGAGGATAACCGCTCTCACACCGAAGAAGCCGACGAGCATGACCACGATCACCGTCCCGGCAGTCTGGATGCGCATCTCTGGCTGTCGTCGGTCAATGCCCGCGTGATCGCAGCGAAAATGGCCACCGACCTGAGTGCTGCCGACCCGGCCAATGCGGTCCGCTACCAGAGCAATCTGAAGGCCTTCGATGAACGTCTGGATGCGCTGGATGTGCGGTTGAAGAAACGTCTGGCCGGCATTGAAGGCAAACCTTACTTCGTGTTCCACGAAGCCTTCGACTACTTCGAGGACACCTATGGCCTCAAGCATGCCGGCGTGTTCAGCGTCGCCGCCGAGGTCCAGCCTGGCGCCCAGCACGTCGCGGCGATGCGCACGCGGTTGCAGGAAGTCGGCAAGACCTGTGTGTTCAGCGAACCGCCGCTGCGTCCACGGCTGGCGGAAACCCTGGTGGCCGGCTTGCCGGTGAAACTGGCGGAGCTGGATGCACTGGGCGGGTATACGCCAGCGACCGCTCAGGGGTATGAGCAGATGCTGGAGAAGTTGGGGAGTGATTTGGCGGGGTGTCTGGAGTCGTTGTAACCCGGACATTTGTATCGCCGCCTTCGCGAGCAGGCTCGCTCCCACAGTTGACCGATGTGAACACAGATTTTTTGTCCACTGAAGATCCCCTGTGGGAGCGAGCCTGCTCGCGAAGCTTTTAAAGGGCGAACGGCAACGGTGTATTGACCTTTTGCCGCTGCGCCAACCGCTGCTCAAACTCCATCGGATCGTGTATCAACACATCCTGCCCGGCAAACGACTCGGCTGCGATCAACCGTGACAACCAGAATCGCACACAAGCCACCCGCAGCATGGTCGGCCACAGCTCGGCCTCTGCAGCGGTGAACGGCCGCAACGCAGCATAAGCGCCCAGCAACGCCCGCGCCCGCGGCCCGTCGATTTTCCCGTCCTCGTCCGAGCACCAGTCGTTCAAGGCAATCGCCACGTCGTAGAGCATCGGCCCCGAGCAGGCGTTGTAGAAATCGATCAAACCGGTCAGGTGCGTGCCTTCGAACATCGCGTTGTCGCGAAACAGATCCGCGTGGATGTTGGCGCGCGGCAGGGCCAGGATTTTGGTTTTCTGCCGGGTGATTTCGTCCAGCGCCCGCTGCAACAGATCGCTCTGCCCGGCAGTCAGGTGCGACAGCAACTGAGTGCCCTCCTCCTGCATCCAGTCCAGGCCGCGATCGGTCTTGCGCTTGATCATGTTGGCCTGGGTCGCCAGGTGCAGATGAGCCAGCAGTTCGCCGACCTGAGTGCAATGCTGAGCGTTGGCCTCCTTGATGTGCTTGCCGGCCAGACGCGGTTGCAACAGCGCCGGTTTGCCGGCCAGCTCGCGCAAGGCCACGCCGTCTGTGGTGCGCAGGGCGTAGGGCACCGGCAGGTCGGCGTCGTGGAGCACGTCGAGCAGCTCGATGAAGAACGGCATCTCCTGCACCGGGCCGCGCTCGACCAGGGTCAGGACAAATTCGCCCTGCTCCAGGCTGATAAAGAAATTGGTATTTTCGCTACCGGCGGCAATCCCCTGGAAATCAAGCAGGCGGCCGAGCCCGTATGGGGCGAGAAAGGTTTCCAGCTCGGGCCGAGCCAGCGGGGTAAACACAGACATGGTTAAAAACTGCCAGTACGGGCGCCGCGGTTGAGCCAGCGCCAATTAAAGTTAAGAACGGTTTACCACTCGAATATTTTCCAGGACGGAATCAACATATCCGGCTGATCCGATCGAATGAAATTTCCGTCCGAGCCATCGGCGCGCACCAGGAAATAGGGTTTACCGCCTTTCGGGGTCACCTTGATGGCATACAAAAAGCCATTTTGCCGATATTCCTGAATGGTTTTGTCGCCTTCAGTGCGGATTGTTACATCCGGGTCTGCCGAGGGCGCGTCGTCCGCCGCCATGACGGTCAATGGGGTGACTGCAAACAAGCCAGCCAACAGCAAGCGATTTAGTGTGCGCATGATAACCTTGTCCCTTTGTCGTCAACGGTCCCGCTATTCTAGCGCCGGACCCGCCGAAAAGGTTGATCCTGCTCATGAGCCAAGCCCCCCTCGTCCTGGTGGACGGTTCTTCTTACCTGTACCGCGCGTTTCACGCCCTGCCACCGCTCACCACATCCAAAGGCCTGCCGACCGGTGCGGTCAAAGGCGTGTTGAACATGCTCAAGAGTCTGCGCAAGCAGTACCCGGACAGCCCGTTTGCCGTGGTGTTCGACGCCAAGGGCGGGACTTTCCGCGACGAAATGTTCGCCGAATACAAGGCCAACCGTCCGAGCATGCCCGATGACATGCGCGTCCAGATCGAGCCATTGCACGCCAGCGTCAAGGCCCTGGGCTTCCCGTTGCTGTGCGTGGACAACGTCGAAGCGGACGACGTGATCGGCACCCTGGCCCGCAGCAGTGCAGCCGCCGACCGCCCGGTGGTGATCTCCACCGGCGACAAGGACATGGCGCAACTGGTCGACGGGCACATTACCTTGGTCAACACGATGACCGGTAGTGCGCTGGACGTGGAGGGCGTGAAGGAGAAATTTGGTGTCGCTCCCGAGCAGATCATCGATTACCTGGCATTAATGGGCGATTCGTCCGACAACATTCCGGGCGTTCCGGGCATCGGCCCGAAAACCGCTTCCGGCTTGCTGGTCGGTGTGAACGGCGGCCTGACCGAACTTTACGCGCAACTCGATATCGTGCCGACCTTGCCGATACGCGGAGCCAAAACCTTGCCGGCCAAGCTCGAAGAGCACAAGGAGATGGCGTTTCTCTCTTACCGGCTGGCGACGATCAAGATCGATGTGCCGCTGGATATCGGCCTGGACGACTTGCAAATGGGCAAGCCGGACCACGACAAACTCGCCGAGCTCTACACCCTGCTGGAATTCAAGAGTTGGTTCGAAGAGAACCAGCGCGACGCCAAGCGCTCGGGCCAGGACATTGTCGAGGTCGTCGATGAGCAGCCGGGAACCGTCGAGGCGAAATACGAAACCATCCTCGACCAAACGCGTTTCGAGATCTGGCTGGACAAACTCGCCAAGGCTCCGCTGATCGCTTTCGTCACCGAGACCAATGGCAGCGATGCCCAACACTCGCAACTGGTGGGCCTGTCGTTTTCCGTGGCGGCCAACGAAGCAGCCTACATTCCGCTGACCCATTCCTACATGGGCGTGCCGGAACAACTGGATCGCGACACCGTGCTGCTGGCGCTGAAACCGTTGCTGGAAAACCCGAATAAACTGAAAGTCGGCCAGCACGCCAAGTTCGAAACCAACATCCTGGCCAATTGCGCCATCGGTGGCGATCAAAGCAACGGGATAATTGTTCAAGGTATTGCCTTCGATACCATGCTTGAGTCCTACGTCCTGGACTCGACGGCCACCCGTCACGACATGGACAGCCTGGCGCTCAAGTACTTGGGCCAAAGCAAGACCGACATTCACGAGATCGCGGGCAAAGGTGTCAAGCAACTGTCCTTCGACCAGATCTCTCTTGAGCTGGCGGGCCCGTATGCCGCCGAAGACGCCGATGTCACCTTCCGTCTGCACCTGGCCTTGCAGGAAAAACTGGCCGCCACGCCAAGCCTGGGCAACGTGCTGAACGACATTGAAATGCCGCTGATGCCGGTACTGGCCCGTATCGAACGCCAGGGCGCGCTCGTGGACGCCAACCTGCTGGGCATCCAGAGTGTCGAGCTGGGCGAGAAACTGGTCGCCCTGGAGCGGGAGGCCTTTGCCATCGCCGGCGAAGAATTCAACCTGGGCTCGCCGAAACAGCTGGGCGTGATTCTTTATGAAAAGCTCGGTTTGCCTGTTCTCAGCAAAACCGCCAAGGGCCAGGCCTCGACGGCCGAAGCGGTGTTGGCCGAGCTGGCCGAACAGGACTACCCGCTGCCCAAGGTGTTGATGCAGTACCGCTCGCTGAGCAAACTCAAAAGCACCTACACCGACCGCTTGCCGGAGCAGATCAACACTCGTACCGGTCGCATCCATACGTCTTATCAGCAAGCCGTTGCCGCCACCGGACGCTTGTCGTCGATCGATCCGAACCTGCAGAACATTCCGATCCGCACCGCCGAAGGCCGGCGGATTCGTCAGGCATTCGTCGCGCCAAAGGGCTACAAACTGCTGGCCGCGGACTATTCGCAAATCGAACTGCGGATCATGGCTCACCTGGCCAAGGATGAAGGCTTGCTGTACGCCTTCCGCAACGACCTGGACGTGCACAAAGCCACGGCAGCGGAAGTCTTCGGGGTCGAACTGGAAGCGGTCACCACCGACCAGCGGCGTAGCGCCAAGGCGATCAACTTCGGTTTGATCTACGGCATGAGCGCCTTTGGCCTGGCCAAGCAGATCGGCGTCGATCGCAAGCAGTCCCAGGCTTATATCGACCGGTACTTCACCCGTTACCCCGGCGTGCTGGAGTACATGGAACGCACCCGCGCCCAGGCCGCCGAGCAAGGGTTTGTCGAAACCATCTTCGGTCGTCGCCTGTACCTGCCGGAAATCAACGCGAAAAACCCGGCTCTGCGCAAAGGTGCCGAGCGCACGGCAATCAACGCTCCGATGCAAGGCACCGCAGCGGACATCATCAAGAAAGCCATGGTCGCCGTGGATAACTGGCTGACCTCGTCAGGCCTCGACGCCAAAGTCATCCTGCAGGTACATGATGAATTGGTACTTGAAGTGCGCGAAGACCTGATTGACCAGGTGCGTGAGGAAATTCGCGTACACATGAGCGAAGCCGCGCAACTGGATGTGCCGCTGCTGGTCGAGGTGGGTGTGGGCAATAACTGGGATGAGGCGCACTAAAAGCGCCGTTCTGTAGCAGCGCGCTTGCTCCGGGCGGCGTTCCGACGATGGACTCAAGAGCGCCTTCTGTAGGAGCGAGCTTGCTCGCGATGGACTCAAGAACGCCGCGTTTAGCCAGTAAGCACGCGTTTTCGTTAACGACCATCG
This sequence comes from Pseudomonas lini, assembly GCF_030812475.1. GTDB lineage: Bacteria > Pseudomonadota > Gammaproteobacteria > Pseudomonadales > Pseudomonadaceae > Aquipseudomonas > Aquipseudomonas lini_A. Next base: position 45,962 of record NZ_JAUSSR010000006.1, read on the forward strand.
CGAGCAAGCTCGCTCCTACAGGGGGGACCATAGTCCGGAAAATGCGCGGGCTTATTTCCAATGGTTTTTTATCCTTTCAGGAACTAAACCCGTGAAACGCCACTCAGAGTTACTGAATGGCTGGTGAAGCCCTTCGATGCTCCTATGTTGTGTTAAGTGTTGGCAGATATCTGGACCCCGCCCTAGCGGTCCGGAGCTTGAACCCCGGAACTTCCCCCTCCCCATAGAAGTCCGGGGTTTTTTTTGCCCGCGATTTGACCTGTCGACTTTACTCGGCAACCTCGGCGCCCTTGTCCGCCAGTTCCATCCAGCCTGCCAACACAGTGTAGGCGTCTTCCAGGCCCATGCGTTTCGGTGCGGAAAACAGCTGGATCGTCACGGCATCGCCCCAGCCTTTGCGAATCTCCGCCTGGACCTTGAGCAACGTGTTTTTCGCCGCGCCGTAAGTCAGCTTGTCCGCTTTGGTCAGCAGAATGTGCATCGGCATGCCGGCGGCAACGGCCCAGTCGAGCATCAGCAGGTCGAAGTCGGTCATTGGATGACGGATATCCATCATCAGAATCAGACCTTTCAAACTTTCGCGGCCGCCCAGATAGGCTTCCAGGTGACGCTGCCAGTGCATCTTCAACGGGATCGGTACTTTTGCATAACCGTACCCCGGCAGGTCGACCAGACGGCGTTCATCGTCTAGCTTGAAGAAGTTCAACAGCTGCGTGCGTCCCGGGGTTTTCGAGGTTCGCGCCAGGCTGGCGTGCGTCAAAGTGTTCAGCGCGCTCGACTTGCCGGCGTTGGAACGCCCGGCGAAGGCCACTTCAAAGCCTTCGTCGTCGGGACATTGATCGACTTTGGCGGCGCTGAGCATGAAGGTGGACTGTTGGCACAGGCCGAGGATGGGGTTCTTGAATTGCATGGGATTTCCGATGTGGGCGGCGCCGGGAATGGACGCGGCAAGCGGTGTCGTTTCCGTTTCAGTGACGCCAGTATATAATGCCGCAGATTTTGTGTGCGCTTTGTCCCAGCGTAGGATGAAGTTCACGAGGGCGATTGACCTTGATTGCGCATTAGAACGCACAACGCTCTCAACCCTGAAAAGGTCGTTTTATGACGAAATGGCTGCTAGCTGCCGGTGTCTTGATGCCGCTTTACAGCGCTCAGGCTACACAGGATCCGGAAGCTGTGTACAACCGTGTTTGTGGTGCCTGTCATTCCGGCCAACTACCCATGGCGCCCAAGAAGGGCGATCAGGAAGCTTGGACGCCGAGGTTGGCGAAAGGTATGGAGACGCTGGTGCAACACGTGACCCAGGGTTTCAAGGCGATGCCGCCGCGTGGTTTGTGCATGGACTGCAGTGCCGAGGATTACCGAGCCATCATCCAGTGGATGAGCGAGTGATTCCGGTCCATAACTCTTCAACCCTTAGCCGTAGTTGGATTAGCTGATGAACAAATTGATCGTGAGTCTGCTGTTGACCGTGGGGATCTCCGGCGTAGCCCATGCTGCAGGTGATGCAACTGCTGGTCAGGCGAAAGCCGCAGTATGTGGCGCCTGTCATGGCCCGGATGGCAACAGCATGGCGCCTAACTTTCCGAAACTGGCGGGCCAGGGCGAACGTTATCTGAACAAGCAGTTGCACGACATCAAGTCCGGTAAGCGTGTCGTACTGGAAATGACCGGCCTGCTCACCAACCTGAGCGATCAGGACCTGGCCGATATCTCCGCCTACTTTGCCAGCCAGAAAGGCAGCGTTGGCGCCGCCGACCCGAAAGTCGTGTCTCGCGGTGAAGCCTTGTTCCGCGGCGGCGACCTGGCCAAGGGCCTGCCATCCTGCACCGGCTGTCACTCGCCAGACGGCAAGGGCAACGCAGCCGCCGGCTTCCCTCATCTGGGCGGTCAACATGCGCAGTATATTGCCAAGCAACTGACCGATTTCCGCAAGGAAGAAGGCGGCCGGGCCAACGATGGCGATACCAAACCGATGCAAACCATCGCCAAGAAGCTGAGCGACGAAGATATCGCGGCAGTCTCCAGCTACATCCAGGGCCTGCACTGAGACCGCCGAGGGGACGTTGCGAGGGATGCACATCTCTTGCAATGTTAACGCTCGATTAATCTGTCGATGCAAGTATAAAAAGGGTGGCCTTGGCCGCCCTTTTTTGTGGCCGCTGCCGTTACACTACAGAACTCAAGCCCGCCATGATCTGTCTGAAAACAGGTCGCGCGAGGTGACCCCATTTGTCCAGGAGTAAAGCATGCGTAATCTGATCATCAGCGCCGCATTCGTCGCTGCCAGCCTGTTCGGCATGACTGCCCAAGCCACTGAAGCCCCCGCCGCCCCCTATGTCGAACTGACCAATCCGGTTCCGGTCGCCGTGCCTGGCAAGATCGAAGTGGTGGAGCTGTTCTGGTATGGCTGCCCGCATTGCTACGCGTTTGAGCCGGTGATCAATCCCTGGGTTGAGAAATTGCCTTCCGACGTGAATTTCGTGCGCATTCCAGCCATGTTCGGTGGCCCGTGGAACGCACACGGCCAGCTGTTCCTGACCCTTGAAGCCATGGGCGTCGAAGAAAAGGTTCACGCTGCGGTGTTCAACGCCATTCAGAAAGAGCACAAGAAGCTGGTCGACAAGAATGAAATGGCAGACTTCCTGGCCACCCAGGGCGTAGACAAGGACAAGTTCCTCGCCACCTTCGACTCGTTCGCGATCAAAGGCCAGATCGTCAAGGCCACTGACCTGGCCAAGAAGTATGAAATCACCGGTGTTCCGACCATGATCGTCAACGGCAAGTACCGCTTCGACGTAGGCTCTGCCGGCGGCGCCGAGCAGGCATTGCAACTGGCAGACAAACTGATCGACAAAGAGCGAGCGGCTAACAAGGCTGCCGCCAACTAAGCGCGGGGCCTGCCATGCGCCGCTGGGGTACTGAACGCGCCGTTGGCCTGCATGATCCGCGGGTCAACGAGCATCATCTGGAATCGACGGGCCTGCCCGCAGACAGCCGCCTGCGCTTGCTCAGTTTCAATATCCAGGTCGGCATTAGTACCGAGCGGTACCGGCACTATCTGACTCGAGGCTGGCAACATCTGTTGCCGCACACCGGGCGGGCCGACAACTTGCAGAAAATCGGCAATCTGCTGGGTGACTTCGATCTGGTCGCCCTGCAGGAAGTCGATGGCGGCAGCCTGCGATCGGGCTACGTCAATCAGGTCGAACACCTGGCTCAGCTCGGTGCGTTCCCTTACTGGTATCAACAACTCAATCGCAACCTGGGTCGCCTTGGCCAGCACAGCAATGGTGTGCTCAGCCGCCTGCGTCCGTGGGCGATTGAAGATCATCCGCTGCCGGGCCCCAAGGGTCGCGGAGCGATTCTGGTGCGTTTCGGCGAGGGTCCGGAAGCGCTGGTGGTGGTCATGATGCACCTGGCGCTGGGGGCTCGCGCCCGCAGCATGCAACTGGCCTACATTCGCGAGTTGATCGGGAACTATAAGCACCAGGTGCTGATGGGCGACATGAACACCCATGCCAGTGACTTGCTGCAAAACTCACCGTTACGCGATCTGGGCCTGCTCGCACCACAGCTGGAAGCGACCTTCCCCAGCTGGCGCCCGCAACGCTGCCTGGACCATATTCTGCTGAGCCCGACCCTGACCCTGGAAAAGGTCGAGGTGCTGGCACACCCCATTTCCGATCACCTGCCGGTTGCGGTAGAAATTCGTCTGCCCGGTTCGCTCACGGCCGATGCATTGCCCGCGCTGAGTCCTGCCCATCGCGGACCCCATGAATGAGCGACGAAACACAGCGCTGGAAAGAGAAATACCTGAAAAGCGTCGAACACCAGGAAAAGCTCGAGCGCCGATGGGACGCCCGGCTCGACTTGTTGCGCCGTGGACTGGTGCGCAGCACCTTGGCGGCCGAAGGCACCGACCGCGCCGTTGACGAGTGCATGAAGGAAATGCGCGAAGTCATACGCACCAATGAGATGGATGCCGGCCTGGCCGCCCTGCTTCCACGGCTGGAAAAAGCCCTGCTCGACTCTGAGCAACGCCGCGAAACCCGGGTCAATCAGACCGGTGCCTCACTGGCCGCGCTGGTAGCGCAACTGCAAACATTGCCGCTGCCCCGGGAAGTCAGCCGCCCCCTCAAGGATTTCGCCAGACGGCTGGATGCACGGGTCAGTCAGGCGCGTGAGATTCCTTTGCTGCTCAGTGAGCTGAGCGGCCTGCAGGGCAAGGCCCTGAGTCAGCTTGAAAGCCCGGCAGAACCCGGTCGCCCTGGATTGCTGCAACGGTTGTTTGGCAGTCGTGAAGCAGATGAAATGGCGCCACAGATTGCCACCCTCGTCGCGCAGGTGCCCGCACTTGCGCCCCAGGCAACCGAATCCGTTACGTTGTCAGTAATTCCGCAAACAACTGTCGCGCGCCCGATCCATGGGTCCCAGGTATTGCTGTCTCCCGCACGCGCTGTCGCTCAGGCACCCGGTGCAATAGAAGAGTCAGCTGAAGCAACAACTTCTCCTTCAGCCCTGACGATCGTTCCTCCGGCTCTTGAGCCACTGCCCGCGCGTGAAATCCCGGCAGAAGCATCAGCTCAAGGGGACCATGAACAGCCCTTGGCGCCCAGTCCGTCCGCTTTCGCGCCGGCGGAGCATTCCTTACCGGCGACCCATTCGGGCGAACCGGCCACGACAGCAATTGCGCAAAGCCTGCCCTGCCCCGCAGTCACGACCCAAGCAATGATCGTCGTCAATCCGGAGCAAGCCGAGCAAGATAGCCTCTATGCACTCCCGGATTCGCCCGAGCCTTCCTACAGTTCGGTTGCCCAGCATATCGAGCACACGCTCCTGGGGTTGCTTGACGACCTGCCCCTTCCCGAGCGTCATCGCTCCCAAGCGGAAGCGATGCGTGATCGCCTTCGAAATGGTTTGAACTGGTACGAACTGCTGCCGATTCTCGATGATCTGGCCACGTTGATGCTGGCGATAAATGATAGCGGCCAGCACGAATTCGAAACTTATCTGCAGCAGCTCAACGAGCGCCTCGAGTTGTTCCAGCGCAACTTGCAAGCCGCCAGTGACGGCCATGCCGACAACCGCTCTGCCGCACGCGAAATGGATACGCAGATCCGCGACCAGGTCGACGGCTTACAGAGCAGCATGCAGGAAGCCGCCGATCTTGAGGGCCTCAAGCGTGCCCTGGAAAACCATCTTGAAGGTCTGCTAGGCACCATGGACCATCACCAGAAGCAGCGTGACGAGCGCGAACAGGAAGTAGCGGCGCGCCTGCAAAGTCTGGCCGAACGAGTGGCCCACATGGAACAGGAAGCCCTGGGCTACCGTGAACACCTCGAAGAGCAGCGTCAGAAAGCCCTGATCGACCCACTGACAGGCCTGCCCAACCGCGCAGCCTGGAGCGAACGGCTCGACCTTGAAATCAGCCAGTGGCAGCAACACGGCAATTCCTTGTCGTTGGCAATGCTTGATCTCGATCATTTCAAGCGCATCAACGACAACTATGGTCACCTGGCGGGCGACAAGGTACTGAAAATCATCGCTGGGGTGCTGCGCAAGCGCCTTCGCGAGACAGATTTCATCGCCCGTTTCGGCGGGGAGGAGTTTGTACTGCTGATGCCCGCTACAGGAGCGGTGGCCAGCGCGAAACTGCTGGAAAAACTACGAGCTTTCATCGAGGCCTGCCCTTTTCATTTCAAGGGTGAGCCAGTGACCATTACCCTTTCCATCGGCTTGACCGCGTTCAAAGCGGGCGAGCATAGCGATCTGGTGCTGAAAAGAGCCGATCAAGCGCTATACAGGGCAAAACACGCCGGTCGGAACCAGGTGCAAATCGGTTAGGCTCAATTGTTCCATTTTGTTTAAATCACTACGCCGTCCGTCTTCGCGCAAAACAGTACGTTACACTGTTGCATAATTGTCCTTTGCGTACTGCCTCCCGTGATGAAATTTTTTGCCCTTATTATGTCGCTGGGCCTTTTAGCCGGTTGCGCCAGCGGCCCCCGGTACGACACCAGTCATGTCTCGGTCAACCACGACAGCCGCATTCAATTTGTCGTGCTGCATTACACCTCCGCATCGCAGGAGCGCTCGCTACAGCTGCTGACCCACGGCGAAGTCAGCAGCCATTACCTGATCGGTGACGACAAAAAGGCCACCATCTACAAGCTGATGGATGAAAAAATGCGGGCATGGCATGCCGGCGAGAGCGAGTGGCAAGGCCGAACCTGGTTGAACTCCAGCTCCCTTGGCATCGAAATCGTCAATCCCGGCTTCAAGGACACTCCAAACGGCGAGCGTCTCTGGTATCCCTATAGCGAAGCCCAGATCCAGTCCCTGATCGTGTTGCTCAAGGACATCAGCGGGCGTTACGCCATCAGCCCGCGCAACATCATCGGCCATAGCGACATCGCACCGTTGCGCAAGCTCGATCCGGGACCGCTGTTCCCCTGGAAACGCCTGGCATCCGAAGGTTTGGGAGTCTGGCCGAACGAGCAGGCCGTGGCGCGCCAGCAAGCGCAATTCACCGTCCAGTTGCCGAGCATCGGTTGGTATCAGGCGCAATTGGCCCGCCTGGGTTACTCCACGCCGCAGACTGGCGAACTGGATGTGGCGACGCGCCATGTGATTGCAGCCTTCCAGATGCATTTCCGACCGACCCGCTTCGATGGCACCCCGGATGCGCAAACCGCGGCACTTCTACACGTTTTGAATCAGACAAAATAATGACGCCCGCCCGACGGTAAGGGCTTTTTCTCAATCAGCAGCTATAACTCATTGGTAATTCTTCGGATGTACCCAATGCCTGCTGCTCGAGACACATTACGTAGATGGTTCTATCGCCCCTGGTTTTTGGCGATGCTTGCTGCTGCCTTGAGCGCAACCCTGCTGATGACAGGCAGTCTGTTCGTGGCCATGCATCAGGTGGAGCAGAGCGAAAGCGAGGAGATGAACGCTCAGGGCGAACGCTTCCTGGCCCGACTGGAGCAGCTTTTCGGCCAATTGCGTGAAAGCCTCGACGACCTCGAAGCACAACCGCTACGGGGCTGCGATGACGAAATGATCGCGACCTTGCAGCAAGTCAGCTTCAATTACCGTTTCGTTTACGAAGCGGCTTACCGGGACGAATCGCGGATCTGCTCCAACCGTCCTCGCCAGGAAGGACTCTCGCTGCTACGGCCGCCGGATATCAAGGGCCCCACCTATAGCTATTGGCTGAACACTACTACCGAGCCCGATGAAAACCGTGCCGCGCTAATGCTCGGGCGGGGCAATTTCCGCGTCGCGACCTCTCGCGGGCATTTGACCGACATGGTGGACCTATCACCTGGAAGCAGCTTGCTGGTGGTACTCGACCACGGCACGCGGGCAATACCGGTGCTGGGTGTGTCGCAGGCCTGGCCCCCCACCGAACCCTGGCCGCCGAAAAGTCCCGATGCGCTGCAAGTCACGCACACCCGCTTGATTTACCGCATGCCCACCAACAATCCGGAATACCAGCTTGTCCTGATTACCCCGCGTACCGGCATGCATGTGCCTGCGGTCTGGTGGTGGCTGTTGCCGGCCAGTCTGGCGTTGGGTATCTGCGTGGGTTTTCTGGTGTTTCTGCTGGTCAAGCAGCGACAGTCGATGGACGCCGAACTGACTGGCGCCATTCGGCGAGGCGAGTTGCAGGTCTTGTATCAACCGATTTTCGACCTCGACAGCCGTAATTGTGTCGGGGCAGAAGCCTTGCTCCGCTGGCGCAGACCGGATGGCACCCTGACCAGCCCCGACCTGTTCATTCCGATGGCCGAAAACACCGGTCAGATCCGCCAGATGACCGACTTCGTCCTGCAACGCCTGCTTGAGCAGCTCGGTCATTTGTTGCGGGCCAATCCGCAGTTGTACATCTCGGTCAACCTCGCAGCCTGCGACGTCATGGTGCCGCGTATCGGCCAGGTGATGGCGCGCCTGCTTCCGCTACATCGGGTCGCGGCCAAGCAGATCGCCTTCGAGGTCACCGAGCGGGGATTGATCGACGTGGTGGTGGCCCGGGAAAACCTGCAGGCCTTGCGCGATGTCGGGCATCAGGTGCTGATCGACGATTTCGGCACAGGCTATTGCAGCCTCGCCTACCTGCAAACCCTGCCGGTGGATTGCCTGAAGATCGACAAGGCGTTCATCGACGCTCTGGGTCATGATGCCGCAAGCAGCGGCGTGGCACCGCACATCATCCACATGGCCCAGGCCCTGCATCTGAAAGTGATTGCCGAGGGCATCGAACATGAAGCGCAAGCGGCGTTTCTGAGCAGCGAGGGAGTGAAATACGGTCAGGGCTGGCTGTTCGCCCATGCGTTGAGTGCAGTGCAGTTCATCGAACTGATTACCCGTGGCCGGCGGTTAGCGGGCAGACGCCTGGATGACGAAGCGTAAAAGCCACTTACACCGACAGTGCCATATAGAACTGAGTGCCCTGCCCCGGCCGCGAATAGACGCCCATTCGTCCGCCGTGCAGTTGCACGATCTCCTTGCACAGCGCCAGGCCGAGCCCGGCGCCGCCCTTTTTACGACCGACCTGGACAAAGGGCTCGAAGATCCGCCCCTGCTGGCCATAGGCAATGCCTTCGCCGTTGTCTTCAACGCTGATGATCACCCGCTCCCCATGCCGCCTGGCCTGCAAACGTATCTGCCCCTCGGTGCCGGTATGGCGCAAGGCGTTGTCGATAAGGTTATCCAGTACCCGGTCCAGCTGAGGCTGATCGGCCTGTAGCCAGGGCAATGGCCCCAACACTTCCACCGACAGGCTGATGCCCTTCTCTACTGCCACGCCGGCATAACGTTCCCTGGCCTGTTCCAGCAAGTTATCGATGGAACACGGCGCCAGCGTGAGTTTCTGCAATCCGTTCTGATAGCGAGAGAAATTCAGCAGGTCATTGATCAACTGCATCAAGCGCTGCATCTCTTCATTCACAGTGTCCAGCAAATCGGCTTCGCGGGAGTCCCGGGGGAAATGCGCGCGCTCGCGGAACAGGCCGAACGCCATATGCATACCGGTGACCGGTGTGCGTAATTCATGGGAAGCGCGCAACACGAACTCGCTGCGCACCCGTTCAAATGCACGCTGCTCGGTGACGTCATGCAACACCATCACGGCGCCGAGAATATGACCCTGAGTGTGGCTGACAGGCGTCAGGCTATAGGTCAACAATCGCGACTCACCGTCGACCTCGATGCTCAAGTCTTCCGGCGCCCGCTCCAGGGTTCCGCCACGCAACACCAGTTGCAGCTGCCCATCAAGCTCGGGGCGCTCCAGCGCGGTGCCCAGCCCCTGGCCGAGCCGATCGATGTCCCATCCCAATTGACGCTGCGCCACGGGGTTGAGGTGTTCCAGATGGCCTTCGCGGTCGATCATCAACAAGCCGTCGTCGATGCTGTCGAGTACCGCCTGCAAACGCTGCTGACCGGCGAGCAGTTCGTCGACATTGGTCGCTTGATGCTCGCGCAAGGCTTCGGCCATGATCCCGAAGCGTTTGGTCAGCTGGTTCATTTCCTCTGCCGAAGAAATAGGCAGGGTCACTTCGAAATTACCTTGGCCGATGTTATCGGCCGCCTGGACCAAGGCCTCGATCGGTGCTCCGAAGCGCCGGGCAATGGCGTGTGCGGTCACGAAACCGATGATCAGCACCGCCAGTCCCACCAGCCCGAGCAGGCCAGCCACCAGCAGCGCTCGCTCCCGAGCCTGGCGCTCGATGGCATTGATGTTATCCAGTGCACGCTTGTGTTCGGCGATCAAGCCATTGCGCAGCGCATTGAATTTATCTGAGAGTTCACCGCTGCCACTCAAAACGCGCGACGTCTCAGGCGACTTGTCGTACGCCTCCAAGAAGCTCTGGTAGTCAGCCTTGGCCTGGGCAAAGCCGTACTGAACATCATTGCCGGAATCGGACAAAGCGATGCCTTCATCAAGCAACCGATAATAATGCTGCCTGGACTGCTCGAATGCAGCAGGATCTGGCCGCTCGCTGAGCATGATGATCAACTGGTCACCAAGGCTCTGGCGCAATTTCAACCCCAGGTCGAGGGTGACGAAGTTGTTTCGGATCAGCGCTTCCTGAGTAGCCGCCATCTGCATCACGCTGATCAGCCCGAGCAAGAGCCCGAGCAACGCTACGGTGATCAGTGCGGAAATGCTCAGGAACAGCCGAGTACGCAGCTTCATCGCCAGTTTCATCGGCCGAGGCTCACAAATTGTACTGCTTGCGTTTGCGGTACAGCGTCGAGGCATCGATACCCAACGTCTTGGCAGCCTGGTCCAGGGTGTCGGCAGTGGCAAGAACAGCGCCGATATGCGCTTTTTCCAACTCATCCAGACTCAACGCGGCACCGATGCGGGGCGCGTTGGTCAGCGGAGTTTCGGCCATGCCCAGGTGGCTGATCTCTACCCGCTCTTGCGGACAGATAATGCTAGCCCGCTCCACGACGTTGCGCAGCTCGCGGATGTTGCCCGGCCAGCGGTAGCTGAGCAGTGCTTCACGAGCCGCGTCGCTGAAACCCCGCGCCGGACGTGCGTATTCCTTGACGAAGCGAGCCAGAAAACGATCGGCCAGGTTCAGGATGTCTTCCCTGCGTTCCCGTAAAGGTGGCAGGTGCAAGGTGATTACGTTGAGGCGATAGAGAAGGTCTTCACGGAAACGGCCATCGCGCACCATGTCCTCCAGATTGAGGTTGGTGGCCGCGAGAATTCGCACATCGGCTCGGCGGGTGACCGGGTCGCCGACTCGCTCGTATTCCTTGTCCTGGATAAAACGCAGCAATTTTGGTTGCAACGTTAGGGGAAAATCGCCGATCTCGTCAAGAAACAGCGTACCGCCATCGGCCTGATTGACACGCCCCAAGGTACTTTCGCTGGCGCCGGTAAAGGCACCACGGCTGTGACCGAAGAGCTCGCTTTCCATGAGTTCGGCAGTCAGGGAGGGGCAGTTGATCGTGACGCAGGATTTCTTTGCGCGCTTGCTCCACCCATGAATGGCCTGGGACAGCTCGCCTTTACCTGTACCGGATTCGCCAAGAATCAAAATGTTGGCATCGGTGCTGGCGACCTGGCGGGCAGTTTCGAGCACCACTTTCATCGCCGGGCTGTGGGAGTCCAGACCATCCTTGGGTTTGCGCACTTCACCTTCCAGGGCTTCCAGACGAGCCGACAGCTGTCGCACTTCCAGTTGCTTGGCGGTGGCCAGGCGCAGTTGGTCGGGACTGCAAGGTTTGACCAGGTAATCGGCGGCACCGGCCTGGATCGCGTCTACCGCAGTGTCCACCGCCGAGTGCGCGGTAACGATGACCACACGCATCCACGGCGCTTGAATGCGCATTTGCGCCAAGACATCGAGTCCATTGTCTTCCCCCAGTCGTAAATCGAGGAAGCACAAGTCGAAGACCTGACGTTGCAACAAGGCATCGGCCTGTGCAGCGCTGTTGGCGGTCGCCACGCTGTAGCCTTCATCTTCGAGGCAATAGCGAAATGTACGCAGGATGGCGGATTCATCGTCCACCAGCAGAATGCGGCCTTGGTGCTCAGTGGCTGATTCCATTTTCCTACGCTCCTTAATGAATGATCTTTAATTAGTCCCGGAAAAATCGGGCAAGTTGCATGGTTGATTCTGGTCGATTCCGACTACAACAGGGTAGCTCTCTCCTTACCCTACGGCTAATCGCCTGATTTTGTTGTTTTTTTATCAGATAGCCGGTCTACAGGCGGACCACTGGTCATTTTTCTGACAGCCATGCCCTTCAGGCAATTCAAAAAACCTGAAAATTCCTACGCAGCGATCGTGCATTACGCCCGACCGCAGAAAGACCATCGTGCAGGATGCGTCCGACCCGATTTTGTCATCGCTATTAACTTATTGATTTAATTCAGTTTTTTTCTTTAGAAAAGCTGGCATGCAGGCTGCAATGACTGAGTTATCCAGGGCATTCACCTCGTTGCCCTAAATAAAATCACCACAGTGTGGGAGGAGCTTCAGGATGAGTCGCCAACGTGCCGCCCAATTGCGTATCTCGCCACTGCATATCCAACAAGGTTTGTTTGCTGTCCTGGCGCTGTTGATCACATTGATCGGCGGCCAGCAGTTTCAGCGTTGGGAGCAGAACTCGCAGCAGGAAGCGTCGCGCGTGTCGATTCAGCATCCGGTCCAGACCCATTTCAGCGCAGCCAGCAGCAGCCAGGCTGACCTCGCGCCGATGCGAATGATGGATGTCGACCAGGCCCAGCCTTTGGACGAGATGCCTCGTCAGGAACGCTGGGTGTTCTGAATAAATGAACTTGGCGCGCTCTGCGCCGGGAAAAGCACCACAAGCATTACCTCTAAAATAGAAGCGTAAGGAGAATCACCATGTTGAGCTGGGCAATCACATTCTTGATCATTGCCATCATCGCTGCAGTACTGGGCTTCGGTGGTATCGCGGGCACCGCCACGGGTATCGCCAAGATTCTCTTTGTCGTGTTCCTGGTGATGTTCGTTGTTTCGTTCTTCTTTGGCCGTCGCGGTCGAGGCTGAAAATGAGCGTTTCCTTCAAGTCACTGGCAGCCGCCCTGCTTCTGGGCGGTAGTGCCATGGTCATGGCCGCCAATGATGGCCAGACGCGCGCCAACGAACTGCTGAGCGCTGACCCTCAATACCGTGAAACCTGGCAAGACGTGGTTGAGAAAGAAGAACGCCTGCCCGACTGGGTGATGAATCTTTCCGGCGATGCCGAGCAAATGACAGCGGTTGAAGAAGACGGTGACCAGTATCTGGTAGGGCCGTTATGCGAATCCCAGGCCAAATGCCTGAATAATCGATTAATTGTGGCCGTCAGCTTCGACAAAAAGCATGCCTACGCTATGCTGGTTGAAGTACCTGCGGGATTGCCGGCCGACAAGTCGCCGACGCGCCATGCGACGTATCGCTTTCTGGGAAAACCAGACCAGGGTATGCAGGAAATGTTGAAGGAACAGCTGAAGAAAGATCCGAACTGGTACTGATTTTGAGATATGAGAGAAGCCACACTGCTTCTTTCCAAATGCGCTACCCGAGAACGGTAGACGCATGACCAAGGGGTCGGGATGTTCTGCCTGTTTCAGGGGCGGAGTGACCTACGGGTACATGGGGTGCCTGCGCAAGGGCCGGGTCAGGCAAAAAGCTGCGACGCAAGTTCGCCGATCAATCATGCTCGACGGACTTGCGAAGAGCTTCGCTGGACAACTTTTGCATTGCGTCAGGTTTCTTTCGCTTACCTGATAATCCACGCCACAAATCCTGCAACTTTCCCCAGTCAGCCTCCGCACGACCGTACATCGAGAAATATAATCGGACTTGTGCCGCTTATTTTCTCCGCGCACAGACGGAATTCTTCAGAAAAACCCTCTCGCCTCGCTGATTAAAAAACACTCAATCGTCCCTGAAATGGCAGGTTCGCGGCACTTTTGACTGCGCAAATGTCGTATTCGAACCGGTTGGGACGAGAGTTTCAGTGAAAAAAACTCATGCCGATTCGGCATAGGGTAGGCGTTTACGGCATTAGACGCCGCTCCCTTGCATCGGAATAGTTGCGCCTTTTTTCGCCTGCCAGAGAGCACTAACAAGCGCTCCGGGGCACCTTATACGGGGGCAGGTGCACAGGACTTTTTCGCCACAAGCGTTCCAGTTCCTGCATCGGTCTGAGTCAAACGCAAGTAAGGGTAAAGATATGAAGAAGGCAAAGCTTAGCCTCGCCTGGCAGATCCTCATCGGTCTGGTATTGGGGATTGCAATCGGTGCGCTGCTCAACCATTTCGGTGCCGAAAAGGCCTGGTGGATCAGTAACGTTCTGCAACCGGCAGGCGATATCTTTATCCGTCTGATCAAGATGATCGTGATCCCGATCGTGATTTCCTCGTTGATCGTCGGTATCGCGGGTGTTGGCGATGCGAAGAAGCTCGGCAGCATCGGTCTGAAGACCATCCTCTACTTCGAAATCGTGACCACGATTGCCATCGTCGTCGGCCTGGTCCTGGCGAACCTGTTCCACCCGGGTACCGGCATCGACATGAGCACGCTGGGTACTGTCGATATTTCCAAGTACCAGGCCACAGCCGCCGAGGTGCAGCATGAACACGCGTTCATCGAAACCATCCTCAACCTGATCCCGTCGAACATCTTCGCGGCTGTCGCCCGTGGCGAGATGCTGCCGATCATCTTCTTCTCGGTGTTGTTCGGCCTCGGCTTGTCGAGCTTGAAACCCGATTTGCGCGACCCGCTGGTGAGGCTGTTCCAGGGCGTTTCGGAAAGCATGTTCAAAGTCACCCACATGATCATGAACTACGCCCCGATCGGCGTTTTCGCACTGATCGCGGTGACCGTGGCCAACTTCGGCTTCGCTTCCCTGCTGCCGCTGGCCAAACTGGTGCTTCTGGTTTACTTCGCCATCGCCTTCTTCGCCTTCATGGTGTTGGGCTTGATTGCTCGCCTGTTCGGTTTCTCTGTGATCAAGCTGATGCGCATCTTCAAGGATGAGCTGGTGCTGGCCTACTCCACCGCCAGCTCCGAAACCGTGCTGCCACGTGTCATCGAGAAGATGGAAGCCTACGGCGCACCGAAAGCGATCTGCAGCTTCGTGGTGCCAACCGGTTACTCGTTCAACCTCGACGGTTCGACGCTGTACCAGAGCATCGCGGCGATTTTCATTGCCCAGTTGTACGGCATCGACCTGTCCATCAGCCAGCAATTGCTGCTTGTGCTGACGTTGATGGTCACCTCCAAAGGCATCGCCGGTGTACCGGGTGTGTCCTTCGTGGTGCTGCTGGCAACGCTGGGCAGCGTGGGTATTCCATTGGAAGGCCTGGCGTTCATCGCCGGTGTCGATCGCATCATGGACATGGCCCGCACCGCACTGAACGTTATCGGCAATGCGTTGGCCGTATTGGTCATCTCCCGTTGGGAAGGCATGTACGACGACGCCAAGGGCCAGCGCTACTGGAACTCCCTGCCGCACTGGCGCAGCAAGGAAAAGCTGCCGGCTGGCGAAACCTCGAACAGCTGACACAAAACCCTGTGGGAGCGAGCCTGCTCGCGAAAGCGGTGTGACATCCAACATTGATGTCGCCTGATACGACGCTTTCGCGAGCAGGCTCGCTCCCACAATTGGCCCGCGTATATAGCGCTTAGCAAACCCCGGAGAAATCCGGGGTTTGTCGTTTCTGGCTACCCCGCTATCATTCGCCGCATTCTTTGGGGGATTTAACTGATGCTCAATGGCCTGTGGCTCGGCTTCTTCATCGTGGCAGCCGTATCGGCGCTGGCGCAGTGGTTGATCGGCGGCAACGCCGGGATCTTCGCGGCGATGGTGGAAAGCATTTTCGCCATGGCCAAACTGTCGGTCGAAGTCATGGTCTTGTTGTTCGGCACCCTCACCCTCTGGCTGGGCTTCCTGCGGATCGCCGAGAAAGCCGGGATCGTCGAGTGGCTGGCCAAGGCACTGGGCCCATTGTTCCTGCGCCTGATGCCGGAAGTGCCGGCCGGTCACCCCGCCATCGGCCTGATCACGCTCAACTTCGCCGCCAATGGCCTGGGCCTGGATAATGCCGCCACGCCAATCGGCCTCAAGGCCATGAAGGCGCTGCAAGAGCTCAACCCCAGCGCTACCATCGCCAGCAATGCCCAGATCCTGTTCCTGGTGCTTAACGCCTCTTCCCTGACCCTGCTGCCGGTGACGATCTTCATGTACCGCGCCCAGCAAGGTGCGCCTGATCCGACGCTGGTGTTCCTGCCTATCCTGCTGGCGACCAGCTGCTCGACGCTCGTGGGTCTGTTGTCAGTGGCGGTCATGCAACGTCTGCGCCTGTGGGACCCGGTGGTGCTCGCGTACCTGATTCCCGGCGCCCTGATACTGGGTGGCTTCATGGCGCTGCTGGCGACGCTCTCGGCGACCGCCCTGGCCGGCCTGTCATCGATCCTCGGCAACCTGACGCTGTTCGGGTTGATCATGCTGTTCCTGGTGATCGGCGCGTTACGCAAGGTAAAGGTCTACGAGGCGTTCGTCGAAGGCGCCAAAGAAGGCTTCGATGTGGCGAAGAACCTGCTGCCGTACCTGGTGGCGATGCTCTGTGCGGTCGGCGTGCTGCGAGCGTCCGGGGCGCTGGATTTTGGTCTGGACGGGATTCGGCATCTGGTGGAGTGGGCCGGTTGGGACACGCGCTTCGTCGATGCCTTGCCGACCGCCATGGTCAAGCCGTTTTCAGGCAGTGCGGCCCGGGCGATGCTGATCGAAACCATGAAGACGTCCGGGGTAGACAGCTTCCCGGCGCTGGTCGCGGCGACGATTCAGGGCAGTACGGAAACGACGTTCTATGTGCTGGCGGTGTACTTCGGTGCAGTGGGCATTCAGCGCGCACGGCATGCGGTGGGATGTGCGCTGCTGGCGGAGCTGGCCGGCGTTCTTGGCGCCATCGGGGTGTGTTACTGGTTCTTCGGCTAACCGCGAACCCCTTGTGGGAGCGGGCTTGCTCGCGAAAGCGGTGTGTCATTCAGTATTGATGTCGATTGACACAACGCCTTCGCGAGCAAGCCCGCTCCCACAGGGTTCAGTGCTGGACTCAGGGTCTTTGTGGCAGAGCCGCTTTATGCCCTTGCTCAACCACCCAGGCCACCACCTGTGCCGTCAACCGGTCACTCGCCTGGCCAAACCCGGCCACCACCGCCGGCACCTTCACATCGCTCAACGGCTGACGCACTTCAAAGCGCCGGCTGGCGAGGATCCGCTGGTCATGACCGCGTACCAATAGCGCATCCAGCCGCACCACCACGCTTGCCGTGCGGTCCTGGTATTCCGTCTGGAACGCCTGCAGGTTGCCGCCCAGCTCCAGGTCCGCCTGGAAATTACTGTCATCGGTGCTCAGCAGCGACACCCGACCGTCACGCTGGAAACCATCGAGCAGACGATTACGCAGCAGCACCGGCGCCGGGTCGCTCCAGCGTGAAGCCTTGTAGCTGCTGATCAGGTCACCCTGCGGGATCACTGCGATGTTCGGGCTGTTCAATGCCTGGCTGGCCTGCGGCTTTGTCAGGCGAAGCGACCAGGGTTGCGGCATGCCTTGATAGCCTGGGGCGCTGCTTTGGGACGTCGGTAGCCGATAGACATCGGACGGCTCGGACTTGGGCAGGATCGAGCAGGAAGCTGTCAACGCAAATGCGGCGAGGACGGCGAGGCGGCTCACTTTCATGGCGTGAATTCCTTGTTCTTGTCGTTGCCGAGCAAATAACCACTGGGGTTGGCTTCCAGGCGCTGGGAAATGGCCCGCAACGACGTCAGGGTATCGCGCAATTCACGCACCGCCGGCGCCAGGCCGTTGAGGCCCTGCATCCCGCTGTTCAGCGAATCCTGATTGTTGGTGAGCAGCTTGTTGATCGTGGCGCTGCTCTGTTCCAGCGATTTCATGGCTTGTTCGGCACTGCCGAACATCTGTTTGCCCTGATCGCTGATCAAGCCGTTGGCATTGCGCATCAGCGCGGCGGTCTGCTCTAGCGTGGCCGTGGCCTGCTTGCCGATGGCACCTAGTTGCTGCATGGCCTGGCGGATGTCGCCGCGCTGATCGGCGAGGGTGCCGGTGGTTTGCTCCAGGTGTTCAAGGGTCTTGCTGACGTGCTCGACATTCTCCGAAGAAAACATCTGATTGGCGTTGTGCATCAGCACGTTCACGCCAGCCATCAGGTCGGTGCTGTCGTTGAGCAGCCGGGCGATAGGTGAGGGCGATGCAACGATCGTAGGTAAATCACCGTTCTTGCCCCTGAGCGTCGGACTCTGTGGCGTGCCACCGCTGAGTTGGATGATCGAGGTCCCGGTAATCCCGGTCAGCGCCAGTTTGGCCTCGGTGTCTTCCTTGATCGGTGTATCACCGCCCAGGCGGATGCGCGCCAGTACCCGGCGCGGATCTTTCGGGTCCAGGCGCAATGTCACCACGTCGCCGACCTTGATCCCGCTGTACTGCACGGCGCTGCCCTTGGACAAACCGCTGACCGCCTCGTTGAAGACGATTTCGTAGTCCTTGAACTCGGTGTCGACGCTGGACTTGGCCAGCCACAACCCGAAGAGCAGGGCGCCTGCCACCACAAGCACGGTGAACAGTCCGATCAATACATGATGGGCTCGGGTTTCCATGTCAGACCTCGTTTAGCTGTTGAGCGGCGGTCAGCGCCGCGCGGCCGCGAGGGCCATGGAAGTATTCGTGAATCCATGCATCGTCTGTTTCCGACACGACATCGATGGCATCGGCCACCAACACTTTCTTCTGCGCCAGCACGGCGACCCGGTCGGTGATGGTGTAAAGCGTGTCGAGATCATGGGTCACCAGAAACACGCTCAGGCCCAAGGCATCGCGCAGGGTCAGAATCAATCGATCGAATGCCGCCGCACCGATCGGATCAAGGCCGGCGGTGGGTTCGTCGAGAAACAGGATGTCCGGGTCCAGCGCCAACGCCCGGGCCAGCGCCGCACGCTTGATCATGCCGCCGGACAGCGAAGCGGGATATTTGTCCGCCGCCGACAGCGGCAACCCAGCCAGGGCGAGCTTCACCGCCGCCAGATGCTCGGCGTCGTCGCGGCTCAGTCCAGCATGCTCGATCAGGGGCAAGGCCACGTTCTCGGTCACGGTCAGCGAAGAGAACAGGGCGCCTTTCTGAAACAGCACGCCAAAGCGCCGTTCGACCAGCGAGCGCTCGTGTTCGGCCAGCGTCGGCAGGTTCTTGCCGAAGACTTTTACCACGCCTTCACTGGGCTGACGCAAACCGACGATACTGCGCAGCAGTACCGATTTACCGCTACCGGAACCGCCCACCACGGCGAGGATCTCGCCCTTGTACAAGTCCAGGTCCAGGCCCTCGTGCACACTCTGGCTGCCGAAACGATTGCACAGCCCACGGACTTCGATCACCGCCTCGGTGGGCGCTCGGGGAATTCGACTCACCAGCCCATCTCCATGAAAAACAGTGCGGCCACGGCATCGAGCACGATGACCACGAAAATCGACTGGACCACACTGGACGTGGTGTGGGCGCCGACGGATTCGGCGCTGCCGCTGACCTTGAAGCCCTCAAGGCAACCAATCGCGGCGATGAGAAACGCGAAGATCGGCGCTTTGACGATCCCCACCAGAAAATGCTGAACGCCAATATCGGTTTGCAGCAGCGACAGGAACATCGCCGGTGAAATATCCAGCGACACGGCGCAGACCACGCCGCCACCGATAATCCCCGACAGCATCGCCAAAAAAGTCAGCATCGGCAGCGCCACCAGCAGCGCCAGGACGCGCGGCACCACCAGCAGTTCCATAGGGTCGAGACCCAGGGTCCGGATGGCGTCGATTTCTTCGTTGGCCTTCATCGAGCCGATTTGCGCCGTAAAGGCACTGGCGGTGCGCCCGGCCATCAGGATCGCGGTCAGCAACACACCGAATTCGCGCAGGAAGGAGAACGCCACCAGGTCCACGGTAAAAATACTCGCGCCGAAACTCGCCAGCACCGTCGCCCCGAGAAACGCCACCACGGCACCCACCAGAAAGGTCAACAGGGCGACGATGGGCGCAGCATCCAGGCCAGTCTGTTCGATGTGCGCCACCATCGGCGTCAGGCGCCAGCGCTTGGGGCGGAACAGACCGCGGCCCATGGTTTCCAGGATCAGGCCGACGAAGCCCAGCAATTGCAGGGTGTCCTGCCAGACCGTTGCCACCGCGCGGCCGATGCGGGTCAGCAGTTGAATGCCGACGCTGGTTTGCGGCGCCTTGATCGGGACGCAGAAGTCGGTCAGCGAGCAATAGACGGTTTGCAACAGGGCGCGGTCGGCAGAGGACAGGGTGCAATCGGGATGCTCGGCCGACTTGCCAAGACGCTCGGACCCAAGCAGCTCCACCAGTAACGATGCACCGGCGGTATCGAGCGCGCCGAGGCCGTTGAGGTCAATGTGGGTACTGTCGTCGTAGCGGCCCTGCAGTTGTGCGCTCAGGCGCTTGAGATCGGTGTAATGGGCGAGCGTCCAGTCACCCGTAATCTGCAATAGAGCAGGGGTGTCAGAGGTGTCCAGTCGGGCATTGCCGGCCACTGTGCTGCTGGTCATAAGCTCCATGCTTGTTCGGCTGTTACGCAGGCCTATGTTAATAGCATGAACGGCCTTACTTTTCTTTGACCGGTGTGCTGTCCGTGATCTCGAAACGCAACACCCCGATCAACTGGCCGTCTTCGGTCAACACCCGAACCTGCCACTTGCCCGCCGGGTTGCCGGGGAAATTCTGTTTGTGGGTCCAGGCCCGGTAGCCTTCCTTGCGCCCGCCGTGAATATCCAGGGCGATGCGGTCGACCTCTTTGCCGTTGAACTGCCAGACGTGATAAATCCGCTCGTCCAGACCGCGCGGGGCATTGATCGCGGTGTAGGCGTACAGGCCGCCGCCGCGAATCTGCTCGGCGCTGACTTCATCGAGGCTGTCGCCGGGGGTGCGATCCTGCATCTGCGTGCTGATCGCCACATCGGTCATCCACAGCGTTGCCGGTGGCACCCACGATCGCAGCACCCAACCGACGCCGCCGATGCCCAGGGTGATGCTGAGGATGGCCAACGCGTTACGCACGGTCTTGATCGGGAAAATCGACGCCAGGCTCGGGAAAGACAGCACGACCGCGGTGCCCAGGGCCAGCTTGAAACTTTGCGAGGTGGTCAGGTGCAGGATGACGGGCAGGGCGGTCAGCAGTGCCGCGAACAACGTTAGCGTATGCAGCGCCAGGAACGCCCAGCGGCGCGGGGCCAGCCATTTGTAGTAGAGCGGGTCGATGATGGAAATCAGCGCGGCAATGCCCAGCATCCCGGTAAAGAATAACTGGCCGCTGTTCCAGGTGGTGGTGATCAAAAAGAAGGGCAGGACGAAGAACAGGCTTTCCTGGTGAATCATCTGCGTTGCGTAACGCAGCAACGGCTGGGGAATCTCGCGGTTGAAGATCCTGGTGAACAGCTTGGTCAGGCTGTTTTCCAGCATCAGCCAGATCCAGCTGATCAGCATGATGACGGTGATCCAGGTCGCCAGGCCTTGCTGCCGATCCACCAGCATGAAGCTGCCGACCCCGGAAATGAAACCGCCGAGCGCAATGACCCCCGGATAGCGCTTCATCAATTCCAGGATGCGCTGTACGAAAAGGGTCAGGGTAGGCATTCGGCTCTTCGCATTAGTCGTGGGAAAACTCCTCGATAGGGTACCCGCTCGCCACAGGGAATGGTTACTTTCTGCGATGAAAGCGCAACGCCAGTATCGCAGCGACCAGTAACCCTAAAACCCCGGCAATCGACCACATGAACTGGTCATCGCTCAGCAACGGTTTTTCGATCCGCAGATAGCCCGGCTGCAACAGCAGTTCACGCATGGCCTTGTTCACCTCTGCCAGCGTCACCCCTCGCAATTCCTTGGCCGGGTCGACGAAACGGCCGTCCTCGTAACTGCCAAGGGCACTCCAGTAATAATCGGCCAGTGCGCTGTTGCCTTGCACGGCCCAGGCCTGGCGGGCGATGGCCGCCTGCTTGAGACGGTTGAAGGTGTCGGCATCCAGTCCGTCCTTGAGCAACCCGGCCTTCAGCTCATCCAGTACTTGAATGGCCTGGGGCACGTCTTCGCGGTCGAGGTCTGCGTTCAGGCTCATGAAGCCGACCCCGCCAAACACCTCGCGCTCGGCGGAGGGGCCGTAGGACAAGCCATTGACCAGGCGCAATTGGCGATAGAGCGCCCAGTCCAGGTAATCCTTGAGCAAGTCGAAAGTCTGATCGTGCTGATTCTCCTGCACCGGTTCCGGTAAAAGCCAGTGCAACTTGGCGGCACCGCCGACGAAACCGTGATTGAGCGTGCGCTCATGGGCGGCGCTGATCTTGATCTCTGGCAGGGGCGGGTGATCGGTGGGATCGACCGCCACAAGCGCACCGTAGGTTCGCTCCAGATAAGCCGGCAGCAAGCGGTCGAGGTCGCCGACCACGATCAGGCTCATGTTATTGGGCGCGTACCAGGCCTTGCGTACCGTCTCCAGTTGCTCGCGGGTCAGGTAATCGACCTCAGGCCGCTCCGGGCATTTGAGACCCAGTTCCACGGCCAGCTGATTACTCGCCGTATGACCCAGATCCTGGCGATCCAGCCAGCGTTGCAGGTGGGTGTAGTGGCCACCGTCTTCGCGCTCGACCACTTGTTTGGCGGCATTGATCGAGTTGTCGTCGATCCGGGTCTGGGTCAACAGCGCCAACAGCAAGTCGAGGACCTTGCGCTGGTTCTTCGCCGGGGCCTCGATGACGAATGTGGTATCGGCATTGCTGGTGAACGCATTCCACTCGCCGCCCAGGGCCTGCATGCGTTCCTCCAGGCCGCCTTCGCCAGTGGCATCGATGCCGGTGAACAGCAAGTGTTCGAGCAGGTGCGGCAGCTCCTTGTCGGCACAGCCGAAATCATCGATACCGACGCCAACCACCAGGCGAATCGCCACATGCCCGCGTTCGGTGCCGGGCTTGAGCAGCAATTGCAGGCCGTTGGGCAGGGTATAGCCTTCAACCTGGAAGCGATCCAGGGCAAACGAAGGGAGTGAACCGAGCAACAGACAGGCGAACAACAGGCAACGCATAGCTAGCTTCCAGGCAATCAATCGGAGATCCGTGTCGTCCTTCGGACCGCCTTCGCGAGCAAGCTCGCTCCCACAGGGTTCGGTGGTGTTCACTCATTTTGTGCAACACAGCTGACCCTTGTGGGAGCGGGCTTGCCCGCGAAGGCGGCCTTGAGGCTGAATCAATGTACTGACTGACCACTGTGCCAGACGTTCAAGGCGAATGCGTGATGTCTGCCAAATCATCGACGACCAGCGCACCGGTGTCCGTCGTTTCCAGCACCACATAAGCGCTGCTGCAGAACAGCGAGTTCAGCCGCTTCATGTCCGCGATCAGCTCCAGGTGCAGCGAACTGGTCTCGATACTCTGCACGATCTTGCGTTGCAATCGGCT
The DNA here is from genome assembly GCF_030812475.1 of Pseudomonas lini. Taxonomy (GTDB): domain Bacteria; phylum Pseudomonadota; class Gammaproteobacteria; order Pseudomonadales; family Pseudomonadaceae; genus Aquipseudomonas; species Aquipseudomonas lini_A. The sequence goes on from NZ_JAUSSR010000006.1 coordinate 68,972, forward strand.
GACGTGAGCATGGGCCAGACGCCGCTCCTGGGCGCGAAAGCGACGCTTCTCACGCAGCAGCTGGCGGGCACTTTCCTTGTCGGCACTGAGGAACACCGACAACCCGAGGCGCAAGTTGGAAATCAACTGGCTGTGCAGCCCGGCCAATTCTTCCAGCCCAACCTCGGAAAAAGACCGGCGTTGCGAGGTTTTCTGCTGCTGGACCTTGCGCAACATGCGTTCGATCAGGTCGCTGGCGAGTTTGAGATTGATCGCCAGCTCGATGATTTCCGCCCAGCGCCGACTGTCCTGGTCGCTGAGGTCTTCCCGTGGCATTTGCGCCAGATAGAGCTTGATGGCGCCGTAGAGCGACTCCACATCATCGGTCAGGCGACGCATTTCCTGGGTGACGGCCGTTTGCTTGCCGCGCAGCACGTCGAGCATGGCTTCAAGCATGTTGTCGATCAGATCGCCGATGCGCAGGGTTTCCCGGGCGGCGTTGGCCAGCGCCAGGCTGGGGGTGACCAACGCCGTCGGGTCAAGATGCCGTGGTTTGGCGGTGCCGTTGACTTGCGGCCGTTCAGGCAGCACCCACGCACAGAACCTGGCCATCGGTCCGACACTGGGCAGCAGGATCAGGCAGCGGGCCGTGTTGTAGAGCAGGTGGAAGCCGATGACCGTTTCCTGGGGGCTGAAGTCCAGGCCATCCATCCAGTGCGCCAGGGGATCGAGTACCGGAATGATCAGCAGCAGGCCGATCAGCTTGTACAGCAGGCTGCCCAACGCCACCTGGCGGCCAGCCGCGTTCTGCATGCTGGTGCTGAGGAAGGCGAGGATGCCGCTGCCGATGTTGGCACCGATCACCAGTCCGATGGCCACGGGCAGACTGATCACCCCGGCACCGGCCAGGGTCGCCGTGAGCAGGACGGCGGCCAGGCTGGAGTAGGAAATCATGGCGAAGAGCGCGCCGACCAGGGCATCGAGCAGGATGTCGCCGGTCAGAGAGGCGAAGATCACTTTCACCCCTTGGGCCTGGGTGATCGGCGCGGCGGATTCGACGATCAGTTGCAGCGCCAGGATGATCAGCCCCAGACCGATACTGACGCGGCCCATTTGCCCCAGTCGGGTCTGTTTGCGGGACAGGAAGAAAATCACCCCGAGGAAGATCAGCAGCGGCGACAGCCACGACAGGTCCAGGGTCAGCACTCGCGCCATCAGCGCGGTACCCACGTCGGCGCCGAGCATGGTCGCCAGGGCAGGGGTCAGCGCCATCAAGCCCTGACCGACAAAGGATGTGACGAGCATGGCGGTGGCGTTGCTGCTCTGGACCATGGCCGTCACCACGATCCCCGAGATGAATGCCAGCCAGCGCCTGGACATGTTCTGGCCGATGACGTGGCGCAAGTTGGAACCGTAGACCCGCAGGATGCCGGTTCGGACGATGTGCGTGCCCCAGATCAACAAGGCCACGGCGGATAACAAATTGAGCAGGGTGAGCATGCAGGCCCCCTGTGGTGGTAGCGCCCCAATGGGGCAAAGTTGACGGTGCCGCGCTTTTTTCTACGTTCTGTACTTAAGCTGTAGTTGGCTAACGGTCTGGGCGCCAGCATCGCATAGCTAAAGAAGTGATTGAAACAAAACTGTCATAAAAACAGTTTGATGCGGATATGAAAAAAGGGCCCGAAGGCCCCGGATTTCATGTGGGAGCGAGCCTGCTCGCGAAGGACTCAAGAGCGCCGCGTTTAACCAGCAAACACGCGTTATCGTTAACGACCATCGCGAGCAAGCTCGCTCCCACAAGGGTTACTGACCCGGAACATCCTTGCGCAGTTTCACTGGATCCTGCTGTTTGCGCTTCTTCGCCATCGCGGTGCGCATCTTGATGTTGATCGTCTCCACCGCCAGCGAGAACGCCATGGCGAAGTAGACATAGCCTTTTGGCAGATGCACATCCAGAGACTCGGCAATCAACACGGTACCGACCAGCAACAGGAACGACAGCGCCAGCATTTTCAGCGAAGGGTGCTTGTCGATGAACTCGCTGATGGTGCGCGAGGCAACCATCATCACCAGCACCGCAACGATGATCGCTGCAACCATGACCGGTACGTGGGAAACCATGCCCACCGCGGTGATCACGGAGTCCAGCGAGAACACAATGTCGATGATCGCGATCTGGATGATGGTGTAGAGAAAATTGCCGCCCTTGCCTGAAGGCTCATCGCCGCTTTCGTCTTCGCCTTCCAGCGCGTGGTACATCTCCTGGGAGCTTTTCCACAACAGGAACAGACCACCGAAGAACAGGATCAGGTCACGCCCGGAAATTCCTTGGCCGAACACTTCGAACAGGTCGGCGGTGAGGCGCATGACCCAGGTGATCGACAGCAACAACAGAATCCGCGTGACCATGGCCAGGGCCAGGCCGAAAATCCGGGTGCGCTGCTGCATGTGTTTGGGCATGCGGCTGACCAGGATCGAAATCATGATGATGTTATCGATACCCAGGACGATTTCCAGGGCGGTCAGGGTAAAGAAGGCAACCCAGATTTCAGGGTTGGTCAGCCATTCCATGTGTATTCCTTTGAGCGATTGTTAAACCAGGCCGGGCCCGGACTTCAAAACCACGAAGCCTGACCCGTCATGGTGAGTCTTGGGCTTATAGAGTGCTGAACAGCGGAAAAATCCCCATCAGCAATGCGGCGACCAGTATGCACAGGCAAACCAGCACTGCCCACTTCAAGGTGAACCGCTGGTGATCACCGAAATCGATACCAGCGAGGGCCACCAACAGGTAAGTCGACGGTACCAGCGGGCTCAACAAGTGGACGGGCTGACCGACGATCGAGGCACGTGCCATTTCCACCGCGGTAATTCCGTAGTGACTCGCGGCCTCGGCAAGCACCGGTAACACACCATAATAAAACGCGTCGTTGGACATGAAGAACGTGAACGGCATGCTCACCAACGCGGTAATTACGGCCAGGTACGGGCCGAGAAAGTCCGGGATTACCGATAACAGGCTTTTCGACATCGCGTCGACCATGCCGGTGCCCGAGAGGATACCGGTGAAAATGCCCGCGGCAAAGATCAGACCGACCACGGCAAGCACGCTACCGGCATGGGCCGAGATGCGGTCCTTCTGCTGTTGCAGGCACGGGTAATTGACGATCATCGCGATACTGAAGGCCACCATGAACAACACGGGCAGCGGCAACAGGCCGGCGACCAGGGTGCACATCAGGCCCAGCGTCAGGGCGCCGTTGAACCAGATCAGCTTCGGACGCCGGGCATCCGGGAACTGGGAAACGCTGATTTCGCTGTGGTCGATTTCATCGCCCACCAGATGCAATTCACCCAGACGGGCACGTTCACGTTTACCGTAGAAGTAGGCAATCGCCAGGATCGCTACGACACCGGCCAGCATCGCGGGCACCATCGGCACAAAGATGTCGGACGGATCGACGTGCAGCGCACTGGCCGCGCGAGCGGTCGGGCCGCCCCAGGGGGTCATGTTCATCACACCACCGGCGAGGATGATCAGACCGGCCATGATCCGCGGGCTCATGCCGATGCGGCTGTAGAGCGGCAGCATGGCGGCCACGCAGATCATGTAAGTGGTGGCGCCGTCACCATCGAGGGACACCACGAGCGCCAGCACGGCGGTGCCGACCGACACTTTCAGCGGGTCGCCCTTGACCAGCTTGAGGATCTTGCGCACGGCCGGATCGAACAGGCCGGAGTCGATCATCAGGGCAAAATAGAGGATGGCGAACATCAGCATCACGCCGGTCGGTGCCAGCTTGGTGATGCCTTCGAGCATCATCGGGCCGATCTTCGGCGCGAACCCGCCGAACAGGGCGAACAGAATCGGGATGATGATCAACGCGATCAGCGCGGACAGGCGCTTGGTCATGATCAGGAACATGAACGTGATGACCATGGCAAAGCCAAGGAAAGTCAGCATGGGGATACTCCAGGCATAGCGCGGCTAGGGAATGGGCGAACCGGTTGGGTCAGCGCAGAACGGGGAGCACGAGACGTATGGGTGGAGTGGCGGCGAAGCGGCGAGTAGTAGAAGACATCAGGATCACCATTGTTGTTGTTAAATGGGCTGTGCGAGCGATAAAAACACTGGCATTGGCCAACCGGTCTGTTGCCGGCAGTGAAGCGATCCTAATCGGGGAAGCTTTCACCGAGCTTTCGCGGAGAAAAGCAATGACCGGATGTGTAACCGGTCGTCGGACCGAAAGCGTCGGTCAATACGCAGGAGGGGGAAAGTCATGAGCGAACTTCACACCGGTGGCTGCCACTGCGGGCAACTGCGCTATCAATTCAGCGGAGCGTTGCACGACATCGCCCACTGTCATTGTTCAATCTGCCGGCGGGTCAGCGGTGCGGTTGTGACCACCTGGATCACCGTGCCGGCATCGGTCTTTCAATGGCTGACCGGGGAGCCAGCGCGGTACGACTCTTCCTCGACCTGCGCACGATACTTCTGCCGCAACTGTGGCGCGCAGCTGGCGCTGGTGACACAGCTCAGTGCGGACACGATCGACGTGACCATCGCCACGCTCGACCACCCCGAACAGGCCCCGGCCGAGCGCCACATCTGGACCGACAGCCGTCTGCCATGGCTGCATCTGGACGAGCACTTGCCGTCTGAGCCAGAAGAAACACTCTGATCAAAAAATAGACAGGTCCAGCGGACGGATCGCGCCCATCCAGATCGCGTGCTCTGTATGGTCGAGCAGATCGTTACCGGTGTCCGGGTGCAGAAATACCACCAAGCCCTTGCGGTTGAGTGCCAACCACGGCAGCACGTCGCCGATGAATTGTGGCTCGAAAGCCAATTGGCAACTCCAGTCCGGGTGCGGGCCAACCGGGCGTTCGTGGACCCGCCCCATTTTCACCGGGAATAACGTCGCCGCTTGCTCACACAAGGCGCGCGCCAGCTCGATCGTGTCAGCGTTAAAATAGACATGTGCGTGGTAACCCTTGACCTGTTGCATATGGAACCCTCTGAAAACCCGTTCGAACCCTCACCGTCCCTTACAGGTCACACGCCATATACGTAAGAAACAAGGACCGCAGCCATGAAAAATGCCGAAACCCCGGTGGTGAAAGTGGTGCTTTATGGTGCCATGAGTAGCCTGGGCAGTGCGCTGATGGCTGAAATGCTGCGGCGCCAGCATGAAGTGATCGCCATTCTCGATGACCTGACCGCGCTCGCGCCGCGTCCGGGTTTACGCACCAAGACCGGGGATCTGTTCGATGCCGAACGCGTGAAGCAAAGCGTGGCCGGGAGCTCGGCGGTCATCTGCCTGCTGGATGCACCGGGTTTGCCGTTCAACAGCGAGCATGTGGAAAAAACCATCGTGCCCGGGCCCGTCGAACAAGTGCTGGCAGTGGATGCATTGATCGCCGGTATGCAGGCGAGCGGTATTGCCCGGCTGTTTCTGGTGGGTGATTTCGAGTTGCTGGATGATCCGGAGATCGAGGATCAACTGGAACGCCATGCCGCCGAAGAAATCCGCGAGGCGCTGCAAAGCAGTTCTTTGCACTGGACGCTGGTGAATGCGCCGCGCGGAGTAGCGGGGTTGACCATTGAACATTTCAGCCAGGTCAGCAGCAGCCTCGAACCGGGTCTGGCCGAGCCGCTGACCCGGTTGAACCGTGTCGCGGTCGGGATCGCCGATGAGTTGCACCTGAACCTGCATATTGGTGAGCATGTGAATTTCATTGCAGCGTCAGAACCCTGAAAGATCGCCGTCTGCGGCAGTTTCAACATTTAAATGCCTTCCCCTGTAGGAACCGGCTTGCCGGCGAAGGCGTCCTCACAGGCGCTGCTTTCACACGGCAATCGATGGCAAAGGCAACCCATTAAGCGATTGCGCACTGCTGGCCTGCTCGGCCATCAACCAGTCCACGAATTGTTGAATCAGTGGCCCCCGCCGTTTGCGCTGGGGCAGAACCACGTAGTAACCCAATCTGGAAATCACCGTTTCCGAAATCGGCCGGCACAACAAGCCTTGCGCCAACAAGTTATCCACAAGGTGGCGCCAGCCGATCGCCACGCCCTGTCCACCAATAGCCGCTTGAATCAACAATGTGTAGTTGTCGAAACGCAATTGCCCCGGTGCTGGCGCCGACGAGATACCCAGCTCGCGAAATACGCCGCTCCAGTCGAACCAGTTGCTGCTGTTTTCGCCACGCAAGTGCAGCAGAGGGAACTCCAGCAAGGTCTGAACCGGCAAGGGCAGGGGGCGATCCTTCAATAGCAGCGGACTGCACACCGGAAACACCTCCTCGCTGAACAGCCAATGGCTTTCACCCTGTTTGAAGCGGCCATCGCCGAACAACACCGCCACATCGATATCGGTGCGCAGCATGTTGAGGCTGCGTTCGCTGGTCACCAGGCTGACATCGACCTGAGGGTTGGCGGCGTGAAATCGATGCAGCCGCGGCATCAGCCAATAGGCGGCGAAAGCAAAATCGGTGGCTACCTGCAACACCTCGTGCTGTTGCTGTGCGCTGATCGCGTTCAATCCAGCGTCTATATTCTGTAACCCCGCCTGAACTTGCTGAAAAAGTATCGACCCCGCCTCGGTCAATTCAATACCGCGATAGATCCGGTCAAACAGCCGCGTCCCCAGTTGATCTTCCAACCGTTTGATCTGCTGGCTGATGGCCGGCTGCGTAGTGCCGAGCTCCACCGCAGCAGCCGTAAAGCTATGCTGCCTGGCTGCGGCCTCGAACGCGCGCAGCAAATCAAGAGACAAATCACCAAGGGCGTCATACATAAGCTGTGCTTATCCTAGTCATTGCCGCGCATGGGCTTTACCACAATCTGCATGGACTCCATGCTCAATCGCAGCACTCTCGCATAAATATTCACTATGGAATGCCGCGATCACATGAAGCGCAAGAATATTCTTTTCATCATGGCCGATCAGATGGCCGCGCCAATGTTGCCGTTCTACGGTCCCTCGCCCATCAAATTGCCCAATCTGAGTCGCCTCGCCGCCCAGGGCGTGGTGTTCGATGCTGCGTATTGCAACAGTCCGCTGTGCGCGCCGTCGCGGTTTACCCTGGTCAGCGGTCAGTTGCCGAGCAAGATCGGCGCCTACGATAACGCGGCCGATTTCCCCGCCGATGTACCGACGTATGCCCACTACTTGCGTCGCCTCGGGTACCGCACTGCATTGTCCGGCAAGATGCACTTTTGCGGCCCGGACCAGTTGCACGGTTATGAAGAGCGCCTGACCAGCGATATCTACCCCGCCGACTATGGCTGGTCGGTGAACTGGGATGAACCGGATGTGCGCCCGACCTGGTTTCACAACATGTCGTCGGTGCTGCAAGCCGGGCCGTGTGTGCGCACCAATCAGCTGGACTTTGATGAAGAGGTCGTGTTCAAGGCCCAGCAATACCTGTTCGACCACATCCGTGAGGATGGCGATCAGCCATTCTGCCTTACTGTTTCAATGACTCACCCGCATGATCCGTACACCATACCCAAAGCGTTCTGGGATCTGTACGACGACGCCGACATCCCATTGCCCGAAACACCGGAGCAGGCCGAACTGGACCCGCATTCCCAACGTTTACTGAAAGTGTATGACCTGTGGGACAAACCATTGCCTGTGGATAAAATCCGCGATGCGCGCCGTGCCTACTTCGGCGCATGCAGCTATATCGACAGCAACGTCGGCAAACTCCTGCAAACCCTCGAAGATACGGGCCTGATCGACGATACCATCATCGTATTCTCCGGCGACCACGGAGACATGCTCGGTGAGCGGGGCCTCTGGTACAAAATGCATTGGTTCGAGATGGCTGCGCGAGTACCGCTGTTGATCAGTGCGCCCGGGCAATTTGGCGCAGGTCGGGTCAGCGCAGCAGTCTCCACCGCCGATCTGCTGCCGACCTTCGTCGAATTGGCTGGCGGTTCGCTGGAACCAGGTTTGCCTCTGGACGGACGCTCACTGGTTTCACACCTGCAAGGGCAGGGCGGTCACGACGAAGTCTTTGGCGAATACATGGCTGAGGGCACCATCAGCCCGCTGATGATGATTCGTCGCGGCGCTTATAAATTTATCTACAGCGAAGACGACCCTTGCCTACTCTTCGACGTACACAACGACCCGCGCGAACAGGAAGAGCTCAGCCAGTCGCCCCAACACTTGCAACTGTTCGAGGAATTTCTCGCCGAAGCGCGCGCCAAATGGAATATCCCGTTGATCCACCAACAGGTGCTCGCAAGCCAGCGTCGTCGGCGTTTCGTCGCCAAAGCGCTGACCATCGGCAAGCTGAAGAGCTGGGATCACCAGCCGCTGGTGGACGCCAGTCAACAATACATGCGCAACCACATCGACCTTGATGATCTGGAGCGCAAAGCGCGTTATCCACAACCCTGCCAAAACCAATAATGTTAAGGGGAAGTCCATGCAAAAGTTATCCACAGCACTGACGGTCGGGCTACTGGCGCTGGGCAGTGCCTCGGCGTTCGCCGAGCAAGGCTGCGACACCGTGAAGATGGCCGACCCTGGCTGGAGCGACATTGCCGCGACCAACGCCATCACCGGTTTTCTGCTGGACGGCATGGGCTACAAGGCCAAAGTCGACACCCTTGCGGTGCCGATCACCTTTGGCGGGCTCAAGGATGGTCAGGTTGACGTTTTTCTCGGTAACTGGATGCCAGCGCAACAGGGCTTTTACGATAAGTTCGTGGCCACCGGCGATGTCACTCAACTGGCAAAAAACCTGGAAGGCACCGAGTTCACCCTTGCCGTCCCCGATTACGTCTGGGACGCGGGTGTGCATGACTTTGCCGACCTGAACAAGCACGCCGACAAGTTCGAGAAGAAGATCTATGGCATCGGCTCGGGCGCTCCGGCCAACATCTCCTTGCAGGAAATGATCAAGAAGAACGACTTCGACATGGGTCAATGGAAGCTCGTCGAGTCCAGCGAGCAGGCGATGCTGGCCGAAGTGTCCCGCGCGGTGAAAAAGCAGAAGTTCGTGACCTTCCTTGGCTGGACCCCGCACCCGATGAACGTGCAGCTGAAAATGCATTACCTGAAGGGCGGCGAGAAGTATTTCGGCGACACCGGCAGCGTCTACACCCTGACCCGCAAAGGTTATGCACAGGCCTGCCCGAACGTTGGCAAACTACTCACCAACCTGAGTTTCACCCAGGAGATGGAGAACAGCATCATGGCTGAGGTGGTGAACAAGAAAATCAGCAATGCCGCTGCGGCCAAGGCCTGGATCAAGGCCAATCCGGCGGTGCTGGATAAATGGCTGGATGGGGTGAAGACCGTGGATGGGAAGGATGCCTTGCCGGCCGTGAAAGCCAAGTTGTAAGCATTCCTGACTTCCCTGTGGGAGCGTTGCTGGCTCGCGAAGGGGCCATCAGACCTGGCATTCATGTCGCCTGACACCCCGCATTCGCGAGCAAGCCCGCTCCCACAGGACCGCGCATTTCCCTGTAGGAGCGAGCCGGCTCCCGGCGGCGTTCCGACGATCGATTTTTGCCCTTGCGCCGTAGCCACTGAAACACCACCCTGACGCCTTCTGCAGTCATCACCGAGAGGACCCATGGCCTTCCCCAGCCGCCATTCACTCTTCCCCTTCCTGACATGGCTGCCCCGGCAGACCCGAGCCAGCGTCGGCCGTGACCTGATCGTTGGCCTCAGCGGTGCAATCCTGGCCTTGCCACAATCCATTGCCTACGCCCTGATTGCCGGTCTTCCACCGGAGTATGGCTTGTACGCCGCGATCATCCCGGTGCTGATCGCCTGTCTATGGGGTTCGTCCTGGCATCTGATCTGCGGTCCTACGGCGGCCATCTCCATCGTCCTGTACGCCAGCGTCAGTCCCTTGGCCGTTCCCGCGTCAGAAGACTACGTCACGCTGATATTGGTACTGACGCTGCTCGCCGGCATTTTCCAGTGGCTGTTGGGGTTGCTACGTTTTGGTGCCTTGGTGAATTTCGTTTCACACTCAGTGGTGCTGGGCTTCACTCTCGGCGCGGCAGTGGTGATTGCCATCGGTCAACTGCCGAACCTGCTGGGACTCGACGTGCCCAACCAGGCGACAGCGTTGGACAGCTTCCTGATGCTGTTCAAGCACCTGGGTGAAGTGGATAAACCCTCCCTCGCGTTGGGGCTGGCGACGGTAGCGGTGGGCGTGCTCCTGAAATTGCTGCTGCGCCGCTGGCCGACCCTGTTGATCACCCTGATCCTGAGCGGGCTGCTGGTCTGGCTCTGGCCAGCCATGTTCGGTCACGTGAAGTTGGTCAGCGCATTCGTCGGACGCCTGCCGCCCTTCAGCCCGTTGCCGCTGGACCTGGACCTGATCCTGCGCCTGCTGCCCAGCGCGGTGGCAGTCGGAATGCTCGCCTTGGTGACGAGTCTTTCGATTGCCCGCTCCTTGTCGGCCCGTTCGCAGCAACTGCTCGATGCCAATCAGGAAGTCCGCGCCCAGGGATTATCGAACATGGTGGGGGCGTTCTTTTCCGGCTCGCTGTCAGCCGGCTCTTTCACCCGCTCGGGCCTGAGCTACGAGGCCGGCGCCTGCTCGCCGCTGGCCGGGGTTTTTTCGGCGCTATGGGTGGCGCTGTTTGCCGTCTTCGGCGCGAACCTGATCGCGCATATCCCCATCCCGGCCATGGCCGGCAGCATTCTGTTGATCGCCTGGGGTCTGGTGGACCATCGCGGGATACGCGCATTGTTGCGGGTCAGCCGCGCGGAGTTTCTGGTCATGGCGCTGACCTGTATCGCCACGCTGCTGCTGGAACTGCAGACGGCGATCTATGCCGGTGTTCTGGCTTCGCTGTTTTTCTACCTCAAACGCACTTCGCAGCCGCGGGTGCAGCATTGGCGCGACGGGGATGAAGACATTCTGCGGGTCGGCGGGTCGATCTTTTTCGGCGCCAGCCATTACCTCCAGGTGCGCCTGCAGCGGATGCACGGCGTGCGTGTAGTGATCGAGGCGCAGCAGATCAACTTCATCGACTATTCGGGTGTGGAAATGCTGCACCAGGAGGCGCGGCGGCTGTTACAACAGGATCGAAGCCTGACCCTGCGTGGGGCGCGACCACCGGTGGTGGAGGAGTTGAGAAAACTGGAAGGCGCGGAGAAATGCCCGATCCGGTTTGAGGATTGAAAGACCGCTCGCTCCTATGGGGATTGGGGCGAACATAAATTGCGTGCCCGACGGCGATCAAAATGTAGGAGCTGGCTTGCCAGCGAAAGCGATCTATCAGTTAATACAGATGTCGACTGATAGATCGCCTTCGCTGGCAAGCCAGCTCCTACAGGGTTACCCGGCGAGTTGGCGGCGGAGTTCGGCCAGCACCGGCGCCGTGTCCGGCCGCACACCACGCCACAGAAAGAAGGCTTCCGCTGCCTGTTCAGCGAGCATCCCCAAGCCATCCATCGCCACCGCCGCGCCATGCTCACTGGCCCAGCGGCAAAACGAGGTCGGTTCCTTGCCGTACATCATGTCATAGCAAACCGTCTTGCCCGGCTCGATCAAACTGCTGGCAATCGGTGGTACATCGCCCGAGAGGCTCGCAGACGTTGCGTTGATGATCAGGTCCACCGGCTCCTGCAACCAATCGAAACCACTGGCCGACACCGGTCCGAGATCAGCGAACAGTTCCGCCAGCAACTCGGCTTTTTCCACCGTGCGATTGGCGATGATCACCGATGCGGGCTGTTCGGCCAGCAACGGCTCCAGCGCACCGCGCACCGCGCCACCGGCACCCAGCAGCAGGATACGTTTGCCCTTGAGACTGAACCCGGCATTGACTGTCAGGTCCCGCACCAGTCCGGCGCCATCGGTGTTGTCACCCAACAGAGTGCCATCAGCCAGTTTGCTCAGGGTGTTCACCGCGCCGGCCCGTTGCGCCCGCTCCGTCAGGCTGTTCGCCAGGCGATAGGCGTCTTCCTTGAACGGCACCGTCACATTCGCCCCGCGACCTTCGCGGAAAAATGCCTGGGCGCAGCCGGAAAAGTCGTCGAGTGGCGCCAGCAAGGTGCCGTAGTCGAGTTTCTGCGCCGTCTGCTCGGCGAACAGACGGTGGATCAATGGCGACTTGCTGTGGCCAATCGGGTTACCGAATACAACGTAGCGATCCATCAGTATTCCTCGTTCAGGCGTTCGCCAACCAATCGCGGTCTTGCAGGAAGTATTCGGTCAGGCGCGCTTCTTCGCTGCCTGGCTCGGCTTTCCAGTCATAAGCCCAGCGAACCTTCGGCGGCAGGGACATCAGGATCGATTCGGTGCGTCCACCCGACTGCAGGCCGAAGAGCGTACCGCGGTCGTAGACCAGGTTGAATTCGACGTAACGGCCACGCCGGAACTCCTGGAATTCGCGCTGTTTTGCACTGAACGCAGTGTTTTTTCGGCGCTGCACGATCGGCAGGTACGCGTCGATGAATGCATCACCAATGGCGCGCATAAAGGCGAAGCTGGTGTCGAAATCCCACTCGTTCAGGTCATCGAAGAACAGACCGCCGATACCCCGTGGCTCGTGGCGATGCTTGATATGAAAGTAGCTGTCACACCAGGCCTTGTAGCGCGAATAAACGTCCGGACCGAACGGCGCGCAGGCCTGCTCGGCGACGCGGTGCCAGTGCACGCAGTCGTCTTCATTGCCGTAATAAGGCGTCAGGTCGAAGCCGCCGCCGAACCACCAGACCGGTTCTTCACCTTCTTTTTCAGCGATGAAAAAGCGCACGTTGGCGTGGGAGGTCGGCACATGCGGGTTGTGCGGGTGGATCACCAGCGATACGCCCAGGGCCTGGAAGCCACGGCCTGCCAGTTCTGGTCGATGGGCGCTGGCGGACGGTGGGAGACCGCTACCGAAGACGTGGGAAAAATTGACGCCGCCTTTTTCGATGACCGTGCCATTTTCGATGACCCGGGTACGACCGCCACCGCCGGCAGGCCGGGTCCAGGCATCTTCGACGAAATGTGCACCGCCGTCTTCGGCTTCCAGCGCAGCGCAAATGCGGTCTTGCAGGTCGAGCAGGTAGGCTTTTACGGCCTCGGTGCGGGTCGTCATGTCATCACCTTGAATCGGGCAAAGCTACGCGGCGCTCCATCGGAGCAGGGGCCGGCGCAAATGGGCGCGTAGCATAACATCGCAGGTGCCCCCTTCGCAGTTGACGAAGATCAAGCTTGGGCGTTGGATAGGGCGCTTGACGCAACAATTCCAGAAGCCAAGACCCAAGGAGAGTTCTGATGGCAAAGCGTATCCAGTTCCGCGCCCATGGCGGCCCCGAAGTACTCGAGTATGTCGATTACCAACCCGCAGAGCCCGGGCCGCAGCAGGTTCGCGTGAGCAACAAGGCCATCGGCCTGAACTTCATCGACACCTATTATCGCAGCGGTCTTTATCCGCCACCGTCCCTGCCATCGGGCCTGGGCTCCGAAGGCGCGGGTGTGGTCGAGGCGGTGGGCAGCGAAGTCACCCGGTTCAAGGTCGGTGATCGCGTCGCTTACGGCAGCGGCCCGCTAGGTGCCTACAGCGACGTTCATGTATTGCCCCAAGCCAATCTGGTGCATCTGCCAGATGCGATCAGCTTTGAACAGGCTGCTGGCGTGATGCTCAAGGGCCTGACCGTGCAGTACCTGCTGCGCCAGACCTACGAACTCAAGGGCGGCGAAACCATTTTGTTCCACGCGGCGGCTGGTGGTGTCGGCTCTTTGGCGTGCCAATGGGCCAAGGCCTTGGGCGTGAAGTTGATCGGCACGGTGAGTTCCCCGCAGAAAGCCGCTCTGGCCAAAGCCAACGGCGCCTGGGCCACCATCGACTACAGCCACGAAAACGTCGCGCAACGGGTGTTGGAATTGACTGACGGCAAAAAAGTCCCGGTGGTGTACGACGGCGTCGGCAAGGACACCTGGCTGACTTCGCTCGACAGCGTTGCTCCACGTGGCCTGGTGGTGAGCTTTGGCAATGCGTCAGGCGCGGTGGACGGGGTGAACCTGGGAATTCTGTCGGCGAAGGGCTCGCTGTATGTGACCCGGCCGACCCTGGCGACCTACGCCAATACTGCGCAAAACCTGCAGCGCATGGCGGATGAACTGTTTGAGATGATCATCAGCGGCAAGTTGAAGGTGGACATCAGCCAGAAGTATCCGTTGGCTGAGGCGGCGAAGGCGCAGACCGAGTTGTCGGCGCGGCGTACGACAGGTTCAACAGTGCTGTTGCCTTGAGGGCCTCTTCGCCGGCAAGCCAGCTCCTACAGGAACCAGGTCGCTCACATGTTCTGTGTACGACTCGGACCGGTAGGAGCTGGCTTGCCAGCGAAGAACGATAACGCGGTCTTAATCCGGGCGAATAACATTTCCAGTCGCCACGTCTCGAATAACGCTCGGATTCTTGCGCCCTCCCAGATTCCCACCCAGAATCAGATCAAGCTGCCCCCGGAAATACTGCTCGATACGAATCCGCGTCCGCGCCGCCGGCCGCCCCTGAGGATTGGCCGAAGTGGACACCAGCGGCCCCACCAACGCGCACAAATCCCGCACCTGCGGATGATCGCTCACCCGTAGCGCCACCGTTTCGTGAACACCCGTGATCCACTGCGGCAACATATTCTGATGCGGCACCAGCCATGTATTCGGTCCCGGCCAGGTGCTGGCCATGCGGTCCATCCACAATTCCGGGAAGTCTTCGAAAAGAAAGTCGAACTGGCGGATGTTATCGGCGACCAATATCAGACCTTTCTCCACAGACCGTCCCTTGATCAGCAGCAGACGGTCGACCGCTGCTTCGTCCCAAGGGTCGCAACCCAGGCCCCAGACCGCTTCGGTTGGATAGGCAATCACCGCGCCCGCGCGAACGGCTCGTGCGGCTTGTTGCACACGCCAACTATTGACCATGAAAAACTCTCCGGAATAAGGCTCTGCGCAGTTTACCTTTCTTCATTATAAAACCTAGCTCACCCGCGCAAACCAGCGCCCGTTTTCGCAAACCGCACGGCCCTCCATTTCCAGTTCCGTCAGCGCCACCAGCACTGTCGGCAAAGCCCAGCCGCTGGCGTCTGCCAGCGCCTCGCTGGTGTGGGGCGCTGCGTGGAGCAGCATAAGCAGTGGATGTACTGCAGCAGGCGAGGGCGTCTCGGTGGATAAGGGCAACCGTTGCCAGCCGCGCAAGGCTTCGAGTATATGCTCGATGGTTTCCACCAGCACCGCGCCGTCGCGGATCAATTGATGACAACCGCGGGCGCCGGGATGATGAATCGACCCGGGAATCGCATAGACCTCTCGACCTTGCTCTGCCGCCAGCCTCGCGGTGATCAACGAACCGCTGGCGACACTTGCCTCCACCACCAGTACCCCGAGGGACAAACCGCTTATGATCCGATTGCGCCGCGGGAAGTTGCTGGCGCTGGGACCGGCGTCCAGCGGGAACTCCGAAAGCACCGCGCTGCCCGATGCAATCATCGCTTCAGCCAACCGTCGATTGCGCTGTGGATAAAACTTTTCAAGTCCCGTGCCAAGTACCCCGACCGTTCGCCCGCCCACATCCATTGCCGCCTGATGCGCAGCGGCATCGATGCCCAGCGCCAGACCGCTGGTGATAACAAACCCGGCGCTCGCCAAGCTGCGGGAAAATGCGGCGGCAGTGTCCATGCCCGGCCGGGAAGCGCGACGACTGCCGACCATCGCCAGTTGCGGTTTTTCCAGAATTCCCGGATCGCCTGCGACGAATAACAGCGGCGGCGCATCGCTGATTTCAGCGAGCAACGCCGGGTAGTCGGGCTGGTCCCACATCAGTAAATGCTGGCCCGAACGCTCTAGCCAGGCCAATGCATGACTGGCGCCGTCGCGAATTTCACTGGCGCGCCTGGCCTCCGAGCAGGCAAGAGGCAGGCCCAGCGCACGCCAGGCACTGGCTGGCGCGCTGATGGCTTTAGACGCCGAACCGAAAGCCTCGAGCAATTTCTTGAAACGCGCAGGGCCCAGTTCCGGCAAACGATGCAGACGTAATCGAGCTTCCAGTTCCGCGGGGGAAACCGGTGAAACACCAGGTAGCGACATGGATCATCCTTGATCGTTATAGGCCCCTTTCAAAGGGGAACAAGCTGTGGATAACTCTGTTGGTAACTTGTGAAGCCTGCTTACGGATTTCGCACTTTATCCATCACCGCCAGCGAGCGGGAAGCGTTGAGCACCAGCCCGTAACTGAGCTTGTCGTAAGTGCGGAACACCATCAGCAGACCTGCACGTTCATCAGGAATCTTCACCGGTTGACCGGTGATCCGGTCCCGTACCGTTTCGCCGGTTTTCATCACGACCAGCACGTTACCCTCGGCGAGACCATCACGCTGGCCCTTGTTGAGCGTGACCACATCCAGTGCGCCGATCTGGGTAACCCCGCGTGGCACGTCGATGATCAAGCCATTGATTTCGGTTTTTGGCGAACCGGGCATGAAGGTCGAGTTGATGGATCGCTCCTCGCTGCTGAACAAGCGATCGCCGAGCCGAACTTCCTGCGTAGTGCGTTGCAGCGCCAGGGTGGCGACGTCGCCTTCGGTGGCCACAATTTCGCCACCGCCGATATCGTCGGCATTGATCCCCAGGAACTCCTTGCTCTCGGGGTCGGTATAGACCTTGCCCTGACGGAAGATCCCATAGACCGGCTGATCCGGATCGAAGTTGCCGCGAGCGAAAATGCGATCACCTGTGCCACTGAGCACCCGCTCGGCATCGCCTGCGACGATATACGGCGCCTTGTCGAAGTCCTCGACCTTGTCGACGATGCGGTTGCTCAGCAGAAAGCTGTTGATCGCTTGCAGTGGAATGCTCGGGATGGCGTCGGCCACCGGGCTGCTGCGGATACGTGGCGAGAGCTTGATGGTGCCCCGGGAAGCACCGCGATTGAGGGTCAGCCGCGGCTGGCCGTTGATATAGACCAGCGACAACGTATCGCCGGGATAGATCAGATTGGGGTTTTCGATCTGCGGATTGGCCTGCCAGAGCTCGGGCCATTTCCACGGTTCACGCAGGTATTTTCCCGATATGTCCCAGAGTGTGTCCCCCGTGACAACCGTGTATTGCTGTGGAAAACCTTCCCTGAGTTGCACTTGCCCGTGCGCAAAACCGGCCGAGGCCAGAAGGAGCAAGGCGAGTAGTGATTTCCTCATGCGGTGAATCCCTTTATTATGTGCGTTCGCGTGAAACGCCAGAGCCCTCGTGGCTCGCTTCCGGCTTGCTTATGCAAGGGAGCTACGTTTTACAACGGTAGCCGGCATCTTCGGACCCGCCAGGCCATCGACCCGACTTTACCTCACACGTGCAGCAATTGAGCTTATGGCCATTTTAGACATCCTCGAATTCCCCGATTCGCGCCTGCGCACTATCGCCAAACCAGTGGCCGTAGTGGACGACGAAGTGCGTCAATTGGTCGACGATATGTTTGAAACAATGTATGAAGCGCCAGGCATCGGCCTCGCCGCGACCCAGGTCAACGTGCATAAACGTATCGTCGTCATGGACCTCTCCGAAGACCGCAGCGAACCGCGGGTGTTCATCAACCCCGAGTTCGAAACCCTGACCGACGAGATGGAACAGTATCAGGAAGGGTGCCTGTCGGTGCCGGGCTTCTACGAAAATGTCGATCGTCCGCAGAAGGTCAAGGTCAAGGCCCTGGACCGCGACGGCCAGCCTTACGAACTGATTGCCGAAGGCCTGCTCGCCGTGTGCATCCAGCATGAATGCGACCACCTCAACGGCAAATTGTTCGTCGATTACCTGTCCACGCTCAAACGCGACCGAATCAAGAAAAAACTGGAAAAGCTTCATCGCCAGAACGCTTGATGCCCTTCTTTCAAAGGCTTGCTGCGGCAAGCCTTTTTCTTTTCAGAGATCGCTCCCATGACTGAGCCACTGCGCATTGTCTTTGCCGGCACCCCGGAATTCGCCGCCGAACACCTCAGGGCCCTGCTCGACAGCCCTTACGAGATCGTCGCGGTCTACACCCAGCCGGACCGTCCGGCGGGCCGTGGTCAAAAGCTGATGCCAAGCCCGGTCAAACAGCTGGCTCTGGAACACAACCTCCCGGTGCTACAGCCGCCGACCCTGCGCAATGAAGACGCCCAGGCCGAACTGGCCGCGCTGAAACCGGATTTGCTGGTGGTGGTCGCCTACGGCCTGATCCTGCCGCAAACAGTGCTGGATATTCCGCGCCTGGGTTGTATCAATAGCCACGCTTCCCTGCTGCCACGCTGGCGAGGTGCGGCACCGATCCAGCGCGCCGTCGAAGCCGGCGACAGTGAAAGCGGCGTGACCGTGATGCGCATGGAAGCCGGACTCGATACTGGGCCGATGCTGCTCAAAGTCACTACCCCGATCACCGGTGAAGACACCGGCGGCAGCTTGCACGACCGGCTGGCGAAAATGGGCCCATCCGCCGTGGTCCAGGCGATTGCCGGCCTCGCCGCTGGTACGCAGGAAGGTGAAGTGCAGGACGACAGCCTCGCCACTTACGCGCACAAATTGAACAAGGACGAAGCGCGCATCGACTGGAGTCGTCCGGCGGTTGAGCTGGAACGCCTGGTTCGCGCCTTCAATCCGTGGCCGATCTGCCACAGCACGCTCAATGGTGAGGCCCTGAAAGTCCTGGCTGCAAGCCTGGCTGAAGGGCAGGGCGCCCCGGGTGAAATCCTCGGCGCCAGCAAGGATGGCTTGATCGTCGCCTGCGGCGATCAGGCGCTGTGTCTGTCCCGTCTGCAATTGCCCGGCGGCAAAGCGCTGAACTTCAGCGACTTGTTCAACAGCCGTCGTGAGAAGTTCGCCGTCGGCACCGTCTTGGGTCAAGCGGCGGACGCTCAATGAACCCGCGTCTTGCCGCCGCCAAGGCACTGGCTGCAGTTCTTAACGGAAAAGCCTCACTCAACAGTTCTCTGCCGACACAAATGGACAAGGTCGAAGACCGTGATCGCGGCTTCACCCAGGACCTGGCGTTCGGCACCGCCCGCTGGCAGCCGCGTTTGTCGGCGCTGGCGGCAAAGTTGTTACAGAAACCGTTCAAGGCAGCCGACGCCGATGTCGAGGCGTTGCTGCTGGTCGGTCTCTATCAGTTGCTCTATACCCGGGTTCCGGCTCACGCGGCCATTGGCGAAACCGTCGGGTGCGCCGACAAGTTGAAAAAACCCTGGGCCAAGGCGCTGCTGAATGCTGTTTTACGCCGCGCCCAGCGGGAAAGCGAAGCGTTGCTTGCTGAACTGGAACACGATCCAGTGGTGCGCACCGCTCACCCGCGCTGGCTGCAAAAATCCCTCAAGGCCTTTTGGCCTGATCAGTGGGAAGCCATTTGTGCGGCAAACAATGCGCATCCACCAATGATTCTGCGGGTCAACCGTCGCCATCACGCGCGCGACGCCTACCTTGGGCTGCTGAGCGAAGACGGCATCGCTGCCACGCCGTGCGTCTATAGTCAGGATGGCATCATCCTCGACGCCGCAGCCGACGTGCGCAGCCTGCCAGGTTTTGCCGAAGGCTGGATCAGCGTGCAGGACGAGGCGGCGCAACTGGCCGCCGATCTGCTCGACCTGGCGCCGGGCCAACGGGTGCTGGATGCCTGCTGCGCCCCGGGCGGCAAGACCTGCCACATCCTTGAAGTCGAGCCCGAACTGGCTGGCGTAGTGGGCGTTGATCTGGAAGCCAAGCGCCTGGTGCGGGTACGCGAGAACCTCGCACGCCTGGGCCTGAGCGCGGAACTGATCGCTGCCGACGGCCGCGACACTACAACTTGGTGGGATGGCAAACCCTTTCAGCGCATTCTGCTGGACGCGCCATGCTCGGCCACTGGTGTGATCCGTCGTCACCCGGACATCAAGTTGACCCGCCAGCCCGATGATATCGCCGCATTGGCGGTGCTTCAGGGTGAGTTGCTGGACGCCATGTGGATAACCCTGGAAGTGGGCGGCATCCTGCTTTACGCCACCTGTTCCACGTTACCGACCGAGAACACCGAAGTCATCGAGGCCTTCCTCGCTCGCACGCCGGGCGCTCGTGAACTGGATATCGCCAGTCAGGCCGGCATCAAGCAGCCCCATGGTCGCCAGTTGCTGGCCCAGGAAGGCGGCCATGACGGGTTCTATTACGCCAAGCTGATCAAGATCGCCGCCGCACGCGGTTAACCGGGTTTAAGGGAGTGACTGGATGAAAATCATCATCCTCGGCGCAGGGCAGGTCGGCGGTTCGCTGGCGGAACACTTGGCCAGCGAAGCCAATGACATCACCGTAGTCGACACCGACGGCGATCGCCTGCGCGACCTCGGCGACCGATTGGACATCCGCACGGTGCAGGGCCGCGGCTCGCTCCCGACCGTGCTGCGCCAGGCTGGCGCGGATGACGCCGACATGTTGGTGGCCGTGACCAGCAGCGATGAAACCAACATGGTGGCTTGTCAGGTCGCTCACACCCTGTTCCACACGCCGACCAAAATCGCCCGGGTCCGCGAAGCGGCCTACCTGACGCGCAATGATCTGTTCGACAACGAAGCGATTCCGGTGGACGTGCTGATCAGTCCGGAGCAAGTGGTCACCAACTACATCAAGCGCCTGATCCAGCATCCAGGCGCATTGCAGGTGATCGATTTTGCCGAGGGCAAAGCCCAGCTAGTGGCCGTCAAGGCTTACTACGGTGGTCCGCTGGTGGGCCAGCAACTGCGGCAATTGCGCGAGCACATGCCGAATGTCGAAACCCGGGTCGCGGCAATTTTCCGCCGTGACCGACCCATCCTGCCCCAGGGCGATACGGTGATCGAGGCGGACGACGAAGTCTTTTTCATCGCGGCCAAGGCGAACATTCGCGCGGTGATGAGTGAAATGCGCCGTCTCGATGAGAGTTACAAGCGCATTGTCATCGCTGGCGGCGGGCAGATCGGTGAGCGCCTGGCGGAGGCCATCGAAAGCCGCTACCAGGTGAAGATCATCGAGATGAGCCCGACGCGCTGCCGCCATCTGTCGGACACCCTCGACAGTACCGTGGTGCTGCAGGGCAGCGCTTCGGATCGGGATCTGCTGATGGAAGAGAACATTGCCGACGCCGATCTGTTCCTCGCCCTGACCAACGACGACGAGGCCAACATCATGTCGTCATTGCTGGCCAAGCGCCTGGGCGCGAAGAAGGTGATGACGATCATCAACAACCCGGCGTATGTCGACCTGATCCAGGGCGGGGACATCGACATCGCGATCAGCCCGCAACTGGCGACCATCGGCACGTTGCTGGCCCACGTGCGGCGCGGCGATATCGTCAGCGTGCACTCATTGCGTCGCGGGGCGGCGGAGGCCATCGAGGCCATTGCCCACGGCGATGCGAAGTCGAGCAAGGTCATAGGTAAATCCATCGAGAACATCGGCCTGCCGCCAGGCACCACCATCGGCGCAATCATCCGTGACGAAGAAGTGATCATCGCCCACGACGACACCGTGATCGCGGCGGGCGATCATGTGATTCTGTTCCTTGTGGATAAGAAGCATATCCGGGATGTGGAGAAGCTGTTTCATGTGGGACTCAGCTTCTTCTGATCAGGGATTTGCGGTGGCCGGGCGGGCCTCTTCGCCGGCAAGCCGGTCTCGCTCCCACAATGAGTTTTTGCCGTACATATGCGTTCACTAAGGATCTACTGTGGGAGCGAGCCTGCTCGCGAAAGCTATCTTTCAGCGAAACGTCCCTTCCTGATTCTCCTCAACAAGGAATCCACCATGCTCGAATCCCTGGAAAAAATGCTCGCCAAGGGTGTGGATAACGCCTTGCTGCGCTTCGGCCTGGGCAAGGGTTACCTGGATCTCGGGGAGAACGCCAAGGCCGCCGAACATTTCCAGCGTTGTGTCGAATTCGATCCGAAGTATTCGGCAGCGTGGAAATTATTGGGCAAGGCCCATCTGGCGCTGGCGGATTATCCGGCCGCGCGCCAGGCCTGGGAACAAGGCCTGGCAGCCGCCCGCGTCCATGGCGACAAGCAGGCGGAAAAGGAAATGACGGTGTTCCTGAAGAAGCTCGAGCGTCAGGCGCACTGATCAGAGGTCAATACCAACGCTCTTCACCCGGCGGACGCTTCTTGAAGCGCTTCATGCTCCACATGTACTGGCTTGGATAAGCCCGGACATAGCGCTCGACCACCTGACTCATGGCCGCACAGGAGGTCTCGGTGTCGGTGCTGTACATGGCTTCCGGCGCGGCTTCGAGAATCACCTTGTAACCCGAACCGTCCGGCAGCCGCAGGGCATGCAGGAACACGCCGACCGCTTTGCCACCGGCGAGCATGTTCGGGACGAATTTGCTGGTCAGTGCCTGAGTAGCGAAAAACGGCACGAAGATCCCGGCCGATTCGGCGGGTTCCGGATCGGCGGGAATCCCTACCGCCCCGCCTTTGCGCACTTCCTTGATCACGCTGAGGATGCCTTCCTTGGTGGACGCGGCAACACGATTACCCAACTGCACCCGCTGCTTGCGCAGCAAATCATCCACCGCCTTCAGCTTGGGCGGACGATAGAAAATGATCGGTTTGCACTGATTGCAATAGAAGTGGTTCAACACCTCCCAGTTGCCCAGATGGCTGGTGATACCGACGACACCTTTGCCGGAGGCGAGGGCGTCCTTCAATACGTCGAGACCCTCGACTTCACGTACCAGATCGATCGAGCGCTGAGCCGGCCAGATCCAGGCGCAGGCGCTTTCGGTCAGGGACTTGCCGATATCTCTCAGACTCTGGCCGACCAGCCGCTCCCGTTCAGCCGGATCCATGTCGGGAAAGCACTTGGCAAGATTGATCCGCACCACGTCGCGGGAACGGTTGGGGGTTTTCCACATGACCCAGCCAATGGCCGAGCCGACGGCCTGCACGGCCCGCCACGGGAGCAGGGCAAACAGCCGCAGAGCGCCAACCAGCATGGCGCCTTTAAACTTTTCCACAGGTCACTCCTGATCTTGTGCTGTGCGCGAGGCGGCCATTCTAACCGCCGTTCACCAAACTCACGTAGCGATCGCAATCCCGGGTGTGGTCCATGACCATGCCCGAAGCTTGCATCAGCGCGTAGCAAATGGTCGGGCCGACGAACGTGAAACCAGCCTTTTTCAGGCCTTTGCTCATCTCAACGGCGGTCGGCGTCACGGCCGGCACTTCGGTTCGATCCTTGAAATGATTGATCACCGGCGTGCCACCGACGAACGACCAGAGAAACGCCACCGGGTCCTCCAGCGCCAGCCAGGCCTGGGCATTGCGTCGGGCCGCGTTGAGTTTGAGGCGATTGCGGATAATCCCCGGATCGAGCATCAATTGATCGATTTCCGCGTCGCTCATCTGCGCTACGCGCTGGACATCGAAGCCGAACAATACCTCGCGATAACGCTCGCGTTTACGCAACACCGTGATCCAGGACAGGCCGGCCTGGAACCCTTCGAGCAAAAGCAACTCGAATAATCCCTGCGCATCGCGTAGCGGCGTACCCCACTCCTGATCGTGATAAGCCATGTACAGCGGATCTTCGGAACACCAAAAGCAGCGTGGCATAAGGCTCCAGGGGGCGTGCGCAGGACCGAATCGGGTATACTCCCGCTCTTTAAATCGCAGCCCAAGAAACAGGTGAATTTCGTGAGCCAGCCTACGCCAGCCGTGCGTACCTTCCAAGACTTGATCCTCGCCCTCCAGCAATACTGGGCCGAGCAAGGTTGTGTGGTACTTCAGCCCTACGATATGGAAGTAGGCGCCGGCACTTTCCACACTGCCACGTTCCTGCGCGCCATCGGCCCGGAAACCTGGAACGCCGCTTATGTGCAGCCCAGTCGTCGCCCGACTGACGGCCGCTACGGCGAAAACCCCAACCGTCTGCAGCACTACTACCAGTTCCAGGTGGTGTTGAAGCCCAATCCGGACAACTTCCAGGAACTGTACCTGGGCTCCCTCAAGCACGTCGGCCTGGACCCGTTGGTCCACGACATCCGCTTCGTCGAAGACAACTGGGAATCGCCGACCCTGGGCGCCTGGGGTCTGGGCTGGGAAGTCTGGCTCAATGGCATGGAAGTGACTCAGTTCACCTACTTCCAGCAGGCGGGCGGCATCGAGTGCTACCCGGTGACCGGCGAGATCACCTATGGTCTTGAGCGCCTGGCCATGTACCTGCAAGGTGTCGACTCGGTCTACGACCTGGTCTGGACTGACGGTCCGTTTGGCAAAGTGACCTACGGCGACGTGTTCCACCAGAACGAAGTGGAGCAGTCGACCTACAACTTCGAACACGCCAACGTCGAGAAGCTGTTCGAACTGTTCGATTTCTACGAAAGCGAAGCCAAGCGCCTGATCGAACTCGAGCAGCCGCTGCCGTTGCCGAGCTACGAGATGGTGCTCAAGGCATCCCACACGTTCAACCTGCTGGATGCGCGCCGGGCGATTTCCGTGACTGCGCGTCAGCAATACATTCTGCGTGTACGCACCCTGGCGCGTTCCGTTGCGCAAGCCTACCTGCTGGCTCGCGCCAAACTGGGCTTCCCGATGGCGACCCCGGACCTGCGTGATGAAGTATTGGCCAAGCTGGAGGCTGCACAATGAGTGCTCAAGATTTTCTGGTTGAACTGGGCACCGAAGAACTGCCACCCAAAGCCCTGAACACCCTGGCCGATGCGTTCCTGGCCGGTATCGACAAGGGCCTGCAAGCCGCCGGCCTGAACTACGAGACCAAAACCGTCTACGCCGCACCGCGTCGTCTGGCTGTGCTGATCACCTCGCTGGCGACCCATCAGCCAGATCGCAGCATCAACCTCGACGGCCCGCCACGCCAGGCCGCGTTCGATGCCGAAGGCAATCCGACTCAAGCGGCATTGGGTTTCGCCAAGAAGTGCGGCGTCGACCTGAGCGAAATCGATCAGAGCGGCCCTAAACTGCGCTACAGCCAAAGCATCGCCGGCAAGCCGACCGCGAGCCTGCTGCCGACCATCGTCGAAGATTCCCTGAACGACCTGCCGATTCCAAAGCGCATGCGCTGGGGCGCCCGCAAGGAAGAGTTCGTGCGTCCGACCCAGTGGCTGGTGATGTTGCTCGGTGACCAGGTCATCGACTGCACCATTCTCGCCCAGACGGCCGGCCGTGATTCCCGTGGTCACCGCTTCCATCATCCGCAAAGCGTGCGCATCACCTCGCCAGCCAACTATTTGAGCGACCTGCGAGCCGCTTACGTGCTGGCCGATGCCAACGAGCGTCGCGAGCTGATCAGCAAGCGCACAGAAGAACTGGCGACCAGGCAGGAAGGTACTGCTATCGTTCCGCCCGCCTTGCTCGACGAAGTGACCGCGCTGGTTGAATGGCCGGTACCGCTGGTGTGCTCGTTCGAGGAACGTTTCCTCGACGTGCCGCAAGAAGCGCTGATCACCACCATGCAGGACAACCAGAAATACTTCTGCCTGCTGGATGCCGACGGCAAGTTGCTGCCACGCTTCATTACCGTGGCCAACATCGAAAGCAAAGACCCGCAGCAGATCATCGCCGGTAACGAGAAAGTGGTGCGCCCACGCCTGACCGACGCCGAGTTCTTCTTCAAGCAAGACAAGAAGCAGAAACTCGAAGACTTCAACCTGCGCCTGCAAAACGTGGTGTTCCAGGAAAAACTCGGCAGCGTCTACGACAAGGCCGAGCGCGTTTCCAGACTGGCCGCGTTCATCGCGCAGCGCATCGGCGGCAACGCAGCCTGGGCCTCCCGTGCCGGCCTGCTGTCCAAGTGCGACCTGGCGACCGAGATGGTCGGTGAGTTCCCGGAGATGCAAGGTGTCGCCGGTTACTACTACGCCCTGAACGACGGCGAGCCGGAAGAAGTCGCCCTGGCGCTGAACGAGCAATACATGCCCCGCGGTGCCGGTGCTGAATTGCCGACGACCCTGACCGGTGCGGCCGTGGCTATCGCTGACAAGCTCGACACCCTGGTGGGCATTTTCGGCATCGGCATGCTGCCGACCGGTAGCAAAGACCCATACGCCTTGCGCCGTGCCGCGCTGGGTGTGTTGCGGATCCTGATCGACAAGAAGCTCGAGCTCGACCTGAACGACGCCGTGGCCTTCGCAGTGAATGCATTCGGTACCAAGGTCAAGGTGGCCGGCCTCAATGACTCGGTTCTGGAATTCATCTTCGACCGTCTGCGTGCCCGTTACGAAGACGAGGGTGTCGATGTCGGGACTTACCTGTCGGTACGTGCCCTCAAGCCGGGTTCGGCGCTGGACTTCGATCAGCGCGTCCAGGCGGTAGAGGCCTTCCGCAAACTGCCGGAAGCTGCTGCCCTCGCGGCGGTGAACAAGCGCGTTTCGAACCTGCTGAGCAAGGTGGAGGGCTCGGTTCCTGCGGTCGTGGAAGCCAAGTACTTCGACAATGCCAACGAGTTCTCCCTGTATTCGGCGATCCAGCAGGCGGACCAGGCTGTGCAGCCGATGGCCGCGGCGCGTCAGTACAGCGAATCCCTGGCCCGCCTGGCCGCCTTGCGCGAGCCGGTGGACGCGTTCTTCGAAGCCGTGATGGTCAATGCCGACGATGCCAGGGTGCGCGCCAACCGTTATGCGTTGCTGGCGCGTCTGCGCGGACTGTTCCTCGGTGTCGCCGACATTTCGCTGCTGGGCTGAGGGATAGCTGTTGAAACTGCTGATTCTCGATCGGGACGGGGTGATCAATTATGACTCCGACGCTTACATCAAGTCGGTGGAGGAGTGGATTCCACTCCCCGGTTCAATCGAAGCCATCGCGCAGTTGAGCAAAGCCGGCTGGACGGTGGCCGTGGCCACCAACCAGTCGGGCATCGCTCGCGGCTATTACGACATCGCCACCCTGGAGGCCATGCACGAGCGCTTGCGCTCGCTGGTGGCAGAGCAGGGTGGTGAGGTCGGTCTGATCGTCTACTGCCCGCACGGGCCGGACGACGGCTGCGATTGCCGCAAGCCAAGACCCGGAATGTTGAAAACCATCGCCGCGCATTACAACGTAGCGCTGACTGATCTTTGGTTCGTTGGCGATTCCCTTGGTGACCTGGAAGCCGCCAGAGCCGTCGATTCTCAGCCAGTTTTGGTGAAGACCGGCAAAGGCGAAAAGACTTTAGGCAAGACCCTGCCAGCGGGCACCTTGATTTTTGACGATCTGGCGGCGATTGCCGCAGAACTTATCCACAATTGAGCGCTTCTGATATTCCTGGCCAAGGATTGATCGGGAGTGCGCTTATATAGACGGGCAATGCCCGCACGGTAAACGTCGCCATGTCGATACTGCAGGCCATCAGAACCTTCCTCTTTTACCTGCTGCTGGGCACCAGCTCGTTGCTCTGGTGCAGCCTGAGCTTTTTGATCGCACCTTTTTTGCCTTTCAAGGCGCGATATCGCTTTATCAATGTGTATTGGTGCCGCTGCGCCTTATGGCTGAGCAAAGTATTCCTGGGCATCAGTTATGAAATAAAAGGTGCGGAGAATGTGCCCGACCAGCCCTGCGTGATTCAATCCAATCACCAGAGCACCTGGGAGACTTTCTTTCTCTCGGCCTATTTCGAACCGCTGAGCCAAGTGCTTAAGCGTGAACTGCTCTACGTTCCGTTCTTCGGTTGGGCGATGGCCATGCTGCGACCGATTGCCATCGACCGCGACAATCCTAAAGCTGCGCTCAAACACGTGGCGAAGAAGGGCGATGAATTGCTCAAAGATGGCGTGTGGGTGCTGATCTTCCCGGAAGGAACGCGGGTGCCTTATGGCACCATCGGAAAATTCTCCCGCGGTGGCACCGCTTTGGCAGTCAATGCTGCGCTTCCGGTGCTGCCGATTGCGCACAATGCGGGCAAATTCTGGCCGAAAACCGGTTGGGCGAAAAAGCAGGGCGTTATCACCGTGATCATCGGTGCGCCCATGTACGCCGACGGCACCGGACCGCGCGCCATTGCCGAACTGAACGATCGGGTCCAGGCGTGGAACGAGCAGATGCAACGGGAAATGGGCTCGCTTCCGCCTGCTCCGCAAGCCCCGGCGGCCAGTGATCAAATGGCAGTTTGAGATTCTGTGGATAACCTGTGTATCGTTTTGCTTACAAATGCCAAATTTGGCCAGTATCTTTTTGATTTATATACATATTTCCTAAACACATAAAACGTCGGAAAAGGTGCATAAGTTTTTTCGGGGCGTAAAAAAACCGGCTGATATAGCCGGTTTTTTTATGGAGAAATGGCAGTGTACGGCCGTACCGGAGGAAACCCTATCAGAACTGCTAGTGTTGGTTTTTTGGGGCATTTGTTAGGGTGCTGAACAAAGATTCCCGCTTCAAGTCGGCGGTTCAATCAGACCTGGATGAGGAGTCTTCCGATGCCCGTTTCCCGTCACACTCCCTGCGCGTTCCACCCTATTTTTTATCACTCCTTTAACAACGGAAAATGCAGCCTGAACCGTGTGCCTTGACCCACCACACTTTGACATTCAATCCTTGCGCCATGTCGATCCATCACTGCCTTGACCATCGACAGCCCCAACCCCACGCCATCGATGCCGTGGGCTGAAGACAGTCGCCGATACTGGCTGAACAGTTCGGGCAATTCCTCTGCCGCGATGCCTTTACCTTGATCAATGATTTCGCATGTCAGCCAGCCATCAGCGCAGTTGACCTGCAAAACGATTCGGGTGCCGGGACCGCTGTACTTGATGGCGTTCTCCAGCAGATTGAACAAGGCTCGGGTCAGCAACGCCTGATCGGCCATGATCAAGCTTTCCTGCGCTACATCATCCAGGTGATGGACCATTTCGATCTGCTTCAACTGCGCAATGGTCAATGTCTGGTCGAAGACATCCAGCACCATCATCGCAAACAGGCTCGGCTGAAACTGATACGCCTCTGACTCGGCCTTGGCCAGTTGTACGAAACCGTCAGTCAAATCCAGGGCTCGACGCACCTGGCACTCGATCTGTTCGAACAACTGGCTGTCCCCGACGGATTGATGTCGGTGTACGTCCAGCAGGGCGAGAATTGCCGAATGAGGCGCCCGCAGATCGTGGGACAAAAAGCGCAACAGCACACCGCGTTGTTCCTCGGCATCACGCTCAACGCTGAGGTCGGTCAGGCTCAACAACCAACCGATAGGCGTTTCTCCGTCAACCGGCAGCAACGCAGCGCGCTCCAGACGAAGGCTGCGTTCTTTCACGTCCCTGAACTCCACCAGCGGCAAAGTCGACAAGAGCGGCCGAGGGCCGTCGACCAGTTCCGGATAGCCAAGCTTGGCCAATTGTTCCAGAACGTCGTCGCCCACCAGGTCGGCGCCGAACAGATCCCTGGCTTTACGGTTCCCCAGCAAAATTCGGCCATGAGGATCACTGATCAAGGTGGCGACAGGCAAATACTCGAGGCCATCGGCGATAAAGCGGCGGGTATCACGGGTTCGCCCCATCGCTTGTTCCAGCGCCATGATCTGTCCTTGCAGAGGATCGTCCGTCGGAAATTGGGCACGACGGCGCTCCGGAAAGACCTTTGGCTCGCTGTCCAGCCGCTCCAGTTCCCAGCCAAAATAGGTCAGCACCACACTCAACCGCCGCCAGTTCCAGATCAGGTAACCGAACAACATGCCCGCCAGACTCGCTGCAGGAGACCACCACCAGTCCAGTTTTGCCAGTCCTATGCTCATCAGCAGCGCACAACTCATGCCCGCCAAGGTCAACCAGAGCGCCAGCCTCGGACGGAGCAATAACAAACCCAAGACACAGGCCACCAGACAAATGGACAACAACGCACCCCACGCGCCTGATCCATTTCGGTGACTGGTCTCGGTATTAAATGAAAGAAGGCCCGTCAGGGGTAGCAAAAGCAAGCTTATCCACAGCCATTCGCGAACCAGTTGCCGGAACAACCTTTGGACTTGAGTCGGCTCACGACTTTCCCGGCGGCGTTCATTATTCATAGGCAATACTGTCGTAATGGTTGTAGGGAATTTCGTTCATGGGTCACAGTTCCCGGAGGAGGGTGCTTGAAGAATCATAGCGGACACGACCAACGGAAAGCTGCTTACTTTCACTCTCCAACCGAACGTGTATTGTCAGATAACATGCTGGCCGCCAAAGGAATAACGTACATGCGTGTCGCGATACTGGATGACGAACCGGCAGAACTGCGCAGGGTTGAACAGACTTTGCGGCAGATGGCCGAACCGGGTGAACCTGCCTGGTCATTGCACAGCTTTGAGCAGGGAGAGGATCTGCTACGCCAATTGCGGCGGGAAACTTTCGACCTGCTTATTCTCGATTGGCAATTGCCAGGCTTCAGCGGCCTGTCGCTGTTGCGCTGGACCCGCGAGCACATGGACGCACCGCCCGCCGCGATCATGCTGACCAGCCGCGACGCCGAAAGCGATATCGTCCAGGCGTTGAATGCAGGCGCCGACGATTACGTCAGCAAACCGTTTCGACCCAATGAACTGAAAGCCAGAGTGGCGGCAGTGTTGCGTCGGCATAGCCAGCAACGTGCGGCAGCGAATGAAGTGCTGAGCTTCAATGACCTGGTGTTCGATGATGCCGAGTTGACTGTAAGCCGCGCCGGAAAACCGATCGGGATGACTGAGCGGGAATACCGACTGGCGCGTTGCCTGTTCAGTAACCTGGGACGGCCGCTGTCCCGGGAGTATCTGTATGAGCGGTTCTGGACCCATGAAGAGATGGTGTCTTCCCGACCACTGGATACTCACATTTATCGCCTGCGCAACAAGCTTGGGTTGACGGCAGATCGCGGTTGGCAATTGTTGACGATTTACGGGTATGGGTATCGGTTGGAGAGTGTGGCGGCGGCAAGCGACTGAAGATCAAAAGATCGCAGCCTTCGCCAGCTCCTACTGGAGCGCGTTCATCCACGGATGTCGCGACGAACACGGTCAACGTAGGCGCTGCCGCAGGCTGCGATCTTTTGATCAAAAAAAAAGGCCAACGCGTGAGCGTTTGCCTTTTTATTTACAAGCAGCTGGATCAGAAATCCAGGTTGGATACCGCCAGGGCGTTGCTTTCGATGAAGTCACGACGTGGCTCGACCGCATCACCCATCAGGGTGTTGAAGATCTGATCCGCGCCAATGGCGTCTTCGATGGTGACTTTCAGCATCCGGCGCTGGCTTGGGTCCATGGTGGTTTCCCACAGCTGATCCGGGTTCATTTCACCCAGACCTTTGTATCGCTGGATGGTGTGACGCTTGGTGCTCTCAGCCATCAGCCACTCGAGCGCTTCCTTGAACTCGGTGACCGGCTTCTTGCGCTCGCCACGCTGGATATAGGCGCCGTCGTCCAGCAAGGTGCTCAGTTGAGCGCCCAGAGAAACAACCGTCTTGTAGTCGTTGCTGCCGAAGAAGTCGCGGTTGAAAGTGACGTAGTTCGACAAGCCGTGGGAGATCAGTTCGACCTCAGGCAGCCAGACATTACGCTCACGGTCTTCACGCAGGCTGGCTTTGTAGACCAGGCCAGACTTCTCGACGGTACGCAGGCGCACTTCATATTGGGCCAACCAATCCTGCATGGCGGCGTGATCGGACAGTTGCTCCATGCTCACCGCAGGCAAGTAGATGAAGTGCTCGGTCAGTTCCTGTGGGTACAGGCGTGACAGACGCTTGAGGGTCTTCATCACCAGGCGGAAGTCATTCACCAGACGCTCGAGCGCTTCACCAGAGATACCCGGTGCTTCTTCGTTCAGGTGCAGGCTCGCATCTTCCAGGGCCGACTGCGTCATGTACTCTTCCATGGCGTCGTCGTCTTTGATGTACTGCTCTTGCTTGCCTTTCTTGACCTTGTACAGCGGTGGCTGGGCAATGTAGATGTAGCCGCGCTCGATCAGCTCCGGGAGCTGACGGAAGAAGAAGGTCAGCAGCAGGGTGCGGATGTGCGAACCGTCGACGTCAGCATCGGTCATGATGATGATGTTGTGGTAGCGCAGCTTGTCGATGTTGTACTCGTCACGGCCAATGCCGCAGCCCAGCGCGGTGATCAAGGTGCCCACTTCCTGGGAAGAGATCATCTTGTCGAAGCGCGCCTTCTCGACGTTCAGGATCTTGCCTTTCAACGGCAGGATAGCCTGGGTTCTACGGTTGCGCCCCTGCTTGGCGGAGCCGCCAGCAGAGTCACCTTCCACGAGGTACAGTTCGGAAAGGGCAGGGTCTTTTTCCTGGCAGTCAGCCAGTTTGCCCGGCAGGCCGGCAATATCCAGCGCGCCTTTGCGTCGGGTCATTTCACGGGCTTTACGCGCCGCTTCACGAGCGCGAGCCGCGTCGATCATCTTGCCGACGACCAGCTTGGCTTCGTTCGGGTTTTCCAGCAGGAAGTCGGAGAAGTACTTGCCCATTTCCTGTTCGACCGCGGTCTTCACTTCGGAAGATACAAGCTTGTCTTTGGTCTGCGAGCTGAACTTCGGATCAGGCACTTTTACCGAAATGATCGCGGTCAAGCCTTCACGGGCATCGTCGCCGGTGGTCGCGACCTTGTGCTTCTTCGCCAGGCCTTCCGCTTCGATGTAGGTATTGAGGTTACGCGTCAGGGCCGAACGGAAACCCACCAGGTGAGTACCGCCGTCGCGCTGAGGAATGTTGTTGGTGAAGCACAACAGGTTCTCGTTGAAGCTGTCGTTCCACTGCAAGG
Source organism: Pseudomonas lini (assembly GCF_030812475.1). Taxonomy (GTDB): domain Bacteria; phylum Pseudomonadota; class Gammaproteobacteria; order Pseudomonadales; family Pseudomonadaceae; genus Aquipseudomonas; species Aquipseudomonas lini_A. Next base: position 101,579 of record NZ_JAUSSR010000006.1, read on the forward strand.
CGATTTCCACGCCGATGCCGTCTTCACGCTGGATGTTGAAATGGAATACCTGGTTGACCGGGGTCTTGTTGGTGTTCAGGTATTCAACGAACGCTCGCAGGCCACCTTCGTATTTGAACAGCTCTTCCTTGCCGCTACGCTCATCCTTGAGGACGATGCCGACGCCGGAGTTGAGGAAGGACAGTTCACGAATCCGCTTGGCCAGGATGTCCCAGCTGAAGTGGATGTTCTTGAAGGTCAGATCGGAAGGCTTGAAGTGGATCTGAGTACCCGTGGTTTCGCTTTCGCCAACGATTTTCATCGGCTCTTTCGGAACACCGTGGATGTAAGTCTGTTCCCAGATCTTGCCGCTACGGCGAACGGTCAGAACCAACTCTTCGGACAAGGCGTTTACAACCGACACACCTACACCGTGCAGGCCGCCGGATACTTTGTAGGAGTTGTCATCGAACTTACCACCAGCGTGCAGCACGGTCATGATGACCTCGGCTGCCGAAACGCCTTCCTCTTTGTGCACATCTACCGGGATGCCACGACCATTGTCGCGAACGGTGATGGATTCATCCGGGTGAATGATGATGCTGATGTCATCGCAGTGGCCGGCGAGAGCTTCGTCGATCGAGTTATCGACCACTTCGAAAACCATGTGGTGCAGACCGCTGCCATCGTCGGTGTCACCAATGTACATACCGGGACGTTTGCGTACGGCATCCAGGCCTTTCAGCACTTTAATGCTCGTTGAGTCGTACGTATTTTCTTCGCTCAATGCCTTCACTCCCGATGGTCGTGGGTCTGGGTGATACGGCCCTGTTCCACGTGGAACAAAGCGACTGGCGTTTCCGTCTGCCAGCCTTCCCTCAATAATTCGTGATCTACACAAGTGATAAACACCTGGCAGCGTAAGTCTTCCAGCAAGCGGCAAAGCGCGCGACGGTGGTGCTCGTCCAATTCGGACGGCAGGTCATCCACCAGATAAATACACTGACCGCGTCGGGCCTGGCTGACCAAGTGCCCCTGGGCAATCCGCAATGCGCAAACCACCAACTTCTGCTGACCGCGAGACAAGATGTCCGCGGCATTATGAGCACCTAGTCGAAGGCGCAAATCAGCGCGTTGTGGTCCGGCCTGGGTATGACCCATTTGCTGATCCCGCTGCAGGGAACCGGCGAGTACGGCACTCAGCTCGCGGTCTTTATCCCAACCTCGGTAATAGCTGAGCGTTAAGCCCTCGAGCTCAACCAATTCGCTCAAGGTCTGTTCAAAGACTGGTTTCAAGGCTTTGATGTAAGCGCGGCGGTATTCATCAATTTCAGCGCTGGCCTGGCACAATTCCCTGTCCCAAACCGCTTGCGAAACGGCGTCAAGTGTACCATGCCGCAGCCAAGAGTTTCTCTGGCGCAAGGCCTTCTGCAAGCGCTGCCAGGTGGACATGAAGCGCGGTTCCACGTGGAACACACCCCAGTCGAGAAACTGTCTCCGAATCTTCGGCGCCCCCTCCAATAGCCGGAAGCTGTCGGGGTTGATCAGCTGCAGCGGCAGGATTTCCGCCAACTGCGCCGCGCTGCGGGCGTTCTGTCCATCAATACGGATCTGGAACTCACCTTGTCGGTCCCGTGAGATGCCGAGGGCACTGTGCCCGCCCTGAGCCAACTCCACCTGCCCAAACACCGTGCAGGCGAGCTGCTCATACTGGATGACCGGTAATAAGCGGGTGCTGCGAAACGAACGGGCAAGCCCCAGCAGATGGATGGCCTCCAGAACACTGGTTTTGCCGCTGCCGTTGGCGCCGTAAAGAATGTTGATGCGGGGAGAGGGGGAGAAGGTCACCGGGTGCAGATTGCGCACCGCGGTGACCGAGACGCGACTTAAGGACATCTAGCTTCTGCTGAGCATGATTACAGACGCATCGGCATGACAACGTAGGCCGAGTCGTCGTTGTCGGACTCTTGCACCAGCGCGCTGCTGTTGGAGTCGGACAGGATCAGTCGAACTTGCTCAGTGGTCATCACGCCCAACACGTCGAGCAGATAGCTCACGTTGAAGCCGATTTCCAGAGGGCCGCCGTTGTACTCGACACCCACTTCTTCTTCCGCTTCCTCCTGCTCCGGGTTGTTGGCCTGGATCTTGAGCTGGCCATTGGCCAGTTGCAGGCGAATACCACGGTACTTCTCGTTGGACAGAATCGCGGTACGGCTGAAGGCTTCACGCAAGGCCTGACGATCACCCAGCACCAGTTTGTCGCCGCCTTTTGGCAGAACGCGCTCGTAGTCGGGGAATTTTCCATCGACCAGTTTCGAGGTGAAGGTGAACTCCCCCGTGGTGGCGCGGATGTGATGTTGGCCCAGGACGATGCTGACGATGCCGTCCGGCTCGGTCAGCAAGCGCGCCAGCTCGAGGATACCCTTGCGCGGCACGATGACCTGGTGGCGATCCGGCTGACCGATATCGGCCTGCATCGAACACATGGCCAGACGGTGACCATCTGTTGCCACGGCGCGGATGATGCCGGCAGACACTTCCAGCAGCATGCCGTTCAGGTAGTAACGCACGTCCTGCTGGGCCATGGCGAAGCTGGTGCGTTCGATCAGGCGACGCAATTTGCTTTGCTCCAGGCTGCAGGTCAGCGAGCCAGGGCCTTCTTCCACGGTAGGGAAATCGTTGGCCGGCAGGGTCGACAACGTAAAGCGGCTACGGCCGGCCTTCACCACGAGCTTCTGCTCGTCGACCTTGATATCGATCAGCGCGTCGTTCGGCAAGCTTTTGCAGATGTCCATCAGCTTGCGCGCAGGCACCGTGATGGAGCCCGGATCTGCGGGTTCTTCGAGTTGTACACGACCGACCAGCTCGACTTCCAGGTCGGTACCGGTCAGCGACAGTTGCTGGCCTTCGACAACCAGCAGCACGTTGGAAAGCACCGGCAAGGTCTGTCGGCGCTCGACGACGCCCGCGACCAGTTGCAGGGGTTTCAACAGGGCTTCGCGTTGAATGGTGAAATGCATGGTCTAGTCCCTTGCCTTAATAAGCTGCGCTGGTGTTCATCAAGTGGTCAGTGTACGCAGCAGGTTCTTGTAGTCCTCGCGGATGTCCGCGTCGGATTCCTTGAGTTCGTTGATCTTGCGACAGGCGTGCAAAACAGTCGTGTGGTCGCGGCCACCAAACACATCGCCGATTTCCGGCAGGCTGTGGTTAGTCAACTCTTTGGACAACGCCATGGCAACCTGACGCGGACGAGCGACCGAGCGTGAACGACGCTTGGACAGCAGGTCGGAAATCTTGATCTTGTAGTACTCGGCGACGGTGCGCTGAATGTTATCCACAGAGACCAGTTTATCTTGCAGTGCCAACAAGTCTTTCAGGGATTCGCGAATCAGCTCGATGGTGATGTCGCGGCCCATGAAGTGCGAGTGGGCGATCACGCGTTTCAGCGCGCCTTCCAATTCACGAACGTTGGAGCGAATTCGCTGGGCAATGAAGAACGCCGCATCGTGTGGCAGATCGACTTTGGCCTGGTCGGCCTTCTTCATCAGGATCGCCACGCGGGTTTCCAGCTCCGGCGGTTCGACGGCCACCGTCAAGCCCCAACCGAACCGGGACTTGAGGCGCTCTTCGAGGCCTTCGATTTCTTTAGGATAGCGGTCACTGGTAAGAATGACCTGCTGTCCACCTTCAAGCAGGGCGTTGAAGGTGTGGAAAAATTCTTCCTGGGAGCGTTCCTTGCGGGCGAAGAACTGAATGTCATCGATCAGCAGCGCGTCCACCGAACGGTAGAAGCGCTTGAACTCGTTGATCGCGTTCAATTGCAGCGCCTTGACCATGTCGGCCACGAAACGCTCCGAATGCAGGTACACCACCTTGGCATTCGGATTCTTCTTTAACAGGTGGTTACCCACAGCGTGCATCAAGTGGGTTTTACCCAGGCCCACCCCCCCATAAAGGAAGAGCGGGTTGTAACCGTGCTTGGGGTTATCCGCTACCTGCCAGGCCGCAGCCCGGGCCAGTTGGTTGGACTTGCCCTCGACAAAATTCTCGAAGGTAAAGGTGCGGTTCAGGTAGCTGGTGTGCTTGAGCGCACCTTCGACCTGGACCGTGCGCTGTTCGGAGCGGACCGGGGCCTGTTGAGAACTCGCACCCGCCATAGGGTCGAAACTGTCCCGGGATGGCTCCTCACTGACTTCGGCTACTTTCTGCGTCGAACGCTTGGTCGGTAGGGATGCCGGCGCGGGAGCCGGGGCGCTGGCAGGCGCTTGAGCCGCCTGTGCCTGGGACGCAGCAGCAGCCAGCGGCGCATTGGGAGCGGCACGTGGAGCCGAACTGCGTTTGCTACCTATTAATAAGGAGAGCGCAGGCGTCATGCCATTGCCATGCTCGTCCAGCAGCTCGAGGACGCGGCCCAGGTACTTTTCGTTTACCCAGTCGAGAACAAAACGGTTCGGTGCGTAGACACGCAACTCGTCGCCTTCGGCTTCGACCTGTAGCGGACGGATCCAAGTGTTGAATTGTTGGGCAGGCAGCTCATCGCGCAAAAGCTCCACGCACTGCTGCCATAGTTCCACTGACACGGATATCCCCTAAGTCGAAAGCCGGTGAGGCAAAAACAAGCGGCCATTGTAGCGACCAGACGCCTACTTATCCACACGTAGGTTGTTCACCGCAGAAGAAGAATCGGAGTTTTACAAATAAAAAAGACGACCAATGGTCTGTGCATAAGCCCTGTGGATAACCGCCCCTAAGGTCGTTGCACAAGTGGGGGCGAAACTCGGTGGATAACCAGCCTGTGGATAACAAGGCCTTTCACACACAGCTTATCCGACAGCGCAGCACAGGCTGACCACTGTTTTCCACCGTAGTTGTCATCCTCTGTACAACGCGGCGTAGAAGGCCTTAAGGCAGTTATCCACAGATGATGGAGGCCCTAGCTTTTATAAGCTTTACAGAAAAGCTTTAAATACTTTCCTTCTTTATTTCTATATCTAGCGAAGGGCTGACACCGGCAAAACCCCTGGAGATCTATTTATAAGGAAACGCTGGTTGGAAATTGACCTAGAGGCTTGCTTTCTCTAGAATCCCCGGTCTCTTAAAACGGGGGCCATTCCGGCCCGTTGTGGACGAATCAGGTAACACGACAATGAAACGTACTTTCCAACCAAGCACCATCAAACGCGCTCGTACCCACGGTTTCCGTGCTCGCATGGCTACCAAGAACGGTCGTGCCGTCCTGTCGCGTCGTCGCGCCAAAGGTCGTGCGCGTCTGGCAGTTTGATAATCCGGCACTGGAGGTGAGTCAGGACTTCAGTCGGGAAAAGCGCCTGCTTACCCCCCGGCATTTCAAGGCAGTCTTTGACTCCCCTACCGGCAAGGTTCCGGGGAAAAATCTCCTGCTCCTTGCGCGCAACAACGATCTTGATCACCCCCGTCTCGGGCTGGTAATCGGGAAAAAGAGCGTGAAGCTCTCCGTCGAGCGCAATCGCCTCAAACGTCTGATGCGCGAATCGTTCCGTCTGCACCAGGACTCACTGGTCGGCTGGGACATCGTTATCGTCGCGCGCAAAGGTTTGGGTGACGTAGAAAACCCCGAATTGATTCAGCATTTCGGCAAACTCTGGAAGCGTCTGGCACGTAGCACGCCGGTACCAGCAGTCAAAGCCGAAACTGTAGGGGTAGACAGTCCCGATGCGTAAACTGGCACTCGTTCCGATCCAGTTTTATCGCTATGCCATTAGTCCCCTGATGGCCAGTCACTGTCGTTTCTACCCCAGTTGTTCCTGCTACGCGTATGAAGCCATAGAAAATCATGGCCTTCTGCGCGGTGGCTGGCTGGCCTTTCGTCGTTTAGGTCGCTGTCATCCGTGGAATCCCGGTGGTTATGACCCGGTTCCATCTATCCCTACCTCCCGTTCTTCTTCGATGGCCGAGTAATCATGGATATCAAACGCACGATCCTGATCGTCGCCCTGGCAATCGTGTCCTACGTTATGGTTCTTAAATGGAACCAGGACTATGGCCAGGCTGCCCTGCCGACTCAGAATGTTGCTTCCAGTACTACCGCACCGGGTCTACCGGATACGGCGACTGGCAATAATGCTTCTGTCAGTGACGACATCCCCCGCGCCGCAAGCGATACCAGTGCAACTGCACCTGCTGAAACACCAGTAGCGGCAAGCAAAGACCTCATCCAGATCAAAACGGATGTGCTCGACCTGGCAGTCGATCCACAAGGTGGCGATGTTGCCCAGCTGAAATTGCCGTTGTATCCACGTCGTCAGGACCATCCGGAAATTCCGTTCCAGCTGTTCGATAACGGCGGTGAACTGACTTACCTGGCGCAAAGCGGTCTGATCGGTACCAACGGCCCGGATGCAAACCCGGCCGGCCGCCCGGTCTACTCCTCGGAGAAGAAGACTTATCAACTGGCTGAGGGTCAGGACCAATTGGTCGTGGACCTGAAGTTCAGCAAGGACGGCGTCAATTACATCAAGCGTTTCACCCTGAAACGTGGCCTGTATGACGTAACCGTTTCTTATCTGATCGATAACCAGAGCGCACAGCCCTGGTCCGGTGCGATGTTCGCGCAACTGAAGCGTGACGCCAGCGGCGATCCTTCCTCTACCACTGCCACCGGTACCGCGACTTACCTGGGCGCTGCCCTGTGGACAAGTAACGAACCGTACAAGAAAGTGTCCATGAAGGACATGGACAAGGCGCAGCTGAAGGAAACGGTCAGTGGTGGTTGGGTTGCATGGTTGCAACACTACTTCGTGACCGCATGGATTCCGGCCAAGGGCGAAAACAACGTCGTCCAGACCCGTAAAGACAGCAAGGGCAACTACATCATCGGTTACACCGGCCCCGCAATGAGCGTCGCGCCAGGTGCAAAAGCCGAAACCAGTGCCGTTCTGTATGCGGGTCCGAAAAGCCAGGCAGTGCTCAAAGAGTTGTCCCCAGGCCTGGAACTGACCGTCGACTACGGCATTCTGTGGTTCATCGCACAGCCAATCTTCTGGTTGCTGGGACACATCCACGCCATCGTCGGTAACTGGGGCTGGTCGATCATCTTCCTGACCATGCTGATCAAGGGGATTTTCTTCCCGCTGTCGGCAGCCAGCTACAAATCCATGGCGCGCATGCGTGCAGTGGCACCGAAACTGGCAGCGCTGAAAGAGCAGCATGGCGACGACCGGCAGAAAATGTCGCAAGCCATGATGGAGCTGTACAAGAAAGAGAAGATCAATCCGCTGGGTGGTTGCTTGCCAATCCTCGTGCAGATGCCGGTTTTCCTTTCGCTGTATTGGGTTCTGCTGGAAAGCGTTGAAATGCGCCAGGCGCCGTTCATGCTGTGGATTACCGACTTGTCGATCAAGGATCCGTTCTTCATTCTGCCGATCATCATGGGCGTAACCATGTTTATCCAGCAGCAGCTGAACCCGACGCCTCCGGATCCGATGCAGGCCAAGGTGATGAAGTTGATGCCAATCATCTTCACCTTCTTCTTCCTGTGGTTCCCGGCCGGTCTGGTTCTGTACTGGGTAGTGAACAACGTGTTGTCGATTGCCCAACAGTGGTACATCACGCGTAAGATCGAAGCGGCTATGAAAAAAGCCGAGGCGTAACTTGCTCTGTGGATAACCACTCAAAACGCCCCCTAGTGGGGCGTTTTGCTATCTGTCACTTTTGTCTGGATACCGGTTTATGAGCGTACCTCGTGAAACCATCGCCGCCGTCGCCACCGCTCAAGGTCGCGGCGGTGTGGGCATCGTCCGTATTTCCGGGCCATTGGCGAGTGTTGCGGCCAAGGCTTTCAGCGGTCGAGAACTCAAGCCAAGGTTTGCCCACTACGGACCCTTTTTCAGTGAAAACGCTGAGGTCCTGGATCAGGGCATTGCCCTGTATTTTCCGGGACCGAACTCATTTACTGGCGAGGACGTGCTGGAACTCCAGGGCCATGGCGGTCCGATCGTTCTGGATATGCTGCTTAAACGCTGCCTGGAACTGGGCTGCCGCCTGGCCCGACCCGGTGAGTTCAGCGAACGCGCTTTCCTCAACGACAAACTGGACCTGGCCCAGGCCGAAGCCATCGCGGACTTGATCGAGGCGAGTTCGGCCCAGGCGGCACGCAATGCCCTGCGTTCCTTGCAGGGCGCATTTTCCGAGCGTGTGCACAACCTCACAGAGCAACTGATTGGCCTGCGGATCTATGTCGAAGCAGCCATCGACTTTCCCGAAGAGGAGATTGATTTCCTCGCCGATGGCCATGTACTGAGCATGCTCGACAAGGTACGTGATGAGTTATCCACCGTATTGCGCGAAGCCGGACAGGGGGCGCTGCTGCGCGATGGTATGAACGTGGTGATTGCCGGTCGACCCAATGCGGGTAAATCCAGCCTGTTGAACGCGCTGGCCGGTCGTGAAGCGGCGATCGTCACCGAGATTGCCGGTACCACGCGGGACATTCTTCGCGAACATATCCACATCGATGGCATGCCGTTGCATGTGGTCGATACCGCAGGTCTTCGAAATACCGACGACCAGGTGGAAAAAATCGGCGTCGAGCGGGCATTGAAGGCCATTGGCGAAGCTGATCGCGTATTGCTGGTGGTCGACGCCACCGCACCCGAGGCACTTGATCCATTCGCGTTGTGGCCTGAATTCCTGGAAACCCGTCCGGACCCGGCGAAAGTCACGCTGATCCGCAACAAGGCAGACCTGACCGGCGAAGCGATTGCCATGGAGGTCAGCGAGGATGGCCATGTCACCATCAGCCTCAGCGCCAAATCTGCCGGCGACGGGCTGGAACTGCTGCGTGACCATCTCAAGGCCTGTATGGGCTATGAACAGACCTCCGAGAGCAGCTTCAGCGCTCGCAGGCGTCACCTTGAAGCGCTACGCCATGCCAGTGCTTCCCTGGAACACGGCCGTGCACAGCTGACCTTGGCGGGTGCCGGTGAACTGCTGGCTGAAGATTTGCGCCAGGCCCAGCACGCTTTGGGGGAAATCACCGGTGCGTTCAGCTCCGATGACCTGCTTGGGCGGATCTTTTCCAGCTTCTGCATCGGTAAGTAGGAGCGAGCTTGCTCGCGATGGTGCTGAGGGCGACGCGTTTATCCAGCAAACACGCGTTATCGTTTACGTCCATCGCGAGCAAGCTTGCTCCTACAAGGGTCAGCGTTCGCTTAACTGACTGGCATTAGCCATTCGGGCCTGTCTGTTTCTCCCATCTTCTTAAATTTTCTTCCAGTGCCGAGCAGATTCTTTCTGCTTGAGCGGATTTTCCGCGCCCGTGATTTACTTATTCAGCGAATTTCTGTGGATTAAGCCCTGTGAATAACCGCCACTAAGGTCAGTTGATAACAGGGCCTGAAAACTGCGAATAACCGTCCCTGTGGATAAGCACCCGTTTAATCCACAGGCTTAAACCGGTTATCCAAGGGCCTCATTGGTACATGACCACAGGGTTTTGATCCTCTGTACATACCGATTTTAAAGGGCTGTGTAGATCTATCCACAGAAAGGTGCCTCAGTAGAAATAAACATAAAAACAAAGATTTAATAAATTTCTTTCTTTTTAATTTCTGTTAAGCCGACTTTTCCACAGCTGGTTAAATTTTGTGCAAAGGGTTCTTTAGAAAGGGCGAAGTCCCTATACTTGCCGACCAGGTCCAAAAACCTGTGCTCAAACTATTTCTGATTACCTGACTGAAGCAGGCACGAGGTGCGTGGTGGATTTCCCTTCCCGTTTTGAAGTGATCGTCATCGGCGGCGGTCATGCCGGTACCGAGGCAGCACTGGCGTCAGCACGCATGGGGGCAAAAACCCTGTTGCTGACGCATAACGTGGAAACCCTCGGTGCCATGAGTTGCAACCCTGCCATTGGCGGGATCGGCAAAAGCCACCTGGTCAAGGAAATCGATGCCCTGGGCGGCGCGATGGCCATGGCTACCGATAAAGGCGGTATTCAGTTTCGCGTGTTGAACAGCCGCAAAGGCCCGGCCGTACGAGCGACTCGTGCTCAGGCCGACCGGGTTCTGTACAAGGCCGCTGTCCGCGAAGCCCTGGAGAACCAGCCGAACCTGTGGATATTTCAACAAGCCGCCGATGACCTGATCGTCGAGCAGGAACAAGTGCGCGGTGTAGTCACCCAAATGGGTCTGCGTTTCTTCGCCGATTCCGTGGTGTTGACCACTGGCACCTTCCTCGGTGGACTTATCCACATCGGCATGCAGAATTTTTCCGGCGGTCGCGCCGGTGATCCGCCATCGATTGCCCTGGCTCACCGTTTGCGTGAATTGCCGTTGCGCGTCGGTCGCCTGAAAACCGGTACACCGCCGCGCATCGACGGTCGTTCCGTGGATTTCTCCGTGATGACCGAGCAGGCAGGTGATACGCCTATACCGGTGATGTCGTTCATGGGCTCCAAAGAGCAGCACCCGAAACAGGTCAGCTGCTGGATTACCCACACCAACGCCCGCACCCACGAGATCATCGCCGCCAACCTCGACCGTTCGCCGATGTATTCCGATGCAGGGTCGATCGAAGGGATCGGCCCGCGGTACTGCCCGTCGATCGAAGACAAGATTCATCGCTTTGCCGACAAGGAAAGCCATCAGGTCTTCATCGAACCCGAAGGCCTGACGACCAACGAGCTGTACCCGAACGGGATATCCACATCCTTGCCGTTCGACGTGCAGTTGCAGATCGTGCAATCGATCCGCGGCATGGAAAACGCACACATCGTGCGGCCGGGCTACGCCATCGAGTACGACTACTTCGACCCGCGTGACCTGAAGTACAGCCTGGAAACCAAAGTCATCGGCGGTCTGTTCTTCGCCGGGCAAATCAACGGCACCACCGGTTACGAAGAAGCCGGCGCCCAGGGTTTGCTGGCCGGAGCCAACGCCGCACTGCGTGCTCAGGGCAAAGACGCCTGGTGCCCGCGTCGGGACGAGGCATACATCGGGGTATTGGTCGATGACCTGATTACCCTGGGTACCCAGGAACCGTACCGGATGTTCACTTCCCGCGCCGAATACCGCCTTATCCTGCGTGAAGACAACGCCGACCTGCGCTTGACCGAAAAAGGTCGCGAACTGGGTCTGGTGGACGACGCGCGTTGGGCGGCGTTCTGCACCAAACGCGAAAGCATAACGCTGGAAGAGCAACGCCTGAAAAGTACCTGGGTTCGCCCAGGCACCGAGCAAGGCGATGCGATTTCCGAAAAGTTCGGCACGCCGCTGACCCACGAATACAACTTGCTCAACCTGCTGAGCCGTCCGGAAATCGACTACGCCGGTCTGATCGCCGTGACCGGTGGCGGCGCGGAAGATCCACAAGTGGCCGAGCAGGTTGAAATCAAGACCAAATACGCCGGTTACATTGATCGCCAGCAGGATGAAATCGCACGCCTGCGGGCCAGTGAAGACACAAAACTGCCTGTGGATATCGATTACACGAACATTTCCGGTCTCTCCAAAGAGATCCAGAGCAAGCTTGGTGCGACCCGTCCAGAAACCCTGGGCCAGGCGTCGCGTATTCCAGGCGTCACTCCCGCGGCGATTTCGCTGTTGATGATTCATTTGAAAAAACGCGGCGCTGGCCGTCAGTTGGAGCAAAGCGCTTGAGTTCGTCGGTCACCGCGCAACACGCAGAAGAGTTATCCACAGGTGCTCGCCAGCTTGGTGTGACCCTGTCAGACACCCAGCATGGACAACTTCTGGGTTATCTGGCCCTGTTGATAAAATGGAACAAGGCTTACAACCTGACCGCCGTTCGCGATCCGGACGAAATGGTGTCCCGACACCTGCTCGACAGTTTGAGCGTGATGTCTTTCGTCGAAAACGGTCGCTGGCTGGACGTTGGCAGCGGCGGCGGCATGCCGGGGATTCCATTGGCCATCCTGTTTCCGCAGTCCCAAGTGACGTGCCTGGACAGCAATGGCAAGAAAACCCGCTTCCTGACCCAGGTCAAACTCGAACTCAAACTGGACAACCTGCAAGTTATCCACAGTCGCGTCGAAGAGTTTCAGCCTGCACAAGCCTTCAACGGGATCATCTCCCGGGCGTTCAGCAGCATGGAGAACTTCAGCAACTGGACTCGTCACCTCGGCGACACCGATACGCGTTGGCTGGCAATGAAGGGCGTTCATCCGGCCGATGAGCTGGTAGCATTGCCGGCAGACTTCCACCTCGATAGCGAACACGCCCTGGCCGTACCTGGTTGCCAAGGCCAACGCCATCTGCTGATACTGCGCCGCACGGCATGATTGGGAACACAAGCAAGAATGGCTAAGGTATTCGCGATTGCGAACCAAAAGGGTGGTGTGGGTAAAACCACCACCTGTATCAACCTCGCAGCTTCCCTGGTCGCTACCAAGCGACGGGTGTTGTTGATCGATCTCGATCCACAGGGCAACGCCACCATGGGTAGCGGTGTGGATAAACACGGCCTGGAAAACTCGGTCTACGACCTGTTGATCGGCGAATGTGACCTGGCGCAGGCCATGCACTACTCCGAGCACGGTGGTTACCAGCTGTTGCCAGCCAACCGCGACCTGACCGCCGCGGAAGTGGTTCTGCTGGAAATGCAGATGAAGGAGAGTCGCCTGCGCAGTGCGTTGGCGCCGATCCGTGAAAACTACGATTACATTCTGATCGACTGCCCGCCGTCGCTGTCGATGCTCACGCTTAACGCACTGGTCGCTGCCGATGGGGTGATTATCCCCATGCAATGCGAGTACTTCGCCCTCGAAGGCTTGAGCGACCTTGTGGACAACATCAAGCGCATCGCCGAGCTGCTCAACCCGAACCTGAAAGTCGAAGGCCTGTTGCGTACCATGTACGACCCGCGCCTGAGCCTGATGAACGATGTGTCGGCGCAGCTCAAGGAACACTTTGGCGAGCAGCTCTACGACACGGTCATTCCGCGCAACATCCGCCTGGCCGAAGCGCCAAGCTATGGCATGCCGGCGCTGGTGTACGACAAGACTTCGCGAGGCGCGATTGCCTATCTGGCATTGGCGGGCGAGATGGTTCGACGTCAACGCAAAAACTCACGCACCGCCGCCGCCCAGGCAACTTAAGGAATCCCCATGGCCGTCAAGAAACGAGGTCTCGGACGTGGACTGGATGCACTGCTGAGTGGTCCGACTGTCAGCTCGCTGGAAGAACAGGCGGTGCAGGCAGATCAACGTGAGCTGCAGCACCTGCCCCTGGACCTGATCCAGCGTGGCAAGTACCAGCCACGGCGAGACATGGATCCTCAGGCGCTGGAGGAGCTGGCGCAGTCGATCAAGGCCCAGGGCGTGATGCAGCCGATCGTGGTTCGTCCGATCGGCAGCGGTCGCTACGAGATCATTGCCGGCGAACGTCGCTGGCGCGCCAGCCAGCAGGCCGGCCAGGAAACGATCCCGGCGATGGTGCGCGACGTACCGGATGAAACCGCGATCGCCATGGCGCTGATCGAAAACATCCAGCGCGAGGACCTCAATCCGATCGAAGAAGCGGTGGCGTTGCAGCGTCTGCAGCAGGAATTCCAGCTGACTCAGCAACAAGTGGCCGAAGCGGTGGGCAAATCCCGCGTAACCGTCGCCAACCTGCTACGCTTGATCGCGTTGCCGGAAGTCATCAAAACCATGCTGTCCCACGGCGACCTGGAAATGGGTCATGCCCGTGCTTTGCTCGGTTTGCCGGAGATTCAACAGGTTGAAGGGGCGCGACACGTTGTCGCACGAGGACTGACCGTTCGCCAGACTGAAGCGCTGGTTCGCCAGTGGTTGAGTGGCAAACCGGAGCCTGCTGAACCGGTAAAGCCGGACCCGGATATCGCCCGGCTCGAACAGCGTCTGGCCGAGCGTTTAGGCTCTGCGGTGCAGATTCGTCACGGGAAAAAGGGGAAGGGGCAGTTGGTGATCGGTTACAACTCCCTCGATGAGCTTCAAGGTGTACTTGCACACATTCGCTGAAACATTTCCTCATGTAGCGTGCAGGTGGAAATCACTACCTGACAGTTGAATAGGGGCAGAACCGCCCCTATACTCTGCGCGCATTTTGTCGGCACAAATTATGCCAAGTTATTGAATTACGGCAGCCGATCATTGGGGAGCAAAAACGATGGAGAGCCGCACGCCAAACCGCTTGCCATTCCATCGCCTGGCAGTTTTTCCGGTCTTACTGGCTCAATTTGTCGTTTTGGTACTGGCCGCCTTGGCGCTTTGGTACTGGCATGGAGTCGTAGCCGGGTACTCAGGACTCTGCGGAGGCCTGATAGCCTTGCTGCCCAATGTTTATTTCGCTCACAGGGCATTTCGGTTTTCCGGCGCCCGGGCAGCTCAAGCCATCGTCCGGTCTTTTTATGCCGGTGAGGCGGGCAAACTGATTTTGACGGCAGTGCTCTTTGCATTGACGTTCGCAGGTGTGAAGCCATTGGCGCCGCTGGCTGTATTCGGCGTCTTCGTGTTGACCCAACTGGTCAGCTGGTTCGCGCCCCTGCTGATGAGAACAAGACTTTCGAGACCTTAGGGCGTTTGAGGCAACCATGGCAGAGACAACCGCTTCGGGCTATATCCAGCACCACTTGCAGAACCTGACCTTCGGGCAGCTACCTAACGGCGGCTGGGGTTTTGCCCACACCGCAGCAGAAGCCAAGGAAATGGGCTTCTGGGCTTTCCACGTCGATACCCTCGGCTGGTCGGTCGCGTTGGGTCTGATCTTCGTTCTTCTTTTCCGCATGGCGGCAAAGAAGGCGACGTCGGGTCAGCCTGGTGCTTTGCAGAACTTCGTTGAAGTATTGGTCGAATTCGTCGATGGCAGCGTGAAAGACAGCTTCCATGGCCGTAGCCCGGTAATTGCGCCGCTGGCACTGACCATCTTCGTCTGGGTCTTCCTGATGAACGCCGTCGACCTGATCCCGGTCGACTGGATTCCTCAGTTGGCCATCCTGATCACTGGCGATGCACACATTCCATTCCGTGCCGTATCGACCACTGACCCGAACGCTACCCTGGGCATGGCCCTGTCGGTGTTCGCGTTGATCATTTTCTACAGCATCAAGGTCAAGGGCATCGGCGGCTTCATCGGCGAATTGACCCTGCACCCGTTCGGCAGCAAGAACATTTTCGTTCAAGCCCTGCTGATTCCGGTGAACTTCCTGCTGGAGTTCGTGACGCTGGTCGCCAAGCCGATTTCCCTGGCACTGCGTCTGTTCGGCAACATGTACGCCGGCGAGCTGGTCTTCATTCTGATCGCTGTGATGTTCGGCAGCGGTCTGCTCTGGCTTAGCGGCCTGGGCATTGTTCTGCAGTGGGCGTGGGCAGTGTTCCACATCCTGATCATCACCCTGCAGGCGTTTATCTTCATGATGCTGACCATCGTTTACCTGTCGATGGCGCACGAAGAGAACCATTAAGACCAGTCTCGACTGGTCTGATGTCCCACCTGGTCAAACGGGTGGGTGCCCGAACAGGGCTATGAAACGATTTGTTTTACCGCTTTAAAATCTAAAAAACCTAAACCATACGACGTAAAAGTCGGGAGGAAAGATGGAAACTGTAGTTGGTCTAACCGCTATCGCTGTTGCACTGTTGATCGGCCTGGGCGCACTGGGTACCGCAATTGGTTTCGGCCTGTTGGGCGGCAAGTTCCTGGAAGGCGCCGCGCGTCAGCCAGAAATGGTTCCAATGCTGCAAGTCAAAATGTTCATCGTTGCCGGTCTGCTCGACGCCGTAACCATGATCGGTGTTGGTATCGCTCTGTTCTTCACCTTCGCGAACCCATTCGTTGGTCAACTCGCTGGCTAATTACTCACCTTCGAGTAATTGGTGTGATGTGCAACGAACGAGCGAGGTGTTGGCGTGAACATTAATGCAACCCTGATTGGCCAGTCCGTTGCGTTCTTCATTTTTGTACTGTTTTGCATGAAGTTCGTGTGGCCTCCGGTCATCGCGGCTTTGCACGAACGTCAGAAGAAGATCGCGGATGGACTGGACGCTGCCGCCCGAGCAGCTCGCGACCTGGAGTTGGCCCAAGATAAAGCGGGTCAACAACTGCGCGAAGCTAAAGCTCAGGCAGCCGAGATCATTGAGCAAGCCAAGAAACGCGGTAACCAGATCGTCGAAGAGGCTGTTGAAAAAGCCCGTATCGACGCTGAACGCGTGAAGGTTCAGGCTCAGGCCGAGATCGAACAGGAACTGAACAGTGTCAAAGACGCGCTGCGTGCCCAATTGGGTGCTCTGGCTGTCGGCGGCGCCGAGAAGATCCTGGGTGCCACAATCGATCAAAACGCGCACGCGGAGCTGGTAAACAAACTGGCTGCTGAAATTTAAGCGAGGGCGATCATGGCAGAATTGACCACGTTGGCCCGACCTTACGCTAAGGCAGCCTTCGAGCACGCCCAGGCCCACCAGCAACTGGCCTCTTGGTCAGCCATGCTCGGCCTGGCTGCAGCAGTGTCGCAAGACGACACCATGCAGCGCGTGCTCAAGGCCCCGCGACTGACGAGCGCAAACAAGGCCGCCACGTTTATTGACGTGTGCGGCGACAAGTTTGATGCCAAGGCACAGAACTTCATTCACGTCGTTGCCGAAAACGACCGTCTCCCGCTATTGCCGGAGATCGCCGCTCTGTTTGACCTGTACAAGGCTGAACAAGAGAAGTCGGTAGACGTTGAAGTCACCAGTGCTTTTGCATTGAACCAAGAACAGCAAGACAAACTCGCCAAGGTTCTCAGTGCACGACTCAACCGGGAAGTGCGCCTGCAAGTCGAGGAAGACAAATCCCTTATCGGGGGCATTGTCATCCGCGCCGGCGACCTGGTAATCGATGGCTCGGTTCGCGGCAAACTCGCGAGCCTTGCCGAAGCATTGAAATCTTGAGTTTGAAGGGGCAGCAGAGCAATGCAGCAACTCAATCCTTCCGAAATAAGTGAAATTATCAAGGGCCGCATCGACAAGCTCGATGTGACCTCCCAAGCCCGTAACGAAGGCACAGTCGTCAGCGTATCTGACGGTATCGTGCGGATTCACGGTCTGGCCGACGTCATGTACGGCGAGATGATCGAGTTTCCGGGCGGCGTCTTCGGTATGGCTCTCAACCTGGAGCAAGACTCCGTAGGTGCCGTGGTATTGGGCTCCTACCAGTCTCTGGCTGAAGGCATGAGCGCCAAGTGCACCGGCCGCATCCTCGAAGTTCCGGTTGGTAAGGAACTGTTGGGTCGCGTTGTCGACGCACTGGGTAACCCGGTTGACGGCAAAGGTCCGCTGAACAACACCGAGACCGATGCGGTCGAGAAAGTTGCTCCAGGCGTGATCTGGCGTAAGTCGGTAGACCAGCCTGTACAGACTGGCTACAAGGCTGTCGATGCCATGATTCCTGTCGGCCGTGGCCAGCGTGAGCTGATCATCGGTGACCGTCAGATCGGTAAAACCGCTCTGGCGATCGACGCGATCATCAACCAGAAGAACAGCGGCATTTTCTGCGTCTACGTGGCAATCGGTCAGAAACAATCGACCATCGCCAACGTGGTTCGCAAGCTGGAAGAGAACGGCGCGCTGGCTAACACCATCGTCGTCGCCGCGAGCGCTTCGGAATCTGCAGCACTGCAGTTCCTGGCACCGTACTCCGGTTGCACCATGGGTGAATTCTTCCGCGACCGCGGTGAAGACGCGCTGATCGTTTATGACGATCTGTCCAAGCAAGCAGTGGCTTACCGCCAGATTTCCCTGCTGCTGCGCCGTCCACCAGGTCGTGAAGCTTACCCAGGCGACGTGTTCTATCTCCACTCCCGTCTGCTGGAGCGCGCATCCCGCGTTTCGGAAGAATACGTAGAGAAGTTCACCAACGGCGCAGTGACCGGCAAAACCGGTTCCCTGACCGCACTGCCGATCATCGAAACCCAGGCTGGCGACGTTTCCGCGTTCGTTCCGACCAACGTGATTTCCATCACCGACGGTCAGATCTTCCTGGAATCGGCCATGTTCAACTCCGGGATCCGTCCTGCTGTGAACGCCGGTGTTTCGGTATCCCGTGTGGGTGGTGCCGCTCAGACCAAGATCATCAAGAAGCTCTCCGGTGGTATCCGTACCGCTCTGGCTCAGTACCGTGAACTGGCGGCATTCGCCCAGTTCGCTTCTGACCTGGACGAAGCGACCCGTAAGCAACTTGAGCATGGTCAGCGCGTTACCGAGCTGATGAAGCAGAAGCAATACGCACCAATGTCGATCGCTGACATGGCGCTGTCGCTGTATGCCGCTGAGCGTGGGTTCCTGACTGACGTTGAAATCGCCAAGATCGGCAGCTTCGAACAAGCGCTGATTGGTTTCTTCAACCGCGATCACGCCGATTTGATGGCGAAGATCAACGTGAAGGGTGACTTCAATGACGAAATCGACGCTGGCATGAAAGCCGGTATCGAGAAGTTCAAGGCCACCCAAACCTGGTAAGCCGCAGCGGGAGCCGCAAGGCTCCCGCTTGCTAACCTGATAGGTGTTACATGGCAGGCGCAAAAGAGATTCGCAGTAAGATTGCGAGCATCAAAAGCACGCAAAAGATTACCAGCGCCATGGAAAAAGTGGCGGTCAGTAAAATGCGCAAGGCACAAATGCGCATGGCTGCTAGCCGTCCTTATGCGGAGCGCATCCGCCAGGTTATTGGCCATCTGGCCAACGCCAACCCGGAATATCGCCACCCTTTCATGATCGACCGCGAAGTAAAGCGTGTCGGTTATGTCGTGGTGAGCAGTGACCGTGGTCTGTGTGGTGGTTTGAACACCAACCTGTTCAAGGCCCTGGTCAAGGACATGGCGGTAAACCGCGAAAACGGCGTCGAGATCGATCTGTGTGTGGTAGGTAGCAAGGGTGCGGCTTTCTTCCGCAACTTCGGCGGTAACGTCGTTGCAGCTATCAGCCACCTGGGTGAAGAGCCGTCGATCAATGACTTGATCGGCAGCGTCAAGGTGATGCTGGATGCCTACCTGGACGGCCGTATTGACCGCCTGTCCGTGGTGTCCAACAAGTTCGTCAACACCATGACGCAGCTGCCGACGGTGGAGCAATTGATTCCGCTGGTGGCAACCCCGGAAAAGGAACTCAAGCACCACTGGGATTATCTGTACGAGCCGGACGCCAAAGAGCTGCTTGACGGCTTGATGGTCCGTTACGTGGAGTCGCAGGTCTACCAGGCGGTGGTCGAGAACAACGCGGCTGAACAAGCTGCGCGGATGATCGCGATGAAGAACGCTACCGACAACGCCGGTGATTTGATCAGCGATTTGCAGCTGGTCTACAACAAGGCGCGTCAGGCTGCGATCACCCAAGAGATCTCGGAAATCGTCGGCGGCGCTGCCGCGGTTTAACGGTTCAAATATTCAGAGGATCCAGCTATGAGTAGCGGACGTATCGTTCAAATCATCGGCGCCGTTATCGACGTGGAATTTCCACGCGACAGCGTACCGAGCATCTACAACGCGCTGAAAGTTGTAAGCGCGGCTGAAACCACTCTGGAAGTCCAGCAGCAGTTGGGCGACGGCGTGGTTCGTACCATTGCGATGGGTTCCACCGAAGGCTTGAAGCGCGGTCTGGAAGTCACCGACTCCGGCGCGGCCATCTCCGTACCGGTCGGTAAAGCGACCCTGGGCCGGATCATGGATGTTCTGGGCAACCCGATCGACGAAGCTGGCCCGATCGCCACCGAAGAGCGCTGGGGCATTCACCGTCCTGCGCCATCCTTCGCTGAGCAAGCGGGCGGCAACGACCTGCTGGAAACCGGCATCAAGGTTATCGACCTGGTTTGCCCGTTCGCCAAGGGCGGTAAAGTCGGTCTGTTCGGTGGTGCCGGTGTAGGCAAAACCGTAAACATGATGGAACTGATCCGTAACATCGCCATCGAGCACAGCGGTTATTCCGTGTTCGCCGGTGTGGGTGAGCGTACTCGTGAGGGTAACGACTTCTACCACGAGATGAAGGATTCCAACGTTCTGGACAAAGTGGCACTGGTTTACGGTCAGATGAACGAGCCGCCGGGTAACCGTCTGCGCGTAGCACTGACCGGCCTGACCATGGCCGAGAAGTTCCGTGACGAAGGTAACGACGTTCTGCTGTTCGTCGACAACATCTATCGTTACACCCTGGCCGGTACTGAAGTATCCGCACTGTTGGGCCGTATGCCTTCCGCAGTAGGTTACCAGCCGACCCTGGCCGAAGAGATGGGTACTCTGCAAGAGCGTATCACTTCGACCAAAAACGGTTCGATCACCTCGATCCAGGCGGTATACGTACCGGCGGATGACTTGACTGACCCGTCGCCAGCGACCACCTTCGCCCACTTGGACGCCACCGTCGTTCTGTCCCGTGACATCGCCTCCCTGGGTATCTACCCGGCGGTCGATCCACTCGACTCGACTTCGCGCCAGCTGGACCCGAACGTGATCGGCCAGGACCACTACGATACCGCTCGCGGTGTACAGTACGTTCTGCAGCGTTACAAAGAACTGAAGGACATCATTGCGATCCTGGGTATGGACGAGCTGTCGGAAGCCGACAAGCAGTTGGTAAACCGTGCTCGTAAGATCCAGCGTTTCTTGTCGCAGCCGTTCTTCGTGGCTGAAGTCTTCACCGGTGCCTCGGGTAAATACGTTTCCCTGAAAGACACCATTGCTGGCTTCAAAGGCATCCTCAACGGTGACTACGACCACCTGCCAGAACAAGCGTTCTACATGGTCGGCGGCATCGAAGAAGCGATCGAGAAAGCCAAGAAACTGTAATCCCGGCGCCCGGCAACGGGCGCTAATTTAGGTTGAGGCAATCAGATGGCTATGACAGTCCATTGCGATATCGTCAGTGCGGAAGGGGAAATCTTTTCCGGCCTGGTCGAGATGGTGGTTGCGCACGGTGCACTGGGTGATCTTGGTATCGCCCTGGGTCACGCGCCGCTGATCACTAATCTCAAGCCGGGTCCTATCCGCTTGATCAAGCAGGGCGGGGAAGAGGAGGTGTATTACATCTCCGGCGGTTTCCTCGAGGTTCAGCCGAACATGGTCAAGGTTCTTGCCGACACCGTGCAACGTGCTGCCGACCTGGACGAAGCCTCCGCTCAGGAAGCCGTTAAGGCTGCCGAGAAGGCCTTGCATGAGCGGGGCGCGGAATTCGATTACGGTTCTGCTGCCGCACGTCTGGCCGAGGCTGCAGCTCAGCTGCGCACCGTCCAGCAGATCCGCAAGAAGTTCGGCCACTAAAAGGCCATCGCTTATTGCGCGATTGATTAAAAAGGGTAGCCTCGGCTACCCTTTTTTCTTTTCCGACATTCATCACTTGGTCGCAGCCGCTGACCACCCAGGATTGGTAGCCAGTCATGTCCCTAGAAATCGTTATCCTCGCTGCCGGTCAAGGCACTCGCATGCGTTCGGCATTGCCAAAAGTCCTGCATCCAATTGCAGGCAATTCGATGCTCGGCCACGTTATCCACAGCGCCCGGCAACTTGATCCCCAGCGCATCCACGTCGTGATCGGCCATGGTGCCGAAGCGGTGCGTGAACGCCTGGCCGCCGATGATCTGAATTTTGTCCTTCAGGACCAACAGCTCGGCACCGGCCATGCCGTCGCTCAAGCCGTACCCTTCATCGAATCCGACACTGTCCTGATTCTCTATGGTGACGTGCCGCTCATCGAGGTCGAAACACTCCAGCGCCTGCTGACGAAAGTAGCGCCACAGCAGTTGGGCTTGCTCACCGTGGAACTGGACGATCCTACCGGCTATGGCCGTATCGTGCGCGATGCCGCGGGCAAGGTGACGGCCATCGTCGAACAAAAAGACGCCAACGAAGCCGAGCGAGCGATCACCGAGGGCAACACCGGCATCCTGGCCCTGCCTTTCGCAAAACTGGGCGACTGGATGAACCGTCTCTCCAACAACAATGCCCAGGGCGAGTATTACCTGACCGACGTGATCGCCATGGCGGTCAGCGATGGTCTCGTGGTGGCTACCGAACAGCCTCACGATGCGATGGAAGTGCAGGGTGCCAACGACCGCAAGCAACTCTCCGAACTTGAACGTCATTATCAATTGCGCGCGGGTCGCCGTTTGATGGCCCAGGGTGTGACGCTGCGAGACCCGGCACGTTTTGATGTGCGCGGTGAAGTGACCGTCGGTCGCGACGTGCTGATTGATATCAACGTGATCCTTGAAGGCAAGGTCGTCATCGAAGACGACGTCGTGATCGGACCGAACTGCGTGATCAAGGACAGTACTTTGCGCAAAGGCGTGGTGATCAAGGCCAACAGCCATATTGAAGGCGCAATGCTTGGTGAAGGCAGCGATGCCGGTCCGTTCGCCCGAATTCGTCCGGGTACGGTCCTGGAGGCTCGGGCACATGTGGGTAACTTCGTCGAGCTGAAAAATGCGCATTTGGGTGAAGGCGCCAAGGCGGGTCATTTGACGTACCTGGGCGATGCCGAGGTCGGTGCGCGCACCAATATCGGCGCGGGTACCATCACGTGCAACTATGACGGCGCCAATAAGTGGAAGACCGTGTTGGGTGAGGATGTGTTCATCGGTTCCAACACCTCGTTGGTGGCGCCTGTGGATATCTCTTCCGGTGCAACCACTGGGGCGGGATCGACCATTACGCAGAATGTGGATAACGCGCAGTTGGCTGTAGGACGAGCGCGTCAGAAGAACATCGACGGATGGAAGCGGCCGGAGAAAATCAAGAAGAGCTAAGTTATCCACAGCGCATAAAGTCTAATTCGCGGGCAAGGTTCATTCTGTAGGTCTAAAGTTATCCACATTGGTTTTATCCACAAATGTGAATAGTTTAGGTGTGTAGAAACGAGTCTTGCCCGCGATGCGTTTATCCACAGAGCTTTTATCCACAGGTCTTCTGTCGTTTCCCACTTGACGAAGTTTCGATAATGGGTTTTGATTGCTTCCGCTATCTTTCGAATCGAAACTTAACTGCCCATGTCGAAACGCAATACACCTCAACGCCGTCACAATATTCTCGCTTTGCTCAACGAGCAGGGCGAAGTCACTGTGGATGAGTTGGCCAAGCGCTTCGAGACTTCGGAAGTTACGATTCGCAAGGATCTGGCTGCGCTTGAAAGCAATGGCTTGCTTCTGCGCCGCTATGGCGGTGCCATCACCATGCCTCAGGAACTGGTGGCCGATCTCGGTCAACCGATCTCCAGCTATAAGCAGGCAATCGCTCGCGCAGCCGTTTTGCGAATCCGCGAGCATGCGCGAATCATCATCGACAGCGGCAGTACGAC
The DNA here is from genome assembly GCF_030812475.1 of Pseudomonas lini. Lineage (GTDB taxonomy): Bacteria > Pseudomonadota > Gammaproteobacteria > Pseudomonadales > Pseudomonadaceae > Aquipseudomonas > Aquipseudomonas lini_A. The sequence goes on from NZ_JAUSSR010000006.1 coordinate 124,824, forward strand.
GGCGGCGATGATCCCGGAACTCGGCCAGCAACCGGGCCTTGTGGTGATGACCAATTCGCTGCACGTTGCCAATGCCTTGAGCGAACTCGAACACGAGCCGGTGCTGTTAATGACCGGTGGTACCTGGGACCCGCATTCCGAATCCTTTCAGGGGCAGGTTGCCGAGCAGGTACTACGCTCTTACGACTTCGACCAGCTATTCATCGGAGCCGATGGCATTGACTTGGTACGCGGCACGACCACCTTCAACGAATTGCTGGGACTGAGCCGGGTCATGGCCGAGGTCGCCCGCGAAGTAGTGGTGATGGTGGAGGCCGACAAGATAGGCCGCAAGATTCACAACCTGGAGCTGCCGTGGAGCAGCGTTCATACCCTAATTACCGATGATCGCCTGCCGCTTGAGGCACGTGATCAGATTCAGGCCCGCGGTATCAATTTGATTTGCGCGCCTGTCAGTCAGGAGAAATAGCATGTGCGGAATTGTCGGCGCAGTCGCTGAACGTAACATTACTGCCATCTTGCTTGAAGGCCTCAAACGCCTTGAATACCGCGGTTATGACAGCGCGGGTGTAGCGATTTTCACTAACGGCGGAACGCTTGAGCGCACGCGTCGTCCGGGTAAGGTCAGTGAGTTGGAGCAGGCCCTGGAAAACGAACCTCTGGCCGGTCGGCTGGGCATCGCCCACACACGCTGGGCAACTCACGGCGCACCTTGCGAACGCAACGCTCACCCGCATTTCGCCGGTGATCTGGCGGTGGTGCACAACGGCATCATCGAGAACCACGAAACCCTGCGCGCACAGCTCAAGGATTTGGGTTACGTCTTTACCTCGGACACCGACACCGAAGTCATCGCCCACCTGCTGGAGCACAAACTCAAGGAGTTGGGCGATCTGACCGTGGCCCTCAAGGCGACTGTCAAGGAACTGCACGGCGCCTATGGCCTGGCGGTGATCAGTGCTCAACAACCGGATCGACTGGTCGCAGCCCGTAGTGGCAGTCCGTTGGTGATCGGCCTGGGCATGGGAGAAAACTTCCTGGCCTCCGACCAATTGGCGTTGCGTCAGGTCACTGATCGTTTCGTATACCTTGAAGAAGGTGATATCGCCGAAATTCGCCGCGAAAGCGTGCAAATCTGGGACGTTGACGGTCAGGCCGTCGAGCGCGAGTCCGTGCAGTATCGCGACGGTGCCGAAGCCGCCGACAAAGGTGAATTCCGCCATTACATGCTCAAGGAAATCCATGAGCAACCGGCCGTGGTGCAGCGTACCCTGGAAGGTCGCCTGAGTCAGAATCAGGTGTTGGTCCAGGCGTTTGGTCCACAGGCCGCCGAATTGTTCGCCAAAGTGCGTAACGTGCAGATCGTCGCGTGTGGCACCAGCTACCACGCCGGCATGGTTGCCCGTTACTGGCTCGAAGAGTTGGCGGGTATCCCTTGCCAGGTCGAAGTCGCCAGCGAATTCCGCTATCGTAAAGTCGTCGTGCAGGCCGACACCCTGTTCGTGACCATTTCCCAATCCGGAGAAACCGCCGACACCCTGGCCGCTCTGCGTAACGCCAAAGAGCTGGGCTACCTGGCGAGCCTGGCGATCTGCAATGTCGGTATCAGTTCGCTGGTACGTGAATCGGACCTGACCCTGTTGACCCAGGCCGGTCGCGAAATCGGCGTGGCCTCGACCAAAGCCTTCACCACTCAGTTGGTCGGCCTGCTGTTGCTGACGCTGTCCCTGGGTCAGGTGCGCGGCACCTTGGCCAGCGGTGTTGAAGCCACTCTGGTCGAAGAACTGCGTCGCCTGCCGAGCCGCCTGGGTGAAGCCCTGGCCATGGACAGTACCGTGGAAAAAATCGCCGAACTGTTCGCCGAGAAGAACCACACGCTGTTCCTCGGTCGTGGCGCACAGTTCCCGGTCGCAATGGAAGGCGCGCTCAAGCTCAAGGAAATCTCCTACATCCACGCCGAAGCCTATCCCGCTGGCGAGCTGAAACACGGCCCGTTGGCGCTGGTGGATAACGACATGCCAGTAGTGACCGTTGCGCCAAACAACGAACTGCTGGAGAAGCTCAAGTCCAACCTCCAGGAAGTCCGCGCCCGTGGTGGCGAGCTGATCGTCTTCGCGGACGAGCAGGCAGGCATGACCAATGGTGAAGGTACTCACGTGGTGCAGATGCCGCACATCCACGACATCCTGTCGCCGATCCTCTACACCATTCCGCTGCAGTTGCTCTCGTACTACGTGGCGGTGTTGAAAGGCACTGACGTCGACCAGCCGCGCAACCTGGCGAAGTCGGTGACGGTGGAGTAAGTTATCCACAACCCCCGGTAGAGCCAAAAAGATCGCACCCTTCGCAGCGCCAACAGGAAGTACCCCTGTAGGATCTGTCGAAGGCTGCGATTTTTTTATTTTGGATAAGGACATGCCCTTATGGACCGGTTCCAGGAAATGCAGGTTTTCGCTGCTGTCGCCCAGGAGCAGGGCTTCTCGGCGGCGGCGCGGCGTTTGGGCATGTCGGCCGCCAGCGTCACCCGGGCGGTGGCGGCGCTGGAGAAGCGCATTGGCACGCGACTACTAACCCGCACGACTCGCAGCGTCCATTTGAGCGAAGCCGGCCAGCGTTATCTCGAAGACTGCCGCAGGATTCTCGCCGAGGTGCAGGAAGCCGAGGATTCGGCGGCGGGCAGTCACACTCAACCTCGTGGGCAATTGACGATCACCGCGCCAGTGTTGTTCGGCGAATTGTTCGTCACTCCGTTGATGGTGGATTACCTGAACCGGTATCCCGAGGTCAGCATCAACGGCGTGCTGGTCGACCGGGTGGTGAGCATGGTCGAGGAGGGCATTGATGTCGCCGTGCGCATCGGTGAGTTGCCCGACAGTAACCAGCACGCGATTCGCGTGGGTGAAGTGCGGCGGGTGATTTGCGGATCACCAGCGATCCTGATGGCCCAGGGTCGGCCTCGACACCCTCAGGATCTTGCTCTGGCGCCGGTTATTGCCACATCCGCTATCGGTCAACTGAGAAGCTGGCCTTTTCTTGACGCAGGAGAGCCCTTGAATGTTCGCCCGGAACCGCGGCTGGTGGTGACGGCGAATCAGGCGGCCATTACCGCGGCGTGTCTGGGGCTGGGTTTCACCCGGGTCCTGTCTTATCAAGTCGCCAGCAAAGTCGCGGCGGGTGAATTGGAAATCGTATTGGCGGAATTCGAGTTGCCGCCATTGCCCATCCATGTGGTGTATCAGGGCGGACGCAACGCTCCGGCGCGGATTCGCAGTTTCGTGGATTTTGCAGTGAACGCCTTGCGGGAACATCACGCCTTGCAGCACTGATGCATTATTGCTTTGGCTGAAATAATGGATTGCGTTTTCTGGTTATTCTATTGCTTTGGTTGCGAGTGGAAGATAGCGGACATCGGCGCTGATCGGTCCTGAACAGCGCCACTACCCTGCGGAGTCAACCATGCAAGCGATCAAACTCTACAACTTCCCCCGGTCCGGCCATGCTCACCGTGTGGAGTTGATGCTGTCCCTGCTGCAACTGCCGACCGAGCTGATTTTCGTCGATCTGGCCAAGGGCGCGCACAAGCAGCCGGAGTTCCTGGCGCTCAATCCTTTCGGTCAGGTTCCGGCGATTGATGATCAAGGCGTGGTACTGGCGGATTCCAACGCGATTCTGGTGTATCTGGCGCAAAAATATGGCAACGGTCGCTGGCTGCCAACCGACCCGGTCGGTGCCGCCAGGGTTCAGCGCTGGTTATCGTTCGCCGCCGGACCTCTCGCTTTCGGTCCTGCCAGGGCCAGGTTGATCACCGTGTTCGGTGCGTCTTACAACGCTGAAGAGGTGATCGCTTACTCGCACACCTGGCTCAAGGTCATCGATCAGGAACTGGCCAATTCGACTTATCTGGTCGGCAGCGAGCCGACCATTGCCGACGTCGCGGCGTATAGCTACATCGCCCATGCACCTGAAGGCAATGTGTCCCTCGACGACTACAGCAATGTGCGGGCCTGGCTGGCGCGCATAGAAGCCTTGCCCGGTTTCGTCGGAATGCCGCGCACCGTCGTCGGCCTGCAAAAAACCGCCTGATGCCCGTGGCCCGCTATTGAAAGGGTCGTTCATGCTGCGTCGATGGCGCAGGGGAGATGCCGTTATGGACCGTTCGCCTTGGCATGCCGGCGAGAAACAGTTGCAGGCCCGCGTGGGTGTTGCCGAGCGAATGGAGACGCTCGGTCGCAGGGTGATTCGCAGCGAGATGCCGGATCAGCACCGCACCTTTTATCAGCAACTGCCATTCATGCTGTACGGCACGGTGGATGCCGATGGCAAACCATGGGCCAGCATTCTTGAGGGCGAGCCGGGCTTCGCTCACTCGCCCAAGCCCGACACGCTGCAATTCAGCCGCCTGCCAAGCGCCGACGATCCAGCGCAATTGAGTCATGGCGCGGCGATTGGCTTGCTGGGCATCGAATTGCACACCCGACGGCGCAACCGCATCAACGGTCGCATTCACACAATGACGGCCGGCGGCTTCGATGTCAGCGTGGAACAGTCCTTCGGCAATTGCCCGCAATACATTCAATTGCGGCAGTTTCGCTCGGTGCCACTGGCCGATCCTTCGACCCGCATCGCCCGGCATCTCGACGGGCTGGATGATGCGGCCCGAGCCATGATCGCCGGTGCCGATACTTTTTTCGTCGCCAGTTACGTGGATGTCGATGGTCAGCGTTCGGTGGATGTTTCGCACCGCGGCGGTCAGTCCGGTTTTGTCCAGGTGGAAGGTAATCGCCTGACCATTCCGGATTTCGCCGGCAATCTGTTCTTCAACACTTTGGGCAACTTGCTGCTCAACCCGCGCGCCGGCTTGCTGTTCATCGATTTCAACTCGGGCGATCTGCTCCAGCTCAGCGGGCGCACCGAAATCATCCTTGAAGGCCCGCAAGTCCAGGCCTTCCAAGGGGCCGAGCGCCTGTGGACATTCGAGGTGGAAAGTGTCGTCCGGCGCCCGGCAGCGTTGTCTTTGCGCTGGCGCTTCGATGGCGTTTCACCCACCAGTTTGCTGACAGGTACATGGGAGCAGGCCCGGGCTCGTCTGCAAGCCCAGGCCCTTGGCGACCAATGGCGGCCGTTGCGGGTGGTGCGGATCGAATCGGAAAGTCACCATATCCGCTCGATCTATCTGCAGCCCGCCGATGACGCCGGATTCCCGGTGTTTCAGGCCGGGCAACATTTGCCGCTGCGATTCACTATTGCGGGCGAGGTGCATATCCGCACCTACAGCCTGTCGAGTGCGCCGTCCGATGATTTTTTGCGCATCAGTGTGAAGCACGAAGGTCTGGTTTCTTCGTTTTTGCATGAACAGGTTCGTGTGGGTGATCTGCTGGAGGCCCGCGCGCCTCAAGGGCATTTCACCGTGGCGCCCCATGAACGCCGGCCACTGGTGTTGCTCGCGGCGGGGGTCGGTATCACGCCGCTGCTGTCGATGCTGCGCGAAGTGGTTTACCAGGGCCTGCGCACCCGTCACATTCGCCCGACCTGGTTTTTCCAGGGTTCGCGAACCTTGGCCGATCAGCCGTTTCGGGCGGAACTGAATCGCTTGCTCGACGGTGCAGGTGACGCAGTGAGGGTGCTGCGCCTGCTTAGTCAGCCGGAACCCGGGGCGCGTGAGGGCGAGGACTTTGATCTGAGCGGACGAATCGACATCGCGTTGCTCAAGACCATTCTCGAAGTGGAGGACTACGATCAACTGGATTTCGTCCTCTGTGGTCCGGGCAATTTTACCCAGGGGCTATACGACAACCTGCGGGATCTGGACATCCGTGATGCCAGGATTCACGCCGAAACCTTCGGCCCCTCGACCTTGCGTCGCAAGCCGGATCCTGACGCGGTGGTCATCGATCAACCAGCAGCGGCCATTACGCCGGTACCGGTAGTGTTCCAGCGCTCGGCCAAAGAAGCACGCTGGCAACCCGATGGCGGCAGTTTGCTGGAGTTGGCGGAAAGCCGTGGGCTGCGCCCGGAATTCAGCTGTCGGGGCGGTTCCTGCGGAACCTGCAAGACTCGTTTGATCAGCGGCCAGGTCAATTATCCCCAGCCGCCGGCGGAGGTACCGGACGAAGGTCAGGTACTGATTTGCTGCGCAATTCCCGCCCAGGGTTCGCAACCTTTGGTGTTAGATATCTGATGAGCCTCTGCAGTGAGCATTTGCCCATCGGACGGGGCCTCAGTAGGGTAGGGGCAAGAACGACAAGGGGCCATGAACGGCCCTTTTCGCATTTCAGGGATAAGGCTGTTAATGGCTTTTTTGACTCGATTGATCGTGTTGCTCGCAGCGGTGGAATTGCTCAATGGTTGCGAGCGACAGGACGTTCCGCCACTGGACCAGCAGCTCTACGTCTGGCAACGACAATGGACCCCGGCCCATGAAGCCGCCCTCAAGGACAGCCGCGCGGACTTTTCGACCCTGCGGGTACTGGCCCTGCAAGCGTTCCCGCAGGCGGGCTGGAGTCGAGCGCGCATTGATCCGGAGCTGCTCAAAAGTGACGGCAGACCGTTGATAGCGGTGGTTCGTCTCGATGGTCAGCTCAAGTCGCTGGATCAGCACGAAGTCGCCGAGCAGATTCAACGGGTGCTCGACGATTGGCAAGGGAAGGGACTGAACCTCTCCGGCGTTGAAATCGACCACGATGCAGGCAATGCCCGATTACCGGCCTATCGGGAGTTTCTTCTGCATTTACGATCGGTTCTGCCAGCGTCACTGCCATTAAGCATCACTGCCTTACCTTCCTGGCTCGACAGTCCCGCGTTGCCGGCGCTCTTATCCACAGTCGACAGCAGCGTGTTGCAGGTGCATGCGGTCAGCGATCCACGCAGTGGCTTGTTCGATCCCGATCAGGCCAACAAGTGGGCCAAGGCCTGGGGCCGCATTACCGCGAAACCTTTTTATCTGGCGCTGCCAGCCTATGGCGTAGCGTTGTTGCCGGGGGACAACGGCGCACCGGTCGTGGAAAGCGAAGTGCCCCTTGAGCGGGGTGGCATGCGTCAGGAATTACTGGCCGATCCGCAGCAACTGAGCCAACTCGGCAGGCAATTACGCCACGATCCTCCGGCTCACCTGACGGGCCTGATCTGGTTCCGTCTGCCGCTGACCAACGACCGCCGGGCATGGAGCCTGACCACCTTGCGCGCCGTGGCACGCGGCGATGCACTCGACAGTCAGCTGACGCTGAAACTCTCAGCGAAAGAAGGACTTTACGACATCAGTCTCGGTAATCAGGGCAACCTCGACGCCGCCTGGCCCGAACGCCTGACCTTGGCGGTACAGGGCTGTGACGGCGCCGATGCCCTGGCCGGCTACGCGTTGCAACAGAGCCCGGATCTGCTTACCTTCACGCGCCTGCGTGGCGGCCGGATAGCGGCCGGCGATCAGCGCGCCATCGGTTGGGCGCGCTGTACAAATATTGATCAAGGAGCTTCGAATGTTCACCCGTAACTGGCCCCGTCACCTGCTGTGCCTTAGCCTCAGCTTGCCGCTGGGTTCGGCGCTGGCCTGCGGGCCAGACTTCCCGATGCGCCTGCTGGATAACCGGGGTCAGTCGCTGGCGGAGCTGCCGGAAGGCAACTTCATCTTCGAAATCAATCGCCTCGGGCATGCGATCGCCGGGCTCAAGAACGTCACGGGCGCCACCCTCAATCCGAATGTCGGCTACGGCGATGCGCCCGATCATGCCGAACAGCGGGACAACGCAGAGCAGGCCGGTTTGACGCCAGAGCAGCAAGCCCGGGCGAAACAGCTGCGTAGCCTGGCCGATGCCGGGCAGGTCGAGATTCAAGGCGCAGATCTGCCGGATGAGTTCAAACTCTACCTGGCAGGTGCCGTGGCGTTCAATGCGGGTGACTATGGGCTGGCGCTCGAGTACTTCCAGAAGGTCCTGGCATTACCAGTTGACGAGAGAAGATTGCGCAGCACCTGGGCCGCTTATTCATCAGGTCGGGCGTTGTTTGCCATGAGCTCCGAAGCGGGGTCGGGTCCCGATTCGCTGGATCAGGCGCGAAAGGCATTCGAGCAAACTCGTCAGCTGAGCATCGATGGCTTCAGCGATCCACTAGAGCTGGGCGTCGCCAGCCTTGGCGAAGAGGCCCGGGTAGTGCGCAGTGCGGGTGACTGGAACCGCGCCATCGAACTCTATGCCACGCAAAACCTCCATGGTTCGGCGGTGGGCTACACCTCGCTCAAACTGTTGATGAACGATCTGGCGGCGATGCCCGAAGATCAACTGGCTCCGTTGCTCAAGGGCAAAACGGTGCAGCAACTGGTCACGGCATCGTTGATCAGTCGGATGGGCTGGTCATTCGGTGATCAGCCGCCGAACGAATCGAAGCTGATCAAACTGTTGCAAAACAGCACTCGGGGTAGCCTCGAGAATGCTGATCGTCTGGCGGCGGTCAATTATCAGCAGGGTGACTACGCCAGTGCCAAGGCATTCCTTGAACACGCGGGCGATGGCGGTCTGGCCTGGTGGCTGCGGGCGAAACTGGCGATGCGCGATGGCGATAAGACTGCGGCCGCCGCAGCGTATGCCAAGGCCGCCCACGCCTTCCCGCAGAATGAATCCTGGGGTGAACGACGTACCCCGGATTGGGATTACGAAACCCTGCAGCCAAAATGCCGGGTCGAAGGTGAAAGCGCGATCCTGGCGTTACAGCGTGGGGATTACCTGCAAGCTTTCGATCAGCTCTATCGCAGCAACGACATTTATTGGTTCGACGCGGCAACGGTTGCCGAGCGGGTGCTGACCCTCGATGAGCTCAAGCAATACGTCGACACACATGTGCCAGCGCCAGCTGCGCTGACCCGGCAAGAGCGCGATAACTATGTGCCGTTGCCGGTGGCCGCCAAATTGCGCAATTTGCTGGGGCGGCGGTTGCTGCGTGAAGAGCGCTACGAAGAAGCGCTAGCGTACTTTGATAACGCCGAGTTGCAGGCCAAGGCGAAGTGGTATGGGGAGTTGCGCAACGATGCAGAATCAAAATGGTGGCCTACCAAACGGGCATTTGCTTATTACCATGCCGCGACAGTGGCGCGTTTTGATGGCATGGAGCTCCTGGGGTACGAAATGTCTCCCGATTACGCGACATTCGGCGGTAATTACAGCCTGGAAGCTCCCGAACTCAAAGTCGGACCGCTGATGGCCGAGGGGGAGGTCAAGCGACAGCAAGCCTCGGTGGCGCAGCCTGACGAGCGTTTCCATTATCGTTTTGTCGCCACGGCACTGGCGAGCAAGGCCGCGGATTATTTGCCCCACAGCAGTCAGGCTTTCGCGGCAGTGCTGTGTTTGGCTTCGTCTTGGGGCACCGGCGTCCAGGAGCAACGCGCGTTCTACCGCCGTTATGTCGAGGAAGGACCCTATGTGCCTTTTGCTGGCGATTTCGGGCATATATGCGAGTATCCGGACTTCCAGAATGCCGACAAACGCTATGTGACTCAAGTCATCGACGCTGCGCGTTCCGTACTGCGCCCCTATAAGAATCCATTGCAGTTTGGCGGCGTGATCGCTCTCACCGCAGCAGCCCTGGTGCTGATCAATCGTCGCAAGCGCAAAGCGATGAGGTAATCAGGCCTGTTGCACGAAGGTCAACCGCACCGCGAAACCGATCAGCAGGCTACCGAACAGCCACTGCTGTAACCGCTGGGCCGATGGACTGCGTTGCAGCCAGCGGCCCAGCGCGGCGCCGGCCAGAGCATAAGCGCTGTCGAACATAAGACCGACACTGACCAGCACTACGCCCAAGGTCGCAAACTGTGAGAGTACCGGCCCCGCCTCAGGATTGATGAATTGCGGCAACAGCACTGAGCAGAACAGCAGTGCTTTGGGGTTAAGCAGGTTAGTGAGCAAACCGCGCTGGATTGCTGAGCGCCATCGAAGTTTGTCGCAGCTGCGGCCTGCATGGTTCAGGTCGGGCAGTAGAGTGGTTCGCAGGCACTGAATGCCGATCCACAGCAAATACGCGGCCCCGGCCAGGCGGACGATATCGAACGTCCAGGGCGCTGCTTTAAACAGCGTCGCCAGCCCGAGCGCCGCCAATGCCACATGGCAACCCCGGGCAATGCCCAAGCCTACCGCCGTCGCCAGTGCCGCGCCTTTGCCCTGACGGGCGCCGGTCTGCAACAGCAGGATCATGTCCGGGCCAGGTAGCAGATAAACCACCGCCAACGCCATGAAAAACAGCCAGAGTCCTGCCACCTTGCACCCCATTCGTGGTCTATTCGGTACGCTCAGTCTAGGGCTGAAGGGCAGGGCAGGTGCATGCGTAGTTTGCTTATAAACCCACTGGATTTAGCATAATCTGTCACTGTAAACGCGATATTCCATTGGGATCTGCCAAATTATGAAACTCGACTCCTATGACCGCAAGATACTCGCAGCGCTGCAACGGGACGGTCGCCTGAGCAATGTGCAACTCGCCGATGAGATCGGGCTGTCCGCATCGCCCTGTTTGCGCAGGGTGCGGATGCTCGAAGACGCCGGGGTGATTCGCGGCTATCAAGCCACGCTTGATCGTGATGAAGTCGGGCTGGGGCTGACGGTGTTTGTCGGGGTCAAGGTCGAGCGCCACACCGATGAACAGGCGGAATCCTTTCGTTTGGCCGTAACGGCATTGCCGGAGGTGATTTCGGCATTCCTGGTATCGGGGGAATCGGATTTTCTATTGCAGGTAGTGGTGCCGGATTTGCGTGCCTATGACCGTTTTCTCACTGGGCGCCTGTTGAAGCTGCCAGGGGTGAGTGACATCCGCAGCAACTTTGCGATTCACACGGTGAAGACCCCGGGTGCGTTGCCGTTGGGCCATTTGCCCGCCTGAATCGTTAAAAATTGCCCGCTGCCCCAGCGCCGGCGTAATCCCGGTATGTCGAAACAATACAAAAATTTCACCCATTTCGTTATATCGTAACGAATTGAAGTGAAAGCTGAACACTGGGGTGGTATGCAAGTCGATCTGGATGATGATGGAGCTGAGATTGCCGGGCTGCCGCGCTTTCAGCAGGCAGTTTTTCAAGGCCGGCGCTTGCGACAGCTCGCCATCGGCCTGGGAGCGCTGGCGGGGACAGGGCTGGTGCTGGCGTTTTTTGTCGGGCTGTTCGCGCCGCAGTCTCTTTGGGCGGCAGTGCTGACCCATCAAAGCGCAGGTTTGCTGGTGCTGGTTGCCGGGCTTCAGTCCGCCTGGTGGGTGACGCAGTGGCGCGCCCAAGCGATGAATCCGTCAGTGCCGGCGGCGGTTATTGAACAAGCGATAAGCCCGAACGGATGGTACGAACGGCTGCTGGATCGTATTCATCAGCGTTGGCTGAGGACGCTCATGCAGATTGGCGCGCCGACGCTATGGTTGGGCGGGTGGGCGCTGTTGACGCTGTTCAGCATTGAACAGGCGTGGAACCTTGAGTTGCCGCCGGCTGCTCTCGGCTTCTCAGCCAGTATCGGTGCCGCACTGTCGTTGTTGCTGGCCTTTGGTTTGCTGGTGCTGGAACGTCAACTGACCCAGGAAAACGTTGGCCAGTGGCCCGAAGCAGGGCCGTTGGCGCAGTTGACGCGTGTAGCAATCAGCTGCCTGTTGTTGAGCGCGCTGTGCCTGCTGTTCGCCAACGAGACCTCAATCTGGCCAGCACGGCTGGCCGTCCTGATCGGCTTGCTACCGGGGCTTGTCGCTGTCGAAATGCTATTGCGCGCCGTATTGTCATTGTTCAGCCCCAGGCAGGAACGACTCGAACCGGTGATGCTGGCGCGTAGCTTCATGGCCGACATGCTGCGCTGGCCACCACAACCCTTGCTGGCGCTGCAGCACGAACTACACAACCGTTTCGGTATAGATCTGCGGCAGATCTGGGCGTTCACCTACATGCGTCGGGCCTTTTTGCCAGTGCTGGCGGTGGTCTCGTTTGTGGGTTGGTCGCTCACCGGCATTCACGAAATCCCCCTGCACGGGCGAGGCATCTACGAGCGCTTCGGCAAGCCGGTGGAGGTCTTCGGTCCTGGTTTACACGCGGGTTTGCCTTGGCCCCTGGGCCGAGTGCTGAACATTGAAAACGGCGTGGTCCACGAGTTGGCCACCAGTGTGGGCGAAGTGGCACCAGCGGTCATTGCCGAACCCGCCGAAGGCCCGGCGCCGGCGATTGCCAATCGTTTGTGGGACGCGAGCCACGTGAATGACAAATCCCAGGTCATCGCCAGCAGCCGCGCCGACAAGCAGAGCTTCCAGATCGTCAACATGGATGTGCGTTTCGTCTACCGCATCGGCCTGAATGACCAGGCGGCTCTTGCGGCGACTTACAACAATGCCAATGTACCGACCCTGATACGCAGCACCGCCAGCCGGATCCTGGTTCACGACTTCGCGTCACGCACCCTCGACGGTTTGCTCGGCGAGGACCGGGTAGGGCTTGCCGAAGAAATCGGCCGGGCAGTGCAAGCCGATCTGCAGAAACTCGACAGCGGGGTGGAAATTCTCGCTACCGTGGTCGAGGCGATTCATCCGCCGGCGGGGGCAGCCAACGCCTATCACGGGGTGCAAGCGGCACAGATTGGTGCCCAGACATTGATCTCGCGCGAACGCGGTGCGGCAGCGGAGGCCACCCATCAGGCACAGCTGCAGGCCAGCATCGCCCGCGATCAGGCAACAGCCAGCGCACATGAAATCTACGCCACCGCCCAGGCGGCGGACCTGAAATTTAGCGCCGAACAAAAGGCTTATGCCAGCGCCGGCCAAGCCTTTGTGCTGGAACAGTACTTCAGTCAACTGTCCCGAGGTCTGGGCACCGCTCAACTACTGGTGCTCGATCATCGTCTTGGCGGCAGCAACCATGCGCCGACGATCGACCTGCGTACCTTCACCCTGCCGGCTGACCCTGTGCAGCCGAGTCAATCCGCTCAACCAGGAGCTGCCCATTGAGCCAGTCGCACACGCACGATGACCACAGCGGTCACGATCACGGCCATGGCGGGCATCACTATGGACATCACCACCACCACGGTGATCCGCAACAAGCTGGCTCGTTTCCGTGGCGACGCATGGGCTGGGCTGCGCTGCTGGTGGCGTTCGCCACTGCGGCCGCGAGCCTGGTGCAAGTGCGCTCCGGGGAGGCAACGGTGATCACGCGTTTTGGCAACCCGTCACGCGTGTTGCTCGAGCCCGGTCTTGGCTGGCGTTGGCCGGCGCCGTTCGAAGCGGCCATTCCGGTGGATCTGCGGTTGCGCACCACCTCCAGCGGTTTGCAGGATGTGGGCACACGGGACGGTTTGCGCATCATTGTTCAGGCTTACGTGGCGTGGCAGGTGCAAGGTGACCCGGACAATGTTCAGCGCTTCATGCGCGCTGTGCAGAATCAGCCGGACGAAGCCGCGCGGCAGATACGCACCTTTGTCGGTTCGGCGCTGGAAACCACGGCCAGCAGTTTTGACCTGGCCAGCTTGGTCAACACCGACGCCAATCAGGTGCGCATTGCCGATTTCGAAACGCAGCTACGTCAGCAGATCGATCAACAACTACTGACGACCTATGGTGTGCGGGTTGTGCAAGTTGGCATCGAACGCCTGACCTTGCCCTCGGTAACCCTCACAGCCACAGTCGATCGCATGCGCGCCGAGCGTGAAACGATTGCCACCGAACGCACGGCCATTGGCAAGCGCGAGGCGGCTCAAATTCGTTCCGCGGCGGAACGGGATGCGCGAATCCTCCAGGCCGATGCGACAGTCAAGGCGGCCGAGATTGAAGCACAATCCAGGGTCGAAGCCGCCCAGATTTACGGTCGTGCGTATGCCGGATCGCCGCAGCTGTACAACCTGTTGCGCTCGTTGGACACCCTGGGCACCATCGTCACGCCCGGTACCAAACTGATTTTACGCACCGACGCCGCGCCCTTCAGGGTGCTGGTTGACGGCCCGCCGACCGTCGAAAACAAGCCTGGGTCGCAGCCATGAGTTTGGTTCCACGTGGAACAAATGAGCTGAACAGCCCTTGGATTCAGGCAGGGCGATTGGCTTTCCTTGCCCTGTATGGGGTGACGATTCTCGCCGCACTGGCTTGGGCATTTTCCAACGTGCGGCAGATCGATCCGCAAAATCGTGCAGTGGTCATGCATTTCGGCGCTCTCGATCGCGTGCAGAATGCCGGGTTGTTGTGGGCTTGGCCGCGTCCGTTTGAGCAGGTCATTCTGTTGCCAGCGGCAGACCGGGTTGTCGAGCGGAGAATTGAAAATCTATTGCGCAGTGATGCTGCCATGCAGGCAGATCGGGTCGCTACGTTCGCTACGCCTCTCAGTGATGCGCTGGCCGGCTCCGGTTATCTTCTGACCGGTGATGCGGGTGTGGTTCAACTGGATGTGCGGGTGTTCTACAAAGTCAGCGAACCCTATGCCTTCGTCCTGCAGGGTGAACATGTGCTACCGGCCCTGGACAGGCTCGTCACACGAAGCGCCGTCGCACTCACTGCAGCCCGAGACTTGGACACCATTCTGGTTGCAAGACCGGAGTTGATTGGGGCGGATAACAAAGCGGCCGAAAGACGCGAACGTCTGCGTGGCGATCTGGTGCAGGGCATCAACCAGCGCTTGGCGCAATTGACGGCGACAGGGCAGGGGTTGGGTATCGAGGTGGCACGCGTCGATGTGCAATCCAGTCTGCCGGGACCAGCGGTCAATGCGTTCAATGCGGTTCTGACGGCAAGTCAGCAGGCCGACAAAGCGGTGGCCAATGCGCGCACCGAAGCGGAGAAATTGACCCAGACCGCCAACCAGCAAGCCGACCGCACCCTACAGGTCGCCCACGCCCAAGCCAGTGAACGGCTGGCCAAAGCCTCTGCCGACACCGCCACCGTAATGAGTCTGGCTTCGGCGCAACAGCAGGGCCGCGATCCGCAAATGCTGCTGCGCATTTACCGTGAGCGAATGCCGAAAATCCTCGGTCAGGCCGGATCGGTGACTACGGTCAATCCGCAAGACGATTCCCGCCTGATCATTCAGGGAGCTGCCCAATGACTGCCCCGACTACCGCCGAACCGAGTCTGTTGTCTTCGGCTGAACAACGTAGCGCCGCCCGCCAATTGACCCTGGCGATGCTTGCCCTTGGTTTGCTGATCCTGGGACTGATCTGGCGTTGGTTATTGCCACAGCAAACAGGCGTCAGTCAGCTGCTGTTGGGATTTGCTTCGTTACTGGTGGCCGTGCCGGTGATGCGATCCGCGTGGTATAGCCTGCGTTACCCGAGTCTGCACGGCATCACCGATCAACTGATCGCCCTGGCCATGCTCGGCGCCTGGGCCACCGGCGATCTGCTGACCGCTGCATTGCTGCCGATCATCATGATCTTTGGCCATGTCCTGGAAGAGCGCAGTGTGATCGGGTCACAGGAGGCGATTCGCGCGCTTGGCCAGCTGACACGCAGCCATGCGCGAAGGGTTCAGGCGGACGGTTCGATCGTCGAAGTCGATAACGGCACGCTCGAGAGAGGTGATGTCGTCGAGGTGCGTGCGGGTGATCGGGTGCCAGCGGACGGGCGGGTTCTATCCGGTCAGGCGAGTCTCGATACTGCGTCCATTACCGGTGAGTCGGTGCCGCTGGAAGCGGCTGTCGGTATGCAAGTGTTCGGTGGCGCGATCAACCTCGATGGCTTGTTGCGCATAGAAGTGACTCGCACCGGCAACGAATCGACTCTGGGCAAAGTTATCGCGCTCATGCAAAACGCCGAGCGATCCAAGCCACCGATCACACGTTTGCTGGAGCGCTATGCCGGCAGCTACATGGTTCTGGTACTGCTACTGGCAGCCGTGACCTGGTTCGTGACCAACGATGCCCAGGCGATGCTCGCCGTGTTGGTGGCAGCCTGTCCTTGTGCGCTGGTGCTATCGGCACCGGCCACGGCGATTGCCGGTGTCGCCGTTGCGGCCCGTCACGGAATTCTGATCCGCAGTTCGGCGTTTCTGGAAGAGTTGGCAGACCTGACTTCGCTGGTGGTCGACAAGACAGGAACCCTGACCTTTGGCACCTTGCGTTTGCAATCCATCGACAGCCCGCTGGAGGATCGCAACCACGTCCTGCAATTGGCTGCCAGTCTTGGTTCTGCCAGTAGCCACCCCGTGAGCCGCGCGCTTGCCGGCTTGGTCACCAAAGAGCATTTTCTATTGCTCTCGGATATCCGCGAGCGTCAGGGCCTGGGTGTTGTGGCAATGACCGAGCAGGGCGAAGCCGCATTAGGTCGGCCGGAGTTGTTCGCTCAGTTGGGCATCGAAACATCGGCTGTTCCCGACCATGACGGCCCGATTGCCGGGCTGGCACTCAATGGTGAATTTCTCGCCTGGCTGTTGTTGGCTGACAGCGTCAAACCCGAGGCGCGCTTTGCCTTGAGCGAGTTGCGTGAGCTCGGATTGGGTCGGCAGTTGTTGCTCACAGGTGATCGACACAGCGTCGCGCACACCTTGGCGCTTGATGTCGGTATCAGTGATGTCGAAGCGCAAGCCTTGCCCGAGGACAAACTCAATCGCGTACTCAAAGAAATCGGCAGTGGCTTTCGGCCGATGGTGGTGGGGGACGGTATCAACGATTCCCTGGCGCTCAAGGCTGGCGTCGTCGGAGTGGCCATGGGTGCGGGAGGTGCGGACATCGCGCTGGCTTCGGCCGACATCGTACTGATCGGTAGCGACCTGAGGCGCCTCGGCACCTGTGTGCGTTTGAGTCGCCAATGCCGGCGCACCCTGCAGGTCAATGTGATCATTGGCCTGGGCTGGACCTTGGCGATCGTCGTGTTCGCTGCATTCGGCTGGCTGGGTGCGGCGGGGGCGATGATTGCTGCGTTGTTGCACAACCTGAGCACCTTATTAGTGTTGGGCAATGCGGGTCGGTTGCTGCGTTTTCAGGAACCATTGCTCAAGCTGAAGGACGACGTTGAATGAAGCGGCTGGCGACGCCTCTAAACCGGGTGCTGTGAACTTTTTAGAACTGTGTGTGGAATTTGTAGTCATCTGGTTGAGGGCATAGCACTTTATGTACTCTCGGCGGCTGGATGGGGCGTCGCGAGTTATAGGTAACGGCTATTAATTCGATAGCCAGCTATTTTTCCAGGATGGTCTACCCTCTCATCAGACGTCTGAAAAAGGGGGGCTCTCCCATGCTCGCGCAACTTCCGCCGGCCTTACAGAATCTGCAACTACCCTTACGTTTGCGACTCTGGGACGGCCATGAATTCAACCTGGGACCGACGCCCAGCGTCACGATTGTGGTAAAGGACCCACAAATGGTTACCCAGTTCACCCATCCCAGTCTCGACGCGCTCGGAGCGGCGTTTGTCGAAGGCAAGCTGGAGCTCGAAGGTTCCATCAGTGACGTGATCCGCGTCTGCGATGAATGGAGTCAGGCGTTGTTGGATGAGGACGAAAGCAATCAGCCGGTTCGTGCCGTTCATGACAAGGAAACCGATGCCAAGGCGATTTCCTACCACTACGATCTTTCCAATGCGTTTTATCAGCTGTGGCTCGACAGTGACATGGCGTATTCCTGCGCCTATTTCGAGACCGGTAGCGAGACCCTTGAGCAAGCCCAGCAAGCCAAATTCCGTCATCTGTGTCGCAAGTTGCGCCTGCAGCCCGGCGAGTATCTGCTGGATGTCGGTTGCGGCTGGGGCGGGTTGGCGCGATATGCGGCCCGGGAATTCGGCGCGAAGGTATTCGGCATTACGCTCAGCAAAGAGCAGTTGGCCTTGGCCCGTGAGCGGGTGAGCGCCGAGGGCCTGGACGATCTGGTGGAATTGCAGCTGCTGGACTACCGCGATTTGCCCCAGGACGGCCGCTTCGACAAAGTGGTCAGCGTGGGTATGTTTGAGCATGTCGGTCACGCCAACTTGCCCCAGTACTGCAAAACCTTGTTCGGCGCGGTGAAGGAGGGCGGCCTGGTAATGAACCACGGGATCACCGCCAAGTACACCGATGGCCGTCCAGTGGGGCGCGGTGCCGGTGATTTCATTGGGAAGTACGTATTCCCCAACGGAGAGTTGCCGCACTTGTCGATGATTTCGGCCGAGATCAGCGAAGTGGGGCTGGAGATTGTCGATGTCGAAAGTCTGCGCCTGCATTACGCGCGTACTCTCGATCATTGGAGCGAACGACTCGAAGACAATCTGGAGGCCGCGGGTAAATTGGTGCCTGAGCAGGCACTACGAATCTGGCGATTGTATCTGGCGGGATGCGCCTATGCCTTCGCCAGGGGCTGGATCAATTTGCACCAGATCCTGGCAGTGAAGGCCCATGCCGATGGCAGCCATGAACTGCCATGGACCCGTGACGACATCTACAACCCCTAGAGTATGGGTGAAATAAGCCGGGCGATCCGCATGCCGACCTGTTGCAGACGGCGGGTCTCCCGACTTTCTTCTTTGGCGATTTCGTGGGCCTGGGCAAAGTCATCGTCAAGCATGTGCCCCACGTCCAGGGCAAAAGCGCTGTCCACTGTCAGTAGCATCACTTCGAAATTCAGCCGGAAGGACCGGTTATCCATATTCGCACTGCCGACGGCGCTGATTTCGCTGTCGATCAACACCACTTTCTGATGCATGAAGCCAGGCTGGTAGCGGAACACCCGCACACCGGCACGCACCGCTTCGAAGGCATAAAGGCTGGAAGCGGCGTAGACGATCCGGTGATCAGGGCGCGATGGCAGCAGAATACGTACATCCACGCCACGCAGCACCGCCAGACGCAATGCGGCGAATACCGCCTCGTCAGGGATGAAATACGGACTGGTGATCCAGACTCGTTCGGTGGCCGCATGGATGGCTTCGACGAAAAATAACGAACAGGTCTCGTAGGCATCAGCCGGGCCACTGGCGAGCAATTGGCAGAGCACCCCGTCGTCAGGATAAACGTCGGGCAAAATCAGCGGTGGCAGGGAGCGGGCCGCCCAGAACCAGTCTTCAGCGAAGGATTCCTGCATGCAGGCTACGACGGGGCCCCGCACTTGCACATGGGTATCGCGCCACGGTGCCAGAGGTGGCTTTTCTCCCATGTATTCATCACCGACATTGTGCCCGCCGACGAAGCCCAGAATTCCGTCTACGACCACGATCTTGCGATGGTTGCGGAAGTTGACCTGGAAACGGTTGAGCCAGCCACTGCGAGTGGCAAACGCCTTGACCTCGACCCCGGCATCGCGCAACGGCTGCACGTAACTGTGGGGCAAGGAGTGGCTGCCAATTCGATCATAAAGTAGATAGACCTTCACGCCTTCAGCCGCTTTTTTAAGCAGCAAGCTGTGCAGACGTTGGCCAAGGCGGTCGTCGTGAATGATGAAAAACTGGATCAGCACTGCTTGCCGGGCGTGGCTGATAGCTTGAAAAATGGCATCGAAGGTGGCTTGGCCATTGATCAGCAAGCGCACCTCATTGTTGGCCAGGCATGGCATGCGCCCCAGTTTCGGCATCGCCCTGAGTGACGCGTAGGCGTTTGAAGCGCGCGCAGTCAGTGCCTCTTCGACCCAGGGTCGCCAGTTCATCTCGGCGATGGCTTTGCGCATTTCCTCGTTGGCCTGGCGCCGGGCCTTGATATAGCCATCGAAGGTGCTGCGGCCGAAGACCAGATACGGGATGAGCGTCAGGTAGGGAATGAACACCAATGACAGGGCCCAGGCGATCGAGCCTTGGGCGGTCCGAACGGTCAATACGGCATGGATCGCGGCGATCATGCCTAACGAGTGCAGAAGGGCGATCAGGTAACCGAAAATATGCGGTCCGAAATAATCCATGGGGCAGCTTTGCTCCTGAAGATTCAATGTTTAACAGACCATGTTCCGTGCAGAATGTCGCTAATTAATTGGCCCATGAACCGAAGCCCGTGGCTGACGTCTAACGGCCACTACTGATCAGGAGTTACTCGATGAACGTTCGTCTGCTGGGTTTGGCCGTGGTGTTTGGTTTGGCTCTTCCTGTGGCCGCTCAGGCGCAGATGCTGCAGCCGGGATTGTGGGAATTAACCTCGAGCAACATGAAAGTCGATGACCAGAACCTGCCCGATCTGCAATTGATCCTTGGGCAGATTCAGAGCCAGATGACCCCTGAACAGCGCGCACAACTGGAGAAGCAAGGCATAACCATGGGTGGTAAAGGGATTCGGTCTTGCCTGACGCCTGAGCAGGTCAAGACAGACAATATTCCGCTGACGGATCCGCAATCGGGCTGCAAACAGGAAATTACCGAACGTACGGGTAACCAGTGGAAATTCCGCTTCAGCTGCCCGAAGGCGCAAGGTGCGGGCGTTGCTACCTTCCTCAGTGATCGCGAGTTCACCACCAAGGTCAACGGCACTTTCAATGCTACCGGCATTCAGCAAAAGGGTAGTCTCGACACTCGCGCCGTGTGGTTGGGGCAGGATTGCGGAACGGTTAAACCCAGAGCTTAAAAACTTCGCTAGCAGGCTCGCTCCCACAGGGATCGTGTGGGTGGGCTCTGCTCGTGGTAACTCGCTCAGGCTCTCCCGAGGCCTGTTGATCTCAACCATTCACATACCGACTCGACCGCCATCCTGCCGAAATCTTCCCCTGTGTGGCTACGCACACTGACAAACCCGCCCTGCTTTTCCTTCTCGCCGATCACCACCAGATACGGTACGTGCTGACTGTGTTCGCGAATCTTGTGGCGAACCTTCTCGTTACGTAGATCTGCCCTGGCTCGCACGCCACTTCGGCGCAATGCCTCGGTCACCGACTGGGCATAATCCAGCTGACGATCATCCATGCTGACGACGATCACATGCGGCGGTGTACGCCAATGTTCCAGTTCCTGTTGGCAGGACCAACAAGTGCCGTAAATCCGTTGTGGCGAAGTACCGCTGATATGTTCCAAGGCGAACGCCTGCAACACTTTGGTGGCGGGAACATGCGGGCCCACCGTCACACATTCGAAATCCCCGAGCAGGTACGGTGATAGGCTTTCGACAGGTGTTGACTGCAATGAAGGATCTCGACGGCGGATCGGATGATTGGTTGCCGCCAATGTCTTCATGCGCGCTTCGATGCTGGCAAGGTCGACCAGAGTCAAGGGCCGCTCGTAGACAAATTCATAGAAGAAGCCATCACCCAACGCCGATCCAGTCTGTAACTGCGCACTCGGGTAAAGCTGTTTGACCGCCATGGACAACATCAGCGCGCATGAGCGGCGCAGGATCTCCAGGCCATCGGGTTCCTGCGGTGTGACGATACTGATTCGGGCATCCGCCTCGATCATGAAGGCACAATCCACCAGCACACCGTTTATTCGACCCGCCACAGCGGCTTTGGCCAACCCGACGCCAATGCTCGCGGCAACCTCGTACACGGACAGGGGTTGATCGTATTCACGCATTGAACCATCAGTCAAAGTGATCTGGATCATGGTCAGTGTCTCGAAGGTTTCGATCACATGCGCTAGCGAATAAACGCTAGGGGCAAACCTCTTAGCTGTCATTAAGACCTTGGTCGTGCGGGCGATTTGCTTGTACAGCGGACGTGCAGTTTCGCTGATCACTGCGTTGCCAAAAAAGAATAGCGGTTTTATCAACGTAGGCAGATTTCGCGATTAGCGGTAGATCAAAAAGGTTTTTTCCGGATCATTCGGCCTGCCAGTTCCAACGGCTTTCGGCGACGGCATCATGGGCGTGCAGGCTTTCGGCGTGGATGACCTGGATGTGAAACGCGTTAATCCCAGCCGAGCGTTTTAATGCCACATTCAAACGTCGGGCGGCATCTTCGCAGAACATCAGGTTCTGACCGTTGGCCAAAGCGAAGGCTTGTTCGTCGGCTCGTTTCACGGCGCTCTGGACGGCAGTGCCGAGCGCTGCTTCCACGTCGTTGATGGTCGCGATCAGTGGTAGCTCGTTCAAACGGTCATCTAGACGAAGGCGCAATTTGGCAACGCTACGCTGGCTATGGGGCGTCGCAACGATGCCTTTGGTAGAGCCAAGCCATGCCAAGACATCAGCGTGTTGCAATGCCTTATTGGCAAAATCATCAACGAATTGCTGCTGGATCAATTGTCGGGACAAGGCCGCTGAGCATGGGCAGGTTGAAGAGTAGGGAACGTCGATTTTTAGTTCCACGTGGAACATCGCGTTTTTAAGTTGCGCATTGATGCTGATTGGATAGTTTTTCCAGCCCGACAATGGGCTGACTAAAGCCGATCTTTTCAGCAGCAAATCGGTGTGAATTCTCAGATAAGCGCTGGTGGACAGCCCCTCATGACTGTCCAGAAAGCGCTGCAAAACTTGCCGTAGCAACCCGGGTGTGAGGTTTTCCTGGTCGAGCATTTCCAGCGCCAGGTACAGCCGCGACATATGAATGCCACGCACCTCGCCATCATCCAGACTCACGCCAGCATCGGCCTTTGCGCCGAGGCGTTGGCCATCGAATGAAACAGGAAGAGCAATGTCACGCATGCCCACCCACTCCAGTGGCAGGGCTTGATGTAAGGCCTGCGCGGCAATATCCGGCAGAGTCAGCGCGTTCATGAGCAGGTCCATCGTGGAAGTCGAACTCATATGTTATGTTATTACATTAACTGCAGCCACGCCTTTTTCAAACCCGACGATTTGATCGGGTATGCCCTGTGAGGAATTCTGATGCCCAACCGCCTTCCCGTAACCGTCCTGTCCGGCTTTCTCGGCGCCGGCAAAAGTACATTGCTTAACTACGTGTTACGTAACCGCGACAACCTGCGAGTCGCCGTGATCGTCAACGACATGAGCGAAATCAACATCGATGGCAGCGAGGTCCAGCGCGACGTCAGCCTCAATCGCGCTGAAGAGAGGCTCGTAGAAATGAGCAATGGCTGCATTTGCTGCACGCTACGTGAGGACTTGCTGGAAGAAGTGAGCAAACTCGCCAAGGAGGGTCGGTTTGATTACTTGCTGATCGAATCGACCGGTATTTCCGAGCCCTTGCCGGTGGCGGAGACGTTCACGTTCCGCGACGAAGACGGACAGAGCCTGGCTGACATCGCCCGGCTCGACACCATGGTCACGGTGGTTGATGGCATGAATTTCCTGCTCGACTTCCAGGCCGCCGACAGTCTCGCGTCCCGTGGCGAGACATTGGGCGATGAGGACGAACGCTCTATCACCGATCTGTTGATCGAACAGATCGAGTTCGCTGACGTGATCCTTATCAGCAAGATCGACCTGATCAGCAGTCACGAGCGTCAGGAGCTGATCGCAATTCTTGAGCGGCTCAATGCCCAGGCGGAAATCATCCCGATGGTGATGGGGGAAATCCCCTTGGAGAAGATTCTCGACACCGGTCGCTTCGACTTCGAAAAGGCCGCCCAGGCGCCTGGTTGGCTGCAGGAGCTGCGCGGCGAACACGTGCCGGAGACCCAAGAGTACGGCATCGCCTCCAGCGTCTACCGAGCACGTAGGCCCTTTCATCCGCAGCGTTTCTTCAGCTTCATCGACCGGCAATGGGTGAACGGCAAACTGCTGCGCTCCAAGGGCTTCTTCTGGCTGGCCAGCAAACACATGGATGCCGGTAGCTGGTCCCAGGCCGGTGGGTTGATGCGCCACGGTTTCGCCGGACGCTGGTGGCGTTTCGTGCCGGAAACCCAGTGGCCGCAAGACGCAGAAAGCACAGCCGGGATCATGAAAAACTGGACAGCCGCCGTCGGCGATTGCCGGCAGGAACTGGTGTTTATCGGCCAGAACATCGACTTCGCACAACTCACCGCGGATCTCGACGACTGCTTGCTGAGCGATGATGAAATGGCGTTGGGTGCCGAGGGTTGGAGTCTGCTGGCCGATCCGTTCGGCCCTTGGCATGACGAGGAGGCTGCGTGATGTTGGCGCTGGCTACGGCCTCATCCATCGCTCACTACTGCCCCCGGCGGGAACGTCGCTTGATCCTCACCCTCGACTGGCTGAGTTAGCGGCTTATGGCTTGAGCCAGGTGCCCTGGCTCTGAGCTTCGCAAAACGGCTGCAAGTACGCCGCATCGGTGGCCACGCCGTAATAGTGAATGTCCTGGCGGTAAGGCATATTGGCGACTTGGGCGTTGCGGCAAACGCCAAAGGCACCGGTTGGGCATTGGTCGACGTACTGCACTTCGACTTTCTGCCCGGGCAGGTTTGGTTGACAGAATCCGTCAGCGAACAGTTTCTCCGGGATGGTGCGGTTCTGCTGGCAGACTCTGACGTCGAGTCGTTCAGTCGTACTATGTACCACACATGCTTGAGCCAACACTTCGCCTGAAACGAGTGCCAACAGCAACGACAATCCTATCAACCGCATTCTTTGCCACCTCAGAAAATACCGACCATGTTGCAGAACATCCCGACCCATGTCATCGCCGGCCCATTGGGCGCCGGCAAGACCAGCCTGATCAAGCACCTGCTGGCACAACGGCCGCCAAACGAGCGTTGGGCGGTGCTGATCAACGAATTTGGCCAGATCGGCCTCGATGCTGCTTTGCTGACCCGGGACATCGAAGGTATAGCACTGGGTGAAGTGGCCGGGGGCTGTTTGTGTTGCGTCAATGGTGCGCCGTTTCAGATCGGGCTCGGGCGCTTGCTGCGCAAGGCGCGGCCGGATCGACTGTTTATCGAACCTTCCGGGTTGGGGCATCCGGCGCAATTGCTCAGGCAGTTGGGTGAGGCGCCCTGGCAAGGAGTGTTGGCCGTTCAGCCTTGTGTACTGGTGCTGGATGCCCAGGCGCTTGCTGTCGGCAAGCCGCTGCCGGCGGCTCAACAGGAGGCGCTGAACAGCGCAGGGTTGTTGCTGTTGAACAAGTCCGAAGATCTCGACGCCGGTGATCGGCAGCGTATCGCCGCGCAACTGCCGGCACGTCGGTTGTACTGGACGCAGCAAGCCGTATTGCCGTTGGGTGAATTGCCGGGGCTTGAAACCCGGGCTGTAGCAGGGGTGGATAACTTCAGTGTGCCTAAGGGGCTGGCGCAGATGCCGGCGGTCTGGAGTGATCCTGCATTACCGATTTGCCTGAGTCAGGAACAGGAGGGCGGTTGGAGCATTGGCTGGCGTTGGCACCCGAGTCAGGCATTCGAGGCAGCGCTTGTTGGTCGATGGCTGGAAAGCCTTGCCTGGCGGCGGGCGAAGCTGGTTATCCACAGTAACGAGGGTTGGGTTTCAGTGAATGCGCTGGATAACTCGGTGCTGCAATGGCGGCCCAGTGAGTGGCGTCGGGATTCGCGGATCGAGTTGATTTTCAGTGAGCCGCAGGATGTTGATTCGCTGCAAAGGGCTTTGGCGGAATGTCGTTTGAGATCTTGAGATCAAAAGATCGCAGCCCGGGAATTTTTTCGGAATTCAGGAGCCCGCGCTGTTTGATTTATGGGCGCCACTTGGTGTGTTCCTGCCGCCATTGGCTCAGCTCGATGACCTCGGCACGCGGCTTCACGACATCGACCACCTCAGGCGTTTCGTCGAATGGCATGGGGTAGGGCGCCAGTTCGATCTGTGCGCTGTGGGCGCCAAACTGGGTGATCGTCCCGTTGTGACGGGTTTCGCCG
The DNA here is from genome assembly GCF_030812475.1 of Pseudomonas lini. Classification (GTDB taxonomy): domain Bacteria; phylum Pseudomonadota; class Gammaproteobacteria; order Pseudomonadales; family Pseudomonadaceae; genus Aquipseudomonas; species Aquipseudomonas lini_A. The sequence goes on from NZ_JAUSSR010000006.1 coordinate 150,335, forward strand.
GTTACGGTGAATTCGAAGTTGTACACACGGGCCAGACGCCGCCGATCGTTGGCGTCTTTGATAAAGGCGATTTTTTTCAACGCCACGTTGCCGTCCAGCAACTCGATTCCGAGTTTGCTGCAATGCTGCATGACCCGCTCCAGCGCCTGCTCGCGCAAGCCATGATTATGCCATAGCCACGCGCCGCCAGTGGCAAGCAGCATCAGCACGAAGATATTTCCGAGGGTCAGCATTCAAGGGTGCTCCAACAAGATAGTGTCAGCTTAACTGCGTCGCCGGCCTGTCGTACAGGCTGTGTTTCGTCGCATACTGCGCCGCTCGAATTTCAATCGTTTTACGGAACTCACCGCATGAAACGTACGCCCCATCTGCTCGCCATCCAGTCCCACGTGGTGTTCGGCCACGCTGGCAACAGCGCCGCTGTTTTCCCTATGCAGCGGGTCGGGGTGAATGTCTGGCCACTCAATACCGTGCAGTTCTCCAACCACACCCAATATGGCCAGTGGACCGGCGACGTGCTGGCCCCGCATCAGATTCCCGAGTTGGTGGAAGGGATCGCAGCGATTGGTGAATTGGGCAACTGCGATGCGGTGTTGTCCGGTTATCTGGGCAGCGCGGCTCAGGGACGGGCCATTCTGACGGGGGTGGCGCGAATCAAATCGATGAATCCCAAGGCGCTGTATCTGTGTGATCCGGTGATGGGGCATCCGGAGAAAGGGTGCAGCGTACCGGCGGAAGTGAGCGATTTCCTGTTGGAAGAAGCAGCCGCCGTGGCGGATTTCATGTGCCCGAACCAGTTGGAGCTGGACAGTTTTTCGGGGCGCAGGCCGCAGTCGCTGTTCGATTGCCTGGCCATGGCGCGAGCGCTGCTGGCGCGAGGACCGAAAGCGGTATTGGTCAAGCATCTGGCCTATCCGGGCAAGCCGGCGGACGTTTTTGAGATGCTGTTGGTGACGCATGAAGGCAGCTGGCACCTGCGTCGTCCCATGCTGGCGTTTCCCCGTCAGCCAGTGGGTGTTGGCGACCTTACCTCCGGTCTGTTTCTGGCGCGCGTCCTGTTGGGCGACAGCCTGGTGGCGGCGTTTGAATTCGCTGCTTCGGCTGTGCATGAAGTGCTGCTGGAAACCCAGGCCTGCGCCAGTTACGAGCTGGAACTGGTGCGGGCCCAGGACCGCATTGCTCATCCGCGTGTGCGGTTCGAGGCGATGGCGATCAGTCTCTGATTACGCGCCGCACCCATTCTAAAGAACACCATCAATCTGACTCTGCAGCTCAGGCGTCGTCCTTGATTTCCTGATAACGCTTTTCCAGTTCCTGCCGAATCTGCCGACGCTGCTGGGCCTGCATGAAACGACGCTTGTCTTCGCTGTGCTGCGGTTGCAGCGGCGGGACTGGGGCCGGTTTGCGCTGGTCATCCACCGCGACCATGGTGAAGAAACAGCTATTGGTGTGGCGCACGGAGCGCTCGCGGATGTTCTCGGTCACCACCTTGATGCCCACCTCCATCGAGGTGTTGCCGGTGTAATTGACCGAGGCCAGGAAGGTCACCAGTTCGCCGACATGAATCGGCTCGCGAAAAATCACCTGATCCACCGACAAAGTCACTACATAGCGGCCGGCATATCGGCTGGCGCAGGCGTAGGCCACTTCGTCGAGGTACTTGAGCAGGGTACCGCCGTGAACATTGCCAGAAAAATTGGCCATGTCGGGGGTCATCAATACCGTCATCGACAGCTGGGCGTTTCCGGGTTCCATAGCGTTCTCACGGATCAAGGCAGTTTTGGGAAGGTCGCACCTCTGCGGGTGCGTCATCGGTTTTTTCAAACCACAGTTATCGGGAGGCCGGGCGGAGGATCGCCGTCACGCCTCAACGATCTGTTTCCATATATTGCACCGCCTTTCTCTCGGAAGTCGCGGTGTTACCCTTTGAGCGCCTACGTCAAAGACAATTCCTACATCTAAATCGGATTTTTCCCCTGCTCAATCAGGCCTTTCCCAGGCTGATGCTTGAGCAATCGTTACCCAAGGAGCCCACACCATGCACGCCATCAGTTTTATCCAGGACCTGGCAGTGATCATGTTGGTCGCGGGTGTGGTGACCGTGCTGTTTCATCGCTTCAAACAGCCCGTGGTTCTTGGCTACATCGTCGCCGGCTTCATTATCGGCCCGCACACACCGCCTTTCAGCTTGATCCACGACGAAGAAACCATCAAGACCCTTGCCGAGCTGGGGGTGATCTTCCTGATGTTCTGCCTGGGCCTGGAGTTCAGCCTGCGCAAGCTGTTCAAAGTGGGGGCCACGGCGTTCATCGCAGCGTTCCTGGAAATCGTGCTGATGATCTGGATCGGCTACGAGATTGGTCGCTGGTTCGACTGGAACACCATGGACTCGCTGTTCCTCGGGGCGATTCTGGCGATTTCCTCGACCACCATCATCGTCAAGGCCCTGAATGACCTGAAGATGAAGAACGAGCGCTTTGCCCAGCTGATCTTTGGCGTATTGATCGTCGAAGATATCCTGGGCATCGGCATCATCGCCTTGCTGTCGAGCATCGCGGTCAGCGGTACGGTCAGCTCCGGTGAAGTCTTTTCCACGGTCGGCAAGCTCTCGCTGTTCATGATCGTGGCGCTGGTCATCGGCATCCTGCTGGTCCCGCGACTGCTGGCTTACGTGGCCAAATTCGAAAGCGACGAGATGCTGCTGATCACCGTGCTGGGGCTGTGTTTCGGCTTCTGTCTGCTGGTGGTCAAACTCGAATACAGCATGGTGCTCGGGGCATTCCTGATCGGCGCAATCATGGCGGAATCCCGGCAATTGCTGAAGATCGAACGCTTGATCGAGCCCGTTCGCGACCTGTTCAGTGCCATCTTCTTTGTAGCGATCGGCTTGATGCTGGATCCGATGATCCTGCTGCAATACGCCTGGCCCATCGCAGTCATTACCGTCGCCGTGGTACTGGGCAAGATGCTGTCCTGCGGCCTCGGCGCTTTTATCGCCGGTAACGACGGACGCACCTCTCTACGGGTCGGGATGGGTCTTTCACAAATTGGCGAATTTTCCTTCATCATCGCCTCGCTCGGCATGACCTTGCAGGTCACCAGTAACTTCCTTTATCCGGTAGCCGTTGCGGTTTCGGTACTCACTACGCTGATGACGCCGTACCTGATTCGCGCGGCCGACCCGTTGTCGATCAAGCTGGCGGCGGTGATGCCGCAACGCCTGAGTCGGGTGTTGGGCATGTACGGCGAATGGTTGCGCAGCATTCAGCCCCAAGGCGAGGGCGCTCTGCTGGCATCGATGATTCGGCGGATCCTGTTGCAGGTGGGGGTCAACCTTGCGCTGGTGATTGCGATCTTCTTCTCGGGCGCCTACTTCGCCGAGCGCATCTCCGCCTACCTGCAAGACTGGATCAGTGACCCGAGTTGGCAGAAAGCGTTGATCTGGGGTGGGGCGCTGCTGTTGTCGCTGCCGTTCCTGATCGCCGCCTATCGCAAGCTCAAGGCGCTGTCGATGCTATTGGCGGAGATGGGCGTGAAGCCGGAAATGGCCGGGCGCCACACGCAGCGAGTGCGTCGGGTGATCGCCGAAGTGATCCCGATTCTCTCGCTGCTGGTGATCTTCCTGCTGTTGGCAGCCTTGTCGGCCAGTATTTTGCCGACCAACAAGTTGCTGGTACTGATAGTCGTCGTAGCGGCCGCCGTGGCGGCGCTACTGTGGCGCTGGTTCATCCGCGTGCATACGCGCATGCAGGTGGCCTTGCTGGAAACCCTGGACAACCACAAGGATTCGCCGGGGCATTGACCACCGGGGGCGCGTCAGACGGCTCAGCTTTCCAGCCAGACGTCCCGCGCCCAGTGCCATACCGATTCCCAGGTTTCTTCGGCAATCAGTTCTTCCTCGGCCAGCCACAGCACCACGGTGCCGTCTTCTTCGACCAGGTAGTAGTTATCGCCGTCCTGGCAGATCGGGATCATGCTGCGATCGACGCCGGCATCCCAGGCGTTGGCGGCAACGTCCGGCAGGTAGGTGTGGGATTGCGGGTCGGTGACGGTCACCGGTTCCAGGCTGCCGTAGACCACGTCGCTGACGGTCAGCAGAAACTCCCTGAAGACAAACGGGATGTCGATGAACAATTGTTCCTCGATTTCCACGATCTGGTCTTCGTCGGGCAATTCCAAGGGGACCGGTACCGGTTCGTTGGCTTCACGCAGTTGTTCGATGATTTCTTCCACGTCCGGGATCCTCTTGCTGATGGCGCGGTTCATATGAGGCGGTTTATACAGTAGCTCGCTATAGATGCAACCGCGAAATAGAAAACCCCGGCCGGGGCCGGGGTTTTTATTGCGACACGTTTAACGCAAGCCGGTTCAGCCGTTCTGGCGGATACCTGCGACCAGCCAAGGCTGGTTTTCGCCCTGCGGACGTTCCATGTTCCAGCTTTCGCTGAACACTTCGCCCTGGTCGAAGCGCGAGTTCTTCGACACACCGCTGAATGTCAGGGTGGCGATGGTCTTGTCTGCGCGATCATCCACGCCATCCAGTTGGACGTTGAGGTTATCGATGTAGGTGGATTGGAAACCTTCGCCCAGCTCCGCACGTTCGCGCTTGAGGAACTCAAGCAGTTGCGGGGTCACGAACTCGGAGATCTTGTCCATTTCGTTGGCGTCCCAGTGCTGTTGCAGGGACTGGAAGTGGTTGCGGGCCGCTTCAATGAAGTTCTTTTCATTGAACCAGGCCGGGGCATTGATTACCGGACGAGCGGCGACAGGTGCTGCCGAACCGCCGAAGATCGAACCCATGGCTGCCGGTTTCTGCTCGAACGCTTCACGCTGCATCGGCGCGCCAGCCGGAGCCAGGTGCTCCTGCTGCTTGCGGCGACGAGCGGCGATGAAACGGAAGACCAGGAAGGCGATGACCGCCATGATCAGGATGTCGAAGATCTGCATGCCTTCAAAGCCGCCACCCATGAACATGGAGGCCAGCAGGCCACCGGCGGCGATGCCGGCCAGAGGGCCGAGCCAGCGCGAAGCACCGCCGGCCTTGGCGGCAGCGCCAGCGGCACCGGCGGCACCCGCAGTGGCGGCAGCACCGCCCGCGGCAGAAGAAGGAGCCATTTGGCTGGTCTGGTGAGTCGGCGCAGCGCCGGAACTCTTGCCGCCACCAAAGCGCTTGGCGTTGGCGTCGAGGCTCATCGTCAGGCCGATGCACAACGCCATGGCGATGCTAAGAAAACGTTTCATAAAGGGAATTCCCATTTGTGGAAGGCACGCGCGCCATGTTGCACAGGTGAAGTGTTACTGGCTAGCGGCAGATTGTTTCGGGCTTTTGCCTGACAGGTTTTGTTCAGCTTCAATCAGTGCAATAAGACCTGTTTACTTTGGTCTGTAGGAATTGTGATTTGGTTCGGTAGGAATGAATTCTGTAGGAGCGAGCTTGCTCGCGAAGGTCGTCAACGGTGACGCTTTCACTCTGAATGAAAGCGTTGTCCTGACGTTTTTCGCGAGCAAGCTCGCTCCTACAGTAAGCCGATCGCTGGCGTCAGATCGCTTCCAGCTTGGCGTAGCCGAGCATCAACCACTTGCTGCCTTCGCTGAAGTTCACCTGGACCCGGGCCTGGGCCCCGGCACCTTCGAAGTTCAGGATTACGCCGTCGCCGAATACCGAATGCCGAACGGTCTGGCCCAGACTGAAGCCGGTGTCCGGGATCTCGCTCCCGCCGAACAGGCTACTGGAGCTCTGCTGCTGGCCGCCGCCGAACGGACGGCTGACGCTGTTGGACAGGCGCACTTCCTGAATCAGGCCTTTCGGTATTTCCCGTACGAAACGCGACACCTTGTTGTAGGTCTCGCTGCCGTACAGGCGTCGGGTTTCGGCATAGGTCATCACCAGGTTTTGCATCGCACGGGTGATGCCTACATAGGCCAGGCGGCGCTCTTCCTCGAGACGGCCGGGTTCTTCCAGGCTCATCTTGTGCGGGAAGAGACCTTCTTCCATGCCCACCAGGAACACATAAGGGAATTCCAGGCCTTTGGCGCTGTGCAGGGTCATCAACTGAATGCTGTCTTCGTGCTCGTCGGCCTGGGTATCGCCCGCCTCCAGTGACGCATGACCAAGGAACGCGGCCAATGGCGACAAGTCTTCGTCTTCTTCAGCATTTTCGAAGTTGCGCGCGGCGCTGACCAGTTCCTCAAGGTTTTCTACCCGGGCCTGGCCTTTCTCGCCTTTCTCCGCTTCGTGGTAGGCGATTAACCCCGATTGCTCGATGACGGTCTGGGTCATCAAGTGCAGCGGCATCTCCATACACTTGGCGGCGAGGTTTTCGATCAGCTCGATAAACGCGCCCAGAGCGCCGGCGGCACGTCCGGTCAGCCCCTTGTTGGCCACCAGCTGACGCATGGCTTCCCACATCGACACATCACTATGGCGCGCGTGGTCGCGAATGGCTTCAACGGTTTTCTCTCCGATGCCACGGGCCGGAACGTTGATCACCCGCTCCAGCGCCGCATCGTTGCCTCGACCTTCCAGCAAACGCAGGTAGGCCATGGCGTTCTTGATTTCGGCCCGCTCGAAGAAGCGCTGGCCGCCATAGATGCGGTAGGGAACGCGCTCGCGCAGCAAGGCTTCTTCCAAAACGCGCGATTGGGCGTTGGAGCGGTACAAAATCGCGATATCACTGCGCGCCAGGCCGGTTTTCAGCGCGCTTTCGATGGTTTCCACCACGTAGCGTGCTTCGTCGTGTTCGTTGAAGGCCGCGTATAGATTGATCGCTTCGCCTTCACCGCCATCGGTCCACAGCTCTTTGCCCATGCGTCCTGCATTGTTGGCGATCAGGGCGTTGGCAGCCTTGAGAATCCCGGCGGTGGAGCGGTAGTTCTGCTCCAGGCGAATGGTCTGGGCATCCGGAAAATCATCCGAATACTGATAAATGTTCTCGATTTTCGCGCCGCGCCAGCCGTAGATGGACTGATCGTCATCGCCGACCACCATCAGGCTGTCGCCGCCCTTGGCCAGCAGACGTAGCCAGGCGTACTGCACGGCGTTGGTGTCCTGGAACTCGTCCACCAGGATGTGCCGGAAGCGCTTTTGATAATGGGCGAGCAAACCCGGGTGATCGCGCCACAAGTCGAGGGCGCGCAGCAGCAGTTCGGAGAAGTCGATGACGCCAGCGCGCAGGCACGCGGCCTCGTAGGCTTCGTAAATGCTGCGCATGGTTGCCAGGAACAAGTCGCCGCTGGCCTGGATGTGTTGTGGACGCAGACCTTCGTCTTTCTGCCCGTTGATGAACCACTGGGCCTGACGGGCCGGCCAGCGTTGCTCGTCCAGGCCCAGCTCGCGGATCACCCGCTTGACCAGCCGCTGCTGGTCGTCGCTGTCGAGAATCTGGAAGGTCTGGCTCAAGCCGGCTTCCTGCCAGTGCGCCCGCAACAAACGGTGCGCCAGGCCGTGGAAAGTGCCGACCCACATGCCGGCCGGGTTGATACCCATCAGCTGCTCGATGCGATGGCGCATCTCGGCAGCGGCCTTGTTGGTGAAGGTCACCGACAGGATCGAGTGGGGCGAGGCGTTTTCGACCTGGATCAACCAGGCGATACGATGCACCAGCACTCGGGTTTTACCGGAACCAGCACCGGCCAGGACCAACTGACGACCCACAGAGGCAGCTACGGCCTGGCGTTGGGCATCGTTGAGGGAGTTCAGCAGAAGGGAGAGATCATCGCGCATTGGGGCATTCTAGGGGGCTGCGGCACACCGGGCAAACCCCGCTTTGCTTTAAGCGATGAAAGTCATGGGCAGGACGACCGGTCGGTAATCGGCTGCAGGCGTCGGCGAGACTCGCCGGGACGTTTTTACGGCGGGAAAAGCAGCGGGTATTTTTACCTGTTTTCTGACCCGGGGCAGTTTGGTCCGGGCAGTTGCTTGTGTATGCTCCGTGCACGTTTCGGGCTCATGCTCATCATTATAAGAACAAGAACTTTGCCTATGACCCTCAGCTTCGACCTGTCGGGCCCCGCCGTGGAGCCTCGGGTTATCCGGAAAAAGTACGCCATGGAAATGGCGGTCGAGCGCACGCGCCTGCTGTATCAAGGCTCATTGCTGCCCACTCTGTTCATGCTGATCAATGGCCTGGTCTGCGCCTGGTTGCTCTGGAGCCCGCAGCGCTATGTCCTGGTCAGCGTCTGGCTGGTGTGGTTATTGTCGTTGGTGGCGTTGCGGGTGATTCAAGTCGCGGCCTTCGATTCCGCGATTCCCAACCGCCAGGCCCATCCGGTTTGGCGGCGAATGTTTTTGCTGGGTTCGGCCCTGACCGGCCTGACCCTGGCCGGCGCCGGCATTGCCCTGGTCCCAGCCGACAACTTCATGCAGCAGGCCTGGGTGTTCGGCCTGATCGGTGCCGCTGCGCTCTCGGCCAGTGTGGCCTATGCGGTCAGCCTGCCTGCCTTCCTGTCCTTTACCTTGCCCTGCCTGTTACCGGCGATCGGCTATCAGTTCTGGGGCGGCGATGAACAAGGGCAGGGGTGGGGCTGGTTCGGGCTGATTCTGCTGGGCGCGTTGAGCGTGGTCGCCTGGCAAGTCAATCGGCTGATCGATAGCGGGCTGTTGCGGCGCTTCCAGAATCAGGCACTGATCGAGCACTTGCAGCAGGCTCAACGCAATAGCGACTTGCTCAATCACACGCTGGCCATGGAAGTCGACCAGCGCCGTCGAGCCGAAGACGAACTGCGTGCGATTCAAACCGGACTGGAAAGCCGCATCGCCCAACGCAGCCTGGAACTGGACGCCGCCAACCAGTCCTTGAGCAAGAGCGAAGCGCGACTGGCGCTGGCGTTAAAGGCCAGTGAGCTGGGGTTGTGGGACTGGAACCTGCAAACCGATGAAGTGCACCACACCCACCTCCAGGAGCTGTTCGGCCTTGAGCCGGAGTTTGTGACGGCGATGTTGCGCCATCTGAAGCCGCGGCTGCACCCCGATGACTTGCCGTCGCTCAAGCGCGCCCTGGTCGAGCATTTGAAAGGTCGCAGCGAGGATTATCAGGTTGAGTACCGCGTGCGCCACGGCGATGGTCACTGGGTGTGGATCGAGGACCGTGGCCGAGCCGTTGAGCGCGCCGAAAACGGCCGGGTGATCCGAATGGTCGGCACCCGCCGCGACATCAGCGTCAGCAAGGGGCTGGAGGCGCAGCGGCAATTGGCCGCGACCGTGTTCGAAGCGGCCAGCGAAGGCATCGTTATTTTCGACCCGAACTACTCGCTCATCGCAGTCAATCAGGCGTTCAGTCGAGTCACCGGCTATGACCGCGAGGACATGCTCGGGCGCAACGTGGTCGACTTACCCTGCAGTCGTGACGTCCGCCGGCACTATGCGACGATCCATCAGGCGCTCGAGCAACACGGGACCTGGCAAGGCGAGCTGGTGGAAACCCGCAAGAATGGAGAGCTGTATCCGCAATGGCTGCAGTTGAATGCCGTACGCGATACTCGGGGAAACGTGAGCCATATAGTGGGCTTCTTCGCCGATATATCGGCGAGACGGCAGTCTGAAGAGCGCATGCGCTATCTGACCCATTACGACGAACTTACTGGCCTGGCCAACCGCTCGCTGTTTCGCGAACGGTTAAGCGAAGCTCACCAGCGAGTGCGCCAAGGCAGCTACCGCAGTCTGGCGTTGCTTCATATCAACCTGGATCGTTTCAAACTGCTCAACGACAGCTTCGGCCATGAGATCGCGGACCAATTACTGCAGAAAATGGCTCGGCGTCTGGTCAACGCGCTGCCGGAGGCCGACACCATTGCGCGTTTGTCCGGCGATGAGTTCGCCGTGTTGTTCAATGCCTACGGCAACCTGTCGAGCCTGGTGCGGGTGGCAACGCGACTGTCGACCAAGTTGCGCTTGCCGATGACCGTCGAGGGGCACGAGTTGGTAGTGAGCGCCTCAATGGGCATCAGTCTGTTGCCCGACAACGCCAGGGAAATTGCCGCGCTGGTCAGTCAATCGAACATCGCCATGCAACATGCCAAGCACTTGGGGGGAAATAATTTCCAGTTCTACACCGACAGTTTGCAAGCCAGCACGCTGGAGCGCTTGCAGTTGGAAAATCAGCTGCGCAAGGCCATCGAAGAAAAGCAATTGAAAGTGTTTTACCAACCCAAGCTGTGTTTGGCCACGGGCCGGTTGAACGCTGCCGAGGCGCTGGTGCGCTGGGATCATCCGACCCTGGGGAGCGTTCCGCCAGGGGATTTCATTGGCTTGGCCGAGGAAGCGGGCCTGATTGGCCCTATTGGCGAATTCGTGTTGCGACAGGCCTGCTGGCAAGCTTGCGAGTGGCAACGTCAGGGACTTGCGCCAATTCGAGTGTCGGTCAACCTGTCGGTGCATCAACTGCGTCAGGGCAAAGTGGTCAGCCTGGTGCGTCAGGTGCTGGAAGAAACCGGCCTGGCGCCGCATAACCTGGAGCTGGAGCTCACCGAAAGTCATTTGCTGGACAGCGTCGAGCACATCGTCGCCACCTTCCAGCAGCTGCGCAATCTTGGGGTGAAGCTGGCGATTGACGATTTTGGCACCGGTTATTCGTCCCTGAGCTACCTCAAGCGCATCCCGGTGGATTACGTGAAGATCGACCAGGCGTTTATCCGCGGCCTCGGGGAGGGCTCCGCGGATGAGGCGATCACTCGGGCAATCATTGCCATGGCTCATGGCTTGTCGTTGAAGGTCGTCGCTGAAGGGGTCGAACGGCCGGAGCAGCTCGAGTTCTTGAAGGCTGAGCGCTGTGATGAAGTGCAGGGCTATCTGGTCAGTCGGCCAGTCGAGGCCGATGGCCTGCTGCAACTGCTACGTGCGGACGCGAACCCCTTGTAAGGGCTACATGGAGCGCATAGGGCGTGAAATGGGGACATCGAGTTACGCATTGAACGGGCAAAAAGCCAATTCTTGTAGTATAACTACAAGCTTGCTACATCACCGGCACCTGCCGATAACAAAGAGTCGACCCTTTTGAATCTGCTGCAACATATTGCCCAGTCACGCCACCTGTTACGCAAGTCGGAGCTCAAGGTCGCCGACCACGTCCTGCTTGACCCGGCGGCGGTGATGCACAGTTCCATGGCCGACCTGGCCCACAGCGTGGGCATCAGTGAGCCGACGATCGTGCGGTTTTGCCGCGCCATCGGGTGCTCCGGCTTTCAGGATTTGAAGCTTAAGCTGGCGCAGAGCCTGGCGGCGGGGGCAAGCTTCGGGCAGTTCGCGATCCATGAAGACGATTCGGTCGCCGACTACAGCCTGAAAATCTTCGACACCACCCTGCACACCCTGATGGAAGTTCGCGAGCGCCTCGATCCAGTGGAATTGCAGCGGGCCGTGTCGCTCATGTCCCAGGCCCAGCGTGTGGAGTTCTACGGCTTTGGAGCGTCGGGTGCGGTGGCGGCAGACGCCCAGCACAAATTCTTTCGTTTGCTGCTGACCGCTGCGGCGTATTCCGACCCGCACATGCAGGCGATGTCGGCGGTGACCCTGAAGCCGACGGACGTGGCGATCTGCATTTCCCAGTCCGGGCGCTCCAAGGACCTGTTGATCACTGCCAATCTGGTACGCGAAAGCGGCGCCTCGCTGATCACCCTGTGTCCGAGCCAGACGCCGTTGGCCGAGCTGTCGACGGTCAATCTGGCGATCGATGTGCACGAAGACACTGAAATCTATACGCCGCTGACGTCGCGTATTGCCCACCTGGTGGTGATCGATGTATTGGCGATGGGCGTGGCAATGGCGCGTGGGCCAAGCCTGGTCAACCACCTCAAGAGCGTCAAGCGCAGCCTGCGCAGTTTGCGGCTGTCGCCCAAGTCGGTGAAAGCCCTCGACGACTGACGTCGTCATAAGGTCGTTCCGACCTTAATCGCGAGCAGGCTCGCTCCCACAGGGGACCGCGTCCGTCAGGACACCTCGGTCAAAAATGTGGGAGCGAGCCTGCTCGCGATGGCGTCCTCAAAAACGCCGAAGATTCACATCCCTGTAACCCACCCGCCGCCAAACCGTCATCCCCCGCGCCCATCCTGTAACTCCCGTCATCGCCTTGGGAGACTCGAAATGGCCCAGCCCTACGAAGAACGCAACAGCGCCGTCAGAACCCGTCGTCAGCAGGAAGACCAGCGCCGCATGGAATTTCGCCGCGCCATCGAAGATCGCTGTGAACGCCGTCAGCTTCTGGCCGAGATCGGCGATTTTCCCGACGATCTGGAACTCAACTTCTGGCAGGCAGCGCCCGTAGCTTCCCGTCGAAACGCTCAACCAGGGCGCTGATCTGCAGCCGCTCGCTGCGGATAAACGCAAGGAATGAGTGCGCCACCGGCGACAGCCGTTTGGCCTTGGCCTGTACCAGGCACCAGCTGCGATACAGCGGCAGTTCTTCGACCGGCAATTCGATCAGGCCGCCGGTCGCCAATTCAAGGTTCAGGGCGTGGCGCGTCAACAGCGCCACGCCCAGACCCGCCAACACACACTCCCGTTGTGCTTCAGCTGACGAGACCTCCTGGGTCTGGTTGAAGTGCACACGTTTCTCCTTGAAATACTCTTCACAGGCCAGCCGCGTCCCGGAGCCATTCTCGCGCAGCAACAATGTGTAAGGCTCGAGATCCTGCAAGCGAAGAGGGCCCATGTGACACAGCGGATGATCCGGTGGTGCCACGGCGACAATAGGGTTGTTGAGGAACGGCAGGAATTCCAGTCCCATATCCTGCGGCACCATGGACATGATCACGAGGTCATCGCGATTATCGGAAAGACGTCGAATCACCTGGCCACGGTTGACCACTGTCAGTTGCAGGTTGACCTCCGGATGCTGGCGTTTGAATGCAGCAAACAGATGCGGCACGAAATACTTGGCGCTGGATTCCACTGCCAGTTTCAGTTGGCCCTGCAGCGAGCCTTGCATGTCCGAGAGCTGCATATCCAGGTTTTCCAGGCGCCCGAAAATGTCCCGACTGGCGCGCTGTAAAGCTTCGGCCGCTTCCGTCATATAGAGTTTTTTGCCGACGTAGTCGAACAAAGGTTGGCCGATCAGCTCCTCGAGTTGACGGATCTGCAGGCTGACGGCAGGTTGTGTGAGGGACATTTCTTCGGCTGCGCGGCTGTAGGACCTTAAATCACAGACCTCGTTGAAGATTTGCAATTGACGCAATGTCATACGCATCAAGGACTTACGCATAATTCAAGGTCTCTTCCCGCCTATTGATACGCCAACTATAAGTCTTTACTTATGTCTGACCCAATAATTAATCATTTTTGTTAATCCCTTGCGGGGGCTAGTGTGTGGCTGCGACTAAATCGAAACATTTGGTCACGCGTCGACCTGGCATAGCAGGTCGTGGGTACCACCGGCTCAAGGGAACCTCCAAGTGATAAAAAAGATCCTGATCGCCAACCGTGGTGAGATTGCCGTACGAATCGTGCGTGCCTGCGCCGAGATGGGCATTCGCTCGGTCGCGGTCTATTCCGACGCCGACCGTCATGCCTTGCATGTGAAGCGTGCGGATGAGGCTCACAGCATCGGTGCCGATCCGCTGGCCGGCTACTTGAATCCGCGCAAGCTGGTGAACCTGGCCGTGGAAACCGGCTGCGATGCCCTGCACCCAGGCTACGGTTTCCTTTCGGAAAATGCCGAGCTGGCAGATATCTGCGCCGAGCGCGGAATCAAGTTCATTGGTCCGTCGGCTGAAGTGATTCGCCGCATGGGCGACAAGACCGAAGCGCGCCGCAGCATGATCAAGGCCGGCGTGCCGGTCACGCCAGGCACTGAGGGCAACGTTTCGGGTATCGAAGAAGCACTCACTGAAGGTGAACGCATCGGTTACCCGGTGATGCTCAAGGCCACTTCCGGTGGTGGCGGCCGCGGCATTCGCCGTTGCAACAGCCGCGAAGAACTCGAACAGGCGTTCCCCCGCGTAATCTCCGAAGCCACCAAGGCCTTCGGTTCTGCGGAAGTGTTCCTGGAAAAATGCATCGTCAATCCGAAACACATCGAAGCGCAGATCCTCGGCGACAGCTTTGGCAACGTGGTTCATCTGTTCGAGCGGGACTGCTCGATCCAGCGCCGCAACCAGAAGCTCATCGAAATCGCCCCGAGCCCGCAACTGACTCCGGAACAGCGAGCCTACATCGGCGACCTGTCGGTGCGTGCGGCCAAGGCCGTGGGTTACGAAAACGCCGGTACCGTGGAGTTCCTGCTCGCCGAGGGCGAGGTGTACTTCATGGAGATGAACACCCGGGTGCAGGTGGAACACACCATCACCGAGGAAATCACCGGCATCGATATCGTTCGCGAGCAGATTCGCATCGCGTCCGGCCTGCCGCTTTCAGTGAAACAGGAAGACATCCAGCACCGCGGGTTCGCGCTGCAATTCCGGATCAACGCCGAAGACCCGAAGAACAACTTCCTGCCCAGCTTTGGCAAGATTACCCGTTACTACGCGCCCGGCGGTCCCGGCGTGCGTACCGACACGGCGATCTACACCGGTTACACCATTCCACCGTTCTATGACTCCATGTGCCTGAAACTGGTGGTCTGGGCGCTGACCTGGGAAGAGGCGATGGACCGTGGCTTGCGAGCCCTGGACGACATGCGTCTGCAAGGGGTCAAGACCACCGCCGCGTATTACCAGGAAATCCTGCGCAACCCGGAATTCCGTAGCGGCCAGTTCAACACCAGCTTCGTTGAAAGCCACCCTGAACTGACCAACTACTCGATCAAGCGCAAACCCGAAGAGCTGGCCCTGGCCATCGCCGCCGCCATCGCCGCCCACGCAGGCCTGTGAGGAATACTCCAATGACTAAGAAAATCCACGTTACCGACACAATCCTGCGCGACGCCCACCAATCGCTGCTCGCCACCCGCATGCGCACCGAAGACATGCTGCCGATCTGCGACAAGCTCGACAAAGTCGGCTACTGGTCGCTTGAGTGCTGGGGTGGCGCGACCTTCGACGCCTGCGTACGCTTCCTGAAAGAAGACCCGTGGGAGCGCCTGCGCCAGCTGCGTGCCGCGTTGCCTAACACTCGCCTGCAGATGCTCCTGCGTGGCCAGAACCTGCTGGGCTACCGCCACTACAGCGACGACGTGGTCAAGGCCTTCGTCGCCAAGGCCGCGGTCAACGGCATCGACGTGTTCCGCATCTTCGACGCCATGAACGACGTGCGTAACCTGCGTACCGCCATCGAAGCGGTAAAAGCGGCCGGCAAACACGCCCAGGGCACCATCGCCTACACCACCAGCCCGGTGCACACCATCGACGCGTTCGTGGCCCAGGCACGGCAAATGGAAGCCATGGGTTGCGACTCGGTGGCCATCAAGGACATGGCCGGCCTGCTGACCCCGTACGCCACTGGCGAGCTGGTCAAGGCGCTGAAAGCCGAACAGTCGCTACCCGTGTTCATTCACTCCCACGACACGGCTGGCCTGGCAGCGATGTGCCAACTCAAGGCCATCGAAAACGGTGCCGACCACATCGACACCGCGATCTCCAGCTTCGCCTCCGGCACCAGCCACCCAGGCACCGAATCGATGGTCGCGGCGCTTAAAGGCAGCGAGTACGACACCGGCCTGAACCTGGAACTGCTGCAAGAGATCGGCCTGTACTTCTATGCCGTGCGCAAGAAGTACCATCAGTTCGAAAGCGAGTTCACCGCCGTCGATACTCGCGTGCAAGTCAACCAGGTACCGGGCGGGATGATCTCCAACCTGGCCAACCAGTTGAAAGAGCAGGGCGCCTTGAACCGCATGAGCGAAGTGCTGGCGGAGATCCCGCGCGTTCGCGAAGACCTCGGCTTCCCGCCGCTGGTGACCCCGACTTCGCAGATCGTCGGCACCCAGGCATTCTTCAACGTGCTGGCCGGTGAGCGCTACAAGACCATCACCAACGAAGTGAAGCTTTACCTGCAAGGCGGCTATGGCAAGGCGCCGGGCACCGTGAACGAAAAACTGCGTCGACAGGCGATCGGCAGCGAAGAAGTGATCGACGTCCGTCCGGCTGACCTGCTCAAGCCGGAAATGACCAAGCTGCGTGCCGAAATCGGCGCCGTGGCCAAGTCTGAAGAAGACGTGCTGACCTACGCCATGTTCCCGGACATCGGGCGCAAGTTCCTCGAAGAACGTGCAGCCGGCACCCTGACGCCGGAAGTTCTGCTGCCGATTCCGGAAGCGGGCGGCGTTTCCTCCGCCGGTGGCGAAGGTGTGCCGACCGAGTTCGTCATCGACGTCCACGGCGAAACCTATCGCGTCGACATCACCGGTGTCGGCGTCAAGGCGGAAGGCAAGCGTCACTTCTACCTGTCCATCGACGGCATGCCGGAAGAAGTGGTGTTCGAACCGCTTAACGAGTTCGTCGGCGGCGGCAGCAGCAAGCGCAAGCAAGCCACGGCACCGGGCCACGTCAGCACCACCATGCCAGGCAATATCGTCGACGTGCTGGTCAAGGAAGGCGACATGGTCAAAGCCGGCCAGGCCGTACTGATCACCGAAGCGATGAAGATGGAAACCGAAGTCCAGGCAGCCATCGCAGGTAAAGTCACCGCCATCCACGTGGCCAAGGGCGACCGGGTGAACCCGGGCGAAATCCTGATCGAGATCGAAGGCTGATTCAACAGCCTCGATTCAACGCTTTAGACCTCGGGGGAGCATGTGCTCCCCTTTTTTTATTTATTCGACTCAGCCCCTGCAGGAGCAGCCGTTGGCTTTTAACCTAGCTACGGCTCAAATACGCCTTCCCATAATGCCGCTCCATCCGCGCCTGAATCAGCTCCAGCCCGATCGACATCAGCCAATAAATAATCGCCGCCGTCGTGAGCATCTCGATATAGCGATAGCTCGAGCGCCCATACGATTGCGCCAGGAACATCACCTCCCAAACCCCCATCACCGAAATCAGTGATGAGTCTTTGAGCATGGAGATGAACTGGTTGGTGGTGGGCGGGATGATGGTGCGCATGGCCTGGGGCAGGGTGACGCGCCAGAAGATCACGGTTTTGCCCATGCCCAATGCCAGCGACGCTTCGCGTTGGCCATGGGGGACGCCGAGGATGCCGGCGCGGAAAATTTCGCTCAAGTAGGCGCCGTAGTTCAGCGACAGAGCGATGATGCCGGCGGCAATGGCGCCGGGCACGATACCGAGTTGTGGCAGGCCGAGGTAGATCAGCAGAATCTGAATCAGCAGCGGTGTGCCGCGAAAGAACGAGGCATAGAAGCTCGCGATACCGAACGCCACCGCGCTTTTCGACAGCCGCGCCAAAGCGGTAATGAAGCCCAGCAGCGACGACGCCACGATCGAGCACAGGCACAAGAACAACGTCAGCGCTGCGCCTTGCAGGAAGCCGTTGGGCGCCAGTTGCAGGCCGATCAGGTTCGGCAGTTTGTCGAGGATGATCGAGAACTTCAGGTCGAAGCTCAGGAAGAAACTCGCGAACAAGCCGAACATCGCCGCCCAGGTCAGATACAGCCGGGTACGGAATCCGAAAATCCTTTGCAGGAATGACTCAGCCGCTGGTTGCGGCGGCTGAGGTGGTTTGGGGAAAGAAGTCATTTGCTGATGTCGGCGCCGATCCATTTTTGCGACAGCTTGCTCAAGGTACCGTCCTGTTTCAGCTGGGCAAACACATCACGTACTTTGGCGTCCCACTGGGCGTCGCCTTTTTCGATGGCCACCGAGTTCGGCTCCGAGTACAGCGGCTCACCGGCGAGCTTGAAGCGCTGGTCTTGATTCAGGCGTGGTTGCGCGGTCACCAGATTGGTGAGAATCGCGTCCAGACGTACGCCAGCGCCCAGGCCCAAATCCTGGAACGCGACGTTGTCGGTGTCATACGGGGCGATCTGCACATTCTCGAACGGGTACTGTAATTGGGTGTATTCGGCGCCTTCGATCACCAGGTTTTTGTTCAGGTAGCTTTCATAGCTGGAGGCGCTGGTGAGGCCGACTTTTTTGCCGCTCAGGTCCTTGGCGCTGTGAATGCTGTCGTTCTTGGCGTTGACCACAATCACCGCAGGGGAGGCGTAGTACTCGACCGGGAAGTCGAAGACTTCAGCGCGGGCTTTGCTCGGGGTCATGGAGCAGATGCAGATGTCATAACGCCCGCTCCAGCGACCGGCGGCGATCACATCCCAGGACGGCGTTTCGAGGCGCAGCCTGACGCCCAGCTTGTCCGCCACGGCCTTGGCCACATCGACGTCGAAACCGTCGAGCTGGTTTTGATCGTTGAGGAACGAGAAGGGCGGATAGCTTTCCATCAACACGCCCACCAGTTCTTTCTTTTTCTCGATGCGATCCAGGGTAGCGCCCGCAAAGGCTTGGGTAGAGGCAGCCAAAATCGTCAGGCCCAGGGCCAGCAGTGGTTGAAATTTCACAGTTGATCCCTGAAAAAAAGAGGTTGTTATTAACCGGGTGGTGCGTATTAAATAGTTATAAGAAAGAGTCTGATAGTGAGTTATTTTCATAAGCTTATGAGTGAAAAGAATATGGGCGCAGGCAGCACGGTAATTCTGGATGGCGGCATGGGTCGTGAGCTGCAACGCCGAGGGGCGCCGTTCAGGCAGCCTGAGTGGTCCGCGCTGGCTCTAAGCGAAGCGCCGCAAGCGGTGGAAGCGGTGCACGCAGCTTATATCGAAAGCGGTGCGAACGTGATCACCAGCAACAGTTATGCGGTGGTGCCGTTCCATATTGGCGAAGAGCGTTTTGCCGCTGAGGGCCAGGCGCTCGCGGCATTGGCCGGCGAACTGGCCCGTCGTGCAGTCGATGCGGCAGGTAAACCGGTGCGCGTGGCCGGTTCATTGCCGCCGTTGTTCGGCTCCTATCGCCCGGACCTGTTCGATGCTGCGCGGGTGACTGAACTGTTGACGCCTCTGGTCGATGGCCTGGCGCCTCACGTCGACCTGTGGCTGGCCGAAACCCAGAGCTCGATCGTCGAGGCACGGGCGATCCATGCCGGACTGCCGAAGGACGGCAAGCCGTTCTGGCTGTCGTTTACCCTGAAGGATGAAGACATTGACGAAGTGGCGCGTTTGCGCTCGGGTGAACCGGTCGCCGAGGCTGCTGCAGTGGCGGCCGAGTTGGGCGTCGAGACCTTGCTGTTCAATTGCAGTCAGCCGGAAGTGATTGGTGCGGCGATCGATGCGGCGCGGGAAACCTTTGAACGCTTGGGTGTGAAGATTCACATCGGCGCGTACGCCAATGCCTTCCCGCCGCAGCCGAAAGAGGCCACGGCCAATGACGGTCTGGACCCGTTGCGCGACGATCTCGACCCTCCGGGTTATCTGCAATGGGCGGCCGATTGGCAACAGCGCGGGGCCAGCCATTTGGGCGGTTGCTGCGGGATCGGGCCGGAGCATATTGCGGTGCTCGCCCAGAAACTGGCGTGATGTCAATCGCCGGCAAGCCGGTCTCGCTCCCAATGGATCTTCATGGAACACGTAATTTGTGTTCGACAACGATCCAGGGTGGGAGCGAGGCCGGCTTGCCGGCGATGGCGTCCGCCCGGGCGCTGAAGATTACTGGCGGCACTGCACCAGCGTTTTCACCTGCCCCGATTCCGTCTGGTTCTCATCGGACAGCCACCGCTCGAACCCCGCGCCAATCGCTGGCCATTCCGAGTCCAGAATCGAATACCACGCGGTATCCCGGTTCTGCCCCTTGACCACCATGTGCTGACGGAACACCCCTTCAAAGCTGAATCCCAGCCGTTCGGCTGCGTACTTGGAGCGGGCATTGCCGTTATTGCATTTCCACTCCAGGCGCCGGTACCCCAGATCAAAGGAGTGCCGGGCCAGCAAATAAATCGCCTCGGTGCTTTTTGGCGAACGCTGCATCGGCGCACCGAAAGTCACGTGGCCGATCTCGATGCGGCCCTGTGACGGGACGATCGACATGAGGCTGAGGATGCCTTGCACCTCGCCGCTGGCGCGGTCGATTACGCTGAAGAAGTAGGGATCGCTGTTGGCCGCATGATTGTTCAGCCAGCCATCGAAAGCACTGCGCTCCGGGAATGGCCCATACGGTAGATAGTCCCAAAGCTTCGGATCGGCGCCCGGGCCTTCCAGGGCATTCCACAAACCGTCGCCGTGGCGTGCCGGATCAAGTTTTTCCAGGCGGATAAAGCGCCCTTCGATCGTTTGAACCGTCGGTGCCGGGACGCCTTTCCAGTCCGCGAGTGAAGTCGTCATGCTGTGCTCCTTGAACCTTGAATGGCTTTGCGAAACTGGATGAAACCAGGCCGTTCGGCGATGCGCTCGTAAAGCTGGATCGCGGTGGCGTTGGTTTCGTGGGTCAGCCAGTGGACCTTGCAGCAACCGTCCTCCCTGGCTGTGGCGTATACGTACTCAATCAGCTTGCGGCCGACGCCGGTGCCGCGGGATTGCGGCGTTACCAGCAAGTCTTGCAGGTAGCAGGAATTTTCGATGCTCCAGTTCGAACGATGGTAAATGAAGTTCACCATCCCTACCGCTTCGTCACTGGCCCAGGCCAGCGCCGAGTGGGTCGGTTCGCCAGGGTCGAGCATGCGCTGCCAGGTACTTTGGGTGACAGCCTCGGGCAGTTCGGTGTTATAGAAGCGCAGATAGGCCTGCCACAACGGCAACCAGGCAGCATGGTCATCGGCGCTGACCTGGCGAATCTCGATCTGACTCATGTTCGTTCCTTAACGCATCAAATGGGCGAGGGCCAGGTCATGCGCATCGGGGCTGGCGGCGAGCCCCTCGCGCACGCCGGCGATGTCGGTGGTGCTGCGGTTCTGGCTGAGTTTGCGCTTGCCTTCCAGGCGCTCGATCGGCAAGGCAAAACCGACGATGGCCTTGAGCATCCCGTCAATGTAGTCCGCTGGCGCGTCCGCGACCTTCCACGGATTGTTGCGACCTGCTTCATGACGATCCGTCAGAGCGCTGACCAGGTTACGCAGGCGAATGGCGTCGGTGAACACCTCGGCCGTGCCGTAAGCATGCACGGCCACGTAATTCCAGGTCGGCACGACCTTGCCGTGCTCGGCTTTGCTCGGGTAAAACCCCGGGCTGACGTAGGCATCGGCACCGGCAAAAATCACCAGCGCTTGAGCGCCATTCTGCAATTCCCGCCATTGCGGATTGGCCCGGGCGAAGTGGCCAAAGAGGGTGCCGTTCGGGCCTTGGTCGGGGCGAAGCAGCAGTGGCAAATGACTGGCCTGCAGACCTTGCTCCCCATGGGTAACCAGCACGGCAAGGCGGGTGCCGAGTATCTGCTGCTGCAATTCATGCAAATCGTTGATGGCAAAGTTGCTTGGCGTGTACATGGAGATTTTCCTTGGCGAATGTGTTCATCCTAGGCAGGCTATTGGTCTGTTGTAAGAGCCATTAATGACCAATTTCATAGGTCCATTACCATGACCAGCGAATCGCTATCCTTGTCGTTCAATCCTGCGGGTATCGAACTTGATCGCCGTCAGGGCTTGAGCCGTCAGTTGTATCAAGCGTTACGGGTACGCGTGCTCGACGGCAGGTTGGCCAGTGGCACGCGATTACCGGCCAGTCGCGATCTGGCGGCGGCATTGGCGATTTCCCGCAACAGCGTGGTCCGGGCCTATGATCAGCTCTACGCCGAGGGCTTTATCGAAGGGCGTGTTGGCGACGGCACTTATGTCGCGCAACTGCCTCAAGCGATGCTGCCGGCGAAAAAACTATCCACAAAAATATCCACAGGGTTGTCAACAGGGTTATCCACATCCTTATCCACAAATCGGCTGGATTTACCTGTGGATTTATCCAGCAAAGTTATCCACAGAGGTGCCTTGCAAAGGGTAGAAAGGAATCATTTGGCAACGCCGCCGAGTGGTCCGCCCCGGGCTTTTCGGGTCGGCGTTCCGGCCTTTGATCTGTTTCCGTTTGAGGTATGGGCCAAGCTGAATGCGGCTTTCTGGCGCAAACCGGATTTGCAGCAGCTGTGTTATGGCGATCCGGCTGGGGACCAGCGCTTGCGCGGTCTGATTGCTGCGTATTTGCGCAGCTCCCGGGGCATGCAGTGCACGGCTGAGCAAATAGTGATCACCAGTGGCGCGCAGCAGGGGATCAGCCTTTGTGCACAGCTGCTGGTGGAGCCGGACGACGGGGTGGCGATCGAGAATCCGGGGTATCGGGCGGCGGGCCATGCGTTCGCAGTGGCCGGTGCGCGATTGCATGGGATAGCGGTAGACAGTGAGGGTATCGACTGCACCGAGCTGGCGGAACTCGGTGATTGTCGTCTGGCTTATGTCACGCCGTCACATCAGTACCCGACCGGGGTGGTCATGAGTCTGGCACGTCGCCTGGAACTGTTGGCCTGGGCTGAACGCACCCAAGGCTGGATTGTCGAGGACGACTACGATGGCGAATACCGCTACAGCGGGGCGCCATTGGCACCCTTGGCGGCGCTCGATCGGCAGGGGCGGGTGCTGTACGTCGGGACCTTCGGCAAAGTTGCCTTCCCGGCATTGCGCCTGGGTTATCTGGTGTTGCCGCCAGCATTGGTGGACGCGTTCTCCCAACGTCGTGCGGTGGATGTACGGCATTCCGAGGTCAGCACTCAGGCGGTGATGGCCGAGTTCATGGCCGCCGGGCATTTCCAGCGACACATTCGGCGTATGCGGCGTGCGGCGCTGAGCCGACGAAACACATTGCTGTCCGGTTGGCCTCAGGGTATCCCCGGTATCGGTAGCCTGCCGAGTGTTGCGGCAGGGCTGCACTTGACGGTCGCGGTCGAGTCTGCAGCCCTTGAACAGGCGTTGATCGAAAAAGCGGCCAGCGTCGATGTTGAGATCAATGCCCTGAGCAGCTACTGGTTACCGGACTCGCAAAAACCGGAGGACCAGCGCGCCGGACTGGTTCTAGGTTTTGCGGCGGTGCCCGAAGGCGACATCATCGAAGCACTCGGGCGTCTGGACAGGATCTGGCACACCTGAATCGTGCACCACCCGTCAGGGCTGCAATCAGTTTTCGGCTGCAGGCTCCAGATCAAAAAACAGCTTTCGTAAATCCGGATCTTCGATCTTGCGTAACACCCCATCAATGGGCTCGGCAGTGACGAGTATTTTTCGTTGTTCATCCGTAAGCGTTTTCAAATAGCTCTCGGAAATTTTCAAGTGTGCGGTGGTGGGTGTGTCCCGAGGGCTTTCCAAGGTCTTGTAATGGAAATGGGCTACCCATAGTTCCTGATCTTTATTGGTCTTGTCGAGAATCCGGTATTCCTGAAAATAATCGCCCAGTTGCCTGGTGAGGATTCGGCCTTTGTCCCGACGCAATTCGATCTGAGCGTTCTCATGCATCCATCTGAAGATGGCCTGAGTCGGCTTCCTCATTTTGTAGAGACTGGCCCGCACGCTTTTGCCCGCTTCGCGCAAAGTCTTTGCTGCTGTAAGCAAATCCCGAGGTAAACCGGTCACAGGATATTGCTTCGTGCGAGCCAGAACTTCCTTCACGCTGTCAGCGCTTTGCGTAAGTTTGCTGGCTTGTTGGTCGAATAAATCCTGCATGTCCGCAGGGATACGCGAAGGTCGAAAGGCGTCTTTTCGGGTTTGTTCGATAAAACGAGGCGCGTCCTCTACCAGGTTGAAACCGTTCGAGATGATGTCGACGTCGTCTGACGCCAAAGATGGCCTTGCGGGATTTTTCAGAGTGAGTTCACCAAGAGACTCCTCGATAGTGGGTGGGGTTTCACTGCTGGTCTGTTGACGTGGTCGGGTCTTTTTAACCTTGACCTTGGGGCGGGGGGCTGACCGTCCCGACGGCCCGGCAGGCTCTTTCACCTTGGTGGGTTGTGCTTTTTCCAACACGGACGAGCGCAGCTTTTGAGCATTTTTCGCGAATTGGTCAATGAGGCCAATCAGGTGGCCAAGTTGGGTATGCTTAAAATGGCCTGGGTAAATTTCTGGCAGTTCCCGAAACCGCTGATCGACATCGGCAAAGGTTTCGATTAACTGACTAAGCTCTTCAACCTGCTGTTGTGGGCTGCGTTCGTCTGGAGTTTTCTTCAGGAGCTTTGCAATCCGGTGAGCAGCCTTGGCGCCTCTGACGATCAGATCACCGACATCACCACGCGCCTGCGTCATGGTCGCGCTGGCCTGTTCCTCCAGACAAAGTTCCTGGGAGATGCCGATTTCGTTGGCTCTGATTTCCCATTCGGTGAAAGCAGGCGCCAGCTTGCGGAGTTCAATCGCTCGCTCGATTCCTGGCATCCCGAGCGCATCCATGATGTCGAGTTCTTCTCGTGAAAGCGCAAGTTTCTCGGCCATCACCTGGCACACGTCTGTCAATCGCTGCACTTGGTTAACATGGATGTCCCGTGACGCTACATCGATCGTGACCTCAGACTGCAAACCATGGGTCAACTGCAAGTACTCTCTTTTTTTTACGAAGAACCATAACGAAAGATATTTCTCTAACTCGGTATGCATGCGCAACGATTCGCAGATGTAACTCGACCCACCACCCAGCGCATGCCATTCCCTCAGTTGCTCCAGGGCTTGGCGATAAGCTGCGATCATCTCATCGGTTTTTTCCACGAACACGACTGACAATCGATCGCGGGTCTGTGGCGTGGCCGCGGAAAATTCTGCCTGAGCCCTGGCGACGGCGTTCTTTTTCTGCTCTTCGCTGCCTTCAATGTCCGGATCCTGCGGTCTGGCTTTTTTTGCCTTAAACAGGTCTCGTGCTTCTTTCAGTGCCGTTCTGCGATCTCGATTCGCATCTCGTAACGTTTTAAGTTGATGTTTCGGTCCACCACCTTTCAATCGCCAGCGCAGATCAAGCACCCACCGTCCATCATGATCACTGGCAAGCAACGGCCCATATTTTGTAGGGTTATCGGGATCGACTATTTGCACCTGGTCGTCCACGGTGACACTGACGTTGAACCAGCGTTTGCCGACTTTGGCATAGGTTTTATGATCAAAATGATGTAAATGCCTTGGAATGGCGTTGTCCTTGCTCGAATCCTCGGTATCAAGGCCGGGCGGGGTGACGTTGAAAGCGTCCAGATAGGCCTTGAGTTCCGCTGGTGCGCGCCGGGGGACTGACCCGGGTGCAGCCACCTGAGAATCATGCGTCGGTGGGAGTTCGCCTGAATGGACGGTCGTGTCCAGCGTGACAGCAATGGTCGCAGGGGCTGGATCCTCATGCTCTGCCAGCGATTCGCGGGCGATACCGGGCTTGCTCAATATCGTCTTGCGCCGCATCACCGCGTGATGGCTGAGCAGAATGCCCACGGATAACAGGATATCCGCCTCGGATCGCCACTGGTTAAAGCTGTCGCCTTTTTCATGGGCATCAAGGGCTTGTTGAATTTGCTCGATAACCTGCCACGCCCAGACAGCGGTGCCGACGGCGCCACTGAGGAAGTTGCTCGCGACGTTGAATAATGCCCAGCCGCTGTCTTTGAGCAGTGTCCAGCGCCGTTCGGCATTCGATTGGGACTGGCGGTCCGCAAGGGTGACCAGCGCCTGGGCATTTTTTCTGAACAGTGCGGTGTGGGTGTCCCCGGTCATTTCCCGGGTTTCCAGTACCACTCGCCCGAACTGCTCTGCCCTGATGAAAGGGTTGACCAGCTGTTCAGCTGCCAACCATGGAGACGGCAATCCCACCGGAAAAACGTACTGGGAGTATTCAAAGCTCAGCGTTTTGGTTTCAAGCCAGGCAAGTACCGAGTCGCGCAGCTCTCCGGGCTGGTGCAAGGCGTAAAGCAGATTCTGCCGCGAGGGAAACTGCATCAACGGCACATCTTGCATCGGCCGGTAAAGCAGACAGGTCCCCCTGGTATCATCCCGAGGGCTGATTACGAACATGTTGGTCACGGTGTCGCTGGCGCTGATCAAACGGTGTTGCGGCTTCAGCGTCAGGGGATAGATAGCGATGGGATTGGCAGGGCCTGGGGCCGTATTCATCCAATTGCAAATGTATTGATAGCCTTGCTCGGTAACCCCCGACTCTTGTTTTATCTTCTCTTCCAATGCCTTGAGCGGTAACAGCCAGCGTAGTTGATCACGATAGAAGTGCTCCTGACGTTGGGATGTGACGGGGTCATCGATCAGCGTTTTCTTGATCAGTGCCGGGTAGGCACTGCCGACGTCCACGTTGGCCGCTATGCGGGTGAGGAATTGCGGCGTCAGCCAGTCAGGAATCTGCGCACCATTGTTGAATGATAGTGTCGCCCTATACGGTGCGTCGTTCTCCAGCGCGAACCCGGCCAAGTTTTCGGTGTGCTGATCAAGAGGGTTGGGCAGGGTGAAGTTATCGACGGTAAAGCTGTTGGTCACCTTGATTTCCAAGGCGTCCCACGGCAGTGCCGCGGCACCCACTGCACTTTTATCAGTGATGATCGCGTCACGCATCGATTGGTGAGCAAATTGACTGATGGAGGGTATTTCGGTTCTGGCGATCCTGTACCTGGCCTTGCGGTACAGTTTCCCGAGGGCGGTAATGTAACGACGGTAATCATCCATGTCGTTGGCGGGTGCATTGCGCAGCCAGTCAGGGATTGCCGCGTCCAGTTGCTTGAAACGTGATTGATCGAGGGTGTCCAGCCCCTTCCCGGGCTCCGGTACTTCGGTGTAAGCCTCGGCCTGTCTGATTTGATCGATGCTGTCTATTTGCGATGACACCAATGCCCAGGCCATATGATCGAAAACATTGCCATCGGGCTCGAATAATCGCCACTCCAGTGACCCCCCTATCGGCCGCTGATCGAGCCGCTCAGGTAGGGTACTTCCGAGTTTCTCCAGCGAGTCGAACGACTCGTAGCCACGCTCGATCGTGTACATGACGATGAGCTGGCGCTGGCGGTAAGTTGCCTTGATCACCAGTGCGCCGCCGACCAGAAGATGCCTGGGTATTTCATTTTCAACGACGTCGATATCGATCAGGCACGCCTGAATGGCCGAAAAGTCGGTATTGGTGTTTTTCCGTGACGTTCTGTCCGGGTCGGCGAAGACTTCCCGGGCCATGGCGCACTCCTCTGCGTTCCAGCCGTTAACCTGTTTTACATTGAGCGCTTTTCGCAGCGAGTCGGAAAGCTTTTGCCAGCGGGGAAGTTCATGCACCTGCTGATTCCAGAAGCTCAGCTGACGGTCCTGAAATTCAATGAATAACACCGCGATCGCCTCGTTGAGCGTCAGGGCTATCTCCTCGATGCTCACCGCGAGCTGGACCGGGTCATCGGCTTGCGGCTCAAGCGTGAGGAAGTGATCCCCTTCGATATAGTTCACAGTCGTTCCGTAAAGACCGTGACGTACCACCGCATGGGTCAGCGATTCGTAATAGATCGACCCGGTCTCAACCTCATCGTCGATCACTTGCCATTGCGGGCTGCCGACGACGGCTTTGTCGGGGTCGATATCCAGGTCGGTGTATTTTTCTTTCAGCATTTGATGCAGCAAGTGCGAGGCGACCTCGCTCAGTGTGGGACCGTGGCTGGTCTGATTGACCAGGTCGCTTTTTTCCACCAGTGGCTCGGTTATGCCGCTGTCGATGGTGTTGTCTGTCATGGTTGTTTTCCTTCGATGCAGGGATCAGGACGAACACGTCAATCCTGGAAATGGCATCGAAGGTAGAGGTCTGCGATTGAAGGAGGGTGGTAACGGGTTACCGCACAGATGAAACATTCACACGAAAAATGCCTGAATGCAGCGATCGAGGCGACGGTCAGTGACTTGAAATACTTGTCCCTGACTTGAAAAACAAACCTCCTGCCAGCAGCAGGAGGTTTCCAAGGACTTATGTCCCTGATTTGATCTTGGTCCAGGCCCGGGTTCGCGCACGTTCGGCATCCCGGGGCAGCGGTTGCAGGGTGTACAGCGTACTCATCGCCGTTTCGGTCGGGTACAGGTTGGGATTGTTGCGGATCGCCGGATCGACACTCTCTGTGGCGTCCTTGTTCGGGTTCGGATAGCCGACGAAATCGCTGACCGGCGCAATCACCTGGGGTTGCAGCAGATAGTTGATGAAGGTGTAGGCGTCTTGCGGGTTTTTCGCGCCTTTGGGGATGGCAAGCATGTCGAACCAGATCGGTGCGCCTTCTTTGGGCAGGCGCATGTCCACAATTACGCCATTCTTGGCTTCCTTGGCACGGTTGGCGGCCTGGGAGAAGCTGCCGGAGTAACCGACGGCGACGCAGATGTCACCGTTGGCGATGTCGGCCATGTACTTGGACGAATGGAAGTAGGTGATGTGCGGACGAATCTTCATCAGCAGCGCTTCAGCCTTGGCGTAGTCCGCCGGCTTCTTGCTGTTGGGGTCCAGTCCAAGATGTTGCAGGGCCAGCGGGAGGATTTCCGACGGCGAGTCGAGCAGGGCCACACCACACTGCTTGAGCTTGCTGATGTTTTCTTCCTTGAAGATCAGGTCCCAGCTGTCCACCGGGGCGTTGTCGCCCAGGGCCGCCTTGACCTTGTCCGGGTTGAAGCCGATCAGGATGGTGCCGTACATGTAGGGCACGGCGAATTTATTGCCCGGGTCGTTGGCTTCGATCAGCTTCATCAGCTTGGGATCGAGGTGGTTCCAGTTCGGCAGCTTGCTGCGGTCCAGGGGCTGGAACACGCCGGCTTCAATCTGTTTGGCGAGGAACACGTTGGACGGCACCACCACATCGTAGCCGGAGTTGCCGGTCAGCAACTTGGCTTCCAGTGCTTCGTTGGTGTCGAAGATGTCGTAGACCAGCTTGGTCTGGGGGTTCTGGGTCTTGAAATCTTCAAGCGCCTTGGGCGTGATGTAGTCGAACCAGTTGTAGACGCGCAACGTTCGTTCTTCAGCATGAACGGCGCCACTGAGCACCGTGGCGCACAACGCTGCGGGTAAGAGCGAAGGAGAGATAAAACGCTTGAGTCGGTTCATGGTTCCTGTTTCCTCATTGAGCGCTTTCAAAGCCTTCGAGAACGTTCACGGCATTGATGCCGATTTCCTCTACCGCATAACCGCCTTCCATCACGAACAATGTCGGCTTGCCGAGGCGTGCGATGCGTTCGCCCATCGCCAGGTAGTCCGGGCTGTCGAGCTTGAACTGGGAAATCGGATCGTCCTTGAAGGTGTCCACGCCCAGGGAAACGACGATGATGTCCGCACCGTACTTTTCGATCTCCTTGCAGGCCTGCTCCAGGGCGGAACTCCAGCTGTCCCAGCCACTGCCCGCGGGTAAAGGGTAGTTGAAGTTGAAACCTTCTCCCGCGCCTTCGCCCAGCTCATCTTCATAGCCGAGGAAGAACGGAAACTCGGCTTCCGGATGCCCGTGGATCGAAGTGAAGAGCACGTCGCTGCGCTGATAGAAAATCGATTGGGTGCCGTTGCCGTGGTGGTAGTCGACGTCGAGGATTGCGACCTTTTTGTGGCCTTGATCGAGGAAGGCCTGAGCGGCGATGGCGGCGTTGTTCAGGTAGCAATAACCTCCCATCAGATCACTGGCAGCATGATGACCAGGTGGACGGCACAGGGCGAAGGCACTGCGGGCGCCGCGCTGGATTTCAGCCTGGGCAGTGAGGGCCACTTGCGCTGCGCTGTACGCCGCTTGCCAGGTCCCGGCCGTGATCGGCGCGCTGCCGTCGAAGCTGTAATAGCCGAGCTGGCCGTGCAGGCTGGTGGGGATGATCGGGCGCAGGGTGCGGGCAGGCCAGGTATAGGGCAGCAAGTCGCCATCGGTCTTGAACGCGGTCCAGCGTGCCCAGGCACCTTTGAAGAAATCGAGGTAATCGCGGCTGTGGATGCGGGCGATCGGGTCGAGGCCGAAATCCTTCGGCGCTTCGACAGGGCCCAGGTTCTGCTTTTGCACCCGTGCCAGCACATGGTCTGCCCGCGAGGGCATTTCGAAACACGGCTTGAGTTGCCCGTCGATCAATTCGCAACGGCCATGGTGGAGGTGGTGATCATCCGAGTAGATCGTCAGCATTTTCTTGTTCTCCGCAGGCTGATTCGGTTGAACAACAGTCTTGCGGTGCGGGGCGTATCAGAGAACGGCAGAAAAGGCCAAAAGGGGATCGATATGGCCAAAATAATTGACCGAAATTCGCCCCTTACAGTTGTGCGGGAGTGCTCCCCATGAGGCTTGGAATGCTAACCCTGTGGGAGCGGGCTTGCCCGCGAAGGGGTCGGCACAGCAGAAATCAACGTCGCCTGACACTGCGCTATCGCAGCGATGCGGCGATCCGACAAGCCAGCTCCCACAAGTTATCGATGAGGCCTGAACTGACTCGGCGCCACGCCGCTCCAGCGCACAAACGCATGACGAAAGCTTGCGGTCTCGCTGAAGCCCAGCGCTTCGGCAATCTGGTAAATCGGCATCTGGTCCTCACAGAGCATGAGCTTGGCCTGTTCGAAGCGCAATTCGTCGAGCAACTCCTGATAGCTGCAGCCAAGCTCCTTCAGGTGCCGACGCAACGTGCGCGCCGAACAATTCATCTGCTCGGCCAATCCCTCCAGCCCCGGCGCCGCATTCAGTTGCGCCCGAAGTAATTGCCGAATTCGTCCTAGCCAGGCCTGACGTCCAGTGAACTCAATGTTCTGTTTGCGGCAGCGGTCAGCCATGGCCTGATGGGTGATGACATCGGCAAGCGGCAGGGGTTGGTCAAGCCAGCTTTTGGCGAACGCGAAAGCATTGTCCCGGGCCTCGAAGTGCAGCGGGCAATCGAAGTGTTGCGCATAAGTGGCTTCATAGTCGGGCGCGACATGTTCGAAGCGCGCAGCCAGCAGTGGCAACGGATGGCCGAGCAGGTCATCGCAGATGGTCTTCAACGACACCAGGCAGAACTCGGCGTTGAATACGGCCAGCGCCGGATTTTCGCGATAATCGGCGGCCACGAACCAGATGCGCTCGCCATCGTCCTCAAGGCCCAGTTCGAAAAGTGTTCCCAGCAGCGCCGGATAACGCATCGCCAGACGTAACGCGTCACCGAAGGTGGCACTGGTGAGCAGGGCATAGCCGAGCATGCCGTAGGAGGAAACGTGCATCCGCCGGCCCAGTTCCAGGCCGATGTCACGCTTGAGCGCGACGGCGTTGGCACAGACCTGCATTTCCTGGTTGGTGGTAATGCGCGTGTCTGCTCGGTTCAGGTCAGCGGCGCTGATGCCGCTGCCCGCCAGTAGCGCCTCGCTGGACAATCCGTCGGCCTTGAAGGCGTT
Source organism: Pseudomonas lini (assembly GCF_030812475.1). Taxonomy (GTDB): domain Bacteria; phylum Pseudomonadota; class Gammaproteobacteria; order Pseudomonadales; family Pseudomonadaceae; genus Aquipseudomonas; species Aquipseudomonas lini_A. The sequence goes on from NZ_JAUSSR010000006.1 coordinate 181,456, forward strand.
GAGCACCAGGGAGACGGCGTTGAGGGTGGTGAGGTGGGAGTGAAGCATGGTTGGCTTCCAGCCTTGGGGTGGTTGGAACGCAGCAAGTTATATGCCGAGCGAGAACCTGTAGGAGCGAGCCTGCTCGCGATGGACGTTAACGATAACGCGTGCTGTCTGGATGAACGCGCCGCCTTCAGGTTCTTCGCGAGCAGGCTCGCTCCTACAGGGTTACGTGGTGGGGTCAGATGAGTTCGCCGCAGAGGTCGATTTCGACCAGGCGCCGTACTTCAGCGGTGTCGAGTCCGGCGCCGAGCAATCCGTGCAATTTGCCGAACGCTGCCTCACGGGTCATGCCCCCGCCCGACAGCACGCCGGCGCCACGCAGGCGGCTACCCGCCTCGTAAACGTCCAGCTCAACACCACCTTCATGGCACTGCGTAATTGCAACCACCACCACACCGTTGTCTCGTGCTCGAGTAAGGGCGGCGAGAAACTGCGGATTGTCGCTCGGCCCCGTTCCGCTGCCGTAGCACTCCAGCACCAGACCTTGAATGCCGCTGTTCAACACGCCCTCAAGTTGCTCGGCATCGATACCGGGGAACAGTGGCAACACGGCGACTTTCGCCAGCTGCTTGCTCTGGTTGTAATTCAGCTGCGTTGGCAGCGAAGTGGCCTTCACGCCGCCGCCTTGACGCTCAAGTCGCTTGAACGGATGACGACCGAAACTGCGCACCTTCGCGCAACGGGTCGGGTCCAGCAGTTCGCCGTGGAAGTACAAATGAACACCCGGAGCCAGGCCCTGGCCCAACGCAACCAATGCCCCGCTGAGGTTTTCCCAGGCATCGCTGTCGGTCACGCCGGCCGGCAGCATCGAGCCGGTGAAGACTACGCGGGCGTGCAGCCCGAGTAACTGAAAACCCATAGCCGCAGCGCTGTAGGCCAATGTGTCGGTGCCATGCAGGATCAGCACGCTGTCGCAACCTTGTGTATCGATAGCGTCGACCACCGCTTCGTGCAGTTGCTGCCAATACGCAGGGCTCATGTTGGCACTGTCGATCAGCGGTGACATCTCGCGAAAGCGCCATTGCGGCACCACCAGATCAGGCTGGCTGGCCAGGTACTCGCGCATCCTCACGTCGAAACCGGACGACGGGGCCAGGCCGTGGGCACTGGCTTGCATACCGATGGTGCCGCCGGTGTAGAGCACCATGACGTGCCGGGCTGCGGGATAAGTCGAGGAATTCATGGAGGTTCTCCGAAACTGTGGGAGTGAGACCGGTTTGCCGGCGGAGGCAGCGATGCGGTCTTGAGCTCGAGCCAAAAATGGCAGCCTCATCAAGGTGCCATAGCGTACAACCGAGCATGAGGCCGGGCGTACGCGGTGTCACGCCGGGCGCAGAGGATGCGCCCGGTTTTGACCTGTCAGCGTTGCGCTACGGTCACGCCTTGCGGCTCGGCTTCGGCCTTGATGGCAGCCGCTGGCGGGTTGGCTGGCCAGGCTTTCAGGTCCAGGTCCAGGTCCGCAAATTTGCTCGAATCGAACACCGGCGTCTTGATGCCCGCAGCCCGCTGGTCATCGTAGTCACGCAGGATACGCATGCCGACCTTGAACAGCAGGAACAACGCAATCAGGTTCACGAATGCCAGCATGGTCATGGTGATGTCGGCGAAGGCGAACACGGTGCCGAGGTTTTCGATGGCACCCCAGAAGATCAATACCAGTACCAGCGCGCGATAACCGATCAGTGCCTTGCGGTTCTCGCCGATCAGGAAGCGCAGGTTGCTTTCGCCCAGGTAGTAATTGTAGAGAATCGAGGTGAACACGAACAACGCCAGCGCTACGGAGATGAACATCCGGCCCCAGTCACCGACCACGGCAGCCAGAGAATTCTGGGTCAGAGCAATGCCGTCGCCTTCGAAGCCCGGGGTGTAGAAACCCGACAGCAGGATCAGCAATGCGGTGCAGGTGCAGATCACAAAGGTGTCGAGGAATACGCTGAACGCCTGAACCACACCTTGTGCGACCGGGTGCTCGACCGAGGCTACAGCTGCCACGTTCGGCGCACTGCCCAGGCCTGCTTCGTTGGCGAACACGCCGCGCTTCACGCCCATGATAATGGCGCTGCCGATCAGGCCGCCGAACGCCTGGTCCAGACCGAAGGCGCTTTTGACGATGGTCATCAGCATGCCCGGAACCTGGTCGAACTGCAGCACGATCACGTAGATGGTCACGCCGATGTAGACCAGGGTTTTCACCGGTACCAGCAGGTCAGCGACCTTGGCGATCCGCTTGATACCGCCGATGAACACCAGGCCCAGCAATACCGCCAGGCCAAGTCCGGTGTACGTGGTGTCAAGACCGAAGGCATTGTTCAGCGAGTGGGTTACTGCGTGGGCTTGCAGCCCGTTGAAGGCAAAGCCGAAGGTGATCAGCAGCAGGAACGCCATGATCATCCCCAACCAGCGTTTCTGCAGGCCGTGCTGGATGTAAAAGGACGGGCCGCCACGGAACTGGCCTTCGGAGTCGCAACGTTTGTAGAGCTGGCCGAGGGAGCATTCGAAGAAGCTGCTGGACATGCCGACCAGCGCGGTCACCCACATCCAGAATACCGCTCCGGGCCCACCAAGGGTCACGGCGATGCCGACACCCGCGATGTTGCCCGCACCGACGCGGCCGGCGAGGCTGAGCATCAAGGCCTGGAACGAGCTGAGCTGGCCAGCGCTGCTTTTGAGGCTGTCGCGGAACACCGCGAACATGTGAAAGAAATGGCGGAACTGAACGAAACGCGAGCGGATCGTGAAGTAGCTGCCGAGCCCGACGATGAGCACGATCAGTACTTTCCCTGAGAGGAAGTCGTTAATGACTTCGAGCATGGATTATTCCTCGCTGTTTTTTGTTTAGGCAAATGCTGGGCGGTCAGAAACATCGCGTTACACCGCTGTGCGCGTGGCACAGCAGGTGAGGCGCGTGTTCGTCCCGGTTCCATTTCGCAGGTTTGTTATTAGTTCGGGTTTCGCATGGGTTTGGGCCTCGTTACCGACGACCGCTCATGCGAAGAGGGGCGGCACTATACCTAGGAGAGTGCCGTCCGTCTGCACAGTTGAGGTGCAAGCGATGGAGCGAGGTGTTTTGCAACGTTATTTGGGGTGACCTTGAGGGCCTCTTCGCTGGCAAGCCAGCTCCTACAGGGGCTGGGGTGAACGCAATATTTGTGAGCGCCAACCAACCCTGTAGGAGCTGGCTTGCCAGCGAAGAAGCCAGCATGAACACCACAAAATCCGGTTAAAAAAAAGGGCTTGGGGGAATAAATCCCCAAGCCCTCAAAAGGTGAGAGGTGTCTAGTCCCTCGACCTGGTGAGCGTGGCTCCCGTGCTCTTTATCAAGAGGCAGGAGCCGGGCGTTTGGTCAGGCCTTCAGTGGCACCAGACGCGGAGCGATCATGTTTTCCGGGCGCAGGATGTCGGCGAGCATTGCGTCGTCGAGCAAACCTTCTTCGCGTACCAGTTCCAGCACTCCGCGGCCGCTTTCCAGGGCGATGCGAGCGACGCGGGTGGCGTTTTCATAGCCGATGTACGGGTTCAGTGCGGTCACCAGGCCGATCGAATGTTCGACCAGCTCACGGCAACGCTCTTCGTTGGCAGTGATGCCGACGATGCAGTGCTCGCGCAGCATGTCCATGGCGCGTTGCAGCAGACGGATCGAGTCGAAGATCTTGAACGCGATCAGCGGCTCCATCACGTTCAGTTGCAGCTGGCCGCCTTCGGCCGCGATGGTCAGCGCCAGGTCGTTACCGATGATCTGGAACGCCACCTGGTTAACCGCTTCCGGGATAACCGGGTTGACCTTGCCGGGCATGATCGAGCTGCCTGGCTGGCGCGCCGGCAGGTTGATTTCATTGATACCGGTGCGTGGACCGCTGGACAGCAGGCGCAGGTCGTTGCAGATCTTTGACAGCTTGACCGCGGTGCGCTTGAGCATGCCGGAGAACAGTACAAACGCACCCATGTCGGACGTGGCTTCGATCAGGTCGGCGGCCGGAACCAGCGGTTGACCGCTGATCAGTGCCAGGCGTTGAACGGCCAAGTGCTGGTAACGCGGATCGGCGTTGATCCCGGTACCGATCGCGGTGCCACCGAGGTTGACTTCGGTCAGCAGTTCCGGCGCCAGGGTCTTCAGGCGTGCCAGGTCTTCGCCCAGGGTGGTGGCGAAGGCGCGGAATTCCTGACCCAGGGTCATCGGCACGGCGTCTTGCAGCTGGGTACGACCCATCTTCAGTACGTGGCTGAATTCCTGACCCTTGGCGGCGAACGCCTGGATCAGGCTGTCGAGGCTGGCCAGCAGCGCGTCGTGGCCCAACAGCAGACCCAGACGGATTGCCGTCGGGTAGGCGTCGTTGGTCGACTGCGCCATGTTCACGTCGTTGTTCGGGTGAAGGTACTGGTATTCGCCTTTCTGGTGACCCATGGCCTCCAGGGCAATGTTGGCGATCACTTCGTTGGCATTCATGTTGGTCGAAGTGCCAGCGCCGCCTTGAATCATGTCCACCACGAACTCTTCGTGGAAATCGCCGCGGATCAAACGGGCACAGGCTTCGCTGATGGCAGCGTGCTTGGCTTCGCTCAGGTGACCCAGCTCACGGTTGGCGTCAGCGGCGGCCTGCTTGACCATGGCCAGGCCGACAACCAGCTTCGGGTAATGCGAAATCGGAACGCCGGAGAGACGGAAGTTGTTCACCGCTCGCAGGGTCTGGATGCCGTAGTACGCTTGAGCAGGTACTTCGAGTACGCCAAGCAGGTCTTTTTCTGTGCGGAAAGATGCAGCGGAGGACATGATAAGAATCATCTCGATATGGACCCGGTCTATGCCGGAACACTGCAAATGCTAGGCTTGTGAGGGATTTTGGGCCAATGCTATTAAACACTGGCCTATGCATATTCGGCATAATGACAGTGTGACGTCGAGTGAATGGCGAGCGTGTGACCTATTTTGGTGCGTGTCCGGGAGGGCGTGATGAATCTGGAAAGTAAATGGCTTGAGGACTTCAGCGCCTTGGCCGCCACCCGCAGCTTCTCCCAGGCTGCCGAGCGCCGCTTCGTGACCCAGCCGGCTTTCAGTCGGCGAATTCGCAGCCTGGAAGCCGCGCTCGGCCTGACGTTGGTCAACCGCTCGCGCACGCCCGTGGAGCTGACAGCGGCCGGGCAACTTTTTCTGGTGACCGCGCGGACGGTAGTCGAGCAGCTCGGCGAAGTGCTGCGCCATTTGCATCACTTGGAAGGCGGGCAGGGCGAGGTGATGCAGGTTGCGGCCGCTCACTCGTTGGCGCTGGGATTTTTTCCGCGGTGGATCGCGCAGTTGCGTAACGAGGGCTTGAACATTGCCACGCGGCTGGTGGCGACCAACGTGGGTGACGCCGTGCACGCCCTGCGTGAAGGGGGCTGCGACCTGATGTTGGCGTTCTATGACCCGGACGCTGCGATGCAGATGGACCCGGAAATCTTCCCGTCGCTGCACCTCGGCCAGACCGAAATGCTCCCGGTGTGCGCGGCTGATGCCGACGGCAAGCCGCTGTTCGACCTGGAAGGAGAAGGCAGTGTGCCGCTGCTCGCCTATAGCGCCGGTGCCTTTCTCGGGCGTTCGGTGAACTTGCTGCTGCGTCAGCGCGCGTTGCGTTTCACCACCATCTACGAGACGGCCATGGCTGACAGTCTGAAAAGCATGGCACTGGAAGGGTTGGGGATCGCTTGGGTGCCGCAGCTCAGCGTGCGCGCCGAACTGGCGCGCGGTGAGCTGGTGATTTGTGGCGGCCCGCAATGGCATGTGCCGCTGGAGATTCGTTTGTATCGCTGCGCATTGGTGCGAAAGGCGAATGTGCGATTGTTGTGGCGCAAACTTGAAGGCGGGGTGGCCAGCGCTAACCTTTAAGCTGATGCAGGCAGAGGCGTTTATATTGCGCCTCTGCGATGATCAGGTTGAAACGTTAATCTTTGTCGGCCAGATAGCTCTTGATATTTTGCCGGTTGGCGTGGCTGAAGGTGTACGTATTGGCTTTGAATTTGTCATTCGTTGGTGCCATGTAGGTGTCGGCGATCCAGCCATTGAACTGAACCTCAGAGTCTTCATGTTTCGCGCCCAGCAAGTGCCCCATTTCATGTCCGACAACTTGATAGCCTGTCAGTGACGCGATTGCAAATTGCCCAGCCCTGTTCGACGACCAATTAAGTGCAACTCCTGCGTGTGCATCATTCAGCTTATCGCGGGTGACCAGAATGATTTTGGTTAGCGCACTATAAACCTCTGTGTTTAATCCTTCTTCGTTCATTTCATGAAGGAGCTTATAACCCAGGGTTTGCCATCTTTGCAGAGTTCCAGTCACATCTTCGCCTTTGTAATCAAAGTTGCAATAGGGCTCGCCGCCAGCAAAGACGACACAGACTTTTCGTTCGATGAAGCTTTCCAGTTCAGTTACGAAAGGTCGGAAATAATCAGCGTAAATTGTCTTTCTTGTCGATTCCGGTACGTCCGAATGAATAACGGCAATAATGATAAGATCTTTTTTTTGTGTCTGTTCAATCAAAGTCATCCTTGAATCCTTTTTAATTGGTTTTGTAATGCCCACCCAGGTTTTAGAAGCATGATGGTCTCATTGTGGAGTTGGGAAGGGTGTGCGGCTAAAAATGAAATTAACTAGCCTATTACGGTTTGGCGAGTGAACGTGTATTTCATGCTGTTGCGTCATCCTGAGTACTGTCCCGCATATCACCTTTCCAGGTTTTGGAAGTGTGGATGAACGTGCATTCGGATAACTGAATTACTCTTTCCGTATCGGTCATTGTTGGCTGACCTGTGAGTCAGTAAAATCGCCGGGTTTCGGCAAATGACAGATGGTCGCACCGGGGGCTGTTTATCCGGCTCATTACGGTATACTGCGCGGCCTTTGGCCGGCTCGCCCGGCCCTAATTCGTACACTCAAGCCACGCCGGATCTCCCGCGTGGCTTGTTGTTTTTTGACGCGCCTGCGGGCGCCCAGAGAGAAGAGGCACGACGATGAGCGCACTGGTTGGCGTGATCATGGGCTCCAAGTCCGATTGGTCCACCCTTAGCCACACCGCCGATATGCTGGAAAAGCTCGGCATCCCCTACGAGGTGAAAGTGGTCTCTGCCCACCGCACCCCGGACCTGCTGTTCCAGTACGCTGAAGAGGCCGAGGCGCGGGGCATCGAGGTGATTATCGCCGGTGCCGGCGGCGCGGCGCACTTGCCAGGCATGTGTGCGGCCAAGACCCACCTGCCGGTGCTGGGCGTGCCGGTGCAGTCCTCGATGCTGTCGGGCGTGGACTCGCTGCTGTCCATCGTGCAGATGCCTGCAGGTATTCCGGTCGCGACCCTGGCCATCGGCAAGGCCGGCGCGATCAACGCAGCCCTGCTCTCGGCGAGCATCCTGGGCGCCAAGCACCCGCAGTTTCACGCGGTGCTGAAAACTTTCCGTGCTGAGCAGACAGACAGCGTCCTGGAAAATCCAGACCCACGCATCGCCTGAGGTTGTTGACGATGAAGATCGGTGTAATCGGTGGCGGCCAGTTGGGTCGCATGTTGGCGCTGGCGGGCACCCCGCTGGGCATGAACTTCGCTTTCCTGGACCCGGCGCCTGACGCTTGCGCAGCTGCGCTGGGCGAACACCTGCGAGCCGATTACGGCGATCAGGACCACCTGCGTCAGCTGGCCGATGAAGTCGATCTGGTGACCTTCGAGTTTGAGAGCGTCCCTGCCGAGACCGTGGCATTCCTGTCGCAGTTCGTCCCGGTCTACCCGAGCGCCGAAGCCCTGCGCATCGCGCGTGATCGCTGGTTCGAGAAGAGCATGTTCAAGGACCTGGGGATTCCAACCCCGGCGTTCGCCGACATTCAATCCCAAGCCGACCTGGACGCCGCCGTGGCTGCCATCGGTCTGCCGGCCGTGCTCAAGACCCGCACCCTGGGTTACGACGGCAAGGGCCAGAAAGTCTTGCGCAAACCTGAAGATGTGGTCGGCACTTTCGCGGAACTGGGTAGCGTAGCCTGCCTGCTGGAAGGCTTCGTGCCGTTCACCGGTGAAGTCTCGCTGATCGCCGTGCGTGCTCGCGATGGTGAAACCCGGTTCTATCCGCTGGTGCACAACACCCACGACAGCGGCATCCTCAAACTGTCCGTGGCCAGCACCGATCACCCGCTGCAAGCCCTGGCTGAAGACTACTCCAGCCGAGTGCTCAAGCAGCTGAACTACGTCGGCGTGATGGCGTTCGAGTTCTTCGAAGTCGACGGTGGCCTCAAGGCCAACGAAATCGCCCCGCGCGTGCACAACTCCGGGCACTGGACCACCGAAGGCGCCGAGTGCAGCCAGTTCGAAAACCACCTGCGGGCCGTTGCCGGTCTGCCGCTGGGTTCGACGGCCAAGGTCGGCGAGAGCGCGATGCTCAACTTCATTGGCAAAGTGCCGGACACAGAGAAAGTCCTGGCTATCGCCGATTGCCATCTGCATCACTATGCCAAGGCGTTCAAGGTCGGTCGCAAGGTCGGCCACGCCAACCTGCGTTGCGCGGACCGCGAAACCCTGGCTGCGCAGATCCTCAAGGTCGAAGCGCTCATCGCCGAATAGTTTCATGTGGCAGCGGCGGAACCATTCAGGTGCCGCCGTTCTCTCATGGCAGGATGCCAAAGTCTGACTAGGCTTTCGCTAGGACACAGCCATTCGACTCAGAGGGAAATGCCATGGGAATTATCGGAACCATCTTTATCGGCTTGATTGTCGGCCTGCTGGCGCGGTTCCTGAAACCGGGCGATGACAGCATGGGCTGGATCATGACCATCCTGCTCGGTATCGGCGGTTCGCTGGCGGCCACTTATGGCGGCCAGGCACTGGGCTTCTACCAGGCCGGCGAAGGCGCAGGCTTCCTTGGTGCGCTGGTGGGTGCCGTGATATTGCTGGTGATCTACGGCATGATCAAAAAGAACTGATTGAGCGACAAAGCCCTCTCTGTCAAACGCGCGGGGAGGGCTAGAATGCTCGGCGTTGCACCGTCCTCTCCATTGCCGAGCACCAACATGCGCTGTCTTTTGCTGACTTTCCTGTTACTGGGCGCGGGCCTTGCCCATGCCGGCGAACTGCCGGAAACCGACTGGCTCGACCTGATGCCCAAGTCGGATCAGAACGCCCTCGAGGCCATGCCTGAAATCGACCACGACTCCCCCGAAGCCAATGGCACCTTCACCGAAAAGGGTGGCATGAAGCAAAGCAAAGGCTTGCCGGCGGTAATGTACTCGACCAAAACCGTACCGTCGATGAACGACAAAGACATCCGCCTCGGCGGGTATCCGGTGCCACTGGAGTCCGACGCCAAGGGGCGCAGCACGCTGTTCTTCCTGGTGCCGTATCCGGGCGCCTGCATCCACGTGCCACCACCGCCGCCTAACCAGTTGGTGCTGGTGCGTTATCCCCAAGGCTTGAAGCTGGAGGATATCTACACGCCGCTGTGGGTGACGGGCACGCTAAAGGTCGAGAAGGTCAGCAACGACCTGGCTGACGCGGCGTATGCGCTGGATGCGGCGAAGGTGCGGGTGGTGGAGGAATCAGATTTGTAACGGCCATTCTGGCCAGGCACAAACCAAAAATGTGGGAGCGGGCTTGCTCGCGAAAGCGGTGTAACAGTCAACGATGATGTTGAATGTTATGGCCTCTTCGCGAGCAAGCCCGCTCCCACATTTTGGTGTTGCGGTGCTACAGGGATTTGCTGGCGATACTCACACCCAGGGTATGACTCGCACCCGGCGCCAACGTCACCACATCATCCATCACATTCGCCGTTTCAATGCACAGCATGCGCTGCCAGCCATCGTCGGCCATGTCGCTGAACGCCGCGGCGCGATCGATCCAAGGGTTCCAGATCACCGCCGAGCGCGAACCGCTGCTGGTCAGTTCGATGCGGCGTTCCCAGGCGGGATCGACAATGCTCAGCTTCGCGGGAGTATTCAGATAGATGCGGTCGGTCTCGCCGGCAAATCGCAAATCACCGGACTGACTCACGGTTTTCCAGTCGTCCAGCGTCTCGATGTAGCTCAAGCCATCCAGGCCTTCGACATGCACGTTGCGCACATCGCTGACCGCGAAATAGCTGTGCAGCGCCTGGCTGATGCTGACTTGGCCGAAGCCCTGGTTATGACTGGTCAGGCTGATGTGCAGTTGCTCATCCAGGCGAATGCTCAGTTTCAAATCCACCTGATGCGGCCAGCCTGGAAAACCGCCTTCGGGGCAGGGCAGGAGAAATTCCACGTTCAGGCTTTCGCCTTCCGCTTCGATGCCCCCCAGTTCCCAGTCCATCGTCCGGACCAGCCCGTGAGCGGTCGCCGGTTCGCTACTGAAGCGCATTGCCTGGACACTCTGCGGGTTGCGCGAAAAATTACCGAACCATGGCCAGCACACTGGCACGCCAGCGCGGATACTTTTGCCTGTCTTGAACACCGCCTCGTCGTTGAGCCAGATCAGCGGCGGCTCGCCAGCGACTTGGTAGCTGAGAATGTGCGCACCTTGCTGGGCCACCAGCAGTTCGGCCTGCCCGTGGCGGATGCGCCAGCAGTTCAGTTCATCCAGTTTCACGGCTTCAACGTTGGGCGTTGTCATGGAACAGCTCTCGATCAGGAACAATGACTGCTATGGACCGCAAAACGGTCACCGCGTTTAACGGCTCCGGTTTTACGAGCGCCGTGTTTAACGAGCTCTGGGCGGAACCGAGCGCGTGCGGCCGCTGCCATCGATAGCGACGAATACGAATACCGCTTCAGTCACTTTACGCCATTCGCTGGACAACGGATCGTCGCTCCAGACTTCGACCATCATCTGGATCGAACTGCGGCCGATTTCCAATGCCTGGGTATAGAAGGAGAGCTGAGCGCCCACCGCCACCGGCACCAGAAACGCCATGCGGTCGATCGCCACGGTAGCAACGCGACCGCCCGCGACCTTGCTGGCCATGGCGGTACCGGCCAAATCCATCTGCGCCACCAGCCAGCCGCCGAAAATATCGCCAAAGCCGTTGGTTTCGCGAGGAAGTGCAGTGATTTGCAGGGCCAGGTCGCCTTGCGGAATTGGATCTTCTTGTTCGAGCTCTATCATGCCGGGGGTGCCTCTGACCCGTAACTCTCATTGGTACTTCAAGGTGAATAGCCGTCTCAAGGAAAAACGATTCATCCCCGAACATACTACGTTCGTCACGTTTTTCGTAAGGCGCCTAAAGGGAAACTCTGCGAAATCGCCTATGAACCCCGGCAGGCGTTTTCGCACAGCAACCCTTGCAAGTTGTCGCAAGATTGCGAGTATATCGGTCGGTAGACTCCGAGACGACCGTCTGGTTCTCATTTTGACCGGCAAATAAGCACATCCATGTGCTTTTTCGAACAATTTGCTATCGTGCCGGACCTGCCCGAGCCTCTGCCAGCGTTGTGGGGGTTGCAGATCCGACTATAAGAGAAGCCCTTGCCATGACCACAGCGCCGTCGAACATCGCGCAACCCACACAATCTACACGTCCGTTGACCCGCAGCGACTACAAAACGTTATCGCTGTCTGCCTTGGGCGGTGCGCTGGAGTTCTACGACTTCATCATCTTCGTGTTCTTCGCCACGGTGGTGGGCAAGCTGTTTTTTCCGGCGGACATGCCCGAATGGCTTCGTCTGATGCAGACCTTCGGCATCTTCGCCGCCGGTTACCTGGCGCGGCCGCTGGGCGGCATCGTCATGGCGCACTTCGGCGACCTGCTGGGCCGCAAGAAGATGTTTACCCTGAGCATTTTCATGATGGCGGTGCCGACCCTGATCATGGGTTTGCTTCCAACTTATGCGCAGATCGGCATGTGGGCGCCGATCCTGTTGCTGCTGATGCGAGTAATTCAGGGCGCGGCCATTGGCGGTGAAGTGCCTGGCGCCTGGGTCTTCGTTTCCGAACACGTGCCCCAGCGGCACATCGGGTACGCGTGCGGCACGCTGACCAGCGGTCTGACGGCGGGTATTCTGCTGGGCTCGTTGGTCGCCACGGCGATCAACAGCCTGTATACCCCGGTGGAAGTGGCGGATTATGCGTGGCGGATTCCGTTCCTGCTGGGCGGTGTGTTCGGCCTGTTCTCGGTTTATCTGCGCCGCTGGCTGCACGAGACGCCGGTGTTTGCCGAGCTGCAACTGCGCAAGGCACTGGCAGAAGAAGTGCCGTTGCGCGCGGTGTTGCGCGACCATCGCGGCGCGATCCTGATTTCGATGCTGCTGACCTGGTTGTTGTCCGCCGCGATCGTAGTGCTGATCCTGATGACGCCGACCGTCCTGCAGACCGTCTACCACTTCGCGCCGACCACGGCGCTGCAAGCCAATAGCCTGGCGATCGTTTTTCTGAGCGTTGGCTGCATCATCGCCGGCGCACTGTCGGACCGGTTCGGCGCCGGCCGGGTCTTCGTGTTCGGTTGTACGGCGCTATTGATCACCTCCTGGACTTTCTACCATAGCCTGGCCGCGCATCCCGACTGGCTGTTCCCGCTGTACTCCCTGACCGGCTTGCTGGTCGGCACCATCGGCGCCGTGCCCTATGTGATGGTCAAGGCCTTCCCGCCCGTGGTGCGTTTCAGTGGCCTGTCGTTTTCCTACAACGTCGCCTACGCCATCTTTGGCGGCCTGACGCCGATGATCGTCAGCCTGCTGCTCAAGGAAAGCCCGATGGGACCGGCTTATTACGTGGCGGTGCTGTGCGGCGTGGGGATTGTGGTGGGCGGGTATCTCTGGAAGAAGGGCCGCTAAGCCCATTGCCAGTTAAGCGAATGCGCCCCCTGTAGGAGCGAGCTTGCTCGCGATGGTCGTTAACGATAACGCGGGTTTACTGAGTAAACGCGGCGCTCTTGAGTCCATCGCGAGCAGGCTCGCTCCCACAGGTTGAACGCTGAGCCGGCTCCGGGCGGCGTTCCGACGATAAACGATAACGCGGTATCCCTTCAAAAAATCCGAATGCTGGCCTTTCATCCAATTGTCATATTTCAGCCATAGAGTGTTCACACGGCCTGCTGATACTTGGCCCCGACTTAACACACCCTATCTGCTAGGAGTAAGGCATGAAACTGAAGCGTTTGATGGCGGCAATGACTTTTGTCGCCGCTGGCGTTGCAACTGCCAACGCGGTGGCCGCTGTTGACCCGTCGATCCCGAGCTACACCAAGACCACTGGTGTGTCGGGCAACCTGTCCAGCGTCGGTTCCGATACCCTGGCCAACCTCATGACCCTGTGGGCTGAGAACTACAAAAAAGAATACCCGAACGTCAACATCCAGATTCAGGCCGCCGGTTCGTCTACCGCGCCACCTGCGCTGACTGAAGGCACCGCTAACCTGGGCCCGATGAGCCGCAAGATGAAGGACAACGAGCTGCAGGCCTTCGAAACAAAATACGGCTACAAGCCAACCGCGATTCCGGTCGCCGTGGACGCCTTGGCGGTGTTCGTGCACAAGGACAACCCGATCCAGCACCTGACCATGGAGCAGGTCGACGCGATTTTTTCCTCGACACGTCTGTGCGGCGCTAAAGCCGACGTGAAAACCTGGGGCGATCTGGGTGTGACGGGCGACCTCGCCAACAAGCCGGTCCAACTGTTCGGTCGTAACTCGGTATCGGGCACGTATGGCTATTTCAAGGAAGAAGCCCTGTGCAAAGGCGACTTCAAGCCAAACGTTAACGAACAGCCTGGCTCGGCTTCGGTTGTGCAGTCGATCAGTTCTTCGCTGAACGGTGTCGGCTACTCGGGCATCGGCTACAAGACCGCCAGCGTGAAAACAGTGGCCCTGGCCAAGAAAGGCAGCACAGAGTTCGTTGAAGACACTGAAGAGAACGCCCTGAACGGCAAGTACCCGCTGTCGCGCTTCCTCTACGTCTATGTCAACAAAGCGCCGAACAAGCCTCTGGCCCCGCTGGAAGCCGAGTTCGTGAAGCTGATCCTGTCCAAGCAGGGTCAGGAAGTTGTGGTGAAAGACGGCTACATCCCGCTGCCAGCCAAGGTTGCCGCAAAAGCACTGGCTGACCTGGGTCTGCAGGAAGGTAACAACGTAGCAAAAAAGTAAAACCCTAGGTCCGGGGTGAACCCCCGGGCCTGTGTAGGAGCCGGCTTGCCGGCGAAGGGGTCAGCACATTCAACATGGCTGTTGACTGATCCACTGCCTTCGCCAGCAAGCGGGCTCCTACAACCCCCAATTTTATGTCCGCTGCCAGTTCCCACAGGCGGCGGATTTGTTGCGTCACTGCACTGTCATCTTTCTGTCATACAGGATCGCTAGGGTGTGCGAATGAACGATCTGGCCAATTCCCCCATGACTACAAATCCCCCCAAGCGAATTGACTTCAATACGCCTGAGTTGCAGCGCAAGCGCCGTATCCGTGCGCTTAAAGATCGCCTGACCCGCTGGTACGTCCTTATAGGCGGCCTCGCAGTCCTGGGCGCGATCACGCTGATTTTCTTCTTCCTCGGCTACGTCGTCCTGCCCCTGTTCCAGGGCGCAGACCTGACTGCCAAAGACGCCATCACCCCTGCCTGGATGCAAGACGCCGGCAAGCCATTGATGATCTCCCTGGAAGAACAGAACCAGGTCGCCATGCGGGTTTCCGACAAAGGCCAGGCACTGTTCTTCGACATCGACAGTGGCGCCGAGCTCAGGCGCGTCGACCTGCCGGTTCCGGCGGGTGCCAGCGTCACGTCGATCGGTGAAGACCAGCCAGGTCATCCGCTGGTCGCCGTGGGCTTTTCCAACGGCCAGGCCCTGGTGTTCCGTCACACCTATAAAGTCACTTACCCGGACGGCAACAAGACCATCTCGCCCGCCATCGAATACCCCTATGGCGAAGCCCCGATTACGCTGAACGAGGCGGGCGGGGCGCTGGAGCACGTCAGCCTCAACGCCACCGATACGGCCCTGATGCTGGTCGGTTCAACCGGTGCGCAACTGAATGTGTTGTCGCTGACCAGCGAAGAAAACATGATGACCGGCGAAATCACCAGTGAGCAGAAGCGCATCGATCTGCCGCAGATGACCGAACCGGTGAAGAACATTTTCGTCGACCCGCGTCAGCAGTGGCTGTACGTGATTAACGGTCGTGCCCAGGCCGATGTGTTCAGCCTGCGCGACAAGAGCCTCAACGGTCGCTACAAGTTGCTCGATAACGGCGATGCCGAAATCACCGCCAGCACCCAACTGGTGGGCGGTATCTCGCTGATCCTCGGCGATTCCAAAGGCGGCCTGGCCCAGTGGTTCATGGCGCGCGACCCTGATGGCGAATCGCGTCTGAAGCAGATCCGCAGCTTCCAGATGGGCACCACGCCGATCGTTGAAATCACCGCCGAAGAACGTCGCAAAGGCTTCATCGCCCTCGACGCCTCCGGCAAGCTCGGCGTGTTCCACAGCACCGCCCATCGCACCTTGCTGGTAGACCAGGTGGTCGAAGGCCAAGGGATCTTCGGTCTGTCGCCACGGGCCAACCGGGTCATCGTGGAAGCGGGCGGCCGGATTCAGCCGTTGTTGCTGGAGAATCCGCACCCGGAGGTTTCCTGGAGCGCGCTGTGGAGCAAGGTCTGGTACGAGAACTACGACGAGCCTAAATACGTCTGGCAATCGACCGCCGCGAACACCGATTTCGAACCCAAATTGAGCCTGGCGCCCCTGACCTTCGGTACGTTGAAGGCCGCGTTCTACGCCATGCTGCTGGCCGCGCCACTGGCTGTTGCCGCTGCAATCTACACCGCGTACTTCATGGCTCCGGGCATGCGCCGCAAGGTCAAGCCGGTGATCGAGCTGATGGAAGCGATGCCGACGGTGATCCTCGGTTTCTTCGCGGGCCTGTTCCTCGCGCCTTATGTTGAAGGGCATTTGCCGGGCATCTTCAGCCTGCTGATGTTGCTGCCGATCGGCATCCTGGTCGCCGGTTTCGTCTTCAGCCGCTTGCCTGAGTCCATCCGCCTGAAAGTGCCGGATGGCTGGGAAAGCGCAATTCTGATTCCAGTGATTCTGTTTGTGGGCTGGTTGTCGCTGTACATGAGCCCGTACATGGAAACCTGGTTCTTCGGCGGCGACATGCGCATGTGGATCTCCCACGACCTGGGCATCACCTACGACCAGCGCAACGCATTGGTGGTCGGTCTGGCCATGGGTTTCGCGGTGATCCCGAACATCTACTCCATCGCCGAAGACGCCGTGTTCAGCGTGCCCCGCGGCCTGACCCTGGGTTCCCTGGCGCTCGGTGCCACGCCGTGGCAGACCATGACTCGGGTGGTGCTCCTCACCGCGAGCCCGGGCATCTTCTCGGCATTGATGATCGGCATGGGCCGCGCGGTCGGTGAAACCATGATCGTGCTGATGGCCACTGGTAACACCCCGGTCATGGAAATGAACCTGTTCGAAGGCCTGCGCACCCTGGCCGCCAACGTCGCGGTGGAAATGCCGGAGTCGGAAGTCGGCGGCAGCCACTACCGCGTGCTGTTCCTCTCGGCGCTGGTGCTGCTGCTGTTCACCTTCGTCATGAACACCCTGGCGGAGCTGATTCGTCAGCGTCTGCGCAAGAAATACTCGTCGCTTTAAGAAAGGTAGAAGTCTGTGAAACAGAACTCCCTGAATGGATGGTTCAAGAGCGGCGCCCCTGGCGTCTGGATGAGCGGTGGTGCGGTGGCCATCGCGGTCATCATGACCATTGGCCTGCTCGCGGTGATTGCCGTGCGCGGCCTGGGTCACTTCTGGCCGGCGGACCTGATCCACGCCAGCTACGACGTGCCGGGCCAGGCCAATCACCTGGTCGTCGGCGAGGTGGTGCAAAAAGAACAAGTGCCCCGCGAGCGCCTGAAAAGCGCTGGCCTGCCGGTGCCCGATCAGGGCCCGGAGTTCATGACCCGCGAGCTGATCAAGGTCGGCAACCGTGACCTGAACGGCACCGACTTCACGTGGATTGTCGGCGAGTGGTTGACCAACCAGAAAACGCCGCCGGAACTGATGGCCATTGAACGTCGTGAGTGGGGCAACTTCTACGGCTACCTGGTCAACGTCAAACAGGACGGCAAGGTCATCGCGGAAGGCGAAGCTGCGTGGCCTGAGTTGCAGGCCCGTGTCGCTCGCGTCAACGAGCTCGCGGCACAACTCAAGACCCTGGAGAAGTCCGATATCGGTGCTATCAACGCCGGCCTCGAACGTATCCGCCTGCACGGTCGCAAACTGGAACTGGCCGGTAAACTCGACGCCACCGCGCAAGCGGACATGGAGTCCGAGCGCGCCGAACTGAATGCACGTTATCAGGACATCGAAGCGCGTCTTGCCGACCTGCACGCCCAGTTCAACCGCGACAGCCTGACGGCCCGCGATGCCAACGGCAAAGAGATCGAAATCGGCATCGGCAAAGTGGTCCACGCCTATCAGCCGAACGCCATGGGCACGTTCACCAAGATCGGCTTCTATTTCGGCAAGGTCTGGGAATTCCTCAGCGACGACCCGCGTGAAGCGAACACCGAAGGCGGGATTTTCCCGGCGATTTTCGGCACCGTGATGATGACCCTGATCATGGCGATGATCGTGACGCCGTTCGGCGTACTGGCGGCGGTTTACTTGCGTGAATATGCCAAGCAGAACGCCCTGACCCGGATTATCCGAATCGCGGTGAACAACCTGGCGGGTGTTCCGGCCATCGTTTACGGTGTGTTCGGCCTGGGCTTCTTCGTCTATGTGCTGGGCGGCTCGGTCGACCGGTTGTTCTTCCCTGAAGCATTGCCGGCGCCTACCTTCGGTACGCCGGGCTTGCTCTGGGCGTCCCTGACCCTGGCTCTGCTGGCGGTGCCGGTGGTAATCGTCGCCACCGAAGAAGGCCTGGCGCGGATTCCTCGCACCGTGCGCGAAGGCTCGTTGGCCCTCGGTGCGACCAAGGCGGAAACCTTGTGGAAGATCGTGCTGCCGATGGCCAGCCCGGCGATGATGACCGGCATGATCCTCGCCGTGGCGCGCGCCGCCGGTGAAGTGGCGCCGTTGATGCTGGTGGGCGTGGTGAAACTGGCGCCGTCGCTGCCGCTGGACGGCAACTACCCGTACTTGCACCTTGACCAGAAGATCATGCACCTGGGTTTCCATATTTATGACGTCGGCTTCCAGAGCCCGAACGTCGAAGCCGCACGGCCACTGGTGTACGCCACGGCGCTGCTGCTGGTGCTCGTGATCGCGACATTGAACCTGTCGGCCGTCTACATCCGTAACCACCTGCGCGAGAAATACAAAGCGCTGGATAGCTGATCGCCGCCGACCCTGTAGGAGCTGGCTTGCCAGCGAAGCTTTTGGCGTCAGTGAGTACGCCTTCGCTGGCAAGCCAGCTCCTACAGGGGGCCGGCGCCAGACAAAGATTTTGAGTAAGCCGCTGGCCTGAACAACAGGCCAAAGGTTCAACGAACCGAATTTGTCAGCACAGGGAGCCTCCCATGCAGCACGAAGCACATACCCACGGCATCAACATGTCTGCCCTGGGCCGCGACAACCAGAGCCTGAGCCTCGAGCAGGAAACCGTAGCCATCGAAGTGCCGGGCCTGAGCCTGTTCTATGGCGATAAACAAGCGCTGTACGACGTCAGCATGAACATTCCGAAACAGCGCGTGACCGCCTTCATCGGCCCGTCCGGCTGCGGCAAGTCCACGCTGCTGCGCACCTTCAACCGCATGAACGACCTGGTCGACGGCTGCCGCGTTGAGGGTGCGATCAACCTCTATGGCAACAACATCTACCGCAAGGGCGAAGATGTGGCCGAGCTGCGTCGTCGCGTCGGCATGGTGTTCCAGAAGCCGAACCCATTCCCGAAGACCATCTATGAAAACGTGGTTTACGGCCTGCGCATTCAGGGCATCAACAAGAAACGCGTACTCGACGAAGCCGTTGAATGGGCGTTGAAGGGTGCGGCGTTGTGGGACGAAGTCAAAGACCGCCTGCACGAATCGGCACTCGGCCTGTCTGGTGGTCAGCAGCAACGTCTGGTGATTGCGCGCACCATCGCCGTGGAACCGGAAGTGCTGCTGCTCGATGAACCCTGCTCGGCACTCGACCCGATCTCCACGCTTAAAGTCGAAGAGCTGATCTACGAGTTGAAATCGAAGTTCACCATTGTCATCGTGACCCACAACATGCAGCAGGCCGCGCGGGTTTCCGACTACACGGCGTTCATGTACATGGGCAAACTGGTGGAATTCGGCGATACCGACACCCTGTTCACCAATCCGGCGAAGAAGCAGACCGAAGACTACATTACCGGTCGCTATGGCTAGCAGGGCAGCCGCAAGCATCAAGCTGCAAGCGGCAAGAAACATGCGTGCGATACCAGGACTTATACATAACTGCTTGAAGCTTGCAGCTTGAAGCTTGCAACTTTCGCGGAGCGAAACAGATGATTAGTAAAGAAGGCCTTACCCATCACATCTCTGCGCAGTTCAACGCTGAGCTGGAGGAAGTGCGCAGCCATCTCCTGGCCATGGGCGGGTTGGTGGAAAAGCAGGTCAACGACGCAGTCACCGCACTGATCGAGGCCGACTCCGGCCTGGCCCAGCAAGTTCGCGAGATTGACGACCAGATCAACCAGATGGAACGCAACATCGACGAAGAGTGCTTGCGCATCCTGGCCCGTCGGCAACCGGCGGCGTCCGACTTGCGCCTGATCATCAGCATCTCCAAGTCGGTGATCGACCTCGAGCGCATCGGTGACGAAGCGACGAAGATCGCCCGTCGTGCCATTCAATTGTGCGAAGAAGGCGAAGCGCCACGCGGTTACGTCGAAGTGCGCCACATCGGCGACCAGGTGCGCAACATGGTTCGCGATGCACTGGATGCCTTTGCCCGTTTCGACGCCGACCTGGCGTTGTCGGTGGCGCAGTACGACAAAATCATCGACCGCGAATACAAGACTGCATTGCGCGAGCTGGCCACCTACATGATGGAAGATCCGCGCTCTATCTCGCGGGTTTTGAGCATTATCTGGGTGCTGCGTTCGCTGGAGCGGATCGGCGACCACGCGCGCAACATCTCGGAACTGGTGATTTACCTGGTGCGCGGCACCGACGTGCGTCACCTGGGCCTCAAGCGCATGAAAGAAGAAGTTGAAGGTACCAGTGGCGAAACCGCTAATGTTCCGGGAAAAGCTGACGATAAGTAAGATTACCGAGAAAAGCGCCCGGCCCTTTGGCCGGGCGTTTTTGTTTGGGGATTTACCTGGTTGACAGCAGCGCCCCGCGAACGAAAAGTCCCGGCGTGACTGCAATGCTGTTCTGTAGGGGCGAGCTCCGCGGCTTTCCGACGATGGACTCAAAAGCACCGCGTTCTGTAGGAGCGAGCTTGCTCGCGATGGACTCAAGAGCGCCGCGTTTAAACATTAAACGCGCGTTATCGTTAACGTCCATCGCGAGCAAGCTCGCTCCTACCCGGGATTTTAAAAGGGGTAGTGGATGAGTAAGGTCAGTGTGTTGGTCGTGGACGACGCGTCGTTCATTCGTGACCTGGTGAAGAAGTGCCTGCGCAATTACTTCCCGGGCATCCGCATCGAAGAGGCGGTCAACGGCAGGAAAGCCCAGTCCTTGCTGTCACGGGAGGCATTCGACCTCGTGTTGTGCGACTGGGAAATGCCGGAAATGTCTGGCCTGGAACTGCTGACCTGGTGCCGCGAACAGGACACCCTCAAGACCCTGCCATTCGTGATGGTGACCAGCCGCGGCGACAAAGAGAACGTCGTCCAGGCGATCCAGGCCGGGGTTTCCGGTTACGTCAGCAAGCCCTTTACCAACGAGCAGCTGGTGACCAAGGTCAGGCAGGCTCTGAACAAGGTCGGCAAGCTCGATACCTTGATGAAAAGTGTGCCGAGCAAAATGAACACGGGCTTCGGCAATGATTCCCTGAATGTATTGACGGGCGGCTCGCCCGCCGTGGCTGCGCCATCTGCCGTCGCGTTGGCGCCAACCGCAGCGTCTCGCGGCTTGCTCAACAGCCCGCCGGTCAAGGCGCCAGTGTCCTCGGGCGCCGGCGGCAGTCGTGGCCAGGGTCAACTGCGTCTACCCAATGGCATCGCGCAGTGCGTGATCAAGGCCTTGAGCCTCAGGGAAGCGCTGCTGGTCATCAAGCGCACCGACACCTTGCCGCAAATCCTCGACAGTGCCGTGCTCGATCTGGAACAGGGCGATAATGCCGAGACCGCGCGCCTGAACGGCTACCTGCATGCCATCGTCGCCCATGAGCACAAGCATGACAGCGAATGGCTGCAACTGACGTTTCGCTTTGTCGACCAGGATGCGCAGAAGCTGGATTACATCTCGCGGTTGATTGCGCGGGGTACGGTGCACAAGCAATTCATACCAGGCGCTTGATAAGCGTCGCCTGTCAGTCCGCCTTCGCGAGCAAGCCCACACTGGTTATGTGTCGATCACTCAAATATGGACCGACGCCGATCAAATGTGGGAGCGGGCTTGGTCCGGGCGGCGTTCCGACGAAGGGGCCATCATATGCACCACACATCCGTCAGGCTGGCCATTTTGAAACATCTGCCCACTACCCGGGTCCATTGCAGCTGCTAGGCTCATCCCCCAGGCCTTACTCGATAGATTCTTGCCCATGCTCGCGCGCCTGCTGTTTTTCTGTGGTCTTTTCCTGGCCTCCACCTCGGTTGTGGCCATGACAATCTACAAGTCCAAAGACGCCAATGGCGTGGTCTCCTACAGCGACCGCCCCACGAAGGGCGCGCAGGTGTTCGTGTTTCGCGATCGGATGGTCGAGCACCTCGAGCGTCAGGTGTACCTCGACATCAAGAAGCAGAAGGGCATGGACAGCGTTTATGTACGCAACGACCTGTATGCCCCGGTCGAGATCGAATTGAGCTTCGCCGGGTTGAACAACGTCAGCGGCGCACCGAGCCGGCCGATCCGCCGGGTAATGCCGGCACGCAGCAACATTCGCCTGGCGCTGCTCACCGCCACCCAGGCCGGGAAGCCTCTGGTGTATGCCCCAAGGTTCCAGTATTCCCTGGGCGACCCCTCAGGAACCACCATGGCCTATCGTTATCCGCTGCCCTGGCGTGGCGGGCCGTTTCGCTTGAGCCAGGGGGCCAATGGTCAATACAGTCACTTCGGTGCCAAGAGCCGTTACGCCATGGACATCGCCATGCCTGAAGGCACGCCGATCATCGCGGCCCGGGGCGGGGTGGTGGTGAAAACCGAGAACAACCAGACCGGACGCGGCACCGACCCCTCGGGCAATTTCGTGCGGGTGCTACACGACGACGCAACCATGGGCGTGTACCTGCACCTCCAGCAAGGGTCGGTGAGCGTTCGCGAGGGGCAACGGGTCGGGGTGGGGAGTGCGTTGGCGCTATCGGGCAATACCGGCAACAGCAGCGGGCCGCATTTGCATTTCGTGGTGCAGCGCAATACCGGGATGGGGCTGGTGTCGATTCCGTACCAGTTCAATCAACCGGTGGGGGCGCTGCCCAACTTTGCGTTGGGCAAGCAGTGAGGTGTTGCCTGTTCTAACGCCTTCGCGAGCAAGCCCGCTCCCACATTGGTTTTGTGTCGATCACATGAAATTGGCTCGACGCAGATCAAGTGTGGGAGCGGGCTTGCTCGCGAAGGGATCGATGCGATTTGAGCCCGGGACGGCTTAATCCAGCATCAACACCTTGGCCAGCACAATCTTCGGCCCTTTCATCTTCTTGATGATGATCCGCAAACCTTCGACTTCCAGCACTTCTTCCTCTTCCGGCACCCGTTTCAGGGTTTCGTAGATCAACCCGGCAAGGGTTTCGGCTTCGATGTGGTCCAGGTCGATGCCCAGCAACCGTTCAACCTTGAACAGCGGTGTATCGCCCCGCACCAGCAGCTTGCCCGGCTGGTAAGCGAGGATCCCGCGTTCGGCCTTGCGGTGTTCGTCCTGAATATCGCCCACCAGCACTTCCAGCACGTCTTCCATGGTCAGGTAGCCGATGATGTTGCCATCTGCTTCTTCGACCAAAGCGAAGTGCGAGCCACCCTTGCGGAACTGCTCCAGCAACTGCGACAACGGCAGGTGGCGCGACACGCGCTCCAGTGGCCGCGTGAGTTCGGCGAGGTTGAACGATTCGGGAATGTGGTCCAGGGCCGCCAGTTCCAGCAGCAGATCCTTGATGTGCAGCAGGCCGACGAATTCCTGGCGATCGCTGTCGTACACCGGATAACGGCTGAACTTGTGGCGACGGAACATCGCCAGGATTTCCTTGAGCGGTGCGTTGAACTCCAGTGTCACCAGGTCTTCCCGGGAGTTGGCCCAGTCGACCACTTCCAGCTCGCCCATTTCCACGGCGGAAGCCAGGACGCGCATGCCCTGGTCGCTCGGGTCCTGGCCACGGCTGGAGTGCAGGATCAGCTTCAGCTCTTCGCGGCTGTAATGGTGCTCATGATGCGGGCCGGGCTCACCCTGGCCGGCGATCCGCAGGATCGTGTTGGCGCTGGCGTTGAGCAGGTAAATCGCCGGGTACATGGCCCAGTAGAACAGGTACAGCGGCACTGCGGTCCACAGCGACAGCAGCTCGGGTTTGCGGATGGCCCAGGATTTCGGCGCCAGCTCGCCAACCACGATGTGCAGGTACGAAATGATGAAGAACGCGGTGAAGAACGAGACGCCCTTGACCACTTCGGCGGACTCCACGCCAACGGCGCTCAGTACCGGCTCGAGAATGTGGGCGAACGCCGGTTCACCGACCCAGCCAAGGCCCAGGGAGGCGAGGGTGATACCCAGTTGGCAAGCCGAGAGGTACGCATCGAGCTGACTGTGTACGGTGCGCAGAATGTGTCCGCGCCAGCCGTTCTTTTCCGCGATGGCCTCGACCCGGGTCGAGCGCAATTTCACCATGGCGAATTCCGCCGCAACGAAAAAGCCGTTGAGCAAAACCAGGATCAGAGCAAAAAGAATCATGCCGAAATCGGCGAAGAGTGTCGCGAGGGTCAAGCCAGGGGATGGGTCCATGATGGGGTTTTGCGGGTTCCGTGTATTCAAAAAGGGGATGGATGCGGAGCCTGAAGGGCAGGCACAAGTCAGCCAATGTAGCGGCTGACTTGTCGATTGCCTAGTGGCGCGTGCTGGCCGGTATCAGTCGGCGGCGCTGATGACCCGGGATTTGCTGACCTGGCCCGGCGCAAAATGGCAAGTAAAGGTGCTGCCATGGCCCGGCACGCTGCTGATTTCCATCCGCGCGCGGTGACGCAGTAGCACGTGTTTGACGATGGCCAGCCCGAGCCCGGTGCCGCCGGTGTTGGAGTTGCGGCTGGAGTCGACGCGGTAGAAGCGTTCGGTCAGGCGCGGCAGGTGTTTGCTGTCGATGCCGATCCCGGAATCCTGCACGCTCAGGTGCGCGCCTTGCTCATCGCCCCACCAGCGAATGCGGATATTGCCTTCGGCCGGGGTGTATTTCACCGCGTTGAACACCAGATTGGAAAACGCACTGCGCAATTCGGCTTCGCTGCCCTTGAGCAGGATGGTCGGGTCGGCTTCCAGGGTGATGTTCTGGTTTTTCTGGCCGGATAGCTGCTGAGCATCGCTCTTGATCGATTGCAGCAAGCCGTCGATCGCCACCGGCTGGTTATCCGACGGATAGTCAGTGGCTTCCAGCTTGGCCAGCAGCAGCAAGTCATTAAGCAAGGTCTGCATGCGTCCGCCTTGTTGCTGCATTTGCTGCAAGGCGCGGGACCAGCGCGGGTTCACTTCCTCGACATTGTCGAGCAGGGTTTCCAGGTAACCGCAGATGACCGTCAGCGGCGTGCGCAGCTCGTGGGAGACGTTGGCGATGAAGTCTTTGCGCATCTGCTCCAGCTGATGGATGCGCGTCACATCGCGCACCAGCATCAGGTGTTCGTTGTTGCCATAGCGGGTGATGTACAGCTGAATGCGCAGGCGATCATTGATCGGCGAGGGGATTTCCAATGGCTCGGCGTAGCTGTCCTGTTCGAAGTATTCCTTGAAGCGCGGATGGCGCACCAGGTTGGTCACGGGCTGACCGCTGTCTTGTGGAGTCTTGAGACCGAGCAGGGTTTCGGCGGCGCGGTTCCACCATTCGAGATTGCCGTCGCTGTCGAGCATGATCACCGCGTCTTTCAATGCAGCGGTGGATTCCTGGACCCGGTCGATCACCGCTTGCAGGCGCCCGCGAACCCGTTGGTCGCGGCGTTGCAGGTGGTAGATGCTGTCGAACACTTCACCCCACAGGCCATAGCCGTCGGGCGGTGCTTCGTCGGGTTTGTGCAGGCGCAGCCATTCGTGCAGACGCAGCAGTTGCTTGAGGGTCCAGGCCAGGTACAGGCCCAGGCCCGCTGCGAGGCTCCAGCCGTAATAGCCGGAAATCAGGCCGATCACCAGGCAGGCGGTGACCAGCAGCAGCATGTGGCGGATCAGGGTGCCATGCCAGTTTTGGTTCACTTGAAGCGCGTCCTTGAAGAAAAACAGCTTCCAGCCTCAAGCTTCAAGCAGCAAGTTTGAGCGGCTTGGCTTTAGCTTGCCGCTTGAAGCTTGAAGCTTGCAACTTGTAGCTGCCGTTATGCTTTGGTGGAAAACCGGTAGCCGGTACCGCGCACGGTTTGTACCAGATTTTCATAGGCATCGCCGAGGGCTTTGCGCAGCCGCCGGATATGCACGTCGACGGTACGCTCTTCGACATAGACGTTGCCGCCCCAGACCTGGTCCAGCAATTGACCGCGGGTATAGGCGCGTTCCTGGTGAGTCATGAAAAACTGCAGCAGGCGGTATTCGGTCGGGCCCATCTCCGCGGGTTTGCCGTCGATGGTCACGCGGTGGCTGATCGGGTCCAGCAGCAGGCCGCCGATTTCGATCGGCGCTTCACCGTCGGTAGGCCCGGCACGGCGCAACACGGCCTTGAGGCGCGCCACCAGTTCGCGGGGGGAAAAGGGTTTGGTGATGTAGTCGTCGGCGCCGACTTCCAACCCTTGGATCTTGTTGTCCTCTTCGCCCTTGGCGGTGAGCATGATGATCGGGATGTCCCCGGTCAGCTCATCGCGCTTGAGGCGGCGGGCCAGTTCGATACCGGATGTGCCCGGCAGCATCCAGTCCAGCAGAATCAGATCCGGCTTGCGGTCGACGATGATCGCGTGGGCTTGTTGCGAGTTTTCCGCCTCCATGCAATCGTAGCCGGCCATTTCCAACGCAACGGCGATCATTTCGCGAATGGGTGCTTCGTCGTCGACGATCAGAATGCTCCTGCCAACCATGCGTTAATCCTCTTGTCATTTAACTGTCTTGCGCCGCATTAGATAACGGAATTATTGCAGTCGTGTGACAGTATTTTAGTCGCCCGGCGATTGTCATGATCCTGGACTAAGCTCTAAGTCCGAATCCTGACAACCACAAAAGGAAGGTTTCCATGAAGCACATCGCTCAATCCTGGAAGGCATTGCTGGTCACTGCTGCGCTAACGCTGCCGACAATGGCCTTTGCTGCCGACCCGGGCATGGTTAAAGACGGCATGTTGGTCGACCACAAGGGCATGACGTTGTACACCTTCGACAATGACACAGGCGGCAAGTCGGCTTGCACCGGCAAGTGCGCAGAAAACTGGCCACCGCTGAAAGCCACCACGGCCGATAAGGCTGAAGGCAAGTGGACCATCATCAAGCGTGACGATGGCACGATGCAGTGGGCGTTTGATGGCAAGCCGCTGTATTACTTCGTGCAAGACAAGAAACCAGGAGACATGACGGGCGACAAGAAAATGGACAAGTGGCACGTCCTTCAAGGGCCGAAGATGTAAGCGCCCTGAACCTGTAGGAGCAAGCTTGCTCGCGATGGACGTGAACGATGACGCGGGCTACCTGGAGAAACGCGTCGGCTTCATCGCGTTTATTCAGATCATACGCGTTATCGTTAACCTCCATCGCGAGCAAGCTTGCTCCTACAAAAAGCGGTCAAATGAAGGTGCTATCCGCCTCAACGCAACCCGTAATCCAGCACAATCCCCACAAAAATCGCCAACCCGGCCCAATGGTTGTGCAAAAACGCCTTGAAGCAACGCATCCGGTCCTTGCCGCGGGTGTACCAGAACTCCCACGCAAAACAGCCCGCCGCCGCCAGCAAGCCCAGATGAAACCAGCCACCCAGCTCGAATTGCGAACCGGCCAGCAGCAGGCAACCCAGCGCCAAACCTTGCAGGGTCAAGATGATGACCCGGTCCGCCTCACCGAACAGAATGGCCGTGGATTTCACGCCGATTCTCAAATCGTCATCGCGATCGGTCATGGCGTAATAAGTGTCGTAGCCCACTGTCCACAGCAGGTTGGCGATCCACAGCAACCACGCCGCGGCGGGCAGTTCGCCGGTTTCGGCTGTGAACGCCATCGGCATCCCCCAGGAGAACGCCGCGCCCAGCACGACCTGCGGGTAATAGGTGTAGCGCTTCATGAACGGATAACTGAACGCCAACGCCAAGCCACCCAACGAGAGCCAGACCGTGGCCGCGTTGGTGCAGAGCACCAGCAGGAAGCTCACGCCCATCAGCAGGGCAAAAAATACCAAAGCTTCTCTGGAACTGATCTTGCCGCTCACCAATGGCCGCTGTTCGGTGCGCTTTACATGGCCATCGACCTTGCGATCGGCCCAATCGTTGATCACGCAACCGCCCGCGCGCGTCAGCACCACGCCGAGGACGAAAATCACCACATTGGTCAGGGACGGCGAGCCTTTCCCTGCAATCCACAGCGCCCACAGCGTCGGCCACAACAGCAGGTAAATGCCGATGGGCTTGTCCATGCGCGTCAGCTGAATGAAATCCCAGGCCCGAGGATTCACGCGATTCAAGGACTTGAGCAGGCTCTGGTACATCAGCAATTCTCCGGATGGGCGCGGGCGGCGTGCCACAAGGTTGGCAGGAAAATCTCGGCCACCAGCACGCTCAGGGCGCCTCGGTCGAAGCGCGAACGGCGGCCCCATAGTCCGGGCGCTCGGGCGTCTGCCGGCAACCACTCCTGAGGATAGTGGCAAACCTCGATGGCCCGGCGCTGGAACGCCTGATCGCAAAACAGCAATTCACCCAGGGAACGACTGCCCAGTTCGTCCATGTGCAAACCGTCCCCCTGCAACGCACTGCGCGACGCCACGCTGCGGGCAAATACCCAGGCTTCGCCATGCCCGCGCAGATACACCTCACGTATCCAACCCTCGCTGCCTTCAGCCAGGTCCAGCGCGGCACATTCGTCGGCGCGCAACGGCCGCCAGCCTTCGAACAACGGCGTGACACTGAAGCCGTCATTCGACAGACGGGTCAGCCGTCGGGTCAGCGAACCTTCATCGAACAGCCAGTCGAGGACAGACGTGTCGGGGAGGGGAACCAATCGGCTTTCGGGGAGCCAGAGCGGCGTCGCGCAGGGGGATTTTGAGTGTTGCACAGTGAGTCATTATTGGCGGCAAATGAGGCCGCGAGCTTACCATGTCAGTCGGCGATTTTGATTGATCCGCCCCTTCGTTGCGCCGAAGGCTTGCATCTGTCGGGCCCGATCAGTACAAAACGCCCCTGAGCCGGACGGCAGCGCTCCAACCATCGACCGTTCGCGCCGGCAAAAGCCTGAATTTGAGGATGTACCTGAATGAAAAAGTGGCAATGTGTGGTCTGCGGCCTGATTTACAACGAAGCCGACGGCTGGCCGGATGACGGGATTGCGCCGGGAACACTGTGGCAGGACGTGCCGGAAGACTGGCTGTGCCCGGATTGCGGCGTGGGCAAGATGGATTTCGAAATGATCGAAATCAACTAAGACTGGAGGAGTAAGGAATGAACGCACCTGTCGTGATCGTCGGCACCGGGCTGGCGGGTTATAACCTGGCCCGGGAGTTTCGCAAACTCGATGGCGAAACTCCGCTGCTACTGATTACCGCAGATGACGGACGCTCCTACTCCAAACCGATGCTCTCCACCGGCTTCGGCAAGAACAAGGACGCCGATGGCCTGAGCATGGCCGAGCCGGGCACCATGGCCGAGCAGTTGAAGGCCGAAGTGCGTACCCACACCCGTATCAGCGGCATCGATCCGGGTCACAAGCGCCTGTGGATCGGCGAAGAATCGGTGATCTACCGCGACCTCGTGCTGGCCTGGGGTGCGGAAACCGTGCGCGTGCCCATCGAAGGCGATGCAGCTGATTGCGTGTTCCCGATCAACGACCTGGAAGACTATGCCCGCTTTCGCGCGGCAGCCGCGGGTAAGCGTCGGGTGTTGTTGCTCGGCGCCGGCCTGATCGGTTGTGAATTCGCCAATGACCTGATCCTGGGTGGTTATGAGGTGCAACTGGTTGCACCCTGCGAGCAGGTGATGCCGACCCTGCTGCACCCGGCAGCCGCCGCGGCGGTCCAGGCCGGCCTGGAAAGCCTCGGCGCACGCTTCCATCTCGGCCCCGTGCTCAACCGTCTGCAGCGCGTCGCTGACGGGCTCGAAGCGCATCTGTCCGATGGCCAGGTCATTCCTTGCGATGTGGTGGTGTCGGCCATCGGCCTGCGCCCGCGCATCGACCTGGCAGCTGCGGCCGGTGTGCAGGTCAATCGCGGGGTGGTGGTCGACCGCCATCTGAAAACCTCCCACGCCAATATCTACGCGCTGGGGGATTGCGCCGAGGTCGATGGGCTGAATCTGCTGTACGTCATGCCCCTGATGAGTTGTGCGAGAGCGCTGGCACAAACCCTCGCCGGAAAGCCGGTCGCCGTGAGCTACGGCCCGATGCCGATCACCGTGAAAACACCGGTCTGCCCCTTGGTGGTATCGCCGCCGCCACGGGGTACGGAAGGCGTCTGGACGGTCGAAGGGCAGGGGGCCGACCTGAAGGTTTTATGCCGCGATGCCGATGGAAAGCTGCTGGGTTATGCCCTGACAGGCGCGGCAGTGATGGAGAAACTGGCACTCAACAAAGAGCTTCCACCACTGCTGGCGTAAATACCGGTCGTTCTGTCGGAATCACCCCGCTTTTGCCCCTACAAAGGTCGCGCCGAGACTGGCGCGGCCCTGCCGTGCGTGCCATCCTCACTCCTGTCTGCCGCAGAGTAGAGCATCTGCGGCACCTTGGGCGCTGTTCCAACGAGAACGGCACGGACATAACAACAAAAAACCGTCAAAGGGGCTTCACTAATGCGTAAACCAGAACTCGCCGCCGCCATCGCGGAAAAAGCAGACCTCACCAAAGAGCAGGCCAATCGCGTCCTCAATGCCGTTCTCGAAGAAATCACCGGCGCTCTGCATCGCAAGGACAGCGTCACGCTGGTGGGCTTCGGGACCTTCCTGCAACGCCACCGCGGTGCACGCACGGGCAAGAACCCGCAAACCGGTGAGCCAGTGAAAATCAAGGCCAGTAATACCGTTGCGTTCAAGCCGGGCAAGTTTTTGAAAGATAGTGTTAATCCATAATTGCGGCGGGCTCCCTGCTTAGGGAGAGCCGTATTGAAAGAATGGGCATGCCGAGTGAGTCGGGTGCCCATTTTTTTTGCGTTTTTTTGTTGGGGCTTCGCTTGTTTCTATGTTTCGAACGGGGGCTCCACCGGTTCCGTTGAGTCGATGTGATCCAGTGCTCGTTCCACCAGTAGATGCACACCGTCGGCCATTCTGCTGATCGCCAAGGCAACGGAACGGCTTCGGCCTTCTACGTCGTCGGCCAGGTAGGCGGCGATGGCGCTGATGGACAGCAGGTCTTCGGAGGCGTTGGCCAAGAGGGCTTCGGTTTGGATGTCTGGAGAAACGGTGAAAAGATGGCCGTTTCGGGGATTCGGGGGATTGGGTGTTGGTTTGATCATTGGAGTAGTACCGATATTAAGGAGCTAACACCAATTCGCTTGCACTTCGAAAGAGGTGGCAGCTGTGTATAGGTGTGCAAGACCGGAATCGGCAAACCGGCAGACCCGAAGGTCTCCCACACACAGCCGCCATAACAATCCGCGAGCATAGAAAAACGCTCGATGAATAGCCATAAACGATTGTGCCGATTCAGGACTTGCACGTCCGAGTCACTGATTTTTCGGTGACGAACAGAGGTTATCGACGAAAACAAGGATCGGGTAGTTCATGGAAGGCACCGCGTATTGCAGGAAATTTCCGAAAATATTGAGAGGGACTAGATCAAAAGATCGCAGCCTGCGGCATCTCCTGCAGGGAGGTCGAGGTCGTCGCTCCTTCGGTGCGTTTTGTCTGTGACTTGGTAGTCATCGGCGTCAAAAAATGGGGCATCTTCCTCTATCGGAAACGATGGTGGCGTTCTCGCTTGGAACCGCTACACTGCGCCGGCCGTTCATTTTCCATTGAGGCTGTGCGTATGAAATTTCGTTTTCTTCTGTGGGTTTTGGGTTTGATGATGGGTAAGGCCAGCCGAACTAATCCTGCGTTCCAGCAGCAGTTGGGTGATAAGGATCTGGTGTTCCAGCTACAGACTCTGGATGGCAAAGTGGCGCGGCATTTCCGGGTGAAGGATCAGCGCATTACCAGCAAGTCCGGTGTGCATGCCGAGCCGGCATTTGCGATTGCCTTTAAAGATGCTGCCTATGGCTTTGCCACAATGCAGGCGAAGAACAAGCAGTTGGCATTCATGACGGGGATTCAGGACAAGTCGATTCAGATCAAGGGCAACCCGGCGCTGGTGATCTGGTTTCAGGGGTTGACGAAGTATTTGAAGCCGAGGAAGGCGAAGGCCAAAGCCAAGGTTTGAGGTGGCCAGTTAGACCGAGGTGAATTCATCGCGGGCAGGCCACGCTCCCACAGGTTTTGCGTCGTTACCAAAAGGGTTGAACGATGCGATCCTGTGGGAACGAGGCTTGCCCGGGATGCTTTTCAGGGGTGGCTGAATTGTGAAGCCAGCTCACGCAGCAGCACTTCAGCCTCCAGCACTTTGCTGACAACGTCGTTGGCTTTGTCGCGGCTGATGCCCAGGCGTTCCAACAGGGCGTCGGGGATTTCTTCGACCGGGCCTGCGCCGACGCCGCGGCTGCGCAGCAGGCGCACGGCCAGGCAAACGAGGTTCGGGTATTCGGCGCAGGCGCCGTCATAGCTCGGATCGTGCTGGAAGCGCAGGGCGGTGGTCAGTTCATCCGGCATGTCCCAGTAGCGCATCAGCCACGCGCCGATCTGTTCGCGGCTGATGCCCAGCAGGTGTTGTTCCACAAAACTGTGGCCCAGGTGCGGGTTGACCTCAAGATGGCGGCAGATCAGCGAGAAATGCGGCGGGAATACGTGGGCCAGCAGCAAGTAACCGAAGTTGTGCAGCAGGCCGGCGAGGTAGGTCAGGCCGGCTTCCGGGCGCTGGGCGCGGGGCATGGCGCGGGTCAGGCCTTCGATGACGGCGGCGGTATAGATCGACTGCTGCCAGTACGGCGTGGTCTGTCGCGGGTGATCCTTGGGCAGGCTCAGGGTTTTGCCCAGGGCCAGGCCCAGCGCCAGGTTGATCACCAGGTCGAAACCCAGCACCCGGACGATGGCGTCTTCCACCGAGCGGATTTTGCCCGGCGAGGCGTAGTAGGGAGACGCCGCCCAACTGACGACTTGCGCGGCCAGGGCAGGGTCGGTTTCCACGACGCCGGTAATGTCGTCAATGGTGGCGTTGGGATCGACCCGTAGCTTGATGATTTTCTGCGCGGTCGTGGCCAGGGGCGGAATTTCGATGGTCTCTT
Source organism: Pseudomonas lini (assembly GCF_030812475.1). Classification (GTDB taxonomy): domain Bacteria; phylum Pseudomonadota; class Gammaproteobacteria; order Pseudomonadales; family Pseudomonadaceae; genus Aquipseudomonas; species Aquipseudomonas lini_A. Next base: position 214,133 of record NZ_JAUSSR010000006.1, read on the forward strand.
CCAGACGTTGCTGGATGCGCCGTGCCGTGAACGCCTGGACGGCCCGGGTGATTTCCTGGCGGTCATCGTCGGGCCGGTCGAGGTTCGGGCGGATGCTGGTCAGGGTTTCGCCGAAGTTGGCGGCGCTGGCCTTGGTCAGCAGGGTCTTGAAGTCTTCGCGGGTGACCTCAAGCCATACGCCTGGCTCCCCCGAGTCGATCAACAATGTCGGCTCGCGCAGCAGGCTTTCTTCGTACAGGCACGGCGAACTGGTCAGCGCCGGCAAGCCGGGCAGCAGGCTCAGGTTGTGTTTGCCGAGCATTTTAACCCGACGTTCGGTGGACACGGCGGTCAGGCGGCGACCTGTGAGTTCGGCCAGGCGGTTGAGGTCCAGCAATTGGCTTTGAGGGAACAGCACCATGAGCGGTCCGACTGTATCGTCGAGCAGAACCACCTGCACTTTGCGCGCGGCGTTCAGGCCGTGGTGGTCGAGGACTTCATCAAAGGCAATGCCCAGCTTGCCCAGCAACCGCCGAATTGCAGACGGCGTATGCGGGATTTCGGGGGCGAGGGCAGCGTCAGTCATGGCGTGGATCCGTTCTCGAACAGTTGCAGGAGTATAGCCATCATGTGTAACACGCCGGACCGGAAACTGCGACGCTGCTCACACTTGGCCGTATTGCTGCCCGTGACGCAGCCAGCGGTCGAGCAGCGGGCTGACGTGATCGGGCCAGCGCTCCAGCAGCGCCTGCGCAGCGTCGCGCACTGCAGGCAACAGGTCGGCGTCGCGCATCAGGTCGGCGACTTTGAATTGCAGCAGGCCGGTCTGGCGCGTGCCGAGCATTTCGCCAGGGCCGCGCAGTTCAAGGTCTTTTTCGGCGATGACAAACCCGTCGTTGGTTTCGCGCATGATGCCCAGGCGCTGACGACCGATCTGTGACAGTGGTGGGTGGTAGAGCAATACGCAATGGCTGGCGGCACTGCCCCGACCGACGCGCCCGCGCAGCTGGTGCAGTTGGGCGAGGCCGAGGCGTTCGGGGTTTTCGATGATCATCAGGCTGGCGTTGGGCACGTCGACGCCGACTTCAATCACAGTGGTTGCGACCAGCAGTTGCAGGTTCGCGGCCTTGAATTCGGCCATGACGGCGGCTTTCTCGGCGGGCTTCATGCGGCCGTGGATCAGCCCGACCTTCAACTCGCCAAGGGCGGCGGTGAGGTCTTCATAGGTGGTTTCGGCGGCTTGGCAGGTCAGCTCTTCCGACTCTTCGATCAGCGTACACACCCAATAGGCCTGGCGCCCTTCGGCACAGGCGCCGCGCACCCGTTCAATGACTTCGACCCGTCGGGTGTCGGTGACCAGCACCGTGTTCACCGGTGTGCGACCGGGTGGGAGTTCGTCGAGGATAGAGGTGTCGAGGTCGGCGTAGGCGCTCATGGCCAGCGTCCTTGGAATCGGGGTGGCGGTCATGATCAGCTGATGCGGGCACATCCGCCCGCCGACGCCTTTCTGCCGCAACGCCAGGCGCTGTTGCACGCCGAAACGGTGCTGTTCGTCAATGATCGCCAGTGCGAGGTTCTTGAACTGCACTTCGTCCTGGAACAGCGCGTGGGTGCCGACCACCATGGGTGTGCCACTGGCGATCTGTTCCAGGGCAGTCACGCGGTTCTTGCCCTTGAGTTTGCCGGCAAGCCACGCCACTTCGATGCCCAGCGGTTCGAGCCAGCGCTTGAAGGTGATGAAGTGCTGCTCGGCGAGGATTTCGGTGGGTGCCATCAGCGCCACTTGATAACCGGCTTCCAGCGCCTGCAAGGCGGCGAGGGCGGCGACCACGGTTTTACCCGCGCCGACGTCGCCCTGAATCAGCCGGAGCATCGGTTCGTGCTGACTGAGGTCGTAGGCAATTTCGTTGCCGACCCGTTGCTGGGCGCCGGTCGGGGTAAAGCCCAGGTTGGCCAGGTATCTGGCCGGCAGTTTCGTCGCTTTCGGCATCGCCGGCGCACGCAAGGAGCGCATGCTCTCGCGCAATCGCTGCTGGGACAGTTGATGCGTCAGCAGTTCCTCGAAGGCCAGACGGTGCTGTGCCCAGTGATGACCCAGGGCGAGCTCGTCGACATCGGCATCGGCCGGCGGGTGATGCAGGTAGCGGATCGCATCGGCCAGCGGCGCCAGTTGATAGTCCCGCGCCAGTTCGGTCGGCAGCCAGTCGGGCAGGCTGGTCGGGCCGAGCATCGTCAGGGTTTGCATGCACAGTTGGCGCAGGCGCTGCTGTGTCAGGCCTTCGGTGAGTGGATAGACCGGGGTCAGGGTTTCATCCACGGGCGGCGGCTCGTCGCCGGTGATGGCGCGGTATTCCGGGTGGTAGATCTCCAGCCCCGACGCCCCGGGCCGTGCCTCGCCGTAGCAGCGAATCCGCGTGCCACGCTTGAGGCCTTCTTTCTGGGCATTGCTGAAATGGTAGAAGCGCAGGCTGAGCCCGCCGGTGCCATCCTGCAATCGCACCACCAGGCTGCGGCGTCGGCCCATGACCACGTCCGCGCCGCTGACGGTGCCTTCGATCACGGCGTCTTGTCCGGGCCGCAAGTGGCCGATCGGCACCACGCGGGTACGGTCCTGGTAACGCAGTGGCAGGTGAAACAGCACGTCCTGGAGATTTTCCAGGCCGACCTTGGCCAGTTTTTCCGCCATGGCTTCGCCGACACCCTTGAGTGCGGTCACCGACACTTGCGACAACTCGGTCATGGCTGCGGCTTAACCGGCAACTACCGGCGCTGGCGGCTTGGCCACCGAGCACAGGCGAATGGAGTCAGCGAGGATCTCGATGGCTTTGGGCCGCGGGAAGCTCGCGCGCCAGGCGATGGCCACGGTGCGGAACGGCACCGGGGGCGACAACGGGCGCACTTCGATCACGCCGGGTGCGTAGTGATGGCTGTCCACGGCCGAGAGCGGCAGGATCGAGATGCCCAGGCCGGAAGCGACCATGTGGCGAATGGTTTCCAGCGAGCTGGATTCCACTGTGGTGTGCTTGGCGCCGTCGTTGCCCTTGGCCAGGGTCGGGCAGGCTTCCAGCACCTGATCGCGGAAACAGTGGCCTTCGCCGAGCAGCAGCAAGCTCTTGTCGTTGAGCAGGGCGGCATCGATGGAGTCCTTTTGCGTCCACGGGTGCTGGGCCGGCATCAGGACGTAGAACGGCTCGTCGTAGAGCGGCAAGGTCAGCACGTCGGCTTCGTTGAACGGCAAGGCGATGATGATCGCGTCGAGCTCGCCGTTGCGCAGTTTGTCGCGTAGCACGTGGGTGAAGTTTTCTTCGATGTACAACGGCATCTGCGGGGCGACCCGGTGCAGTTGCGGAATCAGGTGCGGAAAAAGATACGGGCCGACCGTGTAGATGGCACCGACTTTCAGCGGCGCGGTCAGCTGGTTCTTGCCAGCCTGGGCCAGTTCGCGGATGCCTTGGGCCTGTTCCAGGACTTTCTGCGCCTGGGCCACGATGCCTTCGCCGACCGGAGTCAGGCGCACGGCGCTCTTGCTGCGCTCGAAAATCAGCACACCGAGTTCATCCTCGAGCTTTTTCACGCCGACCGACAACGTCGGCTGGCTGACATGGCAACGCTCGGCCGCATGACCGAAATGCTGCTCTTGGGCGAGGGTAACGATGTAGCGTAATTCTGTGAGGGTCATAACAAGCGTCCATGAAGTTGCGGGCCAAGCATACCGGCTGCAATCGATAGACGCACGTTATCAGACTGGGGGTGTTGCGTGACACTGGGCAATGCGGTTTTGCCGCTGGCAGACCGCAAAAAAGCACCTTGCGGTGCCTTTGGTGATTCGAGTCTTGCGGCTGGCGGATAACCTTGTGGGAGCGGGCTTGCCCGCGATAGCGGTGTGACATTCAACAAAGATGTTGGATGTTCCGGCCTCATCGCGGGCAAGCCCGCTCCCACAGGGTTTGTATTGCGTTTAACGCCGGCGTTTTTCCAGCGAGTAAACAAAGGGTGCAACAATTTCGATGGCGCCGTTGGTCAGCATGTCGGCCGGCGGCTTGGGCAGCGGCTGGGCGCGGCGGATCATTTCCAGGGTGGCCCGGTCCAGATCGGCGTTGCCGGAGCGGCCCACCAGTTCGAACGACAACACATTACCTTCGCCATCCACGACAAACCGTAGACGGTTCAAGCCTTCCTTGCCACGCGCCTGGGCGCTGGCCGGGTATTTTTTGTACTTGGCCAGGTGGGCGAGCAGGGTGCCTTGCCAGCTGGCCTTGGCCGCTTGCTGCGCCGCCGAGGGTCCCGGTGCCGGTTGTGCGGATTTCTCCGTCGGTGCCTGGGTCGGTTGAGTGTCGGCCGGTTTTTCCTCGGAAGGTTTTTCCTTCGGCGGCTCCGGTTTTTTCTCCACAGGCTTGGGCGGTTGAGGCTTCGGCTTGGGTTTGACCGGCTTTGGCACGGCAATCTCGGCCTTCGGCGCTTCGGCCAGTTTCGGGATCGGCAGTTCTTCCACCGGGGCGGGTGGCTGTGGCGGCGTTATCACCTTGGGCGGTGCCGGCGGTGGCGGGGCCGGAACCGGCGCCAGCTCGACCATCATCGCCTGTGGCGGCAGCTCGATCGGTGGGCGTGACGTCCAGTTCAGTGCCAGCGCAATGGCCAGCGCATGGACGCCCAGCACCACGGCCAGGCTCCCGCTGTAACGCGTCAGCTTATGGCGCGTCGTGATCATTTCTTGGCTGCCGTCTCGAGTCCGACCAGGCCGACCTTCAGGTAGCCGGCGGAGCGCAGGTTGTCCATCACGCTCATCAGGTCGCCATAATCCACGCCCTTATCGGCCTGGAAGAAGATCGTCGTGTCTTTCTTGCCCTTGGTCCTGGCGTCCAGCGTAGCGCCGAGCGCTTCAGCCTTCACTTCCTCTTCGCCGAGGAACAGGCGTTGATCAGCCTTCACGCTGAGGAACACCGGCTTTTCTGGCCGTGGCGCCGGTTTGGCGGTGGAAGCGGGCAGGTCGACCTTGATGTCCACGGTGGCCAACGGGGCGGCCACCATGAAGATGATCAACAGCACCAGCATCACGTCAATGAACGGCGTGACGTTGATTTCGTGGTTCTCGGCCAGATCGTCGTCTGCGCCTTCTTTCAAATGCAGGCCCATGGCCGATTACCCCACTTTCACCATGTGCGGTTGCGAGCTGCGCTCAGGCTGGTGATCGAGGTCGCGGCTGACCAGCAGCAGGACTTCTGCCGACGCGTCGGATACCTGCGCCTTGTAACCGGCGATGGAGCGGGCGAACACGTTGTAGATCACCACTGCTGGAATCGCGGCCACCAGACCCAGAGCCGTCGCCAACAACGCTTCGGCAATGCCGGGTGCCACGACCGCAAGGTTGGTGGTCTGGGTTTTGGCGATGCCGATGAAGCTGTTCATGATGCCCCACACGGTACCGAACAGGCCGACGAACGGTGCAGTGGAGCCGATGGTGGCGAGCACCCCGGTACCGCTGCTCATGTTGCGACCGCAGGCTGCAACCAGGCGCTCGAGGCGGAAGGCGACGCGTTCCTTGATGCCTTCTTTCTCGCGGCTGTTGGTCGACAGGCGCATCTCTTCCAGCGCATCGTGGACCAGCAGGTTGGCGAGGGTGCCAGCCTTGGTGGCGGTCACGCTGGCCTCTTTAAGGGTGGTGGCTTTTTTCAGGTGGACGATCTCATTGCGCAGACGACGCTTGGCGCCCATCAACTCGAAGCCCTTGGCGATCCAGATGGTCCAGGTGACGATCGATGCGATGGCCAGGCCAATCATCACGATTTTCACGATGATGTCGGCGTTCTGGTACATGCCCCATGGCGACAGGTCGTGGGCCATGCCGAGGGTGTTGTCGGCTTCGAGGACTTCAGGGACGTCTTCGGCGGTGGCATCTACAGCTTGGGCCGGGTCAGTTGCGACTGGTGTCGCGGCAGCGGGTGCTTGATCGGCAGGGGCCGCAGCCGTAGCGGCAGGGGAAGCTGGCGCTTGTGCGTCAGCGAAAGCGGCGGTTGGCGCCAGCATCAGGCTAAGCAGCAGGGCGGCCACCGCGCTCCAGGCGCGAGGTCGTTTGGTTGGCGAAGCGGGGAATTGATTGCGTGTCATGCTGGCCGGACCTGAGAAAGAAAAAGGTAAATGTTCTTCCAGGCCTCGTGAGGCCGAGAACAAAAGTGGTGGGCATTATTGCAAGTAATTCTTGTTAACAAAAGTAATACAGTAACTTTTTTTCCTGCATTACTAGCCGCTCGTCCATTGCCGGCGCTAGTCTGTGGCTTTGCGAAGGAGTTTTCTGATGTCCGCGCCCACTGTTTTGATCGCCGGCTGCGGTGATGTCGGCAGTCGTTTGGCCACGCAATTGCTGGCCGAACGATGGCAAGTTTATGGTCTGCGGCGCAGTGTTTCGCGGTTGCCGGCCGGGGTCATCGGTGTTGCCGGTGACTTGTTCAGCGAGCAGTGCCCGGCTGACTGGCCCACCGGTCCGCTGGATTATCTGGTGTACAGCGCTGCCGCCACCGACCACGACGAAGCAGGCTATCGCGTCGCCTATGTCGAGGGATTAAAGCATGTGCTGTGTTGGCTGAAGCAGCATGGCCAGCAGCCAAGGCGGGTGTTGTTTGTGTCCAGCAGCAGTGTTTACGGTCAGCAGGAAGGGGAGTGGGTGGATGAGCGTTCACCGACCATTGCCGCGGGCTACTCCGGTCGTTTGATGCTGGAGGCAGAGCAAGTGGCGCTGCAGAGCGCGATCCCCGCCAGCATCGTGCGCCTGACCGGCATCTATGGTCCGGGCCGTGAGTGGCTGCTGACCCAGGTTCGTCGAGGGTATCGCGTGGCGATCGATCCGCCGTTGTATGGCAACCGGATTCACGTTGACGACGCGGCGGGGCTGTTGGCGTTTCTGCTGGAGGCGGATCGACGCGGTGTGATGCTGGACGATGTTTATATCGGCGTGGACGACGCACCGGCACCCCTGGCGCAAGTGGTGGACTGGTTACGTGAATATCTGGGTGTGACGGAGTGGGCTGAGGATGCGAGCGTGCGTCGTACGGGCAGCAAGCAGTGCAGCAATGCCCGGATAAAGGCATTGGGCTGGACGCCGAAGTATCCAAGCTATCGCGAAGGCTATGCCGCGATTCTCGAAGGCCGCTGCTGAACTCCGGGCACTCGAAACACCTGTAGGAGCCGGCTTGCCGGCGAAGACGGTGTATCAGTCAGCAGTGATGTTGAATGTTACGGCCCCTTCGCCGGCAAGCCGGCTCCTACATTGTCATGCGTTGGCTGTGAGATCGGGTTACTGCTTTTCCAGCAACCACTTGCGCTCACCCGGCGTGAACTGAGGCATCTCGTCAGCCTGCGCCGTGTTCACGGCCTGCAGAATCTCCAGCTCTTTGCCCTTGCGCGCAAAGATCCAGGTATTGCCCTGGCCGTTCAGTTGCAACCACATGTTGTCGTTGCCGCCACTCATCGAAGCGCAATCACCGGCCAGGCACAGGGCATAGCGATCCGCCCCCGGCAAACCGGCAACCTGGCCGTCGGCCTGGAATTGCACGGTGTTGCCTGCACTGGGCCCGTTGATGACTTTCCAGCTGCCACCCATATACGAGGAATACAGCGCGCGCTCGAAACTGGCGCCAAGTGGTGCGCCCGCCGGCACCTGAACCTGTGCGCGGTCGAAGACCTGCTCCGGCTCGTTCTCGCTGGCGGCCTGGCTCAATTGTTTGCCATCGCGCTTGAGCTCACTACCGGCGCTGCCATAAAAGTCGACTTTCCAGGCGCCGGACTGTTCGCCCAACAGCTTGCCGTCGACATTTTCAAAACCGTTGGTATAGCGGGCCTGACTGGCCTTGGTGTTCACGTCCCACTCCAGGTTCGGACCATAGGCCTGGAGCGCTTCACGCAGGGGGCCGCCTTTGGATGCAGCATCGATCGCCACCTGGTTGATCCAGGTGCCGCTGATGTCACGATCGGCGGGGTTGCTGGCACATCCGCCCAAGAACAGGGCGATCAGCGAGAGAGCAAGCGCTTGGCGCATGGTGGAATCCTTTCTGAACGCTTTTTTCTGCAGCATCAGCAGCGCAGCCCATCGAGGGCTGCGCCGTATGCATTTACTCGATGACCAGGATGGCATCCATTTCAACCTGCGAACCCTTCGGCAGGGCAGCGACACCGATGGCGGCGCGGGCAGGGTAAGGCTGGTCGAAGTACTTGCCCATGATCTCGTTGACCTTGGCGAAGTGGCTCAGGTCGGTGAGGAAGATGTTCAGTTTGACGATGTCCTTGAACGAACCACCGGCGGCTTCGGCCACGGCCTTCAGGTTCTCGAACACCTGGACGGTCTGGGCTTCGAAGCCTTCGACCAGTTCCATGGTTTTCGGGTCAAGAGGAATTTGACCCGACATGTAAACGGTGTTGCCAGCCTTGATCGCCTGGGAATAAGTACCGATGGCGGCCGGGGCCTTGTCGCTGGTGATAACAGTCTTGGTCATGAATGACTCCTTGTAATGAATGGGCTACGCGCGCATGCGGGTGATGCGGATTACCCCGGTCAGGGCGCGCAGTTTCTTGATCACACGGGCCAGGTGCACGCGGTCGTGTACGCTGACCACCAGTTGGACCACGCTGATGCGACCATCGCGTTCGTCCATGCTGATTTTTTCGATATTGCCGTCGGCCGCGTTGACGCTGCTGGCCAGCAAGGCGATCAAACCGCGCTGGTGTTCCAGCTCGACGCGCAGTTCGACGTTGAATTCGCCGGTGACATCCTTGGCCCACGAGAGCTGGATGCATTTTTCCGGGTTGTGACGGATTTCGCTGATGTTGCGGCAGTTGTCCAGGTGCACGACCATGCCTTTGCCCGCGGACAGGTGGCCGACGATCGGGTCGCCCGGGATCGGCGTACAGCACTTGGCGTAGCTGAGCACCAGGCCCTCGGTACCACGAATCGCCAGCGGACCTTCCGGGCTGGGCAACTGTTCGCCTTCGCCGAGCAGGCGACGGGCGACGACATAGGCCATGCGATTGCCCAGGCCGATGTCTTCGAGCAGGTCTTCGATCAATTCCAGGCGGTACTCGGTCAGCATCGCCTTGACGCGCTCGGCCGGGACTGTGTCCAGGGAGCTGTCGAAACCATTGAGGACCTTATTCAGCAGGCGTTCGCCCAGGCTGATGGATTCGGAGCGGCGTTGCAGTTTCAGCGCATGGCGGATGTGGGTCCGCGCCTTACCGGTCACCACGAAGTTCAGCCATGCCGGATTCGGCCGTGCGCCAGGCGCGCTGACGATCTCGACCGTGGAGCCGCTTTGCAGCGGTTCGGACAGCGGTGCGAGACGACGGTTGATCCGACAGGCAATGCAGCTGTTGCCCACATCGGTGTGCACCGCGTAGGCGAAGTCCACCGCCGTGGAGCCTTTTGGCAGCTCCATGATCCGGCCCTTGGGGGTGAACACGTAGACCTCGTCCGGGAACAGGTCGATCTTCACGCTCTCGATGAATTCCAGCGAGTTGCCAGCGCGTTGCTGCATCTCCAGCACGCCTTTGACCCACTGGCGAGCGCGGGCGTGAGTGCCCTTGGGCTGCTCGTCGCCGCTGGATTTGTACAGCCAGTGCGCAGCGATGCCGTTGTTGGCCATCTCTTCCATTTCACGGGTGCGGATCTGGATCTCGATCGGAACACCGTGCATGCCGAACAGCGTGGTATGCAGCGACTGGTAACCGTTGGCCTTGGGAATCGCGATGTAATCCTTGAACCTCCCTGGCAATGGCTTGTACAAATTATGCACAGCGCCCAGCACACGGTAGCAGGTATCGACCTTGTCGACGATGATCCGGAACGCATAGACGTCCATGATCTCGTTGAAGGCCCGACGCTTGCCGCGCATTTTCTTGTAGATGCCGTAGAGGTGTTTCTGACGACCGCTGACCTCGCCCTGGATGCCGTCGATGGCCAGGCAGTGGCTGAGGGATTCTTCGATCTTGTTGACGATTTCCTTGCGGTTGCCCCGGGCGCGCTTGACCGCCTGGTAGATCCGCGCGGAACGCATCGGGTGCATGGCCTTGAAGCCCAGGTCCTCGAATTCTATGCGGATGGCGTGCATGCCCAGCCGATTGGCGATGGGTGCATAGATTTCCAGGGTTTCCTTGGCGATCCGCCGGCGCTTTTCGCCGGACAGCACTTCCAGGGTGCGCATGTTGTGCAGGCGGTCGGCCAGCTTTACCAGGATCACGCGTATATCGCGCGCCATGGCCATGGCCATTTTCTGGAAGTTTTCCGCCTGGGCTTCGGCTTTGGTCTCGAAATTCATCTGGGTCAGCTTGCTGACCCCGTCGACCAATTCGGCCACGGTTTCGCCGAACTGCGCTTGCAGCGCTTCCTTGGCAATCCCGGTGTCTTCGATCACGTCATGGAGCATGGCCGCCATCAGGCTCTGATGGTCCATGTGCATGTCGGCAAGAATATTCGCCACCGCAAGAGGATGCGTGACGTACGCCTCACCGCTACGGCGGCGCTGGCCGTCGTGGGCTTGTTCGGCGTAGAAGTACGCTCGGCGGACCAGGTTGACCTGGTCCTTGCCGAGGTAGGTCGATAAGCGAGCGGCGAGGGCGTCTATGCTCGGCATGATAATTCCTGCCGTTCGTTGTGACCCCGCGCCGTGCTACGTCGACCAGGCATGGCTTAGACAGCCTCGTTGGACTCGTCCTCGAACGCTGCGAACAGCGGTTCGTCTTCGACGATTTCAGCATTGGCGATGAACTCGTAGCTCATCAGGCCTTCAGCGATTTCACGCAGCGCTACCACGGTAGGCTTGTCGTTTTCCCACTGAACCAGTGGCTCTTTGCCGCCGGTGGCCAGTTGACGGGCACGTTTGGTGGACAGCATGACCAGCTCAAAACGGTTTTCCACGTGGTTCAGGCAGTCTTCAACAGTTACGCGGGCCATGGTATTCCTCGGAGCGAATGCAATATGCGCGCTGCCCGGTTGGGCGAGCGGACTCGACAGTTTAAAAAATCACCAGCGTTTAGGGAAGCGCTGATTTTTTACCGGCCTCTTCAACGCGCTATAAGTGCCAATGTAAAGCCGTTGAAGCACTTTTGGGAAGAGCTGTTCAGCCGAGCAATTCGGCCAAAAGTTTTCCATTGCGTTGTTGCTGACGCTTCTGATGCAGCTGATTGGCACGGAAAATCGCCTGCAAATCACGCAGTGCGTGGGCGAAATCGTCGTTGATGATCAGGTAGTCGTAGTCGACGTAGTGGCTCATTTCGCTGACGGCTTCGCGCATCCGGCCTTCAATGATCTCGTCACTGTCCTGGCCGCGATTGGTCAGGCGCTGGTGCAAGGCCTCCAGGGACGGCGGCAGAATGAAGATCGAACGGGCCTGGGGCATCAGCTTGCGCACTTGTTCGGCACCCTGCCAGTCGATTTCCAGAATCAGGTCGTGGCCTTCGTCCAGCGTCTGCTGCAGGTGGCTTTGCGAGGTTCCATAAAGGTTGCCGAACACTTCGGCACGTTCGAGGAAATCCCCGTGCTCGATCATCTTCACGAACTCGCCGCGTTCGACGAAGTGATAGTTCACGCCGTTCACTTCGCCGGGGCGCATGGCGCGGGTGGTGTGGGAGACGGAGACGCGGATCTCCTGGTCAGCGTCGGTCAGGGCCTTGACCAGGCTGCTCTTGCCCGCGCCCGAAGGGGCGGAAATGATGTACAGGGTGCCGGTGCTGTGGGTCATGTCGGGGTTGCCTTACTCAATATTCTGTACTTGTTCGCGCATCTGCTCGATCAACACCTTGAGGTTGACCGCCGCCTGGGTACTGCGCGGGTCGAAGGCTTTGGAGCCCAATGTATTGGCTTCGCGGTTGAGCTCCTGCATCAGGAAGTCCAGGCGCCGACCGGCCGCGCCGCCGGCCTTGAGCACCCGGCGAACTTCGATGATGTGGGTGCTCAGGCGATCCAGTTCTTCGGCGACGTCGCTCTTCTGGGCGAGCATGACCATTTCCTGTTCCAGGCGCTGCGGGTCCATTTCGGCTTTCATGTCGGCAAAACGGTCGAGGACTTTCTGACGCTGGGTCGCGAGCATCTGCGGGACCAGTACACGCAGGGTCACCACATCTTCTTCAATGGACGTCAGGCGATCATTGATCAAGCGCGCCAGCTCCGCGCCTTCACGCTCGCGGCCAGCCTTGAGCTCTTTCAAGCCTTCGTTGAACAGCGTCAGCGCTTCGGCGCTCAAGGCTTGCGGGTCGGTGGCGTCGCCCACCAGCACGCCGGGCCAGGCCAGCACTTCCAGCGGATTGAGTGCGGCCGGATTCTTGATCAGGCTGGCGATGGTCTCGGCAGCCGCGACCAATTGCGCCGCGCGCTCACGGTCCACTTGCAAGGGTTTCTCGGTGTTTTCTTCGGTGAAGCGCAAGGTGCATTCGAGCTTGCCGCGGGAGATTCCCTGGCGCAGCGCTTCGCGGACCACGCCTTCGAGGTCGCGAAACGATTCCGGCAGGCGCAGATGCGGCTCCAGGTAGCGGCTGTTGACCGAGCGCAGTTCCCAGCTCAGGGTGCCTTGGGCACCGGCTTTCTCGACGCGGGCGAAGGCGGTCATGCTGTGCACCATGGAGGTACCTCGCAATTCAGGTTCAGGCGTCACCAAAGGTTTCGCTTACCTGATCAATATGAATTTAAGCCCAGAGGCAACAAAGGCGCAGGATTGTAGCGCAGTGGGGCGGATGCGCCCAAACACACCGTGTCACAAAGAGCTGCAGGCCGTCGGCTATGCTCTATTGCGGGCCTTCAGTCGTCGGCTGGAATTTTTAGAAGTGCCCAGGCGCGGCCCGCGGCTCTATAATGCTCGGCAGTTTTCCGTCCCCGTACAGGTATGCCCTATGAAACGTCCAAGTGGTCGCGCTGCCGATCAGCTCCGCTCGATCCGCATTACCCGCAACTACACCAAACACGCCGAGGGATCTGTACTGGTCGAGTTCGGTGATACCAAGGTCATCTGCACCGTCAGCGTCGAAAACGGCGTGCCGCGGTTCCTCAAAGGTCAGGGCCAGGGTTGGTTGACCGCCGAGTACGGCATGCTGCCGCGCGCTACCGGCGAGCGTAACCAGCGTGAAGCGAGCCGTGGCAAGCAAGGCGGCCGTACCCTGGAAATCCAGCGCCTGATCGGTCGCTCCCTGCGCGCTTCGCTGGACATGTCCAAGCTGGGCGACGTCACCCTGTACGTCGACTGCGACGTGATCCAGGCCGACGGCGGCACCCGCACCGCGTCCATCACCGGCGCCATGGTTGCACTGGTCGACGCCTTGAAAGTGATCAAGAAACGCGGCGGCCTGAAAGGTGGCGATCCGCTCAAGCAGATGATCGCTGCTGTTTCGGTCGGCATGTATCAGGGCGAGCCGGTGCTCGACCTCGACTACCTGGAAGACTCGGCTGCCGAGACTGACCTGAACGTGGTGATGACCAGTACCGGCGGTTTCATCGAAGTCCAGGGCACCGCCGAAGGTGCGCCGTTCCAGCCTGAAGAGTTGAACGCCATGCTGGAACTGGCGAAGAAAGGGATGAGCGAAATCTTCGAACTGCAGAAGGCTGCACTGGCCGACTGATCGAACCCGATCCAGGCAGGAGGACGTTATGAGTGACGAGCAACAGCTGCTTCCCACGCCGAGCAAAGAGGTTCGGCAATGGGCGATGTTTTGTCACCTGTCCGCCCTGCTGGGGATCTGGATTCCATTCGGTACGCTGATCGGGCCGCTGATTCTGTGGCAGATAAAACGCGAGATGGACCCGTTTGTCGATGCGCAGGGCAAAGAGGCGCTGAACTTTCAGATCACCGTCGCGATTGCTTCCGCCATTTCCATCTTGCTGATGGTGGTGGTCATCGGGTTCTTCCTGATCGGACTGGTGGCGATCGGTGCGCTGGTGCTGACGATCATCGGCGGTGTGAAGGCCAATGAAGGGGTGCCTTACCGGTATCCCTTTACCTGGCGGCTGATCAAGTAGCCACGACGCAGATCCATTGCGGGAGCGAGCCTGCTCGCGATAGCGTCCCTTCGGCCACTGAATAGGGTGACTGACACGACGCCATCGCGAGCAGGCTCGCTCCCACATTGAAAACTCAGCGCGCACAAAAAAGCCGACAGTGATGTCGGCTTTTTCGCATGTGCGATAAAACGCTTAAATGGTCAGCGTCCAGTCGTAGTCCACGATCAGCGGTGCGTGCTGCGAAAACCGCGGCTGCCGTGGCAAACGTGCGCTGCGTACAAAGCGGCGCAGGCCCGGGGTCAGCAACTGATAGTCGAAACGCCAACCGAGGTTGAGCATTTCTGCCTGTTCGTTGTCCGGCCACCAGCTGTACTGGTCACCTTCACGGCTGACTTCACGCAGGGCATCGACATACCCCATATTGCCGACAATCTCGTCCATCCAGGCACGTTCAGGTGCCAGGAAGCCCGGGGATTGCTGGCTGTCGCGCCAGTTCTTGATATCCAGCTTCTGTTGCGCCACGTACAGCGAGCCACAATAAATGTACTCGCGCCGCTTGCGTCGCTGTTTATCCAGATAACGGGCGAAATCGTCCATTAGCTTGAACTTCTGGTTCAAGTCTTCATCGCCGTTCTGCCCTGAAGGGAGCAGCAAGGTCGCGATGCTGACCTTGTCGAAATCGGCTTGCAGGTAGCGCCCGTAGCGGTCGGCCGTCTCGAAGCCGAGACCGCTGATGACTGCCTTCGGTTGCAACCGCGAATACAAAGCCACGCCACCCTGGGCGGGAACTTCGGCTTCGCAGGCATAAAGGAAGTAGCCATCCAGTTGGAAGGCTGGATCGTCCAGTTCAAAGGCGGAGGCGCGGGTGTCCTGCAGGCAGATGACGTCGGCATTCTGTGCTTGCAGCCAACTGAGCAACCCTCGCTCCACTGCAGCCTGAATACCATTGACGTTCACACTGATGATCCGCATAAATGGCCCCAAAAATCGCGTGCGTGTATGATACACGGCGTCAACCTAATTAGCTAAATCCGTGGTATTTGGGGTTTTTTTCATGCAAGCGTATCAGCGCGATTTCATTCGTTTTGCCATCGATCGCGGCGTTTTGCGCTTCGGCGAGTTCACCCTGAAGTCCGGGCGCACTAGTCCTTACTTCTTCAACGCCGGCCTGTTCAACTCAGGAAAGGCCCTGGCGCAGCTGGGTCGTTTCTATGCGGCAGCCATCGTCGAGAGCGCCATTCCCTTCGACGTACTGTTTGGCCCGGCCTACAAAGGCATCCCCTTGGCGGCGACCACTGCAGTGGCCCTGGCCGAACACCATGAGCGTGATTTGCCATGGTGCTTCAACCGCAAGGAGGCCAAGGCCCACGGCGAAGGCGGCAGCCTGGTGGGCGCGCCATTGACCGGCGACGTGCTGATCATCGACGACGTGATCACCGCGGGTACCGCGATCCGTGAAGTGATGCAGATCATTGCTTCCCAGGAGGGTGCCAAGGCGGCGGGCGTGCTGATCGCCCTGAACCGACAGGAGCGTGGCAACGGCGAGTTGTCGGCGATCCAGGAAGTGGAGCGCGACTTCGGCATCCCGGTGATCAGCATTGTTTCGCTGAACCAGGTGCTCGAGTTCCTGGCTGACGATCCGCAGCTCAAGCAACACCTGCCGGCAGTTGAAGCCTACCGCGCACAGTTCGGCGTCTGATTCTGTAGGAGCCGGCTTGCTGGCGAACCATGCGACGCAGGGTGTCAGGTATGCCGCTTTCGCTGGCAAGCCAGCTCCTACAGGGATGTCGGCGAATGGGCCGCCGCCGGTTTGTCAGATGTGCCGCGCAAAAAAAGACCCCGCTCAGCCAGGCTGAGCGGGGTCTTTTTGCAGGTGTTGCTTACGGACGCTTGCGGTTACTGATCAAGGTGCCCACACCAGTATCGGTGAAGATCTCCAACAGAATCGCATTCGGTACCCGGCCATCGATGATCAGCGAGCTGCCCACGCCGCCCTGTACCGCTTCCAGCGCGCAACGGATCTTCGGCAGCATGCCACCGTAGATGGTGCCGTCGGCGATCAGTTCGTCGACCTGCTGGGTGGTCAGGCCGGTCAGGACCGTACCCGCCTTGTCCATCAGGCCGGCGATGTTGGTCAGCAGCATCAGCTTTTCGGCTTTCAGCGCTTCGGCGACTTTTCCCGCCACCAGGTCGGCGTTGATGTTGTAGGACTCGCCGTTGGCGCCGACACCGATTGGCGCGATCACCGGGATGAAGTCGCCTTTGACCAGCAGGTTCAGCAGGTCGGTGTTGATTCCGACCACTTCGCCCACCTGGCCGATGTCGATGATTTCCGGCTGGGTCATCTCCGGCGTCTGGCGGGTCACGGTGAGCTTTTTAGCGCGAATCAGCTCGGCGTCTTTACCTGTCAGGCCGATAGCGCTGCCGCCATGACGGTTGATCAGGTTGACGATGTCCTTGTTGACCTGGCCACCGAGGACCATTTCCACCACGTCCATGGTCTGCGCATCAGTCACGCGCATGCCATCGATGAAGTGGCTCTCGATCGACAAGCGCTTGAGCAGGTCGCCGATTTGCGGGCCGCCGCCGTGAACCACCACCGGGTTGATACCGACGGCTTTCATCAGCACGATGTCGCGGGCGAAGCCGGTTTTCAGCTCCTCGCTTTCCATCGCGTTGCCGCCGTATTTGATCACCAGCGTCTTGCCGACATAGCGGCGGATGTAAGGCAGCGCTTCGGACAGGACCTTGGCGGTGTTGGCGGCGGCTTCGCGTTCGAGGGTCATTCAGGGCTCCGGCACTTCGATAAAGGGCGCTTCAATAAATCAAAACGGTAGTTGGAGATCAGGTGCAACACGCTTCAACTGGACTTTGAACACGTCCTTGATGCGCTGCAGTTCAGCCTCGTCATCGGCCTCGAAACGCAGCACCAGCACCGGCGTGGTGTTGGAGGCGCGAACCAGGCCCCAGCCTTTGGCGTAGTCGACTCGCACGCCGTCGATGGTGGTCAGGTCAGCGCCTTCGCCCCACTTCGCATCGTGCAATGCATCAATGATGCTGAATTTGCTCTCTTCGGTCACATGGATATTGATTTCCGGCGTAGAAATATCGTTCGGGAAGGTCGCAAACAACTCTTCCGCGGTGGATTTTTCCTTGCTGAGGATCTCCAGCAGACGCGCGGCGCTGTAGATGCCGTCGTCGAAACCGAACCAGCGCTCCTTGAAGAAGATGTGGCCGCTCATTTCGCCGGCCAACAGGGCCCCGGTTTGCTTCATTTTCTTTTTGATCAACGAGTGACCGGTCTTCCACATGAGCGGACGACCGCCATATTCCTTGATCAGTGGGGTCAGGCGGCGGGTGCATTTGACGTCGAAGATGATTTCCGCGTCCGGGTTGCGCGCCACGACATCGCGGGCGAACAGCATCAGCAGGCGGTCGGGGTAAACGATGCTGCCGGTGTTGGTCACTACGCCGACGCGGTCGCCGTCACCGTCGAAGGCCAGACCCAGGTCGGCCTTGGTTTCCTTGACCTTGGCGATCAGGTCGACGAGATTTTCTGGCTTGCCCGGATCCGGATGATGGTTCGGGAAGTTACCGTCAACCTCGCAGAACAGCGGGATGACTTCGCAGTTCAGGGCTTCGATCAGCTGCGGGGCGATAACGCCAGCCGCGCCGTTGCCGCAGTCGACAACCACCTTCAGGCGCCGGGCGAGCTTGATGTCCTGGACGATTTCGGTGTTGTAGCGATCGAGGATCTCGACCTGGGTGATGGTGCCCTGGCCGCTGCTCAGGTTGTTGGTCTTGAGGCGATCGTGCAGGGCCTGGATCTGTTCGTTGGCCAAGGTATCGCCAGCGATGACGATCTTGAAGCCGTTGTAATTCGACGGGTTGTGGCTGCCGGTCAGCATGACGCCGGATTTGCCTGCCAGTACGTTGGCGGCGTAATACAGCGCAGGGGTTGGCACCAGGCCGACGTCGCTGACGTGGCAACCGCTTTCCGCCAGGCCCTTGATCAGTTGTTCTACCAGTTCCGGGCCGGACAGGCGACCGTCGCGGCCAACCGAAACATTGGGTTCGTTCTGGGCCAGGCTCTGGGAGCCGATGGCGCGACCAAGCCAATAAGCGGTTTCAGCGTTCAAGAATTCCGGGACGGTGCCGCGAATATCGTAGGCGCGGAAGATGCTGTCGGGGAACTTGGGTGCGACGTTTGCCGGGGTGCTCATTACTGGGAATGCTCCATCTTGAAAGTGGCTGGACCTGCCGGTGAAAAACTCGCCGGCTGGCTCAAACTGAAGGGTATGACGGTGTTTTCAGCAGAGAGTTCGTGGTGTGTAAAGGCCATGCCACCTGCATTTGCAAGGAAATCACCGGCCAATCCCTTGATTTTGAGCCGTAAACCTTCCAGATGAATTTTGTACAAATTTCAGAAAACATTGCCCCTGTGGCGAGGAGCTTGCTCCCGCTGGGCTGCGAGCGGCCCCAGGATTTTGTGGGCGCTGCGCACCCAAGCGGGACGGTGCGGCGTTCCGACAAGCTCCCTCGCCACACAAATCCCTCACCCTGGGTATCGCGTGCTGATCAATGGCTGCCGGAATGCCCGAAACCACCGGTGCCGCGCTGGGTTTCGACGAACTCATCGACCATCTCGAAGTGCGCTTGAACCACCGGCACCAACACCAGCTGAGCCAGGCGTTCGCCGACCACGATGTTGAAATCGGACTGACCACGATTCCAGCACGACACCATCAACGGGCCCTGGTAATCGGAGTCGATCAGACCGACCAGATTACCCAGCACGATGCCGTGCTTATGACCCAGGCCGGAACGCGGCAGAATCAGCGCTGCCAGGCCCGGGTCGCCGATGTACACCGACAGGCCGGTAGGGATCAGCAGGGTTTCGCCCGGCTTGATGACGGTGTCTTTTTCCAGCATGGCGCGCAGGTCGAGGCCGGCGGAACCGGGCGTGGCGTACTGCGGCAGCGGGAATTCGGTACCGATGCGGGGATCGAGGATCTTGGCTTGCAAAGCGTGCATGTAAATTAAACCTGGTTCAGACGTTCGGAGATAAAAGTGATCAGCTGGCGGGCAATCTTGCTCTTGCTGGTCTGGGCGAAAAGTGTGGCGTGTAACTGGCGGTCGATCACGCTGCAGGCGTTTTCTTCGCTGTTGAAGCCGATACTCGGGTTGGCGACGTCATTGGCGACGATCAAATCGAGGTTCTTGTCCTTCAACTTGCGGGCAGCGTAGTCGAGCAGGTGTTCGGTTTCGGCGGCGAAACCGACACTGAACGGACGGTCGGGGCGGGTGGCAATGGAGGCCAGGATGTCCGGGTTACGCACCATCTGTAGCAACAAGCCGTCGCCGTTCGTAGGATCTTTCTTGAGTTTCTGTGGGGCGACGACTTCCGGACGGTAGTCTGCGACTGCTGCCGAGGCGATAAACAGGTCGCAGGGGATCGCGGCTTCACACGCGGCGAGCATGTCGCGGGCGCTGACCACGTCGATGCGGGTGACGCGATCCGGCGTCGGCAGGTGCACCGGGCCGGTGATCAGCGTCACACGGGCGCCGGCTTCTACCGCGGCTTCGGCCAGGGCAAAGCCCATTTTCCCTGAGCTGTGGTTGGTGATGTAGCGCACCGGGTCGATGTTTTCCTGGGTCGGGCCGGCGGTGATCAGCACGTGTTTGCCAGTCAGCGCCTGACGCTGGAAGCAGTCCGCTGCGCACTGGGCGAGTTCGATGGCTTCGAGCATGCGGCCCAGGCCGACGTCACCACAGGCCTGGCTGCCGGAGGCCGGGCCGAAGACTTTGATATCGCGGTCTTCGAGGATTTGCAGGTTGCCCTGGGTGGCCGGATCGCGCCACATCGCCTGGTTCATCGCCGGAGCAACGGCGACCACGGCGTCGGTGGCCAGCACCAGTGTGGTCAGCAGGTCATCGGCAATGCCTTGGGCCAGGCGGGCCATCAAGTCCGCGGTGGCGGGGGCGATCAGCACTAGGTCGGCCCATTTGGCCAGTTCGATGTGGCCCATGGCGGCTTCGGCCGCGGGGTCCAGCAAGTCGAGGTGGACCGGGTGCCCGGAGAGGGCCTGCATGGTCAGCGGGGTAATGAACTTACTGCCGCCGCGGGTCATGACCACGCGTACTTCGGCGCCCTGGTCGATCAAGCGGCGAACCAGATCGGCGCTTTTGTAGGCAGCAATGCCACCGCCGACGCCCAGAACGATGCGTTTCCGATACAGCCGCTGCATAGGTCTGCCTTTCATTTCGTTGATGACTGCATGGCGATACCCCCTCCCCAGGGATGAAATCGCCCGCAAAAAAGATGGGCTACGATATCACAGCGACCGCTACGGAACAGCGGCGCCCATATTCCAGGGAGGTGCTATGAGTATTCGTGATTGGCCCGCGGCCGAGCGGCCGCGGGAGAGATTGCTTGAACTGGGGGCGGCGAGTCTTTCGGATGCCGAACTGCTGGCCATTTTTTTACGAACCGGCGTGGCCGGCAGAAGCGCGGTGGATCTGGCGCGACACCTCTTGAGTCAGTTTGGCAGCCTGCGCTCGCTGCTGGAGGCCGATCAGGCAGCGTTCAGCAGCCAGTTGGGGCTTGGGCCGGCAAAATTCGCTCAGTTGCAGGCGGCACAGGAAATGGGCCGGCGGCATTTGGCCGAGCGAGCGCGCCAGAAACCGGCGCTGGAAAATCCGCAGGCGGTTCGCGATTACTTGAAGTCGATGCTCCGCCACGAGCCGCATGAGGTGTTCGGCTGTCTGTTTCTGGACTCCAGGCATCAAGTGCTGTCCTTCGAGGCATTGTTTCGCGGCTCGATCGACAGCACAAGCGTCCACCCCCGGCAGGTGGTCAAGCGTGCCCTGGCCCACAACGCCGCAGCATTGATCCTCTGCCACAATCACCCGTCGGGCAATACCAGCCCCAGCCAGGCCGACCGCACGCTGACCAAGCGCCTGCAGGAGGCGTTGGAGTTGATCGATGTGCGGGTACTCGACCATTTCATCATCGGCGATGGCGATCCGCTGTCCATGGCTGAGTATGGGTGGCTGTAGCGGGAAGCCCGACAAACACAAATTCCCTGTGGGAGCGGGCTTGCTCGCGAAAGCGGTGTGTCAGGCGACATTGATGTCGACTGACACGCCCCCTTCGCGAGCAAGCCCGCTCCCACAGGATTTGTGGCGACGCTGATTATTTGAGGGTGACCTTCGAGTAATCCTGCCGACCAAACGGGCTGACCGAGTACCCCTCGACATCCTTGCGCGTCAGCGCGAACGCAGTCGGGTGAGCCAGCGGCAACCATAGCGCCTGCTGCTGGATCTGCGCCTGGGCCTGTTCGTACAGCTTGGTGCGCACACCTTGCTCAGTGGTGGTTTTGCCGGCGCTGATCTGCTTGTCCAGGTCCTGGTTGCAGTAGCGGGCGAAATTGGTGCCGGACTTGAGCGCGGCGCAGGAAAACTGCGGCGTGAGGAAGTTGTCCGGGTCCCCGTTGTCACCGGCCCAGCCCATGAACAGAAGGTCGTGTTCACCAGCCTTGGCGCGGCGAATCAACTCGCCCCATTCGATCACCCGAATCTCGGCCTCGATACCGATCTGTGCGAGGTCCGATTGCAGCATTTGCGCGCTCAGGCTCGGGTTCGGGTTGAGCAGGCTGCCGGAAGGCCGGGTCCAGATAGTGGTCTTGAACCCGTCCTTGAGGCCGGCCTTGGCCATCAATGCCCGCGCCTTTTCGACGTCATGCGGGTAGCCCGGCAAACCTTTGGCGTAACTCCAGGTGTTGGGCGGGTAGGGGCCATTGGCGGGTTCGGCGGTGTCTTCGAACACAGCCTTGACGTAGTTGGTCTTGTCGAACGCGAGGTTGATCGCCTGGCGCACTTCGGGCTTGTCCAGCGGTGGATGCTGGCTGTTGATGGCGACGAACGCGGTCATGAATGCGTCAGTCTTTTCCACTTTCAACTTGGGTTCCTTCAGCGCCGACTGTACGTCCAGAGGCTTGGGCGACAGCGCGATCTGGCACTCGTTACGGCGCAGTTTCTGCAGGCGCACGTTGGCATCCGGGGTGATGGCGAAGATCAGCGGGTCCACTGATGGCTTGCCGCGGAAGTAGTCCGGGTTGGCCTTGTAGCGAATCGCGGCATCTTTCTGGAAGCGCGTGAAGATGAAAGGGCCGGTGCCGATCGGCTGGCTGTTGAGCTTCTCCGGAGTGCCGGCCTTCATCAGCTTGTCGGCGTATTCGGCCGAATAGATCGAGGCGAAGCCCATGCTCAGGGTCGGAAGGAACGTCGAGTCGGGATGGTCGAGGGTGAAACGCACGGTCAACGGATCCAGCGCGTCGATCTTCTTGATCAATGCCGGCAATTGCATCGACTGGGCATGCGGGAAGCCGCTCTGGGCCACTTTGTGCCACGGATTTGCCGGGTCGAGCATGCGGTCGAAGCTGAACTTCACGTCTTCGGCGGTCAGGTCGCGAGCCGGATTGAAGTATTCGGTACGGTGGAATTTCACTTTCGGATGCAGCTTGAAGACATAGCTCAAGCCATCGGGGGTGACTTCCCAGCTGTCCGCGAGGCCGGCGACCACTTTGCCGCTGGCCGTATCAAAGTCCACCAGACGATTCATCAGCACATCGGCCGAGGCGTTGGTGGTGGTCAGCGAGTTGTATTGCACCACGTCAAAGCCTTCAGGACTGGCCTCGGTGCAGACACTCAAGGCCGCAGCCATGGCTTGTGGGCTCAGCAGAAGCGGGACTAGCAACAGCGGTAGGGCAGCGAGGCGCATGGTCGGATTCCTTTACAGATCGAAGGCCCATCTGCAAGTGCAGTCTGGAAAAGACTTACCCTAGTGGGCTCTTTTGCAAATGACTATCCCCTTTTTCATTTTAAGGGGAGTATGTGCGATTGATTGGTGCGCGCGCGGTTGGCAAAACACTTGATTGGTGGCTCCGCAGATTTTCTGCGACGAGCGGTCGCTATCGACGACAGCCTTTGTCTTGGGCGCTCGGAGCCCGAAAAAACCGGTTTTTATCAATTCAAGGCACACTGAATGTTGTTGCGCTCCAGTCTTTCTGGTATAAAGCAGCGCTCTTTTCTAGGGGCCCGGTTCCTTCACTGTAGGTGTAGCCGGTAAGACCTCTAAAGAAACGCGGCGCCTGGCGCCAAATGACTGAGAGATTAAGCGGCCAACCCATGCCGGGTTGGGCATGTGGTTTTAGAGGGCTGAGGCATGTCGAGAGTCTGTCAAGTTACCGGTAAGGGTCCGGTGACTGGGAATAACATTTCCCACGCAAACAACAAAACCCGTCGTCGTTTCCTGCCGAACCTGCAGCATCACCGCTTCTGGGTTGAAGAAGAGAAACGTTTTGTGCGTCTGCGCGTATCTGCCAAAGGCATGCGTATCATCGACAAGCGCGGCATCACTGTCGTGTTGGCCGAAATCCGCGCCGCTGGCAAGATCTAAGGGAGCTAATCATGCGTGAATTGATTCGTTTGATTTCGAGCGCCGGTACTGGTCACTTCTACACTACCGACAAGAACAAGCGCACTACTCCGGACAAAATCGAGATCAAGAAATTTGATCCGGTTGTTCGCAAGCACGTGATCTACAAAGAAGGCAAAATCAAGTAATTGATTTTTCCCTCTTACAAAAAAGGCCCGTATCGCGAGATACGGGCCTTTTTTGTTGCCAAATGAATAGGGTTACAGAGAGGGATCAGCCACAGGAAATCCTGGTGATCTTCAGATCGAGATCGGTAATGATTCGCAAGCGGCGGGGATCAAACTCTTGCGTGACCGGATTGACGATAACCCTGGCCGCGCGCGCCTCCACCCGTGCCTGCTCCCTGACAGCCTGAGTCAGATAGACGCCGATGAAATCCTGTGCCCGCTGCGCATTGCATTGCTGCGCCGACTCTTCGGCATGCGCCGACGTCAGGGTGGCTGCAAAGGTTAGACCTGCCAGCAGGCTGATGGTAAAAGATCGATTCATGTTAATTCGCTTCCTTGTGAATGATGAGGTTAGGCCTCTATTTTTCCGAGGCCCCAGACCAGCATCCAACATGGTCGACGAATAGACGCGGTAATTATGTATTTCGCTCGACTTCAAACGGCAGTCGAATAGTGATGAAGTTTTTAGCCGCACTGAATGCTGACGATGATTTTGTCGGCATCGGTCAGCAGGCTGATACGACGAGGGACCCGTTTGCGATCTGAGACAAATCCTGGCCCGGTGACGCGGACCGGTGCGCCATCTGCCCTGGTGCGAACTTCTTCGAGTAATTCGGGAGTGTATTTCTGGCCAATGGTGTATTGAGCGATCGTAACGTCGCATTGATCTGGATTCTCAAGCATGTTGCCTCCTTGCCCTACGAAAAACCCGATGCAGGGCATCGGGCGTTTCGTGTCGCTATAGTTCTCTGGTCACGTCACTGCGCCTCAGGGCTGTGCAGCATGCGGCGCAGTGCAAATCAGTTAC
The DNA here is from genome assembly GCF_030812475.1 of Pseudomonas lini. Lineage (GTDB taxonomy): Bacteria > Pseudomonadota > Gammaproteobacteria > Pseudomonadales > Pseudomonadaceae > Aquipseudomonas > Aquipseudomonas lini_A. The sequence goes on from NZ_JAUSSR010000006.1 coordinate 238,552, forward strand.
CCATGGTGACATGGGTGATGATGTCGTTTTCGACCAGAAAATTGATGCGCGCCGGATTGTAGTCCTTGGTCATGATGAACCCGATGCCTCTCGGGCGTACTGCCAAGCCGGTCTTGTTGGCGACTTCTGCACGCAGCTCCTCGGAGTATTGCCGACCGACGTACTGGGTTGCGGTGTCCAGGTGTTGTTTCAAATCAGTGGTCATGTATTGCTTCCTTGCGATAGTGGAAATGATCGAATGTGCTCCCGTCATCCGTCATGGATGGCGTAGGAAAATACTGGAATAACGGCGATCATTTTTCACCTGTTGGACTGTGTCGCGATATTTTCCCATCGTGCGGTCAATAAAAAGCCCATCGGCAGGGATGGGCTTTCGATGGCCTGAATCGCCGGCTCTCAGGTTTTTTGTTCGAACGCCACGTAGATCTTGCGGCACGGCTCCAATACCTCCCAGGTGCCCCGAAACCCGGCCGGAATGACGAAGCGATCGCCCGCGCGCACGGTCTTGCTGTTGCCGTCGTTGTCGCGCAGCACTGAAACGCCCTGAACGATCTCGCAATACTCGTGTTCGGTGAAGTTCACATGCCACTGACCGACTGCACCTTCCCAAACACCAGCGTTCAGCTGACCGCATGGGCTGTTGTAGTGGTTGTAAACCACTTGCTCGGGATCGCCCTTCAGGATTTTCGCTGGATCCGGTTTATAGCGCTCGGCCTTGGTATCGGCCTGGCTGAAGTCGACGATGTCCTGGATGCTCATTGTTGTAATCCCCCGTGAATGCGGCCGAGTTTGGAAGGTTCAAAGTCTATGTTTATTAAAATGAACATCGCAAGGCCGTTTGCGCGCCTTATGTCAAATATATTGAAACATGAGGTGTGGCTGGTTTAGGGTGACAGTTACCTGGGGGCCGAAAAGCAGGCTGGCCGGGAAGCATTCCTGAGGTCGCCCGCAAAAAATGCGGGGCGCTCGTATTCAACAAGAGGAGGACACTCATATGACCACCCTGACTCGTGCCGATTGGGAGCAACGGGCTCGCGATCTGAAGATCGAAGGCCGCGCCTACATCAATGGCGAATACACCGATGCCGTCTCCAGCGAGACGTTCGAGTGCATCAGCCCGGTCGATGGCCGTCTGCTGGGCAAAATTGCCAGCTGTGACGCCGCCGACGCCCAGCGCGCTGTTGAAAACGCTCGCACCACGTTCAATTCCGGCGTCTGGTCGCGCCTGGCACCGACCAAGCGCAAGGCCACCATGATCCGCTTCGCCAGCCTGCTCAAGCAGCATGCCGAAGAGCTGGCGCTGCTTGAAACCCTGGACATGGGCAAGCCGATCAGCGATTCCCTGTACATCGACGTTCCCGGCGCGGCGCAAGCCCTGAGCTGGAGCGGTGAAGCCATCGACAAGCTTTACGACGAAGTGGCCGCGACTCCGCACGATCAGCTCGGCCTGGTCACCCGCGAGCCAGTCGGTGTGGTTGGCGCGATCGTGCCGTGGAACTTCCCGTTGATGATGGCCTGCTGGAAACTCGGTCCGGCGCTCTCCACGGGTAACTCGGTGATCCTCAAGCCGTCCGAAAAATCGCCGTTGACCGCTATTCGCATCGCTGCGCTGGCCGTCGAAGCCGGTATTCCGAAAGGCGTGCTGAACGTCCTGCCAGGTTACGGTCACACCGTCGGCAAGGCCCTGGCCCTGCACAACGACGTCGACACCCTGGTGTTCACCGGGTCGACCAAGATCGCCAAGCAACTGCTGATCTACTCCGGCGAATCGAACATGAAGCGCGTCTGGCTCGAAGCCGGCGGCAAAAGCCCGAACATCGTGTTCGCCGATGCGCCGGATCTTCAGGCGGCCGCCGAGTCGGCTGCCAGCGCTATCGCCTTCAACCAGGGCGAAGTCTGCACCGCCGGTTCGCGTCTGCTGGTCGAGCGTTCGATCAAGGACACTTTCCTGCCGCTGGTGATCGAGGCATTGAAAGCCTGGAAGCCGGGCAATCCGCTGGACCCGGCGACCAACGTCGGCGCCTTGGTGGATACCCAGCAGATGAACACCGTGCTGTCCTACATCGAATCCGGCCACACCGACGGTGCCAAACTGGTGACAGGCGGCAAGCGAATTCTTCAGGAAACCGGTGGCACCTACGTTGAACCGACGATTTTCGACGGCGTCAGCAATGCGATGAAAATCGCTCAGGAAGAGATCTTTGGACCGGTGCTGTCGGTCATCACCTTCGACACTGCCGAAGAAGCGATCCAGATTGCCAACGACACGCCGTACGGCCTGGCCGCTGCGGTATGGACCAAGGACATCTCCAAGGCGCACCTGACTGCCAAGGCACTGCGCGCCGGTAGTGTGTGGGTCAACCAGTACGATGGTGGCGACATGACCGCGCCGTTCGGTGGCTTCAAGCAGTCCGGCAACGGTCGCGACAAGTCCTTGCACGCGTTCGACAAGTACACCGAGCTGAAGGCGACCTGGATCAAGTTGTAAGCCAGTGAGGGAGGCCGGCTACCAACCGGGCTCCTGAGCGACGCAGATCCCTTGTGGGAGCGGGCTTGCTCGCGAAGGCGCCGTAACAGCCAACTCTGCTGTTGGATGTGATGGCCCCTTCGCGAGCAAGCCCGCTCCCACATTTGTTTTATGCGTCTGTGAAAAATAATATCCACAGGAGTGTGGAACATGCGTTGGGCGACTTATTTCGCCGTGTTGGCGTCTGTCTTGAGTGTCGGCCTGGCCCTGGGTGTCAGCATGCCGTTGGTGTCGTTTCGCCTGGAAGGCTGGGGTTACGATTCGTTCGCCATCGGCGTGATGGCTGCGATGCCGGCCATTGGCGTGCTGCTGGGCGCGAAGATCTCCAGCCATCTGGCCGCACGTCTCGGTACGGCCAACCTGATGCGCCTGTGCCTGTGGGCGGGGGCATTGTCCATCGGTTTGCTGGCGCTGCTGCCCAGCTATCCGGTGTGGCTGGTGCTGCGGCTGATGATCGGGGTGATCCTGACCCTTGTCTTCATTCTCGGTGAAAGCTGGATCAACCAGCTTGTGCTGGAAGAGTGGCGCGGGCGATTGGTGGCGCTGTATGGCAGCAGTTACGCATTGAGTCAGCTGGCCGGGCCGTTGCTGCTGGGCGTGCTGGGCACAGAGCATGATTACGGTTTCTGGGTCGGCGTTGGTTTGCTGACCGCGGCACCGTTTCTATTGCTGGGTCGCAGCGGAGCACCGGCCAGCGAAGCTTGCAGCGTGACCTTCAGTGACTTGCTGGGCTTTTGCCGTGGCCTGCCGGCGATTGCCTGGGCGGTGTCATTGTTTGCGGCATTTGAAGCGATGATCCTGACCTTGTTGCCGGTCTACTGCCTGCGTCAGGGCTTCACCACCGACATTGCTCTGGCGATGGTCAGCACCGTGGTGGTGGGCGATGCCTTGCTGCAGTTGCCGATTGGCGCATTGGCGGATCGCTTGTCGCGGCGCACGCTGTTCACCGGCTGCGCGGTCGTGTTGCTGGTGTCGAGCCTGGCGATCCCGTTGCTGATCGACACGCTGCTGATCTGGCCTTTGTGGGTGTTGTTCGGTGCCAGTGCCGGCGGCCTGTTCACCTTGTCCCTGATCCTGATCGGCGAGCGCTATCGCGACGACGCACTGGTGCGGGCCAATGCGCATATTGCGCAGCTGTGGGGGATCGGTTGCCTGATCGGCCCGTTGGCGGCCGGTGCCGGCAGCCAGTGGATCAGCGGGCATGCGTTGCCGTTGCTGATGGCGGCCGGGGCGTTTGGATTGGTGATTCTATTGTCTCGGCAAGGGGCGTTTGGCGCGGTCGCCGAGCCTGCTTGACGCAAAACTGCCAGTCAGCCGCTCCCACAGGGTTACAACATGCGCTCCAGCCCGACCGCGGTACTGAACCAGGAGTTGAACCGGCGCCACCAGCTCCCCGGTTCTTTGGTCAATAGGTGCATTTTGCCGTCGTCTTCCGTCACCCAGACGACCCGGTCATTCTCCAGCTTCACCTGATAGCTCAGCGCCGGCGCCATACCCTCCAGTGCCGCTTTTTGCACGTACGCGGCCAGTTCCGGACTGTCTACCAGTACGCCAACCTCTGTGTTCCACAGCACCGAGCGTGGATCGAAATTGAACGAGCCAATGAACGATTTCTGTTGGTCGAAAATCATCGCCTTGCTGTGCAGGCTGGAATCGGAACCTCGGAAAGACCTGCCGTAAAAAACAGGCCCGCTGCCGCCACCTTCGCCGGGCTGACGGCGCAATTCATACAGCTTCACCCCATGCTCCAGCAACGCCTTGCGATAGGGCGCGTAGCCGCCATGCACTGCCGGTACGTCGGTGGCTTCAAGGGAGTTGGTCAACAAGCTCACAGACACGCCGGCATCGGCCCGGCCGGTGAGGTAAACCAATCCCGGCTGGCCGGGCACGAAATACGCCGAAATCATGATCAACTCTTTGCTGACACCCTCAAGCGCGGGCGCCAATTGCGTGGTCAGCAGCAAATGCGGATCGGGTTCACCCTTGGACAGTACCTTGCTGGGTGCATCCCATAACGCCTGGTTCCAGGCCCAAATCAATTCGCGGCGCCAGATATCCATCCGAGGATTGGTGGTGAAGGTCATCAGTTGTTGATACAGCGCATGATTCTGTTTGCGCGTCTCTTCCAGCGATTCTTCCAGTCGGGTGCGGCTGTTCTGCAGATCCTTTTGCGTCGGTTTGCGCGACAGAAACTCATCGATCGGTTTGCTCAGCGCGCTGTTCCAGTATTGATCGAAGCTGTGTCCGAGTTGTTCGGCGACCGGACCGATGCCGAGCATGTCGATGTCGGTAAAATTCAGGTTAGGCTTGGCATCGAAATACTCGTCGCCCAAATTGCGTCCGCCCACGATCGCCGCGCTGTTATCCGCAAGCCATAACTTGTTGTGCATGCGCCGGTGTTGCAACGACAGGTCGAACAGCCGGCCCATGGCTCGCGTCACGCCCGTGGCACGGCCCAGGTGCAACGGGTTGAACAAGCGGATCTCGATCTGCGGATGCGCCGCCAGCGTGCCGATGGTCCAGTCCAGGCCGTCGCTGGTGGTGTCGTCGAGCAGGATCCTCACCCGCACGCCGCGGTCGGCAGCCTTGAGCAGTTCCTCCACCAGCATCCGGGTGCTGATCCCGTCGTGGACAATGTAGTACTGCAGATCGAGACTGCTTTGAGCGTTGCGAATCAGTTCGGCGCGGGCAGTGAAGGCTTCACTGCTATTGGACAGCAAGCGAAATCCGGATTTGCCTTCATGGGAAGCAGCCTGAGCCTTGATCGAGCGTCCGAACGCCGAATCGCTGGCCGGCAGCGCCTGGCTCGGTTCGCGTTGAACGTCGAAGCTGGCGCAACCGCCAAGCAAGGAAGTGAGAAGGAGAAGAGCGAGCAGGGGCTGTCTGAATCTCACGTAGGATTGTTCCGATTGGCGGTCGTTGTCGGCATAGGACGCTGATTCCCGGAGAAAGGTCAGTCGGTGAAGCTGTCTGTTTCCGCCAACAGTTTGATTGCTGCAGCGCCGACCTTGCGCACCGCCTCTTCAATCTGCGGTGTTGGTTTGGCAGCGTAGTTCATCCGCAGGCAATTGCGGTACTTGCCCGAAGCGGAAAATATACTCCCGACGGCAATCTGTACGCCTTGGTCGTGCAAGGCGCGATTGAGTTTCAAGGTGTCGAAGCCTTCTGGCAGTTCAACCCACAGCATGAAGCTGCCTTGCGGACGACTGGCTCGGGTGCCCGCCGGAAAGTAGCGGGTGACCCAGTCGATCATCGCATCGCGATTGCGTTGGTATTGGCTGCGCATCCGCCGTAAATGCGGTTCGAAGTGTCCAGCCTTGAGGAATTCGGCGATGGCGATCTGCGGTTGCGGCGCGGTGGAGCCGGTGCTGATGTATTTCATGTGCAGCACCCGTTCCAGATAGCGCCCCGGTGCTACCCAGCCGATGCGCAGGCCCGGCGCCAGCGTTTTGGAAAAGGAACTGCAGAGCAGGACGCGGCCGTCCTCGTCGAAGGACTTGATCGTGCGTGGTCGTGGATAGGTATAGGAAAGTTCGCCATATACATCATCCTCGATGATCGCCACGTCAAAGCGCTGTGCCAGTGTCAACAACGCGCGTTTGCGCGACTCCGGCATGATGTAGCCCAACGGGTTGTTGCAGTTTGGGGTCAACTGTATGGCCTTGATCGGCCATTGTTCCAACGCCAGTTCCAGCGCGTCGAGGCTGATCCCGGTGAGCGGGTCGGTAGGGATTTCCAGGGCTTTCATGCCCAGGCCCTTGAGGGTCTGCATGGCGCCATGAAAGCTGGGCGAGTCCACCGCCACGATATCCCCCGGCTCGCAAATGGCCCGGATGCTGGTGGACAGCGCTTCGTGGCAACCGGTGGTGACCACCAGGTCATTGGCGCTCAACTGGCAGCCGGAGTCGAGCATCAGGCGGGCAATCTGTTCGCGCAGTTCGAGGGTGCCGTGGATATTGTCGTAATACAGGCCGGGCATGTCCTGCCGTCGACTGAGCCGTGCCAGGCCGCGCAGCAGCGGTTTCATGGTCGGCGTGGTGATGTCCGGCATGCCACGACCCAGTTGCACCACGTCCTTGCGAGGCACCGCGCGAATCAATTCCAGGACCTGATCCCACTGGGAAATATCCACTGGCCGCTGCGCCGGGCGGCCAATCGCCGGCAGCTCTGGCAGCGCTCGACTCACCGGCACGAAATAGCCCGACTTGGGTTTCGGCATCGCCAGGCCGCTGTCTTCCAGCATCCGATAGGCTTGCTGCACGGTGCTCAGGCTGACGCCGTGCTCGACGCTCAACGCCCGCACCGACGGCAGCCGGTCACCCGGGCGATAGAAGCCCTGTTCGATACGCGTGCCGAGCAGCTCGGCAAGATTGACGTAAAGGGTCATGGCGGTGTCTCGGTGTGGATCATTCGGTAAACCCATACAGATGAGGCAAAAAATTGTCATTCAGTAGGTAAATCAGCAAATCTGTATGGAGTTAATAGATTTCTGTTGCATCTGTAATGCTTTTCGCCGCCCACGCATCATGAAAGCTCTGGCTACCCAAGTAAACAGGAGCGATCAACATGAACGGCTTGAGCGATGTGCGGCTGACGTTATGCAGTCAGGAACTGGTGGCAGGGCAAAAAAACGGAGCATGCGCAGCGGTACCGCGCAACGCACCGTCCGGCCTGGGTCGCTGGGGTCTGTTCTGGCATCGTTTGCACACACGCAAGGCATTGCTCACGCTCACGCCGGAGCAGCTCAGGGATGTAGGGTTGAGTCGCGAACAGGCGCGGGAGGAGGGGCTTAAGCCGTTTTGGCGGATCTGATTCCTGCGGTGTTCTTGAGGACGCCTTCGCTGGCAAGCCAGCTCCTACAGGGGACCGCGCGTGACAGAAGATCTGTGACCCACACGCAACCCCCTGTAGGAGCTGGCTTGCCAGCGAAGGCGCCCGCAAAAACGCAACAAATCCCTCAGACCAACTCTTTCATCCGATGCCACAACATCCCCAGCGCCAATAACGGCGAGCGCAAATGCTTGCCGCCGGGGAAAGTAATATGCGGCACCTGGGCAAACAGATCGAACCCGCCACTGTGCTGCCCGCTGATCGCCTCTGCCAACAACTTGCCAGCCAAATGCGTGGCATTCACCCCATGACCGGAATAGGCCTGGGCGTAATACACGTTCGGCTGATCCTTGAGCCGGCCAATCTGCGGCAGGCGATTGGCGCCGATGCCGATCATCCCGCCCCATTGATAGTCGATCTTCACCCCGGCCAGTTGCGGGAACACTTCCAGCATCTTCGGCCGCATGTAGGCGGCGATGTCCTTCGGGTCGCGTCCTGAATAATGACAAGCGCCGCCGAACAGCAAACGTCGATCCGCCGAGAGTCGGTAGTAATCCAGCGCCACGCGCTGATCACAGACCGCCATGTTTTGCGGCAGCAGCGAGTGGGCCAGTTCTTCGCTCAAACGTTCGGTGGCGATGATGTAACTGCCGGCGGGCAGCACCTTGCCGCTGAGTTCGGGGTTGAGATCATTCAGATAGGCGTTGCAGCCCAGCACCAGCGTCTTGGCGCGAACCGAGCCCCGGGTGGTGTGGACCTTGATCTCGGGGCCGTAGTCGATACGGGTGGCAGCCGAGCGTTCGAACAGTTTCGCCCCCAGTTGCTGCGCGGCGGCCGCTTCGCCCAAGGCCAGATTGAGTGGATGCAAATGCCCCGAGCCCATGTCGACCAGGCCGCCCACGTAACGGTCGGAACCCACTATCGAGTGCATTTCATTGGCTTGCAGCAACCGCGTTTCGTAGCGGTAGCCGAGGCTGCGCAATTCTTCAGCGTCTTCGGCAAAGCCTTCCAGTTCACGAGGCTTGTTGGCGAGATCGCAGTAACCCCAGGTCAGGTCGCAGGGGATGTTAAAACGCTCGACCCGCTGGCGGACGATTTCCACCGCTTCCAGCCCCATGAGTTTCATCTGACGCACGCCGTGCGCACCGATCACGTCAGCGAATTGATCGAGGCCGTGGCCAACGCCGCGAATCAATTGCCCACCGTTGCGTCCGCTGGCGCCCCAGCCGATTTTATGAGCTTCGAGCAGCACCACGCTGAGCCCGCGTTCGGCCAGTTCGAGCGCCGTGTTCAACCCGGAGAACCCGCCGCCGACCACGCAGACGTCCGCCACCAGATCGCCTTGCAGCACCGGGTAATCAGGCTGCGGCAGACGGCTGGCAGCATAATAGGACGCCGTGTGCTGATGGCTTGGGACAGGTTGCTGAGCACCGGCATTCATGTGCATGACCTTGATTCGGATGTATGGAAAATTTGACGGAGCATAAGCCTGACACTCCGGTACGGGCAACATTGGTCGGTTGTGGCTGTCTGGATCGAGGCTTTTGCGTCAGAATCCCGGTCTATTCCGCATTCGGTCAACGCTTCGATGAGCTGCAACAGCCAGAAAATCCGCACGCTGCGCCAGCAGATTCCCTCGTTCGAGTGCGTACCCGGATGCCATGACTGCTGTGGGCCGGTGACCACCTCGCCGGAAGAAATGTCCCGCCTGCCACGCAAGACCCGGGCCGAGCAGGACGCGGCGATGGATGAGCTCAATTGCGTGCACCTGGGGCCCGACGGCTGCACGGTGTATGACGAGCGGCCGTTGATCTGTCGGCTGTTCGGCACTACCAAGACCTTGCCTTGCCCCAATGGGCGAGGGCCGGTGGAGCTGATTCATCCAAGAGTCGAGAAACAGATTCATGAGTACATGGCGTCGACCCGGCAGGTGCTTGTCTAGGGGGAAACCGAGTTGCCTTCATTCGCGAGCAAGCCCGCTCCCACAGTTGAAATGCATTCCATTGTGGGAGCGGGCTTGCTCGCGAAAGCGTTCGTTCAGGCAACAAACCCCTCTGAGTCAGACCCTCAATCCGGAATCGGCAGATTCAAGCTCTCTTTCACCTCTTCCATCACGATATAGCTCTTGGATTCCCGCACATGGGGCAGTTTGAGCAGAATATCGCCCAGCAATTTTCGGTACGAAGCCATCTCGGAAATCCGGGCTTTCACCAGATAGTCGAAATCCCCCGACACCAGATGGCACTCCAGCACGTGAGGCAGTTTCAGCACCGCGCGGCGGAACTCCTCGAAAGTGTCGCCGGATTTGTAGTCGAGACTGATCTCGACGAACACCAGCAGACTCCCCTTGAGGTGCTGCGGATTGAGTCGGGCGTTGTAGCCCATGATGATCCCCTCGCGCTCCAGCCGCCGGACCCGCTCGGTACAGGGCGTGGTCGAGAGCCCGACCTTTTCCCCCAGCTCGGTAAAGGAGATCCGCCCGTCAGCTTGCAGGATCCGCAGTATGTTGCGGTCGATCTTGTCCAGCTCACGTTTGGTCTGAGTGTTGGTACGCATAGGGGATGCGCCTCCGTAAAAAGGGTTTTTGCCGAGAATTGTCGCCAAATATAGGCATTTATATAGTGAAAAGCACTGGCTAATCTTTTTTACACTGCCCACATCTACGGTCTGAACAACAAACGTCAGCGGCAAGCCGCGATGAGGGATATGAAAATGCGCGTTATGGTCTTGGGTAGCGGCGTCATCGGTACCACCAGTGCTTATTATCTGGCGCGTGCCGGGTTTGAAGTGGTGGTGGTGGACCGTCAGCCGGCTGCCGCCATGGAGACCAGTTTCGCCAATGCCGGGCAGGTATCGCCGGGTTATGCCTCGCCGTGGGCGGCGCCAGGGGTGCCGCTCAAGGCCATCAAGTGGCTGTTGCAGCGCCACGCACCGCTGGCAATCAAGGCCACTGCCGACATCGATCAATACCTGTGGATGGCGCAGATGCTACGTAACTGCACGGCCAGCCGCTATGCGGTAAACAAGGAGCGCATGGTCCGTCTGTCCGAATACAGCCGTGACTGCCTCGACGAGTTGCGCGCCGAAACCGGCATTGCCTACGAAGGTCGCAGCCTCGGTACTACTCAGTTGTTCCGCACCCAGGCGCAACTCGACGGCGCCTGGAAAGACATCGCCGTGCTGAAAGAATCCGGCGTGCCGTTCGAACTGCTCGACCGCGCCGGCATTGCCCGCGTCGAGCCGGCGCTGGCCAGCGTCACCGACATCCTCGCCGGTGCTCTGCGCCTGCCGAACGACCAGACTGGCGACTGCCAGATGTTCACCACCCGCCTGGTCGAAATGGCGACCAAACTGGGTGTGGAATTCCGCTTCGACCAGGATATTCAACGCCTCGACTACGCCGGCGACCGCATCAATGGTGTCTGGATCGACGGCAAGCTGGAAACTGCTGACCGCTACGTCCTGGCCCTCGGCAGCTACTCGCCGCAACTGCTCAAGCCGCTGGGCATCAAGGCGCCGGTGTATCCGCTCAAGGGTTATTCGCTGACCGTGCCGATCACCAACCCGTCGATGGCCCCGACTTCGACTATCCTCGACGAGACCTACAAGGTCGCGATCACCCGTTTCGACAACCGTATCCGCGTAGGCGGCATGGCTGAAATCGCCGGTTTTGACCTGTCGCTGAACCCGCGTCGGCGCGAAACCCTGGAGATGATCGTCAACGACCTTTATCCTCAAGGCGGCGATCTGACCCAGGCGAGTTTCTGGACCGGCTTGCGTCCGACCACACCGGACGGCACGCCGATCGTTGGCGCCACACCGTTCAAAAATCTGTTCCTGAACACCGGTCACGGTACGCTTGGTTGGACCATGGCCTGCGGTTCCGGTCGCTTGCTGGCTGACCTGATGGCGAAGAAAACGCCGCAAATCAGCGCCGAAGGCCTCGATATTTCTCGTTACGGCAACAAAACCCAGGAGTCCGCAAAACATGTCAATCCAGCGCCAGCTCACCAATGAGCGCATGAGCCAGATCGTTGTCCACAGCGGCACCGTTTATCTGGCAGGGCAAGTCGGCGACGACATGAGTGCCGGGATTGAACAGCAGACCCGTGAAACCCTCGCCAACATCGAGCGTTTGCTGGACTTGGCCGGGACCGACAAGAGCCGTCTATTGTCGGTGACGATTTACATGAAAGACATTGATGCGCACTTCGAAGGCATGAATGCGATCTGGGACAAGTGGCTGCCAAAAGGCGTCGCACCGGCCCGCGCCACGGTGGAATCGAAGCTGTGCGAACCGCAAATCCTGGTGGAGCTGTCGGTTGTAGCCGCTCTGCCGTAACTGCGTTAAAGCAAGTCGCCAGGAACTATCCCTCTCCCGGCGCTGCAGGTGGCTTATGCCCTCAGCCAGCGCCGGTTTTATTCCCATTGACCGACCAGAAGTCTGCCGCCATGCGCCCTGCCCGTGCCCTGATCGACCTTCAAGCCCTGCGTCACAACTACCAGATCGCCCGTGAAGTCACGGGTTCCAAGGCCCTCGCCGTGATCAAGGCCGATGCCTATGGCCATGGAGCGGTGCGTTGCGCCCAGGCACTGGAAGCCGAGGCGGACGGGTTCGCCGTGGCCTGCATTGAAGAGGCCCTGGAACTGCGCGCCGCTGGCATTCGTGCGCCGGTCCTGCTGCTTGAAGGTTTTTTCGAAGCCGATGAACTGTCGCTGATTGTCGAGCATGATTTTTGGTGTGTGGTGCATTCGCTGTGGCAGCTTGACGCCATCGAGAAGGCCGCATTGAGCAAGCCGATCACGGTCTGGCTCAAGCTCGACTCGGGCATGCACCGGGTCGGTCTGCATCCGAAGGATTACCAGGCGGCCTATCAACGGTTGCTGGCGAGCGGCAAGGTCGCGAAGATCGTGCTGATGAGTCACTTCGCCCGCGCCGATGAGCTGCACAATCAGGCCAGCTCCGAGCAAGTGGCCGTCTTTGACGCCGCGCGCCAGGGCTTGTCCGCCGAGGTCAGCCTGCGCAATTCGCCGGCGGTGCTCGGTTGGCCGCAGATTCCGAGCGACTGGGTGCGTCCGGGCATCATGCTCTATGGTGCTACTCCCTTCGTAGAAGCTAATGCCGTGGCATCACGCCTGCAACCGGTGATGACCCTCGAATCGAAAGTGATTTGTGTGCGTGAGCTGCCAGCCGGCGAGCCGATCGGTTATGGCGCGAAATTCGTCACGCCCAAACCGATGCGGGTTGGCGTGGTGGCCATGGGTTACGCCGATGGATACCCGCGACAGGCGCCGACCGGTACCCCGGTAATGGTCGCCGGCCAGCGCAGCCAATTGATCGGAAGGGTTTCGATGGACATGCTCTGCATCGACTTGACCGATGTGCCGCAAGCGGGCCTCGGTTCGACCGTGGAGTTGTGGGGCAAAAATATCCTCGCCAGCGACGTGGCCAAGGCTGCTGACACGATTCCTTACCAGATCTTCTGCAACCTGCACCGGGTGCCGAAGCTCTATTCCGGGGCTTAGCCGAGGGCGCCCCAGACCGAAAGTCGCCTTGCCGCACAGGATTCAGGCCAAAGTGTTGTAAATACTGAACGCTGTCGCCATGATAACGCTCAATATTCCAATAACCTGAATCCTGGAGGCGCAAGCTTGGACGTCGGTGAACGACTGCAATCCATCCGTAAGCTCAAAGGCCTTTCCCAGCGTGAACTCGCCAAACGGGCGGGCGTCACCAACAGCACCATTTCGATGATCGAGAAGAACAGCGTCAGCCCCTCGATCAGTTCGCTGAGGAAAGTGTTGGGCGGGATTCCCATGTCGATGGTCGAGTTCTTTTCCGAAGAGATCCTGCAGGAAAAACCGACTCAGATCGTTTACAAAGCCAACGAGCTGATCGACATTTCCGATGGGGCTGTGACCATGAAACTGGTCGGCCGGGCTCACCCGAGCCGGGCTATTGCGTTCCTCAATGAAATCTACCCGCCAGGCGCCGACACCGGTGAAGAAATGCTCACCCACGAGGGCGAGGAAACCGGGATTTTGCTCGAAGGACGACTGGAGCTGGTGGTCGGGCTAGAAACTTTTGTGCTCGAAGCCGGCGATAGCTACTACTTTGAAAGCACCAAGCCCCACCGTTTTCGCAATCCGTTCGATGCGCCGGCGCGACTAATCAGCGCAGCTACACCCGCGAACTTTTAACAAAAGAAGCGCCCTGCCAGCATGGCGCAGGTGCCCGGACTGTTTTTCCACTGCACAACAAGACCCCTTCGACTTTGGGGTTGTTTCAGTGTGGCGGGCTTACCGTTATACTTGCGCCCGCCTGCGAACCGTGGCCGTGGGCGTGACTAGCCACCATTGAGGGTGAACGCGTGAATCTAATTATGAAAATGCTGGCTGCACCAGCAACCGTATTGGCCCTATGGGCAGTCAGCGCTCAAGCTGCGACGAACGATGACATTGCAAAACGCCTTGAGCCAGTCGGCAAAGTCTGTGTACAAGGTCAAGAGTGCAAGGGGATGGAAGTGGCCGCTTCTGCGGGTGGTGGCGATGCCAAGACGCCTGACTCGGTGATTGCCAAGCATTGCAACGCTTGCCACGGCACCGGCCTGTTGGGCGCGCCGAAAATCGGTGATGCCGCAGCCTGGGGCGAACGCTCCAAGAAAGAAGGTGGCGTCGACGGATTGCTGGCGAAAGCGATCTCGGGCATCAATGCGATGCCACCCAAAGGCACTTGCGCCGATTGCTCCGATGCCGATCTCAAGGGCGCCATCGAGAAGATGTCCGGCCTGAAATAAGGTTTCATCTTCAAGGAAAAGCCGCTTACAAACGAATGTTGTTGTAGGAGCGAGCTTGCTCGCGATGGGCTCAAGAGCACCGCGTTTAACCGGAAAGTACGCGTTATCGTTGACGACCATCGCGAGCAAGCTCGCTCCTGCAATAAACAGCATGCCGCTTGCGAGCGGCTTTTTTGTGCCTGCGATTTGCCCTTGGGACTATTCTTTGCAGCAAAGGCCCGGCTCGCCATAATGCGGTCCACTGTAGGAGCGAGCCTGCTCGCAATGGACTCAAGAGCACCGCGTTTAACCAGCAAATACGCGTTATCGTTGACGGCCGTCGCGAGCAGGCTCGCTCCTGCAATTGACCGCATTCGCTTGGGCGAGCCGGTCCAACCCCATTCACGGAACGTAAGGGAGGATCAGATGGTGCAGCTGTGTTCTATCGAGAAGGCGGTCGATGATGTGTTGGCACGGTTGCCAGCGCATATCCACCTGGGCCTGCCCTTGGGCCTGGGCAAACCCAATCACTTCGTCAATGCGCTGTTTCAACGCATTGCACAACTGCCCGAACGGCAGCTGACCATTTACACCGCCCTGTGCCTCGGTCGCCCTGCGTTAGGCGATGGCCTGCAAAAGCGCTTCCTCGAACCCTTTATCGAACGGGTATTCGGCGACTATCCGGAATTGGATTTCCTTGCGGGTCTACATAAGGACAACTTGCCACCCAACATTCGAGTCCAGCAATTCTTCCTGCAGCCCGGCAGCCTGCTCAACAGCGCACCGGCGCAGCGCGATTACGTCAGCAGCAATTACAGTCACGCCGCCCGGGACATCAACGCCGCGGGCTTGAACCTGGTGGCGCAGTTGGTGGCCAGCCACACCGAGCATCCCGACCGCTTGAGCCTGAGTTGCAACCCGGACATCACCCTCGATCTGCTGCCGATGATCGCCAAGCGCCGTGCGGCGGGGGAGACGGTCCTGCTGTTGGGACAGGTGCACAACGACTTGCCGTACATGCCTGGCGACGCGGAAATGGGCATCGATGCCTTCGACCTGTTGATTGACGAGAAAGACAGCACGACGCTGTTCTCCACGCCGAACATGCCGGTGGGGTTTCAGGATCACTTCATTGGCCTGCACGCCAGCACGCTGGTGCGCGATGGAGGTACCTTGCAGATCGGTATCGGCGCCATGGGCGATGCCCTGACCGCCGCGTTGCTGGCGCGGCAAGCTGACACGAACGGATACAAGGCATTGCTCGCGGACATCAATCTCAGCCAATGGGCGCAACTGATCGATCGCGAAGGCGGCATCGAACCCTTTGCCAAAGGCCTTTACGGTTGCAGCGAAATGTTCGTCAACGGCTTGCTGGTACTGGCTGATGCCGGGATCGTGCGGCGCAAGGTTTACTCCGATGTGCCGACCCAGCAACAGGCAAATGCCGGCACCCTGGATGAGGCTGCGCAAACCGACGGCATCTCGGTGCACGGTGGCTTTTTCCTCGGGCCGCGTAGTTTTTATGAGCGTTTGCGCGAGTTGCCCCAGAGTACGCGGCTCGAATTCAACATGACCCGCATCAGCTACATCAACGAGCTCTATGGGCAGGAAGAGCTCAAGCGTCTGCAGCGCCTCGATGCGCGCTTTATCAATACCGTGTTCACCATGACACTGTTGGGTGCCGGGGTGGCGGATCAGCTGGAAGACGGGCGGGTGCTCAGCGGTGTGGGCGGGCAATACAACTTTGTCGTCCAGGGCCATGCGCTGGAAGGCGCGCGGTCGGTATTGCTATTGCGCAGCTGGCGCGAGTCAGGTGGGGACGTCAGTTCGAACATCGTCTGGGAATACGGTCATTGCACGATCCCGCGGCACTTGCGGGACATCGTTGTGACCGAATACGGCATCGCCGATTTGCGCGGCAAGACGGATGCGGCGGTGATCGAGGCGTTGCTGAACATCAGCGACTCACGCTTTCAGCCGGGGCTGATCGAGCAGGCGCAGAACGTTGGCAAGCTACCGAAGAACTTCCGCCTCGATCCACGGTTTGCGGATAACAATCCGCAGCGTCTACAGGCGATTCAGGCGCAGCACCCGAATCTGTTTCCTGAGTATCCGCTGGGGTGTGATTTCACCGAGGTGGAGCGGGATGTGTTGCGGGCGCTGAACTGGTTGAAGAGCAAGTTCAAGCTCACGGAAATTCTGGAGTTGGGCAAGGCTGCGCTGGATGCGCCGGAGCCGTCGGCGTATCCCGGGCATCTGGAGCGGATGCAGTTGACCCATCCGGATGGGCTGAAGGAGGATCTGTTTCAGCGGCTATTGCTCACCGGCCTCAAAGCCACCGCGCAATAAAAGCCAACACAAAACCCTGTAGGAGCTGGCTTGCCAGCGAAGGCGGCGTAACTGCCAACTTGGATGTTGAATGTTATGGCCTCTTCGCTGGCAAGCCAGCTCCTACAAGGGGGGCGGTATCCCGAATTTTATTCGATGAAGGTCACGACGCCGCCGGCCAGCGACTGCACGCGAGCCAGGGATTCAACCCGATAACCCTGCGCATCCAGTTCCGCACGCCCACCCTGGAACGACTTCTCGATTACGATCCCCAGGCCCGCCACGGTCGCGCCGGCCTGTTTGATGATCGAAATCAGCGCTTGCGACGCCTTACCGTTGGCCAGAAAGTCATCGATGATCAGCACGCGGTCGCTGCTGGTCAGGTGGCGCGGGGAGATCGCCACGGTGCTTTCGGTTTGCTTGGTGAACGAGTAAACGGTCGCCGACAGCAGGTTTTCGGTCAGGGTCAGGGACTGATGCTTGCGCGCGAAAATCACCGGCACGCCGAGGTTCAGACCGGTCATGATCGCCGGGGCAATGCCCGAAGCTTCGATGGTGACGATCTTGGTGATGCCCGAGTCCTTGAACAGCGTGGCGAATTCGTCGCCGATCAGCTTCATCAGGGCCGGATCGATCTGATGGTTCAGAAAGGCGTCGACTTTCAGGACCTGGTCGGAAAGCACGATGCCTTCTTCGCGGATTTTCTTGTGCAGTGCTTCCACAATAGCTTCCTCAGTTGGCGCAACGGGCGCCTGGCTCGTAAAAAGTGCTTGGTTAAAAAGTAGTCAATTCTAGCGCTTTAACATCGCGCGTATATCCGCCAATGCGGTATTGCCGCGAACGGCTTTGACTTCAACGGGAGTGTCATCATTACCTTCCCAAGCCAGGTCGTCCGGCGGTAGTTCATCGAGGAAACGGCTCGGTGCGCAGTCGATGATCTCGCCGTATTGCTTGCGCTTGGCGGCGAAGGTGAAGGCCAGGGTCTGACGCGCACGGGTTATCCCGACGTAGGCCAGGCGGCGTTCTTCCTCGATGGTGTCGGCCTCGATGCTGGAGCGGTGCGGGAGGATTTCCTCCTCCATGCCCATGATGAACACGTAGGGAAACTCCAGGCCCTTGGAGGCGTGCAAGGTCATCATCTGCACACCTTCGGCGCCGTCTTCCTCTTCCTGCTGACGTTCCAGCATGTCGCGCAGCACGAGCTTGCCGATGGCGTCCTCGACGGTCATCTCGCCTTCTTCGTCTTTCTCCAGCGTGTTCTTCAGCGCCTCGATCAGGAACCACACGTTACCCATGCGGTAATCGGCGGCCTTGTCGCTGGAGCTGTTGGTGCGCAGCCAGTTTTCATAGTCGATATCCATGACCATGCTGCGCAACGCCGAGATCGGGTCCTCACCGGCGCACTGCTCGCGGACCTTGTCCATGAAGCGCTTGAACCGCGACAGGCGATCGGTGAAGCGGGCATCCAGGTGTTCGCCCAGGCCGATTTCATCGGTGGCGGCGTACATCGAAATTTTTCGCCCGGTGGCGTAGTTGCCAAGCTTTTCCAGCGTGGTCGAACCGATTTCCCTGCGTGGGACGTTGATCACCCGCAGGAAGGCATTGTCGTCATCCGGGTTCACGATCAGGCGGAAGTAGGCCATCAGGTCTTTCACTTCCTGACGTCCGAAAAAGCTGTTGCCGCCGGACAACCGGTAAGGGACCTGGTGATGCTGCAACTTCAGCTCGATCAACTTGGCCTGGTAGTTACCGCGATACAGAATTGCGAAATCGCTGTATGGCCGATCGGTGCGCAAGTGCAGGCTGAGGATTTCCACGGCCACGCGCTCCGCTTCGGCGTCTTCGTTGCGGCAGCGGATCACGCGGATCTCGTCGCCGTGACCCATTTCACTCCACAGCTGCTTTTCGAATTCGTGCGGGTTGTTCGAGATCAGCACGTTGGCGCAGCGCAGGATGCGGCTGGTGGAGCGGTAGTTCTGCTCGAGCATGACGACTTTCAGGGACGGGTAATCGTCCTTGAGCAACATCAGGTTTTCCGGGCGGGCGCCGCGCCAGGCGTAGATCGACTGGTCGTCGTCGCCTACCACGGTGAACTGGTTGCGGGTGCCGATCAGCAGCTTCACCAGCAAATATTGGCTGGCGTTGGTGTCCTGGTATTCGTCCACCAGCAGGTAGCGGACTTTGTTCTGCCACTTTTCCAGGATGTCGGCGTGTTCCTGGAAGAGTTTTACCGGCAGCAGGATCAGGTCGTCGAAGTCCACCGCGTTGAACGCCTTGAGCGTGCGCTGATAGTGGGTATAAACGATGGCGGCGGTCTGTTCCTTGGGGTTGCGCGCATTTTCCAGGGCTTCGGGTGGCAGGATCAGGTCGTTTTTCCAGGAGCCGATCATGTTCTTGATCTCGTCGACACCGTCGTCGCCCGAGTATTCCTTCTGCATGATGTCGGTCATCAAGGCTTTGACATCGGTCTCGTCAAAGATCGAAAAGCCAGGCTTGTAGCCCAGGCGAACATGTTCCTTGCGGATGATGTTCAGGCCCAGGTTGTGAAAGGTGCACACCGTCAGGCCGCGGCCTTCGCCGCCCTTGAGCAGGGTGCCGACCCGTTCTTTCATCTCGCGCGCGGCCTTGTTGGTAAAGGTCATGGCGACGATGTACTGGGCGCGAATGCCGCAGTTCTGGACCAAGTGGGCAATCTTGCGCGTGATCACGCTGGTCTTGCCGGAGCCCGCGCCGGCGAGCACCAAAAGAGGGCCGCCGACGTAGCTCACGGCTTCTTGCTGCCGGGGATTGAGTCGGGACATACGAAATCAGGGAGTCGTTTGCGAAATGGGCCGGCATTTTAACAGGCTCAGCGAATTGTGCTGCTCTCTCCGACTTGTGACGCAGCACGCTTTCTCCAATTGCCGGTTTTGTTACTTTCACGCAGGATGCGCGCGGAATTTGCGACTCATGTTCGAAATTCGAATTCATGGCCGCGTGTGACAACAGATGTCATTTGGTCATTGGTGACCGGCGCTGCATAATGCCCGCCGCCTACATCACTGCGAAGTTTAGGGAGCCAGCTTGTCTACGCCTGTCGAACCCTTGCGTTTGCTGCTGCTGGCCGAAGAGCCGGGGTGGGCGGCGTTGTTGCGCGAGTGCCTGGCTCCGATGGGGAGTTCGGCCGTGCTGATCAGCGCGCCGAGCTGGGAGTCGGTCAGCCGTCTGTTCGATGACAGCCGCAGCGCGGTGTTACTGACGATTCCGGCACTTCAGCCTCTACCGGGTCGTTGCAATCTGCCGACGGTATTGCTGCTTGAACATGAGCCGTTGACGCCGCCCGACGGTGTGAGCGACTGGCTGGTGCGCGATCTGCTCGATCCGGGCATGCTGCGCCGTTGCCTGCGCCATGTGCGTGAGCGCGATGTGCTGGAAACCACGCTACGGCGCCTGGCCGAGCAAGACCCGTTGACCGGCATCGCCAACCGCCAAGGGTTCCAGACCTTGCTGGCAGCGCGGCTGGCGGAAAACGAAGGCCGCGGCCTGGCGCTCGGCCACCTCGACCTCGACAACTTCCGTCATGCCAACGACTCCCTCGGTCATCAGGCCGGTGACCGATTGATCCTGCAAGTGGTCGCGCGGCTCAAAAGCCAACTCGAAGCAAGCGACCGACTGGCCCGGTTGGGCAGCGATGAATTCGCCTTGTTGATCGACACCCGTCGCGCGCCCGAACGCGCCGAGTGGATGGCCGAACGCATCACCGAAGCGCTGGCCGAGCCCTATTGGGTCGACGGCGAAAGCCTGTTGATCGGTTCCAGCCTCGGTATCGCCCACGCCCGGGCCCAGGCCGGTGCCGACCCGTTGATGTGGCACGCGCACATTGCCATGCAGCAGGCCAAGAGCACTCAGGGCTGCACCTTTCACGTTTTCAACGAACGCATCAATCGCAATGCCCGCAACATGGCTGACCTCGAAAGCGAGCTGCGCCGGGCCTTGCGTCGCGATCAGCTGGAGTTGCACTACCAGCCGCGGCTGAACCTCGAGGACGGGCGCATCGTCGGCCTCGAAGCCCTGGTGCGCTGGCGGCACGCGGAACGGGGCTTGCTGCCACCGAGCGAATTCGTGCCGCTGGCCGAGCAAAGCGGTCTGATCGTGCCCCTGGGTTACTGGGTGATTTCCCGCGCCCTGCGCGACATGCAGGCGCTGCGCGAACGGGGTTTGCCGGCATTGCACATGGCGATCAACCTGTCGTTCCGGCAGTTCCAGGACAGCCAATTGCTATCGACCTTGAGTCGGCTGATAGCCGAGCGCGGCGTCGAGGCGCAGTGGCTGGAGTTCGAACTGACCGAAACCGCGGTCATGCGTCGCAGCGATCTGGTGAAACAGACCATGGATGCCCTGGGGCGCCTGGGCGTACGCTTCTCCCTCGATGACTTCGGCACCGGATTCTCTTCGTTCGTGCACCTCAACAGCCTGCCGATTGCCTTGCTGAAGATCGACAAGAGCTTCGTCGGCGGCATGGAGCAGCGCGAGGAAAATCGCAAACTTGTGCATGCGATGATCAACCTGGCACACAACCTCAATCTCGAAGTGGTCGCCGAAGGGGTGGAAACGCTGGAGCAGCTGGAGTTGTTGCGCGGATTTGGTTGCGATCAAGTGCAGGGGTATCTGATCAGCAAGCCCTTGCCGTTGGCGGGGTTGGTTGAGTATTTGACGTTTGGCGGCAGCCAGCAGTCGATGATGGATGTGGGGATCTGACGGCCACCGCAACCCAGAGGGTCATGGCGGTGTGAGGGCCGCCACAACCCCTGTAGGAGCTGGCTTGCCAGCGAAGGCGGTAGGTCGACCTATGTTGAATGACACACCGCTTTCGCTGGCAAGCCAGCTCCTGCAAGGGATCTCAGTCGGCCTGGGCGATTTGGAAGTTGGCCCCTGACGCAGGCTCGCGCCGAATCATCCGCTTCATCTTCCACTCAAACGCCAATGTCAAACTCACCGCCGCGCACGCCAACCCCAGCGCCAGGCCCCACCAGACACCGGTCGGCCCCCAGTTCAAATGGAACGCCATCCACCAGGCGGCCGGTGCACCGATCAACCAATAGCAACCCAGCCCCACCAGGAACGTGGTCTTGGCATCCTTGAGCCCGCGGATGCAGCCCATGGCGATGGTTTGCGTGCCGTCGAACAGCTCGAACCATGCCGCCACCGCCAACAGACTTACCGCCAGGTCGATGACCTCGCGAAATGCCGGGTCGTTGTGGTCCAGGAACAGCCCGATCAATTGATTCGGCAGCAGCCAGAAAACCATGGCAAAGCCCAGCATCGCCGCCGCCCCGAAAGCAATCCCGACCCGACCGGCCAGCCGCGCGCTCAACAGGTGCCCCGCCCCGTAGTGCTGGCCGATGCGCATGGTGATCGCATAGGAAAGCCCCGCCGGAATCATGAACGCCACCGAAACGATCTGCAGGGCGATCTGGTGCGCCGCCAGTTGCGTACTGCCCATGGTGCCCATGCACAGCGCCGCGAAGGCAAACAGCCCGACTTCCACCGCGTAGGTGCCACCAATGGGCAGGCCGAGGCGCCACAATTCCTTCAAATACTGTCGGTTAGGCCGCGACAGGCCCTGGCGCAGTGGATAAGCGTCGTAGGCCCGATGCCGACGGATGTGCAGCGCGAGGGCCAGCGCCATGAGGTTGGCAACGATCGCCGTCACCAGGCCGATGCCCACCAGCCCCATTTTCGGCAGGCCGAACATGCCGGTGATCAATGCATAGTTGAGCAGGAAATTGGCCACCGTGCCGGCAAGGCTGATGACCATCACCGGCGTCGCCCGGCCGATGGCGCTGGTGAAACCGCGCAGGGCCATGAAGCTCAGATAGCCGGGCAGGGCGAACGGCAGGATCAACAGGAACTGTCCGGCCGCCTCGACGTTGGTTTCGGTCTGGCCGAACAGCAGCAGCACCGGTTTGAGGTTCCACAGCAGCACACCCGCCACCAGCGCCATCAACCAGGCCAGCCACAAGCCGGCCTGGGTCAGCCGGGCCGCGCCGACGATATCGCCAGCGCCCTGACGGATCGCTACCAGGGT
The DNA here is from genome assembly GCF_030812475.1 of Pseudomonas lini. GTDB lineage: Bacteria > Pseudomonadota > Gammaproteobacteria > Pseudomonadales > Pseudomonadaceae > Aquipseudomonas > Aquipseudomonas lini_A. The sequence goes on from NZ_JAUSSR010000006.1 coordinate 261,080, forward strand.
GCCAACCGCCGCAATGACGCCAATGCAGAAGATCGACACGAACGAATAACTGGCGGCACCAAGGCCACCGCCAGCGAGAGCCTCGGGACTCAGGCGCGCCATCATCAAGGTGTCGGTGAGGACCATCAGCATGTGCGCCAACTGCGAGGCAATCAACGGCCCCGCCAGCCGCAGGATGGCCCAGAGTTCAATGCGCGCTGGATGCTGCATGGTCATCACGCTCGATTGTCAGAGTAAGCAGTAAAGCGTCGATTCTCGGCGCTTTGCAGGGATTTCACAAAGGGATAAAAAGGATGGGTGGCATGATTAAAACTCATGCTAAGAAGTTTCTGTTAGCTTCGTCTCATTACGCTGTAGGAGTCTTCCTGATGTCCCGTCGTCTTCCTCCCTTGTATGCCCTTCGCGCATTCGAAGCAGCGGCACGGCATAGTTCATTCACCCGTGCCGCCGAAGAGTTGTCGATCACTCAGAGTGCAGTCAGTCGGCATATCCGTACGCTCGAGGAGCATTTCGCCTGCCGGTTGTTCCATCGCAGTGGGCGCAATCTGCAATTGACCGAGTCCGCGCGGCTGATCCTGCCCGGCATCCGCGAAGGTTTCACGGCCCTGGAGCGAGCCTGCAATACGCTGCGCGCCGAAGATGACATCCTGCGCATGAAAGCCCCCTCCACCCTGACCATGCGTTGGCTGCTGGCGCGGCTCAGCCGTTTCCGGCATCTGCAACCGGGCAACGAGGTGCAACTGACCAGCGCCTGGATGGACGTCGACTCGGTGGACTTCAATCATGAACCGTTCGACTGCGCCGTCATCCTCAGCAACGGCAATTTTCCTCCTGACTGGGAGGCCAGTTTCCTGTTCCCGGAAGAGCTGATTCCTGTCGGCGCGCCGAATCTTCTGAACGATCAACCGTGGGATCTCGCCCGCTTGGCCACTGCCGAGCTGCTGCACCCGACACCGGATCGTCGTGACTGGCGCAATTGGCTGGAGCGCATGGGCCTGGCCGACCAGGTGTCGCTCAAGGGCGGGCAGGTGTTCGACACATTGGAGCTGGGCATGATCGCCGCCGCCCGAGGCTACGGCGTGTCCATGGGTGATCTGTTGATGGTGGCGGAGGACGTTGCCCAGGGACGGCTGAGCCTGCCGTGGCCGACGGCCGTCGCCAGCGGTGAGAATTATTACCTGGTCTGGCCGAAAACCCGCCCCGGCGGTGAGCGTTTGCGCCGCCTCAGCGATTTCCTGCAGGGCGAAGTGCGGGCGATGGAGTTGCCGGACGTCGAGCGTCTGGGCTGAATCGATGCGGTTTTGGTGGTCACACATCTTCAGTTCGCCGCAATTCCCTGTGGGAGCGAGCTTGCTCGCGATGGGATCGCCTCAGCATTCAGGGTTAACTTAAAGCTTCGAATCGACAGGCGATTTTTTTAGTCTGGTGTATAGAGCTTGATGAATCGTTTCAGCAAGGCTATAAAAATGGCACAACTCCAAGAAAGGCTCCTGCCATGACTCCGCTCAAATTCCTGATTAGCCTCGGCGTACTGTCCGCCGCCTCCCACGCCATGGCCTGGGACTACGTCCTGCTCGACACCGACAAGGCCGCCCAGAGCTGGCAAATCACCAGCAAGCAACTCGGGGTAAAAACCGAAAAACCCTTCAGTGTGACCCTGCGCACCTTGCACGGCGGTCGGCAGGAGGGCGTCAGCATCGTCGACATCGATAACGGCACGATGAAACTCTCGGTGGTGCCGACTCGCGGCATGAACGTCCTGCAGGCGTCTGTAGGCAACGTGCGCATGGGCTGGGATTCGCCGGTCAAGGAAGTGGTCAATCCGTCCTTCATCGAACTCAACGGCCGTGGTGGCCTGGGCTGGCTGGAAGGCTTCAACGAACTGGTCACCCGCTGCGGCTACGAATGGGTCGGCCACCCCGGCATGGACAACGGCGAACTGCTGACCCTGCACGGTCGCGCCGCTAATATCCCTGCGAACAAAGTCACCCTGCACATCGACGAAAAACCGCCGTACGCCATCACGCTGCGCGGCGAGCTTAAAGAGCAGGCGTTCAAGAAAGTCGACTTCTCCGTCGCGACCGAATTGGTTACCGAACCTGGCAGTGTGAACTTTAGCCTCAACGATACCCTGACCAACAACGGCGACTATTCGAAGGAATACCAGGCGCTGTACCACAGCAACTTCAGCACCCCATTCCTCGAGCAGGGCGCCCGCTTCGTCGCGCCGGTGAAACAGGTATCGCCATTCAACGACAAGGCCAAAGGCGATCTGCCGGACTGGCAAACCTACCGCGCACCGACCAAGGACTACGATGAAACGGTTTACAACGTGGTGCCCTATGCCGATGCCAAGGGCGATACGCTGACCGTGCTGCACAACAAGGCGGGTAGCCTGGGTGTCTCGGTCGGTTTCAACACTCAAACGCTGCCCGTGTTCTCCCTGTGGAAAAACACCGATACCCAAGGGCAGGGCTATGTCACGGGTCTTGAGCCGGGAACGAGCTTTTCCTACAACCGCCGGTATCAACGGCCACTGGGTCTGGTGCCGACGATTGGGCCGAAGGAGCAGAAGCAGTTCCGGATCAGCTATAGCTTGTTGGGGGATAAAGGTGCCGTGGATCAGGCTTTGAAGCGAGTGAACGAGATTCAGGATGGGCGGGAAACCGAAGTGCGGCAGACGCCGTTGGTGGATCTCACCAAGGGATGACACCTGGACCATTCGATATCTCGGTTCGCTGAAGGCTTCCTCGACTGAACTATTCAGGGCTCGACGGCCTGTATTGAAGCGCCTCAGCCAAATGTTCGCGTCGAATGCCATCGACTTGCTCAAGATCCGCCAATGTGCGCGCGACCTTGAGCAGCCGGTGGGCGGCTCGTAAGGACAAGGTCAAGCGCTCGCAGGCGGTTTCCAGCCAGTTTTCATCGGCTGTGGATAACTTGCAGTGTTTGCGCAGGCCTGGCAGATCAAGGAATGCGTTCGCACAGCCCTGGCGTTTATGTTGCCGCTCTCGTGAGTTAGCGACCAGTTCTGCGGCAGTGGCCGAGTCGTCACCTGGCTTGGATGTGGGATTCAACGCCGTGGCTTCGCGGGCGACGGTCAGGTGCAGGTCGATACGATCCAGCAACGGGCCCGACAGCTTGTTGCGATAACGCTGGACCATGTCCGGCGTGCAGGAACAGCGACCACTCGGTTCGCCAAGATATCCACAGGGGCAGGGATTCATCGCGGCGACCAGCTGAAACCGCGCCGGAAAGCGTACGCGGTCCCTGGCGCGGGCGATCACGATGTGGCCGGATTCCAGTGGCTCCCTCAATACCTCCAATACCTTACGGTCAAATTCCGGGAGCTCATCGAGGAACAGCACGCCATGGTGGGCAAGGGTGATCTCGCCGGGTTGAGGTTTCGAGCCGCCACCCACCAGCGCCGGGCCGGAGGCGGAGTGATGGGGTTGGCGAAACGGTCGCTGCGGCCAATGGCTTAACGGCACACAACTGGCGACCGATTGAATCGCCGCGACTTCCAGCGCCTCGCTTTCTGCCAATGGCGGCAACAACCCCGGCAGACGACTCGCCAGCAGTGTTTTGCCCGTCCCCGGAGGCCCGCTGAACAACAGGTTATGCGCGCCCGCCGCCGCAATCAGCAACGCACGCTTGGCCGCGAGTTGGCCCTGCACTTCGTTCAAGTCGGGATAAGGCTTGCTGGCATGCATCAAGCCATCCGAGATGTAAGGCTCGATGGGCGTATGACCATTGAAATGCGCAACGGCTTCCAGCAGATGATCCACCGCAATCACCTTCAACCCCGACGCCAGACACGCCTCTTCGGCATTGGCCCGCGGCACCAATAATGTCCGTCCAGCCTTGCGCGCGGCCAGTGCCGCCGGCAGCACACCACGAACCGCCCTCACTGCACCGGACAGCGCCAATTCCCCAAGACATTCCACATCGTCCAGCGTCAGCGTCGGCACTTGGACACTGGCCGACAGGATCCCCAGGGCAATCGCCAGATCGAACCGCCCGCCGTCCTTTGGCAAATCGGCGGGAGCGAGATTCAACGTGATACGCCGCGCCGGAAATTGCAGACCCGAATTGATGATCGCGCTGCGCACGCGGTCCTTGCTTTCCCTTACGGCTGTTTCGGGTAAACCGACCATCGTCAGGGATGGCAAGCCGTTGGCCAGATGGACTTCCACGGTGACGGCGGGGGCATCCACGCCAATTTGGGCGCGGCTGTGGACAATGGAGAGAGACATGGTCGTTCCTTGAGCTGACACGAGGACCGCTTCCTGCGGTTTTTTAAGGGTAGTCGAGTGGGAATGCAGTGCCTAAGTAGAGGTTTACAAGACGTATCAGTGACCCGTTTGCAGTACGTCAATTGGCATTATTTAGTCAATGAATTAGTCAGCTATTCGTTGAATAGACCCTCTGCAATTGATAGAATCTGGCCTAGGGCTCTTATAGAGCAGGGGTGTTGAGGTTCACTACGATATTGCCTCAATACTGTGGATGTGCAGGATTCGTGGATCCTGTGGTAGCGGCAACCGGCAACAATGGTTGGCTTTCGACCCCTTCCGAGAGAGGTTTCTCGGACGTGCTAAGCGAGCGCTGCGACTACCAGCCCTGAATACATTGCAAAAAGGCGCCTATGGCGCCTTTTTGCTTTCAGGGTGCCCACATTCATTGCACCCGATTGCGAGTTCATGATTCATTTGTCCTCCGTATTGCTGTCCAGTCAGCTGCACTAGGTGATGGATTGGCAAGCTCCGAAATGGGGCGTTTCACGGAAGATTTACACTTGAAATATTGACTAGAGGTTGGCATTAACGGATCATCATTTTTGAGGACTGCAACTGCGCATTCGTCGGGACTGGGCACCAGCTAAGGCCCCCCCGCATTTTTGGCAGCAGAGAAAGCTGGTTTCTCTGAAGTAGTGACGACGGGCTCGCCTGTCGGATTCTGAACCCAAGGTCGCAAGGCTGGGAGCTAAAGAATCGCTGCGACTACTCCTCAAAATTATCTAAAAGGCGTCCGTTGGACGCCTTTTTTTTATTTCTGATTCGGTATTACTCGTGGTATCTGTCCGACTAGCGTTCCATGTGCACGTTTTTGCGGATACCAAGTCACTACGTAATAACCAAAGCCAGTGACGCGTTCGTGTCTCGGCTCTAGGATCAGTGTTCCCATGGATGTCCTCAATACTGCGATCCGATTTCCGCCGCGCGGCTCTTTGAACTCGCAGTAGATCTGTGCTCCCGGAGCGATCATTTTCGACAGAAGAGCTGCAACCTCGTCGATAGTCTGACAGCCATGTTTGAGTAAGTCGGCCTTATGGGCTTCCCACACGTGTCTCACGCCAAAACCGCTGTTCATTCGGCGATGAATACCTACACGCAGAAAAATCTCCCCTCCAGGCAAGCCGAATTTCGGCATGTTGGGAATAGTGCCAAAGCTAAAACCGCCATCTGGGTGTGGGACTAACGCGTTTTCTTTGAGTTTGAGCAATTCAGACACAAACGAATCCAGAGCCAGAATGGCGGTTGTATAGTGCCGGCCCTGAGGTGAAGTGATGGGTTGGCGAAACGCTCATCTAAGACCAAGGTGAAAAGCGTAAAGGAATCGATGCGTACTGATAAATCAGGCCATGGAGCTATTTTTTGTAGGACCGTTCCTGGATAGATGAAGGACGCCAGTGAAAGGATGGGATGGGCTTGCCTGATGAAAGTTGCCGCTTATGATCACGGATAAATACAGCCTTTAGGAGGCGTAAATGTACGGGATTGGAATGCGCCCGATTCACCCTGGTGAAATTCTCAGTGAGGAGTTTCTGAAGCCTTTGGGCATTACTACCGCGGCTTTGGCTCGCTCGCTTAACGAGCTGAGGCTGAAATTAGCGACGTTGTGGGGCAGCAGAGCGGTGTCAGTGCTGGTCTGGCGAAGAAGCTATCCATGCATCTGAACACCACGCCCGATTTCTGGCTGAATCTGCAATCGACCTATGATTTGCGCACAGCCCGAATCAAGCGTGGTTGAACGGTCAAAGCGATTGCAGCATCCGCGAAGCTCGCTTCCACCACGGCTTATCGACTGTATGTCTTGGCTCCTCACGGTCAGGCAGTATGTACGGTACGTCTTGCAGTCGAATCCACGGCTGATTATTCCAGTGCAGCAAACGCAATGACATCTCGGGCCAGTTCAAACGACTCAGAATCGGGCGTTCGGTTGAGGTGGGGTGCTGGGCGTCTCTGAGGGCTGGCACCACATCGTGGGTCAGCCATTCGCGCAAGGCTCGGTATTCGGGGCAGTAGTGATAGACAAGCAGCGCGTAGACGCCGGATTCGCTGATCAGCAGGGTGTTTTCGATGCGGCCGTGGGTGAGTGTTTTTGCGGTTTGGCGTTGGTCGGGGTCGAGTTTCGGAGGGTTCGTTCGTCGAGGAAGAGGCGCAGCAGTCGGCCGAGGTCGCGGGCGCTGAACCAGGGTTGGTTTTGCAGGAGGAGGGCGTGGAGGTGGAGGTTGTGGCGGGTGAAGACGTGGGGGACTAGATAGTTTTCGTCCATCGTGCAGTTCTCGGGTTCGAATGAAGAAAACTGCCTCTGATCGTCGCCAAACGAAAAGGGTGGCAGCTGTGCGCGGATTGGCGAACCGGTGAAGCCCGAAAACCGGCAGACCCGAAGGTCTCCCACGCAAAGCCGCCATAATTCGAGATGGGAATAATTCCCTGGTTCGAACGTGGTCGCGGTGCGTCGGGGCTTTCCAGGTCGCCAAACCCAGTGCTGAACATTCAGCATTGGGTGAGCTTAGGAACCTGGGCTTTGCGGCGCAATCGGACGGCGGTGGTGATGTTTGTAGGACGTTGCTGAGATGGTTGCGGGGCTTGGGATCAAGAGATCGTCCGAACACGGCCCGAACCTTTGGCAGTTCCTACAGGGGTGGTCTAGCCAATGTGGGGTGGCGGATGACCGAGGTGACCCAATTCGCGAGCAGGCTCGCTCCCACAGGGATTGTGGTGCTACTCGGTTGGCGGGTTGAGCTTGGCTTCCAGCTCGGCCACTTTCGCTTCAAGACTCTCCAGCCGTGCCCGGGTTCGTGCCAGTACGACCATCTGGCTATCGAACTCTTCTCTGCTCACCAGATCCAGTTTGCTGAAACCGCTTTGCAACAAAGCCTTGAACTGGCTTTCGATTTCGCTTTTCGGCAGTGGGTTGTCGCCGCTGAAGAGGCGGGAGGCGGTGCCGCTCAGGGCGTCGAGGAAGTCTTTGGGCGCGAGCATGGGAAATGTCCTGGAAACAATGGCAAGCAGTGTATCACGCAGTGTCTATAGTCAATCCCGACTGCAAGGATGCACGCTTTTCGCGCATGCGGACGGACGGCATCGCACTGTTGTTGTGCGTATTCCGCGGACCCTTCTGGCACAGGGTCGGGTGGTTGCGATCAAGCCATTGAATTCATGGGTTTTTGTGGAGATGGCAAGCTTTCTGCTTAGTCGGTAGTGACCCATGCACTGATGCAGTCGCTGTGACGAATGCAGTGCGCCGAGCGAAACGGGGAGTTTCGCAAGGAGCGGTTAGCTGGCGTCGGACGGGCAGGTAAGGCCGACGATGCGTTACAAAGCCAGGCACTGCGCTTAGACTTGAGTCGGGTTTGTTTTCCTGGGGCAAGTCCACCAATTCGGGAGAGAGTTTTCATGAAGCTAGTCACTGCCATCATCAAGCCGTTCAAGCTGGACGACGTACGCGAGTCGCTGTCCGAGATCGGCGTGCAGGGCATTACCGTTACTGAAGTCAAAGGCTTCGGGCGGCAGAAGGGTCACACCGAGCTGTATCGCGGCGCGGAATACGTGGTCGATTTTTTGCCCAAGGTGAAAATCGATGTCGCCATTGACGACAAGGATCTGGATCGGGTTATCGAGGCGATAACCAAGGCGGCCAACACCGGCAAGATCGGTGACGGCAAGATCTTCGTGGTCAATCTGGAACAGGCGATTCGCATCCGTACCGGCGAAACCGATACCGACGCAATCTAAGCCGCCACAAACCCAACGCCCCAGGAGAAACAATATGACTCTGCGTAAATTCGCAGGGCTAGGAGCCCTGTTGTCCCTCGTAATGCCCAGCCTGGCCATGGCGGCAGACGAAGTGGCGGCCCCAGTCCTCAATTCGGGTGACACTGCCTGGATGCTGACCTCGACAGCCCTCGTGCTGTTCATGACCATTCCCGGCCTCGCGCTGTTCTACGGCGGCATGGTTCGGTCGAAAAACATTCTTTCCGTGATGATGCAGTGCTTCGCCATTACCGGTCTGATCAGCATTCTGTGGGTCATTTATGGCTACAGCATCGCGTTCGACACCACCGGCATGGAGCAGGGCGTCGTCAACTTCAACTCGTTCTTCGGCGGCATGGGCAAGGCGTTCCTCGCCGGTGTCACGCCTTCGAGCCTGACCGGTCCCGCGGCGCTGTTTCCCGAGGCGGTCTTCATTACCTTCCAGATGACGTTCGCCATCATCACTCCGGCGTTGATCGTCGGTGCTTTCGCCGAGCGGATGAAGTTCTCCGCCATGCTGATCTTCATGGGCATCTGGTTCACCCTGGTGTACGCACCGATCGCGCACATGGTCTGGTCCGGCAACGGCGGCCTTATGTGGGACTGGGGCGTGCTCGACTTCGCTGGCGGCACCGTGGTGCATATCAATGCCGGTATTGCCGGTCTGGTCTGCTGCCTGGTGCTGGGCAAGCGCAAAGGCTTCCCGACCACCCCGATGGCGCCACATAACCTCGGTTACACGTTGATGGGCGCTGCCATGCTGTGGGTCGGCTGGTTCGGTTTCAACGCCGGTTCCGCTGCAGCGGCCAACGGCACTGCCGGCATGGCGATGCTGGTCACCCAGATCGCCACCGCCGCTGCCGCAATGGGCTGGATGTTTGCCGAGTGGGTCACCCACGGCAAACCAAGCGCACTGGGTATCGCCTCGGGCGTGGTAGCAGGTTTGGTCGCCATCACGCCGGCTGCAGGCACCGTGGGCCCGATGGGCGCGCTGGTGATCGGTCTGGCGGCGGGCGTGGTGTGCTTCTTCTGCGCCACCACCCTGAAACGCAAACTCGGCTATGACGACTCCCTGGACGCCTTCGGCGTGCACGGTATCGGCGGTATCCTCGGCGCGATCCTGACCGGTGTATTCGCCGCTCCGGCCCTGGGTGGTTTCGGCACCGTGACCGATATCGGTGCACAGGTCTGGATCCAGCTCAAGGGTGTGGGTTTCACCGTGATCTACACCGCGATCGTCACCTACATCATTCTCAAGGTGCTGGACGCCGTCATGGGTCTGCGTATAACCGAAGAAGAAGAGGCTGTCGGCATCGATCTGGCACTTCACAACGAGCGCGGCTACAACTTGTAAGAACGCGCATAAAAATTTGCCCGGCTTGCCGGGCATTTTTTTGTCTGGAGTTTGTCAGTGAAGGAACAGCTGAAAGGTTTTTTCGTACAAGTTTCGAGGCGTTTACGCAGCGGGTTTTTGTGCGGCCAATGGCTTACATGATTGAAGGAATATTAGGGCCTTTGTTTTTTCCCAGAGCGCGCTAGAATGCGCCCCGAACGTGCGGAGAACTGTATGTGGCAACAGACTCTGATTACCTTGAGGGCGAGGCCCCGGGGCTTTCATCTGGTAACGGACGAGTTACTCGCCGGCCTGCCTGAAATAAAGGCATGTCGGGTCGGTCTGTTGCATTTGTGGCTACAGCATACCTCGGCGTCGTTGACCATCAATGAGAACGCCGATCCGGCGGTACGTCGCGACTTCGAACGATTTTTCAATCGTCTGATCCCACAAGGAACGGACGACTATGAACATAACGACGAAGGCCTGGACGACCTCCCGGCGCACTTCAAGGCCAGCGTGCTTGGCTGTCAGGTCAGCTTGCCGATTCAGGCAGGCCGATTGGCGCTAGGGACCTGGCAAGGCGTTTATCTGGGCGAGCACCGTGATCATGGCGGTGCCCGTAAAGTCCTCGCCACCTTGCACGGTGAAGGGGAATAGGCCGTTGGACATCAACGGCGGTTGAATTTTTTCCGGCAGCCGTCGACAGACGGCAAAGCTGGGCTATAACTAATCTGCTTTTCGCAAGTCATGAGGTAGAACATGAGCGACGATGATCTGGAAAACGACGACCTCGAAGTAGGCGACGACGACGAAACCGAAGAAGGCCTTGAAACGGCGGCAGAAGACGTCGCTGAAGACGACGATGGCGGTGATACGCCCATCCCGACTGCCAAAGGCAAGGCCAAGGCTGCGGTGTCGGTCGATGAGCTGCCAAGCGTCGAAGCCAAGAACAAGGAACGCGATGCCCTGGCCAAGGCCATGGAAGAGTTTCTTGCGCGCGGCGGCAAGGTGCAGGAAGTGGAGGCTAATGTGGTCGCCGATCCTCCCAAGAAGCCTGACAACAAGTACGGTAGCCGGCCTATCTGAGCGCCTGCCTTGCTTGCTGAAAAAGCCCGCCGTCGCTGCGGGCTTTTTCATGGGTGGACAACTGCCAGAGCCTGGCGCAATCCCTTGTAGGAGCTGGCTTGCCGGCGAAGGCGGTGTGTCAGTCGATACATGTATTGACTGGGAGGCCGCCTTCGCCGGCAAGCCAGCTCCTACAGGGGTTTGCGGTGTTAGTTGGGTTGAGTTTCAGGCCGAGCCGGCATTCCACCGTGCCAGCAACGCCGGCAAATCGCTCAGGCTGCGAATCTCCGCGTCCGGCAAGCGATCCGCTTCCCAGGCTTTACCCGTCGGGTTGAACCAGATCGCCCGCAACCCCGCCTGCTGGGCACCCGCGATGTCATCCCCCGGATGGTCGCCAATATGCACCGCCGTGTCGGCGGTCGCGCCACCGCGCTGCAACGCCTCATGAAACAGACGCGCATCGGGTTTGGCGATGCCGATGTCTTCGGCGCACAGGGCAAACTTGAAGTAATCGGCCAGCCCTAATCGGCGCACATCGGCGTTGCCATTGGTGACCACGCCCAAGGCGTAGTGCCTGGCCAGGGTTTCCAGTGTCGGTTCGACTTCAGGGAACACTTCGATCTGATGCCGAGCATGCAGAAACACTTCAAAGCTCTTGTCCGCCAGGTCTGAAGCCTGACCATGGTCGTAGCCGGCCTCTTCCAGCGCGTGAAACAGCACCCGCCGACGCAGGGCGCTGATGCGGTGCTTGAGGCTCGGTTCACTGCTCAGAATCCGTTCACGAATGGTCCACAAATGCTCCACCGGTAGCGCGCCCAGATTGGGTGCGTGCTCGGTCAGCCATTCACGCAAGATGGCTTCGGCGCTGACGATCACCGGCGCGGTGTCCCACAGGGTGTCGTCGAGGTCGAAGGTGATCAATTTGATGGTCATGAATCATCGCCTTTAATGCGTTTGGCCCGTGGATGGGCGCTGTCGTAGACCGTCGCCAAGTGCTGGAAGTCCAGGTGGGTGTAAATCTGGGTGGTCTTGATGTCTGAGTGGCCGAGCAGTTCTTGGACCGCTCGCAGATCCTGTGAGGATTCCAGCAAATGGCTGGCAAAGGAATGCCGCAACATGTGCGGGTGCAGATTTTGCCCCAGCTCGCGTTCGCCAGCAGCCTTGACCCGTACCTGAATCGCCCGGGGGCCGAGGCGACGGCCTTGCTGGCTGACAAACACGGCGTCGTCCGGCGGATTGGCCATGGCTCGCAACGGCAGCCACTGTTCCAGTGCTTCGCGCGCTTTCTTGCCGACGGGCAACAACCGCGTCTTGCTGCCCTTGCCGAGCACCTGGACCATCCCGTCGGCCAGATCCAGCTGATCGAGATTGAGCCCGGTCAGCTCGGAAAGGCGCAGTCCCGAAGAATAAAACAACTCCAGGATCGCCTGGTCCCGACGCGCCAGAAAATCATCTTCCACCGCACCTTCCAGCAATTGCAACGCGCGGTCGGTATCGAGGGTTTTCGGCAAGCGGCGTTCGCCCTTGGGCGGTGCCAGACCGTTGGCCGGATCGTGGTCGCAAAGACCTTCGCGGTTCAAATAGTGATACAGCCCGCGCACCGCCGAGAGTAGCCGCGCCAGGCTGCGGGACGATTGGCCCTGGGCGTGCAAACGGGCGATCAGGCTGCGCAGGCGCTGGATATCCAGGGCGGCCCAGCTGTCGATGTTCTGTTTGACGCACCAGACCAGCACTTTGTCGAGGTCGCGACGGTAGGCGTACAGCGTATGGGGGGACACCTGTCGCTCACTGCGCAAGTGTTCGCAGTAAGCGTCCAGTTGCCGTTCCACGATCAGCGCACCGAGCGCAGGGAGCTGCTGACCCGTGGCAGCACGCGGCCCATGACTTCGGCGATATAGCTCAAAAACAGCGTGCCCACCGAGCTCTTGTAGTGCTGCGGATCGCGGCTGGCGATGGCCAGGACGCCATGGATGCCTTGATGGCTGATGGCGACGACCGCGGTGGAGCCGATCTGCTTGCGTTGTTCTTCGCCGAACAGGAAATCCAGTTCATGCTCACGCAGGCTGCCGCTGATGCTCTTGTCTTCCGAGAGCAGGCCGCCGATGGCCGTCTGTGCCTCTTCATGGGTCACCCAGCGGCCGACCGGCATCGGGTTGTCACCCAGCAGGATCAAGCTGACAAAGGGCACCTGGAAGTCCTGGCGCAGGCTGTCTTCGACGCTGATTACCACGTCTTCGAGGCTGGTGGCGTCCATCAGCGCGAGAATCAGGCGGCGGGTCTTGTCGAACAGACGGTCGTTGTCGCGGGCCACGTCCATCAGGTGCGACAGGCGATGACGCAACTCGATGTTGCGGTCGCGCAGGATGGTCATCTGGCGTTCCACCAGCGACACGGTGTCGCCGCGCTGGTGGGGAATGCGCAAGGCCGGGAGCAGTTCTTCATGCTCGACGAAAAAATCCGGATGAGTCTCCAGGTACGCGGCAATCGCCGCCGCCTCAAGGCTTTCGGAAGGGGATTCGTCGGGCTGTAGGGCGGGAACCTGAGGCTTATCTTTCATGGATTTGACTCTCTCAAAGACGCACTTGTCCTTCATAAACGCGTACTGCCGGGCCGGTCATCATCACCGGTTGGCCGGGGCCTGCCCATTCAATGGACAGGCGCCCGCCTGGCAGGTCGATCAATAGAGGCGAATCCATCCACCCCTGGCTGATCGCGGCCACTGCGGCAGCACAGGCGCCGGTTCCGCAAGCCTGGGTTTCCCCGGCCCCGCGTTCCCAGACGCGCAGCTGCGCACGATTGCGGTCGATGACCTGGAGAAAACCGACATTGACCCGCGATGGGAAGCGCGGATGGTGTTCGATTTTTGGTCCCAGCTCATGCACCGGTGCGTTGTTGATATCGCTGACCCGCAGTACCGCATGGGGATTGCCCATGGACACGGCGGCCAATTCGACTGCAGTACCTTCGACATCAACCCGATAACTCAGGGCCTGTTCCGGTGCGTCGAACGGAATGTCGGCCGGCACCAGACGCGGGGCGCCCATATTGACCCCGATCTGCCCGTCGCTGCGGATATCCAGTTCGATGATGCCGCTTTTGGTTTCGACCCGGATCTGCCGTTTCGCGGTCAGGCGCTTATCGAGCACGAAGCGGGCGAAACAGCGGGCACCGTTGCCACACTGTTCCACTTCGGAGCCGTCTGCGTTGAAGATCCGATAACGGAAATCCACGTCCGGGTTGCTTGGCGCTTCGACGATCAGCAACTGGTCGAAACCGATTCCGGTGTGCCGATCTCCCCATTGCTTGGCATGCTTGGGTAAAATATGCGCGTGCTGGCTGACCAGGTCGAGGACCATGAAGTCATTGCCCAGGCCGTGCATCTTGGTAAAACGCAGCAGCATGGTATTACTCCGGCAGCAGGCTTTCGCCAGCGAACAACTCGGCTACCGTCTCGCGGCGACGCACTTCAAATGCCTGATCACCGTCCACCAACACTTCGGCGGCGCGGCCACGGGTGTTGTAGTTGGAACTCATGACAAACCCATAGGCACCGGCCGAGTGCACGGCCAGCAGGTCGCCTTCTTCCAGGGCCAGCTGACGATCCTTGGCCAGGAAGTCGCCGGTCTCGCAGATCGGTCCGACGATGTCGTAGGCACGGGCAGCGGTAGTGCGCGGGCGTACGGCGGTGACGTCCATCCAGGCCTGATACAGGGCCGGGCGGATCAGGTCGTTCATGGCCGCGTCGACGATGGCGAAGTCTTTGTGTTCGGTGTGCTTGAGGTACTCGACCTGGGTCAGCAGTACGCCAGCGTTGGCGACGACGAAACGGCCCGGCTCGAACACCAGCGCCAGGTCACGACCGTCGAGACGCTCGCGCACGGCCTTGATGTAATCGGCAGCCAGCGGCGGCTCTTCATCGCGATAACGCACGCCCAAACCACCACCGAGATCGATGTGGCGCAGGTAGATACCGCACTCGCCGAGGCGGTCGACCAGGGCCAGCAGGCGGTCGAGGGCATCGATGAACGGCGGCAGGGTGGTCAGTTGCGAGCCGATATGGCAATCGACGCCGACCACTTCCAGGTTAGGCAGCTGTGCGGCGCGGATGTACACGTCTTCGGCGTCGGCGATGGCGATCCCGAACTTGTTTTCTTTAAGACCGGTGGAAATGTACGGGTGCGTACCGGCATCGACGTCCGGGTTCACGCGCAGCGAGATCGGCGCGCGTACGCCCAGCTCGGCGGCGACCACCTGCAGGCGCTCCAGCTCATCGGTGGATTCGACGTTGAAGCAATGCACGCCGACTTCCAGGGCGCGACGCATGTCGTCACGGGTCTTGCCGACGCCGGAGAACACGATCTTGTCGGCGCTGCCGCCAGCGGCCAACACGCGCTCCAGCTCGCCACGGGAGACGATGTCGAAACCGGCGCCCAGACGCGCCAGGACATTCAGTACACCCAGGTTGGAGTTGGCCTTGACCGCAAAGCAGACCAGGTGTGGCGTGCCGGCCAGTGCATCGGCGTAAGCCAGGTACTGGGCTTCGATGTGGGCACGGGAGTAGACGTAAGTCGGCGTGCCAAAGCGTTCGGCGATGGCAGACAGGGCAACACCTTCCGCGAACAGCTCACCGTCACGGTAGTTAAAAGCGTTCATGATGTTCCCTTATTGGTAGACGTCGTGCTTGTGAGCTTTGGACGCAGGCTGCTGTTGCGATGTTTTGGCTTGCTCGACAGGGTCCTGGTTCTCATCAGGCAGGTATAGCGGGCCTTTTTGACCGCAGGCCGATAACACGCTGGCAAAAGCGACGAGCGAAGCGAGCGCAACAAGGGAAGAGATCAGGCGCTTCATGGCGAAATCCTTGAAAATGCATTAATTGCGCCGGAGTATACCGGCCACCCGGCAGCTTGCCTATGTAACGCAGCTCCCGTCCGGCGGGGCTTGGACGGATGCCGGCCAGTCAAATGCAATCCCCTGTAGGAGCTGGCTTGCCAGCGAAAGCGGTGGTTCAGTCAACGAACAGGTTGGATATGCCGGCCTCTTCGCTGGCAAGCCAGCTCCCACAGTGACCGTGTCAGACAGTTTTAATGATGTTGGATGTGCCGGCCCCTTCGCCGGCAAGCCGGCTCCTACAGGTCCGTGGTTGATGTACCCATATCGGCGCTTGATCGTTATCCTTTGCAATCCCCGGGGCTCGCCCGTATCTTGCGGCGCTTGAGCGTGATCAGACATTTTTTGAGGTTGCCGCAATGAGTTTGACCGAAGCCCGTTTCCACGATCTGGTCGATGCCACCCAGCAAACGCTGGAGGATATTTTCGACGAGAGTGACCTGGATCTCGATCTGGAGAGCTCCGCCGGTGTGCTCACCGTCAAGTTCGAGAACGGCAGCCAGTTGATTTTCAGCCGCCAGGAACCGTTGCGTCAGCTGTGGCTGGCGGCAGTGTCCGG
Source organism: Pseudomonas lini (assembly GCF_030812475.1). Lineage (GTDB taxonomy): Bacteria > Pseudomonadota > Gammaproteobacteria > Pseudomonadales > Pseudomonadaceae > Aquipseudomonas > Aquipseudomonas lini_A. The sequence goes on from NZ_JAUSSR010000006.1 coordinate 276,969, forward strand.
CGGCTTCCACTTTGACTATGACGAAGAGAGCGAGCGCTGGATGTGCGACAAGAGCGAAGAGCAATTGGGCGAAATGCTCGAGCGCATCGTCAAGCAGCAGGCTGACGTCGAACTCGATTTCGAAGGTCTGTGAGACCGTGACCAAGGCTACGCCCGTTCGTGCACCCAAACCGCTCTACAGCAATGTCAGCCCGGCGGTGCCTTCGCCGTGTAGCGGTGTGTGTCGGCTGGATGAGCAGAAGGTCTGTCTTGGATGTTTTCGTCATGTCGAAGACATCCGCGAATGGCGCTCGGCCGATGATGATCGTCGGCGCATCATCTGCGCCCAGGCCACCCAGCGCAAATCCTGCGCCTGACGCATAATCTATGGGAGCGGGCTTGCTCGCGAATGCGGTGTGACAGACAAAAATGATGTCGACTGATACACCGCATTCGCGAGCAAGCCCGCTCCCACAGGGTTTCTACTTCGCCCGCCTGCAATTTCCCCCAGGCGGGGCCGTGGTCACCGCTGGCTTGTATATTTATTGAGCTGTGATAGTGTCCGGGTACGCCTCAACCCATCGAGGTTCGTGAAAACCCCGCCTTCTTCTGGCGGGGTTTTGCTTTTTTCGTGCAGAAGAAAGGAGTCTGCCCTGATCATGACCGCACCTTCCATCACCCTTACCCGTCTGGACGTACAACGTCTGGAGCGCCTGATCGACAGCCTGGATGACACGCTGCCGGGCGTTGTCGCGCTGCAAACCGAACTGGATCGCGCCGATACCCTGGTTGGTCACGATGAAGTGCCCGCCGATGTCGTGACCATGAACTCCCGTGTGCATTGCCGCGAAGAGATCAGCGGCAAGGATTACCACCTGACGCTGGTCTACCCCAAGGATGCCAATGCCGACGAAGGCAAGATTTCCATCCTGGCGCCGGTAGGCAGCGCATTGCTCGGCCTCAAGGTTGGCCAGCATATCGATTGGCCGGCTCCGGGGGGCAAGACCCTCAAGCTGACCCTGTTGGAAGTCGAATCACAGCCTGCCAATGGCGGTGACTTCCCTGAATGACACGCCACTCAGATCTGCTCGAGCGCTTCATTCAATGCACGCTCCAGATCGGCCTTGTAGCGCAGATACAGATTGCTTGAACGCTGGCCATCACCGAGCAGACCGGACAAGTCCAGGTCGGTGATGTAGCAACGGTATCGCGCGCGCTCGCGCCGCTGCCCGACGATTTCCCTGGCGACCACACTGAATAGCTGGTCGCCATGTTCCAGCTCTGAAAACTCCCGTTGATTGCAATACAACGTGATCTGCACCGGCCCAGGTGCGGCATTGCCGACGATTGCCTGCACGTCATAGAAATATTCGTTGACCGAGGTTTGCGGTGCTGGTCGGGCTTCGACCCGACGGGCCCGCACGGGGCCCGATGGCATCAGCTGGAAATACAAGGTATCCAGGCTCAGGGGCCGGGCAGCGTCGATCGGCAGCAAGGCGTCGCGCCGGTACTGGATCGATTGCAGGAATCTCTGCAACGGTACCAGCAGGCTTTGCTCATCGTGGTAGGGCACACGTTGGTGCCACAGGGCATTGAATTCATCCAGTACGTACAGGTGGGCGTAAAGCTCGCTGACCCGATAGAACACTTGAACGCATTCGGGCTGCCCCATCGGTAATACCAGCGACAGATCCTGGTCTTCTAGCGCCATCGGGTCCAGATGCAACGGGCTGTAGCAGGTGAGGTCTGCGCCCAGGTATTCGACCAGCGCCGGCAGCGAGGCGAGGGCGACGTGCTTGACATGGCCGGGCACCAGTTCCAGTACATGGAAATGCTGCTGGACCTGAATAAGATAGCGATGATTGAGTTCACTCAGCAGCAGGTTTTGCGCGGTGTCGAGAATGTCTTCAACCCGCCGGGCGATGAATTGCGCGCGGTTGTGGCAGAAGCAATGAACCCGCAGTCTGGGCAGTTGCCGCCCCTTCGGCAGATTGTTGAGATAATCGCGTACGCAAGCAAGCAAGGCATGGGGGCCATCGAAACGGCTGACCAGTACCTCGTTCCAGCTGTTGAGCGTGACCTGGTCCAGGGTCAGTACCAGATTTTCCCGAACCCCGGCATAACTCAGGGAATCGGTGCGCCCGGTGGTCATCAGGATATTCAGGTCGCGGTGGTGCTTGAGCGGATCGATGCCGACGTTTATCAGGATCAGCACCTCGCTGGGCACACTCGCGCGCAATAGCGGTTCTTCGGCAACGGCCGCCAAGGGCATGGCGATGCTCTGTTGCAGGCTGCCGAGCAGGTTGAACAGTTCGAACTCGCTCAGGTCGCTGCTGCCGGGATGCAAGGCCAGGCGGGTGCTGCTGTCGATGACGCCATTGCGGTGGCACCAGGTCAGCAGTTCCAGCAATTGACGGCTGCGCTTGATCGGCGCGAAATGCTCCCACTCGTGGGTGGTCAGGCTGCCGTTATACAAACCCCAATGAGTTTGTCCTGGCGCGTTCCTGTTCGGCACCTGCACCAGGGTCAGGGTGTCTTCGGCCAGGTCCGGGGCGATGCCCGGGTTGATGAACTCGACCTTGTTCGCCTTGCGCTCGAAGGCCGCATACAGCCGTCTACCGAGCACATTGAGCTCGCGTTTATTGATCAGGCTGACGGTGTGTTCGTTGCGGGCGAACCGGGTCAGGAAGCGATAGCTGTAATTGAGCTCATTGACCAAGGCTCCGTGCTCCGAGCCAACCTGGCGGACTTTCCACTGGCTGCGGCTATCGAGCAGGGCCAGCTGGCGCTGATCCCAGTGCCATTCATGGGCCAGGCGCTCAAGCAGCGCGCGTTGCCAGCTCGCGCTGCGACTGCTGTTGCCGGTGAGCTTGCGATTCACTTTCAAATACAATGCGCGCCGTACCAGCTCCAACCGTTCCGGCTCGTCACGGGCGCCAAGGTATTGCTCGAGACGTCGGTAAACCATGACGTAGGGATCCAGCTCGTCGAGGTCGAGCTGGTTGGCGAACACGGCGTGTTTGAAGCGCAGGCTCAGGCAATGGACTTTAGGGTGCTCGCTGGCATAGACCTCGGTCAGCAGCAGCTTGAGCAGCGACTTGTACGGCGATTCGATGCCCTTGAATAGCTGCCATAGACCGGCGCCGATGAATTCGCCGGGGGGAATGTGCGCCAGATGCCCCAGGTCCAGGGTTTCGTCGGCCCGGATGAAGCGTTTGGAAAGCAATGCGTGGGTGTAATCTTTGTAGGCAACCTCTTCATAAACCGGTACCAGCCACCAGATTGGCGTGCGTCCGGCCAGCCAGATCGCGGTGCGGTAGAACTCGTCCAGCAGCAGATAGTGCTGGGTGCTGCCACAGTCTTCGGAACTCAGTTGATGATCGCGTTCGCCGAGCACGAAGCGGGCCGGATCGATGAGGAAAAAATGCGCCTCGGCGCCCTGGCCGACGGCCCAGGTTTCGAGCAGCTGGCACTTTTTACGCAGCTCGGTCAGATCGCTTTCGCTCAAATCCGGTGCGTGACAGACCCAGACGTCCATGTCGCTCTGATCGGCCTGGGCCAGGCTGCCGAGGCTGCCCATCAGGAACAGGCCGTGAATCGGTCGGGGCGGATTGCTGCCGTGACGCGGTTTATAAGAAAACGAGCGGGTCAGGCGCTGGGCTTCGGCGAGGACGTTGGCGTCCGGTTCGTAGTTCGACAATCCGGCCGGCGTATTGCCCGAAACATAACCTGGCAGCAGCGGATGATTGACGTGAAAAAACAGCGGCAGCAGGGTCAGCACGCTTTGCTGTCGGGTTGATAGCCCGCTCATGGCGCGCGCCATGCGGCCCTCGTTCAGCTTCAGGAACCGTGCACGCAGTTGGCCAAGTACCTTGCGGTCGATGCCTTCTTCCAGGTCGGGGCGGATCTCATGGGGGTGGGTCATGTCAGCTCAAACCGGCTCGGAGAGTCCGGACGTGGAAGGCCTCAGGATGAAGGGCAGTTTAGCGCCTCGGCCCCGGGACTTTTAAGCTGGTTTCTGGTTTTTCTGACGTCAGATTTCTATCGTCGGGCACGACGGGTAGCTGACAGGTATCCGTGCCGGTCACGAAGGGTGCCCGCGGAACCCGTAGCACGGGTTTCCGTGGGCGATGCGGTAACTCAGGCTGTTTCCGGGACACTCAGAATAGTCAGAACGGTTTGTATATTTTGCGCGGCGTCACGTCCCAGGCTGGTCAGGTAACCGCCATCGGGCTGGTCGATCAGCTCTTTTTCGTGCAGGCGTTTGGCAGCGTCAATGTGTTTCGGGGCAGCGGTCTGATGAATTTTCAGACCTTCCTGGGAACTGTCCAGGTTGAAGAGGGCGAGGACTTCCAGTTCGGCAACCAACTCAGGGGTAAGCGACATAAGGACTCCAGACTTTCTAGGAATTGGACGACAGCGCCCCTAAGGTGAGCCCACTTGCGCGGCATGTCCAGTGCTCGCGACAGGGTTTTTTTGCCTCGGGATACATTCCCCGGTGGGTGCTGCTGGCTGCGAGCCAGTTTCTGTAGGAGCGAGCTTGCTCCGGGCGGCGTTCCGACGACGGCCGTTAACGATGACGCGCGAAACCCGATGCCCCGCGGCGCTCTGGGGTTTTTTCGCGAGCGAGCTCGCTCCTACAGGGGAGCAGGGTGGGTTACTTCTTTTCCGGCGGCAACTCTGGCAGAGCACGCAGCGCCGTTTCGTACCATTCGGTGTTGAACGCACGGTCTTCTTCGAGGATCGCGTCTATTTCCACCGCCAGGACATGGGCCATCAGGTTGAGGATTTCCTCGCGCTCGTAACCCACCAGGGTCAGCTTGTTGAAGGTCGCCTTGGCCGCTGGCGGATTGTCGCTTTCGATCTGGTTTTCGATGGCTTCGACCAGGGTGTTTTCGGCAAACTCTTCCTCGTCGATATCGTCTTGGTTATTGTCGGGGTTTTGCTCGCTCATGGCAGGCTCCTCAAGGAAAGACGGCCAGTTTACCTGCATTCAGCGCTGTGATGCTGCTGGCGAGAAGCGCCCAGGCGTTCTATAACTGGCGCTGCCAACCCCTTGCACGGCCTGGAGGCTATGTGATGCTCAAGCTTTATGGATTTTGTGTCAGCAACTACTACAACATGGTCAAGCTGGCGCTGCTGGAGAAGGGACTGCCGTTTGAAGAAGTGCCGTTTTATGCCGGCCAGAGCCCTGAAGCGCTGGCGATCAGTCCGCGAGGCAAGGTTCCGGTGCTGCGCGACGAGCAAGGTTTTATCAATGAAACCAGCGTGATTCTGGAGTACATCGAGCAGAGCCAGGACGGCACGCCGCTGCTGCCGAGCGATCCTTTCGAGCGGGCGCAGATTCTGGCGCTGGCCAAGGAAATCGAGCTGTACATCGAGCTGCCGGGACGTGCCTGTTATCCCGAAGCGTTTTTCGGCATGACCGTGCCGGACGCGATCAAGGACAAGACCAAAGCCGAATTGCTGCTGGGCTTTGCCTCGCTGGGCAGGCACGGCAAATTCGCCCCTTACGTGGCAGGTGACAGCCTGAGTATTGCGGATTTGTATTTCCTGTACAGCGTGCCGCTGGCCTGTGCGGTGGGGAAGAAGCTGTTCGATATCGATCTGTTGGCTGAGATGCCGGCGGCCAGGGCGTTATTGGAGCGGCTGGAGCAGAATCCGAACGTGCAGCGGATCGCGGCGGACAGGGAAGCGGCGATGCCGGCGTTTATGGCGATGGTCGCGTCCAGGAAGTAGGTTTTGTAGTGATCTGAAAGTCAGTCATCGCGAGCAAGCTCGCTCCCACATTAGATTGATGGTGAGCACCAAATCTGTGAACACCCCAGATCCACTGTGGGAGCGAGCTTGCTCGCGATGCTTTTTGACTGCTTAGCGGCTGGCGAGCAATTGCTGGCCGCGAGCCACAGCCTGTTTCACCTGCGCCGGCGCAGTCCCGCCGATATGGTCGCGGGCGTTCACCGAGCCTTCCAGGGTCAGCACTTCAAACACGTCCTGATCGATCTGGTCGCTGAACTTGCGCAGCTCTTCCAGGCTCATTTCCGCCAGGTCCTTGCCGCTTTCCACGCCATACTTCACCGCATGGCCAACAATTTCGTGGCAGTCACGGAACGGCAGGCCCCGACGCACCAGGTAGTCGGCCAGGTCGGTGGCGGTGGAGAAACCGCGCAGGGCCGCTTCGCGCATCATTGCGTGCTTGGGTTTGATCGCCGGGATCATGTCGGCAAAGGCCCGAAGCGAGTCGCGCAGCGTGTCGGCGGCGTCGAACAGCGGTTCCTTGTCTTCCTGGTTGTCCTTGTTGTAGGCCAGGGGCTGGCCTTTCATCAGGGTCAGCAGGCCCATCAGCGCGCCGAACACGCGGCCGGTCTTGCCACGCACCAGCTCGGGCACGTCCGGGTTTTTCTTTTGCGGCATGATCGAACTGCCGGTGCAGAAACGGTCCGGTAGGTCGATGAACTGGAACTGGGCGCTGGTCCACAACACCAGTTCTTCGGAGAAACGCGACAAGTGCATCATCGCGATGCTTGCCGCCGAGCAGAACTCGATAGCGAAGTCGCGATCGGACACGTTGTCCAGCGAGTTGCCACCGACCGCGTCGAAGCCCAGCAGTTGCGCGGTGTATTCGCGATCGATCGGGTAGGTCGTGCCGGCCAGTGCGGCGCTGCCCAATGGCATGCGGTTGGTACGCTTGCGGCAGTCGACCAGGCGCTCGTAGTCACGGCTGAGCATTTCGAACCAGGCCAGCATGTGGTGCCCGAAAGTCACCGGCTGCGCGGTTTGCAGGTGAGTGAAACCGGGCATGATGCTGTCGGCTTCGCGCTCGGCCTGTTCCAGCAAGCCTTGTTGCAGGCGGGTGATTTCGCTCAGGATCAGGTCGATCTCGTCGCGCAGCCACAGGCGGATGTCGGTGGCGACCTGGTCGTTGCGGCTGCGACCGGTGTGCAGCTTTTTACCAGTCACGCCGATGCGGTCGGTCAGGCGCGCCTCGATGTTCATGTGCACGTCTTCGAGGTCGATGCGCCAGTCGAACTGGCCGGCCTCGATTTCACCCTGGATGATCTTCAGGCCATCGGTGATGCTGTCGCGCTCGGCATCGGTCAGCACACCGACCTTCGCCAGCATGGTGGCGTGGGCGATCGAACCCATGATGTCGTGGCGATACAGGCGCTGGTCGAAGGTGACGGAGGCGGTGAAGCGGGCGACGAAGGCGTCGACGGGTTCACTGAAGCGGCCGCCCCAGGACTGATTGGTCTTGTCAGTGCTCATGAATTCGCTCGTATCGGCTGAAGAAAGATGGCGTTGAAAGCTGTCGCGGATAATAACAGGGTTGCCAATCCTGTCGCTGACACCGGTCGACAGGTTTTTTTCCTGATGCGTCGGCCCATACTCAAGGCAAGCCGTACGTAGATTGCGCAACGATATTTTTCAATTGAGCAATATCGTCGCGGCAACCGTCTACAGTTGGACAGTAGGGATCAGCGCACTTCCGGGCGCTGCAGCTGCCTATAAAAAGAGGGGGTGTTCATATTGTGTATCAGAAAACCCTGTGGCGATGCCTCGCCAGTGCGGGCCCGGGCCGCCAAATGCACGCCAGATAAAAATTTAGCCGTCCGACCGGCGGCACTTTTTGGCCCTCGCGCTAGTCTTAGCGTGGATCGCGGTGACGGACGTCACTTCACCTGTCTACGTTATCCTTGTGCGAGACTCACGCAGGAATCCAGCGCAATATGAATGTCCTGATCGTTGATGACGAACCCTTGGCCCGCGAGCGCCTGAGCCGAATGGTCGGCGAACTCGAGGGATACAGTGTCCTGGAGCCCAGCGCTACGAATGGCGAAGAGGCGTTGGCACTGATCGACAGTCACAAACCGGATATCGTGTTACTCGATATCCGCATGCCGGGCCTCGATGGCCTGCAAGTGGCTGCCCGATTGTGCGAACGTGAAACCCCGCCAGCCGTGGTGTTTTGCACAGGGCCCGATGAATTTGCCGTGGAAGCCTTACAGGCAAGTGCCGTAGGCTATCTGGTGAAACCTGTGCGTACAGAACAGTTACATGAAGCGTTAAAGAAAGCCGAGCGACCCAATCGTGTCCAACTCGCCGCCTTGACCCGCCCGGCTGCCGAGAGTGGCAGCGGGCCTCGCAGCCATATCAGCGCCCGTACCCGAAAAGGGATCGAACTGATCCCCTTGGGTCAGGTGGTCTACTTTATTGCCGATCATAAATACGTGACCTTGCGCCATGAAGGCGGCGAGGTGCTGCTTGATGAGCCTCTCAAGGCCCTCGAAGATGAATTCGGCGACCGTTTCGTGCGCATTCACCGCAATGCGCTGGTGGCCCGTGAGCGAATCGAGCGCCTGCAACGCACGCCCCTGGGACATTTTCAACTGTTTCTCAAAGGCTTGAACGGTGACGCTTTGATCGTCAGCCGCCGTCATGTGGCGGGCGTTCGCAAAATGATGCAACAGCTGTAATTCGCCGGTCTCAGGCGAACTTCACACCCGATTGCCGGACATCCGGGGCCAGGGAGGGCAGGCGTTAGCTGATACAAGTCAAAGTGGATTTGGCTGAGCTGTTATTATCGGCCGTATCTATTCAGTACGGATTGATTGATCCATGTCCTCTCGCGAAATCCGCATCGCCACCCGCAAAAGTGCTCTCGCCCTGTGGCAGGCCGAATACGTCAAAGCCCGTCTGGAAGAGGCTCATCCCGGACTGCTCGTGACCTTGGTACCCATGGTCAGTCGTGGCGATAAACTGCTCGACTCGCCCTTGTCGAAAATCGGCGGCAAGGGTCTGTTCGTCAAGGAACTGGAAACCGCGCTGCTGGAAAACGAAGCCGACATCGCCGTGCATTCCATGAAGGACGTGCCGATGGACTTTCCCGAAGGCCTTGGTCTGTTCTGCATTTGCGAGCGCGAAGACCCGCGCGATGCATTCGTCTCCAATACTTACGCGAGCCTGGATGAGTTGCCTCAAGGCAGCATTGTCGGCACCTCCAGCCTGCGCCGCCAGGCCCAGTTGCTGACCCGCCGCCCCGACCTGCAAATCCGCTTCCTGCGGGGCAACGTCAATACCCGGCTGGCCAAGCTCGATGCCGGCGAATACGACGCCATCATCCTCGCCGCCGCCGGCCTGATTCGTCTCGGCTTCGAAGATCGCATCACCTCGGCCATCAGCGTCGACGACAGTCTTCCGGCCGGTGGCCAGGGCGCGGTGGGGATCGAATGCCGCAGCGTCGACAGCGACATCCACGCATTGCTGGCGCCGCTGCACCATCAAGACACTGCCATCCGCGTCACTGCCGAACGTGCCCTCAACAAGCACCTCAACGGCGGCTGCCAGGTGCCGATCGCCTGCTACGCCATACTCGAAGGCGACCAGATCTGGTTGCGTGGCCTGGTGGGCGATCCAGGCGGCGGTCTGCTGCTCAGTGCGCAAGCCCGTGGGCCACGCAGGCATGCCGAAGCCCTGGGCGTGCAAGTGGCCGAAGACCTGCTGAACCAGGGTGCCAACGACATCCTGAAGGCGGTCTACGGCGAGGCAGATCACGAGTGACCGGCTGGCGCCTGTTACTGACGCGTCCTGCGGATGAGTCAGCGGCGCTGAGCAATGCTTTGGCGCAAGTGGGGATTTTCAGCAGCAGCTTGCCGCTTTTGGAGATCGAGTCGATTCCTGTCTCTGACACAATGCGTGAGGTGATCCGGGATCTGGAGCGCTATTGCGCGGTGATCGTGGTCAGCAAGCCGGCTGCCAGGAAGGCGGTGGGCTTGCTTGGCCAGTATTGGCCACGACCCCCTTGCCTGCAGTGGTTCAGCGTGGGTGCGGCGACCGCGCAGATCTTCCAGGCGCGCGGGGTGGACGTCAGCTTCCCGGTCGAGGGCGATGACAGCGAAGCCTTGCTTGAACTTCCCCGGCTGCGCGAGGCTATCGCACGGGCCGATCCACGGGTGCTGATCATGCGTGGGGAGGGTGGGCGCGAGCTGCTGGCTGAGCGTTTGCGCGAGCTAGGTGCTAGTGTCGACTACCTGGAGTTGTACCGGCGAAAACTGCCGAACTATCCCCCAGCAGCGCTGCCCGAGCGGATTCGGGCGGAACGCTTGAATGGGCTGGTGGTCAGCAGTGGACAGGGTTTTGAGCACCTGCGGCAGTTGGCGGGCGATACCTGGCCGCAATTGGCGCGGTTGCCGTTGTTTGTTCCAAGCCCCAGGGTTGCCGAGCTGGCATGGGCCGCCGGGGCTGAAAAAGTTGTGGATTGTCGTGGCGCCAGCGCCGCGGCTTTGCTAACGGCGTTGCGGGAGCATCCCGAACCCGTTCTCTAATGCAAAGGATGGATACGTGAGCGAAACAGCCTTGCCTAAAGATGATGTCCAGCCAGTGCTCGATGCACCGGTTGAAACGCCTCCACCTGCTCAAGTGCAGCACCGAGGCAATGGCCTGGCAATGGTCGCGCTGCTGCTGGGCGCCGCCGGTGTTGCCGTGGGGGGCTGGGGCGTCTGGCAGGTGCGTCACCTGCAAGCCAATAACCAGCAGCAACTGGATCAGGTGCAGGCGTTGAACGATCAGGCGCAAAGCCTGAAGCTCAACGAACAGCGCCTGACTGCGCGCCTTGAACAATTGCCCGCAGCCGACGAGCTTGCAGCTCGCAGTCGTCTGGTGGTCCAGCTCCAGGGCGACCAGCAGCGCCTGAACCAGCGACTGGAAACTGTCCTCGGCGCCAGCCGCAAGGATTGGCGCCTGGCCGAAGCCGAGCATTTGTTGCGTCTGGCCAGCCTGCGTCTTTCCGCGCTGCAGGACATCAGCAGCGCTCAGGCCCTGGTGCAGGGTGCCGATGAAATTCTCCGCGAACAGAACGATCCGGGTTCCTTTGCCGCGCGCGAACAGGTTGCCAAAACGCTGGTAGCGTTGCGTAGCACTGAACAGCCGGACCGCACCGGGCTGTTCCTGCGCCTGGGGGCGCTGCGCGACCAGGTGATCAACCTCACGGAACTGGCGCCCGAGTACAAGGATCGTGGCGAATCCCTGCTGGGACTGACCGCCGATGGCGACGGTGCCAGTCGCTGGGCGCAATGGTGGGATCAGATCTCGCGCTATATCCGCATCGATTTCAATGCCGACAAAAACGTTCGTCCGTTGCTGGCAGGGCAAAGCCTGAGTCAGGTGCGCCTGGCCCTGAGTCTGGCCCTGGAGCAGGCGCAGTGGGCCGCACTCAATGGTCAGTCCGCCGTATACACCCAGGCGATGGTCGAGGCGCGGGATGTGCTCAAGGGCAACTTCAACCCGGACAACCCTCAGAGCAAAGTAATGCTTGAGCAGGTGGGTGAGTTGAGCAAGCAGCCGGTGAGTGTGGTCACGCCGGATCTGACCGGTACGCTGAGCGCGGTCCAGGGGTATCTGGAACGGCGTAATGTCAACGCCGAGGATTCCGTCAAACCGATGGCCAAACCTGCCGCGAGCACCGAACCGGAGGCCACGCCATGAAACGCCTCTACGTGATCGTGTTCCTGGTCATCGCCGCCGCCGCGGCACTGGGGCTGGCGATTGCCGAGCATTCCGGCTACGTGCTGATCGCCTACAAGAGCTTTCGTTTTGAGTCGAGCCTGTGGGCGACCCTGGCCCTGGTCGCCGTGCTCTGGCTGGTGTTCTGGGGAATCAAGGCGTTGGTCGAACTGGTGATGACCTCCAGCGGCGTGGTCAACCCCTGGTCGCGGCGCAATCGCAGTCGCCGGGTGCAAGTGGCGATCGAACACGGGCAGCTGGATCTGGCCGAAGGGCGCTGGGCCAGTGCGCAGCGTCATCTGCATCGGGCTGCCGAAGCCGAGCGCCAACCGCTGCTGTACTACCTGGGCGCTGCCCGCGCGGCGAACGAGCTGGGTCACTACGAGGAAAGCGACAAGCTGCTGGAGCGCGCCCTCGAACGACAGCCTCAGGCCGAGCTGGCAATCGCCTTGAGTCACGCTCAATTACAGACGGATCGCGGCGACACCGACGGCGCCCTGGTGACCCTGGAGGCCATGCGCGCGCGTCATCCGCGTAACGTCCAGACCTTGCGCCAGTTGCATCGCCTGCATCAACAGCGTGGCGACTGGTCGGCGGTGATTCGCCTGCTGCCGGAACTGCGCAAGGACAAGGTCCTGCCACCGGCCGAACTGGCCGAACTGGAACGCCGGGCCTGGGGGGAAAACCTGTCCCTGGCTGCGCAGCAGGAAGCGGACGGAACGGTAGGGTTGCAATCGCTCAACCGCGCCTGGCAGCAGCTCACCTCCGAGCAGCGTCAGGAGCCGCAACTGGTGCTCGCCTATGCCGAGCAACTGCGGCAACTGGGGGCCCAGGTCGAAGCCGAAGAGGTCCTGCGCGTAGCTCTCAAACGCAACTACGACAGTCATCTGGCGCGCCTGTACGGGCTGGTTCGCGGCAGTGATCCGGCACGTCAGCTGCACACTGCGGAAGGCTGGCTCAAGGATCATGCGGCCGACCCGAGCCTGTTGCTGACCCTGGGGCGCCTGTGTCTGCAGAGCAGTCTATGGGGCAAGGCCCGGGACTACCTGGAAAGCAGCCTGCGCATGCAGCGCAATCCGGAAGCCTGCGCGGAACTGGCGCGATTGCTGGCGCAACTGGGCGACACTCAGCGCAGCAATCAGCTGTTCCAGGAGGGCTTGGGCCTGTTGGATGAGCGCCTGCTGGCGGCGCCGTTGCCGGTACCGGTCCACGCTTGATGCCTTCCGGTTCACACCATCGTGCAGCGATGGCTGACAGAAAACCTGCGGCGGGTGAACTCGCCGCAGACAAACCCCTCTCGCAGGGTGCGTCTTTGGTGAGCGAATTTTTACCTTTTAGTCCGTCGGCGGAATAATCCTACAAGGGACTACACCTGATCCTCTCGCTTCTGTCGGAAATTCCCCAAACATCTGCTGAACTGTCCCTGCCGACGTGCCTTGTAAGGCTAGCGCGCTTTACTCTACCGTAACCGCCTGTCTCCACTGTTACGGAAAAGCCATGTCTTTGGCCTGCTCACGCTCCTTGTTTTTCATGGCTTTCATTGCAGGCGCCCTGGCCCTGGGTGTTTCCTATTACCTGGAATATTCAGTCGGCCTCCATCCTTGCGGGTTGTGTCTGTTGCAACGGATTTGCCTGGCGCTGCTCACGGGGATCTGCCTGATGGCTTCGGTGCATGGTCCCGGACGCTTCGGTACCTTCATGTATTGGCTGCTCGGTCTTTGTTGCACGCTGGCAGGTACTTTCACTGCATTGCGGCAGGTACTGTTGCAAAGCGAGCCGGTGCATCAGCTTTCAAACTGCGTTCCCAATCTGGCGGACCTGTTCGCCACCAGGCCCTGGATGTTCGTGGTGCAGCAGATGTTCGAAGGCACGACTGAATGCGCGTACATTTCCTGGACATTGTTCGACCTGAGCATTCCGGAGTGGAGCCTGCTGTTCTTCGTCGGGATGATGATCCTGGGGGTTTGCCAGCTGTTGCGGCTGGTCTGGGTCGCGTGTCGGCGACCGCTCAGCGGCGAGTCGTCGCACCGGGCCCTGGTGGGTGATTAAACACTTGTATGAACTTTATCTCCTGCGTACCTTGAAGCCATTGTCGCGCGGGCATAATCTGGCCCGCACGTGTCATTGGAATTATGTTGCTCGAATGACGCTCTGCCTGGCCGACACTTGATGTTCAAGCTTGCGACAGGTGTAGGGCAGCATGACCCACAAGGGAAGAGAGACCGCCATGCTCGAAAGTTGTCAGAATGCTCAGGAACGTTGGGGTGGAGTTCATCTGCTGATCGACCGCTGGTTGCAGGAGCGTCACGAACTGGTTCGGGCCTATGATGATCTCGGCGCCAAGCCTGAGGCTCTGGGTGAAAACCGAAAACCGCTGCAGGAATTCTGCGGAGTGCTGGTCGACTACGTGTCTGCCGGGCATTTCGAGATCTACGAACAGCTGACGGGGGAAGCCAAGGCTTTCAACGACAAGCGCGGCCTGGAACTGGCCGAGACGATCTATCCGCGCATCGATGTCATCACCGAGAAGTTGCTCGCATTCAACGACCTCTGTGATGCAGGTAAATGCGTCGCCGAGAAGTTCAAGGAGTTGGGTGGCCTGTTGCACGAGCGCTTCGAACTGGAAGACTGCCTGATCGAAGTGCTGCACACGGCTCACAAGGAAGAGGACCCGGTTCAGGCCTGAACCCTTTTCCAGGACCTGCCTTGCTGCAAGATGTTGAAAACGGTGCGCCATGCGCGCCGTTTTTCGTTTCGGCCGTTCAGCCCGTAGCGCCGCGTAATTCGACTTCGAACACCAGCGGCGTGAACGGCGCGATCAGGTCGCCAGCACCGTCGGCACCATAGGCTTGGGCCGATGGAATCACCAATCGCCACTTGGCGCCGACCGGCATCTGTTGCAAGGCACTGCGCCATCCGCTGATCACGCTGTCGAGACTGAACCACTGCGGCTGACTGTTCTGATCGAACACTGAGCCGTCGGGAAGCCGACCGACATACATCACCTGGACCTTGCCGTTTGGGCCGGCTTTTGCGCCGGTGCCTGGAGTCAGTTCCGTCAGCAATATTCCGTCTGCCAATTCGCGAACCCCGGGTTTGGCTTTTTCCCCGGCGAGAAAGCGCTGTTCATTTTCGAGGGCGACTTCGCTTTGCGGCATGGCGGGTCGCTCGGCAACCTGGGCTTCGTGCTCGGCAAGAATCTGTTCGATCTGCTCATCTCTGAGTGCCAGGGGTTTGCCTTGATAGGCTTGCTGCAATCCGTCGACCAGCGCTTGAAGTTGCAGATCGGGGACCTCTTGGCGCAAGCGTTCGCCAAGGCTTGCGCCCAGGCTGTAGGCAAGTTCTCGGGCGTCGTTTTCCGTGGATTTTTCCGCGGCCTGTGCCACGGAAAAAAACACGCAAAGAGATAAAAAAAGGAAACGCGACATGGGCACTCTCCGACCTGAGATGCGATGGATTATGCCAGTGTGAATGCGCTTGACGGTGAACTGGTTTGACGCAGGCGCAGAACATTTTCCATCCCGAGCAACGCAGTGCTTTGGTTACTGTCAACATGCCCTAGCGGCGGTAGCAGCAGAGGTCTAGTATGGGCCGCACCCACGTCAGCCAGGAGGTAAACCATGTCGGCCACCAAGAAGCCTGTAAATACTCCGTTGCACTTACTCCAACAACTCTCGGGCAGCCTGCTCGAGCATTTGGAAACCGCTTGTTCCCAAGCCTTGGCTGATGCTGAAAAACTGCTCGCCAAACTGGAAAAGCAACGCGGCAAAGCACAGGAAAAACTGCACAAGTCCCGCACCAAAGTGCAGGACGCTGCGTCGGCCGGCAAGGCCAAGGCGCAGACCAAAGCCAAGGACGCAGTGAAGGAGCTCGAGGACTTGCTCGACGCCCTCAAGGATCGTCAATCCGAAACCCGCAGCTACATCCTGCAACTCAAGCGCGATGCTCAAGAAAGCCTGAAACTGGCCCAGGGTGTCGGTCGTGTACAAGAGGCTGTCGGCAAGGCGTTGTCCCTGCGTTCCGCCAAGTCCGCTGCGGCACCTGCGAAGAAAGCCGCTGCCAAACCGGCTGCTGCAAAAGCATCGGCCAAGCCTGCTGCGGCTCCTGTTAAAAAAACCGCCGCCAAGGCACCGGTGAAGGCCGTAGCAAAACCAGCCGCTAAAACGGCGGCGAAAAAACCGGTGGCTGCCAGCGCTGCGAAACCAGCTGCCAGATCCACGGCTGCCAAACCTGCCGCTGCGAAAACAACGGCTGCCAAACCTGCTGCAAGAACCGCCGCGGCGAAACCGGCCGTGGCGAAAACCGCCGCTGCAAACCCTGCTGCTAAAACTGCCACTGCGAAAACTGCCACCAAGCCTGCTGCCGCTAAAACCGCTGCCAAGCCGGCTGCAAATCCAACTGCAAAAACAACTGCAAAAACAACTGCAAAAACAACTGCAAAAACCGCTGTCGCCAAGCCAGCGACTGCCGCAAAAACTGCCGCGGCCAAACCTGTAGCTGCCAAGCCAGCTGCAAAACCAGCCGCCAAGCCTGCAGCCAAAGCAGCCGTGAGAAAACCGGCCGCCACGGCCAAGCCGATCCCTGCGCCCGCTGCCAAGCCAGTGACGCCAGAGCCGTCTGCTTCTGCAGCGCCTGCAGCAACCAACTCGACCACCTCGCCTGCGCCAACGCCAGCCGCTTCGTCGAGCACCAGCAATACCCCAACCAGCGCCTCCTAAGCGCCGGTTGCCGCGACGCGCAGCTGATGCAGCGCGTCGCGGTCCAGGTGGGCGGCGCCTGCCGTCACACCTTCCAGCCAGGCCGATAGATCGGTCACCCCACACTGCGGCCAACTGTGTGCCGTTCTCTCCAGCCGCAATAGCAGGTGTCGCTCGGCTTCGAGCTCCAGTGCCTTCACCTGTTCGCGCAATGCATTGAGTTCGATGTCTGAAGCGGCAGCGGTTTTCCATTGCATGCGCAATGCCCGCAGCGGCTTTACAACATCGGCGTCCCATGGCTCGGCCAGGTTGCGAAGCAGCCGCAATCGTTGCTCGTTGCAGGCAACACCTTGCTGTCCCAGCCACAGCCCACACAGCAGCAGGCACACATTGGCGCCCGTCGACTGCAATTCCAGGCACGCGGTTTCGACGCCGGGACGGGCGTAGGTGTCAAGGGAAAAGCTCCACAGGTCAGGGGACATCGTGCTACTCGCGCCAGTTGCGAGCGAAGCTGGTAGACTCCGCCGCCATTATGATCCGACTTCAGAACCTGACTTTACAGCGTGGCCCGCAACGTCTGCTAGAAGACGCCGAGCTGACTCTGCACGCCGGCCACAAAGCCGGCCTCATCGGTGCCAACGGCGCCGGCAAATCGAGCCTGTTCGCCTTGCTCCTGGGTGACCTGCATCCGGACTCGGGTGATTGCTTGCTGCCGGCGGACTGGCGCATCGCCCACATGCGCCAGGAGATCGACACCCTCGATCGGATCGCGGTCGACTACGTGCTCGATGGCGACCTGCGCCTGCGAGAGGTGCAACGCGACCTCGCCGCCGCCGAAGCGGCGCATGACGGTGCCGCTCAGGCCCGCCTGCACGCCGAGCTCGACAGTGCCGACGGATACACCGCCGACGCCCGGGCGCGCAAGCTCCTGGCCGGTTTGGGCTTCACCAACGATCAGATGGATCGACAGGTAGGAAGTTTCTCCGGTGGCTGGCGGATGCGTCTGAATCTGGCGCAGGCTTTGATGTGTCCCTCGGACCTGTTGCTGCTCGACGAACCGACCAACCACCTGGATCTCGACGCCATCATCTGGCTTGAAGAGTGGCTCAAAAGCTACCCCGGCACCTTGATGCTGATTTCCCACGACCGCGACTTCCTCGATGCCGTGGTCGATCACGTGGCTCACGTCGATCAACGCAAGATCACCCTGTACCGCGGTGGTTATACCGCGTTCGAACGCGCCCGTGCCGAGCGTCTGGCCCAGCAACAGCAGGCCTACGAGAAGCAGCAGGCGCAACGTGCGCACATGGAAAGCTACATCGCCCGCTTCAAGGCCCAGGCTACCAAGGCCCGTCAGGCCCAGAGCCGGATCAAGGCGCTGGAGCGGATGGAAGAGTTGTCTGCCGCCCACGTCGATTCGCCGTTCGACTTTGTCTTCCGCGAGTCGACGAAGATCTCCAGTCCGTTGATCGACCTGTCCGATGCTCGCTTGGGTTACGGCGACAAAACCGTGCTGGAGAAGGTCAAGCTGCAATTGACCCCTGGCGCGCGAATCGGTTTGCTCGGCCCCAACGGCGCAGGTAAATCGACCCTTATCAAGAACCTCTCCGGTGAGCTCGAACCCCTGGCCGGTCGACTGACCCGCGGCGAGAACACCGTGGTCGGTTACTTCGCCCAACACCAACTGGACTCCCTGGATTCCAAGGCCAGCCCGTTGCTGCACCTGCAGCGTCTGGCGCCGACCGAGCGCGAGCAGACCCTGCGTGACTTCCTTGGCGGTTTCGACTTCCGTGGCGCGCGGATCGACGAACCTGTGCTGAATTTCTCCGGTGGCGAGAAGGCCCGCCTGGCCTTGGCGTTGATCGCCTGGGGCCGGCCGAACCTGTTGCTGCTCGACGAACCGACCAACCACCTGGACCTGGAAATGCGCCTGGCGCTGACCATGGCGCTGCAGGAGTTCACCGGTGCGGTACTGGTGGTCTCCCACGACCGTCATTTGCTTAAAAGCACCACCGACAATTTCTACCTGGTGGCGGACGGCAAGGTCGAGGAATTCGACGGCGACCTGGAAGACTACACCCGGTGGCTGGTGGAGTACCGCCAGCGCAATGCCCCGGTCAGTAATACCCCGGTCAATCCGGACAAGACCGACAAGAAAGCCCAGCGCCAGGCCGCAGCGGCGCTGCGCCAGCAACTGGCCCCGCACAAGCGCGAGGCTGACAAGCTCGAAGCCGAGCTGGGCAAGCTGCACGAGAAACTGGCGAAAATCGATGCCGGCCTTGGCGACAGCGACATCTACGAACCGGCGCGCAAGAACGATTTGCGTGATCTGCTGGCTGAACAGGCCAAGCTAAAGGTGCGTGAAGCCGAACTGGAAGAAGCCTGGATGGAAGCCCTGGAATTGCTCGAAAGCATGCAGGCGGAGTTGGAGGCGCTGTCTTGATGGAGGCCTTCAAGCTGCCGCTGTCGGCCATGTGGATCGAGCCGCTCTGGCTCTTCGGCCAAATCCTGCTGATTCTGTTGGCGGGCTACATCGCCCAGCGCTTCGTCGCCAAGTGCCTGACCCGCCTGGGCGAGCGCTATCCATTGCCGCCGCAACTGCTGATGCCGCTGCGCGGCGGGCTGCGCTGGCTCATCATGGGCAGTGCGCTGATCTTCGTCCTGGAACGCCTCGGGGTCTCGGCCACGGTGCTCTGGACGGCGTTGTCGGGCTTCGTCGCGGTGGCGGCGGTGGCGTTCTTCGCCATGTGGAGCGTGCTCTCCAACCTGCTCTGCGCCATCCTGATCTTTACCGTAGGTCCATTCCGCATCGGTGACGTGGTCGAACTGGTGGACACCACCGACAAGCTCGGGGTCAAGGGGCGGGTGGTGGCGATCAATCTGCTTTACACCACGTTGATCGAGGCTGAAGAACTCGGCACCGGTAGCGCGATGGTGCAGGTGCCCAACAGTTTGTTCTTCCAGCGTTCGGTTCGGCGTTGGCGGGGTAGCGATGTATTTCCTTCGAATGGGTTCGGGAAATAGATTTTCTGTCGCCTGAAGCACTGCTTTCGCGAGCAGGCTCGCTCCCACAGTTAGACCGAGTCGTTAATGAGCACGCGGTCACCTGTGGGAGCGAGCCTGCTCGCGAAGGGGCCCTATAGCTGCAAACGCCGGTCGGCAGGCGCTACATTGTGCAAAAATCGATAGTCACTAGCTCAAAGCCGCATTAGCTTAGACATCTGTCACGAGTCCGAGTCGAGGTGAGCAATGGAGCTTCAAACATGGCTGGCGTTCTTTGCCGCCTGCTGGGTGATCAGCCTTTCCCCTGGTGCCGGCGCCATTGCGTCGATGTCCAGCGGCCTGCAATACGGTTTCTGGCGCGGCTACTGGAACGCCCTGGGCCTGCAATTGGGCCTGGCGGTGCAGATCGCGATTGTCGGCGCCGGGGTTGGCGCCATTCTCACCGCGTCGGCCACGGCGTTCTACGCGATCAAATGGTTCGGCGTGGCCTATCTGGTTTTCCTTGCGATCAAGCAATGGCGAGCGCTGCCCAGCGACATGAGCGATGACGCGGCCGTGCGGCAGATCGGCAAGCCGATGGCTCTGGTGTTCCGTGGTTTTCTGGTGAATATCAGCAACCCCAAGGCGCTGGTGTTCATGCTGGCGGTCTTGCCGCAGTTCATCGACCCTCACGCACCGCTGCTGGCTCAATACCTGATCATCGGTGTGACCATGGTCTTTGTGGACCTGATTGTCATGGCTGGCTACACCGGGTTGGCGTCCAAAGTGCTGCGGATGTTGCGCACACCCAAGCAGCAAAGACGCATGAACCGTACATTTGCCGGCCTGTTCATTGGCGCGGCGGCGTTCATGGCGACGCTGCGTAAAGTCGCTGTCTGATTTCTGTCGGCCACAAAACTTTCAATTTAACACCCTGTAGGAGCGAGCTCGCTCGCGATGGACTTCAACGATAACGCGTTTCTTTTGAATGGACGCGTTGCCCTTAAGACCATCGCGAGCGAGCTCGCTCCTACAGGGTTCGTTTTTTATTCGTTTAAATTTTGCAGGCGTAGCGATATCAGCGAACAAAGCTTGAGTGAATCGCATTGGAAGTGAACAATGTGTTACTTCGTATTTCCAATTGAGATGCATTCATGACTGCCCCGTCCCGTTTTCTGGCCTGGCTGGTATTGCCGTTGTTGGCGCTGTGCAGTTTCAATCTGCTGGCCGACACCGTGGAAGGCGCGCCGCAAGCGCTGCATTTGCTCGATTATATTGGCGCGGACTACCCACAGACCGTGCAAGCGGGCAAGGTCATCGACGAGTCCGAATACCGCGAGCAACTGGAATTCATCCAGGTGCTGCAAGGCTTGATCGTCGCGCTGCCGGTCAAGCCGGAGAAGGCCGGGCTCGAGCAGGGTGTCGGAACGCTGCGCACTGCGATCGCAGCGCGCCAGGACGGCGCGGACGTGGCCCGCCAGGCACGGCAACTCGGCGCGAAGCTGGCGGTGGCCTATGAAGTCAGCCAGGCCCCGATCATCACCCCGGACCCGACTCGCGGAGCGCCGCTGTATGCCCAGCACTGTTCGGTCTGCCACGGCGATACGGGTGCCGGCGATGGTCCCGCGGGCGTCGGCCTGACACCGCCGCCAGCGAATCTGCGTGATGCCGCGCGCCTGGATCACCTGAGCCTCTATGCGATCTACAACACCTTGGGCCTGGGGGTCGAAGGCACCGATATGCCTGCCTTCGCCGATCAACTGGACGATCGCCAGCGTTGGGATCTGGCGACCTATGTCGCCAGCTTCAGTGCCGATCCGGCTGCCGCCCAAGGTGCGAAGGCCTACAACATCGCGGATCTGGCGCGCCAGACGCCGGCAGAAGTGCAGGCCGTCGACGGCCTGCAAGCCGCGGCGACCTTCCGTGCGCAGCGCGCTCAACCGCCCCAGGTCAAGCGTGGCCCGGCGCAATTGCTCGACTACACCGCCGAGACGCTGGACAAGAGCCTCGCCGCTTATCGTGCCGGCGATCGCGATCAGGCCTATGACCTGTCGGTGGCGGCGTACCTGGAAGGCTTCGAACTGGTCGAAAGCTCCCTGGACAACGTCGACGCCAACGTGCGTAAAGACACTGAAAAATCCCTGATGGCGTACCGTCAATCGTTGCAGGACGGACTGCCCGTGGCCCAGGCCCAGCTGCGCCTGGACGCGGCCAAGGCCAAGTTGCAGCAAGCCGCCGGCCTGTTGGGCAGCGATGGCTTGAGCTGGTCCCTGAGTTATATCTCCGGCTTGCTGATCCTGCTGCGTGAAGGACTGGAAGCGATCCTGGTGCTGGCAGCGATACTCGCGTTCCTGCGCAATACCGGCCAGCAATCGGCGGTGCGCAGCGTCAACGTCGGCTGGGGCCTGGCTTTGCTGGCCGGCCTCGGGACCTGGGCATTGGCAGCGTACGTGATCGATGTCAGCGGCTCGCAACGCGAGTTGCTCGAAGGTGCGACGGCACTGTTTGCCAGCGTCATGGTGCTGTGGCTCGGCGTGTGGATGCACGACCGACGCCATGCTGCAGCCTGGCAGGATTACATCAAGAGCAGCCTGGTGGGCGGCGGCGGACGTTTCGGCTTTGCGACCCTGGCGTTCTTCTCGGTCTATCGCGAACTGTTCGAAGTGATCCTGTTCTATGAAACCCTGTGGTTGCAGGCCGGCCCTGCGGGTCATGACGCAGTGCTGGCCGGGGGGGCGACAGCGCTGGTGTTGCTGGTCGGTCTGGCCTGGGTGATCCTGCGCGGCTCGGCGAAACTGCCGCTGTCGTTGTTCTTCAGCATCAACGCCGGGCTGCTGTGCGCGCTGTCGGTGGTGTTTGCCGGGCATGGCGTGAAGGCATTGCAGGAAGCCGGGATTTTCGGCACGCGGCCGGTGCCGTTCTTTGACTTCGACTGGCTGGGGATCCACGCGGATGCGTATTCGCTGAGTGCGCAGGTGGTGGCGATCCTGGCGATCATCGTGTTGTACGGTCGTAGTTGGGTGGCTGAGAAGCGGCGGGAGCAGGTTTCTTAAACAGCATTCGCTGCGCTCATCATCGCGGGCAAGTCGGACCGCCGCACCGCCGCTCACACAGGGTTTAGCGTTAACCTTGTGGGAGCGGGCTTGCCCGCGATGCTTTTCAATAGAGGAAAAATATGATGCGTGTGTGGATCGATGCTGACGCCTGCCCCCGGGCCGCCAAGGATCTGGTGGTGAAGTTCGCACTCAAGCGCCAGTTCGAAGTGGTGCTGGTGGCCGGGCAGCCGCAGATCAAGCCGGGCCTGGCCTTGGTGAAGCTGATCGTGGTGCCCAGTGGTCCGGATGCGGCCGATGACTATCTGGTGGAGCACGCGGTGCCCGGTGAGCTGGTGATTTGCAGCGATGTGCCGCTGGCGGACCGCCTGGTGAAAAAGGGAGTTGCGGCGCTGGATCCACGTGGCAAGGAATTCGATTCCCAGAACATGGGCGATCGACTCGCGGTGCGCAATCTGTTCACCGACTTGCGCGAGCAGGGGCAGATGAGCGGGGGACCGGCACCTTTCGGCGACCGCGAGAAGCAGGCATTTGCCAATGCGCTGGACCGAATCCTCACCCGACTTTCGCGCCCCCTGTAGGAGCTGGCTTGCCAGCGAAGAGGCCATCACATCCAACATTGATGTCGCCTGACACACCGCCTTCGCCAGCAAGCCGGCTCCTGCCGTAATTCATGTCAGGCGTCGTTTTCGTGGGTCAGTTCGAGCACGCGGTCGACCAGTTTGTTGATGCCGGAAGCCGCCTCGCCAATCGATTGCGCCAGCATGTACGCCGGCGTGCTGACCAGCTTGCGCGCCTTGTCTTCGACGATTTCAGTCACCGCGCACTCTGCGTGTGTCGCCCCCATCTTGTTCATCGCGGCGGCCGTGTCGGCATCGTTACCGATGGTGCAGGTCACGCCCGGTCCATAGATCTTGGCCGCCAGCGCCGGCGAAATGCAGATCAGCCCCACCGGCTTGCCCGCTTCGGCAAAGGCTTCGGCCAACGCCAGGACTTCCGGTTGCACGGTGCAGCCGGCACCTTCGATGGCGAAGTTCGACAGGTTCTTGGCCGAGCCGAACCCGCCAGGAACGATCAGCGCATCGAACGCTTCAACGTCCGCTTCACGAATATCCTTGATGTTGCCCCGGGCAATTCGCGCCGACTCCACCAGCACATTGCGCGACTCGGGCATTTCTTCGCCGGTCAGGTGGTTGATCACATGTAACTGCGCAATGTTCGGTGCGAAACACTGCACCTGGGCGCCACGCTGGTCGAGACGCAGCAGGGTAATCACGCTCTCGTGGATCTCGGCGCCGTCGTAGACGCCACAGCCGGAAAGGATCACTGCAATTTTTTTGCTCATGGGCTTTTCTCCAGATTCATGGCGTTAAATGTCCACTAATTTGTCACTCGTTGCCATAGGGATAATTCGCGATTACACATAGGATCTGTCCTCAAGACACCGATCAGGGCGCGTCATGGACTTCATTCTGTATGCGGTGCCGTTTTTCTTCGTACTGATCGCCATCGAGCTGCTCGCCGACCGTCGGCGCGGCGTGAGCAATTACCGGGTGGCCGACGCGATCAACAGCATCAGCACCGGCGTGCTGTCGACCACCACGGGCTTGCTGACCAAGGGGGTCGGCCTGGTCACCTACGCATTTGCCCTCGAGCATCTGGCGCTGTTCGAACTCGCGGCCGACCGTGTCTGGGTCTGGGTGTTCGCCTTCGTCCTGTACGACTTCTGCTACTACTGGCTGCATCGCCTGGGCCACGAGCGCAACATCCTCTGGGCCGCGCATTCGGTGCATCACCAGAGCGAGGACTACAACCTCTCCACCGCCCTGCGCCAGACCAGCACCGGCTTTCTCCTGAGCTGGATCTTCTACCTGCCCATGGCCGTGCTGGGGGTGCCGCTGCTGGTGTTCGTCAGCGTCGCCGCATTGAACCTGCTGTATCAGTTCTGGGTGCATACCCGGCACATTCCCAAGCTCGGCTGGGTCGAGTGGTTTTTCGTCACGCCGTCCAATCATCGGGCTCACCATGCACAGAACGCTCTCTACATGGATCGCAACTACGGCGGGGTGTTCATTATTTGGGACCGTCTATTTGGCTCGTTCCAGGAAGAGGACGACAATGAACCGGTGATTTTCGGCGTGACCACGCCACTGGCGAGCTGGAATCCGTTGTGGGCCAACGTGCAGTTCTACGTGCAATTGTGGGATGACGCACGGCGAGCCGGGAGCAGTTGGGACAAGTTGCGGATCTGGTTCATGCGCACCGGTTGGCGGCCGGCGGATGTGGCGGCGAAGTACCCGATGAACAAACCGGACCTGAGTCGGTTTCGCAAATTCGAGGTGCCGCTGGACGGCCGTCAGCAGCTTTACGTGGCGTTGCAGTTTTGCGTCTACATCGCGCTGGGCAGCTACTTGATGAACCTGGAGCAGCATCTGCCGACGACCGCTCTGGTACTCGGCTGGAGCGCCGTGGCGCTGGGTTTGTTCGTGTTGGGCGTGGCCTTGGAGAATCGCCCATGGGCGTTGAAGCTGGAGCTGCTGCGACTGGCATCGAACCTGCCGCTGGTATGGCTGGCGCCAGTGGTCGGGCTGTGGCCTGCCAGTGCGGTGGGCTGGGTCGGGTTGCTCGGTTACAGCCTGCTCAGCGTGATCGGTCTCTACTGTTGCAGAAACCGCTTCACTCGACTGGCGTCTTAGGGCCGTCGATTTTGGCCTGTTCGGCTTTCAGGGCTTGCTCGTCGGCGTAGATTTTTTTCGCCAGACGGGCATTCTTGAAGCGCCGCCGTAGCCACAGGCAAAAGCCGACGACAAGCAGCGCGCCAAGCACCCACAGCTCGTACTTCTTGACGCTGCCGAGCATGCCTTCGAGTACTGCGCCGAAGTGGTACGCCGCAGCCGCCAGTGCGGCAGCCCAGATCGCGGCACCGATCCCGTTGAGCAGCAGATAACGTCCCGGCGGATAGCCCGACAGGCCGATCGCCACCGGCATCACCGTGCGCAGTCCATAAACGAAGCGGAAACTCAGGACCCAGATGTCCGGGTGCCTGCGGATATGTTCCAGCGCCCGGTCGCCCATCAATTGCCAGCGCGGTTTGCGTGCCAGCAACTTGCGGCCGTGCTTGCGCCCCAGGAAATACCACAGCTGATCACCGGCATAACTGCCGAGGAATGCCACGATCATCACCACTTTGAGGTCCATGTATCCGCGGAACGCGAGGAAGCCTGCGAGTACCAGAATGGTTTCGCCTTCGAAAAACGTGCCGAGAAAGAGGGCGAAGTAGCCGAATTCCTGAAGAAATTGTTGGAGCATTGTCTGGATGCTGGCGAAATGAACGCGCAGCCTAACCCTTCGTGCACATTCATGAAAGTGTCCAAATGTGTCTCGACGTGAACATTTCCTACAAGGAGAATGGAATGCGACTACATGTCACAGGTGCACATAACTGTAATACGACGGTCATAATGGTCGCTTATAACTGTCACGCTCGCCTCCCGCGCGGGCTCAGGAGTCTGCCGTGAGCTTTACCCCCGCCAACCGTTTGTTTCCTGCAACCCGTCTGCGACGCAACCGTCGTGATGATTTCTCTCGTCGACTGGTCCGTGAAAACGTTCTGACTGTCGACGACCTGATCTTGCCGGTGTTCGTGCTGGACGGTGAAAACCGTCGCGAGGCGGTGGCCTCGATGCCGGGCGTCGAGCGCATGACGGTTGATCTATTGCTCGAAGAAGCGGCCAAGTGGGTCGAGTTGGGCATTCCTGCAGTGGCCCTGTTCCCGGTGACGCCAGCGGAACTCAAATCTCTGGACGCCGCCGAAGCCTGGAACCCAGACGGCATTGCCCAGCGCGCCACCCGCGCATTGCGTGCGCAGTTTCCTGAATTGGGGGTGATCACCGACGTTGCCCTGGACCCGTTCACCACTCACGGTCAGGACGGCATTCTCGACGAAGAAGGCTACGTGCAGAACGACATTACGGTCGATGCACTGGTCAGGCAGGCCCTGTCCCACGCCGAGGCCGGTGCCCAGGTGGTGGCCCCGTCGGACATGATGGACGGTCGCATCCAGGCGATCCGCGAAGCCCTCGAGCTGGCCGATCACGTCAATGTGCGAATCATGGCCTACTCGGCGAAGTACGCCAGCGCCTATTACGGCCCGTTCCGCGATGCCGTGGGTTCGGCGCTGAACCTGGGCAAGGCCAACAAGGCCTCTTATCAGATGGACCCGGCCAACAGCAATGAAGCCCTGCACGAAGTGGCGGCGGACTTGTCAGAAGGCGCGGACATGGTCATGGTCAAGCCAGGTATGCCGTATCTGGACATCCTCTATCGGGTCAAAGAAGAATTCAAAGTGCCGACCTTTGTCTATCAGGTCAGCGGCGAATACGCCATGCACATGGCAGCGATCCAGAATGGCTGGTTGAGCGAAGGGGTTATTCTCGAATCCCTGACCGCTTTTAAACGTGCAGGCGCTGATGGCATCCTGACTTACTTTGCCGTCCGTGCCGCTCAATTGTTACGAGAGCAACAATAGCCCTCCCAGGAACATTCCATGACTACCGAAGGACTCACTGAAGTCGCCGTAAAAGAGGCTCAACCTGTGGTGGAGCAAATCGCCGAAACCCCGCCGGAGCTGGAGCCTGCTCCCGCTGCGGTGGTGGCCGAGCCTGCTGCGACGACGCCGGCGATCGCCATTCCCGGCCTGGATGACAGCAGCCTTTACATCCATCGCGAGCTATCGCAGCTGCAGTTCAATATCCGCGTGCTGGAACAGGCGCTGGATGTGTCCTACCCGTTGCTGGAGCGGCTGAAGTTCCTGCTGATCTTCTCCAGCAACCTGGACGAGTTCTTCGAAATCCGTGTGGCCGGCCTGAAGAAGCAGATCACCTTCGCCCGTGAGCAGGCCGGCGCGGATGGCCTGCAACCGCACCAGGCCCTGGCCCGCATCAGCGAACTGGTGCATGGTCACGTCGACCGCCAATACGCCATCCTCAACGACATTCTGTTGCCGGAACTGGAAAAACATCAGGTCCGCTTCATCCGCCGGCGTCACTGGACCACCAAGATCAAGACCTGGGTTCGCCGTTTTTTCCGCGACGAGATCGCCCCGATCATCACCCCGATCGGCCTCGACCCGACCCACCCGTTCCCGTTGCTGGTGAACAAGAGCCTGAACTTCATCGTCGAGCTTGAAGGCATCGACGCCTTCGGCCGCGATTCCGGCCTGGCGATCATCCCGGCACCCCGTCTGCTGCCGCGTGTCATCAAGGTGCCGGAAGAAGTCGGCGGGCCTGGCGACAACTATGTGTTCCTGTCGTCGATGATCCATGCTCACGCCGATGACCTGTTCCAGGGCATGAAGGTCAAGGGCTGCTACCAGTTCCGCCTGACCCGTAACGCCGACCTTTCCGTCGACACCGAAGATGTGGAAGACCTGGCCCGCGCCCTGCGCGGCGAGTTGTTCTCCCGCCGCTACGGTGACGCGGTGCGTCTGGAAGTCGCTGACACCTGCCCGAAACACCTGTCCGACTACTTGCTCAAGCAGTTCAACCTGCACGAGACCGAGCTGTATCAGGTCAACGGTCCCGTCAACCTGACCCGACTGTTCAGCATCACTGGCCTGGACAGCCAGCGCGAGCTGCAATACCTGCCGTTCACGCCGCAGATTCCGAAGTTGCTGCAGAACAGCGAGAATATTTTCAGCGTGGTCAGCAAGCAGGACATCCTGCTGCTGCACCCGTTCGAGTCGTTCACCCCGGTGGTCGACCTGTTGCGCCAGGCGGCCAAGGACCCGCACGTCCTGGCGGTGCGCCAGACCCTGTACCGCTCCGGCGCCAACTCGGAAATCGTCGATGCGCTGGTCGACGCCGCGCGTAACGGCAAGGAAGTCACCGCGGTCATCGAATTGCGCGCACGCTTCGACGAAGAGTCCAACCTGCAACTGGCCAGTCGTCTGCAAGCGGCGGGTGCCGTGGTGATCTATGGCGTGGTCGGTTTCAAGACCCACGCCAAGATGATGCTGATCCTGCGTCGCGAAGCCGGGGAAATTGTCCGTTACGCCCACCTGGGTACCGGCAACTACCACGCCGCCAACGCCCGCCTGTACACCGACTACAGCCTGCTGACGTCCGACGATGCCTTGTGCGAAGACGTCGGCAAACTGTTCAGCCAGTTGATCGGCATGGGTAAAACCCTGCGCATGAAGAAGCTGCTGCATGCGCCGTTCACGCTGAAGAAGGGCATGCTCGACATGATTGCCCGCGAGACTCAGTTCGCGCTCGACGGCAAACCGGCGCACATCATCGCCAAGTTCAACTCGCTGACCGACCCGAAGATCATCCGCGCGCTGTACAAGGCCAGTCAGTCCGGAGTGCGTATCGACCTGGTGGTGCGCGGCATGTGCTGCCTGCGGCCGGGCATCGCCGGGGTTTCGCACAACATCCACGTGCGCTCGATCATCGGGCGTTTCCTGGAACACACCCGGGTCTTCTACTTCCTTAACGGCGGCGAGGAGCAGATGTTCCTGTCCAGTGCGGACTGGATGGAGCGCAACCTCGACAAGCGCGTCGAGACTTGCTTCCCGGTGGAAGGCAAGAAGCTGATCATGCGGGTCAAGAAGGAGCTGGAGCTGTATCTGACCGACAACACCCATAGCTGGAGCCTGCAGGCGGATGGTCGCTACATCCGCAACACGCCGACCGGCAACCAGAACCCGCGCAGTGCGCAGGCGACGCTGCTGGAGCGTTTGGGCAGCCCGATTCTGCCAGTGCGTTAACCCTCACGGGGCATAAAAAATGGCGATCCCTGCGGATCGCCATTTTTATTTCCATCGCCCCCTGTAGGAGCTGGCTTGCCAGCGAAGGCGTCCTTACATTCACCACAATGCTGAAGGCCTTGACGCCTGTAGGAGCCTGGCTTTTCGGATCGCCGCACCGGAGCGAATGGACTTCAAGTCTCGCGTCGATTTCAAGGACGCCTTCGCCGGCAAGCCGGCTCCTACAGGGGAGGCGTGTTTGGCGAAGGTTTTGCGGTGGTTCAGCGCACGTTAAGCACAAAACCGACCCGCGTCAGCCACTCCGCTTCCAGGCCGAAGTCGGCCTGGGTCAGCTGGTTTTCGTCCAGCCAGTTTTCCGGGAACAACACATCCAGGCTGTCGCCGTTGGCATGCAGCTCGACCTGGGGCATTTGCTGGGTGCCGCGGATGTGATGGAACAGGATCGCAAAGCGCAGCAGCACGCACAGGCGAATCAGCTTGATGCCTTCATCGCCGAACTCGGCGAACTTGTCCCGGGGAATATTGCGTCGGTGACCGCGCACCAGCAGTGCGAGCATCAGCTGGTCTTCGCGGGAGAAGCCCGCCAGGTCCGAATGCTCGATCAGGTAGGCGCCATGCTTGTGGTAGTGATAGTGGGCGATGTCCAGGCCCACTTCATGAACCTTGGCGGCCCAGCCCAGCAGTTCGCGCCAGATGCCGTCATCCAGGTCCCAATCCTCGGCCACCTGATCGAACGCGTGCAACGCCTTGCGTTCGACCCGCGCCGCCTGTTCCAGGTCGACGTGATAACGCTCCATCAGCGAGCTGAGGGTGCGCTCGCGGACGTCTTCGTGGTGATGTCGACCCAGCAGGTCATAGAGCACACCTTCGCGCAAGGCGCCTTCGCAATGGTCCATGCGTTGCAGTTCGAGGGCGTCGAAGATGGCTTCGAGAATCGCCAGGCCGGCCGGGAAGATCGCCCGACGGTCAGGCTTGATGCCTTCGAAGTCGATCTTGTCGACGTCGCCGAGCTTGAACAGCTTGCGCTTGAGCCAGGCGAGGCCTTCGGCATTCACTTCACCCGTGCCATGCCCGCCGGCCTTCAACGCCAGGCCGATGGCCCGGATGGTGCCCGAGGAGCCGATGGCTTCATCCCAGGTCAGGCGGTGCAGGGCGTGTTCGATGCTCATGATTTCCAGCCGCGCCGCCGTGTACGCCTGGGCATACCGGGCCGGAGTGATCTTGCCGTCCTTGAAATAACGCTGGGTGAAGCTGACGCAGCCCATCTGCAGGCTTTCGCGCAGCAATGGCTCGAAGCGCTGGCCGATGATGAATTCGGTACTGCCGCCGCCAATGTCGGCCACCAGGCGCTTGCCCGGCGTGTCGGCGAGGGTGTGGGACACGCCGAGGTAGATCAGGCGCGCTTCTTCACGGCCAGAGATGACTTCCACCGGGTGGCCGAGGATTTCTTCGGCACGACGGATGAATTCGCCGCGGTTACGGGCTTCACGCAAGGCATTGGTGCCCACAATCCGCACGGCACCCAGGGGCATGCCATTGATCAGTTGGGCGAAACGCTTAAGGCAATCGAGCCCGCGTTGCATGGATTCTTCGCTGAGCTGGCGCTCTTCATCGATGCCGGCGGCCAGCTGAACTTTCTCCCCCAGACGCTCGAGGATACGGATTTCGCTGTTCTGGGCCTTGGCCACGACCATGTGAAAGCTGTTGGAGCCCAGGTCGATTGCGGCGATCAGGGACAGATTCTTGGCTTGGGATTGCGGCATGGTCAGGGGGTCTCGGTCGATAACCCCGACATCGTGCCACGATCAAACGCTGGCGCCAACGCGCAGAGTTCAAAGCATTGATCCAACACAGTCATGTCGGTGACCGCTACGCGGTCATTCGCGAGCAGGCTCGCTCCCATAGGGATTGCATGTCTACCCAAAATCCATTGTGGGAGCGAGCCTGCTCGCGAAGACGGCCTCAGGGCGCTGAATATCTATCAGCCCGCCGCTTCCGCGGTCCCGATGAAATTCGCCAGCTCCGCCGTCTGCGGATTGGCAAACAAAACCTTCGGATCGCCCACCTCATGCACCTTGCCCTGATGCATGAACACCAACTTATCCCCAACCTCCCGGGCAAAACGCATTTCATGGGTGACCATGATCAAGGTCATGCCTTGCGCCGCCAGCTGCCGAACCACGCTCAGCACTTCATTGACCAGTTCCGGGTCCAGCGCCGAAGTAATCTCGTCACAGAGCAAAACCTTCGGCGACATCGCCAAGGCCCGGGCAATCGCCACCCGCTGTTGCTGCCCACCGGACAGCCGGTCCGGAAACGCATCGAATTTTTCCCCCAGCCCGACCCGTTCCAGCATCTCCCGCGCCAATTCAGCGGCTCTGGCTTTGGGCACTTTCTGCACCACCTGCGGTGCAAGCATGACGTTTTCGCCCACGGTGAGGTGCGGGAACAGGTTGAACTGCTGGAACACCATCCCGACTTTCTGCCGCAGGCTGCGCAGGTCGGCGCGGGCGGCGTCGAGGTATTCACCGTCGACTTCGATCACGCCGTCGTTGATCGACTCCAGGCCATTCAAGGTGCGCAGCAAGGTGGATTTGCCCGAGCCGCTGCGGCCGATGATCGCCACCACCTGGCCTTCCTCGACACTCAGGTCGATGCCTTTGAGCACATGGTGGTCGCCGTAATATTTATGTAGGGCCGAAACTCTAAGCAGAGGCATGCAGTTTCCTTTCCAGATAGCGCGCACTGAGGGACAAGGGGTAGCAGAGCAAGAAGTAACCAAGGGCGACAAGGCCATAGACCATGAACGGTTCGAAGGTCGCGTTGGCGAGCATGCCGCCGGTCTTGGTCAGTTCGGTGAAGCCGATGATCGAGGTGACGGCGGTGCCTTTGACCACCTGCACCGAGAAGCCCACGGTTGGCGCTACGGCGATGCGCAGCGCTTGCGGCAGGATTACATAACGCAGTTGCTCCAGCGGGTTGAGCGCCAGGCTTGCAGAGGCTTCCCACTGGCCGTTGGGAATCGACTCGACACAACCGCGCCAGATCTCCGCCAGGTAGGCGCTGGTGAAGAGTGTCAGGGCGATCGCTGCCGCCATCCACGGCGAAATATCCACCCCGGCCAACGCGACGCCAAAGAACACCAAAAACAGCTGCATCAACAGCGGCGTGCCCTGGAACAGTTCGATGTACGTGCGGGCGAAACTGCTTGGCAGGGCTTGTTTCGAAATGCGCATGACCATGATCAGCAAGCCGATCAGCCCGCCGCCGACAAACGCCACCAGCGACAGCGCCAATGTCCACTGCAGGCCCGCAAGCAGGTTGCGCAGGATGTCCCAGAAAGTGAAATCGCTCATTGGCTGGTCCTCGCGCTGTTTCTTGAAATGAACCGGCGACCGATCCAGTTCAGCAACTGGCGGATCAATAAAGCCATGCACAGGTAAAGCAGGGTGGTCAGGGCGTATGTTTCGAAGGCGCGGAAGTTGCGCGACTGAATGAAGTTGGCGGCGAAGCTCAGCTCCTCGGTGGCGATCTGCGAACAGACGGCCGAGCCGAGCATGACGATGATGATCTGGCTGCTCAGGGCCGGCCAGACCTTGCCCAGCGCCGGCAACAGGACCACGTGGCGGAAGGCTTCGAAGCGGCTCATCGCCAAGGCAGCGGCGGCTTCCAGCTGACCGCGAGGGATCGCTTGAATGCCGGCGCGGATGATCTCGGTCGAATAGGCCCCGAGGTTGATCACCATCGCCAGCACCGCCGCCTGCCATTCGGAAATCTGTACGCCCAGGGATGGCAGGCCGAAGAAGATGAAAAACAACTGCACCAGGAATGGCGTATTGCGGATCAACTCGACATAGACGCCGAAAATCCCGGAGAACGGACGAATGTTCCACGCCCGCACCAGCGCCCCGACAATACCCAGGCCAACCCCGAGCACCGCGCCGATGGCCGTCAGTTCAAGGGTGAACAGCGCTCCGCGCAGCAACAGATCGGTATTGTGCACCACTGGAATGAAGTCGAACTGATAGGACATATTCTGTCTCCCCTGCGGCGATCAGAGATCGGCCGGCAGCGGCTCTTTGAGCCAGGTTCGGGCGTTCTTCTCCAGCGCGCCATCGGTCCTGGCGGTGGCGAGGATCTGGTTGACCTTGCCCAGCAGCGCCGGCTCGTTTTTGTTTATGCCGACATAAACCGGCGAATCCTTGAGCTTCACTTTCAGCGCCGGCACCCGTTTCGGGTTGCGTTCACTGATCGCCACCATCACCACGTTGCCGCTGGCGATCAGGTCGACCTGCCCGGCGAGGTAGGCGGCGATGGTCGAGTTATTGTCTTCGAAGCGCTTGATGGTCGCGCCTTCGGGAGCGACCTTGCTCAATTCGATGTCTTCGATGGCGCCCCGGGTGACGCTGATGGTCTTGCCCTTGAGATCGTCCAGGCCTTTGATGTCGGCATCCGGCGGGCCGAATACGGCGAGGTAGAAGGGTGCGTAGGCGCTGGAGAAGTCGATGACCTTCTCGCGCTCGGGGTTCTTGCCAAGGCTGGAAATCACCAGGTCGACCTTACCGGTGGTCAGGAACGGGATGCGGTTGGTGCTGTTGACCGGGGTCAGCTCGAGTTTGACCTTGAGCTGATCGGCCAGCAGTCTGGCGGTGTCGATATCGAGGCCGCGAGGTTTCATGTCCGGGCCGACCGAGCCGAACGGCGGGAAGTCCTGGGGCACGGCCACCTTGAGGACGCCGCGTTTGACCACATCTTCCAGACCGTCGGCGTGGGCGGGCGCCTGGCTCAGTATCAGGCCGGCAAACAAGGCAGCGAGGAGGGCGCGGTAGCGCTGGGTCATGGCAAATCTCCGAATCGGCAGGGAAAACCTTCTGCGGATCGATAGAGCACGGGCCATGCCAGGATTCGTTTTGAGGAAGGAAGGCCGTGGTTTTGCGGGCTTTGCCGGGTGTCAGGGCCGACCTGCGGGGTTGGTTTTGCACCTCAATGGTGCATCTTTGAAATGGCATTCCACAGTGTGTCTGAAATTGAGCTATACCCAAACTCATGTGCCGCCATAGCGAGACTCAATCACCTGCAGCTTCCTGAACACAGGAAGGGCGGCTATGATGGGCCACGTTTTTTATTGCTTATAACCCGGAGACATCCATGAGCAGCGATCTTATCAAGCACGTCACCGACGCTAACTTCGAAGAAGAAGTACTGAAGGCTGCTGGCCCTGTGCTTGTTGACTACTGGGCTGAATGGTGCGGCCCTTGCAAAATGATCGCCCCGGTTTTGGACGAGATCGCCGGCACCTACGCTGGCAAGCTGACCGTTGCCAAACTGAACATCGACGAAAACCAGGAAACGCCGGCCAAGCATGGCGTGCGCGGGATCCCGACGCTGATGCTGTTCAAGAACGGCAACGTCGAAGCGACCAAGGTCGGCGCACTGTCGAAGTCGCAGCTGGCGGCTTTCCTCGACGCCAACATCTAAGCGTCGTTATAAAGTGTTTGAAAAGGCCCCGCACTTTGCGGGGCTTTTTCGTTATACAGGGCTAGACGCTCCGAAACTCAGGTGGTACATTCGGCCCCGCACTGGTTTCTCCAATGCCCCCTGCTAGCCGTCGCCGACGCACTCCTTTTCGAATTAGTACGCGATCCTGTCGCCTTCTCTGCGGCGCGGCCTCATTAAGCCAAAAGCTTAATTTCCCCCCTCCATAAATGATTACGTCATTCCTATATGAATCTGACTGAACTCAAGCAAAAGCCGATTACCGAACTGCTCGAATTGGCCGAACAGATGGGCATAGAAAATATGGCCCGTTCGCGCAAGCAGGACGTGATTTTCTCCCTGCTCAAAAAGCACGCGAAAAGCGGCGAGGAAATCTCCGGTGATGGCGTGCTGGAGATTCTCCAGGACGGCTTCGGCTTCCTGCGCTCCGCTGACGCTTCCTATCTTGCCGGCCCGGACGACATCTACGTCTCGCCGAGCCAGATCCGTCGCTTCAACTTGCGTACCGGTGACACCATCGTTGGCAAGATCCGCCCTCCAAAGGAAGGCGAGCGTTATTTCGCACTGCTCAAGGTCGATACGATCAACTACGATCGTCCCGAGAACGCGAAGAACAAGATTCTCTTCGAGAACCTGACCCCGCTGTTCCCGACCGTGCGCATGAAGATGGAAGCCGGCAACGGTTCCACCGAAGACCTCACCGGTCGCGTCATCGACCTGTGCGCCCCGATCGGCAAAGGCCAGCGCGGTCTGATCGTTGCACCGCCGAAAGCCGGTAAAACCATCATGCTGCAGAACATCGCAGCGAACATCGCACGTAACAATCCTGAAGTTCATCTGATCGTATTGCTGATCGACGAACGTCCGGAAGAAGTGACCGAAATGCAGCGCACCGTGCGCGGCGAAGTGGTTGCCTCGACGTTCGACGAGCCGCCAACCCGCCACGTGCAGGTTGCCGAAATGGTGATCGAGAAG
Organism: Pseudomonas lini; assembly: GCF_030812475.1. Classification (GTDB taxonomy): domain Bacteria; phylum Pseudomonadota; class Gammaproteobacteria; order Pseudomonadales; family Pseudomonadaceae; genus Aquipseudomonas; species Aquipseudomonas lini_A. The sequence continues at coordinate 312,419 of NZ_JAUSSR010000006.1, forward strand.
GCCAAGCGCCTGGTCGAACACAAGAAAGACGTGGTGATCCTGCTCGACTCCATCACCCGTCTGGCGCGTGCCTACAACACCGTGATCCCGAGCTCCGGCAAAGTGCTCACCGGTGGTGTCGATGCCCACGCCCTGGAGAAACCGAAACGTTTCTTCGGTGCAGCGCGGAACATCGAAGAAGGCGGTTCGCTGACCATCATCGCCACCGCGCTGGTTGAAACCGGCTCGAAGATGGACGAAGTGATCTACGAAGAATTCAAAGGCACGGGCAACATGGAGCTGCCGCTGGATCGTCGAATTGCTGAAAAACGAGTGTTCCCTGCGATCAACATCAACCGTTCCGGCACCCGCCGCGAAGAGTTGCTGACGGCCGACGACGAGTTGCAACGCATGTGGATCCTGCGCAAGCTGTTGCACCCGATGGACGAAATTGCAGCCATCGAGTTCCTGGTCGACAAGCTGAAAACGACCAAGACCAACGATGAGTTCTTCCTGTCGATGAAACGCAAGTAAGTCGAGCAGGCCAGGAAGCCGGGGAAACCCGGCTTTTTGCTATCTGATTTTTGATGAACCGGCAGTTCGTGGTTCTGAATAGAGGGGTTCGGCGCTAAACTGCCTGCCCCCGAACGCCACGGCCAAAACGAGGCTCACGCATGCAGTATCGCGACTTGCGCGACTTTATCAGCGGTCTGGAAAAGCGCGGCGAACTCAAGCGCATTCAGGTACCGGTGTCCCCTGTGCTGGAAATGACCGAGGTCTGCGACCGCACCTTGCGTGCAAAAGGTCCGGCCTTGCTGTTCGAAAAGCCCACGGGTTATGACATCCCGGTGCTCGGCAATCTGTTCGGCACCCCCGAGCGCGTGGCGCTGGGCATGGGTGCGGAGGCCGTCAGCGAACTGCGCGAAATCGGCAAGCTGCTGGCGTTCCTCAAGGAACCCGAGCCGCCAAAAGGCTTGAAAGACGCCTGGTCCAAGCTGCCGATCTTCCGCAAGATCATCGCCATGGCACCGAAAGTCGTCAAGGACGCGGTCTGCCAGGAAGTGGTCATCGAAGGCGACGACGTCGACCTGGCGATGCTGCCGGTGCAGACCTGCTGGCCTGGCGATGTCGGCCCGCTGATCACCTGGGGTCTGACGGTCACCAAAGGTCCGAACAAGGATCGCCAGAACCTCGGCATCTACCGTCAGCAAGTGATCGGCCGCAACAAGGTCATCATGCGCTGGCTGAGCCACCGTGGCGGCGCGCTGGATTACCGCGAGTGGTGCGAGAAGCATCCGGGCCAGCCGTTCCCGGTGTCCGTGGCATTGGGCGCTGATCCTGCGACCATTCTTGGCGCGGTGACTCCTGTGCCGGACAGTCTTTCCGAATATGCTTTTGCAGGTCTGCTGCGCGGCAACCGCACCGAGCTGGTGAAGTGCCGTGGCAACGACTTGCAGGTCCCGGCGACCGCCGAGATCATCCTTGAGGGCGTAATACATCCGGGCGAAATGGCCGATGAAGGCCCGTACGGCGACCACACCGGTTACTACAACGAGGTCGACAGCTTCCCGGTATTCACCGTGGAGCGCATCACGCACCGGATCAAACCGATTTACCACAGCACCTACACCGGGCGTCCGCCGGATGAGCCGGCGATCCTCGGCGTGGCGCTGAATGAAGTGTTCGTGCCGATCCTGCAGAAGCAGTTCCCGGAGATCACCGACTTCTACCTGCCGCCTGAAGGCTGCTCGTACCGCATGGCCATCGTGACCATGAAGAAGTCGTATCCCGGGCATGCCAAGCGGGTAATGCTCGGTGTCTGGTCGTTTTTGCGACAGTTCATGTACACCAAGTTCGTTATCGTCACTGATGACGACATCAATGCGCGGGACTGGAACGACGTGATCTGGGCCATCACCACGCGCATGGACCCCAAGCGCGACACGGTGATGATCGACAACACGCCGATCGACTACCTCGACTTCGCCTCGCCGGTTTCCGGCCTGGGTTCGAAGATGGGGCTCGATGCCACGCATAAATGGCCCGGCGAAACCACTCGCGAGTGGGGCCGGGTGATCGTCAAGGACGAAGCCGTGACCCAGCGGATCGATGCCATCTGGAATCAGTTAGGAATAGATTGATGCGTGTAACCTTGCAGCCCTCCGGAGCAGTGCTTGAGATTCTGCCCGGCGAGCGGATTCTCGATGGCGCGCGGCGCCTGGGTTATGAATGCCCACAAAGCTGCCGCAATGGCAATTGCCATGTGTGCGCCGCGTTGCTGGTGGAGGGGCGGGTCGAACAGGCCGGCAATGTGCGCGACCATGGCGAGTTGTACACTTGCATAGCCGAGCCGCTGGAAGACTGCATCCTGTTGTGGGATGGCGTGCTCGCGCTGGGAGAACTGCCGGTGCGCAGCATGTCGTGTCAGGTCATTGAATGCAGGGACGTCGGCGGCGACACCTTTCGCGTGCGCCTGCGGGCACCGGCCGGCAAGCCGCCGCGCTATCACGCAGGCCAGTACTTGATGATCGAGCGCGAGAATGGCGAGAAATCGGCATTCTCCCTGGCTTCCGCTCCCCACGGCGGGCGCGATCTGGAAGTTCATGTATTGGCGCGCGAAAGCAGTGCGCTGAGCCTGATCGAACAGCTGCAACGCAACCCGATGGTGCGGATCGAGATGCCGTTTGGTGATACCCATCTGGCAGAGTTGCCGGATGGCCCACTGGTGCTGATCGGCGCGGGAACCGGCATGGGTCAGATTCATAGCCTGATTGAGCATTGCCGCGCGACGGGCTTCAAGCATCCGGTGCATCTGTATTGGGGTGTGCGGCGTCCTGAAGATTTTTATGACATCGAACATTGGGACGAATGGCTGAAACTGCCCAACCTGTTCTTGCACAAGGTCGTCAGCGATCAATGCGCCTGGCAGGGTCGCTGCGGCATGTTGCATGAAGCGGTGTGTGAGGATTTCCCTGATCTCAAAGCCCTGCATGTGTACGCCAGCGGCTCGCCGGCGATGGTCTACGGCACGCTGGACGCCCTGGTCGAAGCGGGAATGGATGCACACCAGATGCGCGCGGATGTGTTCGCTTACGCGCCACGTTCCTGAGTGTCCCGGGCTGCCTAAAAGCGCAGCCCGGTGGTTATCATCGCTGCATTGGTTCCCAGCAGTACGACCTCGGCACCGATCGCGCCGAAATGCACCCCTACGGATGGAATGATCACCGGCGCTGCCCCAAGGCGATTGAGCGGTACTTTTTTCCGATATTCGCCTTTGTAGCCTTGAAGTAACCCGCCGGAGAGTTTCAGGTAAACCGGATAGTCGGAACCCTGATATCGCTTGCCCGCGTACGCATAATACGAGCGCTGGCGGTACGAGTTGCGAAACGTTGTCGCGCCAAAAATCGTCCCGGAGGCCAGGTTGCGTTCCAGACCCAGCAGGCGCTGTCGGTTATTGTGCTCGGGAGTCGGCGAATAGTGCCGGGTGTAGACACTGGTCTGCGCATACCAAAAGCCCTTATCTGCGGTGTGCGTGGCGATATCCAGAGCCAATGCGTGACTGGCCTGGATCAGCACGAACAGGCTATATATCCATGAATACTTCATTCCTGACTCCCGGGAGGCGGATGAGCGCGCGCCTCAGTGGAAGCTGTTATACGTGGGCGGTCCCATCGCTAACCAGATGATTAATCTGAAAAATCGGTAGGATATTTCTTTAAATTTGAAGTACCGATTCCTCTCGAAAGCTTATGCTTATTTCATTATGGTATTTAAAGTGCTTTCAAAATGGGATTAGGCTATATGGATGAAAGCTGATTAAACGATTTAAGGCGCTATTGAAAGAGATACAGCCCTTAATACTTTTTGTTTCAAATTTACTGCTATATCTTCTAATAGGTCGAAGTTTTTACATTTTGTAACTCCGTGAGGCCGAACACCTGATCCCATGAGCGCTATTGAAACTGCATTCTTGAATTCGCCTTATCCGCCGCGGCTCGATCTGGGACCGCAGCTTACGCACGAACAACTGCTCAGCTCGATGCAAACGACCATGGAGCGCCACAAGGGCGGACCGGTATGGCTGTTCGCCTACGGCTCGCTGATCTGGCGGCCTGAGTGCCCGGCGGTGGAGCGAGTGCGTGGCCGCGTGCACGGTTATCATCGTGGTCTGTACCTGTGGTCCCATGAACATCGGGGCACGCCGGAAGTGCCAGGCCTGGTGTTTGGCCTGGACCGCGGTGGTTCTTGCAGCGGGTTCGCTTATCGTCTGCCCGAAGATCAGCTCGAAGCCTCGTTGTATGCCCTTTGGCAACGCGAAATGCCGTTCCCGTCCTATCGTCCACACTGGCTCAACTGCCGTCTCGAAGACGGAAGCCAGGTTCAGGCATTGGGATTTGTGTTGGAACGGCACCTGCCCAGCTATGCCGGCAACTTGCCGGATCATGTGCTGAGTCATGTGTTCGAAAACGCTTGCGGGCGTTACGGCACCACCCGCGATTATGTCGAGCAGACCGCCAACGCCCTGCGTAGCCACGCCATGCCAGACCGGAATCTGGAGGCGCGGCTCAAGCGCTGTAAATCATCGGCCGATCAGGCGAGTGCTTCGCGGCTCTGACTGGCGACTTGTTTGTGCCACAGGGTCGGGGCGAGGAAGGCCATCGCCAGCAGGCACGCGCCGATCAACAAGACGAAACCGCCGTCCCAGCCGAAGTGGTCCACGGTGTAGCCCATGGCTGCACTGGCCGCGACCGAACCTCCCAGATAACCAAACAGTCCGGTGAAGCCCGCCGCTGTACCGGCCGCTTTCTTCGGCGCCAGTTCCAGTGCCTGCAGGCCGATCAGCATGACCGGGCCGTAGATCAGGAAGCCGATCGAGATCAAGGCGATCATGTCGACGGTCGGGTTACCCGCTGGATTCAGCCAGTAAACCAGGGTCGCCACGGTGACCAAGGCCATGAACACCATGCCGGTCAGGCCACGGTTGCCGCGGAAGATCTTGTCCGACATCCAGCCGCACAGCAGTGTGCCCGGAATACCCGCCCACTCGTAGAAGAAATACGCCCACGAGGTTTTATCCACGGTAAAGCCTTTCGCTTCCTTGAGGTAGGTCGGTGCCCAGTCCAGTACGCCGTAGCGCAACAGGTAGACGAAGACGTTGGCCAAGGCGATGTACCAGAGCATTTTGTTGCGCAGTACGTATTTGACGAAGATTTCCTTGGCGCTGAATTCTTCTTCATGGCTGGCGTCGTAGCCTTCCGGGTAATCGTTCCTGTACTTCTCGATCGGCGGCAGGCCCACCGATTGCGGGGTGTCGCGCATGGTGACGAAAGCAAACACCGCCACCGCCAAGGCGACCGCCGCCGGCACGTAAAACGCCGCGTGCCAGTCATTGAACAAACCCATGCCGAGCAGGAACAACGGACCGATCAGGCCGCCGCCGACGTTATGTGCCACGTTCCACAAGGACACCACGCCACCCCGTTCCTTCTGCGACCACCAGTGCACCATCGTCCGCCCGCTCGGCGGCCAGCCCATGCCTTGGGCCCAGCCGTTGATGAACAGCAGGATGAACATGATGGTCACGCTGGATGTCGCCCAGGGCGCAAAGCCGAAAATGAACATCACACCAGCCGATACCAGCAGGCCGAAGGGCAGGAAGAATCGCGGGTTGGAACGGTCGGACACGATGCCCATCAAGAACTTGGACAGGCCGTAGGCGATGGCGATCGCCGACAGTGCCAGGCCCAGCTCACCCCGGGTGTAACCCTCTTCGATGAGGTAGGGCATGGCCAGGGAGAAGTTTTTGCGCAGCAGGTAATAACCGGCGTAGCCAATAAAAATCCCGGCGAAGATCTGCCAGCGAAGGCGGCGGTAGGTGTTGTCTATTTTTTCTTCAGGCAATGGAGCCTGATGTGCGGCAGGACGAAAGAAAGCAAACATTCAAAGCTCCAGATTTCTTGTTTTGACTGCGGATGCGAATGTTACAGTTTCGTTACCGAAAATAGCACCGCTTCGCAGTGGTCAAACAGCGGAAATTTTGGCGCCCGTATGTTCTCTTACGAACATGTCGCTCAGGCGTAAGTGAAGGACGTTGTAGGAAGGATTACCGCTTCCATCCTTCGGGCCTCATCTGTCCGGATGAGCACTGGTTTTTGGGAAGCGTCCTTCGTTCAAAGAAGAAGTTGCGGCGTTTTGCTTTAGGTCGCTGCTACGTAAGCTTTGTCAGGGAGTTTTGGTGTTTCAATCATGGAAGGGAGGGGTTATGCGGCGGTTTGCGTTTGTGTTTTTGCTGGGTTTATCCGTTGATATCAGGGCAGGGGAGTTCTTTCTGATACCGGAAAACAACCCTAAGCCGATTTATCCTGCAGCGCTTCTGAGGGCTGGCATAACCGGCAATGTTCGAGTCGAGTTCACCGCCAATGCCGATGGTTCGGTGAGCGAGGTGAGGATCCTGGAGAGCGATCATCCTGATTTGGCCGAAGCAGGCCGAGTCGCGATTGAGCAGTGGCGGTTCAGGCCCTGGACGGTCGATGAGGACAAACCTGCCAGGCAGGAAATTATTGCGCCTCTGGTATTTGGGCTGGATCTCGACTCGCCGATTCATACCAATCAGTGGCTGAAGAAGCTGAAATGTCGCGACGTCAATGAGCTGCTGCTCAATGTCCCGGAGAATGCATGGGTTGATTCCACGCCGTTTCATTACACCCGGGCCTATCTGTCGAATGTATTTCACATCACTCAATTGCCGAAGGAGCAGCGTCTGGAATGGATCGCCAACCTGAATAAGCGTGTGCCGACCATTGTCAGGAGCTGCCGCAGCGGCCCGGTGCTTAAATACATGAGCTTGCTGCCGGAGGAGATTCGGCAACTGTTGTAGCTCCCCGACTCGTCATGAGGCGGTCTGGATAACTCGTTCGAGGTCCAGACCGTTCCACTGGATTCAGCGAACCTGCACCACCACCTTGCCAACCGCCTTGCGCTGGCCCAGATCATTGATCGCCTGCGCCGCATTGCTCAGCGGATACACCTGCGACACCAGCGGTTTCAGCTTGCCCTCGGCAAACCAGCCAAACAGTTGCTGGAAGTTTGCCGCATTGTCCTGAGGCTGACGCTGGGCAAACGAGCCCCAGAACACGCCGACCACGGCGGCACCTTTAAGCAGGGCGAGGTTCACCGGTAGTTCTGGGATACGTCCGCTGGCGAAACCGACCACCAGCAGGCGACCATTCCAGGCGATGGCGCGGATGGCCTGGTCGAACAGGTCGCCGCCCACCGGATCGTAGATCACGTCGGCGCCCTGGCCGTCGGTCAGGCGCTTGATTTCGTCCTTGAGGCTGGTTTCGCTGTAGTTGATCAGCTCATCGGCGCCGGCCGCCTTGGCCACGGCGAGTTTCTCCGCGCTACTGGCGGCGGCGATCACCCGGGCACCCATGGCTTTGCCGATTTCCACCGCCGCCAGGCCGACACCGCCGGAAGCGCCGAGCACCAGCAGGGTTTCGCCCGGTTGCAGGTTGCCGCGCTGCTTGAGCGCGTGCATCGAGGTGCCGTAGGTCATGCTGAAGGCGGCGGCGGTTTTGAAGTCCATCGACGATGGGATCGGCAGCACGTTATAGCCCGGCACCGCGACCTCTTCGGCAAAGCTGCCCCAGCCGGTCAGGGCCATGACCCGATCGCCGACTTTCAGGTGCCCGACCTTTTCGCCCACCGCACTGACCACGCCCGCCGCTTCGCCGCCAGGAGAAAAAGGAAAGGGCGGTTTGAATTGGTATTTGCCCTCGATGATCAGCGTGTCGGGGAAATTCACCCCGGCGGCGTGCACTTCCAGCAGGATTTCATTCTTCTTTGCGACAGGGCTGGCGACGTCTTCCAGCACCAGCGATTCGGCGGGGCCGAAGGCTTTGCACAGCACGGCTTTCATCAGGGCTATTCCTTTGGGAGTGATGGCCGATAAGTGTAGGTGTGTGAATTGAAGGGTCAACGAGCATGCCCCGCCCTGATAGGCCGCCATAAGCTTGTGCTGGCGCGGCGGGTCGATATGCTAGGCCGCAAACCGGATAAGGAGCGAAGTGTGAAAGCGTGGATCATGTTGTTGCTGGCCCTGTCTCTGCCCGTGGCAGCGGTGGCTGAAGAAGCCAAGGAAGGAGAAGCGCCGAAGGTCAATTACATCACCTTGAGCCCGCCGTTCGTGGGGAACTATGGGCTGGACGGTACGCCGAAGCTCAAGGTCTACAAGGCTGACGTGGCATTGCGGGTGACCGGGGATGAGGCGGCCAAGCTGGTGAAGGCCAACGAGCCGTTGATTCGTAATCAGCTGGTGTCGCTGTTTACGCAGCAGAGCGCCGAGGCGATGAATAATGTCGAGGCCAAGGAGAAGCTGCGTCAGGAGGCCTTGAAGCAGACCCGGCAAGTGATGAGTGATGAGACCGGCAAGCCGGTGGTTGAGGATCTGTTGTTCAACAACCTCATTATTCAATAAGATTTTCACTGTCCTGGCGGGCCTCTTCGCGAGCAAGCCCGCTCCCACAGGGATTTTTGCAGGTACAGGATTATGTGTTCACAACAGAAACCTGTGGGAGCGGGCTTGCTCGCGAAGGCAATCCTGCAGTCACCGCATGATTCAAGGCCGTAATGCAATCACCGCCGCCCATTGCTCAGGAGTCACCGGCATCACCGACAGTCGCGAACCTTTCTGTACCAGCGGCATCTCCGCCAACGCCGGCTGCTGCTTCAGGTAGTCCAGCTTCAACACCCTGCTAAACGTTTCCACATGCGCGACATCAATCGCGCTCCAGGCATTTTTCTCTGGCGTTGCCTTCGGATCGTAGTAATGACTCTCCGGCTCCAGCGCCGTCGGGTCCGGATACGCGGCTTCGACAATCTTGCCGATCCCGGCAATGCCCGGTTCAGGGCAGCTGGAGTGGTAAAAGAAAAACTCGTCGCCCACCGCCATGGCACGCAGAAAATTACGGGCCTGGTAATTGCGAACCCCGTCCCAGCGCGCTTTGCCGAGCTTCTCCAGATCCTTGATCGAGAGTTCGTCGGGCTCGGATTTCATCAGCCAGTAGGCCATGGTTTTGCTCCTTGCGAGATGAGTGGGCAAGTTGTCCGGCAATTTTATGACAAACCGACGGTCGGTTGACGCCAGCGTTTGCGTGTCGGTTCACGTTGTCGCAAAATGCCGCCCTTCTCAGCTAGACGCTGCTGCACGGCCTACAACGGAAACCGCTGCTGTCATCGTGTTGATGTGCCTTTGGGGGGCAATCGATGAAACGCAAACCGGATTTACTATGGATTTTGGTGATTTTGTTCGGCCTGGGCGTCGTGACCACCGGCTACGCCCAAAGCCTGTGGAACAACACCCCTGATGCACCGATCGAGCTCACACAGCAACAACAGCAGCCGTCAGCCTTCAAGCGCTGAAGCTGTCTGGCCGACGCCGCTGATCGCAGTGGCGTCTAGCCCGCGTAATACCAGGCCTTGTCCGTCACCGTTCCCTGCAACGGTACATCCCAGCTCGCTTGAGCCAGTCGTTCTACCTTCTGACATTCATGGGCCAGCCCCAATAACGTCGGCTTGCGCCAGTTTTTGCGCCGCGCCAGGTACGCCAGACTGCGATCGTAGAAGCCGCCGCCCATGCCCAGGCGTCCGCCGACGTCGTCAAACCCGACCAATGGCAGCAGCACCAGGTCCAGCGCCCAGACTTTGCGTTGGCGGGCGAGGTTATGCCGGGGTTCGAGAATGCGGAAACGATTGGGTTTGAGCTTTTCGCCCGGGCGAATTCGCTGGAACACCATTTTGGTTCGCGGCCAGGCACTGAGCACAGGCAGATAAGTTGCCTTGCCTCGACGTTGTGCGGCCCGCAGCAACACGCGTGGATCGATCTCACCATCGTTAGGCAGGTACAGGGAGATGTGTTTGGCGCGCCTGAACAAAGGCTGCTGGGCCAGTTGTTTGTACAGCCCGCGAGCAGCCTGGCGCTGTTGACTGGGGGTCAATGCGCGGCGGGCCTTGCGCAGCATGCGTCGAAGTTGCGGGCGGGGCAGCAGCGCAGGTTCGGTCATGAGTTTTGGCTTCGGCAGATCGAGTACGTAAAGCGTACCCGAAAAAAAGCCGATGCCGGTATTGGACCGGCATCGGACAGGAATCAGGCTCCCCGGATGAACCGCTGCTGACTTAGCCCTTGAACCCGAAAGTTCAAGGTGGAAGATGCAGTAGGCTTTAAGGCTTTCCGTCTAGCGGACATGCACACCAGCCCAACGTGCAACCTCCAGGGTAGTGCGAATCGGCTCAGGGACGTGGTCAACTGGCAAGCACCCCAGGGAGTGATGCGAGTATACCTCAAGCGGTGAGACGAATCAGCCCTTGGTGACATCCGGATCGGTGGCAAGCACCAGATCGACGCGATCCAGCAGGTCGCGCACCTGTTCCCGGGTCGAGCCGCTGGCCTGCACATCCGGTCGTTCTTCCTTGTGCAGGAGATCGTGGGTGATGTTCAGTGCGGCCATTACGGCGATGCGATCGGCACCGATGACTTTGCCGCTGCTGCGGATTTCGCGCATCTTGCCGTCCAGATAGCGGGCAGCGCTTACCAGATTGCTGCGCTCTTCCTGGGGGCAGATGATCGAATATTCTTTATCGAGGATCTGCACGGTAACGCTATTGCTTGAACTCATGAGTCTTGCTCCAGGGCCTTGAGGCGCGAAATCATCGACTCGACCTTACGCCGGGCGATTTCATTTTTTTCAATGAGGTGCGCGCGTTCCTCGCGCCAGGTCTTTTCCTGAGCTAATAGGAGTCCGTTTTGACTCTTAAGTTGCTCGACTCGGCTAATTAGCAGCTCGAGCCTGGCCATCAGCGCTTTCAAGTCGTTGTCTTCCATTGTCTTCACTGTCTGATGGGGGTTGGACTGTAGGAGCGAGCCTGCTCGCGATAAGCCCGAGAACGCCGCGGGGTGTCAGGTATCCAGCGTTATCGTTGGCGACCATCGTCGGATCGCCGCCCGGAACAAGCTCGCTCCTACAGGGGTAGTCGATGTAGGATACAAGACCTTCATTCTAGACATAGCGCCGTTTGGCGCCTAGCTGCCCATGCCCATTCAGAATTCTCCGTACCAAGCCTTCGCCACACTGCTGACTGCCAGCGGTCATCCCGTCTCGCCTGCCGAATTGCATGGCCTGTTGCTCGGCCGTAGTTGCGCCGGTGCCGGTTTCGATGCCGAAGGCTGGCTGGTCGATGCCGCCGAGCTGCTCGAAAGCGAACCGCAAGATAATGTCCGCAACGCCTTGATCGGCTTGCAGGAGATGGTCAAGGGCGAGCTCACCGGCGACGACGTGACCGTCGTTCTGCTGCTGCCGACCGATGACGAGCCACTGACCGACCGCGCCGCCGCACTGGGCCAATGGTGCCAGGGCTTCCTCAGCGGGTTCGGCCTGAACTGCCGTGACAGCAGCATGCTGAGCGCCGAGGCCACCGAAGTACTTCAGGATCTGGCGGCTATTTCACAGGTGCAAGACGCCCTGGAAGAGTCCGACGACGGCGAGAGCGATTACATGGAGGTCATGGAATACCTGCGCGTCGCGCCGCTGCTGTTGTTCACCGAGACCAAAAAGCCGGACGCACCGGTTGCCGCCAAACCGTCATTGCACTGATCGCAAGCCAGGAATAGCCATCTGCCCATGATTCATATCCCGAAATCGGAATACAGCCGTCGCCGCAAGGCCCTGATGGCGCAGATGGTACCCAACAGCATCGCCATCCTGCCCGCCGCCGCGGTAGCCATCCGCAACCGCGACGTCGAGCACGTCTACCGCCAGGACAGCGATTTCCAGTACCTCAGCGGTTTTCCCGAGCCCCAGGCCGTCATTGTGCTGATGCCCGGTCGCGAACATGGCGAATACGTATTGTTTTGCCGTGAACGCAACGCCGAGCGAGAACTGTGGGACGGTCTGCGAGCTGGCCAGGAAGGCGCGATCCGAGATTTCGGCGCCGACGACGCGTTCCCCATCACCGACATCGACGACATCCTGCCGGGCCTGATCGAAGGTCGCGACCGGGTGTATTCGGCCATGGGCAGCAATCCGGAATTCGATCGGCACCTGATGGACTGGATCAACGTGATCCGCTCCAAAGCACACCTGGGCGCTCAGCCGCCGAACGAATTCGTTGCCCTGGATCATCTGCTGCACGACATGCGCCTGTATAAATCGGCGGCAGAGGTGAAGGTGATGCGCGAGGCTGCTCGAATTTCCGGCCAGGCCCACATCCGCGCGATGCAGGCCAGCCGGGCCGGGCTGCATGAGTTCAGCCTCGAAGCCGAGCTCGATTACGAGTTCCGCAAGGGCGGGGCGAAAATGCCGGCCTACGGGTCGATCGTCGCTTCGGGGCGCAACAGTTGCATCCTGCATTACCAGCAGAACGATGCGGTGCTCAAGGACGGCGATCTGGTGCTGATCGATGCCGGTTGCGAGATCGATTGCTATGCCAGCGACATCACCCGCACCTGGCCGGTCAACGGCAAGTATTCACCCGAGCAGAAGGCGATCTACGAGCTGGTGCTGGCGGCTCAGGAAGCCGCCTTTGCCGAAATCGCCCCGGACAAACACTGGAACCAGGCCCACGAAGCCACGGTCCGGGTGATAACCGCGGGTCTGGTGAAGCTGGGCCTGTTGCAAGGTGACATCGATGAATTGATCGGCCGCGAAGCCCATAAAGCGTTTTACATGCACCGCGCCGGTCACTGGTTGGGCATGGATGTGCACGACGTCGGCGAGTACAAGGTCGGCGGTGAATGGCGCGTGCTGGAAGTGGGCATGGCGCTGACCGTGGAACCGGGCATCTACATTGCCCCGGACAACCAGAACGTAGCGAAAAAATGGCGCGGCATTGGCGTGCGCATCGAGGACGATGTAGTGGTCACCAAAACCGGCTGTGAAATCCTGACCCATGGCGTACCGAAAACGGTCGCCGAGATCGAGGCCTTGATGGCCGCCGCACGGACACACGCGGCATGAGTCGAGTCAATCTGGCAATCATCGGTGGCGGCCTGGTCGGCGCCAGCCTGGCGTTGGCCTTGCAAGCCGGGGCCAAGGCCCGTGGCTGGAAGATCGTGCTGATCGAACCCTTTGCGCCGGGCGACACCTACCAGCCAAGCTACGATGCCCGTTCTTCGGCGCTGTCGTACGGCGCTCGGCAGATTTATCAACGGCTGGGCGTGTGGCAGGAAATTTCCCGCCGGGCAGAGCCGATCAAGCAGATTCATGTCTCCGATCGCGGACGTTTCTCCACCGCGCGCCTGTCGGCGATGGAAGAGGGCGTACCGGCGCTGGGCTACGTGGTGGAAAACGCCTGGCTCGGCCAATGCCTCTGGCAAGGCCTGGACAAGGATGTGATCAGCTGGCGGTGTCCGGCGGAGGTCACGCGCATGGAGCCGCTGATCGATGGCTATCGCCTGGTCCTCAACGATGAAACCACCCTGGAATGCGACCTTGCGGTGCTCGCCGATGGCGGCCGTTCCGGTCTGCGCGAGCAATTGGGGATCGGCATCAAGACCCGTCCCTATAACCAGAGCGCGCTGATCGCCAATGTCACGCCGAGTGAAGCGCACAACGGCATGGCCTTCGAGCGCTTCACCGATGAGGGGCCGATGGCGTTGTTGCCATTGCCGGACAATCGCTGCGCGTTGGTCTGGACCCGTCTGGGCATGGACGCGAAACGGCTGGCGGCGCTGGATGAGCGAAGCTTCCTCAGCGAGTTGCAGGGCGTGTTCGGTTATCGTCTCGGCGCCTTGAAGCAGGTTGGTGTAAGGCATCTGTATCCGCTGTCATTGATCGAGGCCGAAGAGCAGGTACGTCCGCATCTGGCAATTCTGGGCAACGCCGCTCACAGCCTGCACCCGATTGCCGGACAAGGTTTCAACTTGTCGCTGCGCGATGCCCAGGCCTTGGCCGAAGCGCTGTTGACCAGCGAAAACCCGCCTGGCAACTTCGCTGGCCTGCAGGCCTACCGCGAGCGTCAGCGCCTGGATCAAAGCCTGACGGTGGGCTTCTCCGACCAGGTCACACGCTTGTTCGGCAGCACCCAGCCGCTGGTGTCCCTGGGGCGCAATATCGGCCTGCTCGGCCTCGATTTGCTGCCACCGGCCAAGCGCTGGTTCGCCCGGCAGGCCATGGGCCTGGGTACGCGACCTGATGTCTAAGCATTTACAGATCGATTTTCACGACGGCTTTGGCACAGGGTTGGCCCAAGTCGAGAAACCCCTTTACGTGCGGCTCAGGTCGCAAGCGAGGCAGGCTTAAAGCATGGAAATGCGCGCAGATCTGTTGATTGTCGGGGCCGGAATGGTCGGCAGCGCCCTGGCGCTGGCGTTGCAAGACAGCGGGCTGGAAGTCTTGCTGCTGGACGGCAGCCCGATGAGCGTCAAACCCTTCGACGCACAGGCGCCGTTCGAACCGCGGGTGAGCGCGCTGTCGATCGCCAGCCAGCGAATCCTCGATCGCCTGGGCGTCTGGGATGGCATTGTCGATCGGCGCAGCAGTCCTTACACCGACATGCATGTCTGGGACGGCAGTGGTACCGGACAGATCCATTTCTCGGCGACCAGCGTACATGCGCAGGTCCTGGGCCATATCGTCGAGAACCGCGTGGTGCAGGACGCCTTGCTTGACCGCCTGCACGACTGCGATCTGGGAATGCTGGCCAATGGGCGTCTGGAGCAGATGCGCCACTCCGGCGACGACTGGTTGCTGACCCTGGCCGATGGCCGCACCTTGCGCGCGCCGTTGGTCATCGCCGCCGATGGCGCCAATTCGGCAGTGCGGCGCCTGGCTGGCGTAGCGACCCGCGAGTGGGATTACCTGCACCACGCGATCGTCACCAGCGTACGCTGCGCCGAACCGCATCAAATGACTGCCTGGCAGCGTTTTACCGATGACGGTCCATTGGCCTTTCTGCCGCTGGAGCGTGACGGTCGGCAGGACTGGTGCTCGATTGTCTGGTCGACCATGCCGAGCGAAGCTGAACGTCTGATGGCGCTGGCCGACGCAGACTTCTGCAAGGCACTGGAGCGTGCGTTCGAAGGTCGGCTTGGCGCGGTGCTGAGCGCCGATCCGCGCCTGTGCGTGCCGCTGCGCCAGCGCCATGCCAAGCGCTATGTGGCTGAAGGCCTGGCGTTGATCGGCGATGCAGCTCACACCATTCACCCATTGGCCGGGCAGGGCGTGAACCTCGGTTTCCTCGATGCCGCCGTGCTGGCCGAGGTGCTGCTGCAAGCGGCTGGCCGTGGCGAGCGACTGGCGGATGTGAAAGTGCTGAGTCGTTACGAGCGTCGGCGCATGCCGCATAACCTGGCATTGATGGCGGCGATGGAAGGCTTCGAGCGGCTGTTCCAGGCTGACCCGCTGCCGGTGCGCTGGTTGCGTAATGCCGGGTTGAAGATGGTTGACCAGATGCCGGAGGCCAAGGCGTTGTTTGTGCGTGAGGCGTTGGGGTTGATTGGGGATCTGCCGGCGTTGGCCAAGGCCTGAGATCTTCATTGATGATGGCCCCTTCGTCGGAACGCCGCCCGGGGCAAGCCCGCGAAGGCGTCGGCACATTCACTACACATCTCAAACTATGCAACATCTGGTTACTCCTCTGCCAACTGTTCGATTGAGAAGGCAAATGTGAGTCCTTATCATTTGTTCTCATTTTTTCAATCAAGAGACCACACCCATGTTGGCACCCAAGCGTCTACTGACCGCACTGGCCCTGACCCTGATCGGCAGCACCATCGCCCAGGCTGCCGACGAGGTAGTGGTTTACTCCTCGCGCATCGACGAGCTAATCAAGCCGGTGTTCGACGCCTACACCGCGAAAACCGGCGTGCAGGTGAAGTTCATCACCGACAAGGAAGCGCCGCTGATGCAGCGGATCAAGGCCGAGGGCGAGAATGCCACCGCCGACCTGCTGCTGACCGTCGATGCCGGCAACCTCTGGCAGGCCGAGCAGATGGGCATCCTGCAACCCTTCACCTCGAAAACCATCGATGCCAACATCCCGCTGCAATACCGCTCCTCCGCCCATGCCTGGACCGGCCTGAGCCTGCGGGCGCGGACCATCGCCTACTCCACCGATCGGGTGAAGCCCGGCGAGCTCACCACCTACGAAGGTCTGGCGGACAAGAATTGGGAAGGTCGCCTGTGCCTGCGCACGGCGAAGAAGGTCTACAACCAGTCCCTGACCGCCACCATGATCGAAGTCCACGGCGCCGACAAAACCGAGAAGATCCTCAAGGGCTGGGTCAACAACCTGTCCACCGACGTGTTCTCCGATGACGTGGCGGTGCTCGAAGCGATCAATGCGGGCCAGTGCGACGTCGGCATCGTCAACACCTACTACTACGGCCGTCTGCACAAGCAGAAGCCTGACCTGGCGGTGAAGCTGTTCTGGCCCAACCAGGGCGACCGTGGCGTGCACGTCAACCTGTCGGGCATCGGCCTGACCAAACATGCTCCGCACCCGGAAGCGGCCAAGGCGCTGGTCGAGTGGATGACCACGCCTGAGGCGCAGAAGATCTTCGCCGACGTGAACCAGGAATTCCCGGCCAACCCCGCCGTTCAGCCATCCGCTGAAGTGGCGAGCTGGGGCAAGTTCGTCGCCGACACCTTGCCTGTGGAAATTGCCGGCAAGCGTCAGGCTGAAGCGATTCGCATGATGGATCGGGCTGGCTGGAACTGACTCCACTGTGTCGAGAAAGCTTCCCTGTGGTGAGGGGGCTTGCCCCCCGTTGGGTTGCGGAGCAGCCCCAATATCAGCTACTGCATTTCTCCAGACAAAACGCGTCGGGAGATTTTACGACCGCTTCGCAGTCGAACGGGGCGATGCGGCGTTTCCGACAAGCCCCCTCGCCACAAGGTAAGATTGCTGGCTTCATGGCCAGTGGCCCGCATTTTTTAGAGAATTTCCTTGGCCCACCCCGCCCAACGACGCTGGTATCCCCTGGTCTTCGCCATCGCTGCGCTGGTGCTGCTGCCCCTCAGCGTCTTGCTGTTGTCCTGGCAAACCATCGACCAACAGATCTGGTCCCACCTCTGGGATACCCAGATGTCGCGCCTGCTGGGCAACACCCTGACGTTGGTGCTCGGCGTCGGTGTCGGCGTCACGGTGCTGGGCGTGAGCCTGGCCTGGCTCACCAGCCTCTGTGAATTCCCCGGTCGACGTTGGCTGGACTGGGCCTTGATGCTGCCGTTCGCGATCCCCGCTTATGTGCTGGCATTCGTCTTTGTCGGTTTGCTGGATTTCGCAGGCCCGGTGCAAACCTTGCTGCGCGAATGGTTCGGCACCGGCATGAGATGGCCGCGAGTACGCTCCACCGGCGGGGTGATTGTGGTGCTGGTGCTGGTTTTCTATCCCTATGTGTACCTGTTGGCGCGGACTGCGTTTCTGGCTCAGGGCAAAGGCTTGATGGAGGCGGCACGGGTTCTGGGGCAATCGCCGTGGCAGGCATTCTGGCGGGTGGCCTTGCCGATGGCTCGCCCCGCGATCGGTGCGGGCGTGGCATTGGCGCTGATGGAAACCCTGGCCGATTTCGGCGCGGTGTCGGTATTCAACTTCGACACGTTCACCACCGCCATCTACAAAACCTGGTACGGCTTTTTCAGTCTCTCGACCGCCGCGCAACTCGCCAGCCTGCTGTTGCTGGTGGTGATGGTGGTGTTGTATGGCGAGCGTCGCGCGCGTGGGGCGAATCGGGCGAGCAACGAGCGACCTCGGATCAAGGCGTTGTATCACCTGCGTGGCGTCAAGGCGCTGGCCGCCATGACTTGGTGCGGCCTGGTATTCGCCTGTGCTTTCGTGATTCCAATGTTGCAACTGGTGGTGTGGTTCTGGCAGCGCGGGCGCTTTGATCTGGATGAGCGTTACGCCGGGCTGATCGTCCATACCTTGTACCTGGGTGGCATGGCGGCGCTGATCACCGTCGGTGTCGCCCTGGTGCTGGCGTTTGCTCGTCGGCTGGCACCGACCCGGGCGATACGTTCGGGTGTCAGCCTGGCCAACCTTGGATACGCCTTGCCCGGATCGGTGCTGGCAGTGTCGATCATGCTGGCGTTCAGTTATCTGGATCGCGAGTTGGTGATCCCGTTCTCGAATTGGCTCGGTGGCGCAGGTAAACCCTTGCTGCTCGGCAGCCTGTCGGCCTTGTTGCTGGCCTATCTGGTGCGGTTCATCGCCGTCGCCTATGGGCCACTGGAAAGCAGCCTGGCGCGAATACGGCCATCTTTGCCCGAAGCGGCACGTAGCCTTGGCGTGAGCGGTCCACGACTGTTTTTCAAAGTGTATCTGCCGTTGTTGCTGCCCGGCACCTTGAGTGCCGCCCTGCTGGTGTTCGTCGACGTGCTCAAGGAAATGCCGGCAACCCTGCTGATGCGCCCGTTTGGCTGGGACACGCTGGCGGTGCGCATCTTCGAAATGACCAGCGAAGGGGAGTGGGCGCGGGCGTCGTTGCCGGCACTGACGCTGGTCCTGGTGGGCTTGCTACCGGTCATCGGATTGATACGGCGTTCGGCGCATCAAAACAGCTAGGTGTCAGTCCTACACCTTGAGGCTACAATGCGCGGCATTCGGTGCGGTCCGTCCTACGGACCTGGTAGCTGAAATCGGCTGAAAGCCTTTTATTTCAAGGCGTTCAGTTCGTGCAGCACCGGCCCGCACCTTCGCCACGCCCGGAAGGAGAAACCCATGGGACAGCGTACGCCTCTGTACGACCTTCATCTCGCCCTCGGCGCGAAGATGGTCGATTTTGGCGGTTGGGATATGCCTCTGCATTACGGCTCGCAAGTCGAGGAACACCATCAGGTGCGCCGCGATTGCGGGGTTTTCGATGTATCCCACATGACCGTGATCGATGTCAGCGGCCCCCAGGCCAAGGCCTGGCTCCAGCATTTGCTGGCCAACGATGTCGAGCGTCTGCACAGCCCCGGCCGTGCCTTGTACAGCACCATGCTCAATGAGCGCGGGGGGATCGTCGACGACATGATCGTCTATCGCCTCGAAGTCGGTTATCGGCTGGTGGTCAACGCCTCCACCCGGAATCAGGACCTGGCCTGGATGCAGGCCCACCTCGGTGACTACGATGTGCAACTCAATGAGCGCTCGGAGTTGGCGATGCTGGCCATTCAAGGTCCCCAGGCCCGGCAAAAAATCGCTGAACTGGTGACTCAGTCTCGTGGCAACCTGATCCAGCTGCTCAAGCCTTTCGAAGGCCAGCCCGACGGTGACTGGTTTATCGCGCGCACCGGTTATACCGGCGAAGATGGTCTGGAAATAATTTTGCCGGCCGACCAGGCGCCAGGATTCTTCAACGACCTGGTAGGGGCGGGCATTTCTCCCATTGGCCTGGGCGCGCGGGATACCTTGCGTGTCGAAGCCGGCATGAACCTCTACGGTCAGGACATCCATCAAGACATTTCACCGCTGGCCTCCAACATGGCCTGGAGCATCGCCTGGGAGCCGGCCACACGTCAGTTCATCGGTCGCACTGCCCTGGAAGCCGAGCGGGCCGGTGGCGTACAGCATAAACTGGTCGGTCTGGTCCTTGAGGAGCGCGGGGTTTTGCGCGCTCATCAGGTGGTTCGCATCGCCAATGTTGGCGAAGGGGAGATCACCAGTGGTAGTTTCTCTCCTACGCTAAGCAAGTCGATAGCACTGGCGCGCGTGCCGATGGCTACCGCCGACCGCGCTGAAGTGGAAATCCGTGGCAAATGGTACCCGGTCCGAGTGGTCAAACCGACCTTCGTACGCCATGGCAAAACCTTGATCTAACCTTTTCTGGCGGGCAACGACCGCTGACATTTTTCTTGAGGACACAGAATATGAGCGATATCCCTGCCGACCTGCGCTTTGCCGAAAGTCACGAATGGGCCCGCCTGGAAGCCGATGGCACCGTCACCGTGGGCATCAGCGATCACGCTCAGGAAGCCTTGGGCGATGTGGTGTTCGTTGAGCTGACCGAAGTCGGCACAGTGTTCGCTGCCGGTGATCAGTCCGGTGTGGTGGAATCGGTTAAAGCTGCATCCGATATCTATTCTCCGGTTGCCGGTGAGGTGATCGCGATCAACGAAGAGCTGAGCGCTAACCCGGAGCTGCTCAACTCCGAACCGTACAGCGCGTGGATCTTCAAGCTCAAGCCAAGCAACACCGGCGATCTGGACAAGCTGCTCGATGCGGCTGGCTACAAGGCTGCTATCGGCGAGTAAGCCTCAAGCGACCTCCCGAAGCCCCGACTCGTCGGGGCTTTTTATTATCTGCCGGATACCTTTGTAGGAGCGAGCTTGCTCGCGATGGTCGTCAACGATAACGCTGTGAGCCTGGTACCCCGCGGTGCTCTCAGGTCCATCGCGAGCAAGCTCGCTCCTACAAGGGTTCGCTGTCGGCAGTGGCTGCTATGCTGGTTTGACCGTGTTGCATCGACGTCGAGCGCCAGTCAAGAGAGAGCCCGTCATGTCCCAATTGCCGTCCTTGAGCCAGTTACGCGACCCCAATGCCTTTCTTCGCCGCCACCTCGGCCCCGATGCCGCCGAGCAACAGGCCATGCTCGACAGCCTCGGCCTCGGCAGCCGGGTCGAACTGATCGAGCAGACGGTGCCACCGGGCATCCGCCTGAACCGGGTGCTGGACCTGCCCCCCGCGCTCGACGAAGAAGCCGCGCTGGCCAGGCTTCGGGGTTACGCCGAGCAGAACCAGGTCTGGACCAGTCTGATCGGCATGGGCTACCACGGCACCCTCACGCCGTCCGTCATAGTGCGCAACGTGCTGGAAAGTCCCGGCTGGTACACCGCCTACACGCCCTATCAACCGGAGATCGCCCAAGGGCGGCTCGAAGCGCTACTGAATTTCCAGCAATTGACCATCGACCTCACGGGCCTGGACCTGGCCAACGCCTCGCTGCTGGATGAAGCCACCGCAGCGGCGGAAGCCATGGCACTG
Source organism: Pseudomonas lini (assembly GCF_030812475.1). Taxonomy (GTDB): domain Bacteria; phylum Pseudomonadota; class Gammaproteobacteria; order Pseudomonadales; family Pseudomonadaceae; genus Aquipseudomonas; species Aquipseudomonas lini_A. The sequence continues at coordinate 333,359 of NZ_JAUSSR010000006.1, forward strand.
GCCAAGCGAGTCGCCAAGTCCCGGAGCAATCTGTTTTTCGTTGACGAAAACTGTCATCCGCAGACGATTTCAGTGGTGCAGACCCGTGCCGAAGGCTTCGGTTTCGAGCTGATCGTCGACGCCGTGGATAACTTGAAACAGCACCAGGTGTTCGGCGCGCTGCTGCAATACCCCGATACCCATGGCGAGATCCGCGATCTGCGACCCTTGATCGATCACTTGCATGCCCAGCAGGCCCTGGCCTGTGTCGCGGCCGATCTGCTGAGCCTGCTGTTGCTGACCCCGCCGGGTGAGTTGGGCGCCGACGTGGTGTTCGGTTCATCCCAGCGCTTCGGCGTGCCCATGGGCTACGGCGGGCCCCACGCGGCGTTTTTTGCCAGTCGCGAGGAGTACAAGCGGGCGATTCCCGGGCGGATCATCGGCGTGTCGAAAGATGCTCGCGGCAACGTCGCGTTGCGCATGGCCCTGCAAACCCGCGAGCAACACATCCGCCGGGAGAAGGCCAATTCGAACATCTGCACCGCCCAGGTGCTGCTGGCCAACATCGCCAGTTTCTACGCGGTCTACCACGGCCCGGAAGGGCTGAAGCGGATTGCGCAGCGGGTTCATCGGTTGACCTGCATCCTCGCCGAGGGCCTTGCGCGACATGGCATTACCCGGCTCAACCAGCATTTTTTCGACACGCTGACCCTGGAGGTCGGTGGCACCCAGACGGCAATCATCGAAAGCGCCCAAGCCGTGCAGATCAATTTGCGCATTCTCGGGCGTGGGCAGTTGGGGCTGAGCCTTGACGAAACCTCTGACGAAAACACCGTGGCGAAGTTGTTCGATGTATTCCTCGGTGCCGATCATGGGCTCAACGTCGATGAACTGGATGCCGAAACCCTGGCGTGCGGCATTCCTGACGGGCTGCTGCGGACTTCGCCTTATTTGCGGCACCCGGTGTTCAACGCACACCACAGCGAAACGCAGATGCTGCGTTACCTCAAGCAATTGGAAAACAAAGACCTGGCGCTGAATCAGTCGATGATCCCGCTCGGCTCCTGCACCATGAAACTCAATGCCACCAGCGAGATGATTCCCATCACCTGGCCGCAGTTCGCCAACCTGCACCCCTTTGTGCCGAAAGAGCAGGCGGTGGGTTATTCGCTGATGATCGAGGAGCTGGAACGCTGGCTCTGTGCAATCACCGGTTTCGACGCGATCTGCATGCAACCCAATTCCGGTGCCCAGGGCGAGTACGCCGGATTGCTGGCGATCCGCAAGTATCACGAGAGCCGCGATCAAGGCGCGCGGGATATCTGCCTGATCCCATCCTCGGCCCACGGCACCAATCCGGCGTCGGCGCAAATGGCCGGCATGCGGGTGGTGATCGTCGAATGCGACGAGGCGGGTAATGTCGATCTCGATGACCTGAAAGCAAAAGCGGCTGCGGCGTCGGACAAACTCGCCTGCCTGATGGCGACTTATCCTTCGACCCACGGCGTGTACGAGGAAGGCATCAGCGAAATCTGTGAAGTGATCCACCGCCACGGCGGCCAGGTGTACATGGATGGCGCCAACCTCAATGCGCAGGTCGGGCTTGCCCGGCCTGCGGACATTGGAGCCGATGTGTCCCACATGAACCTGCACAAGACCTTCTGCATTCCACACGGCGGCGGCGGCCCGGGCATGGGGCCGATTGGCGTGCGCGCTCACCTGGCGCCATTCGTGGCCAATCACCCGGTGGTACCGATCGAAGGGCCACTGCCGGAGAACGGCGCGGTCAGCGCAGCGCCCTGGGGCAGCGCGAGCATTCTGCCGATCAGCTGGATGTACATCGCCATGATGGGCCCGCAATTGGCGGATGCCAGCGAAGTGGCGATCCTCGCCGCGAATTACCTGGCGCAGCATTTGTCCGGCGCTTTTGCGGTGCTCTATACCGGGCGCAACGGAAGGGTGGCCCACGAATGCATCCTCGACCTGCGGCCGCTCAAAGTGTTGACCGGAATCAGTGAAGAGGACGTGGCCAAGCGCCTGATGGATTACGGCTTCCACGCGCCGACCATGTCGTTCCCGGTGCCGGGGACGTTGATGGTCGAACCGACCGAGAGTGAATCGAAGGCCGAGCTGGACCGTTTCATCAAAGCGATGCTGAGCATCCGCGCGGAAATCAACGAAGTGCAGAACGGCAACTGGTCGGCCGAAGACAACCCGCTGAAACGTTCGCCGCACACCTTGGCTGACATCACCGGGGTGTGGGAGCGGCCTTACAGCATCGAGCAGGCGGTGACGCCGGATGCGCACACCAAGGCGCACAAATATTGGCCGGCGGTGAATCGGGTGGACAATGTCTACGGCGATCGCAATCTGTTCTGTGCGTGTGTGCCCGTGGACGAATATCGCTGAAATACACACACACACATGAACGCACCCTACCTGTAGGAGCGAGCTTGCTCGCGATGGACTCAAGAGCACCGCGTTTAACCAGTAAACACGCGTTATCGTTAACGACCATCGCGAGCAAGCTCGCTCCTACAGGGGTTTTGTGTTGGGCAAAAAAAATGCCGCTCATGGGAGCGGCATTTTTGTTCAACCGTAAGTCTTATTCCGACGCGACCGCATTCTTCGCCAGAATCGCATTGGCCAACTCCATGTCCGTGGCCTGCAGGCCCGGGTTGTCGGCGCGGACCTTCTGCATCGCCGCTTCCAGATACGGACCGCGGATGCCGCCGTCGCTGGCAACGAAGCTGCCGGCATCGTCCTGGGCGGCAACGATCAACTTGTGATCCTTGAAGGTCAGGTAAGTCGAGCCGGTGGTTGCACCGGAAGAGATGACGTTACGCCAAAAGCTATCGGCCATCGCCGAACCTACAGGAAGGGACAGCAATGCGATGGTAGCGACAGCAAGTTTGAGACGCATATTGGGTGACTCCACTGGGTTAACTAGCGGATTTGATTGCCAATCACCCCGTCGAGTTCCATGACGCCCTTTTTCCTCCCGGTTATTTCTGTTCACTCTGGGGCGTCACCCGCAGCACTTCTTCGATCGTCGTCAGGCCTGCCGCCACTTTCTGCGCCCCGGACAGCCGCAAACTGCGCATACCTTCCTTGAAGGCCTGGCGCCGTACCGCCATCAGGTCGGTGTCGGGGTTGATCAGTGCCTTGACCCCGTCAGTCAGTTGCATGATTTCGTAGACCCCGGCCCGCCCGCGGTAACCGGTGTCACGGCATTCCAGACAGCCGATGGCGCGTTGGGCGTTGCCGGGCAATGGTGCTTGCCAGGGTCTGGTCAGGGTCTGCCAGTCTTCTTCACTCAAGGTCAGTGGCGCCTTGCAATGCGGGCACAAGGTCCGGACCAGCCGCTGGGCCATGACCCCGAGCACGGTGGCCTTGATCAGGTAATGGGGCACGCCGAGTTCCAGCAGGCGGCTGATGGCGCTGGGCGCATCGTTGGTGTGCAACGTCGAGAGTACCAGGTGCCCGGTCAGAGCCGCCTGGATCGCCATTTCCGCGGTTTCCAGGTCGCGGATCTCGCCGATCATGATGATGTCCGGGTCCTGGCGCATCAGCGCGCGCACACCGGCGGCAAACGTCAGGTCAATGTTGTGCTGCACCTGCATCTGGTTGAAGGCCGGCTCGACCATTTCTATCGGGTCTTCGATGGTGCAGAGGTTGACCTCCGGCGTCGCCAGCTTCTTGAGGGTGGTGTAGAGCGTGGTGGTTTTGCCCGAACCGGTCGGTCCGGTCACCAGAATGATGCCGTTGGGCTGGCTCGTCATGTCCTGCCATCGGCGCAGGTCCTCGACTGAAAATCCAAGCTGGTCGAAATCCTTGAGTAACACCTCCGGGTCGAAGATCCGCATGACCATCTTTTCGCCAAACGCGGTCGGCAACGTCGACAGCCGCAGCTCGACTTCACCGCCGTCCGGGGTCTTGGTTTTCACCCGGCCATCCTGGGGTTTGCGTTTTTCCGCGACGTTCATTCGCCCCAGGCTCTTCAGGCGGCTGACGATGGCCATGGTCACTTGCGGCGGGAATTGATAGACGTTGTGCAGCACGCCGTCGATGCGAAAGCGCACCGTGCCCTGCTCGCGCCGGGGCTCGATGTGGATATCGCTGGCCCGCTGCTGGAACGCGTACTGGAACAGCCAGTCGACGATGTTGACGATGTGCGCATCGTTGGCGTCCGGCTCCTGGTCGCTGGCGCCGAGGTTGAGCAACTGTTCGAAGTTGCCCAGGGTATTGGTGTGCTGGTCGGCATTGGTCGCGCCGCTGACTGATTTGGCCAGGCGGAAAAACTCCACGCTGAAGCGCTGGATGTCCACCGGGTTGGCCACCACGCGCTTGATGGGCAGTTTCAACACGTGGGTCAGGTCCGCTTCCCAGCCGTTGACGTAAGGCTGGGCGCTGGCCACGGTCACCGCCTCCCGATCGACGGAGACGGCGAGAATCTTGTGGCGCTGGGCGAAGGCATAGGACATCAGCGGGGTAACGGCCGCGACGTTGATTTTCAGCGGATCGATGCGCAAGTAAGGCTGGCCGGCCTGCTGCGACAGCCATAGGGTCAGTCTTTCCAGATCCAGGTGTTTGCCGGGCCGGCTGAGGTCATCCAGATGCTGGCTGGCAATGAATTCCAACGGGTGCATCTGGCCGCTGGCGGCGTGACGGCGTCGGGCATTGAGCGCGTGCTCGGCCGAATCCTGGCTGATAAAGCCTTGGGCAACCAAATCGCGCAGTAACTCATTGAGATCCAGCCAGCGGTCCTGAATGGCAAGTTGAACGGACATGCGGGCTCCTCGTGAACAACAGTTCGCAAAGGATAGTCGCGGACCCGCAAACCGTTGGGCCACTACCCGACGAAGCCGTGTCAGGTTTTTTCAGCCCGCCGCCTGAGTCGCTGCAATCCACGCACAATCAGCTACCTGCAGATCCACCGAGCAGACGCTGATCAGGTTACGCAATTTGTCCGCGATCACCTGGGCGCGGTGCCAGCTCAGACCGTCGATGACGATGTCGATCGACAGCAGGTCGTCCCTGCGCTGCACGTTGACCTGCTGCGGCGTCAGGCACTGCAAGGCGAACAGGTTGAGCGCCCTGCACAGCAGGTCCGGCTCGGCTTCGGCCAGCAATTGATAATGCACGCGGCAGTGCGCGTTGTTGATGCTCCACACATCGGTTCGGGTGGGCGGGGTGGCTACAGCTTCCAGATGCGGCATGGTCGGACTCCAAAATCACTGGAGGAATTTTTACATTCGTTGACCGGCATTTCTTATCTATGATGGGGCTTATTTTAGATTCTGCGAATCGATCAATCCATAAACGTCCAAATTACGGGTTCATTTATGCACAGCCAGCTGGACAGTTACGACCGCAAGATTCTCGCGCTGCTGCAAGAGGACGCTTCGCTGTCCAGCGCGCAGATCGCCGAACAGGTGGGACTGTCGCAGTCGCCGTGCTGGCGGCGGATTCAGCGGATGAAGGAGGAAGGAATCATTCGCGGCCAGGTCACCTTGCTCGATCGCAAAAAGATCGGTCTGAATACGCAGATATTTGCCGAAATCAAACTCAACGCCCATGGGCGTTCGAACTTCACCGGGTTCACCGAGGCGATTCGTGGTTTTCCCGAAGTGCTGGAGTGTTATGTGCTGATGGGGTCGGTGGATTTCATGTTGCGGATCGTCACGGCGGATATCGAGGCGTATGAACGCTTCTTCTTCGAGAAGCTGTCGATGGTGCCGGGAATTCAGGAGGTCAATTCGATTGTGGCGTTGTCGGAAATCAAGTCGACGACGAGTTTGCCGGTCTAGGGTTTTGTGGTGTATGTGCGGGCCTCTTCGCTGGCAAGCCAGCTCCTACAGGGTTTCGGTGATCCCCTGTAGGCGCTGGCTTGTCGGATCGCCGCACCGCAGCGAAGGCGGTCTTACAGGCGCAGCAGCATCTTCCAGGCACGATTCTGATACACCGCAATCGCCTGCTGCTTGCGTGCATCCAGCGATTCATCGGTGATCGGTTCGTTAGCCAACAGAGCAAGCTGCTTCAGCTCGCCATACAGGCGATCCATTTCCGGGATGTCCAGCACGCCACGGGCATGGTGCAGCCAGGCCTGGATGCGTTCGATGCGCGGCAGTTGTTCGGCCAGATCTTCTGGCTGCTGCTGATAACGCTGCAATTGCAAGGATGTCGCTTCTTCACCCAGCAGACGCGGCAACCAGCTGCCCAACTGCGCAGCGCCCTGGCGATTGCCGCGCACGTTGCGATCGGCGGCCCAGGTGCGGGCCAGCAACCAGCGCGAGGTGTTCAGGGAGAACAGGCCCCAACGCGGATCTTCCAGCTCTTCGAGAAATTGCTCGGGTGCGGCCTTGCGCACGTCTTCGTCGTCCAGACCGGCTTGTACCAGTGGACGCCAGTCTTCGAGCAAGGCGTCCAGCGCGATCCGCAGATCGTGCGTCGACTGACGCGGAGCGGCCTGACCCAGGCTGCTGAGCAACGCGCGCAGTTCCGCCAGGTTCTCGACCCAGTCCTGCAACAAGCGCCAGTGACCATTGAAGCGGTACTGCTCGGCCAGGCGCTGGCTGCTGCCGAGCAAGTGCCAGCTCAGCGCGGAAAATGCGTCGTCCAGCGGGGTTTCGGCGCTGATCTGCGGTGCGGGCAGGCTCAACGAATAGCTGTGGGCGTCGTACAGGCGATAACCGCGCTCGGCCTTGCTGATGTCACATGGCATCAAGGGCAGGGTCGCGGCCAGTTCGGCGGCCAGTTCCAGCAGCGCGGACGGCTCGCCTTCGCGCAGCTCCAGCTCCAGCTCGCAGATCTCTTCTTTCTGCTTGCCGACGATGACGTGGCCCAGGTCCAGCGCGGCTTCGATGACCACTTTGGTCTTGCCACGGCCCCAGGCGATTTCAGCGCGTTCGCGAACGAAGTCGGTGGTGAAGATCGGCTTCAGGGTTTTCTTGTCAAGTTCGGCCAGCGCTTCAGGCCAGCATTCGCCGTCGAGCTTCTTCACGTCGAGCTTGGCTTTGGGCAGGCTCCAGTCGTATTCATTGCGCTCGGACAGACCGGCAATGCTCTGGCCACGGGTCTTGAGGGTCTGGATCACTTCTTCGCCATCGCGGCGCAGGCGCAGGGCAACCTTGGCGCGGGCCAGGTCGCGCTCAGGCGTGTCGAAGTACTGGTTCATCAGTTCACGGCGTTCCCAGCCACTTTTGTTGCGTTTTTTCAGGAGCGGGTGCTCACGCAGGGCGGCGAGGGTTTCGCGGCTGACGCGGAGTTTGATTTCGGTTTCTTTCTGCATGGCCGGAAAATCCAGGATCGGGAGCGCAGCCGGGGGGAATGTGTGGCTGCCAAGGTCGTGCAGTGTACAGGACTGATTCAAGATAGGGTCTGTTGACGCTTGGTGGCGGCCGCGACGGTTTATTCCTGTCACCGGATGGCTCTATGATGGACTTCAATTCGGGAGTTGGAGTCAGCGATGCCTTTGCCGTCCATGAAAGATCAGTTCGCTGCGCTGATCGCCGCACCGTCCGTCAGCTGTACCCAGGCCAGCCTCGATCAAAGCAACCGTGCGGTGATCGACTTGCTGGCGACGTGGCTGGGCGATCTGGGTTTCGCCTGCGATATCCAGCAGGTCAGCCCAGGCAAATTCAATCTGCTGGCCAGTTTCGGTTCCGGCCCCGGTGGCCTGGTCCTGGCCGGCCACAGTGACACCGTGCCGTACGATGCCGCGCTGTGGCAGACCGATCCGCTTAAACTGACCGAAGTCGACGGCCGCTGGGTCGGGCTGGGCAGCTGCGACATGAAGGGCTTTTTCGCCCTGGTCATCGAAGCGGTCATTCCACTGCTCGAACAACCGTTCAAACAGCCGCTGCTGATTCTCGCCACCTGTGATGAAGAAAGCTCGATGTCCGGGGCGCGAGCCCTGGCCGAAGCCGGGCGACCGCTGGGCCGTGCCGCAGTGATCGGCGAGCCGACCGGGCTGAAGCCGATCCGGATGCACAAGGGCATCATGATGGAACGCATCGACATCCTCGGCCAGAGCGGTCACTCCTCGGATCCGCGCCTGGGCCACAGCGCCCTCGAAGCCATGCACGATGCCATCGGCGAACTGCGCGGGCTGCGCCTGTTATGGCAGCGCGAATACCGTAACCCGCAGTTCAGTGTGCCGCAGCCGACCATGAACTTCGGCTGTATCCATGGCGGCGACAACCCCAACCGCATTTGCGGCCAGTGTTCGCTGGAGTTCGATCTGCGGCCGTTGCCGGGTATGGACCCCAAGGTCCTGCGCGCGGAGATTTTGCAGAAACTCAGGCCCATTGCCGAGCGGCATCAGGTGAAGATCGATTACGCGCCGCTGTTTCCCGAAGTGCCGTCCTTCGAGCAGGCCGAAGATGCGGAATTGGTCCGGGTCGCGGAAAAGCTCACCGGTCATCGCGCCGAAGCAGTGGCATTCGGCACCGAAGCACCTTATCTTCAGCGCCTTGGCTGCGAAACGCTGGTGCTCGGCCCTGGCGATATCGCCTGCGCCCACCAACCGGGGGAATACCTGGACATGTCACGTTTGCAGCCTACGGTGCATCTATTACGTCAACTGATTGAACATTACTGCCTTACACCTGCTCAAAAACCAGCGCCGGCCGACCGGATGCAAAATCTGTAGGAGCCGGCTTGCTGGCGATGCAGACGCTGCGGTCCTTCAGGTGAACCGCGTCATCGTTCATCGCCGGCACGCCGGCTCCTACAGGTTTAAATTGCCAGGGTTCCAACCCGTATTCATGAGGAGAGCGCGCGTGTCGCCAACCCTGTTCCGACGATAACCATCAGCCCGCTGTGCGTTGTTCCGTTTCGCCCATTTTTTGGCTGCTATTTATTACAGGCCCAGGTTCATGCCCGAATACGTCAATTGGCTTCGTCACGCTTCGCCCTACATCAATGCCCACCGCGATTGCACCTTTGTCGTCATGCTCCCCGGTGACGGCGTGGAACACCCGAACTTCGGCAATATCGTCCACGACCTGGTGCTGTTGCACAGCCTGGGCGTGCGACTGGTGCTGGTTCATGGTTCCCGTCCGCAAATCGAAGCTCGCCTGGCCACCCGCGGCCTGACCCCGCATTACCACCACGGCATGCGCATCACCGATGCCGCGACCCTTGAATGCGTGATCGATGCGGTCGGCCAGTTGCGCATCGCGATCGAAGCACGGTTGTCGATGGACATGGCTTCGTCGCCGATGCAGGGCTCGCGCCTGCGGGTGGCCAGCGGCAACCTGGTGACGGCGCGGCCGATCGGCGTACTGGAAGGCGTCGACTATCACCACACCGGCGAAGTGCGTCGGGTCGATCGCAAGGGTATCAACCGCCTGCTGGACGAGCGCTCCATCGTGCTGCTGTCACCGCTGGGCTACTCGCCGACCGGTGAGATCTTCAACCTCGCCTGCGAAGACGTCGCCACCCGCGCGGCCATTGACTTGGGTGCGGACAAGCTGCTGCTGTTCGGCGCCGACCTGGGCCTGATCGATGAAAACGGTCGCCTGGTTCGTGAGTTGCGTCCACAACAGGTACCGGCGCATTTGCAGCGGTTGGGCAACAACTATCAAGGCGAACTACTGGATGCCGCCGCCGAGGCCTGTCGCGGTGGCGTCGCCCGCAGCCATATCGTCAGCTATGTCGAAGACGGTGCACTGCTCACCGAACTCTTCACTCGTGACGGTGGCGGTACGCTGGTGGCCCAGGAGCAATTCGAAGTGGTGCGCGAAGCAGCCATCGAAGACGTCGGTGGTTTGCTGGATCTGATCAGTCCGCTGGAAGAGCAGGGCATCCTGGTACGTCGTTCCCGCGAGGTGCTGGAGCGTGAGATCGAGCAATTCAGCGTGGTCGAGCGTGAAGGCATGATCATCGCCTGTGCGGCGCTGTATCAGATTGCCGATTCGGATGCCGGGGAGTTGGCCTGTCTGGCGGTGAACCCGGAGTACCGCCATGGCGGGCGCGGCGATGAGTTGCTGGAACGGATCGAAGTCCGCGCTCGGGCGCAGGGGCTCAAAACCTTGTTCGTACTGACGACCCGCACCGCTCACTGGTTTCGCGAGCGCGGTTTTGTGCCGAGCAGTGTCGAGCGTCTGCCGTCAGCGCGGGCGTCGCTGTACAACTATCAGCGTAACTCGAAGATCTTCGAAAAAGCCCTCTGACGGGGCCCGCCCCGTCCTCGACGCAGTACCCCCTGTAGGCGCTGGCTTGCCAGCGAAGGCGGCGCAACAGTCAACATAGATGTTGAATGTAATGGCCTCTTCGCTGGCAAGCCAGCTCCTACAGGGGGTACTGCGTCGTTCCTTCACAAATCTGCGCTGGCATACGGCGAATAATGCGGTAACGCCGTCTCGACTTTCCCCTGTTCGCTACCCGTTGGTTCGCATCGCAGCATGCACTGGCGGAGAAAATGCTAGCGATACAAAAACTGTAATAAATCGACCGGATAGTGCGCGTTTGATCGATATGGCATCGCCTTTCGGGAAGGATCGGTTTCCGAATTGTGGCAAAGCTTTTCGATCTAAAAAAATTATTACAAATACCCTTAAGGAATTAGCGTAGTGGGTGACCGCTCTATTTCAAGGGTGGGCTATATTTCTAAAAGTACAAAAAAAGTTTTTTAATAGTTCTTTTTTGGGCTTATGACGAACTCATGACCGCTGAATGATAAAAAAACGGGGATTAGACTATGGTCGTAGACACACACAGTTACGATTGACTTGTGAGTCACGGTCTGGCGCTAATCGCGCATCTTAGGATCCCGGGCACATGACCCGGGACCAGGACTACAAGAATTAGAAACGAGAGGAGCGACACAATGAACAAGTCCACCTTGGCTCTGGCCGTGGCCGTAGGGGTTTTGGCGCAGCAGGCAGGCGCCGCGGGTTTCATCGAAGACAGCAAGGCGTCCGTCAGTTCCCGCACCATGTACTACAACAACGATAATCGCGATGGCGGCGCGGATCAGCGCGAGACCGCTGAAGGCCTGAAGTTCGATTATCTGTCCGGCTTCACCCAAGGTACCGTCGGTTTTGGTTTTGACGCCCAGGCACTGCTCGGTATCCACCTCGAGGGTGGCCGGGGTCATCACCCGGACAACAACTCTTTCTTCCCAAGCGACACCGACGGTTCGGCATCGGACACGTACAGTCGCGTGGCCGGTAACGTCAAGGCGCGCTTCTCGAAGACCGAGGCCCACTATGGTGGCGCCCTGCAACCCAACATGCCGATCCTGGTAGCGAACGACAGCCGTCTGCTGCCCCAGACCTTTGAAGGTGGCACCATCACCTCGAAGGAAATCGACAACGTGACCTTCAACGTCGGCCAGCTCGAGCACGCGGCGGGTCGCGCCTCGTCCAACACCACCGGCCTGGCAGTGGCTGGCGGTACCGAGGAAAGCAACCAATTCCGTTATGCCGGTGCGGACTGGAAGGTCACCAAAGACCTCACGCTGCAGTACTACCATGCGAACCTGGAAGACTACTACAAGCAGCACTTCCTCGGCCTGGTACACGTTCTGCCGATCAGCGCCAACCAGTCCTTCAAGTCAGACCTGCGCTATTTCGACAGCAGCTCAGACGGCAAGAATGGCGATGTGGGCTACCGGTTCAGTAACAACGGTGGTTACGCCAAGACTCCGGGTGAGGTCGATAACAAGACCTGGAGCGCCATGTTCACCTACACGCTGGGTCCTAACGCTTTCCTGGTTGGCCACCAGCGTGTCAGCGATGACGGTGGCTTCGTTTATCTGAACCAGGGCAACGTGGTCGATGGCAATGGTCGCAACGAAGGCGCGGGTGGCGCGAGCTTCTATCTGTTTACCGATGCGATGATCAACGGCTTCGTGCGCGCGGGTGAAAACACCACCTTCGGCCAGTACACTCTCGACTTCGCTTCTCTGGGTGTTCCTGGCTTGAAAACCTCGGTTGCCTACCTGCACGGCGATAACATCAAAGCGGCCAACGGCACCAGCGGCGATCAGTCCGAATGGGAACGCGACTTGCGTGTGGACTATGTCATCCAGCAGGGGCCTCTCAAAGGTTTCGGCACGACGCTGCGCCATGGTACCTACCGTGGCAGCGATACCGGTATCGCCGACCAGGACCAGACCCGTCTGATCTTCAACTACACCTACAGCTTCATGTAATCGATCCTGCGTAAAGCCTCAACCCGTCGAGCGTAATGCTGTTGCAGGAGCGAGCTTGCTCGCGATGGTCGTCAACGATGACGCGTGTTTGCTGGTAACACGCGGTGTTCTGAAATCCATCGCGAGCAAGCTCGCTCTTGCAACAGCATTGCGTCCAGCAGGGTGAGGCTTTTTTTTGCCAATTTTTTCATATATCAAACTAATATAACTAGCTAATTTTTTATTCTTTTTAGTTTTTGTTTCCAGACCTTAAAGTGGCTTCAGACGCTCATGGAAGAGCAACACCTGCCTCGGAAAGAGCAGTTATCGTCCGTAATTTCGTTTGTTCAGCAAGCTGGCTTCCAGGCGGATTCCTATATCCAGGCCGGACGAAGACTGCGGCTATATATTCCAAAATGGAATGAAAAATAATGAAATAAATATTTTTGTGTTTATCATGCCGGCCCAAATCGCGGCGGTCAGACCGTGTAGCGCTAATTGCGCGTCCAGGATCCGGGCATTCGAACCAGGACCAGGAACCTGAAAAAAATTAGAAACGATAGGAGCGAAACATGAACAAGTCCACCCTGGCCCTGGCTGTGGCCTTAGGGGTTTTGGCGCAGCAGGCAGGCGCCGCAGGTTTCATCGAAGACAGCAAGGCAACATTGGGGCTGCGCAACTTCTACATCAACACGGATAACCGTAACGGCCCTGGTGCCAACAAAAACGAGGAGTGGGGCCAAGGCTTCGATCTGCGTTTCATCTCCGGCTATACCCAAGGCACCGTAGGCTTGGGTGTCGACGCCATCGGCCTGTTGGGCGTGCGTCTTGACTCGGGTGGCGGCACTAACGGTGCAGCCAACGGCGCGGCCTACGGTGGCACTGTTTTCCCAAGCGAATCCAACGGCGAAGCGGTGGATAACTTTTCCAGCCTGGGTCTGACGGCCAAGGCGAAGATCTCCCAGACCGAACTGAAGCTGGGGACCCTGCAGCCAAAACTGCCGGTTATCGTGACCAACGACGGTCGCCTGTTGCCGCAAACCTGGCAGGGTGGCCAGATCACTTCCGGCGAGATCAAGGACCTGACCCTGATTGGTGGTCAGATCGAGCACGTCAAGGGGCGTAACTCCAGCAGCAATGAAGAACTGAGCATTGGTGGCGCCAACCCGCGTATCGCCAACAGCAACAAATTCATCTACGGCGGCGGTGACTACAAAATCACCAAAGACCTGACGGCCCAGTATTACTACGGCAATCTGGAAGACTTCTACAAGCAGCACTTCCTGGGTCTGGTTCATAATTGGGCCATCGGCCCGGGCGTGTTGAAGTCTGACTTGCGCTACTTCAACAGCGCCGATGACGGTGCCAACGGCAATACGCCGGCTTACTACAGCAACGGCAACTACACCGGCGTGCCAAGTGGCAAAGGCAAGGTCGATAACAACCTGTACAGCGGTCTGTTCCTGTACACCGTTGCCGGTCACACCTTCGGTGCTGGTTATCAGGTCAGCAATGGTAGCAGCGACTTCCCTTGGCTGAACCAGGGCGACGGTTCGTCGAACTACACCATCACTGACATGCAGATCCAGAAGTTTGGCCGTGCCGGCGAACGCACCTGGCAGGCGCGCTACGCCTACGATTTCGCCAAGGTCGGTGTGCCTGGCTTGACCGCCGGCCTGGTGTACTTACGTGGCGACGATATCGATACCGTCAACGCAGCGGGCGTGCAAAACAACTCCAACCGTTCCGAGTGGGAACGCGACCTGACCGTGGGTTACGTCGTGCCTGCGGGGCCGTTGAAAAACGTTGGCTTCATGTGGAAAAACGCGACATGGCGCACCAACATCCCGGGCGTTCGCGACCAGGACGAGAACCGCCTGATCCTCAGCTACTCGCTGCCGCTGTTGTAATAGCACCTAAGTAACTGATGTAAAAAAGCCCCGTCCGGCATCACGCCGGGCGGGGCTTTTGTGTTTTCGATTCAGGCTCATCCCCGTGAGCCTTCATCGAAATCCCTCTTTTTGCAGCGACTCAAGGCCTTCTCGAACCTTGCCGCGGATGGTCGTGCGGAAGCTGGAGCAAGTCCAGTGAACAGAATTTTAATATTCTATTGTGTTCTAAATAAATCGATATTTATTCTTTTTAATAGATAAAAAATACAGGCACAGTGGGCTCAACCAGCACTCATCAGGAGCAGCACCATGAGCCTCAGACTGGGCGACATCGCCCCCGATTTCGTACAGGATTCCAGCGTCGGCACCCTCCGTTTCCACGAGTGGCTGGGCGATAGCTGGGGTGTGCTGTTTTCCCACCCTGCGGATTTCACGCCAGTGTGCACCACCGAGCTCGGGTTCACGGCCAAGCTCAAAGACGAGTTCGCCCAGCGTGGGGTCAAGGCCATCGCGTTGTCCGTGGACCCGGTGGATTCGCACCACCGGTGGATCGAAGACATCAACGAAACCCAGAACACCATCGTCAATTTCCCGATCCTGGCCGACGCCGATCGCAAGGTGTCGGACCTCTACGACCTGATCCACCCCAACGCCAATGACACCTTGACCGTCCGTTCGCTGTTCGTGATCGACCCGAACAAAAAGGTTCGGCTGACCATCACTTATCCGGCGAGCACCGGTCGCAACTTCAATGAAATCCTGCGGGTGATCGATTCGCTGCAGCTCACGGATAACTACAAGGTGGCGACCCCGGCGAACTGGCAGGATGGTGATGAAGTGGTGATCGTGCCGTCACTCAAGGACGAGGATGAAATCAGGACGCGCTTTCCTCAAGGTTATCGCGCGGTGAAGCCGTATCTGCGACTGACGCCGCAGCCGAACAAATAATGCTGTATGGCCGACATCGCTATCGCGGGCAAGCCCGCTCCCACAGGGTTTCGGGTCTACCACAGAATCTATGATCCACCCAAACCACTGTGGGAGCGCCCGCGAAGGCGGCAGACCGGCCAGTGCAAAATTCAAGTTATCAATAAAGCAGGGGATTTCAGGCCGTTTCGACGGCCTGTTTTTTTGCCTGGAGAAAAATACCCCATATAGATCTTTAACGAATAACTAAATGAATAAATATGATTTATGGATATATAAATCACCTGTTAAGGTCACTCCATCCAAGCGAGACCGCAAACCGCGAATCGCCAACACCGTCCAAGGAATCGTCTGAATGCTGGTTGTCTCACTCGGTGGCAGTCCCAGCCAACGCTCCCGTTCCGGGGTGCTGCTGGAACGCGCTCAACGTTGGTTGCAGGAGCAAGGTGTGGAAGTGGTGAGTTACCAGGTACGGGACTTCCCGGCCGAAGACTTGCTGCACGCACGGTTCGACAGTCCGAAGGTGATCGACCTGCTGCAACAGATTGAAAATGCTGATGGGCTGTTGATCGCCACCCCTGTCTACAAGGCGTCGTTCTCCGGCGCATTGAAAACCGTGCTGGACCTGCTGCCCGAGCGCGCTCTGGCTCACAAAGTGGTTTTGCCAATGGCCACCGGCGGCAGCATCGCCCACATGCTGGCGGTGGATTACGCCCTAAAGCCGGTGTTGTCGGCATTGAAGGCTCAGGAAATGCTCCATGGAATTTTCGCCGTCGACAGCCAGATCGCTTATGGCGAAGGCAGTGCCCAGGCGCAACTGGCGCCCGAGCTGGAACAACGATTGAGCGAATCGCTCGAGCTGTTTTTCAGCGCCATGGCACGACGGCCAAAACCGATCGACCCGAACCTGTTGAATGAACGTCTGTTGAGTGCTCGCTGGAGCATTTAAGCCGGCACTTAATAAGCCACACCTGAATTTGAAGTACTCACCTTACTGGCCCGCTAACGGGCAAGCAGGTGCAGCCAAAACCCAACTGCAAAAAGGAGAGCGCCATGCGCACTGTCATTTTGCGTCGTGGTCTGGTCGCTCTGTTTGCTGCGGCTGTGTCCTTCGGCGTCATTACTCAAGCTCAGGCCGAGACTTTAAGGATCGGTTATCAGAAGTACGGCACTTTGGTGCTGCTCAAAGCCAAAGGCACTCTGGAAAAACGCCTCGCCGCCCAAGGCGTGGACGTGCAATGGACCGAGTTCCCCGGCGGCCCGCAGCTGCTCGAAGGCCTGAACGTCGGCTCCATCGACTTCGGCGTCACCGGCGAAACGCCACCGGTATTCGCCCAGGCGGCCGGCGCCGATCTGCTCTACGTCGCCTATGAACCACCGGCGCCGCACAGCGAAGCGATCCTGGTGCCGAAGGACTCGCCGATCAAATCGGTGCAAGAGCTCAAGGGCAAGAAAGTCGTCCTGAACAAAGGCTCCAACGTGCACTACCTGCTGGTCCGTGCGCTGGAAGACGCCGGCCTCAAATACACCGACATTCAGACCGTGTTCCTGCCACCGGCCGATGCCCGCGCCGCGTTCGAGCGTGGCAGCGTCGATGCCTGGGTGATCTGGGACCCCTACCAGGCCGCCGCCGAACAGCAGTTGCAAGCCCGCACCCTGCGTGATGGCCAGGGCATCGTCGACAACCATCAGTTCTACCTGGCGACCAAACCCTACGCGCAGAAAAATCCCGAGGTGATCAAGACCCTGGTGGAAGAAGTGCGCGCGGTCGGTGAATGGTCCAAGGCCAATCCCGAAGATGTGACCAAACAAGTCGCGCCACTGCTCGGCCTGCCGGCGGACATCACCCTGACCTCGGTGAAACGCCAGGGTTACGGCGCGCTGTTCCTGACTCCTGAAGTGGTCGCCGCGCAACAGAAAATCGCCGACAGCTTCCATCAGCTCAAGCTGATTCCCAAGCCGCTGAGCATCAAAGACGTGATCTGGACGCCACCGGCGGCCGTTGCCAAAACGCAGTAATTCGATTTCCTAAGGAGACCACTCCATGAGCCTCAATATTTTCTGGTTCCTGCCTACCCATGGCGACGGCCATTACCTTGGCACCGCCGAAGGCGCTCGCGCCGTCGACCACGGTTACCTGCAGCAAGTCGCGCAAGCGGCGGATCGTCTGGGCTTCGGCGGGGTGCTGATCCCTACCGGGCGCTCCTGCGAAGATTCGTGGCTGGTGGCGGCGTCGCTGATTCCGGTGACCCAGCGTCTGAAATTCCTCGTCGCCCTGCGCCCCGGGATCATTTCCCCGACGGTGGCGGCGCGTCAGGCTGCGACCCTGGATCGCCTGTCCGGCGGCCGCGCGCTGTTCAATCTGGTCACCGGTGGCGACCCGGATGAACTGGCCGGTGACGGTTTGTTCCTGACCCACGAAGAGCGCTACCAGGCTTCGGTGGAATTCACCCGCATCTGGCGCCGGGTGCTGGAAGGCGAAACCGTCGATTACGACGGTCAGCACATCAGCGTCAAGGGCGCCAAGCTGCTCTATCCACCGATCCAGCAACCGCGTCCGCCGCTGTACTTCGGCGGTTCGTCGGAAGCGGCGCAAGACCTCGCGGCAGAGCAGGTGGAAATGGTCCTGACCTGGGGCGAGCCGCCTGCAGCCGTGGCCGAGAAGATTGAACAGGTACGCGCCAAGGCCGCGAAGCTCGGGCGCACCGTGCGCTTCGGCATTCGCCTGCATGTGATCGTGCGTGAAACCAATGCCGAGGCGTGGCAGGCGGCTGATCGCTTGATCTCGCACCTGGACGACGAAACCATCGCCCGTGCCCAGACGTCTCTGGCGCGCTTCGATTCCGTCGGCCAGCAACGCATGGCGGCGCTGCATGGCGGCAGCCGTGACAACCTGGAAGTCAGCCCCAACCTGTGGGCCGGTGTCGGCCTGGTGCGCGGCGGTGCAGGTACGGCGCTGGTGGGCGATGGTCCGACCGTGGCCGCCCGCGTGAAGGAATACGCGGACCTGGGCATCGACACCTTCATCTTCTCCGGTTATCCACACTTGGAAGAATCCTACCGTGTCGCCGAACTGCTGTTCCCGCACCTGGACATCGAACGGCCGGAGATACCGAAAAGCGCCGGTTACGTCAGCCCCTTCGGTGAGATGGTCGCCAATGACATTCTTCCCAAAGCCGCGTCTCAGAGCTGAGGCGCACCATGAAGAAACTTATCCATAGTCTCGCGCCCTGGGCGTTGCCGGTGTTGCTGCTGGCGGTATGGCAGTTGTCGGTGTCGGCAGGCTGGTTGTCGACGCGAATCCTGCCCGCGCCCGTTGCCGTCATCGAAGCCGGCGTGAGCCTGGTCCGCAGCGGTGAAATCTGGACTCACCTGGCCATCAGTGGCTGGCGTGCGGCGCTGGGTTTCGCCATTGGCGGCGGCATCGGCCTGACCCTGGGTTTCATCACCGGCCTGTCGAAATGGGGTGAGCGCCTGCTCGACAGCTCGGTGCAAATGATTCGCAACGTGCCGCACCTGGCGTTGATTCCGCTGGTGATCCTGTGGTTCGGCATCGACGAGTCGGCGAAGATTTTCCTGGTCGCACTGGGCACCTTGTTCCCGATCTACCTCAACACCTATCACGGCATCCGCAACGTCGACCCGGCGCTGGTGGAAATGTCCCGCAGTTATGGCTTATCCGGTTTCAGCCTGTTCCGTCAGGTGATCCTGCCCGGTGCGCTGCCTTCGATTCTGGTCGGTGTGCGCTTCGCCCTGGGCTTCATGTGGCTGACCCTGATCGTCGCGGAAACCATTTCCGCCAGCTCCGGCATCGGCTACCTGGCGATGAATGCCCGGGAGTTCCTGCAGACCGACGTGGTGGTGCTGGCGATTCTGCTGTACGCGGTGCTTGGTAAACTTGCCGACCTCGCGGCCCGTGGCCTTGAACGTGTGTGGTTGCGCTGGCATCCGGCCTATCAGGTTTCCAAGGGAGGTGCCGCATGACCGCTCAACAACCTCCACGCCTGCTGCGCGGTATTCCGCTGGCGGTACGCAAGCTGCAAAAAACCTTCGGTTCGCGGCAAGTGTTGCGCGAGATCGATCTGCACATTCCTGCGGGTCAATTCGTCGCGGTCGTCGGTCGCAGCGGCTGCGGCAAAAGTACCTTGCTGCGTTTGCTAGCCGGTCTCGACAAGCCCACGGGCGGTGAATTGCTGGCCGGCTCCGCAGCGCTGAGTGAGGCGCGGGAAGACACCCGGCTGATGTTCCAGGAAGCGCGCCTGTTGCCTTGGAAGAAGGTGATCGACAACGTCGGTCTCGGGCTCAAGGGCAACTGGCGGCCGCAAGCCCTGGAAGCGTTGGAAGCGGTCGGCCTGGCGGATCGCGCCAATGAGTGGCCGGCAGCCTTGTCCGGGGGGCAGAAGCAACGTGTGGCCCTAGCCCGCGCGCTGATCCACCAACCGCGCTTGCTGCTGCTGGACGAGCCCCTGGGCGCCCTGGATGCCCTGACCCGCATTGAAATGCAGCAACTGATCGAACGCCTGTGGCAGAAGCACGGTTTTACCGTGTTGCTGGTGACCCACGACGTCAGTGAAGCGGTGGCGATTGCCGATCGGGTGATCCTGATCGAAGACGGAGAAGTCGGTCTCGATCTGCACGTGGAATTGCCACGACCTCGGGTTCGCGGCTCCCATCGGCTGGCGGCGCTGGAAACTGAAGTCCTCAACCGCGTGCTGGCGCTGCCCGGCCAGCCGCCGGAGCCGGAACCTGTTTCACCATTGCCTACGCAATTGCGTTGGGCGCAATAAGAGCAGCGGCAAGTTGCAAGCTTCAAGCTGCAAGAAGAGGCAGAGCGCTTTTACTTGAAACTTGTAGCTTGCCTCTTGCAGCTCATTTCGACCTCAGGAGAAATCATATGACTATCAAAGCCATCAACGTTCGCAACCAGTTCAAGGGCTCGATCAAGGAAATCGTATTGGGTGATGTCCTTTCGGAAATCGACGTGCAAACCGCTTCCGGCATCGTGACGTCGGTGATCACCACGCGCTCGGTGAAAGAGCTGGAGCTGGTGGTGGGCAGCGAAGTGATCGCGTTTGTGAAATCCACCGAGGTGTCGATCGCCAAGTTGTAAGCGCGTGCATTGCACCCAACCCCGGAGGGCTCGAGCCCTTCGGGGTTTTTTGTGCGCGTGAACCAGTGGGTTCGGTGGTGCGCCCTTCGCGAGCAGGCTCGCTCCCACAGGGAGTTGTGTTATTCGCGAATGCCATGTTCGCTTGAGATCAAATGTGGGAGCGAGCCTGCTCGCGAAGAGGCCGGTGAAGCCGACGAAGATCTCAGGCAGGAATAACGCGCTTGGGCAAATGCGGCGGCAAATACAACCCCAGGTACGCATCAAACACCCGCATCCCTTCCTCCGCCATGCGCGGCGTGATCTGCCCATGCTGCTGCACCGAGCGCGCATACACCCGATCCCCCAGTTCCATGGCCAACGCAAACACATCGACATCACTCGGCAGCCTCGGCAGCTCAAAATGATGATCGAACAGCTTGTGCATCAGGTCGCCCAGCTCGATGTCATGCTGGCGGTCGGCCTGGGTGACTTCGGTCAGGCCGTGCTGGGCGAGGATCAGTTGGCGGGCTGCGGCGTCTTCGCTGTAGATCTCGAGCATGCGTTGCTCCACCAGCCGCGACAGGTCGCGCCAGCCGCTGAGGGCGTTATGGTCGATGGGGGCTTGCAGGCACGCGCGGAAGGCGGCGTGGACATCGGCGGTCAGGGCTTCGAGCAGGGCCGGGACGCTGGCGAAGAAGTGGTAGACCGAGGAGGGCGGGATCTGCGCGCGTTCGGCGACACTGTAGATCGACAGACTGGCCACGCCCTCGGCAGCCAGCAGCGTGCGGGCGGCATCGAGTATCGAATCGATTCGGGCCTGGCTGCGGGCGCGGGGTTTGCGTGGGGTGGCGAGTCGGGTCATTGAAGTCTCCTGCGGGGGCAGGGGGCATTGTACGAGCAGGGTTGTGTGTTGTCTTCTCGGCCGCCTTCGCTGGCAAGCCAGCTCCTACAAGGATCGCGTCGATACCATGTATTTGTGTTCAACACGCTCCCTGTAGGAGCTGGCTTGCCAGCGAACCGCCGAAGGCGGCCATAAAAAAACGCCGCAAGCTGTGAAGCCGGCGGCGTTGTTTTCTACTGCAACCGCTTAAACGGTATGCAGGTACCAGTTGTACTCAAGATCGGAGATGGAATGTTCAAACTCTTCCAGCTCACTCTCCTTACAGGCGACAAAGATATCGATGTATTTCGGATCGATATACTTGGCCATGACTTCGCTGTCGTCCAGCTCGCGCAGTGCATCGCGCAGGTTGTTCGGCAGGCTTTGCTCGTTCTGCTCGTAGCTGTTGCCTTCCACCGGTGCGCCTGGCTCGATCTTGTTGGTGAGGCCATGGTGCACGCCCGCCAACACCGAAGCCATCAGCAGGTACGGGTTGGCATCGGCGCCGGCAACCCGGTGTTCGATGCGCACGGCATCGGAGGAGCCGGTCGGTACGCGGATCGCCACGGTGCGGTTGTCCAGGCCCCAGCACGGCGAGTTCGGCACGTAGAACTGTGCGCCGAAACGCCGGTACGAGTTGACGTTCGGGCAGAGGAAAGCCATCTGCGCCGGTAGGGTCTCGAGCACACCGCCGATCGCGTGACGCAGTGCGGCGTTCTGCTCGGGATCCTCGCTGGCAAAAATATTCTTGCCGTCTCTGTCGAGAATCGAGATGTGGACGTGCAGACCGTTGCCCGCCTGGCCTGGATAAGGCTTGGCCATGAAGGTGGTGTCCATCTCATGGTCGTAGGCGATGTTCTTGATCAGGCGCTTGAGCAAAACCGCGTAGTCGCAGGCCTTGATCGGGTCGGCCACGTGGTGCAGGTTCACTTCGAACTGCGCCGGGGCACTTTCCTTGACGATGGCGTCGGCAGGGATGCCTTGCTCTTTCGCACCTTCCAGAATGTCCTGGAGGCAGTCGACGTATTCGTCGAGGTCGTCGATCAGGTACACCTGAGTCGAATGCGGACGTTTGCCGGAGATCGGCGAGCGCGGCGGCTGTGGGCGGCCGTTCACGTTCTCCTGGTCGATCAGGTAGAACTCCAGTTCAAACGCGGCGCAGATGGTCAGGCCCATCTCGTCAAACTTGGTAACAACTTGACGCAGGACTTCACGGGGATCCGCGAAGAAAGGTTCACCTTCGAGTTCGTGCATGGTCATCAGCAGTTGCGCGGTAGGGCGCTTCTGCCAGGGCTCGTTGCACAGGGTGTCGGGGATTGGATAGCAGATTCGGTCAGCATCGCCGATGTCCAGGCCCAGGCCGGTGCTTTCCACCGTCGAGCCATTGATATCCAGAGCAAA
Organism: Pseudomonas lini; assembly: GCF_030812475.1. Taxonomy (GTDB): domain Bacteria; phylum Pseudomonadota; class Gammaproteobacteria; order Pseudomonadales; family Pseudomonadaceae; genus Aquipseudomonas; species Aquipseudomonas lini_A. Next base: position 355,669 of record NZ_JAUSSR010000006.1, read on the forward strand.
TAGAGAGGCCGGCAGGTTGATGCCTTTCTCGTAAACCTTGTGGAGACTGGTGCGTTCAATGCGCTTGCCGCGCACCACACCATTCATATCCGCAATCAGAAGGTCAACGTACAGAACCTCAGGATGTTCCTTAAGGAACGCGTTCGCTTCGTTAAGCTGAACGGCACGCGGGGGTACCGACATGATGCAACACCTTTGTTGTTAAAAATATCAATCATTGATCTCTTCGGTTTCCAGTCAACCCGAACGGCATGCCGAAGTCAAGTCAGGCCTTTTTTGCCCTGAAAAAGCGCTCTCAGGGCTTTTTTGAGGCAGTTTGGGGCGTTTTTATGCCTTTGAGCGCTTTGCCGTCCGCGGGCTTGAGCAGGCCGTGTTGTATTTTTTACGGGGGTGTTGTGTAAAAAAATGAACAAGGCTAAGCTCGATTCAAACCCATAACAGCAATAATACCGGGGTGCTTCATGTCTCGCCTGCCGTTAATCGGCGTCACCCTCTGCCCCGGGCAGATCGGTCTGCATACTTATCACATCAGTGGCGACACGCATGTCCACGCCGCAGCCTCAGCGGCCAAGGGCGTGCAGGTAATTGTTCGATCCTTGCCGGATGTGTCTGCCCTGTCCGATATTCTGGACGGCCTGCACGGCATTCTCTTTTCCGGCGCTCTTTCCAATATAGAACCCTTTCACGCTGGCGGCTCGGCTAATGTGTCGGGTCCTGCTCATGATTCTGCACGGCCATTCACGCGTTCGTTGATCCACGACATTGTCGAGGTGGGCCTTTGTGCGCGGTCATTGCAGTGGCAATCTGTACCCAGCGACGCCGATGCGTCAAACAACGCCTGACTTATAAGAGTCAGGAAACTCAGCCTAAGAGGCATTTATGAGTCACAACCTCGACCAGCTCACCGATTGGTTGAAAGACCACAAGATCACAGAAGTCGAATGCATGATCGCCGACTTGACCGGGATCACCCGGGGCAAGATTTCGCCGACCAACAAGTTCATTGCCGAAAAAGGCATGCGCCTGCCCGAGAGCGTTCTGTTGCAGACCGTGACCGGCGACTATGTCGAAGACGACATCTATTACGAACTGCTCGACCCGGCGGACATCGACATGATCTGTCGGCCGGACGCGAATGCGGTGTTCCTGGTGCCCTGGGCCATCGAGCCGACCGCCCAGGTGATCCACGACACCTATGACAAGCAAGGCAACCCGATCGAGCTGTCGCCGCGCAACGTGCTCAAGAAGGTCCTGAAACTCTACGCCGACCATGGTTGGCAGCCGATCGTGGCGCCGGAAATGGAGTTCTACCTGACCAAGCGCAGCGAGGACCCGGACTATCCGCTGCAACCGCCGATTGGCCGTTCCGGCCGCCCGGAAACCGGTCGCCAGTCCTTCTCCATCGAGGCGGCGAACGAGTTCGATCCGCTGTTCGAAGACGTCTACGACTGGTGTGAATTGCAAGAGCTGGACCTGGACACGTTGATCCACGAGGACGGCACCGCACAGATGGAAATCAACTTCCGTCACGGCGATGCCCTGTCCCTGGCCGACCAGATCCTGGTGTTCAAGCGCACCATGCGCGAGGCGGCACTCAAGCACGACGTGGCGGCCACCTTCATGGCCAAGCCGATGACCGGCGAGCCGGGCAGCGCGATGCACTTGCACCAGAGCATCATCGACATCGAGACCGGCAAGAACGTTTTCTCCAATGCAGACGGGACCATGAGCCAGCTGTTCCTGAACCACATCGGTGGCTTGCAGAAACTGATCCCCGAGCTGTTGCCGCTGTTCGCCCCGAACGTCAACTCGTTCCGCCGCTTCCTGCCGGACACCTCGGCACCGGTGAACGTGGAGTGGGGCGAGGAGAACCGCACCGTGGGCCTGCGGGTTCCGGATGCCGGGCCGCAAAACCGTCGGGTGGAAAACCGCCTGCCGGGGGCCGACGCCAATCCGTACCTGGCCATCGCCGCGAGCCTGCTCTGCGGTTACATCGGCATGGTCGAAGGCTTGAACCCGAGTGCGCCGGTGGTGGGGCGCGGCTATGAGCGCCGCAACCTGCGCCTGCCACTGACCATCGAGGACGCGCTGGAGCGCATGGAAAACAGCGCGACCATCGAGAAATACCTGGGCAAGAAATTCATCACTGGCTACGTCGCGGTCAAGCGGGCCGAGCATGAAAACTTCAAGCGCGTGATCAGTTCATGGGAGCGGGAATTCCTGCTCTTTGCCGTCTGATGCGCCGGGCGCGGCGGGAAATTGCCGCGCCCTTCACTGCACAATCTTAGGAGAATTCGCATGACCAGCAACAATCCGCAAACCCGTGAATGGCAAACCCTGAGCAACGACCACCACCTTGCCCCGTTCAGCGACTTCAAGCAGCTGAAAGAGAAAGGCCCGCGGATCATCACCAGCGCCAAGGGCGTTTACCTCTGGGACAGTGAAGGCAACAAGATCCTCGATGGCATGGCCGGCCTGTGGTGCGTAGCGGTCGGCTACGGTCGCGACGAACTGGCCGATGCCGCCAGCAAGCAGATGCGCGAACTGCCTTACTACAATCTGTTCTTCCAGACCGCTCACCCGCCGGTGCTGGAGTTGGCCAAGGCTATCGCCGACATCGCCCCTGAGGGCATGAATCACGTGTTCTTCACCGGTTCCGGTTCCGAAGGCAACGACACCATGTTGCGCATGGTCCGCCACTATTGGGCGATCAAGGGCCAGCCGAAGAAGAAAGTCATCATCAGCCGCAAGAACGGCTATCACGGTTCCACCGTCGCCGGCGCGAGCCTGGGTGGCATGACGTACATGCACGAGCAGGGCGACTTGCCGATCCCGGGCATCGTCCACATCGCCCAGCCTTACTGGTTCGGTGAAGGTGGCGACATGACGCCGGACGAGTTCGGTATCTGGGCAGCCAATCAGCTGGAAGAGAAGATTCTGGAAGTCGGCGTCGACAACGTCGGGGCCTTCATTGCCGAGCCGATCCAGGGTGCCGGTGGCGTGATCATTCCGCCAGACACCTACTGGCCGCGCATCAAGGAAATCCTCGCCAAGTACGACATCCTGTTCGTGGCGGACGAAGTGATCTGTGGTTTTGGCCGCACCGGTGAGTGGTTCGGTACCGATTTCTACGGCCTCAAGCCCGACATGATGACCATCGCCAAAGGCCTGACCTCGGGCTATATCCCGATGGGTGGCCTGATCGTGCGCGACGAAGTGGTGGCGGTGCTCAACGAAGGTGGCGATTTCAACCACGGCTTCACCTATTCCGGGCACCCGGTCGCTGCTGCGGTGGCCCTGGAAAACATCCGCATCCTGCGCGAAGAAAAAATTGTCGAGCGCGTCCATACAGAAACGGCACCCTATTTGCAGAAACGTCTGCGGGAACTGAGCGATCACCCGCTGGTGGGGGAAGTGCGCGGAGTCGGTCTGTTGGGGGCCATCGAACTGGTTCAGGACAAGGCCACTCGCAAACGTTACGAGGGCAAGGGCGTTGGCATGATCTGCCGCACGTTCTGCTTCGAAAACGGCCTGATCATGCGCGCCGTGGGCGACACCATGATCATTGCTCCGCCCCTGGTGATTACACCGGCTGAAATCGATGAGTTGGTCACCAAGGCACGCAAGTGTCTGGACCTGACCCTGAGTGCGTTGCGGGGCTAAGTGCTAGGCTCTGAGCGGGGTGTGCAGTGTGCACTTCGCTCAGTGCAAACAAAGGATGGGTCTTTCCTTGAAAGCCTGCCTTGGATCTTGCCAGACTATCGCTTGTCCGGGCGCCCGGGGAAAGGCCGCCGGCTCTTGGTTAACAAGAACGTGGTCAAAAAGAAAAATTGGAGCATTACCCATGAAGGCATTAGGTATGAAGATTGCTGGCAAGACCCTCCTCGCCATGTCCCTGATGGGCGTGATGGCGGGTGCAGTTCAGGCGGATGACAAGGTTCTTCACGTATACAACTGGTCCGATTACATCGCACCGGATACCGTCAAGAAGTTCGAAGCCGAATCGGGCATCAAGGTGGTCTACGACGTATTCGACAGTAACGAAACCCTGGAAGCCAAGTTGCTGGCAGGCAAGTCCGGTTACGACATCGTCGTACCGTCGAACAACTTCCTGGCCAAGCAGATCAAGGCCGGCGTTTACCAGAAGCTGGACAAGTCCAAGTTGCCCAACTGGAAGAACCTGAACCCTGACCTGCTTAAAGCCGTTTCGGTGAGCGACCCGGGTAACGAACACGCCTTCCCTTACATGTGGGGTTCGATCGGTATCGGCTTCAACGCCGAGAAGGTCAAGGCGGCACTGGGTGCCGATGCGCCGACCAATTCCTGGGACTTGCTGTTCAAGCCTGAAAACGCCGCGAAGTTGAAGTCGTGCGGTATCAGTTTCCTCGATTCGCCCACCGAGATGATCCCGGTGGCGCTGCACTACCTGGGCTATCCAACCGACAGCCAGGACAAAAAACAATTGGCTGAAGCCGAAGCATTGTTCCTGAAGATTCGTCCTTCGGTGGGCTACTTCCACTCGTCCAAGTACATCTCCGACCTGGCTAACGGCAACATCTGCGTCGCCGTCGGGTACTCGGGCGACATCTACCAGGCCAAGGCTCGCGCCGCTGAAGCCGGTGACAAAGTCAAAGTCAGCTACAACATTCCGAAAGAAGGTGCAGGCAGCTTCTATGACATGGTCGCCATCCCTAAAGATGCCGAAAACGTCGACGGCGCCTACAAGTTCATGACCTTCCTGCAGAAGCCGGAAATCATGGCTGAAATCACCAACGCCGTACGCTTCCCGAACGGTAACCAGGCGGCGACCGCCTTGGTCGATAAAGACATTACTGCCGACCCAGGCATCTACCCGCCAGCGGACGTGCTGGCCAAGCTGTACGCGATTGCCGACTTGCCGGCCGCCACCCAGCGGATCCTGACTCGCAGCTGGACCAAGATCAAATCCGGTAAGTAACCCTCTGTAGGAGCAGCCGGCCGACGCGAGCTTGCTCGCGATGAACCTGAGAACCCTGCGGGGTGTCAGGCGCACAACGTTATCGTTGACGACCATCGCGAGCAAGCTCGCTCCTACAGGTAACTGTATAAAAGTTTTGCTGGAACGGTTTTTCGAGGGTAAGTTGCGCGCCGGTTTTGTTGCCAGGCAGCCATGGCTGTCATGTAACGCGGGGCAACTTGGGCCCAACTCATTTTAGAGGACCTCCACTTGCCTATTTTTTCTTTGTTGCGCAATGCCTTGCTGGTCGGCGCCGGACTGACGATGGCCGTCGGTGTCCAGGCGGCCGGCACCGTGCATATTTATAACTGGTCGGACTACATCGGCGAGACCACCCTGGCTGACTTCGAGAAAGAGACCGGAATCAAGCCGGTCTATGACGTGTTCGACTCCAACGAAACCCTGGAAGGCAAGTTGCTGGCCGGGCGTACCGGGTATGACGTGGTGGTGCCATCCAACCACTTCCTTGGCAAGCAGATCAAGGCCGGCGCATTCCAGAAGCTCGACAAGAAGCAGCTGACCAACTTTTCCAATCTCGACCCGGTATTGCTCAAGCGCCTGGAAGAGAACGATCCGGGCAACCAGTACGCCGTGCCGTATCTGTGGGGCACCAACGGCATCGGCTACAACGTCGACAAGGTCAAGGCGGTACTGGGCCTCGACAAGATCGACTCCTGGGACGTGGTGTTCGAGCCGGAGAACATCAAGAAGCTGCACAGCTGCGGCGTCGCGTTCCTCGACTCCGCCGATGAAATGATGCCCACCGTCCTCAACTACATGGGACTCGACGCCAACAGCACCAATCCCGAGGATTATAAAAAGGCCGAAGCCAAGTTGCTGGCGGTGCGCCCTTACGTGACTTACTTCCACTCCTCCAAATACATCGCCGACCTGGCTAACGGCGACATCTGCGTTGCCATCGGGTTCTCCGGCGACATGTTCCAGGCCAAGGCCCGGGCAGCAGAAGCCGGCAAAGGCATGAACATCGCCTACTCGATTCCTAAAGAGGGTGGTGCGCTCTGGTTCGACATGCTGGCAATTCCCAAGGATGCGGCCAACGCCAAGGAAGCCCACGCGTTTATCAACTATTTGCTGAAACCGGAGGTGATTGCCCAGGTCAGTGATTATGTCGGCTACGCCAACCCGAATCCCGGTTCGGACAAGTTGATGGAACAGTCGATTCGCACCGACGAGTCGGTTTATCCACCGCAGGCAGTCCTCGACAAGACGTACGTATCGATCGAGTTACCGCCGAATATTCAGCGTTTGATGACCCGCAGCTGGACCAAGGTCAAGTCGGGTAAATAGCTGCAAGGCTCAAGCTATCCAGGGTTCGCTCATCTGGGCGACCTGCAAATTTTGTTGGGAGTTTCGTAAATGGCAGTTGCCTCCGGCGCCTATAAGAAAGCCCTCGAGGGCGACCAGTCACCTAAACAGGTGCTGGTCAAAATCGACCGGGTCACGAAGAAGTTCGACGAGACGATTGCCGTGGACGATGTGTCCCTGGAAATCAAGAAGGGCGAGATTTTCGCCCTGCTCGGCGGTTCGGGATCGGGCAAATCGACCTTGCTGCGCATGCTCGCAGGTTTCGAACGGCCCACGGAGGGGCGCATTTTCCTCGATGGCGTAGACATCACCGACATGCCGCCCTACGAGCGGCCGATCAACATGATGTTCCAGTCCTACGCCTTGTTCCCGCACATGACCGTGGCGCAGAACATCGCCTTCGGTCTCAAGCAGGACAAGCTCCCCGCCGCGGAAGTCGACGCGCGCGTGGCCGACATGCTCAAGCTGGTGCAGATGAGCCAGTACGCCAAGCGCAAGCCGCATCAGTTGTCCGGTGGCCAGCGTCAGCGGGTAGCCCTGGCGCGCTCCCTGGCCAAGCGACCGAAGCTGTTGCTGCTCGACGAACCGATGGGTGCGCTGGACAAAAAGCTGCGCTCGCAAATGCAGCTGGAGCTGGTGGAGATCATCGAGCGGGTCGGCGTGACCTGCGTCATGGTGACCCACGATCAGGAAGAGGCCATGACCATGGCCGAGCGCATCGCGATCATGCACCTGGGCTGGATCGCCCAGATCGGCAGCCCTATCGACATCTACGAAACCCCGACCAGCCGCCTGGTCTGCGAATTCATCGGCAACGTCAACATCTTCGACGGTGAAGTGATCGACGACGCCGAAGGTCACGCGACCATCACCTGCAAGGACCTGGACCGCCAGATCTACGTCGGCCACGGCATCAGCACCTCGGTGCAGGACAAATCCGTGACCTACGCGATCCGTCCGGAAAAACTGCTGGTGACGCCGATTATGCCGACCTGCGAATACAACTGGTCCAGTGGCAAGGTGCACGACATCGCCTACCTCGGCGGTCACTCGGTGTTCCACGTCGAGTTGCCGAGCGGCAAGATCGTCCAGTCTTTCGTCGCCAACGCCGAGCGTCGCGGTCAACGCCCAACCTGGGGTGACCAGGTCTACGTGTATTGGGAAGACGACAGCGGCGTGGTACTTCGCTCATGAACATGCGCAAATTCAAAAGCCGTCTCAATCGAATAATTCCCGGTGGCCGCCAGTTGGTCATCGGGGTTCCCTTCATCTGGCTGTTCCTGTTCTTCATGCTGCCGTTCTTCATCGTGTTGAAGATCAGCTTCGCCGAAGCCGACGTGGCCATTCCGCCGTACACCGAGATTTACAGCTACCTCGACCAAAAGCTGCAGTTGCTGCTTAACCTGAGCAACTACGCGATGCTGGCCGACGACGAGTTATACATCGCCGCTTACCTCGGCTCGTTGAAGATGGCGCTGATCAGCACCGTCCTCTGTTTGCTGATCGGCTACCCGATGGCCTACGCCATCGCCAGTGCCCGCAAAGAGATGCAAACGGTGCTGGTGCTGCTGATCATGATGCCGACCTGGACCGCGATCCTGATCCGCGTTTATGCGTGGATGGGCATCCTCAGCAACAACGGTCTGCTCAACGGCTTCCTGATGACCATGGGCTGGATCGACGAACCGCTGCAGATCCTCAACACCAACCTCGCCGTGTATATCGGTGTGGTGTATTCGTACCTGCCCTTCATGATCCTGCCGCTCTACGCCAACCTCGTGAAACACGACAACAGCCTGCTGGAGGCCGCGTCCGACCTGGGTTCGAGCACCTTCAACAGCTTCTGGAAGATCACCATTCCCCTGTCCAAGAACGGTATCGTCGCCGGTTGCATGCTGGTGTTCATCCCGGTCGTGGGCGAGTTCGTGATCCCGGAACTGCTAGGTGGTCCGGAAACCCTGATGATCGGTAAAGTGCTGTGGCAAGAGTTCTTCAACAACCGTGACTGGCCGGTGGCCTCTGCCCTGGCGGTGGTCATGCTGCTGATCCTGATTGTGCCGATCATTCTGTTCAACCGTAGCCAGGCCAAAGAAATGGAGGGCAAGGAATGAAGCGCTTCCGTTTCTCAAGTTTCATGCTGATAGCGGGTTTGCTGTTTATCTACGCGCCGATGCTGATCCTGGTGATCTACTCGTTCAACGCCTCGAAACTGGTGACGGTCTGGGGTGGCTGGTCGATCAAGTGGTACGTCGGATTGATGGACAACACCCAACTGATGGGCTCGGTGGTGCGCTCGCTGGAAATCGCCTGCTACACGGCGGTGGCGGCGGTAGCACTGGGTACGCTGGCGGCGTTCGTGCTGACCCGTATCACCCATTTCAAGGGGCGTACGCTGTTCGGTGGCCTGGTCACCGCGCCCCTGGTGATGCCGGAAGTGATCACTGGTCTGTCGCTGTTGCTGCTGTTCGTGGCGATGGCACAGATGATCGGTTGGCCCCAGGAGCGTGGCATCATCACCATCTGGATCGCCCACACCACGTTCTGTGCGGCGTATGTGGCGGTGGTGGTGTCGGCGCGCTTGCGTGAGCTGGACCTGTCCATCGAAGAGGCGGCAATGGATCTCGGGGCGCGGCCATGGAAGGTGTTCTTCCTGATTACCATCCCGATGATCGCGCCATCCCTGGGGGCGGGCGGCATGATGTCGTTTGCCCTGTCGCTGGATGACCTGGTGTTGGCGAGCTTCGTGTCGGGGCCGGGTTCGACGACCTTGCCGATGGAAGTGTTCTCGGCGGTGCGCCTTGGGGTCAAACCCGAGATCAACGCCGTGGCCAGCCTGATTCTGCTGGCGGTATCGCTGATGACGTTCCTGGTCTGGTTCTTCAGCCGCCGTGCCGAAGAAAGTCGCAAGCGTGCGATCCAGCAGGCGATCGAGGAAGGCGCCGCCGACTCCTGGAGACAACCGGACGCGCGTCGCGCGCAGCAGGCGCCGGAAGCGGTTTGAGCCTGATGTCGGGTTGTCCACCCTGGTGTGGCCAACCCGATCCCCCTGTAGGAGCGAGCTTGCTCGCGATGGACGTTAACGATGACGAGGACTTCCTGGATGAACGCGGCGCCCTGACGTCCATCGCGAGCAAGCTCGCTCCTACAGGGTTCTAGGCAACCCACGGCGATTTGCGGATGATCTCGACAAAATTCATCGGCTTGAACCCCGCCTCACTGTCCACCAGCACATCCGCATTCACGGTGCCGAACGTGGTATCCGGCTTGTGCTTGAAGCCATTGGCAAAGGCACACAGGATGCATTCCTTGAACCCGTCACCCCGTGGATGCGCATGCACCACCGCCTCACGCTGCGCGGTCGGGAACGCGGCATAGTCGATACCCAGCACGTCCATTTCTACCCCGGCCGTGACCAGCGCCACGTTGGGACGCAGGTGTTGCGGCACGCCCGGCGTGGTGTGCAGGGCAATCGACAACCACACCTGCTCGATATCGTCGTACGATAAACCGTAAGGCTGCAGGAACGCTTTGGCGGCGTTGGCGCTATCGACTTCGAAGCGCTCGACGTCACTGCGATGGCCTTCCACCAGGCCCAGGTCATGGAACATCGCACCGACGTACAACAATTCGGGGTCGTAGGCCAGTTGCTTGCGCTCACCGCTCAGGGCGCCGAACAGGAACACCCGGCGCGAGTGGTGATACAGCAGATCCGGCTCGACGTCGCGAATGTATTCGGTGGTGGCCCGGGCCAGGGCGCTGTCGGGGATTTTGATACCGGCGATGGTGCTGCTCATGGGGGCTTTCCTCGTGCAGAACGCCGTGGCGGCGCTGATGGATCAAGTCTGTTCCGGGACCCCGAACCGGACAATCGATCCATGGCTGCGATCCTTGCCAATCAACAGCCATATCGCGCCACCTCGCTTGTTGCGCGCGGATTGGCTAGGGTTGGCGGAGTCGGTCGATCAAACGCAGTCCCTGTGGGAGCGAGCTTGCTCCGGGCGGCGTTCCGACGATGACGGAGTTACATTCAACATCAATATTGACTGACACTCCGCTATCGCGAGCAAGCTCGCTCCCACAGGTTTTGTGTTTGCCGTCATTGCGGCGTCAATCCATTGAAGGCGGTTTGAACCATGCAAAAAACCGTTGCCATCGTGGTCTTCACCGGCGTCCAGTCCCTGGACGTCACCGGCCCCATGGATGTGTTCTGCGAAGCCAATCGCTTCCTGGCGCCGCAAGATCACTATCGCCTGGAAGTGATCGGCGTCGAGCGCGGGGTGATAGCGTGTTCCAACGGTTTGTCGCTCAATGCCCATCGGCATTTCAGCGAGGCGTTGCAAGCTTATGACTTGCTGCTGGTGGCCGGTGGGCCGCAGTTGCCGTTTATTAGCTTCGGTGCGGCATTCGATGCCTGGCTGCGCGATGCCAGTGCGTCGGCGCAACGTTTTGGCTCGATCTGCAACGGCGCCTTCATCCTCGCCCGGGCCGGCTTGCTCGATGGAAGAACGGTAACCACCCATTGGGGCGATGCGGTGGCACTGGCAGCGTTATGCCCTTCGACCCGGGTCGAGGCCGATCGCCTGTATGTGCAGGATGGCGAGCTGTACACCTCGGCCGGGGTCACGGCGGGGATCGATTTGTCGTTGTTCCTGCTGGGGCGGGATCATGGGCCGGAAGTGGCCCTGAGCGTGGCCAAGCGGCTGGTGGTCTTCACCCAACGCTCGGGTGGCCAATCGCAGTTCAGCCCATTCCTCACACCCCATGCTGAACCTACCTCGGCAGTGGCGCTGGTGCAGCATTACGTGCTGGCCAATCTCACCGGCGACCTGACGATTGCCGACCTGGCCAACGCCGCCAACATGAGCGCCCGCAACTTTTCCCGGGTGTTTGCCAGGGAGGCGAAAGTCACCCCGGCGGAATTCGTCGAACGGGCCCGGGTGGATGCGGCCCGGGTACTGCTCGAGAGCACCCATTCGCCGCTCAAGACCGTGGCCTATCAATGTGGCTTTCGCGATGCCCAGCATATGCGCAGTGTGTTCAACCGCCGGCTTGGGGTGACACCGCAGCAGTTCAGGATGAATTTTGCGGCGGTGGTGTGAGCTGACAGTGTTGGTGCCTGTCAGGGCCTCATCGCCGGCAGCCGGTCTCGATCCCACATTCTGATCTGCGGTGGACACAAAAATCGTATGCGCCGCCGATCCCCTGTAGGAGCTGGCTTGCCAGCGAAGACGGCAGCCCAGACAACCAAAATCTACTGCGCAGCCCGCGCCACCGATCCCTTGTGGGAGCGAGCCTGCTCGCGAAGACGTCACCCCAGACAACAAAAATCTACTGCGCAGCCCGCGCCACCGATCCCTTGTGGGAGCGAGCCTGCTCGCGAAGACGTCAACCCAGACAACAAAAATCTACTGCGCAGCCCGCGCCGGCAGCAGCTTCAACGTGCTCCTGGTATTGGCCGTCACTTCCTCCTCATTCAGATACGCCTGGAAATACTCCCCTTCGATATACGCCTCGGCCTGGTCATCAAAATGCCTGTCAAACGGCACACCACTCTGACCAACCGGGTTGACGGTCAGGCTGTGGGCCGGGTCGGCGAAGTCGATCAGGCGTCGGGTCGACGGCCCGTAGGTCACCGGCCACGGTGCCGGGCCGATCTTTGAGGAGAGGTTGTTCGGTACTTCGTGCGCACCGGGAGCGGCGAACGGGCCGACGTTGAAGACCCGGTCCAGCGGCTTTTGCTGCCCCAGTGGATGGCCATGGGTCAAGGTGTGCGCCTTGCCCCACTGCCATTGCGCGACATCCGCACCCAGGGTGGCCTTGAGGTGCGCGAGGCTCGCTTGCCAGGCCACCTTGACCGTGTCGGCGCGGGTTTCCTTGCCCAGGGTGTTGCGGTTGTCCCACCACGGCGAGTCGGCGGTTGCCGCCAGACGCGGCAGTGCAGCGTCGATCACCCGGGTCGAGAGCAGCGTTTCGAAGAAATCATTACCCAGCTCATCATGCATCGCCGCGTCAGCCAGGTTGAACAGGAACTGGTTGAACAGCGTCGCGCTGGTGGACTCAAGCGGGTAATCACCTGTCCACCGGGCCAGCTGCTCCACCAGCTTGAGTTCGGCCGGATCGCTCACCACTTCGCGCAGTACCGGCAACAACGGCGCGAGCAAGCGTGGCCCGTAGGCGGTGGTCGTGCCCAGCTGCAGCTTCTGGCTGGCGGCCAGATCCCACTTGATGTTTTTGTCGCTGAGCTGGCGATTGAGCTGCTGACCGCGATCGGCCAGGTTGTAGTAACCGGGAATCTCCATCCCGGTGGGCGATGTCGGTTGGAAATTGGCCGAGACGATATAGCCGCGTGCCGGGTTCTCTTCCTGCGGGTTGGCGCTGAACGGGTGGAAGCCTTCCTTGTCCGCTTCGGCGGTGCTGCCGTCGAGGATGAACCACGGCCGCACACCCGCCGGACGTTTGGGCAATTGCGCGGCCGCCCACCAGCCGATATCGCCCTTGGCATTGGCCCAGACGATGTTCAGCCCCGGCGCCTGGACCTTGGCGGCGGCACTGCGCGCCTTGGCCAGGGTGTCGGCGCGGTTGAGCTGGTAGAAACCCTCGATGATCGGATTCTGGCTTTCAAGAAAGCCCCACCACATGGCGATCGGTGTTTTGCCGACGCTGTTGCCAAGTGCATCGTTGACGATCGGACCGTGGGGCGACTGACGCAGCACCAGCGTCACCGGCGCCTGGTCTTTGACCGCGATCTGCTGTTCGCTGCTCACCATGTCGACCCACTTGCCGCGATACCACACCTGATTCGGGTTCTGCGGATTGACCTTCTCGGCGATCAGATCCAGGTCATCGTTCTGGAACATGGTGATGCTCCAGCCGAAGTCGCGGTTCATCCCGAGGGAGGCGAACGGCATCAACGCCTGGTAGTGACCGTAGAGCTCGAAGCCTGGGGCCGATAGCTGCGCTTCGTACCACACCGACGGCGCGGAAAAGCGGATATGCGGATCACCGGCCAACAGCGGCTTGCCACTCTGGGTACGACTGCCGGAGACCACCCAGGCGTTGCTGCCCTCGAATTGCGGCAGGCCGTTGTCGGCCAGTGCCTGTTCGCTGAGGCGGGCGAGGGCGTTGAGATCTTTCCAGTCGGCGCTGGCCAGGGACGGCACGGTGCCGCCGGGCGTCTTCGCCAGCACGCCTTTGGGCTGCCAGTCGAGATCGAAGACATTCAGGTAGTTGGCTCCCAACTGATCGCGCACGTAAGTCAACAAGGGCTCGGTGCGAAACGCCGCGGCAAAACTGTAGGCCATGTACCCGGCGATGCTGATGGTGTCCTGGGCGGTGAACGGGCGCTTGGCAATGCCCAGTACATCGAACTCCACGGGTGTTGCATGGCTGTCCTGATACTGGTTGATGCCGTCCAGATAGGCTTGCATGGCGATGAAGGCCGGTGACTGTTGGTCCATGTTCGCCAGGTAGGTTTCGGCCCGTTCGCGGATGCGCAGGCTGCGCATCAGCTTGTCGGTATCGAGCAGTTTCGGGCCCAGCACTTCGGCCAGTTCCCCGCGAGCGAGGCGACGCAGGACTTCCATCTGGAACAGCCGATCCTGGGCGTGCACGTAGCCGAGGGCGCGATACAGGTCCGGCTCGTTTTCCGCGCGGATGTGCGGGATGCCGCGCTCGTCGTAGCGCACGGTGACCGAACCTTGCAGGTGTTGCAGCTCGACCATGCCCTGGCGTGTCGGCTGCTTGCTGTAAACGTACCCGCCGGCGCCCGCGGCGAGCGCGACAATCAGCAGGGCGAGGACGGACAGGCTACGTTTCATGGTGATTCCTTGTTGTTATTGGGTGGCAGCTGTTCCCTGGCGCCACTGTTTAACACGGCTCGGCGAATCGGCCCATCGCCCTAAGGAGGGATTCGTATTGCGGGGTTTTTCCTACTTCGTTGGATCGACAGGCCACGGGCAATAACACCCAACGGCCAACGTGTGCGTGGCATCGACTGTTCTGCCCTGGTTCAACGCCTGCAGGATAGGCTCGATAAAACTGTTACTGGAATTGCAGGTCAGGCCTTCGCTGTACGGGCCGAAGTACGCCAGTTTGCCGCTGCGATCCCAGATCGCCACGGCCGGGCTGGCGGGGATCTGTTCGGCGCCCGGCAGGATGCTGATGGCTTTCAGACTGCTCAAGGTGCTCGGCAACTGTCCGTGGCTGCCGGGCTTTTGTACCGCGTAGAACTCCACGCCCTGGGGTCCATACTGCTCGACCAGTTCGCCCAGGTGTTGTTGATTGCCGACGTTGCACGGGCAGGCCGGGTCCCAGAAGTGCACCAGGCGGATGGCGCCGGGGCCGGCGAGATTATCGGGCAGGCGCAACGGGTCGCCGGAAAACACGGCGGTGTGCGAACTGAACGCGCGCAGGTAGCGTCCCTGAAACCAGTCATAGGCGGCCCAGAGCACAGCGGCACACACCAGGGCGAGCAGGCAGGCAAGCAGGGGGGCGCGGTAGGGCGAACGCATGGGTTTCAATCCTCGAAGATCGCCCAGCTTGCCATGCTTGCCGCGACAGATGAATATCGCAGGTCCATAAACGCCGTTTCATGTGCTGGAATCGTCCATGTCTGCCACTTTCGACCCCGATCATCTGCGTGCCAGTTTGCAGCCCCTGGCTGAGGCGCGGCCGCTGTCGGAGGAAGCGTTGGCCTACCAGCGTTTCTACGGGCTCGATTTTCCGGGGCGCCACCTGCGTAGCGGCCTGGGTCGTTTCGAGGTGGATGGTTATGAGGTGGTCTGCCAGTTCTGGTGGCCGCAGCAGGCCAGGGCGACGCTGTTTTTGTTCCACGGCTTTTATGACCACACCGGGCTTTACCGACATGTGATCGAGTGGGCGCTGGACCAGGGGTTCGCCGTGATTGCCTGTGACTTGCCAGGGCATGGCCTGTCCAGCGGTGAGCGCGCGAGCATCAAGGATTTCGCCGAGTATCAGGACATGCTGCAAGGCTTGTTCGTCGAGGCGCGCTCGCTTGATCTGCCGCAACCTTGGCACCTGTGCGGGCAAAGCACCGGCGGTGCGATCGTGATCGATCATGTGCTCAATGCGGGGGCAAGCAGTCCGGCGCAGGGGCAGGTGATCCTGCTGTCGCCGTTGGTAAGGCCACGGGCCTGGGGCTGGTCGCAAGTGAGTTATTACCTGCTCAAGCCTTTCGTAAAGGCCATCGCCCGACGCTTCAGCGAGAACTCCAACGACCCGGATTTCTTGCCGTTTTTGCAGGCTGATCCGCTGCAGCCGCTGCGTTTGCCGACCGCCTGGGTCGGTGCGCTGGCGCGATGGATCAAGCGCATCGAAGCCGCGCCGGGCAGCACGCGGCGGCCGCTGATTGTGCAGGGGCAGGCGGATATGACGGTGGATTGGCAACATAACCTTGCGGTGTTGAAGGCCAAGTTCGATCAGCCGCAGGTGTTGATGCTGCCTGAGGCGCGGCATCATCTGGCGAATGAGACGCTGGCGTTGCGGGGGGAGTATTTCGGGTTTTTGAGCAAGCGGGTCAAGGGCAGGAATCTTTAGCGTCAGTTCGGGCCCCATCGCGAGCAAGCTCGCTCCCACATTAGACTGTGCTTGTCTGAACAACGCATTCAACTGTGGGAGCGAGCTTGCTCGCGATGGGGCCCTTGCAGGCGCTAAAGATCATTGGCGAAGCGTGGAAGTATCCTGCCCCACCGCCAACCCCGCCCGAATCGCCGCCAACGCCGCCTTGTAATAAGCCTGGCCTTCCGCCGACTCGGCAAAGGTGGCGAACTCCTCCAGCTCGTTATCCGACAGATCACGGTAGACATACAGCAGCGTGTTGTTCAAATCGCTGCCGATCTGGTCCATCAGGCGCTGGCGCTGCCCGTTCAACATGCCTTGCGCCTGACCACCGCCGAGCAGGCCGGGGATCATCGAGCTCAGGCTGTCGGCTGCGACACCGGCAATCGCCAGGCTGACTTCGGCACCGGCCTCGCGAGCGGGCAGCGCCTGGGCCAGGTGGCCGATGATCAGCAGGCGGCTGTCGCTGGCCTGGATCTTCGGTAAGCCCTTGGCGTTTTTGGCCAGTTGGTCGCGACGGGTCGCCAGCAATTCGGCGGCTACTATTTTTTTGCCCAGGGGCGACTGGAAAAACGTCAGCGCCGGTTTTGGATCGGCGAGAGTCTTGCGCAGTTGTGCTTCGGCGCGCTGGTCCACGGCCTTGGGGGCAAAGCGTTGATTGCTGTTGTTGACCAGTGCCTGGAACACCGCAGGCGGCAGGCTGTTCTGGTAGCGCTGTTGAGCGGCCGAAAGAGCGTCGTTGAAATGCGCGCGTTGTTCTGGCCAGCCGGCGACCTTGTACAACTGGTCGTGGCCGTCTGCCCAGGCGGGCATAACGCAGAACATCAGCAGTGAGAAAAGCAAACGACGCATAGGGGCTCCTGTCGGCAGGCGACTATTCTCCGTGGGGCATGGGTACTTGTCGAGAATTCGTATCAACCCGCTGCGTGGCTCTGTCGGATTTCCAGGCACAGGAATACTATGCGCGCCATGCAAATACCCTCTGATCACCCGCTGCTGTTACGTATCGTCGACGACCTGGCCGAGCACGGCTGGTCGCAGCAGAATATTTTCCTGCCACTGGGTCTGACCCAAGAACTGGCGGCCGAGTGCCGTAAACGTGCGGCCGAGGGTGAACTGGCCCCGGCCGCCGTGGGCCGCGGGCCGACATCGGAAGTGCGCGAGGGCATTCGCGGCGACCATATCCAGTGGATCGAGCCCGGCCAGGCACAGGCTTGCGACAGCTATCTGGTGCTGATGGACAGCCTGCGCGAGGCGATGAATCGCGGCTTGTACCTGGGCCTGGAGGATTTCGAAAGCCATTTCGCCCTGTATCCGCCCGGCGCTTTCTACCTCAAGCATCTCGACCGCTTCCGCGACGATGACAGACGCATGGTCTCGGCGGTGGTTTACCTCAATGACGCCTGGCTGCCCGAGCACGGCGGTCAGTTGCGCATGTACCTGGATAAAGGGGTCGAATACGATGTGGTGCCTGTCGGCGGATGCCTGGTGGTGTTCCTGTCGGGAGAGGTGCCGCACGAAGTCCTGCCCGCGATGCGCGAGCGCCTGTCGTTGACCGGCTGGTTCCGGCGTCGCGGCAACGAGCCGTTCTGATCATGCAGAAAATTCTGGTAAGCCGCTGTCTGCTGGGTCACCGCGTACGTTACGACGGCGGGGCCAGCGGTCCGTTCGATCAGCTCCAGCAGTGGCTCGACGAAGGTCGGGTTGTTCCATTGTGTCCGGAAGTGGCCGGTGGGTTGCCGACGCCCCGGGCGGCGGCGGAAATTCCGGGTGGGCAGGGTGGTGAGGTGCTCGATGGTCATGCGTCAGTGATCACCACCGAGGGCGCGGATGTCAGTGCCGAGTTTCTCGCAGGGGCTTATCAGGCGCTGGAGCTGGTGCAACGGCACGGGATCCGCGTTGCCGTGCTCAAGGCCAACAGCCCGTCTTGCGGGAATCTGTTGACCTATGACGGGACATTCAGTGGGGTGAAGGTTAGCGGCGAGGGGGTGACGGCGGCGTTGCTCAAGCGCCATGGTGTGCGAGTCTTCAGCGAGCTGGAACTGGCTGAAGCAGCCGCCGCACTGAAAATCTGATGCCCCACACAAAACCCCTGTAGGAGCGAGCTTGCTCGCGATGGTCGTTAACGATAACGCGTGTTCGCTGGTTAAACGCGGCGCTCTTGAGTCCATCGTCGGAACGCCGCCCGGAGCAAGCTCGCTCCTACAGGGGACCGTCAGTGGCTTCAGGGTTTCGGGGCCACACCCGCCTCAGCGCCAAACCATTTCTGTTCCAACGCCTCCAATCGCCCATCCGCCTTGATCCGCTGCAGCGCATTCTCCAGGCTGGCGTGAAACGCCGGGTTGCCCTTCTGGAATGGAATTGCCAGGCCCACCTCCGGCGCGGCTTTGGGTTTTTCTTCCGTCAGCGACTGCACCAACAGAATCGAACGCGGTTGCTCGTCTTTCTGCGCGATCAATTGCGCTTTTGTATGAATGTAAGGTGCGCTGAAGTCGAAACGATCCTTGAGTTCCGGGGTCATTGCTATGTGGTTGATGGCAACGTCGTACTTGCCGCTTTCGACACCGGCCAGCATGTCGCCGGAATCGGTAATGACGAAGTCGGACCGCACATCCAGTTCCTGGGCCAACAACTGACCCAATTCAACTTCGAAGCCCGTCAGTTTGCCGTCGTCCTTGAAATTGAAGGGTGGTGTATTAGCCTCAAGGGCAATGCGCAATTCGCCACGGTCGTTTACATCGTCAATCAGTTCGGCATGAGCCAAGGGGCTCAAAAGGGGTAGCAGGCAGATCAGGCCAGGCAAAAAACGCATGGTCACTCCTTTGAATTCATTATCGCGATGCTCTGGGTCGGGCTCGCTTTGCTATGGTTGTCGAGAGCCTTCGACAACGAATGGCCGTGAAGTTGTCATGGCCGCGCCGATTTTATGGAAAAACTGGAGAACAGAATGAAAACCTTTATGTCACGAGCAGTATTGGCGAGCCTGCTGATGGGGGCTTCGATGCTGGCAACCGCTGCCACACCGGCGCCCAAAGGAGCAGAAGTGTCCATCGTTTCTCCCAAAGATGGTGCCACGGTTGGGCAGACCTTCGTCGTCAAATTCGCCGTCAAGGACATCTCGCTGGCGCCAGCGGGTGATGTCACCAAAAATACCGGTCATCACCACTTGCTGATCGATGTCGACAAATTGCCAGCCGCCGGTGCTCCGATTCCAACGGATGCCAACCATATGCATTTCGGCAAGGCGCAGACTCAGGCTGAAATAAAACTGGCACCGGGCAAGCATACTCTGCAGCTTGAACTGGGTGACAGCGGTCATATCCCGTTTGATCCGCCGATCGTTTCCGAAAAAATCACCGTGACGGTGAAGTAACTTTTCACCCGGCATGAAAAAAGGGAGACCCTCGGGTCTCCCTTTTTTCAGCTGCAAGCTATAAGCGTCAAGCTAAGGCAAGCGTACTTGCCGCTTGAACTTGCCGCTTGTAGCTGCTCCTTTAGAACAATACACGGCAACGAATGGTGCCGTTGATGTGCTGCAGCTTCTCTTGGGCCATTTCCGAGTAATCGGCATCGACGTCGATCACGACGTAACCGACTTTCTCGTTGGTCTGCAGGAACTGACCGGAAATGTTGATGCCGTTTTCGGCGAAGACCTTGTTGATCTCGCTGAGCACACCCGGGATGTTTTCGTGGATGTGCAGCAAACGGTGCTTGCCAGGGTGAGCCGGCAGGGCCACTTCCGGGAAGTTCACCGACGATACCGAAGTCCCGTTGTCGCTGTACTTGACCAGTTTTTCTGCCACTTCCAGACCGATGTTGGCTTGCGCCTCGGCAGTGGAACCACCGATGTGCGGGGTCAGGATCACGTTGTCCAGGCCACGCAGCGGGCTTTCGAACTCTTCTTCGTTGGAGCGTGGCTCCACCGGGAACACGTCGATGGCCGCGCCGATCAGGTGCTTGTCCTTGATCGCGTCCGCCAGGGCGTCCAGCTCGACCACGGTGCCGCGAGCGGCGTTGATCAGGATCCCGCCCTTCTTGATGGCACGGATTTCCTTCTCGCCGATCATCCACTGGGTCGCCGCGGTTTCCGGAACGTGCAGGGTGACGATGTCGGACATGCCCAGCAATTCCGTCAGGCTCGCCACCTGGGTAGCGTTGCCCAGAGGCAGTTTGGTCACGGTGTCATAGAAGTACACCTGCATGCCCAGGCCTTCCGCCAGGACCGACAGTTGGGTACCGATCGAGCCGTAACCGACAATGCCCAGCTTCTTGCCGCGGATTTCGAAGGAGTTGGCTGCGCTCTTGATCCAGCCGCCACGGTGGCAGGAGGCATTCTTCTCAGGGATACCGCGCAGCAACAGGATCGCTTCGGCCAGCACCAGCTCGGCAACGGAACGCGTGTTGGAGTATGGCGCGTTGAATACCGCAATGCCGCGTTCACGAGCCGCGTTCAGGTCAACCTGGTTGGTGCCGATGCAGAAACAACCTACAGCGACGAGCTTCTTCGCATGATCGAAGATCTCTTCGGTCAGTTGAGTGCGCGAGCGAATGCCGATGAAGTGAGCATCGGCGATCTTTTCCTTGAGCTGGGCTTCCGGCAGAGAACCTGTGAGGTACTCGATGCTGGTGTAGCCCGCCGCCTTGAGGACGTCGACAGCCGATTGGTGGACGCCTTCGAGAAGAAGGAACTTGATCTTGCTCTTATCGAGAGAAGTCTTGCTCATCTGCGTAAACCTGTATCCCGGAGAAAATTGGCAGGGAAGTAGCCAGCAGACGCTGACCCGAGCGGCATGACAGCCGTCGCCGCGGAACAGCCGTTGGGCACTATAGCGCGGGGTCGGTATGCTAGCATAAGCGCCCCGCTAAACACCCATTCCTGCGACGTGAAGCGTTCTCAGGATGACCATGAATTGTTCGAGAGTTCTGTCGATGACCAATCCTGCCCTGATTGATGAGCTGAAGACCCTGGTTGAGCCTGGCAAGGTGCTGACCGACGCCGACTCCCTGAATGCTTACGGCAAGGATTGGACCAAGCATTTCGCCCCGGCTCCGTCGGCCATCGTCTTCCCCAAGACCACCGAGCAGGTTCAGGCCGTCGTGCGCTGGGCCAACGCGCACAAAGTGGCGCTGGTGCCGTCCGGTGGACGCACAGGGTTGTCCGCGGCTGCCGTGGCGGCGAACGGTGAAGTGGTGGTGTCTTTCGACTATATGAATCAGATTCTCGACGTGAACCTGACAGACCGCACCGCCGTCTGCCAGCCAGGCGTGGTCACCGAGCAATTGCAGAATGTGGCTGAAGAAAAAGGCCTGTACTACCCGGTGGATTTCGCTTCCGCAGGTTCCAGCCAGATTGGCGGCAATATCGGCACCAATGCCGGCGGGATCAAGGTCATTCGCTACGGGATGACCCGTAACTGGGTGGCGGGCATGAAAGTCGTGACCGGCAAAGGGGACCTTCTGGAACTGAACAAGGACCTGATCAAGAACGCCACCGGCTACGACCTGCGTCAGCTGTTCATCGGCGCTGAAGGCACCCTCGGTTTTGTGGTCGAAGCGACCATGCGCCTGGACCGTGCGCCGAAAAACCTCACCGCCATGGTCCTGGGTACCGCCGATTTCGATTCGATAATGCCGGTACTGCACGCCTTCCAGAGCAAGCTCGATCTGACCGCGTTCGAATTCTTCTCCGATAAAGCCTTGGCAAAAGTCATGGGCCGCGGTGACGTGCCGGCGCCGTTCGAGTCCGATTGCCCGTTCTACGCACTGCTGGAATTCGAAGCGACCACCGAAGAAGTGGCCAACCTGGCCCTGGAAACCTTCGAACACTGCGTCGAGCAGGGTTGGGTGCTTGACGGGGTGATGAGCCAGAGCGAGACCCAGTTGCAGAACCTGTGGAAGTTGCGCGAGTACATCTCCGAAACCATCTCCCACTGGACGCCGTACAAGAACGACATTTCAGTCACTGTGTCGAAAGTCCCGGCGTTCCTGAAGGAAATCGACGGGATCGTCGGCGAACACTATCCGGACTTCGAGATCGTCTGGTTCGGCCACATCGGCGACGGCAACCTGCACCTGAACATCCTCAAGCCGGAAAACCTGAGCAAGGACGAGTTCTTTGCCAAGTGCGCGACCGTCAACAAGTGGGTGTTCGAAACCGTCGAGAAGTACAACGGCTCGATTTCCGCCGAGCATGGCGTGGGCATGACCAAGCGTGATTACTTGACCTACAGCCGTTCGCCCGTTGAGATCGAGTACATGAAAGCCGTCAAAGCGGTGTTCGACCCGAACGGGATCATGAACCCGGGCAAGATTTTCGCTGTTTGATTCTTCAAACTTTAAGAGCACGAATCAGGAGTCGGTAATGAGCTATCAGCACCAGTATGTCGACGGTACGCGCATTCACTTCCCGTTGGGGAAGGTGGTGTGCATCGGCCGCAACTACGCCGAACACGCCAAGGAACTGGACAACCCGGTACCAACAGAGCCGTTGCTGTTCATAAAACCGGGCAGTTGCGTCGTGTCGCTGGAAGGCGGCTTCAGCATTCCTGCCGAACGTGGCTCGGTGCATTACGAAGCGGAAATCGCCGTACTGATCGGCAAGCCTTTGTCGACCAGGCCGAGCCGTGAAGAAGTGCTCGACGCCATTTCCGGTTTCGCCCCGGCCCTGGACCTGACCCTGCGCGACAAGCAGGCCGAGCTCAAAGCCAAGGGCCTGCCCTGGGAAATCGCCAAGTCCTTCGACGGGGCGGCGGTGATTGCTCCGTTTGTGTCCGGCAGCACTTTTGCCGACCTGACCGACATCGGCATTCGCCTGACCATCAATGGCGAAGTTCGCCAGGATGGCAACAGCAAGGACATGCTCAATCCGATCGTGCCGATGATCCAGTACATGGCTGGCTGCTTCTCGCTGCAGGCCGGTGACGTGATCCTCACCGGTACACCGGTGGGCGTCGGCCCGCTGAACGTCGGTGACGAACTGGTCCTGGAACTGCCGGGCGCCAGCAGCTTCACAAGCAACGTCCGCTAAATCGACGCATCCCCCCTGTAGGAGCGAGCTTGCTCGCGATGGTCGTTAACGATAACGCGTGTTTACTGATTAAACGCGGCGCTCTTGAGCCCATCGCGAGCAAGCTCGCTCCTACAGGGGATCGCGCCCGCGCGGGGCTTTCCCGCCATTTCCCGTTTTTTTCACATCTTGTCAGGATAATTCCGGGGCGTGCGGCGCCTGAGCCGAGCCCATTTGTGCTATTACCCCTTGGCCTGAATTTCTGGAACGCTTCCCTTGATGCCGACCCAACCGCAGACCGCCCTCAAACCTGCCCGCCGCTCGCGCTTTTTCATGCGCTGGTATTCATGGCTGTTGCTCGCGGCTGCAGCCGCGTATGGCCTCGCATTCGCGATGCATTGGGATGACCGGGGCGTGCTCTGGGTCCTGGAACGTTTCGAAAGCCCTGCCGAGCGCCAGGAGAGCATCTGGTTGCCGGACTACCGCGCAGTGATCGACGCCAAGGTGCTGCCGGGCATGGAAAAGGACGAGGCTTCGGACCTGACCTACGATTCGCAGACCAACACCCTGTTTTCGGTCATGGGCAAAAATCCCTTCCTGGTCGAGCTGACCTTGCAGGGTGATGTCTTGCGCAAAATGCCCTTGGTGGGCTGGAGCAACCCGGAAGGTGTGACCGCGATGGGCAACGGCCTGCTGGCCATGGTCGATGAACGCAATCACCTGCTCTCCATCGTCAAGGTCGATGCCGACACCCGCGAACTGAATATCGCCGACTTCCCGAAATACGACCTCGGCCCTTCGAAAAACCAGAACAAGGCCTTCGAGGCAGTCGCCTGGGATGCGCGCAAGCGGCAGTTGCTGCTGGGTGAAGAACGTCCACCGGCGCTGTTCGGCTGGAACAGCGATGGCAGCCAGACCCTCACGGGCGACAAGCAGAAAATCGCCAGTGATGAATTGGATATCCGCAACCTGTCGGCCCTGGCCATCGACCCGCGCACCGGTCACACCCTGGTATTGTCCGCCGATTCTCACCTGTTGCTGGAATTGGACGAGAAGGGCGAGCAAGTCAGCTTCATGACCCTGCTGGGCGGTTTCAATGGTTTGAGCAAGACCATTCCGCGCGCAGAAGGCGTCACCATGGACGAGGCTGGCACCCTGTATATGGTGAGCGAGCCGAATCTGTTCTATCGCTTCGAAAAGCAGAAATAACGCCCTTGTAGGAGCGAGCTTGCTCCGGGCGGCGTTCCGACGATGGACTGGAAGCTGACGTGATCCATCAGGAAGTACGCGTTATCGTTCAACCCCATCGTCGGAACGCCGCCCGGGGCACAGGGACGGGTTGTGGTGCAAGGCCACTGGCCATTAAGCTTCAATTCAGACTGCCGTGGTATTTCATCCGCCAGTCTTGAATCCGAGCTAACTTGAATGCGCCGACTTGCCCGTCCCAAACCCCTGATACTGATGTTCCTGGCGATAGCGCTGAGCGTGCTGGTTGCGTTCGGCCAATACCTGCGCCTGTTCGAGCGCGCCTGGTTCAACATGCATACGCTTTGGCAACCGGAGAGCACGCAATCCATCGGCCTGGATCGTTATCAGGTCACGCTGGAGGCGCGCGTCATCGAGGGCCTGGACGACGATGTATCCGCACTGACGTTCGATCCGGTGCGCAAAAGCCTGTTCACGGTCACCAACAAAAATTCCGAACTGATTGAATTGTCCCTGGACGGCCGGATCATCCGGCGCGTGGCGCTGGTCGGCTTCGGCGACCCGGAAGCGGTGGAGTTCATCAGTGCCGACACTTACGTGATCACTGACGAGCGTACGCAACGCCTGATCAAGATTCATCTGGAACAGGACACGACCTTCCTCGACGCGCAAGATGCCGAACAGATCACCCTCGGCGTGCACATGAGCAGTAACAAGGGCTTTGAGGGGTTGGCCTATGACTCGGTGGGCAAGCGACTGTTCGTGGCAAAGGAGCGCGACCCGATGCTGATCTACGAAGTGCAAGGCTTCCCGCATTACAACCCGGAAAAATCCTATGCGGTGCACGTGGTCAATAATCCCAAGCGTGATGCCGGGATGTTCGTGCGGGACCTGTCGAGCCTGCAATACGACGAGCGCAGCGGCCACTTGCTGGCGTTGTCCGACGAGTCGCGGCTGATTCTGGAGCTGGATGTGGACGGGCGACCGCTGAGCACCATGTCATTGAGCAAGGGGCGCCAGGGGTTGCAGAAAACCGTGCCGCAAGCGGAAGGGATTGCAATGGATGACGACGGCACGATGTACCTGGTGAGCGAGCCGAACCTGTTCTACGTCTTCAAGCAACCACCACAACCCTGAAGCTCAAACGCGCCCCCCTGTAGGAGCTGGCTTGCCAGCGAAGAGGCCAGCACATTCACCACAGATGTTGGCAGTGACACCACCTTCGCCCCTGTAGGAGCTGGCTTGCCAGCGAAGGGGCCAGCACATTCACCACAGA
>NZ_JAUSSR010000007.1 GCF_030812475.1 Pseudomonas lini
CTGGACAACGAACTGTTCTACCTCGACAAGACCATGATGGTCTTCGGCGACGCCAAGAAAGTCATCGAAGACATGGTCAAAGCCGTCGAGTAATACCTGCTTCAACGCAATACCCAAAACCCCGGCCCTTATCAGGCTGGGGTTTTTAAGATGGTCCCCCGACATTCCGCGGGGGCTACGCTTTCGCAGGATGTTTTGTTTCCCAAGCCACGCCAACCAACCTCTTATTCCAAGACCTTCCGTCCAAGGAGCGACCATAAGTGGGCAACCGTTATCGCCCGTCGCCGCGGGTTCCACGCTTTACTAAAGGATGGAGTATGCAAAAAACATCTGAGTCACCCATCGACAAGGTGGTTTTCTGGGTGGCTGCCGTGATTTCAGCCTCGTTCGTCGCCTGGGGCGCGCTCTCGCCCAAGGCCATGGCGACGACGCTACAGGCCGTACTGGACACCATCATCGACGAGTTCGGTTGGAGCTTCGTGGTCTCCACCGTGTTCTTCCTGGGTTTCGCGTTATTCCTGGCCTTCGGCCGCTTCGGTCGAATCACGCTGGGCAAGGACGGGGAGCAACCCGAGTTCAGCACTTCATCGTGGATCGCGATGATGTTCAGCGTTGGCATGGGCATCGGGCTGATGTTCTGGGGTGTAGCCGAGCCGATCACGCACTTTGCGACGCCACCGCACGGACTGGCGCAGCCGCACTCCAGGGAAGCCGCCAAGCTGGCCATGCAGTACGCCTACTTCCATTGGGCATTCCACCCTTGGGCGATCTACGCCATCGTCGGTCTGGTCATTGCCTACTTCTCGTTCCGCAAGGGGCTGCCAAACCTGATATCCAGCGCCTTTACGCCGCTGATCGGAGAAAAAGGCGTGCGCGGCCCCCTGGGCAAGTCGATCGACGTGCTGGCGGTCCTGGCCACTCTGTTCGGCACCGCCACTTCGCTCGGCCTGGGCGCGCAGCAGATCAACAGCGGCCTGAACTACCTGTGGCACACCGGCGAGTCGAATGGCATTGCGTTGACGATCATCGCGGGGATGACGGTGCTCTTCATTTTCTCCGCGGTCTCCGGCGTGGGCAAGGGGGTGCAGTTCCTGAGCAACGTCAACATGGTGGTTGCAGTGCTGCTGTTGCTGTTCCTGGCGGCAGTGGGCCCCAGCGTGTTCATCATGAACACACTGGTCGCGTCGGTAGGCGAATACCTCCGCGAGCTGGTGCCGATGTCGTTTCGCACCGCCGCCTTCAGTGATGGCAAGTGGCTCGCCGGCTGGACCATCTTCTACTGGGCCTGGTGGATCTCCTGGGCGCCGTTCGTGGGCACCTTCATCGCACGAATTTCCCGCGGCCGCACCATTCGCGAGTTCGTCATCTGCGTCATTTTCATCCCCAGCGGCGTGACGATGCTGTGGTTCTCGATCATGGGAGGCGCAGCCCTGTACTCGGAGCTGGCCGGCGTCGGCGGCATCGCCGCTGTAGTGAAAGACCAGGGACCGGCGGTGGCGCTCTTCGCCCTGCTGGCTCAGTATCCCGCCGCGACGCTGACCTCGTTTGCGGCCATGATGCTGGTCGGCGTATTCTTCATTTCAGGGGCCGATGCCGGCTCCATCGTCATGGGCATGCTGTGCGCCCGCGGCAATCTGGAGCCGCCGCGCTGGCTGGTGGTGCTGTGGGGTACGCTGGCCGGAGCCGCGGCTTCGGTGCTGCTGGTGATGGGTGGCCTGGGAGGGCTGCAGACCGCGTCCATCATCGTCGCCGCGCCGTTCCTGTTGGTCATGATCGGGATGTGCGTGTCGCTGTGGAAGGCGCTGCTGGATGATCTGCAGTTTAGCGAAAAGCGTGAGCTGGATCGCATCCCCAGCGAACCAGAGCGAGCCGCTGTGGATTGACAATTCCTTGTTGCGCGAGCCGAGGCGCTGCTGCTTCAACAGGAGTGCCTTCTCGCCCTCGCCTCTTTGTCCCCCAACTTCACACCGAGGCCAGGTCGCCACGGCTGTGACAGGTGCTGATCGATAGGGTTTCGAACAGTACCTGCTCCAAGATGGCAAAAAAACATTGGATGTGGGCCTGTTTCAATGCTTGAGGCCGGGTCACCAGGTATATCTCCATATCTGGAAGGTGGAGCTCCGGGAACAACCCGATCAGATCCTTCGCCAGTATGCGGGGCAGTACGGCTACCCCCATACCCCGCCTCACCGATTCGAGCTGCACGGTGAACGAGTTCACGCTGATCTGCGCGTGGCCCAGTCCACCAGCTTTTGCCGCACGCATTTGCGGCAACATGTCCAGCGGTGGAAGCAAGGCAATATTGACCGCAGTGGCCGGGGTCACCCCTGGAAACCGCTTCAGATAACCTGCATCAGCGAAGACACCGTAGGCAAGCCGGCCTATGGGTCGATAAATCAGCGACGGCTCACCCAGATGAGCTGTACGTACAGCAATATCTGCCACGCCTCGGACGATTTTGTGAAAGTCGGCGGTGACCATCAGCTCCACCGAACAACGCGGGTGCAAAGCAGTGAAGCGACTTGCGGCCTCCAGCACACAAGACGAAAACCCCTCTCCGGCACTGACCAGGACACTGCCAAATAACGCGGTGTCCGGTGATATGTCTGCAGCGGTTTGACGCCTCAAGCCCGCTTCCGCAGCCAGGGCAACTTCCACGAGGGATTGGCCCCGCGAGGTCAACCAGCACCCTTCAACGCCCCGTTCGACGAGAGGCTCGCCCAGCGCGACTTCAAGTTGGGTCACGCGGCGGGACACGGTAGACGCCGCGATACCCAGCAACTGGCCCGCTTGAAGGAAGCTACCACGCCGCGAGACCGCCAACAGCAGACGGAGATCGTCCCAATTTGCTTGCAACGCCATGCGTCCTGTCCTCCCTGATCGGCATATGTGCAAAACCATTATGCAGCAGTCGCTGTTTTTCGGGAGTGACATCAACGGTATATCTACAGGCCCTCGAAACGAATGGAATGAATGGTATGACTACTGGCCCCATGCGCAGCGTATTTGTTACCGGTGCAACCGGCTTGCTGGGCAATAACCTGGTGCGTGAATTGGTCGCTCGTGGTTATGCGGTCAAAGGCCTGGTGCGCTCAAGAGCCAAAGGTGAACAGCAGTTCAACCATCTGCCAAATGTGGAGCTGGTCGTTGGTGACATGGCCGATGTCGAGGCCTTCGCAGGATCGCTGCAGGGTTGCGATACGGTGTTTCACACTGCGGCGTTCTTTCGCGATAACTACAAGGGCGGCAGGCACTGGAACGAACTCGAAAAGATCAATGTCGCCGGAACCCGGGACCTGATTCACCAGGCTTATCGCGCCGGCGTACGTCGCTTCATTCATACGTCTTCCATTGCCGTGCTCGACGGCGCACCGGGCTCGTCCATCGATGAGACATGTCTACGAGCCGACGCCGACGCGGATGACTATTACCGCAGCAAGATCCTCGCCGACCGTGTCGTCTTGTCGTTCCTGGAAGCACATCCCGAGATGCATGCCTGCATGGTCCTGCCCGGTTGGATGTGGGGTCCTGCCGACATTGGCCCGACCTCCTCGGGACAACTGATCAACGATGTCGTCAACGGCAAGTTGCCCGGGCTGATCCCGGGCAGTTTCTCCGTCGTCGACGCCCGTGATGTGGCATTGGCGCTGATTGCTGCCGCCAAACATGGCCGGCGAGGTGAGCGCTATCTGGCGGCGGGCCGATCCATGACAATGCGTCAACTGGTGCCTGTTCTAGGACGGATAGCGGGCGTCAAGACACCCGGTCGACAACTGCCGCTGCCCCTTCTATATACCTTGGCGATTGTGCAGGAGATCTATGCGCGCCTTACTGGCAAGCCCATTCTGCTGAGCATGGCCACGTTGCGCCTGTTGATACGAGAGGAGCATCGCACCTGTTTCAACCACCGCAAGAGTGAACAGGAGCTTGGCCTGTGTTTCCGGGCGCTGGAGCTGACAATGACCGACACCGTGGCGTGGTATCGTGCTCACGGCTGGTTTGAAAACTGAGCTCCCGAAACCGCACTTCGTGGTCATTTACCACACACCAGAACAAGGACGTAAATTGTGAGCAGGGAAATAATCCTGATGCGTCACGGCCAACCAGAATTGGCCGCAACCGCCAAAATCTCAGCGGTCGAGATGAAAGGCTGGATCGAGCAATACAACCGATCCGAAATAACACACCACGCGGTCCCGCATAGCAGTATGCAACTTGCCGCAACCGCCACCGTGATAGTTTCAAGCACCGCGCCTCGTGCCCTGACCTCCGTCCAGGCGCTCGGCCTGAAGCCTGCGTTGGTCGACGCACTTTTCTGCGAAGCACAACTACCTTATGGTCATTGGAAACTGCCCCGGCTATCGCCGTTTACCTGGTCATTTATCCTTCGAGTCTTATGGCTGTGCGGTTACTCACGCAACGTGGAGTCCGTAGGCACCGCGAGGATTCGCGCCAGCACGGCAGCCAAACGACTGCAGTCCCTTGCCAGCGATGGACCCGTTCTGCTGCTCGGTCATGGCTTTATGAATCGAATGATCGCCAATCAACTGGTGGCCGACGGATGGGCTCGCCAAAAACGTGACGGCAGTCAGTACTGGAGTGCGACCGTGTATCAATATGGCGGTGTGTAAGAGGCGCCAACTGCGTGCACATGACAGTCGATGCCAAGCACGACGCCCTACTCGTCTGCGCTGAAAAACTGGAGCGCCTGCGGGCGCTTCGAGAGGAAAAAGTACGATGAACTTCAGAAAAACCCTCGCGAGTATCGACTGGAAGAAGTGGGCGGGTTGGGTGGCGCAGCTCGGGTTCGTCCTGGCGGCAATCGCCGGATACTATGGGTGCGATCCGACAAAGTAAGGTCAGTCTTCAAAGCGTCCGGCATTCGCTCGGCGTGGTCTTTTACATAGTCATGAAACTTTCTCATCTGGCCACCTCGCTACCATCCACCAGGGATGACGACGAAGAGCCGTCTTCCCTGCTCACCTGTACGACTTCGTTATCCTTAGGGGCGAGCAGCACAAGTGCTCCCACCATCACTTCGAAAATCCCGGCACCGACAATCACCAGGCTGGTTTCAAAGCGGGCATACAGCGCAGCACCGCAAGCACCGGCAATCAAAATCGACGCGCCCAACGCCGCAAAACGCAGCCGTGCCAGCCCGGCGATTTCGCTTTGCCTGAACCGGGTTTGAATCAGCAGAATGAATGAGATGTCGATCAATGGTCCGCCGAGTGCCGCCAGACTTGAGCCGACCATCATCCCCGTCAGGACGTGGTCCGGTGGCAGGTACAACACGGCAGCACCAATGATTGCGATACCCAGGCCGTTAACCACGGCGCCGAGGGTAAACCCGTGATACAAGCGGCGTATTTGCAGATTGCCCACAACAAAAATGGAGATCAGATTCCCTGCCCCGTAAGCCCCCATGATCAGGCCGTAGGCAGCAAAACCCTGTACGCCGAATCCCTGGATATCATATTTGACGACGGCCAGCGCCATGCCGATCGATATACCCACGCTCCAGGCAACATTGCCCAGACCCGCACACACATACACCGCCTGCATCTGGCTGCGTCCCGCAAGACTTCTCCAACCGGCGGTAAATCCGGCCCGCCGGCTTGTTGCCTTGACAGGCTGGCGCGGCAACGCTTTGCCCAACTTCCTGATCGCCCACGCGGAGATCAGGAAGGTGATGCTGTTCAGGGTAAACAGATGCTCGATCGGAATCAGCAGCGTAATCGCCGCTGCCAGCATTGGCCCGATCACCCGGGCGATCCGGATGATCGCATCGAACAGCGCATTGACCGATTGCAACTGGTCCGGCGCCGCGACAATCCGCGGCAGACTGGCGCGCAGCGCCGGCTCAAACAGCGAGTTGAGGATCATCATGAGCATAAGCGCAACCGCCAGCATCCACAGACTCATGATGCCGAACCCCCAAGCAAGCACCGGAATCAAGGCAAACCCGGCCCGCGCCAGGTCGGCGCCGATCATCGTGCGACGGTGGTCCCAACGCTCCGCCCAAATCCCCCCCAGCAAAGCACCTGCCAACGCAGCAGCACCGCGTAGAGCACTGAGCCAGCTAGCATCGGTTCCGGCTATCTGCACCGCCATCCAGGCGATGGCAATCGCGAAGAGTTCGTCACCGATCGAAGAGAGCGCCAACCCTCCCCACAGCAAGGCCACTGGCCGCTGAAGTAATGGCCTGAACAATTTCATATCATCAACTCCGCATAGTCACTCAATAGTTCTGCGACAGCCCCTGTCGTTTCGTTATTCGTTTGGAAACAACTGGCCCGTCGAAAACAGGCAATGCCACTGCGCAAAGTCAATACGAAGAGGCTCCGTCCTGCTCCGTCAGCAGACGGTGGCTGGTGCCTGAGCCCCACTCGACGAAAAAATCGGTTTTTTCAACATCGCGGATACTGCGAACAAACATATTCAGTTCCTTTTGAATATGGAGACTTACCGGCTCGAACGCGCGAGGCGAACAGCGTGGTTGCGGCGGTAAACGTCAAGTGGAAAACACAGAAGCAGGCTTGCATACGTTAATTTTTCAATAGATCGCTTGAAACCATCTTTCGGGACAACGCTGTCTTTGAAGAATCGAATGAAAAAAACCGCCCCATGATCAAGGGTGGACTTGCCGACCTGGGGCTTTCCAAAGCGTTTGCTACGAATGCTGCCAGTCCTTTGGGCAGCGTTTGCAATGGCCACGCCTCGATTTCAAGCCGGCCTTTACATTTTCAGCAACACTGAATTGTCATCAATCCAATTGATAGCATCCTAACAAAACCCGCAGACTAGAGGGCTCGCGCCACGCTTATATCATTCCGAATGATAGTTACCTTTGCCTCATTCGATTCGTGAGATCCAGGTTCGCCGAGCATCATCCGTCCATTCTCAATACATTGGCGGATGCATCCATGGAACAATCTCTCAAACATATGCGCTTCCCCTTGGCCCTGTTGGCCATGTTGGTGATAAGCGCTTGCGGCAAGGCTCCGGACACGGCCGCCACTATGCCCGCAGCCAAGGTCAGCGTGGCCAAGGTGCTGGAACAACCGGTCAACGAGTGGGACGAATTCACCGGGCGCCTCGAAGCCCCGGAAACCGTGGAGATTCGTCCGCGGGTCTCCGGCCAGATTGATGAAGTGGCGTTCACTGAAGGCGCCCTGGTCAAGAAAGGCGACTTGTTGTTCCAGATCGACCCGCGTCCGTTCCAGGCTGAGGTCCGCCGCCTCGAAGCCCTGGTTGCCCAATCCCGCGCCAACGCGACCCGCAGCGAAAACGAAGCCCGGCGCGGTGAACGCTTGCGCACCAGCAACGCAATTTCCGCCGAGCTGGCCGACTCGCGCACCAGCGCTGCCCAGGAAGCCCGCGCCGCCGTCGGCGCCCTTCAGGCGCAACTCGATCTGGCGAAATTGAACCTGAGTTTCACCCGCGTCACCGCACCGATCAGCGGTCGCGTCAGCCGTGCGGAGATCACCGCGGGCAACCTGGTGACCGCCGATACCACGGCGCTGACCAGCGTCGTGTCCACCGACAAGGTCTATGCCTACTTCGACGCCGACGAGCGCGTGTTCCTCAAGTACACCGCCCTCGCCCGCCAGGGTAAACGTGGCGCCACTACCCCGGTTTACCTCGGCCTGTCCAACGAAGACGGCAACCCGCACCAGGGCGTGATGAACTTCGTCGACAACCAGGTCAATCCGAAGACCGGCACCATCCGTGGCCGCGCGGTGTTCGATAACACGGACGGCACCTATACCCCGGGTCTCTACGCGCGTTTGAAACTGGTCGGCAGCGGCACCTACTCCGCCGTGCTGATCAACGACGAAGCGGTCGGCACCGACCTGGGCAAGAAGTTCGTGCTGGTGATGGATGCCGACAACAAGACGGTGTATCGCTCGGTCGAGCTGGGTCCAAAGATCGAAGGCCTGCGTATCGTACGCAACGGCCTGAACAAGGATGACACGGTCATCGTCAAGGGCCTGCAACGTGTACGTCCTGGTTCGCCGGTCACCCCTGAAGTGATCCCGATGGCCAGCCAGGAAACCCTCGCCGCTCTGGCTCAACAACGACAAGCGCTGGAAGCCAGCAACCTGCCCCAAGTCGCCCCTGCCAAGGTCGCGTCGGGCTCGGTTGTGAAAGTGGCTGCTGCGACACCACGCGGTTAAGGGATCCCTACGATGAATTTTTCCCAGTTCTTCATTTCACGGCCGATCTTCGCAGCGGTATTGTCGCTGCTGATCCTGATCGCCGGTGCCATCTCGCTGTTCCAGTTGCCGATCAGCGAATACCCGGAAGTGGTGCCGCCGACCGTAGTAGTCCGCGCCAACTTCCCGGGCGCCAACCCTAAAGTCATCGGTGAAACCGTGGCCGCTCCCCTGGAGCAAGCCATCACCGGCGTCGAGAACATGCTGTACATGTCCTCGCAGTCCACCGCCGATGGCAAGATCACCCTGACCATCACCTTCGCCCTGGGCACTGACCTTGACAACGCGCAGGTGCAGGTGCAGAACCGTGTGACCCGGACCGAGCCCAAGCTTCCCGAGGAAGTGACGCGCATCGGTATCACCGTCGACAAGGCATCGCCCGACCTGACCATGGTCGTGCACTTGACCTCGCCGGACAAACGCTACGACATGCTCTACCTGTCCAACTACGCCTTGCTCAACATCAAGGACGAGCTGGCGCGCCTGGGCGGTGTCGGTGACGTGCAGCTGTTCGGCATGGGCGATTACTCGCTGCGCGTCTGGCTCGATCCGAACAAGACTGCCTCACGCAATCTGACCGCCACCGATGTGGTGACCGCGATTCGCGAGCAGAACCGTCAAGTGGCGGCAGGTGCCTTGGGTGCCCCGCCTGCGCCGAATGCCACGGCGTTCCAGTTGTCGGTCAACACCCAGGGCCGTCTGGTTTCCGAGGAAGAGTTCGAGAACATCATCATTCGCTCCGGCGACAACGGTGAAATCACTCGTCTGAAGGACATCGCTCGCGTCGAACTGGGTTCCAGCCAATACGCCCTGCGTTCCTTGCTGAACAACCAGCCGGCGGTGGCGATCCCGATCTTCCAGCGCCCAGGCTCGAACGCGATCGAAATCTCCAACGAAGTGCGCGACAAGATGGCGGAGCTGAAGAAGAGCTTCCCGGAAGGCATGGACTTCAGCATCGTCTATGACCCGACGATCTTCGTGCGCGGCTCCATCGAGGCGGTGGTTCATACCCTGTTCGAAGCACTGATCCTCGTTGTGTTGGTGGTGATTCTGTTCCTGCAAACCTGGCGCGCCTCGATCATTCCATTGGTCGCTGTGCCGGTGTCGCTGATCGGTACCTTCGCGGTGATGCATTTGTTCGGCTTCTCGCTGAACGCCTTGTCACTGTTCGGATTGGTACTGGCGATCGGTATCGTGGTGGACGACGCCATTGTGGTAGTGGAGAACGTCGAAAGGCACATCGAGCTGGGAGAAACGCCCGTCGAAGCCACCAAGAAAGCCATGCGTGAGGTGACCGGGCCGATCATCGCGACGGCGCTGGTGCTGTGTGCGGTATTTATCCCGGCGGCGTTCATTTCCGGACTCACTGGCCAGTTCTACAAACAGTTTGCCCTGACCATTGCCATCTCGACCGTGATCTCGGCGTTTAACTCGCTGACACTGTCCCCTGCCCTGGCCGCCGTGCTGCTCAAGAGCCACGATGCGCCGAAAGATCGCTTTACCAAAGTGCTTGATAAACTGTTGGGCGGCTGGCTGTTCCGTCCGTTCAACCGGTTTTTCGACCGTGCCAGCCATGGCTATGTCGGCACCGTAGCCCGGGTTATCCGCAGCAGCGGTATTGCGCTGCTGTTGTACGCAGGCCTGATGGTGCTGACCTTCTTCGGTTTCGCCCACACCCCGACGGGTTTCGTACCCGGCCAGGACAAGCAATACCTGGTGGCTTTCGCACAATTGCCGGACGCCTCGAGCCTGGACCGTACCGAAGACGTGATCAAGCGCATGTCCGACCTCGCCCTGAAACAGCCAGGCGTGGAAAGTGCGGTGGCGTTTCCAGGCCTGTCGATCAACGGCTTCACCAACAGTCCGAACGCCGGCATCGTGTTCGTGACCCTGAAGCCGTTCGATGAGCGTAAAGACCCGAGCATGTCCGCCGGTGCGATTGCCGGTGCCTTGAACGGTCAGTACGCCGGGATTCAAGAAGCCTACATGGCGATTTTCCCGCCGCCGCCAGTACAAGGTTTGGGCACCATCGGTGGTTTCCGACTGCAGATCGAAGACAAGGGCAACCTGGGCTACGACGAGCTGTATAAAGAAACCATGAACATCATCAACAAAAGCCACAACGTGCCAGAACTGGCCGCGCTGTTCACCAGCTACACGGTGAACGTGCCGCAGGTCGATGCCGCTATCGACCGGGAAAAAGCCAAGACCCACGGCGTGGCCGTCAGCGACATCTTCGACACCCTGCAGATCTACCTGGGTTCGCTGTATGCCAACGACTTCAACCGCTTCGGTCGCACCTATCAGGTCAACGTTCAGGCCGAGCAGCAGTTCCGTCTCGAGCCGGACCAGATCGGTCAGCTGAAAGTGCGCAACAACAAGGGCGAGATGATCCCGCTGGCGACCTTTATCAAGGTCAGTGACACCTCGGGCCCGGACCGCGTGATGCACTACAACGGCTTCATCACCGCTGAAATCAACGGTGCGGCAGCCCCCGGCTACAGCTCCGGCCAGGCGGAAAAAGCCATAGAGAAACTGCTCAAGGAAGAACTGCCCAACGGCATGACCTACGAATGGACCGACCTGACCTACCAGCAGATCCTGTCCGGCAACACCGCGCTGTTCGTGTTCCCGCTCTGCGTATTGCTGGCGTTCCTGGTACTCGCGGCTCAGTACGAAAGCTGGAGCCTGCCACTGGCGGTGATCCTGATCGTACCGATGACCCTGCTGTCGGCCATCACCGGGGTGATTGCTTCGGGAGGCGACAACAACATCTTCACCCAGATCGGCTTGATCGTTCTGGTGGGGCTTGCCTGCAAGAACGCGATTCTGATCGTCGAGTTCGCCAAGGATAAACAGCAGGACGAAGGCATGAGCCCGCTCGAAGCAGTACTTGAAGCGTGCCGTCTGCGTCTGCGGCCGATCCTGATGACCTCCTTCGCGTTCATCATGGGTGTGGTGCCACTGGTGTTCTCCAGCGGTGCCGGTGCCGAAATGCGTCACGCCATGGGTGTGGCGGTGTTCTCCGGGATGCTCGGGGTGACCTTCTTCGGTCTGTTGCTGACGCCGGTGTTCTACGTGTTGATTCGTAATTTTGTCGAGCGCGGCGAGAAGCGCAAAGCGGCCAAGGCGCTGCAACTGGAGGCGCAACAATGAGCCTGAAAGCCTTTCTGCCGAGCCTGCTGGTGCTGGCCCTGAGTGCCTGTGCCGTTGGCCCGGACTACAGAACCCCAGCCACCGAGCCGGCCAACATCACTCACGCTACCGATGGCGCCGCCGGCCAGAAGAACTTCGACCGTGCCCGCTTCGAAGGCATCTGGTGGCAGCAGTTCGAAGACCCGACCCTCAACCGGCTGGTAACGCAATCGCTGCAGGGCAACCGTGATCTGCGGGTCGCCTTCGCCCGCTGGAAAGCGGCGCGGGCGATCCGCGACGACGCCAGCAATGACGCCATGCCGACCATCACCAGCCGCGCCAGCAGTAACCTGGGCAAAGGTCAGATTCCTGGCCAGACCACCGACCGGGTCAATAGCGAGCGCTACGACCTGGGGCTGGATATGGCCTGGGAGCTGGACCTGTTCGGGCGCATCCAGCGCAATCTGGAATCCAGCGACGCCGAGCAGCAGGCGGCTGAAGCGGATCTGTACCAGCTGCAAGTCAGCATGATTGCCGAACTGGTGGACGCCTACGGTCAACTGCGCGGTGCGCAACTGCGGGAAAAGATCGCCTTGGCCAACCTGAACAACCAGCAGGAATCGCGCAAGATCACCGAAAGCCTGCGCGATGCCGGTGTCGGCGACCAGCTCGATGTGGTCCGTGCCGATGCGCGCCTGGCGTCTGTGGAAGCCAGCGTGCCGCAACTGCAGGCGGAACAGGTCCGGCAGAAAAACCGCATCGCCACCCTGCTGGGTGAGCGGCCGGACAAATTGACGGTGGACCTCAGTCCCAAGGACCTGCCGGCGATTGCCAAGGCCCTGCCAATCGGCGATCCGGGAGAACTGTTGCAACGTCGTCCGGACATTCTCAGTGCCGAGCGCAAACTGGCCTCCGCCACCGCCCGTATCGGCGTGGCCAAGGCTGACTTGTTCCCGCGGGTCAGCCTCAGCGGTTTCCTCGGCTTCACCGCCGGGCGCGGTTCGCAGATCGGTTCATCGGCAGCCAACGCCTGGGCGCTGGGCCCGAGCATCACTTGGGCGGCGTTCGACCTGGGCAGCGTGCGCGCGCGTTTGCGCGGCGCCGATGCCGAAGCCGAAGGCGCCCTGGCAACCTACGAGCAGCAAGTATTGCTGGCCCTGGAAGAATCGGAAAACGCCTTCAGCGACTACGGCAAGCGCCAGCAACGCCTGATTTCGCTGATTCGCCAGAGTGAATCGAGCCGTGCCGCCGCCGACCTGGCGCAAATCCGCTACCGCGAAGGCACCGCAGACTTCCTCGTCCTGCTCGATGCCCAGCGTGAGCGCCTGGCCGCGGAAGATACCCAGGCCCAGGCCGAAGTCGATCTGTATCGCGGCATTGTAGCGATTTACAAGGCAATGGGCGGTGGCTGGCAACCAGAGACGGTGGCCAGGCAGTAACCGGCCAGTAATGTAGCAACGAGCTCCTTTGGTTGGCCGCAACCAACCAGATTTTTGCCCCGCGCCTCATTCGGTCGCGGGGTTTTTTTCTGAAGGTTTTGTGGTGTCTGTTCGGGCCCCTTCGCCGGCAAGCCAGCTCCTACAGGTTCTGCGCCAGTCACAGAATCTGCGCACAGCACATACCCTGTAGGAGCTGGCTTGCCAGCGAAGGGGCCCTTGAATCTTGCATCAACCTCGAAGTCTTGCATTGACTTTGAGGACGCCTTCGCTGGCAAGCCAGCTCCTACAGGGGGCGTGGGTGGCCGCGTTATTGTTGGTTTTCCCGGACGGTGACGGTGGCCGTGGTCCCGGCACGCAGGCGGTTCTTGCCGGCATAATCGGCATCGATCTGTATCCGTACCGGCACCCGCTGCGCCAGTTTGACCCAGGTGTAGCTGGGGTTGATGTTGGCCAGCAGCCGGCCGCCCGGCAGATTCTCCCGGTCGGCGATGGCGAAGGCGATGCTTTGCACCGTGCCGCCGAAAGTCTCGCCGCTCATCAATTCGATCCTGACCCGATCGCCCTGCCCGATTCGCGGCAGCTTGGTTTCTTCAAAGTAGCCGCTGACGTAAAACGAGTCGCTGTCCACCAGCGCCAACAGCGCCCCGCCGGCGGTGGCATAGTCGCCCTGGCGGGTCAGCAGGTTGGTGACGTAACCGGTGACAGGCGCCTGGACCCGAGTGCGCTGCAAATCCAGGGGCCATGCCAGCCAACGGTTGGCTGACGATGACCACCGCCATGATCGACCACTTGGGTTGGTCAAGGTCGAACAGGAAGGCCAGGTACAGGGTCAACAACCCGGCGGCGATCGTCCGCAAGGCGAACAACAGCACCCCGCGCCCGGGGTTGAGCATCGCCTTGAAGTATAAGAGCAGCGCTTGCATGGGAATGCCCGTTGGGTCATCTCCAGCAAGCGTAGTCATTGCAGTGTTGCCCCGTCAGGTTTCAGTCAGGATGTTGGCGTCAGGATTTGACTCACGGCCCCTCCTGACCGAAGCTGGCGGCTCTGCAACAGCTTGCCAGCTTCCGGATCCCTGCATGTCCCAGTCCCGCCGCTACCTGATCATCAGCCTCTGTGTCCTGTTCGCCATCGGCCTAGCCTGGTTTTTCATGAGCAGCACCACCCCCGTGGTGCCGGCTGCGATCAAGCGCGGCTACACCGAAGCGCTCGACCAGGCCCGGGCGGGTCAGCCAGGTGCGGCGCGGGTGCTCTACCAGCAACTGGCACGCCCGGACCTTTCTCCGAAGCGACGTATCTGGCTGCATGCCGAACTGCCCAACTACCCAAGCTCCGTCGCCTTGAAACTGGCGGATGCGGACTTGCAGCATGAATCGCCGGACGTGCGCGTGGCGGCGATCAACAGCATCAGCGGCCTGGTGCCCAGCGGACAGCGCAGCCTGTTGCTGGGCCCGCTGCTCGATGACGGCGACCAGCGCGTGCGCTACGCCGCCGTGAACGCCTTGCTGGGACTTTCGCCAGACGATCTCGGTTTGTATTTCGGGACGCTGCAACACGCGATCGACGCCTGGGAACAGGACCTGAAAAGCCAGCCCGAAAGCGCCGATAACCAATACCAACTGGCTCGGCTGCACCTGCACAATACCGAGTTGAAAGAAGCGCAACAGGCACTGGAGAGCGTCTTGCGTCTTGCCCCCGGCAACCTGCCCGCGCTGGTGATGCAAATTGAAGTGCTGGACAAACAGGGCCAAAGCGAAGCCGCCCGGCTGCTATTGGCCAAGCAGTTGAAGGCGCAACCCGATTCGGCCTACCTGCAGCATGCCCTGGGGTTGTGGCTGCTGCATCACGGGCAAAGTGAATTCGCTCTGCTCGGCCTGTCCAAGGCGGTGGAACTGGAGCCGGACAACAAGGATTATCGCTACGACCTGGCCACCACACTGCACGGCGAACTGGAACTGGAAGCGGCGCAGAAACAGCTGCAGGAAATCGTCCAGCGCCACCCGGCCGACCGCAGGGCCCGGGTGTTGTTGATCAATTACTGGAAGGAAAGCGGCCAACTGCAAAACGTGCAGATTTTGTTGGCGCAACTGGAACAGCTCAACCCCGACGACCCGGCGTTGCAGCAGGGGCTTTGAAAGGTCGTCCGAACGCGACCGCGTTACCGGGCGAACACCAATCCTGTGACTTGTTAAAGATCCCATGTAGGAGCTGGCTTGCCAGCGAAGGCGCACGGGTGTCCGGCATCGATGTCGACTGACACGCCGCCTTCGCCGGCAAGCCGGCTCCTACAGGGATCGGGTCGTGCCCAGATCCCGTGACCGGCAAAGATCCCATGTAGGCGCTGGCTTGCCAGCGAAGGCGCACGGGCATCCGGCATCGATGTCGACTGACACGCCGCCTTCGCCGGCAAGCCGGCTCCTACAGGATCGGGGGCGTAAACGAATCTTGTGTGCAATCCCGGCAAAAAGTGTTGAACGCTCTTCGCCGCCAAAGGTCAAGTGTTCAGGCAGTCCATTCAGGCACTTCCGGCCTGCTGCCTCGTATCCCCTGATCTTGAGAGGGCATTATTTGTCTACATCTAACGAGTTGTTCAGTGCAAAAGCCGCCACCGGCATCGACGGTCTGGATGACATCCTGGTCGGCGGATTGTCCCGCGGTCATGTGTTTTTGCTCGAAGGTGAACCCGGCACAGGTAAAACCACTGTTGCCCTGCATTTTCTGTTGGCCGGCGCACGAGCCGGCGAGCGCTCGTTGTACATCACCTTGTCGGAAACCGAGCGCGAACTGCGCCAGGGTGCGTTGTCCCATGGCTGGGAGCTGGATGAAAACATCCACATCTTCGAGCTGACGCCCCCGGAAAGCCTGCTCAATTCCGAACATCAGCAAAGCCTGCTGTACTCCTCCGACCTGGAACTGGGCGAAGCCACCAAGCAGATTTTCGAAGTGGTCGAGCGGGTCAAGCCGACTCGCGTAGTACTCGACAGCCTTTCCGAGATCCGCCTGTTGGCCCAGAGCTCCCTGCGCTACCGGCGCCAGATCCTCGCGATCAAACACTACTTCGTGCGCTATGACGCCACGGTGGTGTTGCTCGACGACCTGACCACCGAATCCCTCGACAAGACCGTGCACAGTGTCGCCCACGGCGTGATTCGCCTGGAAGAACTGACCCCCAACTATGGCGCCGAGCGCCGGCGGATCCGCGTGGTGAAGTACCGCGGCCAGAAGTACCGTGGCGGCTACCACGATTTCACCATCATGGGCGATGGCGTCCACGTGTTCCCGCGCCTGGTCGCCGCCGAACATCGCGGCGTGTATATCCGTCAACAGTTGACCAGCGGCATCCAGGAAATGGATGCCCTGCTCGGCGGCGGCATCGAGACCGGGTCCAGCACCTTGATCCTTGGCCCGGCCGGTACAGGAAAATCGCTGATCTCGATGATCTTCGCCGCAGCGGCCGTGGCCCGGGGCGAGAAAGCCGCGTTGTTCATTTTCGATGAAGAACTGGGGCTGTTGTTCGAGCGCATGAACAACATGGGCATCGATCTGAAAGCCCTGCAAGACACCGGCAACCTGCTGATCGAACAAGTGGATGCAGCCGAATTGTCCCCCGGCGAATTTTCGCACCGGGTCCGCCGCTGCGTCGACCAGCGTGATATCAAGACCGTGGTGATCGACAGCATCAATGGCTATCAGGCGGCAATGCCTGAAGAAAACGCCCTGGTGCTGCACATGCACGAGTTGCTGCTGTACCTCAATCGCCGGGGCGCCGCGACGTTCATGACCGTTGCCCAGCACGGATTGGTCGGTGACATGCAGGCCCCCGTAGACATCACCTACCTGGCCGATACCGTGATCCTGTTGCGTTACTTCGAAGCACTGGGCAAGGTTCGTCGGGCGATTTCGATCATAAAGAAACGCACCGGCAGCCATGAATCGACCATTCGTGAATACCGCATCAGCGGCCAGGGCATGACGATCGGCGAACCGCTGGACGCGTTCCAGGGCGTACTGCGCGGTGTACCCACTTATATGGGCGCGAGCAATCCGTTGCTCGGGGACGAGAGCCCGTGACGGTTCTGGAGCCGATGTCCGAGCGCGCGATCATTCTCGCGCCGCTGGGACGTGACAGCCAGATTGCCCTGATGATGCTCAATGAAGCGGGTTTTAACGGCGTCATCACCCGCGATCTGGTGGGCCTTTGCAGTGAGTTGACGCGAGGCGCGGGAATGCTGCTGATCTCTTCCGAGGCATTGCTGGGCAGTGATCTTGCGCCGCTGCTCGACCTGATCGAGCAACAGCCGGCCTGGTCGGACTTGCCGATTGTGTTACTGACCTACCATGGCGGCCCGGAACAGAACCCGGCGTCGCGGCTCGGTCCACAACTGGGCAATGTCACCTTTCTCGAGCGGCCTTTTCATCCCGTGACCCTGATCAGCCTGGTGACCACCGCGTTGCGCGGTCGACGACGACAGTACGAAGCCAGGGATCGGTTGATCGATCTGAGTCAAAGCGAGCTGCGGTTGCAGAACACCCTCGAAACCCTCGAACAGCAGGTCGAGGAACGCACCGCACAGCTGCGCAACAACGAAGAAGCCCTGCGCCAGTCACAGAAAATGGAAGCGGTCGGCCAACTCACCGGCGGCATCGCCCATGACTTCAACAACATGTTGACCGGTATCATCGGCAGCCTGGAGTTACTGCGACGGCGCCTGGCCCGTGGCCGCATCGAAGACCTGGACAGCCTGATCGACCTGGGGGTGACTTCGGCCAACCGCGCGGCTAGCCTGACCCACCGCCTGCTGGCCTTCTCCCGGCGCCAGTCACTGGACTCCAAACCCGTGCAGATGAACACCCTGGTGGTTTCCATGGGGGAGTTGCTGCAACGCAGTATCAACGAAAGCATTCAACTGGACATGCAGCTCAGCGATCAGCTGTGGGTGGCCGAAGCCGACCCCAATCAACTGGAAAGCGCCCTGCTCAACCTGGTGATCAATGCACGCGATGCCATGCCCGATGGCGGCCAACTGGTGGTGAAGACCCGCAATCGGCACTTGGACCTCGCCTTCACCCAGGCCCACAGCAACCTCGACCCGGGCGACTATGTGATGCTCAGCGTCACCGACACCGGGTGCGGCATGCCGCAAAGCACCATCAACCGGGCCTTCGACCCGTTCTTTACCACCAAGCCGATCGGCCAGGGCACCGGCCTCGG
The DNA here is from genome assembly GCF_030812475.1 of Pseudomonas lini. Lineage (GTDB taxonomy): Bacteria > Pseudomonadota > Gammaproteobacteria > Pseudomonadales > Pseudomonadaceae > Aquipseudomonas > Aquipseudomonas lini_A. The sequence continues at coordinate 18,004 of NZ_JAUSSR010000007.1, forward strand.
GTTATCGATGATTTATGGCTTCAGCAAACAATCGCGCGGCCATGTCGCCATCCAGAGCGAAGTGGGCAACGGCACCACGGTGAGTTTATTCCTGCCGCGCTTCGGTGGCGATCTGCCCCGGGACGTTCCGGCAGACGTCCAGCACGCTCCATTCGCGCAACACGGCGAAACCGTGTTGATCGTCGAAGACGACCCGGCGGTGCGGATCTTGGTCCGTACCGTGTTGAGCGAACTGGGTTACGCCTTTGTCGAGGCCGCTGATGCCGACAGTGCGGTACCGATTCTGGATTCGGCGCAACGGATCGACCTGATGATCAGCGATGTCGGCCTGCCGGGCATGAATGGCCGGCAGTTGGCGGAAATCGGCCGGCAGTACCGGCCTGAACTCAAGGTGCTGTTCATCACCGGCTACGCCGAACACGCCGCGGTGCGCGGCGGCTTCCTTGACCCGGGCATGCAGATGATCACCAAGCCGTTCACCTTTGACCTGTTGACGGCGAAGGTGCGGGAGATGATCCGGATCTGAAGCCCTCCCCTGTAGGAGCGAGCTTGCTCCGGGCGGCGTTCCGAAGATGGATTCCAGAGCACCGCGTGTCATCCAGCAAACACGCGCTATCATTAACGACCATCGCGAGCGGGCTCGCTGCTACGAGAGCATCTTCTGCATCAGCTCCTGCAGCACATCCAGGTCGAACGGCTTGCCCAGGATCGGCGCCTTGCGCGTGATCGGGCTGTCGGTCTCGCGTATTTCCTGCGGATAGCCACTGATGAATATCACCTTCAGCTCAGGTCGCAGTTTCACGGCGGGTTCGGCGATCTGTACGCCCGAGATCCCGCCAGGCAAGCGGAAGTCCGTGATCATCATGTCCAGGTGCGGCTTGCTCGCCAGGATTTCGAAGGCCTGCTCACCGTTTTCGGCCTGCAGCACCCGGTAGCCCTCACCCGACAGATAGGCCGATAGCACCATCAATATCGAGGGGTCATCTTCGACGATCAGTACGACGTCTTGTGCATCTTCACTCATGGGTAGCCTTTGTTCGGTCAATAGCTGCTGATACGACCGTGGGGTCGATCAGAGGTTGCGTTTAGCTGGCTGTTTTCCTACAGCGGCAGACAAACGCGAAACAAGGCGCCTTCGCCAATCCGGCTCTGGACGGTAATGGAACCGCCATGGGCGGTCACAATCTGTTCTGAAATAAACAACCCCAGGCCCAACCCGGCGACGGCATGTTTAGCCGTGACCCGCTCGAACTGCTGGAAAATGCGCTTCTGGTTTTCCTCACTAATGCCGATTCCCAGATCCTGCACTTCCACCAGCGCCTGGCCGCTCTCACTGTACACCTTCACGGTGATCGGACTCTTGGCGCCGTACCGTAAAGCGTTCGTCAACAAATTGGAAATGACCTGTTCGATGCGAAACTCGTCCCAGTGGCCCACCACCGGCTGCCCGGCCTGCAAGGTGACGGAGGACTCGGCGGCTTCGATCTGCGGCGCAAAGTTCTGTAACAAATCCCTGACCAGCGCCGACAAATCGAAACGCGTCGGCCGGATCGACAGCTTGCCGGTGCGAATTCGCGACACATCCAGCATATCTTCGATCAGGCGGATCAGGCTTTTGATCTGCCGTTCGTCGCGATCGACCATTGCGTGCATCTTTTCCAGGGTAAACGCCGCTGCATTATCCCGGGCCAGGTGCATCTTGCGCAGCTGGGTTTCAAGTATCAGGCCATTGAGCGGCGTGCGGACTTCGTGAGCGACGATCGACATGAAATCATCGCGCATGCGTATCGCCTGTTGCAGTTCGAGCTGGGTGCGCTGCAACTGCTCGAGCAATGCCGCCTGTTCGCGCCGGCTTTGTTCCAGCGCTTCGACCTGTTGTTTCATCGCTTTGCTCTGGCGGAACAGATCGACGAATACATTGACCTTGCTCTTGACCGCGTGGATATCCAAGGGCTTGTAGAGGAAGTCCACCGCACCGCTTTCGTAGCCCTTGAATGCGTAATTGAGCTCGCGACCGCCAGCGCTGACAAATACGATCGGAATGTTTCGTGTCTTTTCGGTGCCACGCATCAGCTCCGCCAGTTCGAAACCATTCATGCCGGGCATCTGCACGTCGAGAATGGCCATGGCGAATTCGTGCTGCAGCAGCAGGGACAAGGCTTCGTCAGCCGACAAGGCTTTATAGACGATACGGTCTTCACGCTTGATCAACGCTTCGAGCGCCAACAGGTTTTCCGGCAAATCGTCGACGATCAGCAGTTTGGCTTGGATGTTACTTAGCATGCTATTCGTTCCAGCTCGACAAGCAGACGGCCGATGCCGCGCAGGGGAAGGATGTGGTCTGGCGCAAGGATATCCAGCGCGGCCAGGGGCATGGTCGCGACCTGGGCCTCGTCCGGATCCTGCACGATGGTCAGACCGCCACGCTGCTTGACCTGGGCCAGGCCACGCGCGCCGTCGCGATTGGCGCCGGTCAGCAACACCGCAGCCAGCGCCGGGCCATACGCATCGGCAGCCGACTCGAACAGGTAATCGATGGCGGGACGCGAATAATGCACGCGGTCCTCCAGGCTCAAGGAAAAGCTACGGTCCTGCTCTACCGACAAGTGATACCCAGGCCCGGCGAAATACAGGGTTCCGGCTTCGATCCACGTCTTGTCGCGGGCCTCCAGCACCGGTAGGGACACTCTTCGCGCAAAGACTTCGGCAAGTTGACTGCGACCTGCTTCAGGCAGGTGCAGCACTACAATGATTGGCAGGACGAAGCCTTTGCGCAGCGGGCCGAGGAGCCTGAGCAACGCCTCCACGCCGCCCGCCGAGGCGCCGATCACAATCGCTTCCATACACGGCAATTCCTTTGCACTGTTCATGATTTGCGGTAAATCCGTTCTTGTTTGATCAGGGGCTCGAACTGGTTGCCGTACGCAGAGAAATCCGGGGTCTCCTTGCTACCCAGCACCAGGAATCCTCGGTGGCAAAGGGAGTCGTGGAACAAACCAAAAGCGCGATCCTGCAATTTTTTATTAAAATAAATCAATACGTTACGACATGAAATTAATTGGGTTTCTGAAAACACACTGTCCGTCGCCAGACTGTGGTCGGCGAAGGTCACGTTGTCACATAGCGTCTTGTCGAAAATGGCGTACCCATAGGCGGCGGTGTAGTAGTCGGCAAACGACTGCTGGCCACCTGCCTGCTGGTAGTTGCGAGTGTAGGCGCGGACATTCTCCATGGAGAAAATCCCTTGCTTGGCTTTGTCCAGCGAACGCGGATTGATGTCGGTGGCGTAGATGATGGTGCGATCCAGCAACCCCTCTTCGCGCAGCAGAATCGCCATCGAATAGACTTCTTCGCCGGTGCTGCAACCGGCGATCCAGATCTTGATGGAAGGATAGGTCTTGAGCAACGGCACCACTTCCTGGCGGATGGCGAGGAAATGCGAGGGGTCGCGAAACATTTCACTGACAGGAATCGTCAGCGATTGCAGCAATTGCATGAACGCTGTCGGATCGTGGAGCACCTTCTCTTGCAACGCCGAAATGGTGGTGCACTCGAACTGGGTCAACGCGTGGTTGACGCGACGTTTGATCGACGCGCCGGAATAATCGCGAAAATCATAGCTGTACTTGAGGTAAATCGCCTCGATCAGCAAGCGCAATTCGATTTCGCTGTTTCGCTCCCCTGGATAAATGCTTTCCACTAAATGCGTTCCATCTTCGGCAGCCACACGCGAATCAGCGAGAACAGGCGATCCAGGTCAATGGGCTTGGCCAGGTAATCATTGGAGCCGGCCTGCAGGCAGCGCTCCTGATCATCCTTCATGGCCTTGGCCGTCACCGCAATGATCGGCAACTTGCGCCAGCGCGGATCTTTGCGGATCAGGCTGGTGGCTTCGAAACCATCCATCTCCGGCATCATCACATCCATCAACACCAGATCGATGTCCTCGATTTCATTCAAACGTTCAATCGCCTCGCGGCCGTTGCGACCAATGACCACGACCGCCCCCTTGTGCTCCAGCGCACTGGTCAGGGCGAAGATGTTGCGCACATCGTCGTCCACCAGCAGCACTTTACGGCCCTCGAAGACCTTGTCGCGGCTGCGCGCGGTCTTGAGCATCCGCTGCCGTTCATGGGACAACCCGGATTCGACTTTGTGCAGAAAGAGTGTGACCTCATCCAGCAGACGCTCGGGCGAGCGCGCTCCCTTGATGATGATCGAGCGCGAATACTTGCGCAGTTCGGCTTCCTCGTCCCGGGTCAGGTTGCGTCCGGTGTAGACGATCACCGGCGGGAACGAGCAGATATCCTCGGTGGACATGCGCTTGAGCAGATCGTTGCCGAGCATGTCCGGCAGCTTCAGGTCGATGATCATGCAGTCGAAAACAGTCGTGCGCAGCAGGTTCAGTGCTTCCTGAGCCAGGCCCACGGCGGTGATCTCGATGTCATCATCCCCGATCAGCCGGGCAATGCTGTCCCGTTGCACATCGTCGTCTTCAACCAGCAGCACACGCTTGACTTTCTGGGTCAGCTTGGCTTCGAGGCGTGCGAACACGTCCTTGAGTTCTTCGCGGGTGGTCGGCTTGACCGCATACCCGATGGCGCCCATGTGCATGGCGGCTTCGACGCGATCTTCCACAGAGATGACGTGCACCGGAATGTGTCGGGTCTGCGCGTGTTCCTTCAGTCGCTGCAAGACGGTCAATCCGGAATGATCCGGCAGGCGCATGTCCAGCAGGATGGCGTCCGGGATGAACTCCCTGGCCAGGTCGTAGCCTTCGTCGGCCCCGTGGGCCACCAGGCACTGATATCCCAGCTCATGGGCCAGGTCGTAGAGAATATGCGCAAAGTTGGGCTCATCCTCCACCACCAGGATGCACCGTGTGGCGAATGGCGCCTTTGCGCGATCGTCGTCGAAACGCGGGATGTCGACTGCAGCGATCAGCGGCACTGGCGTCGTTGGCGCGACTCTCGGGCTCATGGCCACCGGTGAGGCCGTCATCGGCTCGACCGGTTCATCCCCCGGTTCAACGTACTGCCGTGGCAAGACCAGGGTAAACACACTGCCCTGCCCTGGCTCACTGGCAACACTAATGGAACCGCCAAGCAATGCCGCCAGGTCACGGGAAATCGACAGGCCCAGGCCGGTGCCGCCGTAACGGCGGTTAGTGGTGCCATCAGCCTGGCGGAAGGCTTCGAAAATACTGTCCTGCTGATCCGCCGCGATGCCAATCCCGGAGTCGCGAACGATAAAGGCGATCCCGTCGCCAGGCTGGTCGGCCACTGTCAGGCTGACCGAACCTTTTTCAGTGAATTTCACCGCGTTGGAGAGCAGGTTCTTGATGACCTGCTCCAGGCGCTGGCGGTCGGTATAGATCATTAACGGCGCGTCCTGCTGCAACTCGACCTGCAGCTCCAGCTGCTTGTTTGCAGCCAACGGCTGGAACATCTCGCGCAATCCCTCCACCAGGCGCGCGACGCTGGTGTTCTCCGGACGCACCTCGAGCTTGCCGGCCTCGACCTTGGAGATGTCGAGAATGTCGTTGATCAGGTTGAGCAAGTCATTGCCGGCGGAGTAGATCGACTCGGCGAACTTGACCTGCTCGGCGCTGAGGTTTTGCTGAGGGTTTTCCGCCAGCAGCTTGGCCAGGATCAATGAGCTGTTCAGCGGCGTGCGCAACTCATGGGACATGTTGGCGAGGAATTCGGACTTGTACTTGCTCGAACGCTGCAGCTCTTCGGCGCGCTCTTCGAGCTGGATCTGCACCTGATTGAGCTTGGTGTTCTTCTGGTCCATGGCGTCGCGCTGATCGGCCAGGATCTGCGCCTGATCGGCGAGTTGCTCATTGGTCTGTTCAAGCTCGACCTGCTGGGTTTCCAGGTGCGCCTGGGACTCCTTGAGAATCCGCGATTGCTCTTCCAGCTCTTCGTTGGCGGTCTTGAGTTCTTCCTGCTGAACCTGCAGCTCTTCGTTGAGCTGCTGGGTTTCGGCCAGCACTTCCTGCAGACGCTGGCGATAGCGTGCCGCTTCGATCGACGTACCGATGTTGCTGGCAATCACTTCAAGCAATTCGACATCGCGCTCGTCGACAGGTCGCAGAAAACCCAGCTCGATCACCCCGTTGATCCGGTCATCGTCACTGGTCGGCACCACCAGCACGCTATGGGGCAAGCCTTCGCCGAGGCCGGAGCTGACCTTGAAGTAGTCACTCGGTACGTTGTCAAGGCGGATCAAGCGAGCCTGTTGCACGACCTGGCCGACAATGCCTTCGCCGCTGTGGATCTGTTGGTCAAGCGCTTCCTGTTCCCGGGAAAAACCATAAGAGGCAACGCGCTTGAGACCGCCGTGTTCTTCACGGATATAAATAGCCGCCACCGCCGTACCGAGGTACTGCGCGCAAAACTGCAGAATGTTACGCCCGAGCACATTGAGTGACAGCTGCCCCAGCACTTGTTCGGCCAGTTCGGTCTGGCCGTTGCGCAGCCAGGCCTGCTGTTCCAGGCGGCGGGCGCTGGCCTGTTGCGCGGCGAGGTTGGCACTGTAGCTTTGTGAAAGATTGAGCAGATCCCGGCGGCCGATGTAGGCCAACAATGCGCTGATACCGGCAATGAACACCAGATAAAGGCCGATGCTCCAGATGGTAGTGCGGCGCACGTCCTCGTTACGCGAGGTGCGCAACTGCTGTTCCATGTCGATCACATCTTCGAATTGTTTGCGGATCTCGTCGGTCAGGCGTTTGCCCCGCCCGGCCTGGACCGCGCCGCGATAGTCGCCGCGGGCGCGCTGCAAATCGATCATTGTTGTGGCGTAAGCGGCCCATTCATCCTGCAAAGCCTGCAGCCGGTGCAGGCGGTCGGTCTGCACCGGGTTATCCGCCGTCAGTTCGAGCAAGGTTCCCAAGACGACCGCGATTCGCGGCTTCGCCGTTTCGTAGGGTTCGAGAAACTGCTCGTCGCCGGTGAGCAAGAAGCCGCGCATCCCGGTTTCCAGATCGACGGTCAGTTTTATCGATTCATTGGCATTATTGATCACCCGGTCGGTATGTTCGACCCACTGGATCACCGACAGCAGATAAGCGATCAGGGAAGCGAAGAACACGGCACTGAGTACGCCGACACCCAACGGCAGACTCACGTTGCGGCTCAGGAGTTTACGAAAACGTTGCTCGTCAACCGAAGACGCGGAGGTCATGGGGAAGCCTTGTCGATCTGTTGAAAACCAGGGAGTTTGCCCCAAAACCGCTACCGCGATCCAACTTTCCGACAGGTTTTCGCGCAAAATCCTACATTCAGCTGCTTGCGGCGCAAAGGAGCGGTTATCCTAGCCAGCTATCCTTTTTTCATCAGTGCCGGGAACTTGTCGGGATCCGTCACTTACTCATGTTAGAGCCCGGCAGTTTCGATCGACCGGCCACCGCCCTTTCAACCTTTGAGAACCCTTACTATGTCCTCTGATGCGTCCATCATCCTTGTCGTCGAAGACGACGCCATCGTCCGCATGCTGATCGTCGATGTGCTGGAGGAACTGGAGTTCAAGGTGCTCGAGGCCGATGGCAGCGAACAGGCACTGGAATTTCTCAACGACGAAGATCAGCACATCGACCTGATGATGACCGACGTCGGCCTGCCGGTGATGGATGGCCGCGAACTGGCCACGCAGGCGCGGATGTTGCGTCCTGAACTGCCAGTCCTGTTCGCCAGCGGTTATGCAGAAAGCATCCAGGTGCCGGAAGGGATGCAGGTGATTGGCAAGCCGTTCTCCATCGACCAGCTGCGCGACAAGGTCAAGAGCATGCTTAGCTGATCCAGTAATGCAGATTCTTACTATTGGATTATCCTGAAAACCAGTCGTTATAACTGACACCGTAACTGTCAGGCTTTAACGACCGGTGTCTGCACGAAATAAAAAGCACAACATATCGACTATTCCGTCAATGATAATTGGCCTTACACTGTATCCAACCCCATACACATCACATTGAGCAAAGGCCTCTTCGCTGGCTTACCTACGCCTGTCGCCCCATCAAAAAAAGGACTTATTGATGAACACCCTCCCCTATGATTACCGTAAACCCTCCACTGTCGAAAATTTGAAATTCGATATTGATACACTGACAATAAGCAATAAGGCAGAAAAACAATCCATCATCGACGCGCTGAAAACAGAGCTATCACCTCTCCCCGACCCCAACATCGAATTCAAACTCTCCCATTTCTTATGCGCAGCCACCCATGAAAGTTCATTGAAACTGGCACTGCGCGCGGGCCAGTCAAAATTGAATGATCTATTGAACAGCGAGGAATTCCGAAGCTTGAATGATCTGTCCTCGCTTCCCGACACCGCCCTTTACGTATGCGACTCAAACAAAAACATGGAGGTGTTTGTTGCTGATACGTCAATCCATATCGACGACCTTCTCAAGGACAATGAAATCCTTAGCCGACATCTGGACGAACTCGGCGAATACGCCGGCAGAGCAGGCGGATTCATATACAATTCCGATGATTTTAACGTCGAGCAATGGTTGCGGTTCTATGAGTACCCGATTCCTTCCTCGGCAAAGCAGCTTGCAAACCTCATCGCGTTTTTAAGCAAGGAACATCCTGGATTGTCAGGGACTGGACACTACAACGAAATACTTAAAAATCCGGAAAATTATCCTACCGCGCTTTCCCTGGCCCAGCGCGAGGAAATTCAGAAGGTGACAAAGACGTTCGGGGCATCAGGCCGAGGCCAGTTACTGAACCGTCTGTTCGAACAAATAGTTGTCGCAACCGTCGACTCCTTTAGAATCGCCCCCCACCAGTGCGTAACCGTTCTACTGGAGAGTCCTATAGGCAAAATCTGGGCGAAGGGGTATCTGGCGGCTTTAGGGTGGTATGGAACCCGTTCAGATGAAGCGCCGTCGCAGGATGACCTCAATCAACTCCTCATGGCCGCTATCGTGCTTAATATCGATCCGTCAATGGGGGCAGATGGAAGCACAGGTCGGGTGCTGGACTACGAACTTTACGACCCGGTCAATGGGGAGTGCCACCCCACTCAAGTTTTGCGAAGGCTGGAACAGCACCTTGTCGACAGCAAGAACATCGACTCAAGAGTTGCCCCGCTGGCCGCCTACATACTGACCGCCGACACCGCGCCGGAATATGTTGTGAAAAACATCCCGGAAAACATGACCATCAGCTCCCCTGCATGGTTACTCCACAGTTTTACCGTGGCCAAAATAGAAATCATTTCTCCTGGCGCGTCCCGTGCGATGACTTACGAACAGGTGCAATCTTATGCCGAGCTGGAGCCCTTCAATGACGAGCTCGAGCAATTATTCGGGCTTACGGTGATCACGCAAATACTGAATTGGGGCGCCGTAAACCGTCTGATTACCCCTAATGCTGCCGGAGAATACACCGCCGATGACCTGAGCAAGGCAGAGTCTCGTTACGCAGAGTACACCGAGGCCCTGGAACAATGCAGCAACGCGATGAATACAGCCTACCCTACGCGAAACGAAGTGGCCTTGAAAGAATTGATAAGGGTGATGCCTGAGGGCGATTACCTGACAGAAAAAAAACATATTCACAACGATCTACCGTTGGATAAAACAATATCCATCCATGAGCTATTCATGTCTGGAGATTTGCAAGACGGTAGCGGCAACAGGCTTTCGTTCTTCGTAGACAGCCACGAGGCACCGCAAGTATTGGAGCAAATCAAGCCTTACATCTCCAGGCTACGCAATGCCCAAGAACTGTATAAAGAAACATTCAGCCATTTTTACCAGCAACTACAGCTCGCAACAGCCACCGCGTTAAAACTCGCGCTGTCTAAAATGCCTGAAAAAGATCGAAATCGGCTGGCGTACGGGACGCTTTCTTTTTATACCGTACGCAAAAAGTTTTCCGATCACGCGACCCAGGAAACGCAACGACAAAGGGACAAATACAGGGGGCGTTATGGCGTGATCATCTGCTCCAAATACGAGTCGAAACGGTACTATTATGAACTGTTCACGTTGCGCGCCGAATGCGAAAGACGCGAAGACCTGCGTAATGTATTCGAGAAAACTGCCATCGAATATTTCGACCCCACGGAAGACGCTGACAAGGACCAGAAGCAATGGCAGACCCAGGCTATTGAATGGCCTTTGGATATCAATGCATACGTCAACGGTACAAAACCCGACAAGAATGCAAGCCATAAATTGGTTGTGGAGAAATTATGGGAATCCTCCGAATCAGAGAGTCGCAGCCCGACCGCCATAAGCGGACTTCAAATGTTCTTTTCCGAAAAAACAAACGACACGGTCAACAAACTGCTAGCTTATTTTCCGCCCACCAAATATGAAGAACTCTATGATATAGGTTTCGGAATGACCGCCACCGAGGCGGCGAGAAAGAACCGCAAGGATAATCAAGAGTTGATTCTCAACTTGGTTATCCCGTTCAAGGCTTGCATTGAAGACTTGACCTCGGGTGATCCGGGCCGAAAAGCAGCCGGCGCTTTCGGATGCGCACTGGATGCGCTGGCAGTCGTGGGCGCCGTAGCGGGCGTCGCGTCAAAATTTGCGAGTGCTGCGTTCAAAACCGGCAGTTTTCTTACAAAAACCATCAGGCTGCTCAGGGTCACCGGCAAGTTCGCCTTGAGTTTGGTCAACCCATTGGACGGTGTCCCAAGCCTCCTGAAAAAAGGTGGAAAGCTCACCGAAAAAGGGGTGTTGCTCATCACCCGTCAAGGTGCCAAGACCTCCCATAAGGCGGCCCGACAACTTCGCGCGCTCAATGGAACATTCGATTTGTATCGCGCGGCAAAATCCCTGAATTGCGTAGATATGAAGTTAGCGCGCCTTAAGGGTATTGGCGAACTGTCCCAGGCCACCGACGTACTGATCCTCAGAAGGGGAAACGATTGGTTCCAGCTCAAGCTCAACGCGTGCGAGGCGCGAGGGGGAAAGATAACGCGTTACAAAGACATGACCGGTAGCGGAGCGCTTGAACAGCTGTAATCTGAATTGATTGGCAGTGCCAGCGGGCGGCGAAAACGAAGGGCTCGCCGCTCGCAACCCCAGCGATGGAAATCCTGTTGGCGGACTGTGCTTAAATGCGCCCGTTTTTCCTCCGTCTTCTTCTCGCTCAAAGGACCCCCCATGAGCCAGCTCCGCACGACCAGCGTCCTGGTCATTGGTTACGTCTGGCCCGAACCGCGCTCTTCAGCCGCGGGTGGGCACATGATGCAAATCCTCGAAACCTTTCTGGAGCAAGGCTGGGACATCACCTTCAGCAGCCCGGCCGGCACTGGCGAACACCGGGCAGACCTGACGGCGCTCGGCATCCGTGAAGTGCCGATCGAATTGAACAACAGCAGTTTTGACACATTCATCAGCCAATTGGCCCCGGATGTGGTGTTGTTCGATCGATTCATGATGGAAGAACAATTCGGTTGGCGTGTTGAACGACACTGTCCCGATGCCTTGCGCATACTGGAGACTTCCGATCTGCAAAGCCTGCGCGATGCCCGCCACCAACGCCTCAAGGAGCGCTTGAAGGCCAGTGACGATGTCCATGATTTCAGCGACCTGTTCGCCCCGGCACTGCGGGCGGAATTTGAGTTCATGGCCGAGACCGACCTGGCTAAACGGGAGATCGCGGCGATCTATCGTTGTGACTTGAACCTGATGATTTCCGACGTGGAAATCGAGTTGCTGGTCGAACAATTCAAGGTGCCGCGCAACCTGCTGCACGGGTGCCCACTGATGGTCGATCTGCCGAGCGCGCCGCCCTCGATCTTCGAGGATCGGGCGCACTTTCTCAGCATCGGCAACTTCCGCCATGCGCCAAACTGGGACGCGGTGCTCTGGATGAAAACCACCCTGTGGCCGCTGATCCGCGAGCAACTGCCAGGTGCGCAGTTGCACATCTACGGCGCTTATACACCGCCCAAGGCCACTGCGTTGCACAATGCGGCCCAGGGGTTTCATGTGATGAACTGGGCAGAAGATGCCTTGCAAGTGATGGCGGCGGCGCGAGTGTGCCTGGCACCGTTGCGATTCGGGGCGGGCATCAAAGGAAAGCTCGTTGACGCGATGCTCTGCGGGACGCCGAATGTCACTACGCCGATTGGCGCAGAAGCCATGCACGGCAAGGAACCCTGGCCAGGGGCTGTCGCCCTGACGGCCCAGGCATTCGCCGATAACGCCGTGCAACTCTATAACGACAAGACCCGCTGGTTGAACGCACAAGCGCAGGGATTGCAACTGCTGGCCAGTCGTTACCAGCGCAGCTGTCATGGCCCTGCATTGATCGCCCGAATCAATGAATGCCGCCTGCATCTCTCGTCCATCAGGAGGGATAACTTCACCGGCAGCATGCTGCGCCATCATCAGCACAAGAGCACTCAGTACATGTCGCAATGGATTGAAGCGAAGAACCGCCTGATCACTTGATGAACCACCGGGTAGCATTAACCGGCTGGAACGAGGCATGATCAGCGGGCGACAACAATAAAAGCGCATTGACATGACCCGGACTGCCAGAGTTACCGACCCTTCCTATGAGCTGATGGATGACCACAACGGGTTGTCCATCATCTATCGCCAGCATGGCTTTCCCTGCCCCCTGGTGCGTTGGCATTTCCACAAGGAATACGAACTGCACCTGATCGTCGCCAGCTCCGGCAAGGTGTTCATCGGCGACTACATCGGCAACTTCTATCCCGAATCCCTGTTCCTCACCGGGCCCAACCTGCCCCACAACTGGATCAGCCAGGTCGCCGAAGACGAAGTCGTGCCCAAGCGCGACATGCTGGTCAACTTTACCGACGAGCTGTTCGACAGCGGCCATCTGGTGTTCGCTGAGCTCAAGACCCTGATACCGCTGCTGGAGCGTGCGCAGTACGGCATCGAATTCCGCTGCCAACGCACCATCCGCCAGGCGATGGGCCTGATGCAGCGTATCGCCGATTCGACGGGGGTGACCCGGCTCGGGCACTTTTTCATTCTGTTGGAACTGTTGGCCTCCTGCGACGATTACCAGACACTCTCCGGTGCCACGACGCCGCAGTTGGCCGACGAACACAACATCGATCGCACCAACCGGGCCGTGGATTATATCTTCGCCCACTACGCCCGGGATCTGTCGCTGGAGGAAGTGGCCGAGCACCTGGGCATGAAGCCGACCTACTTCAGCCGGGTGTTCAAACAAGCCACCGGGCGGTGCTTCATCGAATTCGTCAATCGCCTGCGCATCAGCAAATCCTGCGAGCTATTGGCCGATGGCGACAAACCGGTGACCGATGTGTGTTTCGAGTCGGGTTTCAACAATATTTCCAATTTCAATCGGCGGTTTCAGCAGTTGAAGGGCATGACACCGTCGCACTACCGCAAGTTGGCGGTGCAGCGGTTGACCGAGCAGAATCTCGGTTGACGGTTTTGGTCATGCGGTGATTTTTAGATCGCCTCGGCTTGGGCGAGTCCATCCAATTACAGGGGTTTCGCAAATACCCTGTAGGAGCTGGCTTGCCAGCGAAGAGGCCCTAAAAACCTGTACAAATTCCAAGGCATTTAGCCTTAGCAACGCCCTCCCCTGCGCCTTTCCCCTCCAGCACCAGTGCAAAATAGTATCAATTGAAGTGTGACCGATGATTTGTCACGCCATCGATTGAACGTTGTAATCAGTGCACATTCTTCCTCCCTTCGGAAGACACAAAAACAATAACTGTCCTTCTGCAACCCGCCGGTGCAGAAAAGGAGTGCACGATGCAACCTTCTGCAAAAGCTCTGCTAGCCCTCACCTGCATGACCCTCAGCAGCGTCAGCCTCGGTGCCCAGACCCTGACCATCGCCACCGTCAACAACAGCGACATGATCCGCATGCAAAAACTCTCGAAAACCTTCGAGGCCGAACATCCGGACATCAAGCTCAATTGGGTGGTACTGGAAGAAAATGTCCTGCGCCAGCGCCTGACCACCGACATCGCCACCCAGGGTGGCCAGTTCGATGTGCTGACCATCGGCATGTACGAAGCCGCACTCTGGGGCGCCAAGGGTTGGCTGGAGCCGATGAAGGACTTGCCGGCCAGCTACGCCCTCGACGATGTATTTCCTTCGGTGCGTGAAGGCCTCTCGGTCAATGGCTCGCTGTATGCCCTGCCGTTCTATGCCGAAAGCTCCATCACCTATTACCGCACCGACTTGTTCAAGGACGCCGGGTTGACCATGCCCGAACGCCCGACCTGGACCCAGATCGGCGAATTCGCCGGCAAGCTCACCAACAAGGATAAAGAACAATACGGCATTTGCCTGCGTGGCAAGGCCGGCTGGGGCGAAAACATGGCGTTGATCAGCACCGTCGCCAATGCCTATGGTGCGCGCTGGTTCGATGAGCAGTGGAAGCCGGAATTCACCGGAGCGCAATGGAAGAACGCGCTGAATTTCTACGTCGACACCATGAAAAAATCCGGCCCGCCGGGAGCTTCGAGTAACGGTTTCAACGAAAACCTGGCGCTGTTCAACAGCGGCAAATGCGCGATCTGGGTCGATGCCAGCGTGGCGGGCTCCTTTGTCACCGACAAGACCCAGAGCAAAGTCAGTGAACAGGTCGGCTTCACCTACGCCCCGCACGAAACCACCGACAAGGGCTCGGCCTGGATGTATTCCTGGGCACTGGCGATCCCGACCAGCTCCAAGGCCAAGGACGCAGCGAAAACCTTCAGCGCCTGGGCCACTTCCAAGGAGTACGGGGCGTTGGTCGCAGAAAAAGACGGCATTGCCAACGTGCCGCCAGGCACCCGGGCCTCGACCTACAGCGAGGCCTATCTGCAGGCCGCGCCATTCGCCAAGGTGACGCTGGAATCGCTGAAAGCAGCGGACCCGAGCAAGCCGAGCGCCAAACCGGTGCCGTACATCGGTATTCAGTTAGTGACCATTCCTGAATTCCAGGCCGTGGGCACCCAGGTCGGCAAATTGTTCTCGGCGGCGCTGATCGGTCAGACCACGGTCGACCAGGCGCTGACCGCCGCCCAGTCAACCACCGAACGTGAAATGAAGCGCGCCGGTTATCCCAAATAACCCCCCTCCTGCAGGAGCGAGACCGGCTTGCCGGCGATGATGTGTCAGGCACATCGGTGTCGACTGACACACCATCGCGGCGGTGCGGCGATCCGACAAGCCACGCTCCAACAGACTTAACGCAATCCATGTGGGGGCGAGCTTGCTCGCGATGGAGTGTCAGGTACATCGGTGTCGACTGACACACCATCGCCGGCAAGCCGGTCTCGCTCCCACAGTTCGATCTTCACAGCCCTGCATTAATCGGTGCTATCGCCATGACGACTTCAACTGCCAAAGCTCACATCGACCTACCCCAACCCCTGCGCAAAAGCCGCCTGGCCAACCCCGGCTGGTTCCTGGTCAGCCCCTCGGTGGCGCTGTTGCTGCTGTGGATGATCGTGCCGCTGGGCATGACCCTGTACTTTTCGCTGATCCGCTACAACCTGCTCTACCCCGGAGAAAACCAGTTCGTCGGCCTGGAAAACTTCAGCTACTTCCTCAGTGATTCGGGGTTCATGCCCGGCGCCACCAACACCCTGTTGCTGGTCGGCAGCGTGCTGCTGATCAGCGTGGTGTTCGGCGTGTTGATCAGCGCGTTGCTGGAGGCCAGCGAGTTTCTCGGCCGCGGCCTGGTGCGGGTGCTGCTGATCTCGCCGTTTTTCATCATGCCCACCGTTGGCGCGCTGATCTGGAAGAACCTGATTTTCCACCCGGTGTCGGGGATTCTCGCCTACGTCTGGAAACTGTTCGGTGCGCAGCCGGTGGACTGGCTGGCACATTACCCGCTGCTGTCGATCATCATCATCGTCTCCTGGCAATGGCTGCCGTTTGCGATCCTGATCCTGATGACCGCCATGCAGTCCCTCGACCAGGAGCAGAAGGAGGCCGCGCGCCTCGATGGCGCCGGGCCCATCGCGATCTTCTGGCACCTGACCCTGCCGCACCTGGCCCGGCCGATCGCGGTGGTGGTGATGATCGAAACCATCTTCCTGCTCTCGGTGTTCGCCGAAATCTTCACCACCACCAACGGCGGCCCCGGCTACGCCTCGACCAACCTCGCCTACCTGATCTACAACCAGGCGCTGGTGCAGTTCGACGTCGGCATGGCGTCCGCCGGCGGCCTGATCGCGGTGCTGATCGCCAACATCGCGGCCATCGTCCTGGTGCGGATGATCGGCAAAAACCTGACCGACAAAGCCTGAGGCCATTGCCATGACCCTTCAACAATCCCGTCGCCTGCAAAGCCTGCTGCTGGGCACCCTGGCCTGGGCCATCGCGATCCTGATCTTCTTCCCGATCTTCTGGATGGTGCTGACCAGCTTCAAGAGCGAAATCGACGCGTTCGCCACGCCGCCGCAGTTCCTCTTCACCCCGACCCTGGAGAACTACCTGCACATCAACGAGCGCAGCGATTACTTCAGTTTCGCCTGGAACTCGGTGGTGATTTCCTTCAGCGCCACGGCCTTATGCCTGCTGATCGCGGTGCCGGCCGCCTACTCCATGGCGTTCTACGAAACCCAGCGCACCAAGGGCACGCTGCTGTGGATGCTCTCGACCAAGATGCTGCCGCCGGTGGGCGTGCTGATGCCGATCTACCTGCTGGCCAAGAGTTTCGGCCTGCTCGATACGCGCATCGCCCTGATCGTGATCTACACCCTGATCAACCTGCCAATCGTGGTCTGGATGATTTACACCTACTTCAAGGACATCCCCAAGGACATCCTCGAAGCCGCCCGCCTGGATGGCGCCACCCTGTGGCAGGAAATGGTGCGGGTGCTGCTGCCGATCGCCAAGGGCGGCCTGGCGTCCACGGTGTTGCTGTCGCTGATCCTGTGCTGGAACGAAGCTTTCTGGTCGCTGAACCTGACCTCGTCCCAGGCCGCCCCGCTGACCGCGCTGATCGCCTCCTACTCCAGCCCCGAAGGGCTGTTCTGGGCCAAGTTGTCGGCGGTCTCGACCCTGGCCTGCGCGCCGATCCTGATCTTCGGCTGGATCAGCCAGAAACAACTGGTGCGCGGCCTGTCGTTTGGGGCGGTGAAATGAATCTGGCCGGCCCAACCCCATCCCCTGTGGGAGATGTCCCCCCTGTGGGAGCGAGCTTGCTCGCGGTGGACGTGAACGATGACGCGTAGTGCCTGGAACAACGCGCCCCCTGTAGGAGCTGGCTTGCCAGCGAAGGGGCCCGCCAATTTTGCATCAATTTCAAGGCCGACTTCGCTGGCAAGCCAGCTCCTACAAAAAGCGGTGTCCGCCAATTTTGCATCGGTTTCAAGGCCGCCTTCGCTGGCAAGCCAGCTCCTACAAAAAAGCGGTGTCCGCCAATTTTGCATCAATTCCAAGGCCGCCTTCGCCAGCAAGCCGGCTCCTGCGATAACAACAATCGGAGGCCCATCACCATGGCCAACCTGAAAATCAAGAACCTGCAAAAAGGCTTCGAAGGCTTTTCCATCATCAAGGGCATCGACCTGGAAGTGCGCGACAAGGAATTCGTGGTCTTCGTCGGTCCCTCGGGGTGCGGCAAGTCCACCCTGCTGCGGCTGATCGCCGGCCTGGAAGAAGTCAGCGGCGGCACCATCGAACTCGACGGCCGCGACATCACCGAAGTCAGCCCGGCCAAGCGCGACCTGGCCATGGTGTTCCAGACCTACGCCCTGTACCCGCACATGAGCGTGCGCAAAAACATGTCGTTCGCCCTCGACCTGGCCGGCGTGCCCAAGGCCGAGGTCGAGAACAAGGTCAACGACGCCGCACGCATCCTCGAACTCGGACCGATGCTCGAGCGCAAGCCCAAGCAGCTCTCCGGCGGCCAGCGCCAGCGTGTGGCCATCGGCCGGGCGATCGTGCGCAATCCGAAAATCTTCCTGTTCGACGAACCGCTGTCCAACCTCGACGCCGCCCTGCGGGTGCAGATGCGCCTGGAACTGTCGCGGCTGCACAAGGAACTGCAGGCGACCATGATCTACGTGACCCACGACCAGGTCGAAGCCATGACCCTGGCCGACAAGGTCGTGGTATTGAATGGCGGCAGGGTCGAACAGGTCGGCTCGCCGCTGGAGCTCTATCACCAGCCTGCCAACCTGTTCGTCGCCGGCTTTCTCGGCACGCCGAGGATGGGCTTCCTCAAGGGCAAGGTCACCCGCGTCGAACGCCAGAGCTGCGAAGTGCTGCTGGACGCCGGCACCCGCATCACCTTGCCGTTGAGCGGCGCCACCCTGAGCGTCGGGGGCGCCGTGACCCTGGGCATCCGCCCGGAACACCTCGAGCTCGCGCAACCGGGCGACTGCAGCCTGCAGGTCACCGCCGACGTCAGCGAGCGCCTGGGCAGCGACACCTTCTGCCACGTCGTGACCGCATCCGGCGAGCCCCTGACCCTGCGCGTGCGCGGCGACCTGGCCAGCCGCTACGGCGAAACCCTGAGCCTGCACCTGGATGCCGGACATTGCCATTTATTCGATGCCGACGGCGTGGCGCTGACCCGTCCGTTGCGCGCTGCCGCTTGAATTCAGAGAGCCTGAGATGAAACTGAATAAACAGAACCTGCATCACCTCGCCCCCGAGGTTGTCCTGCCCGCCTACACCCTGAGCGACACCCGCCAGGGCATCGCGCACATCGGCGTCGGCGGCTTCCACCGTGCGCACCAGGCATATTACACCGACGCCTTGATGAACACCGGCAAGGACCTGGATTGGGCGATTTGCGGCGTCGGCCTGCGCGCCGAAGACCGTCGCGCCCGGGATGACCTGAAGGCGCAGGATTACCTGTTCACCCTGCTCGAGTTGGGCGACACCGACGACACCGAAGTCCGGGTGATCGGCGCGATCCGCGACATGCTGCTGGCCGAAGACGGCGCCCAGGCACTGATCGACAAACTGGCGAGCCCCGAGATTCGCATAGTCTCGCTGACCATCACCGAAGGCGGCTACTGCATCGACGACAGCAACGGCGAATTCATGGCCCATTTGCCGCAGATCCAACATGACCTGGCGAATCCGGACGCACCGAAAACCGTGTTCGGCTTTCTCTTCGCGGCCCTGGCCAAACGCCGTGCTGCCGGCACGCCGGCATTCACCTTGATGTCCTGCGATAACCTGCCGCACAACGGCGCGGTCACCCGCAAGGCGCTCCTGGCTTTCGCCGCCCTGCGCGATGTCGGCCTGCGCGACTGGATCGCCGGTAACGTCAGTTTTCCCAACGCTATGGTCGACCGCATCACGCCGATGACCAGCACCGAACATCGCCTGCAACTGGCCGACAAGCACGCCGTCGATGATGCCTGGCCGGTGGTTTGCGAACCCTTTGCGCAATGGGTGCTGGAAGACAAGTTCGTCAATGGGCGCCCGGCCTGGGAACAGGTCGGCGTGCAGTTCACCGACGACGTCACGCCTTACGAAGACATGAAAATCAAACTGCTCAATGGCAGCCACCTGGCCCTGACATATCTGGGGTTCCTGAAGGGGTACCGCTTCGTTGACGAGACCATGAACGACCCGCTGTTTGTACGCTACCTGCGCGCGTACATGGATCTGGACGTGACGCCACAGCTGGCGTCCGTGCCGGGCATCGACCTGAGCGAATACAAGAGCACCCTGATCGAACGCTTCTCAAATCAGGCAATTGCCGATCAGCTGGAGCGCGTGTGCTCGGATGGTTCATCGAAGTTTCCCAAGTTCACTGTGCCGACGATCAACCGGTTGATTGCCGATGGTCGCGAGATGACGCGTGCGGCGTTGGTGGTGGCGGCCTGGGCGTTGTACTTGAAGGGGGTGGATGAGCATGGCAAGACGTACTCGATTCCCGATCCGCGGGCGGCGTTTTGTCAGGCATTGGTGGCCGATGATGCGCTGATTACCCAACGGTTGTTGGCGGTCGAGGAGATCTTTGGTACGGCGATACCTCGTTCGCCGGATTTTGTGGCGGCGTTCGAGTGGTGCTGCAACAGTTTGCGGGAGGTGGGTGTGACGCGGACGCTGGAGAGGGTTCTGGCGTAAGTACAGTGGTGAATGTGCTGCCGCCTTCGCGAGCAGGCCCGCTCCCACATTAGTTTGCTGGCGTCCACAACATTTGGGGCCACCTCAGAACCAGTGTGGGAGCGGGCTTGCTCGCGAATGGCTTCACCGAGATCGACCAGACACACCAAGGATCCTCCATGGCAAACCAACAACTCTTCCTCGGCATCGACTGTGGCACCCAAGGCACCAAGGCCCTCATCCTTGACGCGCAGAGCGGCGAGGTTCTCGGCCAGGGTGCCGCCGCACACACCTTGATCAGCGGCGCCAATGGCCGGCGCGAGCAGGACACCTCGCAATGGCTGGAAGCATTCACTTCGGCAACTCGCCAAGCGCTGATCGCGGCCAACGTCGACGGCCAGAACATCCTCGGCATCGGCGTCTCCGGCCAACAACACGGCCTGGTCCTGCTCGATGATCAAGGCCAGGTACTGCGCCCGGCCAAGCTCTGGTGCGACACCGAATCGACCCCGGAAAACGATCTCCTGCTGGCCCATCTGGGCGGCGAAAGCGGCTCGCTGGAACGCCTCGGCGTGGTCATCGCACCGGGTTACACGGTATCAAAGCTGCTCTGGACCAAAGAACAGTATCCGGAAGCGTTTTCCCGCATCGCCCGCATCCTGCTGCCCCACGACTACCTCAACTATTGGCTCACCGGCCGCAGCTGCAGCGAGTATGGCGATGCTTCGGGCACCGGCTATTTCAATGTTCGCACCCGCCAGTGGGACTTGCAGCTGCTGCGCGACATCGACCCCACCGGCCGCCTGCAAGCCGCGTTGCCGGAGCTGATCGACGCCCACCAGGCCGTTGGCACCCTCCTGCCGCACATCGCCCAACACCTGGGTATCAACCCCCGGGCATGGGTGTCCAGCGGCGGTGGCGACAACATGATGGGTGCCATCGGCACCGGCAACATCAAGCCCGGCGCCATCACCATGAGCCTCGGTTCCTCGGGCACGGTTTACGCCTATGCCGACCAGCCGAAGGTCAGTCCGGACGCCTCGGTCGCGACCTTCTGTTCGTCGAGCGGTGGCTGGCTGCCGCTGATCTGCACCATGAACCTGACCAATGCCACCGGGGTGATCCGCGAGTTGTTCGAGCTGGACATCCCGCGCTTCAACGAACGCGTCGCGCAAGCGCCGATCGGTGCCGAAGGCGTGTGCATGCTGCCGTTTCTCAACGGCGAACGGGTGCCTGCCCTGCCCCATGCCACGGGTAGCCTGCTGGGGCTGACCATGACCAACCTGACCCAGCCCAACCTGTGTCGCGCCGTGGTAGAGGGCGCGACCTTCGGCTTGCGGTATGGACTGGACCTGTTGCGCGGCAATGGCCTGCAAAGCCGCAGCATCTGCCTGATCGGCGGCGGCTCGAAAAGCGCGGTGTGGCGGCAGATGGTCGCGGACATCATGAACACGCCAGTGATCTGCACCGGGCAAAGCGAAGCCGCGGCGCTGGGCGCTGCGATTCAGGCGGCGTGGTGCTGGTACTGGGCAAACGGCCATGAATACAGCCTGGCGGACTTGTGCGAGCGCTGCGTGAAGTTCGATCCGGCCAGCGTAACCCTGCCGATTGCAGACAATGTGGCGGCCAGCCAGCAGGCCTACGAACGCTATCGACAGCTTGTCGCAACCCTTTAAAGAGAAGGAAACCGCCGACAGGTGGCATTCAGCCGGCTTAACCATCTCTTAACGCTGCGGTCCAAAGCTTTACTGGACCGCACGCCCGCAGATCTCTCTGACGCCCAGTGCGGCAGGTTCGACCCTACGTCGAGCTGACTTTTCGCCTGCACTGGAGATCGTTCATGAACACGCGCACATTGCTGTCGACAGCCGCCCTCGCCTACACCGCCTTTGCCGGTATCGCCCAGGCCGACGATACCTCCTCGACCCAAGTCCAGGCTCCTGCGTATCACTACGGGATGCCATTGCACATAGCGAAGGTCATCTCATTGACCGAACCCACGACCGTGTATTGCGAAGTCATTACTGCTGAAATGAAATACATCGACACCTCAGGCCAGCCTGCACAAATCACTTATCGAAAACTGTCCGATGCTTGCAGCATGCAAAGCTGACCGGGCAGCCGGACGTTTTCGGCGAATGGCTCGATCGCCATACCGGTCCGGGCATGCTTGCTTGTGGTTGAACTGGCGTCGGGGCTGGCTATTCTCCAGACCCGGCGCGCCTTAAAGCCGTGGGTTAAAGCGCTTTCTTGTCAGGATGCAGCGTCTGGACATCGGCCCTTTTTTGCATATCAACCCGCAATTCGGCTATCAATTCATTGATTTCCCTGCAGCCGTTAAGATGTTTGGCATCTATACCGGTCTTTATCAGATCGAGTTGATCGGTTTGACGATCGGAATACACTTTTATGGTCATCGACAGGTCCGGTGTCAGCGTACATTGACAGCGTTTCGGAAGAAAACTGCTTTCAATGATGTTTCGAAGTTCCAAGGCAGAAAGAAACATTACGACCCTCTCCTTAATATGAGAATGCCAATCAAACATCCACGTCGATCAGTACCTATCCCCCGCTCATATTCCTTGCGGGCTTTATCAGGTCTTCATCTGACCGTTTTGGTATCGCCGCTGACTTCAATGAAAAGCCGGTCAGCTCAAGGCCAGCTAGAGCATAAAACATGCCGGGAATTTCGCCGTGCAGCTCATCGGTTAATTCAATGACATAGCGGCTCTGCCAGCAGGCCTTTTCATGCAAAATGCAATAAAGACCGACGGCGGCCCTGCATTTTGCAAGATTCACGGCAGGAAAAATGTAACGACGTTGACTCAGTATCCGCCGACCCCACCCACACGCAAGACCACAAAACGGGTTCTTTGACCCATATCAATACCGTCCGGCTGAATGTGATCGGCAGGCAATCGGCTTTACTTCAGGCCGACCTTGTACAGCACCCCGTCATCCTCATCGGTCAACACATATAAATAGCCGTCCGGCCCCTGCCGCACGTCACGAATGCGCTTGTTTAGTTCACCCATCAACCGTTCTTCGTGAACCACCCTGTCGCCGTCGAACTGCAAGCGAATCAGCTCTTGAGTGACCAGCGCGCCTATAAAGACATTGTGTTGCCAGGCTTCGAAGCGGTCAGCGTCGTAGAACGCCATACCGCTCAAACCTGGAGATTTTTCCCAGACGTGGTGTGGCGCGACGGTGCCTTCGGCGGTCTTGCCCTTGGCTTCCGGAATCGGCTGGCCGGAATAGTTGATGCCATGGGTTGCCAGCGGCCAGCCATGATTCTTGCCACGCTCGATAATGTTGATCTCGTCGCCACCCCGTGGGCCGTGCTCGTTTTCCCAGAGGACGCCGGTCCAGGGGTTGAGCGCCGCGCCTTGTGGATTGCGCTGGCCATAGGACCAGATCTCCGGGCGCACGCCGCTCTGACCGACAAAGGGGTTGTCGTCCGGTACCTTGCCGTCGGGATAGATCCGCACGACCTTGCCCTGCAGCTTGTCGAGGTCCTGGGCCGTCGGCCGGTCGTTGTTCTCACCGAGAGTGATGAACAGATAACCGTCGCGGTCGAACACCAGGCGCGATCCAAAGTGGTTGCCCACCGACAGTTTGGGCTCTTGGCGGAAGATCACCGTGAAATTGTTGATTGTCTTCAGGTCTTGCGACAATTGTCCGCGGCCGACCGCTGTTCCGGCCTTGTCGCCCTTTCCACCGCCTTCGGCGTATGACAGGTAGACCGTACGGTCTTGCTTGAAGTCGGGCGACAGCACCACATCGAGCAAGCCGCCCTGCCCCTTGGCCCAGACCTTCGGCACGCCGTCGAGCGGTGCCGACAGTTTGCCGTCAGCGCTGACCAGCCTCAGGCTGCCGGGGCGTTCAGTCACCAGCATGCCCTGGCGATCGGGGAGAAACGCCAAAGCCCACGGGTGATCCAGGCCCTCGACGATCGGAGTGACTTCGAGGATGCCCTGTTCACTTTTCAGTTCTTGAATGGGCGCGGCATACGCAGGTGCGGTCGCAGTGATCAAGGTGCTGGCACAGAGTGTGGCCAGGAAGGTTTTACGCAACATGCACGATTCCTTTTGTCGTCAGATTGGCTGGCAGATTTGTGTCTTGCCGTTCAACGGTTGTTGGTGCCTGCATCTCGAGGAGGCGGATTGGGTATGAATTCAGGGGGGCTGGCCGGAACCGATCGGTCCTGGGGATAGCGGTTGCCAATGCCGCCGTTGTCCAGGGTCGGTGGCCGCGGTACTGGTACGGTGTTTGGCCCGCGAATGATCGGAGCGCCAGGTTGGGTGCCCTGCATGCTGTTGGGGTTGGCCCGGCGAATCGGGCTGTTGTAGGGATTCGATGAATTGCCCGTCGGGCTCTGGGCCAACAACATTGATGAATTATCTGCCTGGGCCGGATGGCTCAGCACACCACTCAATGCCAATGCGGTGATGCCAAGCATTAGTCGATTCATCGGGAGGCCTCTGGAGGTCAGCGTGGATAGAGTCTTCGATAGCACGCTACGCCCGGGGTTCGCATTTGTTAATCAAAACCTCCCCCTCAAGATGTAACACCCTTTGACCGTACCGCTGATCCGCCCACGAGACGCGGCCTTAAGCGGCTGAAACTTTTGCGCCGGGCTACAGGTCACCTGATCATCACTTGGGAGAAGACGACGATGGCACGGGCAATCTGGAAAGGCGCAATCAGTTTCGGGCTGGTGCATATCCCTGTCGCGCTGGTTTCGGCGACGTCTTCCCAAGGGGTGGATTTTGACTGGCTCGACAGCCGCAGCATGGAGCCGGTCGGCTACAAGCGCGTCAACAAGGTCACCGGCAAGGAAGTCACCAAAGAACACATTGTCAAAGGCGTGCAGTACGAAAAGGGTCGCTATGTGGTGCTCAGTGAAGAGGAGATCAAGTCGGCGCACCCGCTGTCCACGCAAACCATCGATATCTTTGCCTTTGTCGACAGTGAACAGATCCCTTTGCAAAACATCGACACCCCTTACTACCTTGCACCTGATAAACGCGGCGGCAAGGTGTACGCGCTGCTGCGCGAAACCCTCAGCAAAACCAACAAGGTCGCCCTCGCCCACGTCGTGTTGCATACGCGCCAGCACCTGGCCGCGCTGATGCCCCTGGAGTCGGCCATGGTCCTGGTGATGCTGCGCTGGCCGGCCGAAGTGCGCAGCCTGGATACGCTCGAACTGGGCAGCGACGTCACCAGTGCGAAGCTGGTCAAAGGTGAACTGGACATGGCCAAACGGCTGGTGGAAGACATGAGCGCCGAATGGAGCCCTGAAGACTATCGCGACAGCTTCGAAGACAAGATCATGGCGCTGGTGGAGAAAAAGGCCCATGAAGGGAAGATCGAGGATGTGGAGACGGCGACGGGTGAAGAGGAACGCAAGACGGCGGATGTGATTGATTTGACTGAGTTGCTTAAACGCAGCCTGGGTGGCAAGGCAGGTAGTAAACCGGCGGCCAAACCCAAACCGGCCAGCAAATCGACACCGGCCAAAAAAGCCACAAAGCGCTCAAGTGGCTGACCGATCACAGGACATTCATGAGTGATGCGGTGCCAGTGCCGGCCCCTTTGCGGGCAAGCCGGCTCCCACAGGATTCAGTGTCAGCTCAGAAATTGGCGGCAAACGCCGAACCTTGTGGGAGCGGGCTTGCCCGCGAAGGCGTCATCCGCCGCGACATATCATTCAGATCAGCAAAAACACCGCCAGCAACCCACCCAAAATCGCCCACTTCTCCAGGTAATACAGCTTGCGATTACGCTTCTTCAGCGCCTTGCCCCGCAGGCGAAACTTGTAGATTCTGCCGAACAGGCGATTGATACCACCGGTTTTGTCACCCCCGTCGTTCGGCGCGCCCGCCGCCGCCATCACAGTGCGGCTGAACCAGCGATTGAACGCTGCCGCCCAGCGATACTTCATTGGCCGCTCAATGTCGCAGAACAAAATGATGCGATTGTGTTCGGTGGTGTTTTCGGCGTAATGAATGAAGGTTTCATCGAAAATGACCGCTTCACCGTCGCGCCAGTGGTAGTTCTCGCCATCGACGTTGATGTAGCAACCGGCATCGTTCGGCGTGTCCAGCCCCAGGTGGTAACGATAGGAACCGGCATACGGATCGCGGTGACGGACCAGCCTGGAGCCTGGGGGCAACTCGGCGAACATCGCCGCCTTGATCGAGCCGATGCTCTGCACCAGTTCCGTCGTGCGTGGACAGAGCTTCATGGCCGACGGGTGGCTGTCACCGTACCACTTCAGGTAAAAACGCTTCCAGCCGGTCTTGAAGAACGAATTGAAGCCGACATCGTCGTACTGGTTCGAGCGTTTGATCTCGCCAGCGCGGAGCAGGTGCTGGCCTTCGGCGCGAATGTCTTCCCAATGGGTCTGCAACGGACTCAAGTCAGGGAAATCGGCGGTGTCGAGATAAGGCCTGTTGGGGATTTTCGAGAACAGGTAAAGGAAGCAATTGACCGGTGCCAGAAACGTCGAGTGATCACTCAGCTGGCGGCCCAGTTTATGACGCACGCGTCCGCGCAAGTGAACGTATGCAATCGATACAACATAAATAACAGCGATGATGAGCTTCACGGGAAATCGTCACACGTCAGAAGTGAACAAACTGCGCCCCTGCGGGCCTTGTGCAGCGTCTGGAATCGAAACAGCGGTGCCGGGTGGCGCGTCCCTGAGCGCATGCCAACTGTCGGCATCAGGATGAAAGATGGCATTTTAGCCACTGTTTGTAACCAGTTGTTAGCATTCAGGTGTGAAAATCTGTCCGCTCAGGGTGCCAAAGCTGCCATATGGCCTTAACGCCCTATCGTTTAAAGAGCCAGACCAGTACAATCGCGGCCAAACATTATGCGCCCCCCTTGGTTGATGACGGGAATGAACCCCGCCTCAGCGCACTTCGACTCGGGCCAAGCGCTCCTTATGCTGCTGTCCACTTATTGCCAGATGGACCTTCCGCTTCTGACCGGGATGAATGTGCCGTGGTTCGGATACCGGAAACGGGTACTGAATCGGTACTGCCGCAACCCTTGCTACTCTTAAAGCTTCGCAGGAAAAACCCTTGATCTCTACAGCTAACATCACGATGCAGTTCGGCGCCAAGCCGCTATTCGAAAACGTTTCGGTGAAATTCGGCGCAGGCAACCGCTATGGCCTCATCGGCGCCAACGGTTGCGGCAAATCGACCTTCATGAAAATACTCGGTGGCGACCTCGAGCCATCGGGCGGCCAGGTCATGCTGGAGCCGAACGTACGTCTGGGTAAATTGCGCCAGGACCAGTTCGCCTACGAAGAATTCACCGTGATCGATACCGTGATCATGGGTCATGAAGAGCTGTGGAAGGTCAAGGCCGAGCGCGATCGCATCTACTCGCTGCCGGAAATGACCGAAGAAGACGGCATGGCCGTGGCCGAACTGGAAACCGAATTCGCCGAAATGGACGGCTACACCGCCGAATCCCGCGCCGGTGAACTGTTGCTGGGCCTGGGTATCGGCATCGAGCAGCATTTCGGCCCGATGAGTGAAGTGTCCCCAGGCTGGAAACTGCGCGTATTGCTGGCCCAGGCACTGTTCTCCGATCCGGAAGTGCTGTTGCTCGACGAACCGACCAACCACCTGGACATCAACACCATCCGCTGGCTGGAAAACGTGCTGACCCAGCGCTCCAGCCT
Organism: Pseudomonas lini; assembly: GCF_030812475.1. GTDB lineage: Bacteria > Pseudomonadota > Gammaproteobacteria > Pseudomonadales > Pseudomonadaceae > Aquipseudomonas > Aquipseudomonas lini_A. Next base: position 45,717 of record NZ_JAUSSR010000007.1, read on the forward strand.
GATGATCATCATCTCCCACGACCGTCACTTCCTGAACAGCGTGTGCACCCACATGGCTGACCTGGATTACGGCGAGCTGCGCCTGTTCCCGGGCAACTACGACGAGTACATGACCGTGGCGACCCAGTCCCGCGAGCAACTGCTGTCGGACAACGCCAAGAAGAAGGCACAGATTTCGGAGCTGCAATCGTTCGTCAGCCGCTTCTCGGCCAACGCCTCGAAAGCCAAGCAGGCCACCTCCCGCGCCAAGGCGATCGACAAGATCCAACTGGCCGAGGTCAAGCCTTCGAGCCGCGTGAGCCCGTTCATCCGTTTCGAACAAACCAAGAAGCTGCACCGCCAGGCGGTGATCGTCGAGCGCATGGCCAAAGGTTTCGACGGCAAGCCGCTGTTCAAGGACTTCAGCTTCCAGGTTGAAGCCGGCGAGCGCGTGGCGATCATCGGTCCGAACGGTATTGGCAAAACCACCCTGCTGCGCACCCTGGTCAACGAACTGACCCCGGATGCCGGTACCGTGAAGTGGACTGATGCTGCGGAACTGGGCTATTACGCCCAGGACCATGCCCACGACTTCGAAGACGACTGCAACCTGTTCGACTGGATGGGACAGTGGACCCAGGGCGGCGAGCAGATCGTTCGCGGCACCCTCGGCCGGATGCTGTTCTCCAACGATGAGATCCTCAAGTCGGTCAAGGTCATCTCCGGTGGTGAACAGGGTCGCATGCTGTTCGGCAAGCTGATCCTGCAAAAGCCGAACGTGCTGATCATGGACGAACCGACCAACCACCTGGACATGGAATCGATCGAAGCGCTGAACCTGGCGCTGGAAAACTACCCGGGCACGCTGATCTTCGTCAGCCACGACCGTGAGTTCGTATCGTCTCTGGCCACCCGCATTATCGAGTTGAGCGCCAGCGGCGTGATCGACTTCAGCGGCACCTATGATGACTACCTGCGTAGTCAGGGTGTTGTGTTCTAAGAGCAGCTATTAGTTCAAGCTGCAAGCTGCAAGTAAAAGCCCTGTCCTTGTGACGGGGCTTTTTGCATTTCATGGCCGATGATTTTGCCGGTGCTGAGGTCCTATTCGCGGGCAAGCCCGCTCCCACAGGGGTTTATGTCATACACAAATCCCGTGTACAGCACAAAACCCTGTGGGTGCGGGCTTGCCCGCGAAGAGGCCCTGACAGCCAATGAAGATACTGAAGACGCAGCCCGGATCTCAATCAACATAGTTAGCCTGCTTTCTTTTATTCCACGCCCGCGCCATGATGCAGTTCTCCCACCGCCGCCCGCGAACGAGCCCTCATGTCTGTGCAGCAACTGCCCCCGCAAAGCTCCCTGGCGATCACCCTGCAGATCGTCTCCATCGTCTTTTATACCTTCGTTGCCTTCCTGTGCATCGGCCTACCAATCGCCGTCTTGCCGGGGTATGTGCACGAACAGTTGGGCTTCAGCGCCGTCGTGGCGGGATTGACCATCGGCTGCCAGTATCTGGCCACCCTGCTCAGCCGGCCCATGGCCGGGCGCATGTCGGACAACATTGGCACCAAGCGGGCGATCGTTTACGGGCTTTCGGGGATTGTGTTGAGCGGCGTGTTGACCTTGATTTCCACGCTGCTGCAAAGTTTTCCCCTGCCGAGCCTGTTGATCCTGATTGCCGGCCGCTTGCTGCTGGGGGTCGCCCAGGGTCTGATCGGCGTCGGCACCATCAGCTGGTGCATGGGCCAGGTCGGCGCTGAACACACCGCGCGTTCGATCTCCTGGAACGGCATTGCTTCCTATGGGGCCATCGCCATCGGTGCGCCGCTGGGGGTGGTGATGGTCAGTGAGCTGGGATTCGCCAGCCTGGGTATCGCACTGTCACTGATGGCACTGGCGGCATTGCTGCTGATCCGCAACAAACCCTCGGTGCCGGTGATTCGCGGCGAGCGCCTGCCATTTTGGGCGGTGTTTGGGCGCATTGCGCCATTTGGCGCAAGCCTGAGCCTGGCCTCCATCGGCTACGGCACCCTGACCACTTTTATCACTTTGTATTACGTCAGCCGCGGCTGGGCTGGCGCGGCTTACTGCCTGACGGTGTTTGGGGTCTGTTTCATTCTGGCGAGACTGTTGTTCATTTCCAGCATCAGCCGCTTCGGTGGATTCACCTCGGCGATTGCCTGCATGAGTATTGAAACCCTGGGCCTGGGGTTGCTGTGGCTTGCGCCCTCGACCAGTTATGCATTGATCGGTGCAGGGCTGACCGGCTTCGGCCTGTCGCTGGTGTACCCGGCACTGGGTGTGGAGGCGATCAAGCAGGTGCCCAATTCCAGTCGCGGCGCGGGGTTGAGTGCCTACGCGGTGTTTTTCGACCTGGCGCTGGCGATTGCCGGGCCGTTGATGGGTGCCATCGCCTTGAACCTGGGGTACTCGTGGATTTTCTTTAGCGCGGCGTTGTTGTCGGTGAGCGGACTCGGCTTGACCTTGTTGCTGGCACGGCTGGCTGAACGCTCGGCTAGTTGAATCCCGTTTAAATAGACGTGCAACAGAAAGTTAAACAATTTTAACCACATTCAACATGTAGCATTTCGAATCGAATAATGCAAAGTGCCAGCGTTGTTTTAATTATTAATTACGACAATATCCAGACGGTGCAGTTAATATTAGATCGACAATGGAATTGACAAAAAATGCGCATATTACCTCTAACTTTTCTCTCCCCGATGGTGGCGTTCGCCCTTATCTCCTCCGCACATGCAGAAAACTCGGTTCAACAGCAAATCTGCCATAACGGCAAGTGCTGGGATCTCGGCGACATCGGCAGCGAGTGTTGCCCATTCAGCGATGAGCGATTGAAAACCAATGTCCAGCGCCTGGAAAACCCGACCGAAAACCTCCTGAAACTGCGGGGTGTAACGTTCAACTGGAAGCAAAACGACCAAGCGGATATAGGCCTGATCGCTCAGGACGTGCAAAACATTTACCCACAGTTAGTGCGTACTGAGGGCGGTCATCTGCAAGTAGACTACCAAAAACTTGTAGCGCCTCTTATCGAATCGGTTCGCGAGCTGAATTCAAGGGTTCAAACACTGGAAGCTGCCCTGGCCAATAAGTAACCGATCATACAATTCGCCGACCAGCTCATTGGTCGGCGGTTTGCATTCCTACTCTGCCTGAATTGCCCAACGCATGGAAAAAGAACCGGCTGGCTTCGGAAGTCATGGTCCTATGAATGTCCTTGCGATCGACGCCATCGGCGTCGGTGCACAAGGCAGGCATCGCCGCCAGTTGCTCTTCGGTACAAGGCGCCATGAACACGAAGTGCCCGGCCCCGGCCAGCAACTTGAAGTCCGGCGCGATCGGCAACTTGCGCGCCAGCGCTGCGGCATTTTTGTCGAATGCCACCAGTTTGTCGCCGTCGCCACTGTAAAGCAGTACCGGCACGTGTACGTCGGCCAGGGTATGGCGCCCGAACTTCAGACTAAGCGGCGCCATCAGCAGCAAGGCATGAACCCGTGGGTCGGCCACCGGTTGCAGGTCATCACGATCTGCGATCAATTCGCCTTGGGTGTTGCAGGCATCGCGATCATCCGGCCGCTCCCGGCAATAGCGGCGCAGACGGTCCAGGTCAGGCGTCGCACCGCAGAGGATCAATGCGGTTTCCCCACCTGCCGAATAACCGATCACGCCAACCTGGTGGGCGTTGACGAAGGGCGCAAGCATGGAATCGCCCAAGGTCGCGGTGATGGCTTGGGAAATCTGGATCGGCCGGCCGTAGAGATTGCTCAAGGTGCCCAGGCGGCTATGGTCCCTGGAATTGTCGCCGGGATGGATTACCGCCACCACGACGAAACCCGTGCGCGCCAGCGAGGTGGCGAGATCGTGCAGGGCCAGCGGGGTTCCGGTGTTGCCATGGGACAGCATCAGCATCGGAAAACGACCGATGGCGACGCGCGCGTCTTCGCCGGCTTCGACCGTATAGCCCTCGAGTGTGCTGGTGTGTTCCTTGTCGCTGGAGGGATAGAAGGCGATGGCGCGCATCGGCTGTTGGTCCAGCGGATCGAGAAAGCTCATCTCATGGAAACCGACGCTCCAGTGCGGATGCGACGCAGGGGCGGCGTGCACTGAATTCAGGCTGGCGAGCACACACATCAGCAAGCTTGCACATAGACGCACCATGGAATGCCCCACCCTGTTCGTGACCGCAACCGGCAACCTTCGACTGCCTGTCCCGGGCCAGAGCTTGCAACACTCAGAAACAAAAAACTCCGCACCTGGCACTTGCGTGACCAGAATACAGAGTTTTTGACTGTTGCCCGAGCTGTTTGTGGCCGTTTGCGTGCGCCTTATGCGGCGTCGAACAGCTGCTCGCTGATATGCGCCTGTGCATCGCTCATGGCTTTGGTACGCACTTCATCACCGTACGCCAGGCCATGGGCGCGGACGAACTCGATGTCGGTGATACCGAGAAAACCGAACATCACCTTCAAGTACTCTTCGTGGGCAACGCCAGTGGCCTCCCCAAGATGCAGACCGCCGGACGTCGACACGATCACCACTTTCTTGTTACCGCACAGGCCTTCAGGGCCGGCTTCGGTGTAGCGAAAGGTCTGACCGGCAACGGCAATTCGGTCGATCCAGGCCTTGAGTTGGGTCGGAATGGTGAAGTTGTACATCGGGGCTGCGACCACCACGGCATCGGCGGCGAGGAATTCAGCCAGGGCCTGGGCGCTCAGCTCGGCTTCGTGCTGTTGCGCCGCATCGCGCAGTTCAGCCGTGGTGCCGGCAGCCACCAGGGTGTTGGCGGAGAAATGGCTGATGGCATCGGCAGCCAGGTCACGGTAAGTCACCACCGCACTCGGCTCGGCGGTTTGCCAGGCTTTGACTACTTCGCTGCTCAGCTGACGGGAAGCCGAGTTGTCGCCAAGAATGCTCGAATCGATATGCAGCAATTTCATGTGGGATCTCCAAGTGAGGACCGCTCATGGCGATCTGATGGTTACCATCCTACAGACGAAACCAATAGCTGATTAGCTGGCTAAAATGCGATAGTTCGTCCCACTGATAGAACAATCGAGTGACGGTATGCAAGACCTCAATGATCTCTACTATTTTGCCAAGGTGGTCGAAGCCGGTGGCTTCGCGGCGGCCGGGCGTTTGCTCGGGATTCCCAAATCGCGCCTGTCGCGACGAATCGCCGAACTGGAAGAACGCCTGGGCGCTCGATTGCTGCAGCGCACCACCCGCCAACTCAAGCTGACGGCCGTGGGCGAGCGTTACCTGCGACACTGTCAGGCGATGCTGCTGGAAGCCGAGATGGCCGATGAAGCAGTGGCCAGCATGTCCAGCGAACCCCGGGGACGTCTTCGGGTGTCCTGCCCGGTGGGCTTGGCACACGAAATACTGCCGGGCGTGATCAGTGATTTCCTGGAGAAATTCCCACAGGTTCAACTGGAGGTCATGTTGCTCAATCGTCGGGTCGACCTGGTCACCGAAGGCGTCGATGTCGCCCTGCGCGTACGGGATTTGGGCGACGAAGACCCCTTGCTGGTCACCCGACGCCTGCGTCAGGCGCAAATGGCGATGGTCGCCAGCCCCGCCTTCCTGCATGGACGTGAAATCAACCACCCTGAAGACCTGAAGAATTTGCCTGTGCTCGGTGCGCTGGAAGCCGATCGCATGGTGCACATCCGCCTGCTCGATCAACAGGGCAGCAGCGTCGACTTGGCCCTCGAAGCACGATTGGGTATCGACGATTTCATCGTGCGCAAGGCCTGCACCCTGGCGGGCCAGGGCTTTACACTGTTGCCGATGATGTATTGCGAGCAGGCGCTGGCAGACGGCTCACTGGTGCAATTGCTGCCGGACTGGTCATTGCCTGGCGGCTGGCTGCAAGCGGTCTACCCTCATCGGCGCGGTGTGATGCCGGCGGTACGGGTCTGGATCGACCATTTGATCGAATCATTCAACGCCTGCGGAGAACGATTGTTATGAAGGCCGTACGCATGAGCGAAGACGATGTGGCGAAGTTCTGCCTGGCATTGCCCGGTGCGCGGGAAGACTACAAGTGGGGTGGCGTGCGGGTGTTTTCGATTGCCGGGAACAAGATGTTCGCCTTGCAGAACCTGCGGGGCGCATCCTTGGCGTTCAAGGTCGACAAGGACCTGTTTGTCGGCCATTGCGACCGCCCGGGCATACATCCGGCACCTTATCTGGCGCGGGCGCAGTGGATCATCATGGCAACGCCCTACCCGCTCGGCGCCGAAGAGCTGCAAGCGATGTTGCAACGATCCCACCAACTGGTGGTGCGCAAGTTGCCCAAGCGCACCCAAGTGGGACTGCTGCTTTAGAGCAACGCGAAAAGATGTGCGCCGAGGAACAGCTGGTCGATCCAGAACACCTGATGCAGCAGCACGATCATCCAGAACAGCAGCTGAAACGAAAGCTTGCGCGTCTTGTGCCGGAACACCTGCTGGGCCAGCAAGGCGCCTGGCCAGCCTCCGGCGAGTTCCAGCCCATGCAACACGTTCTCCGGTATGCGCCAGTGATCGAGCCGGGCCTTGCGCTTGTCGCTCCAGTACAGCAGGAACGCCAGCGCGCTGACGATGCCATAGGCCACCAGGGGCACCCGCGAAATGCCCCCCAGCCACATCGTCATCGACCCCGACAGCGGAAGCGCGCACAGGATTGCAAACACCAGCAGTTTCAGCCGGGGACGGCGAAACTCGCCCCCGGACCGACGTCCGGGGTTGTTGCGCGCGCTGGAGTCGTTCATGGCGTGACGGCAGTCCAGTCGACCCAGCCGAACTGCCAGGTGGCGAGGATGAACAGGCCGAACACGATTCGATACCAGGCGAACGCCGCGTAGCTGTGACTGCCGATGAACACGAGCAGGCCGCGCACGGCAATCATCGCAAAGATGAACGCCGTGACGAAGCCGATGGCGAACACAGGAAAATCGGCCGGCACGAACAGGTCGCGGTATTTGTAGCCCGAGTACACCGCCGCGCCGACCATGGTCGGCATCGCCAGGAAGAACGAGAACTCGGTGGCGGTCTTGCGCGACAAGCCGAACAGCAAACCGCCAATGATCGTCGAACCGGAGCGCGAGGTCCCCGGGATCATGGCCAGGCACTGGGCAAAGCCGATTTTCAAGGCGTCCTTCCAGGTGATTTCGTCGACGGTGTGGGCATGTACTTCATGCTGACGCTGTTCAGCCCACAGCATGACGACACCGCCCACGACCAACGCCGTGGCCACGGTGATCGGGTTGAACAGGTAATGGTGGATCAGGTCGGCGAAAATCACCCCCAATACCACAGCCGGCATAAAGGCGATCAGCAGGTTCGCGGTAAAGCGTCGAGCGCCTGGCTGGGTCGGCAAGCCGACGACCACATCGAAAATCTTGCGGCGAAATTCCCACACCACCGCCAGGATCGCGCCGAGCTGGATGATGATGTTGAAGGCCATGGCCCGCTCACCCCCGAAGTCCAGCAGGTCGGCCACGATGATCTGGTGCCCGGTACTGGAAATGGGCAAAAACTCCGTCAATCCCTCAACAACGCCAAGTATCAATGCCTGAAAGGCGGTCCAAAGATCCATCAATCCCCCAAGAAGCGATGCGCCAGGCATGCCCCGTTAATATTTTTCAGAACGCCACTGTAACCAGTGCAGATGAAGTCCCGCGCGCGCAATTGCCCCACAAAACCGTAAAAATTCCGTGAAAAATCAACTTGGACTCAGGTTTTTCCGCGCGGGGCCGAAATCCTATCAGACAAGCCCGATTAACGCTGCCGCCTTTATACGGATCGAGGCTTCCAGGCCCGTCCGGCATCGCGTGACTGAAGGCTGGCGATCAATTATTACAAGAACAAGAAACCGGAGTGACAGCGTTATGAACAGCTTGCGCAATATGTCGATCAGCCGACGTTTGTGGCTCATTTTGATCGTGGCCGTCTTGATGTTGATGACGTTGGGCGCCTTGATGCTTAAACAGATTCATCAGGACTTGTATCAAGCCAAGGCACAGAAAACCCAGCACGTGGTGCAGACCGCCAGCGGGATTCTGAGCTATTACCAGGGCCTGGAGACCGCCGGTACCCTGACCCGGGAAGCGGCGCAGAAGCAGGCGCTGACGGCAGTTCGCGGCCTGCGTTATGACCAGAACGATTATTTCTGGATCAACGACCTTACCCCCGTCATGGTCATGCACCCGACCAATCCGAAACTCGACGGCCAGAACCTCTCGACAATCCGCGATCCGGACGGGTTCGCGTTGTTCAACGAAATGGTCGCCGTGGCCAAGGCCAAGGGTGCCGGGACGATCGACTATCGCTGGCCGAAACCGGGCGCCAGCGCCCCGGTCGAGAAAACTTCCTACGTCAAATTGTTCGAACCCTGGGGCTGGGTGATCGGTTCGGGTGTGTACATCGATGACATGCAGGACGAGTTTTACACCCAGGTCGGGAAAGCCTCGTTAATGGGCCTGGTGATTGCCCTGATCATGGCGCTGCTGGTGATCCTGATTGCCCGCAGCATCGTGCGTCCGCTTCAGGAAACCGTGAACGCCATGGCCAACATCGCCAGTGGCGAGAGCGACCTGACCCGCAGCCTCGACACCCACGGCCAGGATGAGGTCACGCAACTGGCACGCCACTTCAATGCCTTCACCGCCAAACTGCGGCAGGTGATCAGCGAACTGCAGGCATCAGCCAGTGCCCTGGGCCAGTCTTCCAGCGAGTTGGGCAACGACGCCGACCAGGCCCGGCAACGCAGCCAGCAGCAGTCCCAGCAGATGGAACTGGTGGCCACGGCCATCAACGAAGTGACCTACGGCGTGCAGGACGTGGCCAAGAATGCCGAGCACGCCGCCAGCGAAATGCGCGATGCCGAGTCCCAGGCGCAGCAAGGCCAGGTTAACATCGATGGCAGCCTGCAACAGATCGACAAACTGTCCTCCACGATCGATCAGGCGGTAGACGTGATTCGCACCCTGGCCGCCGAAAGCACGCAGATTGGCAGCGTCCTGGAAGTGATCCGTTCCATCGCCGAGCAAACCAACCTGCTGGCCCTGAATGCCGCGATCGAAGCGGCCCGGGCCGGCGAGCAAGGGCGCGGTTTTGCGGTGGTGGCCGATGAAGTGCGGTTGCTGGCCCAGCGAACCCAGAAGTCCACGGCCGAAATCCAGTCGATGATCGAGCGCCTGCAAAGCCACTCCGAAGCGGCGGTAAAAGTGATCGGTGACAGCAGTCGCGCCTCGCAGTTGACCATCGAACAGGCCGGACTGGCCGGTGCGAGCCTCAATGCCATTGGCCAGGCGCTGCGCAACCTCAACGGGCTCAACGCTTCCATCGCCAGCGCGACCCTGCAACAGGCCCATGTGGTCGAGGACATTAACCAGAACGTCACCCAGGCCGCCGGCTTGTCCCACAGCACGGCGCTGGCGGCGGAACAATCGAGCCTGGCCAGTGTGCATCTCAGGGAACTGAGCGAGCAATTGAACGGGTTGCTCAGGCAGTTTCGGGTGTAGCCAGTGAGTATTTGGCGGGTTTTTGATGGTGTACATATCCGTTGCTGCGGTAACGGCCGCTGATGGTTCCGCTCTTACAGCGGGTCACTTGGAAAAGCGCCAAGTAACCAAGCGCTCTTGCCCCTTTCGTTCGGTGCCTCGCCTAGGCTCGGCATGCCCTCGCTCCGGTCCTGCTCCGTGGGCCCGCCGCCATCGGCCATCCATGGCCGGGGGCGGCTAACCCGGCATCCATGCCGGGTTGCCCACTGCGCAGAACCTCCACTCGGCCTCTCGATGGGGCGTGCACAGCCAAAGCCAAAGCGAGGCGGCCTACCGGCCGGCCTATCCTTTGAAGCGCACGCGTCCCCCTGTAGGAGCGAGCTCGCTCGCGATGGACTCGAGAGCGCCGCGTTTAACAGTAAACACGCGTTATCGTTAACGACCATCGCGAGCAAGCTAGCTCCTACAATGGATCGGCGTACATCGACGCCCTTCACCACTCATCAGGCCGAGCGTTAGCTCGCCTGCAGCTCTTGATCTTGATCCACCCGCCCCTTCGGGAGGCTGAGTGGAGGTGTTCATCCGGGGAGTGGCGCGCAGCGCCGTTCGACGCAGTCGAACACGCTGCATGTAGGTCGTCGCGAAGCCAACCTGCGGGCTGTGTCCCCGGATGAATACCGGAGCGAAGGCACCCCGAGCTTTAGCGAGGGGCCGGACGCCGGGGCGAGCCTTTTTGGGTACTTTTTTGGCGTTTGAAAAAAGTGCCTCGCCGTAAGGGCGAAACCCTAAGTAGACGTTACCGCAGCAACGGATATGCCCACGATCAAAGAATCCGAAAACCGCAACGGATATGCACACGATCAAAGAATCCGAAAACCGCAACCAATATGTACACGATCGAACAACCCACCACCCACGCCTACCCGTTACAATCGCCCCCCTCTCCAACTTCCCCAAGGAACCCCCATGTCCGGGCTTGAACTGTTTGCCGCCACCCTCGGCGTCATCGCCGTCTGGTTGACGGTCAAACAGAACCCCTGGTGCTGGCCGATCGGCCTGGTCATGGTGTCGCTCTACAGCTGGATCTTTTTTGAAGTGAAGCTGTATTCCGACATGTTGCTGCAGGTGATCTATGCCGCCTTGCAGCTGTATGGCTGGTGGCAATGGACCCGTGCGGGCGATACCCGTCAGGGGCGTCAGGTCAGCCTGCTCGATGGTCGATCGATAACGGTCAGTCTTGCCATTGGCGCAATCGGCAGTCTGATCCTGGGGGCCGTCATGGCCCACTGGACCGATGCCGCCCAACCCTGGCTCGATGCGGCGCTCACCGGTTTCAGCCTGGTGGCGCAAGTCTGGATGGCGCAGAAACGCGTGCAATGCTGGCCACTGTGGATCACCCTCGACGTGGTTTTCGTCGGGCTTTTTATCTACAAGAGCATGTACCTGACCGCCGGCCTCTACGGGCTGTTTGCGGTGATAGCCGTGCAAGGCTGGCGGGAATGGCGCGCCGATCCGGTATTGCGCACATGAAAGTCCTGGTGCTCACCGGCCCCGAATCCAGTGGCAAGAGCTGGCTCGCGGCCGAGCTGCAAGCACGGTTCGGAGGCCTTCTGGTGGATGAATATGTCCGCTGGTTCATCGAGCAGAACCCGCGCGACACGTGCCTGGCCGACATTCCCCACATAGCCCGCGGACAACTGCAATGGGAAGACGAGGCCCGCGCCCGACAGCCGCAATTGCTGCTGCTGGACACTCACCTGCTGAGCAACATCCTCTGGAGCCAGACCCTGTTCGGCGATTGCCCCGCCTGGATCGAACAGGCATTGCTGGCCAGGAGGTACGACTTGCACCTGGTGTTATCCCCCGAAAACGTCCCCTGGACCGACGACGGTCAGCGTTGCCAACCCGAACTGGGTCAACGCCGGGCGTTCTTCGATCAGACCCTCGCCTGGCTGGAGCACCATCGACAACCGGTTCAGGTGCTGGAGGGTGATTGGGCAGCGCGTCGCACCCAGGCCCTGAACGCCGTTGAACGACTGCTCGATTGTTGACTGTTCTTGCGAATTCCCACCCCAATTCCCCTGTTTTGGGGGGAAAGTGTCCGTTTTTGAAACACTCTTGCCAGCTCAAACTCGCGATTTGAACGGGTTCATAATCTTTACACCTCGGCTGTTAAGCCAGTGATACACATCGCCGTCAACCCCCGTTTTAGAGCATTGCAACCACTTTGACCGGATGAAGGCACTTTGGACTGTCTCAAACTTGAAACAGTGCCAACAAGCCCGTTCCGCGCATAATTCGCAAGCTATTGAATTACCACGACTATCAAAAAGCGGCACAGCTTTCGCTCTCTCCTTCATAACGCTGACAGATGCCAGCCCACAAGAAGAAGGAATTGCCGCTGTGGGGACTTTCAATAAAGGGTTAACCAGCTTACTGCTGATTGGATGTGCCGCCAGCTCGGTGCTCAGTCTCAGTGTTCAAGCCGAAGGCAACGGTTCCATCGTACTGCAACGCGACGTCCAGCCGGTTCATTTCGGACGTGACGGTGGCAAGGACCCCTACCCGAACACCGTCAACGCCAACCCTTCGTCACGCATCCAGTCGACCCTCAAGAGCACCGAGTTGAGCGACGGCGACTTCGCCAGCATCGCCAGCGGTTCGTCCATCGGCGGCAACAACATCAACCAGAACAACCCTGGCATGCAAGGCCTCAATGTGGTCACCAACCCCAACGGCATGCCTGGCATGTCTGCGGGTCACAGCGGCGGCAGTGGTAGTGCGATCTCGGGCACCATCAACCGTGCCATGAGTACCGGCCTCGCCCCACTGGGCAGACTGGCTGGAGGCCAATGACATGACTCGTTCATTGATAGTCCTCGCACTGCTCGGTTGCACCAGCGCCATGGCCGACTCCAGCGTCAGCACGGTGAACAGCGCCAGGATCCAGGATTCCGGCACCCAGTACAAAGGCAACTTCAACGTCAACCAGGCCGCCGGTGACCAACAGCAACAGACCAACGTACGGGCGATCGCCATCGGCACCGAAGCTGCCGCGACCACCCGCATCAACCAGAAAATAAATACCTCCGCCAATCCGTCGATGAACGCGACGGCCACCATCGGCGGCACCTCTTTCAGTAATGGCAACGGTGTACTGGGCGTCAACCAGGGCGCCGGGGCCAACAACCAGATGGCCAACGCCATGCGCATCAGCATCAGTGCTGCGCCGCAGAGCGTCGACGATAGCGCCCTTTCTCAACAGAACGTGGCGTTGCAACCAAGCTCAGGAGCAACTGGCACCTCAATCGGCAGTCGCCAGGTCGTGACAAGCGACCAGGCCTTCACCGGCAGTCGAGGGGTGATCCAGGTGAACCAGAGTGCCGGGGTGGGGAACCGAATGGCTAACACCCTGAGCATCCGGGTCGCTGACTGACCCAAACGCAGTGCGATTGGAAAGTACCAACACTTAACCAACTAATAAGCACGGAGAAACACCATGAAACCTACAATGGCTCTCAAACCACTGGTTTTCGCTCTGGCAGCAGTGATGGCAATCGCGGCACAGGCAGGCGGACGTGATGATGATCGTGGTCACGGCAATGGTCACGGCAACGGGCACGGAAACGGCCATGGCAACCCTCGGGGCCCAAGCCTGGAACAGATCCTGGCACTCAGTGCCGGTGCAGGCGCCATCGTCGTGGACCAACAATCCAGCGGGGGCAACACCGTTACCAACCAAGGCACCAAAAATGGCGCCGCGATGGATAACTCGCTGAACGGCTCCAACGGCAACATGGGCGCCAACGTTGCAGCCGGCGACGGCAACCAACAAGACAACGCCGCTGCCCTGGCCACCTCTGACGAAAGCTTCATCTTCGGCACCGCGGTAGCGGCTTCCAGCGCCACTCAAGTCAACAGTGGGAACACCGTTTACAACTCCTCCAGCACCAACGCTGCGTCCCTCAACAATGGCGGCAACAATGGTTCCGGCAACATCGGCATCAACGTGGCCTCCGGCAACTTCAACCAACAGAAAAACAACCTGGCCATCGCCGTATCGGGCGGCCGTGTAGCACAAGCTTCTGCTGCGGCCAACCAAACCTCCGGCGGCTTGAATGTCAGCAACGGCGCGACTCAGGCCTACACTAAAGAAACCCTGGTGGGGACCTTCAACGCTGCTGGTGTGTTCGTGGCTAAAGGCACCGCGATTACCGAAGGCGATGATGACCACGGCGGTTGGGGCAACAAAGGCGGCGGTTATGGCGGCGGCCACGGTGGCGGCCATGGCGGCAACAATGGCGACACCAAGTCCGACTTCGTTGCGGTCGGCGTATTCGGTCTGGCCGGCGTGACCACCCAACAACAAATGACACCAAACGGCTGGAAAAACCCTGTAACCAACACGGCTGTCATGTCCAACTCGATGAATGGCTTCTCCGGCAACGGCGGTGCCAACGTAGCGTCTGGTGTAGGCAACCAACAAAGCAACTCGCTGTCCATCGCTGCCGGCTGCCAAGTCTGCCTGTAATCGCGATCGAAACAAAAGCCCCGGCAACGGGGCTTTTCCACAGTCCGCAAAGGCGTATCGATCATGCGTAAGACTGCCCTCCTCGCTCTGCTGTGCCTGTCTGGCTTGACTCAGGCAGCACAGATGCCGGTTGCCGCGTTACCTGGCGGCGTACTGGTCTACAAGGAAGTCCAGAGTTTGCGTGAGCGCAAGTTCAGCGACATCGTCGAACAGAAAACCGACTTCAGTTGTGGCGCTGCCGCACTGGCGACGGTGTTACGCCAGGCCTATTGGCTCGACGTCGATGAAGAGCACATCGTCAAAGGCATGCTGGTCAACGCTGACCAGGACCTGGTTCGTACCCAGGGTTTTTCCATGCTGGACATGAAGCGCTACATAGAAAGCATCGGCATGCGCGCCCGGGGCTACAAGATCCCACCTGAAAAGCTGGATGCAGTAACGATTCCGGTGGTGGTACTGATGGAAATTCGCGGCTACAAGCACTTCGTGGTGATGCAGCGGGCAGACAAGAATTGGGTCTACATCGGCGACCCGGTCCTCGGTCATAAACGCTACACCCATGATGACTTCGTCAAAGGCTGGAACGGCATTGTCTTCGCTATCGTGGGCCCGGGTTATGACAAAACCAATGCTCTACGCAGTCCACCGGAACCCCTGACAGCCAAAAACAAGCTGGATAACTTCAATCCGGTCAAAGATGCCGAATTGATGGATTTTGGCTTCATACAGAGCGACTTCTTTTAATCGCCCAAAATGATAGTGGGGCAGGATGCTCCGGGAGCAGCAGATGAAAACCTCATACTGGCTGGCCGCTGCCTGTCTGGCAGCGAGCGCTTCAGGCTATGCCAACGGCTTCAAACCCATCGAAATCAACGACCATGAACTCGGTGAGTTGCGCGGCCGTTACGTCATGCCGGGACGGATCATCAGTTTCGGCGTTGTCATGAGCAGTACCTGGCGCAATGCCAGTGGCGATCTGATCGGGGCGACCACGTCGATGCAAATTCAGGCAGCCACCGTAAAACCCGAATTCTACGTTTCAACTTTCAGCCAGTCCGGGGACGGCAGTACGCCCGGACAGGGCACCGGCAACGTCATTGGCGGCGCGGGCTTGAACAGCGCGCAGGGGATCACCCAAAGCGTGCGCGCCGCCGGCGATGGCAACACCGCCTATAACAACGTCGCGATCGACGTCAAAGAGGCCAGCCGTGCGCCGGCCCTCAACCCGGGCCAAGGCCAGGTGTTGATGAGCGGGCAAACCATTACCGGCAGCAATGCGGCCGGCACTGTGGCCGTTTCCGCCACCGGCGGCGGCATCCAGATGGCCATACAGGCCAACAACAACCAGGGCACGGCCATGCAGCAAGTTGCCCAGGGTGGCCTGTTGCAGAACACGCGGTTACTGGGCAGCAGCAATATGGTCAATAACCTGACTCAGCTTAATGTAGTGCTGAACAATAATGGCCCGAGCGCAGGTGCACTGGACTGCAACCTGACTCAACTTAACGCACTACGCAGTCTGGGATATTGAACTACGCTGACTCTCGATCATTGGGCATTTAGGGACGGCTTATTCATGTATCGATCAGTATCACTGCGCGCAGTAGTCTGTCTGAGCACTTTATTTCCCGCGGCGATTTTGCAAGCAGCACCCGCATCGGATGTGGAGATTCTGAAACAGGAACTTCTGGAGCTGAAGCAACGATACGAAGTACAACAAAAAGCACTGGCGATTCTCGAGCAACGGGTCCGCCAGGTCGAAGAACAACCGGTAACCCCACAACCCAAACGCCTGGCCAAGTCGCCAGCCGACCTCAAGGGCAATTCACAAGTCGCGACCGGTACCGGTGCGGCTGCGGCCTCAGGGGGCGCCGCCGGGGGCAGCGGCAGTTCCTACGGGCAATCGCTGGCCGATGATTCACAGCCCGCACAGAGTGTTTCCAACCTGTACGACGAGGCCAGCGGGTTCTTCGGCGGCGGCAAGTTCAGCCTCGAAACCGGGCTCACTTATTCGCGCTACGATACCCGCCAACTGATCCTCAACGGCTTCCTCGCGCTTGACTCGATCTTTCTGGGCAACATCAACCTGGACCGGATCAAGGCCGATACCTGGACGCTTGACCTCACCGGCCGCTACAACTTCGACAACCGCTGGCAGTTCGACCTGAACGTGCCGGTGATCTACCGCGAATCGACCTATCAGTCCGGCGGCGGTAACGAAGGCTCGGCCGGCGTCACCACCGAAGACACCGTCACCAGGGATCCAACCATTGGCGACGTCAACTTCGGCATCGCCTACAAGTTCCTGGACGAGTCGATCAACACCCCGGATGCCGTGGTCACCTTGCGTGTCAAGGCACCTACCGGCAAGGACCCCTTCGGCATCAAGCTGCGCCAGTCCGACGCCAACACCAACCTGTTCGTGCCTGACACCCTGCCGACCGGTAACGGCGTCTGGTCGATCACGCCGGGCATCTCGCTGGTCAAGACCTTCGACCCGGCGGTGTTGTTCGGTAGCCTCTCCTACACCCACAACTTCGAGGATTCGTTCGACGACATCAGCTCCACCGTCAACCAGAAAACCCCGGGCAAGGTGAGTATCGGCGACAGCTTCCAGATCGGTGCCGGTATCGCTTTTGCGTTGAACGAAAAGATGAGTATGTCGTTCTCGGTGTCTGACCTGGTGCAACGCAAAAGCAAGATCAAGGAAGATGGCGGTGATTGGCAATCGGTCACTTCAAGCGATGCCAACGCCGGTTACTTCAACATCGGCATGACCATTGCGGCCACCGACAACCTGACCATCGTCCCCAACCTGTCCATCGGCATGACAGACGATGCCCCGGACTTTACCTTCAGCCTGAAATTCCCGTATTACTTCTGATCCAGGTTGCAGATCGAAAGATCGCAGCCTGCGCCAGCTTCTACATTGGATTGCGTTCATCCTGTAGGAGCTGGCGCAGGCTGCGATCTTTTGTTTCTGCCTCTAGCGAATCTGGTGCTTGTGCAGCAATCGGTAAAAGGTTGGCCGCGACACGCCCAATACCCGGGCAGCGACGCTGAGATTGTCGCTGTGGCGGTTCAATACATCGCACAATGCCTGGCGCTCGGCGCGGGTCTTGTAGTCTTCGAGGGTTCCCATCGGCGCGGCGATCGCATGCTGGCTGATCAGTCCCAGGTCCCGCGCCTCGATCTGCCGCCCTTCAGCCAGCACCAACCCGCGGCGCACCCGATTGGCCAACTCACGAACGTTGCCCGGCCAGTCATGTTTGCCCATGGCAACCAACGCGTCTTCGCTGAAGCTGCGAGGGCGGCGACCGGTTTCATGACTGTAGAAATGGGAAAAATGATTGGCCAGCATCGACAGATCGCCGTGGCGCTCGCGCAAGGGGGCAGTAACGACTTGCAGGACGTTCAGCCTGTAGTACAAATCTTCGCGAAAGCGTTTTTTCTCTATGGCGGCTTCAAGGTCGACGTGAGTCGCGGCCAATACCCGCACATCCACGGGAATCGGCTGACTGCCGCCCACACGCTCGATGTGCTTTTCCTGGAGAAACCGCAACAGATTGGCTTGCAGCTCAAGGGGCAGGTCACCGATTTCGTCAAGAAACAGCGTCCCACCGTTCGCCGCTTCGATTCGCCCGACCTTGCGTTGATGGGCGCCTGTAAAGGCACCCTTCTCGTGGCCAAACAGTTCCGACTGGATCAAGTGTTCAGGAATCGCGCCGCAGTTGATGGCGACAAAGGGTTTGCTGTGTCGCTGGGACTGTCGGTGCAGCGTGCGGGCGACCAGTTCTTTACCGGTCCCGCTTTCACCGCGAATCAACACCGGTGACTCGGTGGGTGCCAGTTTGCTCAACAACTTGCGCAGTTCGCGAATCGGCTTGCTGTCGCCCAGCAGTTCATGCTCAGGCTGATCGATATGAACCGAACCCTGGCCGCGCAAGCGTGCCATGCCGAACGCCCGGCCCAGCGTCACTTGAACCCGGGACACATCGAACGGCAAGGTATGGAAATCGAAAAACCATTCGCAAACGAAGTCCCCGACATTTTGCAAGCGCAGGACTTCCTGGTTGAGTACGGCAATCCATTCGGTGCCGCTACGGCTGATCAGCTCCTTGACTGCGTCCGGTCGCTCCAGATGAAAGGGTTGCAATCGCAGCAGGCCAACGTCGCAGGTCTTGTCTGCGGCGTTTTCCAGGGTACAGCTGTCCACATCCCATCCCACAGAGCGTAAGCCGGGCAATAGCCGATGGCAGTCGTCGCAGGGGTCCACTACTAATAGACGTCGTAAGGCAGGCGCTTCGCTCATGACTGTTCCTTGGCGCCAAATATATGAAATATTATTAAAAACAGTCATTTGGCGGTCTTGGCTGTAACACTAGCAAGATTTTTGACGAGACCTTGTACCATTTGTCTATATGAGCAACGTGTAAATCGTTATAAGAAGTTGCTTTGTTAGTTGCCTAACGATTTCAATCTTTCATTCAGCTTTCAAAAACCTGTTCGAACCGGGCCGATGAAAGAAAGTTGAAATAACTGTGAATTACATGTGACCCACCCCCCGGTTGCGGGCATCAGTACAAGTAACGAGCCGAACGGTAAGCCCAACCGACGGCCCTTCACTTGATTGGGCACACAGAGAGACGATCCCATGAACGCCCCGCTCCGTATCAACGAAGCTCTTTTGATCGCCGACCGCGCGCTCCAACCCTTTCAATGCGTGGCCTGGGCCCCACAGGACGGTAATGGCGACCTCAGCCTGAGCGTCATCGACCGCACCAACACCCGCATCGGTCGCAAGCAGATTCCAAGCAGTGCCTATACCGATCCCGCGCAACTCGAGCACTTGCTGGAAGAAGTTCGTGAAGAGCTGAGCAAGGGAGGTTACCAACTCCAGTCGTGGTCCATGCCGCACTAAGCATTTCGCGGGTTACTTCACGGTAACCCGCACCTTTCCCCCAATCGGCAACCCGCTGATGCTGCATGTCATTCGCATTGATAACCGCTGTTTTTTCCAACCAGGCGCCTGCAGTTGTTGGCAGACTAGGCAATGGTTCGAAAAGACACTGTTCTGGCACAAAACGACCCTCCGCCTGTTAAGTCTCACTGTTGTGCATTAGTGCATACAGGGATTGAATGACTTCCCTAATGAAAGTCGCCACCCAACTTCTGGATCAGGACGACTCGCAAGGAGATGCGTGCATGTCGATTCAGACCCCTTATGCCTTGACCACACCGCTTGATAACGCTGGAGCACTGGATTTATCCTTCGCCGGAACCGGCACGACCCAAGTGTATTTTGCCGGCAGCACCGCAAGCATGGCCAACGGGGTAGCGATCGATTCACAGGGCAGGTTGCTGGTAGCGGCAAAGGTCGACACCCCGGGCGGCAGCCGCTTCGGCCTGGCTCGCCTGCTGGAAGATGGCTCGGCCGATCTGGTATTCGGCCACCACGGCAGCGTCATCGGCCAGTTCGAACACGGCTTCGAGGCAATGGGTGGAAAGGTCCATGTCCTGGCCGATGGACGCATTCTGTTGGCCGGGCTGCATTACGAGAATGCGTACCGGACACTGCCTGCGCTCGCCCTATTCGATCAGCACGGCCGTCCCGATCAAGGTTTTGGCGACAATGGCCGTTGCGTGGTGCGCCTGCCAGGCGATCTTTCCCAGGGTGCGCGCGACGGCTGGCTGCCTCCTGGCATGCCAGGCACCGAAGCCTGTGATGTCTGTGTGCAGGAGGATGGTCGCATCCTGCTGCTGGCCAATCACCACTTTGAACTGGCCGATCATGTCGGCCTGCTGATACGGCTCGAAACCGACGGTTCACTCGACAGTACATTCAATGGTCGTGGCTTCGTGATTGTCAGGCATTTGCTGATGAACACCTGGATCAGCAGCCTGATGGTTCAACGAGACACCCGAATCCTGGTAGGCGGTTCGATCAACTTCCCCCAGGAAGGCTTGTTGGCCCGCTATCACGCCGATGGAAGGCTCGACGATAGTTTCGCGGTGGACGGCTTCATGAGTTTCAAGGCAAAAGAGCGCAGCACCCGGGTCAGCCAGATCATCCAGCACGACAATGGCGACTTGCATTGTTTTGGCAGCAGCCGCGACCCGCTGCACTGCCTTTCACTGAAAGTCCACATCAACGGTCGTCCGGAAAGCCATTGCAATGGCGGCCATCCGCAGTTGCTGGAAATCAGCCACAGTGGCTGTCAGTGGAACGCCGCCCTGGCATTGCCTGACGGCTGCGTGCTCACGGCAGGCGCAACCTTCGGCGGCAGCGAGGGCGATTTCGTTCTGGCCCGCTACATGCCCGACGGACAGCTCGATTATCGCTTTGGCCAGGGTACCGGCTGGGTTCGCACCCGCCAGGGTCGCACCCGGGATTTTGCCACTTCATTGGTCGTGCAAGAGAATGCAAGCATCGTCGTGGCGGGCTCTTCACTGGACGGCAGTTATCGGGCCGTCGTCGCACGTTACCTGGGTTAATTCCAAGGATTTTTCCTACACTTGATCTTCCTCTGCACTTACGGCAACTTGCGCGCTTCTTATTACAAGGAGTAGCCAATGTCCGGCTCAATGGCCCAGGCGTTCGCGCATAATTTTCTCGGGCATTCCCCCCGCTGGTACAAGGCAAGCATTGTCGGCTTCCTGATTCTCAACGCCCTGGTGTTGTGGACGGTCGGCCCGGTGGCGGCCGGCTGGCTGCTGGTGCTGGAATTCATCTTCACCCTGGCCATGGCACTCAAGTGTTATCCGTTGATGCCCGGCGGCCTGCTGCTGGTTGAAGCCCTGCTGTTGAAGATGACCACGCCCCAGGCACTCTATGACGAACTGGTGCACAATTTCCCTGTGATCCTGCTGCTGATGTTCATGGTGGCCGGCATCTACTTCATGAAAGACCTGTTGCTGTTCCTGTTCTCGCGACTGCTGCTCGGGGTCCGCTCCAAGTCCATGCTGGCGTTGATGTTCTGCTTTCTGTCGGCATTCCTGTCGGCGTTTCTCGATGCCCTGACCGTCACGGCCGTGATCATCAGTGCGGCGGTAGGCTTCTACTCGGTGTATCACCGCGTCGCCTCGGGCGACGATCCGCGGCAGGACACCCCGATCGGTAACGACCAGAACCTGCCCAAGCTGCATCACGCCGACCTCGAACAATTCCGTGCCTTTCTGCGCAGCCTGCTGATGCACGGCGCCGTGGGTACCGCCCTGGGCGGCGTCTGCACCCTGGTCGGCGAGCCGCAGAACCTGCTGATCGGCCATGAAATGGGCTGGCACTTCGCCGAGTTCTTTCTGAAAGTCGCTCCGGTTTCCTTGCCGGTACTGGCGGCGGGCCTGGCGACCTGCGTGTTGCTGGAGAAACTGCGCTGGTTCGGTTACGGCACGCTGTTGCCGGACAACGTACGTGCCGTGCTGGCCAACTACGCTGCCGAAGACAACGCCGCACGCACCGCTCGCCAACGCGCCGCGCTGATCGTGCAGGGCCTGGCGGCGCTGATCCTGATTGCGGGGCTGGGGTTTCACATCGCCGAGGTCGGCCTGATCGGTCTGATGGTGATCGTGCTGATCACTTCGTTCACCGGCATCACCGACGAGCACCGCATCGGCAACGCATTCAAGGACGCCATGCCGTTCACGGCGCTGCTGGTGGTGTTCTTTGCGGTGGTGGCAGTGATTCACGACCAGCAACTGTTCACCCCGCTGATCCAGTGGGTGCTGGCACTGCCGGCGGAACAACAGCCGGGCATGCTGTTCATCGCCAACGGCTTGCTGTCGGCCATCAGCGACAACGTATTCGTCGCGACCATCTACATCACTGAAGTGAAACGGGCCTTCATCGCCGGCCACATGAGCCGCGAGCATTTCGAGACATTGGCGATTGCGATCAACACCGGCACCAACCTGCCGAGCGTGGCGACGCCCAATGGCCAGGCGGCGTTTCTGTTTCTGCTGACGTCGGCGATTGCACCGCTGATTCGCCTGTCGTATGGGCGGATGGTGTGGATGGCATTGCCGTATACGGTGGTGATGGGTGTGCTTGGTTGGTATGCAGTAAGTTACTGGCTATAACACCACGGTCCCTGTGCACACGGAATCGGTGACCGACGTCGATCCCGTGTAGGAGCCGGCTTGCTGGCGAAGGCGGCGGCACATTCAATAGATATAGTGGCTGGGAGACCGCTTTCGCTGCGGTGCGGCGATCCGACAAGCCAGCGCCTACAGGGGCTCAGCGTTTCAGGATGTACTGCTCGATCGCCTGCGCCGCGCCGTCTTCGGTGTTGGTCCCCGTGATCACATGCGCCTGGCGCCGCACCGCCTCTTCCGCCTGCCCCATGGCGATCGACAACCCGGCCCGATGAAACATCGCCGGATCGTTGCCGCCATCGCCCAGGGCGGCCGTCTGTTCCAGCGGCACACCGAGGAGTTCGGCCAGTGTCGCCAGCGCTTCACCCTTGTTCGCTTTCATCGCGGTCACATCCAGGTACACCGGCTGCGAGCGCGAGACTTGCGCCTGGTTCTCGACCTTGGGCAGCAGTTGCGCTTCCAGCTCGATCAACAGTCCAGTGTTGTTACTGGCAGCGACAATCTTGTCGATGCGCTCCAGATAGGGCTCGAAGGTCTCCACCTTTACCGGCGGATATCCCAGGCCATCCTGCTCGCGTGGCACCATGGGGCCGGACGGGTCTTTCACCAGCCAGTCGCCACCGCTGAATACCCAGACTTCGATATCCGGCAGATCGGTAAACAACGTCAAGGTGGTCAACGCGGCCGTGGCCGGCAAGTAATGCGCGAGCAGAATACTGCCGTCGGGATTGACCAGGGTGCCGCCATTGAACGCCGCCGTCGGCAGATCGACGCCCAAGGCTTCGATCTGCTGCAGCATGGCTCTAGGTGGTCGGCCGGTGGCCAGGCTGAACAGCACGCCCGCCTCGCGCAACGAACCGACCGCTTCGAGGGTGCGCTCGCTGAGGCTGTGATCGGGCAGCAGCAAGGTGCCGTCCATGTCACTAAGCAGAAAAAGGATGGGCTGTTGCGTCGGCTCACTCATCCGAGGTCGTGCCAGACGCGGCCGTCGCGGGTCAGCAGATCTTCTGCGGCCTGCGGCCCGTCTTCACCCGCCGCGTAGCTTTGTATGCTCGCGTCCTGCTGCCAGGCATCGAGGAACGGCTGCACGGCGCGCCAGCCATTTTCGATGTTGTCGGCGCGCTGGAACAGCGTCTGATCGCCCGTCAGGCAATCGTAGATCAGGGTTTCGTAGCCGGTGGACGGCTGCATTTCGAAAAAATCCTTGTAGGCAAAACCCAGTTCGATATTGGCCATCTCCAACGCAGGGCCTGGCCGTTTGGCCAGCAGGTCGAACCACATGCCTTCGTTGGGCTGGATCTGGATGCGCAGATAGGTCGGCTGCAACTCATCGACCTCGGTATCGCGGAACTGCGCGTAGGGTGCCGGCTTGAAACAGATGACGATCTCGGTGTCGCGCACGCTCATGCGCTTGCCGGTGCGCAGGTAGAACGGCACGCCGACCCAGCGCCAGTTGTCGATCATGACCTTGAGCGCCACGTAGGTTTCGGTGTTGCTGTCCGGCGCCACGTTGTTTTCCTGGCGATAACCGGGCAACGGCTTGCCGTCGATTTCACCGGGCGCGTACTGGCCGCGGACCGAGTTGGCCCTTGCCTCCTCGACCGACCAGGGACGAATCGCGCCGACCACCTTGGCTTTCTCGCCGCGCACCGCATCGGCGCCAAAGGCCGCTGGCGGCTCCATGGCCACCATCGCCAGCAACTGGAACAGGTGATTGGGCACCATGTCCCGCAGGGCGCCGGTGTGCTCGTAAAAACTGCCACGGGTTTCCACGCCGACGGTTTCAGCGGCGGTGATTTGCACGTGGTCGATGTAATGATTGTTCCAGAACGCTTCGAACAGGCTGTTGGAGAACCGGCTGATCAGAATGTTCTGCACGGTTTCCTTGCCCAGGTAGTGATCGATACGGTAGATCTGGTTCTCCGTCATCACCTTGAGCAGGCATGCGTTCAAGGCTTCGGCAGTGTGCAGGTCGGAGCCGAAGGGTTTTTCGATCACCACCCTCCTGAACGCCTCGGGGGTTTCTTGCAACAGGCCGGCAGCGCCAAGACGGCGCGCCACTTCGCTGAAAAAGCGTGGCGCGGTGGCCAGATAGAAGACAGCGTTGCCGGTGCCGCTGGCGGCAATTTTCGCCCCCAGGGCTTGATAGGTGCTGTCGTCCAGGAAATCGCCCTGGACGTAGCTGATGCCTTTGGCCAACTTGGCCCACAAGTCCGGATCCAGGGCTGCATCGCCCTTCCCGACCTTGGAAGCCACCTCGGCGCGAATGAAGTCTTCGAGTTTTTTCGCGAAAGCCTCATCGCTGATGGCGTTGTGGTCAACGCCGATGATCCGCAATCCATCGCCGAGCAGACCGTCGCGACTCAGGTTGTACAGCGCCGGCATCAGCAGACGCTTGACCAGGTCACCATGGGCACCGAACAGGAACAGTGTGGTCGGTGGTGCGGGTTCTGCCTTGGACTTATTGCGGATCAGGCGGGTCATTTTTTCGCGGTCTCCACATGGCCGCCGAAGCCGAATCGCTGGGCCGAGAGAATCTTGTCGCCAAAGGTGCCTTGCCCGCGGGAACGGTAGCGGGAGAACAGCGAATTCGACAGCACCGGTACGGGCACCGCTTGTTCCATGGCGGCCTCGATGGTCCAGCGACCTTCACCGCTGTCGGCGACCGAGCCGGAATAACCTTCGAGCTTCGGATCGCTGGCCAGTGCGTCGGCGGTCAGGTCGAGCAGCCAGGACGACACCACGCTGCCACGACGCCAGACTTCGGCGATGTCGGCGACATTCAGGTCGAAACGCTGGTCTTCCGGCAGGTGGGTGCTGGCCTTGGTCTTGAGGATGTCGAAGCCTTCGGCGAAGGCCTGCATCATGCCGTACTCGATGCCGTTGTGGATCATCTTGACGAAATGGCCTGCACCGGCCGGCCCGGCGTGGATATAACCCCGTTCGGCGCGATCGTCATCAGACTTGCGGTCCTTGGTCCGCGGTATGTCGCCCAGCCCCGGTGCCAGGCTTTCGAACAGCGGATCGAGACGTTTGACGGTGTCGGCATCGCCGCCGATCATCATGCAGTAACCGCGCTCCAGGCCCCAGACGCCGCCGGAGGTGCCGACATCGATGTAGTGCAGGCCTTTTTCCGACAGGGTTTTCGCCCGGCGGATATCGTCCTTATAGAAGGTGTTGCCGCCGTCGATGATAGTGTCGCCGGCTTCGAGCAACGTGCTCAGGGTGGCGATGGTGTCTTCGGTCGGCGCGCCCGCCGGCAACATGACCCAGACCGCCCGTGGCCTGGCCAGGCCGGCAACCAGGGCTGGCAGGTCGGCGACGCCGGTGGCACCCGCTTCGACCAGGTTTTCGACAAAGGCGGTATTGCGATCGTAAACAACGGTGGTGTGCCCGTTGAGCATCAGGCGCCGCGCAATATTGCCGCCCATGCGGCCCAGTCCGATAATCCCGAGTTGCATGTTCTGATGCTCCCTACTACAAATAAAGTGTGTCAAAGGTTATAGCCCAACGCGACTAATGTGGGTTAGTCCGGAGCGGCGGGACGAAGTTTCCGGGCATTGTGCCCGATCCAGACGCATAACGTCAGAAATCGTGCCGAAGACACAGCGACCATGAAAAATAAAAAAGTTCCATTCTTGAGCAAAAGAAATCAAAATCGGCGCCGATAGTAAGTCAGCATCCGACGTCGGAGCGGATTTACAGTTGAATCAGCCATTTGCGAGGTGAGCAATGGGCACATTACTAGCAGCACGGCCAGCACAAACCCTTTACGTCACGATCCGTCGCGATGAATTGCGCCAGTTGAAAGACGAGCGCGACCAGTTGAGGCAGGAAGTCGCGCAACTGCGCCTGCTTACGCAAGATGCTCAGGCTCAATCCTGGCCCGTCACACAGCGTGCTCCCCACGCCTGATCCCTTCGCTTGAATCGGAAGCAGCCTCCTGCTGCTTCCAGATACGCCCCGCCCTGCCTGCCAATCACATTTTTTTCACACGCACTTGCCGATACTCCGGCGCATTGTGGCCGCTCGGTATTCGCGCGCCCTCCGTTCGTCGCGGACATTCACGTCTCGGCGAAGGCAGTGATTTCAGGTTGGAGCGATGAATGACTTTGTTTAAACGCAGCACTACGTCTGCGAATGGTTTCGATTGGGCAGGATTTCTCTGGCTGTTTCTGTTCTTCTGGTATTTTTCCGGCATCACCCAGTTACTGATCCAGCTGACGGGCACCTCCGGTTTCACCGGGTTCCGCCAGGCGTTCATCATGAGTGCCATCTGGCTGGCGCCGATGCTGCTGTTCCCTAAACAGACCCGGGTATTGGCCGCGCTGATCGGTGTGGTGCTGTGGGCCTGCTCCATGGCAAGCCTGGGCTACTTTTTCATCTACCAGCAGGAATTTTCCCAAAGCGTCATCTTCATCATGTTCGAGTCGAACGTGTCTGAAGCCGGCGAGTACATGACCCAGTACTTTGCCTGGTGGATGGTCGCGGCCTTCCTCGCCCACACGCTGTTTGCCTGGTTCCTGTGGACGCGTTTGCGTCCGGTGTACCTGCCCCGCGGGCAGGCACTGGTCGCTGCAACGGCGATTCTGGTGGCCGTGATCGGTTACCCGCTGATCAAGCAGACCCTGCGCACCGGCAACTTTGCCGACGGTTTCGAAAAGTTCGAGACCCGCATCGAGCCCGCCGTGCCTTGGCAAATGGCCGTGGCTTATCACCGTTACCTCGACACGTTGGCCGGCATGCAGGACATGCTCACCAGCGCGAGCAAGATCCCGCCCCTGCACAACCTCAAGGATTCGGCAGCCGATCAGCCGTCGACCCTGGTGCTGGTGATCGGTGAATCGACCAACCGTCAGCGCATGAGTCTGTACGGCTACCCTCGGCAAACCACGCCGGAGCTGGACAAGCTCAAGGATCAGCTGGCGGTCTTCGATAACGTCATCACCCCACGCCCTTACACCATCGAGGCGTTGCAGCAGGTGCTGACCTTCGCCGACGAAGACAACCCGGACCTGTACCTGTCGACCCCGTCGCTGGTGAGCATGATGAAGCAGGCGGGCTACAAGACCTTCTGGATCACCAACCAGCAGACCATGACCAAGCGCAACACCATGTTGACAACGTTCTCCCAGCAGGCCGATGAGCAGGTGTACTTGAACAACAACCGCAACCAGAACGCCGCCCAGTACGATGGCGATGTGATCGAGCCGTTCAACAAGGCCCTGACCGACGCTGCGCCGCGCAAGCTGATCGTCGTGCACCTGCTCGGCACGCACATGAGCTACCAATACCGTTATCCATCGACCTTCGACAAGTTCAAGGACCGCCAGGGCGTTCCACCCGGCGTGCGCGACGATCAGTTGCCTACCTACAACAGCTACGACAATGCGGTGCTGTACAACGACTTCGTGGTCTCGAGTCTGATCAAGGACTACGCCAAGTCCGATCCGAACGGGTTCCTGCTGTACCTTTCCGACCATGGCGAAGATGTGTTCGATTCCCCCGGCCATAGCACCTTGGGGCGCAACGAAAGCAAACCGACGGCGCCGATGTACACGATTCCGTTCATGGCCTGGGCCTCGCCGAAATGGCGCGACACCCATGACTGGAACTTTGCCGGCGATCTGGGGCGGCCTTACAGCAGCTCGCACCTGATTCACACCTGGGCCGACCTGGCAGGGCTCAGCTTCGATGAACTCGATCGCAGCAAAAGCCTGGTCAGCGACAGCTTCAAGCCCAGGCCCCTGATGATCGGCAATCCTTACGAGCGCCAGCAGCGACCGCTGATCGACTTCAGCCTGATGAAGCCCAAGGCCTTGCCACCTGCCCCCGAAGTCGTGCAGAAGTAGATCCCCCTGTAGGAGCGAGCTCGCTCGCGATGGACTCAAGAGCACCGCGTTTAGTCAGTTAACACGCGTCATCGTTAACATCCATCGCGAGCAAGCTCGCTCCCACAAAGAATCCATCGGAGCGCCCTGTCCAGGGATTAATCTGACAGCAACATCCCAAAGATAATAATTATTCTCGTTTAAGGCTAAATCCCCGCCCTCCCCTTCGTCTTTGAGCAAACGGAAATTTTCCCTCGAAGACAAGGAGTCGGCTGCGATGTTCGCGCCTTTCACCCGTTCCATGACCTTTACCCTCGGCCTGTGCAGCGCCGCCCTGTGCCCGGATCTGCTGGCTGAAACCGGTCCTGATCCAGAACCCGTCCTTGAACTGGGCGCCACCAATGTGACCGCCATGGGGCTGGCCAGTACCACCGAACATACCGAGTCGTACACCACCGGTGCCATGAGCACCGCCACCCGCCTGAACCTGTCGATCAAGGAAACGCCGCAATCGGTGTCCGTGGTCACCCGCCAGCAGATGGACGACTTCAAGCTTGGCTCGCTGTCCGAAGCCATGGGCCAGACCACCGGCGTGGTGGTCCAGCACAACGACTCGGACCGGGTCAGCTATTCCTCTCGCGGCTACTCGATCAGCAATTTCCAGGTCGACGGCATGCTCAATACCTTCAGTTACATAAAGTCCGATTCCGACACCATCATCTATGATCGAATCGAGGTGGTTCGCGGTGCGACCGGCCTGACCACGGGTGCGGGCGACCCGTCGGCCACCATCAACATGGTGCGCAAGCGACCGACAGCGCAGTGGCAAGTCCAGACCGGTGTCAGCGGTGGCACTTACGACGACTACCACAGTTACCTGGATGTCGGCGGCCCGCTGGCCTTCGACGGCCGCCTGCGCGGACGCGGCGTGCTGGCCTATCGCGATGCCGATTCGTTCCGCGACAAGTATCAGCAACAACGGGAGGTCGGTTACGGCATTCTCGAGGCCGATTTGACCGACGACACCGTGCTGGCCGTGGGTTATGACTATCAGAACAAACACGTGCAGGGTACGTCCTGGGGCACGGTGCCTTACTGGAACGCGGACGGCAGCAAGGCCAACCTCGGGCGCTCGACCAACATGGCGACGTCCTGGAGTTCCTGGCCGATCAAGGACAAGACCGCATTCGCCAATCTGGACCATCAATTAGGCGCTGGCTGGCACCTCAAGGCTGCCTATACCCATCGTGAAAGCGATACCGACGGCAAGATCTACTATGCAGGCGGCGGCTTCCCCGAAGCTGATCGCAGCGGCATGATCGCCAACATCAGCCACATGATCGGCACGCAAAAAATGAAGGCCTATGACTTCAATGTGTCCGGGCCGTACGCGCTACTGGGGCGCGAGCACGAGATGATGCTCGGCTATGGAGAGGCCGAACGAAGCGAATCAAACCCCTATACGGTAGATGGCCCGCGAGCCTCGGATTACGGAAACGTGCGCGACTGGAAATACATGGGCAACGTCGCCAAGTATCCCGACACCGTCACCAGCCTTACCGGTTCAAAAGACAGTACCCGCCAGAAGGCTGGTTACCTCGCCACTCGCTTGAGTCTGACCGATGAGCTGCACGCCGTGCTCGGCAGTCGGTATGGCAGCTGGAAAGCGTCGAAAACGAGCAACAGCTACGATGCCGATCTGCAATTGAGCGGGTCGGAAAACACCCGCCAACAACACAACGACATGTGGACGCCCTACGCTGGCCTGCTCTACGACCTGACGCCTGAATACACCGCTTATGTCAGCTACACCGACATTTTCAAACCGCAGTCGGAGCGTGACAGCAACCGCAAATACCTTGAACCGGTGGTAGGCAGCAACTATGAATTGGGGCTCAAAGGCAGCCTCCTGCAGGAACGCCTGAACCTGGCCACCGCGCTGTTCTGGAGCAAACAGGACAACGTCGCCGAACTCGACGACTCGGTGCCTCCGGACCCGGTGACAGGCGAGGAATTCTTCAAGTCAGGCGGGAAAGGTAACAAGGTACAGGGCTTCGAAGCCGAGGTTTCCGGCGAGGTCATGGCCGGCTGGAACATGACGGCCGGCTACACCTACACCCACTCGGCCAATGGCGAAAAGCAACGGACCATGACCAACCAGCCGTTGAATATGTTACGGCTTTCCACGGCCTATCGCCTGCCGGGTGATTGGCAGGCGCTGACGGTGGGGGGCGCGGTGAACTGGCAGAGTGACGTCTTCGGGAACTCCAGGCGTCCGATCGGGCGTAACGCCGCAGGCGAGATCATCACCGAAAACGCGAAGATCCTTCAGAAGGCCTACACCGTGGTCAAACTGATGTCGCGGTATGAGTTCGACCGACACCTGTCCGCTTCGCTGAATGTCGATAATCTGTTCGACGAGAAGTATTACGACAACGTCGGCTTTTACAACGGCGTGTTCTGGGGCGACCCGCGCACAATCACCCTGAGCCTGGACTGGAAACTCTAGCGTTTAACGCCCAATTAACGGAATCGGCAGATAATGGACCTTCGACATCGCCTTGGAACACGGACGAAAGGCACCCGACATTCCTGATGGGAGGCACACCATGAAACGTACACCCCTGATCATCGCCGGCCTGATGACGTTTGTCTCGGCCACCGCCTTGGCCGAAGGCGGGGCCGAACGGATGCGGTATTACTTCGACAGCCTGCGGCTCAGTCAACAGCAGACCCAGGAGAACACAGGCGCGGAGGTCCGGGTCCCGGACGATCAGACCGCGCAAGTGACCGAGTCCTACAAGCCAAAATGACCATTGATCTTTCGCGAACACCAGATCGGTGAACGCCACCGATCCCCTGTAGGAGACGGCTTGCCGGCGAAGACGGCGGAACATTCAGCAGAGGTATTGGCTGACAGACCGCATTCGACTGCAGATTGCGACCGTTTGAATTCAATGCCCCCAGATCAAGGCTTCCGTCCAGCCGAGCTCGGCAAAATCCGCCGCCCGCAATCCCGACTCGCCAGCACAGAAAAACTCGTCCAGCTGCGGCGGCTTGACCGCAGTGCCGCTGAGCATGGCATGCACTTGCCCGCGATGATGAATCTGGTGTTCGAACAGATGCGACAGCAGGCGCAAACGGCTGTCATGTTGGGGTATTTCACGATCGATAGTCACGATCTTGCCCAAGTCTGCGTCACGCATTTGCTCGCAGTACGCAATCAGCCGTCGGTCTACCAAGGCTTGCTCGTGCTTGAGATCGGCGGCTGTTGAACAAGGCTCGTCATGCCTGAAAAATACAGTGCAGTCGGGATGCGGATCATCGCCGCGCAATTCCCGCTCCAGTGCATCCACGTAGAACCAGTCACAGGTCAGGATGTGATTGAGCGTCGCGCGCAGGCTGGGGAAGAAACTGACTCTGGGCGCCGTCAGGTCTTGCGCAGTCAACTGGCCCCACGCCCCGGCCAGTCGATAATTGGCCCAGGCATTCTGATAGGCCATGGTCAGCAAATGGTGAGACAGTGGCTGATTCATTTTCTCCTCGCGAAAATCAAGCGTCGGCGAAACGTTGCAACTGCATTTCCCGTAGTCGGCTGAGGGTGCGGCGAAACGGAAATTGCAGATAACCCTCGGTGTAGAGCGAGTCCATCGGCACCTGCGCTTCGAGGTACAGCGGCACTTTACGGTCGTAGCACTCGTCCACCAAAGCAATGAAACGCCGCACACCGTCGTCATTCACCGATAATTGCGGCAATTGGCGATCGCCCGCCACCACCCGCTCGACGCCATCTTCGGTACCGCGGGCGATGCGTCCGGCGCGTTTCTGCGCGCTGAGGTTGGGCACCTCACTCAATAGAATAGCCTTGAAGGTGTCGCACAGCGCCATGAAATCCATGGCGGCAAAGGGCTGCTCACAGAGGTCGGCGTAACGGCTCCAGAGCACGGTTTCACTGGACCGCACCACATCGAGACTGCGGTATCCGACCTCGATCGGTGTGCTGGATACCGGCTGGCCGACCGTCAGGGCATCGAACACGCCCGCCAGGGTGCCTGCCTGCCCGGGCGTTGCGACCCAGTAACGTTGCAAACCGGTACCCGGGTGCAGGCGATGATCTGCGCTGCCATTGACCGCTATCACCTGCATGTGCTGCTTGATCGCCGCGATGGCAGGCATGAACCGGTCACGGTTGAAGCCATCGGCGTAAAGCTGGTCGGGCGGCTGATTGGAGGTGCAGACCACCACCACGCCCTGCTCGAACATCACCTGGAACAGGCGCCCGAGAATGATCGCGTCACCGATGTCATTGACGAACAGTTCATCGAAGCACAACACCCGCACGTCCTGGCTCAGTTCACGGGCCAGCGCCTTCAATGGGTCGGCGGTGCCGGTCAATTGAAACGAGCGCTGGTGCACCCAGCCCATGAAATGATGAAAATGCTGGCGCCGGGCCGGAACCTGCAGGCTCTGGTAGAACTGGTCCATCAACCAGGTTTTGCCGCGCCCGAACCGGGCCCCACAGGTAGACACCGGTGATCGGCGTGCGTCCTTCATGCAGGGCTTCGTGGCATTTCTGCAAGGCCCAGACCGCATGTTCCTGGGCCTCGTCCTGGACGAAGCCCTTATGTTCGATGGCGTGCTGCCAGGCGCTGAGGGGAGAGTCAAGATTCATGCGCGCCAGTATGCCATGTCCGCAGCATGGAGATGACCAGCCGGGCACATATCCTTGTGCGGGTCTTCCTCTCAGGTGCTGAGCAGGTGTCGCGCCTTGACGGGGTCAGCGAGGTGGCGATGGGTGTGCCCCATGAATCCATTGCCGGATCAATGACGCGGTTTACCTGGACGCAAACGCTGGACCTGCCGATACGCCGCCAGTGACCTAATGTCCGCACTGTCGTAGGCCGGCGCCACTTCCACCACGTCCATCCCCACCAGATTGATCCCGCGTAGGCCGCCGAGGATTTCCAGCGCCTGTTATTGGCGGATGCGCAGAAGGCATTTGAGGAGGATTTGCTGGCGGCGTTTGCCTGAGGGAACAGCGATCGACCCTGTATGATCGGGCAGTGCGCATCGACCAGTGACAGTCCGCAGCGAACGCCTCACAGTGGTTGTGGTCGCACAGCTTGAACCGCTGGACAGAGCTCAAGGATCGAGCCATCGGTGGTTCGATTCCTTTTTCTGTCGAGAGCCCTCCATGCGCAGACTCCTCGCTTTACCCCTCTATTTGCTGCTGCTCTCCCTGAGCGCCTGTGCCCTGCTGCCCAATCGGGATCCGCTGAACGTCAACGTGGTCGGTTTTGAACCGCTGCCGAGCCAGGACATGGAAGTGCGCTTTGCGGTGAAGATACGCGTGCAAAACCCTAATGAAACCGCGATCGATTACAACGGCCTGGCCCTGGACCTGGAGGTCAATGGCCAGCCACTGGCCTCGGGGGTCAGTGATCAGTCAGGCACGATTGCGCGCTTTTCCGACACCGTACTGACCGTGCCGGTCAGCGTCTCGGCCTTCTCGGTGCTGCGCCAGACATTGGGCCTGAGCCAGACGCAGACGCTGAACAATGTCCCTTACGTGCTGCGCGGCAAGCTGGCTGGCGGCCTGTTTGGTACCCTGCGATTTGTCGACAGTGGCAAGCTCAGTTTGCCTGGGCCGAATGTCCCCCCCAGGTAATCCGGCGCTGGCGATCACGTTCAATACAATAAACAAGGAGGCAACCCCCATGGACATTTGCACGCTCTACACCGAACGCCTGATCCTGCGCCCGCTGGAACTGGCCGATGCCGAGGCGATCCAGCAACAGTTCCCGCACTGGGAAGTGGTGCGCTATCTGAACGCCTTGGTGCCCTGGCCCTATCCAGCCGATGGTGCACTGACCTATCTGCGCGATATTGCCCTGCCAGCGATGGCCCGCGGCGAGGAATGGCACTGGTCAATCCGCTTGAAGTCGACCCCTGAGCAACTGATCGGCAATGTCAGCCTGATGAATGAACAGGACAACAACCGCGGTTTCTGGCTCGCACCGCAATGGCAAGGTCAGGGCTTGATGAGCGAAGCCAGTGCCGCCGTGACCGACTACTGGTTCCAGACACTTGGTCGTTCAGTGCTGCGCGTACCAAAAGCGTTGCCCAACATTGGCTCACGCAAACTCTCACAGCGCACGGGCATGCGCTTGATCGCCACTGACGACGGAGACTTCGTCAGCGGGCGATTGCCCAGAGAAATCTGGGAAATCACCCGCGAAGAGTGGCTGCAGCAGCGCTGAACCGCCGTCCACAAAGGGCCCATGTCGATCACAAAACTACCCGACAACACCGACCAACTGTAGGAGCGAGCCTGCTCGCGAAGGCGGCGGCACGTTCAGCATTGATGCTGACTTACACCTCGCAATCGCGAGCAAGCTCGCTACCTCAGGGGATTTATATGGTGAAACGAACGCCAGGTTTAGCCCGCTCATCCACCGTCAATTCAAACACGTCCGGGCGCGCATAGTGTCCGACCACGTCGAAGTCATAGCGTGCGCGCACCAGCTCGTCAGTGTCGATTTCAGCGATCAACAATCCGGGCCCACCGCGAAGCGGCCCAGCCAGGATGTCACCCATCGGTCCAACGATGACACTGCCACCGGCAATCAACGGCCGGTCCGCTGGCCAGTTGGCGATTTCCACCCCCAGGGCCTGCGGTGAGTCCTGAACCTGGCAGGCGCTGACCACGAAGCAACGCCCTTCATGGGCGATGTGGCGCATGCTCACTTGCCACATCTCTCGCTCGTCCACCGTTGGCGCGCACCAGACCTCCACGCCCTTGGCGTACATCGCGGTTCGCAGCAGCGGCATCATGTTTTCCCAGCACACCGCCGCTCCGATCCGCCCGACTCGACTGTCGATAACCGGCAAGGTCGAACCATCGCCCTTGCCCCAGATCAGCCGTTCAGTACCAGTCGGCATCAACTTGCGGTGTCTGGCTACCAGCCCTGCCTGCGGATCGAAGTACAACGCGGTGCAATACAACGTGCTGCCAGCGCGTTCGATGACACCCATCACCAAATTGGCCCCGGTACGCGCCGACAAGCCGGCCAACGCCTCGGTTTCCACACCGGGCACGTCGATGGCATTGGCGAAATAGCGGGCAAAGGCCTCACGGCCTTCCGGCAGTCGATAACCCAACTGGGTGCCAAAGCCTTCGCCCTTGGGGTAACCGCCGAGCAACGCTTCGGGCATGACCACCAGCGCGGCGCCGGATTCAACAATGGCCTGCTCATACGACAGAATCTGCGACAGGGTCACTTCCTTGCCACCGGGCAAGGCGCCGACTTGCAGCGCAGCAACAATTGACTTGGGCATGACAATCTCCGAAAGGGAACGAGGTATTGCTCATTCTCGGCCGTCGTCTGATCATGAATAAAGACCAACTCACTACTGAATGATATGAGCCACATGAATATTGCCACCGTGGATCTCAACCTGCTTAAAGTCTTTGAAGCCTTGCACGATGAGTCCAGTGCCAGCCGCGCCGCGTTGCGCCTGGGCGTCACGCAATCGGCGGTCAGTGCCGCCTTGCGCCGGTTGCGCGAGTTGTATGGCGATCAATTGTTCGTGCGCACCGGCCGCGGCCTGGCGCCGACGCTTAAGGCCAACCAATTGAAACCGGTGGTCAGCGAGGCGCTGGACAAATGCCGGCAAAGCCTGGCGATGGTGGATCCGGGGGCCGATCACTACGACGGGCGCTCGGTCACCCTGGGTATGTCGGATGATTTCGAGATCGCCTATGGGCGTAGATTGATAGAAGAAATAGCCCAGCGCGCGCCCAGGCTGCGGCTGATCTTTCGCCAGACCCACAGCCAGATCGTCGCCCGGGCGTTGATGGATCGCAGCATTGACCTGGCAATCACCGCTGGCGGTTTCGCCGAACGATTGCTCAGCCGGCAGGTGCTCGGCGAAGGCAGCTACCAGTGCCTGGTCGATCCGACGAGCCTGGCCGACGGACAACAAAGCATCAGCCTGGAAGAGTTCGTTGCCCGCGAGCACATCCTGGTGTCGTCCGGCGGTTTTATCGGGATCACCGATGAAGGGTTGGCCGCACTGGGCTTGAGTCGACGGGTTAGCGCCTCGACCACGCACTTTGCGGCATTGCCGCACTTGCTCAAGGGCAGCCAGGCGGTGGCGACGATTCCGGCGCACGCCGCCCAAAGCATCGCAGCGCTCAGCGGCCTGGCACTGCTGCCCTGCCCGCTGGACTTGCCGCGTTACCCGATCGAATTGGGTTGGCGCACCGGCGCGCGGCTGGATCCGGTGGTTTTGAAAGTGCGAGCAGCCATTGTCGCGAGCTTTGCGCACGCGCAATAACCATTTTGCGGTTACACAAAATCCCGTACAGGGGGTAGTGTCAGATGGACATCTATTTCGCAGCCATCAGCCGATTGACTTCACTGCGCACCATGTTCGCAAATTCCGGCGGCGACATGCCGTCGAGTTCGGTGCGTACCCACTCGGCCCATTTGCCTTTGCGCTTGGACCGTTCGCCAAACAACCGCGCCGCCTCGCCTTTAGCTTTGCCCAGGTTGTTTTGCCAGAGTTCGAACAGTCGGGATTTCTCATCTTCAAGCGCGGCGCGCTCGGGAAGGGGTTTGTCGGCCAGATTGAAACTCATGGGAAGTACCCGCTGCGTAAAATGGCGACATCTTACACTGCACAAAGCAATGTCCTGCCCTGGATTTTTCACCAGGATCGAGTCTGCACGCACATCCACTGCAACTTTTTCATCGGCGACAGACTCCATTGTTCACTGTCCATTTACCTGCAAGGAGTACCTCGATGGCCCGGAAAACCGCCACACAAGTTGCCGAAGACCAAATCAAGGATCAGGCCTTCAGCGAACTCCAGGCTCTGATCGAAGAGTCGGAAAAGCTGCTCAAGAGCAGTGCCTCACTGGTCGGTGAGGAAGCTGAGACGCTTCGTGGGCAAATCGCCCAGAAACTGCAGCAGGCCCGGGACTCCGTCACCAGTGTCCGCGACCGCACCCTGCCTGCTGTCGAAGCCACCGAAACCTATATCGGTGGTCATCCGTGGCAAACCGTGGCCATCTCCGCCGGGTTCGGCCTGGTGGTCGGGTTGCTGCTGGGTCGGCGGTAGCTGTAGGTTGTAGCAGGAGCAAGCTTGCTCGCGATGGACGTTAACGATAACGCGTCATTCTGAATGAACGCGGTGCCCTTGAGACCATCGCGAGCAAGCTCGCTTCTACATTGGCCGGCGTTAACCATTGAGTTCGCCGCTCCAGTATGAACAGCAGATGTCAGAGCCCCGCCAATCCCCGCAGATCCGCCAACGTTTGAGCATCAAGTTGGATGCCATCGGTAGCGGCCTTGGCCCGTTGCTGATGACGTCGATCCCCCGGCAAACGCTTGAGCCCCACCCCGTGCATCTGCCGCACGAGTTCCTGGCTGCGCTCGGCAAAACTTTGCCCGGCCGCCTTGCTCGGATCGATGACAATCAGCAACTGACCGGTCCAGGGCGTCCTGGCGCCCGGATGGTTCGACCAATCGAACTCGAAGGAAAAATGGCCCCCGGTCAACGCCGCCGCCAGCAACTCCACCATCATCGATAACGCCGAACCCTTGTGCCCACCGAACGGCAGCAACGCGCCCCCTTCCAGAATCGCTTTCGGGTCCTGGGTCGGCTGGCCGAGGCTGTCCACGCCCATGCCCGCGGGCAAGCGTTCGCCCTTGCGCGCCGCAATCTGCACATCGCCATGGGCAATGGCACTGGTCGCCAGGTCGAAGACGATCGGCTCGCCATCAGCCCGCGGCGCGGCGAAGGCAATCGGGTTGGTCCCGAACAGCGGCCGGTCGGCACCGTGAGGCACGACGCAGGTCATGCTGTTGACCACGCTCAGCGCCACCAGCCCTTCATACGCGAAGGGCTCGACATCCGGCCACAAAGCGGCGAAATGGTGGGAATTACGAATCGCCAGCACCGCAATGCCAGCACTGCGGGCCTTTTCCACCAGCAATGCACGTGCCGCCGCCAGCGCCGGCTGGGCGAAACCGTTGCCGGCATCGACCCGGACGAAACCCGAGGCCACATCTTCGACCACTGGCACGGCCTGGCCATTGACCCAACCGCTCTGCAGCGTCGACACGTAACCGGGAATGCGGAATACGCCATGGCTATGGGCGCCATCGCGTTCGGCACCGGCGCAGTTCTGCGCCAGTACGCGAGCGACGTCGGCGGACGTACCATGGCGCAGGAAGATCTTCTCAAGCAAGCCCGTCAGTGCTTCGAAGGACAGGTTTTGCGAGACAGCAGTAGACACTTGATCGTGAGGCGCAGACATCTGAAGCTCCAGACTAATTATTGGAGGGGGCAACAGCGTACGAGGGTTCGCAAACCGATTAACAACGCGACCCGAGCCGGCTGTCAATCTTTCGATTGAATGCCGCTCAACCGGCTCAATGTAACCGACCCGGCCCGGCACACTGCGATAACTATTTACCACCTTGCCCGCGCGGGCATCACCTAGGTTGGAGGCCCATTCATTATTCGCCATGTGGCGATCCTATCGAGACCTCCATGACCACTTCTCCCTCCCCATTGTTTTTTCCGCAAGTGCTGGATGAGCCGGGTTTGCACGAAGAACTCGGAAAAACCCATTCCCTTTCAAGCAAAGACTTTTCCTGGCTCAGCCATATCGAATTGGCGAGCGATGAACTTCGACAAAAGCAGACGCCTCCCATGTCTGCCGAAAAACTGTTGTTGAAGGTTAAGGACAAGGCGCCGGTGCCATTGGCCGGGTGTTTCATGTTGTCATCCACGCCCGACGACAATGGTGCGATTCTGTATACGCCCTACGGCGGAATCGAAAAGTTCGACGACATCGATTCACTCACGGCAGAGCTGATTCTGCGACTGACCAGCGCGTCCGGGCGCGATGAACTGTTGCGTTTTGCCTCGATAGCCCAACGCATCGAACTGGAGGGCGAAACGATCACCGGGATCACTCACGAAATCATCAAGGGCGAAGTATTCGAAGACCAGAAAACAGTCATCCAGAACAATC
Organism: Pseudomonas lini; assembly: GCF_030812475.1. Classification (GTDB taxonomy): domain Bacteria; phylum Pseudomonadota; class Gammaproteobacteria; order Pseudomonadales; family Pseudomonadaceae; genus Aquipseudomonas; species Aquipseudomonas lini_A. The sequence continues at coordinate 84,707 of NZ_JAUSSR010000007.1, forward strand.
AGCAACACAATGCTCAAGGGCTGCTGGAGGCGTTGATACAAATGCCACCGTTGACAAGCTTGCTCAATGAGATTCTTGACGGTTTGTTAGGCCGCTCCTTTGCAGGACTGAAGCAACGCGACACCCGGGTCGACTTCGGGATTGATGCGAGTGTGAACCCCGCATCGGGAATATCGATGCCCCTCAGTGACGCGCTCTTGCTTTTCTATCGTCACCAAGGCTGGCCATCAGACCAGACCATAGCGTTCAGCCATCCGGACCGAACTTTGGCCGCCGACAATCCGGACCAGGCCGAGCGCGACAATGAGCTATGGAAAAAGGCAGTCAAGACTGCTTCCGCCGGGCTGACCTGGTTGCTCGGCGAAAGACTGCGGGCGTACTGGAATCATGTGCTGCCGAACGGGCAGACCCGGCGCAAGCGGTTTATCCAGGCCATCAGCGACAACGCTCGGGCGGACTTCCTGTTCAAGCGACAGGACAAGATCATCAGTCCTGAACAGAGTCGGGCACTGGAGGTTCTATTGGACCGCAGCAGCACTGGAACCACGCAATTGCCGCTGGTCCCCGAAGCTGTGCGCCTGTGGGAACACGCCGCGAATTACATTGAGTTGGCCGGTTCATTCATGATTGCTCGACCGGATGCCTATCTCTTCACCCCGGCCAGCGGATTGCAGGTACTTGCCAGCCCTGAGGATTTGTACGACACCGTGCGCGCCAAGGTCATTGCCAAAGGGCATGACGATGAACTGTACGAATTGTTGACGCAGGAGGATCGCCATCGCTTTCTCGGCTTCAAGGAAGTTCAGGTTTCCGGCGAAGCGATTGCAGGTTCAGTGTTCGAGTCGCTGTTTGACTCAATCATCGACAAACAGCTGCATAACGTCGAATACGCGCTCGGGGTGTTTCGTCACAGCGACGGCGACGTGAGTATTGCAGCGCTGTTCGACAAGGCACTGGACGTGCGCAGCATGATCGGCAATCAGTTGTTGGAATTGCCAACCCAGGGTCGCTGGAGCACCCACCAGGTCATTACGGGGCAATCGCGTCCGTCAATTGTTCTGGCCGACAAGGCGACAGTCATGTCTAAAACCTTCGAAAGTGTGATGTCAGCTCTCGAGGGGCAGTGGCAGGCGCAATCTGCCGCGACCGGTGCGCTGCAGAGAACCCGCCTGGAAGCCTTGAAACCCGCACTGGCCCATGCAATGTCAGTGGGTATTCGCGGCGAGGCCAACCTTCGTCGGCTCAATCGCACATTGTCTGAAGTCGACAGCGCTATTGTCGATACGGTACTCGACCCCGACCGCCCCACCCGCCGCCAGCGTAAATCACTGAATGGATTTCGCCCGGATGCCTACTGGTTCAGCCTTGAAACCGCAGGCCATACATCGTCACTCGCCGTGCACCATTGCTTCATGCTCACCGAACGCGGCGGCCTGGACACACGGAATTCCGGCCGGGCGATTCTCTGGACTCCGGCCATGGGGCTGGAGGTCTTCGAGTCGGTCGCGGCGGCCAGGACCGAGCTGCAACGACGCCTGCTCGATCCGCTCAAGCGACTGACGCTGCTTGAAAACCTCCTGCCTGCCGAGCGTATGTTCCATAAAAAGTACGAACTGGGTAATTTCCGGCCCATCGAGAACAATCTGCTGCTCCATCGCCAGCAGACGGCCATTGAGCATTTTCTGGCGGTTTGCGACGGCGTTCGCGCGCTGAAACTGACAGAAACAAAACAGGAAAAAGCCCTGGACGCACTCAAGCGCCAACCCACAGCCACCAATCTGCAGAGGGCCAAAGCTATTGGCGAGGCCATTGCCACCCAGCAGACCTTGCCAGCCTGGCTAGGGATGGCATCACTTGAGCAACAGCAAAAACATGTCGAAATAATGGAGCAACACCGCCATAGCCTGTTGGAGGGTAAAGATTATCTACATGGCATAAAAACCCTGGCTGTCTATGTGCACGAGCAACTGGAGTCCCTGCAAAAAACCCGCTTCCAGGGCAAATTCATTAACCCCGATCATGTCAAGGTCACACCTGCCTTAGCCATCGCTGGCCCCGCGCAAACGTTGACCGAGTTTGCCCTGAATCACGTCAATGTGCTCCAGGGAACAGGTTTTTCCATCGCCTCGACCGCCTCAAAACCGCTGCCGAAAGGGATGGATACCCAAGCTGTCAAGCAGCTGCTGTTACAGCTGAACATCAAGTCAGTGTATGAACAGTTGCTGTCGGCTCAATTGTCAGGTGATAGCGACGATGCCAAAGCACGCAAGCTACGCTACTTCCAGCAGTTACCCTGGCACCTGCTACAGGAAGCCCACGCGCTTAAACTGCAAGAGCAACTGTCGGAGCAGGCATTCGACGCAATCGAGCAGCTACTGGACATGCCCAATGCCACCGCACGGGCTGCGGTCAAAGGGGCAGACGCTATCATCCGCCCGTTGCAGTTGATCTCCACGGCCGGTGCCACAGCTACCGAGGCCCTGGGGATGTACCTGATCAGCCCGGGCAAAGACGTGGCCGGTCCGCAGGTGCTCTACGCGCCCTATTTTGTCGGACTACCCTTCACCGAGTTCGAGACCGAGACCGACCTGCTTGCCGCACTCAATACACCAGGACCGTTGCAAGACTTGTTGATCCGGCGCCTGCCTGAATCGTCTCGGGCGACGTATCAAAACCTGCTCGAATCCACCGTGGGCGAACCCACGGAAATCACCCTCGCTTCAAATCCCGTTACCGGCAATGTGCTGGAGCGACTATTCCAGGACAACATCTTGCTGCTGAGGGAGATGCTGGGCAGTCAATCCACGGCTACCGCGCGCACCGATTGGGAAAAAGCCAAGGAGCTGTTCAGTTCCGGAATCAAGCTGGTGTCCGGGTTTCTGCCTGGTAAATTGTCCTGTGCTCTGTTTCTGTGGCAGGCGTACAAGGATTTCAAGGACTCTGCGGATGCGCTTCAAGACCAGCACTGGAAACGCGCATTCAAATCCTTCATCTCTGGTGCTGCGCAGATGGTCACCATGGGGCGGCTAATGCAGGGCAATCCGGCCTCTACTCCTGAGTCAGTCACCTCGACAGAACTTCCCCCAGAACAACCTGTAGTAACGCCTCAGTGGTCAGCCATCAACACCACCTCCGCGAGCCGGACCACAGCGCAACCTTACGAAGCACCGACTGTCGAGTTGGAAAAATTCAAGAAAGATGCAACGCAGGGCACCTATCGCGACCCCACGACCACGCATTATTACGCCCCTGTTTTGGGCAAGGTCTATCGGGTCGAAAAAAAGGGTCGGGCTTGGCGCATGATTAACGAAAAGCAAAAGGGACCGAGCCTCGAAGCCGCTCCCGGCGGTGAACTGGTGCCCGCAGCCGACGTGCATTCCATTCACTATGGCAAAGCTGTCTCAGATCTCGCCAACAAGTACATCACCAGGAAAAAAGCCGAGGCCACACTGAACATCGAAGCAACGGGCATGAAGGAAATTCATCGAATGTATCCCGCGAAAGCGCAGGCCATCGTGGAGGCGATGGAGCTGGCCAGGAAGTATGCCTTCAATTGCCTGCACAATTTGATACAAGTGAGCATCAATACACCCGGCACTAGACTCGACACCTTCCTGAAATCGTTTTTTGACGCGAGCGTAATCGATACCGCGATTCTGGACAAAATAAAAAAGGTCATCGTGCCCATTTGCAAGGCATTGGTGGACCCGGGGCTGGACGAATTGGATAACAAACGCTTCGTCGTCGGTATCAACCGTTCAACGACTGACCAAATGATCGCATTTGTCATCGAAACCGACCGCCAACAAAAAGTGCATTTCACAGAACACTTCTTCGATCCGCAATTGGATTGGTACAAATTCAGTCTCACCGCACCGTTCGATGTAGATGCCCATGCCCGGGCATCGACGCTGATCCATGAGTTTTCACATCATTTCGCCAAGGCGCTCGACATCGCTTATCTGGAGGCAAGACGCCCTTTCTCTGACCTCATCTCAACCGTCACGAGGTTGGGGCAGAAGTACAAGACACACCAGGTAAAGTTCCAGCGTGAAGCTCTGTCCCTGGCGACGCCCCGTGACGAGTTGTTTGCCCGCTGGAACAGTACGCTGTCGTCATGGGTAAGCCTGGATTCGATATACGAAACCGAGCATATCGGCAAGGAAATAAAAAAAATAACCGGTGCCAAAACGATGAGCGAGGCCCGGACCGCCTTCCTGGACCGTGTGACGCCGGATCTACGGATCGATACAATTTTACGCAATGCGGACTCACTCGCGATGCTCATCTGTGAGATGGGCCGGGAGCTGGACCCGGTACCGGTTAGACCGGCCGTCGTCCCTTGAGCCCCGAGGGCTATTGCCTGTTCTTCACGCGTTTTACGGATACGGCATGACGGCTACCGGATTTTCAGGGTGCTCAACTGAAAATCATTGCTCTTTGATGGGTAATTGCCATGACGGTTGTTCTCGCCGACTTCGCGCAAGGTTAGAATGCAGGAAATCAGGATGAGTCAATGACCGACAGCCCTCTCTCGCAAGCCCAATATGACGCCATCACCGATGCCGCTGCGCACTGGTGCATGCGGCTGCACGCTGTCGACTGCACCGCGCAGGAGCGGCTGGCGTTCGAACAATGGCGTGATGCTCATCCGCTTCATGCGTTCGAGTACGAGGCCATGCTCGACATCTGGGAAGTCGCCGGGGATTTGCCGCGTCCCGATGCCGCCGTGCCCGCGGCCCGGATCAAACCTGCAACGCCTTGGCGCACGGTCGGCATCGCCGCAGCCGTATCTGCCCTGGCGTTGCCACTGGCGGCCTATAGCGGCTGGAACCTCGGTTGGCTACCCGATGCCTACCAGCACTTCGAGGCCAGCGACACGGTTCGCCAGATCACCCTTGGCGATGGCAGCCAGGTGGAACTGAACCTGGGCAGTGAGCTGACGTTCAGCAACTACAAGGACCATCGTCGGGTCACGCTGGACAAGGGCGAAGCGTTTTTCAGCGTCAGCCATGACACCGCTCATCCCTTTATCGTCAAGGCAGCGGACGGCAGGATTCGGGTCACCGGGACCAAATTCAATGTCTGGATGTATGAGGACCAGGTGCGCGTCAACCTGATTGAAGGATCAGTGCTGGTGAGCAGCAATGATGATCTTGCGGGCGATGGCTTGCGTCTGGGGCCAGCGATGCAGGCCCGTTACCGACACGGCGACTACACGCCGCAGATCAGCCAGACCTACCCCGACGATAATTCACTGGCCTGGCGCAGCGGCAAACTGGTGCTCGATGATCTGGCGCTGTCCGATGCCCTGCCCCTGATCAACCGATACCTGGACAAGCCGCTGATGCTGGCCGACCACAGTACCGGCTCGATCCGCCTTGGCGGCATCTACAACATCAAGGAGCTCGGCAGTCTGGTGGCGTCGCTGCCCAAGGTGCTGCCGGTCTACCTGACCCGCAACAAGGATGGCAACCCGGTCCTCAACGCCATTCCGCGACAGTCCCCGAAAAGCTGAAGGCCGCAGCCCTTGCGGGGTGCGGCCTCCATTCTTCGCTCGGTACCCATCGTTTTACTTTTTGGCCACCTTCCCGGCTTTTTCATCCTGCTCGCGGATCGTCAGGGCCTGATACTGCGGGTCCGACGTGATCTGCTGCTCGGTAAACGGCAACACGCTCAATTGTTTCTTCGAGAAGGCCAGGGTCTGGTCCCGGGCGTATTTCGATTCCGGATCACTGGACAGCGAGAACGCCAGCAGCCCTTGGGCCTGCGGTCCCTTTTCATCAAAAGTCACCACCTGCAAATAGCTGGTGCCGCTGACGACTTCGCGTTTACCGTCGGTTCTCGGCACGCTCTGGATGGCGTTATAAACCCCCAGGGTACCGGGTCCGCCGTGAATCGGCGTTTGCTGGCCGCCACTGCTGACCACCTGGATGTCTCCCCAACGGCTGTCAGGCTTAAGACCTGATTGACCGACCTGCTCCACCGATGCCAGCATCGCCTCGCGGATGGCCTGCGCCACTGGGGGACGATCCACAGCCAGTCCACGCGGGGTGTGTTGCGGGTCTTTTGGATCGAACGCGACACGCCAGACATCAGGCGTTTCCTGCAACGCTTCCATTACGTTCTGGAAATGCACCCACCCAATCCCGGTGTCGAGATTCGCACTGCGGTCCCAGGCCTTGAGGCTGGCGCACAACGGCGTCAGTGTCGATGCATCGCCCCCCAGGTCCGCAGCGCAGAATTGCAGCAAGTCGGGCATCACCTGGTTGGCCTGATACACCTGGTCGTCCATGACCATCCGTTGCAGGTCCGCCGGCGCAATCGGGCCGGCCTTGCTCAAGGTGCCCAGGCGATCCAAAGCAAAGCGTGAACGCAGCCCCAGAGGCTGGCCGTCCTGGCTGATGAGCGGCGAGAAGCCGGTGAGCGGTTGTGCCGGGTTGGCCATCCAGGCCGAATCGTTGGAGTGCTGCACAAAGTCCTTGCGCAACAATTGCGGCAATCGCTCTGCACCATAGATACCTTTTTGCGCCGCTTGCGGATCGATATCCCAGGCGCAGGCGCTGTTGGAACCGTCGAGCACGATCATCTGCAACCCGGCCCGGGGATCACTGCATTTGGCCAGCTTCTCGGCACTGACGTTCGGCACCACCGACAGGTTCATGTACAGCGTCTGCCCCTGATCGTCCGCCGCCAGGGTGTTGACCCAGGGGATGCCCTGGATCTTGTGGACCGAGGCCTGCAAGGCCTTGAGGCTGTCGGCACGGTTCATCGCGTACCACTGTTGCAACACCCGATCGTTATCCAGGTTGGCGTCACGCAAGCTATAGGCGAATTGATGGTCCCAGTCGAGTTTGCCCGGCCAGTGCACGATCGGGCCGAATTGCGAACTGTAGACCACATGGGACACCGCCCGTACCTGGCCATCCGGCTGCTTCACGTCCACGGTCACGGTCTGTTGCATCATCGGCAACGACTTGCCATCGAGCAGGTAACGGGTTGGATCCTTCGGATCGAGTTGCAGGCGATAAAGGGTGAAATGTTTGGACGTGTCCACGGTGTGGGTCCAGGCCAGGTACTGGTTGAAACCGATATTGATCATCGGCAGCCCGGGCAACGCGGCGCCCATGACGTCCAGCTTGCCGGGAATGGTCAGGTGCATCTGGTAGAAGCGCATCCCGCCGACCCAGGGGAAATGCGGATTGGCCAGCAACATGCCGCGGCCATTGAAGGAGCGCTCGCTGCCGATGGCTACCGCATTGCTGCCGCGATCCAGGGCGAAGCGCTGCATGCGCGAATGGGCGAGCTGGAATGAGGTCGGGGCGGCTGTCGTTCGAGCGACGGCTTTGGGTGGGGTGGCACCGGCCAGGGCTTCGGCAAACTGCCCTGCGCCGCCTTCGACCAGCAGACGACGGGTCAACCTGACCAGATCCTGCGCCGTCACCTCGCGCACCCAGTCGCCCTGGCATTGTTGGGGTAAACCCTGGGCCCGGCGCTCTTTCAGGGCACGGTTGTAGCCGGCGACATAACCGTCGATCAGCTGGCGGATTTCCGGTGTTTGCGCCTGCCAGAAAGCGTCGACGGCCTGAGGGGTGTTCAACCAGGTGAAAAACACATCGCTGACCCGGTTTTCCCGCTCTTCGACGGTGAATTGGTCCGGGCCGAAATAGCGAGACCGTTCACCGTTCACCGTGGTGATCTCATTGGCCAGCAGGCACAGGTTGTCCTGGGCGTAGGCATAGCCGATGCCATAGCCGAGGCCGCGCTCGTTCTCGGCGCGAATATGCGGCACGCCGAACGTGGTGCGACGGATATCGGCTGTCGCCTGCTCCGACTGGCTGCGCGCGTTCGCCGCAAGACTCAAGCCCACCAACACCGCGGCAAGGCTCAACCTGGTTAACTGCCTGGAAATAATCACGCTCGCTCCTGATCGTATGAACGAAGGTCACACCCTGCGTCGTTGCCCGCAATGTGCCTCCCCCTAAAGACGAAGCAAACGAAAAAAATTTAGGGCTTTGCCCCCCGCCATCAGGGCGTCTGACGTAGCGCTGACGCGATGGCGACAAAATTTCTACATTCGAGCCTTCATGATTTGCCCGGCTCATCCGTCTTATTGATTGAGAGCACTCATCACATTTTCCGGTTCAGGCTCTGAAAAGGAGTTTTTGCATGTACAACTCGCAACTGCCAACGGACGGTAGCACTGCGCCAACGGGCACCGCCATGGGCTCAGGCGTTTTCGATCAACGTACCGAGCGCCACGGCAACGAGCGCATCAGATGCCTGCTCAAGAGCTTTGGGCTGCGCACCAGTCTGATTCGCCTGAAGGTCATCGACGCCCTGCTCACCGCCGCCGACAACGACCGCAGCCTGGGGGTGCGTGGCGTGCACAGTCACCTGCTGGACCTGGACATCCCGTTGTCGTTTCTCAGTGTGCGGGAAGTGTTGAAACGTCTCTGCGGCGAAGGCGTGATCACTCTCAATCCGGACAAGAGCTACAGCCTGCATCCGCAGGCCGCCGCCGTTCTCCACCACGAATAACCCGGCCGATGGGCGTCGCTCAGGACTTGACCTTGCGGCGCATCACGCCATTGATCACCACCACCAGCACCGCCACGCCAATGGCGATGTACTGGAACAGCTTTTCGTCGATGACGCCGGTGTTCTGCAGATAAGAAAGGCCGAACATGATGCCCAGCACGACCAGGGAGATCAGAATCGAGTATTTCAAACGTTGCGACTGAGTCATTGCCATTTCCTGAATGTGTGCGTGAAGCTGAAAAATGTTGTATCCGCATGCGGGCCAGGCCGCTAATGCCGGACAGTTAAGCAAATGAGGCCCCTGTAGGAGCGAGCTTGCTCCGGGCGGCGTTCCGACGATGGTCGTTAACGATAACGCGTGCTTGCTGGTTAACTGCGGCGCTCCTGAGTCCATCGCGAGCGAGCTCGCTCCTACATGACCGGCGTTAAGCCAAGCCCCTGGCTTTTACGGGATGGGACTGCAAACGGGCTCATGTTACCGCCGATGAAGCGTTTTGGCTTCTTGCGGCGCTCACCATGAGGATTTTCCAACGTTGGGTCGATCCAGTATTACTTCGAAACAGTCTTGCGCCTCGTAGTTGTTTAGAATGGTCAGAATGCACTTTTCTGGCCGCAACCCGAGAGACTCCCCATGCGAACCCATCTGCGTCTGGTCGCCCTGAGCGCCCTGTTCATTTCCTCTCTGGCCCAGGCCGCCGACCTGATCCCGATCGAAGTCCACCGCGACGCCAACTGCGGTTGCTGCAAAAAATGGATCAGCCATCTGGAGGCCAACGGTTTCAAGGTCGATGATCGCGTCGAAACCAACATGAGCGAATTCAAGCAACAGCACGGCGTGCCGCCGCGTCTGTCGTCGTGCCACACCGGCCTGATCAACGGCAAATTCGTTGAAGGCCATGTGCCCGCCGATCAGGTACTGGCCCTGGGCAAGCGCGACGATCTGCTGGGTGTCGCCGCCCCCGGCATGCCCATGGGTTCGCCCGGCATGGAAATGGACGGCATGAGCGATGCCTATCAGGTGATCGGCCTGCAAAAGGACGGCACTGACGTGGTGGTGGCGGACTACCCTGCCCATTGATGTCCGGTGCGTACATCGGGCTGTTCTTTGCCGCGTTTGGCGCCGCGACCCTGCTGCCGTTGCAGTCCGAAGCGCTGCTGGTGGGCTTGCTGGTCAGCGACCGGTACTGGCTATGGTTGTTGCTGGTCGTGGCCACGCTGGGCAATGTCCTGGGGTCGCTGATCAACTGGTGGCTGGGCCGTGGGATCGAGCGCTTCCGCGATCGGCGCTGGTTTCCGGTCAGTCCGCGCCATCTGGAAAAAGCCCGAATCAATTATCAGCGCTACGGTCATTGGTCCTTGCTGCTAAGTTGGGTACCCGTTATCGGTGATCCGCTGACCCTGGTGGCCGGTGTGATGCGCGAACCGCTGGGGCGATTTCTGCTGATCGTGACTCTCGCCAAGGGCGCTCGCTATGGCGTGCTGGCCCTGGCCACCCTGGGCTGGATGGGTTGAACGATCTTTCGCCGCGATTGCCTGTGTTTAATGCCGTCCTGACATGCCGATCCAGCATCGGCGGATTCCAATGGAGTTTCCCATGCCCCAGATACGCTCGCGCTGGCTGCCCAGCCTGCTGCTGACCGCCGCCCTGCCGGTCATCGCTCATGCCGAAGGCCCGGCATATGGTCCGCAATTGCAAGGCTTCGAATACCCCTACACGGTCAAGCATTTCGACTTCCAGTCCCAGGGCAAAACCCTGCAGATGGGCTACATGGACGTCGCCGCCAACGGCAAGGCCAACGGACGCAGCATCGTGTTGCTGCATGGCAAGAATTTCTGCGGCGCAACCTGGGACACCTCGATCAAGGCCCTGAGCGACGCCGGTTACCGGGTCATCGCCCCGGACCAGATCGGTTTCTGTACATCCAGCAAGCCGGACAACTACCAATACAGCTTCCAGCAGCTGGCCACCAATACCCAGCAACTGCTCAAGGCCCTCGGTATCCAGAAGGCAACGTTGCTCGGGCACTCCACCGGCGGCATGCTCGCCACCCGCTATGCGCTGCTGTATCCCGATCAGGTCGACCAACTGGCCCTGGTCAACCCCATCGGCCTGGAAGACTGGAAAGCCCTCGGCGTTCCCTACCGCACGGTGGATCAATGGTATGAACGCGAACTGAAGGTCACCGCCCAGGGCATCCGCGACTACGAGCGCAGCACCTATTACGACGGCCGCTGGAAACCCGAGTTCGACCGCTGGGTGGACATGCTCGCGGGCCTGAGCAAAGGGCCGGGCAAGACTCAGGTGGCGTGGAATTCGGCGTTGATCTACGACATGATCTTCACTCAACCGGTTTACTACGAGTTCAAGGACTTGAAGATGCCGACGCTGTTGCTGATCGGCACTTCCGACACCACGGCCATTGGCAAGGACCTTGCGCCGCCCGAGGTCAAGGCGAAAATCGGGCACTACCCGGTGCTAGGCAAGCAGGTGGCGAAACTGATTCCCCAATCGACGCTTGTCGAGTTTCCTGGCATGGGCCACGCGCCGCAGATGGAAGAACCGGCGAAATTCCACCAGGCGCTGCTGGCCTGGCTCAACAAAACCGATACCCTTCGTTAATGAGGCAAGGCTGATGGCGGTGCAGATCGCGGTAATCGATGACTGGCAGGATGTGGCCCGGGACGTGGTGGACTGGTCGGCGCTGGACGCCATCGGCCAGGTGAGTTTTATTCATGACTACCCTGCCGACAACACAACCCTGGCACAGCGCCTGGGTGAGTTCGAGGTGATCTGCGTGATGCGCGAGCGCACCCGATTCGACCAGGATCTGTTGCAGCGCCTACCGAAACTCAAGCTGCTGGTCACCGGCGGCATGCGCAACGCCGCCCTGGACCTTGAAGCCGCCGCCGCGCTCGGGATACAGGTCTGCGGCACCGACAGCTACAAACACGCCGCGCCGGAATTGACCTGGGCGCTGATCATGGCCGCCACGCGCAACCTGGTCGTCGAAGCCAACGCCTTGCGCGCAGGCGGTTGGCAACAAGGCCTGGGTGGCGACCTGCACGGCAAGACCCTGGGTATTCTCGGGCTGGGCAGCATCGGGCAGCGTGTCGCCCGGTTCGGCCAGGTGTTCGGCATGCGGGTGATTGCCTGGAGCGAAAACCTGACCGCCGAACGCGCGGCCGAAGTCGACGTGACCTATGTCAGCAAGCAGGAACTGTTCGAACAGGCCGATGTGCTGTCGGTGCACCTGGTGCTCAGCGAGCGCAGCCGTGGCATGGTCGATGCCCAGGCGCTGGACTGGATGAAGCCTGGCGCGCTGCTGGTCAACACCGCCCGCGGGCCGATCGTCGATGAAGCGGCGCTGATCAAGGCCCTGCAGAAACAACGGCTGGCCGGCGCGGCGCTGGACGTGTTCGAGCAGGAACCGCTGCCCGCCCTTCATCCCTTCCGGACCCTGGAAAATGTACTGGCCACGCCCCATGTCGGGTACGTCAGCCAGCAGAACTACCAGCAGTTCTTTTCGCAGATGATCGAGGACATCCAGGCCTGGTCGGCGGGCGCGCCGATTCGCCTGCTGTAGGAGCAAGCTTGCTCGCGATGGACTTTAAAGTGCCCCGCTCATTCAGGACGCACGCATTATCGTTATCCCCATCGTCGGAACGCCGCCCGGAGCAAGCTCGCTCCTGAAGTCCACCCGCCATCGCCCCACGAAGCGACGGACGCGAGCAGAACCATTCAACTATATCGGCCTGCTCGATGTCTCAACCTTGACGGGTTCGAACTGAATCCTGTCCACGTGGAGCATCGCCAATGACCATCCGACTTGCTGCTTTCACCACCCCACTGCTGCTGGTTTTCGCCCTGTCCGGTTGCGTTGCATTCGTCGAGAGTGATGAAGAGGAGCCTGTCCTGAAACCCGAATGCCCCAAAGGCCAGGTCTGGGACAGCAATCAACAGAAATGCCTGAAGCAGAACAGCAGCCTGGCACCGGACGCCGACCGTACCGATTACGCCTATCGCCCGCAGGAGCAATTGCAGCAGATCAAATCGATTTATGGCAGCATCTGCGAGGAATATCAGGACCTGGCCGCGGCCTTCAACGATTTGTCGAAAACCTGACACCCCAAAGCGAACGGAGGTCGCCATCGCCAGCGATCAGGCAATAAGGGCAGAACTGGGCCAGCATCTGGCGTGTCTATGGCGCTACGGCCTGCTGCTGTCCCGGCAACGGTATGTCGCCGAAGAACTGGCCCAGGCCACCTGCGTACGGGCGCTCGAGCGTGCCCGGCAGTTCGTTCCGGGTACCCGCATGGACTGTTGGCTGCTGGGCATTTTGCATTCGATCTGGCGCAACGAGGTCCGCTCGCGTCGGGTGCGTCAGGGCCAGGGCGTGGTGGGGACTGACAACGCATTGTGGTTCGACAATGAATATGCGGCGCAACCCAACGTCTTCGCGACCCAGGTGATCCGGCGCGTCGACGCGTTGCCCGAAGCCCAGCGTGAAAGCGTCTATCTCGCCTATGTCGAAGGCCTGTCCTATCGCGAGGTGGCCGAGGTGCTGCAATTACCCGTCGGCACCGTCATCGGCCGCCTGACCGCCGCACGGGTGAAGCTCGCCGAGTACCCGCCGTTGCATGCCGTACCGACCCCCTCCACGGAAGAGCGTCGATGAGCGATCACGGGATCCCTTCGGATGAGCAACTGGTGGCCTACCTCGACGACCAGCTCGACACCGAACAGCGCCACCGCATCGATGCCGCCGTCGCCGAAAACTCACTGCTCAACCTGCGCCTGCAATGGCTGGCCCGCAGCAGCCTGCCATTCAAGGACGCCTACGATCAAGTGGGCCGGCAAGCGCCCACGGGACGTTTGCAGTCCATGCTTGACAGCTTGCCCAGCCCCGAACGCCCGGCCATGGACCGACGCTGGTTCCTCGCAGCGGCGGCAGGCCTGGTGGTCAGCGGCGTGGTGGCCGACCGCTTGTTCATCGGCTGGCAACAGGGTCGACAGCAAAACAACTGGCGCACACTGATCGCGGACTACATGGCGCTCCATATACCAGAGACTTTGGACAATCTGCCGGCTGACGAAGCCACCCAGCGCGCGCAACTGCGGACCATCGACGCACGCCTGGGCCTCGCTCTGGTCCCCGCCCAACTGGCCTTGCCCCACGTGCAATTCAAACGCGCACAAATCCTTGAATACGACGGTATGCCCATCGCCCAGATGACCTGGCTGGACCCGGCGCACGGCCCGCTGGCATTATGCGTTACCCGCTCCGACAGCGGCAGTCGCCCCTTTGCCCACGAGCGTCGGCGTGGGCTCAACGTCGTCTACTGGGCCGACCTGGAGCACGCGTGGATGCTGATCGGGCATAACCCGGCCGCGGAACTGGAGGACACGGCCAGGTTGTTGCGAACCCGCCTCAGTGCTTGAGTACCAAGGTGACTAAGCATGGCTGTTGCGGATCGGCTGGCAGTACTCATCGACAATGGCGTCGCGATGGTTCGCCGATTTCATCAGGTCACAGGCCCGGGCCGGTTCTCCGGCCGCCCCCTGGATCACTGTGTATTCCACTTCGTCCCCAATGGAAAAACAGACCTCGCCTTCAACCGTGCAATTGGCGCCTATCCGCACCGCCAACTTGGAAGAACAACCTTCGGTCGTGACCATGGCAAAGGTCGTCGGGATCGCTCCGACCTCGACCACGGTCAAAGCGCTGATCGTACCCATTCTGATTGTTGGAGTGACGGGCTATTTCATTTCTGCTCTCCCTGCACCAGTGCACGCAACCTCGGCTTGACGGTAGGCAAACATTGAAACGCGCAAGGGATGCAAGTGACTACTGTCAGGTTTGACAGTACGGTCCGGGAACCAAAAGCAAAGGCTACCGCTTGTCGATTTTCTCGTCACTCGGATGTAAGCGCCGATACAGCTGCGATCAGCTGCGCGATGCCCTGCACCACAAGCTCCGACGGTTGACTGCTCCAGCCTCACTCCCTATCCTCGCGCCTGTCACGACTCATTCGTGATCGGGTTTGACGGCCCGTATCTTCACGACGCGCATAGCCTATCTCTGCTCGAGCATTTTCGTGCCCGAAGCATTGCATCATGGCGACTGTGCGTGGGGCACCTCAGGGTGCGCCGGGTTTCCGTGAAGACCGGTCCGTCAACCTGCGCACAGTTGCCACCCTATTCGTTTGACGGCGATTTCGTGGCTGCGCTTCTGATCTTCACGGAGCTACACCAATGACCGAACCAACTACAAAAACCACCCTCTTCGCCCGCTGCGACCACGTCGACCATCACCTGTTCGCCGTTCAGCCCGATATCCCGTTACTCGACGCTCTCGAACACGCCGCGGTCTATCTCAGCTGCGCCGAAGACCTGGCCCTCCAAGCCCCCAACGCCACCCGCCCCGAACACGCGGCTTCATTACGCTGGGCCAGTCGCCAGATGCTCGGCACGGCACGTTCATTGGTCCAGGCTTCAATCGACGGCCTGCACGCCGCTCAAGCGCAAGGTGACGCATGAAACCGCACCTGCAGATCCGTGCGCAGCACTGATTAGCCCCTCGCTCCCTCACCTGGCGATGACCTGTGGGAGCGAGACCGGCTTGCCGGCGAAAGCGCTGGGTCAGTCGCCATTAATATTGAATGTGATGGCCCCTTCGCGGGCAAGCCCGCTCCCACAGGGATCTTTGGTGGTCCCACGATTTGGGTCCACACCAGCCCACTGTGGGAGCGAGCTTGCTCGCGATGGAGCTGGGTCAGTCGCTATCGATCTTGAATGTGCCGCCCCCGTCGCGAGGCGAAGCGGTCCTGTCCACGCCTCAATCGACCCGGCCGATACTCTCCTCATCCGGCCAGAACAACGCCGCCTGGCCCCGGTGTTCGCCGTGCCGATCAATCAGCGTCCAGACCTTGCCCTCATGAATCATGAACGCATGACCCCCCCGGTCCACCCGATAACCACTGTAGCCATGCGCAATACCATTGGCCGTGACCTGCTCCAGCAGCGACTGGCGCATGGCGCGATCCAGTGGCGAAGCGCTGAACCGTGACGGCATGCCAAGGAACTCGGAGCGCGGGTAATTGAAGCAGGCCAGCGCCTGTTCATTGGCGTAGAAGAAACAAGGGTCGTCCTCAGTACCATGGGCCAGCAGGCTGTAAGGCGCCTGGGCGTGCAACCAGTGCAAGCGCGCAAGGCCTGTCAGCGCTTGGGGCGCCGGCAGGCTTTCACCGGTCCAGTGCCGATAAGCGTCGTCCAGCAGTTGCACATAAGTAATGTATTCATTGATTGGCGGCACTCACCCTCCCCTGCAAAAGCATGTATATCCGAGGCGGATTAGCCTATCGAAACCGGCCGGAAAAATCCGCCGTCATAGCGATCAAGCCACTCGCTATTAATTACATCATGTAAGAAGAGTAATAACTGGCGATGGGTTTATCACCGAAGGCCTTTGTTCATACAGTCCCATGAATAAAATGCGAACAACGAGGTCCTATTGATGCATACCCTACTGGACAAGTCGCTGAGTTCTTTTGCCCGAGCAGATCTGTTGCAAGGTCCCACCCCGATTCAGCGGGCCGAACGACTTGAACAGCTGTTGGGCTTGAAATCGCAGGGGGTGGGCCTGTTTCTCAAGCGCGACGATCACATGTCGATCGGTGGTGGCGGCAACAAGCTGCGCAAGCTCGAGTTTCATATCGGCGCGGCGCAACAGGTGGGGGTCGACACGGTCATTACCGTGGGCGGTCTTCAGTCCAACCATGCGCGCCTCACCGCCGCCGTATGTGCTCGCCTGGGCATTGCCTGCGAATTGATCCTGACCCGGTCGGTGCCCAAGACCGATGTAGATTACGAACTCAACGGCAACGTCCTGCTCGATCAGTTGTTCGGTGCACAGCTGCAGGTGCTGGCCGGGGGTAGCGACTCTGTCGCCCAGGCCGAGATACGCGCCGCGCAACTGCGGGAATCGGGACGCAAGGCGCTGGTGATTCCCACGGGCGGCTCAACGCCCTTGGGCAGCCTCGGTTACGCGCGTTGCGCGGCGGAGATCGCGCAGCAGGAGACCGAATTGGGGATCACCTTCAATCAGGTGGTCGTGCCCAACGGCAGCGCCGGCACCCATGCCGGGCTCGCCGCCGGCTTCCGGTTGCTGGATCGCGGCACCTCGATCGTCAAGTCCTATTCGGTTTTATCCGACCGAGATACGTCGGCAGCCCGGACTCTGCAATTGACCCGGGACGCACTGACGCTGTTGGGCAGCAGCGCCATCGTGCAGCCCGAAGGGATTGTCATCGACGGCAGTCAGCTTGGCGACGGCTACGGCCTGCCGACGCAAGCCATGCAAGACGCCGTGCGCCTGATGGCGCGCGCAGAAGGCTTGCTGCTCGACCCGGTGTATTCCGGCAAAGCCTTCGCCGGGCTGTTGGCCGATATCGGCCAAGGACGCTTCCGTTCCGGGGACAACGTATTGTTCGTGATGACCGGCGGAACACCGGGCCTCTATGCCTACCGGGACACCTTTGAGCCCTGAGATTCAATCATCCCGGGTCAACACTTCCAGCAACTCGATCTCGAAGATCAGATTCGAATTCGGTGTGATCTTGCCCATGGTCCGCTCGCCATAGGCAAGATGCGCCGGCACCAGCAACTTGCGCTTGCCGCCCACCTGCATACCGATGATGCCCTGATCCCAGCCCTTGATCACCCGACCGGTGCCGATCACGCACTGGAACGGCTTGCCACGGCTGTAGGAGGAATCGAATTCGGTACCGTCTTCCAGCCAGCCGCGGTATTGCGTGGTGATCAGTGCGCCCTTGACGGCGGCTTTACCGTCGCCCGGCTGCAGATCGATGATTTGCAGTTCTTCATTCATACTGGTTACTCGTTCGTTGTCGCCCGGGTCATGGGGGCGCGGAGGCAGGTTTTCGCAGAATCCGCCGCTGTTGGCAATCCATGGAACCGAAACGCCGCCTGCCGCTCACATGTTTATCGACTTCGTACTCAGGAAAGGATGCTCTGATGACCGACTCACGATCATTGTGCAGTTTCATCCCGCCTTACATCCTCAACCGCATTATTGCCCATGGCTCCGAGCGGCAGCGCTCCAGTGCACTGATTACCCTGAGCCATGTGCGCACCCTTCGGCATACGCCGCTGCCACCGGTGCGTTCTGCCGCGGCAACGATACTGGCGCCTTCCGCGCAACCCGGTCAGGTCAGGCGCAGTATCCATGATGCCCAAGGCAAACTGCTCCTGCCAGGGATGCCTGCCCGGCTTGAAGGGCAGCCGGCGACCGGCGATCCGGCGGTCGATGAGGCCTACGATGCCTTGGGCGCCAGCCATGATTTTTTCTGGAAAGTGCTCGGCCGCGACTCCATCGACAACAAGGGTTTTGCGCTGATTGGTAGCGTGCATTACGGCCAGGACTACGAGAATGCCTTCTGGAACGGCGCGCAGATGGTATTCGGTGACGGTGATGGTGAAATTTTCGAACGTTTCACCCGTTCGCTGGATGTGATCGGGCACGAATTGACCCACGGCGTGATTGAAAGCGAGGTCGGCCTGGTTTACGCCAATCAGTCCGGGGCCTTGAATGAATCCATCTCGGACGTGTTCGGGGTGCTGATCAAGCAACATGTGTTGGGCCAGACCGCCGACGAGGCGGACTGGTTGATCGGCGCCGACTTGCTGACACCACGGATAAAGGGCGTCGGCCTGCGTTCGATGGCCCATCCCGGCACCGCCTACGACGACCCGCTGCTGGGCAAGGACCCGCAACCGGATCACATGCGCAAGTTCGTGATCACCCAGGAGGACAACGGTGGCGTGCACATCAATTCCGGCATCCCCAACCGGGCGTTTTATCTGGCTGCCAAGGCGTTCGGTGGCTTTGCCTGGGAAAAGGCCGGCCATATCTGGTATGACACCCTGTGCGATCAAGGCTTGAACAACGAGGCGTCCTTCAGTGACTTCGCGGCGCTGACCGTCGAGCATGCCCGGCGGCGTTTCGGCACCGATGAAGCTGAAGTGGTGCGCCAAGCCTGGTCTGAAACAGGTGTGATCCCGACTCAGGAGCAATCATGAAAACCCTGCCCACACTGGGCGACGATGCCGTGGTACGTCTGTCCCGCCAGGGCGGCGTGGCGGCGATCCATGCCTTGACTCGTCCCCGCAGCATCGAATTTGCGCAATGCAACATTGATCAACGCACGCGGATTTGTTCGGTGCTGGAAGGTTGCCTGGCAATCGAAGACCCGGCCTCCGGGCGAGGTGATCAGCGCTTTTATGAGATTGAAGTGTGCTATCGCATTGGTCAGCAGGACGACCGGATGGTGATGAAGGTGCCTGAAGATCGGGCGCCGGGGGAATTGGTGCATTTGTGGGATAAAGGCGAGGTGTTGTGAATTGGCGGCTTCGGGCGAAGTGAACTTGAGATAGCCTTGTCAGCAAACCGATCTCGCTCCTACAGATAATCGCTGTATATCTGAGACTTCAAGATCAACACACATCTCTTGTGGGAGCGGGCTTGCTCGCGAAAGCAGTGTGCCAGCCGAAAAAGGTGTTGAATATGACGCCGCCTTCGCGAGCAAGCTCGCTCCCACAGGGTAATCAACCCGCTCCCGCACTGGATCTGCGGCAAGTCCTGCCTTTATCCTTGTCGCCCCCGCCGTACCGCATCCGTTGGAGTTCGCCATGCCCCATGAAGGCAACCTGTTGCAAGCCGCTGTCGTGTTTCTGTTCGCGGCGGTGCTCACTGTGCCCCTGGCCAAGCGCCTGCAACTGGGGGCGGTGCTCGGTTATCTGTTTGCCGGCGTTATCATCGGGCCGTCGGTTCTGGGGTTGATCGACAATCCGCAAAGCGTCAGCCACATTTCCGAACTCGGGGTTGTGTTGCTGCTGTTCATCATCGGCCTGGAACTGTCGCCGCGACGCTTGTGGGTCATGCGTAAATCGGTGTTCGGCGTCGGTCTGGCGCAGGTGCTGCTGACGGGTTCGGTGATTGGCGTGTGTGCGCTGTTCGCTTTCGGCCAACCGTTGAACAGCGCCATCGTCCTGGGGCTGGGCCTGGCTTTGTCTTCCACCGCGTTCGGGTTGCAGAGCCTGGCGGAACGCAAGGAGCTGACCAGTCCCCACGGGCGGCTGGCATTCGCGATCCTGCTGTTCCAGGACATCGCCGCGATCCCGCTGATCGCCATGGTGCCGCTGCTGGCCGGCGGTGATCACACCAGCACCGCCACCGACAATTTGAACCACGGTTTGCAGGTGCTGGGCAGCATCGCGGTGGTGGTGATCGGCGGGCGTTATCTGCTGCGCCCGGTGTTCCGGGTAGTGGCCAAGACCGGTTTGCCGGAAGTCTCGACCGCCACCGCATTGCTGGTGGTCATCGGTACGGCATGGTTGATGGATCTGGTCGGCGTCTCGATGGCCCTCGGCGCTTTCCTCGCTGGATTGCTGCTGGCGGATTCCGAATACCGCCACGAACTGGAAGCACAGATCGAGCCGTTCAAGGGTTTGCTGCTGGGGCTGTTTTTCATCAGCGTCGGCATGGGAGCCAACCTGAGCCTGCTGCTCAGCGCACCGATCGTGGTCCTGGGCCTGACCCTGCTGCTGATCGCCATCAAACTGCCGCTGCTGTTTGTCGTCGGCCGGTTGGCCGGTGGCCTGGGCAAGGTCAATGCGATTCGCCTGGGCATCGTGCTGGCAGCGGGCGGTGAATTTGCCTTCGTGGTGTTCAAGATCGGCCGCGATCAGGGCCTGTTCGAGCCACGCCTGTACGACTTGCTGGTGCTGACGATCACCTTGTCCATGGCCGTCACGCCGTTGCTGCTGCTGTTGTGCGCGCGGCTGGTCAGCCCCAAGGTGCAACCGGTGGTGGTGCCGGAGAAATTCCGTGAGATCGATACCGACGCGCCGCGCGTGGTGATCGCCGGCATGGGCCGCATGGGGCAGATCGTGGCGCGGATCCTGCGGGCGCAGAACATCAAGTTCGTGGCCCTGGACACCTCGGTGGAAACCATCGAACTGTCGCGCAGTTTCGGCGGCGTGCCGGTGTTCTACGGCGACCCGATGCGCCCGGAAATCCTCAGCGCGGCCAAGGTCGGTGAGGCGGAGTATTTCGTCATCGCCACGGATGATCCAGACACCAACATCAAGACCGCGGAATTGGTCCACAGACTGTACCCGCACATGAAAATCATCGCCCGGGCCCGCAACCGCCAGCATGTGCACCGTCTGATGGACGTTGGCGCCGAGGCCATTCGCGAAACCTATTATTCGAGCCTGGAAATGAGTCGGCGAACCCTGGTCGGGCTGGGGCTGAGCCAGGCCCAGGCGGATGCGCGGATCAAGCGCTTCAAGCATCACGACGAACAGGTGCTGGAAGCCCAGCATGCGGTATATGACGATGCGGCGAAGGTGTTGCAGACGGCGCAGGAAGCGCGGGCGGAATTGGCGCGGTTGTTTGAATCGGATCAGTTGGAAGAGCAATCGGCGAAAAATTGAGGTGGATGTGCCGGCTGGGTGTCAGGCTTCCAGCGTTATCGTTGACGACCTTCGCGAGCAGGCTCGCTCCCACAGTGTTTTGGGATAAATCACATGCTTGAAGGAATCCACAATGGCTGCTGACCAAAGCGCCCCCGCTCTGAAAGAAATCTTCAACAGCGAGCGCCTTACACACATCGCCACCGAGATGACGGCCGTCTACCCCGCGTTCAACGCCAAGGCCTTCCTGAAAATGGCCAACGAAGGCCTTGAGCAATTGTCGATCATGCAACGCATGGCCAGGGTCAGCGAATGCCTGCATGCGGTGCTGCCGCTCAGTTATGAAGAGTCGCTCGACGTGCTCTACGCCCTCGCCCCCCGACTGAACAGCGGCTTCGTCAGCATCTCGTTGCCGCACTACGTCGCAACCTACGGCGCTGACCAGTTCGAGCGATCGATGGACGCACTCAAATACTTCACCACGTTCGGTTCATCGGAATTCGCGATCCGGCACTTTCTGCGCAGCGATCTGACAGCCACCCTGGCGCAGATGCACCACTGGTCCCTGGATGCCAACGAACATGTCCGGCGCCTGGCCAGCGAAGGCAGCCGACCGCGTCTGCCGTGGTCGTTTCGCCTGGAGCGAATCCAGGCCGACCCGACACTTGCCGCCGCCATTCTCGACAATCTCAAGACCGACGCCAGCCTGTATGTGCGCAAGTCGGTGGCCAACCACCTCAACGACATCACCAAGGACCATCCCGACTGGGTACTCGACCTGATCGAGCGCTGGTCACTGGTAAACAAACATACCGCCTGGATCGCCAGGCATGCCCTGCGCAGCCTGATCAAACAAGGCAACCCGCGGGCGCTGGCAATCATTGGCGCGGGCGGCAAGCCCGAGGTCGAGATCATCGGCGCGAAAGTGGAACCGGCGGTGATCCGCCTGGGAGAAAAAATCAGCCTGTCCTTTACCGTGAAATCCACGGTACCGGACAACCAGCGACTGGTGATCGACTATGCCATCGATTACGTCAAGGCCAACGGCAGCAGCTCGGCGAAGGTATTCAAGCTCAAGGCCCTGACGCTACCGGGCCGGGCCACCGAATACATTGCCCGAGGCCAGCACATCAAGGCGCTCACCACCCGCCGGCATTACCCAGGCAGGCACGCCGTGCATATCCTGGTGAACGGCGAGCGCCTGGCCAGTACAGGGTTCGAGATCATCGCTGACGCGGATTGACCGCATTGCCGGATCGACCGGGCAATATGCGTACCAGCGTGTTATCGCGAACCCAATAGTGATGGAACAATCCCGCCGCGGCATGCGCACCGATCAGCCAGTAACCGGTACTGCCGAGCAATTCGTGCCAGTACAATCTGAAGAAAACGGCGACCATTATCTCGCCACCTTCAGACTTCGTTAAGAATTGCCCCGGATACTCCTCCCACACTGACCCCGGGAGGCGTCTTCCAATGCCCGATTTTGACTGGAACATCCCTCTGCCCCTGCGGTTCGGCCAAGCCGAAACCCCGCAAACGAGTCTGGCCAGAGCCCTGCCGGACGACCCCCAGCGTCCCCTTTTCGAAACCTTTATCCAGCAACGTTTCCGCAAGGCGCACGGGGCCGACATTCGCCATTTCATGCCGGAACTGTTCGGTATGCACACCGCCTCAGGCGCACTGTGTGCGGCGGCCGGCGTCCGTCTGGCCAGCAGCGGACAACTGTTTCTGGAGCGGTATCTGGATGAACCGATCGAGCCGCTGATCAGTGCCGCGGCCGACCGCCCCGTGGACCGGGCCGATATCGTCGAGGTGGGCAATCTGGCTGCCAGCGACACCGGCAGTGCGCGCATGTGCATCATCGCCATCACCTACCTGCTGGCCATGGGAGGCCTGGAATGGGTGGCGTTCACCGGCAACATCGGCCTGGTGAACAGCTTTCATCGCCTGGGTTTGAAACCCGTGAGTCTTTGCGCTGCCGATCCCGCGCGGCTGGGCGACGACCGCCACAGCTGGGGTAGTTATTACGAGAGCAAGCCCTGGGTGCACGTTGGCAACATCCGCGCCGGCTTCGTCCATTTGCGCAACATCGGGATGTTCAATCGCCTGGGATTGCCATCGTCCATCGAGGAATCCAGCCATGTCGCCTGAAATGGAGCGTTTCAGGAAGGCTCTGCGTGGCCATGCCGAACGCAAGACCAATGTCATTGCCCTGTGGGGCGATCAACTGAAAGTGGACTACGCCACGCTATACGCCGAAGTGGTGTATCGCCAGCAGCGGTTGCGTGATGAAAACGTCAAGGTGGTCGCACTAGCGCTGGATAATGGAGCCGAAGCCATACTCTGGGACCTGGCCACGCTGTTCGAAGGCCTGACCTGCCTGGCGTTGCCGGCCTTTTTCAGCCCGGCTCAACGCAGCCATTGCCTGGAGCAGAGCCAGGCCGAGCTGGTGATTGCCGAGCCGGCATTGGACGCCGAGCTGCAAAGCGCCGGGTATGAGAAAGGCGGTGAGTTCTGGCGTCGCCGCTTCAGCGGCCCGAGCCGGATGCCCGAAGGCACCGCCAAACTGACCTTCACGTCCGGCACCACGGGCACTCCCAAAGGCGTGTGCCTGAGTGCCGAAAGCATTCTGCGAGTCGCCCGCGAGCTGGATCAGGCGAGTAAACCCACCGATCCACAGCACCATCTGGCCCTGCTGCCCCTGGCGATCCTGCTGGAAAACATCGGTTGTTATGCCGCGTTATACGCAGGGGCCACGCTGAGCGTGCCGAGTCAGAAAACCCTGGGCATCGAGGGTGCCAGCGGCGTTGATCTGCCGCGATTGCTCGGTTGCCTGGCCCGCCGTACGCCCGAGAGCCTGATCCTGGTGCCGCAGTTGTTGCTGATACTGGTCAACGCCGTCGAGCAAAAGGCCTTCACCCCCCACTCGCTGCGATTTGTCGCGGTGGGGGGCGCGCGGGTAGCCGAGCAATTGCTGCAGCGCGCGCAGCGCGTCGGCCTGCCGGTTTACGAGGGCTACGGATTGTCGGAGTGCGCCTCGGTGGTGTGCCTCAATAAGCCTGAAGCGCGACGCCCCGGCAGTGTCGGCCAGCCCCTGCCGACTGTGCAGATTCGCCTCGCCGACGACGGCGAAGTGCTGATCAAGGGTTCGACCCTGCTCGGTTATCTGGGAGAAGCGCCGCATACCGGTGAATGGTGGCCCAGTGGCGATCTGGGCGAGTTCGATGCCGAGGGTTTCCTCTACCTCAAGGGACGCAAGAAGCATCAATTCGTCACCAGTTTCGGGCGCAACGTGAACCCGGAGTGGGTCGAGGCCGAATTGACTCAGCGCCGTCATATCGCCCAGGCCTTTGTCCATGGCGAAGCCATGCCCCGCAACCATGCGCTGCTCTGGCCCCATCGCCCGGATTGCACCGACGAACAACTGGCAACGGCCGTGACCGAGGCCAACGAGGCCTTGCCCGATTACGCCCAGGTCCATCACTGGAGCCGTCTGGATCAACCCTTCACCGCTGCCAACGGCCTGCTGACCGCCAACGGCCGTCCCCGTCGCGATGCCATCGTCGAGCGTTACCGGGCGCAGCTGACCGAACCCGCCCTTTGCGAGGAATCCGCATCATGAGTTTTTTCGACAGGCTACAAGAAGCGACCCGACACGAACGCCATGAGCTGTTCAACGTGCCCATCATTCGTGACGCTCTCGAAGGCAAGGTCAGCCTGGAAAGTTACCGGGCCTTCCTGGCGCAAGCCTATTACCACGTGCGTCACACCGTGCCACTGATGATGGCGTGCGGGGCGCGACTGCCGTCGCGCCTTGAATGGCTGCGTCAAGCCGTTTGCGAATACATCGAGGAAGAATACGGCCACGAACAGTGGGTACTCAGTGACATCGAGGCGTGCGGAGGCGACAGGGACACGGTGCGCGATGGCCGGCCGTCCTTGCCGATCGAGTTGATGGTCAGCTTCCTCTACGACCTGATCGCCCGGGACAACCCGGTCGGCCTGTTCGGCATGGTCAACGTACTGGAGGGCACCAGCATCGCCCTGGCCACCCATGCCGCCGGCAGCATTCGCGAACGCCTGGATCTGCCGGAAAGCGCCTTCAGTTACCTCAGTTCCCACGGTTCGCTGGACATCGAGCATATGCAGACCTATCGCCAGCTGATGAACAGACTGGAGGATCCGGCCGACCAGGCGGCCGTTATCCATGCGTCCAGGGTCGTATACCGACTCTACGCCGATATGTTCCGGGCCCTGCCACGTGATGAGGAATACCTGCATGCGCCTGTCTGAAGCTCGGGTGGTACTGACCGGTGCCAGTGGCGGCATCGGCCTGGCCATCGCCACCGCGCTGTGTGCCAGTGGCGCCCGGGTGCTGGCGATAGCCCGGCATCGGGAACCGCTGGAGCCGTTGCTCGAGCAATACCCGCAGCATCTGTGCTGGCTTGGCGCCGACCTGACCCTGGTGGCGGACCGGCACAAAGTGCTGGCCGCGGCCGAGATCATTGACGGCATCAACCTGCTGATCAATGCCGCCGGAGTCAATCACTTCGCCATGCTCGAACAACTGGCAGACAGTGACGTTGACGCGATGCTGGCGGTGAACATCAGCGCGCCGATCTGCCTGACCAAAACCTTGCTGCCCCTGCTCAAGCGAGCCGAGAGCGCGATGGTGGTGAACGTCGGCTCGACCTATGGCTCGATCGGCTACCCCGGTTATGCCAGCTACTGCGCCAGCAAATTCGCGTTGCGCGGTTTTTCCGAAGCCTTGCGCCGGGAATTGGCCGATACCCGCGTCGGTGTGCTTTATGTCGCACCCCGTGCGACTCGTACGAGCATGAACAGCCCGGCAGCGCAGGCGTTGAATGACGCGCTCAAATCCAGCGTCGATGATCCGCAACACGTCGCCTCGGCGGTGATGCACGCCATCGCCGGTGACCGCCGCGACTTGTACCTGGGCTGGCCGGAACGCTTCTTCGTGCGCCTCAACAGCTTATTGCCAAACCTGGTGGACCGCGGCTTGCGCAAGCAATTGCCACTGATCCGCCGCCTCAGTCAAAAATCTGAAAACGAGCGTATGGAACCATGAAAAAACTGACCGTTTGCCTGCTGCTGGGGGCCTTGAGCCAGAGCGTCTGGGCCCTGGACGCTGCCGACCAGCAGCGTCTGGCCGGCATCCAGCAAAGCTGGGCGCATATCCAATACGAACTGCCCGCCGAGCAACGCACCGTCGCCTTCGAAAAACTCGCCACCCAGGCGTCGGCCTTTACCCGGGAGCGCGAGTCGGTGGCCGAGGCGTGGATCTGGTCCGGCATCGTCACCAGCAGTTGGGCCGGCGCCCAAGGCGGGCTTGGTGCGCTGAGCAAGGTCAAGGACGCCAAGGTCGATCTGGAAACGGCCCTGAACCTGGACCCCAAAGCCCTGCAAGGTTCGGCCTACACCAGCCTCGGTGCACTGTACGACCGCGTACCGGGCTGGCCCATCGGTTTCGGCGACGCCGACAAGGCCGAGCAATTGCTCAAACACGCCTTGCAACTCAACCCGAACGGCATCGATAGTCTGTACTTCTGGGGCGATCACCTCTACCGTCAAAAACGCTACGGCGAAGCCAGGGGCGCCCTGGAAAAAGCCCTGCAGGCAGCGCCACGACCCGGCCGCGAAACTGCCGACGCCGGGCGCCGTAAAGAGATCCAGGCATTACTGGTGGACGTGAAAAAGAAACTCAACTGACAGGAGTCCGTGTGCGCTTATTACTGATCGAGGACGATATAGCCCTGGGCGAAGGCATCCATCAAGCTCTGGGCCGCGAAGGCTACACGGTCGACTGGTTGCAGGACGGCAGCAGCGCCTTGCATTCACTGCTCAGTGAAACCTTTGACCTGGCGGTGCTTGACCTTGGCCTGCCGCGCATGGACGGGCTCGAAGTGCTGCGTCGCTTGCGTGACAGTGGTTCCAACCTGCCGGTGCTGATCCTCACCGCCCGGGACGCCACCGAAGACCGCATTGCCGGACTGGATGCCGGGGCTGACGATTACCTGATCAAACCCTTCGACCTGGCGGAACTCAAGGCCCGACTACGGGCCTTGTTGCGGCGCAGCGCTGGCCGCGCCCACGCACTGATCGAACACGCCGGCATCAGCCTGAACCCCGGCACCCAGCAGGTCAGCTACCAGGGCGAGCCGGTGGCCCTGACGCCCAAGGAATATCAGCTGTTGCATGAGCTGCTCTCGCCCCCGGGCCGGGTCATGACCCGCGATCACCTGATGCAATTGCTCTACGGCTGGAACGAGGAAGCGGAAAGCAACACCCTGGAGGTGCACATCCACCATCTACGAAAGAAATTTTCCAGCGACCTGATCCGTACCGTCCGGGGTGTCGGTTACCTGGTCGAGGAGCGTCGATGACCTCGATCCGGCGTCGCACCCTGACCCTGATCATCGGCCTGATGCTCGCTGGCCTGGGGGTGATCAGCGTGCTCAACCTGCATGACAGCAACCACGAAATCGCCGAAGTCTACGATGCCCAGTTGGCCCAGAATGCCCGCCTGCTGCAGGGTGTGATGCGCATGCCGATGGCGAGCAAGGAACACGCCGAGTTGTATCAGGCGTTCAACAAGGCCTTGAGCGAAGCGGCACCCGGAGTCGATGGCCATCCCTATGAGAGCAAGCTTGCCTTTCAGGTGTGGAATCGCGCGGGCGAAGTGCTGGTGCATACGGCCAGCGCGCCCTCGTTCTCCGCGCCGCCGACGAAACCCGGCTTCAGCGACGTGGTGGATCTGCATGATCGCCATTGGCGCGCGTTCATGCTCGAGGACAAGCACAATGATTTGCGGATCTGGGTCGGCGAGCGAGACGACGTACGCTCGGACCTGGTGGACCGGATCGTAAGTCATACCCTGTGGCCCAATGTGCTGGGCAGCCTGACGCTCGCAGCCATGGTCTGGATGGCGATCGGCTGGGGCCTCAAGCCTCTGGCGGACATGGCCGCGACACTGCGGGCGCGGCACAGCGGGTCGCTGGAACCCTTGCAACTGACCCCGCTGCCCAGCGAACTGGAACCGATGCAGGCGGCGCTCAATCGCATGCTCGCGCAGATCCAGGAAGTGCTCGGCCGCGAGCGGCGCTTCATCGCCGACGCCGCCCATGAAATGCGCACGCCCCTGGCCGTGCTGCGGGTACACGCACAAAACCTGCTGGAGGCCGGCACTGAACAGGAACGCCGCGAATCCCTGGAATTTCTGATCGCGGGGGTCGATCGTACCAGCCGCCTGGTCAACCAGTTGCTGACCATGGCCCGCCTGGAACCGAACACCGTGCCCCCCGTACTGCACCCCATCGACCTGACAGAAACCGTACGCGCCAGCCTGGTTCAGCTCACCCCCTGGTTGCTGAGTAAAAACCTGGAATTGGCCTTCGACGTCAATGAGCGCCCGATCAAAGTGGTCGCCGACGCCGCCGCCATCGACATTGCCCTGAACAACCTGATCAGCAATGCCGCAAACTTTTCACCCGCTCATGGCGTGATCAGGGTGCAATTGAGCCAGGCCGACGGCTTCTATAACCTGAGCGTCGAGGACCAGGGCCCGGGCATCGACGAAGCGGATCGCGGGCGCTTGTTCGAACGCTTCTACAGTCGCGGGAACACGCAAGGGGCCGGACTGGGCCTGACGATCGTCAACACCATCGCCACTCGGCTGGGAGGACAGATCACTCTGGTCAACCGGCCTGAAGGCGGGTTACGGGCGACCCTGTCGATCCCGGACAAATAGCTCAAGCCACCCTTCGAAACGTG
Organism: Pseudomonas lini; assembly: GCF_030812475.1. GTDB lineage: Bacteria > Pseudomonadota > Gammaproteobacteria > Pseudomonadales > Pseudomonadaceae > Aquipseudomonas > Aquipseudomonas lini_A. The sequence continues at coordinate 113,538 of NZ_JAUSSR010000007.1, forward strand.
CCCCCCTGTAGGAGCTGGCTTGCCAGCGAAGGCGGGGGGTCAGTCGGCATATGTATTGGCTGATATGACGTCTTCGCTGGCAAGCCAGCTCCTACAGGGGATCTGGGCCCAGCAACAACGCTTGTTCGCGCTCGCACAGCTGCACCACGTAATCCCACAACACCCGCAGCCGCACCGACTTGTGCAACTCCCGCCGCGTGCTGATCCAGTAGCTGCGCTGGATGCTTTCTTGCGGCAACAACGGCACCAGGCCGGGATCGGCGCTGGCCATGTAGCACGGCAACACGGCGATCCCCAACCCCGAGCGCGCGGCCTGTTGCTGGGCGATGACGCTGGTGCTGTGGAAGACCACCCGCGGGTTGCGGCAGAAACTGTTGAGGAACATCAATTCCTGGCTGAACAGCAGATCGTCGACATAGCCGATCCAGGCATGGCGACCCAGATCTTCGCGATTGTGCAGCGCCGGCGAGCGATCCAGGTAGTCCTGGCTGGCATAGAGCGCCAGGCGATAGTCGGTAAGTTTGCGGGTGACCAGCATGTCGGCGGCCGGGCGTTCCAGGTGGATGCTGATCTCGGCTTCGCGATTGAGGATGCTGACGAAGCGCGGCACCGCCACCAGCTCCACTTCCAGTCCCGGATAACGCTCGAACAGGCCGTTCATGCGGCTGGCGAGGAACATGATGCCCAGGCCTTCCGTGATCCCGACGCGAATCTTGCCCAGCGGCGCCGTGGATTGGGTGATCTCTTCCTGGGCCAGCAAGGCGACGTTTTCCATGGCTTCGGCGTGTTTGAGCAGCGCTTCGCCGGCCGGGGTCAGCTCATAGCCCTGGGCGTGCTGGACAAACAGCGCGGTGCCGAGGCTCTTTTCAATGGCCTCGATGTGCCGGGCCACCGTGGCGTGGGTGGTGTTCAAACGGCGGGCCGCGGTGAGCAAACGCCCGCTGCGCTGCAATTCGAGAAAAAACCGCAGGTCATTCCAGTCGAACATGAGTCATCCTTGAGGCTTCGCCATGAAGTCGCTGTCTAAAAACGCACAGCGGCTGCGCAAAAACTAACATTCTTTTGACGAAAGCTAACAACTAGGATGACTGACGACAAGAACAACAAACGAGGTCAGGGATGCAGACTTCCCTTGATGAATTCGACTACATCGTGGTCGGTGCCGGGCCGGCCGGGTGTTTGCTGGCCAATCGGTTGTCGGCCAGCCCGCAACACCGGGTGCTGCTGCTCGAAGCCGGCGGTCGCGACAACTATGCGTGGATTCACATCCCGGTGGGTTACCTGTTCTGCATCGGCAACCCGCGGACCGACTGGTGCTTCAAGACCGAAGCGCAACCCGGCCTGCAAGGCCGGGCACTGAGCTATCCGCGGGGCAAGGTGCTCGGTGGCTGCTCCTCGATCAACGGCATGATCTACATGCGCGGCCAGGCCGGCGACTACGATGGCTGGGCCGCCGACGGCAATGCTGGCTGGAGCTGGAACGATGTGTTGCCGCTGTTCAAGAAAAGCGAAAACCACTTTGCCGGCGATTCGCAGTTTCACGGCGCAGCCGGGGAATGGCGGATCGAGCGTCAACGCCTGTCGTGGCCGATTCTGGATGCCTTCCAACGCGCTGCCGAGGAAAGCGGCATTGCCAGCATCGAAGACTTCAACCAGGGCGACAATGAAGGCTGTGGCTACTTCCAGGTCAATCAGAAGGCCGGGATCCGCTGGAATGCGGCCAAGGCCTTTCTCAAACCGATTCGCCAACGTCCCAATCTCACCGTGCTGACCGGTGTCGAAGTCGACCGCGTGCTGCTGGAGAATGGTCGCGCCTCTGCAGTCGGTGCACGCTGGCAAGGCCAGGCGAAAACCTTCAAGGCGCGCAAGGAGATCGTGCTGTGCGCCGGCGCTGTCGGTTCACCGAGCATCCTCCAGCGCTCCGGGATCGGCCCGCGTCCGCTGCTGCAACGCCTGGGCATCGGCGTCGCCCATGAGCTGCCCGGGGTCGGCGGCAACCTGCAGGATCACCTGCAACTGCGGATGATCTACAAACTGCAGAACGCCCGCACCCTGAACCAGATCGCCGGCAGCCTGTGGGGCAAGATGGGCATGGGCCTGCGCTATCTGTATGACCGCAGCGGCCCGCTGTCCATGGCGCCCAGCCAACTCGGCGCCTTTGCCCGGTCCGGGCCGGAGCAGACCTCGGCCAATCTTGAATACCATGTGCAGCCGCTGTCCCTGGAACGCTTCGGCGAACCTTTGCATGCTTTCCCTGCATTCACCGCTTCGGTCTGCGATCTGCGGCCGCACAGCCGTGGCCGGGTGGAGATTCGCTCCGCCGACCCGCAGGAAGCGCCGCTGATCCAGCCCAACTATTTAAGCCATCCAGAAGATTTGCGGGTCGCGGCCGACGCGATTCGCCTGACCCGGCGCATTGTGTCGGCTCCCGCCTTGCAAGCCTTCAAACCGGTCGAGTACCTGCCCGGCGACAGCTTGCAGAGCGAAACAGAGTTGCACGAAGCCGCCGCGCGCATCGGCACCACGATTTTCCATCCGGTCGGCACCTGCCGCATGGGCGGTGACGCGGATGCGGTGGTCGACGCCGAGCTGCGCGTTCACGGCATCCCGGGCTTGCGCATCGCCGACGCCTCGATCATGCCGCGCATCACCTCGGGCAACACCTGCTCGCCTACGCTGATGATTGCCGAAAAAGCCGCGCAATTGATCCTCAACCCATCGACAAGGAGCCTGACCTCACCCATGGAACGGGTCACGAATGCCTGAACCACGTACGCGATCAATGTAGGAGCTGGCTTGCCAGCGAAAGCGGTCTATCGGCCGATACATATATCGGCTGACACACCGCCTTCGCTGGCAAGCCAGCTCCTACAGGGGTTGTGTGGAAGGCACAAACAACCTGAACACCTGCAGGATGATTACATCCGATACATCGACAGTAGCGGCACCAGCCCACAAGGCCGGTGCCGACAGTGGAACAACAAAAACAATCACTGTGAGGGATACGATATGTCAGAACATGTTCAACCAGTGGAAGCCGTACGCAGTGCGGGGACCAGCCGCGAGACACAGAAAGTCATCTTCGCTTCATCGCTCGGGACGGTGTTCGAGTGGTACGACTTTTTCCTCTATGGCGCCCTCGCGGCGGTCATCAGCAAACAGTTTTTCGCCGGGGTCAACGACACCACCGCGTTCATCTTTGCGCTCATGGCGTTCGCCGCCGGTTTCATCGTGCGCCCATTCGGCGCGCTGGTGTTCGGCCGGCTCGGAGACATGATCGGGCGCAAATACACCTTCCTCGCCACCATCATTCTCATGGGCGTGGCGACCTTCTGCGTCGGGTTGCTGCCGACCTATGCCAGCATCGGCATTGCCGCGCCGATCATTCTGGTGGTGCTGCGCATGCTCCAGGGCCTGGCCTTGGGCGGCGAATACGGCGGCGCTGCGACTTACGTCGCGGAACACGCGCCGATGGGCAAGCGCGGCTTTCACACCAGCTGGATCCAGTCCACGGCCACCCTCGGTTTGCTGCTGTCACTGCTGGTGGTCCTGGCCTGCCGCTACTTCACCGGCGACCAGTTCGAAGTCTGGGGCTGGCGGATTCCGTTCCTGTTTTCGATCATCCTGCTGGGCATCTCGACCTGGATTCGCATGAGCCTGCACGAGTCGCCCGCCTTCGTGAAAATGAAAGAGGAAGGCAAACTCTGCAAGTCGCCGCTGCGCGATTCCTTCGGCAAATGGGAAAACCTCAAAGTCGTGCTGATCGCTCTGTTCAGCATCAACGCCGGGCAAGCAGTGACCTTCTACGCCGCGCAGTTCTACGTGCTGTTCTTCCTGACCCAGTTCCTGAAAATGGACCCGGCCCTGGCCAACAGCCTGCTGATCGTCAGCGTGATCATTGGCGCGCCGTTCTTCATCTTTTTCGGCTGGCTGTCGGACAAGGTCGGGCGCAAACCGGTCCTGATGGTCGGCCTGTTGTTAGCCACCGCGCTGTACTTCCCGATCTTCAAGTCCATCGCCCACTACGCCAACCCGGCCATCGACCAGGCCAGCCGTCAGGCACCGATCACCGTGCTGGCCGACCCGGCCACCTGCACCTTCCAGTTCGACCCGGTAGGCAAGGCGAAATTCGACAGCCCGTGCGACAAGGTCAAGACTTTCCTGGTCAAACAGGGCCTGCCCTACACCAGCGCCGCGGCCCCAACCGGCAGTGGCGTGCAGGTCAGCGTCGGTGATGTGAAAATCGACGGTTACGACGAAGCGGCCCTGCGGGGCGCGGTGACATTGGCCGGGTATCCGTCACGAGCCGATGCGCAACAGGTCAACAAGACCATGATCGTGACGCTGATGGTGGTGCTGATCATCATCTCCGCCATGTGCTACGGCCCGCTGGCGGCGCTGATGGTCGAACTGTTCCCGACCCGCATCCGCTACACCTCGATGTCCCTGCCCTACCACATCGGCAACGGCTGGTTCGGCGGCTTCCTGCCGACTGTGTCGTTTGCCCTGGTGGTGTACACCGGGGACATCTTTTACGGGCTGTGGTACCCGGTGCTGATTACCGGGGTGAGCCTGGTGGTGGGGATGATCTGCCTGCGCGAGACCAAAAACGTGGATCTGGACACCAACTAAGTAGCCAGTGCAAAAAAACGCCCCGCTAACCGGGGCGTTTTCGTTAATCTGATCCCTCGACGCCACCATCGCCCCGCCACTCTCCAGACCGAGGCACCATGATCATTTCATCCGCATCCGACTATCGCGAGGCAGCCCGCCGCAAACTCCCGCGTTTTTTATTCGACTACATCGATGGCGGCGCTTATGCGGAGCATACGCTGCGGGCCAACAGCGCCGACCTGGCCGATATCAGCCTGCGCCAGCGCATTCTGAAAAACGTCGAAACCCTGAGCCTTGACACCACCCTCTTCGACCAGCCGCTGGCAATGCCGATCATTCTGGCGCCGGTCGGCCTGACGGGCATGTTCGCCCGTCGGGGTGAAGTACAGGCTGCAAAAGCCGCGCAAAACAAAGGCATCCCGTTGTGCCTGTCCACGGTATCGGTGTGTTCTATCGAAGAAGTCGCCGGTCAAAGCCAACAACCCCTCTGGTTTCAGCTCTATGTATTGAAAGACCGGGGGTTCATGAAAAACGCGCTGGAGCGTGCCAAGGCCGCCGGGGTGCAGAACCTGGTGTTTACCGTGGACATGCCCACGCCCGGCGCCCGCTACAGGGATGCACACTCGGGAATGTCGGGGCCGTTTGCCGCCTCGCGGCGAATACTCCAGGCCATGACCCGCCCCGCCTGGGCCTTCGACGTCGGCGTCATGGGCCGTCCCCACGACCTCGGGAACGTGTCGAGGTACCTTGGCAAAGCGGTCACGCTCGAAGACTACATGGGCTGGCTCGCCAACAACTTCGACCCTTCGATCAGCTGGAGCGACCTGGAGTGGATTCGCGAGTTCTGGAAAGGCCCGATGATCATCAAAGGCATCCTCGATCCCCAGGATGCCAGGGACGCGGTCAGCTTTGGCGCCGATGGCATCGTCGTGTCAAACCATGGCGGGCGACAACTGGACGGCGTACTTTCCACCACCCGGGCATTGCCGCCGATCATGCAGGCCATCGGCGATGACCTGACGGTGCTGGTCGACTCCGGCATCCGCTCGGGGCTCGATGTCGTACGGATGCTGGCGCTGGGCGCCAAAGGCGTCATGCTGGGGCGTTCGATGGCCTATGCGCTGGCTGTCGACGGTCAACGCGGGGTGGAAAATATGCTGGCGATCTTCGCCAAGGAGATGCGCGTGGCGATGACCCTGACCGGGGTGACGTCAATTGGTCAGATTGATGAATCCACGCTGGTCAGTGCTGCGCGATGAGTTGACGCAACTGATAGCGGATGCGCTCCGCTAATGTGGGAGCGAGCCTGCTCGCGATGGACGCCAACGATAACGCGTACTCCCTGAATAACGCGTCGCCCTTGAGTCCATCGCGAGCAGGCTCGCTCCTACATTTCAAACGAACAGCTTTACGCCAATGCGAGGCGTTCTGTTATGCGTGGCGATCAGAAACTGGCCTTGACCGACATCATGAAGTTGCGCGGATCACCGTAGTAGTTGCCGAAGTTTTCCGTACCGATGGTGGTGTAATAACGCTTGTCGAACAGGTTATTGCCGTTCAACGCCACCGACCAGGTGTCATCGATGCGATAGCCAATGCGACCGTTCCAGACCGCATACCCCGACTGGCTGATTTTCTCGCCGCTGGCCGGTGAAACACGGAAGTTATCGCTCTGCGCATTGACCCCGGCACCGACACTGAAACGTTCAAGAGACCCACCCAGCGCGTAGTCACCCCATAGGCGCAGCACATGCCGGGGCACATAGCTGTTGAACGCCGCGCCATTGAGGCTGGTGTCAATGTCGTCGAGGGTTTTGGTCTGGGTATAGGTGTAGCCCGCCAGTAATTGCAGGCGCTCGATGACCTCACCACTGATCTCGGCTTCGAAACCCTGGGCACGCACCTTGCCGGCGTTGACGTAGCAGTAACCATCCGATGACGGGCACGATGAGTTGAAGTCGGTCTGCGCCTGGTCTTTCTGGAGGGTACGGAACAGGTTGAACGAGCTGTTCAGGCGACCGTCGAACCAGTCGCCCTTGATCCCCAGTTCATAGCTCTGGCCCACCAGCGGCTTGAGAGCCGAACCGTCTTCGGAGCGGTAATTGCCTTGCGGCGTAAAGATATCCGAGTAACTGGCGTAGGCCGTCAGGTGCTCGTCGAGGTCCAGCAGCAGACCGGCAAAGGGCGTGACCTGGCCGGTCTCGGTGGTGCTGGAGTGCTGCGAGGTGCCGGTATTGATGAAATCCGAATCGGTATCGGAGCTGTACCAACTCACCCGGCTGCCAATGACGAAGGTCAGCGGATCCGCCAGCTTCAGCCGCAGGGTCGAGTAGGCGCCCTTCTGTCGGGTCACGGAATTGACCGGCCCGCCGCGGGACGAGTTGGCGATGAAGTAGCTGTCGTCCGGCTCCGGGATATGCTTGTCCGGGTTGAACACATTCTGCCGCTGCGGCAGGAAGGCCACCGAGTAGAAGTCATCCTTTTTCGCCCGACTGGCGTTGAACCCCACCACCAGTTCATGTTGCCGGCCGAACGCGGCGAACTTGCCATCCACGTAGGCGTCGAGACCGTAGTCGACCTGATCGTAGTCATACATGCTGCCGAGCATGCCGGTGGTTCCCACGTCCGGCGTCACGGATCCGGAAGCGAATGCGTATTTGATGTCCTGGGTGTTTTTTGTGTAGACGCTGGCGACCTTCAATGCCCAATCGTCGTTGATCTGATGTTTCAGATCGCTGAACACTGTGGTGCGCTGGCTGCGCCAGGTGTTCCACGATGGATCGAGGCAGGTCGAGCGACCGAGTTTCAAGTCGCTGCTGTCGCGGTATCGCGGCAGGCCGCCCCAGCAAGGACTGGCGTCCACGTCTTCATAGGCGACGCCCAGCCCGAGGGTGGTATCGGGGCTCAGATCGACGTCGAGAGCGCCGTAATACACTTGATCCTTGCGACTGGCGTCATCCACGAAGTAATGCCGACTCTGTTCGGCCACCACGGCTCGGCCGCGAATCGTGCCGGAATCATTCAGCGGGCCGCCGGTGTCCACCTGCGCGCGATAGTTGTCCCAGCTGCCACCGGACAGCGTGATGTCGGTCTGGGGCGCGGCCTGGCCGCGCTTGCGCACGAAGTTCACGCCACCGGCGGTGCCACCCGCGCCTTTCATCATCCCCGCGGCACCGCGCAGGATTTCGACCCGGTCGTAGTACGCCATGTCACCGCTGAAACTGTCGGCCTGGACATAAAGGTTGCCCATGTCCAGCGGTACACCGTCGTACTGGTACTGGCCCGACATCCGGAAGCCGCGCGAATAGAAATATTTGCCGCCCATGGTCGAGTCGTAGACGGTGATGCCCGGGGTCTTTTCCATGACCTGCTCGATGGTGTTGAGGTTCTGGTCATCGAGCATCTTGCGGGTCATCACCGTCACCGATTGCGGCGTTTCCTTGAGCGAATGTTCGCCCTTTCCGATAGTGACCGCGCCGGTAGTGTACGAGCCACTGTTCTCAGTCGTTGCACCCAGCATCTGGCCATTGATGTTGGTGGCGCCCAACTCCAGGGCCGACCCGGCAGTCAGTGCGGGCCGCAGCACGTAAGTACCGTTGGCCCGTGGCTCGGCTTGCAGGCCACTACCACCAAGAATCCGCGAAAACCCTTCACTGACACCGAACGTGCCGTTGAGTCCGGGTGACTTCAAACCTTCGGTCAGGCGTGCATCGAAAGAAATGGCGACGCCCGCTGCACTGGCGAACTGGCCGAGGACTTGCGTCAGGCTGCCGCCGGCGATGTCAAAGGATCGAACCGCGTTTTGCTGTTGCGCCGGCGCCGCCATCACGCTAACCGGCCATCCGCCCATCGCCGTCGCCGCGAACACCCCGACCTTCACTGCCATCGCCAGACGACCTGGCACGTACACCCGAGACATGCTTAACCTCCCCCAAAGACCATCAATGAAAACTCACTGAGGGATGAGCCGAACGATGTGGCTGAAAAGTGCAAATGGCTGAAAACTTTTTTTGCCCTGCTGACGCTAGCGTCCATCGCCGCCCGATACATTGACCCAATAACGGCTGTATCGGCTGATGCGTAGCGAAAAACCGCTCTCCAGTGCCGCCAGCGCCAGGTCCGTGTCATCGATGGGGAATGCTCCGGAGACCTTCAAGTGGGCAATGTGCGCATCACAGCGCAGCACCCCGGTGCGATAGCGCGACAGGTCGGCCAGCAGTTCGGCCAGGGGACGGTCGATGGCAATGATGCTGCCTTGTTGCCAGGCGCCTGTCGACGCATCGTTACGCCGTATCGCCCCCAGCGAGGCGGCATTGAAGGCAATGGACTGCCCCGCCTGCAGACGCACTTTCGATGCGTTGCCAGCCGAACTAACCTCCACCGCCTTTTCAAGTACCGCCACCTCGCCGGTATGGTCCCGGGACCGGACAATAAAACGCGTACCCAACGCCAGCACCTCGCCATGGCGGGTGACGACCTTGAACGGTCGCTGCGAGGGATCGGCAGCAGTCGTCACCAGAATCTCGCCCCGCAGCAGTTCCAGCACCCGTTGACGGCCGGTGAAGCGCAGGTTGACCGAGGTGTCGGTGTTGAGCAGCAATGAGCTGCCATCGACCAGGCGGAACTCACGACGCTCACCCACTGCCGTGCGAACATCGGCAAACAGGTTCTGCGAGGTTTCACTGCGCCAGCCCATCCAGCCCAGCGTACCGGCCGACGTCAGCACCAGTACGCTGCGCAAGACCTGACGACGGGATCGTTCGGCCCCGCGCAAGGCAGGTGCGGCCAGAGCGCCCGGCACAGTCGCCATCTGCTCCCCGACGGCCGTCATCCGTTGCCAGGCCTTTCGGTGCGCATCGTCAGCGAGCAGCCAGTCATTCCAGGCGGCGCGATCGGCATCGGTCGCGATGCCGGACTGCAAGCGGGCGTACCACTGGGCGGCAACGCCGATCGCCTTCAACTCGGTGGGCGAAAGGTTCATGACAGCTGCAACTTGATCTGCATCAGGCAGCAATGCTCCATGGCCTTGGCCATGTGATTGTTGATCGTGCGCACACTGACAGCGAGGCGCTCGGCGATCTGCGGGTAGGTCAGGCCCTCGAACTGAGACAGGATGAACGTCTGCTTGACCTTCGGCCCCAACCCTTGCAGCAGCCGGTCGATCTCCAACAGGGCCTGCAACAGGATTGCCTGCTCTTCCAACGAGGGCTGCTGCGCTTCGGGCATGGCGGCCAGGGCTTCCAGATACGACTGCTCCAGTGAACGCCGGCGGAACAGATCGATCAGCAAGCCCTTGGCGATCATCGACAGGTACGGTCGCGGCTCGCGGATCTCCAGCGCGTTGCGCGCCTTGATCACCCGGACGAAGGTGTCCTGTGCCAGGTCGGCGGCATCGAAGGCGTTGCCCAGGCGCTTGCGCAGCCAGCCATTGAGCCAACCGTGATGGTCGCAATACAGATCATTGACGGCGCTGCGCAGGGACAGATCGTTGGGGGACATGACAATGGAATAATTCGCGAGTGATAATGACTCGCATTGTCATGGGTGCAGCCGGTGATTGGCAATAGCCACATTGCGCATAAAGCCTCACCACCTCCCAAGGTGTGATGGGCCTGCCAGCGTCGCGCTGGCAGGAAGCATTAATCACTCGACGTCTTTCAGAATCTCGAACGTCACTTGATCGGGATAAAACGCCACGTAATTGCGAATCTGATCGACAGACACTTTGGGGTTTTCATAACTCCATACGGCATTGGCGCCTTCATGCCCCGGGATCTGCAGGCTGAAATAACTGGCGTCGCCCTTGTAGGGGCAATAGCTGGTGTGGTCGGTGCGGGCGTAATATTTTTCGTCGATGTCCTCCCGGGGCACGTAGTACACCGGAGGATAATTGGCCTCCAGCAGCACCAGCGCTCGTGAGGACGCGGCCACCTGAATGCCGTGAAACTTCACCAGGAGGCAGCCTGGCTGTTCTGCAATGGTGATGACAGGACTGGGACCGGCGCTTTTCATCACTCTCTCCTGATCATGGGAAGATGCTTTGCCGTGGCGACGTGGCTTGGGGGAATGCCACCCCAAAACCTGTCACCGTGATGTAACAGGTATACCTCATGTTACCCCATGGCGACTGCTTCGCAGCCGAACGGGAGCAAGCACCCGGATCCACAAATCAAAACCGCGAGCAACCTTTTGCTGTACATCCATACAGATAAAGATTGCCCCGGCGCTCATCACCCGCCATTCTGTACACCTCTCGAACGCTGATCGACGACGGTGGCCATGCAGCTGTACCTCTGTGAAAAACCCTCCCAGGCCAAAGACATTGCGGCCGTGCTCGGCGCCAGGCGGCGCGGCGACGGCTGTTGGCTGGGAACGGGCGTCACGGTGACCTGGTGCATCGGCCATCTGCTGGAAACCGCGCCGCCGGATGCCTACGACGCCCGCTACAAGCGCTGGGTGCTGGCGGACCTGCCGATCATTCCAGAACAGTGGAAGATGACCGTCAAGCCACGTACTGCCAGCCAGTACAAGGCCGTCAAACGCTTGCTCGGCGAGGCCACCGAACTGGTGATCGCCACCGACGCCGACCGTGAGGGCGAAATGATTGCCCGGGAGCTGGTGGAACATTGCAGGTATCGCGGGCCGATCCGGCGACTGTGGCTGTCGGCGCTGGACGATGCGTCAATCCGCAAGGCGCTGGCGGCGCTCAAGCCGGGGGCCGAGACCTTCAGCCTTTATCATTCGGCATTGGGCCGCTCCCGGGCCGACTGGCTGATCGGGATGAACATGAGTCGGCTGTTCACGCTGTTGGGCCGTCAATCCGGTTATCAGGGGGTATTGCCGGTCGGCCGGGTGCAGACGCCGACCCTGCGCCTGGTGGTGGATCGTGACCGCAGCATTGACGATTTCGTCCCGGTCGCTTATTGGGCCATCGACGTGCAACTGCTGCACGACAGCACCGCATTCACCGCGCAATGGCGGGCGGCCGCCGACGCGTGCGACGATCAGGACCGCTGCCTGAATCAGGCGTTAGCGCAAAAAGCGGCGGCCGCGATGAGCAGCGCGGCGAGCGCGCGGGTGATCAAGCTGCGTACCGAACGTATGCGCGAGGTGGCGCCGCTGCCGTTCGACCTGGGTACTTTGCAGGAGGTCTGCTCGAAAAAGCTGGGCCTCGGCGCCCAGGAAACCCTCGATATCGCCCAGGCGCTCTACGAAACCCATAAGGTCATCACCTACCCGCGCAGCGACTGTGGCTACCTGCCGCTGAGCCAGCACAGCGAAGCCCCTGGCATCCTGGCGGCGCTGAGGCAGGCCGACCCGACGCTGAATGCCTTGAACGATTATCTGGAACCTCAGCGGCGTTCACGGGCCTGGAACGATGCCAAGGTCAGCGCTCACCACGGCATCATTCCCACCGCAGCGGCGAAGAACCTCGAGCGGCTGGTGGGCAAACAGCGGGCGGTGTACACGCTGATTCGCGCACGATACCTGGCGCAATTCCTGCCCAACCACGAATACGACCGCACCCAGGCCGACTTCGACTGTGCCGGTGAAGCCTTGCGTGCCGTGGGCAAGCAGATTGTCGAGCCCGGCTGGAAACGCGCCCTGCCCGAGGCCCTCGCCCCGGCCAAGGGCCGCGAGGCGCCGGTACCGCAAACCCTGCCGGCCTTGGCCGAAGGGCGCGATTGCGCAGTGGCCGACGTGAAGCTCAAGGACCTCTGGACGCAACCGCCCAAGCCGTTTACCGAAGGCGATCTGATCAAGGCGATGAAGAGCGTCGCCAAACTGGTGGAAGACCCGCTGCTCAAGCAAAAACTCAAGGACACCACCGGCATCGGCACCGAAGCGACCCGGGCCTCGATCATCCAGGGTTTGCTCGATCGTGGTTACCTGATCAAGAACGGCAAGGCCCTGGCCGCAACCCCGGCCGCCTTCAGCCTGATCGATGCGGTGCCGCGCGCCATTGCCGATCCCGGCACCACGGCGATCTGGGAGCAGGCGCTGGACATGGTGCAGAGCGGTGAAATGAGCCTGGAAGAATTCGTCACCAAACAGGCCGCGTGGATGAGCAAGCAAGTCGCCCGTTGCGCCGGGCTGAACCTGACCATCAGCGGGCCGGCAAGCCCGTCCGGTCGTGGTGCCACACCGTGGAAGAACAAACGCAAACCCGCCAAGCGCAAGCCCGCAACGGGCGCCAGACGCGCGGCGAAACCGGTGAGCAAGGCTTGAAAACCGTTCGAGCGCAAGGGAATGGTCTAGTGTTCCGATAACCCGCATCAGGAGCAAGCCTTCATGCCCTCGATAGAACTGCACGCCGCCCAGCGCGACGACCTGGAGACGATTGAAAACCTGATGCAGTTCTACCTGTATGACTTCAGCGAATGGCTGCCGCTGAAACTCGGTGGGCATGGCTTCTTCAATTTCCAGCCCCTGCTCGATTACTGGCGCAACCCCGCGACCCGGCCATTCCTGATCAAGGCCGACGGCGAGCTGGCCGGCTTCGTGGTTGTGGATGACGTCGTCCATCTGCCCGGGGCCCTTTACAACATCGGCTACTTTTTCGTCAGCCGACGTTTTCGTGGCCAAGGCGTCGCGAAGTTTGTCGTTTCCACCCTCTTGAGCCAATTCCCCGGTCAATGGCAGATTTTCCACATCGATGCGAACCAGCCGGCGCGGTTGTTCTGGGCCAGGGTGATGCCCGATCTCGCGGGCGGCGAGTTCACTGTGCATCAGTTACCGGTGGACGGTAACCCTTGCACGTTTTACCGCTTTGAAAGATCGCCGCCTTCGGCAGCTCCTACACCGGTTCCGTAGGAGCTGCGAAAGGCTGCGATCTTGATGATCCCAGCTACGCCACCATTCTCCAGGCGCCCGCCGCACCGATTTTTCTAATTCCAAACAGCTTTGTCCGACAATATGTAGTGAACAAAAATATTCACTACAAAACCGTTGACGACTCCGGTTTGCCCTTGCATGATGCAGATGTCTCCCCGATCGGGAGTACAGGCAACACGTTTGAGCAAGCTCGTCTGACCGCCGAGCTGTTTTTCCCGGATGCACGCTGCCCACAAGGCAGATTGAAGAAGCTGACCTGGCCTGAACGTCCAGTACAAGGGCGAGAAGCGCTGGCGATCAATCCTCATGAAGCTTGTGGCCGACCCTGAAACGTCGGATATGGCCTTAAGGTTTTCGCCGCTTCTCTTCGTTGTAACGCTATTGCGTAGCAGTTATTCAACACGACTACATGCAACAGACGCGGACCCCGTCATTTTTGTCGGTCGACCGCTGACGTCCTGGTTTCGGTGCCAGGGATCAACTAACCGATGGGCTACCTGTATTAGCGAATCAACTTTGAAAGATCACCAAATGGTCAAGGGGCTTTATTATGAATCTGAACAATCAACCCACCATCGATGAACTGGCTCGCATGTTCGCGGCGCAAAAAGACAGCCACGACAGCCATATACTGTGGATCAGCAAGTCGGGCCAGGTGCATATCGACTGCCTGTCGCCGCATGCCCATGAAGCCGAGTTCGACCGGAACAACCAGAATCTGCTCGCCCGACTGAAGATGTACCGTCGCGGCCAAGGTTATGTCGGCAAGAAAGCCGCGGCGGACAAGGACTTCATCGGTAATGTCCTGCAAACGCTGAAACAGGCGTGGGCCTCGATGCAGAACCAGAACGAAGTTCGGGTGATTGACCGGTTCTACTGATTCCTCTCCCACACCCCATCAATGAAAAAGGCCCCGCTCGTCAAATCGAGCGGGGCCTTTTTGTTTGTCTCGTGCGCGGCTAAACAAAGCTATGGTTAATCCTATGTGCTGTTAGTCCTGGGAGACTTGCGATGAAAACAATCCTGACGGGGATGCTGTTGCTGGTGATGGCACCTGCCGCCCATGCCAACAGCGTCCCCGGTGTGCCCTCATTCGTTGTCGAATGCCCTGGAAAACTTCTGGTCCAAGCGGATCAGGACGGGCCGGTGTTGATCAACAGCAAGGAAGCAGAAACCAAAGCTATCAATGATCGCCGCTTTGAAGCCAAGGGTTCGGGCGTCACGCTGTCGATCATTCTCGCCGATGACGACTCCGTAACCGTGTCCTCCACCGGCAAGGCCCCCAACGGCTTGTGCCAGTCAGTGGATGATTGATTTCTCCGACTCATCCGCAACCGCAGCCGACACCAGCGCCATAAAAGCCACCGACGCCGCACTGTGATAATTGTTTTTGCGCCGCAGCACCGCGGCCCCTCGCCTGGGCGCCTCCCCCTGCAACGGAATTTTGTGCAAGGCGCGGTCCGGGGTGGCGATGGGTTCCGGAAGGATGGTGGCGATAGCCGTGTGCCGAATGACTTCCAGCAAAGTGCTTACCGAGTTGACCTCGATCACCACCTTCGGCGTGATCCGCTCCAGGGCAAAATACTCATCGATGCGGTTGCGGGTGACGAAGCCCGTGGTCAGCAACGCAAAATCCAACCGCGAGACCTCCTCGGCAGATAACGGATCCTGGCTTTCGCACAGCGGATGATCGCATCCCACCATCACCCCCAGGGTTTCGGTAAACGCCGGGATCGACTCGATGTCGGCGTGCCGGACCTGGGTAAACGCGATGGCGATGTCCAGCGAATCATCCAGCAGCCCGGCCTCGATATCGTCCATCGACAACTCGAAAATCTGCAAATGGATGTTTGGATACCGCGCCACGTAGTCGCGTACCAACGGCCCCACCAGGTACGCCATGAAGGTCGGCGTCATTGCCAGGCGCAAGGTGCCACGGGACAAATCCTTGACGTCGTGCAGCGCCCGTTTGCCTGCCTCCAGTTCCACCAATACCCGACGTGCGCTCTCTATATAAGCCTGGCCCGCATCGGTCGGCCTGACGGTGCGCGAGGTCCGGTCGAAGAGGCTCACCCCCAGGGTTTCTTCCAGTTGCCGGATCTGTTGCGACAGGGTCGGCTGGGAGACGTGCAGCGCCTCGGCGGCGCGGGTGAAGCCACCATGGTCGGCGACGGCCAGCAAATAGCGCAGATGACGCAGCAGCATGGGTCTTCCTATCTATAGGCAGTACTTATGCAATGCATTGTATATCGGTCTTGGACGCTATGGATCAATCAGCCGAATATTGCTTCACACCCGAGCAACGCAACGCCGACAGGAGATTTCCCATGCAACAGTCCCACGCTTACAACGACCCAAGTCTGGCCCTGACTACCTCGATCCTCGATGCCAAGGCACGCAAAAATCTATCGTGGCAAGACCTGGCTGACGGTACCGGCCTCGGCCTGGCCTACGTCACCGCCGCCCTGCTCGGCCAGCACCCGCTGCCCGAAGGCGCCGCCAAAGTGATCGGCGACAAACTCGAACTGGACGCCGACGCCGTGGCCCGCCTGCAGATCATTCCCCTGCGCGGCAGTCTCTCGGGGATCCCGACCGATCCGACCATTTACCGCTTCTACGAAATGATCCAGATCTACGGCACTACGTTGAAAGCCCTGGTGCATGAGCAATTCGGCGACGGCATCATCAGCGCGATCAACTTCAAGCTGGACATGAAGAAAGTCGAGGATCCGGAAGGCGGCTCCCGCGCAGTGATTACCCTCGACGGCAAGTTCCTGCCACTGCGCCCTTTCTAAGTGGATACCGGCCCGCACCGCGTGCGGGCTGACCCGCATTACACAGGAGAACATCAGTATGAAAGCGCTCATCGAAGGTTTTTTAAAGTTCCAGAACGAGGTCTTTCCACAACGCACCGACTTGTTCAAACACCTGGCCACCACCCAACATCCAGGCACCTTGTTCATCACCTGTTCCGACAGCCGTGTCGTGCCGGAACTGCTCACCCAACAGGAGCCCGGTGAATTGTTCGTGATCCGCAACGCCGGCAACATCGTGCCCTCGTACAGTCCCCATCCCGGCGGTGTGTCGGCCACGGTCGAATATGCGGTCGCAGTGCTGGGCGTCACTGACATCGTGATCTGCGGCCACTCGGACTGTGGCGCCATGACCGCCGTGGCCACGTGCACCTGCATGGATCATCTGCCCGCCGTCAGCGGCTGGCTGCAACATGCCGAGTCGGCAAAAGTCATCAATGAATCTCGCTCTCATGCCAGTGACGCGGCGAAAGTCAGTGCCATGGTGCGGGAAAATGTCATTGCCCAGCTGGCCAATATCCAGACGCATCCCAGCGTACGACTGGCCCAGGAAAAAGGCCTGCTGAACCTGCATGGCTGGGTCTACGACATTGAAACCGGTTCGATCGATGCCCTGGATGGCAGCAGCCGCACCTTCGTGGCGCTGGCCGAGCATCCGAACCTCTGTGCGGTATATGGCAAGGCGGCTGAAGCGGCTTGAGCAAGTGCAGTCCGGAACGAACAATGCAGCGCCCCGGCTCACGGGAGCGCTGCATTCACAGGTGGTTATTTGTCGTCCGTCTTCTTCGATGATGGTGCCCGGTACTCAGAGCGCTCTTCGGCATCGGGGGCGCCTGGCACGCTGCCTGGCGTGAACACGTGGGTCTGCAAGCCGCTGGCATCGACGTCGACGACACCATTGATCGAGCGGGCCAGCGCCACAGCCTGCTCACATTGCCGATGGGTGTCGACGCGGCCGCTCAATACCACCGTGCCTGCATGGGTCTTGACATGGATATGCAGGCCCAGGCCTGATTTGGCCATGGTCAGGGCAGACTTCACCCGGGTGGTAATCCACGCGTCGTGAGCAATCATTTCCAGGTTATGAGAATAATGCTCGAAGGAATGACGTTTCATGGTGCAACCCTCCGTCACACAAACATACCTTTAGTATAGTGCCGCCCTGGCCTTCTCAGCGTTTGACCGACAGATCGGTCTGCGTCATGCGACTGCGAATGGTGAATACCCCATCACCGGAGAGAATGGCGCTGCGAGCGAACAGGCGACCGCTCTCCCAGTTCGAAAGACCCAGTTCCGGCTTGTTCAACGCGTACTGCCCGTCGACCCAACGGGTAATGCCGTCGCCGACAAAGGGCGCGTTGACCGCGTTGTAGAAGCGCTCCTGTGCCTGGGCATCGTCACTGATCAAGGACACGGTGAACTGCGGGCTGTAGCGATTGAACAAGGCGATTGACTGGTCCAGGTCCTCGACGATCTTCAGGCTGACTTCCGGGGTTTCTTCCCATTCCCACTCGCGGCCCAACTGCTCTTCGGGCAGCGGTTCGGCCAGGGATTCGGATTGATAACCCTCGGCGCGATACACCTCGACGCTCGCGGTCAGCCAGTCTTTCGGCAAATACGCCTCGCTGCCCTCGACGATGTGCAGCTTGCAGCCCTGGCCCCGTGCGACACCGGCCTGTTGCAGCGCCTCGAGAAACAGCGGCACCAGTTCAACGGCGCGGTCGCGGTGGATCAGGCATACGTTCAGGGTGTTGCAGACTTTGCGGTCCAGGGAATTGTGGACCACGGCGGCAAAACGTGCGGCATCGGCGTCCTGGTTGGCGATCAGCCAGGCGCCGCCGGTGCCATGGAGGCTGACGGCCGTGCCGGCCTGTTGCGCGATACTGCCCAACTGGCTGACCGCGCGACCCGATCCACGGGCCACGGCCAGCGACAGGCGTCGATCGGCGAACATCGCCCAACCGGCGGCGTGATTGACGCTTTCCACCAGGGACACGGCGCCGCTCGGCAACCCGGCGTCACTCAGTGCCGGATTCAGCGCGTGGGCGACGATCGCCTGGGCGGTGCCCAACGCATCGCTGCCGATGCGCAGTACCGCGGTGTTGCCGGTGCGCAGCACGCCCGCCGCATCGGCGAATACGTTTGGCCGGCCCTCGAACACAAAAGCGACTATTCCCAGGGGCGAGACTACTTGCTCGACCTTCCAGCCGTCATGCTCCACGCAACTGAGCACTTTGCCCCGGGTGGCCGGCGCATCTCGCCAGGCCCTGAGGCCGGCGATCATGTCGCGACGCATGCGCTCATCGGCCAGCAGGCGCGTGGTGGAACGTCCGCGCGCCTTGGCCCGTTCGATGTCCGCCAGATTGGCAGCTTCGATCAGGGCCCAGCAATCGGGGGCTTCCAGGCGTTGGGCGAACAGGTCGAAGAACCCGCTGATCGCCTGATCCGACACCGCGGACATCGCCTTGAAGGCCGCCTGCGCACGTTCGATCGCGACAGTCGCCGCTTGCTGGTCCGCCACCGGGATCAGCAACAGTTCACCGCTGAGTTGCTCCACCAGCAGGTGGTCGCCGGGCTGGAAGCGCGCAGCCAGTTCGGGGCTGACCACCGTGACACGGTTACCGGCGAAAGGGATCGGGGTGCCAGCAACCAGACGTTCGAGCGCAAGAGACATGAATCGGTTACACCATGAAATGGGCGGTTGGAAAATGTATAGCAAAATCCATGGAGCGTCATTATCGATGCCTTGAACCCGGCCCCCACATTTTCTTGATGTGTGTTGCCTGTGTATCAGTGTGTGTATAGCCCCCCGCCCGACACACCACGCCCCTATAACCCGCCGGAAAAGACACACCGCAGACACACCTGCTTGATGAAATGCGCCCTTCGATCGGCCACGCCGGCCGTTGCCCCACCTCCCTGACTGAATGGAGACTACGTCCATGAGCACCTCACTCACTTCGGCCGTCAAAGGCTTGCACCTGAACCTCGACCGTGCCGGTAGTTGGATTGCGCCGCTGACCCTGCGGGTGTTCCTCGCCTGGGAGTTCTTCGAATCCGGCCTGGAAAAATTCAATGGCCAGAATTGGTTCGCCGATATCCAGGACCGCTTCCCGTTTCCGTTCAACCACGTGCCGGCCACGTTGAACTGGGAACTGTCGATGTGGGCCGAACTGATTTGCGCACTCGCCCTGTTGATCGGCCTGGGGACGCGGGTATCGGCCTTGATTCTGATCGTGGTCACCCTCGTCGCGACCGCCGCCGTTCACTGGCCGGCCGATTGGTCTACATTGAGTGAGCTTGCCCAGGGTTATGCCATCAGCAACAAAGGCCATGGCAACTTCAAACTGCCGCTGATCTACCTCGTGGCCTTTATGCCGCTGTTGCTCTCTGGCGCCGGCAAGCTCAGCGTCGATGCGCTGCTGGCTCGATTCTTCTGGCGTCAGACCCCTCGTTGAAATGTTAACGTGGCAAGCTTACTTCCCACCTCACTTGTGTAGACAGGAGCCATCATGAGCGTGACCACCCAATGGATCGAGATCGACAGCGCCGACGGCAAGTTCGGCGCTTACCTGGCCATCCCGCATACCCGCAAGGGTCCGGGGATCGTGTTGATCCAGGAGATCTTCGGCGTGAATGAGCACATTCGCTCGGTCGCCGAGCAATACGCGGCCGACGGCTACCTGGTGATCGCACCGGACCTGTTCTGGCGCAGTGGCCAGCGCATCGAACTGGCCTACGACGAAGCCGGCTG
This sequence comes from Pseudomonas lini, assembly GCF_030812475.1. Lineage (GTDB taxonomy): Bacteria > Pseudomonadota > Gammaproteobacteria > Pseudomonadales > Pseudomonadaceae > Aquipseudomonas > Aquipseudomonas lini_A. The sequence goes on from NZ_JAUSSR010000007.1 coordinate 133,554, forward strand.
GAAACGCGCCGTCGAGTTGATGAACGCCACGGACGTCGGCCAGGCTCAGAAGGACATCGAACTGGCCATCGACGCATTGAAAGCCCAGCCGGGCCTGGACGGCGGGATCGCCTCCATCGGCTACTGCTTCGGCGGCCTGCTGTCCTACCACACCGCTGCGAACGGGCTGGTGGACGTGGCCGTTGCCTATTATGGCGGCGGGATCCAGAACCAACTGGAGCGCGCCGATGAGATCGATGTGCCGCTGCTGATGCATTTCGGTGAAGAGGACAGCCACATTCCGCTGGACGCCGTGGAGAAAATTGCCGAGCGTTTCGAGAACAACGACAACGTGGAAATCGTCGTTTACCCAGAGGCCGAACATGGTTTCAACTGCTCGCACCGTGACAGCTACAACCAACGGGCAGCGGCTGAGGCCCATGGCAATACGTTGATCTTTTTGGGTCAGGAATTGTAAGGCCGGCCGGTCGGGCGTGCTCGAACGATAGTCGTGTACGTGGAAATTCCTGTGGGAGCGAGACCGGCTTGCCGGCGGTGGCGGTGTGTCAGTCGACATCCATGTTGACTGCGCTGCCCTCATCGCTGGCAAGCCAGCCCCCAGGGTTTTGCGCCGGGCACAATATGGCGTTCAACACAAACCCCCTGTAGGAGCTGGCTTGCCAGCGAATTGGCCATGTCAGTCGACATTGATGCCATCTGTCACACCGCTTTCGCTGGCAAGCCAGTTCCTACAAGGGGCCGGGTACATCCGCAGATTCAGGCCGCCTTCATCAACCAGCGCCGATCACACCTCTTCCAGTGGTTGAGTGGCAGCCAGTTTCGGATGTGCGAACGAAAAGTACGGGTAGTAAGGCACGATGGTTTCCGGGAACACGGCGAATTGCACACCCTGGTCACCGAGTTCGAGAATCTTCTGCACCACCTTGTCGACGGTGCCTTCACGGCTGTAAAGAACGGGACTGATTTGTACGGCAGCGGCTTTTACGAGGGTCATGGCGATGATCTCATTAAGGAAGTGGCCTCCAACGAGATTAAAATTACGCTAATAATATTCCGACTTAAATGTCATATACCCCACCTTTCAGGACACCGCGTCCCCTGTAGGAGCTGGCTTGCCAGCGAAGACGGTGGGTCAATCAACATTGATGTCACCTGATACGACGCCTTCGCTGCGGTGCGGCGATCCGACAAGCCAGCTCCTACAGGCTTGCTCTCTCGCCTGGAAAATCACGTGTGAAGACCGATGTCACCCGCGATTGGCCCGCTGAATCACTTGCGGCGGCTGCCCGAAAGCCCGGATAAACGCCCGTCGCATCCGCTCCCGATCGCCAAAACCGGTATCGGTCGCCACCACATCGATAGGGTGCCGACCGGTTTCCATCATCAGCCGCGCTGCCTCCACCCGCAGGTTTTCGATGGCCTTGGCCGGCGATTGCCCGGTTTCGGCATGGAACACGCGACTGAACTGGCGAGGGCTGAGACTGGCCGCACTGGCCAGTTCCTCTACCGATAACGTGGATTTCAGGTTCTGCTTGGCGTATGTCAATGCGGCCTGGATGCGATCGGTCCTGGGCTGCAGTTCCAGCATCACCGAAAACTGCGACTGCCCGCCCGCACGGCGGTGATACACCACCAGTTGCCGGGCCACCCGCCGGGCGACTTCCGCGCCCAAGTCCTTTTCCACCAGGGCCAGCGCCAGATCGACACAAGCGCTCATCCCCGCCGCAGTCCAGACATTAGCGTCGTTGATAAAGATCCGGTCTTCCTCGACCTTCACGTTGGGGTACGCCTTCTGCAGCGCGGGGGCATGGCACCAGTGTGTGGTCGCGCGCCGGCCGTCGAGCAAACCCGCCTCGGCCAGTGCGATCGCACCGGTGCAGATCGATCCCAGGCGCCGGGTGGTCCGGCAGGCACTGCGCAAGAATTGCACGAGGCCGGGAGAAACCGGCCGGATCAGGTTATCGCCCATCACCAGGAGCGTGTCGAAGGAGCGCTGGTCGAACGCCGTGGTCTCCACGCCAAACCCGGCGGAGGTCTGCACCGTGCCGCCGTGTTCGGACAACAAGCACAGGCTGTAGACCGGCTCGTCGGTGGCGGTATTGGCCAACTCGAAGGTGGCGCACATGGCCAGGCCGAGCACCTGGAATCCGGGGTAGACGATAAGTCCGATGCGCAGCATGGCAGTGATCTCCATCGACCTTAAAGGTGGTACGACCCGCTTTGCGGCCACCACCTTCTCACTGTACGCCCCGACCGGGTCTATACAAGGGTGCTAGCAGCACCGGGTATTGCATTTGCCACGACCGAAGCGGGCGTCCTGGCGCTCGCGAAAAAATGCCGGGTAGGTCATGACCGGCTCGCCGGGATGATTGATCGCCATTTGCGCGACGTAGTTATCGTAATCGGGAACCCCGACCATCAAACGCGCGCTCTGGCTGAAGAGCCTGGCGACCTGCTGCAGTCTGCGGTACATGGCAACTCTCTCTGTGCAGTGTTGGGACGGCCCATGAAACCGCAGTGGTGTATCTGCAATGTGTCCGCTCAAGAGGACTTTGTATGTTCACGTATCCATAAAGGGCCATACAAAACCCTGTGGCGAGGGGGTAGCTATGCTTGATCAATGCAATTCCTGGCAGCAACACCGTGAAGGAGGCGTTTGCCATGCAACTCATCACAGTGAAAATCGACAAACCCGAAGCGACGAACTTCATTTTCGGTCAGACGCACTTCATCAAATCCGTCGAAGACCTCCACGAAGCGCTGGTCAATACCGTGCCCGGCATCCAGTTTGGCGTGGCCTTTTGCGAAGCCTCCGGCCAATGCCTGGTGCGCTGGTCCGGCACCGATCCCGCCATGATCGAACTGGCCCAGAAGAATGCGCTGGCCATCGCTGCGGGCCACAGTTTCATCATTTTCCTTGGTGACGGGTTCTATCCGCTGAACGTTTTGAATACGCTCAAGATGGTGCCGGAGGTGTGCCGGATTTTTTGCGCTACCGCCAATCCGACTGAAGTGATACTCGCCGAGACGGACCAGGGGCGAGCCATTCTGGGCGTCGTCGATGGCTTCTGCGCCAAGGGCATTGAAAGCGACGACGACATCCTGTGGCGCAAGAACCTGTTGCGACAAATCGGCTACAAATGCTGACTTGCAGTGCCGGCGTTTTATGAAACAAGCCCCATGCGTGAATGGCGGTGCTCAGCCAAAAGCGTTTCGCTACTTCGCCGACTTTCCATGGGGCTTGTAAAACCGAAACAACCCGATATCGGCCGTCTTGGTGTACTTCCTGGCCCAATCCGGCTTCACCGTGCGGTCGTGGAAATACAGCGCGCCGCGGGTACGATCCGGCAATTGCTTGTTCAACGCCTTGCGCGCGATTTCCTTGGCGAGTGCATAAGGCACCTCCTCCTGAACCGAATCGGAGCGTCCGTCGCACCACCACGAGAACTGACAGCTTTTGGTTTCGGACCCTTGCTTGACCACACCGCAGACCGTATCCGGGAAACCCTCGTGGCCCAGCCGATTCATGACGACATTGGCCACCGCTTCCATGTCGACGGAATCCTTGCCTTTGGCCTCCCAATAAATGGACCGGGCCAGACACGTGATCGCGTCGTCCAGCGGCGCGGCACCCGCAGGATCCACCGCCTGGACTTCAGACTGAGTGATGGCGTCGGCTTTGGGCGCCGGCGCGGGACTGTTACTCTGCGCGGCTTTTTGCTCGAGCACCTCGGCCTTGTTCTCCGCCGCTTGTTGTTTTTGCTGTTGATCCGCAGCGATGGCAGGACCGGCAAGCAGCATCATGGCAACGCAGGTGGCTATCCAATAGAGGCGCATGATTGAAATGACTCGGTGGGCAGTGTCGCTTCAGTGTAGTAGTGAAATGATGGCTATCACGCCGCGGCAAACTGAAAAATCCATTGCCTGGGAGGGGGCGATTTCGCGCATTATGGCCGCAGTCCGTTCAAGGAGGATTTCCATGCGCTTCATTTCATCCGTCAGCTGTCTTGCCACGTTGACACTGGGTCTGTTGTGCGCTGTGAATGCGCGCGCTGCCGACGAGAAACAGCTGATCGACTCGATCAACACTTATCGCAGTCAGTCGCAACCGTGCGCGGGTCAGGCCTCACCGGAATTACCACCGCTGGCGGGCGATCCACGGCTGGCGCTGTCCGCCACCAGCATTGGCAACCTGCAGCAGGCATTGGCCACAGCGGGTTATCCGATGGTCAACGTGCAGGCGATCAGCCTGTCCGGCCCCCGTGATGCACAGTCCGCCATGACAGCGATTCGCGAGAGTTTCTGCCAGGTGGTGCTGGACCCGCAATTCGTCGATATCGGTGTCAGTCGCCAGGACCGTGACTGGCGCATCGTGCTCGCCCGTCCGCTGTTGAGCGGGCGTCTCGGCGATTGGCAGGCGGAAGGCCAGAAATTGCTGGCCGAACTCAATGTCGCCCGCAGCCGCCCGCGCCAGTGCGGTACGCAAGCCTTTAATGCCACCACGCCACTGATCTGGAACGCCACGTTGGCGACGGCGGCCGAGACTCACTCGCGCTCGATGGCCAACAACAATTACTTCGACCACAAGGACCGCGATGGCCGCACGCCGGGTGACCGGGCCGAACTGGCGGGCTACAGCGGTCAACAGATCGGCGAGAACATCGCGGCCGGGCAAGATAGCGTGCGCAAGGTGGTGGATGGCTGGGTGTCCAGTCCCGGGCATTGCGCCAACCTGATGAACCCCGGGTTCCAGGAGTTGGGCGCGGCCTATGCGGTCGATCCGAAGAGTGATTCGGGGATCTACTGGACGGCGATGTTTGGTACGCCATAACAATGCCCGGACTTCCCCCTCCCTGTGGGAGCGAGCCTGCTCGCGAATGAACTCAAGAGCGGCGCGTTCATCCAGACAACACGCGTTATCGTTGTCGTCCATTCGCGAGCAGGCTCGCTCCCACAAAAGGCGGGGCCAGGCTTTCAACGAGTGCGCGTCATAGACGCTGTCGATCAACCGGTCATAACCAGTGATTGGACGGCTTCTCCGGTTACCTCTAGCCTGCGCTCAACACATTCGTGAACAGCGCAGCCTCCATCAAGGTGACCACCTGCGCAGGTAGACCAGCATGATCGTCAGACCCAAACCCAACCTGATCAACATCCTCAGTGCGCTCAAGGGCTCGATCGCCAAGCGGATTGCCTTGCGCAGCCTGATGGTGACACTGCTGGCCTGCGTCATCGTGCTCGTGGAAACCCTGCACCCCAGCTACTTTGCCAAGGTCAACGCCACGCCGTTTACCTTGCTGGGCTTGTCCCTGTCGATTTTCATGAGCTTTCGCAACAACGCCTGCTATGACCGCTGGTATGGATTATGTGCTGCGCTGAAGTCGCGACCCTGACAGCAGGACGGCGGGTTTGCGCCGCCGTGCACTCGACGCCCAGCCATCAATGTGATCGATCATTCAAATCATGAAGCCGAATTTTTCATTTGTCCTTGAACTGTGCAAAATGCCGCCCATTCGAATAGTCAGGATGAAAATACGTCATGAATCTCAATTTTGCATTTGCCTGCATGATCGTGGTCTCGTTTGCCATTGCATTGGGTCAAAGCTGAGCTGAACTGGCTGCATTGAAACGTTCGCGCAATGCCATGCATTGAGCAGACTCATCAGCGATGCGCCGGGCAGCCCGTTCGTCTCATCGGGTTGCGCTGTCAATATTTCGCAACCTTACTGCTAGGGTGGCACGGCGGCATCAGGATTTCGGCGCCCCTGTACAGACAGCCGTGCACACAAACGTGGGGGTTCGATTTTCTGTGCATCGAGGAAGATCGGCACGGCAGTCGCGTTCTTCGGTCAAGGCTGTGAAAGCAAGCGCCGTGTCTGCCGGAGAACGCCATGCGCCCGTACGCCATCCTGACACTGTTTGTTGTACTGTGGGCCGTGTGTCATGTGTGGCTGGTGGTTCTCGGCAGATTTCGACGCAAGGCGGTCGATCGTCCAGAAGGCAAGACGCGTACAGGCCGCCTGACGGTGCTCAAACGCGTCCGACATCTAGCGTGGACAGGGGCCATCATCATTGGCGCCGTAATCCTGCTCATGCTGGCATGCCGTTTCCTTTCTTCAAGCACCCGCGTCGTATCCCAGGCAGTCATTGACCCCGCACAGTCGATCCTTGGCGTGACCAGGGCAATAGGCCAATACGGCACAATTCTGGGCATTCTCGGCTTACTCGGCGTTGGCCTTTCGTTGTACATGGCGGCGCGCCAGGCTCCCATGCTGTCCAGCGAAGAATCGGGCAGAGACCCTGGTTCGGTGAGAACACCTGTGCCTCATGTCACCACCGCTCTGCTCATTCTTTCCCTGATTGGCTGGAGCGCCGAACCCCTGGCCTACAACATGCAGCTGATGGTCAACAACCTTCGGATGAATGCGGCAGATCAACAAGCGCAACGGAACATGGAAAAAACGCTGTCCGCCATTCCCTTGCTAAAAAATCCCGACGCCGAAGCCGCCCATCCAGATACTGCGGTCCCTGCGGTCCAGGCCGCCACCCGGCTTTTCGTCCGGGCAGCCCTCAGTGACATGACCCGCAGCCCTGTCTTCGAACAATGGGTGCAGGTCACGCATTCAAACCACAACAAGTCCGAATTTGTCCGCGCCGCCCTGACCGGTCAGCGCATCGAAGTGTCCGCCTCTGCCGACAGCGCGACGAAAATCCGGCGCGAAGTCGCAGCAACGCTCGGCGATGTGCTCGAGGACAAGTCAGGCATTGTCATAGCAGAACAACAGATCGAGCAGGCGCTAGCCCCCTCGGTCGCGCGCCTGGAACAGCAAAACCCAAAGCGCTTGGCAACATTGACCGCAGGGCTCGAGCAGCGCTATGGCACCCCGTTCGCCCCCTTGGATGCCCAGGAAAAACTGACTGCACAAGTGCTGGACCAGGCCTTTGGGGCTGTCAATGCCATACCCACGACAGAGTTGGGCAGACAAGCCAAAACACTGGTTAAAGACCTTGGCAGGAACGCCGTCAGAACCTGGACGCACACCTGGGCGAAGAACTGGGTGACCGAAGCATTCATGAGTTCCGCCCGGCCCGGTGTGCCTGCCGTGGCGGCGCGTCAGGCTTCCTTTGAAGCGACAAACGATGCTCGTAACCTGTTCAGGTCGCTGATGGCGGCCGAGGGCCAGGGCTGGACGCCAAGCCCCGAAGCCCTGCGGGAAGCGAAAATCGCCGAGGCGGTCAGCACCACGGTCGCCGGATTGCAGCCGCCCCCGATGAACGCAGCATTGCAAGAACGTCTGGGTGGCTACGATCCACTGCTCCCCGGGGCTCCTGATTTCGAAGTGGCTTCAAGCGGCTTGCGCATCCGGAAAATAGTGATCGGCCAAGACATCTACCCTGCAGGGATTGATGCCACCCGGATTCGCTGGACCCTTCCGTCGGCAACAGACGCTACAGGCACAACTGGCGCCACCACCAAAGTAACCTTGGAAATCATGTCCAATGATCAATGGCTGAATCTTGGCGTCTATGATGCGGCCATCGTCAACCAGGCACTGCGCTACGCAGCGTATGGTCGAGTGGTGGCCGTAACAAGTGCGCCCGGCGACGGGAAGTTGATCAGCCGCGTGACCTACACGCATCCGGTGCTGACCGATACGCCGCTGGGCTGTCGGGTGGCAGAGGCGGATCGGCTGCTCGACACGTTCACGGCCTCCTACTCTTCCCCCGGCAAGGTGCCCGATGTTGCGGCTCCCGGCCTGCCGGATCAGTACCGGCTGACTGAAGATTACACGCCACAGTTCCGGGAGCGTCGAGTCTCGGCAGGACCGGACTGGGCCTGGATGAAACGTTCCCCTGACCATCTTGGAAATATCGACATTTGGGTCCACACCACCTTTTCCCTTGGACGCGGGCAGGATCCCGACAAGGTGAGCGGTGGGGTGAGCACCCTCGCGATGGATTTCCCCGCGCGGGGACTCCAGCCATTGCGCCAGCGAGTGTCGAGCCGTCTGCCAGGTTACCTGAAAGCCCAACTCTACAGCCCTTCGTACGATGAATTCATGGCGCCCCTGGAAGACTTCGTGCTACTGCAGCGCTTCTTTCGTACGGCATTGGCAGGGGGTCTTGGGCAAGACTTTCCACTCATTCAGCTGATCACGCTGGAGAGCGCCACACGCAGCTTCGTTCCTTACCAGCCAACGATCCGCTGGGAAGAAGTGCCCGAGGCCAGGTTGATGGAAGTCTTGCAACAGGCCGATCCCGAAGCGCAGGAAAGCTACAAGCGCTGGTATCAGGATTATTATTTTCGTCTGGCAACCAGGCAGGCCGTGTGTGATCGCGTGTCGAGATGACAGAGGTTATCCAGGGCTGTCGCTGATGGCGTTTGTTGGCCGGAAATTTGGGCTCCCACAGGTTCCATGTGATATTACACCCCGGCCCAGAATGCCTCGGCAAACGGACTGATCGGTGCCAGCGGCCGTGTCAGGTGAATGTCCAGCGCGATATCCCAGCTTTCGTCGAGGGCCCGGACCAGACGGCCATCGACCACTTCCTGCTCCGTCAGGCTTCTGGGCAGCCAGGCCACGCCTTTGTTTTCCAGGGCCATGGACATCAGCACCGCGGCGAGGTGGCTGCTGAACAGCGGCTTGAGGTGCAGGAAATCTTCCTTCCCTTGCAGGCGATGCGCGACGATCCGGCCCAGCCCGGATTCCTGGGTGTAAGCCAGGTACGGCAGCGAAACCGCAGACGAGCCGAAATGCGCCGAAGCACCCACCAGCGGAACGAGCACATCCTCGCCGATTTTCTTGCTGACGAACTGATCGGGTGCCAGCAGCGGAGGAACGTCCGGGTGGCGATGGCACAGCAGGAACTGCACCTGCCCCTGGACCAGCATCTGTTCACAGACCACCATGCTGTCGGAATGCAGGCGCACGGCCTCGATCGGCGTGCCCTTTTCCGCGCCCCTGAGCCAGCGCGGGAAGAAGGTGAAAGACAGCGAATGGGTCGCCGCGAACTGCAGGGTTTTAGCGGCCATGCCCGCCACTTCCTGCGCTTCGCTGCGCATCCGGTACAGGCGCCGGGTGGCCTCCTGGGCGCTGGGCAACATCTGTTTGCCGGCTTCGGTCAGCGTCGCCCCTTGCGGGGTACGGATGAACAGCTCGACCCCCATCCAGTTCTCCAGTGACCGCACTCGGCGGCTGAACGCAGGCTGGGTCACATGGCGGGCTTCAGCGGCGCGAACGAAGCTGCCGTACTCCGCCAACGCGGCAAAATCTTCAAGCCAGACGAGTTCCAAGGGCAATGCCTCCTGAGCATAGGGCGCGGCATTAATAGCATTGGGCGGGGGTCATCGCAAAGCTTAACGTGGGGCCCTCAACAACAAGAGGACCACGCCATGCGTATCGTCGATATCCGTGAAAAAACCGTTTCCATTGCCTCCCCCATCGCCAACGCCTACATCGATTTTTCGAAGATGACCTGCTCGGTAGTGGCGGTGATCACGGACCAGGTTCGCGACGGAAAACCCGTCGTCGGCTACGGCTTCAACTCCAATGGACGCTACGGCCAGGGTGCACTGATGCGCGATCGTTTCCTGGCGCGCATCACCGAAGCCGATCCCGATACGCTGATCGACAAGGAACACAACAACCTCGACCCGTTCGCCATCTGGAAAGCCCTGATGACCAATGAAAAACCAGGCGGCCACGGCGAGCGCTCGGTCGCGGTCGGCACGATCGACATGGCGGTGTGGGACGCCGTGGCCAAGATCGAAGGCAAGCCGTTGTATCGCCTGCTGGCCGACCGTTACCGCAACGGTGTCGCCGACGACAAGGTCTGGGTCTACGCCGCCGGTGGTTACTACTACCCGGGCAAGGACGACACCAAGCTGCAGGACGAAATGCGCAGCTACCTCGACCGTGGCTATGACGTGGTCAAGATGAAAATCGGTGCCGCGCCGCTGGCCGACGATATCCGCCGGATCGAAGCGGTGCTCAAGGTCGTGGGTGAGGGTCGGCGCCTGGCGGTCGACGCCAACGGTCGGTTCGATCAGCAGACCGCGATCGCCTACGCCGAAGCCCTCAGACCCTACAACCTGTTCTGGTACGAAGAGGCCGGCGACCCGCTCGACTACGCCCTGCAGGCCGAGCTGGCGAACCACTACGAACTGCCGATGGCCACCGGTGAAAACCTGTTCTCCCACCAGGACGCACGCAACCTGTTGCGCCACGGCGGCATGCGCCCGGACCGCGACTTCGTGCAATTCGACTGTGCCCTGTCCTACGGCCTGGTCGAGTACATGCGCACCCTGAAAGTGATGGAAGACATGGGCTGGTCGTCGCGCCGCGTGGTGCCCCACGGTGGCCACCAGATGTCCCTGAACATCGCCGCAGGCCTGCACCTGGGCGGCAACGAATCCTATCCGGACGTGTTCCAGCCGTTCGGCGGCTTCGCTGACGGCATTCGTGTGGAAAACAGCTATGTCGGGCTGCCGGACATTCCGGGGGTCGGGTTCGAAGCCAAGTCCGCGCTGTACGCCGTCATGCGCGAACTCGGCGAAGGCTGACCCGCGACGACGACGGCTGTCTCGCGCAGCCGTCGTCTGCTGGCGTCTGCCGACGACGCCACGCCACATCGCCCACCACAAAAAATAAAATGAGGTGCATCCGTGGAAACGTCCAAGTCCCGCTGGTATGGCCAGCTGTATGTGCAAGTGCTGATCGGTATCGTGATCGGCGCCATTTTCGGTTACCTGGTGCCCGACATGGGGGCCAAGTTGCAACCCTTCGCCGACGGCTTTATCAAGCTGATCAAGATGCTCCTGGCGCCCATCATCTTCGGCACGGTAGTGGTCGGGATCGCCAAGATGGGCAGCATCAAGGAAGTCGGGCGGATCGGCGTCAAGGCGCTGATCTACTTCGAGATCCTTTCGACCATCGCCCTGGTCATCGGGCTGATCGTGGTCAACGTGATGAAGCCCGGTGTCGGCATGAACATCAACACCACCACCCTGGATCCCGGCGCGATCGGCAAGTACGCCCAGGTCGCCCAGGAACAGGGCGGCACCGTCGATTTCTTCCTTAACATCATCCCCAGTACGTTCATCGACGCGTTCGCCAAAGGCTCGATGCTGCAGGTGATCCTGCTGTCGGTGTTGATGGGCGTGGCCCTGGTGCAGATGGGCGAGACCAGCAAACCACTGATCAACATCATCGACCTGTTCCTGCAGGGCCTGTTCAAGATCGTCGCCATGGTGATGCGCCTGGCCCCGATCGGTGCGGGCGCCGGCATGGCGTTCACCATCGGCAAATATGGCATCGGCACGTTGTGGTCCCTGGGGCACCTGCTCATTGCGCTCTATGCCACCACCCTGCTGTTCATCATCGTCGTGCTGGGATCGGTCGCGCGATGGTCGGGGATGCCCTTGATGCTGTTCCTGCGCTATTTCAAGGACGAGATCCTGATCACCCTCGGGACCTGCTCCACCGAAGCGGTACTGCCGCGCATGATGGTCAAGCTGGAAAAGCTCGGCTGCAAGAAGTCGGTGGTGGGCATGGTCCTGCCGACGGGCTACACCTTCAACGCGGACGGCACCTGCATCTACCTGACCATGGCGGCAATCTTTGTCGCCCAGGCGACCAACACGCCCCTGACGCTGATGGATCAGGCCGTATTGCTGGGCGTCATGCTGCTGACGTCCAAAGGTTCGGCCGGAGTTGCCGGCGCCGGGTTTGTCACCCTCGCGGCAACGCTGACGACCATCCATACCATCCCGCTGGTGGGCCTGGTGTTGCTGCTGGGCATCGACCGCTTCCTCAACGAAGCACGGGCCGTGACCAACCTGATCGGCAACGGTATCGGCACCATCGCCATCGCGAAGTGGGATGGCTCCTTTGATGTAGCGACCTGCGAGCATGAGATCGCCGAGATGAAGGCGCAAAAGGCCGCGCGCAAAGCGCTGGCGACACAGTCGTAAGCCAGTGCCGAGAGGCGGTAGCCAATATCCGCCTTCACTCATCCCCGATACTGCCCGACATCGTCCGACGCGCTGTCGGGCATCGCCGTTTGAAAGTAACCAAACGAAGTAATGATTGAGCGCCTTATACCTGTTGCGACACCGCAGCCACGATAATTCACCGCCGGTCGTTAAATGCCCCTGTCAGAAAACCTGCGAAAACTTCGTGATCTAGTCTGAGTGCAAAGTTCGGCTGGAGATTGCTCGATGCCATTGGCTGAAGAACGCAAACCCGAGCGTCGCAAGGAAACCCGGCTGTTCCTCTTTCTTGTCGTCTTCCTCTTCCCGTTGCTGTCGGTCGCCATCGTCGGCGGCTACGGCTTTCTCGTCTGGTTTTTCCAGATGCTATATGGACCACCCGGCCCTCCCAACTAATAGCCATTGCTCAAGGCCTATTGGAGCCAGCACATGGACGAAGCTTTGCATATTGCCAGTCTTGTCGTACTTGCCAGACCCGAATTGTTCGACGCCGTCAAAGCCAACCTGCGTCTGCTGGAGGGTCTGGAACTGCATCAGGAAAGTGCAGCCGGAAAACTGGTAGTGGTCCTTGAAGCCGTACACGAAAACCAGATTCTGCAACGCATCGAACAGATCAACAACCTGCCGGGCGTACTCAACGCCGCGTTGATCTACCACGAACTCCTCGAGCCCGAAGGAGACATCGAATGAGCATGAGCCGTCGAGCATTCGTCAAGGCCCAGGCCGCCGCCATTGCCGCCGCCGCTGCCGGCCTGCCGATTATTACCGACGCCAGTAATCTGGTGACCGAAGCGGACATGGTCACCCTGGACTGGAACAAGGCACCCTGCCGTTTCTGCGGCACCGGTTGCAGCGTGATGGTCGCGACCCGGGACAACCGGGTGGTCGCCACCCATGGCGACGTCAAGGCCGAGGTCAACCGTGGCCTGAACTGCGTGAAGGGCTATTTCCTGTCGAAAATCATGTATGGCGTCGATCGCCTGACCCAACCGCTTTTGCGCATGAGCAATGGCGAGTACGACAAGCAGGGCGAATTCCAGCCCGTCAGCTGGGAGCAGGCCTTCGACATCATGGAGCTCAAATTCAAGGACGCCTTGAAGAGCAAAGGGCCCGGATCGGTCGGCATGTTCGGCTCCGGGCAATGGACGGTGTGGGAAGGCTATGCCGCCAACAAGCTGATGAAAGCAGGCTTTCGCAGCAATAACATCGACCCCAACGCCCGGCACTGCATGGCCTCGGCGGTGATGGGCTTCATGCGCACCTTCGGCATGGATGAGCCGATGGGCTGCTACGACGACATCGAAGCCACCGATGCCTTCGTGCTCTGGGGCTCGAACATGGCCGAGATGCACCCGGTGCTCTGGAGCCGGGTCACCGACCGGCGCCTGAGCCAGCCTCACGTGAAAGTCGCCGTGCTGTCGACCTTCGAGCATCGCAGCTTCGAACTGGCCGACATCCCCATGGTGTTCAAGCCGCAAACCGACCTGATGATCCTCAACTACATCGCCAACCACATCATTGAAAGCGGCGCGGTGAACCAGGATTTCATCAGCAAGCACACCCGGTTTGCCCAAGGCGCCGACGACATCGGCTACGGCCTGCGCCCTGACGACCCGCGGGAAATGAAGGCAAAAAATGCCGCCAAGGCCAACACCTGGACGGATATTTCCTTTGAACAATACGCCGCGTTCGTCAAACCCTACACGCTGGAGCGAACCGCCAAGGAGACAGGCATTCCGACTGAAAGGCTCAAGGCGTTGGCCCAGTTGTACGCCGACCCCAAGCGCAAGGTCGTGTCGTTCTGGACCATGGGTTTCAACCAGCACACGCGCGGCGTCTGGGCCAACAACCTGATCTACAACATCCACTTGCTCACGGGCAAGATCAGCGAGCCGGGCAACAGCCCCTTCTCGCTGACCGGCCAGCCCTCGGCCTGTGGCACCGCGCGCGAGGTCGGGACCTTTTCCCACCGCTTGCCCGCCGACCTGGTCGTGACCAACCCCAAGCACCGCGCTATTGCCGAGAAAATATGGAAGCTGCCCGCCGGCACCATTCAGGAAAAACCCGGGTTTCATGCGGTGGAACAGAGCCGCATGCTCAAGGACGGCGTGCTCAACGTCTACTGGACCCAGGCCAGCAACAACATGCACGCCGGGCCGAACATCATGCAGGAAGTGCTGCCGGGCTGGCGTAACCCGCAAAACTTCGTGATTGTCTCTGACGTCTATCCCACGGTTTCCGCCCAGGCTGCCGACCTGATCCTGCCCAGCGCCATGTGGGTGGAAAAGGAAGGTGCGTTTGGCAATGCCGAACGGCGGACGCAATTCTGGCATCAATTGGTGACCGCCCCGGGGGACGCCAAGTCCGACCTGTGGCAGTTGCTGGAATTTTCCAAGCGATTCACCACCGACGAAACCTGGCCTGCCGAGTTACTGGCCAAGGCACCTGAGTACAAGGGCAAGACCCTGTTCGAGGTGCTGTTCAAAAATGGCCAGGTCGACCAGTTTCCCGTCGAGCAACTGGAAGCCGGCTACAAGAACGATGAAGCCAAGGCCTTCGGTTTCTACCTGCAAAAAGGTTTGTTCGAAGAGTACGCCCAGTTCGGCCGCGGCCACGGCCATGACCTGGCCACGTTCGACCTTTACCACAGCGAACGAGGCCTGCGCTGGCCGGTGGTCGACGGCAAGGAAACCCGCTGGCGTTATCGCGAAGGGCTGGACCCCTACGTGGAAAAAGGCAGCGAAGTGCAGTTCTACGGTTACCCGGACAAGAAGGCGATCATCTTCGCCTTGCCCTACGAGCCGCCGGCCGAAGCCCCGGACGCCGAGTACCCGTTCTGGCTGAGCACCGGACGCGTGCTCGAACACTGGCACACCGGCACCATGACCCAGCGCGTCGAGGAGCTGTACAAAGCGGTGCCGGACGCACTGGTCTACATGCATCCCGACGATGCCAAGGCGTTGAAGGCCAGGCGCGGCAGTGAAGTGAAGTTGATCAGCCGGCGGGGTGAAATCCGCGCGCGCATCGAAACCCGCGGGCGCAACAAACCGCCGCAAGGGCTGGTATTCGTGCCGTTTTTCGATGCCAACAAGCTGATCAACAAGGTCACGCTCGACGCCACCGACCCGATCTCCAAGCAAACCGACTACAAAAAATGTGCGATCCGCATCGAGTTGGTCAGCGTGGCCTGAGGAGAACCGTCATGCCTTTTCGAATCCTGCCGTTGCTTCTGCTCGCTGCGATCGGCGTGGTGATGGCTGCAGACGTCGACTATCCGCTCGATGCTTCCGGGCCGGACGGACGCCGCCCCGGTGGCACCTTGACCCAGAGCATGCCGGCGCCGCCCATCGCCAACGAAGAAAACAAGGACCTCAAGCGCGAACGCAATTACCCGGACCAGCCCCCCACCATCCCCCACAGCATTCGCGGTTATCAAATCGACATCAACGGCAACAAGTGCCTGTCTTGTCACAGCCGTGCCAACAGCGCGCGCAGCCAGGCGACGATGATCAGCATCACCCACTACATGGACCGCGACGGCCAGGCGTTGGCGGCGGTGTCACCGCGTCGGTATTTCTGTAACCAGTGCCATGTGCCACAAACAGAGGTGCTGCCCCTGGTGGGCAACAACTTCGAGACCATCGACAAAATATTGCAAGACGCCGCCAACGCCGCGCAAAAACCCTGAGGAGGCAAGATGAAAGCACTGTTCGCCCTGCTCAAGGACTACTGGGGCATCCTGCGCCGGCCGAGCCTCTATTACAGCCTGGGCTTTCTGACGCTGGGGGGCTTTATCGCCGGGATCATTTTCTGGGGCGGTTTCAACACCGCGCTCGAGCTGAGCAACACAGAGAAGTTCTGCGTCTCCTGTCATGAAATGCGTGACAACGTCTTCGTCGAGCTCAAGGACACGATCCACTACACCAACCGTTCCGGTGTGCGCGCCAGTTGCCCGGACTGTCACGTGCCCCACGAATGGACCCATAAAATCGCGCGCAAGATGCAGGCCTCGAAGGAGGTCTGGGGCAAAATCTTCGGCACCATCGATACCCGCGACAAATTTGTCGCCCTGCGCCGCGAGCTGGCCGAACACGAGTGGGCCAGGCTCAAGGCCAATGACTCTCGCGAATGCCGCAATTGTCACAACTTCGAGTTCATGGACTTCACCCGCCAAGGCAAGCGCGCCGCTGCCATGCACTCCACGTCCCTGGCCAAGGGTGAAGCCACCTGCATCGACTGCCACAAGGGGATTGCTCACAAGTTGCCGGATATGAGTGGGGTCAAAGGCTGGTAACCATCGCCTGGCCAACCCCTCTCCACGGCGCACTCTTCATCTTTTGAATCACTTCGGCACGCAGCTATCGCCAGCCCATATAGTAAAGTGGAAAACAGCAATTTCAGAATAAACAACAATAATACTTACACTTGGCAAGGACTGCGAAAACAGGTGCATATGAAAAAGAATGGATCCTTAACACTTCTGCTGATGGGTTTGTTTTGCGGGGCAGGCGTCGACACCGCAGTTGCCAGCGCGGAACAGGCGACTGAAGTGTTAATCATCACAAAAGGTCGAGGTGGTGATGCCAACGGTGCCGCCGGCCTTATACCTGAATGGCCGAAAAAAAAGCCAGACCTGGTTAATTTATCCGACACACCGCCCAATCTTATCGACACGACAAAATACAGTTGCATCCTTCTCATTGGGCAAGGCGCTGTTGGCGAGATGCTCCTGAGTGAACATGGCAAACGCTTGATCGGCGTCAAAAAAATCGGCATGTACTCACATTTGTTTGACGCTCCCCTCATACAATTCCTGAAGGAAGACCACACCCGGCCACCGAACGTATTCTTGCTAAAATCACAAGTTTCTCTGTTACGATTCAAAGACTTGGCATTGTTTAAGAAGCTCGACCAGATGCAGGATCAGCATCTTTGGAGTACATCCCTGGCCATTCGAAGTACTCGCGAAGTGATGCCCCAGCCCACTCACTCGCCTTTTTTGGAAATGGACAACATCATTTGGCTGGGTGGGAATTACACGACATCCGCAGGCGTTCAGAGAATGCTCACCGCTCAAGATATTCTCGACAGCTTAAGCAACCTTAAAAGCACTATAAAACCAGGATCCGCAGTGGCCTTGATGTTAATGCCGAGACTCTTCAAGCCAGAGACGAATCGTGAAGACAAACTCAACCTGCTAAAAAACATAGCCTCTGTCTATGCTGATACCGCCTTTCACTTCCATGCCAACGCCTCAATGGCCAACGAACTCAATACCTTTGAAATACCTGTGCATGTATCCCCCTCCTACGATGAATTAATGACGCTACCCTGGGGGAAAACGCAGCATTTCGCCTCAGCGGACCAATACAATCTTTTTTCCGATTTAAACACTGATGCAAACAATGTTGCACCGTTCTTATTAGACCCCTCTGATGCCGAGCAATCCCTGTACGCCATCAACTTCATTGATAAAAAAGACAGCAGAAGCATGCAGCAGGAAATCCTCGCCAATGGTTGCAAGTAGGCTCACGCCACGACCTGGGCACCTGTAACTCAATCGCCGCGCAGAATCAGCGCGTGCACACCTTCCCATTCGGCGAAGATTTCCTGCCCGCAATTCACTCCCAGCCGGTGGTTGAGGATGCGCACCGGCATTTCCCCAAAGGCTCCAGTCGCGAGAAAGGCGAGTTGATCCTGGACGTCTGTGTTTCCGGCATCAGCGCTGCAGACAGGGAGCCCTTGATTCAGCCATTTGAAGAGACAATGGCCGGTGATCTCGACGCCTGGTTCCCGTCGATCCAGACCTGGAAGTTTGCAATAGCGGTGACCGGGTTGCTGACCCGGAGCGGGCCGTTTTTTTTCGCCCTTCCCCTCCCCCTTCTGTCCCGCCCCTCCTGGTCACCTATACGGGTCTCGATGCCTATTTATAAGGCTCTGGGTGTAATATCCAGTAACCCGAATGCAGGGCTAATCACCATAAAATCGAGATGACGTTGCCACCAGTCGGCAGCTTGCCGCAGAGCGCGTCACTATGACAGTTGAGGAGCGGTAACGATGGCGAAACTCCAGGTGGCGATACCCGCCGCAGGACGTTCGGCAAAAGAACAACGGCCGGTGAAAACCGTGGGTTTCCTGGTCATCCCCAACTTCACCACCATCGGCTTCGCCTCCGCCGTGGAGACCCTGCGCATGGCCAACATGGCGGCGCGCGAACCGATGTTTCGCACAGTCATCATCGCCGCCAGCCTGGACCCGGTCACGGCCAGCAATGGCATGCGGATCCTGCCCGACTACGCCATTACCGATGCACCCAGGCTCGACATCCTGTTCGTGGTCGGGTCCAACCCGATCGTCTCCAATCACAGCAGCCGACCGCTGCTCAATTGGCTGCGCAAACTGGCGCACGATCAGGTGCCCCTAGGCGGGATTTGCACCGGGAGCCACCTGCTGGCACGGGCCGATCTGCTCAAGGGCTATCGCTGCACGATTCACTGGGAGGACATCGAAGCGCTGAAGGAACGCTTCCCGGGGATCATCATTTCCAACCAGCTGTTCGAACTCGATCGCGATCGCTACACCTGCTCCGGCGGCGTGGCTTCGATGGACATGACCCTGCAGTTGATCGCCCGCGAACCGGGCGGCCGGGACATCGCCGCCCATGCGGCCGAGTTGCTGCTGTGTGACCGGGTTCGGGGTGCGCAGGAGCAACAGCGTGTGCCGCTGCGGCAGAAACTGGGCACCTCGCAGCCCAAGCTGAGCCAGATGGTGGCGATCATGGAGGCCAATCTGGAGGAGCCGGTGGGCCTGGAAGAACTGGCGCGGTTGAACGAGGTGTCGGTGCGGCAGCTGGAGCGCCTGTTTCACAAGCACCTGCAACGCACGCCGAGCCAGTACTACCTGGAACTGCGCCTGTCGCGAGCGAGGCAATTGCTGCTGCGCAGCGAGTCGCAAGTACGCGATATCGCCCTGGCATGCGGCTTTGTCTCGCCAGCGCACTTCTCCAAATGCTACAGCCGGTTTTTCGGCGTGTCGCCTATTCGTGAGCGCAAGCAGGTGGCTGCGGTGCATTGATTGGGGGGGCGGATTGTTTGCGAGGGAGGGTCGGTATTCAGGATTGATGGCGGCTGGGCTGGCCCCTTCGCGGGCAAGCCGGTCTCGCTCCCACAGTGGATGGGTGTTTTGCCGTAGTCTTGTGTACGACACTGCAACCTGTGGGAGCGAGCCTGCTCGCGAAGGCGGACTGACATTCAGCATTGATGTTGGCGGGACTGGCCCCTTCGCGAGCAGGCTCGCTCCCACAGTGGATAGGTATCGTGCCGAAATCTTGTGTACACCACCGCAACCTGTGGGAGCGAGACCGGCTTGCCGGCGAAGGCGTCCTTAAGATCGCCATCACAAGCAGCTATGTCCACAATTGAAAAATCGACTCAATCCTGCAAAGCCTTATGCGCCGTCTCCCGACTCGCCAGCATCGCCACCAGTGCCACCGCCGCGGCCGCCAGCAAATACCAGGCCGGCGCCATTTTGTTGCCGGTCAGTTGAATCAGCCAGGTCGCGATAAACGGCGCGGTGCCGCCGAACACCGCATTGGCGATGTTGAAGCTGAAGGCAAAACCACTGAAGCGCACTCGGGTCGGGAAAATTTCGGCGAGGAAGCACGGCAAGGTGCCGTCGTTCATCGCGAGGATCGCGCCGAAGGCGATCTGGATCATCAGGATCACTATCAGCGGCTGGTTCTCCAGCATGCCGAACAGCGGAAACGTCAGCACCAGAAATAATACCGAAGCCGTCAGCAGCATGGTCTTGCGGCCAAAACGGTCCGACAGCTTGCCCATCAGGAAAATCAACCCGATATAGGTCGCAAGCGACACCGTCGAGGCCAGGAACGAATCGCTCTCGCTCATGCCCATTTCGGTGGACAGATAGGTGGGCATGTAGCTGAGCAACAAGTAGAAGGCCACCGCGTTCAGGCAGGTCACGCCGATCCCGATCATCACGCTGCGCCGGTGCACGGTCAGCAGTTCGCGAACCGGCGAATGGGTCGCGCACTCCTTGGCTTCCAGGCGTTTTTCCATTTCCAGGAATTTGGGCGTGTCCTGCAGGCTCATGCGGATATAACGCCCCACCAGACCAAACGGCGCCGCCAACAGAAACGGCAGGCGCCAACCCCAGCTGTGCAGGTCCTCGACACTCATCCAGGCATGCAGGCCGGCCACGAACACCGCGCCGAACAGCAGGCCGGCCGCGGTACTCGCCGGAACGATGCTGGTGTACAAACCGCGCTTGCCCTCGGGGGCGTACTCGGCGAGAAAGGCCGACGCCCCGGCGTATTCGCCGGAAGCGGAAAAGCCCTGGAACAGGCGGATCAGCAACAACAAGGCTGGCGCCCACAGCCCGATATGGTTGTAAGTGGGCAGAATGCCGATGCAGAAGGTCGACACCGACATGATCAGGATCGACCAGGACAACGCACTGCGCCGCCCATACTTGTCACCGAAGTGACCCCAGACCAGTCCGCCCAGCGGACGGACGATAAACGACAACGCGAATACCGCGAAGGTCGCCAGCAGCGCCGTCGCCTTGTCGGTCTGCGGAAAAAACGTCAGGGCGATGACCGTGGCCAGATAGCCGTAAGCCGCGTAATCGAACCACTCGACGAAGTTGCCCATGAAGCTGGCACTGGCCGCACGGCGCAAGGCCTGGCGTTCGGACGTCAGTTCACGTTGCTGTTCCAGGGTGGGGGTCAGGCTGGCGCTTTGGGTGCTCATTGCGCACCTCCGTTGGTAGAGGTGCGATTTTGGGGATGTAAAGTCGGGATGTGGATCATGGCAAAACCCCTCTATTGTTTTACTTGGCAGGGTTATGGGTCTGTAGATGCTGCGCGTTCTGGAGCGCGTATGCATCAGTTGCGAGAAAATCCTGTGGCGCATAACGACCTGTGGCGAGGGGGCTTGCCCCCATTGGGCTGCGAAGCGGCCCCATTCGAAGCTCTGCGAATTGTCAGAAAGCTCTCGGTGACCGATTTTTTGGGCGGCTGCGCCACCCAACGGGGGCAAAGCCCCCTCGCCACAAAAAACGCCGCACAGGCTCACCGTGCGGCGCGCAGTCTTACTTCTTGATGATGTTGTGTTCCGGGCCATACGGGAAATGGGTGATGTTTTCCCCGCCCTGCTCGTTGACGATCAGGATGTCGTGCTCACGATAACCACCGGCGCCCGGCAGGCCTTCGGGCAGCATGATCATCGGCTCGATGGACACCACCATCCCCGGCTCCAGCACCGTGTCGATGTCTTCGCGCAGCTCCAGCCCGGCTTCGCGGCCGTAGTAATGGCTCAGCGTGCCAAACGAGTGGCCGTAGCCGAAGGTGCGGTATTGCAGCAGATCGTGCTCAAGGAAAATCTCGTTCAGTTGCAGCGCGATATCGCAGCAGCGCATGCCCGGCTTGATCAATTTCAGACCGGCCTCGTGCACCTTGACGTTGACCTCCCACAAGCGCAGATGCTCGTCGGAACAGTGATCCAGGAACAAGGTGCGTTCCAGCGCGGTGTAGTAGCCGGCGATCATCGGGAAGCAATTGAGGCTGAGGATGTCGCCCTTGTTGACCTTGCGCGAGGTCACCGGGTTATGCGCGCCGTCTGTGTTGATGCCGGACTGGAACCAGGTCCAGGTGTCCATCAGCTCGGAGTCAGGAAAAGTACGGGCGATTTCGCGCACCATCGCCTGGGTTGCATGCAGCGCCACTTCATATTCCGGCACCTGGTCACGCAAGGCTTCGACGATGGCCGCACCACCGATATCCGCTACGCGGGCGCCGTGGCGAATGATCGCGTGCTCTTCGGCAGACTTGATCATGCGCATGCGCATGCAGGGTGCCGCGACGTCCACCAGTTCGGCCTGAGGGTAACGGCTGGCGAGCTTGTCGCGATTGAGCAGGTTCAGGTGGTCGAATTCGATGCCGATCCGCCCGGCCTTGGGCAAGGCTTGCTGGATCGCGACGAAGTAATTGTCACGCTGCCAATCGGTGTAGACAATGTTTTCAGTGCCGACGGTCCGGCGCCAAGGTTGCCCGCCATCGATGTTGGCGCTGATGGTCACGGCGCTGTCCTGGGTCACTACCAGGGCGTACTGGCGGCCGAAGGAGCAATACAGGAAATCGCTGTAGTAGTTGATGTTGTGATACGAAGTGAAGACCGCCGCGTCAATATCGTTCTGCGCCAGGTAAGCCCGCAATTTCGCCTTGCGATTGGCATATTCCTGGGCCGAAAAGGTCGGCGTCACTTTTTCGCCGTTCTTGATCTGGATGGTCTTGGGCATTTGCATGTCTTTTATCCTTGTCAGTGATTGCAACAGAAGGCGCCACTCTGGTCGGGCCGCTGAAGATCATTCGAACAGATGCAAAGCGAAGTTTTTTGTGCGAATCCGACCTGTAATTGGTCAGATCCGCTCTTTGAGGAGCGCCCCTCAAACCCATCCGCCAAAAACAACAATGCCCCCGTTGGACGGAGGCATTCATGGTCAATGCAGGAGCGGTGTCATGGACAAAACCAATGTCCACTGAAAATCTACTGTAGGAGCTGGCTTGCCAGCGAAGGGGCCGGCACATGCAAGACAGAGGTCGACTGACACCCCGCAACCACTCGCAAATTGCCACCCACATCCTCCCGCGGATGCGCACCGAAGTACTGGCGATAGCAACGGGCAAAATGTTGCACCGAGACAAACCCGCACGCCTGGACAACCTCCACCATCGATTGCCCCCCGGCCTGCAGTAACTGACGCGCCCGCTGCAGACGCAAGTCCAGATAATGCCGAGACGGCGAACACCCCAGACTGCGCTTGAACAACCGCTCCAGGTGTCGGCGAGACATGCCCGTCTTCTCCGCCAGCTCGTCGATACCCAAGGTGCGGTTCAAGTGATCGCTCATCAACGCCAGCGCCGCTTGCAGCCTTGCCGGGGCGTTATTCATGGCCTTTAGCGGCCTGGCCTGGCGCGCGGCGTGTTTTTCCATGCGCAGCACCAGACCACGCCCGTGGTTGCGGGAGAGCAGTTCGTGCATCAACCCTTGAACAGCCTGCGGCCCGACACAGGTCAGGCGATGACGGTCAACGCAGAACGGCGCAGCCACCGGGTTCAACTCGTTGAAGGCTGCCTGGGACTCAGGCGCGTCGGGCTCTGGCAAGCTGCAGCGATAGCCGTCCAGCGCTCCGACCTGCGCCAGCAGCCAACCAGCCTTCCCCAAGGCCCCCAGGCTGATCGGCTGCTGCGCCCAGTAACCCAGCTGCTGGCGAACGTCCGGTTGATCCGCGCCGGCGTGCACGCTATCGCCACCACAGAGGATCAACACGTCCAATACCTGGGCCTGATCCAGTTGCACCGTGGCGGTGGCGATGCCGTTGCTTGCGTGCAGTTGCCCTCCATGCAGACTAAACATCTGCCATTGGCAAAGCGTGCGCCCGGCCACCTGGTTGGCCAGGCGCAATGGCTCCAGCGCATTGGCCAGGGTGTACAAATCGAACGCTTCCATCAGCCAGAAGCCGATACGCAGAGGCGATGATTGTGCTCGGTCAGATTCGCCAGGATGGGCGCTGAAGGCATCCTCTCCTGGCTTGAACTCATCAAAAATACTGCTAACCATGGTTGATCCCCGCGCGCCGCTTTCAAGGTTGTTGCACCCAAGCGAATTGTCGGCGGCAGGGATCCTCGAGGCGTGTCAGATTTCGACCTCAAAGTGTTCGTGAGTACCACTCTTGCAGTTGGCAGGCTATCGGGGAGCGGGTCGAAGCAGAAAGCAGAATGGATGCGTCACCATAAGTGGCGGTCATTTGCAAAAATGGACATTATCGTGCCCAAGCCTGCCGAACCGCGCCGAACCCTCCTATGGAGTCAAACTGTGAAAAGGATTTTTTTTGCTGCTCTCGCGTTGACCATGTTCGCGCTGGCAAGCCCGGTGTCGGCTGAAACACCCTCTCTTGATGCCGCTCGCACGCTCGTCGCCAAGGCACACATAGGCAGGAATCTCCCGGCCCTCGCACTATTGGCAGCGCAGAGAACGGTCACCTACGCGATGATCGCTTCAAAGCTGGGAAGCTCCGGAGCAAGCAGTGCCATAGCTGAGCAAATCAACGCATTGCTGCCGAAGTATCAGCCTGACTGGGACGAGAATCTTGCGCACGCCTATGGAAAGTCATTCTCTGCAAAGGAGTTGTCCTCGCTCGCGGCTGAAGGTACCTCATCGAAATACATGGGCAAAGTAAAGGCACAGCAAGCCGCTATCGGTGGCGATATGCAGGCGAGGTCAAAACCCATCCTGATTGCTCTGGTCACCGAGGCGCTAATGGCGACTCTGGCCAAGCACGCCTTGTAATTGCGTGACGTTACGAGCGCAATACGCCAATCGCCCGCCGATACTTTTCAATACGCTCCAGATCGTCCCAGGACGGCTGGGCAATCCGAGATAAATCGCTGTTCTCTTCAAGGTCCGCCAGTTTGACAACGCGGCCAATCGGGTTCAGCGCCGCGCGTTCGACGAATGCCTCATAGGACTCGCCCGGTACTTTGGTCACCGACGCGATAGCCTCCAGCACCGTTTCGCTGAAGCCTTCCTGGCGCAGGTCATCCAGGCTGATGCCGCAGTCTTCGACCACGTCATGCAGCACCGCAACGATGCGTTCTTCGAGGGTGTTGACCCGCAACATGACCCTCAGCGGATGCAGGATGTAAGGTGATCCGCCTTTGTCGACTTGCCCTTCATGGGCGTTGGCAGCGATGGCAATGGCGCGTTCCAGTGTTTGAGTCATCTCGCGGTTCCCCGGTTTGAATGAAGCTGAGGTCGTTTGACCCTTTCCCGACTTGATCAGTTTGACTGCAAATCCCCTGTAGGAGCGAGCTTGCTCGCGAAAAACCCAAGAACGCCGCGCGGCGTCAGGTTCGAAAAACACACCATCGACTACGTGCCGCCCGAAGATCGCCATGGCAAGACCCGCAGGCCAACTCGATCTAACTACCCCCCCCTGCGAGCCTCCTCGCGAAGAGGCCCTGTCAGCCAGAAATGATTCACCTGACAGCCCCATCGCGAGCAACCCCGCTTACGCCTCACCCACAAAACCTCAAAATTTAATGAACCCTGCTCACCCTCACCCACCTAACGCAAAGACTATCTGGAGGGTGACCAATGCAAATCGAAACAATCTGGATCGTGCTGACAGCAATTCTTTTGCTGATCGAGCTATGGGCAATCAACAAAGTCCGCAAAGCCGAAGGCAAATCGAGCAACAAACTCTTGTGGATCGTGTTTATCGTGTTTGTGCCGCTGTTCGGGGTGCTGGCGTGGGCATTGGCCGGACCAAAACACACTCAACACAATCCGCATTCACCGCAGGCCAGGCAGTGATGTTGGACGGTCTGCGATAACGGTTTTGGAAACTGCACAATTTCCAAATAACAAAGCCCCGATGATTCGGGGCTTTGTTATTTTTGGCTATCCCGTTCCGCACAGCGCTATTGGAAGCCGCCAAATCTGGATCTTGCCTTCCGAAAATCGTGTAGGAATTTTCCCTTTGTGGCGAGGGGGCTTGCCCTCGTTTGGCAGCGAAGCGGCCCCAAAACTGGCAGCCGATTTCCTAGGACACTCCGCTTCGCGCGGTTTACGCCGACTCCAACGATTCCCCCGCCATTCAGCTGCAATCCACCTTGCCAAAATGCCCGCCCAGGCGTCCTACAGCCCGGTTGTGGGCACCCAAATGGACGCTTATATTCGCCCCGTCGCTGATAGCAACCGGCGATAGGGTTTCGCAGCCCTAATTAGAGATGACTACACCGTCAAATGAGAACTCTGGCAAAATCCGCCCGCGTTTCATTTCATGGCGGTTGTGCGTGGGAGACTTTCGGGTCTGCCGGGTGTAGGTCATCTCTCGGTCTGCGAACCCGCGTACAGCTGCCACCCAATTGTTTCGCAGCGAAAAGGTGGTGCCTCTATTTATCTTCGTAGAGAAATACCTATGACCATGACCAATCCGCCCCGCCGTTTCATCCCGATGGCCCAATTTGCCACCGATTACCCCGTTTTGCTCATCGACAGTGACGCCCCAATCCGCGAACTCCATAACTGCGTCAGCGAACGTCTGAACGCCGTCCTCCCCTACCTCCAGCTCATGGGCTGTACCAACCTCCCCGACTACGCCGAAAACGACATCAACACCGTTGCCAATATCGCCAGGATTTTGCTCCAGGACGTGAGCGATGTGTTTCGAGTGATTGAGCAGCGTGAGTTCGATACCACCAAGGGTCAGTGACCGAATTTCAATTCAAAAACCCGCGCTGACGCGGGTTTTTGTCACCTCATAACTTC
Source organism: Pseudomonas lini (assembly GCF_030812475.1). Classification (GTDB taxonomy): domain Bacteria; phylum Pseudomonadota; class Gammaproteobacteria; order Pseudomonadales; family Pseudomonadaceae; genus Aquipseudomonas; species Aquipseudomonas lini_A. The sequence goes on from NZ_JAUSSR010000007.1 coordinate 159,897, forward strand.
TTGCCCCAGGGTTCTGCAGGATTTCATCTCGATCAATTTGCATCGACAAGGAGTAGCCAGTAGGCTACAAAAAGGACTATGATCGAAAAAGAACGAAAATAACATTCACTACACGCCTGAGTTTGATAAATGGCTGAGCAATGTGGCAGACGTCCTAGGAAAGGCGGCAATCTTGAGCCGCTTGGACCGTGCCAAAGAAGGCCATTTCGGAGATTGCGAGGCAGTGGGTAGTGGTATGAGCGAAATGCGTGTTTTTGTGGGTCCTGGATACAGAGTCTACTTCGTGCGCACGGGGACGACCGATTACACGATGCTCACTGGAAGCGATAAAACGGATCAAGCACGAGGCATCAAGCGAGCTAGAAAGATCCTAGATACCTTGAGAGGTAAATGACATGAGTGAAACGACCTTCAATCCCGAGGATATGCCTATCCTCAACCTCGACACCTCTGGGACAAGTCGCTACGAAGCTTCCCATTTTCTCGACAGCCCGGAAATTATGGCGGCTTATATTGCTGAAAGTATGAAGGCCGGTGACACGGCGCTGGTTCATGCACTGGGTGAAGTGGCAAAAGCCAGAGGCGTGAACAAAGTCGCCCAGGACGCTGGTGTCAACCGAGAAAGCCTTTACAAAGTGTTAAAAGGCGGAGCAAAAACGCGGTTTGAAACAATCAGGAAGCTGATGACCGCGATTGGTCTCGAACTAACCGTACGCCCGATAGAGGCGCAAGCCGAGGCTCCAAGTGAGCGCAGACCTGTTACAGGTAAAGCCGCTGCCAAGCCAGTTGCTGCCAAAAGGACGGCCAAAGCTGCAGTAACAAAAGTTGCTGCCAAGCCGGCTGCCAAAGCTCCAGCAGCCAAAGCGGCTGCGAAGCCCGCTCCAGCCAAACCGATTGCCAAATATCATTTAGCCAAACCATTCATAACAAAATCAAACGCTCCATCCGCTACTGATGAGATAGGCCAGGTCTCGAGCAAGGAAAACGTTGCTACAGCGTAAGAATGTTGATGGGCGATTCTCTGTCAGTGGCAATGCGCAAAATAAATGCCCGTATCTCGCAATACAGGCATTTTTGTTCGCCGTCCACCTCAGGTACACCAAGCGTCAGGGTGTTATCAATGGTTTCTTCCGGCATGCCTTATCAGCCACCCACCACCAGCCGCCCCTCTCTCAGCTCCAACCGCCTATCACTGATCAACTGATCAATTCTCTCTTCCAACACCGCTGTCACCTTGGCAGTAGCACGACCAAACCCCAGCAATCTCAAAGCCCCGGAGATCGCATCGTCATGGCTCATGGAAAACCCCGAGACGATGATGTCTATCAAAGCCCGATCGAGTTCTTCAGGCGCGACCCACTCCAACCTACGCTCGGACGACTCCCAATGCGCCCGGCTGCGGATGACGACGGGGCGGTTATCGGCCAAATGAAGAAACTCGCCCCGACGCACGAAGTGCCTTTGTTTAATACCGATACCAATGGCTTGTTCAACAGCGGCCGTGATCCTCGAGCCTTGCCGTGTCACCCCGAACGCATCCATGAGGCGTCGGGTGACCTCGACCGAATGCACCGGAGATTCGACATCAACCACTGTTCGGATCAGCTGCAGCAGGTGTTCCGGTTGATGTTGATGCAATTCCAGCTGGTTGGTTACCGCAGCGAGTCGTGCTTTCTCATAGGGCGCACTGGCGAGCGGCTCGACTTCATCAACCGTTTCATCGCGGAGAATTTCATGCGGGGGCTCGACCGAGGTCTCTGCAACCGGGACGTTACGACGGTTGGCTATACGTTCGCGCGCCGCTTCGATCGCCGCCACCGTGCGGCTGATTTCCTGCTCGGGATTACGGAACCAATCGGTGCTCCAGATACGATGGAAATTCCAGCCCAGTCCCTCCAGCACGCCTTGGCGCAACCGATCGCGATCACGTGCAGAGCGCGAGCTGTGGTAGGCCGCGCCATCGCATTCAACGGCCAGCACGTAACGGCCCGGGAACTCCGGGTCTTTCACGGCGAGGTCAATGAAGTAACCGGCGGTGCCGACTTGGGGCTCTATCTGGTAGTCGAGATCACGCAAGGCCCGGATAACCTGGTCCTCAAAAGGTGAGTCTGGAGCCTTGCCGGTTTCTTTGGCGACTTCCAGTTCGCCCGTTTCCGCGTACTTGAGGAAGTTTTTCAAGGCCCGTACGCCGTGCTTCGCAGTGGCATCAATGTCCAGCTCATCACCGCGGAAGTTACTGAACACGCGCATCGCCAACTTGGCCCGCGTGATCAAAACGTTGAGTCGACGATGCCCGCCATCTTTATTGAGCGGGCCAAATTCACGGGCGATACGACCGGATTCATTTCGGCCGTAACCAATGCTGATGAAGATCACGTCGCGCTCATCACCCTGGATGTTTTCGAGGTTTTTTACGAAGAATGGTTCGCTGCCCTGCGCGGTGAAAAACACTTCGGCCTGGGGTGTCTTACGCCGCAATAACTCGACCTCGACACTGATCAAATCACGCTGAGGGACACTGAATGCAGCCACCCCCAAGGAAAGCTCCGGTGTCTCCAACGCATGCTTCATCACCGCTTGGGCGACCGCCTTGGCTTCTTCCTTGTTGGTGCGAGTGCGACCACGGTCATACAGCGCGTGGGGCAGATAATCGAAACTCACGCCCTTGGCGTGCAGATGCTGTCCAGCAGAGGGAAACACCACCAGCTTGCTGTCGTAGAACTCGACGTTGGAGACCGCAATCAGTGATTCGTGCCGGCTGCGGTAGTGCCAGCGCAGGTAACGTTCCTGGCTACCCGCCGCCTTGAACAGACTGAGGATGCTTTCGATGTCTGCGGTGGCGTCGTTCTCGTCGTCGGGGGCGATGTCGCGACTGAACAGATCGCTGGGCGGCATCTGCCGTGTATCGCCCACGACCACCACTTGCTTGCCGCGCAATATCGCACCAAACGCATCGACGGCCTTGACTTGAGAAGCTTCGTCGAACACCACGACGTCGAACTCCAGCTTGCCTGGAGGCAAAAAGTTGGCGATCGACATGGGGCTCATCATGAATACCGGCTTGATTTGCTGAATCGCCCGACCCGCCTTTTCGATCAGCTGGCGAATCGGAATATGCCGACGCTTCTTGTTCAGCTCTGCACGCAGCGTTGCCATTTCACCCGGTTGATTCACATTGGGCATCTGCTCCCATACCTGACGCGCCAACCAGGTTTGAGCATGGTTCAACGACGCAGCATCAAGTGCCTTGAACCTGGCGATCTGATGCTCGTGCTTGATGCGGTCAAATTGCTGTAGCGCCGGTTTTTCTGCGTAGGCCTTTTGCACAAGCCCCGAATACCAGGAAAAGTCGAAGATGGCGGGCAGCTGATCCGGCGTTTCGCTGCTCAGGGCAATGTTCAGCAGTTCGCCCAGTTGTGCCTGGTGCATTTCGTCCGCCAGCACATTGAGACGCGCCATCTGGTAAAGCGCGCTCAGGCTGGCCTGCCATAGCTGCAAGCGCGCGCCCAGGGCAGACAACTCCAGGTTGCGCAGCGTTTGCGCATTGTTCTGCATACCGATGACTTCCAGGCCAGCCAGCAATGCCTGGTCAAGGCCGGCGAGATGGGCCTCGATCTCACTGACCGTTTCCCCAAGCCCGCTGGTGTCCGTGTGTCCGGCGAGAAACGCAATGATCCCGTCGGGTAAGTGGCCATTACCGAGGTCTTCGTAAAGCTGGGCTACCCAGGTGCTAACGCGGTCGAGTGCCGCCCAGTCGGACTGCTGACGCTGCCATTGCGCACCGAACAGGGCAGTTCCCAGCCCCTCGTGCTGGTCATAAACCTTCCGGCTTTGTTGGTAGGTCAGAACCGAATCGACCATACCGAGTCGTTCGGCATTGCTGCCTGGCAGCACACCCTGGGCAAGCCCTTGCAAACGAGCCTTTGAAGCGCGATAGCGCCCCGAAAACACCTTCCACCATTTGTCACCGTAGGCCAGCAGATTCTGCCGGACTTCCAACAGATCCTGCTCCCACGCCGCCTCGATCAACAGGGCGCCATGCTTGGCTTTGCACAGGCTCATGCGCTGGCCCGCATCCAGCAATTCACCAATGGCATCGCGGCGTAGCTGCCAGTCGCCCGTATTCAGCTCTACGCCGTGCAAACCAGGCGCTTCGGCCGCCCGCCTTGCGCCGCGGCAGATGACAGCTACGTCGGCGAGCGTGACGGGCTGAGTCAGTAGCAGTCGAGTCGACAGCGCATTGGCGGCGGCTTCCAAAGCGGCCAAGTGCGCACTTGCCTGCTGCAATGCCTCGCTGGCAGTGTCCTTTTCAATGGGGGAGAAGAACGTTCGTTTGCTTCCCCAGAACGGATTTTGGTCCGCACGGCCCATGTCCTTGAGATGAAGCGTCAGTACTTCAACCAGTTCGCGGCGTTTCAGCTGATCAGCCTGGGTCCACGATGCCATGGGCGCGAACGCAATCGCCGGTAACTCGCCGTAGCTGTGCTTGAGTTTGAGGTATCGCCCCAGCACCTCGACAAAGTTCATCCCGCTGGCCCCCACCGGCGCACTCACTGCAACGCAATACCGGTTCAGCTGACCTTGCAGTTCCGCCAGGTTGGCCAGATCGTCTTCGCCCACCTTGGTCAGTGGCCGGCCTTGTTCAAGTGTACGTCCGAGCTCTTTGAGCACCGACGTTTTAGTCGACTTGTGGCTGTGCAATTCAAGCACTGCATCACCCAGATGGCATTCATCGAGTCGACGCTTGACCACTTCGAGGGCGGCCATCTTTTCGGCCACGAACAACACCGTTTTTTTCTGGGCAATCAGTTCCGCGATGATGTTGGTGATGGTCTGCGACTTGCCGGTACCCGGTGGCCCCTGGATAACCAGGTTGGCGCCCTCGCGCACTTCGAGGATCGCTTCGGTCTGGCTACTGTCGGCATCTTTGACGAATCGCACTTCCCCCGGCTGGAGCACCGAATCGATGTTCACATCCTCGGCATAGGCGGGATGCTGGTCACCGAAGCCTGCCCCAAGGAGCCGGGTGATGACCGGATGGGCGTCGGGCTGCTGGTCTTGCGGCCAGCTCTTCGGATCCAGGTCCTTGAACATCAGGAACTTGCCGAAGGAAAAGAACCCGAGGGCAGCTTCGTTTGTTGAAACTTTCCAGCGCGATTGCTTGCTGATCAGCTCCGTGACTTCGGCGTAAAAACTGTCGAGACTGCCTTCCGCAGCATCGAAGCGATCTTCACTGAATTCGCAGGCCGCAAGGTCGAGGCCAAAATCGGTCTTGAGCTTGGCGATCAACGACAAATTAGGCATCAACTCGTCGCCGGAGTACCTCAGCTTGAACGCGTCCTTGGCCCCGCTGCGTTCAAGGGTCACCGGCAGTAACATCAAGGGAGCCTTGCGAAGGGTTTCTGAGTTGTCGGCTTCGTACCAATGAAGAAAGCCCAACGCCAGGAACAGCGTGTTGACGCCCTGCTCCTCGACGAAGGCTCGCGCCTCACTGTGAATCTTCAACAACTGCAGGAACAAGCGCTCCTCATCCAGTGCTGTCTGCAGGCGCGCGTCCGTATGCCGACGCGCTCGACCCGACTCGTCCAGTTCATCGTCGACAAAACCTGATTCGCCTAGACCATCGAGCTCTTGCAACAACAACTCATCGGTCGCTGCATCCTGCGCGTCTTCACCATCGACCTGGAGGGGTTTCGCCAAGGCCGCCAATGTCTGGCGCGCCATTGGCGCAAAGCTCATGGCCTTGCCTTGCCGATAAAGCAGGTGGAACACCAACTCTGACAGCTCATCGACCACAGCCAATGTCTTGGCTGACGCGCGGAAGTTAAGCATGGTGTTGCGAAGGCCGATGTCGAGCAGTTCCTTGCGGCTACCCTGCAGTTTTTGACTAATCCCTGAACTCATGTGGACTCTCTTGAAACGTGGTAAAGGCTGGAAACGATGGAAAACACGTTCAAAATTTTCAGAACTCTGCATCCACAACAGGGAAACACTGACGTACTTTATTCATTAGAAGTTTGCGGGCGTATTCGCACTAATGATCTCCGCCTCATCCGCCCCGATATTGCGAAACCGATGCGGCAGTGTCGTCGGAAAGTAATACCCATCCCCGGCATTCAACACACTGATCTGCCCATCAACCGTCAGCTCGACAGTCCCACGCGTAACCAGCCCACACTCCTCCCCTTCAGAATGCACAATCGGCTCTTCCCCCGAGCTCGCCCCAGGCGCGTACTGCTCGCGCAACAAGCGCATCTGCCGGCTCGGCACCGAGGCGCCAATCAGCAGCAACCGCAGCCCATGACGGCCCAGGTCCGGCTGTTCATTAGCCCGAAATACGTACTGATGCTCACGCGGCGGTTGATCGAAGGTGAAGAAGTCCGCCAGGGACATCGGTATGCCTTCGAGCAGTTTCTTCAGTGAGCTGACGGAGGGGCTGACGCGATTCTGTTCGATCAGGGAGATGGTGGCATTGGTGACGCCGCTGCGCCGGGCCAGCTCGCGCTGGGAGAGTTTGTAGCTTTCGCGTACTAGTTTGAGTCGTGAGCCCGTGTCCATGACAGCCTTATGCGAATAATACTTAAGGGTTATGGGGGTGGATGGCGGGCGACTTTTGGCCGCGAAGGTACCGCTTCCCTGTCCCGGAAATGTGAAAGGCGGGTATTAAATCACGTTTGGGGGTGTTGCTGTAGGCGCAAGGTTGGTTGCGAATGGCTGCGCAAAAAAAGCCCGTCAAAGCTCAAAGCCGTGCCCGATCAATCCTGCCACCACCTCACCCGCTTCACTCAATTTTCCCGGGGCGAGCATCAGTCGCAGTTCATGCACCGGCAGCTCCGGCAAGCCGTCTGCCGTGGTCAGTATGCGCATGCCTGGCCGCACTTGGGCGCGGTCGGCGATGCCGACGGCCAGGCCGGCTTCGATCGCCGTTTCCAGTGCCGTGACCCCGGCGCTCATGATGACCACCCGCCAGCGCCGGCCCAGCCGGGTAAGCCCGTCGACCGCCACGCTTCGATACGGGCAGCCCTTGCCATGCAAGGCAAGGGGCACCGGCCTGGCGAGGTCCAGCCGATAGTCGTGGGCGGCGACCCAGACGGGCTGGGTGATGCCCAGGGTCTTGATGCAGCGCGCATCGGCTGCAATCACGTCAGCCGCCTCCACCAGCAACGCCAGATCCAGTTGGCCGCGCTGCAGGCGGGTGTTCAGGCGGCCGCTGGAACCGGTTTCGACTTCCAGTTCAATGTGAGGAAAGTCCGCGCTCAGGTGCGGCAGCGTACAGCCCAGGACCGCGCCCGCGTACTCCTCGGAAATGCCCAGCCTGACCCGGCCGCTGGCCACCGGTGTGCTGAAGCTGGCGAGCATGCGGTCGTGCAACAACAGCAGCTCGGCGCTTTGCAGGGCGAAGCGGCGACCCAGGGGCGTCAGGTTGACGGTCTGGTTGTCACGCTCCAGCAAGCGCCCCCCCGCCAGGGCTTCCAGGCGCCGCACATGCAAGCTGACCGCCGACGGGCTTTTGTTCAAAAAGCTCGAGGCCGCCAGGAATTGCCCGAAGCGCACGATGGCGTGAAAGGTGCGCAGCAGCTCAATATCGATGGTCTCGGTCATGGTTCAATTATCCTGCATTACTGGTACTGATCGTATCGTTTGATTGCATCACACCTTCATTCTTACCATCGAACCGAGCCCATTGTCAGGTGCCATTCGATGAACGTCATACACACTCGCTTATCACTGGTGACCAGCGGCCTGCTTCTGGTGGCCATGGTCGTCAGCTGGAGTTCCGGTTTCATCGGCTACCGGTATGTAGCCGACCAGGGCAGCGTCTACCTGGCCACGCTATGGCGTTTCATCCTGGCGGCCGTCGTGCTGCTGCCGTTCGCGTGGAAGGGTCTGCATGCCTTGCGCGGCCGCGATCTGGTGCATCAAGGGCTGCTGGGGCTGTTCGCCATCGGCGGCTATATCGGGCCGATCGCCGCCTCCATTCAGTTGGGTGTAGCGCCAGGCACTGCCTCACTGATCGCCAATCTGTTGCCGCTGACGATTGTAGTGTTGGCCGGCAGCGTACCCGGGCAGCGCACCCGCGGATGGCAGTGGTTGGGATTGGCGCTGTGTCTGAGCGGCATGCTGGTGGCCAGCGCGGCCAGTGTCGAATGGGACGCCACTGACCTCTGGGTTCATAGCTTGCCAGTGCTGGCAGTCCTGTCCCTGGCGGCGGCGACGCTGTACCAGAAGGCACTGCCCGGTGCGTCGATGTCCGCCCTCACTGCGCTGTTCATTCAGGTCTGTGCCGTGATCCCGGTATTTGCCGTGCTGGCGGGCCTTGAAGGTGAAATAAGGCCGCCGATGAGGACAGGCTTTGCAGTGGGCGTGGTGTGGCTGGTGATCTTTGCGACTTTAGGTGGCTACGGATTTTACTGGCTGTGCCTGCAGCGGTTCAGCATCCAGCGCATCAGTGGCGTGCTGTTCCTGACACCACCGGTGACCATGATCTGGGCATGGCTGCAGTTCGGCGATCCGCTGGTCGGCAGTGCCATGGTGGGTGTGGTGTTGACGCTTTTGGGAGTGCCGTTGTTGGGGATGAACCATGTCGACACACCTTGTGCCGATAAGGCTGGCCGGCACGTCCGCTCCTCGTAATGAACAATGGTCATGGCGGCGAGACAAGTCAGTCCGTTGATATCGGGGCTGAAGATGTCCAGCCACTAGCCCAACGCCGTATCCAAAAACATCATCACCCCAAACCCCAGCATCAAGCCCAACGTGGCCGGCGTTTCATGTCCGTTGCGGTGTGTCTCCGGAATCACTTCATGGGAGACCACAAAGATCATCGCCCCCGCCGCCAGCCCCAAGGCGATCGGATACCCCAGGGCAAAGCCGGAAGACACCCCGAGGCCGATCACCGCGCCCAAGGGTTCCATCAGGCCGGAACCGATCGCCACCAGCGCCGCACGCAGTGCCGAGATGCCGGTCACCCGTAGCGCCAGGGCGATGGCGAGACCTTCGGGGATGTCCTGCAGCGCGATGGCGGTGGTCAGTGGCAGCCCCACGGTCATGTCGCCGTCGGCGAAGCTGACGCCGATGGCCATGCCTTCGGGCAGGTTGTGCAGGGTAATGGCGAGGACGAACAACCAGACCCGGTTGATCCGTTGCACCTCGGGCCCTTTCCTGCCGATCTTCTGGTGTTCATGGGGCACAAAGCGATCCAGCCCGACCATCAGCGCTGCACCCAAGCCCATCCCGAACACGACAACGGCGGCAGCCGCCATCTGGTTGCCCGTGATGGATTGCGCGGCGTCGATGCCGGGCAGGATCAGTGAGAAGGAACTGGCGGCCAGCATCATCCCCGCGGCAAAGCCGAGCATCATGTCCTGGGTGCGCACCGCCACTTCACGCAGCACCAGGGCCAACACGGCGCCCAAGGCTGTCGCGGCGAAACCGGCAGTACCGCCCAGCATTGCGTAATGCAGAATCTTCGGGTCGGCCCCGATCAGCGCGCTGTAGCCGCTGAACAGCAACAGGAAGGTGACGATGGTCAGGATCAACCAGAAGCTGGCGCCCTGCCACCCGCTGCTGCGAGCCAGTTCAAGCCATGAGCGCGATGCATTTGCACCCGACGACGCTGGATCTGCCATACAACCTCCTATCGACTGTTCGCCCGCTTGCGGCTCGCCCCGGAAGTGGCCGGCAGCAACTGCCTGGAGATGCGCTGTGCATCTCGCTCGAAGGCCCGCGCGGTGGCATTGAACAAACCGGACAGGTCCAGGTTGTTATCCCCGGAGCCCCTGTTGAAATTCGAAGCCATATCATTCACCCCGTATTTATCTTAGTAACAGAAAAACACCGCACGCCTCAACAGCGTGCGGTGAACCACGTCATGCTTCCTGCTTCAACTGCACACCCGCACCAAGGTCGGCGCCCGTCAGCGGATCGCTGCCGGGGTCGGACATCGTGCGCGCCTTCATGTCCATCAGCAGCGCTTCGTCCTCGGCGCTGAGTTCGACACTGGCGGTGCCATCGCCGCCATCGACCGCTGGCATCGGTTCTTCCACGTACTCCCAATCTTCACCCTGGTTCCACGGCCCGCGCGTGCTCTCTTCACCCTGGGACATGTTGAAGTAGACGTTGGTGAACTCCGGCATTCCGGGCAGCTTGCCTTGGGGGAAGTTTGGCTGGATCGAATGCAAGGCTTTTTCGAAGGACAGTTGATGGGCGATCTCGCGGGTCATGAGAAACCCCAGGGCTTCCTTCACGCCAGGATCATCGGTGACGTTCATCAAGCGCTCGTAGACGATTTTCGCCCGCGCTTCGGCCGCAATGTTGGAGCGCATGTCTGCCGTGGGCTCGCCGATGGTGTCGACATAGGCGGCCGACCACGGCACGCCGGCGGAGTTGGTGAGGGGCGCACCGGCGCCGTACAACAGGCTGGTGATGTGCGAGTCGTTACCGGCGCCGTTGATTGCGCGATACAGCTCGCCCTCTTCTTCCACGCCTTCGGCCATCTGGCCTTTGGCGCCCTTGTTGAGCATCACGATGATCGACCCGACGATCTCGAGGTGGCTGAGTTCTTCGGTGGCAATGTCCATCAGCAGATCCTTTCTTCCCGGATCGTCTTCGGCCAGTGCCTGGGTGAAGTATCTGGACGCCGCTGCCAGTTCGCCTTGTGCCCCGCCGAATTGCTCGAGCAGCAGGTTGGCCAATCCAGGGTTGGGTTGCGCGACACGCACGGTGTATTGCAGTCGTTTGTTATGTAGAAACATGACAAATCTCCTCAGGTCTAAAGGCGTCGCTACTCATCCGGTATCAACCGAATGCGCCGCCCACAGTCATCTGAAGCGCTGGCCCGTTTGAAAATTTTAAAAAGATTTTTGAGACGCGACAGGCGGTATTGAACAGCGGCCGAGGCTGGAAAATCCCGCCAGTCGTCGGCAGTACGCCCCGCGAATACAAACTTCCAGGGGTCCGTCGAGATCTATATCGCACAAGGCAAGCCCGTGCCGCGAGCTGATCCATAAGGATGTCAGCGGCTCAGCAAATCAGAGGTTCTTGCAGGGGGGGATGAACAAATCAGCAAGGTGCACCTGCCCTGGCGCACCTCGTGTCGGGGGGTGTCAGGCGTTACAGCTCCAGGGGACGATCGCCATGCTCGTCCTTGATGCGGGTCGGCAGGCCCATCACGTCCAGCGCCTTGAGGAACGGCTCGGCCGGCAGCTCTTCAACGTTGGCCATACGCTGCACATCCCACTCGCCGCGGGCGACCAGCAGGGCTGCTGCCACCGGTGGCACGCCAGCGGTATAGGAAATGCCCTGGCTGTCGGTTTCGGCGTAGGCGTCTTCATGGTCGGCCACGTTGTAGATGAACACCTCGCGCGGCTGGCCATCCTTGGTGCCCTTGACCAGATCGCCGATGCAGGTCTTGCCGGTGTAGCCCGGCGCCAGCGAGCCCGGATCAGGCAGCACGGCCTTGACCACTTTCAGCGGCACCACTTCCAGTCCTTCGGCGGTCTTGACCGGTTGCTCGGACAGCAAGCCAAGGTTGCGCAGAACCGTGAACACATTGATGTAGTGCTCGCCGAAGCTCATCCAGAAACGCACGTTGGGCACGTCGAGGTTTTTCGACAGCGAGTGCACTTCGTCGTGACCGGTCAGGTACAGGTTCTGCTCCCCTACCACCGGCAAGTCATCGGTGCGTTTGACTTCGAACATGGTGTTGCTGGTCCACTGGCTGTCCTGCCAGCTCCACACCTGCCCGGTGAACTCACGGAAGTTGATTTCCGGGTCGAAATTGGTGGCGAAATACTTGCCATGGGAACCGGCATTGACGTCGAGAATGTCGATCGAATCAATGCGGTCGAAATACTGTTGTTGCGCCAGCGCCGCATAGGCGTTGACCACACCCGGGTCGAAGCCCACACCGAGAATGGCGGTGATGTTCTTCTGTTTGCATTCCTCCAGGTGGTTCCACTCGTAGTTGCCATACCAGGGCGGCGTCTCGCAGACCTTGCCCGGTTCTTCGTGGATGGCGGTGTCCAGGTAGGCCACGCCGGTATCGATGCACGCACGCAGCACCGACATGTTGAGGAACGCGGAGCCGACGTTGATGACAATCTGCGAACCGGTGTCGCGGATCAGCGCCTTGGTCGCTTCCACGTCCAGGGCGTTCAGCTCGAAGGCCTGGATGTCGGCGGGCACCTTGAGGCTGCCCTTGGCGTTGACGCTGTCGATGATGGCCTGGCATTTGGAGATGTTGCGCGACGCGATAGCAATACGACCGAGTTCATCGTTGTGCTGCGCGCACTTGTGGGCCACCACCTTGGCGACACCTCCTGCACCAATGATAAGTACGTTCTTCTTCAATTTATCTAACTCTCCTCTGCGCCAGCTTACGAAAGGCTGGACATGTAGTCGTTGTAACCAAATTCGCGAATCACCTCGATACTACCGTCGAGTTGTTTCACTACGATGGACGGCATTTTCAAGCCATTGAACCAGTTCTTCTTGACCATGGTGTAACCCGCTGCATCGACGAACGACAGCCGATCGCCGATGGCCAGCGGCCGAGCAAATTGATACTCGCCGAAAATGTCGCCGGCCAGGCAGGATTTGCCGCACACCATGTAGGTGTGCTCGCCGTCGCTTGGCGCCAACTTGGCGTTGAGGCGATAGATCAGCAGATCGAGCATGTGCGCTTCGATGGAGCTGTCCACGACCGCCAGGTGCTTGCCGTTGTAGAGGGTGTCGAGCACGGTGACTTCCAGCGACGCACTCTGGGTGATGGCGGCTTCGCCCGGCTCCAGGTACACCTGCACGCCGTACTTCTGCGAGAAGCCCTTGAGGCGCGCGCAGAACTCGTCCAGCGCGTAGCCTTCACCGGTGAAGTGAATGCCGCCACCGAGGCTGACCCACTCGACTTTGTGCAGCAGATGACCGAAGCGTTCTTCGATGGTGCACAGCATCTGGTCGAACAGGCCGAAGTCGCCGTTCTCGCAGTTGTTGTGGAACATGAAACCGGAGATCTGCCCGATGACCTGCTCGATCTTCACCGGATCCCATTCACCCAGGCGGCTAAACGGACGCGCCGGGTCGGCCAGCAGGTAATCGGAGCTGCTCACCTGAGGATTGACCCGCAGCCCGCGGACCTTGCCCGCCGACGCTTCGGTGTAGCGCTGCAGTTGGCCAATGGAGTTGAAGATGATCTTGTCGCAGTTCTCGAGCATCTCCTCGATCTCGTCGTCGGCCCAGGCCACGCTGTAGGCATGGGTCTCGCCGGCGAACTTCTGACGACCAAGCTTGAGTTCGTAGAGCGACGACGACGTGGTGCCGTCCATGTACTGCTGCATCAGGTCGAACACCGACCAGGTGGCGAAGCACTTGAGCGCCAGCAGGGCCTTGGCCCCGGACTGTTCGCGCACATAGGCGATCTTCTGCATGTTCGCCAGCAGCTTCTGTTTATCGATGAGGTAGTACGGCGTTTTGATCATTTCGAGGCGCCTCCGGCAAGGCCAGCCAAAAAAGGATGCGCATTGTGCCTTCACTTATTCCATATCGAAAGAGCAGAATGCGCAGTTTGCCGATTGTCGGGTGGCGACTACCCGGTTGATTGAATCGAAATTGCAGCCCTTGGTGCCCTTCGAACTGACGAATGGTGTTAATTTTGGAAATGTTCTGTTACTTCGATCAGACATTTTCCAACCAGCCTGCAAAGGAATGCCCAGCAATGAATTGTTCACTCAAGCACCTGGCCGCCGCCACCCTGATACTCGCCAGCTTTTCGTCGTTTGCCACGCCAGCGTACGCCCACATCACCCCGCAGCAGAGCGCGGCGATCCTCAAGACCTTCGGTGACGCACCGGTCACGGATTTCAGGCAGTTCCTGGGAGGCCTGGCCAAGAGCGATCTGGCCAAAACCGACAACCTCGACGCGGCCATCAACGCCTTCCTTGGCAACAAGGCCCTTGCCCCCGAACAGCAGAACGACATCCATCGTCTGCTGGGCATTTATGCACGGGTGAAATACGGCAACGCTGCCAACGAGACCCTGCGCGAACTGGTGGCCATCCCGACTTTCCGCGTGGACGGCGTGGCCCAGCACGACAACCCCGAGTTCATCAAGATCGCCGACAAGCTCAAGGGCCTCGCCCAGGCGTTCAACCTGACCTTTCGCAACGTCGACAATCGTGTCTATGAGATCACCCTCGAGGGCAATGGCGACGAAGTCGTGGGTATTCACGCGCATGCAGATGTGGTGCCCGTGACCCCGGAAAACTGGGTGCTCAAAGACGGCACCAAGCTCGATCCGTTCAAAGTCACCCTGGTGGGCGAGCGCATGTACGGTCGCGGTACCGAGGATGACAAGAACGGCATCGTCGTCGCGCTGTACGCGATGAAGGTCATCAAGGAAGAGAAGCTGCCGCTGGCCAGGAACTTCAAGCTGCTGGTGGACACCACCGAGGAAACCACCGGCGACGCGATCCCCTACTACTTTGAACGCAATCCCACACCCAACTACAACCTGGCACTCGATGGCAGCTATCCGGTGGTGATCGCCGAGAAAGGCTATGGCACTGTCATGGCAAGCTTTACCCGGCGGGCCGCAGAGGGCAAAGGCGCCGAAATCATTGCAATGACGGGTGGGCTGGCCACCAACCAGATTCCGTCGACCTCGGTCGCCACCCTGGTGACCGACAAACCCGCCGAGCTGGCCGCCAGCCTGCAGAAGGCCGGTGCCGATTATGCCCAGCGCAATGGCGGCAACTTTGAGGTGTCCACCAAGGTCGTCGGCCAGGACGTGCAGCTGACGGTCACCGGCGTTTCCGCCCACTCCTCTGAACCCGAATCCGGCGTCAACCCGGTGGCCAGGATGCTGGACTTGATCAACAGCCTCGACGGCAAGGTTGCGCTCAAGCACAACCACATCACCGATGCCGCGCGCTACGCCGCCGACAACTGGGGCCTGGATTACCTGGGCGGCAAATTGGGCGTGGGCTTTTCCGATGCCTTCATGGGGCCGCTGACAGCTTCCCTGACTTTTGTCGGGATGGATGAAAAAGCCTTCAAGCTCGCGGTCAACCTGCGGGTGCCAAAGGGCAAGTCCCCGCAAGTGCTCAAGACCGAGATTGCCGACAAGCTGGACGCCTGGAGCAAGAAGTCCGGTATTGCGCCGGCCTTCGACTATTCGATCGCCGAGCCGATGTACCGCAACCCCGAGGGTGAATGGGTCAAGGCGCTGCTGGCCGTGGCCAGCGAAAACCTGGGCATGGAACACCAGTACGGCACCTCCGCCGGCGCGACCTCGGTCCATGACCTGCCCAATGGCGTGCAGTTCGGCCTGGCCAGGCCCGAGCTGAAGTACACCGGCCACACCGACAACGAGTTCAAGACGGTCGACCAGTTCCTGCTGGACCTGCAGATCGTGACCGAGATGCTGGGGCGTATCGGGCAGTTGCCGAAGCTCTGATCCTCTTCCGGACCCGCCGCCCTGGCGGGTCTTTCTTCCAGCGGCGGCGCTTACTGCCCACCTCGAGCCGGCCTGGCGAAGGCGTCTGCATGGGCGCTGCATGGCTTGAGGCCGTCTTCGCTGGCAAGCCAGCTC
The DNA here is from genome assembly GCF_030812475.1 of Pseudomonas lini. Lineage (GTDB taxonomy): Bacteria > Pseudomonadota > Gammaproteobacteria > Pseudomonadales > Pseudomonadaceae > Aquipseudomonas > Aquipseudomonas lini_A. Next base: position 175,483 of record NZ_JAUSSR010000007.1, read on the forward strand.
CTACGGGGATCAGTTGTGTATCGATGAATTGGGCTCGGCGCCATACCCCCTGTAGGAGCCGGCTTGCCGGCGAAGGCGTCCGCATGGGCGCTGCATGACTTGAGGCAGCCTTCGCTGGCAAGCCAGCTCCTACAGGGATCAGCTGTGTACCGATGAATTGGGCTCGGCGCCAACCCCATGTAGGAGCCGGCTTGCCGGCGAAGGCGTCTGTATGGCGCTGCATGGCTTTAGGCCGTCTTCGCTAGCAAGCCGGCCCCCCCCTCCAATCCGACATCGCCCTAAGCTAATAACCAAACGTTATTTATTAGTTATTTTTTAGATCATTTACATTCTACTCACTGATTAAGCAGTGTTGCCCGACAAACAGCAGCGCCATTGTTGATCACGCAACAGTCACTCAACAGTTAACGGCCCGGACAACACCAGCCGACACCGAGCACCGCTTAACTTATTGTTTTTTATATATATTAATTCATGGAACAACTTTTGCTCTGATGGCTGCACATCCCGCAACCCAAACAGGAACAGACCCCATGAGCGAAAACCCGCTGCAGGTCGCCAGGACGCTCGCCACCGAATTTTCCCGAACCGCCGCCGAACGCGATCAACTGGGCGGCACGCCGAAAGCCGAGCGTGACGAGCTGCGCCGTAGCGGTCTGCTGGCCCTGAAAATTGACCGGCAATACGGTGGCCTGGGCGCCAGCTGGAGCGACACGCTGGAAGTGGTACGCGAGTTCGCCCGGGTTGACAGCTCGATCGCCCATGTATTCGGCTTCCAGCATTTGATGCTGGCCACGGTGCGCCTGTTTTCCCGGCCTGAGCAATGGCAGCCCTGGTTCGAACAGACCGCGCGCAACAATTGGTTCTGGGGCAACGCGCTTAACCCGCTGGACACCCGCACCCTGTCGAAAAAATTCGCCGGCTGGCGCGAGTTTTCCGGGCGCAAGAGTTTCTGCTCAGGTTCCGCCGACTCGGAAATGTTGATCGCCTCGGCGCTGGACGAATCCACCCGTGGCAAACTGTTGATCGCCGCCATTCCCAGTCACCGCACCGGCATCACCCTGCACGGCGACTGGGACAATATCGGCCAACGGCAGACCGACAGCGGCAGCGCCACCTTCGAGCGGGTCCGGGTGGAAGAGAACGAATTGCTGCTCGATCCCGGCCCGCTGAGCACGCCTTTTGCCTGTCTGCGCCCGCTGATCGCCCAGCTGACCTTCGTCAATATCTTCCTCGGTATCGCCGAGGGAGCGTTCGAAGAAGCCCGCAATTACACCCTCAAGGAAGCGCGTCCCTGGTTCAAGGCTGACGTCAGCCAGGCCAATCAGGATCCTTATGTCCTGCGCCATTACGGCGAATTCTGGGTCGGACTGGAAAGCGTGCGCCTGCTCACAGAGCGCGCCAACGCCATGCTCGACAACGCCTGGAGCAAGGAGCACCGGCTTGGTGCCGAGGAGCGTGGCCAACTGGCCTTGGCCATTGCCACCGCCAAGGTCGCGGCCACCCGCACCGGCCTGGACCTGACCAGCAGTCTGTTCGAAGTGACCGGCGCCCGCGCCACCCATGCCGCGCTGCGCCTTGATCGCCACTGGCGCAACCTGCGCACCCAGACCCTTCACGATCCCGTGGACTACAAGCTCCATGAACTGGGTGACTGGGCGCTCAACTCGGCGCTGCCCACCCCGTCCTTTTATTCATAGGTCCGACCATGCAACTACTCACGCTGCCGCCCTCACCTGCCCTGGCCACCTCGATCCGCGCCACCGCGCAAGTCTTCGAAGATCCGAAATCACAGGCGCTGCTGGCGCACCTGCAACAGGTCGCGCCCAGTGATGCCAGCGTGTTGATCATCGGCGAAACCGGCACCGGCAAGGAGCTGGTGGCGCGCCACCTGCACAACCTGAGCGCCCGTCGAAACAGGCCGTTTATCGCAGTCAACTGCGGGGCCTTTTCCGAAAGCCTGGTGGAGGCCGAACTGTTCGGCCACGAAAAAGGCGCCTTCACCGGCGCCCTGAGCGCCAAGGCCGGCTGGTTCGAAGAAGCCAACGGTGGCACGCTGTTCCTCGACGAGATCGGCGACCTGCCGATGCCGATCCAGGTCAAGTTGCTGCGGGTGCTGCAGGAGCGTGAAGTGGTTCGCCTGGGGTCACGCAAAAGCATCCCCATCGATGTGAGGGTCCTGGCTGCGACCAACGTGCAGCTGGAAAAAGCCATCAACGCCGGGCACTTTCGCGAGGACCTGTATTACCGGCTGAACGTGGTCAGCCTGGAACTCAGCCCGTTGCGCGAGCGGCCAGGGGACATCCTGCCGCTGATCCGCCACTTCATCGCCGAGTACAGTCACCGGCTGGGCTATGGCGACGTGGTGCTGGATGCCGAAGCCCAACGCAAACTGGTGAACTATGCATGGCCGGGCAATATTCGCGAGCTGGAAAACGTCATTCACCACACCCTGCTGATCTGCAGTAACAATCTGATCCGCGTCCAGGACTTGCACCTGTCCAAACTGCGGATCGAACGCCAGGAAGCCAGTCACACCGTCCAGGACGACAGTGCCGACGCCCGGTTGCAGCAAGCCTTCCTGAAGCTGTTCGAGGAAGAAAGCGGCGCCCTGCATGAGCGGGTCGAAGAAGCACTGCTGCGCGCGGCCTATCGCTTCTGCCATTACAACCAGGTGCACACTGCCAGCCTGCTTGGGCTGAGCCGCAACGTCACCCGCGCCATGCTGATCAAGATCGGTGAGCTGGTGGTCAACAAACGCCGTCCGGCACAAGACGGCCAAGGGGTCAAAGTGGTTAACTTGTCGACTTGAATGGCGATAAATTTCATCCCTGGCTCATTGATCAGCGCCAGGGATGATCAGCCCCATCCACCGTCAAGCCGCAGCTCCCGTACCACCGGTGCCGCCCCCCAGGTAGAAATCCTGGATATCGCTGCGGGCGGCCAACTGCTGCGCCGTGCCTTCGCTGACGACCCGCCCGCTTTCCAGCACGTAGCCGTACCGGGCATAACGCAAGGCCAGGTTGATGTTCTGCTCGGCAATCAAAAAGCTCACGCCATCGCGCTGATTGAGCTGGTGGATGATCTCGAAGATCTCCTCGACAACCTGCGGCGCCAGCCCCATCGAAGGTTCGTCCAGCAGCACCAGTTGTGGCCGGGCCATCAGCGCCCGACCCAGCGCAATCATCTGCTGTTCACCACCCGAGGTGTAGCCGGCCAGGCTTTTGCGCCGCAGCTTGAGTCGCGGAAACTGGCTGTAGATACGTTCCAGGTCTGCCTGGAGTTGCCCACGGGATACCTGACGCGCAAAGGCGCCCGTCAGCAGGTTTTCCTCCACGGTCAGTTGGACAAAGCAATGCCGGCCTTCCAGGACCTGGACCAGTCCGCCGGCCACCAGGCTGTGGGGCGTACGGCGGGTGACATCCTGGCCCCGATACAGAATCCGTCCCTGCACCACCTCGCCCCGCTCGGCCCGCACCAAATTGGAGGCGGCCTTTAACGTGGTGCTTTTGCCGGCACCGTTGGCCCCCAGCAACACCACGATCTGGCCTTGCGGCACCACCAGGGATACCCCGCGCACGGCGAGGATTGCCTGTTCGTAAAGCACTTCAATTGCATCGATCTGCAAGATCGGTACTGGGTTCATGCTGTTCTCTCCAAGGCAGCCTAGCATCCTGTAGGAGCTGGCTTGCCAGCGATGGATTTAAATGAGCCGCGTTAACCCAGGAAACATGTGTTTTCGTTAACGATTTTCGCTGGCAAGCCAGCTCCTACACGTAATCAAATGTCCTGGCTGCAATCGCGTGGCGTGATGCCCTTTTCTTTGGCGTACTGGTGCGACGAGGCTTCGATGATCGGCCTGAGCAAAGCACGGTCGGCCTGCACCCAGTCGCTGATCAGTTTCCACTGGCTGCCATCCCACTGTTGAAAGCGCACCGCGCCACCCCCTTCATGGTCCGAGCACGACAGCTGCAAGGGTTGCACCAGGCCCAGCGCACCCAGCTCCTCGAGGCGGGCATTGTCCAGCTTGAGATGCTCGAAACCCCAGCGCACCTGCTCGCCGGTGAGCGGCTGCCTGCCGAATTTTTCCTGGGCGATGCGCAGGGCTTCAACGTTGAGAATGCCGTTCACCACCCCGAGGTTGTAATACACGGTGCCAAAGCGTTTCGGATCGGCGAGGTCGCCGTTGCCCTTGGCCACCACCTGCTGCTGGATGCCTTGCAGGACCGGGAACCCGGTGCCCGAGGGGTGCGTGGTGATCGCGATGTAGCCTTTGGCGGCGGCGCCGGCCGGGGCGGCATCGTCCTCGGAGTTGCTCCAGATGTTGCCGATGATGTGATCCGCCGGGAAGCCGACCTTCTGCGCGGTTTTCAACGCCACCGGATTCATCACGCCCCAGCCGCGCAGAATCACCCAGTCGGGTTTTTCCCTGCGGATGTTGAGCCATTGCGACTGCTGCTCGTTGCCTGGATGGGGCACTTCCAGCAAGGTCAGCTTGAACCCGTACTTGTCGGCCAGGGTCTGCAACACCTCATTGGTTTCCTTGCCGTAGGGCGAGCCGTGGTACAGGGTGACGATCTTCTTGCCCTTGAGCTGGTCGAGGCCACCGGCCTGCTGGCCGATGTAGTTGATGATCGCCGACACCTCGGAATACGGATTCAACTGCAAGGGGAAGGCGTAGGGGAATACGCTGCCGTCAGTGGAATCGGTACGGCCATGGTTGATGGTAATCAGCGGTAGCTTGTCCGCGGTCGAGCGCTCCAGGGTGGCGTAGGCAATACCCACCGACAGCGGATTGGTCGCCGCGGAAGGCGCGCCGTCGAGGCCTTTTTTCAAGCGCTCGTAGCACTCGACGCCCTTCTCGACCACGTATTCGGTTTCGCACTCGCTCCAGGTCAGCTTGACGCCGTTGACCCCGCCCTTGGCATTGACGTACTTGAGGTAGTCGATAAAGCCACCAAAGAAGCCGGTCCCCCCGGCGGCATAAGGACCGACCCGATAGCTCTGCAGCGGGAAGTACTGTTCGTTATCCGCCTGCGCGGTAAAGGCGGCGCTCAGGCTGATTGCCAGCGCCAGGCCACTGAGTAGTGCTCGTTTGGACATCGGTATGTTCCTTATCAATGATTCAATCGCGTGTACCGCAGGAGGATCGAAGCGCAGTCCAGGCCTGCGCCGGTTTGTTCAGTAGCGCAGCGGCCACACCCGGGCCTGCTCGCGAAACGTTTTCCAAAGGCGCGCCAGACCCTCGGGTTCCTTGACCAGGAACACGATGATCAGGGCGCCGAATGCCATCTTCTGCAGGTTTTCCATCTGCCCGGCATCGATCAGCCCGGCCGGCAACAAAGCCACCAGATTCGACAGCAGCACCGGAAACAGCACGATGAACGCCGCGCCCAGGAAGTTGCCGAGGATGCTGCCCAGGCCACCGATAATGATGATGAACAGGATCTGGAAGGACCGGTTCAGATCGAAACCGTGGGGCTCCACGGTGCCCAGGTAAGTGAAGGCCCACAGCGCTCCGGCCACCCCGAGAAAGAAGCCGCTGATGGCAAACGCCAGCAGCTTGGTCTTGAGCAATGCAATGCCCATCACGGCAGCGGCCGTGTCCCTGTCACGCACCGCCATCCAGTTACGCCCCAGCTCGCTGCGCACCAGGTTTTGGCCCAGCCAGAACAACGTCACCACCACGCCCAGTGTCAGCAGGTAACGCCCCACCGGCGAGCTCAGATCCACTCCCAGAATCTCCAGGCGCGGTGCACTGATCACCCCCGAAGCGCTGTTGTTGGAGAACCAGCTGAAGCGCGTCAGCGCCCAGGTCACAAAGAACTGCGCGGCGAGGGTCGACACCAGCAGATAGAAGCCCTTGATCCGCAGGCTGGGCAGACCGAACAGCACCGCCACCAGCGCGGCCACTCCCCCGCCCAAGGCCATGCTGAGCAACAACGGTGACCCCGGCACCCGCAGTTCCACGTTGTAAGTGGCAAAGGCGCCCACCGCCATGAAGGCTGCCGAGCCCAGCGACAACTGCCCGGCGTAGCCGGTCAGCAGGTTCAGCCCCAGCCCCGCCAGTGACAGCACCAGAAATGGAATCAGAATGGCGCTGAACCAATAGTCGTTGCCCAGGTACGGCACGCCGACAAAGGCCAACAACAGCAAGGCAACCAGGCCGTAACGGTCCTGACGCAGGCGAAACACCCGGCGGTCCTGGGCATAGCGAGTACTGAACTGACCGGCTTCTTGATAAAACATACGCCTCTCCTTAAACCCGCTCGATCGCACGTTCGCCAAATAACCCGGCCGGCCTCACCAGCAGGAACAGCAGCGCCAGCACATAGGGAAACCAGTTCTCGATGCCGCCGCCGATGACGGGGCCCAGGTACACCTCGGCCAGCTTCTCCGAGGCGCCGATGATCAGGCCGCCGACAATCGCCCCACTGATCGAGGTAAAGCCGCCGATGATCAGCACCGGCAAGGCCTTGAGCACCACCAGCGACAATGAAAACTGCACCCCCAGTCGCGCGCCCCAGAGCAGCCCGGCTACCAGACCGACAAACCCGGCCACCGCCCACACCAACACCCAGACCCGTTGCAGGCGGATGCCCACGGCCAACGCCGCCAGCGGGTCGTCGGCCACGGCGCGCAACGACAAACCGATACGGGTCTTGTTGAACAGCAGCGACAGCGCCACCACCAGCAACGCGGCGGTCACGGCGGCAAAGATGTCGAACTGCGACAGCAGCATGCCGCCCAGTTCCAGGGGCTCGTCACTGATACCCAGTTCCAGGCCATGCACCTGGGCGCCCCATAGCGCCTGGGCGAACCCTTCGATCACGTAGGACAAGCCGAGGGTGGCCATGAACAAGGTGATCGGTGGACGGTTGACCAGCGGGCGCAACACTACCCGCTCCACGGCCACCGCCAGCAGCACCATCGCCGCCAGGCTGATGGCAAAGGCCAGCCAGAACGGCACCCCGCGCTCCAGCAGGCTGACAAACGTCAGCGCCGAGAACAGCACCATGGCGCCCTGGGCGAAGTTGAAGACGCCGGACGCCTTGTAGATCAGGACAAAGCCGATGGCCACCAGGGCGTACATCACCCCGGCCAGCAGCCCACCGATCAACACCTCGAAGAAAAATTCCATGAGCCTTCCTGTTTTGCCGGCAAAGGGTTCCCGGCCACCCGAGCGCGGGCGACGTTATTGATTCAGGGGTTAGTGCCGAGGTAGGCGGCGATCACTTCGGGGTTCTGCTGCACCTCATCGGGTGGGCCGTCACCGATCTTGCGGCCGTAGTCGAGCACCACCACGTGATCGCTGATGCCCATGACCACGCCGATGTCGTGCTCGATCAGCACCACCGTGGTCCCCAGCTCACGGTTGATGTCGACGATGAACCGGCTCATCTGTTGCTTCTCGTCGGCATTCATCCCGGCCATGGGTTCGTCCAGCAGCAGCAAGCGCGGTTCCGCGGCCAGGGCGCGGGCCAGTTCCACCCGTTTCTGCAAGCCATACGGCAGTTTGCCGACCAGGGTGTCGCGCCAGGGCTGGAGGTGCAGAAACTCGATGACCCGTTCGGCGGCCTCACGCTGGCGGTCGTCTTCGCCCGCGGCGCGGCCGATGCGCAGGGCCTGTTCGATCCAGCTGCTGCGACGCTTGAGGGTGCGTCCGGTGAGCACGTTGTCGAGCACACTCATGCCTTTGAACAAGGCGATATTCTGAAAGGTGCGGGCAATGCCGCGCACCGCCATCTCCTGCGGGCGCATGCGTCGGTGCTCTTGCCCGGCAAAGCGAATGCGCCCCTGCTGGGCCTGGTACACGCCGTTGATCACATTCAGCAGTGAGCTTTTGCCCGCGCCATTGGGTCCGATCAAGGCGCAGATCTCCCCGGTGGCCACGGCAAAGCTGATGTCGGTCACCGCTTTGACGCCTTTGAACGACACGCCAATGTTTTCCAGCACCAGCAGATGTTCAACGTGTGTCGCCTGTGTCTGTGCCATGGGTCATGTCCTCCTCAGGCCGGTTGCGTGTTGTCTTCGATCCAGCCGTTGATCAGCGGGGCTGGCCAAGGCACGGGACGATGCCACTGCGCCGGATCCGGCCAGGTGCGTACTTCAATCGCCAATGCCCGGAAAAACGCCAGGGTCGGCGGCGCCAATGCCTCGCCCACCAGCAACGGCGCACGGGTGCGGGAAAAGCCGAGGACATCGCGCAACGGTCGGCGGATCAGCCAGTACCCCAGAGACCGTTGCAGCGCACCGGGGTGCGCTACCAGCGCCCACTCCACCAGGCGGCGGCGCCAACTGCCTGGGGCCGGCAAGCGGGCCTGGACCTGGGCATGCAGGCGCTCGTAGGTGGCCCGGGTGCCGGCCACCAGCGTCGGGCCCAGCTCGCGACGGTCCTGGTCGCGCGTCGCCAGGTTCTCCGGAAAATTCAGGCGAAAGCCAGCCATCAACCAGGGCGCCAACAAATAACGCGCGTGACCACCCGCGGCAAACGCTCGCGCCGCCAGGGCCTCATCCTGCCGCCCCAACTGCTCGCTGTGTACCAGGCGCCGGCCATCCTGCAGCAACTCGGCGTGGCTGATACGTTGCTGCTCGATGCGCTGCCCCGCGCCCAAACGGTAGAAGGCGAAGGCTGTGCGCTCGGCTCGGGCCTGGAGTTCCGGGCGGTGATCGCTGCGCTGCTGCAGCAGTTGCGCGAACGCCAAGGTGTCGCCGGCCTGGCTCACCTGCGCCAGGCCGCGGCCGTCGGCGTAAATCAGCAGCCTGGGTGTCAGTCCGGCGGCGCGCAGGCGCTGAATCTCTTCGTGGCCTTCGGCGAACACCCACTCAGTGTGCAACTCACGCAACAGCGTCACCTGCGCGGGCGCAGCCTCCAGCGGATCCAACAGCACGGCCACGCCCCCCAACCACTGTGCCGCCAGGGCGGCAATCAACGCCTCCGGTCGCGGGCGGCTGACAATCACCAAGCTTGCGCCTGGCACAAAACCACGCACCTGCAACGCCGCTGCCAGCTGTTCAACCTCAGCGGCCAGCTGGCCCCAGGTGCGCACTTGCCACACCCCAAGGCGCTTATGGCGCAGGGCGATGCCCAGGCCTTGCTGACGTGCCTGCTGTTGCAGCCACTGGGGCAAGGTGCCGGGTTGCGAGTTATCGGTGAATGTCGCCATGACCTTTCCCTTCCTTCAGGCGAGTGCCGCAGTCTTGGCCGCGACCGCCTCGCGCTCCAGCTCACGCACCAGCGGCAACACCTTGCGGCCGAAGTACTCCACTTCTTCGTGAAAATGCAGGAAGCCGCTGAGCACCAGGTCCACGCCCACCGCCTTGAGGGCGACGATGCGTTCGGCAATTTGCTGCGGCGTACCGATCAGGTTGGTCTTGAAGCCATCGTTGTACTGCACCAGGTCCTCGAAGGTGGACTTGGCCCAGTTGCCATCGCCTTCGGGGCTGGAGGCGCCGGCGTTCTTCGCCTCGCTGCCAAAACCGTTGACGGCCTCCGGATCGGCCTTGGCGATAATCTCCTGCAATACCGCGCGGGCTTCAGCCTCGGTTTCCCGGGCGATGACAAAGGCGTTCACCCCGACTTTCACCGAGTGGCCATTGATCGCGGCCTTGGCCCGAATATCGTCGACCTGCGCCTTGATGCCTTCGATGCTGTTGCCGTTGGTGAAGTACCAATCGGACACCCGCGAAGCCATGTCCCGGGCCGCGCGCGAGCTGCCACCCTGGAAGATTTCCGGGTGCGGTTGCTGCAGGGGCTTGGGTTTGAGGGTGTAGTCATGGAAGCGGTAGAAATCGCCATGAAAACTGAAATTGTCCTGGGTCCAGATGCCCTTGAGCGCCTGGATGAATTCTTCCGAGCGGCGATAGCGCTCATCGTGGTCCAGCCACGGCTCGCCAATGGCCCGGAACTCGCCCTTGAACCAGCCCGAGACGATATTCACCGCGACCCGACCGTTGGTGAACTGGTCGATGGTGGCCAACTGTTTGGCTGCCAGCACCGGACTCCAGGGCCCGGGCAGGATGGCGGCGATCACCTTGAGCTTCTCGGTGGCGGCCAACAGTGCGTGGCTGATGGTCACCGATTCGTGCTGGTTTTCGGCGCCATAACCGGCAGTGAAGCGGATCTGCGACAAGGCGTATTCGAAGCCGGCCTTCTCGGCGATCTGCGCCAGCTTGCGGTTGTAATCGATGTCCCAGCTGGTGCGCTGTTCGATCTTGCTGATCACGAGGCCGCCGCTGACGTTGGGCACCCAGTAGGCAAACTTGATGTTGTCCTGGCTCATTGCATGTACTCCATTGATTCGTTGAAGTGAGGGTCGACCGGACTCGTCAGGCGGCGCTGGCGGCCGGTTGGACGGTCGGATGGAGGCTCAGGACCGCCGACTCGACAGCGCGCTCGATGCGTTCGAGCAACTGCGGGCTGGTGATCCGGTAATCGGTGAAATCGGCCTCGGCGGCATACACACCGACAGGCAGGCTCAGGGCCTGGAAAAAGCCGAACAACGGGCGCAACTGGTGATCGATGATCAGCGCATGGCGATCCGAGCCACCGGTGGCGGCCAGCAACACCGGCACGTTGTTCAACGCCTGGTGATGAACGAAGTCGAACAGGTGCTTGAACAGGCCGGTGTAGGAGGCGCGGTACACCGGGCTGGCCGCGATCAGCAGGTCGGCCGTTTCAATGGCCTGCAGATCGGCTTCAACCGCCGCGGGCAAGTCTTCACGGCGCAGTACCCCGGCGAACTGCGGGCCGACTTCGGACAACTCGATCAGGTGCAGCTCGATCGGCAGCTGTTGCGCAAGGCCGTCGACCAGGGCCTTGAGCAGCACCAGGGTGCGCGTCGGCCGCTGCACGCTCCCGGATACCGCGACGACTTTCAGTGTGTTGCTCATTGCCCGTCCTCATGCTGGCAGAGGCCACCGCGGCACCTGCACAAGGAATAGAGCAGCAACCGTGCCACTTCAATAAATAGATATAAATCAAAGCGTTATTAACTTTTCTCGAATGTTCGCAGTGTCGCTTGCCGGACAGGCTGTTGATCGACTGTTGCGCGCACAACAGTTGCCTCCAGGTGCAGCCGATGCAACGCGTCTCGGCCACTGTTGCCGGGCGGTCAACGCTTCAACAAGTTGCCCGGCAGGCGACAGGCGCGAGCGTCGTCCACAGCCTCTCGCGCCGGAAAAACGGGCGATGCAGCGCCAGGCACGACCTGTGCAGTAACAGCAGTACGCAACAGATCGACTGCTCTGTTGCTTCTCTTGCCTTCATAAGGAGCTGCACCATGACTGCCCAGCAACAGCACCTGCCACACCCACTCTCCAGCGGTACCGACTACCAGGCCCTGGCCGCGCGCTTCCGGCCGATTTTTGCACGCATCGCCACCGGCGCACTGGAGCGCGAGCAAAGCCGCAGCCTGCCCTTTGAACAAGTGAAATGGCTGAAGGAAGCCGGCTTTGGCGCCGTGCGCGTGCCGGTGCAATACGGTGGCGCCGGCGCTTCCCTGCCCCAATTGTTTGAGTTGCTGATCGAGCTGGCTGCCGCCGATTCCAACCTGCCGCAGGCATTGCGCGGGCACTTTGCTTTTGTTGAAGACCGCCTCAATGCGCAGGCCGACGCTGCGCAGGACATCTGGTTCAAGCGGTTCGTCGAGGGTGACCTGGTGGGCAACGCCTGGACCGAGGTCGGCAGCGTGAAGGTCGGCCAGGTCGGCACCCGTGTCTCGCGCCTGGGTGAACACTGGGTGGTCAACGGCACCAAGTACTACAGCACCGGCAGCATTTTCGCCGACTGGATCGACCTCTATGCCCAGCGCGATGACACCGGCGCCGACGTGATTGCCGCCGTTCGCGTGCAGCAACCGGGCATCACCCAGAGCGACGACTGGGATGGCTTTGGCCAACGCACCACCGGCAGCGGCACCTCGGTGTTCGAGAACGCGGTGGTCGAGCCCGAGAACCTGCTGGACTTCGCCACCCGTTTCAAATACCAAACGGCCTTCTATCAACTGGTGTTGTTGGCGGTCCAGACCGGTGCCGGCCGCGCCGCGGTCAACGACATCACCGAAGAAGTGCGCACGCGCACGCGCATCTTCAGCACCGGCAATGCCAGCCACGTCAGCCAGGACGTCCAGGTGCAGCAAGTGGTGGGCAAGGCGTCGGCGCAGGTCTACGCCGCACACGCCACCACCCTGCGCGCGGCGAGCGCCCTGCAGGTGGCATACGAAAGCCGCTTCGTCCAGGACGAGATCGCCGAACGCGAAGCCAACATCGCCGCCGAACTGGAATCGGCACAGGCCCAAGTGGTGATCGCCGACCTGGTGCTGCGCGCCACCAGTGACCTGTTCAACGGCCTCAGCGCTTCGGCCACCAGCACCGGCAAGGCCTTCGATCGGCACTGGCGCAATGCGCGAACCGCGGCCTCACACAACCCGCTGATCTACAAGGAACGCATCATCGGCGACTGGGAGATCAACGGTACCGAACCGCCCTATGTCTGGCAGATCGGTGCAGGAACGAAGTAAGCCGGGATCACGCTGGTGGCCAGATTTCCCGGGATCTGCACCTGGTCGGCCAGCGTCGACGCACGGGCCAGCAACGCGTCTGGCCCTGGCTCGTCGCCAAGTCCAGGGCGTCAGACTATCCGCGTGTACGAAGCCCGGACTATCGCTTGCATGGATTGGGACTATCAGGATTTTCAATATTGCCGTTTTGCCTTCACTGGGTAACATCCGTCGCCATGCCCTTCTCCTGCTCGTTTCATACTTGATGCTCTCGTGGCCGCTCGGCGCACTTGAATCAAGACGACGAAACCGGCTCGACCATCCACTGACGGATTGCCCATGAACGCTTTATGCAAGTTGCCATGACCCCAGACCAACGATTTGCCCGTCACGTGCGTTTTGCCATTTTGATGTTGACCGCTCTGTTCGTCTATTTCCTCGCAGCAGACCTGTACATGCCGCTCACACCCCAGGCGCAACTGACCCGTTCCGTGGTGCGTATCGCGCCTCGCGTGTCTGGTCAGGTGATCGACGTGACCGTGGCCAACAATCAGCATGTCGAGGCCGGGCAGTTGCTGTTCCGCCTGGATCCGCGCCCTTTTGTTTTAAAGGTCAAGGAAGCTCAGCTGATGATCGAGCGCGCCCGCCAGGATTACTCCGAACGTGATGCCAATCTCGGCGCCGCCCAGGCCGACTTGTCAGCCGCCAAGGCCAAGGTTCAGGAGTTGGCAGCGCAGGCGGCTCGCATTCGGACCTTGCATGACCGAAACTTCGTCTCTACCCAACTGCGGGATCAGATCAATGCCAGCCTGACGATTGCCCAGTCGCAAGTGAGGGCCGCGTCCAGCACCATCGAGGAAATCAGGGCACGCAGAGGCGGGCCCGGCGACGACAATGTTCACGTCCGCCAGGCACAAAATGCCTTGGAGCAGGCGCGGCTGCAACTGGACTACAGCGAAGTCCGGGCTGAACGTGCCGGCGTGGTCGGCAACTTGCAGCTCAGTCCCGGGGCCTACCTCCAGGCCGGGGCATCCGTCATGGCGCTGGTGGAAGACAATGCCGATGTCACGGCTGACTTCAGGGAAAAGGCGTTGCGTTATGCCCAGCCAGGCACAACGGCCTCAGTAGTGTTCGATGCCCGCCCAGGGGAAATTTTCGCTGCAAAAGTCAGCCACCTGGAGTCGGGGGTAAAAGAAGGCCAGATCGACGCAAATGGTGATCTGGCCGCTCCCCTGCAATCGGATCGATGGGTAAGGGATGCGCAACGCCAACGCATTCACCTGGTGTTCAATACCGATCTTCCACCCACGTTACCTTCGGGTGCGAAGGCAACCGTGCAGCTGTTTTCCAGCGACAACGCAGTGGCGCGCCTCATGGGTGCGCTGCAAATCCGCCTCGTCAGCCTTATCCATTATGTCTACTGAGTCTGGCCCACATCGACTGAGCGAAAACGACCTGCGCCAATGCCTGCGCATTGCCGGCGGTGGTACGTTGGGGCTGTTTATCTGCAAGGTGTTCAACCTGGAATACGGCGCTTTTTTTTGCGTCTATCCGATGTTGGTCCTTGGCCTGGTGCCAACCTTGAATGCCCATCTGGTGCGCCAGTTCCTGGCACAGGGCGTGGTCGTCAGCGTGGAGGTCGGGGTGCTCTACGGGCTGTTCGGTGATCGACCGGTGTTGGCGGTGCCCATCGTGTTCCTGTTGTTTCTCTATCGCTTTGCGCTGATGGCGCGGGGCCCCTTGTTTTTCTTCAGCGCTCTGAGCGCGGTGTTCCTCTCGATTCTGTTGCATTTTTCCAGCTATCCGCAAACCGATGTCATCGATCTGCTGTGGTGCAATGGCGCGGCAATCTGGCTCTCGGCGGGGATCGCCGGCCTGATGTTTTACCTGTTCCCGGATGCAGCGCCCCGCAGCCCCAGGCAACCAGTAGAGAAAGACCTTCCCAGCCAGCGCCATGAAGCCCTGCTGGGGGCAACGGTCGCTACCGCGTCGTTTGTCGCCTTTCAATGCCTGGATTTGAAAGACTCATTATCCGCACAGGTGGCAAGCATCCTCATCCTGTTTCCCATGCATTGGAAAGGCGCGCATTTCGCCGGACGGATTCGTGCAATAGGCACGCTCATGGGCTGCGCCGTGGGCTTTGTCATGCAGTTGTTGCTCTACAACCATCACGACATCTTGCCCTTGGTACTCGTAATGTTCTGGGTAGCCCTGATGATTTGCGCCCGTTGGCATTCCATGGAAAAAGGCGTGCCGGGGATAGGCTTTGGTGCGATCACCACACTGGCCATTCTGTTCGGCCAATACCTGACCCCCTCCCACGACATCATGTTCGATATCTTTTATAGACTCACCTCCGTATCGGTCTCGGTCGTATTGACCTTGACACTGGTTTTCGTCACCCACGGATTTCTCAATCGGTTCGCCATGACTCGGCACATGAGCCATTGATCACGCATCGCTCAACGTCTTCGTCAGACGCACACCAACAAGCCTTCCGACCACCATACGGCCACAGGGAGAATTCCTCATGCGTATACCATCCTTGTCTTTGGGTATTGCTCTGTTAAGCACCTTCTCGGCAGCCTTCTGCCAGGCTTCCGATTTCAGTTGGGTCGACCCCGCCGTCGCCTCGGTCAACCAGGACGTCATCGAGCTACGCCACACCATTCACCAGAATCCCGAACTGGGAAACATGGAGGTGAAAACCTCGGA
This sequence comes from Pseudomonas lini, assembly GCF_030812475.1. Taxonomy (GTDB): domain Bacteria; phylum Pseudomonadota; class Gammaproteobacteria; order Pseudomonadales; family Pseudomonadaceae; genus Aquipseudomonas; species Aquipseudomonas lini_A. The sequence continues at coordinate 190,698 of NZ_JAUSSR010000007.1, forward strand.
ACTGGTCGCGCAGCAGCTCAAGGCACTGGGACTGGAGGTGCGCACCCGCATCGGCAAGACCGGCGTGGTCGGCGTCCTCAAGGGCGGCAAACCCGGCCCCGTGGTGGCTTTGCGCGCCGACATGGACGCTCTCCCCGTCAAGGAAATGACCGGCTTGCCGTTCGCCAGCACGGCCACCGGCGTGCGCCGGGGCAAAACGGTACCGGTCATGCATGCCTGCGGGCATGACACGCACACGGCGATGCTCCTGGGCGCCGCCAAGGTACTTGCCGAGCATCGCAACGAGGTCGCGGGAACGGTGGTCTTCCTGTTCCAGCCGGCCGAAGAAGGCGCCGCCGACGTGGATGAGTTCGAGGCAGACGCGGTGATCGGCGCGCGGGCGATGATCCGCGACGGGGCACTGGACTCGCCGAAGGTCGAAGCCATATTCGGGGTGCACGTCATGGCCGGCTACCCGACCGGTCACCTGTATTACAAATCCGGGACGGTGCTCAACAGCAACGACGCCTTCCGCATCACCGTAAAAGGCCAGCAGACCCACGGCTCGGCGCCGTGGAGCGGCGTGGACCCGATCATCGCCAGCGAGAGCATCATCGGCGGCCTGCAGACCCTGGTCAGCCGGCGGATAGACATGACCAAGGGCATGGGCGTCATCAGTGTCGGCACAATGAATGCCGGCGCGGCGAGCAATATCATTCCCGAAACTGCCGAACTCACTGGCACCATTCGCACCAACAACGCCTCGATCCGCGACACCATCCTGCAGAAAATGCCGCCGCTGGTGAACGGTATTGCCAGCGCCTATGAGACCAAGGCCAACCTGTTACTGGTGAACATTGCCCCGGTCACCATCAACAATCCTGCGCTGACCGAAGCCATGGTGCCCGCACTGGAGCTGGCTTCGCCGGGCAAGGTCGAGCGGCTGGAATCATCGCTGTCGCCAAGCGAGGACTTTTCCTTCTACGCAGAGAAGGTGCCGGGGTTGTTCGTGTTCCTTGGGGCAACGCCTGCAGACCAGGACATGCAGAAGGTCCCGAACAATCACAGCCCCTATTTCACCGCGGACGATGCGACCCTGGCGACAGGGGTGAAGGCGCATGTGCAATTTGTGTTGAATTATCCAGGGCGGGTGGCGGAAAAATCCTGAGTGCCTGAATTATCCGCGAGTCTCCTGGCGGTACATTTTTGCTCAAGTTGCCGCCGGGCGAGCGCTTCAAAACCTCGAAGCGCCCGGTTTCCGACCTTGAGCGAAGCAGTCCGATGTTATCGTCGATTCGGCTTTGAATGAGGTGCAGGGTGTCCGGGGTGGTCACTTGTGGGTAGTTCAAAGCACCCCGGGCACCACCAGGGTCAACCAGGCGACACAGGGTCCCACCAAGGCAATCACCGCGCTGTAGATCAGCAGGCTACGCAACACCTTTTCCCGCTCCTGCACGGGTGTATTGGCCACCACCAGCGCACCATTGGTGGAAAACGGGCTGGTGTCGACGATGGTGGTGGAAATGGCGATGGCCGCGACCACGCCGACCGCACTGATGTGGCCCTGGCTCAAGAATGGCACGGCCAGGGGAATGATCACCCCCAGCAACGCCGTGGACGAGGCGAAGGACGAGATAATCGCGGCGGTGAAGCACAGCAGCAAAGCGACCAGCAGCGGGTTACCCAAGCCGGAGATGCCATGGGCGACATAGTCGATGGTGCCGATAGTCTGCATCACGCCGATGTAAGTGATGATCCCGGTGATCAGCAGGACTGTCGACCAACTGACCTTGTCGATGGCCGCCTTCTGCGCCGCAGGGGCGAACATGGCGAGGACCACCGCGACCGTCATGGCCACCAACCCGATATTGAACTTGAACACCAATGCCGAGATCGCCAGGGCCAACAGCCCGACCAGCGTCGACAGCTTGGCCCCGTCCAGGCCGCTGACGGTCCGCAGCGGCGTACCGGCGCCCGTCAGGTCAGCGCGGTGATAAGCCGGGGACGCAGGCGTACCGCCGTGGCCAAGAATGGCCAGCGAGGCACCGGCAGCATGTAACGCTGGACCCGGCGAGACCGGCACCAGTGCCAGGCGAGCGTTGCGTAAGCCACCGAAGACTACGAAAACCACCATGGCAATCCCCAGGTTGAACAGCAGGCTGGTGATGAACAGAGTGAACGGTGCATAAGGTAACCCGGAGGACGCAACGATCTGATTGGTGATGCCACCGAAAATGCTCACAGGCGAGAAACTGCCGCCTTGGGCGCCGTGAATCACCATCAGTCCCATGAGCACCGGGTTGATGCGGTACTGCACGGCGAAGTTCAGAGCAATAGGCGCAAGGATCGCTGCCACCGCAGGGCTCAGCGCGCCGAAACCGGTGAGCAGCGCCGCCACCACGAACATCACCCAGGGGATCCAGGCGACATGACCACGTACCATCAATACTGCCCGTTCGATCAGCCAGTCGATGGTGCCGTTGTTCTGGGCGATGCCGAACAAATAAGTGACACCGACCAGCGTCAGGAACAGGTCACTGGGAAAGCCGGCGAAGATGGTCGCCGATGTCATGTCCATGATCACCGAACCGACGATAAAGGCCGCTGCGAACGCCAGTGCGCCCATGTTGATGGGCAACACGCTGGCGATGCCGAAAATGGCCACCAGCACTAAAATCGACAGAATTTCATTATTCATTTCAATCTGACTCCCCGCATTCGGACGGTCCCGCAGGTACCGTCCTTGTTGTTATTTTTTCGGGATGTATGGCAATCGACTCACGTCGGGCCGGGCGTGCCGAACGAGCAAGCGTGGCTTGCCCGCGAAGTCGGTCGTACAAACACGCACGCTATAAAATCTGTCGTGCTATTGGCCACTGAATACGGCTGGCCGGCGCTCGGCAAAGGCTGCCAGCCCTTCGCCAAAGTCAGCACTTTCGCAAGCTTGTCGGCGCAGTTCGGCAATCTGCTCCATCGCCTGCACCGGCATCGGCTGCAGGTCTTCGAGGATACGCAGTTGTTCCTTGACCGCCGCAACGGCGAGCGGCGCTTTGCTGGCGATACCCTGCGCCAGTTCCAGCGTGGTCGCTTCCAGCTCATCAGTGTCGACCAGTCGGTTGACCAGGCCAAATCGTTCCGCCCGCTGCGCATCGAGCTTCTGTGCGGTGAAAAACATCTCCTTCAACACATGAATCGGCAAATTGTTGAAGAAGCGCAGCAGTCCGCTGGTGGTGTACGGCAACCCAATGTTCACAGGCGTCATGGCAAAGCTTGCGCTGTGGTCCGCGACGACCATGTCGCAGCTCATGACCAGGTCCACCGCGCCGCCCCACACCGAGCCGGACACCAGGGCAATCACCACGCCGGGATAGGCGCGGATGCGGCGCAATACCTGTTCGAGCGGTTTGCCATAGGCAATCGGGTCGCGGTCGTGTTGCAGTTCGCGGATATCGTGGCCGGCACTCCACACGGATTGGCCGACTTCGCTGCCGAGGATCACCACCGGAATACGCTGTGACGCCAGGGCGACGAGGCTTTCGTCGAGCGCCGTCAGCAGTTGCGCGCTGAGTGCGTTGCGGTGTGTGGGGTTGCTGAAGACCAGCCGCGCGATGCGTTCATCGACGTGGTTGACGGTGACAGTTGTGGAAGAGGCTGGATTCATTGTGCGGTTCCTGTCGATTGCGCGCCGGTCATGTCGTCGGAGTTCTGGAACACTATTTTAGCGGCGAGCAGTGCGTTGATCGATGCAGCGTCGAAACCGGTTTCGCGCAATACTTCGACAGTGTGTTCGCCCAGCAGTGGCGGTGGCCGGCTGGCCACGCTGTCAGTGGCGCAGAACACCGGGGTCACTACCTGACGCAGGGCGCCGAGTGTCGGGTGCGTGAGTGTCTCGGTCAGTTGGCTGTGCAGCACCTGCGGGTCGTCGAAGACCTCATCGAGTGTATTGATCGGGCCGGCGGGTAATCCTGCGTCGACGAACAGCGAGGTCCACTCGCGTTTGCTGCGGGTTTTCAAACGAGTTTCCAGAATCTCTCTCAATTCGTCACGACGTTCGACCCTCGTTTCATTGGTCGCGAAGCGCGGATCATCCGGCAGCTCGGGCAAATCGAGCAGCACGCACAGACGCCCCCACATCGCCGAAGTGATCGGCGCCAGATTGAGCGGGCCATCCTTGGTCTGGAACACGCCATAAGGTGCAATCACCGAATGGGCGTTGCCGGTGCGGCGCGGCACATCCCCCAGGCTGAGGTAGCGTTGACCGTGCACACTCAGCAACCCGACCAGACTGGCCAGCAGCGAGGTGCTGACATGCTGGCCACGCCCGGTGCGCTCGCGCTCAAGCAGCGCGGCCAGCACCGCTGTCACCAACCACATGCCCGAGGTCAAATCGCCGATGGCGGTGCCGGTGCGTGTCGGGTCGCCATCGACGAAACCGGTCAGGCTCATCAGCCCCGAGTAGCCTTGGGCGATCTGGTCGAAGCCCGGCCAACTGCTCATCGGCCCGTCGGTGCCGAAGGCGTTGATGCTGCCCATGACCAGTCGAGGATTGCGGGCGCTGAGCACCTCATAACCCAGGCCCATGCTTTCCAGCGTGCCGGGTTTGAAGTTCTCGATCACGACGTCGGCGTCATCGATCAGCCGCTCGATGGTGGCCAACCCTTCGGGGTGGCGCAAGTCAATGCACATGCCGCGCTTGTTGCGGTTGCAGGATAAATAGTAGGTGCTCACGCCCCGATCGAAGGGGCCCCAGGTGCGGCTCATATCGCCAGTCGGGCCGGGCTCGATCTTGATCACATCGGCACCGAGGTCTGCCAGCACCATGGTGCAGAACGGCCCCGACAGTGCACGGCTCAGGTCGACGATTTTCACGCCTTGCAAAGCTTGCATAGGGTTCTCCAGTGAAGGGTTGAGTACGGGCGCCAAGGCCTGTTGAGGCGCGGCTTGCCTTTGACGGCGGTTAGCGCTTCGTGTGTTGTGCGACGAGTCTAGGCGCCGTATCTCATATCCTTCAAATATGATATTCCTCTACATTCATCGGAAAATCATATGGCTTGGGAGCGTACACATGGACCTGCGCCAATTGCGCTATTTCATCAAGGTGGTCGAGTGCGGGAACATCACCCGCGCCAGCGAAGCGCTGCATATAGCGCAGCCAGCAATCAGCCAGCAGATGCGCAACCTGGAACAGGACATGGGCATGCAACTGCTCGAGCGCAGCGTGCATGGCGTTGTTCCCACGGCGGCCGGGCAAACGCTCTACCGGCATGCCATCGAATTGCTGCGCCAGGCCGACGGCACCCACGAACTGCTGCGCCAGGACGCCGAGTTCCCGCGAGGCAAAGTCTCGGTCGGCATGCCGTCGAGTACGGCGCGCATGTTGGCCATTCCGCTCGCGCGCACGATTCGCAGCCGTTATCCGGGGATCAAACTGGAATTGATCGATGCCCCGAGCGCCGAACTCGGACGCCTGATCACGGTAGGACGGGTGGCATTGGCGGTGAATGTCGATGCGGTCGAAACCCGGGGCATGGCTTTCCAGAAGCTGTTAACCGAAACGCTGTACCTGGTGGCGTGGCCGGAATTTGCACTATCGGATGGACCGGTGTCGATTGAGGCTCTGGCGAAGATGCCGCTAGTGCTGCCCTGTGCCCCGAACACCATTCGCAGTCGAGTCGAATTCGCACTGCAGGAGGCCGGACTGAAATGCGAGGTTGAATTCGAAGCCAATTCCACCGACCTGTTGTTCTCAGCCGTCAAGGCGCAACTCGGTGTCACGATCCTGCCGTGGGCCGCGGCCCATGCCGAGCTTGTGCAACACAGGCTCAAGCTGGCCAGGATCGATCATCGACTGTTCAAGCGGGATCTGTCGCTGTGCTGGCATGACACGGTTGTAGAAAGCAATGCGGTGCAGAAGGTCAAGTCGACCATTTTCGAGCTGTTCGAGGCATTCGGGCGGCAGCCGGGGTGGGCAGATGGGCAGCAATGGGGCTGTAGCCACTGATCAGCGTCCGATATTCCGTTTGGGTAATGGCGAAATTTTGTTGTCGGCATAACGGAGAAAACTGTAGGAGCGAGCTTGCGCCGGGCGGCGTGCCGATGATGGTTTCGAGAAAAGAAGCTGCTTGCATGTCAATTTGCTTCCTGACGGGCATCAATCGGCAAAAGAGACTTCAGTCTCTTTAAATAGGGATGACAAATAGCGCACAAACAAAAACGCCACTCTGAATAGAGTGGCGTTTTTGTTTATTTGGAGCGGGAAACGAGACTCGAACTCGCGACCCCGACCTTGGCAAGGTCGTGCTCTACCAACTGAGCTATTCCCGCGTCTTGGTGTGGCGCATTCTATACAATCCAGAAGCCCCGTCAAGCCTTTGATTCAAAAAAGTTTTATTTCTTTTCTGCATCAGTCTTCAGATGCGGCCACGCAGCCCGCAGGTACTGGATCATGGACCACAACGTCAGGGCGGCGGAGACCAACAGCAAGGCGTAACCCACCAATACCCAGAACGTGAAGTCCGACGGGTTGGCCAGCAGGATCACCAGCGCCACCATCTGCGCGGCGGTTTTCCATTTGCCCAGGTTCGACACCGCGACGTGCGCCCGGGCGCCGAGTTCGGCCATCCACTCGCGCAGCGCCGAGACCACGATCTCGCGACCGATGATCACGGCGGCTGGCAGCGTGAGCCACAGGTTGCCGTGTTCCTGCACCAGTAGCACCAGCGCCACGGCGACCATCAGCTTGTCGGCCACCGGATCGAGGAAAGCCCCGAACGGTGTGCTTTGTTCCAGTCGGCGGGCCAGGTACCCGTCCAGCCAGTCGGTGGCCGCGGCAAAGGCGAAGACCGAGGCAGATGCCAGGTAGCTCCAATGGTAAGGCAGGTAAAACAGCAAAATGAAGATCGGAATGAGCAGGACGCGTAGAACGGTAATCAGATTAGGGATATTCATCGGCACAACTGGCTACGAGGTGAGGTGGCATTCTACTCGCTGTGCAGATTTGCATAAATCAACTCTGCGAGCTTTTTACTGATCCCGGGTGCTTTGGCGATCTCTTCGATGCTGGCACGAGACAGCTCCTGCAATCCACCAAAATGTTTCAACAAATCGCGCCGACGTGTCGGGCCGACGCCGGCGACGCCCTCAAGCGTAGACGTACGGCGGGTTTTGCCGCGACGGGCACGGTGCCCGGTAATCGCGAAACGGTGGGCTTCGTCGCGTATCTGCTGGATCAAATGCAGTGCGGGGGAATCGCCGCGCAGGGTGAATTCGTGGGCGGCATCATTCAGGTACAAAGTTTCGAAACCAGCCTTGCGGGTTGCACCCTTGGCCACGCCCAGCAGGATCAGGTCGGGCACCGCCAGTTCATTGAGCACATCCCGGGCCATGGACAGTTGGCCCTTGCCGCCGTCCACCAGCAGAATGTCCGGCAGCTTGCCCTCCCCGTCCTTCAGCTTGCTGAAGCGTCGGGTCAGGGCCTGGTGCATCGCGGCGTAGTCGTCGCCGGGGGTGACGCCTTCGATGTTGTAGCGTCGGTAGTCGGACTTGATCGGGCCTTCCGGGCCGAATACCACGCAGGAGGCCACGGTCGCTTCGCCGCTGGAGTGGCTGATGTCGTAACACTCCAGCCGCTGCGGTGGCTCGTCCAGGTTGAGTACTTCTGCCAAGGCATCGAAACGTGCCGCAACATGTTGCCGGTTGGCCAGCCGTGCGCCCAGGGCCTGCTCGGCATTGGTGACCGCCAATTGCTGCCAGCGTGCCCGGGTACCACGTACCCTGTGACTGATAGTCAGTTCGCGACCGCGCAGCTTGTCGATGGCCGCAATCAGGGCCGGGAAGTCTTCGTGAACCACGTTGACGATCAGTTCGCTCGGCAAGTCGCGTTCGGGGCTGCTGACGTAATATTGGCCGAGGAATGCTGCCATGACCTCGGACACGTCTTCTTCTATACCCACCTGCGGGAAGAAGTTCTTGCTGCCCAGCACCCGCCCGCCGCGTACGCTGATCAAGTGCACGCAGGCACCCCCCGGGTTGACGAATGCGGCGATCACGTCGACATCGCCCGAGCCGCCTTCCATGCTCTGCTGGTCCTGGACCCGACGCAGGAGCGAGATCTGGTCGCGCAACTCGGCGGCCCGCTCGAACTCGAGATTGATCGCCGCCTCCTCCATGGCCACGGACAATTCGTCCGTCAACGCATTGCTGCGCCCCTCGAGGAACATCACCGAGTGCCGTACGTCTTCGGCGTAGACCTCGGGATCCACCAGGCCGACGCAGGGCGCCTTGCAGCGTTTGATCTGGTATTGCAGGCACGGGCGCGTGCGGTTCTTGTAGTAGCTGTCCTCGCACTGGCGTACGAAAAAGGTCTTCTGCAGCAGGCTCAGGCTTTCGCGAATCGCCCCGGCGCTGGGATAAGGACCGAAGTATTTACCCTTGGCCTTCTTCGCGCCGCGATGGATGCTCAGGCGCGGGAACTGGCCATCCGAGAGGAACACGTAGGGGTAGGATTTGTCGTCGCGCAGCAGGATGTTGTAGGGCGGACGCCACTCCTTGATCAGCGTCTGCTCGAGCAACAGGGCTTCGGTTTCATTGGCGGTGATCGTCGTTTCGACCTGGGCGATACGCGCTACCAGGGCCGCGGTCTTGGGTGCGAGCCCGGACTTGCGAAAGTAACTCGACAGGCGACTCTTGAGGTTCTTGGCCTTGCCGACGTAGAGCAGGCGCGCATCGCTGTCGAACATGCGATACACACCGGGGCGCCCACTGACGGTCGAGAGAAAAGCACCTGGATCAAAGGCTTCAGTCATTTTCAGAGGCTGGCATCGACCATGCCGTGACGAACCGCCAACAGCGTCAACTCGACATCACTGCTGATCGAAAGCTTTTCGAAAATGCGGTAACGGTAGGTATTCACGGTTTTTGGCGACAGGCACAGCTTGTCGGAAATGATCTGGACTTTCTGGCAGCCGACAATCATCAACGCGATCTGGATTTCCCTTTCCGACAGTGCATCGAAGGGTGAATCGTTGGTCGGCTGGAAAGACTTGATCGCCAGTTGCTGGGCAATCTGCGGGCTGATGTAGCGTTGTCCGGCAAACACCAGGCGGATCGCCTGGACCATTTCCGGCAACCCGGCGCCCTTGGTCAGGTATCCCGCGGCACCGGCCTGCAGCAACCGGGTAGGAAACGGATCCTCTTCACACACGGTAACCGCGACAACTTTTATATCCGGATGACTGCGCAATAATTTGCGCGTGGCTTCAAGACCGCCGATTCCCGGCATCTTGACGTCCATCAGTACCACATCGGGTTTCAATTCACGCGCCTTGAGCAGGGATTCTTCACCTGATTCAGCCTGGCCGACCACTTGCAGGCCATCGATGTCAGCCAGCATTCGTGTAATGCCTGTACGAACGAGATCATGGTCATCGACTACTAGCACCCTAATCAAGCAGACACCTCGCGATATGGTCTTATGGGATGCTCGACACCTTAGCAAAAAGCGACTGGCAGACCTAGCGGCACGCGCTATATAAACAGTATCAATAGTTCTTCCTTCGACCCACTCGAGCAATAGAGAACATTGTCGGCCACCGATAGCATTTTCTGATTGAATTTGCTTACCGGCCTCTAGTAAGCTCGACCCATTCATCGGAGACAGACCATGTTCAACACTCGCTCACCGCTTCAGATCGCCAGCGCCCTGCGCTCGGTCGCGGCCGCCCGGGTGAATGACGTCTGTGCTTCGGTCAGCTTTTATTTTGGGTATTGGTTTAGCCACTGGCGCGCCTGATACCCACACGGCGCCCACTTTGAACGGGTCGCCACCAGAGAATTCTCAACCCCCGGTCGGCTTCCCGACCGGGGGTTTTGTTTTTTCAGCCCTGAACATTTTTAGCGACACTGCCGACAACTCGAGGATCACGAACATGAATTACGCCACTTATTACCGCTACGACAGTTTTACCGCCTGGCGATTTAGCAGCCTCCGCTCGGGACAGCCTGCCGCCTCCGATCGGTCACCCACAGGTGGCAAGCACACGCACGCAGCCAATCCGGCCAATTGTCGAACACCCCAGTAGGGCCGAGTGCGCGGGACCGAACCCGCCATCTGCCCAGGAAGCCTGAACATGAACTCGTCCGTCTCCGCTCTGCCGCTGTCCACCCTGAGCCCTGCCAATGAGGCGCTGACCCTGCGTCTGCCCAGCTCATTGCAACTCAAGCAGCAATTACCCCTCAGTAACGCCCTGACCCAACAAGTTGCCGCCCACCGCCAGGCGGTTCGCGCGATCCTCAATGGCGAAGACTCCCGCCTGCTGGTCATCGTTGGCCCTTGCTCGATTCACGATCCCCGATCTGCCCTCGAATACGCCACCCGCCTCGCTCGCCTGGCCATTGAAGTCAGCGATGAGATGCTGCTGGTGATGCGCGCCTATGTCGAAAAACCGCGTACCACAGTCGGCTGGAAAGGTTTGGCCTACGATCCGCAGCTGGATGGCAGCGACGACATGGCGGGCGGCCTGACCCTGTCCCGCGAGCTGATGCGTGAAATGCTCCGGTCGGGTTTGCCAGTGGCTACCGAACTGCTGCAACCGATGGCCGCCGGATACTTCGACGACCTGCTCAGCTGGGTGGCGATCGGCGCCCGCACCACCGAGTCGCAGATCCACCGGGAAATGGCCAGCGGCCTGGGCATGCCGGTCGGCTTCAAGAACGGCACCGATGGCGGTGTGACCGTCGCCAGCGATGCCATGCGCTCGGCGGCCCATCCCCATCGACATTTCGGCGTCGACAGTCAGGGCCATCCGGCGATCATTCAGACGCCGGGCAACGCGGACACCCATCTGGTGTTACGCGGCGGGCACGGCGGACCTAACTACGACCGCGAGAGCGTCGCGCGGGTGCACAGCGATTTGACCAGGCTGAAGATCCCGGCGCGGATCATGGTCGACTGCAGCCATGCCAACAGTGGCAAGGATCCCTCGCGCCAGCCGGCGGTGTTCAACGACGTGCTCGAACAGCGTTTGCAAGGTGATCGATCGCTGATCGGCATGATGCTCGAGAGCCATCTGTTCGAAGGCAGCCAAGCGTTGAGTCCATCGCTGCGCTACGGGGTATCGGTCACCGACGGCTGCCTGGGATGGGACGGGACCGAAGACCTGTTGCGCCAGGCGGCGATCAGGATGCGGGCTCAACGCGACTAGCAAACAAATGACTCGCCGGAGGTAGGCCATTGCGCACCTGCGCACTGCCTCCGGCAAAAGACTGTCCAGACATTGCGAAAAGTACCTCATATCCCTTCGAGCATTCGTACTTCCCCTATTCCGTTTTCATCAGGCCAGCGCGGCTTTTTCATACATCGCACGCGCGCTGGAGTGCTTTAGAGTGAGGCGCAGGCACCCCACAACCTCTTGTGAAAAAGGTATGAACAATGCAACGGAATGCAACGACTCTCTACCCGATCCTGCTGGTCCATGGGCTCTTCGGTTTCGATCGCATCGGCCCGTTCGAGCTCTTCCATGACATCAAGCAAGCCCTCAGAAACGCCGGCGCCAGGGTGTTTGTCCCACACCTGTCAGCCGCCCATAGCAACGAAGTTCGCGGTGAACAGCTTCTGGCGCAGATCGAGCGGGTGCTGGAAGGTACGGGCGCGAACAAGGTCAACCTCATCGGTCACAGCCAGGGTGCGTTGGCGGCGCGTTATGCGGCGGCGATTGCACCCGGGGCCGTCGCGTCGGTGACCTCCGTCAGCGGACCGAACCACGGTTCGGAGCTGGCCGACGTCCTGCGCAAGGCCCTGACGCCCGGACGCCTGTCAGAGCAGGTCGCCGAAACCGTCGCCGGCTTGTTCACCGACTTTCTATCCTTGCTCAGCGGCAACCGTCAGTTGCCCAAAGACGCCATTGCCGCGCTGAATGCGCTGACCACCGAGGGCGTGGGCGCATTCAATGCCAAATACCCTCAAGGGCTGCCGCACACCTGGGGTGGCAAGGGCCGGGAACTGGTCAACGGCGTTCGCTATTACTCCTGGAGCGGCACGCTGCAAAGGAGCCTCCTCGATCAAGGGGGCAATGCACTCGACCCGCTGCACGGATTCTGCCGGGGCTTCTCCCGCTATTTCACCACCGAAGCCAGGCAGAACGACGGCCTGGTCGGGCGCTACAGCTCTCACCTGGGCACCGTGATCCGCTCCGACTATCCGCTGGATCACTTCGACAGCATCAGTCAGATGGCCGGCCGGGTCCGCAAAGGCGTCGACCCGGTCGAGCTTTATGTAGAGCATGCCGAACGCTTGAAAAAGGCCGGCGTGTAAGAAATGCGGCTGCCGAGCGCCGGATACAAGGAACTTTGGGAAGAAAAAGGCCACTGAATCCGGTAGGCTCACCACTTTTATGAATATTGAAAGGAGTATTTTCCCATGGCTAAAGCCACTGCCCGTCACATCCTGGTTGCCAGCGAAGCCAAGTGCAACGAACTCAAGGCTCAAATCGAGGGTGGCGCCGACTTCGCAGAAGTCGCCAAAGCCAACTCCACCTGCCCGTCCAGCCGTCAGGGCGGTGACCTGGGTTCGTTCGGTCCGGGCCAGATGGTCAAGGAATTCGACACCGTGGTCTTCAGCGCACCGATCAACGTGGTGCAAGGCCCGGTAAAGACCCAGTTCGGTTACCACTTGCTGGAAGTGACCAGTCGTCAGGACTGATCAATCCGCAGTTTGCTCCATGACGGCCCACCTTTTGGTGGGCCGTTGTGTTTCGGTTGCGTGATACGGCTGGCGAGGGACGCGCCGCTAGCGTACAAATTGCGGTTATCGACCACCCGGCTCAAAGGCTGACAATGCGATTGGCTTTCCCTACTTTGTTGTTCACTGCCGTGACCCTGTTAACGGGTGCTGCCGGGGTGAATGCAACACCGCAACATGCGCTGACCGTTTATGGCGAACCGGCGAAGTATCCCGCCGACTTCAGTCATTTTGCCTACACCAACCTGCAAGCACCCAAGGGCGGGACGATGCGTCGTTCGGCGGTCGAAATCGGCCATTTCGACCATGTCCTGCCGTACATCGACAAAGGCATCGGCGTGACGCAGATCGACGGCTTGATCTATTCCCCCCTGGCCCAACGCTCGCTGGACGAGCCTTACACGGTGTACGGCCTGGTGGCGCAGACGATGGAGCGCGCCGTTGACGGCCTGTCCCTGCGTTTCAACCTCAACCCCAAGGCCCGGTTTGCCGATGGCCAGCCGATCACCGCCGAAGACGTGCGATACACCTTCGAGCTGCTGATGACCCAGGGCAGCCTGCGTTATCGCACGCAGTTCGCCGACGTCAAAGGCGTCGAAGTCGAGTCGCCACGCACCGTGCGTTTCGACTTCAAGCACAACCAGAACCGCACCCTGCCCCTGGACATTGCGACTTTGCCGGTGTTTCCCGAGCACTGGTGGAAGAACCGTGACTTCGCCGGCGGCGGCGGTTACGAGCCCCCACTGGGCAGCGGCCCGTACAAGGTCGCCAAGGTCGACTCCGGGCGCAGCATCACCTTCAAGCGCAACCCCGACTGGTGGGGCAAGGACCTGCCGGTCAGCCGCGGCCTGTACAATTTCGACCATTTCAGCATCGAATATTTTGGCGACACCGACGTGGCGCGCCAAGTGCTGCGCGGTGGTGCCTACGACTACAACCGTGAATTTTCCGCCACCGCCTACTCGATCGGCTACGACAGCCCGGCACTGAGTGACGGACGCCTGCAAAAGGCCCACCTGGCTCAAAACGCCCCGCAAACGGCGCAAGGCTTCGTGTTCAACCTGCAAAATCCGCTGTTCCAGGACCGACGCGTCCGCCAGGCCTTGGCCATGCTCTGGGATTTCGAGTGGAGCAACCGGCAGATGATGCGCGACCTCTATATCCGTCAGCAGAGCTTTTTCTCCAACACCGACCTCGCCGCACGCCACCTGCCCGATGCCGCCGAGCTGGCGATTCTCGAGCCCCTGCGCGGGCAGATCCCGGACGAGGTGTTCACCCAGGTCTTCGAAGCGCCGAAAACCGATGGCAGCGGCGTGATTCGCGACAAACAGTTGCAGGCCCTGACGCTGCTGGAAGCGGCAGGCTGGAAACCGGATGGCGATCAACTGGTGAACGCCGAAGGCAAGACGCTGAGTTTTACCTTCCTGGTCAGTCAGAACGGCATGGACCGCTTGCTGCTGCCCTACAAGCGCACGCTGAAACAGATCGGCATCGATTTGAACATCCGCCGCATCGACTCGTCGCAGTACGTCAATCGCCTGATGTCCCGGGACTACGACATGATTGTGACCGGTTACCCGGTCACCACCTCCCCGGGCAATGAGCTGTACAACTACTTTGGCTCGGTGGCGGCCAACGATCCGGGTTCCAACAATTACATGGTATTGAAGAACCCGGCAGTCGATACGCTGCTTAACGGCCTGGTTCGCGCCAACACCCAGGCCGACATGTTGCGCCATGCCCATGCCCTGGACCGGGTGCTGCAGTGGAACTATTACTGGATTCCCAACTATTACCCGCCAGGCAGTTCGACCGTGTGGTGGAACCGCTTCGGCATTCCAAGCGTGCAAGCCAGCAATGACGAAGCCATCGAGAGCTGGTGGGAAGTCAGCTCCACCCCCCTGACCAACCAGCAGATGACAGCCGAACTCATCAAGCGCGGCGCACCCGGAGGGCCGCACTGATGTGGGCATATATCCTGCGGCGCCTGCTGCTGATCATTCCGACGCTGGTGATCATCCTCCTGGTCAACTTCGTCATCGTCCAGGCCGCGCCGGGCGGTCCTGTCGAGCAGGCAATTGCGCATCTGCAAGGCATCGGCGGCGCCAGTGTCGGCGGTGGCGCAAGCGACGCCATCAGTCATGGCGGTTCCCGGGCCAGCCGTGGCCTCGACCCGCAGCTGATCAAGGAGATCGAAAAACAGTACGGCTTCGACAAGCCGGCCCCGGAACGTCTGTGGCTGATGCTCAAGAGCTATGCGCAACTGGACTTCGGCAAGAGCTTCTTCCGCGGCGCCACGGTCACCGACCTGATCCTGGAAAAAATGCCGGTGACCATTTCCCTCGGGCTCTGGGCCACGCTGATCACCTACCTGGTGTCGATTCCCCTGGGCATCCGCAAGGCCGTGCATCACGGCAGTCATTTCGATATCTGGAGCAGCACTGCGATCGTCATCGGTTACGCCATGCCGGCGTTCCTGTTCGCCATGTTCCTGATCGTGGTGTTCGCCGGGGGCACTTCGTTGAACTGGTTTCCGGTGCGGGGCCTGGTCTCGGACAACTTCGAGTCGCTGTCGACCCTGGGCAAGATCGCCGACTACTTCTGGCACCTGGTGTTGCCGGTCACGGCGTTGGTGATCGGCGGCTTCGCCACCCTGACCATCCTGACCAAGAACTCCTTTCTCAATGAAATCACCCGTCAGTACGTGGTCACCGCCCGCGCCAAGGGCATGAGCGAACGCCGGGTGCTGTACGGCCACGTGTTTCGCAACGCCATGTTGCTGGTGGTGTCGGGAATACCCCAGGCCTTTATCAGCGTGTTTTTTGCCGGTTCCCTGCTGATCGAAGTGATTTTCTCCCTCGATGGCCTGGGCCGCATGAGCTACGAAGCCGCGGTGTCCCGGGACTATCCGGTGGTGTTCGGCTCGCTGTTCATCTTCACCCTGTTCGGGCTGCTGATAAAACTGGTCGGCGACCTGTGCTACACCCTGGTCGATCCCCGTATCGACTTCGCCGCGAGGAACGCCTGATGTTCAAGCTCTCGCCGCTGGGCCGTCGCCGTTTCGAACGGTTCAAGAAAAACCGTCGTGGCTGGTGGTCGCTGTGGCTGTTTATCGGCCTGTTCCTGTTGACCCTCGGCGGCGAACTGATCGCCAACGACAAACCGCTGGTGGTCGGTTACCAGGGTTCGCTGTACTTCCCTGCTTTCAAACGCCACACCGAGCAGGAATTCGGCGGACAGCTGCCGTTCCAGGCGGATTACCGCAGCGACTATGTGCAGAAGCTGATCAAGAAGGACGGCGGCTGGCTACTGTTTCCGCCGATCCCGTTCAGCGACGACACGCCCAACTATGATCTGGACAAACCGGCACCGAGCCCGCCGTCGAAGGTCAACTGGCTGGGCACCGACGACCAGGCCCGGGACGTGATGGCCCGGGTGATTTTCGGCGCACGGGTGTCGATCCTGTTCGCCTTGATGCTGACCCTGATCAGCGCGGTGATCGGTATTGCGGCCGGCGCACTGCAAGGCTATTACGGTGGCTGGGTCGACCTCTTGGGGCAGCGGCTGTTGGAGGTCTGGTCCGGGTTGCCGGTGCTGTACCTGCTGATCATTCTCTCGGGGTTCGTCGAGCCGAATTTCTGGTGGCTGCTGGGAATCATGGCGCTGTTTTCCTGGCTGGCCCTGGTCGATGTGGTGCGCGCCGAGTTCCTGCGCGGGCGCAACCTGGAATACGTCAAGGCCGCCCGAGCCCTGGGTTTGAGCGACCGCAAGGTGATCGTGCGGCACATCCTGCCGAACGCGATGAATGCGACCCTGAGCTATCTGCCATTCATTTTGACCGGGGCGATCTCGACCCTCACGGCCCTGGACTTCCTCGGTTTCGGCATGCCGGCCGGCAGTGCGTCCCTGGGGGAGTTGATCGGTCAGGGCAAGCAGAACCTGCAAGCGCCGTGGCTGGGACTGACCGCGTTTTTCACCCTGGCGTTGATTCTTTCTTTACTGGTGTTTATCGGCGAAGCGTTGCGCGACGCCTTTGATCCACGATCTTGATCCACGGTCATGAGGCGGACGTTGATATGAGTGACAACCTGATCGAAATCCGTGACCTCTGCGTAGCGTTCAGCGGCCAAACGGTGGTGCGCAACCTGTGCCTGGACATCCGCCCCGGCGAGTGCCTGGCCCTGGTGGGCGAGTCGGGCTCCGGCAAGTCGGTGACCGCGCATTCGATCCTGCAATTGCTCCCCGAGACCGGTACCGACTCCTCGGGCAGCATTCGCTATCGCGGCAAGGAACTGCTCGGCGCCACCTCCACGGTATTGCGGGAGCTGCGCGGCAACCGGATCGCGATGATCTTCCAGGAGCCGATGTCGTCCCTCAACCCGCTGCACAGCGTCGAAAAACAGATCGGCGAAACCCTGCTGTTGCACAAGGGGCTGGCCGGCAAGGCGGCGCAGGCGCGGATTCTCGAGTTGTTGCACCTGGTGGGCATCCAGAAACCCCAGGAGCGGCTCAAGGCCTACCCCCATCAATTGTCCGGCGGCCAGCGCCAACGGGTGATGATCGCCATGGCCCTGGCCTGCGAACCGGAGCTGCTGATCGCCGACGAACCCACCACCGCGCTGGACGTGACGGTGCAGCGCAAGATCCTGCTGCTGCTCAAATCCCTGCAGAAGCGCCTCGGCATGTCGCTGCTGTTGATCAGTCACGACCTCAATCTGGTGCGCAGCATCGCTCAGCGCGTGTGCGTGATGAAGGCCGGGGAAATCGTCGAGCAAGCGCCTTGCGAGACGCTGTTCACCGCACCGAAACATCCCTACAGCTGCGTGCTGCTCAACGCCGAACCGGAAGGTGAAGCCCTGCCCCGGGACGAGCGCGAGAACGTGTTGGAAGTGACCAACCTGTGCGTGCGGTTCGCCCTCGGTGGCGGGCTGTTCCAACGCAAGACGTATTTGCACGCGGTGGACGGCATCAGCCTGAATGTCCAGCGCGGCAAGACCCTGGGCATCGTCGGTGAATCCGGTTCCGGCAAGTCGACCCTGGGCCAGGCGATCCTGCGCCTGCTCGATTCCGACGGCAGCATTCGCTTTCAGGGGGAGCCGCTGGATGGCTTGTCGCAAAAGCAACTGCGGCCGTGGCGAAAGAAAATGCAGGTGGTGTTCCAGGACCCCTTCGGCAGCCTCAGCCCGCGGATGTCGGTGGCGCAGATCATCAGTGAAGGCCTGGAGGTGCATAGCCGCTTGACCGTGGACGAATGCAAGGCCGAGGTGATCCGGGCGCTGGAAGAAGTCGGCCTCGACCCGCAAAGCCGCCATCGATACCCCCACGAATTTTCCGGCGGCCAACGCCAGCGCATCGCCATCGCCCGGGCGCTGGTGTTGAAACCGGCGCTGATCCTGCTGGACGAACCAACCTCGGCGCTGGACCGCACCGTGCAAAAACAAGTGGTCGCCCTGCTCCGTCAGCTCCAGGAAAAGCACGGGCTGACCTACCTGTTCATCAGTCACGACCTGGCGGTGGTTCGCGCCCTGGCCCACGACATGATTGTGATCAAGGATGGCAAAGTGGTGGAAAGCGGTGCCAGCCACGACGTGTTCGAGTCGCCGCAGCATGCCTATACCAAAGAGCTGTTGGCGGCGGCGCAGTTGGGGTGGGCATAATCCGGTGCTTGGCTCCGGACCGCGTCGCCCTCTTCGCGAGCAGGCTCGCTCCCACAGGGGAATTGCGTCGTTCACAAATCCCCTGTGGGAGCGAGCTTGCTCGCGAAGAGGCCGGCACAGGCAATAAATAATCAGGATCAGCACCCATGAACACCACCGAAAGCCTCAAGGACTACCAACAGGTCCGCCTGCTGGCGATCCGTTCATTGTTCGAAATCATCGAGCAGTCGAGCGAAGGCACGGTGATCGTCGATCGCGACGCCAATATCGTCTGGATGAACGAGCGCTACGCCAAGCGCTTTGGGCTGGAGTCGGCACAAGTGGCCATCGGCAAAGCCTGCGAAAGCGTGATCCCCGGCAGCCTGCTGCGGGAGGTGGTGCGCAGCGGCCGGCCGATTTTGCTCGACATGCAAGACACCCCCAAGGAACCGCTGGTGGTGATGCGCCTGCCGATTCACGACGACGCGGGCGTGGTGATCGGCGCCATCGGCTTTGCCCTGTTCGACGAATTGCGCAGCCTGTCGCCCATGCTCAAGCGCTACATGAGCATGCAGGAAGAGCTTGCTTCCACCCGTTCGCTGCTGCGATCGCGACAGACCAAATACAACTTCGCCCACTTCATCGGCACCAGCGCCGCCAGCCTGGAAGTCAAACGTCGCGCCCGACGCAGCGCCAGCGCCGACTCGCCGGTGCTGCTGCTGGGCGAAACCGGCACCGGCAAGGAATTACTGGCCCAGGCGATTCACGGTGCCTCGCCCCGTGCGCACAAAGCCTTCGTCAGCATCAACAGCGCGGCGATTCCCGAGTCGCTGCTGGAGGCCGAATTCTTCGGTACCGCGCCCGGCGCGTTTACCGGCGCCGAGCGCAAGGGCCGCGCCGGCAAGTTGCAGATCGCCCAGGGCGGCACCTTGTTCCTCGATGAAATCGGCGACATGCCGCTGCCCCTGCAAAGCAAGTTGCTGCGGGTGCTGCAGGAAAAGGAATTCGAGCCGGTGGGCTCCAACGAAGTGATCCAGAGCGATGTACGGGTCATCGCCGCCACGTCCACCGACCTGGAAGCGGCGATCAAACGCGGCGAGTTCCGGGCGGATTTATATTATCGCCTCAATGTGCTGCCGATTCAGGTCCCGCCCTTGCGCGATCGCCTTGACGATCTCCCGGCGCTGAGCGAAGCGATCCTGGAAGAACTGCGCAGTCAGCATGAACTGAACCGCGAGGCGCTCGAGTTGTTGGGGCAACACGCCTGGCCGGGGAACATTCGCGAATTGCGAAATGTGCTAGAGCGGGCGGCATTGCTCAGCGATGACCTGATACTGAATGCAATGGATATCCGGGCGGCTATCGGTACGTTCATGCACGTTGAGCGTGCCGCGACCTTGAATATCGAGGCGGTTGCCCATGAGACCTTCAGCGAGGCTCGACAGCGGTTTGACCGGCAGTTGATTGAATCGGCCTTGGCGCAATGCGGGGGCAAGGTGATTGAAGCGGCGGCACGATTGGGGTTGGGGCGATCGACGTTGTACAAGAAAATGGTGGCGCTGGGGATTGCAGAGTCTCCGTAAAGAGACATTCATCTCTGTTTATAGACACCAACTTTTGAGCGCTGCGCGCTCTTCGCCAGCAAGCCGGCTCCTACAGGATCGCATGCACACCGCGCACCCTGTAGGAGCTGGCTTGCCAGCGAAGAGGCCCTCAACCTCAACAAAGATCTCCAAACAGAGACAAAAAACCCAAAAACACCACCAAAACAAACAAATATCCTTATATTTCAATATGTTGTACTCATGGCACGAATCTAGCTATAGCCCTCCCCCACATAGAGCCACCAACAAAAATAACAATCCAGGAGACACACGATGAGTGTGATCATTGCCTTGGCAGCCCTCGCGCTGCTGATGCTCGCGGCCTACCGTGGCTACAGCGTTATCCTCTTTGCCCCGATTGCCGCCCTTGGCGCTGTCCTGCTCACCGACCCTTCCGCCGTCGCCCCTGCCTTCACCGGGGTGTTCATGGAGAAAATGGTTGGCTTCATCAAACTGTACTTCCCGGTATTTCTGCTGGGCGCGGTGTTCGGCAAGCTGATCGAACTGTCGGGTTTCTCGCGCTCCATCGTTGCGGCAGCGATTCGTCTGCTCGGCACCCGCCAGGCGATGCTGGTGATTGTGCTGGTCTGCGCGTTGCTCACCTACGGCGGCGTGTCGCTGTTTGTGGTGGTGTTTGCGGTCTATCCGTTTGCCGCCGAGATGTTCCGTCAAAGCAATATTCCCAAGCGCCTGATCCCGGCGACCATCGCCCTCGGCGCGTTCTCGTTCACCATGGACGCCCTGCCCGGCACCCCGCAGATCCAGAACATTATCCCCAGCACTTTCTTCAACACCACCGCCTGGGCCGCGCCCTGGCTGGGTCTGATCGGCTCGATCTTCGTGGTCTGCGCCGGCATGCTGTTCCTGCAGCGCCAGCGCAACAAGGCCCAGGTCGCCGGTGAAGGCTATGGCACCGAACTGCGCAATGAGCCGGAAACCGCTGCCGATATCAAGCTGCCAAATCCGTGGATCGCGCTCTCGCCGCTGCTGGCCGTCGGCATCATGAACCTGTTGTTCACCCAGTGGATTCCACAGTGGTACGGCAAGACCCACACCCTCGCGCTGCCGGGCATGGCGGCGCCGGTGACCACCGAAATCGCCAAACTCACGGCGATCTGGGCGGTCCAGGCCGCCTTGCTGGTCGGCATCATCATGGTCCTGGTGTTCGGCTTCCAGGCGATTCGCGGCAAGTTGGCCGAAGGCAGTCGCAGTGCGGTCGGCGGTTCGTTGCTGGCGGCGATGAACACCGCATCGGAGTACGGCTTTGGTGCCGTGATCGCCTCGTTGCCGGGCTTCCTGGTGCTGGCCGACTGGCTCAAGAGCATTCCCAACCCGCTGGTCAATGAAGCGATCACTGTGACCCTGCTGGCCGGCATCACCGGTTCGGCTTCGGGCGGCATGAGCATTGCCCTGGCGGCCATGGCCAACGACTTCATCGCAGCAGCCCATGCGGCCAACATTCCCCTGGAAGTACTGCACCGGGTCGCGGCAATGGCCAGCGGCGGCATGGACACCCTGCCGCACAATGGCGCGGTGATTACCTTGCTGGCGGTCACCGGCCTGACCCACCGCGAAGCTTACAAAGACATTTTCTGTATTACGCTGATCAAGACCCTGGCGGTCTTTGTAGTGATCGGTACTTTCTACGCCACTGGCATTGTGTGAGGTATTCATGACAACTCTTTCGGGCAAGACTGCACTGGTCACCGGTTCCACCAGCGGCATCGGCCTGGGCATCGCCCTGAGCCTGGCCAAGGCTGGCGCCAACCTGATCCTCAACGGATTCGGCGATGCCTCCACGGTGATTGCCGAGGTGGAGCAGATCAGTAACAAAAGCGGGGGCAAGGTCGGCCATCATCCGGCCGATGTCAGCGACCCGGCACAGATCGCCGAGATGATTGCCTACGCCGATCGCGAGTTTGGCGGCGTGGACATTCTGGTCAACAACGCCGGCATCCAGCACGTGGCGGCGGTGGAAGATTTCCCCGTAGAGCGCTGGGACTCGATCATTGCGATCAACCTGTCGTCGGTGTTCCACGGCACCCGATTGAGCCTGCCGGGCATGCGCGCCAAGGGTTGGGGGCGGATCATCAACATCGCCTCGGTGCACGGTCAGGTCGGCTCGGTGGGCAAGGCGGCGTATGTGGCGGCCAAGCATGGGGTGATCGGGTTGACCAAGGTGGTCGGCCTGGAAACGGCCCGGTCGAATGTGACGTGCAATGCCATCTGCCCCGGCTGGGTGTTGACGCCGCTGGTGCAGAAGCAGATCGACGCACGCATCGCGACCGGCATCGAGCCGCAACAGGCGCAGCATGATCTGTTGGCCGAGAAGCAGCCGTCTGGCGAGTTCGTGACACCGCCACAACTGGGTGAACTGGTGCTGTTCCTGTGCAGCGAAGCCGGTAACCAGGTCAGGGGCGCGGCGTGGAATATCGATGGTGGGTGGTTGGCGCAGTAATCAGCCATTAGACCCCTGTGGCGAGGGGGCTTGCCCCCGTTGGGTGGCAAAGCCGCCCCAAAATGGTCGAGCCCCCATTTTTACGACTGCTGCGCAGCCGAACGGGGGCAAGCCCCCTCGCCACACAAGCTCCCTCGCCACAAAGTTTTCTCCCCAGTAGCCTGTGTGTACGCATAAGAAAAAAGAGGCAAAACATGTCCGACATCCTCTGGCAACCCAGCGCCGAGCGCATCGGCAAGACTCGCATGGACGCCTTCCGGCGTTTCATCAATCAACGCCATCACCTCGACGTCGCCGACTACCCCGCCCTGCATCAATGGTCCATCGTGCAGCGGGTCGACTTCTGGCAGTCCATCGTCGACTTCTTCGACATCCGCTTTCACGAGCAACCCGACGCGGTGCTGGTCGAAGGCGCGCAAATGCCCAGCGCCCAGTGGTTTCCCGGCGCCACCCTGAACTTTGCCGAACACTTGCTGCGGCGTCGTGACGATGCCGTAGCCGTGGTAGCCATCGGTGAAAACGGTCAGCGTGAACAATTGACCTGGGCCGAACTGGCGGAACACGTCGCCGGTTTTCAAAACAGTTTGATCGCTTGCGGTGTCGGCCTCGGCGACCGCGTGGCCGCATGCATGCCGAACACCTGGCAAACCCTGGTCGCCATGCTCGCCACCACCAGCCTCGGGGCGATCTGGTCCTGTTCGTCGCCGGACTTCGGCACCCAGGGCGTGGTGGATCGCTTTGGTCAGATCGAACCGACAGTACTGATCACCTGCGCCGGCTACCGCTACGCTGGCAAGGAGATCGACCAGACGGCCAAGATCAACGAAATACTCGCTCAATTGCCATCCCTGCAGCAGCTGGTCGTCGTGCCTTACGCACGGCCGGAAGCGCGCATCGAAGCATTTCACACCCGGGCCAACGTCACGCTCTGGGATGAATTCTACGCGCCTGGCGGCGATCCGGATTTCGTGCCGGTGCCCTTCGCTCATCCGCTGTACATTCTCTATTCCAGCGGCACCACCGGCATCCCCAAATGCATCATCCACAGCACCGGTGGCGTACTCCTGCAACACGTCAAGGAACATGGGCTGCATTGCGACCTTGGTCCCGGCGACCGGTTGTTCTACTACACCACCTGCGGCTGGATGATGTGGAACTGGCTGGTCTCGGCCCTGGCCGTGGACAGCGCCGTGGTGCTGTATGACGGTTCGCCCTTTCATCCAGGGCCCGAGCGTCTGGTCGATCTGATCGACGACGAACGCATCAGCGTGTTCGGCACCAGCCCCAAATACCTGGCAACCCTGGAAAGCAACGGCGTGAAGCCGCAACAAAGCCATGATCTGGGCAGCCTGAAAACCCTGCTGTGCACCGGCTCCTCGTTGTCACCCCAGAGCTACGACTATGTTTACCGCGACTTCAAGCGCGACCTGTGCCTGGCGTCGATGTCCGGCGGGACCGACATCGTCTCGTGCTTTGTGAACGGCAATCCGCTGCTGCCGGTTCGTCGCGGGGAAATCCAGGGCAAGAGCCTGGGCATGGCCGTCGAGGTCTGGAACGATGTGGGGAAAGCCGTCATTGGACAGAAAGGCGAACTGGTCTGCACCCGCCACTTCCCGGCCATGCCCATCGGTTTGTGGAATGACCCCACCGGGGAAAAGCTGCGCGCGTCGTACTTCAGTCTGTTCCCCGGGGTCTGGGCCCAGGGCGATTACGCCGAACAGCTGGCCCACGGCGCGATGCTGATCCACGGACGCTCGGACGCAGTGCTCAACCCGGGCGGCGTGCGCATTGGCACGGCGGAAATCTACCGTCAGGTGGAGAAAGTCCCCCAGGTGCTCGACAGCGTGGCCATCGGCCAACAGTGGCAGGATGATGTGCGGGTGGTGCTGTTCGTCCGTTTGCTCGATGACGTCGAGCTGGACGATGCCCTGCAACAGCAGATTCGCCAGGTCATCCGCGCCAACACCACGCCACGGCATGTGCCGGCGAAGATTGTCGCGGTGACCGACATTCCACGCACGATCAGCGGCAAGGTGGTCGAATTGGCGGTGCGCAATGTGGTGCATGGGCAACCGGTGAAAAACACCGATGCCCTGGCCAATCCCGAGGCGCTGGAACAATTTCGCAATCGTCCCGAACTCAAGGACTGAAACCCGTCCCTGTAGGAGCTGGCTTGCCAGCGAAAGCGGTCTCACGATTGGTGCAAGACTCGAGGGCCCCTTCGCCGGCAAGCCGGTTCCTACAGGTTATGCGTCAGTCCATGTAGGAGCTGGCTTGCCAGCGATGGACTCAAGGGCGCCGCGTTTGAGCAGATCTCACGCGTTATCGTTAACGACCTTCGCCGGCAAGCCGGCTCCTACAGGTTATGCATCAGTCCATGTAGGAGCTGGCTTGCCAGCGATGGACTCAAGTGCGCCGCGTTTGACCAGATCTCACGCGTTATCGTTAACGACCATCGCCGGCAAGCCGGCTCCTACAGGTTATGCATCAGTCCATCAGTCCCCACTCGCCGGGAGGGGCATGGAGGCCTGGTGACGCTTCGGCATGCAACTTCAAGCGCAATCGCAGGTTGTTCACCGAATCCGCATGCTTGAGCGCCTCTTCCTCATCGATCGCCCCTTCGACGACCAACGCAAAAAGCGCACAATCGAAGGTCTGCATCCCCGCCTCCTGCGACTTTTCCATGATCCCCTTGAGTTCGGCAAACTCGTTGCGCCGGATCAGGTCGCCGATCGTCGGCGAGCCCAGCATCACCTCCACCGCAGCCCGGCGGTGGCCGTCGCGGCTGGGCACCAGGCGCTGGGAAACGAAGGCCTTGAGGTTGTTGCCCAGGTCATTGAGCAGTTGCGCGCGACGTTCTTCGGGAAAGAAATTGATGATCCGGTCCAGTGCCTGATTGGCGTTGTGCGCATGCAGCGTCGAGATCACCAGATGGCCGGTATCGGCAAACGCCAGCGCATGCTCCATGGTTTCGCGGTCGCGAATTTCGCCTATCAGCACCACGTCCGGCGCCTGGCGCAGGGTATTTTTCAGCGCGGCATGAAAACTGCGAGTGTCTACACCGACCTCGCGCTGATTGATGATCGACTTCTTGTGCCGATGGATGTACTCGACCGGGTCTTCGATGGTGATGATATGGCCGCTGCTGTGGCGGTTGCGATAGTCGATCAGTGCCGCCAGCGAGGTAGACTTGCCCGACCCGGTGGCGCCGACGAACAGCATCAGGCCCTGTTTGAGCATGACCGCGTCGAGCAACACCGAGGGTAACTTGAGGTCTTCGAAGCGCGGAATGTCGAGTTTGACGTTGCGCACCACGATCGACACATCGTTACGCTGCTTGAAAATATTGACCCGAAAGCGCCCGACACCCGCTATCGAGATCGCCAGGTTCATTTCCAGTTCCCGATCGAACTCAAGACGCTGTTCGGCGTCCATGATGGACGCGGCAATGGCGGCTATTTCCCCGGATTTGAACGGCTGATCGGCCAGGGGCTTGAGCACGCCATCGAACCTCGCACTGGGTGGCGCACCCGTGGACAGGTATAAATCCGAGCCATCCTGGTGAGCCAGGACTTTCAACAACGCATCGATTTCCATGGCAAAAAGCATCCGCGAAGCATTCAATGGATAAAAATGACCCAAAACAGGTCATGCAGCGTCTACCGCCATGCAAGGATAGTAGACGCCGCCACACCGACTTAGTGCAGGACAATTTGATGAACGCATCACCAACCGGCAGCGATGCCCAGGCCTTGATCGCCAGGCTGGACTGGACATGCACGCCGCTGGGCTCCGCCACCACCTGGCCGCAGAGCCTGCGCACCGCCGTGGACATCGTTATTCATTCACCGATGCCCATGCTGTTGCTGTGGGGGCCGCAATTGACGCAGATCTACAACGATGGCTTCGCCCTACTGGCCGGCAGCAAGCATCCACACGCTTTCGGACAACCCACGCACCAGATCTGGCCGGAACTCAAGGACTTTACCGACCCGATTTACAGCGCTGTCCTACAAGGACAAGTGCGCACCTACAGCGAGCAGCGCTTCACCTTACAACGCGATGATCATGATTCCGACTTCTGGCTGGATTTAACCTACAGCCCCATCCGCGATGAAAGCGCCCAGGTCGCCGGGATCCTGGTCACCGCCATCGAAACCAACGAGCGCCGACGCATTGCACTCGAATTGGAACAGCGCTCGGCAGCCAGCCTTAAGGCCCAGCATGAAACCGAGGAGCGCCTGCAACTGGCCCTGGCCGCCACCGATGCCGTCGGCACCTGGGACTGGGACATCAGCGAAGACCGTTTCATTGCCGACACCCATTTCGCCCAGCTGCACGGCGTCGACCCCTTGCTCGCCAGCCAGTTGCCCATCAGTGACTATCTGCACGCCGTGCACCCGGAAGACCGCGCCATGGTCACCCGCAGCATCAAACACTCCATTACCCAGGGCACCGAATACGCCGAGGAATATCGCCTGCTGCAGCCCGACGGTCAGTTGCGCTGGGTGTTCGCCCGGGGGCGTTGCTACAAGGACCACCATGGCCGGCCCATCCGTTTCCTCGGTGCCGCCCTGGACCTGACCGAACGCAAACTCACCGAACAGGCGTTGCGCCAGAGCCAGACCGAGCTGCAACTGATCATCAACGCCATGCCGATCCTGATCAGTTACGTGGACAGCGAGGAGCGTTTTCGTCTCAACAACGCCGCTTACCTCGACTGGTACGGTCTGACACCCCAGGAACTCTATGGTCGGACGGTTCGCGAGGTACTGGGCGAAGAGGCCTACAACCTGCGTGCCGGATACATCGCCGAAGCACTGTCGGGTAAAGCCTGCTGCTTCAGCATCAGCGCCGCGCATCGGGACGGCAGCATCCGTCAGGCGTTGATGAATTACCTGCCGCGTCATGGCCCGGATGGCGCGGTGAATGGCTTCTACATCTTCGTGATCGATGAAACCGAGCGTAAACAGACTGAAGAAGCCCTGCGCAATCTCAACGAAACCCTCGAAGAACGCGTCAGCGCCCGCACCCGGCAGCTGGCCGAAGCCAATGAGAAACTGCTCAACGAGATGTTCGAACGCGAACGCGCCGAAGAAGCGCTGCGCCATGCGCAGAAAATGGAAGCGGTCGGCCAGCTCACCGGCGGCATCGCCCATGACTTCAATAATATGCTCACCGGGATCATCGGCAGCCTCGACCTGATGCAGCGTTACATCGCCGAAGGGCGCGCCGCGGAAATCGGCCGCTTCACCGAGGCGGCGGTGTCCTCGGCCCATCGTGCCGCCGCCCTGACCCATCGGCTGCTGGCGTTCTCCCGGCGTCAGTCACTGGATCGCAAACCACTCAATGCCAACGAGTTGATCCATTCCCTGGAAGACCTGCTCAGCCGCACCAAAGGCGACCATATCGAGCTCAAATTGCAACTGGCCGATGAAATCTGGCCGGTCAACACCGACGTCAGTCAATTGGAAAACGCCCTGCTCAACCTGGTGATCAACGCCCGGGATGCAATGCCCGATGGCGGCCAATTGCTGATCGAAACCGCCAACGTCTACCTCGATGGTAGCGACATCACCACCCTGGAGCCGGTCAAGGTCGGGGATTACCTGATGATCGCCGTCAGCGACAACGGTACCGGCATGACACCGTCGGTACTGGCCAAGGCCTTCGACCCGTTCTTCACCACCAAGCCCATCGGCCAGGGCACCGGGCTCGGGCTGTCGATGATCTACGGATTCGCCCAGCAGTCCGGCGGCCATGTCAGCCTGTTCAGCCTGCCGGGCCAGGGCACCAGTGTTCGCCTGTACTTGCCACGGTTGTACGTGGCTGTACCGGACTTGGCGGAGCCGCCGGTCACCAGCCAGTCGCCAGCGGCGATTGCCGGTGAAACCGTGGTGCTGGTGGAGGACGATCCGGCGGTGCGCATGTTGGTGCTCGACCTGCTCAATGCGCTGGGTTATCACGCCCACGAAGCCGAAGACGCGAACACCGCCCTGCCGTTGCTCGAATCCGACCTGCGGATCGATCTGCTGGTGACCGATGTCGGGCTACCGGGCATGAATGGACGGCAACTGGCGGAAATCGCCCGCCAGCATCGGCCGGACCTCAAAGTGCTGTTCATGACCGGATATGCGGAGAAAGCCGCCGAACGCCAGGGTTTCCTCGAAGAAGGGATGGACATGGTAGCCAAGCCCTTCTCCATCGACCTGCTGGCCAACAAGATTCGCACGATGATCGGTGGACCCGAGCGAGATCAGGCATAATCGCGCGCCCCCTCGCTGGCACCAACATCGCCACCACCGTCGCAAGGTACTGCCAATGAAAGCTCAAGCCCGCCATATCCTGGTGAAAACCTCGGAAGAAGCCGAACAGCTCAAACAACGCATCGCCAAGGGTGAAGCGTTCGATGTGCTGGCCAAGAAGTATTCCACCTGTCCGTCCGGCAAGCGCGGCGGCGACCTGGGCGAAGTGCGGCCCGGACAAATGGTTGGCGTGATCGATGCGGTGATCTTCAAAAAACCGCTGCGGGTGGTGCATGGGCCGGTCAAGAGCAAGTTCGGTTATCACCTGGTGCAGGTGTTTTATCGGGATTGAGCGGTTGGCCTGACGGCCTCTTCGCTGCGATGCGGCGACCCGACAAGCCAGCTCCTGCAGGTTACTGGTGTGGTCGCGATCTATGGCAACAAACACCCTCTCCTGTAGGAGCTGGCTTGCCAGCGAACCGACTGCGCAGCAGGGGGCCACCCTCCACCTACTTCGGAATCAACGCCCCCGACACCTGAATCACCCGACTCGCCAACCGATGCCCGGCCTCTGCGGCATCAACCGGACTGCCACCTTTCAAGCGACTGGCCAAATACGCCGCACTAAACGAATCCCCCGCCGCCGTGGTATCCACCACCCGCTCCACCTTCTGCGCCGGCACTTCATACGACTCGCCGCCACACCGAATCAGACACGCCTCGGCGCCGCGCTTGAGCACCACTTCAGGTGTGCCGACCTGTTCGTAAGCAGCAAACACCGCCGTGCAATCGGCAAAGCCAAACAGCGCCTGCTCATCATCGACCGTGAGCAACGCCAGGTCGACATAGGGCAGCACGCTGCGATAGGCCGCGCGCGCATCCTCGACCGAGGCCCACAAGCGCGGCCGGTAGTTGTTGTCGAACACGATCCGCGCGTCCCGTTGCCGGGCCTCGATCAGGGTGTCCAGCAACTTTTCGCGCCCCTGCGCACCGAGTACCGCCAAGGTGATGCCGCTGAAATACAGCACGTCGTAATCCGGTAGCGCCGCCAGGATCGGGGCGGCGGCCGGGGTGGTGAAGCAATCGCGCACGGCCGCCTCGTTACGCCAGTAGAGAAATCGTCGTTCGCCGGCCGCATCGGTCTGGATGCAATACAGGCCGGGCAAGCGCCCGGGCAAGCGCTGGACCATGCCCAGGCCAATGTGTTCGGCGGCCCAGTCCTGGCACATGGCGTCGCTGAAACTGTCGTCACCCAGGGCCGTGACATAATCCACCGTGCCGCCCTTGTCCAGCTCCCGGGCCAGGTAGACCGCCGTGTTCAAAGTGTCGCCCCCGAAGCTCTGTTGCAGGCTGCCGTCGGCGCGTTGCTGCAACTCGATCATGCATTCGCCGATCAGGGCGATACGCGGGGGGTTGGGGCCGAGGGTGTTAATGGTGTTCATGTTGTGGAGTCTCTGGTGTTTCGGTGGTGTCTGGCCGGCCGCCATCGCGGGCAAGTCGGATCGCCGCACCGCCACTCCCACAGTTATTTGTGTTGAACATAAATTTAATGTTCGCCATCGCCCCTGTGGGTGCGGGCTTGCCCGCGATGGCAGCACTGCGGTCTCAAGCTTTAGAAACAGGTTTCCATGGTCTCGATGACATTCAGCTGCTCATCCACCAGGCACCCGATACGCCACTTGTCGAACGTCAGGCACGGATGGGAAGTACCAAAGGAAATGATGTCCCCCACCCGCAACTCGCCCCCCGGCGCCACTGTCATGAACGCATGCTGATCCATCACCGCCGTCACCTTGCAGGCACTGACGTCGTCGCCCGTCGCTGGCAATACGCCGGCCTTGTAGCGCAGCAACGGCACCGGCAGGCCGGCGTCGTAGGCGACGTCGCGCTTGCCCAGGGCGATCACCGCGAACCCCGGTTCCGGTAACGATTGCACATGCGCCCAGACTTCCAGCGCCGGGCGCAGGCCTTCGTGCAGGTCGCTGCGACGATCGAGCACGCAGCACTGCGCTTCTTTATAGATGCCGTGGTCGTGGGCCACATAGCTGCCGGGACGCAGCACGCTGAGGAAACGTCCGCCGGCATTCTGGGCCTCGAAGGATTCGGCGATCAGGTCATACCAGGCCGAGCCCGAGGCAGTGATGATCGGCTTGGCGATGGCGAAGGCGCCGCTGTCCTGCAACTGCACCGCCAGCCGTACCAGGGAGGCGGCGAACTCGCGGATGCCCGTCACCGCATGATCACCGTGAATCACCCCTTCGTAGCCTTCGATCCCGGTCAGCGCCAGGGCTGGTTGCGCGGCAATGGCCTTGGCCAGCGCGATTACTTCCCCTTCGCTGCGGCAACCACAACGACCACCGACCACGCCGTACTCGATCATTACATTCAGGCGCACGCCGCGAGAGGCGAAATACGCGCCCAGGTCAGCGACGTTGTCCGGATGATCGACCATGCAATAAAAGTCGAAGGTCGGGTCCGCCAGCAGATCGGCAATCAGCGCCATGTTCGGCGTGCCGACCAACTGGTTGGCCATCAACACCCGATGCACGCCATGGGCATAAGCCGCACGGGTCTGGGTGGCGCTGGCCAGGGTGATGCCCCAGGCACCGGCATCGAGCTGGCGACGGAACAGCGCAGGCGTCATGCTGGTTTTACCGTGGGGGGCCAGTTCCGCGCCGCTGTCGCTGACAAACGCCTGCATCCAGCGAATGTTGTGTTCCAACGCCTCGCGATGCAGCACCAGCGCCGGCAGGCTGACGTCGCGCACCAGGTTGGCACCGGTATGGGCAAAACCTTTCTCAACAGCGGCAGTATTTTTGACAGAATACATGGTCGAACTCCTCACATTCGCGGCCGCGAGCAGCCGGTTATTCGTTGATGCGACGGGCCAGGCTATTGGCGCTGGCGATCAGCACCCGACGATAGTCGTTGTAGTTGCTCCTGGCATCGGCCCGGGGGGCGACGATGCACAGGGTCGCGATGGCCACACCGTCGGGGTCCTTGACCGGGGCAGCGAAGCAATGGGTGAAGGTATCGGCGACGCTGTCGAAGGAGAAGAACCCATCGATGCCGGCCTGACGAATCTCCTTGAGAAACTGCTCCAGCGGCAGACGTTCGCCGCCGGGCAGGATGAAGTCGTCAGGATCGATCAGGTCAACGATGGCCTGGTCGCTCAGGTGCGCCAGCAGCAAGCGCCCGGAAGCGGTCCAGGGGATTGGCGCGTTTTCGCCAATGTCCGAGGAAATGCGGAAATGCCGCTCGCCCTCCTTCATCAGCGCCACCGTGTATTTGCGCCCGTTGAGCAGGCACATCTGCGCGGTTTCACGGGTCTGGCTGACGATCTCCTGCAAGGCGTGATCGGCCTCGCGGGCCAGGTCGAAATGACGCAAATGCGCTTGTCCGAGGAAGTACAGCTGACGGCCCAGGTACACGTGCCCGTCCTTGCCCACGGGTTCGAGGATGCGCCGTTCGAGCAGTGAAGCGACCAGTTCATAGACCGTGGATTTCGGGCTGCCGATGCCACTGGCGATTTCATTCGGGCGCAGGGGCTGGCCGATCTCCTTGAGGAAATCGAGGATATCGAACGCCCGGTCCAGACCGCGCGCCCGGCGCTTGATGGTGTCTTCGGTCATGTCTTCAGGTTCCCATTCAATGTGGCCGGGAGTTTACCCAGGGTGCGATGGCGACTGTCAGGCCGCCATCGCGGGCAAGCCCGCTCCCACAGGTTTTTGTAGTTGCCGCCAATTCCGCGGCCGACACAAATCCTGTGGGAGCGTGGCTTGTCGGATCGCCGCACCGCCACGATGGGCGCGCCTCGGTTCAGGCCTTTTTCTTGTACGCGACGCAGTCAATCTCAACCTTGCAATCGACCATCATGCTCGCCTGCACACAGGCCCGCGCCGGTGCGTGCTCGCTTTTGAAGTACTCGGAAAACACCTTGTTGAAACTCCAGAAATCCCGCGGATCGTCCAGCCACACACCAGTGCGCACCACGTCTTCGAGACCATAACCGGCCTCTTCGAGAATCGCGATCAGGTTTTTCATGGTCTGGTGAGTCTGCTCGACGATGCCGCCCGCAATGATCTCGCCATCCACCGCTGGCACCTGTCCGGACACGTGCAGCCAGCCATCGGCTTCGACGGCGCGGGCAAAAGGACGGGGCTGACCGCCACCGGCGGTGCTGCCGGTGCCGTAACGAGTGATGCTCATGAGTGTCTCTCCTGATTGAAATTTGAACATCTTGGTAAAAGTCAGAATCGCGTGTTCTTGAGAAATTCCGCCAGTCGTGGCGATTGCGGGCGCTCGAACAGTTCCTTGGGCGGCCCCTGTTCCTCTATCCGTCCCTGATTCATGAACACGATCTTGTCCGACACCTCGAAGGCGAAGCGCATTTCGTGGGTCACCAACAACATGGTCATGCCGTCTTCGGCCAGGCCCTTGATCACGTTCAACACTTCGCCCACCAGTTCCGGGTCGAGGGCCGAGGTGACTTCGTCGAACAGCATCAGGCTCGGGTTCATCGCAATCGCCCGGGCAATCGCCACCCGCTGTTGCTGGCCACCGGACAATTGACCGGGGTAGTGATCGCGACGGTCCAGCAACCCCACCCGCTCCAGCCATTTTTCCGCCAGCGCCACTGCTTCATCCTTGTGCAGCTTCTTGACCTTGAGCAAGCCGAGGGTGACGTTCTGCAACGCCGTGAGATGCGGGAACAGGTTGAACTGCTGGAACGCCATGCCGGTCATGGCCCGATGACGGGCGATGACTTTTTCCGGGTGGCGCACGCGCTTGCCATTGACCTCGTGGTAACCGATGGATTCGCCATCGAGCAGAATCTGCCCGCCCTGGAACTCCTCGAGCATGTTCACGCAGCGCAGCAATGTGGTCTTGCCCGAGCCGCTGGAGCCGATCAGCGTCACGACGTTGCCGCGCTGCATGCTCAGGTCAACGCCCTTGAGCACTTCAAGTTCGCCGTATTGTTTGTGCAAACCGCGGATGTCCAGCAGCGCTTGAGGCTGTGTTGAAGCTTGAGCTTGTGTCATGGCAAGGCCACCCGCTTTTCAATGTGCCGGCCGAGTAATTCGATGGCGTAGTTGATGACGAAAAACAGCAATCCGGCGAACAGGTAGAACTCCAGGGTCATGAAAGTGCGGGCGATGATCTGCTGGGTGCTGAGCAGCAACTCGGCCACGCCGATCACCGACAACAGCGTCGAGGCCTTGACGATCTCGGTGGACGAATTGACCCAGGTCGGCAAGATCTGCCGCAGCGCCTGGGGCAACAGCACGTAACCGAGGGATTGAAAGAACGTCAGGCCGATGGCCTTGCTCGCTTCCATCTGGCCACTGGGCAACGCTTGCAAGGCGCCGCGCACGATCTCGGCCACGTGTGAGCCGCAAAACAGCGTCAGCCCCAACGCCCCCGCCTGGAAGGCACCGATCTGCCAGCCCAGCGCCGGCGCCATGTAGAAGCAGGCCAGCACCAGCACAAACACCGGCGTGCCGCGAATGACGTCGACGTAAAACCGAAACGGTGCGCGCATCCAGAACTTGCCGTAGGTCAGCACCAGGCCGGCAACGATGCCGACCATCGTGCCCAGTAGAATCGCCAGCGCCGAGACCTGCACACTGGTCAGAAAGCCCTGCCACAGCACTTCCCGCGCCACCCACAACTCATGTAACCAACTGGGGGATTCGTACATGGTGGCCTCCTATCGGCGAATCGCCAGGCGTTGCTCGAGGTAACGCAGCAGCATGGCAATGAGGTA
Organism: Pseudomonas lini; assembly: GCF_030812475.1. GTDB lineage: Bacteria > Pseudomonadota > Gammaproteobacteria > Pseudomonadales > Pseudomonadaceae > Aquipseudomonas > Aquipseudomonas lini_A. The sequence continues at coordinate 225,123 of NZ_JAUSSR010000007.1, forward strand.
ACAGGCCGCCACATAGAGCGCTGTTGTCACCAGCCAGGTCTCGATCACCCGGTAGCTCTCGACGTTGATCTTGCGCGCGTAATAGGTCAGCTCCGGCACCGCGATCGCGGCCGCCAGCGAGGTGTCCTTGAACAGCGAAATGAAATTGTTCGACAGCGCCGGCAGCACATTACGCAACATCACCGGCACCGTGACATAGGCCTTGACCTGCCACTCACCCAGCCCGATGGCCAACCCGGCTTCGCGCTGCCCCTTGGGAATGCTCAACAGTCCGCCGCGAAACACTTCGGTCAGGTACGCCCCGGCGTACAGCGACAGGGTGATGATGAACGACGGAATCTTGTCCAGACGAATGCCCAGGCTTGGCAAGGCGAAGTAGATCAACAGAATCAACACCAGGATCGGTGTATTGCGGATCACCGTCACGTACACCGACGCCAGCACCCGCAACGCGCGATGCCTGGACAGCAAGGCAAACGCCATCAACAGGCCGATCACGCAGCCGATGGCGATCGACACCAGCGCCAGCTGCAGGCCCAGGCCGAGCCCCACCAGCAAGGTGTCGAAATCGCGCCACACGGCGGCAAAATTCAACTGATAGTTCATGGTCAGCAGTACCTTGAGCGGGGCGCTTCATAGGCGCCCCACTCCCACGGGATCATTTGTATTCGGCGGGAAAACCGATGGCCGGGGTAGGCAGATCGACACCGAACCACTGCTTGAACGACGCCGCGTAGGTCGGGAACTCGACGCCGGTCATGGCCTCATGCAGGGCGGTATTGACGAAGTTCAGCCAGTCCTGATCGCCGCGCTTGACCGCGCACGCGTAGGTCTGCGGGCTCCAGGCGTAGGCCGGAGTGCGATAGCGCCCCTGGTTCTGCACCATCAGGTACTTGACCGACGACTGATCGGTCGCCGCGGCGTCAGCACGGCCGGAATTCACCGCCTGATACATCAGGTCCACGCTGTCGTACTGATCGACCTTGGCCTTGGGCAGCGCCTGGTGCACCAGTTCTTCGGCATACACGTTCTGCAGCACCGCAACGGTCACGCCGTCGCCGGCGGCCCTTAGGTCTTCAATCTCCTTGTACTTGCTGTTGGCGGGCAACAACAGGCCGACACCTTCGCGGTAGTACGGCAGGGTAAACGCCACTTGCTGCGCCCGACTGGCGGTGACGGTGATGAACTGGCAACTCATGTCGACCTTGTCGGTCAGCAGGTTGGGAATCCGCGCATCGGATGACTGCACCACGAACTCGACCTTGCTCGGGTCGTTGAACAAACCCTTGGCCACCATCCGCGCGATATCGATATCGAAACCCTGCAACTTGCCGTCCGCGCCCTGGAAGTGCCACGGCGCATTGGTACTGCCCGTGCCGACGATCAACTTCCCGCGGGCCAGCACACTGTCGAGCTTGCTGTCCGCAGCCTGGGCAACCCCCACGGCAGCGACCGAAGCCGCGAAGAGAAAAACACATGCTTTGAACAAGGAAGGTCGGCGATGCATGGCAAGCACTCCTGGATTGTGTATTCCGCTATACCGGAATATGGTATGTAACAACGGAATAGACAGCAGAAAGTGTGCCACAGGTTGTGCGGGGGATGTTGGGGAGATTGAAAAGTGTTGGGAATCAGAAGGATGCATCGAGCGAGAAAGAGGTGTTACGAAACCCACAGGCCGGGAACGCTACCGATGGCTACGCAGGGCGGGTATCAAGGCCACATTTTGTGTCCGAACCTGAGACCTGCGTCGTTTGAAAGACTGCATTCGCTGGCAAGCCGGTCCCGCTCCCACATTTGACCGAGTCGTGTTGGCGAACGCGATCAAAATGTGGGAGCGAGCTTGCTCGCGTGTCTCCCAGAAGCCGGCTAGCAAGATGCATCACATGTATTCAGTTGCAGGAAACCTAGCGCTTTTCTGCGTCCTTATATACTTCTCCACGCTCACGCTTGCCCACCGCTATCACCGTCACTACCAGTACCTCATCGACGACGCGGTACACCAGCCGATACCCGGCATTACGGAGCTTGATCTTGTATGCATTCCTCAGCCCGTTCAGCCGGTCAGCCGGAACGTGGGGATTTGAGAGTCGCTCCTGCAACTTCTTCTTGAACTGCTCCCTTAATGTTGCGCCAAGCTTTTGCCATTCTTTCCAGGCCTTATCGGAAAACTCCAACTCATAGGTCATCGAGAGAAACCTTGATCGTGGGATCGTTTTCTCGTTCGCGGCAGAGGGCAATCAACTCCATGTCTTCCAGTCGATCCATCATCGCTTCATATTCTTTGGCAGGGACGCAGTAGAATGCCGGCTCGTTACGGTTAAGAATCGCGACGGACAATCCACCACCGGCGGCAACTGTTCCCATTGGGTTTTTCTTGAGCTCAGAAATGCTGGCGACGACTTGCGAAAGCACGATATGCGTCATGATTTTTTCCTGGAGTGCTTTTAATGGTGTTCAAAATAGCACTTTGAGTCGAACCTTACCCCGCCTTTTTTCATAGCGCCACGGCAAAGTCCACCTCCGTGCATACCTTAGTGTGTAGGTGGGAGCCGAAATTACTCTTCGTTTGAAAGATTGCATTCGCGAGCAGGCTCGCTCCCACCTTTGACCGAGTCGTGTTGACGATCGCGGTCTAATTGTGGGAGCGAGCCTGCTCGCGAAGGGGCCTTCAGCGGCAGCGCACCGTTACCCGCCAACAGGTGCCAGCAACACCCGTGTCACCCGCCGCTCTTCAACCGCCATCACCGTCAACCGCCAGCCTTCCCATTCATGACTGTCACCGATCATCGGCAGCCGATCCAGCACGCTCACCACCAGTCCCGCAAGGGTCTGGTAGTCGTCGGTCGGCTCTGCCGTGAAGCCGGTGCGTTGGCGCACCCGGGCCAGGTTCAACGCGCCGCTGACCATGAATCCGCCTTTCTCCTCGACCACATCCGGGCCTTCGATTTCGCTGGCATCGGGCAGTTCGCCGGCAATCGATTCGAGAATGTCGGTCATGGTCAGCACGCCGACGAAGTCGCCGAATTCATTGACCACGAAGGCAATGTGGGTCGAGGCCTTGCGCATCTGTTCCAGGGCATTGAGGATCGAGTAGCTGTCCAGCAAGTTGATGGTCTTGCGCGCCAGTTCCTCCAGGCCGGGTTCGTTACCGGCCAGGTATTCCTTGAGCAATTCCTTTTTGTGCACGAAGCCCAACGGCTCATCCACCGCACCGTCGCGAATCAGCGGCAGGCGCGAGTAGGATGAATGCATCAGCCGTGTGCGAATGGTTTCGGCATCGTCGGCCAGATCGATGTGATCGACGTCGGCGCGCACAGTCATCAAGGTACGGATCGGCCGCTCGGCCAGTTGCAACACGCCACTGATCATCACCCGTTCGCGACGGTCGAACAGCTCGCCGCCGGGCACTTCACCGTTGTCCAGCATGTCGGCGATTTCCTCGCCGACCTCCTCCACCGCCAGTTTGCGCCCACCGAGCAAACGCATCACCGCATGGGCCGTGCGTTCACGCATTGGCCGCAGGCCCTGCATGGAGCGCTTGCGCCGGGCCCGGGCGATCTGGTTGAACACTTCGATCAGGATCGAGAAGCCGATGGCCGCGTACAGGTAGCCCTTGGGGATGTGGAAGCCCAGGCCTTCGGCGGTCAGGGCGAAGCCGATCATCATCAGGAAGCCCAGGCAGAGCATGATCACTGTCGGGTGCGCGTTGACGAATCGGGTCAGCGGTTTGCTGGCAACGATCATCAGGCCGATGGAAATGATCACCGCAATCATCATCACCGCCAGTTCATCGACCATGCCCACGGCGGTGATGACCGCGTCCAGGGAGAACACGGCATCAAGGACCACGATCTGCGCCACGATCGGCCAGAACATGGCGTAAGCCGCGTTTGACGAGCGCTCGCCGACATGACCTTCGAGGCGTTCGTGCAATTCCATGGTGGCCTTGAACAACAGGAACACTCCCCCGAACAGCATGATCAGGTCGCGGCCGGAGAAGCTCTTGTCGAACACCTCGAACAGTGGCTGCGTCAGGGTGACCAGCCAGGAAATACTCGCCAGCAGGCCCAGGCGCATCAACAAGGCCAGGGACAGGCCGATGATTCGCGCACGGTCGCGCTGCTCGGGCGGCAGTTTGTCGGCGAGGATGGCGATAAACACCAGGTTGTCGATGCCCAGCACCAGCTCCAGCACGATCAGGGTCAACAAGCCCAGCCAGGCGGTGGGGTCAGCTATCCATTCCATGAAAACGTCTCGATCTCTTCAGTGATTGTCAGAATGCCGGGCACGGCAAAGTGCGGCGTGGAGGCCGTGGGGTTGCATAGGCATGGACGTTCGGGAATCGGAAGACCGGGTGTTTCGCGTGTTTCAAGACCGCGCGATAGCGCAAGAAGAAAGGATAACCGGGAGGCTCCAAGAGGGTGTTCATGCAAGTCCTGAAAGGAAAAAGGCCTTGAAGCGTACAGGGGAATGGGACTTTTCCTACAGCCTGAAATCATTACAAAATCTGTAGAACCTTGAGAGATTCGTTGTTTTTGAGGACGCCTTCGCGAGCAGGCTCGCTCCCACATTAGTCCGCGTTCTATCAAACAATGGGGATCAAATGTGGGAGCGGGCTTGCTCGCGAAGCTTTTGCTTTTGCGCTTAGCGGTTTTTAACCTGCTCGATATACCTCGCCACCGCCGCCGATTTCTCGAACCGCCGATGAATCAACGACAACCACGAACTCGCCTCACACCCCTTGATCGGCCGGTACACCACACCTGGCAAACCGACATGCCCGACCACCGACTCCGGCACCACCGCGATGCCCTGCCCCAACGACACCAGGGCAATCACCGCCACCAATCCGCCTGGTTGCGCTCCCAGCTTCGGCGCAAAGCCACCCTCGGCGGCGACTTGCAAGGTGCCGCTGATTTGCTCCGGCAGGATGAACGTCTCGTTTTGCAAATGCTCCGGGTGGAGTTCCGGCAAACGACACAACCAGGACTCGGACGGCAGCGCCAGCACGAAGCCTTCTGCATCCAGGCGTATTGCTTCCAGGCCTTCGGGCAAGGTCATGGGTGAGCGCACATAGCCGATATCGAAACGCCCCTCCACCACCATCATCGGCAATGACGCCATGGGGCTTTCCCGTACGTTCAGGCTGACGTCAGGACACTCGCGGCTGAAGGCTTGCACCTGTTTCTGCAGCAAGCCCGAATACACCGCCGACGCCACGTAACCCAGTTCGATATGGCCAATGTCCCCGCGCCCCGCCCGCTGGGCGTTGTGCTGGGCGTATTCGAATTGCCGCACCGTCGCCTCGGCCTCGATCAGCAACGCGGCGCCCGCCTCGGTCAGGCTGACCTCACGGGTCTGGCGCACGAACAATCGCGTGCCGAGTTCGTTTTCCATGTCCTGGATCTGGCGAGTCAGGGTTGGCGGTGCGATACCGAGTTGTTCGGCGGCGCGGGTGAAGTTGCCTTGTCGGGCAACGGCCAGGAAATAGCGGAAATGCCGTATGTCCATCGGTGTATTAGCTCAAAGGTAATGAAAACCCGTTTACTGACTAACGAAGCCTGCGTAGGGTCGCGATAAGCTTCCATGGCAATCACAGTAGAGAGCCCCCGCCATGTACGTCAAACCCCTTATCGCAATCAGTCGTCATCATCTTGCCCAAAAGGCAATCCCATCATGAGCCGGGTCAGCCCTCGCCTGACGCTGCTGACGGCCTCCGGTGTTTGTTCGCTGATCGTCCTCGACACCAACATTGTCGCCGTCACCCTGCCCACGATCGCCAGGGACCTGGGCGCGAACTTTGCCGACATCGAATGGGTGGTCAGCGCCTACATGCTGGCCTTCTCCGCACTGTTGCTGCCCGCCGGAAACATCGCCGATCGCTTCGGCCGGAAGAAAACCCTGCTCTGGGGCCTGGTCATCTTCATCCTCGCCTCCATCGGTTGTGGCGCGGCGCCCAGCGCGTTGTTCCTCGATATCGCCCGGGCGATCAAGGGTGTCGGCGCAGCGCTGCTGCTGACCTCGGCCCTGGCCTCCATCGGCCATACCTTTCACGACGAAGTGGAACGGGCCAAGGCCTGGGCGTTCTGGGGGGCCTGCATGGGGGTGGCGATGACCGCCGCACCCACCGTCGGTGGACTGATCACCGAGTACATCGGCTGGCGCTGGATCTTCTACCTTAATCTGCCAGTCGGCCTGTTCCTGATGGCGATGGTCTGGCGTGCGGTGCCGGAATCTCGCGACACCCAATCGGCACGCCTGGACCCCTGGGGCAGCCTGGCCTTCAGCGCCAGCTTGCTGTGTCTGATCTGGGGCCTGATCGAAGCCAACCGCATCGGCTGGAGCGACCCGCTGACCTACGCCCGACTGATCGGCGGCGCGCTGTTGCTGGGGCTGTTCGTGGTGATTGAACGACTGCAACGACAGCCGATGGTCGACCTGCAGTTGTTCAAGCATCCGCGGTTCATTGGCGCGCTGCTGGGCATGTTTGCCTACGCCGGCTGCGCCCAGGTGATGATGACCCTGCTGCCGTTCTACCTGCAAAACGGCCTGGGGTTCTCGGCCATTGCCTCGGGCCTGGGGATGTTGCCGTTCGCCCTGACCATGCTGATTTGCCCGCGAATCGGCGTGCGCCTGGCCAGCCGATTTGCGCCCGCGACCCTGATGGCCGCCGGCTTGACCCTGGTCGGCAGCGGTAATCTGCTCAGTGCCTGGGCCGTCAGCAGCGGCGGCTACCTGCCCTTTGCCCTGGCGATTGCCGTGACAGGTGCCGGTGCCGGGTTGCTCAACGGCGACACCCAAAAGAACATCATGGCCTGCGTGCCTCGGGCGCGCACCGGCATGGCTTCGGGCATGAGCACCACCATGCGATTCAGTGCGATTGTGCTGGCCATCGGCGTATTCGGCGCGCTGCTGTCCAGCCATACCGAGCAGTTATTGCACACCAGCCTGTCGACCCAAGGTGCCCCATGGCTCGACCAGACCCAGGGCATCGCCTCGCGGGTGGTGGCCGGCGACATGAGCGCCGCGATGAACCTGGTACCGGACACCGCCCGCTCGCTGGTTGAACCGCTGGCCCGCCAGGCGTTCGTCGGCGGTTTCAGTCTGTTGCTGTGGGTCGCGGGTTGGCTGGCCTTGCTCGGGGCGTTGGTGGTGGGGACGCTGATGCGCCATCCGATTCCGGCGCCGAAGGCTTTTTCCCTGGGCCTGGAGTAACGCTCCTTCAGCGTCCGGAAAAGCGCAACCGCGACAACCTGCGCAAATCCCCCGCAAGGTAGTAATCATCGGTCCAGCTGTCATCCGCCACCAGCGGCCGGACCTGCTTGAGTGCCAGTTTTTTCGCGAAGTAGCGAAAGCGGTAATGCTCGTAGAATCGCAGCAGCTCCAAGCCATAACGGTCTGCCAGGTCGGTGTCGCCGCGAATGATCAGGTAATTCTCGTCATTGCCGTTGCTGGCCGCGGCGCTGAGGTTGTGGCTGCCGCTGATGATCGTCGGCGAATCACTGGTGAAGTCGGTCACCACGGCTTTGGTGTGCACCAGCAGGTTGCCCTTCTGGCCTTTCATGTTCTCCCTGAGCCAGCCTTCCAGCCCGGTATTGAGCAACGCGGTGGCGGCAAACTCGGCGGTGCGGTCGGCGTGGAAACCGGTGATGCGGCTGGTGGTGTTTTGCAGGCCGTAACGCAAGATGTCGTCCTCGGGCTGGCCCAGCAAGGCATTGAGAATATTGTCAGGCAAGGCGAACGCGGTCACGAACAACACGTCCTTTTTCGCGGCGTTGATGATCTCCACGAACGCTTGCAGGTCACCCCGACCCGAGCGCGGTGAGAACCCGCTGAACAAGGGTTGCAACGAGTCCATCGGGTTGTGTTGCGTCAGCCATTTGCGGGTGGCGCCGACCACTGTCGGGTTGGCCCAGACCTGCTCGAAGGTCTGCAGATAGCGGGTGCTGACTCGCGCGTCATCCAGCACGTGCACCACGTTGGCCTGTCGGTAAACGCCATTGGCGGTGAAATTGGTACTGCCGCAAAGCACCGCTTCAGGCTGATGCTGCCCGGAGTCGTCGAGGCGGCTCAGCACCATGAATTTGTTGTGGAAAATCTTGTGGGTGACTCGCCCGCGCTTGCTCGCTTGCGGGATTTTTTCCAGACTTTCTTCGTTTCTGGCGGTGCCTTTATCACCGGATTTTGCGTGATACAGCACCCGCACCTTCACCCCACGCTCGAAGGCTGCATCGATAGCGTCGACTATGGCCCGCAATTCGTATTCGTAGATGGCGATGTCCAGCGCCCACCGAGCATCTACGGCACGCTCGATAAAACCCAGCAAGCGCCCGAGAAGACCGTTCTCCAACCATCGTCGCGGGGCATCGGGCCAGGCTTCGATGGGCAGGTTCTTGTTGGCGCTGATCAACGCGTCGAGGTCGGGAAACTTGCGCTGGAACGCCTGGCTGGCGGCCACTGCGCGGTTGAAGATCACACTTTGGTTCTGCGGCTGGCCATTGTCGGAGGTGACCGTCACTTCCAGGGACTCACCCAATTGCGGAGCATCGGCACTGCCGTAGGCCAGGTGGACTCGATAATGGAGGGTCATCCCCGGATTGACCGCGTAATCGGCCCAGCGAAATTTCTGCAACGGCGCGATATTGCTCGGCGTGGCGCGAAACTGGGGAAAGGTATGGACCTTGCCGGGGAAGGTCAGGCTGTTGAACAGGAACAGCCAGGGCTTGTCGCCTTGCTGCTTTTCGATGGCGAAACCCAGCAGGCCTTTGCGCCGGGGTTCGGCCAGGTCCATGGCCAACAGCACGCCGTTGGTGCCGGCGTAGGCTTTGACGCGGAAATCGTCCTGATGGTTGGCGGCTAGTACACGCACGGTTCACTCCTGTGATGGGGTTGCTGATTGAGCATAGGGCTGGGATGCGGGTTGACAAGATGATCCGAGACCGAGGTGATGCCTTCGCGAGCAAGCCCGCTCCCACATTGAATCCTCAGTGAGCTCGATATGTGTGAACAACATAGGTCAACTGTGGGAGCGGGCTTGCTCGCGAAGAGGCCAGCTCAGGCAGCACAAGACTCAGGCAGGAATCAGCTCGTCGATATGCCGATAATCTGCACCCAATTCAGTCGCCAACACCTTCGCCCGCCCAAGCCGGATCGGCCCTCGCTCAATGTCGATCAACAGCCCCGGACAATCAAGGGTTGGCAACATCGTGAAGTCTTTCAATCGGCCATCCGTGACCAGCAACAGGCGCTGGCGCTCCGCCGGAAACCGCTTCCGGCGGGCAGCCAACCAGCGTCCCGCCTCACCCAGCGCGGCCAGCAAGGGCGTGCCGCCGCCCGCTCCGAGGGCATCCAGCCAGGTACGCAAACCGGCGGACGCCTTCAACCCTTGCACGTGCCATTGCGGTACCTGGCCGCTGGCGGTCAGCAAGGCCAGGCGGGCGCGCTGGCGGTAGGCGTCGTCGAACAATTGAGCCAACAGGCCCTTGGCATCGCTCAACGCCTGATGGCGTCGGGTCGAAGCCGAGGCGTCGACGATCACCAGCCACAGTTCGTGGGGAGAACGGGTACGCAGGTGAAACAGCACGTCATCACGCTTGCGCGGGCGGCCACCCAGCAAGGTGCCGGGCCAGTTGATCGAGCCGTTGCGCGCCGCCTGTCGCTTGCCTTGCTTGCCGTGGTCCAACCGTCCGGCCCGGGGTCTGGCATTCGCCCCCGCGTCAGATCGAGGGCGAATGCCTAGGGCTTTTTTGGCCAGCTCGGCACTTCACGGCGGGCCCCGACCGGCAAGGCCTGGGCGGGCAGTTCGCCCCATTGACCCTGGCCTTCCCCAGGGTTGGCTTGCTGGCCGGCCTGCGGTTGATTGTGTGGTGGCGCAGGCGGCGCCTGTTCCCGGCGACGATGGCGCAGGGCGAACTCGGCAACCGCATCGATATCTTCCCCGGCGATGGCGCTCGCACCGCGCCAGGCAGCGTGGGCACGGGCCGCGCGCAACCACACCAGATCGGCGCGCAGGCCATCGACACCCGCGGCAAAACAGCGCTCGGTAATCTGTGCCAGTGCCTGATCGTCGAGGGGGATGCTTGCCAGGATGCTGCGCGCTTTCTGGCAACGCTCACGCAGGGATTGCTGCCGGCTTTCCCACTCGACGCAAAAGTGTTGCGGATCGCTGTCGAAATCCAGTCGCCGGCGAATGATCTGGCCACGTTCGGCCGGCACGGTATGACCGCACAGGGCGACGTTCAAACCAAAGCGGTCGAGCAGTTGCGGCCGCAGCTCGCCCTCCTCCGGGTTCATGGTGCCGATCAGCACGAACTTCGCCGAATGCCGATGGGAAATGCCATCGCGTTCGATCAGGTTGGTGCCGCTGGCGGCCACGTCGAGCAACAGGTCCACCAGGTGATCGGGCAGCAGGTTGACTTCATCGACGTACAGTACGCCGCCGTCCGCCTTGGCCAGCACGCCAGGGGAAAATTGCGCACGACCTTCACTCAGCGCGGCGTCGAGGTCCAGGGTGCCGACCAGGCGTTCTTCGGTAGCCCCCAGGGGCAAGGTGACGAATTGACCGCTGGCGAGCAGGTCTGCCAGGCCTCTGGCCAAGGTCGATTTGGCCATGCCGCGCGGACCTTCGATCAGCACTCCGCCGATTTTCGGGTCGATGGCGGTGAGGCAGAGGGCGAGTTTCAAGTCGTCGGCGCCGACCACGGCGGAGAGGGGGAAATGGGGGGTGTCGGTCATCTTTAATACTCGGTCATGGTCGGTGGCAGGTAAACCTTGTACCTGTGGGAGCGAGCCTGCTCGCGAAGGAAATCTGTCAGTCAACCATGATGTTGACTGTGATGACCTCTTCGCGAGCAGGCTCGCTCCCACAGGGGGGATAAGCGTCAGGTTTCTTCTTCTATGTCCAGCAACAAATTCTCCAGGGCCTCGCGGTACTCGCCCGGTTCCTGCCACATGCCCCGTTGCTGCGCTTCGAGCATGCGCTCGGTCATGTCGCGCAGTGCATGGGGATTGTGCTCGCGAACAAAATCCCGGGTCGCCGGGTCCAGCAGATAAGCGTCCGCCAGCAATGCGTACTGGTGATCGTCAATCAACTGCGTCGTCGCGTCGAAGGCAAACAGGTTGTCGACCGTAGCCGCCAGTTCGAACGCGCCCTTGTAGCCATGGCGCTTCACGCCGTCAATCCACTTGGGGTTGGCCGCCCGGGAACGGATCACCCGGTTCAACTCTTCCTTCAAGGTGCGAATCCTTGGCAGGTCCGGCTGGCTGTGATCGCCATGGTAGCTGGCCGTCGCTTCGCCGCTGAGGCTTTCCACGGCGGCGAGCATGCCGCCCTGGAATTGGTAATAGTCGTTGGAATCGAGCAAGTCGTGCTCGCGATTATCCTGGTTTTGCAGCACCGCTTGCACCTGGCTCAAGCGCTGGGCGAACTGTTCACGGGCGGCGGTGCCTTCGTCGGAACCGCCGTAAGCGTAACCGCCCCAATTCAGGTACACCTCGGCCAGGTCGTCGCGGCTTTGCCACAGCTGACCGTCGATCGCACCCTGCACGCCCGCACCGTATGCACCGGGCTTGGCACCAAAGATGCGCCACCCGGCCTGGCGGCGAGCCGCCTCTTCATCCAGGCCCGATTGCAGCAGCGTTTCACGCTCGGCGCGGACCTTGGCCGCCAACGGGTTGAGGTCGTCCGGCTCGTCCAGGGCGGCAACCGCTTGCACGGCCGCATCGAACAGGCGGATCAGGTTGGCAAAGGCATCGCGGAAGAAGCCGGACACCCGCAGGGTCACGTCCACCCGCGGACGGTCGAGCAAGCCAAGTGGCAGGATTTCGAAATCGTCGACCCGCTGGCTGCCGGTGGCCCAGACCGGGCGCACGCCCATCAGCGCCATGGCCTGGGCGATGTCGTCACCACCGGTGCGCATGGTCGCAGTGCCCCAGACCGACAGGCCGAGCTGGCGCAGGTGGTCGCCATGATCCTGCAGATGCCGTTCCAGTATCAGGTTCGCCGACTGGAAACCGATGCGCCACGCGGTGGTCGTCGGCAGGTTGCGCACATCCACCGAATAGAAGTTGCGCCCGGTCGGCAGCACGTCCAGGCGCCCGCGGCTGGGTGCGCCGCTGGGGCCGGCCATGACGAAACGGCCGCTCAAGGCGTCGAGCAGACCGCGCATTTCCGCCGGGCCGCAGGCATCCAGGCGCGGCGCGACGACTTCGCGCAGGTTGTCGATGATGGCGTTCACTTCAGACCAACCTGCTTCCTGTAGGAGCAAGCTTGCTCGCGATAGCGGTGGGTCAGTCGATATTGCTTTACCTGACACTCCGCTATCGCGAGCAAGCTTGCTCCTACAGGGTTCGGGGTTGGCTTGAGGAGGATTTACTGTCTGCGAGATCAACTGAGCGGCGAACAGCTCAAGACGTTCGCGAGTGTCGCCCACCGTGCGCCAGACTTCATCGGTGAGGGATTGCAGTTCAATCGGACGGGGCCCGGTCCAGGGTTCTGCCAGCGCACAATCCAGCGGATCGAAACCCAGCTCGAAGGCCTTGGCCAACGCCCGCAGCAAACTCGATTGCGCCCCTCGCCCGTCGCCGCGGGGAATTCGCAACAGGGCCAGCAAGGTATCGATACGCAAGCGCCCGGTCGGCGACTCGCCGAAGATGTGCAGGCCATCGCGGATTTGCGACTCCTTCAAGTCGCACAAATAGGTGTCCAATCGCGGCAGCCAGATCGCCGCATCGGCCTCGCTGTCGAGTCGTTCATCCAGCAGCAGTTCTCGATCGATGTGACTGGCGCGCACCAGTTGCAGAATGTCCCGCTGCAACTCTCGGGCGCGCCGCGGATCGAGCAATTGCGCGTCGTAATATTCGTCGGCCAGCAGTTCGAGATTGCGCAGCGGCCCGTAGGTTTCGGCGCGGGTCAGCGGCGGCATCAGGTGATCGATGATCACCGCCTGGGTACGGCGCTTGGCTTGGGCGCCCTCACCCGGGTCGTTGACGATAAACGGATAGATGTTCGGCAGCGGGCCGAGCAGTGCATCCGGCCAGCAATTCTGCGACAGGCCCACGCCCTTGCCCGGCAGCCATTCGAGGTTGCCGTGCTTGCCGACATGAATCACGCCGTGGGCGCCATAGGTGTTGCGCAACCAGAAATAGAACGCGAGATAGCCGTGCGGCGGCACCAGGTCCGGGTCATGGTAGACCGCGCTCGGATCGATCTGATAACCCCGGGCTGGTTGAATGCCGACGAAGGTCAGGCCGAAACGCAACCCGGCAATCATCATTCGTCCGCCGCGGAACATCGGATCGCTTTCGGGGCCGCCCCAACGTTCCAGCACCGCCTGGCGGTTGGCCGCGGGGAGCGCGTCGAACATCAGCCGATAGTCGTCCAGCGCCAGGCTTTGCTGGCAGGGACGCTGGTCGAGGGTGTCAAGGTCGTTGCTGACGCCGCCGAGCAATTGCTGGATCAACGCGGTGCCGCTGTCTGGCAGTTCGGCCGGTAGCGGATAACCTTCTTGATGCAGCGCACGCAGGATATTCAGCGCCGCGGCAGGTGTGTCGAGGCCAACCCCATTGCCGATGCGACCGTCGCGAGTCGGGTAGTTGGCCAGGATCAGCGCAATGCGTTTCTCGCCATCGGGTACCCGCCCCAGATCAATCCAGCGTCGGGCCAGTTCGGCGACGAAATCCATGCGTTCCGGTTGTGCTCGATAACAGACCACGTCCGACTGACTGCGCTCACTGCGCCAGGCCAGGTCCTTGAAACTGATCGGCCGGCTGATGATCCGCCCGTCCAGTTCCGGCAGCGCGATGTGCATCGCCAGGTCGCGCGGTCCGAGGCCCTGCTCGCTGGCGCGCCAACCAGGTTCGTTGTCCTGGGCGCAAATCGCTTGAATCACCGGAATGTTGCGACGAAACGGTCGCAGCTGCGGCGCTTCGGGGCTGGATTGGGCAAAACCGGTGGTGTTGAGAATCACCCCGGCAGCGACTTCATCCAGCAGGTCCTCGACCACAGCCAGGCAGCCGGGCTCTTTCAGACTGGCCACGGCAATCGGCAGCGGGTTCAGCCCTGCCGCCTGCAACCGCTGGCAGAAAACGTCGATGAAAGCGGTGTTCGCCGCCTGCAGGTGCGAGCGGTAAAACAACACGGCCGCTACCGGTTGATCGGCCTGCCAGTCGGCTTGCCAATCCTTCAGTGCGGCGGGGCTTTGAAGTGGATGGTAGATCGCGGTGCGCGGCAATGTTTGCGGCGGCGCCCAGGCGTAATCACGACCCAGCCATCGACTGGCGAGGCAGCGAAACAGGTCGAGTGCGTTGGCCATGCCGCCCTGACGCAGGTAATGCCAGAGTCGGTCGCGGTCTTCGGCAGCCACAGTGCTCAGGTCGCTGAGTTCCGGGTCCGGACGATCATCGCCGGGCACCAGGATCAGCTGCACACCGCGCCCGGACAGTGCCACCAACTGCTCGACGCCATAGCGCCAATAGGCGATGCCGCCGTGCAGTGAAATCAGGATGACCTTGGCGTGACGCAATACTTCGTCGACGTACAGGTCAACCGAGGCGTGATTCTGCACCTGCATCGGGTTGGCCAGGCGCACGCTCGGGTAATCGTCCGGCAACTGCTGCGCCGCTTCGGCGAGCAGCGCCAGGCTGGAGTCGCCGCTGCACAGGATCACCAGTTCGGCGGGAGTCTGTCCAAGGTCGGCGATATTGTCATCCGACACGAAACCGCCGGGCTGGGTCCTGAGCAGGTGCATGGACTAGACGCTGAGTGCGGCGCGCAATTGCGCTTCGAGCAACGCCGCGTCCAGTTCCTGGCCGATCAACACCAGGCGCGTGGTACGTGCTTCTTCGGCACCCCACTTGCGGTCGAAATGCTTGTCGAAGCGCGTGCCCACGCCCTGGATCAACAGGCGCATCGGCTTGTTCGGGATCGCCGCGAAGCCTTTGACGCGCAGGATGCCGTGCTGGACCACCAGTTGGGTCAGGGCGTCCAGCAGCAGGCTTTCGTCGGCTTGCGGCAGTTCGATGGAGATCGAATCGAAGGCGTCGTGGTCGTGATCGTCCTCGCCTTCATGGTGATGATCATGATGGCTGTGACGGCTGTCGATGTGTTCTTCGGAACCGGCGCCGAGGCCGATCAGCACGTCCAGTGGCAGACGGCCGCTGCTGGCTTCGATGACTTTCACCGCAGGCGGCAGTTCTTCGGCGACTTCCAGGCGCACACGGGCCAGGTCTTCAGGGCTGATCAGGTCGGCCTTGTTGAGGATCACCAGGTCGGCGCTGGCCAGTTGGTCGGCGAACAGTTCGTGCAGCGGCGATTCGTGGTCCAGGTTCGGGTCGAGTTTGCGCTGGGCGTCGACCTGGTCCGGGAAAGCGGCGAAGGTGCCGGCGGCGACGGCCGGGCTGTCGACCACGGTGATGACCGCATCAACGGTGCAGGCGCTGCGGATCTCCGGCCACTGGAAGGCTTGCACCAGGGGTTTGGGCAGGGCCAGGCCCGAGGTTTCGATCAGAATGTGATCGAGGTCACCGCGACGGGCCACCAGTTCGCGCATCACCGGGAAGAACTCTTCCTGGACGGTGCAGCACAGGCAGCCGTTGGCCAGTTCATAGACCCGGCCGCTGGCTTCTTCCTCGGTGCAGCCGATGGTGCACTGCTTGAGGATTTCGCCGTCGATGCCCAGCTCGCCGAATTCGTTGACGATCACAGCGATGCGACGGCCCTGGGCGTTGTCCAGCATGTGCCGCAGCAAGGTGGTCTTGCCCGAGCCGAGGAAGCCGGTAACGATGGTGACAGGGAGTTTGGCCAGTGTTTTCATCGGATGCCCTTTGGCAAGGTGGCGGGCATACGGGACGACAATCGCAGCGGCAGGTGCACGCGCGCAAGAGTTCCGCCACCGGATCACCCCGCCCGGTTGTAGTGAGAATCTGTGTCGAGGCAGGTCTCCTGGCTGACGGCGTGCCAATCGTTCGACTGGCGTTTGCTGCGCCTTCCCGCGAACCTGATCAATCAGGGTTGCAGTGGCGTGGCAGCGAACATCACCGTTCACAGTTGCGGGGGCAGCCGCGGCATCGACCGCGTTCCCTTCTTAGCTTCGGCAGACACCGAAGAACCTCGAAAGCGCAAGGCTACGCATGGTGTGGGGGTGGGTCAATGTCTTGTGGCTTGCGCACCGGCCCCATCGCGAGCAAGTCGGATCGCCGCACCGTCGCTCCCACATTGGAACGCGGTCAACTGCGGGAGCGGGCTTGCTCGCGATGGGGGCGCCTCGGTCTCGAATGAGAACCCCTGCCAATTGACGCCCAACCCCCGCCCATGCTCTCCTACACGCCTTGTTACGGGTGCCCTTCACAGGGTGAAACGGGAAACCGGTGAATCATGTGCTTTACTCAAGGCCATGTCAGTCCGGTGCTGCCCCCGCAACGGTAAGCGAGCGAAGCGTCAGATCCACTGTGCCAGCAGTTCGGCATGGGAAGGTGACGCTTGAAGGTCAGGCGACAGCCTGCACCCCTCGTGAGCCCGGAGACCGGCCCGCAACACCTGGTGGACGTTACGTCACCGAATAACAAACCCGCGGTGGGCGGGCGCTGTTGAGCCTCTGTGCGCCCGATGCGCAGGGTTTTTCCATGCGCTCTATTCACCCGCTGACAGACCAGAGGGAAGCGCCATGTCGATCATCAGCAGCACCGGCAGCAACACAGACAAGAGCACCGCCAGCAGCACCACGACCCTGACTCAACGCCTGACCGCCGCGATGTTTGCGTCGATCCTTGGCGCAAGCCTGGTATATTTCGCCGGTTTCTCGCACATCGAAGCGGTCCACAATGCCGCGCACGATACCCGTCACAGCGCCGCCTTCCCGTGCCATTGAGACCTGCCGACATGATCAAGCGTATCGCGCAAACCGCAGGTTTCACCGGGCTGCTGGCTGCCCTGTTGCTGACCCTGCTGCAAAGTTTCTGGGTGTCGCCGCTGATTCTGCAGGCCGAGACCTACGAAAATTCCGCGCCGGCGGCGGTTGAAGTTCATGAACACACCGCGGGTGCGGTCGCCGCTCATAGCCATGACGCCGAGGCCTGGGAGCCCGAAGACGGTTGGCAGCGCGTGCTGTCGACCACCGGCGGCAACCTGGTGGTAGCGGTCGGTTTCGCGTTGATGCTCGCCGGTCTCTACACCCTGCGCGCGCCGACAAAGACCTCTCAGGGTCTGCTCTGGGGCCTGGCCGGCTATGCGACCTTCGTGCTCGCGCCAACCTTGGGTCTGCCGCCTGAACTGCCGGGGACGGCCGCGGCCGATCTGGCGCAACGGCAGATCTGGTGGATCGGCACCGCTGCCTCCACCGCGGCCGGCATCGCCCTGATCGTGTTCAGCCGTCATTGGCTGATGAAGGTCCTGGGCGTCGCGATCCTTGCCGTGCCTCACGTGATAGGCGCGCCACAACCGGAAGTGCATTCCATGCTCGCGCCGCAAGCCCTCGAGTCGCAGTTCAAAATCGCTTCGCAGCTGACCAACGTCGCGTTCTGGCTGGCCCTGGGCCTGGTCAGCGCCTGGTTGTTCCGCCGCAAAAGCGATAGCCAATACCACGCATGACGGATAACAGCACCGCGCCGACCCTGGTGGTCGGCCTGGGCTGCCAGCGCGGCTGCCCCGTCAGCACGTTGCGCGCGTTGCTCGACCAGGCGCTGCAGGCTCATCGTATCGAGCTACGCCAGGTCAAGGCCCTGGCCAGCATCGACCTGAAGCGCGATGAACCGGGCCTTATCGAACTGGCAGCACAGCTCGAACTGCCGCTGATGTACTTCAGCAGCGAACAATTGGCCGGTTATCAGCCGCAACTCAGCCACCGCTCGGACATCGCGTTCGAACGCACTGGCTGTTACGGCGTCGCGGAAAGTGCCGCGCTGGCCCTTGCCGAACAACTGGCCCAGGCGCCGGCGAAACTGCTGATTTCGCGACAGAAATATGCCCAGGCCACCCTGGCGTTGGCTGGCGCTGCATAAAATCCCCGATAATCCCCGCTTTCGATCATGAGCAATCTTCATCTGAAGCCTTGCCCTGGCCCTTTTTTCACAGGAACCGACGATGACTGTCTACTTCATTGGCGCAGGTCCCGGCGACCCGGAACTGATCACCGTCAAAGGCCAACGGCTGATCCGCTGCTGCCCGGTGATCATCTATGCCGGCTCCCTGGTGCCCGCCGCCGTGCTCGAAGGTCATCAGGCCGAACAGTTGGTGAACAGCGCCGAACTGCACCTGGAGCAGATCATCGAGCTGATCAAGAGCGCCCATGCCAAGGGCCAGGATGTGGCACGGGTGCATTCCGGCGATCCGAGCCTGTATGGCGCCATTGGCGAGCAGATTCGCTACCTGCGTGAACTCGGCATTGCCTTTGAGATCATTCCCGGCGTTACCGCGACAGCGGCCTGTGCGGCCTTGCTGGGTGCGGAGCTGACCTTGCCGGACGTGTCACAGAGCGTGATTCTGACCCGTTACGCCGACAAGACAAGCATGCCCGCAGGCGAAGAACTCGGCAGTCTGGCGCAGCATGGGGCAACCATGGCGATCCATCTGGGGGTCAATCATCTGCAGAAGATCCTGGTCGAATTGTTGCCGCATTACGGTGCGGACTGTCCGATCGCAGTGATTCACCGGGCGACCTGGCCGGATCAGGATTGGGTGGTGGGGACGCTTGAGGATATTGCCGGGAAAGTCGAGGCGAAGGGGTTTCGCAGGACGGCGTTGATTCTGGTGGGTCGGGTGTTGGGGAGTGATCACTTCAGTGAGTCATCCCTTTATCGCGCCGGGCATGCGCATTTGTATCGACCTTAGCGGCCTCTTCGCGAGCAAGCCCGCTCCCACAGGGGATTGTCGTTGAACACAAAATCTGTGTACACCGCAGATCCAATGTGGGAGCGAGCTTGCTCGCGATGGGGCCATTGAATTTCACCCATAAAAAAACGGCACTCACGGGTGCCGTTTTTTCATGTCGCAGCGAACACCTTAGTAGTAGGCGTTTTCTTTCTGCGTGTGGTCGGTCACATCCCGAACACCCTTCAACTCGGGAACACGCTCGAGCAGCGTGCGCTCGATGCCTTCACGCAAAGTAACGTCTGCCTGGCCGCAGCCCTGGCAGCCGCCGCCGAACTTCAGCACGGCAATGCCGTCATCGACCACATCGATCAGGCTGACCTGACCGCCGTGGCTCGCCAGCCCCGGATTGATCTCGGTCTGCAGGTAATAGTTGATTCGCTCGTTGATCGGGCTGTCGGCATTGACCATCGGTACTTTGGCATTGGGTGCCTTGATGGTCAGCTGGCCGCCCATCCGGTCGGTGGCGTAGTCGACTACCGCGTCGTCCAGGAAGGCTTCGCTGAACGAATCGATGTAAGCGGTGAAGCTTTTCAGCCCCAGCGCCGTGTCTTCCGGTTTTTCTTCGCCCGGCTTGCAGTAGGCAATGCAGGTTTCGGCGTACTGGGTGCCAGGCTGGGTGATAAAGACGCGGATGCCGATACCCGGGGTGTTCTGCTTGGAGAGCAGATCGGCCAGGTAATCGTGGGCGGCGTCGGTAATGGTAATAGCGGTCATGGAAACTCCTCGCAGGCTTGGGCGCAGTTTACGCCAATCGACGCGCGGGACAAAGTCCTAGTATTTATGTCGGAAAAGTCCGGATGTCGCAATGGTCTTCCGAACACCCCGCCTCCCTGTAGGAGCTGGCTTGCCAGCGAAGAATGCTCAGGCACCGCTTGCATGCAGGCAGAACGCGTTAACGTTGACCTCCTTCGCTGGCAACCCAGCTCCTACAGGGAGCGGGTAACGACGACAACATGAGCCAGATTCATGCAAAACAGCAACATGCTCCAAAACCGCACAGGTTTGCTATCATCCCGGCCCTTCGTCATGGTCTTTTCGAGTAGTCCCAATGTCCGATCGCAGCGTTCGCCTTCAAGCTCTCAAGCACGCCCTCAAAGAGCGCATCCTGATACTCGATGGCGGCATGGGCACGATGATCCAGAGCTACAAGCTCGAGGAACAGGATTACCGCGGCAAACGCTTCGCCGACTGGCCGAGCGACGTCAAGGGCAACAACGACCTGTTGATCCTGACCCGCCCCGACGTCATCGGCTCGATCGAAAAAGCCTACCTGGATGCCGGCGCCGACATTCTGGAAACCAACACCTTCAACGCCACCCAGGTGTCCCAGGCCGACTACGGCATGCAGGGCCTGGCGTACGAGTTGAACGTGGAAGGCGCCCGCCTGGCTCGCCAGGTGGCGGACGCCAAGACCCTGGAAACCCCGGACAAGCCGCGTTTCGTCGCCGGGGTGCTCGGCCCTACCAGCCGCACCTGCTCGCTGTCGCCGGACGTGAACAACCCCGGCTATCGCAACGTGACATTCGATGAACTGGTGGAAAACTACACCGAGGCCACCAAGGGCCTGATCGAAGGCGGCGCCGACCTGATCCTGATCGAAACCATTTTCGATACCCTGAACGCCAAGGCTGCGATCTTTGCCGTGCAAGGGGTTTACGAAGAGCTGGGCGTCGAGTTGCCGATCATGATTTCCGGCACCATCACCGATGCCTCCGGCCGTACCTTGTCCGGTCAGACCACCGAGGCCTTCTGGAACTCCGTGGCCCACGCCAAGCCGATCTCGGTCGGCCTGAACTGCGCCCTCGGCGCCAGCGAATTGCGCCCGTACCTGGAAGAGCTGTCGAACAAGGCCGGCACCTACGTCTCCGCGCACCCTAACGCCGGCCTGCCGAACGAATTCGGCGAGTACGACGAACTGCCGGCAGAAACCGCCAAGGTCATCGAAGAATTCGCCCAAAGCGGTTTCCTCAACATTGTCGGCGGCTGCTGCGGTACCACGCCGGGCCACATCGAAGCCATCGCCAAGGCCGTGGCCGGTTATGCACCGCGTGAAATCCCGGAGATTCCCAAGGCCTGCCGCCTGTCGGGCCTGGAACCTTTCACCATCGATCGCAGCTCATTGTTCGTCAACGTCGGCGAACGCACGAACATCACCGGTTCCGCCAAGTTCGCCCGACTGATCCGTGACGACAACTACACCGAAGCCCTGGAAGTCGCCCTGCAGCAGGTCGAAGCCGGCGCCCAGGTGATCGACATCAACATGGACGAAGGGATGCTCGATTCGAAGAAGGCCATGGTGACCTTCCTCAATCTGATTGCCGGCGAGCCGGACATCTCCCGCGTGCCGATCATGATCGACTCCTCCAAGTGGGAAGTGATCGAAGCCGGCCTCAAATGCATCCAGGGCAAGGGCATCGTCAACTCGATCAGCATGAAGGAGGGCGTCGAGCAGTTCATTCATCACGCCAAGCTGTGCAAGCGCTACGGTGCCGCCGTGGTGGTGATGGCCTTCGACGAAGCCGGCCAGGCCGACACCGAAGCGCGCAAGAAAGAAATCTGCAAACGCTCCTATGACATCCTGGTCAACGAAGTCGGCTTCCCGCCGGAAGACATCATCTTCGACCCGAACATCTTCGCCGTGGCCACCGGTATCGAAGAACACAACAACTACGCTGTGGACTTTATCAATGCCTGCGCCTACATCCGCGACGAACTCCCGTATGCCCTGACGTCGGGCGGCGTGTCCAACGTGTCGTTCTCGTTCCGCGGCAATAACCCGGTGCGCGAAGCGATTCACTCGGTGTTCCTGCTGTATGCGATCCGCAACGGCCTGACCATGGGTATCGTCAACGCCGGCCAGCTGGAGATCTACGACCAGATCCCGGCCGAACTGCGCGATGCCGTGGAAGACGTGATCCTCAACCGTACCCCGGAAGGCACCGACGCCCTCCTCGCCATCGCCGACAAGTACAAGGGCGACGGCAGCGTCAAGGAAGCCGAGACTGAAGAGTGGCGCAACTGGGATGTCAACAAGCGCCTGGAACACGCACTGGTCAAGGGCATCACCACCCACATCGTCGAAGACACCGAAGAGTCGCGCCAATCCTTCGCCCGACCGATCGAAGTGATCGAAGGCCCGCTGATGTCCGGCATGAACATCGTCGGCGACCTGTTCGGCGCCGGCAAAATGTTCCTGCCGCAGGTGGTTAAATCCGCCCGCGTGATGAAACAGGCGGTGGCCCACCTGATCCCGTTCATCGAACTGGAAAAAGGCGACAAACCGGAAGCCAAGGGCAAGATCCTCATGGCCACGGTAAAAGGCGACGTGCATGACATCGGCAAGAACATCGTCGGCGTAGTGCTGGGCTGTAATGGCTACGACATCGTCGACCTCGGCGTGATGGTGCCGGCCGAGAAGATCCTGCAAGTGGCCAAGGAGCAGAAATGCGACATCATCGGCCTGTCCGGCCTGATCACCCCTTCGCTGGATGAAATGGTCCACGTGGCCCGCGAGATGCAGCGCCAGGACTTCCACCTGCCGCTGATGATCGGTGGCGCGACCACCTCCAAGGCGCACACGGCGGTGAAGATCGAACCCAAGTACAGCAATGACGCAGTAATCTACGTCACCGACGCCTCCCGCGCGGTGGGCGTGGCCACCCAGTTGCTGTCCAAGGAGTTGAAACCGGCGTTCGTCGAGAAGACCCGCCTGGAATATGTCGAGGTCCGCGAGCGCACCGCCAATCGCAGTGCCCGCACCGAACGCCTGAGCTACCCGGCCGCGGTTGCCAAGAAGCCGCAGTTCGACTGGAGCACCTACACCCCGGTCAAACCGACCTTCACCGGCGCCAAGGTACTGGACAATATCGACCTCAAGGTGCTGGCCGAATACATCGACTGGACGCCGTTCTTCATCTCCTGGGACCTGGCCGGCAAGTTCCCGCGCATCCTCACCGATGAAGTGGTCGGTGAAGCCGCCACCGCGCTGTACGCCGATGCCCGGGAAATGCTCGCCAAACTGATCGACGAAAAACTGATCAGCGCCCGTGCGGTGTTCGGCTTCTGGCCGGCCAACCAGGTGCGCGACGATGACATCGAACTCTACGGCGATGACGGCAAGCCACTGGCCAAGCTGCATCACCTGCGCCAGCAGATCATCAAGACCGATGGCAAGCCGAACTTCTCCCTGGCCGACTTCGTGGCCCCGAAGGACAGCGAAGTCACCGACTACGTAGGTGGTTTCATTACCACCGCAGGGATCGGCGCCGAAGAAGTGGCCAAGGCCTACCAGGATGCCGGCGACGATTACAACTCGATCATGGTCAAGGCCCTGGCCGACCGTCTGGCCGAGGCGTGCGCCGAATGGTTGCACCAGCAGGTCCGTAAGGATTACTGGGGTTATGCCAAGGATGAAACCCTCGACAACGAGGCGCTGATCAAGGAGCAATACACCGGCATCCGCCCTGCTCCCGGCTACCCGGCGTGCCCGGATCACACCGAGAAAGGCACCCTGTTCGCCTTGCTCGACCCGCAAGCCAGCGAAATGCAGGCCGGGCGCAGCGGCGTGTTCCTCACCGAGCACTACGCGATGTTCCCGGCGGCGGCGGTCAGCGGCTGGTACTTCGCTCACCCGCAGGCGCAGTACTTCGCCGTGGGCAAGATCGACAAGGACCAGGTGCAGAGCTACACCTCGCGCAAAGGTCAGGAGTTGAGCGTGACCGAGCGCTGGTTGGCGCCGAACCTGGGTTACGACAACTAAGATCAAAAGATCGTCCGAACACGGCCGAGCCTGCGGCAACTCCTACACGGGTGTACACATACCCCCTGTAGGAGCTGGCTTGCCAGCGAAGGCGTCTTAACAGTCGATAACGATGCCGCCTGACACACCGCCTTCGCCAGCAAGCCGGCTCCTACAGACTTGTATCTGGCTCCTGAGCCCATGCATTTTTTCGGGATTGTCTATGCTTAGCTCTCACACATCCGTGACGAGGGGTTTATGGACGATCCAGTCGACAACAACAAGCCGCCCACCTTCTGGCAGATGCTCCACAGCGTGATGGCGGCGGCGTTCGGAGTGCAGAGCGGGAAGAACCGGGCCCGGGACTTCACTCACGGCAAGCCCAGCCATTTCGTGATCCTGGGGATTGTGTTCACGGCGGTGTTCGCCCTGACCTTGTTCGGCATCGTCAAACTGGTGCTGCACCTGGCCGGGATCTGATGCCTGGCTTCAGGCAAAACTCAGTGCAGCAGGGTTTTCAGGTTGAACGGGTAGCGATACGACGCCGGCTGCCCCTTGGCCGAGAGCGCGCGAAAATCCACGCCATAGTCCTGCCTGACCCCCAGCGCCAGCAGACGCCTGGCCTGTGCCCGATCAATCAGTTGCAGTAACGGGATCTGTCGGTCACGGCCGCCGTACTGGCCGAAATCCACGCCCTGATCGTAGTCATGCAACTGCACGAGGGCCCAGCCGCCCAGGCTGAAATGCCCACCCAGCAGCACGCTCAGCCGACCGTCCAACAGCGCTTGCAGGGCCGCGGGAGAATGGTTGATGGTGCCGAACAGCGCGTCCTTTCCAGGCAGGCCACCGGCTTCGGCATAGGCTTGCATGACCCCAAGGGCCATTTCGTCATTGGCCGTCCAGATCAGCGACGCCTTCGGATAGCGCTTGAACAGCAATCCGGCCTGCTCATAGGCGCGCTCCCGGGTCCAGGTGCCATGCACCAACTGGCGCAATCGCACTTGGGGGTGCTCGGCCAGTGCACGCATCATGCCCTTCTCACGCAACTGTGATGTCGGTGTGACCTTCAGTCCGGAAAAAGCCAGGAGCTCGATGACCTGACCGGGAGCGACCGGAGGATGCAGACGAATCAGCTCCTTGAGCATCAGATAACCGCCCTCCTCGTCGTTGGGCACCAGGCTGCCCAGCCAATTTGGGTATTTTTCAGGCTGCGAGCCCAGCAGGCTCATCTGGTCCGGGGTCAGCGCGCTATTGACCATGAACAGCTTCACGCCACTGCCCTGGGCCAGACGCAGGATTTCGGCGGCGCCTGACTGCTCGTTGACGAACACCAGATAGTCCGGCCGGTCTGGCCCTTGCAGGGCTTCTCGAGCCTGTTTCAAGGTGTTTTCAGGTATCCGCTCGGCGTACTGAATGCGCAAATTCATGGCCAGGTCCCTCGCCGCGGCCTGCATGAACTGCGAATAACTGACCCAAAAGGCTTCCCCGGTAGCTCCCGGATTCAGGAACAGCACCGACGCCGCCTGGGCGCAAGGTGCCATGACCGTCCCCAGCGCCAGTAATACGCCACAGAGAAACTTCAACATTGATCGTCCGGGCCTCGAAATTCGCCGCTCATTTTAGCCAGCGACCTCCCGTACACCGGCGCCTGACCCGCTGAAGGTCCGACAACCGTCGGAGCGAGCCCGGACGAGGTCGTTATTGATGACTGACCCAGAACACCGCGGTGCCCACGACCAGGATGATCAGGAACAAAATGGCCCAGGCATCCACCGTGCTATCGGGTTTTGTGGCTTTGGTAGGGTTGCTCATTGCATCGCCTCTTGTCGGTTTTATCGGTGATTGCATAAAGACTCGACCACAGTTAAGACGATGATTGCCCTCACCACAACCGGGGGCTTTGCAACAACGATTCTCATTAGTCCTTTTGGTTCTTTGCATATACTCAAACATCACTTTTGCGCATAACTACAAACTGGTATCTTGCCCCGGCTCCGTTGGGAGTGCGCGGCCGTGCGCGCAGAATTGCCGAGGCAGTGTCGGAGACTTCAGCAGGCGAACCACGCAGCTGGATCCGAGCGGCCCAAGCCTGAGAACAGGACTTATATGTACGTATACGACGAGTACGATCAGCGGATCATCGAGGACCGCGTCAAGCAGTTCCGTGATCAGACCCGACGCTATCTGGCAGGCGAGCTGAGCGAAGAAGAGTTCCGCCCGCTACGCCTGCAAAACGGGCTTTATATCCAGCGTTTCGCGCCGATGCTGCGGGTGGCGGTGCCTTATGGCCAGCTGACTTCGCGCCAGACGCGAATGATCGCCAAAATCGCCCGCGACTATGACAAGGGCTATGCCCACATCAGCACCCGGCAGAACGTGCAATTCAACTGGCCGGCGCTGGAAGACATTCCGGACATCCTCGCTGAACTGGCGACCGTGCAGATGCACGCGATCCAGACCAGCGGCAATTGCCTGCGCAATGTCACCACCGACCAGTTCGCCGGTGTCGCCGCCGATGAGTTGGTCGATCCACGCCCTTGGTGCGAGATCGTCCGCCAGTGGACAACGTTCCACCCGGAATTCGCTTACCTGCCGCGCAAGTTCAAAATTGCCATCAACGGTTCGACGTCCGACCGTGCGGCCATCGAAGTCCATGACATCGGCCTGGAAGCGGTGCACAACGCTGCTGGCGAAGTCGGCTTCCGCGTATTGGTCGGTGGCGGCCTGGGCCGTACGCCGGTGGTGGGCGCATTCATCAATGAGTTCCTGCCGTGGCAGGACCTGTTGAGCTACCTCGACGCCATCCTGCGGGTCTACAACCGCTACGGCCGTCGTGACAACAAGTACAAGGCGCGGATCAAGATTCTGGTCAAGGCCCTGACGCCTGAAGTCTTTGCGCAAAAAGTCGAAGCGGAAATGGAACACCTGCGCGGTGGCCAGACCACGCTGACCGAGGCCGAAGTGCATCGCGTCGCCAAACACTTCGTCGATCCCGAGTACAAGGCACTGGTCAACCAGAGCGCCGAACTCGCCGAGCTCGACAAGCAGCACCCGGGCTTTGCGCGCTGGCGCACCCGCAATACCCTGGCCCACAAGAAACCGGGCTATGTGGCGGTGACCCTGTCCCTGAAGCCGACCGGCGTTGCCCCGGGCGACATCACCGACAAACAGCTCGACGCCGTGGCCGACCTGGCCGACCGCTACAGCTACGGTCAGCTGCGCACTTCCCACGAGCAGAACATCATTCTGGCCGACGTGGAACAGGGCCGGTTGTTCGAGATGTGGGGTGAACTGCGCGAGCAAGGCTTCGCCACGCCGAACATCGGCTTGCTGACCGACATCATCTGCTGCCCGGGCGGCGATTTCTGCTCCCTGGCCAACGCCAAGTCGATCCCGATCGCCGAATCGATCCAGCGCCGTTTCGACGACCTGGACTATCTGTTCGACATCGGCGAATTGGACCTGAACATTTCCGGATGCATGAACGCCTGTGGTCACCACCACGTCGGCCACATCGGCATCCTCGGGGTGGACAAGAAAGGCGAAGAGTTCTACCAGGTGTCCCTGGGTGGCAGCGGCACCCGCGATGCGAGCCTGGGCAAGATCCTCGGCCCGTCCTTCGCCCAGGACGCCATGCCTGACGTGATCGAGAAGCTGATCGACGTGTACATCGAACAACGTACCGAAGACGAGCGTTTCATTGACACCTATCAGCGTATTGGCATCGACCTCTTCAAGGAGCGCGTCTATGCAGCGAATAATTAAGAACAACGAAGTCGTCGACGAAACCTGGCACTTGCTGCCGAAGGACTTCAATATCGACGAGATCAGCAACTGCGACGACTACATCGTCCCGCTGCAGCTGTGGCGCGAACACAGCCGCATGCTCAAGGCCCGCGATGGAGGCCTGGGCGTGTGGCTGGATGCCGATGAAGAAGCCGAGGAAATCGGTGAGGACGTGGATCAGTTCCAAGTCATCGCCCTGAACTTCCCGGCCTTCACCGATGGCCGCAACTACTCCAACGCCCGCCTGTTGCGTGACCGTTATGGTTTCAAGGGCGAACTGCGGGCGATCGGCGATGTGTTGCGCGATCAGTTGTTCTACCTGCGTCGCTGCGGATTCGATGCCTTCGCACTGCGTGCCGACAAAGACCCCTATGAAGCCCTGGAAAGTCTCAGGGACTTCTCGGTGACCTATCAGGCCGCCACCGACGAACCGTTGCCGCTGTTCCGTCGCCGCTGACAACTGTAGGAGCGAGCTTGCTCGCGATGGTCTCAAGGGCAACGCGTTCATTCAGAAAGAACGCGTTATCGTTAACGTCCATCGCGAGCAAGCTTGCTCCTACAGGCATTCCAAGAAGTCTCTGCGGTGAATGGCTACGGTTGACCCGCGGTTATCGGAAACGGTCGCCCCATCGCCACCCAATCGGTGTAGAGCCTCGCTCGATCCTCCAGTACCGTGAACGTCACAAACGGATTATCGGCATCGACCTCGGCCACTTCAACATCCTCGACCAGTCGCGACCACAATTGCTCTGAAGCATCCGCTTCGACCAGGAGTCGCCAGACCCGCGCTTGCAAGGTCAGATAATCCACGCGGAAATCCGCCGTCAGGCTCAGGCCGTCCATGGTTCGCAAGAAGCGCGTGCCCAGCGGTTTGGCTGCCAGGCGCTGCCAGATCAAGCGCCTGGCTTGCCGTCGCGCACCGCTGCTCTCACGCAACCATTCGATGACTTCGCCGTAGTCGGGTCCAGGCTCGCTGAGCCACAGGTTGATGCCTGTGCTGCGGCGATGTTCCACCAGGCGCAACAGCGTGTCTTCATCGGTCAATGGATTACCTTGCAGCAGCACGCGGTCACGACTGATGGCCTGGTTCACCACCGCGGGCGGCACCCGGGTGATCTGGTTATTGCGCAGATCCAGCCGGTCCAGGTACGGCTGATCCATGATCCCGATGGGGCAGGCAGTGATCCGGGTGTTTCTCAGGTCGAGCTCGCGCAGCTCGTTCATCCCCGCCACCAACGGGGGGACTACCAGCGGGTTGTTGCTCAAATCCAGATGTTGCAGCTGCGTCAGCGTAATCAGGCGCGAGGCGGTCGTATCCTCCGTGAATGCCATTTCGGTGTTACTGAGATTTAACCGGGTGAGATGGCGCATTCGGGGAATCTGAGGGGGCAGAGAACTTGTCAGGCTCCCTTGGATATCGGGAAGACGAAGATCGGTTCCTTGTAGATTCAAGGTGCGCAGATTTGGAAAAGAGTCGAGAAAATCGTGCAGGGTTTCACGCTCGAACAAATGAAAATGTCGCATCGACAATCCGGTCACGTCGTTGAGCCGAACATTCAGCGCGGGTAATCGGTGGAAATCCTCAAAATCCATGTTCATCGTGAAGCCACTCAGGTAACTGCCTGAATAATGACTGTCTTCCCGCGGCGCACGCTTTTGCCAGATGGCGATCATTTCATCCGCCAACTCGGTCCGGGTATCACGTTCGACCTGAATCGTGTCATGCAGCAATGCGATGTTATGGGCTTCGATTTGCGCAGCGTCGAGTCCCTGCGCCTCAACGTCACCGGCACCGAGAAAAGGCAGATCCATGTCTTCGACGTCATCAGTGGTCTGATCGATCCAAGCGTTCAAATCGCTGTTCAGTTGTTGAAGCTGCTGCTGCAAACCGTCGAGGTGTGCCTGAGCGCTCGCCCCCGTCCGCTGCAGCATTTCATCAGCCTCGGCATCGGAATATTCCGGGTAAAGGTCGCTGACTTGTGCCCTCATCATTTGGTGCCTCAACGCCCCTGCCGGCGGTGGATCCGGAAACCCGCCGCCGCTCAGGCCTTGGCGCTCGAAGGGCAGCCCGCTGTCCATCCTTGCTGATCCAAACATGAATTCAGACCGTGACAACGTCCGGTCGCCGATTTTCAACCGCATTTCCCTGGCGGGATCAAGCGACACCAGGTGCAACGCTGAACGCTCTTCGTCCGACAGCACCCCAAGGACTGCGCCATAAAAGTCGGTTTGCAGCCCTTGGTGCAAATAGTGATCGCCCTGCTTGATCAGACGCCGGACGTGCGGCGCATCGAGGGGGCCACTGCGGTCCAGCACACGCCCGATGGCCGACTGATCGAGTACATCGATCCGCAGGTTTGCTGGCCAGCCGGGCAGGTTTTTCAGCGAATGCAAGGCCAGTGTGTCCGATTGCGGATTGCCTGCAGAGCGTAGATATAAGCCCTCATAAGCCCGATTGAGCCATAGGTGTTGCTGGTATTGGCGAGCCTTGCTGTCCAGTCGCTTGATCACTTGCAAGGCTTCGCTAGCGTCGGGCGCTGCCTGGATGTCCACGCCATAGCGGTCGAGCATTTGTTCGATGGCGCTTTTGGGCAGGCCTGGGTACTCGCGCTGAAACATCCGGACCCATGCATTCCCGCTATCTTGAAGCGCTTGATAGCGGCTGTTGAACAATTGAGGGTTACCGACCGGGCCCAGATCCCGATCGATCTTGAAACGGCTGATCGTATCGGCCAGCAACGGCGTCGGTGGGCGTCCGGTTTGCATCAAGCGCAGCATGTCGTCATCAACCGCGCTGACCCTGCCGATTTGTGCAAGCATTTCATCGCTGAAGGTGGCGACCGACGGCCCGACGCCCCGCAGCAGTGCCAGGCGGGTCGGTACCGCAGGAGCCGGTTCAGCGGGAGCGTGCGGTTCCGCGGGCGCCACAGACGGTTCGCCGCCACGGTGATCGGTGGTCGTCAGTGCTTCGATATCAACCCCATCGCCCTTGGCCAATGCCGCGATCCCGGCGATCGGCAGTGCATTGAGCAAGCCGAACACCGTGCGCGTGACACCTTCGGAACGCTGGCTTGCCGTTTCGCCGTTGATGGCCTGATCCAGGCCATAACCGGCATCGATCAGTCCCGCTAGCGCGAGCAGGCCTTCGCCTCCCGGAACGAACAAAGCCAGCGGACCAAACCGGTTGACCCATTGCACGATCGGCTCGACCACAGCGCTCAAATTGTCGCGATTGACCTGGGCATCGTCACGAATGGTCTTGACGCTGGCCAATGCCGCCCGCTTCATTGTCAGCACCAACTGGGCAAACACATCGGTGTCTGCGCCAGCGTCATCGAAGCCGACGTACTCGGCGGGATCCCAGTAGCCATCATTGTTGAAAAAGCCGGCCTCTTTGCTCAGCCGGTGCTGTTTCGGATACCTCGCCATGCCATCCAGCGCCGTCAGGACACCGGCGTGGAAGGTCCCGTCGATGCGATCGTCATCGGCAAAGTGCGCTGCCAGTGCCTGTTTCGTTTCGCCACTGCGCGCCTGCGCCACCACCCATTGGCGCAGTAGCGCGGCATCGGTGAACTCATGCAGCGGCGAGGAGTTGCCGGGGATGTACATCAAGACCCTGGCGCTGGACGGGCTACGGAAGACCCAGATATCGCTCGCGGTATAACGATAGAGTTTCAAGCGGCGTGCCGTGACCGTGCCGGGGTTCGGAGTGGGTGCCTGCAGCTGGTTGACGGTCAACGTTTCCCAAGGTTGATCGGACGATAGCCCTGCTGCCTGCAATGCCAGTTCCAGACCTTTTTGAGTCAAGCGTCGTTCATTGCGCTGCAGCCAGGCGCTCATGACGAAAGCCGCCTTGACCGAGGTTCGCAACGCATAAGGCGCAGGCGCCAGCAGCACCTCGTCCGCCGGCCACGCTTGATCCAGGTATGCGCTGTACAGGTCCTGCAACTCCAGTTCCCAGACCCACTGCTTGAAGTCCGCCGGCCTCAGGGCCAACTGCGTTTCCGGGCCGTAGGTTTGCGCAGCGGTTTGCAGATAAATGCCCTCATAGGTCTGGTGATTGCCGCTGCCTTGGTCGGCGAATTCATCGACCTGTTCCACGATGCGAACAGACGGGCCGATGTCAGGCGGGGTGTACAGACCAAATGCAGTTTCTGCGAATCGCCCGTCACCCACCGTCTGGTAGTTCGAAAGCAGCGCTTGGAGTAAAGATTGGGAGCTTGCAACTTTTCCCTGGTGGATACCGGCCTGTGCGGGATGACCCTTGTAATCGTAATCGAGCGTGACCAGCAAGGTGGTCTGCGGATCGATGCCCTGCCCCCATTTTTTCTTGATCTGGTGTTCGCCAAACTGGGCAGGGGTTTGTGGCAACGCGAGGTCCAGGATGCCTTTCAGGTCGCTGCGCATTTGCCAGGCCGGAGTCGGATGAGGGCCGGCTACTTGATCATGAGGGCGCTCATTCATCGCAGACCTCCTCGGCGGGTAGCGGCAGTCCCGGATGTCTCGCCAAGGCTGCGGCGGTCAATTGATCGAAAAGTTGTACGGCGTCGTTCTTATAGTTTTCTATGATCGCGTTCTGGCGCAGGGTAGCGGTTGCACGCGGCAAGGCGACTTGCGCTTCCAGTTGGGCAAAGGCAATGGCGCTGCGCTCGGACAAGGTGTTGAATTGGTCTTGATGAGTCTGCCGGAGGTAGTCGTACCAGAACCTTCGGGCTTTGATCGAAGTTAACAGCGCCGCGGAATTTTCGGCTTTGGCGACCTCCCGATAGGCGCTATCGAGCTCCTCGGGGGACACGTCGACATTGCGCACGAAATTCATTTCTCTGGGCTGGGCAGGCAGGTCCAGGCGCTGCGCCAGGCTCACGCGGTAAATCAGTTCGAGCTCCCGCGCCTGGGCGCGAGTGAAGGGTCCGGACAGCGTGCGGCGGCCGATCTCGCTCATGGCCTGCCGTTCCACCTGCTGCAGTCGAAACAGGCCCCTCAAAAGATGCACCAGTTCCCCCTCCAGCGTACGATTTCCAGTGCGGGCCGAAACCACGGCTTGATAACATAAAACCCTCACTACCATATCGCTGAACAGACCCGCCGCGTTCTCGGCGCTGACCCGACCGATGCGAGCTGCTTGAAACAAGGCGCGTCGCAACACGTCATCTTCGGCGGCGGCCTCCAGCACGTTCCATACCCGCTGCGTCAAATCAGTTTGCATCAGGTCATAATCCGCGGTGTCATGTAGCCGGGCAAGCAAATGGAAGAAATCCCTGGACCTTGGGTACAACGACAATGAGTTCCAGATTGCTTGCCTGCGGGCCAATTCAGCACCGACCAGTCTGCTCAACCAGATCGAGCCGTGTCTGGCGATATCCGGTTGCACAGGCGCGACCTGAAGGTAATCGGCGGCAATAACTCCCAGGCTGTTTGGGTTGGAACGTTGATAGGCGGCGAGCGCCTTCAGGCTCGACGCTGAAAGCGGGTTGCCATCGACGTTTGTGCCAAGGTTCAAGGCGGGCCGCGCCTTGAACACCGTGTCCGGGATGTGTGCGATGCGGTTGTCGCGCAGATCCATTGTCTGCAGAGCGGAAAGGTCATTGACCCCGACCGGCCAATCGACAATCCCCGAACCACGCAATGCAAGGTGTCGCAATTGTTTCAGGGTCGTCACCGTCGGGGTTTGCCCGAGCGCCGGGTTGAAGCTCAGGTTGAGGGTCTGCAGATACTCCAGGCCATTGAGCAACTGGATCGCTTCGGGCGTCAGATGAATACGGTTATCGCTCAAGTCCAGGTGCTCCAGCTTGGGCATGGCCGCGATCGCCTGGGGGATTCGGCTTAACTCATTGCCGGTCAGGCTCAACGTGCGCAGGTTGGGGAAGTTGCGCAGAAATGCATTCAATCCGGCGCTGGCCCCGACTCTGTCCAGCTCCAGGGCGCCGATGTGGCTGAAGTTACCGACCAGCACCGGGATATCCCCCAGTGGCTGCGGATCAAGACTCAACTTGTAAAGCATTTCCGGAGTGCCAGGCATGAAACTGCCGTCTTTGCGCCAGGCGCGCACAATCGCCAGGGCGGCACGCCCCTTGCTGTGTTGAGGCACCCTGAGTCGCGGCCCGTCGCCTTCCTGATGGTGGGTCGGACGATTGACCCAGCGATCCAGCGCATCGCGGATGGCCAGGTGTTCCTGGCGCAGTGCCTCAAGGGCCTGGATCGCCAACACTTCGTCGGTGCCCAATGTCGTCAGGAAATGTTCGACCTGCGTTGGCGAGTGAGTGGGATAGAGCTCTTGGGCCCGCTGTAGCAGCGCCGGCGAATGTGATGAGTGCTCACCCGAAGGCGGTAGCCCTAATAAAATCGCTTTGGCAATCAACCGGTCTGCCAGGCCCATTGGCGAGCGGTAACCGGTGCGTCTGGGTTCGATACCGATAGCCCCGGCGATGGCATCGCGTTGCTGCAAGGCCAGTGCCGTGATTTTTTTCCTCAATTGCACACCGGCGTCCGGCGTTTCGACCCCCAGCGCTTCGCGCGTAGCGACGGGCAAGCCCTCCCAAAGCGTTTGAAAAAAATGCGCGCGGGTGCGCTTCAGGTGCGTGAACAGGTTTTTCCCACTGGCATCGGACGCTTCAAAACGGTCAGGGTGAGCTTCGATAACGAGCTTGTGCGCGGCGTCTTTGGGACCAATGCTGGCCCTTTTCTCGGAAGGGACAGCCCATTCCACGATCTCGACAAACACATCGTTCGGCCAGCCCGGTAACTGCATGAGGGTGTTGAGCACCAGCTGATCCGTGTCGATCCCGCTGGCCGCGTCCAGATACAGCCCTTCATAGGCCCGGTTCAATCGCACCACCTGCGCATACCGCCTGGCCTCTTCGGCGAGCCGTAACGGGACTTTTGCGTCATCGAGCTGCAGCCATTCGGTGGAGTCAGTGTTCTGTACCAGCTCGTCGGCGACACTGGCCGGCAGCGTCGCAAACTTGTCATGCACAGGGGCGGCCTTCGTCTCTGTGGTGACATTGGAGCGCTGATAGATACGGTTGAACAGCGACAGCCGCTTACCCTCCGCTCGCTCGGCAATCACCTTGGCCAACAATTGGGCTTGCAGGGTTCCTTCAGTCGTCGTCGAGCCAATCAGATGCTTACGCTCCGCCGTGTCGAGGCCCTTTAGCAGCGTCGAATAAAACTGCCCCTTGTTAAAAAGATCCTTCGATATCCTGATTTGCCTGGACGCCTGGGCGCGACCGTAACGCTCGACTTCCCCGCCGGTAATATCGGTAATGCTCACCCCCTTCTCCTGAGGCCATTTGCCCCCGGAGGTCAGCAGATACAACTGCAGATCGGCGTCCGCCTGCGACGCGGAGGTCGATACACGCATTTGCTCCATGAAACGGTTGACGGCCTTGTCCGCGCGAAAGCGTCGAACGGTGTCGACCAGCATGGCCATCGGCTTGCTACGGTCGGGATACAGCTGGCGCAACTGCGACTCATCGAGGCCGCTGGCGGCGAGGATCTGTAATCCTTCCGTGTCCGGAATGTCCTCCTCGCGATAGCCAAGGCGTCGAAACAACGTGAGCAGATTCCATTGCTGCGGCAACTCGGAATCGTGCAGCCACGCACCTGCGCCGTTGGTCTCCATCACCGGTGAATAACGTACGGATACCTGGGGATGCTCGGGAGGCTCGACTTGCCACAGGTCGGTGCCTTCAATGGGACGCAAGGCATAAGTATCCGTCCCTGTTCGCATGTACTGACGCTCACGCCACTTCACGAGCCCGAGCTTGTCGGCAGGGAGTTTGTCCGGCATGAGCAAGTGCTGACGATAAGCTTTCAGATCGGGTTTCCATAACCGCACGGAACCGGAGCCAATCGAGACGGCTCTCAACCGACTGATGAAATCCGAGGATCTGACGACCTTGTAACCTTTGCCCACCCCCATTGCCCCAGCAGCCGTTGCCGTCGTCAGAATCAGGTTTTCAATGACATCGAATAGATGGTCAGTGGCTTCTTCCTGCTCCCCCCGGGACCAACTGTCGATGCCTTCGTAAACCTCTGCCAGCAATTGCCCCCCAGCGACGGCAAACATGACTGCGCC
Source organism: Pseudomonas lini (assembly GCF_030812475.1). Classification (GTDB taxonomy): domain Bacteria; phylum Pseudomonadota; class Gammaproteobacteria; order Pseudomonadales; family Pseudomonadaceae; genus Aquipseudomonas; species Aquipseudomonas lini_A. The sequence continues at coordinate 260,592 of NZ_JAUSSR010000007.1, forward strand.
CACCACCGGCAAAAAGGAGCCGAAGAACAGCAACGCGTTGACGCCGATGGTTTTATACGTCTCCAGCCTGGCAAGACGGGTCTTTTCATCCTCGTCATCCGTTGGCACCACCAGCAATCGCGCGTCGGCGATCACATGGGCCGAGCGCTGGTGAAACAGGCTCAGGAACACATCATCGTCCACATCGTATCCGTCGACTGTCACGGAAATACTGAACTTTAAAAGAACATCGGCGGCACCTGACTGCCGCGCATTCAGCGCCGCATGAAAACCAGGTCGGTCACGCAGCAAAATGAAACGCATGAAAAATTCGCGAAAATCGGTTTCTCTAAGGCGTCTTTCCAGTTCCGCCTCAAAATCCTTGAACGACTCATATTCCTTCAGAGGGTGCAACGGATCACCCGGCAGGTAAACCACGCATCGGTAATCACGGTCTGCATGTTTATTAACAGGGCCAATAAAGATCGCCCCATGCAGTTTTACACCCAACATCTCCAACCCTTGATAACCCAGCGCATTATTACCCAGTGTAATTGTTTCGGCGCAATCCTTGACCGATTTCAGCATGTTATAAACATCAGCACTGACATGCTTCTTTATGAAAGCGATATGCATGTCGACTTCAAACCGGTGTTTTGCGTACGCTTGATGTTTAAAGCGCAACGGCTCCCCTTCCAGCATAGACTTGAGGTGAGCCTGGTATTGCTTTCCCAAGTCCAGTGTTCGACACAGTTTCGCAAACTCATGGGGCTCGATCGACAGGACCTTAGCGGACCGTCCATGGATACACTCGGGGATATAAAGAAACGAGTTGTCGTCATAGTTTCCCGGCGCCGTCTCGCTGGATTCGAAATTTTCGCAGGCCGCCATCAACAGATCGCGGTCAATGGGCGTGATCAGCTTTTTCCTCAACCCGAGCAAGCTGGACGTTGAGCGTATATGCTGGAATACCACGCCTTCTATATCAAGCGGCTCGCCCAATTTGTCTGACATGGCCTTGGCCAACAAGGGTGTACAAAAGCTTTCGGGGGATTTCAATTCGGCCAAGGCATCCGCCACTGCCTGTCGGGTGCGGTAACTTGCCAACAGGCTCGTGCGCAGGGCGGCGCGAACATCCGAGGGCGACTCAAGCAGCCATGAAGGGGTCTGTTGTTTAATAAGCGAGAAGAATGCGCCCTGTTGCTCTGGCGTCATACTGCCCAACGCTGTGTTATTCGTTTCTACCGTCATCTTGAACAACCTTGAATCTGATTTGGACAACCAGATTAACGTTGAGCAATTTCTTATAAAAACGCGAATAACCGATGAACAACAAGATCAAACAAGCAATATTCCAACGCTTTAAAATATATATATACCGCACCGGCTTCCATTCATGGATGCAAAGCGCCTCGTTGCCGAAAACCGGCAACGAGGCGCCATGAGGTTTCTTACCAGAAGCGTTGCTGAGTCAAGCGGCTCCACCAGGACAGCAAGACCCGGTCCACCGACCCGCTGGCCGCCATGCCGATGCGCTCCTGCAGGCTTTTACGTTCAGCGTAATGCAGGTGATACAGCTCGGATTTCTTCGCCCGCTCGGCGAGGTACTCGTCGCTGGTCTTGAGCTCGTCGACCAGTTGCTTGTCCATCGCCGCGACGCCCAGCCAGATTTCACCGGTGGCGACCTTGTCGATGTCCAGTTGCGGGCGGTAACGCGAGACAAAGTTCTTGAACAGCTGATGGGTGATGTCCAGGTCCTCCTGGAACTTCTCCCGGCCCTTCTCGGTGTTTTCGCCAAACACGGTCAGGGTGCGCTTGTACTCGCCAGCGGTCAGGACCTCGAAGTCGATGTCGTGCTTTTTCAGCAGGCGGTTGACGTTCGGCAACTGCGCCACCACGCCGATCGAGCCGAGAATGGCAAAGGGTGCACTGATTATCTTCTCGCCGATGCACGCCATCATGTAGCCGCCGCTGGCGGCCACCTTGTCGATGCACACGGTCAACGGCACACCGGCGTCGCGAATGCGCGCCAGTTGCGAGGACGCCAGGCCATAGCTGTGAACCATGCCGCCACCGCTTTCCAGACGCAGCACCACTTCATCCTTGGGCGTGGCCAGGGTCAGCAACGCAGTGATCTCATGGCGCAGGCTTTCCGTGGCCGAGGCCTTGATGTCGCCGTCGAAATCGAGCACGAACACCCGGGACTTGACCTCGGGTTTTTTCTTTTGCTTTTTCTCTGTTTTGGCCTCGACCTTGCGCAGGGCCTTGAGCTGGTCTTTGTCGAGCAGGGTTTGCTCCAGCCGCTCACGCAACCCCTTGTAAAAATCATTGAGTTTACTGACCTGCAACTGGCCGGCGGTCTTGCGTCGGCCTTTGCTGCGCAACGCCGCAAAACTGGCCAGCACCACCAGGATGGCGACCACCAGTGTCACGGTCTTGGCCAGGAAAATGGCGAACTCGGCAAAAAACTCCACAATGACTCCTTCAAAACGATGCGCTGCATAAACGCGCGCGCGATACGTCCAGCATACCCATGCATTAACCCGGCGACCAGTCGTGAAACCTCTGGCAACAAGCCTGGAACAGGCATTTCAAACAAGCGTATGTTTTTTCATTGACAGCTCACCGTCATCCTCATAACCTCGCCGGACCTTCAACGTAGCGGGATGAAGCGGACGTGGGCAGTATCTATCTGATTCGACATGGCCAGGCCTCCTTTGGTGCAGACGACTATGACGTCCTGTCGCCGACCGGCATACGCCAGGCGGAAATCCTCGGTCAGCACCTGGCCGGGCTTGGCATCAGCTTCGATCGCTGCCTCTCGGGCGACCTGCGTCGCCAGCAACACACCGCCAATAGCGCGCTGGAACAGTTCGCCGCCCAGGGCCTGCCGGTGCCGATCGTGGAAACCGATTGCGCCTTTAACGAGTTCGATGCCGACGCGGTGATCCGCGCGCTACTGCCCGCCATGCTGGAAGACGAACCCGAAGCGCTGGACATCCTGCGCAATGCCACGCAAAACCGCGCCGAATTCCAGCGCATCTTCGCCCTGATCATCGAGCGCTGGCTGGCCGGGACCTTCGACACACCCGGGCTGGAAAGCTGGCTGGGGTTTGTCGAACGGGTCCATGCCGGTCTGCAGCGCATCCTCGAACAGGCCGACAACTCCCAGAAGATCGCCGTGTTCACCTCGGGCGGCACCATCACTGCCCTGCTCCACCTCATTACGCAAATGCCGGCACGCCAGGCATTCGAACTGAACTGGCAAATCGTCAACACCTCGCTCAACCTGCTGAAGTTTCGCGGGCGCGAGGTGGCACTCTCTTCTTTCAACAGTCAGGCGCACCTGCAACTGTTGAAGGCCCCGGAACTCATCACGTTTCGCTGAGTCCGGACTATTGTGACCCTGGCTGTAATCACTCAGCTCTAATACCCAAGAAAGGATCGAACCATGACCTCCGTAGCTGATGCCGTACAAGCAATGAAAGCCAAGTTCAACCCAGCCGCTGCTGCCGGTCTGGACCTGGTATTCGGTTTCCGCATCGACGACACCAAGAACTTCTCCCTGATCGTCAAGGACGGCACTTGCGAGCTGCAAGAGGGCGAAAACCCGGACGCCCAGGTGACCTTGGTGATGGACGGCGAGACCCTGGAAGGCATCGTCGACGGGTCGACCGACGGCATGCAAGCTTTCATGGGCGGCAAACTGCGCGCAGAAGGTGACATGATGCTGGCCATGAAACTGTCCGAGCTGTTCCCGGCCTAAGCACGTCGCCCCGTCCTTCGGGGCATGCCTGGCTGTAAACGAATCCCGCCCTCATGGCGGGATTCGTCGTTCTGCGCCTTTGGAAAACGGCTACTTGTGGATTTGCGGTCTATATTCCTTCTGGCCGCATGCGTCAGACATCGGCCGTTTGCCCTCGCTTTTTTTATAAGCCTTTGCGCGGAGCATTGCCATGAGCCCACCTGACGACCACGAAGGCTTCAATCGCCGACGAGTACTGCAAGGCCTTTCGGCAGGTGCCGTCGGTGCCTGGATCAGCCCACTGCTAGCAGGGAGTAAAACCATGCCCGATGCCCCGGCCGACCTCATTCTGTACAACGGACGCCTGCACACGGTTGACCGCAAGAAGCCACAGGCAAGCGCCGTCGCGATCAAGGACGGCCGCTTCGTGGTGGTCGGCAGCGATGCCCAGGCCATGGCCTTGCAAGGCCCCGGCACGCAGATCGTCGACCTGCACGGACGCACGGTGATTCCCGGCCTCAACGACTCGCACCTGCATCTGATCCGCGGCGGCTTGAATTACAACCTCGAACTGCGCTGGGAAGGCGTGCCGTCATTGGTCGATGCGCTGCGCATGCTCAAGGACCAGGCGGATCGCACGCCAACGCCGCAATGGGTGCGCGTGGTGGGTGGCTGGAACGAATTCCAGTTCGCCGAAAAACGTCTGCCAACGATCGATGAATTGAACAAGGCCGCGCCGGATACCCCGGTGTTCGTGCTGCACCTCTACGACCGCGCGCTGCTCAATCGCGCGGCGTTGAAAGTGGTGGGCTATAACCGCGACACGCCAAATCCGCCGGGCGGTGAAATCCAGCGCGACGCCAACGGCGATCCGACCGGCATGTTGATCGCCCGCCCCAACGCGATGATTCTCTACTCGACCCTGGCCAAGGGGCCGAAGCTGCCGCTGGAATACCAGGTCAACTCGACCCGCCAGTTCATGCGCGAGCTCAATCGTCTCGGCGTCACCAGCGCCATCGATGCCGGCGGCGGTTATCAGAGTTACCCGGACGACTATCAGGTCATCCAGCAACTGGCCAAAGACCGGCAGCTCACGGTGCGCATCGCCTACAACCTGTTCACCCAGAAGCCCAAGGAAGAGCTGACCGACTTCAAGCACTGGACCGGCAGCTCCCGCTACGGCCAGGGCGATGACTTCCTGCGCCACAACGGCGCCGGGGAAATGCTGGTGTTCTCGGCGGCGGATTTCGAGGATTTTCTCGAACCCCGCCCCGACCTGCCACAGACCATGGAGCAGGACCTGGAGCCGGTGGTGCGGCACCTGGTGGAACAGCGCTGGCCGTTCCGCCTGCACGCCACCTACAACGAATCCATCAGCCGCATGCTCGACGTGTTCGAGAAGGTCAATCGCGACATCCCGTTCGACGGGCTGCCGTGGTTTTTCGATCATGCCGAGACCATTACCCCGCAAAATATCGAACGGGTGAAGGCCCTGGGTGGCGGCATTGCGATTCAGGACCGCATGGCGTTTCAGGGTGAATACTTCGTCGAGCGCTACGGTGCCAAAGCCGCCGAGCACACGCCACCCATCGCGCGCATGCTCGCCGAGGGCATCCCGGTTGGCGCCGGCACGGACGCTACGCGGGTGTCCAGCTACAACCCCTGGACATCGCTCTATTGGCTGGTCAGCGGTCGCACCGTCGGCGGGCTGGAGCTCTACCCGCAAGGCTTGAGCCGCGACACCGCGCTGGAACTCTTCACCCATGGCAGCGCCTGGTTCTCCTCCGAGCAGGGCAAGAAAGGGCAGATCAAGGTCGGGCAACTCGCGGACCTGATCGCCTTGTCGGCGGACTACTTCCACATCGAAGACGAAGCCGTGAAGGGGATCGAGTCGGTGCTGACCATTGTCGACGGCAAGATTGTCTACGGCAGCGTCGAGTTCGAAAAACTCGGGCCGCCTGCGATCCCCGTGATCCCGGAATGGTCGCCCGTGGTCAACGTGCCTGGCCACTGGAAACCGCTGGCGCCGCTGACGGCGCAGGTGCATCAATGCGTGGGGGCCTGTGCGGTCCATGCGCACAGCCATGAGCGGGCGCGGTTGTCGTCGGCGCCCGTCAGCGATTTCGCCGGGTTCTGGGGGGCGTTTGGTTGCTCGTGTTTTGCGTTTTGAATGCAGGAGAATCTGACGCACGGCTTGGCGCCGTTCGCCAGGCCGGCTCCTGCAAGGGATTGGCGTCGTTCGCCGATTTCATGATCACTGAAGATCCCCTGTAGGAGCTGGCTTGCCAGCGAAAGCGGTCTACCAGTCAACACCTCTGCTGAATGTGCCGCCGTCTTCGCCAGCAAGCCGGCTCCTACAGGGCCGGGTTGATCGTTAAGCCTTGCAGGAGGTGCGCCTGCACTTACAATGGCGCACCTCCCGCACCGGCCTGCCCATGGACATCGACCTCGCTCGCACCTTTCTGGAAATCGTCCGCCACGGCAGCCTCGCCGCTGCGGCCGAAAAACTGCATGTCACCCAGACCGCGATCACCGCGCGCGTGCAGAAACTCGAAAGCCAGTTGGGCAGCACGCTGTTCGTGCGCAATCGCGCCGGCGCTCGTCTGACCGCGAACGGCGAGGCCTTCGTGGTCTATGCCAATCAGCTGGTAGAGACCTGGGAGGCCGCGCGCCGGGACCTGCCATTGCCCGAGGGTTACCACGACGTGCTGCACATCGGTGGCGAGGTCAGTCTGTGCAACCCGCTGATGCTCAGTTGGGCCGGGCAACTGCGGGCGAAGATTCCCGGGCATGCCCTGCGCATGGAAATCCGTGACGGCGAAAACCTGCTGCGCCAGCTGGAACTGGGGGTGCTGGATGCGGCGCTGGTCTACCAGCCCGAGTATTGGCCACGCCTGCAAGTCGAGCAGATTCTGGAAGAAAAACTGGTCCTGGTACGGCTGGTTGCAAAACCCGATCCCTATGTGTACATCGACTGGGGCCCGGACTTCCGTCGCCAGCACGATGCCGCGCTGCCGGAAAAGGCCCGGGCGGCCCTGAGCTTCAACCTCGGCCCACTGGGTTTGCAGTACATCCTGGAAAACGGCGGCAGCGGCTATTTCCGTACCCGGGTCGTCCAGAGTTACCTGGAAAGCGGCGTCCTGGAAAAAGTGCCGAAAGCCCCGGAATTCAGTTACCCGACCTATCTGGTCTACTCACGCGACCGCGACTCGGCGACCCTGCAGCGGGCCTTCGATCTGTTGCGCGAGGTCATCCAGTCCGACGATGACTGGTCGCAACGCTGGAACCCGTTGGCCTGAGTCTCGTTTGCACCGGAGCACGGCGCTTGTGGCCTCAAGGTTCGTGCGGCCGAAACGGTGGGATCGGCTAATCTGCTGGTTATAAAAATGACCACAGGTGAACGCAGTGAGGCAAACCACCGAAACATTCCGCAGCCGTTACCGCGCCGGGATCCATCCGTTTTATAACCCGTGGCTGCATGGCGCCTTTGTGCTGCTGTTCGGCTTATCGGCCATCGCTGCGTTCTGGAGCACCGTACATCAGGTACAGCCGCTGCAGTGGCTGGCGGTGCCGCTGACCTTGTTGTTCTTCAACTTTGGCGTATACATGGTGCATCGCCACCTCGGTCACCACAAAAAAAACTTCGCGCGGATGTTCTATGCGCGACATGCCGGCGACCATCACAATTTCTTTGCCCCCGGTTACATGACCTGTGACAGCGCCCGCGACTGGCGCGTGATCCTGTTTCCGGCCTGGCTGGTCGTGGTGCACACGGTCGTCGTCGCCCTGCCCCTCTGGTGGCTGCTATCACAAGTCGACGCCAATGTCGGCGGATTGTCCGCTGGCTGCCTGGTCCTCGGTTACCTGGCCTATGAAGTGTTCCATGCCTGCGAACACCTGCCGCCGGGCAACCCGGTCACCCGCCTGCCGTGGATCCGCCAGATGCGCCGTCTGCATGAATTGCATCACCGCCGCGAGCTGATGCAGGAGCGCAATTTCAACATCGTTTTCCCACTGATGGACTACCTGTTCGGCACCCTCTATTGGGAACCGGAGCCGGTCCCCCTGCACTCGACGAGAAGCCCCATGACCCGCATGCAGCATCAGATCGAGATTGCCGCCAATCCGATTGCGGTACTCGCCTATGCCAGCACCGTGACGAGTTGGCCGCAATGGCACCCTTCCTCTCTCAAGGTCGATGGCCAGGACGGCCCCTTGCACGCCGGGTCGCGGTTCGAGGAAGACATTCGAGCGGGCGGACGCGAGGGGCATTTGCTCTGGGTGGTGGAGGAGTATTTGCCAGGCCGCCGCTGGAGCGCCCGGGCGCGGGGCGATAACGGTCTGTCGCTGGTGTTGACGTACGAGTGCGAGGCCGAGGGTGATGGCACGCGGTTCGTCCGTACCCTGGACTATCAATTCAGCGGCCTGGGGATGCGCATTGCCAATCGCCTGCTGCTCAAGCGCCGCATCGATCGCGAGTCGGCCGCGTCGTTGCAGGCCTTGCGGGAAATGGCGCTGAAACACCTTGCTTCGACAGGAGTCGCCGCGTGAATAGAGCGTCCAAGTTCCGCCGTGTCGTGTTGTTGGGGTTCCTTGCCATCGGTGCCTTTCTACTGTTGATGCCGACCCAGGTCGAACCCGTGGCCTGGACACCGCCGCCCGCGCCTTCGTTGATCAGCGGACTGTATGCCGACAATCAGCGCCTCAAAGGCGTGGAGCGGATCGGTGCCGCCAACATTGACGGGCCGGAAGCCTTGCTGCTGGAGGATGACGTGCTCATCACCGGCCTGCATGACGGTCGTTTGATAAGCACCAGCCTTGACGGCAAAATCACCAAAGTCCTGGCCGATACCGGCGGCCGGCCATTGGGTCTGGCCCGCCACCCCAACGGCTTGCTGGTGATCGCCGACGGCGTCAAGGGCTTGCTGTCCCTGGACGCCCAGGGACGCCTGATGGCTTTGACCACCGAGGCCAACGGCGTGCCTTTTGGCTTCACCGACGACGTGACCATCGACCAGTCCGGGCACTTCGCCTATTTCAGTGATGCTTCCAGTCGGTTCGGCTATGGCCGGGACGGCGAGGCGATCATCGAGCACGGCGGCGACGGCCGCTTGCTGCGTTATGACTTCCAGACTGGCAAGACCATTGTGCTGTTGGAGAAGCTGGAGTTTGCCAACGGCGTGACCTTGGGACCTGACGAACGCTATGTGCTGGTCAACGAAACCGGCGCCTATCGCATCAGTCGTTACTGGCTTAGCGGGCCCAAGGCCGGCACCCGTGACCTGTTCATCGACAACCTGCCGGGCTTGCCGGACAACCTGGCGTTCAATGGCCGGGATCGCTTCTGGGTAGCGCTGTACGCGCCGCGCAATGCCCTGCTCGATGCCATGGCCGCGCATCCTTTCGCCCGCAAGATGATCGTGCGGGCGATGACCCTGTTGCCCAAGCCGGTGGAGAAACGTGCGTTTGTGCTGGGCCTGGACATGGAGGGCAAGGTGATTGCCAATCTGCAGGATGGGAGCAGCGGCAACTACTCGCCGATCACCACGGTGCGCGAGTATGGGGAGTGGTTGTATTTCGGGTCGCTGAAAGCGAAGCATATGGCGCGTTTGCCGCTAAGCACGGCATTGCAGTGACCCTGTGGGAGCGGGCTTGCCCGCGATGACTGCGGCACAATCAACATAGATGTGCCCGCTCCCACAGGATTCAGGAAAGGTCCCGACTATCGGGGATCCATCTCGTCATCACGCACCGCATTGTCGGTTTCTTCGCGCACCCGGTCCGGGTCGAGGTCAGTGCCATCGTCCTGGTCCATGGGGATCGCGCCTTCATTGTCCGGCAGTTCATCGATGCCCGGTTCATCTTCGGGGTTGACGGTCGTACGCCCCGGGCTCAAGGGTTCGGGACGGGTCGGGATGGGATCGTAGCCACCCTGCTCTTCGCTGGGGTACTTTTCGTTACCGGAAACCGTGGGATCAGTCATTGTGGCACCTCGCATGGAGCCGTCGATTCGGACTCTGATCATTCGAGGTGCCGGTATTTATCCCCGTTCCAATTTTTCAGTCACCGGTCGTCGGTGGCGGATTCGGTGTGTCAGGACGGCGTCTGAAGTCGGTCGACGATCTGGTTCTTGACCAGCACGCGCTTCTCCTTGAGCTTCTTCAATGCGTCATCGCTGGGTGCGTCCGATTGGGCGGACTCGGCCTTCACTACCTCGGCATCCGCCTGGGAATACTTGTTGATCAGTGAATCCAGTAACGGATCCTTGGTGCGTTTTTGCTGGATCTCTTCCTTTGTAAGTTTCAGGTCCTGATAAAGGTCATGGGTCACCGGCATGGAACACCTCCGTTTGTTGATCGGTGGCAAACGCGATTGATTGCGTTCACCAACCATCAGAATGGCCTTGGTTGGCGGGTTCTGTCGACCTTCTATCAGACCAGCGGTGTCCGTTCGTCGTCCTGTCGAAAAAGCGATAAAACCTTTGTCCGCCCGTCGCCCTCCATTGCTTAACGATCAGTCGATCGCTCATGAAAACCTGTGTGGAGAATAACCAATGGACGGATTTACCCTGCGCCACCTCACCTTGGCCGTTGCCTTGAGCACCAGCATGGGCATGGCCTTCGCTGCCACCTCCAATGACTTCGTCGACAGCGCGGCCGCAGGCGGCATCGCCGAGATCGAAACCAGCCGGCTGGCATTGGAAAAAAGCAAATCGGCCGACATCAAGGAATTTGCCAACATGATGATCACTGATCACTCCAAGGCGAACGATGAATTGGCGGCACTGGCGAAAAAAAATGACATCGAGGTCCCGGACACCACGACCCTGGTGAAGCAAGCCAAGGAAAAAATTCTTGAAGTACGCGACGAATCCTTCGACGCGGCCTATGCCAACAATCAGGTCAAGGCGCACGAAGACACCATTGAGCTGTTCAAGAAAGAAGCCAACACAGTGACGGACGACAAAGTCAAAGGTGGAACCGAGCTGAAAGCGTTTGCGCAAAAAATGCTGCCGGCACTGGAGAAGCATCTGGGCATGGCGAAAAAACTGCAGGCGGCTCATCCGAGCAAATAACGTCAACTGTATGCAGGAGCGAGCTTGCTCGCGATGGATTCAAGAGCGACGCGTTTAATCAGTAATCACGCGTTTATCGTTGACGACCATCGCGAGCAAGCTCGCTCCTACATTAACAATCCGTGGACGGGGCCTTTTTGTGTGCTCGGTTCGATCTAACCGCCATCAGTGTCAATATCGGCATCAGTGTCATCGCTGGGCTTCGGCCGGTCCGGGTTCGGTTTGAAACCGGGGCTGAATTCATTGTCGTTATCGGTATGGCGATTCTTCTGGTCGACCGCCTGGTCGGCACTTTCCGGTTTAGCGGTCTGCCCCTGGTGTTGTCCTCCCGGCTCGACCGGCGTCTGCGGGTCAATCGCCGGATCATTGCGGTTGACCGGTGCCCCCGTTTGATCCTGTTCCTGTGTCATCGCGTCGTCTTTCATAAGTACCTCGTTCGTCACTGCAATTGCGGTTTAAACAGTCGGCCCTATAGTTTCGAGGCGTTCCAGCCAGCAACGTTCCATCGAATGGAGCACCGTACCTGCAGGAGCCGGCCTGGCGAAGGCGTCCGCATGAGCGCTGCAAGGCTCGAGGCCGTCTTCGCTCGACCAGCCCCGGGTTCAGATGCAGCCAATCGCAAAAACCTGTCAGAATCGAAAACTATTGCCTACGGCAAATGTCACTGATTTGTGCCGATCAATATTTGGAGAATCGGCCACACTTTCCAAGGAGTCAAAGTCCCATGGCGGCACTGCAAACCAGCACACTCGATGCGATGAAAACGAACCGGACCCAACTGCTGGGCGAATGGTCGAAAAATCTCGAAGCCAGCGGCGCCACCCGCAACCTCAAAGAGCAGGACCTGAAACAGGAAACGTCGGACTTACTGCACCTGGTCATCGCCGGCCTCGAACGGGGCAATGATCAAAACGTCGCATCCTCCGGCTGGGATGATATTCGCCAGTTCCTCGAAAAGCTCTCCCATAGCCGTGCCCTGCTCGGCCAGGATTCGCACCAGACCGCCAGTTTCATCTTCGCCCTCAAGGGCCCGATGTTTGCGCTGCTGCAAAACCATTACCAGGACAGTCCCGCACTGCTGGCCGAGCAACTCTGGGAAGTGTCCGAACTGCTCGACGCCCTGGGCATGCACACCATCCGAACCTTTCAGAAATCCCGCGAGGCGGTGATCAAGCGCCAGCAGGAAGAGCTGCTGGAATTGTCGACCCCGGTGGTCAAGCTCTGGGATGGCGTACTGGCGCTGCCGATGATCGGCACCCTCGACTCGCAACGTACCCAGGTGGTGATGGAATCGCTGTTGCAGCGGATCGTCGACACCGGCTCGGAAATCGCCATCATCGACATCACCGGCGTGCCGACCGTCGACACCCTGGTGGCCCAGCACCTGCTCAAGACCGTCACCGCGATTCGCCTGATGGGTGCCGATTGCATCATCAGCGGCGTACGGCCGCAGATCGCCCAGACCATTGTGCACCTGGGGCTGGACCTGCAAGGGGTCGTCACCAAGGCCAACCTGGCCGACGCCCTGAAACTGGCCCTGACCCGCCTGGGAATCACTGTCAGCAAGGCGGACTGAGCCCATGGAGCGCATTCCGATCTTGCAAATGGGCGACTTCCTGCTGGTGACCATCCAGGTCGACATGCATGACCAGTTGGCCCTGACCCTTCAGGACGACCTGTCCGAGCGCATCAGCCGGACCTCGGCCCGCGGCGTGCTGATCGATATTTCGGCGCTGGACATGGTCGACTCGTTCATCGGCCGAATGATCGGCACCATCTCCGGGCTGTCGAAAATCATGGACGCCCAGACCGTGCTGGTCGGCATGCAGCCGGCGGTGGCCATCACCCTGGTCGAGCTCGGCCTGACCCTGCCCGGCGTCAGCACGGCGCTGAATGTCGAGCGCGGGATGAAACTGCTGCAGGCACGGGTACGCGAGCAATGACCGTGCGCAGCAGCGGCACTCACCCGATAAACATCGAGCAGGACGTGGTGCTGGCCCGGCAATTGGCGCGCAAGCTGGCCCAGGAGTGCGGCATGCGCCTGATCGACCTGACCAAGCTGGTGACCGCCGTCAGCGAGCTGGCGCGCAACACCATGGTCTATGGCGGCGGCGGCGACATGGACTGGCAAATCCTCGACGAGAATTCACGCACCGGCTTGCGCCTGGTGTTCCGCGACGAAGGTCCGGGCATCCCCGACATCAAGCTGGCAATGACCGACGGCTGGACCTCCGGCAGCGGCCTGGGGCTGGGCCTGACCGGCGCCAAGCGCCTGGTGGAAGAATTCGAACTGGACACCACGCCCGGCAAAGGCACTCGCATAACGATCACGCGATGGACGTGAACATGGGCGGGTCAATGACCCAAGTGTTGCCGATCGAAGACAGCAGCCAGATCGGCCACGCACGACGCACCGCGCAGCAACTGGCGGAAAAACACGGTTTCGACATTACCGATGCCGGACGTGTGGCGCTGGTGACCACCGAGCTCGCCAGTAACATTCTCAAGCATGCGACCCATGGCGAACTGCACCTGAGGGTCCTGCCGCGAGCTTCAGGTGCCGGGATCGAAATAATCGCCGTCGACCGTGCCCAGGGCTTCGATGTGCACGCGTGCCTGACCGACGGGTTTTCCACCGGCGGCACCCAGGGCATCGGCCTGGGGGGGGTGTCGCGCCAGACCGAAGTGTTCGATGTCTATGCCGACGCCCGGGGCGCCGTGCTTCTGACGCGTTTGTATCCACGCAGCGACAGGGCGCCGGACCGACGCATCGGCATCAGCCAGCATGCGTTGCACCACGATCCAGCCTGTGGCGATGTCTGGCACCTGGCATTTGACGGCCCGCGCATCAGTGCCCTGATGATCGACGGCCTCGGCCACGGCGAAGAAGCCGAGCGCGCCGCCCGCGCCGGCGAGCGGGTTTTTGCCCTGTCGCCGTTCACCTCGCCGCTGTTACTGCTCGAAGACATCCATCACGCCATGATCGGCACCCGCGGCGGAGCCCTGGCCATTGCCCAGTTCGACGGCAACAGCAATGCCCTGCGATTCGTCGGGATCGGCAACATCGGTGGCAGCCTCATCGCACCGGACAAATCCCGCGGCCTGGCCTCCCACCCCGGCATCGTCGGTGGCCAGTATCGAAAGGCTCAACCCTTTGACTATGCTCAGGTAAACGGTCAGCTATTGATCCTGTACAGCGACGGCCTGCAGTCCCGATGGAATCTGCAAGATTACCCCGGCCTGGTACACCGCCATCCGGCCGTGATTGCCGCCATCCTGCACCGCGACTTCTGTCGTGGACGGGACGATGTGACTGTGCTGGTCATTGCTCTGGAGGCAACCCATGGCTGAGATACCCATGAGTCAGATTGACGAACAAGCCGCGCTGATCGCGCAATTACAGGCAGAAGCCAACGCCTTGCGCGAGGAACTGGATGAAACCAACCAGGGCGTGCTGGCGTTGTACGCCGAACTGGACACCCAGGCCGATCAGTTGCGCCAGGCCTCGGACCTCAAAAGCCGATTCCTGTCGTACATGAGCCATGAGTTCCGCACGCCGCTGGGCTCGATCCTGAGCATCACCGGTCTGCTGAGCGATGAACTCGACGGCCCCCTGAGCCTCGAGCAGCACAAGCAAGTGGCCTTCGTCAGCGTCGCGGCCCGCGAGCTGAGCGACATGGTCGACGACTTGCTGGACCTGGCCAAGATCGAAGCCGGGCGCATCACCATTTCCCCGGCCTGGTTCGACATGTTCGACCTGTTCGCCGCCCTGCGCGGCATGTTCCGGCCCATCGTAGACGCCAGTGCCGTGGACCTGATATTCGAAGAGCCGGTGGGCCTGCCAAGGCTCTACACCGATGACAAGAAGCTCGCGCAAATCCTGCGCAACTTCATTGCCAACTCATTGAAGTTCACCACCCGCGGCGAAGTCCGCGTCTCGGCCCGTCTGGAAGGCATCGACCGCGTGCGCTTTGCCGTCAGTGACACCGGAATAGGTATCGCCCCGGCGCTACATGGCGCATTGTTCGAGGACTTCTCTCAGGTCGACTCACCCTTGCAAAAACGCCTTCGCGGGACCGGGCTCGGACTGTCACTGTGCAAACGCTTCGCGGCGTTGCTGGGTGGCGAAGTCGGGGTCCAGAGTACGCCGGGCAAGGGCTCGACCTTTTTCGTGATCATCCCGCTGGCCATCGCCATGGAGCCCGCCGATGAAACGTGACATTCGCCTGTTGATCGTCGACGACAACGTCGCGACCCGCTACGCCCTGCGCCGGCGCCTGGAAAGCCACGGCTATGAGGTGCTGGAAGCCGGTACCGGCGGCGAAGGCCTGGAGCTGGTCGACAGCGTCAACATCGACGCCTTGATCCTCGACGTCAACCTGCCGGACATGAGCGGTTTCGACATCGTGCGCAAACTGCGCGCCGAGGCGGTGACCGCCCTGCTGCCGGTGATTCACGTGTCGGCGGCCTCGATCCAGACCGGCGACATCATCACCGGCCTGGATGCCGGTGCCGATGCCTACCTGATTCACCCGGTTGACCCGGATGTGTTGCTGGCCACCCTGCGCACCTTGTTGCGCGTGCGGGAAACCGAAAACGCCCTGCGTGACAGCGAGGCGCGGTTCAGGGAAATCTTTGTCAACGTGTCTGCACCCATCGCCGTGCTGGACGCCGACCTGAAAATCCACGAATGCAACCACGCCTTCGCGCAGTTGATCCAGGACAACCGCAATCCGGACGCCCTGCGCGAATGCTTTGCCGAAGACCAGGACGCGATCATCGATGAACTGCGTCTGCGGCTGGCCTATGGCGAGCGCTGGAAAGGCACCCTGAGCATGCGGGTCCAGGGCGAAGTGCGCGACACCGAGTGGCAGATTTCGCCCTACCGCACGCCGCAATTGAGCCTGGTATTCGTCGAGGATGTCACCGAGCACCGGCACCGCGAGCGCTCGCACCTGGCCCGGCTGGACGACGCCACCACCCAATTGGCCAAGGAGGTCGCCGAACGTGCACGCACCGAAGCCCAGTTGCTGCAAGTGCAGAAGATGGACGCGCTGGGCAAGCTGACTGGCGGCATCGCCCATGACTTCAACAATTTGCTCACCGGCATCATCACCAGCCTGGAGCTGATCCAGAAGCGGGTCGCCGCCTCGCGCACCGACAAGGTTCAGTTTTACGCCGAAGCGGCCTTGAGTTCGGCGATGAGTGCCGCTTCCCTGACTCATCGGCTGCTCGCCTTCGCGCGTCAGCAACCCCTCGACACCCGGCCCGTGGACATCAACGAGCATGTGCGTTCGCTCGAGGAACTGTTGGTGCGCACCATCGGCGAGCGCATCGCCCTGAAACTGGAACTGACCTCCAAACCCGCGATCGCCCTGGTCGACCCGATCCAGCTCGAAAGCGCCGTGCTCAACCTGGTGATCAACGCCCGCGATGCGTTGCCCCAGGGCGGCAATGTGTGGATCAGCACCTATGCCGCCTATTCCCATGGCGATCCCAATCTGGCCGACGGAGCGTATGTAGCCCTGGCGGTACGCGATGATGGCACCGGTATCGACCACAGTGTGATCGGCAAGGTGTTCGATCCGTTCTTCACCACCAAGCCGCTGGGTCAGGGCACTGGCCTCGGGTTGTCGACCATCTACGGTTTCGCCCGGCAATCGGGCGGCGATGCGCATATCCGCAGCGTGGCCCGGCGCGGTACCGAAGTCACTATCATGTTACCCGCCAGTGCCGATCTCCTGGCCAGCGAACAACAGCCGTCCAGCGTGGATCCGCAGGGTTGCGGCGAACATGTGCTGATTGTCGAGGACATGCCATCGGTGCGGATGTTCGTCGCCGAGGTATTGGTGGATGCCGGTTACCGCTGCACGCAAGTGGGCGACATCGAAGGCGCTCTGGAGCGTTTGCAGAACGACGAATCCATCGATCTGCTGCTGACCGACGTCGGCCTGCCGCGCATGAGCGGTCGCGAACTGGCCGATGTGGCGCGGGGCTGGCGACAAAAGTTGCCGATCCTGTTCATGACCGGTTACGCCGAAACCGCGATCAACCGCCAGGTGTTTCTGGGGGATGGCATGGAGATGCTGGTCAAGCCGTTCCAGATCAATGAATTGCTGGATAAGGTTCGGCGTACATTAGACGGTGCCTGATAGTTCGCCTTCGTCGGAACGCCGCCCGGAGCAAGCCCGCTCCCACAGGGAATTTGTGAGCGGCGCAGATCCCGTGTGGGAGCGGGCTTGCTCGCGAAGGCGTCGGCACAATCAACACACATTCAAACCCCAAGCACCCTGGCCAAAAACGGCGCCGTTTTGCTCTTCCTGCTTTTAGCCACTTTCTGCGGAGTACCCGCCACCACGATCTTCCCGCCCTGATCCCCCGCCCCCGGCCCGATATCGATCACCCAGTCGCTCTGCGCCACCACGCGCATTTCATGTTCGACGACGATCACCGTATGCCCTGCCGCCACCAGCGTATTCAACTGTTCGAGCAAGCGATCGACATCCCGTGGATGCAAGCCGGTAGTCGGCTCATCGAGCACATACAAGGTCGCCCCGCGCTGGTTGCGTTGCAGTTCGGTGGCCAGCTTGATCCGCTGGGCCTCGCCACCGGACAATTCGGTCGCCGGCTGGCCAAGGCGCAGATAGCCCAGGCCGATATCGCGCAGCACCTCCAGTGAACGGCGGATCCCCGGTTGCCCGGCGAACACCTCGACCGCTTCGTCCACCGTCAGCTGCAACACCTGGGCGATGTTCAAACCCTGCCAGAGGATCGCCAGGGTCTCTGGGTTGTAGCGCGCACCGTGGCAGGTCGGGCATGGCGCGTAGACGCTGGGCATGAACAACAACTCGACGCTGACAAAACCTTCGCCTTCGCAGGTCGCGCACCGTCCCTTGGCGACGTTGAAAGAGAATTGGCCGGCGTCATAACCTTCGGCCCGGGCTTCGGGAGTGGCGGCGTAGAGCTTGCGCACGTTGTCGAACAGCCCGGTGTAGGTCGCCAAATTCGAACGGGGTGTGCGGCCGATGGGTTTCTGATCGACCTGCACCAGACGCTTGATCGACGCCAGGCCACGGGTGACCTGGCCGCCGCTGACCTGTGGCGCATCGTCCTCCAGGCTCAATTCTTCAGCCTCGCTGTCACTGGCGGCGCGCCCGAGATGCGCGCCCACCAGTTCCAGCAACGCCTGGCTGACCAGGCTCGACTTGCCGGAACCCGACACGCCGGTTACCGCGGTGAAACAGCCCAGGGGAAATTCGGCGCCGAGGTTGTTCAGGTTATTGCGGGTGATGCCTTCCAGCCGCAGCCAGTCGGTTGCCTCGCGGCTGACCCGGTGCCGGGTGACCTGTTCGGCGAACAGGTAGGCGCGAGTCTGGGATTGAGAGACGTCGGCCAACCCTGGCGGCGGTCCGCTGTAGAGGATCCGACCACCCTGCTCGCCAGCTTGCGGACCGACGTCGATCAGCCAGTCGGCGCGGCGCATGGTTTCCAGGTCATGCTCGACCACGAACAAGGTATTGCCGGCGGCCTTGAGCCGTTGCAGGGCTTCGAACAGGGCCTCGCCATCTGCCGGGTGCAGGCCCGCCGACGGCTCATCCAGCACGTAGATCACGCCGAACAACTGCGAACCCAATTGCGTCGCCAGGCGCAGCCGCTGCAATTCACCGGAGGACAAGGTCGGCGTGCTGCGCTCCAGGGCCAGGTAACCAAGGCCCAGGTCGGTCAAGGTGCTGACCCGCTCCAGCAAGTCCTGGGCGATCCGTTGCGCGGCCAGGCGTTTTTCCACCGACAGGTTAGGCGTGTGGCGCACGTCCGGCGCGTTGGCGTGACCGCTGGCGCCATGGGCCACTCGCTGCTCGCGGGCCTCGCGGGTCTGCAGATGCGTCAACACCTCGCCGGCCTCATCGGCCAGTTCGAGGTAGCTGTGAGCCGCCACCGGCTTCAAGACTTCGGCCACTTGCAGCAACGGCATCTGCGACAGTTCGCCGATGTCGTAACCGGCAAAGGTCACCGATAACGCTTCTTGCTTGAGCCGTTTGCCGTCACACACCGGGCATGGACTGCCGAGCATATAGCGCGAAACACGCTTCTTCATCAGCGCGCTTTGGGAGTGGGTAAACGTGTGCAGGATGTAGCGTCGGGCACCGGTAAACGTACCCTGGTAGCTGGGTTCCATTTTGCGTTTGAGCGCGACCCTGGTTTCTTCCGGCGTGAGCCCGGCGTACACCGGCACCGTCGGCGTCTCTTCGGTGAAGAGAATCCAGTCGCGCTGTTTTTTCGGCAACTCGCGCCAGGGCTTATCGACGTCGTAGCCCAGGGTCACCAGGATATCCCGCAGGTTTTGCCCCTGCCAGGCCATGGGCCAGGAGGCGACGGCGCGCTGGCGAATGGTCAGGCTCGGGTCCGGAACCATCAAGGCCTCGGTGACTTCATAGACCCGGCCCAGACCATGACATTCGGCGCACGCACCCTGAGGCGTGTTGGGTGAGAAATCTTCGGCATACAGCATGGGTTGCCCTGGCGGATAGCTGCCGGCCCGGGAATAGAGCATGCGGATCAGGCTCGACAACGTGGTCACACTGCCCACCGACGACCGTGTGCTCGGCGTGCCCCGCTGCTGCTGCAAGGCCACGGCGGGCGGCAAACCTTCGATCGAATCGACGTCCGGCACCCCGACCTGATCGATCAGGCGTCGCGCATAAGGCGCCACGGATTCGAAATAGCGGCGTTGCGCTTCGGCGTAGAGGGTCGAGAACGCCAGCGAGGACTTGCCCGAACCGGAGACCCCGGTGAACACCACCAAGGCATCGCGGGGAATATCGACATCGACGTTCTTGAGGTTGTGTTCCCGGGCACCGCGCACCCTGACCATGCTGGAGGGAGGGTTGGAGGTGCGCTTGTCAGTCATGGGGCAGCCCTGAAGAAATGATGTGGAGGTACGCGGACTTCCTGTAGGAGCCGGCTTGCTGGCGAAGGCGGCGTATCAGGCGATATCTTTATCGACTGTGATGACGCCTTCGCTGGCAAGCCAGCTCCTACAGGGGTGTTGTGTCCAGCCGTTACGTTTTGTTTTCACCGGTCGGGTTCTGTGGTCAGCCATTGAGCACCGCGCGGACCATTTGGGTGAGCGCCTCGGGACCATAGGGTTTGCTCAGCAGATGCGTGTCGGGGCTGAGCTGGTGATTACGCGAAATAATGTCACGGGTGTGGCCGGAGGTGAACAGGATCGGCACCGGCGGCGTCTGCACCTTGGCCCAGGCCGCCAGGTCCGAACTCTTGATCAGGCCGGGCATGACCACATCGGTGAAAATCAGGTCCACCGCCACGCCTTCCAGCAACATCTGCATGGCCGTGTCGCCGTTTCCGGCGGTCAGGACTTGATAGCCTTCTTCGCGCAATAACTCGACCGCCGCGCTGCGCACCGCCTCGTTATCCTCGACCACCAGCACGGTTTCGTTGCCGCCTGGCTGCAGGGGATCATGCAGGGTCGATTCACTGGGCAACGGGCGCAGGCTGCGCGGAAAATACAGCTGCACCCGGGTGCCCCGCCCCGGGACACTGGACATCTCGATGTGCCCACCGCTTTGCTTGACGAACCCGAAGACCATGCTCAGGCCCAGTCCCGTGCCCTGGCCATCGGCCTTGGTGGTGAAAAACGGTTCGAATGCGTGCCCGAGCACCTCGGCTGACATGCCGACGCCGCTGTCCGCCACCGCAACGCAGACGAAATCGCCGGGCACAATGCCCTTGCCCGCACAGAACCGGGCGTCGAGAGCAACATTGGCGGCACTGAGTTCGATTGTGCCCTCGCCCTGCATGGCGTCACGGGCATTGATCGCCAGGTTGAGGATGGCGTTTTCCAGTTGATTGCGATCCACATGCAGATGCCAGGCGTCTGCAGGTGCCGTCACACTGATCTGGATGGTTTCCCCCAGGGCACGCTGCAACAGTTCAGCCAGGCCGTCGAAAATTTGTCGTGGATCGCAGACCGCCGGCGACAACGGCTGGCGTCGGGCAAACGCCAGCAGTTGCGAGGACAACTTGGCGCCGCGTTCGACCGCGGCAATCGAGGCATTGACCCGACGCTGCACATTGGCATTTTCCGGTTCATGCCGCGCCAGCAAGTGCAGGTTGCCGGCGATCACCTGCAACAGGTTGTTGAAGTCATGGGCGACGCCGCCGGTGAGGCCGCCGATGGCTTCCAGTTTCTGTGATTGACGCAATTGCTCTTCAGCCGTCAGGCGCGCTTCCACTTCATCGGCGACGCGCTGCTCCAGGTTGCGGGTGAACCTGAGTAAAGACTCCTCGGCCGTCTTGCGTTCGTGAATGTCGATCAACACCCCCGGGAAGCGGAACGGTTCACCCTGCTCATTGAACTCGCAGCAGCCGCTCGCCTGCACCCACATATAATTGCCATCGGCGCGCAGGACCCGGTATTCGGCGTTGAAGGGTTCGCCGGTTGCCACCGATCGGCTGACCTGTTCCTCAAGCCAACTGCGGTCGTCCGGATGGATCCGTGCCTGGGCGATGTCCGTCGGCAGGTCGGCCAGGTTTTGCTCGGCCGGGTAGGAAAAGGTGCGGGCGAAGCGTTCGTCGCCAGACAGCACATCGCCCTTGATGTCCCAGACGAACGAGCCGAGCAAGGCGCCGGCATTGAGCGCCAGGCGCACCCGTTCATTGTCGGCGCGATAGGCGTCTTCGGCGGCCCGGCGGCGGCGTTCGGAAATCACGTGATCAGTGGTCTCGACCACCATCGCCATGACCCCGGCCGGTTTGCCTGCATCATCGGCCACCGGGCTGTAATACAGATCCAGCCAGACGTCTTCGGGAATCCCGTCCCGCAGCAGCACCAGCTCTTTATTGCGATAGGACAACGTCCCCCCCGCCAGGCAGGTGTCGACCACGTGTCGATTGAACTCCGCCACTTCCGGCCAGCCCAGCTCCACCGGGGAACCCAACAGGTAAGGATGGCGGCCACCGGCGAATGTCGAGTACGCATCGTTATAGATCATGTAGCCGGGACGGCCCCAGAGCATCACCATCGGCAGCGGCGAAGCGAGCATCAACTGTACCGCGCTGCACAGGCTTGCGGGCCAGGTGTCCATCTTCCCCAGCTCGGTCAGGCTCCAGTCGAACGCACGAATGCGCCCGGCCATTTCACCGCTCCAGCCGGCACATCCGTGGCTATCGTCTAGAAACTGCATCGGCTGGCTCTTTTCCCTGAAATGACACCTTTTTGCTTCGAGCACCGGGGGCGCCAATGGTTCACTGAGGTAACACTGATTCACTCTGCAAAAGCGAGCTTTTGCTCGCGCCTGCACTTCGCTTGCGCCGGCAACCCGAACGCCCCCGTATTGAGCAACAAACGAATTGTTAACCTGAAACTTGGGGTCGTACATTTTTCAATTGCCAGTATTGCTGCCACATCATATCCCCCATCACATTACCTTTCTTGCTTGACAGCACAGCGGCAAAGCCACTGACACGACTAAAAAACCGACAACCGCAACCAGGATTTCAATGACATGGACGCCCAAAAAAGATTAACGCTGCTCCCTAAAACCCGAAGCAGACTACTAGCCCATTTGCTCACCGCGACAGTTGCCACCGTCACCGTCACCGCCACGCTTCCCTTCTTGAACAACGCGAACGCAGCCACCCAATCCGAAATTTACCCGGACACAAACTCCCCCCTGCTGACCAAGTCGATCCAGGCAGGCGACAGTACCTGGTCCTATTACGAAGGAAAAAGGAACGGTCCTACCTTATTACTGGTACATGGGTTTTCTTCAAACAAGAATGTCTGGCGCAAAATTGCCAAGGACCTCAGCGCACGCTTTCACGTGATCATTCCCGACCTTCCTGGTTGGGGCGAATCAACGCGCATCGCAGGAGAAAGCTACGACATTGATGCACAAGCGACACGGCTCAATGCGTTTATGCTTGCGCTCGACTTACATGACGTCATCCTGGTCGGCCATTCCATGGGAGGCGCCATTGTCGGGGTGCATGCTGCCGAGAAGCCAGACCGTATTGCTCGTTTGGTGCTGATCAGTCCACTGGGATTGAGCTTTGTAGAAAACGATTATGTTCGAGCATTGAATGCAGGTAACAATCCATTTATTTACGATGATCGTGCCGGCGTTGAACGCGCCTCTCGACTTGTCTATCTCGATCCTCCCGAGATGTCCGATCAGCAGGTAGAACGCGCGATTGCAATCAATCGGGCCCAGCGCACGTTTATCGAGTCCACCCGGGCTCAAATCCGTCCACCTTCCCAAAGGCTCGCACTGGATCATCGGCTCACACAGCTCACCATGCCCGTACTGGGCATCGGCTGCCGAGAGGATAAAGTAGTCGATATCTCTGTCTTGGAGACGTTGCAGAACGGCCTGTCCAGTGATCATGTCAAGCGTGCTGTCACCCTTGAAGGTTGCAACCACTTGCCCATGATTGAACGCTCTGTTGCAACCGGGCAGCTTCTCACCGATTTTGCGACAGGCAATGGACCGTGAACCAGACTCGACGCAACTGAATGCCCGACACTTGTCATTCGGTTACCTGAAACCCTGCGGTTCAACGGAAATCCCGGCTGCGCACGCTGATGCCGTCGAGCAACGGGCTCAGGTCGCTCAAGCGTCCGGCAATCAGGTGGCGCACCTCGCCTTCCTTTTCCCAGCGCCCGTCGACCTTGAGCAACTGCGAGCCGACCAGCACCTGTCGCTGCCGGTCGGCCAGGTCGCGCCAGACCACTACGTTGACGTTGCCGAACTCGTCTTCCAGGGTGACGAAGGTCACGCCACTGGCGGTGCCCGGGCGTTGTCGGCCGGTCACCAGTCCGGCCACGCTGACCGGTCGGCCATGTTCGACCGCCATGAGCTCTTTCGAACTGCGGCAACGCCGGGCTTTCAATTCACCGCGCAGCAAGGCCAGCGGATGCGGGCCGAGGGTGGTGCCGACACTGTTGTAATCGGCCAGCAGGTCCTCGCCCACGGTCGGTTTGGGCAACGACACCGCGTCTTCCTCCTGGCTCGGCAGCCCGGCAAACAAGCCGAGCTGTTTCTGCACCCCCGCCACCTCCCAGCGCGCCCGATGCCGGTCGCCGGCCAGCCCGCGCAGCGCCCCGGCATCGGCCAGCTGTTCCTGGGCACGGGCATCGAGTCGCGCCCGTTCGCCGAGGTCGGCAACGTCGATGAATATCCCCTTCGCACGTGCCGCTTCGATACGCCGGGCATCGTCCTCGCGAAACCCCTTGATCATCCGCAAGCCCATGCGAATCGCCGGCTGCGCACCGCTGATCGACTCCAGACTGCAGTCCCAGTCGCTGGCCCGCACGTCCACCGGGCGAATCTGCAAATGGTGCCGGCGCGCGTCCTGCAGAATCTGGTCCGGGCTGTAGAAACCCATGGGCCAGCTGTTGATCAGCGCACAGGCGAAGGCCGCCGGTTCGTGGCATTTCAACCAGCAACTGGCGTAGGTCAGCAAGGCAAAACTGGCGGCGTGGGACTCGGGGAAACCGTAGCTGCCAAATCCCTTGATCTGCTCGAAGATCAGCGCGGCGAACTCGGGCGTGTAGCCATTTTTCTTCATCCCGGCGGCCAGGCGATCCTTGTGCGGCTCCAGTCCGCCATGGCGTTTCCAGGCAGCCATGGAACGGCGCAACTGATCGGCTTCGCCGGGGCTGTAGTCGGCGGCGACGATGGCGATCTGCATCACCTGTTCCTGGAACAATGGCACGCCCAGGGTGCGCTTGAGCACCGCCTTCAGTTCCGGGGAGGGATAGGTCTCGGGCTCTTCCTTGTTTCGTCGCCGCAGATACGGGTGAACCATGCCGCCCTGGATCGGCCCCGGCCGCACGATTGCGACCTCGATCACCAGGTCATAGAAGGTCCGGGGCTTGAGCCTCGGCAGCATCGACATCTGTGCCCGGGACTCGATCTGGAACACGCCGACGGTGTCGGCATGGCCGATCATGTCGTAGGTCTGCGAATCCTCGGCCGGGATCGTCGCCAGGCTCAGGTCCAGGTTGCGGTGCCGACGCAAAAGATCAAAACAGCGGCGAATCGCGCTGAGCATGCCCAGGGCCAGAATATCGACCTTGAGCAGCCCGACCGCGTCCAGGTCGTCCTTGTCCCACTGGATGATGGTGCGATCGGCCATGGCGGCGTTTTCCACCGGCACCAGGCTGTCCAGGGGCTGCTCGGAAATCACGAAACCGCCGGGGTGCTGGGACAGGTGCCGGGGGAAGCCGATCAACTGCCCGGTCAGACTCAGCACCCGGCGCAACACCGGGCTGTCAGGGTCGAAACCGCCTTCACGCAGGCGCTCCACGGGGGGAGTTTCGTCGTTCCAATGGCCGCAGCAATCGGCCAGGGCATTGACCTGGTCCGGCGGCAACCCCAAGGCCTTGGCCACGTCGCGCACTGCGCCGGCCGAGTGATAGGTGCTGACCACCGCGGTCAGCGCCGCGCGGGTTCGGCCATAACGCCGGAACACGTACTGCAGGACTTCTTCACGCCGCTCGTGTTCGAAATCGACGTCGATGTCCGGCGGCTCGTTGCGCTCCCTGGAGAGAAAGCGCTCGAACAACAGCGTGGTGCGATCCGGATCGATTTCGGTGATGCCCAGGGCAAAGCACACCGCCGAGTTGGCGGCCGAGCCACGGCCCTGACACAGAATCTTCTGCTCGCGGGCGAAACGCACAATGTCGTGAACCGTGAGGAAGTAGCTTTCGTAGCCCAGCTCGGCGATCAGCTGCAGTTCCTTGTCGATCTGCGCCAGCACCTTGGCCTGGCCTTGTGGCCAGCGCCAGGCTATGCCCTGTTCCGTCAGCACCCGCAGCCAGGAGGTGGCCGTGTGCCCCTCGGGCACCAGCTCCCGAGGGTACTGATATCGCAACTGGCCGAGGTCGAACGTGCAGCGCCGGGCGATGTTCAGCGTTTCGTCGAGCAATGCTTGCGGATACAGATCACCCAAGGCATCGAGGCTGCGCAGATGGCGCTCGCCATTGGGATGCAAGCGCAACCCGGCCTCGGCCACCGGCAGGTGATGACGGATCGCGGTCATGGTGTCCTGCAAGGCGCGCCGCCCGCGCGCGTGCATGTGCACATCGCCGCTGGCCACCGCCGGGATGCGCAACTCCCTGGCCAGCGCCAGGAGCTGGTTCAGCCGGCGGCTATCGTCCTGGCCGCGATGCAACTGGACCGCCAGCCACAGCCGCTCGGCGAAGGTCTGCTGCAGCCAGCGACCGTTTTCAAAATCATCGACCGCGTCCGGTACCCACAACACCAACAGTCCCGGCATTGGCTCGCTGAAGTCTTCGCGCAGCACCTGATACTGGCCTTTCTGCGTGCGGCGCCGGGCCTGGGTAATCAGTCGGCACAGGGCCTGGTAGCCCTCGAGATTTTCTACCAGCAGCACCAGTTTCGGGCCATTTTCGATGCGGATTTCACTGCCGATGATCAGCGGCAGCTCCACGGAGCTGGCTGCTTGCCAGGCGCGGACAATGCCCGACAGGGTGCACTCGTCGGTGATTGCCAACGCTTGATAGCCCTGCTTTTTCGCCCGCTGGAAGAGCTCGAGGGCACTGGACGCACCGCGCTGGAAACTGAAGTTCGACAGGCAGTGCAGCTCGGCATAGTCGATGGTCATGCGAACCAGCCCTGCAGCCACAACGGGCCGTCTTCACCCACCGCCCGCCAGGCCCAGCCCTGCTGGCCGGAGCGGGTTTCGATCAGGTAGTAATCCCGGCGCACGTCGGCGCCGTCCCACCAGCCGGACTCGATGCGTTCCGGTCCCATGAGAATGCGCGTCGAACCTTCGTGGACCGCCAAGGGTTCGGTCAGCAACCAGCCCGGGCGCTGCACGCCCGACACCCCTGCACAGGGCTGGTTGTCGACACCGGCCTGCCACGCGCACTCCGGCCGGTGATCGGCCTGGAACCGCAAGCCCTGCACCGCGTCATCCCCGAGCCGCGCGCGCAGGCGTTCGCGCAGTTGCTCCCAGGGCAAGGACTGCTGCGGGCGGTCGTCGAACAGTTCCTGGTACTGGGGAACGAAGGCCGGCAAGTCTTCGGCGCGCAAGCGAAAACCGCGCACCGGGGCCTCGACCTGGACCTGTTCCAGCCGACCCCGGGCCAGTTCGAAGAGCATCGCCGGATCGCGCTCGGCGCTGAGCAGGCCGACCTTGATCACGCTGTCCGGCAGCCCGGCGTGTTCCAGGTGCAGGTCAAAGCGCTGCACGCCGCTGTCCCGGCCACAGAGGAAAGCAGCAAGATCACAGGTCAGGCGGCGTAACGGAAACAGCAGGGCCTGATGGGACTGCACATCGAAATTGAGCTCGATGCGCACATCGAAGCGGTCCGGCGGCAAGTAGAATGCCAGCGCCAGGCGACGGGTGCCCAGCAAGGCATCCAGGTGCTTGAGCACCTGGGCCTCGAAACGCCGGGCCAGACTCTGCCGGGGCAACGCCTGCACCTGGCTCAGGGTGCGCAACCCCATGCGCGACAACGCCGTGGCGACTCCCGCCTCCAACCCGATGCGGTCAATAGGCAACTGCCCCAGGTGAGCCTGCAAGGCTTGATCGTCGGGCACCACCAGACCGTCATAGGCATTGGCCAATACCCGCGCCGCCACCGGGTTGGGCGCGGCAACGATGCGGTGGCGAAACCCCAGCTCGCCGAGTTCGGCGCGCAAGCGTGCTTCGAAGTGTGGCCAGGGCCCGAACAACCCCAGGCTGGATTCGATTTCAAACACCACCGCCCGCGGGTAATGCACGCTGACCTGGGAGCTGAACCGATAGGCCCAGGCAGCGAGAAACTGCTGCCATTGCTCGATCTCGGCAGCGTCATATTCGGCTGTGACAAAGCCCTTGCTCAGGGCCTGGGCAGCCGTCATCGATTGACCCGGACGCAAGCCCAGCGCCCGCGCCGAAGCGTTGACCGCCTGCAACACCCGACGCTGGGCCGGGCCGCTCAGCAGCGCCAGCGGTTCATCGGGATCGGCGCGCTGACGCAGGACCGCGTCCAGCGCCAATTGCGGGAAGAGAATGCACACCCAGCGCATGGCAACCTCAATGCCCCACCGGGAAGGCAATCGGCGCCGAACGCGCCAACCCGCCCCGGCACTTGAGCACCCGCAATTGCGCAGGCTTGGCATCAATGGCGATGCGCAGGGCGGCGGGTGAAGGGTTGATGGCCTCATGGATCGAGCGGTAGGCGAATGCCAGGGTCGAGCCGGTTTCCGCCGCCACCTGCAAGCGGCGCAAGGCGCGGTCATCGGCCTTGTGCGGCCAGCACAACACCGCACCGCAACTGCCCGAACGCAAGCATTGTTCCGCCGCCCACAGCGCATCGCGCTCGCTGGCCTGGATGATCGACAACTGGCGCAGATCAACCCCGGCGTTCTGCCACGCCTGGGGATACGGCACGTAGGGCGGCGCCACCAGCACGATGCGTTCACCCGCCGCCGACAACCGCGCCAGCACCGGCCACACCAGTCGCAACTCGCCGACGCCCTGCCCGGCCAGGAGGATTTCAGTCAACGCCGCTTCCGGCCAGCCGCCCGTGGGCAAGGCCGCATCCAGCGCGGCATGCCCGGTGGGTTGCGGGCTGGCGGCGGGTGGCGCAGCTCGCCCGCGCCAGACCTGGCCGCCATTGAACAGCGTATCCAACGCAACGACGGCGCCCATCACCCTTGCCTCACCAGGCCGCAGAACACCCCTTCGATGGCCAGGTCCTGATCGGCACGAACGATGATCGGGAGATAGGCCGGGTTGCGCGGCAACAGGCGAACGGCATCGCCGACCCGCTCGAAACGCTTGATGGTGACTTCCCCGTCCAGTCGGGCCACGACGATCTGGCCGTTGACGGCCTCCGGATTGCGATGCACACCCACCAGGTCACCGTCGAGAATGCCGTCCTCGATCATCGAGTCGCCCCGGACCCGCAGCATGTAGTCCGGCACCCGGGAGAACATCGACGGGTCGAGCAGCAAGCGGCTGTGCACCTCGGCATCCGCGCCGATCGGCGCCCCCGCCGCCACCCGGCCGAGCACCGCAATGTCCAGCAGCTCGGGCCGCGCCGGTTGCCCGAGCAAACGAATGCCCCGGGCCTGATGCGCATTGACCTCGATGAAACCGGCTTCGGTCAGCGCCAGCACATGCTTGCGCGCCACGCTGCGCGAGGCGAAACCGAACGCCTCGCTGATTTCAGCGAGACTCGGGGACTGACCGTGCTCGGCGATTCGCTCGCGGATAAAGGTCAGGATGGCGGTACGGCGGGGGGTTAGAGTCGTCATGGAGTACATTTGTACTCTTTTGGTGTTTTCCTGGCAAGCATCTGTAGGAGCTGGCTTGCCAGCAAAGGCGGCCGAAAGATCATCACAAGGCTCAAGGACGCCTTCGCTGGCAAGCCAGCTCCTACAGGTTCAGGTGAGTCCTGAGAGATAGGGCCATGGGTAGATCCCGCGTTCGTGGCCGTCGCTGAAGATCAGTTGCAGGCCGTAGCCTTGCTGGTTGAGTTCGATCACGCGGATGCGCTCATCGACTTTCACCGTCAAGCCTTGCAACCGAAACGCCCGGCACTGCGAGCAAGGGCACTGACGTCGCAACTCGGCATGATCCAGCAACTGTTCACGACCATCCGGCCAGTTCAACCGCAGTTGCTGCTTGCTCCGGGAATTGCCAATCGCAACCGGGTTCATTGCAGCTGACCCAAGGCTATGCGCGCGGCCTTGCGCACTTCCGGATCGCCATCATCCTGTGCCGCCTGCAAGGGTGCGATGGCGCCTTTATCGTGCAACTCGCCGAGGGCCAGCGCGGCTTCCTTGCGCAGGTTGCTGATGCGGTGGCCGAGGGTTTCGATCAGCGCGTCGAGGGCCGGAACGTAGCGCAAGCGGCCGAGGCTGCGGGTGGCGCGCAGGCGCACTTGCCAGTAATCGTCGCCCAAGGCGTCGACCAGCGCCGGCCCGGCGTCGACGTGCCCGACCTTGCCCAGGGTGGTGGCAGCCTCTTCGCGCACTTGCCAGGCCTGGTCCTGCAAGGCCTGGCGAAGCGCTGGCAGCACCTGTGCGTCGGACGCCAGGCCCAAGGCCCCGGTGGCGGCGCGGCGCACTTCAGTGTCCGGATCGGCACTGGCCGATCGGGCCAGCGCCGGCAAGGCATCGAGCTGCTTGAGCCAACCGAGGACGCCGACGGCTTCGCGGCGAACGCTGGCGTCTGCATCATTCAGCGCCGCCACAGCCGCTTGGGCAGCATCGGGAAAGCGCAACTCGCGCAAGGCCCTGAACGCGGCAATGCGTACACTGATGTCGGCGTGCCCGGTCCACGGCAGAATCACCCGGCCCGCCGCTTCGCTCTTGAGCAGGCTGAGGCTTTGCGCCGCAGCGGCCTGCACCGCCTGAGCGGGGTCGGTCAGGGCCTGGCACAGTGCTTCGACCACGGGCTCGTCCTCCCAGGCTTCCAGCAGCCGTGCCGCTTCGGCGCGGACCTCTTCGGTCGGGTCTTCAGCCAGCCGGTTGACCAGCCACAGCAGGCCATCCGGTTCCTCGAGATCGGCCAGTTCGATCAGGGCAATCCGCCGCACTCCGGGGTCTTCATCGATAAGGCGCGGTTGCAGGGCAAGAATGTCGTCGTTATCGGTTACATCGAATAGAGAGGTCATAGGGCAAACCGCGGCAGTTTATTTTCAGGGGGAAGTCCGAGAGGGTTCAGGCGCGGCAGCTGCCGACCGTCTTCGTGACGCAGCAACTCGAGGCAATGACGCTTCGAGCGGGAGAACGCGTGGCTCGTCACCAGTTCGGTGGTGCGTGGCCGGGGGAAATCCAGGCGCAGGTCTTCGATGATCCGCCCCGGGCGCGAACTCATCACCAGCAACCGATCGGCGAGGAACAGCGCCTCGTCGATGTCATGGGTGACGAAAACCACCGTGGTGCGGATGCGCGTCCAGATATCCAGCAACAGTTCCTGCATGTTCAACCGGGTCAGGGCATCGAGGGCGCCGAAAGGCTCGTCCATCAGCAACAGCCGTGGTCGATTGATCAGCACCCTGGCGATTTCCACCCGCTGCTGCATGCCGCCGGACAGTTGATCGGGCCAGCGCTCGGCAAAACCTTCAAGGCCGACCAACGCGAGGATTTCGTCGGCGGCCCGGTGCCGTTCGGCTTTGCCGATGCCACGCATTTTCAGGCCGAAGGCGACGTTGTCGCGCACCGTGCGCCACGGGAACAGCGTGTGATGCTGGAAGACCATGCCACGCTGAGGTGACGGGCCAGAGACTGGCGCGCCGTCGACGTTCAGGGTGCCGGCATAGCTTTGCAGATGCCCGGCCAATGCACCGAGCAAGGTCGATTTGCCGCAACCGGACGGTCCGAGAATGCACACGAACTGCCCCGGTTCGATCTGACAGTCCAGGCCTTGCACCGCTTCGAAGGCGTGTTTGTGTTCGCCAAGGACAATGGACAATTGGCGGATATCGATCCGCCCTTCAGGGGCTTGCATCGCGCTCATCAGGCTTTTCCTCGTGGTCGATGCCAGGGCGTGAACAACCCGCCCAGCCGTTTGATCAGCAGACTGCTGCCCATCCCGAGTACGCCGATCAGCAACATGCCGACCACGATGTCGGCGTAGTTCTGGATGGTGTAGGACTCCCAGGTGTAATAGCCGATGCCGTACTGGCCGGAGATCATTTCCGCGGTCACCAGGCAGAACCACGAAGTGCCCATGCCAATGGCGAGGCCAGTGATGATGCTCGGTGCGGCGCCGGGCAGGATCACTTCCAGCAGAATCGCCCGCCGCCCTGCCCCGAGGCTTTTCGCCGAGGCGATCAGCCGTGGATCGACGCCTTCGACGCCGTGCACCGTGTTGAGCAGGATCGGGAACAGCGCGCCGGTGAAGGTGATGAAGACCATCGACAGCTCGGATGACGGGAACATCAGGATTGCCAGCGGAATCCAGGCCACCGCCGGAATCGGGCGCAGGACTTCCAAAGGCGGCAGCAGGAAATCTTCGGCCCATTTCGAGCGACCGATGGCCAGGCCCAGGGCGATACCGATGACCAGCGCCGACAGGTAACCGGCAAACACCCGGCCGAGGCTGCTGCTCAGGTGCTGGCCGAGCTTGCCGGAATCGCCGAGCCCGAGGGCGGCTTCGATCACCGCCAGCGGCGTCGGAACGTTGGCGAAGGTGACAAGGCCGAGGTTCCAGTGACCACTGGCGGCGAGTTGCCAGAACAGGAGGCAGAGCAGTAGCGAGGCGGCTCTTGGGACCCAACGCAAATATGATCGGTACACAATTCTTCCTCTCAACCTTGAACCCTGTGGGAGCGAGCTTGCTCGCGATAGCGGTGGGTCAGGCAACAATGATGTCGATTGACACTCCCTCATCGCGAGCAAGCTCGCTCCCACAGTTATCGTGGGTGAACTCGATATTTTCATACGACTTCCTTCCTTTGTAGGAGCCGGCTTGCCGGCAAAGGCGTCGGACCAGCCAACATCATTGTTGAATGTCAGACCGCATTCGCGAGCAAGCGGGCTCCTACAAAGGGCTTCAGGGTCAGCGCACGGCAACGGCCTGGGTGGTGGCATCGGTGAAGTCCAGCACCTTGCCGCCCTGGGCCGTAGCGAACTGCTGAGCCTGGCCTTTGAGCAGGAACGCGCTCAGGTGCCCTTGCGCGTCACTGGCAAACCACGCCTGGTCCGCCAGCAACTTGATCCCGCTGTCACTCGCCTGGGCATACACCGCGCGGATGTTCTTGCCTTCCTGCTTCAGGCTCGCCAGCGCGCTGAATGCCGATTCCGCCGAGGCGTATTGACGGACTTTCGCCTCGCCGCGCACCCAGATCTCGGCCACATGGCTGAAGTCGGTGATGGCCTTGCCGCTCAGCGCATCCTGCGCCTTGAGCGGCGTCGGCTCGTAGTTGGCCAGTTGCGCGGAGTAATCCAGGTTCGAGGCCTTGAAGGCGGCGCGAATGTATTGATCGTCGATGAAGGTGTTCAGGTCGAGACCGCGGTCAGCCTTCTTCAGCAACTTGAGGGTATCGATGGCGGTGCCGACGGCCTGACGGTATTCCGGCTTCCAGCTCAGGTCGCGGGTCTGCACCCCGAGCGGCCCGTAGAACAGGTAATTGACTTCGGCATCGACCCCGGTGACCTTGGCGATCAACTCACTGTACTTCTCGGGCTCGGCCGTCAATAACTGGTTGGCTTCGATACTGGCGCGCAGGTAGGCGACGACAATTTCCGGGTACTTTTTCGCGTACGCCTGGTCGACCAGCGCGCCATGGAAAGTCGGGGCATTCGCCTGGGAACCGTCATAGATCTTGCGCGCAAAACCACGGCTCGGGAACAGTTCGGCGAAGGGCACGAAGTCGGCGTGGGCGTCGATCTTCCCGGCCTGCAACGCCGAGCCTGCGACCTCCGGCGGCTGGGCGATGATGTTCACGTCTTTCAGTGGATCCCAACCCTGGGCGGCCACGGCGCGCAGCAACATGCCATGGGCGGTAGAGGCAAACGGCACGGATATGGTCTTGCCCTTGAGCTCGGCCAATGACTGCACGCCAGAGGCGCTCGGTACCACGATGCCGTTGCCGCTGCCCTTGATGCTACCCGACAACACACTGATGAACTGACTGTGCTTGCCCGCGGTTTCGAACGCCACGCCGTTGAACGAACCGGGGAAATCGGCCATGGCGCCGAAGTCGAGTTTGCCCGCAACCATCTCGTTGGTCAGGGGCGCGCCGCTGGTGAAGTTCTTCCACTGCACTTCGTATTTGGCGTCCTTGTAGGGGCCATCGTGGGGCAGGTATTTGTCCAGCAGACCCAACTCGCGAATCAACAGCCCGCCGGCGGCGCAGTTGATGGTGGTGTCCTGGGTGCCGATGGCAATGCGGATGGTTTCGGCTTGCGCCGACAAGGTGAATGAAGCCAGTACCAGACCGGCAAATGCTGCACGCAAGAGCATGGTGAATCCCCTCGAATCATTTATAGGATGTTCGTCTCCGCCACGATCAGGGCGCGGTGGGAAACGAGGGGTGTCGTGAAACAGGCGTCCGGTGGTTGCCGGATAGCTTTTTTGTTGTCTGGGCCGGCCTCATCGCGAGCAAGCTCGCTCCCACAGGTTTCGTGGTGTTGGCAGGGTTTGCGACTGGCTTCGATCTACTGTAGGAGCCGGCTTGCCGGCGAAGGCGTCGGCACATTCAGCATCTCTGTGATTGACACACCGCTTTCGCTGCGATGCGGCGATCCGACAAGCCAGCTCCTACAGGTCGGTGTTTCAGCGCAACAGATAGGGTATTTCCACTTTCACCGCCCCGGTCGGGCAGTCCTTTTCACAGGGCATGCAGTACCAGCATTCATCGAAGGCCATGTAGGCCTTTTGCGTGGCCGGGTTAATCGCCAGCAGGTCCATCGGGCAAACATCCACGCACACGGTGCAGCCTTTATGGGCGATGCACAGGTCCTCATCGACCGTGACCGGCGCGTTTGAGCGAAAAAATATTTCCTGGGGTTGATAGGCCATTTCGCGGTCTCTCTTTTTGGGCTCAGGCAGCAAAGGCACCGACTCGCAGCCGGTCATAGGCCTGCATTTCCTCGGCATCCAGCGGGATGATGTAAGGCTCGACGGCTTTCTTGAAACTGCTCATCTCACCCTTTTCATCCTTCTTCAGGTGGCAATGGCAAAACCAGTCGCTGTCGTTGCGTTGCGGGTGATCGACCCGATAGTGGTAAAGCCCCCAGCGACTCTCGGCGCGAAACAGCGAAGCGCGGGCGGCCATTTCGGCGCAGTCGCGGATCATGCTGACTTCCATGGCGCGCATCAGCTCGTGGGCGTTGTGGGCCTTGATCTGATCGAGATCGCGCTGGATATCGCTGAAGCGTTGTAACCCGATTTGCATCTTCCTGGTCACTTTCGGCGGCTGCAGGTAGTCGTTCACAAAACGCCGCAGCTTGTACTCGACCTGGGCCGGCGGCAGACCGTGTTCACGATCCAGTGGCGCGTAGACCCGGGCCTTTTCCGTTTCGATCTGCCGGGCATCGACCGCTGAAAACTCACGCCCGGCGACGAAATCCGCCGCGTTGGTGCCGGCAAACCAGCCATAGGTGAACGCGCCGAGCATGTAGTTATGCGGCACCGCCGCCATGTCCCCTGCCGAATACAAACCCTTGACCGACGTCTCGGCCTTCTCGTTGACCCAAACCCCCGACGCCGAGTGACCGCTGCAAAAACCGATCTCCGAGATGTGCATCTCGACCATCTGCGTGCGGTAGTCAGTGCCGCGGTTGGCGTGGAACTGGCCGCGACTCGGGCGTTCGTTGCTGTGCAGAATCTCCTCGATGTTCTGGATGGTTTCCTCGGCCAGGTGATCGAGCTTGAGGAACACCGGACCGTTGCCGCTTTCCAGTTCCTGGTGGAACTCCCACATCATCTGCCCGCTCCAGTAGTCGCACTCGA
The DNA here is from genome assembly GCF_030812475.1 of Pseudomonas lini. Taxonomy (GTDB): domain Bacteria; phylum Pseudomonadota; class Gammaproteobacteria; order Pseudomonadales; family Pseudomonadaceae; genus Aquipseudomonas; species Aquipseudomonas lini_A. The sequence continues at coordinate 295,838 of NZ_JAUSSR010000007.1, forward strand.
TGAAGCGTTCGCCCTTGTTGTTGGCGGTGTAGCCGCCCAATGGGCCGGTGACGTAGGCACAGGCCGGGCCGTTGTAATCCTTGATCAACGGGTTGATCTGGAAGCATTCCAGGTTCGCAAGTTCGGCACCTGCGTGATAAGCCATGGCGTAGCCGTCGCCGGCGTTGGTCGGGTTTTCATAGGTGCCCATCAGGTAGCCTGAGGACGGCAGGCCCAAACGGCCAGCGGCACCGCACGCGAGGATCACGGCCTTGGCCTTGATCACGTGGAAATCGGCGGTGCGGCAATCGAAGCCCATCAGGCCGTTGACCGCGCCTTCTTCGTCGGTCAGCAAGCGCGTGCACACGACGCGATTGGTGATGCTCACCCGTGCCCGTTTCAACTGGCGATACAGGACTTTCTTGATGTCATGCCCTTCCGGCATCGGCAGCACGTAGGCGCCCATGTGGTGGACCTTCTTCACCGCGTAATCGCCGGTTTCGTCCTTCTCGAATTTCACGCCCCAACGGTCCAGTTGCGAGAGGGTCTCGAAGCTGTGGGTCGCATAGGCATACACCGCCGCCTGATTGACGATGCCGTCGTTGGCGATGGTGATTTCCTTGGTGTACTGCTCCGGCGTCGAGTGACCGGGAATGATCGCGTTGTTCAGGCCGTCCATGCCCATGCTGATCGCGCCACTGCGCTTCACGTTGGCCTTGTCGATCAGCAGTACCCGCAGCTCGCGGTTGCGTTCCTTGGCCTTGATCGCTGCCATGGGCCCGGCCGTGCCGCCGCCGATCACGACGATGTCGTATTCCTGCTCGAGCGTACTTCTGTTTTTAGCGCTGTGGGTCATGCCTGATCCCCTTTTTGCCGGTCGATCCGCAGGCGGTACTGGAAGGCATCGCCGCGGTAGTAAAGGTGTTCGAAGTCCAGGGGCTGGCCGCTGGCCTCGTGGGTCAGACGCTCGATGCGCATGATCGGCGAGCCGGTCTCGACGTTCAGCGCCTGGGTCAGGTCGCTGTCGGCGAGCACGGCGTCGATGGCCAGGTCGGCGTGACCGAGGGCCAGGCCGCAGTCGTTCTCGAGAATCAGGAAAATGTCACGGGTGACCAGGTCAGCCTTCTCCAGTCGCTCGCCAATCGCCTTGGGCAGGTAGGTGATTTCGAGCGAGATCGGCTCGCGGTTGATCAGCCGCACCCGTTTGATCTGGGCCACGGTCTCACCTTCGGCGACCTGCAACCGCTCGGCGACGAGTTTGTCGGCCGGTATGAATTTGAAGCTGCGCAGGCGGTTGATCACCTCGTAGCCGCGACCGCTCATGGACTCGGCCAGGCCTTGCAGGGTGCTGACGTTCTGGAAAGTCTTGGGCTTGGCGACGAAGGTGCCCTTGCCGTGAATCTTGAAGATCAGCCCTTCCTTCTGCAGATCCCCCAGCGCCTGGCGCACGGTGATGCGGCTGACCTTGAACAGCGCACCGAGCTCGCTTTCGGAGGGCATCTGGCTGTCTTGCGGATATTTTCCGTCGAGGATGCGGGCGCGCAGCACATCCCGTAGTTGGGTGTGGAGCGGAACGCTGCTCAGGGATAGAACGTTATCGGTCATGAAGGTCACTTGTCATAACGAGTTATGACGTGATCTTAAAGTTCTAACGGATGGCTGGGAAATACTGATTGGGAATAAGGTTAGATGCGCACCACCGGTCCCTGTGGGAGCGAGCTTGCTCGCGAAGGCGCCGAGTCAGTCAACATCATTGCCGACTGCGCCAACGCTTTCGCGAGCAAGCTCGCTCCCACTGGTTCAACCGCGCTTGAGTATCCGGTCCATCACCCAGTCGGTTTTCAATGCCTCTTCGGCAACCGCCGGATGCCGGGCTTCGCCCCGGATATGCGCGTTCATGCCCATCACATGATGCCACTGGATATGTTGGTGATGTTCAATGTGCAGGCTGAGATGTTCATCGGCTTCAAGCTGGACCGGATGCTCATCGAACACGGAGAAGCTGATCCGCCCTTTACTGCCGATCACCTCGACCCGATCCTCGCGGCGATCCGCGACAAAGTTCCAGCAGCCCATGCCCATCGCCCCGGACGCAAAGCGCCAACTGGCACTAACCGCATCTTCGGCGGCATACAATCCGGCCTGGCGCGCGGTGAAACCGGCCACGTCGACGATGTCACCGAGCAGGTACTGAAACAGGTCCAGGCCATGACTGGCCAGGTCTGCGAAATAGCCACCGCCGGCGATCGCCGGATCGGTACGCCAGTTGCCGGCGCCGCTGCGGTCCTCTGCCGACGGGGCCTTGGTCAGGGTCCAGGTCAGGTGCCGGACCTCGCCGATCCGTCCCGCTTCCAGCCACTGCCGCACTTGCTGGAAGCGCGGCAACGAACGTCGATAATACGACACGAACAGGTGCAACCCGGCATCGGCAAACACCTGTTGCATCTCCCGACTTTGCCCGGCATTCAGCGACATAGGTTTTTCGACGCAGCAATGTTTACCTGCGGCAGCCACCTTCAAGCCGTAGGCGTGATGACTGGCGGGCGGCGTGGCGATGTACACCGCGTCGACTTCGGGATCATCGATTAACGCGTCGACGTCGGTGCAGGTCCTGGCAATGCCGTGACGCGCGGCATAATCGGTCACCGCCTCCAGCCGTCGCCCCATCACCGCCACCAGCGCCGAACCGGGAGCCTTGTAGAAGGCCGGTCCGCTCTTGCGTTCGGTGACATCCCCACACCCAATCATGCCCCAGCGCACCACGTTCATATTCCCCCCTTGATAATTATCCGATGCGCAATGCGCGCAGGTCCAGGCGACCGTCCTTGAGCGGCGGACACCTGTAGGAGCTGGCTTGCCAGCGAAGACGGCCTTGAGCCATGCAGCGCCCCTGACGACGCCTTCGCCAGCAAGCCGGCTCCTACAGTTCAGCGGATGCGCAATGCGCGCAGGTCCAGATGACCGTCCTTGAGCGGCGGGCACCAGTAATAGCCGCCAGTGATCGGTCGGCTCATGCGGTACAGACCATCGGTGATGCCGTCTTCCAGACCGCTCATGCGCCGCAGTTGGGCTTCGAACGCATCGAGGGAGAAACCGAAGGCGAGGAACATCAGGCCGGCGCGGTCGCCTTCGATCCAGGGCATCGAACGGCGCACCACGAACGCTTCCGGGGCGAAGCTTTCCTGGGCGGTGCGTTTGACGTGGGCGGAGATCGGCGCGTCGTCGAGTTCTTCGTTGTCGCTCAAGCGCCGGCCCATGATGTTGTCCTTCTCATGGGGCGCCATCGCGTGGAAGCCTTTGAGGTCGTGCTGCCACTGCTGGATCGCGGCGAAGCTGCCACCCACCTGGCCTTCAGCGCCCTCGCCCACCAGCGCGGCGGCCACGGCGGCTTCGTCGTGGGGGTTTTCGGTGCCGTCTTCATAACCGGTCAGGTCATGCCCGGTGAGGTGGCGGAAGGTTTCGTTCATCTGCACCAGGCGCAAGGCCGGTGCCAGGGCCGCTTCGATGGCGTTGCTGCGATTGAGCAATTCGCCACGGTCGACGCCGTGCAACCAGCACCACAGCGCGTGTTGGGTCGATGGATTGTCGACGCCGACACCGGTCAGCGCCGGAAAGGGACGCAGGCCTTCGATCTGGCCATGAAGCGCCTTGACCAGGGATTCACCGAAACCGACTACTGCCGACTGCCCGTCCACCAGTTGCATCAAGTTGTCGAGCGCGGCCGGGAGTGCAGCGGCGGACTCCAGTGCAAAGAACATATGACGGGCTTGAGGTGGAACGGGGGTGGCGAGAATGCCCGGCTGGTAGTGACTCATATGAACTCCTTTGGAAAGAACGCGAAGTTTACCCGCAGCGTTGGCCGTTGTGTGTTCTCAGGGCAAAAGATCACAGACCCGATGCGCTGGACAGGAACTTTAAACAATCAAGACAGCTAGCATGCTGTGGGACATGACAATCCGTGCAGCGATCTGCTAAAACGATTCAGCCATACTGATCAAGCGCGCAGCCTGCAAAGGGATCAAACCACTGCGCGCCTGAGTTTATGGCCTGACCACCACTTTTCGACAGCCGCATCGTGATCAAGCCTTGACCTGATCCCGGTGCATGGCGATAACAGACCTGATCCGCATCACCCAATCCAGACGGGGTAGCGACATGACCACAGCACAGATCCTTGGCAACCTGTTTCCCTCTGCCGGCGACATCCCGGAAAAATACCGCCTCGACGGCCAGATCGAGCAGCGTGAATACCTGGTCGACGGTGAGCTGATAACCTGGCCAGGCCCTCTGGCCCAAGTCCGCAGCCCGGTGTACCTGGCCGGTGCGAACGGCGACGAACAAGTCATCCTCGGCAGCACGCCATTGCTCGACGCCGACACCGCATTGATGGCCCTCGACGCCGCCGTCCGCGCCTATGACCGGGGCCAGGGCTTGTGGCCGACCATGCGCGTGGCCGAACGCATCCAGCACGTCGAAACCTTCCTCGGTCGCATGCGCGAACAGCGAGAAGCGGTGGTCAAATTGCTGATGTGGGAGATCGGCAAGAACCTCAAGGACTCGGAAAAAGAGTTCGACCGCACCTGCGACTACATCGTCGACACCATCAACGCCCTGAAGGAACTCGACCGCCGCTCCAGCCGCTTCGAACTGGAACAGGACACCCTCGGCCAGATCCGCCGCGTGCCCCTGGGCGTGGCGTTGTGCATGGGGCCTTACAACTACCCGTTGAACGAAACCTTCACCACGCTGATTCCGGCCCTGATCATGGGCAACACCGTGGTGTTCAAGCCGGCCAAACTCGGTGTGCTGCTGATCCGTCCACTGCTGGAAGCCTTTCGCGACAGCTTCCCGGCCGGGGTGATCAACGTGATCTACGGCAGCGGCCGCGAGACAGTCAGCGCGCTGATGGCCAGCGGCAAGATCGACATCTTTGCGTTCATCGGCACCAACAAGGCCGCCAGCGACCTGAAAAAACTGCACCCAAGACCGCACCGTCTGCGCGCGGCGCTGGGTCTGGATGCGAAGAATCCCGGCATCGTCTTGCCCGAGGTAGATCTGGACAACGCCGTGAATGAAGCCGTCACCGGCTCCCTATCCTTCAATGGCCAGCGTTGCACCGCGCTGAAAATCCTCTTCGTCCATGAAGACGTGGTCGAGGCCTTCATTGATAAATTCAACGCCAAACTCGCCACGCTCAAACCCGGCATGCCATGGGACAGCGGTGTCGCGCTGACACCATTGCCCGAGGCGAGCAAGGTCGATTACCTGCACTCGCTGGTGGCCGATGCGGTGAGCAAAGGCGCCGCCGTGGTCAACCCCAATGGCGGTGAAGCCCGCGCGTCGTTCTTCTACCCTGCCGTGCTGTACCCGGTGACGCCGCAGATGCGTGTCTATCAGGAAGAACAGTTCGGCCCGGTAGTGCCGATCGTGCCTTACCGGCATCTGGACACCGTGATCGACTACGTCCTGGAATCGGACTTCGGCCAGCAGTTGAGCATCTTCGGCACCAACCCGGTGGCGGTCGGCCGGCTGGTGGACACCTTCGCCAACCAGGTCGGGCGGATCAACCTCAACGCCCAGTGCCAGCGCGGCCCGGACACCTACCCGTTCAACGGCCGCAAGAACTCCGCCGAAGGCACGCTGTCGGTACATGATGCGTTGCGAGTGTTTTCGATTCGCACGCTGGTGGCGACCAAGTTCCAGGAAACCAACAAGGAACTCATCAGCGACATCATCAGCGGACGCAGCTCGAGTTTCCTGACCACCGATTACATCTTCTGAGGAGATCAAGCCTGAGCACATTCAGAGCCAACCGACTGCCACTGCTGCTGCGCCGGATGCTGCGTCCGTTACTGGACCCGTACCGGCGCTATCGCCACGCCAGACTGATCCACGCGGTGCGCGTATCGCTTGGGTTGCTGGCCACGATCCTGCTGACCACCGGCATCAACCTGCCCCATGGTGAGTGGGCGTCGGTGACGATGCTGGTGGTGATCGGCGGCTTGCAGCATCACGGCAACATCGGCAAAAAGGCCGCCGAGCGCGCCATCGGTACCTTGATCGGCGCCGCTGTCGGTCTGGCGCTGGTGGCGCAAGAGGCCTGGCTCGGAATGCCATGGCTGACCTATTTCGAGATGGCCGTGGTGTGCGGGTTTTTCTCGTACCACGCCATCGGCAAGGGCGGCTACACCGCGCTGCTGTCGGCGATCACCGTGTTCATCGTCGCCGGCCACGGCGACAATCCGGTCACCGACGGGTTGTGGCGCGGGGTCGATATCCTGATCGGCATTGCCCTGGCTCTGGCGTTTTCCTTCGCCCTGCCGCTGTACGCGGTTTACTCCTGGCGCTACAACCTGGCCGACGCCTTGCGCGACTGCGCGGCGATCCACGCACGCATCATCAATGGCCAGTCGGTCAGCGATGACGAATACCACAAGGTTATGGGCCGCTTGAACACGGTGATGGTGCAACTGCGCTCGCTGATGCCGTCGGTGTCCAAGGAAGTGAAGATTTCCATGACCGAACTCGATGCCATCCAGCGCCATCTGCGCCTGTGCATCAGCACCCTGGAGATCCTCGGCAACACCCGGCCGGATGCCAACGACCCCGTGGCCATGGCCAATCTGCAAGCGACGCTCAAAGCCGAGCATCGGCTGGTTCGGGTGCAGTTGATCGGCATGGCCCGGGCGTTGAAATCCGGTGCTACCCAGCGCCTCAGCCGGCCCGCCGAACTGCCGACCGATGCCAGCCTGGATGCCCCGGTCTATACCTCGCTGGACGGCTACCGGTTGCTGAACCGCCAACTGGCCGCCAACATCGGCCAGATGCGCCAGCGCCTGGCCAAGACCGCACCGCGCTGGAACATCTGACGCCGGTTCATGGCGTGACCGTGCACCGCCATTTCAGGGTCCAGCCCTGCTGCATGCCGGCAGCCGCCAGCAGAATCGCGGCGACACCCAGCCATTGCAGGGGCTCCAGGCGATGGCCGAAGGCAAACCAGTCGACGAAGATCGCCGCAATCGGGTAGATGAACGACAGCGCACCGGTCAGTGCCGTCGGCAGTTTTTGAATGGCGCCGTACAGCAGTACATACATCACGCCGGTGTGGACGATGCCCAGGGTCACCAGGCTGGCCCAGGCGCTCGGTGCTTGCGGCAGCGCCGAGAAGTGCGCGAACGGCGCGAGCAGCAGCACGCCGGTGCTGACCTGGACCAGCGCGATCAGATGCGGCGGTGTACCGGTCAGGCGCTTGATGATCAGCGCGGCAATCGCATAAAGGAACGCAGCGCCCAGCGCCAGGGCGATGCCAACCAGGTAATCATTGCCGCTTCCACCCTGGTCGCCGTGGGCGCTGACGATCGCCAGCATCCCCAAAAACGAGATGCCCAGCCAGAACAGTTTCTGCAGGGTGATTTTCTCATTGAGAAATAGCGCAGCCAACCCCACCAGCATGAACGGCTGAACGTTGTACACCGCAGTACCGATGGCGATCGAGGCGCGGGAGTAAGACGCGAACAGCAATACCCAGTTGCCGACAATCGCCACGCCGCTGAGCACGGCCAGCAGGAAGGTGGTGCGGGTCAGGATGCCGGGGCGCAGGAAGCCGAATGCCGCGCAAATCAGCAGCAAGGTGCCGGCGCCGAACAGGCAGCGCCAGAACACCACGTCCAGCACCGGCTGCCCGGAAACCAGCACGAACCAGCCGATGGTCCCGGAAATCAGCATGGCGGCGGTCATCTCGAATGACCCGTGACGAATTGACTTGTCCATCATCAGACTCCTGTGTTTGAGCCCAAAGTATGCCAATCCGCCGGGGGGCTTCTCCAGCGCAAAAATCAGGCTAAACTCGGTATCTGCCTTTTTTATCAAGGCGGTTCCGATTAATTGCCTAATCGAGGATTTCGCCATGACCGACGACATCGACCAGGTGCTGATTACGGCCTTGATGGAGGATTCGCGGCGCTCACTCAAGGCTCTGGCCAATATCAGCGGGCTGTCCTCGCCCAGTGTTGCCGAGCGCTTGCGCCGTCTTGAGGAACGGGGGGTGCTCAAGGGCTATACCGTCGAGATCGATCCACGGTGCTTTGGTTATCAGTTGCAGGCGATCGTCCGTATCCGCCCGCTGCCGGGGCAGTTGCAGGAGGTGGAGCGGCAGATCCAGGCGATCACCGAGTTCACCGAGTGCGACAAAGTCACTGGCGACGACTGCTTCATCGCCCGCCTGCATGTGCGCTCGATGGAACAACTGGACACCCTCCTCGACCGCCTCAATACCCACGCCGAAACCAACACCGCGATCGTCAAGAAGACCCCGGTCAAGCGGCGGTTGCCGCCGATGGCGTTCTGAGATTTGGCAGGGTTTTTGATCGTGTACATATCCATTGCTGCGGTAACGGCCACCTAGGGTTCCGCTCTTACAGCGGGTCACTTGGAAAAACGGAACGCCGCCCGACCCCAAGTAACCAAGCGCTCTTGTCCCTGTCGTTCGGTGCCTCGCTAGTGCTCGGCATGCCCTCGAGGGGGCGTGCACCGCCAAAGCAAAAGCAAAAGCGAGGCGGCCTACTGGCCGACCTGGCTTTCTAATCCGCACGCAATCCAACTGTAGGAGCTGGCTTGCCAGCGAAGGCGTCCCGACAGCCAACCCATCCATTTCGACCGTACGCAATCCCCTCTGCCACAGGCTGCAATCTTCTGCCTCTACATTAACCGTTCCTCAGTACAAGCTTTCGCCCTGGCCCCCGCATCACTCTATAAAACCCAATAAAAAAAACCCGCCGAAGCGGGTTTTTTTACTCAACGCCAGCGATCAATCATCGCGGCTCATGATGCCGAAGATCTGCAACAAGCTGACGAACAGGTTGTAGATCGATACATACAGGCTGATGGTCGCCATGATGTAGTTACGCTCGCCGCCGTGGATGATGGCGCTGGTCTGGAACAGAATGCAGACCGAGGAGAACAGCACGAAACCTGCGCTGATCGCCAGTTGCAGGCCGCTGATCTGGAAGAAGAAGCTGGCAACCACCGCACCCAGCAACACGAAGAAACCCGCAGTGATGAAGCCACTGAGGAAACTCATGTCCTTGCGGGAGATCAGTACATAGGCCGACAGGCCGCCGAACACCAGCGCGGTCATCGCGAAGGCCGAGCTCACGACTTCCGCCCCGCCCTGCATGCCCAGGTAACGGTTGAGGATCGGGCCGAGCAGGAAACCCATGAAACCGGTCAGGGCAAATGCCGACACCAGGCCCCAGGCGGAATCACGGAGCTTGTTGGTCAGGAAGAAAAGGCCGTAGAAACCGATCAGCACCACGAAAATGTTCGGGTAGCCGACCCGCATCTGCTGGGCGACATACGCCATCACGCCGCTGAATGCGAGCGTGAGGGCGAGTAAGCCGTAAGTGTTGCGCAGGACGCGGCTAACCTCTAGCTGCTCAGCCTGCACGCTGTTATTAACTGCGTAATCCTGTTCGCGCATGGCGACACTCCTGTTGGTTTGAAACGTTCAGTCGCAAAGATCATAACAGACGTGCTGTAACAAGCTACGTAGAGAGTTTGACAGTGTGTTTCATTCAGGTATTATGGCGCCCGCAACGCAAACGGAGGTGTGGCCGAGTGGTTTAAGGCAACGGTCTTGAAAACCGTCGACTGTAACAGGTCCATGAGTTCGAATCCCATCGCCTCCGCCATCTTTATACGACAAAGCCCTGATTTTTCAGGGCTTTGTCGTTTCTGGGGTTTGGCAAAAATCCGACCACACCCGAAGCGTTACAAAACTTTTCGGGTGCCGTTACAAAACTTTCCTGTTTTTCCCGCCTTTCGGCATCCTTGCCAACACCCTTGACCACCATCCAAGAAAACCCTGCTGCTACGCTGAAAAATCCACGGAGGATTCACGATGCCAAACTCAGACCTGCTGCCTTCCCTGCTATTCAAGATCAACGAAAACCAGCTCGCCCTTGAGGCTGCCATCATGGAGCTTTCGAACTGGGTGGAACAACGCGGATCAGCCGAGGTCGCCGACAACGTCCGCGGGGCTCTGGACACAATCGACCGCAATGAGGAGTTCATCAAGATGACACTCGCGGTGCTCATGACACCTGAGTGATTCCCCCGTCTCCAGTTCTAGACCCCTAAGTCGTCCTGCTGAGCGGGACCTGTAACAAGCTGAGTGAAGCTGGCCCAATGACGGATTGGAACGTCTAATCCTGAGGGCCTTATAAATAAAGGCTTTCAGAGAATCTGTTTTTGCAGCGTACCTCTTTCGTACCACCGGCCGCACATTGCCAGCTGCCATCAGCAAATCTTTTCGCCAGTGACTGTCGCTCCCATCCAGATAACACCGACAATGGCACTTTAAAATCTCCCTAAACCTAGTGATGATGCTGACCTGGGATTACTTTGGCTAGAGGACTAATGATGTCTAGAGATTATAGCCCACCTGTTTTTGAAGCAGAGCGCTTCCATTGTCCGCTTTCAAGCTGCGGTGCTTTTGCTCAGATGAGCTGGCTACGGTTAAATAACGAAATTTATACAGCAGAGTGCGCGAGTTGCAATGCAAAATCGATTTGGCGCAAAACCATCAGGCAAAACGGGTTAGGCTTCGTAAACCATGGAGCATTGCTCTATCCCGTCGCGACGCAGGCTCCGCATCAGCACCCCGATCTACCCGAGCACATTCAATCCGACTTCGAAGAGGCGCGTCTGATCTGTGCCCAATCCCCCCGCGCCGCCGCGGCCTTACTTCGATTGTGTGTACAAAAGTTATGCAACCATCTGCTAGAAAAAGAAGGTGACATCAACACTCAAATCGGAGAGCTCGTGAAGAAAGGGTTACCGGTAAAGGTGCAGAAGGCCTTGGATTCGGTACGGGTGATTGGTAATGAATCAGTACATCCCGGCACGATGGATTTAAATGATACTCCTGAGCTCGCGCTAGGTTTATTCCGCCTAGTGAATCTAATCGTACAAAATTGCGTAACCGACCCAAACGAAGCCGACGAGATTTTTGACTCGCTTCCAGCTAACAAACTGAAGGGCATCGAAAATAGAGATAAGGCTCCAAAATAGCTGATCATAGCTACACGCCGATCGTGTTGGAGTACTAAAGAAAAAAAAAGCCCTACAGCCCCGCAAATAAGGGGCTGTAGGGCTTTCTTGACAGAGGTTATTGTTCATTTGGCATTAAATGGCATTGGTTGGCGTACGATTTGCCCTTTTTGCCGCATAGAATTTCAATTCGATACCTCCCACTCGCTCGATATGTGAATAGGGATTCGAACCCCTTCGCGGCCCTGAATCTGCCCTAATTTTGCCCTAAACCTTTCCCGCATCAGAGAGAAATTCTCGATAGGCTGCTATCAGCCAAAGGCGGACGGTCGTGACCGACAATCCTCGGCCAGTCCCGGTCGTTCGCGATTGGTCGCTCCAGTATCAGTGTGTTCTTGGTCTCGCGAGCAACAGTTCTCTATCTGCCAGGTCGTTTAGTACATGCATTTTCCTGTGACAGTTGGGGCACAGTGCGACAGTGTTTTCCACCGTATCTGCCCCGCCATTCACAAGCCATTCGATGTGGTGAGTCTCCAGATAAGGTGCCCCGTTTTTCTTGTTAAAGGGTGCAGTCTCTTGGCAAAGGTTGCATCGGCCCTTAGCCCTGCGTTTGGCATATTCCGCCACCCAGAATGAGCGCTGATGCTGTGTAACGTTGGTACTGCGTCTACCGACTTTGGTCCGCCCTTGTCGCCGAGCAAGCTCCTCTACCTGGGCGTCACTTAGTTTGCGAGCTTGCTTTTCTTTTACCTGGTTTAGCTTCTTGAGAGTGGCATCTGAAATTGCCGGCTGATCACCTGATTTAAGGCGCAGCGGGAAAATCCAAACGAAACGCTCCTGATTTTCTACATCGTACTGCTTCTCTTGATATGGAGCATCGGCCAGCTCCACCTCACCAATGTAGGTATAGGTTTTTTCGGTAAAGACTTCGAACAGGTGCACGGCCACCCCATTGGTGGGTGACTCATTTAGCGTCCTGTTTTGTTTGAACTCAAGCGACTGGTTACCAACCTGGCCCATGCCAGTGTAGTGCAGCACGTCATCAACCCAGCGGTCGTCATAAATTGTCGCGACATGATTCGAAACGATAACCAGGGTGTTGGTCCTATTCGAGCGGCGCATTCCACCCTGAGTACTACACAGAAACAAGGTAGTCAGTTCGTCATTGTTAAGGTTCGAACCATGGCTTGGGGAAATGAAGTTATCCATACTTTCGGACGATCTCCTCGGCAATCGGGATGTCGGCAGGAGCAAGGTCGTATCGCAGAAGGTCTTGAGGCACCACCCACTCAAACTGGTCATGAACCTGCAAGGTGAACTGCGTGGACTGCAAGCTGACCATGATGGCAATCAGTTCGATGGTACCGCCGGGGTAGGTGTACACAGTGGTGGTGAGGATCTCGCCGGCATTTGACTCGACACCTAGCTCCTCACGTAACTCGCGAGTGATGCAATCCTCTGGAGTTTCAAGGTGTTCGAGCTTGCCGCCTGGAAACTCCCACATACCCGCCAGCTTCTCGCCTGGAGCCCTACGTGTGATGAGTACTTTTCCATCTAGATGAACCACCGCGGCAGCCACTGGGCTCTTCATGGCGCTACTCCTATGGCTTACTCCGTGAGATCCACAGATTCAATCGCTCGTCATCCTATCTGATTTAAACATTGCATAATATTAAGTCGACTGGCTACTTTTCAAGGTCCGCTAAGGATCTAGGCTGTGTGAAAACGTTTTAGAGCACGTTTGAAAGTCAGAACCGGTACGAAAATCGCGCTCCTACGCAAATTTCAGCTCTGCTGATTAACCACCAAGCGCTGGCAGATTTTACGTAGCAACGCAGACTTCAAAACAGTGCATGCGTTTTCACACAGCCTGGATCGATTGCGGACCTCAGGGAGACCTTGAAAACGCCATCTGCACAGACCATCGCTGCGTTGCGTTGATTTTCAACTGCTAAGCCGAACTCTCCACGGAGGATCCGCGATGCCAAACTGAGACCTGCACCCTTCCCTGCTATTCAAGATCAACGAAAACCAGCTCGCCCTTGAGGCTGCCATCTTGGAGCTTTCAAACTGGGTGGAGCAACGCGGAGAATTCTCTCAATCACTACTAGGCATCCATACTTGTCTCTCTTCTGTTAGCCTGGTGGTCGCACTACATTGAATATCGGCATTGGTGCTACTAGAACAACCGAGTGAGACATTGAACTGATCTTCACCGGTCCACCATGACGGTGCATGCGCGATTTGAACACCTGGTATGTACGAGGGACTAACGCCAGATGTCACGCTGAAGTCACCTAATCGCTTCGAAAATCGCCACCCATCCTTGAGTGAACTGCAATAAGTAACCGTTGGTAAAACGGTGCCGCTATGGTGAGGCGCATCCAAATAAATCGTGGGAGCTGTACTGCAAATCCCTCCCGACACGTTGAACTGGTATGGCCTCGTATCTCGAAACCACTTCATCCTTGAAGGAAGAAAGGCGCTATCTGCACCACGCGGCGTATTTTCAGTAATAGCATTTAAAGTTAGTGCTAGCGTCGTTTCAGGATTCAAGAGTTCGAATTTAACTTCATGATTCGTACCAGCGATAATCGGCAGCTTTCCATCAAGAAAGTCTTTACCACTAGTAACGGAAACCCCAGAGGGCAGCTTATAATCCTGAGCGATTTTTACTTGCGGAACTCCCGCTGCGGCGAACCACTGAATTACCAAAACTGCCGATCGAGCATGTGATTCTTTAAATCTCAGGGCAAGCCCAGATCGATTTTGCATGCATCCAGACCATGCAGCAAGAATCTCCGAGTCGCCCGTCGAGAGCAAAATGTCGACCGAGTGTGATGATTCAATAAACAGTGAAGAATTTTTCTGCAAGTAACTCTGGTAGTCGTCAAATGATTTTTCAGTGAAGCCCGCTCCGAGTACGACATCCCCGATGGGAATATTTCCTGTTATCGAGGTATCAGTCTTTGCCTGCTGAAAAGTCATGCTGACTAGTTTCGTTTCCAACAAACGTCTATATTCATTATTTTCGTGAAAAAGCTGAACAGCTTTTGTGCCATCTTTTAAAACATCCCCACATTCTGATGACTGAGCGAATGCATTGGTGGTCGCAATGCACATTAGGGCGATTACCGCCTTTACAATCGTGAATTCCACACAAGTACATTTATTTGTTTTCATGGAAGCTCCGTTGCGGGTCGCTCTCTGAAATAATGGAAAGGAGAACTCCCCCATAGTCATCTGTTCATGAACGGACTACATTCTTTTAACTCTGAACAACGGATATTAATTTTTTATTTTTGAGGCAATGCGTACCCTAAGAACTCCGTTCCACAGCCAAGATGAAGTGTACTAAGTGTGGCAGTACCGTTATTACATGGTTCATTTCCGCTGCGTATTTGTTCGCCGCCGGTTATCGGTTGTTTTGAAAGATAGCCGATACTTTTCGCTGACCCGCCTAGATGGTTAGGATTCTTACTAACAATTTTGTTATTTACCGTATCATTACCAGAAAACACCTCTATAAAATTACTCCTCGGCATAGCGCTAGCATCATCAATCGTATATCCAATTTTTTCGGTGCCGCAACCTTTGTGCCTGTCGTATGTAGTAACTTCTCCATTATTGCAAGACTCATTACCAACATAAAGTTGCTGCTTTTTTACCAACGTCGGTGTGGGCGACGCATCCCCTCCTAAGGCAAATCCAGACAACAGAGCAAGCGCAATCATGACAACTGCATTTTTCAAGATCGTCATTGCATTTCTCCATAGATTATGAGATCAGCGCGCATGCCGAGCCATACAAAGAAATACTATTGCCTTTTGATACACCCTATCAAAAATAGCATTCCTTTCAAGATCTAGTTAAAAATCAGATCTAACCATTTAGCGAATGGTCCAAAGATACATCCGATGTAGCAGGCCAGTATCTGCACACTCTCCAAAAGCCATCACGCAACGCAATGTCTAGGTTTACTTCACCAACCGTCACTAGAAAGCCGTTGCAAGCCGTTTGATTAGAGACTCTCAAACACATTATCGAGCTTTCAGTCTTAACTGGCTGGACAAACCTAGTCATAAGCTCTGCTCCTGGTTGTTGATTGGGTTTAGTCGGTGCAAACTTGCCTGTCAAGGATGACGATTAGTAGAAGACGTTATAAAACCTATTCAATTATGTTTCATGTGTAACATTTATTTATCAGTTGAATCATTGCTGACACACTGGTCAGAAATGAGCGTAATTTTTTTGCGGTCTATAGCAACTCTGAATACGCCCTAATTTTGCCCTAAAATTTGTTCCTCCAAGTACTTCATCTGCCAGGCCAATCCTCACCGGAACAGTTGCCCCCACCGCAGAAATAACGGGCGGGTACTCTGCTGCGTGTTTACCAGCGGTGTCGGAATAGAGGCCCCCCGCAATGAGTGATATCCGTACCATCGCCGATTATCGATGGGCCGTTGACAATGACCCTGGACCCCGCCGCGCTGGCTGCCTTGAACAGCTATCGTCAGACCTATCACGACTGGTCGATGAACCCGCGATTCGGCCCCATGGGCAAGCAACTGAACGCTGAGCTGGCCAAGACGGCCGCCGAACTGGCGAAAGCGATGGCGAGGCTTGCCCAGGAGGCGAAGACAACCGAAAATGAGTGATCCCCGCGCGTTACGAGTAACGCCGATGATAAAAAAAGCCCACACTCGCTAAGAGTACGAATGTCTTTTTTGCACTCGTCGAATTGCCCAGTAGACTGGGCGATCTACCCTCAAAGTCTGTTTACACGCAGGCTCAGCGCCTGATTCAAAAAGGACAACCCATGACCCAATCGTTACCCCCAATGGCTTTCAATGAGTACGAAGAACCGGCTCCTACAGCCGACCAGATACGCAAGATTCTGGCAGTGTTGCCGGTAGAAGTTGGGAATGGCCTGCGCGAAAAGCTCAACGAAATACTTAAGGCTCACGCGCCGGGTCCATTCAGCGATGCCCTTGGTGACCTGGAAGCATATCTGGACGCTCTGGACGACACTCGTCTGTTGTCTTTCGAAAACCAGATAGCGCTCAAAACATATGTCACGCTCGGTTGGAGAGAGTGGCGATCGAGCTTTAACCTATTCGAAGCACTATAATACACTCGCGCACATGCAAATGGTGTTGGAGTAGGAAAGTAAAAGCCCTAACCCCTGTAAACAAAAGGTTGTAGGGGCTTGGGTGACTGCGATTCATTTATTCGCCCGGCATTGATTGGCGTATGGCTTGTCCAATTTTGCCCATTCAAAATTTAATTAATCGATTCTTTCCTTGCCCAAGGCTCGACGTCGACGATGATCAAGCAGCCTCAGCCTTCCGTACGGAGGGATGCTTTTCATCGTACTGTGCTCTCCCGTCCTCAACCATTTGTTGAATGTCAAACATGTGTAGATTTTCTATTGTGAGATCCCCCGCCAGGAGCCTTTGTCCTCCTCGAAATACCACCTCGTATCCATCTGAAACTATCATGCGGGGCACGCCGGCAAAATCACACAAATTATCGTAATAGTTTTTCACGTATCTAACAGCAGCAAGTATTTCAGCGGTTGTGGTTCCGATCGTGAATAAGTCCCACCCGTGATCCGGACAGGAATTACTCTTTATCATTACACCTTTGGATACCAGCCCCTGGGTAATTTCGCGTATATGCAAAGCTTGAGCAGCCAAATATATCGCCTTGCATCCTTGCAAATAACAATCCAGATCACCAAGCCCGCTATCCTCATTAGGAGATAGCACGCCGACCAAATGTTTAGCCCCTTGAAGTATTCCACGCTCAACATTATCGAAAGACTCTCTCTTTGCTACAGGCCAACCTTTCTCAGGCACACCCTCAAAAAATCGCACATGCAATACAGGATGTATAATATATTTAAACTCAACCACCCCTAGATAAGTAATAGGCTCCATAGCAGAAAAATATGACATCAATTCTTTTCTGTGAGCATAAAACGCATCTAAATTATTCTTAAAACTCACCACTTCGATCTGTTTAGCTGTCTGCTGAGTTGAGTGAAATCTTGATATCAAACCAGTTAAGGGAAGAGATATAGACATTACCGCCAATGGCAAAATACTTATTTCGATGAAATTCTTGAAACCTTCCGAAGAAATTAAGACCTCATAATCCGGCCAAATTCTCGCCCCTAAAGACAAGGCGATAAAAATTGGCGTAGTAATTGACAACCATAGCAACCCTTGCGAAATCAACCCTTTGCTTGTATCAAACTCAAAGACAGAAATCAGCCGCCTTCCACTCCACTCTCCTTTTCCCAAAAATATAGCCACGACCAATATAGAAACAATTATTGGAAGAGCCAGTATTATCGCAAGCAAAAACCCGTTAAACATATACACCCCTTATCTTGGCAAAAAAATCATATCCACAACTAGAAAAGCCTTCCTAACTCTAGCGGCTCCCAGTTCATTATAACCAGCTCCCCGCTAACATCTTGCCGTCCATTTTTCTGATTGCTAATACTGTAGCGGATATCTACCTTCTCGAAATAAAAACCATCGAAGACTCTTCGAATATCAGGATGATCATTTATGCTGACCATCACCTTGCCCTTGCAGCGGCGCATAAAGTCGGCCATCCGTTCATAGTTCTCGAACGGAAAGTCCACCCCATAGCCCGCGGTTTGCCAGTAAGGTGGGTCCATGTAGTGGAAGGTATGGGCGCGATCATAACGCTCCGCGCATTCCAGCCAGGGGAGGTTTTCGACGTAGGTGCCGGACAGACGCTGCCAGGCAGCCGAGAGATTCTCTTCGATCCGTAGCAGATTAATGGCTGGGCCGGTGGTGGCGGTACCAAACGTCTGCCCGGTGACCTTGCCAGCGAAAGCATGGTGCTGGAGGTAGAAAAATCGAGCGGCGCGTTGGATGTCGGTGAGGGTTTCGGGGCGAGTCATTTTCTGCCACTCGAACACTTGCCGGGAACTGAGTGCCCATTTGAACTGGCGCACGAATTCCTCCAAGTGGTTCTGCACGACGCGGTACAACGTCACCAAGTCGCCGTTGATGTCATTGAGGACCTCGACGGGCGCGGCCTGAGGTCGCATAAAGTACAGCGCGGCACCGCCGGCAAAGACTTCGACGTAGCAATCGTGCGGCGGAAACAGCGCAATGAGGCGATCGGCCAGACGGCGTTTGCCGCCCATCCACGGGATGATTGGGGTAGACATGATAAGCAAGACCTTTACTGTATGGATAAACAGGTGCTAGGCTCGCCGCGCTTTGTGCACGGAGCAAGAGCCTTGGCTGGACTTGCAGGGACATTCTGCAGGGACGGCGGCCGGGTCGGATGTTGACGCATCCAGCCCGGTCGCTCTTTTTCACTTCGGTGTTGAGACTTCTTTGGCGTAAGCCTGACAGGCCGCCAGCGCAATTAATCCGGCGTCGCCGTCGTCGGTGATGCCGATAATTCGTTGCGCATGCGCTGGCTCAAGGTCGGCTCGTGCGGTGCCATGAACCACGCCGCCGGGGCCGGTGGCGGCTGACACTGGCCCACCACCACTGGCGGCGTAGCCGCTGGCGAGTAGGACTGACAGCCGTAGTTCGCCAGTAGCAAGACGATCGCGCAGGCGTTTCTGATGAGCTTGTTCACGCTGTAATTCCTGGTAGTGGCTTTCGTCGTTGGTCTTTAGCCGCGCCTCGAGCGCGCGGCTATCGGTCTTCTGCTGCTCCAGCTGGCCCACCACCGCCGCCAGTCCCTGGCTGTACTGCTCGGCGGTCTTCTTGGCCTCTTTGGCCAGCACCTGGGCATAACGCCAGTCCTGCACCTGCCAGGCGCCGCCGGCACTCAGGCCGGCCAGCAACACCAGGGCGAGCACTAGCACCCCGGCGCGATAGCCGACGGGTATCCAGTCGATCAGGCGCATAACACCGCCCTGGCCTTGGCCCACACCTCGCGGCGCTCGGCCCGGCCATTGCCGCCGCCGTTGATCACGCTGCTGATGCCGTCAAACAGCCCGAGGTCAGCCTTGTCGCTTAAGTTGCGATCCCACCAGAACCAGGCGGCCGACAGCGCCGCGTATTCCGCCTGCTCCAGCAGCTCGGGTTGCTCGACCAGGGGCACGCCCAGGGCTTTGCCGCACAACCGGTAGTTGTCGCGAAAGGTGATGCCGATCAACCCCCGAGCGCGGTACTTGAAGCCATCCCCGGACGCCTCGGGGCCGTTACCGTAACGGCCGCCATACACCCGGTTGGCCAGCTTTTCCGAGTTGCGCAGATAGCCCTTGGCAAACTCGACTTCGGCCAACTCGACGCGGCCGTTGTGGTTCAGGTCAAAGCCATACTTAAACAGCTGCGCGACCCGCACCGGGTCCTTGTAGTACAGGCTTTCCGACAACTTGGTCAGCTGCGCCGACTCGTGGCCAATCTGCGCCAGAAACGCCGCCTGGCGTGCCCGGGTGTTGATCTCAAAGCGGGCCATGGCGCGATTCAGCGCCGGCAGAAAGACACCGACCACCGGCCGGCAGTTGGGCAGGATGGCGAGCAGGTGTTGTTGGGTCAGCGGGAGGTAAGCCATAACATGAACTCCAGGCACAAAAAAACCGCCCGTAGGCGGCCAGAGGGATAGGGATTACAGCGGGGAAACGACTCTCAGCGGCGTGGTGGGCTTTTTGCCTTTGGCCTTGGCCTTGCCCTGTTTGCCGCCGTTGCATTCAACCGTGGTCGACCAGCCGGACTGGGTGAATACCTGCTCCAGGGAATCGACCAGGTACTCACCATCGAGCCCGACCTTGAAGCCCGAGGCGTTAATCACTCGCTCGGCAAACAGGTCGCTACGCCCGGGCATTTCCAGGCGCACGACAGCCGTCGAGCGATTGAACGCGGCCAGGCGCGCCTTGACGGCCTGCTCGGCGGCGGTCTTGTTCGGGTGAATATGCCGATCGGTATGCACCGGCGGCAGGCCGTCCGGTGCGTCGGCATTGCCCAGGCTGACCACCGTCAGCTTGCCGGTGGCCTTGTCCTGGTACTGCGCGTTAACCGCCTTGTGGGTCGAGCGATCGCCGAGGCGGAATGAAAAGCGGCTGACGTCGGCCCGGGTAATGGTCACGATGCCAAAGGCCTTGCCGCTGGCCGTGACGCCACCCTGACGCGGCATCACCAGCAACTTGCCGTCCGCCACCTTGGCGGTGCAGTCGTGTTGCCTGGCCAGCCGGGTGATGAAGTTAAAATCCGATTCGCCTAGCTGGTCAGCCCGGGGCACGATCGTGCCCACGGTACAGGCCGGCTCCCAGCCGTTGCGCCGGGCAACGGTGGCCACAATGGCGGCCAGACTGACGCCCTCCCAACTGCCGCTGCGGGTGGTCTTGCCACTGCCACGCATGTCGCTGGCCTGGCCCCGGATCACCAGGGTATCCGGCGGGCCGGACAGCTCAATCTCATCGACCGTGTAACGTCCCAGGCGCACCAGGCTGGTCTCGGCATAACCTAAATAGATTTCGATGCTGGCCCCGCGCTCGGGCAGCGACACCGCGCTGTCACGGTCATCAATGCGCAACTCGAATTCGTCCGACTCCATGCCGGGCTTGTCCAGGGTGCGCAGCAACAGCAGGCGGTCGTTGATCACGCGGGTGATGTCGCTGCCGTTGGCAACGATCCGAAACAGGGGGGTCATGGCGGCTCCAACAAATAGCCCCGCACTTAGGCGGGGCTCGGGGGAATTTCAACAGGTCGTTACGCGTAACGCTTAGGACCACAATTGGATCACCTGGTCATCGCTGGCCCGGGCCAGCTCGGGCAGCACGATCAGCAGCCCGCCGCGATACGGCTGGACCTCGACCGACAACCCCGGGTTAGCCTCAAGGACCGCTTCCACGCTGCCGTCCAGGTGGCCGTAATAGTTGTGACAGAGGGTGTACAGCACGTCTCCGTCAGAGGTTCTGCAGGTCCTCGCCATAGCGG
Organism: Pseudomonas lini; assembly: GCF_030812475.1. GTDB lineage: Bacteria > Pseudomonadota > Gammaproteobacteria > Pseudomonadales > Pseudomonadaceae > Aquipseudomonas > Aquipseudomonas lini_A. The sequence goes on from NZ_JAUSSR010000007.1 coordinate 316,810, forward strand.
ACAAACTCCAGGGTAAAGGCTTGTTTGCGCGGGATACCGCCCTGCAACAGGGCGCTTTGTTCTTCCTCGATATTGGTCAGGCACCAATCGCCCAGGACCAGCCCGTAACCGGTGGTCAACCCCAGCGGCAGCAACTGGCTGCCGATACTGCGCAGGGTGTCCAGCTGCTTGAGCCCGCCCTTGTGCCCAGGAAAGATCGCGCCCTTGAGGGTCATTTTCTCATCGCCAATGCCGACCGCCTGTTGCGCCTGGCGCCGCGTCAGCCGCTCCTGGCTAGCCCAGCGGAACGCGCTTTGCCGGCGCAGTTCGTCAAAGGCGGCCGTGTCCAGGTTGAAGTAATACGGCTGCGCGGTGGTCTTGTGCGGCTGAAGAATCAGCAGGTGCGGAAAGGCCTTGATCGCCTCCACCGCCGGCGTTTCGTTGGGCGCAAACACGCTGGTGGGCAGGATGTCGCCCAGCGCCGGATTGAGCTTGCCGGCGATTTGGTTGACCGCGCTTTTAGCCCGGGCCGCCTGCACGCCCAACACGCCTAAGCGCTCATCGATCTGCGACGCGGCGCGCGTGGCCTGGTTGTAGACCGCCACCACCCGGCCGACATTGGCCTGGGCGGTGCTGATGCCGCGCATTACTCGCTGCAGTTTCTCACCGACGATCGGGCCCACGATCGGCAGGCTTTCCAGCTCCGACGCGGCGCCGGAGATTTCGCTGATCGCGCCGTTGACCGGCCCCAGCATGCCGTCCAGGCTGCGCCGCCCCGCCTCACCGGCCGACGCCAGATAACCGAGGGTGCTTTGCATCTGTTCCATGTAGGCCATGGCACCTCCTTACCCGACGTGCGGGCTGTCGTACAGTTGCCGATCATTGGCCCGCCGGGCCGAGTCTTCCAGCTCCCGCGAAAAGTCGCGGAAGCGGCTTTGCAGCAGCGTGTCCAGCTGGCGGGTCAACTCCGCCGGGTCCTTCACGTCGCCCTCGATCGTGATCGGCATGTGCGGGGCAAAGGTGATTTTCTGCTCGATCGCGGCCGGCTTGATCTCCGGCTTGAGCAACAGCGGCGACGGCGGTGGTGGCGGGCCCGCCTGCGCCGTCATCGAGCGCACGACATCCCCCGGCGCCGACTCACTGCCAAACAGCGTCTTGGCAAACGTCGACTTGCCCAACATCGACCCCAACGATTCGCCCCCCATCGCGCCCAGCATGGCCCCAACCATACCGCCCACCGCCGTGCCGAGGATGGGCACTACCGAACCGATCGCCGCGCCGGCGGCCGCACCGGCCATGGTCCCCGCCAGACCGCCGGCGGCGGCGCCGTACCCTTCGCCCTTTTCGTCGTCGGTCTTGGCCGTGTTGAACGTTTCAAATGCCTTAATACCCGCCTCGAATACCGCTTCGCCTGGGAGCGCCTTGCCCAGCTTGCCGACCTTCCCGACCACATCCCTGAGGCCCAACCCGGAGGAAGGCGACGGCGACGATGGCGTTGGTGGCGATGACGGTGGCGAAGCTCGAAGGCGAGCCCGGCGCCGGGCGCGACGACTGCCACCCGCGCCGCCCGGACCGCCGAGGTCCCCGGCGTTGACCACAAATACCTTTTGAATGTGAGCGTTGCCGGCCGCTTCGCCGGGCGTGCCTCCGCCAAGGGCATCGCGCACTTTCCGGCCAGTGTCCACCGGATCGACGCTTGAACCAGCGTGCGCCCCCTCACCCTGCCCCTCTGGTGAATGGACGCCCGGGGCCCCGCCGTCACGCGCGCCCCGCCGCCCCCGGCCGACGTTGAACACGCCCTGGCCGATCTTGATGGTTTTCAGCACCGTCATGGCCGCCACCGCACTGGCGCCCAGGCCGGTCAGGCCCATGACCAGCATCGGCGACGCATCGCTGATGCTTGTGATGCCCTTGGCCGCCGAGGTCAACCCGCTGGCCAGCGCATCGGTGGCGGGCCGAATCGCGTCACCCACGCTGCGCAACGCATCGTTGCCCGCTTGCAGCGCCTCGTTCCACTTTTGCGACGATGTATCGCGGCGCTCGGCCAGGTTCTTGTCGAGGATGCCCGAGGCGTTGCCCGCATCCTTTTTCAGCTGGTCATACAAGGCCTTGTTCTGCACGTAGGCAGCCAGCGCCGACTTGACCTGCATGTCCGCGAAAATGTCGCCGGTGCGCAGCATCTGCTCCAGGTTGGCGAGCATTTCCTTGGCCTTGGCTGGATCGGTCTCCTTGTTGATCTTGGCCGTCGCCTCGGCCATTTCCCGGGCCTTTTTCGGGTCGGTGGTTTCGATGTACTTCTTAGCCAGGCCGAAACTCGCCTCCAGCGTCGACATGCCGTTTTGAATGCCGTCGTTGAGCGACTTCTGGTAATCAATGCCGGCGACTTGGTAAGCCTTGACCACATCCCCGGAACCGATTTTCTCCATCCAGTTCTTGAGGTTGTTGGCCGCTTCATCGGCGCTGCCGGCAGTCTTCATCTGCACCTGCAGCATCGAGCCCAGTTGCGTCACCGCATCCATGCCGGTGATGCCCTGCTTCTGCATGCCGGCCAGCAATTCCGGGAACCAGCGGGCCATGTCGCTGGCCTCAAAGCTGCCCGCCTGGCCTTGGAAGGCCACCGCCTCCAAGGCCTTTTCCAGCTGCTTGGGGTCGGTGATCTTGGCGTTACTCTGCAACGCATAAATCATCTTGGCGGTGTCGACCCCGGTCGAACCCTGACCGACCACAAACTTGGCCGCCACCGGGGCGAACTCCAGTGCCTGGCGCAGCTCCATGCCGGCACCGACCAACTGGTTAACCACGTTGGCCACGTCGTTGCGGCCCATGCCGACGTCCTGCGATGTCTGAATCACCCGGCGCGACATCTGCGCTTCTTGATCGGTCTTGGCCACCCCGGCCTTGATCGCAATGTCGCGGATGATCGCCTGATAGTCCGCGCTGATCTTGGCCGGGATCGCCACCACGCCGGCGCCGACAGTGGCCTGCGTTATGCCATTGCGCAGCCCGTGCTTGCCCTGGTCAATCTGGTGGCGTCCCTTGGCCTGCAACTCAGCGCTGCGCCCTGCCCGGCCCAAGCGATCATATTCCCGCGCCAGGTGGCCGACCTCGATGCCCTCCTTACGCAACACCGTGAGGTTGTTTTCCAGGCGTCGCAGTAGCCCGGCGGCGCCTTTTTCGCCCGCGTCGTGAGCCTTTTTCCACTCATCGCGCAGACGCATGGTTTCGCCGATGGTGCTCTGCAGCACGCGCGCCTTTTTGCCCTTGTCACTCAGCGTCTTGACGCGGTTCTCCACGTCCCGAAATGCGGCGCCCACCGTCGAGCTGACCACGCCGCCGATCACCAGGCCGAGCGCCATCTTGTTTGCCATAGGAATGCCCTGTTACGCGTAACGAAGGGAAAGGCTCAATCCGTGAGCCACCAAAGCACGCGGTCGAACCGCATGGCTTCGATTTCGCTGGCCGAAAAATGGGTCTCCCGGGCCAGCCGCTTGGCCGCAGCCTTAAGCGTCGTAGGGGTAAGGTTCATCATCCTCGACCAGGCGAAAATAGCCGGCCTGAATGCGGTTGTAGTCCACGATCGTCAGCGCCTCCATATCCTTGGTACCGGCCTCCGCCAGCGAGGCAAACAGGATCACCTCGCGCTTTTCCGCATCGCCACCGGCTTGCAGGGTGGCGGCGCGCAACTCGGCCACCGTGGGCGAGCGCAGGCTAACGCGCTGGACTTTCACCTGGTTGATCTCCGAAGCCTTGCGCAAAGTGATGTTCGCGCCCTCGTCGGTCAGTTCCAGCCAGCTTGGCAGTGTCTTGGCAGTCGTCATCGTCTTAGTCCTTAAATGCCCAGGGCGGCGCGTTCGGCGGCCAGTTGATCCACGCCATCAATGACGCGTACACAGTTGAGCGGGTCGATTTCAAACATCACCCGGCCGTCAATTTCCAGTTTGTAATAGGTCACGGACACCGCGTATTTAAACTCGGCTTTTTCGCCCGCCTTCCACTCCCCCGGATCGACTTCACGCAGGCCGCCACGCAGGGTGGCCACCACCGCCTTGGTCGCACCCTTCTGGCCCTTGAACGAGCCCCGGAACGTCGCGTTAAAGCCGGTCTGGTCGAAGGCGCCAAAGTGCTTCAGCACCTCGCGACGCACGCCGTTGGTGGTAAAGCTGGCCTCCAGTTTCTCCAGGCCCATGTCCATGTCGATCGGCGCATCCATACCGCCGGCGCGGTATTCCTCAACCTTGACCGACAGCTTGGGCAAACTCAGGCTCGGGACATCGCCTTGCAGGCTGTTACCGCCGACGAACATGTTGGTGTTGTGCAGTACTTCAGGAATCATGTGCGCGCCTCCTTAGGCTACGTCGAGAACTTCGGTCATCCACTGGTTGGTTACCTCGACTTCGAAAATCGGGTTTTCCGCCGGCGGCACATCAGAGAAACGAATCGACCAGACCACCTTGCCTTGCTCGATCTGGGTCGCGGTGTTGCGCTCGGGGTCGGCAAAGACCTCGAAGTTGATCACCGCGCCCTGGGCCTTGAGGTCGCGCATAAAGGCGTTAAGGCCTTCGGTCACTTCCTTGATGTAGGTCTTGGTGATGCCCAGGTCGACCGCCCAACGGTGGCCCGCCTGAATCGCCGCCATCACCATGTCGACGGTGCGCACCCGGGTGACAAACGCCCATTTCGCATCGCTGGACAGCGTGCGGTTGCCCCACAGGCGATACCCACCATCGCGAATGATGGTGGTGATATTGGCGTTGTTGAGGACGTTGGCCCGGCACGACGGATCGTTGTCCAGGTACTCCACGGCGCGGCCGGTGCCGGTGATGCCGGCAATTTCCTTGTTCGACGGCGACGACCAGAAGCCATAACGCGCATCGGTCTGCGCGAACAGACCGGCCACCATGGCCGAACCTGCCAGGACTTCCTCCGCGTCGGTGGTGGTGTTCCAGCGCTTGATGCCCGGATCGACCAGGAACAGGCGCTTGTTGCTCAGTTCGGTGGCGTAGGCAATCGCGGCCTCGTCCGTCGTGCCCGGGCCGTCGACGATGCCGATCGCGCCCAGCTTGCCCACCAGCACCCCCATGGCGGTGGCCACCGCTTCGGTCGCGCTGTGCTTGGGCGCTACGACCAGCCGGGGTTGAAGGTTGAACAGGCTCTTGCCGTCCAGCAGCGCTTGCAAGCCGGTGCGCTTACCGTTCGCCTGGACACCGCCGATCACTGCGCTGGTCACCGCCGCCGCCTCGCCCGAGGACGTCACTCCAACCGCCACAATGGCCGCCGCTGCCTGGTCAAAAATCGTCTGCGCGGCCTTGGTGATCGGCGAGTCAGCGCCAAACGCGGCCACCGCCTCGCGGGGAGTGGTCAGCAGGGTAGGCACGTTGTCCTGGACCAGACCCAGCCCGGGGGTAAAGGTGTCGACCAGACCGATGATCGACGACGACGGCAAGCTGATGATGCGGGCGCCGGACTCGACCAGGCTGGTCGTGACACCGTGAAAGAAGCCACTCATAAAACGCTCTCCTAAGAAACGAAAAAACCGCCAGTCGGCGGTTGCGTGAAACGGGTATTGCCTGAATTACATCGGGCTCAAGCGGTAGCCCACGGCGAGCCAGCGCACACCGAAGTTCTGCACGTTGTTGGCATGTTCAGTGAAACTCAGGGTGAAGCCGCCGTTGGTCAATGTTCCTTCGTTCATGGCACACGTCACCGTCGCGGCCGCCACATTGCCGCCCGACAGTTGGGTAATCACGGGGATCAAAATAAACGGCGGCGTATCAAAGGCCCAGTTGAAACCAAACGGCACGTTCCACATCCCCCCGGGCATATCCCCGAGTTCGCGGACACCCCATTGCACAAACAGCCCGGTGTTTTTGTCCCACCAAAAACCGTTGCCGCTGTGCCACAGCAAGGCCGGCGACGCGGCCCCGAGGCTGGCCCGGGCCGACGCCGCGTTCCAGCCGCCGGTGCCACCGCACGCCATGGGCACCGCCCCCGAAACGATCTTGCTGGCATCAAAGCCGGCCAAGGTCAAACCAATGTCCAGGTTCCCGGTGCCATCCATCCACCCCCCGCCAGTCGCCGCGCCGCTAAAAGTCAGCGCCCGGGCGTTCTGCCACTTGGTCGCGGACCCGGCGTTGCCGCTGGTGGGCCGGCTCAGCGTGCCGGTGGTGATCTTGCTCGCATCGAGCGCCGGAATGTCCGCCGCCGTCAGCGCCATACCTTCCAAGACCAGGCCCTTGGCATTGACCCGGACCTTGCCGTAACTGCCGGCCAGCACGCCGGTGTTGCGCAGCGTCAGGTTGATGTCCACGTTGCCCGAGCCGTCGAACAGGCCATTGCCCGCCAGGTCGCCGCTGTAGCTGATTTTGCGCGCGGCCTGCAACTTGGTCGCCGTGCCGGCGTTGCCGGTGGTGTTGCGGTCCAACGTGCCGCTGGTGATCTTGGCGGCATCGAGCGCCGGAATGTCCGCCGCCGCCAGGTTGGCCGCCGATTTCACCCGGCCTTTGTCGTCGACCGTGACCTTGGTGTAGGTGCCGCCGGCCACGCCGGTCTTGGACAGCGCCAAGGCGATACTCAAGGCCGCCGAGCCGTCGAACTGCCCTTCCCCCGTGGCGTCGCCCGTGAGTGCAATGGCGCGCGACGTCTTCAGCTTGCGCGCGCTGGCCGCTTCGCCCTGGTCGATCGCTTCCTGGACCACGCTGAGGGTCGCCGTGACCGTGTTCGGGTCGTTGATGATTTGCACGGTGGCCGTGCTGCTGATCTGGATCACCAGGCGGATCACCTGGGTGCGCCCGCTGCCCTGCTCGCGAATCGGCTTGTAGGTGGCCGGGTAGCTGGCCACCGCGATCAACAGCCCGGCGTCGTCGTACAGGCCGACCTCGCGCACCCACCAGCCGCCCATCTCGGGCAACAAAATGCCCTCGGCGACGATCGCCGACTTTTCGCTCTGCACCGTCAGCCGGTTGAGGTCGAAACGCAGCTTTTCGTTGATCAGCTTCTTTTGCAATTTCGACGGGAGCGGCGTTACCCCGTTGCCATCCCCGACCGCCATCTTGGGAATTTTCCACGGCGTGCCGTTGGCAATGGACTTGGCCAACTGCGCCGCGCCCACCTCCGTCAGCATCGCGATATAAAGAATATCCTGCTCTGCCATACCTGCGCCTTGTCTTGAAGTCTGCGCCCGCCTTGCTGGCCAGGCCTTGAATGGCTACGCCGGGAGCGGCGCGCCGTAGATGTTCGCCCCCGCCCCGAGGGTGCGGTACTGGATGTACAGACTTAGGCCGCGCAGGATCTCCCCGGCCCAAAAGCCGAAGAACATGCCGTTATCGGTGCCCAGGCGAACCGCCGGCGACCAACTGCCGTTCATGGGCTGACCCGGCACGGGCGTAACCACGTAGTACTGCTGCAGCTCGCTGACGCAGGCCTCGATCAACACGTCCAGCTCTGCCACCTGACTGCCCGCCAAACCCGCCAGACAGGCGCCGGCGAGCCACAGTCCGGTCATGTGCCCGGTGAAGTCGTCCGGCACCGGTTGCGGCACGCTGGCCATGGGAAAATCCGTGGGCAATATGCCGTCGTGCGCCTTCACAAACTGAATCAACCAGGTGATCCAGTTTTCCGCGTAGGCGATCAGCTTGGATGGCACTGGCTTGCCCTGGTGCACCAGCTCATACCAGGCGCGGCAGGCGCCCATCATGGCCCGGGGCTGGTAGCCGCTCCAGGCGGTGCCGGTGCCCCAGTGGTGCATGGTCCAGGTGTCCGGCTCGCCGTACTTGTAGTTGTCCCAACGGTTCCACACGTAGGCCGAGGCGCCCGGGCCGAGCTGGCCGAACCGCTGCTGATACCAGTGCTGCGAGTCGTACAGGAACTCGACCATGTTCTGCAGTTCGCCGACGTACTGGTCCAGCGGATCGATGCAGTAAATAAACGGGTACTGATAGCCCGGGTACGGCATGCCGTGCCACGCGCCGATCTGGTCGGTGCCCTCCGAATAGATATTGGAGAACGGGATCACCCCGGGGCAATAAGCCAACGAATCGTTGCGGTAATTGCGGATCGTGCAATCGCCCACCAGCCCCCGAAACTGCGCCTGGCCGCTGACCGTCAACCGATACTGCAGCGTGTAACCGTCTTGCTCGGCGAAGGCCGGCGGCAGTTCGTTGATGCAGTAATATTCAAAGGTCAGATTCGTGTCCGAGGAATCCATCAAAATGCTGAATTCCTCGATCTGCGAATACACCGGCGCCGCCGGGTCAGGCCGCCCCGCCGCGCCCGGCTGATAGCCCGACAGCGTCGCGTCCTCCGGGCGAATCTGCAGGGTGACAAAGGCGCCGCCAGTCGGCGGCAGCATCCACCACCAACGCCACCCGTCGTCATCGGCAAAGCGCAAGTTGAAATAGCCGTCCGCCCGATAAGTGATGCTGTGCATCGGCGCCTTTTCGCCGGCCAGCAGGTAATGCCCGATCGAGTACCAGCCCTCATCATCGGGGAAAAACGATTTCACCACCGTGCCGGCGCGCCCTTCAAAAATCGCCGGTTCGTAACTCTCCACCGAAACGATATCGTCCGAACTCGACACGGCACGCAGGTCGGCCATGATGTACTCACTGCCGTCGTCCTTGGTCAGGCGGGTGAACTGCGATAACGGTATGTCGTGCGTCACCAGCTCGACGCTGGACACCGACTTAGGCAGCGCACAGCCGTACTTGATGCCACTGCCCTCGGCCTTGTCCTGGGAAATGGTCACTTCCACCTTGGCCGTCAGCGGACCGTTGTTGATGTCCACGCCGCCGTAACAGGTGCGCACCAGCGAATCCGGGCTAATGCGAAACCACACCGATTGCTGCTCGATCGACACCTGGGCGGCCGCGTCGGTCTGCATCGTGATGTATCCCAGCGAATCGCGACCCAGCACCGGCGTGACCTCGCTCGGGTACGTGAACTCGTAGGAAATGCCATCGGTAAACGGCGTGCCCGCCGTCGTACTCTGCCGAAAAAAGCGGTCGGTCGAGTCGATTTGCGTGTACTCGTGCGCGGTAAAACGGCACGCGTCCATGGCCTTTTTGTAGCGGCTCTCACCGGTGATCCGCCACAGCAGGTAACAGGCGTCCATGTACCACTCTTCGCCGTCCGCCGCGTTGCCCATCTGGTTGACGCTGCCCAGCAGCGGCACATGCAGCGGCCGGTTGTGTTGCACCGCGTTACGCGGGATTAGATAGCCCCCATGCTCGACCGGTTGCCGGGTCGCATAGTTGAACTTGTGCGCGCCGTTGACGCCGGTGTTCTTCAGCTGCACCTGACCGCGCTCGGCGAGCGGATGGCCCGCCGACAATACGTCGCCATCCCAATTAATCTTTTGCCCGGTCCAGGCAATGATCCAGTCGACGTCATACTGCACACCGCCCTGGTCCCAGTCGGTTGCCCCATCCGGCTTCACGCCCTGGACTGTCGCGTTGATCGCATCCCAGGCCAGCGCCCCGTCAAAGGCAAAGGTGGCCTTGTCCAGATACTCGCCCCAGTGCGGCGCCCCGTGCGGAATCGCCAGCGCACCGTTGCTGAAAGTGAATTCCACGCCCTTAAAGCCGCTGTGCGTCGGCTCGGCGACGTTGATCGGCCAGTTGGCCAGCACCGGCTCCTTGGCATTAACGATCCAGTTGGCAATCCGGCGTTGCGGCGTGTCCGGGATCGGCTGGCCCGCGTAGAAATACGCCTCATAGGCTTCCCAGTACCATACCGCCGCCTCCAGGTAACGCGGGTCCCGGGTGGCCAGGTAGGCATGGGCATACCCGAGGATGTGCAAGGACTGGCCTTCGGTGGTGCCGTCGCCGTTGGGCTGGTACTCCATCTGCGAATGCGCGATGAAATGCCGGTTGTTCGCCAGCACGCCCTGGGTGTTCTGCACAAAGTGCTGCAGCGTGGCGTCGGTGGTGTCGCCGGTGTTGCGTTGCAAGAAACGGTGGTGCCCTTCGATCATGTTCAGGGCATTGGCCAGCGCGGCTTTCTGGCATGTCGGTCGCCGACTGTTAAGCGGGGTTTGAAACATTGAACCAGCTCCCCTCATGAAGACCGAGCCAGTGCGCGCCGTCCCAGGTGAACGTCACCAGGTCGGCCGAGCCGGACTCATACGACAGCAGCGGCGGCCGTTCGGCCGGCCAGTGGATGGCGGCCGGAAAGGTCACCTGATTGGCCCCGGTGCCCTGTACCAGGCGCACGGTAAACGACCAGGTATAACCAGCCGGCACCGCCGTGTTGAGAAACGTCAGCGCGCAGTTCGGCTGATCCAGGGTCACGTCAAAGAACGACATCCCGGCGGTATAGGCCACGTCCAAGGCCAGCGCCGGGCCCGCCGAGGCGATTGCCACGCGGCGCGGCAGCAACAGCCCTCCCACCAGGTCGAGAATCAGCCCCGACAGCGTCTGAAAGGTCGGAGACGGCCCCGACTCGGTGTCGACGACCTCGCCGGCCGGCTTGTGCACGATGTCGTGCGCCACTTGCGCCGCCGCCTCCAGCAATTCGATGGCGGCGCGCTGGCGGTCTGAAAGTTCGCTCATGTAACCCTCATCAGTGCGGGTAATAGTTGGTGGCTGAAATAGCTCAGGTCGTTGGCCAGCATGATCAACTCAAGGTCGAGGAAGTCCCCCGCCATCAGCTCCGGCGACAGGATTTCCGTTTCATCGCCCGAGAACACGGCCGCGCCCAGGTGAAACATCCCGTTCGGGCTGTAGGTGATACTCAGGCCCACCAGGTGCCGGCTGATCGGCTTGGTGTCGGTGATCATCCGTTCCAGCTCGGCAATGCCGCGATCGCTCAGGCCGGTATCGAGCAACGCCAGGCCGAGGCTAAAGGTGCCCGGCGGCCCCATCGGTTCCAGCTGCCACCACTCGGTAATGTCGATGATGTCGGCGAACGGCTCGACCACCTGACGCAGGGCCGCAATCGTGCCCTTGCGCTTGTGAATCTCGAACGAGGCGCGCACCGCTTTGCGCTTGATGTCCTCCGACCATTCCGGGTCCCAGCGGTCCACGCTGCGTTCAATGGCCAGCCAGGGCAGCATGTTCGCCGAGCAATGTTCAGGCGACTTGGTGTCGCGCAGCACGTCCGCCAGGCCCGGGTTTTCCAGGCCCACTTGCGCCAGGGCCTGCTCCAGCGGCGTGCGGTTGGACGGCAACAGGCTGGCGTCATTCATCGGTGCCCCCGATCGTCACCAGCGAACTGATGCAGTTGGCCGCCTGGTGATCGGCGATCACCACATCCGCCGCCGGCTTGATCAACTCGACCCGCTGCACCCGCGACACATGCAGCGCGGCATGGATCGCCGAACGCCGAATGTCCCGACCCAAACGGCGCTGGGTGTTGATGTAGCGGTTTTTGGACGCGTTGGCCTCGATCAGACTCAGTTCGTTTTCCGGCCCGGGGTACAGGTACAGCACCGCCTCAATTGCGTAATCGATCAGCTCGGCCGACTGCACAATCACCCGATCGCCGACCGGGCGAATGGTCTCGTCGCTCAGCGCGACGCGGATATTGTTCAACAGGTCTTCGGTGGCAACGCCACCATTGAGCCGGTTGAGAATGCTCACCAGCACCGTGGCCGGGCTCGGGCTGCTGGCCTTGGCATCGGCGACCCGGCCATCGGCCGACAGCGCGTGAAATTCATAGGCGCCGCTCGGGCCCGCCACGGCCATGCCCTCGAACGCCAGCAAGACCCGCTCCATCAGTGAATCGTCTTCCTCGTACTGCGCCTCGATCGGCGGCACGGCCGTGGGGTCGGCCTCGATCACTGTCAGGCGCTTGACGTTGTAGTTGGCCGCCAGGTGATCGAGGTCGGACTTGCGCGCAAAGGCCACCAGCTGCGCCTTGGCCGCGTCGTTGATCCGCGCCCGGGTCATCAGCTTTTCATAGGCCGCCCGTTCCAGCAGCTTGACCACCGGGTCCGACTCCAGGGCGGCGTTCCAGTTGGCCCCCATCAGCGCGCGAAACTCGGTCAACGCCTGCTGGTAATACTCTTCAAAGCTCAGCGCCTCGATCACGGTCGGCGCCGGCAGGCTGGCCAGGTCCAGAGTGCTCATGCGGCAACCTCCATATCAATCGGCACATCGTTGAAGGTGCCGCGCAAGCGAAAGCGCACTTGCCCATCCAGCACCGCTAACACCTGGATGCTTTCCAGCACCAGGCGTTTTTCCCAGCGTCCCAGGGCGCGGGCCGCCTCGGCCTGCACCGCGCTTTTCCAACCGGCGTTAACCGGCAGGTCGACGAAGCGGCGCACCTTGCTGCCGTACTCGGGCAACATCACCCGCGAGCCCAGCGGCGTGCCGAGGATGTCGGCAATGGACTGGCGCAAATGCTCGATGCCCGAGATCGGCAACCCTGTATGGCGGTCCATTCCGATCATGGGTTTACTCCGGCAAGCGCTGGAAAGCCGGGTCGCTGTCGAGGAACGCCAGCGCCTCGGCGTCGGCACTGCTGACCGTGACTTTGCCGGCGGCTACCGCGTGCTGTCGGCCACTGGTCATGATCAGGGTCCGCGACGTGAACGCGCTGTCCTGGTAAGTGGTCGGCCGCGGGCTTTCGGCCTCGGCCTTGGGGGTAGTGGGATTGGCCACAGTGTTCTCCAGGTAACAAAAAGCCCGCACGCGGCGGGCTGGTTAATGGGTTGCGTTTAGTGCTGGTGGTTCGCAGTGTTGCCGGCGGTGTCGACGATCTGGCCGCCGCCGAAAATGTCCTCCGTTACGCGTAACGCGCCAGTGATCAGCACGTCGCCCTCGATCTGCACGTCACCCTTGAGCAGCGCAGGACCGTCCAGGGTGATATGCCCCGACTTCACCGTCACGGTGTCATCCGCCACGGTCAGATCCGAGCCGGCAACCTGAATCGCGACGGTGCCAGACGGCAAGACAATGCTGTACCGCTTGGCCTGCCAGTCGTAAGTCAGCGAGCCGCCATCGTCGAACAGCCAGCGCTCGACATGGTCGCGGGTGTCCGGGGCCGGTCCCGCGTTGCCGTACAGCCCCGGCACAAAGGTGCCTTGTGACACGTCACCGCTGGTACTGATCAACGCGCCCTGCTCGTTCATGCTGGGCACTCGCCAGTGCCGCGCCTTGCCGGCGGCCAGGCTGTGCCAACGCACCCAGGCACTGACCCATTCGCCGTCCGACACCCGGCACACCGGCGGCACCGCCGCCAGGTCCAAAGCGACCACGAAGCACGGCTTCACCAGCCCGGCCAGCATGCGGTCATGCTCGGCGCCGGCGTAACTCATGCGTCCTCCGGCGCCACCAGCGGCGCGTCAGGATCCACCGCGCCCGGGTGGATGGCGAACAGCAGCGTGCCGGGCGGCTCATCCGGCCAGGGCCATTTGATCTCACCGAGGTAGATCTGCTGAATCCATTCCACGACCCAGACGGTGTAACCATCCAGTTCGGGTTTGGTCCAGTCCTGCGAGGCCTGAATGAACTCGGCAGGCTCTACCGCCAAGCCCCAGTTTTGCATGCGCAGCAGCACCGCAATTTGCGCGGCCAAGTGCGCGGCCTTCTGCTGATGATGGGCCTGCTCAGGCGCCACGATCACCCGCGCCTCAAACTTGGCCACCAGCGTCGTCTCGCCGGTACCGATGTCTCGACCCGGCTCCAACTCGGCCAGCTCAAGAAACACCGCCGGCAGAGCCACCCGATCCCGAATATCCGGACAGGTCGCGACGAACTGCACCGCCGGCAATGCCTCGCGTAGATGTTGCTCGATCGCGCTGTAAAGTTGATCCAGGCTGAATGGCTGATTAGACACGAGCGCGCCCCTTCAAAGATTTCTGCAGTTCAAAATTCAGCTCTTGCTTGAGCACCACAAGCAGTCGCTCATTGGCCCGCCGGGTCCAGGACTCGAAATGCGGACGAACGTCTTCGAGCGACACCTTGGCTTTCGCCAAGGGGAATCGGTTGTCGTTCTCCGAGATCCATCCAGAGCGGTGGCCACCGCCAGTGGACGCGTGAGTGTCTGGGTAATCATCGGCAGCAAATTGCTTGCTGCCGGTGCGTATCCAGATATCGGCCCGACTGCCGTAAACCCGTTTGAAGAACGCACCACGGTACCGACGACCGGCCACCGACACGCCCGCCTTGCCCTGCCGAGGTCGACCGATGCGGCTGGCTTCGATCGGGTTGATACCGAACCAGAGCTTGCCTTGTCCGGTATCTCCCTTGACCGGGTAGCTGCGCAGCCGTTGTCGTACTGCAGCCACCGCGATGCGTTCCTGTTTACCGACCGTGCGCGCAATCTGGGTGCGCAACCATCTCAGAGTCTTGTTGATCGCCCGCCGCTGGGCATTTGCTGCAGCCTTCGGCACCCGTGCGGAAAACTCCTGGAAGGCCTGTAGATCGGAGGCTGAAGGCTGCAGCGTGATCATCGCGCTGGTGGCGGATGTCTTGTAGTAACTCCCAACAGTCATGCCTGCATCCTCAATATCAGTGCCACCAGACCATCCCCGCTGGGTTCGACATTGACCAGGGTGTAAACGCCGCCGCCATCCAGCGCCGGCAAATCGATACGCACCGTCTGCGCCTTGTCCACACCCTCGGCATCGACCACACGAATGACAAAGCGCGGCTCCCGCAAGCCGGTGTTCAGCCGCCCCATCTGCGGCTGCAGCCAAGGGGCGGAGAACATGCCCAGGACCTGGCGACCTTCGATGTAACCAGTGTCAGCCAGGGTGTCGAACACGGTGCTGTCGATGTCATCGACCAGGTCCCGAAAGCTCATGGTCAGAGCTTCAGGCGAATCAGTGCGCGCGGACGCGTGCACAGGTGCAAGGGGTTGGATTGGGCTTCGCCCGCCACGCCCTTGCCGAACGGCAGCGTTTCGATTCGGCTGTAGTACGGAATACCCAGGGTATTGACCGTTTCCATGTAGTCAGCGGGAGCGAATGCGGAGATAAACAAATCCGGTACCCCTTCCGGTGCCAACCGCGCTTCATCGTCCGGCACATAGGCCACACCGCCGACCTTGCCCCGGTAACGCTCCCAAACAATCCCGCCAAACTCGAAGCTATCGCGTGCATCACCGCGCAGCGCTGCGGCCTGGATGGTGTTCAGGTAGGTGTCTTTAACCGACTTATGCGCAACCAGCTTGTTCCAAAACG
This sequence comes from Pseudomonas lini, assembly GCF_030812475.1. Taxonomy (GTDB): domain Bacteria; phylum Pseudomonadota; class Gammaproteobacteria; order Pseudomonadales; family Pseudomonadaceae; genus Aquipseudomonas; species Aquipseudomonas lini_A. The sequence goes on from NZ_JAUSSR010000007.1 coordinate 331,913, forward strand.
TCTTGCCACAGAACGCACGGGAGCCCGAGCTGGTGGTGCTGCCCAGCGCATCCTCCTGCATGTCCAGGGCGTCACCGCACTTGACCCGCACTTCGGTGTCCGCGGCGTTCAGGCCCATCGACAGCTCTTGGCGCTGCACGCCAAAGCGGTCATAAATGTTAAGCAGCACACGTTGACCATCTGCATCCAGAATCAGGCCGTTGAGGGCGCCGGCTCGCTGGAATTCGTGGGTAGCATCCAGTTGACGGCGAGCCTTGGCCAGCCGTGCGTTGACCACGTCCTGCACCGCCTGCAGCTCGGTTTGCTCACCGAAGGCCCGGATGCCCTGAACCTCATCCGCGCGAATGGTGAAGCGCTCCGGCAGGTGCACGGTGTTAAACGGGATCAGATCACGCTTGCTGGCACCGACCACCAAACCCGAAGTGCCGCGTTCGCCGGCCGGTACCAGCGCCAAGGTGTCGCCGTCCTTTTCGATCTGCACGGTCAGCGTGGTGACGCCCTCCTCCTGGAACAGGCCGAGACTGCTGATGCGTCCGGGCAGATAGGCCTGCTCATTGATGGCATGGGTCAGGGAAGAAACAGAGAACGCCTGCTCTTCAAAAATGGCGATATCAGCCATGAAAGTACTCCAGAAAAAGTAAACCCCGCTCGAGGCGGGGTTGGGGGAAGTGTCAGATGGGCTATCGAACGATGATGAATCGCTCGGCCAGGGCTTGCTCGGCAGTGGGATCAAGCCCGGTCAGATGGGCTTCACTGACTTCCGCCAAGCGCACGACAGCCCGCGCACGACGGGTGACATCGGACTCGCCCAAGGGCCCGAACAGAATGCAGGCAGCGTCTTCGCTGCCGTTTGTGGCCACCGGATTGTACGGAGCAAAAAAACCTGTCGCCGTGACCAGACCGAGCACCTGTCCAGGCATCAAGGCGGCACCGGCGGCGACGTTGATCACCTCGCGGGAAATTTGCCCGGCACCTTCGGACAGCAGGAACTCACCGGCGTGAACCGGTTCGCGTTGGATGTGACTCATGAATGCGCTCCTCGAGCAGTGTTGGGTTTACCACCGTGAGCAGCTTTGCGCGCCGCCCAGATCGAACCGGAATTGGGTTGTTTGGCTTGGGGCTGCAGCGGTGTGTCGTCGTCCAGCGGCAAGCTGTTATCAATCTCGAAGCCTTTGCCGCTGCTGACGATCTTGTCGAATAGGCGTGCCCGAACCGCCACCGCATCCAAGCCGGCCGCGACATACTCGGCACTGAATTCAGGCAATCGCGCCGCAACACAGAGGTCGTTGACGGCCTTAGCGCGGGTTAAACCGGCCTGCACGATTTCTTCGCTTTCCAGCTTGGTCGAACTGAGTAGAGGCGCGACCAGGTTGCTGATCCCTGCCTCAGCGCAACGCTGGGTGATCATCAGCGCCAACTTGGTCGAGTCAACCACGGGCGGCGTCGGCGGCGTGTCTTCAGGCTCATTATCCGGATCCGGCTCCTCGGGAGCCTCAAGTTGGGCCAGCAACTCAGCCGGTGCATGCTGGTAACGCTGCAGCACCGCGCCCTGACCGAGACAGGCCTTGACCTTGACGCCATCCCCGACTTCGTCGGCCAACCCCAGTGCCACCGCTTCATTGGCGGTGAGCCAGGTTTCGGCGGCGACCAATCGCCGAAGCTCGACCTCGTCGATGTTGGGCGCTTTCGCTTTGTAGGAAGCAATGATTGCCTCCGTCGTCTGGTCGAGCACGTCGGCGACCTTGCGAAAGTCCTCGGCATCACCGGCCATGTAAGTCCAGGGGTTATGAATCATCATCATGGCATTGGCCGCGATCACCACTCGATGGGCGCCGCAGACGGCGACACTGGCGGCACTGGCGGCCAATGCATCAATGCGGCCAGTACAACGCTCACCCAGCCGAGCCAAGGCGTTATGCATGGCCAGACCATCAAACAGATCACCGCCGACGCTGTTGAAGGCCGCGATGACGGGCGACACACCGTCATCCATGGCCCGTAAGTCCTGGGAGAACTGATTCGCGGTAATGCCCCAACCGCCAATCTCGCCATAGACAAACACTTCGATCGTGCGCTGATTAGCTTCGCCGCTGGCTTGCAACGCATACCAACTCTTGTCCTCGACTTTGACCAGCTTGCCGGCCTTGTCATAAATGCGCGGGCGGGTTTTCTTGCTCATTCTTGCTCCTTGTCGTCGATCTTTTCGAGGACGGCGAGAGTGTTGTAATTGAGGCCCAGCTTTGTGGCACGGGCCAGGTCGGCAGCGTTTTCTGCGTCGACAGTTTCGGCGTCGTAGCCGGTGCGCAAGACCATTTCACTGCGCGAAGCAAACCCTGCCTGCACTTCCATCCGTCGAGCCTGGACGTCCTGTACTGGCTGAATGTATGCCCAGCCTTGTGGCACCCAACGGGTACGCAGGTATTCGCGGCGTCGTTGTGCGTAGTCAGCCAGCGCCAAGGTCCCCGACAGCACCGCCATGTCCATCCAAGCCGCCCGCACCGGGCGGCACAGCTGGTGCACGTATACACCGAATTGCAGCTGCTCCAGGCGTCGCCGAAACTCGTTGAGCACGACGCGCAATGCTCGATCATTTACCTCGCGCATGTCACCGGTGAGGATCTCGTAAGGCGTACCTGAACCGGCCGCTGCGGCCATCAATTGCTGCCGCATAAAGTCCGGGTAGTTATTACCGGCATCCGGAGGCTTGGAAAACTCGACCTCTTCACCGGGTCCCAGCTCCTGCATGGTGCCGGGCTCCAGCGCCACCATCGGCGTAAAACCATCACCGTCTGTGACCAGGGGCTGCCCCGTGACTGGATCGCGCGGTACAGGACCGGAGTCTGGAGCCGGGCGGCTGATGAAACCGGCAAAGAGGTTGGCCACCTCCTGGCGAAACAACACGGCATCGTCGTAATTGTCGAGACTGCGCAGGCGTTTCAAGACCGGCGATAAACGCGGAACCCCTCGCAGCTGGCCTGGTTCAACGGGCTCAAAAATATGCAGCACCTGCGCCGCCGGTACACGTACCAGTTGGTTGTAGCCAGCGTTCAGCGATGAGGAATCACGTGGGTGCGAGAGGTACATCCAGTAAGCCAGCCGCTTGCCTTCGGGATTGAACTCAATGCCCGCGCGAATGATGTTGCCGGCTTTCGTGGTCTCGAATTTATCGTGCGGAACGAACTCAGGCGCCAACACCTGCAGCTGCAGCGGCACGGCCAATCCTTCGTCTCGGCTACGTGGACGCAGGCGCACAAAGCACTCGCCCGAGGTCTCGACCGTGCGGGCAATTAGTGCCTGCTGACCGTAAAAATCCGTGCGTTCATCAGCATCCGCTTCGTCGACCCAGTCTTCCCAGAGATCCTGCAACAACTTGCGCAGCACTGGATCATCGGTCTTTGGCCGAGGGTTGATCCCCGTGCCAATCAAGTTACTGACACGCTTGTCGATGACGTTGAAGGCGTAGGGGTCATTGCGTACGGCTGCCCGAGAACGCGACCGTAGGTTGCGCAACGCCGGCGTGTTGATGCTGTTGATGCCGTTGTCGGGAGCATCCCAGTTCGCTGATCGTCGGCCTTCCCCAGCGCCTTCGTAGCTGGCCTTGATGTTCGACGGCAGCAAAAATCCGTTACGGGTTAGCGTCGGAAAATGTCGAGCCATTAGATTCCCTTGCCCCCGTGATACAGCCGAACCACACGCGATCGTGGGCCAGCAGCATTGATCAACGACGAGCGAATCTCTTCACGTGCCTTGAGCAATTCATCAACCGTGCGGTACTCCACGGTGCGGTCGTTGTAGCGCACTATTTTTTCACCGCGTGCAATCGCGCGCTCGATGACTTCGAGGTGTTTTTGAGTGAAAGACATGGGAGTTTGCTCGAAGGATGCTGGCAATGTGATATAAAAAAACGTCAGACGAAGTTCTGGTTTCTCGACTGGATCTCTTGCCGAAAGCTACCACCCGCCAAGATATGGGTCAGTGCATCAGCCAATTCCTCTGCTGGAATATCTGGTAAACGCATGCGCCAGTAAGTACGGGCGCGTACCCAGTCCATTCGTCCTGTGAGCTGATCTGCAATTACCTGGCGTAGCTCCTGTTGGAGTTCTGCTGCTGATTTAACTTTTTGCGCACGTTGCGCTTTTTCCACAGAGTTTTCTGACATGGCCGTCTCCAATATTGACCAATTTAATGAAACTACCGGGCTGGTTTTGGCCGAGCTGTATGCCAAATTTCCGGTGCCGAAATCTCTCGTTCCTGAACATTTCGTCGAGCCCGCAACACGCTGGTGTGACATCGTTTGCGCAGATGTACCTAACGAAAAAGCAGAGTTCTTCATTGCTACAGTTCGTTGGTTAGAGTCTTCTGGATACCTTACATTCAAGGATTGCACCCACTATTACGCACAGGATGCTGTCCTTACTGCAGCCGGGCTCGAAGTCCTGAAGGCCTCCCCGAGCAGCTTGGCCAAAGGACCGTCTTTCGGACAGAGCATTACTACCGCTGCAAAGGAAGGAGGCAAGGAAACCTTGCGCGCAACGGTCTCTGAGTTGCTGGGATTAGGCGCACGCGTACTGGGCCCAGCAATAGGTCTACCGTAATTGCTTATCGCCTTTTCAGGTAACCACTGGTGGAACTGCGGCGTTGGGGTGGCGGTGCTACGGGTCGTGATATGACCGGGGCAGCAGTATGGAATGCCGGTGGCGAGATGGTGGTAACCGGCGCTACCGTTGCGGCTTTACTACGCGACGCGATTTGCGCGGGCTTGATGCTTGGCGCTTCGTCGAATAGACCAGACTGCGCCAACGATTGACGCACCCGCTCCCAATCATGCTCCTGGTAGCGATTAATACCCAAGTAATGCGCCATCGCCAAGCAATACACCATCAGGTCGAGTGCTTCGTTGCGCTCGGCCTTGCCTTTGATCCATTCGATACGTTTATGGCCCCGAATGTAGCGAGCCACCTTGCGCTCCGCAACGCACTGCGCGAAGAAGTCATCGGGTAGATCATTAGCAAAATGCAGTGCCCCCGGCCCAGGAGGAAACCCATAGCGGTTATAGATCCAGTCTTTTGCGGTGTCTGTACCAACGAACCAAAGCTCAGCACCGTTGCGTTCGGTCTGTCCCTTCCAAGTTACGTCGACCATGGAAGGCCGCTGGGCAATCACCGGCCGGCCCGGTTTGCTGGCACCCTTAATGGCGAACACATTTCGCCAGCGCCGCACGCGGCAAAATTGGTAGACCTCGTCGGTATGGTGACCGCCCGAGTCAACGCCTGCCGCCAAGATAGCGAGAGCAACACCGCATGGGTGGAGATAACGAGCCTTGAGTTTTTCATCGAGAACCGCCCAAGTGCGCTCATCCGCCGGATCGCCCCAGATTACTTGGTGATCGACGACCCAACGCTCCATGCCGACGCCAAAACCCATCACCATCAATTCCAAGCGATTTGCTTGAACGTCGACTGCTGCAGTCAACATCAATACACCGATAGGCATAGAGCCGAGGGTGTACGCCTCCAACCGCGCCTGAGCAATCAGCACCTCGGCCTTAGTTTGCTCCTGCGCACTGTCCCATACCTTTGCGAGACGGGTGTTATAGAACACCTGCATCGGTTCCAAGTCTCCTTTGGCTTGAGCCTTTTTGGCCTTCTCAAACTGCTTGGCCAAAGACTTCCAGTCCATCCAGCCCAGGGGCGAATACAGCGCATTAAGATTAAAGCCAACGGTCTCACCATCACCCTCGGCATGAGCGCGCCATTCGCCTTTGGCAAGCATCTCGCCCTTGTGGTACTCGTCGATCAGAACGTCACAATCAGGGCCCGCGCACTGGTAATGCACCACGCTGAAATCTTTCGAGTAGTGCAGTCGTTCCCACTCAAGGGTTTGCATGTGTTTGCAGGTCGGGCATGGCACGTAGTAATAACGCTGGTCGCTGCCCTCAAATAGATCAGCTATACGCGAGGCGCCCTTGATCGTGGGAGAACTGGAAAAATAGAACTTGGCATTGCGCCCGAAAGTACTGCCGCGGGTTTCAGCCAACTCGATGGGGTCACCCTCTTCACCGATGTCCACTTCCCAACGATCAATCTCGTCGCCATAAATGTAACGGGCCGAGAGTTCCGACAGGTTGGCCGCCGAGCCTGCAGTAGTCACGTACAGTGAACCACCCTCAAACTCTTTAGTGTCCATGGTGTTGCGTGCGTCCCGCGAACGGCTTGACGCCACACGCTCTCGCAGCACAGGCGTGGCCTTGATTGTCTTGCCGATCCGCGATGACACCCGCTTGGCGAGGCCAAGGCTGGGCAGTAGGGTCAGAATATTGGATGGTGCCATGTGGATCAGACCGCCAATCCAGTTCAGCGCAATCTGCGTTTTCATCAACTGCGAAGCCACCATAGTGACCACTCGCTTACAACGATGTGACGGTGACAAGCACCGCATAGGTTCGCGTGCATAAGGTGTGCGAGAGGTGCGGTATTGACCGGGCTCAGCAGCGCCAGTATCACGCGGGATACGCATGTACTCATCCGCCCACTCATCAACCCAAAGCGCTGGCTCTGGACGGATCCCACGGTAATACGCCTCGCGGTACACCTCTGCACCGTTGGCATATTCAGCAGGCATAGGCTTAGCTCGTCGTCGTTACAGCGTGAATAAAGTCTTCTGTGGAAATGCGTTCGGCATCCTCAAGAGCGCTACGAATCTCCTGCATCAGATGCTTTTCGATATCCCAAGGATCACCCATTGCTGAAAGCTCTGGGGCGAGCTTCGCAGGTAGCGCCAGCAATAGATCGCGCACCATTCGACCCGATGAGAAGGCGGCCTCATCCACCACCGAACGCTCCACCAACTCACCGTTAGCTTTACGCACTTCACTTTCGGCTTTTTCAGCTTGCGCGAGGGCAAGCCGAGTTCGTGCCTTTTGATAGTCCGGCGCTGCGGGGGAAATCGTTCCTGGCGATACATGCGGGAACTCTGGCTCTCTCTCTTGGGTGTTGAGGACCACCGGAAGATTGCCAAGCGAGTTGCTGCGCGAGGGGTCGCTGGTCATCGTAAGATATTGCTCGCTTGCTTCGACATCAACCTTGCCGTCGAGGGTCAGGACCAGGCGGCCACGTTGAACCAATTTGCCAACGTATTGGCGAGACCAGCCTTTACTGGCCGCGTACTCAGTACGGGTCAAAATGGTCATGTAAACCTCCTATCAACCAAGGACTGTCAACCACGTCAACCTCTGTCAACCAACGTGAAAAAATTTGCCGCTAACACTTTCCCGCGGGTTTCCGACCCCGTACCCGCCAAAAAACCCCAGGGTCCCCGGCGATTTCATGCCTGCCCGTCACCGCTCGGCGGCGCGTCGCAGATCCCTGCCCGCTTTGCCAACCACCGAGCGTACAAACCGCTGGCCACATCGGCGCCGAGACAAGCGACAACGCTGCCTATTGCAGCGGCAGTCATCAAGCTGCATCCCAGCGCCGTGGCGAGCATCACCGTCGCCAGACCAAAAACTGCAGAAGCACCGAAGCGCAACAGCACGCGCTTCACCAACACCGGCACCGCCATCCCTGCCGCATCAGCACGCCACATTTCCCCGGTTAAACCCGCGAGCGCCACCAGAATCAGTAGCCAGGTTGGAAGATCGGCCAGCGACTGCTGCACCTCCTGTTCAGTCGACATGCGTTGCCTCCTCGGCAATGAAATGAAAAACCCCGCCGAAGCGGGGTTAGATGACCGGCACAGGGAGAGCCGGGTGAATCTGCACAGCACGTGCGAGGTCAGCGCCGAGGCGCAAATTTCATATCGTGGAGACTTTTTACCTCCTGAGTACGGAACCGAAAAGGGGGCGTTTTCGGTTATCCAACTCGACGCAGCTTTGACGCAACTTTGAGAAGACTTTGAGGCAAAACGCCCCGACCAGCGGTAAGCCACTTACGGGCATCAGCACGCTCGGCCAGCACTTCCAGCAGCCGCTCATGCAGACGGTGCACCTGGTCGTAGTAAGTCTGTTTCGCTCTCGACTCCATCCCAAGCAGATGCAACTGCATCAGCCAGGTCGGCGCCGGATCATCGCCATAACGCAGGCCCGCCAACCGCATCAGCCGATCACCCTGCTCGCCCTGACGCCCGATCTCCGACAGCGCGGCGGCAATCTCCTGTGCAACTGCATCAGGCCCTGCTCCTGCGCCGAGGATGACTCGGGACCCGGGCGTGCCGCGTGGTGCGCAGCCACCCCACTCCATGATCGTTGCCATTGGGCTGCCCATTCCGCCGCTTTCGCCATTAAGCCGAAGTTGCTCACCCCAGTGCTTCAGCAGTACTTCCATTGCCTCGATCATCGCCCTACTCCACCGAAAACCGAACCCAACACAAAAAACACCCAACCCGACACAAACCCAACACAAATAAAACCCTTTAAAATCAACAGGTTTAATCGAATTGTGTTTAGTGTGTTGGGTTTGTTGGGTATTTCTGTTCTCGCATGAAGAAAATAATCAGCCATCAGAAACCGACTATCTAACGTCACGCATGCGCGCACGCGTAGCGAAACCCAACACACCCGACATAACGTCCGCAAACCGCCGAAAATGAATGCTCCAATCTGTGTGGGGTACCTGAAATCAACCCAACACACACCCGACACACCTAACACACTTTTAGATGTAGTCATGCGGCGGCCGCCTTGATGTGGTCCCAGCTGTCCACATGCCAGCCCGCCAGCTTCGCCTTGGCCCGCCAGTTTTCGACCTGCTTGCCCAGCTCGGCCGCCTTCAGTGATGGGGGCGGGGAAGCGTCCTGATCGACGGGAAAGAAGAAAGCGCCAAAGCGCCGATTGTTGCCATCGGTCCAGGGAATGGCACGCGTCTTATCAACCTCGGAACTGATGAACAGCGAGAACTTCGTCTGACTCATCACATGCTCTTTATTGCGCTGGCACCATTCGAGGAACAGCGAATAGAGGTCGGTCGAGAGACACGGCCCCCAAAGACCGTGGCCCAACTCGCTGTACTTCCACAGATGCAAGAACGTCTGCCATCCGGCACGACTCAAGGCCACCAAGCGCTCACGGGCATCCGTTGAGGGTGGTCGTGTCCGCTGGTTGAAGTCGCCCAGATCGATCGACAACAACCAGCCATAGAGTGCAGCGACGCCGCCCTGCTCCAGCTCGCGTCCGATCGCTTTTTGCCGCTCGACCGGCAAGGTTTCCATAGGCCACATCACCAACATCCGCCGATCACTGTCGCTGATCGGCCACGGCAGAATTTCGTTACTCAGGAACACCGCGTTCATATGGTTGGCTTCCTCCCAACCGTTGATGAACTTTGATTCCATCCGCACCGTCTTGCCGGTGATTAGGTGCTTGATCTTGCCCACCTGGTTGTACCGCTGATCACGGCTCACCACCTCTTCGAACACCGACCACAATTTGCGGCTTTGCCAGGCGTTGAAGTTGCTCTCCAACTGTGTCTGGCCGACCGTCGCCGCGTACTGGCCATACAGCATGCCCAGTGCATCGGCGAACAGCAGGCTTTTGCCCGAGCCTTCCATGATCGAGTGCATTAGCACGGCGGTGTCCATCTTGGCGCCCAAGTGCTGCAATGGGTACGCCAGCCAGCGAATCAGCCATTGGGACGCCGCTTGATCGTGATTGCACAAAAACGAAATCAGCCAACGCAGATTGGCGCAGGCTTCGTCATCCCTAACCGGTTCGAGCGGCAGACCATCAAAGGTATTGATGTACACCGCTGGGTCCTTGCTCATAGTCGGATCAAACACGATATGTTCGACATCCACGGTGCGACGCTCACTGCTGTTCAGCCACAGTGGATAAGTGTCACCCAACGCCATCTTCACCGCGCCCTCGGCAATGCGTCGTTTCTTTTCCCGATCCCAGACATCCTTGGTGCCATCGATGTACACGTATCGGTCGGTCGGCGGCATACCCAGGGCGCCGCCCTTCTTGCCCGCCATGCGCCGTGCTTGCTCGATGTCGCGGACGTGATCATCCGCAATCAGCCGTTTGCTCATGTCATCGAGCCACGCCTTGGCAAGTGGCTTGCCAACCCGCGCTTCGAATGCGGCTTTCTTCATTACCCGCGACTGGTCGCAGTCCCACACTTGCGTGGTGCCCTCGACCAGCGCAAAACGACGAAGCAACTGGTCAAGCGTCAACACCTCCCCCGCCCCCCCATTAGGAGCCGGAGCGGCCTCGCTGATCTCGTCGTTCGCACAGCTCGGCTCGCTCACATCACTGGATGGGGTCGGGGGAAGATCCTGCGGAACAGGCCGCGATGAATGCTGCATACCCAACATACGCGCAGCATCCTTCACCGCTTTCGACTGATCGCCCGCGTGCTCGAGTAAACAGAACACCTCAAAGGCGTCGTTTTGATGTCCGTTCGCGAGCGGATCGGCACCGTGGTGCGAATAGACCTTGCCGTCAGCGATCGTCACACCCGGCAGACCAGTGCTGCTCTGCGGGTAAAGCCACTTGCTGCCCCGCTTGATATAGCCGTGAGTACGCAGTAGTTCCTCGATGTCGTGGCAGCGATTGAACTCGTCGATCACCGACGGCTGCTTACCAGCCACAGGTGCTGAACGCTTAATGACCTTCGCCGGCGCCGCGGTTGACTTGATCGCCCACGGGCAGGCTGCCTCGGCATCCCGCTTGAAGAATTCCCAGCCTTGCCAGATATTTAGCAGATCGACAGTCAGCGTCGGCAGGCCGTCGTTGGCGTTCGGTGGGGTTCTCCAGGTGTAAGGCTTGCCGGTACCCGGATGAATCGAAGGCGGAAACACGTCCTGGACCAGGCCAGCGCGCAGCTCGAACACCGTGAAGCGCTTGTATTCTTCAGCCTCCGCGCGCGCTGCAGCCTCCCCGACAGCATCGCCCTGCTCTTTCGCAGCCTTGGCCTTCTCCATTAGGCCTTTATGAATTGAACCGTCAGGGTCTTTCTCATTCGGCCAGGAAAGAGAATGCCGAGTCAGCTCAATGCCGTCCGGTACTTTAAAAAGCACCCGGAACCGCGCTGGGTTACCGACAATCGTCGGATACACCAACGCCATGGCATCCAGATCAACACCCAGCAGTTCGTACAATACATGCCGCGTCCACTGAACGTCGTCGACGTCCAGCGAACAGACACGGCTCGGCCCGAGAACGACGCCGAGGTTGTGATTAGGGTTTTGTTGCCAGAATGCTTCAGCGGTATCGGCATCAGTGATGTAACCGCCGGGTTTGTTCCACCCCAGACCCTTTGGGGCTTTTTCACCTGGCTCAATGGAGACCAGGGCGAGATCGAAAGCAGTGATGTAACGTTTTGCCCATGTAGCGATGGCTATTCCTTTGGCCAGTTCGGTCATCGCCGAGCCTCCCGTAACCCCTGGCAGTGAACGCAGGTTTGGCAACCCTCAATCGTCTGCTGTCGAAGCAACGGGATAGGGTCATCACAATCCTCGCAGAATTGCGCGCTGACGCGATTCGAAGGAACGCGGCGACTGCGGTGAAGGGCAACGTCGAGCAGATATTGCGCCTGATCGTTGGCACGATCGATTTCATCAGCCATGGACACGATCCTCCATCGCCTGACGGGCACCCGCCATGATGGCGAGAACTTCGCGGATCACGTCCATCCCCTGCTTTTCAAGATCGAGAACTTCGTGAAGCTCCCAGACGTTGTCGGCAGCACCATCGTGCATGGCGGCCACGAATTCCCCGGTTTCGCCGAGCAATTTACCGACGGCCTTCAAAGCACCACGGGTGGCTGGTACCGGCACTGGACGATACCAGACCGCGCCAGCCGGACGCATCAGCGCATCGAGCAAGCGCGAATCGCCAGTGAGCCTGATCAACTCTTCAAGCTCATCAGGATTCAACCAGCGGCGCTCTTCATCGAGTTTGAGTTTTTTTTGAAGGGTGTCGTTGTCCAACACCATGTCAAAAGCAAGGGCGGTAATTCCGCCCTTGTAGTCACGACCAGCGCGATAAATCGCCTGGCGCAAAGGAAGGACCGGACCTGCGTCCGGCAAAAGATCTGTTCTACTCATAACCGTAAATCCCCCGTTTACGGTGTAGCCATAGTCCAGGGCAAACCCTATCCTACGACCACGACCGATGTGCATATGCTGTGTGTCGTCGTAGCTGGACTGGGGGATCTTTGGTGAGAGGCCCCAGTCCGGCACCCTTTTAAGCTGCCGACTTCAGGCCAGCGGCTGCTTTTTCTTGCGTGTAAAGGCTCTCGATGGCCTTCCCAGTTACATACCGGACGTCTGCACCTTTAGCGGCACGATTAATAGTCGGCTGCGTTGTCCCTACGCGATCTGCGATGACCCTTTGGGATAAACCTGACCGCAGTAACTCCGCGAGCATTTCTTGGATAGTCATATCGTTCCACCGATGCGCTTTCGCATTGAGCGCTACAATACACAAACGTATTGATTGATTCAATACAATCGCCGATACGTTTTTGAATCAAGGCAGAGAAAAGTGATAGGCGACCGCATCGCTCAACGCATGCAAGAACTAGAACTATCCGAAGGCGAACTCGGCCGCCGTTCAGGCGTCCCTCAGCCGACCATTCATAGGATCGTAACTAATGCGGTAGCCAGCCCACGCCACGAGAACGTTGAAAAAATCGCCAAAGCCTTGAAAGTCAGCAGTAACTGGCTGTGGAAAGGAGGCGAACACAAAGAACCAACAAAAGATGCAAAGCCTTCCTCTAGCTCTGAATCCAACGTAGAGCCTGGGCCGGCAATCAAAGGATATGTGCCGTTGATTTCTTGGGTACAAGCAGGTGCTTGGTGCGAGATTGAGGACGTTCGATCTCTTGATGACGCAGAGATATGGCTACCTTGCGCGGCGTCTCATAGTAGCCAGAGTTACGCCCTCAGAGTGCGCGGACTGTCCATGTTCAACCAGCATGAACGCCGTTCCTTCAGAGACGGAGACATCATTTTTGTTGACCCCGCGAAGGACGCGGAGAACGGCTCACTTGTCATTGCCAAATTAGTCGATAGCCAAGAAGCGACGTTTAAACAGCTGGTGATGGAAGGAAAGCGCCGTTTTCTAAAGCCGTTGAATCCCGCCTGGCCTGAGCCGATCATTGAGCTGGGTGACGATGCCATGATTTGCGGTGTCGTATTCTCGAAACTAGAAATTTTCTAATACATCGTATGCCAGATTAAGCCCGCAGATTGCGGGCTTTATTATGCTTCACACCAAAATCAATTCAATTACGTATTGACTGAATCAATACGTATTTGTATCGTCTGTCTCGTATACCTCTCACCAAAGAGTACGAGCCATGCAAACCACACATAGCACCACACGCTGCCGGGTCTACCTGCATCCTTCTGCATGCAGCAGCCGCGCTGCCGTCGAGGCCGTTCAGCACCGCACCGGGCTGCTAGTAATTACCAATCCAAAGGGCCGTAGCGAGGCCGTCCAGCCTAACGATACCGCAGCAGCGGATACCAGCATCTGCCCGTCCGGAGGCGATGCAGCATGAACAGCTACCTCATTCCGCTCGCGAAACAAGAGCTGCTACATCACATGCTGCAGGTTGGTGGCGCAGCCGTTTGCCCACTTCAACGACCAGAGCAAACCATCCACGCAAGCTTTGAGGTGGAGCTCACTGACGACAGCGCAGTCGTCAGCGTGGACTTCGGCGGCCACACCGGCGAACTGACCCTCAAGCGGTCAGATCGCGCCAATCACCTGCACCTGCGGGATTTCATCCAGGACATCGCGAACGGCCGCATTGAGTCGGCAGAGCCTACGCCGCCAGAGCGACTCGGTAGCGAAGCGCAAGTACAGCAGATGCTGGCCGAAGCGGAAGCACTGCTGAATAGCGTTCGAAAATTGCTCGCAGCCTGAGAACAGCACAGTGAATCGCACCCTGGATCAAACAGCCGCCGTGCTCGGCCTCAAACCCCGCGCCTTCCGCACCAGGTTGCGAGAACTACGCATCCTGACCAATGACGGCGACCTGGCCAGCCATCACCGCGACCGGGGCTACCTGTTCTCGGATCCGCGCAGCGTGCAGCTCGGAAACACCAACCGCTATCGGCACTACGCCGTAGTGATGGTCAAGGAAGACGGCGTCAAGTGGATCGCCAAAAAACTGAATATCACCATTACTTACAAGGACGCCGCCGCATGAGTCAGAACGCCATTACCCAAGCCATCGGCGCACTGAAGCTGGTCCCGATGTTCCTCAACCATCCGACCGTGATCAGCCGCGCCACGCTGATTGGCGCATCAGCCGAAGCTGTACAGCTGCTGGAATCAGTCCCTCCGGTCAGCGCCGAGCTGGCTGAGGTATTCCGCTGTGTGGACGCGGTTATTGGTGATGGGCAAATCGCCTACGTCACCCCAACAAAGTCGCCCGAATACCCCTACGGCGCCGTTGTCGCTGACCAAAGTGGCAACGTCTGCGCGGCGGCTATGGGCAAAAGTAAAGAAGGCCTCGCCGAATTGATCCGTTTCAAGTTACTGCCCCCATCGGAGGGGGTCGGGGAGGACGCGGCATGAGCAATACCCTCGACCAACTCAGGCGCCAATTCGCAACACCTTGCCCGACGCTGGCAGCGGTCCGCGAGCATTACTTCTCGCACATCCGCACCGATCGCCACCTGCTGACCGAGATCAAGAAAGGCCGCATCAAGCTCACCGTCAAGCGCCTGCACGGCTCCACCCGGGCCAAGCCGGTGGTCTACCTGCACGACCTTGCCGACTACCTCGACGCCCAAGCGTTGACGGCAGCCGCCTGAATTACCGCACGCCCCTGCCATCCAGGGGCAAACAACTCGCACCCCAAGAGGCACAGCAGATGAAACCTACAGACACCGCCGAATTCACCAGCGAACTCAACGCAGACGTATTCGCGAATCAGATCGGCCACGCCTTTCCAAAGTGCCATCGGGAGTAGTCAACAAAGGAAACGTCGGTTCAGTTAAGTACTTCTGCAACACCCTGCCACCGGCCTTTCACCAGATATTCCAGCGGCGGGCTCCATTGAGGAACTAACACATGAAAGCCCTTCGCCGAACGGCCCGAATACGTAGCGGGCAAATGTCGCCTCTCGACTTGAACGTCCTCTGCGACAAATGTGACAAGTCGCGAGCACACGGCAATCACCAAACATGCAGCAAGCAACGCCAGGTCGAAGGCATCGAGCGGCGCGCTAGGGAGAAACACCATGGAAGCTGAAATCCTTTCGGATGAAGAGCTGGCGCATATCACCGGCTACAAAGCCAGGGCCTACCAACGTCGCTGGTTGGATGATCGCCAGTGGCTCTATGTCGAAAGTCGTGGTAAGCGCCCACTAGTAGGAAGGATGTACGCTCGGATGAAGCTCGGCGTAATCACACAAACCAGTACTACCGCCACTCCACTGCCAGTCGCGCCCGCATGGACGCCCGACTTCTCGCGAGTGAACTGATATGCGCCCCCGCAAAACCGCAACCCGCCATTTGCCGCCTAGGATGTATCAATGGACGCGGCCACGAAAGAGCGGAAAAGTCTGGATAGCCTATTACTATCTGGACTCCACAGGAAAGGCGATCCCACTCGGCAAGGATCTCGACCAGGCCAGGCTCAAGTGGGCCGAACTCGAAGCCAAAGAAAAGCCGCTGGACTTGCGGACAATGAAGGGGATTCTCGACCGTTATATACGCGACATTGTCCCGAAAAAAGCACCGCGCACGCAGCGCGACAACCTTGCCGAAATCAAGCAACTGCGCCAGCTTTTCGACAATGCGCCGATCGACTCCATTACGCCAGCTACGATCGCTGGCTACCGGGACGCCCGAACAGCAAAGGTCCGGGCCAACCGTGAGATAGCCACTCTTTCACACGTATTCAATATGGCGCGTGAGTGGGGCCTAACCACCAAAGAAAACCCTTGCCAGGGTGTCCGCAAAAACAAAGAGACGCCACGGGACTACTACGCGAATGACGTGGTTTGGGATGCTGTTTACAACAAAGCCGCGCAGGAACTGAAAGACGCGATGGATCTTGCATATCTGACCGGGCAAAGACCGGCAGATGTCTTGATCATGCGCAAGGACGATATTGATGGGGGGTATTTGATGGTGCAGCAGAACAAGACCCACAAAAAGCTACGTATCCAGATGACCGTCAACGGGTCGGCCAACAGTCTAGGCATGCTGATCGCGAAAATCGGAGAGCGCAACGCTCAACACCTTTCGAGCTACCTTATTGTGAGTGCCCGCGGAAAGCGCATGACTGCAAAAATGCTCCGCGATCGCTGGGATAAAGCGCGGGAAAAGGCCAAGAACGAAGCAATCGAAATGGGCGACACTCTGTTAGCTGCACGAATCAGCAGTTTTCAGTTTCGGGACATCAGGCCAAAAGCCGCGTCGGAAATCACAGATGTCGGCGAAGCAAGCCTGCTCTTGGGCCATACCAAGGGAGACATTACGGAGCGCGTATACCGTCGTGTCGGTGCCATTGCGAAGCCGTCAAAATAGCGGAAAGCGAGTTACAAACGCTGAGTCTCAAAATGACGCTGGCGGTGCTCCTAACGTTGGAGTCACGCCAGCTTCAGTTCGTCGCTGCAGAAACAGCATTCAGCCAAAATCAGGCATTCAAAGCAACTACTAAGCTGGGGTCGATTCAGTAACATCGTCGATGTAATAGCCCTTAGCCCCGTTGATTCGAACTTTAAGCTCCTCAATGGCGAGTGCAGGGACTTTCCGATGCAGCATCGCGTGGCAGTTCGGGCAAACTGGGCGAAGGTCGGTCACGGGATTTAAGTCGTAAGCATCTCCAATCTCAGAGAGTGGTTTCAAGTGATGGACGTGAATAAAACCTTCTCCAAGTTCTCCGTACGTCTTCGCAAAGTCGAATTGGCAAACGAAGCATTTCCAGCCCCAGTGACGGATGCATTTGAGACGAGCGCCTCGGTCCCGCTCGTAAATTTTGACCGTTACCGATTTAGCCCCCCCTTCAACCACTGTTCCTTGGCTAGAAGGATGTAGGAACGAGTCGATATCAGATTTGAGGGAGTGTCGATCGTAAAACTCCCAGATCACTCCTACCGGTGAAGTATCGAATACTTGGAAGGGTTTTGCGATGCCTGCAAACGTGAAGGGTCCACGATCACTCAGGCGATAAAATATATATGAACGGCCTCGAGGTTTTAGCAGGCTCTGTATCGAGGCGTGTTGCAATTTTGACGGTCCTTTGCCAGACCACACCAGGCGATCACCATCGAAAAAATTTTTGTAGTCATGTCCAGTTCTTCCTGGAATCCCAACATTGCAAAATACATAAACATTCCCCTCATGCTCCGCATAGCCAGTAAACCAGTCACCCCCCTTTGGTTGGGGATTCAAATCGAGCATTTTGAAAACATCGGACCTGGTGTACTCCTCGCCGAGAATAAAGCTTGGAAAAGGTGGCAGGACTTTTGGGCTAATGGTTGGTTTTTCCAGGAGCGGAGGAGTGTCAGGGTGTTCTGGCACAGCAACTACGTAGCCAGCTTGTCTGAGACGCGTTTCCGCAGCTAGGAGCAGATTCGCCTCAAAGCATCGGCGCCATCTGCTCTCCGTAATTAGAGCTTCAACTGACAGATCCAGTCTGCCGCCCTCCCAGAGCTTGGTAAAGCCATCGGATGGTTTCGGTTGAGATATCAAGGTACTCACAGTTTTGTATCCGCCCGACGAACCAAGCATTTGGAGAAATAATGCCGGTCGATAGTTCAGCGCTGTCTGTGCTTCCATTGCCTTACCGCGCAAGAATGCCGTGAACTCATCGTCTTCCATTGGCGTCATCGGCATCTTGATTCTCTTATTTCTTGGAGTTCATCTGGCTTGGCGATCACCACTATAATGCAGGAGTATGTGTCTCGTATGCAGCGCGCGCACCTTGAACTCAGAAGCCAGCGATTTATATTTATAGCATTGCCAAAAAGAAAGATATTGTGATCATATTCAATAATCTTCATGGGATTATTCTTCTCATTCCCACCCCCCAAGACGCTACTAACTTACATACCCTAATCCATTCTTGATCGATTTCCTTGTCCAACGCTTCCAAAAGCTTATGCGCAGACATTTCCTTCATTTTTTGTACACAGTTCAGCAGTAGAGACTCTCCTAGTGGCGCACAGATCCACGTATCATCGTCATACACGTCAAATGCAGACCAATAATTACTATTGTATTCTTTATCCAATTTGCGAGCAGTGGACACATTTAATCCTAGTTTGTGATCAGGATACGGTCGGTAACGCTGATATCGACCCGACGAGTACATCAAACAAGGTGCATGAGCGTGAGGCACAGTATCTTTAACGATGTTTACGGGAAGGATATTTTCGATCTCATGGCAGTCCAAAATTTCTAATTGGTAAGTCGGCTGCAAACCTAATACTTCGTATTTGAAACGCTTCGCTGTAGACCCACGACGGCCATTAGGATGTTTGAGATCACTATCAACAATACAAAGCAGAAATTTATTTTGAGCAGCCAAATCTTTAAATAGATCATAGGTGGTGCTACCACCGCCCGGCCTAGAGTCAAGAGACACATCAAACGCTGCAAAAATCTTATTATCTAAAAGATGTAAAGCAGCCCCACAAATTAAGGCGTTAGCATCAAGCAAATTCTCAGTTACAAAAATCGATGATTGTAACGCGCCGCTGTCTTTGAAGCGATTATAGCCAACTACTAGTTTGTCGAGTGCGGACTCAAGTCGATTGCCATTTTCGAAATCAACGCTCACATGGAAGGTAAACTTTTTTTCAATGCGACGCGTTTCAATGACTGTACTTTCGAGGCTTGACAATACTCTTTTTGAGTAACTACTCAATTGATTAACTGTTTTCAACAACTCTACTGTTTCGATAGGCATCCATACAGCGTGCTTACCCTCACCGTGAGCGGACAATATATTGTCCAATGCTCGTACTTTCGAATCAGTATCTATTTGAATGTTGATTGCCGAGTTTATGATTATTATCATTTTCTTAAGCCGATAGAAAGCCCGCAGGCCAATCGATTAGATAGCCTTCATCATCAAATCCAGAGAACGAAACGTCAGTTTCTCCATTTTTCTCTTTTTCAAAAAGTGTAATATTAATATCATTTTCATCCAGCACTTTATCCCGAACGCTTTTCCCTAGCGCGTCAATTAAATGCTTGCTATGAGTTTCGATTACGAAGTTAAAATTTTGTGACTCGGCTAGAGAGGCTACTTTTGCTATGGCCAGACCAAACTTGTATTGAAGCGCCGGATGGAGATGCAACTCTGGTTGCTCAATGACTATGGTCCGTGTTTTTTTTCTTTTAATCCCTTTTCCTTTTTCAACAAGCTCGAGCCAAATCGAAACAATAACCGGAAGTATTTGTGAGTACCCAAACCCCATATCACTCACGTTATGGAATTTATCATCATGCTCTTCTTTTATCTGCAGAGCATAATGAAGCCCAGTAGTTACAAGCTCTAACTTAAAGCCGAAATTCATGGACATCCAATCACTTAGCTCTCTTTTCTTTTTTGCATCGAGCGAATTAATTACCATAGGTAGATTGGCACCAGTGTGGTCTATTTCTGCAATCTGTAAGTCTTGGTACCTATAAAATCTTTCAGCAGACGCTCGTAGCGGACCTAAATATCTGACACCGCCAAAAAATTCTTTGAAAAGATCATCCGCCGCCGCCCAGAATGACTGTATATTTTGAGCGAGAACGTAATTAAAGCAGACTTCCTGAATTACAGCAGCGTTTTCATCTAGCTTTTTGAGAAAGTATTTATCAGACTGAAAAGCTTTTTTCAAATGATCTAGCAGCTCGCTTCCATGGGAAAACGGAATAGCTCTAAGCTGATCCCTTATTTTTTTTTCATGCTTGGCTTTGTGATGATATTGCGTGAGAAATTTCACCATCTTGTTAAGTGGCTCAGCCTGCATAACATCAATAACAACTATTCTTTTTCCTAGGCTCTTTACAGTTATTTCCTTAACCCCCTTTACTGAGCGCGGAATAATAGCCCCTTTATTCTGAATAAACGACAGAAAGTATGCATCCTTATTTTTAGAAGTTACACACTCAACCTCGAAAGATAACACCTGATCCCCCAAATAAGTTAATACCGCCTTTGAGCCGTACAACTCGAAATCAACAGTTGTGATTAAGCTTTCCCTATCCTTACGCTTTAAACTTATTTTTATATTTGCACGATGCTCCGTTGTGTTATCAGCATCAAACAAGCCTTGAAACCTCGTAATAGTTTCCCAATCCCATGTATCTACTTGGGATTCATTATTAACGCTTAAAGTTGTCTCAAAGTCGAAAGTGACTTCAGAGCCTCCATCATGCAAGGCAGTATTAAAGTCCCCGAAGTCCACATACGCGCCATACCAAAGGATTGGGGCGCGAGTGTCTGACTCAACAGATTGTCGAAGCAATGGGAAAGTCCTTAAAAAAGTACTTTTCCCGCAACTATTCTTTCCAACGTACACATTGATCTTTCGTACTGGAATTAGTTGTTTTTTACTACCAAAGCTGCGGAGCTGCTCGATACCAAAACTATGGATATCACTCATTGGGTATCTCTTTATCAAAGAATATGCAGGCGTTAAACTCTATTTTAATAAGGCGCCAAGAAAGCTTACTTCGGGCAAGCTCCAACTTAGATTGCTCCCGCAAAAAAAACTGTGAGTCCTAATTTTGAACCATTCATTACCCACTCCTTTGGTGCCTAAACCATTCACGTCATGCAAAGGTTTTTGAGGAAGGATAGCCTACGACATTTCTAAACCTTCGCGAAGACAAGAAGAAGATTGATGAAAAAAAACCGGAGCGAGGCGTAACGTTAAGCTGCCTGACGTAAGACTTTATGAGTAATTCGGCAACGATTCCGTAAGCGGCCCTCGTCAGTGTTCTACTTCTAGCCGATTTCTGCCTGTCATCACGGTCAGCTTTGGGTCCAGGCTGTGTGAAAACGCATGCGCCGTTTTGAAGTCTGCGTTGCTACGTAAAATCTGCCAGCGTTTGGTTAATCAGCAGACCGGAAATTTGCGTAGGAACGCGATTTTCGGCCCCGTCCTGACTGTCAAACCTTCTCTAAAACGTTTTCACACAGCCTCGGTCGTTTCCTGCCTTTCCTAAAATGATCGCTTTTCGCCGATTTCTGCCACTGTCATCTGCAACTATGGATCGAAGGCGACCCTTCATGAGCGACCTGTTAAGGGCAGAAGCGAGTTTACTCTTGGACCTACCGTGGGCAGCATAACTGAGCGTGTTTACTGTCGCGTCAGCGCCATCAAAATAGCAGAAAAACGCGTTACAAAACGCTGAGGCCGCCCCTTATGGAACGCGGCTTCCAGAGGATCCAAAAAATGATCGTATTAGAACGGAAACAAGCTACAGGCTTTGAATTATGGGGATTTGTATCTCGGACTTGAAAACCGTCGACTGTAACAGGTCCATGAGTTCGAATCCCATCGCCTCCGCCATCTTTATACGACAAAGCCCTGATTTTTCAGGGCTTTGTCGTATCTGGGGTTTGGCGCGCTCTGACGCCAATACCCTGATCGTTTCCGCTTCTTCTCGCCCATTTCCAAGGCAGAAGCGAAAAATCATCTACCAAAGCGCCACGACATAGCTGACGATCACCCGGTTCTCATCCAGATCATTACCAAAGTTCGAACGCACTGACGCGTTGCGCCATTTAAAACCGAGCCCTTTCAACGTACCGTCCTGCACCACGTAAGCGATATCGGTGTTGCGCTCCCATTCCTTGCCTTCACCCGGCGCAGTGCGTTGCACATTGTCGCCAGAGATGTAGCGGGTCATGAAGGTCAACCCAGGCACACCGAGTGCGGCAAAGTTGTAGTCGTAGCGCGTTTGCCAGGAATGTTCGTCGATGTTGGCGAAGTCACCGATCTGCACGAAGTTGACCAGGTACGGATCGCTGCGCCCGATATACGGAAACGGATCGTCGCCGCTCATGCGCTGATAGCCAACGCCCAGCGCATGGCCGCCCAGGCTATAGGTGAACATCGCACCGAAGGCCTGGTTATCGAGATCGCGAAAGTTGCCGTCTTCGGTACTGCGCGCATAGCGCACGTCGCTCTTGAGCGACTGGCCGACGCCCAGGTCCAGCGAGTGCACAAACCCGAGGTAATTTTGCTGGTAGATGTTTTCAAGCTGGCCGTAGCGGTACTGCGCAGTCAGGTTCGGCAGGAACTGATAGTCAGCCCCGGCAAACTGAAACCTGTCGCTTTGCCCGCCAATGCGGTTGGCGGTCATGTCTTGATAGTCGGTGGAGTCGACAAAATTGATCTGCGTGAGTTGACCGGCCGTGAGTTTCAACCGATCGATTTCCTGCACATTCACCAAGCCACCCTTTAACTTACCCGGCAACAGGCGGGTATCGGTGGAATTCACCACGGGGTCCTTGATCTGCAACGTCCCGAACTTCAGGGTGCTGTTGGACACGCGCATTTTCGCTGTCAGGCCTAACTCGCCATAGCTGTCCTGTGAGCCGCCGGACGCATCCGGCGGCAACAGATTGGTGCCCGCCGTACCGCCACCGGAGTCCAGTTTGAAACCGGCCATGCCCAACACATCCAGGCCAAAACCCAAGGTGCCCGCGGTGTAACCCGACTCCATCCGCAACAGAAAACCCTGCGCCCATTCCTCGGCCTTGTCGCGCGAACCGTCCTGGCGAAAGTCACGGTTGAAGTAGAAATTGCGCGCTTCCAGGCTGCCTTTACTGTCCGCCACGAAATCCGCCTGAGCGACCGGCGCACAGAGCAGACTGAAGCCGTGCAATGTGCCAGCCGCGGCGTACCCATTGAATGGGTGGGTGCGACCCGCATTTAAAGGCACGTGGACAGTCATGATTTTTTCCATGGAAAGGTTCCTGCAGCAGCAAGCGAAGATGACGGACACGCCTCATTGTGTTTTTTGTGAAGGCGTTGTCGTTGGGGGGCGGACGCAGCGACCTGCGTCGTGGAGCGGATTCTTCGTTTCGGGGCGGAACGGCGTCAAACGGGAAAAAGACGAGGTTATGCATAAGAAAATTTGATGCCCGCGAAGGCGGACTCTGGAGTAACAATTGCATCCCGCCCCTTCATTACAAGAGCCACAAGCGCCAAGGGAACCGCCATGAACCTCAAATTCCTCGAAACCTTCGTCTGGGGCGCCCGCCTGCAAAGCTTCAGCCTGACCGCCGAGAAAATGTTCAGCACTCAGGCATCGATCTCCAGCCGGATCGCCGCGCTGGAAGACGAGCTGGGCCTGCGCCTGTTCGTGCGTGATTCACGCGGGGTGTCGCTGACGCCCGAAGGGCTCAAGGTGCTCGACTATGCCGAGCAGATGCTCGAGGTTCAGCGTGCGCTGAAACACTCGCTGGACAACACCAGCCCGCAGAAGGGCCTGGTGCGCATCGGCGTGATGGATACGGTGATTCACACCTGGCTCAGCCCGTTGATGTCGACCCTGATGCAAACCTTCCCGGCCGTGGAAATCGAGATCACCGCCGACGCCGCGCGCAATCTCTGCGAGCAATTGAAAAAGGGCTATCTGGACATCGTTTTCCAGACTGACCTGATCCGCCACGAAAGCGTGCGCAACCTCGAACTGGCGCACTACCCCATGCACTGGATCGCCGCCAGCAACTCGATCTATGCCCGGCCTTATGCCTCGCTCACCGAAATGGCCGGTGAACGCATCATTACCTTCGTCAAACACTCACGACCGCATCAGGATGTGCTCAACCTGTTGCACGCCCATGGCATCGGCGCACCACGCGTCAGTTGCGTCAACTCGGTGTCGGCCATGACCCGGCTGATTCGTGACGGTTTCGGTATCGGCGCCTTGCCGGCGGCACTGGTGGCCAAACCCCTGGCCAGCGGCGAACTGATCCAGCTGGAACCCGGCAGCCGCTTGCCGCAACTGGAGGTCGTGGCGTCGTGGCGCGCCGGAATCGGCCTGGAACTAATCGAGAACATCGTCGAGATGAGCCGTCAGGTGGTCTGCCAATACGCCGCGGATGTCGGGCCGTTACTTATGGTGCCGGCACCGGGCCTGGACAGCCGACCACCCCTTGAATAACTTTTAGTTGTCGGGGGGCAACAACATTCCTTGTTGGACGGCATCACCGCGGTTTTCTAAAAAGGATCCACGAACCTGCCGAGATGCCATGATGAATCGACCCGCCCCGTCCTTCGAACAACTGCAGCGCAGTACCCCTCTCGCCCTGCGTCAAAGCATCGCCGCCGGGCACTATCAGGGTCACACCAGCGGCCTGGGCCAAGGCCGGGCGCAAGCCAATATCGTGATACTGCCCAGTGATTGGGCCAACGAGTTCCTCAGGTATTGCACCCTCAACCGTCAAGCCTGCCCGTTGCTCGACATTACCGAACCGGGTGATCCGTACTTTCGCAATCTCGGGACAGCCATTGATATTCGCCACGATGAGCCTCGCTACAGGGTTTATCGCCATGGCGAACTGAGCGATGAACCGCTGGATATCGAGCACCTTTGGCAGGATGACCTGGTGGCCTTCGCCATCGGCTGCTCGTTCTCCTTCGAACAACCGCTGCTGGATGCCGGCATCCCCCTCAAGCACATCGATCTGGGGCGCAATGTTGCCATGTACCAGACCAACATTGACACGCGCCCCACCGCTCGCCTCGGTGGCAAGCTGGTGGTGAGCATGCGACCGATGAAAGCCGCAGCCGCCATTCAGGCCATTCAAATCACCGCGCGCATGCCCAACGTCCACGGCGCTCCCGTGCACATCGGTGATCCGTCGCTGATCGGCATCCACGCGCTCGACACTCCGGACTATGGCGACGCCGTCCCCGTTGAAGCGGACGAAATACCGGTGTTCTGGGCGTGCGGCGTGACACCTCAATCGGTGGTGCAGGCCTCACGCCCGCCACTGTGCATCACCCACGCCCCCGGCTGCATGCTGGTGACGGATTTGTACAACAGCGCTGTGTAGCGAATGGCTGACATCAGACGTTAATTCCAACCGCCACCCAACACCTCGTACAAACTTGCTCGGCTTTCTGGCTTCTGCCGGATTTGAGATGACCGGGTGCAACCACCCATCAGCTCGATCCCGCGCCCGCGGCGGGCAACTAGACTTCACAGGGGGGATGAAATCAACGTACCTCAACTCAGGAGATCTGTGATGAACAGAACATCTTGGCTGGCGTTGGTAGTGGCGGCAGGGGCAATTTCAAGTTGCGCGAGCAGAACCGAGATTGTCGATGTCCCCCTCAATGCTACCCCGCAAAACGCAGAGCATATCGCTCGAGCCACCCTCAGCCCGGTGGGCAACCAAACCAGCATCTGGCTCACCGTCGGTGGTGTCCCCCACGACATGGCCGTATCCAGCCGGCTCGACACCGCTATCTACGCAGGCTCGTGCCAGCAGTTGAGCGCACAACCTGCGTACAGGACCCGTCAGGCCAACAGCGTCGACTATCCATCGCTCGCCCCGCGAACCAAGCATTGGGCCCAGGCACCGGTGGCGCTGAGCGAACTGACCAAGGGTGACTATGTCTTGCTCGTTCGCACCAGCCCGGCAGACGGCAGCCGCCCTCTTTTCTGCGGCAACATCAACGCTGGCTAGGGGCGAATCGAGCAAGCTGTTCGGTACCGTGGCCTGCGCAACTTCAGCCAGGGCACGGTGACGCCTCAACTCAATCAGTACTGCAGTCCACGCGCGTAGAAATGCGGATTGTCCAGCCCGGGCTTGCCATAACGCAACGCATCGCCGGCCAGGGTGCAGACCTGTCCGCCGGCGGCGACCAGCACCGCATGCCCCGCGGCGATATCCCACTCCATGGTGCGTCCCAGGCGCGGATAAAGGTCCGCCTCGCCGGCAGCCACCAGGCAAATCTTCAGCGATGAGCCGGCACTTTTCAGGGAGCGCACCTTGCGCCCGTCGAGGAATGCATCCAGCGCCCCGGCATCACCATGGGAGCGGCTGGCAACCACGTCCATTCCCTCCTCCGTCACCGCCCGACAGTGGATGGCCTGGCGCTGTCCGTCCTGTTCGATAAAGGCTCCGCAATCCCGGGCACCGGCGAACAGACGCTCCAGCGCGGGCGCCAGAACCACCCCCAGCACCGGTTCGCCGTTATCGATCAGGGCGATATTGACGGTGAACTCGCCGTTGCGATTGATGAACTCCTTGGTGCCATCCAGCGGGTCCACCAACCAGAAACGCTGGCCTACCTCGGGCACCTGGCGAGCGGCGGCGGCCTCTTCGGAAATCACCGGAATCTGCGGTGTGCGCGCCGCCAGGGCCTGCAGAATCAGGGTCTCGGCGCCCTCGTCGGCTTCGGTCACCGGGGAGGTATCGACTTTCCCGCGCACCTCGAAATCCGAGCGGTACACCTCCATCACCAACTCGCCCGCTGCGCGGGCAATACCGATGACATCTTCGAGCAGAACAGCCATTGACTCGTTCATGGGGTTTCTCCTGTTTTTGTTCTTCGTATGGTCCATACGGCCTATGCGCCGTTTTCCGGATCGGGGAACAGTACAGACATCCGCAACACCGCCAATCAGCAAATGGATGTTTAACAGGAGTTCCTGTGCCCCACGGCAATCAGTTATCCGTTCCTCAGATCAACCGGCTCCGCCTGCGCGCCGTGCAGTTGCGCATCGCCGGCAGCACGCTCAAATCCATCAGCCAGGACACAGGACTCTCTTCGCCGACCATCATCGCCGCCTACAAGGCCTGGCAAGCCGGCGGCTGGAATGCCGTGCCCGTGCGCGACCGCGGACGCAAGCAAGGCGAAGGCCGCAGCCTCTCGGCTCAGCAGGAACAGAACATCTACCAGCTGCTGGTCAGCACACTGCCCGAACAGCACCAGCTACCGTTCCTGCTCTGGCAGCTGGAGGCCATGCAGGCACTGGTCCGGCGCCTGCATGGGATCGACTTGCCGGAACGCACCGCCGCCCATTACTTGCAACGCTGGCAGCTCAATGCCGAGCGCCCGGCCAAACGTGTCGCCAAGGCTTCGCCGGCCGTGCAGCGCTGGTACCGCAGCACCTACGGGCACATCCTTCACCAGGCTCGCGCGCAGAACGGCGAGATCCTCTGGATCGACGACTACGGTGCACCCAACGACCAGGGCAAACTCAGTTATGGCGTACTGCGCGCAATCAGCAATCGCGGCAAGGTTCTCTGGCTGCCTTACGAAGACGGGCTCCGCGCGCCCCATCTGGTCGAGTTCTTCGACCGCCTGCATCGCTGCGCCGAACGCAAGGTGTTCGCCCTGCTCTCGGGCATGCACTGGCAACGCGCGGCCACCTTCATCACCTGGGCCGGCGAGCGCGCCGACCGGCTGCTTCTGTTTCACCTGCCGCAAGCCAGCGAAATGCTCAGCGGTGCCTGCGAGCTGGCGACCCACATCAGCCAGCAAGCTGCGCGCACCAGCCATGACGATGCGCTCGACAAGGTGACAGGTGTCGCGTCCACCCTGCCCCACAACCCCATGCTGCAGATGTTGCGCCTGATGTTAAAACATCAAGTCGCGCATAAGTCCGAACCGCGGCAGTTGTACGTTGATAAGCGACAACAACAAAAAGCGAAAGGAAAATCTATGACGCTTACCCACCTGCAACGACTGGAAGCTGAAAGCATCCAGGCCATGCGCGAGGTTGTCGCCGAATCCGACAACCCGGTCATGCTCTACTCCATCGGCAAGGACAGCGCGGTCATGCTGCACCTGGCCATGAAGGCCTTCTACCCGGCCAAGCCGCCCTTCCCTCTGCTGCATGTCGACACCACCTGGAAGTTCCAGGAGATGTATCGCTTCCGCGATCAGATGGTGGCCAAACTGAACGTGGACCTGCTGACCCACACCAACCCCGAAGGCATTGAAATGGGGATCAGCCCGTTCAAGCACGGCTCGCAAATCCACACCGACATCATGAAGACCGAAGGTCTGAAGCAGGCGCTGGATCACTACGGCTTCGACGCAGCCTTTGGCGGCGCACGCCGCGACGAGGAAAAATCACGGGCCAAGGAACGGATTTTCTCCTTCCGCTCCGACCAGCACCGCTGGGACCCGAAGAACCAGCGCCCGGAGCTCTGGCACCTGTACAACATGCGCAAACACAAGGGTGAGTCGATCCGTGTGTTCCCCCTCTCCAACTGGACCGAGCTGGACATCTGGCAGTACATCCACCTGGAAAACATCCCGATCGTTCCGTTGTATTTCGCCGCGCCCCGCCCGGTGGTCGAGCGCGACGGGATGCTGATCATGGTCGATGACGAACGCATGCCGCTCAACCCGGGTGAAGTGCCGATGATTCGCAACGTGCGCTTCCGCACCCTCGGTTGCTACCCGCTCACCGGTGCCGTCGAGTCCGATGCCGATACGCTGCCCAAGATCATTCAGGAAATGCTGCTGACCCGCACATCCGAGCGTCAGGGGCGAATGATCGACCACGACTCGGCCGCATCGATGGAGAAGAAAAAACAAGAGGGGTATTTCTAATGGCACACGTATCTGACCTGATTGCCGAGGATATCGAGCAATACCTCAAGGCCCACGAGCATAAGAGCCTGCTGCGCTTCCTGACCTGCGGCAGTGTGGACGATGGCAAGAGCACCTTGATCGGGCGCCTGCTCTACGATTCGAAAATGCTCTTCGAAGACCAGATGGAAGCGCTGGAGGCAGACTCGAAAAAAGTCGGCACCCAGGGTGGCGAACTGGACTTCGCCCTGTTGGTGGATGGCCTGGCCGCCGAGCGCGAACAAGGCATCACCATCGACGTGGCCTACCGTTTTTTCTCCACCGACCGGCGCAAGTTCATCGTTGCCGACACCCCGGGGCATGAGCAGTACACCCGCAACATGGTGACCGGTGCCTCCACGGCCGACGTGGCCGTGGTGATGATCGATGCCCGACGCGGCGTCCTGACTCAATCCAGGCGTCACAGCTATCTGGCCTCGCTGCTCGGCATTCGCAAGGTGGTACTGGCGGTCAACAAGATGGACCTGATGGACTACTCGGAGAAAGTGTATAACGCCATCGTCGATGACTACCGCGCCTTCGCCAAGCAGATCGGCCTACAGGATTTCACCGCCATCCCGATGTCCGCGCTACGGGGTGAGAACATCACCGAGCAAAGCGAACACATGCCTTGGTACCGCGGTACCACGCTGATGGGTTACCTGGAAACCGTCGAGATCGACGAGGCGCACCAACAGAAACTGTCGTTCCGTATGCCGGTGCAGTGGGTCAACCGCCCCAACCTGGATTTTCGTGGTTTCACCGGCACCATCGCCAGCGGTGTGATTCGTCCTGGTGACCGTGTACGCGTGTTGCCGGGCGGACAAGAGAGCCGTATCTCGCGCATCGTCACCCTCGACGGTGACTTGCAACAAGCCGTGGCCGGACAGTCCATCACCCTGACCCTGACCGAAGAAGTCGATTGCAGTCGCGGCGATGTGCTGTCCACCGCAGAAGACCCGACCAGCGTGGCCGACCAGTTCCAGGTCAGCCTGATCTGGATGCACGAGCAGGCCATGCTCGCCGGTCGCCCCTACCTGATGAAAGTCGGCGGCAAAACCCTGCCGGTAACCTTGTCGATGCCCAAGTACAAGGTCAACGTCAACACCATGGAGCACTTGGCGGCCAAAGAGCTGGCGTTGAACGAGATCGGCGTGTGCAACCTCTTTACCAGCCAGCCGATCGCCTTCGATCCTTACAAGGACAACCGTGAAACCGGCAGCTTCATCCTCATCGACCGTCTGACGAACGCCACCGTGGGCGCGGGCTTGATCGAGTTTTCCCTGCGCCGTTCGCAGAACATTCATATGCAGCACGTGGATGTGAACAAGAAAGCGCGCGCCGAACAGATGGGCCAGCAGCCCGTGCTGCTGTGGTTCACCGGTTTGTCGGGCGCCGGCAAGTCGGCGATCGCCAACCTGCTGGAAACCCGACTGTACGCCCGTGGCCGGCACACCTACTTGCTCGACGGCGACAACGTGCGCCACGGCCTGAACCGCGACCTGGGCTTCACTGATGCCGACCGGGTGGAAAACATCCGCAGGGTGGCCGAGGTGTCCAAGTTGTTCGTGGATGCCGGGATGATTGTATTGACGGCCTTCATCTCGCCGTTCCGTTCCGAGCGCGAGATGGCGCGCGAACTGCTGCAGGAAGGCGAGTTCATCGAGATCTTCGTCGACACGCCGCTGGCCGTGGCCGAGGCGCGTGATCCCAAGGGCCTGTACAAGAAAGTCCGCCGTGGCGAGTTGAAGAACTTCACAGGCATCGACTCTCCTTACGAGGTGCCGAACAAGCCGGACATCCATATCGAGACCAGCAAGCTGACACCGGAGGGCGCCGTGGATCGCATCATCGCGGTGCTGACCGAGCGCGGCATCATCAGTCAGGCGTTCTAGCCCCATCGCCCGGGCACGAGCGCCTCTACGGGGGCGCTCACGGTCCGGGTTCGCCCAATCAAGAGAGTCTAACAATGACAATCAGCTCTATTGACGAACAACAGCTGTTGAGTGGCCAGACCTGGTCCACGTTTTGCGATCACCTCAAGCGCTGCGGCGAGCAGATTCTGCGTCCCGAGGCGCCGGCCGATGCAGCCACCCGCGCCGAAGGCTTCCGCTACCTCACGCGCCTGCTGCGCATCGGCCTGGAGATGCACATCGAGTTTGCCGACCCGGCCTTTCCCAGCTTCTTCAAGACTTCCCACGAGACCGCGAAGATCGGTGCCGACAACCCGGACAACCTCTACGAGTACTCGCGCCTGGACGGCACGCTGGATTACCGCATCAAAGGCCAGCGCGGCAGTGTCGCCTACCTGAGTTTCGGCACCCAGAAAGGCGGTTACGAAACCGACGGCACCCTGATCCAGACCGGCTTTATCGATGCCAGCCAGCTACAGGTCGATGCCCAGGGCAACTTCGAAATCATCCTCAGTCGCGAGCCGAAACCGGGCAACTGGCTGAAAATGGAAGACGCCACCAACGCCCTGATCGTGCGCCAGACGTTTCTCGACCGTCGGATTGAAGCGCCGGCCAAGCTGAGCATTGAGCGCATGGGTACCGATTCCAAGCCACAAGCCCTTGATCCGGCGACCTTCCAGCAAGGCCTGGCGCGGGTCTCCAGTTTCGTGGAGAACACCTCCAGGCTGTTCGCCGACTGGACCCAAAGCTACCTGCCTCACAGCAATCAACTGCCACCGGCCAACCAGGCCCTGTGCCAGTCAGTGGGCGGCGACCCGAACATTTTCTACTACCACTCACACTGGGCGCTGGCTGAAGACGAAGCCTTGGTCATCCACATCGACAAAGTACCGGACTGCGACTTCTGGAACTTGCAGATCAACAACTACTGGATGGAGTCGCTGGACTACCGCTACCACCAGATCTGCTTCAACAAACACCAGGCCCGATACGACGACAACGGCGGCGTGACCCTGGTCCTCAGCGAGCTGGATCCCGGGCTGAGTAACTGGCTGCAAACCGCCGGCGTACGCCAAGGCACGATGTGCCTGCGCTGGGTCGGTGCCCAGGAGCAATGCCACCCCACCACCCAAGTAGTAAAAGTGTCTGCCATCGCGGAGGCTCTATGAACGCGCATACCCTGATTGAAGAGCTGACCGCCGAACGCCTATTGGCCAGCGCCATCGCACGCACCCACGGCCTGAGCAATTTTGGCGATGACAACTATCGCGAGTCTCTGGAGGCACTGCTGGTTGCCTTGGCCGCCGAAGCCGGGTTGTCGCAGACCGGCCAGTACTTGCTGCAGGAAAGACTGGTGGGACAACTGGTCAATCGCCTGGTGATCGAGGACTACCTTGTCCGCTATCCGCAAATCACCCAGATACAGATCGACGACCCGCTGGTCATCGTAGGCCTGCCACGCACCGGCACCACCATGCTGCAACGCACGCTGGCGGTTGACCCGCGCTTCTACTCGGCTGCCTGGTGGGAGACCCGCTTCCCGGCACCGCTGGCAGACGAAACCCTGGCCGTGCCGGCCAAACGCATCGCCCAGGCCAAGGCCGAGGTCGAGCTGATGGCCCAGGTCATCCCGCAGATCCTCGCCATCCACCCGCTCGATGCCATGCTCTGCGACGAAGAGTTCATGCTCATGGAACACTCGTTCATGTGCGCCATGGACGCCTACGTCAACGTGCCCAGCTATACCCGCTGGCTGGATCAGCAAGATCAGCGGCCGGTCTATACCCAGCTGAAAAAAATGCTGCAGTTCCTGCAATGGCAGAAAGACCAACGGGGTGAACCTGCAGGCCAGCGCTGGCTGCTCAAGGCCCCCCAACACCTGCACACCCTGCATCTACTGCTGGATGTTTTCCCGAAGGCGCAGGTGATTTTGACCCACCGCGAGCCGGCCCAGACCATCCCGTCAATGGCCAGCATGGCCCACACGCTGTGGCAGATGTACAGCGACAACCCGGATCCGAAAGCCGCCGGCGAACAGTGGAACCACCGCATGGCGCGTGGCATCCGTCACACCATGCAGGTCCGCGACCAGCACGCTGCCGAGCGCTTTCTCGACATCCACTTCGCCGACACCGTGACCCAGCCGATGGACGTGCTGGAAAGGGTCTACGCCTTCGCCAATCTGCCGTTTACCGACAAGGCCCGCGCCGACGCACAGGGTTGGCTGTCGCAAAACAGCCGGGAAAAACGTGCCAGCCACGACTACAGCCTGGAGCGCTTCGGTTTGAACGAGGCGCAGATGACTGAGGACTACAAGGAATATCGCGCCCGTCATTTGAGCGTCAACCACTAAACCCAGGCTGGAGGATTCATGGAAAAACTCATGTTGACCCTGTGGAAACCGCCACAGCAAAGCGTCGAGCAATGGCGCCAGGCGTTGCTCGACCTGGGCGACAATCTGGTTGGCGCCGGCGCGCGCACCACCCGCGTCATGGTGGTTGATGAGGGCGTGGCCGCCGCGTCTGCACAGCGCATTACCAATAGCGCCGTCCCCCTGGACGGATTGCTCTCGGTGTGGCTGGACAGTGCCTCGCAATGGTTTTCGATCAAGGCGCTCGTGACACCGTTGACCAGCCGCCTGGAGGCTTATCTGGTGCTGGAGTCCGAACCCTACCCCGAGGAGCGCAAGGCGCGCGCAGCCCACTACCGGGTACCGGTTGGCGAGCGCACACCCGGGATGAATCAGGTGGCGCTGCTGCACAAGCCCGATCGGATGAGCTACGAGCATTGGTACGACACCTGGCGCAACGGCCACGGGCCGAATGCCTACCCTCTGCAGTCGATCTTTGGCTACCGGCAGAACACCGTGGTACGGGCACTCACCTTCGGTGCGCCGGTGCTGCACGGGATCGTCGAAGAAAACTTCCCGCCTGAGGCCATCGGCAATCCGCAAGGATTCTTCGCGGCCCTCGGCGACCCGGACAAATGCGCGCAGCGCCAGCAGGCCATGTACGAATCGACCAGCAAGTTCATCGACTTCCAGAAGCTCGACTGCATCCTCACCAGCGAGTACCAGCTCAGTGCCTGAGTAGCCCACAAGGAGGCTTCCCATGTTGGACCTAGAAGCAATCGAGCTGATCAAGCAGCTCAAGGCGCGCTACTTTCGTGCCATCGACACCTGCAACATCGAGATGCTGCAGGGCATGCTCACCGAAGACGTCGCCCTGTCGTTCAAGAGCCCGGCCTACGAGTTTCATGTCAATGGCCTGGGCGATGCGCTGGACTTCTACCGGACCTCGTTCACCAAGACCCGCCTGGCCACCCACAACGGTCACACCCCGGAAATCGAAGTCGATGGCGACCAGGCTTCGGCCCTCTGGTACCTGAGCTACGTGTTCATCAACCTCGAGGACAACACCCACATGCATGGCAGCGCGATCTACCAGGATCGCTACATCAAGCGCGGCGAGCGCTGGATGATCGCCGAGACGGGCTACGAAACCTTGCTCGAGACTATCCAACCCTTGAGCGAACAGCTGCAGATCACCTCCAGACCCATCAACTGAATGCACAACAGGAGACAGTCATGGCCAGAGCCGAAAACATAGTGACCTCCCACACGGTGGAAATTAACGCCCCCGCCCGGGTGGTCTGGGAAGTGCTCATTGATCTGGACAATTACCACCAGTGGAACACCTTCTGTCCGCGCATTCAGTGCGGCCTGCAGATCGGCGACGAGGTGCATATGCAGGTCCTTACCCCCGATACCGGCGAAACCGTTCCGGTCTTCGAATACCTCGTGGCCTGCGACCCCGAGCAACTGTTGTCCTGGGAGCAGCGCCCCGTCCCGGAAAACATGGACGCCGCCCGCCGCGATCAATACATCAAGACCATCGACGCCAACCGCTGCAGCTATTTCACCACTGATATTTTCCTGGGCCTGAACCAGGACACGATCATGCATGAACACGGTGCCTGGGTAAAAATCGGCTTCGACCAGATGGCCCTGGATCTGAAACGACGTGCCGAAGCACTGCACGCCAGCCGCACCTGACCAACCAATCCTGACCAAAACAATAAGAAGGTAATTGCCATGTTGCTGAAAGATAAAGTCGTCATCATTTCCGGTATCGGCCCTGGCCTGGGCATCAAGCTGGCCGTGCGAGCCGCGGAGTATCAGGCGAAGGCAGTGGTGTTGGCCACCCGTACCCCCGCCAAACTGGACCAGGCTGAACAGGCCATCCGCGACGCCGGCTACAGCACACCGGTATTGAAAGTCCCCACCGACATCGCCCAGGCCGATCAGTGCCAGACGCTCGCCGACCTGACGATCGAGCACTTCGGCCAGATCGATGTATTGATCAACTCTGCCTACGCCCATGGCGCCTGGGGCACTTCCTCCGAGTCGTCAATGGACGACTGGCGCAAGGCGATGGACGTCAACCTGTTTGGCACCATGCACATGACCCAGGCCGTGCTGCCGCAGATGAAGAAACAGAAATCGGGCAGCATCGTCATGATCAACACCATGGCCACCCGCACCCCCAACCAACTGGAATCCGGCTATGCCGTCTCCAAGGGCGCATTGAAAACTGCCGTGCAGTATCTGGCCCAGGATCTCGGCCCGTTCGGCATCCGCGTCAACTCCGCCTTCATGGGCTGGATGTGGGGCGCGCCGGTGATCGGTTACTTCGAGAGCGAAGCCAAGCGCCTGGGCGTCCCGATGGAGTCGCTGGTCGACCAGGTCGCCCAGCAGATTGCGTTGCGCAAAATCCCCGAAGACAACGACTGCGCCATGGCCGCCCTGTACCTGGCCAGCGATTACGCCAAGGTCATTACCGGCGCGCAACTGGATGTCAACGGCGGTCACTTTCTGCCCTGCTAAATACTGCAAGGCGACAGCAATGTCGCCTCACTCAGCTATTCAAAAGTGGCCCGTGCGGCCATCGCCCTGCCCCTGGAGATTACCGACATGCTGGACCTCGTTGCCATCGAGCAAATCAAACAGCTCAAGGCCCGCTATTTTCGTGGTATCGACACCTGCAATCTCGAACTGCTGCGCACCCTCTTCGCACCCGATGTGAAGATCAGCTTCGACAGCCCGACCTACCAGTTCGAACTCAACGGCGTGGAGCAGGCCATCGAGTTCTACCGCAGCAACTTCACCAACCGTCGTTTCGGCATGCACAACGGCCACACCCCGGAAATTGCGGTCAACGGCGATGAGGCCACTGGCCTCTGGTACCTCAACGACCTGTTCATCAACCTCGATGAGCAAACCCAGCTCAACGGTAGCGCCATCTACGAGGATCACTACGTCAAGGTTCAGGGCGAGTGGCGCATCCTCCAGACCGGTTACAAGCGGTTGCTGGAAATGATTGGCCCACTGGGTTCCGAGTGGCGGATCACTTCCAAACCCATTAACTGACTCAGAAACAACATCGTCTGTTTGGATTATTCATCGGCGAGTTCGCGCTTGTACCATGCTGTGCAGACTCACGGACCGGAACGCATCCGGACTCAAGGAGATTGCATGGCTCCCATTGATCAACTGGAAACACGTCTGCGCAAACTGGAAGACGTCGAGGCGATTCGCCGGCTGAAAGCGCGTTATCTGGCGTGTTGCGACCTGAAGGACCCGCAGGGCATGCGCGATTGCTTCGCGTCAGGCCTGGTACGCATCGACTACGGCGAGATCGGTGTGTTTGAAAACCGCGATCAGCTCGCTGCGCTTTTCGAGCAGCTCGGCTGCCATCCGCACATTGTCGAGATGCACCACGGCGTCAACCCGCAGATCGACGTGCTCGATGAAACGCAGGCCCGGGGCACCTGGGGCCTGCATTACCAGATGATCGACACACGCTCGCGCGTTATCACGCAGCTAGGCGCGCACTACGAAGACGAGTACCGCAAGATCGACGGCCATTGGAAAATCTCCGCCACGCGCTGCGTTGTGACGTCCACGCTGGTGGCGAGCTACGAGGAAACCGTGCCCGGCGTACGCTTCGCCGGCGTTCAGGCGAGTGGCGCGCAGACTATGGCGGCGGCACTTGACGTCAAGTCTTGAGCCGAGGTCCATCACTCAACAGGAAAGGAGGATCCGCAAATGAGTAACGATCAAAGCAAATGGGTCGCCGTCGTGACGGGCGCGTCGCGCGGTGCCGGCAAAGGCATTGCGCTCGCGCTCGGTGCGGCGGGCGCGACGGTTTACGTGACCGGCCGCTCGCAGAATGAGGGCGACGCGTCGCTGCCAGGCACGATCCACGCAACCGCGCGTGAGATCGACGCGTTGGGCGGCAAAGGTATCGCCGTCGCGTGTGATCACGCCGATGACGAGCAGGTTCGACGCCTCTTCGAACAGGTCGAACGCGAAAGCGGGCGGCTCGACATCCTGGTCAATAATGCGACTTTTCTACACGACCAACTGATTGAGCCCGGGCCGTTCTGGGAGAAGCCGCTCGACCTCGTCAACATCCTCGACGTCGGCTTACGCTCCGCCTATGTGGCGAGCTGGTACGCGGCTGCGCTAATGGCGAAGCGTCGTGGCGGGCTGATCGCGTTCACATCGTCATTTGGCTCGAACTGCTACATGCACGGCGCTGCCTATGGCGCGCAGAAGGCCGGTGTCGACAAGTTCGCCAAAGACATGGCCGTGGACCTTCGTCCTTACGACGTCTCGGTGGTGTCCATCTGGATGGGACCGTTACGCACGGAACGCACGATACGCGCATTGGCAGACCACCCGGAGCGCTACGAGGAATTTTCGTTCGTCATGGAAAGCCCGGAGTTCACCGGCAAGGTCATACACGCGCTGTATTGCGACCCGAACCGGATGACTCAATCCGGACAGGTGCTGATCGGCGCAGAAGTGGCGCTGACGTACGGCATTGTCGATCTGGAAGGCCAGCAACCTCCCTCCTATCGCGACTGCCTGGGTGGTCCAGTGCAGGCGCATCCGGCGATAATCGAGTAACGATACTGCCGATAGGCCAAAAAACAGAAGGCGCGCAATGCGCGCCCACCAAAGACCATCGCGCACCTACCCACGTCCCACGACCGCACACATGCACACCACAAGGCCGCTTCAGCCTTGTGGTGTGACGCTCCAACCTTAGCGGAAATTCAGCCAGTTCGGAACACTCTGGCTGATGGCGACACAGCCTGCGTATTGCTTGCAGGCTTTAAAACTGGGCGATTGCGCTGGCGGGGAGACCAGCACGGTCCCCACCAGGAGGAACAAAAGCAACAAGCAAACGTGATAGGCAAGAAGACTTTTTGTTTTCATTGTCAGTACTCTCGTGACCGTTAAGTCGAACCTATGTCATTGCAATAACTCAGAGGGCGTTACCCTTCAACGCTCGTCCACCGTGATGAATTCACGGCGCTCAGCCATGCTCGCGGGCACTTTGTCTTCGTCGGTAAAGAACTGTTGATACCACTCGCGCAACTGGTAGACCGGGCCGTCGTTTTCCGCCAGCACCGGGTTATCGATACGGATTTTATGCTTCCAGATATCCACGTCCTGGTAGAACGAGGTGCGATTACCCATGACGTACGCTTTGGCCACTTCAATGTTCTGCTCTTCGCTCCAGCCGGGCACACGCTTGACCATGCAGCCGAAACGCAGGTCGAAGCTGTTGGCCGTCACAGGTACATGGCTGTTGAGCAAAATGGCATGTATGCGCACATCGCCGAACATCGAGCTGATGTGAGTGAAGTGGGTCGCCGGGCCGTAATAGGCCGACGGTGCAATCAGATCGCCACCCAGGCGCTCGGAATCACCGTGAAAGATCTGGTGGCCGATGTGCCCTTCGAAGACATTGGCGAAATACTTGGTCGGCGTGCCATGCACGGGGCCGAAATGCATGGCGTCCACCAGGTTATCGACCAACTCCCGTGGGTTGGTTTCGATCAGCATGCTGTCGATGTTCCAGTCGTGAATCCACTCCGGGTCGTCCATCTCGGTCAGGTGCGGGATGATCACGCCCTCTTTCGGCGGACGTCCTTCAGGGTTGTTCCAGACGAACAGCAGATTGTTTTCCTCACAGGTCAACCAGCTGCGGGTCTTGGCCTTCGGTGGAATGCGCTTGCAGTAGGGAATCTCGACGCATTTACCCCTGGTGTCATATTTCCAGTGGTGGAACGGGCA
Source organism: Pseudomonas lini (assembly GCF_030812475.1). Taxonomy (GTDB): domain Bacteria; phylum Pseudomonadota; class Gammaproteobacteria; order Pseudomonadales; family Pseudomonadaceae; genus Aquipseudomonas; species Aquipseudomonas lini_A. The sequence continues at coordinate 370,492 of NZ_JAUSSR010000007.1, forward strand.
CACCACCGTGTCGTTTTCGATGGTGCCCTTGGACAAGTCGGCCCCCATGTGCGGGCAATAGGCATCGAGGATGCTGATAGCACCCTTGCTGTCGGCAAACGCCACCAGGCGGGTGCCAAAGATATTCAATGTGTGCAACTGGCCATCGCGGTAATCCTGCGCCACGCCCAGACAATGCCAGCCACGGGCGTAACGGTGAGTACGCTGGGCGTTTTCGATGCTGATTTCAGCGAGTTTCGTCATTGTTATTGTTCCTCGATTGGAAACTTTGGGGAGCGATACCCAAAAAAAACAGGGTGAACCCATGGCGGATATCATTGAGCGTCCCGACAAGGGATTCATCCCTCACTTGGACTAGATCAAACGAGATCCGCTCTCAAAGGGATTCACCTGTCAGCCTCTGCCATCGCGAATCTGCGTTGGCTATTGGCCAAACCGACGGGCAGCTTCCGGACCGAAATCCCGCGGACTGAAGCCCGGCTTGTTCAACTGGTAGCCGTCGCGCTGTTCGTTGATCAGGTTGAACGCCAGGTAACTGCCGGCATTGAGGTCGTAGTACAGCCCCACGCCCGCTTGCGGCCGCTGGCTTTCATAGGCATAGAAAAAGTTCAGCATCGAGGTCCGCCACAGCTCGCCACGGTTGTCGTAGTTATCGGCGAGCATCGGGAACCAGGTGTCTTCGTCGATGTACAACTTGCGTTTGCCGTACAAGTGGCGGTAACCCGGCTTGAGGGTGCCTTCCAGCTCCCAGACCCTATGGCGCTCGTAGCGCATGGCATCCGGGTTGATATGGCCAGGGGTCAGCAGGTTGGCGTACTTGAGGTTGGCCGCATGCAGGCGATAGGTGTTGTAGGGAATGAACATCTCGCGCTTGCCGACGATCTTCCAGTCATAGCGCTGGCCCGAGCCGTTGAACAGGCGCACCTCGTCCACGGTGATCGAACCGCCGCTGCCGGGGAACGACATGTCGAAGCCATAACCCGGCGACTGCCGCACACGGCGAGTGCCTGGATCGTAACGCCAGGCCTGGCGAGGCTCGGTCTTGTCGTTCCAGAACTCGGTGCCGGTATTGATCTCGCCCTTGTCCCGTTGTGGCAGCAGGGTTTCATTGAGGTAGAAGGCCGAGTTACCAACAGTCTCGCCTTTCTTGCCCGGCTCCAGCGACGGCGCCAGGTTGCGCGAATGCACGCGGCCCCAGTTGATGTTGCCGTCCTTGAGCACGTAGGCGTTGTCGGAAGTGTACTCCTCGGTCCAGGCGCGCAAGGTAAAGGCCGAGGCGTTCTTCAACAGTTCCAGACCGCTGCGTGGAACCGGAAAGGCTGTGCCGCCGGTTTTGCCCACCACCCCTTCACCGTCATCCACCAGGCGCGCGATGCTGGCGTTCTCGCGGGTGGCTTGGCAAACCGCGTCGTCGAAACGGAAATCCCGGTGCGAGGGGTAGATCGGCATCTTGTACGTAGCCGGGTACAGCTTGAACAAGGCTTTCTGCCCGTCGGACAGGTATTCACTGTATTGCGCCAGGTTGGTCGCGGTAATCACGAACAGCGGTTTTTCTTGCGGGTAAGGATCAACCGGATGGTTGCCGGTCCCTTTGAAATCCACGTGCGGTGGCACACCCAGCCACTTGCCGCTGAATGCCGGAATGGTGCCATCGGCATTGGCGCTCTTGTCGGCACCGATGCAAGTCAAATCCTTGCCCAGGCGCTCCACATCTTCCGGTGCGGCGTTGGCCGTACCGATTGCACTGCACCCCAATAACAACCCCAGCACCCAGGTGGGAGTGGCGTTGGCAGCCCGCGAGACAAGACAACTGGAGGCCAGGTTACTGCCGGTCATTTTTATTCTCCTTGGTTACCGATAGCGGTCACCCAGTATCGGCAGCCCAAGGAATCGGCAGCATCGTCCGCACGGACTAACGCGTTTTCCCACGGCGCCTGTGAGCGACAGACTAAAGCGCATCCTTCGCTGATCCTGGCAGCTGCGGCCCGGCCAATGCCACGACACTGTTGAGCATGATCCGCACAAGCTCGGTCTGGCGCCGAACGCCCGTCTTGGAAAAGATCGAACGCAGGTGCGCACGGGCGGTATTGCGGCGGATGTTCAGCGCCTCAGACGCCTCCTCCAGCGACAGGCCGTTAGCCAGTTCCAGCGCCAGCAAGGTTTCTGCGGGTGTCAGGTTGTACAGCTGCGACGTCACCACATTGCTCACCAGCGACTTGCTGACAGCATCGCGGACATAGACCACCACGGTCGGTTTGCCCTTGCCCTCGACCAGCTCCTGCGTCGGAATCAACTCCACCACCACCCCCAGGCTGACTTTCCCTGAGGGGCGGGAAATCGACGTGGCCTCGGCTATCTGTAATCCGGCGTGGCCCTGCTTCAACCGTTGAAAGGCGTTGCGCACCAGCCGCGACAGTTCACGATTGTCACTCGGGTAAGTCGCCTCCAACCGCCCGCCCACGACTTTAAGGCCGTCCTGGCTGGCGATAATCTCCCGGGCCACCGGATTCAGTTGCACCACGGTGCCGTTTTCATCGAGCACGATAGTCGCCACCGCCATGCGGCTGATCGTTTGCGAGTACAAACTGCCCAGCGACTCACTGCGATCCAGTAGCGAATGCATGTGCAGGGCGCGGCGCAAATGCGGCAAGAGCATGGCGCACATGGCCCGCTCGACCTGGGAAAAACGGGCCTGGCCCCGGGGCCGGTTGATCCGCAAACGCACCGTGCTTCCGTCCGGCATGCGGATGTCGGCGCCGAGCATCTGGTGGCAGTCATGGGGCTGGCAAAACAACAGGTAAAAAGAAGAACTGATCCATTCATCATCAGTCATCAATTCATCGATGGTGAACACCGTGTCGGTGGGCAGGCCGTCGAACAGCGTGGACTTGGCGTAGTAGGCGTAATGGTTGATGCCGCCCTCCCCCAGTTCGATGTCCCCGGCGACCATCATCGGCGACAGCAGCGGCTCATCTTGCACACGCAGAATCAAGGTCACGAAATTGGCCTTGAACAGCTTCCGGAGCTGGCGCAACGAATCACCCATGCAGCGAATATCCATGGCCGAGTCGTACATGTTGCCGATGAGGCCTTCGTACTCGGCCAACTCCAGCCCCATTTGCGCGAGGACCTGCGCATTCGGCACGCGACTTTGCATAACCACTCCCCAGCAGCGGGCCCGGACTGCATGGCCCGCATCAATTGATCGTAATGGGTGTTAAAGACGCTCAACGCCCCCGGTCAGCCCTACGGCAGTTCGAACAAACCGGCCGCACCCATGCCGCCGCCAATGCACATGGCGATCACCACATAACGGGCGCCGCGACGGCGACCCTCCAGCAGTGCGTGACCGACCATGCGTGCGCCGGACATGCCGAACGGGTGGCCGATGGCAATCGCGCCGCCGTTGACGTTCAGACGTTCCGACGGGATTTGCAACGCATCGCGGCAATGCAGGACCTGGCAGGCAAAGGCTTCGTTGATTTCCCACAGGCCAATATCCGACACGCTCAGGCCAAAGCGCTTGAGCAATTTCGGCACGGCCACCACCGGGCCAATGCCCATTTCCTCCGGCGCGCAGCCGCCCACGGCAATGCCTCGGTAGATGCCCAACGGAGTCAGCCCCCGACGCTTGGCTTCGACGCGGCTCATCAGCAGGCTGGCCGAGGCGCCATCGGAGAACTGCGAAGCGTTGCCGGCGGTAATGAATTCACCCTGCTCGATCCATTTACCTTCCTTCCATACCGGTTTCAGCGAAGACAGGTCTTCCAGGCGCGTGTTCGGTCGATTGCATTCGTCACGCTCGACCAATACACGCTGATGGCCACTGGGCTGGCCAGCTGCATCGAAGCACAACTTATCGACGCTCAAGCCGACGATTTCATCGTCGAACAAGCCGTCACGTTGGGCGGCGGCGGTGCGCAGTTGGCTCTGCAGGGAATACTCGTCCTGGGCCGCGCGGCTGATGCCATAACGGCGCGAGACCAATTCGGCGGTTTCCAGCATCGGGATATAGGCGCTGGGCATGATTTCCAGCACGGCTTCGGACTGGGCGCGATAACTGTTTTTGTGCTTGGTCTGGGTCAGTGACAGCGACTCAACGCCGCCGCCAATGGCGATAGTCATTTCGCCGGTCATGATGCCCTTGGCGGCGACGCCAATGCTCATCAGGCCAGAGGCGCACATGCGGTCCAGGGCCATGCCCGGCACGGTGTCCGGCAAGCCGCCGGTATAAGCGCAGAGGCGGCCGATGTTGTAGGCCTGGGTGCCCTGCTGCACCGCTGCGCCCATGATCACATCTTCTACTTCGCCCGGTTCGATGCCGGCGCGCTCGACCACCGCACGCACCACATGTCCGCCCAATACCGGGGCTTCCGTATCGTTGAACGAGCCGCGGAACGACTTGGCGAGCGCGGTCCGCGCAGTGGCAACGATGACAACTTCATTCAGGTCCATGACAGGCTCACTCGGTAATAGGGTTGAAGGTGTAACGGCTGATGGTGTCGATCACACAGCCGGGCCGCGCCTGGCCCTCGACTTCCACGGTCACGCGCACCACCAGTTGCACGGCCTCTGCCAGCTGCTCGGCGCGCACGATGCTGGCGCTGCCGCGCACTCGCGATCCCACCTTGACCGGCGCCGGGAAGCGCACACGGTCGCTGCCGTAATTGACCCCCATCGCCATGTTGTCGAGGGTGAGCAATTGCGGCAGGAACAGATTGACGAGCGACTGGGTCAGGTAGCCGTGGGCGATACAGACGCCAAACGGCCCGCTGGCGGCGCGCACCGGGTCGACATGAATCCACTGGTGATCACCCGTGGCTTCGGCAAACAGATCGATGCGCTGCTGGCTGATGGTCAGCCACTCGGTGCAACCCAGGTCCAGGCCCTCGGCCTCGAGCAACGCCTGGGCACTGCTGAATACATGACTCATGGCCCACTCCTCAGGCTTGTTGGGAACTGACGGACAATACTTCGCCAACCATGTAGGAGGCGTAGTCGCTGGCCAGGAACATCATCACGTTGGCGACTTCCCAGACTTCGGCGGCACGGCCGAATGCCTCGCGCCCGGCGAGGCTGGCGAGCAGCTCTTCACTGGAGGCCTTCTTGAGAAAATCATGCAGGGCAATCGACGGTGAAACCGCGTTGATGCGCACGCCAAACTCGGCAGCTTCCAGCGCACTGCAACGGGTCAGGGCCATCACCCCGGCCTTGGCCGCGGCGTAATGGGCCTGTTCCCTCTGTGCGCGCCACCCCAGGACCGAGGCATTGTTGACGATGGCGCCGGCGCCACGGCGCTGCATGTGTGGCAGCATCGCGCGGGTCATGCGGAACGTGCCGGTCAAGGTCACATCCAGCACACGCAGCCATTCTTCGTCGCTCATCTCGACCACGAGTTTCTGGCCACCGAGGCCGGCGTTGTTGATCAACACATCGACACCGCCCAGCAGCTCTTCCGCGCTCGCCACCAACGCCTGGACCTCGGCTTCGACCGTGACATTGCACAGCTGGCCGAAAATGGCCTGCAGGCCGGTTTCGGCCTTGAGGCGCTCCACGGCTTCTTCGAGGCGGCGCGGGTGCACGTCGGAAATCATCAGTGCCCGGCAGCCCTCCTCGGCGCTGCGCCGGGCGGCCGAGTAACCGATACCGGCACCTGCGGCAGCGGTAATCAGCACGGATTTTCCAGCCAGTAATTGATGGCCCGGGACATAAGGGGGAGCTTGTTTCACAGCGTTTTACCTCCGAAGAAATCAATACGCTGTAGTTGTACGGAGGGCACTACGCGGGTGCATCGTCAATATGGGGTATGGCGGCGTCAGAACGTTTATGCCCGCGAACGGTGCAACAGATACACTGCAGCGCCTGGTTCGCCTGTAGGAGCGAGGCTTGCCCGCGAAGAACGATAACGCGGTGCAATTGATAAACCGCGGTGCCCGGTTCGCCGGCAAGCCTGGCTCCTACAGGCGAAGAACGATAACGCGGTGCAATTGATAAACCGCGGTGCCCGGTTCGCCGGCAAGCCTGGCTCCTACAGGCGAAGAACGATAACGCGGTGCAA
>NZ_JAUSSR010000008.1 GCF_030812475.1 Pseudomonas lini
ACCATCGCAAGCAAGCTTGCTCCCACAATGGATCGCGTCGTACGCAAATCCTGGGTTCACAACCGATCAACTGTGGGAGCGAGCCTGCTCGCGAAGGCGATATCACTGGCGCCTGATGACTTGGATCAGACTCGGCTGCAAGGAGCTACCGCAGGCTGCGATCTTTTGATCTTTGCTTAACGCTTGTTCAAACCTCGCGCCAATCTATCGCCGCCCAGTTGGATGATCGCCACCAACACCACCAGCAACACAATCACCGTCAACATGATCTGGCTGTCGAACCGCTGATAGCCATACCGATAGGCAATGTCTCCCAACCCACCGGCACCAATCGCCCCGGCCATGGCGGAGGAGTTGATCATGGTCACCAAGGTGATGGTGAACCCCCCGACAATCCCCGGCAACGCTTCAGGCAACAGCACATGCCAAACAATATGCCAACGCCGACACCCCATCGCCTGCGCCGCTTCGATCAGCCCATGGTCGACCTCGCGCAGGCTGACCTCGGCAATACGTGCAAAGAACGGCGTGGCGGCAATGGTCAGCGGCACTACGGCGGCCCAGACACCGTACGTGGTGCCGACAATCAACCGGGTAAACGGAATCAGCGCCACCATCAAAATCAAAAACGGAATCGAGCGGAACAGGTTCACGAACGCGCCCAGTGCGCGGTTCAATGCCGGCGCTTCGTAGATGCCGCCCTTGGAACTGGTCACCAGAATCACTGCCAGCGGTATACCCGCCAGCAGTGCTATCAACGACGACACGCCGACCATCAGGAAGGTGTCGATGAAACCTTGCAGCAAGCGATCAAACCACATAACCCAACACCTCCACCTGTTGTGCCCAACGGCCGGCGCGTTGACGCAACTCTTCGGCACCGAGGGACGAACCGGTTACCGCCAGCAGCAGCTGCCCGAGGGCATGGCCCTGAATCCGTTCGACGCCACCTTGCAACAAGCGCACGCGGCCACCGAGGGCGCTGAACAGTGCGGCCACGTCTGGTTCCTCGTGTGCGGCTCCGGTGAATTGCAGTCGCAGCACCACGGCGTCCTCGGCAGACGTTGGCTGCGAGCGCAACCGGCTTTGCAATTCTTCCGGCAGCGCGTGTTGCAACGGCGCGAGCAACGTCTTGCTGACCTCATGCTGCGGATTGCCGAACACCTCCCACACCGGTCCTTGCTCGACGATGCGTCCATGCTCCAGCACCACGACCCGGTCGCAGATATCGCGAATCACCGCCATCTCGTGAGTGATCAGCACAATGGTCAGACCCAGGCGCTGATTGATCTCGCGCAGCAGGCCGAGGATCGATTGCGTGGTTTCCGGGTCCAGCGCTGAAGTCGCTTCGTCGCACAGCAAAATCGCCGGGTCATGCACCAGCGCCCGGGCGATGCCGACACGCTGCTTCTGCCCGCCTGACAACTGCGCCGGATAAGCTTTGTGCTTCTCTTGCAGGCCGACCAGTTCCAGGAGCTCGCGGACTTTCTGTTCGCGCTTTTCCTTGGGCACCCCGGCCACTTTCAGCGGCAACTCGACGTTCTGCCAAACCGTCTTGGCCGACATCAGGTTGAAGTGCTGGAAGATCATGCCGATGCGTCGACGCAGGGTTACCAGGCGGTCTTCATCGAACTCGCCAATATCGATCTGGTCGATCAGCACGCGACCGGTGCTCGGTTGTTCCAGACGATTGATGGTGCGGATCAGCGACGACTTGCCGGCGCCGCTGCGGCCGATGATGCCGAACACTTCACCGCGCTGGATCGCCAGGTCGATGCCGTGCAATGCCGCCACTGGACCTTGCTGACCGTTGTAGGTTTTGCCCAGGCCGATAAAGCGCACGTGGGCGCGATTGAGGTCCGGGTGCAATTCAGTCTGGTCGACAGGCTTCGGGATAGGGCGGGCCTCTGGAGTTTCCAGTCGCCGTTGGATCGCGGCCGTCATGCTCAGCTTTCCCAGCCGGCTTGGTAGAGCTTGCCATGGGCTTTATCCAGGGCTGCGCGAACGGCGGGCGAGTGCTGATAGATGTCGACGAACTTGATCAGGCGTGGATCGGTCTTGCTGTTCGGCTGGATCACGAACTGAATCACGTATTCCTTGTGGTCGAGGCCGTCGAACAGCAGGGCAGAGCCGGCATCGAAGGTCTTCGACAGGCGGATGTAGGCCGGGTAGCCCTGGACCAGATCGGCGTCGTCATAGGCGCGTACCAGTTGCACTGCTTCGACCTGAAGGATTTTGATGTTCTTCGGGTTGGCGATGATGTCTTCTTCGGTGGCCTTGTAGCCGACACCGGGTTTAAGCGTGATCAGGCCAGCCTTGGCCAGTAGTTGCAGACCACGACCGCTGTTGATCGGGTCGTTGGCGATGGCCACGCTGGCGCCTTCGGGCAGCTCATCGAAGCTTTTGTATTTTTTCGAATAGAGGCCGACGTTGTTGATGATTCCCGGGGCGAAGGGCACCAGGTCGAAACCGGCGGCGGTCTTGGCGTTTTCCAGGAACGGGATGTGCTGGAAGTAGTTCACGTCGATGTCGCCGGCGGCGAGGCTGACGTTGGGGGCGATCCAGTCGCTGAATTCCACCAGGTCGACTTGCAGGCCTTGTTTCTTGGCTTCTTCGACGGCGGCTTCCAGGGGGATGGCGAAGGCGGCGGTGGTGCCGACTTTCAGCGGCGCGTCGGCGGCGAAGGTGATGGAGCTGAAGAGGCCCAGGGCCAGAGCCAGTGCTTTGACTGGGTGAGAGAGGTGGTTCTTTTTCATGATGGAGTTTCCAGTCAGTGCATTAATTTTTTCGGTGTCTGTTCGGGCCTCTTCGCTGGCAAGCCAGGTCCTACACTGGATCTGTGAACGCTATAGATCCCTGTAGGAGCTGGCTTGCCAGCGAAGCTTTTAGCGGCGGTACGTCGAACCGGTATGTTGCGCAGGCAGATATGCCCCTTCATGAAACAGCTTTTCGCGCAAAGAGCCCTTGTCGTAAGCCGTCTTGTACGACCCCCGACGCTGCAACTCCGGTACCACCAGCTCAATGAAATCCACATAGCTTTCCGGGGTGACAATCCGTGTCAGGTTGAAGCCATCGAGCCCGGTTTCAGCAATCCACGATTCCAGCTCATCAGCCACTTGCTCAGGCGAGCCAACCACCGTGATGTAGCGTCCGCCGAGGGCGTGTTGCTCGAGCAATTTGCGCCGGGTCCAGTCGTTGTTTTGCAGGTTCCTGGTGGCCGACTGAATCGCGTTGCTCTTCACGTACTGGATCGGCTCATCGATCTCGTATTCGGAAAAATCGATCCCGGTGGACGCCGAGAAATGCGCCACCCCGGCTTCGGCGCTGGCATGGCTCAGATACTCGGCATGCTTGGCCCAGGCTTGTTCTTCAGTGGCGCCGACAATCACATTCAGTCCCATGAACACCTTGATGTCCTCGGGGTTGCGCCCGGCCTCGACCGCACTGGCGCGAACCTTGTCCACCTGAGCCTTGGTCGACGGTTTGTTCTGGCCGCTGATGAACACGCACTCGGCATGGCGCCCGGCGAACAGCAAACCGCGATCGGAGCTGCCCGCCTGGAACAGCACCGGCGTGCGCTGCGGCGACGGCTCGCAGAGGTGATAGCCCTCGACCTGATAGAACTCGCCCTTGTGTTCGACCTTGTGCACTTTTTCCGGTTGGGCGTAGATCCGTTGTTTTGGATCGTTGAGCACCGCGCCGTTTTCCCAGCTGCCTTCCCAGAGTTTGTAGAGCACTTGCAGGTATTCGTCGGCCTGGTCGTAGCGGCGGTCGTGCTCGACCTGTTCGCTCAGGCCCATGGCCTTGGCGGCGCTGTCGAGGTAGCCGGTGACGATGTTCCAGCCGACCCGGCCGCGGCTCAGGTGATCGAGTGTCGACAGGCGTCGGGCGAACAGGTACGGCGCTTCGTAGGTCAGGTTGGCGGTCAGGCCGAAGCCAAGGTTCTTGGTGACGGCGGCCATGGCCGAGACCAGGAGCAGCGGATCGTTGACCGGTAACTGAATCGACTCTTTCAACGGCACGTCCACCGAATTCTGGTAGACGTCGTACACCCCGACGATGTCGGCGATGAACAGTCCATCGAACAGCCCGCGCTCCAGCAGTTGTGCCAGTTCGGTCCAGTATTCGATGGTTTTGTACTGGGTGGAGTTATCCCGTGGATGCGTCCACAGGCCGTGGTTGATGTGCCCGATGCAATTCATGTTGAAGGCGTTGAGCAGGATCTTTTTTTTGCTCGTTTGAGGCGTCGCCATTAGAGGGTCCCCCGCAACGGCGGGTTTTCATCGTTGAGGTAGTAGTTGCCGATGGCGTGATACTTCCAGCGCACCGGGTCGTGCAGGGTATGCACCCGAGCGTTGCGCCAGTGACGATCCAGACCGTGTTCGGCCAGCGTGGCCTGGCTGCCGGCCAATTCGAACAACGTGCTGCCGGCGGCGAGAGAGATTTCGGTGCTGATGGCCCGGGCTTCGGCGACGGCAATCGATGCGGCGGCGACGGTCTCTGCGTCAGTCTGGGCCTGGGCCTTGTCGAGCAATTCGCCGGCGCGTTCCAGCAGCGCTTCGGTGGCGTGCAGACGAATGCTCAAGTGGCCGAAACTCTTGATGGTCAGGGGGTCTTCGGTGGCTTTGTCGTTGCCCGAATCGATCCACGGGCGGGTCTTGGTGCGCACGAAGTGCAGCGCATCTTCATAGGCGGCGCGAGCGATGCCGGTGTCGATGGCGGCGTGAAGAATCTGCGCCAGCGGACCGACGGTGGTCGGACGTTCGAAAGCGCTCTGGAACGGGATCACGTCTTCAGCGGCGACATAAACGTCTTCGAAGACCACCGAACCGCTGCCGGTGGTGCGCTGGCCGAAACCGCTCCAGTCGTCGATGACCGTCAGGCCCTTACTGTTGCGAGGTACGAAGGCCAATTGCTGCACGCCGTGTTCGTCCACCACCGAGGTCGGGATGCGCTGGGCGTAGATGGCGCCGGTGGCGTAGAACTTGCGGCCGTGGATGCGATAGCCCTCGCCGTCGCGAGTGAGGCGGGTAACGCGGTCGTGGGCGGTTTTTGTGCCGAGTTCGGCCAGTGCATTGCCAAAGCGCTGACCGGCCAGCACTTCTGCGTACAGACGTCTTTTCTGCTCGGCGCTGCCATTCACGCGCAGCACTTCGAGGGCATAGAAATGGTTCTGCGGAATCTGTCCAAGCGAGCCGTCAGCCTGGGCGATCAGCGCGATCACCTTGGCCAGCGTGACATTGGAAACGCCGGCACCGCCGTACTCCTTGGGCACACTGATGCCCCACAGGCCCGAGCGGGAAAACACTTCGAGTTCCGGGTGTGGCAAACGCCGTTCGCGATCGCGCAGGGCGCTGTCGCGTTTGAAGTCCTCGGCCAGATCACTGGCGACAATCAGGGCTTGCTCGTCGCTGGTTATGACCGCGACGTGGTGAGAAAAAGTCATGTGTTTCTCCAGAGATCTGGTCAAAAGGTTCTGGTCGTCAAATCCAGGAGTGGCGTGCGGGCAGCGTGCCGTTCAAGTGGTAGGTGCCAACGGCGTGGTATTTCCAGCGAACGGGGTCGTGCAGCGTGTGCACGCGAGCATTGCGCCAGTGGCGGTCGAGGTTGAATTCGGCGAGGGTGGCGCGGCTGCCGGCCAGCTCGAAGAGTTTTTCACTGGCCAGCAACGAGATCTCGGTGGTCAGCACCTTGGCTTCGGCCACGGCTATCGAGGCACGCGCGGCGGATTCGGCAGTGAGCGGTGCGGCGTTGACCTGATCGAGCACTTGCCCGGCCTTGCGCAACAAGGCTTCGGCGGCGTGCAATTCGATCTTCAGTTTGCCGATGTCAGCGATCACGTAAAGGTCGTCGCTGGCCTTGTCGACCTTGGCATCGATCCATGGCCGGGCCCGGGTTTTCACGAACTCAATGGCGTCGTCGATGGCGCCCCGGGCGATACCGGCGTCGATGGCCGCCTGAATCAATTGCGATACTGCCCCCTGGATGTTCGGCCTGTCGTTGATCTTCCAGGTATCCACCACCAGCTCGGCGTCGACCCGCACGTTGTTGAGCAAAATCGTGCCGCTGGCAGTGGTGCGCTGCCCGAAACCGGACCAGTCATCGACGATGCGCAGACCCGGTGCGCCGCGACGGACGAAGGCCAGCACTTGCCTGCCATCGTCGTTCAGCGCCTTGACCGCGACCCAGTGGGCGAACAGGGCGCCGGTCGAATAAAACTTCTGGCCGTTGATGACGAAGCCATCGCCGTCGGCGGTGATCCGCGCTTTGAGTTCAAGGGTGTTTTTGGTGCCGCGCTCCGGTCCGGCATTCCCGATTCGCCAGCCTTCGAGCACGCTTTTGAACAGCTGCTTTTTCTGTGATTCGGTGGCGCTGCCGAGCACCAGGTTGAGTATGCCGAACTGGTTCTGCGGAATTTGCCCGAGCGCCGGGTCGGCCGCGGAAATGATCGCGAACACATCGGCCAGGGTGACGAATGAAACCTGTGGGCCACCGTACTCGCGCGCAATGGCAATGCTGCCCAGCCCGCTACGGGTGAACTGTTCGATTTCCGACCATGGCAGCTTGCGCTGGCGGTCACGTTTGGCCGCTTGAAGGCGGGCGACTTGCGCCAGCTCATGGGCGGCCTTGATGGCTTGAGCGTCGTTGCGCAAGACTTGCGCGGGCAACAACAAGGGGGCGATGTCCAGATCACTCTGAACGATTGCATCTGCCAGACTGGACATCAGTGCCGCTCCTTGGCTGCACGCAATGCCCTGGCGATCTGCACTGGGGTGATTGTGTTCCGGACCATACCTACCTCACATCTCATGAAAACGCCGCGATCAGTGCGGCGAACGAAAACAAGAATGTCCGGTGGTCCGGTTCATATACCCTAAGCGTGTATAAAAATAAAATAAACTAACTTTTAGGAATATAGATAGAAGAGGTGGCACATATCCCTGTAGGAGCGAAGCTTGCTCGCGATGGTCGTTAACGATAACGCGTGCTTACTGGCTAAACGCGGCGCTCTTGGGTCCATCGCGAGCAAGCTTCGCTCCTACAGGGATCTCAGTGTTTGCGGGCTTCGGCGGCCATGAGCAGTTCCTTCGGCCGGGCTTTCAAGTACGGATTCGCACAACCGATCTTCAACCTGCGCGGCGGTGCCCAGCGCGAATTGTTACCGACCCGATCGAGGATGCAGTACGTCACTTCCAGCCGAAGGTCTTCCCCTGCCTCGAGAATGATTGCCGGCGGCACCCAGACCTGGATCGGGCGGCCGACGTCGCAGGCCTTGAGACTGGGCAAGTCCATGCGCACGTCGCCCCAGCGCAGGGTTATTTCGTCGTCAGCGGCCATGTTCAGATAGGGCTCGATGGTCACCGGAACGCCGCGCTTGATCTGATTCGGATTGACCCCCTGACGACGAATCGTCTCGGGGAGGCTCACTGGCGCCAGGCTCTGGTTTTCGTCGCCGAACATTGCGCACGGTTGGCCACCGGGACAGTCGAGTTTGATCTGGACGCGCACGGCGGGTGACAGGGCTGCACACAGACCGACTCGCATGATCCGGTAGTGGATGCGTGAAGCACCGTTGGCAATAAAGCTTTCCGGTACCCGCAGGCTGACAGTGTTGCCGACATCGTGGGCACTGAGCACCCTGGAGGCCACGTAACAGTTGTCCCAGAACAGTTCGATCAGGTCGCCTTCATCCATGCCGGGATAGGGCGCCACGTCGACCAGCAGGTGAGCCGCCGAGGTGATGTTGATACCGTTCTTATGTGATTGCGCCAGGGAGGGCGTAGCCAGTTCGGGCTTGTTCGAGATGCTTTTCATGGGTTCTCCTTGAAGTCTTGCAACGAAGTCCATTTCTGAAATAAAAAATGCGAATTCCAAACAATAAAATCGCTTATTACCTGAATTGAACAATGATTGAGCGTGTCGACAATCTATTGCTGGAAGCTAGATAAGAGTGAACTTGTATAAGTGTCAATAGAGTGGATTAGTCAAAAACAAAATTCGGCATAATTCAGAAAGTTCCTACGTGTCGAGGTTAAGAAGCCCTATCAATCTGTCGAAGATACCTGTTGAATCTCCCTGTTTTTGGCAGATGATGCGGTGGTTGGACGTCTGTGACCAAATGTCAGGCTCAAGCGTATTGGATGTGGTCAATCTGTGAAAGGGCATATGAATGTATCGCGCACGCGCACAAAAACTTATGAATTGCGCGGAAACATTCAACTAAGTGCAGGGGGACTGATTGAAGAGAAGAGGGACTTCCATCCATGGAAGTGGACCTGTATTGCGTGGGTGTTTCAGGAGTGGGCGTTAGTCAGGAACTTGCTGAGAAACTGTTTCGTCCGTTCTTCTTTCGGGTTGGCGAACAATGCCTTGGCTTCGCCTTGCTCGACGATGACCCCTTTGTCGAAAAATACCACACGGTTGGCCACGTCCCGGGCGAAACCCATTTCGTGGGTGACGATGACCATGGTACGTCTCTCTTCGGCCAGGCTGCGGATGGTCGCCAGCACTTCGCCGACCAACTCGGGGTCGAGGGCCGAGGTGGGTTCGTCGAACAGAATCACTTCCGGCTCCATCGCCAGCGCGCGGGCAATGGCCACACGCTGTTGCTGACCACCGGAGAGGCGACGCGGATAAGCGTCTTCCTTGCCCGCCAGGCCGACCCTGGCCATCAGCTTTTTACCCAAGGCGATGGCTTCGGCCGGGGGGATTTTTTTCACGATGATCGGGCCTTCGATGACGTTTTCCAGCGCGGTTCGGTGGGGGAACAGATTGAAGTTCTGGAACACAAAGCCCACGTGCTGACGCAGGCGACGCACCAGGCTCTGCTGCTGGTTCAAAGGGCGGCTGCCATCGATCTCGATGTCACCGACCTTGATCCGGCCGCTGGTGGGCTCCTCAAGGAAATTCAGGCAACGCAGGAAGGTGGTTTTGCCCGAGCCGCTGGGCCCGATGATCGCCACCACCTCACCTTCCTTCACTTGCAGATCGATGCCGTTGAGCACCACTTGACCCTTGAACTGCTTTGTCAGTTTTTCCACGACAATCATTGGGTCAGGACTCCTGGTCGTGCCGATTGACCCGCTCTTCCAACTTGTTCTGCAGGTGCGAGAGCACCGTGGCCAGAATCCAGTAGATCAGTGCGGCGGCAAGGTACATGGTGAACACTTCGAAGGTGCGTGCTGTGATCAGTTGCGCCTGGCGGAACAGCTCCGGCACCTGGATGGTGGCGGCCAGCGCAGTGTCCTTGACCAGCGAAATGAAGCTGTTGCCCAGCGGCGGCAATGCGGTGCGCATCGCTTGCGGGATGATGGCCCGGCGCAGGGTCTGCGCACGGGTCATGCCGATGCTGGCGGCAGCTTCCCACTGACCGCGCTCGATGGAGCTGATCGCGGAACGCAGGATTTCACAGGCGTAAGCGGCCATGTTCAGCGAGAAGCCGATCAGGGCCGCCGGCAGCGGATCGAGTTCCATGCCCAATTGCGGCAAGCCGTAATAGATCACGAACAGTTGCACAAGCAACGGCGTGCCGCGAAAGAACGACACGTAGATGCGGGCGATCCAGCTCACCAGCTTGAAGCGCGACAGGCGCATCAATGCCAGGCCGAAGCCCAGCATGAGGCCGAAGAACATCCCGCCCAGGCTCAAGATGACCGTGTAGTAGGCCCCCTTGAGCAGGAAGGGCAAGGAGTCCAGTGCGAGTTGGAAAGCTTCTTCCATTATTGAGTGACGTCAGCGCTGAAGTATTTTTCCGAAAGCTTTTTCAGCGTACCGTCGGCACGCAGCTTGTCGATGGCTTTGTTCACCGCAGCCAGCAACTCAGGCTCGCCTTTGCGCAGGGCAATACCGGCTTCCTGGCGGGAGAACGCTTCGCCGGCGGCGACAGTGTCCTTGGCCTTCTTGGCGTATTCCAGTGCGGCGAGGCGGTCGATCAGAATGGCGTCGATGCGGCCGACGCGCAGATCCTGGAACTTGGTCGGATCATCGTCATAGGTCTTGATGATGGCTTTCGGTTGGTTGTCCTTGAGCCATTGTTCGTAGTTGGTGCCCAGGCCTACACCGACTTTCTTGCCGGCCAGGTCGGCGGCGGTCTTGATGGTGTCTTTGTTCTTGGTCAGGGTCAGCGCCTGAATCCCGGAAACGGTGTACGGCTCGGAGAAGTCGTACTTCTTCTTGCGCTCTTCGGAAATGGTCACCTGGTTGACCACGGCGTCCAGACGCTTGGATTCCAGGGCTGCGAGAATGCCGTCCCATTTGGTCGGTTGCAGTTTGACCTTCACGCCCAGCTCTTTGGCCAGGGCTTCGGAGAACTCGACTTCGAAGCCGGCCAGTTTTCCGTCGGCGTCGACGAAACTGAACGGTGGGTAAGTGCCTTCCAGACCCACGTTGATCACGCCGGCGTCCTTGATTTTTTGCAGCTGCTCACCGGCAACCGCTTGCCCCAAGAAGCCGGCGCTGAGTGCCAAGCCGAGCGAACCGACCAGCAGATTTCGACGTAGTGCGGAAAAATTCATGACAAGCCCCTGTGTTTTCTTATGAAGACGCTTTAGGAAAGTTGGCAAATTCGGGATTTGAACGACTGCGATATCCTGCCCTAAAGCAGTCTATGCGTCTTGTTTCAAATTCGCCTGCGGCGTGACTATATGATGAGCTTTTTAGATTGGAAAATAATAAATAATCTTCTTGTTATTATTTTTTAATATATGCAATGTTTTCTGAAAAGATCGCAGCCTGCAGCACTCCTACATGGATGGGGGTACACCTGGGAGCTGCCGAAGGCTGCGATCTTTTTGATCTTCTGTGCCGTTTAAAGAAAATCTTTATAGGCAAACAACGCCGGCGCCCCACCGGTGTGCAGGAAGATAATCGGACCCTCATCGAAACGCTGACGCCCGATTCCATCCAACAACCCGGCCATGGCCTTGCCGGTGTAGACCGGGTCGAGCAACAATCCTTCCTGACTCGCCACCAGCTTCACCGCCGCTAGCGTGCCGGCATTCGGCTCGCCATAGCGCGGGCCGAAATATTCGTCCCACAGCTCGACTTTGAAACTTGCAGGCAGGCTTACATCCAACAACTTCGCGGTCCGCTCGGCGAGGCCCTGGACCTTCGGTCGCTGATCTTCATCGCTGCGCGAAACCGTGACGCCGATTACCGGCAATTGCGGCAGTGCTTCGCTCAATGCCAGCGCCAGGCCACTGTGGGTGCCGGCGCTGCCCGAGGCCAAAACAACAGCGGCGAAGGTGATGCCGGTGTCCTTGATCTGCTCGGCCAGTTCCAGCCCGGCGCGCACATAACCCAGGGCGCCCAATGCATTCGAGCCGCCAATAGGAACCAGATACGGTTTTTTGCCGTTGCTGCGCAGTCGTGCGGCCAACGCCTCCAACTGTTCATCGGCCTTATCCAGGTTTTCTACCAACTCAACCTTGGCATCGAACAGATCCAGCAACAGCCGATTGCCATTGCCCACATAGTTTGTGTCGTCGGTGCCAAGAGGATTTTCCAGCAGTGCCACGCAGCCGAGACCAAGCCTGGCCGCCACGGCAGCGGTTTGGCGCACATGGTTGGACTGAAGCGCACCCGCGGTAATCAATGTGTCTGCGCCTTGTGCCAGGGCATCGGCCGCCAGGTACTCGAGCTTGCGCAACTTGTTGCCGCCCATGGCCAGTGGCGTCAGGTCATCGCGCTTGACGTACAGATCGCGATCCAGCCAGGCCGACAGGCGTTCGAGTTTTTCCAGGGGGGTAGGGTGGCCGAGCAGATCGAGGCGGTCAAAACGGGCGAGCTGTTGTTTGATCATGGTTTTCCGTACTGGCGCAAGAATGTAGGAGCGAGCTCGCTCGCGATGATCGCTAACGATAACGCGATAAAACTGACACCCTGCGTCGGGTTCAGGTTTTTCGCGAGCAATCGAGCGTCGACCGGCTGCTCCTACAGGGAGAGGTCTCAGGACTATAGGCAGGCCTATTTATCGGAGCAACCGCCAATCGCTTATAGCCAAAAGTGTGTGGGTCAGCACTATTGGTTCTTAATTCGTCGTCCAGACCTTGCCGTAAAGTAATCGCCGTCAGCGCGGCCAGGCAGTCCGGCCGCCCATGAGGAGTTTTTACCTTGAGCGAGCGTTCCAGCCATTGGCAATTGCAGACCATCGTCAGCCAGCTGCGTTCGGCGCGTGACGAATGGCGTGCCCAAAACGGCCGCGCCAGCGGCGAACAGGGCGGCCGCGAGTTGCCTTCCCGAGCGGCCATGGCGGAGATTCTCGAAGCCTTGTGTGGTGCGTTGTTTCCGATGCGCCTGGGGCCGGTGGACCTGCGCGAAGAGAGTGAAGACTTCTATGTCGGCCACACGCTGGACGTGGCATTGAATGCATTGCTGGCCCAGGCGCGACTGGAACTGCGTTACGCCGCGCGCCACGGTGCCCGGGGCGAGACCGAAGTCGAGGCCAGGACCATCCAGATCATTCAGGACTTTGCACTCGCCCTACCAGGCTTGCGCAGTCTGTTGGATACCGACGTGCTGGCGGCATATCACGGTGACCCGGCGGCGCGCAGCGTCGATGAAGTGCTGCTCTGCTACCCGGGTATCCTGGCGGTGATTCACCATCGCCTCGCCCATCACTTGTATCGCGCCGGGCTGCCGCTGCTGGCGCGGATAAGCGCGGAAATCGCGCACTCGGCCACCGGTATCGATATTCATCCGGGAGCGCAGATCGGTCGCAGCTTCTTCATCGATCACGGGACGGGCGTGGTGATCGGCGAGACCGCGATCATCGGCGAGCGGGTACGGATTTATCAGGCCGTGACCCTGGGCGCCAAGCGCTTCCCGGCGGATGAAGACGGTCAGTTGCAGAAGGGCCAGCCACGACATCCGATTGTCGAGGATGATGTGGTGATCTATGCCGGGGCGACCATCCTGGGCCGGATCACCATCGGCAAGGGCTCGACCATCGGCGGCAACGTCTGGCTGACCCGTAGCGTGCCGGCAGGGAGCAACCTGACTCAGGCGAATCTGCAGCATGATGACGGGACGCAGAAGTAAGACCCGACATCTTTATTGTCATGACGCCGCCTTCGCTGGCAAGCCAGCTCCCACAGGGGGTATTTGTGTTCACGGAATTTGTGTACGACACATAACCTGTAGGAGCTGGCTTGCCAGCGAATGGCCTCAAGCCGAATCGAGATAACGGCATTTGGCTGATTTCCTGGTGAACGAATCCCCCAAACCCCGCGTCATACCCATCCTTAAGCTAGCGTTCAAGCAGCATCGCCAAGCCCTGCGATTAGTCCTTAGCACGCTATTTATGTTTAACTTGAACGCTCATTCAAGTTAAACCGCCGGTTTGCTGCCCGCTCACAACAGGATGCTTGCCTTTGCCGAGTCCGTTTCTGATTGCCCTGCTTCACCCCCGCGAGGTGCATCTTTCATGAGTGCATCGTCCCTTCCTCCAAGCGGCCAGGTCCGCATGAATCCGCCGGTGTTCTACTTTGCGGCGAGTTTCATTCTGTTGTTCGGCGGCGTCGTGATCGCCATGCCCGAACAAGCCGGTGCCTGGTTGCTGGCAGCGCAAAACTGGGCGGCCAATACGGTCGGCTGGTACTACATGCTCGCGATGACGCTGTATCTGGTCTTCGTGGTGGTCACCGCCTTGTCCGGCTACGGCAAGATCAAGCTCGGTGCCGACCACGACGAACCCGAATTCAGCTACCTGTCCTGGGCCGGCATGTTGTTCGCCGCCGGGATCAGCATCACCTTGTTTTTCTTTTGTGTGTCGGAACCGCTGACCCACCTGGCGCAACCGCCTCAAGGTGAGGCGGGCACGGCGGACGCGGCACGTCAGGCGATGCAGATTCTGTTTCTGCACTGGGGCCTGCACGGCTGGGGTGTGTTCGCCTTTGTCGGCATGGCCCTGGCTTACTTCGCCTATCGTCACAACCTTCCGCTGGCCCTGCGTTCGGCGCTCTATCCGCTGATCGGCAAGCGCATCAACGGCCCGATCGGTTACGCGGTGGACGGCTTTGGCATCATCGCCACGGTATTCGGCCTCGGTGCCGACATGGGCTTTGGCGTGTTGCACCTCAACTCGGGGCTGGACTACCTGTTCGGCATCGCTCATACCCAGTGGATTCAGGTCGGCCTGATCACGCTGATGATGGGCGCCGCCATCCTGGTGGCCGTGTCCGGCGTCGATAAAGGTGTGCGGGTGATGTCCGACATCAACATGCTGCTGGCCTGTGCCCTGCTGCTGTTCGTGTTGTTCGCCGGGCCCACCCAGCACTTGCTCAACACCCTGATCCAGAACGTCGGCGACTACCTCGGCGCCTTGCCGATGAAGAGTTTCGACCTCTACGCCTACGACAAACCCAGTGACTGGCTGGGTGGCTGGACGGTGTTCTACTGGGCCTGGTGGATTGCATGGTCGCCGTTCGTGGGCCTGTTTATCGCGCGGATTTCCCGTGGCCGGACCATCCGTGAGTTCGTTTTCGGCGTGCTGCTGATTCCGCTGGGCTTCACCCTGGCCTGGATGTCGATCTTCGGCAACAGCGCCATCGATCAAGTACTCAATCACGGCATGAGCGCCTTGGGCATGTCGGCGATCGACAATCCATCGATGACCCTGTACCTGCTGCTGGAAACCTACCCGTGGAGCAAAACCGTGATCGCGGTCACGGTGTTCATCAGCTTCGTGTTCTTCGTCACCTCGGCCGACTCCGGCACCGTGGTGCTGTCGACGTTGTCCGCCAAGGGCGGCAATCCGGATGAAGACGGGCCGAAATGGTTACGGGTGTTCTGGGGCGCCATGACCGCACTGGTAACCAGTGCGCTGCTGTTCTCCGGCAGCATCGATGCACTGAAGTCAGCGGTGGTGCTGACCTCCTTGCCGTTCTCGTTGATTTTGCTGTTGATGATGTGGGGGCTGCACAAGGCGTTCTATCTGGAATCGCAGAAGCAGATCGCGCAACTGCATTCCCTGGCACCAGTCTCCGGCTCGCGCCGTGGCGGTTGGCGTCAGCGCTTGAGTCAGGCGGTCCATTTCCCGTCGCGGGATGAGGTCTACCGTTTCCTCGACACGACGGTGCGTCCGGCGATTGAAGAAGTGACTGCAGTATTTGCCGAGAAGGGATTGCACGTGGTCGCGCAGCCCGATCCGGCCAATGACAGCGTCAGCCTGGAAATCGGCCATGGCGAGCAGCATCCGTTTATCTATCAGGTGCAGATGCGTGGCTACTTCACGCCGTCCTTCGCCCGTGGCGGCATGGGTTCCAAGGAGCTCAATAACCGTCGTTACTACCGGGCTGAAGTGCATTTGAGCGAGGGCAGTCAGGACTACGATCTGGTGGGTTACACCAAGGAGCAGGTCATCAACGACATCCTCGACCAGTACGAGCGGCACATGCAGTTTTTGCATTTGGTGCGTTGAACCCATCGGCGGCGGGGTTGGAGTGTTCAGGTTTCGGTGCTCAGCACCATGAACAACACCAGCGCCGCCACCGGCACGCCAAACACAATGCTGCCTACCACCATTTCTGTCGTGACGGACTGGCCGGCGGTGACCACGCCGACGACGCCGTTGATCATCGTCAGCGCCAGCCATAGCACGATGAAGCTGTAGGTCAGCGTCTGGCGGCTGAAGCCGATTTTTTCGCCGATGAACAGCATCAGCGCCAGCAGGACAAGGCCGAAGAAGATGATGATGGTGGTGTGCATGGTGGGTTTTCTCCCTGCGGATGTTTGGTGCTTTTGAGGCGGTCTTCGCTGGCTTGTCGGATTGCCGTACCGCAGCGAAGGCGTCGAGCCTGCCTACACAGCAGCTTAAACCAACCCACCATTGACCCGCAGAATTTGCCCGTTGACCCACCCCGAGCCGGGACCCGCCAGGAAGGACACAACGCGGGCGATGTCTTCCGGCTGTCCCAACCGTTCCAGCGGGGCCATCCTGGCGAAATTCTGGATCTGCTCTTCGCTCTTGCCGTGCAGGAACAGCTCGGTGGCCACCGGTCCCGGGGCCACGGCATTGACGGTAATGTTGCGCCCGCGCATCTCCTTGGCGAACACCTGGGTCAGGGACTCCACCGCCGCTTTGCTGGCGATGTACACCGCGTAACCCGGCAGGTTCAGGCCGACGGTGCTACTGGAGAAATTGACGATCCTGCCGCCGCTGTTCAGCCGGTTGGCGGCTTCACGCAGGGTGTTGAATGTGCCGCGAGCGTGGATGTTGAAGTTCTGGTCGAACAGCTCGTCCGTGTGTTGCGCCAACGGCATCACTTTGAGGATGCCTGCGTTGTTCACCAGCACGTCGACCTTGCCCAGTTGCGTTTCGGTTTCGTCGAACATCCGCCGCACATCGTCGGCGTTGGCTACGTCAGCCTTGATCGCTATAGCCTGATGGCCGGCCTGACGCAGTTCAACGACCAGCTTCGAGGCTTCAGTGGCGCTGCTGGCGAAGTTGATGGCAACGGCGAAGCCGTCGCTGGCGAGTTGTCTGGCGATGACCGCGCCGATGCCGCGGGAGGCGCCGGTCACGATGGCAACTTTCGAAGTTTGAGTAGTCATGGCGATGAATCCTTTAAAGGTGTTTGCTGGGGTGAAGCCAGATTCACATGTTTACTCCGGCCGATAAATGCATGAGAGTTGCCTTGACTGTTCAATAATCGCCAACAATCAACGGCCCGGAGTGCAACGTGGATCAAGTCAAAGCGATGAAGGTTTTCGTACGGATCTACGAGCGCAGCAGCTTCACCCTGGCTGCTGATGATCTGAACCTGCCACGGGCAACGCTGACCCACACGTTGAATCAGTTCGAGGCCTGGCTCGGTACGCGATTACTCGAGCGCAGCACTCGTAAGGTGCGCCCGACGCTCGATGGCGAGGCTTACTACCAGCGTTGCGTGCAGTTGCTGGCGGAACTGGAGGAAGCCGAACTGGCATTTCGCAGCGTGGCTCCGAAGGGTCGATTGCGCGTGGATTTGCACGGCACGTTGGCCAAGCATTTTGTGATTCCGGCGTTGCCGCAGTTCATGGCACGTTATCCGGACATCGAATTGTCCATCAGCGAGGCAGACCGTTTTGTCGACCTGATCGCCGAGGGTGTCGATTGTGTGTTGCGTGCAGGCACCCTCGGCGACTCCGCGCTGATCGGCAAACGCGTCGCCAACCTGCGACAGATCACCTGCGCAAGCCCCGCCTATCTGCGTAAGTACGGCGAACCGAGAAACCTCGAAGACCTGAAAAACCACCGCGCGGTGAACTACGTTTCGCGCACCACTGCCAAGTTGTTTCCGTTCGAATTCATGGTCGATGGCGAGTTGAAAGAAGTCGCCATCGATGGCGCGATCTCGGTGTTCGGCGCGGAGATTTATGCCGCTTGCGCCATTGCCGGACTGGGCTTGATCCAGTGTCCGCATTACCGGATGGAGACCCTGATTTCACAGGGCATGGTGCAGGAAATCCTGATCGATACGCCGCCACCGCCGATGCCGGTTTCAGTGTTGTACCCACACAACCGACACATGTCGCCACGGGTTCGGGTGTTTGTGGACTGGGTGGGGGAGGTGTTTGCTCAAATTGCGTAAAGATAAAAAGATTGGAGCCTTCGGCAGCGCCTTCACCAACAGATATACGCCGAGCATTGTAGGAGCCGGCTTGCTGGCGAAAGGGCTTCAGGCCATACGGTGCTCCAGGGGACGCCTTCGTTACGGTGCGGCGATCCGACTTGCCCGCGATGGGGCCATCAAATTCAGTAAAGAGACTGGATATTCACCTGAAAAACGGCACATCCCCCAACACCGTAGCCCGCTGCATCACCCGCCGCGCCGGCCGGTAATCATCGACCGCATAGTGCTGCGTCACGCGGTTATCCCAGAACGCCACGTCATCCTTCTGCCAGCGCCAGCGAATGGTGAATTCCGGCCGGGTCGAATGGGCGAACAAAAATTTCAGGATCGTCTCGCTTTCGGTCTCCGACAGTTCGTTGATCTTCGACGTGAAACCTTCATTGACGAACAACGACCGCCGCCCGCTCACCGGGTGCGTACGAATCACCGGGTGTGACAGCGGCGGATTTTTCCTGCGCGTTTCTTCCCATTGGGCCAGCGCTTCGGGCGTGTTGCCATAACGCTCCAGCGGGAACGAGCGGGTGAAGTCGTGGGTGGCGGTCAGTCCTTCGAGCAAGCTTTTCAGCGGCGCAGACAGTGCTTCATAGGCCGCAATGCCGCTGGCCCACAGCGTGTCGCCACCAAACTCCGGCAGCAACTTGGCGCTGAGTACCGCGCCCATGGCCGGGGTCGGCAGGAAGGTCACGTCGGTGTGCCAGATCGCGTTGTCACGCACATCGGTGACGGCGGTATCGAGGATCAGCACTTCCGGCTGCTCCGGTACATTGGGGTAGATCGGGTGTATGTGCAGGTCGCCGAAACAGGCAGCGAAACGCGCTTGCTGTTGCGGCTCGATCGGCTGGTCGCGGAAAAACAGCACCTGATGTTTGAGCAGCGCCTGCTCGATGGCGTCGCGCTGTTGCAGGTTCAGCGGCTGGCTGATGTCGACGCCGCTGATTTGCGCGCCGAGGGCCGAGCTTAAAGGGACGATTGTCAGGCTGCTCATGGTATTTCTCTTCGAGTTCGGGGGGCGAGTTTTTGTGGGAGCGAGCCTGCTCGCGATAGCGGAGTTTCAGGCGACATGGCTGTGGCTGATACACCGCTATCGCGAGCAGGCTCGCTCCCACAGGGTTTTTCATTTGATGATTTTTCAGTGAGCCTGGCCATGCCATGGCACCAGCTTGCGTTGCAGGGTGCGCAGGCCCATTTCCATGGCGAAGGCGATCAGGGCGATGACCAGAATTCCCAGCACCACCACATCGGTGACCAGGAACTGCGCAGCCGACTGCACCATGAAGCCCAGGCCGCTGGTGGCGGCGATCAACTCAGCGGCGACCAGGGTCGACCAACCCACGCCAAGACCAATGCGCACACCGGTCAGGATGTCCGGCAACGCGCTCGGCAGAATCACATGGCGAATCAACTGTGCCCGGGTCGCGCCCAGCGACTGCGCGGCGCGCAATCTGGCCGGATCGACGGTGCGCACGCCGGTCGCGGTAGCGATAGCGATCGGGGCGAAAATCGCCAGGTAGATCAGCAGCACCTTCGACAACTCGCCGATGCCGCACCAGATCACGATCAGCGGCAGGTAGGCCAATGGCGGGATAGGGCGGTAGAACTCGATCAGCGGATCGAGAATGCCGCGGGCGACGCGATTGTGGCCGATGGCGATACCGACCGGGACCGCGGTCAATATCGCGAAGCCAAGCCCCAGACCGATCCGGCCGAGGCTGGCGCCCAAGTGCTGCCACAAGGTCGAATCCATGTAGCCGGTGGTTACCAGCAGCCAGCCTTTTTGCAGCACGGCGGACGGTGACGGCAGGAACAACGGCTCGATCATTCCGGTGGCGGTGACAGCCCACCAGATGACAATGAGCGCGACCAGTGTCAGCACACTGATCCAGCGCGTGCTCAAACTGCGACGGACCGGCGTCACCGTAGCGCCCGGTTTCACCGCCGCAGCGGGAATTTCATAACTGCTCATGCGCGCTCCTGCCGCGTGACGGCGCTGCGTTGGGAGAACACTTTGGCGAGCACGTGTTCGCGGGTTTCGATAAAGCGCGGGTCGGACTTGATTGCCCGTGCCGATTCACCGGCGGCATACCGCTGACCGAAATCCAGGCTCAGGCGCTCGACGATTTGCCCGGGATTCGGCGCCAGCAGAATCAGATCCGTGGCGAGAAATACCGCCTCCTCAATATCATGGGTAATCAGGAACACCGGTTTGGCGGTGCGCTGCCAGACTTGCAGCAGCAACTCCTGCATCTGTTCGCGGGTGAACGCATCCAGGGCGCCGAAGGGTTCGTCCATCAGCAGCACGCGAGGATCGGCAGCGAGCGCGCGGGCCAGGCCGACACGTTGCTTCTGGCCGCCCGAGAGCTGCCAGATGCGGCGGTTCTCGAACCCGGAAAGATCCACCAGCGCGAGCATTTCCCGGGCGCGGATTTCGCGTTTGTCCCGGGTTACACCGGCCAGTTCCAGGCCGAATCCGACGTTGGCCAGCACGTCCTGCCAAGGCAGCAGGGCATCGTCCTGGAACACTACGCCACGTTCGGCGCTCGGGCCTTTGACCGGCACGCCGTCAAGGGTGATGCGTCCGGCGCTGGGGTCGACGAAACCGGCAATCAGGTTCAACAGCGAAGTCTTGCCACTGCCGGACGGGCCGAGGGCGACCAGCAATTGCCGGGGCCCGAGGCTCAAGGATATATCCGCCAGCACAGGGTCGGGGCTGCCGGGGTACTGTGCGCTGATGCGCTCCAGCTGAAGCAAGGCCATCGCGGTCAACTCCGATCAATTGGTGATGAATTTGGCACTGACGTAGGGGGCGTAGTCCGGCAGCACGGCTTCGACCTTGCCTTGTTCCTTGAGGAAGGTGGCTGTGTCGGTGATGGCCTTGGTGGTCGGCGCGCCGAGGCTGATCACCTGATCGGCCGCCAGCGGGTAGACGTTGCCTTGCAGCAGCAATGGAATGTCGCCGGCCTTGGCGCCAGACAGTTTTACAAGCTTGTCGACGTTGCTTTGATTGGCGAGCCAGGCTTTCGGGTCTTTGCGGTAATCGGCGTAGGCATCGAGCGTCACTTTGGCGAATGCGGTGACGATTTCCGGGTGCTTCTCGGCGAAGTCCTTGCGCACGATCCAGGCATCGAACGTCGGCGCACCGAACTTGGCCAGTTCGCCAGAGGTGATCAGTACTTTGCCGTTTTCCTTGGCCACACCGAGCGCGGGGTCCCACACGTAAGTGGCGTCGATGTCACCGCGTTTCCATGCAGCGATGATCGCGGGCGGTGCGAGATTGAGCACGGTGACTTTCGACGGGTCGATGTTCCAGTGCTTCAGGGCGGCGAGCAGGCTGTAATGGCCGGTGGATACGAACGGCACGGCGATTTTCTTGCCGACCAGATCCTGCGGGGTCTTGATCCCGGAACCGTCGCGGGCGACCAGAGCTTCGGCGGCACCGATCTGGGTGGCGATGAGGAAGGTTTCCACCGGTACTTTACGGGTAATTGCGGCGGTGAGGGGGCTGGAGCCGAGGTAGCCGATCTGTACGTCGCCGGAAGCGATGGCGGCGATAATGTCGGCCCCGTTGTCGAATTTGCGCCAGTCGATTTTGGCGTTGGTGGCTTTCTCATAGGCGCCATCGGCCTGGGCGACTTTGGCCGGGTCGACGGTGGTCTGGTACGCGACGGTGACCTCGGCGGCCTGGGCAAAGAAACTCACCGCAGCCAGGGATGCGGCCGCCAGGAGGCGAAGGGGGAAATTCAGTTTCATCGAGAAGCTCCTTGTCAGGCGACCGGGTGTCGGCGTGAAAGGAGACTAAATGATCTAAGAACTCGAAAATAAATAACTTTTTAGAATGAGCTTATGAGCGGAAAATTCTAAGGGAGATCGCCGCCCGGCCTTCACTGCAGGAGCGAGCCTGGTCGCGAAAAAACCCGACAACGCCGCGGGGTATCAGGTTTGCAGCGTTATCGTTGACGATCTTCGCTGGCAAGCCAGCTCCTACAGGGGGGTGTGTTGGGCCCGTGATTTTTGCGGGAACCCCGATCTGTAGGAGCCGGCTTGCTGGCGAAGGGCCCTTGAGGCATGCGGCGGTGCCAAGCGCCCCGTCGCTACCCGGTGCGGCGATCCGACAAGCCAGCACCTACAGTGAAAGCTCCGCAGTGCCTTCAGAGGTTAGTTGCTAATGGCCAGAATGCTCGCCTGATACGACCCGACAAACACATCGAAATCGCCGACTTCGTTCTGCTCCAGCTCCACCTGCTGCGCCAGCGACGAACGCGCCCGCTCTTCGAACTTCGCCTGCTCCTCAGTGCTCAGCGGCTCGCTGCGGAAAAACTCCGCATGCACCTGGCTCTGACGCAAGGAAAACTGAGCAAAACTTTCCTTGTGCTCAGCCATCGCCGCCAGCACCTGGGCCGATGGCGTCAGGGACGGATCCCGGACCTTGGCCAGTTGCGCATCCAATGCCTTGCTGTGGGACTCGCCGCCGTGGCTCTGGTCCAGCAGCGCGG
Source organism: Pseudomonas lini (assembly GCF_030812475.1). Classification (GTDB taxonomy): domain Bacteria; phylum Pseudomonadota; class Gammaproteobacteria; order Pseudomonadales; family Pseudomonadaceae; genus Aquipseudomonas; species Aquipseudomonas lini_A. The sequence goes on from NZ_JAUSSR010000008.1 coordinate 22,103, forward strand.
CCAGCGGCGCAATGTTCTCCAGCAGTTCGCTGGCCCACTCTTTCATGTCCACCGACTGACCATCGCGTTGCAGTTGCAGGCCCGGACGGCGACCCTCCTTGACCACGCTGAGGAAGTTCGAGGTCGCATTACCGCATGAGGTACTGGCCAGCAACGGGCTGTCGTTCAGCGCGCAATACAGCAGGAATGCGTCGAGGAACTGCGACTCCGGCAGGTCGATGCCCATTGGCAGGAATGGGTTGATGTCCAGGCAGCGCACTTCGACATACTGGATGCCACGGGCCACCAGCGCCTGGATCGGCCGTTCGCCGGTGTAGGTCACGCGTTTGGGGCGGATGTTGGAGTAATACTCGTTCTCGATCTGCAGGATATTGGTGTTGAGCTGGACCCACTCGCCATCCTTGTGCGTGCCGATCTCGACATAGGGCGCATAGGGTGTGGCCACCGCTTTGCGCAGGCTGTCGGTGTAGCTGGCCAGATCGTTGTAGCAGGGCGTCAGACCCGCCTGGGCGTTGCTTTGGTAGCCCAGGTCGCTCATGCGCAAGCTGGTGGCATACGGCAGGTACAGGGTGTCCGGGTCCAGTTGTTCCAGTTGATGCGAACGGCCGCGCAGGAAGCCGGCGTCCAGCGCTGGCGAAGCGCCGAACAGGTACATCAGCAACCAGCTATAGCGACGGAAATTACGAATCAGCGCGATATAGGCCGACGACTGATAGTCGCGGTCGGTGCCGACGAAGCCCTCAGAGGCCTTGAGCAGCGGCCAGAGCTTCTCCGGCAGGGAAAAGTTGTAATGGATCCCGGCAATGCACTGCATGGTCTTGCCGTAGCGCAGGGCCAGGCCCTTGCGGTAGACGTACTTGAGCTGGCCGATGTTGGAGGTGCCGTAATAGGCGATCGGGATATCTTCCTCGGCCGGCAGCGGGCACGGCATCGATGGGCTCCACAGGTACTCGTTGCCGAGCTTGCTGTAGGCAAAACGGTGAATCCTGTCCAGGCTCGCCAGGGTGTCTGCCGGATCGGGCAGGGCGGGGGTGATGAACTCCAGCAGCGACTCGGAATAGTCGGTGGTGATTTGTTCGTTGGTCAGCGCGGAACCCAATTCTTCCGGGTGCGGCGTTTGCGCCAGGCGACCTTCGCCGGTCACGCGCAGGCATTCACGTTCGATGCCGTGAAGACACTGCTCGAGCAGAGAGAGGTTAGCGCGCTCGCCGAGCAGAGCCAGGCGGCGGTTGAGAAGTTCGCTCAAGTTGGATTCCTTCACGCGTCAGTCGCCCCAATATGGGGGTGGGCAAGACGGTCTACAAGGGTGAAGTTAAAACTGGCGTTTTCGCCTGGTTTTGGATCGCACAAACCTTCCCCTGTAGGAGCGAGCTTGCTCGCGAAGAGCCTGAGGGCGGCGCGTTCATTCAGAAAGCACGCGTCATCGTTAACGTCCATCGCGAGCAAGCTCGCTCCTACAGGATGCATTGCGCTGAAATTAACTCAAATCGATGAGATCTAGCTACAGGACAGCGAACGTGCCCTGTGCTTTTGCGACAAGTTTTTCGCCTTGCATCACGTCAGCCTCGACCACCAGCGTGCGGCGGCCCGGGTGAATGACCCGCGCCGTGCACATCACCTCACCGTCGGAAACGGCGCGAATGTAGTTGATCTTGCACTCGATGGTCACGCTCTGCTGGTCAAAACCATGGCTGCTGGAACAGGCCAGCCCCATGGCAATGTCCGCCAGACTGAACAAGGCCCCGCCGTGCAGCTTGCCGCCGCGGTTACGCAACTGCGGCTCAAGCGCCAGGGCGACTTGCGCCACCCCGGTTTCCAGGCTGTGCAAGCGACAGCCCAACAGCTTGAAATACGCGCTTTCAGTCAGTCCGGCAGGAATGTCCATCAGCGTTTCTTCAACTGCTTGGCGTTGGCGAACAGCGAAGCCATGGCGTTGTTGGCCGGGGCTGCTGCCGTGGTTTCCTTGCGCGGTGCGCTGTTCTGGGACTGGCGCGGCGCCGACCCGGGACGCGCGCCACGGGCACCGTCGATTTTCTCGCCAGGGGTGTCGCTCATGCGCATCGACAGGCCCACGCGTTTACGCGGGATGTCGACTTCCATGACCTTCACTTTCACCACGTCGCCTGCTTTGACCGCTTCGCGGGGATCCTTGATGAACTTCTCCGAAAGCGCTGAAATATGCACCAAACCGTCCTGATGTACGCCGATGTCGACGAACGCGCCGAAGTTGGTCACGTTGGTCACCACGCCTTCGAGGATCATGCCTGGTTGCAGGTCCTTGAGGTCTTCGACGCCGTCCTGGAACTCGGCGGTCTTGAACTCGGGACGCGGGTCGCGGCCGGGTTTTTCCAGCTCTTGCAGGATGTCGGTAACCGTCGGCAGACCGAAGGTTTCGTCAGTGTACTTCTTCGGGTCAAGACGCTTGAGGAACGTGGCGTCGCCGATCAGCGAGCGGATGTCGCGGTCGGTCTCGGCGGCGATGCGTTGAACCAGCGGATAGGCTTCGGGGTGAACCGCAGAGGAATCCAGCGGGTTGTCACCGTTCATTACCCGCAGGAAGCCGGCGGCCTGTTCGAAGGTTTTTTCACCCAGGCGCGCGACTTTCTTCAACGCCGCACGGGTCTTGAAGGCGCCATGCTCGTCGCGATGGCTGACGATGTTCTGCGCCAGGGTCGCGTTGAGGCCGGAGATACGGGCCAGCAGCGCCACGGACGCGGTGTTGACGTCGACGCCCACGGCGTTCACGCAGTCTTCGACTACAGCGTCCAGGCCGCGCGCCAGCTTCAGCTGTGAAACGTCGTGCTGGTACTGGCCGACACCGATGGATTTCGGATCGATTTTCACCAACTCGGCCAGCGGATCCTGCAGACGGCGGGCGATCGACACTGCGCCACGGATCGACACGTCGAGGTCCGGGAACTCCTTGGAAGCCAGTTCCGATGCCGAGTAAACCGAAGCGCCGGCCTCGGAGACCATGACTTTGGTCATCTTCATCGCTGGGTATTTTTTGATCAGCTCAGCCGCCAGCTTGTCGGTTTCGCGGCTGGCGGTGCCGTTGCCGATGGCGATCAGGTCCACCGAATGCTTGGCGCACAGGGCGGCAAGGATCGCGAGGGTCTGGTCCCATTTGTTGTGCGGCACATGCGGGTACACCGTGGCGTGATCCAGCAGCTTGCCGGTGGCATCGACCACGGCGACCTTGCAGCCGGTGCGCAGGCCCGGGTCGAGGCCCAGGGTGGCGCGTGGGCCCGCAGGGGCCGATAGCAGCAAGTCATGCAGGTTGTGGGCGAACACGTTGATGGCTTCGGTTTCCGCGCCATCGCGAAGCTCGCCCAGCAGGTCGGTTTCCAGGTGGGTGTAGAGCTTGACCTTCCAGGTCCAGCGCACCACTTCACCCAACCATTTGTCGGCGGCGCGATTCTGGTTCTGGATGCCGAATTGCTGGCCGATCATGCCTTCGCACGGGTGCATGGTGCCCGGCAGCTCGTCGCCGACTTTCAGTGCCGAGCTGAGGATGCCTTCGTTGCGGCCACGGAAAATCGCCAAGGCACGGTGCGAAGGCATGCTTTTGAGCGGTTCGTCGTGTTCGAAGTAGTCGCGAAACTTGGCGCCAGCCTCTTCCTTGCCGGCGATGACGCGGGCACTGAGGGTGGCTTCCTGCTTGAGGTAGCTGCGCAGCTTGTCCAGCAGGCCGGCGTCTTCGGCGAAGCGTTCCATCAGGATGTACTTGGCGCCTTCGAGGGCTGCCTTCACATCCGCGACGCCTTTTTCGGCGTCGATGAAACGGGCTGCTTCGGTTTCCGGGCTCAGGGTCGGGTCGTTGAACAGGCCGTCGGCCAGCTCGCCGAGGCCTGCTTCCAGGGCGATCTGGCCCTTGGTGCGGCGCTTCTGCTTGTACGGCAGGTACAAATCTTCGAGGCGGGTCTTGGTGTCGGCGAGCTTGATGTCGCGTTCAAGCTGCGGGGTCAGCTTGCCTTGCTCCTGGATGCTGGCGAGGATGCTGATGCGCCGTTCGTCGAGTTCTCGCAGGTAACGCAGACGCTCTTCCAGATGACGCAGCTGGATGTCATCGAGGCTGCCGGTCACTTCTTTCCGGTAACGGGCGATGAAGGGCACCGTGGAGCCTTCATCGAGTAGCGCGACGGCCGCTTCGACCTGTTGTGGGCGGACACCGAGTTCCTCGGCGATGCGGCTGTTGATGCTGTCCATAAAACCACCTGACAAATTGTGAAAGCAGGCTCGCAGGCGCAAAGATAAAGGCTTGGCGAGTCTGGTTGAGCGGCCTGGCCTGCGCCGCTACCTGGATCAACAGGCTTCCCGTTGACCCGTGAAATCGAACATTTACTGCCGGCGCCATGAAAATAAAAAGCGGCCGCTGCAGGCATGATCAGACGTTGCCTGACACAAAAGGCCGCGCATTATAACCAGCGTTCGGTCATTCGGGGGCATCCGAGGCTGCAGGCACAATGCCTGGATTCCTGGCGGTGAAGGAAAAATCTGCTAACAATGCACACGGTGCGTATAACGACAGCTACGCCATAATGCGCGCCGAGATCAAAGGAGCATCCAATGAGCAGCACTGCAAACATTGCTGAAGGCGAAAAAATTCTTATCGTTGACGACGATCCTGGGCTGAGCAGCCTGCTGGAACGTTTTTTCGTCAGCAAGGGCTACCGCGCCCGCGCCGTCCCGAACACCGAACAAATGGACCGCCTGCTGGCGCGTGAAGTGTTCAACCTGGTTGTCCTCGACCTGATGCTGCCTGGCGAAGACGGTTTGACCGCCTGCCGCCGGCTGCGCGGCGCGAACAATCTGATTCCGATCATCATGCTCACCGCCAAGGGCGATGAGTTGAGCCGCATCAAGGGCCTGGAACTGGGTGCCGACGATTACCTGGCCAAGCCGTTCAACCCGGACGAGCTGATGGCGCGGGTTAAAGCGGTCCTGCGGCGTCAGGCAGCACCGGTGCCGGGCGCACCGGGCAGCGAAGACGAAAGCGTGACCTTCGGTGACTACGAGCTGTCCCTGGCGACCCGCGAACTCAAGCGCGGCGACGAAGTGCACATGCTCACCACCGGTGAGTTCGCGGTGCTCAAGGCGCTGGTGATGAACGCTCGTCAACCGCTGACCCGCGATAAACTGATGAACCTGGCCCGTGGTCGCGAGTGGGATGCGCTGGAACGTTCCATCGATGTGCAGATTTCCCGTCTGCGCCGGATGATCGAACCTGATCCGTCCAAGCCACGTTACATCCAGACAGTATGGGGCGTAGGTTACGTGTTCGTGCCGGATGGCGCTGCCACCAAGTGATCGGCAATTTGTAGGAGCGGGTCTTGCGGATGAGTTGTCCGCAGACTCGTGAACCGCAATGTGCGAGCATCGCTCGCTCCTGCAAGCGTTAACGGTTATTCATGAAAACCCCGGTCTGGTTTCCCCAAAGCTTCTTCTCCCGCACCCTGTGGCTGGTGCTGATCGTCGTCCTGTTTTCCAAGGCGCTGACCCTGGTTTATCTGCTGATGAACGAAGACGTGCTGGTGGACCGCCAATACAGCCACGGCGTCGCACTGACGCTTCGCGCCTACTGGTCGGCTGATGAAGAGAACCGCGAGAAGATTGCCGACGCGGTGCCACTGATTCGAGTAGTGGGTGCCGGCGTGCCGGAAGGCGAACAGCACTGGCCCTACAGCGAGATCTACCAACGGCAGATGCAGACCGAATTGGGCCCCGACACCGAAGTCAGACTGCGCATGCATTCGCCACCGGCGCTATGGGTCCGGGCACCAAGCCTGGGTGACGGCTGGCTGAAAGTGCCACTGTATCCGCACCCTCTGCGCGGTCAGAAAATCTGGAACGTACTCGGCTGGTTCCTGGCCATCGGCTTGCTGTCGACCGCTTCGGCGTGGATCTTCGTGAGTCAGCTCAACCAACCGTTGAAACGTCTGGTATTTGCCGCGAGGCAACTTGGCCAGGGTCGCAGCGTGCGCCTGCCGATCAGCGACACGCCCAGTGAAATGACCGAAGTGTACCGAGCCTTCAACCAGATGGCCGAAGACGTCGAACAGGCGGGCCGCGAGCGCGAGCTCATGCTGGCCGGGGTGTCCCACGACTTGCGCACGCCGTTGACCCGTTTGCGGCTGTCCCTGGAGTTGATGGGCGACCACAGCGACCTGACGGACGACATGATCCGCGACATTGAAGACATGGACGCGATTCTCGATCAGTTCCTGGCCTTCATCCGCGACGGCCGTGACGAGTCGGTGGAAGAGGTGGACTTGACTGACCTGGTGCGCGAAGTTGCCGCGCCGTACAACCAGAATGAAGAAAAAGTCCAGCTGCGCCTGGAGCCCATTCAACCCTTTCCGTTGCGACGGGTGTCGATGAAGCGGCTGCTGAACAACCTGATCGGCAACGCGCTGCATCACGCTGGCAGCGGGGTCGAAGTGGCGGCTTATGTGTCCGGGGATATCAGTGCACCCTATGTGGTGCTGAGTGTCATGGACCGTGGCGCGGGGATTGATCCGTCGGAGCTGGAAGCGATCTTCAACCCGTTCACTCGCGGCGATCGTGCCCGGGGCGGTAAGGGGACCGGGTTGGGGTTGGCCATCGTGAAGCGGATCGCCTCGATGCATGGCGGCAATGTCGAGTTGCGCAACCGGTCCGGTGGCGGGCTGGAAGCGCGGGTGCGATTGCCGTTGGGGTTGATGTTGCCGCGGGATGCGGTCTGACGACAGCTACAAGCCTCAAGCCTCAAGCCTCAAGCTCAAGCGAAAAGCAGGTCCAGCGTTAGACCGCCGTCGCTTTTCCCTTGCAGCTTGAAGCTTGCCACTTAAAGCTGCCTTTATCCTTTGCCTTTGGTCCGAGTCATGTTCGGCCCGCCATTCTTCTCCAGATGCTCGATGATGATCCCCGCGACATTCTTGCTGGTGGTGGTTTCAATACCCTCCAGCCCCGGCGACGAGTTCACTTCCATCACCAGCGGGCCATGATTGGAGCGCAGGATATCCACACCGGCCACCGCCAAGCCCATCACCTTTGCCGCACGCAATGCCGTCATGCGCTCTTCCGGCGTGATCTTGATCAGGCTGGCGCTGCCGCCCCGGTGCAGATTGGAGCGAAACTCCCCGGGCTTGGCCTGGCGTTTCATCGCCGCAATGACCTTGTCGCCGACCACGAAGCAGCGAATGTCCGCACCTCCGGCTTCCTTGATGTATTCCTGAACCATGATGTTCTGCTTGAGGCCCATGAATGCCTCGATCACCGACTCCGCTGCGGTCGCGGTTTCACACAGCACCACACCGATACCCTGGGTGCCTTCCAGCACCTTGATCACCAGCGGCGCGCCATTGACCATCGCGATCAAATCGGGAATGTCGTCCGGGGAGTGGGCAAAACCGGTGACCGGCAAGCCGATCCCGCGCCGAGACAGCAATTGCAGCGAACGCAGTTTGTCCCGCGAGCGGGCGATGGCCACCGATTCGTTGAGCGGAAATACGCCCATCATTTCGAACTGGCGCAACACCGCGCAGCCATAAAACGTCACCGACGCACCTATCCGCGGAATCACGGCGTCGAAACCTTCCAGTGGCTTGCCGCGGTAATGAATCTGCGGTTTGTGGCTGGCAATGTTCATGTAGGCGCGCAGGGTGTCGATCACCACCATTTCATGGCCACGTTCGGTCCCGGCTTCAACCAGACGACGAGTGGAATACAGACGCGGGTTCCGCGACAGCACAGCGATCTTCATGCAACACCTGTGGAAGAGGTAGATACCGGGAACACCGGCTTGTCTTGTACGTATTTAATGCCCGGATTGACCACCAGCTGGCCGTCGATCAGGGCTTTGGAACCGAGTAACAGGCGATACCGCATGGATTTGCGGCAGGCGAGGGTGAACTCGACCCGCCAGACCCGATCCCCGAGGGCCAGGGTCGTGCTGACCACGTAACGCATCTGCGCGTGGCCATTGGAGCTCTTGATGGTTTTGCGCGTCACCAGCGGCGCTTCGCAGCGCCGGTGACGCAGTTGCACCACCGTGCCCAGGTGCGCAGTAAAGCGCACCCACTGTTCGCCCTCGCGCTCGAATGGCTCGATGTCGGTGGCATGCAGGCTGGAGGTGCTGGCGCCGGTGTCGATTTTTGCCCGCAGGCCCGCGACTCCCAAATCCGGGAGCGCCACCCACTCGCGCAGACCGACAACGGTCAAATGGTCAAATGTCTTCAATAGGAAAAACCGGCGGTTAACGCGTCCAGGCGCCAGGTGGGACCTGGGCCAACGCTTTGAATGCGGGCCTGGCGAACCAGTAGCCCTGCATCAGAAATATTCCACAGTCCGCCAGGAAATCCCGTTCTCCAGCGCTTTCAATGCCTTCGGCAATGACTGTAACGTCCAACTCCGCACAGATTGTGACGATCCCTCTCACGATAGCCTGACGAACACGATCGCGGTCGACATCGCGTATCAGTGCCATGTCGAGTTTGATCAGGTCCGGTTGGAAATCAGCCAGCAGATTGAGCCCCGAGTAGCCGGCACCGAAATCGTCGATGGCGGTCATGAAGCCGAATTCGCGGTATTCACGCAGAATATTGGTCAAATGGCGATAGTTATCTACGTGCTCGCTTTCGAGGGTTTCGAAAATCAGCCGCTCGATGGGAAAGTTGTGCTTTTTAGCCGCCTCCAGGGTACTGCGAATACACAGCTCCGGACGGTACACGGCGTTAGGCATGAAGTTGATCGACAAGTGTGTCTGCATATTTAAATTCGCCGCGCCTTCAATGGCCCGGGTCCGGCAGAGCTGGTCGAAGCGGTAGCGATTGTCGTTGGTGATCCGGTCGAGCACCGACAACGCACCCTCTCCGGCAACGCCCCGTACCAAGGCTTCATGGGCGAAAATCGACCGGTCGCGCAGATCGACGATCGGCTGATAGGCGAAGGCAAAGTCGAAACCCAGTGGCTCGCTTTGTTGGCAGCCCAGGCAAACAGCCTTGGGCGAGGTCAATGACGACGGAAATAGGGTCACTCGATCACTCCATGCCGGTGAGCCGGCCTTGATCACATTCTATCTGGCGAGCCTGCTTCTTGCGCCCGACAGAAACGGTAGTACAGTTCCGACTATGGGCTCAAAGAGGAATTCAAGTGACACAAAAACAGGAAGAGGACGACAAGGTCCGTCTCGATAAGTGGTTGTGGGCTGCGCGTTTTTATAAAACACGTGCCTTGGCCAAGGCGGCGATTGAAAGTGGCAAGGTGCATTGCCGGGGCGAGCGCTGCAAACCGGGCAAGGAACCCAGGATTGGTGACGAGTTTCAGATTCGCCAAGGCTTCGAGGAGCGCACGGTGGTCGTTCGGGCGTTATCCGTGGTGCGCCGTGGTGCGCCCGAGGCTCAGGCGCTCTATGCTGAAACCGAAGCCAGCGTCGCCAAGCGCGAAGCGGCGGCGGCCATGCGCAAGGCCGGTTCGCTGGGCATGAGTACCGATGGCAAGCCCAGCAAGAAACAGCGACGGGATTTGTTCAAGTTTCGCGGCAGTAGCAACGACGAGTAGTCCTGTTGATTCTGTGTCGTTCGGGCGAAATCTTGCGAAACTCGAGCAGCGCAGGTTTCACCTTGCTTGGAACAAACTGCGGATTGTTCATAAAATGCCTTCCTTGGCTGAATGTTGCGCACACGGGTGCAACAGTCGCAATGTTCACCGCTTGTAACCCTATCGCCATTACTTCAGATACCCAGACCTATGACCGACCTGACGGATACCGACTACACCCAACGCTTCATCTTCGATGACAGCGACACCCGCGGCGAGCTGGTTACGTTGGAGCGAAGCTATGCCGAAGTCCTTGCCAAACACGCCTATCCGGAGCCGGTTGCACAACTGCTCGGCGAACTGATGGCGGCAGCATCGTTGCTGGTCGGCACCTTGAAGTTCGACGGCTTGCTGATTCTCCAGGCCCGTTCCGATGGCCCGGTGCCGCTGCTGATGATCGAATGTTCCAGCGAACGTGAGATCCGCGGCCTGGCCCGTTACGAGGCCGACAGGATCGCCCCTGATGCGACCCTCGCCGACCTGATGCCCAACGGTGTATTGGCGCTCACCGTCGATCCGACCCAGGGCCAGCGTTACCAGGGCATTGTCGACCTCGACGGTGAAACCCTGTCGGACTGTTTTACCAACTACTTTGTCATGTCGCAGCAGGTGAATACCCGTTTCTGGCTGTACGCCGATGGCCGTCGTGCCCGCGGCCTGTTACTGCAGCAATTGCCCGCCGACCGTCTGAAAGATGAAGAAGAACGCGCTGCCAGCTGGCAGCACATCACCGCGCTGGCTGGCACCCTGACTGCCGACGAATTGCTTGGTCTAGACAACGAAACCGTACTTCATCGCCTCTACCACGAAGAGCAAGTCCGTCTGTTCGATGTGCAAAAACTGCGCTTTCGTTGCAGCTGCTCGCGCGAACGTTCTGCCAATGCATTGGTCAGCTTGGGACTTGAAGATGCGCAGTCCCTGGTCATCGAACACGGTGGCAACATCGAGATAGATTGCCAGTTCTGCAACGAGCGCTACCTGTTCGACGCCGCCGATATCGTTCAATTGTTCGCTGGTGCGGGCGTCGATACGCCGTCAGATACCCGTCACTAAAACGGTTCAGCGCAGGTAAATTCACTGGTTAGTGCCGGATTAACGCCGTTACGACGGGAGGGCCCTACTATTTTTGGGCTTTTCTGGCATAATCCGGCCCACTTTTTTCGCGGTAGTAGTGCACGACTTTCTACTACAAAACGTTTGGAGCACACTCGGCCATTGGCCGACGGGGAACCTCATGACGCAAGCCAATAACGCCGTGTACACCGATCTGAGTGTTGATGATCTGGTTAAAGAAGCCCTCAATCGCGGTGAAGGCGAGCTTGCCGATACCGGCGCGCTGGTTGTTCGCACCGGTCACCGTACCGGCCGCTCGCCAGTCGATCGTTTCATCGTTGAAGAACCGACCACCCAGGACGCCATCGCCTGGGGCCCGATCAACCGCAAGTTCCCGGCCGACAAGTTCGATGCCCTGTGGGCTCGCGTCGAGGCGTTCAACAACGCGCAAGAGCACTTCGTTTCCCATGTGCATGTAGGTGCGTCGGAAGACCACTACCTCGCCGTGAAGATGACCACCCAGACTGCCTGGCAGAACCTGTTCGGTCGTTGCCTGTTCATCAATCCGCAAAAGTACAACCCTGCTGGCCGTGATGAGTGGCAAGTGCTCAACGTTGCCAACTTCGAGTGCGTGCCAGAGCGTGACGGCACCAACTCCGACGGTTGCGTGATCCTCAACTTCGCACAGAAGAAAGTGCTGATCGCCGGCATGCGTTACGCCGGTGAAATGAAGAAAGCCATGTTCTCGGTGCAGAACTTCCTGCTGCCGGCCGCCGACGTGTTGCCGATGCACTGCGCCGCCAACATTGGCGAAGCGGGCGACGTGACCCTGTTCTTCGGCCTGTCCGGTACCGGCAAGACCACCCTGTCCGCCGATGAAAGCCGTTACCTGATCGGTGACGACGAGCACGGCTGGGGCGAAGGCGTTGTCTTCAACATCGAAGGCGGCTGCTACGCCAAGTGCATCGACCTGTCCGAGAAGAACGAGCCGGTCATCTGGAAAGCCATCAAGCACGGCGCGGTCCTGGAAAACGTCGTTATCGATGACGCCAAGCACGCCGATTACGCTGATGTCAGCCTGACCCAGAACAGCCGCGCCGCCTACCCGCTGGAGCACGTTGCCAAGCGTTCAGAGAAAAACCTCGGTGGCGAGCCAAACGCTGTGATCTTCCTGACCTGCGACCTGACCGGCGTGCTGCCGCCAGTGTCGATCCTCAGCGAAGAACAAGCGGCCTACCACTTCCTGTCCGGCTACACCGCATTGGTGGGCTCGACTGAAATGGGTTCCGGCAGCGGCATCAAGTCGACCTTCTCCACCTGCTTCGGCGCACCGTTCTTCCCGCGTCCGGCCGGCGAATACGCCGAGCTGCTGATCAAGCGCATCCGCGGCTTCGGCTCCAAGGTCTACCTGGTCAACACCGGCTGGACCGGCGGCGGCTACGGCGTCGGCAAGCGCTTCAACATCCCGACCACTCGCGGCGTGATCGCGGCGATCCAGAGCGGCGCGTTGATCGGTGCTGAAACCGAACACCTCGACACCATCAACCTCGACGTGCCACTGGCCGTACCGGGCGTTGAGACTGGCTTGTTGAACCCACGTAACACCTGGGCCGACAAGGCTGCTTACGATGAGTCCGCTAAAGCATTGGCTGGGTTGTTTGTTGAGAACTTCAAGAAGTTCGATGTGAGCGACGCGATCAAGGCTGCTGGGCCTAAGCTGTAAGGCTTGGATTTAGCGAATGAAAAGCCGCCCTTCGGGGCGGCTTTTTTGTAGGCGAAAGGCGAGCAGTACGTGAGTCACTTGGCAGACAGGTGAAACGCGGGAGCCATATTGTCTTGTTCTCGCTTTGACAGCCCCACTGCGCTGGCCACTTTTGCCCACTGACCCACGACCTCTTGGAAACTCTCAATAATTTCTTCCGCATCAACACGGCTAACTCGAAAGTATCCTGCCACTTCGCGAGCAAGTTCGAGATCCAAAGCATTGTCGGCATCTGTAATGTTGAGCTTTAACCCCTCGGCTTGTGCTACCGGGTTCATGTCGTAGGCGTCAGACAGGCGCCACCCCCGGCCGGGGTCAAGGAGAAAGCCATGGTTGCGCATGTGGTCGTCGGTATTGGAGACCAGGATGTTGAACACGATGCGCGACCATAACTCGCGCAGGTCTTTGTCGGGTTCTGAGCCATGCTCCATGAGTACTTCTGCCAGCTCCAGATAGCTGGCGCCCACCGATGCATCGTCACCGTCCACGCGGTCAGTCATCGTCATGGCTGAGGCGAAATGTAGCCGCCTACCCGTTTCGGTACGGTCGAAGCGTTTGACCATGAAGCAGTGATGGTCGCTCGCATAGCATTGTGCAATACCCTTCGCCACTCGCAGACCGCATTGATTCGCCAGAACACTCACCACGAATTCCCATCCGCCGACGTCATAGTCGTCCCGGGTGCTCGGAAACTTGGCGATCCACAGATGACCATTCTTGTCAGCAACACTGGCTTTGGGCCTGGCGCCGCCCAATGAACCACCGGGTGCGATCAACATTCTCAGCCACTCGCGCCCATCGAGTGACGTATTGTCTGGATCGTTTTCCAACGCTCGACTTGCCTGCTCCAACGCGCGTAACTCGACAAAAGGAGGCGCCGCCAATCCATCTCGGTCATCCAGAAAATTGCCTTCGTCATTGAGCTTGTAGCGAATAGCACCGACTCGATAAAGGTCATGGACGCCTAACAGGAAATCCGCCTCATAGAGCTTGGTACCCTTCGGAGCCAAGCCGTCGCGGATGTCCCGTTCCAGTCGGCGTTTCATCAGCAATTGCCCCCAGCGATCCGGGCTTGAGTCGGCAAAAACGCCGAAGCGGGTCTGGTGCTGCCCTGGGAACTGTCGCCCTTCGAAGAGTTTGATGCGGGGATCCAGCGTCGTGAAATTCAACTCGGGATCGGCCAAAGCAGCAGTGTCGTACTCAAACTCGAACACGTTAGTGGAGCGAGTCTTTCCGGCATGAAGAAACCCAAGACGCCTTGGTCTTTGCAGGGTTTCCCAATCGGCATACACCGCGATCAGTGTCATTTTTAATCCGTCCCGGGTTTAGTTTTTTTCTTGGTAAACAAACTGGAAAAAGAGTGGGTGTTCAATGGGAAATCAACCTCAAGATCCGAATCGGAGATGGGGCTTTCCGGTGTTTGCGTCGCCCGCTCTTGAATGGGTGACGATGCTTTCGGTGGAGCCACGTTGCGCACTCGTCGGCGTTTACTGGTTGCGGCGCTCGCTCGTTGAGTTAATTGCGCGTCTTGCAGTTGGCGTCCCAACTCATCCGTTGCGGCGAGCTTGCTCAAGTCTTTCTCCAGGCCCAGAACCTGCATCACGGACATATAGGCCCCCATCGTCACGCCTGAGCCGCCTGACTCCAATGAGCGTAGCGTCGTCAGCGACATGCCTGCTCTCTCAGCCACTTGCTTGGCTGTCAGCTTGCGACGTAGCCGAGCGAGTTTGAGTCGTTCGCCAAACTCGGCGAGCAACCTGGATGCAGCCGGCAACAGGGGCGCTGTTTTTTTAGCCATGTGCCATTATTCCTTCGTTTTTAGGCCTTAACTGCCAGAATAATAGCACTTATATGGTGATTTGCTGGGTTAGGTCCAACGAGTAGCAAGGCCTTTTCTGCCAAACGCCACTCAAGATATAAGTGGGAGGCGATTATGGAAACTGCCATTATTCCAACTTAAATTGCAAAAAAAAGCCAGAATATTGCCACTTAAGTGGTTGGATAGATCTCTTCCAGAGTTTTTGTATCCCACCGTTGCGACTTTGATCGTTCTAGGTCTGAGTGGGAATGCAGCCCGAGACCTACTGCGTCCCAAGAGCCGAACGCGGAGCGTCCGTAGAGACATTCCCACGCAGCGCGTGGGAACGATCGCCAGGTCGCGTCAGGCCGGGGCTTTCCAGTTCAGCATGCGTTGCTGGGCGACTTTTAGCAGGTCGCAGCCGTCCTGGGTCAGGAGGTAGAGCGCGTGGGTGATGTGGGGGATGTCTTCGAGATCACCTTGCTAGAAGCCTTGGCAATGCAGGGTTCGGAGCAGCTCGCTGGAGGCTCGGATGCGCTGGAGGGCGGCTTCGAGTATGTCTTGGGGGTTGGCTTCTGTGTCGATAATCAGGGGCGGGGAATCGGTGAGGTTGGTTAGGAGTGGGCGGTAGCGATCGTGGGTGAATGGATTCCATTTATTCATGAAGTGCAATCTCGAGTGCGTCAAAAGGAGTCGCCGTCATCGTGACCAAACGATGGGAGGCGACTGTGTTCAGGTTGGTCAACCGGTGAGATCGCACGCTTACCCGGTACGCCCGAAGGCGTCCCAAACACAGCCGCCATAAAGCGTGCTGACGCAAAAAAGCGCCGGCAGCATACAACGGGTGCGTGCGTAGATCTAATTCAGGTGACCAAACCTGCGTCGCTGATTTGGCAGCGACAGTTCGGACTATAGATATGAGTCACCGGTTGGCGATAGTCGACAAGGCGTCTGTGGTTGTAGGACCGGGATGAAGCTTGGATAGGGCATTGCCTACAGACTTATCCCTTCCGGGTTTGAGCGGTTTGGTTTTTATCTGGTAAACCGCGTTATCGTTCTTCGCGAGCAGGCTCGCTCCCACAGGGACATCGACTGGCGGTGGTTTTTGGTAATCGCTGGCGGGCGACTTCGAGCAGTTCGTGACCGTCCTGTGTCAGCAGGTAGAGGGCGCTGACGATGTTTGGGATGTCACTCGCGTCGGCCTGTTTGAAGCACAGGCAGTACAGAGTCTCGAGCAGGTCGCTGGCGGCGCGGATGCGTTGGTGGGCGGCGTCGAGGATTTCGTGAGGGTCGGCTTCGGTGTCGATGACCAGCACGGGGGTGTCGCTGTAGCTTGTCCTGAGCGGGCGGTAGCGGTCTGTGAGCGGATCGGGGTTGTTCATCGAGGTCAGTCCTGTGGGTAAGTCGGGCAGTCTCGCCGGCAGGCCGACATTACTGTTTCAGCCTCGCTGGAAACTATAGAAGGGGGACGCGCTACGGGACAAGACGGCCGCGATGGACAGGTTTTGTAGGGGGTTTACCGGCCCTTTGGGATTCGGACTACAGGTTTGCGCGGCTTTTTACAGCAGATTCCCTGAAAGTAAAAAATCCCACGGGTTTGTCAGGCGGAGCGCGACACTCCTCGGTACGGCGCTCGCCAGACTGTGTACGACTTTTCTAAAGTATCTGGTCGTGATTGCTGGCCGGGGGCTGGCGTGAGGCCGCTTCCAGGTCCATCAATCCTCTACCGTACGCTTCACTGTTGGCATAGATGCCCGTCCGGTTCGCCGTTGCCAGCAGGCGTTCGCGTACTTGCTGCGCGGTAAGCTCGGGATAGCGGCTGTGCAATGCCGCCAGGGCACCACTGATCAGTGCAGCAGCTGGCGAGGTGCCTGCGGTCTGTACATATTGCCCGTCCTTGCTGGTGGTCAGCAGGCCTTGCCCTGCGCCGGAATCGCCACCCGGTACGGCGATGCACCAGGCTGCTGCCACACCGCAATAGTTGGACTTGGCGTTGATGCCGCTGCCGTCGCTTTTTAATGCCACCACGGCGATCCAGCCCTTTTCCAGTTCGGGCAGGGCGAGAGGCAAGCCGGGTTCGGCCAGGGGTTCGCGTTTCAATTCGTTACCGGTAGGGAACACAAATACCGCGCCGTCCCGGACCAGTTTTCGCGCGGTCACCAATGACTCCGGCATGACCTGGTTGTAGCGTGCCTCGTTGATCTCGGGCGCCGGGATGGCATTGGCCCACGAATTGTTGAGAATGCGCGCGCCCTTGTCAAAACCGGCCTGCCAGGATTGTGCAATCTCACTGTCAAAGAAAAATGGCTCGTTGTCGTCGCCGAAACGAAAGGGGATCAGTTGTGCGTTGAACGCGACGCCGTGCATGCCATGGTCATCCTTGTTGGCCGCGAGAATGCCGGCCATCTGGGTGCCGTGACCGATCCGGTCGAGGGTGCCGGCCTTGTTCTCGACATAATCGAAGCCCGGATCACGGATTCTTCCCTGAAACGCTGGCAGGCTGCTGTTCAGGCCTGAGTCGACCAGGGCTACGGCCACCCCTTGACCGGTGCCGCCGCGGGCATAAAGGGTTGACGCGTGAATGACTGCCAGGCCCTTCTGGGCTCGATACTCCGGTGTTTCGAACCGGGTCGGATCGGTGGCAGGTTGCACAGGGTTTGTGAGGCAGCCACTTAACAGCAATGGCAGCGCCAGCGCAGGGGCGAGCGAAAAGCCGGATGGTTGAAGCATGGTCGTTCCTTGATGGATATCCGCGCGCCTCGGTTGTCCTGCCGTGATGAAATTTCGCGCAGAGCGGTTATTCGAAGGTCAACCTTACCGGCGCAATGGAGTGCACGGGATAGGGGCAAAGTGCTCCGATTGTTTCGACCTGTGGCGAGGGTTGACCCGGTGGACGCTGTATCATCCCGTATCGTTTTTGCCCCAAACCTTTTCTCGACTCGCTGCGATCGCCGGCTAGGCTTTTGGCATCGCAGCAGTCAACGGAGTGACAGCTTATGCACAACACCCTGGAGCAGGTTTTCGGTTATCCACAGTTTCGGCCCGGTCAGGAAGCGGCGGTCAGCGCGGTGCTGGCCGGGCGCTCGGCGGCGGCGATTTTTCCGACGGGCTCCGGCAAGTCGCTTTGCTACCAGTTGCCGGCCTTGTTGCTGCCGCACCTGACGTTGGTGGTCTCGCCGTTGCTGGCGCTGATGCAGGATCAATTGGCCTTCCTGCAACGCCACGGCATTGCGGCGGGCAGTATCGATTCGGCCCAGAGTCGCGAAGACGCCAATGATGTGATGGCCCGGGCGAAGTCCGGCGAGCTGAAGATTTTGATGATCTCCGTGGAGCGCCTGAAAAACGAACGTTTCCGCAATTTCCTGCAGCAGGTACCGATCTCGCTGCTGGTGGTGGACGAGGCCCACTGTATTTCCGAATGGGGTCATAACTTCCGTCCAGACTATCTCAAGCTTCCCGACTACCAGCGCCAGTTCAACATCCCTCAGGCGCTGCTGCTGACCGCCACGGCGACACCCAAGGTGATCGCCGATATGGAAGCGAAATTCGCCATCGCCCCGGATGATGTGGTGACCACCGGCTTCTATCGGTCCAACCTCAATCTGTTGGTGGAACCGGTGCGCGGGCAGGACAAGCGCCAGCGCCTTGTCGAGTGGATGAGCCAGCGGCCCGGTCAGCCGAGCATTGTCTACGTCACCCTGCAGAAAACGGCCGAGCACATCGCCGAACACCTGGGCCGCAATGGCATTCAGGCCGAGGCGTACCACGCCGGTCTGCCCCATGAGCAACGGGAAGCGATACAGAAGCGGTTCATGGGCGGACAGTCCAATTGCATCGTCGCCACCATTGCCTTCGGCATGGGCATCGACAAGAGCGACATCCGCAACGTGGTGCATTTCGACCTGCCCAAATCCATCGAAAACTACAGCCAGGAAATCGGCCGCGCCGGGCGTGATGGCAAGCCGTCCGACTGCCTGGTCTTGGCCAACCGCGACAGCCTCAACGTACTGGAAAATTTCGTTTACGGCGATACACCGGAACTGGACGGCATCCGCTGCGTGCTGGATGAGTTGCAAGCCGCCGCGCCCGAGGGACAGTGGGAGTTTCTACTGGGACCGCTGGCGGATCAGAGCAACATTCGTCAGTTGCCGCTCAAGACCTTGCTGGTGCAGCTGGAGCTGCGCGGGATCATCGCGCCGCGATATGCCTATTACGCGGAATACCGTTTCAAGTATCTGCAGGAGCCCGAGTTTCTGCTGGCTCGTTTCGAAGGTGAGCGCAGGGATTTCGTCGCGGCGATCGTCCAGACCTCCACCCGTGCGCGGAGCTGGGCCACGGTGAACTTCGAGGCGCTATACCAACAGTATCAAGCCGAGCGCAATCGAGTGGTCAAGGCGCTGGATTATTTCCAGGAGAAGGGTTGGGTAGAGCTTGAAAGCAAGCAGATGACCGATGTCTACAGCCTGCTGCAAACGGATTTCGACAGCGAGGCCCTGAGCGCCGAGCTGCACGCTTGTTTCACTCAGCATGAACGCACGGAAATCGCGCGGATTCACGCCATGCTCGAGCTGTTCGCCACCGATCATTGCCTGGGTTATCGCCTGGCGGCGTACTTCGGTGACGAGAATGCGCCGCGGCAATGCGGGCATTGTTCGGTGTGTCACGGGCAGGTGGCTCGACTGCCGGCACCCCCTGAGCTACCGGCGCTTGTGGATAAAAACTTCGAAGCGTTGTGCACCAATTTTATCCACAGGCATGAGCAGTACACCGGCAGCGTGCCATCGGCCGAGCGTGTGACGCGGTTTTTGTGCGGGATCAGCGTACCGCTGTTTACCAAGCTCAAGGCGCGGTCGATTTCGGGTTTTGCGGTGCTGGAGGATTATCCCTATGCCGAAGTGCGGGAATGGGCCGAGATGCACCTCTGACCTGTACGAGCTGCCGCAGGCTGCGATCTTCTGATCTTGATTTTTGGCCATTCCGGCACTGCCAAAAATCAAAAGATCGCAGCCTGCGGCAGCTCCTGCAGGTGAGGGTTGTCTTTGGTCGACTTGCTCGCGAAGAACGATAACGCGGTGTTCGCCTTAAACTCGCCATCCAACTCCAGGAACCGACACTGATGTCCACCCCGATGCCCCAACGCACCGACTATTTCCACTTCCAACCTATCACCACCCGCTGGCATGACAACGATGCCTATGGCCACATCAACAACGTCACCTACTACAGCTTTTTCGACACGGCGGTGAATACCTATCTGATCGAAGTCGGCGGCCTGGATATCCATGACGGCGAAGTCGTGGGTTTTGTCGTGAGTTCGGCTTGCGATTACTTTGCCTCCATCGCCTTCCCTGACCGGATCGAGATCGGTTTGCGCGTGGGCAAGTTGGGCAACAGTTCGGTTCAGTACGAGCTGGCGGTATTCAGGGCTGGCGAAGATGAAGCCTGTGCGGCGGGGCGCTTCGTGCACGTGTTTGTGGATCGTGATTCGAATCAGCCGGTGGCGATTCCTTATCGGTTGCGCGAGGCGCTGGAACGGCTGGTGGCTTGACGGGCAAAAAAAATCGCAGCCGTTGGGCTGCGATTTTTTGATCTACCAGGCAGTGAAGCCGTTCAGGCCTCAGCGATGACGGTATTTGTTGTGGTGTTTGCGATGCCCATAGGCATGGCCACGACCCGGGTGGCCGTCCCGGTAGTAGCGACGGTCATCGCCGCCACGATGGGAGCGACGATTATCATCGTCGTCATCGCTCTTGTTGCCCATGTAGTTACCCAGCGCGCCACCGGCGCCGCCACCTGCTGCGGAGCCGATCAGGCTGCCGGTGGTGCCGCCCATGCTGCGGCCGACCACGTTACCGCCTGCTGCGCCCAACGCACCGCCGATGGCGGCTTCGCCACGGCTGCGTTTGTCTGCGCCAACTGCGCTACCACCCGCGCCGCCCAGGGCCGCGCCAATGGTGGAACCTGTACTGCCGCCCAACGACTGACCGACGACCGAGCCCAAAACCCCGCCCAATGCGCCGCCCACACCTGCTTCGGTGGTGCCGCCGGCAGAAGCGAAGCCACTGACCAGGCCAAGGGACAACAAGAGAATCGAGGAGAACTTCATAGAGAAACCTCAAGGGGATGACGACGCGATCCTGAGGCTGTCTCATGGTTGTGACAATCGAAATCCGACGAGTAACACGACTTCAACACATTTCTATAAGTTACTGTTTTTTAGGCGGAACTTAATGATTTTTAGCGGGTCTTTAGTTACTTCGGAATGGCCGTTTTTGTGATAGAACGGCCTTTTTTGTGGGTGTTTGAAAAGTAATTGACCCGCAAGATTCATTGAATGTTCTATCGCCTTCGCGAGCAAGCCCGCTCCTACATTCGATCGCGTTCCTTCTGGAAGAACTCGGTCAACTGTGGGAGCGGGCTTGCTCGCGAATAGGCCGGCTCAGGCGCCGCATCAAGCCGATTTGGTCATGATAAGCCCAGTCTCGCTCGCCGCTTCCAACCGGATCGCTACAAACTTCGACGTCGGCGTCTGGCTGCCATCTCCAATGCTTTCCAGCGGCACCAGCGGATTGACCTCTGGATAGTACGCCGCCGCTTGCCCGGCAGGAATATCAAACGCCAGCAGCGTAAAGCCTTTCACCCGGCGCTCGCGACCATCATCCCAAATCGAAACAATGTCCGCCTTCTGCCCTGGTTTGAACCCCAGGCGAATGATGTCGGCCTCATTCACAAACAACACGTCGCGCTGTCCTTTGACCCCGCGATAACGATCATTGAGGCCATAAATGGTGGTGTTGTACTGATCGTGGGAGCGCATCGACTGCATGATCAGGTCCGGCAACACCCCGGTGGCACGGGTGCGCTCGTGCACCAGATCCTTGGGCAGGCTATTGGCGCGGAAATTCGCCCGACCGGATGGCGTTTTCCAGCGACGGGCCGCGGCGCTGTTGTCCAGGTAAAAGCCGCCTGGAATGCGAATCTTATCGTTGAACTCGCGAAAGCCTGGAATGGTGTCGGCGATCAGGTCGCGGATACGGTTGTAATCGGCCACCAGCCAGTCCCAGTCCACCGGCTGGCTACCCAGTGTTGCAGCAGCGATACCCGCGATAATCGCCGGCTCCGAGCGCATCTGGTCGGACAGCGGCTGCAATTGGCCGTTTGAGGAATGGACCATGCTGAACGAGTCTTCCACGGTCACCGCTTGCGCGCCTTCGGTCTGGATGTCGATGTCGGTGCGGCCCAGGCACGGCAGGATCAGCGCGTCCTTGCCATGGGCCAGATGGCTGCGATTGAGCTTGGTGCTGATCTGTACGGTCAGGTCACAGTTGGTCAGGGCCTGGAAGGTGCGGTTGCTGTCCGGTGTGGCTTGGGCAAAGTTGCCGCCCAGGCCGATGAACACTTTCGCCCGGCCATCGGCCATGGCATGAATCGCCTCGACCACGTTGTGGCCGTTTTTCCGCGGCACCTTGAACTGGAAGCGTCGCTCCAGCGAATCGAGGAATTCCGCCGGTGGACATTCGTTGATGCCCATGGTCCGGTCGCCCTGCACGTTACTGTGGCCACGTACCGGGCACAGGCCGGCGCCCGGACGGCCGATGTTGCCGCGCAGCAGCATCAGGTTGGCGATTTCCTGAATGGTCGCCACCGAGTGGCGATGCTGGGTGATGCCCATGGCCCAGCACATGATCACGTTATTGCTCTTGGCGTACATGCGGGCGGCTTGCTCGATCTCCAGCAGCGTCAGGCCGGACTGCTCGACGATATGCTCCCAGGAGGTGTCGTCGATGACGCTGAGGTAATCCAGCACGTTGACGCTGTGTTCATCGAGGAATTCATGATCAAACACTGCGGGTTTGCCAGCCTTCTGTGCGTCGCGCTCCCATTGCAGCAGGTATTTGGCCATGCCGCGCAGGATCGCCATGTCGCCGCCCAGCGCCGGGCGGAAGTAGGCGGTGTTGGTGGGCTTGTCGCCGTTGGTGAGCATTTCGATCGGGTGCTGGGGGTGCTGGAATCGCTCCAGTCCCCGCTCTTTCAATGGGTTGATGCAGACCACCTGCGCGCCGCGTTTCACTGCTTCGCGCAAAGGCTCGAGCATCCGCGGATGGTTGGTGCCGGGGTTCTGGCCCCATACGAATATCGCATCGGAGTGTTCGAAGTCATTGAAGGTTACGGTGCCTTTGCCGACGCCGACACTTTGCGCCAATGCCACGCCGCTGGCCTCGTGGCACATGTTCGAGCAGTCGGGGAAATTGTTGGTGCCGTAGGCGCGCACGAACAGCTGGTACAAGTACGCCGCTTCGTTGCTGGCTCGACCCGAGGTGTAGAACTCGGCCTGATCCGGACTGGACAGCCCTTGCAAGTGTTTACCTATCAGCGAAAACGCCGCTTCCCAAGTGATCGGCTTGTAGCGATCGGTCTCGGCGTCGTAGCGCATCGGCTCGGTCAGACGGCCCTGGTATTCCAGCCAATAGTCGCTTTGTCCCAGCAACGAACTGACGCTGTGCCTGGCGAAGAACGCTCCATCGACACGCCGTTTGGTCGCTTCCCAGTTCACCGCTTTGGCGCCGTTCTCGCAGAACATCACCAAGCCCTTTTCCGGAGAATCGCCCCATGCACAACCGGGGCAGTCGAAGCCGCCGTTCTGGTTGGTCTTGAGCATGATGCGCAGGTTTTTCAGCGCGTTGTCGCTGGTCAACCAGGCCTGGGCCACGCTGATCAGGGCACCCCAGCCACCTGCCGGGCCCTTGTAGGGCTTGTAGCGGGGGACGGGTTTCTGGTCGGCTTGACGATGTTGACTCACGCTTGATTCTCCAATGCCGGGCTGTAGACCCGCGGTGCATTTTTCTGGGGCAGATGGATGAGGTTGAGGTTGTGGCGGCGGGCCCATTGCACGGCAAGGCCGGTGGGCGACGACAGGCTGACCAGCGTCTGGATGCCTGCTCGCAGTACTTTCTGGATCAATTCAAGGCTGCAACGGCTGGTGACAATCGCCAGGCCGCCTTCAGTCGGAATCTTCTGGCGGATCAGCCCGCCAATCAGTTTGTCGAGGGCGTTGTGCCGGCCGATGTCTTCACGGCCCAGCAGCAATTCGCCCTTGGCGTCCATGAACACCGCCGCGTGCACCGCGCCGCTGTACTGGCCGAGGGGCTGGAACGCGCCGATGCGCTGGCGCAGGCCATCGAGCCATTGCGCAGGCGGCAGTGGGGCGCCGGGCAAGACTTTGAGGTCGGGCAATGCCTGTTCGACCGCCTCAACCCCACAGAGTCCGCAACCGCTGGTGCCCGTCATTTGCCGACGCTGTTGCTTGAGGTTCCAGAAGGCTCGGTTGGCGATTGTCACTTGCGCGTACTGCGCCGAACCCGAGCCGCTGAGTTGCAAGTCGTAGATGTCGCAGACGTCTTCGATGATGCCGCTGCCGAGGCTGAAGCCGACAATGAAATCCTCGAGATCCGTCGGCGTCACCAGCATGACTGCCTGGCTGATGCCGTTATAGGCAATCGCCAGCGCGACTTCCTCGGCCAGCGCGGTGCTGTCCGATTCGGCATTTTGCGGTTCGGTGTGAGGAAGGTTGCTGTAGCTGTAGGTCTGGCTGGCAGCGGGCGCAGGCGTTTCGAGTGCAGGCGCCGCGCCAACAGGGCGCTTGGCGTTCATGGTGTCACCGACGGGTTGGTCAGCTTTAAGCCTAGGCGCGTCAACTTGTCGCGTCTAATCGCTATTACTGATCTGCTGATAGATGCCATCGATCAAGAAGCTATCGACGATTGCTGGTAAATCGCGAAACACGCCTCTGCCAATGCCGAACGCGGTGCACTGCGACGCATGATCAGACCCAATTTGCCGAGGGTTTGCGCGTTTTCGATGGGCTGCAGGCGCAAATGATCGGTGATGTTTTCCAGGCCGCCCTCCAATGGCATCACGGCGCAGCACAGGCCCCCGTGCACGGCTTGTATCAATTGATGCACCGCGTCGGTCTGTAACAACGGCTGCGGGGTCAGGCCGCGGTTGTGGAAGTTTTGGTCGATGGACTGGCGAAAGTGCATGCCGCTGGTCAGCATGCCCAGCGGCAACTCGATTAGCGATTCCCAACTCAACGCTGCTTCGCCGAACGTGTAGAAGCGTTGATCGTAGAGCAGACCCATCCGGGTTTCACTGAATGCCAGTGAATCGAAGCGCTCGCCGTCCAGGCGTTCCAGGTACGAGACGCCGATGTCCAGACGATTGTTTGCCAGTTGCTCGAGGATTTGTTCGGAACTCAGGGACGAGAGTTCGAAGCGCAGGTTGGGGTGCTCGGCGTGCAGTCGTTGCATCAATGGCAGCGGATCGAAACTCGACAGTGGCACTACGCCCAGCCGCAGGGTACCGACCAGGTTGCCGCGACAGGCAGCAGCTTCAGCCTGCAAGCCGTCGCAGGCGGCCAGTACGGTGCGCGCCCATGCCAACACCCGCTCGCCCGGTGCGGTAAAGCCTTCGAAACGCTGGCCACGGTTGACCAAGGGTAACTCGAGCTCTTCTTCGAGGCTGCGCAGGCGCATGGACAGGGTCGGCTGAGTAATATGGCAGCGCGCGGCGGCCTGGCCGAAATGTCGGGTTTCGTCGAGGGCGATGAGGAATTTCAGCTGCTTGATGTCCATCTTCGCTCCAGGGTGCGGTGAGGCTCCGGATTCTAGCGCCTGGGGGGAAGCGGCGTCATTGGTCGGGTGGCAATCGCGGTCCGCCGGCTTGGTCTAATCTTTTGCCTCTGGACCCCACTCCCAAGGAGAAAACACCATGAGTATTTTTAGTTTTGTGAAAGAAGCAGGCGAAAAGCTTATCGATCTGCTGACGCCGGGCAATGCCAATGCCAGCGAGCAGTTGAAGGAGCACATCAGTAAGGTCGGCCTGGGTAACCCGAATGTGCAGGCGACAGTGGATGGCGACAAGGTCACCGTGAAGGGTGAAGTCGGCAGTCAGGAAGAGAAGGAAAAGATTCTGTTGGCGGTGGGCAACATCGCCGGCGTGGGGAGCGTCGATGACCAGATTACGGTGACCGGGCCGGTGGTGAAGGCTGCAACCTTTGTCACGGTTGTGAAGGGCGACACCCTTAGTGCGATTTCCTTGCGCGTGTATGGCGATGCCAACAAGTATCAAAAAATCTTCGAGGCCAATAAGCCGATGCTCAAGGATGTGAACAAGATTTATCCGGGGCAGTCGTTGCGGATTCCGGAATAACCTTTAGACCGAGTCGCCTGCATCGCGGGCAAGCCCGCTCCCACACGTTTTGTGTCGTTCACAGGCTTCGTGAACAACCCAGATCCTGTGGGAGCGAGCCTGCTCGCGAAGCAGGCGACCCGGTCTAAAGCCCTGCAATGAGCTCCCGATAATCCCCGACAGCCGCAAACTCCGCCGTATCCTTGGGCCCCTTGCGACTGTCCGGCTCACTCACCGCCAACAAATGCGCCACGCCAAAATCCCGCGCACTGCGCAGAATCGGCAAGGTGTCGTCAATAAACAGGCTGCGCGCCGGATCGAAACCGATGTCCGCCTGCAAGGCATCCCAGAACTGCGGGTTTTCCTTGGCGAAACCGTAATCGTGAGAGCTGATCAACCGCTCGAAGTACGGCGCCAGTTCGATTCTTTCCAGCTTCAGTGACAGCGAATCGCGATGGGCGTTGGTGATCAGCACTACGCGCTTGCCAGCCTGTTTGATCGCCGCCAGGAACGTGTCCGCGTCCGGACGCAGGGCGATCAAGTGAGCGGTTTCCAGTTTCAGCTCGCGCACCGACAGCTTCAGTTCGGCGCTCCAGAAGTCCAGGCAGTACCACTGCAACTGGCCAGCATGACGCTCGAACAGTGGCTGCAGTTCCATCTCGGCCATGGCCCGGCTGACCCCGTGCAACTCGGCGTAACGCTGGGGCAGGTGCTCCATCCAGAAATGGTTGTCGAAGTGCAGGTCCAGCAGCGTGCCGTCCATGTCAAGCAGAACGGTGTCGATGTCGTGCCAGGGCAGCAGGGACATAAAAAACTTCTCCAGCGGTAAAAAAGATATCCGGAGTAAACAATCAGGATAGGCCGGGTATAGTAACCCGCTATCACCCAGGAGCCGCTCATGCGCCAGAAACCCACCATCCTCGCCCGCGAGATTGTCGCCACCAGCCGTTTATTTTGCGTCGAAGCGTTGCAGTTGCGCTTTTCCAACGGTGTGGAGCGCACGTATGAGCGACTGGTCGGCAAGGGCGCCGGGTATGGCGCGGTGATGATCGTTGCGATGCTGGATGCGGACCATGCGGTACTGGTCGAAGAGTATTGCGGTGGCACCGATGAATACGAGTTGTCCCTGCCCAAGGGCTTGATCGAGCCAGGCGAGGACGTGCTGGCGGCGGCCGAGCGTGAGCTCAAGGAAGAGGCCGGGTATGGCGCGCGGCAACTGGAGCATTTGACCGAGTTGTCGTTGTCGCCCGGTTACATGAGTCAGAAGATTCAGGTGGTACTGGCCACCGATCTGTATGAAGAACGTCTTGAAGGCGACGAGCCTGAGCCCATGGGCGTGGACAAGATCAACCTGCGTGAATTGTCGGCGTTGGCGCAGAACCCGCGGTTCACCGAAGGGCGTGCCTTGGCGTCGCTGTATCTGGTCCGGGATCTGCTGACTCAGCGCGGGGTGTTTCTGCCATGAACTTCCCTCATCCGTTGATGGCACCGGTGGTCGAGCTGGCATTGAAGGCGGGAGAGTCGATCCTGCCGTTCTGGCGCATCGGCACTGCGGTGACCGCCAAGGCTGACGACTCGCCGGTCACTGCCGCAGACCTGGCCGCCCACCATCTGATTCTGGATGGGTTGACCGCGCTGGACCCGACAATTCCGGTGTTGTCCGAGGAGGACGCCAACATCCCGCAGAGCGTCCGCGCCGGCTGGCAGCGCTGGTGGCTGGTGGATCCGCTGGACGGGACCAAGGAATTCATCGCCGGCAGTGAAGAATTTACCGTCAACATCGCATTGATCGAGCAGGGGCGAGTGGTATTTGGCGTGGTGTCGATGCCGACCAACGGCCGCTTTTATGTCGGTGGCGCGGGGCTGGGCGCCTGGCGTGGCGACAAGGGTGGCGAACCGTCGCCGATTCAAGTGCGTGACGTTCCAGCGATGGGTGAAGCGTTCACGGTCGTAGCCAGTCGTCGGCATTCCAGTCCAGAGCAGGAGCGTTTGCTGGCCGGTTTGAGCGACAGCCTCGGTGAACTGCAATTGGCCAATATCGGCAGTTCGCTGAAGTTTTGTCTGCTGGCGGAAGGGGCGGCCGACTGTTACCCGCGCCTGGCGCCTACTTCGCAGTGGGACACGGCCGCAGCGCAGGGTGTGTTGGAAGGGGCCGGGGGCGAGGTATTGGATCTGCGCGGGCAGCCGTTTTGCTATCCGGCGCGGGAGTCGTTGTTGAATGAGTATTTCCTGGCGCTGCCGGCGAAGGCTGCGTGGCGGGAAAAACTGCTGCAGCTGGCACGCTCCTGACGGGGACGAGACAACTTGCCCAAATGCCAGCCAGCTCCATGAACCAAGCGGGCTTGCTCGCGAAAGCGGCATGCCAGTCGCCATCATCGTTGACTGACACGACGCCTTCGCGAGCAAGCCAGCTCCCACAGGTTTTGTGGTATTCAGATTTACCTGTGCAGCACGTACTGTCCGGTAAACGTCACCGCATCCTCCTCACTCCCCGCATTCACAATCCGTGAATGCAACGTCAACCGCGCCCGGCCATAGCGCTCATACATCGCCATAAACTTCTTCCACACCGCCGCACTCGGCGCCTGGCAAATTGCCGTGGCATCGCTGGTCACCGGCAGCGGATAGCTGATGTGACCTTCCTGAATCACGATATGCCCGTCCTCGATGCCGGCTTCACGCAGGCGCAAATGCAGCCAGCCCCAACCGGCCAGCACCGCGCCGCAATACAGACTGCCGCCGAACATGGTGCTCTTGTGGTTGACGTTGGCTTCCAGCGGCAGGTGCAGGCGCAGTTGCTGGTCGTGCCAGTCGAGTACTTTGAGGCCCATGTCCCGCGTCAGGGGAATGTCGTGGTGAAGGATCGATTCCAGGTGATGGCTGTCGCGGTTCATTAACGGGCCTCAGGCATGAAGACGATGGTTTGACGGTCGCTCAGTCGAGCTCGTCGTTGGTGGGATGGGCACCGCTGTCGGCGAAGTTCAGCCCGTGTTTACGCAATTTGTCATGCAAGGTCTTGCGCGGAATGCCCAAGGCTTCGGCAAGGCTGCGCACGGAACTGTGAGAGCGCGCCAGTTCTGCGGCAATCAGGCTCTTTTCGAAGTTTTCGACTTGTTCGCTGAGACCACCGCTGACCATCTCTACCGTACTCCCAGCCGCCGCGTCAGGGGCGCTGTTGTCCAGCGCAAGTTCCAGGCCCAGGGCAAAGCGTTCGGCAGCGTTCTGCAGTTCACGCACGTTGCCGGGCCAGGTGTGGCGCAGCAGCAGGGCGCGTTGCCCCGGTTGCAGTTCATGGGGTGGCAAGCCATGACGGGCGCTGGCTTCATCGGCGAAATGCTGGAACAGCATCAGCGCATCTTCACCGCGCTCACGCAGGGGAGGAATGCGCAGCGGCGCAACGTTGAGGCGGTAATACAAGTCGGCGCGGAAGCGTCCCTGATCGGCGGACTGGCGCAGGTCTTCCTTGGTCGCGGCGATGATGCGGATGTCCAGCGGTATCAGCTGGTTGCCGCCCAGGCGCTCGACCACGCGCTCCTGCAGCAAGCGCAGCAATTTCACCTGCACGTCCAGGCTCATGCTTTCGATTTCATCGAGGAACAGCGTGCCGCCGTTGGCGAATTCGAACTTGCCGATGCGGCGCTTCTGCGCGCCGGTAAAGGCGCCGGGCTCGTGGCCGAACAGCTCGCTTTCAACCACCGACTCGGCCAGGGCCCCGGCGTTGATCGCCACGAACGGACCGTTACGCCGACTCGACAGGTCATGCAACGCCCTGGCCACCACTTCTTTGCCGGCACCGGTTTCGCCGAGGATCAGCACGTCGGCCTTGGTCGCGGCCAATGCCCCGATCTGTTCGCGCAGGCGCAGCATCGGCGCCGATTGCCCGACCAGCCGGGCGCTGAGCGCGTTACGATCGCTCAGCGCCAGACGCAGGCTACGGTTGTCCAGCACCAACCGGCGCAAGGCCAATGCGCGACGTACGCTGTCGAGCAGCGCGTCACTGGCGAAGGGTTTTTCCAGAAAGTCATAGGCGCCGGCGCGCATGGCTTGCACCGCCAGCGGTACATCGCCGTGACCGGTGATCAATAGCACCGGCAGCTCCGGATCCTGGGCGTGAAGCTCGGTCAGCAATTCGATCCCGTCCATGCCGGGCATACGGATGTCACTGACCACCACGCCGGGCCAGTCGCGCTCCAGTTGCCCGGCCAGGCCCTGGGCTTCGGCGAGCGGCAGGATCTTCAGGCCGGCGAGGTCCAGGGTCTGGCCCAGGGCCTGGCGCAGATGGGGATCGTCGTCGATCAACACGACCTGTATGCGATTGTCGATGGTCATGCACTTCGGTCCTCGGACGGTTGCAGGCTCACGCCCGGTGCGCCTGGGCGCAACTTCAGGGTAATCAGGGCGCCGCCTTCCTTGTGGTTGGAGAACGACAGTTCGCCGCCGAAGGCGCGCATCAGGGTTTCGCAGATCGCCAGCCCCAATCCAAGGCCCTGAGTGCGGGTCTTGGTGGTGTAGAACGGCTCGCTGGCGCGACCCAGTGCTTCCAGGCAGAACCCGGGCCCGTTGTCGCGAATGTACAGCGTGACGCCGTCGGCGGTGGATTGGGCACTCAACCAGAGTTTACGCGGCGGGCCTTTTTCCGTCAGGGCGTCGAGGGCATTGGCCAATAGATTGCCCAGCACCTGGCGCAGACGGGTTTCCCCGGCCTCGACCCACAGGGCGGCGGCCGGCAGATCCCGGATCAATTCGACTTCCATGCTGCGGCGGCGCTTGGCCAGCAGCGCCAGGGCATCGTCCAGCGCCGGTTGCAGGGCGACGCTCTCCGGGGCGTGGCGATCACGCCGGGCGAAGGCGCGCAGGTGAGCAATGATCGAGGCCATGCGCCCGGTCAGTTCGCTGATCAACTTGAGATTGCCGCGGGCATCGTCGGTGCGCTGGTGGTCCAACAGGACTTCGGCGTTCTCCGCGTAACTGCGGATCGCGGCGAGCGGTTGATTGAGTTCGTGGCTGATGCTCGCCGACATCGTGCCCAGCGCCGACAACTTGCCGGCCTGCACCAGATCGTCCTGGGCGCGAACCAGCTCCTGTTGGGCCTGTTCGCGCTCGAGCACTTCCTCTTTCAATCGTCGGTTGAGGCCTTCCAGGTCGCTGGTCCGCTCGGCTACCCGACCTTCCAGTTCGTGCCGGGCCTTGGCTTCGAAAGCGATCCGGTCCAGGTAATGGCGTCGGCGCTGCATCATCAGGCCGAGCAACAGCATCAACACCAACAGTGTCGCGCCACCGATGGCGACCACGGTGCGCACCGGGCGATCGATCAGGGTTCGAGGGGCGAGGATGCTGACGTTCCAGCCGGTTTCTTCGATCTGTTGGGTCTGGGTCAACCAGGCGGCGGGGTTGAGATTCAATGGTTTTGGATCGCGGGTCGGGTAGGGTTGAATCGCAATGATGGCCTTGCGTTCTTCTTCACTCAACGGCCGGGTCGAACGGAATCGCCACTCGGGCCGTGAAGTGAGAATGACCACCCCGTTATGGTCCGTCAGCAGCAATTGTTCCGGGGTATTGCCCCAGAGGCTTTCGGTATGGTCCAGGTCAACCTTGACCACCAGCACGCCGAGAATTTTCTCGCCATTGCGCACTGCAGCGGCGAAGAAGTAACCGCGTTTGGCCGACGTGGTGCCCAACCCGAAGAAGCGTCCGAGCCGCCCAGCCATCGCTTCGCTGAAATAGGGCCGGAAGGAAAAGTTACGTCCGACGAAACTGTCGTGTTTATCCCAATTGGACGCGGCCAGGGTCTTGCCCGTGGTGTCCATCAGGTACATGACCTCGGCACCGGTCTGGGCGCTGATATTTTTCAACAAACGGTTGGCGTTGCCTTGGGTGACGCTATCGTCCGGCGCGCCCAGGACGGCTCGCAGGGCCGGCAGCTCACCGAGGATCTGCGGCAGCACTTCATAGCGGTGCAGGGTGCCCAGCAGGTTGGCGACGTAGAGATCGAGGGTCTGACGGTTCTGTCCGGCCAGTTCGCTGCGGTAATAGCGCTCGGCCAGATGCTCCAGCGGCCAAAGCAATGGCGCCAGGCATAGCGCGAGCAGCGCCAGGCTGCGCCAGCGGGGTCTGCGAGGTAGGGTCGAAGTCATGAGCATCAAACGCCTGGGGGTACAGGCGCATTATGCCTAGGCTTGCGGGCGCAGTCTGCGCGGCGTGGGGGTTGTGTATTGTCCCCGGCAGTGGCGATATAAGCGCCTAATAAAATTTCAGGGGTCATTGTATGCCGCTTGCCACGTTGATTCATCGCGCCAGTCTTCCCGGTCCGCAAGTGTCCGTGGAGCAGGCTGTGCAGTTACTCGAAGGGCATTACGGGCTGAGCGGCAAGTTGAAGGCCCTCGGCAGCCAGCAAGACCTCAACTACCGCGTTGACAGTGACCAGGGCCAATTCGTCCTGAAAATCTGTCGTGGCGATTACTCCGCGCTGGAGCTGCAAGCCCAGCATGCGGGGCTCAGGCATTTGGCTGAACATTGCCAGGTGCAGGCGCCGCGGGTGATCCCTGCGAAAACGGGTTCAGACCTGCTTACCCTTGAAGTCGACGGCCAGGCGGTGCATGTGCGCCTGCTTGATTTCATCGAAGGGCAGTCCCTCACGCACCTGGACCATCTGCCGGTTTCGGTGGTGGCCGGGTTCGGTCGACTGTGTGGCGAAATGGATCTGGCGTTGGCCAATTTCGACCATCCGGGTCTCGAACGCACGCTGCAATGGGACGCTCGCCATGCCAGCGCGTTAATCGCCCATTTGCTGCCAATCATCAAGGACGACCAGCAACGCGCGCTGATCGCCGGCGTGGTCGAGCGTGCCGAGCGCCAATTACAGCCGCTTGTGGATAAGTTGCCGGTGCAGGCCATCCACATGGATATCACCGATGACAACGTGGTCTGGCAGCGCGATTTGCAGCGCCAATGGCAATTGCAGGGCGTGATCGATTTCGGCGACCTGGTTCGCACCTGGCGCATCAGCGATCTGTCGGTGACCTGCGCGGCGTTGTTGCATCACGCCGGTGGCGATCCTTTCTACATCCTGCCGGCGGTCCAGGCTTATCACGCGCTAAATCCGTTGCAGCCTGCAGAACTGCGGGCGCTCTGGCCGCTGATTGTCACGCGGGCGGCGGTGCTGGTGCTCAGCGGCGAGCAGCAGGTCAGTATCGATCCGGGTAATGAATACAGTCGTGACAACCTGACCCATGAATGGGAGATCTTGCGCGTTGCCACCTCGGTGCCCTCGGCGTTGATGGAGGCAGCGATTCTTGCCGCGGTCGGTCAGAGCCTGCCGAGCATCGAGGACGAAGGTTTTGCACCGCTGCTGCCGGGACTGGTGGGGCGTGAGTTTGCCCTGATCGATTTGGGCGTGCTCAGCCCGCATTTCGACGCGGGTAACTGGGAGCAGGCAGGAATCGACCAGCGCCTGTTGGCCGAAGCCGCGACAACGCACGGTCTGGCGGCCAGCCGTTATGGGCAGTACCGGCTGTCTCGTACCCGACCGGACAGCGCGATTGAGCCGGACACTTTCCCACTGCACGTCGAGTTGCAAGTGCCCCATGGCACTGCTGTGGAATCGCCGTTTGCCGGAGTGGTGCATCAGCCTGCGCCAAATTTGTTGCAACTGGACGGCCCGCAATTGAGCGTGCGGTTATGGGGCGTGACGCCGTCGCTGCACAGCGGTGCGGCGCTGGTCAAAGGCCAGGTGCTGGGTTCAGTCAGCGGGCCGCTGGTGGTGCAGTTGTGCCGAGGCGCATCGTTCGATGCTCCGCTGTTTTGCACGCCATCGCGCGCTGCCGCCTGGCAGGCGTTGTGCCCGTCGCCGGCGGCGTTGCTGGGGCTGGCCTGCGACGCACAGGAGGAGCTCGACTCGGCGACATTGCTGGCGCGCCGCGACGCCAGTTTCGCCCGCACGCAAAAACACTACTACCTCGACCCGCCACGCATCGAGCGCGGCTGGCGCAATCACCTGATCGATATGCAGGGCCGGTCTTACCTCGACATGCTCAACAACGTCGCGGTGCTGGGCCATGGTCACCCGCGCATGGCGGCGGTCGCCAGTCGCCAGTGGTCGCTGCTCAACACCAACTCACGTTTCAACTACGCGGCGGTTGCCGAGTTCTCCGAACGCTTGCTGAAGTTGTCACCGGACTCCATGGACCGCGTGTTCCTGGTCAACAGCGGCAGCGAGGCCAATGACCTGGCGATTCGCCTGGCGTGGGCCTACAGCGGCGGGCGCGACATGCTCAGCGTGCTGGAGGCTTATCACGGCTGGACAGTGGGCGCGGACGCGGTCTCGACCTCGATCGCCGACAACCCCAAGGCGTTGAACAGCCGCCCGGACTGGGTGCATCCGGTCACCGCGCCGAACTCTTATCGCGGCGAATTCCGGGGTGCCGACAGCACACCGGACTACGTGCGCAGCGTCGAACACAACCTGGCAAACATTGCCGGGCAGAACCGTCAGCTCGCCGGTTTCATCTGCGAACCGGTGTACGGCAACGCCGGCGGTATCTCGCTGCCACCGGGCTACCTGAAGCAGGTCTATGAACTGGTTCGCGCCCAAGGCGGCGTGTGCATCGCCGACGAAGTGCAGGTCGGGTACGGGCGCATGGGCAACTTCTTCTGGGGCTTTGAAGAGCAGGGCGTGGTGCCGGATATCATCACCATGGCCAAGGGCATGGGTAACGGCCAGCCGTTGGGCGCAGTCATCACCCGCAGGGAAATCGCCGAAGCGCTGGAGGCCGAGGGGTATTTCTTCTCGTCGGCAGGCGGTAGCCCGGTCAGTTGCCAGATCGGCATGGCGGTGCTGGATGTGATGGAGGAAGAGAAACTGTGGGAAAACGCTCAGGTCGTGGGCGGATATTTCAAGCAGCGTCTGGAGGCGCTGATCGATATCCATCCGCTGGTGGGCGCGGTGCATGGTTCGGGCTTTTATCTTGGGGTCGAGCTGATTCGAAACCGTGAAACCCTGGAACCGGCGACGGCAGAAACCACGGCACTGTGTGATCGTCTCCGGGAGTTGGGCATTTTCATGCAGCCGACCGGTGATTACCTGAACATTCTCAAGATCAAGCCGCCGATGGTCACCTCGCGCCAGAGTGTGGATTTCTTTGTCGACATGCTGGCGAAGGTGCTCGCCGAAGGTCTGTAAACACCCGACCCCTGTAGGAGCTGGCTTGTCGGATCGCCGCACCGCAGCGAAAAACGCCAAGGCACCGCGTTCAAGCAGAAAACACGCGTTATCGTTGACGGCCATCGCGAGCAGGCTCGCGCCTACAAAGGGACTGAAAATATCGATTATTATCGGTTTATTTTCCTGAAAATAAGACAGAAGGAAGTGGTAAGGCTTTTAAAGCCGATTTTTATCGGCTATAAAGTCACCGCTGCCCCGGTGTGCCTCACCACACCCGGTGCTTCCCATTTCTGTCATCGGTCGATGCCACACTCGACCCTCAAGCACCTGCTCAGGAGCCGATTCATGAGCCGTATCGTTACCGTCGCCGCTACCCAGATGGCTTGTTCCTGGGACCTGGAAGCCAACATCGAGACCGCTGAGAAGCTGGTCCGTGAGGCCGCGGCCAAAGGCGCGCAGATCATTCTGATCCAGGAGCTGTTCGAGGCTCCCTACTTCTGCCAGAAGCCGAACCCGGATTACCTGCAGCTGGCGACGACCGTTGAAGACAACGTCGCGATCAAGCATTTCCAGAAAGTCGCCAAGGAACTGCAAGTGGTGCTGCCGATCAGCTTCTACGAATTGGCGGGGCGTGCACGTTTCAACAGCGTCGCGATCATCGATGCCGACGGCAGCAATCTCGGGATTTATCGTAAAAGCCACATTCCGGACGGCCCTGGCTATCACGAAAAGTACTACTTCAACCCGGGTGATACCGGCTTCAAAGTCTGGAACACCCGTTACGCGAAAATCGGCGTGGGCATTTGCTGGGACCAGTGGTTCCCCGAGTGCGCCCGCAGCATGGCGCTGCAAGGTGCGGAAATCCTGTTCTATCCGACCGCCATCGGCAGCGAGCCCCACGACAAGACCATTTCGTCCCGTGACCACTGGCAGCGTGTGCAACAAGGCCATGCCGGCGCCAACCTGATGCCGCTGATCGCCAGCAACCGCATCGGTAACGAAGAGCAGGACGGCTACGACATCACGTTCTACGGCTCGTCGTTCATCGCCAACCAGTTCGGTGACAAAGTTCAGGAGCTCGACAAAACCGAAGAAGGTATTCTGGTGCACAGTTTCGACCTCGACGAGCTCGAGCACATCCGCAGCGCGTGGGGGTCGTTCCGTGATCGTCGCCCGAACCTGTACGGCGCGCTGAAAACCCTCGACGGTTCCCTGGAGTCCTGATCGCCATGACCACTTTGAACAGCACCCCTCGCGCCGACGGCTTTTACATGCCGGCCGAATGGGCACCCCAAACCCAGACCTGGATGATCTGGCCCGAGCGCCCGGACAACTGGCGTCTGGGTGGCAAACCGGCGCAAGCCGCGCACGTGGCGGTGGCCAAAGCCATCGCCCGTTTCGAACCGGTGACCGTGGCGGTGTCCGCCGGTCAATACGAAAACGCTCGCGCCCGTCTCGACGTACCGAATATCCGTGTGGT
Organism: Pseudomonas lini; assembly: GCF_030812475.1. Taxonomy (GTDB): domain Bacteria; phylum Pseudomonadota; class Gammaproteobacteria; order Pseudomonadales; family Pseudomonadaceae; genus Aquipseudomonas; species Aquipseudomonas lini_A. The sequence goes on from NZ_JAUSSR010000008.1 coordinate 58,122, forward strand.
CGAAATGTCCAGCGATGACGCTTGGGTTCGCGACACCGGCCCTACGTTCGTGATCAACAACAGCGGCGAAGTCCGCGGTGTGAACTGGGACTTCAACGCGTGGGGCGGTTTCGACGGAGGCCTGTATTCGCCATGGAATCGTGATTCGCAGGTCGGCGGCAAGATCCTCGAGATCGAGCGTAGCCAGCGCTACCGTACCGAGGGTTTTGTGCTCGAAGGCGGCTCGATTCATGTCGATGGCGAAGGCACGCTCATTACTACTGAAGAATGCCTGCTTAACCGCAATCGCAATCCGCACATGAGCCGTGCAGAAATAGAAGCGGTGCTGAGCGCGAATCTGGCCGTGGATAAAATCATCTGGCTCCCGGACGGCTTGTTCAACGACGAAACCGATGGTCATGTGGATAACTTCTGCTGCTACGTGCGTCCGGGTGAAGTGCTGTTGGCCTGGACCGACGATCCGCAAGACCCCAACTACCCACGCTGCCAGGCCGCCATGAAAGTGTTGCAAGGCAGCACAGACGCCAAGGGTCGCCCATTCACGGTGCACAAGATGCCGATTCCGGGGCCGCTGTATGCAACCGAAGAAGAATGCGCAGGTGTCGACCCGGTGGATGGCACTCAGGAACGCAATCCGACGGTTCGTCTGGCCGGTTCCTATGTGAACTTTCTGATCGTCAACGGTGGCATCATCGCGCCAAGCTTCGACGATCCCCTGGACGGCCCGGCAAAAGAGTTGTTGCAGGCGCTGTTCCCACAGCACGAAGTGGTGATGGTGCCGGGGCGGGAATTGTTACTGGGTGGAGGCAACATCCACTGCCTTACCCAACAACAGCCGGCGCCACACCTGCAATGAGTGCAGTTGTAACAGCTTGAGTTACATGCAAAATCCACCGGGCAAGGCGTTTTTCCCGGCGCTTTGCAAAGAGCCCGCGGCCCATCAGGGTTGCGGGCTTTTTTGTATCCGTCGGTCGACGAGTCCGAAACCTTGGCACAGCTCTTGTATCTGTTCTGGAGTAGAGCAGGGGGGGAGAACTGCGATGTTCTGTCATAAACCTTGGATAAGTTAGCCGCTCACGAACCAGGAGAGCGCGTGGAAATGAACGCCGAAGTGAATGTAATGGGAGAGCGGGCGTTGCATCCCCTGGCAGTAAACAGCGAATCGCTCCAGATCCTGGCGCACTGGTTAAAGTCCAATGGAACGCGTCCGATCGAAGACACAGATCCGCGCCTGATGATGATCGAGCGTTACCCTGCTGGCTTATTCAGCGAAGCGGAGCTGGAGGCGCTGTGGGATGTGATGGAAGGATAAGAAGCACAACAACGGATTGATGGAAGCGCTGCCGGGATGGTGGCGCTTTTTTTATGGCGAGACGTTTTTCGGGGGGTATCTGTGATTGAAGGCGATGTAAGAGGTTTCAGATCATGCTCACCCAGGCTACGCGGGTTACGCCCGATGACATTTGCGCTGTAACTGTGCCAATGACATATTCTCAAATAGATTGTTTGTAACCCCTTATATGACTCATTAACGTGTTTGCGCTCAAGATAAAATGGGTTAAAGCGGGCAGGCATTTAACACAGATAAATCTTTTCTCGGACGATTTCTGCCTGTTCACAGACGATGCATGAAATTGACACGTTGTTGACGGCGCGGCTACGATTCGCCCAACGCCTGTGGCTAACCGCCATGACTCATAAAATTACAATAAGGCCCGCCGCGACTCGTCGTGGGCGGGCCTTATTGTTTTAAGGTGAAAAAAGAGCGCAAAAGCGCCATTTCAGCCGTTGGACACAGCGCGTATCAACCCGTAATAAGGAAAAGAACAAAATGTTGAACAAGCGAATCAGCCTGATCGCTCTGGGGATGTTGAGTGCCACACAAGCCATGGCCAACGACCAGGCCGAATCCAAGGGTTTTGTTGAAGACAGCAGCCTCAAAGTGCTGCTGCGCAATGCCTACATGAATCGCGACTACAAAGACGGGAACCCGGACAAAGCCGAATGGGGCCAAGCGGCCATCGGTACCTTCTCGTCCGGTTTCACCCAAGGGACCGTGGGTGTGGGCGTGGATGCTTTCGGCCTGTACGCATTGCGTCTGGATGGCGGCAAAGGTCGCAGCGGCGCACAGGGTATCGACTTCTTTAAAAAGGGCGACAGCGGCAGCGCGGCAAATGACCTGTCCAAGGGCGGGGCGGCGGTCAAGTTCCGTCTCTCCAGCACGACGCTGACCTACGGCGACCAGATGCCGGTGTTGCCGGTGCTGAGTTACGACAACTCGCGCCTGCTGCCGGAAAGTTACACCGGCACCCTGATCACCTCCAAGGAGATCAAAGGCCTGGAGCTGAACGCCGGTCGCTTCACCGCCGAGTCGCGCAAAAGCGCGGAAGGCCGTGACAGCGGTGGCTTGAAATCGATCAACGTGCTGGGTGGTAGCTACCAGTTCACCGAGCAGTTCAAGGCTGCGTTGTACGCCTCCGACGTCGAAGACGTGCTGAAGAAGCAATATGTGAACGCCAACTACGCGATCCCGATCGATAAGGATCAGTCCCTGAGCCTGGACTTCAACGGCTACCGCACCAAGCTGGACGATTCCTATGTCCGCGAAAGCGGTGCCACGGGTGATGACAACAAGATCTGGAGCCTGGCCGCCACCTACGCCACCGGTCCCCACTCGTTCACCCTCGCGCACCAGCGCAGCACAGGTGACAGCAACCTGGGCTACGCCTACGGCGGCTACCAGAGAGATCAAGGTCGCGTCGGCGATGGCGGCAACACCATCTACCTGGCGAACTCCTACTGGTCCGACTTCAACGCAGAAGACGAGCGCAGCTGGCAGCTGGGCTACGGCCTCGACTTCACCACGTTCGGGGTTCCAGGCCTGACCTACAACGTCGCCTATGTGCGTGGCAGCAACATCACCACGTCCACCAGCGAAGGCGGCACCGAGCGCGAAATCTTCAACCAGTTCAAGTACGTCGTGCAAAGCGGCGCGGCCAAAGACCTGAGCGTGAGACTGCGCAGCTCGGTCCTGCGCGTGTCGCAGAAATCCAGCGAATACAACGTCAGCGGCAACGAAGTACGAGTATTTGTGGATTACCCGATCAACGTTTTCTGATGATCGGTTGCGGTATACAGGCTTGATTCAAGGCTGAGAGAAAACAAGCCCCGACTGGTTCGTAATGCTGGTCAGTTAAGCCTTTGTAGGAGCGAGCTTGCTCGCGATGGTCGCCAACGATAACGCGTGTTTGCTGGATAACACGCGGTGTTCTGGAATCCATCGCGAGCAAGCTCGCTCCTACAATGTCCTTAACTGAACAGCATTGCCGAATGGTTCGGGGCTTTTTTGTGCGTGCGATTCAGAGCTCGGCACTGTCAGAAATTTCCTCCATTGAATCGGGACGGTTCTGGAGTGCGAAAGGGATCAGGCTGATATTTATTGCGTGCTTGAACGATTGAAAATGCTGGACCAGAAATCCAACTGATGGTGGTTATTACTATGGTTGTATTGTTGAAATCCACATATGTGTGTTGTCGAATTGATAAGGATCTGAAGGCGTGTGCGGCTAAAGTCTTGAGCGCCAGCGGTCTTAGTATCAATGACGCCATGCATCTTTTTCTTCGTCAGGTCGTAGCAACTCAGGGGCTTCCGTTCGAACCGCGACAACCATCGGAGAAGACGGCCAGTGCCATGATGGAAGCACGAGATATTCGCCAGCGATTTTGCTCGAAAAAGGACGAGATTTCTGATGAGTGCGGATAGCGCTGTATCACTGTGCAAACCGTGATCGTCAATTAGAACACCGAACTCTGTGGGAGCCAGGCGTGCTGGCGAAGGCGTCCTCAGGATCGCTATCGCCGGCAAGCCTGGCTCCTACGAAAAGCGATCACAACGCTCATGTCGTCAAAATCCCGTTTCGGTAACACGTGTCGCCAACATGTCGTCCGCGGCGACATGTTCCCAAGACGTGTCGCAAAAAGCGGAAAATTGCGACACGTTAAGGCCTCATGTCTACACTGGCGACATGAGTGAAGCCTCTCTCTGCTCAAAAAACATACAAAATGATCAGGAATGCATCCATGACCGAACCGCTTCTGCCATGGCAGGCCGACAGGCCCTACAACCAACTGCCGCTGCTACCGCCAGCGATCGAGCTGGAAACACGTGCAGTCCTCAAAAAATGCATTGAGGCGCGCACCGCGCTGGCCGAGTTGAAACAGGCAGCAGAGCTGATTCCGAACCAAACGGTCCTGATCAATACCATTCCCCTGCTGGAAGCCAAAGACAGCTCGGAAATAGAAAGTATCGTCACTACCACGGACTTACTGTTCCAGCATGCTCAAGACACTGAAAACCATGCGGACCCGGCGACCAAGGAAGCATTGCGTTATCGAACAGCGCTGAACCAAGGCTTTCTATCCTTGGCCCAACGACCGTTGTCCACCAACACCGCCGTAGAAATCTGCCGCACCCTGAAAGGCGTGAAACTGGATATCCGCCGCACGCCAGGCACTCAGCTCGCGAATGACCGCACCGGTGAAGTCATCTATACCCCGCCCGAAGGGGAGGAGCACTTGCGCGACCTTCTCGCCAACTGGGAGCGCTTTCTTCACAACGAAACCGAGCTCGATCCCCTGGTTCGCATGGCTGTCGGGCATTATCAGTTTGAAGCGATCCATCCCTTTATCGACGGGAACGGTCGTACAGGACGGGTCCTCAACACCCTGTTTTTGATCCAGGAAGGCCTCCTGAACCTGCCGATCCTCTACCTCAGCCGCTACATCATTGCCTACCGTGCCGATTACTACCGGCTACTGCTGGAAGTTACGACCAAACAAGCCTGGGAACCATGGCTGTTGTTCATGCTAAGCGCGGTAGAAGAGACCGCTCGCTGGACGACGGCCAAGATTTCGGCCATCCGTGCATTGTCCGAACACACCATGCAGTTTGTGCGTGAGCAACTGCCGAAAACCTACACGCGCGAACTGGTGGATGTGATTTTCGAGCAGCCTTATTGCCGTATCAGCAATGTGGTCGAAAAGAAAATTGCTCAGCGTCAGGCTGCATCTCGTTACCTGAAAGATCTGGTAGAGATTGGCGTATTGGAAGAGATTCAGGTGGGCAAGGAGAAGCTTTTTATCCATCCGAAGCTGATGCAATTACTCATTCGCGACAGCAACGAATTCAGGCATTACGTTGGTTGAGAGGTGGCTTTTGAACCTCGGAAAGCCCCGATCAATTCGGGGCTTTTTCATACATGCGATTCGCCTATGGAGCGAGGTTGCTGGCTCGGTTGTTACATGGTGCGTCGAGCACCTTCACCACATCATCGATGATCGCCTTGCTCATATCCTGCAAATAATGCGACGCCCAGGCATGCCGGTCGGTGTCGCGAACCATGGCCGCATCGGATGCGAGCAGTTTGGCAACGTGGAGCAGATCGGAGGCGTGAGAGAGGGCTTGGATCACCGGGACACCGGCGTTGATGCGGAACAGCGGTTCGTTGGCGTGGTAAGAGAAGTGGTGAGACCGATGGTTTTCAGGTTTTGGGGGTTGGTCATTGTGCGCCTCCGCTTTTTGGACGGTGGTGGGTGATGACCGGTGCAGCAAAGGTGGAAATTTTCGACGGTACTATGGCGGGCATTAGCAAAAACTCCTGAATCAAGTTAGAGCTACCACGTTCGTTCTCAGGCGAATGGGTGGCAGCTATGCGCGGGCTGAGAAACCGGAGATACAGGAACCCGGCAGACCCGAAGGTCTCCCACGCACAGCCGCCATTACACGGAAATGCAGGCACAAAAAAACGCCGACAATCGTGACTTGGGGCGCTTGTGCGCCTGTATCTTACTTGGGTTCTCAGGCCCGGTCGCTGAATTGGCAGCGACGGTTTTAAGATAGCTTGAGGGCGGCGGATGCGCAATCGTGGCCAGGTGCTGGTGTGGGTTGAAGGTTTTTGTGATTTTTATGACTCGGCAATAATTATTGGCCAGCCATGATGTTCATAATTTGAAAGCCTGCCGATGGCCTATTTGTATTGCTGAAGGAGGCATTTAGAAATGGACATTGAATTGGGTCAGTTTCAAAAGGATTTGCTGGAATCTGTATGCGAAATGAATGAGTGCCAAGCCCATCCTATCGCTGAGGTTAGGCCATTAATGCAGGAGCGATTTGATTCAAACATGTCGTCGTCTGCGACACGTTCACATAACATGTCGCAGAAATTGAAAAAATGCGACACGTAACAAAACGGACTACATCAGAAGGGGCTGAGTCCTACAGTAAAGTCGTACAACATCTAGCAGGCGTTAGCTTGTGAAATAACGATCTGAGGCGTGGCCCCGGCATCGTTGAACGGCAATGTAAAAGTGGCGCGAAAGCCCAGTTTATCCAGCATGTCCATCATTGCATCGATCGTGAATTTCTCGATCTTCCCAGTGGTGAGCTCTGAAATGCGTGATTGGGTCACGTTCAACCTGGTTGCGGCCGCACTCTGGTTAAGACCAAGGGTTTGATGCAGTCAGTGATGAACACCGAAAGCTCCATCTTCAGCGCGATTTTACTGGCGACTTCTTTTCCATGCGTGACATGGAATGGACTGTCGAAAAATTGAATGGCCATGAATGTCTCACTCCTTTGAGTTATCTAAAATTTTCGATAAATGCAGGCTATTCGATTGATCCTTTATAGGCAAACGAGTAGTGCTTGCGCGACAGCATCCATTACACCAAGTAACTAATGATGTTCCCGCCCCCATCTTTATCCCCCGCAGCCAACCTCATACATTGAGCTCCAACACCTACCCATCACCCCGATGAGCAGGTCACTGGAGATCTTCCTCATGCCTTTCGTAAGCGTACGCATCACCCGCGATGGCGTTACCTCTGAGCAGAAAGCTCAGGTGATCGCTGAAATCACTGAAACACTGGAACGCGTGCTCAAAAAGGATCCGCACCTGACCCACATCGTGATCGAAGAAGTCGACACCGATAACTGGGGCTACGCCGGCATCACCACCACCCAATACCGCAAGCAACTGGCTGAAGGGGAGGGCAAGTCGTGACGCCGTCGGTCTCCATCGATTTCATCTCCGACGTGGTGTGCCCTTGGTGCGCCTTGGGTGCAACGGCACTGGAGCAGGCGATCGAGAAGGTGGCGGGTGAAGTTTCGGTCGAGCTGACCTACAAGCCCTTCGAGTTGAACCCGGACATGCCGGCGGAAGGCGAGAAAGCGGTCGAGCACTTGATGCGCAAATACGGGCGCACCGCCGAAGACGTCGCCGCTGGCAAGGCGATGCAGATCGAACGTGGCGCGACCATCGGTTTCACGTTCGATCTGAAGAAGCGCACTCACTTCTACAACACGTTCGATGCTCACCGGCTGATGGTGTGGGCGTTGCAGGAAGGGCGGCAGGTCGCACTCAAGAAAATCCTGTTGCGCGCTTACTTCACCGATGGCCAGAACCCGAGCGATCGCGAGACGCTGGTTCGTCTGGCCACTGAAGCAGGACTGGATGCGGCGGCGGCTCACGAGGTGTTGGCGTCCGGAGCGTATGCCAAAGAAGTGCGTGAGCTTGAAGGGTTTTACCGCCAGCGCGGGATCAATTCGGTGCCGGCCATGATCCTCAACGGTCGTCACCTGGTGTCCGGTTCGCAGTCGGTCGAGTACTACGAACAGATGTTGAGACAAATGGCGAAGGTCCCCGCTGAAGCCTGATTACTTACTTTTCAAATCATCATTTATTAGTAGAGGTTCATCATGAGCAATTCGAAAAAAGTCATCGTTATCACTGGCGCCTCGCAAGGTCTCGGCGCAGGCATGGTCAAGGCTTTCCGTGACCTGGACTACAAGGTCGTCGCCACTTCACGTTCGATCAAACCATCCACCGACCCGGATATCCTCACTGTGGCGGGCGACATCGGCAACCCGGAGGTCGCCCGGCAAGTTATCCGTGAAACGATCGAACGTTTCGGCCGCATCGACACCTTGGTTAACAACGCCGGAATCTTCGTCGCCAAACCGTTTACCGAGTACACCGCTGAAGACTACGCCAATGTGCTCTCGGTAAACCTGAATGGCTTCTTCTACATCACCCAACTTGCGATTACCGAGATGGAGAAACAAGGCAGCGGTCACGTGGTGAACATCACCACCAGCCTGGTGGACCATGCCATTGACGGCGTGCCGTCGGTACTCGCTTCGCTGACCAAAGGTGGCCTGAACGCGGCGACCAAATCCTTGGCCATCGAGTACGCCAAACGCGGGATTCGGGTGAACGCGGTTTCTCCTGGCATCATCAAGACGCCGATGCATGGTGAGGAAACTCATGAAGCGCTGGGGAATCTGCACCCGGTTGGGCATATGGGTGAGATCAGTGACATTTCTCAGGCGGTTGTGTATCTGGACAGCGCCAATTTTGTTACCGGGGAAATTCTGCACGTTGATGGTGGGCAGAGCGCCGGTCACTAAGGCCAGTTTTCCAAATAGCAGTTACAACAAAGCCCTCGAGGAAATGCGAGGGCTTTGTTGTAGAGAGACAGGACTGATGAGCTTATTAGGGTGCTGCAGATGTCGAAAAAGTTGTCCTTTTTTTGCTATCACAAGCGAATACGTGGACTTAGATGAGAATCAACAGAATATTTGGAAAAAATAACCCGTGGCTGCAGTGGATCAGAACTATTGTGATGTGATGACTGGCACTTCGCCACTCATCATCTACAGGTGAATTCGATGGAGCGGTATAAAAATCTCAGTGGCGATTCGAATGTAGTCGCTTATGAGCTAGGACAAGGATCAATCACTGTTCAATTCGCTACCGGTACGCATAGGACGTATCTCTATGATTCGGTTAGGCCCGGCGCGGCGATGGTCACAGAGATGCGACGTTTAGCAGTGGCGGGACGGGGGTTGAACAGCTACATCGGGCGTGTTGTGAAGGGCGGCTACTCAGGGAAACGATAATCAGGTAGCAATATTTCCAAGGAGCTGAGCCAGAATTTCGAAACCCCAGAAACATCAAAGCCCTCGTATTTCTACGAGGGCTTCGTTTTGTATGGTGCCGGCACCAGACGAACGGTATGTTTCGGCGGGGCTAGGTTTTTCGGGCGTCTGGAGTTCGTTGGAAAATTCGGCGTACCCCAACTAGTAACTATAAAGAAATCAGATAGTTATGGCGTTCGATGGAATCGAACTTGGGATTTTTGAGATGTCAGCACGTTGTCGGTCTGCAAGTAATTCAGAGCCGCATACGAATGGTAAACCTCCTGAATTTGAACATTGTCGATCATCCCTTCCGTAGAGAATAGGCAGGAATCCGCCAGTAGCAGCCCATCGCGAAGGCTGTGCCCGACAAATAGCAGACGCTCAGCGAGCTTGCTAACACCTGCTAAATGCATCGGAAATGACGGGGCTCAGTCCTACTCTGCCTGCCAGTCTTTGACGCCGCCGCTCAAGGGGCGGACGTCCGCGAAGCCCGACGCCTGTAGTAAGTCGGCTGCCCCACATGAACGCTGACCACCAAAATTGCAGACGGTTACGATAGTCCCGCCAGGTGCAAGCTGGCTGGCATGCGACTGCAAGTGGTCGGCGGGTATGTTAATGGCACCTTCGACATGGCCTACCGCGAATTCCTCGGGTGATCGCACGTCGATGATCGTTAACATTTCCTTATGCGCCATTAACGCCTTAAGTTCGTTGGGCTGGATGAAGGTACGCTCGCTCATGGGAATGCTCCTGGTTTGGATTAAAGCTTTCCGCCAGAACGCGAAGCGTAGTTAGGCGGAGGTCGATTCGGTAGCGAGCCCAGCGGCGCGCCATTCTGGATAGCCTTCCTCCAGACGTCGAACGTTGTAGCCCTTGCCTCGCAGGCGAACGACCGCGTCGAACGACATCACGCAGTACGGGCCACGGCAGTAGGCAACGATCAGTTGCTGTTTCGGCAACTGCTCTAGGCGATATTCCAATTCGCTCAACGGCATGGAGAGGGCGCCTGGCAAATGGCCAAGGTCAAACTCATGCTCAGGCCGCACGTCGATCACCGTTACTTCCCCGCCGCGCAATTGTTCCAGCAGCTGTTCGCGACTCAGTGCATCAAGATTGTCACGCGCTTGGAAATAGTCGGTCATTACCTGCTGTACTTCCGCACGATTGCGCTCGCCGACCCGGCCCAGGGAGCCAAGAAGCCCTATCACCGCCTCATGGCCGGCCAGTCGGTAGAAGACTTGCTTGCCTTGGCGTTCGGTTTCCACCAAGCGGGCGCGCCGCAGAATCTGTAGATGACGAGATGTATTGGCAAAGGTCAGTTGGCAGCTCTGCGAGAGTGATTCAACGCTATGTTGGCCCTGACCCAGCCGTTCGAGCAGTTCGATCCTGTGAGGATGACCTACTGCCTGGGCAATTTCTGCCAAGCTTGCGTAGATTGCCTGCTTGGGGCTGGGCTGCGTTGGGTTCATGGATCGCATCGCTCATTCAGCAGATTAATGGAATAACCCAGCGACTTTAAACCGTTGTGCTGTCGGCGCCTACCGTCAGGCTCACCTGCTACGCGAAGGCACGCCAGATGTAGTGCAGCCCCACGACGATACCGATAGCACCCAGCATGCGCCTGAGTAATTTCTCGGGTAACCAGGGTTGCAGTGCAGCTCCTGCATAAGTACCTGCGAAACCGCCTGCGCCCAGCGCAAAACCCATTGCCCAATCAGGAGAAATAGCGCTGCCGTTGGCAGCCGCTATAAGTAAATAGGTGGCAAGCCCGGCAATCGAAGTGACCAACGTTGAAGCCAGCGCCGCAGGCGCCACTTCAGCCACTCCATACCCCATGCCGACCAAAATGGGCGCTAACAACGAGCCCCCGCCGATGCCATAAATCCCACCAATCATGCCTACGATCAATGCTATGCCGAGGACAGGCGCCCGATGCTTGAGGTGTACCTCGCCAGTGCCTAAGGCGGCACTATTGCGTCCAAATACCAGCCAGATACCCAAGGGGATCAGCACCCCGGCAACCACCAGTAGGAACGCCCCAGGCCCAGTCAGCCAGTAAACCCTGACCGCTGCTCCCGCAATAGTCCCAGGGATGGTGCCGATGATGAGCAGACGTGTCAGTGACCACTGGATCTTGGCACGGCGGTTATAGCGCAACAGCCCGCCAGGTATCGCTACAAGGTTATAAAGAAGGTTAGTCGGAGTGGTCGCCGTGGTAGGAACCTGCAACACGCTCATCTGTACAGGCAGCAAAAACACAGCCCCAGAAACGCCTACTGGCGCGGTGATGGCGGCTATCAAGAATGCAAGGCATGCAGCGATCAGTAGTGTCATTGCGCCACCTGCCTAAAATCTTGAGAGGCCCGCCCGGTTGAAGGGATCAAGTGCCGGATTTGAAGATAGAGAAGACGCATATTTTCACCATTCGAATCGATCAATCATTATTGAAACCGATTGAATGATAGCGATCAAGCTGGTTTACTTTTGTAGGTTCTCTAATTTTCAGAAATCTCAAAACTTCGCGATCTCAGTCAGATGTGGCGCTGGCTTTTGATTTGATGGGAGCGCAGAACCTTATGTTGTGGACTTCCTATCCATGCTCAGGGTACGAGCACAACGGCTTTCCTGACGTGGAGCTGGTCGGCTGGTTGACCTATTTTTCACCAGCCCAGCAAGCGATTTGAAGAGGTGTGTATGCAAAGCAAAGATCATTGGGAAAAGGTCTACAGGGAGAAGCCATTTGACCGTGTCAGCTGGTATCAGGAGAACGCTGAGATGTCTCTTGCCCTAATTCGTCGGTTCGTACCACACCTGGACGCCCAACTGATCGATGTCGGCGCAGGAGCTTCGACCTTGGCTGACGATCTTCTTCGCCTGAGCTATGAGAACCTAACGGTGCTTGATATTTCAGCTGCCGGATTAGACGTGGCGCGCAAGAGACTGGGAGCGAATGCAGAAAGGGTCACTTGGATAGAGGCAGACATTACATCCGCCCCTCTTCCAAGTCATCGATACGACCTATGGCATGACCGAGCGGTATTCCATTTTTTAACGGAACCGGAGGATCGAGCCAAGTACATACGAGTCATGAGTGCAAGCCTCAAACCTGGCGGAGTTGCGATCATCGGCACGTTCGCTGAAGAGGGGCCCAGTCATTGCAGCGGACTTCCGACCGAGCGCTACAGCGCTGCAAGTTTAGCCACAATATTTGGTAGCCAGTTTGAAGTGCTTGAGCATGCGTATGAAGAGCACTGCACACCCAACGGCGGTACGCAGAAATTCCTATACGTTTGTTTTAAAAAGCTACCCCCACAATAAGATCTGACCATTGCACTGCTCAGGCCTTCATGACCAGCCTTCCGCTGCATCGACCGGTTGAATCCACAGTCGTTTTCTGAGCTTTGTTTAGCGGTTGAACTGCCAGGGTTTTCCTAAGCGATGAGTGAGTAATTGCATTGTCAGCAAATAGTAATAGCGCGTCGATTCATTGTGCTGGTTTAGGTGGTGATTCAAAAACCACGCAAGGTGTTTTCTCTGCCAAGTCCATGGATTGTCGCGTTGCCAGCGACTAGCAATCGCCATCTGAATAGCCTTCGCTTGGCGAAGGTGACGCTGACGCGTGGAATGCGACCCTGTCAATACACCCGCCAGGAAAAGCTCCATATCGAATGGTTTGCTCATGGTCGACCGCCGATGTACGCCGAAACCACGTCGATACGACCGTGCCCCAGCTCATAGCTGATTCGTGCGCGTGCCTCCTGATCGAGGCGTCGGTCGAGCTGGCAGCACCTGCCACCGTTGATGGGTGCAAGATGCTGAGTGATTTGCTCGTAGCGTTCGCACGCATAGGCTGCCCGCAATTCGTGGAAGCCTTTGAGGTTGTGTGTATGGAGGACCTCCCGTGCGGGGCGGACGATTTCCCGTTGGAAATCAAGGTAGCTTTGATTCGGTGCCAGTAGGTTGCGGCTGCCATGCGGTAAGACCTGCTCGGCATATCTGAGTGCTTCGCGAACATGGTCATCCACCATGATCCAGCGAGGTGCTGTTGCTCCGCCGCGGCCACCTTTGGTTCCGTCCTGGATGTTGATCCTCCCGAGTTGCTCGGCTTCCCGTTGCAGTCGAGGAAGGTCGGCCAAAATGGCCTCGCGCAAGCGCATTCCGGCGGCTCGCGCCAAGTGCACAATGGCGGTAGCGCGTTGCATTTGGTGTTCGCAGAGTACGTCGACGATCCGTTTCACATGTTCGCGGTCTTGGCCTTGCGGCACTGAATGACGAACACTAGTGCGCCGCATTCCCAGCGCCTTACTCGGGCTCGGCACTTTCACATATTGATCACCGCGAAGCGCGGCCATGGTCCGATTCACACTGGACAACCGGTTTTGCGCAGTGGCGATGGCCAGCTCACCTTGTTCAACTTGTTGGCGCAGATGTCCGGCGTAGTCCAGCAAGGTCTGGCAATTAATCTGACGCGCATTGTTAAACCCCGGCCCTTCCTCCGACCGACACCAGCGTACAAACGCCTGCCAGCGATCACTGTGAGCCTTGACCGTGCCGTAATGCCCGCCGCCGAATAGATCGCGCAACGCCTGCGGTCCGGCATAGTTCAGTTGCCGGCCATAGCCAAAATTGCGCCCATCACGTTTACCTACCAGTGCCATGATCAAACTCCTCTCGAAGCCAAAACTTTTAAAACTTTCCCCACGTCATCCCGCCAAGAATGTTGAGTGTTATCAGGGATCAAGGCCCCTGCGACCTGTGAGGGTTGTCCACTAACGCGGGACTGACGACTCCTTACGACCGGGAGTTTGGGCATCTCATGATCTGGCCTCCTGAACACTTCCGAAGAAGTGGGCGGGTGGAAGCTGCATTGGCTGACGAGACCGACGCCGCGAGATCCTGAGTCGGGTGAAGGCAGTGACGCGATGACCGGGGCATGCCTGACTGTCAGTCAGGTGCAGTCCATTCCGTGGGCTGCGGCACCATAATCTGCATCGCTGTTGCTGGTGACTTCGGTGTTTGTCACGCCGATTGTCACTAGGGGGAATGCCGCAAAGCCTTTTACGAGTTGGGCTGCAGCAGCGGTTGGAGCGCCCGTCTCTTTCCGGGAGAAAGAGACGGGCGCAGGTTGGCGCAGTGAAATGGCCAAGCGGAAAGGTTGCTGCAGGGCAGCTGGGTAGGGGATGTATTTGCCGCAATGGCAACGTTCTGAAGTAGGCATCCATCACTCGGTGAGTGACCGTGCGAGCCGCCGGACGCTAATCGCACTTTGGGAGAACCACCACAATGTGGCGTAGCCTTAAAGGTTCTGGCTACCTGGGTTGCTGTCAACGACAGCGCTTGCCCGATCTTTTCTACGCCTGTGGATAATTTGGGTCAAGGCTCGAATTTTCGGGAACTCTGCGGCTGTGGATGAAATTATCCACCGGTGGAAATCCGTGGTTTTCCACAGACAGTTGCGTGGGCTTTATATTTTATAAGTGAGGTCCATCCAAGCAGGGCGGCTTTGCAGCCCCGCTTGGATGGACCCGCGTGGAAGGGCGGACTGCGGTGATCTCATTGGCTTACCCACGTTTGGATGCGCCACGGCTATTTTGTAGGGCGGTGATGTTGTCGCCGACGGGGTGAGCGAATTCGTGGGGCGTCACATGCCCATGGCGGTTGGCGTCGATGTAGTTGCTCCACCACGCCATGATCAGCCGGCGCTGCTCCAGAAATTCAGCTTTGTGGATATACGCGGCGCGCACGCGGTTGCGTTCCTTGTGGCTCATTTGTCTTTCGATGGCTGCGTCGGTCCACAACCCGGACTCCAGCAGGGCGCTACAGGCCATGGTCCTGAAGCCGTGGCCGCACACGTCCTTGCTGGTGTCATAGCCGACGTTGCGGAGCATGGTGTTCACCGTGTTCTCGGACATAGGCTTCCAGTACTTGTGGTCGCCCGATAGCACCAACTCTGAAAAGCGACTGAGGCTGCGCAGGCGCTCCAGTATTTCGATGACCTGTGGCGATAGCGGAACCATTTGAATGTCGCCATTCATCTTGGTCTCTCGTGTGGAGTTGCGTACCCCTTCAATCGGTGTGCGCGTATCGGGGATTTCCCACATGGCGCGTTGGAGGTCGAACTCACTCCATCGAGCGAAGCGCAGTTCGCTGGAGCGGACGAAAACATGCAACGTCAACAGGACGGCGAGGCGCGTCAGCTCGCGGCCGTTGTAGTTGTCGATCCGGTGTAGCAGTTCGGGTAGGCGGTTGAGGGAGAGGGCCGGGCGGTGGACTGTGCGCGGGGCGTGAATCGAGCCTGCCAGATCCAGTGCAGGATTCATGGTGATCTGCCGAGCCCTTTTGGCCCCGCGCATGATGGTGGATAAGTAGTTCTGTACCCGTAACGCCACATCCATGGTGCCGCGTTCCTTGATGCGCTGGGTGATCTCTAGCAGGTCATGGGTATCGAGTTCAGCGATGGGTCGTTGGCCGATCAGAGGGAAGACGTGGGTACGCAGTCGGCTCATCACGGTTTTTGCGTGTCCTTCGGTCCAGCGACGGGACATATCGGCATGCCACTCCAGAGCAACGGTTTCGAAAAGCAGTGCCGCCCGCTGGGCTACGATCTTGGCCTTCTTCTTTTCTTCCATTGGGTCGAGGTTGTCGAGCAGCAACGCCTTGGCTTCGTCTCGCTTACGTCGTGCGACGGAAAGGGTAACGATGGGGTAATTGCCGATGATGAGCGTACCTTCCTTGCCGCTGGGCTTGGTGTACTTCAAGCGCCAGGTCTTCACGCCATTGGGTTTGACGAAAAGGTACATGCCGCCGCCGTCGAACAGTTTGTAGGCGCGTTCGCGGGGTTTGGCCGTGCGGCATTGCAGGTCGCTGAGGGGGATCGCTAGACGTGGCATAGGGGTACGCGCTCCTGACCGGGAAATCGCAGTACCCCTAACATACCCTCGGGGAAGGGGGATTTTGTTGGATCCCGACAGAGGGTCCTGGAACGAAAAAACCCGCCAAAGGGCGGGTTTTCGGGGCTTCCAGAGCATTCGGTGGAATGCAATGGAGCCTAATGTGGTGCGGCACCAGGAGTCGAACGTCAGGGCTTTTGGCGAGTAAAATATATAATTCATGGTAAAAATTATTTGGGAGTACCCCCATTTGTACCCCTAAAAAGCAGCAAGCCGGTCATATTATGTGACCAGAGAGTGTTCGATTGGAAGGACGGTACGCTTCCACGTGAGTGGTAAAATGGAAGCGTCGACGCCGATTTTTACCCGTCTTCAAGAGACTAAACATATTTTCCCGTTAAATAACAATAGGATTGTAGTGTTAATCTATTTGTAGGATTTCTTTAATTTCTGGAAGATCCCGATGTTGACGCATAAAGACAATAGCTGCCCTAGAAAGCATTTCGGTGTCTCTAACCATCTTCCGTAGACTGATTTTCGCCTCCTGTATAGATTCGCTGTCTCGTTCGGTCAATGCTTTTTTTAGTTTGTTTATATGCTTTTCAATATTCAGTCTAACCTGATTTCTTTTTCTTACGATTTTTGACTCGTGCAGGTGAAAAATATCGATGGTATTCTGCACTTTTTCGTTGTTGGCTAATTCGGAACTAGGGTTTAACATTGGCTTTCCGTCATTATCGAACCAAAGTAGCTTCCAGTCTTCAGGGTCGAGAGGGTCAAGGAAGTTAGGCTCTTCCAACACCTCAGCTCCAGGAATAAAAGCTCTGTTTGAAGGATTGATTAGAGGGAACTTACAGCCTTTTCCTCCGGTCGATTCTTCAAAGTTTCTAAGGCTGTTACAGAACGTACAGGCACACCTATAGTTCTTCCAGTCAAAAGAAAGCCACCAGTAACCATTATGACCTTGTTCACCTTCGATCTTACCTTTGGGTCTAAAGTGATCAACCGGCATGTCAGACCGTATTTCTTCAGACTCACAGTACCAACATTTTTTCTTTAAATGTTCTGGCAGAAGTTCGTAGAAGTCGCGCCATACCTTGCTGCTTGAAGAAAGCTTAAGTACGGCTTTTTTTTCTTCGTTCGTTACAGCTATATCCAATGTAGCTCTCGCATTACTCGCTGCAAGTCTCCAACGTTCTGTTAAACGCTCCTCGATGTCGTCTTTGCAAATCCATCGCATTAGAGTGGTACCTTGGGTGTGGAGTGGTATTTGCTTAACAAGTAGTCCATATAGTCTGGATCATCGCTGGATAGACTGAATCCAAGATTATCCAGCTCTATGTTTTTTTGTCTAAGCTCTAGATCCTCAGTAGGAGAGAGCGTTTCTTTACTGGCAAGTTGGTTTCTTCGCGTCAAGGTTTCGTGTGTGATACTATCTAAGGTGGTTACTAGGCCGAAAATATCACTCCGCAGTATTAAATTAATGCCCATGCCTCTTGGGCTTTCAATTGGCATCGCAGCGTGAATTTTTCCATCTTCTCTCTTCATTACCTGAACCTGGCCTTTCTCTAGTTCCGCAATCGCTAGAGGATGGTGGGTCACCATTAGTAGATGGCTTGTACTGTGGCTGGGTACAAATTCCCGAAGGAACTCAAGATACTTTACGGCCCAAGAGGGGTTAAGGTGTGTGTCGGGCTCATCTAGAAGAAAAAGTGAGTCCTTGCCGCCTGTGAATTTAAGTAAGCCTAGTATAGTGAGTAACTGTTGTTCTCCTTCGCTTAACTCCCGAAAGGTAAGTGCGGTTTCGCTATTTGTGACTTTGACTCGAATGCTAACTTCCGAAATTATTTCTGAAAGTAATGTGCTTTCAAGCATTTTGAAAAGCTCGTCAGGAGTCAGATCTTTTGCGAAATCTTTAAGTGAGTTTAAATCAGGTAAAAAAAGATGGAAAAATTCATTTTTGATGTTTTTTCCTGTAAGAGTTGTGTCTTCCTTTCGAGTTACTTTTACGGGCGCGATCGCGTACGGGTAAAGAGCATCCAGAAATTTACGTACAACACCTGATGCACCCCAGAATAGCTCCGACTTGTCTTTGGCCCATGACGGTTGACGCATTACAAAATGGATGCTGTCTAAACTTTCTATACCTAAATGTTTACATATGAAGAGGCGCTCTGGGCTATCTTTTTCGGCCAAGAAAAAGGCAAGTAGCACAAATTGGCTATGATTCGGTTTTGCGTAAAATAGAGGGCGTATATCTCCCTTCAAATTGATGTCGTTTTTTAAAAGCTTCTGATAAAAGTCGGTTCGGTGTTTCCGAAAGTATTTTTCAAGTCTATCACTAGGGCCGGAGTAATATGCAAATAGGTATTTAGGTAGATACTGCGCTACACCAGTTTTCTTATTTCTGGAAACCTTTGATAGTGGGGTTGCTATATTGTCATCCGCAGTTTCTAAATGGTCATTTGCTTTTTTTAAGTTCCGTACCGTAATTTCATATTGCTTTGTAAGTGCCCCTCTTGTGGGGTCGGCGTCAATAGTGATTTCTTCCCAGCGGCCGGAATTTTTTTCTCCGAGCTGATAAGTAATGACGTAGTAAAATGGCGGTGACTCTCCAAGATCTAAGTTTCTAAAAATCGAAACCAGCGCTTCCAATACGTTCGACTTTCCTGAGCCGTTACGACCAACAATGACCGTCATAAGATGATTTTCATCAAAGTCTACTTGTACATTCTCTAGGTTTTTAAAGCTAGAGCGAATATATAATTTATCGACTTTCAATGTTTAGTCCTTTAACTTAACGAAAAGTAGTCTTGGTCGTTGATCTTTGAGCGCTTTTTAGTTATGGTTCCAGAGATAAGGTGAGCTCTAATATCTAAAAAAAATTGTTCCATTTGCTCGGTGCTGGCATCTCTTGGATAGCCAGATTGCTTCAAAAGATCTTGACCTGTCAGAGCAGTGCCAGCGGCTGAAAGTGCTTCAATAACAGAGACTATTTTGCCAAGTTTCATGCTAATACCTAGCTTTGGTTTATCCGGTTTTCTGAAGCTTTTTGGAATGGGGGCTTCGGCTTGGTGAGATCGGATGCGCGCGAGAAGGTCGCAGACCGGCTCTTCATCGTAATCTTGCGAGACTAACTCACCTCGAAATGCTTTGGCTAGGATACTTTTTGATAAGTTTCCAATTAGTGATTTTGCTGAATTGGCCTTGCTTTCTAGTTGGTCTGCAAATGTGAAAAGCTGCTCTATTCGATGGATTATTGCAGTCTGTTCAGCTAAGGGTGGCATAGTAAAAGTTAATGATTTTATTTCTTCGCTATTTATATTATTGACGCCACTTGTTGATTTTGCGATACGCTCTATTGTTTCTCGAATGACAGGTGATTTAATCCAGAAATTAACATATTTAGATAATGCTTTATTTTTGTCGAGGCGGGCGCGTATTAAATACCCAGCAAAAAGAAGTCCTGACTCTCTTCGAGTTACTAATGCCGATCTGCCGACAAGCTCTACACTGCCGTTTGAACGGACTATAACTAAGTCATCTTCTTCTAAGGCTAGTTTTAGTATTTCTGACTCTTTGAAATTTGACGATTTAAGGTCTGAAAGACTGATGCCGCTTTCACCTATATTTGGAATTCTTAAGACACCTACAGTACCCCCGTCATACTCGCACTTCTGAGCAGTTCCGTACCTAAGATCTAAAATTACTGAGGAGAAATTTACTTCCTTCCAGCCAGAAGGGAGTATTTTATTGTCCTCCTCGGGGGGATTCTGAGGTTCCAAATCAGGCTGGTTTTGGTTCTTAAAACGCCAGTCTTTGGTCAGTTCGCCCGAGATGGCTGCTGATAGAACGGATTGACGAAAGCGTCTTAAAAGGTGTGGTATCGCGTTAATTCTGGTATTGAGAGTTTCTACCTGAGCTAGTAAGTCATCAAGTTTCTGGGCGATGCGTATCTGTTCACCTTGCGGGGGGATCGGAAGCTTTAACTCTCCAAGTTTCCCTCTTGCAATTCTTTTTCTTGTTGTGCCTGATGAGTTTAGTTCAATTTCTGCCCTGATAGATGGTGAGTTTATAAGATGCATCAAGAATTTACTTGAGATGCCGGTCTTTCCTGTACGAAAAACTGCAACGTCTACGACAGTAAGGCATCGTTGGGAAAGTTTTGGCATCAGACACGCACGACCTAATGGGTCAGGCATACGTGCAATCAGAACATCACCTTCCTTGAGTTCGGTGCAGTTCAAAGACTCAAATTTTTCATTGTTTACAAAACGAGAAGACTTATTCGCGAAATAGCCGTCCCCAATGTCAGCTAGCTGAAGTAACCTATTTTCACCCTTAGGGTCTTGATCTTTACTTTCGATCCAGTCACCGTCGGAGAATAGGCATCCATCCCCCAGTAGCTCATTCAATGATGCAAGGGCCCAATGTTCGGGAATTTCATTCATCTTGGAACTCCTCCTCCAAAACTAGTCCCATGACTTCAGCCAAAAGCTTCTTTTGAGCTATCACCTCATCACCCGCGCCGAGCGCTTTCATTAACTCATCTAACTCGCGCATTGCTTCTGTGAGCTCAGCCATGGCCTCACCCGCGAGTACTTCGGGAGGTGGAAGATCATCGCCGTTGACGGCATCAGTATTCTTCAGCCAGCTTATATCTAGAGAGTCCGCTCTCTCACGAATGAATTCGCGCGTAAATACACGAAAGCGGCTCATCTCTCCAATTCCTTCGATATTCTCGGCGCGCGGACTTTCGCCATCGCGGTCAACGCCGAATGCGTCTTCAAAGGGTTTGAGATAAGCTGAGCCGAATGGATTGCGTTTACCAAACCGAGGCATATTGCTTCGAAGATCGTATACCCATACCCGAGTCGTACATCCTTGCTCTTGATTAATGTTTTTGGGGCTGCCTTTTTGAAAGAACAGCACATTTGTTTTCACGCCCTGGGCATAAAAAATCCCGGTTGGTAGTCGAAGAATAGTATGAAGATTGCATTTTTCCATTAGGTCTCGACGAACATCTGCACCAACACCAGCTTCAAAAAGAACATTATCTGGCAATATAACTGCTGCACGACCACCCGGTTTTAGTCCGCGATAGATATGTTGTAAAAAAGACAGCTGCTTATTGCTGGTGTAGTAGTCAAGGTCTTTCCGGGTTGGACCACCCCCACCTTTGGCGCTACCGAAGGGTGGATTGGAGAGAATAATATCTACCTTTGGTAGTTCTTCTCCAGTGTGGCCTAGGGCATTTCCTAAGTTAATAATACCTTCATGGTTACCTTCGATTCCATGCAATAAAGCATTCATCAATGCTAGACGGCGAGTGCCAGGGACTAGTTCGACACCAATGTACGCTTGCGTACGCTGAAAGTCTCGGGCTCTTTCATCTAGACTTTTAAGGTCGTTAGTTATGGTTTTTATATAAGCATCCGCGGCTATTAGAAAGCCCGCAGTCCCTGCCGCAGGATCTTGAATTGTCTCTCCAGGCTTTGGCTTCACACATCGTATAATGCTGTCAATTAGTGGGCGAGGTGTAAAATATTGCCCAGCACCCGATTTAGTCTCGCTAGCATTCTTTTCTAGCAGGCCTTCGTACAGATCTCCCAAGCCATCTTCGCGGATGCTAAACCAATCAATGCTGTCGAGTGTTTTGATAAGCTGTTCGAGGTGCCGTGGTTCTTTGAGGCGAGTTTGAACTTCGGCATAAATTGCGGAAATTCGTGTGTCGCTGTTTGTTCCTAGACTGCAAAGTGTCTGCTGGTAATGTTCCAGTAGTTTGGTCCCTGTTTTTTGGGCTAGGTCTGGCCAGCGTGCGCCGTTGGGTAGCTTATGACCGAAATCGTCCCTGTTCTGTACCTGCTCGTATTCCATTTTGATAAAAAGAAGCAGCACTAGCTCCGTGACGTAATCGCTATAATTGATTCCGTCGTCACGAAGGATGTCGCATAGGCTCCAGAGTTTTTGCACTATGTCGCTGTTGGTCATGGTTGGCCTGTGTATACGTTGTGAGTGCGGCATGTACGTTCCGCTGTGTGCTTGGATAGGTCCATGCTCCAGCCTTGCGTTGACTTCAATGTGTTCGTTCACCGGCAGATACGTCTGCTCCTGCTCATGCCGTAGACATCCTGTACTGAGCGTGACCTTATCCAGCATACGGGTTACCTGAAATGCCTCCGCCAGGACGAAAATGTTGCGATCCCTAGGCTAGAATTCTCATGTCATGGGTACTGGCTCGTCGTGAGGCCGGATTCATCCGCTACTCTGTGAATTTATTTCCAGCGCAGATTTTACCCTACTGTAGGCTATAGGTTGTCATTCGACGCTACCTAAGGAGCAAATACGCTCATCGGCCTGAAGGCTGCACCTGTTGATGGTTTTCATATCGGCACCTGTCCTACAGACGTTGACGTGCGATCGGTTTGTACCGACCCGATGATTTTAAAAGTGCTCATCTCTGCTTTTCTGGGCAGAAAACTGAGCATCCGGGCATACCTAGCCGTCCCGGCCAAGACATTTTCCATGCGTAGAGGTCACCCAGGCCGTGTTAGACGCAGGTAATGATCCAGGGTGAACCTCATGAAATTATCTTGCCAAGGTGAGAGACCAGTTTTTTTTTAGGCGTCTGCAAATTAACTGCGTCGTGAGGAGATAAGAGTAGCGGGTTGCTGGAGCGTGATTTTTTAGATATCGACTCAGGAACCATCGAATGTGCTTTAGCTGCCAGCGCCATGGAGTATCGAGTTTCCATCGCTTTTGAATAGCAATGTGCATGATGTGTGCTTGTCTACGGTGGCGCTGTCGGGTGGCATGGGCGCCGGAGAGCAATCCGTCGAGGAATAGCTCCATATCGAAGGATTTGCTCACTTTCGACCTCCGATGTAAGCGGATGCAACATCGACTCGGTTGTGACCAAGCTCGATGCTGAGTTGTTTGCGGGCTGTACGGTCCAGCTGGGGATCTTGTAGGTACCCCTTACCGCCGTTCACCGGGGCAAGGTGCCCGGTGATCTGCTCATACCGCTCGCAGGCGTAGGCTGCTCGTAGTTCGTGAAATCCCTTGAGGTCAAAGTTGTGCAGGATATCCCGAGTGGGGCGAACGACTTGCTGCAGGAACTGCAGGTAGCTCTCATCTCGAGAAAGCAAGTTACGGCTGCCGTTGGGGGAGCAGTTTCGGGCAATTTGCAGTGCATTTTTCACCAGTTCGGTGGCGACTATCCAACGTGGAGCTGATGCGCCAGATCGACCACCTTTGGTGCCGTCTTGAATGTTGATCCTGCCAAGTTGTTTGGCCTCACGATGCAGTCGTGGCAGGTCAGCCAATATCGCTTCTCGAAGGCGCATTCCGGTTTCACGTGCCAGAAGCATGATGGCGCAGACCCTGTGTTGCTTCTGATCGTTGAGCTCCTGTGCAATTCGCTCAATTAGCTGTCGATCCTGGCCTTGCGGCGCGATACGGCGAATTGTCGAGCGCTGAAATCCTAACGCCTGGCTCGGGCTCGGGATCTTCACATACTGATCACCGCGAAGCGCTGCCAACGTCCGGTTGACGCTGGACAATCGGTTTTGCGCGGTGGCGATGCTGAGGGCACCGTGGTCGATTTGCTCACGCAGGTGCTGGGCGTATTTCAGTAAGGTTTGCCGACCAATCTTCCGTGCATCGTTGTAGCCTGGCCCCTCTTCGGATCGACACCAGCGCACGAACGCCTGCCAGCGGTCATTGTGGGCTTTGACTGTTGCGAAATGACCACCACCGAACAGATCCTTGAGCGCCTGCGTACCGGCGTAGCTCAGTTGGCGGCCATAGCCAAAATTGCGACCATTACGCCTGCCGACCAGGGCCATCCTGGATCTCCTTTTCATGCTGGCGCAGGTAAGCCAATAGCTCGCGCCAATGGTGACCGACAAGAGTAAGTTGGCCCCAGTCGCTGGGACGAAAACACAGCCTGTTGTCTATGATGAATAGTTCGGCACCTTCCTGGTGTAGGCGCTCAATCACGTCGCTGATGTGGGACCCGTTCCCCTGTTTTTTGGCGACAGCGGCGACAGCGGCGACAAGCCCCGTGGTACCTGGCTTGGAGCGTGGCGACAATGTGGCGACAGTGGTGGCGACAAGTTGTAAATGTTGAGTGTTTTTCGCTTGGGCGCACCGATTGCGTAGGGCTTCATTGAGTCGAAACATGGCGCACCTCGAAGGAGTGTCCGTCTGTGCCCAGCCATTGATGGGTGATCAACTCGACCAGCAGGGCCAACGTGTGATGGCTACTTTTGCGCGCGAAGCGCGGGCCGTTGCGCAACAGATCCCGAACCGTGAAACGGCACCACTGTTTTTCCTGCAGCCAACGCAGCAGCCGATCGGCTTCTTCACGCTGGGTGTTGACCGGTTCCTGCTCAGTCAGCCGTTGGATCTCGGTCAGGTAGTAATCCATCAGCGAGGAAGCGCGCTGGATGTGGGTGACCTCGATCAGTTCGCGGTCTTCCAGTACCGCAAAGACGCCGGCGATCCGTAGCAGATTGTCCGCGGCCTTGGAGGCGCTGGGGCGCACGTTGGCTAGTTCGTCGAATTCGCCGAGTTGGGCTTCGATGGTGTCGTGCAGGTTGATCCAGATTTGCCGGGCCAGGCTTCTGAGGGGCAGGGCTTTGGGGTGTAACGCGCCATCGCTGCCGATTGCCCAAGGACGTTGCAGCAAGTCGGTGATTCGCTGGGTGTAGCGTTTGAGGCTGATGTCTTGGGTGAGATCCACCGGCTGATAAAAGCGCTGTCCGGCCAAGCTCTGTGGCCAGGTGATCAGGCAACGGGCGAAGATGCCTTGGCCGTTGAGTAGTGGATCCTTGAGCAGTTGTCCCGCCAAATAAGGTTGCAGCATCAAATGCAGGCTCAAGCGCCGGTCATAGGCGCGCAGGCTTTCTCCGGCCATGGAACGAGAGCGATCGATGGGGTTGCCGTCCCACAGCGAGGACAGGGTGGTCACGGCCTTGAGGCGGTTGTCCCGGCTCATGGTGCTACTGCCGAGGAATTGGCCGCCCTCGTCGCTGAACAGCCCCATGCTGGGCAGACCCAAACACAGGCTTTTGGTCAGGGCTTCGATGGTCGGTTCGCAGCTGATCAGTCGTGGTGCTACGGGCTCTGACTCTATCTGGATTGGCGTGTCGGTATGGCTATCGATCGTTGCCATCTGCTTCTGAGATCGCACCAGCGTGGCGCGGTAGCGACTGAGTTTTTCGTGGTAGGCCTGCCACTGCAGGCGTTCCCATTCGCGTGCTGGCTGCAAGGCCAGCTTATCCACCGCCGTCTTGCGATCACCTGAAGCCGCAACGGTGAGCAGGTACAGCGACAGCGGATAGACCCGGCCATCCAGCTGCACATTGGCATGCCCCTGAGTGGCCAAGGCCGAGGCCGCCAGCACCGATTGTGCGGCCATGGCCTGCGGCACACCCATCACATCGGCTATGCGCTCGACGGCCGGTCCCAGCAGATCACCGAGGGCTGCCACCGGATAATTTAATGGCGTCGGGTTGGCCTCCAGCAAGGGTTGCGGCGGCAAGCTCCAGGTTGATTGCAGCATCATCTGTCTCCTGTTCAGCAGTTGTTTCCCTCACGCTCCCGCCACGGATGTTGAGTGTTATCAGGGATAAAGGCCCCTGCGACCTGTGAGGGTGTTCACTGACGCGGAACGGACGGCTCTGTACGACCAAGAGCGCGGGCATTTCCCATCGTCTGGCTTCCTGAACGCATCCGAAGATGCGGGCGGGTGGAGGCTGCACCGGTTGACGAATCCGGCGCCGCGAGATCATGGGCGGGAGGAGGGCATCATCGTCGCGAGCGGGGCATGCCTGACTGTCAGTCAGGTGCAGCCTGTCCTGGGCTGCGGCACCGTCGCCAGCGTTAATGCGAGATGTGTCGAATCGGTTTTGTCACGCCGATTGTCACGCGGTGAAGTGCCGCAAAGCCCGTTCAGACGTGGGCTGCAGCAGTGGTACGAGCGCCCGTCTCTTTCCCGGAGAAAGAGACGGGCGCAGTCTGGCGCAGCGAGATGAGCCAAGGGAGGAGGTTGCTGCAGGGCGCATGTGAAGAAGCAGGCAGTCTGCGGCACAGACGCACAGGAAGAGTAGGCATCCGTCACAAGGGTGTTGTGAGCGTGCGAGCCACCGGACGCTGATCGCACTTAGGGTTGAACCACCACTGTGTGGCGTAGCCTCGAAGGTTCGGGCTACCTGGGCTGGTGCTGTCAACGACAGCGATCCATGCGCCAGTAACTACGCCTGTGAATAAAATCGGTCAAGCCTTTAACCGACACCGGCGACAAAATGGCGACTGTCGCCACAGGTGTCGCCACGCGCAAAGCCAGATACCACGGGGCTTGTCGCCGCTGTCGCCGCTGTCGCCAGTATCCTTAACAATTAGCTGTTCGCCGCTAGGAGAAGTGGAAGGTCAACCCATCGTCGATCTATGAATCCCACGGAGATGCGAGGAATGCATATCGCTTGAATGTCGTGGTGATCTTGATATCGCTAGGCTAAATCTCCGGCAAGCGGCGTGAGCAAGCTCTCTTGGCCGGAGCTTTTTGAGTAAAACGCACAGGGCTAGACGTGTCTGGCCCTGTGGCTCTCATGCTTCAAAGCGGGTGGATGTGGGAGGTGGAGTAGACTACAATTGCACTAGTCGTTGCTGCAAACGTAACAAGAAGCCTGCTTCGAAGGAGTCCTGGCAATCGCCCGCCCAATGTCTTTTACGGTGGTGGGAAAGGGCCCACCAAAGGGGAAGCGATGATGAATCATCCAGCCATTCTTCTGCACATAGCACGCCGTCTTCGATCATGGGGGCGTAGTCGGTGCTCCAAGGCGTTCGGATACCAGGTATGCCATCCGCAGCGGGAATCGAGTAGTACTCTTTATATTTTCGTTTTGCCCGTTCGGGAGGGCGCCCCAATAAGCGTTGGAAGGCCATGTCGTACAGCACTGCCGCATCGTCTAGTAATTCAACCACCAAATCTTGCTGCCCTGCGGCATGTAAGACCAGGCTCTGAGCCCCGTTCAGGCGAAGGCGGGCAGATCGGCGCAAGGTTACGGCAACTTCTTCTTGACTCAGTGATGAGGTATCGATGGTTTTAGGTTTGGGTAAGCTGCTCAAGAGGGAATGATCAAGCATGGGGAGGTCCTCCCCGTTGGATTGAGACAATGATTAACAGTCCCTGCAGACATCATTTTTGATGCGCTTCCTTGAAATCAGCATGCTTCGCATCCATGAATGCTCGGTCTGCTCGAAAGGACTTAGGGTCCTTATCCACCACCGAGGAAATGCAATGATCGAACCCTACGAGAAGAGTCGAACACCAGAGCTAAAAAAGTTGCTTAAGCTGTTTTCGGAGCATCAAGTCTCTAACCCAGATGATGATCCAGACCTCTCCGGCACCTCTTTCAAGAATGCCACCGACCACCGAAGCCAAGAGTTGCTAGAAAAAATCGAAGAAGTCGGCCGAGTCGTTCTGTTCGATCACAATGGAAATCAGCAGGGGCAGAGTCGTGCAGCAATTCGCCGCGCTGGATTTCGCGTTGCTGTGGTGGGGGACCCCTACGATGAAAACGAGCGTTACAAGACGACAGTTCAAATTGAAACCCCACATGGCCATGTGACCATTGACGCATCCCGCATCACCCGCTGACTGCTCAACTTGTAGGTAACCGTCGACTGCCTATTGTTTCAGGACCGAGAATGAGGATGGCAAACGTCATGGAAAACCCAGAACCAATTCTAGATGCGGAATTCCCGATGCATGATGATTTGGCGCATGCGTGCAAGCACGTCGCTACTTTGGGTGTTCACCGCTATAGACCGGACCGTCAGTTTGTGCCGCATCCAGATGAGCCAACCGGTACCGTGACCTTCATAAGGCTGAGAGAAAAAACATATGCGGTTACTGCGGCTCACGTGGTGGAAGAACTAAATAAGTATGCAGTTAAACACGGTATACCGGAGGGGAGCTTCTTCTGTCCTAAAGCCCCCGGTGTTCAGATTTCTGGTCCTTTTTTGGTGCCCCCGGCTACATACCCTTTTCCTTCTCCGGACCTTGCCCTGCGGCCTATCAATCCAGAGCTACCGGCCTATCTTGATAAGGTCGCATTCGAGATTAGGCCGGAGGACGAACCAGAGTGGCCGCTTACGCATGGTTTAGCCGTTGGATTCCCTACTCTAGAAAAGCACGACATTGATCACCAAAATCATGGAACTCAGGTGAGCATGCGTTGTGTGCATGCGGTTGCAAGGGGGCTCACCAGTCGTGGTGACAGTGACCAAATGCAATTCCACAGCTCTCTGGCCTCATTGCCCGATGTTAAAAGTCTAAGCGGTGTAAGCGGGGGCGCGATTTTCTGGAGCAGCGAAGATCGTTATGGTCTAGTTGGTTTCGTCAAAGAGGCTTTAGATGTGATTCCAAAAGAGGGTGAAGAATCATTCTATAGTGAGCCCAAGGTCCACTTCCTCGGTACCCGAGCTGACTACCAGACATTATTGCGATGGGCTGACTATGTAGATGCAAACTGGCAGAAAGAGCGGGACATTATCAACCAGACAATTCGTCTGGAGGAGGAAAGTAAGCGTCCTACCATACCTCCTCCGGAAGGGCACAATGTCATCACCGAATACGGTGTCCAAGAGCGAGTTCTCCCGGGGGATCTGCTTTGGCGTCACGAAGAATCCAAATGGGCAGTCGCCAGCACCTCTGAGGTTGGCAGTTGGCTCGTTGGCTATCACGGTGTAGCTCGTCAATGCTCCTAGCTTGTATGCTTGCGGCTGCCTATGGCTATCCCCAAGAGGGGCTAGCCTCTGGGTAAGGTGCTCAGTCGACAATCCGTGCATAAAGTGAGGTTTACATGAGTTACAAAACTGATGAGGACTCCGAGGAGTTGCTCGCCCGACGTATCAAGGCGATGCACATAGCTGCAGCTGCTGCTAATGGGACGCCAAGAGATGCGGCGGACTTTAATTACGATCAAACTATGGCGCTCAGGGAGCACTACAGCGGAGATCCAGGTGTGAACCCGGTCGAGGGTGTCTTCATAAATCCTGAGGGAGAATCTCTTGATCACCCCGAGCCAGGCTCGGCTGCGGCAGCAATCAAAGCAAACGGAATTCTGAAGGATTTGTTGGGCGACGAATTTTCACCTAAACACCAATGGAATGTAGCCCACTTCGTGAAGCTGGATGCCGATAAAAAGTGAAAGTCTGTCACTTTTATCTTCCCTCTATACGTCCACGCCATGCTTTTGCTTGATACGAACAACGTTCTTGCCAACATGATTGGCGAATTCGTGGGGAGTTAAGTGCTGGTACTGGTTGGCGTCGATGTAACGACTCCACCATGCCATGATCAACCGACGCTCCTCTATGAACTCAGCTTTGTGAATATAGGCGGCCCGCACATTGTTGCGTTCTTTATGGCTCATCTGCCGTTCAATTGCTGTCTCCGACCATAGCCCCGACTCGATCAACGCACTACAAGCCATGGCTCTAAATCCGTGACCGCAAAGCTCAGTCTTGGTGTCGTAGCCCATGGTGCGGAGCGCCTTGTTAACTGTGTTCTCCGACATGGGCTTCCAGTACTTCGTGTCTCCTGGAAAAACCAATTCAAAGCGTCCGGTCAGCTCACGAATTTGTTCGAGTAAGACAAGTGCCTGAGGGGATAGGGGAACAAGGTGGATGTCTCCTGCCATCTTGGTGCCGCGTGTAGAAAACGGTACGCCTTCCAAAGCAGGCCGGGTATCCGGGATTTCCCACACACCTCGTTTGAGATCAAATTCGCTCCAGCGAGCGAAGCGCAGTTCGCTGGAACGTACGAATACGTGCAAGGAAAACAGAACGGTCAGGCGAGTCAGATCGCGGCCATGATAGGTCTCGATACGCCCAAGCAGCTCGGGTAGCCGGTTGAGGGGTAAAGCAGGACGGTGGACTGTCTTTGGCATTTTGACCGTGCCGGCGAGATCTAGGGCCGGATTGGCACCAATCTGCCGTGCGCGTTTGGCTTGACGCATTATACTGCTCAGATAATTTTGTACACGTAAAGCAACATCGAGGGTGCCACGTTCTTTGATGCGTTCAATGGGCTCTAGCAAGTCGTGGGTGTCGATGTCGGCAATAGGGCGCCGACCAAGGAAGGGAAATACGTGAGTTTTGAGACGACTCATGACGGTGGTTGAATGTCCCGGAGCCCATTTGCGGGACATTTCAGCATGCCACGCCAATGCTACTTCTTCGAAGCGTAAGCCTTCCCGTTGCGCTACGGTCTTGGCCTTCTGCTTCTGCTCAATAGGGTCGAGACCTTCCGCCAGAAGTGCCCTAGCTTCTTCACGCTTTTTCCTGGCTGATGCAAGCGTTACGACAGGGTAGTCCCCGAAAACGATAATGCCTTCCTTGCCGCTGGGCTTGTAATACTTCATGCGCCAGCTTCTTACGCCGCTGGTTTTTACCAGCAGAAACAGACCACCGCCGTCGAACATTTTGTAGGGGGAGTTACGAGGTTTAGCCGAGCGGCAAAGGGCGTCACTGAGGGGGGCACAAGTGCGAGGCATAGGGGTACGCTCCCAATTGTCGAACCGTTGTATACCCCTACTAATACCCCTAAAAAATGCGGTATTCAAAAGAATCCGACGGAACGCCAAAACGAAAAAACCCGCCAGAAGGCGGGTTTTTCGGGGGTTTCAGAGATTTTGAAAGCCTTCTCTGGAACCTTGTATGGTGCCGGCACCAGGAGTCGAACCCGGGACCTACTGATTACAAGTCAGTTGCTCTACCAACTGAGCTATACCGGCGTGTTGGGCGACGATTATAGCGATTGGGTTGGTTCTGTAAACCCCTGAATTCAGACTATTTTTGCGCAAGCGTCAGGCCAGCCCCGCAGACGCTTGCGCGGGGCTGGCCAATGGGATTGCTTTAGCGCCTTACACGCCGTTTTTGACAGCGTTGATCAGGTCCTGGCTCAGCACCTGCGCCGGCGCCACTTGTACGCTTTGGGTGTAGAACGGCGGCAGGTTCTGGGCCAGTGTCGACAACGCCTGTGCAGTGGTGGCGCCCGGGAGCAGCACGTATTGCAGGTTGGACGGATAGCTCTGTGGCACGGGGCCTTCCATGGTCGAGCCGTAAGCACCGAAGGTCATCACGGCCTGCGGTGTGGTGGGGTCGGGGGCATAGAGGAACACGAAGGTGCCGTACTTGGGGTGCGTCAGGTATTGCTCCGCCTGGGCGCGAACGGCCGGGTCGGGGTCGTTCATCAGGGTCCAGCGCAGGAGTGCGTAGTTGCGGGTGGTTTCCATGAAGGCTGTGCGAATCGGTGACTCATCCTCGACGCCGGCCTGGCACACCAGCAGGTTGCCGAACGGGTCGATGAGGGCGACCGAGTTGAAGACTGTGCCTTGCTGCGCGGTTTTCAGTAGCGGCGTGGCGAGTTCTGCGCCGGGGTCGCGGGGGGTGGCGGATTGGACGGTCAGGGCAAACGGGGTGAGTGCGGTCAGTGCCTGGCGCACTTTGCTGTTGGCCGGCAGGTTTGCCGGGTTTTGCAGTTGATCCGGCGGCAGGCCGCTGTTGTTGCTGGCCTCGCGCACGGTGTTGACGCTGGCGGAGAAGATGGAGCTGGTGAGGAAGTAGGCCGCCGAATCGATGGTCTCGCCACCGAACACCGGGCTGTTCGAGCCCTGATAGGCGCGGCTGACCGGTGCCGCAATCGCGTAATAGCCCCAGGTGTCTTGCGCCTGTTGGCGGATCTGCGGCGGTAGCGACGGGAAGGTGAACTGGCTGTTGTAGTTGATGCCGGCGTAGTCATCGATTGCGCTGACGGCGATGTTGAAGCCTGCGGTCAGTAGTGAACCGGCGCACATGGCACAGGGATCCAGGGTGGTGACTACGGTCAATTGGCCGGGTGGTGGCAGGTTCAGTGGCGCGACGTTTTCGTAGTACCAGTCCACCAGTTGTCGTTCACCGTGGGCGGTCGGGTCATGGGGCAGGAAGTAGGGGGTGCCACCGCCAGGAAAGGGCATCAGCACGTTGTTATGCAGCGCGGCGATGACTTCGCCGGTGGCATTGTTGATGATGGCGCCGCCTACGGCGAAGGTTTGCTGCAGCGCCGCCTCGATGGCCTGGTTGGCGACGGTGTCGACGGCTTCCTGTGCACTGTTCAATATGCTCATGCTTTTCCCAGCTCCTTGCTGATTGCGCGTCAGACAATTCTGGCGCTTGGCAAAGATAGTCGAGGAACTACGGGGTGGTTATGTTCATTTGGCGTAGCGCTTATGCACAACGAGATCTTTCCTGCACCTGCTTAGAGACAAAATTGCGGATCCATTCTCGTTTGCTCGCAAATACCTGTTTTTCCGGTTTTTTTACAGGTGTACGAAATTTGAACAGTTGTGTTTCAGCCCCGAAACAGCCGGATATATTGGATCCAGGAAAATTTCATCAACAGACTTATCCACAGGCTGAGGCGTTTATGAACGCTCGGCGAGGAGCAGGAAATTACGTGGCGTCAGTGCAGTATCACAGAAGGTGCCGAGGCGAACGGTGTATGCCTGCTCGGAGAGGAAAAGCGCCCGATCGAGATTCAGCCACAGCTCCAATGGGCGTCGGAAAAGTCCGCGCAGCAACTCCAGGTTGCGCACTTCGGCCAGCCGCAGCCATCCGGCCGCTTCCAGGGCTGACCAGTCCTGCTGTCCGATTGTGGATAAGTCTTTAAGCGCGGCCAAATGATGGCAGTAATCGGCGAAGGATCTATCCAGCCAGGCGCTGGGCAGGGAAGGGGTGGGCAGGTATTCGTCAATGCCGCGCAGTTGCCGTTGCAGCAAGTCGAAGCCCAGGCGCCGGGCCATTGAAGCGTCGCGCTGACGTCGGACGCGGGCGCCTGCGGTGACTGTTTCGCTCATCGGTAGCGAAAGGTCATCAAGTGACAGTTGCAGGTCGGAACCCTTGGCCGTGACGGATAGCGGCT
Source organism: Pseudomonas lini (assembly GCF_030812475.1). Lineage (GTDB taxonomy): Bacteria > Pseudomonadota > Gammaproteobacteria > Pseudomonadales > Pseudomonadaceae > Aquipseudomonas > Aquipseudomonas lini_A. Next base: position 90,964 of record NZ_JAUSSR010000008.1, read on the forward strand.
GATACTGGCTGCCACTGATCCGGTTGTAGCAGCAGGGCGCAATGGCCATCTGTTTGCAACCTGCCGTGCTGGCGAGCTGCATCAGACGCACATGCAGATCACCACAGGCGTGCAACGCGACTGGCGTGTGATCAGTATTCAATAAGGCGGTGACATCCGGCGTGAGTACGTCTTGCTCGACATGTAGCGCATGCAGGTGATGCCGTTGGCTGAGGGCCTGGCCGCTGGCGACCAGCGCCGGATCATATTCCAGGCAAGTAAGCTGCTGGCCGGTTTGCAGCAAGCGTCGCCCCAGATGTCCTTTGCCCGAGCACCAATCCAGCCAGTGTTTCGGCACAGTGACAAATGCCAGCCGGCTGGCGAACGCCTCAATCTGCTGCCACTTGCGCCCTGGCACATCGACGTTCAAGCGATGGGGGGCCGCTTCAAGCGCGTGCGCCGGCAATTCACCCACCGCGCTTAATTCTCGGGACAACGTCGCCAGTGAAGCATAGGGCTGCGGTGCATCCACCAAGCCAGGTTGGTTATGGCTGTTTTCCGCCTCTTCCAGCGAACGCTTCCGTAGCCAAAGCGCCAACGCTGGGTATGACGTTTCCCAGGGAAGTTGCAGATGGGTGAAGGGTCGCGGTTTCCACAGCGCTTGATGCTCGAACAGAAAAGCATCCAGCGCGGCGAAACGGGCGAGCAAGTCGTCGCCCGTCAGCACGCGACAGTCAGCGACCCTGGCAGGCATCGACGCGCAGCCAGCGCTCCAGCAGCTTGAAGCCGCGAACCAGCACATACGCCATCAACAGGTAGAACATGCCCGCGGCGAAGAAGATTTCCACCGGCAGATAAGTCCGGGCAATGATGGTGCGGGCCATGCCGGTGAGCTCCAGCAGGGTCACGGTGCTGGCCAGGGCGCTGGCCTTGAGCATCAGGATCACTTCGTTGCTGTAGGCCGGCAGGCCGATACGCGCGGCCCGGGGCAGGATGATGTAAAACAGTGCCTTGGCTTTGGACATGCCCAGCGCCCGCGCCGCTTCGATCTCACCCGGTGGAATCGCCTGGATCGCGCCGCGCAGGATCTCGGCGATGTAGGCCGCGGTATGCAGGGTCATGGTCGCGGTGGCGCACCAGAACGGATCGCGCAGGTACGGCCACATCGAGCTGTTGCGGATCGCGTCGAACTGCGCCAGGCCGTAGTAGACCAGGAACAACTGGACCAGCAGCGGCGTGCCGCGGAAAAAGAAGATGTAGCCGTAGGGAATTGCCCGCACGTACCAGAGGCGCGAAGAGCGGGCGATGCCCAGCGGAATCGCCAGCAACAGCCCGGCAATCACGGCGATAGCGACCAACTCCAGGGTCAGGGTCGCGCCCTGGGCCAGTTTCGGCAGCCATTTGATGATGACTTCCCAGTTCATTGGGTGCTCCTCGCGAAGCCGCGAGCGGCGCGTCGTTCCATGAAGTGCATACCGGTCATGGCCAGTATGGTCAGGCCCAGGTACATGAAGGCGGCCACCATGTAGAAGGTGAACGGTTGCTTGGACACGGTCACGCCGATTTGCGCATGACGCATGATTTCTTCCAGGCCGATCACCGACACCAGCGCGGTGTCCTTCATCAGGATCATGAACAGGTTGCCCAGGCCCGGCAGGGCGATGCGCCACATCTGCGGCATGATCAGCCGGGTGAAGATGCGAAACTTCGACAGGCCCAGCGCCACGCCGGCTTCACGGTGACCCTTGGGGATTGCCAGGATCGCGCCACGAAACACTTCCGTGGCGTAGGCGCCGAAGCACAGGCCCAACGCAATCACGCCGGCGGCGAAGGCATTGAGTTCGAGGTCGGGGTTGCCGAAGAACTCGCCCAGGGCGCGCATCAGGTTGACCGTGCCGAAGTAGATCAACAGCACCCAAAGCAATTCCGGGATGCCGCGCACCAGGGTCGAATAAGTGCCGCCAAGCCATTGGAGCGGCTTGTACGGGGAAGTCTTGGCCAAGGCGCCGAGCAGACCGAGCACCAGCCCCACGCACAAGGCCGAGAGTGCCAGTTTCACAGTCATCAGCGCGCCAGCGGCGAGCGCCGGGCCGAATCCGTAGAGATCGATAGTCATGGGTGTCTTTTCAAATCGCGGCAGGCAATGCCAGGGACGGGCGTCGTCAGAGAACGGCACCCGTCAGGCACGTCAGGATCAATAGATGCTGAACGGGAAGTACTTGTCGTTGATCTTCTTGTAGGTGCCGTCAGCGACGATTTCTTTCAGCGCGGTGTTCAACTTCTCGCGGATCGGGTCGTTTTTACGCACCGCGATACCGATCTTGTCGCTTTCTTCCACCGGGTCGCCCTTGAATTCGTAAGCGCGGCCGGCGTCGCTTTTCAACCATTCATAGTTGACGTACTTGTCGGCCAGGATGCCGTCCAGGCGACCGGAAGTCAGGTCCAGGTAGGCGTTTTCCTGGGTGTCGTAAAGTTTGACTTCAACGCCTTCCATGTTGTCTTCCAGCCAGGTACCGGCGAGCGTCGCACGTTGAGCGCCGATCACTTTGCCTTGCAGGGAGTCCTTGTCGGTTTTGAAGTCGACGTCTTTCTTGGCGATGAATTGCAGCTTGTTGGAGTAGTACGGGTCGGTAAAGTCCACCGCTTGCTTGCGCTCGTCGGTGATCGACATCGAGGAGATCAGGAAGTCGAACTTCTTGGCGTTCAGGGCCGGGATAATGCCGTCCCAGTCGGAGGTGACCACGGTGCATTCGACTTTCATCTTGGCGCACAGGGCGTCGCCGATTTCCTTGTCGAAGCCGACGACATTGCCACTGGCATCTTTATTGTTGAACGGCGGGTAGGCCGCTTCGATGCCCATCTTCAAGGTCTCGGCGGCGGCACCGGCGCTGAAGGCCAGGGTGGCGGCGGCAGCCAGGAAGATCTTTTTGTAGTTCTGCATGCGGGTAGCTCCGTTAGCGGTTGCTGGACATGAATTGTTTGCAGCGCGCCGAAAGCGGGTTTTCGAACACCTGCTGTGGCGATCCTTGCTCTTCTACCAGGCCCTGGTGGAGGAACACCACTTCGCTGGAAACCTGACGGGCGAATCCCATTTCATGGGTGACCAGCAACATGGTGCGGCCTTCTTCGGCCAATGCACGGATGACATTAAGTACTTCCTGGACCATTTCCGGGTCAAGGGCAGAAGTGGGTTCGTCGAACAGGATCACCTTGGGTTGCATCGCCAGGGTGCGGGCGATGGCCGCGCGCTGCTGTTGGCCGCCGGAGAGTTGTGCCGGGTAGGCGTGGCGCTTGTCGGCGATGCCGACCTTGGCCAGCAGGGCTTCGGCGACTTCGGTGGCTTCGGCCTTGCTTTGACCGAGCACGCGGCGCGGGGCTTCGATGATGTTGTCGAGCACGCTCATGTGCGGCCATAGATTAAAGTTTTGAAACACAAAACCGATCTCGCTGCGCAGGCGGTTGATCTGCTTGCCGTCGGCAGCGACCAGTTCACCATTCTTCGCGGCCTTGAGCTTGAGTTCTTCACCGGCCACCAGGATCTGGCCCTGGTGCGGGTTTTCCAGCAGGTTGATGCAGCGCAGGAAGGTGGACTTGCCGGAACCGGAGGAACCCAGGATCGAGATCACATCGCCGTCGCGGGCGGTCAGCGAGATGCCTTTGAGCACCTCAAGCTGTCCGTAGCGTTTGTGCAAGTTGCGGATTTCAAGCGCGGGCGCGGCCTCAGCCATGTGCGTTCCTCATAATGTTTCGCTCCTGCTGTTGGTGGCCTTCCTGGCGAGGCGGCCAAGCTAGCATAGCGTCTGAACGGCAGCCAACAGCGCTACGAGCGGTAAACGGGCGGTGTGTGACAGGTTGTCGCATCGGTACAGCAGACTGTCGCGCTGCTATCAACCGAACAACCGTTTGAACCCTGCTTTTCTTGAAAAGCGGGGCGGGTCTCACAAAAAGGGGCGCGATGTTGCCAGCTTTGGCAGGGAGGTGGAAGCGCTAACCGCCCAAACGTTGCGGATCTGCACTTTTATTGTGCGTCAAGAATTTTTCGGGTGTGTTTCCGGTGCGCTGTTTCGTTCTTGAAATGGGTCGCAGGGTAACGTTCTGGCGAAGTGCCATGTATTTCAATGACTTGCGATGACTGCCCAGGCTCGCTACAAGCCCCGGCTTTGGGGAGCTTGTAATATTTTGGCGCAATTATTGCGTGCAGAATAAGGAACGCTCCGTTGGTTTCTTTTTACAAGAAGGAATGTCCGACGGGATGTACGCATTCGCTTTTCCTTACAAAGGTAGTTTCAATGAGCAGTTCCCCAAGCTCCAATGGCCTCGAACAGGGGCTCAAACCGCGTCATGTGACCATGCTGTCGATCGCCGGGGTTATCGGTGCCGGCCTGTTCGTCGGCTCCGGCCACGCCATCGCCGCAGCGGGCCCTGCTGTGCTGTTGGCCTATGCCGCCGCCGGTACCCTGGTGGTGCTGGTGATGCGCATGCTCGGCGAAATGGCCGTGGCCTCGCCGGACACCGGTTCCTTCTCGACCTACGCCGATCGCGCGATCGGCCACTGGGCCGGTTTCACCATCGGCTGGCTCTACTGGTGGTTCTGGGTTTTGGTGATCCCGCTGGAGGCCAACGCCGCCGCAACCATCCTGCATGCCTGGTTCCCCAACGTGGCGATCTGGGCGTTCACCCTGGTCATCACCTTGCTGCTGACAGTGACCAACCTGTTCAGCGTGAAAAACTACGGTGAATTCGAATTCTGGTTCGCCCTGGTCAAAGTCCTGGCCATTATCGGTTTTATTGTCCTGGGCGTTCTGGCGATATTCGGCTTTCTGCCAACCAGCCAGGTCAGCGGCGTATCGCATCTGTTCGATACCAAGGCTTCTTGCCCAACGGCATGGGTGCCGTGTTGGCGGCGATGCTGACGACCATGTTCTCCTTCATGGGTACCGAGATCGTGACCATCGCGGCTGCGGAATCGAAGAACCCGGGCCAGCAAATCTCCAAGGCCACCAACTCGGTGATCTGGCGGATCGGCTTGTTCTACCTCGTGTCGATCTTCATCGTCGTGGCGCTGGTGCCGTGGAATGATCCGGTTCTGGCCGCCGTCGGTTCCTACCAGACCGTGCTTGAGCGCATGGGCATCCCGAACGCCAAGTTGATTGTTGACATCGTTGTCCTGGTTGCCGTGACCAGCTGCCTGAACTCGGCGCTCTACACCGCCTCGCGGATGTTGTTTTCCCTGGGCAAGCGCGGCGATGCACCGGCCGTGTCCACGCGCACCAATGGCAGCGGCACGCCGTATTGGGCCGTAATCCTGTCCACTGCAGCTGCGTTCCTGGCGGTATTCGCCAACTACGTTGCTCCGGCCGCCGTGTTCGAATTCCTGCTGGCCAGCTCCGGCGCCATCGCGTTGCTGGTGTACCTGGTGATCGCGGTTTCCCAACTGCGCATGCGCCAGAAGCGCGTGATTGCCGGCGAGAAGATTGCCTTCCGGATGTGGCTGTTCCCTGGCCTGACCTACGCGGTGATCGTGTTCATCGTCGGCATCCTGACGATCATGCTGTTCCAGGAAGCCCATCGCGTGGAGATCCTGGCGACCGGTCTGCTGAGTCTGTTGGTGGTGGCTACCGGTTTGCTCGTGGCTCGCCGTCGCAAGCAGCAGAAGCTGGGTGCGGTGGTGCTGAACTGATTCGTACCCCGTGACGCAAAACGGCCGCTGTCAGTGATGACAAGCGGCCGTTTTGGTTTTTGAAGGAGAGGGTGGTTACTCGCCTTTTTCTTCCTGTGCATCCAGCGTCTTGCTATAGGTATCCAGCGCCTTGCCGAAGTCGGTGATGAACTGCGGATCGGTCAGCCAGGCCTGGGCCACATCGCGGTCCATGCCGTCGGCCCACATGCGGTAGTCGATCAGCATGTCGGCAGCCAGGTGGGTGGCAGCCATGGCTTCGTTGTCGGCGTTTTCCATGTCAAGCAGGTCTGGATGGTCGCTGATGATGTCGGCGAGATTCGACAGCAAGGTTTGCAGCATGTCGTCGCGGCTGGTGGCTTCCGCGTCGCGCATTTTGCTGAACATCGCCAGGGTGTATTCCGGAATCGGTTCGCCGATGTCGCCCAGGTCATCGTCCAGTGCAGCGGGTTTTCTGCCGTGGATGTTGATTTGCCTGGCTTTGATCTTGGCGCGTTTGGCGCGTTTCTGTTGCTTGTTCAGGGAGGCCATGGGAACTCAGTTCGGTTTCTGTTGGTTTTGGGCTGCGATGATTTCGGACGCGGCCACGTAATCTGCCTGGAAGGCCGGGGATTCGATCCACGCCAAGGCGCCGGCTTCGTCCACTTCGGTGGACCATTGGCGGTACTCGATCAGCGCGCCGATGATGAAGTCGGTCGCTGTTTCTTCACCTTCCTGCTCAAGCACCAGCGCGAGCAGCGGGTGTTCAAGAAAGGCCGCGCACATGGCTTGCTGGCTGATCTTTTGCGCCTCGATCATTTCTTTGAACAGGTCGGTCAGGTCCACCGATTCGAAGTCGATGCGATCGTCGTTCGGGTCCAGCTCGACCGGCGCGGCAGCCCGTTGGGTGCGGTTCTGCTTGGCCTTGGCCTTGGCGCGGGTGGCGCGTTTTTGCTGTTTGTTGGCGGAAGCCATGGGCGTCGTTCCGTATTTCGTTAAGAGGGCAAGTCGATCAACTGCGTGGCACTCGCCGCCCGGGGGTATCGGGGGCCAGTTCGCCGCTTAGCAGCCAGGACAATGCAATGGGCCATAGTGTGGCTTGGTATGGGCTGCGAAAAAAGGCGAAATGTCCGACTTCTTCTTCGCCGATGTCTTTAGGAGCGATTCGCAGGTGGGTGTTCGTGCTGTTACTGAAGTAGCCCAGCAGGCGTTCGATGGCCGGGATTGTGCCGTAAGGATCGTCGCTGATGCTGATGGCCAGGGTTTTGGCTGTGACTGAGGCGAAGGGCAGCCCTCCGGCGTTGGCAATGATTAGTCGACCACTGGGGCGCGTTTCGTATCGAGTGGTGGGCGTGCTCCAGTCGCGGACTACGCCGGCGGGCGTATCTTCCAGCCAACCGAGACGTTTTCCGGGGAAGTAGCCGTAGACCATTGTCAGCAGTGGCATCACCAAGTGCCACTTGCCGAACATCCGCCAGCGATGAGCGGGCGCATAGTCGCGCCAGTAAGCGAATTGCGCACCCACGGTCACCAGGCGCCGGATCAGATGCCCAGAGGCTCCCAGGCCCGCTGCACAGCCTCCAAAGCTGTGGCCGACGACATCGATGGGCTGGCCCGGAAACTCTCGCTGGGCGCGCTTGAGCATCGCCTCGAAATCCAGTGCGCCCCAGTCGGACCATGTGGCTTGCAGGCCTTTGAGTGAAGTCGGTCGAGACTCACCGATGCCGCGGTAGTCATAGGTGATGACGTCGAAGCCGTTGGCGAACAGGTAATCGGCAAAGCGCGAGTAATGCCGGCAGCGAACCGAAGTGGCGGCGTTGATGATGACGATCGGGCGCGCGATGTCCGCAGAGGCGTGCCGCCAAGTGAAGCCGCCGAGGATGAAGCCGTCTGCGGCGGGCTCCCTGAACGCTTCGCCAGCAGTGGCGGTGTACGGCGGTAACTCGATTTGAGAGGGCGCCAGCGGTGGCATGTCCTGCAAGTTCATCGGCTTCGGACCTTTGCGGGTAGCTGCCAACGATAATCCTCGCGCAGCTTATGGACAATCCATCCGTATGGGGCCGTGTGCCTGATTCAACAGCCGCTCTTCAATTGCGGCCCGTTCTGGCGTTCCAGGGCGCGAGATGACCAGTTCTGGATGGCTGATTCATTCATGTACCAATGGCGAGCGTGTTCGTTCTCGACGCGCAGCAATCTGCGGTAGTGGGTCCAGCTCAATTCGTGACGCAGTGCGTCACGAATCGGGAATGCCTGGTAAAACAGGCGCATGTAGCGAAGGTTGGAGATGTCAAAGCCTTTGCCAAACTCCTCTGTCAGGCTTTGCGCCAGCTTCGTCAGCAACTGTTTCCCATATTCCGCCCGCCGAGCCCCTTCCTGCTCGAACTCCACAATATGCCGCCCGATCTGCCAGCAGGTTTGCACCTGAACCGTATCGACCGCTCGTAGCACCTTCTGGCGTGCATCGCGGATCAATTCGCCAAGATTGCCAAGCAGCGAGGCGAGTTGGGGGTCTTGAGTGTTATCGGGCTTGAGTGCGCTCATGAAGTCTTCCGCCAATGGATGAACAGGCAGAAGAGGATTGCAGAGGCGGATGGGTCGACGATGCCGGGCGTATCCGGGAAATGAGAAGGAAAGCCCGATCGGTTTTGCGGGAACGCTCCGACGGCCATCACAGCTTGAGCGATACAGCCTGTAGTCCATTTCGCAGTGAGCCCAAGGTCGAATCAGTCTAAAACTTGGCCGGATGGAGGGAAATCCAAGAAATGGTAACGATTGGGTTCTGCAGAGCCCAGGAGTACCCATCATGAAACATGTCCATGCATTCATTTTGCCGCTCGCCGCGATGGGGTTGTTGATGTTCCCCGTCATGTTGCAGGCGGCCAGCCTGGAGCCGATCGACAGCTCAGGTGTGCAAGTACAACGGCAGGAGCAAAACGGGATTACCTACCTCTCCGGCGGAGTTGGCGAGGATGAGGCCAAGGCCATCCAGCAGGCCACTGGCTACAACCTGCACATGACGTTCGCAATCGGACCGGAAAACAAATACATCCCCGATGTGGATGTGGTCATTCAAAAAGCCCAGGGGCAAACGGTGCTGACCTTGAGTCAGGCCGGCCCGCTGGTCTACGTTCAGCTGCCGCCCGGGAAGTACACCGTAGTCGCGACGCGTAATGGTGAGGAGCGGCGTGACACAGCTGAGGTTGGCAGTGGTGGCGCGCACAATCTGGTTTTTCACTGGAATGGTGGTGAATAGCTGCGTTGTCGAGACAAGCGATTTCGTTAGCGCTCAAATCCGCAAACAGTCGATTTTGACGAGCTGTTTGCGGAGTGCCACGCGCCAGGGTTTGCGGTTTGCCAAAGCGCGACGGATGGTTTGCTGACGAATCACCTTGGGGAGGATGAGTTAGCGGATGCTGCGGATGTTGCCTTTGTTGCCTTTTACGGTGACGGAAACTTTTTTGAAGATGAAGTAGTTTTCTTCGCTCACTTCATAGCGTGGGGCGACGATCAGGTCGGCGCCGGAAGACTTGACCGCTTTGTAAGCCGCTGCCGATTTGACCGCGCTGACGGGATCCAGGCCAAGGCTGCCCAAGCCACCACTCTGGCCGCCATAGCTCACGCCATCGGCGAACTGGGAGTCGCCGCCAAACTTGAGGAAGCCGAACAGGACGTTGACCGAAGACTGACCGGAGATGGCGTCACCGACAGCGATGTCCGCTTTCAGGTCTGCTTTGACGGTGCTGTCAATCGGCGACGATGGCTGGCTGTTGTTGTAGCTGACACAGCCGCTGGCTGTGGCAATGATTGTCGACAGGGCGAGGAACTTCAAAAGCGTATTCAAGAAATGTTTCCTTACTTTGAAACGTTGAATGCAGGCAAATTTGCTGCTGCATTAGTTTCGCTTTGTAAGGGCGGAGACTCCATGAGACGCATCCTGAAGCGATGTATGAAGGCTTTGTACAGTTGGAAGGAAAAGGACGTAATGGATGTAGGAATATTCAGTGGTGCTGGGGCTTGCTAAATCCCGGGCATAAAAAAACCCTGAATCTTGCGATTCAGGGTTTTCGGTATTTGGTGCCCAGAGACGGAATCGAACCGCCGACACGGGGATTTTCAATCCCCTGCTCTACCGACTGAGCTATCTGGGCAACGGGGCGCATTAAACGGGTTTTTCAGGGGGTCGTCAAGCAAGTTTTCAAAAAATATTTAATTATTACCGTCGCTTACGATCCGGCCCCCGAGAAAGCGGGGTCATTCGGCCGGCGGAACGTAGCCGTCAGCCTTGGCGTATTCCTCGCCGGAAAAGAACTTGTCCATCTCGCCCTGAAGATATTTGCGGTCTTCGGCGTTCATCATGTTCAGGCGTTTTTCGTTGATCAGCAGGGTCTGGTGTTTTTGCCAGTCGGCCCAGGCCTTGGCCGAGACGTGGTCAAAAATGTCCTGGCCTTTGGCGCCCGGGAATGGAGCGCGCTCCAGGGCGGGCAGTTCTTCTTTGTACTTGCGACACATGATGGTGCGGGTCATGACGACTCTCCTGCGTTCAATACGGCAGCCGCGCGTTCGAGCAAGGTTTTGACCGGGGCGGCAAGGCCCAGGCGCGGCGGGGTGGCGAGGTTATACCAGAGCCAGTCGGCCTCGGCCACGTGATGGCCAGCCTCCTGGACCTGAACCAGCCAGGGTTCGATAGCCAGCTGGAAATGGCTGAAGGTATGGATCAGGCTCGGCAATGCCTGTTGGCTGCCAAGCTCCAGCGAGTGCTGCGATGCGAGATGTGGCAGGTCATCGAGGTCGTCGAGTTCCGGCAGGCTCCAGAGACCGCCCCACAGGCCCGTGGAAGGGCGCCGGTAAAGCAGGATCGCGCCTTCGCCGTTGGCGAGCATCGGCATCAGCGTGCGCTTCTGGGGGATGGCCTTGCGCGGCTTGGGGATCGGGTAGCGGGTCTCGAGGCCGAGCATGTGCGCCTCGCAGCCCTTTTCCAGCGGGCAGAGCAGGCAGCTCGGCTTGCTGCGGGTGCAGAGCGTGGCGCCCAGATCCATCATCGCCTGGGTGTAGGCATTGACCCGATCATGCGGCGTAAAGCGCTCGGCATTGGCCCACAGCTGCTTGGCGACCTTGGGCTCGCCCGGGTACCCCTCTTGCGCGGTAAAGCGCGCCAGCACCCGTTTGACGTTGCCATCGAGGATCGGCGCCCGCAGGCCCATGCTCAGGCTGGCGATGGCGCCCGCCGTGGACAGGCCGATACCCGGCAGATCCGTGAGTTTGTCCACGTCCCGCGGAAACTCGCCGCCATAGTCGGCGACAATGATCTTCGCGGTCTTCTGCAAGTTGCGCGCGCGAGTGTAGTACCCGAGCCCGGTCCACAGGTGCAGCACTTCGTCCTCCGGTGCGGCGGCCAGGGCTTCGACCGTCGGCAATGACGCCATGAAGCGGTCGAAGTAATTCAGCACGGTGCTGACCTGGGTTTGCTGCAACATGATCTCCGAGACCCACACCCGATAGGGGGTGATGCCCTGTTGCCAGGGCAAATCGTGGCGGCCATGGCGGTCGTACCAGTCCAGCACCGCCGAAGAGAACTGCTCGTCTCTCATCGCTTGAACAGCCCCTTCAGCGCATCTTTCAGTTCAGGACTGACCTTGTCGCCCAGCTTCTCATCGATCTTTTCGCTGATTTTGTCGCCGGCCATCTTGCCCGCGACCTGGCCCATGCGTTCGTTGTCGAGGCGGCAAGCCTTGGCGCCGAGCTCAAGCGGACCGCGGCAACGCAGCGGCCATTCGATGCCGACGAATTTCTCGCCCACCTGGCAGGCCGGGTCCGGCATGTCGCTCTTGTCGCCTTCGACGATAATGCCCACGCGGTAATCCATGCCCAGTACTCGCAGGTCGACATCGCCGTCACCGTTGACGGTCATGCCCGGGATCCGCACTTTCAGGTCCGGGTTGCTGGCCACGCCATTACGCAAGGTCAGGTTGCCCTTGAGCTCCTGGAACGGCGTGTCCTTGCCTCTTGGCTCTCCGCTGAGGGTTTTGCGGTTGAGGGTGGCGATGCCTTTACAAAGTTGCTGCTCGAGATTGGCATTGAGCAATACGCCATTGTTGATGACGAAGCTGGCGTTGCCGTTGAGGCTGTCGATCAGCGCGCTCTGGCTGTTGCCGCTGCCGGTCAGGTTGCTGTTGAGCGTGACCAGGCCTTTGACCGGCGGATTTTTACCCTGGCTTTCGAGGATTTTTTCCACCGGTACCTGGGTAATGCGCGTCTGCATGTTCAGCGCCGGCACCGACTGGCGCACGTCCAGGGTGCCCTTGGCTTCGAAGTTGCCGTCGTACAGGTTGCCGCGCAGGTTCTCCAGCGTCAGCAGGCCGCCCAGGCCGGTGGCCTTGAGTGCAGCGTTCTGGATCGGCAGCTTGTCGAGGGTCAGCTGGCCGAAGGTCAGGTCGGCGTCTACATCGAGTTTGCTCAGGCGTTCCACCGGCAGCAGTCGCGCAGTGCTCCACGGGCCTTTGGTCGGTGATTGCGGCAATGGAGTGCTGCCGGCACCGGCCATGGCATTGGCCTCGGTGTTGGCGACTTCGGCCTCGCGCACCTGTTTCGCGCTGTTGGCTTCGGCGGATTTTGGCGGCAAGTAACGATCGACATTGAAGGTGTCAGCCTTGAGGCTCGCCCGCAGCGATTGTTTGGCGAAGTCCTCGACGGCGATACGACCGCTGAAGGTGCTGTCGTCGACCTTCAGGTTGATGTCGTCGAACGACACGCTGGTCGGTGTACCGGAGAGGCGGCTGGCCAATTCGACTTTGCTCAGGCTGCCTTCAGCCATGGCCGGGAGTTTCTGGCCGATGCTGTCGACGAATTTCGCCAGGTCGAACTGGGCAATCGACAGGCCGCCGCTGATCTGCGGGGTCTTGTCGAGGTCGTTGACCTTCAGTTCACCCAAGGCGCGCAATTGGTTGGCAGATAGCTTGATGCCGGTCCATTCGGCGACGTTAGCCGCTTTATCCAGCAGCAATTGGCCTTGGGCGGCGAAGGTGATGGTTTTGCCTTGCAACGGATCGCCGGCGACTTCACCGGACAGTTTCATGTCTTCGAATTTGTAGCGCTGCAGCGCACGCTCGAAGCGCAGTTCGCCATTGAGCTCGGTGCGGACTCGCAGAACTGGTTGGTTGGAGCCGAGAAACGCGGTGAGCTTGATTGGAATATTGGTCGAGTCGTGAACCGGCCCGGTGCTGAGCTGAATGCTTTCGGCGCTGTACAGCTTGCCGGTTTTTTCGTCGTTGTATTCAACACGGGCGTTATTGACGGTCAGGCTGTCTATGTCCAGGCGGATCGGCTGGGCCGGTTTTTCCGCTTGGGCGGTGGTCTGCGATGCTGGTGATTCGGTGGTGGCGGGTGGCGTGGTCGACGCCGGGGCCTTGCCGATGTCTTCCCAGTTTCCGTGGCCGTTCATGTCGCGATTCAGGCGCAGGTTCAGGCCCTCGACGCGTACGTCGCTCATCTGCACTTCACGGCGCAACAACGGCAGCACGCGCACCGAGAGGCCCAGCATCTTCAAGTCAGCGAACGGCTCGGTGGGTTTGGTCAGGGTCGCGACACTGGCTTCGTGCAATTCCAGGCCCAGCCAGGGAAACAGGCTCCAGCCGATGTCGCCATTGAGCGTCAGCTCGATGTGGGCCTTGTCGCGGGCAATCTGGCGAATCTCGTCTTTGTAGTCGTTGGGATCGAAGAGGTGGGTCAGGGCAAAGCCCAGCGCCACAATGATCAGCAACAGCCCGAGGAGTACCAGACCCAGGATTTTGCCGAACGCTTTCATGGGCGAGTCCTTGTAGTTAGTCGAATTTGAAATTTAGCCGGGGAGTATAGCGCTCCGAAACGGGTGACCGGTCAGCGATGATGCAGCCGTTCATAATGATTCCGGGTTGTATGGACATGTCTATCGCCGACGGCACTGAATTCAGTCCGTCAGTGATATCACCTCTCGTGTTTCTGTTTCCGGCCCGCGCCCCTATAATGGTTGCCTTTTTCGCCCAATGATTTTTGCGGAGCTGGTGATGGCCGAACGTATGGCGTCTGTCGAGCGCGACACTCTGGAAACCCAGATCAAAGCCTCGATCAACCTGGATGGCACCGGAAAGGCCCGATTTGATATCGGTGTTCCTTTTCTTGAGCACATGCTGGACCAGATCGCCCGTCACGGGCTGATCGACCTGGATATTGTCTGCAAGGGCGACCTGGAAATCGACGACCACCACACCGTGGAAGATGTCGGTATCACCTTGGGTCAGGCCTTCACCAAAGCCATCGGCGACAAGAAAGGCATCCGTCGCTACGGCCATGCCTACGTGCCGCTCGATGAAGCGCTGTCGCGCGTGGTGATCGACTTCTCCGGTCGTCCGGGCCTGCAGATGCATGTTCCTTATACCCGCGCCACCGTCGGCGGTTTTGACGTTGACCTGTTCCAGGAATTCTTCCAGGGCTTCGTCAACCACGCCAACGTCACCCTGCACATCGACAATCTGCGTGGGCACAACACCCACCACCAGATCGAAACCGTGTTCAAGGCTTTCGGCCGCGCCCTGCGCATGGCTGTAGAGCTCGATGACCGCATGGCCGGTCAGATGCCGTCGACCAAAGGCGTTCTGTAATGCAGACGGTCGCGGTTATCGATTACGGCATGGGTAACCTGCACTCGGTGGCCAAGGCCCTCGAGCACGTCGGTGCCGGCAAGGTCCTGATCACCAGCGATGCCGATGTGATTCGCGAAGCCGACCGGGTGGTATTCCCCGGCGTTGGCGCGATTCGCGATTGCATGGCGGAGATCCGGCGTTTGGGTTTCGATTCGCTGGTGCGTGAAGTCAGCCAGGACCGTCCGTTCCTCGGCATCTGCGTCGGCATGCAAGCCTTGCTCGACCGCAGTGAAGAGAACGACGGCGTCGACTGCATCGGCCTGTTCCCGGGCCAGGTGAAGTTCTTCGGCAAGGATTTGCATGAAGACGGTGAACACTTGAAAGTGCCGCACATGGGCTGGAACGAAGTGAAACAAACGGTCACGCACCCGCTGTGGCACAACATCCCGGACCTGGCGCGATTCTACTTCGTGCATAGCTACTATATCGCTGCCGGCAACACTCGGCAGGTGGTAGGTGGCGGTCATTACGGCGTCGATTTTGCTGCGGCGCTGGCCGACGGCTCGCGTTTCGCCGTGCAGTTCCACCCGGAGAAGAGCCATACCCATGGCCTGCAATTGCTGCAGAACTTCGCTGCGTGGGATGGTCGCTGGTAAATGGCCGTCAAGAAGAAGCCGCCGATCCTGACCCTCACTCCTGAGCAGGAGAACGAGGCCAACCAGAAGATCAAACGCTTCATGGAGGATCGCTTCGAGCTGGACCTGGGTTCGTTCGAAGCGGCCGAAATCCTTGAGCTGTTTACCCGCGAAATTGCGCCGCATTATTACAACAGGGCGATTTTCGATGTGCAGACGCACCTCAAAGAGAGGTTCGAAAGCATCGAAAGCGACTTGTGGGCGCTCGAGAAAAACTGATTTTCGAGCGAAGCTGAACAATCGAATTTGAAGGTTTGCCAGATGCTGATTATTCCCGCTATCGATCTTAAAGACGGTGCCTGTGTTCGTCTGCGCCAGGGCCGCATGGAAGATTCCACAGTGTTCTCCGATGACCCGGTGAGCATGGCTGCCAAGTGGGTGGAGGGCGGCTGCCGTCGTCTGCATCTGGTCGACTTGAATGGCGCTTTCGAAGGCCAGCCGGTCAACGGCGAAGTGGTGACCGCCATCGCCAAGCGCTACCCGAATCTGCCAATCCAGATCGGCGGTGGTATCCGCTCGCTGGAAACCATCGAGCACTACGTGAAAGCGGGCGTGAGCTACGTGATCATCGGCACCAAAGCCGTGAAAGATCCGGCTTTCGTTGCTGAAGCCTGCCGCGCGTTCCCGGGCAAAGTAATCGTCGGTCTGGATGCCAAGGACGGTTTTGTCGCCACTGACGGCTGGGCTGAAATCAGCACCATTCAGGTGATCGACCTGGCCAGGCAATTCGAAGCTGACGGCGTGTCCGCGATCGTCTATACCGACATCGCCAAAGACGGCATGATGCAGGGCTGCAACGTTCCGTTCACCGCCGCGCTGGCTGCAGCCACCCGCATTCCGGTGATCGCGTCCGGCGGTATCCACAATCTGGGTGACATCAAGTCGCTGCTCGACGCGAAAGCGCCAGGCATCATCGGCGCGATCACCGGTCGGGCGATCTACGAAGGCACCCTCGACGTCGCTGAAGCACAAGCTTTCTGCGATTCGTACAAAGGCTGAGGACTGACCATGGCGCTGGCCAAACGCATCATCCCTTGCCTGGACGTGGATAACGGCCGGGTGGTCAAGGGCGTCAAGTTCGAAAACATCCGCGATGCCGGTGACCCGGTGGAAATCGCCCGTCGTTACGACGAGCAAGGTGCCGACGAGATTACCTTTCTCGACATCACCGCCAGCGTCGACGGTCGCGACACCACGCTGCATACCGTCGAGCGCATGGCCAGCCAGGTGTTCATCCCGCTGACCGTGGGTGGCGGCGTGCGCACTGTGCAGGACATTCGTAATCTGCTGAATGCCGGCGCGGACAAGGTCTCGATCAATACCGCTGCGGTATTCAATCCGGAATTCGTTGGCGAAGCGGC
Source organism: Pseudomonas lini (assembly GCF_030812475.1). Lineage (GTDB taxonomy): Bacteria > Pseudomonadota > Gammaproteobacteria > Pseudomonadales > Pseudomonadaceae > Aquipseudomonas > Aquipseudomonas lini_A. The sequence goes on from NZ_JAUSSR010000008.1 coordinate 107,270, forward strand.
GCAGCATTTCGGTTCGCAGTGCATTGTCGTTGCCATCGATGCCAAGAAGGTCTCCGGCCCGGGCGAGACCCCGCGCTGGGAAATCTTTACCCACGGCGGTCGCAAACCTACCGGGCTCGACGCGGTGGAGTGGGCGAAAAAAATGGAAGGCCTGGGCGCCGGTGAAATCCTGCTGACCAGCATGGACCAGGACGGCATGAAAAACGGCTTCGACCTGGGCGTCACCCGTGCCATCAGCGATGCCTTGGGCATTCCGGTGATCGCGTCCGGCGGTGTCGGCAACCTGCAGCACCTGGCCGACGGGATTCTAGAAGGCCATGCCAGTGCGGTGTTGGCGGCGAGCATTTTCCATTTCGGCGAATACACCGTGCAGGAAGCCAAGGCGTACATGGCACATCGCGGAATCGTCATGCGCTAAAACAAATCGATGCCGGGCCAGTGGACAGCATGGCGGGCTCAAGGCACTCTTGAGCACGCCATGGATTTCGGTAGCCAGACATGCTTAGACGCCTTCTTCTTGCCCTCGCCAGCGCTTGCGTATTGCTCGTCAACGGGGCTCATGCGGTAGAAAGTCTTGACGCCGACCTGGTGCTGCTGACAGAAAATTTCCCGCCCTACAACATGGCGAAGAACGGCAAGAATTTCGCTCAGGACGAGAACATCGAAGGCATCGCCGTGGACATCGTCCGCGAGATGTTCAAACGCGCCGGCATCACCTACAGCCTGACGCTACGTTTCCCCTGGGAGCGAATCTACAAGATTGCCCTCGAGAAACCTGGTTATGGCGTCTTCGTGATGGCACGGTTGCCGGACCGCGAAAAACTCTTTAAATGGGTCGGCCCGATCGGTCCGGATGACTGGATCATGCTGGCCAGGGCGGACAGCAAGATCAGCCTCGAAAAACTGAACGACGCGCGCAAGTACAAGATCGGCGCGTATAAGGGCGATGCGATTGCCGAGACGCTGGCTAAACAAGGCTTGAAACCGGTAGTGGTGCTGCGCGATCAGGATAATGCCAGGAAACTGGTCAACGGCCAGATCGACCTCTGGGCCACCGGTGACCCGGCCGGGCGCTATCTGGCGCGCCAGGACGGAGTGACCGGTCTCAAGACCGTTTTGCGTTTCAACAGCGCAGAGCTGTACCTGGCATTGAACAGGAACGTTCCGGACGATGCAGTCGCCAAGTTGCAGGCCGCGCTGGATCAGATGCGCAAGGACGGTGTGGTCGACGAGATCATGGCGCGGTATCTATAGCTGTCGACACGTCTGCCTCTGGCAAAGTGGCGGTGGTTTCACTGTCTACCTCAGGCGGATATTCGGCCAGGTAGAAACTGTCGCTATCGGTGTAAGCGATGTTGACCCCAGCCTGTGAGCCGTCTTTGCGCAGAAGTTCGTAGTGGCTCTGCAGCTGATATACCGCCAGGATCTTGTTTTTCGGAATGATGGCGACGACTTCTACGGATTTAGATGTCATCCATCCGCTGGATGATGTTTCGGTGCGAGTGAAACTCTTGCTCAATCTTGCCGAGAATTTTATTGGCAAGACACGCCCCGACGTCGCGATCGGCCACTCGGTTCTGAACTGTATGGATGTGTTGTCGGTGAATATCCGCAGTAGGGTACGGTCCAGAACCCGACGCGCTGTCCATCTGAAAAACTTGCCCTTGGTTCCTGTGTTATGGCCGTACCCGACCAGCACGTATCTGTCTGTTCTTTCCAACTGGTAGAGCGGTGATCTGGTTAATTTTTCGATAGGTTCCAGGGCATCGTCTTCCACTGCGAACCAGGGAATAGTGGCAACCTGAGTGGCCTCGGATGATTCATGTGGTGGAGCACTGAATCCCGTGAGTACGGGAACTTCTGATGGGGGATTTGCCTGGAGGGGGATTTGCATCCGCAATGAATAAGCAGCGACGTGCGTCGCAGGTTTGGAAAAGCTGGCGGCACCGATGAAGGTGCCCGATGCAAAGTAGATTTCTCCCGCCGCTGCGACCGGAGGATCGGTGCTCCAGGCGCTGAAGTTCTGTTTGGCGCCGCTGCCCCGGTCGTTCCAGATCACGTCGCCGACGCTTGACGCGATCACCAGGTCTGCCCGGACACAACGTACTGCATTGAGCGAAGGCTTTTCATGGTTATTGGAGCTCACCAGACCCAACGCCACATAGCCATCAGGAGGGATCGGACGCCATATCGAACCGTCCGTCCTCGATCCTGAACCCGAATCTTTCCAGACTTGTTCATAGTCATTGGGCCGGCTGAGTGCTTTTCCCTTGGTGGCACCCTCGCTCTGCGGATCACCCTCACAGACAACCGCCATCACTCTTTTTCCGTTGATGTTGTCGTGTCCGGAGACGGCAAGGTCACCCAGCGGGAAGAAGCCAGGTAGTGCATCAGGGGCCGGGGTTGGGCGCCAAAAGGCCCCTGGTTTTGCTTTCGAGCCCTTGGTATCCCAGATCCGGTGAAACTCCGTCGTGAAGTTGATCAGCAGGTTTTCTACTTTTAATGATTCCATTTGCCTCGCGGGCAATGCGACATCGTCATTAGTGTTCATGATCAATCCTGATAGTTGAAAGGCGACTCGGGGGAGTCGCGACCTGTTGCAGGTCTCACTATTCAGGGATTGGCTAGGTAGCTGGCGGTAACTATGTATAGGTCGTGACCGGGTATTACCGTCTTGCCAAAAACACAGCTCTGGTAAACACGTTATTCAATGTTGCCCTTGTCAGGCTCTGTTGAGCGGAGCCGACGCCGATGATGCAAAGTGCATGCGCACCGATTGCCGGCCCGATTTCGTTATTGATGTAAGCGTCAGCAGTGTTGATGGCGGCGCTGTAGTGCTGGGGAGCCTTGCAGTCCTTGGCATCACGGACTGTTTTATAGCGATAGAAGGGCGCATCGAGCGAAAAACGGAAGTTCCAGGTCGGCAGCACAACCTGTCCATCCACATTTTCTGTGCGATGAACGTATGACTTTAGATTCCAGGGCTGTGCGACGGTCAACTCGACCGTTTCCAAAGAACAGTCCGGTCCATTAGTCGTGAAAATACCGTTGATAAAACAGGCGTTCAGGAAGTTGGCAGGGTAGCTGTAGTTGAAACGGGCAGCCATGCAGGATGGCGAATCCTCGCAACCGGGCGGCACTGGCGTATTACCCGATATCGCGATTTTGCTGACAATGCCGGTTATCTCATTGGTGCGGCGGTTCAGCATCGGGCTGCCGGAGCTGCCAACATGCAGGTCGCATCGGTTTCTCATGGCTAAAGGGAATACCCCCGGATGATCAATGAACGTTCCAGCGGTTTGCTCGGTGCAAGCGCTCAATCGAAGCCCGTTTTCCCTGAAGCCTCCAGGTGCGCCTACGTTAAGGACGTCTTGACTCTGATCGGTTTGATGAGACGCCAGATTGAGCGGATTGATGCCGGCCTGGATCAACGACGCTAAAGTGGCGTCTACCTCCAGTACGGCGAGATCGGTCCCGACCAGGCTGTTCCATCGTGCGATCCGGACTGCGTATGGACGTTGCCGCTCGGGAGTATCATGAAAGTATTTGAAGGTGACGACTGCCCTCATCGGCAGATTTGTTCGCGCCGAGCCGTATTCAAAAAGTACGCAATGGCCGCTGGTAAGCAGATAGCCAGGACCTGTGGCTTGACCTTGCCTGTTTCGCGTGTTCAGGAGAACGGCGCTACAGGTTTCTCCGGATTGCAGGGTCAGTCGCCCGATGCCGCTCCATATTTCGTAAAGGCGTTCGCTGTTTTGCAGCGCTCTCGACATCGAGCCGTTGACTGCGCCCTCTCCGAGGTCGCGTGCCATTACCGCTGAATCTGGCAAGAGGCCAATCAGGGCAGTGAGATAGAAGCAGTTGAGATATTTCATGGCAATCCTTGGTGATGAAATTCAGGTGTGCACGATCGTGGCACGGCGCTGAACACCAAGAGACATACATAGTTATTGCGCGATAAAGGTGTGACTGGGGCAACTATCGGGCGGGAAGGGGGCGGTACACGCCATCCTTGCCGTGCGCATCCGTTGCACGGTTACCACGCACGCTGATCATCTGCCTGATATCGATCCAGTCGATTCCCTGAGCCTTGAGCTTGGGCAATTCACGCTCCAGCACCGCCAATGTCTGCGGGTACGGATGCCCGATCATTACGGCCGAACCCTGCTTGCGCGCCAGGCTGATGGCGGTCTGCAGTTGCGTGAAGATCGCCGTTTCCGTTGGCTCGTCATCCAGAAACACATCCCGCGAAACGCTCGCCAATGCAATCTTCTGCGCTTGGGCTGCGGCGACGGTCTGGGCGCTGGTTCGACTGTCGACGAAAAACTTGTGTCGCCGCTGCAAATCAGCCATCAACCAGGCCATGGCGGCCGGTTGAGCGGTCATGCGGCTACCCATGTGGTTGTTGATGCCAGCGGTGTAGGGGACGACCTTGAGCGCCGCATTCAAGCGTTTCTCGAGTTCTTCGATCGGTAACTCGGGATGCCAGGCGAACGGTCCGGTGGCCGGGGCCATCGGCATGTGCAGAATGACGATCTTGCCGGCGCGATGGGCTTCGCGAGCGAACTCGGTGGCGTGGGGGGTATCGGGCATGATCGCTGCAGTCACCGGCCCGGGCAGGGCCAGTACGCGGCGGTCCTGGTGCAGGTTTTGCCCCAGGTCATCGATGATCAGGCTCAAATAGGCCTTTTGAGGCGGCGTCGCGACGGGCGTCGCGTGAGCAACACCCGCCAGAGAGCCCAACAGTGCGAGGATGAACCGCAAGCGCATCTCAGCGGCCAGAGGTGATGCTCAGGCCTTTGAGCAGGCTCAAGGCCTGGGCCAACTGATAATCGTCATCCTGCGGCATCGCCTTGGCTTTGCCGCCCGAGCCGGTAGGCTTGTCGGCGCCGCCATTGCCATTGCCCAGGTGGCCTTGCAGATCGGCTTCCTTGAAGTACTCGCCGTCCTGCTCGTTGGTGATCTTGGCCTTGCGCACTTCGATGTCCGGGACGATGCCCTGCGCCTGGATCGAGCGACCGTTAGGCGTGTAGTACAGCGCCGTGGTGATTTTCAGTGCGCGCTCGTTATTGAGCGGCAGCACGGTCTGGACCGAGCCCTTGCCGAAACTGGTGGTGCCCATGACCACCGCACGTTTCTGATCCTGCAAGGCGCCGGCGACGATCTCCGAAGCCGAAGCGCTGCCGCCGTTGATCAGCGTGACCATCGGCACGGCTTCGCTTTCGTCCTTGCCGGTGGCGGAGAAGCGCAGTTCGGAGTTGGCGATGCGGCCCTTGGTGTAAACGATCAAGCCCTTGGTGATGAAGTGATCGACCACTTCCACTGCCGCTTGCAACACGCCACCCGGGTTGTTGCGCAGGTCGAGGATGATCCCGTTGAGCTTCTTGCCGTTGTCTTTGCGCAATTTGGCCAGGGCCTTGGACACCTCTTCGCCGGTCTTGACCTGGAACTGGGTGATGCGGATGTAGCCGTAGCCGGATTCCAGCAACTGGCTCTTCACGCTCTTCACTTGAATGATGGCGCGGGCCAGGGTTACGTCGAACGGCGTGCCGCCGTCGCGCACCAGGGTCAGGGTGATTTTCTGGCCGATCTTGCCGCGCATCTTGTCCACGGCTTCGGTCATGCTCTGGCCGCGGGTCGGCTGGCCGTTGATCTTGACGATGAAGTCGCCGGCCTGAATGCCAGCCTTGGACGCCGGGGTGTCATCGATCGGCGAAACCACCTTGATGAAGCCGTCTTCGGCGCCGACTTCGATGCCCAGGCCGCCGAATTCGCCGCTGGTGCTTTCCTGCAATTCAGCGAAGTCTTCCGGCCCCAGGTAAGCGGAGTGCGGGTCGAGATTGCTGAGCATGCCCTTGATCGCGTTTTCCAGCAGGGTCTTGTCGTCTACCGGTTCGACATAGGCCGCCTTGATCCGGTCCATGACCTCGGCAAAGGTGCGCAACTCCTCCAGCGGCAAGGGCGCCTTGGTGGTCGCAGCAGTGCCCGCAGGTGCGACCGCCGGAGCAGGTTGAGCGGCGAACGCCAGAGGCGCGCCGATCACCAGGGCGATCGTCAGGGCCAGCGAGGTAAGGCGAGACAAATACAGCATGTCGAACGAACTCCTAATGTAGGTGATTCAGCGCCTATCCTTGCGCGCGGCACCATTGCGCCGGATCACTCGGGTGACCCTGCTGACGAATTGCGAAATACAGCGCTGGTGTGTCCTGACCGCCACTGTTACCGACGGTGGAAATGGACTCACCGGCTTTTACCACGTCACCCGCAGCCTTGAGCAACGTCTGGTTGTGACCGTAAAGACTCAGGAAACCGTTGCCGTGGTCGAGGATCACCAGCAATCCGGCGCCACGCAACCAGTCGGCGAACACCACGCGACCGCCATGCACGGCGTGTACCTGGCTGCCGGCGGAGGCGCTGATCATCACGCCGTCCCACTTGGTGCGGGCGTCGTCGCCACGGCTTTCGCCAAAGCGTGCCAGCAGTCGACCATCAACCGGCCACGGAAGTTTTCCCCGACTTGAAGCAAAGGGGCCGCCAAAGGTCTCGCCTGAACTTGAAACCAGAGCGCCGGGTGTCGATTTAACGGGTTTACGTGGGGCGTCAGTGGCGTCTGCATCTGCTGCAGCCTGAGCCTCACGTAAACGCTTTTTTTCGGCTTCCTGCTGGGCGATCAGCGCTTTTTGCCGCGCTTCCTCTGCCTCACGAGCCTGGCGGGCCAGGGTTTCCTCGATGGTTTTAAGGACTTTAGACAGGTCGGCTTGATCCTGCTCGCGGGCGGCAAGTTTCTGATCGCGCGCCTTGACGTCGTCGTTGAGCTTGGCCAGGACTAGCTGGCGCTCCTTGCGGATTTTGTCGAGTTCGTCGCGCTGGCTGTCGAGGCTGCTCTTCTGCACGAGCAATTGCGCCTGCTGCATGGCGATGTCTTTTTCGACATTGGCCAGTTGGCGCAAGGTTTCGTTGAAGTTCTTCAGCTGCTCCAGGCGAGCCTGGCTCAGGTAGTCGTAATAGGTGAGGGTGCGGGCGAATTTTTCCGGGTTTTGCTGGTTCAGCAACAGCTTCAGGTACTCCTGACGACCGTTCTGATAGGCCGCGCGGGCCTGAATGGCGATCAGTCGTTGCTGTTCAATGCGCGCGCTCTGGAGTTTTTTTTTCTCTGCATCGAGTCGCTGCAGCTCGGATTCGCTTTTCTGCAGCTCTTTTTGCAGGGCATCGACCTGCTTCTCGAGCTTGCCCATCTCGGTCTCGGTGCCCTTGAGATCTTTTTGTACCCCGGACTTTTCTTCCTGCAACTTGCCCAGCAGTTTCTTCAGCTCGGCGATGTCCTGACGCGTGGCGTCCAACTGTTGTTGGGTTTGTGCGCGCTCGTCAGCGAAGGCCGGTTGGAGCAGGCAAGTCAGGGCGAGGGCTATCAGGACGCGAAGCATAGAGGCGGGTGATACCAGGGAAAGGGACGCCCTAGTATGCCCGGCAAGCGCTGCAAAAAAAACGCCCAATTGGGGCTGTGTGATGACTGGCCCCGAGTTGCATCGAAAAACACCCCAAAACCACTGTGGGAGCGGGCTTGCCCGCGATGGCGTCCTGACATTCAACATAGATGTTGGCTGTCAGATCGCTATCGCGAGCAAGCTCGCTCCCACAGGGTTTGGTGGTGTTTGGAAGGTTGGATTACACCAGTATCGAAGTCCCGGTCATTTCAGCCGGCTTTTCCAGGCCCAGCAGCTTCAGCATGGTCGGCGCCACATCCGCCAGAACGCCGCCTTCGCGAACCTTCAGGTCCCGCTTGCCGACATAAATGAACGGCACCGGCTCGGTGGTGTGGGCCGTATGCGCCTGGCCGGTGGATTCGTCGGACATTTGCTCGACGTTACCGTGGTCTGCAGTGATCAACGCTTCGCCACCGACTTTCTCCAGCGCCTCGACGATCCGGCCGACGCACAGGTCCAGGCATTCGACGGCTTTGACTGCCGCGTCGAACACGCCGCTGTGGCCGACCATGTCGCCGTTGGCGTAGTTGACCACGATCACGTCGTAACGCTGGTTTTCAATGGCATCGACGATGCGGTCGGTGACTTCCGGCGCGCTCATCTCCGGCTGCAAGTCATACGTGGCGACTTTTGGCGACGGGATCAGGATGCGTTCCTCGCCCGGGAACGGTTCTTCACGACCGCCGGAGAAGAAGAAGGTCACGTGAGCGTATTTCTCTGTTTCGGCAATGCGCAGCTGGGTCTTGCCGTTTTTCGCCAGGTAGTCGCCCAGCACGTTGTCGAGGCTGCCGGCGGCGAAGGCTGATGGCGCAGGAATGCTGGCGGCGTATTGGGTCAGCATAACGAAGCCGGCCAGTTTTGGCTGGCGTGCACGTTCGAATTCCTTGAAATCGTCTTCGACGAATACACGGGTCAGTTCGCGGGCGCGGTCGGCACGGAAGTTCATGAACACCACGGCGTCGCCGTCTTCGATCTTGACCGGCTCGCCGATGGAGGTGGCCTTGACGAATTCGTCGCTCTCGCCACGTTCGTAGGCGGCTTGCAGGCCTTCCTGGGCGGTGGCGGCATTGAATTCGCCATTGCCATCCACGATCAGGTTGTAAGCCTGGGATACGCGGTCCCAACGGTTGTCGCGGTCCATGGCGAAATAACGACCGATAATGCTGGCGATCCGACCTTTGCCGAGGGCCTGGAAGGTCGCGTCGAGCAGTTCGATGGACGACTCAGCGCTTTTTGGCGGCGTGTCGCGGCCATCGAGGAAGGCGTGCAGGTAGATTTTTTCAGCGCCGCGCTTGTAGGCCAGTTCAGCCATGGCCACCAGATGATCCTGGTGGCTGTGGACACCGCCATCGGACAGCAGGCCCATGAAGTGCACGGCTTTGCCTGCGGCAACCGCTTTATCGACGGCGGCGCAAATGGTCGGGTTTTCGAAAAACTCGCCATCGCGGATCGATTTGGTCACGCGCGTAAAGTCTTGATACACAACCCGGCCGGCACCGAGGTTCATGTGGCCGACTTCGGAATTGCCCATCTGGCCGTCCGGCAAGCCGACGTCCATGCCGCTGCCGGAGATCAGGCCGTTCGGCACGGTGGCCCAGAGTTGGTCCAGCACGGGCTTCTTCGCGGCAAAGATGGCGTTGGATTCAGGGCTCTCACTGTGACCGAAGCCGTCGAGAATAATCAGGACCAAAGGTTTGGGCGTGGTAGTCATGGATTCTACTCTGGCTTAAGTTAAAAAGAGGGCGATGGAAAAGGGAGTGGCAGTTTAAAGCGAAGTTCCGGCGCCGTCACCGCCGGACGGGGTTTGGCCCACCATAGTGGCTGTGTATACTGGCCGACATTTTAACGCCCTGGAACCTCCTTCGATGGTTGCTCACCTGATTGAATTCGCCACTAACCACTATCTGCTCGTCGGTATCTTCGTCGTACTGCTGGCGTTGCTGATCGCTTATCAGATGCAAGGCGGCGGCCGCAGCCTGAGCACCGGTGAACTGACCGGGCTGGTCAACAAGGACGCAGGCGTCGTCATCGACATTCGTTCGAACAAGGATTTTGCCGCTGGTCACATCGTGGGTGCGGTGAACATTCCCCACGACAAACTGGCCGCTCGTGTCGCTGAACTTGAAAAGCACAAGGCCAAGACCATCATCCTGGTCGACGCCATGGGCCAGACGGCCGGCACCCATGCCCGCGAACTGATGAAATCCGGCTTCACCGCCGCCAAGCTCTCCGGCGGTATTTCCAGCTGGAAGGGCGACAACCTGCCACTGGTGAAGTGATATGAGCAACGTCGTCGTCTATTCCAGCGATTACTGCGGTTATTGCTTCCGGGCCAAACAACTGCTCGAGAACAAAGGCGTAGCCTTCGAAGAGATCAAGGTCGATGGCAAGCCGCAAGTGCGCGCCGCCATGGCCCAGAAAGCGGGGCGCACGTCCGTGCCGCAGATATGGATCGACGGCACCCACGTTGGCGGTTGTGATGATTTGTTTGCCCTGGAGCGCGCCGGTAAGCTGGACGCCATGCTCAAGGCGTAACGCCTTCCCTATTAAGACCCCTAGATCAGAAAGGATCTGAGATGACTGACCAACAGAACACTGCAGCTAGCGAAGAAGAAACCGCACCGCAATTCTCCTTGCAGCGCATCTACGTACGTGACCTGTCCTTCGAAGCCCCGAAAAGCCCGGCGATTTTCCGCCAGCAGTGGGAGCCGAGCGTCGGTCTGGATCTGAATACCCGTCAAAAGGCCTTGGAAAACGACTTCCACGAAGTCGTTCTGACCCTGTCCGTGACCGTGAAAAACGGTGAAGAAGTGGCGTTCATCGCTGAAGTGCAACAGGCCGGGATCTTCCTGATCAAGAACCTGGATGACGCTTCGATGAGTCACACCCTGGGCGCGTTCTGCCCGAACATCCTGTTCCCGTACGCGCGCGAAACCCTGGACAGCCTGGTGACCCGTGGTTCGTTCCCGGCCCTGATGCTGGCCCCGGTGAACTTCGACGCGCTGTACGCACAAGAACTGCAGCGCATGCAGGCGGCGGGCGAAACTCCGACTGTGCAATAAGCGTTCGATGCAGTAACGAAAAAAGCGCCGTAACAGGCGCTTTTTTCATGGGGCATACGAAAACCGCGTGGCCGGTGGAGACCCCCGTAGGAGCTGGCTTGCCAGCGAAGAGGCCTTAACGGTCAACATTTGCGTTGGCGTTACACCGCTTTCGCTGGCAAGCCAGCTCCTACAGGATTGTGGTGTTATTTGAAGCCTAGCTGGCGCCAGCCTTCATACACGGCAACAGCCACTGTATTCGACAGGTTCAGGCTGCGGCAGCCTTCACGCATCGGCAAGCGCAGGCGTTGTTCGCCGGGCAGGGCATCGAGCACCTCCGCCGGCAGGCCTCGGCTTTCCGGGCCGAACAGGAACGCGTCACCCTCGGCGAAGCTGGCATCGTGGAACGGCCGCGAGCCCTTGGTGGTGAAGGCGAACAGCCGAGGATGACCAAGGCTTTCCAGGCAGCTGGCGAGGTCTGCGTGACGCTGCAGGGTGGCATACTCGTGGTAATCGAGGCCGGCGCGGCGCAGGCGCTTGTCGTCCATCTCGAAGCCCAGCGGCTCGATCAAATGCAGGTGGCAGCCGCTGTTGGCGCACAGCCTGATAACGTTGCCGGTATTCGGCGGAATTTCCGGTTGGAAAAGGATGACGTGAAACATGCACGGCTCCGAAGGTAAAGATGACCGGCATTCTACGCCGCCAGTGGACAAGCGATCGAAACTATTCCCGCGGGTGATGGCTTCGCTGGCGATTGTCGGGGTGATGGTGGGGCTGATGATCGGCCGATTGACCACCCCCGACCCCAGCGAACTGCAGCAGGTCGAGGTGACGGGCGACGGGCTGGTAGTGTGGTTCAACAATGAACCCAAGAGCCGTGGCGAATTCGTCGACGGCAGCCTCGCGCTGTTGTTCGAGGCCGAAGGCAAGGCACAGAAAGGTCAGCTCAAGCTCAACGACAAGCGTGCGAACTGGCAAGTGCGGTTAAGTGATAAGGGGTTGTTGCTGACAGTGGTGGCGGCCCGGCCGCTGCAGGGCGAGTGGACCGGTAGCGAGGTCGATGATCGCTGGCGACTGGAGATCCATCTCCGAGAGCAATAAAAGAGGGAATCCCCGGCCTGCCTGTACCAAGGTTCCCGAAACGGGCGGGCTCATCGCTAGTGCGTTGTGAGCCCGGTGTAAAAGAGGGAATCCCCGGCCTGCCTGTACCAAGGTTCCCGAAACGGGAGGGCTCATCGCTAGTGCGTTGTGAGCCCGGTGTAAAAGTGGGAATCCCCGGCCTGCCTGTACCAAGGTTCCCGAAACGGGAGGGCTCATCGCTAGTGCGTTGTGAGCCCGGTGTAAAAGTGGGAATCCCCGGCCTGCCTGTACCAAGGTTCCCGAAACGGGCGGGCTCATCGCCAATGCGTTGTGAGCCCGGTGTAAAGAAGGAACCCCTGACCTGCCTGTATCAGGGGCCCCAAAACTGCGGGGCTCGTCGCTTGTGCGGTGTGAGCCCGATGTAAAGAGGGGAATCCCCGGCCTGCCTGTACCAAGGTCCCCGAAACCGGGTAGTGAACTGAATCACTGAATGGACTATTGCAGGGGGCATGCCAGGTTTTAACAAGTTGATACAGAAAGACGCTGTGCAGCATTGAAAGCCCCGTATTTAGGGGCTTTCGTGTTTTTTCGATAGGGATTCGATTGCGAACGCGGGCGGGATTTCGAATCAGTTGCCGTGCGCTATTGCGGTTCGCGATGCATTAGTGCGGTGCATGGAGTTCTAAATGTGGGAGCGGGCTTGCTCGCGAAAGCGGTGTCACAATCAACGATGATGTTGAACGTGATGGCCCCCTTCGCGAGCAAGCCCGCTCCCACATTCGTTCGGTGTTGACCACACAATGATGGTCTTGCACAAAACCAGTGGGAGCGGGCTTGCCCGCGATTGGATGTAACTGTCAGCGAGTTTCTAAAGGCTGTTTAACCCTCTTCCCCTTCATCATCATCCCCACCATCAACCTTCATCCCCAGTTCCTTGATCTTGCGCGTCAGGGTGTTACGCCCCCAACCCAGCAATACCGCGGCATCGCGACGGCGGCCGGCGGTATGTTTGAGCGCAGTCTCGATCATGATCCGCTCGAAGGCGGGCACCGCGCTGTCGAGCAGGCTCGACTGACCGCGCGCCAACGCCTGATCGGCCCACTGGCGCAGCGCCTGCTCCCAGTTGGTCACCGGTGCCGAATCCTGCGGCAGGCTCAACAGTTCCGGCGGCAGATCACTGATATGCACTTCGCGACCGGACGCCATCACCGTAATCCAGCGGCACGTGTTCTCCAGCTGGCGTACGTTGCCGCCCCACGGCAGGTTTTTCAGGTATTCCTCGGTTTCGCTTTTCAGCAGCTTCGGTTCCACCGCCAGTTCTTGCGCGGCGCGGCTGAGGAAGTGCTTGGCCAGGGTCGGTATATCTTCGCGACGGTCCGACAGCCTTGGGATATGAATGCGGATCACGTTGAGACGGTGGAACAAGTCCTCACGGAATTTCCCCGCGTGTACCAGGGTTTCAAGGTTCTGGTGAGTCGCGGCGATGATTCTCACATCGACCTTCACCGGCACGTGGCCGCCAACGCGATAGAACTCGCCATCGGCCAGTACCCGCAACAGACGGGTCTGGGTGTCGGCTGGCATGTCGCCGATTTCATCGAGGAACAGCGTGCCACCGTCCGCTTGCTCAAAACGCCCTCGGCGCAAGTTGGCTGCACCGGTGAACGCACCTTTCTCATGGCCGAACAGCTCGGACTCCATCAGGTCTTTCGGGATCGCCGCCATGTTCAGCGCGATGAACGGCGAAGATGCCCGTGGGCTGTGACGGTGCAGCGCGTGGGCCACCAGTTCTTTACCTGTACCGGATTCGCCGTTGATCAACACGGTGATGTTGGAGTGGCTCAAGCGCCCGATGGCGCGAAACACTTCCTGCATCGCCGGCGCTTCGCCGATGATTTCCGGGGTGCGGGTCAGGGCGACCGGGACTTCCAGGCCTTGCTGTTCCTGGGCATGTTGGTTGGCGCGCTTGACCAGAGACACCGCTTCGTCGACATCGAACGGCTTGGGCAGGTATTCGAACGCACCGCCCTGATAGGACGCGACAGCGCTGTCCAGGTCGGAGTGCGCAGTCATGATGATCACTGGAAGCCGTGGGTGTTGTTCGCGAATCCGCGCCAGAAGGTCCAGGCCGCTGGCACCGGGCATGCGGATGTCGGAGATGATCACATCCGGTTGCTGGCGCGCCAGGCGGCTCATCACGCCATCGGCGCTGTCGAAGCTTTGCGTGGTCATCCCTTCTTGCTGCAGGGCTTTTTCCAGGACCCAACGGATAGAACGGTCGTCATCGACGATCCACACGGTTTCACTACGGCTCATGTCGATGTGGCTCCTTGTTCCAGTGGCAGAAAGATCGAGAACGTGGTGTGGCCTGGATGGCTGTCACATTCGATCAGGCCCTGGTGCTGGCTGATGATGTTCTGGGTAATGGCCAGGCCCAGCCCGGTACCGTCCGGGCGGCCGCTGACCATGGGAAAGAAGATGGTTTCCTGCAGCTCGGCGGGAATGCCCGGACCGTTGTCGATGATTTCGATCTTGGTCACCAGGCGATGGCGCACGTGGCCGATGGTGAACTGGCGCATGGCGCGGGTGCGCAGGGTGATGCGGCCAAGGCGCAGCTCGTTCTGGGTGCTGATGGCCTGCATCGCGTTGCGCACGATGTTCAGCACTGCCTGAATCATTTGTTCGCGATCGATCAACACATCGGGAATGCTTGGATCGTAGTCGCGCACCAAAGTGATGCAACCCTGGCTTTCAGCCTCGACCAGTTGGCCGACGCGCTCAAGCACTTCATGGATATTGCACATGGCCAGGGACGGCAGCTTGTTGGAGCCGAGCATGCGATCGACCAGGTTACGCAGGCGGTCGGCTTCCTCGATGATGACGTTGGTGTAGTCACGCAAGCTTTCTTCCGGCAATTCCCGGGCGAGCAATTGCGCCGCGCCGCGAATCCCACCCAGTGGATTCTTGATTTCGTGAGCGAGGCCGCGCACCAGCATCTTGCTGGTTTCCTGCTTCGACAGCTGGGCCTCTTCCTTGGTGATCCGCAGCAGGCGGTCACGGGGATGGACTTCCAGTAGCAACAGGGTGGCGCCGCTGGCCAGGATTGGCGTTACTGCGTAGTCGACGGTCAAAGTCTGGCCGGTGAGGGCCGTGAGCATCGCTTCGCGCTTGGTGAACGGGTGCGCCTGCTCGACCGCCTGGCGCAGGGAGTTAAGGGCTTCGGTGGATTCGGTGAACAACTCGCTGATGAACTGCCCATGGCTGCGCTGGCCGCTGATGGCCAGGAGCATCTCCGCCGCCGGGTTCATGTACTCGAGGCGCAGATCGGCATCGAGCAGGATGGTGGCGGTCGTCAGGTTGTCGAGTAGCAAACGGTGTAGTGCGTCGCTTATGGTCATCAGGACCTCTTTTGGAGCGGAGCGTGCGCAAGAAACAAGCGTTGGTTGAAGGAAAATGCAAAAACCAAACCAAGGCTCCGAAAAGAAGCGTTTAAAGCCATAAACAGGCGATTGGCGCTCGTTTGCGTGGCGTACTGCCGGCTTTCACGGGTACTTTCGAACCAAAATGGGTTGGCTTATGCGCAAGCGGCAATTTGACGCCCCAATATAGTGCGCAAAGCCGAGGAAAGTTAGAAGAAGGGCAGGAAGGAGCTTTTCTGTTCTTCGGGTCTGTCTTTGAGAGGGCATTCAGGTCGTTGGCCGTAATCTTCCTGCGCGCAGGGTTTGGCCTGACGTTTCTGCGCGAGGGATATGCGCAGCATGTGGAACGGCTGATTGGCCGTGCGCTCGACGGTGCGGCCCTGTTCGTCGAGGATCTCCACGGACAGGTGATGACTGCCGCGGTCGACGTCGCTCAGGGGAAAAACCGGGCTGGGACCGGGTTCGGCAACGGGTTCGTCATCGAGTAACAGACGGAAACGGTGACCGCGTTGCAATCCGGGCTCGCTGGTGACGCTGACGATCAGTTCACCGGCGCTGCTGCGGACAGTGGCATCGGGCTCCGGTATCAGCACTCGCACCATGTCGTAGTGGAAGGGCGCCCTGGCTTCATTCTTTTTACCTGCCGCAACGGGTGGTGCAGCGGTCGGGTTGGCGGACATGCGGTTACTCGGGGTAATCGGCACTCGCTTGGCGTTGCCGGCGCCGGGCCGGTCGGTGAAGACGCGATTGCCCTGGGCGTCGATGTAGGTGAACACGTCAGCCGTTACGGGCAGGGCGATCAGGCAGGCGACCAGCAGCCAATACCTCACGGCTTATGCACCCGTTGTACGGTGAAGGTCACGCTCGGACTCTGCTGGACGATGCTTTCCCCATCGATGACCTGCACGGCGAGGCTATGCAAGCCGCGATCGATGTTCACCAGTTGCAGGGCAGGTACGTTGCTGGGCTGGCCGTAGGGTTGGTCGTCCAGCAACAGCCTGAACAGATGCGGACCTTGTAGGCGGGGCTTGATCAACACGGTGACGGTGAAGGTGCCGTTGTTGGCGCGCAGGGCTTCGGTGGTCGGCAGGCCGGTCAACTCCAGCACCTCGTAGGCACTGCGAGGTTGCTCGCGACCGGTGGCGTCGGCAGATGGCGCGGGTACGCTTGGCGTCGGGGACTCGACACTGTTGAGCGGCGGCAGCTCGACCGGCTGCGCCTTCACGCCGTCGGGCGGTTGGTTGCTGTAGGCGGTGTTGCCGTTGGCGTCAGTGTACTTATAGATCTGCGCTGCGGCGGGCAGGGCGAGCAGCAGCAGGATGAATGGAAGGCAGCGACCCATAAAAACGACCAGAAACGAAAGCGTTGGAGTGCAGCATAGGTCAGGGGTGGCGGCTGACCCAAGTTGTTAACATTTGGGCATGATTTACCATGTCTCCCAAACACCACAGAACCCCCTGTGGGAGCGAGCCTGCTCGCGAAGCGCCGGGTCAGTCAATATCAATGTTGAATGATCGACCGCTTTCGCGAGCAGGCTCGCTCCCACAGTGTTCTGCGTCGGTCGCTGAATCGTGGGCATAAAAAAGGCCTCCTGCGAAGGAGGCCTCTTTTTGTCACGCTGCGTGTCGCAGCGCTACCGGATCAGCAGCTGTAGTACAGCTCGTATTCCAGTGGGTGTACGAAGGTACGTACTTTGATTTCTTCTTCGCTTTTCAGGGCGATGTAAGTGTCGATGAAGTCGTCGCTGAAAACGCCGCCTTTGGTCAGGAACGCACGACCTTTGTCCAGCTCTTCCAGGGCTTCTTTCAGACTGCCGCAAACTTGTGGGATCTCTTTCGCCTCTTCAGGCGGCAGGTCGTACAGGTTTTTGTCAGCTGCGTCGCCAGGGTGGATCTTGTTCTGGATGCCGTCCAGGCCAGCCATCATCAGGGCCGCGAAAGCCAGGTAAGGGTTGGCGGCCGGGTCCGGGAAGCGCGCTTCGATACGGCGACCCTTCGGGCTGTTCACGTAAGGAATGCGGATCGAAGCGGAGCGGTTGCGTGCCGAGTAGGCCAGCATGACCGGTGCTTCGAAACCTGGGACCAGACGCTTGTAGGAGTTGGTCGACGGGTTGGTGAAGCCGTTCAGGGCTTTACCGTGCTTGATGATACCGCCGATGAAGTACAGGGCGGTGTCGGACAGGCCGGCATAACCTTCGCCGGCGAAGGTGTTCTTGCCGTCTTTGGAAATCGAAACGTGAACGTGCATGCCCGAGCCGTTATCGCCGTACAGCGGCTTAGGCATGAAGGTCGCAGTGCGGCCATAGGCATCCGCAACGTTGTGCACGCAGTATTTCAGGGTCTGAACTTCGTCAGCCTTGGCGACCAGGGTGTTGAACTTCACACCGATTTCGTTCTGGCCGGCAGTCGCCACTTCGTGGTGGTGAACTTCGACGGTCTGGCCCATTTCTTCCAGTGCGTTGCACATGGAGGTACGGATTTCATGGTCGAAGTCGAACGGCGGGACAGGGAAATAGCCGCCTTTCACGCCTGGACGGTGGCCTTTGTTGCCGCCTTCCACGTCCTGGTCGGTCATCCACGAGCCTTGCTCGGAGAAAATTTTGAACATGGAGCCGGAGATGTCGGATTTGAACTTCACCGAGTCGAAAATGAAAAACTCAGGCTCCGGACCGAAGAAAGCGGTGTCGCCGATACCGGTGGACTTGAGGTATTCCTCGGCACGGTGGGCGATGGCGCGTGGGTCGCGGTCATAGCCTTGCATGGTCGAAGGTTCGATGATGTCGCAGACCAGGATCAGGGTCGGCTCTTCGGTGAACGGATCGAGCACGGCAGTGCTGTCGTCTGGCAGCAGGATCATGTCGGAGGCTTCGATGCCTTTCCAGCCGGCGATGGAGGATCCGTCGAACATCTTGCCGACTTCGAAAAAGTCGTCTTCCAGTCCGTCGCGAGCCGGCATGGTCACGTGATGCTGAGTGCCTTTGGTATCCGTGAAGCGCAGATCAATCCACTTGACGTCATGATCTTTGATGAGTTGAACCGACTTCGACATAGTGTCCTCCGGGTGGATTCGGGCTTTGGTAGTGGATGGCCCTTGAAATGTGGGTGATGCCGGCGCGAATACTCTGCCAAGGCAACCTGCCTCACAAGGGAGCAAATTGCATGCCAGTGCCCCATCATGGTTTTTTTGCCCCAAAATCACGCTTATAAGGGTGCAATCCATCATAAAGAACAAAACAGCGCCCTGTTTTGTGGCGCACAATTCAACAAACGACCTGTTTTGGTGCGCGACAAACCTTCTGTACATTAACTGGTTAAACCTTGAGCAATTTCCGCTATAATCCGCGCCCCCCTTTTTCGGCTGGCCCAGCGCGCGCTGTTTTCATGAAACTAATCGTAAAAGTCTTTCCCGAGATCACCATCAAGAGCCGCCCGGTACGGATGCGTTTCATCCGCCAATTGGCCAAAAACATCCGCACCGTGCTCCGCGACCTGGACCCGGCCGTGGTGGTGAACGGTGTGTGGGACAATCTCGAGCTTGAAACCCGCGTAGCCGAGCCCAAAGTACTGAAGGAGATGACCGAGCGTCTGAGCTGCATGCCGGGTATCGCGCATTTCCTGCAGGTCGACGAGTACCCTTTGGGCGACTTCGACGACATCGTTGCCAAGTGCAAACAGCACTTCGGTGATGCATTGGCAGGGAAGATTTTTTCGGTGCGTTGCAAGCGTGCCGGCAAGCATGAATTCAGCTCGATGGACGTCGAGAAATATGTCGGCAGCCAACTGCGTCGTCAGTGCGGCGCCGCCGGAATCTCGCTGAAAGAGCCGGAAATCGAAGTCCGCATCGAAATTCGCGACAAACGGTTGTTCGTGATCCACAACCAGCACAACAGCATCGGCGGTTATCCGCTGGGTGCCCTGGAACAGACGCTTGTGCTGATGTCCGGCGGCTTCGACTCCACCGTGGCCGCGTACCAGATCATGCGCCGCGGCCTGATGAGCCATTTCTGCTTCTTCAATCTGGGCGGAAGGGCCCATGAGCTGGGCGTCATGGAAGTCGCGCACTTCATCTGGAAGAAGTACGGAAGCTCCCAACGCGTGTTATTTGTCAGTGTGCCGTTCGAGGAAGTACTGGGAGAAATTCTCGGGAAAGTCGATAACAGTCATATGGGTGTAGTTTTGAAGCGTATGATGTTGCGCGCTGCTTCCCGTATTGCCGATCGGCTGGAGATCGAAGCGCTGGTCACCGGCGAAGCGATTTCCCAGGTGTCGAGCCAGACGCTGCCGAACCTGTCCGTGATCGATTGCGTGACCGACAAGCTGGTCTTGCGTCCGCTGATCGCCAGTCACAAACAGGACATCATCGACCTGGCCAACGAAATCGGGACCGCCGACTTCGCCAAGCACATGCCGGAATACTGTGGGGTCATCTCGGTGAACCCCAAGACCCACGCCAAGCGTCCGCGCGTGGAGCATGAAGAGAAAGAATTCGACATGGCGGTGCTTGAGCGTGCGCTCGAGAACGCCAAGCTGGTGCCGATCGATCGCGTGATCGACGAATTGGGCCAGGACTTGCAGATCGAAGAAGTCAGCGAAGCACTGGCGGGCCAGATCATCATCGATATCCGTCACCCGGATGCCGCTGAAGACGAGCCGCTGGAGCTAGCTGGCATTGAGGTACAGACGATGCCGTTTTATGCATTGAACGCTCGTTTCAAGGAACTGGACCCTACTCGCCAGTACCTGCTGTATTGCGACAAAGGCGTGATGAGTCGCCTGCATGCCCACCATTTGCTCAGTGAGGGGCATGCCAATGTGCGCGTTTATCGACCGAGCTAAGAGCCCGGGGCTGTTTGCCTGTGGCCTGCGTCACCGGCCCCCCGACGCCGCCGTCAAGCAGTAACGGCAAGGCCTGACTCTACTGTTAATCGCTGCCAAGACTTGTCAGCACACCGAATCCTCTGATCGAGATACACAAGTGATCGAAAATCTACGCAACATCGCCATCATTGCTCACGTTGACCATGGTAAGACCACCCTGGTAGACAAACTCTTGCGTCAATCCGGCACCCTGGAGCGCAACGAGCTCAACGACGAGCGCGTGATGGACTCCAACGACCAGGAGAAAGAGCGCGGTATTACCATTCTGGCGAAAAACACCGCCATCAACTGGAACGGCTACCACATCAACATCGTGGACACCCCGGGCCACGCCGACTTCGGCGGCGAAGTTGAACGCGTAATGTCGATGGTCGACTCCGTTCTGCTGCTGGTTGACGCTCAAGACGGCCCTATGCCGCAAACCCGTTTCGTGACCAAGAAGGCGTTCGAAGCCGGCCTGCGTCCGATCGTGGTGATCAACAAGGTTGACCGTCCAGGCGCGCGTCCGGACTGGGTTCTGGACCAGATCTTCGACCTGTTCGACAACCTCGGTGCTACCGAAGAACAGCTGGACTTCAAAGTCGTCTACGCCTCGGCCCTGAACGGCATTGCCGGTCTGGAACACACCGACATGGCTGAAGACATGACCCCGCTGTACCAGTCGATCGTCGACAACGTACCGGCGCCGAAAGTCGACCGTGACGGTCCGTTCCAGATGCAAATCTCGGCACTGGACTACAACAGCTTCCTGGGCATCATCGGCGTTGGCCGTATCGCTCGTGGTCGCGTCAAGCCGAACACCCAGGTTGTGGCGATCGATGCCGACGGCAAGCGCCGTAACGGCCGTATCCTGAAGCTGATGGGTCACCACGGCCTGCACCGTGTAGACGTTGAAGAAGCAGCTGCCGGCGACATCGTCTGCATCAGCGGCTTCGACCAGCTGTTCATCTCCGACACTCTGTGCGACCCACTGAACGTCGAAGCGATGAAGCCGCTGACCGTTGACGAGCCAACCGTTTCCATGACCTTCCAGGTTAACGACTCGCCGTTCTGCGGTCGTGAAGGCAAGTTCGTCACCAGCCGTAACATCAAGGAGCGTCTGGACAAGGAACTGCTCTACAACGTTGCCCTGCGCGTTGAAGAAGGCGACACCGCCGACAAGTTCAAAGTCTCCGGCCGTGGTGAGCTGCACCTCTCGGTACTGATCGAAACCATGCGTCGCGAAGGCTTCGAAATGGGTGTCGGTCGTCCGGAAGTGATCATCCGCATGGTTGACGGCGTCAAGCACGAACCGTACGAAAACGTGACCATCGACCTGCCGGAAGAATCGCAAGGTTCGATCATGGAGCAGATCGGTATCCGTAAAGGCGACCTGACCAACATGGTTCCGGATGGCAAGGGCCGTGTGCGCCTTGAGTACAACATCCCGGCTCGTGGCTTGATCGGTTTCCGTAACGAGTTCCTGACCCTGACCTCCGGTGCAGGCATCCTGACCTCGATCTTCGACCGTTACGACGTGATGAAGTCCGGCGACATGTCCGGCCGTCAGAACGGCGTGCTGGTGTCGGTTGCCACTGGTAAGGCTCTGACTTACTCGCTGGAAACCCTGCAAGCTCGCGGCAAACTGTTCCTGGGTCACGGCGAAGACGTGTACGAAGGTCAAATCGTCGGCATCAACAGCCGCGACAACGACCTGGGCGTCAACCCAACCAAAGGCAAGAAGCTCGACAACATGCGTGCTTCGGGTAAAGACGAAACCATCGCTCTGGTTCCGCCTATCCGTTTCACCCTGGAACAAGCGCTTGAGTTCGTGCAAGAAGACGAACTGTGCGAAGTCACTCCCAAGTCCATCCGTCTTCGCAAGAAGATCCTGGGCGAAAGCGAGCGTACCCGCGCTGCCAAGAAAAGCGGCAACTGAGTTTCGACTTCGTTAGCAGCTAAAAAAACGCCCCCGGATCGTGAGATCCAGGGGCGTTTTTTTATGTCTGGGATTTATGCGGTGTTTGTTCCGGCCTCTTCGCTGGCAAGCCGGCTCCTACAGGTGTACGCGGTCAATTGTAGGAGCTGGCTTGCCAGCGAAGGCGGCTTAACGGTCGATCAGAACTTCTCGAGGGTCCGACGGCTCTCGCTGGTCTCACGCGCCACTTCTTTAGGTTTGTAAGCGCAATACCCCGGCCGAGGTCCGATTTTCGGGTGATTACGGCAGGTATCCGGGCGCTTTTCATAAATAGTGCACAGACGGCTCTTACGATCCAGGTACAGGCAATCGTTGTTGCTCATGCGCTGGAGGGTGAAGATTTCGGATTTCTGATTGTAGCGCTCGACGATCCCTTCCTTCTGCAGGCGCTTGGCGATGTTTTTCGCTGGCTCGCCGCGCTCGAATTCGTCGACAATGCCGATCCGGATCAGGTCCTTGATCTTGACCTCGACCGGCAGTGTGCAGCAACTGGATACACAGGAGCCGCACATCGGCGCAGAGTATTTGGCCCAGGTATCGAGGCGATCGATTTCCGCGGCGGCGATCAGGTTGGACTTCATCATCGGTTGTACCAGCGTGTGCATCAGGGCGCGCGATCATACCGGGACTGGTGGATTTTTGAACAACCTTTCGCCAGAATTTTTCATGAAATGCCCAATAACGGCTGTATTCCGGCACGGGGCCTGCATTCTTTCCGGTGTGCGACAAGGTAATGTCCATCTATCTCGCACTAACGGGACAAACTGCCGAACCAGAGTTCCAACGGCCTGTCTGACCGTCTAGGCTCAACTATTCCATGCTCGCTCGAGGTCCTATCGATGACTCAAGAACCACTTGTTCGCGAAGCAGAGGTGGCCGCATTTCGCGACGCCGTCTTGACCAAACTCACCTATGCGGTGGGCAAAGACCCGGATCACGCCTTCGACCACGACTGGTTCGAAGCCATTGCCCTGGCCGCGCGCGATCACATGGTCGAGCACTGGATGGACCATACCCGGCAGATCTACCGCAAAGGTCAGAAGCGGGTTTACTACCTCTCCCTGGAATTTCTCATTGGCCGGCTGCTCTACGATAGCCTGAGTAATCTCGGTCTGCTGGATGTGGCCCGCGAGGCGCTGACCGAACTCGGCGTCGACCTCGAGCGCATCCGCCTGCTGGAGCCCGATGCGGCCCTTGGCAACGGTGGCCTCGGTCGTCTGGCCGCATGCTTCATGGAAAGCATGTCGACCCTGGGCATCGCCGGGCACGGCTACGGCATTCGTTACGAGCACGGCTTGTTCCGTCAGGCGATCGTCGATGGCTGGCAGCAGGAACAGACCGAGCACTGGCTGGATTTCGGTAACCCGTGGGAATTCGAGCGGCCGGAGGTGGTTTATCCGATCGGTTTTGGCGGCAGCGTCGAAACCGTTACCGACGACACAGGCAAATCCAAGCAAGTCTGGACCCCGGCTGAAACCGTTCGCGCGATCGCCTACGATACCCCGGTGGTCGGCTGGCGCGGGTCGAGCGTCAACACGCTGCGCCTGTGGCGTGCCCGTGCCATGGAAGATTTGCACCTGGAGCGTTTCAACGCCGGCGACCACTTGGGTGCCGTAGCCGAAGTCGCCCGGGCCGAAAGTATTTCCCGCGTACTCTACCCGGCCGACAGCACCGAAGCCGGCCAGGAACTGCGCCTGCGCCAGGAATACTTCTTCGTCGCCGCGTCTTTGCAGGACTTGCTGCGGCGCCATCGCAACATGCACACCTCGGTCCTGACCCTGGGCGACCACGCGGCCATCCAGCTCAACGACACTCACCCCTCGATCGCAGTGGCCGAGCTGATGCGTCAGCTGGTTGACGTGTACGACGTGGCATGGGATGCCGCCTGGCAGGTCACCGTCGACACGCTGTCCTACACCAACCACACGCTGTTGCCGGAAGCGCTGGAAACCTGGCCGGTCGGGTTGATGGAGCGCATGCTGCCGCGGCACATGCAGATCATTTACCTGATCAACGCCCAGCACATCGACTCGCTCAGGGCCAAGGGGGTCCATGACTTCGAAGTGCTGCGGGCGGTGTCGCTGATCGAGGAAGACAACGGTCGTCGTGTGCGCATGGGTAACCTGGCGTTTCTTGGTTCCCACAGTGTCAACGGCGTGTCCGCGCTGCACACGCAGCTGATGCGCAAAACGGTGTTCTCCGAGCTGCACAAGCTCTATCCGGAGCGGATCAATAACAAGACCAACGGCATTACCTTCCGCCGCTGGCTCTATCAGGCCAACCCCGAACTGACCTCGATGATGGTCGATGCCCTCGGCCCGGATCTGCTCAATAACCCTGAAGAGCGTTTGCGCGACCTGGAACCTTTTGCCGAGAAGGCCGTGTTCCGCAAGGCGTTTGCCGACCAGCGCCTGCACAGCAAGAAAGCCCTGGCGTATATCATCCACGAGCGACTGGGGGTGGCGGTCAACCCGGCGGCGATGTTCGACGTACAGGTCAAGCGGATACACGAGTACAAACGCCAATTGCTGAACTTGCTGCACACCGTCGCGCTGTATCAGGCGATTCGGGCGGAGCCGGAAATCGACTGGGTGCCGCGGGTGAAGATTTTCGCCGGCAAGGCCGCCGCCAGTTATCACCAGGCCAAGCTCATCATCAAGTTGACCAACGACATTGCCCGGGTCGTCAACAACGACCCCACCGTGCGCGGCTTGCTCAAAGTGGTGTTCCTGCCCAACTACAACGTCAGCCTGGCGGAAAGCATCATTCCGGCTGCGGATTTGTCGGAGCAGATTTCTACCGCAGGGTTCGAGGCGTCGGGCACCAGCAACATGAAGTTTGGCCTCAACGGTGCGTTGACCATTGGCACCCTGGATGGCGCCAACGTGGAAATGTGCGAGTTCATCGGTGCCGAACACATGTTTATCTTCGGCCTGAGCGCCCAGCAGGTCGAGGCGCGCAAGCAGAACCAGGAGTTCAATGCGACGCCTGATATTGCCGCGTCCCATCGGCTCAATGACGTGCTGCAGGCGATTCGCGGCGGCGTGTTCTCGCCAGATGATCCGTCCAGGTATACCGGGCTGATCGATTCGCTGATCGACTATGACCGCTTCCTGGTCTGTGCCGATTTCGATTCGTACTGGGATGCGCAGATGCGAGTCGAAGCCCATTGGCACGATTCTCAGGCATGGTGGCGTTCGGCGGTATTGAACACCTCGCGGATGGGCTGGTTCTCTTCCGACCGGACTATTCGTGAGTACGCCACGGATATCTGGAAAGCGCTGGAATAACTTTTAACAGTAATTGCGAGCCAGGTCCGACGGTTGTCGGGCTTGATCGATATACTCGGCACCAACCTGATCCCTGTGGGAGCGGCGGTGCGGCGATCCGACTTGCTCGCGAAAGCGGACTGACATTCGACATCATTGTGAATGTGATGGCCTCTTCGCGAGCAAGCTCGCTCCCACATTGGGTTTGTGGTGCAGATGCAAGCTGCGCTCACACTGGATTCCGGGGGGCTGGTCATTAGACTGAACCAGGCGCTGTACCGTCTGGATTTGCCCCACGGTGGGGCTGCTTAGGGATATCGACCATGCAATGGATGCTCATGCTGATTGGGCTGGTGCTGGGCTGGATGCTCGACGAGTCGTTCAGCGATGCGCTGTTGGGCGCACTGCTCGGATTGGGGATCGGTCAAGCCATCCGTATCAGCCGTCTGGGTTCACAGGCGGCGGAGCAACGCTTGCTGCTTGAGCAGGCACAGGTTGCGCTGCATGCGGTGGAGCAACGTCTGGCTTTGCTGGAGGTGTCGGGCTGCAAACTGCCTGAAGCCAGTGAACCCGCTCCGTCCGCTGACATCATTGTTGATATAGCCTCTATCGAATTCCCCGAATTGATCTGGGAGCTGCCGCCCGAACTCGAACCGATGGCCGTCGCGGCCATCGAAACCACGCGTGCGCCCTATGTCGATGCCTGGAAACCCGAACCGGTTTCCCGCGAACCTCAACCGCCCACAATTCCCCGCGACCCCGATTTCATAGAGCGCACGATCAGCGTCGCCCGCGCCTGGCTGTTGGGTGGCAACACCGTGCTGCGAATCGGCGTGGTGCTGTTGTTCCTCGGCCTGGCGTTCCTGCTGCGCTATGCCACCGAAGGTATGGTGGTGCCGATTGAATTGCGTTACGCCGGTGTCGCGACGGCGGCATTGGGCCTTCTGGGGCTGGGTTGGTGGCTCAGGGCGCGCAACGGTCATTACGCATTGATGTTGCAAGGTACCGGGATTGCGGTGTTGTACCTGACCGTGTTTGCCGCGATGCGCCTGCATCCGCTGCTCGATCCCTCCGCCGCGTTAGGCTTGCTGGTCGCGGTGACAGTGTTCTCGGCGATTCTGGCCATTACCCAGGACGCTTTGGGACTGGCTGCCGCTGCGGCACTTGGCGGTTTTGCGGCACCGCTCCTGACCTCCACCGGAGCCGGCAGCCACGTCGCGCTGTTCAGTTACTTTGCCTTGCTCAACGCCGGCATCTTCGCCATCGCCTGGTTCAAGGCCTGGCGGTTGCTCAACCTGATCGGTTTCGTCGGCACCTTTGGCATCGGTGTCGCCTGGGGCCTGCGTTCCTATACGCCGGACCTGTTGTGGAGCACCGAGCCGTTCCTGATTCTGTTCTTCCTGATGTACCTGGCCATCGGTCTGCTGTTCGCCCGGCGCAAGCTGCTGGAAATGCCCGACGCGACCGAGGAGGACCGTCGCGAGGCCCTGCTGCGTGGGGTGGCGCGCAAGGGCGACTATGTCGACGGCACCCTGCTGTTCGGCCCGCCGCTGGTGGGCTTCGGTTTGCAGTTCGCGCTCGTCCAGCACTTGGAGTTCGCCGCGGCATTCAGTGCGTTGGCGCTGGGCATGATCTACCTGGGGCTCGCCCGATTGCTGATGGGGGGCCGGGCCTTGCTGCTGGCAGAGACCTGTCTGGCGTTGGGTGTGATCTTCGCCAGCCTGGCGATTCCGCTGGGGCTCGACGCCCGCTGGACAACTGCAGCCTGGGCAGTGGAAGGCGCGGGTATTTTCTGGCTCGGCCTGCGTCAGCAACGAACGCTGGCCCGGGCCTTTGCCTTGCTGCTGCAACTGGGTTCGGCACTGGTGTTCCTCAGTGAACTGCGAGCGGGCGAAAGCAGCCTGCTCGACGGGGCGCCGTTGGGTGCGTTGATGCTCGGCGCGGCGTTGTTGTTCAGCTTCTATCAGTTGCGCAGAGCTTTGCCTGAACAGATTTCGCGGTGGGAGCGTGACGGGCAGCCGGTGCTGGCCAGCCTCGGCCTGGCCTTTCTCTACTTGCTGGCGCCGCTGGTCTTCTTCACCCAAGGTACGGCAATCAGTTGGGCGCTGGCGGGGTTGGCGACGCTGTTTGTCGGCCTGCGCCTGCATTCGCGGACGTTCCTGTTCAGCGCTTTTGCCGTGCAATTACTGGGCGGTGCGGCGTTCCTGCTGGCCGGGCACGGTCTGCTCGGGCCATTGGCTGGCGAAGGTCTGCGCCCCTTGGCGCATGGCGGTTTCTGGCCCCCCCTGGTGCTGGGCCTGGCCGCGCTGGTCGGAGCCTGGCGTTTGCAGCTCGGCAACCATGGCATGGCTTTTGATTCATTGAACATGCCGCGTTTGTCCGACGTGTTGCTGATGTGGGGCGCGGGCTGGTGGACGCTGGCGTGGCTCAGTGAAGTGCTGCGTTTTGCTCCGGTGCATCTGCAAGCGACGTTGTTGCTGTTCGTCGCGGCAATCAGTGTCGCCTTGTGGGCAATGTTGGCGCTGCGTCTGAAATGGCCGTCGCTGGGATTGCTCTGCACCGTACTGATCCCCGCTGCCGGTCTGGTGTTGCTGGCGGGTTGGCACTCGCGTTATCACCCGGCTGCCAATATCGCCTGGCTAGCCTGGGCAGCAGTGTTCGTTGTGCATTTCATCTCCCTGCGGCGCCTGGCGCCGATGATGCCGGCGCGCCCCCTGGGTGTCGCCCATGTCCTCGGCTGTTGGCTGCTGATCGGTGTGCTGGCGCTGGAACTGCGCTACGGCTTGCTGTCGTTGTCCGAGCATTACAACGCCTGGCGCTGGTTGGGTTGGGCATTGCTGCCGAGCCTGTATCTGGTGCTCGCGGCGGTGCCCCGTACCTGGCCTTGGCCGGTGTCGGCTTATCCCCTGCAATACCGAGTGTACGCGGCAGTGCCCCTGGCAATCTTGATGCTCGGCTGGTTCTGGCTGGCGAACATCGTCAGTGATGGCGCTGCCGAGCCGCTGCCCTATGTGCCGCTGATAAACCCGCTGGAGTTGGGCCTGCTGTTCACGCTGTTCGGCCTATTCGTCTGGTCCCATAGCGCGGTGACGCAAGGGGGGATTCGCAAGGATTGCGCCGCGCATGCCACGCAGTTGATCGCCGGGATTTCGCTGTTTGCATTCTTTACCGCGCTGGTGATGCGCACCGCCCACCACTGGGGCGATGTGCCGTTCGAGCTGGATGCCTTGCTCGAATCCATGCGGGTGCAGGCCGGTCTTTCCATCGTCTGGACCTTGATCGCCCTGAGCCTGATGATCGGCGGTCATCTGCGACATCGCCGCGAGGTCTGGCTGATCGGAGCGGCGCTGATCGGCGTAGTGGTGGCCAAGCTGTTCTTCGTCGAATTGAGTAACCGCGGTGGGCTGGCACGGATCGTGTCGTTTATCGGCGTCGGCGTATTGCTGTTGGTGGTCGGCTATTTCGCCCCGTTACCTCCCAAGCGCACTGATGCTGTGCCTGATCCTGCAGCACCGGCCCCGCAAACCGAAGGAGTGTCACCTTGAGTCAGAAGCTGATCCTCTGGTTGGGCGCTGTTGCGATGGGTGTTGCGCTGTCGGCTCATGCCCGGGAAACACCGGCGGATTTCGCTACGCAGGTGCCGTTGACCGTCAGTGGTCAAGGCCCATGGTATCGATTCGAGTTGCCTCTGGATGTGCAACTGAAGGCGCGACAAACCGACCTGGGCGATGTGCGCGTGTTCAATGCCGCCGGTGAGGCCCAGGCCTACGCCCTGGCTCGGGCGCCCGTGCGAACCAGCCAGAACCGCACCCTTACCGAGGTGAAATGGTTCCCGCTGTACAACTCGGCGGATGCCGCCGAGCAAGCGCCGAGCATCCGGGTGCGATCAAGCGCCAACGGCACGCTGGTCGACGTGCAACCCTCCACTCAGCTGGAGGCGGGCGAAGAAGTGCTGCGCGGCTGGCTGCTCGACGCCAGCGGTATCAAGGCGCCGTTGCAGCAATTGATCCTCGATTGGAGCAGCGAGCGCGAAGGCTTCCAGCGTTTCAGCATCGAGGTCAGTGACGACTTGCAGCATTGGCAATCCTGGGGTGAGGGCCAGATTGCGCGATTGACGTTTGCCGACGAACGGGTCGAGCAGCATGAAATCGCTCTTCCAGGTCAATCGGCGCGCTATCTGCGCTTGCTGTGGAATGCGCCGCAGTCGGCGCCGATACTGACTTCGGCGCAACTGGAGAGTGTCACCACTCGCAGCCTGCCGACGCCATTGGTCTGGTCACAATCATTGGCCGGCACTGCCATCAAGGCCGGTGAATACACCTGGCAATTGCCGATGGGTTTAAATGTCGAGCGTTTGCAGGTTGAACTCAGCCAACCCAACAGCCTGGCCCCCGTGACCTTGTCCGGCCGTCGGGAAAGCAGTCTACCGTGGCAGCCGTTTGGCGCTGGTTTGCTCTATCGACTGACCCAGAATGGCGAGGATGTGGTGCAGAACGAATTGCTGCTGCCGGGGCATACCGTGCAGCAATTGAAGCTGACAGTGGATGAGCGAGGCGGAGGCATCGGTGAGCAAGCGCCGACGGTGAAGTTTGCGGTGCGCTCCATACAACTGGTGTTCCTGGCGCGCGGAGCCGGCCCTTACACGCTGGCGTTGGGGAATGCGACGGTGAAGGCGGCGAACCTGCCGCTGTCGACGCTGATACCGGACTTCAGCGCGGCGAAGTTGGCGACGTTGGGCAAGGCTACGGTTGATGGCGGGGCGGTTGGCACGTCGACTTCGACGGTAACAACGGCGGTGACACCTGACGCGAACTGGAAGACATTCGGGTTATGGGCGGTGTTGTTGCTGAGTGTTCTGTTCCTGGGGGCGATGGCGTTCAGTTTGTTGCGCAAGCCTGCTGCCAGATCCTGAGAATGGCTGGCGCTGCGCGCCATTCGCGAGCAGGCTCGCTCCCACAGTTGTTCCCGGCCGTACTCAGAACTTGTGCCCGCTGGAGATCAAGTGTGGGAGCGAGCCTGCTCGCGAAGACTGAATGACAGGCAAAGAAAATCTCGAATCTGCCATCAATCTTCAGCTCACATCCCATCCGTTTCGAACTACGCTCAACTGGGCACATGAACTCTATTGGGTGTAACACGTCTGATAGGAGGAAATGCGCCCCGACTCGCGTTAAACTGCGCGGGTTTTTAGCCCCCCATTCCACCGGAGCCGTCCATGTCCCGCGTTACCCTGAGTCGCTATTTGATTGAGCAGACCCGTAGCAATAACACCCCTGCCGATCTGCGTTTCCTGATCGAAGTGGTGGCGCGTGCTTGCAAAGAGATCAGCCACGCCGTGTCCAAAGGCGCCCTGGGTGGTGTTCTGGGCAGCATGGGCACTGAAAACGTCCAAGGCGAAGTGCAGAAGAAACTCGACGTGATCTCCAACGAGATCCTGCTCGAAGCCAACGAATGGGGCGGTCACCTGGCCGGCATGGCGTCCGAAGAAATGGACAACGCCTACCAGATCCCGGGCAAATACCCGAAAGGCGCGTACCTGCTGGTATTCGACCCGCTGGACGGTTCATCGAACATCGATATCAACGCACCGGTCGGCACCATCTTCTCGGTACTGCGTTGCCCGAACGAGCATCTGAGCCAGAACGAATCCCTGAGCGAAAAAGCCTTCCTGCAGCCAGGCACCCAGCAAGTTGCCGCCGGTTATGCGATCTATGGTCCACAGACCATGCTGATCCTGACCCTGGGGGACGGCGTGAAAGGCTTCACCCTGGACCGTGAAATGGGCAGTTTCGTGCTCACCCATGAAGACATCAAGATCCCGGAGTCCACTCAGGAGTTCGCGATCAACTCGTCCAACCAGCGTCACTGGGAAGCTCCGGTACAACGCTACGTCAGCGAATTGCTGGCCGGTGAAGAAGGCCCGCTGAAAAAGAACTACAACATGCGCTGGGTCGCCGCGATGGTTGCCGATGTGCACCGCATCCTGACCCGTGGCGGCTTGTTCATGTATCCGCGCGACAGCCGCGAGCCGTCCAAGCCGGGCAAGCTGCGCCTGATGTACGAAGCCAACCCGATGTCGTTCCTGGTTGAACAGGCCGGCGGCGCTTCCACCGATGGCCATCAGCGCATCCTCGACATTCAGCCTGAAGGCCTGCACCAGCGCGTGGCGGTGTTCCTCGGCTCGAAAGAAGAAGTCGCACGCGTCACGGCTTACCACAAGGAATAAACCATGCCCGCGCCCTGGCAGCCGTTGCTTGATTGGTGGTTCGGAAGCTCCGGGTCAGCGAGGGAAGTGGCGGCGCAGAAGGGCAAGTTGTGGTTTGGCAAGCGCGACAGCCAGGACCTCGATGCGCGCAAGCGTTTCGGGGACTGGACCGGGCAGGCACTGGCCGGCGGATTGACCGAGTGGATGCAACATCCCGAAGGTTGGCTGGCCCTGGTGCTGTTGCTCGATCAAATCCCGCGAATGATTTTTCGCGACTCTCCCAAATCCTTTGCTGGCGATCTCAGAGCTCAAGCCCTGGTAGCGCAAGGCATTGCTGCGGATTTTGATTGGCAGTTGCGGCCTATCGAACGGGTATTCATCTACCTGGTGTTCGAGCACTGCGAAAATCTGGCTGTGCAGAATGAGGCCGTTTCCCGGTACATCGATCTGGTTGCGCAACAGCCGGAGTCCGATCGGACACTGTTCAATGATTTTCTGAATTATGCCGAGAAGCATCAGCAGGTGATTGCGCGGTTTGGACGGTTTCCGCACAGGAATGCGGTGTTGGGAAGGGAGAGTACGGCTGAGGAGTTGGCGTTTCTCTCCAAGCCTGGATCAAGGTTCTAGATATTTGTTGTTGCTGATGCCGTCATCGCGGGCAAGCCCGCTCCCACAGTGTTCTCCTTCGTACACAGATTTGTGGTCATCGAAGATCGCTGTGGGAGCGGGCTTGCCCGCGATGAGGTCAGTGAGAGCGATTTAGCCTGAAGCTCCCCACCAACTGCTTCAATCGCGCCGCTTGCCGCTCAAGATCGGCACACGCACGCAATGTCGCCTGCAGGTTCTCCACCCTTGCTGGTTCAGCGTGTTGATCTCGGTAATGTCGACTTGTGTAGGAGCGAGCTCGCACCTACTTGTGTCGACTGGCCGGCGCCTAAGATTAGGCGACTTTCGCCAAAAACGACGAAATATCCAACCGCACAATAAAGGGGCTGATTTTGCGCAAATCACGCAGACCGATGGCAAAACAAATAGCCGAACGGTCAGGGAACCACATGAGGGTTTTCTCTTCTAAGCTTCTGCTTGGCAGACATGCCATTCCCTTTCGCCCCAGGAGCTACACCATGTCGCTGCGTTCTATCGCCCTGCTTTCGTTTTGCGTGTTGTTGGCTGCGTGCAGCAAGGTCAATCAGGAAAACTATTCGAAGCTGTCGGCAGGCATGCCCAAGGCCGAGGTGGAAACCTTGCTGGGTAAACCTGCCGACTGCTCGGGCGCGCTCGGCATGTCCAGCTGCACTTGGGGCGACAAAAACAGCTTCATCAGCGTGCAGTACGCCGGTGACAAAGTGCTGATGTTTTCCGGCCAAGGTCTGAAGTAATCCGGGGCTATACGCCCACGGGAGAAAAACAATGAAGCGGTTACTGATCTTACTTTTTGCCGGCCTGATACTAGCCGGCTGCGCCACTTCTGGCGAAGACCCGTTGGCACCCAAGACCGTCGACAGTGTCAACCTCAAGCGTTACCAGGGGACCTGGTACGAACTGGCTCGTCTGCCCATGTACTTCCAACGCAACTGCGCGCAGTCCGAA
This sequence comes from Pseudomonas lini, assembly GCF_030812475.1. GTDB lineage: Bacteria > Pseudomonadota > Gammaproteobacteria > Pseudomonadales > Pseudomonadaceae > Aquipseudomonas > Aquipseudomonas lini_A. The sequence goes on from NZ_JAUSSR010000008.1 coordinate 140,192, forward strand.
GCCCATTACACCCTCCAGCCTGACGGCAACGTGCTGGTGTTGAATCGCTGCCTGACTTCGGACTGGCAATGGGAAGAGGCCAAAGGCACGGCGTATCCGCAGGTACCGGGCAAGACCGACAAGCTCTGGGTCGAATTCGACACCTGGTTCTCGCGTTTGCTGCCAGGTGTGGCAAAGGGGGAATACTGGGTGCTGTACGTCAGCGACGACTACAAGACCGCCATCGTCGGCGACCCGAGCCGCAAGTATCTGTGGCTGCTGTCACGCACCCCGACGGTCAATGGGGTCGTGCGTGAAGAACTGCTGAGTAAGGCGCGTCAGCAGGGTTACGACACCACGCGGCTGATCTGGCGCACGTCGGACACGAAGATGGCCAAGACCTCGAACTGAGTACGCATACCCCCTGTAGGAGCTGGCTTGTGTAGGAGCTGGCTTGCCAGCGAAGGCGGCCTATCAGTCAACATCATCGTTGAATCTGGTAGGTGGCCTATCAGGCAATATCATCGTTGATTCTGATGCCCTCTTCGCTGGCAAGCCAGCTCCTACAGGGGTTATGCGTCAGTCCAGCCGGTCGCGTACAGGGGTTTTGCGTCAGCCCAGCAACTCGCGCAAGACCCGGGTAAACGCCCGATTGCTCTCTTCTTCGTCGGCATGACGCCTGTCACGCACAACCCACTGGCCATTGACCAGCACATCGCGCACCTGGCGATCGCCACCGGCAAACAACCACCGATTCAAAATCCCGTCACCACTGGCCGTAGCCAGGTATGGATCATTGCCATCCAGCACCAGCCAATCCGCGCGCTTGCCAACTTCCAGTGCGCCGATCGCCTGCCCCAGCGCCTGAGCCCCGCCATCCAGCGCAGCGTCATACAGCGTGCGGCCAACCATTGGCTGATCCGCGCCATACAGCCGGTTGCGCCGCTGATCACGCAGACGCTGGCCGTACTCCAGCCAGCGCAATTCTTCCACCACACTGAGCGACACATGGCTGTCGGAACCGATGCCCATGCGCCCGCCCTGGGCAAGGAAATCCACCGCCGGAAAAATCCCGTCGCCGAGGTTGGCTTCGGTGGTCAGGCACAGGCCGGCGATGGCGCGACTCCTGGCCATCAGTGTGACTTCTTCCGGGTTGGCGTGGGTGGCGTGGACCAGGCACCAGCGTTGATCGACTTCGGTGTTTTCGTACAGCCATTGCAGCGGACGCCGGCCACTCCACCCCAGGCAGTCATCGACTTCCTTCTGCTGTTCGGCGATGTGAATGTGTACCGGACACGTTTGGTCGCTGGCAGCCAGCACTTCGCTGATCTGTTGCGGTGTGACTGCGCGCAACGAGTGGAAACACAAACCCAGCGACTGTGCCGGCTGTTGCGCCAGGATGGGCTGCAAGCGCGACTGCAGCTTGAGATAGCTGTCGGTGCTGTTGATAAAACGCCGTTGGCCGTCGTTCGGGGCCTGGCCGCCGAAACCGGAATGGCTATACAGCACGGGCAACAACGTCAGGCCGATGCCGGCGGAACTGGCCGCCTGGCTGACGCGCAGGGCGAGTTCGGCGGGGTCTGCGTAAGGCTGGCCATTGCCGTCGTGATGCACGTAATGAAATTCCGCGACCGAGGTGTAACCGGCCTTGAGCATTTCGATGTACAGCTGACGCGCGATGACGCCCAGTTGATCCGGGCTGATTTTTCCGACGAGGCGATACATCAGATCGCGCCAGGTCCAGAAACTGTCGTTCGGATTACCCGCCACTTCCGCCAGCCCGGCCATGGCCCGCTGGAATGCGTGGGAGTGCAGATTGGGCATTCCCGGCAGCAGCGGACCGCTTAGCCGTTCGGCGTCATCTGCATGAGAATCGGCCTGGATGTGGGTCAGGATGCCCTCGGCATTGACCTCAAGACGTACATTGTTGGCCCATCCACTAGGCAGCAGCGCGCGTTCGGCAAAGAAGGCGGACATGGTTCAGCACCCCATCGTGTGTTATTTGTATATACATATACAGACGTTTGCCTGCCCGGTAAACTCCGGCAAGCTAGCAATCTCTATCAGATGAACAAGGATTCACCGTGCCGACTCCGCCAGCCACATTGCCGCCAAATGCCAATCTGAGCGCCAATCTGGGCGACAGTCCGGCGCCCTTGTACGCCCGCGTCAAGCAAATGATCACCCAGCAAATCGACAGTGGAAACTGGCCGCCGCACTACCGCGTTCCGTCGGAAAGCGAGCTGGTCAGTCAGCTGGGCTTCAGCCGCATGACCATCAACCGCGCCCTGCGCGAGATGACCGCCGACGGTCTGCTGGTGCGCATGCAAGGCGTCGGGACTTTCGTTGCCGAGCCAAAAAGCCAGTCCGCGCTGTTTGAAGTGCACAACATCGCCGACGAGATCGCCTCCCGCGGCCATCGCCATGCCTGCAAGGTGATCATCCTTGAAGAAGAAGCGGCCGGTTCCGAGCGGGCCCTGGCGCTGGACATGCGTGAAGGCCAGAAAGTTTTCCACTCGCTGATCGTGCATTTCGAAAACGATATCCCGGTGCAAATCGAGGACCGCTTCGTCAACGCGCTGGTGGCGCCGGATTACCTCAAGCAGGACTTCACCCTGCAAACGCCCTACGCCTATCTGAATCAGGTCGCGCCGCTGACCGAAGGCGAGCACGTGGTCGAGGCGATCCTGGCCGAGCCGTCCGAATGCAAATTGCTGCAGATTGAAAAAGGCGAGCCGTGCCTGCTGATTCGTCGCCGGACGTGGTCCGGCCGTCAACCGGTGACGGCCGCCCGTTTGATCCACCCGGGTTCGCGCCATCGCCTGGAAGGGCGCTTTCACAAGTAAGGGGCATTGATGAGTCAGTTGAAGATCTTGCGCGCGGCCGACTACCCGCGCATGCCGTGGAAAAACGGCGGCGGTAGCACTGAAGAAATTACCCGTGATGCAGGCGCCGGTCTTGATGGTTTCGGTTGGCGCCTGTCGATTGCCGACATTGGCGAATCGGGCGGCTTCTCGACGTTCGCCGGTTATGAGCGGGTGATCACCGTGCTGCAGGGCGAGGGCATGACCTTGCGCGTCGACGGCCAGGACACTCGGCCATTGTTACCGCTGGACCCGTTCGCCTTCAGCGGCGAGAGCCAGGTGTCCTGCGCACTGCTTGGCGGGCCGATTCGCGATTTCAACCTGATTTATGCACCGCAGCGTTATAGCGCACGGTTGCAATGGCTGGCGGGTGAGCAGCGGTTTTTCAGTTCGGCCGGGACTGTGCTGGTGTTCAGTGTTACCGAAGCGCTGGAAGTGAAGGTAAGTGACAGCGACGCTCAGTTGGGTCGCCATGATTGCCTGCAGCTCGACGGTAACGCGGGTTTGCTGGACGTCTCCGTGAACGGCCAATGCTGCGTGATTGAACTGACTGCACGCTGATCCACCACCCTGTCGCGGGCAAACATGGCCCCTTGTAGGAGCGAGCTTGCTCGCGAAGGTCGTGAACGATAACGCGTAGAACCAGATGCCCCGCGGTGCGTTCAGGTTCTTCGCGAGCAAGCTCGCTCCTACAGGGGGTCATGTTTGCCCGCGATGTCGTTTCCCTCCCCCAAATCCGTTTCTCACAGCGCACCAACTTGTTACCGAACGCCCCAGCGTGGCGCAAAACCATGCTCAAGTAACAGCCTTCACCCTCCCGCAAAAACTCCCCCGAAAAATTTCATCTTCGTCAGAGCCCTTGATCCAGGGCTCTTTCAGCCCTTTCAAAGCTTTTCTTGAATTCTCATCCAACAAGTTGGCCGCTCGATTGCATATGCTTGTATGTACAAGTAAAGACGTATGCGTATGAGTCGATCGAGACTCCTCGCAACGTTCACTGATTCGCTTGTGGCGCAACGATGCGCACAGGCTGGCTTGCCCACCGCCAGGGTTGGTTTGGATTGATCGCTGAGGAGTCTTTTTCGTGACTGAGAATAAACCTACAAAGTTTCGTAACGTTGAAATCCGCGCTGCCCGCGGTACCAAGCTGACCGCCAAAAGCTGGCTGACCGAAGCGCCGCTGCGGATGCTGATGAACAACCTCGACCCGGAAGTTGCCGAGAACCCTAAGGAATTGGTGGTTTACGGTGGTATCGGTCGTGCGGCACGTAACTGGGAATGCTACGACAAGATCGTCGAAAGCCTGACCAACCTGAACGACGATGAGACCCTGCTGGTGCAATCCGGCAAGCCGGTCGGCGTGTTCAAGACCCACAGCAATGCCCCGCGCGTACTGATCGCCAACTCCAACCTGGTGCCGCACTGGGCGAGCTGGGAACACTTCAACGAACTCGACGCCAAAGGCCTGGCCATGTACGGTCAGATGACTGCCGGCAGCTGGATCTACATCGGCAGCCAGGGCATCGTCCAGGGCACCTACGAAACCTTCGTCGAAGCCGGTCGCCAACACTACAACGATGACCTGAAAGGTCGTTGGGTCCTGACCGCAGGCCTCGGCGGCATGGGCGGCGCTCAACCACTGGCCGCCACCCTGGCCGGCGCTTGCTCGCTGAACATCGAGTGCCAGCAGGTCAGCATCGATTTCCGCCTGAACAGCCGTTATGTCGATGAACAAGCCACCGACCTCGACGACGCGCTGGCCCGCATCGCCAAATACACCAAGGAAGGCAAGGCGATTTCCATCGCGCTGCTGGGTAACGCGGCTGAAATCCTGCCGGAACTGGTCAAGCGCGGCGTGCGCCCGGACATGGTCACCGACCAGACCAGCGCCCACGACCCGCTCAACGGTTACCTGCCGGCCGGCTGGACCTGGGAAGAGTACCGCGCTCGCGCCAAGACCGAGCCTGCTGCCGTGGTCAAAGCCGCCAAGCAATCGATGGCTGTGCACGTTAAAGCGATGCTCGAATTCCAGAAGATGGGCATTCCAACCTTCGACTACGGCAACAACATCCGTCAGATGGCCCAGGAAGAAGGCGTGGAAAACGCATTCGACTTCCCAGGCTTCGTACCGGCTTACATCCGTCCGCTGTTCTGCCGCGGCATCGGTCCATTCCGTTGGGCCGCGCTGTCGGGCGATCCGCAGGACATCTACAAGACCGACGCCAAGGTCAAAGAGCTGATCCCGGACGACGCCCATCTGCACAACTGGCTGGACATGGCCCGCGAGCGCATCAGCTTTCAGGGTCTGCCGGCACGTATCTGCTGGGTTGGCCTGGGTCTGCGCGCCAAGCTGGGTCTGGCTTTCAATGAAATGGTGCGCAGCGGTGAGCTGTCGGCACCGATCGTCATCGGTCGCGACCACCTGGACTCCGGTTCCGTAGCCAGCCCGAACCGCGAAACCGAATCGATGCAGGACGGTTCCGATGCCGTTTCCGACTGGCCACTGCTCAACGCTTTGCTCAACACCGCGAGCGGCGCGACCTGGGTTTCCCTGCACCACGGCGGCGGCGTCGGCATGGGCTTCTCCCAGCACTCGGGCATGGTGATTGTCTGCGACGGTACTGACGAAGCGGCCGAGCGTATCGCTCGCGTGCTGCACAACGACCCGGCGACCGGTGTCATGCGTCACGCCGATGCGGGTTATCAGATCGCGATCGATTGCGCCAAGGAACAGGGGCTGAACCTGCCGATGATTACCGGCAAATAACACCGGCCTAGGCTTGACGCAAAACCTGTAGGAGCGAGGCTTGCCCGCGAAGGCGTCTTTTCTGACACACCGCGGTTCGCGAGCAAGCTTCGCTCCTACAGGGGATTACACCAACACCGAATAACAATCCACAGAGGTTGAATCATGGCTGTTAACAGCGATCGTGCAGGCAACAAACCGTTGATCGAGAAGCGCTCGATCGACTACATCCCGGAAGCGGAGAGACACGGTCGTCTGTTGAGCCAGTTCACCCTGTGGATGGGCGCCAACCTGCAGATCACCGCGATTGTCACCGGGGCTCTGGCCGTGGTGCTGGGCGGTGATGTGTTCTGGTCGTTGATCGGTCTGTTGATCGGTCAACTGCTCGGCGGTGGCGTAATGGCGTTGCATGCGGCCCAAGGGCCAAAGCTTGGCCTGCCGCAGATGATTTCCAGCCGCGTGCAGTTCGGCGTGTATGGCGCGGCCATCCCGATCGTGCTGGTGTGTCTGATGTACCTGGGTTTCACCGCAACAGGCACCGTACTTTCCGGCCAGGCTTTGGGCCAGTTGTTCGGCGTCAGCGACAGCGTCGGTATCCTCATCTTCGCCAGTGTCATCGTGCTGGTCACGGTGCTCGGTTATCGGGTGATCCATTTCATCGGCCGTGTCGCCAGCATCATTGGCGTGATTGCCTTCGTTTACCTGTTCAGTCGCCTGATGAGCCAGACCGACGTTGGCGCACTCCTGCAAATCCGCCACTTCAGCTGGACCAGCTTTCTGCTCGCGGTGTCGCTCGCGGCGTCCTGGCAGATTGCCTTCGGCCCCTATGTGGCTGACTATTCACGCTACCTGCCGAGCAAGACTTCTTCGGTGAAGACCTTCTTCGCTGCAGGCGCGGGTTCGGTCATAGGCGCACAGGTGGCGATGATTCTCGGCGTCTTTGCCGCCGCCATGGCCAACGGGCAATTCGCCGGCCATGAAGTGGCCTACATCGTTGGTTTGAGCGGCAGCGGTGCCACCGCCGCGCTGCTGTACTTCAGCATCGCGTTCGGCAAGGTCACCATCTCCACGCTTAACTCCTACGGCAGCTTCATGTGCATTGCGACCGTCATCAGCGGTTTCCGTGGTGATCTGAAAGTAACGCGCTTGCAGCGTCTGGTCTTCGTGCTGGTCATCGTCGGCACTGCGACCCTGATCGCGTTGCTCGGTCAGCACTCGTTCCTCGGTGCGTTCAAGTCCTTCATCCTGTTCTTGCTGGCGTTCTTCACGCCATGGAGCGCGATCAACCTGGTGGACTACTACTGCATCACTCGCGAGCGTTATGACGTGCCGGCGCTGGCCGATCCAAAGGGTCGCTACGGCCGCTGGAACCCCCTCGGTATCAGCGTCTATGTCTTCGGTGTGCTGGTGCAATTGCCGTTCATCTCCACCAAGTTCTATACCGGTCCGTTGGTGGAGGCCCTGGGTGGTGTGGATATTTCCTGGATCATCGGTCTGGTGCTTCCCGCAGCCCTGTATTACGTGTGTGCAAAAAGATGGCACAGCGCAGTACCTGATCACCTGATCCTGCCGGTCGAGCAGGACAGCGATGTACAACCTGAAACAAGCGGGGCCGGTCGCGCTGCTGCGCAGGCCTGATTGGACGTGGACAGGGCTGGATGCCTCTTGACTGCCGTAAGCCCATTCATGATTAGGAGCGTCACATAATGAAATCGAACAAGACCCTGCTGACCACATTGCTTTCCATGGGCCTGCTCGCCAGTGGCGGCGCCACCCAGGCAGCCGGTTGGTGCGAGTCGGGCAAACCGGTGAAATTCGCCGGCCTGAACTGGGAAAGCGGCATGCTGCTGACCGACGTCATGCAGGTGGTGCTGGAGAAAGGCTACGACTGCAAGGTCGACAGCCTGCCTGGCAACTCGATCACCATGGAAAACGCCCTGAGCAGCAACGACATTCAAGTGTTCGCCGAAGAATGGGTCGGCCGCAGCGAAGTCTGGAACAAGGCCGAGAAGGCCGGCAAGGTCGTCGGTGTCGGCGCTCCGGTCGTCGGCGCGATCGAAGGCTGGTATGTGCCGCGCTACGTGATCGAAGGCGACGCCAAGCGCAAGCTGGAGCCAAAAGCCCCGGACCTGAAGGCGATTGCCGACCTGGGCAAATACGCCAGCGTGTTCAAGGACCAGGAAGAGCCCTCCAAGGGCCGTTTCTATAACTGCCCGGCCGGCTGGACCTGTGAGCTGGACAACAGCGAAATGCTCAAAAGCTATGGTCTGGAAAGCACCTACACCAACTTCCGCCCAGGCACCGGCCCGGCGTTGGATGCGGCAGTGCTGTCGAGCTACAAGCGTGGCGAGCCGATCCTGTTCTACTACTGGTCGCCCACCCCGCTGATGGGCCAGGTCGATCTGGTCAAGCTGGAAGAAAACCCCGGCGTCGACAAGAGCGTGACCATCAAGGTCGGCCTGTCCAAGACCTTCCACGAGCAAGCCCCGGAACTGGTAGCCGTGCTGGAAAAGGTCAACCTGCCGATCGACCTGCTCAACCAGAACCTGGGACGCATGGCCAAAGAGCGGATCGAGTCGCCAAAACTGGCGAAAATCTTCCTCAAGGAACATCCTGAAGTCTGGCATGCATGGGTAAGCGAAGACGCCGCCAGGAAGATCGACGCGGCCTTGTAGGTCGAGCCTCACCGACTGCCGTCAGCGGCAGTCGGATGCTTGATCGCAACCCCTTGATTGAGAGCCTCTTATGTTTCCCGAAAGCTTTACCTTTTCCATCGCCGACTGGGTCAACGGTTGGGTCGATTCACTGGTCACCAACTACGGCGATGTGTTCCGCAGCATCTCCGACACCCTGTTGTGGGCCATCGTCAATCTTGAAGGGCTGCTGCGTGCGGCGCCCTGGTGGCTGATGCTGGCGATCGTGGCGGGCGTTGCCTGGCACGCGACCCGTAAAGTCGTGACCACCGCCGTCATAGTCGGTTTGCTGTTTCTGGTAGGCGCGGTCGGCCTCTGGGACAAGCTGATGCAGACGCTGGCACTGATGATGGTGGCAACGGTCATCTCGGTGCTGATCGGCATTCCGCTGGGCATTCTTTCGGCGCGCAGCAATCGCCTGCGTTCGGTGTTGATGCCGCTGCTGGACATCATGCAGACCATGCCGAGTTTCGTGTACCTGATTCCGGTGCTGATGCTGTTCGGCCTGGGCAAGGTCCCGGCGATTTTCGCCACCGTGATCTACGCCGCGCCGCCGCTGATCCGTCTCACCGATCTGGGCATTCGCCAGGTCGACGGAGAAGTAATGGAAGCGATCAACGCCTTCGGTGCCAACCGCTGGCAGCAACTGTTTGGCGTGCAACTGCCGCTGGCCCTGCCGAGCATCATGGCCGGGATCAACCAGACCACCATGATGGCCCTGTCGATGGTCGTGATCGCCTCGATGATCGGTGCCCGTGGCCTGGGTGAAGATGTGTTGGTGGGGATTCAGACCCTCAACGTCGGACGTGGCCTTGAAGCCGGTCTGGCGATCGTGATTCTGGCCGTAGTGATCGACCGCATTACACAGGCGTACGGTCGTGCACGGCATGAGGTGAGCAAATGAACAACGCAACCGTGAGCAAGATCGAAGTCAAAAACGTCTTCAAGATTTTCGGCAACCGTTCCAGGGAAGCGCTGGCCATGGTCGGCCAGGGCAAGACCAAGGATCAGGTGCTGGCCGAAACCGGCTGCGTGGTCGGCGTGAACGATTTGTCCCTGAGCATCGGCAGCGGCGAGATCTTCGTGATCATGGGCCTGTCGGGTTCCGGCAAGTCCACCCTGGTGCGTCACTTCAACCGCTTGATCGACCCGACCAGCGGCGCGATCCTGGTGGACGGCGTGGACATCCTGCAATACGACATGGAAGCCCTGCGCGAATTTCGTCGGCGCAAGATCAGCATGGTGTTCCAGAGCTTTGGCCTGCTGCCGCACAAGACCGTGCTGGATAACGTCGCCTACGGCCTGAAAGTGCGGGGCGAGAGCAAGCAGATGTGCGCTGAGCGCGCGCTGCACTGGATCAACACTGTGGGCCTCAAGGGCTACGAAAACAAATACCCACATCAGTTGTCGGGCGGCATGCGCCAGCGTGTAGGCCTGGCACGCGCATTGGCGGCGGATACCGACATCATCCTGATGGACGAGGCATTCAGCGCCCTTGACCCGTTGATCCGCGCCGAGATGCAGGACCAGCTGCTTGAGCTGCAAAAGACCTTGCACAAGACCATCGTCTTCATCACCCATGACCTTGATGAGGCGGTGCGGATTGGTAACCGCATTGCGATTCTCAAGGATGGGCGGTTGATTCAGGTGGGCACGCCGAGAGAGATCCTGCATTCGCCGGCGGATGAGTACGTCGATCGGTTCGTACAGCGGCGGGCGGCGGTGGTTTAAAGAGATTTGCGGTGTCTGTGCCGGCCCTTTCGCGAGCAGGCTCGCTCCCACAATTGGAATGCGTACCCCCTGTGGGAGCGGGCTTGCCCGCGAAGGCGTCGGTGAAGCTGCATCAATATTCAGGTTGTACGCACGAGGTCAAAGATGTCCCAGGCTGAAAAAATCGTTATCGCCGACGCCCCCTTGCGTTGGCAGGATGTGGTCGCCGTAGCGCGCCATGGCGCTCAGCTCGAGTTGTCGCCCCAGACCTGGGCGCGGATCGAGAATGCGCAGGCCATCGTCCAGCGCATCGTCGCCAGCGGCGAGCGCGCCTATGGAGTCAATACCGGCCTGGGCGCGCTGTGCAACGTCTCGCTCAAAGATGAGCAACTCAGCCAGCTGTCGCGCAATACATTGCTCAGTCACGCCTGTGGCGTTGGCGCTCCGTTGGCCGACGATCAGACCCGCGCAATCATGTGCGCCGCGATCCGCAACTACTCCCATGGCAAATCCGGTATTCACCGCCGAGTGGTCGAGGCTCTGCTGGCGCTGCTTAACCGCGGCATCACCCCGCAGGTGCCGTCCCAGGGTTCAGTCGGTTACCTGACCCACATGGCCCACATCGGTATTGCGCTGCTGGGTGTCGGTAATGTGAGCTATCGCGGGCAAGTTGTTTGCGCGCAACAGGCCCTGAGCGAAGAAGGTCTGCAACCGGTTCAGCTCGGCGCTAAAGACGGGTTGTGCCTGGTCAACGGCACGCCCTGCATGACCGGTCTCAGCTGCCTGGCGATAGCCGACGCCACGAATCTGGTGCAGTGGGCTGATGTGATCGGGGCCATGAGCTTCGAAGCCCAGCGCGGTCAGATCGCAGCGTTCGATGCCGAAATCATCGCGCTTAAACCGCATCCGGGCATGCAACAGGTCGGGATCAACCTGCGCGCCTTGCTCGATGGCAGTGAAGTGATTGCCGGCAGCAAGGGCATTCGCACGCAGGATGCATTGAGTATCCGCTCGATCCCGCAAGTCCATGGCGCTGCTCGCGACCAGTTGGAACACGCCAGAAAACAGATCGAAACCGAACTCAACGCCGCCACCGACAACCCGCTGCTGCTGGGTACGCCGGACAATTTCCGCATCATGTCCCAGGCCAACCCGCATGGTCAGTCAGTGGCATTGGCTGCCGATTTGCTGGCCATCGCCATGGCCGAAATCGGCTCGATCGCCGAGCGCCGCCTTGACCGTTTGATCAACCCGCACGTCAGCGGTCTGCCGGCGTTCCTGGTGGCCAACCCGGGGGTGAACTCCGGGATGATGATCGTCCAGTACGTCGCTGCTTCCTTGTGTGCGGAAAACCGCCAGTTGGCGCAACCGGCCGTGCTCGACAACTACGTCACCTCGGGCCTGCAGGAAGACCACCTGAGCATGGGCACCAATGCGGCACTGAAACTGCATCGCGCCCTGGAAAACTGCACGCAGATTCTCGCCATCGAGTACTTGCTGGCGGCTCAGGCATTTGAATTCCTCAAGGAACAACGCTTCGGCGCCGGCACCGATGCCGCATGGCGCCTGCTGCGCGAGCGGGTTCCAGCCTACGATCAGGACCGCTGGCTGGCACCGGACATCGCCGCTGCGGCCGGGGTTTTGAAAGATTCGAATGTGCTGCACAAGGCTTTGCCGAACCTGAACTGATTTCTACATCAAACCAGCGTGCCAAGGCGCCAGCCCCCTACAAGGCGGGAAGCGACGGACAACGGACATCTCCGGAGCGTCTGGTTAGTTCATAAAACTCTCAAAAGGAGAATAAAAGTGACTGCGCTAAACCTGATTCCCGGCCAACTGAGCCTTGCCCAACTGCGCGATATCTATCAGCAGCCGGTGAAAATCACCCTCGATGACAGCGCCTCGGCCCAGATCGAAGCCAGCGTCGCGTGCGTGGAGCAGATCCTCGCCGAGAACCGCACGGCTTATGGCATCAACACCGGTTTCGGCCTGCTGGCCTCGACCCGCATCGCCAGCGAAGACCTGGAAAACCTCCAGCGCTCGCTGGTGCTGTCCCACGCCGCCGGTGTCGGCGAGCCGATCAGCGATGCCCTGGTGCGTCTGGTCATGGTGCTCAAGGTCAACAGCCTGAGCCGTGGTTTTTCCGGCATTCGCCGGGTGGTGATCGACGCGTTGATCGCGCTGATCAATGCCGAGGTGTATCCGCACATTCCGTTGAAAGGCTCGGTCGGTGCCTCCGGCGACCTGGCGCCGCTGGCCCACATGTCGCTGGTGCTGCTGGGCGAAGGCAAGGCGCGCTACAAGGGCGAATGGCTGGAAGCCACCGAAGCCTTGCACATCGCCGGCCTCAAGCCGCTGACCCTGGCTGCCAAGGAAGGTCTGGCGCTGCTCAACGGTACTCAGGTGTCCACCGCGTACGCATTGCGTGGCCTGTTCGAAGGTGAAGACCTGTTCGCCGGTGCCGTGGCGCTGGGTGCCCTGACGGTCGAAGCGGTATTAGGCTCGCGCTCACCGTTCGACGCACGCATTCATGCCGCACGCGGCCAGAAAGGCCAGATCGACGCCGCTGCGGCTTACCGCGATCTGCTGGGCGAGCGCAGCGAAGTCTCCGATTCGCACCAGAACTGCGACAAAGTTCAGGACCCCTATTCCCTGCGCTGCCAGCCGCAAGTCATGGGCGCCTGCCTGACCCAGTTCCGTCAAGCCGCCGAAGTGCTTGCCGTCGAAGCGAACGCGGTCTCCGACAACCCATTGGTGTTCGCCTCTGAAGGGGATGTGATCTCCGGCGGTAACTTCCACGCCGAACCGGTGGCCATGGCCGCCGACAACATGGCCCTGGCCATCGCTGAAATCGGCGCGCTGAGCGAACGCCGCATCTCGCTGATGATGGACAAGCACATGTCGCAATTGCCGCCGTTCCTGGTGGCCAATGGCGGGGTGAACTCCGGCTTCATGATCGCCCAGGTGACCGCGGCGGCCCTGGCCAGCGAGAACAAGGCGCTGTCCCATCCGCATTCGGTAGACAGCCTGCCGACTTCGGCGAACCAGGAAGACCACGTGTCCATGGCGCCGGCGGCTGGCAAGCGTCTGTGGGAAATGGCGGAAAACACCCGTGGGGTGCTGGCTGTGGAGTGGCTGGCGGCAGCTCAGGGCCTCGACCTGCGTGAAGGTCTGAAAACCTCGGCCAAACTGGAAAAGGTCCGGGAGATTTTGCGGGCTGAAGTGCCGTTTTATGAGAAAGACCGGTTCTTTGCGCCGGACATCAATGCGGCGACCCAATTGTTGGCGACGCGTTGCTTGAATGAGCTGGTCACGGCGAAGTTTTTGCCTAGCCTGTGATGGCCTCTTCGCTGGCAAGCCAGCTCCTACAGGGGATCGCGTGAACCCGGTAGGAGCTGGCTTGCCAGCGAATCGATTTTGAACAAGACGAGGAACTCGGGATGAAAACTCTCTGGCAACACTGCCACGTCGCAACCATGGCGCAAGGCGTCTACTCGATCATAGAGGATGCGGCCATCGTGACGTCCGGTGCGCACATTGAGTGGATCGGCCCACGCGCTGAACTGCCGTCGGGTGAATACCCGGCCGTCAACGATTTGAAGGGGGCCTGGGTGACGCCGGGCCTGATCGACTGCCACACCCATACGGTGTTCGGCGGAAACCGTAGCGGTGAATTCGAACAGCGACTGCAAGGCGTCAGCTACTCGGAAATCGCGGCAGCCGGCGGCGGCATCGCCAGCACCGTGCGCGCCACTCGCGCGGCAACCGAGGACGAACTGTTCGCCAGTGCCGCCAAGCGTCTGAAAAGCCTTATCCGCGACGGGGTGACCACGGTCGAGATGAAGTCCGGCTACGGTCTGGACCTGGCCAGCGAGCGCAAGATTCTGCGGGTGATCCGCCGTCTCGGTGCCGAACTGCCGGTCAGCGTGCGCAGCACCTGCCTGGCCGCCCACGCCTTGCCACCGGAGTACAAGGATCGCGCGGACGACTACATCGATCACATCTGCGCCGAAATGCTCCCGGCCCTGGCCGCCGAAGGGCTGGTGGATGCAGTGGATGCATTCTGCGAATACCTGGCGTTCTCGCCGCCACAGGTCGAGCGCGTGTTCATCACCGCACAGGAACTGGGCTTGCCGGTAAAGCTGCATGCCGAGCAGCTGTCGTCCCTGCACGGTTCGAGCCTGGCGGCGCGTTACCAGGCACTGTCGGCCGATCATCTTGAGTTCATGACCGAAGACGACGCCATCGCCATGGCCGAGTCCGGCACCGTCGCGGTGCTGCTGCCTGGCGCGTTCTATTTTCTGCGGGAAACGCAACTTCCGCCGATGGACGCCCTGCGCAAACACGGGGTGAAAATCGCCATCGCGAGCGACCTCAACCCCGGCACCTCGCCGGCGCTGTCATTGCGCTTGATGTTGAACATGGCCTGCACCTGTTTCCGTATGACCCCGGAAGAAGCCCTTGCCGGTGCGACGATTCATGCCGCCACCGCGTTGGGCATGGCCCAGACCCATGGTTCGCTGGAAGCCGGCAAGGTCGCGGACTTCGTCGCCTGGCAAATCGATCGTCCCGCCGACCTGGCGTACTGGCTGGGCGGTGACCTGGAAAAACGCGTCGTGCGTCACGGCGTCGAAACAAGCATTCAGGAGAACAGTCGTGGATAAGGTTCTGAACTTCAAACAAGGCCGCGTACCGCTGCTGATCAGCATGCCCCATGCCGGTCTGCGCCTGACCCCGGCGGTCGAGGCCGGGTTGATCCCCGATGCGAAAAGCCTGCCGGACACCGACTGGCACATCCCAAGGCTTTACGACTTTGCCGCAGAGCTGGGTGCCAGCACCCTGGCCGCCGAGTTCTCGCGTTTCGTCATCGACCTGAATCGGCCATCCGATGACAAGCCTTTGTATGCCGGCGCCACCACCGGACTGTACCCGGCGACGCTGTTCGACGGCATTGCGTTGTTCCGGGAGGGCATGGAACCGTCGGCGGCCGAACGCGCGACCTATCTTGAGCAGATCTGGACGCCGTACCACCGCGCCTTGCAGAGCGAGCTGGCGCGATTGAAAGCCGAATTCGGTTACGCGCTGCTGTTCGATGCGCACTCGATCCGCTCGGTCATCCCGCATCTGTTCGACGGCAAACTGCCGGACTTCAACCTCGGCACCTTCAACGGCGCCAGTTGCGATCCTCTGTTGGCCACTCAGCTGGAAGCGATCTGCGCGCGTCACGCCGATTACAGCCATGTGCTGAACGGTCGCTTCAAGGGCGGCCACATCACCCGTCACTACGGCAATCCGGCCGAGAACATTCATGCGGTGCAACTGGAGCTGGGTCAGTGCACGTACATGGAAGAGTTCGAGCCGTTCCGCTATCGACCGGACCTGGCAGAGCCGACGCAGGTAGTGCTCAAGGAATTGTTGCAAGGGTTGTTGGCCTGGGGTGAAAAGCACTACGGATAACAGGGTCCGACGCAATCGCCGGCCCCTGTAGGAGCGAGCTTGCTCGCGAAAAACCTGAGGGCGCCGCGGGGCGTCAGACTTGACGCGTTATCGTTAACGACCATCGCGAGCGAGCTCGCTCCTACAGGGGATCGTGCTCAGACGTAATTCGGGTTTATGATGCCGGACGGCAGACTAATAGAAGTCCCCCCAGGGATGACCTCGACCCCTTACGGAGCGCGCAATGCAGACTTTGTACCCGCAGATCAAACCCCACGCCCGGCACGATCTGGCCGTCGATGCAACTCACACGCTGTATGTCGACGAAAGCGGTTCACCGGAAGGATTGCCGGTAGTGTTCATTCACGGCGGCCCGGGCGCAGGGTGTGATGCCCAGAGCCGCCGGTATTTCGATCCGAATCTGTATCGCATTGTGACTTTCGACCAGCGCGGTTGTGGTCGCTCCACCCCCCACGCCAGCCTGGAAAACAACACCACCTGGGATCTGGTTGCCGACCTCGAGCGTATCCGCAAACACCTGGGGATAGACAAGTGGGTATTGTTCGGCGGCTCCTGGGGTTCGACCCTGGCGCTGGCCTACGCGCAAACCCACCCCGAGCGTGTACACGGCCTGATTCTGCGCGGGATTTTTCTCTGCCGTCCGCAGGAAATCGAGTGGTTCTACCAGGCGGGTGCCAGCCGCCTGTTTCCTGACTACTGGCAAGACTACATTGCACCGATCCCGTTGGATGAGCGCGAAGATTTGCTCTCGGCTTTCCACAAGCGCCTGGTCGGCAACGACCAGATCGCACAGATGCACGCGGCCAAGGCCTGGTCCATGTGGGAGGGCCGCACAGCGACCCTGCGTCCGAACCCGCTGGTAGTCGACCGTTTTTCCGAGCCGCAGCGCGCATTGTCCATCGCCCGCATCGAATGTCATTACTTCACCAACAATGCCTTTCTCGAGCCGAACCAGCTGATCCGCGACATGGGCAAGATCGCCCATCTGCCCGGGGTGATCGTCCACGGTCGCTACGACGTGATCTGCCCGCTGGACAATGCCTGGGAACTGCATCAGAACTGGCCGAACAGTGAACTGCAGGTGATTCGTGACGCTGGCCACGCCGCTTCCGAGCCAGGTATTACCGATGCGCTGGTGCGTGCCGCCGATCTGATGGCCCGACGCCTGCTCGATCTGGCGCCGGACGAAGCATGAAGGCTCTGCTGCAACGCGTGCGAGGCGCGCGGGTCGAGGTAGCAGGGCAGGTGGTTGGTGCCGTGGACCAGGGTTTGCTGGTGCTGGTGGCCGTCGAGCCAGAGGACACTCGAGCCAGTGCAGATAAACTTCTGCATAAGCTGCTTAACTATCGAGTGTTCAGCGATGCCGAGGGCAAGATGAATCTGTCCCTGGCAGATGTCGACGGCGGGTTGCTGCTGGTCTCTCAGTTCACCCTGGCTGCCGATACCCGAAGCGGGCTGCGTCCGGGTTTTTCGACCGCTGCCCCTCCGGCCCTGGGAGAAGAGCTTTTCGGCTATCTATTGGAAAAGGCAAAACAGGTGCATGGCACTGTGGCATCAGGTAGATTCGGCGCGGATATGCAGGTGCACCTGGTCAACGATGGACCGGTCACCTTTCTGTTACAGACCTGAAAGTGCTTGAAACATGCTTTTTAAGCGCTTTTCGGCTGGAAACAGGGAATTTTCGCGAGAAATACTGGGCTGCCCCTGATGTGTTGTAACGCGGCATACTAGATAATCGCGCGTTACGGGGATCAGCATTCGTTGGCCCATTTTGACTTAGGTAGAGACTTGTCCGGGACCTGTTGGGGAATCATTTAGCCCCAAAGGGGTCGGAACAATGCTCGCCAACTTGGCAAGAGTGGTTCGCAGGGTCGGTTTTTCACCGCACACCGTGCGGGCACTTTAACTGGCCGTTGGTTTTTTGATCTGTTTTCGGCGAGGGTTGCTCGTGATTGTTAGTCCCTGTAATGCACCAAAATTGTCTGCCAAACGGTTCCGAAGCGCTCTGGTAGCGGGCTCTGCACTGCTCTGCCTGCTCAGCGCCGGCCAGCTTTGGGCATTCAACCTGGATGATGTATCGGTCAAGGCAAAAGAGCTGGCCGGGCAAAAATACGAAGCCCCGCGCAGTAACCTGCCGAACGAATTCCGCGAAATGAAATTCGCGGACTATCAGAAAATTCGTTTCCGCACAGAGAAAGCCGAATGGGCCGATCAGAAAACCCCGTTCAAGCTGTCGTTCTATCATCAGGGCATGCATTTCGATACTCCGGTTAAAATCAACGAAATCACGGCTAACACCGTCGAAGAGATCAAGTACGACCCTGAACGGTTTGATTTCGGCGACGTAAAGTTCGACCCCAAAGCCACCGAGCAACTGGGTTATGCCGGATTCCGTGTGCTGTACCCGATCAATAAGGCCGACAAGCAAGACGAGATCATGACCATGCTCGGCGCGAGTTACTTCCGCGTTGTCGGCAAGGGTCACACCTATGGCTTGTCCGCCCGCGGCATGGCCATCGACACCGCGTTGCCGTCTGGTGAAGAATTCCCGCGTTTCACCGAGTTCTGGATTCAACAGCCGAAACCGGGTGACAAGCACCTGGTGATCTTTGCCCTGCTGGATTCGCCGCGTGCCACCGGTGCTTATCGCCTGACCCTGCGTCCAGGCAGCGATACCGTGGTCGACGTCAAGGCCAGAATGTTCTTGCGTGACAAGGTCACCAAGCTTGGCGTTGCGCCATTGACCAGCATGTTCCTGTTCGGCGCCAACCAGCCGTCGAAAGTGCTGAACTACCGTCGCGAACTGCATGATTCCAGCGGCCTGTCGATCCATGCCGGCAACGGCGAATGGATCTGGCGTCCGCTGAACAACCCGAAACACCTGGCTGTCAGCAACTTCTCCATCGAGAACCCGCGCGGTTTCGGCCTGCTGCAACGTGGCCGCGACTTCAGCCACTATGAAGACCTCGACGACCGCTACGACAAGCGCCCGAGTGCCTGGATCGAACCGAAAGGCGATTGGGGCAAGGGATCTGTAGACCTGGTCGAAATTCCGACCGCCGACGAAACCAACGACAACATCGTGGCGTTCTGGAGCCCGGAAAAGTTGCCTGAACCTGGCCAGCCGCTCGACGTTGCCTACCGCATGCACTGGACCATCGACGAAGCCGCGCTTCATGCGCCGGACAGCGCCTGGGTCCAACAGACCCTGCGCTCCACCGGTGACGTGAAACAATCCAACCTGATTCGTCAGGTGGATGGCAGCGTTGCCTACCTGGTGGACTTCGAAGGCCCGTCGCTGTTGGCATTGCCTGCAGATACGGAAGTTCGCAGCCAGGTCAGCGTCGGCGAGAATGCCGAGCTGGTCGAGAACAGCGTACGTTACAACCCTGAAACCAAGGGCTGGCGCCTGACCTTGCGCATGAAGATCAAGGACCCGAGCAAGGCCACGGAAATGCGTGCCGCGCTGGTCAAGAACATCGTGACCGCCGACCTGGCCAAGCCCGTACCTGCCTCCAACTCTTCCGTTGCCAAGGCCGACAAGGTCGCCGCCAGGCAGCAGGAGAAACTGGATAAGGAAGCCAAGGAAGCCAAGCAAGCTGAAGCCAAACAGGCCGAAGCCAAGCCTGCGGCAGACTCCAAGGATCCGGACAACAAACACGCCAAGCAGCCTGCAGCTGCCGACGCGGCCCCAGCCACACCGGAATCGGCGCCGACTGAAGAAGTCCTGACCGAGACCTGGAGCTACCAGTTGCCTGCCGATGAGTAATTCTCAAGTACAGCCAGAGACGCTTGCGGAGTATCTGGCGCATCTACCGATGACCGACGAGCAGCGCGCGGAACTCGCGGGCTGCCAGTCCTTCAGCGAATTGCACGAACGCTTGTCGTCTTCGACGTTCGACGCACCGACCGAGGCTGCGCAAGCCTCGGTGGGTCGTCGCCTGACCCTGAACACCGCCGAAGAACTGGCGGACGCCGAAATGCTGGTGCTCGACGCCAGCGGCCGGGTCTGCCTGCGGGCGACTCCGCCGATTCGTCGGACCAAAGTCGTGCCGGAGCCATGGCGTACCAATATTCTGGTGCGCGGCTGGCGCCGCCTGACCGGCCGCACCAACCCGCCGAAGCCACCGAAAGACGAAAACGTGCTGCCGGCGGCTCGCTGGCGCACCGTCGGTTCGATCCGGCGCTACATTCTGTTGGTACTGATGCTCGGTCAGACCATCGTCGCCGGCTGGTACATGAAAGGCATCATGCCGTACCAGGGCTGGTCGTTCGTCGACTTGAATGAAGTCCTGCACCAGCCGTTCCTGCAAACCGTCACGCAAGTGCTGCCGTATGCGCTGCAAACCAGCATCCTGATACTGTTCGGGATTCTGTTCTGCTGGGTGTCGGCCGGTTTCTGGACTGCATTGATGGGCTTCCTCGAGTTGCTCACCGGCCATGATAAATACCGGATTTCCGGGAAAAGCGCCGGTAACGAACCGATTCCGAAGGACGCTCGAACCGCCCTGGTGATGCCGATCTGCAACGAGGACGTGCCGCGGGTGTTCGCCGGTTTGCGAGCGACCTTCGAGTCGGTCGCAGCAACGGGTAATCTTGATCGCTTCGACTTCTTCGTGCTCAGCGACAGCAACGACGCCGACATTTGTGTGGCCGAGCAACAAGCCTGGCTGGATGTCTGCCGCGAAGCCAAGGGCTTTGGCAAGATCTTCTACCGTCGCCGTCGCCGCCGCGTGAAACGTAAAAGCGGCAACCTCGACGACTTCTGCCGTCGTTGGGGTGGCGATTACAAATATATGGTCGTGCTCGACGCCGACTCGGTGATGAGCGGCGAATGCCTGACCAGTCTGGTGCGCTTGATGGAAGCCACGCCGGACGCCGGGATCATCCAGACCGCGCCGCGGGCGTCGGGCATGGACACGCTGTATGCACGCATGCAGCAGTTCGCGACCCGTGTATACGGCCCGCTGTTCACTGCTGGTCTGCACTTCTGGCAGTTGGGCGAATCCCACTATTGGGGCCACAACGCAATCATCCGCATGAAGCCGTTCATCGAGCACTGCGCCCTGGCGCCTTTGCCCGGTAAAGGCGCGTTCGCTGGCGCGATTCTGTCCCACGACTTCGTCGAAGCTGCGCTGATGCGCCGTGCCGGCTGGGGCGTGTGGATTGCCTACGACTTGCCCGGCAGCTATGAAGAACTGCCGCCGAACCTGCTGGATGAACTCAAGCGTGACCGTCGCTGGTGCCACGGCAACCTGATGAACTTCCGGCTGTTCCTGGTCAAAGGCATGCACCCGGTACACCGGGCGGTATTCCTCACCGGCGTGATGTCGTACCTGTCGGCGCCGTTGTGGTTCTTCTTCCTCGTGCTGTCGACGGCGCTGCTGGCGGTCAACACGCTGATGGAGCCACAGTACTTCCTCGAACCCCGTCAGCTTTATCCGCTGTGGCCCCAATGGCACCCGGACAAGGCGATCGCGCTGTTCTCGACCACCGTCGTGCTGCTGTTCCTGCCGAAGTTGCTGAGTATCATCTTGATCTGGGCCAAGGGCGCGAAAGAGTTCGGTGGCAAGTTCAAGGTGACGTTGTCGATGCTGCTGGAGATGTTGTTCTCCATGCTGCTGGCGCCGGTGCGGATGATCTTCCACACCCGTTTCGTGCTCGCCGCGTTCCTCGGCTGGGCCGCGACCTGGAACTCGCCGCAACGTGACGATGACTCCACACCGTGGAGCGAGGCAGTAAAACGCCATGGTCCGCAAACCTTGTTGGGCTTCTTCTGGGCGCTGTTGGTGATCTGGCTGAACCCGAGCTTCCTCTGGTGGCTGGTGCCGATCGTCGGTTCGTTGATGCTGTCGATCCCGGTGTCGGTGATCTCCAGTCGTGTCGGCCTGGGCCTCAAGTCCCGTGACGAAAGCCTGTTCCTGATCCCCGAGGAATACAATCCGCCACAGGCGCTGCTGGCAACCGACCAGTACACCCATGAAAACCGCTGGCATGCGCTGAACGACGGCTTCGTCCGGGCTGTGGTCGATCCACAGCAGAACGCCCTGGCGTGCTCGTTGGCGACTTCGCGCCACCTTCAGGCCGAGCCGATCGAATGGCTGCGGATCGAGCGGGTTCGCCACGCAATGAAAGTGGGGCCGGACGGGCTGACCAATAAAGAGCGTGTGGAGTTGCTCAGTGATCCGGTGGCCCTGGGTCGCTTGCATGAGCAGATATGGGACGAAAGTCACCCGGAATGGCTGCAAGCATGGCGCAAATCGGTGAAGGCCGATCCCCATGCGCCGCTGTTGCCACTCAAGCCGCTGAGCGTGCAGCCTCAGTTGGCGTGATCAAAAATCCCGCGAAAGCGGGGTTTTTTTTGTGCGCCAGGGATGGCGCGTTGCGCGCAAGCGCAACCAGCTTGGCTGTGGTGGCCTCGCTGGTGACTTGGAGGTGCAAGTCCTCTACACACCCGGCAAGGGGAAGTGTTAGCCGGAGGCAAGGGTGTCGCGGGTGACTGCGAATCTGAAGGAAGCCCGAGGCAAAATGCTGGTCGGCGTCACGGCTTTGGTTGCAATCAACACGGCGCAGGCCGGTGCCATCGATGACGCGGTCAAGCGCGGCACGCTGAAAGTCGGGATGGACCCGACTTACATGCCGTTCGAAATGACCAACAAGCGCGGCGAAATCATCGGTTTCGAAGTCGACATCCTCAAAGCCATGACCAAGGCCATGGCGTCAAGCTGGAGCTGGTGTCCACCGGCTACGATGGCATCATCCCGGCCCTGATGACCGACAAGTTCGACATGATCGGCAGCGGCATGACCCTGACCCAGGAACGCAACCTGCGCCTGAACTTCAGCGACCCCTTCATCGTGGTCGGCCAGACGCTGCTGATCCGCAAGGAGCTTGAAGGCACCATCAAGTCCTATAAAGACCTGAACACCGCCGACTACCGCATCACCTCCAAGCTCGGCACTACCGGTGAAATGGTCGCCAAAAAGCTGATCTCCAAAGCCAAATACCACGGCTACGACAACGAGCAGGAAGCCGTGCTTGACGTGGTCAACGGCAAGGCCGACGCGTTCATCTACGACGCGCCATACAACGTTGTAGCGGTGAACAAGGTCGGTGCCGGCAAGCTGGTGTTCCTCGACAAGCCGTTCACCTACGAGCCGCTGGCCTTTGGTTTGAAGAAGGGTGACTACGTGGCGGAGATCATCCGTTCCGGTGTGCAGTCGATCGCCCGAGGCCAGAATGAAGCGGCGCGCTCTCTGGGTTTGAGTGCCGGTCAATCGATGCGACATGTCGTGCTGCCTCAAGCATTGAAGCGCGTACTGCCGCCCTTGGCCGGGCAGTTCATCAGCCTGGTGAAAGACACCTCATTGGTGTCGGTGATCGCGATTACTGAATTGCTTAAAAGCGGCCGCGAAGTCATCACCACCTCGTTCTCGCCGTTCGAGATCCTGTTCTGCGTGGCCGGTCTTTATCTGTTGATCAACCTGCCGCTGTCGAAAATCGCCAACCGGCTTGAACGGAGGCTCGCGCAAAGTGATTGAAGTTCGCGATCTGGTAAAAGTCTTCGACACCCGCGGCCAGGTGGTTCTGGCTGTGGATAACGTCACGACGCACGTGAAACGGGGTGAGGTGCTGGTGGTGATCGGCCCGTCCGGCTCCGGCAAGTCGACCTTCCTGCGGTGCCTCAACGGTCTGGAAGAATTCGATTCGGGTTCCGTGAGTATCGACGGCCTGCAACTGGCCGATCCTAAAACCGACGTCAACGCCTATCGCCGTGAAGTCGGCATGGTGTTCCAGCATTTCAACCTGTTCCCACACATGACCGTGCTGGAAAACCTCTGCCTGGCGCAGAAAGTTGTGCGCAAACGCGGTAAGAAAGAGCGCGAGGCCAAGGCGTTGGCGTTGCTGGAAAAGGTTGGAATCGCACAGAAGGCCAATGAATTTCCATCGCGCTTGTCCGGCGGACAGCAGCAACGTGTGGCGATTGCCCGCGCGCTGGCGATGGAACCGAAGGTCATGCTGTTCGATGAACCGACCTCGGCGCTCGATCCGGAAATGGTCGGCGAGGTGCTAGACGTGATGAAGACCCTGGCCGTGGAAGGCATGACCATGGTCTGCGTGACCCATGAAATGGGCTTTGCCCGGGAAGTGGTGGATCGGATGTTGTTCTTTGATCACGGCAGATTGTTGGAAGATGCTTCGCCGGACGAGTTCTTTGCATCGCCCAAGGATCTGAGGGCTCAGGCGTTTTTAAGGCAGGTGCTGTAAGGTTCCTGGCGAATAAGGCCGTGAAGATCACAGTCTGCGGTTGCTGAAAACTTCATCCGCACAGTTTTCAGCGGGATTTCCAAAGGTGCTACGTACACGGGCCGCTCGTATTTCGACTCCCCATGACGGCATGCCTCATGCAGCCGTCATGGTGGACCGCTTTCATCCAAGCCCGCGAAGTTGGCCTTGCTGGCCGCCTGTACCTTCGATCAACCTCTGATAGAGGCTGGGTCGGAGTATTTCCCATCGCGTATCGCGCGCACCTCGAAGAGATACGTAGTACCCGCTGCCAAATCATTGAACATGAAATTAAGTTCCGATATCTCCCGGATGACGCGTCCATCCCGAGATAGCCCAAGGCAATCGGCTGCAACGCTGAAGCGATGTACTTGCGACGCCTACGGGCTCGTGGCTGGGTCTGAGTCGGTATAGTACCCGTCAACATCCTGTGCCCGCACCACGATTGACCACGGAGTAACCACGTCTTCGGTCATAAAGGCTAGCGTGCCCGAGTGGTGATTGACCTTGCCCACCGGATCGCCGTTTCGCCGAATCTCATAGAAGAAATCTTTATTGCTCGTCGAACCGTCCCACATTATGTAGGTGCGGCCCATCAGGTCCGTGGCCTTGACGTTGGTTGGCTTGGAAGGGCCGCTTGTGTCTATTGTTTTGACTGGCAGTGTATCGGAGTCGGCATAGTTCCCCGCAGCGTCCAGCGCGCGCACTTTGAAATAATAGGAGGTAGCACTGGTTAAGCCACTGACCGTGTAACGAGTGTTGTTAATTGTGGTGATCGGATCGTTGTTGCGGAAAATTACATAGCCCGTGACCGCGACGTTATCACTGGATGCTGCCCACTCCAGCGTGACGGAGTTACCGGTGATGCCGGTGGGTCGCAAGTTTAATGGCTTGGAAGGGGCGGTTGCGTCTGGTGTGGTGACAGGCAGTTCATCGGAATCGGCAAAGTTACCCGCAGCATCCATCGCGCGCACCTTGAAAAAATAGGAAGTACCGTCGGTCAAGCCATGGGCGAGGTACAACGTGATGTCGGTCATGTCGATCGGATCGTTATTGCGGAAGATTCGATAGCCCGTGACCGCGACGTTATCACTGGATGCATTCCACTCCAGGACGGCGTAGTCGCTTGCGAGGCCGACGGTTCGGAGGTTGGTTGGCTTGGAAGGGCCGGTTGTGTCTTGTGTTTGGACTGTCAGCGGATCGGAATCTGCAAAATTTCCGGCAGCATCCAGGGCGCGCACCTTGAAGGTATAGGTTGTACCTTGGGCCAAGCCGGTGGCTGTATAGCGGATACTGCCAACGGTGTCGATCACCTCATCGTTTCGGAGGATCTGATACCCGGTCACCCCGACGTTATCAATTGACCCTACCCACGACAGGGTGACGGAATTGTCGGTGACCGCCGTGGCTACCAGGTGGGCTGGCTTGGATGGGGCGGTTTCGTCTGGTGTGGTGACGTGCAGTTCATCGGAATCGGCAAAGTTACCCTCAGCATCCAGCGCGCGCACCTTGAAAATATAGGAGGTAGCACTGGTTAAGCCACTGACCGTGTAACGGGTGTCGTTGATTGTGGTGATCGGATCGTTGTTGCGGAAAATCTGATAGCCCGTGACCTCGACGTTATCACTTGATGCTGTCCACTCCAGCGTGACGGAGTTGTCGGTGATGGTGGTGAGTCGGAGGTTGGTTGGCTTGGAAGGGGCGTTATGCACTGTCTCGGAATCGGCAAAGTTTCCAGCAATATCCCGTGCCCGCACCCCGATTGACCACGGAGTAATCACGTCTTCAGTCATAAAGCTTAGCGTGCCCGAGTAGTGATTGACCTTGCCCACCGGTTCGCCGTTTCGCCAAATCTCATAGAAGAGACCGTCATTGCTCGTCGAACCGTCCCATACTATGTAGGTTTTGCCACCATAGTCCGTAGCCTTGAGGTTGGTTGGTCTGGAAGGTAGTGGCATGCCAATCCTGAACCTTAACTCGTCGGAGTCGGTAAAGTTTCCACTCGTATCCAGAGCGCGCACCTTATAAGTGTAGGTACCGTCGAGGACGGTTTCGCTGAAAACGTTACTGTCAACCGTTCCAATCGGTGTCGAGTTGCGGATGATCTGGTAGCCGGCGACGGCAACGTTATCACTGGACGGATCCCACTTCAGAGTGACGGTATTATCATACGTCGCAGTGGCTTCAAGATTGGCAGGTTTGGTGGGTGGTATCAGGTCGCCGATCGCTGACAGCGGATCAGAGTCAGAATAGTTGCCGCTGGTATCCACAGCGCGAACTACGTAGGTAACCCCAGAAGTTTCATTGATTTGAAAGAGTTCATCAGTGGTTGTACCTATTGGGTTGGTTTCGTGGTTGCGATAAATCTTGTAGTGTCTGACGGCGACGTTATCAGTCGACTTTTCCCACGAAAGGAACGATATCGTGGGATTAGTAAAATCATAGGTCTTGATGCGCAGGTGATAGGGTCTGCTGGGGCTTGTGACGTCTGGAATTGCCAGGGTAGCTTCAGCAACAGCACCGATTCCATCGGTGAAGTTGGCGATAACCTGGAAGTGATACGTTCTTCCGTCAGCTAATCCTGTGATCGAATATTCTCTGGGGTGGGAAGGGACGGTAGCAAGATAGGTTCCGTTCTGGAAAATATTGTAGTCGCGAAGGCGTCCAGTTTCTGATGGGCTCTCCCATTTCAATTGAGCGTCATGTTTGCCTATCAGGTTGACGGTAAAGCCCGAGGCGACAGTTAACGCGGCTTTATTTGCCCTGTCTCGCGTGGCATTTATGCATCTGTCGACTACGCCAGTTCCAGCGAAAAAGTCGAGGTAAATCATATTGCCCCTGGTGGGCTGGCGATAGCTACTCGATCCCACGCGGCTAAAAAAACGCTCCCAATGAATCGCTGAAGAGTTAAATCGTATAGGGCCCAAAATATCGTAGCCGCATGCAAACACTGACCAAAGTCCGGTTGGCTGCGTTTTGCCCCAGATGTCGTCCATGTGCATGGCAACGGAGTGTTCGTCATTTAAATCCTGTTTATTCCATGTTTGGCTAACAGTTGTCCAGCAAACTGGATTTGGAAGGCTCCAGGCGACAATGACATTCTTGCCAGGGTATCGTTTTCGGATCTGTTTGATCGTCAGGTCACGCGCGTCGGCGGGAATGCAGTGATCACGGAGTACAAATAACAACTGTTCTAAGGCGGCCAGTTGAACTGTCTGGTCTTGATCAACTTTCTGAAAATCTAAGATCACTATCTCCCCGGGATTTTGTGCTGCGAACTCCTTGACTGCATTGATGCAATGGTATAATCGACGGCTTGCGTGAAAGCCGCTGTGTTCAAACCTGTAACCGTGGTCCGCCCAAACCATGCGCAGATCAAACGCTCGAATACCATTCTTCAGTTGATAGGCGAAAGAGTCGTCTTGACAAGCCCCCCATTGATCCGCCGGCCAACCAGCGCCTTCCTGGTCGACACCCGCATGATGGGTTTCGGCTAATACCAGATCATGTATTTTCAAGTGTTCCAGGGAAGTGCCGATATCTGTCATCCAGCGGCTGTAATCAGTCAAGACTATAGGGTGTTGAAACATCAGGTTGTAGCGGATACTGCTGAAGGATTGTTTTTCCAGTGTGCCATCGTTACTGACCATCAGGATGATGACAAGGTTTGTGTTGTCGCCCAACTTGGCCAGCTCATCAAGTGGCAGTTCACAGGAGAATGTTGATGCACCTGTCGCATCGTCCACGGGTATGGCTTCTGCCAATTCAATGACACCGCGGCGCCCATCGGCGTAAGTGCATTCGCAATGTAGCCATAGTTTTGACTGGCTGTTGATTCCGATCCAAGGCGGAACTTTTACGATTGGGCTGGTCGTGAGGTTGTTGTAGTTCAATACATCATTTTCTGTGTCAGACACGGTGGGCGGTAATAAAAAAGAGTTAGGTGTTTGAAGTTCGTGATTTTGTTCCTGGATTGACATGAGGACACCTTTGGATGAGGGTTAACAGGGTTGATTAACACTCAAAAAAGCCTCGGCGACCACTATCAGAACTGTTAGTGGATAACGCGTTTAAAGAGGTCTAGCATCAAAGTTTTGTTTGGAATAAGGCTCTGATTTCCCCCATTCAAGAATGACCTGGCCTCTGATTGGATAAGCCCGACGCTGCTGTCAGTCAGGCTGCGACCTTCTGATCTGGGACGGTGAGGTTCGATTCAAATGTATCGAGCTACCTTCGGGACAAAGGGTCGCGGGCCTGTTGATAACCTGCCATTGTCGAAATCGCCAGTCAGCTTGAGTGGAGGCGTTCTAGCGGCAGGTTTTGTCACTCTGAAGTTTTGTGGTGCTTCCTAAACCTTGAACCGTCCCACCAGCATCTGCAGATGCGTTCCCAACCGCGCCAGTTCAACACTGGAGGCTGCAGTTTCCTCACTGGCAGCCGAAGTCTGCTCGGACACGTCACGCACGTTCAGCACGCTGCGGTTGATCTCTTCGGCCACGGCGCTTTGCTGCTCGGCTGCGGCGGCGATCTGCTGGTTCATCGACTGGATCGCCGACACGGTGCGGGTGATGTTGGCCAGTGAGCCACCCGCGCGGCGGGTCAGTTCGACGCTGCTGTCGGTCAGGCTGCGGCTGTTGTCCATGATGGTCGCCACTTGCTGGGTGCCGGTTTGCAGGCCGACGATCAGCTCTTCGATTTCTTCGGTGGACTTTTGGGTGCGCAACGCCAGGCTGCGGACTTCGTCAGCGACCACGGCGAAACCGCGCCCGGCTTCACCGGCGCGTGCGGCTTCGATGGCGGCGTTGAGGGCCAGCAGGTTGGTTTGCTGGGCCACGGATTTGATCACGTCGAGCACGCTGCCGATCTTGTCGCTTTCGCGCTTGAGATCGCCCATGGCGACGGTTGAGTGGCCCACTTCGAGGGCCAGGCGCTCGATCTGGGCGATGGCTTCGCCGACCACTTTGTCACCTTCGCGGGCCTGCTGGTCGGCGGCGACGGCGGCTTCGGAGGCCTCTTCAGCGTTGCGCGCGACCTCCTGGACCGTGGCGGTCATTTCGTTCATGGCAGTTGCAACCTGATCGGTCTCGACCTTCTGGCTGTTGACTCCGGCGCTGGTCTGCTCGGTAACGGCGGATAGCTCTTCAGCCGCGCTGGCGATTTGCGTGACGCCATCGCCGATGCCGCCGATCAGTTCGCGCAGGCCTTGGGTCATGCTCTGGATGGCGCGTTGCAGCTGGCCGAGTTCGTCCTGACGCTGCGAAACGAGATTGTGCGTCAGATCACCCGCGGCGATGTGCTCGGCGACTTTGAGTGTCTGGTTGAGAGGAGCCACGATCTGACGGGTGATGACCCAAGCCGCGAGCACACCGAAAGCCAGGGCCAGCAGGGCCGCCAGCAACAGCATGTTTTTGGCGTGCGCGGCATCGCTGTCACGCACCACGGTTTGCGACGCCGTCAGCTTCTTGCTCAGATCGATCAGGATGTTGCCTTGTGTAGCCATGTATTGCAGGGCGGTGGCGTTTGCCACCTGCGAGTCACGGAACTGGCTGACGGCAGCGCGATAACCTTTCAGCGATTCGGTGGCCTGTTGCAGATTGGCGAGGTGCTGAACCGGCACTTTGGACGGCAGGTCCGCGAGGCTTTGCAGGGCTTTTTCGATAGCGTCCAACGCCGGTTGTTCGGCTTCGGCCTTGCCGCTGTAGGTATAGCCGCGAACCTGATAACGCGCTTGCTGGAGCAGTTTGCTCAGCTCGATCACGTTGTTGTAGTCGGCGACGCTTTCACCTTGCAGCAGGGTTTTTTCCACTTCGGCGACCTGGGCCACGGCGTTGTCGGCGGTCGCTCCCAGCTTGCTGCGGGCGTCTTCACGAGTGGCGTTGGCCTGGGTCATGTCGGCAAAGGCACGCTTGTACTCGGCAACGGCAGCCAATTGCTGGTCGACCATGGCGGCGTCGGCGGGTTGTTCGATCATCCTGCGGGCGGTTTTCAAGCCGGTGTCGAGCTGGCCCAACAGGTCGTTGACCGCTCCCGGGCCCTGTTCGCCGCGACGCATGTCGTATTCCAGGCGGGCAATGCGCAGGTCCTTGCTCAGCTCATTGAGGCTGGAAATGAACCCGAGTTTGTCGCCACGGTTTGTCACCCCGTTCAGGCCGGTCCAGCCGGTGAAGGTGATCAACAATGTCAGCAGCAGCACCAGACCGAAGCCGACCCCCAGTTTGCGATTGACGCTGACGTTCCCCAGTTTCTCGGCTAGCCATTGGTACATGTTGCAACTCCATCGAACCATATATTGGTTGTATCAGGGGTATATCGGCTGGCGGGCGGGAATCTGTAGGGGTACAGGTTGGCTGGGACGATGAATTTTCCTGTGGGAGCGAGCTTGCTCGCGATGGCGGTGGGTCAGTCAACACATGTGTTAACTGGCAGTCCGCAATCGCGAGCAAGCTCGCTCCCACAGGTTCTATGTCTAGAATGGAGTGCGGATTAGTACAGGCGGGCGAGCAACGCGGTGACGGCGGTTTCGACCCGCAGGATGCGTTCGCCGAGCTGCACCGGTTGCAGGCCGGACTTGCCCAGCAAGTCGATTTCGTAAGGGATCCAGCCGCCTTCGGGGCCGATGGCCAGGGTCACCGGTTCATCCAGGCCACGAGGGCAGGGCGGGTAGTTGCCAGGGTGGCCAACGAGGCCGAGGGTGCCTTCGGTCATCGCTGGCAGGCGATCTTCGACGAATGGCTTGAAGCGCTTCTCGATGATGATTTCCGGCAGCACGCTGTCCCGCGCCTGTTCGAGGCCGAGGATCAATTGCTCACGAATAGCTTCCGGCTCCAGAAAAGGGGTTTGCCAGAAGCTCTTCTCGACGCGGTAGCTGTTCACCAGCACGATTCGCGGCACACCCATGGCCGCAACGGTCTGAAACACCCTGCGCAACATTTTGGGCCGTGGCAGGGCCAGTATCAGGGTCAATGGCAGCTTGGCTGGCGGGGTTTGGTCGAGGGTAACGCGCAACTCCGCTTCATCGGCGTCCAGGCGCAGCAATTCGGCCGAGCCCATCAATCCGCCGATACGCCCGACCCGCAGGCTGTCGCCCACCACCGAACGATGGACTTCCTGCATGTGAGTCAACCGGCGATCGCGCAGGATGGCGCGGTCGGCCGCAATGAAGTCGGCCTCTTCGAGGAGCAGCAGGTTCACGGCTGGGTCGCTGGCGGCTGGTCGTTGTGATCGTCAGCCGGCTGGTCGTCCGGGTGCTCGCCGCGTTTGCTGATCAGGCCGCTGAACAGGATGCCGATCTCGAACAGCAGCCACATCGGTACCGCCAGCAGGGTCTGCGAGAAGATGTCCGGCGGAGTGAGGATCATGCCGACCACGAAGCAGCCGATGATCACATAGGGACGGATCTTCTTCAGGTAGACGACGTTGACCACGCCGATCCACACCAGCAGCACTACGGCTACCGGGATTTCGAACGCCACGCCAAAGGCGAAGAACAGTGTCATGACGAAGTCGAGGTAGCTGCTGATGTCGGTCATCATTTCCACGCCGGCCGGGGTGGCGGCGGCGAAGAATTTGAAGATCAGCGGGAACACCAGGTAATAGGCGAACGCCATGCCGGTGTAGAACAGCAGGATGCTCGATACCAGCAAAGGCACCGCGATGCGTTTCTCATGCTTGTACAGCCCCGGCGCGATGAAGCCCCAGATCTGATGCAGGATCACCGGGATTGCCAGGAACAGCGACACCATCATGGTCAGCTTCAGCGGCGTCAGGAACGGCGAGGACACGTCGGTGGCGATCATCGTCGCGCCGACTGGCAGGTACTGGCGCAGCGGCGTGGAGACAAAGGTGTAGATCTGCTGGGTGAAGGCGAACAACCCGGCGAAGATGATGAAAATCGCCGCTACACAGCGCAGCAGGCGGGTACGCAACTCGGTGAGGTGCGAAACCAGCGGCATGTGCTGGTCGTTTTCAGGAAGATCGCTCATGGGGCTCGCGGCGGCAATGTGGGGTCATGAGGGGCAGGCGCCACAGGCGCAGCCGCGGGTGTGACGGGTTCAACCGCAGGTGCTGCAACCGCCGGCGGTTCAATGACAGTCACCGTTTCGGTAGAGGCAGCAGGCGCAACGACTGTCATCGGCGATTGAACTGTCTGCTCCGTCACAGGCGCAACGGGTGTCGGTTCCTGCTGGGTCGGCGCGAAAATCTTCCGCGCCTCCTGCTCCATCGACAGAATGTGCTCGTTGTGCAATTGCCGACGGATCTCGTCGGCACCAATTTCACGTTCAACTTCCTGTTTGATCGCGTTGAAGCTGCGCTTCAGGCGCCCGACCCACAGGCCGGCGGTGCGCGCGGCGCCCGGAAGACGCTCGGGGCCCAGCACCAGCAGGGCCACGAGGCCGACGAGCAGCAGTTCAGAGAAGCTGATACCAAACATTAGTCAGTGCTCACACGTCTTTGCGAATCGGCTCTTCGACTTTTTGCGCCTGCACGTCGATGGTGTGCGGCGGGTTCACGGACTGTGTGGTCTGAGGTTGAGCAGGCGGAACCGGTTGTTGCGGGGTCACCGTCGGGTCAGCCGGCTTTTCGTCATCGTTCATGGCCTTGCGAAAGCCCTTGATCGACTCGCCCACGTCGGTGCCGAGGTTTTTCAGCTTTTTGGTGCCGAACACCAGCACCACGACAACCAGGATGACGACCCAGTGTTTCCAGTCAAAAATGCCCATGATGCTGCTCCTCTCAAATAGTTGTTCAGGCGGACGGGCGCGAGGCTTTCTCGACGTGTCCGGACAGACCGAAGCGACGGTCGAGTTCATCGAGCACAGCCTGTGGATGTTGCCCCAGTTGGGCGAGCATGACCATGCTGTGGAACCATAAATCGGCGGTCTCGTAGATCACATCGCTGCAGTCGCCGCTGATGGCGGCATCCTTGGCGGCAATGATGGTTTCGACCGATTCTTCGCCGACTTTTTCCAGGATCTTGTTCAAGCCCTTGTGGTACAGGCTGGCGACATACGAGCTGTCGGCGGCGGCGCCTTTGCGCTCTTCCAGTACCTGGGCCAGGCGGGTCAACGTATCACTCATGGGTGTGTCCTGTGCTGTAGATGGCGTGCGGGTCTTTCAGGACCGGATCGACGGTTTTCCATTCGCCGTTCTCGAAGACACGGTAGAAGCAGCTCTGGCGGCCGGTATGGCAGGCGATGTCGCCGATCTGTTCGACCATCAGGATGATCACGTCGGCATCACAGTCCAGGCGCATTTCATGCAGCGTTTGCACGTGGCCGGACTCTTCGCCCTTGCGCCACAGCTTGCCACGGGAACGTGACCAGTAGATGGCGCGATTTTCGGCAGCGGTCAGTTCCAGCGCTTCCCGGTTCATCCAGGCCATCATCAGGACGCGTCCGGTCTTGTGATCCTGGGCAATCGCCGGCACCAGGCCATCGGCGTCCCATTTGATCTCGTCCAGCCAGTTTTTCATCATCGACTCCGACAGCGGGCCCGACACTTCATTAGTCGGGCACAGGCGTTGAAACAGTGTGCCAGCGTGCGGTGGCGCTGGCTATCGACGAACGACCAGATACAAGCCGACGGCCACCATGATGCCGGCCGGCCAATGGCCCATTTCGTTCAATGGCCCGCCCGCGGCGAGTATCGTCCCGCCGGCCAGGTGCGCACAACCGAGCAGGCGCAGGAGCCAGTCGTCCTTGCGTCGATGCCAGGGTGGTGGTGGATCATTGGCGTGGGGCTGGGACATGCGTTCGAGCAGGTCGCGGGCCATGTTCGCCAGGTGCGGCAATTGTTCGAACTGGCTCTGCACGTTGCCGAGCAAGGCTTTGGGGCTGACCCTCTCGCGCATCCAGCGTTCGAGGAACGGCTGGGCGGTGTTCCACAGATCCAGGTCCGGGTATAGCTGACGGCCCAGGCCTTCGATGTTCAACAGGGTTTTCTGCAACAGCACCAGCTGCGGCTGCACTTCCATGTTGAAGCGTCGAGCGGTCTGGAACAGGCGCATCAGTACCTGGCCGAAGGAAATATCTTTTAACGGTTTTTCGAAGATCGGCTCGCACACGGTACGGATCGCCGCTTCGAATTCGTTGAGTTTGGTTTCCGCCGGTACCCAGCCCGAATCGATGTGCAATTGCGCCACGCGACGATAATCGCGCTTGAAGAACGCGAACAGGTTGCGCGCCAGGTAGTCCTGGTCTTCCGGGGTGAGGCTGCCGACGATGCCGCAGTCGATCGCAATGTATTGCGGGCTCCACGGGTTGACCGTACTGACGAAGATGTTGCCCGGGTGCATGTCGGCGTGGAAGAAGCTGTCGCGGAACACCTGGGTGAAGAAAATCTCCACACCGCGCTCGGCGAGCATTTTCATGTCGGTGCGCTGATCGGCCAAGGTGGCCAGATCGGTGACCTGGATCCCGTAGATGCGCTCCATCACCAACACTTTCGGCCGGCACCAGTCCCAATAGACTTGCGGCACGTACAGCAGCGGCGAGCCGTCGAAGTTGCGCTTCAACTGGCTGGCGTTGGCCGCCTCGCGCAACAGGTCGAGTTCGTCGTAGATGGTTTTTTCGTAATCCTGGACCACGTCCACCGGGTGCAGCAGACGCGCGTCCGCCGAGAGCTTTTCGGCCGCGCGGGCGAGGATGAACAGCCACGCCAGGTCCTGGGCAATGATCGGTTTCAGGCCCGGGCGGATCACCTTGACCACCACTTCTTCGCCGGTTTTCAGTTGCGCGGCATGCACCTGCGCCACCGAAGCCGAGGCCAGCGGTTCGACGTCGAAGCGGCTGAACACTTCACTGATCTTTTTGCCGAGCTGCTCTTCGATCAGCCTGATCGACACTTGCGAGTCGAACGGCGGCACCCGGTCCTGCAGTTTCATCAGCTCATCGGCGATGTCTTCCGGCAGCAGGTCGCGGCGAGTGGAGAGAATCTGCCCGAACTTGATGAAAATCGGTCCCAGATCCTGCAACGCCAGACGCAATCGCGCTCCGCGGCTCAGGTCCAGGGTCTTGCGCGGGAACCAGCGCCACGGCAAGGCGTAGCGCAGCGCCAGCAAAAACCAGGGCAGGGGCAGCGCGAACAGCAGGTCATCGAGGCGGTAGCGGATCACAACGCGCTGGATGCGCAATAAACGGCGGACGGCAAGCAGCTTCATGCGTTATCGCTTGGGTCGAGGGATCGGGAGAGGCGCTCGAAACGCGCCTCGAGACGTTCCAGATCGAGTTTGATCTGGTCCAGTTCACTGAAGCGGGCTTCGGCTTCGCGCTGACCGACGAGGGTGCGCGACTCTTCGGCCAGGTATTCGCCCAGGTTCTGATTCAGGCTGGCGAACCCTTGCTGATACCAGCGAGCGCGACTGCGCAGGTGACCGCCGAGCAGATGCGTGGCGACCGGACCCAACCAGCGCGAAAGTTCGTACTCCCAGTCCAGCTCAAGATCCTGAAGAATCGCCGCCAGTTCCAGCAGCACACCGCTGTCGCCGTCGAGTTCGACTTCCGGACCATGCAGGACCGAGGTCTTGTCCTTGCTCATCGCCAGTTTCAACAGGCTCGAAGCGGGAGCACGCAGGGTGCAGTCGGCGCCGGTTTCCCAGTGGGAAGCGAGCATCAGGCCTTCATCACTGGGCAGGATGAACAGCTGCAGTGCCGGGTTGCGGCAGTCGACGGCAATCACCTTGCCACTCAAATGCCCCAGTCGCGGCAACGCCGTGCTGTCGAGCCGCAGCACCCGGTTCAGACCGAGTTCGACGCTGGCGAGCAGGCCGGCCAGCAACATCAGGGTTTGATGCCGCGGTGCAGGGCAACGATGCCTGCGGTCATGTTGTGATAGGTCACGCGGTCGAAGCCGGCCTCGACCATCATCGACTTCAGGGTTTCCTGATTCGGGTGCATGCGGATCGATTCGGCCAGGTAGCGATAGCTTTCCGAGTCGTTGGTGATCAACTTGCCCATCAGTGGCATGAAGGCGAACGAGTAGGCGTCGTAGGCCTTGGACATCAGCGCATTGGTCGGCTTGGAGAATTCCAGCACCAGCAGACGACCACCCGGTTTCAGCACGCGCAGCATCGAGCGCAGGGCGTCTTCCTTGTGGGTGACGTTGCGCAGGCCGAAAGCAATGGTCACGCAGTCGAAATGGTTGTCCGGGAACGGCAGTTTTTCCGCGTCGGCCTGGACGAACTCGACGTTGCCGGCCACACCCAGATCCAGCAGGCGGTCACGACCGACCTTGAGCATGGATTCGTTGATGTCGGCCAGCACGACCTGGCCGGTCGGGCCTACCAGGTGCGAGAATTTTCTGGTCAGGTCACCGGTACCGCCGGCGATATCCAGCACACGGTTGCCGGTGCGAACGCCCGACAGCTCGATCGCGAAACGCTTCCACAGACGGTGCATGCCGCCCGACAGGAGGTCGTTCATCAGGTCGTACTTGGCCGCTACGGAATGGAATACCTCGGCGACTTTTTCCGCTTTCTGGCTTTCCGGAACGTTTTTGAAGCCGAAGTGAGTGGTGGGTTCGGCATCGCTGCCTTTGCGCTGATCAGTCATATCGCTGTCACCAAAAGAGAATGCGGGACATTCTAATCCCGGTGGCCTGCTTTGTCTTGGCAAGGCTGAGGGTAAGATGGGCAATCGCCGGGACGTTTTGCCGCAGCAGCGGTCAAGATGCTTCAGGAAAGTATCCATAAAACAGGAGTCATTCGATGGCCCATATCAGTGTTGAACGTGCCCACGGCCTGGGCAAGGAAGCGGCCCGCGAGAAGGCCGACAAGTTGGCGCAGAAGCTGTCCGAGCAATATGGCCTGGTGCCGCAATGGTCCGGCGATACGCTGAACCTAAAGCGTTCAGGTGTGAAAGGCGAGGTGCATGTGGGTGAGGATTCGATCAGGGTCGATGTGGAGCTGGGTCTGTTGATGTCGGCCATGAGTGGCACCATCAAGTCGGAAATCGAGAAGGCGCTGGATAAAGCGTTGGCCTGATCCGCGACCTTCTATGAAATGCGATTGAATGTGGGAGCGAGCCTGCTCGCGAAAGCAATCTTTCAGTCAACATCAATGTTGAATGTGAGGCCTTATTCGCGAGCAGGCTCGCTCCCACATTTTTTGCGGCGTACCCAAGGGTTGATGTCAGTTGTTAGGGTGCCGTTTCTAATTATTCTCACTACTTTGTGCCTGAGCCCGACGCTTTCGCGGGCAGTTCCTCAAACCTTCTGCGCGTGAGGTGCACCATGGCCAAAGTTATTCTGAAGAAAAAAATCGACGCTTCGACAACGGCTCTGAGCGACGTCAAATCCTATGCTCGCAAGATCTGGCTGGCAGGCCTGGGGGCTTACGCCAGGGTCGGCCAGGAAGGTAGCGAGTATTTTCAAGAGTTGATCGTGGCCGGTCAAGCTGTTGAAAAGAAAGGCAAAGAAGCCGTTGTTGAGAAACTTGAAGCGGCTAATGCCGAAATCGATGAAGCCAAGACTGAAGTCAGCTCTTTCAAAGACAAGGTCGAAGTTCAACTCGACAAAGTCGAGAGGGCTTTCGACTCGCGTGTCGCAAGTACCTTGAATCGTATCGGCATTCCGTCTAAACATGACGTGGAGACACTCTCTGCCAAGCTCGATGAGCTGACGGCATTGCTCGAACGCGTCGCGCGTAAATCTTAAGGAGAACGGGATGGCTGGTAAAAAGAACACCGATAAAGAAGGCAGCTCGTGGATTGGGAAAGTCGAAGACTACTCCCGCAAAATCTGGCTGGCTGGTTTGGGCGTGTACTCGAAGATCGACACTGACGGCAGCAAGCTCTTCGATGCATTGGTTAAAGATGGCGAGAAAGCCGAGAAGCTCACCAAGAGCGCTGTCGATAAGAAAGTCGATGCCGCCAAGGATTCCGCTACTTCGGCCAAGTCGCGTATCAGCGGTGTGAAAGATCGTGCAATGGGCAAGTGGGATGAGCTGGAAGGGGCTTTCGACAAGCGTCTGAACAGCGCCATTTCGCGCCTGGGTGTACCGAGCCGCAATGAGGTCAAGGCACTGCACAGCAAGGTCGATACCCTGACCAAGCAAATCGAAAAACTCACCGGCGCCAAGGTTGCGCCTGTTGCGGCGAAAACCGCGGCAGCCAAACCTGCGGCAAAATCGACGGCCAAGCCGCTGGCCAAGGCTGCCGCCAAACCGGTAGCCAAAGCCGCAACGAAAGTCGCATCCGCGGCGAAGTCGGCGACTAAAACTGCCGCCGCTAAACCGGCAGCAGCCAAGACGGCGGCCAAATCGGTTGCTGCCAAAACTGCGGCTGCCAAGCCGGCCACCAAGCCAGCGGCAAAACCTGCCGCCGCGAAGAAGCCGGCTGTGAAAAAACCGGCAGCGCCGAAAGCCGCTGCACCAAAACCGGCAGAGGCTACCGCGAAACCGGCGACCCCGGTCAGCGCATCGAACTCCGCTGCTGCACCGACCCCAGCTGCAACTTCGACTGCCGCGCCAGCTCCATCGACGCCAACCAGTCAGTCCTGATTTTTCCGGGACTCAAGAAAACGCCCGGCCTGCAAAGGTCGGGCGTTTTTGTTTGTGCAATAACCGCTGCAGATCCCCTGTAGGAGCTGGCTTGCCAGCGAAAGCGTCCGTTCAGGCGAGGAATGTTTCGACTGACCCGCCGCCTTCGCTGGCAAGCCAGCTCCTACAGGGGGGTTATTCGTGTTCTTCGAGGTATTGGAGCGCCATTTGCTCGGTCGCCGCCTTGATCGGCGGCCGCAAATGCGGTGCCACCAACATCATTATCTGATACACCACCAATCGCACCTCACCCTCACGATCAAGAATCCGCTGATAGTCCAGCGAGAACAGCAGTGTCATGGTGATCTGCTCGACCAACTGCCCCAGCGCCTGGGTGTCGCTGACCAACTGCCCCTGGGCCTTTAATTGCGCCAGCAATGACGCCAGCGTGCGCTTGAGCGCGTTTAGCAGGTTGCGGATGCCCTTAGCCAGCTTCGGCAGGCGTCCGGCCAGGTTCGACAGGTCCTGGAACAGAAAGCGGTAGTGCGCCAGGCGCTCGACGATCAGGTGCAGGAACAGCCAGTAATCTTCGGGGCCCAGTTCGACATCGGACGGCGGATCGAGCAGTGGCGCAAGTTCAGCCTGGAAGCGCTCGAACAACCCGAGTATCAGCGGTTCCTTGCCGTGGAAGTGGTAGTAAAGATTGCCCGGGCTAATCCCCATTTCATTGGCAACTTCCATGGTGGAGACGTTCGGTTCGCCCTTTTCATTGAATAATTGCAGGGCACATTCGAGGATCCGGTCGCGGGTTTTCATCCAGTCTTCTTAATGATCGAGTCATGCCACTGCCAGTGCCTGTCCCTGTAGGAGCGAGCCTGCTCGCGAGAAACGAAAGGAGCACGTGGTTGACCAGGCAGCACGCGTTATCGTTAACGTCCATCGCGAGCAAGCTCGCTCCTACAGGATTGAAGGCTGGCTGCAGCGTTTTAAGGTTCAGCGCACGCGCACGTAGGTGCCGGGTGCTGCCTCCATCGGTGGATAATTCGGATTTCCAAGCGTCACCCGGGTTTCTTTCAGTGCGCCCGAGCGCTCCTGAATCCAGCCCAGCCACTGAGTCCACCAGCTGCCGTCGACCTGCTTGGCGTCGTAATACCAGGCCCGTGGGTCGCTGCTCAGCTTCGTACTTTCGACGAAGTTGGCTTTCGGGTTGGAGGGCGGGTTGAGAATGCTCTGCACATGCCCGCTATTGGAGAGTACGAAGCGCCGCTCGCCACCCAGCAGCAGGGTGGAGCGATACACCGCGTCCCATGGGGTGATGTGATCGTTGATGCCGGCGACGCTGAAGCTGTCGACCGTGACTTTCTGCAAATCGATCGGAGTACCGCACACTTCAAGGCCGCCCGGATGATTCAATGGATTGTGCTTGAAGAAGTCCAGCAGGTCGCCATGGAGGGCTGCTGGCAGGCGGGTGCTGTCGTTGTTCCAGTAGAGGATGTCGAACGCCGGCGGTTCCTTGCCCAACAGGTAGTTGTTGACGAAGTAACTCCAGATCAAATCGTTGGGGCGCATCCAGGCAAAGACCTTGGCCATGTCTCGACCGTCGAGCACGCCTTTCTGATAGGAACGGCGCTTGGCCGCCTCGAGGGTCTGCTCATCGGCGAACAGGGTCGCGGGCGAGTCCATCTGACTGTCGAGCAGGCTCACCAGGTACGTCGCGCTGGATACCCTGCGCAGTTGTCGCTTGGCCTGCAAATGCCCTTGCAGGGCGGCAATCGTCAGGCCGCCGGCGCAGGCGCCCATCAGGTTGACCTCCCGGGCGCCGGTGATCGCCCGGCAAACGTTCATCGCTTCTTCGACGGCTTCAACGTAGGTCGACAGTCCCCATTCGCGATGGCGCACATCAGGGTTGCGCCAACTGATCATGAAGGTTTGCAGGCCGTTCTTCAGCGCAAACTGGACGAAGCTGTTGTGGGGGCTCAGGTCGAAAATGTAGTACTTGTTGATTTGCGGCGGCACCACCAGCAAGGGTTTGGAATACTGCTTTTCGCTCATCGACTTGTACTGGATCAGCTCCAGCAGCTCATTGCGAAACACCACGGAGCCGGCAGTGGTGGCGACCGTTTTGCCCACTTCGAAAGCCTGCTTGGTGACCTGTCTGGGCAGGCCGTCGTTGTGCAGGAAGTCGTCGACCAAATGACTGATGCCACGCACCAGGCTGTTGCCGCCGGAGTTGAAGATCTCCTTAATCGCCAGCGGATTGAGCAGGCTATTGGATGGCGCCAGGGCGTCGTTGAGCAAAGCGAACGCGAAGTGAGCGCGGGCACGATCGTCCGGGCTCATGTTGCTCTCGTCGATCCAGTTTTTGACTTGTTTCTGCCAGCTCAGATAAGCCTGCAAGCTGCGGCGATAAAAAGGGTTGAGACTCCATGCGGGGTCGGCAAAGCGATTGTCATGCGGATTGGTCGGGTGCAGGGTTTCACCCAAGAGCACTCGACCCAACTGGCCGCCCAGTTTCAAGGCGTGTCGGGCGGTGTGCACCGGGTTGCGCAAACCATGGGTGGCAACGCTGCGCAGGGTTGAAAACAGATCCCGACCACGCAGGCCGGTAATCGCACTCTGTGCGTTGATGAACGCGGCGGGAGTCGGTGAAAACTCCCTCGCTGGTTTGTCGCGCATGACTCAACACTCCTTGGTCTTCAGGCCTAAAACAAACACGTCGGACCAGAACACCATAGACGCTGTTACGGGTTGTTGCGCGGGCCGGCGTCCTGCCGACCCCTCTCGTGAACAAAAACCGGGGCCGGTTAACCGCCCAATGGTGCCGGATGCGGATGCATGACCGCTCGCTGTCGTTCCTCCTCGAGGAATTTCATGATGATCGGTGCCACTGCTTCGGCCCGGGTAATCAGGAACAGATGCCCGTCATCGATGATGTGCAACTGAGCATTGGGAATCCGCCATGCCAGAACCCGCATGTTGATCAGCGGGATAAGCGGATCGTCGTCACCGGCCAGTACCAGGGTTGGCTGGTTGATTTTGTGCAGCCAGTGAATGCTGGTCCAGCCGACGCCCGCGAACAACTGCCAGTAGTAACCGAGCTTGCCCGCGGAGCGCACCTTGGCGGCGTGGCTGGCGGCGAGGGTTGGATCGCGCCGGAACGCACCGCCGTAGATCATCGGCGCAATGCGGATCACGTGAGACGGCTGGATATAGCGACGTGGGCTGGCCATCAGCCAAAGCACTTTGGGCTTGCCCGGCACCATCACCGCGCCGGCTGCCGTAGCCGCCAGAACGAGTTTTTTGCAACGCTCGGGATAGTCGTAGGCGAACTGCTGGGCCAGGGCACCACCCCAGGACACGCCGATCACGTTGACTTGTCCATAGTCGAGATAGTCGAGCATCCGCGCCGTGAGTT
Organism: Pseudomonas lini; assembly: GCF_030812475.1. Lineage (GTDB taxonomy): Bacteria > Pseudomonadota > Gammaproteobacteria > Pseudomonadales > Pseudomonadaceae > Aquipseudomonas > Aquipseudomonas lini_A. The sequence continues at coordinate 181,815 of NZ_JAUSSR010000008.1, forward strand.
TCGCCAGGCCCGGAAAACGATACGGTCGGTTTGGTGTCGACGAGCCGCCGACACCGGGTACATCGAATGCGATGACTTCCAGGTCCGGGTCCAGCGCTGCGACGAACGGAAACACCAGCTCCAGGTTGGCGCCAATGCCGTTGAAAATCAGCAAGGGCGTCAAGTGAGGCTTGCCGGGGCGTACCGCCGTGCGGAGGGTCTGGCCATCCAGGTCGACGGTACGAAAGATGAACTGTTGCGGCATGCTTCAGGCCCTGTGGGTTGATTCGTTCCCGATCCCTTGCAGGAGCGAGCTTGCTCGCGAAAAACGTGAGGGCAACGCGTTATCCAGGGATTAAGCGTTATCGTTAACGTCCTTCGCGAGCAAGCTCGCTCCTACAGGTTGCGAGGTGTATCGGTTACCGCTCGTGTACGTAAGTGCCGGGTGCCGCCTCGCCTGCCGGATACGCCCTGTTGCCCAGTTTCGCCGGGGCCTTTTTCAGGTTGCCCGAACGCTCGGCCTGCCAGGCCTGCCAGTGCAACCACCAGGAGTCCGTGTGCTTGGTGGAGTTTTCCTGCCAGTCCTCGGCCTTGACCGGCATTTCGGCGCTGGTCATGTAGCGCGATTTCGGATTGCCCGGCGGATTCAGGATGCTCTGGATATGCCCGCTGCTGGACAGCACGAATTCCACCTTGCCGCCGAACAATTGCGCCGACTTGTAGCAGGACTTCCACGGTGTGATGTGGTCGTTGGTCCCGGCCAGGGAATAAATGTCGACCGTGACCTGCTTCAGATCGATCGGCGTACCGCACACTTCCAGTGCATCGGCGCGGATCAACGGGTTGGTTTTGAACAATTCGATCAGGTCACCGTGGAATGCCGCAGGCAACCGTGTGGTGTCGTTGTTCCAGAACAGAATGTCGAATACCGGGGGCTCGTTGCCCAACAGGTAGTTATTGACCCAGTAGTTCCAGATCAGGTCATTGGGGCGCATCCAGGCGAAGACTTTCGCCATGTCGCGGCCTTCCAGCACCCCTGCCTGATAAGAGTGGCGCTTGGCGGATTCGAGGGTTTGTTCGTTGACGAACAGCGCCACGTCGCTGTCCAGCGTGGTATCCAGCACGCTGACTAGCAGGGTGAGAGCATTGACCTTGTTCTCGCCGAGCGCCGCATAGTGGCCCACCAGCGCGGTGCAGGTGATGCCCCCGGAACAGGCGCCGAGCATGTTCACGTCTTTGCTGCCAGTGATCGCGGTGACCACGTCGACCGCTTCCTTGAGCGCCTCGATGTAGGTCGACAGCCCCCACTCGCGCTGCTCCTTGGTCGGGTTGCGCCAGCTGACGATAAAGGTCTGCACGTTACTGCGCAGGCAAAAGCGCGCCAGGCTCTTGTCCGGACTCAGGTCGAACACATAGAACTTGTTGATCTGCGGCGGTACCACCAGCAAGGGACGTTCGTACACCTGCTCGGTGGTCGGCCGGTACTGGATCAGCTCCAGCACGTCATTGCGGAAAACGACTGCGCCTTCGGTCACGCCCAGGCTTTTGCCGACTTCAAAGGCGCCCATGTTGACCTGGCTCGGCATGCCGCCGTTGTGCACCAGATCCTTGGCCAGATGCGAGAGGCCGTCGAGCAGGCTTTTGCCGCCGGTTTCGAAGAAGCGTTTGACCGCCGCCGGGTTGGCCGCGCTGTTGGTCGGCGCCATGGCTTCGGTCATGAGGTTGATCACGAAATGCCCGCGACTGGCATCGTTGGGCGACAGATTGCTGTGCTCGATCCAGTCGTGGAGTTCCTTGCGCCACGCCAGGTAGGTTTGCAGATAACGTTTGTAGAGCGGGTTCTGGCTCCAGGCCGGATCCGCGAAGCGACGGTCATCGCTTGCCGGTTGCAACCCGGACTTGCCGAGCAGCACGTGCGTGAGTTCACGACCGAAATGGGCGACATGCCTGGCACTGTGAATCGGTTGCTTGATGGCTTGCCTGAGCACCATCCGGGCAGACGCCAGTAGATCCTTGCCACGCAACCCAACGACAGGATTCAGCCCCAAGGTATTTTCCGAGGCCTGATACTTCAAGTCATCGTTATTCTTGTTACTCATCTACGACGCTCCATTGTCCCGACGAATACCCGCGCCGGCTGCGCAGTCTCACAGCCAACGCCAGGTACTACTGCTCGGGTGACCGTTAATTCTGATCGCTGCTTTTCAGTTCAGCGAGCACTGCAGGGACCTTGCCAGTTCCATTGGTTACCCGAGTTTAATTTTTTTCGCAAGCAGGCCAATCGTTGGCCTGTAAGCCGAGCATTCAAACAGATGAAATTAGAAAATGCCCTCTAAAGAGCAAGAGGTCCGACTTAGAGCATCAACTTGACGACGGATTCGTTCGGGTCGCGGGTTTTTCCAGCCGCTTTGAGCTCGGCAAGATAATCGCTCCAGAGATCCTCTTGGCGCACGCCTAACTGGTACAGATACTCCCAGGTGAACAGGCCGCTGTCGTGGCCGTCGTCGAAGGTCAATTTCAGGGCGTACTGACCGGCCGGTTCGACCTTGGTCAGGCCTACGCCGATCTTGCCAAATTGCAGGATGGGTTTGCCGTGGCCCTGGACCTCGGCGGAGGGAGAGTGCACGCGAAGGAATTCGGCGGGCAGGTGAAATTCCTCGCCGGACGCATATTTCAGCGACAGGGTTTTCGAGGCTTTGTGCAGTTTGATGTCGGTGGGGAGTTGGGTCATGGCCGAATGTCCGTCTGTGCGGAACCTTGTGGGAGCGAGCCTGCTCGCGAAGGGTTATCACATTCAACATCATCGTTGACTGTTATACCGCTTTCGCGAGCAGGCTCGCTCCCACAGGTCCGCTACCGCTGTAAGAGTTTCTTACAGGATATAACGGGACAGGTCTTCGTTCTGCGCCAATTCACCCAAATGATTGTTGACGTAGTCCGCGTCGATCAGGATCGCCTTCTCATCGTGGGCGCTGGCCAGATCGCCGGCGCTGAACGACACCTCTTCGAGCAGGCGCTCGAGCAGGGTGTGCAGGCGACGGGCACCGATGTTCTCGGTCTTCTCGTTGACCTGCCAGGCGATCTCGGCAATACGCTTGATACCGTCCGGCTGGAACTCGATGACCAGTCCTTCGGTTTTCAGCAGTGCGCAATACTGCTCGGTGAGCGATGCGTGCGGCTCGCTGAGAATACGTTCGAAGTCTTCAGGCGTCAGTGCCTTGAGTTCGACGCGAATCGGCAGACGGCCTTGCAGCTCCGGTACCAGATCGCTCGGCTTGCTCAGGTGGAACGCGCCGGAGGCGATGAACAGGATGTGGTCGGTCTTGACCATGCCCAGTTTGGTGTTGACGGTGCAGCCCTCGATCAGCGGCAGCAAATCGCGCTGCACGCCTTCACGGGACACGTCGACGCCGCCGGAATTGCCGCGCTTGGCGACCTTGTCGATCTCGTCGATGAACACGATACCGTGCTGCTCGACCGCTTCCAGCGCCTTGGCCTTCAACTCTTCTTCGTTGACCAGGCGACCGGCTTCTTCGTCACGCACCAGTTTCAGCGCTTCCTTGACCTTGATCTTGCGGCTCTTGCGTTTGCCCTTGCCCATGTTGGCGAAGAGGCTCTGCAACTGGTTGGTCATTTCTTCCATGCCCGGCGGCGCGGAGATATCCACGCCAACCACTTCGGCGACTTCGATTTCGATTTCCTTGTCGTCCAGTTGACCTTCGCGCAGGCGCTTTCGGAACAGCTGGCGGGTATTGGAGTCGGTCGACGGCGCGGCGTCTTCATTGAAACCCATGCGTGCCGGCGGCAACAGGGCGTCGAGGATGCGCTCTTCGGCGGCATCTTCGGCGCGATGGCGAACCTTGGTCATTTCCTGTTCGCGCAGCAGTTTGATGGCCGCGTCGGCCAGGTCCCGAATGATCGATTCAACGTCACGACCGACATAACCGACTTCGGTGAACTTGGTCGCTTCGACTTTGATGAACGGCGCGTTGGCCAGTTTGGCCAGGCGACGGGCGATCTCGGTTTTACCTACGCCGGTCGGGCCGATCATCAGAATGTTCTTGGGCGTTACTTCAACGCGCAGCTCTTCAGGCAGCTGCATCCGGCGCCAGCGGTTACGCAACGCGATGGCGACGGCGCGCTTGGCATCGTCCTGGCCGATGATATGGCGATTGAGTTCATGGACGATTTCACGGGGAGTCATGGACATAGTATTTGGCGGACCTCAAGCAAGAATGAGCCGTGGCACAAGGGCCTGAACAGGCTTATTCGGCGCAGTCCTGCTCCTCAATGGTCTGGGTGTGGTTGGTGAATACACAGATGTCGCCGGCGATGCCGAGTGCGGTTTCGACGATTTCCCTGGCGGACAGATCGGTTTTCTTCAACAGCGCGCTGGCGGCGGCCTGGGCATAACCACCCCCGGAACCCATGGCGATCAGCCCTTCTTCGGGTTCGACCACGTCGCCGTTGCCGGTGATGATCAGGGACGCGTCTTTGTTGGCGACCGCGAGCATGGCTTCAAGGCGGCTGAGGGTACGATCGGTACGCCACTCTTTGGCGAGTTCGACGGCGGCGCGAACCAGGTGGCCCTGATGCTTCTCGAGCTGGCCTTCGAAACGCTCGAACAGGGTGAAGGCGTCAGCGGTGGCGCCGGCAAAACCGGCGATCACCTGGCCGTGATACAGGCGGCGAACTTTCTTCGCATTGCCTTTCATCACGGTATTACCGAGGGAAACCTGGCCGTCGCCGCCCATGACGACTTTGCCGTGGCGGCGAACTGAAACGATGGTGGTCAAGGGAGAGTCTCCACGCAGCGGGGCGAAAATGCCTTCTGCCAACTCATATGGGGGTGGTGATGGGTTTTTCAACTGCGGGGAGGGAGAGAGGACGAGCGGTGTGTGGCGGGGGAGGGTGTGTTGATAGGGCAGGCGCCTTCGCCGGCAAGCCGGCTCCTACAGGGGAATCGCGTAAATCCTGTAGGAGCTGGCTTGCCAGCGAAGAACGACAACGCGGTGGTGCTGACGTAAATCAGCGGCTCTGGCGTTGTTGTAACAATAAATTGCTGAAACCGCTGCCGGCCAGTTGTTTCTGGGCGGTGGTCAACTGCTCGCGGTTGCTGAACGGTCCGACCAATACCCGATACCAGGTTTCATCCTTCACGGTCCCGGATTCAACCGCCACCGCCTGTCCAAGCAGGATGATCTGCGCCCGAACCTTGTCCGCGTCTGCCTCCTTGCGGAACGAACCGGCCTGCAGGAAGAATCTGGTCACCGGTGCCGCTTTGGACACCGGAGGCGCTGGCGGCGGGGTAATCCCGGCCAATGCAGCCTGAGCGCGCGCGGTGTCGATCTTCGCGGCTTGCTCCGGCGTCACCGGCGTGGTCGCAATGGCCGGCACTTGCGGCGTCGGCAGGGTTTTCTCCGGCACGGCATCCGGCGGCACGATCACTTCCGATTCCGGCAGCAAGGTATAGAAGTCGTATTTCGGCTTCGCTGGCTGTGTCGGGCTCGGCGGGGTCTTGTTGGCCTCGGCGATCCTGGTGGCTTTCTGTTGCTCGACTTTCTCGCGCTTGACGCTCTCGCTGCCCTTGCCCGGTTCCAGCTTCATCAGGAACACGATGAACGCGCCGACCGTCAGGCCGATGGCCATCCACAGCCAACCCGGGATCGGTTGCTTCGCAGGAGCTTGGTAACGGCTGGCGCCACGCTTGGGTGCAGGTTTTTTCTTGGCGGCCAACTTACATACGCTCCAGAGTTTCCAGACCCAAGAGTTCCAGGCCTTGCTTGAGAGTGCGACCGGTCAGCGCGGCGAGGCGCAGGCGGCTTTGCATTTGCGCCGGGGTATCGGCACCGAGGATCGGGCAGTTCTCGTAGAAACTGGAGAACAGGCCGGCAACATCGTACAGGTAGGTGCACAGAATGTGCGGCGTACCTTTGTCAGACACGTTATTCAACACTTCACCGAACTGCGCCAGTTTCGCTGCCAGTTCGTGTTCGTGTGGCGCTTCAAGGACGATCTGGCCCTCGACTTCGCTGAAATCCTTGCCGAGTTTGCGGAACACGCCGGCCACGCGGGTGTAGGCGTACAGCAGGTACGGCGCGGTGTTGCCTTCGAAGTTCAGCATCAGGTCGAAGTTGAAGCTGTAGTCGCTGGTGCGATGCTTGGACAGATCGGCGTACTTCACGGCGCCGATACCCACCACCTTGGCGATGTTGCGCAACTCGGCTTCGGCCAGCTCCGGGTTTTTGTCCTTCACCAGGGTATAGGCACGTTCCTGGGCTTCGGTCAGCAGGTCGATCAGTTTCACGGTGCCGCCGTCACGGGTCTTGAACGGACGGCCATCGGCGCCGTTCATGGTGCCGAAGCCCATGTGTTCCATTTCCATCGGATGAGTCACGAAACCGGCCTTGCGAGCGACGGCGAACACCTGCTGGAAATGCAGGGCCTGACGCTGGTCGACGAAATACAGCGCGCGATCAGCGTTCAGCTTGCCGCTGCGGTAGCGTACCGCCGCCAGGTCGGTGGTGGCATACAGGTAGCCGCCGTCGGCCTTGACGATGATCACGGGCAGCGGGTCACCGTCGGCGTTCTTGAACTCGTCGAGGAACACGCACTGGGCGCCGTTGCTCTCGACCAGCAGGCCGGCGGCCTTGAGGTCGTTGACCACGTTGATCAGGTCGTCGTTGTAGGCGCTTTCGCCCATCACGTCGGCCATGGTCAGTTTTACGTTCAGCAGTTCGTAGATTTTCTGGCAGTGGGACAGCGAGATGTCTCTGAACCGGGTCCACAGCGCCAGGCAGTCCGGGTCGCCGGCTTGCAGCTTGACCACCAGGCCACGGGCGCGATCGGCAAACTCTTCGGATTCATCGAAGCGTTGCTTGGCCGCGCGGTAGAAATTTTCCAGGTCCGACAGCTCGTCGCTGGTGATCGGGTTTTCCTGCAGGTAGGCCATCAGCATGCCGAACTGGGTACCCCAGTCGCCGACGTGGTTCTGACGGATCACTTCGTCGCCGAGGAATTCGAGTACGCGGGCCACGCCGTCGCCAATGATGGTCGAGCGCAAGTGGCCGACGTGCATCTCTTTGGCCAGGTTCGGCGCCGACAGGTCGACCACGGTGCGCTGGACGGGACCCGCCTTGCGCACGCCGATCTTGTCATCGGCCAGGGCGGCATCCAGGCGAGTGGCCAGGGCTTGGGTGTTCTGGAAGAAATTGAGAAAGCCCGGGCCGGCGATTTCGGCTTTGGAGACGTTTTCGTCAGCCGGCAGCGCGGCGATGATTTTCTCTGCCAGGTCGCGCGGCTTCATGCCGGCCGGCTTGGCCAGCATCATCGCGATGTTGCTGGCGAAATCGCCGTGAGTCTTGTCGCGGGAGTTTTCCACCTGTATCGCCGGCGACAGGCCTTCAGGCAACACACCTTCGTTGACGAGTTGGGTGATGGCTTGTTGGATCAGCTGGCGAATGGTGTCTTTCATGGTCTTCTCTTTCGACCGCAAGCGCGGCGGCGCTTCGATGCGCTGGTGGAAAAACTGGGCATTATCCGTGGCGAAGGCGGGCTTGCCAACTATAGCGGGCAGGATGTGGATATATGGTGACTATTCGGCCGCTTTCGCCGGCAAGCCAGCTCCTACAACGATCTCGGTTGCTCACATATTATGTGCCCACCACAAATCCCTGTAGGAGCTGGCTTGCCAGCGAAGACGATCTTCCAGTCAATACAAATCCACCGGATCCACATCCAAAGACCACCGCACCGCCCGCCCACTCGGCATCTGCTCCAAAACCAACAGCCAGCTGCTTAACAGTCGGTGCAGCGGCGCCCGCGCCGTCGCCTGCAACAACAATTGCGCGCGATAACGTCCGGCGCGCCGTTCCATCGGCGCCGGCACCGGCCCCAGCAGCTCAATCCCGCTCAGGTTCTGCTCAGCCAGCAAACGCTCGGCTTCGCTGCACGCCTCGTCGAGAAAACCTTCGGCCTGCCCGGGTTTGTGCGCTTCGGCTCGCAGCAGCGCCAGATGTGCAAAGGGCGGCAGCCCCGCCGCGCGACGTTCGCTCAAGGCCTGCTCTGCAAACGCGAAATAGCCCTGTTCGGTCAATTGCACCAGCAGCGGATGATCTGCAAGGTGGGTTTGAATAATCACCTTGCCCGGCTCTTCAGCCCGGCCCGCCCGGCCTGCAACCTGGACGATCAACTGCGCCATGCGTTCGCTGGCGCGGAAGTCGCCGGAGAACAGCCCGCCATCGGCATCAAGTATCGACACCAGGGTCACCCGGGGGAAGTGGTGCCCTTTGGCAAGCATCTGCGTGCCCACCAGGATGCAGGGATGGCCTTTCTGGATGGTGGCGAACAGCTGGTTCATCGCGTCCTTGCGGGAAGTGCTGTCGCGGTCGACCCGCAGCACCGGGACGTCGGGGAACAAAATCCCCAGTCGTTCCTCGGCGCGCTCGGTGCCGGCACCTACAGGGCGCAGGTCGACCTTGCCGCACTTGGGGCAATGCCGGGGTACGCGTTCGACGTACCCGCAATGGTGGCAACGCAGCTCGCCGGAGCGCTGGTGCACTGTCATTCGTGCATCACAGCGTTGGCACTCGGACATCCAGCCGCAGTCGTGACACAGCAGCGTCGGCGCAAAACCGCGCCGGTTGAGAAAAACCAGCACCTGCTGGCCCGCCGCCAGCGTCTGGCCGATGGCCTGTTGCATCGGCCCGGAAATGCCGCTGTCCAGCGGGCGACTCTTTACGTCAAGACGCAGGAAACGCGGTTGCCTGGCGCCACCGGCGCGCTCATTCAGGCGCAGGAGTCCGTACCGGCCGGTGTAGGCGTTGTGCAGGCTCTCCAGGGACGGCGTGGCGGAGCCCAGGACAATCGGAATGTTTTCCTGCCGTGCACGTACCAAGGCCAGGTCGCGAGCGTGATAGCGCAGGCCCTCCTGCTGCTTATAGGAACCGTCGTGCTCTTCATCGATGATGATCAGGCCGGGGTTCTTCATCGGGGTGAACAGTGCCGAGCGGGTGCCGATGATGATATCGGCCTCGCCGTCCCGCGCGGCAAGCCAGGCTTCCAGGCGCTCACGATCATTGACTGCCGAGTGGATCAGCGCGATGCGTGCGTTGAAGCGCTGCTCGAAACGCGCCAGGGTCTGCGGGCCGAGGTTGATCTCGGGGATCAGCACCAGTGCTTGCTTGCCCGCTTCGAGTGTTTCGCGAATAAGCTGCAGATACACTTCGGTCTTGCCGCTGCCGGTGACCCCGGCCAGCAGAAACGCGTGATAACTGTCGAAACCGGCGCGAATCGCTTCATAAGCCGCGCGCTGCTCGGGATTGAGCGGCAACTCAGGTTGCGCCAGCCAGTGTTCGTGGCGCGCGCCAGGGGCGTGCCGGCGGATGTCCACCTGCACCAGGTCTTTGGCCAGCAACAGGTCGAGGCTGTCCTTGCTCAGCATCAGTTTGCTCAGCAACTGATGGGCGACGCCGTGGGGGTGCTGGGCCAGGGTCGCCAGGGCCTCACGCTGACGCGGAGCACGGGCGATGCGCGGGTCATCGAGGCTGGCGCCCGGCGCAGCAGACCAGAAGCGCTCCTGACGCGCTTCGGCCAGCTCGCCCTGGCGCAACAACACCGGTAGCGCCCAGCTCAAGGTATCGCCGAGGCTGTGTTGGTAATATTGCGAGGTCCACAGGCACAGCTTGAACAGCGCTGGCGGCAATGGCGGCGTGGCGTCGAGCAGGGCCAGCGCCGGCTTGAGTTTTTCCGCCGGGACTTCGCTGGTGTCGGTGACCTCCACCAGGATCCCGATCATCTCCCGTCGTCCGAACGGCACCCGCAGGCGCATTCCCGGATGCAACTGGGCGCGCAGGACGCCGGCCGGGGCCCGGTAATCGAACAGGCGGCGCAGTGGCGAGGGCAGGGCTAGGCGCAGTATGGCGTCGGGCACGCGGGGGGATCTCTTTGGGCGGGCAGTAAGAAAGGCTGAGCACAATCCCTGTGGGAGCGGGCTTGCTCGCGAAGGTATTCCAGCCGCTGAGTGGCGTTGGTTGTACCTTTTTCGCGAGCAAGCTCGCTCCTACAGAGCAATGTGCTTTGGGTCGGGAGCCTAGCAGACGGTCGGTGTAAGGGACAGCTTGCGTGATTTCAAACCTCTGGTAGAATCCGCGGCCTAATTACGTGCGGTATTCAACAATGGTGTTGAGTGGCGGCACGCTAGCCTGAGGAATTCACCATGAAAGCCGATATCCATCCAACATACGAAATCACCGCAGTTACCTGCAGCTGTGGCAACAAGTTCGAAACTCGTTCGAACCTGGCCAAGCCTCTGGCGATCGACGTATGCAACGAGTGCCACCCGTTCTACACCGGTAAGCAGAAGACTCTGGATACTGGCGGCCGTGTACAGCGCTTCGCAGACCGTTTCGGTGCTTTCGGCAAGAAAGCTCCTGCTGCTGCAGAGTAAGGTTACAAAGCCCCACGGGTTTTACCTTGCTGATAAAAAAGGCGTCCCTTGCGGGCGCCTTTTTTGTGTCTGCGTTTTGGCGGTGTGCTGCCCAGGCTTTTTGCCGGTCCGCGGTGGCTTGGCGTTGGTCGCACGGTGGTGGTCTGAAAAACGAGCCGGTACGTTGGTTAGTGCCCTTGACCCGGCGGGCGATGTTGCAAGCACCGACCTGAAGAAAAATTGTAGACATTTTTTGCGACGATTGTGAACAGTCTATCCCTTGTGTTCCGTGGCTCTTGGCCCAAAGTCTTAGGGAAGGCCGCTTGACAGGGGTGACCAGTCAGTCTTGTAGGGACTTTGCGACACGCGTATCCTCGGCGGTCCGTCTGTCCAACAGTAAAAAAGCGGAATGCCCACATGTCTGATCTGAAAACTGCCGCTCTCGAATATCACGCCCATCCTCGTCCAGGGAAGCTGAGTGTCGAGCTCACCAAGGCCACCGCTACCGCCCGCGACCTGTCGCTGGCCTACAGCCCCGGCGTAGCCGAACCAGTTCGCGAAATCGCTCGCGATCCTGAGCTGGCCTACAAGTACACCGGCAAAGGCAACCTGGTTGCAGTGATTTCCGATGGCACCGCGATTCTCGGCCTGGGTAACCTCGGCCCATTGGCTTCCAAGCCGGTCATGGAAGGCAAGGGTGTACTGTTCAAGCGCTTCGCCGGTATCGACGTGTTCGACATCGAAGTCGACTCCGAAAGCCCGCAAGCCTTCATCGACACGGTCAAGCGCATCTCCATCACCTTCGGTGGCATCAACCTGGAAGACATCAAGGCCCCTGAGTGCTTTGAGATCGAACGCGCCCTGATCGAGCAGTGCGACATTCCGGTGTTCCACGATGACCAGCACGGCACCGCGATCGTTACCGCGGCCGGCATGATCAACGCCCTGGAAATCGCTGGCAAAACCCTGGCTGACGCCAAGATCGTCTGCCTGGGCGCCGGTGCTGCCGCCATCTCCTGCATGAAGTTGCTGGTGAGCATGGGTGCCAACATCGAAAACATCTACATGGTTGACCGCACCGGCGTGATCCACTCCGGCCGTGACGACCTGAACCAGTACAAGGCTGTGTTCGCTCACGCGACCGAGAAGCGCTCCCTGGCAGACGCGCTGGAAGGCGCGGACGTGTTCGTTGGCCTGTCCGGCCCGAACCTGCTGAGCGCTGAAGGCCTGAAATCCATGGCGGCCAACCCGATCGTGTTCGCGTGCTCGAACCCGGATCCGGAAATCTCCCCGGAGCTGGCCCATGCCACCCGTGACGACGTGATCATGGCCACCGGCCGTTCGGACTACCCGAACCAGGTCAACAACGTACTGGGCTTCCCGTTCATCTTCCGTGGTGCCCTGGACGTTCGCGCCAAGCGCATCAACGAAGAAATGAAAGTGGCTGCCGCCAACGCCCTGCGTGAACTGGCCAAACTGCCAGTGCCTCAGGAAGTATGCGACGCCTACGGCGGTATCAAGCTGGAATTCGGTCGTGAGTACATCATCCCGAAACCAATGGATGCCCGCCTGATCACCCTGATCTCCGATGCCGTGGCCAAGGCTGCGATCGAGACCGGTGTGGCGACCCTGCCGTATCCGAAGAACTACCCGCTCAAAAGCGTGGATGATGTGTTCAACGGCTAAGCCGTAGTCGCATCAAGCAAAAAGCCCTGGCTCTAATGAGTCGGGGCTTTTTTTTGTCTGTGGGTTTTTGCGGTGTTTGTGCGGGCCTCTTCGCTGGCAAGCCAGCTCCTACAGGGGGCCGTTGCACGCCTCAGATCCCCTGAAGGAGCTGGTTTGCCAGAGAAGACGGTCTGACAGGCGACGGGCCTCTTCAGTCTGTACCCAAAATCCACGTGCAAAAAAAGCCCCGCGCTTCTCTCGAAGGCGGGGCTTTTTGGAGTAGCTACGCGATCAGAACAAATCGATCGGTGCGCCTTCATCCGCAGGCAGCGGGCTGCCCGGCGCATTGCCGTTGCCCAGCTCGTTACCCGACGGTGGCGTGTCCTCGGCCTTGAACAGTTCGAAGTAGGCGCCTGGGGTGCCTGGACTGGCTGCACGGCCACTGATCGGGTCGACCCGCAGGCTGAGGATGCCTTCCGGCTCCCGCTGCGTATGGGGCGGCTTGTCTTTGAGCGCGGCGCCCATGTAGCTCATCCAGATCGGCAGCGCCACAGTGCCGCCGAACTCCCGGCGACCCAGGCTTTCAGGCTGGTCGAAGCCGGTCCAGACGGTGGTCACGTAGTCAGCGTTGTAGCCGGAGAACCAGGCGTCCTTGGATTCGTTGGTGGTGCCGGTCTTGCCCGCAATGTCGCTGCGGCCCAAAGCCAGGGCGCGGCGGCCGGTGCCGCGTTTGATCACGTCCTCAAGCATGCTGTTGAGGATGAACGTGGTGCGGCCATCGACAATGCGTTCAGCCACGGCTGGGGGTGGTGGCGCTGGCTGGGCCGTCAAGGTGTCGCTTGGCGTTGCGCTGACGGTGAAAGCGTCGGCAGTCGGAGCCGGGGCCGGGGCCGCTATGCCGTCGCTGACTGCTTCGCCTTTCGGAACGCTTGGCGGGTTGGCGACGAACAGCGTGTCGCCGTTGCGGCTTTCGATCTTTTCGATGATGTACGGCGTGATCTTGTAGCCGCCGTTGGCGAAGGTGCTCCAGCCGGTGGCGATTTCCATGGGTGTCAAAGTGGCGGTGCCCAGGGCCAGGGACAGGTTGCGCGGCAGGTCCTGTTTGTTGAAGCCGAACTTGCTGATGTAGTCGATGGTGCGATCGACACCCAGCGCTTGCAGCAGGCGGATCGATACCAGGTTGCGCGATTTGTAGAGCGCCTCACGCATGCGGATCGGGCCGAGGAAGGTGTTGGTGTCGTTCTTGGGGCGCCAAACCTTATCCAGGTATTCGTCGACAAACACGATAGGGGCGTCGTTCACCAGGCTGGCGGCGGTGTAGCCGTTATCCAGCGCGGCGCTGTAGACGAACGGCTTGAAGCTCGAGCCCGGTTGACGCTTGGCCTGCAAAGCGCGGTTGTAGTTGCTCTGCTCGAATGCAAAGCCGCCGACCAGGGAGCGAATGGCTCCGTTTTGCGGGTCGAGGGACACCAGTGCGCCCTGGGCTTGTGGGATCTGGCTGAACTTGAGCGAGTTGTCTGTCTGACGCTGGACGCGAATCAGATCGCCGACCTGGGCCACATCCGACGGCTGCTTCGGATTAGGACCCATGCTGTTGGTGTTCAGGAACGGACGCGCCCATTTCATGGTGTCCCAGCTGACGTGTTCTTCCCCGGTGCGGGTCAGCACCTGCAGCCCGGTCTTGTCGACCTGAATGACAATGGCCGGCTCAAGGCTGCTGATGGTGCGCTGTTTGGTCAGTTCGGTAGCCCAGGCCTCGCGGGTCTTGCCCGGCAGGCGTGACTCGGGGCCACGATAGCCATGGCGCTGGTCGTAGCTCATCAGACCTTCGTGGACCGCGGTGTTGGCCATTTCCTGCAGGTTGCTCGGCACCGTGGTGGTGACGCGGAAGCCTTCGGTATAGGCATCGCTGCCATAGCGTCCGACCATTTCGGCGCGGGCCATTTCGGCGATGTACGGCGCATTCACCTCCGGAGTCGGCACGTGATAGCTGGCGTTGAGCGGCTCGTTTATCGCGGCGGTATACTCGGCTTCGGTGATTTTGCCCAGCTTGTACATGCGCCCCAGGATCCAGTCGCGACGCTCCTTGCTGCGGGTCGGGTTGGCCAGCGGGTTGAAGCGCGACGGCGCTTTGGGCAGGCCGGCGATCATCGCCATCTGTGCCAGGCTGACGTCTCGAATCGATTTGCCATAATAGACTTGCGCTGCGGCCTCGATGCCGTAGGCGCGGTTGCCCAGATAGATCTTGTTCACGTACAACTCAAGGATTTCGTCCTTGGTCAGTTGCCGTTCGATCTGCAGGGCCAGGAGGATTTCGGTGGTCTTTCGCGAGAAGCTGCGTTCACTGGTAAGGAAAAAATTCTTCGCAACCTGCATAGTGATGGTGCTGCCGCCGGACTGGATGTGTCCGCTCTTGATCAATTGAGTGGCGGCGCGCATCAGGCTGCCGGGATCGACGCCGTAGTGGTTGGCGAAATTGTCGTCTTCGGCGCTGAGCAGGGCATTGATGAAATTGGGGGGGATGTCGGCGAAACGGATCGGCGTGCGGCGCATTTCGCCAAATTCCGCGATCAATTTGTCGTCGCTGCTATACACGCGCAATGGAATCTGCAACTGAATGCTTCTCAGTGCCTCCACGGATGGCAATCCGGGGCTAAGGTATAGAAACGCGCCGCTCAGACCAAGGAGCAGTCCGCAGAAGACGGCGACGATGGACCACCCGAAAAATTTCAGCAGACGAATCAAGGCTTTTGGATATCCAGGGCAAAGAATGAATTAGGCTCAGGGTTCAGGTAAACAGGAAAACCCGCGCTTGAGTAAATGCGGAAAAAAATCGCTGGGCATTATAAGCATTTTTCCGTCGAGGGCGTCATTTGCGCTGCTGTCAAGACGGGTGGTTTGAACGCAATGGGTATTACGGAGTCCGTAACTCACGGAAAGTCATAGGGAATTGGTAGTGCTAGGACTCTTCAATAAAAAGGCCAATACGCTCCTGGGGATCGACATCAGTTCCACGTCGGTAAAGCTTCTGGAGCTCAGCCGTCAGGGTGATCGCTATCGGGTCGAGGCCTATGCGGTCGAGCCGCTGCCCCCCAATGCGGTGGTCGAGAAAAATATCGCCGAGCTCGAAGGCGTGGGTCAGGCCCTCGCACGCGTGCTGCTAAAGGCCAAAACCAGCCTGAGAAACGTCGCCGTGGCCATCGCCGGTTCGGCGGTGATCACCAAGACCATCGAGATGGATGCCGGTCTTTCCGACGACGAGATGGAAAACCAGCTGAAGATCGAGGCCGATCAATACATCCCTTATCCATTGGACGAAGTCGCCATCGACTTTGAAGTCCAGGGTGTGTCGGCGCGCAGCCCCGAGCGGGTCAACGTGCTGCTGGCGGCGTGTCGCAAGGAGAACGTCGAAGTCCGTGAGGCGGCCTTGGCCCTGGCAGGCCTCACCGCTCGGGTAGTCGATGTCGAGGCCTACGCGCTGGAGCGATCATACGGCTTGCTGACGCGTCATCTGGCGGCCTCTCAGGAGGGGTTGACGGTGGCGGTGGTCGACATCGGCGCCACCATGACCACCCTGAGCGTGCTGCACAACGGGCGCATCATCTATACCCGGGAGCAATTGTTCGGCGGTCGTCAGCTGACGGAAGAAATCCAGCGCCGTTACGGGCTCACTATCGAACAGGCGGGGCTGGCGAAGAAACAGGGCGGGCTGCCGGACGATTACGTCAATGAAGTCCTGCAACCATTTCGCGAGGCGCTGGTGCAGCAAGTGTCCCGTTCATTGCAGTTTTTTTTCGCCTCCGGCCAGTACAACTCGGTTGATCACATCCTGCTGGCCGGCGGTACCGCTTCGGTCTCGGGGCTGGACCGCTTGATCGAGCAGCGACTGGGCACTCCCACGCGAGTGGCCAACCCTTTCTCCGAAATGAGCCTGAGCAGCAAGGTCAACGCCGGTGCCCTGGCCAGTGATGCGCCGGCCTTGATGATTGCCTGCGGGCTGGCCCTCAGGAGTTTCGACTGATGGCGCGGATCAATCTTTTACCCTGGCGCGAGGAGCTGCGTGAAACGCGGCGCAAGCGCTTTTTGCTGGCGTTGGTCGGTGTGCTGGCGGGTTCGGTGGGTGCGGTGCTGATTGCCGACCAGGTCATCAAAGGCGCCATCGATCGACAAGTGGCCCGTAACGACTACATCGGCAAGCAGATTGCCGTGGTCGATGAGCGGATCAAGCAAATCAGCGACCTCAAGGCCCGTCGCCAGCAACTGGTCGAGCGCATGCGCATCATCCAGGATCTGCAGGGCAATCGACCCATCAGCGGGCGAATCTTCGATCAGCTGGCGCGTACCTTGCCGGAGGGCGTGTATTTCACCGAAGTGAAAATGGCCGACAAGACCTTGTCCATTTCGGGTGCGGCAGAATCCAATAATCGGGTGTCGGACCTGATGCGCAATCTGGATGCGTCCGACTGGTTCGATGCGCCCAACCTCACGGAAGTCAAAGCGACCACCGCCGGTCAGCTGGATCAGGCCAATGTCTTCCAGTTGACTGTTCGTCAGACCCAGCCGGCTCTGGAGGGCGCCAAATGAGGCTTTCCGAATGGTTCGAAGGCTTGCGCAAGATCGATATCAACGATCTGGATACCAACAACATGGGCTCCTGGCCGCCGGCGATCAAGGCATCGGCGGGTATCCTGCTGATGGTATTGGTGCTGGCGCTGGGGTACAGCTTGTACGTCAGCGATCTGGAGGGTCACCTCGATCTCAAGCGCGAGGAAGAATCGGCACTCAAGGAGCAATTCGCCACCAAGGCCCACATGGCAGCGAACCTGGAGCTGTATACCCAGCAGATGAAGGAAATGGAGAACTCCTTTGGCGTGCTGCTGCGGCAATTGCCCAGTGATACCGAAGTGCCCGGCCTGCTGGAGGACATCACCCGCACCGGCCTGGGCAGTGGCCTGGAGTTCGAAGAGATCAAGTTGTTGCCGGAGGCCTCCCAGCAGTTCTATATCGAGCTGCCGATCCAGATCACCGTCACCGGTGCCTACCATGACCTGGCAACCTTCGTCAGTGGCGTGGCGGGGCTGCCGCGCATTGTAACCTTGCATGATTTCGATATTGCTCCGGCCAATCCCGACGGCGGCCCGAGGTTGCGCATGAGCATCCTTGCCAAGACTTACCGCTACAACGACAAGGGGCTGCAAAAATGAGCCCGATTCGTTGTGTCTCGATGATGGTATTCATCGCCGGCCTGGCCGGTTGTGGCGGCGACAATGACGTCAGCGACCTCGATGCCTACATGAATGAAGTGCGCCTGCGACCGCGGGGCAAGATTGAACCAACCCCGGTATTCCGGTCTTACCCCACGTTCACCTACAGCGCCGCCAACCTGCGAAGCCCGTTTTCCAAACAGGTCAGAGTCGATCTGGCGGGTCAGAAACACGGCTCGCGCAACGTCAAGCCCGACCCCGGTCGGGTCAAGCAATACCTCGAAGGTTTCAACATCGAGCAGTTTGAAATGGTCGGCACCCTCTCCAATGCGACCGGTTCCTTTGCGCTGTTGCGCGGAGCGGGCGGTGTGCATCGGCTGAAAGTCGGCGATTACCTGGGACGTAACGATGGGCGGATCGTCGCCATCAGCGGCTCGCAGGTCGATGTGGTCGAAATCGTTCCGGACGGCCAGGGCGCCTGGCTGGAGCGGCCGCGGACCATTCCTTTGAAAGAGCACTCATAGTGGAACTCGAACAATGAACAGGATTTTCTCCACCCTCGGTATTTCGCTATGGATAGCGCTGCTGTCGCCGATGGTGCTAGCGGCCAACCTCAAGACGCTGGAGGTCTCGGCGTTACCGGGCGATCGCGTCGAGTTGAAGTTGTCTTTCGATGGACAGCCCCCGACGCCTCGTGGTTACACGACGGAGTCGCCGGCACGGATTGCACTGGATCTGCCCGGGGTGGTCAGTCAACTGAAGAGCAAGAATCGTGAGCTGGGGGGCGGCAATGCCCGCAGCGCCACGGTAGTGGAAGCCAAGGACCGCACGCGGCTGATCATCAACCTGACTCAGTTGGCCCCGTATAACGCGCGGGTCGAGGGCAACACGCTGTTCGTGGTCGTCGGCCAAGGCGCCGCGAAGGCCGCGCCCCGACCCGCCAGTGCACCTCGTGCTGCCACCGCAACGCCAGCCCCGGCCAGGACGTATGCGCCGGTGGGCAAGGCCATCCGGGGCGTGGATTTCCAGCGCGGCACCCAGGGCGAAGGCAATGTGGTCATCGATCTGTCGGACCCTTCCATCGCCCCGGACATCCAGGAGCGAGACGGCAAGATCATTCTCGGCTTCGCCAGGACCCAGCTGCCCGAACCATTGCGGGTGCGCCTGGACGTGAAGGACTTCGCCACTCCCGTGCAGTTCGTCAATGCCAGCGCGACAGGCGACCGGGCCACCATCAGCATCGAGCCCACCGGAGCCTTTGACTATTCGACCTATCAGACCGACAACAAGCTCACGGTCAGCATCCGGCCGATGACCGTCGACGACCTGCAAAAACGCAACGCCGAGCGTTTCGCCTACACCGGCGAAAAGCTCTCGCTGAATTTCCAGGACATCGATGTGCGCTCGGTGCTGCAGCTGATCGCCGATTTCACCAACCTCAACCTGGTGGCCAGCGACACGGTGCAGGGCGGCATCACCCTGCGGTTACAGAACGTGCCATGGGACCAGGCGCTGGACCTGGTGCTGAAAACCAAAGGCCTGGACAAACGCAAGATCGGCAATGTGTTGCTGGTAGCGCCCGCCGATGAGATTGCCGCGCGCGAACGCCAGGAGCTCGAATCGCAGAAGCAGATTGCCGAATTGGCGCCTTTGCGTCGCGAATTGCTGCAAGTGAACTACGCCAAGGCGAAGGACATCGCCGAGTTGTTCAAGTCAGTGACCAACAAGCAGGCGGAAACGGACGAGCGCGGCTCGATCACCGTCGATGAGCGGACCAACAACATCATTGCCTACCAGACCCAGGACCGCCTTGACGAACTTCGCCGTATCGTTGCGCAGCTGGATATTCCGGTGCGGCAGGTGATGATCGAGGCGCGAATCGTCGAGGCCAATGTCGACTATGACAAGAGTCTCGGGGTGCGCTGGGGCGGTTCGGTGCAGAACAAGGGCAACTGGAACGCTTCGGGGGTCAGCTCCGGCTCGTCGACCACCATCGGTACGCCAGGCAGCACCAGCACCAACTCGCCGTTCGTCGATATGGGGACCACCGGCAATACTTCGGGGCTGGGCATCGCGTTCATCACCGACAACGTGTTGCTCGACCTCGAGCTGACAGCGATGGAGAAGACCGGCAACGGCGAAATCGTCTCGCAACCCAAGGTGGTCACGTCCGACAAGGAGACCGCGAAAATCCTCAAGGGCACTGAAATTCCCTACCAGGAGGCCAGTTCCAGCGGTGCCACGTCGGTGTCGTTCAAGGAGGCCTCGCTATCGCTGGAAGTGACGCCGCAAATCACCCCTGACAACCGGATCATCATGGAGGTCAAGGTCACCAAGGATGAGCCGGACTACTTGAACAAAGTCCAGGATGTGCCGCCGATAAAGAAAAACGAGGTCAATGCCAAGGTGCTGGTCAATGACGGCGAGACCATCGTAATCGGTGGGGTTTTCTCAAATACTCAGAGCAAGGTTGTAGATAAGGTGCCATTTCTCGGCGATGTGCCGTATCTTGGCCGCCTTTTCCGGCGTGACGTGGTTTCGGAGAAAAAATCCGAGCTGCTGGTATTTCTCACTCCGCGTATCATGAACAATCAGGCGATTGCTGTGAGTCATTGATTCTGTGCGAAATTTGATTCTTGTTGGACCGATGGGGGCTGGAAAAAGCACCATCGGCCGTTTGCTGGCCAAAGAGCTGCGCCTGCCGTTCAAGGATTCCGATAAGGAAATTGAATTGCGCACGGGCGCCAATATCCCGTGGATTTTCGATAAGGAAGGCGAGCCGGGCTTTCGTGACCGCGAGCAGGCGATGATCGCCGAGCTGTGCGGCTGCGATGGCGTGGTGCTGGCAACCGGTGGCGGCGCGGTCATGCGTGAAGCCAATCGTCGGGCGCTGCATGCCGGTGGTCGGGTGGTGTATCTGCACGCGTCCGTCGAGCAACAGGTCGGTCGCACCTCGCGTGACCGCAATCGTCCGTTGCTGCGTACTGCCGATCCGGCCAAGACCCTTCGAGACCTGCTGGCGATTCGCGATCCGCTTTATAGGGAAATCGCCGATCTGGTGGTGGAAACCGATGAGCGCCCGCCGCGAATGGTGGTGCTTGATATTCTCGAGCGCTTGCAACAGCTGCCTCCCCGTTAAAGCGCAGCGCGAAATGCGCTATCCTCGGGCGCTGTCACGGCCGCTCAAGGTTGTGGCGCATGGCTACCGAACGGCGTCACACCAGCAGACGCCGTAGACATTGGTTAACCCAAGGCAGGACGCCTGATTCCATCTTTACTGTGGGGACACATGCAGACACTCAAGGTCGATCTAGGCGAGCGCAGCTACCCGATTCATATTGGCGAAGGTTTGTTGGATCAGCCTGAGCTGCTGGCCCCGCATATCCGCGGACGGCAAGTGGCGATCATCTCCAACGAAACCGTTGCGCCGCTCTATCTCGAGCGTCTGACCCGCAGCCTCGCACCATTCTCGGTCATTTCCGTGGTGCTGCCCGACGGCGAAGCCTTCAAGACCTGGGAAACCCTGCAGCTCATCTTCGACGGGCTGCTGACCGCGCGTCACGACCGTCGCACCACGGTGATTGCCCTCGGTGGCGGCGTAATCGGTGACATGGCCGGTTTTGCCGCCGCCTGCTACCAGCGCGGTGTCGACTTCATCCAGGTCCCGACCACGTTGCTGTCGCAAGTCGACTCGTCGGTGGGCGGCAAGACCGGGATCAATCATCCACTGGGCAAGAACATGGTCGGCGCCTTCTATCAGCCGAACGTGGTGCTGATCGATACCGCCACCCTCAATACCCTGCCGGCCCGCGAACTGTCTGCCGGGCTTGCTGAAGTCATCAAGTACGGACTGATCTGCGATGAGCCGTTCCTGACCTGGCTCGAAGAAAACGTCGATCGCCTGCGTGCCCTGGACCAGGTTGCCCTGACCTACGCCATCGAGCGTTCCTGTGCCGCCAAGGCAGCTGTCGTGGGTGCCGACGAGAAGGAGACGGGCGTTCGCGCCACGTTGAACCTGGGTCACACCTTCGGTCACGCTATCGAAACCCATATGGGCTATGGTGTCTGGCTGCATGGTGAAGCGGTGGCAGCTGGCACCGTAATGGCTTTGCAGATGTCCGCACTCCTGGGCTGGATCAGCGAGCAGGAGCGCGATCGGGGCATTCGACTGTTCCAGCGCGCCGGGCTGCCGGTCATCCCGCCTGAAGAAATGACTGAAGCCGATTTTCTCGAACACATGGCAATTGACAAGAAAGTGATCGACGGTCGTTTGCGCCTGGTGCTGCTGCGCCACATGGGCGAAGCGGTGGTGACCGACGATTATCCGAAAGAGGTTTTACAGGCCACGCTGGGAGCGGATTACCGCGCCCTGGCTCAGCTTAAAGGTTAATAGATCCCGATGACTAGTTTGCATGCCGACGAGGCTTTCCTCGGCCATTACCAGTTGAGCCATGACCCTTTTGCTCCGCGGGTGCCTGGTTTCAAGTTTTTCCCTGCCCAGCGCAAGCCGGTGCTGGGACAGTTGCATCACCTGGCGCGCTATAGCCAGTTGCTGTTGGTCGTCACCGGTCCGCAAGGCAGTGGCAAGACCCTGTTGCGCCAGGCCCTGGTGGCCAGTACCAACAAGCAGACTGTGCAGAGTGTGGTGGTTTCCGCCCGTGGTGCCGGTGATGCAACCGGCGTGCTGCAGCAGGTGGCCCAGGCGCTGAACGTTGCACAGCCGGAGATCGGAGCGATTCTGGCTCAAGTGGTGCAACTGGCGCTCACGGGGCAGGAAGTCTACCTGCTGGTGGATGATGCCGAGCAACTCGACGAGTCCGCGCTGGACGCCTTGATGGCCTTGGCGGCGGGCGCACCGGAAGGTCGTCCGCATGTGTTCCTGTTCGGCGAGTCTTCGCTGATCGCACAGCTGGATGCATTGACGCTTGAGGAAGAGCGTTTTCACGTTATCGAGTTGCAGCCCTACACGGAAGAAGAAACCCGGGAATATATGGACCAGCGGCTCGAGGGCGCCGGTCGCGGAATCGAACTTTTCACCGCAAAACAGATCTCTGATATTCACGAAAGCTCCGACGGTTGGCCTGGCACCATCAACCAGGTTGCCCGCGATGCGATGATCGAAGCCATGATTGCCAGCCGCTCAGCGGTCAAGCGTCCAAGTATGGGGTTCAATATGCCGAAGAAACACGTATTGGCGATTTCCGCCGTCGTCGTGGTCGCGGTAGCCGCCGCCTGGTTGATGCCGGGTCGCAGCAAAGCACCGACCACTGGCGCGCCCGCCAACGAACAGGCGCAACAACAGCCCGGTCAGGGTGCGCCGCAATCTGACAGCAACGGTGCTCCGGCCATGGAGTTCAACGGTAATTCGCAACCGATGCCGTTACCGCTGGTCGGTAACTCGCAACCGGTCATGCGCGGTCCCCTGGCCGAAGCGGCCGGCGGTATCACCGAAGGCGACGACGGCGTTCCGATTGAGGGTTCCAGCGCCACGCCGCCGACCGTGACGACAACTGCGCCACCTGCCGGCATCCAGCCAGGGCCGGCACCGACTCCGGCGACCAAGCCAGCGCCTGCTCCGACTCAGGTCGCAACGGCCAAGCCTGCCCCGGCACCTGCGGCGAAACCGGCTCCGGCTCCGGCGCCCGCCAAGCCAGCCGTTGCGCCTGCCAAGCCTGCCGACAAGCCAGTCACCGTGGCTAAAGCCGCCGGTGGCACCTGGTACGCCGGTCAAGCACCGACCAACTACGTGGTGCAGATCCTCGGCACCAGCTCCGAAGCGTCCGCGCAAAACTTCGTGAAAGAGCAGGGCGGCGAGTACCGTTATTTCAAGAAAGTGCTCAACGGCAAACCGCTTTACGTCATCACCTATGGTAGCTTCACCAACCGCGATGCAGCCCTTAGCGCCATCAAGGCCTTGCCAGCGAAGGTTCAGGCTGGTAAACCTTGGCCTCGCACTGTCGCCAGCGTCCAACAGGAACTGGCAGCAACTCGCTGAAGATTCGGCGGCCTTACCCAGGCCGCCTCTCCAGGCACCTCAAAATTTTCCGCAAGTGTGCGCTGCCTAAAGGGGGCTGCTGGCGCTTGCTGACGACCGCGTTGCGCGCCAACTAGCGCGAGGCTGCGTTGCGGGATTTGCCAAGGGAAGAGCCATTGGCAGCATTCCGCGCCTTGCCTCGCACATGTTGGCATCGCAACGCGGTTCGTCAGCAAGCACCAGCGGACCCTGGGCCGCGTGCCTTGTGGTGTCTGCGTCACAGTAGTCTTTGAGTCGTAGCGGTCAAAATTAAAAAAGTTTTGACTAGCACAGCGGATCGCTTTAAACCTTTCACAAATGCGACATAGATTTGCGACAGTTCGTCGCCAAATTTGTGAGGCCAAGTGTCGGTGTGTACAATGACCTCCCTTTTGCCCCTGCAAAGCTGACGTACGTTCGGCGCGGATGGCAAGCGGTTGAATTGAAAAGAAATTTGCCCTGATAAGGGGCAGCCTGGTGAGAAAGTGTCTATGAAAGCAGGTCTGTACCAACCAGATGAATTCAAGGATAACTGCGGTTTCGGCCTGATAGCCCATATGCAGGGCGAACCCAGTCATACCCTTTTGCAAACGGCCGTAGAGGCCCTGACCTGCATGACCCACCGCGGTGGGATCAACGCCGACGGCAAGACCGGTGACGGTTGCGGTCTGCTGATTCAAAAGCCGGACGTGTTCCTGCGAGCCATCGCCCAGGAAACGTTCGGCGTCGCACTGCCCAAGCAATATGCAGTGGGCATGGTCTTCTTCAACCAGGACCCGGTCAAAGCCGAAGCCGCTCGCGAGAACATGAACCGCGAGATCCTGGCCGAAGGTCTGACCCTGGTCGGCTGGCGCAAAGTGCCGATCGACACCAGCGTCCTCGGCCGCCTGGCCCTTGAGCGCCTGCCGCAGATCGAGCAGGTGTACATCGGCGGCGAAGGCCTGAGCGACCAGGACATGGCGATCAAGCTGTTCAGCGCTCGTCGTCGCTCGTCCGTGGCCAACGCCGCCGACGTCGATCACTACATCTGCAGCTTTTCCCACAAGACCATCATTTACAAAGGCCTGATGATGCCGGCGGATTTGACCGCCTTCTATCCAGACCTCAGCGACGAGCGCCTGCAAACTTCGATTTGCGTGTTCCACCAGCGCTTCTCCACCAACACCCTGCCGAAATGGCCGCTGGCTCAGCCGTTCCGCTTCCTCGCCCACAACGGCGAGATCAACACCATCACCGGCAACCGCAACTGGGCCCAGGCCCGGCGCACCAAGTTCACCAACGATCTGATGGATCTGGAAGAGCTCGGCCCGCTGGTCAACCGCGTAGGTTCCGACTCCTCCAGCATGGACAACATGCTCGAGCTGATGGTCACCGGTGGCATCGACCTGTTCCGCGGCGTGCGCATGATCATTCCGCCTGCGTGGCAGAACGTCGAAACCATGGACCCGGACCTGCGGGCGTTCTACGAATACAACTCGATGCACATGGAACCGTGGGACGGCCCGGCCGGCGTGGTAATGACCGACGGTCGCTACGCGGTGTGCCTGCTCGACCGTAACGGTCTGCGTCCGGCGCGCTGGGTCACCACCAAGAATGGCTTCATCACCCTGGCCTCGGAAATCGGTGTCTGGAACTACCAGCCTGAAGACGTGATCGCCAAGGGGCGCGTCGGCCCGGGCCAGATCTTTGCCGTGGACACCGAAACCGGCCAGATCCTCGACACCGATGCCATCGACAACCGCTTGAAGTCCCGTCACCCGTACAAGCAATGGCTGCGCAAGAATGCCCTGCGCATCCAGGCGACCATGGAAGACAACGACCACGGTTCGGCGTTCTACGACGTCGATCAGCTCAAGCAGTACATGAAGATGTACCAGGTCACGTTCGAAGAGCGCGACCAGGTGCTGCGTCCGCTCGGCGAGCAAGGCTACGAAGCTGTCGGCTCGATGGGCGACGATACGCCGATGGCCGTGCTGTCCC
Organism: Pseudomonas lini; assembly: GCF_030812475.1. Lineage (GTDB taxonomy): Bacteria > Pseudomonadota > Gammaproteobacteria > Pseudomonadales > Pseudomonadaceae > Aquipseudomonas > Aquipseudomonas lini_A. Next base: position 207,082 of record NZ_JAUSSR010000008.1, read on the forward strand.
AGCGCGTGCGCACGCCGTACGACTATTTCCGTCAGCAGTTCGCGCAGGTGACCAACCCGCCGATCGACCCGCTGCGCGAAGCGATCGTCATGTCGCTGGAAGTCTGCCTCGGCGCCGAGCGCAATATCTTCCAGGAGTCGCCGGACCATGCCTCGCGCGTGATCCTCAGTTCGCCGGTTATTTCCCCGGCAAAGTGGCGCTCGCTGATGAACCTCGACCGCCCAGGCTTCGAGCGTCAGATCATTGACCTCAACTACGACGAGAGCGTTGGCCTTGAAGCGGCGGTGCGCAATGTCGCCGATCAGGCCGAAGAAGCCGTTCGCGCCGGTCGCACCCAAATTGTGCTGAGTGACCGTCACATCGCCCCGGGCAAGTTGCCGATCCACGCTTCGCTCGCTACCGGTGCGGTGCATCATCGCCTGACTGAAAAAGGCCTGCGTTGCGATTCCAACATTCTGGTCGAGACCGCCACTGCGCGCGATCCGCACCACTTTGCAGTATTGATCGGTTTCGGCGCCTCTGCCGTTTATCCGTTCCTGGCCTACGAAGTGCTGGGCGACCTGATCCGAACCGGTGAAGTGCTGGGCGACCTCTATGAGGTGTTCAAGAACTACCGCAAAGGCATCACCAAAGGTCTGCTCAAGATTCTCTCGAAGATGGGGATTTCGACCATTACTTCGTACCGCGGTGCGCAACTGTTCGAGGCTATCGGCCTGTCCGAAGAAGTCTGCGACCTGAGCTTCCGTGGTGTGCCAAGCCGCATCAAGGGCGCGCGTTTCGTCGACATCGAAGCGGAGCAGAAAGCCCTGGCGGCCGAAGCCTGGAGTCCGCGCAAGCCGATCCAGCAGGGCGGCCTGCTGAAGTTCGTCCACGGTGGCGAATATCACGCCTACAACCCGGACGTGGTCAACACCCTGCAAGCCGCTGTGCAGCAAGGCGACTACGGCAAGTTCAAGGAATACACGGCGCTGGTGGATAACCGCCCGGTGTCGATGATCCGCGACCTGCTCAAGGTCAAGACCCTCGATACGCCGCTGGACATCAGCGAGATCGAACCGCTGGAATCGGTGCTCAAGCGCTTCGACTCCGCCGGCATCTCCCTTGGCGCCCTGTCGCCGGAAGCCCATGAAGCCCTGGCCGAAGCCATGAACCGGCTCGGTGCGCGTTCCAACTCCGGCGAAGGCGGCGAAGACCCGGCGCGCTACGGCACCATCAAGAGCTCGAAAATCAAGCAAGTCGCGACCGGCCGTTTCGGGGTGACCCCGGAATACCTGGTCAACGCTGAAGTGCTGCAGATCAAGGTTGCCCAAGGCGCCAAGCCTGGCGAAGGCGGTCAGCTGCCGGGGGGCAAGGTCAACGGTCTGATCGCCAAACTGCGTTACGCAGTGCCGGGCGTGACCCTGATCTCGCCGCCGCCGCACCACGACATTTATTCGATCGAAGACTTGTCGCAGCTGATTTTCGACCTGAAACAAGTCAACCCGAAGGCCCTGGTCTCGGTGAAGCTGGTTGCAGAAGCAGGCGTCGGCACCATCGCCGCCGGTGTGGCCAAGGCCTACGCGGACTTGATCACCATCTCCGGCTACGACGGCGGTACCGGTGCATCGCCGCTGACTTCGATCAAGTACGCAGGCGCTCCGTGGGAACTCGGCCTGGCCGAAACCCACCAGACCCTGCGCGGCAACGACCTGCGCGGCAAAGTCCGGGTGCAGACCGACGGCGGCCTGAAAACCGGCCTCGACGTAATCAAGGCGGCAATCCTCGGCGCTGAAAGCTTCGGCTTCGGCACCGCGCCAATGATCGCCCTGGGTTGCAAATACCTGCGCATCTGCCACCTGAACAACTGCGCTACCGGCGTCGCGACTCAGAACGAGAAGCTGCGCAAGGATCACTACATCGGTACCGTCGATATGGTGGTGAATTTCTTCACCTACGTCGCCGAAGAAACCCGTGAGTGGCTGGCGAAGCTGGGCGTGCGCTCCCTCGAAGAGCTGATCGGTCGTACCGATCTGCTGGACATCCTCGAGGGCCAGACCGCCAAGCAGAACCACCTGGACCTGACTCCGTTGCTGGGCAGCGATCACATCCCGGCAGACAAGCCTCAGTTCTGCCAGGTCGACCGCAACCCGCCGTTCGACAAAGGCCTGCTGGCCGAAAAAATGGTCGACCTGGCCACGTCGGCCATCAACGACATGAGCGGCGCCGATTTCGCCCTGGATATCTGCAACTGCGACCGTTCCATCGGTGCACGGATCTCCGGTGAAATCGCACGCAAGTACGGCAACCAGGGCATGGCAAGCGCGCCGATCACCTTCCGCTTCAACGGGACGGCCGGTCAGAGCTTCGGTGTGTGGAACGCCGGCGGCCTGAACATGTACCTGGAAGGCGATGCCAACGATTACGTCGGCAAAGGCATGACCGGCGGCAAACTGGTCATCGTTCCGCCCAAGGGCAGCATGTACAAGACTCAGGACAGTGCCATCATCGGCAACACCTGCCTTTACGGCGCCACCGGGGGCAAGCTGTTCGCCGCCGGGACCGCGGGCGAGCGCTTCGCGGTGCGTAACTCCGGTGCTCACACCGTGGTTGAAGGCACTGGCGATCACTGCTGCGAATACATGACCGGTGGTTTCGTCTGCGTCCTGGGCAAGACCGGTTACAACTTCGGCTCAGGCATGACTGGCGGTTTCGCCTACGTGCTCGACCAGGACAACTCCTTCGTTGACCGGGTCAACCACGAACTGGTGGAAATCCAGCGGATCAGCGGTGAGGCGATGGAAGCCTACCGTAGCCACCTGCAACGCGTGCTGAACGAATACGTCGAGGAAACCGACAGCGAGTGGGGTCGTAACCTCGCCGAAAACCTCGATGACTATTTGCGTCGTTTCTGGCTGGTCAAGCCCAAGGCTGCCAACCTGAAATCGTTGCTTTCCAGCACCCGTGCCAACCCGCAGTGATATGCGCCTGAAGAGTTTGATGAGGTTTTAACAATGGCTGAACGTCTGAATAACGACTTCCAGTTCATCGATGTCGGGCGCAAGGATCCGAAGAAGAAACTGTTGCGTCAACGCAAGAAAGAGTTCGTGGAAATCTACGAACCCTTCAAACCCCAGCATTCGGCCGATCAGGCCCACCGCTGCCTGGGTTGCGGTAACCCGTATTGCGAATGGAAGTGCCCTGTGCACAACTTCATTCCGAACTGGCTGAAGCTGGTGGCCGAGGGCAACATCCTCCAGGCCGCCGAACTGTCGCACCAGACCAACACCCTGCCGGAAGTCTGCGGCCGGGTGTGCCCGCAAGATCGTCTGTGCGAAGGTGCCTGCACCCTCAACGACGGTTTCGGCGCGGTGACCATCGGTTCGGTCGAGAAGTACATCACCGACACCGCGTTCGCCATGGGCTGGCGCCCGGACATGTCCAAGGTCAAGCCGACCGGCAAGCGTGTCGCGATCATCGGTGCCGGCCCTGCCGGCCTGGGTTGTGCCGACGTGCTGGTGCGTGGCGGCGTGACCCCGGTGGTGTTTGACAAGAACCCGGAAATCGGTGGTCTGCTGACCTTCGGCATCCCTGAGTTCAAGCTGGAAAAGACCGTACTGAGCAATCGCCGCGAAGTCTTCACCGGCATGGGCATCGAGTTCCGCCTGAACACCGAAGTGGGCAAGGACGTGACCGTCGAGCAACTGCTCGAAGAATACGATGCCGTGTTCATGGGCATGGGCACTTATACCTACATGAAAGGCGGCTTTGCCGGTGAGGATCTGCCGGGCGTGCACGACGCTTTGGATTTCCTGATCGCCAACGTCAACCGCAACCTGGGCTTTGAAAAGTCGCCGGAAGATTTCGTCGACATGAAAGGCAAGAAGGTGGTGGTGCTCGGTGGTGGCGACACGGCGATGGACTGCAACCGTACGTCGATCCGTCAGGGCGCCAAGTCGGTGACCTGTGCCTATCGTCGTGACGAAGCGAACATGCCGGGCTCGCGCAAAGAGGTGAAGAACGCCAAGGAAGAAGGCGTGAAATTCCTCTATAACCGTCAGCCTATCGCGATCGTCGGTGAAGACCGCGTCGAAGGCGTGAAGGTGGTCGAGACCCGTCTCGGCGAACCGGACGCTCGCGGCCGTCGCAGCCCCGAGCCGATCCCGGGCTCCGAAGAGATCATCCCGGCGGACGCCGTGGTCATCGCGTTCGGTTTCCGTCCAAGCCCGGCACCGTGGTTCGAACAGTTCAGCATCCAGACCGACAGCCAGGGCCGCGTCGTGGCGCCGGAGCAAGGTCAATACAAGCACCAGACCAGCAACCCGAAAATCTTCGCCGGTGGCGATATGGTTCGCGGGTCCGACCTGGTGGTGACGGCGATCTTCGAAGGGCGTAATGCCGCGGAAGGGATCCTGGATTACCTGGGCGTCTAAACCCTGATTTCGATTTGAAATGGGATCAAAATGTGGGAGCGAGCTTGCTCGCGATAGCGGTGGATCAGTCGACAGAAGTGTTGAATTTGACGCCGCCATCGCGAGCAAGCTCGCTCCCACAGTTGTTTCGCGGTGTTGCTAAATTCCGCATTCCACCGCGACAAATTGACCCGATAGACAAAAGGCTGACCTGCAACCGTGCCTTTTGCGTCGCGCTCTGAGAAAATGCCCGCACTTTTTTTCCGGATGCCGACATGACTGCCCTGAAGAACGACCGTTTCCTTCGTGCCCTGCTCAAGCAACCCGTGGACGTCACCCCTGTGTGGATGATGCGTCAGGCCGGTCGCTACCTGCCGGAATACCGCGCCAGCCGTGCCAAGGCCGGTGATTTCATGAGCCTGTGCATGAATCCGGAGTTCGCTTGCGAAGTCACGATGCAGCCGCTCGACCGCTATCCGCAACTGGACGCGGCGATCCTGTTCTCCGACATCCTCACCATCCCGGACGCCATGGGCCAGGGCCTGTACTTTGAAACCGGTGAAGGTCCGCGCTTCAAGAAAGTCGTCAGCACCCTGGCGGACATCGAAGCCCTGCCGATCCCGGACCCGCACAAAGACCTCGGCTACGTCATGGACGCGGTCAGCACCATTCGCCGCGAACTGAACGGTCGCGTGCCGCTGATCGGCTTCTCGGGCAGCCCATGGACCTTGGCCACCTACATGGTCGAGGGCGGCTCGTCGAAAGACTACCGCAAGACCAAAACCATGCTCTACGACAACCCGCAAGCCTTGCACCTGCTGCTGGACAAACTCGCGCAGACGGTCACCAGCTACCTCAACGGCCAGATCATGGCCGGCGCACAAGCGGTGCAGATCTTCGACAGCTGGGGCGGCAGCCTCTCGGCGGCGGCGTACCAGGAATTCTCCCTGGCTTACATGCGCAAAATCGTCAGCGGCCTGATCCGCGAACACGAAGGCCGCAAAGTACCCGTCATTATCTTTACCAAGAACGGCGGCCTGTGGCTGGAAAGCATCGCCGACGCCGGCGCTGACGCACTGGGCCTTGACTGGACTTGCGACATCGGCAGCGCCCGTGCTCGCGTCGGCGATAAAGTCGCCCTGCAAGGCAACATGGACCCGACCGTGCTCTACGCCAAGCCTGAAGCCATTCGCACCGAAGTCGGCCGCATCCTCTCCAGCTACGGCAAGGGCAGCGGCCATGTGTTCAACCTCGGCCATGGCATCACCCCCGAAGTCGATCCGGAACACGCCGGTGCGTTCTTGCGTGCAGTGCATGAGTTGTCGGCGCAGTATCACGAGTGATCGTGACCCGATAAAAAACGCCCGGCATTCGCCGGGCGTTTTGCATGAGGTATCAAGTAAAATCTCGATCAATGTGGGAGCGGGCTTGCTCGCGAATGCGGCTGAACATTCACATTGATGTCGACTGACCCACCGCTTTCGCGAGCAAGCCCGCTCCCACAGGGGGAAGTATCTACAGCTTCAGGCTTTTACATCGCCTAATGGCGGCAACTTCGCCAGCTTCAAAGCGATCAGCAATGCCACCACCAGCAGCGCTCCGATAAACAGCCCGATCCCGTTCCACCCGCCCAGATGCCAGAACACCCCACCTGCCGTGCCGGCAATGCTCGAGCCGGCGTAATAGCTGAACAGGTACAGCGATGACGCTTGCCCCTTGGCCTTGAGCGCACGGCGGCCGATCCAGCTGCTGGCCACCGAATGGGCGCCGAAGAAGCCGAAGGTGAAAATCAGCATGCCGACGATCACCATCGGTAACGGCGTGAACAGGGTCAGGGCGAGGCCGGCAATCATCAGCACGATGGTGGCCCAGAGCATTTTGCGCCGACCGAGTCTGTCAGCCAGGGCGCCGACTTTTGCCGAGCTGTAGATGCCCGACAGGTACACCACCGAGAGCAGCCCGACAAAGGCCTGATCCATGTGATACGGCTCGGCCAGCAGGCGATAACCGATGTAGTTGAACAGGGTGACGAACGCGCCCATCAACACAAAGGCTTCGAGGAACAACAGCGGCAGGCCGGCATCGCGAAAGTGCAGGGTGAAGCCGTCCAGCAGGCTGCGCGGGTGCAATGAGCGAGGGCGGAAGTTGCGCGACTCGGGGAGAATCTTCCAGAACACCGCCGCCGCGATCAGCGCCAGGCCGCCGATCACCAGCATCGCCGCGTGCCAGCTGATGAAGTCGATCAACACCCCGGTAATCAAGCGTCCGCTCATCCCGCCGATCGCGTTGCCGGCGATGTACAGGCCCATGGCCAGGCCAAGGTGCTGCGGGTGGATCTCTTCGCTCAAGTACGTCATGGCCACCGCGGCCAGCCCGCTCAATGACAACCCGATCAGCGCACGCATGAGCAACACGCCGTGCCAGCTCGGCATCATGGAGCTGGCGATGGTGCACAGCGCCGCCGCGAACAACGCCGCAACCATGACCGGTTTACGCCCCACACGGTCAGAGAGGGGGCCGGTGATCAACAAGCCGATGGCGAGCATGCCAGTGGCCACCGACAGAATCAGGCTGCTCTGGGCCGCGTTGATGGCGTACTCGTGGGACAGCAGCGGCATCATCGGTTGCACACAGTACAGCAGGGCGAAGGTCGCGAAGCCGGCGGAGAATAACGCCAGCACCGTGCGCATGAACAGCGGCGTGGCTTTTTCGATGTAAATGTCATTCACCTGCGCGACGACGTCGACTTGCACGGCGGGCGGAATGTCATGGGCGAGTGGAGCGACAGCAGTTTTCACTTCAGACCTCGGAGGGCGCAGCCGATCAGGCAATGGAAAAAGCATATAGCTGCCTAATGATTCAATCCAATATATTGTTCGACCTGTTTGAGAGGTTTTACGACCTAATGGAGCTTTCATGGAACTGCGTCATCTGCGCTACTTCATCGCCGTTGCCGAAGAACTGCATTTCGGCCGCGCTGCACAGGTGTTGGGCATCTCCCAGCCGCCGCTGAGTCAGCAGATCCAGGCGCTGGAACAGGAAGTGGGCGCACGGCTGTTCGAACGTACCAATCGTCGGGTCGAGCTGAGTGAGGCCGGTCGCTTGTTTCTGGAAGAGGCGCGATTGGTGTTGGCGCAGGTCGATAAAGCGGCGGATGTGGCTCGGCGGGCACAGTTGGGTGAGTTGGGCGAACTGAAGATCGGCTTCACCTCGTCCGCCCCATTCAACTCGACGATCCCTCAGGCGATTTTTTCGTTTCGCCAGCGCTTCCCTGCCGTGCATTTGAACCTGCGGGAAATGAGCAGCACCCAGGTGGCCGACGCACTGCTGGACGATTCGATCGAGGTCGGCATCATGCGCCCGCTCGGGCTGCCGGACTCACTCAGCGTGGTGGAGCTGATGCGCGAACCTCTGGTGGCGGTCCTCAGTTCCAAGCATCCGCTGGTGGCCGGTAACGAAGAAGGATTATTCCTCTCGGCCCTGGCTCACGAACCCTTCGTATTTTTCCCGCGCAGCTACGGCAGCGGCCTGTACGCACAATTGCTCAGCCTGGCCCGGGATGCCGGCTTCAACCCGCACTTTGCGCAAGAGGCGGGGGAGGCGATGACCATCATCGGTTTGGTCGCGGCGGGATTGGGGGTATCGGTGCTGCCGGCGTCTTATCAACGGATGCGCATTGATGGTGTGGTCTATCGGCCGTTGCTGGATCCAGCGGCGGTGTCGGCGGTGTGGCTGGTACAGCGCAAGGATCAGAAGTCGCCGATGGCGAAGGCGTTTATCGAGCTGCTGACGAGCAAGGTAGAGCCGCTGAGGCCGTGACTGCTGCGTCCGAACGCGGCCCGAGTCAATCGCGGGCAAGCCCGCTCCCACAGGTCCAGCGGTGTGAACCCGATTTTCGCCCCACTGCCGAACCCTGTGGGAGCGGGCTTGCCCGCGAAGGCGCCAGCAAGAACACCAAAAAAGGGGCAGTTGTCCAAGACGATGGAGTATTCACCCTATCAGAAGATATACCGCTTGCTGTAGGACGTCTCCGAAGTAATCCGGAGAGGCTACAGCGCCTTGCGGTGTTGCCTACAACTAATCCAGAATCCGCCGGCTTGTGCGCCTTGGGACCCGCCGGTAACTTGATTCGCGTCACTGATTCCCAGTGATCGGGTTTAGTAGCCCGGTGTTTTCCAGGGCGTATAGCGCATCAGACAGTCAGGTACCCCATCCCTGCACTTTATGGTGGCTGTGCGTAGGGCGCTCTCGGGCGCGCCGGCTTCCTGGATTCCCGGTCTACTAACCTGCGTACAGCTACCACCTCTTGTTTAGTAGCTTGATGGTGGTCGCCCTGACTTTGGTATCCAGGAATGCTCAAATCGACTACAAGTTCACCGGACACTGATCCGTCCGCTTTATCCGAATCTACCGATTCAGAAGCGCGCGACGAAGCCGCCGATAGAGCGGCGCCCACTAACCAAACACAACGCACACCCAGCGAAATCTTCCTCATCGCCCCCGGTATCGACAATCTAACCCTGCTGGAATACGCCTGCGAATCCCTGGCATCAGCGAATGTCATGGCGAGTGACTTCGCGAGGTATCTGCAAGGATCGCAATGCAACACACTGCTGGGGATTCAGCAGTCGATCATGTTGGGAGAGCTGGCGGTGAATCGGGTGCTGGATAACCTTGATCCACGCTAATAGGCCATGACCGAACAGTTCACTCGCTGGGACTCTGCCGAATACCTCAAGACCGAAGAGGACATGGCTAATTATCTGGACGCTTGCATGGAAGAGGCGGGAGATGATCTCGCGTTCATCGCCAAGGCTCTCGGGACCATTGCACGTGCACGCGGCATGACTCAGGTCGCTAGGGGTGCAGGGCTTTCTCGGGAAAGTATCTACCGCGCCTTGTCAGGTGAGGGGAATCCTGATTTCGGCACCATTCTGAAAGTCATCAAGGCGTTAGGATTGAAATTACACGCCAGTACCTGACTTGCCGAAATAAAAATGGCAAACGGAAGTTGTGAAGGGGCGCCGAAAGGCGCCCTTTGTCGTTCTGGTGGTACTGGAAACGTTGAACCACCCGGCTACGCCCACCGCCGAAAGATCAACGACGTATTAACCCCGCCAAACGCAAAATTATTGTTCATCACATACTGATTGCTCATCTGCCGAAACTCGCCGCGCAGGTAATCGAGCTTGCCGCAGTTCGGGTCGACCTCATCCAGGTTGAAGGTGTGGACGTACAGGTCGCGGTTGAGCATTTCGATGCTGAACCAGGACTCCAGCGCACCGCAGGCGCCCAGGGTGTGGCCGAGGAAGCTCTTTTGCGAGCTGATCGGCATGTGTTCGCCGAACAGGCTGCTGGTGGCCAGTGTTTCAGCGATGTCGCCTTGTTCGGTTGCCGTGCCATGACCATTCACGTAGCCAATGTCCGAAGGCTGCAGCCCGGCGTCTTCCAGGGCCAGTTCCATGGCCCGGCGCATGGTGGACTGCTCTGGTCGGGTGGCGTGTTGGCCATCGGCATTGCTGCCAAAACCGACGAGTTCGGCATGGATATGCGCGCCGCGAGCCAGGGCATGCTCCAGTTCTTCGAGCACCAGCATGCCAGCGCCTTCACCAATCACCAGGCCGTCGCGTCCGGTGTCATAGGGGCGCGGGCTGGTTTGCGGGGCATCGTTTTTCAGGCTGGTGGCGTAGAGCGCATCGAATACCATGGCTTCGGTGGGGCAGAGCTCTTCGGCACCGCCGGCGAGCATCAGTGGCAGGCGCCCGAATTTGACCGACTCGTAGGCGTAACCGATGCCCTGGCTGCCGCTGGTGCAGGCGCTGGAGGTGGGGATCAGGCGTCCGGTGAGGCCGAAGAAGATGCTGATGTTCGCCGCGGTGGTGTGCGGCATCATGCGCACGTAGGAGTTGGCGTTCAGGCCTTCGGCCACCGAATTGAGCAGCATGTTGCCGAAGGCCTTGATCTCGTCGGTGCTGCCGGTGGACGAGCCACAGGCCACGCCCATGCGCCCGTCCTTGATCAACGCGTTACCCAGCAATCCGGCATCGGCCAACGCTTGCTCGGCAGCACTCACAGCCAGCCGCGAGACGCGGCCCATGCTGCGCAATTGCTTGCGGGTCCAGTGGCTCGGTACCTTGAAGTCATCGATCGGCCCGGCCAGGCGCGTGTTGAGTTCGGTGAAACGATCCCACTCGTCCATCCGGCGGATACCGCTGCGGTTGGCCGCGAAGTTACCGGCGATGGTCGCCCAATCGCTGCCCAATGACGTGATGCCGGCCATGCCGGTGACGACGACGCGTTTCATCAGCACAGGCCTCCATTGACGGCCAGTACTTGCCGGGTGATGTACGAGGCTTCCGCCGACATCAGGAAATTCACCGCGCCAGCCACTTCTTCAGGCGTGCCCATGCGTTGTGCGGGGATCATTTTCATCAGTTCTTCCACCGGCACGTTTTCGTCGAGCATCGCGGTGTCGATCAGGCCGGGTGCGACACAGTTGACGGTGATTTTGCGCTTGCCGAGTTCGATCGCCAATGCCTTCGCCGCGCCGATCAAACCGGCCTTGGAGGCGCTGTAGTTGACCTGGCCACGGTTACCGATCAACCCGGACACCGAGGTTATACAGACAATGCGCCCGGCGGCGCGACGACGAATCATCGGCATCATTACCGGGTGCAGCACGTTGTAGAAACCATCGAGGTTGGTGCGCATCACCACATCCCAATCATCCTCGCTCAGGGCCGGAAAAGCACCGTCGCGGGTCAGGCCGGCGTTCAGCACCACGCCGTAATAGGCGCCGTGGGTTTCCACGTCGGCCTCGAGAACGGCTTTGCAACCGGCGCGGTCGGACACGTCGAATTGCAGGATGCGCGCAGCGCGTCCCAGTGCCTCGACCTCGGCTTTCACGGCGACGGCGTCAGTCAGGCCGCTGCGACAATGCAGCACGATGTCATGCCCGGCCTGAGCCAGGCGCAAGGCGATGGCGCGGCCGATGCCACGGCTGGAGCCGGTGACCAGTATGGATTCAGTCATGACTGGACTCCTTGGGATTCATGAAGGTATTGGGCGGCCTGAGGCGGGCGGAACACGTTCAGACGGGCGGTGGCGTGTATGCCGGGAGCATTGATGTGGCATTCGAACACGCCCATGCCGTTGTCGTCCTCCAGAGAGCGCAGCCCATGGATGGTCAGCTCGGTGCCGGCGGGAAAATGTTCGACGTTGCACTCGAATTTACGCGTACCCAGCAGGAACCCCAGCGCTACCGCATCACCGCGCTGGCGCGCATGGCAGCCGGCATAGGCGGCAACGCTCTGGGCCATCAGTTCGATACCGACCCACGCCGGCAGGCTGCCGTCGGCACGGCTGAACAGGCCATCGGGCCTGACGGTGAGGCGAGTGTGAATCTGCTCGTCATCGAACGACAAGATCTGTTCGATCAGGATCATGTCGCCAGCATGGGGCAGCAGTTCGGCGAGCGGCCAGTCAATCATGGGGCGTCTCCGATAATCAGGCTGACGTTATTGCCACCGAAGGCAAAGGAGTTGCTCATCAGGTAGCGAGGTGCAATGGACGTCAGGCGATCGGCCGGGGTCACCCACTTCAAGGCCGGCAGTTCGGGGTCAGGCTGGCCGTCCCAGATATGCGGCGGCAGGGCGTGCTCGCGGTTCTGCGTGCTCAGGCTCAGCCAGCAGAACGCCGCTTCCAGTGCGCCGGCAGCGCCCAGGGTGTGACCGGTCATCGGTTTGGTCGAGGAGCAGGGCACTCCATGGGGGAACAACGCCGTCACCGCCAGGCTTTCCATGGCGTCGTTGTGTTGGGTGGCGGTGCCGTGCAGGTTCAGGTAGTCGATCTGCCCGGGTTGCAGGTTGGCGCGGCTCAAGGCCTTGCGCATGGCTTGCAAGGCACCGCGACCGGTCGGCTCCGGCGCGGAGATATGATGCGCGTCGGAGCTGGCGCCGCTGCCCAGCAGGGCAATCGGCGGGTTGTCGCCTGCATTTTTTGTCATCAGAAACAGCACCGCCGCTTCGCCGATGTTGATGCCGTTACGGTTGACCGAGAACGGATTACAACGCTGTTCAGAGACCGCTTCCAGTGCCGAGAAGCCGTTGAGGGTCAGCTTGCACAACGTGTCGACACCGCCGCACAACACTGCATCGCAAAAGCCCAGGTCCAACAGGCGCTGGGCACTCATCAGCGCCCGGGCGCTGGAGGTGCAGGCGGTGGAAATCACATAGGCCGGGCCGCTCAATTGCAGCCAGTCGGCGAGGAAGTTCGCTGGTGCGCCGAGTTCCTGCTGCTGATAGTCGTAATTGGCCGGGAACTCATGCTCACGAATGTAATGCGCCAGGCCCTGGCTGGCTTCATCGATGCCTGACGTGCTGGTGCCCAGAACGACACCGATACGGTCGCGGCCGCAGGTCTGGATTGCCTGGTCGATGTCTTCGCGGATTTGCAGCGCGGCTTGCATCAGCAATTGATTATTGCGACTGCTTTGCTCGGACAGCTCAGGTGGAATCGGCGGCAATTCAACCTGTACAGCCGCCACTGGCAACGAGCGCTCCGCCACCCAGCCTGCTGTGGTGCGCATGCCAGAGCAGTCACCGGCAAACAGGTTGCGGGCGACTTCGGGCTTGTCGCGGCCCAGGGCACAGATCACCCCGAGGGCGTTCAGATAAGCGGTCATGGCGCGTCCCCGTTCAGGGGCGTGACTTGATAACTCGGGCCTTTGGGCAGGTTCAATTCAAAGCTCATCGGTTGTGAATAACGGACATCCCAGCGCGAGGGCAGGGATCGTTGCGAACCATGTTGCCAGGCAGAAGGGTAGTTGCCCGAGAGTTCTTCCTTGGGCGTCAGCGCAAACAGCAGGGCGGCGAACAGTTCCCGCGCTTGCGGATTGGGCGGCAGCAGACCGTCGGACTGCCACTCGCCGTCGACCAGTTTCTGCCGCGCCTGCGGAATGCCTAGCAAGTCCATCATCGACCAGCGAATGCCAGGGTCTTCGCGCTGGATCACCAGCACCCAGTCCTGACGTTGGCCGGCCTCGAGTCGCTGGATGTGCAATTGCAGCGGCAGCGCCAGGTTCGGGGTTTGCTCGGGCAGTGGCGCCCGGCTGGCGCAGGCGCTCAGGAGCAGGACTGCGCCGAGTAGCAACAATTGCATCAACATCGCACACTTTGTAAAAGCGAGCCTGCTCGCGAATGCGTCGGCACATCCAACACTTCTATTGACTGACGCACCGCTTTCGCGAGCAGGCTCGCTCCCACAGGGTTTTGTGAGAGTAAACATCAAACAGCACCTTCCAAGACTCACGTGGCATCCCTTGCACAGAGTTCCGACAGCATTCGCAGCCGACGCCTGGGTTCGGCGACGAACGGATTGCGCTCGTCCCAGGCATACCCGGCAAGGATCGAGCTGATCATGCGGCGGATGTCGGGCGAGCCACCCTCATGATAAATCACATCCTGGAAAGTTCCGGCGTACCAGCCTTCGACATAGCAACGAAAGGTGTCGACGCCACGCTTGAGCGGTGTGGCGAACTCGGTTTGCCAGTCGACGCTTTCGCCTTGCAACTGACGGTGCAGGACCGCAGCGGCCATGCTGGCCGAACGCATGGCGATGGTCACGCCGGAGGAAAACACCGGGTCAAGGAACTCGGCGGCGTTGCCCAGCAAGGCAAAGCCCGGCCCGTGGAGGGTTTTGACGTTGGCCGAATAACCGCCAATGGTCCGCGCCGGGGTGTCCCACACGGCGTTGGTCAACACACCGGACAAGCTTGGGGTTTGCGCGATGAACCCGCGCAGGCAGTCGTCGAGATTCTCGGTACGGCCTGCGAAATGTTCGGCGGCCGCCACCACGCCCACCGAGCAACGACCGTTGCTGAACGGAATGGTCCAGAACCAGATGTCGCGATGGGTCGGATGGGTGGTGATGAGGATTTTTTCCCGCTCGAAAGCCGGGTTGTCGATATGGTCTTCGACGTGGGTGAACACCGCCTGGCGCACAGGGAAATTCGACGGGGCTTCAAGGTCGAGCAAGCGCGGCAGGACACGACCGTAGCCGCTGGCATCGAGCACGAAAACGGCTTCGACGCGGTACTGGCTGCCGTCTTCGCGCTGCACATCGAGTTGCGGTCTGGCCAGGGTGAAATCGGCACTGACGATCGCTTCGCCGTAGCGTACTTCCACGCCCTGGAGTGCTGCCTGATCGGCCAGCAGCTTGTCGAAGTCGGCGCGCTGGACTTGAAAGGTGGTCGGTTTGCCATCGCCGAAGGTGTCACCGAAATCAAAGGCGCTGTAGTGCTCGCCCCAGGCGAATGCGGCACCGTTTTTCAGCTGGAACCCGGCGGCGTTGACCGCCTCGAGCATGCCGGCTTCTTCGACGAAATCCAGGCAGTGGGACAGCAGGCTTTCACCGATGGAGAACCGCGGGAAATGCTGGCGTTCGATCATCAGCACGTCGTGGCCTTTGCGCTTGAGCAGCGCGGCGGCGATGGCGCCCGAGGGCCCCGCACCGATCACCACAACCTGGCGACGTTCCATTTCAACTGTTGGCACTGGAGCTCCTTGCCGGGACGGCGATGTTCAAACGGGTTCGATGCATGCCGACGAGCGCCGGCAGCAGTGTCGCGATCAAGCCCATCACCATCAGCGCAAAATACAGCGCCGGGCTGATGAGCTGTTGTTGTAGCAGCAGGTTGAGAAAGACGATCTCGCTCAAGCCACGAATATTGAGCAGGATACTTTCCCGCCAGCGACTGGCGCCTTCAAACGAGGCGCCGGCCCAGCCGAGGCCCAGCCAGTTGCCCAGCAGTTTACTGATAATCGGCAACAGCAGCAGCGCAGTCAGTTGCACCCAGCCGAGGCTGGTCATGGCCGCGTGGACGTTGATCTGCACGATGCCGAACGTGAGGATCAGCGGGATCGCGATATACGTCTGCACATGACTCATCCAGATCACCGGCAACGGCAGCACCAGCGGCACCTTGAGCACGGCCATGCACAACAGGTAGCCAATGCCGACAATCAATGCATTGAGCTTGAAGTGCTCCGCCGCCACCAATAGCGCGAAGAAGCAGACGCTATGCAACAGCGGTTGGCGCAGGCGCAGCAGGCGCAACAGTAACGGCAGGCAGGCCGCGGCCAGCGGCAGCAGCAGGCTGCTCAGGTGCAGGCTGCCCTGGGCGATGGCGAACAGGGTCCAGCAGGTGAGGTCGATGAGGATGGCAGTCTGCACCAGGCGCCGGGTAGCGGCAGGCGGGTAGTGGATGTGCCGCAGGTACAGATACAACACCGGAATGGCGGTGATGGCGAACAGCAGGCCGACCGCCAGGGAACTGATCCAGAGTTGCGGCGGTAACAGCCAGACCGCTGTCGCGAGCCCGCAGGTGAACGGAATGCAGAAGCTCGGCAGGGCGATTTTCAGGCTCTGGCGGTCGAGTCGCAGGTCGATCACGTCGCTGAGAATATGCCCCAGGAGCAAGGCAAAGCTCAGGCTGTAGAGATTTTTCAGCCAGGCCGGCGCCACCAGGGCGGCACCGCTCAGTTGCCATTGGGGTTCGATCCAAAAGAACATCAGCAACGGCAGGCCGAAGGTGGCCAGCAGCAACTGGCTGACGATCGGGATCACACCGAAGTGACGACCGACACGGGTGGCCACGGCGAACAACACCAGGGCCATGAGCCAGAACAGGACGACCATCATGCTGCCGGCTCCGTGACCGCGACCGCATGGACCTGGCGTCCAGCCCAGGGTGCGAGGAGGAAACTGAAGGCCAGGCCGAGGCTCACCGACAGACCGAAGTTGCTCACCGCCGGCGTACTGGACACCGCCAGCAGCCCGAACGACAGCCAGGTGGTCAGCGCCGCCAGCAGGGTGCCCAACAGGCTCACGGCGACGCCGCCGACCTGTTCGCGCATCAGGATCGCGTAGTCGACGCTGATGGCCGTGACCAGCAGCAGGCCGAACAGGCTGAACAGCGTCAACGGCTGCCCGAGCCAGCCGAGACTGGCCAGGCTGCACAGCGCCGCCAGCAGTGGCAGGGCGACGATGCGTAGCGCGCCGCCCAGGCCGAACGGCAGGATCAGTACCAGCACGATCAGCACACAGGAGGCGAGTTTCAGTTCAGCGGCACTGACCTGGGTCTCGGCGAAGACCTCGTTCAGTTCGCCGAGGCGATCCACCAGTTCCACGCCGGGCAAATCCATGGCCTGGACCCGCAACAAGGACGGGTTGTTCAGGCCTTGCAGGCTGACCATCGCCGCTACGCCGTCATCGATCGGGCCTAGCCACAGGGCGCGATAAGGTTCGGCCAAGGGACCGACCAGCGCCGCGTCGATATCTTCGATCGGCAGCGCCTGCAACCTGGCCAGTTCACCTTGCAGTGCGGCGGCCGGCACGCCGAGATCGAGCAAGGGTTGCCAGAATTGCGGCAGCTTTTTCAACGCCTCGCGCACCCGCAGCTGTTCGCTGGGCGGGCTGACCAGTTGATTGAGTGACAGATAACCCTCGAGTTTGTCCAGGTTGACCAGCTGATCCAGCCGCTCGCCCAGCGCGGTCTGGCGTTCCAGCAGTTGCTGCTGATTGGCCGCGCGCACCAGGAAGAACTGGCTGGTGGGTTGATAACCGGTGATGCGCGCAATGGTCTGGGCTTCGTCGGTCAATTGCTGCGGTGCGCCGACCCACTGGCGAATATCGTTGCGGGCCTCGAGCTGCAACAGACCGCCCACACAAAAGGCAATCAGCAGAGCCAGCAACACCGGGGTGCGCGCAATGTTCAGCAGCGCTTCACGGCGATCCAGCAAAAACTCGGCAACTCGCAGTGGCCACTGCGCCGGACGCAATTCGACACCTTTAAGCAGTGCCGGCAACAGGCACACGGCGCACAGGTAGGCGCCCACCAGCCCGGCGGCGGAGAACACGGCAATCTGGGTCAGTGCCGGGAACGGCGTCCAGGCCAGAGCCAGGTAGCCGATGCAGCTGGTGATCAGGCTCAGGGTCAGCCCGGGCAGGGTCAGGCGCAACGCCGGCCAGCTGTGCCAGGGTTTCAGGCTCCAGCTCTTGGACAGGTAATGCAGCGGGTAATCGACAGCGACGCCGATCAGGCTGGAGCCGAGCACCAGGGTCATCACGTGCATGTGCCCGAACATCGCCACGCAGGCCACCGCACCGAACAGCATGCCCACCAGGACCGGTACGAATGCCAGCAACACCCGCCAGCGGCGGAAGGCAAGCAACAGCAGCAACAGAATGCCCGCCGTGGCGCCGCCGCCGACCCAGGTCATTTCCCGGGTGGCTTGCCGTTGACCACTGGCGGCGTAGAGCAAGCCGCTGGCGGCCAGCAATTGCACATTGGCATGGGCGGCTTGTTCCCGGCTTTGCTGGAGCAGATCGGCCACTTGCAGCGGCAGGTTCATGTCGAAGGCGTTGCCGGTGGTCCGCGCCCGCAGCAGCACCCAGCTCTTGCCGTCGGCATCGGCCACCAGCGCACCGCTGCCGATGTCCAGTTGCACGGAGCCGTGTTGCGGCTGGCTGTTCTGGACGCGCCCGGTCAGGCCCAGCCAGTCATCCTCGCTGGGTACCAGGCTGAAGCCGGTGAAGGGGTCGAACAGTGCCTGGACCCGTTGCTGGATAAACGCATCGGGGTGCTCGATCAATTGTTGCCGATCCGTCGCCGAAAGCATCGCCAGGCGACCTTGCAGCAATTGCGTGCGCAACGCAGGCAAATCCGCTTGCAGGTTCCACTGGACCTTTTTGAACAAACCGCTGGCCTGCCACTGCTCACCCAGTGTCTGCGCCATGGCGATGGCTTGCGGGCGATCCTTGTGGCCGACCAGCACCAGCATTTCGCGGTTCAGCGGTTCTTGCATGCGTTGCTCGGCGCGCAGTTCCAGCGCATCCGGCGCCGTGCCCGGCACCAGTTCCATCAGGTTGGCCGACAGCGGTGCGCCGTCACGCCATTGCCAACCTGCAAGCGCGAGCACCGCCAGCAGCACGATCAAAAACAGCTGCGGCAGCCTCCGTTCACCCGGCAAAATCATGTTGCTCCGCTTCGCTCAACGGTTGAGTGCCGGTGCTGTCCTGCATGCGCAACAGCGTGCTGTCGCCCTGGGTTTCCAGCAGCTGGATGCTGTGCACCAGTTCGCCGCCGGTGATATTGATCTGATTGAACACCTGCTTGAGCAGCATCGAGCGCGGCACCAGGGTCAGTGTCCAGTTCTGCGCGTCGCCGCTCAGGGACAACTCGAAGTCCCGTTGCAGTCCGCTGCTGTCACCTTGCAGCACGGCGAGGAACAAGCGGTTCTGCTCGGCACCGGCACTCTTGCCGGGCAGCATTTGCCAGCCGCTGGCATCACGTCGGGCAATGCCTTTGGCGTTGATGCGGTAATCCTGTTGCAGCGGAGTTTTGAGTAGCCACAGCAGGCCGTGGTTTTTCGCCAGGACAAAGGTGCCCTTGCTGGTCAGCGGCTGGGGCAGGGCGCGCAGGTGTTTTTCCTGGATGAAGTTGCCGTGGATTACCTCGGGTTTGCTCAACTGATCGCTCAACTGCTGCAAATCAAATGCGTTGGCCAACCCAGGAATGCTCAGTAACACGCAGAACACTGTAGGAGCGAGCTTGCTCGCGAAAAACCTGAGAGCGCCGCGGGGTGTCAGGTGCCCAGCGTCATCGTTAACGACCATCGCGAGCAAGCTCGCTCCCACAGGGGAGTGGGGGTGGCAGTAAATCATGGCAAGGCCCTCTCTACGGCGTCGGTGAACACCTTCGGCGAAGCCAACTGCATTTCACGACTGCCCATGTCGACGGCCACCTGCACGGAACAGGCCCGGGTCAGGCGTTCGCCGGTGTGCAGATCGCTGATCAGGTAGCTGATCTTCAGACGGTTCTCCCACTCCACCAGATTGGCCCGCACATTCAGCTTCTGGCCGAACACGGCCCCGCGCACATAGCGCAACTGCAAGTCGATCACCGGCCAGGCGTAGCCCGAGGCAACCATGGCGTCGTAGTTGTGGCCGATCTTGTCCAGCAGCGCACAGCGGGCGACTTCCAGGTATTTGACGTAATGGCCGTGCCAGACGACGTTCATGGTGTCGACGTCAAAAAAAGGCACCAGGATTTCAGTATCGGCATGAAGCACTCCCTTGCTACGCATGCAGCCTCCAGTGTTGTTCGGCAATACGTTTCAGGCACAGGCGCAAATCACCCTCCAGGGCACGGTCTTCGATGACCGGCGCAAAGTCCTTGGCCAATTCCTCGTGCATGGCGGCCAGGGCGGGTGGCAGGGGGCGGGCATCTTCAGCCAGGCCGCGCAGCCACACGCCCTGGTTGGCCGCCAGCAGCGTGGCGGCGGCCACCTGTTCGGTCAGCTCCAAAACGCGGATCGCGTCCCGGGCGGCAATGGTGCCCATGCTGACTTTGTCCTGGTTGTGGCATTCGGTGGAGCGTGAGAAAACGCTGGCTGGCATGGTGTTTTTCAGCGCTTCGGCCGTCCAGGCGCTGGTGCCGATCTGCACCGCCTTGAAGCCGTGGTTGAGCATCGCCCGGTCGGCGGTGGCGCCGGACAGGTTACTCGGCAAGCCGTGGTTGTAACGCTCGTCCACCAGCAAGGCGAGTTGACGGTCGAGCAGGTCGGCGACGTTGGCCACCAGGTTTTTCAGGCTGTCCATGGCGAACGCGATGTGGCCGCCGTAGAAGTGACCGCCGTGCAGCACGCGTTCGGCTTCGGCGTCGATGATCGGGTTGTCGTTGGCGCTATTGAACTCGATCTCGATGAACGAGCGCAGCCAGTTCAGGCTGTCGGCCAAGACGCCGAGGACGTGGGGCGCGCAACGCAGGGAATAACGGTCTTGCAAGCGATGCAACGGCGCGGTGGGTGCGTCGATCGCCAGATCCTTGCGCAGCCAGGCGGCGACTTGCATCTGCCCCGGGTGCGGTTTGGTGGCGAACAGACGCTCGTCGAAATGCTCCGGGTTGCCTTGCAACGCGACCACGTTCAGCGCGGTGATGCGGGTGGCCAGTTGCAGCAGGTAATCGGCGCGGGCAAAGGCCAGGCACGCCAGGCCGGTCATGACCGCGGTGCCGTTCATCAGTGCCAGGGCTTCTTTCGGGCGCAGTACCAGCGGTTGCCAGCCGAGTTCGCGATGCACGTCGGCGGCTTGTCGGCGTTCACCGCGGAACATCACTTCGCGCTCGCCGGACAAGGTCGCGGCCACATAGGACAGCGGCGTCAGATCACCGCTGGCACCCACCGAACCTTCTTCCGGTATCAGTGGCAGGATGTCGTGTTCGAGGAAGGCGTGCAGGCGTTCGAGCAGTTCCACGCGAACCCCGGAGACCCCGTGGCACAGCGACTGCAAACGCGCCGCCAGTACCGCGCGAGTGGCCTGGGCATCGAGTAGCTTGCCCAGGCCGCAGCCGTGAAAGGTGTACAGATGACGGGGCAACGCCTCGACGTGATGCAACGGCACCGCGACCACGCAGGAATCGCCGTAACCGGTGGTCACGCCGTAGATCACGCCTTCCTTGTCCAACAGGGAATCGAGGAATCGCGCGCCCTTGGCGATACGCTCGCGGTACGCGGAGTCGCCTTGCAACTGCGTCGGCACCTGACGGTTGGCCAGGGCCAGCACGTCTTCGATACGCAGAGGGAGTTCGCCGAAGGTTACCGGCTCAAGCGTTGACGTCGTCATCGGTCTTCCAGAAAGGGTAAAAGTTGAACCATTGTTGGGGCGCTTGCAGGCAATAGTGACTCAGGCGTTCGGCGTAGCGGGCCGCCCACTGATGAATGACCTGATCGCGGTCGCTGCGCTTCCACACCACGGCCTGGGTAAACGGTTCGAGGGTCACCCGATATTGGCCCGTCGGTTTTTTCAGGCACATCAACAGATTGATCGGGCATTTGAGCAAACCGGCCAGCAACCACGGGCCTTGGGGGAAGGCGGCTTGATGGCCGAGAAAATCCACGGTCACGCTCCGTCCGCCGTGCAGCGGCACGCGGTCGCCGGCGATCGCCAGCCACTCGCCGCGCTCCAGGCGCTCATGCAATTGCAGCATGATGACCGGGTCGAGCTCGCTGACCTGGATCAGCCGCAGGTTGGTCGCGCCCGCTTCACCCAGCAGGCGATTGAATTGCTCGGCGTGCTTGGTGTGCACCAGGACGTTCATGGTGACCTTTTCGCCGATCTCCGCCAGTGCGCGGCAGACCTCGAGGTTGCCCAGGTGCGCACCCACCAGCATCTGCCCGCGTGTACCGCGCAATTGATTGCGCAGCAGCGCCGGGTCGATGATTTCGATCTGCTCGATGCTCAGCTTGCCATTCCATACGTCGAGCTTGTCGAGCATGGAATCGGCGAACGCCATGAACTGGCCGAACACTCGCCAATGGGTCGGGCGCAGTTCAGTGCGACCGCTCCAGTCGGCGAGCCGTTGCTGGTATTGCCAGGCACTGTGGCGGGCGCTGCGTCCGAATACAAAAAAGTACAGGACGATGCCGTACAACAGTGGGCTCAACAGTCGACGGCCAAGCACCCTGGCGCCGAACGCCGTGAGTTTCATCAGCCAGAAACTGCCGCGCTCCTGGCGGTCGGCCCAGTGTTGCCGGTCTGCGCTCATGCTCGCCACCGCCGCCAGAGGATCATCGGGGCCCGCACCAGCATGCCGAAGAACAGGCGGGTGTGCATGCTCGTTATCAGCACGTTGTCGCGGAACAGGCGGAAATGCGAGACGCCGTCCAGCGGGTAGTGAACCCTGGTTTGCAGCCACTGCATCGGCTGGTTGCGCCAGGCCAGGCGTACCAGGATGTCCGAGTCGAAGTCCATGCGCTTGCCGATCTTGGCGGTGTCGATCAGTGCCAGGGTCGGTGGCAGCGGGTACAGGCGAAAGCCGCACATGGAATCGCGGATCTGCAACGACAAGGTGTTGATCCAGACCATGACGTGAGTCAGGTAGCGGGCGTACAAACGACCTTTGGGCACGCTGGCATCGTACTTGGGATAACCACAGATCACCGCCTCGGGGTGCAGGCGCGATTGTTCGATGAAGGTCGCGACGTCCTGCAGGTCGTGCTGGCCGTCGGCATCGACCTGCAAGGCATGGCTGAAACCCAGGCGTGAAGCTTCGCGAAAGCCGGTCATGACGGCGGCACCCTTGCCCTGGTTAGAGGCCAGGCGGATCAGGAACACGTTGTCGCGCCGGGCCAGTCGATCCAGTACCGCGGCGCAGGCCTTATCGCTGGCGTCGTCCACCAGCAGGCACGGCAGGCCGCTGTCGAGCACGGCATCGACCACCGTGGTGATGGCGGTTTCGTGGTTGTAGACCGGGATGACGGCGCAGGGGTTATGCATCACCCGCAGCCTCCAGCAATATCCGCCCACTCGAGCAAGTAGCGGTCTCGTTGCGATAGGCGAAATACAGCTTGCCCCGTGCCGGGTCAAAACGCAGGTGCAGTTGGATTTCATCTCCCGGGCGCACCAATTGCTGGAATTTCAGCACTTCCATGCCGGCGAACTTTGCCGGCAGGACCATCAATCGTTGGCCCAGCGTGAGCGCCCACTCCACCTGCACTACGCCGGGCAATACCGGCGCCTGGGGGAAATGGCCACTGAAATACGCCAGGTCCGGCGGCACTGCCAGTTGCAGGCTCCACTCGCCATCGACTTCGACCTGTTCCAGCACCTCGGGCGCCTTTGGGCGCGGCGCCAGCAGCTGGGCTTCAACGTCGGCCTGGGGCAGTTTGCCTTGGGCGTTCAGCGGCAATTGACGCAGCAAGCGCCAGCGGCGTGGCAGGGCAATAGCCTCGCAATGCTGGCTCAGGTGCTGACGCAATGCTTGCGTCAGGGTCCGCCGGCCTTGATTGCGCAAGGCATGCAATCCCCGTTCGCTCAGCACCAGCAGCACGCCTAATGAGGCACGATTTTCCTGAACCACGCCAAGGCGCGCTTCGGCAACCCACTCGTGGTCCATCAACGCCTTTTCCAGCATCGGCAGGGAAATGCGTTTTTCTTCCAGTTTGACGATCCGGTCCAGTCGCCCGAGCAATTCGAAGCGGCCATCGGCTGCGATTCGCGCGGCATCCGCGGTGTGTTCGATATGGCCGGACGGCAAGTAGGGCGAGGCAATGAGCAGCGCACCATCGCTGTCCTGGCTCAACTCGATGCCGGCAAAGGGCTGCCAATAATCCTGTCCCAGGCGCCAGGCAATGCCACCGGTTTCCGAGCTGCCGAAGATTTCCGTCGGCCATTGGCTCAAGCGGTCGTGCAGGCTTTGCGCGGCCTCGGCCGGTAATGCGCCGCCGGAGGAAAACACCCGTCGAACTGCGCTCAGGGCCGGCCAGTCGAGATTGTCGCCCATGCGCTTGAGCAGCGCCGGGCTGGCGACCCAGGCGAACGCCGGGTGTTCACGGCTGGCGCGCTGCAAGTCTTCCGGAAAGGCCAGTTGCTTGCGCACGAACGAGCGCCCGGCGCACAACGGCCACAACACCCGGAACAGCAGGCCGTAGATGTGCTGGGTAGCAACGCTGCCGATGATGCAGGCCTCATCCAGATCGGCACCCCACAGACGCTCCAGCGCGTCGACTTCATTGGCCAGCTGACGCAGGCTTTTGTCGATGCGCTTGGGCTCACCGCTGGACCCGGACGTGCACAGGCTAAGCTGGCAGCGATCCAGATCCAGCGTGGCGGCGCTCAGTGGCGAATGCCGATAATCGCTCAGCTGCGCGTCTTCGGCCTGATCGGTCAGCCACAGATCGACTTCCTTCGACCAGCGCTGGCGAGTCTGGGCTTGCAAGTCGGCAGGCAGCAGCACGCTGACCCCGGCACGCCAGGCGCCGAGCAGGGCAATCGCCAGGTCGGCGGCGTCTTCCAGGTGCACGGCAACGCGCTGTATACCCTGGGCCTGCAGGCCCGCGGCCAGGCTCAATGCCTGGTCGCACAGTTGCGCGTGATTCAGCGCCGGCCCGGCCGTCACGGCACGTTCCGGCTGAGCCTTGAGCAACAGGTGCTCAAGTTTTGTCCAATTCATGGGTGGCCTCGTACCCGTTGTCGCATGAGCCATTCAATGGCAAACAGCAGGCCCATCAATCCATAGGAAATCAGACCGGTGTACAGCATCCACCACTTCAGCGGCGCCCAGAGTGTCAGGGCGGCGGCGAGCAAACCGTTACAGAGGAAGAACACACACCAGACGATGGTCACCTGGCGGGTATAAACAATCGCCTTCGCCGGCAGCTGCGGTTCACGCAGGCGTGCCAGCCGTTCGACCGTCGGCGGGCCATACTTCAGGCTCAGCCCGAACAGCCCGAGCATGAATGCGCTGATCAGTACCGGGTACCAGCGCAGCAACAGTTGGCTATCCAGCAGCGCCAGCAACAGGCAAAAAGTGATCGCGCCGATCGCCATCCACAGACTGCCGGGCTTGCGCGCACCGAACAGCGCCCGGGCCACCCACAGGCTGCCCAGCAGCAGACCGAACTGCCACGGGGCAAAATGCTCCATGCCGAAATACACCGCAAAGGGGTACAGCAGGGCCGCCAGCAGCAGGACAAGGCCGATCAATCGACTCATGCGGCCGGATGAACCAGTCGATAGACCGCCTCGACCACGTCGCTGACGGTACGCACCGATTTGAATTCTTCGGCGGCGATTTTCTTGCCGGTCTGGCGCTTGATGTGATCGATCAGGTCGACTGCGTCGATGCTGTCGATTTCCAGGTCCTGGTACAGATTGGATTCGAGACTCACACGCTCCGGGTCCAACTCGAAGAGTTCGACCATGGCATCGCGCAAGGTGTTGAAAATGTCGTCACGAGTTTGCATGGTCCGGTCTCAGGCTGCCTGTTTTGCGGTGACGAACGCCGCGAGGCTCGCCACATTGCTGAAGTGATTGCGTGTGTCCTTGGCGTCGGCGTCGATCTTGATACCGTACTTTTTCTGGATGGCCAGGCCGAGTTCCAGTGCGTCGACCGAATCCAGGCCCAGGCCTTCGCCAAAGAGCGTCTGGTTATCGTCAATGTCTTCGACGCTGATGTCTTCAAGGCCCAGGGCGTCGATGATCAGTTCTTTGATTTCACGGTGTAGATCGCTCATCTTCGGCGAGCTCCTTGATAAAGTAATGATGCAGATAATCGTTGAGCTTGCGCGACGCCTGAGGAGCAGGGCCCAGCGCAGCGAAGGCTTGTGGATCTATATCGGCTCCGACACGGAAACTGAAGTGCACGCGACGTTTGGGGATCCGATACCAGGGCTCGGCCTTGGTCAACGTCGTGGGGCTGACCTTGATGATCACCGGGGTGAGGATTTTCGCACCGCGCAACGCGATGGCCGCTGCACCCCGATGAAAGGCTGGCGCGTGGCCTGGCCGGGTGCGCGTGCCTTCGGGGAAGATGATCAGGGTCTGACCACTTTTCAGTGCATCCGCAGCCGCATCGAGCATATCCATACTGCCATCATTGCTGATGTATTCGGTGCGGCGTAGCGGGTCGCGGGTAAAGGGGTTCTCCCACAGGCTTTGCTTGACCACGCAATTGGCATGGCGCACCAGACCGATCAGGAACACGACGTCGATCAGCGATGGGTGATTGGCGATGATCATTTGCCCTGGTCGACCGAGCTTTTCAGCGCCCTGGATGTCGTAGGTCAGCACACCGGTGCGGGCCATGAAGCGGACGAAAAACCAGAAACATCTACTGACAGTTTGCCGCGCCCGCAACCGATGCTTCCGCGCATCGCCGGGCAGGCAGCTCAGTAGCGGGAAAACCACCAGGCGCAGGCACAGCCCGCCCAACCCGAACAGGGTGAAGCTTGCGGCGGTAGCCAGCAGACGCCAGTAATAGGCGTCCCGGTTTTTATCATTTACAGGTTGCGTTGCCAGGTCCATACACGATTTTTCCAGGCATGTTGGCAGGTAGTCTGCTGGCCGAGCAGCGTACGCAAGAGATCCAGGGCATGGGGCCAGTGGGCTTTGGACAACGCATCCGGGTTGCTGTTCAGGGACAGCTGCCAGTCATTGCCCTGGGTAATCAGCAGGCCGACCGCATAAGGAAACGGCACATCGTCGATCCAGGTGGAATAGGCTTCGGGTGGCTGCTCTTCAGTGACCACCAACAGGACAGCCGTTGCACCTTCGGCAAGCAATGCCGCGGCCTCCAGCATGCCGTGTTCAAGGCCGTCGCCGGCTGCTGCGAGGGCCGTCATCTCACTGGTTTCGCCACGCAGGATCGACCACAGGCCGATCACCGCGTTGTGCACCGACAGGCTGAACTGGGTAGGGGACAGCGGTTGATCGGCCGCCAGCTCGCTGAGGATTTCAAAGGTGCGCGGGGTTTCGCCGTGGCGGGAAATAAAGACCAACGGCAAGTCCTGGCGCCCCTCGGCCAATGGCCAGCCAACACTGAATGCCATTCGCGCCAGGCGGCTGAGTCGCCGGCGTTGCATGGCCGGTAGAAAAGAGACGTCGGGGGCGGCATCGCTGCCCGGGAGCACGACCGGCTGTCGGCACCAGGCCTGCCAATCGTCCACGCTGTCGAGCCCGGGGGCCCACGCGCGCCATCGGGCGATGTTGAAGTTAATCACAGACATTCATCCCGCCCCTGCGGGCTTCCTTGACGCGGTGAATCGCAAAAACAGCGAAAGACGCTACCGTGGCGCATAACGCCGAGTGGCGCGCATTATCCCGGTGCGGCGAGCCCGTAGCAAATGCTGGTTACATTTTGCTCAACAAACGGACCGGTTGGTGCGCATCGATCTTCGTATGGCCATTATCCATAGTGCGCCTGCCATGTCTGTCGGCTCATTTTGCGATCAGTGGATGACTTAGCCGCTTTTTCGTCAAGAGATCGCACCTGACTGTGTAGTCCCTGTGCCGGCGAGGTAGCTAAGCAGAGCCGTGGCCTACTACACTCGATCATTCTTTGATACACGGAGGTTTTGACATGCGGCGCGTGGTGTTCAATCAGAAAGGTGGCGTAGGCAAATCGAGCATTGCCTGCAATCTGGCGGCGGTCAGTGCCAGCGAGGGTTATCGCACCTTATTGGTGGATCTCGATGCCCAGGCCAACTCCACTCAGTACCTGACAGGACTCACCGGCAATGACATCCCGATGGGCATTGCCGATTTTTTCAAGCAGACGCTGTCTTCCGGGCCGTTCTCGAAAAAAAGCCAGGTCGATATCTACGAAACCCCGTTCGACAACCTCCACGTTATCACCGCCACGGCCGAGCTGGCTGACTTACAGCCCAAGCTCGAAGCCAAACACAAGATCAACAAACTGCGTAAATTGCTCGAAGAGTTGGACGGCGACTACGACCGTATCTATCTCGATACACCACCAGCGTTGAATTTTTATGCAGTTTCGGCATTGATCGCCGCTGACCGCGTGCTGATCCCCTTCGACTGCGACAGTTTCTCGCGTCAGGCGCTATATGGCCTGCTGGCGGAGATCGAAGAATTGAAGGATGACCACAACGAAGGGTTGGAAGTCGAAGGCATAGTCGTCAATCAGTTCCAGGCCCGTGCCAGCCTGCCCCAGCAAATGCTCGACGAACTGATCGCCGAGGGCTTGCCGGTGCTGCCGGTGTATCTGGGTAGCTCGGTGCGGATGCGCGAGTCGCATCAGGCCAATACGCCGCTGATTCATCTCGATCCTCGGCACAAGCTGACCCAGCAGTTCGTCGAGCTGCACAACCTGCTCGAAAACACCTGAGTCCGGCAATCAACACCGAACCACTGTGGGAGCGAGCTTGCTCGCGATGGTCGTTAACGATAACGCGTATTTGCTGGTTAAAAGCGGCGCTTTTGAGTCCATCGCGAGCGAGCTCGCTCCTACAAGTCGGATCGCCGCATCGCCGCTCCCACAGTGGTTTATGGTGGCTTTAGATCCCCTGACTACGCAACCAACTCATCAACTGCGGTAAAGGGAAGGCCCCGCTCTGGCGCGCCACTTCCCGGCCGTTCTTGAACAGAATCAGGCTCGGGATCGAGCGGATTCCTAACTGCGCCGACAACTGCTGATTCGCCTCGCTATCGAGTTTCGCCAGCCGACACTTGCCAGCCAGCTGACTCGCGGCCTGCTCGAACACCGGCGCAAACGACTTGCACGGCCCGCACCAGTCCGCCCACACATCCACCAGCAGCGGCAGGTCGCCCTTGATCTGACTGGCGTAATCGCCTTGTTTCAATTCGAACGGTTTGTCGAGCAGGACCGCGGCCTTGCAGCGACCGCATTTTGGATGGTCGTTGAGGCGCGCGGCGGGAATGCGGTTGAGGCCGTTGCAGTGGGGGCAAGGGATGAGCATTGGATCGGTCATGAGAGTGGTCCTGTTAGAAGCCGATCATTCCTATTTGGAGACGTTTGCTCATGTTTTCAATCGAGCGGCACCCGGAGGTGACACTACGCTGGATTGAGTCAGGAGAGACCGTTGGTCTGTTCGACCTGTATCGCAGCTTGCGATAATTTTGGTCTGTGATTAACTTCCCATAGCAGAATGCGATAAAGATGTTGCATGCATGTCATCACTGAAAAACGTATCCGTGAAGCCAAGACCAAATGGCCAAATGCAGCCACCGCATTGGATCACTGGTATCACTTGGCCGCAGGAGGTAAACCATCGGATTTTGCGGCGATGAAGGCCCTGTTTCCTACTGTCGATAAGGTGGGTGAGTTTCACGTTTTCGATATCGGTGGCAACAAGTTACGCCTGATTGCCTACGTCAGATATCGATCTCAGAAGCTATACATCAAGCATGTGCTGGATCACCGCGAATACGACCGCGGAAAATGGAAGGAGTAAGTAGCATGAGTGTTCTGATCAAAAGAGCTGCCGAGCATTGGGAGTTCGTCTCGCCCTTGCTGCGCAAACCCAAAAATGAAAATGACTACGACATGTTGGTGCAGGCGCTAGACGAGTTATTAGCGATGACCGGCGATGATGAGTCCCATCCGTTAATGAGTCTGGTGGAGATCATTGGTGACTGGATTGAAGAGTGGGATCACAAGCATCACCCAATGCCCAAGCCCAGCGGTGTCGATGTTCTCGGCTATTTGATGCGTGAACACGGCCTGACTCAGAGTGACCTGCCCGGGGTCGGTACCCAATCGGTTGTTTCGGAGATTTTGAGCGGCAAGCGCCAGCTCAACCTGCGCCAGATACGCTGGCTGGCTGAGCGCTTTGGTGTATCGGTGGAGACCTTTATCTGACCAGTCTCACGACGAGCAACTGATCTCCAGATGCTTGCCCCATTCCGGCGGCCGCTCGGCGTAACCCTGCATTCCCGGCTGCTCCTCGAACGGATTGCTCAGCACCGCATGCAGCCGACGAACTTCTGAATAGTCGCCACTTTCCGCCGCATCGATGGCTTTCTGCGCCAGGTAGTTACGCAGGATGTAGAGCGGATTGACCGCATGCATCCGTTTGCGGCGCTTTTGCTGATCTGCCTCGCCTTCACGGGCAACCCGAGCGACATAGAGCTCGCCCCAGGCATCGAAGCCCTTGATGTCGACGAAGTCGTCGCGCAAGCGGGCGAGCGCCTGCTCAGGTGATTCGTCCCCCAGGCGGCGGAAGAACAGGCTGTAGTCGACGCCACTGTTCTGCATCAGTTGCAGCAGGTGTTCCAGCAGTTTCTGGTCATCGTCCTCGGCAGTGGTAAAACCGAGGCGGCGGCGCATCAGGTCCAGGTAGTGGGCCTGGTACAGCGGCAGGTACAGCCCGAGGGTTTCGCGCAGGGCCTCGACGCTGATGAATGGCGTGAGGGCCTGGGCCAGAGCGCTGAGGTTCCACTGGCCGATCGGCACCTGGTTGCTGAAGGAATAACGGCCCCGGTCATCGGAGTGGTTGCAGATGAAGTGGGCGTCGAAGTCGTCGAGGAAAGCGAAAGGGCCATAGTCGAAGGTGATGCCCAGGATCGACATGTTGTCGGTGTTCATCACCCCATGGCAGAAGCCATAGGCTTGCCACTTGGCAATCAGTTCGGCATTGCGCTCGACGATCTCGCGGAACATCGCCAGGTAGGGCTCGGGTTGTTCCAGGCACTCCGGAAAGTGCATGGCCAGCAGGTAGTCGCCGAGTTCTTTCTGCTTCTCGGGGCGCTTGGTGTAATAGAAATACTCGAAATGGCCGAAACGCACATGGCTCGGTGCCAGGCGCAGGACCATCGCCGCGCGTTCCTGCTTTTCGCGCCAGACCGGGGTGTCGGAGCCGATCACGCACAGTGCGCGGGTGGTCGGAATATTCAGGGCATGCAGCGCTTCGGAGGCGAGAAACTCGCGAATTGATGAGCGCAGCACCGCGCGTCCATCACCCATGCGCGAAAAAGGCGTCTGGCCAGCGCCCTTGAGGTGCAGGTCCCAATGCTCGCCGGCCTGGTTATAGACCTCGCCCAGCAACAAGCCGCGACCGTCGCCCAACTGAGGGTTGTAGGACCCGAACTGATGACCGGAATAGACCATCGCCCTGGGAACCGCGTCGGCCCAGAGCTTGTGGCCGCTGAACAGCTCGGCGAACGCCGGGGTTTCGGCCTCGGCCGGATCGAGGTCGAGCAGCGCCATGGCGGCGGGGCTGGCCACCACCAGGCGCGGATTGTCGATGGGCTCGGGCAGCACGTGGACGGAAAACGTATCGCCCAGGCGGGCGAAGCGGTTATCGAAGGTCAGTTCGTCGAGGGCTTTCAAGGGCCATCTCCAGCAGAATGTCCGAGCATTCTGCTAGGGATAGGCCGGTTAGTCGAGCTTGGCGGCCGGCGGCTCTTGAGGAACTTGACCCTCGGTCTTGGGCACGATGGTTTTGGCTTCCGGATCGACTGGCACCATCCTGTATTCCTGACCCTGGATGTTCTTGAGGTAAACCTCCATCTGCCGGAACGAAATGTTGATGTGCTGCTTCTTGAATTCGCGGTTGATGAAGCGATTGACCTCGTCGAGTACCGGGTTACGGTCACCAAGGTCGCGCACGTGCATGCGCAACTCGTGGTCGAGGGTGCTTTCGCCGAAGTTCAGGAAGTACACATGGGGTTCAGGCTCTTTGAGTACCCGTGGGTTTTCCCTTGCCGCCTTCAGCAGAAGTTCTTTCACCAGATCCAGATCCGAGCCGTAGTCCACCCCGAGCTTGAGGGTGACCCGGGTGATGGTGTCGGTCAGGGACCAGTTGATCAATTGACCGGTGATGAACGTTTTGTTCGGGACAATGATGTCCTTGCGATCGAAGTCGGTAATGGTCGTGGCGCGGATCCGGATCTTGCTCACCGTGCCCGACAGGTTGCCGATAGTGATCGTGTCGCCGATTCGCACCGGGCGTTCGAACAGAATCATGATCCCGGAGATGAAGTTGGCGAAAATCTCCTGCATGCCGAACCCCAGGCCCACCGAAAGCGCCGCCACCAGCCATTGCAACTTGTCCCAACTCACGCCGAGGGTGGACAGGGTCGAGACAAAACCGATACCGGCGATCACGTAGGACAGCAATGTGGTGGTGGCGTAGGCACTGCCTTGGGCCAGGTTCAGCTTCGACAGCACAAACACTTCCAGCAGACCTGGCAGGTTGCGGGCGAGGGCGAAGGTGATGCCGATGATGATCAGTGCGCCGAGCATGTCGCCGATGCTGATCGGCACCATGCTCATGTTGGCACCGGTGCCGCTGGTGTATTCGTAGAGGGTGATGTTGTCCAGGTACGAAAACACCGAGATCAGGTCCGACCAGACCCAGTACAGCGCCGCCATGAACCCGCCGAGCAGCGCCAGGCGGATCAGGCGCAGGGACTGTTCGTTGACCTTCTCGATGTCCAGGGTCGGCTCTTCGATCACCGCTTCGCCGTCGCCCGCTTCCTTGGCGGCCTGGCGTTTGGCCAGGGCGCGCTGATAAGCCAGGCGCCGCGCCGCAACACTGAGGCCGCGCACGAAGGTCGCCTCGATCACCAGCCAGAACATCAGCAGGTAAAGGGTGTTGATCAACCGGTCGCTGAGTTTCAGTGCGGTGTAGTAATAGCCGAAGCACACGGCCACGAACAAGGCGATCGGCAGGGCGGTGAACAAGATGGCCACGGCCTTGCGGAACAGCGAGGCGTTTTCGTGGGTAGGGCTGCTGATCAACAGGCGGCTGAGCAACCAGGCCATCAGGGCGTAGCACGTCAGCACCACAGGCATGCCGAGCACGTCGTCAGCCAGCGCCGCCGGTTGCAGTTCGGCGACGGCCACCACCGCGACCAGGGCCATTACCACCAGCCCGAGTCGGCGAATCCAGCCCTGGAGGAATTCGACCTGGGGTTTTTCCCAGCGGAAATGCAATTCGGCTACGCCACCGGGTGAGAGGATCCGGTAGGCGGTATAGAACACCAGCCAGGCCTGGGCCATCTGCAGCAGCGCCGCGCCCATGTTGGCGTTCTGCCCGCGAGCGTCAATCTGCAAGGCCAGGCCGCACAAGGCCAGGCCCAGGGCGACCGGCATTGCCAGTAAAATATTGATCAGGATCGCTTGAGGCGTGTGCCACTGGCTGTCGCGCTTGAAGTGACCAATGTCCTGGTGAACCTTGTTCAGGCGGGCGTACAAACTCGTGCGCCGCCACAGCAGGGCGCCGATCAGCAGCGCCAGCGGCAGGAACAACAGTGGTCGCTGGGTCAAGCCGTCGGTGAGTTCACTCAGGCTCGAAGCCCATGGCAGCGTAGTCACCTGTCGTTGCAGGCGCTCCGGCACGGCGCGCATCCATTCAGGATCGAGTGGCTTGTTGCTGGGAATCCAGAACATCTGCTCTTCCAGCGTCGCCCTCAGGCTTTGCGCGGTGCTGAGCAGTTGTTTTTGATTGAGTTGCAACGTGATGGATTCGTTGAGCACGGCGCTCAGTTCGCGGTTCAATCGCTCCAGCAGGTCGGCGCGAGTGAGGGCCAGTTCCATCAGGCTCTTGCGCAGCTGCGGGGTCACTTGCTCCGGCGGCTGGGCCGCCAGCAGGTTATCGACGTACGTTGCCGGATTGCTAAGCAGTTCCCGCTGCTGGCTGACTTCGAACTGATACAGGCGGATGTCGGCGATCTGGTCGGCCAGGTCGCGGTCGACCTTGAGGTGCGGCAGACCCTGCTTCTGCTTGTAGAGAATCTTGGAGAGCAGCAGGCTGCCCTTGAGCACGTTGATTTGCTCGTCCAGGGCTGAATCGCTCTGAGTCACGTTGTCCAGCTGCTGTTTGGTCTGCAGGTTCTGCTGGGTGACTTCGTTGAGACGGTCGGTGCTTTTGAGCAGGTAGTCCGAGAGTTTCAGGTTGGCCGCACTTTCGGTGGCCAGCAGAACGCTGCCCCCGGACTTCTGTGCTTCGATGGACTGCTGGGTCACCGTCTCCTGGGACTGGGCCAGGCGTTTCTGGCTGATCAGGTTTTGCAGCTCCTGGATTTCCCTTTCCAGGCGGTCGGATTTTTCCGAGAGCAAGTCATGCTGGCTGTTGCCCAGATCCTGCAGCTGACTGTTGCCGGCCAGTTCCTGGCGACGCAGGGGGATCAAGGCATTGAGCGCCGCGAGTTCAGCACTGAGCTGGTCCCGTTGCTCGCCGCTCAAGGTCTTGCCGTTCTCTTTGCCGGCCTTGAGGATGTTGTTGATCTGCTGGATGCGCGTCTGGCTGGCGGAAATTTCCGCCTGGGCGCGCTCGGGGCGGGTCTGGGCGGTAATGACCAGGCTGTTGGCGTCGGCCAGGGCTTTTTGCAGATCGCTTTGCTGGGTCGAGCGCTCGGTCAGCATTTGCTCGAGCTGCTGAATCGACTCCTTGGCGTAACGCTGCGCCACCGGCACCACGCTGGTGGCCTTGAGGCGGGTCAGTTCACGCTGATTCTCGATGTTCTGCTTTGGCGCGGTGGCCAGTTGTTGCTTGAGCTCAACCAGCTTCTGCTCGTAATCACGCTTGCTGGTGAGCTGTGTCAGGGTGCTTTGTAGAATGCTCTGCAGGGCTTTTTGATCAGCTTCCGGCAGTTTGCGCTCGGCGATCTTGTCCAGGTTTGTCTGCACGGCTTCGCTGGACGGCGGCTCTGCCGCTTGCAACGTGCCGACAGAAAGACTCAAGCCCAGCAGGGCCGTGACGAAAAAGGTGCGCAGGGTTGACATAGAGACCGATCGAAAACGAGGCGAAGTGTGGAGTTTAGAGGAAGAGGCCGGGACCCGGGCGACTTCCTTCGGGGAATCTGACGCCCACTTTGCCGATCTTGTTCCCTTCCATGACCGCGACGGTCCAGATGGTGTTGTTCCACTCAACCTGGTCGCCGACTACAGGCGCACCCCCCACTTTATGGGCAATGAAGCTGGCCAGGGTCATGTCCGGATCGATGCCTTCGACTTTCAACCCGTACAGGGCTGCAACCGCGGCCAGCTGGGCGTCTCCTTCAAGTACGAAGTCGCCGAAAAAGCGCAGATCGAGGCCCCGTTGCGGCGCCTGGCTGAAGAGCTTTCCGAGGGCCGGAAGATTGTGCTCATGGCCGATAACACAGAGCAAATCGTCGACTTCGAGCACTGTACTACCCGACGGATGGAGCAGTTGCTGACCCCGAAACAGTGCTGCGATCCGGGTACCTTCGGGCATTTTCAGTTCGCGCAGGGGGGAGCCGATGCACCATTTTTCGGCCCCGAGGCGATAAACGAACAATTCCCACTCGCTGGTGACGTGGACTTCCAGGGCTGATCGGGAAATCGGCAAGGGCTCTGGCGGGACGGTCACTTTCAAAAGCTTCGCCACCCAGGGCAGGCTGGTGCCTTGCACCAGCAATGACACCAGCACGATAAAGAACGCCAGATTGAAATACAGCTGAGCGTTAGGCAGCCCCGCCATCAAGGGGAACACTGCCAGAATGATCGGGACCGCGCCGCGCAGGCCAACCCAGGAAATGAATGCTTTCTCACGTCCATGGAACGCCTTGAATGGCAGCAGACCGACCAGCACCGACAGCGGACGGGCAAACAGAATCATCCACAGCGCCAGGCCCAGCGCCGGCAGGGCGATCGGCAGCAGGTCATGGGGGGTCACCAACAGGCCCAGCACCAGGAACATGCCGATCTGGGCCAGCCATGCCATGCCGTCGAGCATATGCAAAATGCCGTGTCGGCTGCGGACCGGACGGTTGCCGATCACCAGGCCGCACAGGTACACCGCCAAAAAACCGCTGCCGTGCAGGGCGTTGGTCAGGGCAAACACCACCAGGCCACCGGCAATCACCAGGATTGGATAAAGCCCGGCGGCCAGGTGGATACGGTTGACCAGTTGCAACATCAGCCAGCCGCCCCCGAGGCCGATCACACCACCAATGCCGAACTCGCGCACCAAATGTACCAGCAGGTTCCAGTGCAAGCCGGTCTCGCCGCTGGCGAGCATGTCGATCAGGGTCACGGTGAGGAACACCGCCATCGGATCGTTGCTGCCGGATTCGATCTCCAGGCTCGCGCTCACCCGTTCGTTCAGGCCTTTGCCGCCCAGCAGCGAGAACACCGCTGCGGCGTCGGTAGATCCCACGATAGCGCCGATCAGCAGGCCTTGAATCAGATTGAGGTCGAACAGCCAGGCCGCCGCCATGCCGGTCAGCCCCGTGGTGATCAACACTCCGACCGTGGCCAGGGACAGCGCCGGCCATAACGCAACGCGGAAACTGGATACCCGCGTGCGCAAACCGCCATCGAGCAGGATCACGGCCAGGGCGAGGTTGCCCACCAGATAAGCCGTTGGGTAGTTATCGAAAATAATGCCGGCGCCGTCGACCCCGGCCGACATGCCTACCGCCAGGATAATCACCAGAATCGGGATGCCGAGGCGGGACGAAAGTGAGCTCACCAGAATGCTTGCACCTACCAGCAACGCGCCGATCAAGAACAGGCTGTTGATGGTCGTCGCATTCAAAGGCAGTACTCCAGAAAGCTGAAAGGCGGGCACAAACTGACCATGCAGTCTGCGTGCCAGCGATTCTAACCTGTTGAAATGTGATGCTGTCAAAAAGGTTTTGCGACAGGAGAGGACCAAGGCGCTCTTGGGTTTTTATCCTGCAACCGTCCCGGCGACGAAGTGCAGGAACCAGATTGGCCAATCAGAGTCTCTACAGTTCGCGAAGAAGGTCGTCCGCCAGCAAAATCAAGGCCTTGAGCCCGGATAACCCTGGCATACGTGGTGACTTTTCTTTATCGTACGTGCCCTTTGAAAACGCCTGGAAAATCAAAATGTTGGAAGCATCCCTTAGCCAATTGGAACAACTGGTCAGCGATCTGGTGCAACAGAACCAGGCGCTGCTTGCCACCAACCAGTCCCTGAACGCCGAACTGGCTCAGACCAAGGACGAAAACGAAAGCCTGCAATTGAGCCTGATGGAACAGGAAGAGAAACAAGGCGCCACCACGGCCCGCATCCAGGCGTTGGTTGAGCGCGTCAGCGCCAGCCCGGTCAGCGCATGAATCACGGCGCCGCAGAGGTGAAAGTCGTCTCGATCCTGGGGGAGGACTATTCGATCAGGGCGCCGGCCGGGGAAGAGCAAACCCTGCTGGACGCCGCGCTGATGTTGAAGGCTGCACTGGCCGACACTAAAAAGAAATACCCGACACTGATCGGTGACCGCTTGCTGGTATTGGCCGCCATGAATCTGTGCTCCCAGCAGATTGAAATGAAGAAACAGCATCAGCAGGAACTCGACCGTTACCAAGAGCAAGTCAGCGCCACGGTTGAAGTGATCTCCAAGACGATCAATCAGGCCTGATCGGCTTTGCGCACAACCAAAGAATTGCTGTGAGGATTGTCAGACTTCACAGCGGTTGGCGGATGATCTGGCGCGGCAGATGGGTCGGTTTCGGTTGAGCCGATTCGCCGTCAGCGCGGGCCTCTTCGCGGGCAAGCCCGCTCCCACACTCGATCTGCTGTGAACACATAATCTGTGAACGCCGATGATCAAATGTGGGAGCGGGCTTGCTCGCGAATGGATTTCAGCTGCCCAACAAGGCTCAAATCAGAACCACTCATCCCGCATTCCCAGACACACATCATCCCGCGCCTCAAGAATCGCCAGTTCATGGTGGCAACCCGGCACTTCCCATGTCAGGAAATATCGCGCCGCTTGCAGCTTGCCTTTATAGAAGTTCACATCTGCCCCATTGCCCCTGGCCAGTCCATCCTCGGCGCGAATCGCCTGTTCCAGCCAGCGCCAGCCAATCACCGTGTGCCCGAACACTTTCAGGTACAGCGCCGAGTTCGCCAGGCTGCTGTTGACCTTGCCTTGCCCCAGATCCGTCAGCAGGCCGAGGGTCACCGTTTGCAGGCGCGCCACCAGTTTCTCCAGGGGCTCGCGCAACCTGGTCAGCGACCCATGCGCCTGCGCCCGCTCGGCCGTGTCGGCGATCAGGCGGATCAATTGCTTGAGCCCCGCGCCGCCGTTCTGGGCCAGTTTGCGCCCCAGCAAATCCAGCGACTGAATGCCGTGCGTACCCTCATGGATCGGATTCAACCGGTTGTCGCGATAATACTGCTCCACCGGATATTCACGGGTGTAACCGTGACCGCCAAGAATCTGGATCGCCAGTTCGTTGGCCTTCAGGCAAAACTCCGATGGCCAGGATTTGACGATGGGTGTCAGCAAATCCAAGAGCTCATGGGCTTGCTTGCGTTCGGCCTCAGTCTCAAGGGTTGTGGTGTCATCGAACAATCGTGCGGCGTACAGGCCGAGGTCAAATGAGCCTTCCACGTAGGCTTTCTGGGTCAGCAACATGCGTTTGACATCGGCATGCCGGATGATCGCCACCGGCGCAGTATTCGGGTCCTTGCTGTCAGGGACGCGACCTTGCGGACGTTCGCGGGCGTATTCCAGCGAGTACAGGTAACCGGCGTAGCCGAGCATCACCGCACCCATGCCGACGCCGATCCGCGCCTCGTTCATCATCTGGAACATGTAGCTCAGCCCGTGGTGCGGCTTGCCCACCAAGTAGCCGACACACTCGCCGTTGTCGCCGAAGTTCAGCGCGGTAGAGGTGGTGCCGCGCCAACCCATCTTGTGGAACAGGCCTGCGAGAAGCACGTCGTTGCGTTTGCCCAGGCTGCCGTCCTCGTTGACCAGAAACTTGGGGACGATAAACAGCGAGATTCCCTTCACGCCGGCTGGTGCATCCGGCAACTTGGCCAGGACCATGTGCACGATGTTTTCAGACAGCGGATGATCGCCGCCGGAGATGAAAATCTTGTTGCCCTTGAGTCGATAGGTACCGTCAGACACCGGCTCGGCTCGGGTACGAATATCCGATAACGAAGAGCCGGCATGCGGTTCGGTCAGGGCCATGGTGCCGAAGAAGCGCCCGTCGATCATCGGTTGCAGGAAGCGTTGCTTCTGCTCATCGGTGCCGAAACTTTCAATCAGGTTGGCCGCGCCCATGGTCAAAAACGGGTATGAGGTCGATGCCGCATTAGCCGCTTGAAAGTGAGCGAAACAGGCTTGGGACAGTAGGGTAGGGAGTTGCATGCCACCCGCATCGAAACTGCGCGCCGCATTGAGGAAGCCGGCTTCGAGGAAAGCATCCACCGCGGGCTTCACTTCCGGAATCAGGATCGCCTGACCGTCTTCGTAGCGCGGTTCGTTCTCGTCGCCCTTGCGGTTATGCGGGGCGAAGAACTTCTCGGCGATGCTGCGAGCGGTACCGATGGCGGCATCGAAGGTTTCGCGATTGTGTTCGGCAAAACGCTCACGCCGGGTCAGGCCCTCGGCATCGAGGACTTCATACAGCTCGAAAGCCAGATTGCGGGAACTGAGCAGCGTCTCGGACATGGCGGCCTACCTTTTTTTGGGTTGGGCCGAGTCTAGGCGTGGGGAGGGCGGGCTGAAAGGATGATTGATGTGGGTGATGGTGCAGTCCGGGCACCGCTAATCAAATGTGGGAGCGAGCCTGCTCGCGAAGAGGTCGGCACATTCAACATCTATGTTGGATGTGCCGACCTCTTCGCGAGCAGGCTCGCTCCCACAGGGATTCAATGAGCCAGGCATCCATTGCGAACGCCTGGTTTTGACGCGATTTAGCCGATCGTCATCAAGCTCGCATTACCACCCGCCGCAGCCGTGTTGACGCTCAACGCCCGCTCGATCACCAGGCGCTCCAGCGCAATGCCGGTTTCGCCTTGCGACAAACCATGAACCCCAACGATCGCGCCAGCACGCTTGGCCACTTGCTGGCACACCGCACGCAGCTGATCGGAATGGCCATGATGCAGCACCGCATCAAACACCACTTCATCCTTGTTCCAGTCGGCAACCAGCTTGATCCGTGCCTGAACGTCTTTCGGCAGACGGGCGAACACTGCCTTGGTCAACTCAGCTTCCGGCCACACTGCCGAACCGCCCACCGCCAATACCGCGGCGAGTTGGGTCAGCAGATCGCCTTCGACGTCCGCCAGGCACAGCACGTGTTCACGCGGCAGGATGGCATAGCTGTTGCGTTCGCCGGTCGGGCCTGCCAGGACACGCGTGATCCCGCTTTGCGA
Source organism: Pseudomonas lini (assembly GCF_030812475.1). Taxonomy (GTDB): domain Bacteria; phylum Pseudomonadota; class Gammaproteobacteria; order Pseudomonadales; family Pseudomonadaceae; genus Aquipseudomonas; species Aquipseudomonas lini_A. The sequence goes on from NZ_JAUSSR010000008.1 coordinate 246,902, forward strand.
TTGCGCGGCGAACTGCACGCACAGGGTGCTCAGGTCGGCGAACTTGTGTTTATCGGCCCAGGCCTTCAGGGCCGTCAGCGGTTTGCTCATGGCATCGCGCAGACGAACATCCGGCGCAGTAATCGCGTCACCGCGAGCGAAGGATTGTTCAATCGCATCGGTAGGACGCGTCGACAGCAGACGGTACAGATACAACGGACCACCGGCTTTCGGGCCGGTGCCCGACAAGCCTTCGCCGCCGAACGGTTGCACGCCCACCACGGCACCCACGATGTTGCGGTTCACGTAGACGTTACCGGCGTTGACGTTGTCGATCACCTTGGCGATGGTTTCGTCGATACGGGTGTGCACACCCAGCGTCAGGCCGTAGCCGGAGGCGTTGATCTGAGCGATCAGTTGGTCGATGTCTTTGCGCTTGTAGCGAACCACGTGCAGCACCGGACCGAAGATCTCCCGTTGCAGCTCGTCGAAGCTTTCCAGTTCGATCAAGGTTGGCATCACGAAGGTGCCGCGCTTGACTTCGTCGGTATTGGCGATGGCCACCTGGTACACGCTGCGGCCTTTGTCGCGCATGCCCTGGATGTGCTTGTCGATGCCCGCCTTGGCTTCGGCGTCGATCACCGGGCCGATGTCCACGGACAAGCGCTCCGGGTTGCCTAGACGGCATTCAGCCATGGCACCCTTGAGCATTTCGATGACGCGGTCAGCGGAATCTTCCTGCAGGCACAGGACCCGCAGCGCTGAGCAACGCTGGCCCGCGCTGTCGAAGGCCGAGGATACGACGTCGATCACCACTTGTTCGGTCAGCGCCGAAGAGTCGACGATCATCGCGTTCTGGCCGCCGGTTTCGGCGATCAGCGGAATTGGACGGCCTTGGGCATCCAGGCGACCGGCGACGTTGCGTTGCAGCAAGCGAGCGACTTCGGTAGAGCCGGTGAACATCACGCCTTTGACGCGATCGTCGCCAACCAGACGAGCACCGACGGTTTCGCCACGGCCCGGCAGCAGTTGCAGCACGCCTTCGGGAATTCCGGCCTCGAGCATCAGGCGCACGGCTTGAGCCGCCACCAGCGGAGTCTGTTCTGCAGGCTTGGCCAGCACCGGGTTACCGGCAGCCAATGCAGCGGCGACCTGGCCGCTGAAAATCGCCAGAGGGAAATTCCACGGACTGATGCAGACCACCGGGCCCAGTGGGCGGTGGGCGTCGTTGCTGAAGTCGTTGCGGGCCTGAACCGCGTAATAACGCAGGAAATCCACGGCTTCGCGCACTTCGGCGATGGCGTTGGCGAAGGTCTTGCCGGCTTCGCGGGCCAGCAAGCCCATCAGCGGCTGAATCTCGCCCTCCATCAAATCGGCGGCACGTTCCAGGATCGCGGCGCGTTCGGCGGGCGGGGTGGCCTGCCAGATCGGTGCGGCTTTCAGCGCGCACTGAATCGCGTTGTCGACGTCTTCAACAGTCGCTTCCTGCACATGACCAACCACATCACGCAGATCGGAGGGGTTCAGCACCGGTGCAGGGGTTTCGCTGCTGGACGCGCAACCGAGCATCGGCGCGGCTTTCCAGTGGTTGTGTGCGGTGGCCAGCAAGGCACAGGACAGCGAAGCCAGACGATGTTCGTTGGCCATGTCGATGCCGCTGGAGTTGGCGCGCTCGGCACCATATAGATCACGCGGCAGCGGAATACGCGGGTGCGGCAGGCCGAAGCCGCCTTCCAGCGTCGCCATCTGCTCGATGCTGGCCACCGGATCGGCCACCAGCTCCTGAATCGAAATGGACTGGTCGGCGATGCGGTTCACGAACGAGGTGTTCGCACCGTTTTCCAGCAGGCGACGGACCAGGTACGCCAACAGTGTTTCGTGAGTGCCGACCGGTGCGTACACGCGGCACGGACGGTTCAGTTTGCCGTCGGAAACCTTGCCTACAACCTGTTCGTACAGCGGTTCACCCATGCCGTGCAGGCACTGGAACTCGTACTGACCGGGGTAATAGTTCTGACCGGCGATATGGTAAATGGCCGACAGGGTGTGGGCGTTGTGCGTGGCGAACTGCGGGTAGATGACTTCCGGGACCGACAGCAGTTTGCGGGCGCAGGCGATGTAGGACACGTCGGTGTACACCTTGCGGGTGTAGACCGGATAGCCTTCCAGGCCTTCGACCTGGGCGCGCTTGATCTCGCTGTCCCAGTACGCGCCTTTCACCAGGCGGATCATCAGGCGATGACGGCTGCGACGGGCCAGGTCGATCACATAGTCGATCACGTAAGGGCAGCGCTTCTGGTAAGCCTGGATCACGAAGCCGATGCCGTTCCAGCCGGTCAATTGCGGCTCGAAGCACAGGCGTTCCAGCAGATCCAGCGACAGCTCGAGGCGGTCGGCTTCTTCGGCGTCGATGTTCAGGCCGATGTCGTATTGCTTGGCCAGCAGGGTCAGCGACAGCAGGCGCGGATACAGCTCCTCCATCACGCGCTCGTACTGCGCACGGCTGTAACGCGGGTGCAGGGCCGACAGCTTGATGGAAATGCCCGGACCTTCATAAATCCCGCGACCGTGGGACGCTTTGCCGATCGAGTGAATCGCTTGTTCGTACGAGGCCAGGTATTTCTGGGCGTCGTGCTCGGTGAGTGCGGCTTCACCCAGCATGTCGTAGGAGTAACGGAAACCCTTGGCTTCGAACTTGCTGGCGTTGGCCAAAGCTTCGGCGATGGTTTCGCCGGTGACGAACTGCTCGCCCATCAGGCGCATGGCCATGTCGACGCCCTTGCGGATCATCGGTTCGCCGCTCTTGCCGATGATGCGGCTCAGGGACGAAGTCAGGCCGGCTTCATTGTGGGTGGCGACCAGTTTGCCGGTCAGCAGCAGGCCCCACGTGGCGGCGTTGACGAACAGCGACGGGCTGTTGCCGAGGTGCGGGTGCCAGTTACCGGTGCTGATCTTGTCGCGAATCAGTGCGTCACGAGTGCCTTTGTCCGGGATACGCAGCAGCGCTTCGGCCAGGCACATCAGCGCCACGCCTTCCTGGGACGACAGTGAAAACTCTTGCAACAAGCCCTGAACAATACCGGCACGGCCGCCGGCGCTCTTCTGATTGCGCAGTTTCTCTGCAATCGAGGCGGCGAGTCTGTTGGTGGCTTCGGCCATCGCAGCCGGCAGGCGAGCCTGTTCGATCAGCATCGGCACCACTTCGGGTTCCGGGCGACGGTAGGCGGCGGTAATCGAAGCGCGCAGCACTGATTGCGGCAGGATGCTCTCGGCAAACTCAAGGAAGCACTGATGGGCATGATCCAGCGGCACGTCGACGGCTTCGTCGGAATCCTTGGTCAAACCGTTCAGCTCGGTCAGGGTTGCACCACCCTCGAGTTTTTCCAGGTAATTGAAAATTGCCTGCTTGATCAACCAGTGCGGCGTGCGGTCAATCGAGGTCGCGGCGGCCTTGAGGCGCTCGCGGGTCGGGTCGTCAAGTTTGACCCCAAGGGTGGTGGTAGCCATATTTTTATCCTCATGTTTGCCACGACCACGTGGCATCAGCTGGGGGCAAGATTAGCTGCGCAATCGGCGAGGTGCAACCGGGTGCAACCCTTTTTTTGTCGGAAGGGGGCGCAGCTCGTCAGGAAGTCAATTCCCCGACCCTCTATCGTGCTTGCCGTGGTTCAGTTACTTCCGGTTACGAGCTCTGCATGCACTGAAAGGGCGCAAAAACAGGGCTTTTGCGGATAAATCCGACTAGGTGCAACTTATTCCAGAGAAACTGGTTGCACCTTATTTGCTTTGTTGAATAGCATTCGAGCCCAAGGTGCAACCGGTCATAAAAGTCTGGTGTACCGGCTGATGGCTTTCCTGGGGAAACATCAGTCATAAATGCGCGGAATCCAGGATCGTCTGTCAAACGTCATCGTTTGCGAGCGGTTCACCAGCCGCCGCTACATAAAAACAAAGCCAGGGCGTCACTTAAATGAGCGTAAGCAATCCAACCCTGATCACGTTCGTGATCTACATCGCAGCAATGGTGCTGATCGGCTTCATGGCCTATCGCTCCACCAATAACCTTTCCGACTACATTCTCGGCGGTCGTAGCCTGGGCAGTGTCGTGACGGCATTGTCCGCCGGTGCCTCCGACATGAGCGGCTGGTTGTTGATGGGCCTGCCGGGCGCCATCTACATGTCCGGTCTTTCCGAAAGCTGGATCGCCATCGGCCTGATCGTCGGTGCTTACCTTAACTGGCTGTTCGTTGCCGGTCGTCTGCGCGTGCAGACCGAGCACAACGGCGATGCACTGACCCTGCCGGATTACTTCTCCAGCCGTTTCGAAGACAAAAGCGGCCTGCTGCGGATCATTTCCGCGGTCGTGATCCTGGTGTTCTTCACCATCTATTGCGCCTCCGGCATCGTGGCCGGTGCCCGTCTGTTCGAAAGCACCTTCGGCATGTCCTACGAGACGGCGCTGTGGGCCGGCGCTGCGGCGACAATTGCCTACACCTTTGTCGGTGGTTTCCTGGCCGTCAGCTGGACCGACACCGTACAAGCCACGCTGATGATCTTCGCCCTGTTGCTGACGCCGATCATCGTGCTGCTGGCCACCGGTGGCGTCGACACCACATTCCTGGCGATCGAGGCGCAAGACGCCAGCAACTTCGACATGCTGAAAAACACCACCTTCATCGGCATCGTCTCGCTGATGGGCTGGGGCCTGGGCTACTTCGGCCAGCCGCACATCCTGGCGCGCTTCATGGCGGCGGATTCGGTCAAGTCGATTGCCAAGGCTCGCCGTATCTCCATGGCCTGGATGATCCTGTGCCTGGGTGGCACCGTGGCGGTGGGCTTCTTTGGTATCGCTTACTTCTCCGCACACCCTGACGTGGCCGGTCCCGTGACCGAAAACCACGAGCGTGTGTTCATTGAACTGGCGAAAATCCTGTTCAATCCGTGGGTCGCCGGTGTGCTGTTGTCGGCCATTCTGGCGGCGGTTATGAGTACCTTGAGCTGCCAGCTGCTGGTGTGCTCGAGCGCCCTGACCGAAGACTTCTACAAAACCTTCCTGCGTAAAACCGCTTCCCAGGTTGAGCTGGTCTGGGTCGGTCGCGCCATGGTGCTGCTGGTTGCCCTGGTCGCCATCGCATTGGCCTCCAACCCGGAAAACCGCGTATTGGGTCTGGTCAGCTACGCCTGGGCCGGTTTCGGCGCCGCGTTCGGCCCGGTCGTCCTGATCTCCGTGATCTGGAAGGACATGACCCGCAACGGCGCACTGGCCGGTATCCTGGTCGGCGCGATCACCGTGATCGTGTGGAAACACTTCGAGCTGCTGGGTCTGTACGAAATCATCCCGGGCTTCATCTTCGCCAGCCTGGCGATCTACCTCGTCAGCAAGCTGGGCGCGCCGACTGCCGGTATGCTGCATCGCTTCGCGGCAGCCGAGGCAGATTTCCGTTTGAACAAGTGATTGTGATGGGGTGAGCGCTTCCCATCCCTGATAAAAGAACGGCTCGCAGCCTTAAGCTGCGGGCCGTTTTTTATTGGTGCGGGGCAATGTCTGTAGTTATTTGTTCCGATTCTTGTGGGAAATAGCTCTAAAAAAGCAGGACACATCTGAATTTTCTCCCGGCTCCTCACCACCCGTTATCGCTCATGCAGAATCGCCCCTCTTCACTTTGCAGAGACACATCGGATGTTCGTTCCTGCTAATCAACTGCCTTACACGTCAGCGGTCGATGGCCTCGACCTCACCGATGCCAGCGAGCCCGTGAGCTCTGGCAGCGACTATCGCTATGATGAAAATGGTCGATTACTGTCGATCCGCTACCCGGACAACAGCCAGCATGTCTTCGTCTGGAATGGTCCCGGCCAACTGGTTGAAGAAACACTGCCGGACGGTGGTCAGCGGCGCTTTTCCTACGATGCATTGGGTCGGCAGATCAGCCGTCGGAACGAACACGGTGCTATCACCCGGTACCGGTGGGACGCCTTCAGCCGCCTGATTCAAACGACCCTCCCCAACGGTGCCAGCCGCACCTTCAGCTACAACGCCGACGGCAAGATCAGCGCCGAGCGCGATGAATTCGGTCAAGTCACTCAATACCAATACGCCGATGATGGGCTGCTCATCAGCCGGATCGATTCCGCCGGTACGCAGCAGTGTTATCGCTACGACAGCGCACAACGGTTGCTCACGGAGATCGAAAACGAATCCGGCGAACAGTACCGGCTGGAGTACACGCCCAGCGGTCTGATCCGCCAGGAAACCGGTTTCGACGGTCGTCGCACCGCGTATACCTACGACCCCAATGGCCGCCTGTTGGAGCAAACCGAATTCGGCGATGAGGGGTTGCAACAGATCACTGGCTTTCAACGCGATGCAGCGGGACGGTTGCTGGTCAAGAGGTTGCCCGATGGCAACAAGGTGAACTATCGCTACGATTGTCTCGGCCGCCTGGTCGGGGTCGATGACGGACAGTCCCATCCGCTGGCATTTGAGTACGACCAACAGGACCGCCTGATCACCGAGCATCAAGGCCGGGGTACACTGCGTTATGGCTATGACGCCTGCGGTCAGCTCACTCACTTGTGCCTGCCTGACAACAGCCAAATCGATTACCGATATGCCAAGGGCGGCGCGTTGACAGCCATCGATCTCAATGGCACACGGCTCACCACCCACGAATTCGTCTTCGGCCGTGAACAGCAACGCCAGCAAGGTCAACTGACCAGCCAGTACCACTACGACGAGGAGGGTCGATTACAAGCCCACGCGGTCAACCAGCCAACTCGCCCATTGTACATGCGCCACTACTGCTACACCGTCAACGGCAACCTCGCCTCCATCGCCGACAGCCGTCATGGTCAACGCAGCTATTATTACGACGCCCGCAATCAACTGACCCGCCTTCGCCACACCCGTGACGACGTGGCGCAAAACTTCGGCCACGACCCGGCGGGTAACTTGCTCATGCAGGATCGTCCAGGCCCGGCCATCGTCAAAGGTAATCGACTGTTGATGCAAGGCGACTGCCATTACGACTATGACGCCTTCGGCAATCTGATCCGTGAACGTCGCGGCATCGGGCAAAAAATCGTCACCGAATACCATTACGATTGTCAGCACCGGTTGGTCGGCATCACGCTTGCGGATGGCAGCAGCGTCAGCTACCGCTACGATGCCCTCGGCCGTCGCATCGGCAAAACCGTCGACGGCAAAACCACCGAGTTCTTCTGGCACGGCGACCACCTCGTCGCCGAACTTAGCCAGAACCATTACCGTAGCTACCTTTACGAACCCGGCAGCTTCCGTCCGCTGGCCTTGCTTGACGGCGAAGGGTGCCACCAGGAGGCCTGCGCGTTTTATTACCAGCTCGATCACCTGGGGACGCCGCAGGAGCTGACGAGTTGCGGCGGCGAGATTATCTGGTCGGCCAAGTACGACGCCTTCGGCAAAATCGCCCACCTGTGGTTACCAGAGGCCGATCGGGTCGAGCAGCCGTTGCGTTTCCAGGGGCAATACTTCGATGCCGAGAGTGGCCTGCATTACAGCCGGCATCGCTACTACAACCCGGATACGGGGCGCTACCTGACACCCAGACCGCTCAATCTGGAGGGCGGTATGAACCCGTACCGATACGCGCCAAATCCGACGGGGTGGATTGATCCAATGGGGGTGGCTTGCCAACCGTGGCCTGCAGAGAAGGGGCGGCGAAATATCAGGGTGAGGTCGACGGACGTGTACTTCAGGTCGTAGCGGTTCATGAGCGTGTTCGGTCCGCGCAGGGTTGCCGCAACCGCCCGCTCGGCTGCGAATCCCTGACGTCCAGCCCGGTACAAGGTAAACTTGGCGCCCTTCGCAGGAGCAGCCATGAATTATCGTCACGCCTTCCATGCCGGCAATCACGCCGATGTGTTCAAACACCTGACCTTGACCCGCCTCATTGCCTTGATGTCGCGCAAGGAACAGCCGTTTGCCTATCTCGACACCCACGCTGGCATTGGCCTGTATGACCTGCAGGGCGATCAGGCCAGCCGTACCGGTGAGTACCTGGAAGGCATCGCGCGGTTGTGGGATCAGCCGGATCTACCGGCATTGACCGCCGATTACATGAAGGTGCTGCACGAGATGAACCCGGATGGCCAGTTGCGCTATTACCCGGGATCGCCGGAGTTGGCGCGGCGCCTGACCCGAGCGCAGGATCGAGTGTTACTAAACGAGAAGCACCCCGAAGACGGTGTATTGCTCAAGGACAACATGAAGGGCGATCGTCGGGTGAAGGTGCACCTGGGCGAAGGCTGGCACGTGCCGCGGGCAATGTTGCCGGTGCCGGAGAAACGCGCGGTGATGTTGATCGATCCGCCGTTCGAGCAGCTCGATGAGATGCAGCGCTGTGCGGCGTCGTTGAAAGAGGCGATCGGCCGGATGCGCCAGACCGTGGCGGCCATCTGGTATCCGGTGAAGGATCAGCGCCTGTTGCGGCGTTTTTATCAGGACCTGGCAGGCACAGGCGCGCCGAAGTTGTTGCGGGTGGAGCTGCTGGTGCATCCGCTGGATACGCCGAACAGTCTCAATGGCTCGGGGTTGGCGATTGCCAATCCGCCGTGGGGGCTTGAGGAAGAATTGCGTGAGTTGCTGCCGTGGTTGTCCAAAAAGCTTGGGCAGACTCAGGGTGGGTGGCAGATGGATTGGTTGATTGCCGAGAGTTGAATTGTTGCATGAGTGGCGTCTGATCCGACGCCATCGCTGCGGTGTGGCGATCCAGACACATAACCCCCTGTAGGAGCTGGCTTGCCAGCGAAGGCGGCCCCGAGCCTTGCATTGCCCATGAAGACGCCTTCGCCAGCAAGCCGGCTCCTACAGGGGGCCTGTGTCAGATCGGGCAGGTCACGCCTGTGCCGCCAATCCCGCAGTAGCCTTCAGGATTCTTGGCCAGGTACTGCTGGTGATACGCCTCGGCGAAGTAGACCGTCGGGGCTTGTTCGATTTCGGTGGTGATGGTGCCTTTGCCGGCCTTGGTCAATTCGACCTGGAACACTTCTTTGCTGTGTTCGGCGGCGGCCAACTGCGCCGGGCTTGTGGCGTAGATGACCGATCGATACTGGGTGCCGATGTCGTTGCCCTGACGCATGCCCTGGGTCGGGTTGTGCAGTTCCCAGAACATCTTCAGTAGCTCGTCGTAGCTGGCTTTTTCCGGCTCGTAGACCACCAGCACGACTTCGGTGTGCCCGGTCAGGCCCGAGCAGACTTCTTCGTAGGTCGGGTTCGGCGTGAAGCCACCGGCATACCCCACCACGGTGCTGACTACGCCTTCACGCTGCCAGAAGCGACGTTCCGCACCCCAAAAGCAACCCAGGCCGAAGATTGCAAAGTCGACATTGGTGGCGAACGGGCCCAGTAGCGGGGCGTCGTGGACGAAATGTTTTTCCGGCAGGGACATTGGCGTTTCACGGCCGGGCAGAGCTTGTTCTTTGGTAGGGAGCACGTTTTTGTTTACCAGAATTTCCGAGCGCAGAACCATTATCAGTCCTCTCAGTCAGGTTGAATGTGAATTGTCAGACATGCAGTTTGCCCAATGCCGGCCGGTTACGCACTACCTTGTGGGAGCGGGCTTGCTCGCGAAAGCGGTGTGACAGTCAACATCAATGTTGTGAGATAGACCGTATTCGCGAGCAAGCCCGCTCCCACAGGTCAGGCGATCGGGCCACGCGGGTAGCGTTTGAGCTTTTCGATCAGATCGGCGCCCGGAATCGGTCGATCGAACAGGTAGCCCTGACCGACGTCGCAACGGTGGCGCCGCAGGAAAGCCAGCTGCTCGGCCGTCTCGATGCCTTCAGCCACGACCTTGATTTTCAGATTGTGGGCCATGGCAATCACCGCGGAGGTGATTTCCATATCGTCCTGGTTGTCGGGGATTTCATGGATGAAGCTTCGATCGATCTTGATGATGTCGATCGGGAATTTTTTCAGGTAGCTGAGCGAGGAGTAACCGGTCCCGAAATCGTCCATGGCCAGGGTCAGGCCCAGGCGTTTGAGTTGGTCGAGCTGCAAATGGGTGTCTTCGGTGGCTTCGAGCAGCAGGCCCTCTGTCAATTCAAGCTCCAGCAGATTCGCCGGCAATGCTTCTTCCTTGAGGATACTGGCGATGGACGCCACCAGGTCCGGGTCTGAGAACTGTTTGGGCGACAGATTGATCGCCACCTGAAGATTGCCCAGGCCCGCGGCCGTCAGGTCCTTGCTCATGCGGCAGGCCTGGCGTGCGATCCATTTACCGATCGGGATGATCAGGCCGGTTTCTTCGGCGACGCTGATGAACTGATCCGGGCGGATCATGCCTTTTTCCGGATGGTTCCAGCGCAGCAAGGCTTCCATCCCCAGCAGGCGACCGCTACGCAGGCAGAGCTTGGGCTGATAAAACACGTCCAGTTCGTTCTGGGTCAGGGCGCGGCGCAGGTTGTTTTCGACGAACAGCTTGTAGCTGGCCTCGGCGTTCAACGCTTCGGTAAACACCTGGACCTGATGTTTGCCATTGGCCTTGGCCTTGTGCAGTGCCAGCCCGGCGTTGCGCATCAGGGTCTGCGGGTCGCGCCCGTGCAGCGGCGCGCAGGCCAGCCCCACGGAACCGGTAACGCTGATCAATTGGTTGTCGACGAACATCGGCTTGTCGAGGGTCGCCAGCAACTGGTTGGCGACTTGCTGGCCTGCCGAGATGTCGGTGTTGTCCAGCAGCACAGCGAATTCGTTGCTGGCAAAGCGCGCCAGACTGCCACTCGGGCTGAGGCTGTTGCGCAGCCGCCGGGCCAGGCTGATCAGCAACTTGTCACCGGTCTGATGGCCAAGGCTGTCGTTGATCCGCTTGAAGTTGTCGATGTCCACCAGCAACAGGCTGATCGGCGTATCGCGGTCCCGGGCGAAGCGTTCATCGAGGTTGCGGATGAATGCCGGGCGGTTGCCGAGGTTGGTCAGGTTGTCGGTGTAGGCCAGGCGCTCGATGCGCTGCTGGGCAAGCTTGGTCTGGGTGATGTCTTCGTAGATGCCGATGTAATGGGTCAACTCGCGGTTGTCACCATAGACTTTGGAAATCGACAACTGACCCCAGTAGGGTTCGAGGTTTTTGCGCCGGCTTTTGAATTCACCTTGCCAGCTGTTGCTCATGGTCAGCGCAGACGGGGCGTCAAACAACAGTTCGCTGAGGTTTGCCAGCGCCGGCAGTTCCGACAGTCGCTGGCCGTGGACTTCATCGGTGGTGTACTGAGTGATCTCGGTGAAGCTCGGGTTGACGTACTCCACCACACCGTCGCAATTGACCAGCAGGAAGGCGTTGGCGCTTTGTTCCACCGCACGCTGGAACAGGTGCAAGGCGCTGGTGGCGGTGCGGCGCTTGTGGTTGTTGATGACCTGGGCAAACTGATCCGCCAGCTCGCCCGCGAAGGCGATTTCATCCGACTGCCAGGGACGGGTCGTCCCGGTCTGTTCAAGACAGAGCACGCCGACGACCTGGCCATCGACACGAATACTGGCGTCGAGCATGGCATTCACGTCGCGCGGGCGCAGGCTTTCGGCCATTACCCGGGTGCGCGGGTCACGCATGGCGTTGTGGGCGTCAATGGCGCGGCTTCCATGCAGGGCTTCCATGTAATCGGGGAAGCCACTGACGTCGATCGACTCTGGCAGTTGATATTCCTGGGTGGCGCGGTGATAGGCCGAGATGGGCGAGAGTTGCGAACCTTCGAGGTTCCACAGGCTGGCGCAGTCGATTTCGTAGATCTCGCAGGCGCTACGGGTGATCAGTTGGGCCGCTTCATGCAGGGAGTTGTTGGAGCTGTAGCGTTGGCGGGTCAGCAGCAGGATCAGGTCTTGTTGGGCGCGCACCCGGTCCAGGTGCAGGAGTTGGTCCTGCTGGGCGCGCTGATTGAGTTCCAGCGCGATCTGCAGGCGCGAGTTCTGGGTTTCCAGATCCAGCGTCGTCAGTCGTTGTTCTTCCGCGAATAATCCGTCTGCGACCATCAGGTAGCCGCGCAGCAGGTGGCGATTGTGCTGTCGGTAGGCTTCGCCGAGTTCGAGCAGGTTCAGGGAGCCTTTGGCGGTGTGCAGAGTATAGCGCACCAGGTAATGCGGGCTGGTACTGAGTTGCAATTGAATCGCGTCGTGCAGTCGATAGCGCGCTTCGGGCTCCATCAGGCTGGCGTAAGGCGAGTCGACCAGGGCACAAAGCTCCGTGGCCGGCTGACCAAACTGTCGTTCGCAATTGGGGTCCAGAAACAACAGCGCCCAGCTCGGTTCATTCAGCCGTTCGAAACGCAGCATGCCCAGCCGCGAGGGCACAGGCAACTGCGTCACTACCTCGGCCACCATACGGCTGGCGGCATCGGGCTGGCTTTTCATGAGGGGAGACTCGCTTCGAAGGTGCTGGTCGCGCCGGGCTCGCGCCCTCTTTTCTGTTGCGTGACGCAAGGTTGCATCATTGCGCCACCGCCTGACAAGAGAGATGAAAGCCAAGTGCTATAAGAATGTGTCGGCAGGGAGCAGGAATTCTGCAAGGGCGGTACGAAAGTAGTGTTCCAGCCCGTAAGGGTCGCAGCACGGCAGGCTGCGACCGGGAAGTTTTCAGCGCAATGGAATGTCGATTCTCTGCAACAGGTTGCCCGTCCTGCCGTGATAGCTGATGCAAATCTTTGCAGTTTCGATCACCAGATGGGCAAAGTTGTCCTGGCTGACCACCTCGCCGGCCAGCTCATGGCGATACTCGCCCGATTCGGTTTTGGCCAATGGCTGATCGAGAACGAAGCTGGAAACCTTGGCATAGGGCAACATTTTGCTGTTGCTCAGCGGCGATGACACCAGGGTGTGAATCTCGAATTCCGGGTCCTCGCTGTGGGTCATTCGGCTGACCAGCGAGCCATGCACGTCGCCCGAGACGATAAAGACGTTCCTGAGGCGGTGCTTGCGGATGGTTTCCAGCAGGCGCAGTCGTTGCTCGGGAAACCCTTTCCAGCCATCCTCAGCGCCTTTTATCAGGTCGGGGTACAGCATTACGCTGGTGACCACGAACTTGACCCGGGCGGTGCTGTTGATCAGCCACTCGCACAGTGCGTGCTCCTGCTCTTGATCAATCATGCGTCGGTCATTGCCTGCGAGATTGCGCCGGGTGCGGCAATCGATGACGAACCATTCGATATCTCCCTCGGAAAACTGATACCAATATCGCTCGGATGCTGGATTGATCTGGCCGTTATCGAGCAGTGGGTGAGTCGGGCTGTGGCTGGCCTGATATAGCTCGTAAGCGAGCATTGCATTTTTATACATATAATCGTCACCAGGTTTTCTCCTGGCCGGCCAGTTGTCCTCTATTTCATGATCGTCAAGAATCATGTAAGTGGGAATTGTGGACATCAGCTGACTTATATTGGGTTGGGAAAAAGCCGTGCGATATCTGACGAGCATTTGATTGAGCTCGCGGTCGGGAGCAATTGCGTTCAAGTCATCCAGATAAACCTGGTCGCCGATCATCAACATTGCGCTGACAGGAGGATCACTTTGCTTTGCCAGCGTTGTGATCGAGGCGAAAATCCGGTCGCTGAGGTGCGGCAATATCGGTACTCCGCCAGTCAACTGCAGGTATCGGCACGAGCCGAAGATATAAGCGCGTGGTTGATTGGCTTCATCGGAAGGCGTGCGAAACTGGTAAATGTCCTGGGGCCATTGCAGTGGAAGCTCCGCGACTGTCTCCAGGGTATGCGCCGGGCTTGCAAGGCTGAACCAGCCGGCCTGGTATTCGTATTCAGTGTCGGCAACGAGATCATTGAGGGCAATGACCTGGGACATGTCGCGTACGGATTCGAGTTTGGTAAAAACGCTATCCAGCCAACGTTGGTCTCCCCGCGGTCGATATCGGATACCGGCAAATGTCCGGGCGTTCATCTGGAACTTGCCACGCACAAAAATACGCACGTGGTTAATTGTCGTGTGGCCAATAATCGGGCCGACCGTTGGTTTGAACATACTAGAGTCCATTCAGTGTTGCGCTTATCAATCGACTATTGATTTGGCGCGCATCGTTAGAGTCGTCTCATCAAGACTATTGATTGGACCCTAAAAAATACTGGGCAGAAATGGACTGGAGTTGTGGGCGATATCAGCCACAACTGTAGGAAGTAAAAACATCAGACAAAAAAAAGCCCCGCCAAATGGGCGGGGTTGAGGTACGAGCGTGGCGCTCGGAAAACGTGGAACGCAACGGGCCCTCCGGTGAAGGAGGGCCGGTGGCGTGTTACAGCAGGATGGTGCGGATGTCCGCCAGCAGGGCGCTCAAACGCTGGGTGAAGCGTGCTGCAGCAGCGCCGTTGATCACTCGGTGATCGTAGGACAGCGACAGTGGCAGCATGAGTTTCGGCTGGAAGGCTTTGCCGTCCCAGACTGGCTGGATGGTTGCCTTGGAGACACCGAGGATTGCCACTTCCGGCGCGTTGACGATCGGCGTGAAGCCGGTGCCGCCAATGTGGCCGAGGCTGGAAATGGTGAAGCAGGCGCCTTGCATGTCGTCAGCGGTGAGCTTCTTGTCGCGGGCCTTGGCCGCCAGTACGGCTGCTTCGGCCGCCAGCTGCAACAGGCTCTTCTGGTCGACGTTCTTGATGACCGGTACCAGCAGGCCATCTGGCGTATCGACCGCGAAACCGATGTTCACGTATTTCTTGCGGATGATCGCCTTGCCACTTGGTGCCAGCGAACTGTTGAAGTCCGGCAGCTCCTTGAGCATGTGCGCGCAGGACTTGAGCAGTAGCGGCAGGATGGTCAGCTTGACGCCGGCCTTTTCCGCGACGGCTTTCTGAGCGACCCGGAAGGCTTCCAGCTCAGTGATATCAGCCGAATCGAACTGAGTCACGTGCGGAATGTTCAGCCAGCTGCGATGCAGGCTCGACGCGCCGATTTGCATCAGGCGGGTCATTGGCACTTCTTCGATTTCGCCGAAACGGCTGAAGTCGACGACCGGAATCGGCGGGATGCCCGCGCCACCGGTTGCACCGCTCGCGGCGGCCGGTGCTTCCTTGGCCTTCTGCATCATGGCCTTGACGTAAACCTGCACGTCTTCCTTGAGGATGCGACCGTGCGGACCGCTGGCGCCGACCGCGTTCAGCTCGACGCCGAATTCACGAGCCAGCTGGCGAACAGCCGGGCCTGCGTGAACCTTGGCGCCGGGCTTGGCCGGTGCTGCAGCCGGTGCCGCGGGTGCCGCAGCAGCCGGCGCAGCGGCGGCTGGAGCTGGAGCTGGAGCTGGAGTGCCAGGAGCCGCAGCGGCAGCAGCGGCCGGAGCGGCAGCAGGCGCGGCGCCTTTGACTTTCAGTTTCAGGATCAGGTCGCCGGTACCGACTTCGTCGTCCAGCTTGATGGAAACGCTTTCCACCACGCCTGCGGCAGGCGATGGAATTTCCATGCTTGCCTTATCGGATTCCAGGGTGATCAGCGACTGGTCGGCTTCAACGGTGTCGCCGGCCTTGACCAGGACTTCGATGATCTTGGCCTTGCCCGCCGAACCGATGTCCGGGACATGAATGTCCTGAACCGTGTCGGCAGCCGGGGCCGCCGGGGCCGCAGCGGCGGGTGCCGGAGCAGCGGCGGCAGGCGCAGCAGCCTGGGCAGGCGCGGCAGCAGCCGGTGCCGCAGCGCCCGCCACTTCCAGATCCAGAATCAGATCGCCAGTGCCGACTTCGTCGTTGAGCTTGACGCTGATGGCCTTGACCACGCCAGCGACAGGCGACGGGATTTCCATGCTGGCCTTGTCGGATTCCAGGGTGATCAGCGACTGATCAGCCTCGACGGTGTCGCCGACCTTGACCTGGATCTCGATGATCTGGGCTTTGCCCGACGAACCGATGTCCGGCACGTGCACTTGCTGAACCGAAGCGGCAGCAGGCGCGGCGGCAGGTGCAGCAGCCGGTGCAGCTTCAGCCTTGGCAGCCGGCGCAGCAGCGGCAGGCGCAGGGGCCGCAGCAGCGGCACCTTCGACTTCCAGCTCCAGCAGTTCGTCGCCTTCTTTCAGGCGATCGCCCAGCTTCACTTTCAGGCTCTTGATGATGCCGGCTTTCGGCGCAGGCACTTCCATGCTCGCCTTGTCCGACTCAAGTGTCAGGATGCTCTGCTCGGCTTCGATACGGTCGCCGACCTTCACAAACAGTTCAATTACTTCACCTTCACCGCTGCCGATGTCAGGTACGCGAATGAGTTCGCTCACAGAGTGTCTCCTCAGCAGTCCAGTGGGTTGCGTTTTTCCGGGTTGATCCCGAACTTGGCGATGGCTTCAGACACCACTTTAGGTTCGATATCACCACGGTCAGCCAGTGCTTCCAGGGCTGCCAACACCACGAAATGACGGTCGACTTCGAAGAAGTGACGCAGCTTCTTGCGGCTGTCACTGCGGCCGAAACCGTCGGTGCCCAGGACTTTGAATTCCTTGGACGGGACCCACTGACGAATTTGCTCGGCGAACAGCTTCATGTAGTCGGTAGACGCGATGACCGGACCTTTACGGCCGTTCAGGCACTCTTCGACATAGCTCAGTTGAGGCTTCTGGCCCGGGTGCAGACGGTTGCTGCGCTCGACGGCCAAGCCATCGCGACGCAGTTCGTTGAAGCTGGTAACGCTCCAGACGTCAGCGCCGACGTTGAACTGTTCACGCAGGATCTTCGCCGCTTCACGGACTTCACGCAGGATGGTGCCGGAGCCCATCAGCTGAACGTGGTGCGCCGCTTCGCGGGTGTCTTCTTCGAGCAGGTACATGCCCTTGATGATGCCTTCTTCGACACCGGCCGGCATGGCTGGCTGTTGGTAAGACTCGTTCATCACGGTGATGTAGTAGAAGACGTCCTGTTGCTGTTCGGTCATCTTCTTCATGCCGTCCTGGATGATCACCGCCAGCTCGTAGCCGTAGGTTGGATCAAAGGTGCGGCAGTTCGGGATGGTGGCAGCCAGGATGTGGCTGTGACCGTCTTCGTGTTGCAGGCCTTCGCCGTTCAGCGTGGTCCGGCCTGCGGTACCGCCGATCAGGAAGCCACGGGTGCGGCTGTCGCCAGCGGCCCAGGCGAGGTCGCCGATACGCTGGAAACCGAACATCGAATAGAAGATGTAAAACGGCAGCATCGGCTGGTTGTGGCTGGAGTACGAAGTACCGGCAGCGATGAAGGAGCTCATGGCGCCCGCTTCGTTGATGCCTTCTTCGAGGATCTGGCCTTTCTTGTCTTCCTTGTAGAACATCACCTGGTCTTTATCGACTGGCTCGTAGAGCTGGCCGACGGAGGAGTAAATGCCCAACTGGCGGAACATGCCTTCCATACCGAAGGTACGGGCTTCGTCCGGAATGATCGGGACGATGCGCGAACCGATTTCCTTGTCCTTGACCAGCTGCGCGAGGATCCGCACGAAGGCCATGGTGGTGGAAATTTCACGGTCGCCCGAGCCGTCCAGGATTGCCTTGAGGGTATCCAGCGGTGGCGTCGGGATGTCGAAGCTCTTGGCGCGGCGCTGTGGCACGAAACCGCCCAGTGCAGTGCGGCGCTCGCTCAGGTAGCGGGCTTCGGCGCTGTTCGGCTCCGGCTTGAAGAACGGCAGGTTTTCCAGTTCTTCGTCCTTGACCGGAATGTCGAAGCGATCACGGAACAACTTCAGGCTGTCGACATCGACTTTCTTGGTGTTGTGCGCAGTGTTTTTCGCTTCGCCAGCACCTGTGCCATAACCCTTGATGGTCTTGGCCAGGATGACGGTCGGTTGTTCTTTGTGGTTGACCGCTTCGTGGTACGCCGCGTAGACCTTGTACGGGTCGTGGCCGCCACGGTTGAGCTTCCAGATCTCGTCGTCGGACAGATCGGCAACCATCGCCTTGAGTTCTGGCGAGTTGAAGAAGTGCTCACGCACGAATGCGCCGTCTTTGGCTTTGTAGTTCTGGTACTCGCCGTCGATGACTTCGTCCATGCGACGTTGCAGGATGCCGTCGACGTCCTTGGCCAGCAGTGGGTCCCAGAAACGGCCCCAGATGACTTTGGTCACGTTCCACTGCGCACCGCGGAACACGCCTTCGAGTTCCTGGATGATCTTGCCGTTGCCGCGAACCGGGCCATCGAGGCGCTGCAGGTTGCAGTTGATGACGAAGATCAGGTTGTCGAGCTTCTCGCGGCCGGCCAGCGAGATCGCGCCCAGGGATTCCGGCTCGTCGCACTCGCCATCGCCCAGGAAGCACCAGACTTTCTGCTTGCCTTCAGGGATGAAGCCACGGGCTTCCAGGTACTTCATGAAACGTGCCTGGTAGATCGCCTGGATCGGGCCCAGACCCATGGATACGGTCGGGAATTGCCAGAAGTCAGGCATCAGCCAAGGGTGCGGATAGGACGACAGGCCCTGACCGTCGACTTCCTGGCGGAAGTTGTTCATCTGGTCTTCGGTGATGCGGCCTTCCATGAACGCGCGGGCGTAGACGCCTGGCGAGGTGTGGCCCTGGAAGTAGATCAGGTCGCCGCCGTGCTCGTCGGTCGGAGCCTGGAAGAAGTAGTTGAAGCCGATGTCATACAGGGTCGCACTGGAAGCGAAGCTGGAGATGTGACCACCCAGGTCAGAATCTTTCAGGTTCGTACGCATTACCATGGCCATCGCGTTCCAGCGTACCAACGAGCGAATGCGGCGTTCCATGAACAGGTCGCCAGGCATGCGTGCTTCGTGGGTAACGGGGATGGTGTTGCGGTACGGCGTGGTGATGGCGTAAGGCAACTGCGAACCGCTGCGGGTCGCGAGTTCACCCATACGGGTCATCAGATAGTGAGCACGGTCTTCGCCTTCTTTGTCGAGAACCGATTCCAGGGCGTCCAGCCATTCCTGGGTTTCGACGGGATCGAGGTCTTGCATGGCTTGCTCCAGGGCGGAAAGGCTTCCAGAATCGGTTGCCTGAGTTTGCGACTGGCCTTGTGGGCAGACGATATAAATTCTTGGATTGCCGAGAGGTAGTTCCGGCGGCGTGTAGTTTTACTACAAATCATCGGGCATTTCAGCCTTTCGAATGTATAGACGAGTAGTAAAACTACAGATGAGTGGCTTGTCGCCTCCAGCTGCGTTGTGAGAATAATCGTTAAGGTTGGTCTTTTGCCAACCAGAAAAGGTGAAAGCTTGATGCTGTCTGCCAAAAATGAAGAAATTTCCGCTATTTCTAACCTTTGTTCGACAGTCGATCAGGTAGTGTGTTTTCGAAAATCACTACATGCAGCCCTCTACACGCCGACCAAGGATAGACCATGAGCCTCCCTTCGCTTGTTGAACTGCCCGCCGGCCTCCTGCCGTTTGTCTCCCGCGCCGAGCAGTCGTTCCGTACGGCCGCCGCCGGGCTGGACGACGACCAGGGTCTGTCCGGCTGGCCACCTGAGCGCTGGGCTCAATTCGCCCGGGTCACCGCTGCCAGCGACTTCGTGATTGAACAAACTGCGCGCGACCCTTCCATGTTGCTGGAGCTGGTGCAGTCCGGGGAACTGGACCGCAGTTATGCGCCCGGTGAGTTGTGCGGGCAGATTGCAGCCGCGGTGAGTTCGGTTGAAACCGACGATGAACTCGGTCGGGTCCTGCGCCGCCAGCGAAATCGCCACCAGGTGCGAATCATCTGGCGCGACCTGACCCGTCAGGCCGATCTGGTCCAGACCTGCCGCGACCTCTCGGACATGGCCGATGCCAGCATCGATCAGGCCTATCAGTGGTTGTACTCGCGGCATTGCCAGCAATTCGGCGTGCCGACCGGCCGGCGCAGTGGCGAACCGCAACAGATGGTCATCCTCGGCATGGGCAAGCTCGGCGCGGTGGAGCTCAACCTGTCGTCGGACATCGACCTGATCTTTGCCTACCCCGAGGGTGGAGAAACCGTCGGCGTGAAGCGTTCGCTGGATAACCAGGAGTTTTTCATTCGTCTCGGCCAGCGTCTGATCAAGGCGCTCGACCCGATGACGGTCGATGGCTTCGTGTTCCGCGTCGACATGCGCCTGCGGCCATACGGCTCGTCAGGCGCACTGGTGCTGAGCTTCAACGCACTGGAGCAGTATTACCAGGATCAGGGCCGCGACTGGGAACGCTACGCCATGATCAAGGCGCGGGTGGTGGCCGGCGATCAAGTGGCCGGCGCGCAGTTGCTCGACCTGTTGCGGCCGTTCGTTTACCGGCGTTATCTGGACTTTTCGGCCATTGAAGCGCTGCGCACCATGAAGCAGCTGATCCAGCAGGAAGTCCGACGCAAGGGCATGGCCGACAATATCAAGCTCGGCTCCGGCGGGATCCGAGAGGTCGAATTTATCGCCCAGGCCTTTCAGTTGATTCACGGTGGTCGCGACCTGAGTCTGCAGCAACGTCCTCTATTGAAAGTACTGAGCACCCTGCAAGACCAGGGTTATTTGCCGCCGGTGGTGATCAGCGAACTGCGCGAAGGCTACGAATTCCTGCGCTACACCGAACACGCCATCCAGGCGATTGCCGACCGTCAGACCCAGATGCTGCCGGACAGCGCTCAGGATCAGGCGCGCATTGCCTTTATGTTGGGTTTCGACGATTGGGCCGCTTTCCATGAGCAGCTCATGTATTGGCGCGGTCGGGTGGCGTGGCACTTCGCTCAGGTGATCGCCGACCCCGACGAAGAACAGGGCAGCGAAAGCGAAGTGGTGGTCGGCGGTGAATGGCTGCCGCTGTGGGAAGAAGCCCAGAACGAAGAAGCGGCCTGCCGCCAATTGGAAGAGGGCGGGTTCACCGATGCCACCAAGGCGCTGAAAGCCTTGGCCGGCCTGCGCGGCAGCCCGCAGCTGCGCGCCATGCAGCGCCTGGGACGCGAGCGCCTCGATGCCTTCATCCCGCGCTTGCTGGCGCAAGCCGTGGAACACGCCAACCCCGATCTGGTGTTGGAGCGGGTGCTGCCATTGGTTGAAGCCGTGGCCCGTCGTTCTGCATACCTGGTGCTGCTGACCGAAAATCCCGGCGCGCTGCGGCGCTTGCTGACCCTGTGCGCCGCGAGCCCGTGGATCGCCGAACAAATCACGCGCTTCCCGCTGCTGCTCGATGAACTGCTCAACGAAGGCCGGCTGTTCAAGCCGCCCTTGGCGCCGGAACTGGCCGCCGAGTTGCGCGAGCGCCTGACCCGGATTCCCGAGGACGACCTCGAACAACAGATGGAGGCCCTGCGGCATTTCAAACTGGCGCACCGCTTGCGGGTGGCGGCCTCGGAAATCGCCGGCAGCCTGCCATTGATGAAAGTCAGCGATTACCTGACCTGGCTCGCCGAAGCGATTCTCGAACAAGTGTTGGCCTTGGCCTGGCGCCAGACCGTGGCGAAGTACGGCACGCCACTGCGTACTGACGGCACGGTGTGCGATCCAGGGTTTGTCATCGTCGGTTACGGGAAAGTCGGTGGCCTGGAATTGGGGCACGGTTCGGACCTGGACCTGGTGTTCATCCACGACGGCGATCCGCAGGCGGAAACCGACGGGCCCAAACCTATCGATGGCGCCCAGTTCTTCACTCGGCTCGGGCAGCGGATCATTCACTTGCTGACGACCCAGACCAACTCCGGCCAGCTCTACGAAGTGGACATGCGTCTGCGTCCGTCCGGTGCCTCGGGGTTGCTGGTGAGTTCCCTGGGTGCGTTTGCCCGTTATCAGGAAAACGAAGCCTGGACCTGGGAGCACCAGGCGCTGGTGCGGGCGCGGGTACTGGTGGGCAGCGAAGATGTCGGCCGGGCGTTCGAACAAGTTCGTGCCGCCGTGTTGGGCAAATCACGAGATCTGGCGACCTTGCGCCAGGAGGTCAGCGAGATGCGCGCCAAGATGCGCGATAACCTCGGCAGCAAGAGCACCGCGGCAGGCACCGGGGCAAATGCCTTCGAGGCCACGGCGCCATTCGATCTCAAGCAAGACGCCGGAGGTATCGTCGATATTGAATTTATGGTGCAATACGCGGCTCTGGCGTGGTCGCAAACGCATCCGTCATTGCTGCGATGGACCGATAACATCCGCATTCTGGAAGGGCTGGAGGAGGAAGGGCTGATGCCCGCCGAAGACGCCAGCCTGTTGCGCGAGGCTTATAAAGCCTACCGCTCCGCCGCCCACCGGCAGGCCTTGCAGAAGGACCCCGGCGTGATACCCGGCGACCAGTTCGCGGACGAACGACGGCAGGTACTGCGGATCTGGCGTGAGCTAGGGTTGTAGGAGCTAGCTTGCTCCGGGCGGCGTTCCGACGATGGTCGTTAACGATGACTCGGCTAACCTGATACCCCGCGGTGTGCTCAGGTTCATCGCGAGCAAGCTCGCTCCTACAGTAGATCTGCAGTGTTTTGTAGAGTTCTCGAGGCGGGGAGGCATATGCCTCCCCGGTTCGTTTATGGAAACCACATGAAAATTCTGATCGTTGGGCCCAGTTGGGTCGGTGACATGGTGATGGCGCAGACACTTTTTCAGTGTCTCAAGCAACGCCACCCGCAATGCGAAATCGACGTGCTGGCCCCCGAGTGGAGCCGGCCGATTCTCGAGCGCATGCCCGAAGTGCGCCAGGCCCTGAGCTTTCCGCTCGGCCACGGCGTCGTGGAGCTGGCGACCCGTCGACGCATAGGCAAATCCCTGGTCGGCCAGTACGACCAGGCGATCCTGTTGCCCAATTCCCTGAAGTCGGCCCTGGTGCCGTTCTTCGCCGGTATCCCGAAACGCACCGGCTGGCGTGGCGAGTTCCGTTATGGCCTGCTCAATGACGTGCGCACGCTGGACAAGGAACGCTACCCACTGATGATCGAGCGCTTCATGGCCCTGGCTTACGAGCCCGGCCTTGAGCTCCCCGAGCCCTATCCGCGGCCGAGCCTGCAAATCGATCCGGTCAGCCGGGAAGCGGCACTGGCCAAATTCGGTCTGGCCCTAGACCGTCCGGTATTGGCGCTGTGCCCCGGTGCCGAGTTCGGCGAATCCAAGCGCTGGCCGTCCGAACACTACGCCAAAGTCGCCGAAGCGAAGATTCGTGAAGGCTGGCAAGTCTGGTTGTTCGGTTCGAAGAACGATCATGCCGTCGGCGAAGACATCCGGTCGCGGCTGATTCCCGGCTTGCGTGAAGAGTCGGTGAACCTCAGCGGCGGCACGTCGCTGGCCGAAGCCATCGACCTGATGTCCTGCGCCGACGCGGTAGTCTCCAACGACTCCGGCCTGATGCATGTCGCCGCTGCGCTGAATCGCCCCCTGGTGGCGGTCTACGGCTCGACCTCGCCGGGTTTCACGCCGCCATTGGCCGAACACGTCGAGATCGTGCGCCTGGGCATCGAATGCAGTCCGTGCTTCGATCGCACGTGCCGCTTCGGGCATTACAACTGCCTGCGTCAGCTGATGCCGCAAGCGGTGAACGAAGCCTTGCAGCGGTTGCAGGGCACTGTGGTCGAGGTCAAATAATTGCGGGTTCTGCTGATCAAGACTTCTTCGCTGGGCGACGTGATCCACGCGTTGCCGGCGCTGACCGACGCGGCGCGAGCGATCCCCGGCATCCAGTTCGACTGGGTGGTGGAAGAGGGCTTTGCCGAAATTCCGACCTGGCACCCGGCTGTGGGCAAGGTGATCCCGGTGGCGATTCGTCGCTGGCGCAAGCATATCTGGCAGACCCTCAAGAGTGGCGAGTGGAAACGCTTCAAGCAAAGCGTTCGCGCCACCCACTACGACTTGGTGATCGATGCCCAGGGCCTGCTGAAAAGCGCGTTGCTGACCCGTTACGTCAAGGCCCCGGTGGCCGGGCTGGACAAGGATTCGGCGCGCGAGCCGATCGCGGCACGCTTTTATTCCCGGCGCCTGGCCGTGGCCCGTGGACAACACGCGGTGGAGCGGGTGCGTCAGCTGTTCGCCGTGGCGTTGGGTTATGACCTGCCCAAAGGGTTGGGCGACTACGGACTGAATGTCGAACGACTGGTGGAACTGCCGCGCAAGAATCCTTACGTAGTGTTCCTGCACGGCACCACCTGGGACACCAAGCACTGGCCTGAAGCCTACTGGCGGGAGCTGGCCGAGCGAGTCGGCTATCTCGGTGTAGCGGTGAAGCTGCCGTGGGGCAATCCGATCGAGAAAGCCCGGGCCGAGCGCATCGCCAAAGACATGAGGCACGTCGAAGTGCTGCCCAAACTGAACCTGGCGGGTGTCGGCAAAGTGCTGGCCGGCGCGCAGGCCTGCGTGGCGGTGGACACCGGTCTCGGTCACCTCGCCGCAGCGCTCGACGTGCCGACTCTGTCGTTGTTCGGGCCGACCAATCCGGGTCTGACCGGTGCCTACGGTAAAGCGCAGATTCACATCGCCAGCGATTTTCCCTGTGCGCCGTGCATGCAAAAGAAATGTACGTATCAACCGACGGCCGAAGATGCCCGTCAGTTCGATCTTAAGCGCGAGTGGCCCCTGTGCTTCACGCGTCTGAACCCCGAGCGTGTCGCGAGCCGATTGAGCACGTTGTTACTGGCTGAGGAGCTGCGCTGATGCAATTGGCATTTGTCTTGTACAAGTACTTTCCTTTTGGCGGCTTGCAGCGTGATTTCATGCGCATCGCCCTGGAATGCCAGCAGCGAGGCCATCAGATTCGCGTCTACACGCTGATCTGGGAAGGCGACATTCCACCGGGCTTCGAAGTGCTGGTGGCGCCGGTCAAGGCGTTGTTCAACCACCGGCGCAATGAAAAGCTCAGCGAGTGGATGGAAGCGGACCTGGCCAAGCGTCCGGTAGACCGTTTGATCGGTTTCAACAAGATGCCGGGCCTGGACGTTTACTACGCCGCTGACGGTTGCTTCGAAGACAAGGCGCAGAATCTGCGCAATTCGCTGTACCGTCGCTGGGGTCGCTACCGGCACTTCTCCGAGTACGAGCGCGCGGTGTTCGCCAAGGACGCCAGGACCGAAGTGCTGATGATTTCCGAAGTGCAGCAGCCGCTGTTCATCAAGCATTACGGCACGCCGCTGCAGCGCTTCCATCTGCTGCCGCCGGGCATCTCTCAAGATCGTCGCGCGCCAGCCAATGCCGCCGAAATTCGTGCCGATTTCCGGCGCGAATTCAACCTGAAGGACGATGAACTGTTGCTGGTGCAGATCGGTTCAGGGTTCAAGACCAAGGGCGTGGATCGCAGCCTCAAGGCGCTGGCCGCATTGCCCGCCAATCTGAAGAAGCGCACCCGGCTATTTGTAATTGGCCAGGACGACCCCAAGTTATTCCAAATGCAAAGCGCTGCCTTGGGGCTTGGCGACAACGTGACGTTCCTCAAGGGCCGTAGCGATATTCCGCGTTTCCTGCTCGGTGCCGATCTGCTGATTCACCCGGCGTACAACGAGAACACCGGGACCGTGTTGCTCGAAGCCGTGGTGGCCGGGTTGCCGGTGTTGGTGAGTGCGGTATGCGGGTATGCCCACTACATTGCCGAGGCCGATGCCGGTCTGGTGCTGGACGAACCTTTCGATCAGGCACAGTTGACGCAATACCTGACCGGTATGTTGAACGACGATCAAGCACGGGCGGCCTGGAGCCGCAACGGTCTGGCTTTCGCCGAGACGGCCGACCTCTATAGCATGCCGCAGCACGCGGCCGATGTGATTCTGGCGGAGCACGTGCAATGAAGTTGATGCTGGCTGAACCGTTCAAGAGCCTCTGGGCCGGACGCGACCCGTTCGTCGAAGTCGAGAAGCTCGAGGGCGAGGTGTACCGCGAGCTTGAGGCGCGCCGCACGCTGCGTACCGTCGTTGACGGCAATGGCTTTTTCGTGAAGATCCACCGCGGCATTGGTTGGGGCGAGATCGTCAAGAACCTGATCACCGTCAAGCTGCCCGTGCTCGGTGCCGGCCAGGAATGGAAAGCCATTCAACGCCTGCAAGAAGTCGGCGTGCCGACCATGACCGCCGTCGCTTACGGCGAGAAAGGCAGCAACCCGGCCGATCAACACTCGTTCATCATTACCGAAGAACTGGCACCTACCATCAGCCTCGAAGATTTCAGCATCAATTGGGTCAAGCAGCCGCCATTGCCCAAGCTCAAGTGTGCGCTGATCGCCGAAGTTGCGCGCATGACCGGCATGATGCACCGCGCCGGCGTCAATCACCGCGACTGTTACATCTGCCACTTCCTGCTGCACACCGACAGGCCGGTAACGGCTGAAGACTTGAAGCTGTCGATAATCGACCTGCACCGCGCCCACACCCGCCCGACGATTACCCAACGCTGGCGTAACAAGGACCTGGCGGCGCTGTATTTTTCGGCGCTGGACATCGGCCTGACCCGTCGCGACAAACTGCGCTTCCTCAAAGGTTATTTCCAGCGGCCCCTGCGGCAGATCCTTGGCGAAGAGGCCGGGTTGCTCAGCTGGCTCGAAGGCAAGGCCAACAAGCTCTATGAGCGAAAACAGCGATATGGGGACGCGCTCTGATGGCGGGTTGGAAACTGGAGCCTGCTTACAGCGATCTGGCAGAAGATTTCGGCAGCCTCGAGGCGGTGTTTGCGCTTGAGGGTGAGCGTTTGACCCGCGACCCGTTGTCCGAAGTCATTCGCGTCAAACGCAATGGCGTCAACTATTACGTCAAGCGCTACGTCGGTGCGGGCAAAGGTCTGCGTCGTTACCTGGGCAAGCCCCGGGTCAAAGCCGAGTGGCAGAACCTCAAGCGCTTCGCCAAATGGGGCATTCCCACGGCCGAGGTCGTGGCCTGGGGCCTGGAGCGGCGCGGTGCGGCTTACGATCGCGGCGCGCTGATCACCCGTGAGCTGCCCAATACCGAAGATCTGTCCGCCCTGGCCGAACGGCATGATCCCAAGCTGGCGGACCGCGCCTGGGTCGACTCCGTCAGTCGACAGTTGGCCAGCTACACCCGGACCATGCACGATCATCGCTTCACCCATAACGATTTGAAGTGGCGCAACCTGTTGATCGACGACCAGGCGCGGTTGTTTCTGATCGACTGCCCCAACGGTGATTTCTGGCGCGGCTTCTGGCTCAAGTACCGTATCACCAAGGATCTGGCCTGCCTGGACAAGGTGGCCAAGTATCAACTGTCGGCCACCCAGCGCCTGCGCTTTTACCTGCAATACCGGCAACGTCCCCGGCTCGATGCGGCAGACAAAAAACGGATCCGCCACGTGGTGAGATTTTTCGAGGGGCGCGAATGACTGATTTTCTCGCCCCTGAAGACCGGGCGCTGCTCGCGCGTCACGGCCTCGACACCTTCGATGCACTCTGGGCCAGGCAACTCGACGCAGTGGATGAGCCCAACACCGCGCGCGGGGGCTGGAGCAGTGTGTATCGGCTTGATCTGGAAGGTCAGGGGTTCTACCTCAAGCGCCAGAGCAACTATCAGATGCGGACCTTGCATGCACCGTTTGGCGAGCCGAGTTTCGCCCGTGAATTTCGCAACATCAGTCGCTATGAACGCTTCGGGATACCCGCATTGAAGGCGGCGTTTTTCGGTGAGCGCAAAGTCGACGGCGAGGTTCGGGCGATTCTGTTGACCCGTGCCCTGGATGGCTGGGATGACCTGGATTCGTTGTTGCAACGCTGGTCGGACTTGAGCGCCGCCCAGCACTCGATGATTCTGCAAGCCTGTGGACAATTGGCCCGGCGCCTTCATGGCGCCCGTCAGGTTCACGGCTGCTTCTACCCCAAGCATATTTTTCTCCAGGCCGCCGGCGAGGGTTATCAGGCCAAGCTGATCGACCTGGAAAAGACCCGCCCGTTACTGTTCGGTTCGCGTGACCGGGCCAAAGACCTGGAGCCGTTGCTGCGCCGGGCGCCACAGTGGAACGACGCGCAGTTGCGCGAGTTGCTGGCTGCCTATCTGGATCAATCCCCGGACAGCACGCTGATCGACAGCTGGCTCGCGCGACTGACCGCGCGACGTAGCCATAAGGAGACCCGCTGATGCGTTTGTCCGAGTTGAAAAATGCTGGCCGCAGTCCTGGCCTGCCATTGAGCATTTCCCTGGCCGATGCCGCCGGCCCTGCCGAGTTGCAGTTGCTGAGCTTGTTACGGGTATTGCCAGGGCAGCGTTATGTCGGCGCGGGTGTCTGGCGTGGTCGGCCGGTGTTGGCCAAATTGTTGGTCGGCAGCAAGGCGGCGCGACATTTTCAGCGTGAACTGGATGGCGTGCGCTTGCTCGCCGCCCAAGGCCTGACCACTCCGCAGCTGTTGGCCGACGGCCTGAAAGAGGGCGAGGGCGGGTGGCTGCTGTTTGATTTTCTTGAAGGCGCCGAGAGCCTGGGGGAGGCCTGGAAGCAGGTCGAGCAGTTGCCCGTGTTGGCAGATGAGCAATCGGCGGTCCTGGCGGATGCGCTGGGCGCGATTGGTCAGCTGCACCGCAAAGGCCTGTGGCAGGAAGACCTGCATCTGGACAATCTGCTGCGCCAGCGCGGCCGGCTGTATTTGATCGATGGCGCGGGCATCCGTGTCGAGACGGCCGGAAAGCCGCTGTCGCGGCAGACTGTGCTGGAAAACCTCGGCGTGTTTTTTGCCCAGTTGCCCAAGTCACTGGAGCCCTTCACCGAAGAGCTGCTGGTGTATTACCTGCTGAGCAACGGCGAGCACGCCCTGCCCATGGAAGCCTTGCAGGCGCAGATCGACAAGGTTCGGCGCTGGCGCCTCAAAGACTTTCTGATCAAGGTCGGCCGCGAATGCACGCTGTTCAGTGTCCAGCGCGGGGCGTTCGGTTTGCGGGCGATTCGCCGCGAGGAAGAAGCCGCGATGCTGCCGGTGCTGGCGCAGGCCGACGCGTTGCTCGACCAGGGTCATCTGTACAAGACCGGCGGTGCGGCGAGCGTCGGCAAGGTTGACGTGGCGGGTCGTACACTGGTGATCAAGCGCTACAACATCAAGGGCTTCGCTCACTGGCTCAAACGCTTCTGGCGTCCGAGCCGGGCCTGGCACTCCTGGCGCGAAGGCCATCGGCTGGCGTTTCTGGGTATTGCCACGCCCAAGCCACTGGCATTGCTGGAAAGGCGGTTTCTCTGGTTGCGCAGCCGGGCTTATCTGATCACCGAGTACTTGTCGGGGCCGGACATCATTGAGCGCTTTGCGCCGTACATTGAGAGTGGCGATGCGCCGGAGGCTGAGCTGGCGGCGCTGGATCATCTGTTTGCGCAGTTGATTAGCGAGCGGATCAGCCATGGGGATTTCAAGGGGCATAACCTGTTCTGGCAGGAGGATCGCTGGGCGCTGATCGACCTGGACTCGATGTGTCAGCATGGCTCTGCGGGCAGCTTTGCCCCGGCGTATGCGCGGGATCGGGCGCGGTTCATGCGTAACTGGCCGGAAAGTAGCGCGCTTTATAAAGTCATCGATCAGCGTCTGCCCAGAGACATCTCCAGCGCTGCCTGAATCGGGTCTTCGACCCTATCGCGGGCAAGCCCGCTCCCACAGGTATGGTGGGTGACGCAGGATTTGAGCAAGACGCGGACACTGTGGGAGCGGGCTTGCCCGCGAAGAGGCCGGCACCTCCAGCGAGAATGTCGTGAGTGTCACGAGAGGACAATTTTTTCTGAAAAGTCCTACATGAACTCCAGACCCCATGAACTATGCCCTCGATAGCCACGATGCTAGCTTGCCTGATGTATTTAGAGGGCAGGTAGTGGCTATGAAAAGGGCTGTTGTAATTGGAGCGTTCTCACTGGCCTTATCCGGCTGCGGGACTGCCGTGACAATGCTGCAGGATGATGCCGAAACAGCAAAGGATCTCCGACAAAGGCAGACCTACTGTCAATCCATCCCGCGTGCCTACAGCGGCCTGGCCTACGATTTCTGCATCCTCAATGCGCCGCCTGGCAATACGGCAGGTACAGCGCAAATGGGGTTTATACCCCTGATCTTTTTCGACCTCGTCGCTTCCGGGGTACTGGATACGGTCATCCTGCCTTACACCATTTATCTCCAGAGTCAGGACGGGAGCCTCTGGATCAGGTGAGGCACCGCAATAGCGGTGCGTTCTGTCGCGACAGACCTGTGTAAACAACCGCAGGGTCATTCCCGCCATGTTTACGCTATAATCCCGCCCTTTAGCTGTCACTCGCCCCTTGCGAGGGGCACATCAATTTTCGAGGCGCATTGCGCCTGCATGCAGACTAAAGAGGCTAGACCCCTGTGGCATTGACGATTCTTGGCCTGTCCGGCGCCCTTAGCCATGATCCTTCCGCAGCCTTGTACATCGACGGCAAGCTGGTGGCGGCAGCTGAAGAAGAGCGCTTTGTACGCGATAAACATGCAAAGAACCGCATGCCTTACGAGTCGGCGAAATTCTGTCTCGAGCAGGCCGGCATCAAGCCGTCCGATGTCGACGTGGTCGCGATTCCGTTCGCACCGATCAGCCTGTTCGGCAAGGCCCGTTGGCAATACGCCAAGCGCTACTGGTACGCCCCGGACCGCGCCCTTGACGCGATCCTGATGGGCAACCGTCGCTACAAGCGCTATCGCAACAAGATTGTCTGGTGCCTGGAGCAACTGGGCTTCGATCCGAAAAAGATCAAGATCGAGCCGGTCGAACACCACCTGGCCCACGCCTCCAGCGCATACCACTGCTCCGGCTTCAAGGAGAAAACCGCGATCCTGGGGATCGACGGCAAGGGTGAGTACGCCACGACCTTCTTCGGCTACGGCGAAAACGGCAAGATCCACAAGATCAAGGAATTCTTCGATCCGGACTCCCTCGGCGGCCTGTATGGCGCGATCACCGAGTTCCTCGGTTTCGAGATGCTCGACGGCGAGTTCAAGGTCATGGGCATGGCGCCGTACGGCGATGCCAGCAAATACGATTTCTCTCGGCTGGCCTCGTTCGAGAACGGCGAACTGGTGATCAATACCGAGTACGCCAACGTCATCGGCCTGCGTCGCTATAAAGAAAAGGGCAAGGGCTTCTACTTCTCGCCGAAGCTGATCGAGTGGCTGGGTCCCAAGCGCGAAGGCGATATCGCCGACGAACCGTACATCCACTACGCCGCGAGCATGCAAGCGCTGTTCGAGAAACTGGCGTTGCAGATGATCGACCATTACCTGGGCGATGTGCTCAAGGAAACCGGCAAGCTGGCCTACGCCGGCGGCTGTGCATTGAACGTCAAGCTCAACCAGAAAATCATCGCGCGCGATGACGTCAAGGAACTGTTCGTCCAGCCTGCGTCCGGCGATGCCGGCACCGCGGTTGGCGCGGCAGCTTATGTGTCCCACGCCCGAGGTGTGCCGGTCGAGAAGATGGAACACGTCTACCTCGGTCCGTCGTACAGCAACGAAGACGTGCTCGCCGCCTGCGCCCGTCACCCGAGCAAGCCGGTATGGCGCAAGCTTGGGAACATGCCGGAGAACATCGCCAAGATCATGGTCGATGGCCATCCGGTGGCCTGGTTTCAGGGCCGCATGGAGTTCGGTCCGCGTGCCTTGGGCGGTCGTTCGATCATAGGTTGCCCAAGCGCGACTGGCGTGGCTGACCGCATCAACCACCAGATCAAGTTCCGCGAGCGCTGGAGGCCTTTCTGCCCGTCGATGCTCGACACCGTTGCTCCGCAGATGATCAAGATCGATCACCCGGCGCCGTTCATGACCTTCACCTTTGAAGTGGCTGAAGAATGGAAGACCCGCGTGCCGGAAGTCGTCCATGAAGACGGCACTTCCCGGGCCCAGGTGCTCAAGCGCGAATACAACCCGCGCTACTACGACATGATGAAAGCGCTGGAAGTGCTGACCGGCAACGGCGTGTCGCTGAACACCTCGCTCAACCGTCGTGGCGAACCGATGATCTGCTCGCCGACCGATGCCTTGAACATGTTTTTCGGTTCCGATCTACAGTATTTGATCATGGAAGACATCCTGGTGGTCAAAGAGGGCGCGAACGCATATGACACGCTCGGCTGAACGCCATGTGCTGCAGTTCTGTCACGGCTATGACGGGCCGTTCCTGGACTGCGCACGGCAGTACGCCAGCCTGTTCGCGGGGACCGGTTATCGAGTGACCACGGTGTTTCTGACCGGGGTTGCCGATGCCGAAGTCGCCGCGGGCTGCGCTTCCGATGAAGTGCTGTTCATGGAATACAGCTCCAAGGCCATCCGTGGCCTGAAGCTGGGGGCCATCGGCGATTTGCGCAAGATCGCCGCCTCGCGCAATTTCAGTTTCTGTATCGCTCACCGTTTCAAGCCGATTTATATCGCCTTGCTGGGCACTTCGCTGCCGGTGATTGGCGTGCATCATGCCTTTGACGATTACAAGCGTGGCACCCGTAAGCTCTTCGCGAATATTTTTCGCAAGCGCTTGTGCCTGCTTGGGGTTTCCGATGCGGTGCGTGACGACATGCGCAGTTGCCTGCCGAAATGGCCGACCGCGCGTATTCAAACGCTCTATAACCGAATCGATGTACCGGCCTTGCAGGAGCGCCAGTTGTCGGTTCGCGAAGCTCGGGAATCCCTTGGTCTGTCGATGGATGCCTGGATCGTCGGCAACGTCGGGCGACTGCACCCGGACAAGGATCAGGACACGCTGTTGCAAGGTTTTGCCACAGCGTTGCCGGGTTTGCCGATCACCAGCCAACTGGTGATTCTCGGCGCCGGTCGACTGGAGCAGGACCTCAAGGCGCTGGCGCGTGAGCTGGGTATCGGCGACCGCGTGCTGTTCCTCGGCCAGGTGCCCGAGGCTCGACGTTATTTCCGGGCCTTCGATGCATTTGCCCTGAGCTCCGATCACGAACCGTTCGGCATGGTATTGCTGGAGGCCATGGCCGCCGGTGTGCCGTTGCTCGCCACAGCGTGTGGCGGTGCGAAGGAAGTGGTCGAAGGCGTAGGCATTCTGTTCCCGCTGGGCGATGCCGGGCGTTTGGCTCAAGGGCTGCAACATCTGGCCGCAATGGACGAGCAGCAACGTCGTCAGTGTGCCGAGTTGATGCTCGACCGCTTGCAAGAGCGCTTCTCCGACCGCGCGGTGCGTGACGCCTTCTGGCGTTTGCCGCCTGTTACCGAACTGGCACCGAGGGGCTGATGCTCAACCGATTTCAAGGCTGGCGCGAACGTGGCTGGACGGTCGTCGACGCGTCGACCTACGCCGAAGCCTGGCAACGTTATGGCGGCAGCGTCGCGACTCATCCCATGGTGGTCGAGCGGCTGGCGCGGCTGGCTGACATCCCGGTGCGCTACCTGGCCTGGGAGCAAGACGGCGAAGTTAAAGCCGCGATCCCGACCTGGGGTCGCGACCTGGCCTTATCCAAGGATGTGCTCAAGCGCCAGGGTAAAAAGGGCTTGTTCGACCTCGGCAATGCCGAATTCATTCTGCCGGCGGCGGTCGATGCCCAGGCCCCGCTGCGCCATCGCGGGCGCTATCTGTCGGCGTTGAATGAAGGTCGCTTCACCGGTATCAGGTTGCAGGCCGAACAATTGGCCATGGCCCGCACTCCCGAAGAACTGTCGAAGAAGTTCCGATACAACCAGCGCCGCGAATTGCGGCTGCTGGAAGAAGCGGGTGGAGTGGTGCGACCGGTCAGCGAGTTTTCCAGCAGCGAGCTGGCGGCCATTTATTGCGATCTGTTCCAGCGTCGCTGGGGTTTCCCGGCGACGGGCGCCGAACGCATGGCCGAGGTCATCGGGTTGTTGCGTGACCTGTTGATCGGCTCGGTGATTTTCCTCAACGATGCGCCGATAGCGATTCAACTGGTTTACCGTGTGGAGACACCCGAGTGGATCAGTGTCGAGTACATCAACGGTGGCGTCGATCCCGAAACCCGTGAATTCAGCCCTGGCAGCGTCTTGAGTTTTCTCAACACCCAAAGCGCCTGGGAGCATGCCCGGGCGCTGGATAAACCTCTGCGCTTTTCTTTCGGTCGCGCCGACCGTGAATACAAGGACCGCTGGTGCAATCCTGTGCCGGTGTTCACCGTGTGAGCCCGCCCATGAACCGCAAACAGCAACTGCTCAAGCGCCATCGGCGCAATAAACGCATCGGCCTGTTGATTGCGCTGGCGCTGTTGATTGCCTGCGGCGTGCTGGTGGTCTGGTGGCTGCCGGTGCTGCTTGCGGTCCTGGGCTGGATTGCCCACGAGGCATGGTTTGCCGACCATCTGTTTTATTCGCCCTCCGACGATTACCAGTACAGCTTCCCACCGTATACCCAGCAGCCCAAGGTGCACCTGGACGGGGACCGGTTGCGGTTGGACGAAGGCGTGATGCTGGTCGATAACGCCACCCTGATACTGGCGCTGCGGATAAAAAGCACCTGGCTGGGACGCTTTATCGACCCCGTTGTCGAGCTGGCCGGTGGTGCCGATCCGGACCACCAGACCTTCGAGCGTGGCGTCGATGGTTTGCGTTACCTCAATCTCACGGGGCAGGCTTCTGTTCTCTCGCAAGGCGAGTTGCGTCTGCGCGGACGCTTCTGCCGATTGCTCGGCGAGCCAGTGCTCTGGGCGTTCGAACATCCGGATTACAGTCGTCAGCGGGTGATGGTGATCGCGCCCCACGCCGACGACGCCGAACTCGCCGCATTCGGCTTGTACAGCAGTGCTGAACAAAGCTGGATCGTGACCCTCACCGCCGGTGAAATCGAGGCCGGGCACTACCGGCAAATGGGGCTTGATGGCGTCGAAGCGTCTCGGCTGAAGGGTTCGCTGCGCGCCTGGGACAGTGTCAGCGTGCCATTGTGGGGAGGCGTGCCTCAGCAACGCTGTATTCAACTGGGTTACTTTTGCCTGCAGTTGCCTGCCATGCAGAGCGCACCGACCGAAGCCGTAGCGTCCCGTGAGGCACAGCTGGGCGATACCCGATATTTCCGCCGATTCAATCCATTTGCCCTGGGCAGCGACGTCGATGGCATGCCATCCTGGAATAATCTAGTGGCTGATCTGCGTGAGTTGATCGAGCGCGTCGAGCCGCAGATCATTGTCTTGCCGCACCCGCACCTGGATCCGCATCCGGACCACCTGTGTTCGCAGCAGGCGGTGATGCAGGCCTTGAGTGGCACGGCGTGGCAGCCGGAAACATTGCTGCATTATGCCAATCACCTGCACGACAACGATCGTTGGCCAATGGGCGACGCGGGCACAGGCGTGGCACTGCCGCCCCAGATCGGAGCGCATGAATCGTTGCGTCCCTGGACGCTTTGTCTGTCGACCGACATCCAGTGGCGCAAGGCTATGTCGCTGGGCATGATGCACGACCTTCAACCCCCGCCGCCCTTCAAGCGTCTGCTGCGCCGGGCGATACAACGTTGCCTGGCGGGCCGACGCTGGCGGGCGTTCGGCGAAAATGATTTTATGCGTAAAACGGTACGACGCCACGAGTTGTTCTGGGTCCAAGAGTTGTCTGGAAAGAGAGAGTCCAATTGAAAGTCCTGTTTCTGGTGCAGAAAGAGCAGCGGGCGATTCTCGATCGGCTGTATGACGGCATCGCCGAGCATTGCGAGTGCGACAAGCGCGAACTGTCCAGTGAAGAGCAGGACGACTTGCGTGGGTATTTCCGCAAGAATGTCGATGTGACCCGCTATGACCGTATCGTGTTTTTCCTGCGCTTCAAAAAGGAAATCAGGCAGGTAAGGTTCATCCAGACCGTGCCCAACCTGGTCATTCTCGAGCACGATGCCTACCAGAATTACATTCCCTGCAAATACACCGGCAAGTTCAGCGCCCATTATCGCAAGCTGCCCTGGGCGCGGGTGATCAGCTCCGGTTTCATGGTCAGCGAGCGTTTGCGCGCAGAGGGCTTCGACGCGGTATTTGTTCCGAAGGGCTACGACCAGACGTTACTGCAGGACCAGGGCCGTGAACGGGATATCGAGCTGGCGTTTGTCGGCAGTACCAACAGCGTCGCCTACAGTGGCCGCAAGGCGCTGCTCGATGAGTTGGGACGAGTCGAATCGATGGTCGTCACTCGCACCAAGTCCGGTGAAGAGTACTGTGACACACTCAACCGCATTCGCTTCTTCGTCAGCGCCGATGTCGGCATGGGCGAATTCATGATCAAGAACTTCGAGGCCATGGCATGCGGCTGTGTGTTGCTGGCCTACGATCAGGGCTCGGCGGAAAGCAGCGCGCTGGGTTTGCAGGACATGCATAATGTGGTGCTCTATCAAGATGTCCCGCAGCTCCAGCAGAAGCTGGCCGTCTTGCGGGCCGACCCGGAGCTTGCGCAGCGCATCGCCGTCAATGGTCGCGAACTGGCGGTCAGCCAGTTCAGTTTCGCGCGGATTGGCCAGCGTATCGTCGAAGCGCTCGAGCCTGCACTGCGCCCTGGCACCCCGCTGGGACTGCTGGAAAAAGTGCGTCTGAAACTGGGCGTTTGACAAGGGCTGTCCAGCCGTTGACAGGGCTGGCACTTTGACTTTAATCGGAAATCAGGTGCACTTTTCTAAAGAAAGTAACATCACATTAGTGGTTACCAGCTGTGGCCGCCTGGACCTGCTCAAGATAACTCTCGAGAGTTTCGACCGGTTCAATACCGCCGCGATCCGCGAAGTCTTCATCACTGAAGATGCCGGCGATGATCGGGTGCACTCGGTCATTCCCGTCCATTGGAAAGATCACTGCACGGTGTTCGTCAACCGCCCGAAGCTCGGCCAGCTGGCGTCGATCGATCTGGCGTACGAACACGTCAGCACGCCCTACATCTTTCATTGCGAGGATGACTGGGAGTTCTATCGCCCGGGGTTTGTGGAGGATTCCATGGCCATCCTCGAGTTGCGCCCGGAAATTCTCCAGGTGTGGTTGCGCAACTATATTTACGATCTGTGTGTGCACAGCCCCTACATTCACCTGGGAGCCCGTGAAATTATCGGTGGGGTGCCGTGTTACCCGCTAATCTCCGATAAACCCGAGTGGCAGAGTTTTTCGCTGAACCCCGGGCTGCGTCGCATGAAGGAATATCGGCTCTGTGCCCCCTTTGCCGAACACGGTGGGGAAAAGGCGTTGTCGCAGCGTTACGCACAGCTCGATTTGACTGCGGTGACGCTGGAAGGTGATGCCGTTCGGCATACCGGATTTGGCCTCCATGTACAGACGTCGGTTGAGCGTCGCCGCAAGGCGCGGCGCAGTCGACGTGATCATGTGAAGTCCGGGTTGCTACTATTGCTGGGAGTCTGCATTGGCTGGTTCATCAACTAAGTGCACCACCGCTTGTCACTCAGGACCCATGCATTGGCTTGTTGCTCTATGAATATCCTTAACGTCATGTGGTCCGGTGGTGCTCCATACGCATCGATTCACAAGGTTCATCAGCAAATTCTCTCGCAGGCTGGCCCCACTGCATCAGTGAAGACCTGGCTGCTGCAAGGCAGCGTGTCCGAGTGTGGGCTGAGCGTTGGCGACGCCCGGGAATGGAAACTGTCCTCAGCCCGTCTGAAAGGGCGGCATTTCTGGCGGTTGACGAAGCCCTGGATGCAGGCCGGCTTTCAGAAGGCGCTCACGCAGAGCGAGGCGCACCTGCTACTGCTCGATGGCCTGGGCGTCGCACGCACGGTTTTGCCCCTTCTCAAAACAGTGCCACGGATCCGCGCGGTGGTGATTTTCCATGGTTCCACGCGTCTGCGTGCTGCTGATCGAGCGCTTTTCGAGCAGCTCACTGCGTCTTCCCGGCTGACCCTGGTTGCAGTGTCCAATACCCTGGCCACCCAGTTGAGCGCCGACCTCCAATTGCCCGTGATGACCATGCGCAGTGCGTTCGACCCGGCCTCCTTCCGTTCGGCAGTGCTCTCGCGAGAGCAGGCCCGTGCCCGGTTGGGATTACCCCTGGACAATTCGCCGGTGCTGGGTGCGGTCGGACGATTCGAGGATAAGAAGGGGTTTGCGTGTTTGATCGACGCCTTTACTTCGGCCTTGCGGCAACGACCCGATTTGCGCCTGGTGATCATTGGCGAAGGATCGACCCGGACAGCGCTGCAAGCACGCATCGATCACCTGGGATTGGGTGCCCGTGTCTCGTTGCCAGGTCATCTCAACGAGGCTGCACAGCTTTACAGTGCCTTCGACTGGGTCGCGATCCCTTCGCTCAGCGAGGGGCTGGGGTTGATCATGCAAGAGGCGGTGATGGCGGGCGTGCCGGTCATGTCCAGCGAATTGGCGGTGTTTCGCGAGCAGCTGGCTCATACGGGCTGGTACGCCGCCGTCGATGATGTCAGTGCCTGGAGCGATGCCATCGTGCGCGCGTTCAGCGTCTCTGCGAAAGACGTCGCAGCGAAGCAGTATCTGGAACTGGCGCCGGACCAGGCCTGGTCGGACTTCACTCAAGTTGCCCGTCAATTGCTCTCATGACGGCAGAACGGCTCGCTCCAATGCTTGCATTGGAAAGCTGCCGTTCAGGTTCTCTCGGGCAATATAGCGAGCGAAGTGTTGCAGGTTGCGCTTGATCAGATGCCTGGGCAGCGGGGCCCGCAGGAAACGCATGTCCGCCACATCGATCAGGCCCATGCGATTGTCCGGCGTCACCACGATGTTTCCCAGGTGCAGTGAACGAAAGTAGATACCCGAGGCATGAAGACTGCGTATCAGGCCCGCCAGGGCAGGCAGGTTCTGCTGCCAGTTGAAGCCCTCCTTGTCGGCAATCTGGCGCAGGGTTTCTCCGGGTAAAGGCCGGTAGAGCACAGCCGTCATGCCAGGGGCCTGCAGTCGAAAGAACTGCAGGACCTCAAAGGTCGGCACACCCAGCTTTTGCAATTCGATGGCATTGTCGATGAAGCGCTTCGAATACGGACGAAACATCGCGGAAGAAAAAATACGCTTGCGCCGGAACAGTTTGAGGATATTCCCATCCTGCAACAGGTAGACTTTCGGGCCGAAGCTATCGGCCTCCAGAATTCTGGCGCCTTCAATCATTCGATTTAAAGCGTCTTGCGCAAGTCGGGAGCATTGCATGTAGGAAGCCTTGTTGGAATAGCGG
Organism: Pseudomonas lini; assembly: GCF_030812475.1. Lineage (GTDB taxonomy): Bacteria > Pseudomonadota > Gammaproteobacteria > Pseudomonadales > Pseudomonadaceae > Aquipseudomonas > Aquipseudomonas lini_A. The sequence goes on from NZ_JAUSSR010000008.1 coordinate 285,723, forward strand.
GGCACTGTGGCGGGCAATGATGCCGAAAAGTTTCAGTTTTAACCATGCCGGGTTAGGCGGGGTGAACCAATCAAGGAGCACATTGATGCAGGAAACACGCTGGGCGCAAGCATGGATGACGATCGGTCTGCTGTGGTTCCTGTTGGCCATCGCCCTCGCGCCGACAAATAAACTCTATCAGCAAGGTCTGGTCGCAATGCTCTGGCTGCCGGCCATGATGTTCGCCTGGTCGGCACGGGCCAGGCTCGCGGAACTGATTGACAAGCAACGCTGGGTCTACCTGCCATTGCTCGGTCTGATGGTCTGGTCATTGATCAGTCTTACGTGGACCAACGCCGAGGACCCGGGTCGCGAAGCCAAGCGTTTGTTGTATATCAGTGTATTTCTGCTGTTCTTCCCGGTCTTTGCCAATGCCCGACCCGAGCGGGTCATACGCGTCATGCAATGGGGCGGCTTGGGGTTGGCGTTGACCGCGTTGGCGGCGATGGTCAAATTCTACGTGATCAATGGCAGCGTCTGGTATGCGCGCGTCGAGGGTCTGGGCGAATTGGCCCATCCGATTCTGGGGGGGTATGTCATTGGGCTTGCGGCCGTGTGGCTGATGCATTGGGTCCCAAGCGATCGCCGGCTGCAAGCAGTCTGGGCGCTCGCGCTGGGGTTGCTTGGGGCCTTCGTAGTGCTGAGCCAGAGCCGTGGCGCCGCATTGGCGCTGTTCCTGACGTTGCTCGCCATGCCCATCTGGTGCCGCGATCGTCGCAGCCGCATCGTTGCCGTGTCGGCATTGCTGGTCGCGATGCTGGCTTTCTGGTTTCTGGAACCTTTGGTGTTGGCCCGCGGTGTTTCCTATCGTCCGCAAATCCTGATGGCAAGCCTGCAGATGATCGCCGAACATCCCTGGCAGGGGTTGGGACTGGGTGGCGCCTACAGGGTGTTCGCCGACGGCATTTACTTTGACCATGCCCATAACCTGTTCACCCATGTCGCTATCGAGCTGGGCGTGCCGGGCCTGTTATTGTGGTGTGCGGCCTGGATTGCAATCCTGCATGGGGCCTGGAAGGCCCGGGAAACACTCTATGGTCAAGGTATCATCGGCATCTGGCTGTTTTCATCCCTGGCCATGCAATTCGACGCGGCCAGCCTGACTGGAACCCCAAGGGCGGAGTGGTTCATCAGTTGGTTGCCAGTAGGCCTGGCCGGTGTTTTGGTCTGGGCGCGGGCCGATTCCGGCGCTTGTGATAAAATTTCGCGTTCTTCCTAACCAGTGAGCTCTACGATGAGTGAAGCACCGCCCAAAGCGGGACAGGATTCCAGCCTGAAAATCTATTTTCGGCTGTTGGGGTATGTAAAACCCTATACCGGCCTTTTCCTGCTGAGTATCGTGGGCTTCGTGATATTTGCCTCCACTCAGCCCATGCTGGCGGGGATTCTCAAATATTTCGTCGATGGCCTGAGCAATCCTGAAGCGGTGCTCTTCCCCAACGTCCCCTACCTGAAAGACTTGCAGTTGCTGATGGCCGTGCCATTGCTGATCATCCTGATCGCCGCGTGGCAAGGCCTGGGGTCATTTCTGGGTAACTACTTCCTGGCGAAGGTTTCACTGGGCCTGGTCCACGACCTGCGTGTCGAATTGTTCAACAAGCTGCTGGTATTGCCCAATCGTTATTTTGATACCCACAACTCCGGGCATCTGATCTCGCGCATCACCTTCAACGTGACCATGGTGACCGGCGCAGCCACGGACGCCATCAAGGTGGTCATCCGTGAAGGCCTGACCGTGGTGTTCCTGTTTGCCTACCTGGTGTGGATGAACTGGAAACTGACGATCGTGATGCTGGCGATCCTGCCGATCATCGCGTTCATGGTCGGCAATACCAGCAAGAAATTTCGCAAGCAGAGCAAGAAGATCCAGGTGGCGATGGGCGACGTGACTCACGTGGCTTCCGAGACCATCCAGGGGTATCGCGTGGTGCGCAGCTTCGGCGGCGAAAGCTATGAAAAGCGTCGCTTTGCCGAGGCCAGCCAGGGCAACACCGACAAACAATTGCGCATGACCAAGACCGGTGCGGTGTATACGCCCATGCTGCAGTTGGTGATCTATACCGCCATGGCCGTGCTGATGTTCCTGGTTCTGTTTCTGCGCGGCGACGCCTCCGCCGGTGATCTGGTGGCCTACATTACCGCGGCGGGTCTGTTGCCCAAGCCGATTCGACAGCTGTCGGAAGTCAGTTCCACCATCCAGAAAGGCGTCGCCGGTGCCGAAAGCATTTTCGAGCAGCTCGATGTCGAACCTGAGGTCGACAACGGCACCGTCGAACGTGATCGCGTCAGCGGCCACCTGGAGGTACGCAACCTGAGTTTCACTTACCCGGGGACCGAGCGTGAAGTGCTGAAAAACATCAACTTCACCGCGGCCCCGGGGCAAATGATCGCCCTGGTCGGCCGCTCGGGGAGCGGCAAGTCGACCCTGGCCAGCCTGATTCCGCGTTTCTATCACCACGACATCGGCGACATCATGCTCGATGACGTGGAGATAGAAGACTATCGCCTGCGCAATCTGCGTCGGCATGTGGCGCAAGTCACGCAGCATGTGACCCTGTTCAACGACACCATTGCCAATAACATTGCCTACGGTGACCTGGCGGATGCACCGCGTGCCGATATCGAAAAGGCCGCCACGGATGCCTACGCAATGGACTTCATCTCGGAAATGCCCGAGGGGCTGGACACTCAGGTCGGGGAAAACGGCGTGCTGCTGTCCGGCGGACAGCGTCAGCGTCTGGCGATTGCCCGAGCCCTGTTGAAGAACGCACCCTTGCTGATACTCGACGAAGCGACGTCGGCGCTCGATACCGAGTCCGAGCGGCATATTCAGGCGGCCCTGGATCATGTCATGAAAGGTCGCACGACCCTGGTGATCGCGCACCGCTTGTCGACTATCGAGAAAGCCGATCTGATCCTGGTCATGGACCATGGGGAAATCGTCGAGCGTGGCACCCACGCCCAGCTGCTGGCGCAAAATGGCTACTATTCGCGCCTGCATGCGATGGGGCTGGACGAATCTGTATCGGCCGGCATCGCTTGAACCGGCGAGAGGGTGGGCCTGGCTCACCCTCTCGCATGGCCGACGTGCAATGCGTTCGGTGCCATGCCCACAGCCATGAATGGAAAACCCAGTCGAATCATCCCGTTGCAGCCGTCACACAAGCCCACGCCAAGCCTGTGTTAATATCGCGGCCCTGTTCATTTTGTATGTGGGTTGCACCATGAAGTTGTCCATGCCGCGATTCGATCAAGCCCCTGTCTTGGTGGTTGGCGATGTCATGCTCGACCGCTACTGGCATGGTGGTACCTCACGGATTTCCCCTGAGGCGCCGGTACCGGTAGTCAAGGTCGAGCAAATCGAGGACCGCCCGGGCGGTGCCGCCAACGTTGCGTTGAACATTGCAGCACTCGGCGCCCCGGCGTCGCTGGTCGGCGTCACTGGCGACGATGAAGCCGCCGACAGCCTGGTCAACAGCCTCAAGGGGGCGGGCGTGCGGGCATTGTTCCAGCGCATTGCCCACCAGCCGACCATCGTCAAGCTGCGGGTGATGAGTCGTCACCAGCAACTGCTGCGTATCGACTTCGAAGAACCTTTCGCTACCGACGCCTTGGCGTTGGGCGATCAGGTCGACGAACTGCTCGAAGGCATCAAGGTTCTGGTGCTGTCGGACTATGGCAAAGGCGCGTTGAAAAACCATCAGGTGCTGATCCAGGCCGCCCGTGCCCGCGGCATTCCGGTGCTGGCCGACCCCAAGGGCAAGGATTTCTCTATCTACCGTGGTGCGAGCCTGATTACCCCGAACCTCAGCGAATTCGAGACCATCGTCGGCGGCTGCGCCGATGAGCACGAGTTGGTGAGCAAGGGCGCGCAGTTGATGCATGACCTGGACCTCGGTGCATTGCTGGTAACCCGTGGCGAACACGGCATGACCTTGTTGCGTCCGGATCATCCGGCGTTGCACTTGCCGGCCCGTGCCCGTGAAGTGTTCGATGTGACCGGTGCCGGCGACACAGTGATTTCCACCCTGGCGGCAGCGATTGCCGCCGGTGAAGAATTGCCCCACGCGGTAGCCCTGGCCAACCTGGCGGCGGGTATCGTGGTCGGCAAGCTCGGTACGGCGGCCATCAGCGCCCCGGAACTGCGGCGGGCCATCCAGCGTGAGGAAGGCTCCGAGCGCGGTGTGCTGGGGCTTGAGCAACTGGTGCTGGCGGTCGCCGATGCGCGTGCGCACAACGAGAAGATCGTCTTCACCAATGGTTGTTTCGACATTCTGCACGCCGGCCATGTGACCTACCTCGAACAGGCACGGGCCCAGGGCGATCGCCTGATCGTGGCGGTCAACGACGATGCGTCGGTCAGCCGGCTGAAGGGCCCGGGTCGACCGATCAACAGCGTCGACCGTCGCATGGCGGTACTGGCAGGGCTGGGCGCTGTGGACTGGGTGATCAGCTTCCCTGAAGGCACTCCGGAAAACCTGCTGCGCGAAGTCAAGCCGGACGTGCTGGTGAAGGGCGGCGATTACGGGATCGAACAGGTGGTGGGCGCGGACATCGTGGCGGCTTACGGTGGCATCGTGAAAGTGCTGGGGCTGGTTGAAAACAGCTCGACCACCGCGATTGTCGAGAAGATCCGCCAGTCTGAATGACAGCCCCCTTGTAGGAGCTGGCTTGTCGAATCGTCGCACCGCAGCGAAGGTCGTCAACGATAACGCGTGTATTCCTGAATCAACGCGGCGCCCTCGAGTCCTTCGCTGGCAAGCCAGCTCCTACAGGGCGAAGGTCGTCAACGATAACGCGTGTATTCCTGAATCAACGCGGCGTCCTTGAGTGCATCGCTGGCAAGCCAGCTCCTACATGGGTATGTGTACACCTGCGTGAGCTGCCGAAGGCTGCGATCCTTTATTTCAAGAACTGACTTTTTTCTGCGGCACGATCTTCTTCAGCAGTTGCCTGGCCTTCCCGCGCAACCGCGCCAGGCCGGAATCCTTCCCCGGCGGGGTCAGTCCCTGCTGCCGCACCCAATCCTTCCAGCGAATCCGTTCGTCGCGCACCAGCCAGCCTTCCTGTAGGGCGAAACTTTCCGCCAGGTACAGCCCGCGAGTGCTCGCCGGGTACAACTGGTCCTTTTTCAACGTAAAGAGCTCAGCCATCGGCTGGCCGTCTTGCAGTGGCATCAAATACAGGTCGGGACGCTTGCGGTCGAGCCGGGCCACCAGTTGATCGCCTTCCAGTCGCTCGTCGACATGAAACAGGCTCAGGGATTTGGCTTCCTTGGGCACGTCCAGGCGCAAATCGTAGATCAGTTGCAATGAAGCGGTCGGCAAGTGCACGTAAGCCCGCGGTCGTTCGATCAGCTGCATATTGGCGCAACGCACCGGTCGCGCTGCGCCGGACAACGGGGTCAGGCGAAAGGGCAAGGCTTCACGGTAATGCAGGGCCGAAGAGTAGGGCGCCGGCAACCAGGTGTCGTTGAAGCGTCCGCCGAGCCAGCCTTCCGGCGTTTCCAGCAGGCATTCTTCGGCAATCTCCTGGATCGCGGTGTGCAGCGGCAGGTTCAGCTCGTGGGCCGGTACGTAGCCTGAGATCAGCTTGAGCACCACGTCGCCGCGGTCCTGCCGCCGTTGACGCACCAATACCCAGTAATCGCGATTCTGCCAATGCAGGGTCAGGCGCACCGAGACCCCGAGATTGGCCAGCTCCAGCGCGAAGCGTTCGGTATCGGCCACCGTTACCGGGCGGCGACGTTGCAGGGTCTGGGAAAAATTGAGCGGCATCCCGACGCTCTGGTAACTCAAGCCTTCGGGAGTCGCTTCGACGAATAACGGCAGGGTCTTGAAGTTGCTCGGGTTCTTTCTTATGAGCGTACGCGGCATGTCGGCTCCTGCTTAAGGCCGCGTGGGCGGCATCAGTTTCTACGTAGGACCTGGGCAACGGTCGCGACGTTGTGGGCGAGGTGCAGCGGATCGATAGTCCCGACAATAGCACTGGCGACACCCGGATGTTCAAACAACAATTCGAAGCTGGCACGCACCGGGTCCACGCCCGGACTCAGGCAGACGTGACCGCTGGCGAGGGCTTTCTTGACCAGGATCGCTTTGCCGTGGGCAGCAGCATAGTCAATGACCGGCTTCTCGTGCTGTTCGTTCAGATTGTAGGTGACCATGGCGCAATCACCTTGTTCCAGAGCCTTCAAACCGCCTTCGACGGTTTTTCCCGAGAAGCCGAAACCGCGAATCTTGCCTTCGGCTTTGAGCTCGGCGAGGGTCCCATAGACTTCGCTGCCATTGAGGATTGCCAGGTCGTTGCCATCGGAGTGCACCAGCACCAGGTCGATAAAATCCGTTTCCAGACGTTGCAGGCTGCGTTCCACCGAGAGGCGAGTATGCGCCGCACTGAAATCGTGTCGGGACAGACCGTCGGCAAACTCTTCGCCGACCTTGCTGACAATCACCCAATCCTGACGCTGACCACGCAATAACGGGCCAAGGCGTTCTTCGCTGCGGCCATAGGCCGGGGCCGTATCGATCAGGTTGATGCCCAGGTCGCGCGCGAGTTTGAGCAGCATGCGCGCTTCGTCATCGCCAGGGATCTGGAAACCGTTGGGGTACTTCACACCTTGATCACGACCGAGTTTTACCGTGCCCAGGCCCAGCGGTGAAACCAGCAGGCCGGTGCTGCCCAGAGGGCGATGCAAATCGTGCAGGGTCGGTTGGCTCATGGCAGCAGTTGCTCCCAGGCTGGAATGCCCATCGGCGGTCTTGGCAATTGCGGCAGCGGTGCCGAATGGCCTGGCTGGATGCCGTCCCGTTGCAAGGTACCTATGACACGGTCGGCGAAGTCCGGCGCCAGGGCCAGTTTCGTGGGCCAGCCGACCAGCAATCGGCCTTCTTCGGCAAGAAACGCGTTGTCGGGGCGGGTCAATCCCGATTGTAGAGGCTCGGCGCGATCCACGCGCAAGGTCGCCCATTGCGCGGTGCTCAGGTCGATCCATGGCAGCAACTGACCGAGTTCTTTGCGGGCCGTGGCGATTTGCGCGGCGGGTTCGCGGGCGACACCTTCGGCTTCGGCGATATCGCCACCCAGGTACCAGACCCATTGTCCGTCGGCGGCGGGGTGCGTGGTCACGGTGAGACGCGGCTTGGTACCACCGCCCAGGCAGTGGGCGTACAGCGGCTTGAGGCCCGGGCCTTTGGCGATGATCATGTGCAACGGTCGGCGTTGCATGGCGGGATGGGTCAGTCCCAATGTTTCAAGCAGGCTCGCGGTGCCGGCGCCGGCGCTCAAGACGATGCGCTGGGCGCGGATCTCGCGCTCGTCCACCTTCAGGCCGATCAGTTTCCCACCTTCGAGCAAGGGTTCGACCTTCTGTCCGGCGAGCAGGCTGTCACCCGCCAGATCGGCCAGACGCTGGATCAGGCTGGGCACATCGATGACCAGTTCTGCCAGCCGATAGACCTTGCCTTTGAAGCGCTTGTCTTGCAGGGCAGGGGGCAACTGCTCCCCGGTGACCTGGTCGACGCGACCGCGCACGGCTTTGCTGGCGAAGAAGCTGGTGAGATTGCCGGCGATCGTGCCAGGGGACCAGAGATAATGCGCGTCGGACAGCAGGCGCACGCCGGACAGGTCCAGCTCACCGTTCCCGGCCAGCGCTTCACGCCAGCGGCGGGGCATATCGGCGATGGCTTCCGAGGCACCCGTCAGGGCGCCATGCAGTGCGTACTTGGCGCCGCCGTGGATGATCCCTTGGGATTTCATACTCTGCCCGCCACCGAGGCTGGCGCTTTCCACCAGCACGGTCGAAAAACCCTGGCGGCGCAGGCGCGCATTCAGCCAGAGCCCGGCGACACCAGCGCCGACAATCAGGACGTCGGTGGAAATAACGGATGGCATGCAGCGACCTCAGTGTTCAAGACGAGGGCGCAGTATACAGACTCGACGAAGAGGGGATTTGTTGGCAATCAACAGGGCGCATGCAAAAACCTGTGGGAGCGAGCTTGCTCGCGATAGCGGTGGGTCAGTCAACGTTGATGCTGAATGTCATGTCGCCATCGCGAGCAAGCTCGCTCCCACAGGGGATGGGGTGTCAGTTAGTGTCCGGCGGTTTTGGAGAAGAGCTGGATCACTACGACACCCAGTACGATAAGCGCCATCCCCAGCATCGCCGGCACATCCAGTTTCTGCCCGTAGATAAACAGCGCCGCGACGCTGACCATCACGATGCCCATGCCGGCCCAAACGGCGTAGGCCACGCCCACCGGAACGCTGCGCACCACCAGCGTCAGCATCCAGAACGCAATGCCATAACCGACGATGACCAGAATCAGTGGCAGAGGTGTACTGAAACCCTTGACCGCTTTCATCGAAACAGTGGCGATCACTTCGGCGCAGATGGCAATGGCCAGGTAGTAGTAAGCGGTCATAGGTGCATCCTCATGTGAAGCGTTGCTTTCTGAGTTCGGCATTCTAGAGATTCGCCAGATGCGGTAAAGTCATTACCTATCTGTTCTAGCGATGGGTTTGGCCATGAACATGCAATGGAATCTGGATCAGCTGCGTTTGTTTGTCAGCGTAGCGGAACAGCGGTCGTTCTCCGCCGTGGCGCGGGAGCAGCGCAAGGCGCAATCGGCCGTCAGCAGTTCGATTGGGTTACTGGAGGAGGACTTGGGTGTCAGCCTGTTCGATCGCAGCAGCGGCCGCCAGCCAAGGCTCACCGACGCCGGTAATGCCTTGCTGGAAGAGGCGCGGGAAGTGCTGCGCCAGTGTGAACGCCTCAACGGTCGGGCGCTGGCGATGATGCAGGGCCAGGAGGCACGCCTGTGCGTTGCTCAGGATGAAGCGATGCCTTTTCAACCGGTCATCGACAGCCTGGAAGCCATGGCTGAGCAGTTCCCCAGCCTGGAGGTTCAGCTGTCCAACGGTACTCAAGGTGATGTGGCGCGCAAACTGGTGGAGCGCAAGGCCGACCTGGGGCTGCTGTTCTACCATGATCAAATCCCGCAAGCCCTTGAGCGGCGGGTGTTGGGCAGTATTGAAATGGTCACGGTCTGCGGGGTCGACCATCCATTGGCGGCCCAGGGTAGCGTCAACTGTCAGCAGATGGCCCAGCATCGGCAGTTGTTGATGGCCACACAGTCCAGTGTCTATCCCGGCAGCGAGCCGGCCAGCCCGCAAGTCTGGCGTGCCGACAGTTTTTACGTGATGGCCGAACTGTTGATGCGCGGCCTCGGCTGGGCCTGGTTGCCGAGAAACGTGGTGCAGTATCCGGCCTATCAGGGGCATATCGTCGAACTGGTCAGCGAATGGACTCCGCCGGCATTGATCGTGGAACTGGTCTGGCGCCGCGACGAGCCCCTCGGTCCGGCTGCCCGTTGGCTGGCGGAACGTTTTGCCGTGCATTTGCGGGCGATCGGCGAAAAACCCGATAAACTCCGCCGCCATGAATAGAACTCTCTACACCGCGCTGTTTTACCTGGGGCTGCCATTGGTAGCGATTCGGCTGTGGCTGCGGGCGCGCAAGGCGCCGGCCTATGCCAGACGCATTGGCGAACGCTTCTCCGTCGGACTGCCAGCGATGCAACCGGGCGGTATCTGGGTGCACGCGGTCTCCGTGGGCGAAAGCATTGCCGCCGCGCCGATGATTCGCGCCTTGCTGCAACGTTATCCGACACTGCCGATTACCGTGACCTGCATGACCCCGACCGGTTCGGAGCGCATCCAGGCACTGTTCGCCAATGAACCGCGCATTCAGCACTGCTATCTTCCATACGACTTGCCCTGCGCCGCGGCGCGATTTCTTGATCGGGTCCGGCCGACACTGGCAGTGATCATGGAAACCGAGCTCTGGCCGAACCATATTCATCAGTGCGCCAAGCGCGGGATTCCCGTGGCGCTGGCCAATGCGCGCCTGTCCGAGCGTTCGGCCAAGGGGTATGGTCGTTTCAGGAAATTGACCCGGCCGATGCTCACCGAGATGAGCCTGTTCGCGGTGCAGACCGAGACCGAGGCCCAGCGCTTCCTTGACTTGGGTGCGCGTCCGGAAACGGTCGAAGTGACCGGTTCGATCAAGTTCGACCTGACCATCGACCCGGCATTGCTCCAGCGCGCTGCCGCGTTGCGGGAGCAATGGCAGGCGCAACAGCGACCGGTCTGGATCGCCGCCAGCACCCATGACGGTGAAGACGAAGTGGTGCTGGCGGCTCATCGTCGGTTGCTCATCAGTCATCCCGATGCGTTGCTGATTCTGGTTCCGCGCCATCCGGAGCGTTTCAACGCGGTGTTCGTGTTGTGCCGGCAGCAGGGTTTCGCGACCCTGCGGCGCTCCACGGGCGAGCCGGTGACCGCGGGTACTTCGGTGTTGCTGGGCGACACCATGGGTGAATTGTTGTTTCTGTATGCCCTGGCCGACAGTGCCTTTGTCGGCGGCAGCCTGGTGCCCAATGGCGGACACAATCTGCTGGAACCGGCGGCATTGGCCAAGCCGGTGCTCAGCGGGCCGCACCTGTTCAACTTTCTCGAAATCGCCGCGCAGTTGCGCAGTGCCGGGGCGTTGCAGGAAGTGGAGGATGCCGAAGGCCTGGCGGTGGCGGTGCAGCGGCTGTTCGAGTTGCCCCGGGATGCGCAGCGGATGGCAGAGGCGGGGTTGAACGTGATGCGCAGCAACCAGGGTGCGTTGCAGCGGTTGCTGGACGGGTTGGGGCGGTTGATCGAGCGCTAATCTGTAGGAGCGAGCTTGCTCCGGGCGGCGTTCCGACGATGGACTCAAGAGCTCCGCGTTTAACCGGTAAACACGCGTTATCGTTAACGACCATCGCGAGCAAGCTCGCTCCTACAGGGGGGGCTCAAGGTCTGGCTTTGAGCTGATCCGCTGCAGCCTTGGCCAGGTCCGGCGGCAGGAAGTCCTTGTCCGGGTTGTAATCGGGCTTGAGATAGCGCTTGAGATCCTGCAGGTCCCCAGGGTTCAAGGTGCCGGCAGCCTGTTTCAGACGCAGGTTGTCGAGGATGTAGTCGTAGCGGGTGTTGTTGTAGTTGCGCACAGAGGTGTACAGCTGGCGCTGGGCATCCAGCACATCAACGATGTTACGCGTACCCACCTGATAACCGATTTCGGTCGCTTCGACGGCGCTCTGGTTGGAAATGATCGACTGCTTGCGCGCCTGCACCTGCTCGACGTCGGTGTTCACCGCACGGTGCAGGTTACGGGTATTTTCCACCACTTGCCGACGCAGGCCTTCGCGCTGTTGTTCGGTCTGGTCCAGGCGTGAGTAAGACTCGCGAACCTGTGAAGTGGTCAAGCCGCCGCTATAGATCGGGATACTCAACTGCAGCGCCAGCGTGCGCTGCTCGACGTTGCCGCCGTAAGCCTGGCCGAAGGCGTTCGGGTTGCTGAAACCCAAGGCGTCGTTGTCACCCTTCTCGTATTTGGCCACGGCATCCAGGGTCGGGGCGTGACCGGCCTTGCGTTGCTTGAGGGTTTCTTCGGCGGCGCTGACCGCGTAGTTGCTGGCCAGCAGATTCAGGTTCTGCCTGGCGGCAGTGTCGACCCAGGCTTTGGCATCGTTCGGTGCCGGCGGCAGGATCGGCAAGGTGTGGACGATGCCCTGGATCGAGTTGTACTGCCGGTTGGTCAGGGTGATCAAGGCTTCGAACGCGTCGTCCACCTGGCGTTGCGCAACGATCCGATTGGCACGCGCCGTGTCGTAGCTGGCCTGGGATTGCAGCACATCGGTCTTGTCCGAGAGGCCGACATCGAAGCGTTCGTTGGATTGATCGAGCTGGCGCTTGAAGGCCGCTTCTTCGGCCTTGGTCGAGGCCAGGTTGTCCTGGCTGCGCAGCACGTTGAAGTAGCTTTCGGCCGTTTGCAGGATAAGGTTCTGCTCGGTCGCCGAAAGTTGCAGCGCTGCCTGCTCGTTGACGTTCTTGGCGGCCTGATACTGGAACCAGCGATCGGCACGGAACAGTGGCTGGGCCAGGGTCGCCTGGTAAGAGTTGGCGCTGCGATTGGCAATGGCCGCCGGTTGATCGATATCGGTACGCACGTTGGCGACCTGGGCGCCACCGGAGAGGTTTGGCAACAGGCCGGCGCGGGCCTGGGGCACGACTTCCTTCTGGGCGCCGTACTGGGCCCGTGCCGCCGCCAGGTCGGCGTTGTTATCCACCGCTTCCTGATAGACGCTGACCAGGTCGGTGTTGGTCGATAAGGGCGCTTCTGCTGCCCAGGCCATTCCATTTGACGCACAAGACACGGCAAGGGCCAGTGAGAGTTTGCGCAGCATGAGGCCATCCCTAAAAATTACGCTGATAATTTGAGCGCCAAGGCTACGGCGCGGGCCCTGCAGCGTCAAGGCGCGGCATGGCTTGGCGAGTGTAGTTGCGCACACGTTCGGCAACAATCCTGTAATTACGCCATTCATCATGGTGTTTAAAGCGGTGTTGGCGTTCTTTGCCAGTTGTGTCTAGACTGGCCACGTTCTTGTCGGGGTGCCTTGCTATGAGGCTGAGATCGAATAATTTCGGATCCCGTTGAACCTGATCAGGTTAGCGCCTGCGTAGGGAACAAGATTTCTCGTCCCCCGGCGAGTCCTCTTGTGCTTCGTCCGGGATGTTGTTCGACAATCGAACAGCCCTCGTGCACCGAGCACAGCACAGCTGGTTTTCCAGCGCCCGTGCGTCCATTCGTTTACAGGTTCGCTCCGACAAAAAATCCACTGCCTGGATGTGTTCGGAGAGCCCGTGATGACGATAAAACTAAAAGACAATACGAACCTGAGTGACTCGGCCAAGGTCGATCAGCAATCGGTTCAGCCGTTTACCCGCTCGCAAAAAATCTACGTTCAAGGCTCGCGCCCGGACATTCTCGTGCCGATGCGCGAAGTCAGCCTCGACGTGACCCCGACCGAATTTGGCGGCGAGATCAATGCGCCGGTGGTGGTGTATGACACCTCGGGCCCTTACACCGACCCCAACGTTATCATCGACGTACGCAAAGGCCTGGCCGATGTGCGCTCGCCGTGGATCGAAGCCCGTGGCGACACCGAGCGTCTGTCCGGCTTGAGCTCGAACTTCGGCCGGGAGCGTCTTGCCGATCCGGAACTGACCAAGCTGCGTTTTGCCCACGTGAACAACCCGCGCCGTGCCAAGGCCGGGGGCAACGTCACCCAGATGCACTACGCCCGCCAAGGCATCATCACGCCCGAGATGGAATACGTCGCCATCCGTGAGAACATGAAGCTCGAAGTGGCCCGCGCCGCCGGGCTGCTGGACCAGCAACACGCCGGTTACAGCTTCGGTGCCAGCGTGCCGAAAATCATCACCCCTGAATTTGTCCGTGAAGAGATCGCACGCGGTCGCGCGATCATTCCGGCGAACATCAACCACACCGAACTGGAACCGATGATCATCGGCCGTAACTTCCTGGTGAAGATCAACGGCAACATCGGCAACAGCGCACTGGGTTCGTCCATCGAAGAAGAAGTGGCGAAACTGACCTGGGGCATTCGCTGGGGCGCGGACAACATCATGGACTTGTCCACCGGCAAGCATATTCACGAAACCCGCGAGTGGATCATCCGTAACTCGCCGGTGCCGATCGGTACCGTGCCGATCTACCAGGCCCTGGAAAAAGTCGGCGGCGCGGCCGAGGACCTGACCTGGGAGCTGTTCCGCGACACACTGATCGAACAGGCCGAGCAGGGCGTCGACTACTTCACCATCCACGCCGGCGTGCTGTTGCGTTACGTACCGCTGACCGCCAAGCGCGTGACCGGCATCGTCTCCCGGGGCGGTTCGATCATGGCCAAGTGGTGCCTGGCGCACCACAAGGAAAACTTCGCCTACACGCATTTCGAAGAAATCTGCGAAATCATGAAGGCCTACGACGTCAGCTTCTCCCTGGGCGATGGCCTGCGTCCGGGCTCGATTGCCGATGCCAACGACGCGGCACAATTCGGCGAACTGGAAACCCTCGGCGAGCTGACCAAGATCGCCTGGAAGCACGACGTACAGACCATGATCGAAGGCCCTGGCCACGTGCCGATGCAGTTGATCAAGGAAAACATGGACAAGCAGCTCGAGTGCTGCGACGAAGCGCCGTTCTACACCCTCGGCCCGCTGACCACCGACATCGCACCCGGCTACGACCACATCACCTCAGGCATCGGTGCGGCAATGATCGGCTGGTTCGGCTGCGCCATGCTCTGCTATGTGACGCCGAAGGAACACTTGGGCCTGCCGAACAAGGATGACGTGAAGACCGGGATCATCACGTACAAGATCGCCGCGCATGCCGCCGATCTCGCGAAGGGCCATCCGGGCGCACAGATACGCGACAATGCCTTGAGCAAGGCGCGTTTCGAATTCCGCTGGGAAGACCAGTTCAACCTGGGCCTCGATCCGGACACCGCGCGTTCGTATCACGATGAGACCTTGCCGAAGGATTCGGCCAAGGTTGCGCACTTCTGCTCCATGTGCGGGCCGAAATTCTGCTCGATGAAAATCACCCAGGAAGTCCGTGAATACGCGGCCAACCAGCGGATCGACTCGATCGATGCCGAAGTTGCCAAGGGCCTGGCGGAACAGGCGGAGCGGTTCAAGCAGGAAGGCAGTCAGCTGTACAAGAAGGTTTGATCTGACCTGTGATTGACGGCGCCTGTGCTGCCGTCTTCGCGAGCAAGCCCGCTCCCACATTTGTCCTGCGAACACAGGTCAATGTGGGAGCGGGCTTGCTCGCGAAGGCGCCAGGCCAGGCACCGAGTCTCTCAATGACACACTTATCCCTCCGAGATAACACCCTTGAGCATTCAACCCAGCACTTATTCCCCCGACATCGCGGTGCCGACCGACAAACGTGTCTTCGGCGGTCGCGATCTGTTTTCCCTATGGTTTTCTCTCGGCATCGGCCTGATGGTGCTGCAGACCGGTGCCCTGCTCGCGCCAGGCCTGGGTTTGTCCGGCTCGCTGCTGGCGATTTTCCTCGGTACCCTGGTCGGCGTTCTGCTGCTGGCCGCCGTCGGCGTGATCGGCAGTGACACCGGCCTGTCGTCGATGGCCGCCCTGAAACTCAGCCTCGGCAAACACGGCGCGAGCCTGCCGGCGGTACTGAACCTGCTGCAACTGATCGGATGGGGCTCGTTCGAAATCATCGTGATGCGCGATGCCGCCAGCCTGTTGGGCGCTCGTGCCTTCAGTGAAGGCAGCCTGCTGTCCAGTCCGCTGCTGTGGACCTTGTTCTTCGGTGGACTGGCGACCTTGCTGGCCGTCAGCGGGCCATTGACGTTCGTGCGGCAGATCCTGCGCAAGTGGGGCATCTGGCTGCTGCTGGCCGCATGCATCTGGCTGACCTGGAACCTGTTCGCCAAGGCCGATCTGGCCGCGTTGTGGGCGCAGGCCGGTGACGGTTCGATGCCGTTTGCCGTGGGCTTCGACATCGCCATCGCCATGCCGCTCTCGTGGCTGCCGCTGATTGCCGACTACTCGCGTTTCGGCAAGCGCGCCAAAAATGTGTTCGGCGGTACCGCAATAGGTTTCTTTATCGGTAACTTCTGGCTGATGAGCCTGGGCGTGGCCTACACCCTGGCGTTCGCGCCGAGCGGTGAAGTCAATGCCTTGCTGTTGGCGCTGGCCGGTGCTGGCCTGGGGATTCCGCTGCTGCTGATTTTATTGGACGAGTCGGAGAATGCCTTTGCCGATATTCACTCGGCGGCCGTGTCCAGCGGGATTGTGTTGCGCCTGAAAATCGAGCATCTGGCGTTGGCCATCGGCGTGATCTGCACCTTGATCGCATGCCTGGCGCCACTGGCCCAGTACCAGAACTTCCTGCTGTTGATCGGCTCGGTGTTTGCGCCGCTGTTCGGCGTAGTGCTGGTGGATCACTTCATCTTGCGCAAGCGTTCCGCGCAAGTGAAGGCAGCCGCATTGCGCTGGCCGGCGCTGCTCGCCTGGCTGGGCGGGGTGAGCACCTATCACTTGCTGGCCAATCTGTACCCGGATGTCGGCGCAACCCTGCCGGCGCTGGTCCTGGCAGGGCTGCTGCAACTGGTACTGGGCCGGGCCTTCAGCTACGGCCGGGAAACAGCTCGGGCTTGAGAATGCCGTTCAGGCGAGGGTAGGGGATCTTCAGTTCGACGTGACCCAGCGCGTAAGGCGCAATGGTGCTCACTTCGTACTTGAGGATCACCCCGCCATACGTCAGTGCCACGTTCTGGGTCTTGACGAAGGGCCAGCTTTTCACAAATTCCGGTTCCTGGTCGAGCTTGGTACTGATCAGCCAGCTGTTGTGCGCGACTTGCGCGGCTTTCCAGAACGCTTCTTCCTGCCCCGGCACCAGCATGTCCGACAGGGTCAGCACCTTGTGCTGCTGGCGCGAATAGTTGATGAAGCTACGGCCCGGCGTGCCGTGGGCACCGCCGGTGTCCAGGTAGCTGGAAAACTCGACGATCACCAAGCCGTCATGCTGCTCACGTACCTTGGCTTGCAGGTAGCTGCTGTGACGCGGGCCGGCACTGCTCAGAAATTGCTCGCGATACGCGGCCAGAGTCGGCGCCACCGGTGCGTCGGGCGAGGTGCGGGTCATTTGCAGCAAGCGTTTTTCGATGATGCCATCCAGTGCTGGTTCGGCCGGGAAGCGCAGGGTGTCGATGTTCACCAACGGGCAGTCCTGGCTGGTGCAGCCCGGTTTCAGCTGTTCGGAGGCATCGCGGGTAGTTTCCAGCGGTGCCCGGTAGCTGGGCTGGAACAGACTCTGGCAGGCGCCCAGGGTCAGGGCGATTGCAGCCACGGAGGCGATTTTAAAAAGCGACATGGGCGTCCTTCATAAAACAGGGAAAGGCAAAAAGTTACCCGCTTCGACTCTCGGCGCAGGAATCAGTTCGCCACTAAGCTAATTAGAGTTGGTTTCACCCTCACCGTCTATCCCGCTCGCTGGAAAGGGGCTGCATCAAAGGTCACAGGCGCGTTAGGATGGCGCGAAGTCGAGGCTGGAGCCTCGGTGTAGAAACGAGGATTGTCATGACTGATTTTGCCAACGCCATTCCGACCGCCGTTGAGATCGTTCGGCGCGAAAAGTGCTTCGAGGGCTTTTACAAACTCGACCGCGTGCACTTGCGCCACGAATTGTTCGCCGGTGGCATGAGTCGCGAGATCAGTCGTGAAGTGTTTGTGCGCCATGACGCCGTGTGCGTGCTGCCTTACGATCCGCAGCGCGACGAAGTGGTGTTGATCGAGCAGTTTCGCGTCGGCGCCATGGGCAAGATCGACAATCCGTGGCTGGTCGAGCTGGTCGCTGGTCTGATCGATAAGGATGAAGAACCGGAAGAAGTTGCTCACCGCGAAGCGCAGGAGGAAGCTGGGCTTGTATTCGGGGCGCTTTGGCCGATGACCAAATATTTTCCATCGCCGGGCGGCAGCAATGAATTCGTGCATTTGTACCTGGGGCGCTGCGACAGCGCCGGGGTCGGCGGCCTGCATGGGCTGGAGGAAGAAGCAGAAGATATCCGCGTCACGGTCTGGGCCTTCGAAGACGCCCTGCAGGCCGTACGCGACGGGCAAATTGCCAACGCGGCCAGCATCATTGCCTTGCAATGGCTAGCTTTGAACCGCGCTGAAGTGAGGGGGTTATGGTCGTAAACAAGCTGCGCGATCGCTATCGGGTAGACCTGGCAGGGCTGCAAGCGTCCTGCGAGGCCAACTACGCGCGCCTCATGCGACTGTTGCCGGACATGCGCAACGAGCCCGAGGCGCGGCGCATTGCCGTGACCCATGGCGACCAGATGCTCGGCGTACTGGCCCTGGAGGTGCTGCAGGTCTGTCCGTACACCACGACCCTGCAAGTGCGCCAGGAACACAGCCTGCCCTGGCTGCCGGTGCCACAACTGGAAGTTCAGGTCTATCACGACGCGTGCATGGCCGAAGTGGTCAGCGCCGAACATGCACGACGCTTTCGCGGCATCTATCCTTACCCGAACGCCGCGATGCACCAGCCCGACGAAAAGGCCCAGCTGAATATGTTCCTGGGCGAATGGCTGAGCCATTGCCTGGCTTGCGGGCACGAGTATGCGGTTGTGCGCTGACGTGAACGGCGTCAGGTTTACCGTTTCCCCTTTTGGTCGTCCCCCAGCATAATTGCGGCACTCATCCATCCCCGTGATCACGCCCCGGGAGAACGCCTTGCCACGCGTATCCACATTGACAACCGCCGATCCGGCGTTGCTGGTACAACTCTCCGACAGCCATCTGTTTGCCGAGGCGGCTGGCACATTGCTGGGCATGAACACCCTTGACAGCCTGCAACGCGTCATCGAGCTGGTCCGCCTGCAACAGCCACGGATCGATCTGATCGTTGCCAGTGGCGATATTTCCCAGGACGGGACGCTGGAGTCCTATCAGCAGTTCCGCGACCTGACCCGCCAGCTCGATGCTCCGGCGCGCTGGATTCCCGGCAATCACGACGAGCCGCGGATCATGGCTGAAGCGGCCGTGCAGAGTGCATTGCTCGAGCCCGTGGTGGATGTCGGTAACTGGCGAGTCACGTTGCTCGATTCGGCAGTGCCGGGCTCGGTGCCGGGGTATCTGGAAGACGAACAGTTGCAGTTGCTGGCCCGCGCGCTGAGCGAGGCGCCGGAAAGGCATCATCTGGTGTGCCTGCACCACCATCCGGTGGCCATTGGCTGTGCGTGGATGGAGCCGATAGGATTGCGTAATCCAGAGGCGCTGTTTTCGGTTCTGGATCGATTCCCGCAGGTGCGTGCTGTTTTGTGGGGGCATGTTCATCAAGAAATCGACCGGGAGCGTAATGGCGTGCGGTTGATTGCATCGCCGTCGACCTGCATCCAGTTCGAACCGGGGAGCGATGATTTCAAGGTGGGGGAGCAGGCGCCGGGGTATCGGTGGTTGCGGCTTATGCCCGATGGCGAGCTCGAAACCGGCGTGGAGCGCGTGACAGGCTTCGAGTTCCAGGTCGATTACGGCTCTGACGGCTACTGACACCTTTCCTGCTGATGTCCCCGTTCCCCTGTAGGAGCTGGCTTGCCAGCGAAGGTCGTCAACGATAATGCGTGTATGCCTGAATGAACGCGTCGTCCTTGAGTGCATCGCTGGCAAGCCAGCTCCTACAAGGGATCGCGTTCTTTCCGAAGTTGATGGCACCCAACACCCCCCGACACCCTGTAAACTGCGCCTCTTTACCCGACGCACAGGGAGCTCCAATGTCCGGTTCGATCCTTTATATCCACGGCTTCAACAGCGCGCCGGCGTCGAACAAGGCCACTCGGTTGATCCAGGTGATGGACCAACTGGGCTTGAGCGATCAGTTGCGCGTTCCGTACTTGCATCACCATCCTCGTGAGGCCATCGGTCAGCTGGAGCAGGCGATAGAGGAGCTCGGACGGCCATTGCTGGTCGGCAGCTCACTCGGCGGCTACTATGCGACTCACTTGGCCGAGCGCCATGGCCTCAAGGCTCTGTTGATCAACCCTGCCGTCAGTCCGCACCGGATGTTCGACGGGTATCTGGGGGCGCAGAAAAACCTGTACACCGACGAGGCCTGGGAATTGACCCACGATCACGTGACGGCCCTGGCCGAGCTGGAAGTGGCGGCGCCCCAGGATCCGCAACGCTTTCAGGTGTGGTTGCAAACCGGCGATGAAACGCTGGATTACCGCCTCGCCCAGCAGTATTACCGGGCCTGTGCCTTGCGCATCCAGGCCGGCGGCGACCATGGGTTCCAGGGTTTTGCCGAGCAGCTGCCGGCAATGCTGAGTTTTGCCGGCATCGGCGCAGATTTGTATCAGGCGATTGACTTCACTGCACTGTGAGTCATCGCCCCTTTTCACAAAACATTTGACGACGAGACCCCATGGCCACTCCCAGCGCTAGCTCTTATAACGCAGACGCCATCGAAGTCCTCTCGGGCCTCGACCCGGTGCGCAAACGCCCCGGCATGTACACCGACACCAGTCGGCCGAACCACCTCGCCCAGGAAGTCATCGACAACAGCGTCGACGAAGCCTTGGCCGGGCATGCGACTTCGGTGCAGGTCATCCTGCACGCCGATCATTCCCTGGAAGTCAGCGATGACGGCCGTGGCATGCCGGTGGACATTCACGCCGAAGAAGGCGTATCGGGTGTCGAGCTGATCCTCACCAAGCTCCATGCCGGCGGCAAGTTTTCCAACAAGAACTACCAGTTCTCCGGCGGTCTGCACGGGGTGGGTATTTCGGTGGTCAACGCCTTGTCGACAGAAGTCCGGGTGCGCGTAAAGCGTGACGGCAATGAATACCAGATGACCTTCGGCGACGGTTACAAGAAAACCGAACTGGAAGTGATCGGCACCGTCGGCAAACGCAACACCGGCACCAGCGTGTTCTTCGCGCCGGACCCGAAGTACTTCGATTCCCCGAAATTCTCCATCAGCCGCCTCAAGCATGTGCTCAAGGCCAAGGCTGTTCTGTGCCCGGGGCTGCTGGTCAGTTTTGAAGACAAGGCCACCGGCGAGAAGGTCGAGTGGCATTACGAGGACGGCCTGCGTTCCTATCTGGTCGACGCCGTCAGCGAATTCGAACGCCTGCCCGACGAGCCGTTCTGCGGCAGCCTGGCCGGCAACAAAGAAGCGGTCGACTGGGCGCTGCTGTGGTTGCCGGAGGGCGGCGACAGCGTCCAGGAAAGTTATGTCAACCTGATCCCGACGGCCCAGGGCGGTACTCACGTCAACGGGTTGCGTCAGGGCTTGCTCGACGCCATGCGCGAGTTCTGCGAGTTCCGCAGCCTGCTGCCGCGGGGCGTGAAGCTGGCGCCGGAAGACGTCTGGGAGCGCATCGCCTTCGTCCTGTCGATGAAAATGCAGGAGCCACAATTTTCCGGCCAGACCAAAGAGCGCCTGTCGTCCCGTGAAGCGGCGGCGTTCGTTTCCGGGGTGGTCAAGGACGCGTTCAGCCTGTGGCTCAACGCCAACCCGGAAACCGGCATGCTGCTGGCGGAGCTGGCGATCAACAACGCCGGCCGTCGCCTGAAGGCCAGCAAGAAGGTTGAGCGCAAGCGCATCACGGCGGGGCCGGCATTGCCGGGCAAACTCGCCGACTGCGCCGGGCAGGACCCGATGCGTTCCGAGCTGTTTCTGGTGGAAGGTGACTCCGCCGGCGGTTCGGCCAAGCAGGCGCGGGACAAAGAATTCCAGGCTATCCTGCCGTTACGCGGCAAGATCCTGAACACCTGGGAAGTCGACGGCAGCGAAGTGCTGGCCAGCCAGGAAGTGCACAACATCGCCGTGGCCATCGGCGTCGACCCGGGCGCGGCGGATATGAGCCAGCTGCGTTACGGCAAGATCTGTATCCTCGCCGACGCCGATTCCGACGGTTTGCACATCGCCACGTTGCTCTGCGCGTTGTTCGTCCAGCATTTCCGCCCGTTGGTGGATGCCGGTCACGTCTACGTCGCGATGCCGCCGCTGTACCGCATCGACCTGGGTAAAGAGATCTACTATGCCCTGGACGAAGCCGAGCGCGATGGCATCCTCGATCGCCTGGTGGCCGAGAAGAAACGGGGCAAGCCCCAGGTCACCCGATTCAAGGGGCTGGGTGAAATGAACCCGCCGCAGCTGCGCGAAACCACCATGGACCCGAACACCCGGCGCCTGGTGCAGCTGACGCTGGACGATTTCGAAGCGACCTCGGAAATGATGGACATGTTGCTGGCGAAGAAACGCGCCGGCGACCGCAAGTCCTGGCTGGAATCCAAGGGCAACCTGGCCGAGGTTCTGGGCTGATGTGCCGAGGCTTTGCCTTGGTATGTGCGTTGCTGCTGACCTCGATGACGGTGGCTGCGCAGTCGGCGCCAGAGTTGCGGCTGTTATCCGAGCATGCCGTCGATGGCATGCGCGGCGGCAACCTGTCCGGGCTGGCCCGGTGCGGCAAGGATTTGTGGAGCGTATCCGACCGGGACGATGAACAGATTTACCTACTCGATACCCGTGACCCTGTCTGGCAAGCCGAACCCGTGCACATCGATGTGCCAGCGGTGCCGGACAGCGGCTTGCCCTGGGGGCTGCGTTCGCGGACCTGGGCGGCCTCGTTGGCCCGTGGCGGCGACCTGGATTTCGAAGGCATCACCTGCGACAACGCCGGTAATCGCTACATTGTCAGCGAATCTCATGGAGCGGTGCTGCAAGTGCCCCCAGCGGGACCCGCCTCCTGGCTGAAAATCTCGCCGATCCTGATTCGTGAAGCACGCGCCAGCGGCATGTTGCTGAAATTCAATGCGCTGTTCGAAGGCCTGGCGATCAGTCCTGAAGGTGATCAATTGTGGCTGGCCGCCGAGCGTGAAAGCCGCGGGTTGCTATTGATCAAGCGCCAACAAACCCTCTGGGACTGCGATGGGGGTTGTGTGCTGCTGAGTGAGGCCGGGATGGAAATGCAGCCGGCACAATTTCCCGGCGCCAGGGCGGTGCCGCGGGACTTCGCCGACCTGTCATTGTTCGACGGCAAGTTGTTCACCCTCGAACGCAATGTCTTCGAGATATGCCGCCGGGACGCGCAGACTGCCAAGGTCGAGCGCTGCTGGTCATATGCCGCCGAGGCGTTGCAGGAAAACCGGCGTTATCCACAGGCCTTTGGGCTGGAAGAAGCATTGATCGTGGACGCCGACGGTGCCTGGATCGGCATCGACAACAACAACGGTATACGCGCCGATGGCGAGGTCCGTCCGATCATCATGCGCTTTGCCGCGCCTGAGGGTGGCTGGAGTGCCAGGTCATGAGTCAGCAGCCGCCGGGCAAGCGCATCGGCCGCGTATTGATGGTGCTGGCCTGGTGCGCCGCGCTGTTTCTGGCCACGCGGTTTT
The DNA here is from genome assembly GCF_030812475.1 of Pseudomonas lini. Taxonomy (GTDB): domain Bacteria; phylum Pseudomonadota; class Gammaproteobacteria; order Pseudomonadales; family Pseudomonadaceae; genus Aquipseudomonas; species Aquipseudomonas lini_A. Next base: position 308,589 of record NZ_JAUSSR010000008.1, read on the forward strand.
TCGGGCAATGGGAGCAGCGCCAGCAGAATCCCAACGTCGTGGTCAGCTCGGAACAGGGCGAAGGTTTTATCGAAGTGAAGCTTGCCAGCAACAATCAGGGACATTTTGTCGCCAGCGGCCAGATCAACGGTCAGCCGGTGGACCTCATGCTCGATACCGGGGCAACCGATGTGGCGATACCCGGCGGTATGGCCGAAAGACTGAAACTGGAAAAGGGCTTCCCGGTGACCTTGAGCACGGCCAGCGGTCGTGCCGAGGGCTATCGAACCCGTATCGACCGCCTGCAACTGGGCGACATTGTGCTGCGTGATGTGCGCGCCCTCGTCGTACCAGGCCTGGAAGGCAATCAAGTGCTGCTCGGTATGAGCGCGCTGAACAAACTTGAATTTACCCAGCGCGGTGGCACCATGCTGCTGCGCCAGACAACGAACCAATGAGGCCCGCATGAGCGACTCCCTTGATCTCAGCCTGGACGGTGTAGAACGCCGGTCATTGGCTGACTTCACCGAAAATGCCTACCTCAACTATTCCATGTACGTGATCATGGACCGTGCCTTGCCGCATATCGGCGACGGCCTGAAACCGGTACAGCGGCGCATCATCTACGCGATGAGCGAGTTGGGGCTGGACGCCGATTCCAAACACAAGAAGTCGGCACGTACCGTCGGTGACGTGCTCGGCAAGTTCCATCCGCATGGCGACTCGGCCTGCTACGAAGCCATGGTCCTGATGGCCCAGCCGTTCAGCTACCGCTACACACTGGTCGACGGGCAGGGTAACTGGGGTGCGCCGGATGATCCCAAGTCCTTCGCTGCCATGCGGTACACCGAAGCGCGGCTGTCGCGTTATTCCGAAGTGCTGCTCAGCGAGCTGGGCCAGGGCACGGCGGACTGGGGGCCGAACTTCGACGGTACCCTCGACGAACCGCTGGTGTTGCCGGCGCGTCTGCCAAACATCCTGCTCAACGGCACCACCGGTATCGCCGTGGGCATGGCCACCGACGTCCCGCCGCACAACCTGCGCGAAGTCGCGACCGCCTGCGTGCGTCTGCTCGATGAACCCAAAGCCACGGTCGAACAGCTCTGCGAACACATCCAGGGCCCGGATTACCCGACCGAAGCGGAAATCATCACGCCTCGGGCCGATTTGCTTAAAATGTACGAAACAGGCAAGGGCTCGGTACGCATGCGTGCCGTGTACCACATCGAAGACGGCGACATCATCGTCACAGCGCTGCCGCATCAGGTCTCCGGTGCCAAGGTGCTGGAACAGATCGCGGCCATGATGCAGGCCAAGCCGTCCAAGGCGCCGCAGATTGCGGACCTGCGCGACGAATCCGACCATGAAAACCCGTGCCGGATCGTGATCATCCCGGGCGCCCGCAAGAATTTTGACCACGATGCCCTGATGCAGCACCTGTTCGCCAGCACCGAGCTGGAGTCGAGCTACCGGGTCAACATCAACATCATCGGTCTGGACGGCAAGCCGCAACTGAAAAACCTGCGCGCGTTGCTGGTCGAGTGGCTGCAATTCCGGGTTCAGACTGTACGTCGCCGCCTGCAATTCCGCCTGGACAAGGTCGAGCGTCGCCTGCACCTGTTGGACGGTTTATTGATTGCCTACCTCAACCTGGATGAAGTGATTCACATCATCCGCACCGAGGAGCACCCGAAAGCCGCGCTGATCGAGCGTTTCGCCCTCAGCGAAATCCAGGCCGACTACATCCTCGACACCCGTCTGCGTCAATTGGCGCGACTGGAAGAAATGAAGTTGCGTGCCGAGCAGGATGAACTGCTCAAGGAACAGGCCAAGCTGCAAGCCCTGCTGAGCAGTGAAGCCAAGCTGAAAAAACTGGTCCGCACCGAGCTGATCAAGGACGCCGAAACCTATGGCGACGACCGTCGTTCGCCAATCGTCGAGCGCGCCGAGGCCAAGGCCCTGACCGAACACGATCTGCTGCCGAACGAGAAGGTGACCGTTGTCCTGTCGGAAAAAGGCTGGGTGCGCTCCGCCAAGGGCCACGAAATCGATGCCACCGGGCTTTCCTACAAGGCCGGGGATGGTTTCAAGGCTTTGGCGCCCGGGCGCTCCAACCAGTTTGCGGTGTTTATCGACTCTACTGGCCGCAGTTATTCGGTGGCCGCGCACACCTTGCCGTCGGCCCGTGGCCAGGGCGAGCCGTTGACCGGCCGTCTGACGCCGCCGCCAGGGGCGAGTTTCGAGTGCGTGCTGATGCCGGAAGACGATGCGCTGTACGTGATCGCCTCCGATGCCGGTTATGGTTTCGTGGTCAAGGGTGAAGACCTGCAAGCCAAGAACAAGGCGGGCAAGGCCCTGTTGAGCCTGCCGAACAACGCCAAGGTGATCCTGCCGCGTCCGGTGGCCGATCGTGAACAGAACTGGCTGGCCTCGGTGACCACCGAAGGTCGCCTGCTGATCTTCAAGATCAGCGATCTGCCACAATTAGGTAAAGGTAAAGGCAATAAGATCATCGGTATTTCCGGGGAGCGTGTTGCCAGTCGCGAAGAATATGTCACGGACATCGCCGTACTGCCGGAAGGCGCCACATTGGTGCTGCAAGCCGGAAAACGAACGTTGTCGCTGAAAGCGGACGACCTCGAACACTACAAAGGTGAACGTGGACGTCGTGGCAATAAACTGCCTCGTGGCTTTCAGAGGGTGGATGCGCTGCTCGTCGAAAACCTCAATTAAGCGTCCTAGAGCGCTCGATCTACGATTTAACGCGTAGATCGACGCATTGGCGCTGGAGTCGGAACGCATATTCACGGATGATATGGCCTTTCAAGCGCCGGCGTGGCTGAGCGTTCTTCATATTTTTTGAGTATTTTCACTGTGGTTAGCCTTGTGGCAACCACCTGGATGGGACGATGACTGCTCTGCGCCTTCCGTTTTTTTTGATGCTCGCCGGGGTCCTTGGCCTGGCGGGTTGCAGCGTTCACCAACCGGTGTCGCTGTATCAGCTGGACAGCGGAAGTCCGGCTCAGCCTGCGCAAAGCGCGGGCATGGCCGTGTTGCTGGGGCCGGTGACCGTTGCCGATTATCTGCAACGTGAAACCTTGTTGCAGCGTCAGCCCGACGGGAGTCTTCAGGCTGCCACTGACGGCCGATGGGCGGGTAGCCTTTCGTCCGATATCGATCAGCTGTTGCTGCGCCAGGTAGCGGGGCATCTGGATAGCCAGCGCGTGGTGCTGGCGCCAGCGACGGTAGGTTTCACCCCGGACGTTCAGGTGCTGCTGACCATCACCCGCCTGGATTCGGGTAAGTTGCAACCGGCGATCCTCGACGCGCAATGGCGTTTGATCGACCGTCGTGGTCAGGTTCGCGATAACCGCATCATTCATCTGCAGGAACAGCATGCCGGTGGTACGGCAGCGCAGGTTCAGGCTCAGGGTGTGTTGTTGCAGAAACTTGCCCAACAGCTGTCGACCGCGCTCAAGCCATTGGCTAACCAGCCACCCATTGCAGAAGCGCCGAAAAAGCCGGCCGCCAAGCCTGCAGCACCGGCGGCGGAACAGGAAAAACAGCCGAAGATCCCGATGGCTGCGCCGATCCGCACCGATATGGAAGTGTTCAGGTTCTAAGGCTGGATTGATTCAATGCAAAGCCCGCCATGGATGCGGGTTTTGTTGTTTCTGGGGAGTGAGAACTTCGGTGCTGCTGATGGCCTCTTCGCTGGCAAGCCAGCTCCTACAGGGTTGCGTCATAGCCACATAGAGTGAACGACACGGTACCTGTAGGAGCTGGCTTGCCAGCGAAGGCGTCCGCACAGGCAATAAAAAAGCCCGCAGACGATCACTCATCTGCGGGCTTCTTCACATCAAGGCTATCGCTTAAGCCCGGCGCTCATGCATCCGCGCCAGTTGCCGCTCCAGCATCGACGGATAAGGTTCCATCAGCCGCTCTACGCAGCACGCGCCTTCCGGGCTGGCGATCGGCCGGATCCGGGCACGCTGACGGATCAGTGCGTCGTCGCTGATCTTGCGCTCCACCAGCAGCAGGTTGCGGCTGTGTTGCGACAGGGCCAAGGCGTCTTGGGCCGATTCGGTCAACAGCAGATCGATCTGGCTCATGCCGAACAGTTCGTCGCCCAAGGTCAGGCCCAATTGCAATTGCAGGGTGATGCCGCTGTCCGCGACTTCGATTTGCAACTGATGGCCCAGGGCCCGCAGCAACTCACCGCAGCAAATGGCATTGGTCAAGTAATCGTCGCCGCTGTCTTCGTTGTGGAACAGCATCAGCGTGCTGCCGTCGTTCAGGGTATGCAGCTCACTCTGGTAAAGCGAAGCGGCCTGATCGAGGCAATCGCGATAGCGTTTGAGCAGTTCTTCCAGGCGTGCCCGAGGCAGGCGGCGCAACTGATCCTGTGCACCCAGTTGCACGGCGAGCACGGCACTGTGTTGCGGTACGTTCGATGACTTTGGTTTTACCAGCGGTTTCGGCGCGCTGTCCGAGGAGACATCACGCAGGTCGGCAAACGGATCGTCGTCGTCATCGTCATCCTCGACGGTGCTGACGATGCGCCGCGGTGCAGGCTTCAACGCGGCAACCGGGCGACTTTCGTCAAAGCTCGGATCGCGCAGGTTGCGCACTTCAAAGGCCGGATCGGACTCTTCGTCGTCATCGACCTCGTCGAACTCAGGCTCCGGCACGGGTTCCGGCTCAACCGGTTCCGGTGCGAAGTCCGCGTGCAACTGGCGAGCGAGGTCGCCGATTTCATCCTGGCGTCCAGTGCCCGGCGTGTGTTCGTCGATATTGCGCAGCCATACGCGCAATTGCATCAGCGGCGTGGAAAGGTTGCGCCCCATGCGCAGGCTCAGGGCCAACGACAATGCCAGCAGAATGGCACTGAGAATGCCCATGCTTTGCAGGCTGATGGTCATCGGCTGCTGGAATTGATCCATATCCAGGCTGATACGCAGTTGGCCGGCGGTCACGTCCTGAAAGGTAATCTTGCTCTGGTACATGCCTTCGGCTTCGCCTAACAGGCTGTGCTTGGGCCGCTGACCAGCCTCGGCGAGGATGCGGTTATCCACGCTGTAGATGGCGGCATGGGCCACCAGCTTGTTCTTGGTCAGGTTGTTGAGCAACACGTTGAGGCTGAGGATGTCGTTGGACACCAACAGCTCCGTGGCCGACGTGGCGGTCTGGGTGGTCAGGCTTTCGCCCAGGGCATCCGCCTGCTCGTGCATGGCCTGCTTGAACTGCAAACCCATCACGCAGGCATAGATCACCAGGGCCAGAGCGACCAGGATCACGTTATGGCTGGCGATGCGTAATGCAATCGGTACACGGCGGTGGCGCAGTGCCCGGAAGATCAGCAGAAAGAAGTTATCGGTTTTTACTGGCGTGGGCCGGTTCACTTGAGCTCGGCTCTTTGTCCGTGAAGTTGACGCGCAGTATAGCGACAGGCCCTAGGCCGTCAAAGCGCTCACGGTGCCCGATGGTCACTGAATGTGGGTAGAATGCGGTTTTTTTCCACCTGCGGGGGTGCGCCTTGCGCGAAATCGTCCTGATAAACATCACCGGAGTCGACCGTCCGGGTCTGACTGCGGCCATTACCGGCGTTCTGGCCCAGGCTGGTGTGAACATTCTCGACATCGGTCAGGCGGTGATCCACGACACCCTGTCGTTCGGCATCCTGGTTGAAATTCCTGATACCGAGCAAGGCAAGTCGGTGCTCAAGGACATTCTGTTCACGGCTTACAAGCTCGATCAGCAGGTACGTTTCACGCCGGTGTCCGAAGAGGACTACCAGCAATGGGTCGGCAATCAGGGCAAGAAACGCCACATCGTGACGTTACTGACCCGCAAGGTGACGGCCGAGCAATTGCAGCGAGTCAGTTCGATCACGGCCAAGTACGGCCTGAACATCGACCACATCGATCGACTGTCCGGGCGTATGCCGCTGGATACCCCGGCCGATCAAGGCAAGGGCTGCATCGAGTTTTCCGTGCGCGGTGAAGCGGCCGATCCGCAAGCGTTGCGGGCGGAGTTCTTGAGCGTGGCCCAGGAACTGAACGTCGACATCGCCTTCCAGGAAGATTCGCTGTTCCGCCGCAACCGTCGCCTGGCGGTGTTCGACATGGACTCGACGCTGATCGAAGCCGAAGTCATCGACGAGCTGGCCAAGGCCGCCGGTGTGGGTGACCTGGTGTCGGCCATCACCGAGCGGGCGATGGCCGGCGAGCTGGATTTCCGCGCCAGCTTCAAAGAGCGCCTGGCCTTGCTGCAAGGGCTGGACGTCAGCGTACTGGACTCGATCGGCGCCTCGTTGCGCCTGACCGAAGGCGCGGAAACACTGTTCGCCGAACTCAAGCGTCTGGGCTACAAGACGGCGATCCTGTCGGGTGGCTTCACTTATTTTGCCAAGCAGTTGCAGGCGAAGCTGGGTATCGACTACGTATTTGCCAACGAACTGGAAGTGGTCGATGGCAAGGTCACCGGCGTGGCGGTTGAACCGATCGTCGATGCGCAGCGCAAGGCCGATCTGTTGAAAGAGCTGGCGCACAAGGAAGGTTTGCGTCTGGAGCAGACCATTGCAGTCGGCGACGGCGCCAATGATTTGCCGATGCTGGCGATTGCCGGGCTGGGCGTGGCGTTCCGCGCCAAGCCGCTGGTCAAGCAGTCGGCGAAGCAGGCGATTTCCACCCTTGGACTGGATGGTGTGCTGTATCTGCTGGGCTTTCGGGATCGTGACGGGCAGCTCTGATATCCCGGTTGCCTGAGCGGGCCCCTTCGCTGGCAAGCCAGCTCCTACAGGTTCTTCGGTGTGCACACTATGTATCACGCACTGGAGATCACTGTGGGAGCGAGCCTGCTCGCGAATGGTGGCGCCGCGGTCTTACGGATTCACCCTCAAAGCGTTTTCCACAACGAATCGAACTCCTGTTCGATACCGGCCACACCGCTCCCCCCGGCCTCCGCGTTTGCGGCAGTCTCTACCAGGCGATAGGCAAACTGATTGAAACTGTGGGTGCTCGCCAACCGCCGATCCAGCCCGGCCCGGCGTTCCTCGCCATGGGTATTGATTACTACCTTTTGGCTTTCCTGAAAGGGCAGGCGCGGAGCGAGCAGCGTCGGCGGCAGGTCTATCGCACTGATGGCCGGTAATAACAAAGCGCGCAGGTAGTGACTGTGACCGTCATGGTCACGCAGCAGTTGCAGCCCGCAAGGTTCGGCGCAAGGCGCGACCTGTTCGATGCCCATTTGCGTACCGCCGCCACGCACCTGACGGATCCAGCGCACCACTGCAATGCTCCAGCCCTGACCTGCAGAATCCTCGATGCCAACCATTTCGCCCGCCTGCAGTTCGGCGGGCACTGCGCCTGGCCAAGCCAGGCAATAGCCGCCAGGACTGTGATTGATCACCGACAGGACATACGTCACAAACTGTTGATTTCGGTCGGATGCCCCATGGCTGTCATCATTCTGAAGTTGCGGGTATTCGATTTCTTCATAGGGCAGCAGATCGACCACGTTGTCGTTGGGCGTCGCAGGACTCCACAGGTCTTTCACGCGACCTGCAGGGGATATTGCCGAGAATTGCGCGTGTCGGGAGCCCGAGTGCTTCAAGAGGTCACTGAACGAACGTTGCCCGCCCAGATAATAGTGCAGCGCGCTCATGCCGATACACAGGGTCAGGGTGCCTTGGCCGACCGTGCGCTGGAAACCGCGTTCGGCTGTCTGGCCCCAGGCAGCGTGCAGGTGTTGCAGCGTATCGAGGCTCAGCCCTGCAGGTACTGGCAACGGTGTCGAACTGTCGGTTTTTTGCAAATGAGCTTCGATGGCTGCAACTAACGGCTGCGGATCGATCCCCAGCAGGCTGTCCTGCTGCTCGGGGCGAAACCGGGCGCTATAACGAGGCCCGGTGTCGATATCCGATGCGATGGCAAATAGTCCTTCCGCGCGTTTACCGGGTTGCAGCTTGATCCATTTACTCCAGGGCTCCAGCACTTCGGCAACCCGGGCAATCTGGTTTTGCCGCAGTTGGTTGCAACGGGAGGCACCCAGCAGCAACGCGACGACGTAGGTCTGTTCGATGCTGAGCGTTTGCGTCTGGCTGGCCAATTCATCGCGCAGGCTCAGGTGCTGCAACTGGTGCTCGCAGGCGATTCGATACAGCTGATGCAACTCCAGCCACAGCCCTTCCGGTACCGGGCAATAAAGCTCGGTGGCGCGGATCAACGGCCCGTTCAGGCAATGGATCGCACGTTGCAACGCCTGGGTCAGCAATGGCGCACGGTCCTTGCTGAAACGCGGTGAGATGCGCACGACAATCTGTTTATAGCCAATCGCCAAGTGATTTTGCAGCGCCTGGCAGAGGTTGGCGATCTTGCGCGAACGTTCGTCGAGGACAATCGACTGATGCAGGAAATGCCGTTCGAGGTGTTTGCAGACGTAGTACACCTCGGGCCTGAACAGCTCGAGCATTTGCAGGCGATTATCGCTGGGCGTCAGCAGCTGATTGAGTTCACTCAAGCCTTGATAGAGCTGGCGAGCGGTTTCGCCGATGTTGGCTTTAGGCAGATCGGCAATCCAGCGCTTGAGGTCGCGCGGGGTGGCTTCACAGAACGTCAGGCGCGACTGCTTGGGAATGGGTGCGCGGAGCAAGAGATGGGGAGCGGTTTCATTCATGCCGTGGACAGGCTCCAACAAAAAAAATGGGCAGTGAATGACATGACTGTAGCAGCTATGGCCTGAGTAGGTGCTGCCGAAGGCTGCGATCTTTTGATTTCGGCGGTAGTGATGATGTTGAAGATCAAAAAATCGCAGCCTTCGGCAGCGACCGAGGGAAATGCTGGCAGACAGGAGATTACCGTTTGTCTGTCATTCTGGTGAGCTTCGGGTGTCCTACTAATCTGACAGTCGTGCGACTGGATACGCACAGTCGTACGGCCTGCCGCAGACGCAGGGCAGGTCTCTTCGTAACTTCAAGGAGATGAGGTTCATGTCTAGATACGTAGTGGCAAATCAATGGGGCGGTAGTTCGGCACCCTGGCACCCAGGTGGAGACTGGGTACTGGGCGCGCGGGACAACCAGAACGTTGTCGCGATCGAAATCAAATCGGGCGATGGCGGGAAGAGCTTCACCGGCACCATGACTTATGCCGGCGAAGGTCCCATTGGCTTCAAGGCTCAACGCACGGGCCAGAACCAGTACAACGTTGAAAATCAGTGGGGCGGTAACGATGCCCCATGGCACCCGGGTGGCAAATGGGTCATCGGTGGCCGGGATAATCAGAACGTTGTCGCGTTGAGCGTGACCTCCAATGACGGAGGGAAAAACCTCAGTGGTACCAATACCTACGCCAACGAAGGGCCAATCGGCTTTCGTGGACAGATAGAGTAGCGGCACCACCGACGTGTCCGGCCCCGCGAAGACGTTCGCGGGGTTCGGATCAGGCATCAGGCTGTTGGCAGACCCATGCCCTGGCCCATCTGCACCGGCGAACCGGCCGCCAGTTCTTCCGCCCATTTCACCTGGTCCGGCCCGAACAGCACCACGGCTGTCGAACCCAGTTTGAAGCGACCCAGTTCCGCACCTTTTTCCAGATGGATCGGCGCACGGGCCGCTTCGTCGTAGCGGAAGGTTTTCAGCTCGCGCTTCGGTGGCGTGACCAACCCGGCCCAGACCGTTTCGATCGATGCCACGATCATGGCACCCACCAGCACCACGGCCATTGGCCCGCGCTCAGTGTCGAAAATGCACGCCACACGCTCGTTGCGGGCGAACAGCTCCGGGACGTTTTCGGCGGTGGTCTGGTTGACGGAGAAAATCCGCCCCGGAATGTAGACCATCTCGCGCAGAGTGCCAGCCAATGGCATGTGCACACGATGATAGTCCTTCGGCGACAGATAAATGGTGGCGAAATCGCCGCCCATGAAGGGTGCGGCATTGGCAGCGTCACCGCCGAGCAACTCCAGGACGCTGAAGCTGTGGCCCTTGGCCTGGAACACGCGGCCGTGTTCGATCGGGCCGAGTTGGCTGACGGCGCCGTCGGCGGGGCTGAGGATGGCGCCCGGCGTCTCGTCCAGCGGACGCGCACCCTCTTTCAAGGCGCGTGTGAAGAACGCATTGAAGTGCTCGTAAGCGGTGAGGTCTTCGACCAGTGCCTGGGACATGTCCACCTGATAGCGCTTGGCGAACCACGCCGTAAAGGCGTTCTTGAACCAGCGCACGCGGCATTCGGCAATGCAGCCGGCCAGTCGCGACAGCAAATGGTGGGGCAGCAGGTATTGGCTGAGGATAAACAAACGCTTATTCATTGACGGTCCTTAAAAACCTTATTTCTCTACAGGGGTGTCGGGATGGTTGCCCCATTCGCCCCATGAGCCGGCGTAGCCTTTGACCCGCGGATAACCGAGGGATTTGGCCACCAGATAGGTGAAGCCAGAGCGATGGTGGGTCTGGCAGTGGGTGATCACTTCTTTGTCTTTGCTGATACCGAGTTGCTCCAGGATCTTCGGCATGTCCGTGCGAATGCGCAGGTGGCGCGCCGGATCCATGCCCGCGGTCCATTCGAAATTGACCGCGCCGGGAATGTGTCCTGCCTTGGCCGCGAGGACTTTCTCGCCGGAGTACTCCAGCGGTCCTCGAGCGTCCCAGATCGCCAGGTCGGCCGCGCCCAGGCGGCTTTGCAGGTACTCGCGGGTAGCGATGGGTTCGTCGTGCAAGGTCAGGTGGAGCGGACCGCCGACCGCCGGCGGGATCTGGATCGACATGGGCAGGCCTTCCGCCAGCCAGGCCTTCAGACCGCCGTCGACATAGTGGTAGTGGCGATGGCCGATGACGTCCAGAAGCCAGATAAAGCGTCCGGCCCAGCCGCCGCCCTCGTCGTCATAGACGACATAGACCGCATCGGGGTTGTGGCCCAGTTCGCCAAACATTGCTTCAAGCGCCGCCTTGGTCGGCAGCAGGCCTGGCGCAGGCGCCTGACCCAGTTGCGTACGCTTCGGATCGACAAAGCGGGCGCCGGGAATGTGCCCTTCGGCATAACGGGCGCTGCTGGTCAGATCCACCAGAATCAGTTCGCGGGATTCGAGACGGGCGAGCAGTTCGCTCGGCTCGATCACCAGGGTCAAGCCAGAGAAGTCAGACATGTGAGGTCTCCAGAGCACAAAGGGTTGGATTGTAGCGCAGCCTTCATTGGCCGCGGTGGCTAAAGCTGTGCAGGGCTTTTTCGATGCACTGCGCGGTTTTGCCGAAAGCTTGTACGGTGAGCTCCGAGAACGGCCCGCCGCCCTGGTCCGCCACCAGGATCATGATCACCCGGCCGTTGTTGACCAGTGAGCGCAGTAACAGATGTTCACCATCGAACTGCGAACGCAGGCTGGCCGGTAACAGGGCCGAGAATTGCGCGTTGTTGGTCGGGGTCAGGCGCAGCTGCGCCTGTTGCGAGAGCAGGCGTTGCAGCGCGGTGCTTTGGTCGACAGGGAAATTCAGACGGGTGGCTTCCTTTGACAGGCCGAAGGCCTGGTGGACCCGCAAATTGGCGTGAGTGCGGTCGGCCATCAGAATCATCACCCGTCGCATGCCGCAGGCAACCAATGCGTCGCGAGCGCAGGTGGTCAAGTGCAGGGCATTGGCGAAGCGACTGGGTTGCATCAGCAATTCGGCGCATTGCCTGCGCCATTTCACCAGATCTTCGGCGATCGGTGCCGCGGCCGGCGGTAAACCCCCGTGAGCGCGCTTGATGCCCCTCGGCCAGATCAGTGAAATGGCCGGGTGCCACAGGTCTGGCATGGCGTGATGACGGGCGCTGGTGACGGCCTGTCGGTGCAACTGCTGCTGAACTTCGTCCATCGGCATTTGCAGGTAAAGGCCGGTGAGATAGTGCCAGCGTTCAGCGTGCGGACTGTCCCAGGCCTGCTGGGCCGACAGTGCCAGGCCATTGGCCAGCAACACGGTGTTGGCCGGTTGATTGAGCCAGCGGCGCAACGCTGGATCGTCATCGAGGCGGTTCTGCTGGCGCAACGGGTGATCACTGTCGCGAGCGATGCGCAGGACCTTGACCAGTTCCCGCTGTTCGCTGAGCAGCAGCCGATAACCTTGCTGTACCCAGATCGGCAGGTGCCAGAGGTCCACCAGGGCCTGGCCTAGTTGCAGCAGGCGTACGCCGAACAACTGCTTCTCGACCTCGCGCGCCGGTTCGCCGTTATGGATGACCCGCCGCTCCCACTCTTCAAGCAACTGCGGATGGGTCAATGCCATCGGCCACAACGGCGAGAGAAACAGCAGGCTGCCCCAATGGATGTCCTGCCACAGCCGCGCCAGGCGACTGGCGAAAAAGCCATTGGCCTGTTGGGTCGCGTGCTGGCTGATCAACTGCAGCTGGCGCAGGGCGATGGGGATCTTTGACAGCGGCTGGGCGGGCAGCCGGTCGAGCAGTTCTTCGGTGCGCTGCAAGCCGAGGCGGGTGAGCGCTACTTCAAGGTTTTCAGCGGGAGTCGTCAGGCTGCCACGGGCATGCCGGTTGGCTTCGCGAATCACGCTCAAAGCCAGGGCAGGGCTGTCCTGCATGATGTCGGCGATATCGCGCAGCGAACGTCGCTTGTCGCGGAGGGCCTTGCAAACCCGATCATGACTGGCGAGCGGAACGGGCAGTCGTACGCTGTCGAGCAGCTTGACCCAGCCGTCGAGCGTGCTCGGAGCCGGCGTTGGAACGTTCGTGTCGTTAGCCATGTGTGGACGCGATCATCGTCTGCTTTATCCATGTTCGGAGCGTATGCCCGGAACGGGCAAATTGGCTTTTCGCCTGAACGGGCTATAGTCTGGCGCAGTTTTGCCGATAAGGAGAAGAAGAGATTTTTCAGCTTCCGGATATGACCTTGAACCCGACTCAGTAAGTGCTCCCCACCCTATGGCTAAAATAATCGGCATCATCGTCGTATTCGCGAGCGTGCTCGGCGGATACGTGCTCTCCCATGGTAAAATTGCCGCCCTGATCCAGCCCTTCGAGGTGATGATTATCGGTGGCGCGGCCCTGGGTGCGTTCCTGCAGGCCAACCCCGGTCACATGACGATGCGCGTGTTCAAGAAGTCCTTGAGCATGTTCAGTTCGCGCTTCACCCACACCTTCTACCTCGAGGTGCTGGGCCTGATCTACGAGATCCTCAACAAGAGCCGCCGCGAAGGCATGATGGCCATCGAAGGCGACATCGAAGACGCCGCCGCGAGCCCGATCTTCGCCAAGTACCCGGCGGTTCTGAAAGATGAACGCATGACGGCGTACGTCTGTGATTACCTGCGCATCATGTCGTCCGGCAACATGGCGCCCCATGAGCTGGAAGGCCTGTTCGACATGGAGCTGTACAGCCTCAAGGAAGACCTGGATCACCCCTCCCACGCAGTGAACGGCATCGCCGACGCCATGCCCGGCTTCGGTATCGTCGCGGCGGTATTGGGTATCGTGGTGACCATGGCGTCCCTGGGGGATGGCGATCAGCAATCCATCGGCTTGCACGTCGGTGCGGCACTGGTCGGTACCTTCTTCGGTATTCTTGCAGCCTATGGTTTCTTCGGCCCGCTGGCCCACTCCCTGGCCCACGATGCCAAGGAAGAACTGAATGTCTACGAGGCCATCAAGGCCTCGCTGGTGGCTTCCGCGTCCGGCATGCCGCCATCGCTGGCGGTGGAGTTCGGGCGCAAGGTGCTTTACCCGGCGCACCGCCCCAGCTTCTCCGAGCTGGAACAAGCGGTTCGCGGTCGCTGAGTCATGGAGAATAACCAGCCGATCATCATCAAGCGCGTCAAGCGCTATGCCGCCGGGCATCATGGGGGCGCCTGGAAAATCGCCTTCGCCGACTTCGCGACGGCGATGATGGCGTTCTTTCTGGTCCTGTGGCTGCTGTCCAACGCAACACCTGAGCAGAAGATCGCCATCGCCGGTTACTTCAAGGATCCGATCGGCTTTACCGAAAGTGGCACGCCCTACATCATCGACCTGGGTGGTTCGCCGACCCTGGCCCCAGAGAACACGCTCAATCCCGAGATCAAATCCCAGCCTCAGCCGGACAAGGTGACCGTCGGTAACGAACAGGCCGAAGGCATGGCCGAGCAGGTCGAGAAAGATCGGCTGGAACTGTTGCTGCAAGAATTGCAGAGCAAGGTCGATGAAAATCCTCAGTTGCACAAATTCAAGGACCAGATCCAGTTCGAGATCATTGCCAATGGGTTGCGCATCCAGATCATGGACGCGGAGAACCGGCCGATGTTCGACTCGGGCAGCGCTCGGCTGAAACCGTATTTCGAAGATATTCTGCTGGCCATGGCCGACACCATCAAAGCCGTGCCGAACAAGATCAGCATCAGCGGCCACACCGATGCCACACCCTATTCGGGTACCGGTGATTTCGGTAACTGGGAACTGTCGGCCAACCGAGCCAACGCGGCCCGCCGTGCGCTGGTCGCCGGCCGCTACCCGGAGTCTCAGGTGGCGCGAGTCGTCGGATACGCTTCATCGGCGCTGTTTGATCGAGAAAAACCCTTCAACCCGGTCAATCGCCGCATCGACATCGTGGTGCTGACCAAAAAAGCCCAGCGAGCCATTGAAGGTGCACAAGGTGCGGAGCCTGCGCCGGAGTCGACGCCAGGGCAGGGCGCCCCGGGCGAATCGCCGGCCACGCCCGTCGACCCGAATGCGTTGCCGGTTGATAAAGAGCCGTTACCGGCGCATGAGCTTCGCGAGCGCTTGAATCTGTTCGATGACCCGGCGCCGAAGCCGGGTGGGTCGCCGAAGCAGTGACCCACAAAAAAGCCGACAGCGATGTCGGCTTTTTTGTTTCTGCTGCCTTTTGCGGATTATTTTCGTGGCATCACGAAAATAATCAGCTACTTAGTAGCTGCTCTCCGGCAAGCTGGCGATGATCGAGCGATAGCTGTTCATCCGCTGCTGCTGCACGCGGCCTTCTTCCAGGGCCTTGAGCAAGGCGCAACCTGGTTCGCGGTCGTGCTTGCAGTCGCGGAAGCGGCAGGTGCCGATCAGGTCGTTGAACTCGATGAAGCCGGCTTCGACGTCGGCCCGGCTGACGTGACCCAGGCCGAATTCGCGGATACCAGGGGAGTCGATCAACTCACCGCCACCTGGGAAGTGGAACAGGCGCGCGGTGGTGGTGGTGTGGGTGCCCTGGCCGGACAGCTCGGAGAGCGGACCGACGCGGGTTTCGACTTCGGGCAACAAGCTGTTGACCAGCGACGACTTGCCGACACCGGACTGGCCGACGAACACGCTGATGTGCCCGTCCAGTTGCTTTTGCAGTTGCTCCATGCCGTTGCCGTGGTGCGCCGACACTTCCAGTACCGGGTAGCCCAGCGTGCGGTAGACCGCCAGCAAGGCATTCAACGCCGGGGCGTTTTGTTCGTCGATCAGGTCGAATTTGTTGAGCAGCAGCAGTGGACGAATCCCCGCATGCTCGGCCGCGACCAGATAACGGTCGATCAGGTTGGCGTGGGGCTCGGGCAGTGGCGCGAAGACAATCACGATCATGTCTACGTTGGCCGCTACCGGCTTGAGCTGGCCACGGCTGTCCGGACGGCAGAGTTCGGTTTTACGCGGCAGTTGCGCCACGATCACGCCGATGCCCTGGTTGCCGGCGCGCCAGACCACTTGGTCGCCGGTCACCAGCGCCGGGAGGTTGGCGCGCAAGTGGCAGCGGAATACCTTGCCGGCCAACTCGCCATCGAGCGCTTCGACTTCGACCTGCACACCGAAGTGCGCGATCACCAGGCCGGTCTGTTCCGGACCCAGGTCACCACCCTCGAGTGCCTCGACAGCCGAGGACTCGCGTTTGGCGGCGCGGGCAGCGCGTTCGCCCTGAATCTTTTCGATGCGCCAGTTTTGACGACGATTGAGTTGGCGTTTGGCCATGGGTGTTCCGTATCAAGAATGCAGCGATTAGGTAAAACGGCCGCGAGTTTAGCACGCCCGGCCGGTCGCCTAGGCTAAACTGCGCAGCATTGCCTAGGAGTCGACACATGCAAAATTCGCAGAATCTGATCTGGATCGATCTGGAAATGACCGGTCTGAACCCTGATACCGACGTTATCATCGAGATGGCCACCATTGTCACCGACAGTGATTTGAACACCCTGGCCGAAGGGCCGGTGATCGCCATTCATCACAGCGATGAGATCCTCGCCGGCATGGACGAGTGGAACACCCGTCAACACGGCGGCTCGGGCCTGACCCAACGGGTTCGCGACAGCCGCATCAGCATGGCCGACGCCGAAGCCGAGACCATCGCCTTCCTGGAAAAATGGGTGCCGAAAGGCAAGTCGCCGATCTGCGGCAACAGCATCTGCCAGGACCGTCGCTTCCTTTATACCCACATGAAATCCCTGGAAAGCTATTTCCACTACCGCAACCTCGACGTGTCGACCCTGAAAGAATTGGCCGCACGCTGGGCGCCAAGCGTGCGCGACAGCTTCCAGAAAGGCAGCACCCACCTGGCCCTGGACGACATCCGTGAATCCATCGCCGAGTTGCAGCATTACCGCAAGAACTTTATCAAATTCTGATTTTGCGGTGTCCTCAATGGCCCCTTCGCTGGCAAGCCAGCTCCTACAAGGTGCGACATACCTGTAGGAGCTGGCTTGCCGGCGAAGAGGCCCTTGAAAACACCATCGCCACCAAGCCGGCTCCTACATTTACTAAATGCCCCCTTTTGGTGCCCGGACGATCTGGCTAGACTGCGCGCCTTCCCGCAAGGACCGCCCCCATGTTACTGATGCTCTACCTGATCGCCATTACCGCCGAAGCCATGACCGGTGCCCTGTCTGCCGGTCGTCGCGGCATGGATTGGTTTGGCGTGGTGCTGATCGCCTGCGTGACGGCCCTGGGTGGCGGGTCGGTGCGTGACGTGTTGCTCGGCCATTATCCGCTGACCTGGGTCAAACACCCGGAATACTTGGTGTTGACCTCGATCGCAGCGATGTTCACGGTGTTTGCCGCACGCTGGATGCGCCACCTGCGTTCACTGTTTCTGGTACTCGATGCCGTAGGCCTGGTGGCCTTTACCCTGATCGGCTGCATGACCGCGCTGGAAATGGGCCATGGCATGCTGGTGGCGTCGGTCAGTGGCGTGATCACCGGGGTGTTCGGCGGCATTCTGCGCGACATCTTCTGTAACGACATCCCGCTGGTCTTCCGTCGGGAGCTTTACGCCAGTGTGTCGTTCGCCGCGGCGTGGTGCTACATGTTCTGCATCTATCTCGAACTGCCTGGCGAACAGGCGATCCTGATTACCCTGTTCGGGGGGTTCCTGCTGCGTCTCCTGGCGATCCGTTTCCATTGGGAAATGCCAAAATTCGTCTACAACGACGAAGCCTGACACGGTCACTGTAGGAGCTGGCTTGCCAGCGAAGGCGGTATAACAGCCAACATGGATGTTGACCGTTATGGCCTCTTCGCTGGCAAGCCAGCTCCTACAGGGTTTCGTGTTGTTTCAGGGCCCATTCCACATGTTCGCGAACCAGTTCCGAGGGGTATTCGCGTCGCGCCTTCAACGCTTCCAGCACCGGAATGCTCGACGGCGCATTGCCCAGGCCCACCGCCAGGTTGCGCAGCCAGCGCTCGTAACCGGCCCGGCGTAGCGGCGACCCCTCGGTGCTGCTCAAGAATTTGTCTTCGTCCCACATGAACAATTCAGCCAGTTCGGCATTGTCCAGATTGTGCCGCGGCTTGAAGTCGCTCTCCCCGGACGGACGGGCAAAGCGGTTCCATGGGCAGACGATCTGGCAGTCATCGCAACCAAACACCCGATTACCGATCAGTGGTCGCAAATCTTCCGGAATCGCGCTTTTCAGTTCGATGGTCAGATAGGAAATACAGCGTCGGGCATCCAGCACGTAGGGGCCAACGAAAGCATTGGTCGGGCAAATGTCCAGGCATGCGGTGCAACGGCCGCAGTGTTCGGTAGCGTGAGGCGGGTCTACGGGCAGCGGCAGGTCGACGAACAACTCGCTGAGAAAGAAATAACTGCCAGCCTTGCGGTTCAAGACCAAGGTGTTTTTGCCGATCCAGCCCAGACCGGCCTTTTGCGCAATGGCCTTTTCCAGTACCGGTGCACTGTCGACGAACGCGCGGTAGCCGAACGGGCCGATCACCGCCTGGATTTTTTCTGCCAATTGTTGCACGCGTTTACGGATCAATTTGTGGTAATCGCGGCCCAAGGCATAGCGCGAAACGTAAGCTTTTTCCGGTTGCGCCAGTCGCTGGGCCATTTCCGTGTCGCCGGGCAGGTAGTCCATGCGCAGGGAGACGACCCTTAACGTGCCCGGTACCAGCTCTTGCGGGTGCGAGCGTTTGCTGCCGTGGGCGCCCATGTATTCCATTTCGCCGTGGTAGCCGGCTTCGAGCCAGCGCTGCAGGTGCTGCTCATGCTCGGCCAGGTCCAGGCCGCTGATGCCGACTTGCTGAAAGCCCAGCTCGCGGCCCCAATCCTTGATGGATTGGGCGAGGGCGGGCAGGTCTGTGGTAATAGCGGGCATGAGACGAGAGAAACCGGAGCTGAGGTGCGTATAATTCTGCCAGACATCGGAGCCCGAAGACGCATGCCGCACACTAAAGATGATTTACCCGACGCGCTGTACAGTGCCGCGCAAGTGCGAAGGCTCGATGCGAGCCTGATCGCAGCCGGCACTCCGGGCTTCGAATTGATGCAGCGGGCGGCGCGAGCCACCTGGCGTGCGCTGGTCCGTCATTGGCCGACGGCGAACGAGCTGAGTGTGGTGACCGGTCATGGCAACAACGCCGGCGATGGCTATTTAATAGCTGTTTTGGCCAGGCGTGCAGGCTGGCATGTGCGCGTCCTGGCAGTCGGCGATCCTCAGCGTTTGCAAGGCGATGCTGGCCTGGCCCACGCCGATGCTGTGGCCGAAGGCATTGCCGTTCAAGCCTGGAGCGCGCAGTCCGGGTTGCGGGGTGTCGTGGTGGACGCCATGCTCGGCACCGGTTTGACCGGAGAAGTGCGAGAGCCCTATGCCGGTGTCATCGCAGCGATCAATGCCAGTGGCTTGCCGGTGGCGGCAGTGGATATTCCTTCGGGACTTTGCGCCGATACGGGACGTGTCCTTGGCTCGGCCGTTCGGGCTGATCTGACCGTGACCTTCATTGGCTTGAAATTGGGGCTGTTCACCGGCGACGCGGCGGACGTGGTGGGGGAGTTGGTGTTCAATGATCTGCAGGCCGCCCCTGAGTCCTTTAATGGGGTCGACGTCAGTGCGCGTCTTCTGACGGCCAGCAATGTCCCTCGCCTGGCCAGCCGCGCTCGGGCTGCCCATAAAGGCAAGTTCGGCCACGTGCTGTTGATCGGCGGAGACCGAGGTTTTGGCGGCGCGATCCTGCTGAGTGCACAAACTGCGCTGCGCAGTGGCGCGGGCATGGTGTCGGTATCGACGCGCAGTGAACATGTTCCCGCCGCCCTGGCGAGGCTTCCCGAAGCCATGGTGCTGGGCACTTCGTCGGCCAACCAACTGATGGGATTGCTGGAAAAAGTTTCCGTGCTGGTCGTCGGTCCAGGACTGGGGCAGGCGTCTTGGGGGCGCAGTCTTCTGTCGGCGGCGGCCAACGCACCGCTTGCGCAAGTCTGGGACGCCGACGCCTTGAATCTGTTGGCTGAAGAGCAGGTGGAATTGCCCAAGGATTGCGTGATCACGCCGCATCCGGGCGAAGCGGCTCGGTTGCTTGGGCTGTCGACAGCCGAGGTCCAGGCCGATCGTCCAGCCGCTGCCCACGCATTGAGCAAAAAATACACAGCGGTTGTGGTCCTGAAAGGCGCCGGCAGCCTGATCGCCAGTCCCGATGGGCGTCTGGCGGTGTGCGACCGGGGGCATCCGGCAATGGCTACCGCCGGATTGGGCGATGTACTGGCCGGATTGCTGGGCGCGCTGCTGGCCCAAGGCATGAGCACCTTTGACGCCGCGTGCCTCGGGGTCTGGCTGCACGCCAACGCCGGTGCACAAGAAGGTAAATCGGGCCGTGGGCTGGCGGCCAGTGATCTGATTCCAGCCATTCGTCAGTTGTTGGAGGAGCAAGCACCGTGTCTGAAGTAACCCTGTACCTGGCTGATGAAGAGGCGATGACGGCGTTTGGCGCACGTATCGCGAAAACCACCGAAGGGCACGGTCTGATTTTTCTGAAAGGGGATCTGGGGGCGGGGAAAACCACGCTGTCCCGAGGCATCATCCGGGGGCTGGGGCATGTGGGTGCGGTAAAAAGTCCGACCTTCACCCTGGTCGAACCTTACGAGATCGACGACATCCGGGCCTTCCATTTCGACCTGTATCGATTGGTCGATCCTGAAGAGCTGGAATACCTCGGTATCCGCGACTACTTCGAAGACGATGCGTTGTGCCTGATCGAGTGGCCCGAAAAAGGTGCAGGCTTTTTGCCAAAGCCTGACCTGACCATTACCATTAGCCCGCAAGACAGCGGGCGTTCGCTGAAAATTTTGTCCCAAGGCTCGCGTGGCGAGTCGTGGTGTGCCGCTTTGGCATTGGAATCCAATTAAATGATGGGGTCAGGTATGCGCTTTCGCGCGATGGTAGCTGCCGTAGGGTTGTTGTTTCTGGCGGTAACCGTCGACGCTGTGGCCGAGACGAAGGTCAACAGCGTTCGCCTGTGGCGGGCTCCGGACAACACACGACTGGTGTTCGATCTGACGGGGCCTGTCCAGCACAGCGTGTTTACCCTGTCCGCTCCGGATCGACTGGTGATCGACATCAATGGTGCGAGCCTCGGGGCGCCCTTGAGCGTCAATAGTTCGAACACCCCGATCACCGCGATGCGTTCGGCCCAACGCACGCCGACCGACCTGCGGGTGGTCATCGACCTGAAAAAAGCCGTCACGCCGAAAAGCTTTACCCTGGCGCCAAACGCCCAGTACGGTAACCGGCTGGTGGTGGATCTGTTCGATAATCCTGCCGACGCCGCGCCGATTCCGGCGCCGACCAACGTCGCGACAGTGGCCCCGGTGCCGGTCACTCCGGTCGACCCGCCGGTCAAATTGCCGCCAGCCCCGGCCGGCAAGCGCGACATCGTCGTGGTCATCGATGCCGGCCACGGTGGCGAAGACCCGGGCGCTTCCGGTTCTCGCGGTCAACGCGAGAAAGACGTGGTGCTGGCCATCGCTCGCGAACTGCAGCGCCAGGTCAACGGCATGAAAGGCTTCCGTGCCGAACTGACCCGTACCGGCGACTACTTCATTCCCTTGCGCGGCCGTACCGAAATCGCCCGCAAGAAGGGCGCCGACCTGTTCGTCTCGATCCACGCCGATGCCGCGCCTTCGGCCGCCGCCTTCGGTGCGTCGGTGTTCGCCCTGTCGGATCGCGGCGCCACGTCCGAGACGGCGCGCTGGCTGGCCGACAGTGAAAACCGTTCCGACCTGATCGGCGGCGCCGGTAACGTCAGCCTCGACGACAAGGACCGGATGTTGGCGGGCGTACTGCTCGATCTGTCGATGACCGCCTCCCTGACGTCCAGCCTGAACGTCGGCCAGAAGGTCCTGAGCAACATCGGCCGGGTCACGCCACTGCATAAACAACGGGTGGAACAGGCTGGATTCATGGTGTTGAAGTCGCCGGACATCCCGTCGATCCTGGTGGAAACAGGGTTCATCTCCAACGCCAACGAAGCCTCGAAACTCGCTGCGTCAAGCCACCAGCAGGCGCTCGCGCGATCGATCAGCAGTGGCGTGCGTCAGTTCTTCCAGCAAAATCCACCGCCAGGCACCTACATTGCCTGGCTGCGTGATTCCGGCAAGATCGCCCAGGGACCGCGCGACCACCGGGTGAGCCCGGGGGAAACGTTGGCGATGATCGCCGTTCGCTACCAGGTGTCGCCGGCCACCCTGCGCAGCGTTAACAACCTGGCAAGCGATGAGCTCAAAGTCGGTCAGCACCTGACGATTCCGGGCACTGAACTGGCGGCCAAAGAATGAATCAGGCCCTGAGCAACACCGCTCGTATCGAGCTGCTCAGTCCCCGGCTGGCGAACCAGATTGCCGCCGGCGAGGTGGTCGAGCGCCCGGCTTCGGTGATCAAGGAGTTGCTGGAAAACAGCCTCGACTCCGGTGCCAGGCGCATCGATGTCGATGTGGAGCAGGGTGGTGTCAAATTGCTGCGTGTGCGCGACGATGGCAGCGGCATTTCCGCCGATGACTTGCCGCTGGCCCTGGCCCGTCATGCCACCAGCAAGATCCGCAACCTGGAGGACCTCGAGCAGGTCATGAGCCTCGGCTTTCGTGGCGAGGCCCTGGCGTCGATCAGTTCCGTGGCACGGCTGACGCTGACGTCCCGTACCCAAGAGGCCGATCAGGCCTGGCAAGTCGAAACCGAAGGCCGGGACATGGCGCCGCGGGTACAGCCTGCCGCTCATCCGGTCGGTACCTCGGTCGAAGTGCGCGACCTGTTCTTCAATACCCCGGCACGCCGCAAGTTTCTCAAGACTGAAAAAACCGAGTTCGATCACCTGCAGGAAGTGATCAAGCGCCTGGCCTTGGCGCGTTTCGACGTGGCCTTCCACCTGCGCCATAACGGCAAGACCATCCTCAGCCTGCATGAGGCCCACGATGATGCGGCCCGCGCCCGGCGTGTGGCGGCCATCTGCGGTCCGGGCTTCCTGGAGCAGGCGCTGCCGATCGAAATCGAGCGCAATGGCCTGCATCTTTGGGGCTGGGTCGGCTTGCCGACGTTCAATCGCAGCCAGGCGGACTTGCAGTATTTCTTTGTGAATGGCAGAGCCGTGCGCGACAAGCTGGTGGCCCACGCGGTCCGCCAGGCTTATCGCGATGTGCTGTTCAACGGCCGTCACCCGACCTTCGTGCTGTTTTTCGAAGTCGATCCGGCGGGCGTCGACGTCAACGTGCACCCGACCAAACACGAAGTGCGCTTCCGTGACGGGCGCATGGTCCACGACTTCCTCTATGGCACCTTGCACCGCGCCCTGGGCGATGTGCGTCCGGAAGATCAATTGGCGGCGCCCGTGGCGACAGCCATCGTTCGACCGACCGGGATCGAGGCCGGCGAGTTTGGTCCCCAGGGTGAAATGCGCCTGGCGGCCAACGCGTTGCTGGAGCAACCCCAGGCTCAGCCAGCCTTCAATGCAACGGCTGGCTCGGGCGCCGGCGCCGGTTATCAATACACGCCACGACCGCAGTCCGGTGTTCCCGCCGCTGAGGCCCAGGCTGCCTACCGCGAGTTCTTCGCGCCGTTGCCCGAGGCCAACGCGGTCGCGCTACCGGCCGGGCAGGACGATATTCCGCCACTGGGTTACGCGTTGGCGCAGCTCAAGGGCATCTATATTCTGTCGGAGAACGCACAAGGCCTGGTGTTGGTGGACATGCATGCCGCCCATGAGCGGATCATGTACGAACGCCTGAAAATCGCCATGGCCAGCGAAGGCCTGAGTGGCCAGCCGCTGTTGGTGCCCGAATCCCTGGCGGTCAGCCAGCGTGAAGCCGATTGCGCCGAAGAGCATGTGGCCTGGTTCCAGCGCCTGGGCTTCGAGTTGCAGCGCCTTGGCCCGGAATCCCTGGCCATCCGGCAGATTCCGGCCTTGCTCAAGCAGGCTGAAGCCAATCGACTGGTCAGTGACGTATTGGCAGACCTGATGGAATACGGCACCAGCGACCGGATCCAGGCGCACCTGAACGAGCTGCTCGGGACCATGGCCTGTCACGGCGCGATACGTGCGAATCGGCGTCTGGCCCTGCCGGAAATGAACGGTCTGTTGCGCGACATGGAAAACACCGAGCGCAGCGGTCAATGCAACCATGGCCGACCGACCTGGACCCAATTGGGCCTGGACGATCTGGACAAACTGTTCTTGCGCGGTCGTTGATGAGCCAGCTCCCTCCAGCTATTTTCCTGATGGGACCGACTGCCGCGGGCAAGACCGACCTGGCTATCGAACTCACCAAAGTCTTGCCTTGCGAGCTGATCAGCGTCGATTCGGCGTTGGTCTATCGTGGCATGGACATCGGCACCGCCAAGCCTTCCAAAGAAATTCTGGGCGAATTCCCCCACCGTCTGATCGATATTCTCGACCCGGCAGAGAGCTATTCGGCCGCGGATTTCCGGCGTGATGCCCTCGACGCCATGGCCGACATAACCGCACGGGGAAAAATTCCGCTGCTGGTGGGGGGCACAATGCTCTATTACAAGGCTTTGGTCGACGGGCTGGCGGACATGCCAGCCGCCGATCCCGACGTCCGCGCACAGATCGAAGAAGAAGCCGCACGCCTTGGCTGGCAAGCCCTGCACGATCAATTGGCAGTGATTGACCCAGCGTCTGCAACGCGCATTCATCCGAACGATCCCCAGCGACTCAGTCGAGCGCTGGAGGTTTATCGAGTCAGCGGTCAAAGCATGACTGAGCTGCGCTTGCGACAATCTGCGCAAAGTACTGAAGCAGCCGCTTCGGGACAGCAACAATTGCCCTATACTGTCGCGAACTTGGCCATTGCTCCGGCAAATCGCCAGGTACTTCATGAGCGAATTAAACAAAGATTTACTTTAATGTTGGAACAGGGATTCATTGACGAGGTCGTAGCCCTGCGTAAGAGAAGTGACCTGCATGCCGGGTTGCCGTCTATACGTGCAGTAGGCTACCGACAAGTCTGGGACTACCTGGATGGCAAGCTGTCGCAAGCCGAAATGCAGGAGCGTGGAATCATTGCCACGCGCCAGTTGGCGAAGCGCCAGTTCACCTGGTTGCGCAGCTGGGCTGATTTACACTGGTTGGACAGCCTGGATTGCGACAATCTGCCGCGCGCCTTGAAATACCTGGGGACCATCTCCATATTGAGCTGAGTCCTTGCAATTGCCGTCTATCCTTGGGGGTCTGACGGCCACAAGCCATCTGTTTACCTATTTTTTTATATTGAATCCTTAAAGGAGTGCGGCACATGTCAAAAGGGCATTCGCTACAAGACCCTTACTTGAATACTTTACGTAAAGAGAAAGTGGGGGTCTCCATCTACCTGGTCAACGGGATCAAGCTGCAAGGCACGATCGAGTCTTTCGACCAGTTTGTTATCCTGCTGAAAAACACCGTCAGCCAGATGGTTTACAAACACGCTATCTCGACAGTGGTGCCGGTTCGTCCAATTCGTCTGCCTAGTGCCGCCGAAAGTGAACAGGGCGACGCTGAGCCTGCTCCGGGTAACGCCTGATAGGAGTCTCCTTTGTTCTTTGAGCGCCACGGTGGTGGTGAGCGGGCAATTCTCGTTCACTTGGATGGTCAGGACCCTGAGGCGCGCGAAGATCCGCAGGAGTTTCAGGAATTGGCAATGTCGGCTGGCGCCGAGACCGTCGCGTTTTTCAACGTGCCGCGTCATCGGCCAACCGCCAAATACCTGATTGGCAGCGGCAAGGTCGAGGAATTGCGCGACCTGGTCAAAGCCGAACAGGTGGATCTGGTGATTTTCAATCACATCCTCACGCCCAGTCAGGAACGTAACCTCGAACGTGTTTTCGAGTGTCGCGTGATCGACCGCACGGGTCTGATTCTCGATATCTTCGCCCAACGCGCCCGCACCCATGAAGGCAAGCTCCAGGTCGAACTGGCCCAGCTTGAGCACATGAGTACGCGCCTGGTTCGTGGCTGGACTCACCTTGAGCGGCAAAAGGGCGGTATCGGTCTGCGCGGCCCGGGTGAAACCCAGCTGGAAACCGACCGGCGCCTGTTGCGGGTTCGCCTGCGCCAGATCAAGGGGCGCCTGGAAAAGGTTCGCAGCCAGCGTGAGCAATCTCGCCGCGGGCGCAAACGGGCTGACATTCCGACGGTCTCACTGGTGGGTTATACCAACGCAGGCAAATCGACGCTGTTCAACTCGGTGACCGATTCCGATGTCTTCGCCGCCGACCAGCTCTTCGCTACCCTCGACCCGACCCTGCGCCGACTCGAACTCGACGACCTCGGTCCGATCGTGCTGGCCGATACCGTGGGCTTCATTCGCCACCTGCCGCACAAACTGGTCGAGGCATTTCGGGCTACGCTCGAAGAGTCGAGCAACTCCGACCTGCTGCTGCACGTGATCGACGCCCATGAACCTGAGCGTATGGCCCAGATTGAACAGGTGATGGTGGTGCTCGGGGAGATCGGCGCTCAAGACTTGCCGATCCTCGAGGTTTACAACAAACTCGATTTGCTCGAGGGTGTGGAGCCGCAGATCCAGCGCGATGCCGATGGCAAGCCGCAACGGGTCTGGTTGTCGGCCAGGGACGGTACGGGTCTGGATTTGCTCAAACAGGCTGTGGCCGAACTGCTCGGCGACGATTTGTTTGTTGGCACCTTGCGCTTGCCGCAACGTTTTGCTCGACTGCGTGCGCAGTTTTTCGAAGTCGGTGCGGTACAGAAAGAAGAACACGACGAAGAAGGCATTTGCCTGCTGGCCGTTCGTTTGCCACGAATCGAGTTGAATCGACTGGTGAGCCGCGAAGGATTGCAGCCGATGGATTTCATCGAGCAACACACTTTGCAATAAAAGCCTGAGAAAGCGGTTGTGCCGTAGTCACAGGCATTCTGTAGCATTGGTCGGCGCGCCGTGGGTGCGTCTTTGCTTTATCAGATGGAGAGCGCTATGGCTTGGAATGAGCCGGGTGGCAACTCGAATAATCAGGATCCTTGGGGTGGCAAGCGCCGCAATAACGGCGACCGCAAGGGGCCACCGGATCTCGACGAGGCCTTCCGAAAGCTGCAGGAAAGCCTGAACGGGTTGTTCGGTGGTGGTAAGAAACGCGGTGATGACGGCGGCGGTTCGGGCAGGAGTGGCGGCTTCGGCGGCATTCTTGGCATCGGCCTGGTCGTGTTGGCGGCCGTGTGGCTGTACAGCGCGGTCTACGTAGTCGACGAGCAGGAGCAAGCCGTGGTGCTGCGCTTCGGCAAGTACTACGAAACCGTCGGCCCGGGCTTGAACATCTACTTCCCGCCGATCGATCAAAAGTACCTGGAAAACGTCACGCGTGAGCGGGCGTATACCAAGCAGGGTCAGATGCTGACTGAAGACGAAAACATCGTCGAAGTGCCGCTGACCGTGCAGTACAAGATCAGCAACCTGCAGGACTTCGTGCTGAGCGTCGATCAGCCGGAAATCAGTCTGCAACACGCGACCGAAAGTGCCCTGCGCCATGTTGTGGGTTCCACCGCGATGGATCAGGTGTTGACCGAAGGTCGTGAGTTGATGGCCAGCGAAATCAAGGAGCGCCTGCAACGCTTCATGGACACCTATCGCACCGGTATCACCGTCACTCAGGTCAACGTACAGAGCGCAGCGGCACCGCGTGAAGTGCAGGAAGCCTTCGATGACGTGATCCGCGCCCGTGAAGACGAGCAGCGTTCGCGTAACCAGGCGGAAACCTATGCCAACGGCGTCGTGCCGGAAGCCCGTGGTCAGGCCCAGCGCATCATTGAAGATGCCAACGGTTACCGTGACGAAACCGTCTCGCGCGCCAAGGGTGAGGCCGATCGCTTCACCAAGCTGGTCAGCGAATATCGCAAGGCACCTGAAGTCACCCGCGAGCGTCTGTACCTGGACACCATGCAGGAAGTCTTCAGCAACACCAGCAAGGTTCTTGTAACCGGCAACAAGAATGGCCAGAGCAATCTGCTCTACCTGCCGCTGGACAAGATGGTCGAAAGTGGTCGCAACACCAGCACTCCGGTGACTGGCGCCGCAGCCACCAGCAATGAAGCGAATGCGCGTGCGGCAGCTGATCTGCAGCAACAGCAGGCACGTACCAGGGAGAGTCGCTGATGAGCAATAAATCGCTGATCGCCCTTATTGTCGTGGTCGTCGTGGCGATCGCCGCCTGGAACTGCTTCTACATCGTGGCTCAGACCGAGCGTGCGGTGTTGCTGCAGTTCGGACGCGTGGTCCAGGCTGATGTCCAGCCAGGCTTGCATGTGAAAGTGCCCTACGTGAACAAGGTGCGTAAATTCGATGCGCGCCTGATGACACTGGATGCACCGACGCAGCGCTTCCTGACGCTGGAAAAGAAAGCCGTCATGGTCGATGCCTACGCCAAGTGGCGCGTGAAAGACGCCGAGCGCTACTACACTGCGACTTCCGGCCTCAAGCAGATTGCCGACGAGCGTCTTTCCCGTCGTCTGGAATCGGGCCTGCGTGACCAGTTTGGTAAGCGCACGTTGCACGAAGTGGTGTCCGGTGAGCGCGATGCGCTGATGACCGATATCACCGCTTCGCTGAACAAGATGGCGGAAAAAGAGCTGGGCATCGAAGTGGTCGATGTTCGGGTCAAGGCCATCGATCTGCCGAAAGAAGTGAACCGCAGTGTGTTCGAGCGCATGAGCTCCGAGCGTGAGCGTGAAGCTCGCGAGCACCGCGCCAAGGGTAACGAACTGGCAGAAGGCATTCGTGCCGATGCCGATCGTCAACGTCGGGTGTTGCTGGCTGAAGCCTATCGTGAATCCGAAGAGGTTCGCGGTGACGGTGATGCCCAGGCAGCTGCAATCTACTCCAAGGCCTACGGCCAGGATCAGGAGTTCTACGGTTTCTACCGTAGTCTGCGCGCCTACCGTGAAAGCTTCGCAAACAAATCCGACGTCATGGTCCTGGACCCAAGCAGCGACTTCTTCCGTTACCTGGAAAAAGCCAAGCCTTGATACCTCGTTGACCTGAATCATCCCCGCCTGGCGGCTACAGCCTCGGGCGGGGTGATCCTTTGAGAAAACGAGTGTATGATGCGGCAGCCGGGAAATTCCCGGCTTTTTTGCGTCTGCACGTTTGATTGCTGTTCTTGTACAGGCGCCCGAGTTGAATGACTCGACAGGTTTTTCGAGGAAAGTGGTTGGCGAAGCCGATTTCAGGCTTTTCGCCCAGTTGTTCATGCGCGTGTTTTGCACATGGGCCGATCATTTTCTGCTTCACTCAAGGCTCGCCCATAGGCTGGCCGCCCGGACCATAGGGGAATGGCGTAATGGCAACGGTAGACCGCTGGCTGCTGCCAGATGGCATCGAAGAAGTACTGCCACCAGAAGCGGCGCGCATTGAAGTAGCGCGTCGTCAGGTGTTGGATCTGTTCCAGAGCTGGGGTTACGAGTTTGTCGTGACTCCCCATATCGAGTACCTCGAATCCCTGCTGACCGGCGCGGGCTCGGACCTCGATCTGCGTACCTTCAAGGTCATCGACCCGCAATCGGGCCGGCAGATGGGTTTCCGTGCTGACATCACGCCGCAAGTGGCGCGCATCGATGCGCACACCCTGCGGCGCGAAGGTCCGAGCCGTCTTTGTTATGCCGGTAGCGTGCTGCATGCTCAACCGCGCGCACTGTCGTCCTCGCGTAGCCCGATTCAGTTGGGCGCCGAGTTGTACGGCGATGGCAGCCCGAGCAGCGACGTGGAAGTCATCAGCCTGATGCTGGCCATGCTGCAATTGGCCGACGTGCCGGATGTGCATATGGACCTCGGGCATGTCGGTATCTACCGTGGCCTGGCCCGCGCCGCCGGGTTGTCCGGTGAAGTCGAGCAACAGTTGTTCGACGCATTGCAACGCAAGGCCATCGACGAGGTCATTACCTTGACCGAAGGCTTGCCTGCCAATCTGTCGGGCATGCTGCGAGCGCTGGTCGACCTGTGTGGGGGTCGTGAAGTATTGAGCGCTGCTCGCGAGCGTCTGGCGGATGCGCCGGCGCCGGTTTTGGCGGCGCTGGACGATTTGCTTGCGATTGCCGAGCGTCTGTCCGCGCGTTTCCCTGAATTACCGCTGTATTTCGACCTGGGCGAGTTGCGCGGCTACCACTACCACACCGGTGTGGTGTTCGCGGTGTTCGTACCGGGTGTTGGCCAGTCCATTGCCCAGGGCGGTCGTTACGACGACATCGGCGCCGACTTCGGTCGGGCGCGTCCGGCAACCGGCTTCTCCACCGATTTGAAAACCCTGGTGACCCTGGGGCGTGCTGATATCGAGTTACCGTCCGGCGGTATCTGGATGCCGGACAGTACGGATGCGGCACTCTGGCAGCAGGTTTGCCAGTTGCGCAGTGAGGGTCAGCGTGTCGTTCAGGCATTGCCTGGACAACTATTGGCCGCCGCCCGTGAAGCGGACTGCGACCGACAATTGATTCAGCAGAACGGGCATTGGCAAGTATCGCCACTGGCTTCTTGAGTTTTCCTGCCGGCTGCCGCCGGCACCAAGTTTGCGCGAATGAGGACAAGTGTTATGGGTAAGAATGTCGTAGTCCTGGGCACCCAATGGGGTGATGAGGGCAAAGGCAAGATCGTTGATCTGCTGACCGAACATGCTGCCGCCGTAGTGCGCTACCAGGGTGGCCACAACGCTGGTCACACCCTGGTGATCGATGGCGAAAAAACCGTCTTGCACCTGATCCCGTCGGGCGTGTTGCGCGAAGGCGTGCAGTGCCTGATCGGCAACGGCGTGGTGGTTGCACCCGACGCCCTGCTGCGGGAAATCATCAAGCTGGAAGAGAAAGGCGTGCCGGTGCGCGAGCGCCTGCGTATCAGCCCGTCTTGCCCGCTGATCCTGTCCTTCCACGTAGCGCTGGACCAGGCCCGTGAAAAAGCCCGTGGCGAGCTGAAGATCGGCACCACCGGTCGCGGCATCGGCCCGGCGTACGAAGACAAGGTTGCACGTCGCGGCCTGCGTGTTGGCGACCTGCTCAATATGCCGCGCTTTGAAGACAAGCTGCGTGAGCTGGTGGAATACCACAACTTCATGCTGGTGGGTTACTACAAAGAGCCCGCCATCGATTTCGAAAAGACCCTGGTCGAGTGCAAGGAATACGCTGAGCTGCTCAAGCCGCTGATGCTGGACGTGACGGCTGAGCTGCACGACCTGCGTCGCGCTGGCAAAGACATCATGTTCGAAGGCGCCCAAGGTTCGTTGCTGGACATCGACCACGGTACCTACCCATACGTGACCAGCTCCAACACCACTGCTGGCGGCGTTGCTACCGGTTCGGGTGTCGGCCCCATGTTCCTGGACTACATCCTGGGCATCACCAAGGCTTACACCACGCGTGTTGGTTCGGGTCCATTTCCGACTGAGCTGTTCGACGAAGTCGGTGCGCATCTGGCCAAGCAAGGTCACGAGTTTGGCGCGACTACCGGCCGTGCTCGTCGTTGCGGCTGGTTCGACGCTGTTATCCTGCGTCGCGCAATCGATGTAAACAGCATCTCGGGTATCTGTCTGACCAAGCTGGACGTACTCGATGGTCTGGAAACCATCAACATCTGCGTCGGCTACAAAGATGCAGAAGGTAAAGACGTTGCCCCGACTGACGCTGACAGCTACGTGGGTCTGCAGCCTGTTTACGAAGAAGTGCCGGGCTGGACCGAATCGACCGTGGGTGCCAAAACCCTGGAAGAGCTGCCAGCCAACGCTCGTGCTTACATCAAGCGGGTCGAAGCGCTGATTGGCGCGCCGATCGACATTATTTCGACGGGCCCGGACCGCAACGAAACCATCGTTCTGCGTCATCCGTTCGCTTGACAAGTCGTTGATGTAAAACACAAAGGCCCCTTGACAGGGGCCTTTGTCGTTTGTGCCTGTCCGACGGCATGACCTTTGCTGTGATCTTCATTAAGTGCATCTTTTTCAGGGTGCCATCAATTTAATGGCGTCAAAGCAGAAGGATTTCCTGTGTCGGCCGTTCTCTCTCTGTTACAAAGCCGTTTATTGCGACCCGTGTTCGTTACCTTGGGTATCGCTCTCCTGGTGCAGGTGCTGGTGGCTGTCGCCCTGACGCGGAGCACGGTGACTGCGCTTGAGGCCGATCTTGCGTTGCGCCTCGGTGCCGACAGTCAAAAGCTCTCCACTGAACTGGAGCAGGCAGGGCGTGAAGTCACGTCGAGCCTTGATAGCCTTTCTACCAACACGCGTCAGCGCCTTACGGCCGGTTTGTCCTCGCGATTGAAGGATGAGCAGGCGCAGTTGCGGGCGACGCTGGAGAAGGATCTGAAGGATTCCGCCAACGACATGGCACAGCTCCTGGCCTCCGTCGCACCCCGCGCCATGTGGGACAGCGATGTTCCTACCCTGTCCGAATTCGCCCGTCGGGCCCAGCGTAATCCCAACGTGCTGTTCGTGGTCTACGACGACGCCACGGGCCAGCACCTGACGCGTTACCTCAACAGGGAAAACCCGATCAACAAAGCCTTGCTGGAAAAAGGCCAGGGCGAGCGGGCGCTGGACAAGGTGCTGGACGCAGCGAAGAACGATCCGTCGGTGTACTACCTCGAGGCCTCGATCAACCCCAATGGCGTGGAAATCGGCAAAGTCCTGATGGGGGTCTCGACCGCCTCGGTAGAAACCGATGTAGCGGCGCTGGACAAGCGTTTCCTCGCGTTGATCGCCAGCAGCGACGAGCTGGTGGGCGACAGCCTCAAAGGCGCGGCGGCTGACAGCGCCACGGCGATGCGTGCGCGGCTGCAGTCGGCGCAGGCCACCGCGTCCGAGATGAAATCCAACACCACGGCGACTGTGCAGGAAGCTGCGACAACGTTGCGCTGGCGCATCGGCATGGGGCTGGCGGTCGTGGGCTTCGCTGTGCTGTTGCTGCTCGCGGTGGTGCTGGGGCGTCGAGTGGTCAATCGCTTGAGAACGCTCATCGCCGCCATGGATGACCTGGCAGCGGGTGAGGGCGACCTGACCAAGCGCGTGCAGATCAACAGCAAGGACGAAATCGGCGACATGGCCTCGGCGGTCAATCGCTTCGTGGACAAGTTGCAGCCGATCGTGCGTGAGGCGGGTGATGTGGCCCAGCGCACCGGTGTGGAAATTGGCGCCATGACCTTGCGCAACGCTGGCGCCGATGCGGCGGCCGGCCTGCAGCGTGATGAGGTGGCGGAGAGCTTGCGTGCGTTGTCGCAGATGGCGGATGACGCTCAGTCGGAAAGCAATGCCATGCAGGCGGCGCTGCAGCAGGTGGTGGATATTCGTTCGGCCACCGATGAAAACACTCGCACCTCGGCCAAGGTCGGCAGCCTGATCGAAGCGTTGGCCGGGCAGGTCGATACCGGCTCCAAGGTCATCGAGCGGCTGGCGCAGCAGAGTGAACAGATTGAAGTGGTGCTGACAGTGATTCACGGGATCGCCGAACAGACCAACCTGCTGGCTCTGAACGCGGCCATCGAAGCGGCGCGAGCCGGCGAGACCGGTCGCGGCTTTGCGGTGGTGGCTGACGAAGTGCGGGCGCTGGCGAGCAAGACCCAGAGCTCCACGGGCGACATCCAGGCGCATATCGTCGCGCTGCAAGAGGGTGCGCGTGAGGCGGTGGCCGCGATCGGTCAAGCCGGGCGGCAGGCCAGTGAAGGTTTGCTGGTGTTGCGTGACAGTGCGCGGTTGCAGCAGTCGGTACAGGCATCCGTCGAGCAGGTCCATGTGGCGATAGGTTTGGCGACCCAAGCGGCGGCCCATCAGGCGCGGGGTGCGCAAGCGGTGCGCGGGCGGGTCGAGACTATTCATGCGCAGGCCGAAAAGGCCGCTCAGGCGGTGGTGGAGACTACGGCCAGCGGCAAGGTGCTGGATGGGTTGGCGGCGCAATTGAAGGCGAGTCTGGGGCAGTTTAGGGCTTAGGATTTGTGTTGACTGGTCTGACGCCATCGCGAGCAAGCTCGCTCCCACAGTTGACCGGGTTTTTCCAGAAGGAATGCGATCGAATGTGGGAGCGAGCTTGCTCGCGATGGCGGTCTCAACGGCTCAGATACATCCGGGTTGTCAGCAGGTAAACCGGCAACCCCGACACCAGTATCAGCAGCGCCGCATAAGGCGCCGCCGCCGCAAATTCCACATTCGCGGTATGCGCCCAAACTTCCGTGGCCAGGGTGTTAAGTCCGGTAGGACTCAACAGCAACGTCGCCGTCAGCTCCTTCATCGCATCCAGGAACACCAGCGCAAACGCTGCGCCCAACGCCGGGAAGATGATCGGCAGGGTCACCCGGCAAAACGCACTGAACGACGACGCCCCCAACGTGCGCGCAGCCTCTTCCAGTTGTGGCGCAGCCTTGTTCAGGGCCGTGCGAATAGGCGCTTGAGCCAACGGCAGGAACAGCAGCGCATAGGCAATCAGCAACAACGTTGAAGTCTGATACAGCACCGGCACATAGTGCAGCGCGAAGTACACCAGCGTCAGTGCAATCACCAGCCCTGGCAATGCGTGCAGCAGATACGGCAGGCGCTCGGCCCAGATCGCCAGTCGACCCTTATGGCGCACCACCAGCAAGCCCACGGGAACGGCCAGCACCAGGCACAGTGTCGCGCCACCGAGGGACAGCGCCAGGGACGAGAGCAAGGCTTCGCCGATCGCGGCTACCGGGAACGCCGCTGACGATCCCACCGCCAACCAGTACGCCAGCATTCCCAGCGGAATGCCGCTGCCGACGATCGCCAGCGTCAAGCAATAGAGCTGTCCGACCGTCGCCCACGGACCGAGGCGAACCTGTTCCGCCCGGCGTGCCGCGCCTTGGCCGGTGCGCACGTGCCGGCCTTTGCCGCGCACTCGCAACTCCAGCCACAGCAGTATCAGGCACAATCCAAGCAGTACCGCCGACAGCATCGCCGCGTTGGCGTTGCTGAATTCCAGTTCGAATTGCTGATAAATCGCCGTGGTGAAGGTCTGCAGGCCAATGATCGACAAGGCGCCGAATTCCACCAGCATGTGCAGCGCGATCAGCAGTGATCCGGCGAGCAGCGATGGCCAGAGCAGTGGCAAGGTAACCCTGAAGAACACCCCCCAGCGATGCTGTCCCAGCGTGCGAGCGGACTCCTCGAGAGAGGGGTCGAGATTGCGCAGTGTCGCCGCCACCGGCAGGAATATCAGTGGATACTTGGACAGGGACATCACCAGAATTGCCCCGCCCAGGCCTTCGAAGTGAGCGCTCAGGGAGACCCAGGTAAAACTGCTGACGAACGCCGGCACGGCGAACGGCAGGCACAGGATCACGCCCCACACTCGGCGTCCCGGCAGATTGCTGCGCTCCAGCAGCCAGGCCAGTGACAGGCCGATCACACCGCAGGCCAGGGTCACACCGATCATCAGTGCCAGGGTGTTGCGCAGAAGGCCGAACACATACGGCCGCCACAGCAGGTGCAGCGCTTCGGCCCAGCCGGCTTGCCAGGTCTTGAGCCCGACATA
Organism: Pseudomonas lini; assembly: GCF_030812475.1. Lineage (GTDB taxonomy): Bacteria > Pseudomonadota > Gammaproteobacteria > Pseudomonadales > Pseudomonadaceae > Aquipseudomonas > Aquipseudomonas lini_A. Next base: position 343,721 of record NZ_JAUSSR010000008.1, read on the forward strand.
AGCCAGTGGCAGCAGGCTAAGCACGACCAGCAGCAGAACCGGCAACAGCAACCAGATCGATGGCCGTTTGCGCCGTGGCACATAACCTCCGCGCGCGGCCGGGGCGGATACCGATGGGTTCATTAATTCAAACCAACGTCACGTTCCAGATCCAGGGCTTCTTCGGCATTGCCAAGATCGGCTGGCGTGACCTTTGGTGCCTCCAGTTCGCCGAACGGCTTGAGGCCGCGATCCGATTGCATGCCTTTGTGCAGCGGGTATTCGGCGGTGGTCTGGGTGATGACCCGCTGGCCTTCTTCACTGGCCATGTAGGCGAGGAATTGCTGGGCTTCTTGTGGATGTTTGCTGGATTTCAGCACAGCCGCGCTGGAAACCGTGATCAAGCCGCCGACGTCGCCACCGGTGAAGTAATGCAGTTTCGACTCGAGCTGGCCCTTTTCACGTTGCAGTGCGAACCAGTAGTAGTTGTTGACCAGCACGGTGGCGACTTCGCCGTTTTCCACGGCCTTCAGTGCAACCATGTTGTTACTGTAGGTTTTGCCGAACGCGCGCAGGCCGGTCAGCCACTCTTCAGCCGCGTCCATGCCGTGTACCTTGATGATCGCCACTGCCTGTTCCTGGAACGCGCCGCTGGTAGGCACGAAGCCGACCTTGCCTTGCCACTTCGGAGCGGAGAACTCCATTACCGACTTGGGCAGGTCTTTTTCGTCGATCAGTTTCGGGTTGAAAGCGACGACGCGGACCCGAGCGGTGATGCCGATCCAGGTGCCATTGCCGGCGACGTAGTCTTTTGGCAGGACGGCGAGCGTGGCGGCATCGGTCTGCGCCAGCAAGCCCTGTTCGCCGAGCTTGTTCAGCGGGGGTGATTCTTCGGTGTAGATCACGTCGGCGGGGGAGCGGTCGCCTTCTTCGACGACCTGGCTGGCGAGCTGGTTGCTGCTGCCCTTGCGCACATTGACGTGAATGCCGGTCTTGGCTTCAAAGGCTTTGGCGATCGCATCGCCGACTTCCTTGTGTTGTCCGTTATAGAGCGTCAAGGAAACTGGATCGGCGGCCTGGGTGAGGGGTGTGGCCAGTGCCAGGCCGAGCAGGGTGATGGTCAGGCCGCGGCGCAGGGTATTTCGAAACAACATTCGCAGGGTTCCTCACTGTCGCATTGTAAAATCTTGCAACAATGATAAACGATATTGTTTCTCATGTGCGCCTTGCGGGGTGGGCATGCTTTTGTTAGGAGGGCGCATCACCCTGTAGGAGCGAGCCTGCTCGCGATGGACGTGAACGAAAATGCTGTAAGCCTGATACCCCGCGGCGCTCTCAGGTTTATCGCGAGCAAGCTCGCTCCCACAGGGAGGGGGGGGTGATAGTTTCGGAAGCCGGAAACGCAAAAACCCGCTTTCGCGGGTTTCTGTGAAATTCAAGATCGTGACCTTGAATTTGAATTGGTGCCCAGAAGAAGACTCGAACTTCCACGACCTTGCGGTCACCAGCACCTGAAGCTGGCGTGTCTACCAATTTCACCATCTGGGCAGTATCTTCAGCGTTGCCGCTGTTGATGTGGCGCACTATACGGAGAGCTTTTTGATCTGTAAACCCCTGATTTGATTTTATAAATCAAAAGCCTCAAATGCAAAAAACCCGCTTTCGCGGGTTTTTGTGCGAGCCTTGAAATTGATCTAATCTCAAGCTCGAAATTGGTGCCCAGAAGAAGACTCGAACTTCCACGACCTTGCGGTCACCAGCACCTGAAGCTGGCGTGTCTACCAATTTCACCATCTGGGCAGTAT
>NZ_JAUSSR010000009.1 GCF_030812475.1 Pseudomonas lini
GCGGCGTTCCGACGATGGTCGCAAGGGCGACGCGTTTATTCAGACGATACGCATCATCGTTGTCGTCCATCGCGAGCAGGCTCGCTCCCACAGGGTCGCCTTTGTAGGAGCCAGCTTGCTGCGGGCGGCGTTCCGACGATGGTCTCAAGGGCGACGCGTTTATTCAGACGATACGCATCATCGTTGTCGTCCATCGCGAGCAGGCTCGCTCTCACAGGGTCGCCTTTGTAGGAGCCAGCTTGCTGCGGGCGGCGTTCCGACGATGGTCGCAAGGGCGACGCGTTTATTCAGACGATACGCATCATCGTTGTCGTCCATCGCGAGCAGGCTCGCTCCCACAGGGCCGCCTTTGTAGGAGCCAGCTTGCTGGCGATGGTCTCAAGGGCGACGCCTTCATTCAGACGATACGGGTTATCGTTGACCACCATCGTCGGAGCGCCGCCTGGAGCAAGCTGGCTCCTGCACCGAGCTACAGCAACGATGCCCGCTTAACCGCAGGCTTTCAAATCAACCGGCCCGACAAACTCGTTGCCGCGCCCCATCACGCAGCCCACGCTCTGGTTGCGCTGACGCTCCCAAGCCTCCACCGGATAGGTTTTGTTCCAGGCTTCGTATAGTTGTCGATCCTGTTTCGACAGGCGCAAACCATACTGCTTGCTCATGTAGAAATACGTCCGGGCGATCATGCCGCGAATGGAAGGGCGGGGCATGACCTTCTTCGCCTTGAAGTCGACCTGGGTCAGGCACGAGCCGTATTGACCGCTCTGCACCGGCAACCAGCCGAAGCTGAAATTGCTCCGGTCGCCATTCACCTCGCCGATGCTCGGCACCAGGTTATGCAGGTCGGCCTCGGCCTTCTGGTAGACCGGATCGTAGCGTGTGCAGTTCTTGCGCCCGCCTTCTTGCCAGCACTGACGCTGATGGCCGATTTGCCAGGCCGGGACGATGTGTTCCCACTCGATGCGGGACGCGCGCTTGGCGTTTTTGCGCGGGACATAACCGCAGGCCGCGAGATTGACCTTGTTGCCGGTGTATTTACAGCCGCAATAAAACTCGGTGGATTGCGGGGCGTACAGCTTCCAGGCGACTTTCTTGGCCTCGCTGAAGGTGCGTGGGGCGCCAGCCTGGGCGCCAAGGGAGATCGATAGAAACAGCAAAGCAAACCAGCGGGCACTCATCGACTCAGTCTTCCTTCGGCACAACCCAGAAAATCTGCACGCCACCATCGTCGCGATACGCGAGGGTGACGTTGTCGTTCTCATCGATCTCTTCGAGCAATTGTTCCCACTCGTCCACGGGTTCGTCCGGCAGACGAAAGATCAAGGCGGCTTTGGCTTTTTGTGCGGTGGGGGAATTGATGATTTTCTGAACGCGAAGACCCATGCGTACATAGGTGTCAGGAGAAACAGAGCTGGAGGCCACGGAATTATCCTTATTAAGCTGTACGTGCATACAGTATTTAACTGTAGGCAATTTCGCAACTACTTAAAATTCAAGAAAATCCTCTGACAGCTGTTTTTTCCGTTTGGTGTAGGAAGATGGAAAATTTTTATCGGAATATCGGAAGGCGGTGATCACCACTCGCCAACGCTGGCGAGTGGTGGATTCAGTGCCCGACCGGAACCGGTCAGGCGAGGGCGAGGCGAATCAATATTCCCAGAACATCCGCTGCAGCTCTTTGCTGTCATTGGTCTTGGTCAGCGCGACCATGGCCAGGATGCGAGCCTTCTGCGGGTTCAGGTCATGGGCCACGACCCAGTCGTACTTGTCGTCAGGCTGTTCGGCGTTGCGCAGCACGAAACCGCCGGCGTTGACGTGGGAGGAGCGGATGATCTGCACGCCGTCCTTGCGCAAGTCCTGCAGGGCTGGAACCACCCGCGAAGAGACCGAGCCGTTGCCGGTACCGGCGTGGATGATGGCTTTGGCGCCCGACTGCGCCAGGGCTTTGTAGGCGGTATCGCTCACATTGCCGTAGGAGTAGGCGATTTCGACGTTCGGCAGGCTCTCGATGGTTTTGATGTCGAATTCCGAATCCATGGTGTGGCGCTTGGACGGCAGGCGGAACCAGTAGGATTTGCCTTCCACAACCATGCCCAGTGGGCCCCAGGCGCTTTTGAACGCTTCGGTCTTGATATTGATCATCTTGCTGACGTCGCGACCCGACTGGATTTCATCGTTCATGGTCACGAGTACGCCTTTGCCCCGGGCATCTTTGCTGCTGGCCACGGCCACGGCGTTGTACAGGTTGAGCATGCCGTCGGCGGACATCGCGGTGCCCGGGCGCATGGAGCCGACGACGATGATCGGCTTGTCGGTTTTTTCCACCAGATTCAGGAAGTACGCGGTTTCTTCCAGGGTGTCGGTGCCGTGGGTGATGACGATGCCGTCGACGTCGTTGCTGTCGGCCAGTTCGGCGACGCGACGACCCAGTTGCAGCAGGTTGTCGTTGGTGATGCTTTCGGAGGCGATCTGCATGACCTGTTCGCCGCGAACGTTGGCCAGCTGGCTCAGTTCCGGAACCCCGGCGATCAATTGTTCGATGCCTACTTTCGCCGCCTGGTAAGTCGCGCTATTGGCCGCGCTGGCACCGGCGCCGGCAATGGTGCCGCCGGTGGCCAGGATCACCACGTTTGCCAGTTTTTGTTGGGGTTGCGCTTCTTTGGCCTGAAGGGCGGTGGGCAGCAGTAGCAGGAGGGCCAAGGCGCCCGGAACGAAGGTCTTGAAAACAGATGTCATTATTTTTCTCTCTTGTAGTCAGACGGTGCTGATGCAGGATCATCTAGATACGCCCCAAGGCGAGCTGAACGCTGGGGTTTACGAGAGGGAGCAGGATTCATACCAGACATGCCTTGTATTGGAAATAACTCGTAACCTAATGATTTGTATCATTATTTCTTAAACAATTTTAAACGGATCAGCGTCGGGTCGTCCGGATTTCCGAACATCTGCGGCATTCGTGTTCGGCTCTCCGAGCGCACCGATCCAGTTAGCATTGCCAATTACCTATTGCCTGCCTATGCGGCGCCAACGGATACAAAACAATCCTTTGCCGTCGTTGACAAATGTCCGCAGCCTTCGCATAGTTCGTTACTCGCAAACGTTTGCGCGATGTTGCCGATGGCTTGATCCACGGCGAGCGCGATATGCATTACGCCAACGCAAGCGTTGCTCACAATAATCATAAGATCGGAGTGAACCCATGAAGCTGCCATTCGCTGGACGTCTTCTTGCTGTCGCTATGCTGGCTGCCGCATCCGCCGCGCTGCCCGTCTCCTCGGCATTCGCCGAAACCCCTGAAAAACCCAAAGTCGCGCTGGTCATGAAATCCCTGGCCAACGAGTTCTTCCTGACCATGGAAGACGGCGCCAAGGCTTACCAGAAAGACCACTCCGGCGACTTCGAGCTGATTTCCAATGGCATCAAGGACGAAACGGACACCGCGAACCAGATCCGCATCGTCGAGCAAATGATCGTCTCCAGGGTCAACGCGCTGGTCATCGCGCCCGCAGACTCCAAGGCCATGGTGCCGGTGATCAAGAAAGCGGTGGATGCCGGCATCACCGTGGTCAACATCGATAACCAACTGGACCCGGCGGTGGTCAAGAGCAAAAACATCACAGTGCCGTTCGTAGGTCCGGATAACCGCAAAGGCGCGCGTCTGGTAGGCGAGTACCTGGCGAAACAGCTGAAGGCCGGTGACGAAGTCGGCATCATCGAAGGCGTCTCCACCACTACCAACGCCCAGGCCCGCACCGCAGGCTTCAAGGATGCGATGGAGGCGGCGCAGATCAAGGTCGTGTCCCTGCAATCCGGCGATTGGGAAATCAACAAGGGCAACCAGGTTGCCGCCTCCATGCTCAGCGAATACCCGAACATCAAGGCCCTGCTGGCGGGCAACGACAGCATGGCCGTCGGCGCAGTGTCTGCCGTGCGCGCCGCCGGCAAGGCCGGCAAGGTGCAAGTGGTCGGCTACGACAACATCAACGCCATCAAGCCCATGCTCAAGGATGGCCGCGTACTGGCCACCGCTGACCAGTTCGCCGCCAGGCAGGCCGTGTTCGGCATAGAGACCGCGCTGAAGATCATCAAGGGCGAGAAAGTCGACAGCGGCGTCAATGGCGTCATTGAAACTCCGGTTGAGCTGGTAACCCAGTAGTCCTTCTGGCGACACAAACTGTGCTCGCCCGTAACGGCGAGCACGTGGAGAGTTTTTATGTCAGTTTTCGCCCCGAACGCTGTGCTCTCGGTCAGCGGCATCGGCAAGACCTACGCCCAACCGGTGCTGAGCGGCATCGACCTGACGCTGATGCGCGGTGAAGTGCTGGCGCTGACCGGCGAGAACGGCGCCGGCAAAAGTACGCTGTCGAAGATCATTGGCGGGCTGGTGACCCCGACCACCGGCCAGATGCAGTTCCAGGGTCAGGCGTATCGGCCCGGCAGCCGGACCCAGGCTGAAAACCTGGGCATCCGCATGGTCATGCAGGAGCTCAATCTGCTGCCGACCCTGTCGGTGGCGGAAAACCTGTTTCTGCACAACTTGCCCAGTCACGGTGGCTGGATCAGCCGCAAGCAACTGCGCCAGGCGGCAATCGAGGCCATGGCCCAGGTCGGGCTCGACGCCATCGACCCGGACACCCTGGTCGGCGAACTCGGTATCGGCCATCAGCAAATGGTCGAGATCGCGCGCAACCTGATTGGAGACTGCCATGTGCTGATCCTCGACGAACCGACCGCGATGCTCACCGCCCGGGAAGTCGAGATGCTGTTCGAGCAGATCACCCGCCTGCAGGCGCGCGGCGTATCGATCATCTACATTTCCCATCGCCTTGAAGAGCTGGCACGGGTCGCCCAGCGCATCGCGGTATTGCGTGACGGCCACCTGGTCTGCGTCGAGCCGATGGCCAATTACAACAGCGAGCAACTGGTCACCTTGATGGTCGGTCGTGAACTCGGCGAACACATCGACATGGGCCCGCGCCAGATCGGTGCGCCGGCGTTGACGGTCACAGGCCTGAGCCGTTCCGACAAGGTTCGCGACGTGTCCTTTGAAGTGCGCGCCGGCGAGATCTACGGGATTTCCGGTTTGATCGGGGCAGGGCGCACCGAGTTGCTGCGCCTGATTTTCGGCGCGGATACGGCAGACAGCGGCACCGTTGCGCTGGGCTCGCCGGCGCAAGTCGTGAGCATCCGTTCACCGGCGGATGCAGTCGGGCACGGCATCGCCCTGATCACCGAGGACCGCAAGGGCGAAGGCCTGCTGCTGACCCAATCGATCAGCGCCAATATCGCCCTGGGCAATATGCCGGTGATTTCCAGCGGCGGCTTCGTCAACAACGGCGACGAGATTGCCCTGGCCCGGCGTCAGATCGACGCCATGCGCATCCGCAGTTCCAGCCCCACGCAGTTGGTGTCGGAACTGTCCGGCGGCAACCAGCAGAAAGTCGTGATCGGCCGCTGGCTGGAGCGCGACTGCTCGGTGATGCTGTTCGATGAGCCGACCCGCGGCATCGACATTGGCGCCAAGTTCGACATCTATGCCTTGCTCGGCGAGTTGACCCGTCAGGGCAAGGCGCTGGTGGTAGTGTCCAGCGACCTGCGCGAACTGATGCTGATCTGCGACCGCATCGGCGTGCTCTCGGCGGGGCGTCTGATCGACACCTTCGAGCGTGCCAGCTGGACCCAGGATGAGTTGCTTGCCGCCGCATTCGCCGGCTATCAAAAACGTGATGCGTTGCTCGACGAAGCAGCGCCAAGGGATTTTTCATGACGACTGCAACGTCCATCGGCAAACGTAGTGGCAACTTTTATGGCCTCGGTACTTATCTGGGACTGGCCGGCGCCTTGCTGGCCATGGTCGCGCTGTTTTCGGTCCTGAGCAGCCATTTCCTGTCGTACGACACTTTCAGCACCCTGGCCAACCAGATCCCGGACCTGATGGTATTGGCGGTCGGCATGACGTTCGTGTTGATCATCGGCGGCATCGACCTGTCGGTCGGTTCGGTGTTGGCGCTGGCGGCATCGACGGTCAGCGTGGCGATTCTCGGCTGGGGCTGGAGCGTGCTGCCGGCGGCGTTGTTGGGGATGGGCGCTGCGGCGTTGGCCGGGACCATCACCGGCTCGATCACTGTCGCCTGGCGGATTCCGTCGTTCATCGTGTCCCTTGGCGTGCTGGAAATGGCTCGCGGCGTGGCGTATCAGATGACCGGCTCGCGCACGGCCTACATCGGTGACGCCTTCGCCTGGCTGTCCAACCCGATCGTCTTTGGCATCTCGCCGTCGTTCATCATCGCCTTGTTGATCATTTTCATTGCCCAGGCCGTGCTGACCCGGACCGTGTTCGGTCGCTACCTGATCGGCATCGGCACCAACGAAGAAGCGGTGCGCCTGGCCGGGATCAATCCGAAACCCTACAAGATCCTGGTGTTCAGCCTGATGGGGCTGCTGGCCGGTGTCGCCGCGCTGTTCCAGATTTCCCGGCTGGAAGCGGCGGACCCGAATGCCGGCTCCGGCCTGGAGCTGCAAGTGATCGCCGCGGTGGTGATTGGCGGCACCAGCCTGATGGGCGGGCGCGGCTCGGTCATCAGTACTTTCTTCGGCGTGTTGATCATCTCGGTACTGGCCGCCGGTCTGGCGCAGATCGGCGCGACCGAACCGACCAAACGCATCATCACCGGCGCGGTCATCGTGGTGGCGGTGGTGCTCGATACTTATCGCAGTCAGCGCGCAAGCCGGCGGACCTGAGTCATGGCAACCATCAAGGATGTAGCGGCACTGGCGGGAATCTCCTACACCACGGTTTCCCATGTGGTGAACAAGACCCGGCCGGTCAGCGAAGAAGTACGGGTGAAGGTCGAGGCCGCGATCCAGACGCTCGACTACGTACCCAGCGCGGTCGCCCGATCGCTCAAGGCCAAGACCACGGCGACCATCGGCCTGTTGGTGCCCAATAGCCTCAACCCGTACTTCGCCGAACTGGCGCGGGGTATCGAGGACTACTGCGAGCGTAATGGCTATTGCGTGATCCTGTGCAATTCCGACGACAACCCGGACAAGCAGCGCAGCTACCTGCGGGTGCTGCTGGAAAAGCGTATCGACGGCTTGATCGTGGCATCGGCCGGCGGCGACGCGGGGCTGGCGCAAGGCCTGGCTGGCGTGCGCACGCCAATGGTAATCGTCGACCGGGGGCTGGAGGGTGTCGACGCCGACCTGGTGCGCATCGATCACGAGTACGGCGCCTGGCTGGCGACGAAGCACTTGTTGGAACTGGGGCATCGCGACATTGCCACCATCGGCGGTCCGGCGAACACCAGCGTGGCGCAGATGCGCCTTGCCGGTTATTGCCGTGCCTTGAAGGAGGCGGGTGTCACGGTGCCTCGTGAACGCATGCTGGAAAGCGATTTCACCAGCACCGGCGGCTACAGCGCGGCGGCGATCCTGCTGGAAAAGAACCCGCCCAGCGCGATATTTGCCGGCAACGACATGATCGGCATCGGCGTGCTGCGAGCCGCCGCCGAGCGCAATATCCGAGTGCCGACCGAACTGTCGGTGATCGGCTTCGACGATATCCAGATGAGCCGTTATGTCTATCCGGCGCTGACCACCGTCGGCCAGTCGATCCTGCAACTGGGCGAGATGGCCGCTGAAGTGCTGCTGCGCCGGATCGCCACACCGGCCATGGCCACCGATCAACGGATCGTGACGCCCAGTATTGTCCTGCGCGAATCGACGGCGCCGCTGGCCGGGGTGTTTTCTGAATATCGCTGAGCCTGAAGTTCGATTGAACCGAATGCTCAAAAAACGACGCTCCATAAAACGAAAGCTCTATAAAACGACGCTCCATAAAACGAAAGCTCCGCTGAAACCCGAATTGAGTAGTGACGCATGCCAAAAAAAGTAGTGGTGATAGGCAGCCTGAACATGGACCTGGTGACCCGCGCACCGCGACTGCCCCGTGGCGGCGAAACGCTGATCGGCCAGTCGTTCGTCACGGTCTGCGGTGGCAAGGGCGCCAATCAGGCGGTGGCGGCGGCTCGGCTGGGCGCGCAAGTGTCGATGGTCGGTTGCGTGGGCAGCGACGCCTATGGCGAACAGCTGCGCGGGGCGCTGTTGGCCGAGCAGATCGATTGCCAGGCGGTCAGCGTGGTCGACGACTCCAGCGGCGTGGCCTTGATCGTGGTCGATGACAACAGCCAGAACGCGATCGTGATTGTCGCCGGTGCCAACGGCGCACTGACGCCGGAAGTGATCGACCGTTTCGACGCGGTATTGCAGGCGGCGGATGTGATCATCTGCCAGCTGGAAGTGCCGGATGCCACGGTCGGCCACGCGCTCAAGCGCGGCCGCGAGTTGGGCAAAACCGTGATCCTCAACCCGGCCCCGGCCAGTCGCCCGTTGCCGGCGGACTGGTACGCGGCCATCGATTACCTGATTCCCAACGAAAGCGAGGCCTCGGCCCTCAGCGGGTTGCCCGTGGACTCCCTGGTTACCGCCGAAATTGCCGCCACTCGCTTGCTCGCCCTGGGTGCCGCCAAGGTGATCATTACCCTGGGTGCGCAGGGCTCGCTGTTTGCCAATGGCGCCGGCATCGAACATTTTCCGGCGCTGCAGGTAAAGGCAGTCGATACCACCGCGGCCGGCGACACGTTCGTCGGTGGTTTCGCCGCCGCGCTGGCGGCCGGCAAAAGCGAAGCCGAGGCGATCCGTTTTGGCCAGGGCGCTGCGGCGCTGTCGGTGACCCGTGCCGGTGCGCAACCGTCGATCCCCACTTTGTCCGACGTACAGGCCTTTGAAGCACCATGAAAAAGACACCCTTGCTCAACGTCGCCCTGTCGCGACTGATCGCTTCCCTGGGCCATGGCGACCGGGTGGTGATTGGTGATGCCGGCCTGCCGGTGCCACCGGGCGTCGAACTGATCGACCTGGCGCTGACCCACGGCATTCCGGATTTCGTCAGCACCTTGAAGGTCGTGCTCAGCGAGATGCAGGTCGAAAGCCACGTGCTGGCGCAAGAGATTCTGGGCAAGAAACCCCCGGCACTGGCGACGCTGGATGAGCTGGATGCCGAAGGTGCACTGGGTCGGCGTGAGTGGCTCAGCCATGAACAATTCAAAATTCTCAGCCGCCAGGCGCGAGCGATTGTCCGCACCGGCGAATGCCAGCCGTACAGCAACATCATTCTGGTGGCCGGGGTCACGTTTTAATGACCACTTTTTAATGTTTGATACTTCATGCACAAGGAGTGCGCCATGTACCGCTATGCTCAGAAACTGCATCACCTGCTACGGAGTCTGCTGCTTTTGTCCCTGATGACCGCAACAAGCGCCCGGGCGGCGCAACAGATCGACCTGATCATCGACACCGATCCCGGTGCCGACGACGTGGTGGCCTTGCTGTTTGCCCTGGCGTCGCCGCAAGAACTGAGCATCCGCGCGCTGACCACCGTTGCCGGCAATGTGCGACTGGACAAGACATCGCGCAATGCACGGCTGGCCCGCGAGTGGGCAGGGCGCGAAGAGGTGCCGGTGTATGCGGGCGCGCCGAAACCGCTGATACGCACGCCTATCTACGCCGAGGACATCCATGGCAAGGAGGGCTTGTCGGGTGTCGCCGTCCACGAGCCGAAGGCGGGCCTGGCCGAAGGCAGCGCGGTCAACTACCTGATCGAGACCTTGAAGGCCGCCAGGCCCCACAGCATCACCCTCGCCATGCTCGGTCCGCAGACCAACCTGGCATTGGCCCTGATCCAGGAGCCCGGAATCGTCCAGGGCATCAAAGAGGTGGTGGTCATGGGCGGGGCGCACTTCAACGGCGGCAATATCACGCCAGTGGCCGAGTTCAACCTGTTCGCCGACCCGCAGGCCGCTGAGGTCGTGCTCAGGAGTGGCGTGAAGCTGACCTACTTGCCGCTGGATGTGACCCACAAGATTCTCACCAGTGAGGCGCGCCTGAAGCAGATCGCGGCGATCGACAACACTGCCAGCAAGCTGGTGAGCGATATTCTCAATGAGTACGTCAAGGGCGACATGGAGCACTACGGCCTTGCGGGTGGCCCGGTGCATGACGCCACGGTGATCGCCTACCTGCTCAAGCCTGAGCTGTTCACCGGCCGTTCAGTGAACGTGGTGGTCGATAGCCGCGAAGGCCCGACCTTCGGCCAGACCATCGTCGACTGGTATGACGGCCTGAAAGCGCCGAAGAATGCTTTCTGGGTCGAAAGCGGCGACGCCCAGGGCTTCTTTGACCTGCTGACCGAGCGCCTGGCACGTCTGAGGTAAGCTGCCGGCCCGCAGTTGCCCGCCTGCGCTCAGTTCCTGGCTGTCTGGGCGATGCCCTGGTAGGTTTCCGGGTACTTGGTGAACACCTGGGTGATGAATGAGCGGGCGGCTTCGGTGCCCAGTTCCTTGACCAATAGATCGATCGCGATGATTGCCAACTCTTCCGGGCTGCCGGGGCTGTAGGAACTATGGCCCTGTGGCCAGCTGGCATTGATATTGGCGTCGATGCTTACGGTGGTCATGATGGTGCTCGAGATGTCGGGAAAGTCTGAGTGTGAAGTTAACCATTTTGCGCGACGTTTGGCACTCCGACTTAGGCATCAGAGGAGGGCTATGCGACACTTGGCCTTTGATCAATTTTCAAGGACCGTGCCGTGCAGATCGATTTGAACACCCCCGACGGCTTGACCCTTGAAGCGGTGCGCCAGATGCTGGCCTCTGCCAGCGATGATGAGCACACGCAGTTGCGGGTGACCAAGGGCGGCATCGCCTATATCTCGTCGGGTGTCGTGGGTGGCACCGATATCGACGGGCTGTTGTTTCGCCTGGAAACCTGGGCCAAGGGCTCCGGTTATGTCGGGCGTGTCGCGGCCAGTGACGAGGTCTGGGTCATGCAGATCTTCAATGCGCTGAAACAGAACTGGCCGAATCCGCCTTTCGATTACATCGACGTCTATTGAGACTTGTTCATATTCAGTCATGATTATGCAGTGGACAGTCGCGGATGCTCAGGCAAACTCGCCGCTTTTCATGATCGAGGGCAGGGCGCTGGCACGCCCCGGGAAACCAAACGCCAGATTGGCGGTCGCACGATCTCAGCTCAACTATTGAAAAAAGGAGGCTTCATGCCTTGGAAGCTCGCGTCATTGGGTACTTTGCTGGCCGCTGCCCTGTTGGCAGGTTGCAGCACTACCTCCACCGAGTCGACAACAGACCCTGTCACCACCACTGACACGGGGCACAGCCGTTGTGAGGCAAAAGCTGCCGAATTCACCATTGGCAAAAAGGCTTCGCCCGAACTGCTGGAACAGGCACGCACCCGAGCAGGCGCACAGAATGCACGGTTCCTCCTGCCCACCGACATGGTGACCCTGGAGTACCGCTCCGATCGCCTGAACCTGAACACCGATGCCAGCCGGGTGGTCACCCGCGTCAACTGCGGCTGATCGTTTCAGGCTTTTGTTTCGCTCATAAAAAACCCCGTCACATGGACGGGGTTTTTTTAGTGCGGCTGAAAATTACTCAGCGCGGACTTGTGCAGCTTGCATACCCTTTTGGCCTTTCTCAGCCACGAAGGAAACGGTCTGGCCTTCTTTCAGGCTTTTGAAACCGTCGCTTTCGATAGCTTTGAAGTGTACGAACAGGTCGTCACCGCCACCTTGAGGAGTGATGAAGCCGAAGCCTTTTTCATCGTTGAACCATTTAACGGTGCCGGTTTGGCGATTAGACATGGTGTATCTCCAAGAAACATATATTTTCAGTAGTGCTGTGCTGCTCAGGCCAACTGGGCACACCGGGGTATCATAGTCGAAATGTTCGCTTTGGGAGCCCCCCGGACGTGCTGTTTGTCCTACAGTAGCCCGTTCTTTGTTGCTTTGTATGGCTGAAAGCCCCGGTTTTAAAGGCTCTCAGCCGAAAGTAAAGACGATAAAAAAAGCTGTAGAACCTGCAAAAATCGTAGGAAAAAACCCTTTTTAGTGGCTTTTCATTGTCGATCGAGGCCCTGAAAGCCGTCAGTCCGGCTTACTTTTTCGCCTTGGGATCGGCCTTGCACGAAGCGATTTTCGTCAGTGCTTTCTGTTTCAAGGCGTCATTCGCCGTGTTGTCCATCAAGGCCTGGATATCGCCGGCCGGGTACGATTTGATCGCATCAGCCCCGCAAGCACAGTGAGATTTGGCTGCGGCCGCGCCGATCTGAGGGGTGGCTGCCTCGGTACACTGAGCCATGTATTTCTCGCGCTCGCCCTTTGGCCAATCGGCATGGGCGGCCAGTGGCAGCAGCAGGACGACGGGGGCGATTACCGCGAATAAACGATTCAGACGCATGCTCGGATGCTCCTTGTGGGTCAATGTCTTGTTATCTGAGGGGTAAAGCGGGGTTCAAGTTCAGCACTCTCGCATAAAAACCGTTGATTTGCCCCCGTAGCGGTGCCGCTGCGGCGACGACCGTTCATCTGTGCTAGCATGCCTCGCTCGGGCGTTTGCAAGCTCCGGATGACCTTCAGTCCCGGTGGCGGCAAGAGCGCGAATAACCCTGATTTGAATCCCAGTCACTCTGGTTCGGTTTTCCGGTTGGCCGCAAGGCTCCTGCCGCTGTAAGGCAGGCGTTCGTCATTGAATGGCCTGGACCGGATCTTGTACTGGCTCATCCCAACCCACGTGACCTTTGGTAGGGGTCACCACTAGGAGAGGAGGCGCCATGCCAACTATTACTCTTCCCGACGGCAGTCAACGTTCATTCGATCACCCGGTTTCCGTAGCCGAGGTCGCCGCCTCCATTGGTGCCGGCCTGGCCAAGGCCACCGTGGCCGGCAAGGTCGATGGCAAGCTGGTCGACGCCAGCGACATCATCGACAGCGATTCCACGCTGCAAATCATTACGCCAAAGGATGAAGAGGGGCTGGAGATCATTCGCCACTCTTGCGCCCACCTGGTTGGCCACGCGGTCAAGCAGCTGTACCCGACCGCGAAAATGGTCATCGGCCCGGTCATCGACGAAGGCTTCTATTACGACATCGCCTTCGAGCGTCCTTTCACTCCGGACGACCTGGCCGCCATCGAACAGCGCATGCAACAGCTGATCGAAAAAGATTACGACGTGATCAAGAAAGTCACTCCGCGCGCCGAAGTGATCGAAGTGTTCAAGGCCCGTGGCGAGGACTACAAGCTGCGCCTGGTCGAGGACATGCCGAACGAACAGGCCATGGGTCTGTACTATCACGAAGAATACGTCGACATGTGCCGCGGTCCGCACGTGCCGAACACGCGCTTCCTGAAATCCTTCAAGCTGACCAAGCTGTCCGGCGCCTACTGGCGTGGCGATGCCAAGAACGAGCAATTGCAGCGCGTCTACGGCACCGCCTGGGCCGACAAGAAGCAGTTGGCGGCTTACATCCAGCGCATCGAAGAAGCCGAGAAGCGCGATCACCGCAAGATCGGCAAGCGCCTGGGCCTGTTCCACACCCAGGAAGAGTCGCCGGGCATGGTGTTCTGGCACCCGAACGGCTGGACTCTGTACCAGGTGCTCGAGCAGTACATGCGCAAGGTTCAGCGTGACAACGGCTACCTGGAAATCAAGACGCCGCAAGTCGTCGACCGCAGCCTGTGGGAGAAATCCGGACACTGGGCCAACTACGGCGACAACATGTTCACCACCCAGTCGGAAAACCGCGACTACGCGATCAAGCCGATGAACTGCCCGTGCCACGTGCAGGTGTTCAACCAGGGCCTGAAAAGCTACCGCGAGTTGCCGATGCGCCTGGCCGAATTCGGTGCCTGCCACCGTAACGAGCCGTCGGGTGCGCTGCACGGCATCATGCGCGTGCGTGCGTTCACCCAGGACGACGCTCACATCTTCTGCACCGAAGAGCAGATGCAGGCCGAATCCGCGGCGTTCATCAAGCTGACCATGGACGTCTATGCCGACTTCGGCTTTAAAGACGTCGAGATGAAGCTGTCCACTCGTCCGGAAAAACGCGTCGGTTCCGACGAGCTGTGGGATCGCGCCGAAGCGGCATTGGCTGCAGCCCTTGATAGTGCTGGGCTGCCGTACGATCTGCAGCCGGGCGAGGGGGCGTTCTACGGTCCGAAGATCGAATTCTCGCTGAAAGATTGCCTTGGCCGTGTCTGGCAATGTGGTACCCTTCAGCTCGATTTTAACCTGCCTATCCGTCTGGGAGCCGAATATGTCTCCGAAGACAACAGTCGCAAGCACCCGGTTATGTTGCACCGGGCGATCCTGGGCTCCTTCGAACGTTTCGTCGGAATCCTGATCGAGCACTACGAGGGTGCGTTCCCCGCGTGGCTGGCTCCGACCCAGGCAGTGATCATGAATATCACTGATAAACAGGCCGATTTCGCCGCCGAGGTTGAAAAAACCCTCAACGAAAGCGGATTTCGTGCCAAGTCTGACTTGAGAAATGAAAAGATCGGCTTTAAAATCCGCGAGCATACCTTGCTCAAGGTTCCCTATCTCTTGGTTATCGGAGATCGGGAAGTCGAGATGCAGACTGTCGCTGTGCGTACTCGTGAAGGTGCTGACCTGGGCTCGATGCCCGTCGCCCAGTTCGCTGAGTTTCTCGCGCAAGCGGTTTCCCGGCGTGGTCGCCCAGATTCGGAGTAATTACTATTAAGCGTGAAATGAGACAAGATAAACGAGCTGCACCGAAAGCCCCGATCAACGAGAATATCTCGGCACGCGAGGTTCGGTTAATTGGAGCTGAGGGTGAACAGCTTGGGATTGTGTCAATTGAAGACGCGCTTCTTAAGGCTGAAGAGGCCAAACTGGATCTGGTGGAAATTTCCGCCGATGCAGTACCCCCTGTTTGCAAACTGATGGACTACGGCAAATCGATCTTCGAAAAGAAGAAGCAGGTTGCCGCGGCCAAGAAAAACCAGAAGCAGATTCAGGTTAAAGAAATCAAGTTTCGTCCAGGGACGGAGGAAGGGGATTACCAGGTAAAACTGCGCAACCTGGTACGTTTCCTGAGTGATGGGGACAGGGCCAAGGTATCCTTGCGATTCCGCGGCCGTGAGATGGCCCACCAGGAGCTGGGGATGGAACTGCTCAAGCGGGTTGAAGGTGACCTGCTCGAATACGGTTCGGTCGAACAGCATCCTAAGATGGAAGGACGCCAGCTGATCATGGTCATCGCCCCGAAAAAGAAGAAGTAATCATCAGGGCACGGCAGGCCTTCTGATTATGTTTATCAACTGAATGCGGAGTATCCGAACATGCCAAAAATGAAAACGAAAAGTGGTGCTGCTAAGCGGTTTTTGAAAACTGCTAACGGTATCAAGCACAAGCACGCTTTCAAGAGCCACATCCTGACTAAAATGTCGACCAAGCGTAAGCGTCAACTGCGCGGTAGCAGCTTGCTGCATCCGTCTGACGTGGCAAAAGTCGAGCGCATGCTGCGCCTTCGTTAATTTTAGTCAAGAATAGAGGAAGTAACTCATGGCTCGTGTAAAGCGTGGCGTCATTGCCCGTAAACGTCACAAAAAAATTCTGAAACTTGCTAAAGGCTACTACGGCGCTCGCTCGCGCGTATTCCGTGTTGCCAAGCAAGCGGTAATCAAGGCAGGCCAATACGCCTACCGTGACCGTCGTCAGAAAAAACGTCAGTTCCGCGCTCTGTGGATCGCTCGTATCAACGCTGGTGCACGTATCAACGGTCTGTCCTACAGCCGTTTCATCGCCGGCCTGAAAAAAGCGTCCATCGAGATCGACCGTAAGGTTCTGGCTGATCTGGCAGTGAGCGAAAAAGCGGCGTTTGCTGCGATTGTCGAGAAAGCTAAAGCCAGCCTGGCTTAAGTACCCCCGACAGTTACCCGGCCTCACCTCTGTGGGGCCAGGTGCTAAACGTCATAAATAGGGGAAGAGCCTTCAAGCTCTTCCCCTATTTTGTATCTGGAGTCTGTACATGGAAAACCTGGATGCGCTCGTCTCTCAAGCACTAGAGGCTGTGCAAAGCGCTGAAGATATCAATGCCCTGGAGCAAATCCGGGTTCACTACCTTGGCAAGAAGGGCGAATTGACTCAGGTGATGAAGACCCTGGGGAATCTGCCGGCCGAAGAGCGTCCGCAAGTCGGCGCCCTGATCAACGTTGCCAAGGAGCGTGTCACAGAGGTTCTCAATGCGCGCAAGGCACTGTTTGAAGAGGCCGACCTGGCCGCCAAACTGTCCGCCGAGTCCATTGACGTGACCCTGCCTGGCCGCGGCCAGACCTCGGGTGGTCTGCATCCGGTTACTCGCACTCTGGAACGTATCGAACAGTTCTTCACCCATATCGGCTACGGCATTGCCGAAGGCCCTGAGGTCGAAGACGACTACCACAACTTCGAAGCGCTCAACATCCCAGGCCATCACCCGGCCCGGTCGATGCATGACACCTTCTATTTCAATGCCAACATGTTGCTGCGCACCCATACCTCGCCGGTACAGGTCCGCACCATGGAATCGAAGCAGCCGCCGATCCGCATCGTCTGCCCGGGCCGTGTGTACCGCAGCGACTCCGATATCACCCACTCGCCGATGTTCCACCAGGTCGAAGGCCTGCTGGTCGATCGCGACATCAATTTCGCCGACCTCAAAGGCACCATCGAAGAGTTCCTGCGCGTGTTCTTCGAAAAAGAGCTGGCCGTGCGTTTCCGTCCCTCGTACTTCCCGTTCACCGAGCCATCCGCTGAAGTCGACATGGAATGCGTGATGTGCAGCGGTAAAGGCTGCCGTGTCTGCAAACAGACCGGCTGGCTGGAAGTGATGGGCTGCGGCATGGTTCATCCGAACGTGTTGCGCATGTCCGGGATCGATCCGGAAGAGTTTTCGGGCTTTGCCTTCGGCATGGGCGTTGAGCGTCTGGCCATGCTGCGTTACGGCGTGAACGACTTGCGTCTGTTCTTCGACAACGACTTGCGGTTCCTCGCGCAATTTCGCTAGTCGTAACGAATTTTTAGGAGAGCAGGATGAAATTCAGTGAAAAATGGCTGCGTGCCTGGGTTAGCCCGCAGGTAAGTCGCGACGAGCTGGTTGCCCGTCTGTCGATGGCCGGTCTTGAGGTCGATAGCGTAACGCCGGCCGCCGGCGAATTCACCGGTGTGGTGGTGGGCGAGGTGTTGAGCACCGAGCAGCACCCGGACGCCGACAAGCTGCGCGTATGCCAGGTCAGCAATGGTTCGCAGACCTTCCAGGTAGTATGCGGTGCACCCAACGTGCGCCCGGGCCTGAAGATCCCGTTCGCCATGATCGGTGCCGAACTGCCAGGCGACTTCAAGATCAAGAAAGCCAAGCTGCGGGGCGTAGAGTCCAACGGCATGCTGTGCTCGCAAGCCGAGCTGCAAGTCGGCGAAGGCAACGACGGCCTGATGGAATTGCCGGCCGATGCGCCGGTTGGCGAAGACATCCGTGAATACCTGGGCCTGGACGACTCGAGCATCGAAGTCGACCTGACCCCGAACCGCGGCGACTGCCTGTCCCTGGCCGGCCTGGCCCGTGAAGTCGGCGCGCTGTACGCCACCGGAGTCACCCGTCCGGTCACCGCCACCGTGCCGGCCGTGCACGACGAAGTGCGTTCGGTAGAAGTGCTGGCGCCCGCCGCCTGCCCGCGTTACCTGGGTCGCGTGATCCGTAACGTCGACCTGTCCAGGGCGACGCCGCTGTGGATGGTCGAGCGTCTGCGCCGTGCCGACGTGCGCAGCATCGACGCCGCCGTCGACATCACCAACTACGTGATGCTGGAACTGGGTCAACCGCTGCACGCGTTCGACCTCGCCGAAATCAATGGCGGCATTCGCGTGCGCATGGCCGAAGAAGGCGAAAAGCTGGTACTGCTCGACGGTCAGGAAGTCAGCCTGCGTAGCGATACCCTGGTGATCGCCGACCACACCCGCGCCCTGGCCATCGCCGGCGTCATGGGCGGCGAGCACAGCGGCGTCAACACCGCGACCACCCGCGACGTATTCCTCGAAAGCGCATTCTTCGACCAGATCGCCGTCGCCGGCAAGGCCCGCTCCTACGGCCTGCACACCGACGCCTCGCACCGCTACGAGCGTGGCGTGGACTGGCAGCTGGCCCGTGAAGCCATGGAGCGCGCCACTGGCCTGCTGCTGGACATCACCGGCGGCGAAGCCGGCCCGATCATCGAAACCGTGAGCGAGCAACACCTGCCGAAAATCGCGCCGGTCACCCTGCGTGCCCAGCGCATCACCCAGATGCTCGGCATGGAAATGCAACCGGCCGAAGTCGAGCGCCTGCTCAACGCCCTGGGCCTGACCGTATCCGCCGACGGGGCAGGGCAGTGGCGCGTAGAAGTGCCAAGCCATCGCTTCGACATCAGCCTGGAAGTCGACCTGATCGAAGAACTGGCTCGCCTGTACGGCTACAACCGTCTGCCGGTCCGCTACCCGCAAGCACGCCTGGCCCCCCAAGCCAAGGCCGAAGCCCGTAGCGACCTGCCCGAGTTGCGCCGTCTGCTGGTGGCACGTGGCTACCAGGAAGCGATCACCTACAGCTTCATCGATCCGAAACAATTCGAATTGTTTAATCCAGGTGTCGAACCGCTGCTACTGGCGAACCCGATCTCCAACGACATGGCCGCCATGCGCTCATCGTTGTGGCCGGGTCTGGTCAAGGCACTGCAGCACAACCTTAACCGCCAGCAGGATCGCGTCCGCCTGTTCGAAAGTGGCCTGCGCTTCGTCGGCCAGCTGGACGGTTTGAAGCAAGAGCCGATGATCGCTGGTGTGGTTTGCGGCAGTCGCCTGCCGGAAGGCTGGGCACAAGGTCGCGATGTCGTCGACTTCTTCGACGTCAAGGCCGACGTCGAAGCCGTACTCGGTTTCGCCGGTGCCCTGGATTCGTTCACCTTCGTGCCGGGCAAACACCCTGCGTTGCACCCGGGTCAAACCGCGCGCATCGAACGTGAAGGTCGCCTGGTGGGCTACGTCGGCGCGATCCACCCCGAACTGTCGAAAACCCTCGGTCTCGACCGTCCGGTCTTCGTCTTCGAGCTGATTCTGGCCGAAGTGGCGTTGGGTAAAATGCCTAAATTCCAGGAGTTATCGCGCTTTCCTGAAGTGCGACGTGACCTGGCCCTGATCGCGCACAAAGACGTCGCCGCCAGCGCCGTACTGGACGTAATCCGTGAAAATGCAGGCGAGTGGCTGACAGACCTCAGGCTATTTGACGTGTATCAGGGTAAAGGCATTGATCCTGATAGAAAAAGCCTTGCAGTCGGCTTGACCTGGCAGCATCCATCGCGCACTCTTAATGACGATGAGGTGAATTCCACGACACAAAACATCCTCACCTCGCTCGAACAAAGGTTGAACGCCACGTTAAGGAAGTGACGTATGGGGGCTTTGACGAAAGCTGAGATGGCGGAACGTCTGTATGAAGAGCTGGGCCTGAACAAACGGGAAGCCAAGGAATTGGTCGAACTGTTTTTTGAAGAAATCAGGCACGCTCTTGAAGACAACGAACAGGTCAAATTGTCCGGTTTCGGCAATTTCGACCTCCGGGACAAACGCCAGCGGCCTGGCCGCAATCCGAAAACGGGGGAAGAAATCCCGATCACGGCTCGCCGTGTGGTCACCTTTCGTCCAGGGCAGAAGTTGAAGGCCCGAGTTGAGGCTTATGCTGGAACCAAGTCATAACGACGAACTCCCCGTCATCCCTGGCAAACGCTACTTCACCATCGGTGAAGTCAGCGAGCTGTGCGCCGTAAAGCCGCACGTGCTGCGCTACTGGGAGCAGGAGTTTCCTCAACTCAACCCCGTCAAGCGCCGCGGAAACCGCCGGTATTATCAGCGCCAGGACGTGCTGATGATCCGGCAGATCCGCGCGCTCCTTTACGATCAGGGGTTCACCATCGGCGGCGCGCGCTTGCGTTTGTCCGGCGATGAAGCCAAAGATGACACCACCCAGTACAAACAGATGATCCGGCAAATGATTGCCGAGTTGGAGGATGTGCTGGTTGTGCTCAAGAAATAAATTTCTGCTTTTAAATACTTCCAGTTTTCAAAAGCTTGGGATATATTCTTGAGCGTCCCTCGAGATGAGGGACGAGTTTCACGCCTAGTCGGGGCGTAGCGCAGTCCGGTAGCGCACTAGCATGGGGTGCTAGGGGTCGAGTGTTCGAATCACTCCGTCCCGACCATATTTTTCAATGACTTAGCCCAGCTTTCGCGAGTTGGGCTTTTTCATGTGCGTGACTTTTGCGTGACTTCTCCTTTTCTCACGCCTGCTTCCTCTTCAAAATTGTCAGGACCGGTCCACGCGAATCGGTTGCTGATACCATATTCGCAGCTTCAATCAGATGCCCGAGCTCCGCGCCCGAGTAGTGACTGGTGATGCTGCCGTTCTTGTGGCCCAGAAGAGCCTTGCGGTCTTCCTCGGTGACGCCTGCTGCGCGTAGCCGACGGCCAAATGTGTGTTTGAGGTCGTGGATCCTTATGGATGCATAACCTGGGTGAGCGGGGCGAAGGTTTTCCTCCTGCCAGAGTTTCGCCGCTCTCACCCGAGCCTTCTTCCAGGCCGTGTCGTTCATTCGATGCATCGCGGTGCCGTTGTAAGGGAAAACCCATTCCTTGCTCAGACCTCGCTGCTTGTCGATGATCGACTTGGCCACGTTGTTGAGCACGACCAACCGCTCATCACCGTTTTTCACTCCGGACCGTTCGTGGCGGCCGCCAAAGTCAGCCGGTATCAGAAAAACGCTGGTCCCGAGTTCCGGTACCGAAATCTCCCAATCCCATCTCAGTTTGCAGACCTCCTGCTCGCGCGTGCCGGTGTTCACCTTGAACAACGCCATCGTCTGCAGGTGGGGCGGCAATTCCGCAAACAGAATTGACTGCTCCGGCCATGACATCGGGTACGGCTTGCGGCTCGACTTCTTCTCTTCCAGCTTCGTGAGCATCGGCACGCTATCCAGCCACGGCCTTCGCTCATCGTCTCGCCACTTCCTGGCACATAACGACAAAACCCGAACCACTCGCTCGATCGAGATATTCACCGTTCTGTTGCTCACACCCTTCTTTACCTTCCCGCCCTCGAGCTTCTTGGTCGCCAACCTGTCCTTGATGAATGGCTCCAGGGCCTGGTCATCAATGTGGGTCAGCTGCATGTCGCCTATGAACGGGTCCAGCTGAGAAAGGTGGTGCGCTGACAACTTGATGGAAGGTTGATCCTTGAACTCCAGCAGGAAGCGAGTGGCCGCCTCCCGCCATGTCCTGACCCTCTTCACGCCATACACCTTCTGTTGCCGGATCTGCTCCAGCCGGTAGATCAGGTAGCGTTCCGCTTCTTCCCGGTCACCAGTTCTAGTGCTTTCGTAAAGTCGTTCTCCGTTGATTTTCTTGTCGATATGCCAGATGCCTTTCCTTTCGGAGAGGCCTGTGATCGATTTTCGCGCCATGATTTATCTCCTTTCAGGCGCTCGCTGCGGGGCAATTGTTGCTCCGGGGCGCGTTTTTTATCAATTGCTTTGGCCTCGACGTACGCCGTTGCCCAGTCATCCAGCTCCTGTCGATCGAAGCCGACACCGCGCTCACCGATCGGGAACTCGCTGACATAAGGGCGCACGGTTTTGTCGAACTCGGCACGGCACATCCCCAGGTAGATGGGAGCGGCGCCGGCCCTGATGAAGCGTGGGAGGATGTTTTCGCGCTTGGGCCGGGAGGGCGCCTGCGCCAGTTCAGCAGACATAGGTGCTCCATGCCGCGCCTGGCGGCAGAAGGTGGGATGGATTTACGCGTCCTTGAACGGGGCGACGTTTTCGAGTTCGTGCTTTACGCCGCCTGCATCGCGGAAGGCTTGCCATTCGGCGTAGTGGGCGGGGCAGTAGTCGATGTCGATTCCGACCTTGGCTGAGTGGTAGCCGCAGATCGACCGGTCGCAGGTCTTCCCCTTGCCGACCGGGAAGTCGCAGAGGTTCACCCCGACATCGCCGCATTCAGTGCAGTGCGGCCCGAGCTTGCCGCACATGATTCCGATCTTTCGCCGATCCTGGTCGTACACGGCGTAGCAGGTCATCGCCGCGGGCCCGAATAGATGAGCGAGGCCATGTAGGCGAGGGCGTAGACTGGGATGATCATGGCGTCACCAGTTCGTCAGGTACTTCGAAGAAGTTGAGTCGGCCCTTCAGCGGCACAAAGGGCAGCGGCTTAGGATCGACCAGCAGAAACGCCTTCTCGCCCATGTACCAGGGCGATTCGCTGGTGTCGACGCTATCAACGAGCTCAACAGAGCCGACGATTCCGCCACGTTGCAGCTCCTCAAACGGGGCGAAGTCCACCAGTAGGTCGGTAGGCCCGAAACTTGCGACGAACATGACAGCGTCCTGGTATTCGGCACGAGTCATTCCTTGTGCAGCGTGAACCAGGAACCGTCCTCGGTGCTTGGTGTGCCAGCTGCGGTTTTCAACATCTTTCCAGCCGTGGACGATAAGCCAGGCCCACGGCTGGCGAATTGATAGTGCCTTCATGGCCTTACTCCGTACCCATCAGGTAGGTGGGTTCAGTTGCTTCCGCCAGCCAATCCCGCAAGCATCCGCATTCGGCGTGCGGCGGATCTTCATCAGTCCACTGCATATCGAGCGTCTTGTCGCTCGTCAGCTCCACATCCCAATCCGCATATTCGACTGGATCGTCGCCGTTCATTTCAGCCAGGACGCGCCGCGCCTCGTGTTCGCTTGTAGCGGCAACCCAGTCTTGATCGCCGACACTGTAGCAGCGCAGATCGGGGCGAGCCGGCTGGCTGCCATCGAGTTTGAATGTCTGAGCTTGGTTTTCTTCAGGCATGACTTCGTCCTTGCCGCTATAGCGGCTGACACTTATGGTTAAATAGGATTAATTCTTAAAGGGAGGTTCGTGTTATGGAAAACGTATTCAAGCGACCATTGTTCGTAGTTGGGATGCCTCTATTCGTTGTGGGCATTTGCACCGCAGTCCCGGGTATTTGGATCCCCGGAATTGTCTTCATGATTATTTGCGTGTCGCAGCGGCCAAAGGATTGAGAGGAAAGCTGCAGACGTCTTTGCGCTATAGCGGCTGCTTTGAGGGAGAAATTAGGCTGGTCTTTAATTTTCTGTACGTTACGCATGATTCAGGTAGAGAGCCTTGATGATAAATAAGGAAATTCATATGAGATAAGTGCATTGTTTTACTGATTTTTAATTGTTGACAATAAAATTCTTAAAAGCCAGGTGGTTCATTTTTGAAACAAGTAGTGTTTCAGGCTTGAGCAAACGCTTCATTCTAAATTTCAAAAGCTCATAAAGGGTCAGTTAGTTATTAGGATTAGATTTGATAATTTAATTATTTTTAGAATTTGCCTGCTATCCTATTTGGTGCGGCTTTGATAAGTAAATCATACCAACAAAAAAAGTTTGTTTTTTTGGATATTTCATAAGCGAAAGGAGCTCTTTGATGAAATCTACAGAATCAAAAAGTACCATCAGCTTGTCCGGGCCAGAAGTTCGAACAATAAACGCACCGAATATAGGCAAGGATAAAGAAAAACCGCCGACAGTAACTGAGAGTGATTACTCTGTTTGTATAATAAATATGTCTAGTGCATGTTTAACAATTTCCGGATTTCGACGTAGAGGAGGGTCCGATGCAGAATGGAAATGGAGCGCCATTCCTCGGACATGTCGTAATTGTACCTCTAGCTACAATCAGTGTTTTCAGGAGAAAAAATGGAGCGTGATAGAGGTTATTGGGTGTAGCGCGGCGCCTTACGACCTTTTTGTCGGATCGGAAATTGGCAATGGAGACGTACAGGGAGCAATTCTACCAGTCGACCCAGATTGTAGTAGCGCCGGTGGCGTTTGGGGGATTGTCGATTAGTATCTAGTTTGGTCCAGTCTGCCGAAAAATATTGGCAGACTGGATTCAAGTTGTGTATGGAGATCGAGTTTATGTTGGGTCATGATTGGTCGTTAAATG
Source organism: Pseudomonas lini (assembly GCF_030812475.1). GTDB lineage: Bacteria > Pseudomonadota > Gammaproteobacteria > Pseudomonadales > Pseudomonadaceae > Aquipseudomonas > Aquipseudomonas lini_A. The sequence goes on from NZ_JAUSSR010000009.1 coordinate 23,941, forward strand.
TAATCATTTTAATCGCTCGATGCTTGCGACATAAATTTTTAGGTGTTCGTTTTTCACTTCTCCATTCAGACCGTGGTGTATCTCACGGTGGCAGTCTGGGCAGATAGCGCCGATGTACCGCGGATGATCGAGCCCGCCGTCTGATACTCGATTAACGTGGTGTGGCTCCAGATAAGGCAAACCATTTTTCTTAACGAATGGCGCTGGCTTTTCACAGCTTTCGCATTTCCCATCAGCTCTCCTTAAGACGTAATTAGCGATACACTTACTACGACGGTAAACAGCCCTCAAGGCAGTTCCCTTTCCTCCTGTAGCAGCTGCTTCAGCCGCCGAAAGCGCGAGCCTCCTTGACTCTTCGAGCGAAATTTTTGGGGAGGTTTCGTCCTCGTCGTCGAAGCCTTTTAAACCGAGTTCAAGCCCTACAGGCACGAGATTAAACACGACGACTTGGCGATCGTTACCGTACTTGTCGAGGCCACTGCGCCATTCATGGCTTGCGCACGCATATTCCCCTACGTATCGCTGACCGTGGCTTTTGCCTAGAGCTTCGAACACATGAAGAGAGCGCCCCTTCGCGGCATGCTGGAGGATGGAGAGGTTTCCCTTGGTGAGGGTCATGTCGTTTGATTGGCCCTCGCCGGTATAGGAAAAAACACCATCATTGCCATGTGTATCTTCATAACCGTATTGCCCACCCGAATCACCTGTGAAAATGAAAATTGCCGGCGATTGAGCTGACGGAGAAATACCACTCCTCGAATTTCCGCCGAACAGGTCGTGGATTTCAGTTTGTCTGTCATAAACCTGGCCAACTTCAAACCGGAGTTCTGGCTCTGATGATCTCGGTAGATTGACGATTGTGAACCCGTGGCGCTTCAGAAAACCGTTAGTGGGGTGTCCGCCTGAGAAGTCACCTACAGGCGTGCCAGTTGCCAAGGAGACTATTTTCTTCGCGGGGTAAAGCTGATCGTTCGCGCTGATAGCGTAACGGTGAGCTTGATTGTCCATCCAGCCTTTCCACTCCGGTCTGTGCCGGAATTTTTCGTCAAACTGCCTAAGAGCGCGCTCTAGCTTTTCTTTTTTTACAGCTGGCAATTTCAAAGTGACTTCCTTGTGGGTGGCGTATTCATAAGGAAGGGAATGCTCGCTCGTCCAACAGTTTGGCGCAATAGTCCCTGAACGGTCTTCGTGATGCTGCTGCCGGCGCGAATGTCCAAAGGTGACCAGGCTGTCTCCAAGATGTCTGAGCAAATCGAACCGTAAGTGGTGGGAGTCGGGCGGCTTGGCGGATATGATGCGGACCTGGGAAGGGAGGAACGCAATGGCACAGTCGGACAGCTTTAAAAATCTATACAAAAAAATGGATGCAACGTCAAAAACGAGGTTTCACGCTGCACGAAGGCTGAAGCTGCATGCGAAGCTTTCTACCTATACCGTTGTAGTTTTGTCTCTGGTGCTGATTCTTGTGTCCCTGATGCAGGCGTACGATCTGGGAGTGAATATTAAAAAGAAAGAAGTCGTTCTGCTTCAGGTCTTCGCTTCGATAGCGGTATTGGTGTACTCGCTTCTCATGGAGAAAAACGATTTCTCCAGCCGTTCAGAAAAAATGTACTCCTGCGCGTCAAAGCTAGGCGAGCTGAAGCAAAAGTCACATCCCAAGGCAAATGACGATGCTTTTGATAAAGATACATATGACTCTTGCTGGAAAGAGTATCACGACGTTTTGAAGCTGTATGAGACACACTCCAGCAATGATTTTAGAGGCGACTACCTTAGGGCGAAGCTAGAGATGCCAGAGCATTACCCTATTGAAGGTCGAGCGAAATTTCTCGCAAGCGCGAAGGTTTGGTTTCTGTATTTACTGGACTTTGTGGCTTATCCCGTCGTTGCCGCAGTGCTTTTGCTAGCGCTTTACTGGGTCTGGATTGGATTCAGTTCAGCTCTCAGCGTGCCGCTCGCCGGTACTTAATCTCCGCAAAAGCACTCAATGTCTCCCGCGAGATAGTCAAAATCGAAGTCGGTCTGCCGGGATCGCTGCTCGGCAGACCAGCCCATCGTCTTGTAGTCGGCACGATCCTGCCGGAACACTTGGCCAAAACGCTCTTCAGTACCTGACCACCAGATTACCCGCGACGGGTCATCCATGATGGTCTTGATCAGCTTGCCTTCGTTCTTCTTCCAGCACAGGTCGCAGTTGCCGAAGTCCGAATCTATGCCGAGATCGAAGGGCTGTGCCGCCCAGAACTCGGCGACATCTTCCTTCGTGACACCGGCGGTGTAGGAGGGGCAGACATTGTCCCAGCGGGTGCCGCCTCGTTCGTTTGCGGCCATCATGCGGTGATAGCGCTTCGGTTCGTCGTAGCGAATCCCAACAGCGCAATCCCACTCGGTGTAGCCCAAGGCGCGCATGTGCTTCTCGCCAATCTTCACCTTCAAGTACGCGGTGCACATATTGTTCGAGAAGTTCGGCAGCACCGGAGGCAGGTTCTTTTCTGCTTTTCGATATGCGGCGTAATACTCGAGCATCATGGTGAATGGCTCACCCTTGCGGCTGGCAGTCTCGAAGTCCACCAGCTTGTACCAGGGCGCTTCATCAGGCTGGCCGTACACGCGGCACCATTCCATCCAAACGATGTTCACGTTCCAGCGCTTGGCGATTTGATCGATGAACACCAATGTTTCCTCTCGCTCTTTGCCGGTGTTCTGGAAGAACAGGTGCATATCAGGCGGTAGGGTGCCGCCGTGCGCTTCAAGGATCTTGTAGACCATGTGCCCGCTGGTGCGGCCACCACTAATGCCGATCTGGGTCGGGCCGGTGATCAGGTAGGGATTCATAATTGCTCCAGACAGCCGATTGCCTCGCCGGCTGGCGTGATCCGTAGAAGTGGGGTAAATAGACTCAAAAATAATCCGAGGTATTGAATGAACAGTCTTAAGTTGTTGCTTACCGTATTGCTTTGCGCGTGCTCGATAATTTCCTGTTTTTGCTGGGCGAAGTCCGCACTTGCAAAAGTACCTGCGAAAATTCCAGGCAGTCACTTGGTATGGACCGACGAGAGTGGTTTTGAAACTGACCTCGTAGCGACAGCGCAGGCGCAGACAAAATGGAATAAAGTAGCCGCTGCATTTGCTTCCGTAGCAGCCATCGCTCAAGGCGCCTTGGTTGCGATCACCTGGTAGCTTCGCCGCCCTCCGTGACTGGTGGTGGCTATTTGATTTGGGTTGGTGTCTGATACGCGGCTGATTATTTTCCGCCGGAACCTTTATGAAAGAAGATCTACTAGTTCCAGCTATCGCCGCCCTCGTCGTTGGCCTGATTGCAGCCGTTGTGTCTCTGGTTGTCTCCATTCTTGCCAAGGACCAGAAAACCTCAGAGTTCCGGCAGGCGTGGATCGATGCCCTAAGGAATGATGTCTCTCAGCTGATAGCTCAGCTTGGGGTCAAAATAACTACCACCGAAATTATCCGAGGTAAGTCAACGGAACAGGTTGATGAGTATTTGCTCGCTCATCAGAAGGATTATGTGGAGATCGGTATGTTGATCTCTCGAATTCGACTGCGCCTTAACCCGGGAGAGCATGAGAAACTGATTCATCTACTGATGAACATGGACAATTTCCAAGACAGCGGAATGGAAGCCAGGATCGAGGCTATATCGGTCGAGACACAGCAGATTCTGAAAACCGAGTGGGATCGGGTAAAGGTAGGTGAGCCATCGTTTGTTTGGTTGAAGAGAATTTCAAAAGCTGGCTTCTTCTCTGTTTTGGCTGTTGGCGTAGGTGTGTGCGCTGCAGTCTTATCTGATCACATCGGCATTTACTGGAGCAGGTGACAGTATTTCATCCCCCGGATCTTGCTGAATCATCTGCAGGCTCTTTCGGTGAAAAGCCAGCGACATGTTTTGGGATACCTCAATAACGTGTCGCGGCGGATCAAGCAGCGGCAGGCACTTTTGAGGCCCTAACTCATGTAGCCGGTGAATCATCAGCGTGATGGCCTCGCCCTGTTCCTCGATGCCGCTCCAGGCCATCAGCTCAGCCAGGGCCTGTCGGGTGCCGGCCATGCAATGCAGCCTGATTTCTTCCTCGCCGCGAGTCTTTCGCCTCGCCGCAGTCTTTGCCGATCGTTCTTTCTGCGCGGCTGCCATGGTTTACCTCTTCTATTCCGCTGGCCGGGATACCCAGCCAGGTCTGTCGTTTGCGTTGCTGGGCTCGGAGTTTCATCGAAAGGCGGGCTTCATTTTCGGATAGTCGATTGCGTAGTCTTTGATCAGCCTGAGAAGTAGCGTGCTGCTGATGCTTAGGGTCTTTGCGCACTGGCTTCGGTTGATGCCCTTCGCCACGCAATCCTTAACTCGAATGACAAGCAAGGCCTCTGATGCCGCCGTCGCCTTATTCGGTGCAAAGGCCTTCTTCGGTCCGACCTTGAATTCGATGCTGTAACGCCTGCCGATCCCTCGCAGCACGCCGAGCGATATACCTTCCTTCTCGCAGATCTCGCTGCGGTTTAGAGTCTTGGCCATCGCGCGAATGCGTACCACCAGCTCGCCAGAGTCAACCTTTGCAGCCTCACCCTGGAAATTCGGCGTCATGCTACGGTTGTAATTCGGTGGTCGGTGCGCGATTCCGCAGCTGGGGAGCTCCTGAATAGCCCCTCCTTTGAGGATGAAGACGTCCTGAAGCATCGCCAGCTCATGACGGAGCGGGTCGAGCATCTGGATCATGCTGAGTTCGGTGCTGACGTATGCGCTCATGCTGCTTTACTCCTAAGCGCCTTCTCATACCCATCAACCAGCAACTTGAACTCCCATAGGTCTTCTTCAAGTTTTTCGATGTAGTCGTGGTCGCGCTTGAACTCGCGCCACCAAAGCTGCCGGCCGACTGGCTTGAGAAGAGGGCAGTACATTCCGATGTGCCACCATTTCCGGTCGGTGATCCACATACAGCCCTGAACCTGGTCGATCACGTCGCTCGCGTCGTTATCGATATGGAAAGAACGGAGTTTGTCGGGCGCCAGGAAGCACTTGTACTCGGAGCCACCATCCTCACCGATGAAGCCATCGGCACTGGCACCAAACACGCCGTCATCCGTCTTCACCAGACCAACTTGAGTAACAATCAGCCCGGTCTGGATTTCATGTTCCATGCGGGCTTCAGGCTCCAGCTCATGGCCTCGGCGCATCTGCCAAGTTTCGAATCCGCCGTCCAGTGGCGCGCCGCCGATGCGCTCAACAGCCAATTCGAAGGCGTAGCTCAGTGCGGCGTTTGATGGTTCTCCGACGCTCTCGCCGTCCAGGGCGCGCTGAACAACTTCAGCCTTCGGCCCGGCCTTATAGCCAGCCAAGTCCCTGGCGCGGGATTCACTGTGACCAGACAGGATGGCGTCCACATAAGTGCGCTGCTGTGCGGTAAGACCGTTCACTTTCGAGCGGGCCGTGCTGAACATGCTGGCAGTGATGACGCCGGCACGGGCTTGCAGCCACTCTTTTGAGCCTTGCGTGCAATTGACGATGATCATTCTGGCTTCTCCAAAATCGCTTTGTGCGCCGTTACGGCAGTCTTCACCGTGCTATAGCCGTGCGTATCACCAGACGCCTGCAAGACTTTCAAGCTCGCCTGCCAAACATCCTTCAGCTCGTCCGGGGTTTTCGTTTGCTGGACTCGCTCGATGATGTCTGCGACCACTTGGGCGCGCATATCGCTGGTGTCCGACCCGTCAGATGACTGGGCGTCATCGTCACGCGTTTCGCCGGTAGTTATGTTGAGCAGGGCGCACATGACGTAGCGCTTGCCGTAGGTGGTTGACGAGCCGACCGCCTGCACGTCGTTCCGGCCTTTCCCGATGTCTATCGGAAGAGTCATGGCGGTCTGTTCGCGATGCCCCTCCCGATGCATCAATATCCCTGTCACCTTGATGATCTTTTCCGCATTGTCGACCTTGAAGGTGATTGCAAACCCGTGCCGCTGCATGATCGGCTTCAAGGCGCGAGTGATGTCGTCCAGGGTGGCATAGGCATTGCCGGTATGCAGGTTCACTGCACCCTCGAATACCGTTGGAATTTCGCACTGCATTTCAGCCATGCCAGAGTTGAAAGCCTGCTCGGCTGTCTTGGCTTGCATGCGCTCATGCATCTGCATCAGACGTTCTAGCTTGTCGATATCGCAGGCCGGATCGGCAGCGGCACGGCTGATGACCGCCATGATGCTGGTGTCGTTGGAGATTGGCGCCACAGCCTGGCGGCGCTGCTCCGGCATGATGATTTCGGTGCCCATGCTGGTTGCCTCAGTAGGAAATGGTGATTGCTGGGATCTTGCGCTGAGCGATCAGGGTGACTGCCTGCTTGGCGCACGCCTCGGGCATGCCGCCGGCAATGAAGGCTTCGAGCGCAGCCCGGTTGATTGCGGCCTTGTGAACTTTGTCCGCTTCGCGCATTTTCTCTTGGCGGATGATTTCGTCGGCTGCCGCTTTCTGGCGGGCGACTTCAGCAAGGCGGGCATTCTCAGAGGCCTGCTCTGCGCGCTTTTCGGCGGCTACGCGCTCCTGCTCGGCCCATTGCTCGGCTGCGATGCGGCTGGCTTCTGCCTGCTCGGCTGCGCGCTGGGCCTGTTCAGTCTGCAACTGCAGTTGTAGGCGCTGACGTTCGGCGGCTGCCTCGGCATCGCGAGCCGCTTGATCTGCTGCGCGTTGTGCCGCAGCTGCTTGATCAATCAGAGCCTGCTCACGGTTGGCGGCGGCATCACGCTCGGCCTGCTGCTCCAGGGCAACGCGCTGGCGCTCCAACTCAACAGCTTGTTCCTGCGCTAGCCGGATTCGATCCTGCTCGGCGCGCTCTTCTGCTTCGCGGCGCAGGCGTGCCAGTTCGGCCTGCTCGGCTTCGTAACGCTGAAGCTCGACGAGAATTGCTCGGAGCGTCTTAATAGCGAGATCCTTTACGCTGGCCGCCTCCGCCTTGAACTCTTCCCACTTGTCGTCAATCGCCACCGCTTCGGCCTGCTCAATCAGGCCCTGTACGTGGGTAGACGTAACACCGGTCAAGTTCAGCGGCAGTCCGCGCAGCCATTCCAGCCGATCGTTGTGCGCATCAATCCGTGCATCATTGGCTGTTTCCCAATCCGTCAGCGGCTGGCGAGTGGCATCGCGGAGGGCGTCCATTTTAGTGACGAACTCGCGCAATTCTGTCTCGACCACCTTGGGCATTTCCTTCAGGCGCTTCAGGTAATCACGGCCCGGCTTTTCTACAGCAGCCTTGGATTTGCTGACCTTGGCTGCCAGTGATGCGATGCGCTCGCGGCCCTTGCGGGTGGAGAGATCAGGCACCTCGGCGGTTACCTCTTTCTCTACCGCGCTGAAGAACTGACCCAGCCCGCCGGTGACGTAAATGGTCGGAGCGTTGTCGGCGCTGATGTCGTCGATGGTGATGACTTGCTGTTCTGCGGACATGAGGAATCCTTGCCGCGATGCACGCAGCGTTTGAAGATGTGGGTTATTTGGTGAGCTGAGAGCAGTAGGAGCTGGCGAGCATCCAGAGCGTGCAACAGAGAAGGGTTATTGCAGATCCGCGCCAATACGCCACTCGGCGGGCTTGTTGGCGGGTCATGGCGAACACATCGGCAGACTGCCGTAGCAGTAGAAGCGCTGCTCCTGGCCGTCGTCGTAGTTTACTTCGCCGTGTGCGCCGCAACCGCAGTCAGCCAGCTCCGGCTCATCCTCTTCTGGCTGATCTTGCCGCTGGCAGTTCGTTCCCCCGCAGTGCGGGCATTCGGTACCGGTCAAGTTGCCGAATGGGCCAACCCAGTGGATGCCGATTTTGTTGCAGTTGCTGCAGATCATCATGGTCGAACCCTCACCGCAATCCGCCCACCCTTCATGCTCGCCGCCAAGCGCCGGGGCAGACTCGCCACCTTGCGCTCCCGCGGCAGACCGATAACTTCGTTAAACGGAAGGCCGAAGCCGAGCATGATCAGCTTCGACTCAATTTCGTCGAGCTGCTCATCGATCAGCGTTTTGACTGGTGCAGTACTCATTGCAACTCCTTGCGCTGCTGGCAGTGTTTGAGCAGGCGCTTGCAGTAGTGGCTGAACTCTTCGAGGGTGATGAGATGATCAGTCATCAGGTTGGTGATGATCCGCTGCACCAGGATGGTGTTGCCGGGCGGGCTATCTGGATGATCAAGACTATCGAGCGCCTCATCAATCAGGATGTGCGGGCTCAACACTCGTCATCCTCGGCCTTGGCCATCAGGGCGTCATCAGCGAGGGGCTCAAGCAGTGCCTCGGCAATCTCGCCCAGTTTGCCGAGTGGGTGATCGCTATTGCCCATCAGTTCAGCAACAGCAGTCTTGTCAGCGTTTCCGGCCGTCGCCGTGATCAGCAGCCAGCCCAGCGCCGAGGTGTGAACCTCGCTGTCGGCAAGGCGGTTATTCACGTACTCATCAACTGCCAAGGTGAATTCCTGAGCGGTCACGCCTTGAGGAGGGCGCATGCGGCGCTGGAAAGACACGTTGTTACCGCGCAGAAGTTCTTCCGTTGCGTTGTACAGCCACTCGGCCCGAGCATCATCGTGCGGGCTGCGGTTCACTGGAGGCTGCTTGCGGTGGTGTGTAGGCAGAGAGCTATGCGTGGTGTTCATGATCGCCTCCAGAATCGGCGAAATGGATCCAGGCGAGAGCCGCCCTGCATCCTTTTTAAGAATATTGACCGCGGGCTATTCGGCGCGATCCGTTGGCCTGATCAGGCGGACATTGCCGCGAGCATGGCGTCGGCTTCAATGAAGCGAACCTCAGCTATCCACGCAGCCAGCTCGTTTATCGTTGGGTGGCGCCCATGCTTTCGGTAGAACGAGTCGACAGGCGCGTACACTTTGATATCGCACTTGGCTGCGAAGAAATCGCGAAGCGACATGCCAAGGAATGCGTCAGGATTTCCCTCGCCGAATCGCGCAACCGCTGCTTCTGGGGCCGGAAACGCCGGACCACCATCGTCTTTGCTCATAACTCTCTCCAATGATGTCGCCTGTATTCGTCAGCACTCATGCATCCCGCTGGTTGCCGATGGGCGCGGGGAGAGTGCTGACGGGTAGAGGCGGATAACACAACAGCGGTGAGCCTTAACGTGCATAAGGCTCACCGTGTTGCGCTTTAAATGAGTTGCCGGGTACGTCTCCGGCGCCGAGGCCGGTTAGTTTCCCAATGCACCCGGGTAACCAGGTGCATCAGTGAAATGTTCCGTTCCTGCTGGCTCTGCTTATCGGGTCATTCACGCGGTTCGAGCATTTCGCTCTAGTCAGCCGTCGAGGTGGTCCTCGCGTTGGTAGCCTTTCGGGGCTATCTGATCTCCGGTCGCCGTAGAGGCAGTGCCGTCTTTGTTCGTATTACGCTGATTGATAAAGAGCGGGTCAGGCCCTTTGAGGCCCTTCGCGCTTGGCCCCTGATTGGGTGCCGGTTGCGATGGAGTGAATATGTACTAATGGTTCACATAGTTCAAGTACCAAAAGTACATATTTTTCTAAAAGTACAGAGAATGTCTAAAAACCACCGTCGGTTGGTTTAGGTATTTACCGTAGGGAATCGCTTCGCTATAGTCGGTCTTATACTGGATGCATATACAGCAGTCTGAGGGAAAAATGGCAAAGGTGAAGAAGCAGGCAAAACCAACAATCCGCGAGGAAATCAGCGGTGTGCAGCGGCTTGGGATGCGCGTGTCATCAATGATCAATCACCCGGTCGCGCAGACTCAACGCTGGGTGACGATCCATCGACTCGACACGGATGGTGACTTGGAGTGGGAGGAGGTGATGGGGTTGCTGGCCGAGACGCCAGAACTGGACCTGACGTTCAATGACGACGAAAGCGTGACGGTTCGGTGGGAGCCGCAGAGCGTGGACGATCGAGATGACCTGGTTGTGGAAAAGGGTTGGGAGAATGAGCGGCTAGAGGAGGAGGCGCCTTTCTGAAAGGAAAGTATGCGAACTGCCCACCCATCCAGCATGGATGGAAGCCAGTAGCTACTTCGTCGGCGTCGTAGTACGGTCCGCCTTCAACAAACCACCCGGTTCGCTGCCTCCAATCCCACGGACCGGGACACTGACGACCTGGGAGGTCGAATGGAAGTCGCTCGAAAGATCAGTCAACAAGAATTGGATAAAGCTTTGATAGCGTTTGCTCGCTACAAAATCGGAGAAATTAAGATCTTCGACTTAGAGCAGGCGATGAGCTTCGAAGCAGGCGACGTCTTATCTAAAAGCGTGCTGGTCCGGTTCTCAATTACAAAGATGGTGTCAGGACGTTATCGCATCAGCGATGAAGGGGAGAACGCCATCACAGAGGCTGGTCGGGATCGCCTGGAGGTGATTCGAGGCTGATGCGTGGCTTTCTCCTAGAGGAGGCCGCAGTCGCATCCTATGGCCATCCGCTATCACGAAGGCAATAAAAAAGCCCGCTCAATAGCGGGCATTTTGGAAGTTAGTACCTGCAATAAGATGTGCGCTTACAGTGCTTTTTGCCAGCCCGTGTGGAATCCTAAAGCGCGCATCATCCCAAATACGTCGCAGCAGTCAGCTCCCAGATCTCTACATACGTCCGGCACCCGACGATTTTGACGTTTAGTAGATGGCTTGGAAGCTTCCAGTGAGACTATGCATCGGTCTGGAGCTCCTAAGGCATAGGAGATCAGAAAAGGATCTCTACCAATGTATGCCAGCTCGTTTTCGTTTAAGTCTGGGGCGTACCCTTTATAAGTAACTTGTGCGACTGTGGCGGGGTTAGCATTCTCATTAAGTACTATATGTGCTTTGACCGCAGGATTTTTAATCCACTTCGTGAGGGGGTCATCATTACCCGCGATGACTTCCTCGTAGATTTCAATCGGCATTTTCACTCTGCCAGACACACCTTGGTGAAGCAGCCAAGACCAGAGTTCAGGCACCATGGCTTGGGGGTAATAAACCCCCTGGGAGGTGATCAGCGTGTTCGCGTCCAGCAAGTACAGCTTCCTGTCGTCTGCCATCTTATATGCCAACCAAGTTATAAACATTAGCTGGCTTCACGCCCAGCACTTTGCTCGCTTTTGTTGCGGTTAATACGCCTTCTCGCATAGTTCGATTCACAAGATCTATGATGGCTCCGCCAACTTTATGTCGCTTAACTACATAATAGCTAGGGCCGCTTCCGTCCCCCCTATCTTCTTTCTGCGCGGCTTTCTGCATTAGCCATAACTTTCGAAGTTTCTCGGAGACGCTTGTCCAGGAATCAAGACCGATAATTCCGGCAGAATAGAGACGGTATGCCACCATAGAACCGCTAACATTTATGCCTCTTGCACGACCCGATATAGCTCGAATCAACATTTCTTCATCGTGAATTGGCCAGTCGAAAGCCTCAATTTCTCCAATAGGCATGAGTATGATGCTGGCAATGTCATTGCAGTATCTCTCAATTTTAGTCTCTGCTCGGCTGCCGCTGAGGCCTGTAGCGCCAAGGAGAATATGCGCTACCTCATGCAAAAGAGTAAATGACCTTGCGGCCGGAGCATCTTGATCATTTATGACGATGATTGGTGCTATTTCGTCTGCAAGAGCGAAGCCGCGAAATGCTTCAACTGGAATATTGGTATGATGGCTTCCCAAGTTTCCAATGAGCAGCACGAATATACCAATGTTCTCTACGCGCTTTCTCAGATAAGAAAATGCATCTTCGGGCTTTGCGCACTTTCTAAATGCCAATAGATTGAAATCTATTATTGAAGCAAGCTTGATAGCAGCATCCGGGACGCTAAATTCAAGGCTCAGGCTCCTTACGTACGCTTTCGGCTGGGCCTCTTCTATATCTTTAAGGACGTCTCGAATTAGTTCTTTTCTGACAAAAATGTCGCGGACTAACGCGTCCAGACTGCCTTTGCTCTCAAGTCGGATTTCTTCTGGAACTGTACGAAAATCTTCTCCTTTCTCTGCCGCGGCGGGAGGCTTTGGGAGATAGAACACCAGCAGCGGGCGGCGATAGGTAGAGGCCATCTTCGCTAGCAATGCACGAGATACTTCCTTGCGGCCTTGCTCGTATTGCAGCAGCGCTTCCTCTGGGCTAGATTTCGATCCGCCCAAAGCTAGTGATTTAGCTGCTTTTGCTACCGTTAGCCCAGCACTCTCCCTAGCCCAGACCAGCACTGCAGGGTTAATTTCTGGCATGACTCACCGCCTAGGCTCCGTAAACATTGATCATCCATTATCACAGCGGTTGTTGATGTTCGATACTGGCTTGCTTCACCGCCCATCGCAAGGGGCGCCGGCGAATTAGTGTCGCAACAGGTCAAACCAAGTGAGCATTCCACACCAGCAGTACCCGCGCCTGGATGAAGGTTTCGTCGGCCCTGATGGTCTGCGGCGGATGCCGTGGGTTATCTGAAAGCATCGAGATCTGCTCGTCGCCAATCCACTGGAGCCGCTTGATGTACAGATGCCCCTCCCAGGAGAACATGTAGATCCCATCCCCTGAGAATTCGCGAACGCTCACGTCAACCAGGAGCGGGTCGCGGTGTTTAATCGTGGGCGCCATCGACTGGCCCCAGCCCGTCACCATCTTCAGATGGAAATGCTCTTTGAACTCGACACCCATTTCGCGCAGATGCTGGGGGCTGACGCGCACGTCCTGAAACATCTCGGGGTAGTCGTGCGGAATCTGACCGCCACCCATAGCGGCGCGGACGTCGTAATGCGCGATCCAGACCTCGTCACCCATCGCTCCGGGACGGTAGTAATCCAGCTCAATGACACTGCCGCCGTCATCGGCTTCAGCAACTGCGAGTAACCGCCTGCGAGCATCATCAGACAATCCTTTCCCTTGCTTGGAAAGCATGTTCCGCACGATGTCCGCTGCCGATTGAGACTGATTTTCGCTGGCGCCACTCTCTACCTCGGCGAGCTTTGAAAAACTAGGCTCGTCGCCTGCGCCGTGCTGAAGCCATTCGATTTTTACGCCTAGCGCATCCGCAATAGCGTTCATCTTGGCGGGCCCCGGCAAGGCCTCGCCATTTAGCCACTTGCTCGAAGCCTTGGGCGTGACCTTAGCAATTTCTGCCAGCCGAGCGCCTGCGCCCCACTGGTCAATGCCGTGGGCGGATAACGCCTTTTTGAGGCGAGCAACGAACGCCGCGCGAATTTCTTCTATCTGAACCATTGGTACAGCATCGCATGCCCTTGCATGTACTTTCAGTTCCGACATAATATGTACTGTAAGTTCATAATTGACTCGGAGGCCTTATGCGGCCGCTTAAGAAATCGATCGATGATGCTGGCGGCGTGCCGGTGGTTGCGCTGGCCTGCGGAAAGTCTCCTCGGGCCATTTACAAGTGGCTTACCGCTGACTGTCTGCCACGCACTGAATATACCGGTGAGACGCGCTATGCCGAGCGAATAGCTGCCCTGGCTGCTGCCAATGGAAAGCCGTTCGAGCCGTCTTGGTTGCTCGCGGAAGCCCATCCAAAGAAAGCCGCCGCCTAATCCAGTCCCGTCACACCGACCTCGGAAGTGAACCAATGGCCTACAAAAATAAGACGCATCGCAACACTCACCAGTTGAAGTCGCGCCTCAATGACGCCGCTTACGCCGCGCTCCAAGCGGAAGCGCTGGCGCGTGAGATTCAGCCGGGCGCCTTGGTTCGAGATCTCACTTTGGCGGCGCTGCGATTCAAAGAGGATTACGGGTACTTACCTTTGATCGACGACGTCGAGTCGGACGAGCTGGACGGCTTCCCGGCGCTGGGTGAGCTGGCACGAGAGCTGAAGATTCAACCCGGTGCACTGGCGCGCGAACTCATTCGGTCAGCCCTGCAAGCGAAGCGAGAACAGGACGCTATGCCCCAGACCAACGATAAAAAGCTCAGGGCCTGACTAGGCCATGGAGGAGGCACCAATGCCTGCATTACCAGAAGTAGGGCAGTACACGCAGGTCGAGAAGGACGAGCTTGAGAAGTGGGCTGACGAGGTCGGTATCGGCATGGATCAGTTGGCTGATCGAATCCTGCAGATGACGGAGCGTGCGATCGAGCGGCGCAGCGCGTCTCGTCTCGCAGCGGATAAAGCAGCTCTACGATGCCGCCTCGCACAAAGGGCGCAGGCAGAAAACGTAGTTTCCATTTTCCCTGGAAGGTAGCGGTCCGGCCCCTAATAAGGGGCCGCAGCAGAGACTGGGCCGGGCGGGGCTGGCACCTAATAAGGGGCCAAAAAGCAAAGACGGTCATGGGTTCATCCCTGATCAGTTGATGACCCAATTATCTCCTTGTGGGCATAACGCCACCACGGAAACAGAAGCGAGGTTTTACGAATGGAAGACTTTCTGCGGGCCTGCCAGAGCGCTGTTCTGGATAACGAGGCAAAAGCACTGGCGGCAAAGATGGGCGTTCCGCATGTCGGCCTGCTCCAGCGCGCTAACCCAGATAACGACGCTCACCATCTGACGGTTGAGCACCTGTTCGGAATATTGCTGCACACCACCGACATGCGCCCGCTAGTGGCCCTGGCCAATGAGTTCGGATTTGACCTGGTGTCGAGGGAAGCCCCCAAACCTCAAGCGCTCACGTCCTCGCTGATCAACGTCGGCAAGGAAGTGGCAGACCTGACCATCGCCGTTCATGAAGCCCTGGACGACAACCACGTCAGCTCCTTCGAGAAAGCATTGATCCGCCAAGAGATCGACCACGTTCGCAAGAGCCTGGACGTGATGGATGTATCGGTAAAGGCCGCCTGAATTGCAGGCACAAAAAAGCCGACGGTCGAGGTCGGCTAGTTGCTACATCTGAGGAATTCAGTATGCACACACAAGTCCCCACCGGCAATACCCCAGCCAACGTCGCGACACGTTTTCTTCAAGCGCAAAACGTGTCGCGTCTTAAATCTCGTTTTCGGGGAGTCAAGCAATGACCTCTGACAACATCGTTAACCTCAACAGCAGCAGGGGCTTCACCCGAATGGACAACAGCCTCATGGAGGCTTTGGCTACGGTTGACCTGCCAGCGCGTGAACTGCGCGTTCTCATGGCCATTGCAAGGCAGACCATCGGCTATCAACTTGAAACCAAACGCCTGACTGCCGACGAGATCGGCAAGCACACCAACATGCGCCGCGACGTTACTTCGAAGGCGATCAGTCATCTGCTCGAGCGCCGGATCATTTACCGGGTGGGCGGAAGCCGAGGCGATATCGGTATCTCGCCTATCCGGGAATGGTCCTTTTACGAGAAAAAACCGTCCAATCTCACTGAGACCAAATCATCTCACTCGGCCCAAATCGTCTCACTGAGACCTGAAACGAGTGAGACCAAAACGGCAACTTCCCTTCTTTATGGAAAGAAAGAACCCCTATTAACTCTTTCTTCGAAAGAGATTAATCCGCCCCAAGAGCAATCCGAACCGCCAAAGCCTGATCGCAAGGCTCCGTTTGGCATGACCCAACTGCTGGCAGACAACCCGCACAGCGTACCTGAGCAACTTCTGGCCGACTGGCTGACCCAGCGCAAGGCCAAGCGCGCAGCTGTCACCGCTACCGTCTGGTCAACCGTCAACGCTGAGCTGGCCAAATGTGTCGAAGCCGGAATTTCGGCATCCGATGCGATCACTGAGGCGCTGACCGCTGGATGGCAGGGATTCAAGGCGTCCTGGGTGATCAAGCGTCTGGCTGAGTGGACGCCACCCGCGCCACCGACGCCGTCTTCACCTTCACGCCACACCGGCTTCGCTGATCGCGACTACACCGCCGGACTGATTCAGCGAGAGGACGGTTCCTATGCGCTCTGAGAACGTTGTATCGATCTCGGACGGCGTGCTGCCGATCCGTACCCAGCCAGCAGAATGCGAGAAGCACGGGAAGTTTGACCAGAAGGTCGTTGTCATCCTGGGTCGGGAGCTGAAGGGCGGTTGTCCTGAGTGCCTGCGCGCTATTGCTGCCGAGCGCGAAGCTGGCGACAAGGCCAGTAAGACTTACGAACAGCGCCTGTCACTGGCCCGTAAGCTCGGAGACGCATTGATTCCGAAGCGCTTCCTGACCCGCACGCTGGATAACTACCAGGTCGAGCATGACGAGCAACGTCGAGCCCTGAAGTTCTGCCGACACTACGTCGCCACCTTCGACCAGATCCGCGAAGCGGGCCGTTGCATGGTGCTGATAGGAAAACCTGGGACCGGCAAGACTCACCTTGGCGCGGCCATAGCCAACGAGCTGCTGCACAAGACGTCCAGAACGGCTGTGTACCGCACTGTCGGGGCCGTCCTGCAGGCAATCAAGGCAACCTTTGACCGCAAAAGCGAGCTGTCCGAGTCGGACATCCTGTCGAGCCTGATCAATCCCGACCTGCTGATCCTCGATGAGATCGGCGTGAGCAAGGAAACGCCGAGCGACTTCGAGCTGACCACCCTGTTCGCAATCATCAATGGCCGGTACGAGCGTGAGGCGCCGACGGTGATCATTTCGAATCTAGGTGCCAACGAACTGGGCCGGGCAATGGGTGACCGCTGCGTGGATCGGTTGCGGGAGGGTGGCTTGATCGTCGTTCCGTTCGAGTGGGAATCACAGCGCGGAAAGGAGGGGTTCTGATGAAACGAGCAAGCCCAGTACAGCTACGCCGATCACTTGAGGTAGCCAGCGCCTTGGTGAAGCACGGGATCAACTTCGTATGCATGCCGGTGGTGGATGAGGCCGACGGAGTCAACTTGGCAAGTCAGGCATCCGAGCGCCTTGAGCGTCTGGCAGTGCTCGCAGAAGCAGCGGAGCAACGGACATGACCGACAAGATCAGCGTCAACAGCCAGGCCAAGCTCACCGAAGCCATCACCTGCCTCAACACAATGTTCCGCGAGAAGAAGTTCGTCGTCATGTCCCTTCGCCCTGGCAAAGATCGCACGCTCCACCAGAACGCGCTGTGGTTCGCCCTATACCAGCGCATCGCCCAGATGACGCAGATCGGCGACGTCGATGACGCCCGCCGTTACTGCAAGCTGCACTTCGGGGTTCAGATACTGCTGAACGAGGACGACGATTTCCGCAACGGGTGGTACCGGACCATGCGGCACCTGACCTACGGGGAAAAGCTCGAGTTGATGGGTGGGAACGCACTGTTCGGGCCTGATGGGTTCCCGGTCACCCGGCTGTTCAGTCGGGCCCAAGGCATCGCTTACACCGATCGCATCGTGGCCGAATTCACGGAGCGCGGCGTGGTGTTCACGGATCTGTTGAGCGAGGAGGCCGCATGATCGACCCAATCACTCTGCTTGTCCTGATGATCCTCTCCTGCTGGGGGATCCTAGAGAAATGCCGCCGTATCCATAGCCGGCATCGCAGGATTTATGGGGGCAGGGCATGAGCCTTTCAGCAAAACAGCCCCGACCGAGGAAATGCCGCGTCGCTGAGTGCGGGGCCTCATTCGTTCCTGCGCGCTTAGGTCAGGCTGTTTGCAGCCCGGCCTGCGCAATTCTGGATGCACCCACCAACCGGGAGAAGGCACGCAAGTCGCTCGCCCAGGTCGAGCGCCGGGAAATCAGGGTTCGCAAGGAGAAGCTGAAGAGCCGGGCCGACCATCTGCGCGAGGCTCAGGCCGCGATGAACGAGTATGTGCGCCTGCGTGACGCGCACCTGCCGTGCATCAGCTGCGATTCCAATCCAAGTGATCACGACCTCATCACCGGCAGCCGCTGGGACGCAGGGCATTACCGGTCCGTTGGCGCTTGTCCGGAGCTGCGGTTTGAACCGCTCAACATCCACCGGCAGTGCGTGAGGTGCAACCGGAACTTGTCCGGTAACGCTGTGGAGTACCGCATTCGGTTGGTGGCGCGCATCGGCTACGACCAGGTTGCGTGGATTGAAGGGCCTCATCCGGCTCGCAAGTACACCGTAGAAGAGATCAAGGCCATCAAGGCTGAATACCGGGCAATGGCCAAATACTTGAAAAAGGACGCAGCATGAGACTGATCAATGCAAGGCAGGTATGGACCGAAGCTCAGCACGAATCGAACGCGTCGATCAGCGCTGTGGCGATCGAGAAGGGGGAGTCGGCACCGGCGAAGAAGAGCATTCGCCTGCGCCGCCATGAGGCCGTGTTCGCCGCCCTGGGCGAGGACAAGGAGGAGCGTATCCAGGTGGTTCGGCAGAAGATCAGCATCAGCGAGACTCGCCGCACTCCCATCGGCCGATCCACCGCCCGCGCCGCGCACCTGGCGACCATCGGCAAGGTCCTGCGCGCCATCGACACACTGCCGTTTCAGGTGCAGCAGTTCGGGCACTACCTCTATCACCCGGTAATGAACATGCGTCACCTGCTGAATGCGGTGCTGCTCGTAACCGCGAAGGCTCAATTGCCGGACCTGACATCAGCCAAGCGCGTGAAGGCGCAGTACCTGGTCACACTGGCCCTGCAGTCGTACAAGGGGGAGGTGCACGGTGCCGCGGAGTGGGGGCCGGCCCGGGTAGCCACGGAGATGAATGCCTTCTTTGGCGTCACCATCGATCCGAAGAACTGGAAGCGCGACTGGCTGGACCTGTGGGAATCTCTAAAAGCAGTGATCAAAGAAGTGGATATTCAGGCGCAGCAGCCGTTGTGGCAGGTGATCTACGCGGAAAAAGCCCAGGAGGCGGCATAATCATTTGACATGACGGCGTTTTGAACGTACTTTTCCCATAGTGCACAAGTAACGCGAAACGCACACAAATCCCTGAGCCCGGCCACTGCGCCGGGTTATTTCTGGCAATGTTTAGATTGCTCGAAACCCCATGTACAATCGAGTTTCAGCCAGGCTTCTGTCTTGGCTCCCAGTTTCTGGGGCTTTCGGGTGCGACTCCCGTGGCGATGGCAATCTCAACCCTCGGCGTAATGTGTTTGGCTGCTGTAAAAGCTGTTGTTCTTAGCCACGCGATACCGGTCGCAGCGGAATTAACTGCGAAAGGGGATAATAAAATGGGAAAAATCTTCGGAAATGCTGTACTTGAAACGATTCATTCCGTGGGTTCAAGTTGTCTCGCAGCTAGTGCTAGCCTCTCCGTGATTTGAGCTGATGCTCATCGAAACCCGACCTTCAATCTGGGTTTTTTATTGCTAGTGGCTTGTGTACTGTTCTCCATCCTAGGAGAGCATGGCATGTACAAATTTTTTCATGCGGACAGAAAATCATCCCTCACACCTGCGCAAGAGCTGGTTGTTGATGAGCGAGGTCTGTCCGCTTTCGGCACAGTATATTGGTCATTGATTCAAACGGAGCCACCGCCTGACGCAGACCCTGCATTGATACGGGAGTATTGCGCCGAAAAGGCTTTGGGCATGGTTGGGTTTTGTTGGTCGAGGCATTGCTCGCTTTTCGCCGCCGAAACCATTGAGCAAGCAATAGAATTTGCGCATGCAGTTACCCCCGCGCCTAATCAACCAATTCCGATTTTTGAGATTTTTGCAGAGAGGGCGTCGAGGCACGATATGAATTGGCTCGACTATGGGGTTGGCGTGGATGCTCGGATCGAATATGCCTGCGCATACTGGAGAATGGAGGAGTCGAACCACAAACCCGCAGAGGGGCCACGAAAGCTGCCGCAATGGGAAATCCTTATTCCCCTTCCTGCAAGGGTTGGGGCGCAAGTAGCGACGGTATTGTTTTAGAGTTGGTTACTTTTTTTCAAGGGCCTCAGCATTCGCTGGGGCCTTTTCGTTTTCGGCTCAGCCACACCCATTGCTCCGAGCTGGGAGTGCTGCTGTAGCCGACTCCACCACTGCAGGCGAAAGACCGGAAAGACCCTCCTGCCAAATCGACGCCAGAGGATCTACCGATGTCTCACATCACCCGCTGCAAAATGACTCTTCGCGCCAAAGGGCCTGTTCAGGGCTCATCGGAATCACTGACGCGCCTTAACTTCGGAGCGGTGTGGTCGGCCAATCCAGCCGAAGAGGATGCGATCTACGGTAAGTACACCTTACGGCGAATACGTCGTGAACGTGGCTGCCGATCGAGCCGAGCATTTCGAGGAAGGGAAGGATTACTACTTCGACATCTCGCCAGCTTTTTGAATCCACCGCAGCCAGGGCGGCCTCTCGGAAGGCCTGGACACTGATAAGCCGGCAAGTGCAGTGCTACGGAAAAACACCGGCCGCCCGTGTACCTCGTCCTCACCATGCTTACGGGGTAGCGCGAGACTGGATCAGCGAGATCGATGCAGAAGGGCGTCGACTCAGTGAGAGTCTTATGGCAGACAGCGGGAAAGACTGCGCACCTATTCAAGATCGGTACAAGTAAGGCTAATGCTGCCGCTTTACTTGAGTTTCAGCACCGCTGCCTTCCGCACTCCTGCCGCCCGAGGAAGATGCTCAAACAAGCCTGTATCAACCAGGTCCGCAATTACCTGTTGCACAGCCTGCATGGTGTTTGGATTTCTCGCATAGCGAGTGCGCAAGAGGTAATCCAGAGAGTCTGGTTTCACAATGTCTAAATTACTTTTTGTTGCACCGATCTCGATCTCGCTGACCTGGCGCTCATTGAAGACGTCTACCAGACGCGCCGCATAGAAACCGGCCTGGGCTCCGCCATAGGGAAGATCGATCCATCCAAGATCAGGAGTGGTCACACGAATCGATGTATCTAGAGCCTCAAGTGCTGCTTCCAGTTGCTCCATCTTGGAGGTATGCAGAAAGTCGACCAGGCGATCGCCCTGAGTCTGAGCAACGCCGAGTAGCCGGCGCAGATCGGCTTTACGCATTCCGCGCTTCATCATTTCATTCCATAGCGCGATTTTGGCCACTGTGACGGCTGGTAGAGAGATGACTTCTTCATCGTTTTCAGGCGGAGTGGCTTCAGGAATCGCGCGGCGCTGGTCGACGTAGATGGATAGGGTTGTCTCAATCGCATCCACCGCTTCGCGCTTGGCGTGCTCGCGGTCATCCCCATAGCTGTTTAGCTCTGGAAGATCACGGCAGAAAACAGCCAGTCCTGATGAGTCGTCTCGTTCAAAGCGGATTGCGTAGTTGTACATCGTGACTCCTTGGAAGTGATGGTCCAGCGTTCAGATGTGGTGAAGGGGCTCTTAGAGCCCCAGTTGTTTAATGATCGCCTTGCGGGTCGGTTCTGGCATTTCCTTGCTGCCGTGATCCGCGAAGGTGCTCTTGTTGCCATTCGGGGCGGTGACTTTGAAGTGGCTTCCTTTGCCTGCTTCGAAGGTCACCCCTTGGGCCTTCAACCATCGTCTGAACTCGCTGAACTTCATCACCTCGCCTCGTTGTTTGGATGAGTCCATTCTACAACATTTTTGTTCTAATACAACACTTTTGTTTTATTTGTTTTAGCACCTATTCAGACCTCAGCATTTGCCGAGGCCTTTTCGTTTCTGCTCCCTACGAGGGAGATCACCGGAATGCTCAATATGCCAGACAGACCTGAGAGCTGGGCCAAGTTCTGGGAGGCAATGAGCAATCCGCTCCTACAGGGCGCAATCATGGCGATCCTCATCTCCCTCTTGCGCGTGCTGTACGACGCCAAAGAAACCAGCAAGCGCCGAATCATCTTCGAGGCGTTGATCTGCGGAGGCTTGAGCCTATCGGCCAGCAGCGTCATTGCCTGGATGGAGTGGCCGTCGAATTTGTCCGTTGCTGCCGGCGGAGCCATTGGCTTCCTCGGCGTGACAGCGATCCGCGAAATGGTGACCCGCTTCATAGGTCGCAAGGCTGATTCGCTATGAAGGCCTTCGCAGCTGCCGCCATCATCGTGCTGGTCGCCATCCTGTTGCTGGGAATCCAGCGCTACCAGGTGATCGCGCTCCAAGGCCAGGTAACGATCGAGGCCAAGAGCAAGGATGACGCCATCGAGGCAAACAAGGTGAGCCAGGCAACGATCACCACCCTACAGGCCGAAGCCAAGCGCAATGCTGACTACCTGAAAGACCTGAACAAGCGAATCAAGGCCAGTGAAGCCAAAGCCAAGAAGGCGGAGAAGAACTTTGAAGATCTCAAACGCAACAGCAAGCCTGTTCGTGATTGGGCTGCTCAGCCTTTGCCTGACGGCCTGCGCGGGAAAGCCGGGACTGGTAACAAAGACGTCCGCCCTAAGAATTGAAGCCCCCGAGCTGATCCCCTGTGAGCGAATCGACCAAGCCGAGTCTGAAGCCGGTCTTCGCATGAATGGGGATGTCTGGGAGCTGAAGGATCAAGCCATCAAGCTGCTAGACACCTGTGCGGATCAAGTGGATGCACAGATTGTGCGCAGTCAGAGCAAGTAATCCGCGACACATTTCGTGAAGTTCAAATTGTGTCGCGGAATGGTGGGTGTGCCGCAGGTAAGTGCAGCACGGGTGAATCACTTCCCGGTCAGCGCTGCTTGTATGGTATCGGCGTATTGGGAAAGCCTTGAGAGTTCCGCTTCTAAAATGCCACCAGTAGTGTTGTTGGTGACTCGAACTGCGATGAGTTCTAGCGCCGCATTGACTGCCAGCAGGCGCTGGTCCGCGTCGTCACCGTTGGCGTACTTAACATCATCTAAAAGAGCCATGTTGCATTCCTTGCTATGAGTTGAATTCCATCAATACCGGCAACCGGCCACTATTTCAAGTATCAGCGAGCCTCTATGACAACGAAGCAACCCGACTGGGAGGCAATCGAACGCGCCTACCGGGCCGGATTGCTTTCCATCCGAGAGATCGCATCAACTCAAGGCATCACCCATGGCGCAATCAACAAGCGCGCCAAGCGGGATGGCTGGGAGCGAAACCTCAAGGCGAAGATCCAGGCCAAGGCCGACGCACTGGTATCCAAACGCACGGTATCCACTGTGGTATCCAGCAAACAGGCGGATACCGAAAGAGAGATCATTGAGGTCAACGCTGAGGTCATTGCGAACATCCGCATGGCTCATCGCGGCGACATCTCGCGTGGCCGGCGCCTCACGAACAAACTGCTGGATGAACTCGAAGGCCTGACTGACAACCGCCACCTGTTCGAAGAGTTGGGCGAGCTGATGCGCTCCGAAGACGACAACGGACAGGACAAGCGAAACGACCTGTACCAGAAGATCATCGACTTGCCGGGCCGCTCCAAGACGATGAAGGAAATGGCGGAGACGCTCAAGACTCTGATCTCCCTGGAGCGTCAAGCCTACGACCTCGACACCAAGACTGGCAGCAATGATGCCGACGAACTCTCGAAACTGATGGACGATCTATCGAAGGAAGCCTGACATGAAGCCCGAGCATTTGAAGCTGCTCCGGGACAAGAGATGGCGCCTGAACAACCTCTACTTCATCACGGACAAGCAGGGCAAGAAGGTCCGCTTCCGGATGACGGACGAGCAGATCGAGTACTTCGATGGGATGCACACCCGCAACATTATCCTGAAAGCTCGACAGCTCGGCTTCACCACCGAGTGCTGCATCATCCAATTGGACGCGGCTCTGTTTGAGTCGGCTAAGTGCGCCCTGATCGCTCATACCCTGAACGACGCCAAGCGCCTGTTCCGGGAAAAGGTGAAGTACGCCTACGACAACCTGCCGAGCGAAATCCGCGCGGCTAACCCTGCGCACAACGATGCAGCTGGCGAGCTGGTGTTCAGTAAAGGCGGCTCGATCTACGTTTCTACGTCCTTCCGGGGCGGCACATTGCGCTATCTGCACGTGTCCGAGTTCGGGAAGATCTGCGCCAAGTTCCCGCATAAGGCGCGCGAGATCGTCACCGGTGCGTTCGAGGCCGTTGCCACCGACTGTTTCGTCACGATCGAATCGACTGCAGAGGGGCGGGCCGGTTACTTCTTCGACTACAGCCAAACGGCAGAGAAACAAGCCTCTTCAGGCGCTCCGATCGGTCCGCTGGACTGGAAATTCTTCTTTTTCGCCTGGTGGAAGAACGCTCAGTACGCACTTGAGCCGCTTGCCGCCATCCCACAGCGCCTGCTGGACTATTTTGCCGAACTGAAGGCAAAGCATGGCATCAACATCAGCGCTGCTCAGGCAGCCTGGTACGCAGCCAAGGAAAAGTCGCTCGGCGACGACATGAAGCGCGAATACCCGTCGTTACCGGCGGAAGCGTTCCAGCAGTCGATCGAGGGCGCCTACTACGCCAAGCAGTTCGCCAAGCTCTACGCCAATCAGCGTGTCGGCGTGATCCCAAGCAACGATCACCTTCCAGTGCACACGTTCTGGGACATCGGTGTGGGCGACTCCACGGCTATCTGGTTCGTCCGGACGGTCGGCGAGGAATACCACATCATCGATTTCTACGAGAACAGCGGCGAAGGCCTGCGGCACTACATGAAAACGCTGAAGGATCGAGGCTACACCTACGGCGAGCACTGGGGTCCGCACGACATCGACAACCGTGAGTTCGGCAGCGACGGCAAGACCCGCCGCGAACTGGCCCGAGAGGGCTACGAGATCGACGGCAACAAATACAGCATCAAATTCAGCGTTGTGCCAAAGCTCGGCATCGACGAAGGCATTGAGCAGGCCCGGGAGATCCTGGCCCGCTGCGCCTTCGATGATTCCAAATGCGAGAAAGGGGTTTCCGCCCTGGAGAACTATCGCAAGGAATGGGATGACAAGCGCGGCTGCTGGAAAGACAAGCCGCTCCATGACTGGTCATCCCACGCCGCTGACGCCTTCCGTTACTTCGCCGTGGCCAAAGGCCGCCGTAAACGCACCGCCACCAGCGAACCTCTGAGAATGTGAATTATGAGTGATGACCCGAGCAAAACGCTCCCTGCCGTAGATGACATGCGACAGGACTGGGCCATCGTTGACGCTCTCATGGGTGGCACGAGGGCCATGCGCAAGGCCGGCAAGAAGTTCCTGCCGCAGTGGCCGAAGGAAGAGAGCGATGCCTACAAAGCGCGGCTCGACACCTCGACCTTGCTGCCTGCGCTGAGCGAGACCGTACAGAACATGACTGGGCGCGTATTCGCTGACCCGATCACGTTCACCGAGGACGTGCATGACCAGATCAAGGAGATGGCCGAGGACTTCGACCTCCAAGGCAACAACCTGCAGGTCTGGGCTCAGTCGTTCTTCAGTGGCGGCCTGTCGCACGGACTCTTCCATGTGCTGGTCGATCACCCAAAAGCTGAAGGCATCAAAACCAAGGCCGAAGAGAAGTCAGCCGGGGTTCGCCCTTACGCAGTGGTCATCAAGCCGGGCCAAGTGCTCGGCTGGCGGTCTGCGAACAAAGGCGGCAAACAGTTCCTGACGCAATTCCGCTACATGGAGTGCGTCGAGGTCGAAGATGGCGAGTTCGGTACCAAGAGCGTGGATCAGATTCGCGTGCTGGTCCCGGGCGGCTGGGCCACCTACATCGAAGTCGATGACGGCAAGGGCGGGAAGAGCTGGCAGAAGAACGACGAGGGCCAGACAAGCCTCGACGTGATTCCGCTGACGACCTTCTACACCAAGCGCACCGGCTTCCTGACTGCAACGCCGCCTCTGCTCGAACTGGCGAACATGAACGTCAAGCACTGGCAGTCCCAGAGCGACCAGGACAACATCCTGCACATCGCCCGCGTGCCGATGCTCGCAGTGATCGGCCTCGACGAAGGGGACGACATCACCGTCGGCGCAGGCTCAGCCACTCGGCTGCCAAAAGACTGCGACATGAAGTGGGTTGAGCACACTGGCAAAGCCATTGAGGCAGGCCGCACGTCGCTGCAGGACTTGGTCGACGACATGCGACTGGCTGGGGCCAAGCTGCTCCAGAAGGACAAACAGTCTGTCAAGACAGCCACGCAGGCCGAGGATGAAGCGGCTCAGGAGATGAGCCCGCTGCAAACCATGGCCGGGCAACTCGAAGACGCGCTTGACCAGGTGCTCCAGTACTTCGCGCTTTGGATGAAGATCGACAAAGGTGGGCACATACAGGTCAATGGCAACTTCGAGGTCGACTTCAGCCCTGAAACCACGATGCCGTTCCTGCTGAACATGAACAAGGCCCGCATCCTCTCGGACGAAAGCCTGTTCAGGGAAGTGCAGCGCCGCGGCATGCTCGGCGAAGACCTGAAGTGGGAGGAGGAGAAGGTGAAAGTCGCTGCTCAGCCCACGAAGCCCGAGCCGACCAAGTCTGCTCAGCCGTAACGAACACCGAATACAGCCCTGGCATACGCCGGGGCTTTTTTATGGGCGCGATTCCGGATGGATAGCGCCGCGCCGGGCCGGATGGCTCAACAAATGGGCGGATGCCCGGAGATGCATCAATGAAACTGAAATTGGATGACCAAGGCCACGTTGTACTGCAAGACGGCAAGCCTGTGTACGTGTACGAAGACGGCAAAGAGGTCGCATTTGATGCGCCTGGCACCGTCAGCACGATCACCCGGCTGAACACCGAAGCCAAGACCCACCGCGAAGGCAAAGAGGCGGCTGAAAAGGCCCTAAAGGCGTTCGACGGGATCGAGGACGGTGCTGCCGCCAAGAAGGCCCTGGAGATCGTTTCCAAGCTCGATCAGAAAAAGCTGGTGGATGCCGGCGAGATCGACACGGTGCGCACTGAGATCAGCAAGGCCTTTCAAGGTCAGGTTGACGAGTGGTCCACCAAGGCGGCGACCTTCGAAAAGCAGCTCTACGAAGAAAAGATCGGCGGTGCATTCAGTCGTTCCAAGTACATCGGCGAGAAGCTGGCAATCCCCGCAGACCTGGTTCAGTCCAAATTCGGCGCCGCCTTCAAAGTCGAGGATGGCAAGACCATCGCTTACGACCAGCACGGCCAAAAGATCTACAGCCGCACCCGGCCGGGCGAAGTCGCTGAGTTCGACGAAGCAATCGAAACCCTTGTTGAGCAATACCCGCACCGCGATCACATCTTGAAAGGAACCGGCGCCAATGGCTCAGGGGCTCCGAACAACGGTGGGAATGGCGGCAATGGCAACAAAACCATCTCTCGCACCCAATTTGATGCTCTTGACCCAGCGGGCAAGCAGGCACACGTGAAAGCGGGCGGCGACGTTACCGACTGATCCTTAGGAGCAATCCATGAGCAACACTCTCACCAGCCTGACCACCACGATCTACAACGCACTGGACGTTGTGTCCCGCGAACTGGTTGGGTTCATCCCTGCCGTTTCGTCCGACATGACCTACGACCGTGCCGCTGTAGGTCAAACCGTCACTTCCCCAGTGGCGCCGGCTGCTACTGCATCCGACATCACTCCGGCTGTAACCCCGCCAAACGACGGCGACCAGACCATCGGCACCGTGTCGATGACCATTCAGAAGGCTCGCCGGGTACCGGTGCGCTGGAACGGTGAAGAGAAACGCGGCCTCGACAACAACGGTGCCTCGTTCAACGTCATCCTGCGCGATCAGCTCGCTCAGGGCATGCGCGCTCTGGTCAACGAGGTTGAGGCTGACCTCGCCGGTCTATTTCTGAAGGCGTCTCGTGCCTACGGCGCGGCTGGTACTACCCCGTTCGCCACCAACCTGGCCGAAACCGCTCAGGCTCGTAAGATCCTGTCGGACAACGGCGCACCATTGGGCGACTTGCAGATGGTGATCGACACCTCCGCCGGCGCAAACATGCGCACCTTGGGCCAGCTGACCAAGGCGAACGAGGCTGCCGACACCAACTTGCTGCGCCGCGGCGTTCTGCTCGACGTGCATGGCTTCGCGATCCGCGAGTCTGCTCAGGTCAAGACCGTCGTCTCTGGCACTGGCGCTTCCGGTACCACTAACAACGCCGGTTATGCCGCAGGCGCGACTGCCATCACCCTGGCCTCGGCGGGTACCGGCTCGGTTCTGGCCGGCGACGTGATCACCTTCGCGGGCGACACCAACAAGTACGTTGTGGCTTCCGGCGATGCTGACGTCTCCAACGGCGGCACCATCACTCTGGCGGCACCCGGCCTGCGCAAAGCGATCCCTGCTGCTGCGACCCTGGTCACCGTAATCGCGGCGACCACTCGCAACATGGCGTTTGCCCGTTCCGCCATCGCCCTGGCCACTCGTGCTCCGGCTCTGCCGAAGGGCGGCGACAGCGCTGATGACCGCATGCTGATCACTGACTCCGTCAGCGGCCTGACCTTCGAAATCTCGCTGTACAAGCAATACCGCCAGATCCAGTACGAAATCGCACTGGCCTGGGGTGTGGCTGCCGTCAAAACCGAGCACATGTCTCTGCTGCTCGGCTGATAACTGCGCCCGGGACTTCGGCTCCGGGCTCACCCTCTTCTGGAGATACACATGAGCGA
Organism: Pseudomonas lini; assembly: GCF_030812475.1. Classification (GTDB taxonomy): domain Bacteria; phylum Pseudomonadota; class Gammaproteobacteria; order Pseudomonadales; family Pseudomonadaceae; genus Aquipseudomonas; species Aquipseudomonas lini_A. The sequence continues at coordinate 52,096 of NZ_JAUSSR010000009.1, forward strand.
CAAAGTTCTGAAAGTAGAGCCATGGGGCCAAGGTCAAGGCGATTACGTCCTGATCGATGCCGAAAGCTTCGACGAGAGCGTCCACAAGCTGTACGTGGAAGTCGTCGAGAAAGAGCCGTCTGCCAAGGACAAAAAGTCCGTGGCCGATAGCAAGAATTCGCACTAACACGCCAAACCGGCGACAACGACAGGCAGTGGGAGCCGAACATGCTTACTGATCAGCAAAAGTCGGACGCCAGACGCTTCGCCGGTTACCCGATGCAGGGAGACGTGACGCTCGATGACCGCCGTGATACAGCTTGGGGTTGGGTGGCGCCGATGATTTGGCAGACGCTGAATCACCGGCTCGACAGCATGCGGCCAGAGGAGGAGGTCACCATGACGTCCTTCCTGACCAAGATCGCCGGGCTCGAAGCTGACGTCCTGTCCGCGACCGAGAACCTCGACACGGATCAAGCGGCCGTCTGGGTGCACAACAAGAACGAGGTGTTTGACCGGATGAAGCTCTACCGGATCTGGCGCCGCGAGTTGTGTGGCTTCCTCGGCGTGCCACCGGGCCCGTCACTCGGCACGGGCGGCATAAGCCTGGCAAGGGGCTGACATGGACGGCACGAAGCTCCAGTCCAAGATCTACATCGGCTACGGCAAGGCCGCCAAGCGAATCGGTTTCGACTACCAGCAATTTCGCGCTACCAACGCCAGTAACCCGCTGACGTCAACCGCTTTGCAGACGCTGCCGGTGTCGTTCACCACAAATTTCAGCTACTCGGCGCCCAATAAATACGGCAAGGCTGAGTGGTTGGGCCTGTTCGATGCGCGAGAGTTTGCCGTCGGTGACTTCCTCGTGGGCCGCCAAGGCACGTTCTTCATCGCAGCCATGCAGGACACGCTTCCGATCCTCTGCGTGCAGACCAATCGCGTCATAGACGTGCTGCGGGTGGGCATGGATGAAGGTGTCGGTCTGGGTGGCTGGGCAGGCGGCAGGCGGGCGGATGAAGCCCCAATCATGCGGGGCTGGCCAGCCAGCATCTTGCAGGGCACCAAGGGCGAGACGAACGAGGCGAAGCTGCCACAGGACGTGAAAACTCCGTGGTGGGCGATCCTGCTTCCTGCCTGGCCCGGCGTTGTGTTCCGCACCAGCGACATCATCCGCGACGATCTCGACCGCAAATACGTGATTTCCAGCGCTGAACTGACCGACATGGGCTGGCGCATCACCGCAATGCAAGCGCAGGTGTAACGATGGCGAGCCTAACCGACGTAATGAAGCAGGTTGCGGCGCAGGTTGCGGCGATCGCCTACCCGAACGGGACGGGACAGCCCAGCGCTGCCGGTATCCCGATCCGGGTTTACCCTGGCTGGCCGATTCCGAACGTACTTGAGGAGGACCTTGCAGCGGGCTGGTCGCATATCAGCGTCTACCCGCACGGCAAGGACCGCAAGACCACGCGCAACATCGGTCGCGGCTGGGAACCACTGCAAAGCCCGACGCACACGGTCGTGATGACCGTCGAAGGCTCGGTCGTGACGCTGTCCGGCACCATCAGCAAGCAGAACCTGCTGATCAAGCTGAACGGCGTCAACTACATCTACGCGATGCAGATCACGGACACCCTGACGAGTGCTGCTACGGCGCTCGCCTCGATGGTGCCCGGCGCCTCAAGCGTTGGCCCGGTCATCACCATCACGGGCGCACACGGCCTCATCGCCCTTGTGGGTGGCTTCGGTACCGCAATCAAGGAAACGAAGCGCCAGGAACAGGCGGTGCAGATCATCATCTGGGCCAATTCCCCGGAAGCGCGCGCCGCAGTGGCCGATCCGATCGATTCGGCACTGTCCGACGGCAACAACATCGCGTTTCTCGACGGATCAACCGGAATCATCCGCTCCTCCGATTCGCTGATGACCGACCAGCTACAGAAGGCCGATCTCTACCGGATGGACCTGTTCTACACCGTCGACTACGCCACTACGCAGATCCAGCAGGCCACCGAGATCATCGCGCCGACGCTGGATATCGACGAAAGCATGCTCGAATTCGACGAATTTAAGCGCTCTGTGGCTCTCGCGCACCATTTCACCAATGTCGAACTAGCAGAATTCTTGGGGACCCTATGAGCTATCTGAGCGAGCTGCAAGCAGTCGAAATTGCCAAGCTGCAGGCCCTCGGGGCCGCGTGGCACCTGTTTCACCATGGCTCCAAGACTGATCGGGTCCCCACAGATTCTGGCGACATACCAACACTGTCCGGGCTTGGCGAAATCGTATTAGAGGCTATGGGCGGTGTACTGCTACCTGTTGTCGAAACCATTGAAGCCGCCGGAGTGGCGCAGGCTCTGGATATCGAGACTGCCCGCCGGGTATCTGCGTTCGATATCACGCTGACCGCGCCCGTGTGTGTGCTGAGCTTGCTCAATGAACAAGTACCGGCAGGCTTTCAGTCGGCCATAACGCTGACGCTGCGCCAAGGCACCGGTGCGAACAAAGTCACCTGGCCCAGCAACGTTGTGTGGCAGTTCAATCGCCCGCCAGTGCTGGCTTACGTGCAAGGGATGTCCGACATGGTCACGTTGGTCTCGGATCCGGTGACCAGCAAGTGGCGCGGCATGGTGGATGGGGGCTGGTTCAATGTTTAACACCACCTTGAACAGTCGGCGCGTGGTCAGCGGCAACGCCCCGGGCGTGGTTAATGCCATGTCCATGATCGAGGGCCACCATCGCTTTCTGGTGAGCAACACCGGCGACACTACCGACGCTACGGTGCAGCACTACGTGCAAAACACGCAGGGCGTGCTGTCCAACAACCGGCATTTCATCGCGCACTCGCAGATGGAGTACCAGCCCAATGGTGACGGCACGACTGAAGGTCAGGCGCTGCACATCATCGGCTATGCCTATGCGTACCTGGCCACTCAAAAGCCTGAGTATCTGGAAGCCGCGCGCTGGCACTGGGATGCGTACCTACAGTATTTCTATGCAGGCCAGCCGATCCCTGAGACGCCTTCGCGCTGGATTGCCAACTGGATCGTGAACTCGAAAGAGCCGGTCCTTTCCAACTGGCCTGTTGATCCTGTTTCGCCAACGCACAGCGGCTTCAAGGGTGTCCCTTTTACCTTCACCAACGGCTTCACGCTGATTCCGCACGGCGCGCCGCATTGGGGCGAATACCTGGACAAGGCAACCTTTGCCTTCGACGGCGTGCTGGCCTGGGAAGCGATCAACGCGTCTGTTCAGGGATTCAAGCCAGACGGGTCCGCTGACTGGGACAATGCTGGCGCGCAGTACGACGTGGATTGGATCATTGCCCACACCGGGCAAAAGATAAACTGGGATGGCGACGTGCTGTCGGAAGGGCATCCGGTAGAGATGCGCGGGTCTGTTCAGCTGAAAAACACCGCGCTCAATGGCTCGTACAAGTTTAATTACGCCACCCGCCAGCCGGTGGAGCACGGGGGCTATCTGATCCCGCGCAATGCGGTGCAGCACAACCGCCCGCTGCATGTCCCGTTGCTGGGCAGCGTCAACCAGATGGGTAACGCGGCCGACGGTGAGGAGTGGTTCGCCGACGCCTGTTATCTGATGTGGAAGATCACCGGTGAGACGTCTTACAAAAAGGCGCTGGATTCGTGCCTATTCACCGCGCACGAATACACACAAATCGACTCGGTGGATAAATTTTTTCGTCAGTCAATCGAGGCGACCACGCCGTTCACCGATGGCATTTCATACGATTTCGTCTACCCAAGCACCGTAGAAGTCACTTACGGGCGCGATGCCAGCGGGTACATCACTATCGACTGTGATGAGCCTGGCAGCGTGTCGCTCGAGCAGCAATCGGTGTGGTTTCGCGTCACTAAGGATTCGCTGATACGCACTGCCTATGGTGGCCTGGACAGCAATGGCGGCCCGCTTGCGGCCAAGATTGAGATCACTATTTCAGAAGACAAATCTGAGGGCAGCGGGATCAAGTACGCCTGCACGCCGCCTAAGTCAGTCTCCGGCGCCGTGGTGACGCATGACATACCGCTGTCGCAGTTCACCCGCATGGAGAAGGACGACGGCAGCGAGTACATCATGGCCGACCTCCGCGCCGTGTCGAACTCTAACGATATCGTCTCTGTGGAAAACTATGAGCCGGTCATTTTTGCCGGGCGCGCAGGCACGGTGGTGAGTTCATTCTTCCCGGATGACAGTGGTTGGTACTCGATCGGTCACTACCTGTTGGAAGGTGAAAAGGCGCCGATGCACAGCATCACCTATCGGGCCGACGGCTATTTCAATCTGCGATTCGCGGACGACAACGGCTGGCGTTGGTGGTGGATGCTGCCGCCGACAGCTGGCGCTTTCGTGACATTAGCGATCCTCCCGGGAGACGCCACGCTGTCTGGTTATCAGCCAGACGCTGAAGGTCGTCCGGACCCAGAGGCGCCGGTCTATTCGGAAATCGAGGAATTCAGCATTCTGATGGACTCCTCGGACACCAATCTGACGTTTGAGTATTACTGCATCAACGACCTGCCGCCGGCCTTCGCCGAGGACGACGGCTACACGCTGAAATACCGCCTGACGGTCAGTGGTGGAGATCCGTTCCTGGCTCTGCTTGGCGATTGCACCGTGACCGGCTACCGCGATGATTCTCTGGCCTACACGCCGGGGCTGATCCCCTTCTCGAACATCTACGAAGAAGGCTCAACGCAGATCGGCGCGTGGCATGGCATGCCGTACCCGGGCTATCAGTATCCGTTTATCTATTGCCTGGAACCCGTCCAGTATTCGCGGCACCTGGGCAACATGATCGACTTCCTGTACGACTCGCAGCAGTGGTACTTCACCCGCTTTGGTGAACTGGGTCCGGGGGCGAGTGCCTACATCTGGAACCGTTGGGACAACTACAAGTACGGCGCGCCCGACACCTTCACCATGTATCACTGGGGTGATGGCACTGCCTGGTCAGGTTATCAACCGCGCGCTTTCCAGGGTGCGTGCCGAGCTTGGCAGGAGTTGGTCGAGCAGGGTCATGCCGTGCCTGTGAAGCTGAAGACCTACGTTGAAAACTGGATCGGATGGCTGGCCGACTTTCAAAGCCAGCACAACGGCGTGCTACCGACCGATTTCCCCATGACCAGCGTGCCGCAACCGTTGCCGGACGACTTCACGGGGCATATGACCGGGCTATGGCTCGCCGGATCGTGCATGGCGGCCATGGCGGGTTGTCAGCATCCAAAGCTGGATGAGTTGATTGAAGCCTGCGTGACAGAGCTGCAAAACAACTACGTGGTGACTCCGGTGCCAGGCCAGCCAATGAATGGAAGTTGGTCCCCGGCGGTTCGTCTGGGCACTGATAACGGAATGTTCTTCGGCTTCTGGGCGGGCGAAATCATGCGCGGGCTCTCCATGTACATCCTGCTCAAAGAACTGGGGCCGGGCGCAAGCATCTTCTCCCGCCAGCCACTCGCTTAACGTGCCCTGGGCCACGGCCTTGGTCATGTAATCCTCCAAGCCTGCGGGCTTCCCATAATCGCGTGAACCCTTGAGGCCCGACATGGACTCCGAAACCAAGCCGGCGAAGGCAAAAACCTCGCCCTACAAGCTGATTGTGAAATTCGCCTTTGCTGATTACCAAGTCGGCCATGAGATTACGAATCCCGATGAAGTCGCCGCCGTTCTGGCCGGCGAGTGCGCGGGCAACGTCCTGAAAGTCGCCAACGCCTAACAGGCGAAACCCACACACAAGAAACCGCCCATCGAGGCGGTTTTTTCATTAGGAGGACGCCATGCCCATTTACCCGGCAGGCAGCTTGAACACGGCGGCGCTCACAGCCCCGGATTTGTACATTCAGATCCAGCCACCGAAAACCCGCTACATCAACGGCGTGGCTACCGACATCCTCGGCATCGTCGGCGTAGCTGACTGGGGCCCGGTAGGCGCGGCCACCCTGATTGGCTCACCTGGCGACGCCTCGCAGCAATTCGGCACCCAAGTCGTGCGCAAGTACGACCTGTGCACCGCGATCGCTGTCTCGATCCAGGGCGGCGCCTCGAACATCCGGGCTGTCCGGGTGACCGATGGCACCGACACTGCGGCCACCTCGGCGCTGAAGGACACTGCGGCGGCTACCGGAGCCACGTTGACGGCGCGCTACACCGGCACGCTGGGCAACCAGCTCAGCGCCACGCTGTCGGCTGGCTCGGCCGCTGCAAGCTGGAAGCTGATCATCTCGCTGCCGGGCATCGCGCCTGAAGTGTTCGACAACATCATCGGCTCCGGCCTTGCGTTGTGGACGAACATCGTCAGCGCCGTGAACAACGGCCAGTCGGGCATTCGCGGTCCTTCGCAGCTGGTAGTCGCCACGGTTGGCGCGACCACGCTCGCACCGGTGGCCTTGGGTCAGACCGTTGTGTTTGCCGCCGGCACCTCCGGCAACACCACCATCACTGACGCGGTTCTGATCGGTGTCGATGGCGTGACCGGCGCAACCCGCAAAGGCATGTACGCCTTGCGCGGCAGCGGCGCCCAAGTCGCAAACCTGGTGGATGTCACCGACGGCACCCAATGGCCGACCATGCTCACCTACGGCTTGTCCGAAGGCTGCTACATGATCTCCCAGGGGGCAGCAGGTGCGTCCTACGTCACCGTTTCCTCCGCGCTGACCACCGCCGGCTGTGACAGCTACGCGCTGAAGGTGATGGTTGGCGACTGGGTGTACTGGCAGGACCAAGTGAACGGCCAGCAGCGCATGATCGCCCCGGCGACCTTCGCGGCCGCCAAGATCGCCTCGCAGTCGCCGAACCAGAGCGCACTGAACAAGCCGATCACCAACGCGGTATCGACTCAGCGCAACCTGACGCAGCAGCCGTACAGCATTCCCGAGATTGGCGCGATCAACACCGCGCGCCTGGACGTCATCACCAACCCTTGCCCGGGTGGCAGCTACTTCGGCCACCGCTCCGGCTTGAACTGCTCCAGCAATGCCGCGGTGAACGGCGACAACTACACCCGGATGACCAACTTCATCGCGCTGACCTTGGCGGCGAGCTTCGGCGGGACCATTGGCCGACTTCAGACGCCGGATGTGCGCCGTGAAACGAAGTCGACCATGGAAAGCTTCCTACAGACCCTCGTCGACCAAGGAATGATCGGCGACGTCAACGGCGGCCCGGCGTTCTCGGTGCAGCTCGACAAGGCGAACAACCCTGATGCACGGGTTGCCCTGGGTTATATGCAGGCTGACGTGCAGGTCAAATATCTGTCCGTGATTCGATACTTCCTGGTGAATTTGGAAGGCGGCCAGGCGGTATCGATCGTCGCATCCGCTACCCCGCGCACTTAAGCGCTGAAACCACCATCCAGCCCGGCCTAGCGCCGGGTTTTTCATTTGGAGAACGCCATGCAAGGTGGATACAACACGGGTAAGGATGTCTCGGTCGACATCAACACCCCGACCGGGCCTCTGCGGCTCGGCAAGATCATGAACTTCAAGTCCAAGCCGAAGGTGAGCAACACCGAAATTGTGCCGCTCAACGGCCAAACGGATGAATTGCAGATCCCCAAGGGCTGGACCGGTAGCTTTGATGCCGAGCGGATTGATTCGACGCTCGATGATTGGTGGGCGCAGTTCGAAGCTGACTACTACGCCGGCGTCAATCGCGACCCGGCAACCATCACCGAAACCATCGAGGAAGTCGGCGGCGGCATCACGACCTGGCGCTACACCAACGTGATTCTCACCCTCGACAACGCCGGCGATAAGGAAGGGGACAAGACGATCCGTCAGTCCATGTCCTTCACCGCCCGTCGTCGCCTCAAGGTTTAACCCTGTTCGCATGGCAGCCCGGCAGGGCGCGGGACTCGTCACCCCGCACGCCATGCACCTTTGACGACTCGCTGACCAGAGGTTTTACCCATGGCTAAAATTACCGTTAACGAAGCAGCAGCACCTGTTCATGTAGACCAGAAGCCGCGCTTCGAAACGATCCAGGATTCGAAAGGCCGCACCATCCAGCTGCGCAAGCTCGGCCCGCTCGAGCAGGGCCGCGTTGTGATGGCTGTAGGCGGCGACACGGCTGGCAACCAGACCTACATGTCGGGTTTCGCGCTGCCGGCCGCCATGGTCGTCTACATCGACGACACCGGCTTCGGTTTGCCGCAGTCGCAGAAGCAGATCGACGCGGTATTGAGCGAGCTGGGCGAGGAGGGCATGAACGCCATCAACGAACACTTCCTCAAGAAGTACGAGACCGCCAAGGCTGAAGCGGACGCCAAAGCACTGCAGGAAGGCCTCGGCGCCGAGCAGGCCGCAGCAAAAAACTAGCAACGAACCCCGAGTTTCGCCGGGATTGCTGGCTGGTGAAAAACGGGGTTCCGTTTGATCGTTTGTTCGAATGCGGACCGTTGACCGACTACGAGCGCTTCGCCTTTTCCATCCTGTTCTCGGAATTCGAGGGCTCGGGCATCTGGAACTGGTCGAGCATGCAGTTCGACAAGAAGGAGTGACCATGGAATTCAAGAGCTTGGGCAGCCTTGCGCTGCACATGGCTGCTCAGGAAGTCGTATTGCTGGCCAGTCTGCGCGCAGGGCTTGAAAAGTGCGCAGTGAAGATCGAGGCGACCGCCAAGGGGGAGATCGGCCATTACCAGTCCGGGATTGGCCCGTTCCCGGCCTGGGCAGACCTCGCTGACTCCACCGAGTCGCAGAAGTCGAAGATGGGCTACCCGTCAGACGCCCCATTGCTCGCCAGTGGCGACATGCAGAAAAGCATCAGCCACACCACGCACGCGCTTGAGACCGTCATAGGTTCAACGGACGAGAAGATGGTCTATCACGAGTTCGGCACGCTGAAGATGCCGGCGCGTCCAGTGATGGGGCCGGCTGTCTTTCGCAACAAGGAGTACATCAGGCGAGTGCTGGGGATGGCGACCGTTTCAGGATTGATTGGTGGTCTGGCGATTCACAAATCGCTGGGTTATGACGTTACTCCGTGACCCACATCGGGCCGTGCTCGGTCTTGACCTGTGTGTACATGCCTTCGCGCTTCAACACGCGGTACTGACCTGTCAGCGGCTTGCACATGTAGGTGGAGAGATTCACCAGGGATTCGCGCATCTCAGCCCGCTGCGCCACATAGTGCGGGTTGCTCGACATGATGTTCTGCATCAGTACCAGTCGTGATTGCTGGGTGCCCTGGTCTTCACAGCCGTATTCGCCATCAAGCTTGAGCTCGGCTGCCATTGCAGTGGGGGAGAGTGCGGCCATCACCACAAGCATCAATGCCTTTTTCATGTGGTCACCGGATGAAGATTGCGTAGAGGGTGAAGAGAATCGCGGCAAGTGCGCCGCCGGCGAAGACCATAACAAGGCTGCTGCAGGTGAATACGAGAAGCGCGGTCTGCACGTCCAGGCCTGTCGTTCGGCGCTCCGCCTTCTTCGCTGGTCGCGGCGCCGCCTCCCTCAGTCTTATCGGGCGCATAGAGCCAACGTCCTGGATGCGGCCGTTGACCCACTGATACGTGCGATGACCATTTGCCATGTGATTCACCCACCGAATAGGAATTTCAATTATGGCATTTGAGGCGTATTCCGTCGCCGTCAAGCTGTCGCTGATCAACCACGTCAGCGCCGGCATGCTGATGATCAGCAAGAGTCTGGCCACCGCCGGCCAAGATGTCGACAAGCTCAATGCTAAGTTGGCATCGATCGGTAAGCAAGGCGCTATCGGGGGCCTCATGGTCGCCGGCGGCCTCGGCATTGCCGCGATGTTCAAGGCGCCGCTCGACGAAGCGAAGAGATTCCAGAACGAGGTTGAGCGTTTCCGCTCTCTCGGCTTGGGCGACAAGGTGACCAATGACGCTGTGAAATTCGCCAGCGGCATGAACACCTACGGCACCTCCATTCGCGAAAACCTTGGCCTGCTGCGTGATGCCCAGACGGTCTTTGGTGACTTCCACGAAGCGCAAATGGTCGTGCCGCTGCTGTCCAAAATGAAGTTTGCCAACACAGCCCTTTACGGCGACGAAGGCGGCGCAATGAAAGACCGCGCCTTCATGGACATGCTCAAAGTGATCGAGATGCGGGGCGGCCTGAAAAGCGAGGCAGCTTTCAACAAGCAAGCGAACATGATCCAGCAGGTGCAAACAGCCACCGGCGGGCGTGTTGGCGCCAATGAATACCTGAACTTCATCAAGACGGGTGGCGTTGCTGCCAAGGGCATGCTGGACGACAAGTTCTACTACAACATGGAGCCGTTGATTCAAGAAATGGGCGGTTTCCGGGTTGGTACCGGCCTGATGTCCGGCTATCAGAACCTCGTGCAAGGGCGCACCACCGCCCGCGCTGCCGAGGAGATGATGCGACTGGGCATGCTCGATCCGAAGAAGGTCGTCTACAACAAGATCGGCAACATCAAGCACATCAAGCCCGGCGCTGTGTCTGGCACCGATTTGATGGTTGAAGACCCGTTCGAGTGGATGAAAAAGGTCATGCTGCCGGCCTTCGCCAGTAAAGGAATCACCTCCCAACAGGCAATCCTTAACGAAATCGGGGCGATCTTCACCAATCGCACGGCTTCCAACCTGTACTCGACGATGTTCTTGCAGCAAGCAAACATTGAAAAGAACATGAAGTTGAACGCAGGCGCAGCCGGCATCGACGAGCTCGATAAAAACGCCAAGAACACGCTCTCCGGCAAACAGCTGGAGTTCGGCGCCAAGTGGCGCGACCTGATGCTCAATCTGGGCGCTGTCGTGCTGCCGCTGGCTATCAAGGTGCTCGATAAGCTCAATCCAGCGCTGAAGGACCTGGCGCACTGGATGGGCGAGAACCAGGGCAAGGTGAAGGGTTTCACCTACGCGCTTCTCGGCCTCTCGGCGTTTCTGATCACCGGCGGCCTGATCAACCTGATTATTGCGGCCGGTCGCGGGTTCTGGCTGCTCGGCCAGGCCATGATATTCGTCACCGGTACCGCGCTCGCACCGCTGATTCCGGCGATTGCGCGCTTCGGTACGTACTTGCTGGTCTTTGCAATTGACTTCGCCAGGGCGATGGCTGGATTTGTCCTGGCATCTGGGTTTGTACGCGGCTTTCTGATGGCGTTTTTGGCGCCAATCAAGCTGATCGGGACGGCGCTGTACTTCTTCCTGTCGCCGCTGACGCTGCTGCTGACCCCTGTGGGCCTGGTAGTGATCGGCGTCGCCGCTGCCGCCTTCCTGCTCTGGAACAACTGGAAGGAAGTCAGTGGTGCGCTGAAGTTGATGTGGGGTGATATCAAGACCGGCGTCATCCAGCTGTTCCATGGCGACATCGGCGGGGCGTTCAAGTCGTTCGCCCTGATCTTCCTGACCGGTTGGCAGACGATCTTCAACACGCTGATCGCTGGTGCAAACCTGATCCTGCCGGCGTCGATGCAGATCTCCAAGACGTCCTTCGCGGACGACTTCAGGGGCAAGGGCGCAGCACGCGAGCCGTGGTCGCCGCTGGTGGCTCCGGTGCCCGGCAAGTCGTCCGGCGGCAGCGATCAGCCGATCAACCTCTACATCGACGGCAAGAAGGTAACGGATGTCGTCATCCAGCGCATGGCCAAGGAAGCGGCCAAGCCTCAGACAGGGACGCAGGGCTTTGACCCATCACGCAGCATGCTGATGCCTGGGACCCCGAGCGCAGCCTACCCAAGGGGATAACCGATGAGCTTCACAAGCTTCCTGGACAACTTCGCTCCGGGCGGAGATCCCTTCGCCACTCGTTTGATCGTCGGGGATTTCGAATTCACCAGCCTGGAGGTTCCAGAGTCGGTGACGATCGGCGCCAAACAGCAGATGGTCGTACACAAGCTGGTGGGTGGCAGACGGATCGTCGACGTGCTCGGCGTGGATTACGAGAATATCGGCTGGTCCGGTTGGATGACCGGCGCTACCGCGGGAGAACGAGTCAGCGCACTTGAGACCCTGCGCGATGAGGGTCTGCCACTTACCTTTAACATGGACGGCTACTACTTCAGCGTCCTGATCCAGTCGTTCCATGCACGCTTTGAGCACGTCTTCCGCCGCAACTACAGCATCGAGCTTGTGGTGGTCTCGCGCCTGGACGCGCCGATCACGGCCAACGCCTTGGCCGGCACGCTGGATGCGCTGATCAATAGTGATGTCGGCGAGTCGCTCGGCCTGGCCGGCATCATCAACTCTGACGCGGTGAGTGCCAGCATTGATGCGGTGAAAGAGGCCGTGTCGCAGGTGCAGGGCTTCGCGAACGCCACGATAGACACGGTGCAGACGGTTGTTCGGCCTCTGGTGGCGGCTCAAGCAGTCGTGCAGTCGGTCATCGCGCAAGTTGGGGGTTCGATCAACGACATCACCACACTGGGCGGGCTGATCCCCGGCAACCCGGTATCGACCGCGGCAAACAACGTGCTCCGCCAGAGCGCCGCGCTCACCCAGCTCGCGCCGCTGTACCAGATGCAGAGCGTGCTGGAGCGGATACAGAAGAACGTGCTCGCCGGGCCGCTGGCGAACGGTACATCCAGCGTCACCACCAGCAACTCGACGCTGCAGAAGGTCGCCGCCGACAGTTACGGCGATCAGTCGCGCTGGACCGAGATCGCCGCCGCCAACAGCATCGTTGACCCGCAACTCGACGGCATCCAAACGATAAAAATCCCGATAGGTGAATAAGTTGGATCTGAACACGGCTGAGACAGAGCAGATCGTCCGGCAGGTAGTCGGCCGCCTTCTAGTCAACGGGACCCAGGTGCCGTTCTACTCATTCGACGTAGAAAGCAACGCGTTTTACTCGGCCGACACCTTCTCGGTGCTGCTGCCGATGTCCGATCTGCCGCCGCCCTACGACACCATCAAGTGGTGGGGTGATCAGCTGTCGATCGAGGTTTCCATCTCGGTCGGGCTGATCGATCAGAACGTCGAGGACTGGCGCACGCTGATCATCGGCACCGTGGACCGGTTGAGCGTCCGTCCGGCCAAGTTCGAGGTGTACCTGGACGGTCGCGACTACACCAGCAAGCTGATCGATACCAAGACCAACGAGAAGTTCGCCAACATGACCACCAGCGAGGTGGCCACGCTGCTGGCCAAGCGTCGCGGGCTGAAACCGGTGGTGACGGCGACCAAGACGCAAGTCGGTGGCATCACCAAGTGGGACCACGCGCACGTCACTGACGAGCGCACAGAGTGGGACCTGCTGGCCTACTTCGCCGGGCTGGATGGGTTTCAGGTCTATGTGACCGGCAACGAACTGCACTACGAGCCAGCGCTTGACCCGGAAACCACTGATCAATACCTGATTCGCTGGGTTGAGCCTGGCGCATTGGCGTGTCCGCAGTCGAACACCTCCGATGACATCGTCTTCGAGCGCGATCTGACCCTGGCGCGCGGCGTCACCGTGCAGGTCATTTCGTACAAGGACGGCAAGACCTACAACGCCACGTACCCGACGAGGTCGGCCAAGGGCATCTCGCCCGGGCAGTCGACCTCAAAGCGCCAGGTCTACGTGATCAAGCGCAACGGCCTGGATCAGTACGCCGCGCAGCAGCTCGCGCAGAAGATCCACAAGCAGATCACCGACCACGAGATGCGCATGTCCTGCTCGATGCCGGGCGACAACTTCCTGATGCCAAACACCATCGTGCGGCAGGAGGGGACCGGCTCCGGCTTCGACCAACTCTATTACGTCGACTCGGTGCGGCGCTCCTTGAGCTTCGAGTCGGGCTACTCCATGAGCCTGACGGCGAAGAACCACAACCCCAACTCCCTGGTGCAGCCATGATCGAAGGCCTGACGAACGCCCTGTATCAACACGGCCAATCGAACACCACCGGGCCGCGCACCGGGACCATCTCCAGCTACGACCCCGTCAACGGGGTGGTCAAGGTGATGATCCAGCCAGAAGAGCGCGAAACCAACTGGCTGCCGCTGGACTGCCCTGGTGTGGGTAATGGCTGGGGCTTCCAGATCGGGCCGCAGATCGGCGACGAGGTCACGGTCAGCTTCGATTCCTCCGACCCCAACCTCGGCAAGGTCACAGCGCGGCACACGAACAGCCAGAACAAGCCGCTGCCGGTCCCGTCCGGGGAGATCTGGGCGGTTCACGAATCAGGCGCGCTGCTCAAGTTCAACAATGACGGCACGGTGACGCTGCACTCCGGCGTCGCCATCAACTATGACGCCCCGCAGCACAACTTCACCGGCGGCCCGGTCACGATGGACCACACGCTCACCGTGACCGACCCCGTCGGCGTGGTCGTGGTTGACGGCGATGTCTTGGCCGAGACCATCAGCCTCAAAGAGCACATCCATACGGGCGGCACCATCAGTGGCAACACGGGAGTGCCTACGCCATGAAAGACCTGAATCACTACGCCGGGGGCGACCTTGCGTTGTCCCCGACCGGGAGCCTGTCACCAGTGGAAGGCCTGGATCGCGGCAAGCAGCGAATCCTGCGCCGGCTCATCACCAATCCGGGCGACTACCTGTTTCACCCCGAATACGGCGCCGGCCTGGGCCGCTACGTCGGCGCGCTGACCAATATCCCCGAGATCATCTCGCTGATTCGCGGCCAGATCCTGCTCGAGGACTGCGTATCGAAGAAGCTGGCACCGGTGATTTCCGTCACCCCGTCGAACGAAACACTCTCCGTCAATATCAGCTACACCGATTCGCCCCTGGGTGAGCCGGTGACGCTCTCGTTTGAGGTAAATCGCTGATATGGCATCACTCAATATCAAAGACTTCACCACGCTGGTCCGCGACCAGGTAACCGCCATTCAAGGCCGCGCGGCCGGGCTTGTCGACTTCACTATCGGCTCGCTGTTGCGGGCCATCACCGAAAGCAATGCCAGCGTGATGCAGTGGCTGCAGCAACTGATCGTCACGCTGTTGGCCACGACCCGCGCCTCTACGTCGTCCGGAGCCGATCTTGACTCATGGATGGCCGACTTCGGCTTCCTGCGGCTATCCGCCAGCTTTGCCACGGGCAGCGTCACCTACTCGCGCTTCACACCAACCAACTCCGCGCTGATTCCGATCGGCTCGTTGGTCGGCTCCACGGATGGTTCGCAGCAGTTCGCGGTCACCATCGACATCACGAACCCACTGTATAACACCACACTTGGCGGCTACCTGATCCCCGCCGGCACAGCGTCGGCAACGATCCCGGTTACCGCCAGCACCGCAGGCGCTGCCGGGAACGCGCTAGTCGGTACGGTCACCGTGATCGTTGGCAGTATCTCCGGCGTCGACACGGTCACGAACACCGATGTTTTCGCAAATGGCATCGACCCAGAGACTGACTCGCGGTTTCGCGCCCGCTTCATCCTATGGGTGCAGTCGCTCTCGAAAGGAACGAAGGCAGCAATCGGCTACGCCCTGGCCTCGATGCAGCAGGGCGTCACTTACACGCTGACCGAGAATGAAGATTACGCAGGCGGGCTGAACTACGGCTACTTCTATGCGGTGGTGGACGACGGCAGCGGGGCGCCTTCTGGAGATTTCCTGACGTCTGCTGCCAATGCGGTCGAGGCTGTCCGGCCATTCACCAGCCGCTTTGGCATCTTCGGCCCGGTTCTGGTCACGGCCAACGTCGGCATGACCATCACCACAGATGCCTCCGTGTCGCATGCGGTCGTGGTCGCTCAGGTGGTTGCGGCGCTTCAGGCCTACATCTCAAGCCTGAGCTTGGGCCAGATCCTGCCTTACACAAAACTTGGACAGGTCGCCTACGCAGTCAGTCCGGCGATCACCAATGTCTCGGCCATCCTGCTCAACGGCAGCACCGCAGATCTCGCCGCAACCAACAAGCAGGTCATCCGACCGGGCACAATTACGGTGGCTTAAATGTCGACAGGCGATAACACGGACATGTTCGGCAGGCTTAAAAACCTGCTACCTGCCGGCTGGTTCGGCGACAACAACCCGATCCGCGATGCCTTGCTCTGGGGCTATGCCAATGCGCTGGCCTGGGGCTACACCCTCTATCTATATGCGAAGGATCAGACCCGGATCAAATCCGCTACGGACGGTTGGCTCGATCTGATCGGGCTGGATTTCTTCGGCGACAACCTGATCCGCTACGCGAGTCAGACGGACGCCAGCTATCGCAACCGTATCCTGGTCAACATCTTCAGGGAGCGGACCACGCGGCACGCCATGGAGCAGGTGCTTTACGATCTGACGGGGCGCTGGCCGGTAATTGTTGAGCCGGCACGGCCTGCAGATGTCGGGAGTTATGGCGCTGCGGTAGCGGTTTCCCGGGCAAGCACAGCGACGTATCGTGACCTGAATGGTCGGATCAAAACGGCGGAGGCAAACGCTCCCAGATACGACACTAGCCCGGTGACTGGAATCACAACGTTATTATTGGAATCGGAAGCCACCAATCTATTGCGCTGGTCGAATGATTTCTTGAACCCAGTTTGGGTGAGGGGCGCCGGAACCGCCCAGAGTTTCGATGGGACGCTCGGACCTGATGGAATGACGGCAGTAAAATTCACACTTTCCGGCGCCACATCTCACGAAATATCGTCACTGTTGCTCGCGCCGCTTGTGGTTGGTGTTGCCCATACATTGAGTGTGTGGGTGAATTCGGTGGCTTCGGTGCCAGGCTTTCAGTTGGGTTATTACGATGGCGGAGTATCGGTTGCTAATACGACGGTGACAATTATTCCGGGCGTGTGGACTCGATACAGCTACACCTTTACGCCATCGGTCACGCCGGTTGCGCCGAGAATCAGGCTCATTGGGTTTTCTGGAGGACTAGCCGGGTCGGCCTTCTACATGTTTGGCGCTCAGGTAGAGGTTGGAAGTGTTGCCACATCGAACATCACAACCTCCACCGCACCCGTTACCCGAGCCGCGGACATCCTTTTGAACAACATGCCGTCCGGCTCGATCGCCATTGGCGGCTACGGTGTGGCCGGATCCTACGGCTCGATCCTGCTGCCGTATCAGGCTTTTGTCACTGCATTCCGACCCAATGGCCAAGGTCTTCCTTTTGTGTCCGGCTATGGAATCTCTACCGGCGCTTACTCGACTCCAAGCCGATCCGCTTACGGGCAACTGTCTGGCGGCGATGTAACCGACGAAGACATCTACGCCGCCATCGACGCGACGAAGCCTATCGGCACTGTCGTGTGGACGCGCATTTCCGGCTGACCCACAACCTACTTTTATAGCCGCCTTCATTGGTGGCTTTTTTATGGAGCACACAATGGATCGAGTCACGATTTACCCGGGAGCTATTCCTCTCGAAACCGACCTGCTCGGCACCAACAAAAACGTGATGATTGCGCTGAGCAAGCTGTCGGCAGCGATGCTCGGTACCGGCACCGTCGCGAATGGCTTTGCTGTTGCGCCGACCGGCCCGGCTTCGCTTCAGGTTGTGGCGGCCCCTGGCGAGATCTACAACCTTCAGAACGTAGACGGTACGGCTTACAGCAGCATCGCCGCCGATACCACGCATCAGGTCGTGAAACAGGGCATCGCGCTTGACGCGACCACCCTGAGCTGCCCAGCGCCAACTACTTCCGGTCAATCCATCAACTATCTGGTCGAAGTTGCCTATCAGGATCTCGATGCAAACCCGGTGGTACTGCCGTATTACAACGCCAGCAACCCATCACAAGCCTACAGCGGCCCAGGCAACAATGGCGTGGCACAGAACACGGCCCGCCGTGGCACCGCGGCTATTCAGGTGAAGGCTGGCGCGTCGGCAACAACTGGCAGCCAAGTCACTCCGTCCCCAGACGCAGGCTACATTGGTCTGTACGTGGTAACCGTGGCGTTCGGCCAGACCACTATCACCGCGGGCAGCATCAACCAGTACAGCGGCGCGCCATTGCTGCCGAGCGGCTTGCTCCAGGCCATCCAGACCGCCGCAACCACTGGCGCAACCGATATCGGCGCCGCGAACGCTTATGCCGCCAACTTCACCCCGGCGATCACCCAACTTTCCGACAAGATGGTGCTTTGCATCAAAGCAACCAACGCCAACACCACGGCGAGTACGTTCACGCCGGCGCCGGGCGTCATTGCCGCGGCGCCAATCGTAGGGGGCAACCATGCCGCGCTCCAGGGCGGCGAGATCGTCCCAACCGGCGATGTTTGGCTGCAATGGAACAGCTCGGTCGGTGCTGGCTCGTGGATCCTGATCGACAGCACTGGCGGCGCGATGCAGGTAGCACCGGGCACCAAAAGCCAGCACGCAGCGCAGATTCAGCAGGTCGGCCACGGCCAGTGCCGCCTCGGCATCGTCAACGCGACGTCGATCAAGCTGTCCCCGTGCAACGGCAACAATCTGGTCATTGCTGGCGTTCCGCGTCAAATCCCTGCGGCCGGCGTCACGCTCACGAACGGCGGCATGGGTATCAATACCCTGTACTACATCTATGCCTACTGGACAGGCTCCGCGATCGCGCTGGAGTTTTCGGCCACGGGCCACAGCGTCGATGCCACGACTGGGATCGAAATCAAGACGGGTGACGCCTCTCGCACCCTGGTCGGCATGGTCTACGTGAATGGTTCCGCACAGTTCGCTGATGGGCCCGCTGCGCGTTTGGTGGCGAGTTACTTCAATCGCCGCACAGTTGGCGGCAACGTCACTTCGAGCGGGGTACTGTCTTTCTCGGGTACTTCTAACAGCGAGATTTCCACAGGCGTCAGGATCTTGTTCCTGAATTGGGATAATGAAGCGGTTGATGTCAAGGCTACAGGACAATACACCAACAACACCGCAACCCAATCGGTCACGATTCAGGCTTACGTTGATGCCGCGCCATACGGCAACATCAGCGCCTCCTACATCCCGGCAAACGGCGTCGGCATGGCATACGCCAGTTCCAACTCCCTCACACCAGCTGGCGCATATCTGACCGAGGGCTTCCATACTGCTTCGATCTACGGGAGCGTGACGGCCAACACCGGCAGCAGCACCCAGCTCGCCCACTCCATCGTGACGAGGATCTGATTATGGCCTTTTATTCAGGCACCAACCCCGTGCAACAGTTTTGGCAATGCGACAAGTTGATCGGCCCGACATTTGAACGCGAGTTGATCGCCGCCGACCTGCTTGGCGAGCACTTCACCCAGTGGCATCCTGGCTACGATGGCGCCATTGCCACTATCGAGTTCTTTGAGGACACCCCGCAGGAAGTCATCGACGGAGTACTTGCAGTATTCGAATCCCACGACCCGGCCGCTCACGCTTAGCGCACAGACAAAGGCCCCACCGGAGCGGGGCCTTTTGTTCGAGAGATGACTATCAGTTGCTCAGCATGTCATCCAATATCCGCTTGGAGGCAATTAGAGAGCCGTCTATGGATAGATGACTCCCGTCGGAGTACAGGATTTTCCCATCCCTTACCGTTTCACACTTGTCGTTTTTGCAGAAGGCAGAGCTGGCATCCAAGTAGAAAGTATTGGGGTGGCTTGCCGCGAATTTCTTCAGCACCTGATTAATTTCATATGTTGACGAGGCTTCAAGTGGATATTGCAGATACTTTTCGCACCACTGCGTGACGTATCTCGGGCGCAGAAGGCAAGAAGCGATATTCATTTTGCCAAACATATATGGCTGACTGCCAATTAGGATAAATTGACGCTCGCCGATATCGTTTCTGGCTTTCACCAATAAGTCTTCTATCACTGCGGAGTAGGGCCGGCCCTTGCCCTGGCTGTTCGCACCGTTGTGATCCGCGATGATGTTTTGATAGCCTTCCCAACTTTGAGCAAAAATGAATGGCAGGTTATTGTCTTTCAATGCCGACAGCGCAGTCTGGTAAGCATCTTTGCAGTCTTGGCGCGGAACGTTGTTCAGGATCCGCGTGTACTCTTTGGACAGAACGCAGCCATGACGGAACACCCCAGTGACGGAGATGCCTCGCTCTTGCAGAGCTTTATCCATGCCGCTTGCGTACTGCAGCGCAAAACTGTCCCCCGCCATTATTGCGAGTCGCTGGCCGTTTTTGTCGCCAAGGGTTGTGTCGAGGTCATAGCCATGGCCGCCATAGTTGTTGATATGGAAGCTTTCTGGCTCGGACACGAGGGCAAGATAGCTGGCTGGAACTCTTGAGTACATGCCCTTGTGATCTACTACTATCATCGCCCCAACTGCAAGCACGGCTACAGACGCCGCCACGGCAGTCAGACCGACCGGCTTCACATGCTTCGTCATAAACAGTCGCTCTACTGTTCTGTAGAGTAAAGCGCCTGCAATGATAGATGCTGTTAGCAGCATGGTTTTCTCGAAAACCGTAATGTTTCGGAAAACATAGTATTTGTAAAAAACTGCAATCGGCCAGTGCACCAGGTACACCGAATAGGACATGAGGCCGATCTTCACCATTGGGCCGTATCGAAGGATTGCGCCAACGCGAGAGCGTCCGGCATAGATACAGGCGGCAGCGCCCAGGCAGGGGATCAGCGCAAGCACGCCGGGAAATGGTGAGCTTGCATCAAGCGCGAAAGCAGATCCCACGACCAGCATCATGCCTACGGCTGCAATGCCAGATTCCAGTGCGGCGCCTGCTCTATTCCTCACAAAGAACACAACCAGTGCCCCGAGAGACAGCTCGAACACTCGAAACGGCATCATGAAGTATGCCGCTGACGAGTCGTAGGAGAGCATAACCTGCGAGCCGACCAGCGATACGAGCGTCATAACTGCCAATAGTCCGAGCAGGAATCTGTCGGATATCTTGAGTGCAGCCCATACAATGAACGGCCAAACAATATAGAACTGCCATTCAGCGGCGAGTGACCATGTATGCAGTAAAGGCTGAGTTTGCGCGGACGCGTCAAAGTAGCCTTGATTCAGCCAGAAGTAGAAGTTGGATGCGGAAAATATAGAATATTGTGCAGACTGCGCAAGACTGCTGAATGATGCCGGGTCCATGATCAGGAATCCCGCACACAGACACGCCGCAACAGTCACCAGCAGCGCCGGGTGCAGGCGAAGTAATCGACGGCTATAAAAATCAATAAACGAGAACCGATGGTTTGCAACGGCGTTGCGAATTACTTCAGTTATCAGAAACCCGGATATCACGAAGAAAACATCAACCCCAATAAACCCGCCTGATACACCCAAGTCGAAATGGAACAGAAGTACGAGGATGACGGCAATAGCCCGAAGGCCGTCGATGTCAGGTCTATAGGCAGTGTTTTTGCTGTGCATGAGTTCCTACTCTTCGGAAATCCATGGAGGGAGTGAAAGCCGGGCGGATTGTACAGACGAATTCGTTTTTTTGTAGGGAGAAAAGTTATGACCGCAACCGAGAACGAACGCGACATTCTTGCCCGCACGCTATGGGGCGAGGCTCGCGGCGAAAGCCTGGCCGGCCAGATCGCCGTGGCCTGGACCATCCGCAACCGGGTATACGACGGAAAGGCCAAGTCGTGGTGGGGCGAAGGCTATGCTGGCGTGTGCCAGAAGCCGTATCAATTCAGCTGCTGGAACAAGAACGATCCGAACTACGCTTACCTGATCGGTGTGAAGCCGATCCCATTCCGTGAGTATGCTCAAGCGCAGATTGCCGCTGACCAGGTGCTGGCCGGCAAGACTACAGATCCCACCGGAGGCGCGACCCACTACTACGCGACGACCATGCCGAGGCCGCCGGTTTGGGCGAAGGGTGCCAAGCAGACGCTGAAGCTGGGCCATCACGTCTTCTTCAAGGATGTGCCGTAATTTGTGCTGGCCTGGTGCAATTCTTGTCTGTAGTGTCAAGTTACCCCATGATCTGAGACCACTAAACTGACTGACATCTGCATATGGACAAGCAACTGGCATGGCTTCCATTCCTGATGGTAACCATCTGGATTTCTGTAGTTGTACTGGTGATGTATTGGATGGCGAACTAGAGGACGCTGCCGTGGAGCACGTAGAGCTGAGCCAAAAGATCGAGCGCGAAGCCGACAAGCTTCTTGCTCAGATCGCCCGGGCAGATTCGATGATGGTTGCGGCAAAGGCGGGCGCCCGGGCTGAGGGCTTTGTACTGGGCCTGGAATCGGCCGGCGCGCTGAACGATTCGACCATTGATAAACTCTACGTCATCTTCGATGTTGCCACTGAAGAGCGGCTGAAATCACTGGCGCAGCCTTAATCAGGTCACTCTGGCGTCATGAGGACCGCGAGCGTCAGCTTGATGAATTCCTCATTCTTGTCGATGGTGTCCAGGGCACCGCGCACATTGTCGGCGACGTCGGCTGAGCCTCTGGCCTCTACCCAGTTCGAAAGCTCCAGAATGGCAGCCTCAAGTGCGAGCTGGTTTTCGTTGATTTTGAAAAGCAGGGACGGGAGCAGGTCTGAATTCGGCAAGGCGATTCCTCTATTGATGAGGGAAAGCGTAGCAGCAGGAAAGGGATTGGTGTTCGGTCGGCAGGACGCCGGAGAAGGGTGCGTGACTTTTGCGTGACTCTCTCACGCAGTTGTAAGCTCTTGTAGGCATTCGATTGCAGCGAGCGCCAATAAAAACAGCCACTTAACAAGGTCTTACAGAGGTACTGCGTGCATGGGGTGCTAGGGGTCGAGTGTTCGAATCACTCCGTCCCGACCATATGATTCAAGGGGTTGCGAGATTTTATCTCGCGACCCTTTTTTATTTTAAGCCGTTTTTACCCCTGCAAAACGGCTGGCTCTGGGTGGATTTTTCGGATGTGTTACCAATACCGGATTTTGTCCTAGAGGCTTTTGGCAGGCGGATTGCTCCGGCCTACCTAGCGGCCATTCGATGAGGGAATGAGAATTCAGTAACGACCAAAGGCACATTACGGCTCTGTCATCCCGCCATCAGCTAAAGAGGTGCCCCCTGACTGGCCAATTCCGGCACTCCATTGGTGCTATTGCAGCACCCGTCGGCTGGTGGAGTTGGATTGCGCAAGCGCTACCCGGGACGGCGGCGGCCTGATGGTGGCCGTGATTCAGTTGGCCCTCGCTTTGGGGTCTACCGTTGGCGGCCTGCTCCTGCTGTTCGATTCTTTAGTGCGGCCTGGATGACGAACTGCGGGCCGCGTACCTTTGACGGAGAGCTTTACTCGTGATGACATTCGTCGATGAAAGTCAGCGAACTGATTAAGCTCTGCTTGTCTACCGGAACGTCTTTGGGCATTAGCAGCGTGACTTGAGCAGCGATGATGTTCAGGCCCTTGTTGCGCACTTTGATGCGTGCACGGCTATCCTTGTTGGCCATAGCCTGCTTCTGTGGCAACTCGACCACCGCCCTGAGCTGATGGCTGTGCTCACTATTGAGCTGACTGGCGATCCGCACCCCACCCGTTACCGAGTAAGCACGACCTTCCTGCTCCAGCAACGCGATGTCGCGGCGAATAGTCATGTGCGAACAGTCGAACATTTCCATCATTTGATGAACGCGCTCAGCACCTGATGCTTGCGCAACTGTCCATCATAAATTCATGGCGCTGTTCAGGAATCATCGGTGCGCCGCTTTCGGCGGCGATGTCTTTTTGGCTAGGCATTAGTGCTCCAAAGTGATCTCTGATTGACCGAACCCAAAAAATCCCGAAAGCATTTCTGTTTCCGGGATTTTTCATTGTTTCGCAGCGGTGAGGACTACAGCTCTCCTCTTTTATCCCTTAGACACCAGCTGCCAGAGGGAACAGTCCCAGCAGCAAACAAGCGAGCAAAATAAGGAAGCTCAGCGCGAACGCCCATTTCATGGTGTATTTCTGGTGGTCACTGAACTCCACACCTGCCAAGCCACAGAGCAGGTAGGTCGAGGCCACAAGAGGACTGAGCAAGTGGACAGGTTGACCCACCAATGATGCTCGTCCGATTTCTGCCGCGGAGATGCCATAAGCTGCAGCAGCTTTGGCAAGCACGGGCAGAACACCATAGTAGAAGGCGTCATTGGACATGAAGAAGGTGCCCGGAATACTCGCCAACGCAGTGATCGGCGCCATGTAGGGGCCCCAGGTCGCTGGCAGCATGGCCAGGAAGCTCGCTGACATCGCATTGACCATGCCCGTTCCGGACAGAATGCCTGCCAGGATGCCGGCTGCCAAAAAGATCGCGATCTGGTTCAAAGCCGTTGGAGCGTGCGAGGAAATACGGCGACGCTGATCGTTTATATGCGGGTAGTTGATCACCAAAGCGATGGAGAACGCGACCATGAACAAAATGGAAAGTGGCAACACCTCTGTCACCAGGCCAGCCATCAGGCCGATCGTCAGAGCGGCGTTCAACCAGAACATTTTTGGACGACGCAGCTCGGCATTTTCGTCTGACATTGATGGCAGACCTTCGTCGTCAGCTTCATCGTCAAACACGGTGGCGGCAGCGCCCAGCGACTGGGGAAGGGTAAGTGCGCCCAAGCGTTGACGCTCACGAATGCCGATGAAGTAAGCCAGTGCCAGAACGCCCAGGAAGCCCACCACCATGACCGGAATAAGCGGGACAAACAGCTCGGAAGTATCGACCTGCAAGGACGCAGCGGCACGAGCCAGTGGACCGCCCCATGGCAGTAGATTGGTCACACTCGCCGCAAGAATCACCACGCAGGTGAGGGATAGCGGTTCGAGTCGCAGGCGCTTGAACAGCGGCAGCATCGCGGTGACGGTAATCATGTAGGTCGTCGAACCGTCGCCATCGAGCGATACCAGGCCTGCCAGCAGCGCGGCAAAGACCACCGCCTTCATCGGGTCGCCGTTGATCAGTTTGATGAACTTGCGAATGATCGGATCGAACAGGCCGGTATCGAACATCACGCCGAAGTAGAGGATCGCGAACATCACCATGACCGCGGTTGGCGCCACCTTGCGCAGACCTTCGATCATCATATCGCCCATATCCGGGCCAAATCCGGCCAGGAGAGCGAATACGATCGGAACTGTTGTCATCGCTACCAACGGCGACAACCGCTTGGTCATGATCAGTGCCATGAAGGTCACGATCATGCCGTAGCCGAGTAATGAGAGCATTTGTATCACCTTGACGTAAAGTACAATTGTTTTTATGGGATCTGCGCTGAAAGCGCATCAAGGTTCCCGCTGCATTTTTGGTTTGATCCAGCGGGTTGCCGCTGAGTCTCACACGAGTGTCAACTCATGTGAAGGCCACCATTCAGCGAGAAGTCAGCACCATTCGCATACCCAGCCTCATCGGAGGCAAGCCAGGCACACACAGCGGCGATCTCCTCAGGTGTTCCAAGACGCCGAGTCGGAATGTCCTGGATGATGCGGTCCATGACGTCGGCAGTTGTGACGGACTTAAGCTTGGCAGTGGCTATGTAACCAGGAGACACGGTATTGACCGTGACACCGCGAGAGCCGACTTCCCGTGCCATGGCGCGAGTAAAGCCGCGAATTGCCGACTTGGCAGTGGAGTAGTTGACCTGACCCACTTGACCCAGTTGGGCGTTGACTGAAGAGATGTTGATCACCCGACCCCAGCCTCTTTCGGTCATGCCATCGATAACCTGTTTGGTTACGTTGAACAGCGAATTGAGGTTGGTATCGATGACGGTTGTCCAGTCATTGGGCTGCATTTCCTGAAAGACAACGTTGCGAGCGGTGCCGGCGTTGTTGATCAGGACATCGACTGGCCCGACATTTTTCTTGATCTGCTCAAACGCTTGGCGGCACGAATCCCAATCAGCAACGCTCCCTTCAGAGGCAATGAAGTTAAAGCCAAGCTCCTTTTGCTGAGCGAGCCAAGTGTCTTTCAATGGGGAATTGGGACCGCATCCTGCGACAACGGTAAATCCATCTCGGGCGAGTCGCTGGCAAACTGCTGTGCCCAGGTTTCCCATGCCAGCAGTAACAAAGGCGATCTTCTTGGTCATGCGTTAACTCCTTTTGTGTTTTTTGTGGGGAGCATTGCGTGCAACCTTCAAGGGCTACTGGTCCCTAATAAACTCCACTAGAAATTGTTTTGCAAGGTAACGCGGTACAATTTCTCCAAAAAGAAACGATTTCTTACCAGCGGTCATCTTCGTGCGGATTGTGTTTCATCGTCCTCCATAAGCCGTCGAGCCCGTCGACAGTGGAGGCGCGAGGGCGATATTCGCATCCCACCCAGCCCTGATATGCACGGTCTTTCAGCATCGAGAGCAGCTTCGGGAAATCGATATCGCCTGTACCTGGCTCATTGCGGCCTGGGAAGTCGGCCACCTGGATATGCTTCACCCGCGACCACCATCGATTGAGCGTACTTAGGCAATCCCTGCCGAGTAGTTCGGTGTGATAGGTGTCAAGGATCAGGCCAAGGTTTGGTATGGCCTCCAACATCTCCTCTGCAAAGTCGAAGCGGCTCATCAGGTAGCCTGGGACCTCATTTGAGCTAATGACTTCAATCAAAGGCTCAATGCCTTCTCCAGACAAGAATTCAGCCGCGTACTTCAGATTGCGACGGTAAACGCTGCTATTGGCAATCACCCCAAGCTCAGCCTGCGACACACCTGACATCAGGTGAACCATTTTGCAGTCGAGCACCTTTGCATAATCAACGGCCTGGGTCAGCTCCGACAGGAAGACCTGCTTCGAGCTGCAAATACCGGTATTGCCTTTTGATGACCCGGATGGCGCGGCGAATTGCACCATCTCGAGTTGGTGCTCATGCAAAATCTGCGCTATCTGTGTCGCTTCATATTCATAGGGCGAGGGGAACTCGACCGCTTGAAATCCTGCTTTTGCGGCTGCTGAAAACCGCTCCAGGAAGGGTAATTCCGTAAATTGGAAACCAATGTGTGCGTTTAACCTGGTCATGTCTTACTCCTTCAATCTTTGAAACTGCATCAGGCTTGCAGGAGGCTACGCAGCTTCAACACAGCGCTGTCAGGTGTGGTCAATACCGGCAGGCCGCTCACTTGGCTCGCCTGTTGCGCTGCGCTGGTCATGG
Source organism: Pseudomonas lini (assembly GCF_030812475.1). Lineage (GTDB taxonomy): Bacteria > Pseudomonadota > Gammaproteobacteria > Pseudomonadales > Pseudomonadaceae > Aquipseudomonas > Aquipseudomonas lini_A. Next base: position 78,944 of record NZ_JAUSSR010000009.1, read on the forward strand.
AAAATTGCGCGAAACACAGCAATTCGCTGTTCGTTGGCGTACGAGCGCAATCGACAATCAAAGTGTCGTGACGATCAGTGTTTCCCTTGCGCAGTTCGTCGAATGCCCCAGGGCAGGCAAAGGTGTTGAGTTCGATCTCGACGCCTTGCTGCCGGGCATAGCTCTGAAATTCTTCAGTCATCGATGCGATGGCAGGCTCGAAGGTCGCGAGGATGGAAATTTTTCGAGTCCGTTGAATGGCTTCCTCGATCATGGCTTCGTTCGGTTTCAGCACCGGGATGCTCAGGGAGCGTTTGCACCGATCAATGGCGTCGCCGAATGCCGAGCAGGTAAACAAGATCGCATCAGCACCCGACTCTGCGGCATAGGTAGCGAGTTTCAAGAAGCGCTCATTCAATGCCGGCGTGAGTTCGCCGGCTTGCGCCAGGTCGCTGGAAAGCGAGTCTTCCAGTAGATTGGCCAGCCTGGCTTCGGGCCAAAGCCGTGTGAACGCTTCAGTGATGGGTGCAATGGCGACTGGTGTTGCATGGATCAAATAAATGCGTGGTGCGGTCATGATGTTTCCCCGAGTTGTAATGGATTGATTGGGTGGACTCTGTGTCACCTGTAGTGCAGCGGCGTGTGGCTGGTCATCAGGTGTGGTATTTTTTCTTTCACACCTCGAATACTGGTTTCAACAATTGAATCTCGAACAATCCTTGGCGGGCGAACCATCCAAAATGAAGCCCAAGATCAAAAAAGACCTTGCGGAGCAGTTGGCTCCCAAGATCATCGATATGGCGAGAGCCAGGTCGATGCGCGCCGGAGATCCGCTGCGCGAAGAATCTTTCGCCAAGGAGTTGGGGGTTTCGCGTTCGCCAATACGACGTGGTTTCGCATTGCTGGCCGAGTTGGGCCTGGCCACCAAAGAGCCGAATCGGGGCTATTTCCTGACGGCTGACGCGCGAGGCATCGACAGCCGCAAACTCCCCCTGGAAGTCGACCCGTTTGAAGACTTCTATCTGCGCGTTGTTGACGACGTACTGCGCGGCGACATCCCCACGACTTTTTTTGAAGCTGAACTGATGCGCAGATATGAGGTGCCGAGAGGGCAGCTCATGAAGGTTCTGACCCGGCTGGCCAATGAGGCAATGATTGAGCGCAAGCCGGGGCAGGGGTGGGAGATCAACAGTTTTCTGCACGACTCCAAGGCGCATATTCAGAGCTACCGTTTTCGCATGGCCATCGAACCGGCTGCCGTACTGGAGCCTGGATACGAGGTGGATAAGGCCGCGTTTGCCAAAGCCCGGGAAGTCCAGCAGCAATTGCTGGATGGCGACATTTTCACCTTGTCGCGATCGCAGCTGTTTCAGATCGGTGCGCAGCTTCATGAGCTGGTGGTCCGCTGCTCGGGCAACGCTTTTTTTCTCGAAGCTATCCGTCGGCAGAACCAGTTGCGTCGTTTCATGGCCTACAAGGCCAACGTGGATCGGCCTCGGTTGATCAACCAGTGTAAAGAGCACATCCATCTACTTGATCTCATCGAAAGTGGACAGCGAGAGGCTGCCGCGGAGTTCCTGCGCAACCACCTCGATGTCGTCGGGCGGCAAAAAACCGACAAAGAGGCCAAGGATGAGCTGGAGTACCAGCGCAGCCTTGAGGTCTCGGTGGTCAGTTAAGGCGCGGTTCGTTCAGCAACACCACGCCGTCATCGTCGCCGTACAACTGGTCGCCGTCAGCGATGGAGTGTCCGGCGAAATTCAGCGTTATTCCGATTTGCCCCTCGTTACGCTTGACGGTCTTGCGCGGTGAAGTGCCCAGTGCCTTGATCGCGATTGGCATGTCGCGCAAAGCGGCTTTGTCGCGGATGTATCCGTAGATCAATACGCCGCCCCAGCCGTTCTTCACCAGGTCCTCAGCAATCACGTCGCCGAACAATGCGAAGCGATCGCTACCCCCACCGTCTACCACCAGCACTCTACCTTGACCCGGCAAACTGCTTATTTCCTTGATCCTGGAATTGTCCTCAAAGCATTTCAGGGTGAAGGCACGTCCCTCGAAATCGTTCTTGCCGCCAAAGTCATGAAACATTGGGGTCAGAACGCGAATTGTCTCTGGGTACTGATCGCACAGATCGGATGTTTTAACTGTCATGGAGGATTCTCCTGCTTCGTTTGGTGGATGACCGTTGAGCGAAAAGATTGCACAAACTGAATATTCATGCAATAAAATGCAATCTGTCGAAGGCGAGAACGACACTGCTCCAGAAAAATCTCAGGACGAACGGGAGCAAATGGTTAAGGACTTCGCCTCGCCAATATTGTACTTTGTATTTACGATGTACATAAATGGAGCTGGTTCCTGATACACCGGCTTTGAAAAATTATGCTCAAACAATAAGTAAGGGGTTTGCGATGCGTATTTTGGTTCTTCCTGGTGATGGTATTGGTCCAGAAATCGTTGAGTCTTCGATGTCGGTGCTGAACGCAGCCAACACAAAATTCGATCTGGGCCTGAGCTTCGATTACGACGATGTCGGTTTTACGAGCCTGGACAAATACGGCACCACCTTGCGTGATGAAGTGTTGGAAAAGGCTAAAGGCTACGATGGCATCATTCTCGGCACCCAATCGCACGCCGACTATCCAGTCCCTGAAAAGGGCGGTCGTAACGTTTCCGCGGGCTTTCGTATTGGCCTGGATCTTTACGCCAACGTGCGTCCTGCCCGCACTCGTCCATTCCTGACTTCGAACATGAAGGAAGGCAAGACGATGGACCTGGTGATCATGCGTGAAGCGACTGAAGGGTTTTATCCGGACCGCAACATGAGCCGTGGTTGGGGTGAAATGATGCCAACCCCTGATATGGCTTTATCCACGCGTAAAATCACACGTCATTGCAGTGAGCGTATTGCTCGTCGCGCGTTCGAGCTGGCTATGAAACGTGGCAAGAAGGTCACCGCCATTCACAAAGCCAACAGCTTTCACATGACCGATGGCCTGTTCCTGGAATGCGTTCGCAATGTGGCGAAAGACTTCCCTGAAGTCGCTTTGGACGATTTGCTGGTCGATGCGTCGACGGCTCACCTGGTGCGCAGCCCTGAACGCTTCGACGTACTGGTTGCCACGAACTTCTACGGCGACATCATCAGTGACCTCGCCAGCGAACTGTCGGGCAGCCTGGGTCTCGCCGGGTCCATGATGGCCAGCGATGTTCATTGCTGCGCCCAGGCACAGCATGGCTCCGCACCGGATATCGCCGGTCAGGACAAGGCCAACCCGGTCTCGATGATCCTCTCCGTTGGCATGCTCCTGCAGTGGATGGGCGAGCACCATAACAATGAAGCATTGATCAACGCCGGCCTGGAAATGGACAAGGCTGTCGATGCGGTTCTGAAAGATCCTAGGCAGCGCACTCCGGATCTGGGCGGCTCCAGCGGTACCAAAGCTTTTGGTGAAGCCGTCGCCAAGGTGATCCTGGGCTGATCGACTCGGGCGGCATGCCAGTCATGCCGCCCGCGTGTGGGATTTATAACAAGAAATGCCTGTTCTTCCTTGAGGTCATCCAAGGAGAGGGCTAGAGGAGAGTGCAGTGAGTCAATTACTACTCGGTTGCATCGCTGACGACTTCACCGGCGGTACGGATCTGGCCAGCACGTTAGTGCGTGCCGGAATGCGCACCCTGCAAGTGATTGGCGTACCTGAAGGGCCGTTGCCGGACGATATCGATGCTGTCGTCCTTGCTCTGAAAAGCCGCACCATCAGCGCCGAAGAGGCCGTTACTCAGTCGCTCGAAGCGTTGGAGTGGTTGCGTGCTGCGGGTTGCCAACAGTTTTTTTTCAAATACTGCTCGACGTTTGATTCCACGTCTCGCGGGAACATCGGCCCGGTGGCGGATGCCCTCGCCGATGCACTGGGTGTGTCATTTGCCGTGGCTTGCCCTGCGTTTCCGGAAAACAAACGCACCATTTTTAACGGTCATCTGTTCGTTGGCGACCAGTTGTTAAGCGAATCCGGGATGCGCAATCATCCGTTGACGCCCATGACCGACTCCAATCTGGTTCGGGTGTTGCAGCAACAGACGCTTAAGCCGGTCGGGCTCGTTGCGCATTCGGTCGTCAGCAAAGGCGCGCAAGCCATTTCGACGGCCTTCAGTAACCTTGAGGCGCAGGGCCAGGGATACGCCATCGTCGACGCGATCGACGACGAGGATCTGTATGCGATCGGCGGGGCCGTTGCAGACCATAAGCTCGTTACCGGCGGGTCCGGCGTTGCGCTGGGTCTACCTGAAAACTTCCGCCGTGCAGGTTTACTCGGTAAATCCGAGACGGCTTCGGTGCTACCCGTCATTGACGGGTTGGGCGCGGTGGTTTCCGGCAGTTGTTCAGTGGCGACCAACAGCCAGGTCGAGCACTGGAAAAAGAGCCGTCCGAGTTTCTCCCTTGATCCACTGCTCCTGGCGAATGGTCATGATCAGGTAGCCCAAGCACTCGCCTGGGCGAAGGACTTGATTCAGCAAGGACCGATTCTGATTTACGGCAGTGCGCAGCCAGAGACGGTCAAGCTTGCCCAGCAGAAGCTCGGTGTTGAAGCCGCTGGGCAGATCGTTGAAGACGCGCTGTCCGCCGTGGCTGTTGGCCTGTATGAGATGGGCGTGCGCAAGCTCGTGGTGGCCGGTGGCGAAACGTCGGGTGCTGTGGTCAAGGCACTGAAGATCAAGGCGCTGAGAATCGGAGCGACGATTGATCCAGGCGTCCCATGGACGCTCGGTTTGCGGGACGACCCGGTAGCCCTGGCGCTGAAGTCCGGCAATTTCGGAACAGTAGACTTCTTTGAGAAGGCATTGGCCAATGCGCCATGATCTGTTGAGTCTCGAAATCTTCATGGCAGTGGCAGAGCAGCGCAACCTGACAAAGGCTTCGCAACTCTGCCACCTGGCGACGTCCGCGGTGAGTAAACGGATTAGCGAGCTTGAAGAAAAAGTGGGCTCAGCGTTGTTCATTCGATACCCACGCGGAATGGAGCTCACTCCTGCGGGACAGTCGCTTCGTCACTATGCTTTGCAGCTCAATGAAACACTCCAGAAAATGGATCAGGAGCTAAGTGAGTACGGTGCGGGTATCAAAGGTCACGTTCGCTTGCACGCCATTACCTCCGCGCTGGCACAACAACTGAGCCTGGACATCGGCACGTTCCTGGAAACCTATCCCGATATCAAATTCGACGTCGAGGAACGTGTCGGTGCGGCGATCGTCCGAGCGGTGTCGGACGGTCGCGCGGATGTCGGCATCATTGCCGAACAGACGCCATCCCTGGGGTTGGAAACACTGGCCTATCGCGTGGACGAATTGGTGATCGCGGTTCCCGAACACCATCCACTGGCGGGGCACGCGCACGCCACGTTCGATCAGGCGTTGCACTATGAATTCATCGGTCCTCACGTAGAAAGCTCAGTGCACCTGCTGCTGACTGAGCAAGCTGCACTGTTAGGGCAGACGGTCAGGCAGCGGGTTCGAGTTTCCAGTTTTGAATGCATGTGCCGGATGGTCTCGACCAATCTGGGCATCTGTATTTTGCCTCGTGATGTATTACGCCCCTATCTGCGTCCCTTTCAATTACACGCTGTGACCCTGGCCGAGCCCTGGGCCAAGCGTCAGTTGCAGATCGTTGCTCGACGATTCGAATCCTTGCCACCGACTGCCCGCGCGTTCGTCGCGCACTTGACCGCGTGACAGGCGCCGTTCAATTCACCCTTTGAGATGAGCTCATGTTTATTTACGTTGGCTGTCGTACCACTCGTGAAAGAAATGCTCGGGGTAACGGGATCAACGTCTACAGCGTCGACCCGCAAACGGGATGCCTGACTCATGTGCAGTTGGTCGATGGCTTGGTTAACCCCTCTTTTCTGGCCATCAGCAAGCAACAGGATTTTCTGTATTGCGTCCATGGCGATACGGACCAAGCCAGTGCGTTCAGAATCAACTCCGATGGCACGCTGAGCTATCTCAATAGCCAAAGCACCCACGGCCACAATCCCGCGCATCTGGCGATTTCACCGGACGGTGGTTTTCTGGTTGTGAGCAATCATTACAGTGGTTCAGTTGTTGTTCTGCCGATCCTCGCCTCGGGTGAGCTTGGCGAACTCTGTGACCAGGTGCTGACCGAAGGGCCGATCGGACCCCATCGGATTGAGCAAAAAGGCCCGAAACCTCATTTCAATCCATTCGATCCCAGTGGAAAAAATGTGGTGGTGCCGGACAAAGGGCTGGACCGGATTTTCATCTATCGATTCGATTCGCGACTGGGCAAGCTGCTGCCGGCTGCTTGCCCGTTTGTGGCGACTCGCAAAGGGGCGGGGCCTAGGCACGTGGCGTTTCATCCCGGGCTGCCGGTGGTCTACTCGGTCAATGAGCTGGATTCCACCGTCGGCACCTACCGCTTCAACAACGAAAGCGGCGAGCTTCAGCCACAGCAGGTGATCTCTGCGCTGCCTGATTCTTTTACCGGCGACAGCACGGCGGCAGAGATCGAAGTCGATGGAACGGGGCGATTCCTGTACGCCTCGAACAGAGGCAGCGACACCCTCACGGTCTTCAGAATCGACCCGCAATCGGGTTGGCTGACGTTTGAATCGGCGACGCCAACGGAAGGCCGGACACCACGATTTTTTGCGTTGTCACCCGATGGAAAAGCCATGTACGTCGCCAATGAGGACAGCGATACGATCGTGATTTTCTGTGTTGATCCGGCGACTGGAGCCTTGACCCCGACGGGTGGAGTTGTCGAGACGGGAAGTCCGGTATGCATGGTCTTCGGTGGATCGAGGGCATGAAAGCGTTCTTCACCTCAATGGGATTGTGGTGGGCAACACCGTTGGTGGGAATTGCCGGGGCTCTGCTTGCCAGCTACCTGAACTGGCCTTTGCCCTGGATCATTGGATCAATGTTGGCGGTGATCCTGGTGCGTTGCCTGGGCTGGCGGGTGGGGGAGATTCCCAATGGCCGCCTGACCGGGCAGTGGATGATCGCAACGTCCATCGGCTTGCACTTTACGCCTGTGGTGCTCGAGCAGATCCTGGGGCATTTCGCGATGATGCTGTTCGCGGCGTTTCTGACCCTGTTCCTGGCACTGCTCGGCGTCGAGTTCATGCGCCGTCGAGGAATGGACCTGACGACCGCGTTTTTCGCCTTCATGCCCGCCAACTTTTCAGAAATGATCCAGTCAGGCATCAGGCACAACGCCGACGTCAGCCAGATCGCCGCGGCTCACAGCGTACGTTTGGTATTGATTGTTCTCTGTGTGCCGCCGGCGATGTTTTTCACCGCGAAAATCTCTCCGGCAGTGGTCCATGCCCGTTTGCCCAGTGATTGGTATTGGCTGCTACCGTTGCTGATCGGAGGGGCGCTGACGGCAATGATCTGGAAGCGCTACAAGCTACCGAACCCCTGGATGTTCGGGCCGATGGCCCTGTGCGCGTTGTTCACGGCCAGCTTCAATTTGCAAACTGCACTGCCTGTGGAACTCAGTCATTACGGCCAGCTCATGATCGGATGCGCGCTCGGCGGGTATTTTGATCGGCAGTTCTTCAGGGCTTCGCCGAAGTTCTTGCTCAAGGTCTCGCTATTCAACCTGATCATGATCTTCTGCACCTTGGTTCTGGCGCTTGGAATAGGCTATTTGCTGGGCTTTCCAGTGTTGACCCTGGCGTTGGGCATGATGCCGGGAAGCAGTACGGAGATGTACCTGACGGCCGAAGCCCTGAACCTGAGTGTCGGCGTTGTCACGGCGATGCAAATCATGCGTCTGGTGGTGGTGATGCTCTGTGCCGAGCCGGTGCACAAAGTCTGGTTGAAACGCCTTCGCCGCTGAGCGGGCAATTGCGTTTCAACCTGCCATGTGCGATGTGTTAATGGTCCTGCAAGGGGGCAACGGTGACGTCGCTCTGACCGCTGTCGATGAGTGCCTTGAGGACGAAGCCGTTGGCTTTCTGTTCTTCCAGGAACGCCCTGACGTAAGCCGCGCCCGCAACGCATTGCACAGGAACGCCCATCGCTTGGCGAATCGACGTGAAGTAACCGTCCAGCACACGCAGTTCGCAATTGGCTTCGGCAACCTTGAGCAGTGGCTGGCGCACCCCCGCAGCAGCCTCCAGGTTTTCGTCGAGAAACAGATCGACCGCGCCAGCGGATGTCGGCGCACGGACGAGGGTCGCGTGCTGTTGAGTTCGGCTCAGGTACAAGTCGTAAGCAGCGCCCTTGCCGACGGCGATCCGCACGCCGGGCTGATCCAAATCTTCCATTTTGAAGAACGGAGAGCTGTTCTTGACCAGATAAGTGCCTTCGATGATCACGTAAGGTTCGCTGAAGGCGACTTGAGCTTCACGCACAGGTTCGATGGCCAGGAATGCAATGTTCCATTGCTTCTGCGCTAAAGCCTCGAACACCTTGCCCGCAGCGTCATAGGTAATGAACTCAACAGGGACGCCTAAGTGCTTGCCCAGTGCCACAGCCAGGCTGACGGACACCCCTTGAGGCTTTCCTGTCTCAGCGTTGCGCTGTGCAAGCACCGGGTTGCCGAAGTTGATGGCGGCACGGAGAACGCCAGTCGGCGCCAGATCTTTGAGGACTTCTGCGGTAGGGGCGGGCATAAATGGTCTCCTGGGAAAATGTCATCGGTCCCGAGAGTAGGGAAGTGCGCAAGACCTGACAATTTCAGGCTCACCAAGGCTGCGTTCTCCGTTGACGAACGATGGCTTGCTCAACGCTCAATTTTACTCGGGTCGGCCTTTGATTACGCTAGGTCCAACTGAACGACCGAATAGAGTCGTTTGTTCATGCACTCAACCGGTGAATGATAAACCCATGATTTCAGCTATCGACGCACGTCATCAAAGCCACCTTCAAGTGGGCGACACCCGTTACGCCTACGTGGATCTGCACAAGATACTGACCCCGGACGAGCTCTTTAGCTTGCCCTATTCGATCCGCATCCTGCTGGAGAATGTGGCGCGTTGTTCACCGGCGTCTCTGGACAATTTCATTGCGTGCATACGCGAAGGGGCGCCTGCCTGCGAAGTGCCTTTTTATCCCAACAGGTTGATGTTCCACGATACGACGTGCCTGCCGGCGCTGGCTGATTTTGCCGGCATGCGCGACATGGTGGCGGAAATGGGCGGTGCACCGGAAACCATGAACCCGATGATTCCTGCAGTGCTGGTCATCGATCATTCGGTGATTGTCGAGCGCTACGCCGAGGTGGATGCCGTCGAGAAGAACCTCGACATCGATTATCGCCGCAACTCCGAGCGCTATGAATTCATCAAGTGGGCACAAAAGAGCCTGACCAATTTCAAGGTGGTGCCGCCGGGCACCGGGATCATCCACCAGGTCAACATGGAGTCACTGGCTACCGTTGTCTGGGAAAGCCAGACTGCCGACGGCCAGCCGCTGCTGCATCCTGACGATATCGTCGCGACCGACAGCCACACGCCCATGATCAACGCCATCGGCGTGCTGGGCTGGGGCGTGGGCGGGCTGGAAGGGCAGGCTGCCATGCTGGGCGAGCCGGTGCCGATCAGCTTTCCTGAGGTTGTCGGGATACGCTTGAGCAACGAACTGCGGCCCGGCGTGACGGCTACCGATCTGGCATTACGCATCACTCAGATGCTGCGTGCGAAAGGCGTGGTGGGCAAGTTCGTCGAGTTCTGCGGGCCTGGTTTGTCGAAACTCAGTTGGGCGGCGCGCGGTACGTTGTCGAACATGGCTCCCGAGTATGGCGCCACCGTGGTGTTCTTCCCGTTCGACGACAGCACGATGGAATATATGCATCTGACCGGGCGGAGTGAGGACACTATTGCGCGCATTGAAGCGTACCTCGAAGCGCAAGGCCTATGGCGCCACGACTCGTTGCCCGAGCCGCATTTCGATGACTTGATCGAGCTGGACCTGGCGGCCATCGAACCGAGTGTCGCCGGGCCTCATCAGCCGCATCAGTGGCGCAAACTGGCGGACGCCGCACCGTCCTTTCGCCAGGACATTCTGGGTGAGCGGGAGGGTGTGATCGCTCGCTCCTCGGATACTGAGGCCGAATATTTCGAGCCTTCGTTTGGTCAGGCGCTGACCCATGGCGCCATCTCCCTGGCGGCGATCACCAGTTGCACCAACACGGCGAACCCGAGCCAGATGATCCAGGCCGGATTGCTGGCCCGCAACGCCCGGCGTCGCGGCTTGCGCAGCAAGCCCTGGGTCAAGACATCGCTGTCGCCAGGCTCGCGGGTGGTCGCGGACTACCTGGAAAAAGCCCATCTGCTGAGCGACTTCTCGGCCCTGGGTTTTGACCTGGCCGGGTTTGGCTGCATGACCTGCATCGGCAACTCCGGCAGCCTCGAAGAACACATGGAGCGCTTCTCGGACCAGGGCCTGAAAACCGTGGTGGTGCTGTCCGGCAATCGCAATTTCGAAGGGCGGGTCAATCCTCGCGTGCAGGTCGGTTACCTGGCTTCACCGGCGCTGGTCGTCGCTTACGCGTTAGTCGGCACCATCAACATGGATATACAAACTGAGCCGTTGGGTCAGGATTCGGCGGGCAACGACGTGTATCTGCATGAACTGATGCCGACTGAAGAGCAAATTCAGGCGCTGGTCAGCGAGACCGTTCGCCCGGACCTGTTCCGCAAACGCAACGCCATGCTGTGGGACGGCACTCATCACTGGCAGGCACTGTCGGCCAGTGGCAGTGTGCAATTTCCTTGGGCGCCGGATTCGACTTATCTGCGTCGCCCCGTTTATCTGCAAAACGTCAAACCCCAGGCTTCCACTGAGCTGTCGATTCATGACGCGCGGGTGTTGATGGTGCTGGGCGACAACGTCACCACCGACCACATCTCACCCGCCAGTGCGATTCCACTCGAAAGCCAGGCCGGACAGTGGTTGACCGAGCGCGGCGAAAACCCGAACGATCTCAATCAATACTCGACCCGGCGCAGCAACCACGAAGTGATGATGCGCGGCGCGTTCGTCAATCGGGCAGTGAAGAATCGATTGTTGGATCAACAGCCGGGAGAAGGTGGATTTGCGGCGTCTTATGATGGCTCCATTCAGCGGGTATACGACGCGGCGCTGAGCTATGTCGCCAAGGATGTACCGCTGGTGATTTTCGCCGGGTTCAACTACGGCGCGGGCTCCAGCCGTGACTGGGCCGCCAAGGCGCAAGCCACGCTGGGCGTCAAAGCCGTCATCGCGCAAAGTTTTGAGCGTATCCACCGCAGCAACCTGATCGGCATGGGCATTCTGCCCATCACCTTTGCAGCAGGTGTCGATGCCCAGAGCTTGCAGATGGCGGGTAATGAGTCACTGGACTTCAGCGGACTGGAGACGTTGCAGGTGGGGGCCAATCCGGTGCGCTTGACGATCAGTGGTACTGACAGAGGGCAGATGTCGGTGTCGTTGATTCTGCAACTTGATTCCCAGCAGGAGATTCTGTACTTGAAGGAGGGCGGGATTTTGCCCTATGTCGTGCGTAAGGTTGTCGCCGAGGCGGTGGCCTAAACGAAAGACCGGCCCTTGAACACTGTCTGCTCCGTGCTCAAGGGCCGCTTTGGCGGAAAGAGGGATTACCACTTAACAGAGAACACCCGGCGCAGGTCTTCAATTGCCTCTTCGCCCAGCGGTGCAGGCTTGGGATTGCTCATCATCCAAAGCTTGGCCGTTTCCTCAAGCTCTTCCAGCGCAAAGCTGGCTTTCGACACAGAGCTTTCCCAAACGACAGGGCCCAACCGCTCCAGCATCACGCCTCGCACAGTGTTGGCTAATTGCGCCACTTGCACAGCCACATCTGGAGAGCCGGGACGCTGATAAGCGATCAATGGGATGTGACCAACCTTCATGACTTGGTAAGGCGTCAAGGGTGGAAGGATATCGTCGTTGTTCCAGACCCCTGCAAGTGTCAGCGCTACGAGCGAGGTCGAATGGGTGTGAACCACGCCGTTCACTTCAGGGTTGCGGTCATACACTTGGCGATGCAATTCCAGGGTCTTGGACGGTTTGCTGCCCGAGACCCAAGTGCCGTCCTTGCTGACTTTTGCGATCTCTTGCGGCTTCAATCTTCCCAGGCAGGCGTCGGTGGGGGTGATCAACCAGCCATCTTCCAAACGTGCGCTGATGTTGCCTGCACTGCCCACGGTATAACCGCGGTCATAGAGACTTTTTCCGACAATGCAGATTTCTTCGCGTAGTTGCTCTTCGGTACTCAACGTGTGCTCTCCTCGAATAGTTATGTGGGGCCAGTGTTGAGGCCTGAAAGTGAAGGGGTAATTTCGGCGGACTCCGATCGCAGTTTCAGGATCGGCGATTTGTGAGCAAAAGAGCCGCTCAAGTGCTGCTTCATCAAATGTGCGGCTTCCAGGTTATTGCCCTGTTCCACCAGTTCGATCATCCGAATGTGTTCGGCACATTGCTTGTAGAGTCGCTTGCGGTCGATCATTGAGCGGTATTCGATCAGCCGCCGCATGTTGTTCATCTGCACCAAAATCATGTGATACAGCGGGTTACCAGACAGCTTGATGAACTCCTCGTGGAAGCGGATACCATTTTTTAGGAGAACATCCGCCGGCAGGCTATCAATGCCGCCGTTGAGCAGGTCCTGCTGCTCTTTTTTCAAGCGTTGCAGCTTGCCCAAATCGTGCAGATAAGTCGGCTCCAACAGTGCCGCGGGCTCGATCAGCGAGCGCACCTTGTAGATTTGTTCAAGGGTTTCGGGTGTCTTCGCCACATCCAGAAAACGCCAGCCATAACCAGGCTTCGGCTCAGCCCATCCGACTTTGGCGGCGCGATTGAGAATATCGATGACCTGGGCTTTGGTCAGGTCATAGCGAGTGCGAAGAAACTGCTCCGTCACTTCCCCCGGGATTGCGTTGTTCAACCAGTCTTCCGAGAGTCGGTAGTATTCATCCGGCTCTTCAAGAGGAAGCACCTCATCTTGGATCTGCGAAGGATCCTGCACTGACTCCAATACGAAGAACCCGCGATTGGGCAGTTGCTCAAGAACGGTTTGCTCCGAGAGCAAGACCAGTGCTTCGCGCGCCGGAGAACGAGAGACGCTGAATTCGTCGGCGACTTTTTGTGCGCTCAAGTGAGCGCCCAGCGATAGCTCTCCGGTCTGGATTTTCTGCCGGATCTCGGCAGCGATTCGTTGTACGAGCGCGCTTGAGGCCATATTTGTGTTCACTTACGCAATGGGGTGGCGACAAACACAAACCGGTTGAACCGGAATGTGGGATCAAATGAGGCATTGCTTGATTCGATCAGGTTTTGTCGCGCATGACTACTTTTTAACGTGGCATTATGCAAAAAATTGCACGGCTGCCACCGTTACATCTTGAAGTGTTGAACCATGGAATTCAGCTCATGGGCCAGCAACCCGAGGGATTGAGACGCACGGGTGGTTTGTTGTGAGCCTGTGGCTGATTGAACAGACAGGTCCCGGATGTTTAGCAAGTTCTGGTCGACCGAACGCGCAACATGGGCTTGTTCCTCAGTCGCCGTCGTGATCATCAAATTTCGTTGGTTGATGTCGTCGTTGGCGGCCACGATTTCTGCCAAAGCACTTTGGGTGGACTGGGCCAAAGAGAGTGTGAGGCGGGTGTTTTCACTGCTGCTGAGCATGGTCGACACGGCAGTGTCCGTGCCGCTCTGGATCCCGCTGATCATTTCTTCAATTTCTCGCGTTGACTGCGCGGTACGGTGAGCGAGCGCACGGACTTCATCGGCGACCACGGCGAAGCCCCGTCCCGCATCACCCGCCCGCGCTGCTTCAATGGCAGCGTTCAGCGCCAACAGATTGGTTTGCTCGGCTATCGTGCGAATCACGTCCAGAACCTTGCCGATGCCTTGTGCCTGATCCGCCAGACCTTCCACTTGTTTTGAGCTGAGTTGCACGTCTCGGGTGAGTGTTTCGATGGCCCCGAGGGTTTCTACCATGCGCTGCTGGCCACGTAGTGCAATGTCCCTGGAAGCCAGTGACAACTCTGAAGTCGACAGCGCATTACGGGCCACCTCCTCAATGGCCGCTGTCATCTCATTGACCGCCGTGGCTGCCTGTTCGATCTCTGCATGTTGCTGATGGATATCCTGGCCTGACGTCTCTGCAGCGGTGTTCAGTTGAGCGGTGGCGCAGGTCAGCTGCTTCGAGGATCCGGAGATTTGACTCAGGGTTTTGATCAGGTTGTTCTGCATGGTCGCCAGGGATTCGAGCAGGCGAGTGGCTTCATCATTACCGGTCGGTTGGATGGGTTTACTTAAATCCCCCTCGGCAATTGTTCTGGCCGCTCTTACGGCTTCATTCAGCGGTGCAGTGATGCTACGGGTCAGTAGCCACGCCACCAGAATAGTGCCGATGCCTACCATGATAATGACCAGCACCACGCCTCTGACAGCTCGTTGATAGGCATCGATTGATTGATTGCCCGCGGCCTCTGCCCCTTGGTTCGAGCGATCAATCAGGTCATCGAAGTTCTTGGTCATCTGGTCGTACGAGTCTCTGATGGTCATCAAAAACTCCCTTGCGCCGGACTTATCGCCTAGCCGAGATAGCTTGAGTAAGTCGAGGTGATTCTTTGCATACACCTCAAGGCTGGCGTTAAACGCGCTCAAGCGGCCTCTGTCTTCATCGCTGGTCAGCAACTGAGCATAGGTTTGCATTTGCTCCCGGACTTGCTGCAACCGCCCGGCGGTTTTGTCCTCGTAGGACTGCATGTCTTTTTCGCTGACCGAAAGAATGTGCTGCATCGATCCCATCCGATAGCGATTCAGTGCGGCATTCGCGGCACCCAACGCACGGACTCGCTGAAGCCAGTTGTCCTTGATTTGGATCGATTGATCTTGCACCTCGTCAATCTGCCGCAGTGCGAATACCCCCAGGGCGACGCTCAGCGCAGCAATGATGAAGAACCCGAGAACCATTCGACTGGCGATTGAGAGGTGTCTTGGCAGCATGAGCATTGTCCCTTTGGCAGGATCCGGGTCTTGGCCGGATGCGTGTATTTGTGCTGACTAAAATAGCATTGCATTTTGGTGTGTCAATGTGCCAATATTTTTTAGGCGATTTTTCTAGGCGGCTCACCTTGAAGATTTGCGTGTAAGGCAGGAGCTATGAGGTTTAAAGGATTTAATCGAGCCGAGGTTGTTAGCGCGACCGATCAGATTGCTTTGCTCTGATTGGTTATTTACACGCTAATAGCCATAAATAGAATCCAGATTTCCTTTGCATTCAATAATAAAACCCTGTTCGAGGAAGCATCTGTCATGCAGCGCAGAACCAAGATCGTGGCCACGTTAGGGCCAGCAACAGAATCATTCGAAGCCATCGAGGGATTGGTGAAAGCGGGCGTAGATGTCGTGCGTCTGAATTTTTCCCACGGCAAGGCCGAGGATCACATCGCCCGTGCCAGATTGGTTCGTGAGTTGGCTGCCAAGCACGGTCGCTTCGTGGCGGTACTGGCAGATTTGCAAGGTCCGAAAATTCGCATTGCGCGGTTTGCTGAAGGAAAAGTGATCCTCGAAAAGGGTCAGCAGTTCGTTCTCGACGCTTCTCTGGACAAGAATGCGGGGAACAAGCAGCGAGTCGGTATTGACTACGAAGCGCTGATTACCGATAGCCGCCCAGACGACATTCTGCTGCTCGATGATGGACGAATTGAGCTTAAGGTCTTGAAGGTCGAGGCCACGCAACTGATCTGCGAAGTTCTGGTCAGCGGGCCGCTTTCGAACAACAAAGGCATCAACCGTAAAGGTGGCGGGTTGTCTGCATCGGCGCTGACCGAAAAGGACTTCGCCGATATCAAGACTGCCGCAGAAATGCAGGTGGATTACCTCGCCGTGTCGTTCCCGCGCGATGCGTCGGACATGCAGTTGGCTCGTCGGCTGCTGCATGAAGCAGGAGGGCAGGCAGGTCTGATCGCCAAGATTGAGCGGGCAGAAACCGTCAATGACCTACGCATTCTGGATGCGATTATTGAAGCGTCGGAAGGTGTAATGGTCGCTCGTGGCGATCTAGGCGTCGAGATTGGCGACGCAGAATTGGTTGCCGTGCAAAAGCTGATTATCGACCGTGCCCGCACGCTGAATCGCGTAGTCATCACGGCGACGCAGATGATGGAGTCGATGATCACTCAATCGATGCCGACCCGCGCTGAAGTGTTCGACGTGGCCAATGCCGTGCTTGATGGCACCGATGCGGTGATGCTCTCCGCTGAAACTGCAGCCGGTGCCTATCCGATCGAGACGGTTGAGGCCATGCACCGGATCATCATCGGCGCCGAAAAACACCCGCAGTCCCATCGCTCCAAGCATCGTGTCGATCAAGTGTTCCACAAGATCGATGAATCCATTGCCATGTCGGCAATGTATGCAGCGAACCATCTGCATGGCGTCAAAGCCATTATCTGCATGACGGAAAGCGGCGATACCCCCCGTTTGATGTCGCGCATACGCTCACACCTGCCCATTTTTGCATTCTCTCGCAACCTGGCTACTCAGAATCGGGTCACGCTTTTTCGTGGTGTCACCACCATTCCATTCGACAGCGATGATTTCGCCCCAGAGTTGGTGAATGAGAAGGCCGTTGCGGAGCTGACCCAGCGTGGCGTCGTGAAAGCTGGCGATCACGTTCTGATTACCAAAGGCGACTACGCAAACGCCCAAGGCGGCACTAACTCCCTTCGAGTCGTGTGCGTCGGTGAAGCCATTCGCTGAGTGAGGAAGCACTGATGAGTGAGATCAATTCAGCAGACCAGGACTCGACTGAAAGTGAATCGTGGCCAAGAGATTTCGATTTTCGTGAGCAGTACGCGGAGCAGCAGGAATTACTGACGTCGCAGAGCGACGACACGTTAGCTCCGAACCATCCGAAGGGGGAAAACCATGCTTAACAAGAACAGCCAAATACAACAAATCAGCGCTCGGGAAATTCTGGACTCGCGAGGGAACCCGACTGTTGAAGCCGTGGTAACTCTCGTGAATGGAGTGACGGCCACCGCCAGCGTCCCCTCTGGTGCCTCGACCGGTTCACGCGAGGCGCTTGAACTGCGAGACAACGCATCGCGCTACATGGGCAAAGGTGTCATGCGGGCGGTCGAGAATGTAAACAACCCGATCCGCGAGTGCCTGATCGGACTGGATGCATTGAATCAGCGCGAAATCGACAATGTCATGATCGCCCTGGATGGCACGGAAAGTAAGAGCATTCTGGGAGCCAACGCGATTCTTGCCGTTTCGCTGGCGACCGCCAAAGCGGCTGCCAAGGTTCAGAACATTCCCTTATACGAACATTTGGCTGCGCTATACGGCTCGCCGGGCAAGTTCAGCATGCCGGTTCCGATGATGAACATCATCAACGGTGGTGAGCACGCCGATAACAACATTGATATTCAGGAGTTCATGATTCAGCCAGTCGGAGCATCGTCGTTCCGGGAAGGGCTGCGCATGGGCGCCGAGGTGTTCCATTCCTTGAAGAAAGTGTTGTCGGAGCGTGGCCTGAGCACCGCGGTGGGGGATGAAGGTGGTTTTGCTCCTTCCCTGGCCTCCAACGAAGAAGCGCTGGTTGTTATCAAGGAAGCAGTCAGTAGAGCGGGTTACGAGCTGGGAAAAGACATTACCCTGGCACTCGATTGTGCTGCCTCTGAGTTTTACAAGGGCGGTCAATATGTGCTCTCCGGTGAAGATCAGGCATTCAGTTCGGCAGGCTTCGCTGATTACCTGGCGATGCTCTGTGACAAATACCCGATTATTTCTATTGAAGATGGGATGGACGAAAGCGATTGGGACGGCTGGGCAGGCCTGACTCAAAAACTGGGTCACCTGCAATTGGTGGGTGACGACCTGTTCGTGACCAACACCAAAATACTGCGAGAAGGAATTCAGAAAGGAATCGGTAATTCGATCCTGATCAAGTTCAACCAGATCGGAACACTCAGCGAGACGCTGGACGCCATCCGCATGGCGCAAGATGCTGGTTACACCGCAGTCATTTCCCATCGTTCGGGTGAGACCGAGGACACCACCATAGCCGATCTCGCCGTCGCCACCTGCGCGGGGCAGATCAAGACAGGCTCCCTCAGCCGCTCGGATCGTGTAGGTAAATACAACCGTTTGTTGCGCATTGAAGAGGCCTTGCAGGAGCGAGCGCCCTACAACACCGCTGCGCTTTTGAACAGGAAAGCCTGAATCATGCAGACCTCTTCGAACAGAAAAAAGCTGGTGATCGGCAACTGGAAAATGAACGGGAGCAGCACTGCCAATGCGTCATTGCTGCGTAGCGTACTTCCGGTGATTTCGCGTTTTGAAAGCGTTGAAGTAGCAGTCTGCCCGCCGTTTCCCTACCTGACGACGGTCGCTGATTTGCTGGATGATTCAGACGTTTCGCTCGGTGCTCAGAATCTTAGCTCCCAGCTATCAGGCGCTCATACCGGTGAAGTCAGCGCTTCGATGCTCCACGACATCGGCTGCCGCTTCGTGTTGGTCGGACATTCGGAACGTCGGGCACTTTACTCAGAGAACGATGACCTGGTGGCAGAGAAATTTGCTGCTGCGCTTCGCGCTGGGCTCATTCCGGTTTTGTGTGTGGGCGAAACCCTGGCGCAACGTCAGGGCGGCGAAACTGAAGCGATCGTCACCACTCAGTTGAGCGCGGTACTGAAGGCTGTTGGCATTCAGGATCTGGTTAAAGGCGTCATTGCCTACGAGCCTGTCTGGGCAATTGGTACCGGTGAAACGGCGACGCCAGAGCAGGCGCAAGCAGTGCATCGACACATCCGCCAGTGGTTGGCTGACGAAGACCGCGCAGCCGCCGCTGATTGCCGGATTTTGTACGGTGGAAGTGTCAAGGCCGACAACGCCGAGCAACTGTTCAATCAACCCGATATCGACGGCGGCTTGATCGGCGGAGCGTCTCTGGATGCGATGTCTTTCGCGGCCATTTGCAGGGCGGCTGAGGCCAACCCAACGACCGAATCTATCGCGATCTGAATTCTTTTCAATGTGTAGGCGCTGCGTGTCCGTTCACTGTCTACGGGCAGCGCCTGGTGCAGGCACCGAGGTATAAATATGACTTTGAACAATCGACTTGAGGCGTTGTTTCCTAGCGCTGACGAAATTCCTGCCGTTTTCCGTCCAGGACCGGCTATCGAACAGCGCGACTATCTCGTCAATGGCGAGTTGCGGTTGTGGGACGGTCCATTAGCTCCGGTCCGTAGCCCTGTGTGCCTGAAGAAAGAGTCGGGATATGAGTCAGTCATTTTGGGCAGTACACCGCTTTTGGATGCACAGACTGCCATGACCGCATTGGATGCTGCGGTGCAAGCATATGATCGTGGTCAGGGCGCGTGGCCGACCATGCGTGTCGTCGAGCGTATTCGTCACGTGGAGGCATTCCTCAAGCGTATGCGCCAACAACGTGAAGCCGTGGTGAAGTTGTTGATGTGGGAGATCGGCAAGAACCTGAAGGACTCGGAGAAAGAGTTCGATCGCACTTGTGATTACATCGTCGACACCATCAATGCCCTGAAGGAACTGGATCGTCGTTCAAGCCGTTTCGAGCTTGAGCAAGACACCTTGGGACAGATTCGCCGCGTTCCCTTGGGTGTGACTCTGTGCATGGGGCCTTACAACTATCCCCTGAACGAGACGTTCACTACGTTGATCCCGGCTTTGATCATGGGCAATACCGTGGTGTTCAAACCCGCCAAGTTCGGTGTTTTGCTGATCCGGCCTCTGCTCGAAGCGTTCCGTGACAGCTTTCCGGCTGGGGTCATCAACATCATCTACGGCAGTGGCCGAGAAACTGTCAGCGCTTTGATGGCCAGCGGCAAGATCGATGTCTTCGCGTTCATCGGTACCAACAAGGCTGCCAGTGATCTAAAAAAGCTGCACCCCAAGCCGCACCGCCTGCGTGCAGCACTTGGCCTGGATGCGAAAAACCCAGGCATCGTCCTGCCTGATGTCGATTTGGATAACGCCGTTTCAGAGGCCGTTACCGGTTCACTGTCTTTCAATGGCCAACGATGCACGGCGCTGAAAATTCTTTTTGTGCATGAAAACGTCGTTGATGCCTTCCTCGATAAGTTTCAGTCGAAGCTTGCCCAGCTGAAACCGGGCATGCCTTGGGAGGCAGGGGTTGCTTTAACGCCACTGCCAGAGCCAGGTAAGACTGATTTCCTCACCGGTCTTGTGGCCGATGCTGTCAGCAAAGGCGCCAAAGTCGTCAATGCGGGTGGCGGTCAAGTCTGCGAAACATTCTTCTATCCAGCCTTGTTGTACCCAGTGACATCTGACATGCGCGTGTACCACGAGGAGCAGTTCGGCCCGGTGGTGCCAGTGGTGGTTTACCGCGATCTGGAGACAGTCATCAACTATGTCCTCGAATCAGATTTCGGCCAGCAACTGAGCATCTTCGGTAACAACTCCGCGCAGGTTGGGCGATTGGTCGATGCGTTTGCCAACCAAGTTGGACGTATCAACATCAACGCGCAATGCCAGCGCGGTCCGGACAGCTTTCCCTTCAACGGGCGCAAAAACTCTGCCGAAGGCACACTGTCGGTTGACGACGCCTTGCGGGTGTTCTCCATCCGGACGTTGGTCGCCACCAAATTCCAGGAGAGCAATAAAGAGCTGGTCAGCGACATCATCCGTCATCGTGAGTCGAGTTTCTTGACCACCGACTACATCTTCTAGGGGGAAAGATGACTACGCGCTCTTTGATTATTCTCGACGGTGTCGGCATTCGTCAGGCAACTGACTCGAACGCTTTTGCAGCGGCCAGAAAGCCTACATTCGATGCGCTGCTTGCGCGCTTTGCGAACAGCCAGATCGAAACATCAGGTTTGGCGGTTGGGCTCCCTCAAGGTCAGATGGGGAATTCCGAAGTAGGCCATATGAACCTGGGAGCAGGCAGGGTGGTTTACCAAAGCCTGACCCGGATTGATAAGGCGCTCGCGGATGGAGAGTTCGCACACAACCCAGCGTTGCTGGAACTGCTCCAGGGGGTGAAGTCCCGCGATGGCGCTGTGCATGTCATGGGCCTGCTTTCTCCCGGTGGTGTTCATAGCCACATCGATCAGATTGTCGCGGCATGCGGGTGTCTGGTTGAGCAGGGGATCGAGAAGATCTACGTGCATGGCTTTCTCGATGGTCGGGATACTCCGCCCAAGAGCGCGCAGGCATCGCTTGAGGCCTTGGAGCGTGAATTTGCTCGACTGGGCGCCGGCCGGATCGTCTCGCTGGTTGGTCGTTACTATGCGATGGATCGCGACAACCGCTGGCCGCGGATTGAAGCCGCTTACCGTCTGATTGTTTCAGCAAAGGCTGAGCGTCACGCGACAACGGCTTGTGAGGCTTTGTCCGCTGCTTACGAATGCGGGGAGTCGGATGAGTTCGTCAAGCCGACAACGATTGGCCAGCCCGTCAGTTTTGGCGCCGATGACGCTATGATCTTCATGAACTTCCGTCCTGATCGAGCACGGGAATTGACCCGGGCATTTATCGGGCCTGACTTCGACGCGTTTGAGCGGCCATTTGTGTTGCCCAAGGATCGGCTGCTGACATTGACCCGATATTCCGAAGCGCTGGACTGCCCGTGTGCGTTCGGTCCCGAGGCCATCAGCAACAGCTTGGGCGAGCATCTGGCGATGCTTGGAAAGAGGCAATTACGTATTGCCGAGACCGAAAAATACGCCCATGTAACGTTCTTCTTCAACGGTGGCAGAGAGCTGCCTTTCGAGGGAGAGGAGCGGATCCTGATTCCTTCACCGGACGTTGCTTCCTACGATCTCCAGCCTGAGATGAGTGCACCGCTCTTGACGGATCATCTGGTCAACGCCATCGCCGGCGGCACATTCGATCTGATCGTTTGCAACTATGCCAATGGTGACATGGTGGGCCACACCGGGTCTTTTGACGCTGCTGTAAAGGCCGTAGAAGTGCTTGATGACTGTCTGCGCCGGGTGGTTGAAGCGACGCTCGCCGCAGGTGGCGAATGCCTGATTACAGCCGACCATGGCAACGTCGAACAAATGCTCGACGTCGAGTCTGGTCAGGCACACACGGCTCACACCTTGAACCCTGTGCCCCTGATTCTGGTGAGTGAACTGCACGGTCGCGCGGGGCTGAAGAATGGTCGGCTGTGCGATATCGCTCCGACTTTATTGCAGATGTTGAATTTGTCTATTCCATCAGAAATGGATGGCAAATCGCTTCTTACCGTCTGATTGGCTGACAGGTGCCATCAGTGCATCGCCGCACCGACGATTGGTTTGGTCGCCCCCGTCGAGGCGATGCGGCTTACCACGACTCGCTCATTTGAGCATGCAGGCATTACCAATATTGGTAGTGCCTTTTTTTCTGATCAATCGAGAGTTTTGACGTTATGGAATGGTTTCTCAATCCGGAAATCTGGATCGCATTTTTTACCCTGACGGTGTTGGAAATTGTCTTGGGTATCGACAACATCATCATGATTTCGATTCTGGTCAGCCGCATGCCGAAAGCCATGCAGCCGCAAACGCGTTTCTTCGGATTGGCGCTGGCCATGGTCACTCGCATTCTTCTGCTGCTTTCCATCACCTGGATCATGCGGCTGACGGCAAATCTCTTTCAGGTTTTCGATCAAGGGATTTCGGGCCGTGATCTGATTCTGTTTTTCGGTGGATTGTTTCTGTTATGGAAAAGCAGCAGCGAGATCTTTCAAGAACTTGAAGGTGGAGAAGAGGGGGAGTCTGAGTTTGGTAAAAAAGGCGCTGGCTTTTTGAGCACCATTATTCAGATCGCGATCATCGATATCGTATTTTCTCTGGATTCGGTCATCACTGCTGTGGGGATGGTCTCCCATGTGCCGGTGATGGTCGCGGCCATTGTGGTCGCTGTGCTGATCATGATGCTTGCGGCTGGAGCGATCAGTGCGTTTATCGACAAGCACCCGAGCTTGAAAATGCTTGCCCTGGCGTTCTTGATTGTCGTGGGCGTTGTGCTCATCGCGGACGCCATGGGGCAACACGTGCCTAAAGGGTATGTCTACTTTGCCATGGCTTTTACGCTGGCGGTGGAGGCATTGAATATTCGGTTCAGAACGCTAAAGGCCGCATAAAATCGTGACAACGGGGCAAGGACGCCTCACTTCAGTGAGCCATTTCCAAGCCATCAATTCATGGATTGGCAGCACCGTTGGTGGGATCTCCTTCAGAGAGCATCAGCTTGAGACATTCACGCTCTTCAGTTCCAGGTAGCACACCAGAAGTTGTTGCCTCCATCACAGTGATGCCTTCTGCATTCATTATCCTGACTTCGGCTTTAGCATGGCCGCGTTCATCGATGTCCGCGATGAGCCAGTGGCAGGTGATCTGCTCTCCCGCGTAAACCGGTCGCTTGAACACGAAATTCATCCCGGTTGCCAGCCAACCGATTTGCCCGCCAATCTCGGTCACTAGACTGGCTGTTAGTAGTCCATGGGCAATGGGTGCCTTGAACTTATGCCGCTGGGCATAGCGTGCGTCGCAATGGACCGGGCTGTAGTCGCGGGAAACCTGCGCGAAATGACGAATATCGTCATCTGAGAAACAGCGGGCAATTGTGAACCGATCACCGACCTGGAGGCCTTCGGCGGCACGTTGCCTCAGACTCTTCATTAAGGCTCCCTGGATTGATGAGGGTGGACGGTTAAAACGTATGTTCAGGGCTTGGAAATGTCCCTTCACCGACTTCGCGTGCAAAGTCGCTCGCTGCCGTGTGAAGTACCGAACGAAGGTCGGCGTACTGTTTGACGAAGCGTGGTAGGCGACCGGTGCGCAGCCCTGCCATGTCCTGCCACACCAGCACTTGGGCATCGCATTGGTTACCCGCGCCAATCCCGACGGTAGGAATTGAAACGGCTTCAGTGATTGCTCGCCCCACATCCCCCGGCACCATCTCAATCAAAATAGCGAATGCGCCTGCTGCTTCAAATGCCTTGGCACTGTCTATCAGACGCTGTGCATCATCGCCCCGGCCCTGGACGCGGTAGCCACCCAGTTGATGTTCCATCTGAGGTGTGAAGCCAATGTGTGCCATGACCGGTATGCCTGAGCTAACAAGCTTCTCGACCTGAGGCAGCATTTCGATGCCGCCTTCGAGCTTGACCGCCTGCGCACCGGCCTCTTTCATGAATCGCACGGCCGTGTGGAAGCATTGCTCCGCCGATGCTTGATAAGAGCCGAAAGGCAGGTCGGCAATCACCAGTGCCCGCCGTGTCGAACGGCTGACGGCGCGAACCAGAGAAATCAGTTCGTCTACGGTAACGGATAACGTGGAGTCATTGCCGTAGACATTGTTGGACGCGGAGTCGCCCACCAGCAGGACGGGTATTCCGGCTTCTTCGAAAATTGCGGCGCTGTACATGTCATACGCGGTAAGCATTGCCCATTTCTGGCCTTCAATTTTCATCTGCTTCAGATGCGGGATTCGGACTCGTGTCGTCGGTTTGGTGTTTCCATACGGGGAAGGCTGATCGCTCATGAGGTTGTCTCGCTAAAAAATGAACTAACCGAGCATCTGCTCGCTGAGCAAAACGACGGCGATGATGATCATGGCCGCTCCGGAGAAACGGCTGACGAATCGGGCCGCTGCGGGACGCGCTTGCAGTACGACCTGAGAGCCAAATCCGACCAGCAGATAGATCACGCCGCAACTAACGGTGTGGATGAGCCCCAGCGCAATCATCTGCATTGGCACAGACCAGGCAGCGGCAGCGTCGGTGAATTGAGGCAATAGTGCCAGGAACAGCAGAAACACCTTCGGATTCAGCCCGCTTACGCAAAGGCCCTTGATCGCCCAACGCTTCCATGAGCCCGATGCCTGAATGTCATCTGCGTGGGGTGTAGCAGGGCAGGCAAGCATGTTGATGCCCAACCACAGTAAATAACCCGCACCAGTAACGGTAAGTACCGACAAGGCAACTGGGTGGTTCGCCACCAGCGTGCCGACACCACCTGCAACAATCACCGTTGCGAGCAAGTGACCGGACAACAGCCCGCCAACGGCGGGTATGACTACCCGTCCCCTCAACCCCGCCGAAATCGCGTATGCCCAATCAGCACCTGGGGTGATGACGAACAAAATCGACACCGCCCAGAAGGCCACGAAAATACTTAAGGTCATGGCGCTACCCATTCCCGCAGATAACACACCGCGCTTTGCATCGTCCCGCTCCAACAATAATTTGTGTGAGGAAGAATAAGTAAAACTTGTTAGAATTTGTTTTCAAAAATGGTCATGAAACCATTCAAGAGTGGGAGATTCTTCTAAATGGACAGGATTGATCGCAAGATTCTTTCTGAGTTGCAAAAAGATGGTCGCCTGTCGGTCACCGAGCTTGCCGAACGCGTGGGGCTGAGCCTTTCCCCTTGCCACCGGCGCGTGCGGGCACTGGAAGAGTCGGGTGTGTTGCTTGGCTACAGAGCACAACTGGACCCGAGTGCATTGGGTCTCAACTTCTCCGCCATGGTATTTGCCACGCTGCGTGAGGGAGACAGGCAGGCTGTCGAAGCGTTTGAGACGGCACTCATCGATATCCCGCAAGTGGTCGATGCCCAGCGGTTGTTTGGCGAGCCGGACTACCTGCTGCATGTCATCACCCAGGATCTACCGGCCTTTCAGCAGCTCTACGATGAGAGCCTTTCGACATTGCCCAATGTTCAACGATTGACCTCAACGCTTGTTATGAAGCGTGTCGTGCAGGATCGACCTCTGCCGCTGTAGTGTGAAATGCGGGAGTAGAAAACCTACGAGCTTGATCTGCTGAAGGTCCGTTTTTGGCTGTGGATGCAACCGGTCGACGCAACACAACTAAATTCTGTGAAAGCAGCCTGAGCTTGCCGTCAACGGTTGAATTACAGCAGTAATTTTGAGGAAATCACCCAACGGGATTGTTTGGATATTTTTACCGGCGGAGGAATCAAGTCACATGCACCTTTTGACTCGAAGACGAAGTCACTCCGGCGCCATCAGCACTGCGAGTGTCATATTGATAAACGCTTCGTTCCTACTGATTGCTTCTAAGGCCGCGAACCGTTGGGATTCATCTGTTCATCAATAAGTGCTCGGGTCTGGTTGCGTGCCTTGCGGATGTCCGCCAGGGATTTGCGCGGCCAAGACGCCGCAGGCGTACTTTTTGTTCTGCTCGCCCCACCGATAGCGAGAAAAAGCTGACCGACACACCGTCCTTACGGGCTGAAATTCGACCGGCGAGATTGCCATCCTCCCTGAGTATCCGGCCGGCATCATTAACGGTCAGCGACTCGAGTTCTTTGATGGTGATTTTGGCCATAAAATGGGTTCCCCCTACTTTTCCCCCCACAAAAACGTCGGCTCTTGATGGACGTTCCTGGACTCTCGTAGAGCAAAATGCCGCTGGAACTCAAGTAAATACTAGCTTGGAAAAATCCAGAGTAAAATTTTGGAAGCTTTCAAGAAGTATGAAAAAGGAGATGGGGTGCTAGGGGTCGAGTGTTCGAATCACTCCGTCCCGACCATATAATTCAAGGGGTTGCGAGATTTTATCTCGCGACCCCTTTTTGTTTTTGGTCGTTTTTACCCCTGCAAAACGGCTGGCTTTCGGTGGAATCCTCACCTCTTGGGGAGGAGATGGGCGCAAGATTTCGGTGTGCCAATGCCCCCCCAGGAAGTTGGCGATGGAGGGCATGGATGGACCTAGTTGGCGGCACACATCACCCTCCTACTTTGTTTGCGGCAACAGAGCCGACGTTACTCAGCTGTTGAAAACTACACCGGCCACCAAGCTCACGTTTTCCGTGATCGGTGTTCAGCCTGGAATTCGCCGCTTGGCGATCAATGCTCACCTTAGTGATCTGATGGTGTTCTGTATCAGTTACGCGAGACAGGGAGGGGCAGCGAAGGTTTACTGGCTGGTCAACGAACCAGAGAATTGATTCCACGAAGCTGCTTAGGAGTAACCTGGCTGCTTCTTGTATTTCGCCATCGTGGATGACCTAGATTTGCCTAGCGTTAGCGAAGTTAGCTTGCGATGGTGACGCCACGTACTTGGCGCATAAAGCGCATTACGTGCTCCGAGAGCGGTTGGCAAAATGCTGTATTCGTATTCCCTTTGGGTGATCATGGATCGTTTTATTGAGAGCAACGCGCTTGCTGAGCTCTACAGTGTTGCCGCGATCAGAGTTGATTGTGATGCGGGGTGTCGGACACAGCCCAACCTTTGAGCAACCGGCCATCGTTCTGCCGAAACTCTTGCCCGTTTCTACCTCATCCAAATTCAATAATCTCGATGAGCTTGAAGCCGGGTTGAGGGAGTACACACACCTCTGCAATCATTCGAGTATCAGACTGAAGCTAGGTAGCCTGAGCCCTGTTGAATACAGGGCTCAGGCCGGTAGGGGATAGAAAAGCGTCCAATTTTTCGGGGGCAGATCAAATCTACGTGGATACTGTCGCGCTGCGTGTTTAGATAAGAAATATATGTTGGTCGGACGGTCCCCCTAAATGACGGGAGAGGGACGTTGCATGACCTTCAGGTGCCGCTCCCTACAGCACGTCAGACTACGTCGTGAAATCTGGGCAAAACGTACTCGGCGATCTCTTCAACCACCTCCGCAACGGGGCGTTCGCTGTGACGTAGATGCAGGCCAACATGCTGCACACCTGACTCACGCAACGCCTCTAGCTCCTCAATGAGCGCCATTCGCCCGCCGCGTCCACCGAAACGCAGCGGTTTCATTGGCGAATGCGGATTGGCTTCAAGGTCCAGATGCAGAAAGGTGATATAGGGTTTGTCAGCCCCCACCTCACGCCAGAGCCCTACACGCCGACGATGTTCCTGCGGCGTTCCAGGGTAGGCGAGCCATCCATCCATGTGCTCTCCAATCCAGGTCGGTGATTGTTGGCCAAGTCCGGCAACCAGCAGGGGAAAGGGCTCTTCACGCTGCGGTAATAGTTGGGCTCCCTCCGGCAGATGTCCAATGCCTTGGCTTTTCAGCAGTTCGACGGTGCTGCGAAAAAGCGCTCCCCGTTGGTCGTAGTCGACACCGAACAGCGGGTACTCCATCGGTCGATCGCCACTGGCCACCCCCAATAGCAGGCGGCCCTCGCTCAGTTCGTCGATGCTATTGGCAGCCTTGAGGGTCAACCACGGTTGTCGTAGCGGCAACACTACCGCGGCAGTGCCGAGCATGATGTTTTGGGTGATGCCGGCCAGATAACCCAAGTAGGAAAAGATCTCAAAAACCTGTGCAGCATCTCCAAAATTTGGGTCATAGACCGGCACATCCCGAACCCACAGGGCTCGAAAACCACTGTTGTCCGCCAATCGGGCCAGTTGGGCATGTTGCTTCAGATCGGGGACGCCAAAAGGGCGCTTTTCCAACATGCGCAAGCGTTGGCCGGCAGTGGACCAATCATTGTCCAGCGGTAATTCCAGTCCGATGGAGAAGTTGTTAGGGCCGAGCAAACGTTGAAAATGTGAGTTCATCAGGTCTCCTGCGCCTTGCATGATGCAGGGCGACTCCATGGGTGAATACCGACAGTATCTGCGGCTCCATCCCGGAGAAAAATGCATCAGACAGCACAATAGTCTTGATTAAAATGCACGATTAGAAAGCTTTCCTGTCTGGAGGAGGAAGGGGCAATCGCTGCGAGTCTCGCTTCCCGTTCAAAACTCAAAAAAATGCCGCTAATTGAGCGGCGTTATGTTTGTGCGTGATTTGTGGTAATGACTGTCCGGCCGACTAGTCGTGGTTCGTTCACTTCATTTGTTCCCCTATTTCCCAAGTGGAGGAGCTTCAGGCCTACGCCTTCACGTTGCGTAAGCGGCGGCCTAAAGACAATCCCAGCGGCAATGTACTGTCGGTGAAAAAAGTGAGAGTTTGTGAATCGATCAGTCTTTCGCTTGGCTCTGGGACTTGAGTCGATCGAGTATCACCTTACCCACATCCAGCGCTGAACCAGGGTTTTGACCGGTCACCAGTTCGCGATCGATGACGATATGGCTGGTCCACGGTGAAGTGTTGCTACTGTATACGCCGCCGGCTTGTTCCAGTGCCGTTTGCGGATAGAACTTCATCGCACCGCCATTCAACAAGCCCTTGGCCAGTTCCTCTTCCTGATTGCTGATGACCGTGAATTTGTATCCTGCATAAGTCCAGCCATGTGTTGGGGCTTTGCCGTCGACTTCGAGTTTCCGAGTGAAGGCTGTTGGGTCGGACAGAGTCGACAGTAGCGCAATCGGGCCATGGCAAACGAGGGCGGTTGTCTTGCCGTTGTTATGGAAGTTGTTCAGCAACTTCCCCAATGCGGCGCTATGCAGCAGATCCTCCATAGGTGCATGGCCACCAGGTACATAGACAGCATCGAAGTTCTCGTAGCCGATCTGTTCGACCCGCGACAGGCTAATGACCGGTGACTCACCCGGCGAAGTGATCTTGAGGTGCTCTAGCAGCGCCTTGTACTCCTGCAGTGCCGCAACGTCATCGTTGAAATACATCTTGTCGGCGGACGATTTGTCCAAAGTCGGCGCCTTGCCTGTAGGCGTCGCAAAGGTCACCGAGTGCCCGGCATCGAGCATCAGTTTTACCGGTTGCATCAATTCGTTCAGGTAAAAGCCGGTTGCAAAGACTTTCTTGTCCTTGAGCTCAAGATGGTCTGAATCAGACAGCACGACCAGGACGTTACTGGCCTGTGCGTTGAAGGCTGAGGTGCAAATGGTCATTGCAAGGGCGAGTCGAGTGATAGGGCGCATGGGATTTCCGAGCAGTAGAGAGTGAATTCGATCAGTAGGTGTCTGATCCCGATACGACTATATTCATGCCTCCATGGGCGATAAACTTGCGTAAAGTAAAATCACTTGTTCTTTGGAGGTAAAGGTGAGCCGGCGATTCGATTATCTCGCAGACGTAGAAGTCTTCATCACTGTGGTGGAGAAGGGCTCCCTAAGCGCTGGGGCCGTTCTTCTGGCGACTACCCCGTCAGTGGTCAGCCGTGCGATCTCACGTCTGGAAACACGCCTGGGTGTTCAGTTGTTAAGGCGCACAACTCGACGCCTGAGCCTGACCGAGGCGGGACTGCTTTATCTCGAACAGTCCCGCGCAGCGTTCTCGCTAATCGATGATGCAGAGCGGACGATCCAAGGGCAGGAAGGCGCGTTGACTGGCCGTGTACGGCTTAGTGTGCCGACGACTTACGGCCATTACCGGTTGCCTGTAGTGCTCTGCCGCTTTGCTCGGCAGTACCCGCAGGTGCGCATTGAGTTGAGCATCAGCAATCGAAATGTGGATCTGGTGGCCGAAGGGTATGACTTGGCCATTCGCCTTGGGCCATTACCTGACAGTGGCCTGATTGGACGCAAACTTGAGGACGCTCGTTTGTGCGTGGTTGCCGCGCCGGATTATCTCCGGCGTGCAGGTACGCCGCACAGCGTCGACGAACTGCCAGCGCATGCCTGCCTGCCATTTGTGATGCCCAGCAGCGGTCGGGTCGGCCCCTGGCTGTTCTGTGAGCAGGGTATTGATCGGGAGTGGATACCTGAGGCGAGTGTTCAAGTGTCCGATGACGTGCTGGGCACTGTGTCTTTGGCCGAGCACGGTATGGGGATTTGTCAGACCTACGATTTTATTGTTCGGGAGCGGATTGAAAGCGGACGCCTGGTGCCGCTGCTCGAACAGTCGGGTGGACGGTCCCGACCGTTCTCGGTGATTTTCCCGCCTCATCGCCAGCTATCGGCTGCGTCCCGGGCGCTGATCGACTTCCTGATTCGCGGGGTGGCAGATCAAGCCCACATGCCACTCAACGAGCGTCAAGCGATCGAGTAGGTTGGGTAATCGGTATATCCCTTGGCGCCGCCACCATAACTCAGCGCGCGGTCTGGTTTTAAGAGCGGCCAGTCGTTGTGCAAGCGTTCAACCAGGTCGGGGTTGGCGATAAAGGGTTCACCGAATGCGGCGAGGTCAATCAACCCGTTGCGCAGGAATTTCTCGGCACGCTCTTTGGTCATGCCCCCGGCGAGAACCAATGTTCCTTGGTAGTGGCTGCGAAATTTTTTCAGGAAGTCGTTTGGAATCGGCGAGCTGCCACGAGACAGTTGATCCATGAAATGGACGTAGGCCAATCCACGCTGAGAAAGCTGATCGGCGACATACAGGTAGGTTTCTTCGACGTCCTCGTAAAGCCCCATGTCGAACAGGCCGCCAAACGGTGACAGGCGTATGGCTGTGCGTTGCGCACCAATTCGATCAATGACGCTATCAACCACTTCCAGCAAAAAGCGCGCGCGGTTTTCGAGGGTATCGCTGCGGTACTCGTCCGACCGGTCATTGACCAACGGATTGAGGAACTGCTCGATCAGGTAGCCGTTCGCTCCATGCAGTTCAATGCCATCGAAGCCGGCATCAATCGCATTGGCGGCTGCCTGGGCAAAGTCACGAATGACCTCTTTGACTTCGTGTGTGCCGAGGGCACGGGGGGTGGAGACATCGACTGGCCCGGGCTCACCATTTTCAGTCATGCCCCAGGCCTGGGAGTTGCGGGCAATCCGAGAGGTCGAGCTGACCGGTGCGATACCGTCCGGCTGAATGCTGACATGGGAAACACGTCCGACATGCCATAGCTGCGTAAAGATAACGCCACCGGCATCGTGGACAGCCTGAGTTACTTTGCGCCAGCCATTGATCTGTGGCGTGGTGTAGATGCCGGGGATGGCCAGAAAGCCTTCAGCCGAGCGTGAAATCGGAGTGCCTTCGGTAATGATCAGTCCGGCGCTGGCCCGTTGGCTGTAGTAAAGCGCGGTCAGTTCGTTGGCGACGCCATCGGGGTTGCGAGCCCGGGTCATCGGTGCCATTGCGATGCGATTACGTAGCGTCAGCACGCCAGCCTGGCAGGGGTCGAATAATGTGCTCATAGAAACCTGTCCTCATTTGATGATGCTCAAGAGCGTAGGCGCCGGGTAGCTCGCTGATAACCTGGCAACGCTGAACATGTTCTGTGAGGGCGTTTCACAACTGCGCCGGATGCCGATGAGTGCATCGAGGCGTTGGAGAGGGCTATATATGTGAATTTTATTCATAAGATAAGTGAACGTTACCCCATTATTTATGTGCTTTTTAGTGAAGCGCCTGTGATATTTTTTCACTAATAATTCAGAGAGAGAATGACGTGGATAACAGAGCGGGTGAGATGTCGGTCTTCGTGCGGGTTGTCGATGCCGGTAGCTTTTCGCAAGCCGCGCGCCAGATGCTGATGACGCCTTCAACGGTCAGCAAATTGATTGTTCGCCTGGAGTTGCGTCTGGGCGTTCGCTTGCTGGAGCGCTCGACACGCAAGCTGTCGTTGACGGATGAAGGACGCATCTACTATGAACGCAGTAACGCTTTGCTGGCAGAGCTCGACGACGTTGAAAGAGTGTTGGCCCAAGGCGCACAAAAAGCACGCGGAACTGTGCGCATCAATGCCTCGGTTGCGTTTGGCACAATGGCGATCGAACCCAATTTGCCGGCCTTCTGGGAAGCCCACCCGAACATCCAGATCAACCTGTCCTTGAGTGATGACATCGTTGACATGTACCTGGATCGAACAGACGTTGCCTTCCGTGTTGGCGTGTTGACTGATTCGACTTTACGTGCGAGGAGTATCGGTATTGCTCGGCGCAAGATCGTTGCTTCTCCGGATTACCTGGAAAAGTACGGAGTGCCCGAAACCCTGGAAGACCTCGCCGAACACAATTGTTTGAGCTTCAATTTCCGCCGCTCCAGTCCGGTCTGGCCCATGAATCAGAGCGGCCGTATCGTTGATCGGATCGTCCAGGGCAACCTGCAAGCCAACAATGGTGAGACGGTCCGGCGCATGGCCATCGCCGGTGTCGGGATCGCCCGATTGGCGGATTTTCACATTGATGAAGACCTGGCCACGGGGCGCCTGGTCGAGGTGCTCGCGCAAAGCGGTCATGATTGCGAGGAAGTCCATGCGCTGTATCAGGGTGGGCAACATGTGCCCCAGCGTATCCGGACGTTCCTCGACTTTATGGTGCCGCGTCTTCAAGCCTTTATGGACCGCGGGTGAAACCGCCGCCTTCGTCAGTCGCTGGATTCAATGACGGCTTTTAGGCGCTCTAGGCCTTTGCGATAGAGGGCCTCGAAATGCGAGGTGACCTGCGCTTCATCGGCACCCTGGACCACAAAGGTGCTCGACCAGGACGCCAGCGTTCCGCCTTTGCCATCGGCTTGCGCTGACATCGTGCCGACATAGTCGATGACCGGCGAGGGCCCTTCAAGTAGGGCATAGCTGTAGTGTTTGTCATCTTCGTCAAACGTAAGCAAACGCTCGACAATGATCGCCCCGTCAGCGGTTTTCAGATGGCGCAGACGTCCTCCGTCACTGAGGGTGCTGCTGGCGATAACATCGAGCCAGCGGGGCAGCCAGTCAAAGCCGCCGAGAAGCGACCAGACCTGTTCGATGGGACGTTCAATGGCAATCCAGACGTGGACTTCACTCATGTTTTCACCTGTAGCGGAGGGGGGGGGCAAGGGATGACTGATGCGACCAGCCATAAATTGGCGGCACTGATCAGCAGGAAAATCAGCCAGGCCATGACAGCGACCGGGCGTGAAATAGCGAACTCGCCCATCAGCGTTTTATCGCGGGTGAAACGAATCAACGGATAGACCGCAAACGGCAGTTGTATCGATAGCACCACCTGGGAAAACACCAACAGATCGCCCACTGCGCGATCCCCCAGCCAGAGGATAGCGCTCAGCGTCGGCACAATGGCCAGCAGGCGGGTGACGACGCGCTGCTTCCACAATGAAACCTTCAGCTTCAGGAAACCTTCGAGCACCACTTGACCGGCGAGGGTCCCGGTCAGCGTCGCGCTTTGGCCGGACGCGAGCAGTGCCAGGGCAAACAGTACGGCGGCGAGGGCTCCCCCCGTCAGGGGCGCCAGTAGTTGATGGGCTTGCTCGATGCTGCCAACCTCGGCGTGCCCGCTGTCATGGAACACGGCGGCGGCCACCAACAGAATGGCAACCTGTACGGCGGCGGCGATCGAAAGCGCGCGGGTCGTGTCGTTGGAACCCCGGCGCAGCGATTGTCTGACCTGCTGACCGTCATTGATGCGGGTGGGGGACCGAGCCAGTGATGAATGCAGGTAGAGGTTGTGCGGCATAATGGTGGCGCCGATGATGCCCACTGCAACGAACAGGGCTCCTGGCTGAGCCAGCGTGTCCAGAGAAGGCACAAACCCCTGGACCATGGCCATTGTATCGAGCGTGATCAAGGCCAGTTCAACAGCAAAGCACAGGACAATGGTCGCCACCAGTACCAGGACGATCTTCTGCACCCGGCCATTTGCAGCCCCCTTCAGGCCGAGGATGACCAAGGTGCTGACCGCGGTCAGTAAAATGCCGACGGCCAGTGGCAGGTTAAACAGTAATTTGAACGCCAGCGCGGCACCCAAGACCTCGGCAATATCGGTGGCAATGATGGCAATCTCCGCCATTGCCCAATGCGCGAATGTGGCTGGCTTGCCGTAGTGAAGTCGACAGGTCTGGGCCAGGTCCTGTCCTGTGACAACGCCCAACCGTAAGGCCAGCGTCTGCAACAACATGGCCGCCAGACTCGACAACACCACCATGAACAGCAGGCTGTAACCGAACTGCGCACCCGCTGCGATGCCGGTCGCCCAGTTGCCGGGGTCCATGTAACCCACCGCGATCAACAGACCGGGGCCCATCAACAGCGACAGGCGCTGCGGCGTGGGCGAAGGTCGAGTGGCGGGCACGCTGGGGCATTCCGATAACAAGGTCTGTGTCGTCATCGATCAGTGCATCCTTTGCGGTCGGGAAAGCCGGGGCAGACGCGCGAGCGCCAAGGTATGAATGAACAGCAGAAGACCGGCAACCGAGAGGACTGCCGATGTTTTCCCGCTCACATAATGGGCTGACAGCAAGCACACCAGCGCCGCCATTTGGGTCAACAGACGATGGGCCAGGTAGGTCCGTGAGGCTCTCGATCCGTCGAACAGGCGACCGGGCCAACAGTCTGGCCTGGCACGCGAGAACGTTATGGCCGCGATGGCCACCATGACGTAGATCCAGACACCGATCCCGACACCGCTTTCGGTCAGCGCCAAGGCGATGGCGCTGACCGTCATCAGCAACAGTGCAATAGCCACTGGCGCAACACAGCTATTGCTCATCGTGTTTCGCTCAACCCCATCGGTGCGTCCACCCGCAAACGCAACACGTGAAAGGGTGGCTGGCTGTCGTCTTCACCAGCATTGAGCAGCGGATGGCGGTGCAATTGGTTGGCCGTGATGTAGAGCCATTTACCCTGGGCATCAAGTTCAACACCATCCGGCCAGCCGAGCAGACGGTCATCCTGGGCGAGAATGCGGTAGCCGGCCGGCGACGCCAGCCCGATCGCGTTGTTGGCGATATCGGTCACATAGACGTTGCCCTGGGCGTCGACATCAAAACCGTCGCAATGCGGCTTCTCGCACCAGTACTCCACCGCCTCGCTCAGCAGCGCTGTGCTTGCGGGTTGCGCGAGGATTTCAGTGGCGATGCGGTAGACCTTGCGCGCAGACATCGAACCGAAATACACCCAGCGGCCCAACGGGTCGATTGCGATGGGGTTGAGACCATATTGGTAAGGGATGACCTCGCCTTCGGGTGTGCGCAACGACAGTGGTTTACCCGCAACCATCAACGGCACATCGCCAGGCATCAGTCCTGGATAGCACTCCAACGATCGCCACGAAAGCCCGGTTTGCAGGTCGACCACGACGATGGCGGGATAGTCGCTGACGCCTGTAGGGTTCATCGTCATGTCGGCGATGTAAATGCGCTGGCGTCGCCAGTCGATGACAAAGTCCTGGGTGAAGGAACTGGGGCGCAGGACGTTCTGTGGCAACACGATCAGGCGGTGCAGACTTTGCTCTTTGTCATTCCAGGCGATGAGCCGGGGCTGTTGCTGCGCATTGCCCATGTCGAGTATCCAGACGATACCCTCGGGGTCGGTACGGATGCCTATCACGGCGGACATACCGCGTCCATCGGCGCCAGGTTTGCCGGCCCAGGCCTCATTGGGATAGGCCGAATGCGCGCCGTCCTCCGACACTGCGCGCACCGAGATATCCGGTGCGATGATGGCGGATACCGACACCAGCACTCGTCCGTCAGGCATCACCGTAGGATTGCCCGGACGTTCGACCGGGAAGGTCGCAAAAATCTCCAGAGGCTTGCTGTTCATGGCTTGGCCTGCACGAACGATTCAGCGGTGCCGCTGGAAGGATCGACAAAAATGATGTCGCTTGGATCGCGCCGCGGGGTGTCGACCGACACCATGAACAGCGGATGTTCGAGGATCTTCGGCATGCCGTGAATGGTGAACTTCTTGAAGAACAACATTTCGCCTGGGCCCACCTCGAACTCTTCACGGTCACCCATGAAAAAGGTCGCACGCCCTGACAGCACAATCAGGTATTCGTCACAGGTGGCGTGGTAGTGCGCAGGGGTCGGGTGATAAACCCGAAAGACGCGGGCGCTGGCTTCGTCTTCATCGGTCAGTCGGGTGTCGACCAAGAGCGTTTCGGCAGTTTCGGGGAACGTTTTGACGATCTCGTCGAGATTGAAAGAGGCGTGGGGGGCGGCCTCGACCAGTTTTTTTCGGGTGCTTGCTTCGGTCATCTTGAAACCCTCGTTCAGGCGTCGTTGGAAGGACGCTGCGATGTTGTTTGTGGGTTTAGGATAAGCACTGCATGGAAGGCAGGGAATGCCGTGGCCGGGCACAAGATTTGAGAATCCAAATAACAATTCGCCCCGCCGGCGTGCCCGTCGGGATGTGGTGCTTTTGCGAATTCAATTCCAAAGAGCTACGCCCGGCGATGCGTTTCTGACGCGGGCGGGCTGCGGCATAGTGATAAGTACTCACTATCGAGTCCAGCTGCGTTGGAGACGGAAGATGCAAGTCAGAGCTGCTGTTCTAAGACACATGAATGTTGCGCCGCCGTATGCCCAGAGCAAACCGATCGCGATCGAAACCATTGAGCTGGCACCACCGGGGCCGGGCGAGGTGCTGGTGCGTATTCGCGCCGCCGGCCTTTGCCATTCCGACCTTTCGGTCATCAATGGCGACCGCCCACGGCCAATGCCCATGGCGCTGGGGCACGAAGCGGCAGGTGTCGTCGAAACATTGGGTGAAGGGGTCAGTGACCTTGAACCGGGCGATCATGTGGTTATGGTGTTCATGCCCAGTTGTGGTCATTGCCTGCCTTGTGCCGAAGGCCGTCCGGCGCTCTGCGAGCCGGGTGCGAAGGCAAACGCCGCCGGCACGCTGATCAACGGAACCGTGCGTTTGAGCAGCCCCGCCGGTCACGTCCATCACCACCTCGGTGTTTCGGCGTTTGCCGAGTACGCCGTAGTGTCGCGCAACTCGGTGGTCAAGATTGACCGCGATTTGCCTTTTGTCGAAGCCGCTCTGTTTGGTTGCGCGGTGTTGACGGGCGTCGGGGCGGTAGTCAATACCGCGCAATTACGGGCGGGTTCGACCGCCGTGGTTATCGGGCTGGGCGGCGTAGGGCTGGCTTCGGTGTTAGGCGCAAGGGCTGCCGGGGCGAGTAAAATCATTGCGGTCGACCTGTCGCCCGAGAAGCTAGCACTGGCCAGGGAAGTCGGGGCTACCGCGGTGGTCAATGGCGGCGACGCGGACGCGGTTGAGCAGGTGAGGCGGTTGACCGGGGGCGGCGCTGACTATGTGTTCGAAATGGCCGGGTCAATCCGTGCACTGGAGAACGCCATGCAAATGACCAAACGCGGAGGCATGACCGTCACTGCCGGCCTGCCACCGCCCGGTTCGGCGCTGGCGGTCAATGTCGTGCAACTGGTGGGTGAGGAACGCACGCTCAAGGGCAGCTACATTGGCACCTGCGTACCGCTGCGCGATATTCCGCGGTTCATCGAACTCTATCGTGACGGCCGCCTGCCGGTAGACCGGTTGTTGAGCGGCAAGCTCAAACTCGACGATATCAACGAAGGTTTCGATCGCTTGCATGATGGCAGCGCGGTGCGCCAGGTCATTGAATTTTGAGGAGCGACAGCATGGCTGATACACACTTCCTGGCAACACTCGATGACCCGTCGCTGTTTCGTGAGGCGAACTACATCAACGGCCAATGGCTGGAGGTGGGCGAGGGGCGCAGTATCACCGTCACCAACCCGGCTACCGGTAAAGCGCTGGGGCGCGTGCCTTCACTCGGGGCTGACGAAACGGTAATGGCCATCGCTGCCGCCAAACGCGCGCAACCGGCATGGCGAGCGCTGACCGCCAAGGAGCGCGCGGTAAAACTGCGGCACTTGTTCGAATTGATGATCACCCACCGCGAAGACCTCGCACGGATCATGACGGCCGAGCAAGGCAAACCACTGGCCGAAAGTCGTGGCGAGATCACCTACGCGGCTTCATTTATCGAGTGGTTCGCGGAGGAGGGCAAGCGGGTCTACGGCGACACCATCGCCTCCCATTCACCCAACAGCCGGATCATCGTTCAGAAAGAACCTATCGGCGTGTTTGCGGCGATCACCCCGTGGAATTTCCCCGCCGCGATGATCACGCGCAAGGCCGGGCCTGGGTGGGCGGCCGGTTGCACCGGTGTGTTGCGCCCGGCCAGCCAGACGCCGTTTTCGGCGATTGCTATTGCCGTGCTGTCCGAGCGTGCCGGCCTGCCTGCGGGCGTGTGCAACGTGATTACCGGGCCAGGCAGTGAGATCGGTGGCGAGCTGACTTCCAACCCGGACGTGCGCAAACTGTCCTTCACCGGCAGCACTGAAGTGGGCGCGACACTGTTGGCCCAATGCGCACCCACGATTAAAAAGACCAGCATGGAACTCGGTGGCAACGCGCCTTTCATCGTGTTCGACGACGCCGATCTGGATGCCGCCGTGCAGGGCGCAATGGCGTCCAAGTACCGCAACGCCGGACAGACCTGCGTCTGTGCCAATCGCTTGCTGGTGCAGGACGGTATTTACGATGCCTTTGCGGCGAAACTGAAAACCGCCGTCGAGGCCTTGAAGGTCGGCGACGGCTTTGCAGACGGTGTAACGATCGGTCCGCTGATTGATGACAACGCAGTGCGCAAGGCAGAAGAACATGTCGCCGATGCTGTCGAGCGTGGCGCATCCATATTGACCGGTGGCGAGCGTCATCCGCTGGGAGGCAGCTTTTACCGGCCGACGATCCTGGTGAACGTGCCAAGGGAATCAAAGGTGTTTCGCGAGGAAACGTTCGGTCCCGTGGCGCCGTTGTTCCGTTTCAGCACTGAGGCGCAAGCCATCGAAATGGCCAACGACACCGAGTTTGGCCTGGCCTCGTATTTCTACAGTCGTGATATCGGACGGATCATGCGTGTGGCCGAAGCACTGGAGTGCGGAATTGTCGGAATCAACGAAGGGTTGATCTCGACGGAAGTCGCGCCCTTCGGTGGCGTCAAATCGTCGGGGCTGGGCCGTGAAGGTTCGAAGTACGGCATCGAGGACTATCTCGAGATTAAATACTTGTGTCTGGGAGGTATTGATCGCTGATAGTTGAGGGGGATGATCGCCGGGTCATCTCCCTTTTTTTAAAGTTAAACAGTTCCGCGCTTTAATCTCTTGGTTTATCGCCTGTCTTAATAAACACTCTTTGGTGAATGCGCTTCACAAGTCATTGTCGCTTGGCGCCGAACCGTTGCGATGGTGTTTGTAAAACCCTTGTGATAGAGCGTTCGCTCTTGTCTTTTAGTCAATATTGTTTTCGTATTCTTGCGGTTTATCTTCGGTGAGTAGTGCTGGAAAATCCTTTCCATCTTATTCACTACCGAGATTGCCCCACATGACTTACTTCAAAAAACTGGTTGCCGCAATTGCTACGTTTACAGCTCTATCCGCATCATTTGCACTTCATGCAGAAGAGTCGGGTGCCTTGGTTGATCGCAATAAGGCATTGAATGAGCGCGCTGTCGGAAGTTGATTAAACCTGTTCTAAACGATTGAGCGGATGTTTTGGTTTTTTTAACTTCGGAGTAGGAAAAATGAATGTGCATACAACGGGGAAATCGCCCGCATTGCCAATCAAATCGAAGCTGATAAAAGGCGCGGCTTTTTCAGCGATCAGTCTTGCACTGACGGCTGCCCTGAGCGGTTGCGGTCCCGATAATACCAGCAGCAAAACGGTGGCGCCGAGCGTCACGGTCAGCCAGCCAGTCAAATCGGTAATCACCGACTGGGACGGTTTTACCGGGCGTTTCGAGGCCACCGACTCGGTGGACGTTCGTTCGCGGGTCAGTGGCTATCTGGAGAAAGTCGCGTTTCAGGATGGGGCCATCGTCAAGAAGGGCGATCTGCTGTTCGTGATCGATTCGCGCTCGTTCCAGGCAGCGGTGGTCCAGGCTCAAGGCAAACTGGCCCAGGTGCGCTCGCAACTGGCGCTGGCCGAGCAGGAGTTTGCCCGGGCCAACGTCCTGATCGAATCCAAAACCATCGCCCGCAGCCTTTACGAGCAGCGCTTGCAGGCACGTCAGGCGGCACAAGCCGAAGTCCTGAGCGCCGAAGGTGCGCTAACCAACGCCAGGCTGGATCTGGAGTTCACCCGGATCACCGCGCCCATGAGCGGACGCATCAGCCGCAAGCTGATCAGCGAGGGCAACCTGGTCAACGGTGGCAACAGCAGCGCGACATTGCTGACCACCATCGTGTCGCTTGACCCGATCGATATCTACTTTGATATCGACGAGCAAAGCCACCTCAAATACCGTCGCCAGGCGAACACTGCCGCCAACCAGAGCCAAGTGCGGATTGCCTTGCCGGGTGAAGTCGAACCGAGCATGACCGGCCGTATGGACTTCATCGATAACCGGCTCGACCCGTCCACCGGCACCTTGCGCCAGCGTGCCCGGGTCAGCAATAAAGACCTGCAGTTGAGCCCCGGGCAGTTTGGCCGGGTGCAGTTCTCCAGTCAGGCGGCTTACCCGGCGTTGTTGCTACCGGACACCGCGATCAGCGTCGACGCCACCCGCAAAGTCGTCTACGTGCTCAACCCGCAGAACAAGGTCGAAATTCGCCCCGTGACGCTCGGCAAACTGCACGACGGTTTGCGCGAAATCTCCAGCGGTCTGCAGGAGCAGGACCGGGTGATCGTCGATGGTTTGCAGCGCGTCCGTGCTGGCGATACCGCCACGGCCGAGGATCGAGTGGTGGCCCAAGCCGCGAAAACCCCTGAAACCCAAGGGGCGCCGTTATGAGCCTGGGACGCACATCCATCGAACAACCGGTGCTGGCGATTGTGCTTTCAATCGTTTTGATGATCATCGGTGGCTTGGCTTATCTGGTTTTGCCGACGTCCGAGTACCCGGACATCGCACCGCCCACAGTGGTGGTGACCGCGACCTATCCCGGCGCCTCAGCGCAGACCGTGGCCGAGACATTGGCGATCCCGATCGAGCAGGAGGTCAACGGCGTTGAAGACATGCTCTACATGTACAGCCAGGCGACGTCCGATGGCAGCCTGAACCTGACCGTGACCTTCAAGAGCGGCACCGATGTCGATAAGGCGCAGGTGTTGGTGCAGAACCGTGTGGCACTGGCCACGCCGCGTTTGCCGGAACCGGTGCAGCGCAGTGGCGTGACGGTGCGCAAGTCATCGCCGACGCAGCTGTCGACGATCTTCATTTCCTCGCCGAAGGGCACTTACGACCAGCTCTACGTTTCCAACTTTGCGATCCGTAATGTCGCCGATGTGCTCAAGCGCATCGACGGGGTTGGCGACATCAACCCGCTGGGTGCGCGTGAGTATTCGATGCGCATCTGGCTGGATCCGGAACGTGTTGCAGCCTTCAACCTGACACCCGCCGACATCATCGCCGCCGTGCGTTCGCAGAACACGCAAGTGGCTGGTGGCGTGATCGCGCAGCCGCCGGTGGCGTCCCAGGCCTTTCAGCCCAACCTGATTTTCGAGGGCCGACTGAAAGAGCCTGCCGACTTTGACAACATCGTCCTCAAGTCAGGTACGGCGGGTCGTCTGGTGAGACTCAAGGACGTCGCGCGCACGGAAATCGCCGGGCTCGCGTACGTCAACAACACCTATTACTTGCGTAACCCGGCCATCGGTCTGCAAGTGCTCCAACGTCCGGGCGCCAACGCGCTGGCGACGATGAAAGTGGTCGAAGAGACCATGCAGAAAATCGGCAAGGAATTCCCGGAGGGCATCGAATACAGCATCGGTTACAACCCGACGGCGTTTATTGCCGACAGCATCGGTGAGCTGGGCAAGACCATCTACGAGGCGGTCATCCTCGTAGTGCTGGTGATCATGATTTTCCTGCAAGGCTGGCGTCCGTCGATCATTCCGATCCTGGCGATTCCGGTGTCGTTGGTCGGTACGTTTGCGGTCATGGCGATGCTCGGTTACTCGATCAACAACCTGACCCTGTTCGGGCTGGTATTGGCGGTGGGGATTGTGGTCGACAACGCCATCGTGGTGGTGGAGAACGTCGAGCGACATCTGGCTGATGGCAAGAACCCGCTGGAAGCGACGATCGTCACCATGCAGGAAATCGGCGGCGCTTTGATCGCCATTACCCTGGTGTTGTGTGCAGTGTTTATTCCGACTGCGTTCATTCCGGGTATTTCCGGTGAGTTCTTCCGCCAGTTCGGAATCACGATTGCGGTGGCCACAGCGATCTCGTTGTTTAATTCGGTGACCTTGTCGCCGGCGCTGGCGGCGATGATTCTGCGCCGACATGATCCTGAAGCTCATCAGCAGCCGAAGAAAGGCATCTTTGGTGTGCTCAAACGTGCCGCCGATGGCTTCAACAGCGGCTTCCTGAAACTCTCTTCAGGCTACGCCGGCAGCGTGCGTGGCCTG
Organism: Pseudomonas lini; assembly: GCF_030812475.1. Taxonomy (GTDB): domain Bacteria; phylum Pseudomonadota; class Gammaproteobacteria; order Pseudomonadales; family Pseudomonadaceae; genus Aquipseudomonas; species Aquipseudomonas lini_A. The sequence continues at coordinate 121,851 of NZ_JAUSSR010000009.1, forward strand.
GTGGCAAAAACTCCATTGATGCTGGCGATTTACGCGGTGTTGATTGCCGCGACAGCTTATCTATTGGTGTCGACGCCCAAGGGCTTCATTCCGGTTCAGGATCGCGGTTATCTGGTGGTCATCGTGCAGCTCCCGGACGGCGCGTCGCTGGAGCGGACCAACGAAATTTCCCAGCAGATCGAGGCTATTGCCCTGGATGTGCCGGGGGTGGATCGCGTGCCGACGTTCTCCGGTTTCTCGATGGTGACCGGCACCAGTTCCTCGAACTCGGCCGGTCTGGCGCCTGTGTTCCAGCCGTGGTCCGTGCGTAAAGTGCATGGGTTGACGTCGGACAAGATCGCCGAAGATTTACGCGAGCGTTTGAAAGTGGTCAGCGGTGCAACGGTGATTGTCGCCACGCCACCCCCGGTTCAAGGGTTGGGTAGCACCGGCGGTTTCTCCATGCGTTTGCAGGACACGGCAGGGCTGGGCACCGAAGCATTGGCCAAGGCAACCGACGACCTGATTGCTGCCGCCAACGCCACTCAAGGCATGACCGGCGTTTACTCACCGTTCTCGGCCAGGACGCCACAAGTGTTCGTCGAGTTGGACCGCGAGCGCGCTGAAATGCTGGGCGTACCAAGCAGCCAGATCAACCAGGCCATCGAGACGTACTTTGGCTCGTCCTACATTAACGATTTCAACCTCGTGGGACGTACTTATCGAGTGACGGCGCAGGCGGACTTGCCATACAGAGTCACGCCAGAGGATCTGTCACGGGTCAAGGTGCGCAACGATGCCGGTCAGATGGTGCCGATTGCCAGTGTGACGCGTCTGCATGAGGCGCTGGGTGTGGAGCGATTCCCGCGCTACAACCTGTTTCCGACTGCGGAAATTAATGGCGATACATTGCCGGGCCTGGGTTCCGAATTCGGCATCAAGACCATGGAACGTCTGGCGGAAGAGACGCTGCCGGCAGGCATAACCTATCAGTGGACTGACCTGAGCTATCAGCAAACCACGGCCGGCAACATGGGGCTGTTGGTGTTCCCGTTGTGTGTGATTTTCGTGTACCTGGTGCTGGCGGCGCAGTACGGCAGCTGGAGTCTGCCGCTGGCGATCCTGTTGATCGTCCCGATGTGTCTGCTGGCAGCTGCCGGTGGCGTACGCCTGATGGGGCTGGACATCAATATCCTGACGCAGATCGGTTTCATCGTACTGGTGGGACTGGCGGCGAAGAACGCGATTCTGATCGTCGAAGTAGCCAGGCAACAGGAGAAAGAAGGACAGGGCATCGTTGATGCGGTCGTCGAGGCGTGTCGTCTGCGTTTGCGCCCGATTCTGATGACTTCGCTGGCCTTCGTTCTCGGTGTGTTGCCGTTGGTGATGTCCGAGGGTGCGGGTTCAGAGATGCGTCAGGCAGTCGGTTCGGCGGTGTTCTTCGGAATGATCGGCGTCACGTTGTTCGGTCTGCTGTTCACGCCGGTCTTCTATGTGTTGATTCGCCGAATGGCCGGTGGCGAGCGTCAGGCACAGCCTCAATCCATCCATTCTGAACAGGGCGTGGCCCATGAATAATTATCTCAGCGTCCCGGGTCTGTTACTTGGGGCAGCGCTACTCAGCGCGTGTGCCTCCCCGGTCATGCCGCCCAAGAGCGACTTGCCGGTCGAGAGTTTCGTCAACGCTCAAGCGGTCGCACCCGCCAGCGCGACAGACAATTGGTGGAAGCTTTATCAGGACCCGTTGCTCGACCGTCTGGTGGAGCGCGCACTCGGGGGAAACCTTGACCTGCAGATCGCATTGGCGCGGATCGATGCCGGGCGCGCATTGCGTAATATCGCCGGGGCTTCCGGCAGCCCTCAGGTTGATCTGGGGGCGAGTGTCGCGCGTCAGCGGATCTCGGCGGATCAGGCGGGTTTCACTGACTCGCTGATCACCGAGCCGACCTCGGTCGGGTTGAGTGCTGCCTGGGAGATCGATCTGTTCGGCCGTATTCGCGAAGGCGTGCGGGCTGCCGACGCCGACCTCAACGCGACCGAAGAGGAGGCGCGAGGGGTGCGTGTGGCGCTGATCACTGAAGTGGTTCAAGCCTATGCCGAGGCGCGTGGGCTGGAGGAGCGCCTGGCGATCGTCAAGCAAAGTGCCGCCAGTCAGGCTGAAGCCTTGCAGTTGACTGAGCAGTTGTACGCAGCGGGGGACAGTCCTGAAGCGGATTTGCTTCGCGCCCGTTCGCAGTCCGATTCCACCGCCGCCCAAGTGCCAGCGCTGCAACTGAACTGGCAACGTTCGCTGCATCGCTTGTCAGTGCTGCTCGCCCAGCCGACCGATACGCTTTATCAGCAGTTCAAGGAGCGTCCGGCGAACGTCTCGACGGCGTCGTTGCTGGATGCCGGTACGCCTGCAGATCTGCTACGTCGCCGTCCCGACATACGCGCCGCCGAAGCACGCTTGATTGCGGCCTATGCGCGGGTCGGTGTGGCCAAGGCGGATCTGATGCCGCGCTTGAGCCTGTCGGCTACGTTGGGGTCTTTGATTAATGGTGTGAGCGCCGCTTATCTGGCCAGTTCGACGTTCTGGCTGGCCGGCTTGAATGCCAGTGTGCCGGTGGTCGATGGCGGTCGTCGGCGCAACGTGGTCGATCTTCGGGATGCCGAAGCGCGGCAGGCGTTGCTGAGTTATCGACGCACCGTGTTGACGGCCGTTTCCGAGGTGGAGTCAGCGCTGGCTGCTGCCCAACGCAATGCCGAACGTCAGACTTTCCTGGCCAGTGCGGCCAGTCAAGCCAGCTCAGCCGCCGAGCAGATTCAGCGCGCCTGGCAGGCCGGGGAGACGCCGTTCCTTGATGTGCTGCAGGCTCAGCGGGTGCAACTGGCGGCGCAGAATGCGCTGTCCCAGGTCAAGACCGCTCAGTGGCAGAATCAAGCGGCGTTGGTGAATGCGTTGGGCGGTTAACCCAGCTGTAGAACCTTGTAGAGAACCTGTGTGGGAGCGAGCTTGCTCGCGAAGACGGCCGGACATTCAACATCGATGTTGACTGCCTTACTGCCTTCGCAAGCAAGCTCGCTCTCACAGGTCATTCATTTCAGATTTTATCGATCGGTACACCGTGGTTGTTTTTCCACATCATCACCACGGCGCTTGCAATGACCGCGACAACGATCAAATAGATGTTGAAGATCCAGCCAATGTTTTCCGAGTACAACCACGTTGTCAGGTAGGAGGCTGTGCCGCCGAACACTGCCACACCGAGAGAAATACACACCCCGAACATCCGAGTGCGATAGCGGGTCGGGATCTGTTCGGAGATCGAGGCCGGTTTACAACCGGTGATAAAGGCGACCAACAACAAGCCTGCGGTTTGCGCCACCATCAACGTCCACGGTTCACTGGAAATCAGACCCCACAGCGGGAACAGCGTGGCGGCAATCCCCAGCAAGGAAATCAGCGCCGAAATCTTGCGTCCCCACAGATCCGAGATCCAGCCGGAAACCGGCAGGAAGATCAGGTAGATGACCTGTGCAATGCAACTCATGGTAAACGCGCTGCGTGGGTCCATGCCTTTGACGCTGATGGCGTAGATCGAGGCCGAGGTGACCCAGGTGTAGTAGGTCAATGTGGCACCGGCTTCATAGAGAAACAGACGCACGCCGTGCTGGATGATCTTGCCTCGACTCCAGGCTGGCGCTGTTGATTCACCGCCAGCACTCGGCGAGTGTTCACTTTCCATCATGTTGCGACGCAGCCACAAGGCAAAGACGGCCAACAGACCACCTGTGGCGAAGGGGATACGCCAGCCCCACTCCTGCATTTCACTCACGGACAACAATGACGTCAGCAATGCCATGTAGAACGTCGCCAGCAACGAGCCGCAGCCAACCGCGATAAACACCGTGCTTGACCACAACCCTCGTTTCTTCGGCGGTGCGATTTCGGCGATGTAGGCGTAGGAGGTGGTGGTTTCACCACCATGGGCAAAACCTTGTACCAGCCTGGCGAGCAGCAAGAGTCCTGAAGCCCAACTGCCAATCGAATCATAAGAGGGAATAAAGGCGATCAGCAAACTCGCGCCAGCCATCAACAGCATGGTGCTGAGCAACACCACGCGCCTTCCCAGTTTGTCGGCGAGGATGCCGAAGAAGATCCCGCCGATAGGCCGCAACAGAAACCCCGCGGCAAAGACCGCGAGGGTGTTCAGCAATGCAGACGTTGCGTTGCTTTTATCGAAGAGTGCGGCGGCGATGTACACCGACGCGACGGTGTAAATAGTCCAGTCAAACCACTCCAGCAAGTTGCCGACGCCGGTGGCCATCAATGACTTTCTGCGCAGAGAGGTACGTGTTTTGGCCTGTCCGGTCGAGTAATCGGACATGGTCTCGGTGATGTTATTCATTGTTGGCTCCGAGATGTTTCATGAACCACGGGACGTGGTGGGTGACGATGGAGTGCGTAAAGCTCCCTGAAAAAACGAGGTGTCCCTTCAAACTAAAATCCAGAGTGGGAGCGGGCTTGCTCGCGAAGGCGTTGGGTCAGATGACTTGACGGTTACTGACACACCGCTTTCGCGAGCAAGCCCGCTCCCACAAGGAATGTGTGTCAGGCGTTGATGTGCGCCAGTGCCACTTCCTCGATACCGGCGGCATCCAGCTTGTAGTGTTGGTACAAGTGCGTCGGCGGAGCGATCAGGCTGTATTCGTCGTAGATACCGTGGCGCTTGAGCTTCACGCCGACGCCTTCGTCCGACAGCACTTCAGCGACCGCAGCCCCCAGGCCACCCAGCACGTTGTGCTCTTCGACGGTCATCATGCGTTTGCTGCGTGCAGCGGCGCGCAGGATGGCATCACGGTCGATCGGCTTGATCGAGGCCATGTCGATCACGCCCACGGAACGTCCTTCAGCGTTCATTTTGCGAGCCGCTGTCAGCGCCGCGTGCACGGTGATACCGCAAGCGATGATGGTCAGTTCTTCACCTTCGATGTGCTCATGGGCCTTGCCGAATTCGAAGACGACGTCGTCGTTGTAAACGATCGGATCGCGACCGCGACCGATACGGAAATACACCGGCTTGTCGTAGGTGGCCGACGCCCGGATCGCCGCGACCAGTTGCGGACCGTCGGCAGGGGAAACGACCGCCAGGTCGGCAATGGAACGCATGGTGGCGATGTCTTCAGTGGCGTGGTGCGAAGTACCGTAAAAGCCCAGGGAAATGCCGGTGTGGTGCCCGATCAAGCGCACCGGTTGCGCCGAGTAGGCGACGTCCATGCGGATCTGTTCGCAGCACAACAGGCCGAGGAACGATGCAAAAGTCGCCACGAACGGCATCACGCCACAGGTGGCCAGGCCCGCGGCGGCGGTCACCATGTTCTGCTCGGAGATACCGAACTGCAGGTAGCGCTCTGGGTACTCACCGGCAAATTTGTTCAGGCCGTTGGAGTACTGCAAGTCAGCCGAACCGGCCATCACCGGGTAGCCGGCCTTGGTCAGTTCAATCAGCGCATCGGACAAATAGGACAGGCCCGGGTTGAGGGCGTTGAGGCCACGGTACTGCCAGGAATTGGGGGAAAGAGGGGCATTCATGTTCAGATCTCCATGGCTTCAATTTCAGCGATAGCACGTTTGGCGTCTTCCGGGTCGAGGTAACCGAGGTGCCAGCCGGGTTCGGTTTCCATGTAGGAAACGCCTTTGCCCTTGACGGTTTTGGCGATGATGCACACCGGTTTGTCGCGAGTTTCGTCGGCTTTCACTCGACGCAGGGTTTCGGTCACTTCAGCGATGTTGTGGCCGTCGATGACATGCACTTCCCAGCCAAAGGCGCGCCATTTTTCGTCCAGCGGTTCGATGCCGATCACGTCGTCGACCGAGCCGTCGAGCTGGAAGCCGTTGCGGTCGACTATCGCGATCAAGTGTTTGGCCTTGTGGTGGGCGGCGCTCATCGCGGCTTCCCAGACCTGGCCTTCCTGCATTTCACCGTCGCCGAGCATGACGAACACGTCGTAGACTTCGCCGGTGAAGCGTTGGGCCAGGCACATGCCCAGGCCGCCGGAGAGGGCGTGGCCGATGGAGCCGGAAGAGAAATCGATGCCGGGCACTTTACGCATGTCAGGGTGATCGCCCAGAGGGCTGCCCAGGCGGGTGTATTCATCGAGCCATTCCTTGGGGAACACGCCAAGGTCTGCCAGTATCGGGAACTGGCCCACGGCGGCGTGGCCCTTGCCCATCAGGAAGCGGTCGCGGCCGGGCCACTTCGGTTCATCGGGACGAATCGTCATCACGTCGTAGTACAGCGCGGAGAACAATTCAGCGGCGGAAAACACCGAGGTGTAGTGGCCGGTCTTGGCGATTTCGATCAGGCGGATTGTTTCAAGACGAACGAATTTCGCCCGGTCTTTCAACTTGATAACCGTCTCGGCGGAAGGCACAAAGTTGCTGGCTTTCCACTGTTCGAGTGTTTTTCGGGGTGCAGACATCTCTACCTCCAATCACAGGCATGAATTTGTTGAAGTTGAATCTCAGTGGCGGGGTTTGAACTTCAACGGGGTGGTTGTGTGTTCAACAGGGTTTTGAGTCAGTGCTCAGTGGGTCAGCCCTTCGAGCGCGCGCATCGCCCCGATCAGTTCGTCGCACGTCGGTGCGCCGCCTGAGGCCGTGGCAAAGTTGCGAGCGTGTGGGGCTTTCAAGGTGGGCTCGGCCACTTGCATCAGTACCGAATCGTCGACGTTGAGGACGCCCAGTTCGGTCAGGTTGCGAGGCAAGCCGATACGCTGATAGAAGCTCAACATATCACCCATCAGTTCGGCATCGCGGTCCTCCAGCACCAGCTGCACCAGCAAGCCATACGCCACTTGCCAGCCGTGAACCTGCTGTTGTGCACCGGGGATTTTCGACAGGCCGCGTGTCATCGCGTGGGCAATCGACAGGCCGCCGCTCTCGAACCCCAGACCGCTCATCAACAGCACGGCTTCGATCAGGTGATCGAAGGCGACCGTTACCTCGCCGGTGCCGGCCTGGGCCAGCGCCGGCTCGGCGTATTGACGAATGATGCGGTAGCACTCGCGTGCCAGCACCAGCCCCGACAGCGCCGGGCGTGCGCCGAACATGTTCACGCCACCGGATTTGTAGCACTGCTCGGCTTCGAATTTTTTGGTCAGCGCATCGGCAATCCCGGCGAGCAGGAATTGGCGCGGGGCCTGGGCAATCAGCGAGGTGTCCACCAGCACGTAGCGAGGGCTGACGAGCAGATGCCCGACTTCGCTGAGTTGATGATGAGCGTCGTAGACCACGTAGTTTTTCGACGTGGGCGCATCGTTGGAGGCCACGGTCGGCATGGTGATCAGCGCACGACCGGAGGTGTGGGCGAGGGCCTTGCCGGCGTCGATGCATTTGCCGCCACCGACGGCCAGGATCATGTCGAACCCGACCTCAGCGGCAGCCGCTCGTAGGCCGGCAATCCCGTCGGCGGTGATCTCGCCGTCGAAGGTGATGTAGTGCAACTCGACGTCCGATTGCGCGCAAGTGTCATCGAGTCGTTGGCGGATCAGACCCAGCACATAGCTGTCGATGACCACCACGGCCTTGCGTCCGCAGTGCGCCAGATAAGTGCCCGCCTGAGCGAGCACTTCAGTGCCCTGGACGTACCGTCCGGGCGAGCCGAAAACCAGATTCATTCAGCACCTCTCACTTCACTGCTTATTGTTATTCGAGGCTCGGCGGCAGGTTGCCAAGTGCTCGGTCTTGTTGTGATGCATGATATATCATGTTTTTAAACGGTCAAGCACTCAAGCGACGAGATGACGTCAGGCGATCGAATACCCGCCATCGACGGGCAACGTCGTACCCGTCACGTAGCGCGCGTTGTCGGAAACGAGGAAGGCGATCACATTGGCCACGTCTTCCGGCGCGCCCCAGCTTTTCATCGGAATACGCGCCATGATGCCTTCCGAGCGCGCCGGATCTTCGAACGCCCGTCGCGACAGGTTGGTCAGAATCCAGCCCGGCGCCACCGCATTTGCGCGCACGCCATCGGTCGCCCACGCAACTGCCATGCAGCGTGTAAGCTCGGAGATGGCGGCTTTGCTCGACGCATACGCCGGGGTCTTAGCAGAACCGAAAATCCCCCACATCGAGGCGAAGTTCACCACTGCGCCGCGAGCGGCTTTCAGGCCGGGCAGGGCGGCGTTGGTGAGGCGCAGCACGGCCGTGAGATTGACGTCCATGACCCGGCTGAAACCGTCCAGCTCCCACTCGCGGTTGTGGTCAATGATCCCGGCGGCATTGACGATGGCGTCGACGCGCTCGAACGGGCCGAAGAAGCTCTTCACCGCGTCGTCATTGGTCACGTCGAGTTCCTGGTAATGAATGCCTTCGACGCGCTGCTCGGGTTCGCCGAGCCCGACGGTGAACACCTCATAACCGTCAGCGAGCAGACGTTGTGCGGTGGCCAGGCCGATACCGGAGCCGCCGCCAGTAATGATTGCAGTCTTTTTCATGGTCTTTCCTTATGCATTGCGGAGGGCGTGTTAAACACCGGTTTTGGAAAACAGAAACTCGGCCAGCAGATCGATCTGGCCGGTGATCATGTGCGCACCTTTGTGGATGACGCAGCCGCGCTTGGCGGCGGCGCTCAACAGCGGCGTGATGTCCGGGTTCATGACCACTTCACCGACCACCGTTCCGGGGGCGAGCGTGTCGGCGGGCAGCGGCAACGGGTCGTGAGCTTTTAGGCCTAACGCCGTGCCGTTGATCACCACATCGAAACCCGTCGCGTCGGCGGGGCCGGCATTGATCTGCCGGTCAGGGAAAATCTGCCGCAGTTCACGCACCAGCTCTTCGGCCTTGGCCGGTGTGCGGTTGCTGATCACCAGTTCTTCAATCGCTTCGGCGAGCAACGCATGGGCGATGCCGGTCGCCGCGCCGCCCGCACCCAGCAACAGCACGCGTTTATTGCTCAGGTCGTGGCCCTGTTTTTTCAGGCCGCCGACAAAGCCGTCGCCGTCAAACATGCGCCCGCTGAAGCGCCCGTCGGGCAGGCGTTTGGCAACGTTGCACACGTTGAGCACACGGGCCGTGCCTTGCAGTTCATCGCACAATTTCGCCACCTCCAGCTTGTGCGGAACGGTGACAATCACCCCCGCCAGATTCTCGATCCCGCGTAATCCTTCCCACGCGGTGGCAAGGTTGTCCGGGGAGACTTCCCAGGGCACCAGCACGCCGTCATAGCCCAGCCGTTCCAGCAACGGGTTGAAGAATTCCGGGGTGCGCAAGTGTTTGGCCGGGTAGGTAAGGTGCACGACGACTCGGGTTTTACCGCTGATGGGCATGTGGAGACTCCTCTTTCAAAAATGTGCTGTAGACGCCGGCAACGCGGCTCGCCCGAGGATCATGTCCGCGGCTTTTTCGCCGATCATGATTGACGGTGCATTGGTGTTGCCGGAGATCAGGTTGGGCATGATCGAGGCGTCGACCACCCGCAGATTGCGCACGCCGCGAACCCGCAGTTGCGGGTCGACCACGGCCATTTCGTCGTCACCCATCTTGCAGGTGCCAACCGGGTGGTAAACGGTCTTGGCGCGCTGGTTGATGTAGCTGAGCAATGCTTCATCGCTGCGCACGCTCAGTCCCGGGAATACCTCTTCGCCGGTGTACGCACGCATGGCCGGTTGCGCGAGAATTTCCCGCGACAGGTTCAAGCCCTTGATCGCGACACGCCGGTCTTCCGGGTGGGCAAAATAACGAGGATCAATGCGTGGCGGGGTGTCGGCCTTGTTGTCGCCCAGGCGGATTTCGCCTCGGCTCATCGGGCGCAGCACGCAGGTGTTGATGGTCGCGCCGGGTTTTTTGATGACGTCCTGATCGAGGTCGAAAAACACGATCGGCACGAAATGCATCTGCGCGTTGGGCCTTTCCTGGGCGTTGTCGGTGTTGACGAACGCACAGGCCTCGGTGACGTTTGAACTGACCGGGCCACTGCCGAACATCAAGTACTGCAGACCGTTCTTGACCGTGTTGAGGGCGCTGTCCTGGCCGTAGTAACCGTACTTTCCGTGGCAGTAGGCAATGCTGCCGACTTCCGCGTGGTCTTGCAGGTTCTGGCCGACGCCGGGCAGCTCATGCAGCAGCGGAATGCCATGGCGCTGAAGCTCTTCGGCACTACCGATTCCGGACAGCATCAACAGCTTGGGTGACTGAATGGCGCCAGCACTGAGGATCACTTCTTTGCTGCCTCGCGCCTGCACCCGTTGGCCTTTATGGATGTACTCGACCCCAGCGGCCTGTTCGCCTTCGATGAGGATTCGTTGCACCGTGGCGTCGGTGACGACCGTGAGGAGATCGGATTTTTCCGCCTCACGCAGGTACGCCACGGCTGCGCTGCAGCGGCGATTGTTGCGCGCGGTGATCTGATTGAAGCCGACGCCGTTCTGGCGTTCGCCATTGAAATCGGGCGTGAAGGGGATACCGGCTTGCTGCGCAGCGCGCACGAAACCACGGGACAGTTCGCACACTTGCTTGAGGTCAGAAACACCGAGCGGGCCGCCAGTAGCGTGGTAGCCATTGTCGAAGCGCTCGTTGTCCTCGGCACGCTTGAAGTACGGCAGCACTTCGCGAAACGACCAGCCATTGCAGCCGGCGCTGGCCCAGTCGTCGTAGTCCTCGTGCTGGCCGCGGATATAGATCAGCGCATTCACCGAGCTTCCACCGCCCAGCACTCGACCCTGCGGAAGAATGCGTTTGCGTCCGTCCATGGTTGTTTGCGGTTGGGTTTCGTGGCGTGACAGCAGCGGGCTGGACAGCAGCCGGGTAAACCCGGCGGGGATATGAATCAACGGGTGAGTATCGCGTGGGCCCGCCTCGATCAGCAGAACCGAGGCGCCTGCCTCGATCAGGCGACCCGTCAACGCGCAGCCCGCCGAGCCGCCTCCAATGACAATGTAATCGTGCATGCCTTTCTCCAAACCGCGTCGTTTTTATTTTCATGCATCATATATCTTCATCCCCCCCAAGCGTCAATCCCGGGTTTTCAGCGCTCTGCATTCCGGCGAAAAGCTGTTGGCGGTTATAAATAAAATATGATATATCATCTCTCCGCCGAGAGATGAGATTCTCGCAAACGTCCTCAAAGCAATAAAAAAAGCCTCCTCGACGAGGCCAGGATGACGATGACATGACTCAAATGTTTGCTGCACCCGGCCGCTATATCCAGGGCTACAAGGAACTCGATCGACTGCACCGGCATGTGGCCTGGTTCGGTCGGCGGTTTTTGGTAATCACCACTCAGGGTCGCCTCGACAGCCTGAAACAGACCCTGAGCGCCAGTTTCGATGCCGAGCGCACTCAGTTGCATTACGCGATTTTTTCCGGCGAAGTGACGCGGCAGGAAATCCAGCGGCTCACGGCAAGCATCAGCGCGCTTGAATGCGACGGTGTGATTGGTGTCGGTGGCGGCAAGGTGCTCGACGCCGCCAAAGCCGTTGCCAATCAGGCCAAAGTGCCGCTGTGCATCGTCCCCACTATCGTTTCCAACGACGCACCCACCAGTTCGCTGTCGGTGCTGTACACCGAAGCGGGCGCGTTTGACGACGTGCTTTTTTATGAACGCAGCCCGGACGTGGTGGTGGTCGATACCTGGATCATCGCCCAGGCGCCGGTGCGTCTGCTGGTAGCTGGAATGGGCGATGCGCTGTCGACGTATTTCGAAGCGCGCACCTGTGTCGAATCGCACCGGGACAATTTTCTCGGCAATGCCGGTGTGGGATTGAAGGACGGCGGCGGCGGTGCGAAATCGACGCTGACCTCCATGGCCATCGCCGAGCTGTGTTATCGGGTGCTGCTTGAGGATGGCCTGCAAGCCATGCGCGCCGCTGAACAGCAATGCGTGACCAAAGCCTTCAATCGCGTGGTGGAAGCCAATGCGCTCATGAGCGGTATCGGTTTCGAAAGCAACGGCGTGGCGACTGCCCATGCGGTGTATTGCGGGTTCAGCGAACTGGGGGGCCGGGCGACCATGTACCACGGCGAGTACGTGGCTTTCGGCGTGCTGGTGATGCTGGTGCTCGAAGGCAAATCCAGCCGTGAACTGGATACGGTGCTGAGGTTCTGCCTGAGCATCGGTTTGCCGGTCACCTTCGAAGACCTGGGGCTGGCCGACATCACCGCAAACGAACTCGACTGCGTGGCGCGCACGGCCGCCGACCCTGGCCAGACCAGCAACGTTGAGCCATTTGAAGTGACCTTCGACGAAATGAAAGCGGCACTGATCTCGGCCAGCGACCTTGGCCAACTCTACAAAAAAGGTGGGTCGTTGCTGGCGGGATGAACCCGTCTGCAGCGCACACGCCATTACAACAGGTGAACTGATGAAAGCATTTCAGGCAAGTCTGCCGCTGACCCTGGACTTTGAAGTCGGGGCGATCAAGCGCATGGGCGAGAAGGTCGAGCCGTTCGGCAAAAAGGTCTTCTTGATGGTCGACCCGTTTCTCCAAGGCAGCGATCTGGTCGCGCAAATTACCGGCAGTTTCGCCGAGCGTGGCCTGCAGTTTGTCGAGTTCTACGACATCGTGCCCAACCCACGGCATACCACGATTGATCGAGCGGTCGAGCACGTTCGCCATAGCGCTTGTGATGTGGTGGTGGCGGTGGGCGGCGGCAGTGCGATCGACTCGGCCAAAGCCGTGGCGTTCGTTGCCGTTCATGGCGGCAATTGCTGGGACTATACCGAGCGCCTCGGTGAAGCCGTGACCCGCCCGCAAAGCCGTGGGCTGCCTTTGCTGGTGGTGCCGACCACCTCGGGCACCGGTACCGAAGCGACTCCGTTTGCGGTGATCAACAATCCTGAACTGGGCCTGAAATGCGCCATCGTCAACCCGTTCATCTACCCCGATGTTGCCTTGATTGACCCGAAGATTCTGGTGTCGAAACCGCCGAAGCTGACCGCGTTGACCGCAGTCGACACCTTCTGCCACGCGCTCGAGGCGTACATCAGTATTCACTGCACGCCCTGGGTGGAAATGGTCGCGCTGGAGTCGATTCGACTGTTCGCGGCCAATGCACGGCAGTGCGTGGAACACGGCGAAGATCTGGAGGCGCGCGCCCGCATGGCGTTTGCTTCGACCCTCGGCGGCATGGCGATTGCCAGTGCCGGCGTCACGGTGTCCCATGCCCTGGGTCAGCCATTGGGGGCGATGACCGACGCACCGCATGGCGGCACCGTCGCGGCAAGCACACCACATGTCATCCGCTGGACGCTGCCGGTGTGCGCGGACAAGTTCGCGCGGGTGGCCGGGATTCTCGATCCGTCGACGCTGAGTCTTGCTGAAACCGAACGCGCCGCGCGCCTTCCGGACATCCTGCAAAAACTGTTTACCACTCTGGGCGTCACCGACACTTTCCGCAGCTATGGTTTGCGCCCGGAGCAGATCGAAGAGTTTTCCCAAACCGTCTGGACCAGTTTCAACCAGGACCTGGCCTGTCATCCGAAGAAAATCAACAGCAAAGAGGAGGTCGCCGACATCGTCAGAATGTGTTTCTAACCGAAGTCTCTGTCACGAAGTTCTGAAGAAAGAAGTTTGACCGACCCGTCAGTTGGGTTGGCGGGGTTTTGCATGCTCGAAAAACACTAAGACCAACAATAAAAACAGTTTCGGGAACAATAATAATGACCAACAGAACGATAGTTGCCGTCGGACTTTTGAGCGCCTGCGCATTACCGGGTGCTCATGCGGCCAGTTACTCGCCGAATAATTTTTTGCTGGGGGACTGGAACGGCGAACGCACTCGCTTGCATGAGAAGGGCGTGGATTTTCAACTGACCTACGTTAACGAACTGGCCTACAACACCCAGGGCGGAGACGAACACAAAGGGACTTACAGCGATCAGCTGATGATTGATACCAACTTTGATCTGCAGAAGTTGGTGGGCTGGCAAGGGGCGAGTTTTCGCATGACCTTCAGCAACCGCAATGGCGAAAACCTCACCGCGGAGGCCGGCACCAACACCTTGCTGGCTGCCCAGGAAATCTACGGCTACGGCAGCGTTACCCGCCTGGTGCAGTTCTATTACCAGCAGGCGCTGCTGGATGATCGACTGGTGGTGAAACTGGGGCGCTTGCCAATGAGTGGCGATGTGTTCCCGTTTTCCTGCAAGTTTCAAAACCTGACGTTCTGCGGCACGGTGCCGGGTTACATCACCCCCAATTGGTTCACCTGGCCCGTCAGCCAGTGGGGGGCTGCGGTGGCGGCGAAGCTGACTGACGAGCTGTCGCTCAATGCCTCGCTGTATCAGGTCAACCCTCGCTTCACCGAAAACTCCCAGGGCCTGGACTTCGGCAGTCCTTCGGGCACCACCGGTTATCTGGCGGTCGGCGAGTTGGCGTGGACGCCGACCCTAAACGGTCTGCCCGGCAGCTATCGTGCGGGGATCTGGCGCAATACCGGCGATTTCAACGATGTCTATCACGACATCAATGGCCAGCCCATCGGCCTGACCGGCAATGCGCCGGATCAGCACGATCAGGCCAGCGGTTACTACGGCATGGCCGAGCAGCGGGTCTATCAGGACCCGAGCAACAGCGCCCGTGGATTAACCCTGTTCGCAAACTTCATCCAATCGGATCGCGATGTGTCCTACGTGGAAAAGGTCTTTCACGTCGGCGCGTTTATCAGCGGCCCGTTTGCAGCGCGGCCTCAGGATGAAATCGGCCTGGCGATCGGTCGCCTTGAGGTGAATGAAAAATCCGCCAAGCGTATTCGACAGCAAAACGCTTTCACCCAACCGGCGCCGGACACCGAATATCCGATGGAGTTGTACTACGGCATCAGCGTGACGCCGGCCCTGACCCTGCGACCCAATGTGCAATACGTCGCCAATCCCGGTGGACTGAGCGGGGACAAAAGCGTCGTGGTCTTCGGCCTGAAAACCGAGGTCAGTTTTTAAGGGATTACACGTTTTTTACGAACATCACTTGTTAATAAAACACCCTGAATCAGGGCATTTCTTCGCTTGTAATTTCGATAATGCATGATATATCGTCGTTGGGCGCCTACGCCTACAACAACAAACAGGAGACGCAACAGCATGAACACTCTCGTTGATATCGCTGCGGTCCAGCAGCGAGTCGCCGCCCTGAATCTGCCAGGGAAAGCCTTTATCAATGGCCGGTTCGTCGATGCCTTGAGCGGCGAAACCTTCGCCAACATTTCTCCGCGCAACGGCCAGGTGCTGAATCACGTGGCATCCTGCCAGGCCGAAGACGTCGACGTCGCAGTCAAGGCCGCTCGACAGGCGTTCGACAGCGGCGTGTGGTCGCAACTGGCACCCAAGGAACGCAAGAAAGTTCTGCTGCGGTTCGCTGCGTTGTTCGAACAGCACATGACTGAACTGGCGTTGCTGGAAACCCTCGATATGGGCAAACCGGTGTCCGAAAGCGCCGGCTTTGATGTGCATGCGGTGCTTGAATGCCTGCAGTGGTACGCCGAATGTTGCGACAAGGTCTACGACGAAATTGCCCCTTCAGGACCGGGCGCACTGGGCATGATTACCCGCGAAGCCATTGGCGTGGTTGCCGCCGTGACCCCATGGAATTTCCCGATGCTGATGGCGATGTGGAAAGTCGCCCCGGCGCTGGCGATGGGCAACTCAGTGATTCTCAAACCCGCCGAACAGTCTCCGCTGACCGCACTGCGCATCGCCGAGCTGGCTGCACAAGCGGGCATTCCACCGGGTGTGTTCAACGTGTTGCCGGGCTTCGGTCCTACCGCTGGCCGTGCGCTTGGGCTGCACATGGATGTCGATACGCTGGTGTTCACCGGTTCCGGTGAGGTCGGCAAACTGTTCCTGCAGTACGCCGGCCAGTCGAATATGAAACGGGTGTGGCTGGAGTGCGGTGGCAAGACTCCGAACATCATTCTCAATGACTGCCGCAACCTGGAAAAAGCCGCGACAACCGCTGCCCGGTCGATGTTTTTCAACCAGGGTGAAGTGTGCGTGGCGCCGTCGCGATTGATCGTGGAGGAGGGCATTCGCAACGAGTTTGTCGCCGAAGTGTTGAAAGTCGCCCGGACCATCGCCATCGGTGACCCGCTTGATCCCGCCACCCAACTCGGTGCAATGGTCGACAAGGCGCAGATGGATCGCGTGCTCGGCTACATCCGAAAAGGCTCGGAAGAGGGCGCCCGCATCATCCTTGGCGGCGAGCGTGCCAGTGGAGCCTTGGCCGACGGTTTTTTCATCCCGCCGACGATCTTCGACGACGTCACCAATGACATGACCATTGCCCGCGAGGAAATCTTCGGCCCTGTGTTGTCGGTGATCAACGCCAGGGATCATCTGGATGCGGTGCGCATCGCCAATGATTCGCCTTACGGCCTGGCAGCCAGTCTCTGGACCAGCGACCTCTCGCGGGCCCATTCGATCATCCGCTCGCTGCGCGCCGGCAGCGTCTGGGTCAACTGCTTCGACGGTGGCGACATCACCATGCCGTTTGGCGGTTACAAGCAATCGGGCAACGGTCGTGACCGCTCAATGCACGCACTGGACAAATACTCGGAACTCAAATCTGCCTGGATCGATTTGCAGGACTGAGCCGTCAATGAGCAACCGGTGCTGTGTGTAACAGCACCTGCAGCACTGAACAAAATCAGCGCACCGGAGAATAATAATTATGAAGCTGTCAGCTGTTCGATCGATCACCACATTGGCCTTGCTGGGCCTGATCGGCACTCACGCCTGGGCTGCGCCCAAGCATGAAATTTATAGTTTGATGCCCAACACCGCCTTGTCCGGGGTGATTGACCCCGACATGCCTGATCGCACGTCGATCAACAAAGCCTTGCCGCTGAAAAAGAAGGGCGAGCGTCTGCGGATCGGCTGGACTGAAATCACACTGGGCAACCCCTGGTTTGTCTCGATGATCGACGATTCGAAAACCATAGCCAAAAAGTACAACTACGACATCGAACTGCAAGTGGCGGACAGTGATGTCGCCAAGCAGAGCGCCCAGGTCGATAACTTCATTACCCTGGGCGTCGACCTGATCGTGATTGACCCAACCGACGTTCTCGGCTCGGTGTCGGATGTCGAACGTGCGGTGGCCGCCGGCATTCCGGTGATCACCGTTGGTACCGCCCCGGACGCTCGCGCTCCAGTCATCACCACCAGCACCGGCAACCCGTACGGCAGTGGTTTCGAGGCCGGGCGTTACGTGGCCGCCAAGACCGATCCGGCCAAGGTGATCAACGCCGCGATGGTCATCGGGGTGATGGGCAACTCCACGTCCGAAAGCCGGCTCAACGGCATGATCTCCGGGATCGTCTATGCCCGTGCACAAGAGCGCAAGCTGGGTTTGTCCAAAGAAGACGCGATGCTCAAAGGCTTCAAGCTGTTCCAGCAGGTCAAGGCCAAAGGTAGCTTCAGCTGGCCCGAAGGTGGCTTCAACGTGCTGGCCTGGGGCCGTGGCGACTGGACTGAAGAAGGTGGTCTGGCCGCCACAGAAGATATCCTTTCGTCCCAAGGCGACAAGCTCAATCTGGTCTTGGCAGAGAACGACTTCATCGCCATTGGTGCGATCAATGCGCTTGAAAATGCCGGCAAGAAAAACAGCGTGATGGTCGCGTCAGGCGCCGGCAGCTTTCGGGTGGCGCTGGACTTGATCAAACAAGGCAAATTGTTGGTGAGCGCCACCAATAGTGGTTCGGAAACCGGTGTGGCGGCCATCGAGTTGATCCACCAGATTCTCGAAAAGGGCCTGAATGCCAACAATCTGCCGCTGGCCTCGTACTTTCCTGTAACTCTGATCACACCGGATAACGTCGACACGTTCATCAAGGCTGACAGCCTGCCGCCGACGACCGACACCGTCCCTCCCTTCCGTTCCATCGAGCAGATCAAAACCGCGATGAAGTGATTTCGCGAGAGTGAACCGGCCTGTGACCACCGCTTTTTTGTCGGTGGTTACAGTTCGAACGTTGACGGCTTATAGACGGTGAACAGTATGAATGCGATGCACAAACCTGCCGTAGAGATGCACGACATCTCAAAGAAATTCGGCGGTATCAGCGCGCTGAACAATGCGAGTTTCTCGGCAAGAGCAGGGGAAATTCACGCGCTGATGGGTGAGAACGGCGCCGGCAAGTCAACCTTGATGAAGATCCTGTCCGGCGCCTATGTGCGCGATACGGGCGGGGTCAGCCTGAACGGCGAAAAAGTCGATATTCGCAACCCTGGCGATGCCTTGAAACTGGGTATTTCGATCATCTACCAGGAGTTTGCCCTGGCCCCGCATTTGTCGGTGGCGGAGAACATCTGCATCGATGACCTGGGGAAGAGCAAGGGTTTCGTGCAATGGGCGACGATGCGCAAAAAGGCCCGGGCGGTTCTCGATGAACTGGGTTTCAGCGATATCGATGTGCGCCAGCCCGTCGGCAGTTTGCCGGTGGCGTATCAGCAGGCGGTGGAGATCTGCAAGGCGCTGTCGCGTAATTCGTCGGTGCTGGTTTTCGATGAACCAACGGCGGTGCTGACCTCTCATGAGGCCGAGAAGCTGTTCAAAATCCTTGATGAGTTGCGCCGCAAAGGCGCCTGTATTGTCTACGTCTCGCACCGCATGGATGAAATATTCCGCATTTGCAATCGCGCGACGGTGCTCAAGGACGGCAAGACGGTGGGCACGCTGGAACTGGCCGACATTACCGAGCGTGGCCTGATCGAAATGATGATCGGTCGAGAGCTCAGCGACCTATTTCCTCCGCGCAACAAACAGCTTGGCGAGGTCTTGCTCAAGGTTGAGCAACTGAATGCCGGACGTCTGGTGCGCGATGTCAGTTTTGAGGTCCGAGCGGGGGAGGTGCTGGGTTTTTGTGGGCTGGTGGGCGCCGGACGTACTGAAACCATGCGGGCGATTTTCGGCGCGGACCGGAAAACCTCCGGCAGCCTTTATCTCGAAGGGCGAGAGATCCATAACCGCACCCCCCGTGAAGCGATTGCCAATGGCATCGGCCTGTTGCCTGAGGACCGCAAGCAGCAAGGCGTGCTGCTGGAAATGTCGATCAGGGTCAACGGCGCGCTGCGCCCCGACAGTCCCTACACCGGACGTATGGGCTGGATTGCCAGTGGTCGGGAAACCCGGGGAATCGAAGCCTTGCGCCAGCAACTGGCGGTCAAGACACACTCGATCGAGCAGTTGGTCGGCGACCTTTCAGGCGGTAATCAACAAAAAGTCGCCCTGATGAAATGGGTCGATGCGGGCTGCCGTGTGTTGATCCTCGACGAGCCGACCCGCGGGGTCGATGTCGGGGCCAAAACCGAAATCTACCGGGTGATCAATGACCTCGCCGAACAAGGCGTTGCGATCATCATGGTCTCTTCGGAAATGATTGAAATCATCGGCATGTGTGATCGCGTGCTGGTGATGCGCGAAGGCGCGATTGCCGGCGAACTTGCCGGCGAGCGCATTAAAGAACAGCAAATGATATGCCTGGCAATGGGAGTCGAGCACCATGAGTAACCCTAATTCCAAGCTGGCCACGGCTGAGCTTCTGCAGGAACACAATCGCGCCGACGGGGGCCGGGCTGACCGACGTTCGCTGCAACGGCTGTTTCTGCAACACAACGCGCTGGTGATGCTGGTGATACTGATCATCGTCGCGAGCGTGCTGTCGGCGGACTTCTTCACCTACCAGAATATCGGCAATCTGTTGCGCCAATTGACACCGTTGCTGCTGGTCAGCGTCGGCATGCTGATCGTGATCCTCACGGCGGGGATCGATTTGTCTGTGGCGTCGGTCGCGGCAGTGGGCGGCATCGTGGTTGCCATGACGCTGAATGTGCTGCCGGTCGAAGGCAGTCTCGGGTTGCTGCTCGCCGTAGCGATTGCGGTGGCGGCAGGTGTCCTGATGGGCCTGGTGACGGGCACTTTTATCGCCTACTTTCGCATGGCGCCTTTTATCGCAACGCTGGCAATGATGACGGTCGCCCGTGGCTTGGCGTTCATCCTGTCCAACGGCCAGCCACAACGTCTGGATGACAGGTTGGTCAGTGCCCAATTGCTGCGTGATTTCGGCCGGCTGGCCGATGGCGTGCTGGGCATCCCGTGGCCAGTGTGGCTGGCGGTGTTGGTGACGGTCGTGTTTGCCTTGATCCTGCGCTACAACGCTTATGGTCGCCTGACCATTGCCAGCGGCAGCAACGAAACAGCGGTGCGCCTGGCCGGGATTCCGGTAGAGCGCTACAAACTCGCCGCGTATGGTATTTGCGGTGGCCTGGCGGCATTGGCCGGAGTGGTGATTGCCTCGCGTTCGGGGGTGGCAACACCCAGTGCGGGCATGGCGCTTGAACTGGACGCGATCGCCGCTTGCGTTATCGGAGGCGCGTTGTTGTCCGGTGGCAAAGGTACGATTTTTTACACCGTCGTCGGCGTGCTGGTGTTGGGGCTGATCGGCAATATCATGAACCTGTTGAGTGTGCCGGCCTATCCGCAGCAAATCATCAAAGGCGCGATTATCGTCATCGCGGTGCTGCTGCAAGGCGTTGGTCGCCGGGATGCGCGCATTTAAGGAGATCCGTCGGGTGGAGTGGCAGGCGTATTTTGATGATGTATGATGCGTTTTCGACGTTACAGGTCGATGGATTCACAAGTCTGTCGCCCGACGCACAGTAATCGACCATGGAGACCGAGTCATAGTGACCGTGCATAAGCCCATTGATAAAGGCAACTTGAGCGAACGGGTCTATTCCATCATCCGTACCGCATTGATGGACGGGCAATATCAACCCGGGGATCGGCTGCGCATCAGCACATTGGCCGAGGAATTCGGCGTCTCGATCACTCCCGTGCGGGAAGCTATTTTCCGCCTGGTCAGCGATCATGCGCTGGACATGAAGGCGGCCACTTCGATCTACGTGCCGGAGCTGACGGTCAGTCAATTGCGGGAAATCCAGTTGATCCGTCATCTGCTGGAAGGTGAAGCGGCAGGCGTTGCGGCGCAGCGGATCACCCAACCGGAACTGGCGAAACTCGAAGCCATTCAGGACGCGTTCCAGAAGGCGGTCACGGTCGATTACCGACAGGCCGCGTTGCTCAACCGGGAGTTCCACTTCGGTTTGATCTCGGCGGCGCGCATGCCTGTGGTATCGAAAACCCTGGAAAACATGTGGGTCATCATGGGGCCACTGCTGAGCCGGTTCCACGCCGAGGTGCCCAAGCGGGAACTGGCCAGTGCCAAGCACAAGCACTTTGAAGTGCTGGAAGGTTTGCGTACTCGTGACTCGACCAAAGCCAAAGACGCCTTGCAGGCGGATATCGCCTGGGGCGAGTTGATGATCGAATGGCTGGAAAAAAAGGAAAACCTGGCTGAGGCGTAGTCACAACGCCGCTGCGCGATTGCGCTGAACCTGTCGCCCGAGCTCCACTCCAGGAGCCTCGGGCGATGTGGTTTTTACGGTTGGCTATTCGACCTGGTTCGAGCCCTCCAGCCGGGCTACCCATTTGCCACCGTCGCCACCTTGCTTGAGGGCATGCAACGCCTGCGGCAGGTTGTAGAAGTCGAAGTTCTGGCGCTTGGGGACGTTCAGGCTGCCGGCGAGCACGTCTTCGAGCAGACGTTCGCCGGCTTGGCGCAGCGACTGCCGATCGCTCAGGCTGGCGTGGGCATGGAAACTGTTGAGTGCCACCTCATGCAAGGAAATCGCGGTACTGAAAGCCGGCAGCGGGGCTGTTTCCTGACGATCCTGAATACACACCAAATGCCCGTTGTAGCCCAGCAGCGGGGCCAGACTGGCAGCATGAGCGGCGCTGACGGTGTCGAACACTGCCTTCAATCGGCGCTCGCCAAGATGCGCTTGCAGGGTTTTCTGCCAGTTGCCGTCCCGGTAATCGAATACACCAACGACCCCCAGCGTCTTCAAATTCTCGTGATGTTTTGTGGCTGCAGTGGCCCACACGCGATAGCCACGTTGGACGGCCATTTGTACCAACAGCAGACCGACCGCACCACCGGCCCCGACGACCAACACATCGCTCGGGCCGATCATCGGCACTTTGTCCAAGGCCTGCCAGGCGGTCAGGCCGGGGCAGGGCAACGACGCTGCGACAGTGTCATCCAGAGCGGCCGGCACCGTCAGCACGGTAGCGGCATCGAGCAAACAGAATTCGGCAAAACTGCCATCGCGCTCCAGTGACTGGTGATACGCCACGCGAGTGCCTGGCTTGATCGACACACCGACACCTGATGCAACGACCACTCCCATGCCATCGACGCCGGGCACGCGGCCGGTGTTCCAGGCGGGGTGGCCCCATTCAATGATTTTCCAGTCCACCGGATTCAGCGCCAGTGCGCGGTTAGCCACCAATACTTCCCCACGGCCGGGTTGCACCAGCGGTTTGCGGATCAGTTCCAGACCGTCGATACCTTTACCCGAAGTCCAGGACCAGGCGGCGAAATCAGCGAGCATAGTGCGTCCTCATGAAGACCGGATCGAAGCTGATTCAATCCGGCGGAAAGTGTTGAGCAGTGAACGAAGCACCACCCTTGAGAAAGGCAGTATCCTTGCCAGCAAAGCGGAGCAGAACACTTGATTGCGCAAAGGTGTTGTGAACAAAAATCAATAATCGTCCAACGTATCCGCAGTCACGGGCGGGCGCTGGAAATTAATGTCGATGGCATTGTTTCAGTGCTGTTTGATGACTGTATTCTGTGCCCATAACCCTCAGCGTTTTTTGTGCGAGTACCTGTCTTTGAAGAGTCGAGCATTGCTGGTTGGGGTGGACATGGGCACTTCGAGTACTCGAGTGGTTGTGCTCGATGAAGACGGCCGCAGCCTCGCAGCGGCCAGTCGTCCCACGCAGTTGTTGAACCCGTCACGCCAGGTGTTCGAGCAAGACCCGGAGCAGATGTATACGTCGGTGTTGTTGGCCATTAACGATGTGCTGAGCGCTGGCGATCTCCACGTCGCGGACATTGTCGGCATCGCCATGTGCGGACAAATGGCCGGGATTTCAACCATCGGCAGGGATTGGCAAGCGGTAACGCCCTATGACTCCTGGCTGGATATGCGCTGTGCAGGCCAGGTGTCCCGGCTCAAGGCCTACGAGCAACAGATCATTGAAAGCTCAGGCGGGCCGGCCGGCGCCAATCACGCGGCGAAATGGCTGTACTGGTGCGAGCAACAGCCCGCGATCTATCGCAAGATCAGCAAAATCATCATGCCGGCGGCTTACGTGGCCGGGCGCATGGCACAGTTACCCAGCGATGACGCGTTCATGGATTACACCTATCTGGGTTTCAACAGCTTTGCCGACAGTCGCACGATGGCATGGAACACTTCTCTCATCGATGAATTCAAGCTGGATGTCGATCGACTGCCTAAGCTGGTCAAACCCTGGGATCAAATAGGCGCGGTTTCTGCGAACGCTGCCGGTGTTTGCGGACTGTTGGCCGGTACGCCGATTTTCGCCGGCAGCGGGGATATCGCCGCGTCGTTGCTTGGTGCCGCGACCTTCAAACCCGGACAACTGCTCGACATTGCCGGCACCGGCTCGGTGCTGGCAACCGTGCTCGATCATTACGCGGTCGACACACAACACAAGACCCTCACGACATTCAGGCATTGCCTGCCCGAGCTCTTTTACTCGGTGGCCTATGTCGGTGGTGCAGGCATCAGCTTCAACAGGTTCGGCCTGGATGACAGCGAATGCCGGCGACTGGAGAAACAGGCCTCGGCACCATTGTCCGAGCGCAACAAACTGTTGTTCCTGCCGCACCTGGGCGGGCGCCATGCGCCGTTCGATGCGACCTTGGCGGGAGCCTTCGTCGGCCTCGACTGGATGCATGACCGTACCGACCAGTACCGAGCGATGATGGAGTCGATTGCGTACGAATATGCGCGTTTTCTAGGGTGCATGCGGGACATGAAGGTCGCCGTCGACGACAGCGGTGTCTTCAGTCTGGGCGGCGGTTCCTGTAGTCCGTTGTTCAGCCAGATCAAGGCGGACGTGCTGGGCGTGCCTTATCGCAAACTACCCGCCGCCGAGTACGGCGTGCTGGGTGCTGCAATGCTCGCCGGCAAGGGCGCAGGCGTTTTCGCGGATTTGCAACAGACGGCCATCGACTGGCAAAAACCGATTGAGGCCGTGACACTGCCGGACGCCTCGAAACATCAATTCTATGCGGGCATGCGCAAGGCTTATGAGCAGATGCTGAAAAGCCTCAAGCCGGTATTCGACGAACTGCAATCGGTCGGGCTTCCCTGATCGCCAGAGCCTCGACGCTAGGGCGGGGGCAGCAGGTAGCGCGACGGTGTGTCAAGGTTCTTGAAGTAATGCACGGCAAAATCGACGAAGGATTTGACCCGTAACGGCAGTTTCTTACCGCCCTCGGTGAGCAGATGAAAACCGGTGGTCGGGCATTGATACTCTTCAAGCAGCGGCACCAGGCGTTTGGCCTGAATATCTTCCGCCACCTCCCAGCCCGACTTCCAGATAATCCCCAACCCTTGAACCGCCCATTGACGCAGGGTGAAACCGTCATTGGCCAGCCGATTGCCCTTGACCTGAATCGTGGTCGACACGCCCTTGTTCATGAACTTCCAGCGGTCCAGCGCGAAGTCGGCACGCAGTTGCACCAGGCAATTGTGATGGTGCAGGTCTTCAGGGCTGAGCGGCGCGCCGTGTTGCTCAAGGTACTGCGCAGAACAGCAAAGAATTTGGCGATCGACGCCAAGCGAACGGGCGATCAGTGAGCTGTCCGGGAGGTCGCCGAAACGGATCGCGATGTCCGAGCCGGACTCGACAAAGTCCAGTATCCGGTCGGTGAAAAACAGGCGGATGCTGACGTGCGGGTTTTCGCTGATGAAGGCATCGACCATTTGGCTGATCCACTGCCGACCCAGGTCGGTAGGGCAGGTCAGGCCGATGGTCCCCAGCAGATCGCTCTGGCCGTTTTTGATGATGCTGTCGAGGGCGTCGACCTCTTCCAGAATCTTCAGGGCATTCTCAAACAGCAACTGCCCTTCGGCGGTGGGGCTCAAGCTGCGGGTGTTGCGTTTGAGCAGCCGCAAACCATAGAACTCCTCCATCGCCTTGAGGCGGCCACTCATGGCCGCTGGCGACAGACCCATTTGCCGACCCGCCGTTGAAAGCGACCCCGTCTGAACGACCAGGCGAAACAGCCGCATGTCCTGTAATCGATCAACCATGGTAATTACGTCTCGCGCAAGTTGCTTTTTTATTGTCTGCAAAGTATTAGCCAATTATTCAGCAAATACTATATTGGCAAAAATTCAGGCACTTGGGTGAATGGCGGGCAAACCGCTTTAGGCCGGGCATTAGAAGCCAGCTGTGAAGGTAATTCAAATGTGTTTGTTGTTCGGTTCATCTTTCAGAAATAGTGAAGAGTCAATTTTTTAAAATCGAATAGAAAAGTACAGGCGATTGTTAATAATGAATGCCAGTGCTTGTGAGTCACAATAAAAAAGAGGGTTCATGTATGCGTGTTCAATATCAAGAGGCCGCCCCTTCGATAGACCTGGCGGGTCAGTTCAAAATGGCAATGGGCCGCTTTGCCTCCTCTATAACCCTGATCACCACACTCGATGATGATGGTCATCCCCACGGTCTTGCCGCGACCGCTTTTTCTTCGGTGTCGATGGACCCGGCCTCGGCCCTGATCTGCATCAACAGAACCGCCAGCGCCTCGCCTGTGATCAAGCGATCCGGGCTGTTCTGCGTGAACATGCTGCAGAACCGGCACGAAGCGATCTGCAAGATTTTCAGCCAGCCCGACCTGCGCG
The DNA here is from genome assembly GCF_030812475.1 of Pseudomonas lini. Taxonomy (GTDB): domain Bacteria; phylum Pseudomonadota; class Gammaproteobacteria; order Pseudomonadales; family Pseudomonadaceae; genus Aquipseudomonas; species Aquipseudomonas lini_A. The sequence goes on from NZ_JAUSSR010000009.1 coordinate 147,602, forward strand.
AGCGACGCTTTGTCGAGGGCCAGTGGAAGACCGGTGTTCACGGTATTCGTTACTTGACCGACGCGCAGGCGGCGATATTTTGCGAAGTGGTCCAGGAGATCGAACACGGCACCCATACCGTCATTATCGGCAACGTCATCGATGTCATCACGCAACCCATGGACGAACCGCTTTTGTACATGGGCGGCCGTTACAGGGAGTTGAGTCGTTAATTCATTTGTTGCGCAGTGCTCGAGTCTTATAACAATTAAATAAGAAGTGGATATGGGTATGAGTAATCAGTTGCTGGTGAAGTCAGGCATATCCGGGTCGATTCCGAAGTGGATCGGCCTAGAAACTAATGTCGCAGGTCCGATGATCGGCCTTTTGTTGTTGTGCACGGTATTAACCCTCTTCACCGATAGTTTTCTGACGTTGAGCAACCTGCTCAATGTACTGGATCAAGTCACTGTGCTAGGCATCATGGCGCTGGGCATGACCCTGGTGATTCTTATCGGCGGTATCGACCTGTCGGTGGGTGCGGTGCTGGCGGTTGCGATCATGGTCATGAGCTGGCTGGAACAGGTGCTCGGCCTGCCGATGTGGGTGGCGATGCTCGGGGCCATGGCCGCCGGTGCTGCGTGTGGCTCAACCACGGCGTTGCTGGTGGTCAAGGCGGGCTTGCCGTCGTTCATTGCGACGCTGGCGATGATGTCCATCGCGCGGGGCTTGGCCTACATGGTCACGGATGGCGCGCAGGTCAGTGGCTTCCCCGAATGGTTCAGCAACCTTTCGGTGATTCGTTACGGCGGCGTGCTCTCCCTGACCGTGACCTGCTTTGTCGTGCTGGCCCTGGTGTTCTGGTTCGTTCTCAAGTTCACGGTGCCCGGTCGCAGCCTGTATGCCATTGGCGGCAGCAGCAAGGTGGCCAAGCTCGCTGGCATCCGGGTCAACGCCTACACCAGCGCGGTCTACATCATTTCCGGTATTTGCGCAGCTTTGGGCGGAATCATCATGACCTCGCGCCTGGACACCGCCGGCGCCGGCGCGGGTGTTGGTTATGAGCTGGATGTGATTGCCGCCGTGGTGATCGGTGGCGGCAGCCTCAAGGGCGGCGCCGGGAGCGTGGTCGGCACGATTGTCGGGGTATTGATCATTGGCGTTTTGCGTAACGGCTTGAACCTGGCCGGCATTTCACCTTTCGTCCAGCAAGTGGTCATCGGTGCGGTGATTGCCTTCGCGGTGATGCTCGATTTGCTCAAGCGCAAGACTGACTGAACCCGAGTGTCTGCGCTGTCGCAAGGCTCCCTTCAACACAGAATAAAAAGGATAAAAACATGAACCTGTCCGCTCTCCCTGTGCGTTATCTGTGGCTACCGCTCCTGGCCTGCCTGATGTCTGGTGCCGCGCACGCACAAAGTAAACCTGCGAATGAAATGACCGTCGGGATGTCGATCCCGAGCCTGCAATGGGTGTTCTATCTGATGGTTCGTGACGGCGTCATGGAGCAGGCCAAGACCCTCGGCATCAAGAATGTGCTGGTCGCCGATGCACAGGCCGATCCGGCGCGGCAGGTCAGTCAGATTCAGGACATGTTGAGCAAGGGCATTGATGTGCTGCTCTACACCGCCACCGGCAGCGCCGCCTCGGCGGTCCCGGTGCGGCTCGCGCGCCAGCAAGGTGTGCCGGTGATCTGCATCGACAACTTTCCGAAAAACGTCGAGTGCGACGCCTATATCTCCACCGACAACCTGGCCGCGGCGGGAGAACTGGCCCGACAGATGATCAAGCTGACCGGTGGCAAGGCTGAAATCGGCTTGCTCCAGGGCACCTTGGGCGACTCGACTGAAATTGCCCGAGCCAAAGGCCTGGAGGCCGTGTTGTCCGAAGCGCCGGAGATGAAAGTCGTCGACAAAAAGCCCACTGACTGGCTGCAGGACAACGGCTTCAAGGTCGCTCAGGACATGCTGCAAAAGAACCCGAAGATCAACGTGTTCATCGGTCGCTCCGATGCGCCGGCGCTCGGTGCGGCTCAGGCGGTCAAGGTCGCCAACATCGATCACAAGGTCTGGGTATTCGGCTATGACGGTTTGCCCTCCGCGCTGGAGGCCATTCGTGACGGCAAGCTGGACATGACCATCACCCAACAGGCGGTGGAAATGGGCCGTAACGCATTGCGCACCGCCGTGGATCTGCAACAAGGCAAACAGGTGACCAAGACCCAGCTGCTGCCGGCCTTCGTCACCACCCGGGAAAACGTGGCGACTTTCCTTGAACAGCATCCTTGAGACCGGCGAAGGAGGGCACGTCATGAATGCGATTGAAGTCTCGGGCCAAACCGCTCAGGCGCCTTTGTTCAGGGCCGTCGGCATCGGTAAGTCGTTCAATTCGGTGAGGGTGCTGGACGACATCAGCCTCGACATCGGTTACGGCGAAGTGGTGGCGTTGCTGGGGGAGAACGGCGCGGGTAAATCAACCTTTTCCTCGATCGTCGCCGGGGCGCAGGCACCGTCCAAAGGCACGATGTTTCTCGCAGGGGAAGCCTATGCGCCGGCGGGTCCCGGAGCAGCCATTGCCTTGGGCATCAACATGATCCATCAAGAGATCCACCTGCTGCCGGACCTGAGTGTGGCGGAGAACGTTTTCCTCGGTCATTTGCCGACGCGCGACGGGATGATCGATCGCAAGAAAATGTACCGCGAAACCGAGAAACAACTGCGTCGGCTGGGCCTGGATATTTCACCGGACACGCCGGTTCGACAGCTGAAAATCGCTGCCCAGCAACTCGTGGAAATCGCGCGTGCGTTGACGCTCAACTCGCGGTTGCTGATTCTCGACGAGCCCACCGCAGCACTGGGCAAGGACGAAACCGACCTGCTGTTCAAGCAAATCGAGGAGCTGAAAAAAGAGGGTGTGTCGTTTATCTACATCAGCCATCGGATGGACGAGATCGCCAGGATCGCCGACAAGGTCGTGGTCATGCGTGACGGCCACTTGATTGCCCGTCACGAGAGCGGCAATGCCGAGGTCAGCGTGCTGGTGGCGCAGATGGTGGGGCGCTCGATCGACCGATTGTTTCCGCAGCTGCCGGCGCCTCGGGACGATGTGGTGTTGAGCGTGGAACACCTGTCGGACAAGGCCGGGCGCTTCCACGATGTGTCCTTTTCGGTGAAGACAGGCGAAGTGTTTGGCATTGCCGGAATCGTCGGCGCCGGTCGCACGGAGCTGGTTCAGGCGATTGCCGGGTTGAGTGCGCTGAGTGCCGGCAAGGTGACGCTGGGCGGTCAGCACCTGCCCGCCAATAACGTCCTGGCGGCTATCCGCGCCGGGGTGGTGCTGATTCCCGAAGATCGCAAGTCCGAAGGCGTGGTGCTTGGCCAGACCATTGCCGAAAACCTCGCCTACTGCAATCTCGATAGCCTGAGTTCCTGCGGCGTCATGGCCAATCAGCGGGTATTGGCGTTCGCCCATGAACGCATTGCGACGTTGGGAATCAAGGGCGCGGCGGGGCAGATGCTCGACAAATTGTCGGGGGGGAATCAGCAGAAGGTAGTCATCGCGAAATGGATCGCACGCAATCCCAAAGTGATCATTCTTGATGAGCCGACCCGAGGCATCGACATGGGCGCTCGCGCAGCGATTTACGAGCTGATCATCGACCTGGCGAAAACCGGCGTATCGGTGATTGTCGTGAGTTCCGACCTGGAAGAAGTCATTGGCCTGTCCCACAGGGTGATGGTCATGGCGCGCGGGTGTTCCCAGGGCATCTTGCAGCGGCCGCACATTGCCCCCGACGCCATCATGACCCTGGCCACCGCGTGATGACGGACGCTAACCGAGGAGCTGCAAACATGTCTGCGTCGTATCAGGCCTTGCCTTATCAACCCTTCGTCGGATTGCTCGACTTATCCGGCAAGACCGCCGTCGTCACCGGAGGTGGCAGCGGCATCGGTTTTGCCGTCAGCCAGCGTCTGGCCGAGGCCGGGGCCAACGTGCTGATCGGGAGTCTGGCACCGGAGCGTAGCGAGGAATTGGTGAAGGCCGGTTTCGCCGTTTCGTTCCAGGCCACCGATGTCAGTCGCCCAGCCGAGATCCAGCGACTGCTGGACACGGCTGTCGAGCGCTATGGCCGTGTCGATATCTGGATCAACAACGCGGGTGTCTATCCGTTGAAGCCTATCGATGACATCGACGAGGGTTTCTGGGACGGGCTGCATGTCATTAATACCCGCGCGGTGTTTCTGGGGGCGCAGGCGGCACAACGGCAGATGCGCAAGCAGGCGAGCGCCGGTGCGATTGTCAATCTGTCGTCCATTTGCGGGCATCGACCGATGGCCAATCACTGCACCTACGACGCGTCCAAGGGCGCGGTGTTGGCCATGACCCGAAGCCTGGCCAAAGACCTGAGCGCCTTCAACATTCGCGTCAACTCGGTCTCTCCCGGGTTGACGGCGACCCCAGGCAATCTGGAGCCGGAGCTGCTTGAGCAACACCGGCAGAACAACGTGTTGCACAACATCGCCCTGGGCCGACCGGCAGAACCTTATGAGATTGCCAACGCGGTGCTGTTCCTGGTTTCGCCCCTGTCGTCCTACGTGACAGGCGTCGATTTGCTGGTGGACGGCGGCTGGTTGCTGCACGGCAGTTAAGGCCCCGGATAGTTAACGCATTCCTTGAACGTTGCGACTTGCAGCGCCGGCATTGGCACGCCTGCGAAACGAGCGCTCGTCATGCAAACGGTGGGTTGCGCCTTGAATGGCGTAGCGCACCGGTCACTGAAAACAGCAGGAGAACGACATGAAACTTGCCATGTTCATGCAGCCGCTACACCACAAGGGCTGGGACTATCACGAGATGTACGATCAGGATATTGCCTGTGCCGTGCATGCCGACAGCGTCGGTTTCGATGAGCTGTGGGTCGGTGAGCACACCTCGCAGCGCACTGAGCCGATCACCAATGCCTTGCAGTTTCTTTCCAGCCTGATTCCGCTGACAAGGCGCATGAAACTGTGCACCGGCGTGCTGAATCTGCCGCATCATTTTCCGGCGCGTATCGCCGCCGATGCCGCGATGTTCGATCACATGTCCAAGGGGCGCTTCATCATGGGGATCGGCCCGGGTGGGCTGGCGTCCGACTTCGAGGTGTACGGCAGCAACGGCAAGGACCGCGGGCAGATGATGGTCGAATGCTACGAGATGATCCGTGCCATCTGGAACTCGACTGCGCCCTACGAGTTTGCCTCCGAGCACTATCAGGTCAGCCTCAAGGACGCGGTGCACCACGAGCTGGAAATCGGCTACATGCCGACACCCTTCCAGAAACCTTTCCCACGGGTGGCAACCACGGCGATGAGTCCTTTTTCCGGAACCGCGAAACTGGCCGGCGCCAAGGATTGGGACCTGATGTCTGCCAACTTCAACCCGACAGCGACCGTGGCGTCCCACTGGCAGGCTTACTGCCAGGGCGCCGAGAGTGCGGGTATCAAGGCCGATGCGAACAACTGGCGCGTGGCCCGTTCGGTTTTTGTCGCCGACTCCCAGGCCCAGGCTGAAGACTATCTGGCGCAGGAGAGCTGCACCCTGCGCCGCTACTTCGACTACATGATCGATAACCTCGCGACTAACCACTACACCAAGATCTTCAAGACCCGCCCCGACATGACCGACGAGGAAGTGACGGTCGATCATTGCATCAAGGAAATGGTGATTTACGGCGATGTCAATTCGGTCACCGAGCAACTGGTCGCGTTCAGTGAACAGACCGGGCCGTTCGGCACCTTGATGACCACGTTCCACGAGTGGGACGACGAAGCCCTCTGGCGGCGTTCGATGGAATTGACCGCGCAGCAGGTCATGCCGCGCCTCAACGACTACATGACACCACGCTTGAAAGCGCAGTAATCGCCCGATTGCGTTGGGCTTATGTGCGGTCGCATCGCGGATGCGGCCGAAACTCTGGTAATGCGCCTGGACACGACACATGACTGATTTGACAAGGCAAGAAGTGCGCGACAGCGCTGATCGCGATTTTCAACTGACCGACAAGGAACTGGCCCGGCTGCGTGAAAAGGCGCAGTTCATTCGCCTGGAAACCATTCGCCTGATCGAGATCGCCAAGGTCGGCCACTACACCTCGGTGTTCTCCGCCGCCGAGCTGTTCGCCGCGCTGTATTACGACGTTATGGACCTGCGGTTTGCCGAGCCGAAGTGGCCGGATCGCGACCGTTTCATGATGGGCAAGGGGCATGCGGCGGTCGGGCTGTTTCCGGTGCTGGTGGAGTGGGGCTTCTTCGAGAAAGAGATCCTCGACAACTACACGCGCCTCGGTAACCCGCTGGGCGATCACCCCGATATGCGCAAAGTTCCCGGTGTGGATTTCTCATCCGGGTCCATCGGTCACGCGCTCTCCGGCGGACTGGGCATGGCCCTGGCCGGGCGGATGCTGGGCAAGTCGTTCACCACCTACGTCATGCTCGGTGACGGTGAGATGCAAGAAGGCCAGGTCTGGGAGGCGGCACTGGGAGCGGCCCATCATAAAACCGCGAACCTGGTGGCGATCATCGACCGCAATGGCTACCAGCTCGACGGTAATGTCGACGACGTCATCGGCATCGAGCCACTGGCGGACAAGTGGATCGCGTTCGGCTGGGAAACCCACGTGGTTGACGGGCATGACCTGGCTGCTGTGACCCGCCTTTTGCGTCGCCTCAAGGCCGATACCTCCCGCACCCGCCCGGTCTGCATCATCGCCAATACGGTCAAGGGCAAAGGTGTTTCCTACATGGAAACCGAGCCGGGCTGGCACCTCGGTTATCTCGATCCCGAAGACGCGCAACGTGCTATCGACGAAATCAAAAGCAAGGTGATTTAACTCATGAATACCGCACCTCTGTCGAACAACTCCTGGCAGTACCGGGAACTGAACAGCCAGACACCCAGCTTGAATGCCTTGTCCGATGCCCTGATCGAACTGGTCGAGCAGGGCGAGCCGATTGTCGCCGGCACCGCCGACCTGCAGTACTCCAACGGCCTGTCGAAATTTGCGCGGCTGCATCCTGAGCGCTTTGTGCAATTCGGCATTTCCGAACAGAACATGGTGTCCGCCGCGGCCGGAATGGCCGCGGTGGGCATGAAGCCTTTCGTGGCAACGTTTGCCTCTTTTCTGCCGTTGCTGTGCTGCGAACAAATTCGCATGGACGTGGCGTACTCGGCGCTGCCGGTACGCCTGATCGGCCATCACGCCGGGATTTCCCTGGGGTTCTACGGCACGTCGCACCACGCCACCGAAGATCTGGCGATCATGCGTTCGATCGCCGACATCACGGTCGTCGCGCCGGCGGATGGCAATCAGCTCAAGGCGGCCATTCTCGCCTCGGCCAACTACCCGCAACCGATCTACTTCCGTATCCAGCGCGGGCGTGATCCAGTGGTGTATGAAACCGTTCCTGAATTTGTCTTCGGCAAAGCCACCGTCCACCTGACGGGCGGTGAACTGACGATTATAGCCACCGGTTCCACGGTTCATCCGGCCCTTGAGGCGGCACGTGCCTTGAATGCAGCAGGGCGTTCGGTGGGTGTGATCGACATGACCACTATTAAACCGCTGGACCGCGAGGCGGTACTGACGGCCGCGCGCAACAGCCGGGCGATTCTCACTGTTGAGGAGCACAACATCATTGGCGGACTGGGCGGGGCGGTGTGTGAGGTGATTGCGGAGGAGGGCATCGGCGTCAAGGTACGGCGTCATGGTCTTTACGATGAGTACAGTCTGATTGCGCCACCGACCCATCTTTACCGGCACTACCGGCTTGACGCCGCCGGGATCGAAAGCGTGGCGCTGGAAGTGCTTGGTTGATTCCATTGTTTCATTCAGTGACTGGTCGGGGCGTCGTGCTGCAGGGCGCCTTTGATTGATCCTTTTCAGGCTTAATGGGCCTGCACGTGCAACCAGGATGTTCATTGAAGAACACCCTGGTTGCACGTTTTTTTTTGCGTGTGATTTTTCTGGGGGGGGGGGCATAAAATCTATGGTCACCCCCATTTTTGCAATACTGATTAACGGATGGTGTGGTTGGTTTGCTTAAATCTATCCGGCGTCTGTTTGGGCATGCCCCAGCGCCACGATGAGAGTCGCGCCTGACGATCCTAAAAAGCCCATCGGCTTCTAAAGCCGATTTTTATGCCAGGATCTTCGCCAGGCCGGTAGGCCGTTCACGTCATCCGTTGTTCAGCTATCGCAAAACCTGAAGGGTGAATCGTGGTACTGCAACAACTGCAGGGTCAGGCGTTCAAGGCGTCTGGCCCTGCTTCATATTGCGTATGGTGAGTCGCGATCGCCCAAGCGATACGTGCCAGTTTGTTAGCCAGGGCACAGGCCACGACATTCGAATGTCGTCGACTGAGCAAGGCTCGAACCCAGTCAGCCAGTGCCCCTTTCTGATGCTCCAGCCTCTGCATATAGACCCTGGAACATTGCACCAACAGTTGTCGCAGGTGCTTGTCACCCCGCTTGCTGATCCCGAGCAAATTCGCCTTACCGCCCGTGCTGTACTGCCTGGGCACCAGGCCCACTGAGGCGGCAAAATCGCGACTGCACCGGTACTGCTTAGCATCACCCATTTCCACAGCCAGCAGGCTGGCGGTGATCGGGCCGACACATGGCATGCTCAGCAAGCGACTACCAAGATCATCGTCGGCCAGTTGGCTCGACAGCTCTTTATCCAGCGCCCTGATTTGCTCATCCAGGTAGACCAAGTGATCGTGCAGACGTTGTAACAACACCGTCAAACGAACGGGCAACTCGTGCTCGGCCAAGACATTTGTCAAACGTTTCATAATTGTCAGGCCTCTGGGCAGGCTGACGCCAAATTCCAGTAGGAAACCGTGCATCTGATTAGCCGTTTTTGTGCGGTCATGCACCAACGATTCGCGCATCCGACGCAGAACAGACAGGGTTTGCTGGGACTCGGTTTTAGGCGTCACAAAGCGCATAGATGGACGGGAAGCCGCTTCACAGATCGCTTCAGCGTCGACGAAATCATTTTTGTTGCCTTTGACGAAAGGCTTAACGAACTGCGGGGAAATCAGCTTGGCCGTGTGTCCCATTGCCGCTAGCTGACGAGCGACAAAATGCGCCCCGGCACAGGCTTCCATCACAACGACACAACTCGGCACGTTACCGAAAAGCTGCATCATCTGCGCCCGAGAGAGCTTCTTGCGAAACACCTCGCGGCCTGATTTATCCTGGCCGTGAAGGTGGAAATTATGTTTGCCGAGATCGATACCGATCAGTGCTGACTGGATCATGATGATGGCCTCCGAAAACAAAACACCCTGCGAAAGCGTAGCCCTCGCAGGGTGTGGGGGTGACCATCTCATTAGCTCACCGAAGTGAGAATTCTGGAGGTGGGCTTTGAAGCGCTGATCAAGCTTTTTGATTGTGTGCATATTCGTTGCGGCGGTCACGGCGGCCTATGGTTTCGCCCTTATGTGTGGTCTCGCCCACACTGGCTACCTGCTTTTCAAACATTGCTACCCGGTTGCATTTATATATAAGGCCTGTTCGAGGAGCAACCAAGGGTTCTTGCCCCGTTCGTTCGGTGCCTCGCTCCGCACCTGCTCCGTGAGCTGTACGAGGTGGGGCGTCAAAATTAAAAGCTGCAGGTGAGCTAACGCTCGGCCTTGAGTGGTGGAAGCGGCGGGTGCACACCGGCCTTTTTCTGTAGGAGCTGACTTGCCAGCGAAGGACGTCCACGATGACGCGTTTCAACAGGATAGCCATTGTTCATTTGAGTTCTTCGCAGGCAAGCCGCCTCCTACAGGGAGGCGGTGGTTTTCAAATGGACCAAAAAAACGGATATGCCCCCCCAAAACACAGCTTGACGACAGTGGTCGGCTATTACCACCGCACCCCACTCGTCTCGATCCACTGCAAAATCGATTCCCGCTTTGGCGCCCAACCCAGCAACGTCCGGGCATTTACCGCCCGTACGCGGCTGTTGGAGCCGATAGCAAAACGCGCCCAATCCCCAAGCTCCGCAATCGCCTCATCAGCCGGCCAGCTTTGAATATCACCGCTAAAGCCAAGTGATTTGCTGATGGACGTGGCGATCTCCAAAAACGATGCCTCGCCGTTTTCAGCAAAAAACAACGAAGCCGAAGGAGCCTTTTCGATAGCCAGGCGATACAACTCCGCCAGGTCCTCGATGTGCACATTGGACCAACGATGCACCCCGGCCCCCATGTAAGCCCCGGCGCCATACTTGCGCGATTGAGCAAACAGCTTGGGCAATTGGTCGCTTTTGGCCGGCAAACCCAACGACTCACCGTAGATCATGGTCGGGCAGAACACGATGCTGCGAATACCTTGTTCAACCCCTGCGCGGCGCACGGTCTGATTGATTTCAACACGGTCCTTGCGGATGTCCATAGGGGTGAATGGCGTCTCGTCGGTGAAGATCTCGGCACGCTCATAAGCACCGCGAGCATCGTCGCCGACAACACTCGAACCGGAGGTGTGCAGCAGCACTTTTCCGCTGCCGCTCAAGGCGCTGATGAAGGTTTCTACAGAGGCCCGATGATCTGAGTTGGCCGCGTTGACGACCACGTCGGCGGCACGCGCCTGTTCACTGAGTATAAAGGCGTCATCCAGGGTGCCGAGCACAGGGGTGATACCCAATGCCTGCAAGGCACTGCGTTGTTCCGGGTTACGCAGCAGACCACTGACTTCATGACCCGCATCTACCAGGTATTTGGCCACGGAACCGCCGATGTAACCGGTCACGCCGGTAACGAAAATTTTCAATGGTTTGTCTCCCTCGTTCTTGATTGATGCCTGGCCTTTATTCGGACCAAGACGTAGGCATTCCCGTCAAGGAATCCATTCACAATACGATCTGGTCTGTATATGAGCTAGACTGCTGTAACTACAAGTATCTGTGAATTCAGTTCATGCTAAATATCAAAGACATTAACCGTTCTGGCGAAATGGAAGTCTTCACCCGTGTCGTCAACGCTGGCACCTTTTCTGAAGCCGCCAGACAACTGGACATGTCGCCCTCGGCGGTCAGCAAGTTGATTGCCCGCATGGAGACGCGTTTGGGGGCTCGCTTGCTGCATCGATCCACCCGGCGTCTGGAACTCACGGCCGAAGGCGAGCGGTTCAACAATGAATGCCTGCGGATTCTTGAACTAATAGACTCCGCCGAGCGTGATATCGCCAACGTAACCAAGCCCAGCGGGCTGATTCAGGTCAATGCCAACCTTCCGTTCGGCCTGCATTGCCTGCTCCCCCTGTTGCCTGATTTTCTCGCGGCGTTTCCGGACATCACCCTGAACGTGGAGTTGACCGACACTGTCGTGGATCTTCTGGAGCGACGCGCGGATGTCGCGATCCGTACCGGCCCGATGAGGGAATCGAGCCTGGTTCAGAGGCGCCTGGGCGAGAGCCCAATGATCACGGTCGCTTCGCCGGGCTATATCGCGCGATTCGGCAAGCCGAATACCCTGGATGATTTGAAACGGCATAACCGGCTCAGCTTTGGTTTTCACCGTCAATTCCAGGCCTGGGTTTTTCGTAGCCCCGAAGGTCAACGGATCGAGATCGAGCCCAAAGGCAACGTCTTGCTCAGTGATGGCGAGAGCATGCGCCAATCGGCATTGGCAGGATTAGGGATTGCCCGACTGGCGAGCTTTCATATCCATGCCGATATCGAGTCGGGACGCCTGGTGCCGCTGCTGGAGCAATACGACAGTGGTGAAACCGAGGCGATTCACGCTGTGTTTATCGGTCCGGGTCAGCAACTGCCCCATCGCGTGCGGGTGTTCATTGATTTTCTGCTGGAGCGGATCGGGCCGCAGCTGACTTCGTCGTGACGGCAGTCAAGTATCCGCCTTCGGATTTTTGCTGAATCAGTCTTCGGCAATCCTTGAAAGTCGTCTGCCCGGGCCTGGGGCATGATTGTGCGCATAACAACAGAAAAGGCGGCGCTCATGGATTATCAACTGACTGGAAAAACCGCGCTGATCACCGGCGGGGCTACGGGCATTGGCAAGGCCATCGCCCAGCGCTTCATCCTCGAAGGTGCCAACGTGGTCATCAGCGGGCTTTTGGCGGAGGAGGTTAACGCGGCCGTCGAGGAGCTGGGTAATTGCAGTAAGGGGCTGGTTGCCGATCTGACCCAAGAGGGGGCGGCGGAGCGTCTGGTAGCGTTGGCGCTTGAGTTTGGCCCAATCGATTTCCTGATCAATAACGTCGGGATATTCGAGGTCCGGGACTTTTTCGAAACGGACGATGCCCAGTGGTTTCATTACTTCAACGTCAATGTCATGAGCGGCGTGCGCATGACGCGCGTGGTCATGAAGGAGATGCTCAATCGCGGGAAGGGATCGATCGTCTTTATCAGCAGTGAGTCCGCCGTCAAGCCACAGCCGTGGATGGTGCACTATGGCGCGATGAAAACCTGTCTGCTGGGTATCTCCAGAGCACTGGCAGAATTGACCAAAGGCACGGCCGTGCGGGTCAACTCGATTCTGCCCGGGCCGACCTCCACCGAAGCGGTCAAACGCTACCACCGGGAAATCGCAACCGAGAAGGGCATCACGGCGCAACAGGTGGTGGACGATTATTTTGACGAGACCGAACCGACGTCCCTGATCAGGCGCATGATCGAGCCCGATGAAGTGGCCTGCAGTGTCCTGCACCTGGCCGCATCACCAGCGCTCAATGGCATGGCCATGCGTATAGAAGGCGGGACCATCCGATCGATACTGTGAGTTCCCGTTTGTCTTCTGAAAAGCCTTCAAAATAAAAACCATCATGACAGTTGCTCCCACATTGGATGGCGCTGGCTGAGCCAGCCAGGTTGAAGCACAATCAGTTCCGATCCAGCCACACCGTCTGGGCATTGCAAAAATCGCGTCCCCCGAAATGCGACAGTTCGCGGCCAAAAACTTTTCTTCACGCCGCGAAAGGTGACGCGCGGGTCGCTGGCGCAGTAGCCATTGATAAACACGCCACCGGTTTCCAGTTGGTCGGGGTAACGGCCAATCACGGCGGCTTTGACCGCTTCGTCCAGGTCGGCATCGTTGAGCACGATGAAGGGGTCCGACCCACCCAGTTCCAGCACGCACTGCTTCATGGCCGCACCGGTATGGGCAACAATGGCGATACCGGCGCGCACGCTGCCGGTGACGGTCACTGCGGCATGCGTGGATCGGCGATCACTCGCAAACTGCGCGCACTTTTCAATTTCACCGCGTGCCTGAGTGATCGGCTTACCCATTTCCTGGGTGATCATGCTGGCCATTTTTTCGGCGATGTCGCGCAATACCTGAGCCGGGGAGATCAACAATTGCGAACGTTGTGCAACGGGGCTGGCACTCCAGACGCGGAACCGGCACAGCGGTATGAGCTGTTAAGAACCGCTCAGGGACCTGAACCTGATTGGTTGGGGGCTAGGTGAGTTACCTGCTGAAAGAAAAGACTTGGGTCTCACGCGCATCCTGAAAGTGGATCGCTTGCGAATACGTGGCGTCACGCTGACTGCCGCGGTACAGAACCTGCGACGGCTGGCGAAACTTACTCTCAAGGGCCACCGCTCATGGATAGGTGCGTCTGCATTTCGCAAAAAACGTCAACCCAACCGACTAAGAGAGCAGCAATGTCAACGAAGAGCCGAGAAACCACTCAACGTGGTGAGCAGGCTCTCCGGTAGTGCTCGTGCCTGAGTTGAGGCGAGTTAAAAGTCGGACTTTGCAATGACGTTGTGTTAGGAGAGGTTACCGCCAAACCCCTCACTTTGGACGACTGGTTCAAGTATCAAAAGGGTGAGCCTCTGTCCGTAGAGATCAGTGGGCGCGTGATGTGGGAAGCAACACTTCTAATCCTGAAGTACCTCCGGTAGGCACTTGGGTCAGTAGAATTCTGCAGATTGATCCGTCGATTAAGAACGAAAGCATTTGCTTGGTGGATGACGGGTGGCTCCCGTTGATCTATTGCTTGGCCGGTACCAATATTTTCGTAGACAAGAATGTTGTGGCGGAAATCAAGGCGAGATTCGAAGGGGGTGAGATCAAGCCTGGTGTAGCATCGGAAAAGGACTTTCTTGATCTGCTGGTTCAGCAACCTTGTAGCAGCTCACTGAATCCCCTGCCTTACGGGCTTGAAGGCAACATCCAAGGTCTCCCGGACGTAGATCTCGTGCATGAACAGCTTCGGATTGCCCTAGCTGACCTTGCGCATGCCATCCCTGATGTCAAGGTATGGCCGAAATCTTATGAGCGAGCGGAAACCCAAACCACTCTCGATAGCTGTCACCCTTACTTTTCTAAGGGAATGGAATTCCTCACTCTTTGAGCTAATCAGTGAAGATTTCGATATGCCTCTCTACCATGCGCAGGATCTGAGCCCGGGGACAACATGAGTTGCCTCGGGCTCGGTTTTTTAAGGGCGTAATAATGGGATGAGGTGACTGGTTTTTAGCGTCAAGCTTGCGGTTATCAAATATACACAAACCGTAACGGCTCAGTTTGTTTTGCAGTACGGCAAATTGGCATTAAGCGATTTAGTATTCCGGCGCAGTTACAGCCTAATCCAGCGACATTCGAAACCGAGTGGGCGGTGATTGAGTCACTCACGCTGGTCACACTTCACCTGGACGCATGGATGTATCAATGGCTCCAGCACGGTTCTGCTTTATGCAGTGATCAGGGCTGTGAGGCGCTCCAAGCGTTTACCAAGTAAAGCGAAACGGATTTCAAAGCATGTGTGTTGGCGCTGACATGACTTTGACCCAGGCTGCTGATTTTGACTGGCCTGAATTCGGTCTCTGAAATCCCGCGCAAAGACATCGTTTACTGAGTATTCGGGTGGGTCAATTATTTCCGGCCCCTGGGTCAATCGCATCAGCGCCAACATTGTGTGAGCTTTCAGCACGCCTTCGCGAGTTTTTATCGTTTGCATAGCACCTTCTGCAGCTCTAGCCTTGAAAGATCCGATAAGCCTTTGGCGATCATAACAAGAGAGGGTTTCGATGAAGTACGCAGATAAAAAAGTCGCGGTAGTCACGGGCGGTGCGATGGGCATTGGAGCTGAAGCTGCCACTTCATTGGCAAAAGACGGTCACCACGTCGTAATTTGCGACATCAACGCGCAAGAATCGGAGCGGTTCTCACGACACCTTCGGGAAGAGGGCTTTACAGCTGATGCCTGCCAGATGGACGTTGGAGCGCTGGACTCTGTCTCTGATGCGTTTTCCTGGATTGAGAGAGAGTTTGGCCGCTGTGATGTTTTGGTAAACTCGGCAGGTATCGCCAAAACTATGCCGTTTCTGGACTTCGACCTGGACGTCTTCAACAAAACGATGCTCATCAACGTCACTGGTACATTCATGTGCTGCCAGCTAGCCGCACGTATCATGCGTAAAAATGGTTTTGGCAGGATCATCAATATTGCTTCCGTTGCAGGAATGCGGGCGGTGGGTAAAGGGCGAACTGCCTATGGCACCTCCAAAGGTGCGGTGATCGCAATGACCCGACAGATGGCGGTAGAGCTGAATGAGTTTGGCATCACGGCTAATGCTATTGCCCCTGGGCCGGTTGATACCCCCATGACCAAAGAGCTACACAGCGATGCTTTCCGCCAGGCATACAGCAATGCCATCCCGGCCAAGCGATACGGAACTACTCAAGAGATCGCAGGTGCGGTGAGTTATCTTGCGTCTGATGTAGCAGCTTATGTGAATGGCATCGTGTTGCCAGTTGACGGTGGATTCCTCGCATGGGGTGCGGGTGATCTTTAATCGCCGTCATCGCGAGCGCCCATTAGGGCGCTCGTTCAACTGTCAGACATTTCCTTCCTGATCCACTTTTCGAGATCTGCAGTGTCAGACCGCAACCTCGCGTTGGGAGAGACCCACAAAACCAGCTTGGCCGCGCCTTGAACGAAGCCAAAAGGTGCTACCAGTGCGCCACTCTCAAGCTCCGCCTCAACCAGCATGCGGGGTACGCAGGCAAATCCCAGTCCCACCTTGGCCGCTTGTATCAACAGATAAAAGTGTTCAAAAAACTCCATCTCCAGTAAGTCACTTGCATCTACCTGTAGCGATGAGTACCAGTCTTTCCAGGCCTGAGGCCGGGTTTTGGTGGTCAATAGTCGCTCTTTGCTGAGGTCGCTCACGTCTCGAACACCTGAAGTAGCGAGGTAATCAGGCGAACAAATAGCTCCCACCCATTCATTGGTAAGCGCTATAGGCTCGATACCTGGAGGGGGTTCAATGCTATCCAGTCGTATCGCGACACTAACTCCCTCCTGAGCGAAGTCAATTGGGCCGTGCCCCGTTCTTAGACCCAATTCCATGGTGGGAAAACTACTGTGAAGTTTTGCCAGCCGAGGCAGCAGCCAGTGCATCATGATCGACGCAGAACAAGAAAGCTCCAGGGGGCGTGGGCGAACCTCGTCAATGCTTTCCTGGATTAGAGCGAACGCCCTGCTTAGCCCAGCTGCAAGTCTGGCCCCCTCAGGTGTAAGCCTGGTGCCGTGGGCATTCCGAGTGAGAAGAACGACACCTAACGAGTCCTCCAGGCTTCGGATGTGTCGGCTGATAGCGCCATGAGTTACGCATAGCGCGTCTGCCGCATCACTAAAAGTTCCTTTGCGCGCGATCATCTCAAACGCCCTCAGGGCATTGAGCGAAGGCCTGGCGGGTGATGACATTCCAATACCTCTCCGAAGGCGAAGCGCTCTCGTTGGCCTCAGTGGTTAGTGTGAGTTTTACTCACGCTCGCCGGAAATCATATCGATTGGATCGGTGTGGGGTCAATGTATATTGGTTTGAAACTGCTTAGGAAAAAACCGAGCAGATTCACAATAACAACTAAAGTCGAGGCAACCATCATGGTCGATCTCAAGGCCGGGCGAGAGGAGTTTTCTGCCCGCTTTTTTGTGGAGAGCAGCTACCCCATTGAGCGGGTGAGTGAGGTGATCGCAGGTGAGCAGTCGAGCGGCACCTTCATTTCTCTTCCAGGTGAATCGGCAGAGCTCAATGAGCGCTCCCGCGCGCGTGTTGTATCCATCGATCCTCTTCCAGAAACTACAGGTGCATCGCTTTATAGCGAATTCTTATCCAGGCGTAACCCTTCTGATAAGTATTACCGTGGGGAAGTTGCCATCGCTTTTCCAACGGCCAACATCGGGAATAACATTCCCGCCTTGTTGACTACTATTGCCGGTAATCTTTTTGAAATCGGCGAAGTAAGCGGTCTCCGAATTCTTGACCTGGAACTTCCTGAGCGATTTGCAGCTGGGTTCCAAGGGCCACGATTTGGTATAGAGGGCACGAGGGCTTTATGTGGTGTGCATGACCGTCCCATTATCGGCACCATCATCAAACCTAGCATTGGGTTAACACCAGAGCAAACTGCATCTGTGGCCGATGAACTCTGCACAGGTGGCATTGATTTCCTCAAAGACGATGAGTTGCTCATCGATCCTACTTATGCCTCGTTTGACGCACGCTTGAAGGCTGTGATGCCGATCCTTCATAAGCATGCTGACCGGCTGGGTCGCATGCCAATGTACGCGATCAACATCTCCGGCAGCATCGACGAAATGTTACGCCGGCAAGATGCTGTGTTGGCGGCGGGCGGCACATGCGTGATGCTTTGCCTGAACTGGGTCGGTCATTCTGCGGTCGAGCACATCCGCAAGCATGCACAGCTCCCGATCCATGGTCATCGTGCCGGCTGGGGTGCGTTAACCCGCTACCCTCAACTCGGTTTCTCGTTTGAGGTCTATCAAAAGATTTGGCGACTGGCCGGAATTGATCATCTCCATGTCAATGGGATTCAAAGCAAATTCTGGGAACCGGACGATTCTGTCATTTCATCTGCTAAAAGCTGCCTGGCACCGTTCGCTGGCATACAACCTTTGATGCCGGTGTTTTCCTCCGGTCAATGGGCAGCACAGGCGCCAGTACTGTTCAACAAGCTGAAGTCCGTCGATCTCATGCACCTCGCCGGTGGCGGTATCATCGGCCATCCGTTGGGTATTGCGGCTGGTGTGCAAAGCATGCGTGAAGGATGGGAGGCCGCCGTCCAAAACGTACCGTTGGAGCACTATGCAGAGGGTAAACCTGCTTTATCCGCCGCCTTGCAAAAATTCGGAGGCGTGTAACTCATGAGCTCCTATCAAACCTCCAATCTCTCCCTGGTATTTTATGGAGATGATTTCACTGGTTCGACCGATGCGTTGGAGGTTCTCACGGCAGCTGGGCTCAAGTGCGCATTGTTCTTGACTTCACCTACCCCGGAACTGCTGGCCGAAATGGGTGGATTCGATGCTATCGGAATCGCCGGAGACAGCCGTGCGTTGTCCAACTCGGAGATGGATGATGTGCTGCCTGAGATTTTCCAGGCGATCAAGCGTCTGTCTCCATCGCTCGTTCACTACAAGGTCTGTTCCACATTCGACAGCGCGTCGACTGTAGGCAGCATCGGTCATGTTATTGAGCTGGCTGCACGTACCTTCGGGGCTAAAGGCATCCCGATCATCGCGGGCAATCCGGCACTGGGTCGTTACTGTGTCTTCGGTAACCTGTACGCGCTGTCTAAAACTGATCATACGGTTCATAGGATCGACCGCCATCCGATCATGCGGGCTCACCCGATCACGCCGATGCATGAGGCCGACCTGAGTATCCATATCGGTCAACAAAAAAACTTGTCGATCAGCAAGATCGATATTCGTCAGATGGAGCAAAACTGCGACCTCCCCAATTTGGTAAAAAAACTGGCTGGCCAGCACGATGCCGTATTGTTCGACGGCACAACTGAAGCGCACATGACGACTGCTGGTCGAGTGCTGACTGAGCTGTCATCGAGTGATGCGCCGTTATTTGTAGTCGGCTCTTCCGGTGTCGAATATGGACTGACACAGCACTGGCGTTCAGCCGGCCTGATGGAAGCGCGCAAAGCGCAGATGGAGCCATTGAAGTCGGTAGAGCAGGTGCTGGTTATTTCTGGTAGCGCCTCACCCCTGAGCCAAGCGCAGATCGACGCCGCGATTGATTACGGATTTGTCGAACTTGAAGTTGATGCCGCTGCGTTGATTGTTGACGCTCCCCGGAGTGCAGCGGTACGCGACGTAGTCACTGCTGCAGTATCGCACCTTGAAAAAGGGCGATCCGTGTTGATCCATACGGCCAAGGGGCCGAATGATCCGCGAATTGAGCAGATGATTGAGGCAATGCTTCTCGAAGGCTTGCTTCGTGATGAAGCTAGAGTTCAAGGAGGCAAAAAACTGGCTGTAGAGCTTGGGCGCGTCGTGCTTGAGATTCTTAAAACCTATCCGTTGAAGCGACTGGTTGTATCAGGAGGAGATACTTCTAGTCAGGTTACTAAGATTCTTGCCCCTGATGCTCTGGTCATCAAATCTGAAATTTCGCCTGGAGCTCCGTTGTGTCAGATGCATTCTAATAAGCCTTATCTCTCGAAGTTGGAAGTTGCCCTGAAGGGCGGTCAGATGGGAGATCGAGATTACTTCATCAAAACTTTAAGAGGCGCTTAGTAGTTTATCTGAACGCTCACGCAAACAAGAAAAGATACTTGCATATTTACAATAACAAAAGGTGAAATCATGCAAACCACTATCTCGAATCCTGTCGAGCAAAATCTCGAACATTTGGACGATTGTGAAAAAAAGTCCATGAAGAACGTAGTTGCCGGAAGTCTCTTCGGGACAGCGCTGGAAACTTACGACCTGTATCTCTATGGTACTGCCGCCGCACTGATCTTTGGCCCGCTGTTTTTCCCCGGTAGCGATGACGCTGTTTCTCGTCTTGCATCGCTTGCGTCTTTTGCCATTTCATTTGTGGCGCGTCCACTAGGGTCTCTGGTACTCGGACATTTCGGAGATCGTATTGGCCGCAAGAAACTCCTTTATCTCACCCTTATTGTCATGGGGTTGAGCACTGTTGGTATCGGCCTCCTGCCAACGTATGCGAGCATCGGTATCTGGGCACCAATCATGCTTTGTGTGCTGCGCTTCATCCAAGGCTTCGCCTTTGCTGGTGAGTATAGCGGGGCAGTTTTAATGCTTTTGGAACACGCACCCAGGCGCAAACGAGGGTTTTATGCTGCTATCAACAACATCGGCCCAGTATTTGGTTTCATCGCCTCCGCAGGCATGTTGCTAGCCGTTAGCGCGGTGTTGTCCAAAGAAGATTTCTACTCTTGGGGATGGCGCATTCCATTCGTCGCAAGTATCGTCTTATTGGCTGTCGGAATCTTCGTGCGTTCGAAAGTACCCGAATCGCCGGTGTTTGAGAAAACCGCTAAGAAGCGGGCAGTAACTTCAGAACCATCGCAGTCGCCTGCCATGCGGTTGTTCACCCGATATCCAAAGCAATTGCTGCTGGTTGCAGGTGCGAACATCTGCCATTTCTCCACCTTCTACCTCTTCACAGTGTTCGCACTCAGCTACGGACAGCGGGAGCTTGGGTTGTCTAATGCTTTCGTGCTTTCGGTCGCGATGGTTGCTATTTGTACCCACCTGGTGGTGGTGCCATTTGCCGGTGCCATGGCTGATCGAATCGGTCGACGCAGGATGATGCTCATCGGCTTTGCCGTAACCGCCTTCGCTGCTTTTCCATTCTGGTACCTTTTCTCCACCGGAGAGTTTTGGCCGATGGTCGCAGGCTCCTGCCTATTCATGACTGGCTATGGTTTGGTCTACGGTGCTGTGCCGTCCTTCACTGGCGAGGCGTTTGGACCAAGCGCCCGGTTCACCGGTTTTGCAATGTCCACCAACCTCGGTGGAATCATTGGCGGCGGCACCGCGCCAATCCTGGGAGCATTCCTGCTCAGCCACTATGGTACGCCCTACGCTATTTCCGTACTCACAATAGCGCTTGCAGCGTTTTCAGCACTATGCGTTTTCCTGTCCGCTGAAACCAGGGACACGGATATTGTGGACGAATGACAAGCACGTGTACGACACGCCCGGCGGCGGGGTGTCGTACGTGCCCTGAAGTGTATTGAGCGTCTGTGCTGTTCCATCTACAGCAAATAGCTCTCGTACTTTATTTATAAAGGGACGCTGAGAATTTGCCTCAGCCCCCTGAAAGGAGCTTTGTATGACCATCCGCAGAACTAAGATCGTTGCAACCCTCGGGCCGGCTAGTAGTTCCCCACAAGTGATTGAACAGTTGATACTCGCAGGTCTGGATGTTGCGCGATTGAACTTCTCTCACGGTACTCCCGCCGAGCATATCGCGCGTGCCCGTATGATTCGTGAAATCGCTGCACAGCATGGTAGACACGTTGCTTTGCTAGGCGATTTGCAAGGGCCAAAAATCCGCATCGCCAAGTTCACCAGCAAGCGTGTTGAGTTAAAGGTCGGAGATAAGTTTTTGATCGCTGCGATGAGAGCATAGCCCTTGCTGCTCTGTACACCGCAAATCACTTTCCAGGCGTTAAGGCGATCATCTCTCTGACAGAAAGTGGCTACACGCCATTGATCATGTCCCGCCTACGCTCGCATGTGCCTATCTATGCCATGTCGCCGCATCGGGCTACACAGGCCCGCACATCTATGTTTCGTGGCGTTTACCCGATAGCTTTCGACCTCGTTTCGCTCCCCCTGGAAAGAGTAAGCGATGCGGCAATCAATGAGCTACTCCGGCGTGATCTTGTTGCTTCCGGCGACTGGGTCATTCTCACGAAGGGCGACAGTTACAACGTCGTGGGTGGCATCAATGGACTCAAAATACTTCAGATTCCTAATTCCGTGAGCTCTTCGAGCTCCTCCTGGCACCATCTCGAACACTCCGCTTCAGCAATGCTTTACGCGAGGATTCGATAGCTGGGCTCTACTGGCCCGAAGCATCGACTATAGGAAACACCGGCTGAAGTCCATGCCGTCGGAGCCAGTCACATACCCGTCGCATTAATCATCGGCATTTTTCTTACTCATATACCTAAAGAGGCATCCAAAGCACCTGAGTTTATGGCAATACTGTTTTGAGGAGCCTGTCCTTCAAATCCACATCAACCCGTTGGAATGGAGCCTCTTTTTCGAGGAGTAAAATGGCTACTCGCTGAACAAACGGACAAAGCCCGTGGCTAACAAGCGTGAGCCGTGATTGCGACATTTGAATACCCACTGTTATTTCGACAGCAGCCGCTTCCGAGCGGGAAGCGGGCTGTATAGAAGTGAAGTTGTGACTAGCCCATTAAAGCGAGCGCCCACCATCAACAATAATTTCCGTTCCGACCGTCCAACGAGACTCGTCCGACGCGAGGTACAGCACCGCCTTAGCTACTTCTTCAGGCGTGCCGAAACGGCCAAAGGGTATAGTCGCAGCAATATCTTTGTTGACCTGCTCGCGGTAGGCATCGGGTATACCCGCCTTGTCGTACAGCGGAGTATCGATCGGGCCAGGGCTGATCGCGTTTACACGAACACCACGCGGGAGAAGCTCGCTAGAGAGCGTTTTCGACATGTTCAGAAACGCCGCCTTCGTTGCCGCATAAACGGATGAACGCGCGACGCCCAGGTGCGCACTTACCGAGGTGTTAAGAATCACCGATGCAGGATTGGAAAAGGCCGGCAGCAGTGCTTGCAGGAGGAAGTAAGGGCCTTTGACATTGATGTCGAAGGAGCGATCAAACATCTCCTCGTTCCAGTCTTCGATTGGCATCCAGACGGATACGCCAGCATTGAGGAATGCAACGTCGAGCTGCCCGTAATGAGACTGAACAGCCTGCGCCAGCTCCTTCTGGGCTGCGACACTAGCTGAGTCGGCTCGCAGCACCAGGACTTCGCTACCTAAAATAGCTTGAGCATTTGCCATGGACTCAGGATTAACACCTGTGACGATCACGCGTGCGCCTTCGGCGAGAAATTGCTTGGCGGTCTCCAGACCGATGCCGCTTGTACCGCCAGTGATGAGGGTACGCTTGCCTTGTAAACGGGACATGTAAATTTTCTCTCTGTTGGGGGCGGCCAGCCGGACGACTGACCTTCTGAGAGCAACTATGTATTCATGCCGGCGCGCTGATAAGATGGGCAAACAGAATAGATCTCATGCAAAATCTGCATGAAAAGGGGCGTGATGGACCGGTTGTTACTGATGAGCTGTTTTGTACGCGCTGTCGAGACAGGTAGTTTTTCTGCTGCGGGACGTGGTCTAGGACTAGGGCAACCGAGCGTCAGTCGTTACGTCGCTGCTCTTGAAGACCATTTGCAAACCAGGCTGCTTCACCGATCCACACGAAAGCTGATGCTCACGCCCGAGGGTGAACGGTACTACGCAGATGCGCGGCGTATTCTGGACTCAGTGGAACAGTCAGAGTCCTCACTGAGAGGGAACGTAGCGCCGTCTGGGTTACTGCGCGTCGCTTGCCCGACCGCATTGGCTCATACCTTCATCGTACCGCACGTCGCGAGCTTTCTAGGGCGCTATCCCGAACTGTCGCTCGATCTTCAAATCAATGATCGCTACGTCAATTTAGTCGACGAGGGGGCAGAACTCGCGATTCGTATTGGGCACCTGGAGGACAGTGCAATGCGAGCCCGGCCACTAGCGTGGTTCGAGCGTGTGTGCGTTGCCAGCCGTGCGTACCTAGAGAAACGTGGCTCTCCCTCTTCGCCTGATGACCTGAAGGAACACGACTGCCTCATTTATACCCTCCTATCCACTGGAACCAACTGGCGGTTTAAGGATACTGATGTCCCGATCTCCGGACGACTGCGTGTCAACTCGCCTGAGGCGATACGTGAGTACGTCAATGCAGGATTGGGAATCGCGCAGGGGCCTCATTGGCTTTATGAGGAAGGGCTGAGAAGTGGCAATCTTCAATTGCTGCTTAACGAATACGTGGCGCCACCCGTCCCAATCCAAGTCGTATACTTAGCGAATCGGCTGCTGCCCCAGCGAGCCATCGTTTTCATGGATTTTATGGCGGATGTTTTTGCTGCATTCCATGAGCGCCCTAAATAGCCCCCTAGCCCAAGCCCAGGGTGCGAACGGAGAATCATCAGCATGGCGGCCCCTTGGGCGAAAATCGCTACACACTCACCATTCTTGCTCGTCAACGGGGCTTTAAGTAGTCACACCGGACTGCAGAGCTTGCCTCTCAAAAGTGTCCTGATTTATTGCCAACGCCGATTCGATACATCTCTAAATCAAAGGTGCAACGCTCATCTCAAGAAAACGGGGGCATATTAGAAAACGTAGGAAAACGGGGGCAGATTTATTTATTTGAATCACCGACCGCTTCTTGGCCGATTGCTGCCTGTGCGTTGGGAAGCAATCGGCCAAAACGGTCATTCGTGCGTGTTGTCCAACGACGAAGCGAGTCAGCGCCCTTTGTGCAACATCCATTTATCCCCTCTACGACTGAATCTACGATTGAATAGATAATGATGCGGTCATTTGCGCGTGACACACCGCCAGAATTTCATCGGCCAACGCCGAGTCGTCAGGACAGGCGCGCGATAACATGATCGCGCCGACTGCGCGCGCTAGCAGGTCGATCATTTTCACCCTCGCCTCACCCGGCGCCGCGCCCGGCCCGGTCGGGTATTTTTCGCCAAGCGTTTGCAACGTGCGCTCGATGCCTTCAGCGAATGTCGACTTCAAATCGCCGGACTGACGCGCAGCGTCGCCGCACAACGCCGCCATGGTGCAACCCGTGGCGCGCCCGTCGCGATGATCCCTGGACATATACACATCGATGAAATCCTTCATGCTCAATGCTTCAGCACTGGCCAGTGACTGCGCAAGACTGTTGGCCGAGGCTTCGGCCATCAGGTCAGCCTTCGAACCGAAATGTTTATAGAAACCGCCATGGGTGAAACCGGCGGCGGCCATCAGGTCGGCCACGCCGACACCGTCAAAACCGCGCTCGCGAAACACGACTGAGGCCGTTTCGACGATGTGCTCCCGATTTGCCTGGGCCTGGGCCTTGGACACTCGCATGTTCGATACCTCGCTACCGCTGGAAATTCATCGGCTGATGATACATAGATGTCGACCATAATCAAAATTGTTGACAGTTTAGATTTCGATCATCATCCTAAATGCCAGCAATATGAAATTCACCAACGGGCACGGAACACACACCCATGAGCGACCAGAATCTGTTTACCCCTTACATGCTTGGCGCCGTGACGCTGTCGAACCGCGTGGTTCTCGCTCCACTGACGCGCAATCGCGCAGGCAAAGGCTTTGTGCCGAGTGAGTTTGCTGCTGCCTATTACAGCCAGCGGGCCAGCGCGGGCTTGCTAATTTCCGAAGCCTCGCAGATCTCTCAGCAGGGACAGGGCTATCAGGACACACCGGGCATTTACACGCAGTCGCAGATAGAGGGATGGCGCAAGGTGACCGATGCCGTACACGCCAAGGGCGGGAGAATTTTCCTGCAGCTGTGGCATGTGGGCCGTGTTTCCCACGTGGATCTGCAACAGCAAGGCGCGGCGCCGGTGGCCCCTTCCGCGCTTCGTCCCGCGACCAAGGTATTCGTCAACAATCGCTTCGAGGACGTTTCCGAGCCGCGAGCGCTGGAGACTGACGAACTGCCGGGCATCGTCAACGATTTCCGCCAAGCGGCGGCAAACGCCATTGCGGCAGGCTTCGACGGCGTGGAAATCCACGGTGCAAACGGCTATTTGCTGGATCAGTTCATCAAGGACGGCGCCAACCTGCGTACTGATGCCTACGGCGGCTCGATCGAAAACCGTGCGCGCCTGCTGCTGGAAGTAACGGCCGCGGTGGCCGCCGAGATTGGTGCTGACCGCACAGGCATTCGCCTTTCGCCTGTCTCGCCGGCCAATGGTGTATCGAGCAGTGATCCACAGGCTCAATTCGATTACATCGTCGACCAACTCAATGCTCTGGACATCGTTTATCTGCACGTAGTCGAAGGCGCGACCGGTGGGCCACGCGACGTGGCGCCCTTTGATTTCGACGCTTTGCGCCAGCGCTTCAAGAACACCTACATCGCCAACAACGGCTATGACCTGGCCCTGGCCACGGCACGCCTTACGCATGACAAGGCCGACCTGATCGCCTTTGGCCGCCCTTTTATCGGTAACCCTGATCTGGTGGAGCGGCTCAAGAACGGTGCGCCACTGTCCGCCTTCGACCCCTCCACGCTCTACGGCGGCGGTGCGGCGGGATACATCGACTACCCGACGCTTGCCGAATCAAGCGCTGTCGCGAACTAGGCACTGACTGATCGAGCCTGGTTTTAAGTGGGTGATCTGGTCGATGCCGCACTGGTTGGTTTCGACCGTCGCGAACCGGTGACCATTCCTCCGTTGCAAGAAGGCGAGCGTTGGGATGCCTTGCAAGCCGCGCGCCAGGGGCTTTTGTCGCAGATCAGGCAATCCGCCGTGGCGCAACGCTATTTGACTCAGGTCTGAACCATGTCGAGCAGGTCAGCCTCGCCCCGCAATCGGAGGGAATAAACATGACCCCCATGGCTAGCAGCAATCACCCGGGTTCGCAGCCTTCATTTATCAATGCGGTGAACCAGTCGGTTCTGATTGGCGGGATACCTTTCGCCTATCGTGACCTGGGACCCAGGACGGAGGTCCCGCTGGTCATGTTCAACCATTGGGGGGCCGTGCTGGATAACTTTGACCCCCGCATCGTCGACGGTCTGGCAAAAAACCGGCGTGTCATCGCGACCGATTACCGCGGTATCGGTGGCTCGGGCGGCGCCGCGCCATTGACCGTCGGTGAAATGGCTGACGATGCAATCGGCCTGATTCGTGCGCTGGGTTTTGACAAGGTTGACTTGCTCGGTTTTTCACTCGGCGGCTTCGTCGCTCAAGACATCGCCCTGAAAGCTCCCGAACGAGTGCGCAGATTGATCCTCACCGGAAGCGGACCGGCCGGTGGCACAGGCATCGACAGCCTCGGTTCGGTGACCTGGCCCTTGATGATCAAAGGTTTGCTGACGCTGCGAGAACCCAAGTTCTATCTGTTCTTTACCACCACGGCCAATGACCAACGCGCCGCGTCGGAGTATGTGCAACGTTTGAAAGAGCGCCAGGAAGATCGGGACAAAGGCCCGACACCCCGCGCGTTTCTACGGCAGTTCAAAGCCATTACTGCGTGGGGCAGGCAGGCCGCGCAAGATCTCGGTCGCCTGCGGATGCCGACCCTGATCGTCAACGGAGACAACGACATCATGGTGCCCACCGTGAACTCGATCGAGCTGGCGCAGCGAATCCCCAACGCGCAACTGATCATTTATCAGGACGCCGGGCACGGCAGCATTTTCCAGTACCACACCGATTTCGTGGCCAAGGCCGTGGCGTTCCTCGACGCCTGACGGCCTGTGCCTCTAACGCATCAAGGTTGCCGTGGCCGCGCCCATTCTCACTTCACCGACAAGAGTATCTGCAACATGAAGGCATTTTTTATCGACCGCTACGGCAAGCAGAACGGAATGCTTGGCGAAGTGCCCGACCCTGTGGTCGGTGTGCATGACGTTTTGATCCAGGTGCATGCAACGAGCGTGAACCCGTTGGACTCAAAGATCAGAACGGGGGAGTTCAAGCTGATCCTGCCCTATACCTTTCCATTGGTATTGGGCAATGACCTGGCCGGAGTTGTCGTTCGCACGGGGTCGGCGGTGAAGCGATTCAAGCCTGGAGACGAAGTCTATGCCCGTCCTCCCGAGGCACGGATCGGCACCTTTGCCGAACTGATCGCCGTGAACGAAAGCGCGCTCGCGCTGAAACCCTTGAATCTCGATATGGCCGAAGCGGCTTCCATTCCCTTGGCTTTCTTGACGGCCTGGCAGGCGCTGGTTGAGATCGCCCAGGTGAAAAAAGGCCAGAAGGTGTTGATTCATGCCGGATCCGGCGGTGTCGGCACGCTTGCCATCCAGCTCGCCAAACACCTCGGCGCCTTCGTTGCGACCACCACCAGCACGGCGAATGTCGAATGGGTGAAAGCACTCGGGGCGGATGTGGTCATCGATTACAAACAGCAGGATTTTGCAAACGAGTTACGTGATTTCGACGTGGTGTTGAACAGCCTCGGCGCCGATGTACTGGAGAACTCGCTCAAGGTTCTCAAGGCTGGCGGACAGCTCATTTCCCTTTCGGGGCCGCCGACCGCGCAATTTGCCCAAGAGCAAGGTTTGTCCTGGGTGCTGGGGCAAGTCATGCGCCTGCTGAGCAGCGGTATTCGCAGAAAAGCCCGCAAGCACGGGGTGAGCTATACATTTTTGTTTATGCGTGCCAACGGGATGCAACTGCAGAAAATCACCTCGCTAATCGAGGCTGGCGTCATCAAACCGGTCATCGATCGTTCCTTCCCTTTTGAATCGACTGCAGAGGCGTTGCGGTACGTCGAGCAGGGCAGATCAAAAGGCAAAGTCACCATAACAATCAAATAAGCGCACTACAAAAAATGTCAGTAGATAACGTGCATGCCGCCAAGTATCAGACTCCAGCGCCTGAACCAGAGGAGCAACCACCGCACAACAGGCCCACACAGGAGCAGCTGCAATCGGAAGTCGCGCCGGTAGAAAAGCCGATGATCATTTGGCGTAGCTAGGGCAGGGCGAGTTATTCGCCCTGACCCTTAATCAGATGAAAATTCCCGCTCAAAAACTCAAGTCCTGCGTGCAAGACATCAGTACTTCTTGAAGTCGACACCGATTCGGTCGCCCAAATCAGTAAAGCGGTTGACCGGTTGATGGCCGTTTTCTGGCGCCGCCTCTCCCCAAGCAAACCAGACATCCGGCTCGCGAGTATCTCCGACTCGACGCCAGCGACCATCCACCTGCGGATTCTTCAGCGTGCCTAACCCAACTAAGCGGCCCTTAGGGTCGGGGATAAATTCCCATTCTTCACCAAACGCCGAGTAGCGAATGCCTTCTTGCCAATAGCCATTGGCGCCAAAATCCACTGTGCCAGTGACATCATAGGTGAAGCGAACTTCACCTCGTTCATTGGTGAGAATAGCGAATCCAAACTGATCATTGCCCAACGTGAAGTGGCCTGCATCAATACTGCCATCTTTGTAGCGGGTAGCCCACGTGTACCAAACCAGTTCAAGCTTTTCCTGCACCAAGGCGTCCTTGGTCTTGTAGATTTCACCGCCCTCATACATGTAGATGGGATCAAAGCCGATCATCCCACGCACTTTTTTGCCCAGGATGGTCCCTTCCATTTCGAAGATATTGGCAACGTAGTACATGCCTGCATCGGCGCCGGGGAGATACCAATGCATGCCGGGCTTGACGAGCGTCCCGCGGATATCCATGACACCTTCTTCTCGCCAACTGCAGTCTTCTGGACTCCAGGTCACGTGAAAGGGGTTACCAGCCATATTGGGGTCACTTCGCCAGTGAACATGATCAGTCTCAAGCGTCCGGCGACAATTGTCGTTGGGTACAGAGTCCCGGCCGGCAGGATGCATGTGCATGCCATCTTCATGACCTGCTGTGGTCAGCAGGTAAAAACGCCGGCGCGAATCTTTGGCATCTCCAGGCAGGCCAGCGGGGATGCGGCGCATGGCGGTATAAATTTCGCCGTCCTCGTCGCGGAACGTGCCCCACAGGTAAAGCGCTTCCGGTGGCATACCGAAATAGGAGCGATCGGACATCATATCTTCAAGAGTGGGATCAAAGGCGCTCACGAGGGGCTGCCAGCCAAAGCCGCCGCGACGGGGGCGAGTTAGATTGACCATAGAGATTTTCCTTTTTGTTTGTGAGGTCTCGGTTCCGGGCCGTTGAGGCTTGTGGCAAGATTAAAGGGACCTATTTCGTGACGCAAAGCCTTTTGAGGCGAGGTTAAATGCGCCGAGATTAATTTGGGTAAATAGGTTCGTAGTTTCGGACTTTCGCTGTTGATGCATAACGGTTTTTGAGTACGCACATCATTTTTACATAGTAAAAAAATTCTATCGTTACATGTAACGAAAAGGTGGTTCACTTGCCAAAAACAACTGCAGAACGCGTTGCCAGCTTTCGTGCGCGAAAGAAATCTGAAGGATTTACCACCGTGTCGGTGCTTATACCCACGCAAGACACTGAATTGTTTATGGAACTCGCGGCTCAGCGACGCAAGCAGCGAAGCGAGCTGCCTGAAAGCGATTTCGCTTCGCGTCAGTGGCTGGCCGCTGTGGCACTGCATGCTCGAGCACTGAGTACGGGCGGGGAACAAGTAGCCAACGGTCACAGGCAAGGGATGAGCCAGGCTGAAGCGCTGGTTGGCGAAATCATGAAGCGTATCTACCAACTCGGATGGCCCGTAGGGCTGCCTTTGGGGTCGCAGTCGGACTTGATGCAGGAGTACAGAGTCAGTCGTGCAGTTTTACGACAGGCAATTCGTTTACTCGAGCATGATTCGATTGCAATGGTCCAACGAGGTGCAGGGGGCGGCCTGGTAGTAGCTAGGCCCGATATGCAGGCCACTACTCGTGCCATCAAAGTTTATTTGGAGTACGCGAGAATTGGCCCAAGTGAGATTTTAGCTACGCGGCAGACACTGGAGGCCGCCACTGTAAGTCTAGTGGTTGCACGTTTGAATCAGGAAGGGGAGCAGCGTCTGAGGGACCAAATCGCAACTGAGGCGGGGCTGGACGGTCGGGCAGACGCCGATGAGCTTTTGCAATTTCATTTCTTACTCGGTGAATTGTGTGGCGATGCGGCCTTGCGCCTGTTCACCAGCGTGGTCTTGCAATTGGCTGATGCGCATTCGACTTTCCATTTTCGCTCTTTGCATGATCGAAATGCAGTTGTTAAACGGGTTAAACATTTACATGCTCGAATCGCTGAGGCACTTATCGCACGCGACAAAGAACAGGCGTTGGCATTAATGGATCATTATATTGGCGGCATCAAGGCTTGGTTGACTTGAGACCGTGCCATCGCACTTCGATTTTTGGATGGTGTTTTTCAACCGCCTGGCCCCAAAGCGGTCGGTCACGAATGTAGCAACGACTGCCTCGGCAAAACGTGCATTGTCGCATCTGTCCCGGTGACTGGCCCGCTCTACTTGGGCCGCACGAAAATTCCGTAAAGGATGAGATCGATAGCTTCCGGCAAGTAGTCAATTGACATCGATGCTTCGCCGCTGGATGTCGGATGATTAATCACCTTACGTCTGGGCTGCGTAACGAGTATGTCGAAGATGATCGATGCCGCGATTGGAATGGATTTTCCTTCGATCTCACCTCTGGCGGCGGTTTTTTCCAGGACAGATTCAATCAACGACAATCGCCCCTTCTGAATGGTCCCCGAAACCTGCTGGTAAACCTCGGGCATTCGCTGAGAGATCGAGGTGAGAAGCCGTTCGAGCCCGATGACCTCCTGCTGTAAGGAGATCGTGATCATCTCTGCCCCGATATAAAGGAGCTGGTCGCGTAGCGTACCTGCCGGAATGGTATTCGACAGCCGCGTCAGTAACCGCTCAATCCCGTGCTCTATCGCCGCGACCAGGAGGTCGTCACGGTCTCGGAATCGAGTATAAAGCGTGCGTTTGGATACTTTCGCTTCACGAGCAATTTCGCTCAGCGTTACTCCCTCCACACCGTGCCGGCTGTACTCGCGAAGGGCTACTTCAAGAATATGGCCGCGCAATTGTGCCGCGACTTCCCGGCTGGGCCGGCCTCCTTTGCCGGAGCGGCCGTCAGAAACAGCCAGATTTTCTTCGTTATGTTCAATTAATCCCGAATTCACTCGCGTGTTCCCTGAATGGCGTTTTCAGCATAAAAGTGCGGTCCGTCAATAACGGTACCCTAGAGTATACTTTAGGCGCGTAAATCTGTAATTTTCTCGTTGCAACGACTTTCTGCCGTCTGCGTCCTGGCGGCATTCGAACCTGAACACAGAAAATGAAAGGATCGATCAATGAGCGATGATTACAATTCAAAGTACAAGTCCATCAATCATTCCCACTCGGCGATTACGCTCGATGATGAGGGAACGCATTTCGACTCACTGTCGAAACCTGCGGCAGAAACGGATTTTTGGGAAGAGACGGCACTGGGGCTGGTCGGGCAGGCCGGTGACAATGATGTGCTCCTCTGGGCTGCCGGTTATTTCCTGTCTGGCAACGGTAAGGGCATCTGGGGGGAGGGCATCACCGCCGAGCGCGAGATACAGCTTATTGTTGTTCCACGGGCGCAACGGGGGACGATGAGTGACAACAACTTCCTGCGCGTTGGCTGGACGCCATCCGAAAGACTGTCCACCGATCAGGTCAAGGTTTCACGCGACGATGAACGCGTCATCTGGGATTTCGACGGCTTGCGTTTCGAAGCTGCGCCACCGAACTTGGCGCTGAAGGGGGAGGCCGGGGGCGCCCATTTCGATCTTACTTATGAGCAAAATGGCACTCCACTCTGGAATTGGGGCCCCTTCGCGAACGCCGCTCAGTCCGATCGCGCGGGTTACGACGCGTTCGTGACCGCCAGCGGCACCATTAAGTTGCCTGAACAGACGCTGGAACTGATCAACGCTTACGGCGTACGAGAACATATCCTGACCGGGCAAATGAACGACCCGGTGAAGAATCTCCCTGCACCCAACTGGATGTGGTGGCTCTACACCATTGAAGGGGACGTCAAGGTCAATTTCTTCCAGATCAACGATCAGATGCAACTCGGTTTCGTGAAATATGGCGAACACGAGCAGGTGAACATTTCCTCGCAGAACGAAGAGGAGAAGATTCGCTTCGTTGTGACGGAGAAATGGGAGGATCCGCGGACAGGTATGAATCTACCGGTCAAATGGAGACTGGATATGGAGCGAGCGGGTTGCAAGGTGGCCGTGGACATCGCCGCCCATGGTCGCGCCTACAGCCATTGGCCAACGGCGCATGGCACCCGCATGTATTGCTATTTGCTTTCCACGATGACCGGGACGGTGGACTTGCCAGATGGACGGACAATTGAGCTCAAGGAACACCTGACGGTCAACTCCTTCTGTCGCACCATTTTGACTGCGACTGAAAGCACTACGGGCTCTGCAGCGCAACGCCCTGTTTAACCGACATACACCGAGGGCGGTCGGCCAGGTTCAGCGGCCGCTCCTCTCTGACTTCATCCTGCGGACCAGCGAAGCTTCATTCCGTCTCACACTGTGTTATAAATTCACGATGCGGATGATAAATTCGCAGTGCAAATTAAAACAATAATCATCAGAACAGTGTCGTCTTCCAGTGCAGACCTTGGATGACGAGGAGAACAACCATGAACAAACAGGAACTTCGTTTCGACGGGCAAGTCGCGATCGTTTCAGGAGCGGGCCGTGGCTTGGGCCGAGCGATAGCATTGAATCTTGCTGCACGTGGTGCCGCCGTTGTGGTCAACGATTATGGATGCGCCCTCACGGGCGAACAGGGCGGTAATGCGGGCCCTGCGGAGTCTGTCGTCGCGCAGATACGTGCGGCAGGCGGCGTGGCTGTGCCAGTCGTGGCCGATATTGGCAGTGCTCAAGGTGTTGGCGAAGTGATCAAGGCCGCCGTTGCATTGGGCGGTGTACATATAGTCATCCACAACGCCAGCCCGGTGATGCCCATGACTTCCCTCGAGGAGGCGGCGCAGGAAGGTTTTGACACGAGCCTGAGAGTGAACGCTGTGGGCAGTTGGGAGCTTGCCCGTCAGTGTTGGCCGCTTTTCCGCGCCCAGGGATATGGGCGCATGGTATTGATCAATTCCGCGGCGGGGCTTTGGGGGCGAGTAGGCATGCCGGCGTATTCGATGGCAAAGTCGGCGATGTCGGGTTTTGCCAAGTACCTGGCCAAGGAGGGGGAGGACCATGGCATTCGCGTCAATTGCATCGCGCCAGTGGCCGCGACACGCGCTTGGGACGGCCAGGATGTACCCGAGGCACTTACACAGCTGACGACTGCAGAGTACGTCGCTGAATCCGTCGCACTCTTCGCGCATCGTTCATGCCCGGTCAATGGCGAGCTTTTTCACAGCGTGGGTCAGCATCTGTCCCGCGTTGTCGTCGGCCAGACCCGGGGGAACGCCTTTGAGTCGGCTGAAGCGCTGCTTGACGGGTTCAACGAGGTGATGGATGTCACCGGTATGGACCTGCCAGAGGAAGCCAATCAATCTGGGGCGGTGATTGCCGGTCGACTCTTCGAGCGCGAGGCGCGGCGTCGCTGAGTTCAAGTTCGACCGTCGCTGTACGAGCATATCCTCGTGTAAGGCGGATAATACAGGGCTGCAACTGCGCTGCCTGCACGCGGCGCAGTCGTCCGCCAAGCACTCAGATCAGCTTGACCATCCGCATTCATCGTTTATATTATCGACCATCGTTCATAAAATCGCATGGAGATAACAATGAATAAGCACCTCCGTAGCACCGAATATCTGCTATTCAGTGTCGAAAACCGCATCGCCCGAATTACCCTGAATCGTCCTGACAAGCGGAATGCTCTCCATCCTGCGATGCTCACCGAACTACGTGATGCCTTGCTGGAGGCTGATGATCGCAACGACGTCAACGTTGTCATCCTCGAAGGCGCAGGGAAAGACTTCTGTGCAGGTTATGACCTGGCGGGTGCGTACGCAGGTTTCGAGGGTGGTACGCCGCCGTGGGACGTCAATCGGTACCGTACGACCAACAAGTCCATTGATGATGACTGCTGGAATCTGGAGCAGACCCAGAAGTTGAACATGGTGCTGTTCGACATGCACAAGCCGGTCATTGCCAAAGTTCAGGGTAACTGCCTGGCCGGAGGCACCGACCTGGCGCTGATGTGCGATTTCGTTATCTGTACCGAGACCGCCAAGATCGGTTTCCCCGCGGCGCGGGCCAACGGAACGCCGCCCGTTCAGATGTGGATTTATCACGTCGGTCCGCAATGGGCCAAGCGCATGCTGATGACTGGCGACAATCTCTGGGGGCGTGAAGCTGCCCGAATCGGTCTGGTGCTTGACGCTGTACCGGTGGAAGAACTGGACAATGCAGTGAACGAGTTGGCTCGTCGGATCAGCTTCGTTGACGCCGAGCTGCTGTCGGCGCACAAGCGTATCGTCAATACCGCGCTGGAACTCCAGGGCGCGAAGACGCTTCAGCGTCTGGCGGCAGAAATGGATGCCCGTGCTCATCTCACTCAAGGACCGCGCCGTACCCAGTTTAAAGCCGACATGGCCGAACATGGCCTCAAGGATGCCCTGAAGAAGCGCGATGAGCCCTATGGCGATGGCATGGTCAAGGCGCACTGGTTGAACGGTGAAGAGGGAGCCAAGTGATGAGCGACAACTTTCTGATTGACGAGCCGATCGAAGGCGTCAAACGCATCACGATCAACCGCCCGGATGCGACCAACGCGTTTCAATTCGAGATGTATACGGAGCTGGCCGATCTGTTCAAGCAGATCAAATATGACCCGAGAACGCGCGTGGTTATTCTCACCGCTGCGGGAAACAGGCATTTCTGCACCGGCCATGACTTGAAAAACCCAGGAAAGGCCGACTGGGTGCCGGATGATGTCGGCAAACCTTTCTACTCGCGTTATACGATCGACGTAATCGCCTCGCTTCCGGTGCTGATGCGCAACTTGCCGCAACCGATCATCTGCGCCGTCAACGGCACTGTGGCAGGCATGGCGCTGGCTTTTCCGCTGGCGGCTGACATCACGCTGGCGGCGAAATCCGCGAAATTCGTCAATGCCATCCACAACGCCGGCTCGGGCGCCGAGCTGGGCATCAGCTATCTGTTGCCTCGTGCAGTCGGCGCACAACGTGCAGCCGAAATCCTGTTCACTTCCCGTCCCGTGCTGGCCGAAGAGGCAGAGCGCATCGGCCTGGTACTGAGGGCCGTGCCGGACGATGAACTGCAGGAGGCCTGCCTTGAGATCGCCAGAAACATCGTGGTCAACGTGCCGATGGGCATTTGGGTGACGAAGCAGTCACTGTGGCAGAACATGAACGCTGGCAGCCTGGAGCAAGCCATCGAGTTCGAGGGCCGAGGCGTGTATGTAGCACAGTCCACCGAAGACAAGGTCGAGAAACAGAAAGCATTCTTCGAGAAGCGCTCGCCAAAGTTTTCCTACAAGTAAAGCGCGCCTACGGGTAGCGGCTTCTATCAGATAAAGCAGCGCGGCGGGTCGAGACGACCCGCTGTCGAGGAGATTGACCGGTGACTTACGAAACTATTCGCTACCAGGTTGAAAACGGTATCGCCACGGTGACGCTCAATCGTCCCGAGGTGTTCAACGCCATGAACTCGGTCATGATGAATGAGCTCATCGCCCTGTTCGATGAGACTGACCGCGACGACGCAGTGCGGGTCGTCGTTGTAACGGGCGAGGGCAAAGGCTTCTGTGGTGGCGCAGACCTCTCAAAAGGTGCGGACATCTTCGACAAGGACAAGAACGGCAGTGCTCAGAAGGAGAGTCCATTTTATGCTGATGGCTCGTTCGATTACAGCAAGGAATCCGCACGTGACGGCGGTGGCAAATTGGCGTTGCGCATTTTTGCCAGCCTGAAGCCGGTGATCGGTGCCATCAACGGTGCGGGTGTCGGTATCGGTGCCTCCATGCTGCTGCCGATGGACATCCGTATTGCCAGCGAGAAGGCGCGACTGGGTTTTGTCTACGCACGCCGCGGTATCGTTTTCGAATGCTGTTCGTCCTGGTTTCTGCCGCGCATCGTGGGCATCACCAAGGCACTGGAGTGGAGTTACACCGGACGGGTCATGCCTGCCGACGAGCTGAAGGCCGGAGGCCTGGTCAGCGAGGTGGTGGCGCATGACCAACTGCTGACCCGTGCCTACGAGATCGCTCGCGAAATTGCCGACAACACGGCTCCCGTATCGGTGGCGCTGATGCGCCAGATGGCCTGGCGCAGTCTCGGGATGTCGCATCCCATGGAAGCCCATCGCATTGAAAGCCGTGGTATCTGCACCCGCGGACGCAGTCCGGATGCCAAGGAAGGGGTGAAGTCGTTCATGGAAAAACGACTGCCTGAGTTTGAATGCACAGTGTCCAAAGACATGCCGGACTATTTCCCGTGGTGGGACGAGCCGACTTACTCCTAATCCTTGAAAAAACCTAACAACAATATCCGGCGTTACCCATGCGCCCAGGGACTCAGAACATGAAAACTGCGATTACTGAACTGTTCGGGATCGATTATCCAATCCTCAATGCGGGGATGGGCCGAGTTGCGTTCCCGAACATGGTCGCGGCGGTGTCGAACGCTGGTGGCCTGGGCGTTTACGGCGCTGGCTCCAATCCGCCTGATGTGACGCGGGCAGCGATCCGGGAGATCCGGAAATTGACCGACAAACCCTTTGGTGCCAATGCGCCATTGGCACTGCCCAATGGCATGGCGAACGCCAAAGTCATGCTCGAGGAAGGCGTGCCGGTCATCAATTACTCCATGGGTAAGGGCGACTGGATCGTCAAGGCTGCGCACGCCTATGGGGGTAAGGTCGTGGCGTCGGTCAGTGACGTCAGGCTGGCGCAGCGGGCGGAGGTCCATGGTTGCGATGCAGTGATCGCCGCAGGCTACGAGGCCGCCGGCCACGCCGGTGACATCGGCAGTTTCGTTCTGATTCCGCGATTGGCCGAGTTGCTCAACATCCCCATCATCGCTGCCGGCGGGGTGGCCAACGGTGCTGGCCTGGTGGGCGCGCTGGCGCTGGGAGCCGCGGGCGTGTCAATGGGCACGCGGTTCTGGGTCACTCAGGAAGGTCCGATGCATGCCAACTTCAAGAACAAGGCGCTGGAACTGGACGTTCAAGACACCATCTTCTCTGACCGATTCGACGGTATTCCATGCCGGCAAATGAAAACGGCGGCCGCTGAACGCATGGTGAATGCGAAAATGTTGAATGTCTGGGAGATTTTTCTCAACTCGTTCACCATTGCCAAAGAGTTGAAAACGCCATGGTTCAAACTGGTAAAGCACACGCTTTCGCTGGGCCCTCGGCAGATCGAGTCGATGATGCGCATGTCCAAGATGTTGCAGATGCATGGCCTGACCATGTCGACTGGCGATCTCGACAAGGGCATGACTGCTTCCGGGCAGTCGGTTGGCCTTGTACATGACTTGCCGAGCATCGCCGAGCTGATGAAAACCTTGATCGCCGAAGCGGAAGCTGTCCAGCGTCGGCTCGCTGCCCAGATCCCCTTAAACGAAGCGCCCCGGTTCCAGGATAAGGTTGCATCCGCCCCACGCACTTGAGGGCAAGTTCTCGGTTTTGACGGGACAGTGTTGAAACAAAAGCCCCCGGAGCTACGCTTCGGGGGCTTTTGTTTTAGCGGGTTTTACTTCGCTTCTTTTTGCTTGCGTTTCTGTTGCTCGATGAATTGACTGGCGACCGCGTGGTGCTCGGGGCTGGTAGTGGCTGCCAGCTGGCGACCCAGGGTGGCGTCGAGCATGTGCGCGGCGGAGCGGTGCAGATACAGGTTCATCAATTTCTTGGTCTCGCGCAACGCCTGGCTTGGTTGCTTGAGCAGTTTGGCGGCCAGTGCCCTGGCTTCCTCGAGTAGCTTATCCGGGGCGACAACACGGTTAGCCAAGCCGTACTCGACAGCTTGCTGGGCGCTGATGCGGTCACCGGTAAAGATCAGTTCCTTCGCGCGCAACAGACTCGTGTAGAGCGGCCAGGAGACGGAGATACCGTCACCGACGACCAGCCCTATGTTGATGTGGGGCTCCGCCATGAAGGCGTTCTCGGAAATCAGGACGATGTCACATAAGGTCGCGAGCGTTGCGCCCCAGCCCACTGCCGGGCCGTTGACGGCGGCGATGATAGGAATAGGCAAGTCGATGAAACTGTGAATGGTGCGCCGAGCATTTTCCTGGACTGCGCGCGCAAAGTCGTTGTCGTCCAGTGTCTTGACGAAATGGTTCATGTCGCCGCCGGCGCTGAATGCCCGGCCCGCACCCGTCAGGATGGCGACCCTGGCGTCGGGATCTTCGGCCAGGCCGCGGAACAGTTTGGGGTAGGAAAAAAGCATCTCGGTCGTCGAGGCATTGAGGTCGTCCGGCCGGTTGAGGGTAATGATGCGAAGGCCACCTTCGGCGGTGACCATGATGTCGTCGGGAAGATCGTACAAGTTGGACATGGTTTCATCTCTTTTTGTTAGTCAGCTACAAGTAGACCTGTCACGCATCGACGTGGATTTCTCCGGCGTGTCGTTTGACCCATGCTTCAAAAGGCGTCAGCACGATGTCGCGACTGCCGAGCGACTGGACAAGTGCTGGGATGTCCGCCCGGTATCCGGCTTCGTTCGTCCACTCCTGGGAGCGTACCCAGCCTGCAAACACACCGGATTCGATCGCCTTCTCAGGACTGACCGACTCCGCACGAACCTGTTTGTCGAGGACTTGAGTGAGGGTTGAGGCCACTTCGTCCATGGTCAGGGCTTCGATGGCCAGGTCGATGTTGTGCCCGGAGAAATGTCCGGGGTCGATGAAGGCGGCACGTGCAACAACGCCGATGTCATCTGCAGCAATCAGTTGCATGCGTGTGGACGGTAAGAGGGCAGTGATGATCTTGCCCTGCGTCAGGTGGGGAAACATATGGCGCGCTTTGGGCTGGGCGAAATTCTCCATCATGAATGCCGGTTTCAGCACGGTCCAATGGGTAAACCCGGCGCCGCGAACCGCTTCTTCAACATCCCACTTATCGGTCCAGTACTTCTGCCACCAGTAATTGCTGTCCCAACGGGGGAACTGCGTATGTTTACCGGCTTCGCATACCGAGGTGTGAACGAACTGGGTAACACCCGCCGCTTTTGCTGCTTGAACCAGGGCAAAACCGTGTCGGCGTTCCGCGTCCGTACCTGCAGCATCGGGTATTTGCACCGAAAAAACTCCGGACGCACCTTCAAGGGCCGCGGCCAGGGAAGACGCGTCTTCCATGTCACCCACTACAGCCTCAGCGCCAGCGGCGATCAAGGCCTGTGCCGCAGGTGACTGCGGATTACGCGTCAGGATACGCACGTGGAAATCTGCCGACAGTAATTCTCGTGCGACGGCGCCACCTTGAGCGCCGGTGGCGCCCGTAACCAGGACCAGAGGTTTGATAGCTGACACAGGTAACTCCTTTTATGGCTGTATGGGGGGAGATTCAATCGGCGGCGACTTCAAGTTGCCGGGCCAGCTGTACAAGCCGATGACCGATAGCCTCCAGTTTTGACTGCGGCCAATCCGCAGCCAGGCCTGAAGCAGATAACGCGTAGACAGTGCCGCTGCGCAGTGAGCGAATGGGAACCGCCACCGCGTTGAGGTGCTCGTGGATAATGCCGAGGCTGGTGACAAACCCATGCTGTGCGAATTGCGCGCGGCTGTGTTCGAGTTGCGCGCGCAACGCCGGAAAAGCTTTCGGTTCGTGCTGCTCCAGCGCCAGGAGCACTGTTTCGCGCTCTTGGTCGTCGTACCCAGCGAAGCAAGCCCAGCCAGTCGGCGCAGAAGCGAACGGACGCCGGGCGCCCACCGGATCGTTCATGTAGACGAAATCACCGTGTGTGCGCTGGATATACAACATGTCCAGGCCATCACGAACGGCCAGCGACATTCCCATGCCCTCGCTGTCGGTGAGGGCCTGCATGTGCGGCAAGGCGATCCTGGGCAACGACTGCCTTACCAACGCCGCATAGCCCAAAGCCAGCGCAGGCAACCCAAGCGCCATGCGATTGTTTTCACCTGCACAGATGATGAATCCCTCTTTGCTCAGCGTATGGCACAGGCGCCATACCGTCGGCTGAGGGAGCCCTGTCATTCGCACGATTTCCTGGGGAGTGAGCTCGGGCTTGTCATGACTGAAACAACGCAGAATTTGCAGACCTCGCGCCAGCGCCGTGACGTATTGGCGGTCTTTCTCGCCCTCGGGGCTCGAGTCTGTGGGCAAAACTTGAATCATTACTTTCGCTCCAGAAGGATTTTCAGAGTATAGTCAAAATTCACAGTGTGGATAGTGTATTTGCACAGCGAATAAAAATAAGAGGTTACGATGACAGCATCTTCCTTGTTTGACCTACACGGCAAAGTCGCGATTATCACCGGCTCCAGTCGCGGTTTAGGGCTGGCGAGTGCCAAGGGTATGGCAGCGCATGGCGCGAAGGTAGTGATTTCCGGGCGCAAAGCGGATGCCTGCGAACAGGCGGCCGCCGAGATTCGCGCCGAGGGTGGAGAAGCCATTGCCGTTCCTTGCAATATCGGTAGCAAGGAAGACTTGCAGCGTCTGGTCGACAGCGCAATGCACGCCTGGGGACGGGTGGATATCGTCATGGCCAATGCGGCCATTCACCCCTGGATCGGCTCGGTGTTGGACCTGCAGGAAGCGACCTTCAATAAATTCATGCAGGTCAACGTACAAAGCAGTATCTGGCTGGCACAAATGACCGTGCCGGGCATGCTGGAGCGCGGGTATGGACGCTTCATTGTCGTGGCGTCGGTTGTCGGCTTGCTGGGTGATCCGCTCACTGGCACCTACGGCCTCACTAAAGCTGCCGACATGCAGTTGGTGCGTAATCTGGCCAACGAGTTTGCCAGCAAGGGTGTCACGGCGAACTGCATTGCGCCCGGTACCTTCAAGACCGAGATGGCGCGATCCCAGTGGGAAGACGAGGCCATGGTGAACTGGTACCGAGGACGCAACCCTTCACAGCGCTTCGGTGAAGTGGACGAACTCGCTGGGCTGGCAGTGCTGCTGGCGTCGCCTTCTGGCGGATACATCAATGGCCAGACCATCGCAGTGGATGGTGGTCATACGATTTCTTTTCGCTGAGTGGAGTCGACGATGAATTTCGAATCCAATGCTGCCAATGAAATCTTTCGGGAAGAAGTTCGGGACTTCCTGCGCGAACATCTCCCGGCCGACATGGCCTGGCGTGGCCAGCAAGGCTATTTGCCAGGTGACGATGACTCGCTGAAGTGGACTCGCATCCTCCATGAAACGCGCGGGTGGTCGGTGTCGTTCTGGCCGAAGGAGCACGGAGGCACTGACTGGACCGCCGAGCAGCGCTACATCTTCGAGGAGGAGTGCTATCTGGCTGGCGCTCCGTCTCCCAACCAGCAAGGTGTCACCCTGGTGGGGCCGGTAATTTGCGAGTTTGGCAACGAAGAGCAGAAACGCCGGTTTCTGCCGGCGATCAAAAAGGGCGAAGTGTATTGGGTGCAAGGGTTCTCCGAGCCTGAAGCGGGATCGGACCTGGCGTCCTTGCGTACGACGGCGATTCGTGACGGTGATCACTACGTCGTCAATGGCCAGAAGATCTGGACCAGCAACGGTATCTGGGGGCAGTGGTGTTTTCTGCTGGTTCGAACCGATACCGAGGCCAAACCGCAAAAAGGTATTTCCTTCCTGCTTGTCGATCTCGACACACCCGGCGTGACGGTGCGGCCGATTACCAGCCTCGACGGCTGTAACCATCTGGCCGAAGTGTTCTACGAGAACGTGCGGGTTCCGGTCGAGAACCTTGTAGGTGAAGAAAACAAAGGGT
This sequence comes from Pseudomonas lini, assembly GCF_030812475.1. Classification (GTDB taxonomy): domain Bacteria; phylum Pseudomonadota; class Gammaproteobacteria; order Pseudomonadales; family Pseudomonadaceae; genus Aquipseudomonas; species Aquipseudomonas lini_A. The sequence continues at coordinate 190,026 of NZ_JAUSSR010000009.1, forward strand.
GGGGCTACACCAAGTTCCTGCTTTTCAATGAGCGCGCTTTTCTCGGTGCCGAGGCTCCAGCACTCAAACGCTACCTGTCCAAGATTCGTCGGTATGCCTCGCAGGCGCGCGCGGGTGCGCAACCCTTGATCCAGGACCCGGTGTTCGCCAACCGCCTGGCGGAATACGAACTGGAGGTCCTCGCCATCGACATGGCCGTCAAGCGAGTGTTGCACCTTGGCGTAAGCGAGCAGACGGGCGGGATGGCCGTGGGTTCAATGCTCAAAGTCCGAGGGTCGGAACTGCACCAGAAACTCACTGAAATGCTGGTGGACGTGTTGGGCGATTACGGTTCGGCCTATTACCCGGACCCAAACGAGGATCGCGAGTTGCGAGGGCAGCGTTTCATCGGTCCGGAGTTCGCCCCAGGCCTGGCCGCAGAGCTTTTCTACCGCCGTGCCTGTTCAATTTACGGTGGCTCCGCCGAGATCCAGCGCAACATCATCGCCAAGGCAATGTTCAATCTTTGAGGGGAAAGCCATGAATTTCGAATTGAGCGATGAGCAACGCATGTTGCAGGAAAACGCCCGGCGCTACATGGAGAAAAGCTACGCGTTCAACAACCGGCAGGCAATCGCCGCCGATGGCCATTTCGCCACCAGGCAGTGGCAAGAGTATGCGGAACTGGGCTGGCTGGCAGCCGGCATTCCCGAGGAATTTGGCGGAGTAGGCTTCAGCCCGGTCGAAACTACGATCCTTATGGAAGAAATGGGCCGGGGTTTGTTGCTCGAACCCTTCCTGCACGCGTGCCTGTTGCCAGCAGCCCTGATACAGCACTGCGCCAACGAGGCGCACAAGTTGCAACTGCTACCGGCTATAGGTTCGGGCGAGGCATTGATCGCGGTGGCTTGCAGTGAGCCCGAATCCAGGGGAGACGTTGCATGGGTGGCCACACGAGCGCAGCGTCGGGGTGACGATTATGTCTTGAATGGGCGCAAGAGTATGGTGGTTTGCGCCGCGCAAAGCGACTGGCTGCTGGTGGTGGCGCGTAGCGCGGGAGAGACGGGCGACACCGAGGGACTCTCGATTTTTCTGCTGCCCCGCGATACGCCGGGCGTCCTGCTGGAACCGGTGCGTTTGCTTGATGGCACGCCAGCGGCTGACCTTGTACTCAATGAAGTGGTGGTCCCGGCGGCATCCCTGTTGGGCGCCGGGGGCGCTGCGTATGCAGGATTGCAGCGAGCAATCGATGAGAGCATTGTCCACCAGTGCGCAGAGATCGTTGGTGGGATGGAAGATGTGCTCGCACTGTGCGCTGAGTACCTCAAAACCCGAAAGCAATTCGGGGTGGCAATCGGCAGTTTTCAGGCGCTCCAGCATCGCATGGCCGACATGGCCATCGAAACCATGCAGGCTCGTGCGAGCCTGCACCGTGGGCTCGCCATCCTCGCGTCGGTTTCCGCGGCAGACGATGAGCGCAGTGCGCAGATATCCGGCTGCAAAGCGCAGGTCATGCGCAGCGCTAAATTCGTCACCGCCCAGGGAATTCAGCTACACGGCGGCTATGGCGTGACGGAAGAGTTCAGGGTGGGACATCACTACCGTCGACTTGTGCTCAACAATGCCTGGTTCGGAGGGATGGACTACCACTTGGCACGCTACGCGCGCTCAATCCAACAAGCCTGCGCAGAATTGGCTTAGGTTTGCTGTTAACGTTTTGCAGGGCCTCCTCGGTACGCCGGTGAGGCCCTTGCGCAGTAGGTGGAATCAATTCTTCAACAAGCCCGATGCTTCCGCAGCGGCCTCTATCAACATTGGCCGCAAATCATTGAGCTTGTGTTGCATGCGTTCGGCGGGAGCCGCAATAACCAACGCTGCCGCAACGGTGCCGTCGGTGTCGAATACCGGGGCTGCAATACCTGCCGCACCCTCGCTCAGCTCGCTGATGCTGATGGAAATGCCGGACTCGCGGATTTCCTTGAGCTGTTTTTTGAGCGTCCCGCGGTCGGTTACAGTCCTCCACGTCATCGCCTTCAGTTTGGCCGTGCGCAGATAATGCTCCTGCACTTTTTCGTCCTGATACGCAAGAAGCAGTCTGCCAGGTGCCGTGCAGTGCAGGGGGCGGGGCGCGCCTAGGGGCGATACATAACGCACAGGATTCTGCGAGTCGATGCCATCGATGTGGGTGACCATCTGGGTGTCCATGTCAATGACGGACAGATAGATGCTCTCGCCGGTTTTGCCCGCCAGTTCATTAAGGTATGGGCGCATCATCCTTGAGAAGTTACGTGTCGCCAGGATATTGCCTGCGAGTCGATAAATGAATGGCCCCAGGTAATAGCGGCTGGTCGTGTGGTTGAGATAACCCTCGGCGACCAAAGGTCTCAATAATGTCAGCAGGCTGCTTTTCGGCGACTCCAAGGTACTGCTGAGTTCTGCCAGGGACAGGCCGTCTGGTGATTTGGCCAGGACCTCAAACAGGCCAAGGATTCGGGTGACGGAGCGGGGGCCCAGCGATACGGGCGTTTCAGCGGCGTCCACGTCGGTTTCCGTTTTTTTCATGAATGTTCCCTTTTGGGTAAAAGTCGGTGCTGCAATAGTTTGTAATGCACGCATGCCTTATGTGCAGTATATCAAATAGCGTTCACATGTGATCACTCATTCGGACTAGCACAGCTTGATGCTCTGCGCTCGGCAGTTTGTCTCGCTGTGCCGTTTTTTATAGTGGGGTCGGCGGCCCGTACGAGTACTTAGCAACCTACCTAAGGTTTGCATAGTTGAACAACGTTCATTAATATAGCTTGAGGTCGACTGGCATTGGCGCCGGTCGCATTGAGAAGCCGAGAACGCGCTAACGCAGTGCGTCTCCCGACAGGACGGAGTGAGAAATGGCTGCAATGGTCGAAGGCAAAGTCGTTTTGGTAACGGGCGCTGGCGGCGGCATTGGCCGCGATATCGCTCTGCTCATGGCTCAACATGGCGCCAAGATAGTGGTCAATGATGTAGGTGCCTCGGTCGCGGGGGAGGGGGCGGACGTCGGCCCGGCGCAGCGAGTGGTGGATGAAATAGTCGCCGCCGGTGGTGAAGCCTTGGCCAACACCGACAGCGTGTCAGACCCTGGTGCCGCTGCGCGCATGGTGGAGCAGGCGGTACAACGATTTGGTCGAATCGATTGCGTGGTGAATAACGCGGGCATCCTTCGCGACCGCTTCTTCCACAAAATGAGTGCCGAAGAATTCGACTCGGTGCTCAAGGTTCACTTGTATGGCTCCTTTTACGTCAGCAGGGCTGCGGCAAACTACTTCAAGGAGCAGGGCGCCGGCTGCTATATCCATATGACGTCCACGTCCGGGCTGATCGGTAATCTGGGCCAGGCCAATTATAATGCCGCCAAGTTGGGGATCATGGCATTGTCCAAGTCCATTGCCCTCGACATGGAAAAATTCAACGTACGTTCCAACTGCGTAGCGCCCTTTGCCTTCAGTCGCATGATCGGCGCCATTCCTACCGATACACCGGAGCAGCAGGCCCGCGTCGAGAAAATCAAGCAGATGACGCCCGCCAAGATCGCCCCCATTTGTGTGTATCTGGCCAGCGATCAGGCGAGCGACGTCAATGCGCAAGTGTTTGCGGTGCGCAACAATGAGATCTTCCTGATGAGTCAGCCTCGACCGATTCGCTCGGTGCAGCGCTCCGAAGGCTGGACGCCCGAGTCACTTGCCGAACATGGCATGCCTGCGCTCAAGGGGTCATTCGTCCCTATGGAACGCTCGGGTGACGTGTTCACCTGGGATCCTGTTTGATTCAGGCCCCACAACAGCGGGCCTTGGACACTTCGGCCTTAACAGATTGATGCGCCCCGAGCGGCTGCATGATGAGGACAACAATGAATCTTTCCAGTTACCAGGCGCTCAAAGTCGAGCGCGACAACGGCATTCTCACCATCACCTTCAATAGGCCGGACACGCTCAACGCCGTTGATGACGACATGGACAAGGAGTTGTCAAGGGTGTTTATCGAAGCCGGCCATGACCCGCAGACGCGGGTCATTATCCTGACGGGCGCAGGCAGGGCCTTCAGCGCCGGTGGTGACATCGAAGAAATGCAAAAGGTGATCGATGAGCCACAACGCTTCTTCGACAGCATGCGCCGTGGCAAGCAAATCGTGTTCTCGATGCTCGATTGCCAGAAGCCGATCATCGCCAAGATCAATGGCCATGCCATTGGCCTGGGAGCCACGCTGGCCCTCTATTGCGACATGAGCTACGCCGCCGTACACGCGAAAATCGGCGATCCGCACGTTGCGGTAGGCTTCGTCGCGGGGGACGGTGGTGCAGCCATCTGGCCGCAACTCATCGGTTTTGCCAAAGCCAAGGAATACCTGCTCACAGGTGATACCCTTACTGCCGAGCATGCCGAGAAAATCGGGCTGATCAACTACGCTGTTTCTGCGGACGAGCTCGATGAGCGCGTCCAGGAAATGGCCACCCGCCTGGCCAATGGTGCAGCTTATGCGATCCAGTGGACCAAGGCCTCCATGAACATCGTACTCAAACAGGCGGTGACTTCGGTGATCGATGCATCGCTGGCCTACGAGGCGCTTTCCAACTTGACTGAAGACCATCAGGAGGCGGTCAACGCTTTTCGTGAAAAACGCAAGCCAGTCTTCAAAGGTCGGTGATCGCCGACATCCGATATGGAATGGATGCGCGCGTATAAAAAGGGCCGCAGTGCGGCCCGGGATTTACACTGACCGCATCCACCTCACGCGGTCAGTAACGCTCGAAAATAGCAGCCAGCCCTTGTCCGCCACCGATGCACATGGTTTCCAGGCCATAGCGTCCCTGGCGGCGCTGCAGCTCGTGCAACAGAGTGGCCATCATCCGCACTCCGGTGGCGCCGATCGGGTGGCCCAGCGAGATGCCGGAACCATTGACGTTCAATCGATCTGTGTCGTGCCACTGCCATCCCTTGAGCACTGCGAGCACCTGACAGGCGAATGCCTCATTCAATTCAACCAGGTCCATTTGCGCCAGGCTCAGGCCGGTTTTTGCCAGCAGCTTGTGCACGGCGGGCACCGGGCCGATACCCATTTGCGAGGGCTCACAACCCGCGGCGGCCCAGCCGACCAAATAGCCCATCGGTTCAAGTCCCAATTCGGCCAGCTTGTCCTCAGCCACTACCAGGCAGGCAGCTGCGGCATCGTTCTGTTGGCTGGAGTTGCCCGCAGTCACGGTGCCATCGCGCATCAGCGTGCGCAGCTTGCTCAGGCTTTCCATACTGGTTTCGGCGCGGATGCCTTCATCACGGCTGAACAGTACCGGCTCGCCCTTGCGTTGCGGGACGCTGATGGGGACTACTTCCGCCTGAAACCGTCCTTCAGACCATGCCTGCGCTGCGCGTCGATGGCTTTGCATGGCATACGCATCGCTGTCTTCGCGGCTGATGCCGTAGACGCGGGCCAGGTTTTCAGCGGTTTCGATCATTCCGGAAATATGGCCGAAGCGCTCTTCAGGCTGCGAACGTTCCCGACCTCGCTCCAGGCGGTCATGCATTTTGACTGTGCCTGCGCGCGAGCCCCAGCGCATATCCGTACTGTAATACTCGATGTTGCTCATGCTCTCGACGCCGCCCGCCACGACCACGTCAGCCACCCCGGTCTGTATCATCATCGCAGCGTTCAGTACGGCTTGCAGGCCACCACCGCAGCGCCGGTCAAGCTGCATCCCGGGCACTTCGACCGGCAGCCCTGCTTGCAAGCCGATCCAGCGCCCCACGCAAGGGGTTTCGCTGTTGGCGTACGATTGTGCAAAGACTATATCGTCGATGCGTGCCGGATCCAGCCCGCTTTTGCTCAGTACGGCATTGACGACATGGGCCCCCAACACCTCTACGGCGAGCGGTCGCAGGCTGCCTCCAAAGGTGCCTACGGGGGTTCGCAGTGGGGCGACAATTGCTGCACGTCTCATGTTTTGCTCCTGTTGCCAGTTACAGGCTGGCGGCGTCTTGTTTGAGTTGTTCGCGAAAATCCGGATGAGCGATCTCTATCATGCAGCGAGCGCGCTGGCTCAGACTCAGCCCGCGCAGGTCGGCGACGCCATATTCAGTAATGATCAGTCCGGCGTCGCTGCGCGGTGTGCTCACCGGCCCACTCAGGCGAGACACGATCCGACTGCGCGGCCCGGCAGTGGAGGGCAGGGCAATGATGGGCAGCCCTCCACGCGATTGTCGTGCTCCGCGCAGGAAGTCAACTGCGCCGCCCAAGGCGCCGATGTACTGGCCACCCGCGCTTTCCGCATTGATTTGCCCTGTCAGGTCCACCTCAATCGCCGAGTTGATAGCTACCAGGCGATCCTGAGCCGCCAGGACCTGCGGTGAATGGGTATATTCGGTGGAGCGCATGCGGATCAATGGATTGCGATGAGCGAAGCGGTGGATCAGTTCGCTGCCCATCAGCACCCCAGCCACGGTAACTCCTTTGTCCAGACTCTTGCGGGAATTGGTGATGACGCCCCGTCGCATGAGCTCGGCCACCCCGTCACCAATGGTCCCGGAGTGCACGCCGAGCTCCCGATGGTCATGCAGAGCTTGAAGTACGGCTTCGGGGATCGCGCCAATTCCAAGTTGAAGCGTAGCGCCGTTTTCAATGCGCTCGGCAACGCGCTGGGCGATGGCACGCTCCACTGGCCCAGGCTCCACCGTCCGGCTTTGCAGGGGCGGGCGATCGGTGTGCAGTATGACGTCCAGCTCGTCCTGGATCAGGTAGCGCTCACCGAATGTCCATGGGCATGCCTGGTTGACTTCGGCTATGACAACCCTGGCGGTTTCCAGGGCGGGCAGCAGGTATTCGTGTGCAAGCCCCAGGCTGAACCGTCCCAGCTCATCTGGCGGTGCCAATTGCAACATCAGCACGTCGACGCTCAGCAGGCCCTGGCGAATCAACGTGGGGAATTCGGAATAATGGCAAGGCAGGATATTAAGTACGCCCGCCTTGGTCAGTGCTCTGTTGTGCCCGCTGCCGCAATACGAGACAAACTCGACGCAGTCGGCATGTTCAGGGAGGCAGGTGTCGCTGTCGGTGATGCCCAGAAAGGCGCGCAAATGTCCGATGCGCCGACGGCTAAGCATCAGCGCGTTCGTCAACGGCACAGGTTCGGCATTGGCCTGCCCCCACATCACGGTCTCGCCGGGCCGGATGATGCAGCTGAGGTCGAGCGAGTCTTCGTGGGTGAAAATTTTAGTCATGGTCATTTTTCAGTTGGCGAGTCAGTTGCCCCAGGCGTGTGAGGGCATTGCGGGCGTCATCAATCATTTCATCAAAGATGGATTCCACAGGCTTGATGGCATCGGCAAACACCACCGCCGGCCCGTAATCGAGCATCCCCTGGCGGCTATCGCCGCTTCGATAGGCTTGAGTTGCGAGGGCACCCATCACATGCGCTCGATATTGCTCGAATTCGCTGGAGCCGCTGGCATCGAGCGCTGCAACAGCCTTGGCGCTGTCATTGACCAGAACCCGGTGATGGTCTTTCAGGCCGGTTTTCACCACGATGCTCTCCGTGCCGTCACCGCGGACCACCTGCTTTTTGTAGGCGTCATGGATTGCGAGCTCCTTGGCGACCAGCATGCGTGAGCCCATCAGGATAGCGTCAGCGCCCATCGCCAGACTGGCTGCCAGTTGCCGGCCTGTGCCTATGCCACCGGCAATCACGATTGGCAGACTGAGTTCTGCGGTAGCCTGCGCGGCTTGCACCATGCTGCTGATGCCATAGATCCCGGGGTGCCCCCCGCAATCATTGCCCACCACGATCACTCCATCGACGCCCAGCCGCGCCGCCGTGTGGGCATACCGCACCGCAGGCACTTTGTGCAGCACCTTCACACCGGCGTCGCGCAGCATGGGCAGCACCGGTTCGGGGCTTGCACCTGCCGTTTCGACACACTTCACACCTGCTTCAATCAGGATTTGCAAATGGCGCTCCAGCCGTTGCGCCCCTCCGGCCTGGCGAGAGATATAGAGGTTTACGCCAAAGCCCTTGCCGCCGGTCAGCAGGCGGCATCGCGTCAACTGTTCGCGAAATGCGTCGGGGTCGGGAAAACCGGCCGCCACAATGAAGCCCATGCCGCCCGCGTTGACCACGGCTGCTACATAGTCGGCGTCGGCAATTGCAGGACCCAGACCACCGCAAAGTATCGGATGGCGAATACCCAGCATTTCGGTGATGCGAGTGGTGAAGAGTGCTTCACGCATCGGCTGTTACCTTTGGTGATGGACGCCGGACAGGGCACCTGCCAGCGACTCGGGCGCAAGTACAGGATGGACATCCCGACTCATGTAGAGGGTGCTGCGGCCGCTGGCGAGAAGAATTCCGGCGCAGCATGTCACGCGCGCTTGCGCTGTCCAAAGGCGGCCTCCCTGATGTAGCACGCTGCCTTCGATGCGTAACTCACCCAGGCTCGCGGCGCGATGAAAGTCGGTTTGCAGGTTGACCGTGCTGACGCCACGGCCGCTGATGCACAGCGCCGCATAACCGCAGGCAACATCGATAAGGCTGCTGATGATGCCACCATGCAGCCGCCGCAGTGCCTCGGTTCCCAGCATCTCTGGGCGGCTCGGCAAACGCAGCTCGAGTCCTCTTTCATCGATTCGGTGAACACGCAATTGCATCCAGGTACTGAAGGGGTTGGCGTCGATGACCTGTTGCAATTGGATCGGCGTCAACGGTCGCAGGCATGAGTCACTCATGTGAGAGTCCGTGTACGGTTGCCTCACCGACGCCGGCCTTTTTCAAACGCTTCATGTGATTTTTGCCCTCAACCCCGAGCTCGCGGCGCTAGTGCGGCGCTACTGATGGGGCTTAATTTATAATGAACGACGTTCATATATCAATACGTTTTTTTCGTCTCGTCCTCGCGGCTTCTTCCGTTCGTGGCCCCTTTTTGCACAATTGCTGCTTGTACTCCCCGAATTAGGCGAGAAATAAAAAATCATTAGTTTTCTTGCGCAGCACCAATATCTCTACTATTTATGAAACGCCATTCACATTAGTGAATATGCAGTTGCCGCACCCTCACAAATAAAAAGTCAAAAGGGTTATCAATGATGATGAAGGCTGCGGGGCGATTGCCGCCCCATTTGCTCGGCGTCACGATTGCGTTCATGACAGTGGGCCAGGTTCAGGCGTTCGAGGCAGACATGGGTGATTCCGATTTTCACCTGAGGTGGGACAACACCGCCCGGTACAACTGGGGGATGCGCCTTCAGGACCAGAGTCATCTGGTCGATCGTGCAAGCGGTGGCGCATACGACCAGAGCAACGCCGCGTTCGACAAATACGACACCATAACCAACCGGCTCGATTTGCTCACCGAACTGGACCTGAATTATCAGGGCCTGTACGGCGCGCGCCTCAGTGCAGCCGCCTGGTATGACGAGGCCTATGATGGCAAGCATCCGGCATCGGTCCCTGGCGGCACCAGCTACGTCGACAATCAATTCACCCCTATCGTCAAGCGCTACTACGCGGGACCCTCGGGCGAGTTCTTGGATGCCTACGTGTACGGACGTTTCGAACCTGCAGGCCTGGCCACCGATGTGCGCGCTGGCCAGCATGCGGTGATCTGGGGCGAGGGACTTTTCGGCAGCACCAACGCAGTGTCCTATTCGCAAGCGCCCGCTGATCTGCGCAAGGGCACCGCCAACCCCGGCGCCTCTGCGAAGGAAACGGCGCTGCCTGTCGATCAGATCTCCTTCATGACTCAACTCAGCGACGACATCGTGTTGGCGGGGCAGTATCTGTTCGAGTGGAAACCTAACCGCATCCCCGAGGGCGGGACCTACTTTGCGGGGAGCGACGCGATACTCGAGGGCCCCAACGTGGGGCGGGGCAAGGCCATCGAGGGCGACAAGGGCGACTACGGCGTGTCGCTACGGTATCGACCGGAATGGTTCGATGGCACGCTCGGTTTCTACTATCGCCGCTTCGATGAGAAGTCGGCATGGGTTTCCCAGCGCGACTTTGCCACAGGCCTGGTGCACGCGGTTTATGCCAAGGACATCGAGCTGTACGGTGTCAGCGTCAGCAGTAACCTGGGGGGTGTTTCAGTCGGGGCCGAATTGTCCTACCGCGAAAATATGCCACTCAATTCAAGTGGCGCGGCCGCAGACCAGGCGCATCACCTGGAAGGCGCTCGCGGTTCGACCTGGCATGGGTTGCTCAATGCAGTGCAGACGTATGGTGACACGGCGTTCTTCGACTCGGCCAGCCTGTCTGGCGAGCTGGCGTGGGCAAGGCTGGATAAAGTCACCGACAACCGTGGCGCCTACCGTGCCAAGGGTTATAACGCCGGTTGCAACAGCAACGCCACCATGCTCGGTTGCTCAGATGATGAGTTCTATTCGATTTCAGTGGCGTTTACCCCGACCTGGGTCCAGGTCTTCCCCGGCATCGACCTCAAGCTGCCGATTTTCCTCTCGCGAAATCTCAGCGGAAACGCGCCCACCAACGGCGGAGGCAGTGAAGGCTTCACCACGGCGAAGGCAGGCATTTCTGCAGAGGCTTACGCCCGTCATTTCGTGGATCTGGCCGTGACCTACTACGACCAGAAAAAAAGCCAGTCGGACAACCTGATTCTCGGCGCTCCCTATCTGGATAAGGCCTGGGTATCACTGACCTACCAGACCTCCTTTTGACTCGCCGACCATTCTATCGAGGCACTCCCATGTTTAAAGAAACCTTTGCAGCTTGCGCAATCGCAAGCCTGTGTGGCCATGCGCTCGCCGCAGTCAGCGCCGATGAAGCGGCGCAGTTGGGCGCCGGCCTGACGCTGTTTGGCGCCCAGGCGCAGGCCAACGCAGACGGCAGCATTCCCGCCTACAACGGCGGCCTTCCTACCTCGACCAATCCCGCCGGCTTCGTCAAGGACAGCGGAAAATGGGTCAACCCCTATGCGGCGGAGAAGCCCCTGTACGTGATCACCGCCGCTAACATGGCTGACTACACGGACAAGCTGTCGGAAGGCACCAAGGAAATGCTGCGCCGGCAGCCCACCTACCGGCTTGATGTGTATCCCACTCATCGAAGTGTCAATTACCCGCAGTACATCCTGGACAAGACCCGTAGCAATGCGACCCGGGCCAGCCTCGGCAAGGGGGGCGATGCCCTGCAGGGTGCAATTGGTGGGATTCCGTTTCCGATCCCGAAAACCGGCCAGGAAGTGATGTGGAACCATATGACGCGGTACAACGGTATCGCGGTCGAAGATCACATGCGCAACTTCTACGTCGATAGCAACGGCAAATTGATCAACTCAGGCGAAATCAAGCTGTCGCGCAATTTCGCCTTTCACAACACGGAGGGCACGGCAGAGTCGATCAAGAAGAACGATTCGTTCATCTTCCAGAATGCTTACCACTTCACCGGCCCGGCACGCAGCGTCGGTGATGCGACCATGTATTACGACACTGTCGACCTGGTCGACATGCCCCGGCGTGCCTATGCCTATTCGGCGAGTACGCGCCGTGTGCGTCTTAGTCCGGACATCGCCTACGACACCCCTATCGCTTCGCAGGGAGGGGTTACCACGTATGACGATGCTGAACTCTACACCGGCCGTCTCGATCGTTTTGACTGGAAGTTGGTGGGCAAACGTGAACTCTACATCCCCTACAACATTTATGACCTGAGCTTCAAGGTGACCTCGGACAAGTCACTGACACCCAAGCACGTGAATCCCGACCATGTGCGCTGGGAGCTGCACCGGGTGTGGGTCGTGGAGGGAACGCTCAAGCCTGGCGTGCGTCACGTCTACAGCAAACGGGTGTACTACTTCGATGAAGACTGGTCGGGCGCAGGGGTTGCTGATGAGTACGACGGTTCGGGCAAGCTGTATAAGTCGCTGCAGCAGGGCATGAGCCAGCTGTACGACAAGCAGGCTCCCATGTCGCGCACCTATTGGGCATATGACTTCGCAACCGGAGCCTATTCTTTTTCCCAGCATTATGCCGATCTGAAATTCGGCTGGAAGGTGCTGGACAAGTTGCTCCCCCGTTCAACATTCATCCCGGAAGCCTTGCAGGCTCGTAGCGGCCGCTGAGCGGTTGCCGTCATCGACTGGCGTCGCATGACGCCAGGCGTCACCTACAAGGATCATTGCGATGCGACTGATACAACAAACCCTATTGGCGTTTGCCGGGTTGCTGTTCGGCTTGGCTGGCGTCATGGCAGCCGAGTTCCGCGACCCTCTGGACTTGCCGGCCAGCCCCAGCGCATTGGCCCGCAGCAGCATGTTGACCGGCATCACTCAGGTGCCCAATGGCCGATGGGTGGCCGTCGGCCGACGTGGACACATCCTGTATTCCGATGACGCTGCCACCTGGCATCAGGCGAGTGTGCCGGTCTCGGTAGATTTGGTCGCTGTGCATTTCCCCACCGCGGAGCAGGGCTGGGCGGTTGGCCATGGCGCGGTCATCCTGCATACCGCCGATGGCGGCCGAACCTGGGTCAAGCAAATGGACGGGCGGCTATTGGCGGATCTGTTGATTGCGTACTGGCAACCGCTCGCCGCCAGTGCCAGTGACGACGAGCCTGGCGCATCCCTGGCGCTGATGGACGCCGAACGTTTGAAGGCGGAGGGGCCTGGCCGGCCCTTCCTGGATGTACGCTTCGCCGATGCGCTGAATGGCTACGCGGTGGGTGCATACAATCTCTTGCTGCAGACGCGCGACGGAGGTCAGACCTGGCAGTCACTGGCAAGTCGAACGGACAACCCGGGAGGCTTGCACTTCAACGCCGTCGGGCTGGGCGACGGCGGCCGCGTTTACCTGGCTGGGGAGCAGGGCTTGTTGCTGCAAGACAATCCGCTGACAGGGCGATTCGAAGCGCTGGCTACACCTTATGGCGGCACTTGGTTCGGAATGCTTGAGCAGCCTGGGCGCCTGCTGCTTTTTGGTCTTCGCGGCAACGCCTACGTCAGTCATGACGGTGGGCGCCACTGGCGACAGGCGAGTACCCAAAGCGAAAGTACGATAACCGCGGCGACGCCCCTGGGCGACGGCCGAGTGGTCCTCATCACCCAGGCAGGCGAAGTGTTGCTCAGTGACGATGATTCGGCTGAACGGTACCGCCCGGTTGCCAGCCAGCAATCGATCCCTTTGTACGGTGTAACTCCGGCAGGAGGTGAAGCCATCGTCGCCGTTGGCCTCGGTGGGGTGACGCGCATCGAACTTGGACGTCAGTGAGGAGACCGACATGACCATTTTTTTGGACAACGATGCCGATCACCGGCGCGTGGTCAGCGAACGCTCGCAATTTGATTCGAACTCGGGCAGCGCTCTGGAGCGCCTCCTGTTCAACCATCGTGGCATTATCATGCTGGTGTGCGGTTTGCTGACCGTCCTGTGTGCCTTCCAGGCAAGCAAGCTGCAGGTCAACGCAGGGTTTGAAGACATCATTCCCCAGTCGCACCCCTATATCCGCAACTACCTGGAGAACAAAACAGACCTTCGGGGGCTCGGCAACAATCTTCGCGTCGTCGTGGAAAATACCCAGGGCGACATCTACGACCCCGAATACCTGGAGGCGCTCAGGCAAGTGAACGACAAGCTGTTCCTGATGCCGGGCGTGAACCGCTCCTTCGTGAAATCGATCTGGATGCCTGTCGTGCGCTGGACCGAGGTCACCGAGGAGGGGTTCCGCGGTGGCCCGGTGATGCCGGACACCTATGATGGCTCCGCCCGAGCGATCAGTGACCTGCGACTGAACGTCAGCCGAGCAGGGCTTCGCGCGAATCTAGTAGCCAACGATCAGCGCTCGGCCATGATCGTCGCGCCTTTGCTGGAGCGTTATGCCGACACCGGCAAGGCCATTGATTACCGCCAGCTTTACCATCAGCTCGAAACCTTGCGTTCAATGCAGGACACTGCCGTGCCGGACAAGCCGGGGAAAATTCGTGTCCACATCGTCGGGTTCGGGAAACTGGCCGGTGACCTGATCAGCGGTTTGTATCAGGTCATGCTCTACTTTGCTATCGCGGCCCTGGTGACCATTGTCATCCTGTTTTTCTACACCCGTTGCGTGCGCAGCACAGTCCTGGTAGTTGCCTGTTCACTGGTGGCGGTTGTGTGGCAACTGGGCATGGTGCGCGCGCTGGGTTATTCGCTCGATCCCTACTCCATACTCGTTCCGTTCCTGGTGTTTGCCATCGGCATTTCGCACGGCGCCCAGAAAATGAACGGCATCATGCAGGACATCGCCAGCGGTACGCACAAATACGTCGCGGCGCGTTTTACCTTTCGCCGATTGTTCTTGGCCGGGTTGACTGCACTGGTCGCCGACGCAGTCGGCTTCGCCGTGCTCATGATCATCGACATCCCGGTGATCAAGTCGTTGGCACTGACCGCAAGTATTGGCGTTGCCGTGCTGGTATTCACCAACCTCATCCTGTTGCCAATTCTTCTGTCCTGCGTCGGTGTCGGCGCAGCGGCAGCACGGCGAAGCCACGAGGCCGTGCAGAATCCACCTGGCGCCTGGAACGTGCTGGTACGTTTCACTGAGCCTGCGTGGGCGATATCTGCGATCGGCGTGGCCGTCATACTCTCGGTTCTGGGCTTTGTCCTCAGCCTGCAGTTGCAGATTGGTGATCTTGACGCTGGCGCGCCGGAGCTGCGACCAGACGCGAGGTACAACCAGGACGCAGCATTCATCACGGACCACTACAGGCTGTCCAGTGATCAATTTGCTGTGATGGTAAAGACGCCGCCAGGAGGTTGCGAAGCCTGGCAGACTCAGATGGAAATAGATCGTCTTGAATGGGCGTTGCAACAGGTGCCGGGCGTGCAGAGCACGGTGTCCCTGGCGGGCGCAGTCAGTCGGCTGTCCTCGGCCCTGTTCGAAGCCTCGCCGAAATGGATCACCATCAGCCATAACCAGGCACTGGTGAACACCTCGGTGCTGCGGGCTCAGGAAGCCAATCCGGACCTGGTCAATTCGGATTGTTCGATGGTGCCCGTCATCGCTTATCTGGCCGATCACAAGGCGCAGACGCTGAATCGGGTTTTGCTGGCCGTGGAAGCTTTCGCCCGCGAGCATGACTCCGATCGTGCTTTGTTCCTCCCGGCCGCAGGTTCCGCGGGGATCGAAGCGGTGACAAATATTGTGGTGCGGGACGCCAATCGCACCATGCTGGTGTTCGTTTATCTGGCGGTGGCCGTGCTGTGTTTTATCACGTTCCGCAGTTGGCGAGCGGTCGTGGTGGCCTTGGTGCCACTGATCGTGACTTCGATTTTGTGCGAGGCGCTGATGGTCGCGCTGGGGATCGGCGTCAAGGTTGCGACACTGCCCGTGATTGCCCTGGGGGTTGGCATCGGTGTCGACTACGCCTTGTACCTGCTCAGCGTGCAACTGGCCCAGCAGCGTAACGGGGTGCCGTTGGCGCAAGCCTACCGGCATGCGTTGCTGTTCACCGGCAAGGTGGTCGCGCTGGTAGGCGTCACACTCGCTGCTGGCGTCATCACCTGGGCATGGTCGCCTATCAAATTTCAGGCAGATATGGGCATTTTGCTGACCTTCATGTTCGTGTGGAACATGCTCGGTGCGCTGATCCTCATTCCAGCCTTGTCTTGCTTCCTGCTACGGAGTGCATCGCGATGAAACTGGAAATTCCCGGACCTGCAGCGAGCCTGCAAGCATTCCCCAAGCCGGCCACGGCGTGGTACATGACGGGCGTGCTCTTCCTGCTCTACTGGTTGTCGCTGCTGGATCGACTGGTCATCTCGCTGCTGGTCGACCCGATTCGCCGCGACCTGGGCATCACTGATTTCGAATTGTCACTGCTGCAAGGTTTTGCCTTCGGCGTCTTTTACGCAGTGTGCGGGTTACCTTTGGGCTGGCTGGTGGATCGCTTCAGTCGACGTTGGGTCATTTTCGGCGGCGTAACTATCTGGACGCTGGCCACCACTTTCTGCGGCGTGGCTCACAGCTATTGGCAGCTTTTTCTGGCGCGTGTCGGTGTCGGCGCAGGGGAGGCCGCCTTGAGTCCGGCGGCGTATTCGCTGATGGCCGATAGCTTCCCGGCGCACCGGCTGACGACTGCCCTGGCGGTCTATTCCCTCGGCTCGCTGTTCGGAACCGGCATGGCCTATCTACTGGGCGGTGTCATCGTCGGCCTGGTCAGTGAGCATCACTCGGTGCTGCTACCGCTGGTTGGCGAAGTGCGCTCATGGCAACTGGTCTTCATCGCCATTGGCCTTCCTGGTGTGTTCCTGGGTTTGTTGGTATTCACCTTCCGCGAGCCTCCCCGGCGCACCACTGCTTCCTCGCGCCCATCCACCGCCCTGGTGGGCCAAGTGTTCGGCGAGGTCTTTCGGCATATTCGCCGCCACGGACGGTTTTTCTTCTGTCACCATATAGGCTTCACGCTGTGCGTCATGGCTGTCGCGGGAATGGCACTATGGGCGCCCACCTACCTTTATCGCGCTTTCGCGTGGAAGCCTGCACAGGTGGGAATCTGGCTTGGCGTGGTGGGTACGTTGGGCGGGGTCATCGGTGCGTTGGGATGCGGTCAGTTGATTGATCGGCAGGTCGCCCGAGGGCGCCTTGACGCTCACATGCGGTTGTTCAGCCTGACCTCCCTCGTGAGCGTGCCGGTCGCGGTGGTCGGAGTGCTGTGGCACGACCCGTATATATTCCTGGCGGCCTTCTTCCTCATCCAGGTGCTGGTCAGCCCGATCATGGGCATTTCAGCCGCGGCCCTGCAAATCGCTGCCCCGGCTCACCTGCGTGGTCGTCTGTCCTCGCTCTATCTATTCGTGATGATCTTGCTGGGAATTGGCGCTGGACCCTCAGTCGTCGCCGCATTCACCGATTTCATTTTCCAGGACGATGCCAAGGTGGGTTATTCGCTCGCGTTGATCTTCGTCCTGGCCTGTCCGTTATCCGCACTTGCCCTCCACTTGGGCCGTCCGGCCATGCGCTCGGCCGTGGTAGAAAACTTGGCGGTCTGAGTGCTGGCAACGTAAGCAAAAAAATGAGGCGTGATGCGGCACGCCTCTTGAGGGGAATCAACGAAGGGGTATTTCTAGTTTTTCCGGATACTGCTCACGGAGCATCGTCACCGGGCAGGTGGACGAACTTGAAGGTCCCGCTGGCGCTGGCCACAAGCCGTCCTTGCTCATCAAACAGGTCGCCGTCGCAAAATGCGAGACTCTTGCTGGCGTATCGCAACCGGCCACGTGCCGACAGTCTCCCGGCGGCGCCACCAGGACGCAGGAAATTGGTTTTCATTTCCACCGTCACACATGAACGGCATTTGGGATCTGAAGTGCGGGCCGCTGCCGCCATGGCCATATCGAGCAGGGTCATCATCAATCCCCCATGCGCCTGGCCAGCGCCATTGAGGTGTTTGTGCTCCAGATCGACAACCAGGCACGGGGGCTCGGGGTCTGGTTCGACGAGGATATCCAGGTAGTCAAGAAAGGGAACATCCACACGGTAATCAGCGTAACGGACGGCTCTTTTTCTGGTGTCGTGATCAGCCATGTGGTCTCCTAACGGTGCTTGAATTGCGGCGGGCGTTTTTCCACGAATGCGGCCAGGCCTTCGCTCTGGTCTTCGGTGCCAAACGTGACATAGGCCATACGACGCTCGTAAAGAACCCCTTCGCTGAGACTGCTTTCAAACGCCCTGTTGACGCATTCCTTGGCCAATGCCACGACCGGTTGCGAGAACCCAGCCATTTTGGCCGCCAATGCCAATGCCTCATTACGAAGTTCAGCGAGCGGTACCACACGGCTGACCAGGCCGCTGCGTTCGGCTTCTTCTGCCAGCATCGGACGGCCACTGAGGATCATTTCCATGGCCTTGTACTTGCCAACGGCGCGTGTAAGACGTTGAGTGCCTCCGGCGCCAGGAATGGTCGCCAGAGTGATTTCGGGCAGGGCGAAACGTGCGTTATCGGCAGCGATGATGACATCGCACATCATCGCCAGCTCACAACCGCCACCGAGTGCCAGACCACTCACCGCCGCGATTACCGGTTTACGACAGCACGCGGCGCGCTCCCAGTTGGCGGTGATGAACTGCCGCTTGAAGACGTCCATCATGCTCCACTCGCGCATCATCTTGATGTCTGCGCCGGCAGCGAAGGCCTTGTCGCTGCCGATCAGCACGATGGCGCCGATCGTGTCATCCGCCTCCAGCTCGTCGAGCACGGTGGTCAGCTCGTCCATCAACTGATCGTTTAATGCGTTGTAGGCTTCTGGTCGGTTCAGGCGTACTACGCCGACATTTTCCTGTTTTTCCAGGATGAGGGTTTCAAAAGGCATATTTCCGCTCCTGTGGAAGCAGGCGCTGAGGCGCCAGGGTTGCGTTACATGTTGGGGTAGTTGGGGCCGCCAGCGCCTTCAGGGGGCACCCACGTGATGTTTTGCGCAGGGTCCTTGATGTCGCAGGTCTTGCAATGCACGCAATTCTGCGCATTGATCTGGAAGCGCTTATGACCGTCCTCCTGCGTCACCACTTCGTACACGCCGGCCGGGCAATACCGCTGCGCGGGCTCGTCGTACAGCGGCAGGTTGCTGGTCAGGGGGACATCCGGATCGGCGAGCCTTAAATGGCAAGGTTGTTCCTCTTCATGATTGGTGTTGGAGAGAAACACCGACGACAGCTTGTCGAAGCTGAGCTTGCCGTCCGGTCTGGGGTAGCTGATTTTTTCGGATTTGGCCGCAGGCTTGAGGCAGGCATGATCCGGTTTGTTGTCGTGGAGCGTAAACGGCAGCTTTCCGCCGAAGACATTCTGGTCAATGAAGTTGAAAGCACCGCCAGCCAGCGCGCCAAACTTGTGCAGGGCGGCACCAAAGTTGCGGCTACGGAACAACTCGTCGTACAGCCAACTGGCCTTGAAGCCCTCGACGTATTCATGAAGCATGTCGCCACCTTCGCGGCCGGCGAGCAGGGCATCGGCTACTGCTTGCGCAGCAAGCATGCCGGACTTCATGGCGGTATGGCTGCCTTTGATCTTGGCGAAATTCAGGGTCCCAAGGTCGCAGCCAATCAGTGCGCCGCCAGGAAATATCATTTTTGGAAGCGAGTTCAAACCGCCCTTGCAAATGGCGCGGGCGCCGTAGGACAAGCGTTTGCCGCCTTCCAGATAGTGTGCGACCACCGGGTGATGCTTGTACCGTTGGAATTCGTCGAACGGCGACAGGTACGGGTTGCTGTAGGACAGGTCGACAATCAGCCCGACCACCACCTGGTTGTTTTCCAGGTGATAAAGGAAAGAGCCGCCGGGATTGTCGTCATTGAGCGGCCAACCTGCGGTGTGCACCACGAGCCCAGGTTCGTGCCGAGTGGGGTCGATTTCCCAGATTTCCTTGACGCCTATTCCGTAATGCTGGGCATCTGCCTCGCTATCGAGCTGATATTGTTTGATCAGTTGTTTGCCAATGTGTCCACGGCAGCCCTCGGCAAACAAGGTGTACTTGCCGCGCAATTCCATGCCGGGTGTGTACAGGCCATCTTTGGGCTGGCCGTCACGATCCACCCCAAGGTCACCCGTCACAATGCCGCGCACCACGCCTGCTTTGTCGATCAACGCTTGCTGGGCCGCAAAGCCTGGGTAGATCTCGACGCCCAGGTTCTCCGCCTGCTGGCCAAGCCACCGGCAAAGATTACCGAGCGAAATGATGTAGTTACCTTCGTTGTGCATCGTCTTGGGCACAAAGAATGCCGGTATCTGGGTGGCGGTATCCGGCCCCTGCAGCAGATAGATGTCGTCGCGGGTCACTGGCGTGTTGAGCGGCGCACCCCGTTCGTGCCAATCGGGGAATAACTCGTCCAGGGCGCGAGTTTCAAACACTGCGCCTGAGAGGATATGGGCGCCGACCTCGGAACCTTTTTCGACCACACACACGCTGATCTCCCGGCCCGCATCAGTGGCAAGCTGTTTCAGTCGGCACGCCGCTGACAGGCCGGAGGGGCCTGCGCCCACGATGACAACGTCAAATTCCATGTACTCACGATCGGACAACAGATTTTCTCCTATGCCACGTCTGCGGTGGCGACCAGTTTCACGGTAGCGTCGCAGTCGCGACGAGCAGGTAGTGGGACACCGAAGGGACAGTCCCGGGTTTCAGGTAATGTGTCAGTTGGCTTTCCTGCTCGAAATCAGCCAGCGTGCTTCTTTGGCGCTGCAGCAGATGCTCGCCCCAGGAGGCAATGATGAAGCGCTCGCTGAAACGCTGGGGGTCGGCAAGATCCTGATACAGGAGCCAGTGGCTGGCGCCGTCGCGTTTGCGGATGCGCCCCAGGCGAAACAGCTGATTGCAGAATCGATCCTGGTGCTCGGCCACAATCTGATAGTCGACCTGGACCGCCACCGGCCCGTCACTGGCATTCGGGCTGCCGTACACGCGTGGCTCCGCCCAGTGTGCCGACAAGGTCACCTCGGCTTCCTGGCCCATGCGCAATGGATAATGACGGGTAAAAAACAGACCGATGGCGATCAAGCCCGCGGCAAGGGTCAGCGTCCACGAAACCCCCATGTAGTTGGCCACTGCGCCCCAGAGCATGCCGCCAATGGCCATGGAACCCTGGAACGTCAGCATGAAGATGGCCAATGCCCGCGCCCGCACCCAGGCCGGGAGGGTGGTCTGGTAGGCAGCACTGGTGGTCGAATTGAAGTTGATCCAGGCCGCGCCGGCTAATACCAGGGTGATGCTGGTCAGGTAGAGGAAGGGGGTCCAGGCCGCAACCAGCATTGCCAGCATGAAGATGACGCTGGATATCGCCGCCAGGCGCTGCAGATTATTGATGCGCGACCTGAACTGGTTGAGCAGGACTCCGCCCAGAACGGCGCCGGCGCCCAGACTGCCCACCAGCAGGCCGTAGCCGCCCACCTCGTCGCCGCCAGCGACCAACGGCAGCAAGGCCCAGAGGCTGCTCGCGCAACTGATGAAGAACAAAGTCCGCAGGATGTGACCATGCAGCGGATACGCATGGCGAACATACCGCAGGCCGGTACGCATGGCGGTCAGCAGTGGCTCCCTTGGCGCAGGCGTCGTAGGGCCAGGTCGATACCCGAAAATGAATATCGCGAGCACGGCCACCAGCAACACGATGTTCAGAGCGAACACCCATTGCAGGCTCGAACTGGCAATGATGATGCCGGCGAGGGCGGGCCCCACGGCACGGGCTGCGTTATAGGCGATCGCATTGAGATTGATGGCTGCGCCCAGAACACTGCGAGGCACCGCATCCGACGTCGTCGCCTGCCAGGCGGGGATACTCACCGCGCTGCCGGTTCCGAGGCTGAACGCCAACAGTAAGAGACCCCACGGCGTAAGCTGATCATTGATCAACAACAAGAAGAGCAACACAGTCGCAGCCAGCATCCAGGCGTGAGTGACGATCAGGATCCGCCGCTTGTCGATGAAGTCGGCATAAACGCCGGCCGGCAGACCGAAGAGGAAAGCCGGCAAGGTGATTGCCGTCTGCACCAGCGCCACCATCAACGGAGAGGGATCGAACTGGACCATCAACCACGCTGCCGCGACGTTCTGCATCCACAGGCAGATGTTCGCTGTCAGCGTTGCGCACCAGACGGCCCGAAACAACGCATAACGCAACGGTGGCAGGTTATCGGCCGTTGTTTGATGGCCTGTGGATCCGTCTGGCTGCATGCTGGGCCTGTCGGGGGTGTGACCCCTATTTATTATAATGAACGGTGTTTACTATTCTGAATGCGTTTTTTGGTTGCTGTCAACCGCTAGCTCGACGACGGGTGCCAGCAGTGCCCTGATGACGGCCACCAAAGCCAATGGCTGATCGAGCATCAGATGATGGTGACTGTTGGGAATGCCAATAGCGCCTCGGCAGTGACGTAACCGAGAGGCGATTCGCTCGGCGCGCCAGCGTTCGACGACGATGCTTTCTTCGCCGTAAACGAAGTCCACCGGTACTTCGATACTTCCCAGCAAAGTGTCGCCATCTTTTTCATTCAGGGTAAACGGTAGGGTCGGATCAAGGCGCCAATGCCAGCCCTCGGGACTCTGCGCGATGGAATGGAATGCAACGTGCTCAAAGGTGTCCGCGAGGGGTAGCGGCTGGTCGGGGATTACCCGGTAGCGCTCCCGAATGGTCGCGTAATCAGGGTAATGCCGCGCCCGACCGCTGCGCGCTGGCGGCAGCGGAAAGCTCGACTTTGGTTCATCGAGGAAACGCACCCGGCTGTCGAGAATAACGGCCCGTCGGACCAGATCCGGTCGGTGGGCGCAGACGCTGAGCGTGCGCAAACCGCCATAGCTGTGACCGACCACGGTGGCAGGGCCGAGCGCGTTCTCGAGAATGGCGATCAGGTCATCGGAGAAAGCCTGCGCGCTGTAAGTCTGTCGAGCTCCGCTTTCGCCCATCCCGGAAAAATCCATTGCGAAAACCCGATAGCGATCGACGAAGTAGGGCGCAATGAAATCCCACCAGTGGCTGTTGGCCCGGTAGCCGTGAGCGAACAGCAGAACCGGTTTCTCGGCATCGCTCGCGTTCCAGCTGCGGTAGTGCAACCGTGTCTCTGGAATCTGCAGAAAATGCGAGCGTGTCGGGGCGTCGACGGCGCGCAGCAGCCAAGGTTGTGCATCGCGATATAGTGGCGTAGGCGAGGGTCCTCCACCATTTGGCGCATCATCCAGTGCCGCCGCCAGGCTCGCCAGCCTGGCTTTCCAGATCTTGCCTGTGCTGCCTTGGGGCAATTGCTCCAGAATGACGATACGACCTGGTCGCTTGTAAGGTGCAATCAGCTCGCGCAAGGCGTTGTCGATACTCGACGCGTCGATCTTGTGGCCGGCTTGTGGCTCGACGAACGCAACGACTTCTTCATCACCTTCTGCAAGGGCTCGCCCCACGACGCCCGAGGCGGCAACACCTGGCAGGCTGTTGAGCGCCGCTTCCACTTCCGCGGGGTAAACGTTGAAGCCTGAGCGGATGATCATTTCCTTCTGGCGACCGGCAATGGCGAGTGCGCCGTCAGGAAGGCGTTTGCCGAGGTCCCCGGTGGCGATCCATCCCCCAGGACGCAAGGTGGCAGCGGTTTCCGTCGGGTTACGGTAGTAGCCGAGCATCGTTGCCGGCGCCCGCATCCATAGCTCACCGATGCTGCCGTCGCTCACGTCGCAGCCTTTGGCGTCGACGAAACGGATCTCGACGCCCTCTTCAGGGAAGCCGATAGTGCCGGGTTCGCTCAGGCGGTCACCCGGGGTTCGGGCACCCGGTGCGCACTCGGTCATTCCATAGCCATTGACCAACGGTATGCCGAACAGCAACTGGACCCGCCGTTGCAGGGTGGCATCGAGCGGCGCACCGCCGCAGCTGATGTAGCGCAGCTGATGGCCCGAGACGTCCAGCCGTTGGGCGACGATGTAATCGAGCAGCCGGGAGTAGATGATCGGAACGAACGACAGATGCGAAATACTGCCGTCGGCGATGCCGGCTGCCAGCTGCGGCAACGCCAGGCGAGCCATCAGGCGCAGACTGGCGCCTGCCGCCATCACCGACATGAGATTGGCGATTCCCATGATGTGCGCAAGGGGTGCGACGCCGTTGTAGCAGTCGGTAGCGCTGACGCGACGCGAGCGACTGAGGATCGAGCCGAGCGCCAGAAGCCCGCCGTGGCTGTGCATCACGGCCTTGGGCTGTCCGGTGGTGCCAGAGGTAAAGATGAGCAGCCCCACATTCGTGTCGGCCGACGGCGGCTGTGCTTCGGTGGTATCGCTAGCGCTGAGCGCGACCGGCCCCGCGAGCAAACCCTCGACAGGCACGGCGCCGGCTTTCGATGCCTGGGCTTCACACGCTTCGCTGTCTTCCACCGCGTACAGAGAGAGCCGGGGCTCGACCAGTGCCTTGAGTCCCTCCAGCTCTGCTGCCGGCAGGCGTGCATTCACCACCGCGGGCCATGCATTGACGCGCTGGCAGGCGAAGAGGGCGACGACGGCGGCGATATTGTTTTCGGCAACAATGAGTACCCGGTCACCCGGTAAGACACCTTGCCCTGAAATCAGGGTGGCCAATTCTTCAACAGCCAGCGCGAACTGGCTGTAGTCCAGCGAGCGGCTCGCGTCACTCAGCGCGGGGGCAGAGGGCGTGACACTCGCCCAATGATGTACCACGTCACATGCCCGAGAAAGGCTCGAAATCGAGGTTGAATCAAGCGTGATAGAGCGGTTCTTGTCGGTCATGGCACTTATGTCGATGAGGTTGGCAAGGCAAAATGTTGTTCGAATATAGGTCCGTTGTTCTAATATGTGAAGTAGTTTGATACTTTACAGCCTTGTCGGCGGCCGCTTTTTGCCGCGGAAATTTGGCTCGGTTGGAGGTCTGGTCGCGCAAATGCGCCCAGAACGAACCCGGTACCGACGGCTCTTTCAACGAGGAACGAACCTATGAATGAGGCACAACGCGATCCAGATGGCCGGATCAAGCTGGAACAACGCGGAGCCCTGTTGCTGATCGGGATCGATCGTCCCGAGAAGCGCAATGGCTTTACCCCGAAAATGTTTGCCGAGTTGGCCGCCGCCTACACGCGGCTGGAACAGGACCCTGAGCTGCGAGTGGGCGTGTTGTACGCTGAAGGCGACCATTTCACCGCCGGGCTCGATATGCCCAAATGCGCGCCGCTTCGCAAAGAGGGCAAGCCTTATATCCCGCCAGCCGAAGTCGACCCCTTCAACTTGCGCGAACCACTGCGCAGCAAACCGGTGGTCATGGCGCTCAAGGGCATCAGTTTCACCGTAGCCATCGAGTTGATGCTTGCGGCTGACATCGTCATCGCCGCGCAGGATTGCCGCTTTTCCCAGATTGAGGTCAAGCGCGGCATCATGGCTGGCTGCGGTGCGACGTTCCGGTTTGTTGAACGCGCCGGCTGGGGCAACGCAATGAAGCTCTTGCTGACCGGTGACGAGTTCGACGCCGCCGAAGCATTGCGGCTCAATTTCGTGCAGGAGGTCGTACCCGTTGGCGAGGAGCTGCCAAGGGCTATCGCACTGGCTGAACGTATCGCCGAGCAAGCCCCGCTCGCGGTACAAGCGACCCTGCACAATGCACATACGGCGGTGAATTTCGGGTGGCAGGCCGCGTATGCTTCCATAGCCAACACCCAGCGTCGGTTGTTCAACACCGAAGATGCCAAGGAAGGTGTGCAGTCTTTCATCGAAAAGCGGCCTGCACATTTTGTTGGGCGATAACAATAAGAGGAGAACATGATGACTAAAGGCCCGCTGAGCAACATCCGCGTGCTTGATATGAGCCGCATTCTCGCCGGACCCTGGGCGGCGCAGATGCTTGCGGACCTGGGCGCCGAGGTGATCAAGATCGAGCGTCCGGGAAAAGGCGACGATTCGCGACAGTTCGGCCCGCCGTTTCTGAAAGACGCCGAGGGACGCAACACCCGTGAATCCTCGTTCTACATCAGTACCAACCGCAACAAGAAGTCCATTACCTGCGATATTGCGAAACCCGAAGGACAGGCGCTTGTACGCAAGCTCGTCGCGAAGTGCGACGTGCTGCTGGAGAACTACAAGGTGGGTGATCTTAAGCGGTATGGCCTGGACTATGCCTCTTTGAGTGAAGAAAACCCGCGCCTGATCTACTGTTCACTGACCGGCTTCGGGCAGACGGGGCCTTACGCGCCACGTCCGGGTTACGACTCGATTTTTCAGGCCATGGGCGGACTGATGAGCATCACCGGCCTGCCGGATGATATCCCCGGCGGCGGCCCGATGAAAACCGGACCGAGCCTGGCTGACATACTGGCGGGTCAGTATGCGGCCTACGCCATCCAGGCGGCGCTGTACGCTCGCGACGTCAACGCAGCGCCCGGTCAGCACATCGACATTGCCCTGCTGGATGCATTGATAGCATCGACGTCTCACTATGCTTCTCAGTACCTGGTCTCTGGAGACGTACCCGTGCGGCGTGGCACCGAGGGCAACGGCGGCATGCCTTCGCGGATGTTCCGCTGTGCCGACGGCGATATCATGATTGTCGCCGGCAATAACGAACAGTACGCGCGCTTTTGCGAAGTGCTGGGTCATCCGGAGTTGACGACTGACGCCCGGTTTGCCGAGATTTCGCTGCGGGTGGTCAACCGCCGGGCGCTAGGGGACGTGTTCGAGCCGCTGGTGGCGGCTTGGAAAGTGCTCGACTTGCTGCACGCCCTGGATAAGGCGGGCGTGCCAGCAGGCCCAATCAACAATCTGGAGCAAGTGTTCGCCGATCCTCATGTTCAGGCGCGCGGAATGTGTGTGGAAAGCCACCATGCCGCTTCTGCCGATGGAAAAGTGCGGATGGTTGCCAACCCGGTGAAATTCTCGGCAACGCCCATTGTTGATTACAAGGCACCGCCCACCCAGGGAGAGCACACCGAGACCCTCCTGGGCGAATGGCTGGGCATGGACGAAGGTGAGATTCGAGCACTGCGTGACAAAGGCGTAATCTGACGAAGGGCTTAGTGATAGCTGCCAGCGTCTGAATAAATCCCGGCCCGTACGCGCAGCCGGGATTTTTTTTGGCAAGCAGACGATTCGCAGGTGGACTAAGAGCACTGGCAAAAAAAATGCCGCCTGCACAAGGCGGGCGGCAAAAGGGTACCAAGCTCAGTTGCGTCAATGACCTGCGTTAACCCCGGCACAGCGCTCACCGGAGGGCATGGGTCACCGTACGTTCATCCGGTCGATCATTTGACGTATTTGCGGAACTCAGGCTTGCGCTTCTCGCGAAAGGCGTTGCCGCCTTCCTTGGATTCGTCGGTCTCGTAATACATGGCCAGGGCCTGCATCGCGAATGCGCCGATGCCGCGAATATTCTCGTTGTCCATGTTGAACGAACGCTTGGCGAGGGCGATGGCGGTCGGGCTCATCTGCAGGATTTCGTCACACCATTTTTTGACTTCGGCATCCAGCTCGTCCGCCGGAACCACCGCGTTGACCAGGCCCCAGTCCAGCGCTTGCTTGGCGCTATAACGACGGCACAGATACCAAATCTCGCGGGCACGCTTGTCGCCGGCCAGACGGGCGAGCAGGGCGGTGCCGAAGCCGGGGTCCACCGAGCCGACTTTCGGGCCAACCTGACCCAGTTGCGCAGTCTCGGCAGCGATGGCGAGGTCGCACAAAGTCACCAGCACGTTGCCGCCGCCGATCGCGTAGCCGTTGACTCGAGCGATCACAGGTTTGGGAATGTCGCGAATAATGCTCTGTAATTCTTCGATCGGCAGGCCAACCACGCCGCGACCCTTGTGTCGGCCACCCGATTGGTCACTGCCGGTGCAGAATGCCTTGTCACCTGCACCGGTGAGTACGACGACGCCGATGTCCTTGCTGTACCCGGCCAGGCTGAACGCCTGGATCAATTCCTCACAGGTATCGGCGGTGAAAGCGTTGTAGACCTGAGGGCGATTGATGGTGATGGTCGCGATGCCATTGTCTTCGGTGTAGAGAATATCTTTGAATTCCATGTGTCTCTCCTCTTGGAAAAAATGAGCCTCAGCCCACCATCGTCAAGCCGCCGGAAACGCTGATCACCTGGCCGGTGATGAACGCTGCGTCGTCGCTAGCCAGGAACAGCACCGTTCCGGCGATGTCCTCGGGTTGGCCCATGCGTCCGAAGGGCACAGCCTTGACCAGCCCCGCCTTGATCCTCTCGCCTTTCTCACCTTGGGCAAGATTGTCCAGTAGTGCCGTGGCCGTCGGCCCGGGACAGACCACGTTGACCGGAATTTGCTGGCGGGCCATTTCCCGGGCCATGGTTTTGCTGAAGGCGATCAGCCCGCCCTTGCAGAAGGAGTACACAGCCTCCATCGAGGAGCCGACGCGGCCCGCATCGGAGGAAATGTTGACCACACGACCGTGACCGCGCTCACTCATGCGGCGCAGGACGGCATGGTGCATGTTCAATGGTCCATACAGGTTGATGGCCACGACCTTGTCCCAGAACGGTTTTTCGGTCTGCAGGAAGAACGCGCCTGTGTCCCAGCCGGCGTTGTTGACCAGTACATCGATCGGGCCCAGCTCCTGCTCGACACGCTCGACTGCGGCGTGGACCGCCTCGTGGTCGGTGATGTCCACGCTGTAATCGCGGGCACGGCCACCGGCGGTTTCGATTTCGCCCACCAGGGCACTTGCCGCCTGGGCGTTGAGGTCGAAAACCGCCACAATGGCGCCTGCTTCGGTGAAGCGCCTGCAAATGGCGCTGCCGATGCCGCCTGCGCCCCCAGTTACCACCACGACCTTATCTTTCAACCCTTTCATTTTCACTACCTTTGCTTTTTATCAGGGGCGCGGCTGTGCCGCGGTTTCGGCGATCATGCCCTCGGCGCCGGCTTGTTGCAGCGGTGCAGGTGGGTGCGTCGGTGCCGCAGCCTGGTTACGCGAGGCGCACAGTGAGGTGATCTGCTCGGCGCTGTAGCCAAGTTCGCCAAGGATTTCGTCACTGTGTTCACCCAGGTTCGGTGGCAAATAACGCACGTTGCCTGGGGAGGCGGAAAACTCCACGGGAATCGAGGTCATGACCAGCTCGCCCTCGGTCGGGTGCTGAACCTTCTTGAAAAACTCGGTTTCGCGTAGATATTCGTCGTCCATCAGGTCGTGCAGTTCGCGCACCTGGCCATGCGGCACGTCGGCTTCATCGAAGATTTTTTCCCAATGCGCCGAGGTCTGCGTAGCGATCACGTCCCCGAGGATGCTGTACAGCTCGTTGATATGGAGCATGCGTTCCGTCATGCGACAAAAGCGCGGATCAGTCAGCAGTTCCGGTCGACCTATCGCCGTCAATACTCGCCGCCACTGTTCGTCATTGACCGCCAGCAGACAGATATAGCCGTCGCGGGTCGAGTAGGGGCGCCGATTGGTGGAGAACATGCGCGTGTACCCCAGGCCGTCCGATTTGCCCAACGCACCTTCCCAAAGGTGCTCGAACAGGTTGAACTGGAGCATGGTCTCCATCATGGGCACGCGCACTTCCTGCCCCTCACCCGTGCGTTCGCGGTGCAGCAACGCCATGCTGATGGACGACGCCAGGACATAGCCGCAGAACTTGTCGACGATTACCGTCGGGAAGTATCGCGGTCGGCCATCAGCGTCACGGTTGATGGCTGCCAAACCGCTTTCACCCTGGATCACGTCGTCGAAAGCCGGCATGTTGGCGTTTGGTCCGTCGCTTCGGTAACCGGGAGCAAAGGCGTAGATGATCTTCGGATTGCGTGCCCGGATTTTTTCGTAACAGATGCCCAGGCGTTTGGCCGCGCTCGGACGCATGCTGTGCACGATGACATCGGCGGTCTCAACCAGTTTGAGCAATGCCTCCATGCATTCCGGCTGCTTGAGATCGAGCACGACGCTGCGCTTGTTGCGGTTCATTATGAGGTAGAACACCGACATGCCAGGGTTCCGGCCCGGCCCGTTCTGCCGATTCTGGTCGCCCGTTGGCGGCTCCACCTTGATGACGTCCGCCCCCATGTCGCCCAGTATCTGTGTGGCGACTGGCCCCAGAACGTTAATTGTGAGGTCTATCACACGCAGCCCTGACAGCGGGCCGGTGGGTTGTGCCAATGCCCGTTGTGCCATGATCAGTCAGCCCTGTAGTCCTTGCCTTTGACAAGGCGCAGAGGGGTGTACTCCTGCACCAGAGTGCCGTCCTGTTTGTAGATGCGGTTGCGCGTACGCACGAGCCCCAGACCAGGACGGCCATTGCTTTCACGGCATTCGATGACTTCACATTCCACGTGGATGGTGTCGCCGACGAAGACCGGTCCCTTGATGTCCAGTTCCATGTTGAGGAACGCGAAACCCACTCCCTGCATGGTGGCCTGTGTCAGCAGACCCTCGGCGAATGTGAAGACCAGCGCACCAGGGGCAACGCGGCCTTTGATGGCTGATTGTTCCTTGAGGAATTCCACGTTGGTGAAAAGCACTTCAAGCATGCCGGTTACCGAGACGAAGTTAACGACATCGGCCTCAGTCACGGTTCGACCTACGGTTTTGAATCGGCGCCCAACCGGGAGATCTTCCCAGTGAATGCCCAGGCCCACGGTTTCGATCTGTTCCATCTTATTGTTTCCTGGCGTTGGTTATGTGGAACTGCAATGGGTACATCGCCTCAGCGAACTTTCGAGTCGCTGCGGGCAATACGGCCGAGCACGCTGTCGGCAATGATGTTGCGCTGTATCTGATTGGTGCCTTCGATGATCTGCACGACTTTGGCATCACGGAAATACCGATTGATCGGGTATTCATTGGAAATGCCTGCCGCACCGAACAGTTGCACCGCGTCTGTGGCAACCTTCATCGCAACATCGGAGGCAAACAATTTCGACATGGCCGCCATCGGGGCCAGGGTGCGTCCTGACACTCCGGCGTCGACCATGGACGCGGTGCGGTAGACGAGCTGCCGTGCGGCTTCGGTTTGCGTCACCATGTCCGCAACCATCCAGCGTATCCCCTGGAAGTCGCTGACTTTCTGCTTGAAGGCCACGCGGTTCTGGATGTAATCGACCGAATGATCGATAGCGCCCTGTGCCAGGCCCACCGCTCGAGCGGCCACCAAGGGGCGACTGGTATTGAGGGCTTCCATAGCAACTTTGAAACCTTCACCGCCTTCAGGGCCCACGCGGTTGGCGACCGGAATGAAGGCGTTGTCGAAGAACAGCGGGCAGGCCGCGACCCCCCGTGCACCCATCTTGTGTTCCGGCGCGCCGATGGTCAGTCCTTCCGTACCCCGGTCAACAATAAAGAGATTGATGCCCAGGGCCGAGCCGTCCTCGGCCACCGTCTTGGCGGCTACCAGGATGAAGTCAGCCATGTTGGAGTTGGTGCACCAGATCTTGGCGCCGTTGAGGACGTAGCCGCCTTCGGTTCGACGTGCGGAAGTCTTGATGCCTGAGACATCAGAGCCGCTTTGCGGCTCGGTGATCGACAGCGCGCCGCGCAAGTCGCCACTGGCCAGCCCTGGCAGCAAGCGTTGTTTTTGCTCATCGGTTCCACCGGCAAGGATGGCGCCGAACGGGGTCCATTGCACGACCAGGAGATAGCCGGTGTTGTAGCAGACCCGGCCCAGTTCCTCGACGGCGATGCAGGCGGACAGCAAGCTGTTGGTGCCGCCGTACTCGGTTGGGAAGGGGAGTGCGAACAGCCCCAGCTCCTTGAGCAGGGCAAACATGTCATGGGGATATTCCGCCGTGCGGTCGATCTCATCCGCTCTGGGCGCGACCTTTTCCCGGGCAACCCGACGGATCAGGTCCTGGATTTCTCGCTGTTCATCGGTCAATTCGTAATTCACGGTTTTCATGGCTCCAGTCATGGACTGCACCCGCTGCATGATCGGTCGCTACAGGGCAAGGTGATATTCTGAACGATGTTCGTAAAAGTAAACGACGGTCATCGAAAGTGTCAAGCTGATGTGAGCGGACATTTGTCCGCGTGTGCTTCGATATCTGGGCGTAACCAGAGTGTGCGGGCGTTTCGGTCCGTCTTGAAAAATTTTGCGAAGGGTCAAACGAGCGACAAATATTAGAAATTAATGGAAACGCCGTTTCGCATAGTGCATAAGAGTAGGCAGAGCCGCCGTCGATGGCTTGACGAATTACGAAGCTAGCGTTTACTATTCGGAACGATGTTCATAAAAACATAGCCGCTTGTCACTGGAGAGCTCATGCAAAGCCTGCAGCCAGAATCCGACTACCAACGGTTCCTTAATGAGGGACGCTTCATGTTG
Source organism: Pseudomonas lini (assembly GCF_030812475.1). Classification (GTDB taxonomy): domain Bacteria; phylum Pseudomonadota; class Gammaproteobacteria; order Pseudomonadales; family Pseudomonadaceae; genus Aquipseudomonas; species Aquipseudomonas lini_A. The sequence goes on from NZ_JAUSSR010000009.1 coordinate 221,750, forward strand.
CAGCGCAGTCGCCAGAACGGTGGCTACTTCTTCTATCCGCGCGTCGCCCAGCCTGGAACCGGAAACACCGACCTGGAGTGGGTGCAAGCCAGCGGACTGGGCGTGGTCTACTCCTCGACCGTGGTCCGCCAGCGTCCTCCAACGCCTAACTACAATGTGGCGTTGATTGATCTGGAGGAGGGCGTACGGATGATGTCTCGTGTCGAAGGGGTGCCGCCTGAAGAGGTGCGCATCGGTATGCCGGTGCGGGCAAAGATCGTAGCGCTGGACGCTGATGCGTCGGTGCTGGTGTTCGAGCCAGTCTGATCGGCGCGGTGCACAATAATTGCAAACCTGCAGCCATAACAACAAAGGCAGGAAACTAATGAATCAAAGTCTACGTGGACAAACGGCCATTGTGGCGGGCGCCACTTATGGGATGGGCGAAGCCCCTGGTCTGTCATCCATGGACCTGGCAGCAGCGGCCAGCGTTCGCGCACTGGCACAGGTGGGGTTGACGCCAGCGGATGTGGATGGACTGTTCGTCAGCGTACCCGACGACATGCTCTCCGGCCTGACCTTCTCGGAATATCTGGGTATCCATCCGCGCTTTACCGACAACAATCGTACCGGTGGATCGGCGTTTCAGATTTACGCCCACACCGCTGCAATGGCTCTGGCTGCGGGGCAGATCGATGTAGCTCTCATTGCCTATGGCAGCAACCAGAAAAGCTCGTCCGGCAAGCTGGTGCAATCGTCGCGCCCATCGCCTTGGGAAACCCCGTACCGGCCGATGAATCCGGTGTCTTCGTACGCGCTGGCCGCCGCCAGGCACATGCATCAGTACGGCACCACGCGCGAGCAGCTCGCCGAAGTCGCTGTTGCAGCGCGTAAATGGGCACAGCTCAATCCGGACGCTTATATGCGCGATCCCTTGAGCATCGATGATGTGTTGAATGCGCGAATGGTGTCCGATCCGTTGACTGTGCGTGACTGTTGCCTGGTGACCGATGGTGCTGCGGCCGTAGTCATGGTCCGAGCCGACCGTGCCCGTGACCTGGTTGCCCGACCGGCTTATCTGTTGGGCGCAGGTTCGGCCACTTCACACCGCGAGATTGCTTCGATGCCCGACCTGACCGTCACCGCTGCTCGTGAATCAGGGCAGCGTGCCTATGCCATGGCGGGCGTCGACCCCAAGGACATTGATGTCGTCATGCTTTACGACGCGTTCACCATCAATCCGATCCTGTTTCTCGAAGACCTGGGGTTCTGTCCGAAAGGCGAAGGCGGTCGATTCGTGTCAGGAGGCGCCATTGCCCCCGGCGGAACACTGGCGGTCAATACCAATGGCGGTGGACTCTCGTGCGTCCATCCCGGCATGTATGGCCTGTTCACCATGGTCGAGGCCACCCAGCAGTTGATGGGCCAATGCGGCGCGCGCCAAGTGCCGCAGGCCAGGCTCGCGATTGCCCACGGCAATGGCGGCGTGTTGTCCAGCCAGGCGACGTTGATTCTTGGTACGGAGGACACGCTGTGAGCCAGGAGCCGACCATTACCGATTCAATCGTTCAAGTCGAGCAGTCTGACGACGTTGCCGTTGTGACCTTGAACTACCCTCAGCGACGTAATGCATTTTCGCTGAAAATGCGCGAAACCCTGTATGAGGTCCTTTACCGGCTGATGTATGAGGACGGCTCTTGCCGGGCCATCGTCCTGACCGGCGCCAACGGCGTCTTCTGCGCCGGCGGCGATATTTCCGAGATGAAGGAACGCACGGTGATGCAATACCGTGAACGTAACCTTTTGCCGTTGAATATCTTCCGCCTGCTGGTCGAAGGGCCCAAGGCCGTGATCGCAGCGGTCGAAGGGTTCGCCATGGGTGCGGGGGTTTCTTTGGCAGCGGCCAGTGATTATGTGGTCTGTGCGCCCGATACGCGTTATGCCTGCGCCTTCGTGAAGGTCGGCCTGATGCCTGATACAGGTCTTTTCTGGTCGCTCGCCCAAAGGGTCGGTGCCGCCAAGGCGCGTGAGTTGATGCTTACCGCTGACGAGTTCAACGGCGAGCAAGCGCTGCGCATCGGATTTGCAAACCAACTGGCACCATCGGGCGAAACCCGTCAGGCCGCCGTCGACATCGCCCGCCAATATGCGCTCATGCCGCCGTTGGCGCTCGCACACCTGAAAGCTGCACTGGCCAACGGCATTGGTTCGCTCGATCAGGCGATCGAAACCGAGGTCAATCTGCAGCCGATCATGCGTCGCAGCCAGGACCACCAGGAAGCCGCCAAGGCCTTCATGGAAAAACGTCCTGCCGTATTCGTTGGCAATTGAGGAGAGCGCAATGTCCGAACATACCGACGAACGTATTCAAGTCACCCGCGATGGCGAAGTGGCGATCATCACCCTGAACAATCCCGGACGGCGTAATGCGATGGGCCGCCAGATGCGCCTCGCGTTGCGCGACACGGTGCATCGGCTCATGGTCGCTGACCCCGAGTCACGTGCCATCGTCCTGACCGGTGCGGGCGGGCAATTCAGCGCCGGCGCCGATATCTCCGAAATGACCAAGCGAACCGTGTTGCAGAGTCGGGAAATACTCGAAGAATCCTGTGAAGTGGTGCGTGATTTGCTCGGGGGGCCGAAACCGGTCGTGACGGCAGTGGAGGGCGTGGCTTTTGGTGCCGGTCTTTCGCTGGCGGTGGCGAGCGACTATCTGGTGGCGGCATCCAGCGCCAGGTTTTGTGCGGCGTTTCTGCGTATCGGACTGATTCCCGATACCGGCGTGCTGTGGACGCTGCCCAAGAAGATTGGGCCGGCCAAGGCCCGCGAGTTGCTGTCACTGGCGCGTGAAATCGACGGCGTCGAAGCGGGGCGTATCGGCCTGGCTAACCGGGTTGTCGAGCCCGGACAGGCGCTGAGCGCGGCCATCGACTACGCCAAGACCCTGGCCAAGCTGCCACCGCTTGGCGTGGCATTGACCAAAGCAGCGTTGACGTTCTCGTCCGATGACATGGACGCCGCACTGCGCGCCGAGATCGACTTCCAGCCGCTGTTGCGCCAATCGAGTGACCATATCGAGGCGGCCAATGCCTTCCTCGAAAAGCGCTCCCCTGTATTCACTGGCCAATAAGGAACCTGTGATGACTCAACACAGCGACATCGTCCAGGTAGAACATCGGGGCAGCGTGGCAATCGTCACCATGAACTATCCCGAACGACGCAACGCCTTCTCGTTGAATATGCGTTTGGCACTGCTGGAAACCTTCCACCGGCTGCACCACCAGGACGACAGCTGCCGTGCCATCGTGCTGACTGGTGCTGGCGGACATTTCTGTGCCGGCGGCGACTTGTCTGAAATGACTACCGTATCGCCTTCGTTGCTGCAGATGCGCGAGCGCATCAGCATCGGTGTGCGCCTATTTCGATTGCTGTTCACCGGAGACAAACCGGTGGTCGCGGCGGTAGAGGGCAACTGCATGGGCGCCGGCATTTCGTTGGCCGCCGCCTGTGACCTGGCGGTCGGTAGCGAAGCGGCCAAGTTGGCCTGCGTTTTCGTCAAGGTCGGCCTGCTACCCGATACAGGCCTGTTGTGGACCCTTCCGCAGAAAGTCGGCGCAAGCAAGGCTCGCGAACTGATGCTGGGTGCAGAACCTTTCGATGGCATCCAGGCGGGGCAATTCGGCCTCTTCAATCAGGTCGTCGCACCAGGCGAAGCCCTGGAAGCGGCTGTGGTTCGAGCTCAGCACCTGGCAGCGTTGCCGCCGGTCACCCTGGCCTTGCTCAAGTCATCGCTGGTACGTGGCGGCGACAGCATCGAGGCCGCATGGCGCCGGGAGGTGGATCTCAACCCGCTGACCCGCCAGACCCAGGATCACCAGGAGGCTGTTACGGCCTTCATGGAAAAACGTCAACCCAATTTCAGCGGGAATTGAACCATGTTTGCGAGCAACCTTTTGGCAGGCAAAAAAATCCTGATTACCGGTGGTGGTACCGGATTGGGCAAGAGCATCGGCCGACGTTTCCTGGAGCTGGGCGCGGAGCTGGTCATCGCCGGTCGGCGCAAGGAAGTGCTGGACGCTACCGCTGAGGAGTTTCGCGATGCACTGCCGACAGCGCAAGTCAGTACCGTGCAGGCCGATGTGCGCGACGCTGAGTCGGTCGAAGCCATGATGGAAGAGATCTGGCGCAGCGGGCCTTTGGACGTGCTCATGTGTAACGCTGCCGCCAATTTCATCGCACGCACCGAGACGCTGTCGCCGCGAGCGGTGGACGCGGTGCTGGATATCGTCCTGCACGGCAGCTTCTATTGCGCCATCGCCGCCGGTAAGCGCTGGATCGCCGAGGGGCGTGGCGGCAATGTGATCAGCACCGTTTCCACCCCGACCATGACCGGATCGGCGTTCACCGCGCCCAGCGCTGCCGCCAAAGCCGGGGTGCTGGCCATGACCCGCAGCCTGGCCGTGGAATGGGGGCCCAAGGGCATTCGTCTCAATTGCGTGGCCCCCGGGTTGTTTCCAACACCTGGTGCGTGGGAGCAGCTCTATCCACCGGGTTCGCAGGTCGAACCCCAGGAAAAGAGCGTTCCGCTGCGCCGTTTTGGCGACCATCGCGAATTGGCGGACCTGTACAGCTATCTGGCCAGTGAGGGCTCCGCCTATATCAACGGCGAAATGATCGTGATGGATGGCGGGCGCTGGATGCAGGGTGTGGGCGGGCCGAGCTTCCGTGCCATGCAGGACTGGAACGAAGACCAGTGGCAGGCCATGCGCGGCCAAGGGCGTTCATGATATGAGCGGTCCACTGACGGGAATCAAAATCGTCGAGCTGGCCGGTATTGGTCCGGGTCCGATGTGCGCGATGCTACTGGCCGACCTGGGGGCGACCGTCATTCGTGTCGACCGCAAGCAGCCTGCCAAGCTCGGTATCGAGCGTCCGTTGCAGTACAACACCCTGCTGCGTAACCGCTATGCGATTGCTGTCGATCTCAAGGATCCAGCGGGTGTGGAGACGGTACTGCAGTTAGTAGAGCAGGCAGATGCTCTGATAGAAGGATTCCGTCCTGGCGTCACTGAACGCCTGGGCTTGGGGCCGGAGGAGTGTCTGGCCCGCAACCCACGGCTGATTTATGGCCGCATGACTGGCTGGGGCCAGCAGGGCCCGATGGCCAAATATGCCGGTCACGACCTCAACTACCTGGCACTCACCGGCGTTCTCGACGCGATTGGCCGTGAAGGTCAGCCGCCGACGATCCCGCTGAACCTGCTGGGTGACTACGCGGGCGGTTCGTTGTACCTGGCGCTCGGTCTGCTGGCCGGCATCCTTGAGGCCAAAGGTTCGGGCAAGGGTCAAGTGGTGGACGCGGCGATCGTGGACGGTACGGCGCACCTGGCGACTACGTTCTTCGGCATGATGGCTGCCGGCATCTGGAAGGAGGGACGCGGGACCAACATTACCGACAGCGGCTCGCCTTTCTACGATTGCTATGCTTGCGCCGATGGCAAGTACATCAGTGTGGGTCCCATTGAAAGCAAGTTCTACGACGAGCTGCTGCGCCTCATGGATCTGGACCCGCATCTTTTGGGAGAGCAGATGGATCGCTCCGCCTGGGCCAATGCCAAGCAGGTGCTCGCCGAGCGCTTCAGCAGCCGCACCCGGGACGAATGGGTCGCGCTGCTGGAGGCCAGTGATGCCTGCGCTGCCGGGGTCTTGAGTTTTACCGAGGCCGCCGACCATCCGCATCTGCGCGCACGGGGCACCTTCATCGAAGTCGACGGTGTGACTCAGCCTGCGCCTGCACCCCGTTTCTCGCGCAGCGTCCCGCAAACCCCCTTTGCACCCCAGCCCATCACACCGTCGAACACCGATACCGCATTGTCCGCCTGGTTCGCCCCGGATCGGGTCGCCCAATTGCGTGAATGCGGCATCATTGATTGAGGAAACTCCATGGAATTGCGATTCACACCGGAAGAACTGGCATTTCGCGATGAGGTCAGGGATTTTCTGAGGAATGCCGTGCCTGCTTCGATCCGGCGCAAGGTTGAATATGGCCAGCGCCTCTCCAAGGAGGAAATGGTCAACTGGGTGCAGATTCTCAATGCCAAGGGCTGGTCATGCCCGGCCTGGGCCCCGGAATGGGGCGGGCAGGCCTGGAGCGCTACGCAGCATTACATCTTCAAGGAGGAGCTGCACATGGCGCCCGCACCCGAGCCGATCTCCTTCAATATGAACATGATCGGACCGGTGCTCATTGCCTTCGGCACCCAGCAACAGAAAGAGCACTTTCTGCCACGCGTCGCGAACATGGATTACTGGTTCTGTCAGGGCTTCTCGGAGCCTGGCGCGGGCTCGGATCTGGCCTCTTTGCGAACCAGCGCGGTGCGCGATGGCGACCATTATGTGGTCAACGGTCAGAAGCTCTGGACCTCCACTGCCCATCATGCCGATTGGTGTTTCGTCCTCGTGCGCACCGACGCCACGGCGAAGAAGCAGCAGGGCATCAGCTTTGTGTTGATGGACATGAAAACCCCCGGCATTTCCATTCGCCCGATCGTTACCCTGGACGGACATCACGAAACAAACGAGATGTTCCTCGATAACGTGCGTATCCCGGTGAGTAATCTGATCGGCGAAGAGAACCGCGGCTGGGATGTCGCCAAGTTCCTGCTGGGTAGCGAACGGGGAGGAATCGCCCGTGTCGGCCTGTCCAAATTCCGCGTACGTCGGGCCAAGCAGTTGGCGCGAAAGACGCCCGCCGGCGATGGCGTACTGGCAGACCAGCCGCGCTTCCGCGAGCGTGTCGCCGCCCTGGAAGTCGAGCTCAAGGCATTGGAAATGACGCAGATGCGTGTCATCGCCGACAGCGACAAGTTCGGCCACAGCCCGGATCCGCGAAGCTCCATTCTCAAGATGAAAGGCTCCGAACTGCAACAGGCCGCCACGGAGCTGTTGATGGAGGTCGCCGGGTACGACGCCCTGGAGTATGACCACGCTTTCGTCACGGGCGAACGTGAGGTGCAACACGACGATGATTGGGCACGCACTATCGCGCCGAATTACTACTGGGTACGCCACGTCTCCATCGTAGGGGGCTCCAACGAAATCCAGCACAACATCCTGGCCAAAACTCTGCTCGGACTTTAAGCATGAATTTCGATTTCAATGAAGAACAGCGCATGATCAAGGATGCGGTCGACCGTCTGGTCGCCGACCGCTATGGCTTTGAACAGCGCGCGCGTTACTTGGGCGAGGCCGATGGCTGGAGTCGTGAACTCTGGGCCAGTTACGCCGAACTGGGACTGCTCGGCTTGCCGTTTGCCGAAGCTGACGGTGGCTTCGCAGGCGGTCCGGCTGAAACCATGATCGTCATGGAGGCGGTGGGCCGTGGCCTGCTGCTCGAGCCCTATCTGGCGAGTGTGGTGCTGGCCGGCGGCCTGGTGGCCAGTGCCGCCGATGAGGACCAGCGCGCCGAAATACTGCCGCCCCTCATTGCCGGGGAACGGCTCCTGGCATTTGCTCACAGCGAAGCACAAGCCCGCTATGACCTGGCCGACGTCGACACCCGTGCCCGCCGCGATCGGGATCACTGGGTCATCGATGGTTGCAAGCGCTTCGTGCTGCATGGTGACTGTGCCGACCAATTGATCGTGTCAGCTCGCGTCAGCGGCGAGCGGTGCGATCCCGATGGCATCGCCTTGTTCGTCGTCGACGCCAAGGCTGTCGGCGTCAGCCGCAGGGGTTATCAAACCCAGGACCGCTTGCGCGCGGCAGACATCACCCTCGACGGCGTGCGCGTCCCGCTGGTGGCGCTGCTCGGTGCGTCCCGCCAGGCGTTGCCGCTGATCGAGAAAGCCGTCGACGGTGCCATTGCGGCCCTGTGCGCTGAAGCCGTCGGCGCGATGCAGCAGGCGTTCGACATGACGGTGGAATACCTGAAACTGCGCAAGCAGTTCGGCGTGCTCATCGGCTCGTTCCAGGTGCTGCAGCACAGTGCGGTGGACATGCTGGTGATGATTGAGCAAGCGCGCAGCATGGCCTATTACGCCAGCATGATGGTCAACGAAGAAGACGTGCTCGAGCGTCGCCGTGCCATCGCCGCGGCCAAAGTGCAGATCAACCGATCGGCGCGCTTCGTGGCGCAGCAGGCCGTGCAACTGCATGGCGGCATCGGCGTGACCGAAGAATGTCAGGTGGGCCATTTCATGCGGCGCCTGTCCATGATCGAAATCCTGTTCGGCGATGCCGACCACCATCTAGCCCAGCTGGCGCGCGACGGCGGACTGATCGCCGCTGACGCCTGAATCGACGAGAGAATCCTATGAAACATGACGCAAACGACCCGTACCGCGAACTGCGTGACTCCTTGCGCAGCCTGTGCTCAGAGTTTCCGGATGAATACTGGCGCCAGATCGATCATGCGCGCACTTACCCGGAAGCATTTGTCGACTCCCTGACCAAGGCGGGCTGGATGGCCGCGCTGATACCGGAAGAGTATGGCGGTTCGGGGTTGGGCCTGACCGAGGCGTCGGTGATCATGGAAGAGATCAACCGCAATGGCGGCAATTCGGGGTTCTGCCACGGTCAGATGTACAACATGAACACCTTGCTGCGAAACGGCTCCGAAGCGCAGAAGCGCCTGTACCTGCCCAGGATCGCCAGTGGCGAGTTGCGCCTGCAGTCCATGGCGGTGACGGAACCCACCACGGGTACCGACACCACCAAGATGCGCACCACCGCTGTAAAGAAAGGTGATCGCTATGTCATCAACGGGCAGAAGGTATGGATTTCTCGCGTCCAGCACTCGGACTTGATGATTCTGTTGGCTCGCACAACGCCGCTGGCCGATGTGAAAAAGAAATCCGAGGGCTTGTCGTGCTTCCTGGTCAACTTGCATGACGCCATTGGCAAAGGGCTCGATGTGCGGCCTATTCCGAATATGGTCAACCACGAGACCAACGAGCTGTTTTTCGACAACCTGGAGATCCCGGAAGAAAACCTGATCGGCGAAGAAGGGCAGGGTTTCAAGTACATCCTCGACGGGCTCAATGCCGAGCGCACGCTGATTGCGGCCGAATGCATCGGTGACGGTTACTGGTTTGTCGACCGTGCCACGCGCTACGCCAACGACCGCGTGGTGTTCGATCGGCCGATCGGGAAAAACCAGGGTATCCAGTTCCCCATCGCCGAAGCCTACATGGACATCCGTGCTGCGGACCTGATGCGCTACCGTGCCTGCGAACTCTTCGACGCTCACCAGCCGTGCGGCGCCGAGGCCAACATGGCCAAGCACTTGGCTGCGACTTCTTCGTGGAAGGCGGCGAACGCCTGCTTGCAGACCCATGGGGGTTTCGGCTTCGCCTGCGAGTACGACGTGGAACGAAAATTCCGCGAGACCCGCTTGTATCAGGTGGCACCGATCTCCACCAACCTGATCCTTTCCTACGTGGCCGAGCACATTCTCGGTCTGCCGCGGTCGTTCTGAGGAGGCTGGCATGAGCTACGAGAGCATTCTCTACGAAATCAAGGATCGCATCGCCACCATCACCATCAACCGGCCGGACCAGCTCAACAGCTGGAATGACCAGGTGGCGACAGAGGTGTACGACGCGATGCAGGCGGCGGGTGCGGACCCGGGCGTGCGAGTGATCGTCTTCACCGGTGCCGGCAAGGCCTTCTGCGCGGGCGGTGACATCAATAGCTTTGGCGGCGACCCGAACGGGTTGATGACCAAGCTGCCGCGGCCCTTCGACATGCGCAAGCGCGCCGACTGGCAGACCCGCTGCTCTTATTACCCGGCCATTCCCAAACCCGTGATCGCCATGCTCAATGGCGCGACAGTGGGAATCGGCCTTATCCACGCACTGTTCTGCGACATCCGGTTTGCCGCGCAAGACGCCACGATCACGACAGCATTCGCCCGTCGTGGCCTGACAGCGGAGTACGGCATGGCCTGGATCCTGGAACACCATGTCGGCCAGGCGCATGCCCTGGACCTGCTGTTGTCGGGACGCAAGATCAAGGGCCGCGAGGCCGAGCGCATGGGCCTGGTCAACCTCGCTGTGCCTGCCGATGAATTGGTTGCTCACACCTATGCCTACGCCCGTGACCTGGCGCAGAACTGCTCGCCGCGCTCGATGCGCATCATGAAGCAGCAGCTGTGGGAAGTGCCGTTCCAGACGTGTCATGAGGCGGTGATGAGCGCCGGTCTCGATATGCCGATCGCCAATCAAGGGGAAGACTACAAGGAGGGCATCGCCAGTTTCATGGAGAAGCGCCCACCGCAGTTCCCGGACGATAAATTCTGAATACTCGCGACCACGGGCTCCTGTGGGGCAGTGGTCCAATCTAACAACAAGAGGAATCCGTTATGAGTGGGATGGTTGAAGGTAAAGTCGTCGTCGTGACCGGCGCCGGGAACGGAATTGGCCGAGCCATTGCATTGGCAATGGCGGCTGAAGGTGCCCGTGTAGTGGTCAACGACCTGGGTTCTTCGGTCCACGGCGAAGGCCAGGACGCGGGCCCTGCGCAACGCGTGGTCGATGAAATCAAGGCGGCCGGCGGCGAAGCTGTCGCCAGCACTGACAGCGTAGCCGGCTGGGATTCGGCCCATCGAATCGTGCAAACTGCGATGGATACGTTCGGCCAGATCGACACCGTGGTGAACAACGCCGGCATCCTGCGTGACCGCATGTTCCACAAAATGGACGAGCAGGAATGGATGGCGGTGCTCAATGTGCACCTCAATGGTTCGTTCTTCATGGCCCGCGCCGCCGCCCCGCATTTCCGCGCGCAGGGGTCGGGCAACTACATCCATATGACATCCAACACCGGCCTGGTCGGGAACATCGGTCAGGTCAATTACGCGGCGGCCAAGATGGGCATCGTCGGCATGTCCAAGGCGATCGCCCTGGACATGGCCAATTTCGGCGTGCGCTCCAACTGCATCTCTCCAGCGGCCTGGAGCCGGATGATCGGCGCGGTCCCCACTGACACGCCAGAGAAAAAGCTGCAGGCCGAGCGTATGGAGCGAATGATGCACCCCTCGCGTCAAGCGCCGTTGGCGGTGTTCCTGGCCTCCGACCAGGCCAAGGACGTGTCGGGCCAGATCTTCTACGTACGTGCCAACGAAATCATGCTGGTCAGTCAGCCGCGCGTTACCCGTTCCGTTCACCGTGACAATGGCTGGACCCCGCGCGACGTGGCCGAGCACGCCATACCGGCGCTGCGTTCAAGCTTCCTGCCATTGCATCAGACTCACGACGTCTACAGCTGGGAACCCATCTGAGCTGAATGCCATCAAGCCCCATCGACGGTCGTTGGGGCGAGCCTGACACCAACTGCGAGCGATCCCCATGTTGAACTATGAACGCGTCAAGCACTGGCCCATCGAAGAGGTCACGCGCAGCTATACGGAGCGCGACACCATTCTTTACGCTCTCGGCCTCGGGGTGGGGGGTGATCCAATGGACCCCGTCCAACTGCGGTTCACCTATGAAAAAGAGTTGCAATCGGTGCCGACGCTCGCGGCGGCAATCGCTTGGCCCAAGCCATGGATGACCAACCCTGACACCGGCGTGAACTACCTCAAACTTGTTCATGGAGAGCAGGATACCCGCTGGTTTCTGCCGATGCCGACCAGCGCAACGGTGATCAGCCGTACCCGGGTCAATCGGGTCTGCGATAAGGGTGAAGGCAAGGGCGCCATCGTCGAACTGCTGCGCGACATTATCGATGCCGACAGTGGCGAGCGCATCGCCCAGACGCGCCAGGTGTCCTTCCTGCGTGGTGACGGCGGTTATACGGCGCAAGGCGGCGCCAGTGACGAACCGCCGGAGAGCCTGCCGGCGGTGCCGGATCGCGCGCCTGATTTTGAATATGAACTATTGTCGCCTGCCCAGGCCGCGCTCATCTACAGGCTGTCCGGCGATGCCAACCCGTTGCATGCCGATCCTGAGGTGGCGTCACGTGCGGGTTTCAAACAGCCGATCCTGCATGGCCTGGCCACCTACGGCATGGCGGCTTTCGCCGCGATCAAGTGCTGTGCCGATGGCGAAGCATCGCGGCTCAAGCGCTTGGCCGCGCGATTTACCTCGCCGGTCTACCCGGGTGAAACGTTGCGCTTCCAGTTCTGGAACGGCGAGGGCGGTCGGGTGCACCTGCGGGCACGGATCGACAGTCGCGACACTGTGGTGCTGAACAACGGTTTGATCGAGATCGATTGAGGAGTATGTGCCGATGGACTTTCGTGAAAGCGCCGAGGATCAGGCTTTTCGCCTGCAAGTACGTGCATTCGTAGAGCGCGAATTGCCGACGGACATCCGTGATCGGGTGTTGAATTTTCAACATCTGGGCCGCGAGGATTATGTGCGTTGGCAGCGTATCCTGCACCAGCAGGGGTGGGGGGCGCCGGGTTGGCCGGTGGCCTTTGGCGGTGCGGGCTGGACGGCTGCGCAGCGCAACATCTTTGACGAAGAATGCTTCACGGCGGGTGCGCCAAGGCAAATGCCGTTCGGGTTGTCGATGGTCGCACCGGTGCTGCAGAAATTCGGCACACCGCAGCAGCAGGCGCGTTTTCTGCCGCGTATTCTGGATATGAGCGACTGGTGGTGCCAAGGCTACTCGGAGCCGGGCGCAGGTTCCGATTTGTCGGCACTGCGTTGCCGGGCGGACGTCAGTGGCGACAACTATGTGGTCAATGGCCAGAAGATATGGACATCGTTCGCGCAGTGGGCGAACTGGATTTTTTGCCTGGTCCGTACGCACAGCGAAGGCCGCCAGCAGGAGGGCATTTCCTTCCTGCTTATCGACATGTCCACCCCTGGAATTCAGGTGCGTCCGATCAAAACGCTCGATGGTGGCCACGACGTGAACGAAGTGTTCTTCGACAACGTCCGGGTGTCTCGGGACAACCTGGTGGGTGAAGAACACAAGGGCTGGGCCATTGCCAAATACCTGCTCGGTCATGAACGCACCAACATTGCCGGCCTGGGCAATTGCAAACGGTTCATGCGACGGCTCAAGGAAATCGCCGCCAGCACCCAAAAACACGGCCGGCCTCTCCTCGAAGACGTGCGGTTTCGCGACAAGGTCGTTTCCATAGAGATGGAGCTGCTCGCCCATGAATGGTCGTTGCTGCGCTTGATCGACCAGGAAGGGAAGGGGCAGGGCAAAGGCATTGAGGCCTCGCTGTTGAAAATTCGGGGCTCGGAGATACAGCAACGCCTGACCGAGCTGATCATGGAGTGTGCCGGGCCTTATGCGGTGCCCTTCGTGCCCGAGGCGCTGGAAGGTGACGCCGACATCGACACGGCCAATGGACGATTGCTCAACGCATTGGCGCCGCACTATCTGGACTGGCGCAAGATCTCGATCTACGGCGGGTCCAACGAAGTGCAGAAGAATATTATTGCCAAATTGACCCTTGGCCTTTGACCGGCGCATACGCCCGGAGGTTTTGCGATGGACTTCTCCCTCAATGAAGAGCAGCAGATGCTCGCTGACCTGGTTGCCCGCTTTGTCGAACGCCAATGCGATTTCGAGGCGCGCCGCGTCTCGGCTGCGAGCGATCGGGGCTGGTCCGAGGACAACTGGACGGCGCTCGCTGAAACCGGCCTGTTAGCCCTCGCTCTCGATGAGCAGTATGGTGGTCTCGGCGCTGGAGCCGAAGAAATGCTGGTGGTGATGGAAGCATTTGGTCGGGGGCTCGTTCTGGAGCCCTATCTGGCCAGCGCGCTGGTCGGCGCCCCGCTGCTGCAGCGGGTTGGCAGCGCGCAGCACAAAGAGCATTTGTTGCCGAAGTTGGCCACTGGCGAACTTCGCATCAGCCTGGCAACGCTGGAGCCGCAGAGTCGATTCGACTTGTTCGATGTGTCGTGCATTGCTCGCGAAACTCAAGACGGTTTCCGTCTGGAAGGGCGCAAGAGCGTGGTATCGCACGGTGATTCTGCTGATTGGCTGATCGTTTCCGCGAGGACCTGCGGCGCGCAAACTGACCGTCATGGCATAAGTCTGTTTCTGATTGATGCGAACTCGCCCGGCGTCATCGTGCGTAGTTTTGCAGGGCTCGATGGGCAACGTGTCGCGGAGGTGCAGTTTGATGGCGTCAACGTGGCTAGAGATGCCTTGCTGGGACCGATGCATGAGGCGTTGGAAGATCTGGAGTGGGCCGTGGACCGTGCCTGCTTCGCCTTGTGTGCCGAAGCCGTAGGATGTATGGATCGCTTGATTGAACTGACAGTCGAGTATCTGCAGACCCGCAAGCAGTTTGGCAAGCCGATCGGCACCTTCCAGGTGTTGCAGCACCGGGTTGCTGAAATGCTCGGGTTGAGCGAACAGGCACGGTCCATCACCCACTACGCTGCGGCCAATCTAAATGGTGAGCACGATGATCGAGCACGCGCGGTCTCAGCCGCCAAGACCCTGGTCGGACGCGCTGGCCGTTTGATCGGACAACATGCCACGCAGTTGCACGGCGGCATGGGCATGACCGATGAACTCGCGGCGGGCTGGTTCTTCAAGCGTTTGACCGTGATTGATATGACATGGGGCGACAGCGACCACTACGTCGAACGTTATGGCACATTGATGTAGGGCAAACCTGCAGGAATTAATCCGATTCAGCACCAAAACCCAGGGCCGCATTGCGGCCCTGGCTCGTGGTGGTCCAAGCGAAAGCAGGCTCGCTAGCGGAGCATCGCCAGGGTGCCTGTCGGTGTGTTGCAGGTATAGGGATGGAGGTGGCAAGCCTCGGCACGAGCTCGAAGCTCAGCCTGGCGGCTTTCGATAACGAAATGCGCGCAAACGATGAGGGCGAACATGAACAGCGAAACACTTACGGGCAAGGATAGTTTCATGTCGTTCATACCTGCTTTTAGCAGTGTTATTGGAATTAGTAGCGCCTGGCCCTCTGTCGAGATGCGTGGTCTCTGGGAGTACATCTCAGGCGCTGGCTTGATTTTGCCACAGTGCTCAGAAAAACTGAACGCTGTTTGTAAATATAAATAGCAGCTGTGCGACGGTTTGCCAGTGGAATAGGACGAGTGGTTCAAACAGGTGCTCGGATCATAGGGACGAACGTTTGACAATGCGTCCAACGTTATTCATCATTGTGAATGTCGTTCGTATATTTGCGAGGTTGCGATGAAGGTTCTTGTAGCTGTGAAACGTGTGGTCGACTACAACGTGAAGGTTCGAGTCAAACCGGATAACTCTGGTGTCGACCTTGCTAACGTCAAAATGTCGTTGAACCCTTTTTGCGAAATCGCTGTAGAAGAAGCCGTACGCCTGAAAGAAAAAGGCGTTGCGACTGAAATCGTCGTCGTCTCCGTAGGCCCGTCCACCGCTCAAGAGCAACTGCGCACCGCGCTGGCTCTGGGTGCCGACCGTGCCATCCTCGTCGAATCCGCCGAAGATCTGACTTCCCTGGCTGTTGCCAAACTGTTGAAAGCGGTCGCCGACAAGGAACAGCCTCATCTGGTGATCCTTGGCAAACAAGCCATCGACAGCGATAACAACCAGACTGGCCAGATGCTCGCGGCTCTGAGCGGCTACGGTCAGGGCACGTTCGCCTCGAAAGTCGAGATCAGCGGCGACAGCGTTGCCGTGACGCGCGAAGTCGACGGCGGCGCGCAGACGGTTTCCCTGAAACTGCCGGCCGTCGTCACCACCGACCTGCGTTTGAACGAGCCGCGTTATGCGTCCCTGCCAAACATCATGAAAGCCAAGAAGAAGCCTCTCGAAGTAGTGACTGCGGACGCTTTGGGCGTTTCCACCGCCTCCACCAACAAGACCGTGAAAGTCGAAGCGCCTGCTGCACGCAGCGCGGGTATCAAGGTCAAGTCGGTGGCTGAACTGGTCGAGAAACTGAAAAACGAAGCGAAGGTGCTTTGAGTTAAGGAGCCGAATCATGACTATCTTGGTAATCGCTGAACACGACAACAAAGTGCTGGCTCCGGCCACGCTGAACACTGTGGCGGCCGCTGTCAAAATTGGCGGTGATATCCACGTTCTGGTTGCAGGTCAGGCCGCTGGCGCCGTGGCTGAAGCCGCTGCGAAAATCGCAGGCGTGGCTAAAGTGCTGGTGGCCGATAATGCCGCCTACGCGCATCAACTGCCGGAAAACGTCGCGCCCCTGGTGGCCGAGCTGGGCAAGGGCTACAGCCACATCCTGGCTGCCGCCACGTCCAACGGCAAAAACATCCTGCCACGCGTTGCCGCTGTACTGGACGTTGACCAGATCTCCGAGATCATCTCGGTCGAAAGCGCTGACACCTTCAAGCGCCCGATCTATGCCGGTAACGCCATTGCTACCGTTCAGTCGAACGCTGCAGTGAAAGTGATCACCGTCCGTGCTACCGGTTTCGACCCGGTGGCTGCTGAAGGTGGATCTGCTTCGGTTGAAGCCGTTGGCGCTGCACACGACGCTGGCATCTCCAGCTTCGTTGGCGAAGAGCTGGCCAAGTCCGATCGTCCGGAACTGACCGCTGCCAAGATCGTCGTTTCCGGCGGCCGCGGCATGCAGAACGGCGACAACTTCAAACACCTGTACGCCCTGGCCGACAAGCTGGGCGCGGCGGTCGGCGCTTCCCGCGCCGCAGTCGACGCAGGTTTCGTCCCCAACGACATGCAGGTCGGTCAGACCGGCAAGATCGTTGCTCCACAGCTGTACATCGCGGTCGGTATCTCCGGCGCGATCCAGCACCTGGCCGGCATGAAAGACTCCAAGGTGATCGTTGCGATCAACAAGGACGAAGAAGCGCCGATCTTCCAGGTGGCCGATTACGGCCTGGTGGCGGATCTGTTTGAGGCTGTACCGGAATTGACTGGCAGTCTAACCTGACGCTAACGGTCGTCGCAGGTCCGGCACAACGCGGCGACCTCTACATGAGCGGCAGGTGCAGGTCCGTCGCCTGACTGCCGACTCTGGTCCATCAGGATACGAGATAATAATGAAAACACTCGGTGAGTTGCTGGAACGCAACGCTAGCCTGTTTCCGCACCAGGAAGCGGTCGTTTACGATGACCGTCGCATCACCTATTCGCAACTGCTCGATCGTGCTCGCAGGTTGTCATCCGCCTTGTACGCTCGCGGTATGCGGCATCAGGATCGCGTTGCGATCCTGGCAATGAATTGCAATGAATATTTTGATGTGTACGCGGCCTGTCAGCTGACGGGCTATATCTGTGCCACGGTGAACTTCCGTCTGGCAGGACCTGAAATCGAATACATCCTCCAGGACAGCGCCCCTCGGGTACTGGTTTTCGAGGATCAGTACAGCGATGTGATCGATGCCCTGCGTCCGCAGTTGAAGTCGGTCGAGCACTACCTGTGCATCGGAAACTGCCCCCCTTGGGCGCAGCCCTACGAGGAGGCTCTTTCGGTAGCGCAAAGCGTTGGCGCTCCGATGCGAGCGGTACCCGATGATATCGTGCATCTGGTCTACACCAGCGGCACCACTGGGCGACCCAAGGGCGCAGCGCGCAGCCAGCGAGGCGATCTTGCCCTGGCGCAAAACCAGGCCGCCGTCATGGACATTCGCATCAACGGGCGTGTGCTGGTGATGATGCCCATGTTCCATGCCGGCGGGCTGTCGATGATGCTCTCGGAGTTCTGGAATGCAGGCTGCGTGATCCTGCATCGTAAATTCGAACCCCGCGAAGTGCTGCGCACCATTGAGCGAGAGCGCGTGGTCACCGTGCACATGGCCCCGACCATCGTGCAGCAGGTATTGGAGCTCCCCGATATCCGCGACTACGACCTGTCGAGCCTGGAAACCATCCTGTATGCCGCCGCGCCCATGCCGGTCGCAGTCTTGCGACGCGGGGTGGAATTATTGGGGCCCATATTCGTCAACTCCTGGGGCATGACCGAGACCAGCGGTACGGTGTTGCCCCGGCATCTGCACAAGCTGGAGGGAAGCGAGGAAGACTTGCGCCGTCTTGGCTCGATCGGGCAGGCCATGACCTACTGTGACATCCGTATCGTGGATGACGACGAGCAGGACTGCCCTGACGGAACACCTGGTGAGATCTGGATCCGCTCACCCGCCAACCTGGCTTATTACTGGAACAACAATGCCGCCACGCTCGAAGCGCTGCGTGATGGGTGGTTACGCACCGGTGACATGGCGTGGCGCGACGATCAAGGATTCCTGTATCTGGTCGACCGCAAGAAGGACATGATCATTTCCGGCGGTGAAAACATCTATTGCCAGGAGGTCGAGCAGGCGCTCATGTTTCATCCGAATGTCAGCGACGTGGCGGTTATCGGTGTACCACACGAGAAGTGGGGCGAAACCGTCAAGGCAGTCGTGGTGCTGAAGGCGGATGCCGAGTTGTCCGCTGAACAGTTGATCGACTATTCAGGAACACGGATTGCGCGCTATAAGCGCCCGACCAGCGTGGACTTCGTGACCGAACTGCCGCGCCTTCCAAGCGGCAAGGTCAATAAAATCGCGCTTCGTCAGATGTTTTCCGCCCAGGCGCCGGCTTGATACCGGGATTGCATCACAGCGCAAGCGAGTAGCGCTTTTGCGCAGGGCGCGATTTCAAATCGCAGAACGTGGGGGCGCTGCAATGGGCCTGCCCGCTGGGTAGTGTTCGAGCATGAAATCGACGAACGCGTGTACCTTGCGTGACGCTCTGCGCCCCTGCGGGTAGAGCATTTCCATGGTTGGGGCGTCCGTTACCCAATCCGTCAGGATCTGGCAGAGCGCCCCGCTGCGCAGGTGCTCCTCCAGATAAAACCCCATGCCTTGCATGACGCCTTGACCACTCAGCGCTGCTTCTATCTGGATGCAGCCTTGTGTGATCGACAGGTTGCTTGGCAGGTCCAGCGTCTTGCGATGACCATGCTGCTCAAACGACCAGGGATGCATCCGGCCGGTGCGTGTGTCCCGGTAGCTGATGCAGTCATGGGCGCGCAGGTCTTCCGGAACCTGTGGCACCTGACGTGTCGCAAGGTAGCGGGGCGAAGCAACCGTGAGCAGGGGCGTGTGACCAAGCGGACGCGCGATCATGCTCGAGTCGCCCAGGGGACCGAGCCTGATGATCACGTCATGCTGGCTTTCGACCGTATCGTAGAGCTGCTCGGAGTCGGAGAAGTCCAGCTGGATGTCCGGGTAACGCTGGCGAAACGCGTCAAGCATGGGAACGACCAGGTATTGGCCAATGATACTTGGGGCGTCTACACGCAGCCTTCCGCGAGGCTGGACTTGCGAACCGCAGAGCAGGGACTCTACGTCGGCGAGCTCATCAAGCAGATGCCGGCAATGCGAATAGTAGATCGAGCCTTCGTCGGTCAGGTTGATGCGGCGTGTGGTGCGATTGAGAAGGCGCACGCCCAAGGCGCGCTCAAGGTTGCTCAAATGGGTGGAGACCATCGACGGCGATAGGCTCAGCGCCGTCGCTGCGGTACTGAGACTGCCATGGTCCACCACCGCCATGAAGACCTCCATGCTGCGTAGCTTGTCCACGTTCATCTCCAACGAAGCAGAACGCCCTGGATCCCGAAGGGCGATAGCATGTTACAGCGATTGACCCAGTATGCGGCCAATAATCGAGAACTCGTCGGACAGGGAATCCGGAATGCTGAACGCCCCCACGTCCCCGATCCGCTGAAAATGCTCGGCCAGGCCCTCGGCTGTTGCCGGCTTGTCTCGCGGACCGGCCCAACCGTCCGTCACGCCGATGAAGGCGCGCGCATATCGACCGAGGGCCGCCGAATAGATTGCGCGAGTGCTGGTACAGGATTCGCTCGCGAGATAGACCGCAAGCGGTGTGACAAACTCGGGTAAGTAGGAACTGCCCAGTTTTTCGCCCAAGGACGCATATTGGGCAGTAAACGCAGCCAACTGTTCGGGGTCCATCGCGGCCTCCATGCGACTGGTGGCGACGGGAAGCAGCGCGTTGCACAGCACGCCGTGGTCCTTGCCTTCGAGTGATAACACGTTCATCACGCCCAAAAGTCCGGCCTTGGCGGCGGCATACGCCGCCTGCTTGGGATTTCCGAAAGCGGCCGCCCCGGAGGACATGAACACGATTCGGCCGTAGCCTTGCTGCTTCATGATCCTGTAGGCAGGTTGGGTGACGTAAATGGCGCCTTTGAGGTGCACATCCAAAAGCGAATCGAGGGTTTCATCATCGATGTCTTCGAACGACGCGTTGCGCAAGTGACCGGCGTTGTTGATGACGATGTCGACCTTGCCGAAGTTTTCCAATGCTGTTCGCACGATACTTTCGCCACCGGCGCGGCTGCTGACGGAATTATAATTGGCGGCAGCTTTGCCGCCGGCCGCGCGGATGGCGTCCACTACCTCATCCGCCATCCCATGGGAACTGCCTTGACCGTCGAACCGACCGCCCAAGTCATTCACCACCACTGCAGCTCCTCTGGCGGCGAGTTCCAAGGCGTAGGTGCGACCCAGGCCACCGCCTGCACCGGTGACAATGGCGACGCGGTGAGTAAAATCTATGTCAGTCATGTGTGGCCTCGCTTTGTTTTTGTTATCGGGGGGCACTCGCACGCTCGCGTCAGCGTGATGTCGGGGGGAGCCGGATCACCAGCCCATCCAGCTGCGGCGTGACGATGATCTGACAACTGAGCCGACTGCTTTCGGTGACGTCGGCCGCGCAGGTGAGCATGTCGTTTTCATAGGGCTCGGCAACGGGAATATGCTGCGCCCATTCTCGTTCGACATAGCCGTGGCAGGTCGCGCAGCTGCAACTGCCGCCGCAGTCCCCGAGAATGCCGGGAACCTGATGGTTGACAGCGACCTGCATGACCGACAGGCCGAGCGGTGCATCGATGCGCTGTTCGCTGCCGTCCGGCTGGATGAAGATGATCGTTGGCATGGGTAACCTCGCGGGGGAAATGTCAGGGGTGGGTCAGCAAGTCTTTGACAGGGATGCCCTCGTCAGCCAGGCGACACGGGTCGACACGGATCCGTTCGCTGATCAGCCGCTTGGCCAACATGAATTCGGGCGCGCGATTGACCGTATCGACCGCCAGCAGGTAACCGTCTTTCAAGTAGAAGGCGGCAAAGCATTCGCTTTCAGTCGTCCCGCGCATCACCAACTGGTCATAGCCTTGGGACAGACCGACCATTTTCAACTTCAGATGGTATTGGTCGGACCAGAACCACGGAACGGACACATAGGCTTTGGGTTTGCCGCAGACTGACGCAGCGACGCAACGCGCCTGCTCCAGGGCATTCGGCACCGACTCCAGTCGCAGTCGTCGCCCAAAAAAGCGATTGGGGTGGTTGGTGCAGTCACCGGCGGCATAGATGTCAGGGTCGCTGGTTTGGCCGAACTCGTCGACCAGGATGCCGTTGTCTACCGCCAGGCCGGCGTCTGAGGCCAGCTCGACATTGGGGACAAGACCGATACCGACCACGACGAGATCAGCCTCAAACCAGCTGCCGTCGACGGACACCACCGCGGTGATGGCATTACCGGACGGATCCAGTTGGACGTCCTCCACTTGAGTGTCAGTGCGAATCTCGACGCCCGCGTTTCGATGTCGCGCGGCGTAGAAAGCCGACAGTTCGGGGGCAGTGACCCGAGCCAGCACGCGCGGCAGGGCTTCCAGGATCGTGACGTTCAGCCCGCGCTCTATTGCCACGGCAGCCACCTCGAGGCCAACGTAGCCGCCGCCAATGATCACCAGGCGCTTGCCAGGTTTGAACTGCTCGCGCATGCGATCGACATCCGCGAGCGTGCGCAGGTAATGGAAGTTATCCGGGGTCCTTTGTTGAATTCGCGGCACTGGCAGCGGGCGAGGTCTTCCTCCCGTGGCCAGGATGAGGCGGTCATAGTGCGCTGTCCTGCCATCGGCCAGGTGGACCCTGGAGCCGGCGCGATCGATGGTGTTGACCCTTACCCCACCGATGAACTCGATGTTCGCGCTTTCAAAGACTGCCATTGGCTTTATCAGCAGGCTTTGAGCAGTGACGGTGCCTGCCAGGTAAGCTTTCGATAACGGCGGACGATGATAGGGGAGGGACCCCTCTTCACCGATGACAGAAATTCGGCCTCGCCAGCCGTTGTCTCGCATATGGGTTGCCAATTCACCGGCGGCGTGCCCTGCGCCCACGATGATGGCAGTGCCTGAAAGTACTTCGCTCATATCGACACCTTTGATCGACGACTTGATCCACGTATGTGGCTTTGTGACTTATTCGAAACCCGCCCATCGCGTCGCTCGAGTCACGACAAAGTATGCCGCTTGAACAGCGCGGCATTATTCAATTTCATTGAAAGATGTTGTTGGTTTATGTGGGTTTATCCCACTACGGCGGTTGCCTAGAGTGGCGAAAAGCACGCTCCGGCTTTCGAGCGCGGATATCGTGCGGTAGCTGACTATGGACACGCCGGAGATTTGTAGTGATGAGCAGAGTGCAGCCAATCGAGCCGTTTGATGATCCGTCTTTCGATCCATTCATGGAGGATGCACTGGTATTTGGCGATCACCCGGATCCGTATCCAAGACTCGCGCAGCTGAGGCGAGAGGCCAGTGTTCATCCGGGAGACTATCGAGTGATGATGGGGCTTGCGCCGGACATCACCAGCCCTGCCCAGGTTCAGCATTATTGCGTCTTCGGCTACGATGAGGTGGCGCAAGTGCTTGGGGATCCCAAGACTTTTACCAACCATAGCTACACCTACAATTTGGGTATCAGCTTCGGGCGCAGCATCTCCACCATGGACGTCCCCGAGCACCCGCGTTTCCGAAGAATTTTTCAGAAAGCATTCATGCCGCAGACGGTCGCAGCATGGGGCGACAATCTGGTCGATCCAGTGGTTCACGAACTGATGGCCAAGTTTGTCGATCGGGGCGAGGCCGATCTGGTTCAGGATTTCACCCTGCATTTTCCCTTTCAGATCATCTACCGCCAGTTGGCGCTACCGCCGGAAGATGTCGCCCTCTTCCACAAGATGGCCATCGCCCAGACGGTCGTCGCCGTGGATGTTGCCCATGGCACCGAGGCCTCACGCAAGCTGGGTACCTATTTCGAAAATCTTGTAGCCGAACGTCGGCGCAATCCGGGTGACGACCTTGTCAGTCACTTGGCCCAGGCGGAAGTAGACGGCGAATACTTGCCCGAAGAAGTGCTCATTTCCTTCCTCCGTCAGTTGGTCAATGCGGCAGGCGATACGACTTACCGTGCCACCAGTGTGTTACTCAGTGCGTTGCTGCATCATCCAGAACAGCTCGCTGCAGTCCGTGAGGATCGCTCCCTGATACCTCAGGCCATTGAAGAGGCCCTGCGCTGGGACGGCCCTGTGCTGATGCAATCTCGATACGCGAGCAAGGCTGTCACGCTGGGTTCAGTGGACATTGCCCAAGGCGCCTTCATCGACGTCGTCGCAGGCTCCGCCAACCGCGACGAGACGAAATTCCCCGAGCCGGACAAGTTCGACATTTTTCGCAAGCCGCAGCACCGGCATTTTGCTTTCGCCTTCGGTCCACATGTGTGCATCGGACAGCACTTGGCGCGGGTGGAGATGACCCGGGCACTCAATGCCATCCTCGACCGATTGCCCAACCTGCGCCTGGACCCGGATAAGCCGGCGCCGCAGATGAGTGGGACCATGATGCGCGTACCGCATTCGATCCACGTGAAGTTCGGTTGAGCATCCTCTCCGTCAGTCGTGCTGCCTGGCACTCGTCGGTGCAGCAAAACGAGCCCAATCAAATATGAGCGATTTTGACTACATCATTGTCGGAGCAGGTTCCGCTGGGTGTGTCCTGGCCGATCGACTGTCCGCCAGTGGACGACACAGCGTGCTGCTGATAGAGGCAGGGCCCGACGACCGTAATCCCCTCGTGCGGATGCCCAGAGGCTTTGGCAAGCTGCTGAGCGACCCCAACCACGCTTGGCACCATCCCGTTACCGTGGATCCTGCGAGTGGGCGCCGCGAGGAAATATGGGCGCGCGGAAAGATGTTGGGCGGCTCCAGTGCCATCAACGGCATGGTCTATATGCGGGGGCATCCCGCGGACTATGACGAATGGGCGGCCAATGGGGCGATCGGGTGGGGCTGGGAGACCATGGCCAAGGCGTTTCGCAGCATTGAAAGTCACGCCTTGGGCGCGTCTGCGCTCCGGGGGGTTGAAGGCCCGCTCAAGGTCACTCCTTATCCTCGGCGCACAGGCGTGGGCGATGCCGTGATCCAAGCCTGTGAAACCCTGGGCTTGAAACGCAAGGAAGATATCAATGAGCTGGACCACGAAGGGGTTGCCTACCTCACCTATACGCTGTCGCGTGGTGTGAGGCAGAGCGCTGCACAAGCCTTTCTGAAGCCTGCGCGCAAACGGCGCAATCTCAAAGTCATGACCGATACCCAGGTGCAGAGGGTGCTTTTCGACGGGCGTAGGGCGATCGGCGTGAGTGCCCGCGAAGGCACCGCTGACCCCGGCATTCACCGCGCGCGGCGAGAGGTCATTCTGTGTGCAGGAGCGCTGGAGTCGCCGCGTTTGCTGCAGTTGTCCGGAATAGGCAACCGAGCCTTGCTCGAGCAACTGGGCATTGCGGTCATCGCCCATAGCCCGAACGTCGGGCAGAACATGCGTGAGCACCTTCTGTGCTATCTGCAACTCCGGCTACACGATTGGCAAGAGAGCCAGAACCGCGAGTTTTCCGGCGCCCGATTGTTCAAGAACGCCGTTCAATACGCGCTCACCCGCAGTGGAGTCATGGCGCTCGGCCCCTTTCCGGTGGGTGGGTTCTTCAAAACTCATCCGGGCCTGGAGCGGCCGGATGCGCAGTTGATGATGGCCCCCTATTCGATGGATTTTGGCGCGCCAACCTATCGTTGCGAACCCGACCCGGGCATGCAGCTTTTTTCCTATCCATTGCGTCCACGCAGCCAGGGCAGCGTGACGATCGAATCTGCTGATCCCGCTCGGCCTGCCCGTATCGTCACCAACTATCTGGCCGATGAATACGATCGGCAGGTCTCGATCGGGGCCTTTCGCTTCATGCGCAGGATTGTGCTCAGCGCACCCATGAGCCAACTGGTGAAGGTCGAAACCTATCCGGGCTCGCAGGTGCAGACCGACGATCAGATCCTTGATGAGTTCCGCCAGCGAGGGCAATCCGGTTATCACGCCTGTGGAACCTGTGCGATGGGGGCGCGCGACGACTCGGTGCTGGATCCCAGGCTACGGGTTCGGGGTGTAGAAGGGCTGCGAGTCATGGACCTGTCGGTTATCCCGACGATGGTCTCCGGCAATACCAATGGGCCGATGATGGCCATGGCATGGCGAGCCGCGCAATTGATCCTTGAAGATGCTCAATGATTCCTCGGTTACCAGGATTCCGGTCACCACTCAACCCGTCGTAAATTGGAGAGGTAGACATGCAGCAGAACCTCGATCCGCGCGCGCAGGCGATCGTGCAGCGCGCACTGGACAATGCCACCGGCAATGGCGGTGAGGTCGGTCTACAGGTAGCGGCCTATCTGGATGGAAAACTGATCGTCGATGCCTGGAGTGGTATCGCAGACCCACAAGACCTGCGCCCCGTAGACGGCGACACGCTGTTCAACGTCTACTCGGTCACCAAGGCTGTCGCGGCGACGGCACTGCACATTCTGGCAGAGCGGGGGCACATCGACTATGACGCGCCGGTAAGCCGTTACTGGCCGGAGTACGGAGCAAAGGGCAAAGCGGCGACCACGGTGCGCCATGTGCTCACTCACCGCGCCTGCGTGCCACAGATGCCGAGGGAGGTGACGCCGCAGCGGATGTGTGATTGGGATTGGATGACCCGCGCCATTGCCGACCTTGAGCCACTGGCGGAGCCTGGTACCAAAACGCTCTACCTCTCCATGACGTTTGGCTGGATCGTCGGCGAGCTGGTGCGTCGTGTAGACCCCGGTCGTCGCTCGCTGGGTCAGTTCGTGCGCGAGGAGATCGCCGAACCTCTGGGCGTCCGCGACCTGTGGATCGGCCTGCCCGACGCCCTTGAGCACCGCGTTGCGAAGCAGATCGATGCCATGCTCGTCACGCCGCCCGAACACCTGCCGCCCCTGTTCCTGGCGTCCATGCCGCCGCAGGTTGCGCTCGTGCCGCAAGTCTTCGAGCGAGCGGACGTGCGCCGGGCTGAGGTCGCCGGGGTCGGCGGCATTTTCACCGCCCGTTCGCAGGCGCGTTTCTGGGCATTGCTGGCTAACGGCGGGGAGCTGGACGGCGTGCGCTTGTTGTCGGCGCAGCGTGTGGCGGCAATGAGTGCACCGCGTGCCAACAGCGCGGAACCCGACGCTGTGATGTTCGGTTTTCCAATTCCGATCACCGAGGGTGGCTTTTGGCTCGGGGGCGATCATCCGCCTGTCGGCTGCGTGCAAAACCACAGAGCCATTTGTCACCCAGGGCAGGGTAACTCGATTGGCTGGGCCGATCCTGACCTGAACCTGGCGGTGGCGATTTGTCACAACCGTCTGTTCAATCCCGCGTCAATCGACCTGGACCCGCTTTACCCGATAGCCCAGTCCATTCGTCAGGCGGCGGACATGCTTCGCTCCGGTTGAAGGGGCCTCGTTGATACCCGCCCCCCCATAACCTGACAACAACATCCGTGGAGGCTGTAATGAATGCATCTGCTACCTGGACCGTGCCCGAACATGTCCCCAGCGACCGTATCGTCGATTTCGATTTTATGAACCCTCCCAATGTGACTGCCGATGTTCACCTGGCCTGGAAGGCGCTGCACAACGGTCCCGACATCGTCTGGTCGCCCTACAACGGTGGGCATTGGATTGCCACTCGCGCCGACGATATCGAAGTCATACAGAAAGACCATCAGCGCTTTTCGCATGCACGGGTGAACATCCCTCCGGGACAGGATCCTGCGCTGGTGCCGCTGGAGCTCGATCCGCCGGAGCACAGTGCTTATCGTGCGCTCATTACGCCTGCATTTCTGCCCCAAGCCATCGCTGCAATGGAAGGCGATATACGGCTGTTGACGGTTGAACTGATCGAGGGGTTTGCGGGCAAGGGCGAGTGTGAGTTCATCGTTGAGTTTGCCAAGATGCTGCCGATCGTGATTTTTCTGCGACTGGTTGACCTGCCCCAGGAGGACCGGCTGCAACTGCTGGAAATGACCGAGCTGGCTGTGCGAGGCACCGTCGAAGAGCGCCATCGGTCCCAACAGATGCTGGCGGGTTATATCGGCAAATGGATCGAGAACCGACGCCACAACCCCGGAACCGACCTGATCAGTCTGATCGTCAATGCCAAGGTCGATGGAGAGCCCATTGCGCCGCAGCGCATGTTCGGGTTGCTGGTGGTGGTGATATTCGGTGGGCTGGATACGGTGGCGGCCATGATGGGTTTTGTTTGCCGTTACCTGGCCGAGCATTCTGCCGAGCGCAGGCGCCTGGTCGAACAGCCCGAGCTCATACTGACGGCGGTGGACGAGTTGATCAGGCGGCACGGCGTGACCAACACGGCGCGTGTAGTGGTCGAGGATATGCATCTCAATGGTGTTTACCTTAAGCGCGGCGACTCTATACAGGTGCCAAACGCACTGTTTGGTCTTGATGAGCGGCGATTCAGCGATCCCATGGCCATCGATTTCGAGCGCAAGCCGGTGTTGCACGGGGCTTTCGGAAATGGTCCTCACCGCTGCCCCGGCTCATTTCTGGCTCGGATGGAAATCAAGGTTTTCCTCCAGGAGTGGCTCAAGCGTATACCGGACTTCGAACTCGTTGCAGAAGATCCACCTCGCTGCGCCTCAGGCATGGTCAACGGCTTGCTTCATCTTCCGTTGCGCTGGAAAATCGCCTGACAGCGATTGATGTGCTCTCGGTTGCCGGATGGCACCTCGCGGCCGCGGGCCGCGAACAATCTCAGGGCAGGGTCTGCATCGACCGATGCCAGACCTGTGAGGCCCTTCTTACATTGTCTCAAGCTTCAATCCCGTTCCATTTTTCCACATCTGTCAGCCCTCATCTTCGGTGTTGCAGTGCGTTGACACTCAATCTCGCGCCGTTTATAGTCTTGAACATCGTTCATAAAATGATAGAGCGCTTCAGTCGCTCTTCAAACAAGAATAATAAGCCAAAGGCAGCATTACAGAGGCTGCCGGTGAAGGAGGTTTGTAATGACCGCTCGAGAATCGGCACCCAAAACCGTACGGCCTGACTTCGTCCCCCGTGAAGGTTATTTGTCAAAGGAATACGTTCAGCTGGAGAAGGAGCGGATGTGGCCCAAGGTCTGGCAAGTGGCCTGCCGCCTCGAGGAGATTCCCAGTGTGGGGGATTACGTCACTTTCGACGTGATCGACGAGTCCATCATCGTCACGCGTCTCACCGGTGACAAGATCAAGGCCTACTATAACGTCTGCCAGCACCGGGGGCGTCGCCTCACCAGTGGTTGCGGGCATGCCGCCAAGTTCCACTGTAGCTACCATGGTTGGCAGTGGAACCTTGACGGCAGCGTGTTGCGTATCCTTGATGAGCAGGATTGGGCCGGTTGCCCGAACATGACTCATGAAGAGCTGGCACTCAAGGAAGTGCTGGTGGATACCTGGGGTGGCTTCGTGTTCATCAACATGGACCCCAATGCCGAGCCGCTGGCCAAGTATCTGGCACCGGTTCCCGAGATTACCGATTGCTACGAATTCGAGAACATGCGCTACCGCTGGTACAAGTCGGTGCGCCTGCCGTGCAACTGGAAAGTCGCACTCGAGGCCTTCAACGAGGGCTATCACGTCGCCGCGACTCATCCGCAAATTCTCGATACCCAGGGCGACGACGTCACCCGTAGCTTTGCTTTCGGCAAGCACGGCATGTTCGACTACTCGACTGCCACCCGTCTGCCAGGCACGCCGTCCCCGCGCACGGGTAAACCCATTCCGGATGATATCCGTCCGGGGATGGTGAAGTTCTACCAGATCATGGAAGACCAGCTGAAGGCAATCTTCACCGATCGGGACAACGAGGCCACCAAGCGGCTGTTGACGGAAGTGGAGCCGACTCAGGATCAGATGCTGGTGCTGAGCAAGGCGATGCAGTTTCAGGTCGAAGCCGCCATCGCCGACGGGGCCGGTTGGCCGAATATCTCGATGGAACAGATGATGCGCGCCGGCACCGACTGGCACGTCTTCCCCAACCTGGTGTTCCTGCTCTATCCGGACGGCGCCCTGTTCTATCGTGCCCGTCCCGATGGCGCCAACCCCGACTCTTGCATCTATGACATTTGGTCACTCAAGCGTTATGCACCCGGCAAGGAACCCAAGCTCGAGCGCGAGTTCTATCACGGCGTCGATGATTGGAAAAAGGATACGGTCAAGAATTTCGGCCTGATCCTCAGCCAGGACTTCCAGAACATGGGGCAGGTGCAGATGGGCATGAAGTCTCGTGGCTTCGACGGCTCACGGACAAACCCACTGCAGGAATCGTCGATCTCCAATTTCCACCGTGAACTTCAGGAATACATCTACGGCACGGAGTCCGCGCAATGAGTCAATGGGACGAGTCCTACGACCTGGTCATCATCGGCAGTGGTGGCGGCTCGATGTGCGCGGCACTCAAGGCCAAGGAGTTGGGTAAGCGTGCGCTGATTATCGAGAAGCTGGATAAGGTCGGTGGCTCAACTGGCTATTCGGGCGGGGTCTGGTGGCTGCCAAACAACCCGGTCATGAAACGCCACGGCGTGGAGGATTCCTACGAGCGCGCTCGGCAATACTTCGACAGCGTGGTGACCTACGAGGGTCCTTCCACCAGCGTCAAACGCCGTGATGCTTTTTTGCACATGAGCCCTCTGATCGTCGACTTTCTTGAGCGCAAGGGCATGGCGTTCGAGTACGCCGATGGTTGGAGCGATTACTACGATGACCGCCCGGGCGGTGAGCCACGTGGACGCTCGCTGGTGGCCAAGTTGTTCGATATTCGAGAGCTGGGCGAATGGGAAGGGCGTCTGTCGCGCTACCGTGGCGCGCCGATCCCGGCCAATTCCAACGAGTTCCCAACATTGTTCCTGCTCAAGCGGACCTGGGCGGGCAAGCGCAAGGCCATGCAGCTGGGCTGGCGCATGCTCAAGCAAAAGCTGCGTGGCCAGACCGTCCTGGGCGGTGGTGCAGCCATTCAGGGACGCATGTTGCAGATCGCACTGCGCGAACAACTGCCGATCTGGACCGACTCGCCTGTCGAGGAATTGATCGTGGAACAAGGCCGGGTGGTGGGCGTAACGGTTCGTCAGGGTGACCGTGTACGGCGCATCCAGGCGCATGACGCCGTGCTGATCAATACCGGTGGCTTTTCGCACAATGCAGAGATGCGCAAACGCTACCAGCCACAACCAGCCTCCGCCGACTGGACCAATGCGAACCCGGGTGATACCGGCGAAGTGATTGAAGCCGCCATGCGTCTTGGCGCCGCCACCGATTGCATGGACGAAGCCTGGTGGGTGGTGACGTCTCTCGGCCCGGGTCTGACGTTCCCCGAAGGCGCGCGCACACCGGCGGGTGAACCTTTACCTTTTATGCATCACCTGGATTTGTCGTTGCCTTATTCGATCATGGTCGATCAGGACGGCCAGCGATTCTGCAATGAAGCGGGGTCCTACATGGAAATCGGCCAGCGTATGTACAAGCGCCAGGCCGAAACCGGTAAGGCCGTGCCCAGCTGGGTGGTGATGGACAGTCGCCAGCGCGAATTCTACCCCTGGGGAACGGCGATGCCTGGCAAGGTGCCGCAGCAGTGGCTGGACAGTGGCTACATGATCAAGGCCGAGACGCTTGAGGAACTGTCGAAAAAGTGCGGTATCGATACCCGCGGGCTACTCACGACCGTACAGCGTTTCAACGGGTTTTGTGCCAGCGGCAAGGATGAAGACTTTGCACGCGGCGGTAAGGCATTCGACCGCAGTCACGGTGACCCGACCATCCAGCCAAACCCCAACCTGGGCGCCATCGAAAAGGGGCCGTTCTATGCGGTCCGCATGTACCCGGGTGATGTCGGCACTGCCGGCGGGCTGGTTACCGATGAGTACGCTCGGGTATTGCGCGAAGACGGCCAGCCCATCAGTGGGCTGTACGCCACGGGCAACGCCACCGCTGGGGTCAGCGGGCGTATGTATCCGGGAGCCGGCACCAGTATCGCCGCATCCTTCATCTTCGGTTACATCGCTGCTGCGCACTCGGCGGGGCAGGACAAGATCTGGTGAGTCAACAACTCAGCCTTTGATTCGGTTCCAATGGAGAATTAAAAAATGACAGCCGCAATCCCGGACGGCGAGATCCTTGTAGGCATCTACCGGCGCATGACTCGGATCAAACAGAATGATGAGCGTTTTCGTGCGGTGTTGAAGTCCGGCAAGCTGGTCATGCCGTACTACTCGCCACGCGGGCAGGAAGTCATCCCTTCGGCAGTGTCGGCGTGCCTGGACGATGAGGATTACATCTGCACTATCTATCGTGGTGTGCATGACATGATCGCCAAAGGCATCCCGCTCAATGACCTCTGGGCTGAATTCGGCGGTCGCGCCACGGGTACCTGCAAGGGTAAGGGTGGGCCGATGCACGTGACCCATCCGGGAACGGGCGTGATGGTCACCACCGGCATCGTCGGTAGTTCGATGCCAATTGCCAACGGCTTGGCGCTCGCCGCGCAGATCCGTGGTGAGAAGCGTGTCAGCGTGGCTTATTTCGGTGACGGCGCGAGCAACATCGGCGCCTTCCACGAAGCGCTGAACATGGCCTCGGTGTGGAAGCTGCCAGTGATCTTCGTCTGCCAGAACAATGGCTACGGCGAGCATACCAAATATGCCAACTCTACCGCCGTGGCCAACATTGCCCAGCGCGCGGCTTCCTATTCCATGCCGGGCATCACCGTGGACGGCAACGATCCCGTTGCCACCTACCTTGCGGCGCGCGAAGCCGTCGATCGGGCGCGCCAGGGTCTCGGTCCATCACTGATCGAGGCCAAAACCTTTCGGTTCCATGGACATGTCTTCGGTGATGCCGATGCCTACATGGACAAGGGCGAAAAGGATGCGTGGATGGCCAAGGACCCGGTACCGCTTTTCCGCAACTGGCTGATCAAGACCGGCCTTGCCAGTGAAGACCAGTTGGCGACCCTGGAAGCCGCCATCGAGCTCGAAATCGACGAGGCTGTCGAGTTCACTTTGAACAGCCCCTACCCGGATCTTGCGGAACTGCATCGCGATATCTACAAGGATGAGGTGAACGTATGAACCTGCCAGCCAAGATCAACACTATCCAGGCAATCAATCAGGCGCTCGACGACGCGATGGCGGCGGACGTCAATGTCATTGTGCTCGGCGAGGATGTCGGCGACAGGGAAGAAGGCGGCATTGTCGGGGTCACCCGGGGCCTGTCCAGCAAGTATGGCGACGCGAGGGTGCGTTCCACGCCGATCTCAGAGCAGGCAATCATCGGCGCAGCCATTGGCGCGGCGATCGTTGGCATGCGGCCAGTCGCTGAAATCATGCTGATGAACTTCACCACCGTGGCCATGGACATGATCGTCAACCACGCTGCGAAGCTGCGCTTCATGTCGGGCGGGCAAACGCATGTGCCAATGGTCATCCGCACCATGACCGGTGCAGGCTTTGGTACGGGCGGGCAACATGCGGATTACCTGGAAGCATGGTTCGCCCATACGGCTGGCATCAAGGTGGTTGCGCCCTCCAGTCCGGCTGACGCGTACGGTTTGATGCTCTCCGCCATCGAAGACGACGACCCGGTGTTGTTCATCGAAAACATGCCGACCTATTGGACGCCGGGGCCTGCCCCCGAGCGCGGGGTAAAAATCCCCTTGGGCAAGGCCAGCATTCTGCGCGAAGGCACCGACGTCACCTTGATCAGTTACAGCCGGCGAGTGTTGGACTGCTGCGCGGTTGCCGAGAAGCTCGCTGCCGAGGGCATTTCGGCCGAGGTGATCGACCTGCGGACCATCTCGCCGCTGGACACCGAAACCTTCCTCGCCTCTGTAGCGAAGACCGGGCGGGCAGTCATTGTTCATGAAGCAGTCAAACCGTTTGGCGTCGGTGCAGAAATTGCCTCGCTCATCTACGAATCGCTTTACGGCCAGCTCAAGGGGCCCGTGCAGCGTGTCGGTTCCAACTACGCCCCGGTGCCGTTCTCCAAACCTCTGGAAGACGCACACGTTCCCAGCCTCGAGCAGATCGAAGTGGCCGTCCGTGCAACGTTTAAATGAAGCAACTTAAATTAAGGAAAGCGTCATGAGCACTCAGATTCTCCTGCCAAAACTGGGCTTTTCGATGAATGAAGGCACCTTGTCCGAATGGTTGGTTGCCGATGGCTCCACGGTCGAAGAAGGCCAGATCATCTATGCCCTGGAAAGCGACAAGTCAGTCCAGGAAGTCGAGGCGCCGATCAGTGGCACCTTGAAGATCATCGCTGCGGCCGGTGAGACCTATGAGGTTGGCACCCTGTTGGCCGAGATTGTCTGAGAATCCAAGGGTAGGGTGAAGCGAATGAGCGTCGATATTCCAGTGGCTAAACAGTCCAGTCAACCCGCCGTCGAGCGACCTGCACAGCCGGCGTTCGGTAGCGATTTGCCCCCATGGCCGCAGGTCGATTTCAGTGAGTTTGGCGAGATCGAGACTCGTGCGCTCAGCCGGGTGCAAGTGTTGACCGCCAAGTACATGGCGCGTAACTGGGTGACGATTCCCCATGTCACTCACCACGACGATGCGGACATCACCGATCTTGAGCTGTTGCGTAAAGCGCAGAACGAAGCGGGCGTGAGCACCAAGTTGACGCTGCTGCCTTATCTCATCAAGGCGGTGGTCGGTGCGCTGCAAAGCTTCCCGCAGTTCAACGCCTCGCTCGACGGCACTGGCAAGAACCTGGTGTTCAAAAAATATTTCCACATTGGCGTGGCCGTAGATACGCGCTTCGGTTTGTTGGTCCCCGTGCTGCGCGACTGTGATCGCAAGAGCATCCACGAGTTGGCTGCCGAGCTCCAGGCCATCACAACGAAAGCGCGCGACAAGGGCCTTTCGATGGCTGAAATGAGTGGCGGCAGCTTCACCATCAGCTCGCTCGGCAGTTTTGGCGGAACAGCGTTCACCCCGATCGTCAATGCGCCCGAGGTGGCCATTCTCGGCGTCACGCGCGCACAAGAGAAGCCGCGCCGCGGTAGCGGGGACGCCATCGAGTGGCGCCTGGCCCTGCCGCTTTCATTAAGTTATGACCATAGGGTGGTTAATGGCGCCGACGCCGCGCGGTTTACCGCCAGGCTGGCCGGACTGCTTGCAGATCCTGCCGCTGTGGAGGCCTGACGCCACGCTTCGCGCAGCACTCAGATAATCCGTTCAACAACAGCCTTATAAAAATGACGGAATTTCAATGAAGACTCTTGGTGAGATGACCGAGCGCAATGCTCGCTATTTTCCAGCTGGCAATGCTTTCACCAGCGTTTCACGGCGGGTGAGCAATTACGAATTGGCTGCACGCGCGCGCAGGCTGTCGTCGTTTATCTATCGTGCAGGTCTGCGCCGCCAGGATCGCGTGGCGATTCTGTCGACCAACTGTGTGGAGTATTTTGAAACGTACCGGGCGTGTGAATGGGCAGGATTCATTGCCGCTACGGTCAATTTCCGCCTGGCCCCCCGGGAAATCCTCTACATCTTGCAGGACGCCTCGCCCAGGACGCTGGTTTTTGAAGCGCAATACACGGCATTGGTCGACCAGCTTCGCGCCGAGCTACCCACGATCGAGCAGTTTATCTGCATTGGTGTGACGCCCCAGTGGGCGGTGCCCTTTGAGCAGGCGATCGCCGATGGCGATGAGGCTGGCCCGCCTATTCGCGCCCAGTCGCAGGATTATGCCTACCTGATGTACACCAGTGGCACCACAGGGACGCCCAAGGGCGTGGTGCGCACTCACCATGCCATGTGCAGAACTGCCGAATCCTGTGCCCTCATAACAGAATTCAGTGGTGCGACTCGGGTTTTGCAAACGACGCCTGCCTTTCACATCGGAGGCATCGGGTTCGTCAACTCCGCCGCCTGGATGGGCGGCTCGACCGTCGTCCATCAAGGCTTTGATCCGCTGGCTGCTTTGCGAGCCATCGAGGAGGAGCGGGTGACGTTTACCTTCATGGTGGCGGCCATGCTGCAAACAGTGCTCGACCTGCCGCAGATAGATGATTTCAACCTCAAGTCACTTGAACACGTCGTGACGGCCGCGGCGCCGATTCCAGTGCCGCTGCTCAAGCGGGCGATCGAGAGGCTTGGCCCGATCTTCTCAGTGCAATACGGGATGACCGAAAGCAATGCTTGCGCTCTGCCTCGTCACGAGGTCAATCCCAATGGCAGCCCGGATCAGATAAGGCGGCTGGAGTCGGTCGGTTTGCCTGCCCCGGGTTTTGACTTGCGGATTGTTAATGACGAGGGTCATGACTGCTTACAGGGCGAGACCGGCGAAGTGTTGCTGCGTTCAGACACCCAGTTGTCCTGTTACTGGAACAACTCTGTGGCCACCATGGAAGCCCTGCGCGACGGGTGGTACCACACCGGAGACATGGGTTATCAGGATCATGAAGGCTATCTGTTCCTGGTCGATCGTAAGAAGGACATGATCATTTCCGGTGGTGAGAACATCTACAGCCGGGAAGTCGAGGTAGCGATCGAGTTGCATCCACAGGTGCTCGAGTCGGCGGTCATTGGCATTCCGGACCCCCGCTGGGGTGAGGCGGTAAAAGCCTTCATCGTCCCTGCGCCGGGTGCCAGGCTCACCGAGACCGAACTGATCGGCCATTGCAAATCGGTGCTTGCTTCCTACAAGTGTCCGAAGGCCATTGAGTTCATCAGCGAATTGCCGCGCATCGCGACGGGCAAGATCAACAAGGTTGCGCTGCGTGAGCGCGCACTGGCCTCCAATGGCTGAGCAGCCTTCGCTGCCTTTATCGCCAACCTTTCAATGACAGTGAGAGACTGCAGTATGAATTTCCAGTTCAGCCCCGAAGATGAGAATTTCCGTCAGGAAGTCCGGCAGTTTTTCCAGGACAGTGTCAGCCCTGAAGTCGCTCACTTTGGCTATGTGGGAGCTCATCCTCCACCCCGTGATGTCTTGCGCCAATGGCAAAAGACCTTGCACGCGCGTGGCTGGGGCGCACCGCACTGGCCGCAAGAATTTGGCGGGACTGATTGGTCGCCGATCCGCAAGCATATCTTCCTGGAGGAAATGCTCAATGCGAACGGCCTGGACTATGGTTGGCAAGGCACCCACATGATGGCGCCTGTGGTCATCGCATTCGGCAACGAGTGGCAGCAGCAGACCTTCCTGCCACCGTTGCTGTCGGGTGAAGTCTTCTGGTGCCAGGGTTTCTCCGAACCGAATGCCGGCTCTGACCTCGCCAGCCTGAAGACTCGCGCAGAGCTCGACGAAAATGGCACGCACTATGTGGTCAATGGCCAGAAGATCTGGACCAGTGATGCGACGATCGCCGATTGGGGCTTTTTCCTTGTGCGCACCGATTCGACGGTCAAGCCGCAACGGGGCATCTCCTTCTTGCTGATCGATATGAAGTCGCCTGGCATTACGGTACGACCGATCATTTCCATCGACGGTGGGCATGGCCTGACCGAAGTGTTTCTGGAAAACGTCCGGGTTCCCAAGGAACAACTGGTCGGTGAGCCGGGCATGGGGTGGACCTACGCCAAGTACTTGCTCGAAAAGGAGCGCACCTCCAGCGCCTTCATCTACTTCAACAAGCGCGAACTGGAAAAAGCCAAGGTCATTGCCCGTGCTGAATTGATCGATGGTGTGCCGCTGCTGGAGACGCCCGTATTCGCCCGCAAAGTGGCGGAGATCGAAGCCGACATCCTCGCGCTGGAATGGTCCGTATTGCGGATCCTGACGAAGGAGGAACTGCGCGATAACCTCGATGCCGTGGTTTCGACCCTGAAGGTACGTGGTTCGGAATTGCAGCAACGCGTGACCGAATTGCAGGTCGACGCGATGGGACCGCGCGCGTTGCGTTTTTTCAGTCACGACGCTCGGCAGAAAGACGCCTGCGACGAATGGGACGATCTCTGGCCAGCCCACACCCTGGGCCGCACCAATATGTACTTCTTCCAGCGTGCTTCGACTATTTACGGCGGCGCTCGCGAAGTACAGAAAAACATCATCGCCAAACTGGCTTTCGGACTCTGAGGGTTTTCACATGGATTTCAATCTTTCCGAAGAGCAGTTGATGCTGCGTGATGGCGTGGAGCGCTACATTCGCGATGACTACGGCTTCGAGCAGCGCCGGCACCAGGCCACGACCGGCGAAGGTTTCAATCGGGAACACTGGCAGACATTCGCCGAGTTGGGATGGCTGGCATTGACCTTGCCCGAAGATGTCGGTGGTCTGGACTGTTCGTTCGTCGAAGCGTCTGTGGTGCTGGAATCGTTTGGCCGCGGTATGGTGCTGGAGCCATTTATCAGCAGCGTTATGCTGTGTTCGCGCATCGTTGATCGCTCGGGCTCCGAATACCATCGCCAGGCGTTATTGCCTGCGTTGATTGAGGGACGTTTGTTGCTGGCGCTGGCGGACAGCGAGTGCGACACGCGTTTCACTTTGGGTTGTATCGAGGAGACCTTGGCACGAAGAACAGGCGATGGTTATCAGCTCAATGGTTTGAAGACGATGGTGTTCGATGCGCCTTCTGCCGACAAACTGCTGGTCACCGCGCGTCTGGATGACCACCCGCATCCAGCGATATTCGTTGTCGACCGCACTGCACCGGGCGTGGAGGTCATCGAATACGCACTGGTTGATGGCACCCGGGCTGCTGATGTGCGATTCAGCAAGGTCAATCTACCGGCTACCGCGTTGCTCATCGAACCCTCGCAGAGCCAACCCATTCTCGAGGAAGCATCGGACCGCGCGGCACTGGCCGTTGTGGCGCAAAGCCTGGGAGTCATGCACGGCGTCATGGACATGACTGCCGAGTACATCAAGACCCGCAGCCAGTTTGGTCAGCCCATCGGCAAGTTTCAGGCTTTGCAGCACCGCATGGCTGAAATGTTCGTCGAAGCGCAACACGCCCGTTCCATCCTTTACCGGGGCATGGCCTACCTGGACAAACCTGCTGAGGAGCGCGCCCGGGCGATTTCTGCAGCGAAAGCAGCCACCGGCAAGGCGGGGCGTTTTGTCTGCGCACAAGGCGTGCAGTTGCACGGTGGTATCGGCATGACCGAGGAATATCCGGTTGGTCACTACTTTCGTTTCATGACCTTGCTCGAAAAGCGTTTCGGCGATACGGATTTCCATTTGGCGCGCTTCGCCAAAGGGTATTGATCACTCGGTTCGCGGTCCCCCTTAACTCCATAAGAACAACAGAGGACTTACGATGACGGAGCCGGCCTGGAACAAACAGATGCTCGAAGGCATGAACGTGCTGGTGGCGACGCCTGGATGCCCGGAATTGAGTCATTTACGCGATGCCCTCGGTGCCTTGGGAGCAGTGTGTGTGGGACTTGATGCTGATCAGGATTTCACAGACCTCGCTGCCATCGAAGCTGCCTTTGGGCGAGCCAGGGCTGCAATGGGCGGCGTCGATGCCATCGTCCTGGCCGTCGGCAACCCCCAGAGCCGGCAAGCGCGCCCGTTCGTTTCGTTGTCCACTGAGCAATGGCGCAGGGCCTGTCTCGATCCGCTTCGTACCAGTCGGCATTGCCTGCAAGCGGCTTGGCGGACCCTGGCAGGTGAGCCGGGAAGTATCGTGGTGGTTGGCCCCAACTTTTCCCTGACGGGGGCTGGCGGGCTGACGGCGCTGTCCGTACTAAGCGAGGGGCAGCGAGCGATGATGAAGTCCGCCGCGCGGCAATGGGGTGCACAGGGCATTCGTCTGAATTGGCTGGGTCTGGATGCTCACGTGTTCGACGTACAGTTGGCCAACGCCGCGCTGCCGTTGAGCCCTGAAATGGGACCACCGCCACCCGCGCTCGGCTTCGTGCCGGGCATCACGACCGGGGTGGCGCAAACCATCGCGATGCTTATCGGAGCCACAGCCATCACGGGTGCGTCGATCCCAGTGGATGGCGGCGTATGGATGGTGCCATGAACATGAATGAGCTAACGCGAAACAAAAGCCTGGCGGGCAAAACCGCTTTGATCACCGGGGCAGGCGGTGGTATTGGGCGCGGCATTGCCTTGGAACTGGCCGCTGCCGGAGCCAGAATTGTCATCGTCGCGCGACGTGGTGCGACGGGTGAAGAGACGGCGCGCCTCGTGCGAGCAGAAGGGGCAGAAGCACTGTCCGTGGAAGGCGATGTGACCCGCCTCGAAGACATGCACAACGCTGTCAAAGCCACGCTCGAGCGATTCGGCAGCCTCGATATCCTCGTTCACAACGCCACACACGGTGCTTCGGGCCATCCCAAGCAATTACAGGATTTTGACGATGCCGACTGGGACGCACAGGTCGCGGTCGATCTTGCGGGCGCCCATCATTGTGCGCTTGCCGGCTATGAAGCGCTGCGCACCAGTGGTCAAGGGCGGGTGATCCTGCTCTGCTCGACCTTCGGTCTGCATGGTGCTGCGCTCAATCCAGCTTACGCGGCCATCAAGGGCGGCATTCGCGGACTGACCAAAGCACTGGCGCGTGAGTGGGGCCCGCAGGGCATCACCGTCAACGCTATCTCGCCTTCCGCACTGACCGCTGCGTCAGCGGCCTTTTTTGAGCTCAACCCGGTCTTGCGCGACAGCTATATCGCCAATTTCCCGCTCGGGCGAATGGGTGATGAGCGTCAGGATATCGGCCAGGCAGTCGCCAGCCTGTGCGTTCCAGGCATGGGTTACGTGACGGGGCAGGTCATCCAGGTCGATGGCGGCCTTTATACCGCGGTGTGAAAGGAGCCGAAGATGGAACGACTTACGAACAAGATTGCCATCGTGACCGGTGCAGCTTCAGGTATTGGCTTGGCGACTGCCCGCCGATTGGCCGAAGAGGGCGCCAAGGTCATGCTTGCTGATATCAATGTCGAAGGCGCAGCGGAACAAGCCAATAAGCTGGTTCTAGAGGGCATGGCCGCTTCCTCGACGCGGGTGGACCTGGGCGATGAGGACTCGATCCGCCAAATGATCGAACAGGCGGTCGCAGCGTTCGGCGGTCTCGACATCCTATTCAATAACGCGGCGGCCACACATTTGTCGTCCCACTTCGATGCCCCGGTAGAGTCAATGGACACCAAGGTCTGGGACGACACCATGCGCATCAACCTGCGCGGCACCATGTTGGCGACCAAGTACGCGCTTGAACATATGGTGCGCCGCGGTGGCGGCTCCATTGTCAATACCAGCTCCGGGTCGGCGCAGGCCGGCGCGTCGGGATATAGCGCCTATGCCGTTTCCAAGGCCGGTATCGAGAATCTGACCCGCTATGTCGCGGCGCAGCACGGCAAGCAAGGTATCCGTTGCAACGCGGTGGCGCCTGGCTTGATCGTGACGCCGGCAACGGCCGGGACGTACGCGGGCCCGGCCGGCGACATGATGTTGTCGCATCATCTGACGCCCAGGCTGGGCGACGTAGTGGATATCGCCAATGCCGTGGTGTTCCTGGCGAGCGAGGAAGCTGGCTTCATCACAGGCCAGGTGATCAATGTCGATGGCGGGCTGTTGTCGCATCAACCGTATCTGGCCGATGAGCGTCGCTGGTTGGCGGGGGAGCAGGCATGAGCCAGGCTGCGTTGTTGGCGCGCGTCGAGCGACTGGAGGCTCAGCTCGCCATTGGGCAATTGCCTGCGAGGTACGCGTTGGCAGTCGACTCGCGCGATGTTGATGGGCTGGTCGCACTGTTTGTCGACGATGTCGACTGCGGGCGCTGGGGCATCGGACGTGAAGCGCTTGCAGCGTTTTACAGCTCCGAGCAGATCCTTAAGGCATTCCACCGCAGCGTGCACCAGGTTTGCGGGCAGACCCTGGACTTTCAGGACGCTACGCATGCGACCGGCACTGTCTATTGCCGGGCAGAACACGAAGACGGCGAGCACTGGGTAGTGATGGCGATCTGTTATTTCGATCATTACGTATGCCGTGACGGCCAATGGTATTTCGCGCGACGGGATGAGCGCCACTGGTATTCCACCGACTGGTTGCAACGTCCCGGCGATCCGGTATGGCAGAACTGGCCGGGTAAATACACCGGTGAACGTTATCAACCACGCCTGCCTTCAAGCTTTGCGACCTGGGAGCGTTTCTGGGTCGGCTCAGGCGCACATAACGCTCTTCGCTGAAGACTTGCCAACATTTCGAGGACAATCCGATGGACACACTGCTTGCCCCACTGTTCGAGCCTTTGCGTGTCGGCTCGCTACGATTGAAAAATCGTATCGTCATGGCGCCGATGACCCGTAATTACAGCCCCGACGGTGTGCCTGGCGAGAATGTAGCCAGCTATTATCAGCGCCGCGCTGAAGGTGAAACCGGTTTGATCATCACCGAAGCCGTCGGGATCGATCATCCTGCGGCGCTCGGTGAAGCCGGCATCGGTGAAAGTGACTTGCCCCACCTGTATGGAGAACAGGCGCTGAACGGTTGGCGCCGTGTCGTTGCGCAGGTGCACGATGCCGGTGGCGTCGTGTTCCCGCAACTGTGGCACCAAGGCGTGATGCGCCGACAGGGCACCGGTCCTCACCCGCAGGTCGCCTCGATGCGTCCTTCGGGGATCTGGGGGTTGCCGGGCGGACTGACGTCATCTCCGGACTTCTACGTCCAGAGCCAACTGGTGCCCACCCAACCCATGACCGAACGGGACATCGAAGAGGTCATAGAAGCCTATGCCCGCAGTGCGATGCATGCGCTCGAGTGCGGTTTTGACGGCATCGCGATTCACGGCGGGCATGGTTATCTGATCGACAATTTCCTCTGGTCGGTGACCAACCAGCGCTCGGATATGTGGGGTGGGAGTCGACGCGAGCGTAGCCGTTTCGCGGCAGAAGTGGTCCGTGCGATACGACGCGCAATAGGCCCCGACATGCCTATTGTGTTTCGCTTTTCGCAATGGAAGCAGCAGGATTTCAAGGCGCGTCTGGCCAACAGCCCGGCCGAGCTCGAGGACGTACTGGCGCCCATCGCCGAGGCTGGCGTCGACGTCTTTGACGCCAGCGTGCGCTATTTCAACCGAGCGGAATTTCCGGAACAGGCGGGCCCGGACGGTGAAATGAACCTTGCCGGTTGGGCTAAGCGGGTAACCGGATGTCTTTCTATGACGGTAGGTGGTGTCGGCCTGAACAACGGCATGTACGACAGCAACAAACAGGGCGGCGCCCAGGCCAGCAATAACCTCGATTTGTTGATGGAGCGTTTCAATCGCGGCGAATTTGATTTGGTGGGTGTCGGGCGTTCGATCTTGCAAGACCCCCAGTGGGCGTTAAAGGCCCGACAGGGCCAAGCGTTCGACCCTTTTTCCAACGAAGCGCTGTCGGGGCTCAACTGACGCTTCGACCGCCGCGTGCCTCTGGCACGCGAACCCTCCATAACAACAAAAGGGTACAGCATGACAGTCAACAACACAGGTGCCTGGGGCATCGCCAAGCGTGAATGGCGTGCGAACTGGCGTCTCGGACTGGCATCACTGATCGGCACCGGAGCGTGTCTGTCGGTATGGCCATCGGTTTCCAGCCTGTTCGTAGGCCCACTTCAGGAGGCGTTTGGCTGGAGCCGG
This sequence comes from Pseudomonas lini, assembly GCF_030812475.1. Taxonomy (GTDB): domain Bacteria; phylum Pseudomonadota; class Gammaproteobacteria; order Pseudomonadales; family Pseudomonadaceae; genus Aquipseudomonas; species Aquipseudomonas lini_A. Next base: position 264,378 of record NZ_JAUSSR010000009.1, read on the forward strand.
GGCGAAATTGCCCTGGCGCAAAATGCCAGTCTCGCTGCCGCCTTCATTTCGCCGGCGCTCGGTCGACTGGTTGATCGTATCGGTGTTCGCCCGGTGCTGCTCGGCGGCTTGCTGTTGACCGCGATGGCCTATTTTCTGCTGGCCATCCAGCACGGGCCGCTGCCGCTGTACTACCTGTTTTACGCCGTGCTGTGCCTAGTGGGTACGGCGACCACGGGCTTGACGTTCACTCGTGTGGTCAGCGGCGCCTTTGTCGGCTCACGCGGTCTGGCTTTAGCCATTACCCGGTCCGGACTGGCGATTTCCGGTGCCTTATTGCCCTCAACGATTTTTGCAATCATCGCCAACTACGGCTGGCGGATGGGCTACGTTGCGCTGGGTGTGCTCATCTTGTTGACCGCGTTGCCTACAGCTTATTTCTGGGTGCGTGGCGCGAGCGTGGTGGCACCGCGTAAGCAGGACGCAGATCGACGTCAGGCCTCCATGCTTCAATTGCTGAAAAATCACAAGATAGTGCTGGTTTGCCTGGCTTCTGCATTGAACTATGCCCCCATTGTGGCCTTGCTTTCACAGTTCCAGCCATTGCTGGTAGGTAAAGGACTGGAGGCTGCCAGCGCTGCGGCGCTGATTGGAGTGGTCGGAGTTTCGGCCCTCGTAGGGGCCGTGGTAACTGGACTGCTGGTTGACCGTATCTGGGCGCCCCTGGTGGCCTGTATTTTTACATTGGGTCCTGCTTTGGGTTGCCTGCTATTGCTGCCGGATTCGCTGGAACTCTGGGTGGCTATCGTCGCGCTGGTGTTGCTGGGGCTGGGGCAGGGGGCCGAAATCGATGTAGTGGCCTTCATGATTGCGCGCTATTTCGGAATGCGCTCCTACGCATCGATCTACGGGCTGAGCGTGTTGTGCATCGCAGTGATGATCGCCCTTCAGGGCTCGCTGATTGGCCTCTCGTACGATTATTTCGGAAATTACAATGTGGCGCTGGTCGTCGCCGCTGCCTGTTTCGTCTTGTCCGCGTTCAGCTACCTCGGCATGGGGCGGTACCCATCCAGTGAACCGTCGCCGGTCGAGGCAGAACCCGTGGTGATCACGCCGGCTGCAGGCGTTGCCCACACCAAATGAGGTGGCCACGACGGCCTCAGGTTTGGCTAACCGCTAAGAGGCTGGCCTTTGCAAGGCCGGTCTCCCGCGCTTGGAATTTCTCTTTACTCCAGGAGTGTTGAAAATGATTGATAACGACAATTGGAAAGCTGGCTACGAACTGATGGTCCGCATGATGGGACCGGAGTTTGCCAAGACGATGGAGGCAAATGTCACCTCCGGGCGCTTCGCCGCTGATGTGGGGCGCATGGCCGTCGAACACGCGTTCGGCGCTGTATGGTCTCGCCCAGGGCTGGACCTAAAGCTGCGTAGCATCGTCGTGATTAGCTCGCTGATTGCACTGCGTCAGACCGAAGAGCTGCGCAACCACCTTCGGTTCGGTCTCAACAACGGACTGACTGCTGATGAGCTTCAGGAAGTGATCATCCAGACCGTGCCGTATGTCGGGTTTCCAGCGGTGTCCAGCGCACTGGCGGTGGCGGTTGAAGTGTTGCGTGAACGCGGTTTGGATGATGGGGTCAAAACTGCGGCAGAAACAGGCCTGCTGTAACGACGAACGGGGGCAGTCCCACTCATGCCCCCAGTTCCAGATGTTGTCTAACTAAAAACCGGGCATTAAACGCTGAATCGGCCTACGGCCTCTTCCATCTGAACGACCAGAATCGACAACTGGCGACATGCATCTTCGGTATGACCCGCCCCTGTAGCGGTGCGTGTGCCAGCGCTATTGATCTCGACGATATTACGGTCTATTTCCAACGCCACTGCACTCTGCTGTTGCGCCGCAGCGGCAATCTGCTGGCTTTGATCAAGAATGTCCGCGACACATTTCAGGATGTCGGTCAGCGCGTCTTCCACTTGCTGAGACTGGCTCTTGCAACGGCTGGCCAGGTCGTGGCTGGTGTTCATGGTTTCTACAGCTTTCGCGACCCCTTGCCCAAGCACATCGATCATTTCCCCGATTTCGCTCGTGGACTGCTGGGTTCGCTTGGCCAGGGTACGTACTTCATCGGCGACTACGGCAAAGCCTCGACCCTGTTCGCCAGCCCTGGCGGCCTCGATCGCGGCATTGAGTGCCAGCAAGTTGGTCTGCTGCGCGATACTGTTAATCACCTCGACTACACGGCTGATCTGGTGGCTGTTCTGCGCGAGCCGGTCGATTGCCGCGACTGACTGCTCCATCTCGCTGCTTAAGTCTGCGATGGCTGCGACCTGCGAATCAATCAACGCCCGGCCGTTCACCGTCTGCTGATTGACTCGGTGCGCACTGTCGACGGCCATTGCAGCATTTCCGGCCACCGACTGCGAGCTCGCCGTCATTTGGCTCATCGCAGTAGCGAGCAGGTTTATCTGGTCTCTCTGGCTGGAGATGGCCTGATAACCATCCACCGAATGGACTTCGACTTGAGCAGTGCGCTGTGCCACTTGAGTGGCGGTTGCGCTTACCCGGACGATCAGCTCCCGTGTCCTGGCCAGCGCCCGTGACAGCTTGTGACCCAGATCCCCAAGCTCGTCGCGGCTGGACGGGATGTAATGCGAGGTCATGTCGCCTTTTTCGACTTGCTCCAGCAGCGTCCCCAGGCCCTGGAGGGATGCGCGGATTGACACGTAGTAGCCGCAGAACAGATAGACGATAACCAGCAGCAACAAAGCCTGAAAAGCGATCAGCATGCCCAGGTTGATGACCTGTCGATCCATACGCGCCTGCAGCTTCTCATCGATCAGCTCAAGCACCGCCTCGTTGAAATTGTAGGTCTTGGCCATCTCGTCAGTGACCTTGGCATAAAACGTCTGCCAAGGCGTATTGAGTTGGTCGCTGGCCAGCAGATCATTGGCCAGTACATCTTGCTGATGCTTGAGCGTCTGCAGGCTTTGCGCGGCCGGTTCGGCCAATGCGGGCTCCTTCAAGTCATCGAGGGTCTGGCGGTATTCGTCTTCGAGGCTAGCCAAGGCCATCAAGGCCTGCTCCAGGCGAATGGCACTGGCGGAGCCGAGTTGCTGGTCGAGCATCACCAGAGAGCCGACGGCGCGGGTCGTGCCCAGGATCGCCGTAACTCGCGGCGTACTGCTGGCCAACAGGTCCACCAGTTGGCGGATGGCGCGGTCGCTATCTTGGGAAAGTCCCGCGTCGGAGAAGATGAATCGGCCCAGGTTAAGTGAGTGTGCCAGCTGCTTGCGGCGAATTTCCAGCTTGGCTGACCAGAGTTGTTCCTTGCTCGCGGCTTTCATACTGGTGACGATGGCATCGCGCTTTTTGCCGAATTCGCCAGTATCGTTCCAGGTCATGCTGTCGAGTTTCTTTAGAACTGATTCTTCAAGCGCGTCTGACTTTTTTATCGCTTCGGCGGCGCGCCCCGTCGTGCCGTGAACCAGCAGCAATTCCGAGAGATCAGCCAGCGCTTGTAAATCCCGGACGATGTCCAGGTAGGTATGCAGCGTCTGCAGGCTCTCGCGTTCGACGCGGGCAGTGCTGATCTGCTCGTATACATCGCGGGTCAAATAATATTCGGCCGCTAGCAAGGGGGCCAGTATAAGGGAGCAGATCAAGCTGGATTTCAGGGTGAAATTCAAACGGTTCATCAACGCAACCGCCGGGCTGAGTATGAATTTCATGTCTCTATCCTTTTCCCGATTTTTTATCGGTTTTTCTTGTTGTGGGAATTCCGGGACCAGCGAACGTTGACGCGCAGCGATGCTGGCGCACATAGCACTGATCCGGCGGAACGTTATTAAAAGGGGAGGGAACTGGACGGTCGCTGGCGGCCTGCCGAAGCGGGCCGCCAGCAGTCGGTGCTTACGCGGTTCTGACTGTTACCGCTTTTTTGAGGCTGGATTTGGTCGTTGGATTTTCCTCCGCCAGCTCAGCCTCGACACTTGCCGCTTGCGCCTGCTTCCTTTGTTCACGGCTCTGCAAAAGGAAGTAGGACAGGGCAGGGATGAGAATCAGAGCTCCGAGCATGTTCCACAGGAACATGAACGCCAGCAATATGCCCATGTCGGCCTGGAACTTGATCGGCGACCAGGCCCAGGTAATCACGCCTGCAGCCATGGTCATACCGACCAGGGCCACGACGCGGCCGGTGAACTGCAGCGACTCGGTATAGGCCTGGAACAGGGTGTACCCACGCCGTTGCAGGAGCAACTGGATCGACAGCAAGTACAGCGCATAGTCAACGCCTACCCCGACGCCGAGCGCGATAACCGGCAGCGTCGCTACTTTGACCCCGATGCCGAGCCAGACCATCAGGGCCTCGCACAACACCGTGGTGATCAACAACGGGATAAGCGCTACGAGAACAGCCCGCCAGCTGCGGAAGGTGATCAGGCACAGCAGGATCACCCCCACGTAGAGCAGCGCGTGCATTTTGTAGAACGACTCCTTGACGACGATATTGGTGACGGCTTCGATCCCTGCACTGCCTGCCGCTGGAAGGAACTGCACTTCGGCGCTGTTATGCTTCTTCGCGAACGCTTCTGCCCGCTCAAGCACGCCGCTCAGCGTACTGGCCTTGTGATCGGTGAGATAGGCCATGACCGGGAACACCGAACACTTGGGATTGAGCACGTCAGGGTTGTTCACCAGCACTTGCGAAGCTGCATAACCCAGGGAACGAGGCTCGCGCACAATGCTGTTCCACTTGTAGTAGCCCTCGTAGGTACCGCTGACTCCGCGCTTGGTCAGGGTCGCGAAGGATTCCGTGGCCTGCACCCCAGGCACATGGCTCAACTCCCAGCCAAGTCGGTCTGCTTCCACCAGGTTGCTGAAGTGATCGCACACGTTAGGCGGGGTCTTGACCATGACCGCAAACTGATCATTGGACAGCCCGTAATTCGCCGCGACGAAAGCGACATCGCGGTTGTAGCGCGAGTCTGGCCACAGTTCCGGGGCGCCGGCACTGAGGTCGCCGATTTGCAGGTCGAGCCGAACGAAGAGGGCTGTAGTACTCAGCACGGCAGCGACAACGATCGCGCACACCGCCCATTTGCGACGGGTGAATGCCGCGAAGAATGCCCAGACGGGATTGAGCAGGCCCTTTTCACCGTTTTGCTCACGAAGCGAATGGTTGGCCGCGCTCTGGCTGACCCCGGTGTAGGAGAGCAGAATGGGAATGAGGATCAGCTTGGTGAAGATCAGCACCGACACGCCGATGCTGGTAGTCAGCGCCAGATCACGGATCACCGGAATATCGACGATCATCAGCACGGCGAAGCCCACGACGTTGGCGAGCAGTGCCGTGAGCCCGGCCATGAACAAGCGTCGGAAGGTATAGCGTGCGGCCACGTATTTGTCGGTGCCTCGGCCGATGTCCTGCATGATCCCGTTCATTTTCTGGGCGCCATGTGACAGCCCGATGGCGAAAATGAGGAAAGGCACCAGAATGGTGTACGGGTCCAGTTCATAACCCGCCAGATGCATCAGTCCCAAGAGCCAGACAACGCCTAAAATGGATACAGCGACCAGCATCAATGTACTGCGCAGGCAACGGGAGTAACCGTAGACAAAAGCAGTGGCGATCAATGCCGAGATGCCAAAAAACATCAAGACCTTGTTCATACCTTGGATCAGGTCACCTACCAACTTGGAGAACCCGACAATGTGCACCTGAATGCCGTCGCCTTCCTTGCTCCGAACTTTTTCTTCAAGGGCTTGCGACAGCGCCTTGTAATCAATCGGCAGGCCTGAGTCGGGGTAGCGATCAAGCACGGGAACGGTAATCATCGACGATTTGTAGTCATTAGCCACGATTCGGCCAAGTGCGCCGGAACGGCTCAGGTTCTCGCGCAACTCGTCGAGCTTTTCCGGTGAACCGTCAAAATGGTCGGGCATGACGGGCCCGCCACGCATGCCATCTTCTGTCACTTGCGTCCAGCGCAGGATGGGCGTCCACAGCGATTTCATCCACGGCCGGTCCAGGCCTGGGGTCAAGAACACCTCGTCATTGATCTGCTTCAGCGTTTCCAGGTAAGCAGGGTCAAATATGTCGCCTTTGGTGTTCTCCACGACGATGCGCAAACTGTTGCCCAGACCACTCAGCTCATTTCGGTTATCAATGAAATTCTGAATGTAAGGATGGGAGGTGGGAATCATTCGATCGAAGTTCGCATTGATCACCAGCCGTGTTGCCTGCCAGCCAAGAAACAGCGATACCAGCATGATTGCCAGTATGATCGAAGCTCGGTAATTGAAGATCAGTCGTTCAACGCGATTGCCGGTCTTCTGGTCGAAGTCTCGACGATCCTTGATCACGGGATAATTATCCGTGGCCTTATCCATCTTTATAGCCATCGCGGTTTCTCCGATGGGGAAGCGAGTACTCGCGCTGCCCGGACGGGCGCACGATTTGTTGTTCTTTATGGCTGGGCGACGAGGTGCACGCCATTGGGCCCGATTGCCACCATGCCTGAGCTGGAGGTCGTCACGCCGTAGAGAGGGCTGCGACCCTCAGACATCTTATTTGCAATGCGGTCGCCGTCAGCACCGCTGACCAGCAGGGTTCCGCTGGCACTGGCGAGCACAAAGCGACCATCAGCGAGCATCGTTGCACTGTTGATTGAGTCACTGACTCCGGTATCCAGCTTCTTCCAGGAGTTGCCTTCGTCGAGACTGGTAAAAGCGTTACCGCGCAGACCGAATACCACAAGCAGCCCATCGCGACCTGTCAGCCCGAAGAATGAACCGGGGTAGGGACTCTGCAGTTTGACGAAACGCTGCTGCTCCCGGTCAAGGCGTAGCAGCAGTCCGAGCTCGCCGACGATAAAGACTTGATTGCCCACCTTACGGATCGCATGCAGCGAGTATTCATCCGGGTTTTCGACGCGCTCCATCCATGGCGTCCATTGTTTGCCGCCATCGGTGGTGTGGAGGATCAGATTGTAGGCACCAATGGCCCAGCCGGTTTTTTCGTCTTCGAAATAAACATCGAGCAGCGGTCGAACCGGACCGCTGTCCTTGAGCGTTTGGGCGTATTCCTTCGCGCGTTCCAACGCTTCGCCATTGCCTTGCAACGTTGCATAGTAGCGAGCGGCGAGATCGCCTATCTGCCTTCCATCCAACTGACGCTCCCAACTTGTCCCGCCATCACTGCTGTGCAGGATGACGCCATCGTGGCCAACCGCCCAGCCTTGCGTTGCGCTGGCAAAATAAACTGCGACGAGGTCGCTGCTCAGGGGCACTTCGCTTTGCTTGAAATGCTTGCCTCCGTCCTCGGAATAGAGGATATGGCCCCGTGGACCCACCGCTACAACGAGTGCGCTACCATCGCCAGACAGTCCATACAGCGGGGAACTGGAAGCTCGCTCCGATAACATGGCAGGTTGGTCGAGTGGATCGGTAAAGGCGAAAGCGGAGGATGCGCAACTCCACATACCTGCGCTCATCGCCAGCACCTTCAATACTGCGTTCATCGTCTTCTCCATTTCTGGCCAAGCGATAGCTCTGCCAAAGCCGTCGCTGATTTATCGCTTGATTAGCCGAACGACAGCAGAAGGTTACTCCTTCTGCTGTCGTTTCCATCAGCGTTGGGACTGACGCGCCAACGATTCGGGGGTGAAGAATTGAGGAGGTTGCATCTTGGGCTGAGGGAAAATTCCGCCTCGAGCGCCGCCCGTGATGCTAGTGTGGTAATAGACACCGGTAGCCAGGTCAAACATCCAGATCGAAGAAGTGTGAGGGATCTGTTTGTCGTACATTTGCCAGGAAGGCATGTAAATCCCTTTGGCAAGTTTGCCTGAGGCGTCCCACGCGTCGGTCATGCCGGCGGCAAGGATATCTTCGTCGTAATAAAGCCGGCGCTTGGGTTGCACGTGGCGCATCCCTGGTTTGAGCGTCGCCTCAACAACATGGACGCGGTGCAGCTCCCAGCGGATAGCATCGGGTTTCGGGTGGTTGGGTTTGAGCAGATCGTCAGGTGACGTTTGCATCCAGTCATAGTTGTTATACGGGATAATCATCTCTTTCTTGCCCAGGTACTTGAAGTCGTACCGGTCCTGCTTGCCCGAAAAACCGTAGATTTCGTCATACAGCATCGCGCCGCCCGACGTCGAAACCGGGAAGTCATATTCGGCATCTGGCGAGCGGCGTACCCGACGTTGACCTGGGGAGTACGCCCAGGTCGGGTTTGGTGTTGCAACAGGGTTGACATAGAACCGTTGCAGGTTGCCTTCACCTACGTTACGCGAAGGCGCGGTGTAGATATTGAGTTGGGTCAGGTACGTCCCGACGGACGAAAATTTCTCAACGTCCAGATCCTTGTTGTAGTACTGAGCATCGCCACGGTTGTTGATGCCGCCGGTCAATACGCGACTGCCTTTGGAGTCGACATACCAGCCTTCGCCCTTGGTGATGTTCGATTCACCCTTGTAGTGCAGTTGGGCATTCCAGACAACTTCGTTGCCATTTTTAGGAATCGGGAAAGGCACGCCACCGAAGCATCCCTCTACGGCAAGACCATCATCGATGGTCTTGCAACGTGTGGCGTTGGCGACGCTGTTCTGATTGATCCAATCAGGATAGTTAGCGGTGCGGTGGCTGGGGTAGACCGGAACCTTGTAGGTATCGGGGAAGCGCTTGATGAGCGCCTTGGTGCTCTCGGACAGTTTGTCGGCGTATTGATCCACGTTCTTCGCAGTAATGACGTACAGGGGTTTTTCATCTGCAAAAGGGTTGGTCCAGTGTCCAGAGTCGGGCTGAAAGCCTGCCGGACGTGTCGACGTTGGCAGTCCGCCGGTATAGGCGGGAATGCTTCCGTCCTTGTTGCCTGCGATCTCGGCGCCCCACGGCGTCAGGGTTTTCCCCAGTTCTGCAGCTTCCTGAGGTGAGACGGCAGCTTGGGCAGCACTGGCTGCCAATAGAGTGATCGCCAGCGTTGTATATATTATTTTCATCCTGGAACTCCCGATCAGAATGCGGTTTGGTAAGTGAGGATCAGCGTGTCACGATCATGCAAGTAGCCCAGACCGGAATAAGCATTGTTACCATTGATTTGGCCGGTGCGACCATGACGTGCGGTGTACGCGAGGTCAAACTGATGTTTCATTGAGCCGACAAAGTATTCCACACGCGGGCCGAACTTGAGCAGGTAGGAGTCTTCAGGCGGGATACCCGCGTTCTGCGCAGCCGGATTGCCGTAAAGGCCGTAGGTTGCGAATACCGGGAACGAGACGTCCACGCTTGGCATTACCTGTTGCCATACCGGGGTGAACGAAACCCCCAAGGAAGCGGCATTACGCGTAGAGCAGCCACGCAGCAGTTCCTTGTCTTCACACCGGCCGGCAACCGAACCACCTTCACTATTGCTGCCATTGTAGAAGGCCTTGTTGTCGGTGACCTTAACCAGATGCATGTAGTCCAGTTGGGCGGCGATGGAGCCGTTGTCGAAGAACGCATTCTTATTGATGGTGAATGCGCCGCTGAGCAAAGCATGCACAGTATCGCCACGGGCACCATCAAGGTTGCCTGGCTCAGGCCGGCCAATCGCGATGAACGTCTGGCCGGTGGTGTTGAGCGGCATGTTTGTGCGGTAGTTAACCTCGGCCCCAATGCTGACGGACTTGTATACGCCGTTCCAGGTCAGGCCGTACAGTTCGATGTCCTTGGCGTAGACGGCGCGCGAGTAAGGGGCGGTTGGACTTTGTACGATGACCTGGTTGGCCCAGCTGGCGTTCTTGTCGTCAAACTTGCGATACCAGAGACCGAAACTGCTATCCATTGCCCAGTCCGGCGACCAACGCAGACCAACAGCGATATCACCGTTATCGCCTTCCTTGGCATCGCGACGTGCTACGCCTGGGGCCAAGAAGTCCGGACCACGGAGCGCCCCGTCGGCAACGGCGTAGTAAGTGCCGCCTTCCGATACACGCGAGCGTTCGAACTCGTAGGTGTACTGGAACATCAGGGACAGTTCAGGGATGAACTGCCAGGTGGTAGCGAACTGACCGATCGGAAGTGAGGTTTCCTTGGCCGAGGCGCCCGGGCTGAGGTCGCTCAGCAAACCATCATTGGGTGCCATCGCGTAGGACATACTGCTAGCGTTGCTGAACAGAAATTCGCCAGGCAACCAGGCGAAGCTGCCTACCTTGGCGTTCAACTCGGTGTTGCCAATGTTGAAGTTGCCCCACACGAAATAATCTCGAAACTCGGCAGAGGGTCCAGCGTAATAACGCTTCACCAAGCCCGAGTATTCATTGTTGCGGTAGTTGGCGACGGGCGCCAAGCCAGGTGCGCTTTCTGTCTTGTCAGGGAAGTCATGGTCATACCACGCAGCGCCACTGACGCGCAGGCCGTACTTGTCCTGCCAGTTCAAGTCAAACTCGCTGAAGAGGTCGAGCCGCGAGAGAAATACATCGCCCTTGTCGAAGGTGTAGTTGCCCTCGTCGAAATTGGGATTGTTGGCCAGCTGCTTGTCTCGGCCGTCGACCCGCCACCCCTGGTTGTAGCGCACGGTCGTATCCAGCCTCATGGAAAGGTCGGGGTTGCCGCTATCGATGCGCAAGGCGAACGCTTCATCGCTGGCCCCCATGGCCAGGCATAAGCTGGCGAGCATTAGGGGAGCTGCCGTTAGGGGGCGAGAAACCAGCATTTTCCTTTTATCCATCTGAAGTGCCCTCTGAATTGTTGTTTTTGTTTTCATTCCAAGTGCAGTGACGTGGTGGACCTGAGGTCCCGAGGCACTGCGTGTTCATTACACTGCGTTGTAACGTACCTCTCGGAGAATTCCCCGCCGCATTCCTGGAAGCACTGAATTCGCTTTTCTTGAATTGCGTTCACATACACGCACAACATTTATATGAGTTAGCCGAGGTCAGCGCAAGTGTTGGCTAACGATTGGGGTGGGCTAATTTCATACGTGTGTTTTAATTTCGCCTGACGATTTCAGCCGACCAACAGGAGCACTTGCCATGCATCTCAACAAGGTATTATGCTGAACGTTGTTCGTATATTCGAATATTGAGGTCTTGTGAATCGTGAGATATTTGCTCAACCTGAGTCTTTCGTTTGTGCGCGTGCCACCGCCAGGATCGGCCGGCCTTGGCAATCGACGACGAGCAACAGTGAGGTGCGACCATGGGTGAGGCGAAGGTCCATAAAGAATGCCACGGTCCTGTTGCTGTGGTTACCCTCGACGCTCCCCCCGTCAACGCGTTTAGCCTGAGTCTGCGGCTCCAGCTGTACAGCGCGCTGCAGTGGGCAGCTGTGACAGAGTGCGTCAAAGCGGTGGTACTGACTGGCAGTGGGCGAGGCTTCAGCGCAGGCGGGGACATCCGCGAGTTTGGAACCGCTCGTGCCAGCGCGGCGCCAGGGTTGTCCAGTCATATTCACCTGGCGATCGAGCAGCTCGGCAAACCGGTCATTGCAGCCGCACATGGATTTGCCATGGGCGGCGGCCTGGAGACATTGCTCGCTTGTCACTATCGAGTCGCCGAACAAGGCACGATGCTGGGGCTTCCAGAGGTTTCTCTGGGAACCTTGCCCTTGTCCGCGACACAGCGCTTGCCGCGCGTTTTAGGCATCGTCCCTGCTGTGCAATTCATGATTGAAGGCCATCAGAAAGCAGTTTCGAACTTTTCCCGCACCGCACTGTTTGACCGGATTGCCGAACCTGGGCAGGGCCTTTCCACAGCATGTGCGCTGGCGACCGAATTGGTGGCAATGCCGCCCAGCAATGAAGAATTACAGCAGCGGTTGATACGCCATTGGGCGATCCCAGGCTCAGATATTCAACGCGACCTGGCGGAAGCCCGGCTGTGCCTGTCGGACAAACAAGATGCTGCATCACGATCGTTGTTTGAGGCTGTCGAGGCCGGGGCATCTTTATCGGATTTTGATGCCGGTATGGACTGTGCCCGAAGGCTTTACGATCAATTGATGGCTGGCGACGAGATCCTGCGTGGCCGCGATCGGTTTCTGGAATCAGCGCAGGGGAATCGTCCACGGGTCGATCCTGCCACTCCATGACAAAAGGACTCACCGCTGTGCCTATCGATGAACAGTTTTTCGAGCAATGGATCGGTCGCCAGGAATGCCAGCGCGACGTACTCACTTGCGTGCCACTCAATGCCCTGGCAGCGACGCTCGATCGCGAAGATTGCCCTTACACCCCGGCAGGTGAAGTACCGCCTCTGTGGCATTGGCTGTATTTTCTGCCGTTGGCTCGTCAATCCGCCGTTGGGCCTGATGGGCATCCGCTTCGCGGCGGCTTCCTTCCCCCCGTCACGCTGCCCAGGCGTATGTGGGCAGGTAGTCGGCTCAGTTTCGAGGGCGCGCTGCCGGTCGGGGCAGAGGTAGAGCGCACCTCCACTATTCTGGACGTGACACACAAGACCGGGCGAAGCGGAAGCCTGATATTCGTCAAGCTGCTGCATGAATTGGCGGTCGAGGGCCAGGTACGGGTGCGAGAAGAACAGGACATCGTTTATCGCGACGCGCCCAGTCCGAACGAGCCTGCTCCACGCGCCCAGCCTGCGCCGACCAATGCTCAGTGGACTCGCGAGCTATTTCCGGACCCGGTGCTGCTGTTTCGCTACTCTGCGCTGACTTTCAACGGCCATCGCATCCACTATGACCGCCCTTACGCCACTCAAGAAGAAGGCTATCCGGGGTTAGTCGTGCATGGCCCCCTGATAGCCACACTGTTGATGAACCTGCTCCGTGACGAGCGTCCGTCGGCAAAGGTGACCGCCTTTTCCTTTCGCGCGCTACGGCCGATTTTCGACCAGCGTTCGATGCGGGTTTGCGGGTGTGAAGAGCAAGCGGGGCGCATCCATCTCTGGGCGGAAGATGCCGATGGCTATTTGTGTATGGACGCCTGGGCAGAGCTTGCCTGATGCATCGGCGCACGCTTTTGGCCACTGACCTCATCTGGGTGCTGCTGTGGCTGGTGCTTATCTTTCTGACGATTCTGGGTACGGGGTGATCATGCGTTCTTATCTATTTGTGCCGGGCGACCGCCCGGAGCGTTTCGCCAAGGCACTGGCAGCAGGGGCCGACAGGGTCATTCTCGACCTTGAGGACGCGGTGAGCCCGGCCAACAAGCCGATCGCCCGAGAGCACATCGCCCGGGCGATCGAAGAGGGCGCCGAGGTGATGATTCGCATCAACAGCGAAGGCTCCGACGCGTTCGCCGATGACCTGGATCTGCTGCGTCGGTTGCGGGTAAAAGCAGTGATGTTACCCAAGGCGGAATCCGCTGAGTCCATACGTGCGTTAGCCGACGCGACCGATGCCGCGATTGTGCCCCTGATCGAGAGCGCGTTGGGTGTGTGGCGCGTGCTGGATGTCGCGGGTGGGATGAATGTCGAACGGCTGGCGTTCGGCTCCATCGACTTCCAGGTCGACGTTGGCTGCGCGCACACAGACGAGGCGCTTCTGTATGCCCGGTCGAAAATCGTCCTGGCGTCTCGTGTGGCAGGCTTGCAAGCGCCGATCGATGGGGTGTCCGTCATTCTGGACGACGGCGAGGTGATAACCGCCGAAGCGACGCGTAGTCGGGAACTCGGCTTCGCAGGAAAGCTCTGTATTCATCCGCGCCAAGTGCAGTTCGTCAACCGGGCGTTCTCGCCGTCACCGCAGGAGTTGGCTTGGGCCCAGCGCGTGGTCGAGGCCAGCAGGCGAGCGGGTGGTGCTGCAGTGTCGGTGGATGGTGCAATGGTCGACCTGCCCGTGCTGATCCGCGCGCAAAATCTTCTAGCCCTCGCAGGAAGTGTTTCGTGAGCGGTAACCATCATCGGCATCGAGCAGGCATGCGAGGGGCACACGGGATGCGGTACTAATCAGTATTGCGATTCCGGCAAGTGAATGATCATTCCTTCCAAGGCATCAGTGACGATGATTTGGCAGGTGAGCCGGCTGTCCTCCGTCGGGGCTGACGCACAGCTGAGCAGGTCCCGTTCATAGGAGTCGGCTGCCGGAATCTTGGCCGCCGAAACCTTATCCACATAGCCGTGACAGGTTCCACAACTGCAATTGCCGCCGCAATCACCCACAACGCCGGGGATCTGATTGTCGACCGCGACTTGCATGACTGACTGTCCGATTTCCGCCTTTACTGAGTGTACGCGACCATCGTATTGAATGAACGTTATCGTTGGCATTGTTTTTTTTTGACTCGCATCTAATATGATATTCGGAACGATGTTAGGAATACTGAACGAAAAAAAGGCCTGCTGTCAAACTGGCGGCGGCCGACCCACCACTGATTTTTCAGGAACGCCGAATGACGCTGCCAACTGCTTTCCGTTTGGACAACAAGATCGCTGTCATCACCGGGGCCGCTTCCGGCATCGGCCGCGGTATCGCCGAAACATTTGCCCAAACGGGCGCACGCATCGTCGTGGCCGACCTGGACCCTGCAGCCGCTGAAGCCGCCGCCAAGTCCATTGTCGAATCCGGTGGGCAGGCCCATGCAATGGCGGTTGATGTTTCGCAAGAGTCTGAAGTGATTGCTATGTTCGAGGATGTAGTAAGACGCTATGGCAGACTCGACGTATTAGTTAACAACGCCGCCATCTTTCCTAAAAAGCCGTTCCTGGAGGTCGATACAGCATTCTGGGACAGTCTGCAGGCGGTCAACCTTCGGGGCACTTTCCTGTGCTTGCGCGAAGCAATACGCCACATGAAAGCTAGCGGGGGTGGCGCGATCGTCAATATCTCATCGGTGTCGTCCATGCAGGCCGTCGTGCATCACAACGGTACCTACAATGCGAGCAAGGCGGGCGTGAACAGCCTGACCCGTACCACGGCACTCGAATTTGGCGCTGATGGTATCCGGGTCAACGCGGTGCTTCCAGGCGGCATTCCTACGGCAGGTGCACGCGCTGCATCAGCCGCTATCGAGCTCAAAGGGCCGATCATGGGCGAGGGGCGCATACCGCTGGGCGGCATGGGTGACGTGCAGGACATTGCCAATGCGACATTGTTTTTGGCGAGCCCGGCAGCACGTTACATCACCGGCCAGCTTCTGGCGGTTGACGGTGGCTTCCTGATCAGTTGATCAGCGCTCTGGTTCGGTATAAGCCTCATTCATCCAGGCTTGCATCGCCATCAATCCAGCGCGCAAGGCGTTCAGCCAGGCCTGCTTCGGCGAGTTCGACGAAGTATCCCAGCTCGGCGAGCGTATCGAGATGGACGATGGCAGGCTGCCCGCTCTCGGTCAGGTTGTCGATGGTCTCGAAGCAGACCTGCGCTCCACCGGGACGTTGTTCGAGGTTGGTCGTGGCGTAGCCGATGTGGAAGATCCCTTCACCGCGCGCCGCGAGCCATTCGGAGGCGCTGCTTTGGCCGCGACCGGGCTCGACCATTTCCAGGTACAGGTCGCCCCAGCGCGCAAACGCGTTTCTGTTGGCGATTTCCTGCACGGTGCCTCGGTAGCGGCCGGTGTAATGGGTGTCGAGTCGACGAAAAGGTCCGAGCCCGAGCAGGGTTTGGTAATGTTTCATTCCTGCATCCAGATCGCGTACGACGACTCCGATCTGATACAGCTTGCCTTCAAATTCCATACTGATCATGCCTCGTTCGAGGGGCTGAAAAAGTGACTTTCCTGAAATTGACACCCTTGCGTGCCGTAGACGATAACGAGCGCTCATCGATTTTTCAATAGTTCTATAGAAAAATTCGTCGTTTCCGCCCAGGCATCACGCTAGGTAGTTGACATATAAGTAAGCGCTTATGTTTAATCCCGCCATCCCGCATCACATTCCGCAGGTCAAGATAAGCAATGACTTATGATAAAAAGCTTCGCGCACTGGCGGATGGCAGTCGCCGAGCGGTTTACGATCGCATCCGCCGAACGCCTGCCTACACGGCCACCCTGGTGGCCGAGTTACCGTTGAGTCAGCCCGCCGTGTCCCAGCATCTCAAGGTGCTTCTCGAGGCGGGCCTGGTTTCCCAGGTAGTCGATGGTCGGCGCACGCTCTACAGTGCCTGCGAAGGCGCACTGAGTGAGCTCAGGAATTATCTGGCTGAGCCTGAGGCACCGCAGGAGACGGTTTTGACTGGGGGGGCGAGCGATGCCATCGCCTTGGCTGCTCGCCGCTGGGCCGATACCTGGCCTGGCCAGGACCCGCATGTGTACGCGGTGACCCAGCGCCTTCTGATGATGGGGCGGTACGTGGAGCGTGCGCTGAAGGAGACCGCCGAACGCCATGGCCTGCAAGGGAGCGAATTGCTTCTGCTCGATGCGCTCAACCTGACACCGGAAGATAGCCTTACACCGTCCCAGCTTCAGTCAAGGTTGGGGCTGAGCAAAGGCGCGGTAACCAAACTGATGAGTCATCTCGAAAGTCTGGGATTGCTGCAACGGACGGGGTCGCAGGAGGATCGCCGCATCAGCCATGTCGCACTGACGTCCAAAGCACATGAGACCTTGGCGAACATCCTCAATCACCATGAGTATGGCGCCGACCATGCCGCTGCCAAGCGCTTGCCACCCGAGCGGTTGGCGAAGCTGTCGCAGCTGTTGCAGGAATACCACGGCCTCATGAACGAGGAGCTGCTTCGCCGGAACTCGAGGTAATAACTGCACGGTGTTCAAAAAAATCTGTTGACGATTTTTGTTTCCTGGTGAACTATTGTTTCCAAGGTGCTCGACGCTTGGCTGCCATCTTCAGCCACTCGCAGCACTGGAAACGTAATCACCTGCGGAGAACAATAATGAAATCAGCGGTGTTTCACGCGGCCGGCGAGCCTCTGGTCATCGAGCGACGTCCCGATCCGGATCCGGGTCCCGGTGAAGTCGTCATGAAAGTCTACAGCTGCGGCATCTGTGGCAGCGATCTTCACATGACCCAAGGGCATGCCCCGGCTTTCGACTATCCATCCGGAACCATTCCCGGGCACGAATACGCCGGTGAAGTCGTTGCCGTAGGCGCTGATGTCAAAGGGTTGCGGATAGGCGATCGAATCAGTGCTCTTCCATTCACCGGCTGCGGGCACTGCCAGGCCTGCCAGAAGGGAAATCCCAGTCATTGCCCCGAATTTCGCGGGCTCGGCAGTGGCTTCAGTGAGTATGTCGCGGTCAGCGAGCGGACTTCGATCAAGCTCCCGCAATCGCTCAGTTACGACGACGGTGCGCTGCTGGAGCCTTTGGCGGTGGGACTGCATGGTGCGGCGATGGCGGGTATCAAGCCGGGTTCGACGGTTCTCGTCATGGGGGCCGGACCCATTGGACTGGCCGCCACCTTTTTCGCTCGCAAGCTGGGTGCGGGTCGAATCGTCATGGTGGCCAACTCTACTCGCCGGGAAGCGTTGGCGCTTCAGATGGGGGCGGACGCCTTCATCGTTCAGAGCGAGGCGCAACCCCTGGAGACTGCGGTCCAGGAGGTCCTCGGTGCGCTGCCCGACATCGTGCTGGAGTGTGCAGGGCAGCCGGGGTGCATCGGCCAGGCGATCCAGGTGGTTCGAAAGAGCGGAACGGTCGTGGTGCTGGGCTTCTGTACGTCGTCCGACAGCTTCGTACCAGCCACGGCGGTCTGGAAAGAAATCAATCTGCGTTTTTCCAACACCTACACCGTCGATGATTTCCACTACGTGGCGCAGGTGCTTGCCCGAGGCTCGCTGGAGCCGCGCGCCATGATCACCGGGCATATTTCCCTTGACGACGTGCCGTCAGTGTTCGAAGCGCTACGCACTCCCTGCGGACATTGCAAGGTGATGATTCATCCCTGGGCATGAAACGCCTGTTCAAAGCTTGATTGAAACCACGGGGCGAATTGGGCTTCACGCCACAGGTTTGTCAATTTTTCGGTAAACCAGCGAAATTTACTGTGCTTCATCGGAGGTGAATGAATGAATGCTTCCCTGCAACCCTGGGCGACCTATGTCGATCTGCTCAAAGCGGCGAGCGAGGTTGAGCTCCAACTGTGGGAGCCGCAAGACGAGCAGTTGCGCGCCGAACTCTACCGTCAGTTCGCCATGAACTTGTCCCAGGGCTATTTCCTGTACTTCCAGGCAGACCCGTTCTATCCCGACTGGGCGCCCTTTGAAAACTCGGTGTTTCTCGCCCAGCCAAACCCGGACGCGGTGTATCACTACAGCGCGGTCAACGGTCAGGGCACCTATCGCGTGTCCGGCAATCGAGGGAACGTTCCGGTCGCGGGCTTCGCCACTGGCAAAAACATGATCGGCATGGCGAATCCGCCAGGTCCCGGGTTCAACAACTATGACCTGGATATGCTCGACATCGCTGAGGATGGCAGCTTCGACGTTGTGTTCAGCCGTGAGCGCCCGCCGGGTTATCAGGGTAACTGGCTGTACCTGCACCCTGAATCACGTTTCCTGCTGCTGCGTCAGTTTTCCTATGACTGGGGGCGGGAGCGAGAGGTCAAGGTGTGCATTGAGTATCTGGATGAGCAGGCGCTGCGGCCCCGGATGAGTGTAGCCACCATCGACCAGCAACTACGTGAGCTGTTTGGCGGATACGTGAAGCGTCTGTCGCAACTTTGCCAGGGCATCCTCGCCAACAGCCGCAAAAGTCGTCCGCTCCATCAAATGCAGCTGACGACCTACCCCGAGTTGGGCAACGGCGATGACTGGCCGCAAGCCTATTACGAATGCGTTTACGATTTGGAGCCGGATGAAGCGCTGATCCTCGAAACCGAACTGCCGGAGCAACTGGTCTACTGGAACGTCCAAGTGGTAGATGCCCTGTGGAATCAGGTCGAATTGGTGCACCGACAAAGCAGCCTGAATGGCCATCAGGCTCAGGTTGACAGCGACGGTCGATTCCGCGCGGTGTTGTCTGTCGAGGACCCCGGCGTGGCGAACTGGCTGGACAGCGGCGGCCATCTCAAGGGCATGTTGATCGGGCGGTGGTATCGCAGCAGTTCGCACCCTACGCCCACGTTGACCAAGGTCAAGTTCGCTCAACTGCGTGACCACCTTCCGCCAGACACGTTGATGCTCACCCCGGCGCAACGCGCTGAAGCCCTGCGTGAGCGGCGTGTTGGCGCGCAGCTGCGTCGACGCTGGTAGGGGGCTGAAATGGGACATTTCAACGACCTGACATTGCGCCGCAATCCCGCCTTTGCCGAGATCCAGGCAACTGTAGCGGCGGCCAGGCCTGGCTGATCGACCCATCGGCAACGTGGCCTTCGCCACTCCCTACCTATCTTCAGAGAAGACTGACATGACTATTTCCGCCACTTTCAAAGGCGCGGAGGGGCAGCTGCATGCCGCCGCCAGCGCCGCAACAGGATTGTCCGACTTCGGCGATGCCGCCGAATACCTTCCGGGGTTGCAGCGTTTGCTCGCTGCGCTGGATGAAAACGGGCCGGCGTTCAAGCCGCAGGGTCGAGCGTTTGCGTGGAATCTGCTGGTGGGGGTGCTGATTTCGCGTCTGTTCAGCGAGCAGGGCTGGAAAACCCACCCGCAGTGTTTGCAGCAGCCTGTGCGGCGCCCGCTTATCGTAATCGGAATACCCCGCACCGGCACGACTGCGTTGCACAAGCTGCTGTCCATGGACCCGCAGTTTCAAGGCATGGAACGGTGGCTGACAGCGTTCCCGATGCCCAGACCCGAGCGCGATTCCTGGGCTGATAATCCTTGGTATCAAGCGTGCGAGGCCGGGCTCGAGCAGTTTTTTGCCGCAGCGCCTCACATGCGTGCCGCCCACGACATGCGCGCCGATGACGTGGATGAGTGCCTCGAAGTGCTCAAGCAAAACTTCTGCAGCAATTTTTTCGGCTCCTCGTTGCGTGTTCCCGACTACGACCGTTGGTGGCTGCAGCAAAGCGAAGCCAGCAGTTACAAGCGCTTGTTGAAAGTGATCCAGCTGATCGGCACCAACAGCCCACAGAAAACCTGGCTCCTGAAAAATCCGGGGCATGTGGCGCAGGTCGACGCCCTGCTCGACGTTTTTCCCGACGCCTGTGTGGTTCAGACCCATCGCTCCCCGGCCAGTGCATTGCCCTCACTGTGCAGCGTGCTGCGCGAGGCGCGTTCAATCCTGGAGGAGGGCGTTGATGCGCACGCCATCGGGCAGCGGGAAACCCGCTATTGGCAAGCTGCCGTGGACGATGCGCACCAGGCGCGTGCCCGTGCACCAGGGCAGTTTCTGGATGTACTGCAAAGCGACATTCAACGTGAGCCCATGGTGGTCGTCCAGAACATCTATCAGCACTTCGGGCTGACCCTGAGCGACGAGGCACGGGCTCGAATGCTGGAGCGGATCAGTGCCGCGCCGGAGGCTCGCCATGGCGAGCATCGCTACAGCGCTGAAACCTTCGGCCTTGACTCGGCCGGGATCAATCAACGTTTCGCGCCTTACATCCAGCGACATGCCCTGGCGTGAAAGCCGACCGACACCTGTAGGAGGTGCCTGAATGTCTGAATCAATACTCGACGACGCGCAACTGGCGTCCCGCCTGGCGATCGCTGCCGGTGAACACCTGTTGAGACTGCGCGAACACGGCCTGCTGCCAGCGACCTGTCTGGGAGCCCACGGCGATCGTCTGGCCAACACCCTGCTGACCGACTTGTTGCGTCGGCATCGACCGGACGATGGCCTGCTCTCGGAAGAAGAAGCTGCCGATGAGGCCCGGCTGTCCAGGCGCCGGGTGTGGATCGTCGACCCGCTCGACGGTACCCGGGAATACGCAGAAGGCCGTGCGGACTGGGCGGTGCATGTCGGTCTGGTCAAGGACGGTGTAGCAGACGTGGCCTGCGCGGTGTGCCTGCCGGCCCTGGATCAGACATTCAGTGGCGCCGCGCCGCCGGCCTTGCCGGCAGCGCTCGAAGGCCCGCTGAAGATTCTGGTCAGCCGCACCCGGGCGCCCCGCATCGCCGAGCAAGTAGCGCAGCGCCTGGGGGCGCAACTGATTCCCATGGGCTCGGCAGGTGCCAAGGCCATGGCCGTCGTGCGGGGTGAGGCGCATGCCTATTTGCACGCAGGGGGCCAGTACGAATGGGATTCCTGCGCCCCCGTCGGCGTTGCATTGGCGGCGGGCCTTCACGCCTCGCGCATCGATGGCAGCCCCTGCCGCTACAACCAGACAGAGGTGTTCATGCCCGACTTGCTGATCTGCCGTCCGGAGCTGGCTGCCTCTTTATTGTCGACCATTGCCGAGTGCCTGCGGCACGAGGAGTTTCATCATGTCTGATTTGACCCACTTGCAGCGCCTTGAAGCCGAAAGCATCGACATTTTCCGGGAGGCGGTGTCCGAGTCACAAAACCCGGTAATGCTGTACTCAATCGGCAAGGACAGCGCCGTGATGCTCCATCTGGCACGCAAGGCTTTTTTCCCTTCGCGCCCACCTTTTCCGCTGCTGCACGTCGACACCACCTGGAAGTTCCAGGAGATGTACCGCATGCGCGAGCAGATGGCCAAGGAGTCCGGCATGGAGTTGCTGGTCCACCGCAACCCGGAAGCCGAAGCGCGCAACATCAATCCTTTCACCCATGGTTCTTCCCTGCACACCGATATGTGGAAAACCGAAGGGCTCAAACAGGCCCTGGCTCTGCACAAATTCGACCTGGCATTCGGTGGTGCCCGTCGTGATGAGGAAAAATCCCGCGCCAAGGAACGCGTGTTCTCGTTCCGGTCCGCGCAACAGCGTTGGGACCCCAAGGCCCAACGTCCGGAGCTCTGGCGTTTGTACAACGCGCGTAAGCATCCCGGTGAAAGTATTCGTGTATTCCCGCTTTCGAATTGGACCGAGCTGGACATCTGGCAATACATCTACCGGGAAAGCATCCCCATCGTGCCGCTGTATCTGGCTGCCCAGCGGCCCGTGGTCGAGCGCGACGGCGCGCTGATCATGGTCGACGACGATCGGATGCCATTGCGCGAGGGCGAAAGCGTGCAGACACGCAGCGTGCGGTTCCGCACCCTTGGCTGTTATCCGCTCACCGGCGCGGTGGAATCACAGGCCGCAACGTTGCCCGCCATCATTCAGGAAATGCTCCTGTCCACCACCACTGAACGTCAGGGGCGCGTGATCGATCACGACAGCTCTGGCTCCATGGAAAAGAAAAAAGTCGAGGGGTATTTCTGATGAACGCGAGCACATCACTCATCGAGCAGGACATCGATCAATATCTGAAATTGCACGAGCAGAAGACGCTGCTGCGTTTCATCACCTGCGGCAGTGTGGACGATGGCAAGAGCACGCTGATCGGCCGATTGCTTTATGAAGCCAAAGCGCTGCTGGAAGACCAGATGGCTACCCTGGAGGCTGACTCGAAAAAAAGCGGGACCCAGGGCGACCAGCTGGATTTCGCCCTGCTGGTCGATGGCCTGAGTGCCGAGCGGGAGCAGGGCATCACGATTGACGTGGCCTACCGTTTTTTCACCACCGAAAAGCGCAAGTTCATCGTCGCTGATACCCCGGGACACGAGCAATACACCCGCAACATGGTCACCGGCGCTTCGACGGCTGATGTCGCGATCATTCTTGTTGATGCTCGCAGAGGCTTGTTGACCCAGACCTTCCGTCACAGCTATCTGGTTTCGCTGATTGGCATCAAGCACGTGGTGCTGGCCGTGAACAAGCTCGACATGGTCAATTATGAGCAGGAGATTTTCGAGCGCATCGACCAAGCCTATCGGGCGTTCGCGGAAAAACTGGGTTTCAGCTGCATTCAAAGCATCCCGCTGTCAGCGCTCAAGGGCGACAACATGACCGAGCCAAGCGCCCATACCTCCTGGTACACGGGGCCCAGCTTGATGCACTACCTTGAAAACGTGGACATCGAGAGTGCAAGTGGTGATGCGCCGTTCCGCATGCCGGTGCAGTGGGTCAATCGGCCCAATCTTGATTTTCGCGGTTTCTCAGGTCGCATACTGGGTGGCACGCTGCGCCCCGGAGATAATGTGCGCGTGCTGCCGTCAGGCACCAACAGCAAGGTCGCACGCATTGTCAGCCTGAACGGTGACCTCGAGTCGGCCCAGCATCACCAGTCCATCACGGTAACCCTGGCGGACGAGATCGACGTCAGCCGCGGCGATGTGCTCGTGGCCGCAAGCGATCCTTGCGAAGTGTCCGATCAGTTTCAGGCCACGCTGGTCTGGATGGATGCGAACGAAATGCTTCCCGGCCGCCCGTACTTGGTAAAAATGGGGGCGAGCACCGTGGCCGGGACTTTCTCGACGCCCAAATATCTGGTTGACGTCAATACGCTGCAGCATCTTCCGGGTAAAACCCTGCAGCTCAATGACATTGCCGTGTGCAACCTCTCGCTGGATCGGCCGTTACCCTTCGATGCCTACAGCCAGAACCGCGATATGGGCAGTTTCATCGTCATCGATCGGATCACGAACCTGACGGTGGGCGCAGGCATGCTGCAATTTGCGCTGCGTCGTGCGCAGAACGTGCATTGGCAAGCGGTCGAGGTTCACAAGTCGGCCCGTGGCCAGCTCAATGGTCACAAGCCCGTGCTGTTGTGGTTGACCGGCCTGTCGGGTACGGGGAAGTCGACCATTGCCAACCTGGTCGAGCAGCAGCTTCATGCGCTGGGCGTGCACACCTACCTGCTCGACGGCGACAACGTTCGACATGGCTTGAACAAGGATCTTGGATTCACTGCCGCCGACCGCGTCGAGAACATCCGCCGCATTGCAGAGGTGTCCCGCTTGATGGTCGATGCGGGGCTCGTGGTCATCAGCGCCTTCATTTCGCCTTTCAGAGCCGAGCGGGAGCTTGCGCGCAGTCTGGTGGAAGAGCAGGAGTTCATCGAGATCTTCGTCGACACCCCTCTGGAAGTCGTAGAGCAACGCGATCCCAAGGGGCTCTACAAGAAAGCGCGTCAGGGGGCGTTGAAGAATTTCACCGGCATCGACTCGCCTTATGAAGTGCCACTGACACCGGACGTCTACATCGACACGACCCGCCAGAGCGCGATCGACGCCGCACGGCAAATAGTCGCGTGCATGCGTGAGCGCGGTGTTCTGGCTGGGTAAACATTCACGGTGGTTTGTTGCAGGGAGGAAGTGTCATGTCGCGAATGGTTGGAAAGGTCGCCCTGGTCACAGGTGCCGCAGCGGGTATCGGCCGCGCAGTGGCGTTGCGGTTTGCCGAAGAGGGGGCGCAGGTGGTCGCTGTTGACCTCAATGTGTTTGAGCTGGAACCCGCTGGCGCTGCACGCGACGTTGGCGGCAGCCTGGAAAGTCGGGGCTGCGACGTCAGTGAGCCGGTGGCGGTGCAAGCGCTGCTCGATCATGTGCAAGCCCGCTATGGTCGCCTTGATGTGCTGGTGAATAATGCAGGCATCGGTCCGCGTGAAAGGGTTCCGACCCACGCGGTAGCACTCGAGGATTGGGATCGGGTGATCGGCGTTAACCAGCGAGGGGCGTTCCTGATGATGAAATACTCTTTGCCTGCAATGATGTCGTCGGGTGGAGGGTCGATTATCAATGTGGCCTCGGTTGGCGCCTTTTCAGCCACCTGCAATGCCATTGCCTACCTGGCATCCAAAGGCGCATTGCTGATGATGACCCGTGCAGCAGCCCTGGAATATCGCGAGCACCGAATACGGGTCAATGCAATCTGCCCGGGCATGACTCGAACGTCCATCTTCGACGAGGTGTCGGAAGAGGGCATGGCTGCCTTGTTGGCTCGTACCAGCGCGCGCATGATCGAGCCACATGAAGTGGCAAGCCTTGCGCTGTTCCTGGGAGGCGACGAGTCGACGGGCATCACGGGGACAATGCAGGTGATCGATGATGGGCGCACGGCGGGAGTGTGAGCCTTGGAATCTCGGCGACAAGGATGTCGCCAGGATTACCGGTTGGCTGGCTGCACGCCTTCAAAGCACAGTTGCCGATCAATGGACCGGCAACCGGGTCCGGGGAAGGTGCCCGGAGGAGGCGTCCTTGCCGTGGGCCCTGTATTGGCTCGGGCTTGCCCCGACATACTCTCGGAAGACCTTGCGAAAGGTCTGCACATCACTGTAACCGCACAGTGTCGCGATCTGCGCGATGGGGCGGCTGGTGCGCATCAGCAATCCCTGCGCGGATTTCATTCGCAGTTGCCGCACGTATTCCTGAGGCGTGGTCCCCAGATGCCGCTGGAAATGTCGCAGGACTGTCTGCTGGCTGACGGCCATGGCGTTGGCAAGCTCCGAGATGCGCACGTCCTGGGCAAAACGCTCTTCCAGCCACAGCTGAGCGTTGGCGGTGAGCGGGTCGTCTGCCAGGTGATCTTCGGCGGCCTGGTGCAGGCTCGTCACATCGCTCAACCAGCGGGCAAGCTCTGGGGTGGTGACGTACTCCACCACACGCGTGAGTAGCTGAATATCCGCCGCCAGGCCACTGCCGCTGATGACCCGTCCGTGTTCCACCACCGCCGAGCGATGATCAATGCGAATATTGGGGTACCTGCGGCGGAAGAGATGTATCAACGGGCGAGCAATCGTCGCGGTGCCATCGCCCAGGAGTCCAGCTTCGGCCAGCAGGAAAACCGCAGAGCCACTGGCCGAAATCAGTGCGCCGCCGGCGTGCTGGCGAATCAACCACTGGCAGAGCAGGCCGTTTTTATCCAGCCAGGGCGGCAGTGTCGATTGGTCATCAAAGATGAAGGCCGGAAGATGGATCAGGTCATACTGGACCGGCGCGTCGAGGCCACCGTCGGAAGGGAGGGTTCTGCCTCCGGCCAATCGGGCAGGGCGTCCGTCGAGCGTCAGCAGATGAACGCGGGTCTGCATCGCAATCGGTTCGCGGGTGCGATACAGCTCAATGACTTGCCGGCCGATAAGCTCGAATGTATCAAGGAAGACACCCAGGCTGGAAAGGTAAGCGCCTGAGAGGCCGACGACTGCGAAACCCGACATTTATTGGTCCTTGTCAGTGGGGCGCCTTGGCGCAGTATGGCGCAAGCCAGGCGTCAGACGCATCTCTGTTCACCGGCATTGGCCAGTCAGCCGAACCGTGCGGGATTCAACACCGGCCCGGCCACGTGCTGGCCGCCGTCGCCATGCAGGGTCTCGCCATTGACAAAGGTGCAGGCGTCCGAAGCCAGAAACAACGCCGCTGCGCCAACGTCTTCAATCGGATCGCCCAGACGCCCCAATGGGAGCTGTTCGATCATCAGGTCCATGACCCGGGCGCGACGCGCGTGGCACTGTCGCACTTCAGGCGTATCGGCCAATGGCAGCAGCAGGTTGGTGGTTATCTGGTAGCGCCCCCAGTCGACCGCCGCGGTTCGCGTCAGGCCAGCCAGGCTCCACGCGGCGCAGTTGTATGCGGCCAGCGCTTCGTTGACACCCTCGCCATAACGGTGTCCGACATTGACGATACGTCCGCCGCCTGCCTGTTGCATGGCGGGCAGTGCTGCCTGCATCGCGCACACCGCTGCCTGGATCCGGGCGAACGCGTCGTTGAACGCATCGGCCGATTGCTCTTCAAGGGGAGCGATGACGGGCATGGGCAGGACGTTATTGACCAGCACATCGACACCGCCCAGTGCGGCGATGGCGGTTTGCAGTGTCGGGCCAACCTGTGCGTCAAAGGCGCCGACAAATGCGACGGCACAGCCGCCGCTGGCTTCAATGGTGTCGGCGACTTCCTGGGCGAGGGCGAGCTTTGGGTCCAGTATTGCCAACCGAGCACCTTCCCGCGCGAAACGGATGGCGATCCCGCGGCCGATCGCATCGGCGCCCAGGACCAGCACATGTTTACCTTGCAGCCGGCTCATGGCGCAATCTCCTGCTGAAGAGGTTCCAGGGTGTGCAATTGAGGCAGACCGAGCAAGTTCTGACCGCCATCGATGTAGAGTGATTGTCCTGTGATGAATCGGCTGTCGTCGCTCGCGAGCCCCAACACCGCTGAACCGATATCTTCCTGAGCTCGTCCGTGACGACGCATGGGCGTCTGCCGGGCTACCCCTTCGAGCTTCTGCAGGTCATCACCATAAAAAGCCTGATATGCCGGACTCCAGCCGGAGGGCAACACCACGTTAACGGTAATGTTGTGACGTCCCCATTCGTTGGCCAGGGTTCGGGTGAGGCCGCGAATGGCCTCTTTGGCAGCGTTGTAGGCCAGCCCGTAGCGACTGCCATAGGCGCCGTTCACCGAGGCGAAGTTGATGATGCGGCCAGCGCCGGCCTGGATGAACCAGGGAAGCGCGGCTTGTCCGGTCCAGAGCGAAGCATACAACCCGGAGTGCAGCGCTACGTCGAGGAGCCCGTCGTTGACTGCAGATGCGGCAGGCGCCAGTGGCGGTACCACCTGGGCATTGTTGACCAGGATGTCGAGACGGCCGAAGTGCTGTGCCGCGTCCCGGACCAGGCGCTGTGCCTGCGCCTTGTCGGTCAGGTCGGCGCGTATGAATATCGCTTCAGCACCCAACTGCTGCAAGGCGCTCACGACCTTTTTGCCCCTCTCTTCGGATCGTCCGTTGACGATCAGTTTCGCGCCTTCCTGGGCGAAACGCATGGCAATGCCCTCGCCGAGGCCTTGGGTGGATCCAGTGACGAGCGCCACCTTGCCGCTGAGCTGATTCATAATGATTCATCCTCCTAATGACGTTGCTGGCTCGAGCGAAGGTACTGATCACCCTTGCCCGGTCTGGTGCATTACCCAACCGCTCTCAGGACGGGCGTCTTCGAACTCAACGCTCAATACCCTTGCAGAAGAGGCGGCAGTATTGGTCGATGATGTACGTCGCGTCATGTCCGGGGTTGCGCTGCAGTCTCAAGGCGGCGCAATGACACAGGTCGATCAGGGCGCGCACGGCGAGTTGGCAATCGATGTCAGCGCTCAATTGGCCCTCTGCGCGCGCATCCTCAAGCATCTGCTCGAGCAGGGCTCGGTATTCGCGCCTCTGTGCACGGACCGCAACCTGCTGGTCCTGGCCCAGATAACGACGTTGTTCGGCGAGCACGATCATGCAATCCCGATGGGTGTCCAGATCGTGCAAATAGGCATGAATCACGGCATGAATCTGATCGGCCAGCGGCGCTCCGGTGTTCTGCGTGATCTGGCGTAGCCGGTTGGTCGACTCCTCAACGGCATAGATGCACACCGCTTCCAGTGCGCTTTCCTTGGTCGGGAAGTAGTAGTACAGGCTTGCCTGTTTTAGATTGAGCCGATCGGCGATGTCTTGAGTCCGGCAGCCATGG
The DNA here is from genome assembly GCF_030812475.1 of Pseudomonas lini. GTDB lineage: Bacteria > Pseudomonadota > Gammaproteobacteria > Pseudomonadales > Pseudomonadaceae > Aquipseudomonas > Aquipseudomonas lini_A. The sequence continues at coordinate 292,526 of NZ_JAUSSR010000009.1, forward strand.
AAGCCCTTTTCAGCAATCACCGAGGCGGCGGCCATCAGAATTTCCAGGCGACGTCGGGAATACTTGTCGGTACTTGGCCTGTTAGACATGGTTATTTCCGGGGCATGGCAATGGAGAGGGTGCAGGCACGGTAGCTGGCACTTCAAAGGAATTCAATAGATCTATAGAAAAACGCGATACGGCGTTGAGGGGGTGTTTATTCGCTTCACAACTGCGGAGCGTCCGAAAAACAGGGTGGGCGGTCGAGATGTTGAATCCACCCCCTGATTATGTCGAATACGACCCTAATGGTGGGGGCGAAGGGGTGGCAGCATGGGGCATCATCAACCTGCTTGGCCGAACGCGAGCCAGAAGGATAGACGGTCCATGAACAATAAAAATGCACAAGCCGTACCGTTGGAACAGCCCCGGACAATGGGGCAGTTGAAGACTGCCAATCATTTGCTCGGTGACCGCGAGGCGCTCAACAAGGCTTGGGAGCGAGACGGTTACTGGTACTTCAAGGATGTATTGGACAAAGGCGTGATCGGCGAAATGCGTGCGCGCTGGATCGACTATCTCCAGCGCCATGGTCTGATCGATCCGGGTGTCAATGAAAACCGCTACAACGGGTCCAGTTTCGAAGGCAAGAGCGTTTCTCCCGCCGAGCTGGCGCGTGTCAGCGAGTTCAATCACAACAACATGCACCGCATGCTGACCGAGAACCCGAAGATTGTCGCCACCATGAAGGAGTTGCTGGGCGACGATCCGTTCTGGTTACCTATCGCCGAATACCGGGCGAATCCACCTGTGGAAGATCCGGGCCAGAACCGTTTTATCTATCCGCACCAGGATGGCTTTTACAGCCGTGGCCTGGAGATGAAAATCTGCTGGGTGCCCATCGATACGGTGGACGATGAAGTGGGCGGCTGTGCCTGGGTGGAGGGTGCCCATCGCGGCCCGATTCTGCATGATCTGAGCAACCCGCCACAGTTCCCCATTCCAACCGACCTCATTCCCATCGAGGGTTGGAAACGTGCCGATTTCGAAGCCGGGGATATCATGATTTTCGACTTGAATCTGCCGCATAGCGGGCTCACTAATCAGTCCCGGGACCGCTTTCGCATGTCGATGGACATTCGTGTGACCGAAGCTTCGGGCAAGGTGCCCTCGATTGGCAGTGTGGTGAGCATTACGCCGCAGCAAATCACCCTGCGTGACGACAGCACTCAACTAGAGAGGACATTCGATATCGAGCCCCAGACGTACGTGCGCGGGACCGATGGCAAGAAGCGCGAAGGTGCTGACATTCCGCAGACGTTCCAGCACGGCGAGACCGTACTCGTCAACAGCGACGACGGACGGGCGGCGACATTGGTGCGTTCGATTCACTGATTCCCTGACTGAAAACCGAGTGGCCAGATGGCTCCCCGGCGCGCCATGCCCATCGGGCAGGCGGGCCGGGGTCATCCTGCTGCCTGCTCGGACCCCGCACGAATTCGGAGTTCCATCATGCCTCAACCCAAGCATTACAACGCCACATTGGCCGGTAAGGTCGCGATCGTCACGGGAGCTGGCGCCGAAGGCGACGGCATCGGGATCGGCCGTGCCATCGCCGTCGTTCTCGCCGGCGAAGGGGCCAAGGTATGCCTCGTTGACCTAGACGCCCAACGTGCGCAGGACACTCTCAAGCATATCCAGGACATGGGCGCTGAAGCCTTCGTTTGCACCGGCAACGTGACGCTGCGCGATGACTGTGCCCGCATTGTCGAGCAAACGGTCGCCCTTTACGGTCGCCTCGATATTTTGGTCAACAACGTCGGTGTGGCGACGCCAGTCACCCTGGACGCGCCGGACGAAGAGGCGTGGATGCGGGTGCTCAACATCAACCTGACCAGCGCGATGCTGATGAGCCGCTACTCCGTGCCTGAAATGATTCGCAACGGTGCCGGTTCGATCATCAATATTTCTTCGATAGCAGGCATTCGCGCCCATGGAAGTATCGCCTATGGACCATCGAAAGCTGCAATGGCTGCGCTTGCGCGCGAATTGACCGTTCTTTATGGGCGCCAGGGCATTCGCGCCAACACGGTCGCTCCTGGTCATGTGCTCACTCCCTTAGCGATGTCGCTGCTGCCCGCACAGATGCGCGTCACGCGTAAAAATGTCGGCCCGCTCGGCATTGAAGGTGACGGGTGGGACGTTGCCCTGGCGGTTCGATTCCTGGCCAGCGATGAAGCGCGCTTCATCACCGGCGTGCACCTGCCGGTCGACGGTGGCGTGACGGAGATCGGCCCGATGTCCGCGCATGCGTTGATCGAGGCAGGTGCGGACGAAAACTGATCAGTTTCACTGTCCCGTTTATCCATGGGCCCCGTTTGAGGGGCCCGCCTACGTTGCAAGGCCACACTGGGTAAGCCAAAAGGAATCTGGACGATGATATTCATTCCCCCGAACCCGGCGCAGCACGCTGCGATTGCCGCCACGTTGCCCCCTGTCAACCTGCTGATTGGTGAGCGCAGCCTTGGGCGCGGGAGCGGCGGCACATTCAGTCACCGCAATACCGCGACGGGACAGTTTCAGATGGATATTCCCATGGCGGGGCGCGATGAAGTCGTGATGGCCGTTGCTGCTGCACGCGCCGCTTACCCGGCATGGCGTGCGATGAAGCCTGTCCAGCGCCGACAGATTCTTGATCGTTTTGCCGACCTGATTGATCAAAACATGGAGCGTTTTACGCAAATTGCCGTGGTCGAAAACGGCATTCCGTTAAGCACCATGGTGCACGGCATGGCGCCGCGTATCAGTGCCTGGGTGCGCTACTACGCCGGTTGGGCGGACAAGATCGAAGGGCTCGTAACGGGTGCATCGCCAGCGGGTCATTTCGAGTACACAGTCCCTGAGCCCTATGGCGTGATCGGGCATATCATCACCTGGAACGCGCCTTTGCTGTCCTTGGCGATGAAAGTCCCGCCGTCGCTTGCGGTGGGCAACACCGTTGTGATCAAGCCCGCCCAATCCACACCTTTCAGTTCGCAACTATTTGCCGAGCTGGCGCTTGAGGCCGGTGTGCCGCCAGGTGTCATCAACGTGTTGCCAGGTGGGGTCGCGGCAGGTGCGGCACTGGTGAGCCATCCGGGTGTGGACAAGATCTCCTTTACCGGCGGCCCGGAAGCCGCCCGAGCGATCATGCGGGCCGCGTCAGACACCCTTAAGCCATTGGTGTTTGAGTTGGGCGGTAAATCAGCCAACATTGTTTTTCCTGATGTCGACATTGCTTCCACGGCAGCTTATTGCGCCACATTCGGCCTGTCCAATAGCGGGCAAGGTTGCGCGCTGCCAACCCGTTTGATCATTCATGAGGCGGTGTACGAGCCGTTTCTGGAAGCATTGCAGGCCACTGTCGAACAATTGCCGTATGGCGACCCGCTCAACGAGAACGTGATCGTTGGGCCAATGGTCGACACGAAGGCCAGTGGACGAGTGCTGGATATGATCGGCGCAGCGCGTGCTGGCAATGTTGGCCGCTTTCTCGCTGGAGGCACCGCAGTGCAGGGGCAGGGCAATTTCATCCAGCCCACCCTCATTGCCGATACGGACCCCTACGCCTCCATTGCCCAGAAAGAGGTCTTCGGGCCGGTGCTTTGCGCCTTCAAAGTCCGCGATGAAAACGAGGCTGTAGCCCTCGCCAATGCAACCGAATATGGATTGGCCGCTTACGTGCAAACGAATGACCTGAACGTCAGCCAGCGTCTCATTCATCGCCTGCACGCGGGCACGGTATACATCAACCGGGCCACTCCCGCCTTGCATCCTGCATCGCCGTTTGGGGGCGTTGGCCTCTCGGGATTTGGCCGTGAGGGAGGCAAGGCGGGCCTCGATGAGTTCATCCGTATCAAGGGCGTCGGGGTGAGCGTGATGCCTGAGTGAGCAATGACCGGGAGGCTTGTTCGGTCGGGGACAGCATGATAAGTTGAATGACGTTCAAATATAAGAACAAGCAAATATCAGCGCATGAGGAGAAGGGCATCATGAAAACTGCAGTGACGGAGCTGCTGGGCATTCGCTACCCGATTATTCAGGGGGGCATGATGTGGGTGGGGCGCGCCGAACTGGCTTCTGCGGTTTCCAATGCCGGTGGGCTTGGCATTCTGACCGCGCTGACGCAGCCGACGCCTGATGCGTTGCGCGATGAGATTGAACGTTGCCGCACGCTCACTCGTGAGCCTTTCGGCGTTAACTTGACCGTACTGCCGACGGCGAGCCCGCCGCCCTATGCCGAGTATCTTCAGGCAATTATCGACAGCGGCGTGAAGATCGTTGAGACAGCAGGTAACTGTCCCAAGGAATACTTTGACAAGCTCAAGGCAGCCGGCATCACCATCCTGCACAAGTGCACCTCGGTCCGCCATGCACTGAGTGCGCAACGCAGTGGCGTCGATGTCATCAGTATCGACAGCTTCGAATGCGCGGGGCACCCCGGCGAAGATGATGTCGGCGGCCTGGTGCTGATCCCGGCAGCGGTCAAGGCGCTCAGCATCCCGGTCATCGCCTCCGGCGGCATTGCCGATGGCTATGGATTGGCGGCTGCACTGGTGCTCGGCGCGCAGGGCGTAAACATGGGTACACGTTTCATGCTCACGCAGGAGGCGCCGATCCATTCCGGCATCAAGGAATCAGTGGTGCAAGGCAGCGAGCGCGACACCGTTTTGATTTTCCGAACCCTGAAAAACAGCGGCAGGGTGTTCAAGAACGCCATTTCCGAGCAGGTCGTGGCCATCGAGCGTCAGCCTGGTGGCTGCACATTCGAGGACGTGCGTCCGCTGGTAGCTGGTGCTCGAGGTCGCGCGACGCTGGAGTCGGGCAACGTGAACGACGGCCTGGTGTGGGCCAGCCAGTCAATTGGCCTGATGAATGACATTCCCACCTGCAAGGAATTGCTCGATCGCATGGTACGCGAATGCCGAGTACAACTTGCCCAGGCGGCAGAACTGGCTTCAGCCTGATCGACACCGACGGGAAGTGCTTTATGGCGCGCTGCGACTGCAGAGCGCCTTTGCGCCGACTGTCGGGCCAGGCATCACCTCCTCGAGCGAGTCATCATGTTCAAGACCAGAATCACTGAACTGTTCGGTATCCAGTACCCCCTGATCCAGGGCGGCATGCGTTATGTGTCGCGCGCCGAGCTTGTGGCCGCGGTTGCCAACGCGGGCGGGCTGGGGTTCCTGTCCGCCCACAGCTTCCCGTCCCCGGCTGCCTTGCACGAAGAAATCGAGAAAACCCGAGGCCTGACGAGCAAGCCTTTTGGCGTCAACCTGACGATCCTGCCCAAGCTCAGCGTCAGGCCTGAAGACAGTGCCAGGGTCATCCTGGATGCGGGCATCACTTGTGTGGAAACGGCGGGCGGTAATCCAGCCCATTTCATCGCTGCCTTCAAGGAAGCTGGAATCAAGGTATTGCATAAATGCACGGCGGTTCGCTTTGCCCTGAAAGCGCAACAGTTGGGAGCGGATGCGGTCAGCTTGACCGGGTTCGAAGCGGCAGGCCATCCGGGGGAGGACCATGTGCCCAATATGGTGCTGATTCCGGCGGCGGTCGATCAGTTGAGAATCCCCGTGGTCGCCAACGGAGGATTTGCCGACGGTCGCGGCCTTGTAGCCGCCCTGGCGCTGGGTGCGGAGGGGATAGCGATGGGCACGCGCTTTCTGATGGTTCAGGAGTCGCCTATGCCTGAAGCGATCAAGGCACGCTACCTGGCGGCCACCGAGCGCGACACCACGCTGATTTGTCGCAGCATCGGCGATACGACGCGGGTGCTGCGCAACGCTTTGACCGAACAGATACTGGAGATGGAAAAGGTCGGAGCGGGGCATGATGAAATAATGGCGTTGGCCAGCGGCCTGCGTTGGGTGCGCGCCACGGAGCGTGGCGACCCGGACGATGGTGCCTACGCCGCGGGCGTGGGAGTAGGGCTCATCCATGACATACCCAGTTGCGCGGAGCTGGTGCAAGCGATCATGTCGCAAGCACGTGTGGTAATTGACGAACGTCTCACACGATTTTCAGAGTGAGCGGGGTTCCAGAATGAGGGCCGCTCTGAGCCGTGTCAGAGTGGCGGCAGTGTCGCCAGCAGGCGATCCAACACGTCATCCAGCCCATCGCGTTGGGTGTCGGAAAGAGCAGTGAAGCCTGCGTAACTGTGGGTGAACTGTTCGTGGCTGATCGCTTCGAAGACCTTCGCTCCTGCGTCTGTCAAATTAACCTGTACCGAGCGCCGATCCTGATCAGCCATCGTGCGCTCGATCAGGCCCATCTGTTCGAGACGGCTAAGCCGTTTTGCAATGCCCGGCAGGGATATCAGCGAGTGCCGGCCCAATTGAGTGGGTGTGCAAGCGCGTTCGCTGCCCAGACGCTTCAACGTACCTAGAATCATCGCTTCTCCGACGTTCAAGCGGTGACGTGCAGCCGTGCGTGCCAGGAGTTGCTCCATGCGGTGACCTGCAACATAAAACCGACTCGCCAGCGCAACGACCTGAGTATCGACCTCGGCGTTCACCGCCTGCCAATTCAACTGTTCCATTTCGGATCGATCATCGTCGCGTAGAGGTGGGCCGCATTCATCCGCAATGATTGTTGTGGTCTCCATGAATGCGCGCGCGTATTCGCTCAGTTTCTCCAGCACTCCCTGCCTTTCTTTCCTGAGCGCATAAATTCGCCGTTGACCACTTCTGGCTTGCTCGATCAATCCGGCTTTATGGAGCACCTGGAGGTGCTGAGAAACCGCAGAGCGGCTGACCGGCATTTGCTGCGCCAATGCGCCAACGGATGACGGTGCGGTCGCCAGTAACTCGAAAAGTGTCCGTCGAGTGGGGTCGGCCAAGGCAATAAAGGCTTCCGTAAGAACATCAGATTGGTTAGTCATGGCTGTCATATTGGTGGTTGCAGTAATGAGGCTTGAAGTTAGCAGCTGTATCCAACAGAGGCCATGGTTATATTGATTTAAAGGTCATTGCAAACGCAGTCGTAAAGAAGAGGTTGACCACGGCTTGAAACCGGGCTATTAATTTCCCCAGGAAAGTAAATGCCGTTCACATATAAGAACAACAAGCTGAGGTATTCAATGACGCCCATACGAAAACAATTGCTTGATCAGATCGTCGAGCCCAATGCGTTCGATCAGCCTCAAGCACAGATTCATGAACTGCAGTTGCTCGCTGCGCAAGAGCTGTTCGAGGTCCGTATCGAACAGATACCACTGTTGCGTCACCGTGCGGAGGAAGCGGGCATCACTCGAATCGACAGCTTCGAGCAGCTGGTGCCGCTGCTTTTCTCTCACACGGTCTACAAGTCCTACCCGCAAACCTTCATCGACAACAATCAATGGGATCGGATGCTTCAGTGGCTGCAAACGCTTTCCGTGGCTGATGTCAGCAACGTCGATGTCACAGGCGTGAAGGACGTTGATGAGTGGCTTGAACGCTTGTATGCGGCAGGGCACCGACCGCTGGCGACCAGTGGTTCGAGTGGCAAATGTTCCTTCCTCAATCACACCGCCGCCGATCAAGAGAACAAGGCGCTGCATTACAAACACGCCACCGGTTGGCCGTTCGTGCGCGCCGAGCCCAACCGGGCGCTGTTCTGGCTGGGCCCTATCAATGGCTATAACAGCGCCATCGAATCGGCGCAGATCGGCCGCCTGAATTGGGGGCGTGCGGGAGCAATGTATGCGTTGACCGAAGAGCCGTTGCTGATCAGTGAGGTCAGCCGCGCCGCTGCCATGCGCAAGGCGATCGCGGAAGGTACTGCACTGCCCGAGGAAATCCAGGCCTTCGAAGCAGCGGCACGACTCAAGGCTCGCCAGGGTGCTGAGGACATGCGCAAGCTTGCGGATAAAATTCTTGATCACCGGCATGAGCCCATCATGATCAGCGGGCTGTGGGCCCAGCACATGATGATCATCGAGTGCGCCCGCGAGCGCGGAATCGGTGACGGTGAGTTCCATCCCCAGAGCATCGTTCAGGCGGGGGGCGGCATAAAAGGCGTGGTGTTGCCTGCGGATTACCAGGATCAGGTCGCTCGATTCTATGGCAATGTCATCCGCCCCGCGGCCTACGGCATGACTGAAATCGCCCAACTGATGCCCCGCTGTGAAGCCGGGCGCTATCACCGCGCGCCGGGTCTGATCTGGTTGATCACTGATGAGTCTGGCGAGCGCTTGTTAACGATGGAAGATGCCAACGCAGAAGGTTTTGCCGAGGGGCGCTTCGCGTTTCTCGACCTGCTGTACGAAGGCCGGTGGGGCGGTGTCATCACGGGCGACAAAGTGACTGTCGATTTTTCCGACAGCTGTCCCTGTGGGCGGCATGGCCCGACCTTGCTCGACAACATCACCCGTTTCAGCCAGATCGGCCAGGACGATCACATCGGCTGCGCCGGGACGCTAGATGCCTACATCCGAGGAGCGCTTGCAGAATGAACCATTCTCCCACAGCACAACAAGTGCCCGGTACGGTTACGGTTTGCCACTTCATCAAGGGCCAGACAGTGCACGGCGCTGAATGTGAGCATGGGCCCGCGCGCGCGCGCTTTGCGACGCCCAGGCTGGACCTCGACCAGTTGGTGTGGACGCGCGACCGGCCCGGGCCTGCATTCGATACGCCTGTTGCTGAGATCATCGAAGTTCTGGAGCAGACGGGGCAGTTGCTCAAGTCGGACCCGCACGGCCTCGTCGCCGAGGCCCTGGAAAACTCGCTGAGGACCGGCCCGTTGCCGCGTCACATCATGGAGTTTTCCTACGAGAACATCTCGGCACCGTTCAACCGAACGAGCCTGGAGTTTCAGATTCGCACCGAGCTGGGTGGCGCCGACGTATTGGATGGTTGGCGTGTGATCAACGACGCTCCAAGCGGACGGCAAAGTCGCATCCGTGCGTTCCCCCCAAGGTTGATCCACATCGTTGCGGGCAACGCTCCAGGGGTTTCGGCCTTGACGGTGGTGCGGGGCGCGCTCACCAAAGGCGTGCACCTGCTCAAGCTGCCCTCGAACGACCTGTTCACGGCACCCGCCATTTTGCGCGCCATGGCTGCCGTGGCGCCTGGCCACCCGCTCACGCGTTCTTTCTCTGCGGTGTACTGGAGAGGCGGCGATGAGCAGGTCGAGCGCGCGCTGTTCAGGCCACAGTTCTTTGACAAGGTGGTTGCCTGGGGTGGGGACAGCGCGATCCGCAGCGTGAGCAAATACATCGGCCCAGGGTTCGAGTTGGTGTCGTTCGATCCGAAAACTTCCATCTCCATGATCGGCCGCGAGGTGTTCGACTCGCAGGACACGCTGGAAGCCGTCGCCGACAAGGCGGCTTTTGATGTGACGCTGATGAATCAGCAAGCCTGCGCCTCCAGCCGCTTCCAGTTCGTCGAGGGAAGCACCGAGCAGGTGGACCGATTCTGCGCCTTGTTGCAACAGCGGATGAATATCGACCGGCCGACGGCATCGGCGATCGGACCGCGTGTGTCCGCAGAACTGCGCGATGAAATCGACGGGTTGCGGATGCTCGAGCCGTCCTATCGCGTATGGGGCGGGCACGGCGGGGAAGGGCTGGTAATCCGCTCCCAAGAGCCTGTTGATTTCCACCCTGATGGCAAGGTCGTCAATGTCGTGCAGGTGGATGATCTGCAGGACGCTGTTCGTCATGTAAACATCGCCACGCAGACGGTGGGCGTCTATCCGCCAGAACGCAAGGCGCAGTTGCGCGACCGGCTGGCCTGCGCCGGGGCGCAACGAGTTGTGAATATTGGTGGTTCCGCTGGCGTGGAAGCGGGCTTGCCCCACGATGGTTTCAACCCTCTGCAGCGCTTTGTTCGTTGGGTCAATGACGAGGGATAGGGCCAGGTGCTCAAGATTTACATCACCGCCGTGTCGTACGGCGGTTCCTGACATTCAAATTCAACAGAGAGAAAACACATGAATTATCAACTTCTCGGCCGTTCCGGGTTGCGAGTATCGGAGCTTTGCCTGGGAACCATGACATTCGGGGCCAAACAGTGGGGTACTTCCGAGGAGGAGGCTGGGCCGATCTATCGCGCGTTTCGCGACGCGGGTGGCAATTTCTTTGATACGGCCAACGAAATCTATTCCGATGGTCGCTCGGAGGAAATCCTGGGACGCCTGGTCAAAGGGCACCGGGATGAAGCGGTCATCGCCAGCAAGTACAGCTTCCATGTACCCGGCTCGCGCAATCCGAACATTGCCGGGAACCAGCGCAAAAGTCTCAAGCGTTCGGTGGAGGCCAGCCTGCGTCGGCTGGGCACTGACTACCTGGATGTGCTCTGGACGCACTGCTGGGACGGTATCACCCCGGTGGATGAGGTAATGCGTGCATTGGACGATCTGGTTCGAGAGGGCAAGATCCTTTATATCGGAGCCTCCAATACCCCGGCTTGGGTAGTGGCGCAATCCAATACCCTGGCCGAGCTGCGGGGCTGGACCTCGTTCGTGGGGCTGCAGATCGAATACAACCTGATCGAACGCGCGGCAGAACGCGAATTGCTGCCTATGGCTGCAGCGCTGGGGCTTTCCGTTTGCGCATGGTCGCCGCTGGCCAGTGGCATTCTCAGCGGCAAATATGGCAATGCTGACGATACTCAGGGCAAACGTCTGGAGACCTTCCAGCTCAAGCCCCTCGATGAGCGTAGCCTCGCAATCGCCAAGGGGGTGAGCGCACTGGCCGAACAGTTGGACAGGCATCCCGTGCATGTGGCGTTGAACTGGCTACGTGCCAAGCCAGGCGTGATCCCACTGCTGGGAGCGCGGACCTTGGCACAATTGAGCGACAACCTGGCCTGTCTGGATTTCCAGCTGGACGCAGATCAAGTGGCGTCACTGGACCAGCTCAGCCACCTGGAGTTGGGCTATCCGCATGACTTCATCAAGCGTACTAAAGGCATTGTACTCGGGGGTTTCCAAGACGTGATCAAGGCGTAGTGCCTTAAAGGGGCCGTGCAGCGGCCCCGAATCGACGGGAGCGGTGAAAGATCGCCGCCCCCGGGCTGTCTTCCAAGCCGTCTTACCGTGCGGCATCACGCGCGCGTTTCGCAGCCGCCAGCACCTCGGCAAATTCCGGATTGACCGCCGCGATACCGGCTGACAGCCGCGCACCTGATTGGTCAGAGCTTCTGGGCACGGCGTAGCCAGTCTCATCCATAATCCGTGGCAATGCTTCGAGCAAACCTTCGGGCGACATATCCTCCAGCGTGAATGTCACGCCGGACGTTTCCCCCACGAATACCCGTGAGACGAATCCGCCACCACAATGGAACATTTCACCATTCACCGGGCAATCGGTATGGGCCAGCAACATCACCAGGTTGCTGACCATGATCGGCGGGGCGAAACGTTCCATGATCGAGGGTATGCCTTGAGCTTTGGACTGGTCAGTGAACGCTACCGGCCCCACCAGGTTGACCTTGATGCCCTGGCGTTCGCCTTCGGTGGCGAGCACTTTGGTCAGGCCTATTAGCGCACTTTTGGCCACGCTGTACGCTTGATCGCGACGACGACCGAACATGCCGGCTCCTGAACCTGTCATGACGATGCGGCCCTCTCCCTGGCGCTGCATGTGCGGCCAGGCGGTATGGACGACATTCCAGCCTCCGGTCACGTTGACGCGCATGATGCGTTCAAGGTCTTCCACGCGGGTCGATTCGAACGAGTCGAGGTCCGCGTAGGTGCTTGCGTTGTGGATCACCATGTCGATCCTGCCCCACCGGGCAATGACCGCATCCATCATCTCGGTTACCTGGGCACTGTCGCCGATATCGTAGCAAGCGACCATGGCCTGACCGCCTGCAGCGTGAATCTCGGCCACCACCGAAGCCGCGGGGTCGGCATTCCCGCCTTGCTCGCCGCGCCCGTTGACGCCGTAATCATTCACCACGACAAAAGCGCCGCGTTCAGCCAACGAGAGGGCGTGCTGGCGGCCGATGCCGCGTCCTGCACCGGTGATGAGAGCGACTTTTGCATCGAAATTGAGCATTTGGGTTTTCCCCCTTTTTGTAACGGGCCGGCGCCAGCGCCAAGCAAGCCGATGCCCGGCCTTCAAGCGCCAGCGTGATGGCCAATGAGAAGTGATCTACTCGGGTTCTTGATCCATGGTCAGAACTATCTTGCCCCGCGTCCTGCCCGACTCGCTGCGAACGTGGGCCTGGGCTGCATCCGCCAGGGGGAATTGCTGATCAATCACGGGTTTCAGAGTGCCCTTGTCCAGAAGCGCAGCCAGTTCGGCGGTACGAGTGCCATTAGCGCAGACTGCCACCAATGCTGTACGCACCTGCATCTGTTGCGCGAGGGCGGCATCGACCCCTGGCGGCTGCAGCGTCACGATCAGGCCATTTTGTCGCAGCGTACTCATCGATTTCGCCTGGCCTTCACCGCCAAGAGCGTCCAGAACCACATCGACATCTCGCACGACGCTTGCAAAGTCCACAAGCCGATAATCGATCACCTGATCAGCGCCCAGCGAGCGAACCAGGTCCACGTTGGGCGTAGACGTTGTGGCGATGACTTCAGCACCCGCAAGTTTGGCCAATTGGACAGCGTAGGTTCCGACGCCGCCTGACGCGGCATGAATCAGTATTCGCTGCCCCTGTTTCAGCTGTGCGTGATCGAACAGAGCGCTCCATGCAGTCAACGCGGCCAACGGCACCGCAGCTGCTTGCGCATGGCTCAAATGCTTCGGTTTCAAGGCAATTGCGTCGCTGCTCACAGCGATGTATTGCGCGTAGCTGCCGCCCGCCTGGACGTCCCGCATGCCGAACACATCATCCCCAGGCTTGAAGTCGTCGACCTGCGAGCCGACTTTCTCCACCGTACCGGAAAAATCCGCACCTGGAATGAAGGGCAGGGCAAGGTTGACGAAATCCCTGAACCAGCCTGCGCGAAACTTGAAGTCCGCCGGGTTGACGCTCGCCGCATGAATTCGCACCAGAACCTCGTTGGCCCGTATGCCCGGCGTGGCTACATCATCCAAAACAAGTTGCTCGGGCCCTCCGTATTGATGGAAGCGAATCGCTTTCATTTTTTTCTCCCTCAATCGTTTTTTATTCTATTATCTGATCGCCGTTCAGATAATGGCATCCCTGGCGAGATAGATGAAGCGTTTTTTAGCAAGGCTTCGCGACGTTTATTGAATCGATGCGGTACCTCTGACAAGAAAAGGAAAGCCCATGACCAGCCCATTCGTTCCTGTTGAAGTGCAAGCACTCATCGACCGTCAAAAAATCCATGACTGCATCATTCGGTATTGCAGCGGCGTGGACAGATTCGACCGGGAAATGGTGAAAAGCGTGTATCACGACGATGCCCTGGATGATCATGGCGCGTTTGTCGGGTCGGTAGATGAGTTCATCGACTGGGCGTTCGCTTATCACGCCAAGTATCAACACAGCCATAAACATTACGTGCTCAATCATCGTTGCGATCTGGATGGGGATACGGCGCACACCGAAACCTATTGGATATTCTCGGGCAAGAACCAGGTCGGTCCAGGCCTCACTCTGAGTGGCGGCAGGTATCTTGACCGTTTCGAACGCCGTGGCGGCAGGTGGGCGATTGCTGCACGCAAGTGCGTGATTGAATGGAACGGTGCGCTTGGCGAATTCCCTCTGCCTCAGGAAGCGCTGGACGCTTATGCCGCTACGGGCGTGGCATCGCGCGATAAGACCGACCCTTCCTACGAGCGTCCGTTGACGGTGACCCGCGCTCGCGGCCACTTGCCATTCTGAAGAGGGAGCGCGCTGCACTGGGTGATCGAATCCCTAAGAATCTTCTAACACGTGTGAAAACAACAAAAAGGAAAAACACATGACGTTCAAAGTGAATGAGGTTGGGACGATAGAAGGTAGCGATACATTTAAAATTCCCGTGTCGGACTATTTATCACCCGAGGCAAAGTCCGTTTATACGGAGTTCCTCAATCATCAATATCCTGTCGCCTCTGACATCAAAGAATACCGCCTCCTGCTCGATGAATACCTGCTGCCTACATTGAACAAATAGAAAGCGGTTTATCCCGTTGATGTTGAACCGGGCAAGATAGGAGGCGTCAATGTCGATATCATCACGCCAAAAGCGGGCATACACGAAAAAAACAAGGATCGTGTCCTCATCGTGCTGCACGGAGGGGCATTCATGGTGGGAGAGGGATCGGCGGACTCAATGAGGCCGTACCCATAGCTGGAATCGGTGCGATAAAGGTCGTGTCGGTTCATTACCGTCAGGGTCCGGAAAATCGGTTTCCAGCCGCTAGTGAGGACGTAGCATCGGTATATGCTGCTCTTCTGGAGCAGTATCCGGCCGAGAACATCGGCATCGAAGGCTGCTCCGCAGGAGGCATTCTGGCGGCCCAGGCTATGCTCTGGTTTCAAAAACACAATCTGCCGCGCCCAGGTGCAATAGGAGTTTTCTGCACAGGCTTCGATTTCCTCAGAGGCGGCGATTCCAAGGTCATAGCGACGATTTTCAATGGCGTATCGTCATCGACTCCTGTCCTCCCTCAAATAGCCTACTTTGAAGGTGCCGACATGAATGACCCTCTGGCAACTCCTGCAGTATCGCCTGACGCCCTTGCAAAATTCCCGCCGACACTCTTTCTTACGGGAACGCGAGATATGATGATGAATGATTGCATCGCAAGCCACGTCAAGCTTTTGAAAGCAGGCGCTGAGAGCCATCTATATATCACCGAGGGCTGGGGACATGGAACGGTATGGAACGCGCCGGGCGTAACCGAGGCAACCGACGCACTGAACGTTATTTGGAATTTCTTCGATTTCCACCTCGGTAACTAAATACGGCCGATGAGTATATGCAGTGCTTGTGCTGCTTGTTGTGAATGGGTGGTCGCTCTGATGTGTCGTAGATCGGTCATCCACTCCAGTTGAGGCAGAAGCACTGCAGGGCTGTTGCGAAAGACTGCTCGGGTATACACCAGTCCTTGAGTTGAACTTCAATTTGAGACAGATACTTTCTTTGAGCCTCAAATATGCGTTGATGCAGACTTCAACATGTCGTAGAAATTCGAGCCCCAGCAGTAATGAAGTCAATCACCCGGTCAACGTCTGGCACCTGCTGTTTGCCGTCCCTTAGACGCTCTCGAATCGGGGCAAGCACCAGCAACGAATAAAAGGCCTGGGCGGAAATCTCTGACTCCATGGCCCCCGCCTCAGACAACAAGGCTTGGACTATCGAAGTCGCACGCTCATAGCCAGCTCTGTGCAGTGAATCGAGCAGGTCGGGGAAGCGTTGGGCAGTAGTCGCCATACTTCGATCTAAAGACAGGGTATCCGGATTAACGGCTTGCTCCACGAAGGCATGACCCAACATCTTTAATCGCGCGCGCAAATCCAGCTCAGGGTTGCTTTCAAATTGCTCCAGCACCGCCTGGACCGCCTCGAAACTGCGAACCGTATGCTCCGCTACCACCGCCGCGAACAGCAGCTCTTTCCTAGGGTAACGAAGATAAAGAGTTCGCTTGGAAACACGAGCTTCCACCGCGATGGAATCCATGGTCGTTACGTCATATCCATTGGCGACGAAAAGACGGTGCGCAATATCCAGCAGATGCTGCTCCAAACGCGGCGCGTCGGCTTGCGATGGGCGCCCTCTACGCGGCTTGCGAAGCTCGCCTGTTGTAGCAGCCGAATCGGCAAAAGTGGATCCAGTGGAAACGGTTTGCTTCATGTACAAGTAACCCTTGATAAAGATACACTGTCGTACCATTATGGTGTTGGCCGCGGCCCGCTTGGCTCGCTTCGGCTTCGGTGAATCCTGCAATCAGTCGCTGCACAGCACCGGTCGAAACGTTGATTCCGGCGCCTCTGCACACTTTCCATATAGGAGAACGCTGCACATGTCCAATCTGCAATGGCCTCAACGAGGTAATTTCGGTTACAAGCCACTAGTCGGACCGCATTTATATGAACCTGAGCGACTGATTGAAACCAGAGGCTATTTTGGCCTTAGTTGGGAAGGTGCGTTGCACTATGGGACGTTGCGAGACGACGAAGGTCATCTGTATTCCCTAACCCGGCGCTTTTGTGACACGAGCAAAGGAGGGCGGGACAGTCTAATCATCCAGTCATCGAGGAATGCTGAGGGTTGCCTGCGTTTCGATCTCCCGTTGTTCCAAGGCGCCGCGTCTGGCAAGAACGTTGTCAGCGGCGTTGAGAACGGAAACGCCTTTCGTCGTAGCCCGGCCGACGCCGACGGCGCCGCCTACGAGATTGTCTACGGTCCGGATACGCTGCAATGGCGCGAGCAGGGTGTAATGGAATTGCACGGTAGCCTCTGTGGCCCCGGCCTGCATTGGTACTTGCCGCAGACTGACTCAGGTATCTATTACGCTTCAGCAATGTTCCAAGTGACGGGTAAACTAGCCGGCCGTGATGTTCGTGGGTTCGTCTGCGCCGACACCGTGTTCATGCGCGAAAACGCGATGCTGTATGGCGAGGGCGATCCAATGGCCGGCGCTCATACGCACGTCACTTGGTACACCTGGGGAACCCGTTATAAGGATGGTTCATTTGAGGGCGGTCACTTTAGTGCTGGACATGACCGATGGGGTTTTGCACTTATAACCACGGACCAACAGCTGGTGACCACCTGCACCGATGTCGAAGCCATCGTAAAGGCTGGTCCCGATCGAAACTTCCCTGAGGCCATCTACCTGCGCGCCGGGGACTCTTTATGGGAATTCATTCCCGATCCAAAAGGGCGTATGCCTGATTTTCTCGGAAAATCTCAGCCGTCGACTCCTCAGAACGAAGGACGCTGGCGCCGGGTAGGAGACACAAGAGAACCAGAGACGTACTGGGCTTGGGGCGAAATAAGCCCGCTAACCGGCACTGAGCGAAAACTGAGATTTCGACTCTGAAATATCCAAACGGTCAGGGCGAGTGATTCGCCTTGACCCTTATAATTAGATAAAACGCCCCTCCTGAAATCTTTGGTCCTGCGGGCTTGGTCAATCTCGGTTTTGAAAATGCCGTCCCAGTTGATACTGACCGGCCGGCTTACCACTCATCGGTCTTGTTGAGGATTAATCTACAGCTATCTGAAAGGCATCCAGTCGAGCCGTCGGATGGAGCGAGAAGCGTAGCGCAACGACGAATTGATGTGGTGTATCGGGCGTTTGATGCCGGATTTCAAGTCCATCGCCAACTTCCGAAAAGGCAACAGTAAGGCCATCCGAGGCGTCTGTCGCCAGGTTGTTGTGCCGGGTCAGCAGTTAGGGTTATTTTGGAGAAAATCTGGTCACCATCGATGGCAGTAAATTGCCTGAGTCCTGGTGTCGGCGGAACATTTCTGGTGCGTGACAGGCTAATGGCAAATCGAAAGCAAGCGGGTGTGCTATCACCTAATTCCTATAGTGATGCCCTGACCACCAATGGACAGTCAACTGGTTTGGCTCCCGATTCCTCGAGGGTCTCGATCAGGTGCCGGGCAGCCTTGCGACCGATCTCGTAGTACGGCAGTTGCACCGTGGTCAACGGCGGGATGAACAGCTCAGCAATACCGATCATGTTGTCGTAGCCGAGCACGGCGACATCGTCGGGAATTTTCAGGCCACGGCCCAACAACAGCTGATAGGCGCAAAAGGCAATGCGGTCGTTACCACAGATCAGCAGGTCGAATTGGGGACGACCGTCAATGATGTGGCGGTCGAGGATGGCTGCGGTTTCACCATAGGCGTCATGATCGGAAAGGTCGTATTGCAGGAGCGCGTCTGGCGCCAGGCCAAATGCCTGACAGGCACGCTGCAGGCCTTTTTGTCGCAAGCCCCAGGCCAGACTCTGTTTTGGCAGATTGATAAACAGAGGGCGCCGATAGCCCTGGCTCAACGCATGATGTACCGCTCGATACTGCCCCGTTTCGTCGTCCGGCACATAACTGACCAGGTCACTGTCATCTGCCAGGCAATTGGCGAGTACCAAGGGTTTGCTCTTCAAACGCTCGGGAATGCTCACGTGGCGCAACCCCATGGCGCTGAAGATCAGCCCGTCGGGACGGTGCGACAACATCAGATCGATGTTCTGGTCGGTGGGCGGGTTGCTCAACAGGTTGAGGATAAATACATTCCAGCCGGCTTGCTGCGCGGTCTGTTCGATGGACAGCAGCAGCTCGACCGCGAACGGTGTGGTCGCGGTGTCCAGCGCGAACACACCGATGGTTCGCGACTGGAGGTTGTCGCCGCGCATCTTGCGCGCCGACAGGCTCGGTACGAATTGCAGTTCATCAATGGCGCGACGTACCCGCTGAAGGGTTTCGGGGCTCAGTTTTTCCGGATTGTTGAGCGCTCGAGAAACCGTCATCAGGGACACGCCGGCCAGCTGTGCAACGTCTTTCACTGAAGTCATGCGAGGCGAGCCCGGTCAGGTTGACGCAGAATCATGACACAGGGCCCGGACTTCTCGCGACTCGAATGACGCAGCTCATAGCCATCCCGAGGCCAGAGGCCATGCCTTGGGAATGGAGACTCGCCCGCCACTCCCGTTGGCAAACAGCTTCACGCCCAGACTGTCAGGCCGCGGATAGAGGCGACTGCTGAGGCTGAAGTGTCCGTTTTCGTCGAACACCTCGATGGACGAGCGATCGAGAAACACGCGCAGTTCCAGCTGCTCCTGTGTCGGATCGATCGACACGCTGCGCTGACCGGTGACTTGCGCACCCGAGCGGCTGCGGTCAAGCACCAGGCGTTGCAGCGACGCATCGTAGTAGAGCAGGGTTTCTTCCTGGCCATCGTCGCTGCAGCGCAAGGCGATTCCGAGGTGGCCGTCGGTGCAGCCGCGCAAATCCAGGTGCACATGAATTTCGAGCATGTCGCCATTCACTTCCGGCACCCACCGGGTTCCCGACTCTTCCCACCAAGGCGTGCTCGGCAAGGGCGCCTTGCGCAGGGCGGTAAGCTCCCGTGCCGGATACACGCAAAGGCGATCGGCGCACAGTTCAAGTTCGCGCGGCAAACCGAGCATGCCGCACCAGTGATGGGCCTGGCTCGGCATCGGGCTTTCCCACATGTCGAGCCACGCCCACACAAGGCGCCGGCCATCGGCGGCCAGTAGCGTTTGCGCGGCGTAGAAATCGTGGCCGTTATCCAGTTCGATAAAAGGCCCGCCGGTGAAGTGCCATTCGCTGTCGAGTCGGCCCACTCGATAACCGGTCTGGTACTTGTTGAGCCGTTCGTAACCCTCGGGTTGCATGCCCTGGGGGGAGTACAGCATTACATCACGTCCGTTCAGGCGGAACAGATCCGGGCACTCCCACATATAGCCGTCGCCCTCGCTGCCGCTGGCCACATAGTCGAGGAACTCCCAGGCGTGCAGATCCGTGGAACGGTACAGCGGGAGCAGCGGCACATCGCCCAGGCGTGCGCCGGCAATCAGGTACCAGCAGTCATCCACTTGCCATACCTTGGGGTCGCGAAAGTGCATGATCGTGTCTTGCGGCGCGGTCTCGATGACGGCGCCATGCTTGACGAACCGGATGCCGTCGGTGCTGGTGGCCAGGCACTGGACTTGTCGGATCGAGCGCTCGTCACCCACGTCCCCGAGCCAGGTGTGCCCGGTGTAGATCAGTGCCAAGGTATCCCCACACACTACCGCGCTACCGGAAAAACAACCGTCACGGTCGAAGTCATCGCCGGGTGCCAGCGCAATGGGCAGGTGCTGCCAATGAACCAGATCGGCACTCTTGGCGTGCCCCCAATACATCGGGCCCCATTTCGCTTCGAAGGGGTGGTGTTGGTAGAACACGTGGTATTCGCCGCGAAAGTACACCACCCCGTTAGGGTCGTTCATCCAGCCCGCTGGAGGGGCAAGATGATAACCAGGCCGATAATCATCGATGACGCGAGACAGGCCGTCACTCAGCGCATGCTGCGCAAGGTCAAGGGCGCAAGACATTGGGTCGTTCATAGGATTCACATACACAGTCATAGGGCGCTTGCTCGTGCCGAGCGCAGAGAGACGCCATCCGGCAGGGTTTCAATGGTTTGTGGGTGGCGCTTCAAGGCCATGCCGTCGGCGTCGAACAGATGCAGGTTGTCGATGTCCAGCTGTAGCTCAACCCGATCACCCACCTGCCATCCGGCGCTGACCTCACAACGACAGATCAGTGGCTCGTCCTGACCTGTCTCGAGGTGCACGTAGGTTTCGCTGCCCAGGTATTCGACCCCGGTCACGGCGACGCCGGCGGTTCCCTCTGCCGCCTTGAGCGACACGTGCTCCGGGCGAATCCCCAGGCTCAACTGCGTGTCCGCTGCCAGGTTCGAGCTGTCGAAGGGCAGGGTAGTGATACCCCATACGAGGGTCTCGACCCGGCTGGTTTCGCCTGGGGCTTGCAGGCGTGCCGGCAGAAAATTCATCCTGGGCGAACCGAGAAAACCGGCGACAAAGCAGCTCGCCGGGCGTTCATAGAGTTCGCGCGGTGAGCCGACCTGTTCTACGCGACCGCCATTGAGCACGACAATTTTGTCGGCCAGGGTCATCGCTTCAACCTGATCGTGGGTGACATAAATCATGGTCGAGCCCAGTCGAGCATGCAGCCGGGCGATTTCGTTGCGCATCTGCACCCGCAAGGACGCGTCCAGGTTGGAAAGCGGCTCATCGAACAACAAAATGTCCGGTTCCCGCGCCATGGCTCTGCCCATTGCCACACGCTGACGCTGCCCACCGGACAGTTCCTTTGGCTTGCGTTGCAGCAGTTTGTCCAACTGCAGGATCTGCGCAGTTTTCAGCACGCGCTCGCGCAGGCTGCTCTTTTCAGTCTTGGTCAATTTGAGACCAAAGCTGATGTTGTCGTAGACGCTCATGTGCGGGTACAGCGCATAAGACTGAAACACCATGCCGACGCCACGCTCGCGTGGCTCCAGGTCGTTGACCCGACGTCCGTCGATCAGCAGGTCGCCGCCGCAGATCGAATCCAGTCCGGCGATCAGTCGCAGCAGAGTCGACTTTCCGCAGCCCGAAGGGCCAACGAACACCACGAATTCACCCGCAGCGATCTGCAGGCTGACGTCGCGAAGAATCCGCGCGCCGCCCAATTGTTTGTTCACGTTGTCTAGCTTCAACTTGATCACGATGCTGTTCCTTGTAGTTGTCGGGCATCAACCCTTTAACGCGCCGGCAGTGAGACCGGAAACGATTCGGCGCTGGAATATCAACACCAGAATCACCAGTGGGACGGTGACCACCACCGAGGCGGCCATCAACAGCCCCCAAGGCAGCTCATGGGGACTGCCGCCGGAAATCAAGGCGATGGCGACCGGCACCGTGCGTTGCGTGTCGGTGAGGGTGAAGGTCAGGGCAAACAGGAACTCGTTCCACGCGGCGATGAAGGCCAACAAGCCAGTGGTGACCAGTGCGGGCCAGAGCAGCGGCAATAGCACCCGGGTCAGCGTGACCCAAGGCGAAGCGCCATCCATGATTGCCGCTTCTTCCAGTTCATGGGGCAGTTGCCCCATGAACGTAGTCAGCACCCAGACGGTGAAGGGCAGGGTGAAAATCGTGTAGCTCAGGATCAACGCCAAAGACGTGTTGTACAGACCCAGGGCGCGGATCACTTCGAACAGCCCTGACAGCACCGCGACCTGGGGAAACATCGACACGCCAAGAACCATCATCAACACCGTGCCACGTCCACGAAACTTCACCCTGCCCAAGGCATAGGCGGCGGTCACACTGAGGAACAGCGCCAGCGACACCACGCAAAGCGCAACCACCAGCGAGTTACCGATAGCCCGCAGGAATGAGGCTTGGTGGAGTACCGCCGCGTAATTGGAGAAGTCGGGGTTGGCGATCCAGTAGCTCACCTCGAACAAGGCGCTGGACGGCTTCAGCGAAGTCACGATGGCGTAGTAGAAGGGGAAAACCGCATACAGCAGCAACACCCCGATCAGACACCAGAATCCGAGGCGCAACAGCGCTTTTTTCAGTAGGCGCAGGTTCATGACCGGACCTCCAGTTGACGGCGTCCGAGGTAGAGATAAAGCATGGCGATTACCGCAACCACTAAAAACAACAACGTCGAGGCCGCACTGCCGTAACCAACGTCCTGGAACTCCACCAGGTGCTGGCGGGCATAGACCGACATACTCATGGTGCTCGAAGAGTTCGAGGTCAGGACATAGATGACGTCGAATACCCGCAGGGAATCGAGGATGCGGAAGATCGCCGCCACCAACAATGCAGGCATCAGCAGTGGAAGCGTGACACGCCAGAACACTCTCAGCGGATGAATGCCATCAACCCTGGCGGCTTCGTAACAATCGCTCGGCAACATCTGCAAGGCAGCCAGCATCAGTAGCGTGACAAAAGGTACGGTCTTCCAGACGTCGACGATGATCACCGCCCACATCGACAGATCCGCATCTGCCGTCCAGGCCAGGGGGGCATCAATCAGGCCGACGCTCAGCATCAGGTGATTGATGATGCCGAACTGGTCGTTAAGCATCCATGACCAGATCTTCGCCGAGACGATGGTAGGAATCGCCCAGGGAATCAGAATCAACGCACGCACCAGGGAACGGCCGGTGAACTTGATGTTCAACAGCAACGCCACCAGCAGTCCCAGTACGACTTCCAGTCCCACCGATACCACGGTGAAATGCAACGTGTTGCGCACAGCGTTCCACCATTGTGGATCGACCAGGATGCCCGACCAGCTGGAACCGTTGTGGAACAGATAATTACTCAAGCCTATGAAGGTTCCGCCACCGGTGTCCGCCAGGTTGGCGTCGGTCAGGCTGAACCAGAATGTGCGCAGTAGCGGCCAGGCCGCCACCAGGGCCAGACACAGCAACATCGGTGTCAAAAACAGCCAGGCGGCGCGTACTCGACGACGCTGCACAGGTGTTTCCCTGGTGAGCAGCTCGTCACAAGGGGCATGGGTAGTAGAGACAGACATGGTGATTTCCTTCCTTGTGGCTTACCAGTTCCGGCGTTTGATGCGCGTGAGCTCGCTTTCCAGTTCGGCCAGTGCCTGATCGACAGGCAACTCGCCCGCCAGCACGCCATGCACTCGATCGAAGAACGCATTGGAGACCCTTGGATAGCGATCGGCGGTTATTGAGGCGGGGCGCATGACCCCATCGTTGAGAATGCTGTGCAGCTGACTGTAATAAGGCATTGCCGCGAGCAGTTCGGGATCTTGATACAGCGACTCGATCACCGGGTTATAGGCGGCAGTCAGAGCACGATGTTTTTGCTGTTGGGCACTGGTCAGGTAGCTCACCAGGTCTGCGGCAAGTTTTGGATGGGCGCTGTAACGCGATACCGCCAGACCCCAGCCACCGAGGGTGGAGGCATGGGTGCCGGTTTTGCCGCCGCGGGGCAGGGGAGCGACGCCAACCTTATCTTTTACGGCACTGTCCTGGCTTTGTACCAGGGCCCAGACATAAGGCCAGTTACGCATGAACAACGCATTTCCCGACTGGAATACGCCACGTCCTTCTTCCTCGGTGTAGTTGAGTACGCCACGCGGGGAGATGTCTCCTACCCAGCTTTTCGCCAGGGCCAAAGCAGTTCTCGAGGCCTGACTGTTGACCACGATGTCGCCTCGTGGATTGACCAGTCCGCCTTCCGGTTGGCTGCTGATCCACTCCAGCGCATTACACGTCAGCCCCTCGTAAGCGCGTCCCTGAAAGATGTAACCCCATGCATTGGGGTTCCCGGCCGTGCGCTCTGCCTGTTGCACATCCCTGGCGGTAGCCGTCATTTCCTCCCAGGTCTGGGGAACCTGCTTGGTGTACTTCTCGAGCAGGTCCTTGCGGTAATACAGCAGGCCCGAGTCGGTGAACCACGGCATCGTCACCAGCCGTCCATTCACCGTGGCGTTATCCACCTGTGCCTGGAAGTAGCCTTGGGTCGCGTTGGCGGGCAGCACCTCGCGCAGATCCATCAGATGTTTGGCCAGCATCCCCGGCCACACCATATCAATTTGAATGATGTCGATATCGCTGGACTGCGCACTGAGGATCTGTTGGTAAAACGACAACCTCTCGGTCGCCGAGTTGGGCGTGGAAACCACTTCGACGTTGTTGCCGGTCTGTTTCGACCACGCCTCGACAGCCTCCTTGCACAGTTGTAACTCTGCACCCACCGCACCGCACGAGATCGTCAAATCGGCTGCGCTCGAGACGGACGGAAGTCCGGCACAGAGGGTGAGTAGTGCTGCTGGAAGGAGAGATTTCAGATGTTTCATCGAGCACCCTTTATTTTTGTTTTTAGAAAAGTTAACGTTAACATCGTCAAATGTAGCAGCGTATTTGCGATCAGGCATCCTTTTTTTCGTCGATTACCACAATTTCCAACTCACGAATAAAGGCCGGTCGCGGGAACTGAAAAATAAAAACAAAACAGGAAATCCACATGCAGAAAGCATCAAGCTGGCTACTCGCAGGCGTGCTCGGCACCACGGCGGCGACCTCTCAAGCCGCGACTCTGGAAGAACGCATGGCCGCGTTTGAAGCCCGTGCCAGCGCAGCGGAAAAGCGCGCAGCCGCAGCTGAACAGCAAACCCAAGCACTCGCCAGGGAATTGCAGCAGATCAAACTCGTCACTCCCGCCGCGCAGCCTGTTGCGTCCACTGCGACAGCCATTGCAGCGCCCACTTTGGACACCCGGCTGGCAAAACTCGAAGCCCGTCAGCAAAGCATGGAAAAACAGGGCAGTACCGAACACCTCACTGACGGCTTCAGCTTCAAGGGCTACGCCCGCTCCGGATTGCTGATTAACGATGGACTGGGTGGCGGTCGTGGCGGCCCGTATACAACCCCTGCCGGTTCAGTCGGGGGGGCCGTCGGGCGACTCGGAAACGAAGACGACACCTACATGCGCATAGACCTGTCCAAAGAAATCCATGCGCAGAACGGCACTCGTTCCAAATTCACGGTGTCCATCGCCGATGGAGTGGAAAGCTCCAATGACTGGACGGCCGACGAAAGTAACCTGAACGTGCGTCAGGTATTTACCGAACTCGATCATCTCGCCGCCTTCAAGGGCAATTCAGTGTTTGAGAACGCCACCCTCTGGGCAGGCAAGCGATTCGACAGAGATAATTTCGACATCCACTGGCTGGACTCGGACGTCGTCTATCTGGCTGGCACCGGGGGGGGAATCTACGATATGCAGATGAACAAGAATTGGCGCTCGAATTACTCCTTGATCGGGCGGAACTACGGGGATTTCAGTGAAGGCGGTATCAACGCCGATGTGGAAAGCTACATCCTGACCTCTAACCAGTTCTTCGACAGTGGTCAGTGGCAGTGGATGATCAATGCCATTGGCGCAAAGAAAAACGACATTGGCACGCGCAGCAATGAAGCGGGTCTGACGCCTGCGGATTCCGGCTTGCACAGCATGCTGGCCAATCACCAGAAAAACTTTTTCGGCAGGGAAGGCTTCTTCAAAACAGCGCTGCTCTATGGGCAAGGCCTGGGGGCTGAGGTCAAGAACGTCGGCTCGGATGGTGAACTGATTGACGATGCACGCGCTCTGCGCCTGGCACTTTACGGCGAGACACCCATCGCGCCTGGTTGGCGCATCGGCCCCAGCTTGCTGGCCGAACAAAGCAAGGATAGATACGTCAAGGGTGACAATTACCGCTGGATGACGCTGAACATGCGTTTGGCCAATGCAATCACCAGCAATTTCGAGATGGCCTACGAAGTGAGCTGGCAAACCATGAACCTCGACCCCAAGGGCTATCTACAACGTAATGCGGTCGACGGTAACTACTGGAAATTCACGATCGCCCCGACATTCAAACCTGACGTTGGAGACCTGCTCACTCGTCCCGAACTGCGTGTGTTCGCAAGCTTGATGAACTGGTCTTCGGATCTGGACAGATACAGTACCTCAGACGCCTTCGGCAAGACGGACTTCAACGCCGGAGGTGTATGGCAATACGGTATACAAATGGAAACCTGGTTTTAGTATTTGAACGCGTCGGCCAACACGCCTTCACTCATCGATCCCTGCTTTTCACCAAGCGTATTGAGTAATTGTTTACCGGTCAAAGTTGATCAGCGTGCAGTTATCCCTACGACAAAAAATTGAGGAAATGACGATGGTATTGCCTCGCGCAGTAGTATTTGGCGAAGCCCTGACCGACCTTGTCCAAGGGGCTCCCGGGCAGTGGAAGGGATACCCGGGTGGTGCTCCCTGGAACGTTGCACGAGCGCTAAGTCGCTTGGGTGTCAGCAGCGCTTTTGCTGGGGCGGTGAGCACGGATTCAATGGGCGACGAGATAGTCTCGCAGTCGAAAGCCGCAGGGCTGGATATGAACTTTATCCAACGGGTAGATCGAGATCCTTTGGTCGCCATCGTTCCATCAAGCCGTCCTCCAAGATACTTTTTTGCTGGAGATGCCGATCTTTTTTTTGATCCAGATCAGATGCCCGAGGGATGGATCAACCAAGCAGAGCTGTGTCATTTCAGCTGCATCAGTTTGGCTCGACAACCACTTGCAGACAGGCTGGTTAAAATTGCTCATGAGGCCAAAGGAGCCGGTAAACGGATTAGCTATGATCCGAACTGGCGCAATTTAATGGATAGCCATTATCGGGAGCAGATCTTCCCTGCGATGACCACCCTAGCTGACATGATTAAGCTTTCCGACGAAGACCTTCGGCACATTTATCCAGGGTTGACCGAACACCAGGCAATGGATGAGCTTCGCGCTCTTAATTCTCAGGCACAGATCCTTTTTACTCGAGGGGAACACGGGATGATTCTCCACACCCCGGACAGCCAACTCGAGCAGCCGGCTATTGCCGTGAAAGTGGAAGACACGGTTGGAGCAGGAGACGCTTGTATGGCTGGTTGGCTGGCTGCGGAGTTGCTGGGGATCGCAGACTTGAGAGAACGCCTGCGATTTTCAGCAGCTTGCGCATCCATATCGTGCTGCCATGCCGGAGCCTATGCTCCTGCGCTAGCTGATGTAGAAGGTTTACTGAAGCTACTGATACGTACCTGACCGTGATTGCCGGCGCTGCAAGATGGAGAGTTCGTTGAGCACTTGCGTGAGGAGGGGGATTGTCGCCAGCGACAAAATGACTGAGAGCATTTTTATCGTTTTCACCTCGCCTACCTGTTTACGCGTCGTGTTGGAGATTCCTGGATCATCCGGGACGTTGAACTCGCACGGCTGCGATGCCTTGGGGCATGTGCCTGCTGTGTGAGAAAAGGTGACGAGAAAAGGTGACGGATTTATTTTTGCTGCTTTCCTTTCGAAAATTACTGCTGAAAATAAATTCGTCCCCTTTTTCTCGCTGCTAGAAAACTCACAAGCCATGGAGAGAATTGGATCTAACCTGGATTAACAGTAACTGACTGTTTTAAAGCAAATTTTTTGTTTTTGGTCTTCCCAGTCGGAGCGAAAATTGATAAATTTCAGTTCCTCTTACAGAGGCCCTCACAGGGCCTATAGCGTAAGGACGCAGCATCTCGATGTTGCTCGCAAGCTGCAACATCAGGAAGAGAGTGCCGGGCACTCGTAGCGACTGATACAGGGGCGTCGCCAAGCGGTAAGGCAGCAGGTTTTGATCCTGCCATGCGTTGGTTCGAATCCAGCCGCCCCTGCCATTTCCCTTATACCCATTCAGGTATAACTCAGCCGGCATGCTCGAAAGCATGCCCGGATGCACCACGGTCGCCGCCATACTGTCTACCGTTGCCTTGATCAGTTCGATAGGGGTGAGCGCTCCTGTTTGAGCGGCTCGATCTGATCCAACACCCGGTTCGCCGTGATTTCTGCCAGCATGATGCTGTTGGAAATGCCCAACAAGGCGTGACGAGACCCACCGTCCAGATGATCCACCAGGTGATGAACCATCACATCGACCGAGGCCAGCGTTTCGACCAGATAAACCACGAGGGTTTCGGTCGTAGCCTCTGGGTCTACGGTAAACAGGGTGCTGGGGGTACGCGGGATGGCTTTGATATCGGCAATCGACGGAACGTGAAAATAGACAGCCTGCTCGGCAGCCTCGTTGGATGTGTTTGTATCGGATCCGTGCAGGTACGCTGGATCGGCGTCGGGCGGATTGGGGGAAGGTTTCTTCATATGCTGAGTTTCCTGATTGAGTGCCAACCCTTTAGCGACTAAACAAAAGGGAGGCAGCTGGACGCAGGTTAGTCGACCGGGAAACTCAGAAATCCGGCGCGCCCGAGGGCGCCCTACGTACAGCTACCATCAAGTACAGGCAATGAAAGACCTGCATGACAGATGCACGCACAACTGAGTTAACGCGGGCGACTAAACCCGATCACTGATGAGCAGTGACGGGAATCAAGTTACCGAGCGGCTCGGGGGCGCACAAGCCGGCGGATTCTGGCGTACCTGTAGGCAACGACGCAAGGTCTTGTAGCTTTCAGGAGGTCAGCAGTAGGACGCTTAAACACGCGCCGTGCGCGGGTGTTTAATTTGCGAGCGTACACGACAACTATCCTGACATCTGGGGTGCTAACCAATGCCCTCCGCCTGAATCTGTTGGACGCCTCAAGCTCACAGGTTCATCCTTCCCACCTGTGAAATGATCGGGACAGTCGAATGAATTATTTGTGGGCCAAGGCTCTGTTTGCCGGAATGTTACTGTCGTTAAGCGCGGCCAGCTTTGCTGGTCAGCCAAGCGCTCTCTATTCAAACCTTGATGCTGGCAAGGCGCAGACCGTCGTCGCTTATGGTACGAGCTTGACCGCCTCTGGCGCCTGGGTACAGCAGCTTGGGGATGACCTGCAGCAGCGTTACTCCGGACGTGCCACGGTTATAAACAGTGGCAAGGGCTCGATGTGGTCGGGATGGGGAGTTGAAAATCTCGACAGTCGGGTTATCTCTAAAAGCCCGGATACGGTGTTTATCGAATTCGCGGTCAACGACGCTTTCCTTCCCAACAAGACCACAGTCGAACAAGCACGGAAAAACCTCGAGCTGATGATTGACCGGATCAAGGCTGCCAAGTCATCGACGGAGATCATTTTAATGGTGATGAATCCCGTGATTGGAGCCTCTGCGGTGCAGAGACCGCAGTTAAGGGATTACTTCCAGATGTACCGGGATGTCGCAAAAGCCAGGGGACTTCGTCTGATCGACAATTATCCAGGGTGGGAGGCGGTCTTGAAATCAGATCCTGACCTGTTCAAGCAGTACGTACCGGATGGATTGCACCCAAATGCTGATGGATATCGCGCAGTGGTGACCCCGTCACTGATTGAGAATTTGAGTGGTGCCGCGCCAGATTGACCTGTACGTAGATGAAAACCCGCTTCGGCGGGTTTTTTTCGCCTGGAGGCCTGGAGAAAAGCAGCAGTGTGACCCGTATCGCCATAGCACCGCATCCCATCCCTGACCGGCAATTCTGTCCGGTCCCAGTCCTGAAAATCAGACGCTAAGGCAAATTCTCAGACCCCAGCGCAGAACTCCATCTTCCCAGGCAAGGCGCTCCCTGCGCCTTTCTCACACACTCGGCTCTAACGCTATCGCGCTGCAAAACAACAAGAGCCGCGAAAAAAATGACCAGTTTCCAACCTGCTACCGAAAGCCAGACCGGCCACATCGGCGCCCGTCAGGCCCGTGTCGAGGACGCCGCATTGTTGCGCGGCCTCGGCTGCTATGCCGATGACGCTGCAATCCCTCCGGGTACGCTGCATGCGGCGATCATCCGTTCACCCCACGCTCATGCGCGGATCACCTCGGTGGACTTTTCCAAGGCGCTGCTGATGAAAGGCGTGCACGGCGTGCTGGTCGGCGAAGACGTCAAGCGCTGGGCGCTGCCGTTTCCGGTGGGTGTGCGCCAGCCAATGGAGCACTGGTGCGTCGCCGTCGACAAGGTGCGCTACGTCGGAGAGCCGGTGGCCGTGGTGATCGCCGAAAGCCGCTATCTGGCCGAGGACGCCATCGAAGGTGTGCGCGTTGAATACGAGCCGCTGGCCCCGATCATCGATCCCGAACTGGCCACCGCCGAACAGGCGCCGATACTGCACGACGCCGTTGGCAGCAACGTGGTCAACGAACGGCGCTTTCGTTATGGCGAGCCGGAGCAGGCGTTCGAGCAGGCGCCGCACAAGGTCTCGCTCAAAGTGCAGTTTCCGCGCAGTTCCTGCACACCCATCGAATGTTATGTGGTGCTGGCTCAGTACGAGCGCGCCACCGGCATTTATGACGTGCTGGCCAATTTCCAGGGCCCCTATGCGTTGCACACGGTCATGGCCCGTGCACTGAATGTGCCCGGCAACCGCTTGCGTTTGCGCACGCCGAAAGATTCCGGCGGCAGCTTCGGCATCAAGCAAGGGGTGTTCCCTTACGTGGTGATGATGGGGCTGGCGTCACGCAAGGTCGGCGCACCGGTGAAGTGGGTCGAGGACCGTCTGGAACATCTTCAGGGGGCTTCTTCGGCGACCAATCGGGTGACCGAAATTGAAGCGGCGGTAGAAGCGGATGGCCGCATCACCGCGTTGCGTTATGACCAGATCGACGATTGCGGTGCCTATCTGAGAGCGCCGGAACCGGCGACTTTCTACCGCATGCACGGCAATCTGACGGGTGCCTACGCGATCCGCAATTTGCAAGTGCGCAACCGAGTGGTGCTGACCAACAAAACCCCCTCCGGCCTGAACCGTGGTTTCGGTGGCCCGCAGGTGTATTTCGCCCTGGAGCGGCTGCTGCAACACATCGCCGTGCAGTTGAAGCTTGATCCGTTGGACGTGATCCGCCGCAACCTGGTGCCGGCCGATGCCTTCCCTTATCGCGCGGCCGCCGGTGCGTTGCTCGACTCCGGCAACTATCAGGCCGGTATTGCCTTGGCGGTGGCTGACGGTGGCCTCGACGAGTTGCTCAAACGTCGTGATCAGGCGCGTGCCGAAGGCCGGATCTATGGCATTGGCTACGCCGCAGTCATCGAACCATCGA
Source organism: Pseudomonas lini (assembly GCF_030812475.1). GTDB lineage: Bacteria > Pseudomonadota > Gammaproteobacteria > Pseudomonadales > Pseudomonadaceae > Aquipseudomonas > Aquipseudomonas lini_A. The sequence goes on from NZ_JAUSSR010000009.1 coordinate 323,459, forward strand.
TTTCCAACATGGGTTACATCACCACCGCGATGACCCCCGAAGAGCGGCGCAAGGCCGGTCCGAAAAACGGCGCTGTCGCCACCGCAACCATCAACGTCGGCCCGCTGGGTGACGTCAGTGTGCACGTGTCCTCGGCACCGCAAGGGCAGGGCCATCAAACCGCCGTCGCCCAGGTCGTCGCCGAAGTGCTTGGGGTTGCGCTGGAAGCCATCGTGGTCAACGTCGAACTGGATACCCAGAAGGACGCCTGGTCGATTGCCTCGGGCAACTACTCCAGCCGCTTCGCCGGCGCTGTGGCCGGTGCCGTCTACAAGGCGGCGTTAAAGATCCGCGATCGTCTCGCCGCGATTGCTGCCGAGCAATTGCAGGCCAGTCCCGAAGATATTCGTTTCGCGGGCGGCAAGATTTTTGTGGTCAATGGCGGGGCGGTGGCGCCATTCCATCGGATTGCCGGTGCGACCCACTGGTCGCCGGGCCTGTTGCCGGAAGGTGAAAACGGCGGTCTGCGCGAAACCGCCTTCTGGAGCCCGCCACAATTGGTGGCACCGGACGACCAGGATCAGGTCAATAGTTCGCTGTGCTACGGCTTTGTCTTCGACATCTGTGGTCTGGAAATCGACCGCATGACCGGCGAGATCCACATCGATCGCTACGTCACCTGCCATGACGCCGGCCGCTTGCTCAACCCGGCGCTGGTCGACGGCCAGATTCGTGGTGGCTTCACCCAGGGCCTCGGCGCGGCACTGATGGAAGAGTTCGCCTATGGCGAGGACGGCAGCTTCCTCTCCGGAACCTTCGCCGACTATCTGGTGCCGACCGCACCGGAAGTGATCGAACCGGTGATCCTGCACATGGAAACGCCATCGCCATTCACCCCGCTGGGCGCCAAGGGTGTGGGCGAGGGCAACAATATGAGCACGCCGGTGTGCATCGCCAACGCGGTGGCCGACGCCCTTGGTCGCTCCGACATCCGTCTGCCACTGACGCCATCGAAAGTACGCACGCTGATCGGGATCGACGAGCCGCCACGGCCCGCCGGTATGGAGGCTGATGACAATCTGGATGCAGCACCTGCCGGTGGACCGGCACTGCGGGCCAACGACTCGGTGGTGATTCCTGCTTCGCCGCAACAGGTCTTCGATACCTTGCTCGACCCGCAGACACTGGCGGCGATCATTCCCGGTTGCCACGACCTGGTGCTTGAAGGCGAGAACCGATACCGCGCAGACGTCACCGTCGGCGTCGGCATGATCCGCGCGCGCTTCGAAGCCAAGGTTGCCCTGAGTGATCTGGACCCGCCGCATTCATTGCGTCTGTCCGGCTCCGGCAGCAGCTCGATGGGCTCGGCCCAAGGCCAGGCCAAGGTGCGTTTCGTCGAACTGGAAAATGGCCACACACGGCTGGAATACCAATACCAGGTGGCGGTCAGCGGCAAAGTCGCCGCGGTCGGCGGCCGAATGTTGCAAGGGGCCTCGAAAGTGATCATCGGACAAATTTTTACTCGCCTGTCGCAACGGGTCAGCGGCCAAGCCATCTCCACCGGCTGGTGGGCGCGACTGCGGGCCTCGCTTGGCGCGCTGTTTGGCAAGGGAGGTGCGCAATGAAACCGGCTGCTTTCGATTACGTTCGGGCTGACACCCGTCGTCAGGTGGTTGAGTTGCTCGCCGAGTACGGCCAAGAGGCTCGCATCATCGCCGGTGGCCAATCGCTGATGGCGGTGCTGAACATGCGCCTGGCTCAACCCAAGTTGCTGATCGATATCAATCATGTGGCTGACCTGGCCTATATCGAACTGCGCAAGGATTGCCTGGCTGTAGGTGCCGGGGTGCGACAGGCGCAGTTGCTGGCGCGTTCGACCCTGATGGACGAGGTGCCTTTATTGGCACTGGCGATGCCCTGGATCGGCCACTTCCAGACGCGTAATCGCGGCACAGTCTGCGGTTCGGTGGCTCACGCCGACCCCAGCGCCGAGTTGCCGCTGTGCCTGGTGACGCTGGGCGGCGAGATCGTTCTCGAGTCGAAAAAAGGCCAGCGCATCGTCAAGGCTGGCGACTTCTTCCAAGGCATTCTCACCACCGACAAGCGTGGGGATGAACTGGTCGTCGAGGTGCGTTTTCCGCTCAAGCGCGAAGGCATCACCTATCGCTTCCGCGAAATCGCCATGCGTCACGGCGACTTTGCCATTGTCTCCCTGGCCGCGGCCATCGGCGTGGACCAGGTCGAACTCGGCATCGGCGGGGTCGCCGACCGTCCGCAACGTCGCAGCCTGCCACGGGGTGCGGCATTGCCAGACGCGCTCAATCAAACCGCCTGGTCGCTCGATGCACAGGACGACGTGCAGGCCAGCGCCGCCTATCGCCGCCAACTGATTCGCGAGCTGGGTCATCAGCTGATCGAAGGAGTCTGAACATGCGTGTAACCGCCGAACAAACCTTTGCCATTCGCCTGGAACTCAATGGCCGATCCCGCGAAGCGCTGGCCGAACCGCGGACCCAACTCTGCGACTTCCTGCGCCACGACCTCGGTGCCACCGGTGTCCATGTCGGCTGTGAACACGGTGTCTGCGGTGCCTGCACGGTGCTGGTGGACGGGGTCGCCATGCGTTCCTGCCTGATGCTTGCGGTACAGGGACACGAGCGGCGTATCGAGACCGTCGAGTCCCTGGCCGACGACGACACACTGAGCGACCTGCAGCAAGCCTTTCGCCGTCATCACGCCTTGCAGTGCGGCTTTTGCACTGCGGGCATTCTCATGTCCTGCGTGGATTTCCTCGAACGGGTACCCAACCCGGACGAGACCCAGGTACGCGACATGCTCTCGGGGCATCTATGTCGCTGCACGGGCTACACCGGCATCGTCCAGGCCGTGCTCGAAGTCGCTGCCCAGCGCCAAACGAACAAAGGGGTATAACAATAATGTTCGATCTCGGACGCAGTTTCCTCGCTGCCGTTGAACGCCGACCACACGCCGTGGCGGTCAGTGACGGTGCGTTGAAGAAAACCTATGAAGACTGGTTCGTCGATATCCAGAGCGCCGCCTGGGGCTTGCAATGCCTTGGGCTGCAACGCGGTGACCGACTGCTGGTAGCGATGCAGAACCGCTGGCAGATGGCGACCCTGCATTGGGCCTGTCAGTTTGCGGGCGTCGTCATGACCCCGTTGAACTGGCGTTCGACTGCCGATGAGCTGGGCTACTGCATCGAAGATGCGAAAATCCGCGCACTGGCTTACGACGACGCGACCGTGACCGCGGTGGCCGGTTGCAGCGCCGCCGCCAGGCTGCCACGGATCGCCACCGGCCTGCGTGCCGCCAACACCGACCTGAGTTTCGAGGAACTGTGTTCGCAGACCCCCTCCGGCATCATTCTTCAGGCCGACGCCGAAGACTTTTCACTGCTGCTGTACACCTCTGGAACCACCAGCAGGCCCAAGGGCGTGCTACGCAGGCACCGTTGCGAACGCGCCGCGGCGGTGGCCCACGTAGCGCAGAACCTCTACCGCCAGAGCGAGTGCACGCTGGGTGTCATGCCGCTTTACCACACCATGGGCGTGCGTTCGCTGCTGTCCATGGCGCTGATCGACGGACATTTCGTCTGTGTGCCGAAGTTCGACGTGGAGGTCACGCTGCAGGCCATCGAGCGGGAAAAGGTCAGCAACCTGTACCTGGTGCCGACGCTCTACCACATGCTCATCGAACACCCGGCCTTTGCCCGCGAGCGAGTCGCCAGTGTGGAGAAAATCGGCTTTGCCGGCGCGCCGATGAGCGACGGCTTGATGCGCCGGGTCGAGCAGGCGTTCCAGCCGCAATTGTTCGTCAATCATTACGGCAGCTCGGAGATCTACACCTTCACCATCGACCAGCAAGCCAACCGCAAACCCGGTTCGTCAGGGCGCAGTGCAATGAACCAGCGGGTGCGCGTGGTGCCGATCGATGCAGAAACGGTGGACGTGCTGGCCAAGCCGTATGAGGAGGGCCAGATCATCGCCGACCTGGCGAGCGACGAGGCGTTCGAAGGCTACCTGAACCGCCCCGAAGCGACCGCCAAGGCGTTGCGTAACGGCTGGTATTTCACCGGTGACATCGGCTACTTCGATCTGGAGGGCGATCTGTTCGTCACCGGTCGCGTCGACGACTTGATCATCACCGGTGGCGAAAACGTCAGCCCGGCGGAAATCGAAAACATGCTCTCTCTGCACCCGGCGGTGGAAGAAGTGGTGGTGGTCGGTCTGCCGGACGAGCAGTGGGGCAAGATCATTGCTGCGTTTATCAAGCTGCGCGCCGAGGTTTCGGAAGGCGACCTCGATGCCCATTGCATCGCTTCGGGCCTGGCCAAGTTCAAGCGGCCACGGCGTTACCAGTTCGTCGATCAGATTCCCAAATCTCCAGTGGGCAAGGTGCTGCGGCGCGTGCTGCTGGCCCAATTCCAGGAACAGGCCTTGAAGGCCATCAGCTAATCATCCAGAGGACAGTCCCATGCAACAACAAGCGATCCAGCAATTTCTCGACACTCGGTTCGATGGCTTCCAGGTTGAAGTCGACCTGTCCCGTGAGCGCGCCGACATCATCCTCGACCGGGCGCCGTTGAACGTCATTTCCATGGGCCAGCGCGATCAACTGCGCCTGGTCTTCGAAGCCCTCGATGCACACAAGGACGTGCGCGTCATCGTGCTGCGCTCGGTGGGTGAACACTTCTCCAGCGGCGGCGACATCAAGGGCTTCCTCGAAGCGTCGCCGGAGCACGTTTCCAAGCTGGCCTGGAACGTCGCGGCACCGGCACGTTGCGAAAAACCGGTGATCGTTGCCAACCGTGGCTACACCTTCGGCGTTGGTTTCGAACTGTCCCTGGCCTGCGATTTCCGCATTGCTTCGCAAACCACTCGCTACGCCTTGCCTGAGCAGAACCTGGGGCAGATCCCGGGCTCGGGTGGCTCCGCACGCCTGCAGAAAATCATCGGCATCACCCGCACCAAGCACATGGTGATGCGCGCCAAACGCATCACGGGCGACCAGGCCTATGCCTGGGGTATCGCTACCGAGGTCGTGCCGGATACCGAACTGGAAAGCACTGTCGATGCGCTGGTCGATGAACTGCGGCGCTTCTCGCCGCTGGCTCAGCGCACGGCGAAAAAACTGATCAACGACAACGAAGATGCGCCGCTGACTGTCGCGATCGAAATGGAAGGTCACTGCTACAGCCGTCTGCGCAGTTCCAAGGACTTCAAGGAAGGCGTCGAAGCGTTTCACAGCAAGCGTGCGGCAGTGTTCACCGGCGAGTAAAGGCGTACCGGCGAGCAGGCCCGGGAGCATGTCGGCAACGGCGTGCGCCCCTGCGGAGCAGGGTCTGCCGCCCCTTCAATGCAACGGATAGGGCACATCAAGGTATCACCGCTGGCCTGCTGATTACCCGCAACCCGCGCACCGGGGTGCAGAACGTTTCGATTCACCGTTTGTGTGAGGCAACCATGACTACGACAACAACAATAACTGCATCACCCACCAGCGCCGCTACCGATACACCGCAGATTCCACCGGGCAAGGCCTTGCTTGCGGCATTTGCCTCGACATTCGGCTGGGCGCTGGATTTATTCGACCTGTTCATTCTGCTCTACGTGGCGCCGATCATCGGCCGTATGTTCTTCCCCTCGGACACCCCGACATTGTCGCTGGCCGCGGTGTATGCCTCGTTCGCCGTGGCCTTGCTGGTGCGTCCGCTGGGCTCGGCGATCTTCGGCGCGTATGCCGACAAACACGGGCGCAAGCGTGCGTTGATGGTGTCGATGGTCGGCGTCGGTGTTTCCACGGCACTGTTTGGCGCCTTGCCGACCATTCACCAGGTCGGGGTATTGGCCCCGATACTGTTTTTGGTCTTGCGGGTCATTCAGGGCGTTTTCGTCGGCGGTATCGTTGCCTCCACTCACACCATCGGCACCGAATCCATCTCGCCGCGTTATCGCGGCTTGATGTCCGGGTTGATCGGTGGCGCCGGTGCCGGCATGGGCGCGCTGTTGGCGTCAGCCACTTATCTGGTGTTGTCGGAGATCTTTCCCGGGGAAGAGTTTGACGTCTGGGGCTGGCGCTTCATGTTCTTCTGCGGCTTGCTCAGCACGTTTTTCGGTCTGGTGATGTTCCGTTACCTGGAAGAAACCCCGGTATGGCAGCAACTGCAACAGGCCCGCAAAACCAAGGGGCCGGCGGTAGTGGTCGTGTCGCCACTCAAGCGTCTGTTCGGTCGCGAGTACCGCGGGGTGATGCTGGTCAACCTGTTGATTACGTTCGGCGGCGGTGCCACCTATTACTTGGCCTGCGGTTATCTGCCGACACTGCTCAACGTGGTCGCCAAAGTGCCCCATACGCAGACTTCGCAGATGCTCATGTACGGGTCGGTGGCAACAATCGTTGGAGCACTGGCCTTCGGTTACCTGAGTGACCTGATCGGTCGCAAGAAGACCTTCATGCTGCTGGGTGTGATCAACCTGGTGAGCCTGCCCATGATGTTCCTTGGTGTCGCCGAACCGGGCTCGCTGACGCGCACTGCGCTGTATTGCATGGGCATCGGCTTCATGGGCGGGGCGATCATCGCGCCGATCCTGATCTTCCTCAACGAACGCTTTGCCACCGAGCTGCGCGCCAGCGGCACCGGGTTGTCCTGGAACATCGGTTTCGCCCTCGGCGGAACCATGCCGACCTTTGTGTCCCTGGTCAGCAGCAGCCCGGCGCAGATCCCCATGGTGCTGGCGATTTTCGCCGCCGGTCTGTCGGTGATCTACCTGATCGGCAGCGTGGTGATTCCGGAAACCCAAGGCAATTTCAAATAAAGGCGGGGAGGCGCTCCAGGAATTCGCAGATCAGCTGCAAGGTACGCCCGGTCGCTTCGGTCTGGGGAAAGTGCCGGCAGTTATCCAGCAACACACAGCGGCACGGCCCAGGCACCTGTCGCTGGATGACTACCAGTTGCTCGGGCGTGGCGTAGTGGTCTTCGCGCCCCTGAATGACCAGCAGCGGTTTTTCGATATAAGCCAACTGTGCTTCAAGATCGTCCAGGGAAAAATCCGGGTGCAACCAACTGTCGCTCCAGCCGTGAAAAGCGCCGTCGACATTGGTCCCATGGTGGCGTGCCAGGCGTTCGCGCAATTCGCCATGATGCCAAACCTCGGTGGTATGGCGAATGCCATCGAGGCTCTCGGTCTCGACAATCACGTGAGGTGCCAGGGCAATGCTGCCCAACACCCGTGGATCGTTGGCGGCAGCGTAGGCAAGGACGATGGATGCACCGTCACTGTGACCGAGCAAGACCACGTGCGACAGTTGCAAGGCATCGAGCAATTGCCGCAGTTCACGTGGGCCATCGCTGCACAGGTAGTTCAGCGGACGCGGCAGGGTCACCGGGCTCGATTGCCCATAACCCTGTCGGCTGTAAGTGACCACACCGCAACCGCTGGCCTGGGCCAGGCGCAGGGGGAAGTCTTTCCATTGGTCGGCGCTGCCAAGGCCTTCGTGCAACAACACAAGGGTCGGTCGCGACGGGTCAGGCGCAGGCAGGTGGCGATATTCCAGGCGCAGCGGCCCAAGTTGCAAAAATTGTTGTGGCGACATGCTGAATCAACGATTGAACAAGGTTGCTCGCAGGTTACCGTAAACGTAACCCTGCATGCAGCACCACGCTTTGCTTGAGGTATGGAAAACATGCGCCATCTCGATGTTCAGGTGATCGACCAGGCACTGCAATGGGCTCGCGCCGGGCAGGCCCAGTGGCTGTGCACGGTGCTCTCCACCTATGGCTCGGCGCCGCGTGCGCCGGGTGCGATGCTGGTGACCAATGGCTCGGGCGAGCACGTCGGCTCGCTGTCGGGCGGCTGCGTCGAGGAGGAGTTTCTCGAAAGCCTGGCCCGCGGTGAATTGCGCGAACCGGCGCAGATCGTCAGTTATGGTGACAGCGTCGAGCAACGCCACCGTCTACGATTGCCCTGTGGTGGCGTGCTGATCGTACTGGTCGAGCACCGCGCTGCCAGTCTCGAATGGATCGCGCACCTGGAGAGTCTGCAAGCGGCGTTACTCGGCCAGCGTCGTCTGCTGCGTCACGTCGAACTGAGCAGCGGTGCCTTGCGCCTGGACCCGGACACCGGGCACGGCAGCGAGCGGGTGCAAGTCGTCGACGAGACAGTGCGCATCAGCGTTGGTCCGGCGTTGCGACTGATTCTGGCCGGGCTGTCGCCGGTCGCGCAAGTCTGCGCCAGTTTCGCCCGCGCCATTGGCTGCGAAGTCATCGCCTGCGACCCCCGGGAGGAGATGCTGCATGTTCAGCTCGAAGGCGTGGAGATGCAACGCGTGCTGCCCTCGATGTTCATTGCCGCGGGAGGTTGTCACGCGGCGACCGCAGTGGTGGCGCTGACTCACGATCCGCGAATCGATGACCTGGCGCTGATGGAAGCGGTTCACACCCCGGCGTTTTACATCGGCGCCATGGGGTCTGAGGCAACCTCGGCCAAGCGCGCCGAGCGGCTCAAACGCATTGGTGGTCTGACGGATGAACAGATCGCCCGTTTGCACATGCCCATCGGCCTCGATCTGGGCAGCAAGGCCCCGGCGGAAATCGCTCTGGCGGTGGTGGCCGATGTCCTGCGCGTTTATCACGGGAAAGAACGCCATGCCTTGTAAGGCGGTTTTTCCGACGAGCGAGGGGGCTGCGAAAGTCGGGGTAGACGCTCGGTCATTCGCGCGCGATAGTAACCAGCAAAGTGCTGCTGAAACGTTGAGTAGTCGCCAGGGTCCAGAACCTGGACGCCGCGATGATCCTTCATTGTGGCCGATGACAATAGCGCTTCAAGCGAGCGGAGGAATCTGATGTCGATTGCCCAACGGGTTTTCCACGGCAGGTTTGGACGGGTCGCCTTGCTGAATATGGATCGTTCGCTGGTCACCCACACCCATTCCGAATGCCATGTACTGGTCAAAGTGTCCGGTGAAGACACTTACTTCAACGTCAACGGTCGTCGGGTGCCGCTCAGCGATCGCACGGCGGTGCTGGTCAACGCCTGGGAGCCGCATTTCTACGATCCGCAGCCGGGTGCCGGTGCCACCGTCATCCTGGCGCTCTATATCGAGCCCGCCTGGCTGGCCACTGCCCAGCAGTCGCTGGCGCTCAGCGGTCGGCCGGACTTTTTTGCCCAGTCGTGTATCGAGCTGTCGAGCCGTAATCGCACCTTGGCCGACATCCTGGTCGCCGAAGCGCATGGCTGCGGGCTCGTGCCGAAAGAGCGCATGGAATTCATGCTGTTCGATTTCCTGATCGAACTGATCGAGGACTTTTCCAGTTGGCGGCATTTGTCGCTGCAGGGTGCGCCGAACTCAGCCGAGTTCCGGGACGCCCGCGTGCGCCGTGGCACCGCCTGGTTGCTTGAGCACCTCGATGATCCGAACCCGATCGACAATGCCGCGCGGGCTTGTGGTCTGTCGCGGGCGCACTTCTTTGCGCTGTTCAAGAAAGATACCGGCCTGACGCCGACCCTGTTGCTGAACGACGCACGCATGCGCCGGGCTTTTGCCTGGCTGGAGCGTGAGCGCAGTGGAACGTTGGGTCTGTTGTCGGAGAACCTCGGATTCTCCGAGCAAGGTCATTTCACACGGTTTTTTCAGCAACACATTGGCGCCTCTCCCAGCCAGTACCGGAGGGTAGTGGATAGCTATACGGCGGGTTGAACCGACAGGCTGAAAAATCGAAACTGCTCACATTTATCGCTCCTGTCGGTCGGTGATCAGGCCAGGGCGGCCATTTCTGGAATCGCTTCGAACAGATCCGCCACCAGGCCATAATCGGCCACCTGGAAGATCGGCGCTTCTTCGTCCTTGTTGATCGCAACGATCACCTTGGAGTCTTTCATGCCGGCCAGGTGCTGGATCGCGCCGGAGATACCGACGGCGATGTACAGCTGTGGCGCAACGATCTTGCCGGTCTGACCGACCTGCATGTCGTTGGGGACGAAACCTGCGTCGACCGCGGCGCGGGAAGCGCCGACCGCCGCGCCCAGCTTGTCGGCCAGGGCGTACAGGTGTTTGAAGTTGTCGCCGTTCTGCATGCCGCGGCCGCCGGAAACGACGATCTTGGCAGCGGTCAGTTCCGGACGATCGGACTTGGCCAGTTCTTCACCGACGAAGCTGGAGATGCCAGCGTCGTGTGCAGCGCCAACGGCTTCAACCGAAGCAGATCCACCTTCAGCAGCCACCGGGTCGAAACCGGTAGCACGGACGGTGATCACTTTCACTGCAGCGTTCGACTGAACGGTAGCAATAGCGTTACCGGCATAGATCGGGCGCTTGAAGGTGTCAGCGCTTTCGACCGAGATGATCTCGGAGATCTGGTCAACGTCCAGTACAGCGGCAACGCGTGGCAGGATGTTTTTGCCGTTGGACGTGGCGGCAGCCAGGATGTGGCTGTAGCCCTTGCCCAGCTCGGCCACCAGGGGCGCGACGTTTTCCGGCAGTTGATGCGCGTAGGCGGCATTATCGGCCACCAGCACTTTAGCCACGCCTGCGATTTTCGCAGCGGCTTCAGCCACGGCGCCAGCGCCCTGACCTGCAACCAGAACGTGGATATCACCGCCAATTTTGACAGCGGCCGCCACAGTGTTCAGCGTGGCCGGAGCCAGCACTTTGTTGTCGTGTTCAGCGATTACCAAGATAGTCATGATTCGGCTCCTTAACTCAAAGCACCTTCGCTTCGTTTTTCAGTTTCTCGACCAGTTCAGCCACCGACTTGACCTTGATACCCGCGCTGCGTGCAGCAGGCGCTTCGACTTTCACGGTCTTGTTGGTGGAGGCGGTGGAAACGCCCAAAGCGTCCGCAGTCACTACTTCGAGAGGCTTCTTCTTGGCTTTCATGATGTTTGGCAGGGACGCATAACGCGGCTCGTTCAAACGCAGGTCGGTGGTGACGATGGCCGGCAGTTTCAGGGAAACTGTCTGCGCGCCGCCGTCGACTTCGCGCGTCACGGCAACGCTGTCGCCGCTGATCTCGACTTTCGAGGCGAACGTGCCCTGACCGTAGCCGCTCAGTGCCGCGAGCATCTGGCCGGTCTGGTTGTTGTCGCTGTCGATGGCTTGTTTGCCAAGGATCACCAGCTGCGGCTGTTCCTTGTCGACTACAGCCTTGAGCAGCTTGGCAACAGCCAGGGAAGTCAGATCTTCAGCGGATTCGACGAGGATGGCGCGATCGGCACCCAGAGCCAGCGCGGTGCGCAGTTGCTCTTGAGCGGTGGTCGGGCCGATGGAGACGACGACGATTTCAGTCGCAACACGCCCCTCTTTTATAGAAAGTTCTTTCAGGCGTACGGCTTCTTCCACTGCGATTTCGCAGAACGGGTTCATCGACATCTTGACGTTGGCGAGGTCGACGCCGGAATTGTCCGCCTTGACGCGAACCTTGACGTTGTAGTCGACCGCACGTTTCACAGCTACCAGGATTTTCATTGGGCAGTGCTCTCTCGAAAAACTTTGATCGTTGCAGGCAGGCTTTTAGTTTCAGATCAAGCCTGAATCGCTCCGGCTGCACGCATTTTTTCAATACGATCCGTGCCCAGCCCCAGTTCCCTGAGCACCTGTTCGGTATGCTGGCCGATGCCCGGTACAGCATCCATACGTGGCTCGAACGCGCTATTGCTGCCTGGAGGTATCAAGCTTGGCACCGTGCCAGCAGTGGTTTCGACTTCCCGCCAGCGATCACGCGCCTGAAGTTGCGGATGGTTCCAGACACCTTGCATGTCATTGACCCGAGCATTAGCAATTTGCGCATGCTCCAACCGATCAAAGACGGCATCGAAAGTGAGTGTGGAGAACGATTCAACGATGAGTGCCCGCAACGCTTGACGGTTTTCGACACGCTTGTAGTTGGCAGAAAAGCGTTCGTCTTTCGCCAGTTCAGGAGTCAGCAGTACCTTGTCGCAAAACAGCTGCCACTCTCGTTCGTTCTGCAAACCCAGCATTACTGTCGTGCCGTCACCGATGGGGAAGGGACCATAGGGGTAAATCGTGGCGTGCGCGGCGCCGGCGCGAGGGGGAGGGGGAGAGCCGTCATAGGCGTAGTACATCGGGTAGTTCATCCACTCGACCAGGCTTTCCAGCATCGACACATCAAGGTGGCTTCCTTCGCCAGTGCGTCCACGCAACAGCAAGGCAGATAGAATTCCGGTGTAGGCGTACATACCGGCCGCGATGTCAGCAATCGAGCAACCTGCCTTGGCCATTTCTTCCTCACCCGGTCCGCCGGTGACCGAAAGGAATCCACCTTCGCTCTGGATCAACAGGTCGTAGGCTTTTTTCTTCTCATAAGGACCCCCAACGCCATAGCCGGAAATATCACAGACAATCAGACGCGGAAACCGCTGATGCAAAGCCTCAAATGAAAGCCCCATTCGCGCGGTCGCACCGGGTGCCAGGTTCTGCACGAGCACATCGGCGGTGGCCAGCAAACTGTCCAGCACCTCGGTGGCCGAATCTTGTTTCAGATCCAGGGTAAGGCTTTCTTTTGAGCGATTGGTCCAGACGAAGTGCGAGGCGAGGCCGTTGACGCGTTGGTCGTAACCTCGGGCGAAGTCACCCGTGCCTGGGCGTTCGACCTTGATGACACGTGCGCCGAGATCGGCCAGTTGTCGGGTGCAGAAGGGCGCTGCAATGGCATGTTCAAGGCTGACGACGGTAATGCCATCGAGCGGGCGGACGCCTTTGGATTGGCTCATGATTATTATCTCTTTTGTCATGGCTCCCCAGTCGCGCCTGCTTGAGCCGACGCGCTGGGTTTTATGCTGATCCTTTAAAAGGAGCGCGGCAGTTCAAGCAGGTGTTCGGCAACGTACGACAGGATCAGGTTGGTGGAGATGGGCGCCACCTGATACAGCCGGGTCTCGCGGAATTTGCGCTCGACGTCGTACTCGCAGGCAAAACCAAAACCGCCGTGGGTCTGCAGGCAGGCATTGGCCGCTTCCCAGGAGGCTTTGGCCGCCAGGTACTTGGCCATGTTGGCGCTGGCCCCGGCGTTCTT
>NZ_JAUSSR010000010.1 GCF_030812475.1 Pseudomonas lini
ATTGGTGCCCAGAAGAAGACTCGAACTTCCACGACCTTGCGGTCACCAGCACCTGAAGCTGGCGTGTCTACCAATTTCACCATCTGGGCAGTATCGACAACGCTAGTGCGTCGTCGATGGCGCGCACTATACGGAGCGTCTTTTTAACTGTAAACCCCTGGCATCAAAAAAACCTGTATTTTTTTACCAGTGGCATTTAAATCAGCTTCGCGGTGTCGATTAAGGGCTTTAGACAGGCTGTCATAGCCTGAAATTTCCCGTTTCATTAAGCCTATGCCAAACTAACCCGCATATAGACAAGGTGAAAACTCTCTAATGGCCGATTGGCAGTCCCTCGATCCCGAGGCCGCTCGTGAAGCGGAAAAATATGAAAACCCTATTCCTAGCCGCGAACTGATCCTTCAGCACCTTGCTGATCGGGGTTCGCCTGCTAACCGCGAGCAGCTGGTCGAAGAGTTTGGTCTGACCACGGAAGACCAGATCGAAGCCCTGCGCCGCCGCCTGCGCGCCATGGAGCGCGACGCTCAACTCATCTATACCCGTCGCGGCACTTATGCGCCGGTGGACAAGCTCGACCTGATCCTGGGACGCATCAGCGGTCACCGTGACGGCTTCGGCTTCCTGGTCCCGGACGACGGCAGTGACGACCTGTTCATGAGCCCGGCGCAAATGCGCCTGGTGTTCGACGGCGACCGTGCCCTGGCCCGTGTTTCCGGCCTGGACCGACGCGGTCGCCGTGAAGGCATGATCGTCGAAGTGGTCTCCCGCGCTCACGAGACCATCGTTGGTCGCTACTTTGAGGAGGGCGGCATCGGTTTCGTGGTGGCGGACAATCCGAAGATCCAGCAGGAAGTGCTGGTGACGCCGGGCCGCAATGCCAACGCCAAGATCGGTCAGTTCGTCGAAGTGAAGATCACTCACTGGCCGACGCCACGCTTCCAGCCGCAAGGCGACGTGGTTGAAGTCGTGGGCAACTACATGGCGCCGGGCATGGAAATCGACGTTGCCCTGCGTACGTACGACATTCCTCACGTCTGGCCTGAGGCTGTGCTGAAAGAAGCCGCCAAGCTCAAGCCGGAAGTCGAAGAGAAGGACAAAGAGAAGCGCATCGACCTGCGTCATCTGCCGTTCGTGACCATCGACGGTGAAGATGCTCGCGACTTCGACGATGCGGTCTACTGCGAAGCCAAGCCGGGCAAGCTGCGCCTGTTCTCCGGTGGCTGGAAGTTGTACGTGGCGATTGCCGACGTTTCCAGCTACGTGAAAATCGGTTCGGCCCTGGATAACGAATCCCAGGTTCGCGGCAACTCGGTGTACTTCCCCGAGCGCGTGATTCCGATGCTGCCGGAGCAGTTGTCCAACGGCCTGTGCTCGCTGAACCCGCACGTCGATCGCCTGGCCATGGTTTGCGAGATGACCATCTCCAAATCCGGCGAGATGACCGACTACTGCTTCTACGAGGCCGTGATCCACTCCCACGCGCGCCTGACCTACAACAAGGTCAGTGCCATGCTGGAAACGCCGAAACTCACCGAGGCGCGTCAGCTTCGTGGCGAGTACAACGACGTTCTGCCGCACCTCAAGCAGCTTTACGCGCTGTACAAAGTGCTGCTGGCCGCTCGTCACGTGCGTGGCGCGATCGATTTCGAAACCCAGGAAACCCGGATCATCTTCGGCACCGAGCGCAAGATCGCCGAGATCCGTCCGACCGTTCGCAACGACGCCCACAAGCTGATCGAGGAATGCATGCTGGCGGCCAACGTGGCCACCGCCGAATTCCTGAAAAAGCACGAGATTCCTGCGCTGTATCGCGTTCACGATGGTCCGCCACCGGAACGCCTGGAAAAATTGCGCGCATTCCTCGGCGAGCTCGGCCTGTCCCTGCACAAAGGCAAGGACGGCCCGTCGCCGAAGGATTACCAGGCACTGCTGGCGAGCATCAAGGACCGTCCGGATTTCCATCTGATCCAGACCGTGATGCTGCGTTCGTTGAGCCAGGCGGTCTACAGCGCCGACAACCAGGGCCACTTCGGCCTGAATTACGAAGCCTATACCCACTTCACCTCGCCGATCCGTCGCTACCCGGACTTGCTCACGCACCGGGCGATCCGCAGCGTCATCCATTCGAAAATGAACACCCCGCACGTTCGCCGTGCCGGTGCGATGACCATTCCGAAGGCGCGCATCTATCCGTACGACGAAGCGATCCTGGAGCAGCTCGGCGAACAGTGCTCGATGAGCGAGCGCCGCGCCGACGAAGCCACCCGCGATGTGGTGAACTGGCTCAAGTGCGAGTTCATGAAAGATCGTGTGGGCGAGTCGTTCCCGGGTGTGATCACCGCCGTGACCGGTTTCGGCCTGTTCGTCGAGCTGACCGATATCTACGTCGAAGGCCTGGTGCACGTCACCGCGCTGCCGGGCGATTACTACCATTTCGATCCTGTGCATCACCGCCTCGCCGGTGAGCGTACCGGCCGCAGCTTCCGACTTGGCGATACTGTTGAAGTGCGCGTGATGCGTGTTGACCTCGACGAGCGCAAGATCGACTTCGAGATGGCTGAAAAGACCATCAGCGCGCCGATCGGTCGCAAGAAACGCGGGACTGAAAAAAACGAGCCGGCTACCCAATCGGCTGCTAAAACCGCAGCAGAGCCGGCACCGGCGAAAACCGGTCGTCGCCCTGCCAAGGAAAAGGCTGTCGAAGCCTATCGCCCGAGCGACGCGGCGGCGAAAAATGCCGAGCTGCGTAAAAGCCGCGAAATGAAGCAGGCATTGTTGTCTGAAGCAAAAAGCGGCGGTAAAGCGGCGTCTGGGGGAAAGACCGGACGGTCGGCGCCTGACAAGGCCCCCGGCGGCAAGCCAGCAAAACCGAGCAAACACCGTAAAGGCCCGCCCAAGGCGGGTTCCGCTCCAGCTGCCAAAAGCGGCGGGGTACGTAAACCTAAGGCCAAGCCATGAGTCAGTTGGAAAAGATCTACGGCGTGCATGCGGTAGAAGCGTTGCTGCGTCACCACCCCAAGCGCGTCAAGCAGATCTGGTTGGCCGAAGGCCGCAGCGATCCGCGGGTTCAGACGCTGATCGAGCTGGCCAGCGAAAATCGCGTAGCAGTCGGCAATGCTGAACGTCGTGAGCTCGATGCCTGGGTCGAAGGCGTGCACCAGGGCGTGGTCGCGGAAGTGAGCCCGAGCCAGGTCTGGGGCGAAGCAATGCTCGACGAGCTGCTCGACCGCACCGAAGGCGCACCGTTGCTGCTGGTGCTCGACGGCGTGACCGACCCGCACAACCTCGGCGCTTGCCTGCGTTCGGCCGATGCGGCGGGTGCGCTTGCGGTGATCGTGCCCAAGGACAAGTCGGCGACCTTGACCCCGACGGTACGTAAGGTCGCGTGTGGTGCAGCAGAAGTCATTCCTTTGGTGGCCGTGACCAACCTGGCGCGCACCCTGGAGAAGCTAAAGCAGCGCGGATTGTGGGTCGTCGGTACGGCGGGCGAGGCTGAGCAGAGCCTGTATCAGCACGACATGACCGGCCCGACCATCCTGATCATGGGGGCGGAAGGCAGCGGCATGCGTCGCCTGACTCGCGATCTTTGCGACTATCTGGTGCACCTGCCGATGGCGGGCAGTGTCAGCAGTCTCAACGTATCCGTGGCAACCGGCGTGTGCCTGTTCGAGGCGCAGCGCCAGCGCAGCGTCAAGGCCGCCGGAACCGCCAAGAAGTCCTGATTGAAACACCCACCTGTAGGAGCTGGCTTGCCAGCGAAGGCGTCCTCAAGTACGCCATCGCCAGCAAGCCGGCTCCTACAGGTACGAGGTCAATGGTGATTGTTCAAATAATCACCAATTGCCTTGCACCTCTCCCGTCCCTTCTCTACAATTGCGCCCCTTGCTGTGACGGCAGGCACGCATGTGTCTATCGCAAGCAAGTCCATAAGTGTCATTCACTCCTTGTCTGACCGCTTTTGAGCGGCAGGCTACAACCCGTAAGGAGCATTCATGCGTCATTACGAAATCATCTTTTTGGTCCACCCGGATCAAAGCGAGCAAGTCGGCGGCATGGTTGAGCGTTACACCAAGCTGATCGAAGAAGACGGCGGCAAAATCCACCGTCTGGAAGATTGGGGCCGTCGTCAACTGGCCTATGCAATCAATAATGTTCACAAGGCTCACTACGTGATGCTGAACGTTGAGTGCACTGGCAAGGCCCTGGCCGAGCTGGAAGACAACTTCCGCTACAACGATGCAGTGATCCGTAACCTGGTCATCCGTCGCGAAGAAGCCGTTACCGGCCAATCCGAGATGCTCAAGGCTGAAGAAAACCGCAGTGAGCGCCGTGAGCGTCGCGACCGTCCTGAGCACTCCGACAGCGCCGATGGCGTTGATGGTGATGACAGCGACAACAGCGATAACGCTGACGAGTAATCCACGGACCTTTTGAGGAGCCTATTACATGGCACGTTTCTTCCGTCGTCGTAAATTCTGCCGCTTCACCGCTGAAGACGTGAAAGAGATCGATTACAAAGATCTCAACACCCTGAAAGCTTATGTATCCGAGACCGGCAAAATCGTTCCAAGCCGCATCACCGGTACCAAAGCACGTTATCAGCGTCAGCTGGCCACCGCTATCAAGCGCGCCCGCTTCCTGGCCCTGCTGGCCTACACCGACAGCCACGGCCGCTGAGACCGGGCAGTCGACACGTAGCAAAGGATTGAAAGCATGCGTGCCATAGCTGAGTTCATCATGCGCGGCCGTATGCAGGCCACTCTGGTAGTGGCTGGATGCGCGGCATTGCCGTTGTTGTATTGGTTGGGTGCTGCCGCTGGATGCTTCGTGCTCCTGCGGCGCGGATGGAAGGACGCCTCGAGCGTTCTTGCCCTGGGATTGCTGCCGGCGTTGATCTGGTGGCTTTACGCCGATGACCCACGCTCACTTCTGGTGCTGCTGGGGTCTTGGAGCCTTGCGTTGGTTTTGCGCGCAAGCGAGTCCTGGAACCGCGTGCTGCTGGTCAGCATAGCGATGGGAGTGGTGTTTTCAGTGGTGCTGGGGACGGCTTTTGGTCCCCAGATCGAGATGCTGGCGCAGGCTTTGATAAAAGTCATGCCGTCGCTACTCGGCGATGTCTACCAGAAGTTGTCGGTAGACGAGCAAGCGCATTTTGCGTCCCTGATTGCACCGGTCCTGACCGGCCTGATTGCGGCCTTGTTGCAAATCGTCAGTGTGCTGAGCCTGATTGTCGGGCGCTACTGGCAGGCGTTGTTGTACAACCCGGGTGGTTTTGGTCGCGAGTTTCGCGCCACACGCTTCCCGCTTGGGCTGGCGATGTTGCTGCTGGCGTTCATGCTTCTGGGACCGAACCTCGGTCCGCAGATGGCCATGTTGACGCCGTTGTGCAGTGTACCGCTGGTGTTCGCCGGGCTGGCCCTGATTCATGGGCTGGTGGCGCAAAAGCGACTGGCCAGGTTCTGGCTGGTGGGGTTGTACGTCACGCTGTTGCTGTTCATGCAGCTGATCTATCCGTTGCTGGTGGTCTTGGCCATCGTCGACAGCCTGATTGATTTTCGCGGTCGTTCGACGCCGAAAGACGTCGATAGCGCGAACGGTGAAGGTTAAAAGTTAAGAGGATTTTCACATGCAACTGATCCTTCTGGAAAAAGTCACCAATCTGGGCAACCTGGGTGACAAAGTGAACGTTAAGGCTGGTTATGGTCGTAACTACCTGCTGCCTTACGGCAAAGCTACCGCTGCGACCGCTGCCAACCTGGCTGCGTTCGAAGAGCGTCGCGCTGAGCTGGAAAAAGCCGCAGCAGATCGTAAAACTTCGGCTGAAAGCCGCGCTGCCCAACTGGCTGAGCTGGAAGTGACTATCACTGCCACCGCTGGCGACGAAGGCAAGCTGTTCGGTTCGATCGGTACTCACGACATCGCCGATGCACTGACCGCCTCTGGCGTTGAAGTTGCAAAAAGCGAAGTTCGTCTGCCGAACGGCACTATCCGCAACGTAGGCGAATTCGACGTAGCCGTGCACCTGCACGCCGAAGTTGAAGCCACCGTACGCGTTGTCGTGGTAGCAGCTTAAGCAGCACTTGTCGGCTGGCACCCTCGGGTGCTTGCCGGTAACATCGGGCACGATCCTGTTTACAGGTCGTGCCCTTTGTCTTTCTGCAGTTCCTGTTTTTCACACCCTGCTTTTCTAATATAACCAAGTGGCCATGAACGATATCTCCGCTCCCGAGCAATATGACCTGCAAACCGCGTCGCTGAAGGTGCCTCCGCATTCCATCGAGGCCGAACAGGCCGTGCTCGGTGGTCTGATGCTGGACAACAACGCCTGGGAACGCGTGCTTGATCAAGTCTCCGACGGCGATTTCTATCGGCATGACCACCGTTTGATCTTCCGTGCAATTGCCAAACTGGCCGACCGGAACTCGCCGATCGACGTCGTGACCCTTGCCGAGCAATTGGACAAGGAAGGTCAGACTTCGCAAGTCGGTGGTCTTGGTTACCTCGGCGAGCTGGCGAAAAACACGCCGTCCGTCGCCAACATCAAGGCCTATGCGCAGATCGTTCGCGCGCGGGCGACCCTGCGACAACTGATCGGCATCGCTACCGAGATCGCCGACAGCGCCTTCAATCCGGAAGGCCGCACCGCGGAAGAGATTCTCGACGAAGCCGAGCGGCAGATCTTCCAGATCGCCGAGGCTCGGCCAAAAACCGGCGGCCCGGTGAGCGTGAATGACCTGCTGACCAAGGCCATCGACCGCATCGACACCTTGTTCAACACTGACAACGCCATTACCGGTTTGTCCACCGGCTACACCGACCTCGACGGGATGACCAGCGGCCTGCAGCCGTCCGACCTGATCATCGTTGCCGGCCGTCCGTCCATGGGTAAAACCACCTTTGCGATGAACCTGGTGGAAAACGCCGTACTGCGCAGTGACAAGGCCGTGCTGGTTTACTCACTGGAGATGCCAGGCGAATCGCTGATCATGCGTATGTTGTCGTCCCTCGGCCGCATCGACCAGACCAAGGTCCGGGCCGGTCGCCTGGACGACGACGATTGGCCGCGCCTGACCTCGGCGGTCAACCTGCTCAACGATCGCAAGCTGTTCATCGACGACACGGCCGGCATCAGCCCTTCGGAAATGCGCGCGCGGACCCGGCGCCTGGTGCGTGAACATGGCGACATCGCCCTGATCATGATCGACTACCTGCAATTAATGCAGATACCGGGTTCCGGCGGTGATAACCGGACCAACGAGATTTCCGAAATTTCTCGCTCCTTGAAGGCATTGGCCAAGGAATTCAACTGCCCGGTCGTGGCGCTGTCCCAGCTCAACCGCTCTCTGGAGCAACGGCCGAACAAACGCCCGATCAACTCCGACCTACGGGAATCGGGAGCGATCGAGCAGGATGCCGACGTGATCATGTTCGTGTACCGGGATGAGGTGTATCACCCGGAAACCGAGCATAAAGGCATCGCCGAGATCATCATCGGCAAACAGCGGAACGGCCCGATCGGTACGTCGCGGCTGGCATTTATCGGTAAGTACACCCGCTTCGAGAATCTGGCGCCGGGTAGTTACAACTTCGACGACGAGTGACGGCTGGCCGGGATCACCCGGCCAGCCGCACCCAGGCGTGATTCACGTTTTAATCCGTTTGGGCAGAGGCCTCGTCGCCAGCGGGGTTGCTGGCAGAAGGCTCCTCGTTCGGTGAGCGAGGTTGAAGTTCTTGCCGCGTCAGCGCCTGAATCAATGTCGCTTCTTCAATCGCAAGCAGTGCCTGCAGATCATTGGTCTGAGCTTTATATTCCGCCTCTGTGAGTTGCTGTTGCGAAGCCCGGCTGTCCAGAATTGCTTGTTGATCCTGAAAGGGCTGGCGGCAATCTTCGAATTTCTTCAGGTATTTGTGGGTGATGTAGTCCTGCCAGAGATCCAGGGCTACCAGGGCCTGAAACTCTTCGGGTGAGTCGTCCAGCGCAACGATCTTTCTATACGCGGCATCCAGCATTGCAGGGGTCACATCCGCCATGCCGATATAGTTGAGTGCCTCGGGTTGAAACGGCAATTGGAGCCGGTCCTTGAGACCGAAACGGTAGGCCATCACCATTTCGTGTGGATCGTGTATACGATTACGATGGTGTCTCTTCTGCTGCGCGGAAGTCGCGGGATTGTTGATTATCGCCCTGCTCGACTCGAGGTCTGCCGCCGCGATATCGTCGACATGCCTTAACCGGAACAGGCTTCTGGAGAAGCTCACCAGCGGCGTGCCGTTCAATTCATTCCTGGCCTGGGTGCGCGCTCTGTGCGTAGCGGTCAGGATTTGCAGGTCTGTGAAGGTGGCAGCGGCAAGATCGGTGCAGCCCGCTTCGCATGCGCGATCAAACACTTCCCTGCGCATGACAAGGGACTCGGGATTGTCTTCGGTAATGGCGTCGATCACATCCCAGACCTGTCGCCGAAAATCCTGATGACGGGTGCGGCTCTGAATGATGTTGAAGAAGCCGTCTGAGCCCTGATCTTCACGTAACGTTCGCCATTGCGCTCTTCTGACTAATGTCTGGTCGGGGGGTAATCCCTCGGTCCAGCTGGCTTTCGAGTAAATCCAGATCCTGAGCGCGTCGGGCCAGTTTCGCTTCTGCTTCATCACCCAGTCCGATGAAAAACGCCCTGGCCTCTTGCGTGTTCTTGTCCGGGTAAAGCCGCTGCACCATGGCTATCTCGGGCCTATCACCATCAAGCCTGAACGCGCCGGTCAGGGCGTTCGTGTTCAGTTCGGGATGATCGGCAGCCACGCGCTGCCAGTATGCTTCAAGCTTTTTCCAATAGCCGGCAGGGAAGGAATTGCCTTCAAGCAGCGTGACGCTGTTGATTCGGGCGTACGCTTTGAATGGATCGGCCGAGGGGTCGAGTATTGCCGCCGGAACCTCACGCAGTCGGTTGTTGCGCAAGTCCAGGCGTTTTAATCTGGTCTGATTTTGCAAACCCGTTGGCCATTGATCCAGTTGCGCATTGTTCAGGTTCAGCGTCTCGAGTTCGGACAGGCCGGCGAAATCAGGCGTTTTGCCCAGTGGATTACCCGACAGGTCAATGTTCTGCAGTTTGCTGAGTGTGCTCAGTTTTGCGGCCGTTTGCTCATTGAGCTGAATAAGGTTCGAACTCAGATCCAATGTGCTCAGGTTGGACATTTCAGCTACTGCTGCGGGCAGGTTATCCAGGGTGGAGCGGGTCACAGCCAAACGTTCCAGGCCGGAGAAGCCCGAGAGGAATGTGTTGGCGCTGTCTGACCAGGTGACGGCGTCCAGCTCCAACGCCCGGACATGGCTGAAATCCGCTTTCAACGCCGGAAGTGGTTCATTTCCGAGGGCAAGCCTGAGCGTTGAGCCGGTCTGCTGGCGCCAACAGCGCTTTATCTCTTCGGCAACTCGTAGCGTCGAGTCTTTCGCTGTTCCGAAAGCCGATGAAGTGGTGGATTGTTTGATCCAGGACTTCAGTTCGGCCTTGAGCGTGTTGTACTCGGTTTCGCGGCGGGTCAAACGGCCTCTGACGTCGTCTCCCAGTGATCGGATAAAGTCGCTGATCTGATCATCGGTGTGATCCGGGAACAACTTTCTGGCTCGGGATTCAGCGCCGCGCAGTCGACTGAAAGCCGAGGAAAGCCTGTCCAGCAGTCCCGGACGAGCCGGCTGATCGGCATCGCCACGCATCATCCCGCCTGCACCGGCCACCCCGGTTCCCACCCAGCCCTGTACGGCATCGAAAACAATCGGTTCCGACCTTCCCGGGCGTGTCGGGACATACCGGTTACGGTTGTCGATGGCCACGGGATCTTCACTACGGACGATGCGCATCACGGCCGCCAATGGAGTTGACGCGTCAAGGTCATGCAGTACCTGATAGGCGTGGTTGTCGATCTCTACGTACAGTTTGCCGTCGAACCGATGAAGCCCGTCGCTGCCGGGTTCTGCGTCGCTGAAATCCAGGCCCGTGCGAAAAGCCGCCAGGCGGGTGTCGGTCAACGGGAAGGTGATCGGTTCGAAATCTTCAAGCTTGTGCCACCGCCCGCTATGGGGATCGCGCAGCAGCACCGGTCCGGAGGCGGTCAATTCGCTGGGAAGTCTGGCGCGGTACAGTCCCGTTTCCGGATCCGTCCCGACCAGTGCGACGCCGCCATCGGCCAGGTCAACGTACCGGCGTCCCTTGTGAATCCTCAAGCCATCGGCGTTAACGTCCGGCAACCCTGTCGCAGTGCTGAGCCGGTAACGCTCCAGCGACTGATTGACCGGCGTCAGGGGGGCAACGCTGGTCATTGTTCCAATGGTTTCGTGAACCGTTACCACCGGTGCCGGCGTGATTGCGTCAAGGTCGGGATCTCCGTTTGTTCTGCCCGGCCGCGCCGGATTGCCATCAGGGCGCAAGGTCGGCGAGCCAAAGTCGATGCGGGGCGCAATGTCGGGGCGCGGTGTGCTCACGTCCGACGGTTGATTTGGGTGAATGTGGACATCGGCGGAGCCGTTGCCTCTAGTGGGAGGTTTTGGTGACATGGGTTTTCATCCTTGAAAAGTTGCCGCATCAGCGCCCATCAATGGTTTGCTGAACTGCGTTTGGGCTTCATTGCCCATTTTGGTTTATTGAGGGTCAGGGGTTGCGGCGCAGCGGCGGCTCGAAGAGCGCGACATCCAGAAAAACGCCGGCTGGCGCTCCCGCCGGCCCGCCGCAATTGCTTCACGACGCCAGCTCGAAGATCTTCTGTGCCGTCCGGCCATCAATCGTTTCGCGCCAGATGGCCACGTGTGGCAGTCCAGCCTGTTCATCCCGGCGCTGGGATTCAATGCCCCGTCCGGCCTGCTCGAGCGTTTTGAGATGCCCCCCCTTTACCTTGAAGTTCAACGCTGGGCTGTCCTGCTTGTCATATTTAAAATGGGCCTCCCAAAGAGGCTCGCCGGTGTGCGCGTCGTTCAACCTGTAGATGTCCAGAAAGTGTTTGTCCTTGCCCTTGCCCCGCTGCAGCCGAACGTGGGTCTGTCTGACGCTGAGGTGTTCGTGGCTGATCAAATACGCCAGTCGGCCCGCGCTCAGACAGGATTTGTCCTTGTAGAGCCGGATGCGAATGTTCTCGCCTTCGCTTCTCAGGCGCTGACTGTCTTGCGTCAGGCGCTGGACGAGCACGCCGATGTTGTGCCCGGTCGGATTTGGAGCCTGTTCGAGCTGTCGGGCCAGGTCGTCGAGCGCTTCGGCCTTGCTACCGAGAAACTCGACGATGTTGGTGGCATTGATTTTTCCCCGCTCATCTTGCCAGGCGCTTCTCAGGTACGATTCGGACTGATCCAGGTGTTGGCTGGCTTCGGCCATGAGCGCGGTCAGGGGCTTGTTTTGTGCAAATTGTACCCGGCGCCATTCTCCCTCCCTGCGTTCGTAGGTTCGCAAGACCCGGGCCGGGTTGTTGGGATCCAAGACATCGATCACCTCTTCGTTCGTCACGGTCCGACGCGGTTGACCAACACTGACTTTGTCGACCCCGTGGTGTTTGACGCGAAAGATTCGTCTGGGCGTCGGTGCCGGCCCGCTTCTGTCTTGTGCAGGGATGAAGTCGAAATCAATGGGCTGCTCGTGCGCCGGTAGCGCCGAGGTGTGTTCCAGATCTCGGTGAAAACGCGCCATCTGGTTCTCAAGTGCGTTTTCGAAGACCTGTATGGCCTCTGCAATTTCGCGCCGGGAGTTGGCCTGAAGTGAGTCTGCCGGGAGGTCCAGGTTCTCGTACGAGGACCTGATTGCCCCGCTTTGGTCGAGCAGGCCGGTCAACGCCGCGATGCGAGCGGCCTCGGGAATGCTCTCGATCCCTCGGAATGCGGACGCAGCCTCAATAAAAGAGTGCGCCAGTTGTACCGCTTCGGAGTCACTGTTGCCTGGGTCCTCCGTCAGCAGTCGGCTTCGGGCTTCGACCCAGCCGGAGGTTACTTCATGAATCTCCTTCGGGTCATAACCCAGTTCAGCCAGCTCGAGCTCCGAGGAGCGCGAGCTGGACCGGATTTCATTTGCAACTTGCTGGACCTTTTCCAGAATGTTGCGTTTATTCATCAGGTGTTCGGCGATGGCTTGATAGGCAGTCGCCGAGTCATTGATTGGCTGAATCTCCAGCATTTTGCGGGCATCGCTGACAACAATGAGACGGTTGTAACCCGCGACTTTAAATTCCCGAAGTTCATGCAGTTCGTTTCTATAGACGCCATTTGCTTTAACAAGAATCAACCAGTCGCGTTCGTTCACGTACTTGGTGGCCAGATTTTCCAGCAAAGCGAGTTCTCTGCGAATTTGCACTTCCAGGAGTATCAGAGCGGTTCTTTCACCTTCTGTACCGATTGCTCTCTCCCAGCTGGACGTCAGTGTGAGTCTCCTCTGCCTGGTCGCCTCCAGCATGCGGGCCTCTGTTTGCAATTGGCCGATCGGTTCGGCGAATTGCTTTTGCAATGAGCTATTCAGTCCCGTCGGCATCCCGCCCGCGCCGCCCACACGGGTTCCCACCCAACCATTTTGCCGATCAAAAACAACAGGCTCCGACCTTCCCGGGCGCGTCGCAACGAAAATGTTGTTATCGTCCAGGGAAACGGGATCTTCTGCCCGGACGATGCGCATCACTGAAGCCCACGGCGATGTTGCCCCAGGATCATGCAGGACCTGATAGGCGTGGTTCTGAATGACCACGTAGAGTTTGCCATCCAGTCGATACAGCCCGTCGCTGCCCGGTTCGACTCCTGTGAAGTCCAGGGGGGTGCGAAAAGCCTTCAGGCGGGTCTCGGTCAATGGGTAGGTCGTTGGCGTGGTGACATCAAACGGATGCCAGATTCTGCTCTCGGGATTGCGCACGAGCACCGGGCCAGAAGGGGTCAGCTCGTTCGGCAGTCTGGCCCGGTACAGGCCGGTTTCCGGATCCTTTGCGACATGCACGATGCCGCCGGGGACGTCGACGTACTGGCGGCCCTTGAAGATTCTGAAACCCTGAGCGTCGGCATCCGGAAGATGGGCTGAAGCGGTGATCCAATAAAGCTCCAGCGGACGTTGCGCAGGCGTTGGAGTCGTTTCAGACACGGAAGATGTCTCGCTGACCGTTATGGGCGGCGCCGGCGTAATTGCATCAAGGTCGGCGTCCTCCGGTGTTCTGCCTGTCCCCGTGGGTTCCGGATGTCTCCCGGTTGACAGGACAAAATCGACATGTGGCACAGTGTCAGGGTGCGGTGTGTGCTCGTTCGAGGGGCGCGTGGGGCGGGTGTGAATATCAACTGTGGTTGTGCCTCTGGGAGGCGGTTTTGGTGACATGACTTTTTCATCCTTGAATGGTTTTCGCATCAGCACCTGTAAACGGAGGCTGAAGGGGCATTTGGCGTCATTGCCGGTTTTTCGCTTCGCGGATTTGCAAAGCGTGTAAGTATTCAGGTCCGGTTCGGGTTGTATGCGGCATCGGATCAAATAGAAACCGACCACTGTCGTCGGAATTGGTCAAATTTTGTGCTATATTCCGCGCCCGCGATTTTTCATCTCAACACCGGTCATCGACATGCAAGCAGCCAAGCCGTTATTTGACTATCCAAAATATTGGGCCGAATGTTTCGGGCCAGCGCCATTCCTGCCAATGAGCAGGGAGGAGATGGATCAGCTCGGCTGGGATTCATGCGACATCATCATCGTCACCGGTGATGCCTACGTCGATCACCCGTCGTTCGGCATGGCAATCATTGGCCGGTTGCTGGAGTCCCAGGGCTTCCGCGTCGGGATCATTGCCCAGCCGAACTGGCAGTCCAAAGACGACTTCATGAAGCTCGGCGAGCCGAACCTGTTTTTCGGTGTCGCGGCCGGCAACATGGACTCGATGATCAACCGCTACACCGCCGACAAGAAAATCCGTTCCGATGACGCCTACACCCCCGGTGGCATGGCGGGCAAACGTCCGGACCGTGCGAGCCTGGTTTACAGCCAGCGCTGCAAGGAAGCCTACAAGAACGTGCCGATCGTGCTCGGTGGCATCGAAGCTTCCCTGCGCCGCATCGCCCACTACGATTACTGGCAGGACCGGGTGCGCAACTCGATCCTGATCGACGCCTGCGCCGACATCCTGCTCTACGGCAACGCCGAGCGTGCGATCGTCGAAGTTGCCCAGCGTCTGTCCTACGGTCACAAGATCGAAGATATCACCGACGTGCGCGGCACCGCATTCATTCGTCGCGACACGCCGAAAGACTGGTACGAAGTCGATTCCACGCGCATCGATCGTCCGGGCAAGATCGACAAGATCATCAACCCGTACGTGAATACCCAAGACACCCAGGCCTGCGCCATCGAGCAGGAAAAGGGTCCGCTTGAAGATCCGGAAGAAGCCAAAGTCGTTCAGATCCTGGCCAGCCCGAAGATGACGCGAGACAAGACCGTGATTCGTCTGCCGTCGGTTGAGAAGGTCCGTGGCGACGCCGTTCTGTATGCCCACGCCAACCGCGTGCTGCACCTGGAAACCAACCCGGGCAACGCCCGTGCGCTGGTGCAGAAGCATGGCGAAGTCGACGTCTGGTTCAACCCGCCGCCGATTCCGATGACCACCGAAGAAATGGACTACGTGTTCGGCATGCCCTATGCGCGCATCCCGCACCCGGCGTACGGCAAGGAAAAGATTCCTGCCTACGACATGATCCGTTTTTCGGTGAACATCATGCGTGGCTGCTTCGGCGGCTGCACCTTCTGCTCGATCACCGAGCACGAAGGCCGGATCATCCAGAACCGTTCCGAAGAGTCGATCATTCGCGAAATCGAAGAGATCCGTGACAAGGTCCCAGGTTTCACCGGCGTCATTTCCGACCTCGGCGGCCCGACCGCGAACATGTACCGCATCGCCTGCAAGACCCCGGAAATCGAATCGGCGTGCCGCAAGCCGTCGTGCGTGTTCCCGGGTATCTGCCCGAACCTGAACACAGATCACTCGTCGCTGATCCAGCTTTATCGCAGCGCCCGTGCCTTGCCGGGCGTGAAGAAGATCCTGATCGCTTCCGGCCTGCGCTACGACCTCGCGGTCGAGTCGCCGGAATACGTCAAGGAACTGGTGACCCACCACGTTGGTGGTTACCTGAAGATCGCCCCGGAACATACCGAGGAAGGTCCGCTCAACCAGATGATGAAACCGGGCATCGGCAGCTATGACAAGTTCAAGCGCATGTTCGAGAAGTACTCCAAGGAAGCCGGGAAAGAGCAGTACCTGATTCCATATTTCATCGCCGCCCACCCGGGCACTACCGATGAAGACATGATGAACCTGGCTCTGTGGCTCAAGGGCAACGGCTTCCGCGCCGATCAGGTGCAGGCGTTCTACCCGTCGCCGATGGCCACCGCCACCGCGATGTATCACTCGGGCAAGAACCCGTTGCGCAAAGTGACGTACAAGAGCGACGCGGTGACCATCGTCAAGAGCGAAGAGCAGCGTCGTCTGCACAAGGCCTTCTTGCGTTACCACGACCCGAAAGGCTGGCCGATGTTGCGTGAAGCGCTGACCCGCATGGGCCGCGCCGACCTGATCGGGCCGGGCAAGAACCAGTTGATCCCGCTGCACCAGCCAGCGACCGACAGCTACCAGAGTGCCCGGCGCAAGAACTCGACGCCGGCCGGAAGCCACAAGGTCGCGGGCGAGAAGACCACCAAAATCCTGACCCAGCACACTGGTCTGCCACCCCGTGCCAGCGATGGCGGTAACCCGTGGGACAAGCGTGAACAGGCCAAGGCTGCGGCGTTCGCCCGCAATCAGCAGGCGGCCAAGGAGCGTAAGGATGCGGCTAAAGGCAAGGGGCCAAAGCCTGCGCGCAAGCCGGTCGTACCGCGCTAAGCCTCGTTTGAGCTGAACAGAACGCCAACCTTCGGGTTGGCGTTCTGCGTTATGGAGCTAATGGTGATCCCTTGTAGGAGCTGGCTTGCCAGCGAAGGCGTCCTCACTCGCGCCAAAAGCTTCGCTGCGGTGCGGCGATCCGACAAGCCAGCTCCTACAAGTCCTATGTTGAGGCAACCGGCCCCTTCGCGGGCAAGCCCGCTCCCACAGTGTTTCGAGGTGTACCCAAATTTAATGGTCGCAGCAGATCCCTGTGGGAGCGGTTATACGGGGATCCGACTTGCCCGCGACGGGCCCGAAATTGGTGGCGACAATTCAACTGAACGCCACAAATCCGTGCAACGCTGTCAAACCAATTTCCCGCATCGCCCGATTTTGGTGCTGTACTGCCTCAAGCAATCGAAGAAAGCGCCAGCGCCGCTGGATGGCATAAGTCTTGCGCCGCTTTCGATAACGTCCAGGCTCGCAGGAGGCACGCCGTGTCGATTCATGTCGCATTGCATCACGTTACGCATTACCGCTACGACCGCGCTGTCGAACTCGGACCGCAGATCGTTCGCCTGCGTCCGGCCGCCCACAGTCGCACGCGAATTCTGTCCTACGCGCTCAAGGTCTCGCCCGGGCAGCACTTCATCAACTGGCAGCAGGACCCCCAGGGCAATTACCTGGCGCGCTTGGTGTTTCCTGAGAAAACCGCTGAGCTGCGGATCGAGGTCGACCTGCTGGCCGAGATGGCAGTGTTCAATCCGTTCGACTTCTTCCTCGAGCCCTACGCGGAAAAGATCCCGTTCACCTACGCGGCGGACGAGCGCAAGGAATTGGCGCCGTACCTGGAAACCTTGCCCCTGACCCCGAAATTCCAGGCTTATCTGCAGGGCATCGACCGCACACCACTGCCCAGCGTGGATTTCCTTGTTGCGCTCAATCAGCGTCTGAGCGAAGACATCGGCTACCTGATCCGCATGGAGCCGGGCGTGCAGACCCCGGAATACACCCTCGAACAGGCCTCAGGCTCCTGCCGCGACTCGGCGTGGCTGCTGGTGCAGTTGCTGCGCAATCTTGGCCTGGCGGCGCGTTTCGTCTCCGGCTACCTGATCCAGCTCACCGCTGACGTCAAAAGCCTCGACGGCCCGTCGGGCACTGACGTGGACTTCACCGACCTGCACGCCTGGTGCGAGGTCTATCTGCCCGGTGCGGGCTGGATCGGCCTGGACGCCACCTCCGGGCTGTTCGCCGGCGAAGGACACATTCCGTTGGCCTGTAGTCCCGATCCGGGCTCTGCGGCACCGATCAGTGGCCTGGTGGAGCCGTGCGAGTGCGAATTCACCCACGAAATGTCCGTGGAGCGAATCTGGGAAGCGCCGCGGGTGACCAAGCCCTACACCGAAGATCAATGGTTGGCGATCCAGGCGTTGGGGAGGCAGATCGATGCCGACCTGCTGGACGGTGACGTTCGCCTGACCATGGGCGGCGAGCCGACCTTTGTGTCCATCGATGACCCCGACGGCGCCGAGTGGAACACCGCCGCGCTCGGGCCGGACAAGCGTCGGCTGTCCGCCGAACTGTTCCAGCGCATGCGCAGGCACTATGCGCCCCAAGGCCTGGTGCATTTCGGCCAGGGCAAGTGGTACCCCGGCGAACAATTGCCGCGCTGGTCGTTGAACTGCTACTGGCGCCGCGATGGTGTGCCGATCTGGCACAACAGCGCCTTGATCGCTGATGAGCAGGAAGACTACGGTGCCGATAGTGAGTTGGCCGGGCGTTTTCTGGCGAGTGTCGCCGAGCGCCTGAAAATTCCGACACGCTTTGTGTTTCCGGCCTACGAAGACAATTTCTATTACCTCTGGCGCGAGGGGGCTTTGCCGCAGAACGTCAGCGCCGAAGACTCACGCCTGGAAGAACCACTGGAGCGTGCGCGACTGCGCAAAGTCTTCAGTCAGGGCCTGGACAAGATCATTGGCCAGGTCCTTCCCCTGGCGCGCACAGCCAAGGGCGATCAATGGCAGAGCGGGCGCTGGTATCTGCGTGACGAACACTGCCGGCTGGTACCGGGGGATTCGCCGCTGGGCTATCGCCTGCCCCTCGGCTCGCAGCCTTGGGTGAAAGCGGCAGAGTATCCGTTCATCAACCCCAATGATCCGAACCAGGATTTCCCGCCGCTGCCTGAAACCACGCAGCTGCGCAGCCATGGCGACCCTGCGGTGGCTGACGAGCGCGTGCCCGGGATCGACGAGTCCGCAGACTGGCTGACCCGTACGGCATTTTGCGCCGAGGCGAGGGAAGGCCGGCTGTACCTGTTCATGCCACCGCTGGAACGGGTCGAGGATTACCTGGAACTGGTCAGCGCCATCGAGGCCACGGCTGAAGAGCTGCATTGCCCGGTGTTGCTGGAAGGCTATGAGCCTCCGAGCGATCCGCGCCTGAGCAACTTCCGGATTACGCCGGACCCAGGCGTCATCGAGGTCAATGTGCAGCCGTCCGCCACCTGGGATGAGCTGGTCGAACGCACCGAATTTCTTTACGAAGAGGCACGCCAGACTCGACTGACCACAGAAAAATTCATGATCGATGG
Organism: Pseudomonas lini; assembly: GCF_030812475.1. Taxonomy (GTDB): domain Bacteria; phylum Pseudomonadota; class Gammaproteobacteria; order Pseudomonadales; family Pseudomonadaceae; genus Aquipseudomonas; species Aquipseudomonas lini_A. The sequence goes on from NZ_JAUSSR010000010.1 coordinate 18,428, forward strand.
GCGGCACACCGGCACCGGTGGCGGTAACCATTTCGTCCTGGGTGGCGCGACACCGGCTGACTCTCCGTTTTTGCGCCGTCCCGATCTGCTGCGCAGCCTGATCAGCTATTGGCATAACCATCCGTCCTTGTCCTACCTGTTTTCCGGACTGTTCATCGGCCCGACGTCCCAGGCGCCGCGTGTCGATGAGGCGCGCAACGACGCGTTGTACGAGCTGGAAATCGCTTTTGCACAAATGCCCGAACCGGGCGAGGAGTGCGCGCCATGGCTGGTGGATCGGCTGTTGCGCAACCTGCTGATCGATGTCACCGGCAACACGCATCGCGCTGAATTCTGTGTCGACAAGCTGTATTCGCCGGACGGCGCTACGGGACGCCTTGGACTGCTGGAACTGCGCGCCTTCGAAATGCCGCCGCATGCACGCATGAGCCTGGCGCAACAGCTGTTGTTGCGGGCGTTGGTGGCGAAGTTCTGGCGCGAGCCTTATGCGCCGCCGAAGCTGGCGCGCTGGGGCACCGAACTGCACGACCGATTTTTGTTGCCGCACTTTATCGAGCAGGATTTCGCCGATGTGATGGTCGATCTCAATGCTGCCGGCTATCCCGTGCGGGCCGAGTGGTTTGCAGCGCATCTGGAGTTCCGTTTTCCCAAGGTCGGTGATTACGCGGTCAGCGGTATCGAGCTGGAAGTACGCCAGGCGCTTGAGCCTTGGCATGTGCTGGGCGAGGAGGGTGCGGTCGGTGGCACGGTGCGCTACGTGGATTCGTCCCTGGAGCGCTTGCAGGTCAAGCTCACGGGCTTGCCGCCCCAGCGTTATCTGCTGACCTGCAATGGCATTCCCGTGCCATTGCAGCCTACCGGTCGGGTTGGCGAGTTTGTGGCAGGCGTGCGTTTTCGCGCCTGGCAACCGGCCAACTGCCTGCAGCCCACCATCCCGGTTCATGCGCCACTGGTGTTCGACCTGCTCGATACCTGGATGCAACGCTCGCTGGGCGGCTGCCAGTACCATGTCGCCCATCCGGGCGGGCGCAACTACGACAGCTTGCCGGTGAACGCCAACGAGGCCGAGAGCCGGCGGATGGCGCGTTTCTTCCGCATCGGACACACGCCGGGGAAACTTCCTGTACCGAATGTGGAAATTAACGACGAGCTACCGATGACGCTCGATTTGCGACGTTTCTAAATCGTACGCGACGCTCGGATTTTTCGTCTATCCGGGCGTCATGAGCCTGCGTTAGTCTGACCGTTCCTGCTGTCTGCCGAGCTTTCCATGCCTGATCTGCTTGACCGCTACCCGCTGACGGCGGGCACTTATCACGAACTGCTTGATGGCAGTGGAGCCGTGCGCCCGCACTGGCGACGGCTGTTCGAGCAATTGCAACGCAGCACACCCGCGCAGTTGGTGCAGCGTCAGGCGTTGCTGACCCGGCAGATCCAGGAAAACGGCGTGACCTACAATGTCTATGCCGACCCCAAGGGGGCTGACCGGCCGTGGGAACTCGACCTGCTGCCCCATGTCATTGCGGCTGACGAGTGGGAGCAATTGTCGGCTGGCATAGCGCAACGGGCGCGCTTGCTCAATGCCGTGCTGGCGGATCTCTATGGTCCGCAACGCTTGATCGCCGAGGGGCTGCTACCCGCCGAACTGGTATTTGGCCATAACAACTTCCTCTGGCCCTGCCAGGGCATTACACCACCCAACGGGGCCTTTCTGCATCTGTACGCGGTGGATCTGGCGCGCACGCCCGATGGTCGTTGGTGGGTGACGGCGGATCGGACCCAGGCGCCGTCCGGGGCTGGTTATGCTCTGGAAAATCGCACCATCGTGTCTCGGGCCTTTCCCGAGTTGTACCGTGATCTGAAGGTGCAGCATCTGGCCGGGTTCTTCCGCACGCTTCAGGAAACCCTGGCCCGTCAGGCGCCGAGCGATGATCAAGCGCCGTTGGTGGTGTTGCTGACGCCAGGACGATTCAACGAAAGCTATTTCGAGCACCTGTACCTGGCGCGTCAGCTGGGTTATCCATTGGTGGAGGGCGGTGACCTCACGGTGCGGGATGCCACCGTCTACCTGAAAACCTTGAGCGGCCTGCGCCGGGTGCACGCAATCATGCGCCGGCTGGATGATGACTTCTGCGATCCGCTGGAATTGCGTACCGACTCGGCGCTTGGCGTGCCAGGCCTGCTCGAGGCCGTGCGGCAAGGGCGAGTGCTGGTGGCCAACGCCCTCGGCAGTGGCGTGCTGGAGTCGCCGGGGTTGCTGGGCTTTCTGCCGAGGATCAATCAATTCCTGTTCGGTGAAGCCTTGATCCTGCCTTCCATTGCCACCTGGTGGTGCGGAGAAGCGCCAGTGCTGGCCCAGGCCTTGGAAAAATTACCGGAGCTGTTGATCAAACCGGCATTCCCATCCCAGAGCTTCACTCCGGTGTTTGGTCGTGATTTGAGTGAAAAACAGCGCCAGGACCTCGCCGAGCGTATGCAGGCACGGCCTTACGCCTATGTGGCGCAAGAACTGGCGCAGCTTTCTCAGGCACCGGTCTGGCAGGCTGAAGACGGACAGTTGCAACCCCGTGCCATTGGCATGCGCGTATATGCCGTAGCCAGCCGCGATGGGTATCGGGTGCTGCCCGGTGGCCTGACCCGGGTGGCCGCCGACGCCGACGCCGAAGAGGTGTCGATGCAGCGCGGCGGTGCGAGCAAGGACACTTGGGTGTTGGGGGATCGCCCACCCAGCGGCGAACAATGGAAAACCCGACGCAACATCGGGGTGCGCGATCTGGTGCGGCTCGATCCGTATCTGCCGTCACGGGTGGTGGAAAACCTGTTCTGGTTCGGCCGTTACTGCGAGCGTTGCGATGGCAGCGCACGGTTGCTGCGGATCATGCTGGCGCATTATGTCGACGGTGACGATCCCCAGGCCTTGCAGGCGGCAGTCGATCTTGGCGAGCGCCTGAATCTGTTGCCGGATGAAGGTGAGTTGCCGGAGCGCTTGTTGGCGGCGCTGCTCGGCGATGACTGGCCGTTCAGCCTGCGCTCCAACCTGCAGCGTTTGCAGTGGGCGGCCTCCCAGGTGCGGGGCAAGCTCTCCCGGGAAAACTGGCAGGCGCTGGTGGAATTGCAGCGCGAAGCCATGGCGCTGGAAACCGATGAAGCGGATTTTGGCGAGCTGCTGGATTTTCTCAACCGTCTCGTGATGTCCTTGGCGGCGTTGTCCGGTTTCGCCCTGGACGACATGACACGGGACGAAGGCTGGCGCTTCCTGATGATCGGTCGTCGGATCGAGCGCCTGCAATTTCTCAGCAGCAGCCTCGCCGCATTTCTGCGGGGTGCCGGCGCCTTCGACCAGGCCGGGCTGGAATGGCTGCTGGAGCTGGGAAACAGCAGCATCACCTACCGTTCGCGGTATCTCGCGGTGGCGCAATTGATACCGGTCCTGGACCTGTTGCTGCTGGATGAACAAAACCCCCATGCGGTGCTGTTCCAGCTGAAGCTGGTGACTCGCACCCTGAAGCGCTTGAACAATGACTTTGGCGTACCTCGTGAAGCAGCCCTGCCGCAATTGGTGGACCGCCTGGCGCGTTTTGATCTGGGGTGCCTGGAGAATTCGCTGTTTGGTGAATCCAGCCTTCGCGCCGCCCTCAATGGTCTGGCTGATTTGCTTCAAGAGATCGCCGATATCAGCGGGCAAATGTCGGATCGCCTGGCCTTGCGCCATTTCGCCCATGTCGATGATGTCAGCCAGCGCACGGTGTCCGTCTGATGAACGCCCATTACCGGATTCTCCACGACACCCATTACCAGTACGACAGCCCGGTCTCCCTGGCCCAGCAACTGGCTCACTTGTGGCCGCGAGCCTGTGCCTGGCAGCGTTGCACCGAGCAGCAATTGCAAATCAGTCCGGACCCGACTACGCGCCGGGACGAACTGGACGTATTCGGCAATCCCCTGACCCGGCTGGCGTTCGAGCGGCCCCACGATGAATTGCTGGTCAATGCCCGGCTCACCGTTGAAGTGCTGGCGCGGCCTGCGCTCGATTTCAATCAATCTCCCGCATGGGAGCAAACGCGCAATGCGCTGACCTACAGCAGTCAGCCGCTGTCTCCTGAACTGCTGGATGCCTGCCGTTTTCGTTTTGAATCGCCTTATGTGCATTTGAAGCGCAACTTCGTCGAATTCTCGCAAAGTTGCTTTCCCCAGGGGCGGCCGCTGTTAATTGGCGTACAGGCCCTGATGGAAAAAATCTTCAGCGAATTCACCTTCGACGCCGAAGCAACCCAAGTAGCGACGCCATTGGTGGAAGTGCTGGAGCGTCGGCGGGGGGTTTGTCAGGATTTCGCGCACCTGATGCTCGCCTGCGTGCGCTCTCGTGGATTAGCGGCGCGGTACATCAGCGGTTACCTGCTGACCCAGCCACCGCCGGGGCAGCCGCGATTGATCGGCGCCGATGCATCCCACGCCTGGGTCTCGGTATTTTGCCCGGTGCTGGGCTGGGTCGATTTCGATCCGACCAACAATGTGCAGCCGGCGCTGGAACACATCACCCTGGCCTGGGGCCGGGATTTTTCCGATGTTTCTCCGTTGCGCGGGGTAATTCTGGGGGGCGGCAACCATGATCCGGAGGTTAGGGTTACCGTGATGCCCTTGGAATAACAGGGATTCAGTTGATGGGAACGTACTTGCAGAGCGTACCGACCCTATCAGATCTGATAGCTAGGCACCTCCATACAGCCAAGTGATACTGGCCCCAGAGTTGAGATATTTCAGGGAGCCATGTTCATGCCGAAGAACGAAGACGCACTGCTCTGCACCTACCATTACGATCCACTGGGCAGGCTGGTCGCTAGTACGCTTGCGCAGGACGACAGCTCCGAGCGCTTTTACATGAAAGACCGTTTATCCACCGAAATCCAAGGCACGGTGCGGCAGTCGATCATGCAGCACGGAGAGCAGCTGTTGGCGCAGCAATTGCACGAGAGCAACAACGTGGAAACCAGCTTGCTTGCCACTGATCAGCATCGTTCGGTGCTGAATGTCGTGGATACAACCGAAAGCCATTCCCTCCAGTACACCCCCTACGGTCATCGTACGTTGGAGAACGGTTTGCTCAGCCTGCTCTGTTTTAACGGAGAACGACCTGATCCGGTGACAGGGCATTATTTGTTAGGCAAGGGCTATCGGGCGTTTAGCCCGGTGTTAATGAGGTTCAACAGCGCGGACACCTGGAGTCCGTTCGGAAAGGGGGGATTGAATTGTTATGCTTATTGTCTAGGGGATCCGGTCAATTACGATGATCCGACAGGGCACATGCGTCGGTTCTTGAAATTCGTGCGCAGGTCGCGGTCTCGATCTCCCAGTCCGCCGAGAACACCGGTGCCGGCAGATCAGGTCACCCGTAGCGCAAGAGGCCAAACGCATGGCGGCGCTTGGGAACCAGCGCAGAGAGTTCCACGGGGAAGGGGTAACACTGCGGGATTACCCCATACAAGTGGTGTACCTAAGCCAGCTGATCAAAGGGCTGCCCGCGAGGCGCAAAGGGAACGTGCAGAGTTTAGAAGGCTCGTTAGGCGTGCGAATGCCTCTTTACCCGATATGCCGCCTGTGGCGCGGAGCATGTCGCCCGAAAATCAGATTCATGCACCGAGTGCACCACCGCTACAGCAAATGAATGAGATGGGCGTAAATCCGCCTCGTTATACGGATGTAGTCGCCACTTTACATAGCTCTGAGGCGGCTCCACCGTCCTATGAGAGGGTAATGCTGGAGCCCTACAAAATCGCGGCCGCAGCGAGAAAACATCCTTTGCCTTCTGACAGTAATCGTCAGATCAGGGACAGCTGATCGATCAGGCTTTGTTCCTGGCTGAAAAAACTCAGGGTCAGCAGCCGCGCTGCCAACCCTGGACACAGATCCGGTGGGCCTGATCAGATCATCCGGCCCTGAGGGTCTCAGGCGTCGGGCGCCTGATCTTTCGGTGTTTCGGTTTCGTCTGTAGCCACTTCGCCTTCGGCATCCGGGTTCAGTGCTGCTGCTTCTTCTTCAGCGGTAGCTTTCTTGCGCTGAAGCTTTTCCTCTTTCTTCTGCTCCTTGGCCAAGTCTCTTTGACGTTTGGCGAAGGAATAATTGGGTTTAGCCATGGGCGATCCTCTGGGGTCGAAGGTGAGGTTGAGCGGCGCGTATTCTGCCTTGTATCGATGCCGAGCCGTTAGCTGGGTTTTTGCTCTGTCCACTTTGGCACTATTGTCGGCTGCCAGGCATCCAGGGCATCGAGCAGGGTTTGCGGCGATTCGCTCACTTGCAGCATGTCACGGTGCGCCTCGCGAACGAAGCCTTCGCCGACGATATGATCAAGAAAACCGGTCAGTTTGCTGTAGAAACCGTTCACTTCCAGCAAGCCTAGCGGTTTGCCGTGATAGCCGAGCTGGCCCCAGGTCCAGACTTCGAACAGTTCCTCCAGGGTGCCCAGGCCGCCAGGCAGGGCGATGAAGGCGTCGCTGAGCTCGGCCATCCGCGCCTTGCGTGCGTGCATGCCGTCGACCACTTCCAGGCGGGTCAGGCCGCTGTGGCCGATTTCCTTGTCCATGAGGCTTTGCGGGATGATCCCGATCACTTCACCACCGGCCGCCAGCGCAGCATCGGCGACGACGCCCATCAGCCCGACGGCGCCACCGCCATAGACCAGTGTCAGCTTGCGCTCGGCCAGTGCTCGCCCGAGGGCGATAGCTGCTTCACGATAAGCCGGGTGAGTGCCGGTACTGGCACCGCAAAATACACAAACGGACGCTAAAGACATGCCTTGCTCCACGATCAGAATGATCACAGAGTAACGGCAGGCGAGCGGCGCTCCAAGGTCTAAACGTCGCGATCAGGTGTTTCACAGGTGCCGCTGGCGCCACAGGCATAAGCGGCGAGCAAACTGCGCAACAGGCTGTTAAGGGACATGACAGGCGCTCCAGATGAGGGATGACGGACTGATGATAGGGCCGGACCAGACGTCTGGCTGGTAGATTGTCTCGATAGGTGTCATAGCCCGAAAGTTGTATACAATTTTTGATTCAGGTCATAGGAACTTGCGAAGTTTTCAGGCAGTCTTCTGTTCATTCGCACTTTTGTTAACCCTGCCTTGGAGATTCACCATGTTTGCCAAACTTGTTGCGGTATCCCTGCTGACACTGGCCAGCAGCCAATTGATGGCTGCCGAGTGCAAGGTCACTGTCGACTCCACCGATCAGATGTCCTTTAGCACCAAGGCCATTGAAATCGACAAGAGCTGCAAGACATTCACCGTCGAGCTGACCCATTCCGGCAGCTTGCCGAAAAACGTCATGGGTCATAACTGGGTGCTGAGTAAAGAGGCTGATATGCAGCCGATCGCTACCGATGGCCTGGCGGCCGGCATCGACAAGAACTACCTGAAAGAAGGTGATGCCCGCATCATCGCCCACACCAAACTCATCGGCGCCAAGGAAACCGACTCGGTGACCTTCGATGTGGCGAAGCTCAATGCTGGCGAGAAGTACGGATTCTTCTGCTCGTTCCCGGGCCATATCTCGATGATGAAAGGGACTGTTACCCTGAAGTAATCGAATCGAGACATAAAAAAAGCGTCCCTCGAAGGACGCTTTTTTGTGCCTGACATTTGACCGAGTCATCGTTCTTCGCGGGCAAGCCACGCTCCCACATGATTTGTGTCGTGCCCATTACCGGCGTCCGACAACAAATCCTGTGGGAGCGGGCTTGCCCGCGAAGGCGTCGGCACAGACGCCGACGTTCTTATGGTGCGAACGGCATCACTCGCTTGTGATGAGTCTTTTTGTACGTATTGCAAATGATCTTGAATGCTTCTTCGCGCACCGGCTCGCCGTGCAGGAACGCGTCGATCTCGGCGTAAGTCACACCATGGGACGCTTCGTCCGGCTTGCCCGGTGACAGGTCTTCAAGGTCGGCGGTCGGGATTTTTTCCACCAGTGACTCCGGCGCGCCGAAGCTGCGAGCGATGTCCCGAACCTGATTTTTCACCAGGCCACTCAACGGTGCCAGGTCACACGCGCCGTCACCGAATTTGGTGAAGAAGCCCATCACCGCTTCCGCCGCGTGGTCGGTGCCGATCACCAGCCCATGTGCTGCGCCGGCAATGGTGTATTGGGCGACCATGCGCATCCGCGCCTTGGTATTGCCGAGTACGAAATCCACCGATACCGCTTGCTTGCCTTCGAACGCTGCCACTTCACTGGCCAGGGCCTTGACCGCCGGGCCGATGTTGACCGTGTGGCGTTCGTCCGGAGCAATGAAATCCAGCGAGGCCTGGGCGTCGTGCTCATCGAACTGGGTCTGGTACGGCAGGCGCACGGCGATGAACTTGTAGCTGTCGTCGCCGGTGCGTGTGCGCAGCTCGCGCATGGCGCGCTGGGCCAGCAGCCCGGCGGTCAGGGAATCGACACCGCCGCTGATGCCGAGCACCAGCGTCTTGAGGCCGGAATTGACCAGGCAATCCTGGATGAAGGTGATCCGTCGGGCGACTTCGGCCTCAAGGGCGGCCTGGTCGGCGAACGGCGGTTGAACCTTGAGCTGCTCAGCAATCTCACGCTGTTCGGCTTGCATGAATTCACTCCTTGCTTGAAATGCCTGCCGTACTGGAAAGGGCGGCAGGTACCTGGAAAACGTGTCGCAAATAGGCGACGAAATTCGGATCTTTGCAATGGGTCTTGCCTGGCTCGTCGGAGATCTTCGCCACCGGCTGGCCGTTGCAGGCGGCCATTTTAAGCACGATGCTCATCGGTTCGACACCCGGAATATCACACGTCAGGTTGGTGCCGATACCGAAGCTGACATTGATCCGACCACGTAGCGCCCGGAAAATCTCAAGGGACTTGGGCAGCGTCAGACTGTCGGAGAACACCAGCGTCTTGCTCATCGGATCGATGCCCAGCTGGTGATAATGAGCAATGGCCTTTTCCGCCCAGAGCACAGGATCACCGGAGTCGTGGCGCAAGCCGTCGAAGAGTTTGGCGAAATACAGGTCGAAATCACTGAGGAAGGCATCGGTGGTGATGCAGTCGGTCAGGGCGATGCCGAGCAGGCCGCGATATTCACGGACCCAGCAATCGAGGGCGGCGATCTGGCTGTCGATCAGTCGCGGCCCAAGTTGCTGATGGGCCATGATCCACTCGTGGGCCATGGTGCCCAGCGGTTTCATGTCCAGCTCACGCGACAGGTGCACGTTGCTGGTGCCGACGAAGCGCCCGGGGAAATCGTGTTTGAGCACGTTCACCACTTCTTCCTGCACGCGGAACGAGAAGCGCCGGCGCGTACCGAAATCGGCGACCTGCAATTCGGATAATTCATCGCTGCCGGCATTGGCGGTCAGCCAGTCGAACTTGCGATAGAGCTGCTCGCGCGCCTGCTCCAGGACGATTTCCCTGTAGCGATAGCGGTTTCGCACTTCACTGACGATCGCCAGCAGTGGCACTTCGAACAGGATCACATGCAGCCATGGTCCACGCAGGCGGATGAACAGTTCGCCGTTTTCAATCCCCGTATGGACGTAGCGCAGGTTGAAGCGGAACAACCCGAGGAAACGCAGGAAATCCGGTTTCATGAAGCTGATGCGCTCCATGAAACTCAACTGATCGGCACTCAGGCTCAACTCGGCCAGGCGCTCTATCTGGAAGCGGATCTCCGCCAGGTAAGGGCGCAGATCTTCACTGTTTCGGCAACGGAACTCCCATTCGACTTCCACATTCGGGTAGTTGTGCAGCACCGCCTGCATCATCGTCAGTTTGTAGAAGTCGGTGTCGAGCAGGTTCTGCACGATGCGATCGGCAAACACACTCTCGCTCATAATGGGGTTCTCCAGGCTGGCCGCGGCCTGCGGCAGCGACGTTGCAGCTGTTTCAATGAATGGGGCTAGTGGCGCATATCGGTGGTGAGGATTGCCAGCGATTTTTTAGACCGCAGCAGATCCTTGTGGGAGCGAGCTTGCTCGCGATGGCGGTATTTCATTCAATATCAATATTGACTGACCCACCGCCATCGCGAGCAAGCTCGCTCCCACAGGGGCTGGGGGCAACCCTAAATAGATGACATTTGCGGACTATCAATCTGCTCCAACATCCACTTCACAAAATCCCGCACTTTCGGCACATCCGCCGCATGCTCCGGGTACGCCAGGTAATAGGCATCGGTACTGGGCATCGCGTGCTTCCAGGGTATGACCAGCTTGCCGTCGGCCAATTCCTCTTCCACCAGAAACTTCGGCAACAGCGCCACACCGCAGCCGACCTGGGCAGCGCGGATGCACATGTAGAAGGTTTCGAAGCGTGGGCCGTGGTAACTGTGTTCGGTATGGTAGCCCTGGCTGTCGAACCAGTCATGCCAGGCCTGGGGGCGGGAGGCGTTTTGCAGCAGGACCAGGTCGGTGAGCTGCGTAGGATCGGTGAATGGCGTGTCCGGCAGGCTGCCTGGTGCACACACAGGAACAAGCTCTTCGCTGAACAGCTTCAGGCATTCGGTGCCGGGGCGCGAACCCTGGCCAAAATAGAAAGCCAGGTCGCTGCGACCCTGCAGCAGATCGTCGGCTTCCTGTTCGCTGCACAGGTCCAGGTGGATCGACGGGTGGCGCAGGCGCCAGCCTTTCAACCGTGGCACCAACCAGCGAGCGCCGAAGGTCGGAGGCGTGGAGACGCGCAGGACTTCGGTTTCACCGCCGTAGGAGCGCAGGTAATGGGTCGACATCTCGACTTGGGTGAGGATTTTTCGTACTTCTACCAGGTACAAATCTCCGGCCGGGGTCATTTGCAGGCGGCGGCGTACCCGACGGAACAGTAGGTGCTGCAATAACTCTTCGAGTTGCGCGACCTGTTTACTCACCGCGCTCTGGGTGAGGTTCAGCTCTTCTGCGGCCCGGGTGAAACTCAAATGCCGGGTCACAGCCTCGAAACACTGCAGTGCGGTGATCGACGGCAGATAGCGTTTGTTCAGCATGGGCGGTCCTTTCTTCTTGTCTCTTTATTGCCAGCAATGCACAGCATGAATAAACGGAATGATATCTCTCTTAAAGGTCGTTTGTTGAGTAACCTCGGGGGCGCTAAAACTACAGGTCTGATCAGTCGTGATTTTCCGGCTGCCCACTTTCTGTTTTTTGCTTGAGGAGTGACCCATGGTTGCCGCATTGCTTGATCGTCTTGGTGTGAACCCGGCCCTGTATCAGAACGGCAAAGTGCCGGTGCATTCGCCAATCGATGGCAGCCGCATCGCCGCCGTGAACTGGGAAGGCGCCGCCGAAGTCGAGCAGCACATCAGTCGCGCAGATCATGCGTTCGAACTGTGGCGCAAAGTCCCGGCGCCGCGCCGTGGCGAACTGGTGCGTCAACTGGGCGACATCCTGCGTGAGTACAAGGCCGACCTCGGCGAGCTGGTGTCCTGGGAGGCCGGCAAGATCACCCAGGAAGGCCTGGGTGAAGTTCAGGAAATGATCGACATCTGCGATTTCGCCGTCGGCCTGTCCCGCCAGCTGTACGGCTTGACCATCGCTTCCGAGCGTCCAGGCCACCACATGCGCGAAACCTGGCACCCCCTGGGCATTGTCGGCGTGATCAGCGCGTTCAACTTCCCGGTCGCGGTCTGGGCCTGGAACACCACGCTGGCGCTGGTCTGCGGTAACCCGGTGATCTGGAAACCGTCGGAGAAAACCCCGCTGACCGCCCTGGCTTGCCAGGCGCTTTTCGACCGCGTGCTGAAAAACTTCAGCGACGCACCCCCGCACCTGAGCCAAGTGATCATTGGCGGTCGCGATGCCGGCGAAGCGCTGGTCGATGACCCGCGTGTCGCCCTGATCAGCGCCACCGGCAGCACCCGCATGGGTAGCGAAGTGGCACCGAAGATCGCCGCACGTTTTGCCCGCAGCATTCTCGAACTGGGCGGCAACAACGCGATGATCCTCGGCCCGAGCGCCGACCTGGACATGGCCGTGCGTGCGATCCTGTTCAGCGCCGTCGGCACCGCGGGCCAGCGTTGCACCACGCTGCGTCGCCTGATTGCCCATGAATCGGTGAAGGAAGAAATCGTCACCCGACTCAAGGCCGCTTACTCCAAAGTGCGCATCGGCAACCCGCTGGAAGGCAACCTGATTGGTCCGCTGATCGATAAACACAGCTTCGAAAACATGCAGGACGCACTGGAACAGGCCTTGAGTGAAGGTGGCCGGGTATTCGGTGGCAAGCGCCAGCTGGAAGATAAGTTCCCTGGTGCCTATTACGTCTCGCCGGCGATCGTTGAAATGCCGGAGCAGAGCGATGTGGTGTGCAGCGAAACCTTCGCACCGATCCTGTACGTGATCGGTTACAACGATTTCGAAGAGGCGCTGCGCCTGAACAATGCCGTGCCACAGGGCCTGTCATCGTGCATCTTCACCACTGACGTGCGTGAAGCCGAGCGGTTCATGTCGGCAGTGGGCAGCGACTGCGGCATCGCCAACGTCAATATCGGCCCGAGCGGCGCGGAAATCGGCGGCGCGTTCGGTGGCGAAAAAGAAACCGGCGGTGGTCGTGAATCGGGCTCCGATGCATGGCGCGGCTATATGCGTCGTCAGACCAATACCGTGAACTATTCCCTGGAGCTGCCGTTGGCTCAGGGCATTACGTTCGACTGATCGGTGATCCCCTGTAGGAGCGAGCCTGCTCGCGATGGACTTAAGAACGCCGCGTTTAGCCAGTAAACACGCGTTATCGTTAACGACCATCGCGAGCAGGCTCGCTCCCACATTTGAAGTGTGTGTTGGTTAGGTTTCGGTTGGAGTCTGGCAATGCCGTTACACGAAGAGTGTCTGTGGGAAAAACTGACGCCGCAAAGGCCGGACAATTCGGCGCTCAAGGGCGAAGTGAGGGTCGATGTCTGTGTCATTGGCGCCGGTTTCACCGGTTTGTCGGCGGCGGTGCATCTGCTGGAACAAGGTAAAAGTGTCTGCGTGCTGGAAGCCCATCGTGCCGGTCATGGCGGTTCCGGACGCAATGTCGGGCTGGTCAACGCCGGGATGTGGATTCCACCGGACGAGATCGAAGAAGGGTTTGGCGAAGCGGTGGGCAGTCAGCTCAATCGCATGCTCGGTGCGGCACCGTCCCTGGTGTTCAGCCTGGTCGACAAATACAACATCGATTGCCAGTTGCGCCGCGAAGGCACGCTGCACATGGCGCACAACGCTCGCGGCGAGGCAGACCTGCGCAGCCGTGAACAACAATGGAAGCGTCGCGGCGCGCCGGTGGAACTGTTGACCGGTCAAGCCTGCGAACAAGCGACGGGCACCAAAAAGATCGCCGCCGCACTGCTCGATCGGCGTGCCGGCACCCTCAACCCGATGGCCTACACCTGCGGCCTGGCCAACGCGGCCATCGGCCTTGGCGGTCAATTGTTCGATCATTCCCCGGTGACCCGACTCGAACGTCAGGGCCAGCGCTGGTCGGTGCAGACGGCCCAGGGTTCGGTGCTTGCCGAGCAAGTGGTGATTGCCTCCAATGCTTACACCGAAGGCGACTGGACCGAGTTGCGGCGCAATTTCTTCCCCGGTTACTACTATCAGGTGGCTTCGGTCCCACTGACCGAGGACGCGGCGCAACACATTCTTCCCGGTGGCCAAGGTTCCTGGGATACCCGCCAGGTCCTCAGCAGTATTCGTCGGGACAAGGACGGACGCCTGTTGCTGGGCAGTCTGGGCAACGGCAATAAGAAGCCGACCTGGTTTCTCAAGGCCTGGGCCGACCGGGTTCAGCAGCACTATTTTCCCTTCCTGAAAACGGTGGAGTGGGAGTGCACCTGGACCGGCTGCATCGCTTTCACCCCGGACCATTTGATGCGTCTGTTCGAGCCGGCGCCCGGACTGGTGGCTGTCACTGGCTACAACGGGCGGGGGGTGACCACGGGTACGGTCGTCGGCAAAGCCTTTGCCGATTACTTGTGTAACGGAAATCCTGATGCTTTGCCGATTCCGTTCGCGCCGATGCAGCCATTGGCGGGGGCAGGATTGCGCAGCTGCCTGTACGAGGCCGGCTTTTCGCTGTATCACGCAGGCCAGTGCCTGCGGATCGTTATTTGATTGTTGAAATATGTTGCTGAAAGCGGCGATTTTGCGCGCAGCGACTAGCCTGTAGTGGTGCGGGTTGTAGCAGTTGCGCACCGGCAGTGTGCACTTCGGTGACGCACGTTGTTACAGGCTGGTTGCACTTCGTTTGTCGCCGCGGTTGCAATGATGGCGCATGCGGGTTGCGCCTTTGAAAATAATTGGTTTCACCTCCCGCGGTTTAGACGGTTGCACACCCAATGAAAATGGGATCGAAACAGTCGAAAGAACAATAAGGTAGCGGCTTTTCTCAGAATAAAAAAACCGATGGCACGGCCCTTGCTCTGAGCATTCGGAGAAGTCGCAGTGCCAACTAAAAAAACCATGGAGCACCACCTCATGTCCCAGACGTTTTACAAAAAAGGCTTTCTGGCCCTCGCAGTGGCAGCTGCGTTGGGTGTTTCTGCGTTTGCACAGGCTGACGTAAAAATTGGTGTGGCGGGTCCGATGACAGGTGCCAACGCGGCATTTGGCGAGCAGTACATGAAGGGTGCACAGGCGGCGGCCGATGCGGTCAACGCAGCGGGCGGCGTCAATGGGGAAAAAATCGTACTGGTCAAGGGCGACGACGCCTGCGAACCGAAACAGGCTGTGACGGTCGCCAAGGACCTGACCAACCAGAAAGTCGTTGGCGTGGTCGGTCACTTCTGCTCCTCGTCGACCATCCCGGCTTCCGAGATCTACGATGAAGCGGGCATCATTGCGATCACTCCAGGTTCGACCAACCCGGCGGTAACCGAGCGCGGACTGAGCGCCATGTTCCGTATGTGCGGGCGTGACGACCAGCAAGGCATCGTGGCCGGCGACTACATTGTCGACGTGCTCAAGGGCAAGAAAGTCGTGGTCCTGCACGACAAGGATACCTACGGCCAAGGCCTGGCGGACGCTACCAAGGCCCAGCTGGAAAAACGCGGCGTGAAGCCGGTGCTGTATGAAGGCCTGACCCGGGGCGAGAAAGATTTCAGCACCATCGTCACCAAGATCCGCGGCGCTGGCGCCGACGTCGTCTACTTCGGCGGTCTGCACCCGGAAGCCGGTCCTCTGGTGCGTCAACTGCGTGAGCAAGGTCTCAAGGACGTCAAGTTCATGTCCGACGACGGCATCGTGACCGACGAACTGGTGACCACCGCTGGCGGTCCGCAATTCGTCGACGGCGTGCTGATGACCTTCGGCGCCGACCCACGCATGCTGCCAGACAGCAAGACCGTGGTGGATGAGTTCCGCAAGAAGGGCACCGAGCCTGAAGGCTACACCCTGTACGCCTATGCTTCGGTCCAGACCTTGGCCGCTGCCTTCAACGGCGCCAAGTCCAACAACGGCGAGAAAGCCGCCGAGTGGCTGAAGAGAAACCCGGTCAAGACCGTGATGGGCGAGAAGACCTGGGACGCCAAGGGCGACCTGAAAGTCTCCGACTACGTGGTTTACCAGTGGGACAAGGACGGCAAATACCACCAGCTGGAAAAACAGAAGTAAGGGCTGACTCGATCGGCTGATCCCCACAGATCCCCTGTAGGAGCGAGCTTGCTCGCGAAAAACGTCAACGATAACGCGTACTTGCTGATTAAACGCATTGTCCTCGGGTTCTTCGCGAGCAAGCTCGCTCCTACAGGGGGCGGTGGCGGCCAGGCCGATCGCGACTGACATTGCTCATCTGTATTTTCCTTAGAAGAACCGCACACCCCCCACAGGTGTGCAGGTTCTCACTGCGTGAGATTGCGTTATGGATGGTATTTTCCTGCAGCAACTGGTCAACGGTCTGACCCTCGGGTCGGTCTATGGCCTGATTGCCATCGGCTACACAATGGTCTATGGCATCATCGGCATGATCAACTTCGCCCACGGCGAGGTTTACATGATTTCCGCTTACCTCGCGGCAATCAGTCTGGCTCTGCTGGCATACTTCGGTATTGAATCCTTCCCCCTGCTGATGCTTGGCACACTGGTCTTCACCATCATCGTCACGGCGGTGTATGGCTGGGTCATCGAGCGCGTCGCCTACAAACCGCTGCGCAATTCAACCCGACTGGCCCCGCTGATCAGCGCCATCGGTATTTCCCTGATCCTGCAAAACTATGCACAGATCGCTCAAGGCGCCCGGCAACAAGGCGTGCCCACACTGCTGACCGGCGCATGGCGAGTGGAAGTCGGGACCGGCTTCGTCCAGCTCACCTACACCAAGATCTTCATTCTGGTCGCAGCGTTTGCCGGGATGGCCCTGCTGACCTACGTCATCAAGTACACCAAGCTCGGCCGCATGTGCCGCGCCACCCAGCAAGACCGCAAGATGGCCTCGATCCTGGGGATCAACACCGATCGCGTGATTTCCTACGTGTTCATCATCGGTGCGGGGATGGCGGCCCTGGCCGGCGTGCTGATCACCATGAACTACGGCACATTCGACTTCTACGCCGGCTTCATCATCGGCATCAAGGCGTTCACCGCCGCGGTGCTGGGCGGGATCGGTTCGCTGCCCGGGGCAATGCTCGGCGGGATCATTCTCGGGATCTCCGAGTCGCTGTTCTCCGGATTGGTCAACTCGGACTACAAAGACGTCTTCAGCTTCTCGCTGCTCGTTCTCGTTCTGGTCTTTCGGCCCCAAGGCCTGCTCGGCCGTCCTCTTGTGTCGAAGGTGTAAGCGATGTCTTCAACCACTAAAAAAACCATTGATCTGAAAAGAAGCCTGGTTGACGCGATTCTTGCCGGTCTCGTGGCCCTGATTGTGTTCGGCCCGATTGTCGGCGTGGTCCTGGACGGCTACGGCTTCAACCTGGAAACGACCCGGGTGGCATGGATTGTCGCCATCGTCATGGCCGGCCGCTTTGCCCTGAGCCTGTTCCTGCAAACCCCCAAGGGCCTGAGAATCCTCGAGGGCTTTGAAAGCACCGGCTCCGGGGTGCATGTATTGCCTCCTGACTACAAATCCCGGTTGCGCTGGATCATTCCGGTGTTGATCGTCGTCGCCGTGGTGTTCCCGTTTTTCTCCAACTCCTACCTGCTGGGCGTGGTCATCCTCGGGCTGATCTACGTGCTGCTGGGCCTGGGGCTGAACATCGTGGTCGGCCTGGCCGGCTTGCTCGACCTGGGTTACGTGGCGTTCTACGCCATCGGAGCCTACGGACTGGCGCTGGGTTATCAATACCTGGGGCTGGGTTTCTGGACGGTGCTGCCGCTGGCGGCGATAACGGCTGGCCTGGCCGGTTGCATCCTGGGTTTCCCGGTGCTGCGACTGCACGGTGACTACCTGGCGATCGTGACCCTGGGCTTTGGTGAAATCATCCGCCTGATCCTCAATAACTGGCTATCCCTGACCGGCGGCCCGAACGGGATGGCGGCGCCGTTGCCGACCTTCTTCGGCCTCGAGTTCGGTAAACGAGCGAAGGAGGGGGGAGTTCCGTTCCATGAGTTTTTCGGCATCGCCTATAACCCGGACGTGAAGTATTACTTCATTTATGCGGTGTTGTTCCTGGTGGTATTGGCCGTGCTGTACGTCAAACATCGCTTGACCCGCATGCCGGTCGGCCGCGCCTGGGAAGCCTTGCGCGAAGACGAAATCGCTTGCCGTTCCATGGGCCTGAACCACGTACTGGTCAAGCTCTCGGCGTTCACCATCGGCGCATCGACGGCTGGCCTGGCCGGCGTGTTCTTCGCCACCTATCAAGGCTTCGTCAATCCAACCTCGTTCACCTTCTTCGAATCGGCACTGATCCTTGCCATTGTAGTACTGGGCGGCATGGGCTCGACCATTGGCGTGGTCATCGCCGCATTCGTGCTGACCGTGGCCCCTGAACTGTTGCGCGGCTTCGCCGAATACCGCGTATTGCTGTTCGGCATCCTGATGGTGTTGATGATGATCTGGCGACCGCGCGGCCTGATTCGGATCAGC
This sequence comes from Pseudomonas lini, assembly GCF_030812475.1. Lineage (GTDB taxonomy): Bacteria > Pseudomonadota > Gammaproteobacteria > Pseudomonadales > Pseudomonadaceae > Aquipseudomonas > Aquipseudomonas lini_A. The sequence goes on from NZ_JAUSSR010000010.1 coordinate 36,415, forward strand.
CGTACCGGTGTGACCCCGCGTAAAGGAGTAGCGCCATGAGCGAAGTCGTACTCTCGGTCGAGAAATTGATGATGCACTTCGGCGGCATCAAGGCGTTGAGCGATGTCAGCCTCAAGGTGCACCGCAACTCGATCTTCGCCCTGATCGGCCCCAACGGTGCCGGCAAGACCACCGTGTTCAACTGCCTGACCGGGTTCTACAAGGCCTCTGGCGGCAAGATCGAACTCAATACCCGTGGCGAGCGAACCGACGTGATCCAGCTGTTGGGCGAATCATTCAAAGCCGTCGATTTCGTTTCACCGAAAAGCTTTATCACTCGGCTGCGCTTCAAGATGTTTGGCGGTACCCACCTGGTTAACCGGGCGGGCCTGGCGCGCACGTTCCAGAACATTCGCCTGTTCAAGGAAATGTCGGTGCTGGAAAACCTGCTGGTCGCCCAGCACATGTGGGTCAACCGCAACCTGATGGCCGGTATCCTCAACACCAAGGGCTACCGCAAGGCCGAAAGCGATGCGCTGGACCATGCGTTCTACTGGCTGGAAGTGGTGGACCTGGTGGACTGCGCCAACCGTCTGGCCGGCGAGCTGTCCTATGGGCAACAACGCCGCCTGGAAATCGCCCGGGCCATGTGCACCCGGCCACAGATCATCTGTCTCGACGAACCGGCCGCCGGCCTCAACCCTCAGGAAACCGAAGCGCTGAGCGCGATGCTCCGGCTGCTGCGTGACGAGCACGATCTGACCGTGGTGCTGATCGAACATGACATGGGCATGGTAATGAGCATTTCCGATCACATCGTGGTATTGGACCACGGCATCGTCATCGCCGAAGGCGGGCCTGAAGCCATTCGCAACGATCCCAAGGTCATTGCCGCCTACCTGGGCGCCGACGAAGAGGAGGTGGTATGACTCAACCCATCCTCGAGCTCAAGGAACTGGACGTGTTTTACGGGCCGATCCAGGCCCTGAAGAAAGTATCGCTGCACATCAACGAAGGGGAAACCGTCAGCCTGATCGGCTCCAACGGCGCTGGAAAATCGACCTTGCTGATGTCGATTTTCGGTCAGCCGCGGGCGTCAGGCGGGGAGATCGTCTATCAAGGGGTGGACATCACCCACAAATCGTCCCATTACATCGCTTCCCACGGCATTGCCCAGTCGCCGGAAGGTCGCCGGGTGTTCCCTGACATGACAGTCGAGGAAAATCTGCTGATGGGCACCATCCCGATCGGTGACAAGTACGCCACCGAAGACATGCAGCGCATGTTCGAGCTGTTTCCACGGCTCAAGGAGCGGCGCACTCAGCGGGCCATGACCATGTCCGGTGGCGAGCAGCAAATGCTGGCCATCGCCCGGGCGCTGATGAGCCGGCCGAAATTGCTGTTGCTCGATGAACCGAGCCTGGGGCTGGCGCCGATCGTGGTGAAACAGATCTTCGCCACTCTGCGGGAGCTGGCGAAGACCGGCATGACCATCTTCCTGGTCGAGCAGAACGCCAACCACGCCCTCAAGCTGTCGGACCGGGCCTATGTGATGGTCAACGGCGAGATCCGCATCACCGGTACCGGCAAGGAGCTGCTGGTCAACGAGGAGGTGCGTAACGCTTATCTGGGCGGGCACTGAGTTCCCCTGCTGTAAAAAACAGGCCCCGACGAGCAATCGCCGGGGTTTTTTTACGTCCTCAAACACCGCAAATTCCTTGTGGGAGCGGGCTTGCTCGCGAAGGCGGTGTTTCAGCCACTTTGATGCTGGATGTGCTGCCGTCTTCGCGAGCAAGCCCACTCCCAGAAGGATCTCCATGTGCTTTTTGGAAATTGTGGAAAACAATATTCACGACCTCCCAAAGCGCGACATAAAGTCGCTGCAAATAGTTGTTTTGTCACAGTTTTGACTTGTCCCCGTTTGCTGTGGAACTGGCTGTGAATAACGTGGGAGTAGGTGGCTGAAAGCCTTTGAAAACGCGGCCTGCAGCGATGTGGTTGTTTTTTGATCAGTCGTTTTTGTCGGGCGTGAAGCCGCCGTTGTCAACCTTTTTAATGATGGCGAAAGCGGGTCGAAATCATAGAAGGCAGCCTGTGGATAAGTCTGTGACTAAACTCTGGAAAGACCCGGCTGGAGGCCGTAGTTACTGGCTTGGCGCCATCGTTGGTTTTACCTGAATCGTGCAAATTGCCTTAGCGCTGCACGGGAGGGCGGCCAGGGTCAAGCGGAAAAATTTCAAAACTGCTCTTAAAGCCTTGTGCACAGCGGGTTTCAGCTTTTTCACTTGCCCCCTGAATGTGTGGATGGGGTTGTGGATAAGGTGCGTGCACATGGCTGTAACCCAAGCAGGGCAAGGCTTAGCCATGATTGATCAGTTTTCATCCAAAAACGCGATCTCGTGTTGCCGGTGGAAGCCGGTCGGGGCATGCTGCCAGCTGATTTTTTCTATCTCACTGGCTGCCCGTCAGCCGAAGCAAGGAGAACACGATGTCCAACACCCTGTTTATTACCGGCGCGACCTCCGGTTTTGGTGAGGCTTGCGCCCGTCGTTTTGCCGACGCCGGCTGGAAACTGGTGCTGACAGGCCGTCGTGAAGAGCGCCTCCACGCCCTGTGCGCCGAGCTGTCGAAGCAGACAGAGGTCCATGGCCTGGTGCTCGACGTGCGTGATCGCAAGGCCATGGAGGATGCGATAGCCAATTTGCCGCCTGCGTTCGCTAAACTGCGCGGGCTGATCAACAACGCCGGCCTGGCCTTGGGCGTCGACCCTGCACCCAAGTGCGACCTCGACGATTGGGACACCATGGTCGACACCAACATCAAAGGCTTGATGTACAGCACTCGCCTGCTGTTACCGCGCCTGATCGCCCATGGCCGTGGCGCCGGGATCGTCAACCTTGGCTCCGTCGCGGGTAACTACCCATATCCGGGCAGTCACGTGTATGGCGCGAGCAAGGCGTTTGTCAAACAGTTCTCCCTGAACCTGCGTTGTGACCTGCAAGGAACAGGCGTGCGCGTCAGTAATATCGAGCCGGGCCTGTGCGAGAGCGAGTTCTCGCTGGTGCGTTTCGCGGGTGACCAGGATCGTTACAACGCGACCTACGCCGGTGCCGAGCCGATCCAGCCACAAGACATCGCCGATACGATCTTCTGGGTCCTGAACGCCCCGGCGCATATCAACATCAATAGCCTGGAGCTGATGCCGGTGAGCCAGAGCTGGAGCGGGTTTGCCATCGAGCGTAATGCTGACAAGGCGTAAGACCGTGTAACGGCCAATCGCGGGCAAGCCACGCTCCCACAGGTTTTATGTCGAATCGCCTTTGCGCGAACGACACAAACCCTGTGGGAACGGGCTTGCCCGCGATTGCGATCTGGCAGTCAGCCCAGATAGTCGACCAGCCCGCGATAGCAGGTCGCCAAGTGATAAGGCGTAGTCGAAGGCATGTCCTGCCGACTCACTTCACCCTGCTCATCCCGACACTCATACCAGCCGCCTGCATGCAGATGGCGCTGCTGCAATGCCTGTAACTGCTGTAGCACTGCATCCTCGCCGTTCGGGCGCAGGGTCAGGGCTCGCAGGTATTCAGCCTGGGCCCAGATTCGTTGGGTGCCATCCTTGGAGTGCCCATCCAGGTCGAGCATCGCCCGCACTGCGCCAGTGTGTGGATCAACGCCCAGTCGCTCGGTGAACGCGAAAGCGCGTTCCAGCGACGTGTGCAGTGCCGAGCCGCGCAGTAACGGTGAAGACTCCAGCAGGAAATACCACTCGAACTGATGTCCCGGTTCAAACCAGTTATCCACAGACCCCAACGGTTTTTCCATCAACACATCGTGTTGCGGATCAACGAAACGCTTGTGCATGGCTGTGCATAAATCGACGAGCGCGTCTTGCATGGCATTGTCCGGGCGCACCGACAACGCGGCAAGGAAAGCTTCGGCCAGGTGCATCAGCGGATTCTGCAGCGGCCCGGTGTTAAGCGACGACCAATCGCGATCGAGGCTGGCTTCGTGCAGGCCGTCACCCGTGGCGAAATGCTGCGCAATCACTTGCAATGTTGCGTTGAGTACCGATTCCACCTGCGGCTCGCGGACCTTGTCCCAGTAATGAGCGCAGGCGAACAGGATGAATGCGTGGGTGTAGAGGTCTTTGCGCTGATCCAGCGGCGTCCCCTGCGGATCGATGCTGTAGAACCAGCCACCGTATTCGGCATCGTGAAAATGCTGCTGCAAGGAGTGAAACAATGCCGCGGCACGTTCTTGCGCGTCTGGCACCTGGCCGATCAGGCTGGAAAACAGATACAACTGCCGCGCGCAGGCCATGGCCCGGTAGCGTTGAGGTGGCAGCGGTTGATGACTGGCGTCCAGCGCCTCATAGGGCAACCCTAACTCGGGGTTCCAGCCGGGTCCTTGCCAGAGCGGCACGATGACATCCTGAAAATGCTGTTGCACCGAGGCGAACAGCGCGGTCAATTCAGGTTGGAAGGCGGAGCGGGGAGGATGCGGCATTGGCTGGCGTCGTCACGGCAGGGTTGATTGCGCGACATGTTAGCAGGCCTGAGAGATGCGGTGTCTGTAAGGCCGCCTTCGCGAGCAAGCCCGCTCCCAGAGTGGAACTGTGAACGCAGGACAAATGTGGGAGCCTTCCACAGTGGAGCTGTGAGCGCAGGACAAATGTGGGAGCCTTCCACAGTGGAGCTGTGAGCGCAGGACAAATGTGGGAGCCTTCCACAGTGGAACTGTGTACATAGAACAATTGTGGGAGCGGGCTTGCTCGCGAAGAGGCTATAACAGGCGATACAAAAATCAGCCTGCCAGCAACCACACACCAGCCGCCGCCGAACCCGCACCCGCCAGTCGAACCAAGGGTGCCGCCGCTTGAGGCAACACCCGCACCACTGCATAACCCGCCGCGTGCAAAGCCGCCGTCGCGACTACAAACCCCGCCGCATACGCCCAGGGACTCGACATCTCCGGCAACTCCAACCCATGCGCCACACCATGGAACAGCGCAAACAATGCCGTTGCACCCATCGCCAGGCTCAACGGCGGACGTACCGCCAAAGCAACCGCCAGCCCCAACGCAAGCACTGTCGCTGCAATCCCGTTTTCCAGCGCCGGCAAGTTCAGCCCTTCAAAACCCAAGAGTCCACCCAACAGCATGGTGCCGACGAAGGTGCACGGCAACGCCCACCGCGCAGTGCCTTTCTGCTGCGCGGCCCACAGTCCGACTGCAACCATCGCCAACAAGTGGTCGAGGCCGCCGATCGGGTGGGTGATGCCAGCGATCCAGCCATTATCGCCATGACCCGGGTGGGCGAAGGCAACGGCAGGAGTGAGCAGCAGGGCCATGGCGCCCAGAATGCGTTTAAGTGTCATGGATCAGCTTCCTTGTTAATAACAGTTGGCGAGATCAGGCCGCGGTCAGCAAGCCCTGGCGTTCGATGAAGGCGATGATTTCCTCCAGGCCCAGGCCGGTTTTCTGGTTGCTGAACACAAACGGCTTGCCGTTGCGCATGCGCTTGGTGTCGCTGTCCATCATCTCCAGCGACGCGCCTACCAGCGGTGCGAGATCGATTTTATTTATCACCAGCAGATCGGACTTGCAGATCCCCGGTCCGCCCTTGCGCGGTAGCTTGTCGCCAGCCGACACGTCGATCACGTAGATGGTCAGGTCGGACAGTTCCGGGCTGAACGTCGCCGAAAGATTGTCACCACCGGACTCCACCAGAATCAGGTCGAGCCCGGGAAAGCGGCGGTTCAGTTGATCCACGGCCTCCAGGTTGATCGACGCATCTTCGCGGATCGCCGTATGCGGGCAGCCGCCGGTTTCCACACCTATGATCCGTTCCGGTGCCAGGGCCTCGTTGCGCACCAGAAAGTCGGCGTCTTCGCGGGTGTAGATGTCGTTGGTCACCACGGCCAGGTTGTATCGGTCGCGCAAGGCCAGGCACAGGGCCAGGGTCAGCGCCGTTTTACCTGAACCGACCGGACCGCCAATGCCGACACGCAGAGGTTGTGTGTTCATGTGATTCTCCAGATTGAAAGGCCCTAGGAACGGAACAGGCGGCTGTACTGGCGCTCATGGGCCATGCACGCCAACGACAGGCCGAAAGCGGCGCTGCCACAGTGTCCGGGGTTGATTCGGGTAGCGTCTTGCTGAGCCTGTTGCAGCAATGGCAGCAGTTCGCTGGTCAGGCGTTGTGCGGCTTGCTGGCCCAGGGGCAGGGTTTTCATCAACACCGCCAGCTGGTTTTCCAGCCAGCTCCAGAGCCATGCCGCCAGCGCGTCTTGCGCATTGATGTGCCACGCGCGAGCGGCCAGCGCCCAACCGAGGGCCAGGTGCGGTTCCGGCTGTTGGTCGAGAAAGGCGCGGGCCGGGGCATCCAGTTCCGGCAAGCCATTGAGCAGTTGCTGCAAGGAATAACCCATTTGCCGGCTTTCCTGGTGCAACTCACGAGTTTCCCGGCTGGCGCGGTGTTCTTCACAACGTTGTAGCAAGTCGGCCCAGTTTTCGTCGGTCGCGGCCGTGCAATGGGCGAGCAGGAGCGGCGCTTCGAAGCGTGCCAGATTCAGCAGCAGTTGATCGCTGATCCAGCGTCGCGCACTCTGGGGATCATTGACGCGGCCGTTATCCACTGCCTTTTCCAGGCCTTGGGAATAGCTGTAGCCACCAATCGGCAACTGCGGACTGGCCAGACGCAGCAGTGCCCAGGCTGGATTCATGAACGCACGCCGAACTGGTGCAGTTTCGGCGGATAATTGAAATCTTCGTCGCCATGGCGTGAATGATGATGGCCACCGCCGTAGGCGCCGTGTTCCGGCTGGAACGGCGCTTCGCTGGCCTCGACCCTGGCCCCCAGTTGTTCGAGCATGGCCTTGAGCACATAGTCATCGAGCAGGCGCAGCCAGCCATCCCCGACTTGCAGGGCCACGTGGCGATTTCCCAGGTGATAGGCGGCGCGGGTCAGTTCAAAAGCATTGGCGCAGGTGACGTGCAGCAGTTGTTCGGCCCGGGCGCGGACACGGACGATGCGCCCGTCTTCGGCCTGCAGACATTCGCCGTCATACAGCGGCGGTTGACCTCGCTCCAAAAACAATCCGACGTCTTCACCGTCAGCACTGAAACAGCGCAGGCGGCTTTTGCTGCGGGCTTCGAAGGTCAGATGCAACTCGGCGGCCCAAACGGGTTGAGGGTCGATTCTGCGATGAATCACCAGCATCGGAAGGCTTCCAGCAATGAACGATAGTCAGGGCTAGAGCAAGGGGCTTGCCAATGAAGCGATGTGTAGGAAAAAGGCGCCAAAGCCTGTAAGACTTTTGGATGCGGCCCAGAGATTTGATTTCATTTGGTGCGGTGGAGGAGTGCAATGCACCAATTTGCAGCGCACATGGAAAGCTCGACCATAAACCACGGATCTACTCGGTACTTCCCAAACCCTGCCAATGTTTCAATCCGATAAAGATGAACCTCAGCTGCTGGGTGATCTTCGCTTGCGGTGTCAGGTGTTCGGGCAGCGCCTGCGCCGGCGGATCAATGATGTCCGGCAGTGTCGCAAACACACTCTTGACGATCAGGTCGGCCATTACGCCAAGGGCGGCGATGTCCAGATGCTGCAATTTCGGCATCAGCGACAAATCGGCTGCCAGGTCCGAGCTGATGTCTTCGCGCAAACGACCGATGGCCAAGCGCACCGGCAATGAGCCACCATATTGCTCGCGGGCCAGAAACAGGAATTGCGACCGGTTTGCTGACACCACGTCGAGAAAGATTCGCACAGAGGCGTCAATGATGCCGCCCATGACGAATTCGTTGTGGCGCACCAGGCGGATGGTTTCGCGGAACGTCTGACCGACTTCACTGACCAGCACCAAACCCAATTCATCCATGTCGGCGAAATGCCGGTAGAAACCGGTTGGCACGATGCCGGCGGTCCGTGCCACTTCGCGCAGGCTCAGGCTGCCGAATCCTCGGCCGCATTCCATCAAGTGGCGGGCAGCGTCCATCAGGGCGTGGCGGGTCTGTTGTTTTTGTTCGGCGCGGGGCAGCATCGCAGGGCGTTTTCTGGACAGGGACAGCGACGCACTCTAGCAAATCGTCTTTGCCTGCGTCGAACGACTATCGGGTGATCATGGGGGAAATGCGGCGTGAGCAAGGTGAAACACTATAAAGTCAAAAGCCCAATCCGTGGATTGGGCTTTTTTTCAGGGCCGCCATGGGCTTAGCTCAAGGCGCTGTTGCGTTCGATGACGCGGTCACCACCACCTTCAGCCAGGGTCTGGCCTTGTGGGGTGCGGTCGGAACCGTCAGCCGCCAGGGTCTGGCCTTGTGGGGTGCGATCGGAACCGTCAGCCGCCAGGGTCTGGCCTTGTGGGGTGCGGTCGGAACCGTCGGCCGCCAGGGTCTGGCCTTGTGGGGTGCGATCGGAACCGTCAGCCGCCAGGGTCTGGCCTTGTGGGGTGCGGTCGGAACCGTCAGCCGCCAGGGTCTGGCCTTGTGGGGTGCGATCGGAACCGTCAGCCGCCAGGGTCTGACCTTGTGGTGTACGGTCCGAGCCGTCTTGAGTGATCAGGCCTTTTTCTTTCAGGCGATCATTGCCACCTTCGGCGACGGTTTGGCTGAATACCGAATGGCTGGATTTCACTTGCGGAGTAGCCTGGTCGGCCGCCGGCAGGGCAAAAGCAGTGCTGGCCAGCATTGAGAGGGTAAGGCTAAGCAGTAATTGACGTTTCATGATTGGATGCTCCGTAGGAGGGCGATAAAGTGGGTACGAAGGCAATGCTACTCTCGATAAGTCGATATAAAAGTTCATAAACGCAATGGTAATAATCAATGGAATTGATTGTTCGTTGAAAAGGCTCTAGATCGGGTGTTTCCGAAGGACGGTTTTGCACCGGGGTGGGTATTTTCGACTCACTCGCGTCACGCAAAAGTGCGGGTGCGGTAACGCTGAAGCGGGAGTACGTCAGTGGTCGAACGGCTATTTGTGTGCGAATCAGACTTTCCATTAAACCTGGGGCCGGTTTTTCAGTCGTAGATCTCATGGCAGGCCGGTTCTGGCCTAACGTTTCACACGTGCGTCGCAGTCAGGGCGCTCAGTCGTATCAGGAGCTCTGTGCAATGACGCGCACTCGTAAAATTCTTCTCTGGACGGTCGCCAGCCTTGTTGTCCTGCTGGCCCTACTGGTTCTGGTCATCGCGTTCTTCGATTGGAACCGGATCAAACCGCCACTCAATGCCAAAGTATCTGAAGAGCTGCACCGCCCGTTCGCCATCAATGGCAACCTGGCGGTCATCTGGCAGCGCGAACCCGACGAAGGCGGCTGGCGGGCTTGGGTGCCGTGGCCGCATGTAGTGGCCGAGGACTTGAGCCTGGGCAACCCGGACTGGTCGAAGCAACCGCAGATGGTCACTCTCAGGCGCGTCGAACTGCGCATCTCACCCTTGGCTTTGTTGGCACAACGGGTGGTGATCCCGCGCATCGACCTCACCGAACCCTCTGCCGAGCTGCAGCGCCTGGCTGACGGCCGCGCCAACTGGACATTCAAGTTCGATCCCAAGGATCCGGACGCCGAGCCATCGAACTGGGTGGTGGACATTGGCGCGATCGGCTTTGACAAGGGTCACGTCACCCTCGACGACCGGAGCCTGAAGACCCGGCTCGACCTGATCATCGACCCGCTGGGCAAACCGATTCCATTCAGCGATATCGTTGGCGACAAGGCGGCGAAAACCGCGCAGGAGAAGGGTGGCGCACCCCAGGATTACGCGTTCGCCCTGAAGGTCAAAGGCCAATACCACAACCAGAGCGTGGCGGGCGAAGGCAAGATTGGCGGCCTGCTGGCCCTGCAGGATGCGGCCAGGCCGTTTCCGCTTCAGGCTCAGGTCAGGATCGCCGACACCCATGTCGAGCTGGCCGGTACGCTGACCGACCCACTGAACCTGGGGGCGCTGGACTTGCGGCTGAAACTGGCCGGTACCAGTCTCGGCAATCTGTATCCGTTGACCGGCGTCACCCTGCCGGATACGCCACCCTATGCCACAGACGGCCATTTGATCGCCAAGCTGCATGAGCCTGGTGGCGCCGTGTTCCGCTATGAGGAATTCAACGGCAAGATCGGCGCAAGCGACATTCAGGGCAGCCTGGCCTACGTCGCCAGCCAGCCACGGCCGAAACTCAGCGGCTCGCTGGTGTCCAACCAATTGCTGTTTGCCGACCTGGCGCCATTGATTGGTGCAGATTCGAACGCCAAGCAAAAAGCCCGTGGCGGGGAAAGCAAGCAACCGGCGGACAAAGCATTGCCGGTCGAAGAGTTCAAGACCGAGCGCTGGCGCGACATGGATGCCGACGTCGAATTCACCGGCAAGCGCATCGTCCACAGCGAAAGGCTGCCGTTCAATGACCTTTATACCCATTTGGTGCTGACGGACGGCGTGCTCAGTCTGGAACCCCTGCGTTTCGGTGTGGCGGGTGGCAAGCTGGATGCGCAGATTCGCCTCAACGGACACACTGAGCCGCTGGAAGGCCAGGCGAAACTCACTGCTCGCGGATTCAAGCTCAAACAGTTGTTTCCCACGTTCGAGCCGATGAAAACCAGTTTCGGTGAACTCAATGGTGATGCCGATATAACCGGTCGTGGCAACTCTGTAGCGAAATTGCTGGCGACTTCCAATGGCAACCTGAAAATGCTGATCAATGACGGCGCCATCAGTCGCGAATTGATGGAACTGGCCGGGCTGAATGTCGGTAACTATGTGGTCGGCAAGATCTTTGGCGACAAGGAAGTGAAGATCAACTGCGCGGCAGCCGACTTCGACATCAAGACCGGTCTGGCGAGCATTCGGCTGTTTGTCTTCGATACCGAGAACGCGATTATCTATATCGATGGCACGGCGAATATGGCAACCGAGCAACTGGACCTGACCATCTCCCCGGAATCCAAGGGCTGGCGTTTGATCTCGTTGCGTTCGCCGCTGTACGTGCGGGGCAAGTTCATCAAACCGGATGCTGGTGTGAAACCCGTGCCACTGTTACTGCGTGGTGCCGGGATGGTTGCGCTGGGTGTCATTGCCGCGCCGGCGGCGGGACTGCTGGCATTGATAGCGCCGAGTGGGGGCGAGCCTAACCAGTGCGCACCGTTGCTGGAGCAGATGAAGGCGGGCAAGGCGCCGAAGACAGTCAAGGGGTAAACAGGCTCTGTAGCCTGTCTGTTGTTCGCAATGGATGGGCCGCGCCTTGGGTCTATATGCGGATTTTTCGAACGTCAAAGGAACCACTCCTTATTACGGCTTCGTTGATTAGTCTGATTGACGTTGATCCAATAACTGGCGTTCAGGTAATAATGTGACACGCATGAAGTTTGGTAAGTGAAATGCAGGCTGGTAAATTGCCATTGTCAGCCGGACGGCTGGTCTAAAAATACCCCATATGGATTTGGAGATTTATATGAACATGTTAGTGCCGAGCATCGCAGAAAGCCGAGCTTTTTTTGATAATACGCAACTCTTGCCTTCAGTAAAAAAATTACCTGGCATCAGGTCTTTCTCTGGATCAAGTGAGTTGGCAGTGGCCAAGTCTGACCTGCTGTTGGGCGAGAGTGTGCCGGCCGCAATCGGCTTTACCGATAATATCGACGAAGATAAAAAGCAAGCGGCGGCGGATAGCATTCATTTTGCCGAGCGCTACGCTGATTCTTATTCGGATAAAGATGAAAAGCCAATGGAGTGGCATGGGAAGTACGCTCAAGCACTGAAGCATTGTGGCTGGTCATTGACTAATCATAAATACCAGGATCAGGTGAGCAAGCAAACAGCCATCACCATGGATGCCATTGTACTGGATATCATCAAGATAACGGCTGGCAGGAATGCTCCAGCGCTAACGAATTTGTTGAAGGCTAGCTTTGATAAAATTAAAGGCGATGAGGAGCTTCTTACACTTTTCGATAACAATAGTTCGAAAGCTAAGGACAAGGACTTTAGGCTAATACCCTGCTTGCAATCGCCTGGAGGTACGGCAATCGCCACGCTTGTTGCGTTTGATTGTCAGCTTTCGACGTCGCAAGGTGGTGCCTGGTTCTGGAAATGGAAATTAAGTAATGTGAGAATGAAGCGAGTGGCGTCTGTAATGGAGCTTAATATGGCCCAGCATGAGCGCAGGCGAGATCAGATTATCGAGCTGCTGGATCAAAACTCGGATGATTTTTTCAAAGGCGTTAAATTGAAATAACTCTGTTGCTAATCGGGATGAGCAGTTGGCCTCCCGATTCTGAGCTGATCGAGAAGGATAGTACTATGGATAAGGATATCGTTTTATCAGTGGCAGGAAATTTTTCTTCTGTTTCTGTTGAGCTCGCTGAAGTATGGAGAAAAGACGTAATTGATTCAATGTTGTTTGCGCGATTGTATGCGGACTCAAATGTAGACAGGTTTGCCCAGCCGCAACAGTGGTATAAATATCACTCCGAAGCGATGAGCAAGTCGAAGTGGGAAGTTGGAAGTCACCGGTTTTCCAGTTTTGAGTCGGGCGAAAATACTTCCTTTGTCCTGAAACAGCTTATTCGGAACAGGTTAAGCCTGGACTTGGCCCAGGCGAAGCAATACGAACGGCTGATGAACTGTTTTCAACAAGCCTCTGCCTCAGAGTTAATCGCCTCATCTGCGGTAAAGCATGCGCTGGACTACCAAGGCGAGGACCAAATTTCTACGGTTTCAACCATTGCTCTGCAAGTCAGCTTGGTGGTGCGAGGGCCTGCTTTATACACTGGATTTGTCTGCTTCAAGACTGGTCAAGCGGTTTGCGATAATCTTTTCAACCAGGAATTCAAAAGTGAGCTGGTTTCAGGTGAGGTCATTGTTGGAGTCACCAAGCTTGTGCTGAATAAGTCAAGCTATGAAAGAGCCCGGATGCGAGAGAAAATTCTTGGCAGTCTTCCTGAAATGACTGCTCCGCTAGTAGTGAATCTCTTCGCTGATGACGAGCCTCACTGCAGTAGCTGAATTGGCACGTCGATGAGGTGCGAGACATGACTGCCCTTCTGAAAAGCCAATAGTGTTGGATTAGTCCAACGGTCTTTTCGTATTGTAAGGAATGCAGCCTTATGGCGTTATTTATGCGCAACAAGGCTGCGTGGCCGTTACAGATCTTTCAAAATATCAGCCATGTCATCCGCATGCTCTTCTTCCTGGGCCAGGATGTCTTCGAAGATACGGCGGGTAGTAGGGTCTTGTTCGCCAATGTACTGAATAATCTCGCGGTAGCTGTCGATGGCAATGCGCTCGGCGACCAGGTCTTCATAGACCATTTCCTTGAGCGAATTGCCGGCCACGTACTGGGCGTGGGAGTTTTTCGACAGCAGGTCGGGGTTGAATTCGGGTTCACCACCCAGTTGCACGATACGTTCGGCCAGGCGGTCGGCGTGTTCGGCTTCCTGGGTCGCGTGCTCGAGGAATTCGTCGGCGGCCACGTGGGCCTTGAGGCCGTTGGCCATGAAGTAATGGCGCTTGTAGCGCAACACACAGACCAGTTCGGTGGCCAGCGATTCGTTGAGCAGGCGCAGTACTTCTTCGCGGTCGGCGCTGTAGCTTTCGGTAACTGCGCCGTTTTCGACGTTCTTGCGGGCACGCTCGCGCAGGGTAGTGACATCAGACAAATGCATATCGCTCATCTCGATCTCCTGGAGGCTAATCCGTTTTGCGCCACGCCTCTTGGGACGTGATCGCTACTTAAGCTGTGAGTGATGGGCGCAGCGAAAAGTTTTATGCAAATGATCAATCGCAAAATCCGGTGAGGCAGATGTCATAGACTGGTCGTCGAATTGTCACCTTCGATGTCGACGCTTGGCGGAGGTATTGCATCGCGCCTTGCTTCGTCTCACCGATCACAAGGATGTTTGCCCATGTCGCAAGGTTCTGCCACGCGCTATCCGTTGGTCCTGGTTCCGGGAATGCTCGGGTTTATCCGTCTGTTGCTCTATCCGTACTGGTACGGAATTGTTTCGGCGCTGCGCCGGGATGGGGCAACGGTGATTGCGGTGCAGGTCTCGCCGCTTAACTCGACCGAGGTGCGCGGTGAGCAGCTGCTGGCGCGGATCGAGGAAATTGTGCGCGAAACCGGCGCCGAGAAAGTCAACCTCATCGGCCATAGTCAGGGCTCACTCACCGCCCGATATGCCGCCGCCAAACGCCCCGATCGAGTCGCCTCGGTCACGTCGGTGGCGGGGCCCAATCACGGTTCTGAGCTGGCGGATCACTTGCACAAGCATTACCCGGCAGACAGTGCCAAGGGTCGCCTGCTCGCTGTGTTGCTGCGGCTGATCGATGCTTTGATGAGCTTGCTGGAAACCGGCTATCGCGGGCCGAAGCTGCCAATGGATATCCCGGCCTCGCATCAATCGCTGACCACTGAAGGCGTGGCACTGTTCAATCAGCGTTATCCACAGGGGTTGCCGCTGACCTGGGGCGGGCAGGGCCCTGAAGAGGTCAATGGCGTGCGTTATTACTCCTGGTCCGGGACCTTGCAACCGGGGAAAACCGATCGGGGCGCCAACCTGTTTGACGGGACCAACCGAAGCTGCCGCTTGTTTGCCAGAACCTTTGTGCGCGAAGCCGGGCATTGCGACGGGATGGTCGGGCGATACAGTTCGCATCTCGGGACGGTGATTGGCGATGAGTACCCGCTGGATCACTTCGATATCGTCAATCAGTCGCTGGGATTGGTGGGCAAGGGCGCGCAACCGGTACGATTGTTTGTCGAGCATGCGGCGCGGTTGAAAGCGGCCGGAGTTTAGCAGTACGACCGAGTTATCTTTCTTCGTCGGATCGCCGCCCGGAGCCGGCTCGCTCCCGCAAAAATGGATGGCGAACACAAAATCGGTGGCGACCGAGACCCATGTGGGAGCGAGCCTGCTCGCGAATGACGTCAGATCAGGCGGTACGAGCCCTACGACCCAATACGGTGGTCCAGCGTTCCGAAACGATCACTCCGGCCAGGGTCAGCACCCCACCCACCAGGTGGTACATCGCCAATTGCTCTTGCAGTACCGCCGTTGCAATCAGTGCCGTCATCAATGGCAGCAGATTGAAAAACAGTGTGGTCCGGCTTGGCCCCAGGCGAACCACCGCCTGCATCCACGCCAGCGGCGCAATCATCGAGGCGAGCAGGCAGGCGTACAACACCAGCGGAATGTTCTGCAGGGTCGGGCCGATTTTCGGCGAGGCGATGAACAGTGGAAACAACACGACAACTGCCACCAGCACCTGCAAATACAACAACACCAGCGGCGGCAAGCGCAATTGCCACTTTTTCAGCAGGGTGCTGTAGATCGCATAGGCCAGGGTGGCGATCAGCATCATCGCATCGCCCAGATTGACGCCATGTTCCAGCAATGCCGCGAGGTTGCCCGAGGAGATAACCACCACCACACCGGCAAACGATAGTACCGCCCCGGCCAATGCCCCGGCAGTCAGGCGCTGGCCCAGGCTGACGATGGCCATGACCAGCGACATCAGCGGCATCAGTGACAAGATGATCCCCATGTTGGTGGCCGAGGTCAGCGTCGCGGCGAAATACGCCAGGCTTTGATAGACCGCCATGCCTAACACGCCAAGGATGAAGATCTTGCCCAGGTTCGGGCGGATCGCCGGCCAATGGGTGATAACCGGTTTGAGCATAAATGGCGTGAACAGGATCCCGGCCAGCAGCCAGCGATAGAAGCCGATCTCGGCGGGGAAGATCGATCCAGCCGACATTTTGGTGATCACGGTGTTACCGGCCCAAATGAAAATGGCCAGCAGTGGATAAGCGTATTGCATGGGGAAAACCATAACGTTGATGAGGGGGGATTATCGCCTGTCTGGATGCAAGCCTATACTTCGATCCAGACAACCTGCCCCTGATGACGGACACCATGAACAGCAAACACATCGACTTGCTGGATTTCAAAGAACTGCCGTCGCCGGTGTACTTTCGTTACGCCGACTTTGATGCGCACCGCTACGCCTCGGCTCACCGCCATCCCTGGGGCACGCTGGAATATTCGGCCCACGGCGTGCTGCACATGGAAATCGGCGGCAGCCGTTTCATGTCACCGCCGCAATACGCAGTGTGGGTGCCGCCGCAGACCGAGCACAGTTTCTGCAGCAATCAGCCAGTGAATTATCGTGCGGTCTGCCTGGCTCCGATCTTGTGCCATAACCTGCCGCAACAGGCTTGTACGCTGGCGATAAACGATATTCTCAAAGCGATTCTCAAGGATTTTGCCACCCGGGATGTAAAAATTCCCGAGAATGAAGCTGACAAGCGACTGGCCCAAGTGCTGGTGGACCAGCTGCAACTGGCTCCGGTGCATGAGTGTTACTTGCCCTATGCCAGCAGCCCCGGATTGCTCGGGATACTGGAATCCTTGCAGGCGGAGCCGGGTGACAATCGACCGTTGGTGCATTGGGCGGGTCAAATTCACGTCAGCGAACGGACCCTGGCGCGGCAGTTCGTGCGCGAGTTGGGCATGAGTTTTGGCGAGTGGCGCCAGCGTTTGCGCTTTCTGACGGCGATTGAAGCGCTGGACAGCCATCGCAGCATCCAGGAAATCGCATTCGATATGGGCTATAGCACCGGGTCGGCGTTTATCGCAATGTTTCAGCGCCAGGCCGGATGCACGCCGGAGCAATATCGACGCAGCCATCTGGAGAGCCGGTGAAGGTGTAACAGGTATTGTCTACACTGCAAAACGAGCCCGCGCCCCTCGTTGCGGCAACCAGGAGAAAACTCCATGAAGATGTTGCATGTCCCTTTGTTGATGATCGGTGTACTGATGTGCGCCCAAGGGTTCGCCGCCACTGACCAGCAGAACAAGATGACCACCTGCAACGCCGACGCCACCGCGAAAAGCCTCAAGGGCGATGAGCGCAAGGCCTTCATGAGCACTTGCCTAAAAGCTGCGCCGGCAGCGGATGCCGCCAAACCCATGACTCCCCAGCAAGAAAAGATGAAAACCTGCAACGCCGATGCCGCGACTAAAGCCCTCAAGGGTGATGAGCGCAAGGCGTTCATGAGTGACTGCCTGAAGAAAAAATAATGAATGGGGTCATGCCTGGGATAGGGAATTTATGGGGCTGTAAGGGCCCCTTCGCGAGCAAACCCGCTCCCACATTTGACCGAGTTCCTCCAGATGAAATGCGATCGAATGTGGGAGCGGGCTTGCTCGCGAAGGGGCCGGCACGGGCGCCGCATAAAGCCGCCTGGGCACCCGACAACTGTCGACCCACACAATCCCTAGTGCTGTCACCGGAACGCTGGCAGACTGCCAATCCTTTTACGCCGTTCGTTTTGAGGCTGTATGCCAACGTTTTCTCAACGCCAAGTCTTGCTGGTAATCAGTTGGGTCATCATCTTCGGTGGGCTGCTGCTGGTTCTGCCGTTGCGGCTGCTGCCCAGCCTGCTGGCGGGGTTGCTGGTGTTCGAACTGGTCAACATGCTCACCCCGCAACTGCAACGGCTGATCGAAGGCCGGCGTGCACGTTGGCTGGCGGTGGCGTTGCTGGGCACATTAGTGGTGAGTGTGCTGGCGTTGATCTTCGCCGGGGCCATCAGCTTCCTGTTACACGAGGCGGAAAACCCTGGCGCTTCCCTCGACAAGTTCATGGGCGTGGTCGACCGGGCGCGCGGGCAACTGCCGCCGTTCATCGATGCCTATCTGCCCGCCAGTGCCGCCGAATTCCGCGTGGCGATCGGCGAGTGGATGAGCAAGCACCTGAGTGACTTGCAACTGGTGGGCAAGGACGCGGCGCACATGTTCGTGACGCTGCTGATCGGCATGGTGCTGGGGGCGATCATCGCCTTGCAGCGGATACCGGATGTGACCAAGCGCAAGCCTCTGGCCGCCGCACTGTTCGATCGTTTGCACCTGCTGGTCCAGGCATTTCGCAACATCGTATTCGCCCAGATCAAGATCTCCCTGCTCAATACCTTCTTCACCGGGATTTTTCTGGCAGTGGTCCTGCCAATGTTCGGCATCAAGCTGCCGCTGACCAAGACCCTGATCGTGCTGACCTTCCTGCTCGGCTTGTTGCCGGTGATCGGCAACCTGATGTCGAATACCCTGATCACCATTGTCGGTTTGTCGCTGTCGATCTGGGTAGCGGTAGCAGCGCTGGGTTACCTGATCGTTATCCACAAGCTCGAATACTTTCTCAATGCACGCATCGTCGGCGGGCAGATCAGTGCCAAGTCGTGGGAGTTGCTCCTGGCAATGCTGGTGTTCGAGGCCGCGTTCGGCCTGCCGGGGGTCGTGGCGGGGCCGATTTATTACGCGTATTTGAAGAGTGAGTTGAAGCAGGTGGGGATGGTTTGATCAGGTAGAGATGTATTGCCTGATCTGACGCTATCGCGGGCAAGCCGCGCTCCCACAGGATTCGTGTCGTTCGCTGCATTGGGTACGACACAAATCCTGTGGGAGCGTGGGTTGCCCGCGATGGGCGCGACGCGGTTCAGGATTAGTCCATGTTGCCGTAACGCTTCATGGCCTCAATCGCCAAACCGCTGCCGATGCTGCCAAAAATGTTCCCTTCCACATGCCGCGCATTCGGCAACATCGCCGACACACTGTTGCGCAGCGCCGGAATCCCGCTAGAGCCACCGGTGAAGAAAACCGTATCTACCTGATCGACCCGCACATTCGCATCGTTGAGCAATTGCGTGACGCTGTTGCGCACGCGCTCGAGCAGATTATCGATGGCCGATTCGAACAGCGCCCGGCTCAATTCCACGCTAAGTCCAGGCTCGATGCGGTCCAGCGGCACATGGCGGCTATGGGCGTGGGTCAGCTGGATCTTGGTTTCTTCCACTTCCATGGCCAGCCAATGCCCGGCGCGCTGCTCGATCAGCTTGAACAGCCGGTCGATGCCGCCCGTGTCTTCGATGTCGTAACGCATGCTGCCCAGGGCCAGGGTCGACTTCTGCGAGTACACCGAGTTGATGGTGTGCCAGGTCGCCAGGTTCATGTGGTGGCTGGTGGGCATGTAGGCGCCGCTCTTCATGCGGCTGCCGTAGCCGAACAGCGGCATCAAGCCCTGCAGGCTCAGTTGCTTGTCGAAATCGGTCCCGCCGATGTGCACGCCGCCAGTGGCGAGGATGTCATCATGACGGTTGTCGTGGTTGCGGCGCTCGGGCGACAGGCGAACCAGCGAGAAGTCGGAGGTACCACCGCCGATGTCGACAATCAGTACCAGCTCTTCCTTTTCGATGGTCGACTCATAGTCGAACGCCGCCGCAATCGGTTCGTACTGGAACGACACATCCTTGAAGCCGATGGCGCGGGCCACATCCACCAAGGTGTTTTCCGCTTCCTGGTCGGCCATTTCGTCGTCGTCGACGAAGAACACCGGACGACCCAGCACCACCTCGTCGAACTCCCGACCGGCGGCCGTTTCCGCGCGCTTCTTCAATTGGCCGATAAACAGCCCGAGCAGGTCCTTGAACGGCATCGCAGTGCCGAGGACGCTGGTATCGTGCTTGATCAGCTTGGACCCCAGCAGGCTCTTGAGCGAGCGCATCAAGCGGCCTTCATAGCCTTCGAGGTACTCGTGCAGCGCCAGCCGACCGTACACCGGGCGACGTTCTTCCATGTTGAAGAACACCACTGACGGCAAGGTGATCTTGTCGTCCTCCAGCGCGATCAGCGTTTCCACGCCGGGACGCAGCCAGCCGACGGTGGAGTTGGACGTGCCGAAGTCGATACCACAGGCACGGGCTGGAGATGCGTTTTTCATGTCTTTCAGGTTCCGGTTAAAAAACGGCCGCGCAGTGTATGCCACTGCGGCACAGATTCGAAGGCCGACTATCCGCTAAATCTCAGCTATTAGCGCCTTGAAAGACTATCCTTTGCCCCAAACTTGTCTGCATTAGGCCTGGCAGCCACAGGACGGTCGCACGAACCGCCCGCTGCTGCAGATAAACTTCTGATGCGCTGCCCGGTCACAACCTTGAGATCGGTCAAATCCTTTGCTGCAAAACAAGTGCATGCTCTGGCAGGTGGCGCGATATCGATAACGGATGGTGATTCCCACGATGGACTTCAAAGACTATTACAAGATTCTCGGTGTGGAACCGACCGCGGACGATAAGACGATCAAGGCGGCTTATCGCAAGCTGGCGCGTAAATACCACCCCGATGTCAGCAAGGAAAAGGACGCCGAGGCTAAATTCAAGGATGCGTCGGAAGCCTATGAAGCGCTGAAAAGCGCCGACAAGCGCGCCGAATATGACGACTTGCGCAAATACGGCCAGCATGGCCAACCGTTCCAGGGCCCGCCAGGTTGGCAGGGGCGAGGCGCGGGTGGTTTTGGTGGTGGTCAGGACACGGGCGACTTTTCGGACTTCTTCAGTTCGATCTTCGGCGGTCGTGGACCTGGTTTCGATGGTGGACAGTCGCGTCGCAGCACCGGACGTCGAGGGCAAGACGTGGAAATGGAATTACCGGTTTTTCTGGAAGAAACCCTCTCGAACGAGTCAAAGAAGGTCACCTTCCAGGTGCCGCAGTACAACGCTGCGGGCCAGCATGTCAGCAACACCAGCAAAAGCCTGAACGTGAAGATCCCGGCCGGCGTGGCCGACGGCGAACGTATCCGCCTTAAAGGCCAGGGTGCGCCAGGTGTCGGTGGCGGCGCCAATGGCGACCTGTACCTGATCATCCGTTTTGCGCCGCATCCGAAATACGACGTTGAAGGCGAAAACCTGATCATCACCCTGCCACTGGCTCCGTGGGAGCTGGCGCTGGGCGCTGAAGTCGCGGTACCGACCCTGACCGGCAAGATCAACCTCAAGGTCCCGGCCGGCAGCCAGAACGGTCAGCGCATCCGCGCCAAGGGTCACGGCCTGCTTAACAAGGCCGGCGAGCGCGGTTACCTGTTCGTGCAGTTCAAGGCCGTCATGCCTAAAGTCGCGAGCGATGAGGTCAAGGCGCTGTGGCAGGAACTGGCGAAAAAAGCCGCGTTCAATCCGCGAGAAAACTTCTGATCCAAGAGACGGAGTAGCCCATCATGAGCAACCCCCTGATCGTTCAACTGGACATGGCAGAATTCTGTGAGGCGACTGATTTATCTGACGTCTACGTGATCGAGATCGTCGAGCACGGCATCCTCGAACCTCAGGGCAAGCAGCCCAAGGATTGGCGTTTCAACGATTACGAGCTGGCGCTGGCCAAGCGTGCCGCCAAGCTGCGGCACGACCTGGAGCTGGAGTGGGAGGGGGTTGCCCTGGCGCTGGACCTGCTTGAAGAGGTCCAGCAGCTAAGGGCGGAGAATCGGATGTTGAAGCAGCGGTTGGGGCGGTTGGTGGTGGAGTAACCCTCTCTCTCTAATCAACTTGTCTGCCTGCGGCAGCTCCTGCACAAGCCCTAGATCCGCCGGGGCAACACCACGGTAAACAGCGTGCCATCGGCCTCACTGGAGCTGACCTCGATCGTCCCGGAGTGGGCGTTGACCACTTCCTTGACAATAAAAAGGCCCAGGCCGAGGCTGGTGGAGGGCTGGCCCAGTTCTTCGTCGGCACTGCGCACCAAGGGATCGAAGATAGTGCCAATGGCATTCTCGGGAATCGGCGTGCCGTAGTTGTGCACCGTGAGACGAACCGAATCTGGCTCGCCAGTGAGCCTTATCGTCACATCCCGCTTGTTCGAGCCATGCTGCAACGCATTGCCGATCAGGTTCCGCAGGAGTTGATCCAGGCGTCCGGTATCCCAGACACCTCGGGTGTCTCCCGATACGTTCAGTACCGGATCGCACTCCGGGTTGCCGGCACAGGCTTCGGCAATCGCGGCATGGGCCGCGTCCGCCAGATCCATGGGGACAGGCTCGATCGGCAAGCTCTTGCCCAGGCGACTGCGCACCAGCTCCAGCAAATCGCTGACCATCACCGCCATGTGCCGCGCGCCGCGCTTGATGTTGATCGCGCAGGTCAGCGCATCGCCTTCGAGCGTCGCCTTGCGCAGCAGCAGCTCGGTGGACATGCTCACCGCTTGCAGCGGCGCTCGCAGGTCATGGCCGAGGATCGCCAGGAAGATGTCCCGCGAATGATTGACCTGTTCGGCATAAGCCGCGGTGGACTCGGCAAGGGCTTCGTCGATGGCTTCGTTGAAGCGGATCATGTCCTGGAAATACGTCATGTCCGGCGATTCCAGGCTGTCGACCCACAGTCGAATCACGCAGGCGCGCAAATGGCGGAACTCGGCCGTCATTTGCACCAGATCGAAACCGACGGTGTGGCGCAATTCCCCATGCCAGGCGGCGGCCAGGTCCAGATCAGGCGTTTTTTCCACGCCTTCCCCTTTGGCTTTGGCCGTCTGTTCGCTGGCAGTCTGTGCCGTGCACATATCGGCTGCCGAGGCCAGCAGGATTGACTTTGCGTGATCGCGCAGCGTCGCGCGGTCCAGCGACTCGTCGGCGCTAATGGCCTCGGCGAAATTTTCCCACTCGTCAACGATGCGATCTACGTGCTGCACGATGAATTCAGATAAACGCATGGCTGGGCGTCTGCTTGGCAATGATAGCCAATGAGTGTGGCCCATCCTGGCGCCTTTGTCGTGTGCCTGCTGCCAGCGCCGATGAAGAGGTGCTGATCTGTGTGTCAGGTGTTATTTAGTTATTTATTCATGCAGTTAATTGAATGGATTTGGCGGTGTGCTCAGGCATTGGCCGGTGGATTATCGATTTGTTGTTTAGAGTGGGTAGTGAGTAAATTGAAAGTTCAATTGAATGGCATACGGATTATGCGACATGACTGAATCTACAATGGAAAAAACTACAATTGATGAGCCCGGTGGTTTTGAAAAGGGTGATCACTTCGACTTCATCAAAAACACTATTCCCGAATGCCTTATCCAAGCCTCGCCACTACGGCGAAAAGTGCTCAAGGCCACTAAACCCACGCTTCCGCAATGGTATGAAAACAGTTCAGCGGATCAGCGCAGTGCCCTGAAAACATTAATTGAAGCTGACTGTCACGCGCAAAATAAATGGGACAAGACAGTGGCTGGCCTGGAAAGTGTCACCGCCTATGCCAAGCCCTTGTTGATCAAGGCGTTGGCTGAGGCGGACATTGAGCTGGATGTGGAGAAAACCTGGGTGCGACTTTATTACCCGGTAGATTACAAGTTTTTTGGTATTCCGACGGGCGTGAACACCGGTGATGTGCGCAGCAGAACCTTTTCCCTGCTGCAAGCGGCATTGCATAATTTTGAAACTTTCGAGGCTGAGGTAAATTACTTCGATAGTGATTCTTCATTTATTACGGAACCCGATGCGCAGGGGCGATTCGACGTTCTGCCGCTCGCCTTGAAAGTACCGCAATTCGTGACAATTTGCCGAAGTCTGGATATCGGTGGTCAGTATGAAAAATACATCAAGGACTTTCTTTATGAGGGTGAAACTGCACATCAGCAGGGGTTGAGCCTGGCCTTCATCGATTGCAAAAAAACAGCAATGAAGGCCGCGGCTTATGCAGCCTTCATGAAAAAGGATATTGAACTTAAAGATTACGAAATATTGCTCGAGCTGATCAACGAACAGGAGATCGTCAGGGACAAGGACAGTCGACGGCGCATCAGCTATAGCCCTCTTCAGCTGATGGGGTACGAAGTCGCCGAATGTGCAGTGTTCTTTCCAACCCACGCCAATCGTTACGATGGCAGCTATGTCATTGCCTACATTCCGGACGATCCCGAGCATGAGATAAAAAAGTACGCCTCGTTCGCCGAGTTCGAAGAGCAACTGACCCATCAACTGATGTACCGACCACCGGGCAGCAGAATCGATAGCGCCAAGGACGCGCTTACCCCCTATCAACAGTTTTTCAGCCGGTTCATTTGCGAAAAGGACCGGGGCCGTTTTTTTCTTCGATTTACCCAGAAGGTTCTGGATGCACCGTCCGGTACATACTGGAAAGACCAGGTGCGTGGTTATCTGAAGTACTTGAGCCCGGTTTCAAGACTGGTCGGTCCCATAGCCGATCGGCACTGGCGGCGAGACCCTTTGGAGAATATCGATCTGCATGCCGAACTTTCGCTGAATTTTCAGTGGGTCGGCATGGCTGGCATCTGGACTGAAATGTTCCGCCAGAAACGTCGGCATATGCGTGAGGATGCGCAGGTGCTTGCGGTTTCAACCGCCGCCGAGGATGACATCACCCGCGAGCGTCGGCTCGCCAACTACCTGAACATCGGCCTGTCTGTCATCGGCATCGCCGCGTTCTTTGTACCGCCTGCAGGCGCCGCCTTGCTGCTGGTCACGGCGGACCAGTTGTTGTTCGAGACGATCGAGGGTGTGCGCGAGTTGAGCCAGGGCGACAAGGAAGCGGGCTGGGCCCACATCACCGATGTCGTGGAGAATCTGGCGACGATGGCGGCCCTGGCGCCGGTGTTTCACTACACGGTTTCGCCGTTCATCGAAGGCTTGAAATCCGTCATCCTGCCCAGTGGCAAGACGCGTTTGTGGAAGCCGGATCTCAAACCCTACGAGCGAAATATCAGGCTGCCAGCAACCTCCAGGCCCAACGGGTTGGGGCTGCATCGATATGGCGGTGAGGATATTTTGCCGCTGGAGGGAAAGCATTATTCATTGAAAAAACCAACGGACTCCGGGGAATACCGGATGCAGCACCCTGCTCGGGAGGATGCCTACCAACCGCCGTTGAACCATAACGGCAGCGGGGCCTGGAATCACGAGGTGGACGCGCCACTGGGGTGGCCGAAAAACACCTTGTTACGACGTCTTGGGCATTCGGTGGATGCCTTCACTGAGATTGAACGCAAAAACATCCTCAAAGTCAGCGGCACTCCAGAAGAGGTGCTGCGCAGAATGCATGTCGAGGGTGAGCCGACACCGGCACTGCTGGCCGACACCGTCACGCGGTTTCAAGCCTATGCCGATGCCGGTGAAGTGGGGTCGCAGATTCGAGCCGGACAGCTGCAGGATGATCTTTGCGGCTATGCCGCTTCCTTGATGGTCGAGTTGCCGGGCTGGCCGCGCTACAAAGCGATAGAGGCGTTCGAGGGCTCTGATTTGAGCGGCAAGGCCGTCAAGTATGGGGATGTCGCTGCACCGGCTGCAGACGTCATCAACGTCAGCCGGGCCGAACTCAAATCGGGACTATTGGCGGAGCGTGTCCTGCCCTTCCTCAGCGAGGAGCAAATCCAGGGTCTGGTCGGTCAACATGTCATACCGGACAAACGGGTCCAGACCTTGCAGGCCCGACTGGCCGACCATGCAGATCAGAGCAGGGCGCGGATTTTCCAGAGTTTGTCCCAAGACCGGGCGGAAGCGGGGAATCCTCGGACTCAACTGCTCCAACGCAACTTTTCCTCGATATCGACCAGGCTCGCCAGCGAGCTTATGGACGATGCGACCCCCAGCGAACTGCGCCAGATGAAAACCACCCGGCGCCTGCCGTTACGGCTGGCGCAAAAAGCTCGTCTGGCACAGCAGGAAGTGCGTTTGTCGCGAGCTTATGAGGGGCTTTTCCTGGAGGCGCTGGCTGCGCCGGACACTGAAAGCCTGGTCCTGCATACACTGGGAAGATTGCTCGGCGAGCCTGGCGATTTGCGCATCGAGGTCCGGGATGGCTCCATCACCGGAGCGATACGAGCCAGCGTCGGCCCCGAAGATGCCCTTGAGCGCAAAGTGCTGCTTCGGACCGGAGAAGGGCAGTATGAGGCACGTAGCGCCAGCGACACTCATCTTCATGGAAGGGATGACCTCTACGCCGCCCTTCAGCACGCCTTGCCGGATGCTCAACGTCGGGCGCTGGGTGTGCCCCATGTGAGCCAGGGTGCCGACCTCAAGGCATTGATCCAACGGCGCGCACTCGCGCGTGATGAACTGCGCCCGGTTCTGAAGATGCAGGCGCAGCGTCAACCGTTTTTCAAGCCGCTGACGCTGTTGCCCGATGGTCGGCGCGGCTACCCCTTGAGCGGTCGCGGCCAGGGTGTATGGGAGCAGATTGTCGAGGAGCGGGTCAGAAAGCTCTATCCCGAATTCACCCTTGAGGAGGTCGATGATTTCGTTGCGACCCTGAATGCTCAAGATGACTCGCCAGACCGCCAGCTGAAGCGGCTCGAGCGGGAGTACAAGCAATTCAATCACAGCCTGCAAACCTGGTTAAGGACGCCGAACGAATGGTCAGGCGTCAGAGACAGCCCGCAGTACGTCAGGGAGTGGGGCGCGAGGATCAAAATCGTCAAAGTCCTCAAACAGGCCTGGCAAAGGACCGGTCCGAAAGACTATGACGCCTATGGCAACTATCGCGGCCAGAGCATTGATCTGAGTGACACTTCGCTGCAATGGCAACTGCGCAGCTTGCCGCCGCTGGAGGCCAATTTCGATCATGTCACCCGGCTGAAATTGAGCCGTTCGCAATTTGGCGATGAAGTAGAGGGGTTTCTTGGACATTTCCCCCAGCTTCGTGCCCTGAATCTGGCCGATAACCAACTGACCCGACTTCCTGCAGCGATCAGCGACATGCGGCATCTGCTTGAACTGCATCTGAGCAGTAACCAGATCACGTTGACCGGGCCGGCAATCGAGAGCATCAAGAACCTGACCCGGTTGAAAATCCTCGGGATGGAAAACAATCCACTGGGCTTGCCGCCCGACGTCAGCCAAATGCCTGACTTGCACATACTGAACTTATCGAACACCGGCCTCGCCACCTGGCCTACCGGGACCTTTGCCCTGCCCCGGCCCCGGCACTTCGACTTGAGGTTGGCCGATAATCCGATTACCCAGTTACCCGAGGTAGCCCCGGGTTCCATCCGGGCTGAAATAGTGGCGCGCACACTGATCAGTCGCGATCGGCTTTCATCGGATAATCTCACAACGCTCAAAACCTACATCGAATCGATCGGGCTCGATCCTGACCGGCGAACGCCCAATGCGGTGATGTCCGATAGCCGTTTCTGGATCAATGCGTTGGCACCGTCCGAGCGAGCCACTCCTGAATTACGAGCGTTAAAGCGTGATCTCTGGGGGGCGGTTGCAGACGAGTTCGGTTCTGAAGCCTTTTTTGCTGAAATCCAGAAACTCGCCAACTCCTCGGATGCTTTCCCCGAGTACAAAACCGAGCTTGCCGGCAAGATCTGGCGAATGCTCGAAGCAGTCGCTGCCGATGCCGAGCTGCGAGATAAACTGTTCAGCGAGGCGCTGGTTCCCTCGTCGTGTGTCGATGCCGGTGCGCAGCTTTTTAACGCCATGGGCGTCGAAGTGCTGATTTATGAGGCCTATCACCTTGTCAGCAAAGACTTGGTGGAAGCGGAGCTGATGAGTCTGGCCAAGGGCAAGTCGCGCCTGAATGAACTGGGCAGGATTGCCCGAGCCAGAGTCAAGGAACTGCTCAAGCAAGGCCGCAGACTTCCCGAATATGATCAGGATGGCGACCTGATTGTGCACAGGGATGAAGAGGGGAACTTCGTCAGGTCCATTGATGAAGTGGAAATTCATCTGGCCTACGTGACAGCCCTTGCCGAGCGCCTGGATTTGCCTTGGCAGTCGCGCAGCATGATGTTCGAGGAGGCGGATGTCACGCCGCTGAGGATAGAGGCCGCTTACCAGCAAGTACTTGCGCTCGAGGAAGGTGATTTTCTGAGGGATTCGATTATCGAGCTGGACTTCTGGAATCGGTATATCCAGGGTGCCAACCGCAGCGTGTTCAAAAACATCCGGCGTCGAATCGACGCTGCGTTAGAGCTGAAAATGGCTCAAAAGACATGGACGGAAACCACCGATGCATCAGTGCGAACCCAGTTGCGCGGAAAAATCACGACACTCGCTTCGGTACTTGGCAAACAACCAACCGATGTCCCTCCCGGTCGTGTAATGACGGATGCCGAGTACACGGCAGAGATGGATTTGATCAATGCCGAAAAGATCGAGCTGCTGAAGAAACTGACCCGGGAAGCGATGGACAGGGCCAAACTTCAAAGGGTCGAAACTCCTTTTACGGTGCAGTCGGATAACCGTTGAATCGACTTTGAGTCAAACGCCTGAGTGCAGATTTTTGCAATCAGGCCTTGTATGCCAGGCATTTCAGAACAGGAAATACCGCTGGGCCATCGGCAGCACATCCGCCGGTTCGCACCACAACAGCACACCGTCGGCCTTGACCTGATAGGTCTGCGCATCGACTTCGATGTTCGGCAGATAATCATTGTGGATCAGGTCGGTTTTCTGCACGTCGCGACAGCCTTTGACCACGGCGATTTTCTTCTTCAGACCCAATGCTTGTGGCAAGCCAGCCTCCTGCGCCGCCTGGCTGATAAAGGTCAGGCTGGTGGCGTGCAGCGAGCCGCCGTAACTGGCGAACATCGGACGGTAGTGCACCGGTTGTGGCGTCGGGATCGAGGCATTGGCGTCGCCCATCAGGCTGGCCGCGATGGCGCCGCCCTTGAGGATCAGCGTTGGCTTCACGCCAAAAAAGGCCGGGCGCCAGAGCACCAGGTCCGCCCATTTGCCGACTTCGACCGAGCCCACTTCATGGCTGATGCCGTGGGTGATCGCCGGGTTGATGGTGTACTTGGCGATGTAGCGTTTGGCGCGGAAGTTGTCGTTGCCTTCACCATCTGCGGGCAATGGGCCTCGCTGCTTTTTCATCTTGTCTGCGGTTTGCCAGGTGCGGGTGATGACTTCGCCGACCCGGCCCATGGCCTGGCTGTCGGAGCTGATCATCGAGAACGCGCCGAGGTCGTGCAGGATGTCTTCGGCGGCGATGGTTTCACGGCGGATCCGGCTTTCGGCGAATGCCACGTCTTCGGCGATGCTCGGGTCCAGGTGGTGGCAGACCATCAACATGTCGAGGTGTTCGTCGATGGTGTTGCGGGTGAACGGCCGGGTCGGGTTGGTGGAGCTGGGCAGTACGTTGGGGAAACCGCAGGCCTTGATGATGTCCGGCGCATGACCGCCGCCCGCGCCTTCGGTGTGGTAGGTGTGGATGGTGCGGCCCTTGAAGGCGGCGAGGGTGGTTTCGACGAAACCCGACTCATTCAGGGTGTCGGTGTGGATGGCTACCTGCACGTCGTATTGGTCGGCGACGTTCAGGCAGTTGTCGATGCTCGCCGGTGTGGTGCCCCAGTCTTCGTGCAGCTTGAGGCCGATGGCGCCGGCCTTGACCTGTTCGATCAAGGGCTCGGGCAGGCTGGCGTTGCCCTTGCCGGTGAAACCGATGTTCATCGCGAAGGCATCGGCGGCCTGGAGCATTCGTGCCAGGTGCCAGGGCCCGGAAGTGCAGGTGGTGGCGTTGGTACCGGTGGCCGGGCCGGTGCCGCCGCCGATCATGGTGGTGACGCCACTCATCAGCGCTTCTTCGATCTGCTGCGGGCAGATGAAGTGGATATGGGTGTCGATGCCGCCGGCGGTGAGGATCATGCCTTCACCGGCGATCACTTCGGTGCTGGCGCCGATCGCTATGGTGACGCCGGGCTGGATGTCCGGATTACCGGCCTTGCCGATGCCGGTAATGCGCCCGTCCTTGAGGCCGACGTCGGCCTTGACGATGCCCCAGTGGTCGATGATCAGCGCGTTGGTGATCAGGGTATCGACGACTTCGGCGGCCAGTAATTGGCTTTGGCCCTGGCCGTCGCGGATGACTTTGCCGCCGCCGAATTTCACTTCTTCGCCGTAGGTGGTGAAGTCCTTTTCCACTTCGATCCACAGCTCGGTGTCGGCCAGACGGACCTTGTCGCCGACGGTGGGGCCGAACATGTCGGCGTAGGCTTGTCTTGAAATCTTCATGTGCTTGCCTTGGGATTCAATTGTTTTCGAGACCGCTCGCATAACTCGCTATCGCAGGCAAGCCAGCGCCTACAGGGGAGATTGCGTTTCGTCAGACACAATGCAGAACCCTGTAGGAGCCGGCTTGCCGGCGAAGGGGCCGGTGCAGGCACTACATAACTTAAAGGTCGCCCATGATCCGCCCGGCGAACCCGAACACCCGACGATGCCCGGCCAGATCCACCAGCTCGACCTCGCGGCTCTGCCCCGGTTCGAAGCGCACGGCGGTGCCGGCGGGGATGTTCAGGCGCATGCCGCGGCTGGCGGCGCGGTCGAAGGTCAGGGCGTCGTTGGTTTCGAAAAAATGGTAATGCGAGCCGACCTGAATCGGCCGGTCACCGCTGTTGGCCACCTTCAGGCTGAGCGTGCGGCGGCCGACATTGAGCTCGATGTCACCGGGCTGGATCTGGTATTCACCGGGAATCATCAATGGGCTCCCTGGAGAATCTTGTAGTAGAGCGCGGTGGGTTTGTAGCGGCCGCTCGGATCGCAGGCGTAGTCGGGGATCTCACCGGCGCGGGTGTAGCCCAGCGCCCTGTAGAAATCCTCGGCGGGGGAGCCGGCTTCGGTGTCGAGGTAGAGCATGCCGCGCTTGTGCTGGAGGGCGGCCGTTTCCAGAGCACTCATCAACTGCTGGCCCAGACCCCGGCGACGCGCATCTTCGCGTACCAGCAGTTTCTGCACTTCGGCACGGTTCAAGCCATTGGCTTTCTGGCACAGGGTCAGTTGCACGCTGGCCTGGACCTGTTCGTCCTTGACCACTACCCACAGCAGCACATTGCCTTGGTTCAGGTTTTCTTGAACCTCATCAAAGTAGGCGCGCGCCTGCGTGGCGTCGAGATTGGCCATGAACCCAACGCTGGCGCCATAGCCCACCGCATCGAGCAGCAGATCAATCAGACCCTGGCGATAGTGCGCAAAGCTTTCAACATTGACGCGGCGCAATTGGGCAGCGTTCATCGGACGTTACTCCTTGTGGGCGGCAGGGGGCTGCGCGCCAGGATTGAGGGTCAATTGCATGAAGGTCAGGTCCAGCCAGCGGCCGAACTTGGTGCCCACCTGGGGCATCTGGCCGGTGGTGACGAAACCGGCTCGTTCATGCAGGCGTATGGACGCTGCATTGCCGCTTTCGATGGCGGCAACCATCACGTGCTTGTCGCAGCCTCTGGCGCGGTCGATCAGTACCTCCATCAGTTGAGGGCCCAGGCCATTGCCGCGCTGATCGCTGCCTACATAGACCGAATGCTCGACGGTGTGACGGAAACCTTCGAACGGTCGCCAGTCACCGAATGAGGCGTAGCCCAGCACCGTGTTATTGCTGTCGACGATCACCAGAACCGGATAACCCTGGGATTGCCGGGCGCTGTACCAGGCCTGGCGGTTGTCCAGGTCTACGGTCTGTTCGTTCCAGATGGCCGTGGTATTGAGCACGGCATCGTTGTAGATATCGCGGATCGCCGGCAGATCGTCCTGCACTGCATCGCGGATGTGGTAAGTCATGGCGCGACCTCAGGCGATCGGTTGGTGGACGGTGACCAGTTTGGTGCCGTCGGGGAACGTCGCCTCCACCTGGATCTCCGGGATCATTTCCGGGATGCCTGCCATTACTTGTTCGCGGCTAAGCAGCGTGGTGCCGAAGTGCATCAGGTCGGCCACGGTCTGGCCGTCACGGGCGCCTTCGAGCAATGCCGCGGAAATGTAGGCCATGGCTTCCGGATAATTGAGTTTCACGCCGCGCGCCAAACGCCGCTCGGCCACGAGGCCGGCGGTGAAGATCAGCAGCTTGTCTTTTTCGCGTGGGGTCAGGTCCATCGTTTGGAATCCATAATCGGCAGTAAAAAGGTGTTGGAACTGTTAATACGGACCCCTGTAGGAGCTGGCTTGCCAGCGAAAGCGGTGTGTCAGTCGCCATGTTTATCGACTGAAAGGACGCCTTCGCTGGCAAGCCAGCTCCTACAGTGGGGCGGTGTTCAGGTGGCCCATATTCGTGGTGGGACAGCTTCTCGGCCCAGTAACGCCGGGCGCAACAACCGCCACAAATCAATCAACCAACCCCGCGCCAACAGCGCCTCACTGGCCAGGCATCGAGCCACCAGAAGCCCCGGCAGCTGGGTCAGGTCTCCCCGCACCTCATTGGGCAGCGATCGGCACTTTTCCAGCACATCACTATCAATTTCGCCGGTCACCAGCAAGGTTGCAAACACTGGCTGCCCATCCAGGCCAATTGGCGAATCGAGCAACCCATCCCCGCCGACAATGCGCTGACGTTCGTGCCAGAGCAACCGGCCGTCGCGACGGATGTCGAGGTGCGCTTGAAAATGCCCGAGGTCGAAGCGCTCGCCGCTGGCCGGTCGGCCCAGCGCCACTACGTCCCAGTAAAACAGCCGCGCGTCGCCTTCAAGGTCGATACAGGTGCTGAGTTCGGCCTGCGCAGCACTGAAAATGATGGTCTCCTGCGGCAACCATTCCAGTGTCGCACCGCTCGCCACTTTCAAGGTCAGCTGCTGATAAGCGGGTCCGGCCGCGCGATACCACTTGGCCGCGCCGGGACTGGTGATTTGCGCCCAGGCATCGCGGCCAACATTGGCCGAGATGTCCAGTCGGTCACCCCCCGCAATCCCCCCCGGCGGGTGAACGATGATGTGCTGGCAAACTTGCGATCCTTCGGCATACAGATGCTTCTGCACCCGCAGCGGGCCTTTGTGCCGACGCTGGACCGGGCGCGTGCTGTCGCCGAATCGGGCGTAGCCCAGTTCCAGCTCGGCGTGCCAGCTCGGGGTAAACAGGGCAGTGGGGACAGGTAGGTTCATGGTTTCCAGTGATCGTCAGGACGCCGCAGATTTGATCAAAGCCTTGTATCGAAGTCATGTGCCACAGATTTATATCGTAACCAGGCCGCGAACACCCTCGGCTTCCATGTTTTCGCCGCGACCCTGCTGCACGATTTCGCCCCGGGACATCACCAGGTACTGATCCGCCAGCTCGGCGGCAAAGTCGTAGAACTGCTCCACAAGTAAAATCGCCATGTCGCCACGGGCTGCAAGTGTCTTGATGACGACACCGATCTCCTTGATCACCGAGGGCTGAATGCCTTCGGTGGGCTCGTCGAGAATCAACAACCGTGGACGGCTGGCCAACGCCCGGCCAATCGCCAGTTGCTGCTGTTGACCCCCGGACAAGTCCCCGCCGCGCCGTTGCTTCATCTGCAGCAGTACCGGAAACAGCTCATAGATGAATGCCGGGACCTCCTTGGCGTCTGATCCGGGAAACCGCGACAGGCCCATCAGCAAATTCTCTTCCACGGTCAGCCGGCCGAAGATCTCGCGCCCCTGGGGTACGTAGGCGATCCCTGCGTGAACCCGTTGGTGCGGCTTGAACGTGGTGATCGGTTTGCCTTCCCAGTTCACCGCGCCTTCCTTGGCCGGCAACAGACCCATCAGGCACTTGAGCAGGGTGGTCTTGCCGACTCCGTTGCGCCCCAGCAGGCAGGTGACTTCTCCGACCTTCACGTCGAATGTCAGGCCCCGCAGGATGTGGCTACCACCGTAGTACTGGTGCAGCTTGTCGACTTGCAGCATGTTCAAATTCTCCTCAAACCCTTGTAGGAGCTGGCTTGCCAGCGAAAGCGGTGGATCAGTCGACGTATTTATCGCCTGAAAGGACGCTTTCGCTGCGGTGCGGCGATCCGACAAGCCAGCTCCTACAGGTTCTGTGTTTGCAGGTCTATCGGCCGAGATACACTTCGATGACGCGCTCGTTGTCCTGCACCTGTTCCAGCGACCCTTCGGCCAGTACGCTGCCCTGATGCAGCACGGTGACGTGGTCGGCAATCGACCCGACAAAGCCCATGTCGTGCTCCACCACCATCAGCGAATGCTTGCCGGCCAGGCGTTTGAACAGCTCGGCAGTGAATTCGGTCTCGGCATCGGTCATGCCCGCCACCGGCTCGTCGAGCAGCAGCAGTTGCGGGTCTTGCATCAGCAACATGCCGATCTCCAGAAACTGCTTCTGCCCGTGGGACAACAAGCCCGCCGGGCGATTGACCGAGGTAGTCAGGCGAATGGTGTCCAGCACCTCGCTGATGCGATCTCTCTGTTCGCCACTCAGCCGAGCGCGCAGGCTGGCCCAGACCGACTTGTCGGTTTTCTGCGCCAGCTCGAGGTTTTCGAAGACGCTCAAGGCTTCGAACACCGTCGGCTTCTGGAACTTGCGGCCGATCCCGGCCTGGGCGATCTGCACTTCGCTCATCTGCGTCAGATCGAGGGTTTCGCCGAACCAGGCCTTGCCATGACTGGGCCGGGTCTTGCCGGTGATCACGTCCATCAGCGTGGTCTTGCCTGCACCGTTGGGGCCGATGATGCAGCGCAATTCACCGACGCCGATGTACAGGTTCAGATTGTTCAGGGCCTTGAAACCGTCGAAGCTGACGCTGATGTCCTCCAGGGTCAGGATGGTGCCGTGGCGGGTGTCCAGGCCGGGGCCGACGCTTTGGCCAAGGCCGATGACGTCGCGGCTGCTGCCGGCGTCCTTATTGGGCTCCACCGGGAAAAACGCCGGTTCGAGCATGAATTCAGCCGTCGCAGTGACTCTCATTGCTCACCTCTCTTTTTCAGCAGGCCGATCACCCCTTTGGGCAGATACAAGGTCACGACAATGAACAGCGCGCCGAGGAAGAACAGCCAGTATTCGGGGAAGGCCACGGTGAACCAGCTCTTCATGCCGTTGACCACTCCGGCGCCGAGAAGCGGACCGATCAAAGTGCCACGACCACCCAGTGCCACCCAGACCGCCGCCTCGATGGAGTTGGTCGGCGACATTTCACTCGGGTTGATGATCCCGACTTGTGGCACATACAGCGCGCCGGCCAGGCCACACAGCACCGCGCTCAACACCCAGACAAACAACTTGAAGCCACGCGGATCGTAGCCGCAGAACATCAGGCGGTTTTCCGCATCGCGCAGGGCGGTCAATACCCGGCCAAACTTGCTCCGGGCCAGACGCCAGCCGATAAACAGGCTCGCCACCAGC
Organism: Pseudomonas lini; assembly: GCF_030812475.1. GTDB lineage: Bacteria > Pseudomonadota > Gammaproteobacteria > Pseudomonadales > Pseudomonadaceae > Aquipseudomonas > Aquipseudomonas lini_A. The sequence continues at coordinate 71,231 of NZ_JAUSSR010000010.1, forward strand.
AACAGCACGGTGGCGAAAAACAGCACCGCGCGGGTGCCGGGTTCAGTGATGCCGAAACCGAGAATGGTGCGGAAATTAGTGAAGCCGTTGTTGCCGCCGAATCCGGTTTCGTTGCGAAAGAACAGCAGCATCCCGGCGAAGGTCAGGGCCTGGGTCATGATCGAGAAATACACGCCCTTGATCCGCGAACGGAAGGCGAAGAAGCCGAACACCAGCGCCAGTAATCCCGGGGCCAACACCACCAGGCACATCGACCAGAGGAAGCTGCTGGTACCGGTCCAGTACCAGGGCAGTTCGGTCCACGACAGGAAGGTCATGAACGCTGGCAAACCATCGCCCGAGGCCTGGCGCATCAGGTACATGCCCATCGCGTAACCGCCGAGGGCGAAGAACAGGCCGTGGCCCAGGGAGAGCAGGCCGGCGTAACCCCAGACCAGATCCAGCGCGAGGGCGACGATGGCATAGCACAGAATCTTGCCCACCAGCGTCAGGGTATAGGCCGAGACGTGAAACACGCTGTCCGGCGACAACAGCGAAAGCAGCGGCAGCGTCAGCAGCAGAACGAGGACCACCGCGCCGACAGCGATAGTGACCTTGGGGCCGGCCTTTTGGCTGGCGGTGAGCATCAGGGGCTGGTTCATCAGTCGATCACCCGTCCTTTCAGTGCGAAGAGGCCTTGCGGACGTTTCTGGATGAACAGAATGATCAGCGCGAGGATCAGGATCTTGCCGAGCACCGCACCGATCTGCGGTTCGAGAATCTTGTTGGCTATCCCCAGGCCGAAAGCGGCCAGGACACTGCCGGCCAACTGACCGACGCCGCCGAGCACCACCACCAGGAACGAGTCGATGATGTAGCTCTGGCCGAGGTCGGGGCCGACGTTGCCGATCTGGCTGAGCGCCACACCGCCGAGGCCGGCAATGCCCGAGCCGAGGCCGAAGGCGAGCATGTCGACGCGCCCGGTGGGCACCCCGCAGCAGGCAGCCATGTTGCGGTTCTGGGTGACGGCGCGCACGTTCAAACCGAGGCGCGTCCTGTTCAGCAGCAGCCAGGTCAGCACCACCACAAACAGCGCGAAAGCGATGATGACGATGCGGTTGTAGGGCAGCACCAGGTTCGGCAGAACCTGGATCCCGCCGGATAACCAGGCCGGGTTGGCCACTTCGACGTTCTGCGCGCCGAACACCAGTCGCACCAACTGGATCAGCATCAGGCTGATGCCCCAGGTGGCGAGCAGGGTTTCCAGCGGCCGGCCATAGAGATGGCGGATGACTGTGCGCTCCAGTGCCATGCCGATCGCGGCCGTGACGAAAAATGCCACCGGTAGTGCTATCAGCGGATAGAACTCGATGGCTTGTGGGGCGAAGCGCTGAAACATCAACTGCACGACGTAGGTCGAGTAGGCACCGAGCATCAGCATCTCGCCGTGGGCCATGTTGATCACGCCGAGCAGGCCAAAGGTGATCGCAAGACCGAGGGCTGCGAGCAGTAGAATCGAACCCAGCGACATGCCGCTGAAGGCCTGGCCAAGCATCTCGCCGATCAGCAGTTTGCGCTTGACTTGGGCCAGGCTGGTTTCGGCAGCGGTACGCACCGCGGCATCGGCTTCGACGCCGGATTCGAGCAAGCCTTCGAGGCGGGTGCGGGCCAGCGGGTCACCGGTTTCACCCAGCAGCCGGACGGCGGCGAGGCGCACGCCCGGGTCGGTAGCGACCAGTTGCAGGTTAGCCAGCGCCAGGCTTAGCGCCGCGTGAACGCTTTCATCTTTTTCCCCCGCCAGTTGCCGATCGAGGAACATCAGTTGCGCCGGTTTGGCGCTTTTCTGTAATTGCTGCGCGGCGGCCAACCGGACGTTGGCGTCGGCGGCGAGTAATTGGTGACTGGCTTGCGCGGTGTCGATCAGACCCCGCAGGCGATTGTTCAGGCGCAGTGTTTTCAGTTGGCCATCGAGGGTCAGTTCGCCTTGTTGCAGTGCATTGATCAGTTCGACCCGGGCCGTGTTGGGCTGCGCGGCCCAGGATTCCAGAAGCTTGGCTTGCTGCACGGGATTGGCCGCGACGAAGTCTTCGGCGTCGCCTGAATGTGCGGCCATCGGCAGTAAAAGCGCGAGTGCAAAGATAAAACGGTAAAGGGCGGTGTGCATGTCGAGCGTCCTGGTCATACGCGGACCTTGTAGGAGCCGGCTTGCCGGCGAAGGCGGTGGGTCAGCTGCATCGATGCTGGATGTGCCGCCGTCTTCGCTGGCAAGCCAGCTCCTACAGGTGTTGTGTCGGGCCCAGGTGAGAGTCTGGGCCCGGCATCGCGGGGCTTAGTTGCTCTTCACCGCATACTCCGGCTTCTTGTCGTTGCCCGGAATGAACGGGCTCCACGGTTGGGCGCGGATCGGGCCTTCGGTCTGCCACACCACATTGAACTGACCGTCAGCCTGGATCTCGCCGATCATCACCGGCTTGTGCAGGTGGTGGTTGGTCTTGTCCATGGTCAGGGTGTAGCCGGATGGCGCCGCGAAGGTCTGGCCAGCGAGGGCTTCGCGGACTTTGTCGACGTCGGTGGACTTGGCTTTTTCGGCCGCTTGCGCCCACATGTGGATGCCGACGTAGGTGGCTTCCATCGGATCGTTGGTGACCGCTTTGTCGGCGCCCGGCAGGTTGTGTTTCTTGGCGTAGGCTTTCCAGTCGGCGACGAACTTCTTGTTCGCCGGGTTCTCGACCGACTCAAAGTAGTTCCATGCCGCCAGGTTGCCCACCAGCGGTTTGGTGTCGATGCCGCGCAGTTCTTCTTCACCGACCGAGAACGCCACGACCGGAACGTCGGTCGCTTTCAGGCCCTGGTTGGCCAGTTCTTTATAGAACGGCACGTTGGAGTCGCCGTTGACGGTGGAGATCACTGCCGTCTTGCCCCCGGCGGAGAATTTTTTGATGTTGGCCACGATAGTCTGGTAATCGCTGTGGCCGAACGGGGTGTAGACCTCTTCGATGTCCTTGTCGGCCACGCCTTTGGAGTGCAGGAACGAGCGCAGGATCTTGTTGGTGGTGCGCGGGTAAACGTAGTCGGTACCCAGCAGGAAGTAGCGCTTGGCACTGCCGCCTTCTTCGCTCATCAGGTATTCCACCGCCGGGATCGCCTGTTGGTTCGGCGCGGCGCCGGTGTAGAACACGTTTGGCGACATCTCTTCTCCTTCGTATTGCACCGGGTAGAACAGCAGGCCGTTGAGTTCTTCGAACACTGGCAATACCGATTTGCGCGACACGGAGGTCCAGCAACCGAACACCACGGCCACTTTGTCCTGGGTCAGCAACTGCCGCCCTTTTTCGGCGAACAGCGGCCAGTTCGATGCCGGATCGACGACCACAGGTTCGAGCATCTTGCCGTTCACGCCGCCCTTGGCGTTGATCTCGTCGATGGTCATCAACGCCATGTCCTTGAGCGAGGTCTCGGAGATCGCCATGGTTCCGGACAACGAATGCAGGATACCGACCTTGATGGTCTCGGCGGCCTGGACAGTCCAGGTCATGCCCATCGCGGCAATGCTTGCCGATAGTGTGAAAGCCTTGATCAAGCTGCGACGCTTCATTGTGCGATCTCCATGAACATGAATTTATTTGATTGGCAGCACTGAGGGGGTATTAGCAAGGGTTGTGCCCAGTCGGAGAAAGGCAAGGAAATGTCGTATTGGCGGGGAAGGGACAAAGGTGTTGCGCACCATGAATGGACAGACTCAGTGGGCTGATGCGCAGGATGCGCCAGATTGGTGCTTGTGACGTGTCGCGCTGGAAATGCAGCGCTGCGCGGCCGCCCGTCTGTATCAATGCATTGCTAAAGACATATATATCGCACCGAGGATCGAACAGCGTTTTAAATTGATGCTGCTCATTAGGAATGAACTCAATGAGTGATAGTTGATTATTTCTTTCGTCCTATTAATAGGTGAACCATGGATGGCATACCAGATCGAGACAAAGGTGTAGCGAAGTCAATGGTTGAACTGCCTTCGCTCAGTCCTCCACTTATAACTGCCAGCGACGCGGGCCGGCCAGTGTTGAGCCCAGCATTTCAGAGTCATGCCTCAGCTATGAATTAATTTTTACATATGGAGTTTCACACTATGGAAGGATTCTCCCAGCAAATCGAGTTGCCGCCAGAGAAGGTTTCAGCGCCTGCGTTGAGCCGGGCGTTTCTCTCGGCGGATGACGCCGCGCGTTATGCGCATGAACAGGTTGGAAAACAGCGTGACCATGAATACATCGGTTGCATTTTCAAGCGTGATGATCAGCGGTTTGTAGTGACCGAGCCCAGGGCATCCGGGAAAGGCTCAATGGATGGCCGACAGTTGTATCCGGTGGACGGGCAGGGGATGCCGGTATTTCCCGACAACCATGTCTTGCAGGGTTTGTTCTATTCGCATGTAGCGCTCTCGACACTCGATGCACAGAAAGTGTACGACCTGGGTTGGTCCCCCGACGACGCCGCACTGAGTTTGCTGATGTTCAGTGTCGCCGAGTTACGCCACATTCTTAAGGGTGAAGAAGTGGCCTATCTCTCGGGGGCCGAAGACAGCTTGATCCGGTTCAAACCCGATCGTTCGCTCGCGAAGCAGTTCCTGGATCAGCTGGGAACGGCCGTTGCGCCTGGAAAACTGGCCTCGGATCTAGAAGCGGGTGTTGTCAAACCCGGCAAACTCGTCAGGGAAGCGGTGGCCGCCGGAGATTTGCAGGTGGTGATCAGCAACGGCCGTTGGTGGCCTCGGGGGAAAGTCACGGATGCCATCATCGTCGGGCCATGGGAGCGGAGCGTGCCGGAGCAGGTGTCTCATGGTGCGATTTTCGGTTCGGCAGACGAAGCGGCGCTGGACCGATATGCCAGGGGCGTCGAGCAACATGAGGATGAGCGGACCTGGTTTGGATTCATCTTGAAACAACAGGGCAAGGAGGAGTACATCGCCTCAGAACTGGTGCCTGCCAGTGGGGTGCGGGACAAACTGTACTCCCTGAACAGCCTGTATGGCCTCTCAGACAAGACGAGGGAGCGTCTGTACCCGGAGTCGTTCGTCCCGCACTCCTATTTCTATTTGCGCCAGCGAGTCAAGTACGTGCCAAACCAGGCTGAAAACTGGTTGGCGCAACATTTCATCGTGCCCAGAGACTTGTTTGTCGTGCGGTACAACTCGAAGCGACGTCCGGTTGTGGAAACGGACGCACGCATTCCTCTTTATGTTTCGACTCAAGACGGAGCCCTTCTGAAATATGTTGCTCGCAAGGACAGCAAACTGTTTGACGACGACTCGGAGCTCTTGTCGGCGGTGACTATCCAAGACAACCTGATGAGCGGCAAGCTGAGCTCGACCGGTTTTGTCAGAGTGGTGGCCAACAGCGGTGAGTTAAGCATCATGCGCACCAGTCTCTGCTGGGACAGGCGTGGAGTGGTTGACATCAACTGGTCACCGAGCGCGAGCCTTCAACGCCGCTCTCTGGGCCCTGTCTTTCTGACAGCCGACGACGCGTCTTTGTACGCTCGCTCGCAGTTGCCCTCCGACAGCACAAAAAAGCTGTATGGCGGCTTGATACTGAAGCGTGCGGACGGCTTGTTTGTGGCGACCGAACCGGTTGGCGTCATACAGGAAGACTTTGATACCAAATGGATTTTTCCGGATGAAAGTGTCACCTATGGCCAATTCCCCGCAGGCTGCAGCATCGTTGCGCGGTATCGCTCGCGGGTATCCCGGGAGTTGCCTGTGCTGTTTTCCCCGACCGACAAGCAGGTGTACCTCAACATGCTTTCGGTCAATTGCGTTTACACGGCGTTCATGCGCCAGGCGCAACATCTGGACGAGTATTTGTTCAACCCGGATGGCTCTGTCATTCGCTATCGCACGGGTCTCTGGAGTCGCTTCAAGGCCGACCTGGCCAATGCGTTGAATGACTTCAAAAGTCTGCCCCATGATCTTGATGGCGCCTGGATCAAGCAACGCATTCACAGTTGGCAGTTGACGCCGACGGCTTGGGTGAAAAGCCTGGTGAAGACAGGCTCTCTGCAAGTAATAGCCGGGAGTCGGCTGTGGGGGCAGCCCGGTGCGGTGACAACTTTTGAGCCTTATCCGGTGGTGGCTACCCAATCCGTTTACGCGTTGGCTGTCGCGGATCCGGCCTACAGCCCGGTGTTCGCGCAGGAGGAGGATGCTGCACGCTTCGTCCATGAACAGGCCGGCAACCGCGCAGCACTGAGCTTTGGATTCATTCTCAGTCATACCCGGGATGGTTCCTACACCGCGAACCTGCCGACTGAAGTGCAAGGCTCGCAGTTGGCGTATGACCGTATTTTCCCTGGTGCTCTACCTTACCGCTACATTGCCAGCGGACTTTACCTGTGCGCTGCGCAGATACCGCAGGGTCTGACTGACGAAGACTACCGGCATTTCTTCTCACCGATGGATATGCATCTGGCACGGACTCGTGCGTGGACACCCCAAGGGTTCAAGCCGATGTATTTCTCTTGTGCCGATGGTGCCTTACTGAAGCTGGCGCTCAGTGCATTCGACCCTGTTCCGTCGCTCGACAAATTCGGTCAGATTCAGTTAAGAGAAAATCCCTTCGCCTCACGGGAACAGGCGAGCAGTGACTGGGGCGATGTTGGCAAGGGTCAATTCAAACTGAGCAGCTATGTTCGGCGAATGGCCAAGGCCGGCAAGCTGGAAGTCCTGATAACCAGCGCATACTGGTCCCGCCTGGGTGAAGTGGGGGAGGACTGGCAGCCGCGTATGCCCGCGGTCTCTGCCGAGCAGTTGTGGTCACATAAGCAGGTGTTGGCCCTGGGGCCGATTTTTCAGCATAGCGACGATGCTGCTTGCTATGCCCAACGGCGAGCAGGTAGCGCTTATGAGCAAGAGACAGTGTATGAAAGCGCGATCCTGGCTAAGTCCAGCAGTCACTCCTACATTGCCCTGGAGCCCTTGGCGAACCCGAACCCTTCCAGTGACGCCGTTGACCTGATTTTCCGTACGGCGAGCAATGCGCCAGCGACAAAAAAACCGCCGAAGTTTCCCGGTGGCTACTCGCTGATGGCTGGCCACCAGCTCTATCAATCGGGAAACACGACACTGGCTACCGATATCGAAGAGGTTTATGTAAATTTTTCCTCGCCAGCGCTGCTCCATGCGCACACTTATCAGCTCAAGGCCAAAGGGTTCGGTATTACGGCTTACTACTATTCCACGCCTCACGGCGCATTGCTCAAATACACCCCCGCCTATACGAAAGACGAAGAGGCTTTACTGTTGACGAAGACGGTTCAATTCGTCGGCGGTCAGTGGGTCACAATTCTCTCTCCCGGGGAGTTTATTTCCAGACTGATGAATATCGGTGAATTACGGGTGTTGAAGGCTGCACATTACTGGAATCAGACCGGGCGACTGGGGGTCAACTGGCGTAATACCCGTCTGGAGAAGGAGCGTTTGACGCTGAAGCGTCATGATGAGCTTTAGCGTGTTGACTGGATCGAATTGACGATAATTTGAGCAGCGCCTTCTGACTCCGGGGTCAGAGGGCGTTGCTCGTCGCTTGCACATCAATCCGATGGAAATCAGCCCGCCGGTTGCTATAGGTTCGGCGGGGGGCGGCGAAGGTATATTGGGTGTTTCATGACGAAGATGAGACCGATTCAGTTTGCCGGTTGAATCGCGACAGCAGCCGATCCAGCAGCCACACCACCACCAGCGAAGCGCCCACCAACGGAAACGCCACCGCCAGTGCGAACATGATGACCATCGCGGTTTTCCATTTCGGCAGGTCGTGACGCAGGGGCGGAACCCCGAGCTTGCCTTGCGGGCGACGCTTCCACCAGATCACCACACCACTGACGGCGCTGAGCAGAATCATCAGGCAGATCAGTAGCACAATGATCTGGTTGAACACTCCGAACATCTTGCCTTCGTGCAGCATCACGCCCATTTCCGTGGCGCGGGCGACATTGCCGTAATGCTCCCAGCGTACGTCGGCGAGGACGTCGCCGGTGTATTGGTCGACGTGCAGGGTGGCATCGTTGCGCGGGTCGTCGGCGAAGACGGCGATGGTGAAGACACCGGTAGCCGTGGTCGGGAAGGTGATGCTGTAGCCCGGTTCGACTTTGCGTTGTTCGGCGATATCCTGCACGTCTTGCAGGCTGATGGTGGGTGCGGCAGGGCCGGCCTGCGCGCCGCCGTGGGCCATGTGTTCGGCGTGGTCGCCGGACATCGGCATCGGCGTGTTTTCCATCGCCCATGGCACAGTCTGGCGCGTGGCGCTGTTGAGGCTGCGCGCCTCGACGTCGGACTTGGGCATGTCATTCCACATCGCATCCGGGAACACGTTCCACACGCCGGCGTATTGCTTGCCCCAGAACCCGGTCCAGGTCATGCCGCTGAGCAGCATCACCAGCAGAAACGCCGCGCCCCAGAAGCCGGTGACCGCGTGCAAGTCACGCCAGAGCACTCGACCGCGACTGCTCAGGCGCGGCCACAGGATGCCGGCGGCCTGGCCTCGTGGCCACCATAAAAATACGCCGGAAACCACCAGCACGATGCCCCAGCCAGCGGCGAGTTCGACCAGTCGATCACCGACCGTGCCGATCATCAATTCGCCGTGGATGGCGCGCGCCACCGCTTGCAGATTCATCTTGGCGTCCTGCTCACCGAGGATGTCCCCGTGGTAGGGGTCGAGGAACACGTTCAGTTCGTTGCCGGCATCGAGTACGACAAACTGGGCGCTGCGTTCGGCGTTCACCGGTGGCAGGTACTGCTTGATCGTTGCTTGTGGATAAGCATCTTTCACCCGCTTGAGCAGCTCGTCGGCCGGAACGTTGTGGTGCCCGGCCGGGACGTTCAGCAGGCTGCCGTACATCAATGGGTCGAGTTGCGGCTTGAACAGGTAGATGACGCCGGTCAGCGCCAGCATCACCATGAAGGGCGCGACGAACAGACCGGCATAGAAATGCCAGCGCCAGGCCAGGTTGTAGAAATTCACTTTGGGCTGTTTCATCGGTTGTGCTCCGCTTGGCTTGGTTCTTTGTTGTTGTCTGGTGACTGCAGCGCAGTCATTGGCGAGCAGGCTCGCTCCCACAGGTTCAACACTGTCCATGTGGGAGCGAACCTGCTCGCGAAGCGCTTAAAAGCTCATATCGACCTTGGTCCAGAGCGTTCGCCCCGGTTCTTTAATGGCTTGCGGGTCATTGGCCGGATAGCCAAAACCCGCGTTCCCGGCCAGGTTCAAATGCTCGGCGTAAGCCTTGCCGAACAGGTTGTCGACGCCGCTGCTGACCTTCCAGTGCTGGTTGATCCGATAGGCGCCGTTGAGCGAAAACACGCCGAAACCCGAGGTGCTGTCGAAGTCCTTGCCGACCACGTTGCCTTTGTTTCGATCGATCCGGTTTTGCGCGGCGACCACTCTCCACAGTGCCCCGGCGCTCCAGTTGTCTGCGCTGTAAGTCAGGCCGAAACGTGCATCCAGCGGTGGCATTTGCGGCAACGCAGTGCCGTCGCTACTGTTCTTGCCCCAGGCGTAGGCCAGGGTCGCATCGGCTTTCCAGTTGTCGGTCAGCATGTAGGCTGCGCCTAGTTCGCCGCCCATGATCCGTGCGTCGATGTTCTCAGCCTGCGAGGTCATGCCCATCATTGCGGGCGTGTAGTTGAACAGGATGTAATCGCGCACCTGTCCGACGTAGCCCGAAGCCCAGGCCTCCAGGTCTTCGGTCTTGTACTGCAAGCCAAAGTCGAGCTGAGTGGTTTTTTCGGGCTTGATCGAATCGAAGGCGTTCACCGAGCCTGTGGGACCGGAATTGGGCGAAAACAGCTCCCAGTAATCCGGGAAACGCTGGGTGTGGCCGAGGCCGGCATACAGCGTGGTCGGGCTGTCGGCCAAATCATGCTCGTAACGCACGAAGCCGCTCGGCAGGGTGTCTGCGCGGGTATCGTCCGCGGTGGGATTGGGGCGCGTCATCATCCCGGAACCGATGGTCTGTCGATAATCCCTTGCGGAAGCCCGGTCCAGGCGCGCACCGGTAATCAGCCGGTCACGGTCGGCGGCGTACCAGGTCAGTTCGCTGAACGCGCCGTAGTTGTGGAAGTCGGCGTCCTTGTTGCGGGGCAGGTCCTTGTAGACGTCGATCCCCATGGCGCTGCGCTGGCGATGCTCGTTGGTTTGCGCATCGATGCCGCTGATCAACTGCACATCGGCCCAGCGCCAGGTGGCTTTGATCCGTGCGCCGAGGGTCCGGCGGTCGACATTGGACGCCATGGGGCCGGCCATCATCCCGGTGCCGGACGGCGTGCGCAGCGTGTAGTTGTCCATCACATGGTCGGCATAGTTGTAGTAGATCTGCGCTTCGACCTTATCCAGCACGTCGCCGATACTGGACCGCTCGAAGCGCAGGCCGAGGCTCTCGCGCTTGAACTGTGAGCCGTCCATGCCACGCCCGGCGTAACGCGCTTCGCCGTCGCCCTTGCCGGCGGTCAGCTCCAGCAAGGTATCGGCGTCCGGCGTCCAGCCAAGTGCCACGTCGCCATTCCATTTGTCATAGCGCGACGGCACGGTGTCGTTGTTGCCATCCTGATAGTCGTCGGAATGTGCGGTGTTGCCGATCACCCGCGCGTAACCCAGAGGCCCGCCAGCTGCGGCGTCCAGCACTTTGTCGAAACGCCCGTTGGAGCCGGCCAGTACGCTGGCATTCACTCGCGTTCCGAGCTCGCCGAAGCTTTCGGGCTCGCGGTCGAACAGGATGGTCCCGGCCGAAGCCCCCGGTCCCCAGAGCACCGTCTGCGGCCCTTTTATGACGGTGAGTTTGTCGTAGGTTTCCGGCGAGATGTACGAGGTCGGCGCATCCATCCGGCCGGGGCAGGCGCCGAGCATCATGCCGCCGTCGGTGAGGATGTTCAGTCGCGAACCGAACATGCCGCGCAGCACCGGATCACCGTTGGTGCCACCATTGCGCACCAGGGCAAAGCCGGGAATGGTCTTCAGGTAATCGCCACCGTCGCTGGCCGGCACCGGTTGGCGCGGGTCCTTGGGGTTGGTGACGATGGTCAGGGGCGAGCTGGGGGCGATGGCGGTGATGACCGTCGGGCTCAGTTCTTCGCTGTGACCGGCGTGTTCATCGGCCAGCGCCATGGGGGTAAACAGTGCTCCGCAGAGGAATGCGGTGGCGTGCCTGAAACGAATGCTGGATTCGTTCAGGACAAAAGTGGCTTGGGCAGCGCTCAAGCATGTGTCAGCAGAAAACCTGGACATGACAATTTCCATCGAACAGTCGTAAACGACACGGCCGGCAGCCTGGGGCTGTCTTCTGAACCGTGTGAGATCGGGGGCGGGTGTTTACGCGGCGATGGGCGGGGCGCGGGTGCGGGCACCGGGGAAAACGGTTGCCCGGGCGTGACCCAGGCGGGGGGAGGGGGTGGTGTAGGTTGTGGCTTTGAGCGTGTCGAATGCGACGCAGGACTGGCCGCCGGTGAGTGCCGGGCAGTTGAACAGCAGGCTGCAATAGCCGCACTTTTCCCACAGTGCGTGATGGTCTGCCTGGGGTGGGCAGTGCTCGGCATCGGGTTGCTCGCCGTGGTCGGCGTGCGCCATGGCCGGGCTGTCCAGGCCCATGTCCATCGACATGCTCATCAGTGCGGACGCGCGTTGATCCATCGGCATCGACTGAGAAATCAGCGGGCCGATAAAGATCATCAACATGGCAAACAAGCCGATCCAGCGGCCGCGGGTCAGGCTCAATGGCTGACGACGGCTTGCGGATGACCTGGCGCTAAGCGGGCGCATGGACCTGTTCAGCTCTGCTGCTTACTGGACGTGCGCGTGTGTTTGCATGCCATCCGGGGCCTTCTTCTGTACCGTGACTTCGACGGTCACATCTGCGGACTTCTCGAAATGCATGGTCATCGGGAATCGTTTGCCATCGCTCAGCAGGCTGCGGTCTTTGAGCTCCAGCAGCATCACGTGATAGGCCATGGGGGCGAAAGTGACTTCGCCACCCGCGGGGATTTCCACGCTCGGCACCTGCTGCATTTTCATCAGGTCGTTCTGCTTCACGTGTTCGTGCAACTGGGCGATACCCGCAATGGGCGAGTCGACGCTGAGCAATCGGTCAGCGGTTTTACCTCTGTTATGGATCACGAAGTAAGCCGCGACGGTCGGCGCATTGGGCGGCAATTCCTGCGACCAGGGATGAGCGATTTCCAGCTCTGCGGCCTTGTATTCGTGGGCATTGGCAAAGCAGGCAGGCAGCAGCAACGCAGCCAGAACGATGAGTTTGTTCAACATGGCAGTTCTCCGGAACGATTCAAGACGCAGTCAATTGCGAGAAAGAATCACACCGGGGGAGAAGCGCGGGGGTTGAGACTCGGCCATTGCTGGCGGGGAGTGGGGGCTTCAAGCGTGGCCGCGGGACGGCTTCGATTGGCCTCGAAACGCGTGTAATACAGCTGCGGCATATGCCCGGGCAAGGCCACCAATGGTGCCGAACCGGAGCAGCACCAGCAATGCTGCATGTTGGAATGATCGTCGCCCTGCGGGGCTTTCTGCTGGATATCGCCCAGGGAAATCGCCACCATCTTCGTGCCGCTGGACGAGCAGAAACTGCCCCACAGCATCTGTTCGGCAGGCGATTTCGCCGTCTGCGCCATCGCTCCGGTCATCGGCATGGCGAGCATGTTGAACAGCACTGCGAAGCAGGCGATCCAGGCAATTGCGAGCCGTTGTCGGGACATGGGACGAATCCGGTGGGTGGGCGATCAGGCGCGGCTATTTAGCCTGATCAGGGCCGATAAGTAAAAAAGCGGCGTGCGGTGTGGTGTCGCAGTAAAAGCTGCTGACTTTTCACGCCTTCAATGGGCACGCACCGCATGCACTTGTATATCCACTCCCAGCGTAGCGCGAACCACCGCGAATATTGCAGCCAGATTGTCCATGCTTGGGTTGCCTTTGGCAGACAACATTCGATGAAGGCTCTTGCTGGGTTTTGCAGTCTCCTTGGCCAATTCTTCGAAACCAACGGTGGCATTAACGAGATCGCGCAAAATGATTCGGGCCATTTCAGGTTCACCATTAAGAAACAGAGTAGCAGCCTCATCCAGCAATGCCTGGGCGAACTCCGGGTCGCGTTGGGCACGCTCGGCAATGGTGTGTTTATAGCTTCGGGTGAGCGCCATGACTTATCTCCGGTTTCGTTCGGCTTTTTTTCGGGTTCGAAATTCGGCTATGAGTGTTTTTGCCCGCTTGATATCGGATTTTTGAGTGGACTTATCGCCTCCACCAAAAAGAATGATCAGGCGTTTCCCCTCTTGCACCAGGTAGATTCTGTAACCTGGCCCCCAATTTATTCGATATTCGCCAAGGCCATCGAACCACTTGATATTTGATGTGTTCCCTAGCTCCAATCGGACCAGCGCGCTGGATACCTTGAGCGCTGCCTGCACATCCAGGGTGGAAAGCCAGCGTTTGAAGGGGCTTGTTTCGTTTTCCAGCAAATATTCTTCAAGTATGATCACAGGCGGCCCTGAAGGTAACAAATAGGTTACTGTTCATGCAAGCCGTTAATTTGCCTCACTGGGTGCGAGTCGCCAACGCGTTAAGTGTTTCTTCAAGCGTCAATAGCTCCCGATCAACCCCCGGCAACACCGGCCGCTTCAGAACCATCACCGGCACCCCGCGCTCCCGCGCCACTTCCAGCTTCGGCTCGGTGGCCGTGCTGCCGCTGTTCTTGCTGATCAGCACATCAATCTGCCGGCGTTCAAACAGCTCGCGTTCATCTTCGATCAGGAACGGCCCACGCGCGCCGATCACTTCGCAGCGCTCGTTGCCCGGATAAACCTCCAGCGCGCGCAAGGTCCAGAATTGCTCCGGCGGGATTTCATCCAGGTGTTGCAAGGGTTCGCGACCGAGGGTGAATAGCGGTCGCTGGAAAGGTTTGAGTGCCTGGATGAGCTCGGCCCAGTCGCCGACTTCGCGCCAGTCATCCCCGGCTTGTGGTTTCCAGGCCGGACGCCTCAGCGCCCAGCAGGGAATACCGCTTGAACAAGCGGCGGTCGCCGCGTTCTGACTTATTTGTGCGGCGTAGGGGTGAGTGGCATCCAGCAACAGATCGATCCCTTCATCGCGGATGAACTGCGCCAGCCCCTCTGGACCACCATAGCCGCCGACACGAACCTGGCAGGTCAGGTCGGCCGGTACGCGACCGACCCCGGCCAGGCTGTAAATGTGTTCCGGTCCAAGGGTGCGGGCGATGGCCAGGGCCTCCGTCACACCGCCCAGCAACAAAATGCGTTTCATCGAAAGGCTCCTGCGTGGCCGACAATCCCGCCCTGGCGATCGATGGCAAATACTTCGGCCTGAACCTGCGCCGGCACAACGCTTCGGGCGAAGTCCAGGGCGTGCTGACAGACTGCGTCGCCGAGAGCGATCCCGGCGGCGCTGGCCATGGCCAGGGCTTGCTGGCTGGTGTTGGCTTCGCGGATCGCTTGTTGCAATGCCTCATCGGCGCCGATGGCAGCAGCCCATTCGGCCAGCTGTGGCAAGTCGATGCTCGAATGCCGACTGTGCAGATCCATGTGCCCGGCCGCCAGCTTGCTGATCTTGCCGAACCCGCCGCACAGGCTGAGCTTGGCCACCGGTACCTTGCGCAAGTGCTTGAGCACGGCGCCAACGAAGTCGCCCATTTCGATCAGGGCGATTTCCGGCAGGTCGTAGACCCGGCGCATGGTGTCTTCGCTGGCATTGCCGGTACACGCCGCGATGTGCAGGTAGCCGTTGGTTTTGGCCACATCGATACCCTGATGGATCGAGGCAATGTAGGCGGCGCAGGAAAATGGCCGGACGATGCCGCTGGTACCGAGAATCGATAGCCCACCCAGAATGCCCAGGCGCGGGTTCATGGTTTTCAACGCCAGCGCTTCGCCGCCCTCGACGCTCACCGTGACCTCGAAGCCGCCGCGATAATCGAGTTCCTCGGCGAGCAGGGTCAGGTGGTCGCTGATCATCTTGCGAGGCACCGGGTTGATCGCCGGCTCGCCGACGCCCAGCACCAGGCCTGGCCGGGTGACGGTACCGACGCCACGGCCGGCATTGAAGCGAATGCCCGGCGCAGCATCGAGGCGTACCTGCGAATACAGCAGGGCGCCATGGGTGACGTCCGGATCGTCCCCGGCATCCTTGAGGGTTCCGGCTTCGGCGCCCTCATCCAGCAGCCGACAGAATTCCAGGCGCATCTGTACCTGCTTGCCTTTAGGCAAGACGATTTGCACCGCATCCGCGCTCACTCCGCAGAGCAGCAGGCGAGCCGCCGCGAGGCTGGTGGCGGTGGCGCAGCTGCCGGTGGTCAGGCCGCTGCGCAGCGGTGCGGGTTGTTCGGCGGTTTCGTCACGCATCGAAAGGCTTGACCACGTCCAGCAAGGTAATCGGCAGCGCCTGGCGCCAGGTATCGAAGTCGCCCAACGGCTGCGCCTGGGCGATATGGATGCGCGTCAGCTCGCCGCCGTGCTGCTCGCGCCAGGCCATGAGGGTCATTTCGCTCTGCATCGTGACCGCGTTGGCGATCAGTCGTCCGCCAGGTTTCAACCGGGCCCAACAGCTGTCCAGCACGCCATCGCGGGTCACGCCTCCGCCAATGAAAATCGCATCCGGGCGTTCGAGGCCGTCCAGCGCTTGCGGCGCACTGCCGCGAATCAGTTGCAGGCCGGGCACGCCGAGGGCATCGCGATTGTGCTCGATCAATTGCTGGCGCCCCTCATCGGCTTCAATCGCCAGTGCGCGGCAACTGGGGTGGGCGCGCATCCACTCGATGCCGATCGATCCACTGCCGGCGCCGACGTCCCATAACAGTTCGCCGGGAACCGGGGCGAGACGGGCGAGGGTGATGGCGCGTACGTCGCGCTTGGTCAATTGGCCGTCGTGCCTGAAGGCCGAATCCGGCAGGCCGGCCAGTCGCGACAGGCGCGGCGTGGTCGATTCGGCGATGCAATCGATGGCGATCAGGTTCAAGTCGGCGATTTGCGGATCGGTCCAGTCGTTGGCGACTCCGTCGATGCGTCGCTCGGCTGCACCGCCCAGATGTTCCAGCACGCTCAGGCGACTGGGCCCGAACCCGCGCTCGCGCAACAGCGCAGCGATTGCGGCAGGGCTTCGGCCGTCGTTACTCAATACCAGCAGGCGAGCGCCGCTGAATAATTGTGCGTTGAGCGCGGCGACAGGACGGGCGACCACCGACAGCGTCACCACATCTTGCAATGGCCAGCCCAATCGCGCCGCGGCCAGAGAGCAGGAAGAGGACGCCGGCAAGATCAACATTTCATCGCTCGGCAATTGCCGGGCGAGGCTGGCGCCGACGCCGAAGAACATCGGATCGCCACTGGCCAGCACGCAAACCGGCTCGCCTCGCATGGCCAGCAACGCATCGAGGGAGAACGGACTGGGCCAGGTGTGGCGCTCCCCGCGGATGCAGGGTGGCAACAGGTCCAACTGTCGTTGGCTGCCGAAGATCTTCGACGCGGCCAGCAACGCATGCCGGGCAGACTTGCCCAAACCGGTGAAGCCGTCCTCACCAATACCTGTCACGGTCAGCCAGGGTGCCATAGGTGTTCTCTATTCATCTGCATAAAGCGGCACATGATAACGCGGCGGCAGTGAATTCGAGTAATGGAATGTATGAAGTTAACTGCGCTGGTCAGTGGCTGGTGGATCTGAAGTTGTATAGCCTGATTCTTACGAAAGGATTTATTAATAGTCAAATGGATGAACTATGGATCTCAAGAAAATAGCAGGCCTGGACTTGACGGCTTATTCTGAAGCGTTTGAACGTGATTTTGCACCCGGAAATATAAAGGCCGTTCAAAGTCGTGCCTTGCTGGATCAACGAGCGGCTGCCGGATCGCTGTTGGGCGGTAATCTGATCAGTACGGCAAGGGGCATGACACGACAGGACAAGCGAGACGTCAACTCAAGCGTGCGGTACGCCCAGTGGTATGCAAGTCAGGAACGCAATCGTGATACAGACGCTCAGGGCTGGTTTTCCTTGTTTGCCGTCGTGCTAGGAGACATGGGTTGGGAGGTCGACGAAAAAAGGGTCGTCGAGCAAAGTTACGATAACTTTTCAGGCAGGGTAAGTCAGACTTACTTACACCGGATTGCAGCGATTAACAGCCAGATGGCGAAAGTTGCCCAAGAGATGTTTGAAGCGCTATTGGTTAATACTTCGGTGCTGGGGGCATTGTCCACGGAAAGTCGGCGTGGCAGGGAGTTTGCGATCGCCCCCGCTGAATATGATAACCAGGGGCGGTTGTCACTGGATTTGAGTGATTTCTCCTTGAGGGCGCGATCCCGGCGCGAGAATTTTCTGTTTTGGGACTGGAACGAGGGCCATGTGACGCTCATGCATCGAGCGGCACCTTTCACCCTGAACAGAGTGAGATTTGAACAAGTCCGATCGCCGTTGAGTGACCGGCTCGATCGGATCGCAGACACCTTGTTCGAGTTCTATCAGGAGCGTCTGTGAGGGAGGCCGGAGCATTTGCGACACGCGGACTTATGATGCCGCGCGGTAAAGCAGGCATAATACGGCTCGCCTCCGTCAGGAGGTGCGTCCACTTCTGATCCGGTCATCCCCTTTGAACAAACTCCCTGTGTCCCGCGCTTTACGCCCCTCGGCTTGTCCGGGGTTGCTGCGTATCGTACAGGCCAGAGATGGTGGTATCTGCCGGATAAAACTCGCAGGCGGCGCCATCAGTGCAGTGCAGGCCAATGCCGTTGCCGAGGGTGCGCAGCGTTATGCCCGTTCAGTGATCGAGGCCACCAACCGGGCTAACCTGCAGATTCGCGGCATCGCCAACGAGCAGGCAGCGTTGATCGAAAGTCTGCTCGCCGCAGGCCTTGGCCCTGCGAATGCGGCGGGCGACGATGTGCGTAATCTGATGCTGAGCCCGAGCGCGGGAATTGATCGCCAGATGCTGTTCGATACACGTGACCTGGCCCGGCGGATCCTCGCCACCCTGCAAGGACATGCCCCCTTTCACGCGCTCAGCGCCAAATTCGCGGTGCAACTCGATGGCGGCGAAAGTCTGGCGATGCTCGAGCATCCCCATGATCTGTGGTTGTCGGCCGTCGAGCATGAGGGCGAGCGGCGGTTGGCTTTCGGCCTGGCGGGATGTCCCACGGATCGGCCGGCGGGTTCTGTTGCACTCGAAGATGGCCATGCTGTGGTGGTCGCAGTACTCGAATTGTTCCTGGAACTGGCGGCTCCCGATCAAACGCGGATGCGGCATTTGCTGAGCAGTATACCGGCCGCCGAGTTCCTCGCCCGGCTGGCCGAGCGTGTGTCCTTCGAGCCTGTTGCAAAGTGGCAGCGTTCATTGAGTTCAAGCGTTTTGCACATTGGCGCTCATCCGCAGGCGCAAGCCGGTCATGTCTATGTCGGCGCCGTGCCGCCGCTGGGCCGGCTCGATTGCGCCATGCTCCGAGGCGCCGCTCGACTGGCGCAGGAATACGGTGATGCAACGCTGCGGTTCACGCCATGGCAAAGCCTGCTGTTGCCGAACATTCGCAGCGAAAACGCCGCCGAAGTCATCCGCCGCCTGCATCAGTTGGGGCTGTTGTGCGAAGCCGATCAAGCCTTGTCGCGGTTGATCGCCTGCACCGGTTCGACAGGGTGCGACAAAGGCCTGGCCGACACCAAGGGTGATGCCCTGCAACTGGCGGCTCTGCTGCAGGGCCATGCTCAAGTCTCAAACGTTCATCTGTCCGGTTGCTCGCGCTCCTGTGCCGCTGCGCATGTGGCTCCGGTCACGCTGCTGGCTGCCGGCCCCGGTCACTACGACCTCTATTTTCGCGATGCGCGGCAGCCGGGTTTCGGCGCCCTGCACGCACGCAACCTTACTATTGAAGCGGTCGGCGCCTTGCTCGACGCCCGTTCACGGAGCCCCCTTGATGCTTGATTACATTCGCGACGGTCAGGAGATCTATCGCAATTCCTTCGCTATTATTCGCGCCGAGGCCAATCTCGACCGGATACCGGCCGATCTGGAGAAACTTGCGGTACGGGTGATCCACGCCTGCGGCATGGTCGATGCGATAGACGGTCTGCAGTTTTCCGCAGGCGCGGGCAAGGCCGGGCGTGAGGCGCTGGCCGCCGGCGCACCGATTCTGTGTGATGCGCGGATGGTGTCTGAAGGCGTGACCCGCACCCGTTTGCCAGCGAACAACCAGGTCATCTGCACCCTGCGCGATGACAGCGTCCCCGAACTGGCCCGCGAGTTGGGCAACACTCGATCCGCCGCCGCGCTCGAACTGTGGCGACCGCACCTGGAGGGCAGCGTGGTGGTGATCGGCAATGCACCGACCGCGCTGTTTTATCTGTTGGAAATGCTCGATGCCGGCGCCCCGAAACCCGCGCTGATCCTTGGCTTTCCAGTGGGCTTCGTCGGCGCCGCCGAATCCAAGGCTGCGCTGGCGGCGGACAGTCGCGGCGTGCCTTTCGTCATCATGCAAGGCCGGCTGGGCGGTAGCGCCATGGCCGCCGCCGCCGTCAATGCCCTCGCTACGGAGATCGAATGATGCAGGCACCTGGACGATTGATCGGCCTTGGCGTCGGCCCCGGTGATCCGGAGTTGATTACTGTCAAAGCCCTGCGTCTGCTGCGCGAATCGCCAGTGGTGGCGTACTTCGTCGCCAAGGGCAAGAAGGGCAACGCGTTCGGGATTATCGAAGCGCATCTGCAGGACGCTCAAACCTTGCTGCCCCTGGTGTACCCGGTGACCACCGAAGCGTTACCGGCGCCGCTGTCTTATGAGCAAGTGATCAGCGATTTCTACGATACGGCCGGCCAGCAACTGGCCGCGCATCTCGACGCCGGCCGTGACGTCGCGGTGATCTGTGAAGGTGACCCGTTCTTCTACGGTTCCTACATGTACCTGCACGATCGTCTGGCCGAGCGTTACGAGGCTGAAGTCGTGCCGGGTGTCTGTTCGATGCTCGGCGGCGCTTCGGTACTCGGTGCGCCGTTGGTGTATCGAAATCAGAGCCTGTCGGTGCTGTCCGGCGTGTTGCCGCACGATGATCTCAAGCGACGCCTGGCGGATGCCGATGCGGCGGTGATCATGAAGCTGGGGCGCAACTTCCCGAAAGTCCGTCAGGTATTGAAGGAGCTCGGCTTGGCCGACCGCGCGCTGTACGTCGAACGCGCGACCATGGCCAATCAGAAGATCGTGCCGCTGGATCAGGTCGAGCCGATGTCGTCACCGTACTTCTCGCTGATCATCGTCCCTGGTGAAAGGTGGCAAGGCTGATGACTCGTCCAGCTCCGGCGATTGTCATTCTCGGCAATGGCAGCCTCGCGACCGCGCGTAAAATTCAGCAGGCTTACCCCGGCGCGTTGATCCATGGTCTGGCCGCACGGGTCGAGGGTGCGGATCGTGAATATCACGAATTCGGCACCACCCTGCGCGAACTCTATCAGCAGGACACTCCCATCATTGCCCTGTGCGCAGCCGGCATCGTGATCCGCACCCTGGCGCCGCTGCTGCTTGAAAAGGGCGCCGAGCCGCCGGTGCTGGCCGTTGCCGAAGACGGCAGCGCGGTGGTGCCGCTGCTCGGTGGTCTGGGCGGCGTGAATGTCCTGGCACGAGAAATTGCGACTGTGCTGGACGTGGCGGCAGCCATCACCACCAGTGGTGAATTGCGTTTCGGCACGTGCCTGCTCAATCCGCCAAGCGGGTATGCCCTCGGCGATCTGGAACTGGGCAAGCGCTTCGTTGCCGATTTGCTGGCGGGTGAAACAGTGCGCATCGAGGGGGCGGCCCCATGGTTGGCGCAAGCACAGTTGCCGGAAAATCCGCGAGCACGGCTGGCGGTGCATGTCGGTCATGCCGAGCGCGAGCCTGCGGCCAACGAGCTGTTGATCTATCCGCGTAACGTAGTGGTCGCGGTGAGTGCCTGCGCAGTCAGTGTGCCCGGCGCCGTTCGCGACGCGTTGCATCGGGCAAAGGTCGCCGTGCAATCGGTGGCCTGTCTGCTGGCTGCCGACACCGAAATGGCCAGTCCGACGCTGCGTGAAGCGGCGCTTGAGCTGGGCGTGCCGTTGCGCTTTGCCGACGATGTCGGTGCGCTCAGCACGTTGGCAAGCAACGCCATCGAGCAGCCTGTATTGATCCTGGGTGATGAGGCCATTGCCATCGCGGTAGCCGAGAAACCTGTGGATCCCTTGACGATTGGCCGTCTGCGCGGCCGACTGGCGGTGATCGGACTTGGCCCTGGCGCTGCCGAACTGATGGTCCCGGCGGTCAAGGCCGAGCTGGCTCGCGCCAACGACGTGCTGGGTTACGAAACCTATGTGCGCATGGCCGGCCCATTCCGCGCCGACCAGGTGATGCACTGCACCGACAATCGTGAAGAGATGCAGCGTGCGCGTCACGCATTCGCGCTGGCGGCGCAAGGGCGTTCGGTAGTGGTGGTTTCATCGGGCGACCCGGGTGTTTTTGCCATGGCTGCGGCGGTGCTGGAAGCCCTGCACGAGTCCACCGATCCGGCGTGGCACAACGTCGATCTGGAAATCTTGCCGGGCGTTTCCGCGTCCCTGGCAACAGCCGCCCAGGCCGGTGCCCCCTTGGGTCATGACTTCTGTGTGCTGTCGCTGTCTGACAACCTCAAGCCGTGGGACATTATCGAGAAGCGCCTCGATCTGGCGTCACAGGCTGACCTGGCGCTGGCGTTCTACAACCCGATTTCGCGTTCCCGTCCATGGCAGCTTGGCCGGGCGCTGGAAATCGTCGCTCGACATCGTACGCCTCAGACGCCGGTCGTCCTGGGGCGCGACATCGGTCGCCCAGGACAGACGCTACGAGTGACGACGCTTGGCCAGTTGACTCCGGACCAGGTGGATATGCGCACCATGGTCCTGGTGGGATCGTCTACTACCTGCGTATTTGCACGTCCAGGCGGCGGCGATTGGGTGTACACCCCGCGCTGGTACGGAGAGAAACCCACCTCCTGAGCCGTGCTCGTTATTGAAAAAGCCATGGCGACGAGTGTTTACTCGAGTTGCCGTGGCTTTTTATTTTTGGTCTCGTGAAAAAAGGCGCCAGAGTATGTAGGTTAATTCCTTAAGTTAATGGTTTGTTCTTTTTTGATTTTGATAATGTTGAAGTTCTTTGTTGGGTGCGATAGGTTTTAGTGGAGAGCTAATTCAGGCTGTCGTGAATATTCAAATAAAAGGATTTATTGAAATGAATAGGATGAATGAAGTAGAAGCGAGTGCTTATTTCGATCAATGTCTTGAACAGTGTCGAGCCAAACTTGAACGTGTCGGTCCGAAAGCTCGTGTGCGTTCGGCGGCTACGTTACCGATTGATAGGGATGAGCTGAATGCCGCAGTCATGGGTGGCGCTGTAGTTGGTTTTCTGGAGGGAATGACCCGGCGTAACAAACGTATTGTAAAAAACACGTACGCGTACGCCGATATTGCTTCAAGGTTCTTATACCCAGGTAAAGCAGCGAAAGTGGCTCGTTATGAATGCTTCAAAAAGCTAATGTTTTCGATGGGCTGGACCGAATATTACGGCGCTTTCACTGAATACAAGTCCAGCACCGCTAAGCTTACAATGGACAATGTAGCCTTGGATATTGTTCATTCTGCTGTCGGTGGTTTGGCGGGTTCCGCGGCGAGTGCGCTGAAAGTTGTCGCGGACAAAACCGTTGAGGCGCTAAAGAAACAACCTGATGCCGTCAAGCTTCTCGAGCATCATGCGGCCGAAGCCAACGGTGCAGGCTTTGGTGTGTCTGCGTGCAAACAGGACGATGATGCTGAAGTGACGATGGTCGTGGGTACGTTGCGTTATGACTCATCGGCGGGTAATACAAAAATTCTTTTTGTGGAATGGGACAGTGCCGATGTCGAAATCCATCAAGGTAAAGCTCACTTCAGTATTCACGAGGACGACCTGAGGAAAGAGGCTGAGTGCATCCAGTATCTCGACGATCTCAGAGAAGTTATTTTCATGGAATTCTCGCCGGTTTAAATGACGTTCAGTTGCCAGAGGCGTCCAGCTCGGGCCTCTGGCTTTAAGTCGCGGCTGCCGCTAAGGCACCAGATACCCTTTCACCCCGGTAAAAATAATCTGTGCTGCCAACGCACACACAAACAACCCCATCAATCGACTGACAATCTGCAATCCCTGGTCACCCAGAATACGTTCGATGCGGTTGGACAGATAAAGCACCACCCCCACGGTGAAACTGGCCAGGGCAATACTGACAATGGCCATGAGCTTGTCGTCCCAGTGCGGCTGGCTCACGCCCATCACCAGCAGGGCGCCGATGGTGCCGGGGCCGACTGTCAGAGGAATGGTCAGCGGAACGATGGTCACGTCCTGTTGCACGTTGTCGGTCTGCACCGCCGACTTGCCCTGGGCCATGCCCAATGCCGAGATGAACAGCACGCTGCCGGCACCGATGCGGAAGGCGTCCACGGTGATGCCGAAGACATTGAAAATCACCCTTCCGAACAGATACAGCAAGACGCTGGAAACCAGCGTGGCAGTCGCCACTTTCCAGGCCAGCCGGCGTTGTTCCTTGCGCGAATAGCCGCGGGTCAGACTGATGAAGCAGGACAACACGAAGAACGGGCTGTAGAGCACCAGCATCTTCAGGTAAACGCTGAATAACACGTGGAGCATGGTGCAAGCTCACTGGCGAGGGAAGTCGAGGGCGAGTCTATCAGGCACTGCGGAGTCTGTCGGCTCAGGACGTTTGCGTCGCCGCGCGGTTCTGCTCATCGCGCTGGGCAACCCAGTGCTCGATCAGCTCGCGCAACTGCGACAGCTCGACCGGTTTGGCCATGTGTCCATCCATGCCGGCCTGGCGCGCGCGTTCCTTGTGCTCGGCGAGGATGTGCGCGGTCAGCGCGACCACGGGGGTGCGGGATCGCTGATTGCCGGCCTCCCAGGCACGCAATTGCTGGGTGGCGGAGAAACCGTCGAGGATCGGCATTTCACAATCCATCAATACCAGGTCGTAACGCTGGGCTTTCATCGCCTGCAAGGCTTCTTCGCCATTGCTGGCGGTATCGGGTTGCAGATTGAGCTTGCCCAGCATGCCGCGGATCACCTTGGTCGAAATGCTGTTGTCTTCGGCCACCAGAATGCGGAAGTCGCTGGGCACCTTGACCGGCAGGGCAGGGCCGGGAGGCAGATGATGCGAAGTAACGAGCCCCTTGTCGCGCTGGTTCAGTTCGTCCGCCAGCGTCGTCTTGAGGGTATAGCCGGCCACCGGCTTGGCGAGGATGCGTTTGATCCCGGAATTGCGCGCAATGATCTTGCTCGGCGCATTGCTGATGCCGGTGAGCATGATCAGCAGGATGTCGTGGTTGAGGCTCGGGTCTTCCTTGATCTTGGCCGCCAGTTGCATGCCGGTCATGCCGGGCATGTTCTGGTCGAGCAGGACCACGTCGAAGTAATCACGCAGGTGGGCCTTGGTGCGCAGCAGCGCGAGGGCCTCCTTGCCGGAGGGTACGGCGCTGACGTTCAGGCCCCACGCACTGCACTGCTGTACCAGTACCTTGCGACAGGTGTCGTTGTCGTCCACCACCAACACCCGTGCGCCTTGCAGCGGACTATCGAGGTCGGAGGTCGGGTGTTCGAGGCGGTCAGGGTCCAGCGGCAAGGTCAGCCATAAGGTGCTGCCTTGGGTGCTGCCGCTCTTGATGCCGAACTCGCCGTGCATCAGACGGATCAGCTGGCGGGCGATCACCAGACCCAGGTTGCCCCCTATGCGGGGTGCCGAGAGAAAGTTTTTGCTGTGCAGTTCGGCGTGCATCAGCGCATCCCGCTCTTCGGTGTCCATGGGCTCGCCGCTGTCCTGTACGGCAATGCGCAAGCGTGGTTTGGCGCTGCGTTCGTCGAGGGCGACGACGATCAGTATTTCGCCTTCATCGGTTTTCTTCAGGGCGTTTTCCAGCAGGCTCAACAGGGTCTGGCGCAGACGCGTCGGATCACCGCTGATCACCCGCGGTACTTGCGGCTGGATAAAGCTGATCAGCTCGACGTTCTGTTGCTCGGCCTTGGCGCGGAAGATGCTCAGGCAGTCTTCGATCAGCGCGTTGAGATCGAACTGGACGTCATCCAGCTCGATCTGCCCGGATTCGAGTTTGGAGATGTCGAGGATTTCGTTGATCAGTGTCAGCAGTTCGTTACCGGCACTGTGGATGGTTTGCACATAGTCGCGCTGCTTGACCGAGAGTGGTGTGCCCAGCAACAGCTCGGTCATGCCCAGCACGCCATTCATCGGGGTGCGGATTTCGTGGCTGATCTTTGCCAGGAATTCCGCCTTGGCATTGATCTCGGCATTGCTGGCGGCCAGATCGCGACTGAGGCTGAAACGGTCCTCGGTGATACTGCGCTGGCGTTCGCTCAGGGCAATGCTCATCAGCAGGCCGCTGATGCAGATGAACACCAGCAGGGCGGTGATCAGGCCTTGCGGCTCGACCAGGGTCAGCCCCAGCAGGGCGGGCAGGATAATCAGCGTGCCGACGTTGAATACACCCATCGCCGCCACGAACAGGCGTGCGGGACGATAGCCTTTTTGCCAGTGATGGGCGCTGACGAACAACATGCTCAGACCCGCCAGTGCGACCAGGGCGTAGGTGATGATGTTCAGCGGCAACGTGTTGACGAACAACAGCAACAGGCCACAGGCGATGATGAGCACGATGTCGCCCAGCAACAGTTTGTTCAGTGGGTGCGGACCGAGCGGGGCGAAAAAGCGATAGGCGAACATCAGGCCGCACGGGGCGGTCAGCAACAGGGCGATGTAAGCGCCAGGCGTCTGTATCGCATGCCAGTCCGGCAACCAGGGGCCGGCAAGGTTCAGCAGCAACACGAGGCTGAGCATCAACAACGCTTCACAACCAGACAACCACAGGCAGCTGCGCGACCGGGTGTACGCGTAGCGGATCAGGTTGTGCAGGATCAGCATCCCGAGGCAGCCGAACAGAAGGCCGTAGATCAGGGTCTGGTTCTGATTGGCCGCGGTCATGATGGCTGACTGCAGGGTGACGTAAGGCCGCATCTGGTGTTCGGACACCAGGCGCAGGTAAACGTCGAGAGGTTTGTCGCTTTGGGGTAACGGCAACATGAAGTCGCTGTTGGGCAGTGGTCGCTCAGC
This sequence comes from Pseudomonas lini, assembly GCF_030812475.1. GTDB lineage: Bacteria > Pseudomonadota > Gammaproteobacteria > Pseudomonadales > Pseudomonadaceae > Aquipseudomonas > Aquipseudomonas lini_A. The sequence goes on from NZ_JAUSSR010000010.1 coordinate 97,393, forward strand.
CAGAGGCTGATCCGCGCCGCCATCCAGCTCCTCGATCAGCCTGTCGCCTTCCAGAACATACAGGTCGAGGTCCGAAAGGTCGGGAGCGAATACCCGCAGCAACTGTTCATGCTTGCCGGGCGCAAGCCTGAAACGCAGCCACATCGCACCATCGGGCTCGGCCGCGGTGAGATGATCGAGTTCAATGGGGCTGAATTGATTGGAGTAGCGAGCGGAGCGGATATCGCTCAGTTGCAGGTCGCCCTGTTCATCGAGCAATACCGCCCAGCCACTGCCTTGCGCGGCCTGGGCCGGTAGCATGCAGAGCAGCGTCATCAGCGTGACGGTGAAACCTATGGCAATCCTGAGCCAGCGCACGGCGAAATCCCTTCGTAGGTTGAAGCCAGAATATAACTATGCGCGGCGCCGGAATAGCCCGGCAAGGGCCTGAGGCCCTTGCCCTGCCGAATGGATAGCTTATTCCTGATTTGCGCCACGCTCGCGGGCAATGGCGCGGTAGCCAATGTCCTTGCGATAGAAACAGCCTTCCCAATCAATCCGTGCCGCCAGCGCGTAAGCCTGTTGCTGTGCAGCATCGACGCTGGCGCCCATGGCAGTGGCGCAGAGCACCCGACCACCGGCCGTCACCACTTGACCGTCCTTGAGTGCGGTACCGGCGTGGAAGACTTTGCCTTCCAATGTCGCGGCTGCATCCAGACCCTTGATGGCCTCGCCTTTGGCGTAGTCACCGGGATAGCCGCCAGCGGCCAGCACGATGCCGACGCTCGGACGTGGATCCCATTGTGCTTCCACCTTGTCCAGGGCTTGCGCCAGGGCGGCTTCGACCAGCAACACCAGGCTTGACTGCAGACGCAGCATGACCGGCTGGGTCTCGGGGTCGCCGAAGCGGCAGTTGAATTCGATGACTTTCGGGTTGCCTGCCTTGTCGATCATCAGGCCGGCGTACAGGAAGCCGGTGTAAACGTTGCCTTCCTCGGCCATGCCGCGCACGGTAGGCCAGATCACCAGGTCCATGACGCGGTTGTGCACTTCGCTGGTGACGACCGGTGCAGGGGAGTAAGCACCCATGCCGCCGGTGTTCGGGCCGGTGTCGCCGTCACCGACGCGTTTGTGGTCCTGGCTGGTGGCCATTGGCAATACATTCTTGCCGTCGACCATGACGATGAAGCTGGCTTCTTCGCCGTCCAGAAACTCCTCGATGACGACGCGCGAGCCGGCGTCGCCGAATGAGTTGCCGGCCAGCATGTCACGCACGGCGTCTTCGGCGTCGCGCAGTGTCATGGCCACGATCACGCCTTTGCCGGCGGCCAGGCCGTCGGCCTTGATCACGATCGGTGCGCCTTTTTCACGCAGATAAGCCAGGGCTGGCTCGATCTCGGTGAAGTTCTGGTAATCGGCTGTCGGAATCTTGTGGCGGGCCAGGAAGTCCTTGGTGAAGGCTTTCGAACCTTCCAGCTGCGCAGCGCCGGCGGTTGGACCGAAGCAATCCAGGCCGCGGGCGCGGAACAGATCGACGACGCCGGCGACCAGCGGCACTTCCGGGCCGACGATGGTCAGGGAAACGTTCTTCTCGGCGAAGTCGGCCAGTTGCTCGAGGGCCAGCACGTCGATAGCGACGTTCTCGCACTTGGCTTCAATGGCGGTGCCGGCATTGCCAGGGGCCACGAAAACCTTCTGCACGCGGGGATCCTGGGCTACTTTCCAGGCCAGGGCGTGTTCACGGCCACCGCTGCCAATGATCAAAACATTCATTTCAAAAACCTCGGGTGACGCTGAATTCTGGAACCTCTGTAGGAGCGAGCTCGCTCGCGATGGTGGTTAACGATAACGCGGGGTCTCTGAAACAACGCGGCGCCGTATCGTTCATCGCGAGCAAGCTCGCTCCTACAGGGGGATCGGTGTATCAATGACGGAAGTGGCGCATGCCCGTAAAGACCATGGCGATGCCGGCTTCATCGGCAGCAGCTATCACTTCATTGTCACGCATCGAGCCGCCCGGCTGGATCACCGCAGTGATGCCGACCTTGGCCGCATTGTCCAGACCATCGCGGAACGGGAAGAAAGCGTCGGAGGCCATCACCGAGCCTGCTACCTGCAGCCCGGCATGTTCAGCCTTGATTGCAGCGATGCGCGCGGAGTTCACGCGGCTCATCTGGCCAGCGCCGACACCGATGGTCTGGCGGTTCTTGGCGTAGACGATAGCGTTGGACTTGACGTACTTGGACACTTTCCAGGCGAAGATCAGGTCGTTGATCTCTTGCTCGGTCGGTGCGCGTTTGGTTACGACTTTCAGGTCGTCGGCGCCAATCATGCCGATGTCGCGGCTCTGTACCAGCAAACCGCCGTTGACGCGTTTGTAATCCCAGGCAGCAGCGCGATCAGCCGACCATTCGCCGCAGACCAGCAGGCGCACGTTGGCTTTGGCAGCCACGATGGCGCGAGCTTCTTCGCTGACGCTTGGGGCGATGATCACTTCGACGAACTGGCGCTCGACGATGGCCTTGGCTGTTTCAGCATCCAGCTCGCGGTTGAAGGCGATGATGCCGCCAAACGCCGATTCGGTGTCGGTGGCGTAGGCCAGTTCGTAGGCCTGGCGGATGCCGCCTTCGGCGTCCGGGCTGACGGCCACGCCGCACGGGTTGGCATGCTTGACGATCACGCAGGCCGGTTTGACGAAGCTCTTCACGCATTCCAGCGCGGCGTCGGTGTCGGCCACGTTGTTGTAAGACAGCTCTTTGCCTTGCAGTTGGGTTGCGGTGGCAATGCCGACTTCGGCAGGCCTGGCTTCAACGTAGAACGCCGCGCTCTGGTGCGGGTTCTCGCCGTAGCGCATTTCCTGAGCCTTGACGAACTGGCTGTTGAAAGTGCGCGGGAATTCGCTGCGACCTTCGGTGCTCAGGGTCTCGGCGGCCTGGTTCACGGTGCCCATGTAGTTGGCGATCATGCCGTCATAGGCAGCGGTGTGCTCGAAGGCCTTGAGCATCAGGTCGAAACGCTGAGCGTAGGTCAGACCGCCGGCCTTCAGGCTTTCCAGCACGTTGGCGTAGTCGCTGGCGTTGACCACGATGGCCACGTCTTTATGGTTTTTTGCCGCCGAACGGACCATGGTCGGGCCGCCGATGTCGATGTTCTCGATAGCGGTCGGCAGGTCGCAGCCTGGCTTGTTGATGGTGGCTTCGAACGGGTACAGGTTGACCGCGACCAGGTCGATCGGCTTGATGCCGTGCTCGTTCATGATGGCGTCGTCGATACCGCGACGACCGAGGATCCCGCCGTGGATTTTCGGGTGCAGGGTTTTCACCCGACCGTCCATCATTTCTGCGAAACCGGTGTAATCCGCGACTTCCACTGCGGCAACACCGTTGTCACGCAGCAGCTTGAACGTCCCGCCGGTGGAGAGGATTTCGACGCCCAGGGCTTCAAGCTCCTTGGCGAATTCGAGGATCCCGGTCTTGTCGGAAACGCTGATCAAAGCGCGGCGGATCGGCAGGCGGGTAGTCTGGTCGGTCATTTCAATTTCCATCAAAAGCAAAGGAGTCAGCAAAAAAGGCGACCGTTTTTACGTGGGCGCCTTTCTGGTTTGATTGAATGCTTACAGCAAATCGTACTGCTTGAGTTTCTTGCGCAGGGTGCCTCGGTTCAGTCCGAGCAGCTCGCTGGCCTTGGTCTGGTTGCCCTTGACGTAGTTCATCACGCACTCGAGCAGGGGCGCCTCGACTTCGGACAGCACGAGGTTGTACACATCCGTGACGGCAGCGCCCTCAAGGTGGGCGAAATAATTGTGCAGCGCCTTCTCGACACTCCCGCGAAGGGTCTGGCCTTCTTCGCTCGGCGTGTTGAGGTGCTGTTTCAAATTCACGTTGTCGCTCACGGGTGTTGTTCCACTCACTAAAGTCTCGGTCATCATCGTCATGCGGCCACCTCGTCTCCGTCCCCTGTCAGGCTCTTGTAACGTTCGGCGAAGAAGCCCTGAACGTTGGCGCATTGTGCTTCCGTATCTTCCAAACGATTGAAGTGGGCGCGAAACTCCCTGGCGCCCGGCAAGGTTGCGAGATACCAGCCCACATGCTTTCGAGCGATGCGTACGCCCATGACGTCTCCGTAGAAAACGTGCAGCGCGGCCAGATGCTCAAGCAGAATGCGTTCCACCTCGATCAGGTCCAGTGCCGGGAGTTTCTCGCCGGTACGAAGGAAATGATCGATCTCACGAAAAATCCATGGCCGCCCCTGGGCAGCCCGGCCTACCAGCAGGCCATCGGCACCGGTCGCGTCGAGCACGTACCGGGCCTTCTCGGGTGAATCTATATCGCCGTTGGCGAAGACCGGGATCGACACCGCCTGCTTGATCGCGGCAATGGTGTCGTACTCGGCAACGCCGGTGTACAGATCAGCCCGGGTGCGGCCATGAACCGCCAACGCCGTGATGCCTGCCTGCTCGGCAATCTTCGCCACTGTCAGGCCGTTCCTGTTGTCCCGGTCCCAGCCAGTGCGGATCTTCAGGGTGACCGGCACATCAACCGCGGCCACCACGGCCTGCAGGATCTCGGTTACCAGTGCTTCATCCTTCAACAGCGCGGAACCGGCGGCCTTGTTGCAGACCTTCTTGGCCGGACAGCCCATGTTGATATCAATAATCTGCGCGCCCAGTTCGACGTTGGCCCGGGCCGCATTCGCCAGCATCTGTGCATCGCCACCGGCGATCTGTACCGAGCGGGGCTCGGGATCACCTTCGTGGATCATGCGCATGCGCGATTTGCGGGTGTTCCACAAACTCATGTCGCTGGTGACCATTTCCGAGACGACTAACCCCGCGCCCAGCCGCTTGCACAGCTGACGAAAGGGCTGGTCCGTGACGCCCGCCATCGGGGCGAGAATCAAGCCATTGTGTAATGTGTATGGACCGATGCGTACCGCCGACATAGGGCTTCCCTGTTGTGGGGCCGGATCATTAGACTTCGAAAAAGGGTTGGCATGATACCCGCTCTCGATGACTGGATAAAGGCTGAATTGAACAAAATCTGAACAGCGATTCTGTTATTGCCAGCGGTTTGGTACGAGCGGTCAAAGTCAGAAATATGCCGTCAAAGCCGTAACACTGAACCGTTTCACTCGGGCGAGTGGAAGCTCAGGCTATAGTTCACTGCCTTGGGGCCTGGATCGAGAATATCCAGCGCGATGTGGATCGGCGTTTGCGGAGGCATTTCCAACAGGCCTTCCAGATCGCCATTGAGGTACTCGCCAGGCTTGAAACGACGGCTGGCGATCAGGTGACCATTGAGGTCGGCAAAGCGCAATTCCAGCAACGGGAATGGCTGGGAGAAGGGGGCGCGGTTGTAGATGATCGCGTCGACCACCAGTGCACCGCTGAAATCCGGATGGCTGCGCACCACCAGGTTGCTGCTTTTGATTTTCGCGATGTCGACTTTGGATGGCACGGTGCAGCCAATGTGCGGGCACACTTGCTGGAGCCATGGCCGGTACTGGTCCTGGCGCGCCAGTTCTTCGAAGTGGTAAGCGATGTACTGGCCGGCGAGCGCGGCGGCACCCAACAGGACCAGCAGCAGCCAGAAAAGCCGTCGTCCCCAGGGGGCGCGACGTTTCTGCCAATCCAGTTGCAGCGGGTCGTCGGTCAGGTCCTGCAAAGCCTCGACACGTTCGGTCGACTCGCTGCGTTCGTGTCGCTTGCGCAGGGGGGCAATTGGGGGCAGGTCGTCGTCAGGTGCATCGGTTGCCGACAGGCGATTATGGCGCAGGGGCATGTCGAGCGGATCATTCAGGCGCAGTTGCGGCACCTGGGGCTCGTCGTCCAGATCAACCGGTTCCAGCGAGAACGAAGGTTCTGTGCGCGAGTGCTTGCCCCGTTCTGACTGCGTTTGCCGTTCGTCGTCTTCGACCGCCTGGGCGCGATCGGCTGCCGATTCGCTGAAGAGACTGTCGGACCAGGGTTCATCGTCGTGCCCGACAGCGTCGCGGCGAGCACTGAGGCCGTTTTCGCGATGCCGGCCAAATTCCGTGATCGGCTGGATTTCCCTTTGTTCAAGCCGGGCGAGTTCTTCGTCCAGGTCCAGGCTGTCCAGATCCATTTCCGTTGCGGACCACTGCTTCTGGCTGATGGCGCGCGGTGCCGGCGGTTTGACAATGGTCGGCGCTGCAGGTGTGACGGCTTCCTTGCCGGACCGTTGCTCAAGCAATTGCTTGGCGGCGTTGAACACCTGCAAGCACGAGCCGCAACGAACCACTCCGCGGGCGACGCTCAATTGAGCATGGCTGACGCGGAAGCTGGTTTGGCAATGCGGGCACTGAGTGACGAAACTGTCGGTCATGCGGCGGTCCGGTTCATGCAGAGGCTCATTCTAGCGCCGACGGCCGGTAATGCGCACCCAGCCATCGCGATTGGCGATCGGGTCCAGGTCGAAGTCTCGGGCGTAGGCGTTGGCAACGTCTTCACCTTGTTCGGCGAGGATGCCCGACAGCGCCAGGCGACCGCCCGGCTTGATCAGGCTGGACAATTGCGGCGCCAGGGAAACCAGCGGGCCGGCAAGGATGTTGGCCACCAGGACATCGGCTTTCACCTGAGGCAAGTCTTCCGGGAGATACAGCGGGAAACGTTCAGCCGCAATGTTGTTGCGGCCGGCATTGTCGCGGGAGGCTTCCAGTGCCTGCACATCGATGTCGGTGCCCACGGCTTCGTTGGCACCGAGCAGCAGGGCGGCGATCGCCAGGATCCCCGAGCCACAGCCGAAGTCCAGGACGTTGCAACCTTTGAGGTCCTGGCCATCGAGCCATTCCAGGCACAGCGCAGTGGTCGGGTGAGTACCGGTGCCAAACGCCAGGCCCGGATCCAGCAGCAGGTTCACCGCGTCGGGCTCAGGTGCTGCGTGCCAGCTCGGGACGATCCACAAGCGCTGACCGAAACGCATCGGCTGGAAACCATCCATCCAGCTGCGTTCCCAGTCCTGGTCTTCGATGACTTCGCTATGATGCTCGGGCAGCGGACTGCCGGTCAGCAATTCGAGATGAGCCAGTACGCTGGCGGCTTCGGTGCCACCTTCGAACAGGGCCAGCAGGTGCGTGTGCGACCACAATGGCGTGGTGTTGAGTTCCGGTTCGAAGATCGGCTGGTCTTCGGCGTCCATGAAGGTCACCGACACAGCGCCCACTTCGAGGAACGCGTCTTCGTAGGTTTCGGCTTGATCTGGGCTGATGGCGAGACGGACTTGCAGCCAAGGCATGGCGGGCACCTTTGAAAAATATTGATTGCAGCCTGGCGGGCTGCGATAAGCGCGCAAGTTTACGCGAGCGCGCAGTGTTTGTGGGAGTGGCTTGGCCCTGCATCCACCGCGCGGGTCCTGAGTACACCGTACCCTGTAGGAGCTGGCTTGTCGGATCGCCGCACCGCAGCGAATGCGTCGTGTCAGGCGGCACAGTTGGTGTCTGACATGGCGCCTTCGCTGGCAAGCCAGCTCCTACAGGGGGGTGGCGGCAGGGCGGGTGAAATGTCCAGAAACAACAAAGCCGCCCGAAGGCGGCTTTGTCGGTCGGGCTAAAGCTTAGTGCTTGTCGCCAGCCAGCTTGTGCTCCAGGTAGTGGATGTTGATTCCACCTTTGCAGAAGCCTTCATCGCGGACCAGGTCGCGGTGCAGCGGGATGTTGGTCTTGATCCCGTCGACCACGATTTCGTCCAGCGCATTGCGCATGCGCGCCAGCGCTTCGTCACGGGTTGCGCCGTAGGTGATCAGCTTGCCGATCAACGAGTCGTAGTTCGGCGGAACGGCATAACCGCTGTACAGGTGCGAATCGACGCGAACGCCGTTGCCGCCTGGAGCGTGGAAATGCTTGACCGTGCCCGGGCTTGGCATGAAGGTTTTCGGGTCTTCGGCATTGATCCGGCATTCCAGCGCGTGACCGCGGATGACCACGTCATCCTGGGTGTACGACAGCTTGTTGCCAGCGGCGATGCTGAGCATCTCCTTGACGATGTCGATGCCGGTGACCATTTCCGAAACCGGGTGCTCAACCTGAACGCGGGTGTTCATTTCGATGAAATAGAACGCGCCGTTCTCGTACAGGAACTCGAAAGTACCTGCGCCACGGTAGTTGATGTCGATGCACGCCTTGACGCAGCGAGCCAGAACTTCAGCGCGTGCTTTCTCGTCGATGCCCGGTGCCGGTGCTTCTTCGAGAACCTTCTGGTGACGACGTTGCAGCGAGCAATCGCGGTCGCCCAGATGGATCGCCTGGCCCTGGCCATCGGACAGGACCTGGACTTCCACGTGACGTGGGTTGGTCAGGAACTTTTCCAGATAGACCATCGGGTTGCCGAACGCCGCGCCCGCTTCGGAGCGGGTCAGTTTCGCCGAGGAGATCAGGTCTTCTTCCTTGTGCACCACGCGCATGCCGCGACCACCACCGCCGCCAGCGGCCTTGATGATCACCGGGTAACCGACTTCGCGACCGATGCGCAGCGCGGTTTCTTCGTCTTCAGGCAGCGGGCCGTCGGAGCCCGGAACGGTTGGCACGCCAGCGGCGATCATGGCGTGCTTGGCCGATACCTTGTCGCCCATCAGGCGGATGGTCTCGGCTTTCGGACCGATGAAGGCGAAGCCGGAGTTTTCCACCTGTTCGGCGAAGTCGGCGTTTTCCGCAAGGAAGCCGTAGCCTGGGTGAATGGCAGTGGCGCCGGTCACTTCAGCCGCGGCGATGATTGCCGGAATGTGCAAGTAAGATTGGGCGGCCGATGCCGGACCGATGCAGACGGATTCGTCAGCCAGGCCCAGGTGCATCAGTTCCTTGTCGGCCTTGGAGTAAACGGCGACCGTCTTGATGCCCATTTCTTTGCAGGCGCGCAGGATCCGCAGGGCGATCTCACCGCGGTTGGCGATCAGAACTTTTTCCAACTTCGCAGTCATCAAAGGCTCTCCGCGGTTCAAACGATGGTGAACAGCGGTTGGTCGTACTCAACCGGCTGGCCGTCTTCGACGAGGATGGATTCGATCACACCGCTGGATTCAGCTTCGATGTGGTTCATCATCTTCATGGCTTCAACGATGCACAGGGTGTCGCCTTTCTTCACGGTCTGGCCGACTTCAACGAAAGAAGGCGAGGATGGCGAAGACTTGCGATAGAAGGTGCCGACCATCGGAGAACGGGCAACGTTACCGTTCAATGCCGGGGCGGCCGGGGCTGCCGGTGCGGCGGCGGCAACGGGCGCTGCAGCAGCAGGTGCCGGGACCGGAGCGTGCATTGGAGCGGGTGCGTAGTACTGCTGAGCTGGCGTCTTGCTGTGGCGGCTGATGCGTACGGACTCTTCGCCTTCCTTGATCTCGAGCTCGTCGATGCCGGACTCTTCCAACAATTCGATCAGTTTCTTAACTTTACGGATATCCATGAATCATCAACTCCCAAGGGTCGGTCAGGGGCGTTTAACGCTTGTTGTTCAAGTCGTTGCCTGTCTTTCAAGCTGCTCTAGTGCGGCCTCCAGGGCCAGTCGATAACCGCTGGCGCCAAGGCCGCAGATCACTCCCACCGCTACGTCGGAGAAGTAAGAGTGATGGCGGAAAGGTTCGCGTTTGTGCACGTTGGACAAATGCACTTCGATGAATGGGATGCTCACTGCCAGCAGCGCGTCACGTAATGCGACACTGGTGTGCGTAAAAGCTGCCGGATTGATCAAAATGAAGTCCACGCCTTCGCTGCTGGCAGCGTGGATGCGGTCGATCAATTCGTACTCGGCGTTGCTTTGCAGGTGCAGCAAATGGTGCCCGGCTTCACGGGCACGGCGTTCCAGGTCCTGGTTGATCTGCGCCAGTGTCGTAGCGCCGTAGGTGCCCGGTTCACGGGTGCCGAGCATGTTCAGGTTGGGGCCGTGCAGAACCAATAGCGTCGCCATCTGCTGTTCCTTTGTGAACTGTATGCAATTGTCAAAACCCGGCGACTATGCCGCAAAGCCTTTGTGACTGTCCAGTTCTATGCAATAGCCCGCATGATGGCCGATGTTTGCGCGAAATAAATGACCGGGGATTTAAATCCGGTCATTTGCTTTGGTAACACGTTCGGCGAAGTCCACCGCGTTGATCTCGCCGATCACCCGCACATCGGCCTGTTCGGTACCGTCTTTGCCAAAAAACATCAGCGCCGGCGGGCCGAACAGTTTGTAGCGGTCGAGGAGGGCACGTTGCCCCGCATTGCTTTCGGTGATGTCGAAGCGAATCAATCGATAGCCCTCGAGCCGCTCCATGACCGTGGCATCGTTGAGCACCTGATGTTCGATGACTTTGCAACTGATGCACCAGTCGGCGTACCAGTCCAGCAGCAACGGGGTGCCGGAGGATTTGGCTTGGGCGAGCACACGATCGAGCTCTGCCGGGGTACTGATGGTTTGCCAGGCGCTGCTGCCCCGCGCTTGCTCGTTGTTCGTGACAAGGCGCGGCTGGCCGATCGGGTTGAGCGGGTCGGTCTGGCCACTGAATGCGCCATACCAGCAGGCCAGCGCGTAAAACAGCAGGAACAACCCGAGTAATTGCCCCAGGCGTTTTCGCGGAGGTTTGTAGACGAATTCCAGCGCGCCCATGAACAAGCCGACACCGCCGGCGAGCAAACCGATCAGCAGCAAAGTGATCTGGCCGGGCAATACACGGCTGAGCAGGCCGATCGCCAGCCCCAGCAACAATACCCCGATCGCGTTTTTCACATGGATCAGCCATGGCCCGCTTTTCGGCAGCCAGGCAGCGCCTCCGGTTGCCACCAGCACTAACGGTGCGCCCATGCCGAGGCCGAGCATGAACAGTTTCAAGCCGCCGCCCAGTGCATCGCCGCTGGCACTGATGTACAGCAGCGCACCGGCCAGTGGTGCCGATACGCAAGGCGAGACCAACAGGCTGGAGACGACGCCAAGCACCGCCGCGCCCCACAGCGAACCGCCTTCGGTGCGGCCGGCGATTCGGTCGAGTCGACTGCTGATGGCGTGCGGCAGCTTGAGTTCGAACACCCCGAACATGGCCAGGGCAAAAAGTGCAAAGAACGTCGCGAACGGCACCAGCACCCAGGCCGATTGCAGGCGCGCCTGAAGATTCAGTTGCGCGCCAAACAGGCCCATCAAGGCACCGAGCAGGGCGAAACAGATGGCCATGGGCAGAACGTAGGCCAGCGACAGGTTGAAGCCGCGTAGGCCGCCGACCTGGCCGCGTAGCACCACGCCGGAAAGGATCGGCAGCATGGGCAGTACGCAGGGGGTGAACGTCAGGCCCACACCGGCGAGGAAGAACAGGGCGAGTTCCCGCCAGCCCCAGCTTGTCGCGCCGGCGCCGCCCTCTATCTCCAGGCGCTCGGTCTCGGGCGGATAGCACAGGCCTTTATCTGCGCAGCCCTGATAGGTCACCGCCAGGGTGAAGGCGCGTTGATCGGTGCGCGGCACCTCTACCTCGAGAATGCCGTGGTAGACCTCGACATCGCCGAAATACTCGTCGTGCTTCTGTTCGCCCTTGGGCAATTGCGCAGCGCCGAGGCCGACATCGGCGGGTTCGGCGCGAAACTGGAAGCGGTGGCGGTAGAGGTAGTAGCCCTCGGTGGCGACAAATCGCAGTTTGATCGACTGCGGCGTGCTGTCTACCAGGTTCAGCTGAAAGGCTTCGCGTACCGGCAAAAAGTCGGCGCTGTTGTTGATCGAGCCCAGGGTGGAACTGGGCCGACTCTCCAGCAAACCGGCGGCGGAAGCCGGCAGGGCGAGCATGAAAAACAGCAGGCAAAGCAAGCGGCGCATGACAGTCTCGCGTGTGGAAAGTGCTGGCATGATAGCGGACAGCTGGCAGGAGTGCAGGGCCTGGAATTCTCTGGTGGTTGTTCTGGCGCCTTCGCTGGCAAGCCAGCTCCTACAGGGACACCACCGGACCCTGTAGGCGCTGGCTTGCCAGCGAAAGCGATCTTTCAGACGCGGAAGGCCTGAACGGCTGTATGCAACCGGCCGCCCAGCACCAACAAATGCTCGCCTTGCTCCCGCCCCTGGCCGATGCGCAGCAAGTTATCCCCACCCAGCTGGTGAATCCGCTCGCTGTGATCACGGATTTCGCTGACCGCACCGCTCTGCTGAGCGGTGATATCGGCGATGCGCACGGCGGTCTCGGAAATGGTCTGGATCGCCCCGACGATTTTATCCAGCGCACCGTCCGCCGCCTGCGCCTGATTGGCCGTCGCTTCGGCATGTTCGACCTGGGCGCGCATGCCGTCCACCGAGTGCCGCGCGGCGGTTTGCAGGCCGGCGATCAAGGTTTGAATCTCTGCGGTCGCCCGGGCAGTGCGTTGCGCCAGTGAGCGGACCTCTTCGGCCACCACCGCAAATCCGCGACCCATTTCTCCGGCACGGGCGGCTTCGATGGCGGCGTTAAGGGCCAGCAGGTTGGTCTGGTCGGCAATGGAGCGGATCACCGTCAGCACGCCACCGATGGTTGCCGATTCCTCGGCCAGGTGTTCGATCATCTGCGCGTTGCCCTGCACTTCACCCACCAATGCATGCAGCCCGGTGAGGCTCAGGCCGATGACCTTCTGCCCGTGCTCCACCGCCATTCCGGCATGACGACTGGCGTCGGCGGCCTGGCTGGCATCGCCGGCGACCTGTTGAATGGTCGCTTCCAGTTCACCGAGGGAGTCGCGTATCAATGCCGTGTCGCCCGCCTGATGCTCGGCGCCGCCATGCAGGTTGCTGCTCAACTCGGCCAGGGCTCGGCTGCTGTCGGCGACCTGCTCGGCGTTGACGCGAATGGTGCCCACCAGATCCACCAGATAGGCCCGCAGGCGATTGAGCGAGGCTTGAATGTCATGCAGTTCGCGATTGGTCTTGCCCAATTCAATGTCCTGGCTGAAATCGCCCTCGGCCCAGGTCGACAGGGCCGGCGCCAGACTGGTCAGGGTCCGCGCCAGGCGTCGCTGCAGGGTATCGATGAGCAAGGCAATCAACAGAATCAGGCCGATCATCACCCCTTGTATCAACCGTACTTCCCCCTGGATCTGCCCGTGCTGGGCGCGGACCACCGGTTCCAGTCCGGCAATGGCCTGTTGCACGGCGGCGATTTTCAGGTGAGTGGCGGCGCTGAGGTCGGCGCGTTTGCGGATCTGGTCGCGGGTGCGGGCAAGCTCCGCAGGATAACGGGTCAGCAGGCTATTGAATTCACGCTTGAGGCTGACGCCAGCATCTTCTGCGACAGTTTTTTCGGTGTTTTCCAGGCCCATCATCGCCGCGAAATCATCCGTGCCGGATTCGCTACTGGCAGGTACGCCCAGTAATGGCAAAGCGCCCAGTCGTTCGCCTTGAATACGAATGTTGGCGACTTCATGCTCGACATCGGCGGCCAGTTCGCTGCGTCCGCTGCTGACCAGCTTGTCCCGTGCCAGCGACAGTTTGCCCAGGTGCCGGGACGCGGAAAGCAATGGCATCAGGTAAGCCACGTTACCGCTGGCGTACTGGGTGAGCTGGTCAAGGCTGGCCCCCAGTTCGCGTTCGGCTTGCAGCAGCAATGCCTGCGGATCACCCGCGAGCTTGCCGGCAGCCAACAGCTCGGTTTTGCTGTATTCATCCAGATTCGACAGGCTCGGGCGCAAGGTCTCGGCCAATGCCGGCGGTAACTCGCCGAGTGCCTTGTGCAGGCTGTCGATAGCCTGAGCGGCGCTGCTAAGGCGCAGGGCATCACCGCTGGCAAGGTAATCCTCGATGTTGCGTGCGACGTCATCCTGAAATTGCCGGGACAGGCCCAGATAGCGTTCCATCAATAGATAGGGACGTTCCAGGGCCTTTTGCGACCACCACAGGGTGGCGCCAAGGGCCACGCACACGGCGACTAACAGAAAGGTATTGAGATTGGTCAGCAACTTCAGGTGCATCACGGCACTACCAACGGCAGGTAAGTGCCTGAAGTTATTGCGTTTGTGTTACAGGGTAATGACCGATTCAGTCCATTCCGCGGAAAAGATGGCACTTTGCTTTGACGTTCGCGCCGCCTGTACGCGGTTGCGTCCGGCATGTTTGGCACGGTACAGCGCCTCGTCAGCCTGACTGGCCATCATCAGGCCGTCGGCGTTTTCGCACAGCTCGACGACCCCGGCACTGAAGGTGCACCAGAGGTCCTGGGGTTGGGCCGGGTAATGGATTTCGGCAAAACGCTGACGGATTTCCTCGAGCACTTTATAAGCCGATTCGAGGTTGGTGTCCGGCATCACGATGGCGAACTCTTCACCGCCATAACGGCCGATGAAGTCCGTCTTGCGCAAGCGTTGCTTGAGGAACAGTGCCAGGCTTTTTATCACCCGGTCGCCCATGGGATGACCGTGGCTGTCGTTGACCCGTTTGAAGTGGTCGATATCGAGCATTGCAAAGCTCAGGGGCTTGCTTTCACGACGGGCGCGGAAGCTGCAGTCTTCGAGCAGTTGCAGGATGTGCGTGTGATTGTAGAGGCCGGTGAGGCTGTCGCGAACCATCCGCGCCTTGAGATTGCGCGCCCGCACCGCGCGATTACGCACGGTGGTGATCAGGTGTCGGGGCTTGATTGGCTTGGTCAGGAAATCGTCGCCGCCCTCGCTCATGGCATCGAGTTGCTTGTCCAGATCGTCTTCGGCGGACAGGTAAATGATCGGCACGCTGACGTAGCGATCATTGTGACGGATCACCTTGGCCAGTTCAGTACCGGTGCAGGCCGGCATGTACATGTCGAGGATGATCAGGTCCGGCTGGAAGTCTGCCAGCTCGGCCATTGTCTGGATCGGCTCGATCAAGGTCCGGGTGACGATCCCGGCGCTGTTGAGCAAGCGTTCGGTGTGCAATGCCTGGGCGCGGGAGTCATCGATGATCAGCACTTTGTAAGGTTCGTACTGGGCGACGCAGGTCAGGACTTCGATTTTTTCCAGCAGACTCGACGCTTCGAGGGTGCCGGTCAGGAACTCTTGGCCGCCGGCGCGCACCGCGGCGAGGCGGGTAGGCGTGTCGGTTTCCTGCACGCTGAAAAACAGCAGCGGCAACGGTTCGTCCAGCCCGATCTGGGCTTCGGCGGCCAGTTTCAGGCCCATGCCGGCACCACTGAAGTTTACGTCCATGACGATCGCCGCGGGCAAGCGCTCGACCAACGAGGCGCGAAAAGCCGCCACGCTGTCCAGGGATTGGGCGCTGAGCCCGAAAAACTCCAGCTGCCTGGCCAGGCGCTCGGCGCGATCGTGATCCTGCAGCGCCACATAGATCGGCTTGCGCAACGGCGGCAGGAAGGTTTGCTCGAACTGGTCACCATGGCGCAGGCCGGTGCGCGACAAGCGCTGCATCAGGTGATTGAGGTCATTGATCAGATCACTGTTCAGGCGTCCGCGATTGGCGTCGACCGCCTGCAACGACTGGCCGATGAGGCGTGCCAACTGGATATGTTCCGGTTGTTCGAAGCGCTCGGCAAAACGCAGCAGGCGCAGGTTGGCCTCGCTCAGTTCCGATAAGTCGGTGTTGGACCACTCGTTGCGTTGCAGACGCTGCCATATTTCAAGAATTTGACGTGCCTGATGAATCACCCGCTGGGCAAAGTGCTGCTTGAGGCGCTCACGGCTAGGGTCTTCTGGCTCGGTCATATCCTGACTACTAGTGAAGGGGCACGCTGAGGTCGATGGTGGCTCTATGCTAGCACCACTTTTCATGTGGATGAGTGTCGCACGTCAATAATCTGCAAAGCGACCTCATTCAGTTTGTGGCCGACTGGTCGGATAGGCTCGCAGCCGTGCTTCATTTATAGTGGCCGCTCGATCGCGCCCGTTGCGCGGCTCGCCTCTTGCTCTGGATTTAATGCACGGCAAACGAGGCACGATGGCGTAGGGTTGTGGTCGAACCGATGAACTCAAGTGATTGAAAGGATATCGCCATGCTGGACTGGAAGAACCGCGCGGGCAGCGCGCCTGAACGTGCCGCTGAACCGAAATCGGCCACCCGCAGTTATTTTGGCGGCCTGTTGTTCAGCCGGGCGCTGGCCACGCTGATCGGCCTGTACCTGCTGGTTACGATTGTGTTGGGTTGGTACTGGAGCCAGGAACCTGCGCTGTTCCCGGTTCAACAGAATGCCCAGGTGGCTGCCGAGAAAGAAGGCAAGCAGATGGTCATCGGCTATACCACGGTGGAAACGCTGAAGACCGTCGCCGATACCTTACTGACCAAACCGGGCGGTTATATTTCCAATGACCGTTTCCCGCCGGGCCTGTGGATGGATAACACGCCTAGCTGGGAATATGGCGTGCTGGTCCAGGTTCGTGACCTGAGCCGCGCGCTGCGAAAGGACTTCGCCCGCTCCCAGTCGCAGTCTACCGAAGACGCCGATCTGGCCAAGGCCGAGCCGCGTTTCAACTTCGACAACAGAAGCTGGGTACTGCCCTCCAGCGAGTCTGAATATCAGGAAGGGATCAAGTCCCTGAGCCGTTATCAGGCTCGCCTGTCCGATCCGAGTCAGAAAAGCGCGTTGTTCTATGCCCGCGCCGACAACCTGAACAACTGGCTGGGCGATGTCGGCACCCGTCTGGGGTCGTTGTCGCAAAGGCTGTCGGCCAGCGTTGGCCGGGTCAAACTCAATACCGCGCTGAAAACCGAAGTGGTTGCGCCAGGTCAGGTTCCGCAGGTCGACGAAGAAATCGTCGAAACCCCGTGGATGCAGATCGATAACGTGTTCTACGAAGCCCGCGGCCAGGCCTGGGCACTCTCCCATCTGCTGCGCGCGATCGAAGTCGACTTCGCCGATGTGCTGGCCAAGAAGAACGCCACGGTGAGCGTGCGCCAGATCATTCGTGAACTGGAAGCCTCGCAAGAAGCGGTCTGGAGCCCGATGATCCTCAACGGCAGCGGTTTTGGGGTGCTGGCCAACCACTCGCTGGTCATGGCCAATTACATCTCCCGGGCCAACGCCGCTGTCATCGATTTGCGGCAATTGCTCAATCAGGGCTGAGTCATGGTTGATAGCTCCATCGATGGACTGCGCGAGGCCGCCCATCGCGCGGCCTCGGATGCCGAACAGATCGCCTGGGTCGACGAGCAGGACAACCTGCTCGGTGCCCTGGTCCGTTCCGAGCTGCGCGAGCGCGGGCTGATCGGGCGTGGTACTTACATCATGCTGTTCAATAGCGCCGGTGAACTCTGCGTGCATCGGCGCACGTTGAGCAAAGCGATTTACCCGGGCTACTGGGACGTGGCAGCCGGCGGTATGGTGCTGGCCACCGAGACATACGCCGAATCGGCGGCCCGTGAGCTGGAAGAAGAGCTTGGGGTGAGCGGTGTGGAGCTGGCGGCCCATGATCACTTTTTCTTCGAGGACACCGGCAACCGACTCTGGTGTTCGGCGTTTTCGGCGGTGTGGGACGGTCCCTTGATCCTGCAACCGGAGGAAGTGCTCGAAGCGCACTTCATGCCCATCGATCAGGTCCTGTTGGAAATCCAGCAAAAGCCTTATTGCCCGGACTCTCTGGCGGCCTTGCAGCGCTATCTCCGTTCCCGTGGGCCGCACGTCGCATAAGCGGCATAAATTGGCGCCGATTGGCTCTTAGCAAGTCGGCTTTTTGCCGTTACACTGCGCGACCTTTTCAAGCTGAACCGGTATTGCTTATTGTAGGAGCGAGCTTGCTCGCGAAGAACGCAAGGACGACGCGTGCTGCCTGATGCCGCGCGTTATCGTTGACGTTTTTTCGCTGGCAAGCCAGCTCCCACAGGGGTGTACAGGTTCAGTAGCGCTGCCCCTGCCTGAGTGGGGTTTCGCGGTCGATGGCACAGCTGCCGCGACCAGTCTTTGTCCTCCCGAGAGGATTGCCGGTGGCCAAAAAAGCCGCATCCTTCGCCGCCCTTGGTGGCCTGGTATTTTCCACCGACGCAGGTCGTCATTGCCCGGATTGCAGTAAACCGGTGGATGCCTGCATCTGCAAACAGACCGTTATCCCGGCCGGCGACGGCATCGCTCGCGTGCGTCGCGAAAGCAAGGGGCGTGGCGGCAAGACGGTGACGACCATCACCGGCGTGCCGTTGGCCGAGGACGCGCTCAAGGACCTGGCGACCACGTTGAAAAAACGTTGCGGGACCGGCGGAGCGTTGAAAGACGGCATCATTGAAATCCAGGGCGACCATGTCGAGCTACTCTTGGCCGAACTGATCAAGCACGGTTTCAAGGCAAAGAAGTCCGGCGGCTAGCAGCTTCTGTGAAAACCACCCTTGGCTGGATCCGGTCCTGACAGCAGGTCTGGCGTCGTCTACATGGTTTTCACAGAGCCTGTTCTGACCGGTTTCTAAACTCACCGCGATCAGCGAGGTCTATCCCCTCGTTGACGAACCGTCATTTTCATTCTTTAGACTGCGCCGGCCTGAACCCAGGCGACGCTCTATGACTTCTTTATAGGGGACTTCAATGTCCGTACGACGCACACGCAAAGACGATGGCAGCCAATGGACAGTTGCGGACAGCCGCAGTGTTTACGGGATTCGCCATTGGGGGGCCGGGTATTTCGCGATCAATGATGCCGGTCGCGTCGAAGTTCGTCCGAACGGTCCGGCCAGTTCGCCTATCGACCTGTTCGAGCAAGTCGACCAGCTGCGTAAAAGCGGCCTGTCCTTGCCGTTGCTGGTGCGTTTTCCTGACATTCTGCAAGACCGCGTGCGTCAGCTGACCGGTGCCTTCGACGCCAATATCGAGCGCCTCGAATACCAGAGCAAGTACACCGCGCTGTACCCGATCAAAGTGAACCAGCAGGAAGCGGTGATCGAAAACATCATTGCCACCCAGAATGTTTCCATCGGCCTTGAAGCCGGCTCCAAGCCCGAGCTGCTGGCGGTGCTGGCGCTCGCACCGAAAGGCGGCACCATCGTCTGCAACGGTTACAAGGACCGCGAGTTCATCCGTCTGGCGCTGATGGGCCAGAAACTCGGTCACAACGTTTTCATCGTCATCGAGAAAGAATCCGAGGTCGAGCTGGTGATCGAAGAGGCCGCCTCTTTGAAGGTCAAGCCTCAAGTCGGCCTGCGTGTACGCCTGTCGTCCCTGGCGTCGAGCAAGTGGGCGGACACCGGCGGCGAAAAATCCAAGTTCGGGCTGTCGGCGGCGCAACTGCTGTCGGTGGTCGAGCGTTTCCGCGCCGCGGGCCTGGATCAGGGCATTCGCCTGCTGCACTTCCACATGGGTTCGCAGATCGCCAACCTGGCGGACTACCAGCACGGCTTCAAGGAAGCGATCCGTTACTACGGCGAGTTGCGCAACCTCGGCCTGCCAGTGGACCACATCGACGTCGGCGGCGGTTTGGGCGTGGACTACGACGGTACCCATTCGCGTAACGCCAGCTCGATCAACTACGACATGGACGATTACGCCGGTGTCGTGGTCGGGATGCTCAAGGAATTCTGCGATGCGCAGAGCCTGCCGCACCCGAACATCTTTTCCGAGAGTGGCCGGTCCCTGACCGCGCACCACGCCATGCTCGTGGTGCAGGTGACCGACGTCGAGAAACACAACGACGACGTGCCGCAGATCGAGAACAAGGAAGCACTGCCGGAAACCGTACAGTGGCTGGTTGACCTCCTGGGGCCGACCGACATCGAGATGGTCACCGAAACCTATTGGCGCGCCACGCACTACATGAGCGACGTCGCCACCCAATACGCCGATGGCAAGCTGACCCTGGCCGAGAAAGCCCTGGCCGAGCAATGCTACTTCGCCGTGTGCCGTCGCCTGCACAACTCGCTGAAGGCCCGTCAGCGTTCGCACCGTCAGGTGCTCGACGAGCTCAACGACAAGCTGGCCGACAAGTACATCTGCAACTTCTCGGTGTTCCAGAGCCTGCCGGACACCTGGGCCATCGGCCAGGTGCTGCCGATTCTGCCGCTGCACCGTCTCGACGAAGAGCCGCTGCGTCGCGCGGTGCTGCAGGATCTGACCTGCGACTCCGACGGCAAGATCAAGCAATACGTCGACGAGCAGAGCATCGAAACCAGCCTGCCGGTTCACGGTTTGAACGAAGGTGAAGACTACCTGCTCGGTATCTTCCTGGTGGGTGCCTATCAGGAAATTCTCGGCGACATGCATAACCTGTTCGGTGACACCGACTCGGTGAACATCTACCAGAACGCCGACGGCAGCGTGTATCACGCGGGTATCGAAACCCACGACACCATCGAAGACATGCTGCGTTACGTGCACTTGTCGCCGGAAGAGTTGATGACCCACTACCGCGACAAGTGCGCCAGCGCCCGCATCACCGCCGCCGAGCGCACTCAGTTTCTCGATGCACTGCGTCTGGGTCTGACCCGTTCGTCTTACCTGTCCTCTTGAGGTAAGTCGTCGTTCTTATCGGGTTGTCTGAAAATGTTCCGCGCGCTGCGGAAATTTCGGATGACCTGGTAGGACGGTTCTTTATCCTCGAAGGAAATTTCCCCGCTTTTGGCTATTAAAGGTATTTGGTCTTCTTTTCGCGTAGGCCATTTCCTAAGTTGTATTTCGCCTCTCTACTCGGCCATGTCTCTCGGCGAGAATCCCCGGCCGCCCTCCTGTAGAGAATCGCCGATGTTCGATCCAGTCAACGAGCCTTCATTTCGTCTGGATGTAGCAGGTCTGTCCGACGCCTTCGAAGTCCTGGCCTTTACCGGTAGAGAAGCCATCAGCGAGCCTTTTGCGTTCGATGTGGACCTGCTGATAGATGACCCGACGCTTGACCTTGCCAGCCTCCTTTACCAACCGGCTTCTCTGCACATCGGGCCAGCGGAACACGCCATCCATGGACAACTGCACGAAATCGTCCAGCGTAACCATGGTCCGGGTGTCCGGCTCTGTCGCGTGCGGCTGGGGCCGAAACTGGCCTGCCTGTCCCAGCGTTTCAGCCAGCGAATTTTCAGCGCCCGCTCGGTGCCGCAGATCCTCAGTCAAATACTCCGGGAGCATGGCATCGCCGACAAGGATCGGCGCTTCGAGCTGAGCGGCGATTACCCGCCCCGTGATTTCTGTACGCAATACCGGGAATCGGACCTGCAGTTTCTCCAGCGTCTGTGCGCGCAGGAACGGCTTAACTATCATTTCGAGCACCATGCGGATGGGCACTGCGTGGTCTTCGGTGATGGTCAGGCGCATTTTCGCCTTGGCGAACTGGCGAATTTTCGCGTCGACAGCGAGCAACCGGCAGTGCGGCAGTTTCAGCTTCAGGGGCAACGAACCGCCCAGGGTGCCGCAGGCCTTACCGACCTGTCGGCGCTGCGCAGTGGTCAACTGATGTCGCTGTCCGGCCACCCGGTCGCCAACTGGAATCAACTGTGGCTATTGACCCACATCGAACATCAGGGAAGCCAGGATCCAGTGGCTCCCTATGGCAATCATTTTCGCGCAATTCACCGGGAAGCGCCCCTGGTGTCGCCCCCTTGCGCGGCGAAACCACGCATGCACAGCCTGCAACGGGCCTGGGTCGTCGATGTCGAAGAGCCTCGACCGGATCCGTCCAGGCCGGTTGCCGTCCAGTTCGATTGGCTTTACCAGGGCGAGGGCGCGATCCCCAACCACTGTTGGCTGCCCTTGGCAAATGAACTGAACGCAACGGATTTGCCGCTGAGCGAGGGGACCGAGGTGGTGGTGAGTTTCATCGAGGGGGACCCGGATCAGCCGCTGATTACCGGTTTTCTTCACCTGCCAAAAGCTGTCGAAGAGTCTCCGCAGCCCCCTGCCACAGAGGACTGTCCGGCCGACGAAGGCTTACTTCGAATGCTTCGCTCCGGCGAGCCCTTGACGCTGCTGTGCCTGCTACCGGGTGGCGGAAGTTTCACGCACTGCGCTGAAGTGTTCTGTACCTGCCGCGTGGCGACGCGATTTGGCCGGAGCGGTGCGGCATGATTGCCGCGAGCCCGCAATGGCTATTGCTGGATGTGCCAGGTGCGCCACTGGCGCGGGCGACACTGCGGCAAACGTTTGGCCACGCGCAGTGGTTCTGGCTGTTCGAAGAGACGGAACTGCACGCATCTCGTGAACAGGGTCCGGTTCTGGTCGACCTGGGCTCATGCCCGGCGCTGACCGAGTTGTGCTACAGCGAAGCGCAAGACTGGCGTGGACTGTTGGTCTTCAGTGGGGCGTCGTCGTCGCCGTTGCTGGCGCATTTGCGTCGTATGCTCACGGTGTCGGTCGGCTTGCATCACCGTGCTTTGTTGAATTACTACAACCCCAACACCGCCAGTTATTTTTTCGATGCCTGCGATGCCCGGGAGCTGAGTCGCTGGCTGGGGCCGATCAGTCAGTTGCACTGGTTCGGCGGAACCTGGGCGGATCGCGCGATCGGCTGTCAGAGTTGGCAACAGCTGCACAACCCAGGGCTCGCCGTCAGCCCTTTAGCTGTAGAAGAAAGCCTCAGCCCCGGTCAACAGGGAAAGCTGCAAACCTGTCTGCTGGAACAGCACGCCTGGCACTGGAGCCAATCCACCGGGACCGATTACCACCACCTGTGGGAGCATATGCAGGACGGGCTGGCGCTGGGTTTCAACGAACGTGCGGTGCTCGATGACTGGTTATGGCTGCGCTTGCAATACCCCCGCGCGGCGCTGGTGCTGCCTTTGTCGGGGCAGACTCAGCGGGAGCGTCTGGACAGCCTGCGCGACCGATGGCAGGCCGATCAACGCTGACCAGGCGTTGGTCATGGCCGCGCCGGATCAGTGAGTCCGGCCCGCAAACCAGCCGTCGTTCTTGCGCAGGAACCAGGCAAAAGCGCCAAGGGTCAAGCTGCGCAAGGCCATGAACCACAGGAACGTTATCCACAGACCATGGTTGCCCAGGTCCTGGAGCGCCCAGGCGAACGGCAGTAACAGGATCATCGTCAACAACATGCCGTTGCGCATTTCCCTGGCGCGGGTGGCACCGATGAACAGGCCGTCGAGCAGGTAACTCCAGACCGCAATCAGCGGCAGGGCGGCAAGGTAAGGCAGATAGATGAACGCGGTGTCACGCACGCTTTGAATGTCGGTTTGCATCTCGATGAACAGATGGCCGGCGAATAGAAACAGCGCGGCGAAACCCAGGCTCGCGAGTAAAGACCAACCACAGGCCACCACCAACGAGCGGCGCAGGGCGTCGCGGTCGCGAGCGCCGATGGCGTGCCCGCAAAGAGCCTCCACGGCGTGGGCCAATCCATCGAGCGCGTGGGCAGTCAGCAGCAGGCCGTTGAGCAATAGCGCATTGGCGGCGACTGTGGCATCGCCCAGTCGCGCGCCTTGCACGGTAATGAGAAAAAATACCGATTGCAGGACCAGGCTGCGGATGAAGATGTCGCGGTTGACCGCCAGCAGCGGTCGCCAGCTCTGCCACAGCGCCAGCGCAGCCCAGGCGATATGGCCAGGGAAGGCGCGCAGGGCGTTTCGGGTCATCAGCAGGCCGACCACTGCGCCAGTCCATTCGGCGATCACCGAGGCTCGCGCAGCGCCGACCACGCCCCATTCCAGCCCCAGGACAAACCACAGGTTCAAGGCGATGTTGACCAGGTTGGTGCTCAGCAGAATCGCCAGTGGCGCCCGGGCGTTCTGGGTGCCGAGGAACCAGCCGACCAGGGCATAACTGGCCAGTGCCGCCGGCAGGCCGAACAGCCGCGTGTGGAAAAATTCGCGGGTCAGCTGATCAAGTTCGGCCGAGGGTTGCATGAAGTGCAGCGCGACGCCGCTCAACGGCACACCCAGCGCTCCCAGGACAATGGCCAGCCCCATGGCCAACAGCAAGCCCTGCAACAGGATTTGCCGCAACGCCGCGCCATCCCCGCGCCCCGCAGCCTGGGCGGCAAAGCCGGTGGAGCCCATGCGCAGGAAGCCCATGGCCCAGGCGAGAACGGTATACAGGCTGGCCCCGACCGCGACGGCGCCCAGTTGATGGGCGTGGGGCAGGTGACCGATGACCGTACTGTCGACCAGTGCCACCAGCGGGACGGAAATGTTCGACAGAATCATGGGGGCGGCGAGCGCCCAGACCTTGCGGTGAGTAGGGCGGTCGCGCCAGTCGGCGATCAGGTTGGACATGCGGGCTCCTTGGGGGAGCGGGCATTGTAGCGATACATTCGGAGTCTGCCGCGATCCATGTGGGAGCGAGCTTGCTCGCGATGAGGTCGGCACATTCAATATCCATGGTGACTGTCACGCCGCCATCGCGAGCAAGCTCGCTCCCACAGGGTTTGGTGGTGTCAGTGGATAATCCAGCTCAACAACCAAAGCCCCAACAGCAACCAGATGATCCCCATGATGATCGATGCGCTCATGAAGGCGCGAATCGCCGCCCACAACAGCATCAACCCCACGATCAATGCGAGGATGCTGATGATCGACGCATCCATGCCCAGCGCCCGGGACAGTCCTTCGACAAAGTTGCTGCCGGCATGGCTTAACAGATTGAACAGCCCGCTGAGGGCATCAACGATGAACCGGATGATCGAACCGAGTACCTGGCCGAGCCATTCGAAAAAGCTTTCTACCTGCATGTCGTGAACGTCCTGTTGAAGTGGTTGAGCCTTGGGCCAGCGATCACAGTGGCGAGTTCCCTGAAGCCGGAATCGTTTGAGTATGACGCAAAGTTTCCAGTCTGTTGATGAACCCCCTTGTAGGAGCTGGCTTGCCAGCGAAAGCGGCCTCAAGCCTTGCACCGCCCATGAAGACGCCTTCGCTGGCAAGCCAGCTCCTACAGGGGGCTAACGCCCCTTGCCATCCCCGGCCATCCACCGGAAGCTATACGCCTTCAGGAGAGCCCGATGAACCTTGTTGAACTGACCGAACGCCTGCACACCATCCGTGACCGCAATGACTGGCGGCAATTTCACAGCCCGAAAAACCTGGCCATGGCCGCGAGCGTGGAGATGTCCGAACTGGTGGAGATCTTCCAGTGGCTGACCGAAGACCAGTCGCGCCAGCTGCCGGCGGACAAACTCGCCCATGCCGGGCAGGAAGTCGGCGATATCGTGCTCTATCTGTTGCTGCTGTGCAGCGAGCTGGGGCTGGACATGAATGAGGTGGTGAGCAGCAAGCTCGCCGACAGCGAACGGAGGTTCAGCTGATGAGTGACCGTCATTTCGATCAACTGGCTACCCGTTTCGCCGAAAAAATCTATGGCGGCGCCAAAGGCGCGATCCGTCTGGCCGTGCTTCAAGCGGACCTGGCCGAAACCCTGCCGGAGCGGCCATTACGGGTGCTCGACATCGGTGCGGGCCTGGGTCACATGTCGTTGTGGCTGGCTCAGCGCGGCCATCAGGTGACGCTCGCCGAACCCGCCGGGCCGATGCTTGAAGGCGCCCGCCAGCGCTTCGCCGACGCCGGGCAGACCGCGACCTTCATTCAGGCTCCCTGGCAGGAGTTGCCCGGACAACTCACCGAGCCCTACGACCTGGTGCTGTGTCACGCCGTACTGGAATGGCTCGCCGAACCCCACGCGATCCTGCCGGTGCTGCATCAGCTGACGCGACCCGAAGGCTGGTTATCCCTGGCGTTCTACAACCGCGATGCGCTGATTTACCGCAATCTGCTCAAAGGGCATTTTCGCAAGATGCGCAAGAACGACATGGCCGGTGAGAAGCAGAGCCTTACCCCGCAGCAGCCCCTCGATCCGCGTGAACTGGCGGCGCAACTTGAAGGCCTGTGGCGGGTCGAAACCCAGAGCGGGGTACGGGTTTTCCACGACTACATGCCGGTGGAATTCCAGGCCCGCGCCGAACTGGTGGACTTGCTGGAGATGGAGCTGGCCCACCGTCGCCACCCAAGCTTCGCCGGGCTTGGGCGCTACTTGCACTGGATCTGTCGGCCGGTCTGATCGGAGCTTGAAATGAAAAGTCGTTCAGGGTTACTGGTGATCTGTCTGGGGTTGGCGGCCTGTCAGGGCAGCAATCCTTATGTGGCGACATCCAACCCCTTGCCGCCGGCGCCGCCCCAAGCGGCCAACACCTTCGACCGCAGCGCTTACCCGGCGCCACCGCGTGACTATGGGCGCTACCGCAGCTGGGCCTGGCTCGATGGGCGACTGCCGCCAGGTACCGCCTGGGCGGACTCGGCGCAGGTGGCCGAAGCCGTCAGCAGCGCCCTCGACCAGCGCGGTCTGCGCCCCTTGCATGACAATCGCCAGGCTGACCTGTTTGTCAGCGCCGATCTGCGCCTGGAAACCCGCTTGCGCCAGGTCCGCGATGACTACGGTTACTACGGCGGCGGGTATGGCGGCTACGGCGGTTACAACCGCTACGGCAGCGGTTATGGCATGTACAACACGGTGCCGATCGTTCGAACGTATCAGGAGCAAGTCGTGGTGGTACGGGTGGATCTGTTCGATGCCCAAAGCGGTCAACCGGTGTGGAGTTCCAGCGCCGAAACCAGCCAGCGCGGCAGCCAGGGTGCGCAGACCGACGCCATACGGGAGGCTGTGGAAAAGGCAATGTCGGCGTATCCTCCTGATTAGCTTCGTCACCAAGAAGCCTTGCGCAGGTTCATGTCTTCAACCGGAGAAATATCATGTTCCGCCGTCTCGCTTTACTGGCCGTGGCCGCGCTGCTCAGCGCCTGCGCCTCCCAGGTCAATCATGACTTCGATGCCAGCCGCGACTTCTCCGCCTATCGCAGCTGGAGCTGGAAAGAACCCGCCCTGCAATATCGGCCCGATGATCCGCGGATCAAGAGCGACCTGACTGAACAACGCGTGCGCCAATCGGTCGCCGATCAGCTCGATCAGCGCGGCTTGCGTCCGGCCGCCCCCGGTACCCGGGGTGACTTGAGCGTGCAGACCTATCTGATCGTCGAAGAGCGCCAGCAACTCGTGACCACCAACTATGGCGGCGCTTGGGGCAACCCATGGAATGGCTACTGGGGCGGGCCGATGTACAACGAAACCCGCAACGTCAGCTACAAGGTGGCGACCATCCAGATCGACCTGCTCGATGGCAAGGACGGCAAGCTGGTGTGGCGCGGCAGTGATGAACAAATGCTCAGCCGTTCACCCAACCCCGCTGATCGCAGCGCGGCGATACGAGAAACGGTTGGACGGGTGCTGGCCAACTATCCGCCCAGATAACCATCACGGCGTTTCCGGGAGGGGGGCGCCTCACGTTGCGCAGGCGCCGCTGTTCACCGATCTGCGTGGCGAGTTGCCGGCGCGCATGGGCGATAGTGGGGGTTCGAGCATCAATCGCCGATGTCCGGCACCTGCATCAGTGCAACGATCGAGTCAGGCAACAGGCCGCCAATGCCCGACCATATGCTCAAGATCCCCCGCACCCACCAGTTGAAAATCGCCACTGGAGCCGGCCGCGCTGGACAGCAGCGTCACCTCGCTCGGCAACCGCACCGGCTTCCTGAACTGCACCGCCAGCTCGACATTCGATGCCGGCAGGTGCTCATTCAGCGCCGCGAGTGTCCGGGCCTTGTTCCACAACCCATGGGCGATGGCGGTCGGGAAGCCGAACAGCCTGGCGCTGACGGCACTCAGGTGAATCGGGTTGTAGTCGCCGGACACCTTGGCGTACTGCCGGCCAATGTCCGCCGGCGCTTGCCACCGGGCCACCTCCATCAATTCCAGCGTCGATGCCAACACTTCCTCGACAGGCTCGCCATCCAGTTTTACGCCCCGGCACAGCATCTGGCTTTGCGCTTCCCACAACACGCCCAACTGATCGTCGAGGGTCGTCACCAGGTCGAACGTTGCACCTTTGGCATGGGGTTGCAGGTTCTGTACCTGCACGCTGACCCGCGCGCGATTGACCCCGCCCATCGGCCGCAGGATGCGGATGCGGTTGCTCAGGTGTATCAACCCCAGCAGTGGAAACGGAAATGCCTTGTCAGTGAGCAATTGCATCTGCAAGGCAAACGCCAGGATGTGTGGGTAGGTGGGGGGCAGCAAACCGTTGTCGGCAAAGCCGCAGACCTTGCGATAGGCCGCCAGGCGCTGCGGATCGACCGTGATCCAGCAGCGCAGACCTGCAGCCGGCAGCGTAGTGCCGGTGATTTTGCGTCGAGTCGCGGCCTTTACATAGAGGTCCGGCAGACTAGGTTCGCGGTTGAGTGTGTGCCATTCGATGATCATGCCTAAGCCCCCAGAACACTTTGGCCACAGACGCGCAATGCTTGCCCGGTGAACGCCCCGGTGCCGGGTTGCGCGAGCCAGGCCACCGCTTCGGCGACGTCTTGCGGCAAGCCGCCCTGGCCGAGGGAACTCATGCGTCGCCCGGCTTCTCGCAGACCGAATGGCAGGTGCGCGGTCATCTGGGTTTCAATGAAGCCTGGCGCCACCGCGTTGATGCTGATGCCGCGCGCCTTCAACAGCGGCGCCCAGGCCTGAGCCAGGCCGATCAGCCCGGCCTTGCTTGCCGCATAGTTGGTTTGCCCGCGATTGCCGGCGATGCCACTGATGGAGGCCAACAGGATCACCCTGCCGTCGTCCTGCAAGGTGCCGCTGTCGAGCAGCGCCTTGGTCAGCACCTGCGGCGCATTGAGATTGACCGCCAGCACGGCATCCCAGAATTCCGGGGTCATGTTGGCCAGGGTTTTGTCCCGGGTGATGCCGGCGTTGTGCACGACAATGTCGATGCCGTCGGGCAATTGCTCGATCAACTGCGCGGCGGCGTCTTCGGCGCAGATGTCCAGCGTGATGCCGCGCCCGCCGAGGCGGGCGGCGAGGGCCTCGAGATCGGTCTTGGCCGTCGGCACGTCCAGCAGAATCACGTCGGCGCCGTCACGGGCGAGGGTTTCGGCAATGGACGCACCAATGCCGCGTGCCGCGCCGGTGACCAGCGCCTTGCGACCCGACAGCGGGCGAGTCCAGTCCGTCACCTGCGTATTGCAGGCGTCCAGGCGAACGACTTGTCCGGAAACGAAAGCGCTTTTGGGCGAGAGGAAAAACCGCAACGGTCCTTCCAGTTGATCCTCGGCACCATCACCGACCTGGATCAGTTGCAAGGTGCCCCCGCCGCGCATTTCCTTGGCCAGCGACCGGCTGAAACCTTCCAGGGCCCGCTGGGCGCTGGCGGCGAACGGGTCGCTCAAAGACTGCGGTGCCCGCCCCAGGATCACCAGATGGGCGCCGTGATCAAGGTTTTTCATCAGCGGCTGGAAGAATTCGCGCAGCTGTTTGAGCTGGTCGGTCTGTATCAGATCGCTGGCATCGAACACCACGGCCTTGAGTTTCGGTCCGTGACCGGGAATCCACGCCGTGGCCATTGAAGGGTCGGTGCCGTAACTGTAAATCGCGTCGGTCAGGCGGTTGGCGAAGGCACCGACTTTTTCCGCCAGCGGCCCGCCGCCGATCAGCAGCGCCCCCTCGATCGGGCGCAGCCGCCCGGCTTGCCAGCGCTCCAGTCGTACCGGCGACGGCAGACCCAGGGCCCCGACCAGACGATGGCCGATGGACGAATTGGCGAACTCGATATAGCGGTCAGACATGGAACGCGCTCCAGCGGCTGGGGTTCAAAATGTGGACCACGAATGGCAATCAGTCGTTCGATCCACGGGATTAGGCCTACGCTTGATCACAGCAGAATAGTTGAAGCTGGGATTAGGTCTCGCGGGTGAATGCAGACAGTGTGGGAGCGGCGGTGCGACGATTCGACTTGCTCGCGAAGACGGAGTGTCAGGCGACTTAGATTGAGAATGTGCCGGCCCCTTCGCGAGCAAGTCGAATCGTCGCACCGCCGCTCCCACAGTGTTCAGTGTTCACCTTGGATATTTTGAAGGAGCTTTTCATGACTCAACCGCGTCGCGTCGCGATTATCGGCGGTAACCGTATCCCTTTCGCCCGCTCCAACGGGCCCTACGCCACCGCCAGTAACCAGGCGATGCTCACCGCCGCGCTCGAGGGCCTGATCGAACGCTACAACCTGCACGGCCTGCGCATCGGTGAAGTGGCAGCCGGGGCGGTGCTCAAGCATTCCCGGGATTTCAACCTGACCCGCGAGTGCGTCCTCGGCTCGCGGCTATCACCGACCACCCCGGCCTACGATATCCAGCAAGCCTGCGGCACCGGCCTTGAGGCGGCGCTGCTGGTGGCGAACAAGATCGCCCTCGGGCAGATCGAATGCGGTATTGCCGGTGGCGTCGACACCACTTCGGACGCGCCGATCGGCGTCAACGAAGGCTTGCGCAAGATTCTGCTGCAGGCCAATCGCGCCAGGACCACGGGCGACAAACTGAAAACCTTTCTACAGGTGCGCCCCCATCATTTGGTCCCTGAACTGCCGCGCAACGGCGAACCGCGAACCCGCCTGTCCATGGGCGAGCACTGCGAGTTGATGGCCCAGACCTGGGAGATTCCACGGGAGGAGCAGGATCAACTGGCCCTCGAAAGCCACCAGAAACTGGCCGCGTCCTACAGCGAAGGCTGGCACAACGATCTGATGACCCCCTTCCTCGGCCTGACTCGCGACAACAACCTGCGCCCGGACCTGACCCTGGAAAAACTCGCCTCGCTCAAACCGGCGTTCGAGAAAAGTGCCAGGGGCACCCTGACCGCGGGCAACTCCACCCCGCTCACCGATGGCGCGTCGCTGGTGCTGTTGGGCAGTGAGGAATGGGCGAAGGAACGTGGGTTGCCGATCCTCGCTTACCTGCGCGATGGCGAAGCGGCGGCGGTGGACTTCGTCAAGGGTGCCGAAGGGCTGTTGATGGCGCCGGCCTATGCCGTGCCGCGTTTGTTGGCGCGCAATGGCCTGAATTTGCAGGACTTCGATTACTACGAAATCCACGAAGCCTTCGCCGCTCAGGTGCTGTGCACATTGAAGGCCTGGGAAGATCCACACTATTGCCAAACCCGCCTTGGCCTCGCCGCGCCGCTCGGTGCCATCGACCGCAGCCGACTCAACGTCAAAGGCAGTTCACTGGCGGCCGGGCATCCGTTTGCCGCCACCGGCGGGCGCATTGTCGCCAACCTGGCGAAATTGCTCGATGCCGCAGGCAAGGGGCGGGGCTTGATCTCGATTTGCGCCGCGGGTGGTCAGGGCGTAACGGCGATTATCGAGCGCTGATGAAGTGTGGGAGCGGGCTTGCTCGCGAAGGCGGTGGGTCAGTCGACATCGATGGCGACTGACCCACCGCCTTCGCGAGCAAGTCGAATTGTCGCACCGCCGCTCCCACATTGTACTGCGACCGACTTAAATGCGTTTGTAAGAAGGTTAGACTTGGCATAACGTTGGCTTTACTACCGTCTTGCGACATAAGGCCAGTCAATGCCGACTAACGGACAGCATACCCTCGAGCGGACGATCCCCACCCTGACAGCATTGCCCCGTCCGCTGTTCGCCCGGGCGGAAAGCCTCAATGCCGGTTCCTGGACTCCGTCCCATCGCCACGACTGGGTGCAGTTTTCCTACGCCATCAGCGGCGTTCTAGGGGTACACACCGCCGAGGGCAGTTTCTTTGCGCCGCCGCAGTGGGGCATCTGGATTCCAGCGGATCTCGAACACCAGGTGGTGACTTCGATGCGCGCCGAAATGCGCAGCCTCTATGTGCGCCGCGAGGATTGCCTATGGGCTCACGGGCGTTGCCGGGTGCTCGAGGTGACGCCGCTGGCCCGGGAGCTGATCAAGCATTTTTGCCTGCTGCCGGTGGAATATCCACAGGGTGACAGCCAGGAAACGCGGTTGGTGAATGTGCTGCTGGATCAGTTGGCGAGTCTGCCGGAAGTGGAGTTCTCTCTGCCGTTGCCGCGCCATCAACGGCTGCTGGGGTTGTGCAACGAGCTGCTTGAAAACCCTGAGCAAAACGTGACCTTGCAAGAATGGGCGCAGCGGTTGGGCACATCGGAGAAAACCCTGATGCGGCTGTTTCAGCGGGAAACCGGGCTGAGCTTTCGAGGGTGGCGCCAGCGGATGCGCTTGCTGTCGTCGTTGAAATGGCTGGAGGAGGGGAATAGCGTGACCAACGCCGCGCTGTCCTGCGGGTATGACTCGACGTCGGCGTTCATTGCGGCATTCAAAGGGTTGTTCGGGTTTACTCCCGGCGAGCTCTTCAAGCAGTGACGATGTTTGAGCTTATTCAGCAGGCAACAACAACCGTTGGCCCGCCATCAACAATGACAACCGACTCAAACTCATCCACGGTGAACCCGCGGCCTGGCCCTTGATCTGCGCATCGATGCGCTGCGCTTCCAGCAACAACTGCGCCCAGCGTTGCGCCGGGTAGCGTTGCAGGGCTTTGCTCATCAGAGGTTTGCGTTTATCCCAGATCGGCGGTCGCGCAGCGCTGAAAGCCTTGTCCAGCGGAACGCCCTGGCTGTATTGCAATGACAGGTTGGCCAGCACGCGCAGCTCCCGGGCCAGGGCCCAGAGAATCACCGGTGGCTCGACGCCTTCACCCCGTAGTCCTTCAAGCATGCGCAAGGCATGTGCCGCTTCACCGTTGAGAATGGCGTCGGTCAGACCGAAGACATCGAAGCGCGCACTGTCGGCCACCGCCGCTTGCACGGTTTCAACGGTGATCTGCCCGCCCTCGGCCATCAGCTTGAGTTTTTCGATTTCCTGGGCGGCCGCCAGCAAGTTGCCCTCGACCCGGGCAGCGATCAGTTCCACTGCGTCCTGGCTGGCGGACAGCCCGGCCTGGGACAACCGTTGACGGATCCAGCTCGGCAGCTGGTTGGCATCCACCGGCCAGATTTGCACGAACTGGGTGTGCTGGCCTTCGACCAGTGCCTTGCCCCACTTGGTTTTCTGTGCACTGCCGTCCAGCTTGGGCAGGCTGATCAACAACACCGTGTCGTCGGCCGGACGCGAGCAGTACTCGATGAACGCAGCGGCCCCTTTGTCACCGGGTTTACCAGATGGCAGGCGCAATTCAAGCAGGCGTTTTTCGGCGAACAGCGACATGCTCGCGCCGGCCTGCAACAACGTCCCCCAGTCGAAACTGGCATCGGCGGCAAAGACTTGACGTTCGTCGAAGCCCTGTTGGCGAGCGGCGGCACGAATGGCGTCGGCGGCTTCCTGACACAGCAAGGGGTCGTCGCCACTGATGATGTAGACCGGCGCGAGGGTGCCTTGCAGGTGCTTGGCGAGTTGGGCGGGAGCGAGTTTCATAGAAGAGGGCGAACGGGGCGCCGGGACGCCCCGTAACGCTTACTGCTGCGGCAGTTCGACAGGCGACTGACGCGGCGTTTGCGCTTCAGCCTTCTGCGCCGCTTCCAATGCCGCGGCTTCAGCCCTGGCGCGGGCCTCGGCGGTCTGTTGCAGCTGCTCCAGTTGGGTCGGGGTCAGCTGCTGCAGGCGCAGCATCATGCGTTGAACCAGTTCACGACGTATGTCCTTGCGAGCGTCATTGGCTTCCTGGTCGGAACCCACCAGGTTGTTGCCGTCGTGGATGAAGACTTTCTGCACTTCGAGCTTGTCGCTCATCAGTGGCAAGTTGCCCTGGCCATTGATGTCATAGCTGAGCACAGTGCTCAGCTGATACTCGCCAGTGCGGCCGGCGCCTGCGTAGCTGAGGATGCGCTGGCTTTCCTGCTCGCCGGTCAGCACCAGTTTGTAAGGGGCGCCGCTGTAGAGCTTGACGCCGCTGCTTTCCAGCACCTGACGCATTTGGGTCACGGTCGGGCCGTAGGCATCGCGGGCGCTCAGGTCGAGTTCCTTGATCGCCAGCTCGGTGGTGCCGGTGCCGCGCAGCTGGAAACCGCAGGCGCTCAGCAGAACGGCGAGGCCCATCACCAGCAAATTGCGTTTGATCATCTTGTTGTTCCCCTTGAAACCAGGTGGGCCGATCATGCGACCCGAAAGGTTTTGTTCGGCGCCAGGCTGGGCCTGGCGCCTGATCCACTTAGCTGGCGACGATATTGACCAGTTTCCCGGGCACTACGATCACTTTACGAATAGTCAGGCCGTCGACGAAGCGCAGCACGTTCTCGTTGGCCCGTGCGGCGGCTTCGACTTCTTCGCGGCTGGCGCTGGCCGGCATTTCGATGTGGCCACGCAACTTGCCATTGACTTGAATGACCAGCTGCAGGCTGTCCTGCACCAGGGCACTGTCGTCCAGCACCGGCCAACCCGCGTCGATCACCGGGTCGGCGTGACCCAGGCGATGCCACAGCTCGTGGCTGATGTGCGGGGTGATCGGTGCCAGCAACAGAACCACGGTTTCCAGGCCTTCGTGAATCAGTGCGCGATCCTGTTCGGTGCCTTGCGGGGCCTTTTCCAGCACGTTCATCAGCGTCATCACCTGGGCGATGGCGGTGTTGAATTTGTGATTCTGGCCCACGTCGTGGCTGGCCTGCTTGATGGCCTGGTGGATCGAACGGCGGATGGCTTTTTGCTCGTCGTTCAGGCCGGCGACGTCCAGTTTGCCCGGCAGGCCTTGCGTGACGTGCGCTTGAGCCAGACGCCAGACGCGCTTGAGGAAGCGGTGTGAACCTTCCACGCCGGAGTCGGACCATTCCGCGCTCATGTCGGGCGGGGAGGCGAACATCATGAACAGGCGGCAGGTGTCTGCGCCGAACTGGTCGATCATCGACTGTGGGTCGACGCCGTTGTTCTTCGACTTGGCCATCTTCTCTGTGCCGCCGATTTCCACCGGCAGGCCGTCCGCGATCAGCTTGGCGCTGATGACCTTGGCCTTGCTGTCGCGTTCGAGTTCGACGTCCGCCGGGTTGAACCAAGTGTAGGCACCGTTGGCTTCGCGACGATAGTAGGTCTCGGCGATCACCATGCCCTGGGTCAGCAGGTTCTTGAATGGCTCGTTGGAACTCACCAGGCCTTCGTCGCGCATCAGCTTGTGGAAGAAGCGCGCGTAGAGCAGGTGCAGGATGGCGTGTTCGATGCCGCCGATGTATTGATCCACCGGCAACCAATGGTCGGCCGCGGATTTTTCCACCAGGCCGCCTTCATAGTGCGGCGAGGCGTAACGGGCGTAGTACCACGAGGACTCGACGAAGGTGTCCATGGTGTCGGTTTCACGCTTGGCAGGCTGGCCGCATGTCGGGCAGCTGCATTCGTAGAACTCGGGCATGCGCGCCAGTGGCGAACCGGCGCCGTCCGGTACGACGTCTTCGGGCAGTACCACAGGCAGTTGATCTTCAGGCACCGGCACATCACCGCAGGTATCGCAGTGGATGATCGGGATCGGGCAGCCCCAGTAGCGCTGGCGGCTGATGCCCCAGTCGCGCAGGCGGAACTGGGTGCGGGAGGCACCGAGGTTTTTCTTTATCAGGGCGACTTCCATGGCATCGAAGGCGCCTGGGAAATCGAGACCGTCAAACTCGCCGGAATTGATCAGCGTGCCATGTTCGCCGTAGGCGTCCTGCCACGGTGCCGGGTTGGTGTCACCGGAACTGGTGCGCACCACGGACTTGATAGGCAGATTGTATTTGGTGGCAAATTCGAAATCGCGCTCGTCGTGCGCCGGAACCGCCATGACCGCGCCGTCGCCGTAATGCATCAGCACGTAGTTGGCGACCCATACCGGGAGTTTTTCGCCGGTCAGCGGGTGTTCGACGAACAGCGAAGTCGGCAGACCTTTCTTCTCCTGGGTGGCGACGTCGGCTTCGGCCACGCTGCCGCCCTTGCATTCAGCGATGAACGCTTGCAGCTCAGGATTGTTCTGTGCGGCCAGGGTCGCCAAGTGGTGTTCGGCGGCCACGGCAACGTAGGTCGCGCCCATCAGGGTGTCCGGACGGGTGGTGAAGACTTTCAGTGCGCCGGTTTCGCCGATGGAGTCGACGTTGTACGGGAACTGCACTTCCATGCCGCGGGATTTGCCGATCCAGTTGCGCTGCATGGTCTTGACCTGTTCAGGCCAGCCAGTCAGGTCGTCGAGGCTTTCCAGCAGCTCATCGGCGTAAGCGGTGATCTTGAAGTAGTACATCGGGATTTCGCGCTTTTCGATCAGCGCGCCGGAACGCCAGCCGCGTCCGTCGATCACCTGTTCGTTGGCCAGCACGGTCTGGTCGACCGGGTCCCAGTTCACGGTGCCGCTTTTCTTGTAGATCACGCCTTTTTCGAACAGGCGAGTGAACAGCCATTGTTCCCAGCGGTAGTAATCCGGCTTGCAGGTCGTCACTTCGCGCGACCAGTCCACCGCCAGGCCCAGGCTGCGTAGCTGGGTTTTCATGTAAGCGATGTTTTCGTAGGTCCACTTGGCGGGCGCTACGTTGTTTTTCATCGCGGCGTTTTCCGCCGGCATGCCGAAGGCGTCCCAACCCATGGGTTGCAGGACGTTCTTGCCTTGCATGCGCTGGTAGCGGGAGATCACGTCGCCAATGGTGTAGTTGCGCACGTGCCCCATGTGTAGCTTGCCGCTGGGGTAAGGGAACATCGACAGGCAGTAGAACGTCTCCTTGCCTGGCTGTTCACTGACTTCAAAGGACTTTTGCTCGTCCCAGAACGACTGGGCGGCGGCTTCGATTTCACGGGGCTGATATTGTTCGTGCATGGCTACTTTTGAACTGAATAGGGGTGGCCTAATCCTCTTCAATACACGCTGGACGGTGATTGCGCCAGATCGGCGCTTCGGTGTCCAGACGAGCTGGAAGTGGAGTTACAGGAAGCGCCGTAGCATACATGACCGCACTCTACCGAGGGAAACCCTGATTACTGCCCAAAGCCTTGCAAAACCCGCTGCGAGGGCCGTTGGTCGCGGCACCCAGCCGGTTTGTCGATGGAAGCTAAGCTCTAAAAGGGGAGCGAGTCTTATCTTCAATGAGGTGAGGGATGGTTGAGTCACGGCAAAAAGTTACAAAACCGGAGCTGTACGAACGACTGATCGATCGTCTGGGAATGGCCCTGGACGCGGCAAAAACCGCCGACCGGCTGCTCGATGAACGTCCCTTGGAGCTGGAACTGCGTGGCCTGAGCCCCGCAGAGTTTGCACTGGTCAAAGCGTATCTGGATCGCAGTGAACGTGAATCACACGGATACTTGTCAGAGGCAGTGAAGCAACTCGACGCACCACGTTCGGCCAAGATCATCTGGCTCAAGGACAAGGCACCCGGCAGGGACGCGGTAAAGGTCCGGTCTTTGCAATTCAGGCAAGGTCACTTGAAGCCATGAAATATGGTTTTTTCGAAGCATAGTCCTTCCGTATTTGTTGTCGCATTGCGTCAACCCACCTAGGCTTCGGGCATCTCTGGAGATGCTCGATGCCTTTTCGTTACTTCGTCAAACAACTGTTGCTGCCTCCCGGCATTTTATTTCTGCTATTGCTGCTTGCCTGGTGGTTGCGCCGCTCGAGGCCGCGACTGGCAGGCCTGTGTTTTGCCTTGGGCGCCGGCGGCTTCTGGCTGATGAGCCTGCCGGTGGTGGTGGAGTGGAGCGCCAGGGCGCTTGAGCGTGAACCGCCGCTGGCTCGCAATGAATGGGCGACATTGGGTCGGCACGCGGATGCGATCGTGGTGCTGGGTTCGGGGCGCGAGCGTGGCGATCCGGCCTGGGGCGCCGACCAGCCGACCGGTATAGGCCTGGAGCGCCAGCGCTATGCGGCGCGGCTGGCCAAGGCGTCGGGCTTGCCGATCCTCACCAGTGGTGGCCTGCATTACGGTACCCCGCCGACGGAAGCCAGGTTGATGGCGGACTCGTTGCTCGATGATTTCGGCGTGACCGTGCGCTGGCAGGAAGGGCGTAGCCGCACGACTTGGGAGAATGCGCAGTTCAGCGCCGAGGTGTTGCTGGCCCAAGGTATCAAGCGTGTCGTACTCGTGTCGCACGCCTCGCACATGCCGCGCGCGGTCTGGAGTTTCCAGCAGGCGGGATTCGAGGTGGTGCCGGCACCGATGGGGTTTCTAGGGGTGGACAACGCCCGGCCACTGGGCGGCTGGCTGCCGGAGTTCAAGGCGCTCTGGCAGAGCGGGCAGTTGATGAATGAGGCGGTGGGGCAGATCGGGTATTCGGTGTTTTATCGAGGGGGGGCGCGGATTAATGCGGTTTCAGTGACGACGCCTTCGCGAGCAGGCTCGCTCCCACAGTGATCGCGTTCTTTCATGGAAACGCGGTCGAATGTGGGAGCGAGCCTGCTCGCGAAGCTTTTAAACGGTTTTTGCCATCCGGCCAGCCACCAGCGCCCAGCCAAACAACAACACGCAAACAACGATCAGCGGCCACGAACGCCATTGCAGGTAAGGCGTCAGGTTGTGCATCGGCACCACTTCACCATACAAAATGCCGCGTTCGAACTGCGGGATCTGCACGGTGATCTGCCCGAACGGGTTGATCAGGCCGGTCACGCCGTTGTTGGTGGCGCGGATCATCCAGCGTCCGGCTTCCAGTGCGCGCATCTGCGCCATCTGCAAATGTTGCAGCGGGCCGATGGAGGTGCCGAACCAGGTGTCGTTGCTGATGGTCAGCAGCAAATCGCTACGGGCCGCGAGGCTGGCGGCGAATTCCGGATAAACCACTTCGTAGCAGATGTACGGCGCGATTTGATAACCCTTCGCCTGCAGCATCGGCTGGTCGGCAGGGCCACGGGCAAAGTCCGACATCGGCAAGTCGAAAAAGGCGATCAGCCCGCGCAGCACTTCCTGCAACGGCACGTATTCGCCAAACGGCACCAGTTTCTGCTTGAGGTAAGTGCCATCGCCTTCGCCGACTACGGTGATGCCGTTGAAAAAGCGTTTCTGTTGATGCATTTCCTGGCGGATCGGTACGCCGGTTATCAGTGCGGAATTACGTTGTGCAGCAAAGTCTCCCATCATGTTCAGGTAGCCCTCGGCGGACTCCTTGAGCACCGGGACCGCGGTTTCCGGCCAGATCAACAGGTCGACCGGTTTGGAGCTGAAGCTCATGTCGCGGTACAGCGCCAGCTGTGCATTGAGCTGTGCCGGGTCCCACTTCATGCTCTGTTCGACATTCCCCTGGATTGCCGCGACGCTCAGCGGTGCCCCCGCGGGGCTGGTCCAGGCATGCCCCTTGAGCGCCATGCCGGCGACCCATGGGCCGATCAACAGCAGCACGCCCGCGGCGATGAAGCCTGTGCGCCGGGCTTTCACCAGGGGCAATGCGTTGTAGAGCAGCGCGGCCGTCAGGGCCAGGGTGAAGGAAATCAGCCACATCCCGCCGACAGGCGCGAGCCCGGACAGGGGGCCATCGAGTTGGCTGTAACCGGAGTAGAGCCACGGGAAACCGGTGAGAAACCAGCCACGAAAGGCTTCCTGGGCGACCCACAGCGCCGCGAAAGCCAGGGCATCGGCCAGTGGCGCTTCGTTGCGGCGCAGCCAGCGCACCCAGATCCAGGCGGGCAGGGCGAAGAACCAGGCGATCGCCGCAGTGAAGATCAGCATCAGGAAGCCGGCCAGCAGCACCGAAGCGCCACCGAAGTGGTGGATGCTGTAGTAAATCCAGCTGGTACCGGCGCCAAACAGGCCGAAACCGAAGCACCAGCCACGGCCCAGGGCCTGGCGAGGATTCAGTTCACGCAAGCCGGCATAGAACAAGCCGACCGCCAGCAACGCCAACAGCCAGATATCGAACGGCGCCAGGGCCAGGGTGGTGATTGCACCGGCCGCCACGGCCAGCAGGTTACCGGGCCAGCCGGGGCGGGTGATCCAATGCATTTCTATCCTTGGTTGTTACCGGGCAATAGGCGTCAGGCGCAGCAAGTGAATCCGACGGCTGTCGGCGTTCAGGATGCGGAAGCGATAAGGGCCGATCTCAGTGATTTCGTTGCGTTTTGGCAGGTGCCCGAACGCACTCATCACCAGACCGCCGACCGTGTCGAACTCGTCATCGGAGAATTGACTGTCGAAGAACTCGTTGAAGTTCTCGATCGGCGTCAGGGCCTTGATCAGGAAGTCACCGCTGGGCAGCGGCTTGATATAGCTGTCTTCTTCGACATCGTGCTCGTCCTCGATGTCGCCGACGATCTGTTCCAGCACGTCTTCGATAGTCACCAGGCCCGCCACTCCGCCATATTCGTCGATGACGATGGCCATGTGGTTATGGTTGGCGCGGAACTCGCGCAACAGCACATTCAGGCGCTTGGACTCGGGCACGAAAGTGGCCGGACGCAACAGATCCCTGATGTTGAAGTTGTCGCCGTTCTCCTTGAGGATCAACGGCAGCAAGTCCTTGGCCAGCAACACGCCCATCACGTCATCGTGGCTTTCGCCGATGACCGGGTAGCGCGAGTGCGCCGAGTCGACCACGGCCGGCAGGAACTCGCGGGGTGTCTGGGTCGCCTTGATGCTGATCATCTGCGAGCGCGGGACCATGATGTCCCGTACCTGCAGGTCTGCAACCTGGATGGCGCCTTCGACGATGGCCAGCGCTTCGCTGTCCAGCAACTTGTTTTGATGTGCATCGCGCAGCAGCTCCAGCAGCTCCTGGCGGTTCTTCGGCTCGTGGGCAAAAGCCTGGGTGAGCTTACCCAGCCATGACTTCTGCCCGTTGCTCGATCGATCTTCGCTCATAGCGATTACTCTGAATCCTTTGTTGT
This sequence comes from Pseudomonas lini, assembly GCF_030812475.1. Taxonomy (GTDB): domain Bacteria; phylum Pseudomonadota; class Gammaproteobacteria; order Pseudomonadales; family Pseudomonadaceae; genus Aquipseudomonas; species Aquipseudomonas lini_A. The sequence goes on from NZ_JAUSSR010000010.1 coordinate 137,725, forward strand.
AACGATAGGGGATGCGTCTGTTTCGTCGTCCGCATAAGGGTCCGGATGACCCAACTCTGCAAGCAACGTTCGTTCCAGTGCTTCCATTTCTTCGGCTTCGTCATCATCTATATGGTCGTAACCCAGCAGATGCAAACAGCCGTGAATGACCAGATGGGCCCAGTGGGCCTTGAGATCCTTGCCTTGCTCGGCGGCTTCGCGTTCGACCACCGCCACGCAAATCACCAGATCACCCAACAGCGGAATATCCAGAAATTCGTCGGGGACATCGGCGGGGAACGAAAGAACGTTAGTGGCGTAATCCTTTTGCCGCCAGGTGTGATTCAGCTCGCGACCTTCCTCTTCATCAACCAGGCGAATGGTCATTTCGGAGTCGGCAGTGCGCTGGCGCAGGGCGAGTTCGCACCATTGGCGGAACTCGGTCTCGCTTGGGAAAGAAGCTTCAGTCGCCCGTTGCAGATCAAGCTCAAGCATCGCGGCGACTATCCTTTGGCGTTTCGTCCGCCACACGATTCTCGAAACGCTCGTAGGCTTCGACGATGCGCTGCACCAGTGGATGGCGCACGACATCTTTGGGCATGAAATGGGTAAAGCTGATGCCCGGCACGTCCTTGAGCACTTCGATCACATGGTGCAACCCGGACTTGGTGCCTTTCGGCAGGTCGACCTGGGTGATGTCACCGGTGATGACCGCCGTGGAACCGAAGCCGATCCGGGTCAGGAACATTTTCATCTGCTCGACGGTGGTGTTCTGGCTTTCGTCGAGGATGATGAAGCTGTTGTTCAGCGTACGACCGCGCATGTAGGCCAGCGGTGCGACTTCAATGACCTGGCGCTCGATCAGCTTGGCCACGTGTTCGAAGCCGAGCATCTCATAGAGTGCGTCGTAGAGCGGGCGCAGGTACGGGTCGATCTTCTGCGACAGGTCGCCGGGCAGGAAACCGAGCTTTTCGCCCGCTTCAACCGCCGGACGCACCAGCAGGATGCGGCGAATCTGCTCGCGTTCCAGCGCGTCCACCGCGCAGGCAACGGCCAGGTAGGTCTTGCCGGTACCCGCCGGGCCGATGCCGAAATTGATGTCGTTACCGAGGATTTCCTTCACGTAGCGCAGCTGATTCAAGCCGCGAGGGCGAATCATGCCTTTCTTGGTGCGCAGGGCGACGGACGGTTCGGCGGGGGAGTGGTTGTCCAGCTCTTCCACGGCCGATTCCTGCAGGAACAGGTGAACCATGTCCGGCGACAGCTCGGTACCCTTGGTTTCCCGGTACAGACGCCGCAAGAGGTTTTCCGCGGAGGTGGTGTGTTTGGGCTCGCCGATCAGTTCGAACTGGTCTCCGCGGTTGCGGATCTCGATATTCAGGCGCTGTTCGATCAAGCGCAGATGCTCGTCGAACTGCCCGCACAGATTGGCGAAGCGGCGAGCTTCAAAGGGCTCGAGGATAAAACGATGTGGTTCTATGGGTGCGTTCAAGGTCGTATTTAGCCGCCCTGGGGCAATTGAGATGAAATCAAGGATAACGCCAGTGGGCTGGGTGCGAAAGCTCTTAAATATCTCGACCTCAACCACCATCCCCTGTGGGAGCGAGCCTGCTCGCGAAGGCGGCATGACAGACGACTCATAAGTTGGCTGTCAGATCGCATTCGCGAGCAGGCTCGCTCCCACAGGGTTACTCAGCGTCAGGAGATCAGCGAGCCCCGCAGCGAGTGCGGTTGCGCGGCGTCGATGTGCACGTCGGCGAACTGTCCGATCAAGGTTGGCGTGTCGCAACGGAAGTTGACGATACGGTTATTCTCGGTACGGCCCTGCAGTTCGCCGGGGTCCTTTTTCGAATAATCGGTCACCAGAATCCGCTGAATGGTGCCCACCATTTGTCGGCTGATCTCGAAGCCTTGTTGGTTCAGGCGATGTTGCAGCGCGTTGAGGCGCTCTTTTTTCAGTGCTTGCGGTGTTTCGTCGGCCAGATCGGCTGCCGGAGTGCCCGGGCGCTGGCTGTAGACGAACGAGTAAGAGAAGTCGAAACCGACGTCTTCGATCAGCTTCATGGTCTGTTCGAAGTCCTTTTCGGTCTCGCCGGGGAAGCCGACGATGAAGTCCGAGCTGATGCAGATCCCCGGCACGGCGGCCCGCAGCTTGCGCAGTTTGGATTTGTATTCCAGCGCGGTGTGGTTGCGCTTCATTGCCGACAGAATGCGGTCAGAGCCCGATTGCACCGGCAAGTGCAGGTGCTTCACCAGTTCCGGTACGTCGGCGTGCGCCTGGATCAGGCTGTCGGAGAACTCCAGCGGGTGTGACGTGGTGTAGCGGATGCGGTCGATGCCATCGACGGCGGCCACCACCCGGATCAGTTCGGCCAGATCCGCCAGGCGACCATCGTGGGTGGTGCCGCGATAGCCGTTGACGTTCTGCCCCAGCAAGGTCACTTCACGTACGCCGTTTTCGGCCAGGTGGATGATCTCGGCAATCACGTCGTCGAATGGACGGCTGACTTCTTCACCGCGGGTATAGGGCACTACGCAGAAGGTGCAGTACTTGCTGCACCCTTCCATCACCGATACGTAGGCGCTCGGGCCATCGATCCGTGGTTCGGGCAGGTGGTCGAATTTTTCGATTTCCGGGAACGAGACGTCCACTTGCGGCAACTTGGTGGCGCGGGCGGCGTCGATCATTTCCGGGAGGCGGTGCAGGGTTTGCGGGCCGAACACCACGTCGACGTACGGCGCCCGGTCGCGGATGGCGGCGCCTTCCTGGCTGGCCACGCAACCGCCGACGGCGATCACCATGTCCGGGTTGGCCAGTTTCAGTTCGCGCCAGCGGCCGAGCTGAGAGTACACCCGATCCTGGGCGCGTTCGCGAATGGAGCACGTGTTGAGCAGGATCACGTCGGCGTCTTCGGCGCGGGCAGTGACTTCCAGGGCCTGGTGTTCACCCAGCAGATCGACCATGCGCGAGCTGTCGTACTCGTTCATCTGGCAACCGTGGGTTTCGATGTAAAGCTTCTTGGCCATGGATAGAGTCATCACGTGATTCAAAGAACCGCGCATTATAGGGAACATGTCCCAAGGTTCCTACCGCTGTGCGTCCGGCGGCTATGCTATAGTTCGCGCCCTAATTTTTATCTCCCGATGTGTTGCTCGCCCACCATGACCAAACGTGAAGCTCCAATCTACAAGGTGATTTTCCTCAATCAGGGCCAGGTGTACGAAATGTATGCCAAGCAGATCTATCAAAGCGATCTGTGGGGCTTCCTGGAAGTGGAAGAGTTCGTCTTTGGCGAGCGCACGCAAGTGGTCGTCGACCCGAGCGAAGAGAAGCTCAAGGCTCAGTTCGAAGGCGTTGTGCGCAGTTTTGTGCCGATGCACTCGATCGTGCGAATCGATGAAGTCGAACGCCTGGGCACACCGAAAATCAGCGAAGCCCGCGGCGCGGTCGGCAATGTCATGCCGTTTCCGATGCCGATGCCTGAGAAGTAAGTCTTAAAACCGAGTCGTCCCTTTCGCTGGCAAGCCAGCGCCTACAAGGGATTTATGTGTTCACAAATTGTGTACGCCGAAAATCTACTGTAGGAGCTGGCTTGCCAGCGAAGGGGCCAGTCAGAACAACGCAGAATTCAGGGAAGAGGCGAGAAAGGCGTACGCCCATCCGCGCTCTGCAATTCCATCAAATATTTGCGGAAAATCTGCCCCAGCACCTGCGTCGCCACCTCAAGTTCTTCCCGAGGCATCTTCTCGGCGACTTCATCCGCCGTATCCAGGGCATCTTCAGCACCATTGACCGCCGCCATTTTCAGCACGATATACGCCTGAACGTTATTGGCCGGCACGCCTTCGCCGTGGAAAAACATGGTGCCGAGTTTGAATTGCGCCTGGGCATGGCCTTGCAGCGAGGCTTTTTCAAAATAGCTCAGCGCTTTATTGAGGTCGCGCGGCGCATTTTTGCCCTCGTAGTAGAACTCGCCCAGCTCGTATTGCGCTTGCGCATCCCCTTCATCCGACGCTTTTTGGCAGGCGGCGAGTGCCTGTGCCAGATCTTGCGGCTGAGTATTGAGGGTGCAGCGACCCATCGCTGGGATTAACAACGAGTTGCCGCCTGCCTGTGCGAGCGCGAGCAGGGGCTGAAGGAGCAACAGGCAGCCCAATGCAAGGGTGCGGCCGGTGCGGTTCATGGGAATCGACTTACCTCTGGAGGGCGCGCGGACCCATCGAGGGGGATCCAATAAGCGCGCATTATGAAATAAGCAGGGCCATCCTTACAAAGTCTTTACTCGTTTTTCTGCTGCGCGGGGAATATATCGATCACTTTGCCGGGGATTATTAGCAGCTACGTAGGAAAAAGGCTGCGAGTGTAGGAAAAAGCTGACGCTGGCAATGGCCAACGTCAGCGGCACCGGGTTATTTCAAGGCGGCGAATGCGCGCTCGGCAGCATCCAGCGTCAATTTCAGCTCGGTCTCGCCATGGGCTATCGAGGTGAAACCGGCTTCGAAAGCACTCGGCGCCAGGTACACGCCACCTTCCAGCATCAGATGGAAGAAGCGCTTGAACAGATTGGCGTCGCTGGACATCACGTCATCGAAGGTCACGATGTCATCGGCGCCGCTGAAATACAAACCGAACATGCCGCCGGCCTGGGTGGTCACGAACGGGATGCCTGCTGCATCGGCGCGCTGTTGCAGGCCGTCGAGCAGGCGGCTGGTGTAGTCGGTCAATTCATCGTGGAAGCCAGGACGGCTGATCAGGCGCAGCGTCGTCAGGCCGGCCGCCATCGCCAAAGGATTGCCCGACAAGGTGCCTGCCTGATAGACCGGGCCCAATGGCGCGATGTGCGACATGATTTCGCGTTTGCCGCCGAAGCAACCGACCGGCATGCCGCCACCGATGATCTTGCCAAAGGTACTCAGATCTGGCGTTACGCCGTAGTGGGCCTGGGCGCCGCCGAGGGCAACACGGAAGCCGGTCATCACTTCGTCGAAAATCAGCACCACGCCGTGCTTGTCGCACAGGGTCCGCAGGCCGTCGAGGAAACCCGGTGCGGGCGGTACGCAGTTCATGTTACCGGCCACGGGCTCGACGATGATGCAGGCCACGTCCTGGCCGACTTCGGCGAGCATGGTTTCAACGGCGTCGATGTCGTTGAACGGCAGGGTCAGGGTGTGTTTGGCGAACGCTGCCGGCACGCCGGCGGAGCTCGGCACGCCCTGGGTCAGCGCGCCGGAGCCGGCCTTGACCAGCAGGCTGTCGGAGTGACCGTGGTAGCAACCTTCGAACTTGATGATGCTGTCGCGACCGGTGAAACCACGGGCCAGGCGAATGGCGCTCATGGTCGCTTCGGTACCGGAACTGACCATGCGCACCATTTCCATCGATGGCACGATCGAGCAGACCAGGTCGGCCATCTGGGTTTCCATCTCGGTCGGAGCGCCGTAGGACAGGCCGTGTTCAAGCTGTTTACGCACCGCGTCCAGTACATCCGGGTGGCTGTGGCCGAGAATCATCGGGCCCCAGGAGCCGACGTAATCCACATAACGCTTGTCGTCTTCGTCGGTGACGTAGGCGCCTTCGGCGTGTTTGAAGAACAGCGGCGTGCCGCCAACGCTCTTGAACGCACGAACAGGCGAGTTCACGCCACCGGGAATGTGTTTCTGGGCATTGGCAAACAGCGTTTCGGAACGAGACATGAGTGGGCTCTCAAAAATCAGGATTTGAACAATTCGTTAAAGGCGCGGGCGCGGCGGGTCACTTCAGCCGTGCTCTGGGCACCAAACAGGCCATGGACCACCGCCAGCAGGTCGACCCCATGGGCCACCAACGGGGCGGCGTTGTCGAGGGTGATGCCGCCAATCGCGCAAATCGGCAAGTGCAATTTGCTGCGGGCCTGGTCGAGCAATTCGAGGCTGCAGGTCGGCGCGCCGGGTTTGGTGTTGGAGTTGAAGAAACGACCGAAGGCGACATAACTGGCGCCTTCCTTCGCTGCTTGCTCGGCGAGCTCGAGTTGCCCATGGCAGGTCGAACCAATGATCGCCTGGCGACCGAGCAGGGCGCGGGCCGGCGTCAGCGGTCCATCGGTCTGGCCCAGGTGCACGCCGACGTTCAGGCGTGCGGCCAGTTCGGCGTCGTCATTGATGATCAGCCGGGTCTTGTAGCGCTCGCACAGATCGCGCAGGGCCTGGGCCTCGCGCAGGCGGCGGGCCTCGTCGCTGCTTTTGTCGCGGTATTGCAGCAGGGTGACGCCGCCTTCCAGCGCCGCCTCCACGTACGACAGAAATTTACCTGCCAGCAATTGGCTGTCGGTGATGGCGTAAAGGCCACGTAGTTTCATCGGACAAGCCTCTGCGCTTCACGCATCAAAAGTTACGAACAGAAATCCAGCGGCAGGCGACGCGGTACAAATTGACCTTTGCCCAGTTGCTCCGCGTCACGCAGGGTACGCCAAGTGTAGTCAAGCGCGGTTTTCACGGCGCTGGCGAGGTTTTCACCCAGGGCCAGACGACCGGCCAGGGCGCTGGCCAGGGTGCAACCGGAACCGTGGTAACTGCCGGGCAGGCGCTGGCAGGTAAAGGTTTCGCTACGGCCATCACGGCTGTACAGACGATTGTGGATTTCGTCTTCATCGCCATGACCGCCGGTGATCAGCAGGTGCTTGACGTACGGCAGGAGTTTTTCGGCGCACTGATCCGCAGTGCCTTCGGGCAGTTCGGCGAGAATGCGCGCTTCGGGAAGGTTGGGGGTGGCAATGATAGCCAGCGGCAACAGACGTTCGCGCATGGCGTAACCGACTTCATCCTTGCCCAGGCGTCCGCCGCCGCCGGCGCGCAGCACCGGGTCGCAGACCATCGGCAAATGCGGATGCGCCTGCAGCAGTTCAACCACGGTGTCGACCATTTCCAGGGAACCGAGCATGCCCAGTTTGACTGCCGCGACTTCGGAATCGTTGAGCACGGCATTGGCCTGGGCCAACACCCACTCACGGTCGAGGACGCGGAAATCCGTCACGTTAACAGTGTCTTGCACGGTCAGGGCGGTGACGGCCGGGGCCGCATGACAACCCTGGGCGAGCAGGGCTTCGATATCTGCCTGCAAGCCGGCGCCACCACTTGGGTCGTGGCCGGAGAGACAGAGGACAACGGGGCGAGAGCTGTAGATATTCATGGTGCGCGAGCTTACCACCAAACAGCGTTTTTCGGGTGTAGTCCGGTTAACCTTGCACAAGGACAGCCATGCGCTTTCGAGGCAAGGCCACAAGCTCGCCGGGGCAACGGCTCTAAGTCGGGGGTTGCGGTTGGAATGCCCGTGCTAGAGCCTTTGCAGGAAAAATTTACATGGTGCTCAATAGCCATCAACCGCTATGCTAGAGTGGATCCAAGCCAATACAGGCAATACCGGTTTTACGTCTGCTCAAAGGGAATGAGGGGCTTCCTGAGATAACCGGACTGGCCACGCTGGGGCTTAAATGCGCTATTTGCTGATGTTGCTGTTGTGCCTGCCCCTCATGGCGAGCGCCCTCGAGTTCGATGAATACACCCAAAGCCTTCCCCTGGGCCGAACCCTGCAAGTGTTCGAAGATGCAAGTGGTCAGGCGAGCATTGCCGATGTCCTTGCGCAAGCCGCTGCCGGGCATTTCAAATCCCACGATAAAGACACCCTCAACGCCGGTTATTCCCGTTCGGCATTCTGGCTGAAAATCGACCTGCATTACCGCCCGACCCATCCGGCGGCGCAGCGGACCTGGCTGCTGGAACTGGCCTATCCACCTCTTGATCACCTTGACCTGTACGTGCCCGATACCACCGGGGGCTACCACCTGGCCAGGCAGACCGGCGATGCCTTGCCGTTCGACAGTCGCGAGATTCGCCAGAACAATTACTTGTTCAATCTGGGTTTTACGCCTGATCAATCGCAAACCGTCTATCTACGCCTGGAAAGCGAAGGCTCGATCCAGGCGCCGGTGACCTTGTGGTCGAGCACCGCTTACCTCGAAGACCAGCCGGTGCGCCTTTATGTGCTGGGTGTGATCTATGGTGTTTTACTTGGGATGCTGGTCTACAACCTGTTCATCTACCTCAGCGTACGTGACACCAGTTACCTCTATTACATCTTCTATATTGCTTCGTTCGGCGTGTACCAACTGTCGGTGAACGGCGCGGCGGTGGAGTATTTCTGGCCGAACAATCCCTGGTGGGCCAACGCGGCGACGCCCTTCTTCATCGGTTGTTCCGGGCTGTTCGGCAGCCAGTTCGCCCGCAGCTTCCTGCAGACCGCGACCTGCAGTCGCTGGCTCGATCGCTTGCTGGTGGCGCTGATTGCGTTCGGCGCGGTGGTGGTCGGGTTATCGTTGCTGGCCAGTTATGCCCTGGCCCTGCGCCTGGCAACGGCCCTGGCGCTGACATTCACCCTGGTGATTTTTGCCGCGGCAATTTTCGCCTGGTTGCGTGGCCTGCGAGTGGCGCGGTACTTCATCATCGCCTGGTCGGCGTTTTTGCTCGGGGGCATCATCAATACGCTGATGGTATTGGGGTATCTGCCGAACGTGTTCCTGACCATGTATGCCAGCCAGATCGGCGCGGCGATTGAGGTGGCGCTGTTGTCACTGGCCCTGGCTGACCGCATCAATGCCCTGCGCGAGCAGCAGGCGCAGACGTTGTTTGATGCCGGGCAGTTGCTCGAAGTACTGAACCAGCAACTGGCGCACAGCAACAAGCTCAAGGATGAATTCCTGGCGACCCTGACCCACGAACTGCGCACCCCCATGAACGGTGTGATCGGATCGCTGGAGTTGATGGAAACCGTCGAGATGGACGCCGAGCTGGAGCAATACCAGCAAACGGCGGCGGGCTCGGCGCGGGAGATGATGCGCATGGTCAATGGCATCCTGACCCTGACCGAACTGCAGGCCGGCAAGCTCAAGGCGGTTGCAGCCACCTTCAGTCTGCGCGGTGTGGTCGACGCCTTGCGAGTGCAATTCGAGGGCAATGCCTCGGGCAAATCGCTGGATTTCAAGGTCGATGTGGTGCCGGGGCTGCCGGACCGTCTGCACGGTGACGGTGCCAGATTGACGCAATGCCTGGAATGTCTGTTGGATAACGCCATCAAATTCACGCGGATCGGCGCAGTGGCGCTGCGGGTGACGGGTAAGCCCGTGGGAGCTGACCGCCTGGCGTTATCCTTTGCGGTCATCGACACCGGCATCGGTTTCACAGACTTGGGGGAGGCGACCCTGTATCAGCGGTTTTTCCAGCTCGACGGTTCAATGACCCGTGAATACGGTGGCCTGGGCATCGGCCTGGCGATCTGTCGGCAACTGATCGAATTGCTGGGCGGGCGCTTGACTCACTGCTCCGAGCCCGGCCGTGGCAGCCGCTTTCAGCTCGACGTCGAATTCGAACTGCCCGTGGTGGAGCGGTCATCAGCGCCTTCGATGGCTCGGTCACTCCCTCGCCTGCGACTGCCCCAGGACTGCACCGTGCTGCTGATCGATGACAACAGCCTCAATCAACTGGTGATGCGAGGCATGTTGCTGAAGTTGGGATTCAGGGTGCGCACGGCCGACAACAGTAGCGTTGCGCTCGATCAGTTGCAGGGGGAAGCCTTTGACGCCGTATTGCTCGATAGTCAGTTGCCGTTACTGGATGGCCTGTCCGTGCACTGCCGGATCCGTACAGTGTCCGGTTGCGCCGAACTGCCGGTATTCGTGGTTGCCCTGGGCGCAGATCGGGAACGTTGCCCGAACGGCGCTGCGATCGATTATCTGAGCAAACCGGTGAAGTTCGAAGACCTGCAAGCCGCGCTCTATCGCCGAGTATTGTGTCCGCAGCAAGGCGAAAGCGCCGATATTTAGGCGGATATGACACTTTGATCAGCCGTGGGGCGGTGCTTAACTGAAAATCCCTTGGCTGACCAAAGGAGCCCCGTCATGAACCTGCATCAGTTCGCCGAAACCCACGAAGTCACCAACCAGCCACCCTCGCTGGACGGCACCAACCTGTATCGCATCGACCTGCCCCTGCAGGAGTGGTCGCGGCGTTTTGGCGCCGGTTGGGCAGAGTCGCGGATCGACGCTTACGGCGCACTGGCCGGCGGGCCACTGATGGAAGCGGGCTTCCTGGCCAATGAGAACAAACCGGTGTTCAGCAGTCACGACCGTTACGGGCACCGCATCGATCTGGTGGAATTTCACCCGGCGTATCATCAACTGATGCGCACGGCGGTCGAGCACGGCTTGACCTCATTGCCCTGGGCGCATCCGCAGTCCGGCGCCCATGTCGCCCGCGCCGCCATGACGTATCTGCACAGCCAGGCCGAAGCCGGCAGTGGCTGCCCGTTGACCATGACGTTTGCCAGTGTCCCGGCGATGCGTCTGCAACCGGATCTGGCCGGGCAGTGGTTGCCGAAAATCCTTTCTACCGAGTACGACCCGCGTAATGTCGGCATGGCCCACAAGGCTGGGGTCACCATCGGCATGGCGATGACCGAGAAGCAGGGCGGCACCGATGTGCGGGCCAATACCACCAAGGCCTATCCGGTCGGTGCCAGCGGGCCGGGCCAGGCCTATGAACTGGTGGGCCACAAGTGGTTCTGTTCGGCACCGATGTGCGATGCCTTCCTGACGCTCGCCCAGACTGACAAGGGTTTGACCTGTTTCCTGCTGCCGCGCCATCGCCCGGACGACACACGCAACCAGTTTTACATCCAGCGTCTGAAGAACAAGCTGGGCAATTGCTCCAACGCCTCCAGCGAAGTTGAGTTCCGTGGTGCCCTGGCCTGGATGGTCGGCGAAGAAGGTCGAGGGGTCCCCACCATCATCGAAATGGTCGCCATGACCCGGTTCGATTGCATGGTCGGCTCCAGCGCCTTGATGCGCCAGGCGTTGACCCAGGCCAGCCATCACTGCGCTCATCGCCGGGTAGGTGGCAAGCTGCTCAGCGAACAGCCTTTGATGCAGAACGTATTGGCCGACCTGGCGCTGGAAAGCGAGGCCGCCTTGGCCTTGAGCCTGCGCATGGGCCGGGCGCTGGATCATCTGGATGACAGCCATGAGGCGAAATTCGCCCGGCTGGTCACGGCGGTGGGCAAGTACTGGATCTGCAAGCGCGCGCCCGCCATGATCAATGAAGCCGCCGAATGCATGGGTGGCGCCGGTTATGTCGAAGACAGCATCCTGCCGCGGTTGTACCGCGAGGCGCCGGTCAACTCGACGTGGGAAGGCTCCGGCAACGTGCAGTGCCTCGATGTGCTGCGCGCGTTGTCCAAGGAACCGGGTGTGCTTGATGTGTTGTTCAGCGAATTGGGTGATGGCCATGGCGATAAACGCCTGGCCGCGCATATCAGCCAATTGCAGGCTGCGTTCAAGGACACCGATGACATTCAGTACCGCGCCCGGCAGTTGACCGAAGATATCGCGCTGGGGCTTCAGGCCAGGCTGTTGCTGGAGGCGGGTAATGCAGCGGTAAGCGACGCCTTCATCGCCAGCCGCCTGGGGTCGGCGGGGCGGGTGTATGGCGCGTTGCCACGAGGGCTGGATGTGGAAGCGATTGTGGCGCGGTCGACTCCGCAAGGCTTCTGACCTGATTCCGTAAACGACAAGGAACCCATATTGAGCACTGAGCCAATGTGGGAGCGAGCCTGCTCGCGAATGCGGTAGCACATCCGCCATCAATGTGACCGGCAGACCGCTTTCGCGAGCAGGCTCGCTCCCACAGTGGATTTCTGTGTCTCAGGATTGATGTGTAGCCAACACGCCACTGTTTCCGTCCGGCAGCGATACAGGCAAGATGAAGCTCTGCAAGTCAGAACACAGGATGCTGATCGTGACCGAAGCTTTTATTGTCGTTCAAACCGCCGAGCAAGCCGTGGATCGGCTTGCGCTCTTGCACAATCGTGCAACCACCGCGCTCAACCAGGCGCTCAAGCGTTACCTCAAGGATCGAGTCGAACCGGACGCCGAACAGCGTGCAATGTTTCGTTATCCCGAGCTGCGTCTGACCTACCACTGCCAGGGCGAAGTCCCGCAGACCACGCGCGCTTATGCCAAGGTTCAGTTGCCCGGCACCTACAGCGTCACCGTCACCCACCCGGCCGCTTTCCGCAAATACCTGCTGGAACAACTCGTGCCCCTGATGCACGACTTCACCGTGACCGTGGAAGTCGGCGTCAGCCAACAGAACATTCCTTATCCCTACGTGGTCGAGCAGGGCGATGAGTTGGCCGGCTCCGGCGTCACTGCCGCCGTGCTGGCGCGGGTCTTCCCCAGCACCGACCTGTCGGCCGCGACCGACGGCATCGCCGATGGCCTGTACGACTGGGAAAACACCGACCCGCTGCCGCTGGCGCTGTTCGATGCCGCGCGGGTGGATTTCTCCCTGCGTCGCCTGGTGCATTACACTGGCAGCGACTGGCGTCATGTACAGCCGTGGATTCTGCTGACCAACTACCACCGCTACGTCGACCAGTTCATCGTCCATGGCCTGGAGCAGCTGCGCAGTGATCCGCGTTTCGTGCGCATGGTCTTGCCGGGCAACGTGATCATCGAAAAGAGCATGGACCACGGCGAAGCCTCGGCGATTGCCGCGGGTGTGGTCTGGCACCGTTACCAGATGCCGGCCTACCACCTGATCGCCAGCGATGGCCACGGCGTGACCCTGGTGAACATCGGCGTAGGCCCGTCCAACGCCAAGAACATCACCGACCACCTGGCCGTATTGCGCCCGCATTGCTGGCTGATGATCGGTCACTGCGGCGGCTTGCGTCAGTCCCAGACCATTGGCGACTACGTGCTGGCTCACGCCTACATGCGCCGTGACGGGATTCTGGACCGTGTGGTGCCGCCGAACATTCCGATTCCGGCCCTCGCCGAAGTGCAGATGGCCTTGCAGCAAGCCGCGGCGAATATCACGGGCGAGAAGGGCGACGAGCTGAAGAAACGCCTGCGCACCGGCACCGTCCTCACCTATGACGACCGCAACTGGGAATTGCGCTGGGCGCAGGAACGGCCGCTGATCAACCTGTCCCGCGCCGTGGCGGTGGACATGGAAAGCGGCACCATTGCGGCCCAGGGTTATCGCTTGCGGGTGCCATACGGCACGTTGCTCTGCGTGTCCGACAAACCGCTGCACAGCGAAATCAAGCTACCGGGTTCGGCTAACGCCTTCTATGAACGTGCGGTCAGCCAGCACCTGAAGATCGGCATCGAGGCGGTGGATCTGTTGCGCACCGAGCTCAACTCGCTGCATTCGCGCAAATTGCGCAGCTTCGACGAGCCGCCGTTCCGCTGATAGCGCGTTGTCATGGTCATTTGGCGGTCAGGGCACTAGCATTAGCAGCCCTGACCGTTAGATGTTCACTTCGCCATGTCCCGTCCGCCTCGTCCCGTTTCCCGTCGCCCTGGCGTGAAACCCACGCCATCTCCATCAGCCCCGCGCCGTGTCGCCAAGGTGCCGCCGGCCGAACCGAAGCTGATTCTGTTCAACAAGCCGTTTGATGTGCTGACGCAATTCAGCGACGGCGAGGGGCGGGCAACGCTCAAGGATTTCATCGAGATTCCCGGGATCTACCCCGCAGGGCGGCTGGACCGCGACAGCGAAGGCCTGTTGTTACTGACCAACGACGGACAGCTGCAGGCGCGGATCGCCGACCCGAAACACAAGCTGGCCAAGACCTATTGGGTGCAGGTGGAAGGCGAGCCAAGCGCCGGGCAGTTGCAGCGTTTGCGCGACGGCGTCGAGTTGAACGACGGCATGACCTTGCCCGCTGAAGCGCGGCAGCTGGAAGAGCCGCAGTTATGGCCGCGCAATCCGCCGGTACGCTTTCGCAAGAGCGTGCCCACCAGCTGGATTGAGCTGGTGATACGCGAGGGGCGCAACCGTCAGGTACGCCGCATGACAGCGGCGGTCGGCTTGCCGACGTTGCGCCTGGTGCGGGTCAGGATCGGCGACTGGTCGATCGAAGGGCTCGATCAGGGCCAGTGGAAGGAAGTGCCGGCGCGTTTAAATTGAGCCGGATTCGATCAGGCCGATGACCACGCTTTTGATCACGAACGCGGCCACGCCCAGGCCAAGCACAAAGAACAGGATGAACGAGCCAAAGCGTCCGGCCTTGGATTTTTTCGCCAGATCCCAGACGATGAAACCCATGAAAATGATCAGGATGCTGACCAGTCCGGTCATCATCCACTCTTCGAATACTGCAGGATCCATTGGACATCTCCAGTGCGGGCGGGGCTAAAAGGCGCTGGAGTATACGACATGGGGGAGGGGTGGTGGATTGACCTGCGGCAGTGTGTCGCAGCTATTCGTCGCCTTTGCCGGCCCCTTCGCTGTAGGAGCGAGCTTGCTCGCGAACAACCTGAGAACGCCGTGGGGTGTCAGGTCCACAGCGTTATCGTTGACGACCATCGTCGGAACGCCGCCCGGAGCAAGCTCTCTCCCACAGGGTTCAGTGCCGATCACAATATCGTGAACGATACAGAACCTGTGGGAGCGAGCTTGCCCGCGATGGCGTCCTCAGCTACGCAGATGAGTCAAAGGTAATTCCGTACTATTGAGCACCTGATTCAACACAAAACTCGAGCGCACACTGGTCACCCCTTCAATCCGCGTCAGATGCCCCAGCAGCAGTTTCTGATAGTGATCCATATCCGGCACCACCACCTTGAGCTGGTAGTCCGCATCCATCCCCGTCACCAGGCTGCACTCCAGCACCTGAGGCAACGTCCGGATCGCTGCTTCGAAATTCTCGAACCGCTCCGGCGTATGCCGGTCCATGCCGATCAGTACATAAGCCGTCAGGCTCAGGCCGAGCATTTTTCGGTCCAGCAGCGCCACCTGACGGGAGATATAGCCGTCGTCTTCCAGTTGCTTGACCCGGCGCGAGCAAGGCGAGGGTGACAGGCCGATGCGTTCGGCCAGCTCCTGGTTGGAAATGCGCGCGTCGCGCTGCAATTCCGCCAAAATGCTCAGGTCGTATCGGTCGAGTTTGCTCATCAATCAGGCCTTTGTCATATCAATTGCGGCAGATTATCTATCCAGGGTTAAAAATTGCGCAAGACATGTTTATTTGAGCAATCTTCGCAATCATCTGCCAAGGCCTCCAGCCTATTATTATTACCAGAATCACTGCTCGGACAAACAGTCCACAGCGGCTCGCCCAATCAGGCCAGCCGCGGTCGCCACCCCCACAGGGGATGAGCCGGCCCCCGAGCTGCACACTGTCCAGAAGACGGCGTGAGGTGAGCCGACGTCAAAAGCGTCGAGCACGGACGAAGTTCTCAAGGGGAGGCCGACGGGTCTCCCTTTTCTTTTGCGTGCCATTTACCTTCCGTCCCTCCCCCCTGTAGGAGCTGGCTTACCAGCGAAGGCGTCAGACCAGTCACCACAAGATCGTGCCCCCCTAATGAAATAACTACCCCCGCCGCACCGCAGCGAAAAGCGCCCTAAAGATCAATACAAATTCCCAAGGTACCCTCACCAGCAAGCCAGCAAGCCAGCAAATAAGTCGCGTGACTGATAACCTGTCGCAGAACCGGCCGCTGCTTTCCCAGTCTCATGTACAGGCCCTGACCCGCAGTGAGGAAAAGCATGAAGTCGCGCATCTGGCGTTTGGCCGGGGTTGGTTTGCTGTGTGTCAGTGTTACCGCGCAATCGCTGGCCGATGAGCCGCAAAACCGTGGTCCCGACGGCGGGCAACGGGGTTCGGACGGCCATCAGGGCAACAATCAGGGCCGGGTCGGCAACAATCAGCCTAATCAGCAACAGAATCAGCCGCGTGGGCAAAGCAGCGACATCATTCGAGGCGACAACAGTCGTCAGTTCGAGCACAACGGCCAGAATCGAACAAACCGTCAGCCGCCCGACTACAACAGCCCGGTGCGGCCGCCACCACCGCCGCCGCAGCTACCGGCCAATGACCTGCCGATCCAGGGCCGGCCCGACAGCGTGCACCAGACCCGGCAACCGCAGCGCGGCTACTATCAGGGTGCTCCGCGGTACAACGACAACAACCCGCATTGGCAAAATAACGCTCCGCGCCCCGATGAACGTCGCTGGCCCGGCCGGCCGGACGGACATGGCAACGGCTGGGGCCCGGGTCCGCAATATCGCCCTGGTCATGTGGTCGAACGCTTCCCGGACCGCGACTACCGGGTGCCTTATGGTGGTCGGGACTATTACTATTCCGGTGGCTATTGGTATCGCCCGCAGGGGCCGCGTTATGTCGTGGTGCAACCGCCGCGCGGCATTCGTGTCAGCTACCTGCCCGATTACGCCCGTGAAGTGTGGATCGGCGGTGCGCTGCTGTTTTTGGCGGCCGGTTCCTACTACGCCTATCAGGAAACCACCCAGGATTACGTGGTGGTCGAACCACCTGTGCAGCCGCAACCGCAACCGGTCAGCAATGGTTACGACGTGGAGGCCTATCCCGCCAACGGCCAGTCGCCGGAACAGGTCAACCAGGACGGTTACGAGTGCTACCAATACGCGGTGCAGCAAAGTGGCTTCAATCCCCGGACGGCCACCTACCAACCGGACCCTTCGGTGGTGCAAGACTACCGCCAGGCACAAGGCAATTGCCTCAGCAGCCGCGGTTATCAGGTCAATTACTGAGCCCTGGCTGTCAGCACCACTTCCTGCGGGTCGGCGTGCACCAGCACTTCGGCTCGCGGATAAGCCGCGTGAATTGCATCGGCGGCTTGATCACTGATGCCGTGGGCGACTGACAGTGTCAACTCGCCCGGCAATTCCAGATGCAATTGTACAAACCACTGGTTACCGGACACTCGTGTGCGCAGGTCATGCGCACCCAAAACACCCGGCACGCTGCAAGCCAGTTCGAGCATGTGCTGGCTGACATCCGGCGGCAGTTCCTCATCCATCAGCACTGTAAAACTTTCCCGGGCGATCTTGACCGCGCTCCAGAAAATGTAGGCGGCGATACCCAGGCCGAACCAGGGGTCAACCTGATGCCAGCCAAACCCGGCCAGCACCAATGCCACCAGAATGCTGCCGTTGAGCAACAGGTCAGAGCGGTAATGCAGGGAGTCGGCACGCACCGCGTTGGAACCGGTGGCCTTGACCACCCGATGTTGCAGCATCAGCAGCGCCAGGGTCAGCGCCAGGGAAAACACGATAACCCCGATGCTGATCCACGGCGCGCCCACCGGTTCCGGATGTTTCAAGCGGTCGACGGCCTGCAAGGCAATCAGCACCGCGCTACCGCCGATGAACAGCGCCTGTGCCATCCCCGCCAGCGACTCGGCCTTGCCATGCCCGTATCGATGATCCTCATCGGCGGGTCGCAAGGCGTAGTGCACGGCCAGCAGATTGAGCAACGAAGTGACACCGTCAAGTGCCGAGTCGGTCAGCCCGGCGAGCATGCTCACTGAACCGCTCAACCACCAGGCGATGGCCTTGGCGACCATCAACGTACAGGCCACCGCCACCGAGGCACGGGTCGCCAGCCTTAGCAGGCGGGCGTGTTCGGAGCTGGAGATCATAGGTGCGGCGTGTCCTTTCAATGCGCGAATTTACGCGGCGGGTTGCAGGCCGAACATCGCCAATTGCTGCGCGCTGCCCTTGTGCTGGATCAGACGCGGGTCGTCCAGCGGGAAGCTGCGGCCCAGTTCGGTTTCGAGAATGGTCTGCAACTTGTGGTTATCGACCTTGCCGTCGGCACCGATGGCTTCCTGGAGTTTTTCCGGGGCCACTTGGGCGGTCTTGCCTGGCTCGAAATAAATCGCGCCGGTGGCGAAGTCAACGGCAAAGGCGATCAGGCCGGGGATGATGTAGAACAGCAGGCCCACGGCATCCAGCGCGGCGATGGCCGGGTCGATCTTGCCGTCGATCTGGCCACGACGGTCAGGGTAGAAAATCGAACCGCAGGCGGTGACCTGGGTCAGCAACGTCGCGATCAGTACACCGCCAATCAAGCGAAAGGGAGCACGCATAAGGAAATCTCCTGGGTAATTACACAACGAAAAGGCGCCTATATGAATTAGGACCCTGATAAACGCCGGGCAGTTCGCCGTTATACTCGGCCCTCTGTTTGGGAGCCAGCATGATTTCTTTGCCGATCGATGAAGTTTTACCCGCCCTGCGTGAAGCCTTGGCTACACGCCACGAAGCCGTGCTCGAAGCACCGCCCGGTGCCGGTAAGACCACCCGCGTGCCCCTGGCCTTGCTCAACGAGCCCTGGCTGGCCGGGCAGACCATCCTGATGCTCGAACCGCGTCGGTTGGCCGCGCGGGCGGCGGCGGAGCGGCTGGCCAGTGAGCTGGGTGAGAAAGTCGGTGAAACCGTCGGTTATCGTATTCGGCTGGACAGCAAAGTCGGGCCCAAGACCCGCATTGAAGTGGTCACTGAAGGCATTCTGACCCGCCGTTTGCAAGACGATCCGGCGCTTGAAGGCGTGGGCTTGCTGATCTTCGACGAATTCCACGAGCGCAGTCTCGATGCCGATCTGGCGTTGGCCCTGAGCCTGAATGGCCGGGAATTGTTTCGCGACGATCAGCCGCTGAAGATCCTCTTGATGTCGGCCACCCTGGAAGGCGAACGCCTGGCCGGACTGCTCGATGACGCGCCGATCCTGCGCAGCGAAGGCCGCATGTACCCGGTGGCGATGCGCTGGGGGCGGCCGTTCCAGCCCGGTGAATTCATCGAGCCACGCCTGGTGCAAACCATTCTCGATGCCTTGAACGATGAAACCGGCAGTGTGCTGGTGTTTCTGCCGGGCCAGGCGGAAATCCGTCGAGTGCATCAGCAACTGGCCGATGCGCTGGGTGAGAGCACGCAGGTGTTGCTCTGCCCATTGCACGGTGAACTGGACCTGGCGGCCCAGCGCGCTGCAATCGATCCCGCCCCCGCAGGCCAACGCAAGGTGGTACTGGCGACCAACATCGCCGAGACCAGCCTGACCATCGACGGCGTGCGCGTGGTGATCGATGCCGGGCTGGCGCGGGTGCCGCGTTTCGATCCCGGCAGCGGCATGACCCGGCTCGACACCCAGCGCATCTCCCGTGCCAGCGCCACGCAACGCGCCGGCCGGGCAGGGCGGTTGGAGCCGGGGGTGTGTTATCGGTTGTGGTCGCAGGATCAGCATGAACAATTGGCGGCCTATGCCAGTGCGGAAATTCTCTCGGCGGACCTCGCCGGCCTGGCCTTGCAACTGGGTCGTTGGGGCGTGGCACCGGGGCAGCTGGTGTGGCTCGATGTGCCGCCGGCCGCCGCTTATGCCCAGGCTCAGGATTTGCTTGAGCGCCTGGGCGCCCTCGACGGAGAAGCCCTGACCCGTCACGGCCAGGCCATGGCCGAACTGCCGGCGCATCCGCGCATCGCGCATTTGCTGTTGCGCGGTCAGGCACTCGGCCTGGCGGACATGGCGTGCGATGTCGCGGCACTGCTCGGCGAGCGGGATATCTTGCGCGGCGCCGGGGCGGATCTGCACAGCCGGTTGGCGCTGTTGTCCGGCGAAGAACGCGCCGCACGCGGCGCCCAGGGCGGGGTGCAACGGGCCCGGCAACTGGCGCGGCAGTATCGCGGTTACCTGCGGGGCAAAGCAGCGGAGCCGGTCAGCGATCCGGACCATCCGCGCTGGCTTGGCGCGCTGCTGGCGCTGGCTTATCCCGACCGCGTCGCTCAACAGCGTCGTGCTGGCGGCGCCGAGTATCGCTTGGCCAACGGTCGCGCCGCATTGTTCGCTGAAGCAGACAGCCTGATGAAGCAACCGTGGCTGGTGATCGCCGATCTCGGAAGTCGTCAGGGCCAGCGTGAGGAGCGGATTTACCTGGCGGCAGATTTCGATCCGGCGCTGTTCGATTCGGTGCTGGCCGAGCAGGTGCGTTGCGTCGATCAGCTTGATTGGGACGAGCGCGAAGGCGTGTTGCGCGCCGAGCGACAGCGCAAGGTCGGTGAATTGATCCTCAGCCGTGAACCGCTGACCGGTCTCGATGAAACCGCTCGCAGCCAGGCGCTGGTGAATCTGGTGCGACGTAAAGGTCTGGAGCTGTTGCCGTGGACGCCGGAGCTGCGGCAGTGGCAAGCGCGGGTGGAGCTGCTTCGTCAGCAGGAGATCCAGAATAGCCAGACCTGCAGTAAATGGCCTGATCTGAGCGATGCAAACCTGCTGGCAACCCTTGAGGAATGGCTCTCGCCGTACTTGGGCAAGGTCACCAGGCTCAGTCACTTCAGCCAGTTGGATCTGTCTTCGATAGTCAGGAATCTGCTCCCTTGGCCGCTTCCGCAGGAATTGGAAGCCCAAGCACCGCAGACGATCCAGGTGCCGTCCGGTTCGAGCATTCGTGTCGACTATTCGCAGTACCCTCCTGTTCTCGCAGTGAGACTTCAAGAGCTGTTTGGCCTGTCTGAAACACCTCGTATTGCTCAAGGCAAGCAGTTGCTCACGTTACATCTCTTGTCACCAGCTCGGAGGCCAGTGCAGGTCACTCAGGATCTGGCCAATTTCTGGCGGAGTACCTATGCGGAGGTGAAGAAGGATCTCAAAGGGAGATACCCCAAGCACTACTGGCCAGATGACCCTCTAGTTGCCGAGGCCACGGCCCGAGCCAAGCCAAGAAAGAGCTGATTTTTTTCAGGATTGTGCTGCAGTCACCCTATCGCGAAAAGTGGAATATGATGGCACCGCTCCGCCGTTGGTGGCGGACAGGGGCCCCTCTTCTGCAGTCTGGTAACTGTGGCTTGGATCCGGGCACGCCATAGACATACAGCTACGGGATGTTTAATGCAGACGATCATTGTTCGGTACTTCGAGACCGTGATCGATCAGGCGTCAGGGAATGAGGTTTCCAGACTGCTTGGAGGTGAATCCTACGAAGGTATTCGTGAGGCACTCATCCCTGGCATACCCACGGCGAAGACAGGGAAGACGCCGCCTCCAGTCTTCGTCACCAAGTGCTTCTCAACCTCCCCATGCCACCGCTGGGAACTGGTGTCGGTTGCCAGTACGCCGGCTACTGGCTCCGAGCCGGCTGTTTTCACGATCTTCCTCAAGTCTGTCGATGTTTCCAACGAGGTGTTCCTCTACCAGACGCTGAAGAAGGACAAGAACCAGACGTTGAATAGGCTGTTGTGGCCTGGCACTTTGGTCGAGGTCGATTACGGCTTCGTTCAGCACACGGGTCGGACGGATGCGAGCACGAAGACCAACAAGCGATACAGCGATACCCTCCTGGCCGGAGAGATGTACAAGCGTCGATTGGCTGTCGTAGTGAAAGTGGTGTCGAGCAATCTGGTTCAGGTTGCTCCCGTGACATCCGTCGCTCCGCCGCCAGGTGACAAATCGATCTTCCAAATATCACAGGCCACTTTGGATCGGATGCCGCGCTATAAATTTAGCGGTAAGTCCAGCTACGTGTTGTGTGGCAGGACGGAGGCTGTGTCGATCCAGCGTCTGTTGCCGCCTGTGAGCTTCGGCACGAGTATCCCTACGCGGAACGTGCGTTACACAGTCAAGCTTGCGAGAGGCGAGGAAAAGCTTCTCAAAGCAGCACTGATGCACGCGGTGGGCGTCACTAACCATGTGCCTCACAACCAGTTCCTTCAGGAAAAAATCAAGACCGATCAGCTCCAACAGGATGTTGAACGTCTCAATCGAGAGCTCGAGAGATCTCGTGCTGCCCTGGCAGCGCTGAAGACAGTCGAGAACATGGCAAAACGGTGGGCGTCGGAGTGGGAGCTGGACTTTGACCAAGATCTCGATATCCAGCGGGAGCTGGACGCAGGAGTGATGGCAGAAGCGTAAGGAAAGGTTTTGTCAACCGATTCAGGTTGACACCTGTGCCACGACTTCCCTAAGATTACTCCACATGGTCGAGCTAAGAGTGCAGGACTCCACCTCGGCGACACGGCTAAAACCGTCTCCTGTGAAAGTAACATGTTCAAAAAAACCGCCCCCAAAGGCGGTTTTTTTGTGCCTGTCGTTCAGGCTCGCTCCCACAGGATTTACCTGCAGAGGGCGTGTGTTTAAAGGTGTTTAAGGATACTTCCTGCAAGCTACAAGACCTTGCGCCGTTGCCTACGGGTACGCCAGAATCCGCCGGCTTGTGCGCTTTGGAGGCCATCGGTAACTTGATTCTTGTCACTGCTCATCAGTGATCGGGTTTAGTCGCTCGAGGGTATATCAACGCGCATATGCGATCAGACAGTCAGGTTCATGCCTGCACTCCATGGTAGCTGTGCGCAGGGCGCCTTCGGGCGCGCCGGTTTGATACTCCCCCGGTCGACTAACCTGCGTACAGCTGCCACCCCCTGTTTAGTCGCAGGTCGGTGACGGCTCCATATATTTGGGAGTTTCAGTCTATGATCAAGCCTTCACCTAATCCGCCGGACACCGATCCGGCATCCCCATACGAACCCTATTCCAAAAAACTCAACGAGGCCGCCGAACGCGCCCTCAACTTCCACTTCCCCTCGATGGCCGACATCAAAGCCACGCCGCGCACACCCAACAACCTGTTTACCGTCGACCCAGAGGCCACAACCGAAACCCTTGTGGTGTATCTGGTCGAAACCCTGGCCTCGGTGGATGTGATGGTCCATCAATTGGTCGATCACCTCGACGGCGGATCGCGCAATGCGCTGCTGGGTATTTCCAACAGCGTGATGCTGGCGGAGATCACGGCGAATCGGGTACTGGATCAGATTGATCCACCCGGGTAAGCCTGCGGGGCTGACCAGTTTTTTCCTTCCCCAAAGCCACAAAAAACCTGCTTTCTCCGATTCCAGTGCATGCACAGAATGCAATGGCGCGTGCATTGGAATTTTAAGGAGTGAGTCATGACGTTCTCGATTATCGGACGCTGCCCTGAAACCGGGCAGCTCGGTATTGCCATCAGTTCTTCGAGCATTGCGGTCGGCGCACGCTGCCCTTGGGCGAGGGCGGGTGTGGGTGCGGTGTCCACGCAGAACATTACGCTGCCGGCGTTAGGCCCGCAGATCCTGGACCTGCTGGAGCATCAGCATCTGGAACCTGACGCGGCACTGGACAAGGCACTCACGTCCAACGGCTGGAGCCAGTACCGACAGGTCACGGTGATCGATGCGTCAGGCCGGATTGCGCTGTTCAGCGGCAAGGAGTCGTTGGGCGTGCACAGCGCAGTGAAAGGCGAGCAATGTGTCGCGGCGGGTAACCTGCTCAGCGATGTGCGAGTCATCGAGGCCATGGTCGAGGCGTTCGAGGCCGAGCCGGGTCAGTTGGCGGACCGTTTGCTGGCGGCCATGCACGCGGCCATGGCGGCCGGTGGCGAGGCGGGACCGGTTCACTCAGCCGCGCTGAAAGTGGTGGGTGACCACACCTGGCCGATCATCGACTTGCGGGTGGACTGGGCCGAGGAAGATCCCCTCGGGCAACTCGCTGGTCTCTGGCAGGCGTACCGGCCACAAATGCAGGACTACCTGACTCGCGCGCTCAACCCGACGACGGCGCCGAGCTACGGAGTGCCTGGGGATGAGTGATGCATCCAGTCGCGAGCTGCTGGAGCGCCTGATTGGTTTTGCCACTGTCAGCCGCGATTCCAACCTTGAGTTGATTCGTTTCATCGAGGCTTATCTGGCCGACCACGGGGTTCAGAGTGAGCTCTTCTTCAACGAAGAAGGCACCAAGGCGAATCTGTTTGCGACCATCGGCCCGCTTGCCTCGGGTGGCGTGGTGCTCTCCGGTCACACCGATGTGGTGCCGGTTGACGGGCAGGCGTGGACGGTCGATCCGTTCCGGCTGACTGAAAAGGATGGGCGCCTGTACGGACGTGGCACCGCAGACATGAAAGGCTTTATCGCCTCGGTCCTCGCGGCGGTCCCGACCTTTGTGCAGCGTGCGCTTCTGACGCCGGTGCACCTGGCCTTTTCCTATGATGAAGAAGTCGGTTGCCTGGGTGTCAGGCCGATGCTGGCCGAGCTGGAGAAGCGGCCATTTAAACCCCGATTGTGCCTGATCGGCGAACCGACAGAGCTCAAGCCTGTGCTCGGCCACAAGGGCAAACTGGCGATGCGCTGCGAAGTGCTCGGTGCGGCGTGCCATTCGGCGTATGCGCCTTACGGGGTGAACGCGATCGAATATGCGGCACAGTTGATTGGCCGGCTGGGTGTGATCGGTGAGCAGCTGGCGCATCCCGACAACCACGATCAGCGTTTTGATCCGCCGTTTTCTACGGTGCAAACGGGTGTGATCAAAGGTGGCCGGGCGCTGAACATTGTTCCCGCAGAATGTGAGTTCGATTTCGAGGTCAGGGCGCTGCCGGACTTCGATGCTCAGGACGTGGCGGATCAGTTGCAAGCGTTCGCCCACGAGCATGTGTTGCCCAAGATGCGCGCGGTGCAGGCGGACACCGACATTCGCCTGCGGCCACTGAGCGCTTATCCCGGCTTGGCAACCCCGCCCGAGAGTGAAGCGGCGCGGCTGCTGGCGCTGTTAAGCAACTCTTCAGCGTTTGGAACGGTCGCGTTTGGCACCGAGGGTGGGCTGTTTGATCAGGCTGGCATTCCCACGGTGGTCTGCGGTCCGGGCAGCATGGATCAAGGGCATAAGCCTGACGAGTTCATTGCGCTGGATCAGTTGAATGGCTGCGATGGGATGCTGCTGCGCTTGGCCGACTACTTGTGTGGCGACATCTAACTGTAGGAGCGAGCTTGCTCGCGATGGTCGTTAACGATAACGCGTGCTGTCTGAATAAACGCGGCGCCTGCAGGTTTTTCGCGAGCAAGCTCGCTCCTACAATCTGTGCGCCGACGCGAACTAACTGTAGGAGCGAGCTTGCTCCCAATGGTCGTTAACGATAACGCGTGCTGTCTGAATAAACGCAGCGCCTGCAGGTTTTTCGCGAGCAAGCTCGCTCCTACAATCTGTGCGCCGACGCGAACTAACTGTAGGAGCGAGCTTGCTCGCGATGGTCGTTAACGATGACGCGTGCTGTCTGAATGAACGCGGTGCCTGCAGGTTTTTCGCGAGCAAGCTCGCTCCTACAGGGGGGCTGCGACTTTCTGGCTCAGTTGTTCGCGGCAGAAGTCCACGAACAACTGCGCGGGCTTGGTCAGTTGACTGCGTTTTAGATGGGCCGACGCCAGGCCGGACATTGTGACCGGCTCTTTGATGTTCACCGAGATCACCTTCTTTCCATCGTAAGTGCACTCCGAATGCGGTCGGGTGACCAGGATCGAGAAGCCGAACCCCTGGCCGACCATGCCGCGCACCATTTCGATCGAGGGCGAGCTGAACACGATGTTGGGCGTCAGCTCCAGTTCGTGGAACAGGCTGACAAAGTAGGTCCGGCTAGGTTGCACATCCAGAAGAATCATCGGCTCGCTGCACAGGTCCCGTAGCGATACCTCCTTCTGGTCGGCAAAGCGATGCCCTTCAGGCAACAGGACGTAAGGCTTCTGCGGTGGCATCAGCGGCGTGGTCTGGATGGTGCCGTCCAGCCCGTGATCGTAGAGGAACGCCACATCGAAAGTGCCAGCGGTCAAGCCCTGCACCAGCTCCTGTTGCTCGCCATCGCGAATACGAATGTCCACGCCCGGGTAAAGCTTGCGAAAGCCGGCGATCAGTTGCGGCAGGTACAGCGGGGCGACGGTCTCGAAGCAGCCGATATCGATCTGCCCGGACACCGTGTCGTTATCGGCCAGCGCATTCTGTTCAAACTCCCTGGCCATGCGCAGCAGCTCTTGCGCCTTGTGATAGAAGCGCGTGCCGGTGGGCGTCAGCGAAACGCCCTGGGCGTGGTGGCGGATGAACAGCTGGACGTTGAACGACTCTTCCAGACCCTTGATCGCCGTCGAAACCGAGGGCTGCGCGATATACAGCTGCCGCGAGGCCTCAGCGACGCTACCGGCTTCTACCGTTGTGACGAAATACTTGAGTTGCCGCAATGTATAGGAAGCCACACGCACCTCGTTCTGCTCTGTTTTGCGCTGAAAGACCGGATGGCCATCGCACAGATTGTTGACTGAACCTTACCCTATGCGGGATCCGGACTGGGTTAGCGCTTACCCAGTTTTTTCTTATACCCCGAGCACATTTTTAATAATTTTCCTCTGCGCACGGTTGCCGCACTATCTCTACAACCTCTGATAACAACCCCGACCACCCTGGCGGTCGTAAAGGGAGCGTAGCGTGTTCGACCTCGACTATTGGCAGCAACGAGCTGCCCGGCAAACCTTCCCTGACAACGCCTTGATCGATGGCCGGCAGGTGGCTGCGTCTTCGGGCGCGACATTCGACTCGATGAACCCGGCGACCAATCAGCTGCTTGCCCGTGTCGCCGCGTGTGGCGAAGTGGAAGTGGAACTGGCCGTGCGCAGTGCGCGTCGTGCTTTCAACGAAGGCCCTTGGGCGCGGATGGCACCGATTGAGCGCAAGCGGGTGATGCTGCGTCTGTCCGAACTGGTGCTGACCCATCGCGAAGAGCTAGCCTTGCTCGACTCGCTGAACATGGGCAAACCGGTGATGGATGCCTACAACATCGACGTCCCCGGCGCCGCCCATGTGTTCGCCTGGTACGGCGAATCGCTGGACAAGCTTTACGATCAAGTCGCGCCGACGGCGTCCTCGGCGCTGGCGACCATTACCCGTGAAGCGCTGGGCGTGGTGGCGGCCGTGGTGCCGTGGAACTTTCCGCTCGACATGGCGGCCTGGAAACTGGCACCGGCCCTGGCGGCCGGCAATAGCGTGGTGCTCAAGCCCGCCGAGCAATCACCCTTTTCAGCACTGCGTCTGGCCGAGTTGGCGCTGGAAGCCGGTTTGCCGCCCGGCGTGCTGAACGTACTGCCCGGACTCGGCGAGTCCGCCGGCAAGGCGCTGGGCCTGCATCCTGATGTCGATTGCCTGGTGTTCACCGGTTCCACTCAGGTGGGCAAATATTTCATGCAATACGCCGCGCAATCGAACCTCAAGCAGGTCTGGCTTGAGTGCGGCGGCAAGAGCCCGAGCCTGGTGTTCGACGATTGCCGGGATCTTGATCTGGCGGCGGAGAAAGCGGCATTCGGCATCTTCTTCAATCAGGGCGAGGTCTGCTCGGCCAACTCACGGCTGTATGTGCAGCGTTCGATCAAGGATGAATTTATCGAGCGTCTGTTGGAAAAAGCCAAAGCCTGGATGCCCGGCGATCCACTGAATCCCGCGAGCGCCGCTGGCGCCATTGTCGATTCGGCACAGGCCTCGCGGGTGATGAGCTTTATCGAACGCGCCCACGCAGACGGGGCCCGACTGCTCACCGGCGGCCGTCGCTTGAGCTTCAACGGTTCCGACAACTTTATCGAGCCGACCATTTTTGCCGACGTCGATCATGATTCGCACCTGTCGCGCGAAGAGGTGTTCGGGCCGGTGCTGGCGATTTCCACGTTCGACACTGAAGAGCAAGCGGTGCGGCTGGCCAACGACAGCATCTATGGGCTGGCCGCCTCAGTGTGGAGCGATGACCTGAATCGCGCGCACCGGGTTGCACGGGCGCTGAAGGCCGGCACCGTTTCGGTGAATACCGTGGATGCCCTCGATGTCAGCGTGCCCTTCGGTGGCGGCAAGCAATCGGGTTTTGGCCGGGACCTGTCGTTGCACTCGTTAGATAAATACACCCAATTGAAAACCACCTGGTTTCAATTGCGTTGAGCGTCTCCTGAACAATTAACCGCATGCCAATAGTGTGCGGTTTAAGAATAAAAAGATGTCACCACGCGGAGAGTCTTCCGCGTACTTGCGGCTGCGTGGCCGTGACTGCCTCAGTAACTAACCACAATTAAAAAGTGAGGGAGCTTTCATGTTCAGATATTCGTCTTCGAGTGTTACAGCAGCGGCGGGTTTAACGGCGCTTCTGGTATTGACCGTGCCCGTTGTTGCGCACTCCGAAAGTCTTACGGTCATTTCGTTCGGCGGTGCCACCAAGGCAGCACAAGAGGGGGCTTATTTCAAACCCTTTGAACAAAGTGGCGCCGGCAAAGTTGTCGTTGGCGAGTACAGCGGAGAACTGTCCAAAGTCAAAGCCATGGTCGATGTGGGCCAGGTCAGTTGGGATGTGGTCGAAGTCGAAAGCCCTGAGCTGCTGCGAGGCTGTGAAGAAGGGCTGTTCGAACGGCTGGATCCGGCACTGATCGGCGATTCAAAAAACTACCTGCCTGGCGCAGTCAGCGAGTGCGGCGTGGCCAGTTATGTCTGGTCGATGGTGCTCGCCTACAACTCGAACAAGGTGAGCGCGGCGCCAACCTCCTGGGCGGACATGTGGAACCTGCAGCAATTTCCTGGCAAGCGCGGCCTGCGCAAGGGCGCCAAGTACACGCTGGAAGTGGCGCTGCTCGCCGACGGGGTCAAACAGGATGACCTGTACACCGTGCTGGGCACCAAGGCAGGCGTGGATCGGGCGTTTCACAAGCTCGACCAGATCAAGCCCTCGATCCAGTGGTGGGAAGCCGGAGCGCAACCACCGCAATGGCTCGCGGCAGGCGACGTCGTGATGTCGGCGGCCTACAACGGCCGGATTGCCGTGGCGCAAAAGGAAGGTTCGAAACTGGCCATTTCATGGAACGGCCACCTCTACGATCCCGATCACTGGGCCATCGTTCGCGGCAGTCCGAACAAGGCGCTGGCGGAGCGTTTTATCAAGTTTGCCAGCCAGGCGAGTGGGCAGAAGTCGTTCTCCACGCAGATTCCCTACGGACCGATCCGCAAGGATGTGCTGGCGCAGTTACCGGCCGACACGCTCGCCCAATTGCCCACGGCTCAGGCCAATCTGGCTGAAGGTCAGCTGGTCGATGCCACGTTCTGGGTCGATCACGGTGAAGAACTCGAGGAACGTTTCAACGCCTGGGCGGCCCGCTAAGCCGCTGCTGTCGACAATCGCCACTCAAGGATGAGTCGCGATGTTTATCCCTGCCTTCCAGGTGAAGGCGATCAACAAAAAGAAAACACGGGGAGTTTGTCATGAGTTCAAGTACAACCGCGTCCACCCAGGGACAGTCCGGCGGATTGCGCCGGGTCCTGGGGCTGGGTTCATTGCTGGCCGTTGCGGTAGGCGTCGTGGTCTCGCAGGGCGTCATGGTGCTGATGCTGCAAGGCGCGGGCATCGCCGGTTTCGGTTTTATCATTCCGTTGGCCATCGCGTATGTGCTGGCAATCACCTACGCCTGGTCGTTCTCCGAACTGGCCCTGATGATTCCGAAGGCGGGCAGCCTCAGCAGTTACACGGAAGTGGCGATCGGGCATTTCCCGGCCATTCTGGCGACCTTCTCGGGGTACATGGTGGTGGCGATGTTCGCGCTTTCTGCCGAGCTGCTGTTGCTGGATTTGGTGATCAGCAAGGTCTACCCGGATGTCATTCCGCACATGCTGGTGGCCTACGGGGTGTTGGGGCTGTTCACCGTTTTGAATTTGTTCGGCATTGATGTGTTCGCCAAGCTGCAGAACGTGCTGGCGCTGGTGATGGTGGTGATCCTCGTCGCCATGGGGCTGGCTTCGCTGAGCAACGGTCAGGCCAGTCTGCAGTTGCCGCTCGATCAGGGTTGGAACCCATTGGAATTCGGCGCAATCACCCTGGCGGCCATGGCGGTGTGGGGATTTGTCGGGGCTGAGTTCGTTTGTCCGCTGGTGGAAGAAACCCGCAATCCCGAGCGCAATATTCCGCGTTCGATGATCATCGGTTTGACCGTGATCTTCGGCGTGATCGCGCTGTACTGCTTTGGCGCGCTGCTGTGCATTCCACGTGAGCAACTGGCCAGTGATGCGCTGCCTCACTACCTGCTCGCCACCACGGTTTTCGGTGAGGCAGGCAAGTTGTTCCTCGTCGTCGCCGCCATTACCGCCACTTGCAGCACCGTGAACTCGTCCTTGGCGGCGTTGCCGCGCATGCTCTACGGCATGGCGCAAAACGGCCAGGCCTTCCCGCAATTCAAGAAACTCACCGCTCGTGGCCGTACGCCTTGGGTGGCGGTGCTTTTTGTTGCTGCGATCACCGGCCTGCCGATTCTCATTCTGGGGCACGACGCGGCAGCCATCAGCCTGCTGCTGTTGGCCGCCGCACTGGCCTGGCTGCTGGCCTACATCATCGTGCACATCGATGTGATCGCCTTGCGCCGCCGCTATCCCCATCTGGCCCGTCCATTCCGCTCACCGTTCTATCCTTGGCCACAAGTCATTGGCATCGCCGGCATGCTGTTTGCGATCTACCACGTGTCGCCAACTCCGGAGATGACCGCCAGTATTTTTGGCTGTGCCGGCGTGGTGCTGGGCGTGATTTCGCTGATTGCCGTCGTATGGGTCAAGTTCGTGATGCGCAAACCGCTGTTTACGCCGGAGCCGCTCATTCAAAACGAATCGCAAGGCAATGACGTGCCGAAGATGACGCCGATCGTTACGGTGTCCGGGAACTGAACCTTTTTTCACTTCAGGAGAATAAGAAATGACAACAGACTACAAACCTCAGCGCGAAACCAAGGATTACCAGGCGGCCGATGCCGCCCACCACATCCACGCATTCCTCGATCAGAAGGCGTTGAACGAAGAGGGGCCGCGCGTGATTGTCGGTGGCGACCGCCTGCATCTGTGGGATAACGACGGCAATCGTTACCTCGATGGCATGTCTGGTCTGTGGTGCACCAACCTCGGCTACGGACGCAAGGATCTCGCCGCGGCGGCGACCCGTCAGTTGGAGCAATTGCCGTACTACAACATGTTCTTCCACACCACTCACCCGGCGGTGGTAGAGCTGTCCGAGCTGCTGTTCAGCTTGCTGCCCAGGCACTACAGCCACGCGATCTACACCAACTCCGGCTCTGAAGCCAACGAGGTACTGATCCGTACCGTACGCCGTTACTGGCAGGTGCTCGGCAAGCCGCAGAAGAAGATCATGATCGGTCGCTGGAACGGATACCACGGCTCTACCCTGGCCGCCAGCGCGATGGGCGGCATGAAGTTCATGCACGAAATGGGCGGTGTGATTCCGGATGTCGCGCACATCGATGAACCGTACTGGTTTGGCCATGAAGGTAATCTGACGCCCGCCGAATTCGGCTTGCGCGCGGCCCGGCAGCTGGAGACCAAGATTCTCGAACTGGGCGCGGAGAACGTCGCTGCCTTCATCGCCGAGCCGTTCCAGGGCGCTGGCGGCATGATCTTCCCGCCAGAGAGCTACTGGCCGCAAATCCAGCGCATCTGCCGCAAGTACGACGTGCTGCTGTGTGCGGACGAGGTGATCGGTGGCTTCGGGCGTACCGGTGAATGGTTCGCGCACCAACACTTTGATTTCGAGCCGGACACCCTGTCGATCGCCAAGGGCCTGACCTCGGGTTACATCCCGATGGGCGGCCTGATTCTCAGCCGGCGCATGGCCGAGGTGCTGGTGGAGCAGGGCGGCGTGTTTGCCCACGGCCTGACCTATTCCGGTCACCCGGTAGCGGCCGCGGTCGCTATCGCCAACCTCACGGCGCTGCGTGATGAGGGCGTGGTCGCCCAAGTGAAAAATGACACCGGCCCGTACCTGCAACAGTGCCTGCGGGAGGTGTTTGGCAATCACCCGCTGGTGGGTGAGATTCAGGGTGTCGGCCTGGTGGCGGCGTTGCAGTTTGCCCAGGACAAGGCGACCCGCAAGCGCTTTGCCAACGAAGGCGACATCACCTGGCGCTGCCGCACGATCGGTTTTGAAGAAGGCGTGATTATTCGCTCGACCCTGGGCCGCATGATCATGGCGCCGGCACTGATCGCCACGCGCGGTGAAATTGATGAACTGGTTGGCAAGACGAAGATTGCTGTTGATAGAACTGCTCAGGAAATTGGCGTGCTTTAAGTAATTATTATAGGCACGCCTTAACTTTGTAGGAGCGAGCTTGCTCGCGAAAAACCAGAGGACGCCCCTGGCTGTCTGGTTTTACGCGTTATCGCTCACGACCATCGCGAGCGAGCTCGCTCCTACAACACCGTAACTTTGTAGGAGCGAGCTTGCTCGCGAAAAACCAGAGGACGCCACTGGGTGTCTGGTTTTGCGCGTTATCGTTCACGACCATCGCGAGCGAGCTCGCTCCTACAATACCGTAACTTTGTAGGAGCGAGCTTGCTCGCGAAAAACCAGAGGACGCCACTGGGTGTCTGGTTTTACGCGTTATCGTTCACGACCATCGCGAGCGAGCTCGCTCCTACAGGGTTTTGCGTTTATCCAGTTAATACCGAGTTGAGTTTTTAGTTAGTTTTTTCATGGGCAACAACTACAAAAATCATATTTTCGCTATTGGCATTCGCCAAGCAAAATAAAACGACCCCGCCAGCAAAGTTGTCTACGCGGAATTAATTGTTGAAACAGCTGAACTGTCGCGACTTGCCGCGCCATAGTCGCCTCTCTGAAGGACACAAGCATGAATGATAAAAAGATAGAAATAGATACGCTTGTCGTTGGGGCCGGCCAGGCTGGCGTCGCCATGAGCGAACACCTGAGCAAACTCGGGGTGCCGCACCTGGTGCTGGAGCGTAACCGCATCGCTGAAGCGTGGCGCACCGGGCGTTGGGATTCGCTGGTGGCCAACGGCCCGGTCTGGCATGACCGCTTTCCCGGACTGGCCTTCGAAGACCTGGAGCCCGATGCCTTCGCTTCTAAGGATCGCGTAGCGGCTTACTTCGAAGCCTACGCCGAGAAGTTCGAAGCGCCGATTCGTACCGGCGTGGAAGTCAGGAAAGTGGTGCGCAACAGCGATCGTCCAGGCTTCACCATCGAAACCTCCGATGGCGTGATTCAGGCCAATCGCGTGGTGGCCGCGACCGGTCCTTTCCAGCGTCCGGTCATTCCGCCGATTGCGCCGAAAGACAGCACGATCTTGCAGATTCACTCGGCCGAGTATTTCAACCCGCAACAGCTGCCCGAGGGCGGAGTGCTGGTGGTCGGTGCAGGCTCTTCCGGTGTGCAGATCGCCGATGAATTGCAGCGTGCAGGTAAACAAGTCTACCTGTCGGTCGGCCAGCATGACCGTCCGCCTCGCGCCTATCGCAACCGTGACTTTTGCTGGTGGCTGGGGGTGCTGGGGCTTTGGGATGCCGAAGTGATGGAGCCGGGACGTGAGCACGTCACCATCGCAGTGAGCGGTGCGCGTGGCGGGCAGACCGTCGATTTTCGTGGGCTCGCCAAACAAGGCGTGACCCTGGTGGGGCTGACCCGATCGTTCAACGACGGGGTGGTGACTTTTCAGCAGGATCTGGCGCGCAACATCGCTGCGGGCGACGCGAATTACCTGTCGCTGCTGGACGCGGCGGATGCCTACATCGCACGCAACGGACTCGACCTCCCGGAAGAACCCGAAGCCAGGTTCATGCTTCCCGATCCAGAGTGCGTCAGCAACCCGATTCTCGAACTGAATCTGGCCGAGGCGGGCATCACCTCAATCATTTGGGCCACCGGCTACGCCGTCGATTACAGCTGGCTGCAAGTCGACACCTTTGACGAGAAGGGCAAGCCGCGTCATCAGCGTGGGGTCTCGAACGAGCCAGGTGTCTACTTTGTGGGGCTGCCGTGGCTGTCGCGTCGCGGATCGAGCTTTATCTGGGGCGTTTGGCATGACGCCAAACATGTCGCTGGCCACATTGCCACCCAGCGCCAGTACCTCGAATACCGCGACCCGTCACAGCGTTAAAGGTGGGCGCGAGACCGGCTTGTCGGCGAAAGCAATAGAACAGACAACAACGAACTCAAGGCAAGGGAATCGATCGAGGGAATGGTCCCTTGGCCATTCCCGATCCAAACCTTCATCACTCAAGTTTCAGGGGACTCAGTTGATGCCTACTCACACCCGCATTCGCATGTTCAATACCAAGGACACCTATCCCAACCAGTCGCTGGACAATGATCTTTGCCAGGCTGTACGGGCCGGCAACACGGTGTATGTGCGCGGCCAGATCGGCACCGATTTCGATGGCAACCTGGTGGGGCTTGGCGACCCGGGTGCACAAGCCGAACAGGCGATGAAAAACGTCAAACAGCTGCTGGAAGAGGCGGGGAGCGACCTTTCCCATATCGTCAAAACCACCACTTACATCATCGACCCGCGTTACCGCGAGCCGGTTTATCAGGTCGTGGGCAAGTGGCTGAAAGGTGTGTTCCCGATCTCGACCGGATTGGTGATTTCCGGGCTCGGCCAACCGCAGTGGCTGATGGAAATCGATGTGATCGCCGTCATCCCGGACGACTGGCAAGCGAAGTAAACCCCGCTCTCTGTGGGAGCGAGCCTGCTCGCGAAAAACGTCCAGGCAACGCGTTCATTCAGACAGGGCACGTATTCGTTGACGACCTTCGCGAGCTGGCTCGCTCCCACAGGTTATGAGGTGGTTGTTATGGCGCAGCGGGCAGGAGGAACCGCGCAATCACCGGCAAATGATCGGAAATGCGCAACGTGTCATCCTGCCTCACCGTTGCCTCGACCCGTTTGAGCCGCGGGCTGTAGAACAGGTAATCGACCGTGCGGTCCGGGCCGTTCAAGCCCGGATCATTCGGATAATGGGTCAGCCAGCGCGCCCGGTCGACACCGCTGGCTTCGTTGTTGGTCGGGATCATCGGGTACTTGTCCCACAACACATGCAGCGCGCTGTCGGCGGAGTAGACCGTGCGTTGCGCGTCGGGCAGGCGTCGATATTGCCCCAGCGGCAACAGGTCGAAGTCACCGCCAATCAGCCATGGCGTACCGCGGCTTTCGAGCTTGTCGAGGACTTTGGCCACGGCGCTCACCTGGGCTTGCAATGTATCGTCGGGGGGGATGACACGGTCCAGATGGGTATTGAGCACCGCAACCTGATTACCATCGCTCAACGGCAGATACGCGAGCAACATGGCGTTTTTCGGCTTGAACTGGCGGCTGATCAGGTTGGCTGGCACCACGGGCAGTTGCAGGCGTTCGGCGTGTCCGATCCGGTAGCGGCTGAGGGTCGCCAGTTGCCGGCCGACACTGCCGAAGATGTGCGGTTCAGGCACGAATTCGGCCTTCCAGTCGAAGGCATGCGTGCTGCATGGATACAGGTCGGCGAGCCGTTCCTGGAGCAGTTTGAGCTGGTTCTGGTAGTCGGTGGCCTTGGCGCCGTCGTCGAGCTCTTGCAACAGCACGATGTCTGGCTGCTCGTCACGGATCACCCGTGCCACCTCATCGAGACTGAAGGCCATGTCTTCGGCGGTGGGGCTTTCGTCGTTGCCGGCGGCCAGGTCATTCCAGAACACATAACGCTTGCCCGCCAGAAACTGAACGTTCCAGGTCATCACCTTCAGCGCCTGGCCGGGGACCAGGGATGGCGCGTTGGCGCTGCAATTGATCGGCAGCGCTTCCCTGGCTTCGGGGCGCCAGGTCAGGCTGTAGATCAATACGCCCATCAGGCAGGCGAGCAGCAGGGCCAGCAGGGTGTAGCGCAGTAGACGGGTCATGGCTCGGCTTATCGCGTTACAAAAGTTGCCCCGAGCATAACCGAGAGCCGGGGCCAAGCCCATGGGGTAGAGCGGTCAGAGTGGCCCGTCGGTTTTCTCTGGCACGACGCTGATCAGCATGAACAAGCGGAACAGCACCACGCTGGTGAACAGTTGCAAAAAGCTGTGGGCACTGTCGATCAGCACGGCAACCGCCAGGTTCTGTGGTTCCGGATAGACCTCCAACGTCACGCCCTTGAGCAGCCACAACGGGGCCATCACACACAGAATGCAAGCCAGGATGCGCAGGAAATTGCCGCGGGTCAGACGCAGGCTTTCCTTCATCGCCGCCAGCGGGGCCATGCCGCGCAACACCAGCAGGTATTCGCCGAACGCCAGCGTCACCATCAGCCAGATGCCCGGCAGGAAATACAGCGACAGGCCGATCAGTATCAGCAGGGTATTGAGCGCGGTGAGCAGGGCGAAACGCGGCCACAAGGTCGCGGACATGGCCAGCAGGTCACGGTTGCGCGGGGACTCGCCACGGCTGCGGGCATCGAGAAACAGAATCAGCGCGGCGGTGTACAGTGGATAGACCAGCAAGCCGACCATCACGCCGATCCCGGGGAAACTGTCCGGCCCGGTGGAATGGTCGACCACTTGTTGCAGCAGCGCTTCGAAGATCACCAGCGGCAGGCACAGTTGAACGATCTGGCCCAGATTGCGCTTGAAGAAATACAGGGAGTCACGCAGTACATCTAACGGATTCATCAGTCGGTATCGCAGGTTGAAAGCAGTGCTCCACTTTAACCGATGAAGCCCTTCGGGGCGCAAACGTAAACGTTCGGTAAAGGTCATTGAAACATCCTGTATCAGCCTCCATTACGGAAGGGCACCTTTTCCGAAGCGGAAAAGGGCGACGAAATCCCGGCAATCTAGAGGTCGCCATGAACAGCGAAGAACAAACCCTGATCGATGGACTGTTTTCCCGGCTGCAACAGGCCGAAACGGACTCAGCCCCGCGCGATGCCCAGGCCGAGGCGCGGATCAAGGAACACCTGACTCGCCAGCCAGCGGCAGGCTATTTCATGACCCAGGCGATTCTGGTGCAAGAGGCAGCCATCAAGAGCCTCGACGACCAGAACAAGCAACTCGCCGGACAAATCCGGCAATTGCAGGCAGAACTGCAATCGGCCAAGACGCAGCCGGCAACGCCGGCAACCAGCGGTGGTGGTTTTCTGTCGAGCATTTTCGGTGGCGGTTCCCGCGATCCTCAACCTGCGCCAACCCAAAGTCCCCCGGCATCGAGCGGGGGTGGCTGGCGTGAACCGGCGCGGCCGTCATTCAACTCGCAGCCGCCGCAGCAAAACTTCGGCGCCGCACCAGGTCAGCAGAACTATGCGCCGCAACAACAGCCCGGCAGCGGTTTTCTCGGCGGGGCGCTGAAAACGGCGGCTGGCGTGGCGGGTGGCGTGATGCTGGCACAAGGCATCAGCAGTCTGTTCCACCACGAACAACAGCCGGAAGTGGTTGAGGTCATCAAGGAAGAGCCGGCCCAGGTCAACGATCAAGGCGACAGTGGCAATGGCTGGGGCGACGACCAGCGGGTGGCTGACAACAACGCCAACGACCAGGGCGGCTTTGCCGATGCCGACTACAGCGATGACAGCTCATCGTTCTTCGGCGGCGACGACGATTCCTTCGTATGACTCCCTGTGGTGAGGAAGCTTGCTCCCGCTGGGCCGGGATGGCGCTCCAGTGCGAAGCGCCCCTCCTTACTTCAGTACCCAAGGGGCCTGCTGCGCAGTCCAGCGGGAGCAAGCTCCCTCGCCACAGGGCCGATTATTCGCGGAACACTCCTTCAGGCTGGCATACTGGTCATCTTTTCGGGCCTGGTGCCCGGTCCTGTCCGCGCGCCAGCGCCCCAATGAGGATGCACGGTGAAAAAGATCGCAGTATTCGCCGATGTCCAGAACCTCTATTACACCGTGCGTCAGGCCTATGGTTGCCACTTCAACTATGCCGCGCTGTGGGCTGACATCAGCAAGCAGGGGGAGATCGTCGAGGCCTATGCCTACGCGATCGATCGCGGCGACAGCAAGCAGCAGCAGTTCCAGCAGATCCTGCGCAACCTCGGTTTCACCGTGAAGCTCAAGCCCTACATCCAGCGCAGCGACGGCTCCGCCAAGGGCGACTGGGACGTGGGCATCACCCTCGATATCATGGACGCCGCCGATCATGTCGACGAAGTGGTGCTGGCCTCCGGTGACGGTGATTTCGACATGCTGCTGGAGCGCATCATCGCCAAACACGGGGTGCAAGCGGTGGCCTACGGCGTGCCGGGCCTGACAGCCAACTCGCTGATCCGCGCCGCCAGCCGTTATGTGCCGATCGAAGGCGCGTTGTTGCTCAAGAATTGATTTTTACGGAGTTGAAACAGGTTTGGAACGCATAGCAGTCATCGACTTTGAAACCACCGGGATCTCCCCGAGCAGCAGTTGCCGGGCCACGGAAATCGCCGTGGTGATTCTTGAACAGGGGCGCATCGTCGAGCGTTACCAGAGCCTGATGAACGCCGGCGTGCGTGTGCCGGCCTTCATCGAGCAGCTCACCGGCATCAGCAATGCCATGTTGCGCACCGCGCCATCGGCCGAACAGGTGATGAACGAGGTCAACGAGTTCGTCGGCATCACCCCGCTGCTGGCCCACAACGCCGCGTTCGACCAGAAGTTCTGGGACTTCGAGCTGGGGCGGATCAAACGTACGCGTTTGCAGAACTTTGCCTGCTCGCTGCTCCTCGCCCGTCGCCTGATGCCCGCTGCGCCGAACCACAAACTCGGCACCCTCACCACCTTCGCCAAGCTGCCCCACACCGGCCAGGCTCACCGGGCCATGGCCGATGCCGAAATGGCGGCCAACCTGACGGCGCACCTGGCCCAGGAGTTGCGGCAGAAACATGGGTTGCGCAAGTTGTCCCATGAGCTGCTGGTGAGCCTGCAGAAAGTGCCGGCGGCGAAGATCAACGAGCACCTCAAGCGCCATCGCGGATTTTGAATCGCACATCAACCCTGTAGGAGCCGGCTTGCTGGCGATAGCGGTTCATCATTCAAAAGTGATGTCGACTGACACGCCGCTATCGCCAGCAAGCCGGCCCCTACAAGGTCGGTGTTCAATCTCAAACCTTGTGTTTAACGATTTATGTGGCTGTGTACGGGGTGACCTTCGGGTCTGCCGGGGTTATCTTTCGACATTAATGTTGAATGGTAAATCGCCTTCGCTGGCAAGCCAGCTCCTACAGGGACCGTGTTCTATCAAGCCTTGCCATTCCCTTCCAGCTGCCCCAACGGCACCCGCTTCTCTATCGCGCTCGACAATACGATCGACGTTTTGCTGAAGCCGAACTTGGCAATCCGGTTGATCAACTCCTCCAGTTCCGGCATCGACCCCACCGCCGCCTGCATGATCACGCACGGATCGCCTGTCACCCGGTGGCACTCCGTCAGTTGCGGGATTTTGATCAGCTCGTCGTAGGCCTTCTGGTTGCCGTGCTGGTTCAGGCGCAGTTCGATGACGCACTGGATCGGCAGGCCGAGCTTGGACATGTCGACTTTTGCCTGGTAACCGGTGATCACCCCGCAGGCTTCGAGTTTGGCCACGCGTTCGGCCACCGCCGGGGCGGACAGGTTGACCTTGCGCGCGAGGTCGGCGTAGGACGCACGACCATTTTCCAGTAGGGCACTGAGGAGCATGCGGTCGTATTTATCCATCATCTTGCTCCTGAAAAATGCGCGACTTTCGAAAGCACGGTTTATAGCGCTGATCTCCGTGTTTTGAAAAGTGTACCGGCGCTATAAAAAGGTTTTGTAACTTATTTTCTGCTGTTTGCCTTTCTAGAATAGCTGTTCACTTGTCTTGCCTGCGAGCTGCCCAATGCCTGGCCTACGTCGTTTTCCCTTACCGCTGATCGCCGCCTTTTTTGCGTTGTACGTGATTTGGGGCTCGACTTACCTGGTGATTCGCATCGGCGTGGAGTACTGGCCGCCGTTGCTGCTTGCCGGTATTCGTTTTGTGATCGCCGGTTCGCTGATGTATGCCTTCCTGCGCTGGCGCGGGGCACCGGCACCGACCTGGGCGCAATGGAAAGCCGCGGGGATCATCGGGATTTTGCTGCTGACCTGCGGCAACGGCGGGGTCAGTGTGGCGGAACACATGGGCGTGGCCTCTGGCGTGGCCGCGCTGGCGGTGGCGACGGTGCCATTGTTTACCTTGCTCTGCGGCTATTTCTGGGGCGCGCGTAACACCCGTCTCGAATGGGCCGGGATTGCGCTCGGCCTCATCGGTATTGCCATGCTCAACCTCGGCTCTAACCTGCAATCCAGCCCGCTGGGCGCCGCCTTGCTGATCTTCGCGGCCGCGTCCTGGGCCTTTGGGTCGGTGTGGAGCAAACACTTGCCGTTGCCCCAGGGCGCAATGGCCAGTGCCGTGGAAATGCTGGTCGGCGGCGTGGCGCTGCTGATCGGCAGCGCACTGAGCGGTGAGCATCTGCAAGCCATGCCGCCGATCGAAGGTTGGGCAGCCTTGGCCTATTTGACGTTCTTCGGTTCGATCATCGCCTTCAACGCTTATATGTACCTGTTGAAAAACGTGCGTCCGGCGGCAGCCACCAGTTATGCCTATGTCAACCCGGCGGTGGCGGTGTTGTTGGGGATCGTGTTTGTGGGCGAGACCATTGGTATCGAAGAAGCCCTGGCCATGTTGGTGATCATCAGTGCCGTGGTGTTGATCGGTTTGCCGCAGTGGCGCCGGGCTCCCGAAAGGCCTGCTGCCGTAGTGCAGGCAGAATCGAGCGTGAATTAGGGTAAACTGCGCGCCATTGCATCTTGTTTTGCACACTTTTTTTGAAAAACCCGCGCTGAATTTTCCTACGGTAATCCCATGACTTTCGCCTCCCTTGGCCTGATCGAACCCTTGCTGCGCTCTCTCGAGACGCTCGGCTACCAGACTCCGACCCCGGTTCAGGCGCAAGCCATTCCGGCGGTGCTGGCGGGTCGCGACCTGATGGCCGCTGCCCAGACCGGCACTGGCAAGACCGCCGGTTTCGCGTTGCCGCTCCTGCAGTTGCTGGCCATGGAGGGGCCGAAAGTCACCGCCAATTCGGTGCGCGCCTTGATCCTGGTGCCCACTCGCGAGCTGGCGGAACAGGTACACGAGGCCGTGCGTCAATACGCCGAGAACCTGCCGTTGAGCACCTATGCGGTGTACGGCGGCGTCAGCATCAATCCGCAAATGATGAAGCTGCGCAAAGGTGTCGACCTGTTGGTGGCGACCCCTGGCCGCTTGCTTGACCTGTTCCGCCAGAACGCGCTGAAGTTCAACCAGCTGCAAACCCTGGTGCTGGACGAAGCCGATCGGATGCTCGACCTGGGCTTTTCCGAGGAGCTGGGGAATATTTACCGGGTGCTGCCGAAGAAACGTCAGACGCTGCTGTTCTCCGCGACCTTCTCTGATGCGATTCGTCTGCTGGCCGGGCAAATGCTCAACGATCCGCTGAGCATCGAAGTCAGCCCGCGCAACGTTGCGGCCAACACTGTTAAACAGTGGGTGGTCACGGTGGACAAGAAGCGCAAGCCGGAGCTGTTCGTGCACTTGATGCGCAAGGGCAAGTGGAAGCAGGTGCTGGTGTTCGCCAAGACCCGCAACGGCGTGGACGCCTTGGTGGAAAAACTCCAGGGCCTGGGCATCAATGCCGATGGCATCCATGGCGACAAACCCCAGGCAACCCGCCAACGCGCACTGGATCGCTTCAAACTCAGCGAAGTGCAGATACTGGTAGCCACCGACGTCGCGGCCCGTGGCCTGGATATCGAAGACTTGCCGTTGGTGGTCAATTTCGACCTGCCGATCGTGGCCGAAGACTATATCCACCGGATCGGCCGGACTGGTCGCGCGGGTGCCACCGGGGAGGCCATTTCCCTGGTGTGCGCCGATGAAGTGAATCTGCTGTCGGCCATCGAGACCTTGACCCGTCAGACGCTGACTCGCCAGATGGAACAGGATTTCGAGCCCGAGCACCGCGTGCCGGACACCGATGCCAGCGGTCAGGTGGTCAAGAAGCCGAAAAAACCGAAAAAGCCAAAGACCTCAAGCGGCGGCAAGCGCAACCTGGGTAAATGGGTCGAGAGCGGTGATGCGTCGGCGCCGGAACCTTCGATCAAGCCTGTGCGAAAAGTGCCGGTGTTCAACACTGGGCCGCGTAAGCGTAAGCCTTGAGTTAATGCGGCATCAGTTATGCCGCCTTCGCGAGCAAGCTTGCTCCTACAGGTGACCGAATTCTCTTTGGAAGAACTCGGCCACCTGTAGGAGCAAGCTTGCTCGCGAAGGAGGCGCCTCGGTCTTCAGCCCTTGCGCTGCAACCACTCCACCATCCCCAACCCAGCCGCTCGCCCACTGGCGAAACACGCGGTCAGCAGATAGCCGCCCGTCGGCGCCTCCCAATCCAGCATCTCCCCGGCGCAGAACACGCCAGGCAGTTGCTTGAGCATCAAACGCTCATCCATCGATTCGAACATCACCCCACCGGCGGTGCTGATGGCCTCGTCCAGCGGGCGGGTTTTCACCAAAGTCAGGGGCAATGCCTTGATCGCTCCGGCCAGCAATGCCGGATCAGCGAAGCTTTCGGTCGCCGTCACCTCCCGTAGCAACGCCGCTTTCACGCCATCGAGCCCAAGCTGACTGTGCAGGTGTTTGGCCATGGAGCGCGAACCCCGAGGCTTGCGCAGCGCCGCTTCAATCTTATCCACAGGCTTGCCCGGCATGAGGTCGAGATGAACAGTCGCCGAGCCCTGCAGGTTGATGGCTTCGCGGATCGGCGCTGACAGGGCATAGACCAGGCTGCCTTCAATACCCGTCGCGGTAATCACGCATTCCCCGAGCCGCGGAACGTCGTCATTAAGCCCGATCGCGATATTTTTCAATGGAGCACCGGCGAACTTACTCACCATCAACTCGCTCCAGGCCTGCACTTCGAAGCCGCAGTTGCTTGGTTGTAGAGGCGCCAGTTCCACGCCGCGCTGCTCCAGTGGCAACATCCAGGCACCGTCCGAACCGAGGCGCGACCAGCTGCCGCCGCCGAGGGCCAACAAGGTCGCGGCCGGTTGAAGGTTTTTTTCACCGTCGGGGCAGGACACTTTCAGACTGCCATCGCTGTTCCAGCCGAGCCAGCGATGGCGGGTGTGGATAACTACTCCGGCGTCTCGCAGGCGTTTGAGCCAGGCGCGCAGCAGCGGCGCGGCTTTCATGTCGGTCGGAAACACCCGGCCGGAGCTACCGACGAAGGTGTCGATGCCCAGGTCATGAATCCATTGGCACAGTGCGTCGGCGCCGAATGAGCGCAACAGCGGCGCAATCTGTGGTGCCCGTTCGGCGTAGCGCGAAAGAAACGCCGGGTAGGCTTCGGAGTGGGTGATGTTCATGCCACCGACCCCGGCCAGGAGGAATTTTCGCCCGACCGAAGGCATGCCGTCGTACAGGTCGACCTTTATCCCGGCCTGGCTCAACACTTCAGCCGCCATCAGGCCGGCGGGGCCGCCGCCGATGATGGCGACTTGAGGGGGGAGGGAAGTCGAGGGTTGGGTCATGGAATGCGCTGCGGTTCGGCGGAATGAAGCCGGGCATTCTACCAGCACAGATCCCTGTGGGAGCGAGCCTGCTCGCGAAAGCGGTGGATCAGTCGACATCGGCTTTGGATCTGAAGGCCTCTTCGCGAGCAGGCTCGCTCCCACAGGGTCGGTGTGTCGATTCAAACCCTGATCAAAAAACAACCACCACTTTGAAGCCTATACCCAGCCTGGCCTGCAGCCCCTTTCACTCAGGTTATCCACAGGCGGTTCCACAGCCATTGTGGGTAAAGGCCCACACCTCAATGACAACCTGATGACTGCCAGACCTTTTGCGCGCTGTGATGCAGGATTCCATGCCGCCGCGCCAAAGCCTTGCGGTCCTTGCTGTAGCCACCACCTATTACCCCCACCACCGGAATATCCCGGCCCAGGCAATGACGCATCACGCTTTCATCGCGGGCGGCGACGCCTTCGTCCGTCAGCTTCAGGTAGCCGAGTGCGTCATCTTTATGCACATCGACACCGGCGTCATACAGCACCAGGTCAGGCTGGTACAACGGCAGCAAATAGTTGAGCGCATCGTCCACGACCTTCAGGTAATCGGCATCGCCCATGCCCATCGGCAGGGGAATGTCCCAGTCGCTTTCGGCCTTGCGTGCAGGAAAATTCTTTTCGCAGTGCAGGGAAACAGTGATGGCCTCCGGCGTGTTGTGCAGGATTCGAGCAGTGCCGTCACCCTGATGCACATCGCAGTCGAAGATCAGCACCCGATTCACACGGCCACTTTCCAGCAGAAAATGGCTGATCACCGCCAGGTCATTGAAGATGCAGAAGCCGGCGGGATGATCGTAGTGCGCATGGTGGGTGCCGCCCGCCAGATGACAGGCCAAGCCATGTTCCAGCGCCTGCTCGGCCGCCAGCAGGGAGCCGCCAACCGCCCGCACCGTACGCCGGGCCAGGGCTTCGCTCCAGGGCAGGCCGAGACGCCGCTGGTCTTCGCGGGACAACTCGCCGCCCATGTAGCGTTCGATATACGCAGGGTCATGCGCGAGGGCGAGAATCTCTGGCGGGCAGAGGTCCGGGCGCAGCAGGTCGGTGTCCCGGGTCAGTCCGCTGTCCACCAGGTGATCGCGCAGCAGGCGAAACTTGTCCATGGGGAAACGGTGATCCGCCGGGAACTCGGGGCTGTAGTCTTCGTGGTAGATCAACGGCAGGGGCATGACTGAGTTATCTGGGAAGGCATGTAGGAATGAATGAAGGATCCTACCAGCGATCTAGACTTGCGGCATGGGAAAGGGAGATGCGATGGAGCCGATACTGCAACTCGAGAGCGCGCGACTGTTGTTGCGGCAATGGCGTGACGAAGATTTGCCAGCGTTTGCGGCGATGTGCGCCGATCCGCAGGTGATGCGCTATTTTCCGGCACCCTTGAGCCGACTGCAAAGTGCTGCGCTGATCGGACGGATTCGGGGGCACTTTGCCGAGCATGGTTTCGGTCTCTGGGCGCTGGAGCGCAAGGACACCGGCGCCTTTATCGGGTTTACCGGCTTGGGCGTAGTCGGCTTCGACGCGCCATTTACCCCGGCCACCGAAATCGGCTGGCGCCTGGCCCGGGAGCATTGGGGCCTGGGCTACGCCAGTGAAGCGGCGTGGACCGCTCTGCGCTGCGGCTTTGACCGATTGGCGCTGGATGAAGTCGTGTCCTTCACCACTGATACGAATATGCCTTCGCAAAAGGTCATGCAGGCTATCGGCATGCACCATGATTCAGCCGATGATTTCGACCATCCGAAACTCGCATGCGATCATCCCCTGCGTCACCATGTGCTGTACCGCATCACTCGTGGACAATGGCTGCAAACCTTGCATGGATAAGCTGACACGGACG
The DNA here is from genome assembly GCF_030812475.1 of Pseudomonas lini. Taxonomy (GTDB): domain Bacteria; phylum Pseudomonadota; class Gammaproteobacteria; order Pseudomonadales; family Pseudomonadaceae; genus Aquipseudomonas; species Aquipseudomonas lini_A. Next base: position 182,562 of record NZ_JAUSSR010000010.1, read on the forward strand.
TTTACAATGGCTCTCATGGGCCCTGGCCGGAAATTGAATCGACCGCCGCAGCCAAGACTGCGCGGCATTGCGTTGTGTGAGGAGCGTCTGAATGAGCCAAGTATTGGATGATCTGGTCGACTTGCTGACCCTGGAACCGATCGAAGAAAACCTGTTCCGCGGTCGCAGCCAGGACCTGGGTTTTCGGCAGCTGTTCGGTGGACAGGTGCTCGGCCAGTCCCTGTCGGCAGCCAGCCAGACCGTCGAAGAGGCGCGCCATGTGCATTCGATGCACGGTTATTTCCTGCGTCCAGGGGATGCCGGGTTGCCGGTGGTCTACCAGGTTGACCGGGTGCGTGACGGCGGCAGCTTCAGTACGCGGCGGGTCACGGCCATCCAGAAGGGCAACCCGATCTTCACCTGCAGCGCGTCATTTCAGTATGACGAAGAAGGTTTTCAGCACCAGACCGAGATGCCGACAGTGGTCGGTCCGGAAAACCTGCCGACAGAACTTGAGCTCATCCAACAGCGCGCGCACTTGATCCCGGAGCACATGCGCGAAAAATTGCTGTGTCCGAAACCGATCGAATTCCGACCGGTGACCGAGGACGATCCCTACAACCCGAATCCGTCCGATCCGATCAGGTACATCTGGTTTCGCGCCGACGGTGCGCTGGCCGATTCCCCTGCGCTGCATAAATACCTGCTGGCCTACGCCTCGGACTTCAATCTGTTGACCACCTCGATGCAACCCCATGGCAAATCGGTCTGGCATAAGGACATGCAGGTCGCCAGCCTGGATCACGCCCTGTGGTTCCATGCCGACCTGCGCGCCGATGACTGGTTGCTATACGCGATGGACAGCCCGTGGGCCGGTAATTCCCGTGGCTTCTCCCGCGGCAGCGTGTTCAATCGCGCCGGGCAACTGGTGGCTTCGGTCACCCAGGAAGGCTTGATTCGTCACCGCAAGGACTGGGTATGAGCCTGGCCGGGGTGCGGCACTGGGTGTTCGACATGGACGGCACCCTGACGGTGGCTGTGCATGACTTTGCGGCAATCCGCGTGGCGTTGGCGATCCCAGCCGAAGACGACATCCTGACTCACCTCGCCGCGCTGCCAGCCGAAGAAGCGGCGGCCAAGCACGCCTGGTTGCTGGAACACGAACGCGACCTGGCGCTGGGTTCGAAAGCGGCGCCGGGTGCGGTGGAGCTGGTGCGTGAGCTGGCCGGACGTGGTTATCGCCTGGGCATTCTCACGCGCAATGCCCGTGAGCTGGCGCACGTCACGCTGGAGGCGATCGGTCTGGCCGACTGCTTCGCGGTGGAGGATGTCCTGGGCCGCGATGAAGCGCCACCCAAACCTCATCCGGGCGGTTTGCTGAAACTGGCCAAGGCCTGGAACGTACCGGCGAGCGAGATGGTGATGGTCGGGGATTATCGCTTCGATCTGGATTGCGGTCGCGCGGCCGGGGCACGGACGGTGCTGGTGAATCTGCCGGATAATCCGTGGCCGGAGTTGACGGACTGGCATGCGGTGGATTGTGGGGTGTTGCGGCAGATGCTTTTGGCTTGAGGAAATGGGTGCCTGATCCACCGCCATCGCGGGCTTGCCCGCGAAGGCGTCAGATCAGACACCACAAAAACTCACTGACCGAATAATGCCTTCTGCCCCTCAGGCGAATTAAACATCCCATCCCCATCATGCCCGACCCCGGGCACTTCGATCAGCCGCTGATTCATCCCTTGAGGATACAGCCGCTTCAGATAATCAAAATAATAGCGCCCGCGAGCCAATCGATTCGACCCCTGGGCTTTTGCCTCACACCGTTTATCCAGCGCCGGATGATTGGGGTCGGTGTCCTGCTGCCCCAGCAGATAAACGATGTCACGCTGGGCGTAGCTTTCCTGCAACTGTGCGGGCGTTCGCCCCTCGGCATAGGCGGGCAGATCCGCCAGCCCGTACTTCCAGCGATTGAAATCCGGGCAACCGGCATGACTGAACGCCACGGGCCGACGTTCATCGAAATAGGCGTAAGAAGACGGATTGGCGACAACGTAACGCACCTGCACGCCAGCCGCCTTGAGCTCGGGCTGATCGTGACCCAGCAACGCATAGCGCTGAACGACCTGGGCGCCACCGGAGTGACCGACGATAACGACCTGCTTCACATCTGGAAACTGTAGACGATCGCCGATTCGGGCCACGACTTCGTCGAGTGCAGCGTAAGAGCTCAGGTTAAACGGAGCGGTGGACACGCCGCCGGCCATCCAGTCATTGCCTTGCCAGCGCAATACGCTGTCAGCCACAGGGTGCAGCGCGATGTCGGCCTCATTGAGAAACTGCGGAGCAATCACCAGGGTGGTCGCGTTTTGTCCTGCCTGTTCAGCCGCGTGTTCCGCCGTCTGGCGATAGGTTTCGGCATTGCGCAGGCGGCCATGGATGATGATCACCACCCGTTCGATTTTAGTCGGCGCCGGGCCGATGCCCACCGCGATCTCACCCGAGGTCAACAGCAGGCGACCGGGGCTCAGTTCCTTGACCCCATGCTCGGCAGCCTGGGTGCTTGCGCAGGTGAACAGCAGAGCCAGCAACCACGTTTTCATCACAGGTTTTTCGCCGCAAAGGTATCGCACTGGCCGACCTGGCCCTGGGCGAATCCGGTCTTGAACCAGCGCACCCTTTGCGCCGACGTGCCATGGGTAAACGAGTCCGGCACCACGCGACCCTGGCCTTGCTGTTGCAGCCGATCGTCACCAATGGCGTTGGCGGCGTTCAAGGCTTCTTCGATGTCACCCGGTTCCAGCCAGTTCAGGCGCTGCTGGGCATTATGGGCCCAGACCCCGGCCAGGCAATCGGCCTGGAGTTCCTGGCGCACCAGCAAACCGCCGTCGCCTTCCATTGGCCGGCCCTGTTGGCGAGCGGTCTCGAGTTTTGCCGAAACGCCAAGCAAGGTCTGCACGTGATGCCCGACTTCGTGAGCGATCACGTAGGCCTGCGCGAAATCGCCCGCAGCAGCGAAGCGTTGGGACATCTCCTGGAAGAAACTCATGTCCAGGTACACCTTCTGGTCGGGCGGGCAATAGAACGGACCGGTCGCCGAAGTCGCCAGGCCGCATGCCGAGTTGACGCGGTTGCTGAACAGCACCAGGGTCGGGTCCTTATATTGACGGTCGGCCTGCTGGAAAATCTGTCTCCAGGTGTCTTCGGTATCGCCAAGGATCGAGCGCACGAATTCGGCCCCTTCGTCATTGGCAGGCGGCGCCTTGCGGGTTTGCGTCGGAGCCGGCGCCGATTGTTCGCTCATCTGCCCGGTAAGCTGCCCGAGGATCTGCAAGGGATCCTGACCCGTGAGCCAGCCGATCCCGACGATCAGCACGATCGCCGTCAGGCTCAGGCCCTTGCCGCCGCCGAAACGCATCCCGCCACCGCCACCGACGTCATCGCCTCGAGCATCGACCACGTTGTCGCTGCGTCGGCCTTTTTTCCATAGCATGTGGGGGATCCTCTTTTCTAACTTGATGAAGACGCGTGGTGGTGAGTGTTGCTGGTGTGTGAGAGCGGCGCCAGTCCGGTCGTCAGACAGCCTTGAGCGGCGCCGGTTCTATACAGGGGCGACATTGACCTGTTCATAGACGGATGGGTCAAAGATCCCCGGCGGCGAAGGTGTTGCAAGCGTCGGTCCGGCCGGTGGCGAAACCGGATTTGAACCATTTCACGCGCTGCTGCGAAGTGCCGTGACTGAACGTCTCTGGCCGGGGTCCGTCATTGGCGGAGCGCTGCAGATTGTCGTCGCCGAACACTGCCGCGGCATGCAAGGCGGCTTCGATATCGCCCGGCTCCATCCAGTCCAGGCGTTGTTGCGCATGGTGCGCCCAGACGCCGGCCAGGCAATCGGCCTGCAGCTCCCCACGCACTTCCAGGCCGCCATCGCCGGTGACGGGTTGCTGGGCCAGCAAGGCTTTTTCCAAGGGTTCGGACAGTCCCAGTTCGAGTTGCACGTGATGGCCGATTTCGTGGGCGATGACGTAAGCCCGAGCGAAGTCGCCGACCACTGAAAATTGCTGCTCCAGCTTGGCGAAGAACGCCAGGTCGAGGTACACCTGCTGGTTGTCGGGGCAATAGAACGGGCCGCTGGCGGAGCTGGCGTACCCGCATCCCGAGACCACGCCATTGTGGAACAGCGTCAGCGTGGGCTCCGGATAATGCTGTCCCGTCTGGGCAAAAAGTTGTTTCCAGGTGTCTTCGGTGTCGCCCAGTATTGACTGAACAAACTTCAGTTGCCGGTCCTCGCTGTCGATCGAAAGGGTAACGTCGGGCGGATTCAGGGTGTTCGAGGAAGTGAGGGGAGCCTCGTCCGGTGTCGTACCCTGTGTCGAATAAAGTCCCGCGCTTGCCAGTGCGACGACGGCCAGTCCGGCGCCCAGCGTTTTCCCTGTCAGTGTGCGGGCATCCGTGCCCTTGCGAGTGTCGTTTACGTTGTCACTGCGTCTTGCCTTGTTCCATAACATGGTTGCGGTCTCTCATTGATTGTGGGGCGCGTGTCGCCGAATCCATGAATAACCGCACTTGCAAAGAAGTGTGGGTGAATTGTGTAAGGATTAGTAAAGGCCGCTGGCAGCCAACCATCAGGTCGTCCAAAGGAGGGATCATCAGACACGGGTTCCAGATTTTGTATTGAGCACTTTGTCTTTTAGAATCGGGCAAATTTTTGCGTGGAGTCTCCAATGGCCGGCAGTCAGATCGAACGTGTGTTCAATGTGCTGGAAAATCTCACCAGCGTTCCCCGCGGTCTGCCGATGCAGACGCTGGCCGAGCAGCTCGATATCCCGAAAAGTGCGACCCATCGCCTGCTCGCCGAACTGATTCGGTTGGGTTACGTACGGCAGAACCCGGAGAATTTGCGTTATCACCTGTCCACCAAGCTGGTGGCCCTGGGGTTCCGTTATCTGTCGAGCAGCGGCGCCGATATCGTGCAGCCGGTGCTCGATCGCCTGGCCCGGGAAAGCGGCGAGCTGGTGCGTCTGGGGGTGATCGAAGGCGAGCGACAGACCTGGATTGCCAAATCCCAGGGTGCCCGCTCCGGTCTGCGCTACGATCCGGATATGGGCCGCGACGCGCCCTTGTTCTATACCGCTTCGGGGCATGCGTGGCTGGCGAGCATGAGCGATGCCGAAGCCTTGTCGCTGGTGGAACGTCAAGCCAGTGACCGCCCGGAGGACTTGGGGCCGAATGCTCCGCGCTCAAACATCGAGTTGCTGGAACGCCTGCGGTTGGCGCGGGAGCAGGGCTATGCCTGGGTCGAGGAGAGCTCGGCGGTGGGGACCTCAGCGATTGCGGCGGTGATACGGCATCCGGGTGATGGCCGGGTGGTCGGGGTACTCAGTATTGCCGGCCCGAGCGCGCGGATGCCGGGGGTGAGGTTGCATGAGTTGGCACCGTTGTTGTTGAAGTACACCGAGGAATTATCCGCGGCGAGTCAGGCATCGCAATTGTTGGGTTAACCTCGGAACACGGTCACCTCTTCAAATCGCTCAAATGTGTGCGTTGTTCGAACACTTTCGATCCTTGTTTGTGTAAGAATCTGGAACTGGGTTCTAAATTGTTTAGGGTTGCGACAGGCGCAGATGGCGTTAGATAAACCGTGAAGTTTTGACTTTAAGTAAGGAAACCCAATGACCGTCAGCACTCCGCTTTCCGGCGTCAATCAGCCCTTCAAGGGAATCATGCTGATCGTCGTCGCGACCTTTCTGTTTTCCAGTCATGACGCGTTGTCGAAATTTCTTTCTGGGTTCTACCCGATCATCATGGTGGTCTGGGCCCGATACCTGATTCACACCTTGTTGATGGCCGGGATTTTTCTGCCCCAATCCGGGCTGAGCGTCCTGCGAACCAGGCGGCCGTTACTGCAGTTGCTCAGGGCATTGTGCCTGCTGGGCACCAGTTTGTTCTTCACCACCGGTTTGCAGTACATCCCGCTGGCCGAAGCCACGGCAGTCAACTTTCTCGCCCCGGTCCTGGTGACCGCGCTGTCGGTGCCGTTGCTGGGCGAGCACGTCACCCGTGGCCAATGGATCGCGGTGATTTGCGGATTTATCGGTGTCGTGATCATTGTTCACCCCGGCGGCGACCTGTTCACCCCAGCCGTGTTGCTGCCGCTCTGCTCGGCCCTGTTTTTCTGCTTCTATCAATTGCTCACCCGCAAGCTCAGTAATATCGACAGCCCTACCACCAGCAACTTCTTCGCCGGTCTGTGCAACACCCTGGTGATGAGCGCGCTGGTGCCGTTCTTCTGGCAAGTGCCGAGCCTTGGGCATGGTTTCATGATGGTGGCGCTGGGGGCTTGCGGGATGACGGCGCATCTGTTTTTGACCCAGGCTTTCCGTTACGCCGCACCCGCCCTGCTGGCACCGTTCGGTTATTGCCAGATTGTCTTTGCCGGTCTGCTGGGCTGGCTGCTGTTTGCCCACACGCCGACCCTGACCACAGTGGTCGGGATCGCGGTGATTTGCTGCAGCGGGTTGGCGGCGGCCTGGCAACAAAGCCGTCGGTAAAAACGCTGACCGATTTGTGTAGGAGCGAGCTCGCTCGCGATGGACTTGAGAACGCTGCGGGGTGTCAGGCTTGCAGCGTTATCGTTGACGACCATCGTCGGAACGCCGCCCGGAGCAAGCTCGCTCCTACAGGGGGATTGCGTCGGACTTTTAATCGGTGATGGTAGGAATCTTGCGCGGTGCCATGAAGTACATCCAGATCAGCGCGATGAAATACATCGCCGGAATCATGGTGAACAGTACCGTGTAATTGTTGTTGGTGATGGTCAGGATGTGTCCGACCAACTGGGTCATGAACATCCCCCCGATGGCGGCGCACATGCCGCCGAAACCGAACACCGTACTCATCATGTGCTTGGGCGTGTAGTCCATGACCAGGCTCCAGATGTTCGCCGTCCAGGCCTGGTGCGCACCGATGGCCAGGGAGATGGCGGCCACGGCGACCCACAGATTGCTGGAGCCTGCCGCCATGATCACGCCGATGATGCAGCAGGCGAACAGGAACATGGACAGCAGTCGCGCCTTGATCGGGTTCATTCCGCGCCCGATCAGGAACGAGGACAGGATGCCGCCACCCACGCTGCCGAAGTCGGCGGTCAGGTAGATGATGATCAGCGGGATACCCATCTGGGTCACGTTGATCCCCAGGTTGTATTGCTGATTCAGGAACGGTGGCAGCCAGTAGAGGTAGAACCAGAAGACCGGCGCGGTCATCGAATAAGCGAGGGCGAAAGCCCAGGTGCCACGCATGCGCAGGATTTTCGAGAACGGCACGCGGGTCTGTTCCGGTTCGACTTCATTCTGGATGTAGTCCAGTTCCGATTGTTTAACGCTTGGGTGATCCTCCGGGTTGAAGTATTTCAAGCCCCAGAACAGCAACCAGATCCCGCCCAGTGCCGACATGCACAGGAACGCGGCCTGCCAGCCCCACACGTGGAGGATCAGCGGCAGCAGCATTGGCGTGAACATCGCCCCGACGTTGGTGCCGGCATTGAAGATGCCGGTAGCGACGGCACGTTCGCCGGCCGGGAACCACAATCGCGTGGTTTTCACGCAGGCCGGATAGTTGGCAGCTTCGGTCAGGCCCAGGATGAAGCGGCAGACCATGAAACCGACCGCCGATGTGGCCAGGCCGTGGGCGCCTGTGGCCAGGCTCCAGAGCAGTACCGCGCAGAAGAACACCCGCTTCACGCCGACCCGGTCGATCAGCCGGCCCTGCAGCACGAAACCGATGGCGTAGCCGACCTGGAACCAGAAGTTGATGTTGGCGTAGTCCATCGCCGTCCAGCTCATTTCCTTGGCGAGGATTGGCTGCATCACGCCCAGTGCGGCACGGTCGATGTAGTTCAGGGTGGTGGCGAAAAACACCAGCGCCAGCATGCCCCAACGGGTTTTGCCGACCGCCATGGCGCCGCGGATCTTGTCGCCGATGCCGCCGGCGGTGCCGATGGCCGGAGCCATGCGTGAACTCTGAGAAGGAATCATCTGTGCCATCCGTTCAATGAGTGACAAGCGAAGCTCGTCGGGACTTCAAGGGCGCGTGATCAATCGGTGGCGCTGGACGCGGGGCGATTGATCGGCTGAGGTGCTTTGGTCAGCTGAAGAAAGCGCGTTTTTCAGCGAGCGGCACGGTTCGGCCTGAGGCACGAGACGTTTGGATGGACGCCAGGCAGGGTGTATGAGAATTCGAGCGAGGGAACAAGGCGTTGAATGAGTGCATGAGCGGCTACCCGTTTTTTTGAAATTTTTATGTGGTGTTCTGGGTCTTCTGGTGACCGAGACCGGTTCATGACCGGACTCAATGTGATGTCGATGTTGCGCAGTGGACGAAAAATCGTCAATTCGCTAACCGCCATTGTGTTCGATAATCGCACGCAAAACTAACTGGATAGTACACTTTGAATTGCTGTGTGAGATTACGCAGCCAATAATTCACTCAAAGCTAAACGCGATCCCTGTAGGAGCCCGGCTTGCCGGCGATAGCGGCCGCGAGATCGCCATCGCCGGCAAGCCGGGCTCCTGCAAAAAGCGTGAGATGCCACTAACAAAACTGTCTCCACCACCGGGAGTCGACATATGCAGCGTTCCATTGCCACCGTGTCCTTGAGCGGTACCCTACCGGAAAAACTCGAAGCCATTGCCGCCGCCGGTTTTGATGGTGTGGAGATTTTCGAGAACGACCTTCTTTACTACGACGGCAGCCCGCGGGAAATCAAACAGATGTGCGCCGATCTCGGGATCGCCATCACCCTGTTTCAACCGTTCCGTGATTTCGAAGGCTGCCGCCGCGACCGGCTGCCGCGTAATCTGGAACGGGCCGAGCGCAAGTTCGACTTGATGCAGGAACTGGGTACCGACCTGGTGCTGGTGTGCAGCAACGCCTCGGCCGACTCCATCGGTGATGAACAGATCCTCATCGACGACTTGCGTCTGCTGGCTGAACGCGCCGGTGCCCGTGGCCTGCGGATCGGTTACGAAGCACTGGCCTGGGGCCGGCATGTGAACACCTGGCAACAGGTGTGGAACATCGTCCGTCAGGCGGATCACCCGAGTCTGGGCGTGTTGCTGGACAGTTTCCATACGCTTTCGCTGAAGGGCGATCCGAGCGCTATCGCCGACATTCCCGGCGACAAGATTTTCTTTGTGCAAATGGCCGACGCACCGATCCTGGCCATGGACGTGCTGGAGTGGAGCCGGCATTTCCGTTGTTTCCCAGGGCAGGGCGAGTTCGACTTGCCAGGTTTCCTCGCTCCGATCATCAAGAGTGGCTACACCGGGCCGTTGTCGCTGGAGATCTTCAACGATGGTTTTCGCGCTGCCCCGCCCCGGGCCAACGCCGCCGACGGTCTGCGTTCCTTGCTGTACCTGGAGGAGAAAACCCGCGAGCGTCTGGCCCAGGAAGCCACAATCCCGGCCAACGTCGATATCCTGTTCGAGACACCCACAGCCTGCGAATACAACGGAATCGAGTTTCTCGAGTTCGCGGTAGACGAAAGCCTTGGGGCCAAGCTTTCCCATTGGCTTGAGCGGCTCGGCTTCGTCAAGGCCGGGCAACACCGCTCCAAGAGTGTCAGCCTGTTGCGCCAGGGCGATATCAACCTGATCCTCAACTCCGAGCCTTATTCGTTCGCCCACAGCTTTTTCGAAGCTCATGGTCCATCGCTGTGCGCTACCGCTGTTCGGGTCAAGGACAGCGCGAGCGCGCTGGCCCGGGCCGTGGCTTACAAAGGTCAGCCCTATCGCGGACTGGTCGGGCCCAACGAACTGGAGCTGGCCGCCGTACGCGCACCGGATGGCAGCCTGATTTATCTGGTGGACCAGGACGCCGACGTCTATGGCACCGATTTCAATTTGCAACCTGCCTCCGTGGCCAGCGGGGGGCTCAAGCGCATCGACCACATGGCCATGGCGTTGCCGGCCGACAGCCTCGACAGCTGGGTGCTGTTCTATAAGAGCCTGCTGGATTTCGAAGCGGATGATGAAGTGGTGCTGCCCGACCCCTATGGCCTGGTGAAGAGCCGGGCGTTGCGTAGCCGCTGCAGCTCGATCCGCTTGCCGCTGAACATTTCCGAAAACCGCAATACCGCGATTTCACACGCGCTGTCGAGTTATCGCGGCTCCGGTGTGCATCACATCGCCTTTGATTGCGACGATATCTTTGCCGAGGTCAGCCGTGCCAAAGAAGCAGGTGTGCCGCTGCTGGATATCCCGCTCAATTATTACGATGACCTGGCGGCGCGCTTCGATTTCGACGACGAGTTCCTCAGCGAACTGGCGTACTACAACGTGCTTTACGATCGCGACGCCCAGGGTGGTGAGCTGTTCCATGTGTACACCGAACCTTTTGAAGGACGGTTCTTTTTTGAAATCATCCAGCGCAAGAATGGCTACGCCGGTTACGGTGCGGCCAATGTGGCGGTCCGGCTGGCAGCCATGGCCAAATCGCGCAGCGGTGCCATCCGTCAGGCAAAGTTGTAGGAAATTCGTAAACGCGGGGTTAAACCGCTGCCGCGCGGCTTCCTTCACTGTGCGGCGCGGCCCATAATCGCCAGCCTGTGCAGTGACGGCCGTGAGCCCGCAATGACAATAACTTCAGAACTCTCAGCAGCGCCCGACGAACCTATTGCAGAGCCTCGCAAGAGCCGCAAGAACAATCCGGAAAAGACCCGCGAGAACATCCTGCAAGAAGCCATTGTAGAGTTCGTTCAGCAGGGGCTTTCCGGCGCTCGGGTCGATGCGATCGCCGAGCGTATCAAAACCTCCAAGCGCATGATCTATTACTACTTCCACAGTAAGGAACAGCTCTACGTCGAGGTGCTGGAGAAACTCTACGGCGATATTCGCTGCACAGAAAACCGTCTGCACCTGGCGGAGCTGGCGCCGGTGGAGGCGATTCGCCGGCTGGTCGAATTCACCTTCGATCATCATGATCGCAACGTCGATTTCGTGCGTATCGTCTGCATCGAGAACATTCACAACGCCGACTATGTGAAACGCTCCGATGCGATAAAGGCGATGAACAACACCATCCTCGATTCACTGGGCGAGATTTTGCGTCGCGGGGCCGAGGAGGGGGTGTTCCGCGCGGGGCTCGATCCGCTGGATGTCCACCTGCTGATCAGTTCGTTCTGCTTCTATCGTGTGTCGAACCGCCATACGTTCGGTGAGATTTTCCAGATCGACTTGCCGGACGAAAGCATCAAGCAACGTCATCGGGAGATGATCTGCGAGTCGGTGTTGCGCTACCTGCAGGCCTGACTGTAGCGAGCGAGCTTGCTTGCAGTGGGCTGCGCAGCGGCCCAAAAATGCTGGGCAGAGTCAGCTATTTTGTAAGTGCTGCGCACTCAAGCGTCGGATCGCCGCCCGGAGCAAGCTCGCTCGCCACAGAATAGTTTCCGCCTCAGGTCTCAACCATTCATACACTGAAAATGCGCCAGCATCCGCTGCGCATCCGGCACTACGCCGCTGAACAATTCAAACGCCTTCACCGCCTGAAACACTGCCATGTTGCCGCCATCCAGTGTCCGGCAGCCCAAGGCGCGGGCGCTGCGCAGCAGTTCGGTTTCCAGCGGGAAATAGACGATCTCCGCCACCCACAGCTCTGCTCGCAACATCTCCACAGGAACCGGCGTGCCCGGCAGTTTTTTCATGCCCATGGGCGTGGTGTTCACCAGACCGTCGGCCTCGGCCAGGGTGCTCTGCAGATCTTGCCCGGCGACCGCGCGGCCAGCACCGAAGTGTTGATTGAGGTTGTTCGCCAGCGATTGCGCGCGGCGAGTATCCACATCAAAAATGCTCAGCAGCTTTACGCCTTCGCTCAATAACGCATGGGCCACCGCTGCGCCTGCACCGCCTGCACCCATTTGCACCACCCGTTCAACGGCAACGCCCTGCAGGCCACGGCGAAAACCTTCGGCAAAGCCCAGGCAATCGGTGTTGTGGCCAATGCGTTTGCCGTCCTTGAGTACCACTGTGTTGACTGCCCCGATGCCGCGCGCTTCCGGCGACAGTTCGTCGAGCAGCGGGATGATGGTCTGTTTGCACGGAAAAGTGATGTTCAGACCGGTGAAGTTCATTCGCTCGGCTGCCAACAGCAGGTCGGGCAAGGCACTGCTGTCGAGTCTCAGCGGGTCGAGATCGATCAGGCGATAGAGGTAACGCAAACCCTGGGCATCGCCTTCTTGTTCGTGCAGTGCCGGGGTGCGGGAAGCCTGGATGCCGGCACCGATCAGTCCGGCCAATACGGTCTTGTTCTGGATCATGGCGTTCACCCCTTCAACCGCAGGCTGAAATGTTCCAGCTCCAGGCGGTAACCATGGCTGCCGAAACCGGCCATTACGGCGGTGGCAATGGCTGAAACGAAGGAGTGGTGCCGGAACGGCTCTCGGGCATGGACGTTGGAGAGGTGGACTTCGATCACCGGCAGTTCGCTGGCGACCAGGGCATCGCGGATTGCCACCGAGGTGTGTGTCCAGGCCGCCGGGTTAATGACGATCCCCGCACAACGGCCGCGGGCGGCGTGAATCCAGTCGAGCAGTTCGCCTTCATGATTGGTCTGGCGAAACTCCACCGCCAGTCCGAACTCTTCAGCGGCACGTGCGCACAATGCCGAAACGTCGGCCAGGGTTTCGTGACCGTATGTCGCCGGTTCCCGGGTGCCGAGCATGTTCAGGTTGGGGCCGTTAAGCACCAGGACGATAGGGGGCATCGCTATTCTCCACTTATTATTTTTGGAACCGGCCAAGCGTTTCGGCCTGTAGAGATAAAATGTACCAGATGGTTAATTTGGTCAATTGCAGAGCAGACGTCTGCAGTTTTTGTGTGCGGTGATCGAACATACGCAAAAGAACGCAGCCTGCGGCACAGGGATCTTCAGTGAACGCCAGATCGGTGAACGCCACCGATCTGTGTAGGAGCCGGCTTGCCGGCGAAGGCGGCGGCACGTTTGGCAGAGGTGCTGGCTGACAGACTGCTTTCGCTGGCAAGCCAGCTCCTACAGGTCTTGCGCGACACCTCAATCCCGAACACCCTGCGATCTTCTCAGCGCGGCAGATGCTCGACCAGAAAATCGATGAAAGCCCTCAATCGCAGCGGTACATGGCGACTCTGCGGATAGAGCAGGGTGAACGGCCGCGAACGCCCGCCATAAGGCTTGAGTACTTCCACCAGCGAACCATCGGCCAGTTCGTTTTCGACGATGAAGCGATAAGTCTGAAACAGACCCGCCCCATGTTTGGCCAGGGTCACGCCACCGAGCACGTCGTCGGAACAACTGAGGCTGCCCTCGGCAAGAATCTCTCGCTGTACGCCGTCGTCGTTGAACAACCACGCAATGCGCCGGCCGCTGCTGGGCAGTTCGTACTGAATGCATTCATGCTGCGCCAGGTCGTCGAGGGTTTGCGGAATGCCGGCACGTTTCAGGTAGGCGGGACTGGCGATCATCACCAACCCTGCGTCTTCCAGGTGACGGGCGATCAGGCCGGAATCCGGGATCGCCCGCACGCGGATGGCCATGTCATAGCCTTCGTCCACGAAATCGATGTTGCGATTGCTGATGTGCGACTCGACTTTCACCGCCGGGAAGCGTTCCCGAAACGCCGGCAGCAACGGCAGGATGCGGTGATGGGCATACGTGGTGGGGATACTGATGCGCAAGGTGCCGGAAGGCTCCTGTTGCTGGCCCATGACCTCACGTTGGGCCTCGACCAGTTGCGCCAGCGCCTGACGACACTCTTCGTAATAGCGTCGGCCACTGTCGGTCATTTTTACGCTACGAGTGGTGCGCGCAAACAGCCGCACACCGAGGCGCTCCTCCATGCGCGACACCGATCGGCTCACGGCTGCCGGCGTCACGCCCGCCACCAGCGCGGCAGCGGTGAAGCTACCGGCCTCGGCGGCCAGGCAAAACAGCTCGATGCTGCCCAATTGAAGATCGTCGAATTGTCGCTGCATGATTGATTACACCAGGGATCAAATGGAGTGGCTAATTCTGTATTTATCAAATTGGCGAAAGGATTGCTTACCATTTTTCCCTGTGATCCGGGTACTCAGAACGACTTTGCGCGCTAGCCTCAAAATTCGAGTATTGGACGTGAGTCTGTACCGGTGGTCGGATTCTTCAAGGATTGGTGAGCCGTTGAGCTCAATAACCTAACGGATGGGTTAGCATGAGAGTATGCAGCTACAAAGGATTTTCTTTGGTGATCCTGTTGCGTGACGAGCATTGCCCGCCTCATGTGCATGTGGACGCGAGCACATGGAGCGCGCGCTTCAAGTTCAGCTTTTGGCACAACGGCGTAGAGCTTTGGGATGTTATTCCTCATGCGCGACGACCACCTGTAGCGGTGCTTGAGGGCTTGCGTCAGACGCTCAGGCAATCTGCCCATTTACGGCGAGCTCGCGGCATTTGGTGGAACAAATTGCAGACGGTTTGTCTCGACCGTCAATTATGGGATTGGCGCAACAACGAAGTCGTCGTGGTTAAGCAGATCGCAAGTACCACCCAGATGATTGACTCGGCTTGTTATGAGCCTCTGGAGAACAGGACCCGGTTGACCCTGATGGGGACAATGGAGGGTGTGGAGATTGAATTATGAAAGCAGTAAAGGCCAAAAATCATGGGGATCGACCCGTCACAGAGTCAGTGCTGGATGAAGCGATCGAGCGAGGCCGGTCGCGCCGCAATAGCGGTTTGCAGGCGACGGCTGTGACGTTTCTGGAACCGTGCCTGGCCGTCAGCTTTGAGGATGGCAGTGGCGTATTGCTTCCAGTGAAGTGCTACCCGGAATTCGAGGATTTCAGGAGCGAGGATTACGCCGGATTGAAAGTCGGTTTTGCCGGCACCGCCCTGTGTCATGAAGGTAAGGACTTGCAGATATCCATTGCCGGGATGATTTCGGCGAGCAAGCCGCTGATGGACATGGCCGCCTCGGTCATCGCCTCGCGCAACGGTCGCCAAAGCACTGCCGCCAAGGCAGAGGCCGCGCGGACCAACGGCAGGAAGGGCGGGCGCCCGCGCAAGGTCGAAGTCGCTCTTTGAATGTCCACAAAAAAGCCGTCGTGATGACGGCTGATTCGTAGGCGGCAACTGCGATCAACGACGGGTCAACAACACCCCGGATTCCATGTGATGTGTCCATGGGAACTGGTCGAACATCGCGCAACGGGTGATGCGATGGGTGTCGTGCAGTTGGGCGATGTTGGCCGCCAGGGTTTGTGGATTGCAGGAAATATAGAGGATGTTGTCGAAGCGCCGGGTGAGCTCGCAGGTGTCCGGATCCATGCCGGCACGCGGCGGGTCGACGAAGACGCTGCCGAATTCGTAGCTTTTCAGATCGATGCCGTGCAGACGACGGAACGGGCGCACTTCGTTCAACGCCTCGGTCAGTTCCTCGGCGGACAGGCGCACCAGGGTGACGTTATCCAGCGCGTTATCGCTGAGATTGCTCAATGCCGCATTGACCGAAGACTTGCTGATTTCGGTGGCAAGCACCTTGCGCACGCGGGTCGCGAGGGGGAGGGTGAAGTTGCCGTTGCCGCAGTACAGTTCAAGCAAATCGTCGGAACGATCGCCCAGTGATTCGTAGGCCCAGTTGAGCATCTTCTGGTTCACCGTGCCGTTGGGCTGGGTAAACGCGCCTTCCGGCTGGCGGTAGCTGAACGTGCGGCCGCCGACCTCCAGTTTCTCTATCACGTAATCTTGACCGATGACTTCGCGCTTGCCCTTGGAGCGGCCAATGACGCTGACATTCAGCTCGGCTGCCAGTGTCGAGGCGGCGGCGTGCCAATGCTCGTCCAGCGGACGGTGGTAGCACAGCGTGATCATGGCATCGCCCGCCAAGGTGGTCAGGAACTCCACCTGGAACAACTTGTGACTCAGGGCTGCGCTGGCCTGCCAGGCTGCCTTGAGCTGCGGCATCAACTGATTGATGCGCAGGCTTGCGATGGGAAATTCTTCGATCAGGATCGGCGTGCGTTTGTCTTCCTGGGAAAACATCGCGTAGTGACGCTCGCCGGCTTCGCGCCACAGGCGAAACTCTGCGCGCAGGCGGAAGTTTTTCAGCGGTGAGTCGAACACGGCAGGTTCTGGCGCATCGAACGGGGCCAGCAGATCACGCAGGCGCGTGACCTTTTCTTCGAGTTGAATGGCGTAAGCCTGGGTATCAAAAGTCATGCGTTGAACCAACCCAATTTGATCACGAACAGAATCGACAGGATCACCAGCGCCGAATTCAGTTCACGGGCGCGGCCGGACAGCAGCTTGATCGCGGTCCAGGAAATGAAACCGAAGGCGATGCCGTTGGCGATGGAATAAGTGAATGGCATGGCCAGGGCGGTGACCACGACCGGTGCAGCAACGGTGATGTCGTCCCAGTCTATTTCGGCCAGGCCGGATGTCATCAGTACTGCGACGAACAGCAAGGCAGGTGCCGTGGCGAATGCCGGAACGCTGGCAGCCAGTGGCGAGAAAAACAACGCCAGCAGGAACAGGATCGCAACCACGACAGCGGTCAGGCCGGTGCGGCCGCCAGCACTCACGCCAGCGGCGGATTCAATGTAGCTGGTCGTGGTTGAAGTCCCCAGCAAGGAACCGGCCATGGCCGCGGTACTGTCGGCGATCAGGGCACGACCCATTTTTGGCATGTGGCCATCCTTGCTCATCAGGCCGGCGCGCTTGGCCACACCAATCAGGGTGCCAGAGTTGTCGAACAGATCGACGAACAGGAAAGCGAAAATCACGCTGACCAGACCGATGTCCAGTGCGCCTTTTATGTCCAGTTGCAGGAAGGTTGGCGCCAGCGACGGTGGCATCGACATGACGCCGCCGAAGGGGGTGAACCCCATGACGATGGAGGCGACAGTCACGGCCAGAATGCCGATCAGCACGGCGCCGCGAACCTTCAGGGCTTCGAGGGCGACGATCAGGGCAAAGCCCAGGGTGGCGAGGATCGGGGCCGGTTGCTTGAGGTCGCCGAGGCCGAGCATGGTAGCAGGGTTGCTGACGACGATGCCGGCGTTGTGCAGGGCGATCAGCGCCAGGAACAGGCCGATACCAGCGGCAATGGCCGAACGCAGGGGCAACGGGATACTGTTGACGATCCATTCCCGGATACGGAAGATCGAGAGCAGGAAGAACATCACCGCCGAGATGAACACCGCACCCAGTGCCACCTGCCAGGTGTGACCCATGTTCAGGACCACGGTATAGGTGAAGAAGGCGTTCAAGCCCATGCCCGGCGCGAGCGCGATCGGGTAGTTGGCGATCAGGCCCATCACGGTGGAGCCGATGGCGGCCGCCAGGCAGGTCGCGACGAACACCGCCCCCTTGTCCATCCCGGTCTCGCCGAGGATGCTCGGGTTGACGAACAGAATGTAGGCCATGGCCAAAAACGTCGTGACGCCCGCCAGAATCTCGGTCCGCACGTTGGTGTCGTGTGCCTTGAGTTGAAACAGCCTTTCCAGCATGTCTGCTCCCCGTGGCGCGCCAGGCGCCGTGAATGTATCGACTTCAACAGCAAAGCACAGGCCACCGCAGGCGCCCGATAATTTGCTGCAGGTCGGAAAAAGCCGCGCATCATACCAGCAGCGTGGGGTTATGACTGCTTATGGCGGCGATCGTCGTCGATGTTTTGCGTGAAAGCCAAGTGAGCCATACTGCGCGCCGGTGTGGGGGGGACTTATGTATTGCATGGGAAAACAGCTGGTGAATGGATTCGGACTCTCGATGGCCCTGTTGGCAGGGGCACAGATCGCCTCGGCTGCATCGGCGCCGCCTTTGAGTCAGGTGAAGGTGCTCCGGGTCGAGTCGCCGGGCTGTGGTTTTGAGAGCATTGCCCAGGGACAGGAACAGACACGCTGCAATCACAGTGGTGCGAACATCAGGGTCTACGTGCTGGAAGTCGGCTACGGTCGTGGGGCGCATGTCGGGCTGGACGGCTTCGAGATCAACGGCACCCGGACCCCGATCTGTGCCTTTGATAATGGCAACCTGACTGAATGCACCGTAGGGAAACACACGGTCGGCTATATGTATGTCTTCGATCTGGCAGGCAAACAGGAGGGAACCTTCACCTTTAGCAATACCTCGACCAATGCGCCTGGCAATACCCTGTCGACGCAGCTGTACATCAAGTAACGGCAGACGCGAACGAAAGGCGGGAAAGCTGACTACGCTTTAAGGATCATTCAGTGGACTGCGCCCATGACCTTTAGAGCTCTGATTACCCTCGCCGAGGGCATCGATGACCTGCAAGCAGTGACCCTGATCGATGTCCTGCGCCGTGCCAAAGTCGAGGTGGTGGTGGCGAGTATCGAGGGACGGCGCATGCTCACCTGTGCCCGTGGCACCCGAGTGACGTCCGATGCGATGCTGGTGGACTTGCTGGCCCAGCCGTTCGATCTGATCGTACTCCCGGGTGGGGACGTGGGGGCGCAACATCTGGCGGCGCATCAACCCTTGCAACAATTGGTCAAGGATCAGGCGGCGGCCGGGCGTTTGTTCGCCGGCATCGCCGAGGCCCCGGCACTCGCGCTGCAGGCCTTTGGCGTCCTGCGCCAACGACGAATGACCTGCCTGCCATCGGCCAGCCATCAACTGTCGGGTTGCAACTTCGTCGACCAGCCAGTGGTCGTCGACGGCAACTGCATCACCGCCCAGGGCTCGGGTGCTGCACTGGAGTTTGCCCTGGCGCTGGTGGAGCAACTCTGTGGCAAGCCCACGCGGACCGCGGTGGCAGGGGAATTGGCGGGCTAGCGCTGCGCTTGTGGCGAGCAAGCTTCTCGCCACAAATCAATTCCCTTGAACACTCTCACCTTCCCCGAAGTCGTACCCCATATGACGGCGGTTTGCGAAAACGCCGCGAACGTACGACCAACCGTGAGGTGTTTATGAGCGCGACCACTCCCGACGCTGCGCAACCGTCATTCGCCCGACTCCCGCTGGGCCTGACCCTTAACGGTCAGGAGCGTCAGCTTGAGATCTTGCCCTGGACCACATTGCTGGATTTGTTGCGTGAGCAACTGGACCTGGTCGGCACAAAAAAAGGTTGCGACCACGGTCAATGTGGCGCCTGCACGGTGTTGCTCAATGGCAAGCGAGTGAACGCCTGCCTGACGCTGGCGGTGATGTGCGACGGTGCCGACCTGGTCACGGTCGAAGGCCTGGCCAACGGCGAGGAACTGCATCCGATGCAGCGTGCCTTCATCAAGCATGATGCCTTTCAATGCGGCTACTGCACGCCAGGGCAGATTTGCTCGGCGGTGGGACTGGCTAATGAAGGCCGGGCGCAGACCTCCGAGCAGATTCGAGAAGGGATGAGCGGTAACCTCTGCCGCTGCGGTGCCTACAACAACATCCGCGATGCCATCGAGGAAGCGCTTCCCGCTTGTATGCAAGGTGTCGGGCAAGGAGGTGGCCAATGAATCCTTTCCACTACAGCAAGCCGGATTCGGTGCAGGATGCCGTGCATCTCGCAGGTCCCGCCTCGCGTTTCATCGCGGGCGGTACGAATCTGCTGGATCTGATGAAGGAAAACGTCACCCGACCCGAGCACCTGATCGATATCACCGGCCTGCCTCTGCGTGAAGTCAGCGAAACGGCCAGGGGCGGACTGATGATCGGCGCCCTGGTCAGCAACGCCGACCTCGCCTGGCACCCCTTGATCGAGCAACGTTACCCGCTGTTGTCCCAAGCCATTCTGGCGGGCGCATCGCCGCAATTGCGCAATATGGCGAGCACGGGTGGCAATCTGTTGCAACGTACCCGTTGCTATTACTTCTACGACGCCAGCGTGCCGTGCAATAAACGCGAGCCGGGCAGCGGTTGCCCGGCTCGCGATGGTCTGAATCGAATCCACGCCATCTTTGGCGCCAGTGCGCAGTGTGTCGCCACGCATCCCTCAGACATGTGCGTGGCCCTGGCTGCGCTGGAGGCGGTGGTACACGTGCAGGGTCGTGGTGGTGCGCGCAGCATCGAGTTTGCCGATTTCCACCGTTTGCCCGGCGAGGCTCCGGAGCGTGACAACCAACTGGCCGACGATGAGCTGATCACGGCCATCGAGCTGCCCGCTGCCGGTTTCGCCGACTGCAGCCATTACCTGAAGATACGCGATCGCGCATCCTATGCCTTTGCGCTGGTCTCGGTGGCCGCAGCGCTCAAGGTGGTCGGGCCCATCATTCGCGAAGCGCGGCTGGTCCTCGGTGGCGTGGCGCACAAACCCTGGCGTGACAAGGCCGTCGAAAGCTGGCTGACGGGCAAGGCACCCAGCCGTGAAACCTTCACTGCCGCCGCCGATACCCTGCTGCAAAACGCCGAACCGCTCGAACACAACGCGTTTAAAGTCAAACTGGCGCGGCGGGCCATTGTCCGCGCCCTGAGCGATGCCGCGCAGGGAGGGCAGCCCGATGAATAATTTCACTCAACCCTTGGGCCAGCCGCTGGACCGGGTCGACGGTCAGCTCAAAGTGACCGGTCAGGCACGATACGCCGGCGAATTCACCGAAGAAGGCCTGCTTCACGGCAGCGTCGTTTCCAGCAACATCGCCAGTGGTCGGGTAGTCCGGATTGATGCATCGAAGGCATTGGCGCTGCCTGGTGTGATCGCGATCATCGATCACACGAACCGGTCGAAAATCGCCAGTTACGACGAGCCATACGAGGACGCCGACTCGGCCGAGGGCTCGCCGTTCCGCCCCTTGTACAACGACCGGGTTCTGTACAGTGGCCAACCGCTGGCGCTGGTGGTCGCCGACAATCTTGAATTGGCGCGGTATGCCGGTTCACTGGTGGTGATCGAATACGAAACCGCAGAGCATCAGACCGATTTGCTGAAGCTGCAAGGCGAAGCCCGGGAGGCACCCGTCGATCTGCCCAAACCCCGTGGGCATTTTCAGGAGGAATTTGCCGGCGCAGCCATCAGCCTGGACCTGAACTACAGCACGCCGATCGAACATCACAATCCGATGGAGCCCCATGCCAGCACGGTCCTGTATCAGGGCGATGGCAGCCTGCACATCCACGACAAGACCCAGGGTACGCAGAACTGTCAGTCCTATGTGCAAAAGGTCTTTGGACTCGAGAAACAGCACGTCAGAATTTTCGCGGCTTATGTCGGCGGTGCATTCGGCTCGGGCTTGCGCCCGCAATATCAGCTCGTACTGGCCGTCATGGCGGCGCTATCGCTCAAGCGCTCGGTGCGGGTGACGCTGACCCGGCAGCAGATGTTTACGTTCGGTTACCGACCCCGCACATTGCAGCGTCTGCAAATAGGGGCGGCGGCCAATGGTCGTTTGCTGGCGATCGCCCATACCGCCATTGGCCAGACCTCCAGATTCGAAGATTTCACCGAGCATGTGGTGGAGTGGAGCGGCATGCTCTATCACTGCGACAACGTGCAGCTGACCTACAAATTGTTGCCGCTGGATGTGTTCACGCCATTGGACATGCGCGCCCCGGGTGCCGCGCTGGGGCTGATCGGCCTGGAGTGTGCCCTGGATGAAATGGCCTGCGCCCTGGCGATCGACCCGCTGCAGTTGCGCCTGATCAATTTTGCCGAACGCAATCAGAACGAAGACAAACCCTATTCCAGCAAGGCATTGCGCGAGTGTTATGCCCAGGGCGCCAAGCGCTTCGGTTGGGAACAACGCAATGCCGAACCCCGCAGCATGCGCCAGGGCCGGCAGCTGGTTGGCTGGGGCATGGCCGGTGGCGTCTGGGAGGCCATGCAGCAGAAGGCCAGTGCCAAAGCCCGTCTCGATCACCACGGCAAACTGACGGTCAGCAGCGCAACGACAGACATCGGCACCGGCACTTACACGGTGATGACGCAAATCGCCGCACAGGCGTCGGGCGTTTCGGTGAAGGATGTCACCTTTATCCTCGGCGACTCGTCCTTACCGACCGCGCCGTTGCAGGGAGGATCATTCACTGTCTCGTCAGTGGGCACCGCGGTGCAGCAAGCCTGTGAAGCCTTGAAGGAAAAACTGCTTGCCGTCGCGCGGCAGACGTCTGCGGCATTCGCTGGCGTGACCGCTGAACAGGCCGTTTTCGAAGAAGGGCATTTGACCTTCGGCGAGGCGCGGGTGGCATTGGCCGCGCTGGCCAGGGACAGCGGGGAAGAGGCGATCGAGGTTCAGGTGGATGCCGAGCCCGACAAGAAACGCGAAGCCTATGCCACCGCTACTCACTCGGCAGTGTTCGTCGAGGTATTGGTCGATGAGGACTTGGGTATCGTCAAGGTCAACCGTGTGGTCAGTGCGATCGCTGCGGGCCGGGTAGTCAACCCGAAAATGGCCCGCAGCCAGATCCTTGGCGGTGTTGTCTGGGGCATCGGCATGGCGTTGCACGAAGAGACTCAAACCGACCACGCCCTGGGCCGTCACATGAACCACAACCTGGCCGAATACCACATCCCGGTAAACGCTGACATCGGCGACATTGACGTACTGTTTGTCGAAGAACACGACGAGATCGTCAATGCCCTGGGTTCCAAGGGCGTGGGCGAAATAGGCATCGTCGGGGTGGCGGCAGCCGTGGCCAATGCCATCTACCACGCCACCGGCACACGGGTGCGGGATTTTCCGATCACCTTGGACAAACTGCTTTAAACCCGGACTTCTTCAACCGGCATATGCATGCGGTCGCGGTGGGCCAGGGTCGGGAACAGCTTGATCCAGACCCCGGTCACCACCAGCGTGCCGATGCCGCCCATGACCACCGCCGGCACAGTGCCGAACCAATGGGCGGTCAGGCCGGATTCAAACTCGCCCAACTGGTTCGAGGCGCCGATGAACAGACCGTTCACCGCGCTGACACGGCCGCGCATTTCGTCCGGGGTTTCCAGTTGCACGAACGAGGCGCGGATCACCATGCTGATCATGTCCGCCGCACCCAGCACCACCAGTACGGCAAGGGAAAACCAGAAGGAGGTGGACAGGCCGAACGCGATAGTCGCCACGCCAAACACGCCCACCGCGGTGAACATCACTCGCCCGACCTTGCGATCCACGGAAAACCGCGCCAGCCATAGCGACATCAGCAACGCCCCCACCGCCGGGGCCGAACGCAACAGGCCAAGGCCCCAGGGACCCGTCAACAGAATGTCCTTGGCGAATACGGGCAACAGCGCTGTCGCGCCACCGAGCAGGACCGCAAACAGATCCAGGGAAATCGCCCCGAGGATATCCGGACGGCTGCGAATGAAGCGGATGCCCGCCAGCAACGAATCGAGGGTGGCCTTGCCCTTGTTCAGCGGTGTCTGTCGACCGGGCAAGTTGAGCATCAAGCCACAGGCGATGACGTAGAGAATCACGGTCGGGCCATACACCCAGACACTGCCGAAGGCGTAGAGCAAGCCACCGAGTGCCGGAGCGACGATGGTCGCCGATTGTTGGGCTGACTGAGCGGCGGCGACGGCGCGCGGGAACAGCGCACTGGGCACGATGCTCGGCAGCAGGGCCTGGGTGGTCGGCATTTCGAAGGAACGGGCGGCACCCAGCAGGAACGCGAGGATGAAAATCATTTCCCGGGTGACATGGTCGGTCGCACTGCCGATGGCCAGGGACAGGGCGATCAAGGCTTGCAGGGACTGGCAGATTGCCGCGACCTTGCGTCGGTCATAACGGTCCGCCACGTGCCCGGTATGCAGCATGAACAGCACCCGCGGGGCAAATTCCACCAGTCCCACCAGACCCAGGTCGAGCACATTGCCGGTCAGCTGATACAGGTTCCAGCCGATGGCCACGGTGAGCATCTGAAAGCCGCTGGCGGTAAATACCCGAGCCAGCCAGAACGCGATGAAAGGGCGGTGATGACGTAGCAGCAGTGGCGCTTGGTCAGGCATTTGATGACGAATCCGGGCGAGGGAGGTGTCGAGATTATCATCAACCTGTAACTAGAAGTTGCGGAGCCAAGGGATTTAGTTAGCTAGACACCGATCTTAAGGGCGACGTCAGTGAGGCAACCTGTCACGCGGCAAAAGACCACAGCGTCCATCGTCAAAAACCGGACTACTCTTTCAGCGTTACTTGATCCAGATCAAGACCCTTGGTGGAAATGATCCGGCGGCCAGATGGCCAGACTCCCTACGTCGTGATGTTTGCAGAAAAAGAACGAATTCGAATTCGCCACACTCCATATCCGTGGGGGCAGTGGGTGCAGGCCGCAGGCCTTCAGCCGGTATTACCTGACAGAGGAAGACTTATGTTCGGTTTGGAGGCACTTGATCTCGCCCGAATCCAATTCGCGTTCACTATCTCGTTCCATATCCTGTTCCCGGCCATCACCATCGGCCTGGCGAGTTACCTGGCGGTGCTCGAAGGGCTGTGGCTGAAAACCAACAACAACACCTATCGCGACCTGTATCACTTCTGGTCGAAGATCTTTGCCGTCAACTTCGGCATGGGGGTGGTCTCCGGACTGGTCATGGCCTATCAGTTCGGCACCAACTGGAGCCGCTTCTCGGACTTCGCCGGTGCCGTGACCGGGCCGTTGCTGACGTACGAGGTGCTGACAGCGTTCTTCCTCGAAGCCGGTTTCCTGGGCGTCATGCTGTTCGGCTGGAACAAGGTGGGGCGCAACCTGCACTTCTTCTCGACGGTCATGGTCGCCATTGGCACCCTGATCTCGACCTTCTGGATTCTTGCCTCCAACAGCTGGATGCAAACGCCGCAGGGTTACGAAATCGTCAATGGCCAGGTGATTCCAGTGGACTGGCTGGCGGTGATCTTCAACCCGTCGTTCCCCTACCGCCTGATGCACATGGCGACGGCGGCATTCGTTGCGACCGCATTCTTCGTCGGCTCCTCGGCGGCCTGGCACCTGCTGCGGGGCAAGGACAATCCGGCGATCCGCACCATGCTCTCGATGGCCATGTGGATGGCCTTGATCGTGGCGCCTATCCAGGCGGTCATCGGTGATTTCCACGGGCTCAACACGCTCAAGCATCAGCCGGCGAAAATTGCCGCGATCGAAGGTCACTGGGAAAACCATGGCGATGAGCCGACCCCGCTGATCCTGTTCGGCTGGCCGGACATGAAGGAAGAGCGGACCAAATTCGCCGTCGAGATTCCGTACCTGGGCAGCCTGATCCTGACTCACTCCCTGGATAAACAGGTGCCGGCGCTCAAGGAATTCCCGCCTGAGGATCGACCGAATTCGACCATTGTGTTCTGGTCGTTCCGGATCATGGTCGGCCTGGGTTTGCTGATGATCTTCACCGGTTTGTGGAGCCTGTGGCTGCGCAAACGCGACAAGCTGTATACCTCGCGACCGTTTCTGTATCTGGCGTTGTGGATGGGGCCGTCCGGTCTGATCGCGATCCTCGCCGGTTGGTTCACCACTGAAATCGGCCGTCAGCCTTGGGTGGTCTACGGCCTGATGCGCACGGCGGATGCGTCCTCCAATCACAGCTTCATGCAGATGAGCATCACCCTGGTCCTGTTCGTCGTAGTGTATTTCGCGCTGTTCGGTGCCGGTCTGGGCTACATGATGCGCCTGGTGCGCAAAGGGCCGAAGATCGACGAAGGCAAGGAAACCAACGAAGGCGGGCCCGGCCAGCAACGCACGCCGGCCCGTCCGCTGTCCGCTGCCGACGAAGACAACGATGACACTGATAACCGCCCCAGCCTGACCAAGGAGATTTGAATCATGGGTATCGATCTTCCGCTGATCTGGGCCGTGATCATCATCTTCGGCATCATGATGTACGTGGTCATGGACGGCTTCGATCTGGGCATCGGCATTCTCTTTCCATTCATCAAGGGCAAGACCGACCGAGACGTGATGATGAACACCGTCGCGCCGGTCTGGGACGGCAACGAAACCTGGCTGGTCCTGGGGGGCGCGGCATTGTTTGGCGCGTTCCCGCTGGCCTATTCGGTGGTGCTCTCGGCCTTGTACCTGCCGCTGATTTTCATGCTGATGGGCCTGATCTTCCGTGGCGTGGCCTTCGAGTTCCGTTTCAAGGCCAAGGACCATAAGCGCCACCTCTGGGACAAGGCGTTCATCGGCGGTTCGATTGCCGCCACGTTCTTCCAGGGCGTGGCGCTCGGTGCGTTCATTGACGGATTCCCGGTGGAAAATCGTCAATTCGCCGGTGGCTCGCTGGACTGGCTGACGCCGTTCACGATGTTCTGTGGCGCGGCGCTGGTGGTGGCTTATGCGCTGCTCGGTTGCACCTGGCTGATCATGAAAACCGAAGGCAAGTTGCAAGAACAGATGCATGACCTGGCGCGGCCGCTGGCGTTTGTCCTGCTGGCAGTGATCGGTATCGTCAGCATCTGGACGCCATTGGCTCACACCGACATCGCCGCTCGCTGGTTCAGCCTGCCCAACCTGTTCTGGTTCCTGCCGGTGCCGATCCTGGTGCTGGTGACCCTGTACGGACTGATTCGCGCCGTGGCCCGCAATGCGAATTACACGCCGTTCCTGCTGACGCTGGTGCTGATTTTCCTCGGCTACAGCGGTCTGGGCATCAGCTTGTGGCCGAACATCGTGCCGCCCTCGATCTCGATCTGGGACGCGGCGGCGCCGCCGCAAAGCCAGGGCTTCATGCTGGTGGGGACGTTATTCATCATCCCGTTCATCCTGGGTTACACCTTCTGGAGCTACTACGTGTTCCGCGGCAAGGTTACCCACGAAGATGGCTACCACTAGTTTCAATTAATCTGTGGGAGCGGGCTTGCCCCGGGCGGCGCTCCCGCGATGGCGTCGTTAAAGACGCCGTCGATCTAACGGAGGATCGAAGCAATGACCGGCAAACATTCCTTGCGGGAAATCGAAGCAGCAGAGAAAAAACCGCTGTGGCAGCGACTGGGCTGGCTGGCAATGATCTGGACCGGCAGCGTCGTGGCGCTGTTCATCGTCGCGAGCCTGATGCGCATGTTCATGAACGCCGCGGGCTTGTCGACTCACTGATTGCGCAACATCCCATCCCTTGCCTGTGGCATGGGTTTGCAACCCTCCACGATCGCAGGGTTTTTTTACCCGAGATTATTTTCGGGCTTTGAGGATCACGAACTTGGGTGTGGCGGCGACTTGTTCGACGCCGCGAAACAAGCGTGCGAGCTTGCTGTGATACCCCAGGTGACGGTTGCCGACGATGTACAACGCGCCGCCCACCACCAAGGCTTCTCGTGCCTGCTGAAACATCCGCCAGGCCAGGAAGTCGCCGATCACTTGTTGCTGGTGAAACGGCGGGTTGCACAGCACCACGTCCAGAGACTGTGGTTCCTGCCCGGCCAGCCCATCGCCGGCACGCACGGTGACTGGCCGATCACCCAGCGCCTTCTGCCAGTTTTCTGCAGCAGATTGCACCGCCATGTAAGACTCGTCCACCAACGTGTAAAGAGCTTCAGGGTTTTGCAGAGCGCTGGCGATGGCCAGAACGCCGTTTCCGCAACCGAGGTCGGCAACCCTCGCCGCGCCGAGGTTCCTGGGCAAGTGCGGCAGAAATGCCCGGGTGCCGATATCCAACCCTTCACGGCAGAATACGTTGGCATGGTTAAGCAGTTCGATCGCAGGCTCGTCGAGTCGATAGCGCGTGGGGTAGGGAGAAATAGCCGCCGCTTTGGCTTCAGCGTCAGCGATCAACAGCCGTGCTTTCTTCACCGCCAGCGAGGCGTGCACCGGCCCGATGTAACGCTCCAGCAGATCGCCCGCGGCGCGGGGCAGGTGCTTGATCATGGCGCCGGCAATCACTTGGGCGCCCGGTGCCAGCTGGCCCTGGATGCGGATCAGTTGCTCCTCCAGCAAGGCCAGGGTTTTCGGCACCCGGATCAACACCCGGTCGAAGGGCCCCGTGAGTGCTTCGCTGGCAGGTACGCTCGGCACCGCATCAAATGCCTGGCCGTTACGGATCAGGTTCTTTTCCAAGCCTTGAAAGGCCAGGAACGAATCGCCGCTGCTGATCACCCGGACCTTGCCCTGCAAGCTGGCGGCCAACGCGCCGAAGCTGTCGTTAAGCACCAGTACTCGAGAGTCCGCGCCCGGTTGTTGTTCGGCCAGATAATTGAGCAGGTATTCATCCGCGGCATCAAACGCCTGCAGTGGTTCGTTCTGCTGTTCGGGCTGGCGGATCAGGTCAAGTCGGGCGAAGGGTGTTTCGAGCAATGGCATGGCGCGGGGACTCTGGGGAAATCAACAGGGACAATCAACAGGTTTCCCGCGGCCCGGGGGCATTGGTTGCGCGCGAGACCATCCGAGCGTACTGCGTCGTGAAGCTTCACACGTCATCACTCAGGAAGGACCGCAAATGGTACGTTTTTTTCTTCTGGATTACCCGCAGGTTTTATCTATCAACGCGTCGCGTCGCTGCTGAGGTAGCCCTCCTTGGCCGCGGTGATGACTGCCGCAGTCTTGTTGTTGACGCCGAGTTTCACAATCGCGCTCTGCACATGAAAATTGATGGTGCGCGGGCTGAGGTTGAGAATTCTGGCGCTCTCATACGCGGTCTTGCCATCGGCTGCCAGTTTCAATACGTCGATTTCCCTGGCGGTTAGATGCGAAGCGGGTAGTGTCTCGGCTTTTTTTGGCAAGGTCTGCGCGATCAAGGCATGCAGATGGCGGCCCATGAAGACTGAAAAGCCAAGATGTTCATACAGCTCGAATGCGGTGATCGGGCAGTGGCTTCTCGCCAGGCTCAGAATGCTGCAAAACTCGTTGCCCTCATCATGGATGGCGTGAGACCAACCGTGTTGCAGGCCTTGTGCTTCAAGCGATTCCCAGAGCGTTGGTACAGGGGCGAATAGCTCTTCACTCCATAGAATAGGCAACATGGATTGATTGCAATGAGCCACTACCGGGTCGATTACGCTCATTTGCTTCTGTTCATATTCCTTGTTCCAGGCAGCAGGGTAGTTGTTGAACCTGATAGTCTCGTATTGATCGAGATTGGTTTTATAAGTTGTTGAAAACGCGAAAAATTTGAACCCTATGTTTTTCGCGAAGCCAAGTGCGATACGGTAGGCGGTATCTATCTCTGTTGTGCACGACAGTTTGTTTAGTTGTGACTCCATCCACCTTTCCATCCTGGGTCTCCATTCTCTTTCCGTTTGGCGCTAAATTGGATCCGAGATCCGGCACGTCCCGAGTGTAGGACGAATCCTACATCGTTGTGAGAATTTTTAGCTTGTCAGTGCGCTGAAATCTAAATATCCAGTTCTAATACAACTCGGAGTTTGAATGTCGGGTTTAATTCTGATTTGTCTGTATGGAATGGATGGCGGTAGTTGTGAAAAAAATGCGAAATGAAGTAGCGGGTATCCTTCGTAAAGGCACTACAAATCGTCGGTGTTAAGTTCCCTTGCTTTGCGGGACACTGGGCATTATCAGTTGTATGGAGCGACCCATGACCGCCAGTGTAGAAAAATTCACGCGCCAGACCTTGCTCGACGTTCAGCCATTGACTTCCAACCTGTTTACCTTGCGGACCACCAGGGATCCGGGGTTTCGCTTTCGAGCAGGGCAATTCGCCCGGTTGGGCGTGACCAAGGCTGATGGCAGCACGGTGTGGCGCGCTTACTCCATGGTTTCGTCACCCTATGATGAATTCCTCGAGTTCTTCTCAATCGTGGTGCCGGGAGGGGAATTCACCAGTGAACTGAGCCGGCTGGAAGTCGGCGACACGCTGCTGGTCGACCGTCAGGCCTTCGGTTACCTGACACTGGATCGCTTTATCGACGGCCGTGACCTCTGGTTGTTGTCCACAGGCACCGGCGTGGCACCGTTCCTGTCGATTCTGCAGGATTTCGAGGTCTGGGAAAAATTCGAGCGAATCATCCTGGTCTACAGCGTGCGCGAAGCCCGGGAACTGGCTTACCAGCAGCTGGTTGCGGGCCTGGCCCAGCGTGACTATTTGGCGGAGCACGCACACAAGTTGCGGTTCATCGCCACTGTCACGCGCGAACAACATCCTGGCGCCTTGAATGGCCGGATCACCACCCTGATTGAAAACGGTGAGTTGGAGCAGGCGGCCGGGGTGACACTGGCAGCCGAGCATTCCCGAGTCATGCTTTGCGGCAATCCGCAGATGATCGATGACACGCGAAAGCTGCTTAAACAGCGTCACATGCATTTGAGTCTGACCCGGCGGCCCGGCCAGGTTGCGGTGGAAAACTACTGGTAAAAAAAATGGCGCCCCGAGGGCCAATGCCATTTACTGAAGCGAATGCAGCCCCCTGTAGGAGCGAGCTTGCTCGCGATGGTCGTAAACGATAACGCGAGTTTGCTGGTTAAACGCGGCGTTCTTGCGTCCATCGCGAGCGAGCTCGCTCCTACAGGGTAAAAAAATGGCGCCCCGAAGGCGCAATTTTTGAATGCACAGATCACGAAGGTCGATTGTTCTGGGCCTTCAGCAGGTCGCGGATCTCGCCCAGCAGCTCTTCTTCCTTGGTGGGAACCGGTGGCAGGGTTGGCGCAACGGCTTCTTCGCGCTTCAGGCGATTGATGGCTTTTACGCCAAGGAAGATCGCGAAGGCGACGATGATGAAGTCGATCATGCTCTGGATGAATTTACCATACGCCAGCACCACCGCCGGGGCGTCCCCGTTGGCGGCCTTGAGCGTGATGGCCAGGTCGGTGAAATCTACCCCGCCGATCAACAGGCCGATAGGTGGCATGATCACGTCGCCGACGAACGACGAAACGATCTTGCCGAAGGCGGCACCGATGATGATACCGACGGCCATGTCAACCACATTGCCTTTGACCGCGAAGGCTTTGAACTCACTGATCACGCCCATGGGTTATTTCCTTGTTACAGATGAGGTAGGTGCCAGCAGTGTAAATCAGCAAAAAGCGTTTTGCTCGAAGCATCTGCTAACAGTGTTCGCTTGCTATCGACCGGAACGTCGGTAAAAAGTTTACAAAAACGCCCTCATTTGTGCACGTGCTGAATCCGTGGACATCGGGTCGTCCCCAGTTGGTTTTCGCTAGCCCACGCGGTCATTTTCCATCGCCCGATGGCTTCTATTGGTTTGCCACGGATGCTGATGGACCCGTTAAAAACAGGCGGTATCTGAACGGTCGAAGTCAGTGCAAGTGATGTATCGATAATTGGCTTGCACGGTTCAGATTCAGGCTTTCTCGACCTGTTCACGGGGCGAGATCAAAGTTGTAATCGTACGCCCAGTAATATTTATTAATTCGATATGTTTGGGCGAGCTTGTACATTCATAAATGAATGCTGTAAGGGTTTGTATAAGTTTGATTGGTGTTGTAGGGATAAAGCCCTCATTTATATTCAGCGTTGGCGTAACGCTGTACAGGTTTTTCCAGGTTGTAATCGAAATGTAATACGGAACATGCATCCAGGATGCCTGCAACTTTCCGTAGCCAATCCGCTGGGCAACTGCATCGCGCTGTTCCAGTCCAGCTGAGCTATCATCGCGGTTTTTGCCGGGAGTTCCGATGGCCAAGGCCAAGCGCATGTATGGCTGCACCGAGTGTGGCTCAACCTTTCCCAAATGGGCCGGCCAGTGCGGTGAGTGCGGAGCCTGGAATACCCTGACGGAAACCATGGTCGAGAGCGGCGGCGCCGCGGCTCCCAGCGGTCGCACCGGCTGGACGGGTCAGCAGGCGCAGATCAGGACCCTGGCCGAAGTCAGTGTCGAAGAAATTCCACGCTTCTCCACCGCTTCCGGCGAACTTGATCGGGTCCTGGGCGGGGGCCTGGTGGACGGTTCGGTGGTCTTGATCGGCGGCGACCCCGGCATAGGTAAATCGACCATTCTGCTGCAGACCTTGTGCAATCTCGCCAAGAGCATGCCCGCCCTGTACGTCACAGGCGAAGAATCCCAGCAACAAGTGGCCATGCGTGCCCGACGTCTGGGCTTGCCTCAGGATCAATTGCGGGTCATGACCGAAACCTGCATCGAAACCATCATCGCCACGGCCCGGCAGGAAAAGCCCAAGGTCATGGTGATCGATTCGATCCAGACGATTTTCACCGAACAATTGCAATCGGCGCCGGGTGGCGTCTCCCAGGTTCGCGAAAGCGCAGCCTTGCTGGTGCGCTATGCCAAGCAGAGCGGTACGGCGATTTTCCTTGTCGGCCACGTGACCAAGGAGGGGGCGTTGGCCGGGCCGCGCGTGCTGGAGCATATGGTCGACACTGTGTTGTATTTCGAAGGCGAATCCGACGGGCGCTTGCGTCTGCTGCGGGCGGTGAAGAACCGGTTCGGCGCGGTCAACGAGCTGGGGGTGTTCGGCATGACCGACAAGGGCTTGAAGGAAGTCTCCAACCCGTCGGCGATTTTCCTGACTCGTGCCCAGGAAGAAGTGCCTGGTAGTGTGGTCATGGCGACGTGGGAAGGGACCCGGCCGATGCTGGTGGAAGTCCAGGCCCTGGTGGATGACAGTCACCTGGCTAACCCGCGTCGGGTAACGCTGGGGCTGGATCAGAATCGCCTGGCGATGTTGCTGGCGGTATTGCACCGTCACGGCGGCATTCCGACCCACGATCAGGACGTGTTCCTCAATGTGGTCGGTGGGGTGAAGGTGCTGGAAACGGCCTCCGACCTGGCGCTGATGGCGGCGGTCATGTCCAGTTTGCGCAATCGGCCGCTGCCCCATGATTTGCTTGTGTTCGGTGAGGTGGGGCTGTCGGGCGAAGTGCGTCCGGTGCCGAGCGGCCAGGAGCGCTTGAAGGAAGCAGCCAAGCACGGCTTCAAGCGTGCCATCGTGCCCAAGGGCAATGCGCCGAAGGAGGCGCCGCCAGGGTTGCAGATTATTGCCGTCACTCGCCTGGAGCAGGCCCTCGACGCGTTGTTCGAATAGCTGGCTGGTTGAACACAGTCCCTGTAGGAGCGGGCTTGCTCGCGAAGGCGTCGGATCAGACGACATCAATGTTCAATGGAGGACCGTTTTCGCGAGCGAGCCCGCTCCCACCTTGGGCTGTCGTAGGCCGTTAGATTTCGATCAGCACGCCCAATTCCCGCTCGAGCTCCTGCGGATCGCCCAGATTGAGTTCGATCAAGCGCCGCAGCTGCTCCACTGATTCCAGGCTGATGTGCTGGCAGACAAACCCGAGCCGGCCGTAATCGTCGTGGGTCAGCTGCACATCCATCCTGATTTCGACGTCATCGCTCAGATGAATGTCGACGAAAAAATCCTGTTCCCGATTTCCCAGCCACGGCTCCGGCTTTTCGATCAACAGACCCTTCAGTGACAAGTCGATCAGCTTCACAGGCCAGATAAATTCCCCCTGACCCAATTCGGTTCGGGCATCGAATGCAATACGTTTAAAGTGGCGGCGATCGGCAGGGTGCTCGCTCATGGCGCAATCCTCGAAATGTCCGCTGACTATAGACCGGTAAAGCTAAAGCCTGCGAGCCAGGCAGGCGTCCAGTCCACCATCGGGGTATGGCCTTTGCTGTCAGGCGAGCTAAACTCGGGATGGCTGTCTTTCTTGTCCACCCTGGCTGGAATCATAAAATGAAAAATAATAATGGCCTGCTACGCCACATACCCTGGCTGCTGCTGGCAATTGTGGGAGCGTGCGCCCTTGGTGTCGTGGCATTGCGCCGAGGCGAGGCGATCAACGCCT
This sequence comes from Pseudomonas lini, assembly GCF_030812475.1. GTDB lineage: Bacteria > Pseudomonadota > Gammaproteobacteria > Pseudomonadales > Pseudomonadaceae > Aquipseudomonas > Aquipseudomonas lini_A. Next base: position 216,133 of record NZ_JAUSSR010000010.1, read on the forward strand.
TGTGGATTGTGGTCGCCGCCGTGGCTATTTATTTGGTTGCGTACCGTTACTACAGTTTGTTCATCGCTAACAATGTGATGCAACTCGATCCGCGACGGGCCACCCCCGCCGTGCTCAACAATGACGGTCTGGACTACGTGCCGACCAACAAACACATCCTGTTCGGTCACCACTTCGCGGCCATCGCGGGTGCGGGGCCGCTGGTGGGTCCGGTCCTGGCCGCGCAGATGGGCTACCTGCCCGGTACGCTGTGGCTGATTGCCGGGGTGGTGCTGGCCGGTGCGGTGCAGGATTTCATGGTCCTGTTCCTGTCGACCCGGCGCAACGGTCGCTCCCTGGGCGACATGGTCCGCGAAGAAATGGGCCGCATCCCCGGCACCATCGCCTTGTTCGGCTGCTTCCTGATCATGATCATCATCCTCGCGGTGCTGGCGCTGATCGTGGTCAAGGCCCTGGCCGAAAGTCCGTGGGGCATTTTCACGGTGATGGCGACCATCCCGATCGCGATGTTCATGGGCATCTACATGCGCTACATCCGCCCGGGCCGCATCGGTGAAATCTCCGTGGTCGGTGTGGCGCTGCTGCTCGGTTCGATCTGGCTGGGCGGGCAGATTGCCGCCGATCCGGTCTGGGCCAAGGCGTTCAGCTTCACCGGTGTGCAGATTACCTGGATGCTGGTCGGTTACGGTTTTGTGGCCGCCTCGTTACCGGTCTGGCTGATTCTGGCGCCGCGCGACTACCTGTCGACCTTCCTCAAGATCGGTACCATCGTCGCCCTGGCGATCGGCATCCTGGTCACCATGCCCGAGCTGAAAATGCCGGCATTGACCCAGTTCACCGACGGCACCGGGCCGGTGTGGAAGGGCGGTCTGTTCCCGTTCCTGTTCATCACCATCGCCTGTGGCGCGGTTTCCGGTTTCCACGCGTTGATCTCCTCCGGCACCACACCGAAGTTGCTGGATAACGAGGTCAACTCCCGTTACATCGGTTACGGCGCCATGCTGATGGAATCCTTCGTCGCCATCATGGCCATGGTGGCCGCTTCGGTGATCGAGCCGGGTGTGTACTTCGCCATGAACAGCCCGGCGGCGATCGTCGGAAGTGATGTGGTGTCTGTAGCTCAGACCGTCAGCAGCTGGGGTTTTGCAATTACTCCGGAAGCGCTGCAAGCGGTGGCCAAGGACATCGGCGAGACCACCATCCTGGCCCGTGCCGGCGGTGCGCCGACCCTGGCGGTCGGCATCGCGCAGATCCTGCACAGTGTCCTGCCGGGTGAAAACACCATGGCGTTCTGGTACCACTTCGCGATCCTGTTCGAAGCATTGTTTATCCTGACCGCGGTAGACGCCGGTACCCGTGCCGGTCGCTTCATGCTCCAGGACTTGCTCGGCTCCTTCGTGCCAGCGCTGAAACGCACCGAGTCCTGGACCGCCAACCTGATCGCCACCGCCGGTTGCGTGACCATGTGGGGTTGGCTGCTGTATCAGGGCGTGATAGATCCGCTGGGCGGCATCAACACTTTGTGGCCGCTGTTCGGTATCTCCAACCAGATGCTGGCGGGGATCGCGCTGATGCTGGCGACGGTGGTGCTGATCAAGATGAAGCGTCAACGCTACGTCTGGGTCACCATGCTGCCCGCGGTCTGGCTGCTGATCTGCACCACCACGGCCGGCTTCATCAAGCTGTTCGACGCCAACCCGGCGATCGGCTTCCTGTCGCTGGCGAAGAAATACAGCGATGCCCTGGCCAATGGCCAGATCCTCGCCCCGGCCAAGGACATCACCCAAATGCAGCACGTGATTTTCAATGCCTACACCAACGCCACGCTGACGGCGCTGTTCCTGTTCGTGGTGTTCAGCATCCTGTTCTATGCGCTCAAGGTCGGTATTGCCGCCTGGGGCACCAAGGAACGCACGGATAAAGAAGCACCGTTCCAGGCCCTGCCGGATGCGTGATCGAGGAGTGCAAACATGTTCAATGACTTGAGTCGCCTGGGTAAATACCTCGGTCAGGCCGCGCGCCTGATGGTCGGCATGCCCGACTACGACAACTACGTCGAGCATATGCAGAACAAACACCCGGACAAACCGGTGATGAGCTATGAGATGTTCTTCCGTGAACGTCAAGAAGCGCGTTACGGTGGCAAGGGTGGGCCCAAGTGCTGTTGATGCAGCACTAGGCAACACGAACCTGTAGGAGCCGGCTTGCTGGCGATAGCGATCTCACGGACGCCATCGCCGGCAAGCCGGGCTCCTACAGTTCTTTTAGCGCATGGGAGATTTTTGTTTTGCTCACACCAATCCCGGTCACGATCCTCAGCGGCTTCCTCGGCGCGGGAAAAACCACACTGTTACGCCACCTGCTCAAAGCCGAACACGGCCTGAAAATCGCCGTGATCGAAAACGAATTCAGCGACGCCGGTATCGACACCCAACTGTTGGGCGATGAGCCGGTGCAAGTGATGACACTGTCCAACGGCTGCGTCTGCTGCACCATTCACACCGACCTGACCAAAGCGCTGTACCTGCTGCTGGAACGCCTGGACAGCGGCGAAATCGCCTTCGACCGCCTGGTGATCGAATGCACCGGCCTGGCCGATCCGGCACCGGTGGCGCAAACTTTTTTCATCGACGAAGAGCTGCGCGAGCGTTATATCCTCGACGGCATCATTACCCTGGTGGACGCGGCACATGCCGACACCCACCTGACCCAGACCATCGCCCAGGCCCAGATCGGTTTCGCCGACCGCCTGCTGGTGAGCAAGCGCGATCTGGTGGACGAGGCGACCTTCACTGCGTTGAGTGAACGCCTGACCCGGATCAATCGTCGCGCGCCGATCCGGATAGTCGACCACGGCAAGATCGACCTGGCCGAATTGCTCGATGTGCGTGGATTCAATCTCAATGCCGACCTCGGTGGCGGTGTGAGTTTGCGGCCCGTGAGCAAGGCGCCTTCCGTCGACCGCATTTCCAGCCTGGTGCTGCGTACAGACAAGCCGCTGGATATCGACAGGCTCAGCGAGTTCATGAACGAACTGCTGGAAGAGCATGGCAAGCAATTGCTGCGCTACAAAGGTGTATTGAACATCCTTGGCGAGCCGCGGCGCATGGTGTTCCAGGGCGTACTGAAGTTGTACGGATTCGATTGGGATACGGAGTGGGCGGAAGGTGAGGCGCGGGAAAGCGTGATTGTGTTTATTGCCGATGATTTGCCTGAAGAGAAAATTCGTGAGGGGTTTGCGCGGGTGGCTGCAGAGTAAGGCCTGAAATTTTCAGCGGGTCCGATACCGCTTTCGCCGGCAAGCCGGTCTCGCTCCCACAGGGACCGGTTTACAGACGAAAAAAAACCGGCCATCGCTGGCCGGTTTTCTTATTGCGGTTCAGCTATGCAATCACGCGCCGTACACCGGCAGCTTCTTGCAAATGGCCTTGACCTTCTCACGAACGGCGTCGATCACCGCTTCGTTGTTCAGGTCCGCCAGGATGTCGCAGATCCAGCCAGCCAGTTCCTTGCACTCTGCTTCCTTGAAGCCGCGAGTGGTCACGGCCGGGGTGCCGAAGCGCAGGCCGGAGGTGACGAACGGGGAGCGTGGATCGTTTGGCACGGAGTTCTTGTTCACGGTGATGAAAGCCTTGCCCAGCGCGGCGTCGGCGTCCTTGCCAGAGATCTCTTGCTTGATCAGCGACAGCAGGAACAGGTGGTTTTCAGTACCGCCGGAGACGATGTCGAAGCCACGCTCGATGAACACGCTGGCCATGGTCTGGGCGTTTTTCACCACTTGTTGCTGGTAAGCCTTGAACTCAGGCTGCAGGGCTTCCTTGAAGCAGATCGCTTTAGCGGCGATCACGTGCTCCAGCGGGCCGCCCTGGGCGCCCGGGAATACCGCGGAGTTCAGCTTCTTCTCGATGTCGGCGTTGGCGCGAGCCAGGATCAGGCCGCCACGTGGACCGCGCAGGGTCTTGTGGGTGGTAGTGGTCACGACGTCAGCGAATGGCACCGGGTTCGGGTAGACGCCAGCGGCAACCAGCCCCGCAACGTGAGCCATATCAACAAAGAGGTAAGCGCCGACCTTGTCAGCGATTTCGCGGAAACGAGGGAAATCGAGGATCTGCGAGTAGGCAGAGAAACCGGCCACGATCATTTTCGGCTTGTGCTCGACCGCCAGGCGCTCGACTTCGTCGTAGTCGATCAGGCCGTTGCCGTCGATGCCGTATTGAACGGCGTTGTACAGCTTGCCGGAAGACGAAACGCTGGCACCGTGGGTCAAGTGACCACCGTGGGCCAGGCTCATGCCCAGGATGGTGTCGCCCGCTTGCAGCAGGGCCAGGTACACGGCGCTGTTGGCTTGGGAGCCGGCGTGTGGTTGAACGTTGGCGTAATCAGCGCCGAACAGTTCCTTGGCGCGGTCGATCGCAAGCTGCTCGACCACGTCGACGAACTCGCAACCACCGTAGTAGCGCTTGCCCGGATAGCCTTCGGCGTACTTGTTGGTCAGTACCGAGCCTTGAGCTTCCATCACCGCAGGGCTGGTGTAGTTTTCCGAAGCGATCAGCTCAATGTGCTCTTCCTGGCGCTGAGCTTCTTGCTCCATGGCGGCAAAGAGATCGGCGTCGTACTTGGCAATAGTCAAATCACGGCTGAACATGGCGGTCCTCAAGGATCGGGGGCAGAAAAGGGGAGCATTCTAACCCAATGGGTTTTAGATGACATATGAAAGGACATCATGTCGCAGACAAGTGGGCTTCATGTCGGGATCAGCGGCGATCATGCCGGCCTCATCGCGAGCAAGCTCGCTCCCACAGTGATTCTTTGAGGTTCACAAATTGTGTGTACACCCGAAAACCCTGTGGGAGCGAGCTTGCTCGCGATGAGGCCATCAGCCCCACCGCAAGATTTCAGTCGAACACGAAAAGCGCATCATTTCTGAACTGCGCTTCAAATTGCCCTGCCGGCATCGGACGCCCGAACAGGTACCCCTGAACCTCATCGCACCCATGTTCACGCAGGAAGTCGAGCTGTTCATGGGTTTCCACCCCCTCGGCAATCACCGCCAGATTCAGGCTGTGGGCCATGGCGATGATCGCCCGGGCAATCTGCGCATCCTGCTCGCCCGACGGCAGGCCGTCGACGAAGGTGCGGTCGATCTTGAGCACGTCGATCGGGAATTGCTTGAGGTAGTTGAGCGATGAGTAACCGGTGCCGAAATCGTCGACTGCGATGCTCAGGCCGAGGTTTTTCAGCCCGGCGAGAATCTGCATCGCTTCGCTGACTTCGCGCATCAGGATACTTTCGGTCAGTTCCAGCTCCAGGCACGCCGGTGGCAGGCCGGTTTCCTTGAGGATGGTGGCGATCCGCGTGCCGAGCAGACCATCGGAGAATTGCCGGGCGGAAATGTTCACCGAAACTTTTGGCACCCCAACCTTGGCCTGATGCCAGGTCTTGAGCTGACGGCAGGCCTCTCGGATCACCCAGTCGCCGACATCCACCACCAGACCCAGCTCTTCGAGCACCGGAATGAAATCCCCCGGCGGTACCAGGCCGCGTCGCGGGTGACGCCAGCGCAGCAGTGCTTCGGCGCCGGTCAGGCGTTTGCCGTCGCCACTGAACTGCGGCTGGTAGTACAAGACGAATTCGTTTTGCTCCAGGGCGTGGCGCAAATCGCTTTCCAGTTCCAGGCGCTCCAGGGCGCTGGCGTTCATCTCCGCCTGGTAGAACTGGAAGTTGTTCTTGCCGCGTTCCTTGGCGTGATACATCGCGGTGTCGGCGTTTTTCATCAGCTGACTGAGCTCGTTGCCATCCTGCGGGCTCAAGGCGATGCCGATACTGGCCGTAACGAAGAACTCGCGGCCCTCGAGGACGAAGGGTTTCACCAGGCTGGCAAGAATCTGTTCCGCCACATGAATCGCCCGGTTCAGCGCGGTTTCGCGGTTGACGCGCGGCTGCAGCAGCAAGGTGAATTCATCACCGCCCATGCGTGCCACAGTGTCGTCATCGTCGACGCAACCGAGCAGACGCGTGGCCATTTCCTTGAGCATGCGATCGCCGGCGGCGTGGCCCAGGGAGTCGTTGATCGGCTTGAAACGGTCCAGGTCGAGGAACATCAGCACCACCCAGGACTTCTGTCGCTCCGCCGATTGCAGTGCCGTGTGCAGGCGATCCTGGAACAGTGTGCGGTTGGGCAGGTGGGTCAGGGCGTCGTAGTAGGCGAGGCGGTGAATCCGCTGCTCACTGGCCTTGCGCTCGCTGATGTCGCTGAAGAAGCACACATAGCTGGCCAGGTCGCCTTCGTCATCCAGCACGGCGGTAATCCCGACCCAGGCGGGGTAGTGTTCGCCATTGCGACGTTTGAGCCAGACTTCACCTTCCCAGGTGCTGTGCTGGTGCAATTGCTTGATCACGTAACGCAGATGGGCTTCCTGCTGTTCATCGACGGTCAGCATGTTCGGCAGCTGATCGAGCACCTGCTCCACGGCATACCCGCTGACGCGGCTGAACGCTTCATTGGCCTGGACGATATAACCGGCCGGGTCGGTGATCAGGATCGCCGAAGTCGAGTGCTCGAATACCGTTGCGGCCATGCGCAGGTCCTTTTCGGCCCGGCGTCGCTGGCTGATGTCGCGACCCACGCCCAGCACCCCTTCGAAGCCGCCGAGTTCATCCCAGACCAGCACCAGCCTCAGTTCGATCGGAATCTTGCGTCCGTCGGCCCGCAGGCAATCGAACAGGAACAACTGGGTCTGCACCTGATTGCGCAACAAGGCCAGTTGCTCAGGTTTGTCCAGCGCCTTGCTGAGCCGGTCCATCAGGCTGTGAATGCCGCTCAGCTGTTGCGGGTTGGCGATGGTCGATTGCCAGCCGTTCCGGAAAATCCAGTCGACGTCGTAACCCAACACAACGTGGACCGACGGGCTGACGTAGTTAAGGGCCATCTTGCTGTCGGTGGAGAAAATCACGTCGCTGATGCTTTCAGCGAGCATTCGATAGCGTTGCTCGCTGTCGCGCAGGGATTCGCTGGCTTCGATCTGCTCGGTGACGTCCTTGGCAACGCCAATGATTCGGGTGACCTGGCCTTGCGCATCCCGCGCCAGGACCTGTTCGCGAATCTCGAACCGTCGCCATTTGCCGTCCCGGTGGTGGAAACGCAATTGGCACTGCAGCAATTGTCTGTAACCGGCCTGTCGCTGGATCTGACGGGAGCGGTGATAGACATCGGCATCTTCGGGGTGCAGCAGGATTTCCCAGAAATACTCGCCCATCTGATGCAATTCGGTACGGTTGTAACCGAGTGTCTGCCCCAGGTGATGGTTGCTGAAGATCATTCGCTGGCTGAGCACGTCCTGGACGTACAGGTGGTCCGGCACGGTGCGCACCACGTCGGACCAGAAACCTTCGCGCTCCAGCAATGACAGCTCGACGAGCTTGCGGCGGGTAATGTCGGTGATGCTCAGGATCAGCGCGTTGCAGTCGTCCTGGTCTTCCGGCAGGCGCAGCACCAGCCAGAGATGTTGATCGCAGCCATTGGCGTCCTGAAGCTTGATTTCCAGTTCAAGCTGCTTGTCCTGACTGAGCACCGCCTCTAGTACTTGATCACCGATGGCATTAGCCTCTGACGGATCGCCGTCGATCAGCAGCTTCCAGGCGTGTTCGGTGGAATTTACGTTGAGCAGTTGCAGGGCGACCTGATTGACCTCGGTGATGCGCAATTCCCGCAGCAGTTGCTGACGTTGCTCCGGGATCTCCAGCCAGGCCTGCAATTGTTCGGTGCTGTTTACCCGGGCTTTGTCGAAGAAGCTCTTGAGCCCGGACACATCGAGTACGCACAGGGCGACACCGGTGCCTTCGAAAATATCCTGATAGCGTCGGCGGCCTTCATGCAACTGACGCTGGCGGCGACGCGAGTTCATCAGTGCGATGAACGGCAGCAGAGAGAGGGCCAGACCCAAGAGGCATTTGCCGACGAATGCTGGCAGCAGTTGTTCAATCGCTCGTTGTCGATCGAACAGCCCGCGCAGTTGCCAATCGCTGCTGCTGAGGGGAATGGTCAATACGCTGTTGGCCATCTCGTCCTGGGTCAGCGCGCCGGGCTTGGCCATGGGCAGCGTCTGATCGCGGCTGATGACTTGGTGATTGACGCGGTTTTCCACCAGCCAGAGAGGGCGGTTGCCGGTTTCGTTCTGTTTGGTCAGTGCCGTGAAAAATGTTGGCGCCAGGCGCAAGGCCCAGTAGCCACGTGAGCTGCCGGTGGCTTGATGCAACAACAGATGCACCACTGAGCCATCATCGGCATTACTGAAAAAGTGCGCCTGGGCGCGGCTGCGACGGACCAGATCGTTCAGGTAATTGGCGTCCTGACTGTCGACGGCACTGTCGCTGAGGATTTTCCCTGAGGGGCTGAGCAGAACCAGACTTCGCAGGTCGGGCATGGACTGTTGCAGTTTGCGCAGCAGGGCCTGCAGCTCGTCGGCGCTATGCGGCTGTTCGACGATCGGTAGCAGGTTGAGGGCGATCTGCGCATTGAGCCCCATGTTCAAGCTGACTTGCGCAGCCAGGTCGGCGGTATGGTCAATCGTATACTGACGCTGGTTTTTCTGGGTTTCGCGAAGCTGATCCAGCAATTGCCAGAACAGCAGAGCGAGCAGCAAAAGAACCAGTGTCGCCAATGCGCCCTTCAAGGTTCCGCGCAGGGGCGATGCGGTCGCAGGATCGAGTGTGCTCACGGACGCTGGCGGGCTGGCATTAGGCAAACTGTAATCCTGCGGTTTGGCTGGACTGACGCGACGTGCACTATAAGCCGGACGCCCGAAGGGCGGCTAGCATGCCTTGAGTTGTGGCAAAGTGCCAGTCCCGCCCGGCTGGACTGCCTCCCGTCATTCAGGTAGCTTTGCCGGTTACGCGGGAGCGTTCCAGCTCCTAGAATCAGACTTTTCCAGCGCGCACGCATTGGTCCCGATCAAGCGGCATCGCGCACAGTCTGGCCGGGCATCGCCTGCCCTCCAATCATTCATCAGTCACTGACCCAAGGTTCTCCATGGCTCAATACGTATTCACCATGCATCGGCTGGGTAAAGTTGTTCCGCCGAAGCGGGAAATCCTGAAAAACATTTCTCTGTCGTTCTTCCCGGGCGCCAAGATCGGCGTACTCGGCCTCAACGGTTCGGGTAAGTCCACGCTGCTGAAGATCATGGCTGGCGTCGACACCGAATTCGAAGGCGAAGCCCGTCCGATGCCGGAGCTGAACATCGGCTACCTGCCCCAGGAACCGATCCTGGATCCGACCAAGACCGTGCGTGAAGTGGTCGAGGAAGCAGTCAGCGTGATCAAGAACGCCCAGGCGCGCCTGGACGAGGTCTACGCCGCTTACGCCGATGAAGACGCCGACTTCGACAAGCTGGCGGCAGAGCAGGCCAAGCTCGAAGCCATCCTGCAAGCCAGCGACGGTCACAACCTGGATCGCCAACTGGAAGTCGCCGCCGATGCGCTGCGTCTGCCAGCCTGGGATGCCAAGGTCGAATTCCTGTCGGGTGGTGAAAAGCGTCGTGTGGCCCTTTGCCGCCTGCTGCTGTCCGCACCCGACATGCTGCTGCTCGACGAACCAACCAACCACCTGGATGCCGACTCCGTCGCCTGGCTGGAGCACTTCCTGCACGATTTCCCGGGCACCGTGGTTGCGATCACGCACGACCGGTACTTCCTGGACAACGTTGCCGGCTGGATCCTCGAGCTCGACCGTGGCGCCGGTATCCCTTACGAGGGCAACTATTCGGGTTGGCTCGAAGCCAAGTCCGATCGTCTGGCTGCCGAATCCAAGCAGCAGTCAGCCCACGAAAAAGCCATGAAGGAAGAGCTGGAGTGGGTGCGCAAAGGCGCCAAGGCCCGCCAGTCCAAATCCAAGGCTCGTCTGCAACGCTTCGAAGAAATGCAATCGCAGGAATTCCAGAAGCGCAGCGAAACCAACGAGATCTACATCCCGGCCGGTCCACGCCTGGGCGACAAGGTCATCGAATTCAAGAACGTTTCCAAGGGCTACGGCGATCGCGTATTGATCGACAACCTGTCGTTCTCCATGCCTAAAGGTGCCATCGTTGGCGTGATCGGCGGTAACGGCGCGGGTAAATCGACCCTGTTCCGCATGCTGATGGGCAAGGAAACACCGGATTCGGGCACCATTGAAGTCGGCGAAACCGTGCAGCTTGCCTGTGTGGATCAGAGCCGCGACGACCTGGATGGCAGTAAAACTGTGTTCCAGCAAATCTCCGACGGTTCCGATCAGATCCGCATCGGCAACTACGAGATCCCGTCGCGCACCTACGTCGGTCGCTTCAACTTCAAGGGTGGCGATCAGCAGAAGTTCGTCAAGGACCTGTCCGGTGGTGAGCGCGGTCGCTTGCACCTGGCCCTGACCCTGAAAGAGGGCGGCAACGTCCTGCTGCTCGACGAACCGTCCAACGACCTCGACGTTGAAACCCTGCGTTCCCTGGAAGAAGCCCTGCTGGACTTCCCGGGCGCCGCCATTGTGATCTCTCACGATCGGTGGTTCCTTGACCGTGTCGCGACCCACATCCTGGCGTACGAAGACGACTCGCAAGCGGTGTTCTTCGAAGGCAACTACACCGAGTACGAAGCCGATCGCCGCAAGCGCCTTGGCGAAGCGGCTACCCAGCCACATCGCGTACGGCACAAGAAACTGGCCTGATTCGGGTTGGTTGCAAGAAAAACGGAGCCTTCGGGCTCCGTTTTTTTTGTATTTTTTCAGGTGCCCCGAGGTGAATTCATCGCAGGCAAGCCAGCTCCCACAGGGATCTGCAGTGAATGCAGGATTGCCGAACACTACAGATCCCTGTGGGAGCTGCAGTGAATGCCGGATTGCCGAACTCTGCATATCCCTGTGGGAGCGGTCTCGCCCGCGTAAGCGATCTCCATAGCAGTGCAAACCTCAACTCGACACTCCCTATTTGGGTGCGGATAAAGCGCTAAATCAGCAATAATTTATATCCTGCGCACCATTTAATTTCACAAATGCGACATCTTGCTCTGTTCCTGTGCGCGATTCGTTTGTTACAGTCCGGCCCAATCTCTCCCAACGACAACAAATTTGCCGAGACTTCACCATGATCGAATCCGTCGAATCCTTCCTGGCCCGCCTGAAAAAGCGCGACCCTGACCAGCCCGAATTCCATCAGGCCGTGGAAGAAGTCCTGCGCAGCCTCTGGCCGTTTCTTGAAGCCAATCCGCACTATCTGACCTCCGGCATCCTGGAGCGCATGTGCGAGCCGGAGCGGGCGATTGTGTTCCGGGTATCCTGGGTCGATGATCAGGGCAAGGTCCAGGTCAATCGCGGTTTTCGTATCCAGATGAACAGCGCCATCGGCCCTTACAAGGGCGGCTTGCGCTTCCATCCTTCAGTGAACCTCGGCGTATTGAAGTTCCTCGCATTCGAACAAACCTTCAAAAACTCGCTGACTTCGTTGCCCATGGGTGGCGGCAAGGGCGGTTCGGACTTCGACCCCAAAGGCAAAAGCGACGCTGAAGTCATGCGTTTCTGCCAGGCCTTCATGAGCGAGTTGTACCGTCACATCGGTGCGGACGTTGACGTTCCCGCCGGTGATATCGGCGTCGGTGCCCGGGAGATCGGTTTCCTCTTCGGCCAGTACAAGCGCCTGAGCAACCAGTTCACCAGCGTGTTGACCGGCAAGGGCCCGAGCTACGGCGGCAGCCTGATCCGCCCGGAAGCCACCGGGTTCGGCTGTGTGTACTTTGCTGAAGAAATGCTCAAGCGCAGCGGTGAAACCGTCGAAGGCAAACGCGTCGCCATCTCGGGTTCCGGCAACGTTGCCCAATACGCAGCGCGCAAGGTCATGGATCTGGGCGGCAAGGTGATCTCCCTGTCGGACTCCGAAGGCACCTTGTACTGCGAGGCTGGCTTGACCGAGGAACAATGGCTGGCGTTGCTGGAGTTGAAGAACGTCAAGCGTGGACGGATCAGCGAATTGGCCACGGGTTTTGGCCTGGAGTTCCGTGCCGGCCAGTGCCCGTGGGAGCTGGCCTGCGATATCGCGCTGCCGTGCGCCACCCAGAACGAGCTCGACCTCGAGGCGGCCCGCGCGCTGTTGCGCAACGGTTGTGGCTGTGTGGCAGAAGGCGCGAACATGCCGACCACCCTGGAAGCGGTGGATCTGTTCATCGAGGCGGGTATCTTGTTTGCGCCGGGCAAGGCCTCCAACGCCGGCGGCGTCGCGGTGAGCGGGCTGGAGATGTCACAGAACGCCATGCGCCTGCTGTGGACCGGTGGTGAGGTGGACAGCAAGCTCCACGCCATCATGCAATCGATCCACCACGCGTGCGTGCATTACGGCGAAGAAAACGGCCGGATCAACTACGTCAAGGGCGCGAATATCGCCGGCTTCGTCAAAGTCGCCGACGCCATGCTCGCCCAGGGCGTGGTTTAAGCCGGTTCGATGCGGGTGATCTCGATCAACTGATCGCCCGCCGGACGCAGCCACAGCACCTCGTCACCGAGTTGCGCACCGAGCAACGCCCGGCCAAGAGGCGAACCCCAGTTGATCAGGCCTGCCGCGGCGTCGGCCTGATCCTCACCCACCAGTTGCACCGTCTGTTGACTATCGTTTTCATCGGCGAACGTCACTCGGCTGCCGATCTGCACTTTTTCTGTCGAGCTGGCGGCGGCCACCACCTGGGCGCTTTGCAGCCGCTGCTTGAAATACCTCAAATCCCGCTCAAGGTCGGCCAGGCGCTGCTTGTCTGCCTGCTCGCCTTTGGCCGATTGCTCGCTGTGCAGCTGTTGCAGTTCAGCAACTTTCCTCTGCAACTGAACAAGACCCGCGGGCGTGACGTAATTGGGCTGATCGCTGACCTGCCGTTCGACCGGCTGGTCAGCTTGCGCTGCGGCGTTATCTTCATTGACGAAGGCACGACTCATGGTTTTCTCCCGTTATAGGGTTTGGGCCATGGTCACCGGTATTTAGTTTCGACGGATGTCTGTCAGCGACTCATTGCGAGCGATAGGCACGGGCGGCGTCCTGGTCTTTCTGCTGTTGCCAGGCTTTTTCCCGTTCGTCCCAGTGATGGCTGCGATAATCCTCCCGGTCCTCGCTTTCGCGCATGGCCTGGCACTGGCGGAAGCCATCGCTCCAGCCTTCGGCGTAGTGCTTGTCCTTGAGGTAGCGCGGGACGTTCTTGCGGAACTCACCAGTGATTGCCCCTGCCGCTTGCCGGCCACTGCTGCAGCCGTCATCGAAACCATCGGCGAATGCCGGTGGATACCCCTTGGCGATCAGGTCCTCGTGGGTCGTCTGGCAACCCGCGATCAACATCAACAAACCCGCTACACCCACGCAACGCCACATCTCGCACTCCCGGGCCGTTCAACGGCCGATGAGCAAAGTCTAGGAGTGGACTCGTGAGGCGATCGTGGAAGGACTGTGAAAAATCCATTGAACGCCATAAAACCCTGTAGGAGCGAGCTTGCTCGCGAAGGACGTGAGCGCACCACGTTCATCCAGGCAGCCCGCGTCATCGTTAACGTCCATCGCGAGCAAGCTCGCTCCTACAGGGGGATGGTGTGTCAGGTCAGTAGTGATACCACTTCAGCTCGAGCATCACTTCGTTCTCGGGTGAGGCCAGGTGGCTGAATTCGCGTTGGGCACTCAGGCGCACACCCAGGTTGCGCGACAATTCCCACTGTTGATTCAGACTGACGCTACGACGCACTTCACCATTGGTAAAGAAATCTCCCTTGGCTTCCAGGCTGAAGTTGCCCAGCGGGTTGTTCCACAGCAAACCGCTGTTGAAGCCTGCCGCCGGAGCAATGAAGCCGGCAAAGTCATTGTTGTGTTCAACGCGCACGGTGCCCAAGGCAAAGCCGAGCATGTCGTCGCCCAGTTGCCAGGTACCGCCGCCACCGCCATTGACGTGGCTGACCAGCGTTTCATCGTCATGCTTGCCCGGCACGCGCTCAAGACCGCCGGTGACTTGCCACGAGAGTGGTTGCAGCAACGCATTACGCGGGGTCAGGGAGCGGATGGTCGCCAGGTCCAATTGCTGCAATTGCCAGTGATTGCCTTCGTACTGACGCAGTTTCATCTGCAGGATTTCAATCTGTGCGCCAAGGGGAAAGCTCTCGGCGTTGTCGTTGAGGTCGTGATACGCCATGCGCAGGCCATATTCGCCAAAGGCCTTGTCGCCCCGAGTGCCGATGCCGGCCTGCCAGGTGCGGGATTCATGGCCGTCCTCGGGCAGGCCGGGGCGCGGGATGTCCAGTGCCGGTGCCGGGTTCTGGTTGATCGCCCGCAGCAATTCGAAACTGCGCTGTGCCCGATGCGGGTCGCGTTCCTGGCCGTTGGCGCGGTAGCGCTCCAACCGGTACGCGGCATCGATGATCAACGCCTGCCGGTCGCGGGCTTGCGCCTTGAACGCCGGGGTTTGCAATTGCTTCTGGTCGGCGCTGACTTTCAATACCCACTGCTGCTCCTCATCGGTCAACGGTTCGGCGCGGCTGAGTAATTCACGCTCCCGGGACGGACGATACTCAATGGATTCGACCAGCCCGGCTTCTTTCACGGCCTTGACGGTGTCGGTGGGAATCGCGGTCAGTGGGAATTGTCCGGTCAGCCGCAGGCTCGGGCGGGCCACTTGCAACAGCTCCAGCAAGCGATAGGAGCAGTTTTCGTCGAAGAAGAAATAATCGAACTGGATCTGTTTCAGTTCCCAGACGTGCTCGACCATGCGCTCGGTTTCTGCCTGGGTCAGGTTCAGACGGTATTCCCACAGATCACGGTTCTCGAGACTGCGGTATTCCGAGAGTTTTTCCTGATAAGGCACCAGCGCAAACAGGCCCGGATAGCCGCCCATCAAGCCCTTCCAGGCATACAGGATGCTGTTGTCCGAGCCTTCGATGTAGGCACCGAAGTTGATCGCATAGCTAAGCAGGGCGGTTTTATCGCGCTGCACGTCAGCCTGATCGATGCGCAACAAGGTATGGCCGAACATCGATGAAGGGCTGTTCAGATAGGCCGCAGGGAAAATCATCACCGCGCTGTGGGGCGAGACATCCTTGAACCATTGCTTGAATTCGCTGCAGTCCGGCGCCGGCAGATCGTTCAGCTCGAGTTGCGCTTTCAGCCAGCGGGTGCGGGCAGGATAGACGCATTGTGCATGCTGTTCGCCAGCACTCGCGGGGGCGTAGAGCGCCTGGACGGTCGCGGTCAACTCACGATCGGGGTGTTCGTTGCCGTCGGGTGCGAGGAAAAATTTCCTGTCGCTGACATAGCTGCGCCAGCCGCCGAGCTTGGCGGTTTCGTAATGGCCCAGGGAGATCCAGAAAGGGTCGTTGGCCAGTTGCTGCAAACGTTGATTGTCGATGTGTGGCGCGGCGGACAGCGGGGCACAGACACAGAGCGCCAGCCAGGCAAGGCGTTTGAGCATAGTGAGCAACTTAAGTCGAAAAAATACAAAGACCCGATGCGGTTGACCGTTCCACTGCAGGAGCTGGCTTGGCGAATCGTCGCACCGCAGCGATGGTCGTTAACGATAACGCGCACGATCTGGTTCAACGCGGCGCTCTTGAGACCATCGCTGGCAAGCCAGCTCCTACCGTTGATTGACATACCAGAGGGGGCAGGTCCAAAAAATAAAGCCCGCCCCTGAAAAGGTGCGGGCGGGTCGAGCTTAAGCTTGAGTGGCGTACTTGACCAGTCGCGGATCGCTTTTCAGGACTGCCAGGGTGTTGGTATGCACGTCTTCTGCGGTAACGTCCGCCTTGCTGAAGATCTGCTGGAAGTGCTCGTGAGTCACGGCGGCGAAGTGCGCACGGTCTTCCGGCGCCACGCCCAGTACCACGGCATAGGTCGTCAGCGCTTCGCCCTGACCTTTAGCCATGTCTTCGGACAGCTCGTTCATCATGCCATTCATGGCCAACCAGGATTTGCCGCCATAGGTCAGCGACGCATTTGTCGAGCAACCGTTGGTACCGGAGGTCATACCGAAGGTTGCGTTGCCGGAGGTGCCGTTGGTGGTGGATGCCAGGAAGTGAGCCGGGGTGCCACGCTGACCTTCGAACAGCATGTTGCCCCAACCGCAATCCGGGCCGCCTGGCGCCTGAGCCATGGCGTTGATGGATACAGCGGTGAAGAGAGTACCGAGAAGAATCCGTTTCATAGCTATGTTCTCTTTATGTGCATACCAATGGACAGGGTCTGGCCCGATCTGGCGCCAGTGGGCCGGTTATTGTTCCAGCCGCGCAGTTTGGAGTTTAGGCAGGTTCCAGGGGTTCCGTGATTTTTTGCAATATATTCGTTAAAAACCTTGATTTAGACCCGGCCCGCCTGGAGATGCCACTTTGACTATGCTTTGGCTTGAGGCGCGCCTTGCAAGTGATGCATGGGCAGCGCCAGAATGCCGCTATCTGCCCCGCCTGATGTAAGGAAGCCCGATGCCTGATCCTGTTGCTGCCAGCTTGCGTCTAGCGCCCGAAGCGCTGACCCGTCCGTTTTCCGCTGAACAGTTCAGCTTCTCTACCACCAATGATCTGGAGCCCTTTCGCGGTGTGCTTGGCCAGGAACGTGCGGTCGAAGCCTTGCAGTTCGGTGTGGCCATGCCACGCCCCGGTTACAACGTATTCGTCATGGGGGAGCCCGGCACTGGCCGGTTTTCGTTCGTCAAACGCTACCTGAAGGCTGAAGGCAAACGCCTGCAGACCCCGGCGGACTGGGTCTACGTCAACAATTTCGAAGATCCTCGCGAGCCGCGTGCCTTGGAGTTTCCCGCAGGCACCGCCGGTGCCTTCATCGATGATATCAACGGGCTGATCGACAACCTGCTGGCGACTTTTCCGGCCGTGTTCGAGCATCCGTCCTACCAGCAGAAGAAAAGCGCCATCGATCGCGCGTTCAATCAACGTTATGACCGCGCGCTGGATGTGATCGAGCGCCTGGCGCTCGAGAAAGACGTCGCGCTGTATCGCGACAGCAGCAACATCGCGTTCACCCCGATGTTTGAAGGCAAGGCGGTGGACGAAGCGGAATTCGCCCAGTTGCCGGAAGCCGATCGCGAGCGCTTCCACGACGACATTTCGTGGCTCGAAGAGCGGCTGAACGAAGAACTCGCCAGCCTGGCGCAGTGGAAGCGCGAGTCGAGCAATGAACTGCGCCAGCTCAACGAAGAAACCATCACCCTGGCCTTGCAGCCACTGCTTGCGCCGCTGTCGGAAAAGTACGCGGAAAACGCCGGAGTCTGCGGCTACCTGCAAGCGATGCAGGTGTACCTGCTCAAGACGGTGGTCGAGCAACTGGTGGATGACAGCAAGTCAGACGCGGTCGCGCGCAAGTTGCTGGAGGAGCAGTACGCGCCGAGCCTGGTGGTCGGTCATCCGGCCAGCGGCGGTGCGCCAGTGGTTTTCGAGCCGCACCCGACTTACGAAAACCTGTTCGGCCGGATCGAGTACACCACCGATCAGGGCGCGTTATACACGACCTACCGGCAGCTGCGACCGGGTGCCTTTCACCGGGCCAACGGCGGCTTCCTGATCCTGGAAGCGGAAAAAATGCTCAGTGAGCCGTTCGTGTGGGATGCGCTCAAACGCGCCCTGCAATCGCGCAAACTGAAAATGGAATCGCCGCTGGGCGAGATGGGTCGTTTCGCCACCGTGACCCTGACACCGCAACACATTCCGTTGCAGGTCAAAGTCATCATCATCGGCGCCCGGCAGCTGTACTACACGCTGCAAGACCTCGATCCGGACTTCCAGGAAATGTTCCGCGTCCTGGTGGATTTCGACGAAGACATCCCGATGGTCGACGAAAGCCTGGAGCAGTTCGCCCAGTTGCTCAAGACCCGTACCTCCGAAGAAGGCATGGCACCGCTGACCGCCGATGCAGTGGCGCGCCTGGCGACATACAGCGCGCGCCTGGCCGAACATCAGGGGCGTTTGTCGGCGCGGATCGGTGATTTGTTCCAGCTGGTCAGCGAGGCGGATTTCATTCGCCACCTGGCGGCCGACGAAATGACCGACGCCGGGCACATCGAACGTGCACTCAAAGCCAAGGCCACCCGCACCGGGCGAGTTTCTGCGCGTATTCTCGATGACATGCTGGCCGGGATCATCCTCATCGACACGGACGGTGCCGCCGTCGGCAAGTGCAACGGGCTGACGGTTCTGGAAGTGGGCGACTCGGCCTTCGGTGTGCCGGCGCGGATTTCCGCCACGGTCTACCCGGGTGGCAGCGGCATCGTCGACATCGAGCGCGAGGTCAACCTCGGCCAGCCGATTCACTCCAAGGGGGTGATGATCCTCACCGGGTATCTGGGCAGCCGTTATGCCCAGGAATTCCCCCTGGCGATTTCCGCCAGTATCGCCCTGGAGCAATCCTACGGTTACGTCGATGGTGACAGTGCCTCGTTGGGCGAAGCCTGCACCCTGATCTCGGCCTTGTCGAAAACCCCGCTCAAGCAGTGCTTTGCAATCACCGGCTCGATCAACCAGTTTGGTGAAGTGCAGGCGGTGGGCGGGGTCAACGAGAAGATCGAAGGCTTCTTCCGGCTCTGCGAAGCCCGCGGGCTGACCGGCGAGCAAGGCGCGATCATTCCGCAGGCCAACGTTGCCACGCTGATGCTCGACGAGAAAGTGCTGTCCGCGGTGCGTGCGGGGCAGTTTCATGTCTATGCGGTACGCCAGGCGGACGAGGCGCTGAGCCTGTTGGTCGGTGAACCGGCGGGCGCACCGGATGAGCATGGCGAATTCCCTGAAGGCAGCGTTAACGCACGGGTGGTGGAGCGTTTGCGCGTGATCGCGGAAATGATCAGTGAGGAAGATCTGAAGGAAGCCGAGAAGGAGGCTGCGCAGGAAGCATTGGTCGAGGCCAAACCGGCCTGACATACGCCTGATCTGAGATCACGCCGATCCTGTGGGAGCGAGCTTGCTCGCGATGAGGGACTTACTTCAACATCTCTGTTGGCTGGAAGTCCGCTATCGCGAGCAAGCTCGCTCCCACAGGTTTTGTGGTGTCGTCAAAATCGACATTCAGCGAAAAAAGTGCCATCACTCTGACGTCAAAATTCACACAATGACCATTCGGCGCCTTTTGGTCTAACTTGACGTGCTAGTCAGACTTTTCTTCTATGATCAGGTCAAGGATATCGACAGTAATCACTGGATCGAGACAGCCTCCCCGTGGGGGCTGAATACCGGATCTACCGAGGGTCGCCGCCATGTCGCGCAACCTCTGCCTCACCCGTCAATGCCTGGGTCTTGTGACCCGTATCGAATGTGCCATCCGCCCACTGGCGGGGGATACGGGCATGTGGACCTTGCTTTTTGCCGCCGGAATGGCCGGCGAACAACCTTCAGCCATTAAAGCCCAGGGCCCGTTTCATGGCCCCTTCGTGGCTGAATCAATCCTCGACACCATAGTTGAAAGCCTGACCCTGCATGGCTACGAACTGGCTGATGACCCGCAAATCTGGTGCCTGCACCTGCAGGCCCAGCTGCGGGAAATCAATGGTGGCCGTTCGCGCAATCCCGGCTTCGAGTTCCGGCCCGACCGCTGAGTCGACTATCGGTCAAGGTCAGCCTTGTCCAGTTTGACCTCGAAACCGTATTGTACGGTGACGAGGTCGGTGCGCTGGTAGGTTTCCAGTTGGGTGGGCTGGCCGTAGAAGTAATGCACAGCGAATAACGCCGGGCCTTCTGCGCCCGCATCGTGACTGACCGACAGGATCTCCTTCAGATAGTGGCCGCTGCCGTCCCTGGCAAAGAAACGCCAGTCCTGGGCGGGGAACAATTTCGAATCGACCACCAATGCATTGCCTTTGATTTTCAGTCCTTTGGGTAACTGGCGGGCGTCGATGGTTTTCTTGTCGACGGTGGCCATGAACAGGGGAAAGGAGCCGACCGCGTAGGCCGGTGTTTCGGGAAACAGGTTCAGGTCATAGGTGATAGTGCCGCGCGGGGGATCGACCTGGTACGCCTGCGGCGGCAATTCAATCGGCCCATCCCGTTTGCCGTCAGCGTCTTCGGTGAAGAAAGTGACCGGGCTTTTGCCAACGTTCAAGGCGGTGCCGAGCAGTTCATCATTGAAGCTTCTGGGGTGATCGAACTCAATGCGCGCTGCACTCGGGTCATCGACTGACTGACTGACGCTGACACTCTTCTTCAGTTGTTCCTCGCCCAGCGTCGCCCCCTGGAGCCAGGTCGGGGCCTGGTCGTCGTACACCACCACCGGCAACGTCAGCGGCTGGATGGATTTTGCTGTGGTGTGCCGGTCGAAGCGGCGTACCGGAAGGTTCAGGTTCTTGCGGGTCACCGTCGCCGCAGAAAAATCCAGCACGCTGACTTCCAGGGTCTCGATCGGCCCGTTGAAGTATACCTTGGAGTAATGCTGTTTCTGTTGCTGCTCAAAGGCGCGTTGCTCTTCATCGAGCTGTTTTGCGAATGCCTCGCTCCAGGCTTTCTGCTGTTGCATATTCGCCAGTTGCTTCTGATAGAAGGCTATTTGCGCAGCGGTTTCATTGATCGAGCCCGAGCGCGAGAGGAATTGCCCGGTGCTGTCTCTGGCCTGGACGATCAGCGGGTTCAAGGTTATGTCGCTGAGCTCGGCGGCCAGGGGCGCGCTGTTGCTGAATTCGATTTCGGCGTAGTTGTCGTCCATTTTCAACAGGGTGACGCTGAGGTTGTCGTTGGTACGGGTTTGACCGACGTCCTTTTTCGTCAGGTCGAAACTGTAGAGCCGGCGCGGCGCGATAACTTCCACCTTGCCCTGTAGACTCACCGGTTGTGGCTGGTTCTTGTTTTCAACGTCCAGGCCATCAATGAACGGGTAGGTTACCGTCAGGTCATCGGGGTTGGTCAGGTTGGAGCTCGAAGGGCTCAGCTGAATGCCAGGATCGGTTTCCGACCATTCCGGCTGGAACGGGATGACGCGCTTGTTGCTCAAGGTCACAGACTGCCATTCCACGCCATGGGGAAAAAGAAACGCGGCCGGGCTGTTGAAGTTGAAGGGGAATACCGGCTGCAGATCGGTCAAGTAGTCGGAGCTGGAGTCTTTGTGGAGCACGAACAGACCGTTGATGTAGGTGTCGACCAGATCCTGGGGCGTGGGGTAGTGCTTGAGCACGGCGAGGACGTCTTCGTCGTACTCGGTTTCCACAGGTTTGCTCTCAAGCTTGAGCTGAGCACGCTCGAGCAACAACAGTGAGCCGCCAAGTTCGGCCACGGCATCCTTGAGTTTCGGGTCCTGAATCGCTTCCAGAGACTTCTCGAACTGCGCCGTCTTTTCCTCGAGGCTGACCGGGAGTTTGGCATCACTGGGTGAGCAGCCACTCATCAGCAGAACCAGGCATATTCCGGCGCTCGTTAAAGGCAATCGCACATCCATTTTCCCGTTTTCCTGTCCGATGTCGCTTAGCTGTCAATAGTTTGGACACTAGCAGAAAAACCTTGTCACACACGCGCAGGCTACGGATTTTTCGGTTGTTTCTGGGTGTAACAGGTGGCTGGTATACTCGCGTCCATTTCCAGCCCAACTGTGAGATTCAATGGAACGCTTTATCGAAAATGCAATGTATGCCTCCCGCTGGCTTCTGGCGCCGATCTACTTCGGCCTGTCCCTTGGCTTGTTGGCACTGGCGCTGAAATTCTTCCAGGAAGTGTTTCACGTCATTCCTAACGTGTTCTCGATGGCCGAATCGGACCTGATTCTGGTGTTGTTGTCGCTGATCGATATGGCCCTGGTTGGCGGTTTGCTGGTGATGGTGATGATTTCCGGCTACGAGAACTTCGTTTCCCAGCTGGATATCGACGACCACAAGGAAAAGCTCAACTGGTTGGGCACCATGGATTCGTCTTCGTTGAAGATGAAAGTGGCGGCCTCCATCGTGGCAATTTCCTCCATCCACCTGCTGCGGATCTTCATGGATGCCAAGAACGTCGATCCCGAGCACTTGAAGTGGTACGTGATCATCCACATGACCTTCGTGGTCTCCGCGTTCGCCATGGGTTACCTGGACAAGCTGACCAAGCACTGAGTTGCACAACCGCCCCCCTGTAGGAGCGAGCTTGCTCGCGATAACCCTGAGGGCGCCGCGGGGTTTCAGGCTTCCAGCGTTATCGTTGACGACCATCGCCAGCAAGCTGGCTCCTACAAAGGGAGGGTGAACCAGACGAGCGGTATCGTTGGTGGCTTGTGCTTTGTTGCACCGAAGCCTATGCCTGTAGGAATCCTGGCTCGCCACAGTGTGAGGTGTGTTCATGAACCTGCAAGAATTGAATGCCTATGCCATCGCCGGCAAAGTCGATGAGCTCAACCTGATCTCGCTGGA
Organism: Pseudomonas lini; assembly: GCF_030812475.1. Lineage (GTDB taxonomy): Bacteria > Pseudomonadota > Gammaproteobacteria > Pseudomonadales > Pseudomonadaceae > Aquipseudomonas > Aquipseudomonas lini_A. The sequence goes on from NZ_JAUSSR010000010.1 coordinate 238,462, forward strand.
AGGGGGAATCTATCTGCTCGAAGCGCGCATGCACGGCGCGGCCTTTCCCCTGAGCGATAAGCGCGGCGAGTCGTTTCATCTGCGCTCGGTCGAGCATGCCCGTGAGCTGCTTCGCGACTTTCCCACCTTGCAGTTCAACCTCGTGCACACCTCGGTGCATGACGAAATGTGCGGCCTTGGTGCCAGTTCGGAAGAAAGCCTGAAGGTACCGATCGCCTTCCGTACCGGGTGGCAGCACTGACCCCCTGATCAACGCGATGGCATCTGTGCTAGTCTGCTGGCCCTTTTGGTTCCGGGCGCTCCGGGACGCGCTGTGCACGCACGGCAAGTTCCGGGCCGTCCGCACAGCGGAGCAGTGTCATGTCCGAAGTAAATCTGTCCACCGACGAAACCCGCGTCAGCTACGGTATTGGCCGTCAGCTGGGTGACCAGCTGCGCGACAACCCGCCACCGGGTGTCAGCCTGGACGCAATCCTGGCCGGTCTGACCGATGCTTTCGCCGGCAAGCCAAGCCGTGTGGGTCAGGAAGAGATGTCCGCCAGCTTCAAGGTCATCCGCGAAATCATGCAAGCCGAAGCGGCAGCCAAGGCTGAAGCGGCGGCGGGCGAAGGCTTGGCCTTCCTGGCTGAAAACGCCAAGCGTGATGGCATCACTACCCTGGCTTCCGGCCTGCAATTTGAAGTGTTGACCGCAGGTGAAGGCGCCAAGCCATCCCGTGAAGACACCGTGCGCACCCACTACCACGGCACACTGATCGACGGCACTGTGTTCGACAGCTCCTATGATCGTGGCCAGCCTGCGGAATTCCCGGTTGGCGGCGTGATTGCCGGCTGGACCGAAGCCCTGCAACTGATGAACGCCGGCAGCAAATGGCGTCTGTACGTGCCGAGCGAACTGGCTTACGGCGCTCAAGGCGTTGGCAGCATTCCGCCGCATAGCGTACTGGTATTCGACGTCGAGCTGCTCGACGTTCTGTAAGACTGAGTGTCGGAGCGGGCTCGGTCATGTGGGAGCGGGCTTGCTCGCGAAAGCGGTGTGTCATTCAACGATGATGTTGAATGTTATGGCCTCTTCGCGAGCAAGCCCGCTCCCACAGGGCTCGCTCCGACATGTTGCATTTTCATAATTCGATCTTATGGTTCAGGTCGCTGGTCGGGCGCAATGCCCGGGCATAGCAGAACAGAAACAGATTACGCACCAGTTCCTTGAGCACTACCGGCTCGCTGGAACTCAGGCCGTTGACGTCCAGATCACCCTGATCCTGCAGCTCGTTCAAGGCTTCCTCTTCAAGCACTGCACACACTTCCCCGGTTTCCCGATGCAGGATCCTGAGGTAAGGATGTGGGCGGTCCAGCCAGGCGTCGATCAAATAAGTCATGGTTCTCATCTCCTTTGAAAGTTTCAATGAGAATAATTCTTATTCATCAAATAGCAAGGGCCTATTTGGCCGTTTGTGCTTTTTTCCAGATGTAACCTGTAGGAGCCGGCTTGCTGGCGATGCAGGCGACGGGGTTCAGGCTTGAAACCCAGTGGATGCCATTCGCCAGCAAGCCGGCTCCTACGATCACGAGGCGAGGAGGGTGAAGCACCATCCCACGCAGGGCGCGGGACGGTCATACAGCAGAGTCAGACTTTTCTGACGAACTCGGATTTGAGTTTCATCGGGCCGATGCCGTCGATCTTGCAGTCGATGTCGTGGTCGCCATCGCACAGGCGAATGTTCTTGACCTTGGTGCCGACCTTGACCACCAGCGACGTGCCCTTGACCTTGAGGTCCTTGATCACGGTGATGGTGTCGCCATCCTGCAGGATGTTGCCGACCGAATCCTTTTTCACGGCGTCATCGGACACTGCTTCCACTTCGCCGCCGGCGGACCACTCATGGGCGCACTCGGGGCAGATCAGCTGTGCGCCGTCTTCGTAGGTGTATTCGGAGTTGCATTTCGGGCAGGGTGGCAACGTGCTCACTAAAGCTCCTTGGATTGAGGATGGCTAAAAGTCGCACATTGTATAGGGTTTTAGGCGCCGTAGGAGCCGGCTTGCTGGCGAATGCATGCACCGCGGTGTTTCAGGAGCATCGGCGTGATGCGTTCGCTGTAGGAGCCGGCTTGCTGGCGATGCATACGCCACGGTGTTTCAGAAGTACCGTGGTGATGCATTCGCCAGCAAGCCGGCTCCTGCGAAGGGCAGGTCAGTGCGTGCGGGCGACCGCAAACTCGCTTAGCTCGACCAGCGCATCCCGATACTCGCTGGCAGGCAGCGCATCGAGGCACTTGATCGCACGGGCCACGTAGTCGCGGGCCAGCTGCGCGGTGTACTCGAGGGAACCGGACGCTTCAACGGCCTCGCGGATGCTTTCCAGGTCCTCGATACCGCCTTTCTGAATCGCCTTGCGCACCAGTGTCGCCTGTTCCGGCGTGCCTTCGCGCATGGTGTAGATCAGCGGCAGGGTGGGTTTGCCTTCGGCCAGATCGTCACCGACGTTCTTGCCAAGGGTTTGCGCGTCCCCTTTATAATCCAGCAGGTCATCGACCAACTGGAAGGCGATACCCAGGTGATCACCGAAAGTGCGCAGCGCTTCACTCTGTTCCGGTGTGGCACCGGCCAGGGCCGCGGCACTGTGGGTCGAGGCTTCAAACAGCATCGCCGTCTTGCCGCGGATGACTTCCATGTAGGTTTCTTCGGTGGTGCTGGCGTCACGGACCTTCGACAGCTGCAGCACCTCACCTTCGGCAATGATCCGCGTGGCTTGCGAAAGGATCTTCATCACCGGCATGGAACCCAGTTCGACCATCATTTCGAAGGAGCGCGAATACAGGAAGTCGCCGACCAGCACGCTTGGAGCGTTGCCCCACATGGCGTTGGCGGTCGAGCGGCCGCGGCGCATGCCGGACATGTCGACCACGTCGTCATGCAGCAGGGTGGCGGTGTGCAGGAACTCGATGGTCGCGGCCAGCAGGCGCATGTCATCGCCTTCGCGACCCAGGGCCTTGCCACACAGCAGCACCAATAAGGGGCGCAGGCGTTTACCGCCGGCCGAGGTAATGTAGTCGCCGATTTTCGACACCAGCGGCACTCGGGACGTCAGCTGCTTCTTGATGATGCCGTCGACGGCTTTGAAATCGTCCGCCACCGCGCGGTAGAAAGCTTGGGGTTGCATCAGAGACAGTTGCTCCAGAAGGGTTGCGCGGCATGCTAGGACCCACGTCGGCGGGTGTCAAGGTACGATGGGCGGCCTCTTGCATCGGCCTGTCAGCTTGCGTACAATCGCGCACCCTGAACTTCCTGGGCAGCACCTGCCTTACGCAATTGCAGACAGGCCTTCCAGCCCTATGCAGCCATGCCAGCCAATACCTCTTCTTATAAAGAGCTGGGTGAGCAGGATTATCGGAGAAATACCATGTCTTATGCAGTAATCGTTACTGGTGGCAAGCAGTACAAAGTTGCTCCAGGTGAATACCTGAAGATCGAAAAACTGGAAATCGCTACCGGCGAATCCGTTACTTTTGATCGCGTTCTGTTGGTTGCCAATGGCGACGACGTGAATATCGGCGCTCCAGTTGTTGCTGGCGCTACCGTTGTGGCTGAAGTGATCTCCCAAGGTCGTCACGATAAAGTCCGCATCATCAAGTTCCGTCGCCGTAAGCACCACATGAAGCGTATGGGCCACCGCCAGTGGTACACCGAGATCAAAATCACCGGTATTCAGGCTTAATTTCAGCCTAATTCCTCACTAGGAGAATTGAACTCATGGCACACAAAAAAGCTGGTGGTAGTACCCGTAACGGTCGCGACTCAGAAGCCAAACGCCTTGGCGTGAAGATGTATGGCGGCCAGGTTATCATTCCGGGCAACATCATCGTGCGTCAGCGCGGCACCCAATTCCACGCTGGCTACGGCGTTGGCATGGGCAAGGATCACACTCTGTTCGCTAAAATCGACGGCGTGATCAAGTTCGAAGTAAAAGGCGCCTTCGGTCGCCGTTACGTGAGCATCGTCCCGAAGACTGACGTCGTCGCGGCATAATTACGTAGTTGCTGGAAAAGCCCTGTCTCGCGACGGGGCTTTTTCGTTTGTGGGGTGAGTCTCTTGCAAAGCTGTTTGTAATGGGCTCCAGCGCTGGATTCGCGGTCGTTGATTGAGGTCGCTGCGCTCATTTTTGCAAGAGTCTTATGTCTAGGTTTTTTCGGCTCGTCCGTATGGCGAGAGGCGTTTTGTTATGAAGTTTGTTGATGAAGTATCGATTCGAGTAAAGGCCGGCGACGGCGGCAACGGTTGCATGAGCTTCCGTCGCGAGAAATTCATTGAAAATGGTGGCCCGAACGGCGGCGACGGTGGTGATGGCGGCTCGGTCTACATGATCGCCGACGAAAACCTCAACACCCTGGTGGACTACCGTTACACCCGGCACTTCGATGCCGAGCGCGGTTCCAACGGCGGCAGCACCGACTGCACAGGTAAAAAAGGTGAGGAGCTGGTGCTGCGCGTACCGGTCGGCACCACGGTTATCGACGCTGGCACCCAGGAGGTGATCGGTGACCTGACCAAGGCTGGCCAGAAGCTGCTGGTGGCTCATGGCGGCTGGCACGGTCTGGGCAACACCCGCTTCAAGTCCAGTACCAACCGCGCTCCTCGCCAGACCACTCCGGGTAAGCCGGGTGAGGCGCGTGACCTCAAGCTGGAAATGAAGGTGTTGGCTGACGTCGGTCTGCTGGGCTTGCCGAACGCTGGCAAAAGTACCTTCATTCGTTCGGTGTCGGCCGCCAAGCCGAAGGTCGCCGACTATCCGTTCACCACGCTGGTGCCGAACCTGGGCGTGGTCAGCGTCGATCGCTGGAAGAGCTTCGTTGTCGCGGACATTCCGGGCCTGATCGAAGGCGCTTCCGATGGCGCGGGCCTGGGGATTCGCTTCCTCAAGCACTTGTCGCGTACCCGTCTGCTGCTGCACCTCGTCGACATGGCGCCGCTGGATGACACCAGTGCCCCGGATGCGGCTGAAGTGATTGTCAGCGAGTTGACCAAGTTCAGTCCGTCGCTGGCCGAGCGTGACCGTTGGCTGGTGCTGAACAAGTGCGACCAGATTCTTGAAGAAGAGCACGACGCTCGCGTCAAGGAAATCGTCGATCGCCTGGAGTGGACGGGTCCGGTCTATGTGATCTCGGCCATCTCCAAGCTGGGCACCGAGCGTCTGTGCCACGACATCATGCGCTACATGGAAGATCGCGCCGATCGCCTGGCCAACGACCCGGCCTACAAGGAAGAGCTGGCCGATCTCGATCAGCGCATCGAAGACGAAGCCCGTGCCCAGTTGCAGGCCCTGGATGACCAGCGTGCCCTGCGCCGCAGTGGCGTGAAGTCGGTCCATGACATCGGCGACGATGATTGGGACGAAGAAGACGTGGATGACGAAGACGGTCCGGAAATCATTTACGTGCGTGATTGATTCGTTGAGATAAACTTAAGCGCCGCTCACATGAGCGGCGTTTTAGTATCTGGAAATCGATCGTTGGTCACGAATAACCACGATTAACGTCACGGGCAGTGCCAGGTCGCGCTGTCCTCAAGCTAAGGTTGAAGATGATGCGGAGCAAGGTGGCAGGTGCGCAGCGTTGGGTCGTGAAAATCGGCAGCGCTTTGCTGACGGCGGACGGCAAGGGCCTGGATCGCGCGGCAATGGGTGTCTGGGTCGAACAGATGGTGGCCTTGCATGAGGCGGGCGTCGAACTGGTGCTGGTGTCCTCCGGGGCGGTAGCGGCAGGCATGAGCCGCCTGGGCTGGACCGTGCGACCCAGTGCGATGCACGAGCTTCAGGCAGCTGCCGCCATCGGCCAGATGGGCCTGGTGCAGGCCTGGGAGTCGAGCTTTGCCCGGCATGGCCGGCATACCGCGCAGATTCTCCTGACGCACGATGATCTGTCTGATCGCAAGCGCTACCTGAACGCTCGCAGTACCTTGCGTGCGCTGGTCGAGCTCAAGGTCATCCCGGTGATCAACGAGAACGACACCGTGGTCACCGACGAAATTCGTTTCGGCGACAACGACACCCTGGCGGCACTGGTGGCCAACCTGGTCGAAGCTGACTTGCTGGTGATCCTCACCGATCGCGATGGCATGTTCGACGCCGACCCGCGTAACAATCCCGGTGCCAGTCTGATTTACGAAGCCCGTGCCGATGATCCGGCGCTGGATGCGGTGGCCGGTGGTACCGGTGGTGCGCTGGGGCGTGGCGGCATGCAGACCAAATTGCGGGCTGCGCGACTGGCTGCCCGTTCCGGTGCGCACACGATTATTGTGGGCGGGCGACTTGAGCGAGTGCTGGATCGCCTCAAGGCGGGCGAGCGAATCGGCACCTTGCTGTCTCCTGAGCGCGGCATGTTGGCGGCGCGCAAGCAATGGCTGGCCGGGCATCTGCAGACCCGCGGCACACTGGTGCTGGATGCGGGCGCCGTGACGGCGTTGTCCCAGGGCAACAAAAGCTTGCTGCCGGTGGGCGTCAAGCTGGTCCAGGGCAGCTTCCGGCGTGGCGAAATGGTGGTCTGCGTCGCGCCGGACGGTCGCGAAATCGCCCGTGGCCTGGCCAATTACAGCGCGCTGGAGGCGCAAAAAATCATCGGGCAGTCGTCTGAGGCGATTGTCGGTCTGTTGGGTTATATGGCGGAGCCGGAACTGGTTCACCGCGATAACCTGATCCTGGTCTGAAGGAATACCTGAATGCGCGTGGCAAAAGGATGGTTGGGTCTGCTGTTGGCGATGCCGCTGCTGGCCTCGGCCGAGGAGATCGGTCAGGTGTCGACAGTGTTCAAGTTTGTCGGTCCGAACGATCGTATCGTCGTTGAGGCATTTGATGATCCGAAAGTGGAGGGCGTGACCTGCTACCTGTCGCGCGCCAAAACGGGTGGGGTGAAGGGCGGTCTGGGGCTGGCTGAGGATCGCGCCGAGGCGTCCATCGCTTGCCGTCAGGTCGGGCCGATCAGCTTCAAGGGTGATCTGAAGGATGGCGACGAGGTGTTCAAGGAGCGTACTTCGCTGGTGTTCAAGACCATGCAGGTGGTGCGTTTCCTCGACAAGAAGCGCAATACGCTGGTGTATCTGGTCTATAGCGATCGTTTGATTGAGGGCAGTCCGCAGAATGCGGTGACGGCAATCCCGATTTTGCCATGGGCGCACGCTCAATAAGCTGACGCAAAACCAGCGTGGGAGAAAACCAGTGTGGGAGCGAGCTTGCTCGCGATGGACTTCAACGATAACGCGGGCATTCTGAATGAGCGCGGTGTCTTTGAGTTTTTCGCGAGCAAGCTCGCTCCCACAGTTTTTTTGTGTGCGCATCAAAACGCAGGCAATAAAAAACCGACCCTGAGGTCGGTTTTTTAACAAGCTTATCGCTTATGCGGCAACAGCAAGGTTCAGAGCCTTGACGTGACCGTTCAGGCGGCTCTTATGACGAGCGGCCTTGTTCTTGTGGATGATGCCTTTATCGGCCATACGGTCGATAACTGGCACGGCCAGAACGTAAGCAGCTTGAGCTTTTTCAGCGTCTTTTGCGTCAATGGCCTTAACTACATTCTTGATGTAGGTACGAACCATGGAACGCAGGCTGGCGTTGTGGCTGCGACGCTTCTCAGCCTGTTTTGCACGTTTTTTGGCGGAAGGTGTGTTGGCCACCGTCGAGCTCCTCGAAAGACTTTTTAGGAAATAGCAAACAAAATAGGCCGCGAATCATGCCGATGAGTTGATGTCTTGTCAAGGGCGGTTGAGACGTTCCGCTAAGTGGTAGGTATAAAGAGGCGGGATATTTATTTCCGGCGCTTGACCTGTAAACTCGCGAGCTTTGGCTCTGTGCTGCTGCGGCGCGGAGTATCGCATAAGTGGGCGCTTTGTTCGCCTGCTGTTTATCGACAGGCACAAACTCTTTCAATGAATCTGCTCAAATCGTTGGCCGCTGTCAGCTCTATCACAATGCTTTCCCGGGTTTTGGGGTTCGTCCGTGACACGCTTATCGCGCGTGCATTTGGCGCGGGGATGGCGACTGACGCCTTCTTTATCGCCTTCAAACTGCCCAACCTGTTGCGGCGAATCTTCGCCGAGGGCGCTTTTTCCCAGGCTTTCGTGCCGATACTGGCCGAATACAAAAACCAGAAAGGCGAGGAGGCGACGCGAACCTTTATCGCCTATGTCTGCGGTTTGCTGACGCTGGTGCTGGCGTTGGTCACTGCGCTGGGCATGATTGCGGCGCCGTGGGTCATCTGGGCGACTGCGCCGGGATTCACCGATACCCCGGAGAAGTTCGAGCTTACCGTGAGCCTGCTGCGGGTGACGTTCCCTTATATATTGCTGATCTCCCTGTCTTCATTGGCCGGGGCGATCCTCAATACCTATAACCGCTTCTCGGTGCCGGCCTTCGTGCCGACGCTGCTCAACGTCAGCATGATCATCTTTGCGGTGTTCCTGACGCCGTACTTCGACCCGCCGGTCATGGCCCTGGGCTGGGCGGTACTGGTCGGTGGCCTGGCGCAATTGCTCTATCAACTGCCGCACCTGAAAAAGATCGGCATGCTGGTATTGCCGCGCCTGAACCTGCGCGACAGCGGGGTCTGGCGGGTGCTGAAGCAGATGGCGCCGGCGATACTCGGCGTGTCGGTAAGCCAGATTTCGCTGATCATCAACACCATCTTCGCCTCCTTCCTGGTCGCCGGTTCCGTGTCCTGGATGTATTACGCCGACCGCCTGATGGAATTGCCGTCCGGTGTGCTGGGCGTAGCGCTGGGCACCATCTTGCTGCCGACCCTGGCCAAGTCCTTCGCCAGCAAGGATCGCCACGAATATTCGCGAATTCTCGACTGGGGCCTGCGCCTGTGCTTCATACTGGTGTTGCCGTGCTCGCTGGCGCTGGGGATCCTGGCGGAGCCGCTGACGGTTTCACTGTTCCAGTACGGACAGTTCAGTGCATTTGATGCGGCCATGACCCAGCGCGCACTGGTCGCCTATTCGGTCGGCCTGCTGGGGATTATCGTCATCAAAGTGCTGGCGCCGGGCTTTTATGCGCAACAAAACATCCGCACTCCGGTAAAAATCGCGATTTTCACCCTGGTGTGCACCCAATTGTTCAACCTGGTGCTGATCGGCCCGCTGGCTCACGCCGGCCTGGCCCTGGCCATCAGCGCCGGTGCCTGCCTCAACGCCGGCCTGTTGTTTTATCAACTGCGCAAGCAGCAGATGTACCAGCCGCAGCCTGGCTGGGCGAAATTCGGGTTTAAACTGGTGATCGCGGTGTTGGTGATGTCCGCGGTCTTGCTCGGCGCGATGCATTTCATGCCGGCCTGGGACCAGGGGCACATGCTCGAACGATTCCTGCGTCTGGGCGCGTTGGTGGCGGCTGGCGTGGTGGCGTATTTCGGCATGTTGCTGTTGATGGGCTTTCGTTTGCGCGACTTCAATCGCAAGGCGCTGAGCTGAGGTTGCGACCTCGATAAACACGGGCGAGCCGGCGGTTTTGTCGGTTCGATCACTTTGGTTACGGTGTTGCCTGTCGTCGGCCGCCGTGTGTGGTTATAATCGACCACTTTATGAGCAAGAAGCGCGTTATGCAGCTGGTTCGAGGCCTCCACAACCTGCGCCCCCAGCATCGGGGCTGTGTCGCCACTATTGGCAACTTTGACGGTGTTCACCGTGGTCACCAGGCAATCCTGGCGAGGCTGCGTGAGCGAGCGCTCGAGTTGGGCGTGCCCAGCTGCGTGGTGATTTTCGAGCCGCAGCCACGAGAATTCTTCTCCCCGGACACGGCACCCGCCCGTCTGGCCCGCCTGCGAGACAAATTGCAGCTGCTGGCCCTGGAAGGTGTCGACCGGGTGTTGTGCCTGGCGTTCAACCAGCGCCTGAGCAAGCTAAGCGCCAGCGAGTTCGTCGATACCATTCTGGTGGACGGTCTCGGCGTCCAGCATCTGGAGGTTGGTGATGACTTCCGGTTCGGCTGTGACCGGGTAGGGGATTTCGTTTTCCTGCAGCAGGCCGGCGTCCTGCAAGGCTTTACCGTCGAAGCGGCGCAGACGGTCGAACTGGATGGCATACGGGTCAGCAGCACTCAGGTCCGCAATGCCCTGGCCGCTGCCGATTTTGCCTTGGCCGAGCAACTGCTTGGTCGCCCGTTCCGGATTGCCGGGCGGGTCTTGCACGGCCAGAAACTGGCCCGCCAGTTGGGTACGCCCACGGCCAACATACAACTCAAGCGTCGTCGCGTGCCGTTGACCGGGGTGTACCTGGTCAACGTCGATATCGACGGCAAGACCTGGCCAGGTGTCGCCAATATCGGCGTGCGGCCCACGGTTCAGGGTGATGGCAAAGCCCACCTTGAAGTGCATCTTTTAGATTTTGCCGGCGATCTGTATGACCGGCGTTTGACGGTGGTTTTCCACCACAAGCTGCGTGAAGAGCAGCGTTTCGCCTCTCTGGAGGCGCTTAAGACGGCGATCAATGCGGATGTTGCCGCCGCCCGTGCCCTGTCGCACCTAGCGCCAATCGCTAATGAAGAGCCTTAAATGACCGACTATAAAGCCACGCTAAACCTTCCGGACACCGCCTTCCCTATGAAGGCCGGCCTGCCTCAGCGCGAACCGCAGATTCTGCAGCGCTGGGACAGCATTGGCCTGTACGGTAAGTTGCGCGAGATTGGCAAGGATCGTCCGAAGTTCGTCCTGCACGACGGTCCTCCGTACGCCAATGGCACGATCCACATCGGTCATGCACTGAACAAGATTCTCAAGGACATGATCATCCGTTCGAAAACCCTGTCGGGTTTCGACGCGCCTTATGTTCCGGGCTGGGACTGCCATGGCCTGCCGATCGAACACAAAGTCGAAGTGACCCACGGCAAGAACCTGGGCGCGGACAAGACCCGCGAACTGTGCCGTGCCTACGCGACCGAGCAGATCGAAGGCCAGAAATCCGAATTCATCCGTCTGGGCGTGTTGGGCGACTTTGCCAACCCGTACAAGACCATGGACTTCAAGAACGAGGCCGGTGAAATCCGTGCCCTGGCGGAAATCGTCAAGGGCGGTTTCGTGTTCAAGGGCCTCAAGCCTGTGAACTGGTGCTTCGACTGCGGTTCGGCCCTGGCGGAAGCGGAAGTCGAGTACGAGAACAAGAAGTCCTCGACCATCGACGTCGCCTTCCCGATTGCCGACGAAGCCGAGCTGGCTGCCGCATTCGGTCTGTCATCGTTGGCCAAACCGGCTTCGATCGTGATCTGGACCACCACACCGTGGACCATCCCGGCCAATCAGGCGCTGAACGTTCACCCGGAATTCAACTACGCCCTGGTCGACGTCGGCGACAAGCTGCTGGTACTGGCTGAAGAGCTGGTCGAGTCGTGCCTGGTGCGTTACAGCCTGGAAGGTTCGGTCATCGCGACCACCACAGGTAAAGAACTGGAACTGATCAATTTCCGTCACCCGTTCTACGATCGCCTGTCGCCGGTTTACCTGGCCGAGTACGTTGAACTGGGGGCTGGCACCGGGGTGGTTCACTCCGCTCCGGCTTACGGCGTGGACGACTTCGTGACCTGCAAGAAATACGGCATGGTCAACGACGACATCCTCAATCCGGTACAGAGCAACGGCGTCTACGCGACCTCCCTGGAGTTCTTTGGCGGCCAGTTCATCTGGAAGGCCAATCCGGCCATCGTCGACAAGCTCGCCGAAGTCGACGCGCTGCTGCACACCGCTGTCATCGAACACAGCTACATGCACTGCTGGCGTCACAAGACCCCGCTGATCTACCGCGCCACCGCGCAGTGGTTCATCGGCATGGACAAAGAACCTGCGAGCGGCGACACCCTGCGCAAGCGGGCGATCAAGGCCATCGAAGAGACAAAGTTCGTCCCGGCCTGGGGCCAGGCGCGCCTGCACTCGATGATCGCCAACCGTCCGGACTGGTGCATCTCCCGTCAGCGCAACTGGGGCGTGCCGATCCCGTTCTTCCTGAACAAGGAAAGCGGCGAGCTGCACCCGCGTACCGCCGAGCTGATGGAAGAAGTGGCCAGGCGCGTCGAGGTCGAAGGCATCGAAGCCTGGTTCAAGATGGACGCCGCCGAACTGCTCGGTGACGAAGCGCCGCTGTACGACAAGATCAGCGACACGCTGGATGTCTGGTTCGATTCGGGCACCACGCACTGGCACGTACTGCGCGGTTCGCATCCGATGGGCCACGAGACCGGCCCGCGGGCCGACCTGTACCTGGAAGGCTCGGACCAACACCGTGGCTGGTTCCACTCGTCGCTGCTGACCGGTTGCGCCATCGACAACCACGCGCCATACCGCGAACTGCTGACCCACGGCTTCACCGTCGATGAGTCCGGCCGCAAGATGTCCAAATCCCTTGGCAACGTGATCGCGCCGCAAAAGGTCAACGACACCCTGGGCGCCGACATCATGCGCCTGTGGGTGGCTTCTACCGATTATTCGGGCGAGATGGCGGTTTCCGAGCAGATCCTGCAACGCAGTGCGGACGCTTACCGGCGTATCCGTAACACCGCGCGCTTCCTGCTCTCGAACCTGACCGGTTTCAACCCGGCCACCGACATCCTGCCGGCCGAAGAAATGCTGGCACTGGACCGTTGGGCCGTGGACCGCACGCTGCTGCTGCAACGCGAGTTGCAAGAGCACTACGGCGAATACCGCTTCTGGAACGTCTACTCCAAGATCCACAACTTCTGCGTGCAGGAGCTGGGCGGTTTCTACCTGGACATCATCAAGGACCGTCAGTACACCACTGGCGCCAACAGCAAGGCCCGCCGTTCGGCGCAAACCGCGCTGTACCACATCTCCGAGGCGCTGGTGCGCTGGATTGCGCCGATCCTCGCGTTCACCGCCGACGAGCTGTGGCAGTACCTGCCGGGCGAGCGCAACGAGTCGGTGATGCTCAATACCTGGTACGAAGGCCTGGCCGAGCTGCCCGAAGGCGTCGAACTGGACCGCGCCTACTGGGAGCGGATCATGGCGGTCAAGGTCGCGGTCAACAAGGAGATGGAAATCCAGCGTGCGGCCAAGGCCGTCGGTGGCAACCTGCAAGCCGAAGTGACGCTGTTCGCCGAAGACGCGCTGAGCGCCGACCTGGCCAAACTGAGCAACGAACTGCGCTTTGTTCTGATCACCTCGACCGCTACTGTTGCGCCTTTTGTTCAGGCACCGGCGGACGCGGTAGTCACCGAAGTCACCGGTTTGAAACTGCAAGTGGTCAAGTCGAGCCACGCCAAGTGCGCTCGTTGCTGGCACTGCCGTGAAGACGTCGGCGTGAACCCGGAGCATCCGGAAATCTGCGGTCGTTGCGTCGACAACATCAGCGGCGCCGGCGAGTTTCGTCACTATGCCTAATGGCGTTGGCCGTTTCGGACGGCTGAGCTGGCTCTGGTTGAGCATGCTGGTCCTGGTCATCGACCAGGCCAGCAAATTCTACTTCGAAGGCAAGCTCGAAATGTTCCAGCAGATCGTGGTGATCCCCGATCTGTTCAGTTGGACCCTGGCCTACAATACGGGCGCGGCGTTCAGTTTCCTGGCTGACAGTTCCGGTTGGCAGCGCTGGCTGTTCGCCTTGATCGCGATTGTGGTCAGTGCGGTGCTGGTGGTCTGGCTCAAACGCCTTGGCCGCAACGAAACCTGGCTGGCCGTCGCTTTGGCGCTGGTGCTGGGCGGCGCGTTGGGCAACCTGTATGACCGAATTGCCTATGGCCATGTGATCGATTTCATCCTGGTGCATTGGCAGAACCAGTGGCACTTCCCGGCGTTCAACTTCGCCGATAGCGCGATTACCGTAGGTGCTGTCATGCTGGCGCTGGACATGTTCAAAACCAAGAAAACCGGAGAAACCGTTCATGACTGAGCAGGTATTGGCTGAGCAACGCATCCGCCAGAACACGGAAGTCACCTTGCACTTTGCACTGCGCCTGGAGAACGGCGACACCGTCGACAGCACCTTCGACAAAGCCCCGGCGACCTTCAAGGTCGGCGACGGTAACCTGTTGCCAGGTTTCGAAGTGGCGCTGTTCGGCTTCAAGGCCGGCGACAAGCGTACGCTGACGATTCAACCGGAAAACGCTTTTGGCCAGCCCAATCCGCAGAACGTGCAGATCATCCCGCGCTCGCAGTTCAAGGACATGGAACTGTCACCGGGTTTGCTGGTGATCTTCAACGATGCGGCCAATGCCGAGATGCCGGGCGTGGTGAAGGAATTCGATGACGAGCAAGTGACCATCGACTTCAACCATCCGTTGGCTGGCAAGACATTGACCTTTGACGTCGAGATCATCGACGTCAAATCGCTGTAACCGACCCAACCGGCCTTTTGTAGGAGCAAGCTTGCTCGCGATGGGCGTCAACGATGGCGCGAACATCCTGGCGAAACGAGTCGTCTGATCGTTTTTCGCGAGCAAGCTCGCTCCTACACAGGTCAAGACACGAGGCACAGCATGCAAATCAAACTCGCCAACCCCCGTGGCTTCTGCGCCGGCGTGGACCGGGCGATCGAAATCGTCAACCGTGCCCTGGAAGTCTTCGGGCCGCCGATCTACGTGCGTCACGAAGTGGTCCACAATAAATTCGTCGTCGAAGACCTGCGTGCTCGCGGCGCGATTTTCGTTGAGGAACTGGATCAGGTGCCGGACGACGTCATCGTGATCTTCAGTGCCCACGGCGTGTCCCAGGCTGTACGTACCGAAGCGGCCGGCCGTGGCCTGAAGGTGTTCGACGCGACCTGTCCGCTGGTGACCAAGGTGCACATCGAGGTGGCGCGCTACAGCCGCGACGGCCGTGAATGCATCCTCATCGGCCACGCCGGTCACCCGGAAGTCGAAGGCACCATGGGCCAGTACGATGGCAGCAATGGTGGGGCGATCTACCTGGTCGAAGACGAAAAAGACGTCGCTGCGTTGCAAGTGATCAATCCCGAAAAGCTGGCGTTCGTGACCCAGACCACGCTGTCCATGGATGACACCAGTCGCGTCATCGATGCCCTGCGTGCGCGCTTCCCGGCGATCGGCGGTCCGCGCAAGGACGACATCTGCTACGCCACGCAAAACCGTCAGGACGCGGTCAAGCAACTGGCCGACGAGTGCGACGTGGTGCTGGTGGTCGGCAGCCCGAACAGCTCCAACTCCAATCGCCTGCGTGAACTGGCCGAACGCATGGCGACTCCGGCTTACCTGATCGACGGTGCCGAAGATCTGCAGAGGAGCTGGTTCGAAGGTGTCGAGCGCATCGGCATCACCGCTGGCGCTTCCGCGCCGGAAGTCCTGGTGCGTGGCGTGATCCAGCAGTTGCAGGCGTGGGGCGCCACCGGGGCCGACGAGCTGGCGGGTCGCGAAGAGAACATCACCTTCTCCATGCCTAAGGAATTACGCGTCCGCTCTTTGCTCTGAGTCTTTTCCTCCCGCGCACAACGCCTGTTCAGTTCGTTGACTGCGCAGGCTGACACGGCCGTTCGAGGCCAGCACCACCTGGTGTTGGCTGATCGGCTCGCGGGCCGCGCACACATGCAATGTCCCCGCTTGAAAGCCATTGTGCAGCGGTTCTCCCAGATTGCTGAAGTGTATGGACGTCCTGACATATTGATTGCCGAAGATCGGCACCCGGGTCCCACTCCGGCGTTCGACCAGCAATGGATTGCTGTTGTCCTCGTATCCCTTGCCATTAGCATCCACAATGATCCGCCAACCTTGGCCCCAGTCGCCGTTGATGGCGTGAATGATGACGGTCTGGCCCCGCGTGATCGCTTCGGCCCTGGCGCTGCGCAGGCCAGCGACCAGGGCATTCGCCGCCTCCTCGCGATGGTTCGCCTCGGTGAGCGCCGCTACAGCCGGACTGAACAATGACAGAACAATCCCCGTAATCGTCAGTCCCATAAGCAGTTCGATCAGGCTGAAACCTTGCTGACGCATGACATCTCCCTTCATGGAGCGGTGGCTCGCGCGATCCTTGCGCAAGTAATGGCAAATCAACCGAACATCTGCCGGTCGAATGTTCTAGCGTGTAGAAGCAGGTATAGCCGAAGGCTACGGAGGGCAACGATGGATCATCGTACAAAAGGTTTCACGCTGATCGAGTTGCTGGTCGCGCTCGCGGTGTTTCTGATCCTGATCACGATGGCCGTTCCGGCATTTACCCGTTCGGTGCAAAGTGCCAAGGCCGACACCGAAATGGGGGATCTGCAACGCGCCCTGAATTTCGCGAGACTGGAAGCCATCGACCGGGGCATTACCACCCGGCTTCGTCCAACCGCGGGCGGTAGCGGCTGGACCGGGGAGTTGGCGGTTTACGACGGTACGGGCAATCTGGCCAATGTATTGCGGGTTGTTCCGGCGATGAGCAGCGGGGCGACTCTGACGCTAACCTCAGGTGTGACCGCGATCGATTTCAACAATCTGGGCGGTTTGTCGGCAGCCTCTACGCCGATGGTGATCGGCTACGTATTGGGGGCGCAAAGCAGGACGCTGAATGTGTGTTTGAATGGACGAATTCTATTGGGTGGAAGTTGCGGATGAGGGGATGGAGCAAGCGTGCACAGGAGGGCATGACGCTGATCGAGGTTCTGGTGGCGTTGCTGATTCTGAGCGTTGGCCTGTTGGGGGCGGCGGCGATCCAGCTCAATGCGCTGAAATACACCGACAGCTCGCGGATGACCAGCCAGGCCAGTTTTATCGCCTACGACCTGATGGATCGCATTCGCGCCAATTCCGCAGCCGATTACACCGTCACCCCACCCACCTCGGGCAACCTTGGCGTCGCCCGGGATCAGGACTTGTACGACTTCACTTCCAACATCGCCAACGCCCTCGGCGCCACCGCGACAGGCAGCGTCACGCGCAATCAGCGGGTATACACCATCACCATCACCTGGGACGACTCGCGGGCGGCCAATACCGCCAATTCGCGGCGCAGCTATGTGCTGACCAGTCGCGCCACCGTCGATCCGGTATCGACGCCATGAATAACGCCAGCAAAGGTTTCGGCCTGATCGAATTGCTGATCGCCCTGGCGTTGAGCCTGATCGTGGTGCTGGGCGTGGCACAGGTTTTTATTGCGGCCAAGAACACCTATGTCAGCCAGAACGCCGCGGCCAACATGCAGGAAGATGCACGATTCGTGTTGAGCAAGATGATCCAGGAAATTCGCATGGTCGGCATGTTCGGTTGCCTGGGGGCGATCACGGACGCCAGTTCGGCGGGCGATTTCACAGCCAGTCAGGCAACGCCGATCAGTTGGGACAATGCCAATCTCAAACTGACCCTGGTGACTGCCGATGTGGGCAACAGTGGCGGTACGCCCGCATGGACCGTGGTTTCGGACTGCAGAAACGCGGCGACGGCCTTTACCGGCGCGCGGCCCCCTGCATCGGGAGAGCTGGCGTTTCCGATCCGACGGCTGATCTACAACCTTAAAAATAACCAACTGACGATGGGGTCCGGCCTTGGTACGCCGACCCAGGTGGTGTTGGTCGATAACGTCAGCGCCTTCAACGTGAGCTTCGGCCTCGCCAGTTCAGCCACCGACGTGTCCGCTTCCAGCTACAGCAGCAACCCGACGGACCCTGCGCGAATCCGCAGCGTCCGGCTGACGTTGACCCTCAGAGATCCGAACGCCCGGGTGCGCGAGCAAACCTTCAACGTGGTTGCCGCTTTGCGCAACCGGCTGCCATGAGGAGAGGGCCGATGAGTTTCTCCTCCGCGAGCGTTCGCTCCCAGCACGGCATGGCCCTGCTGGTGAGCCTGGTGTTCCTCTTGCTATTGACATTGATCGGCATTTCATCGATGCAGAACGCCACCCTGCAGGAAAAAATGGCTGGCAGCGTGACCCTTCGCAATCAATCGTTCCAGGCCGCCGAAGCCGCGTTGCGTATCGGCGAAAGTGCCGTGCAGCTGGACACCTATTCGTTGCCGGTCTGCAGCGGTACCATCCAATGCGCGCCACCGGGGGAGTCCTCGACGCTCACCGGCGCCGGATTCAACTCCACCTCGGGGGTGACCTGGATCGCCGCCGGCGGTGGCTTCTACGGAGTGCAAAACATCGGCACCACCTTGAACGCCGTGAATGTCCCCAGCAACACCTCGGCAACGTTGTACCGGGTGACCGCCGTGGCCATCGCGGGCAACAACGTTCGTACTGTGGTGGAGAGTATCTATGCGAAGTACTGAACGGCGCGCCGGACTGTGGAGGCTGTTTTGCGGCGCCGTGCTGGGGTTGTATCTGTCGGCCCCGGCCTATGGATTCACCCCCTCGGACTCGCCGCTGTTGAGTGCCGCCGCCGTCCCGCCAAACGTGATGCTACTGATCGATGATTCGGGGAGCATGAACAACATCATCTGGGCGCCGGGGTTCGATCCAACGGTCAGCCGCCCGCAGATCGCCATTTGCAGTTCCAACACCTCATGCTTCAGCGGTCAGAATCTGGACATGAGCGACACCAACATTCTCCTGTCCAGCCTTAACCGGGGAGGGTGCTCGACCAGCGGTAACTGGTACGGTTTCTACCGCGGTTTTTTGGGGCTGTCCTCCATATGTCTGAAGCTGCCCGACCCGGTGGGCAATGAAAATACCCGCTACACCGCTGACTACTTGTCTTATCTGGTGAGCCTGGCCAATGGTTCGAACCGGGACTTCACCAGTGGCAGTGGCGCGATCCCAAACGATTACCGGATCAGCGTGGCGCAGGACGTGTCGACAAACCTGGTCAGCAGCAATCGCGCGCTGCGAATCGGCCTGGCGACGTTCAACCCGCCCAACAGCAGTAACTCCGGCCCCGGTGGTTTCATCGCCCGCCCGGTCAGCGATCTGTCTCCCGTCAGCGGCAGCGTCACCCAGACCCAGGCCAACACCAACTACACCGCCCTGATCGCCTCGATCAGTGGCTTGAGCGCCATCGCCAACACCCCGTTGGCGGAATCCTATTACGAGATAACCCGGTACATGCGTGGCCTGGCGCCGTACTACAACTCGACACCAAGCACCTACACCAGTCCGATCCAGTATCGCTGCCAGAAAAACTACGGTGTGGTGATCACCGATGGCCTGCCCACTTTCGACCGGACCTTTCCCTCCAATGATCCGCTCGGCGGCAGCCGTTTGCCGAACTGGGACGGGATCAGCACCAACGATGGCGACAACCTTTTCGGTGACGCAGAGGGCGATACCCTGTACCTGGACGACATGGCCAAATTCGCCTTTGACATCGACATGCGCACCACCGGTACCGATGTCGCTGGCAAAAACTGGAATGCGGCGGACTTCCCCAAACAGAACATGAACACCTACACCGTAGGGTTCACCGCCGCGAACCAGATGTTGTCCGATGCAGCAAGGTACGGTCAGGGCAAGTACTACCAGGCGACTGACAGTGCCGGCCTCAACACGGCATTGTCATCGGCCTTGAGCGACATCACGTCCAAGGCCGGTTCCGGGGGCAGCGGCATCACCAGCAGCTCGATCGTCGGGGTCGGCGCCTCCTATTACCAGACCAGCTATGACCCCAAGGACTGGCGCGGCACCATCAAGTCCTATGGCTTCACCTCCAGCGGCGAAGTGAATACCGCCTCGGTACTCTGGACCACCGACACGGCCATCGTGCCCGGGGCCACGGCGCCGACCTATCAGTCGTGGAACACCCTGACCAATGTGCCCGTGACCCTGGCCTATGCCAACTTTTCCCCGGCGCAGCAGGCGATCCTCAATCAGGGCTTGCCTACCGGCATTACCGCAAGCGACCTGGTGGAGTGGAGCAAGGGCGTCAACAAAACCGGGTTGAAAGTGCGCAGCGTATTACTCGGCGACATCATCAATTCACCCCTGGTCCTGGCGTCGCCGTCGGACAAGACCGCCGCCGACCTGGTAGGCGACACCAGCTACAGCACCTACCTGGCCACCAAGGCCGCCAACATGACCGCCAGTCTGGTGGTCAACGCCAATGACGGCTTTGTAAACGTCATCAATCCGGCCAACGGCACCCGGCGTTATGCCTACATGCCGTCGAGTGTGCTGCCCTCCCTGCGCAATATCGCCGACACCGCCTACCTCAACGGTGTCGGTCACGAGTTTGTGGTCGATGGTCAGCTCGGGGTGTTCGATGCCCAGCTCAACAGTGCCTGGAAAACCCTGGCACTGGGCGGTACCGGCGCAGGCGGCAAGACGTTTTACGCCGTGCAGCTGTACGACGCTGCGGCCGGCAACGTGACCAAGGCATTATGGGAGATCAGTGCGCCGACCACGACCAATACCGCGAACGTGTTCAATGACCTGGGTTATGCCTACGCCCGCCCGGAAGTGGCACGCTTGGCCGATGGCCGTTGGGCGGCTTTCATCTCCAACGGCTATGGCAGCAGTTCGGGGGTGGCGGCGTTGTACGTGGTGGACATCCGTGATGGGTCGCTGATCAAGAAGATCGTCATCGACAGCACCGAAACCACCAATGGCCTGTCCTCGGTGAAACTCAAGGTCAACTCGCAGAATGTGGTGCAGGCCGCCTACGGTGGTGACCTGAAAGGGCGGTTGTGGAAGTTTGACCTGAGTGGCGCTACCACGGACACCTGGGGTGTGGCGTTTGCCGGCAAGCCGTTGTTTACCACCGCGGGCGGCGCCACTCAGCCGATCACTGCGCAACCGCTGCTGGCGGACAACCCCCTGGGCGGCAAGGTGGTATTTTTCGGGACTGGAAAATTCAACGAGACGGCCGACAAGACCAACAAGGATCTACAGGCGTTCTATGCGGTGTGGGACGCCAACGGTGGCAGCGGGCAGATCACCACGTCCAGTTTGCAGGCCCAGGCGGTGACGGGCGTGTTTTCGGGAAGCTCGGGGCAGTTCATTACCACCAGCCAGAACGAAGTGACCTACCCGGCCGAGAAGGGCTGGTACCTGCCCCTGGTCTACAACAGTGTGTTGACCGGTGAGCGGGTGATCAACCAGGCGGCTCTGGTTCTGGGGCGGATTGTATTTACCACCGCCAGCGTCGACACCACGGACCCTTGTGCCAGTTTCGGCACAGGCAAACTGATCGAACTGGATGCATTCAGCGGTAAAATGTTCAACTACGCGGTACTCGATACCAATGGCGACAACCTCGTCGATAGCAGCGACACGATTTCCAGCGGAGTGATTTTCACCGGCGGGATGCCGGTGTTGAACGCCATCGTCAACGGTGGCACCGCCAAGATCGTGGGCGATTCCAGTGCGACGGTGACCCGGCTGACTGAAAAGGGTGGCGGCAATGACGGCCGTCGCATCATGTGGCGACAAATACAGTAAGTGAGAGTTGAGGCATGCGCAGAACCAACCGAGGTTTTACCCTGATTGAAATCATGATCGTGATTGCGATCATCGGGATCGTCATCACCATTGGCTACCCGAGCCTCACCGAGTACGTGAAGAAAGGTCGCCGGACCGAAGTGGCGGGTTTGCTCTCCGAACAGGCGCAGATTCTCGAACGTTTTTATTCGAAGTCGAATGTCTACACCGCTGCCACCGGCCTGAGTGCGGGCAATGATTTCTACACGATCACTGCGGCCCTGGCCGATCAGACCTTCAAGTTGACGGCTGTGCGCAAGGCCGGCAGCGCCATGGCGACGGACAAGTGTGGGGATTTCACCATCACCAATACCGGCGTCAGAAGCATGGAAAATGCTGCAGCTGGCGTGACCACCAAGAATTGCTGGGGTCGCTGAATTCTTTTTTGGGCGCCTTTTCGCCCTCTGTCTATTTAACGGTTGGATCAGAACATGACCAGGCAACAGCAAGTGGTGATTGTCGGTGGCGGCGTAATAGGGTTGCTGACGGCATTCAATCTCGCCTCCGAAGCGCAGAGCGTTGTATTGCTGGATCGTTCGAATGTCGGACAGGAGTCCTCCTGGGCCGGTGGCGGTATCGTTTCGCCGCTCTATCCATGGCGCTACAGCCCGGCGGTCACCGCGTTGGCCCATTGGTCCCAGGACTTTTATCCGCAGCTGGGCGAGCGGTTGTTCGCGGCGACCGGCATTGATCCGGAGGTGCACACCACCGGCTTGTACTGGCTGGATCTTGATGATGAAGTCGAGGCGCTGGCCTGGGCCGAGCGGGAAAACCGACCGTTGCGGGCTGTGGATATCTCGGCGGCCCACGATGCGGTGCCAGTACTTGGTGTCGGTTTTTCCCGGGCGATTTACATGGCTGATGTGGCCAATGTGCGCAATCCGCGGCTGGTGAAATCCCTCAAGGCTGCGTTGCTGGCGTTGCCGAACGTGACGATTCATGAGCAGTGCGAAGTCAGCGGGTTCATCCGTGAAGGCGCTACTGTCGTCGGGGTGCAAACCACGGCGGGCGCCATTCGCCGCGATCAGGTGGTTCTGACGGCTGGCGCCTGGAGCGGGGATTTGCTCAAGAGCCTGGGTCTGGACCTGCCGGTGGAACCGGTCAAGGGACAGATGATTCTTTACAAATGCGCGGCGGATTTTCTACCGAGCATGGTCCTGGCCAAGGGGCGCTATGCGATTCCTCGGCGCGACGGGCATATTCTGGTTGGCAGCACCCTGGAGCATGAAGGTTTCGACAAGACCCCAACCGAGTCGGCCCTGGAAAGCCTGAAGGCGTCAGCGGTGGAATTGATCCCGGCATTGGCGGAGGCTGAAGTGGTCGGGCATTGGGCCGGGTTGCGGCCGGGTTCGCCGCAGGGCATTCCTTTCATTGGCCGGGTGCCCGGCTTCGAGGGCCTGTGGCTCAACTGCGGGCATTACCGCAATGGCCTGGTATTGGCACCGGCGTCGTGTCAGTTGTTTGTGGATGTGATGGTGGGGCGTGAGCCGATTATTGATCCGGCGCCATATGCGCCTGAAGGGCGGATCTAGGCGCGGGATTTTCGGTGACTGTCAGATCGTCATCGCGAGCAAGCTCGCTCCCACAGGATTCGAGGTCACTCCCGATTCTGTGTTCACAGAAAATCCCTGTGGGAGCGAGCTTGCTCCGGGCGGCGTTCCGACGATGGGGCCCTTAATCCAGTCCCAATTTCTTCAGCCGATAGCGCATCGACCGAAATGATAGATTCAACCGCTGAGCCGCCGCCGTCCGGTTCCAGCGGGTTTCCTCCAGCGCCTGGAGGATCAGTTTGCGCTCGACGTTTTCCAGATAATCTTCCAGATTGTCGATCTGCGTCAGGTCCGGCACTCCGCCTTCCACGGCACAGTTGCCGTCAGCCAGGCGCAGGTCGCCGGCTTCGATCTGTTTGTTCTCACATAGCGTGTGAGCCCGTTCGAGCATGTTCTCCAGTTCCCGCACATTGCCCGGAAAACGATAGCTTTTCAACGCGTCGAGCGCGTGTGGATGGAGTCTCGCCGGGGGCTGCCCGCTACCGGCTGCCAGCCGTTTGAGAACATGGGTGGCCAAGGTCTCGATATCGTCACGCCGCTCGCGCAGGGACGGAACCCGCAACTCGATCACGTTCAGCCGATAGTACAAGTCCTGGCGAAAGCGCTCGGCGGCGACTTCAGCGTCGAGGTCTTTGTGGGTGGCGCAGAGGATGCGTACATCCACCACGGTTTCCTGCTGGCCACCGACACTGCGCACCGCTTTTTCCTGAATCGCCCGCAACAGTTTGACCTGCATCGCCAGTGGCAAGTCAGCCACTTCGTCGAGGAACAGCGTACCGCCATGGGCTGCCTGGAACAGGCCGGGCTTGTCTTCGAAGGCCCCGCTGAAGCTGCCTTTGCGGTGACCGAAAAACTCGCTCTCCATCAATTCCGAGGGGATCGCTCCACAGTTCACCGGGATAAAGGGACCGTTGGCCCTGGGTCCCTGCTCGTGGATCAGGCGCGCGACCAGCTCCTTGCCGCTGCCCGACTCGCCGCTGATGTACACCGGGGCCTGGCTGCGGGCCAGTTTGTCGATTTGTTTGCGCAGGCTGCGCATGGGCAACGAGTCACCCAGCAGTTGCCGATCGACGGTGCTGCTGGCGCCGCTCGGCGCGGTCAGGCGCAGGGCGCTGGTGACCAGTTCGCGCAGGCGGGAAAGGTCCACCGGTTTGGTCAGGAAGTCGAAGGCACCGGCCTTGAGTGCATTGATCGCTGTTTCCAGGCTGCCATAGGCCGTAATCATTGCCACCGGTACCTGTGGATGGCGTTGCTGAATGTATTGCACCAGCTCCAGGCCGGTGCCGTCCGGCAGACGCATGTCGGTCAGGCACAGGTCGAATGTCTCGCGCGTCAGCAGAACCTGGGCTTCGCCAAGGTTGCGGGCGCTGAAGGTGTCGAGCTTCATTCGTCCCAGGGTGATTTCGAGGAGTTCGCGGATGTCCGGCTCGTCGTCGACGATCAGGACTTTTTGCCGTGGGCTTATGTTCAACTTTGTTTCCGTCCGTGAGCAAAGGTGATACGAAAGCAGCCGCCGCCTTGGCGTGGTTTGAAGTCTAGGCGGGCCTGGTTGCTTTCGCACAGCTCACGGGACAGATAAAGTCCAAGCCCGGTCCCTTGGGTGCTGGTGGTGAAGAACGGCTCGAACAGCTTTGCCAGGTGATCCGGTGCCACACCGGCTCCATCGTCCCGGACCTCGAGAATGGGCAGCTGACTGTCGCGGTCGACAAACAGTTCGAGCCAGACCTGCGCCTGGTCGTGGACCTGAAGGCTATGGCGCCAGCCGTTGCGCACCAGATTGTCGACTATCTGGGTCAGCTGGTTCGGGTCCATCAGGGTTTTGAAGTCTCCCGAACCTATGTGCAGGTGAATCTGCTGGCGCCCGGTCGCGCCCTCTCGGGTTTCGGCGACGAACCGTTCCAGCCAAGACTTCAGGTCGAGCCGTTGCGGCACGGTCTGTTGCCGACGGGACAGTTGCAGGACGTTTTCGATTACCCGATTCATTCGCTGAGAGTGGTCTTGAATAATCTGGATCAGACGTCGATCCGCGCCATTGAGTTCCTCGGATTCCTGTAATAGCTGCGCGGCGTGACTGATGGCGCCCAGTGGATTGCGGATTTCATGGGCGATGCCGGCTGTCAGGCGGCCGAGGGCGGCAAGTTTCAATTGTTGGGCCTGTTGGGCGATCTGGGCGATGTCTTCGAGGAATACCAGAGTCTGGTGGTGAGGGCTTTGATCCAAGGCAATAAAGCTCGGTTGCAGCTCCAGGCCACTACTGTCGACTTTAACGCTCTGGGGGCGCAGCGTCGGATTGTTGCGCCACAGTTGCAGGCGTTCGACCAGGGCGGGCGAATGATCATCGATAAGATGGCCTTCTAGTCGGTCCCGACCCAGCAGTGTCAACGCGCTGTGGTTGGCCAGTTGGACCTGTCGCTGGTCGTCGAGCACCAGGATGCCGGTGCGCATGCGTTGCAGGATCAGCGCATTGAGGGCTTCAAGGCCGACCACTTCGCTGGCCCGTTGCTCGGCCAGGCTTTCACTGACTTCCAGGCGCCGGGTCAGGCCTTGTACCAATAGAGCTGCGGCGAAGCACAGGGCGCCCAGGGTGCCGACCTGAAGGTAGTCGTTGGGGCTGGTCTGATGGCTGAAGCTTATCAGCAGGCTCAGCCCGACGATGCCGAGCGCGCCAACAGCGGCAATCAGCAAGCCGATACGCCGTCGCAACAAGGTGTTGCTGATCGCCACCGACACGATCAACAGATTGCCAATGGCGCTGGCCACGCCGCCGCCAGCGTAGAACAGGGCGCACAGCAGCAGCACGTCGGTCAGCGCCAGAATGAACAACTGCGCCGGGCGGCGGGTGTTCTCAAGGAACACCACCAGCAGAATATTGAGTACCAGGTACACCCAGCTGCCAGTGCGCAGCAGGTTGTCATTGGCGAACTTCAACAACTGGTTGTCCATGTTGCTGGAGATCAACAACACCAGGGTGAGGCCGACGCTTAAACGGTAAAGATGATAGAGGCGCAGCAGTCGCTGGGCTTGTTTGCTGCCGGGACTGGACGTCTCAGCGATCACTTGAACCCGGGCCTTGCTCAAGGTGAGCCTGGCTGCAATACCACTGTTGTTGAAGGTTCAGCGCGCGATCCCGCGGCAGGTGTACGCCGCAATGGGCGCAACGGACCATCGGCGCTGCTTCCAGCTCGGCGGGGGACTTGGGGGTGGACGAAGAAGCCTTGAACTTGCGCCAGAGCCATACCGCAGCGGCAATCAGGGCGATCCAGAACAATAAACGAAGCATGGCGAGCTGCTTTAGTAGCTAATGATCAGGCAGTTTAGCAAGGACCTGACCTGCGCACAGCCTGTAGGAGCGAGCTTGCTCGCGAAAAACCTTTAGACGACGCGTTTACTCAGAAGAAACGCGTCATCGTTGACGCCCATCGCGAGCAAGCTCGCTCCTACAAATTCTGCGTATGTCAGTCGAACACGCCGAAGGTCATGTAGCTGAACCACGAGCGGTCGCTGTTGTTGGCTTCGGCTTCGGGTTCCTCTTCTTCGATCACGTCGCCATCTGCATCTTTAGGCTTGAGATCGCTTGGAATCGCGTCCTTGGCTTCCTGATACTGCCTCTGCACGTCCTGGTTGGCGCGGGTTTCGCCCGGCGGCAGCGGTGGACGGGACTCGATCAGGCCCAGGGTGGCCTTGCTCAACCACGAACGGTTGTCGGCTTCGTCGACCGAAGGCTTGAACTGACCGTCGACCAGGCTTGGATGGTTCGGGTAGTTGAGCTTCAGGGTTTCGAGGCTGGTGTTGGCCAGTTCGTCCAGGTGCAGACGCTGGTAGGCCTCGGTCATCACCGCCAGGCCGTCACCGACCGCCGGGGTTTCCTGAAAGTTTTCCACCACGTAGCGCCCACGGTTCGCGGCGGCGACATAGGCCTGACGGGTCAGGTAATAGTCGGCAACGTGAATTTCGTAAGCGGCCAGCAGGTTGCGCAGGTAAATCATGCGCTGCTTGGCGTCCGGCGAGTAGCGGCTGTTCGGGAAGCGGCTCGTCAGCTGGGCGAACTCGTTGTAGGAGTCGCGAGCGGCGCCCGGGTCACGCTTGGTCATATCCAGCGGCAGGAAGCGCGACAGCAGGCCGACGTCCTGGTCGAAAGAAGTCAGACCCTTGAGGTAATACGCGTAATCCACGTTCGGGTGCTGTGGGTGCAGACGAATGAAACGCTCGGCCGCGGACTTCGCGGCCTCGGGCTCGGTGTTCTTGTAGTTGGCGTAGATAAGCTCGAGTTGAGCCTGATCAGCGTAGCGACCGAACGGATAACGCGACTCCAGTGCCTTCAGCTTGGCTGTGGCGCTGGTGTAGTTGTTATTGTCCAGATCGTGCTGAGCCTGCTGGTACAGCTCGACTTCGCTAAGGTTTTCGTCTACGACTTCCTTCGATGAGCAAGCAGCGGTCAATGCGAGGATGGCGATCAGCAGCAGGTGTTTCACTTGCATGGCGGCTTGCGTCCCTATGACGGCCGCTGTCTTGGGCGGGGCCGTCCTGTTATGATGAGCGCCCCGATGAATAGCTTCGGGGCAAAAGACGCCGTATTTAACCACAAGCGCGCAGCCGAAACCAAAAGCTGTGCCGACGCCTAGTCTGAGCATGTCCGATAAAATTGAACTTCGCGCAGAGGTGCCGTCCGAATTGGGCGGCCAACGCCTCGATCAAGTCGCCGCACAATTATTCGCTGAGCACTCGCGCTCGCGCCTTTCCGCCTGGATCAAAGACGGCCGCCTGACTGTGGATGGGGCGGTTATCCGCCCGCGAGACATCGTTCACGGTGGCGCCGTACTTGAGTTGACTGCCGAGCAGGAAGCTCAGGGCGAATGGATCGCTCAAGACATCGAGCTGGACATCGTCTACGAAGACGACGACATCCTGGTGATCAACAAGCCTGCGGGCCTGGTGGTGCATCCGGCTGCCGGCCATGCTGATGGCACCTTGCTCAACGCCTTGCTGCACCACGTCCCGGACATTATCAATGTGCCCCGCGCCGGTATCGTGCATCGCCTGGACAAGGACA
The DNA here is from genome assembly GCF_030812475.1 of Pseudomonas lini. Taxonomy (GTDB): domain Bacteria; phylum Pseudomonadota; class Gammaproteobacteria; order Pseudomonadales; family Pseudomonadaceae; genus Aquipseudomonas; species Aquipseudomonas lini_A. The sequence continues at coordinate 266,379 of NZ_JAUSSR010000010.1, forward strand.
CCACTGGTCTGATGGTGGTGGCCAAGACCATTCAGGCGCAGACGCAGCTGGTGACACAGTTGCAAAGTCGCAGCGTCAGCCGGATCTACGAATGCATCGTGATCGGTGTGGTCACCGCCGGCGGCAAGATCAATGCGCCGATCGGTCGTCATGGCCAGCAACGCCAGCGCATGGCCGTCATGGAAGGTGGCAAGCAGGCCGTCAGCCATTACCGCGTGCTCGAGCGTTTCCGCTCCCATACTCACGTGCGGGTCAAGCTGGAAACCGGTCGTACGCACCAGATTCGTGTACACATGGCCCACATCAACTTCCCGTTGGTCGGAGATCCTGCCTACGGCGGCCGTTTCCGCATCCCGCCGGCAGCCAATGTGACCATGATCGAATCGTTGAAGGCTTTTCCGCGTCAGGCCCTGCATGCGCGGTTCCTGGAACTGGATCATCCGACCACAGGTAAACGCATGAGTTGGGAGTCGCCACTGCCTGACGACTTCGTCTGGTTGCTGACACTGCTCAAGCAAGACCGCGAGGCGTTCATCGGATGAGTGAATGGCTGATTCCTGACTGGCCTGCGCCGGCCGGGGTGAAAGCCTGCGTCACCACCCGTGCGGGCGGCGTCAGTCTGGCGCCGTTCGACAGCCTTAACCTCGGCGATCACGTCGGCGACAGCCCCGAAGCCGTGGCCGAAAACCGCCGCCGCCTCACCGAGCATTTAGCAATTCAACCGGCCTGGTTGCAGCAGGTTCACGGCATTGCCGTGGCTCATGCCGACCCAAGCTTGGTGGCTGTTGCCGATGCCAGCTGGACGGCAACGCCCGGTATCGCTTGCGCGGCAATGACGGCCGATTGCCTGCCGGTGCTGTTCTGCGACCGTGCGGGCACGCGTGTCGCGGCGGCCCATGCCGGCTGGCGCGGGTTGGCGGCGGGCGTGCTGGAAGCAACCCTCGACAGCCTGGCCGTGCCGCCAGCAGACGTGCTGGTCTGGCTCGGTCCTGCCATTGGCCCGCAAGCCTTTGAAGTCGGCCCGGAAGTGCGCGAGACCTTTGTCCTGCAACTGCCCGAAGCCGCCGAGGCCTTTGTGCCGAGCCAAAATGCTGGCAAATTCATGGCTGATATCTATCAGCTGGCGCGTTTGCGCCTGGCTGCTCGCGGTATTACCGCTATCTATGGTGGCGGTTTCTGCACCGTGAACGATCCGCGCTTCTTTTCTTACCGCCGCAGTCCACGCACCGGTCGGTTTGCCTCCCTGGTCTGGCTTTAGTGCCCTGTCTCACGAGACAGGGCACAACGCTAGACTTAGCTGACCTGCATCAACATCAAGACGCTTGAATCTCCCAGAATCGACCACATCTATAACGGTATCTGGCAGGTTTCTTCATTCAGGATGTTTTATAGGTCCGGCCTGCTCAAAAGGAAGGTGACCCATGCGTATAGACCGTTTAACCAGCAAGTTGCAGTTAGCCTTGTCCGACGCCCAATCCCTGGCCGTCGGCCTCGACCATCCGGCTATCGAGCCGGCGCATTTGATGCAGGCCATGCTTGAACAGCAGGGTGGTTCGATCAAGCCGCTGCTGATGCAGGTAGGCTTCGACGTCAACAGCCTGCGTAAAGAGCTGACTAAAGAGCTCGATCAATTGCCGAAAATCCAGAACCCGACCGGCGACGTCAATATGTCGCAGGATCTGGCGCGCCTGCTCAACCAGGCCGATCGTCTGGCCCAGCAGAAGGGCGACCAGTTCATTTCCAGCGAATTGGTGCTGCTCGCCGCCATGGACGAGAACAGCAAGCTCGGCAAGTTGATGCTTGGCCAGGGCGTGAGCAAAAAAGCCCTGGAAAACGCGATCAACAACCTGCGTGGCGGTGAGGCCGTCAATGACGCCAATCACGAGGAGTCGCGCCAGGCGCTGGATAAATACACCGTCGACCTGACCAAGCGCGCCGAAGAAGGCAAGCTCGACCCGGTGATCGGCCGTGACGATGAAATTCGCCGGACCATCCAGGTGCTGCAGCGTCGCACCAAGAACAACCCGGTGCTGATCGGTGAGCCTGGCGTAGGTAAAACGGCGATCGCAGAAGGCCTGGCCCAGCGCATCATCAACGGTGAAGTGCCCGATGGCCTGAAAGGCAAGCGCCTGCTGTCGCTGGACATGGGGTCGCTGATTGCCGGCGCCAAATATCGCGGCGAATTCGAAGAACGCCTCAAATCCCTGCTCAACGAGCTGTCGAAGCAGGAAGGGCAGATCATTCTGTTCATCGACGAACTGCACACCATGGTCGGCGCAGGTAAAGGCGAAGGCTCGATGGACGCGGGCAATATGCTCAAGCCGGCACTGGCTCGCGGCGAGTTGCATTGCGTCGGCGCAACCACGCTCAACGAGTACCGCCAATATATAGAGAAGGATGCGGCCCTGGAGCGGCGTTTCCAGAAAGTCCTGGTGGACGAGCCGAGCGAAGAAGACACCATCGCGATCCTGCGTGGCTTGAAAGAGCGTTACGAGGTTCACCACAAGGTGGCGATCACCGACGGCGCGATCATTGCCGCCGCCAAGCTCAGCCATCGCTACATCACCGATCGTCAATTGCCGGACAAGGCCATCGACCTGATCGACGAAGCCGCCAGCCGCATCCGCATGGAAATCGACTCCAAGCCGGAAGTGCTGGACCGTCTGGAGCGGCGCCTGATCCAGTTGAAGGTCGAATCCCAGGCACTGAAGAAAGAAAGCGACGACGCAGCGAAGAAGCGCCTGGAAAAACTCCAGGAAGAAATCGCCCGGCTCGAGCGTGAGTATTCGGACCTGGAGGAAATCTGGAATTCGGAAAAAGCCGAGGTCCAGGGTTCGGCGCAGATCCAGCAGAAGATCGAACAGTCCCGTCAGGAACTGGAAGCCGCGCGCCGTAAGGGCGACTTGAATCGCATGGCCGAGTTGCAATATGGGGTGATCCCGGACCTGGAGCGCAGCCTGCAGATGGTCGACCAGCACGGCAAGAGCGAAAACCAGTTGCTGCGCAGCAAGGTGACTGAAGAAGAGATCGCCGAAGTCGTGTCGAAGTGGACCGGCATCCCGGTGTCGAAAATGCTCGAAGGCGAGCGCGACAAGCTGATGAAGATGGAAAGCCTGTTGCATCAGCGTGTGATCGGCCAGGACGAAGCGGTGATAGCCGTTTCCAACGCGGTACGGCGTTCGCGGGCCGGGTTGTCCGACCCGAATCGCCCGAGCGGCTCGTTCATGTTCCTCGGTCCGACCGGGGTGGGTAAAACCGAGTTGTGCAAGGCACTGGCCGAGTTCCTTTTCGATACCGAAGAGGCGATGGTGCGGATCGACATGTCCGAGTTCATGGAGAAACACTCCGTGGCTCGGCTGATCGGGGCGCCACCAGGCTACGTAGGCTATGAAGAGGGCGGTTACCTGACCGAGGCGGTGCGTCGCAAGCCTTACTCGGTAATCCTCCTGGACGAGGTCGAGAAGGCCCACCCGGACGTGTTCAACGTCTTGCTGCAAGTGCTGGAAGATGGCCGCCTGACCGACAGCCATGGCCGCACGGTGGATTTCAAGAATACCGTGATTGTCATGACGTCCAACCTGGGGTCGGTGCAGATCCAGGAGCTGGTGGGAGATCGTGAGGCGCAACGCGCGGCGGTGATGGATGCGATTTCCACGCACTTCCGGCCGGAGTTCATCAACCGGGTCGACGAAGTGGTGATCTTCGAGCCGCTGGCGCGGGATCAGATCGCAGGCATCACCGAGATCCAGTTGGGACGTCTGCGGGCTCGGCTGACCGAACGGGAGCTGAAGCTGGAACTCAGTCCGGAGGCGATGGACAAGCTGATCGCGGTCGGATACGACCCGGTCTACGGCGCACGACCGCTCAAACGGGCGATCCAGCGCTGGATCGAGAACCCGCTGGCGCAGCTGATTCTGTCGGGACGTTTCATGCCCGGCGATACCGCCAAGGGTGTCGTGGAAAACGACGAAATCGTTTTCGCCTGATCCGCTGTTGTAGGAGCTGGCTTGCTAGCGATGGTCGTCAACGATAACGCGTACTTCCTGGATGAACGCGGTGTCATTGAGTCCTTCGCGAGCAGGCTAGCTCCCACACAATCCGTAACTGAACAGCTCTGCTCTCATTGCGAGGCTTTTTTTCATTAGGTTGTTGAACTGAAAGGAAAAGGCTTGTAAAGTGCGCCCCGCAGTAAGTCGCTCCGAAGGGTTTCCGCTCCCCAAGCAGGAATCCAAAATAAGTTGCAAATCATTAACTTGAAAGCAATTTAGGGGGTTGACAGAGGTGCTGAAGATTGTAGAATAGCGCGCCTCAGACACACGAACGCAGCGATGCGAACGGGTCGAAGAGAACGCAGTAAAGCTTCACCGTTGTAAATTGAAATGTGTAGTTCCGTGATAGCTCAGTCGGTAGAGCAAATGACTGTTAATCATTGGGTCCCAGGTTCGAGTCCTGGTCACGGAGCCAATTTCAAGCCGGGGTATAGCGCAGTCCGGTAGCGCGCCTGCTTTGGGAGCAGGATGTCAGGAGTTCGAATCCCCTTACCCCGACCATTTTTGGGTCGTTAGCTCAGTTGGTAGAGCAGTTGGCTTTTAACCAATTGGTCGTAGGTTCGAATCCCACACGACCCACCATTTTTGAAACCAGTTAACGCTGGGATCAGATCTTAAGATCAGAGGCCAAAAGCGCTGATCGAAGAAGGCGCCTTTCTGAGGTGCCTTTTTTTTACCGGGGTATAGCGCAGTCCGGTAGCGCGCCTGCTTTGGGAGCAGGATGTCAGGAGTTCGAATCCCCTTACCCCGACCATATTAAAAATCCTCGTATCGAAAGATACGGGGATTTTTTTTTGTCTGCTGAAAAGCCGTGCACAAACCAAACCCCGCGTTCCCTGGAGGAAAGGCGGGGCGGGTTCGTTGCCTGAGGGCTTAACTATTGTCTTTCAGGTGCTCGAACAAGCCTTTCGGCATTTTCTTGCCATTGGCTTCGTAATTGGTCTTCACGTTATCAAAAGCCTCTTGTTCGTCGATCTGGCCGTCATGGTTGGTGTCGATCTTGTCGAAGTCAGCCTTGGGCGCCACTTTCAAGAACTCCGCGCGGGATACCTTGCCGTCACCATCGGTATCGGTCCGGGCCATCGATTCATCGCCACACTTGCCTTCGCCGCATTTGCCTTCCGGGGTTTTCACCACCTGTTCGGCCGAGGCCAGCAGATAGCCCTGGGTCAAAGGCTGTGAAGCGAACACGGAACCGGACAACATCATGCCGCCGGCCAGGACAGCACCGAGCAGGCCAAGGGTGTTCTTGCCGAGAGTAGGGGTACGGGACATTTGAAATCTCCTGGGTTGCACGACACAACCGTTCGATAAAGGGCGCCACGTAAATGCGGCGGTAAACCTGTGCAGGTGGGGGGCCTTGCTCGGGTGTGGTCATTTAGCGGGGTGGGTGTATCGCTACTGTGTCGCGCAAGGGGGAGTTTGTAAGCGAAGGGGCTGGATCGGGGGGAAAGATACAGTGAGACACAGACCTGTAGGCAGTGAGTAAAAAAATGTGGGAGCGAGCTTGCTCGCGATGGCGGCGTGTCTGGCGACATTGATGTCGACTGTACGGACGCTATCGCGAGCAAGCTCGCTCCCACAGGGAACGGGCTCTGCAGGAGGTATTAGTGCAACTTGAGCCGCGGCTCAGTCCCACGCCCGATCTTGCTGCCCAGCATCAGCATCGCCGTGCGAAACGCGCCATACAACGCCATCTGGTGCATGCGGTACAGCGACACATAAAACATCCGTGCCAGCCAACCTTCGAGCATCACGCTGCCGGTCAGGTTGCCCATCAAGTTACCCACAGCCGAAAAACGCGACAACGAGATCAACGAGCCGTAGTCGGTGTACTTGTACTCCGGCAGTGCCTTGCCTTCGATCCGCAGCTTCAGCGATTTGGCGAGCAATGAAGCCTGCTGATGCGCAGCCTGAGCCCGTGGTGGCACGTTGCGATCGGTGCCCGGCTGCGGGCAGGCCGCGCAGTCGCCGAAGGCGAAGATGTTTTCGTCGCGGGTGGTTTGCAGGGTCGGCAGCACTTGCAGTTGATTGATGCGGTTGGTTTCCAGGCCATCGATGTCCTTGAGAAATCCCGGTGCGCGAATCCCGGCGGCCCAGACTTTCAGGCTGGCCTTGATCACTTTGCCATCGGCGGTGATCAGGCTGTCGGATGTCACTTCGCTGACGGCGGCATTGGTCATCACATTGACCCCGAGTTTCTCCAGGGTTTTATGCACTGGCCCGCCAATCCGGTCCGGCAATGCAGGCAGCACCCGCGGCCCGGCTTCGATCAGGGTGATGTGCATGTTTTCCGGCTTGATCCGGTCCAGGCCATAGGCCGCCAGTTCATGGGCCGCGTTGTGCAGTTCGGCGGCGAGTTCGACCCCGGTGGCGCCGGCACCGACGATGGCGACGCTGATCTGCTCGACCGTGTCGCTTTGCCCGGCGTGCGCGCGCAGGTAATGGTTGAGCAATTGCTGATGGAAGCGTTCGGCTTGCTTGCGGGTGTCGAGGAACAGGCAATGTTGCGCCGCGCCCTGGGTGCCGAAATCGTTGGTGGTGCTGCCAACGGCAATGACCAGCGAGTCGTAGCCCAGTTCACGGGCAGGGACCAGCTCCACGCCGGCTTCATCATAGGTCGCGGCCAGCTGGATTTTCTTCTGGGTGCGATCGAGCCCGCTCATGCGCCCCAGCTGGAACTCGAAGTGGTTCCATTTTGCCTGGGCAACATAGTTGAGTTCGTCTTCGGAAGAGTTCAGCGAGCCGGCCGCCACTTCGTGCAACAGCGGTTTCCAGATGTGGGTCAGGTTCGCGTCGACCAGCATCACGCTGGCCGTGCCGCGCTTGCCCAGAGTCTTACCCAGACGGGTAGCCAACTCCAGACCGCCGGCGCCGCCGCCAACGATAACGATACGATGAGTCATGGGGATATCTCGCAAGGCTAAAAGAAATCGGTGCAATTACCCGAGCGAGCGCCAGGCAGCTCATAGCGTCAGGTAACTGATAAATCGGCTCAGCAGGCCCAGGCCAATGGTCACTGCCAATACCACCACCAGGAGCATCCACGGCCGAAATGGCCGGCGCTCGACTTGGTGCTGGGACAGCTGCAGGTACTCTTCGACATGCTTCTGGTCTTCGGGTTTCAGGCGGCTGGTCATTTTCGGGCCTCGTCAGGTAGACGTTGCTGAATGTCTGGAAGCTACATGCGGGTTTACCCCACGTTGAACGGAGCATAGCCGCTGTCCGGGACGGGCTCGACGCGCACCGTATCGCCCAGGCGAATGATTCCACTTTGTAACACCCGGGCGGTGATTCCGCCATGTCCGCGCACGGCCTGAAAGGTCCCGGGGCCGAGGTTGGTTTGCAGGCGGGCACAGGGCTGGCACCAGCCGGTGGTTTCGAAAATTGCCTGGCCGATCCTGAAGCGTCGGCCTTTGAGGCTGAACAGATTGATGCCGCTGACGACGATATTGCGCCGCAGGTCCTGAGGAAGCACCGGGCGATCCTCCGCGCGGCCCATCAGCGAACTGATGACCGCCAGATGTTCCCACTGGATCAGCGTCACCTGGCGCGCATTGCGTATGCCCGGGCGGGCGCGATCACCGGTCAGGCCAGCCTCGAGACGTGCTTCCACGGCGTCGAGCTCGATCATCGGCGCATGACGCTCCGGCCGCACTCCGATCCAGCGAACGCGACCCTGTTGCGGCACTTCGGCAATCAATTGCTGCAACGGAGTCACAGGCTGATCCCGACGTCGAACACAATGCTGCGACCCAGGTTGCTGCGCAGGAAATCCGGCGCATCCGGGTGCGCGAACAGCACGCGGGCAAAGGTCGGGCCGACCAGCGACAACGAACGCCAGCCCTGCCGCAGGTATTCGGTAGGCGGCGGGAAATGACTGTTGAGGTCGAGTACTTCGCGCTTGAGGCTGGCGAAGGCAATGATGTCCAGCTCCCCCAGGTCCATGCCGCGTTCTTTGTAGTTGTGCGCTTTTTTGCGCAAGGTCGGTGCCAGTCTCAGCAAGAACTCATTGGCCGGAATGCGCCTGGGCTTGGCCTCGCGGCGCACCAGCTGACTCAGGGAAAACGCGCTGCGCCGGCGTTGCAGCTCATCGCGCCACTCGTCGTTGAGGCGCCGGCCTTCGTCCAGGACGAAGAACACCTCGAAACTGGCGTCACGGAACAGCACATCCGGCGGCTCTCCGGCGGGTGCGAACTCATCGGCGCGGTAGGGAATGTTCAGGCCCTGCAACAGGCGCTGGCACACCCAACGCTCACGCTCCCATTTGCGGGCATTGGAGAGAAACGCATTGGCTTGCTCGGCCGCGATGGTCAGCAGGCGTAAGTAATCGGAGTCATCCATAAGCCCAAGCTTAGCGTTCAAATGCGATCGCAAAGAAGACAGTTTATCTCACAAGGTCAGAAATCTGCCGGATCTGCGGCGCGACATGCCCGCGACCCACCCCATTCCACGCCCGCTTCAGGGCTTTGCACAAAACGGATAGTGATCTGCGCACAGCGGATATTTGCCCCTGCCTGGCAGCTTTACCCTCGGCTTTACGGGACGTTAGCCGCTTTACCAACGCTCTAAAAACAACAACAAGAGATAGATGCCATGCGCAAGATTGACGTACATGAGGTTATCGACAACGCACGATTCAATCGCTTCCACTGGATGGTGCTGTTCTGGTGTGCCCTGATCATCATCTTCGATGGTTACGATCTGGTGATTTACGGCGTAGTGCTGCCGATGCTGATGAAAGAGTGGGGGCTCAGTCCCTTGCAAGCGGGTGCGCTGGGCAGCTATGCACTGTTTGGAATGATGTTTGGCGCGCTGTTCTTCGGGCCGCTGTCGGACAGGATTGGCCGAAAAAAGGCCATCACGATCTGCGTGATGCTTTTCAGCGGTTTTACCGTGCTCAACGGATTTGCCCGCAACCCCACCGAGTTTGGTATTTGCCGGTTCATTGCCGGGCTGGGCATTGGCGGGGTGATGCCAAACGTCGTGGCGCTGATGAACGAGTACGCGCCAAAGAAAATCCGCAGCACGCTGGTGGCGATCATGTTCAGCGGCTACTCGGTGGGCGGCATGCTGTCGGCAGGGCTGGGCATTGTCCTGATCCCGAGTTTTGGCTGGCAATCGGTGTTCTACGTGGCGGTGCTGCCGTTGCTGTTGTTGCCGCTGATCATGTACTTCCTGCCCGAGTCGGTGGGTTTCATGCTGCGCCAGGGGCGCAATGAAGAGGCGCGCACCATCCTGCAGCGGATCGATCCGGCTTACGTCGCGCAAACCGGCGATCAATTGCAGATGAGCGATGTGAAAGGTACTGGCACGCCGGTACTGCAGCTGTTTCGCGAAGGTCGGGCGCTGCGTACGCTGATGCTGTGGCTGGCGTTTTTCTGCTGCCTGCTGATGGTCTACGCCTTGAGTTCCTGGCTGCCGAAACTGATGGCCAATGCCGGTTACAGCCTGGGCTCGAGCCTGTCGTTCCTGCTGGTGCTCAACTTCGGTGCCATTTTCGGTGCGGTCGGCGGCGGTGTGCTGGGGGATAAACTCAACCTGCCGCGGGTGTTGGCGGTGTTCTTCGCCGGTGCCGCCGTATCGATCACCTTGCTGGGATTCAACAGCCCGATGCCGGTGCTGTACCTGCTGATCGCGATTGCAGGTGCTACCACTATCGGCTCGCAGATTCTGTTGTACGCCTGCGCCGCGCAGTTCTACTCCATGACCATTCGCTCCACCGGCCTGGGTTGGGCGTCTGGCATAGGGCGCAACGGAGCTATCGTCGGCCCGCTGCTGGGCGGTGCCTTGCTCGGGATCAACCTGCCGCTGCAGCTGAACTTCATGGCCTTTGCCTTGCCCGGTGCGGTGGCCGCGATTGCCATGACCGTGTTCGCCATCAGCAGCCGGCGCAGTGCCCGGCTACAGCCGCCTGTCTCCCAGCAAAAATCGCCTGACGGGGCTATTGGCGAGGTTTCATGAAAACGTTATTCCAGGATTTTTCCCTGTCGGCGGCAGTCGCCGGATTTATCGCCACGGTGATTTCCTACGCAGGCCCGTTGGTGATCATCTTCCAGGCGGCGGAGACCGCGCACCTCTCGCGAGAAGTGTTGTCATCCTGGGTCTGGGCGATTTCCATCGGCAGCGCCGTGCTCGGCATAGGCCTGAGCCTGCGTTACCGGGTACCGGTGATCATCGCGTGGTCGGCGCCGGGTTCGGCGTTGCTGGTGGCGCTGTTGCCCGGGATCTCCATGCCGGAGGCGGTGGGGGCTTACCTGGTCAGCAGCCTGATTATCTTTGTGGTCGGGGTATCCGGGGCGTTTGACCGGATCATCGGCAAACTGCCAGCGGCCATTGCGGCAGCGATGCTGGCCGGGATTCTGTTCAGCTTCGGCACCGGGTTGTTCGTGTCGTTGCAGGGCAAGCCGTGGCTGGTGCTGGCGATGTTCGCCACTTACCTGATCTGCAAACGGGTTATGCCGCGTTATGCGGTGTTGATGGTGCTGTTGGTGGGCTGTTCCATGGCCTTTTTCGCCGGTGATTTGCACCGCGAAGCGCTGGTGATCGGGATGGCCACGCCAGTGTGGATCACCCCCGCGTTCAGCCTGAGCGCGACCCTGAACATTGCCTTGCCGTTGGTGATGGTGGCGCTGACCGGCCAGTTCGTGCCCGGCATGGCGGTGCTGCGCGCCAGCGGTTATTCGACGCCGGCAAGCCCGATCATCGCCAGCAGCGCGTTGGGCTCGGCGCTGTTGGCTCCGTTCGGTTGTCACGGGCTGAATCTGGCGGCGATCACCGCGGCCATATGCACCGGCCGCGAGGCCCATGAAAACCCGGGCAAACGCTATGTGGCCGGCGTCGTCGGAGGCCTGTGCTACCTGGTGCTGGGGATCTTCGGCGCCACCCTGGTTTCACTGTTTTCGGCATTCCCCAAAGAATTGATCGCCGCCCTGGCCGGGCTCGCGCTGTTCGCTGCAATTGCCGGGGCACTGGCCGGCGCCATGGCTGTGCCCAAGGATCGCGAAGCGGCGCTGGTGACCTTTCTCACCACCGCGTCGGGTATGTCGTTGTTGGGATTGTCCGCTGCATTTTGGGGGATGATTTTCGGCATGGTTACCCACGCGCTTTTGAACGCCCGTCGTCCAGTTCCCCGCAGCGAAGCCGTTGCGGCTAAAGCACTTCAACCTGTCGATAAATAAAAACAAGAGAAAAACGATGAAACAGATTCTTCCAACAACCGGTTCGGTGTTGTCCATGGCGGTCGTCTCGAGTTTATCCGCCGGTGCCATGGCCGCCGAGGGCGGCTTCATAGAAGACACCACGGCGACCTTGCAAGCGCGCAATTACTACTTCAGCCGGGACTTTTCCGACATCGTCGGCGCCAACCGGCAATCGAAGGCCGAAGAGTGGGCGCAGGGCTTCATTCTCAATGTCAAATCCGGTTACACCCAAGGCCCGGTCGGTTTTGGCTTGGATGTCATCGGCCTGCTCGGCCTCAAGCTCGACAGCAGTCCGGACCGGGTCAATACCGGTTTGCTGCCGGTGCAGGATGACGGCCGTGCGGCGAATGATTACAGCCGGCTGGAAGGCGCGTTGAAGGTGCGCTATTCCAGGACCGAACTGAGGGTGGGTGAATTGCAACCCAACGTGCCGGTACTGGCCTTCAGCGATATCCGACTGTTGCCACCCAGCTATCAGGGTGCAAGTATCAGCTCGAACGAGATCGATGGCCTGACCTTGCAAGGCGGTCACTTGCGGTCCACCAGCCTGCGCAACGAGGCGGGCGACGAAAAGATGCAAGCCATGCTGGGTCACGTACCACAGCGTCAGGTCAGCAGTGACGGCTTCAACTTTGCCGGCGCCGACTACGCCTTCAATGACAAGCGCACCTCGGTCAGCGCCTGGCTCGGGCAACTGGAAGATATCTACAACCAGCGCTTTATCGGCCTCAAGCACAGCCAGCCGCTGGGCAACTGGACCCTGGGCGCCAATCTCGGTTATTACGATTCTCGCGAAGACGGCAAAAAGCTGCTGGGCAATATCGACAACCAGGCGTTCTTCTCCCTGCTGTCGGCCAAACGCGGCGGCCACACGTTTTATCTGGGGTATCAGGGCATGTTCGGCGACAGCGCCTTCCCGCGGGTCTTTGCCAATATCAGTCCGCTGGGCAACGAAGTGCCGACCTACGAGTTTGCCTATACCGACGAGCGCTCCTGGCAGGCGCGTTACGACTACGATTTCGCGGCCCTCGGCGTGCCGGGGCTGACCAGTACTGTGCGCTACATCACCGGCAACAATGTCGATACCGGCCTGGGTTTCGAAGGCAAGGATCGCGAACGTGATCTCGATCTCGGCTATGTGCTGCAGAGCGGCAACCTCAAGGGCCTGGGTATCCGCGTGCGTAATGTGATGGCGCGTTCCAACTACCGCAGTGACATCGATGAGAACCGTTTGATCCTCAGCTATACGTGGACGTTGCTATGAAGCAGCGATCACAGATTGCTCATGCAATTGCCCATCACCTGATAGGTCACGCTATGGGTCTGGCCCTGATGATCGATGTAGACCATGGTCGCCGGCACCACGTCGCAGGCGGTAGCGGTGTCGGTTACTGACACCACCTGGGCGATGTCCAGCGGCTGCGCCGGATTGTACGGGGTGGCAGCCGCCTCGTTGCCGGCGGCCATGGCCGAGGTGGCGACAACGCTCAGAAACAGGCTGATCAGGGTTTTCATTTTTCCGTGCTCCGTGTTGATTCCGATACCGCCATTCTAGTCTTTGCCCTTGGCCGATAAAGCGGCTAGGGTCTGAAGCAGCCTTACAAGAAACGTAACAATCTCTGCCCCTGGGAGGGCCCATGGATTTGCTCAATAACTTGCGGGTGTTCGTCCGGGTGGTGGACTGCGCAAGTTTTACGGGTGCCGCCGATGCGCTGGACCTGTCGACCGCGCAAGTATCGCGACTGGTGGCGGATCTGGAGCAGCATGTTCAGGCTCGCTTGCTGCAACGCACCACGCGGCGGTTGAGCCTGACCGAGGCTGGTGAGCGCTTCCTGTTGCGCAGTCGACAAATACTCGAAGAAATGGAGGAGGCAACGGCAGAAGCCCGGGGTGCGCATCTCAAACCCAGTGGACGCCTGCGGGTGCACAGCATGAACGGCCTGGGCGTGCTGATCACGCCATTGATCGCCCGCTACAGCGAGCTCTACCCCGATGTAGTGTTCGAGTTGACCCTGTCGCAGCGCAATCCCGATCCGCTGGAGGAAGGGCACGACGTGGTGATTTCGATCGCCCACGAACTGGCCGATTCGCAATCGGTCGCCCACTCCATCGGACAGATCTACAGCGTGCTCTGCGCCTCCCCGGCGTACCTGCAGCGGCGAGGCGTACCGCACACGCCGCCGGCGCTGAACGAACATCAGTGCCTGCGCATGGTCGACCCCTTGTACAGCGATGAATGGGTATTCCAGGACGAACAAGGCGAACAGGCGGTCAGCCCGGCGAAAACCTTCCAGTGCAACGTCGCCGAATCGATGGTCAAGGCGTCGGAGGCCGGGATGGGGATCTGCCTGATTCCGTTCTATACCGCAACGCGCCCCTTGAGCGATGGCACCTTGTTGCGCTTGCTGCCGGCCTGGCGCCCCCGTCAACGCACGGTGTATGCACTGTATCCGTCACGGCGTTTTCTCGACGCCAAGGTCCGGACCTGGGTGGACTTTCTCAAGGCCGAATTACCCAAACTGTTCGCCGAGCACGAGGCGGTGATGGACGATCCGCGGCATTGGGCCTGACGTCGAAGCGCTGGCTAAGGGCGGTGTAGACTGAGGGTCTGTTCTCTTTCGGCAAGACAAGGGAGTGTGCCCAGCCATGATCGGCGCCGAGTTACTGTCATCCGAAACCCTCACGGTAGGCTGGTTGATCTATGCGTCGGCGCTGGTCTGGGCGGTTGCGCGAGCGCCGTGGGTCGAACTGTTCAGTGACAGCCGCCGCCAGCATTTGCTGTTCGGCACGGTATTCGCGCTGTTCATGCTGTGGCTGGTGCGACGGGACTTCGATACTGGCGTCTCCTACCACTTCATTGGCATGACCGCCGTGACCCTGTTGCTCGACTGGCCGCTGGCGATTGTCGGCGGGTTGGTCGCGCAAGCGGGGCTGGTGCTGCTCGGCCGTCAGGATGTGGCGGCGATGGGGGTCAATGGCGCGCTGCTGATCCTGCTGCCGGTGCTGGTCACCGAGTGCTGCGCAATCCTGGTGGAGCGAGCGCAGCCGCGCAATCCCTTTGTGTATATCTTCGTTTCCGGATTTTTTGCGGCGGCGCTCTCGGCGTTGCTGTGTCTGCTGCTGGCGCTGTGGTTGCTGTGGTTCGACGAACGTTTTGCCATGCCCTATTGGCTGGAAGACTTTGTCGGTTACCTGTGGCTGATCATTTTTCCGGAGGCGTTTATCAACGGCATGGTGGTCAGCGCGCTGGTGGTGTTCTGTCCCGAGTGGCTGGAGACGTTCAACCGCACGCGCTACCTTTCGGCGCCGTGGAATGACGACGATCCAAAATCCTGATCCGGCAACAAAGCGGGGTCAGTGACGCGGCTCGAAGTCTTCGCTGAACATGTCGTCTTCGGCATCCGGGCTCACCGGAATCTTGTGTTCTTCCGACGCCCAGGCGCCCAGGTCGATCAATTTGCAACGATCCGAACAGAATGGCCGGAATTTGTTTTCAGGGCTCCACTCGACAGGTGCGCCGCACGTTGGGCAATCGACGGTTGGGGTTTGGCTCATGACTGGCCTCCACGCAATGTAAGGTAAAAGTGATGCAGGCGTTCGACTTCGCTGTGCAGCCAGGCGAGGTCGCGGTCGTTGACCACCACATCGTCGGCATGGCTCAGGCGATCCTGGCGGCTGGACTGGGCCTTGAGGATTGCCTTTACCTGTTGCTCGCTGGTCTGGTCACGCTGCAGGGTGCGTTCGATCTGTAGCTGTTCGGGGGCATCGATCACCAGCACCCGTTGAGTCATGGCGTACTGCCCCGACTCGATCAGCAACGGCGAAACCAGAATCGCGTAAGGCGATTGTGCCTTGGCCAGATGATCGGCGATTTCCCTGGCGATCAGCGGATGCAGCAGCGCTTCGAGCCAGAGACGTTGTTCCGGCACCTCGAAGATCAGTTTGCGCAGCGCCGCGCGATCCAGCTGCCCGTCGGTTTGCAGCACGCCGGGACCGAAGTGTTCGGCGATCTTCGCCAGGGCCGGGCGCCCCGGCTCCACCACCCAACGCGCCGCATGGTCGGCGTCCACCAGGTGCACGCCCAGGTCGATGAAGTGCTGGGCCGCCGCGCTTTTGCCACTGCCGATGCCGCCGGTCAGGCCGAGAATCCAGGGTTTTTCCACAAGGGTATTCATTTCAAACCGACAAACTGCCAATAGAAGTCGGTTATTTGACCACCCCAGAGCAAGGCAATCCAGCCGGCAATTGCCAGATAGGGGCCGAAAGGGATCGGCGTCGAGGTTTTCGCGTTGCGCATGCGCAGCCAGATCACGCCGATGACGGCACCCACCAGGGATGCCAGCAGGATCGTCAGTGGCAGGATCTGCCAGCCGCCCCAGGCGCCAAGCATCGCCAACAGCTTGAAATCACCGTGACCCATGCCATCCTTGCCGGTGACCAGCTTGAACAACCAGAACACCGACCACAGCGCCGTGTAGCCGGCTATCGCGCCCCACAACGCCTCCTGCAACGGCACGAACAGGCCGAAACTGTTGACGATCAATCCGAGCCACATCAGGGGTAGCACCAGCACATCCGGCAGCAGTTGGTGCTCGGCGTCGATCAGGCTCATGGCCAACAGGCCCCAGGTCAGGACCAGCGCCATGCCTGCAGGCCAACCAAACCCGAAGTGCCAGGCGATAAAGGCCGACAGCACACCGCAGGCCAGTTCGGTCAAAGGGTAGCGTTTGCCGATCGGCGCCTTGCAGCTTGAGCATCGCCCTCGCAGAAACGCATAACTGAGCACTGGAATGTTTTCCCAGGCCCGAATCCGGTGGCTACAGTGAGGGCACTGAGAGTGGGGCAGCAGCAGGTTGTAAACCGGCAGGGGCGTTTCCTCGGGCAAGCCCAGGATGTCATGGGCCTGCAGTCGCCACTCACGCTCGAGCATTTTCGGCAGGCGCCAGATCACTACATTGAGGAAGCTGCCGACCAGCAGGCCAACCACGGCGGCAACGATGACGAAGGTCAGCGGATAGACAGTCAGAATGTCGTTCAAGGGCATCAGATCGCAGCGCCGAGCTGGAAGATGGGCAGGTACATCGCAACCACCAGGCCGCCGACGACAACCCCCAGCACCACCATGATGAACGGTTCCATCAGGCTGGTGAGGTTATCGACCATGTTGTCCACTTCGTCCTCGTAGAAACTCGCGACCTTGTCGAGCATGTCGTCCAGTGCCCCGGACTCTTCGCCAATGGCCGTCATCTGGATCGCCATGTTCGGAAAGATGCCGGAGGCGCGCATGGAAAAATTCAGCTGCATGCCGGTCGCCACGTCCTGACGGATGCGCAGCACGGCGCGCTTGAACACGATGTTGCCGGTCGCGCCCGCCACGGATTCCAAGGCCTCGACCAACGGCACGCCGGCGGCGAAGGTAGTCGACAGCGTACGGGCATAACGGGCCACGGCGGACTTGTACATCAACGTGCCTACCAACGGCAGTTTCAGCAGCCAGGTGTCAGTCCGGTCCCGAAAGCCTTGCGACGTCTTGAGCGCGTGTCGCAGGCCAAAGACCGCTGCGATCAATAGGCCGAGCATCACCCACCACCAGTCCTGCATGAACTCCGAGAGGCCGATGACCATCACCGTGAAGGCCGGCAGTTCGGCGCCGAATCCCTTGAACACCGACTCGAACTGCGGCACCACCTTGACCAGCAGGATCCCGGTCACGATGATCGCGACGAAGACCACGGCGATCGGATAAGTCATGGCTTTCTTGATCTTTGCCTTGAGGCTTTCGCTCTTTTCCTTGTAGGTCGCCACCCGGTCCAACAGGGTGTCCAGGGCGCCGGCCTGTTCGCCGGCATCGACCAGGTTGCAGTACAGCTCATCGAAATACTGGGGCTTTTTTCGCAGCGCCGCGGCAAAGCTGTTGCCCGCCGCGACTTCCTGTTTCACCTCGTCCACCAGCTTGCGCATGGCCGGGTTATCGAAGCCTTCGCCGATGATGTCGAACGACTGCAACAACGGCACGCCGGCTTTCATCATGGTCGCCATCTGCCGGGTGAACAGGGCGATGTCATGGGCCTTGATGCGCTTGCCCAGGTTGAGAATCGAGGCGGATTTTTTGCGCACCTTGCCGGGATTGATCCCTTGTTTACGCAATTGCGCCTTGATCAGCGCCGGGTTCTGACCGCTGAGTTCGCCGGTCATTTTCGTGCCTTTCCTGTCCGTGCCTTCCCAGGCATACACGCTGATTTTTACTGCCTTGACCGCCATGTTCAGTCCTTGGTGACCCGGTTGATTTCTTCAAGGCTGGTGATGCCCTGCATGGCCTTGATCAACCCGGACGTGCGCAGGTCGTTGAATCCGTCCTTGCGCATCTGGGTATCGATTTCCAGCGAGTTGCCCTCGGCCATGATCAGCCGTTGCAACTCGGGAGTATTCTTCACCACTTCATAAATACCTACGCGCCCTTTGTAACCGTTGTTGCAGTGATCGCAACCGACTGGCTCATAGATCGTGAACGAGCCGATGCGTTCCGCAGGAAAGCCCTCCTTGAGCAGCGCCTCCCGGGGTATCTCGATCGGTCGCTTGCAATGGCTGCACAGTTTACGTGCCAGGCGCTGGGCGATGATCAGGCTGACCGAGGTGGCGATGTTGAAGCCCTGGATGCCCATGTTGTGCAGGCGGGTCAGGGTTTCCGCGGCGCTGTTGGTGTGCAGGGTCGACAGCACCAGGTGCCCGGTCTGGGCGGCCTTGATGGCGATTTCCGCCGTTTCCAGGTCGCGGATCTCGCCGACCATGATGACGTCCGGATCCTGACGCAGAAACGAGCGCAGGGCCTGGGCGAATCCCAGGCCCTGCTTGGGATTGACGTTGACCTGGTTGATGCCTTCCATGTTGATCTCCACCGGGTCTTCGGCGGTGGAGATGTTGATGTCCACGGTATTGAGGATATTCAGGCCGGTGTAGAGCGACACGGTCTTGCCCGAACCGGTGGGGCCGGTGACCAGAATCATCCCCTGCGGCTGCTTGAGCGCGGCCATGAACAAGTCTTTCTGCTCGGGCTCGTAGCCGAGGGCATCGATGCCCATTTGCGCGCTGGACGGATCGAGGATCCGGATCACTACTTTCTCGCCCCACAGGGTCGGCAGGGTGTTGACCCGAAAGTCGATGGACTTGCTCTTGGACAGGCGCATCTTGATCCGCCCGTCCTGGGGCCGGCGTCGTTCGGAGATATCGAGGCTGGCCATGACTTTCAGCCGCGAAGCGATGCGGTTGGCCAGCTGGATCGGCGGTTTGGCGACTTCACGCAGCATGCCGTCGGTGCGCATCCGCACGCGGTAGGTTTTTTCGTAGGGCTCGAAATGCAGGTCGGAAGAACCACTCTTGATCGCATCGAGCAACATCTTGTGAACGAAGCGCACCACGGGTGCGTCATCGGTATCCTGACCGGCGATGGCGTCCTGACGGTTGTCATCGATCGATTCGATGTCCACGCCATCGAGGTCAACGTCGGCCATGTCTTCCAGGCCGGTACTGTGGCTGTCGAAGAATTTCTCTATGGCATCCGTGAGTTTATCGTCTTCGACCAGGATGGCTTCGGTACTGAGCCCGGTGCTGAACTGGATATCGTTGATGGCCTGGTGATTGGTCGGGTCGGAAATCCCCACAAACAGCTTGTTGCCCCGGCGCCAGAGGGGCAGGGCCTGGTGCTGGCGGATCAGTTTCTCGCTGACCAGGCCCTTGGGTTGGGTTTCCTTGTCCAGGCAATTGAGATCCAGCAGGGCCATGCCGAAATGCTCCGAGGCAATCTCGGCGACCTGACGGCTTTTCACCAGCTTGTTTTGCACCAGGTAGCTGACCAGGGAGATCTGGTTGCGCTGGGCTTGCTGATACGCCTGTTGCGCGCTTTTGTCAGTGAGCAGTTCGGCCAGGACCAATTGCTTGGCCAGGCCACTAAGGGCGATGTCATTCATGGGGATACCGGACGCAGACAGTGCATGACTTATAGCCTAGTCAAGCGGCGGAGCCAAACCAGTGGTGCATAGGTGACAATAATTGTCAGAAAGTGCGGATTGTGGGGGTAGGAAAGGGCGCTGCGAGGCTCTTATTTACCCGAGAACAGGGGATGACGTGATTGGCATGGGCTGTGCTGTGGCTAATTCAATCATGAGATTTCGACTCATGCATGGAGCTTGTCTATGAATACTCAAAAAGGTTTTACGCTGATCGAACTGCTGATCGTGGTGGCGATCATCGGGATTCTGGCGACGTTTGCGATTCCGGCTTACTCGAAGTATCAGGCGCGGGCGAAGGTGACGGCGGGCCTGGCGGAGATTTCGGCGCTAAAAGTGAATTATGAGGACAAGGTTAATTCGGGTGTAGCTGCGCCAGCAGTTGCTGACATCACTAGTAAGGCCACCACAACGCATTGCGCAATTTCGGTAGGTACAAGTAGCATTATTTGCGCGCTCCAAGGTGCCCCGGCCCAAGTAAGCACTGCGACTATTACGCTCACTCGTGACGCAGCTTCCGGCTGGTCTTGCAAAACCAGCGCCGACGCAGAATTTGCGCCATCGGGTTGCCCTCATGGCTAGTGGCATCTGATTTTGATGGCTAAGCAAGCCCCGCCTCTCACGAAAGCGGGGTTTTTTTTGCTTCTTGATAATCTGTTCGATGCACTGAATGCGTAAAGACAAAAGCTTCGTAAATTCATGGCCTTAGGCCCACACCCAAAACCCGCAACTTGCATGTAGATAATTTCGAAGTCATGCAATTTGCATGATTCCGGAAATAAGCCGATTTGTTAACTTGCTGTTTTATAAAGGTTTATTGGGTTCCACAAACTTGGCACAGCGTTCGCAATATACCCAGTAACCCTGCTGACAAGACACGCAGCAGACTTTATGAAAAAACAGGAGTTACTCGTATGAAGAAGTTCGCTATCGCTGCCGCTACTGCTACCGCGCTGACCCTGACCCTGGCCAATGCTGCATTTGCCCAGACTCAAGCCACTCAGGCTCCAATGATGCTGGCCGCCGGTGAAGTCACCGAAGCGAAAGAGGATGTTTCCGATACCTGGATCACCACCAAAGTCAAAGCAGACCTGGTCACCGAAAAAGGCATCCCTGGTACTGACATCAAGGTTGAAACCAACAAAGGTGTTGTTTCCCTGTCGTCTACCGTTGCAGTGACTGATTCCCAGAAAGACGTCGCAGTGGCTATCGCCAAGAAAATCAAAGGCGTCAAAGCGGTCTCCGCTGACGGCCTGAAAGCCGAGTAAGGCACGACTTCTCGCCTGAACCGGGAGAAGACGCGGTAGACGAGCCGAGTCATACGTCTGCCGCAACTTGAGAGTTCATGCGAAAGGCCACAAGGATGTGGCCGTTACAGGCCTCGGACATTCGTGTTCGGGGCCTGTTCTATTATGGGTGTCCCAAAACAACTGCAGGAGCAAGCTTGCTCGCGATAGCGGTGTAACAGCCAACGCAAATGTTGAATGTTATGGCCTCATCGCGAGCAAGCTTGCTCCTACAGCGATTTATGTCGTGCCTAGTTACCGCGCTTGCTGGTGATCTGCTTCAACCGATTACCTTCAAACCGCAAGTATTGGTACATCCCGCCGTTTGGCCCGTAGGTCCATTCCTCGACCTGGAACTCTTCCCGTCGGTCGGGACTGCGTTTGTAGCCCAACACATCGCGGCTGACCGGTTCGCCGCATTTGTGCAGCACCTCGCCGGACCTGTCCCCGACGCTGATCAATTGACTGCCGCAGCGCAGGGTATCTGCGGCCGAGGCGTGGCTCGCAGCCAACACCAGGGTCAGGCCTGTCAGCCATGTCCTGAGCATCATTCGGCATCCAGATGCAGTGGCGTAATCACCCGACCGTCACTTTCCGCCTGACCCAGGCTGGCGTCGACGAAGTACACGCGCTCGTCGGCCAACTGCGCCTTGTCGACCAGATAGTCCTTGATGCTGCTGGCGCGATCCTGACCCAGCTGGCGCAACAACACGTCGCTCGAACTCCAGAATTTGATCACGCCCTCACGCATTTTCGCGGTGCGTTCTTCCTTGCCAAGGTCCTTCCATTCGGCGGGGGGCTGAGTCTTCAGGCGGGTGCGATAAATGCCCTCCAGCAGCGGTCCCTTCTCGCTGTCCGGTACTTCCACCAGCGAGGCTTGAGCCGGCACCTTGTCACCACGGCGTTGCAGCATTTTGTAGTAGTTGTACTTGTATTCCCGTTCCAGGCGCTGCTCGGCGATCAGCGGGCCATCACTGCTTTGCGCGGCAGTCCCTTCGATCTCCAGGCGCAGGGCCGGACGTTCCTTGAGCGCCTGGGACAGTTTGATCAACGAACCCTCGGCCTCCTTGCTCAGGTCGCTGGAACCCGGCGCGAACGAGACCGTGCCCAGATCTTGCGAACCGCCGCCACTGACCAGGCCACCAATCATTTTGAATGGCGCGGCCGCAGCCTTGACGATCAGGTTGCGCAGGGTCTGCCAGACAATGGGCATCACGCTGAACTGTGGATTGTTCAGGTCACCGGTCACGGGCAGTTCGATGGATATCTTGCCGTCGACGTCCTTGAGCAACGCGATGGCGAGTTTGAGTGGCAGGCTCACCGCATCCGGACTGTCAACTTTTTCACCCAGTTGCAGCTGTTCGACCACCACCTTGTTTTCGGCCTTGAGCTGGCCTTTGGTGATCAGGTAATGCAGGTCGAGATTGAGCCGGCCCTTGCGGATGCGGTAGCCGGCGAATTTGCCGGAGTAGGGCGTCAGGGTCGTCAGTTCGACCCGTTTGAAACTGGTGGCGATGTCGAGGCTGGCCATCGGGTCGAACGGGTTGACCGAACCCTTGATGGTCACCGGTGCATAGCGATCGACCTTGCCTTTGATGTCGACAGTGGCCGGTTTTGCCTGGCGACTGTCGATGGTGCCGATCTGTCCGTTGAGCTGTTGCACGGCAGTGGCAAAGTTCGGCGTCAGGCTGAAGTCGGCGAAGTTGGCCGAGCCGTCATTGATGGCGATACCGCCAATGTGGATGCCCAGTGGTTTGTCCTTGACGGCGGGTTTGGCGGCGGCGGTCCCGGGACTGGTTTCAGGCGGTTGCGGGATCAGCAGGTCATCGACGTTAGTGGTGCGGTCGTCGTTGATCATGAAGCGCGCATAGGGCTGGAACAGGTTGACCTTGTCGATCGACAGCCTGTCGCCGTGCTGATAGCTCAGGCCTTCGAGCACCAGTTGCTGCCACTTGAGGAAGTCGCGGGTTTTAAGGGTGTCGAGGGTGTGCAACTGATCGACCTGAGCGCGGCCAGTGACGCTGAACGCCAGCGGTTCGGTGCTTTTCAGGTCGACTGCCAGGTCGCTGCCAAGCATGCCGCTGCGCAGTTCGAGGCGAATGAACGGGTTGATATAGGACTGCGCGACCCGCAGGTCGATGTCCTTGGTGTGCACGTTCAGTCTGGCGCTGACCGGGGCCAGGTTGACCTCGCCGTCCGCCATGAGCTTGCCTTGCTTGCCCACGCCCGTATCGAGCTTGAGGTTGAAGGGCGAGCCATTGAGGCTGTCGAAATTCTGCAGGTCCAGGTTCAGCGGGCCGACGTCCAGGGCCACGGGCGGCTGCGCCTTGCGGTCAGCCAGATGCACCTGGTAATCGCGCAGCTGTACATCTTTGAGCAGTACCTGCCAGGGTTTGCTCGCTGGCGCCGGTTCGGGTTTCGGTGAATCGGCGGCCGCCGGAGTGCTGGCCGGCTCGGCGTTGGCCTTTTTGGTCGCCTTGGACGGTTGGCTGGCGAACAGTTTCTGCCAATCCAGTTGCCCATCGGCTTCAAGGGCAGCCCAGGTTTCCAGTTTCTGGCTGCGGATCTTGCCGACCACTACTTGTTGCCTGGCCAGGTCCACGGTGGTTTCGCTGATGTCCAGGCGCGCCAGTTTCGCCAGCGGTCGACCGTCCGGCGCCTTGATGGCGAAGGGCGCGACGCTGACTGCGACATTACTTAGCAGCAGGTCGGTTTGCTTGGACAAGTTGAGCTTATAGTCGGTGCTGAGGTTGAGGACGCCCTCTTCGAGCACCAGTGGCACAGCGTCGCGCACATAGGGCCAGAAGGATTTCATCTTGCCGTCGGTGATCTTCAGCTTACCTTCGGAGGCAAACGGGATCAGGCTGAAGTTGCCGGTCCAGTCGAGCTGTCCACCTGCCGGGCCAACGGCCACCAAGGTCATGTCGGCACTGTCTTCTGGCAGGGTGCTGAGGTTCTTCAGTTCGAAATCGAGCTGGTCGTAGAGGAATTCGATGGGTTCGCTGGGGCGTGCATCCTGGAAGTGCACGTAGCCACCGGCCAGTTTGATGCGCTCGACCCGCAGGGGGAAAGGTTTGGCGTCCGGGTCGGCCGGAGTCGACTCGCTGGCGGGCAGTCTGAACAATCCCAGCAGGTTGAGCTTGCCGTCCTTGCCGAAGAGGATTTCGGTCTTGGGTTTGTCCAGCTCGATATCAGACAGGTGCAGCGCCTTGGTCCAGAGGCTGTCGATCTGCAGATTGGCGTACAGGCGCTCGAAGCCGACCTGTTCCTTGCCCGGTTCGCCAACGATAAGGCCCCAGAGGGTGACTTCAAGGCTGAACGGGTTGAGCTCGATTCGCTGGATCGTGGCGGGCGTCGTGGCGTAGTTGGCCAACTGCTGGTTGGCCACCCGCAACGCGATACCCGGCAAAATCAGAAAGCCCAGCAGGCTGTAGAGGGCCAGCGCAGTCAACAGGGCGCCAATGGCGCGAATCAATCCTTTGGGCATGTGCGGCTTCATTTGTCTGAATCGGAGTGCCTTGGAGTATGGCACGCGAATCTGGTTCCGAAGTCACTGCGCTTTGAGGATTTGTTTTACGTTATTGCTGGATCTCAGAGCTGCAGGATCAGCGTTTTCAGCGGCGGCTGTTGATCCATGGACGGGAAATCTCCGCCCGGCTTCATCACTGTCCACTCACGCACCGGACGCCCGGCTTTCTCTGCACAGCGCAAAACCTGTTCGCGCCAGTCGTCCATGCCGACTTTTGCCAGGTTGTTGCAGCAGATCAGCACACCATCGTCGGCGGTGGCCAGCAACGCCGGTTTCAGCAGGCTCTGGTAGTCGCGCAACAGGTCGACCGTGCCGAAAGCGCTCTTGGCCCAGGCCGGCGGGTCCAGGAGCACCAGATCGTACTGGCGCGGTTCCAGACGTGGATAGCTCGGCAGTTTGTGCCCGCGGCGCTGGCTGACGGGCAGGCCGGCCAACTGGCGGATAGCAGGGAAATAATCGGACTGGATGAACTGCATGCCTGGCAGCTGCGGATTGAGCAGGCCGTTCTCGCGACCGACCGCCAGGTTGCCTTCGGCGAAGTCCAGGTTGCACACCTCACGGGCGCCACCGGCCGCGGCGCTCAAGCCGACGCCGCAGGTATAGGCGAACAGGTTCAGCACCGTTTTGTCCTGGCTGTGCGCCTTGACCCAGCCGCGGGTGTTGCGCAGGTCGAGGAACAGCAGTGGGTCCTGGCCTGCATGGCGCCCGCGAACCCTGTAGTTCAGGCCCCATTCATGGCCGATCAGGTCTTGCAGTGCGGCTTCATCGGCGCGATAGATCCTGTCTTCGCGGTCGATGCGCGAGTTCCCCCCGGAGCGGTCGTTGTACACCAGCAGGGTGTCGAGGCCGAGGTGTTGATTGACGGTGTCGTGCAGTTGCAGCAGGGCGTCGCGCTCCAGGGACTGGTGAAAACTTTGCACCAGCAGTTGCGGGCCGTAGCGGTCGATTGTCAGGCCGCCGGCACCTTCCTGGCTGCCATGGAACAGCCGATAGCAATCGGTGCCTTGCTGGTGCAGCTCGGCGAGGAGGTCCTGGCGACGATCGAGGGCGGCGCGCAGCGCCTGATTCAAGGAAGACATGCTGTGCGCCTTGCAGGGGGAATTTGGCGCGGGAGTTTACCAGCTATAGGGGGAGAAAAATCTGTAGGAGCGAGCTTGCTCCGGGCGGCGTTCCGACGATCGACGTCAACGATAACGCGTGTTGTCTGGATAAGCGCGGCGCGCTCGAGTCCATCGCGAGCAAGCTCGCTCCTACAACCCCATCCGTCGCCTGGCCCGTTGCACCGACCCATTGCGCACCGCCCAGCGCAACATCGGCGCACTGCGATTGACACTGGCGCGGATCAGCTTGCGTTGCAGCGGGCCCTGGTTCACGCCCAGCATGTCGCTGGCCCAGTCCGGCAGCAGGTCAATCCCGGCCTGCATCATCAGTCCGCCGAAAGGCTTGGCCAGGCGGCTGGGGGCAGGGGCGTTCAACAGCAGGCGCAATACTTCCCGACTGCGCTCGTCGCACAGCAGCTGTGGGCGCATATTCTCCAAGTAATCGGCAATGTCCTGTCTTGACCGGGGTACATCACGCGCACCCAGACGCTCTGCGACCAAGGCGATTTCGGCGTAATAGCGATCCTGATCGGCCAAGGACAGCTTGGGATTGCGGTAACGCAGGTGCGCGGCGAGGAAATTGCTGACCTCGGCCACGTGGACCCAAGTCAGCAGTCCGGGGTCGCTGGCAGCATAAGGCCGGCCATCAGGGGCGGTGCCGGTCACCTGCAGATGGATGGTGCGCACTTTCTCGATCAGCCAGTCGGCATCTTTTCGCGAGCCGAACGTGGTGCCGGAAATGAACTGCCCGGTGCGCCGCAAGCGGCCGAGCATGTCCTGGCGAAAATTCGAATGGTCCCAGACGCCGGCCAGGGCCAGTGGGTGCAGGGCTTGCAGCATCAAGGCACTGATGCCGCCGATCAGCATGCTGCTGAAATCGCCATGCACTTGCCAGCTCACCGAATCGGGTCCGAACAGGCCGGGATCGCCCTTGGGTTTTCCAGGTCGAGCTTGCCCAGGGACAGACCGGTCAGGCTCATGATCTGGGTTTCGATGCGGCTGCGGATGAATTCCATGGCGACTCGGTGGTGAAAAAAAGGGGGGCATGACCTTGGCTCGATGCCCCCCCCCTGTAGGAGCAAGCTCGCTCCTACAGGGGGGGGCGCGCGGTATGGCCTCGCACACGGCGATTAGGCGTGGGAGTGATCCCATGGGGCGGAGGGGCCGCGCACACCTTACTGGTTCAGGCGTTTATCGACCAGCTCCTGGACCACACTGGGATCAGCCAGGGTCGAAGTGTCGCCCAACGTATCCAGCTCGTTGCAGGCAATCTTGCGCAGAATCCGCCGCATGATCTTGCCTGAACGGGTTTTCGGCAAGGCCGGGGCCCACTGGATCAAGTCCGGCTTGGCGAAACTGCCGATTTCCTCGCCGACATGCGCCAGCAGTGCTTTCTTCAGTTCGTCGTTGGCCTCGGTGCCGTCCATGGGGGTGACGAAGGCATAGATGCCCTGGCCCTTGACGTCGTGGGGATAACCGACCACCGCCGCTTCGGCGATGCTGTCGTGCAATACCAGGGCGCTTTCCACTTCGGCGGTGCCGATGCGGTGCCCGGATACATTGATCACGTCATCGATACGCCCGGTGATCCAGTAGTCGCCGTCTTCATCGCGCCGCGCGCCATCGCCGGTGAAGTAATAACCGGGGTAAGGCTTGAAGTAAGTGTCGACCATCCGTTGCGGGTCCCCGTAGACACTGCGAATCTGCGCCGGCCAGCTGGACTTGATCGCCAGCACGCCGCTGCCGGCGCCCTTGATCTCCTTGCCCACTTCATCCAGCAGCACGGGCTGCACGCCGAACATCGGTTGCGTGGCGCAGCCGGGTTTGATGCGCTGGGCGCTGACCAGGGGGCTGAGCATGATGCCGCCGGTTTCGGTCTGCCACCAGGTGTCGACGATCGGGCAACGCTGCTCGCCGACGGCATTGAAATACCATTCCCAGGCTTCCGGGTTGATCGGCTCTCCGACACTGCCGAGTAGTCTTAGGCTCGCGCGGGACGTTTGCTTCAAGGGCTCGAGGCCTTCGCGCATCAGCGAGCGCAGGGCGGTCGGTGCGGTGTAGAAGATGTTCACGTGGTGCTTGTCGATGACCTGCCAGAAGCGCGAGCTGCTTGGATAACTGGGCACGCCTTCGAAGATCAGCGTGGTGGCGCCGTTGGCCAGCGGACCGTAGACGATGTAGCTGTGGCCGGTGACCCAGCCGACGTCGGCGGTGCACCAGAACACCTCGTCGTCGCGGTAGTCGAGCACGTACTTGAAGGTCATCGCCGCCTGCAGCAGATAGCCACCCGTGGTGTGCAGCACGCCTTTGGGTTTACCTGTACTGCCGGAGGTGTAGAGGATGAACAGCGGGTCTTCGGCGTCCATCGGCTCAGGCGGGCAATCGTCGCTGACGTCGCGCAGTGCCTGGTGATACCAGAGATCGCGACCTTCGACCCAGTCGACCTCGCCCTGGGTGCGCTCGACCACAATGACCGTGCTGACGTTCGGGCAGCTCTGCAGCGCCTTGTCGACCTTCTGCTTGAGCGGCAGCACTTTGCCGCCGCGCACGCCTTCATCGGCGGTGATCACGGTGCGGCAGTCGGCGTCGAGAATCCGGTCGCGCACGGAGTCCGGGGAAAAACCGCCAAACACCACCGAATGCACGGCACCGATCCGCGTGCAGGCGAGCATGGCATAGGCCGCTTCGGGAATCATCGGCATGTAGATGCACACTCGATCGCCTTTCTTCACGCCACGGCTTTTGAGCACGTTGGCCAGGCGACAGACGTGGTGGTGCAGTTGTTTGTAGGTGATCTGTGTGGATTCCGCGGGCTCGTCACCTTCCCAGATGATGGCGACCTGATCGCCACGCTTTTCCAGGTGGCGGTCGATGCAGTTGTAACTGACGTTCAGCTTCCCGCCGGAGAACCAGCTCGCCTCACCGGTTTTCAGGTTATAGCGCTGGACGGTATCCCATGGGGTACTCCAGTCGAGAAATCGTGTGGCTTGTTCAGCCCAGAAGGTGCTGGGGTGTTCGATGGATTGACGGTAGAGGCGCTGGTAGTCGTCTTGACTCAGGTTTGCAGCCCGGCGGACGGCATCGGCTTGGGGGAACGTGCTGATATCGAACATGACGGTTCCTTATTCTTGTTTTGCGACAAGAGGGGAGCTACACGACCCTCGTAGGAGCTGGCTTGCCAGCGAAAGCGGGGTGTCAGTCAACACAAATGTCGAATGACACACCGCTTTCGCTGGCAAGCCAGCTCCTACAAGGTTAGCTTGCCGGCGAAGGTGGTGTGTCATTCAACACATGTGTCGAGTGATATACCGCTTTCGCTGGCAAGCCAGCTCCTACAAGGAATGGCGTCAAATCAGCCGCGGTGACGCCCGCGGAAATAGTCGATCAGGCCTTGGGTGGAAGCATCGTCAGCCGGGGTTTCTTCGCTGCCGACCAGGCGGTTGTACACGCCTTTGCCCAGCTCCTTGCCCAGCTCCACGCCCCACTGGTCGAAGGCATTGATGCCCCAGACCACGCTTTGCACGAAGACTTTGTGTTCGTACATCGCCACCAGCGCGCCGAGTCGACGCGGGCTGATCCGCTCGACCACCAGGGTGTTGCTCGGACGGTTGCCGGGAATCACCTTGTGCGGTGCTATTTTCTGCACGTCTTCTTCGCTCATGCCCTTGTCGCGCAATTCGGCCTCCGCCTCGGTGCGGTTCTTGCCGAGCATCAATGCCTGGCTTTGCGACAGGCAGTTGGCGTACAGCCACTGGTGGTGGTCGGACACCGGATTGAAGCTGACGATCGGCACGATGAAGTCGGCCGGGATCAGTTGGGTGCCCTGGTGCAGCAACTGGTGATAGGCGTGCTGACCGTTGCAACCCACGCCACCCCAGATCACCGGACCGGTGTCGGTGGACACGGGCGTGCCGTCCTGACGCACGCTCTTGCCGTTGGATTCCATGTCCAGCTGTTGCAGGTGCTTGGTGATGTTGCGCAGGTAGTGGTCGTACGGCAGGATCGCATGGCTCTGCGCGCCCCAGAAGTTGCCGTACCAGACGCCGAGCAACGCCAGCAGCACCGGCATGTTCTGTTCGAATGGCGCGCTCTGGAAGTGCTGGTCCATGGTGTAGGCACCGGACAGCAGCTCCTTGAAGTTCGACATGCCGATGGCCAGGGCAATCGGCAG
This sequence comes from Pseudomonas lini, assembly GCF_030812475.1. Taxonomy (GTDB): domain Bacteria; phylum Pseudomonadota; class Gammaproteobacteria; order Pseudomonadales; family Pseudomonadaceae; genus Aquipseudomonas; species Aquipseudomonas lini_A. The sequence goes on from NZ_JAUSSR010000010.1 coordinate 295,719, forward strand.
GCCGATGGCCGACCACAGCGAGTAACGCCCGCCTACCCAGTCCCACATCGGGAAGATGTTTTCTTCACGGATACCGAACGCCACGGCCGCCGCGTTGTTGCTGGAGACGGCGATGAAGTGACGATACAGCTCGGCTTCGGAGCCCCCTTGAGCCAGGTACCAGGCACGCGCGGCCTGGGCATTCTTCAGGGTTTCGAGGGTGTTGAAGGATTTCGACGAGACGATGAACAGCGTGGTTTCGGCACGCAACTTCGTGGTCAGTTCGTGAAACTCGGTGCCGTCGATGTTCGCCAGGTAATGGCAGCGCACGCCTTTCTGCGCGTAGGACAGCAGCGCTTCGGAGACCAGCTCCGGGCCGAGAAAGGAGCCACCGATGCCGATGTTCACCACGTCAGTGATCGGCTTCTCGGTGTAACCGCGCCACAGGCCATCGTGAATACGGCCCACGAGGTCGGTGATCTGGTTCAGTACCTTGTGCACTTCCGGCATCACGTTGACGCCGTTGACCGACAGCTTGTCGCCCACCGGGCGGCGCAGGGCGGTGTGCAAGGCCGGACGACCTTCCGAGGAGTTGACGATTTCGCCATCGAACAGCGCTTTGATCGCGCCCTGGAGGTCGACTTCGTTAGCCAGGCCCACCAGCAGGTCGCGGGTCTCGGCGTTGATCAGGTTCTTCGAGTAGTCGAGAAACAGACCACAGCTGCTGAGGGTGAATTGAGTAAAACGCTGCGGATCGGCATTAAAGGCTTCGCGCATGCTGAAATCCTGCATGGCTTGGCGGTGATCTTTCAACGCTTGCCAGGCGGGCAGAGCGGTCACATCGTGAGGAGTGCGGTAGTACGCCATCGCTGCGGGTTTCCTTTTTACTTGAACGGCCTTTTGAACACTAAAAATCACGGAACGCTGTGGGTGGGCGGTCCGGTCAACTGCGTCGACACGATTTCATGGCGCAGGGCGAATACAGTAACTCCCCGCGAGGGGATCTGTCTTGACTTTGTCTGACCCGTTTCCGGTACTTTTTTGACAGCGAACGGAGGAATAGTCCGACAGACGGAGCGGAGGCAGGACTTAGTTCGATCAATCGGACCGGGCCGGCAAACTGATCGAAGGTATCGAAGGCAGGAATACGGTTTTGAAACTGCCGCAGACCTTTGTAGGAGCTGGCTTGCCAGCGAAAGCGATGTGTCAGTTTATACATGTGTCGACTGACACACTGCCTTCGCTGGCAAGCCAGCTCCTACAAGGAGCGCGCGGTGTGTCAGTTTATACATGTGTCGACTGACACACTGCCTTCGCTGGCAAGCCAGCTCCTACAGGGGGGCGGTGTTGGCGGAGCCCCCCACAGGTAATGGCGGTGCTCAGGCGGTCGCGTCGAGGTTCAGGTGCAGGTTGTCGATCAACCGCGTCGTCCCGAGGAACGCCGCCACCAGAATCACCAGGTCCCGATCCTGCGCAGTCGCCGGACGCAGGGTCTGCCCATGGCGAATTTCCAGGTAGTCGGGGCGCAGGCCAGCCGCTTCAAGCTGCTGGATCTGCGCCGAGATCAATGCAGGGAAATCGCGGTCGCCTTGTTTGATGGCTTCGGCAATCGACGACAGCGTGCGATACACAATCGGCGCCACGGCCCGCTGCTCTTCGCTGAGGAAGCCATTGCGCGATGACAGCGCCAGCCCGTCAGCCGCACGCACGGTCGGTTCGCCAATGATCTGGATCGGCATGTTCAGGTCATGGACCAGGGATTTGATCACTGCCAGTTGCTGGAAGTCTTTCTGACCGAAGATCGCCAGGTCCGGCTGGACCATGTTGAACAATTTGCTGACGACCGTCGCCACCCCTTCGAAATGCCCGGGACGGCTGGCGCCGCACAAGCCTTCGGACAGTTGCGGAACACTGACCCGGGTCTGGCCGGCGGTGCCCTCTGGGTACATTTCTTCGACAGATGGCGCGAACAGCAAATGGCAACCGGCCTGGAGCAATTTTTCCTGGTCGGCGGCGAGGGTGCGCGGGTATTTGTCGAGGTCTTCGCCAGCGCCGAATTGCAGCGGATTGACAAAAATGCTCGCAACGACGAAATCCACCCGTTGGGTGGCCTTGGTAATCAGCGCGACATGGCCGCTGTGCAGGTTGCCCATGGTCGGCACGAAGCCGATGCGCTTGCCTTCGCCGCGGGCACGGGCCACGGCGGCTCGCAGTTCGCGTACGGTTTTGACGGTGTTCATGCAGAGAATCCGTGTTCGATAGCTGGGAAAGAGGCCGCTTTGACTTCAGTGACGTAAGCGCTCAAGGCCGCGTGAATGCTGGTTTGGCCAGTCATGAAGTTCTTCACGAACTTTGGCACGCGCCCGGTGATGGACAGGCCCAGCATGTCGTGCAGAACCAGCACCTGGCCATCGGTGCCGCTGCCGGCGCCGATGCCGATCACCGGGATCTTCACCGCCTGGGTGATTTCTTCGGCCAGTTCACTCGGCACGCATTCGAGCAGCAGCATTGCCGCGCCGGCCTGTTCGAGGGAGATTGCATCGGCGCGCATCTGCCGCGCCTGATTTTCGTTGCGCCCCTGGACTTTGTAACCGCCAAGGATGTTCACCGACTGCGGCGTCAACCCCATGTGCGCGCATACCGGAATGCCGCGCTCGGCCAGCAGGCGGATAGAGTCCGCGAGCCACAAGGCACCTTCGACCTTGACCATGTGCGCCCCGGCCTGCATCAACAGCGCGCTGTTGGTCATGGTCTGGTCGGTGGTGGCGTAGGCCATGAAGGGCAGGTCGGCAAGAATCAACGCGTCGGCGTTGCCGCGTTTGACGGCTGCCACGTGATAAGCCATCTCGGCTGTGGTGACCGGCAGGGTGCTGTCGTGGCCCTGCAAAACCATGCCGAGGGAGTCGCCCACCAGCAGCACTTCGACACCCGCTTCATTGCAAGCGTGAGCGAAAGTGGCGTCATAGCAGGTCAGCATGGTGATTTTTTCACCTTTTTGCTTGAGACCTTGCAGCGTGGTCAGGGTGATGGCTGGCATGAAAAGTTCCTCATTCAGGCGCTGTGGAAACTACTGCGAGTAACGCGCGTGATTCTTCGTTAAATACAGGCGCACGGTCTGTTGTCGTGCTTTGAAAGCCTGGATTGCGCCCTTTAACGCCGTATTGGCGGCAGCGGGACGCCTATAGTCGTGAGGAGAACTCGGGAAGTCAATTGGGTGTGTTACCGGGTTGTTACTTGTGGGGTGTTACCGGGGGGACTGATGCGTTTCAGCAAGCGCAGGTCTTATATTCGACACAAGCCCCCTGTGGGAGCGAGCCTGCTCGCGAATGCGGTGTGTCAGCCAACATGTGTGCTGAATGACACACCGCATTCGCGAGCAGGCTCGCTCCCACAGGGGATTTTTGTCAATTCGGGGGGAGGCGTTCCAGGCCGACGAACGGGCAGGCGGCAAGCAATCCCGTGAGGCTGCGGCCATCGGCCAGGCGCAAGTCCGCTGGCGCCAGTTCGGCCAGGGGATACAGGACGAAAGCCCGTTCCTGCAAATGGTAATGAGGCACCTTGAGCCGAGGTTCGTCGATCAGCCGATCACCGAACAGCACAATATCGAGATCCAGCGTTCGCGGCCCCCAACGCTCGAGACGCTCGCGGCCCTGACCGTTCTCGATCGCCTGCAGCGCATCCAGCAGCTCCAGCGGTGGCAGTGTGCTGTCGAGGGCGGCGACGGCGTTGGTATAGCGCGGTTGCCCGGGCAGCAGCGAATCGCTTTGGTAAAACGCGGAAACCCCGACCAGTTCGCTCTGCGCCAACTGCGCCAGCGCATCGATCGCGCTGCGCAATTGTTCGGCGGGGTCGGCCAGGTTGCTGCCCATGCCGATGTAGATGCGTTCCATGGCTTATTCGCCCGTGGCGCTCGGTGCGCCGGCTGCGCGTTTGCGCTTGGCGCCACCGCTGCGGCGACGTTTGCGTGGCGCACCGGTGCCGTCATCCTTGCCACTGAGGTCGCGGATCATGTCCCGACGTTCGCTGTCGTTTGCGTCCTGATAATCGGTCCACCATTCGCCCAGGCCGTCGGTCTGCTCGCCGGCACTTTCGCGCAGTAGCAGGAAGTCATAACCGGCGCGGAAGCGTGGATTGTCCAGCAACAGGTCGGCCCGTTTGCCACTGCGGCGTGGCAGGCGCTCCTGCATGTCCCAGATCTCGCGGATCGGCATGGTGAAGCGTTTCGGAATCGCGATCCGCTGGCACTGTTCGGCAATCAGCTCGTGGGCCGCTTCCTGCATGGCCGGGATAGGCGGCATGCCACGCTCCTGCAAACGCAGGACCCGAGCCGGCAGGGCCGGCCAGAGCAGGGCAGCGAAGAGGAACGCCGGGGTGACCGGTTTGTTCTGCTTGATCCGCAGGTCAGTGTTGATCAAGGCATCACTGATCAGCGTGTGGGTGTACGTGGGGTTGTATTCCAGCGCTTCGGCGCTGGCCGGGAACAGTGGATCGAACAACTGCAGGTCGACCAGCATTTCGAAGGTGTCCGCGGCATGCCCGGAGAGGAACAGCTTGAGCACTTCCTCGAACAGACGGGCAGACGGGATTTCGCGCAGCATCGGTGCCAGTTCGCGAATGGGTGCGGCGCTGTGTTTTTCGATGCCGAAATTCAACTTCGCGGCAAAACGAACGGCCCGTAACATCCGCACCGGGTCTTCCTGGTAGCGTTGCTTCGGATCGCCGATCAGGCGGATCAAATGATTGCGAATGTCGTGAACGCCATTGGCGTAATCGAGAATGCGTTCGCTGACCGGATCGTAATACAGGGCGTTGATGGTGAAGTCGCGGCGCTGCGCGTCCTCTTCCAGCGTGCCGTAGACGTTATCGCGCAGGATGCGTCCGCTCTCGTTGCGAGAAGACTGGTTGCTGTCTTCTTCTTCATCGTTTTGCGGATGATTGGCACGGAAGGTCGCGACTTCGATGATTTCGCGACCAAAGTGGATGTGTACCAGTTTGAACCGACGCCCGATGATCCGCGCGTTGCGGAATTCGGCCCGGACCTGTTCCGGTGTGGCACTGGTGGCGACGTCGAAGTCTTTCGGCGTGATGCCCAGTAGCATGTCGCGCACACAACCACCGACCAGGTAAGCCTGGTAACCGGCGTTCTGCAGGCGTTCGACGATATTCACCGCATAACGGCTGAACTGCGCCTTTTGCAGCGAATGTTGGCCGCTGTTGAGCACTTCAGGCGTGCTGCGAATGTGTTGCGTATGACGCTTGGGAGAACGGAATGACTGGAACAGCTTCTTCAGCATGGGATGCACTGTTTGAAGGAATGTTCGGCCAAAACGAAGAATGACCGCATGATGGGCGGGGATTCTAGCATTTAGTCGGGGGATGGTGTAGGACACTGTAGGAGCAGCCGGTCGACGCTCGATTGCTCGCGAAGGTCGTGAACGATAACGCGTTAAATCAGATGTCCAGCGGCGCCCTTAAGGTTTTCGCGAGCAAGCTCGCTCCTACGGGGAGCGGGGATGGGGGGCGAATCGCGGAAACTACAAGGGGAGCCTAAGCTCCCCAAGAAAGTAGTTGCATGCTCTATTTTTATTTTTGATTCGGGCTTCTTGTTTTTGTTGAGTGCCCTCGCCATGAAGATTTTCCTTCATGACCCTCCCAATCGGGAGCCAAGAGCAAACGGATTGCTTTGGTCGCTGTGTTGCAGTGATCTTGCGATCCAACCAGTTCAGGCACTGCCTAGGGACAGTTTTTATTATTCTCGGCCTGGTCGTGGGGCATGCCCCAAATACAACGCCTCTCCAAAAGAATCAGTTAGCTGCGCCTCTCGCCGTCTTGTTTTTATTTTGCGTGAGTCGATTCGTCTTATTTTTATTGTCTTGTGCATTGCTTGTTATTGTTCTTGTACCAAACATATAGCAGGGTGCGTGCCAACTTTTGTGACCCCCAGCAAAACAAGGGGTTACGTGGTGCGGGGAGGTTTTTCGAGGTCCAAAAAAACCGGGGCTTCGTTACCGTAAGCCCCGGTTTCTGTTACGTGAGAAAGCTGAGGTAACAGTTTCTTCACGATTCTCGAGTGTTACCCGCACATCAGACAGCTGTGGTTCAGGTCTCGCTGGTCACCCCTGTCTTGCGCCGCGGAATGCCCAGGCGCTGGCGGCGTTCCCACAGGCATTTGCGACTGACTCCGAGCTTGCGGGCCAGCTCGGTCTCGGTCATGTGGTCCTGATGTTCGAGAACGAAGTGCTGGAAGTAATCTTCCAGCGACAGGTCTTCGGTCGGCTCGTGGCTGTTGTTTCCGGCGCCGTTACCCTGTTGTGGCGGCAGGCCGATGAAGTCGTCTTCTTCCAGATCGCTCAGCTCGATGTCGATACCCAGCAGCTCGGCGGAAATTTCCGGGCTCTCGCACAGGATGACCGCGCGCTCGACGGCATTTTCCAGCTCGCGAACGTTACCCGGCCAGGAGTAGTGACGAATTGCCTGCTCGGCGTCCGCGGCGAACCTCAGGTCGGTGCGATTGACGCGCGCGCTCTGCCGCACCAGGAAGGCATTGGCAATTTCGTTGACGTCCGCACCGCGTTCGCGCAGGGCCGGGAGTTTCAACGCGATCACGTGGAGGCGGTAGTACAAGTCTTCCCGGAACTGGCCGATCTTCGCCAGGCTCTTCAGGTCCCGGTGAGTCGCGGCGATCAGGCGGACATCGACCTTCTGCGACTGCACCGAGCCAACCCGGCGAATTTCGCCTTCCTGCAGTACGCGCAGCAGGCGGGCCTGGGCTTCCAGTGGCAGTTCACCGATTTCGTCAAGGAACAGGGTGCCACCATCGGCCGCTTCTACCAGGCCGGCACGCCCGGCGCTGGCACCGGTGAAGGCGCCTTTTTCGTGGCCGAACAGCTCGGACTCGATCAGGCTTTCCGGAATGGCCGCGCAGTTCACCGAAATCATCGGTGCCTTGGCGCGCCTGGACAGATTGTGCAGGGCGCGCGCCACCAGTTCTTTACCTGTACCGGATTCGCCCTGGATCAGGACATTGGAGTCCGTCGGTGCGACTTTGCGGATCTTGCTGTACAGGTCCTGCATCGGCGGGCACGAGCCGATGATGCCGATTTCACCGTTGCTGTTGTCGATACCCGGTTTTGCCGCGCCATTGGTGGCTTTGCCGGCGACAGGTTCACTGCTGGTTTGCGCCGATTGCCGGTCACGCAGGATGCGCGCAACGGCCTGGAGCATTTCGTCGTGATCGAAAGGCTTGGCGATGTAATCCACCGCGCCCATCTTCATCGAGTCGACGGCCGAACGCAGGCTGGCGTAGCTGGTCATGATCAGCACCGGCGTGCCTTGGCCAAGCTTGATCAGCTCGGTGCCCGGTGCGCCCGGCAGGCGCAGGTCGCTGACGATCAGATCGAACGTGGGAATGGTGAAGCGTTCTTGTGCTTCCTGCACTGAACCGGCTTCGCTGACCTGGTACTGGTTGCGTTCCAGCAGGCGGCGCAAGGCGGAGCGGATAATTGTTTCGTCTTCGACGATCAAAATGTGCGGCATTGATTCGATACTCTCGACGGTCTCAGTTCACAGCGGACGTCGCTTCGACATGACGCGGCAATGTCACCCGGATACGGGTGCCGCGCTGGCTTTGTACATCAGCCGGGCTGTCGATGGTGATTTGTCCATAATGCTCTTCAACGATGGAATAGACCAGTGCAAGGCCCAGACCGGTGCCTTCGCCAGGATCCTTGGTGGTGAAGAAAGGTTCGAACAGTCGGTCCATGATGCTCGAGGGAATACCGCTGCCTTCGTCTTCGACGATCAAATCGACCGTGTGTTCGCCGGCTTCGCTCTTGACCCGCACGGCGCTGCCGGGAGGGGAGGCGTCACGGGCGTTCGAGAGCAGGTTGATCAGTACTTGCGCCAGGCGCTGAGGGTCGCCTTCGACCCAGTGGTCGGGGTCGCACAGGTTGTAGAACTGCACTTCGAAATTGCGTCGGTTCAGGGCCAGCAGGCCGATGGCATCCTGGGCCACCTCGGCCAGACAGACGGGCTCGTCGCTGTGCTGATGACTGCCGGCGTGGGCGAAGCTCATCAGGGACTGAACGATACGTGACACGCGTTTGGTCTGTTCGAGGATCTGCCCGCTGATTTCCTTCAGTTCGCTGTCTTCTTCGCGCTCTTCGCGCAGGTTCTGCGCCAGACAGGCGATGCCGGTGATCGGGTTGCCGATTTCATGGGCCACGCCGGCGGCCAGGCGGCCGATGCTGGCCAGTCGCTCGGAGTGCACCAGTTTGTCTTCGAGCATCTGGGTCTCGGTCAGGTCTTCCACCAGCAACACCAGGCCACTGTTACCCGGCGCCAGGGGTTCGTCGATCGCCGCTTTGTGCAGATTCAGCCAGCGGGTCTGGCCATCGAGGGCCAGGTGCTGCTTGTGCAAGTGCTCGTCGGGCAGATCGATGAAGCCTTGCAGCAGCGCTTTCCAGGGGTCGGCGATGGTGCTCAGGCGCGAGCCGACCACACGTTGGGCGGCAATCCCGGTCAATTCCTCCATGGCTTTGTTCCACATGAGGATTTCCTGATCCTTGGCCAGGGAACAGACGCCCATGGGCAATTCCTGCAAGGTCTGGCGATGATAGCGGCGCAGCGCATCGAGTTCGGCGGCAAGGCCGGTGAGGCGCGAATGGTAATCCTCGAGCCGGCTTTCGATGAAGTGGATGTCTTCCGTGACGTAGTTTTCGCCGCCGGCCTTATAGGGCAGGAAGGTTTCGACCATGTCCTGGGCCACGCTCGGCCCCATCAGGCCGGACAGGTTGGCTTCGATGCGGTCACGCAAACGGCGCAGGGCATAAGGCCGGCGCTCGTCGAATGGCAGATAAAGGTCGCGCAAGGCCTGCTCGACTTCTTTCTGTGCAGCCTTGGCGCCCAAGGGTTTGGCCAGCTGCGTGGCGAACTCCTGGGGCGAGGCGGCGTGCAGTTCCCGGCGTTGCGGTCGACGCACGTTGTCCACGGCGCACGCTTCGGCGGCGCTGGCCTCTTCGGCGCTGGCATTGGTGAACAGCGAAATCAGGGTGAACATCAGCACGTTGGCCGCCAGCGAGGCGATGGCCGCCATATGCCAACTGGTGTCGTCCAGCACGTAGATCATGTTCAGCAGCGGAATATAGAAACCCTGCAGATTGCCGACCAGTGGCAGCAGCATGGTGACCAGCCATACCAGTATCCCGGCAAGCAGGCCGGCGATGAAGCCGCGGCGGTTGGCGGTCGGCCAGTACAGGACCGACAGCACGCCCGGAAGGAATTGCAGGGTGGCGACGAAGGCGACGATGCCCAGGTTGGCCAGGTCCTGTTCGGCGCCCAGCATCAGGTAGAAACCGTAGCCGGCCATGATGATCGCGACGATCAGCGCCCGACGGGTCCACTTCAGCCAGCGGTAGATATTGCCTTCGGCCGGCGGCTGGTAGAGCGGCAGCACCAGATGGTTCAGCGCCATCCCGGACAGCGCCAGGGTGGTGACGATGATCAGCCCGCTGGCCGCCGACAAGCCACCGATGTACGCCAGCAGCGCCAGGGCTTTGCTGTTGGCGGCGATACCGATGCCCAGGGTGAAGTATTCCGGGTTGGTGGTGGCGCCGAGTTTCAAGCCGGCCCAGAGAATCAACGGCACGGCCAGGCTCATCAGCAGCAGGAAAAGCGGCAGGCCCCAGCTGGCGCTCACCAGGGAGCGCGGGTTGAGGTTTTCGGTAAAGGTCATGTGATACATGTGCGGCATCACGATCGCCGAAGCGAAGAACACCAGTAGCAGCGTACGCCATGGCCCTTCCTGTAGCGGCGTATGCAGGGCGGCGAGGGCGGTCTGGTTTTGCAGCAGCCAAAGTTCAAGCTGTTGCGGGCCGTCGAACACGCCATACAGCGCATACAGGCCGACACCGCCAATGGCGATCAGCTTGATCACCGATTCGAAGGCAATCGCGAATACCAGACCTTCATGCTTCTCGCGGGTGGCGATATGGCGCGAACCGAAGAAAATCGTGAACAGGGTAATCAGCGCGCAGAAGCTCAAGGCCACGCGATGCTGGACCGGTTCGCGGGTGAGGATGCCGATGGAGTCGGCCACCGCCTGGATCTGCAAGGCCAGCAACGGCAGCACGCCGATCAGCATGAAGATGGTCGTCAGCGCCCCGGCCCAGGTGCTGCGGAAGCGGAACGCAAATAAATCGGCCAAGGAAGACAGCTGATAGGTGCGGGTGATCTTCAGGATTGGATACAGCAACACCGGCGCCAGCAAAAACGCCCCGGAGACCCCGAGGTAACTGGACAGGAAACCATAGCCGTACTGGTAGGCCAGGCCCACCGTGCCGTAAAACGCCCAGGCACTGGCGTAGACGCCCAGCGATAGGGTGTAGGTCAGCGGATGGCGAATGATCGCCCGGGGGATCATGCCCCGTTCGCTGACCCAGGCGACGCCGAACAGCACCGCCAGGTAGGCGGCGCTGATCAGGATCATCTGGGTCAGGCTAAAGCTCATCGGCATCTTTTTGGCTCTGCAGGATGAAGGTCACGACGATCAGGATCAGCCAGAGCAGATAGGGTCGATACCAGGCGCCAGTAGCGTCGATCCACCAATCCATGATGGCCGGGGAGAACAGGTAAATCCCCACTACCAGGAGCAGGACCAAGCGATAGATGTACATCCCGGCCTCTCTTCTTTATGCGCGTGCCCGAAAACGTGCGGCGATGGTAACGGATGGGCGCGCCACTGCAAGCGTGATCACTGTAGTTGCGCTTCGGGCAGGTTGAGTGTGCGCGGGATCTTCAGGGCATCCCAGTGGATGATGCCCCAATCCAGCACTTCCCGTGGTGTGGCGTAAGCCAGTTCGGCGCCCGGGTTTTGTCCGAGCGCGCGCAACGCACGCAGCAGCAGGGGCGTCGCCTGATCTTCGGTCAACGGCGGCGAACGATAGGACTTGCCGAGCTTGTTGCCATCGGGTTGGGTAATCAGCGGGATATGCAGGTAGCGCGGTTGTGGCAGGCAAAGCAGTTCTTGCAGATAGAGCTGGCGCGGGGTGGAGTCCAGCAGGTCGGCGCCCCGGACAATATCGGTGATGCCTTGCCAGGCATCGTCCAGTACCACCGCCAGTTGATAGGCGTAGAGCCCGTCGCGGCGGCGGATCACGAAATCGCCGACTTCCCGGCCCAGGTGCTGGCGGAATTCGCCCTGGACCCGGTCGATGAAGTGATATTCCAGCTCGGGAACACGCAGGCGAATTGCGGCATCTTCGGTGCCGTGACCGGCGTTGCGGCACAGGCCTGGATAGATCCCGTGGTAGCGCTCCAGTTGCTTGCGCGAACAGGTGCAGGCGTAGGCCAGGCCATGATTGAACAGGCGATTGAGCACTTCGGCGTAGGCAGCGTGCCGATCGCTCTGTCGGACCATCTCGCCGTCCCACTCGAAACCGTAGCTTTCCAGTGCCTTGAGGATGGCCGCCTGGGCGCCGGGTTCTTCCCGAGGTGGATCGAGATCTTCCATGCGCATCAGCCAGCGACCACCCACCGAGCGCGCGTCGAGGTACGAAGCCAGCGCGGCGACCAGCGAGCCGAAATGCAGATGGCCGCTGGGCGTGGGGGCGAAGCGTCCGATGTAGGTGGGGGCGATCATAAGGGCGATGCTACTTTTTCAGGCTTGCACCAGGCCCCTGTGGGAGCGAGCCTGCTCGCGAAAGCGGTGTGTCAGTCAACATTGATATTGAAGCTGAGTTCCCCTTCGCGAGCAGGCTCGCTCCCACAGGTGCGCTGTCGGGGGCGAATTGCGGAAACAAAAACGGAGCGTTCGCACGCTCCGTTTTTCATCAAGTCGAGATTACTTGCCGACTTGCTTTTCCTTGATTTCCGCCAGGGTCTTGCAATCGACACACATGTCGGCAGTAGGACGGGCTTCCAGTCGCTTGACGCCGATTTCGACGCCACAGGACTCGCACCAGCCATACTCTTCGTCTTCGATCAATTGCAGGGTCTTGTCGATTTTCTTGATCAGCTTGCGCTCGCGATCACGGGCGCGCAATTCGAGGCTGAATTCTTCTTCCTGGCTGGCACGGTCTGCCGGATCCGGAAAGTTGGCCGCTTCGTCTTTCATGTGATCAACCGTACGGTCGACTTCCTGCATCAAGTCCTGTTTCCACTTGTTCAGGATCTTGGTGAAGTGAGCGCGCATGGGCTTGCCCATGTATTCCTCGCCCTTCACTTCTTTGTAGGGTTCGAAACCGCTGATCGACTGATTTTGCTGCTTTGCTTGGGTGGGCATGAAATGGACCGCCTCTACTCTTGTAATCCATTGCGCAGGATTGCTCCATCACCGACACCTGCCGGCCCTGCGGCTGCAAGCGGGCGAACTTACCAGATCAAATCGGGCCGCGCTACTCCCGGATGTCGAGGTAGTGGCCCTCAGTGCTTGCAAATGTATGCCAAGCCTTGACTGGTGGTGCTGGAGGCCTGATCAAATATTGATTTTAGCCAAACCTGGGACACACGCTTGAGTCGTTTGAGACCAGAGTCATATGGCTCTGACCGCTTTAGGTTCTCGCTCGTTCCTGCGCTTGGGTAGAATCGGTTTTTTTCCCTGTTGAAGGAAGGCCAATGGCTCAGTCCTACAGTGCCCGCAGTCGCGCGATCGAACCTTTCCACGTCATGGCGCTGCTGGCGCGGGCCAATGAATTGCAAGCCGCCGGCCACGACGTGATCCACCTGGAAATCGGCGAGCCGGACTTCACCACCGCCGAGCCGATCATCCAGGCCGGCCAGGCGGCACTGACGGCGGGCAAGACCCGTTACACCGCTGCGCGCGGTATCCCGGAGTTGCGCGAGGCCATTTCGGGCTTCTATCAGCAGCGTTACGGGTTGAATATCGATCCGCAACGCATCCTGATCACGCCCGGCGGCTCTGGCGCGCTGTTGCTGGCCAGCGCCTTGCTGGTGGATCCGGGCAAGCACTGGCTGCTGGCGGACCCGGGATACCCGTGCAACCGGCATTTCCTGCGGCTGGTAGAAGGCGCGGCGCAGCTGGTTCCTGTCGGCCCGGACGTGCGATATCAGCTGACGCCGGACCTGGTGACCCGTCATTGGGATCACGACAGCGTCGGCGCGCTGGTGGCTTCACCGGCCAACCCGACCGGGACCATCCTGACGCGTGACGAGTTGGCGGGCCTGTCTACCGCCATCAAGGTGCGCCACGGTCATCTGGTGGTGGACGAGATCTACCACGGCCTGACCTATGGCACCGACGCGGCCAGCGTGCTGGAAGTGGATGACGACGCCTTTGTCCTGAATAGTTTTTCAAAGTATTTCGGCATGACCGGCTGGCGACTCGGCTGGCTGGTCGCACCCGAAGCCGCGGTCGGTGAGCTGGAGAAACTGGCCCAGAACCTCTACATCAGCGCCCCGAGCATGGCCCAGCACGCCGCACTGGCCTGCTTCGAACCGGCCACCATCAGCATCCTGGAAGAGCGTCGCGCCGAATTTGGCCGGCGCCGGGATTTCCTGCTGCCGGCCTTGCGGGAGCTGGGCTTCGGCATCGCCGTGGAGCCCGAAGGGGCTTTTTACTTGTACGCCGATATCAGCAAGTTCGGCGGTGATGCCTTCGCGTTCTGCCGGCATTTCCTCGAAACCGAGCATGTGGCGATCACCCCGGGACTGGACTTCGGCCGATATCAGGCCGGGCATCACGTGCGGTTTGCCTACACCCAGAGTCTGGTGCGCTTGCAGGAAGCGGTCGAGCGGATTGCTCGCGGTTTGCGGAGCTGGCAAGGCTGATGCGATTTTATCCTCCACTCGAAGAAGGTCGCCTGATCCGTCGTTACAAGCGTTTCCTCGCGGATATCGAGACCGTTGGCGGCGAGTTCCTGACCATTCACTGCCCGAACACCGGTTCCATGCTCAATTGCCAGGTCGAAGGCGGGCAGGTCTGGTTCAGTCGTTCCAATGATCCGAAACGCAAACTACCCGGCACCTGGGAGGTCGGCGAAACCCCGCAGGGGCGACTGTTTTGCGTGAACACTGGCCGTGCCAACGGCTTGATCGAGGAGGCATTGCGGGCCGGCGTCATCACCGAGCTGAACGGCTTTACCGGGCTGAAGCGTGAAGTGGCCTATGGCCAGGAAAGCAGTCGCATCGATTTCCGCCTCGACTACCCAAGTGGGCCGGCCTATGTGGAAGTCAAAAGTGTGACCCTGGGTTACGACGGCTCGTTGGTAGCAGCGTTTCCTGATGCGGTGACGCAGCGCGGGGCGAAGCATTTGCGGGAGCTGGCCCATCTGGCGCGGGACGGGATTCGCGCGGTGCAGTTGTACTGCGTGAACCTCACCGGAATCGATGCGGTGCGTCCTGCCGAAGAAATCGATTCAGCCTACGCCGCCGCACTGCGTGAGGCAGTGGCCTGTGGGGTCGAGGTACTGGCCTACGGCGTTCGGTTGACCCACGAAGAGATGGTGGTTGATCGACGGCTGGAGGTGTTGCTCAACGGTTAAACACCGACCCAGAGCCCTTGCTCGTCCTCGTGGCAGTCGACGCTGACCAGGGATTGCCCGGCGCACGGGCCGGCGACGCATTCGCCGTCTTCAATCAGGAACAGTGCGCCGTGGGTGGCGCACTGGATCAGGCTGTTGCTGGGGTCGAGAAACTGGTTGGGGGTCCATTCCAGTCCGACGCCACGGTGCGGACAGCGATTGATATAGACGTAAGCCCGACCGCCCCGGCGCACGGCAAAGAGTTTCTGGCCATCGATGTCGAAACCGCGGCTGCTGTCATCGGCCAGCTCGACGCCGGTACAAAGAAACTTCATGTCTATCCTCAAGTGCCGCGTCTTATAACCGGATATGTCCGAGCTTGACGTTCAAATGCAAACAATTATCAAATGGCCGCTTCACCCATTGGGCATGCTGCTGCCGGATGCCGAGGATACTTGGCCCGTCATCTCGATGCCGGGAAAACTTTCAAGGAAGCTGTCTATGCGCCTGAGTACCCACGTTGCTGCGCTCTGTGTCGGACTTCTCGCCAGTTGTTACGCCGCAGCGGCCGAATTGCCACAACGCTGGGTCAGTGCCGGAGGCGCGCTGTCGGAGTGGGTCAGTGCGCTGGGCGGCGAGTCGAAACTGGTGGGTGTCGATACCACGAGCCAGCACCCGCAATCCCTGAAGGCCCTGCCCAGCATCGGTTATCAGCGGCAATTGTCGGCGGAAGGTATTTTAAGTTTGCGCCCGCAAATTCTGATCGGCACCGAAGAAATGGGGCCGCCGCCGGTGCTTTCGCAGGTCCGCAGTGCCGGCGTGCAGGTCGAACTGTTCTCCGCCCAACCGGATCTGCCGACTTTGCAGGCTAATCTGCAGCGCTTGGGCAAGTTGCTTGGCGCGCAAGACCGGGCGGCGCAATTGCTTCTAGCGTATCAGCAGCAACTCGAGCAGCAAAAGGTCCGGGTCACCCGGGCGCAGTTGAAGGAAAAGTCGCCGGGCGTCCTCATGCTGCTCGGCCATGCCGGTGGCAAGCCGCTGATCGCCGGCAAGGACACCGCCGCCGACTGGTTGCTGCAAAGGGCCGGTGGGCACAATCTGGCAACACATTCCGGTTACAAACCCTTTTCTGTCGAATCGCTGGTCAGCCTGGATCCTGACGTGCTGGTGTTTGCCGATCGTGCGCTCACTGGCGACGCCGCGCGGGCAGCGCTGTTCAAGGAAAATCCGATCCTGTCCTCGACCCGCGCGGCCAAGGACGAGCGAGTCATCGAGCTCGATCCCACCTTGCTGGTGGGTGGCCTCGGGCCGCGGTTGCCCGATGCGTTGAAATCACTGTCTGACGGCTTCTTCCCCGGTTCTGCCGGTCAATGACGGTCCTGGTTAAACCGCGTGCTTTGTTCATTGGCCTGAGCCTGCTGTGTTTGCTGGCGGTCTGGTTGTCGTTGGCGCTGGGCCCCGTCAGCTTGCCGCTGTTCGATACCTTGCGCGCGGCGTTGCGGCTGATCGGCTTGCCCATTGCGGCCGACGGGCTGGAGCAGGCCGAGCTGATCCTCGGACAGATTCGCCTGCCGCGCACACTGCTGGGTCTGGCAGTGGGGGGCGTTTTGGCACTGTCCGGCGTGGCGATGCAGGGACTGTTTCGCAACCCGCTGGCTGATCCGGGGTTGGTCGGGGTTTCCAGCGGAGCGGCGCTGGGCGCGGCGATCGCGATTGTCGGCGGTTCGCTATTTGGCGGCCTGCCGCAAGCCTTCGGGCCTTATCTGTTATCGCTGTGCGCATTCATAGGCGGGCTCGGCGTCACGGCGCTGGTGTATCGGCTGGGTCGGCGCAACGGGCAGACCCATGTCGCGACCATGCTGTTGGCGGGTATTGCATTGACGGCGCTGGCCGGTTCCGCGGTGGGGCTGTTTACCTACCTGGCCGACGACGCGACCTTGCGGACGCTGACATTCTGGAACCTGGGCAGTCTCAACGGCGCCAGCTATGCGCGACTCTGGCCCCTATTGTTGATCACGGTGGTCGTGGCGCTCTGGCTGCCACGCCGGGCCAAAGCGCTAAATGCGTTGCTGCTGGGCGAGTCGGAGGCCGGGCACCTGGGTATCGATGTCGAAAGGCTCAAGCGTGAGCTGGTGTTCTGTACGGCGCTGGGTGTCGGCGCGGCGGTCGCAGCGGCAGGAATGATCGGCTTTGTCGGGCTGGTGGTGCCGCACCTGGTGCGACTGCTGGCGGGTCCTGACCATCGCGTGCTGTTGCCGGCCTCGGTACTGGCCGGTGGCAGCCTCCTGCTGTTTGCCGATCTGGTCGCACGATTGGCGCTGGCGCCGGCCGAGTTGCCCATCGGGATTGTCACGGCTTTCATCGGTGCGCCGTTCTTTCTGTATTTACTTCTCCGGGGGCGCGCCTGATGTTGCGAACGCAAAATCTGCAGATCAGCCGGGGCTGCAAGATCGTATTGACCAGCATCACGCTGGAGGTCAAGCCGGGGGAAGTCCTCGGCGTGCTGGGGCCGAACGGTGCCGGGAAAAGCACCTTGCTGGGCGCCTTGTGCGGCGAGTTGCAGGCTGATCAGGGCAATGTCTGGCTCGATGAACGCGAGTTGAGCCACTGGACCGGTGCGCTACGAGCCCAGCGCCTGGCCGTGTTGCCGCAGGTATCGACCCTGGACTTCGCCTTTCGCGTCGAAGAAGTGGTCGGCATGGGCCGCTTGCCCCATCAGAGCGGCCGAATCCGCGATGATGAAATCGTCGCCGCCGCGTTGCAGGCCGCCGATGCCGGTCATCTGACTGGCCGCAGCTACCTGGCCTTGTCCGGCGGCGAACGCCAGCGGGTACATCTGGCGCGGGTGTTGGCACAACTCTGGCCAGGTGAGGCGGGGCAGACCCTGTTGCTCGATGAGCCGACCTCGATGCTTGACCCGCTGCATCAGCACACCACCCTGCAAGCGGTGCGCGCGTTCGCCGATCGCGGCGCGGCGGTGTTGGTGATCCTGCATGATCTGAACCTGGCGGCGCGCTATTGTGATCGCCTGCTCCTGCTCGAAGGCGGGCGCCCGGTGGCGCTCGATACGCCGGAGCAGGTGTTGCGTCCGGAACCGCTCAAGGCGGTCTTCGGCCTGGAAGTGCTGGTGCAACAGCATCCGGAGCGTGGGCATCCGCTGATCATCGCCCGCTGAGTGTCTGATAGGGATGAGTCCATGCGTGTAATGTTGATTCTGGCAGTCCTGGTGCTGAGTGCGTGCCAGCACGTTTCGGCACCGCCCCCGGTCGTCGGTGAGATCCGCGACTTGCGCAGCGGCCGGAGCCTGACGCCGCAGGAACTGGTTGCGCAATTGGCCAGGTCTTCGCGGCTGATCGTCGGCGAGCAGCATGACAATCGCGATCACCATGCACTGCAGTTGTGGTTGTTGCAGTCGCTGGGTGAGCGTCGTCAGCAAGGCAGCCTGCTGCTGGAAATGCTCACGCCCGATCAGCAGCCGCGCGTCGACGAGGTTCGCCACCCTTCGACACCTCCGGCGGATTTGCCCGGTGCGTTGGCCTGGCAGGAGGGTTGGGATTGGGATTTGTACGGGCCGATCGTGCGTTTCGCCCTGAGCCAACCCTATCCGCTGCTGTCTGCGAACCTGACCACAGCGCAAGTCCGGGCCATCTATACCACCCCTCCCACCTTGAGCGGCTCACGCTCCACCGCGTCTTCGGTCAAGGACGAACTGCTGCAGCAAGTCAGCGATTCCCACTGCGGACTGCTGCCCAAGGCACAGATGCCGGCGATGCTTGCGGTTCAGCAGCAGCGTGATCGGCGCATGGCCGAGCGCCTGCTCGTCGCACCTGAGCCTTCAATGCTGTTTGCCGGCGCGTTCCATGCACGCAAGGACGTTGGCGTGCCAATTCACCTGCTGGATCTGGGGGCACCCGAGGCGCCAACGGTGCTGATGCTGGCCGAACAGGGCAGTGAGGTCACGGCGGATATGGCTGATTACGTCTGGTACACGCCTGTCATGCCGACGCCGGATTATTGTGAGCAGATGCGTAAGCAGTTTGGTAAGTAGCCTCAGCTGAACAGCCACAACAGCGCATGGGCCGGGGTAAACCTGCGTAATCGCAGGTGCACCCCGGCCCATGTAGGAGCTGGCTTGTCGGATCGCCGCACCGCAGCGAAGGCGGCCTCGAGCCGTGCACCGCCCATGTAGACGCCTTCGCCGGCAAGCCGGCTCCTACAGGATTTGGCGTTTCCCACAGTCCAGCGGCATGCAGTCAATTTGACCGGCAGGCAATGGGCATACAAACCTTTCGCCCAAAAAAAGACCCGGCAAGAGCCGGGTCAAATAACCGTGATTAGCCTGATGAGGAGATATCTGAGAGTCCGAACCAAGGGCTTTTCAAATATCGACCAGTCTCGCGACCAGTTGTGATAATCATAGCGATTCTCATTACCATGTCAACAGCTGATTTTTCGTTTACTTGAAATCGGTCATCAGCCCGGTGTAAAGCCCCATAATCATGGGGCCGGAGCATTCAGCTTTTGTGGCGCGACGAAATCGCTTCCAGCTGTTTGTTCAGGGCTTCCTTGCGTTCGGCAGGAATGTCGTTCCAGTGCACGTCCATCAAGGCGCCTTCGATCGCATACAACAACACCTTGGACGCCCGGAACCCGCGGGTGCGCACGGCCCGGTAAGCGTCCACCGCTCCCAGGCGACGCAAGTCCGACGCGCTGTGGATGCCCACGGCATGCAGCCACTGCGCTGACGTCTTGCCAAGATTCTTCAGGTGCTGCAGTTCATCATTCATCAAGCCTCCTTGCGACGGCCGAACGGTGCGTGGGCGAGCCTCTCAGCAGTGTAGCCATCAGTAGGAAAAGCGTGATTGTTTGCTTGGTTTCGGTGTAAATGCTTCTAAGAGGTGGGCGCCTGGGCCCTGAAGGAATATCTGCGAATGCAAAAGATGAGGTCGACGCAAAACCCTGTGGGAGCGGGCTTGCTCGCGAAAGCGGTTTAAGATTCAACATTCATGTCGACTGACACAACGTATTCGCGAGCAAGCCCGCTCCCACAATGGATTGCGTTGGGTCGGAGAGGTGATGCGGTGTTAGCGGGTGCGGTAACGCAGGCGCGTCCCGAAATTCATCGACATCAGTATTTCATCCGCACTCAGTTCTGGCGGGAAGTAGGCGCCGGAGATCTGCGCGTGGGCCAGGCTTGCGCCTTCCAGGATCGAGTGGCTGAAGTCGATGCCTCGCAAGTCGGCGGAGCGGAAGTAGGCATTGCTGAAGTCGATGCCGTCCGCATTCAGTTCACGCAGGTCAAGCCCGCGGAAATCGCCGCCGACCATATCGATCGGACCGTCCGCAGGGCGTTCATTGTTGAAACCTGTGATGTCGTCTTTGTGCAGCAAGGCGTAAAGCGGCGTGTCGAGAAGTCTGGGCTGGCTCATGTCACATCACCTCTTGGTTTTATGACGCCAGTGTAGTGCCACTGTTTGACGACCGTGAAGCCGCTGAGGGCTTCACGGTTGAAACGCAATCTTACAATCCGGGCAGCCGCTGGCGGATTTGCGCGACGACGGTGTCGAGGGTGCCGCTTTCATTGGTCTGCACACGCTTGCTGCAGAGAATCTCTGCTGGCGTCAATGGCTCGCGACTGGCTTGCTGCGCTTCGATAACGGCCAGGTTGGCGTCGGACGGGTCCTTCTTGTCTGCCTGACGCAGCGCCAGCCAGCTCTCGATCACCGCTTGCGGTGCATTGCAATCCAGGATCAGGAAGGGCGCACCGGTACCCTCGGCAATCTTCGCTGCGCCGTCGCGCAGTTCGCGCTTGAGGTAAGTGGCATCGACCACCACCGGGAAGCCGGCATGCAGGATCACCGCGGCAATTTCATGCAGTCGGTTGTAGGTCGCGACGCTGGCGTCAGCACTATAGATGCCCGCCTGCGGGTCGTTGGCGACCGTTTGTTCGCCGAACAGACGTTTGCGTTCTACGTCCGAGCGCAAGCGGATGGCGCCCAGGGCTTCGACCAGGCGCATGGCTACCTGGCTCTTGCCGACCGCCGACACTCCGTGGGTAATCGCCATGAAGCGCGAAGGGATGGTGCTGTAGCTTTCCGCCAGGTTCGCATAGTTGCGGTATTGGCGCAGGGTGGTGGCGCGAAGCACCGGGTCGGCGTCGGCCGGCATGCTGAACAGGCTGACCTTGGCGCGTACCAGTGCGCGATAGGCTTTATAGAAGTTCAGCAGCTCAAGGCCCTGGTAATCGCCGGTCAGCTCCAGGTATTGGCTGATAAAACGACGTGCCAGGCTTTTCAGGCCGCGGTCTTCGAGGTCCATCGCCAGGAAACCGGTGTCGGCATAGACGTCGGTGAAGCGAAACGGTTCGTTGAACTCGATGCAGTCGAAGATCACGACCTTGCCGTCGATTTCCGTGGCGTTGCCCAGGTGAATGTCACCGTGGCATTCGCGGATGAAGCCGTCCGCCTTGCGCTGGGCGAACAGTGGCTTGAGGCGGTCGAAGCTGCTTTCGGCCCAGGCTTGCAGGGCATCGAGTTGCAGCAGGTCGGCCTTGTCGCTGAGGAACGGACGGATCTGGTCGAAGTTCTGGCGCACCGGTGCCATGACGCTGTCCGGGGTGCCGGCTTCGTGTTCGGCAGGCACTTTCGGCGCGTTGAGGTGGAATTGCGCGATCTGTGCGGCCATCTCGTCGATGTGGGTGGTAGTCAGCTCGCCGTTGGCCTGCAGCGTGCTGAGCAAGCCACTCTGTGGAAATTGACGCATTTTCAGGGCGTAATCGACGACCGGGCCATCGCCACCGAGCTGTGGCGCTTCGGCGCTGCCGGTGATGGGCAACACTTCGAGATACAAATCCTGGGTCAGGCGCTGGTTCAGGCGCAGCTCTTCACCGCAGAAACGCTCGCGAGCATCGAGGCTGGTGAAGTCGAGGAAGCCGAAGTTGACCGGCTTCTTCAGCTTATAAGCAAAGGGGCCTGTGAGAATGACCCAGGAGATATGGGTTTCGATGACCTGGAACCCATCCACGGGATGCGGGTAGAGGGCGGGGTTTTGCAGGGCAGCGATCAGGGACTGGCTCACAGGCATTCCTTCAAAGTCTGGGGAAAATTCACGGCCGCCATTATGGCCGCAAGTCCGCCGGACGCAAACCTCGGAGGGCTTCTATCGAGTATCGATAAAGTGCGTATAATCCGCCGCCATGACTCGTACTCGATCCTCCCGCACCCCCAAAAAACCACCTTCCAGAGGCCTGAGCCCCTGGCTGGGGTGGGCCCTTAAACTCAGTCTGGTCGGCCTCGTGGTGCTCGCCGGATTCGCGGTTTACCTCGACGCCGTGGTCCAGGAGAAGTTTTCCGGCAAACGCTGGACCATCCCGGCCAAGGTGTACGCGCGCCCGCTCGAGCTGTTCGTCGGACAAAAGCTCAGCAAGGCTGACTTCCTGACCGAGCTCGATGCCCTGGGCTATCGTCGCGAAGCCGTGAGCAACGGTCCCGGCGCTGCAGCAGTCAACGGCAACACCGTCGACTTGAATACCCGTGGCTTCCAGTTCTATGAAGGAATGGAAAGCGCCCAGCCCGTGCGAGTGCGTTTCTCCGGCGACTATGTGGCCGAGCTCTCGGGGGCCAAGGGCACGAAGGTTTCCGTGGTACGACTGGAGCCGCTGCTGATCGGCGGGATTTACCCGAAGAATCTCGAAGACCGCATTCTGATCAAGATCGATCAGGTGCCGCCGTATCTGTTGGAAACCCTGGTGGCAGTGGAAGACCGGGACTTTTATAGCCATTGGGGCGTATCGCCCAAGTCGATTGCCCGGGCCGTCTGGGTCAACACCTCTGGCGGCAAAATGACCCAGGGCGGCAGTACCCTGACGCAACAGTTGGTCAAGAATTTCTACCTGACCAGCGAACGCAGCCTGACCCGCAAACTCACCGAAGCCATGATGGCGCTGTTGCTGGAGTTGCATTACGACAAAAGGGAAATTCTTGAGGCTTACCTCAATGAAGTGTTCGTCGGTCAGGATGGACAGCGCGCGGTGCACGGTTTTGGTCTGGCCAGCCAGTTCTTCTTCGGGCAGCCGTTGTCCGAGCTGAAACTGCACCAGGTCGCGATGCTGGTGGCCATGGTCAAGGGGCCTTCCTACTACAACCCGCGCCGCAACCCGGAGCGGGCGCTCGAACGCCGCAATCTGGTGCTCGATGTCCTTGAGCAACAGGGTGTCGCCACCGCCGAGCAAGTCGCGGCGGCAAAGAAAATGCCACTGGGCGTGACCACTCGCGGCAAGTTGGCCGACAGCTCGTTCCCCGGTTTCCTCGATCTGGTCAAGCGTCAGTTGCGCCAGGACTATCGCGACGAAGACTTGACCGAAGAAGGCCTGCGGATTTTCACCAGCTTCGATCCGATCCTGCAGATGAAAGCCGAAGCCTCGGTCAATGACACCTTCAAGCGCCTCGCCGGGCGCAAGGGCTCTGACGAAGTAGAAGCGGCCATGGTCGTGACCAACCCGGAAACCGGCGAAGTCCAGGCCATGATCGGCAGTCGGCAGGCGGGTTTTGCCGGCTTCAACCGGGCACTGGATGCCGTGCGGCCGATCGGTTCGCTGATCAAGCCGGCGGTTTATCTGACAGCGCTCGAGAAACCGAGCCAGTACACCTTGACCAGTTGGCTATCGGACGATTCGTTCTCGGTCAAAGGTGCCGATGGTCAGGTCTGGAAGCCGCAGAACTATGATCGTCGTTCCCATGGCACGGTGTTCCTCTATCAAGGGCTGGCGCATTCCTACAACCTGTCGACCGCACGTCTTGGTCTGGCGGTGGGCGTACCCAATGTTCTCAAGACGCTGGCACGCCTGGGCGTGAGTCGTGAGTTTCCGGCCTTCCCCTCGATGTTGCTGGGGGCCGGTGGTCTGACGCCGATCGAAGTGGCGACCATGTACCAGACCCTGGCCAATGGCGGCTTCAATACGCCGATGCGCGGGATTCGCAGTGTGTTGACGGCCGAAGGCGAGCCGCTCAAGCGTTACCCGTTCCAGATTCAGCAGAGCTTCGATCCGGCGTCCATTTACCTGGTCCAGAATGCAATGCAGCGGGTCATGCGTGAAGGCACCGGCAGCTCGGTCTATAACGTGTTGCCCAAGACCCTGACGCTGGCCGGCAAGACCGGTACCAGTAACGATTCGCGGGACAGCTGGTTCGCCGGTTTCAGCCAGGACTTGCTGGCCGTGGTCTGGCTGGGGCGTGATGACAACGGCAAGACACCCTTCACCGGTGCCACCGGTGCATTGCAGGTCTGGACCAGTTTCATGCGCAAGGCCGACCCATTGCCGCTGGACATGCCGCAGCCGGACAACATCGTACAGGCGTGGGTCGATTCGCGCACGGGACAAGGCTCCGATGCGAACTGCCCAGGCGCGGTGCAGATGCCGTATATTCGCGGCAGTGAGCCACCTCCCGGCGCTCCCTGCGGTGGCGAAAGCCCTGTATCGGGTGAAACGGTGATGGATTGGGTCAAGGGCTGGATGAATTAAGCAAAGAGGGTTTCAAGTGAACAAGTGGTTGATTCCAGCGGTTACCGCCGTGGCTTTGCTCAGCGGTTGCTCCACCGTACAGCGCGGGTCGATTCCGGTGGTGGATTCCGGCAGCGCCGTTTCCAATAGCGAACGGATCCAGGCGAATGGCGGTTACCGCCAATCGACGGTCCAGCGCCCCGCGCCAAACCAGACCCAGGCGATTCCGCAGGGCGACACTGGCGTGGTCGTGATGGTGCCGGGTGGCGGTGCAGTGTCATCGGCGCCGATCAGCACGACGCCCATCACGCCGGGGCCGATTACGCCCGGTCCGGTTAACACGGCGCCGGTCCAGTCCGCACCGATCAACCAGGGCAGCTACAGCATACCCTCGACGCCAAGCGGGATCCCGTCGACCAGCTCTGGCGGCCTGTCCGCCGACGAGCAGCTGGACGGCCCGGTACTGGCGCTGCTGACCACCGCTCAGCAGCAACAGGCAGGCGGCGATCTCAATGGAGCGTCCTCCAGTCTTGAGCGCGCCCAACGTGTCGCGCCGCGCGAGCCCCAGGTGCTTTATCGCCTGGCTCAGGTGCGCATGGCCCAAGGCGATGCAGCGCAAGCCGAGCAATTCGCCCGTCGTGGCCTGACCATGGCCAACGGTCGTCCCGCACTCCAGGCCAGCTTGTGGGAGTTGATCGCCCAGGCGCGGGAGAAACAGGGCGATTCCGCCGGTGCGGCACTGGCCCGTCAAAAGGCCAAGGTTTCGTCGTGATGGATGCACGTTTTCCGAAGATTGCCGAGCAGTTGCTGCTGATCGAGCGTGAGCTGCGGGTACAGGGGTGGTGGGACGATGTCGCGCCTTCCGTTGAAGCACTGTCCAGTGTCGAGCCGTTCTCGGTCGACACCCTGGATTTCGAGCAGTGGCTGCAATGGATCTTCTTGCCGCGGATGAAGACTATCCTCGAACAGGACCTGCCATTGCCCAATGCATCGGGGATTCAGGAGATGGCCGAAATGGTCTTCGCCGCCCGCAATGTCCAGGGCAAGGATCGGCAATTGCAGGTTTTGCTCAAAGAGTTCGATCTGTTGATCACCGCTTCTCGCTGACGCTGAGCCCCTTGTAGGAGCTGGCTTGCCAGCGAAGAGGCCATCAGATTCAACGATGATGTTGACGACAGACCGCCTTCGCTGGCAAGCCAGCTCCTACAAGGGGTAGGTACAGGTGATTATTGGCAGTTCTGCTCAATCTGTTTCTGTGCTTCGGTAATGCGCTCCTGACGTGTCTCATCGGTCAGGCGGCGCATCTCGCCGTCAATCTCTTCCCGTAGCCGTGGATTGTTCTGCAGTTGAGCAAGGTTGGTCCGCGCCTGCTCACAGAACACCTTGAGCTGGGCTTGCTGCTCGGCGACCTGCTTTTTCACTGTCTTGTCGATGGCCTGCTGATCGCCGATCGCATCGCTGCGTGGCAGGGTGGACGGTTTGCCGGCCGGTACGCTGGGGGTGACCACGCTGGTGGCATCCTGACCCTGGGGCGGCTGCGCACCGAAATGGGTTACACCCTGGGCGTCGACCCATTTGTAGATCTGTCCGGCCATGCACAAAGGGCTCGTGCCGAGCAACAGGCCGATGGCCAGGAACAACGTTCGCATGTCATTTCCTTGTCTTGGGTTGCGCAATTGAAGCTAACACAGTTGCTGTTTAGCGGTTTTTTCTTGCTTTCTCATGTACTTGGTTCAATAAAGCACATAGACGACTTGACTTGCAGAGGACGAAACAGAAGAATCCAAAGTCCGCTGTAGAGGGACTGCCAGAAGCAGACCCACTCGGTAGATCATGAGGCGCACATCCGCGCCGACCTGTTACACCCGCAACGCGTT
This sequence comes from Pseudomonas lini, assembly GCF_030812475.1. Classification (GTDB taxonomy): domain Bacteria; phylum Pseudomonadota; class Gammaproteobacteria; order Pseudomonadales; family Pseudomonadaceae; genus Aquipseudomonas; species Aquipseudomonas lini_A. The sequence goes on from NZ_JAUSSR010000010.1 coordinate 321,551, forward strand.
ACCTCGCGCTGGGTGGGAAAGCCCCGCAACACTTGGGACGATCCCAATACTTGCTCAGTCAGTGCTGACGTAGTCGGCGACCACCGTCGCTCATGCTCTGCCGAGAAGTAAACCTATTAAGACCCGTCCTCTGTGAGTGGACGGTATTCTGGCGTTTTAGAGGTGAACAACGTGGAGCTTTTATCTGGCGGTGAGATGCTCGTCCGCTTTTTGCGTGACGAAGGCGTCAAGTACATCTACGGGTACCCGGGCGGTGCTCTTCTTCATGTCTACGATGCCCTGTTCAAAGAACCGGAAGTAACCCACATCCTGGTTCGTCATGAGCAGGCTGCGACCCATATGGCTGACGGCTATGCCCGTGCCACCGGTAAAGCCGGCGTGGTACTGGTGACCTCCGGCCCGGGCGCAACCAACGCCATCACCGGTATTGCCACGGCCTACATGGACTCCATCCCAATGGTGGTCATTTCCGGCCAGGTGCCTAGCACCATGGTAGGCACCGACGCGTTCCAGGAAACCGACATGATCGGTATTTCCCGGCCGATCGTGAAGCACAGTTTCATGATCAAGCACGCTTCGGAAATCCCGGAAGTCATGAAGAAGGCGTTCTACCTGGCGCAATCCGGTCGTCCCGGTCCGGTCGTCGTCGATATTCCGAAAGACATGACCAACCCGGCCGAGAAGTTCGAATACATCTTCCCGAAGAAAGCCAAGCTGCGTTCCTACAGCCCGGCCGTTCGCGGTCACTCCGGACAAATCCGCAAGGCGGCCGAAATGCTCCTGGCGGCCAAGCGTCCTGTGATGTACGCAGGCGGCGGCGTGATCCTCGGTGGTGGCTCCGCGCCGCTGACCGAATTGGCGAAGCTGCTCAACCTGCCCGTGACCAATACCCTGATGGGTCTGGGTGCCTACCCTGGCACCGACCGTCAGTTCATTGGCATGCTCGGCATGCATGGCAGCTACACGGCGAACCTGGCCATGCACCATGCCGACGTGATCCTTGCGGTCGGCGCGCGGTTTGACGATCGCGTGATCAATGGCGCGTCCAAGTTCTGCCCGAATGCCAAGATCATTCACATCGACATCGACCCGGCTTCGATTTCCAAGACCATCAAGGCTGACGTACCCATCGTCGGCCCGGTGGAAAGCGTCCTGACCGAAATGGTTGCGATCCTCAAGGAAATCGGCGAGACCCCGAACAAGGAGTCCGTTGCCAGTTGGTGGAAGCAGGTGGATGAATGGCGCGGTGATCGCGGCCTGTTCCCGTACGACAAGGGCGATGGTAGCGTCATCAAGCCACAGACCGTGATCGAAACCCTGTGTGAAGTGACCAAGGGCGATGCCTTTGTTGCTTCCGACGTGGGCCAGCACCAGATGTTCGCGGCGCAGTACTACCGGTTCAACAAGCCGAACCGCTGGATCAACTCCGGTGGCCTGGGCACCATGGGCTTCGGTTTTCCGGCGGCCATGGGCATCAAGTTGAGCTTCCCGGATGCCGACGTGGTCTGCGTGACCGGCGAGGGCAGTATCCAGATGAACATTCAGGAACTGTCCACCTGTCTGCAATATGGTTTGCCGGTGAAAATCGTCATCCTGAACAACGGTGTTCTGGGTATGGTCCGCCAGTGGCAGGATATGAGCTACGGTAGCCGTCACTCGCACTCCTACATGGAATCGCTGCCTGATTTCGTCAAGCTGGCAGAGGCCTATGGTCACGTCGGCGTGCGCATCACCGACTCCAAGGATTTGAAGTCGAAGATGGAAGAGGCATTCGCCATGAAGGATCGTCTGGTGATCATCGACGTTTCGGTCGACACCAGCGAGCACGTCTACCCGATGCAGATCAAAGACGGCTCCATGCGCGATATGTGGCTGAGCAAGACGGAGCGTACTTAATCATGCGGCACATTATTTCCTTGCTTCTGGAAAACGAACCCGGCGCTCTGTCTCGTGTAGTCGGCCTGTTCTCGCAGCGCAACTACAACATCGAAAGCCTGACCGTGGCGCCGACCGAAGACCCGACGTTGTCGCGACTGACGTTGACCACGGTGGGTCACGATGAAGTGATCGAGCAGATCACCAAGAACCTGAACAAGCTGATCGAAGTGGTCAAGCTGGTCGACCTGTCGGAAAGTGCTCACATCGAGCGCGAACTGATGCTGGTCAAGGTCAAGGCCACCGGCGCCCAGCGCGCCGAGATCAAGCGCACCACCGATATTTATCGTGGACAGATCGTCGATGTCAGCGCCAGCGTGTATACCGTTCAACTGACCGGTACCAGCGACAAGCTCGACAGCTTCATTCAGTCCATTGGCACCGCCTCGATCCTGGAAACCGTCCGTAGCGGCGTAACCGGTATTGCCCGCGGCGACAAAGTACTCAGCATCTAAACCAAATTAGCGAATGGCCTGAACGGCCTGGATATATAGGGGAATTTCATGAAAGTTTATTACGAAAAAGACTGCGACCTGTCGATCATCCAGGGCAAGAAAGTTGCCATCATCGGTTACGGTTCCCAGGGCCACGCTCAAGCGTGCAACCTGAAAGACTCCGGCGTTGACGTTACCGTCGGCCTGCGTAAAGGTTCGGCCACCGTTGCCAAAGCCGAAGCTCACGGCCTGAAAGTGACTGACGTTGCTTCCGCTGTCGCCGCTGCCGACCTGGTCATGATCCTGACCCCGGACGAGTTCCAGTCCGCGCTGTACAAGAACGAAATCGAGCCGAACATCAAGCAAGGCGCCACTCTGGCCTTCTCCCACGGCTTCGCGATCCACTACAACCAGGTTGTTCCGCGCGGCGACCTCGACGTGATCATGATCGCGCCAAAAGCGCCGGGTCACACCGTGCGTTCCGAGTTCGTCAAAGGCGGCGGTATCCCTGACCTGATCGCTATCTACCAGGATGCGTCGGGCAACGCCAAAAACGTTGCACTGTCCTACGCCGCCGGCGTTGGTGGCGGTCGTACCGGCATCATCGAAACCACCTTCAAGGACGAGACCGAAACCGACCTGTTCGGCGAACAAGCCGTTCTGTGCGGCGGTACCGTCGAGCTGGTCAAAGCCGGTTTCGAAACCCTGGTTGAAGCTGGCTACGCGCCGGAAATGGCCTACTTCGAATGCCTGCACGAACTGAAGCTGATCGTTGACCTCATGTACGAAGGCGGTATCGCCAACATGAACTACTCGATCTCCAACAACGCCGAGTACGGCGAGTACGTGACTGGCCCGGAAATCATCAACGCCGAGTCCCGTCAGGCCATGCGCAACGCCCTGAAACGCATTCAGGACGGCGAATACGCCAAGATGTTCATCAGCGAAGGTGCTACCGGCTATCCTTCGATGACCGCCAAGCGTCGTAACAACGCCGCTCACGGTATCGAAATCATCGGCGAGCAACTGCGCTCCATGATGCCGTGGATCGGTGCCAACAAGATCGTCGACAAAGCCAAAAACTAAGTCGCGCACTTGTACGGAAAAACGCGGCCCAGGCCGCGTTTTTTCGTTTGGGTGTCCCGGTTCTGGTATAAAGCTGCATCGTCTGCGGCCGAACCCTTGTCCCAGACACCTGTCAAAACTTTCCACACCGTTGCAAGGTAATGTCCATGAGCGAACGTCCCGAAGAGCCAAACCAGGCTTCTGACGCCGAAAGTCTGCTGCCCATCGATGAACATATCGAGGAAGGGCATGACGCTGAAGGCCGTAAAGTCCGGCATCGTGGTATCTATCTTCTGCCGAATCTGTTCACCACTGCGAACCTGTTCGCGGGGTTTTATTCCATCATCAACTCGATGAGCGCCCAGAGCGCCTTGAGTGCCGGTGACACCCTTGGCGCGAGCAAGTATTTTGCCTTTGCCGCGATCGCGATTTTCGTCGCCATGGTGCTCGATGGCCTCGACGGTCGCGTTGCCCGGATGACCAATACCCAGAGCGCCTTCGGTGCCGAGTACGACTCGCTGTCGGACATGGTGGCCTTTGGCGTTGCGCCGGCATTGCTGGCATTCGGCTGGGCCCTGGGTGACATGGGCAAGGTCGGCTGGATGGTTGCGTTCATTTATGTCGCAGGCGCGGCCTTGCGCCTGGCGCGCTTCAACACCCAGGTCGGCACCGCGGACAAACGCTACTTCATCGGTCTTGCCAGTCCGGCAGCCGCGGGCGTGGTCGCGGGCATTGTCTGGGCCTTCAGCGACTACGGCATCCAGGGTTCCAAGATGTCCTTTCTGGTGGCATTGATGGTCGCGGCCGCGGGCATGCTGATGGTCAGCAACATCAAGTACAACAGCTTCAAGGAGCTGGACCTGAAGGGCCGTGTGCCGTTCGTGGCGATACTCGCCGTGGTCCTGGTGTTTGCCGTCGTGTTCAGTGATCCGCCGCGCATTCTGCTGCTGGTTTTCCTCGCCTATGCTGCCTCGGGTCCTGTGCAATACCTGTTAAGACTTCGTCGGCGCAAGAGCGTGTAATTTCCCCCATACTCCGCAGTCTATTGGTACATATGTCCTCCAATGCTGCGGAGTTGTCATGCTGATCAAAGTCCCCAAGGCGTCTGACTGCCATGAGTCGGACGTCACACCTGAACCCTTCTATCTATCTCGACGGCATGTGCTGGGTGCCGCCGTCGCCGGTCTGGCTGTGAGCGGCCTGCCACGGTGGGCGAGCGCCGCCGATGCTGCACGTTATCCAGGCGTGGAGCCTGGCAAGGCGCCTTCCTGGTTTGCCGAAAAGCTTCCCGCTACCCAGTGGGAGGCGGTGAACGTCAAGGATGAGGCCGTCACGCCGTTCAAGGATGCAACCCACTACAACAATTTCTACGAGTTCGGCGCTGATAAAGGTGATCCGGCGGCGAACGCCGGTGCGCTGAAGACCGAACCCTGGAGTGTGGTGGTGGACGGTGAGGTGGGTAAGCCGGGGCGATATGCGCTGGAGGACTTCATGAAACCCTATCAGCTGGAAGAGCGCATTTACCGTCTTCGCTGCGTGGAAGCCTGGTCGATGGTCATCCCGTGGATCGGTTTTCCCCTTTCGGCTTTGCTCAAGGAAATCGAACCGACCTCCAAAGCCCGGTTCATACGTTTCGAAACCCTGCAGGATCCCCAAACCATGCCGGGGCAGCGCTCCGGTTTTGCCTTGATCGACTGGCCTTATGTCGAAGGGTTACGTCTGGATGAGGCAATGAATCCGTTGGCCATTCTTGCAGTGGGCATGTATGGGCGTGAGTTGCCTAGCCAGAACGGCGCGCCGTTGCGTCTGGTGGTGCCGTGGAAGTACGGCTTCAAGAGCATCAAATCCATCGTGCGGATCAGTCTGGTCAGCGAACAGCCTAAAACCACCTGGCAGAGCATTGCCTCGGATGAATATGGCTTCTATGCGAACGTCAATCCCACGGTCGATCACCCGCGTTGGACCCAGGCCCGTGAAAGGCGGTTGCCCAGTGGTCTGTTCAAGCCCAATGTGCGCGACACGCAGATGTTCAACGGCTACTCGGATGAAGTCGCTTCTCTCTATACAGGGCTCGATCTGCGGAAGAACTACTGATGCGATATCCGTACTGGCGAATCGGGGTCTTCATCGCCGCCGCGGTGTGGCCGCTGCTTTGGTTGTATCAGGCCTGGGGGGATTCGCTGGGGCCTGATCCAGGCAAGGTGCTGGTTGACCGCCTGGGCTTGGGGACCTTGATACTGCTGCTGATTACCTTGAGCATGACGCCGCTGCAGAAACTCACCGGTTGGGCGGGGTGGATTGCTGTTCGGCGGCAACTGGGGTTGTGGTGTTTTGCCTACGTGGTGCTGCATCTGAGTGGTTATCTGACGTTCATCCTCGGCTTCGATTGGTCGCAGCTGGGGGTCGAGTTACGCAAGCGGCCGTACATTATTGTCGGAGCGCTGGGCTTTCTCTGTTTGCTGGCATTGGCGGTTACCTCCAATCGATACAGTCAGCGACGCTTGGGCGCGCGTTGGAAGAAACTGCATCGCGTGGTCTATGTGATTCTCGGGCTTGGATTGCTGCATATGTTATGGATCGTGCGCGCCGACCTGAAGGAATGGGTGATCTATGCCTCTATAGGTGCGCTGCTATTGGTACTGCGGTTACCGCCCGTGGCCCGTCGAATTCCACGATTGATCGCTAAAAGAACGCCTTCTGCACGAAAGGCGTAATTAATGGTTGACGGCAAATTCTGAGAGCCTATAATTCGCCCCACTTCCGGCGCAGTCGAAACGGAAAACTCCTTGGTAAACAAAGAGTTACGCAGTTTTCGACAGCGGTTACGCTTCAGTTCATCGAAGCCAGAAGGAGTTGGTCAGGCAGTGTGTTGTCGCCTTATCAACGGTTCGATCTTCTCGGTCGAAAGCGGAGTAAAAGAGGTGTTGACAGCAGCGAGTAACGCTGTAGAATTCGCCTCCCGCTGACGAGAGATCGGAAGCGCAAGTGGTTGAAGTTGCAAAGGAAACTTTGAAATCTTCTGAAAATAACCGCTTGACAGCAGCAGAGGAAAGCGTAGAATGCGCGCCTCGGTTGAGACGAAAGATCTTAACCAACCGCTCTTTAACAACTGAATCAAGCAATTCGTGTGGGTGCTTGTGGAGTCAGACTGATAGTCAACA
>NZ_JAUSSR010000011.1 GCF_030812475.1 Pseudomonas lini
GGGGCTGGGGGTATTTGGTTTTACCGGCCTAAAACATTACGGGGGGGCGGGGGGTTCCTGGCTATGGCTAAAACACTCCCTATAAATGTTTCGCGTGAACCCCCGCTCCCACATTGGCTCTTGCCCATATTCAAGTTTTCCGGAGTTTTCCATGACGGCCCATGCCGACCTTTCGCCGACCCTTCAACTCGCCATCGACCTGATCCGCCGCCCCTCCGTGACGCCGATCGACGCCGATTGCCAGAAGCAGATGATGCAGCGCCTGGGCGATGCCGGTTTCACGCTGGAACCGATGCGCATCGAAGATGTGGATAACTTCTGGGCGACCCACGGCAAACACGACGGCCCGGTGCTGTGCTTCGCCGGCCACACCGACGTCGTCCCGACCGGCCCGGTCACCGCCTGGCAGATCGACCCGTTCAACGCGCTGATCGACGAACACGGCATGCTCTGCGGCCGCGGCGCGGCGGACATGAAAGGCAGCCTTGCCGCCATGACCGTGGCAGCCGAGCGCTTCGTCGCCGACTATCCGGACCACAAGGGCAAGGTGGCTTTCCTGATCACCAGCGACGAAGAAGGCCCGGCGCATCACGGCACCAAGGCGGTGGTCGAACGTCTCGCCGCCCGCAAGGAACGCCTGGACTGGTGCATCGTCGGCGAGCCGTCGAGCACCACGCTGGTCGGTGATGTGGTCAAGAACGGTCGTCGCGGCTCCCTCGGCGCCAAACTGACCGTGCGCGGCGTGCAAGGTCACGTGGCGTATCCGCACCTGGCGAAGAATCCGATCCACCTCGCCGCGCCGGCACTGGCCGAACTGGCCGCCGAACACTGGGACCACGGCAACGACTTCTTCCCGCCCACCAGCTTCCAGATCTCCAACGTCAATTCCGGCACCGGCGCGACCAACGTGATCCCCGGTGACCTGGTGGCCGTGTTCAATTTCCGCTTCTCCACCGAGTCCACCGTCGAAGGCCTGCAAAAGCGCGTCGCCGACATCCTCGACAAGCATGGCCTGGACTGGCACATCGACTGGGCGCTGTCCGGCCTGCCGTTCCTGACCGAACCGGGCGCATTGCTGGATGCCGTTGCATCGAGCATCAAGGACGTCACCGGTCGCGAAACCAAAGCCTCTACCAGCGGTGGCACCTCCGACGGGCGTTTCATCGCGACCATGGGCACGCAAGTGGTTGAGCTGGGCCCGGTCAACGCAACGATCCATCAGGTCAACGAACGGGTGCTGGCTGCCGACCTCGACGTGCTGACCGACATTTACTACCAGACCCTGATCAAGTTGCTCGCCTGATGCTGGCCTGCCCGATCTGCAGCGAACCGCTGAATGCGGTGGACAACGGCGTGGCCTGCCCCGCCGGGCATCGTTTCGACCGCGCGCGCCAGGGTTACCTGAACCTGTTGCCGGTGCAGCACAAGAACAGCCGCGACCCCGGTGACAACCTGGCGATGGTCGAAGCCCGCCGCGACTTCTTGAACGCCGGTCATTACGCACCGGTGGCCAAGCGCCTGGCGGAACTGGCTGCCGGGTACGCGCCCCAGCGCTGGCTGGACATCGGCTGTGGCGAGGGTTACTACACCGCGCAAATCGCCGAGGCCTTGCCTCACGCCGATGGTTATGCGCTGGATATCTCCCGGGAAGCGGTCAAACGCGCCTGCAAGCGCAACCCTGCCCTGACCTGGTTGATCGCCAGCATGGCGCGGGTGCCGTTGGCCTCTGGCAGTTGCCAGTTTCTCGCCAGCGTCTTCAGCCCGCTGGACTGGGAAGAAGCCAAGCGCCTGCTCAGCCCCGGCGGCGGCTTGATGAAGGTCGGGCCAACCAGCGGCCATCTGATGGAATTGCGCGAGCGCCTGTACGACGAGGTCCGTGAGTACACGGATGACAAGCACCTGGCCCTGGTGCCGGAAGGCATGACGCTTCGACACAGTGAAACACTGGCGTTCAAGCTGACCCTGGAAAAGGGTCAGGACCGCGCGAACCTGCTGGCGATGACGCCTCACGGCTGGCGCGCCAGTGCCGAACGCCGGGCGGCGGTCATTGAGCAAGCGGAGCCTTTCGAGGTCACTGTTTCGATGCGCTACGATTACTTCGTACTTCAATAATTTTGGTCTTGAGCAACGGCTCGAGGCCGGCTAAATCCGCGAATGGATTTTTCAGACCCACAGTGAGGACATCCATGCGCCAACCTGATATCGAGATTTACCTGAAAGACGCCGACGTAGACTACAAGGCCGTCGCGGCCTGGCTCGGCGCGGCTTTAGGCCCATGCACCGATTGGGTCCAGAAAGGCCAGACTTACAAGTGCAAGGCCGGCAATGTACCGGTGACCTGGCTGCCGAAAGCTGTCGGCAAATGGAACAGCCTCTACCTGGAAAGCGACCAGACCCCATGGGAAGACGACATCGCCTGCGCCCGCGCAGCCTTTGTCGCGCTGAACGTCGAAGTACGTTGCGCACCGGGCAGTTGGGTCGAGGAAGAAGGTGAAGAGACGGCGGATCGCTGGATGCGCATCAGCGCCGATGGTGAAGAAGAGATCACCTGGAAAACCGCTTGACCCTGACGGACATCGTGAACCTGTAGGAGCCGGCTTGCCGGCAAACCAGACAACGCGGGATGTCTGACACACCGCATTCGTTGCGGTGCGGCGATCCGACAAGCCAGCTCCTACAGGGGACCGAATTACAGGCCGACGACGTCTTCGGCCTGCAACCCCTTCTCGCCAGTCACCACCGCATACTCAACCTGCTGCCCTTCAGCCAGCGAGCGATGCCCCTCCCCGCGGATCGCACGGTAGTGCACGAACACATCCACCCCGTCCTCGCGCTGAATGAAGCCATACCCCTTGGCATCGTTGAACCACTTCACATTGCCGGTTTCACGCGTAGCCATAAAACTGTCCCCTTCTTTTTATTGTTGAGCGGCCGAGTATATGACAGACGCGAAAACTCTCAACTCAACTTTACTTAGCCGCTTTTTTGCCGATTTTCGGCGAATACGGCACACTATCGGCCGCCCGAGCATTTGCTCGGTTTCAACCACTCACGCAGAAGCCGTATGACCCGTTCCCCGCTCCGCCGTCTTGTGTTTGGCACCTTGCGCCGACTCTTGTACCTCTGGGTTCGCTCGGAGACGATCAACCAGTCCTCGCTTTACCTCAACCTAGACCGCAGCCGTCCGGTGTTCTACGTCCTGCAAAATCCTTCGCTGACCGACCTCGCCGTGCTCGATACCGAGTGCGGCAAGGCAGGTCTGCCGCGCCCGGTGCTGCCGGTCTCGGTGGGCAACCTGGTGGAACCGGCGGCGTTTTTCTACCTGACGCCAGCCCCCGACTGGCTAGGACGCCAAGACAAACGCGGGGCGCCACCGACCCTCACCCGCCTGGTCAGCGCCCTGAGCCAGAACGCCGCCGAAGACGCGCAAATCATCCCGGTCAGTGTGTTCTGGGGTCAGTCGCCGGACAGCGAATCGAGCCCTTGGAAACTGCTGTTCGCCGACAGCTGGGCGGTCACCGGCCGCCTGCGCCGGTTGCTCAGCATCATCGTGCTGGGCCGCAAGACCCGCGTGCAGTTTTCGGCGCCGATCCACCTGCGCGAGCTGATCGATCACCACAAGGGCCACGAGCGCACCGTGCGCATGGCCCAGCGGATTCTGCGGGTGCATTTCCGCAACCTCAAAGCCGCGGTTATCGGCCCGGACATCTCCCACCGGCGCAACCTGGTCAAGGGGCTGCTCAACCAGCCATTGGTCAAGCAGGCAATCCTCGACGAAGCCGAGCGCGAAAACATCTCCCCGGAGAAAGCCAAGGCCCAGGCCCTGCGCTACGGCAACGAGATCGCCTCGGACTACACCTACACCGCGATCCGCTTTCTGGAAGTGGTGCTGAGCTGGTTCTGGAACAAGATCTACGACGGGATCAAGGTCAACAATATCGAAGGCGTACAACAGGTCGCCCAGGGTCACGAAGTGATCTACGTGCCATGTCACCGCAGCCATATCGACTATCTGTTGCTGTCCTACCTGCTGTTCCGCAATGGCCTGACACCGCCGCACATCGCTGCCGGGATCAACCTCAACATGCCGCTGATCGGCGGCCTGTTGCGCCGTGGCGGTGCGTTCTTCATGCGCCGCACCTTCAAGGGCAACCCGCTGTACACCTCGGTGTTCAACGAGTACCTGCACACCCTGTTCACCAAAGGCTTCCCGGTCGAATACTTCGTCGAGGGCGGCCGTTCGCGCACCGGGCGCATGCTGCAGCCGAAAACCGGGATGCTCGCGATCACCCTGCGCAGCTTCCTGCGCTCGTCGCGGATGCCCATCGTGTTCATTCCGGTGTACATCGGATACGAGCGCGTACTGGAGGGCCGGACCTATCTCGGCGAACTGCGTGGCGCGAGCAAGAAGAAGGAATCGATCTTCGATATTTTCAAGGTCATCGGGGCGCTCAAGCAGCGTTTCGGCCAGGTGGCGGTGAACTTCGGCGAGCCGATCAAACTGACGGAATTTCTCGACAGCGAACAGCCGGACTGGCGCCAGCAGGCGCTTGGCCCGCAGTTCAAACCGGCCTGGCTCAACGAAACCACCCACCGTCTCGGAGAGAAAGTCGCGCAGCATCTGAACGAAGCCGCCGCGATCAACCCGGTCAACCTGGTGGCCCTGGCACTGCTGTCCACCAGTCGCCTGGCCCTGGACGATCGCGCCATGGCGCGGGTCCTCGACCTGTACCTGGCACTGCTGCGCAAAGTCCCGTACTCGCCACACACCACCCTGCCGGAGGGTGACGGCCGGGCGCTGATCGAGCACGTGAAGGACATGGACCTGCTGTCCGAGCAGAGCGATGCCCTGGGCAAGATTCTGTATCTGGACGAACAGAATGCCGTCCTGATGACCTACTACCGCAACAACGTGCTGCACATTTTCGCCCTGCCATCATTGCTGGCGAGCTTCTTCCAGAGCGCGTCGCGCATGAGCCGCGAACAGATCCTGCGCTACACCCGCGCGCTGTATCCGTACCTGCAAGCGGAGCTGTTCATTCGCTGGTCGCCGGACGAACTGGAGGCGGTGATCAATCAGTGGCTCGAGGCGTTCGTCGAGCAAGGCCTGCTGCGGTTCGAGAACGACGTCTACTTGCGGCCGGCACCGAGTTCGCGGCATTTTGTGCTGCTGACGCTGCTGTCGAAAAGCATCGCCCAGACCCTGCAACGCTTCTACATGACCGTTTCTCTGCTGCTCAACAGCGGCCAGCACAGCATCACGGCCGAAGAACTGGAAGACCTGTGCACGGTCATGGCCCAGCGCCTGTCGATCCTCCATGGCCTGAACGCCCCGGAATTCTTCGACAAGAGCCTGTTCCGCCACTTCATCCAGACCCTGCTCGACCTCGACGTGCTCAAGCGCGATCAAGCCGGCAAGCTGGGCTATCACGAACTGCTTGGCGAGTTGGCCGAAGGCGCGGCGAAGCGGGTATTGCCGGCGGAAATTCGTTTATCGATCCGTCAGGTGGCGTTGCACCGCAGCGAAGATGCGGCCGAACTGGTCACACCGATCTGATCCGATAGTGCAACTTTGCCGATACCACCGGCAAAATCCGCTAGATTGTCATTGGCGCCGATCTTCTTCGGCCGCCTATGACAAGGATCCGCTTTATGAAAAAACTTTCTCTCCTCGGTCTGACTGTTTTACTCAGCGCTTGCCAGTTCATGCAACCTGCCTCGAAAGGAAGCCTCGACGGCGAAGTCTTCTATCTGCAACGCAGCGCCCTGCCACCGAATGCGGTCCTGAGCGTCAGTTTGCAGGATGTGTCCCTGGCCGATGCGCCAGCGGTCGTTCTCGATGAACAGAAAGGCCAGGTCGAAGGCCAGGTACCGCTGCCGTTTCGTCTGAACTACGATCCGGCCCAGGTGACGGCCGGTCATACTTATTCGATCAGCGCGCGAATCGAGGTGGATGGCAAACTGAAGTTCACCACGACCGAACAGCACGTAGTGCAACTTGATGGCAGCGACCCGGAATCGCTTAAAATCCGCGTTCACGCCGTCCGCTAATTTATCCGAACAAGGAAGCCACCATGCTCCGCCCTACTCTTCATCTCGCCGGCCTGTGCGCAGGCTTGATGTTCTGCGCCAGCGCCTTGGCGCTGTCGCTCAGCGACCTGTCGCAAAAGGACGCCACCGGCGGCCTGAAAGATGCCCTGACCCAGGGCGCGCAACTGGCCGTGAAGCAGCTCGGCACGCCTGGTGGCTTCAGCAACAACCCGGAGGTGAAAATCGAACTGCCGGGCAAACTGGGAAAAGTCGCCAGCAAAATGAAACAGTTCGGCATGGGCGCCCAGGTCGATCAACTGGAAACCAGCATGAACAAGGCCGCTGAAACCGCCGTTACCCAGGCCCAGCCGATCCTGGTCGATGCGGTGAGAAAAATGAGCGTGGAAGATGCCAAAGGCATTCTCAGCGGCGGAAATGACTCGGCTACGCAGTACCTGAGCAAAACCAGCCGCGAACAGATCCGTGTCAAGTTCCTGCCGATCGTCAAGCAAGCCACCGACCAGGTTGGCCTGGCCAAGCAGTACAACTCGTTCGCAGGCCAGGCTGCAACGCTGGGCGTGCTGGATGCAAAGAATGCCAACATCGAAAGCTACGTCACCGAGCAGGCGTTGAACGGTTTGTTCGAGATGATCGGCAAACAGGAAGAAACCCTGCGCCAGAATCCTGCCGCGGCGGCGACCAGTTTGGCGAAGAAAGTCTTCGGTACACTCTAGGCTTCAGCACAAGACACCTGTGGGAGAGAGCCTGCTCGCGAGGGGGCCGTGTCAGTCACATCATTTTTTGCTGACAGCGCTTTCGCGAGCAGCACGCAGGATGACCGAACACTGGAAATCGATGAAATAGGTCAGGTCAAGATCATCGGCTTCGGTATTCAAATACGAGCGACCGTACTTCACTGGCGCGTTGCGCAGCAAAATGCTGATCGCGATGTAACGGAATGCCGAAAAATCATTCTTGAACATGAACCAGTAAAATAACGCGCGCGCGACCCGGCCGTTGCCATCGCGAAAAGGATGCTCGTAGCCCAGCGCGAAATGCAGGGCGATGCCTTTGATCAGCGGATGAAGGTAATCCGCGTGATTGGGGTCGCTGTGCGGCTGGTTGATCCACTTCGCCAGCATCTCTAGTCGTGAAGCGAGCCCCGCTGCGGGAGGCGGCGCATGGACAGTATTGCCTTCGCCATCCTGTACCACCACTTCATCGTTGTCCCTGAATTCCCCCGGCGAATATTGCGTGTCATCGATTCCCTCCACACCGACGCGATGCATCGCTGCAATCAGCTCGACACTCAAGGGTTCATAACGCGGAACCCGGCATACCCAAAGGTATCCCGCGCACAGCCGCCATAACACAGGCATAAAAAAGCGCCCGCTTTCGGATGGTGGACGCTGTGCGTCTGAAGTTTAACCGGGCTGCGAAACCCGGTCGCTTCTTTTTGCAGCGACGATCAATGGCTAGAGGTCGCACTTCCCACGGACAACCTGAAAATCTTGTGGGAAAGTTCTGAGCATGTGATCGAGCGGTAAACATCGTCGACTTTGAGGCCGCCTTCGCGAGCAGGCTCGCTCCCACAATTCGATCGGGTATACCTGTGAGGGATTGGTCGGCTGTCAGGCCGCCTTCGCTGGCAAGCCAGCTCCTACAAGGGTTTTAGGTACATCTGCAGAATCAAGTCGGCTGGGAGGCCGCCTTCGCTGGCAAGCCAGCTCCTACAAGGGTTCTGGGTACATTCGTAAAATCAGGTTGGCTGTCAGGCCGCCTTCGCGGGCAAGCCTCGCTCCTACAGGGGTTTCGTGTACATCCGGAAAATCAGTGCGGTGGGCAAGCCTCAATGCCGGTCAGGAAATTGTAGGAGCGAGCTTGCTCGCGATGGACTCAAGAGCGCCGCGTTTAACCAGTAAACACGCGTTATCGTTAACGACCATCGCGAGCAAGCTCGCTCCTACAGGGGGCCGGGTACACCGGCGCTTCTCACCACTCATCAGGCCGAGCGTTAGCTCGCCTGCAGCTCTTGATCTTGATCCACCCGCCCCTTCGGGAGGCTGAGTGGAGGTGTTCATCCGGGGAGTGGCGCGCAGCGCCGTTCGACGCAGTCGAACACGCTGCATGTAGGTCGTAGCGAAGCCAACCTGCGGGCAGTGTCCCCGGATGGACACCGGAGCGAAGGAACCCCGAGCCTTAGCGAGGGGCCGGACGCTGGGGCGAGACCTTTGCTTCCTTTGGGGCGTTTGCCAAAGGGAGTCGACCGTCAGGGCGAAACCGTAAGCGGCCGTGACCGCAGCAACGGATATGTACTCAACCACCAAGAACCTGGCCGGCCCAAAGGCCGCCAAGTCCAACAGATCAAAACATCAAACCGACTCCTTCCTGACCCTGAACCAAGCCGCATAAAGCGCAGGAAGAAACAGCAACGTCAACGCCGTAGCCACAATCAACCCCCCCATGATCGCCACCGCCATCGGCCCGAAAAACACACTGCGTGACAACGGAATCATCGCCAGCACCGCCGCGAGCGCCGTCAACACGATCGGCCGGAAACGCCGCACCGTAGCTTCGATGATCGCCTGCCACGGCTTGAGCCCCGCAGCGATATCCTGCTCGATCTGATCCACCAGAATCACCGAGTTACGCATGATCATCCCGGACAAGGCGATCGTCCCGAGCATGGCAACGAAACCAAACGGCTGACGAAACACCATCAGAAACAAAGTCACCCCGATCAGCCCCAGCGGCGCAGTGAGAAACACCATCACCGTGCGCGAGAAACTGCGCAGTTGCAGCATCAGCAAGGTCAGCACCACCACAATGAACAACGGCACCCCAGCCTTCACCGAATCCTGCCCCCGGGCCGAATCTTCCACGGTGCCGCCGACATCCAGCAGATAGCCGTCCGGCAATTCGGCGCGGATCGGATCGAGGGTCGGCATGATCTGTTGCACCAGGGTCGCCGGCTGTTCCTTGCCATAGATATCGGCGCGGACCGTCACATTGGGCAGGCGGTTACGGTGCCAGATGATGCCTTCTTCGAAGCCGTATTCCAGGGTCGCGATCTGCGACAGCGCCACGCTGCGGCCATTGTCGGTCGGCACCGCCAGGCTCGGCAGCAACGACAGTTCGGTGCGTTCATGCACGGTGCCGCGCAGCAGGATCTCGATCAACTCGTTGTCTTCGCGGTACTGGCTGACGCTGGAACCGGTCAGGGAGCTCTGCAGGAACCTCGACAGGTTCGCCGTGCTCACGCCAAGCGCCCGGGCGCGGTCCTGATCGATGTTCAGGTACACGACTTTGCTCGGCTCTTCCCAATCCAGATGGACGTTGACCACGTGGGGGTTCTCACGAACCTTGGCGGCGACTTTGCGCGCCAGCGCACGGACTTCCTCGATGTGCTCGCCAGTGACCCGGAATTGCACCGGATAGCCGACCGGCGGGCCGTTCTCCAGCCGCGTGACCCGCGAGCGCAGGGCCGGGAATTGTTCGTTGAGGGTTTCGATCAGCCAGGTACGCAGGGGTTCGCGGTCCTCGATGGTCTTGGCCAGGACGACAAACTGGGCGAAGCTCGCCGCCGGCAGTTGCTGATCCAGCGGCAGGTAAAAGCGCGGCGAACCGGTGCCAACGTAGGCCACGTAATTGTCGATTCCGACGTGATCCTTCAGCAGCGCTTCAAGGCGCTTGACCTCGTCGGCGGTGTTGCTCAGGGAGGCGCCTTCGGCCAGTTTCAAGTCGACCATCAACTCAAGACGACCGGACGCGGG
Source organism: Pseudomonas lini (assembly GCF_030812475.1). Lineage (GTDB taxonomy): Bacteria > Pseudomonadota > Gammaproteobacteria > Pseudomonadales > Pseudomonadaceae > Aquipseudomonas > Aquipseudomonas lini_A. Next base: position 9,804 of record NZ_JAUSSR010000011.1, read on the forward strand.
GAAAAACTGCTGCGGTACAAAGCGGAACAGCACGATCGAGGCGATGAACAGGACCCCGGTCAGCAGGATCACGGTCTTGCGCCAGCGCACACACCACTCCACCAAGCGCCGGACCCGTTGATAGAACGGCGTCCCGTAGGGGTCGGTCTGGCCGTCGCCGGTCCCGTGTTTGGCCGCATGAATTTTCGCCAGGTCGGGCAGGAGTTTTTCCCCCAGATAGGGCACGAACACCACGGCGGCGATCCACGACGCCAGCAACGCAATGGTCACCACCTGAAAGATCGAGCGGGTGTATTCGCCGGTACCCGATTGCGCCGTGGCAATCGGCAGGAAGCCGGCCGCGGTGATCAACGTGCCGGTGAGCATCGGGAAAGCGGTACTGGTCCAGGCATAGCTGGCGGCCTTGATCCGGTCGAAGCCCTGCTCCATTTTGATCGCCATCATTTCCACGGCGATGATCGCGTCATCCACCAGCAAGCCCAGCGCCAGCACCAATGCACCGAGGGAGATCTTGTGCAGGCCGATGCCAAGGTAGTACATGCAGGCGAAGGTCATCGCCAACACCAGCGGAATCGCCAGGGCAACCACCATGCCGGTGCGTACGCCGAGGGAGAAAAAGCTCACCAACAGCACGATGGCCAAGGCTTCCACCAATACTTGAACGAACTCGCCGACCCCGGTTTTCACCGCCGCGGGTTGGTCGGAGACCTTGCGCAACTGCATGCCGGCCGGAAGGTTTTTCTGGATCCTGGCAAACTCGACTTCCAGCGCCTTGCCCAGCACCAGAATGTCGCCCCCCGCCTTCATGGCCACGGCCAGACCGATGGCATCTTCGGCCATAAAGCGCATGCGTGGCGCGGGAGGGTCATTGAAACCACGGCGCACGTTCGCTACATCGGCAATGCGAAAGGTGCGATCGCCCACGCGGATCGGGAAGTTCTTGATCTCGTCGACGGTCTGGAAATTCCCCGACACCCGTAGCTGCAAGCGTTCGCTGGTGGTTTCGAAGAAGCCGGCGGTGGACACCGCGTTCTGCTCCTCGAGCGCTTGCTGCACTGCCGCCAGGGGCAGGCCGAGGGTGGCGAGCTTGACGTTGGAGAGCTCGATCCAGATTTTCTCGTCCTGCAGCCCGAGCAGATCGACCTTGCCCACGTCCTTGACGCGCTGCAGCTGGATCTGGATGCGGTCGGCGTAATCCTTGAGTACCGCGTAGTCGAAGCCGTCGCCGGTCAGGGCGTAGATGTTGCCGAATGTCGTGCCGAATTCATCGTTGAAGAACGGCCCCTGAACACCCGGTGGCAAGGTGTGGCGGATGTCGTTGGTCTTCTTGCGGACCTGATACCAGAGTTCGGGGATTTCCACCGAATGCATGGAATCCCGGGCAATGAACGTCACCTGTGATTCGCCCGGGCGGGAGAACGAGACGATGCGCTCGTATTCGCCGGTTTCCATCAGCTTCTTTTCGATGCGTTCGGTGACCTGGCGCGACACTTCCTGCGCTGTCGCCCCCGGCCAGAGCGTACGGATCACCATGGCCTTGAAGGTGAATGGCGGGTCTTCACTCTGGCCGAGCTTGGTGTAGGAAAGTGCTCCAACGACTGCCAGCAACACCATCAGGAACAGTACGATCTGGCGATTACGCAACGCCCATGCGGAAAGATTGAAACCCATCGGGACTATTCCTTGTGCGCCAGATTGACCACGCGGTTGGAGCGATCCACGGGGCGCACCTGCTGCCCTTCGAGGAGCACATGGACACCGGCCGCCACCACCCAGTCACTGGCGCTCAAGCCTTCGAGCACGGGCACGGTTTTCTCGCCGAAGGCACCGACCCGCACCGGGGTCTTCTTCAAGGTGTTGTCGGCACTGACGACCCAGACGTAGGTCGCGCCGTTTTCCGCGGTCAGCGCCGAAAGCGGTACGGACAGCGTCACCGCGTCGGCGGCCTGCACGAACACCCGGGCACTCTGGCCGAGTTCGGCGGGAACCTTGCCTTCTGTGAATGAGATGCGTGCGGCGAAGGTGCGGGATTTCGGATCGGCTGCCGGGGATAACTCACGGATGCGTCCGGCGAAACGTTGATCGGGTTGGGTCCAGAGTTCCACCGATACCGGCTGGCCGACCTTGAAACGGCCGAAGCTATGCTCCGGCAGGCTGATCGACACTTCGCGCTCGCCATCGGTGGCCAGGGTGAACACGGTCTGCCCCGCCGCCACGACCTGCCCGACTTCCACTGCTCGCTTGGCCACCACACCGGCCTGGGGCGCACGCAGCACCGCGTAGCTGGCCTGGTTGGTGGAGACGTTGAACTCGGCCTTGATCTGCTTCAGGCGGGCTTCACCGGAGCGGAACAGGTTTTCGGCATTGTCGTATTGCGAACGACTGACCATCTGCCGGTCCATCAAGGTCTTGTAGCGATCGCGCTCGGCACGCACCAGGTTCAGATTGGCTTCGGCGGCGGCGACCTGGGCGCGGGTGGCTTCCAGCTGCAGGCGCACGTCCTGGGGGTCGAGCTCCGCCAGCGGTTGGTCAGCCTTGACTCGCTGCCCTTCCTCGACCAGTCGTCGGCTGACTTTGCCGCCAATGCGAAACGCCAGCTCCGGCTCGAAGCGCGCACGGACTTCACCGGGAAAGCTGTCCATCGCCTGCGCCGACGGCTCTGGCTGCACCACCATGGCCGGTCGAACGCTGACTTGAGGCGCCTCTTCGTGACCACACGCAGACAGGAATAACGCCAGACTGACCGGCAACGCGAGGGGCAAGGCATAGCGGAACATGGTGAACGACCTTTCGCTAATGGTGCTTGGAATAATTATACTGACCAGTATGTTATTAATAGCAAACTCACCAGTCCAGTATTAAAAGCGAATATGTCGAACACTCTTTCAGCACCCAACGGTCCGGGCCGTCCCAAGGATCTGGCCAAACGCCAGGCGATCCTCGATGCGGCGAAAATTCTGTTCCTGAGTAATGGCTATGCCAACACCAGCATGGACGCGGTCGCGACCGAAGCCGGTGTGTCGAAGCTAACGGTCTATAGCCATTTCAACGACAAGGAAAGGCTGTTTTCCGCTGCGGTCATGGCCAAGTGCGAAGAGCAATTGCCTACGCTGTTTTTCGAATTGCCAGACGGCGTCGCGTTGGAAACGGTGTTGTTGAACATCGCGCGTGGCTTTCATCAGCTGATCAACAGCGACGAATCGGTGAACCTGCACCGGCTGATGATGACCCTGGGCAGCCAGGACCCGAAGCTCTCGCAGATTTTCTTCGAGGCCGGACCGGAGCGCATGCTGCATGGGATGGAACGGTTGCTGAGCAAGGTCGATCAGAGCGGTGAGCTGAGCATCGACAAGCCGCGCAATGCGGCCGAGCACTTTTTCTGTCTGCTCAAGGGGGCGGGGAATTTTCGCGTGTTGTATGGGTGTGGCGAGCCGTTGACCGGGGAGGCGGCCGAGAGCCATGTGCGGGAAGTGGTGGGGTTGTTTATGCGGGCTTATCGACCTCAGGCGGTCTGATTTTCTTCATTGACCGGACTGACGCCTTCGCGAGCAAGCCCGCTCCCACATTTGACCTGTGTCGTTCACGGAATTTGTGAACGCTGGAGATCCAATGTGGGAGCGGGCTTGCTCGCGATGGGTGCGACTCGGTCTCAGGGCTTGAGCGCTTTCTTCGGATAAATGTCATACCGACTGGATTTCCCGTCCAGCGCATGACTGGGCTTGGGCCCCGCAATGCACGGCGCCTTGCGCGGGCGCTTGACCACCACCCGGTGACTGGCCAGCGCCAAGGCCGCCTCAAGCAGTGCTGGCGCGTCGGGATCATCCCCCACCAATGGCCGGAACAGACGCATTTCCTTCTTCACCAACGCGGTTTTCTCGCGATGGGGAAACATCGGGTCAAGGTAGATCACCTGCGGCGGCTCACCTTCCCAGTTGCGCATCACTTCAATCGAATTGCCCTTGAGCAACCTCATCCGCGCCACGATCGGCGCCACGTCGAAATCCTCCGCGCCACGGGCCAGGCCATCTTCAAGCAAGGCGCCGATCAACGGCTGACGCTCGATCAGGTTCATCTCGCAGCCAAGGCTCGCCAGCACGAACGCATCCTTGCCCAGCCCGGCCGTGGCATCCAGCACCCGTGGACGCACGCCCTGGGCAATGCCAACGGCCTTGGCGATCATCTGCCCCGTGCCGCCACCGAACAACCGACGATGGGCCGCGCCGCCCTCGACAAAGTCCACCCGCACCGGCCCCGGCGCATCGGCACCCAGCTGTTGCAGCTGCAATCCCTGCTCGCCCACTTGCAAGGCGAACTCGGCGTCCGCCACCTGCATCGGCAAGCCCAGGCGCTCGGCCCATTGTTCGGCCTGTGGCTGAAAGGCCGGGGTCGAGGCCTCGACGTGGATGCGGCAGGCCGCAGGTTGCTCAATCATGGGGAAACACGCTCAAAAAATTAATGATCGGCAAAAACGGCCGATAACAAAACTATCGAGCATTTTGCCAGAGCTGAGCGTCGACCGAGAGAAATGTCAGACTTTCAACCCTCCATAACCGGCTTTATCTCGCCCTACGGCGATTACAGCCGGCAAAATACCCAGGCACTGAGCGGTGTCAGTCACCTGTGGCAGGATTTTTTTGCCCGGGCACTGGCCGATCATTCGGGTGAGGCGCTGCCGGAGTCGCTCAACTTTCCACCGGTGGATCCCGACAGCCCGATCGAGCCCACTGTTGGCAGCGATTTACTGGCGCACATCGTTGCCCAGCGCGACTGTGAAGTGAAGGACAACCAGGTGCGCCCGCCCGAGCCGTTGTTCCTGCCGATTGCCGAGTTCGAAATGGACCTGGCGGAGAAACCGTTTCCGCCGTTCCCGGAAGCGGCAATCATCGCGCAGCAGCAACAGCAGGATTTCGAAAGCGCCTGGGTTCGCCCGATCGTGGTGGCCGCCGGTCAGCCTGTACCGCCAGCCGGCCCGGCACCACAACCGCGTGCGCTGCATTTGCCGCTCGCCGAGTTCGAACTCCATCTGCTGGACAAACCCTTCCCGCCGTTCTCGCCAGAAGCGCTGCTGGAGCAACAGAAAGACTTCGATTTCGATATCGGCTGGGCGCGCCCGATCGTGCTGCAGAACCTGCGCATCGCCGCCTGAAACTCAGCGACATACGCTCCATGGCCCGACATCCAGGTGAAAGTGATCGCGGTGGGCGGCGTTGTAGTCCGGACTCAATACGCCACTGAACAGGTCGCAGGCGCCATCGCGGACCTGACGTAAAAACCGTGCATCACGATTATCCTTCGGCCAATCCTTGAGCACGCTGATGGAGCGGCCATCGGCCAGGCGGAAACCGGCGATATCGAGCGCATTGGCGCTGGCGTGCTGGCTGCGCCTGCCGTTCTCGCGACCATAAACGTTGCGACAGGCAAAGCTGCCCAGATGCTCGACGCGCGTCACAGGCTGGCCATAGACCGCCTGTGCCGCGGGTTGCAACGCGTGATGCTCGAACAGGGCGAAGGACACCGCCAGGCGGCAACTGGCGAGGAAACTGCTGCTCAGGCCCACTTCACCGCCTTGCACACGCAAGGTGTCGATCAACGGGCAGGTTGCGCCAGGGCTGTCAGCCTGGCGGGAGACGCGCAATCCGGAGCTGCCCAGGGCCTGGTCGCACAGCTGCGGATCATCGCGCAGTCGCATCAGCTTATAGCGCGTCAGAAAATTGGGTGCAGCCTTCACGTCCAGCGGCGCCCAAGGGTTCCATTGCGGTGGCGGCGAAACCCAGCCGCGCCAGACGCTCACCGCTGCCGCCGCGCCGATGATCAACAGCAGCACGAACAACACCCGCAGCACCGCCATCTTCAGCCTTTGAACAATTGATTGGCCTGCTGGAACGGCATGGAGCGCGAGGTGAACCCGAAGGTGCCCGACTGCCGGATCTCTTGCGCGGCACGAAAGAACTCGCCATACGCCGCCAGGGCCAGCGCCGAACCCACGCTGATCCGCTTGACGCCCATTTCACTCAATTGCTCGACCGTCAGCTTGAGCCCGCCGGACATCAAGACGTTGACCGGTGTGGGCGCTACCGCCCGCACCACCGCCAACACCTCCTCCGCGCTGCGCAGGCTCGGCGCATACACCACGTCTGCGCCAGCTTCGGCAAACGCCTGCAAGCGGCGAATCGTGTCGTCCAGGTCAGGTATGCCATGCAGAAAATTTTCCGCCCGGGCGGTCAGCGTGAACGGGAAAGGCAGACTACGGGCGGCGGCGACCGCGGCTTCGATGCGCGCTACTGCATGATCGAAGCAGTAGATCGGGCCGTCTTCGCGACCCGTGGCATCTTCGATCGAGCCGCCGACCGCGCCTGCTGCAGCGGCCCGCAAGATACTTTGGGCACATTCGGCAGGATCGTCGGCGAATCCGTTTTCCAGATCGACCGCGACCGGCAGATCGGTGGCCGCGACTATCGCCTGGACGTTCGCCAGGGTCTGGTCAAGGGTCAGTCCACCGTCGGGACGGCCCTGGGAAAAGGCATAACCGGCGCTGGTGGTCGCCAGTGCCTCGAAGCCAAGGCTGGCGAGCATGATCGCCGAGCCGGCGTCCCACGGATTGGGAATCACAAAAGCGCCGTCGCGTTCATGCAGGGCTTTGAACGCCTGGGCTCGAAGGGTTTGCGCATCCATTGGCAGGCTCCTGAAAAGGGGAACGAATCCGCTTCAGAGCAGGCCAAGTTGCTCCGCGGCGGGCTCTCTGTATAGCTCAGGCAGCGGCGGCAGGCCAGGCAAACGCAGCATCAGTTGTGCATGAAAACGCTGAGCAAGCCTGGCGGCCAGCAGATTGTCGGCGGTGTGCAGGAAAATATAAGGCGTGCGGCCTTCTTCGATCCACAGGGCGATTTTCTCGACCCAGGGCACCAGGAACGGATCATTGGCTTCCAACTGCGGATGGCCAATGAAGCGCACTTGCGGGCATTGGGTAAATGCCGCTGGACGTGGCGGAACCCGGGGCTTTTTCGCTTGGGCGTGGAGCACTGAGGGGTCGGTCGAGGTGCAGCTGAACAGCGCGCGCGGATCGAGGCAGATGCGTTCGACGCCGCGATCCAGCAGCAGGCGATTGAGTCTGCGCTCGGCATCGCCCTTGGCGAAGAATTCGTCATGCCGCACTTCGACTGCCAGGGGGCGGTCCACGGCATGGATAAAACCGGCCAGTTCCGACAGTCGTTGCGGCGTGAAGCTTTTCGACAATTGCAGCCACAGCGGCGAAACACGCTCACCCAAGGGTCTGAGCAATTGCACGAAGGTTTCGGCTGCCTTCAGTTGTTCACGCAGGTCGCCGCTGTGACTGATGTCGCCGGGAAACTTGGCGGTGATGCGAAAGTGTTCGGGCATGGTGTCGGCCCAGCGCTGCACGGTGGCGGCAGAGGGGCTGGCGTAGAAAGTGGTATTGCCTTCCACGGCGTTGAACACCCGGGCATACAGATTCAGAAATTCGGCGGGCCTGGCGTCTTGCGGATACAGGTAGTCGCGCCAGGCGTTTTCACTCCAGGACGGGCAACCGAGGTAGTAAGGCAGCACCGTCAGATGTACAGGTCGAGACCCAGCACATCCGCATCCCAATCGACAAATCCGGCGGTGCTCAGGTAGCTGGCCAGGGCCATGGAGACGGTTTTACTCATGGCGCGGTGGTACACCATGTCTTGCTGACGGGCAGGTAGATTGCTCAGACGCTGCGCTGAGGCTTTGGCGGCGCGAGCGGCCAGTTGCTCTTCGGACGCAAACGCCAGCTCTGCGTCGATGTCGACGGATTCGTCCTCGATCACGCGGCCTTTACGGGGCTGGCGCTTGATGGGGTAGGACTGGGAGGACAGGCCGTCTATACGCATGATTGCGGGGCTCGGTTTCGATGATGGCAGTTTAGTGGCGCACATCCCACTTCGCAAACGGCCGAGTGATCACTAGAACACAGAAACGACGAAAGGTTTACAACTCGGGTTAAAAACGGACGGTTGGCGTTGGCTGGTAGGCCACCATCGCGAGCAAGCTCGCTCCCACAGGTTCTGAGGTGTGCTCTGATGTAGTGCTCGACACAGAACCTGTGGGAGCGAGCTTGCTCGCGATGGGACCCACTCGGTCCCGGATATTACCGCGCCTTGGGGGTCGCCACTTTATCTCGCAAATAAACCGGCTGCGCCTCATCCGCCACTATCGCCTCGCCCCGCTCCCAGGCAAATCGCGCAAGCGTCAGCAGGTCTTCAGCATGCGGCAACATGCCCGCATCCTGCCCGGCCAGACTGACCGCAATGCGCTCGGCATACCCCCAGCCAGTGCCGGCGCCAAACCACTCGCCGCTGGCATCGGCCGGCAATGCTGCCGCTTCCGGCGGCAACACCGCCTCATGACCCACCAGGCGCATCTCACCTGCCGTTTCCTGGTAGCAGCCCCAATAAACCTCATCCATCCGCGCATCGATGGCGGCTGCCACCTGGCTGACGCCATGCTCGCGATACGCCCGCTGCGCCAGCACCGCCAGGTTCGACACCGGCAACACTGGACGATCCAGCGCAAACGCCAGGCCCTGCACCACGCCAATGGCGATCCTCACGCCGGTAAAGGCACCCGGCCCACGGCCGAAGGCGATGGCATCGACCGCCTGCAAAGTAGTCCCCGCCTCTGCCAGCAACCGCTGAATCATCGGCAATAGCTTCTGCGCATGCAGGCGCGGGATCACCTCGTAATGGCTCGTGACCTTGCCATCATGCAGCAAGGCAACGGAGCAAGCTTCAGTCGCGGTGTCCAGGGCCAGCAAGGTACTCATCGATGTTTCCGTAAGAGAGGTCAGAAAAAGTCCGCCAGTATAAACAACTACGGCCCGCAAGCGGGCCGTAGAAGATCAAGCGGGGTTCAGCTCAGCGCTTCGAGCACCTTGCCGGTGATCGATTCAACCGAACCGACGCCAGCAATGTGACTGTATTTCGGTTTGCCCTGATCAGCGGCCAGATTCTGGTAGAAGTCTACCAGGGGCTTGGTCTGGGAATGGTAGACCGACAGGCGATGACGAACGGTTTCTTCGGTATCGTCCTTGCGCTGCACCAGTGCTTCACCGGTGACGTCGTCAACACCTGCGACTTTAGGCGGGTTGTAGACGGTGTGGTACACGCGACCGCTGGCCTCGTGGACGCGACGCCCGGCGATACGCTGCACGATCTCTTCGTCGTCGACGGCGATTTCGACCACGTGATCCAGCTCGACGCCGGCTTTCACCAGGGCTTCAGCCTGCGGAATGGTGCGCGGGAAACCGTCGAACAGGAAACCCTTTGCGCAATCGGCCTGGCTGATGCGTTCCTTGACCAGATTGATGATCAGGTCATCGGAAACCAGACCACCGCTGTCCATGACGCTCTTGGCGATCAGGCCCAGCTCGGTGCCGGCCTTGACCGCGGCACGCAGCATGTCGCCAGTGGAGATTTGCGGAATGCCGAATTTCTCGGTGATGAACTTAGCCTGAGTACCTTTACCGGCACCGGGAGCTCCCAGCAGAATGACGCGCATCGATGTGCTCCTCAATTTTTTATATATACAGATAACGTCAGATTCGCCTCGTGGGGCCAATCTCAAAAAAGGATCGTGACCGCCCAAACGGCCAAAGGCTGATCAAGATACACAGCAGGCCCTGACCACACAAGCCGCCAAAAGTCGGAGAAACCCGCGCCCGAAGTGACCTTTGCGACGGGGTAGCCCTAGTCGCAACCCCGTCATTAACTGTCGCCTGGCAGCACTTTTTCATCCTCCGCCAGCAGGCACCCGATGCCCGCATCGAGTACCTGGACCCTCGGTAAAAACCTTAGCCGGTATTTCGCAATCCGGCGGCAATCCCCGCCACAGACACCAGCAGCGCCTGTTCTACCGGGCTGTCCTGCGCCACTTCCTGTTGCCTGGAGCGCGCCAATAATTCGGCCTGTAATAGATGAAGCGGATCGAGGTAAGTGTTGCGCAAGCGGATGAATTCGAGGGTGGCTGGGCTATGTGCCAGTAGCTGAGACTGACCGGTCAGCCCCAGTACCACCGAGCAGGCCTGCGACAATAGGTCGCGTAAATGCGCACCCAAAGGCAGCAGATCCGGTTCGACCAGACGCTCGTCGTAGGACCGGGCGATATCGCTATCGGCCTTGGCCAGGACCATCTCCAGCATATCGATGCGAGTACGGAAGAATGGCCACTGTTCGCGCATCTGTCCGAGCAACTCACCTTCGCCGCGTTCCAGCGCCTTGCTCAGGGCAGCTTCCCAACCGAGCCAGGCCGGCAGCATCAGGCGTGTCTGGGTCCAGCCAAAGATCCACGGGATCGCCCGCAGGCTTTCGATTCCGCCCGCGCGGCGCTTGGCCGGACGACTGCCCAACGGCAAGCGCCCCAGCTCCTGTTCCGGCGTGGACTGGCGGAAATACTCCACGAACTGTGGATTTTCCCGCACCACGGCGCGGTAGGCGCTGACCCCATCGGCGGCCAAATCGTCCATCAAGTGCCGCCACTCGGGTGTTGGCGGTGGCGGTGGCAGCAAGGTCGCTTCCAGCACGGCCGCCAGGTACAGGTTGAGGTTCTGTTCGGCGATGTCCGGCAGGCCAAACTTGAAACGGATCATTTCCCCCTGCTCGGTGGTACGGAAACGCCCCGCCACCGAACCTGGCGGCTGCGACAGGATGGCGGCGTGAGCCGGACCGCCACCGCGGCCCACGGTGCCGCCGCGACCGTGGAACAACAGCAGTTCCACTTGCTGTTCACGGCAGATGTCGACCAGACGCTCCTGCGCCCGATACTGCGCCCAGGCCGCCGCGGTGGTACCAGCGTCCTTGGCCGAGTCGGAGTAACCGATCATCACTTCCTGCGGACCTTGCAAGCGCGCGCGGTAGCCCGGCAGCAGCAACAGCTTCTCAATCACCGGGCCGGCGTTGTCGAGGTCGGCCAAGGTTTCGAACAGTGGCACGACCCGCATGGGTCGCAACACGCCGACCTCCTTGAGCAGCAGTTGCACGGCCAGCACGTCGGACGCGGCACCGGCCATGGAAATCACATAAGAACCCAGTGAAGCCGCCGGCGCCAAGGCGATTTCCCTGCAGGTCGCCAACACTTCGGCGGTGTCGGCGGACGGTTTGAAGTACGCCGGCAGCAATGGCCGACGGCTGTTCAGTTCGCGCATCAGGAAGGTGATGCGCTCTTCCTCGTTCCAGTCTTCGTAGCGACCGAGACCGAGGTAATCGGTGATTTCGGTCATCGCCGCCGAATGCCGGGTCGAATCCTGACGCACATCCAGGCGCACCAGGAACAGGCCGAAGGTCACGGCCCGGCGCAAGCAATCGAGCAACGGGCCGTCGGCAATCACCCCCATGCCGCACTCGTGCAGCGAGTGGTAGCACAGCTCCAGAGGATCGAGCAGGTCCCGGTTGTTTTGCAGTACATCGGCCGGAGCCGGCGTAATCGCGGTCAAGGAGGCGTGAGCCCAGTTACGGGTGGCACGCAGGCGTTCGCGCAGCTGTTTGAGCACCGCGCGATAAGGCTCGGCGCTGTTCCCGGCCTTGGCTCTCAATGCATCGCTGGCTTGCTGCATGGATAGTTCGGCAGCCAGCTGATCGACATCGCGCACGTACAAATCAGCGGCCATCCAGCGCGCCAGCAGCAGGACTTCACGGGTCACGGCAGCGGTCACGTTAGGGTTGCCGTCCCGGTCGCCGCCCATCCACGAGGCAAAGCGAATCGGCGCCGCCTCCAGCGGCAGGTGCAGGCCAGTGGCGGTGTACAGGGCCTGGTCCGCCTTGCGCAGATAATTGGGAATCGCCTGCCACAACGAATGCTCGATCACGGCGAAGCCCCACTTGGCCTCGTCCACGGGCGTCGGCCGGGTGCGGCGGATTTCTTCGGTGTGCCAGGCTTCGGCAATCAAGCGCTGCAATTTCGCGTGAATCTGCTCGCGCTCGGCACCGGTCAGGTCGCGATGGTCCTGGGCAGCCAATTGCGCGGCGATGGCGTCATATTTCTGGATCAACGTGCGCCGCGCCACTTCGGTCGGGTGCGCCGTAAGGACCAGTTCGATCTCCAGCCGGCCCAACTGCCGCGCCAGGGACTCGGCGCCATGACCTTCGGCGCGCAGGCGCGCCAGCAGCTCCGGCAGTACCCGCGCTTCGAACGGTGCGGGCTGCGATTCTTCGCGACGGTGAATCAGTTGATACTGCTCGGCGATATTGGCCAGGTTCAGAAACTGGTTGAACGCCCGCGCGACCGGCAGCAACTCGTCTTCGCTCAACTGGTTGAGGCTGGCGCTCAACTCGGCATCCATCGAACCGCGACGGTCGGCCTTGGCACCCTTGCGGATCTGCTCGATCTTGTCGAGAAAGCCGTCCCCGTACTGTTCACGAATGGTGTTGCCCAACAGTTCACCCAACAGGTGAACGTCCTCGCGCAAGCGTGCATCGATATCGGTCATCAGCAGTTCTCCAGCGAAAAATCCGGGCAGCTCAGATCTTTAAGAGTGCCGCTCCAGACAGGTTCTTACAAGCAAGACGACGAAGGGACTTTAAACCTTGGGCGTTATAGCTAATCTGAAGAGTAAGCCGTACAACGGCTGCCGCTGGCAAAAGCCGGCACTCACCCTGCCTGCCATGAGCAGGCGCGCAATGAGGTCTCTATGAAAATCCGCGAGCTGGCCCAGCATTGGGAAGAAAACGCCAAGGGTCGCCTGACCGACACCGGCTACAAGATTCACCTGGATGTGGAGGCTGCCGCGCGCCTGGCTGCGATCGTCGAGATGTACCCCAAGCGGCACCCTGAAGAACTGCTCGGCGAGCTGATCGGCGCGGCCCTGGAAGAACTTGAGAAAAGCTTTCCCTACGTGAAGGGCTCGACTGTCGTGGCCACTGATGAAGAAGGTGATCCGCTGTACGAAGATGTAGGGCCTACGCCGCGTTTTCTCGCGTTGTCCCGTCGGCATTTGCAAGACTTGTCGAGCGGTAAAGACGAACCAAAACACTGATCAGCACCTTATCCCTGTACCTGTACCTGTACCTGTACCTGTAGGAGCAAGCTTGCTCGCGATTGTATTGAAGGCGACGCGTGCATTCAGAATAAACGCGTCATCGTTAACGTCCACCGTCGGAACGCCGCCCGGAGCAAGCTCGCTCCTACAAATGTGTGCGAATACCGCCCCGGATCGCAGGTTCCCGCTCCAGAGCCTTGTCCACCCGGTCAATATTTTTTCGGGCGATAGGCCATCTTCTCTGAACTTTTGAAAAACGCCTCGGGTCACACCCAGTAACCACGCCTGGGACGGCCGTGTCAGAACACCCCGGATATTGACGGTTGCGGCTCCTTGCCCAGGATGGATTTTTACGTTTTTCAGGAGTTATTCCAATGGAGTTGAAGACCATGAAGACCCGAACTGCCCAATCCCCGTCTACCCCCCTGCGCAGCCTGAAACTGGCCGCACTGGCGATCGGCAGCAGCCTGGTCCTGGCCGGTTGCGCCGGTAACCCGCCGACCGAACAATTCGCCGTGACCCAATCCGCGGTGAACGGTGCAGTCAGCGCCGGCGGTACCGAATTCGCCGCCGTGGAAATGAAGTCCGCCCAGGACAAGCTCAAGCAAGCCGAAATCGCCATGCACGACAAAAAGTATGACGAGGCCAAGATCCTGGCCGAACAGGCCGAGTGGGACGCTCGCGTAGCAGAGCGCAAAGCCCAGGCGATGAAAGCCGATCAGGCTGTGAAGGACTCTCAGAAAGGGGTTCAGGAAATGCGTCAGGAAAGCCAGCGCACCGTGCAATAAGCGGCGCGGCACGACGTACTTCTTACTCGACTAAAAGGACGAAACCATTATGCGTAAACAATTGATGATCCCTGCCCTGCTGGCTGCAAGTGTTGCACTGGCTGCCTGCTCTACGCCGCCCAACGCTAACCTGGAACAGGCCCGCACCAACTACAGCGGCCTGCAAGCCGACCCGCAAGCGAGCAAAGTGGCGGCACTGGAAACCAAAGACGCCAGCGAGTACCTGGACAAGGCCGACAAGGCCTACATGGACAAGGAAGACCAGGCCAAGGTCGACCAGCTTGCCTATTTGACCAACCAGCGTGTCGAAGTGGCGAAGCAGACCATCGCCCTGCGCACCGCCGAAGCCAACCTGAAGAACGCTTCGGCGCAACGTGCCCAGGCCCGCCTGGATGCCCGTGACCAGCAGATCAAACAGCTGCAGGACAGCCTGAACGCCAAGCAGACCGATCGCGGCACCCTGGTGACCTTCGGTGATGTGCTGTTCGCCACCGACCGCGCTGACCTGAAATCCAGCGGCCTGGTCAATATCAACAAACTGGCGCAATTCCTTCAGGAAAACCCGGACCGCAAGGTGATTGTCGAAGGTTACACCGACAGCACCGGTACGGCTTCGCATAACCAGTCGTTGTCCGAACGCCGCGCCGGTTCCGTGCGCATGGCCTTGGTGAAAATGGGCGTTGATCCAGCGCGCATCGTTGCCCAGGGCTATGGCAAGGAATACCCGGTTGCTGAAAACGGCAGCGTTTCGGGTCGTGCAATGAATCGTCGGGTGGAAGTGACCATTTCCAACGACAACCAGCCGGTGATCCCGCGTTCGGCGGTCAGCTCGAACTGAGTTGAACCTGCTGTAACGTAAAAGCCCCGCCTGGTCTGATCAGGCGGGGCTTTTTTTGGGCTAACACTCAACCCTGTGGGAGCGGGCTTGCTCGCGAAGGCGGCTTGACATTCAACATCGCAGTCGTCTGACACATCGCCTTCGCGAGCAAGCCCGCTCCCACAGTGGATCTTTGGTAAACACGGAACTGAATTATGGCTCCAGCTTCTGCGGGGTTTCCTGCCCGATGCAGCGCACGGCCTTTTTCTTGTTGTTGACCAGCACACCGCTCAGGCCTTTCTGTTCGGTGTCGAACATCACCAGCACGCCATCGATGCATTGAGCGACTTGCGCGGCCGGCTCCAGGGAGATTTTGTAGTCTTCGCCAGGCACGGTCTTGAGCAGAGTGAAGTCGCTGAGCAGCAGCGCATCTTCCGGTTTGGCAAAGTGCAGGTAGCCATACCACCACAGGGCGCCGACGGTGCCGAGGATGCTGCAGATACCGGTGATGATCAGCGGGATGGCGTTACGTTCTTCACTCATTGCGGGCTCTCTGGTGGTTCAACTTCGGAATTCGGGGGTGCCGGGTAATTCGGTGTCTCGCCCAGGCGGCGCAGGCCGTTGAAATGCTGCGGATCGTCGAGGTAACGAAGCATGACTTTGCGCCAGACCGGGTCGGCGAACGTCTGCACATGGCCGCCACGGGTCAATTGCAGCACCCGGGGCGGCGGCGCAGCTTGATACAGTCGGATGCCGTTGGAAAGAGGCACGATCGGATCGTCGATGCTGTGGTAGATCAGTTTCGGCACGCCATTGAGCTGGGCCATCGAGTGGATGGCGCTGTCGCCGTCTGGCACCAGCCACGACAGCGGCACCTGGAACGGCCAGAACAGCCATGAATTGCTCAGGGCGAACCGGCCGACGCTGCGGTAACTGGCGGGCACGCCGTCGAGAACCACGGCCTTGAGTTGCTTCTGGCGTTCGGGGTGTTGAACCAGGTAATGCACGGCCATCGAGCCGCCAAGGCTCTGGCCCAGCAGGATCAGCGGCTTGCCCTGGACCTCGGGGGCCTGGTCGAGCCATTTGAACGCCGCATCGATGTCCTGATAGATCGCCGGCAGCGACGGCTCACCTTCGGACAGGCCGTAACCGCGATAGTCCACCAGCAGCACCTGATAGCCCTGCTTCGGCAGCCACCAACTGCCCCCCAGATGCATGGGCAGATTGCCGCCGTTGCCATGCAGGTGCAGCACCGTGCCCTTGACCTCGACGCCGTTTTTCGCCGGCAGCCACCAGCCGTGCAGCCTGACGCCGTCGGCGGTGGTCAAGGTGACATCGCGGAATTCGAGCCTGGCTTTTTCCGGGGTGAACAGCTGGCCTGGCTCGGGGTAGAACAGCAGGGAGCTGCACCCGCTCAAGGTCAGAAGAAGGCAGACGATGCCGAGGATTCTCATCCGATGAAACCTTTGTAGGAGCTGGCTTGCCAGCGAAGAACGATGACGCAGTGTGTCAGGTGAACCGCAGTGAGGCATTCGCCGGCAAGCCAGCTCCTACAGGTGTTGTGTTGCCTTACAAGATGTTGGAGTAATCCGCCTCGATCCGGTCCAGGCTCAGGTGATTGAGGAAGTTGGAGAAGCACATCCACGCCGACAGCGCGTTCATGTCACGGAACTGCTCCGGCAGGTATTTGGGCGGCACGACCAGGCCTTCATCCACCAACTGGCGCAACGTGCGCATGTCTTCCAGCGTGGTCTTGCCGCAAAACAACAGCGGTATCTGCTCCAGCTTGCCTTTACGCACGGCCAACTGAATGTAGTTGTAGACCATGATAAAGCCCTTGAGGTAGGACAAGTCCTTGGTGAATGGCAGGCCGGTCGGCACCGAACCGCGGAACACTCGACTGGCGTTGCCATAGCTTTCGGCCATCTCGAAGCCCTGCTCGCGGAAGAATTCGAAGATCTGCAGGAAGTCGGCGCCCTCCTCCACCATATGAATGGCACGGGTGCGGTTGGTGAGTTTGCGCAGGCGACTGGGGTAAGAGGCGAAGGTGATGATTTCCATCAGGATCGCCAAGCCTTCCTGGGTCACCGTCGACGACGGTGGGCCCTTGGACAGGAAGGTGCAGATCGGCTGGTTCAGGCCATTGAGCGTGGTGCCCACATGCACCAGCCCTTCGTGGACTTCCAGGGCGCGCACGTCACGCTCGTTGAACATCGCGTCGGTGCGGATCTTGATGTAGTCGGCGCCGGCTGCCGCATCGGCAACGATACCGTCGGACTCGAACACCCGAATGGTGTCCTCGGCCTCGCCAAATACCTTGCTCAACCGGGTTTGCAATAGATCCACGGCGTCCTTGGCGGTGAGGAGCTTCGGTTCGTCCTTGAGGTCGCCGCGGCCGTCGATGTTGTTCAGGTAATCGGAGAGCATCAGGCCCAGGTCGGACAGGGTCGGGTCGCCCGCATGGAATGCGTCGGACGCGGCGCCGTACAGTTCCTGGGAAATCAGGCCGAAATCCTCGGTGCCACGCGCTTCGAGCATGCGCACCACCATGCGGTATTCCTTGCACATGCGGCGCATGATCTGGCCGACCGGGTTGAACTGGCCGAGCTGACGGGTGATGTCGCGTTCGATATTCTGGAATTCCAGCTTCACTTTGCTGGAGTCGAAGGACAGCGGCCGGTTCAAGTAATAATCGCGATCCACCGCCGGCATTTCCTTGCCCTTGGCCTTGATGAAACCCTTGCGGATGGTGTCATCCCACTTCACCGCATCGAGGACGCGAATCGGCGTCTGCGCCAGCACAATGCGATCGGACAATATGCGTATCGACTGCTGGTAATCGTCCACCCGAAACTCCTGTAGAAAAACCGTTAGGTGCTGGATTTATTTGACTGTAGCTTTGGCTTTGGCCAGGCGCTGGTAGCGCACCGCCTCGACGAACACGTCGGAATTGGCCGGATCGTCGAGGTAGGCGAACACCTGGTCCATGCCGGTGTTGATCAGCACGCCATCGCCATCGTCAGTCTGGAAGCCTTCACCGCTGAGGATTTTCTGTCCCAGGGCCTGGTTGATCTGCTCGAGGTCGAGGTTGTAGACCACCAGTTCCTGCTTATCGTTGAGTTCGAACCCGGCGATGATGAAATGTCCGCCGAATTGCGCCGGCACTTTTGCTGACAGATACCAGCGGCTGCCATGGCGCGATACCGTGAAGGGATAGGCTTCGCGCTCCCGGGGCTTGCCCTTGAAGTAGCTGACCGCCTGATAGCGATTGCCACCGATGCGTGTCAATTCCAGGTTCATCGGTTCGCCCCAGGCGTTGGTGCTGGTCCATTTGCCGAGCAACCCTTTGGGCGCGGGATCGCTGGCGGGCAGCGGCTCCTTGAAGGTCACCAGACAGCCACTGAGCAGCAGGAACGACAAGGCGATCACAACGACACGCCAGGTTTTCATTCGACACTCCCTATGAACAAGCTTCGCCCGCAAGTAAACACAGCCCCCCTGTGGGAGCGAGCTTGCTCGCGATGACGGTTTAACATTCGACGTTTATGTCGCCTGACACACCGCTATCGCGAGCAAGCTCGCTCCCACAGGGTTGAGCTCCCTCAAGGGGTTACACGGACGCCAATACCAAATGCATATACCGCGTGAGGATCCCGAGCATCTCGGCTTCGGCGGCAGGCTCGGCGTCGTTGAGCAGGCCCTGATATTCCATCCGTCCGATAATCGCCGTCAACACTTTGGCATCTTGTTGCGGCTCGCGCGAACCCAACACCTCGAAAAAATGGCAGGTGCCCTGCAGCAGGATTTGCTGGTGCGAGCGCACCAACTGCGCCAGGCGCGGGTTCAACAGCGCCTCTTGGCGGAATGCCTGCTCGGCCATCAAGTGTTCGCGTCGGTTCTGCAATTGACGATGAACATAGTCGGACGTCAGCCGCGCAATGTCGTCTGCCAGTTGCGAGCGGGACGCGGCACTGCCATCGCCATAGGCGACCATCTCCCGCAGCAAACCTTCATTGTTGGCCCACAACTTGGCCATGAATGCCGCGCTGCGTTCCACATATTGGGCGAAGGTATCGGTCAGCAGGTCATCGATATCCTTGAAATAGTAAGTGGTGGCCGACAGCGGCACACCGGCCTCGGCCGCCACTGCGCGGTGCCGTACAGCCCGCACGCCATCGCGCACGACAATGCGCATCGCCGCATCGAGTATGTCCTGTCGACGCTGCTCACTGCCCTGCCGGCTGGCCTTGCGACCCTGGTACTGAACACTTTCAGCGACCGCAGTGGCGATACCCACTGCACCCTCTTGAGCCATTGCACGGTTCACGACAGGTATTCCTCTTTTACTTCAAAAGTAACCAATTGATACGTTTGTACCAGACAGGCAATAAAAAGCCGCCCATGTCAGGCGGCTTTTTAATTGAAACACTTACGCTTGCGGCCGCATGTGCGGGAACAGGATCACGTCGCGGATCGACGGGGAGTTGGTCAGCAGCATCACCAGGCGGTCGATGCCGATCCCTTCGCCGGCCGTTGGCGGCATGCCGTACTCCAGCGCACGAACGAAGTCGGCGTCGTAGTGCATGGCTTCGTCGTCGCCGGCGTCCTTGTCGGCTACCTGGGCCATGAAGCGCTCGGCCTGGTCTTCCGCGTCGTTCAGCTCGGAATAGGCGTTGGCGATTTCACGGCCGCCGATGAACAGCTCGAAACGGTCGGTGACGTTCGGGTTCTCGTCGTTGCGGCGCGCCAGTGGCGACACTTCGAACGGGTACTGGGTGATGAAGTGCGGCTGCTCCAGCTTGTGCTCGACCAGTTCTTCGAAAATCATCACCTGCAGCTTGCCCAGGCCTTCGAATCCCAGCACCTTGGCCCCGGCCTTCTTGGCGATGGCGCGGGCCTTGTCGATGTCGTTCAGGTCGTCAGCGGTCAACTCAGGGTTATACTTGAGGATCGAGTCGAATACCGACAGACGCACGAAGGGTTCGCCGAAGTGGAACACCTTGTCGCCGTAAGGCACGTCGGTGCTGCCCAGGACCAGCTGCGCCAGCTCGCGGAACAGTTCTTCGGTCAGGTCCATGTTGTCTTCGTAGTCGGCGTAGGCCTGGTAGAACTCCAACATGGTGAATTCAGGGTTGTGCCGAGTCGAAACACCTTCGTTGCGGAAGTTGCGGTTGATCTCGAACACCTTCTCGAAACCACCGACAACCAGGCGCTTGAGGTACAGCTCCGGCGCGATGCGCAGGAACATTTCCATGTCCAGCGCATTGTGGTGAGTTTCGAACGGCTTGGCCGCCGCGCCACCCGGAATGGTTTGCAGCATCGGCGTCTCTACTTCGAGGAAGTCACGCTGCATCAGGAAGCTGCGGATGTGAGCGATCACTTGCGAACGCACGCGGAACGTCTGGCGCACCTCTTCGTTGACGATCAGGTCAACGTAGCGCTGGCGATAGCGCTGCTCGGTGTCGGTCAGGCCGTGGTGCTTGTCCGGCAGCGGACGCAGGGATTTGGTCAGCAGCCGCACCTGGGTCATTTCGACGTACAGGTCACCTTTGCCGGAACGGGCCAGGGTACCTTCAGCGGCAATGATGTCGCCCATGTCCCAGGTTTTCACCGCAGCCAGGGTTTCTTCGGACAGGGTTTTACGGTTGACGTAAACCTGAATCCGCCCGGTCATGTCCTGGATCACCATGAACGAGCCACGGTTGAGCATGATGCGACCGGCAACCTTGATCGGGATTGCAGCCTCTGCCAGCTCTTCCTTGGTCTTGTCCGCGTATTGCTTCTGCAAGTCTTCGCAGTAGTTGTCACGGCGGAAGTCGTTCGGGAAGGCATTGCCCTTGGCGCGCTCGGCAGCCAGCTTTTCCTTGCGCAGGGCGATCAGGGAGTTTTCTTCCTGTTGCAGGGTTTGCGGGTCGAGTTCTAGGTCGCTCATGTCTTTAAATATTCCATCACGGGTTCGTTGCCCCTGCCTGGCGGCAGGGTTCGCGGGCAAGTCGGGTCGCCGCATCGCTCTCTCCTACAGGATCGCGGAGTCCGCCGATCCTGTAGCGCGTGCCTTAGAGCCCTTGTTTCAAGCTTGCTATCAGGTAGTCGTCGATGTCGCCGTCGAGCACCTTGTCGCAGTCGCTGCGTTCGATGTTGGTGCGCAAATCCTTGATCCGCGACGCATCGAGCACGTAGGAGCGAATCTGGTGACCCCAGCCGATG
The DNA here is from genome assembly GCF_030812475.1 of Pseudomonas lini. Taxonomy (GTDB): domain Bacteria; phylum Pseudomonadota; class Gammaproteobacteria; order Pseudomonadales; family Pseudomonadaceae; genus Aquipseudomonas; species Aquipseudomonas lini_A. The sequence continues at coordinate 30,625 of NZ_JAUSSR010000011.1, forward strand.
TCCGACTTGGTGTCTTCCAGGGCCTGCGAGGCAGCGTTGCGTTTCTGCACTTCCTGCTCGTACAAGCGCGCCCGCAACATTTTCATCGCGGTGTCTTTGTTGGCGTGCTGGGAACGTTCGTTCTGGCAGCTGACCACGGTGTTGGTCGGTACGTGGGTGATACGTACGGCCGAATCGGTGGTGTTTACGTGCTGGCCACCGGCACCGGAGGAGCGGTAGGTATCGATGCGCAGGTCCGACGGGTTGATGTCGATTTCGATGTTGTCATCGATTTCCGGCGATACGAACACCGCCGAGAACGAGGTGTGGCGACGGTTGCCTGAGTCGAACGGGCTCTTGCGCACCAGGCGGTGCACGCCGATTTCGGTGCGCAACCAGCCAAAGGCGTATTCGCCCTTGATGTGCACGGTAGCGCCCTTGATCCCTGCGACTTCACCGGCGGACAGCTCCATGATGGTTGCATCGAAGCCGCGCTTGTCGGCCCAGCGCAGATACATGCGCAGCAGGATGTTGGCCCAGTCCTGGGCCTCGGTGCCGCCGGAGCCGGCCTGGATGTCCAGGTAGGCGTTGTTGGCATCCATCTCGCCGCTGAACATGCGACGGAATTCGAGTTTTTCCAGGGACTCGCGAAGACGCTCGACTTCGGCAGCGACGTCATCGACGGCGGCCTGGTCTTCTTCCTCGGCGGACATCAGCAGCAGGTCCTTGGCGTCGGCCAGGCCACTGTGCATTTCGTCGAGGGTTTCGACGATCTGGGCCAGCAGGGAGCGCTCGCGGCCCAGTTCCTGAGCGTACGACGGGTTGTTCCAGACAGACGGATCTTCAAGCTCGCGGTTGACTTCAGTCAGACGCTCATGCTTTTGATCGTAGTCAAAGATACCCCCGAATAGTTTCGGAGCGCTCGGACAGGTCCTTGATGCTGTTAAGGATCGGGTTGATTTCCATGGCGGGCAGCACTCGTTGGCGAACTTTTGAAAGCCGGCGAGTATACCGTAATCAGGCTGTCACGGCAGCCCGCCTGGCGGCTTTAGCGGCGAATGAAACCCATGGTTCATTCAATCCCCACCTGATTACGCCCATTGTTCTTCGCCAGGTACAGCCCCTTGTCCGCCGCCAGGATCAATTGACGGCAGTCGCCGCCCGGCTGCGGGGTCATGGTCGACAGGCCGATGCTGATGGTCAGGCTTGAACCTTCGACCGGGGAAATGTGCGGAATCTTCAGTGCCGCCACGGACTGGCGCAGTTTTTCCGCCACCAGCCGCGCGCCACCCGGCGAAGTGTTGGGCAGGACCAGGGCAAATTCTTCGCCACCATAACGGGCCGGCAGGTCCGACGGGCGGGAGCTGGCGTCGCGGATCGCCGTGGCCACCTTGCGCAGGGCTTCATCGCCGTCGAGGTGGCCGAAACTATCATTGAAGGATTTGAAATAGTCGACATCGATCATCAGCAACGACAGTTGACTCTGGTCACGCAGCGAGCGTCGCCACTCCAGTTCCAGGTATTCGTCGAAATGCCGGCGGTTCGACAGCCCGGTCAGGCCGTCGGAGTTCATCAATCGCTGCAGCACCAGGTTGGTGTCGAGCAACTGCTGCTGGCTGACCCGCAGCGCCCGGTACGCCGCGTCTCGCTGCAGCAAGGTCATGTAGGAACGCGAGTGATAACGGATGCGCGCGACCAGCTCGATGTTGTCCGGCAGTTTGACCAGGTAATCGTTGGCCCCGGCCGCAAAGGCCGCACTCTTGATCAGCGGATCTTCCTTGGTCGACAGGACGATGATCGGAATGTCCTTGGTCGCCGGGTGATTGCGGTATTCGCGCACCAGGCTCAGCCCGTCGAGGCCGGGCATGACCAGGTCCTGCAGGATCACCGTCGGCTTGATGCGAATCGCGTGGGCGATGGCCTGGTGCGGATCGGCGCAAAAGTGGAAGTCTATATTGTCTTCATTCGACAAGCCGCGGCGCACGGCTTCGCCGATCATCGCCTGATCGTCCACCAACAACACCATGGCGGCGTTTTCGTCGGTTTTGAAGCCGTCGAGCTGTAAGTCATTCATGTGCGGTCACCTGAGTACTGCCTGGGCCGGGATTGCTGTTAAAGAGGGTCATTTGCTGAAAATTTCCAGCAACCGTGGCGCGATCTGGTGCAGTGGACGAACTTCCACGGCAGCGTCAATGGCGGCAGCTGCCTTCGGCATGCCGTACACCGCGCTGCTGGACTGGTCTTGCGCGATGGTCAGGTAGCCCTGTTGGCGCATGAGTTTAAGCCCCTGCGCGCCATCGCGTCCCATTCCGGTTAACAAAATACCCACGGCATCGCCGCTCCAGTACTGGGCAACGCTCTCGAAAAACACATCGATCGAGGGCCGATAGATCTCGTTGACCGGCTCGGCGGTGTAGGCCAGCGTGCCGTTTTTCAACAAGCGGATATGGTGATTGGTGCCGGCCAGCAACACCGTACCGGGCTGCGGAGGCTCGCCTTCCCTGGCCAGGCGCACGTCCAGGCCGCTGGCGCTGCTCAGCCATTCGGCCATACCGGCGGCGAATACCTGGTCGACATGCTGCACCAGCACGATGGCAGCCGAAAAATTCTGCGGCAGGCCCTTGAGCAATATTTCCAGCGCCGCCGGCCCGCCCGCGGACGAACCAATGGCGATCAGGCGCTGACGCGAAGCGGAACTGCGCAAGGGGCTGGGGGTCGCTCGCTCTCGATTGCCCCGGTCACCGATCAGCCAGCCGATGTTGATGATCTTGCGCAGCAGCGGCGCGGCCGCATCCTGCGGGTTCCCTGCACCCAGAGCCGGGGTGTCGACGACATCCAGCGCGCCATGGCCCATGGCCTCGAACACTCGATGCACATTCTGCTGGCGGTCGACCGTGACGATGACGATCGCGCAAGGGGTCTCGGCCATGATTCGCCGGGTCGCTTCCACGCCGTCCATCACCGGCATGATCAGGTCCATCAGAATCAGGTCCGGGGTGAATTCGGCACAACGCTGCACCGCCTCGGCGCCGTTGCCGGCAACCCAGACCACTTCATGTGCCGGCTCGAACGCCAGGGCGCGGCGCAGTGCTTCAACCGCCATGGGCATGTCGTTGACGATAGCTATCTTCATGCCCGCGCTCCTCCTATGAGCTCCACCACTGCATCGAGCAGGGCGTCGTCATGAAAACTGGCTTTGGCTAGATAATAGTCGGCTCCGGCGTCCAGTCCACGACGGCGGTCTTCTTCGCGATCCTTGTAGGACACCACCATGACCGGCAGGGATTGCAGGCGATTGTCCCGGCGCAACAGAGACACCAGCTCGATGCCATCCATGCGCGGCATATCGATATCGGTGATCAGCAAATCGAAATCCTCCGAACGCAGGGCGTTCCAGCCATCCATGCCGTCCACCGCCACGGCCACGTCATACCCGCGATTGAGCAACAACTTGCGCTGCAGCTCGCGAACGGTCAGTGAGTCGTCGACCACCAGGATCCGTTTGCGAGCGGCTTCGACGACCTGGCTGCCCTGTCGCGCGATACGCTCCAGACGCCCGGTGTTGAGCAGTTTGTCAACCGAGCGCAGCATATCTTCGACGTCGACGATCAGCACTACCGAACCGTCGTCGAGCAAGGCCCCGGCGGAAATGTCCTGGACCTTGCCCAGGCGTTCGTCCAGCGGTAATACGACCAGCGTCCGCTCGCCGATAAAACGCTCGACGGCCACACCGTAGATGGCCTCGCGCTCACGAATGACCACCACCTTGAGGGTCTGCTGACCGCTCTGGCTCGCCGGGCGCTGCAACAGCTGGCTGGCGGCGACCAGCCCGACGTGCCGGCCCTCGTGCCAGAAGTGCTGACGGCCCTCGACCTGCACGATGTCCGCCGGCTCCAGGTCGCACATGCGCTCGATGTGGGCCAGTGGAAACGCATAGGCCTCGTTACCGACTTCCACCACCAGGCTGCGCACCACCGACAGGGTCAGCGGCACTTCGAGGTGGAAATGACTGCCCTCGCCCGCCGCTTGCTCCAGCACTACCGCGCCGCGCAACTGCCGGACCATGTGTTGCACCGCGTCCAGCCCGACACCGCGCCCGGAGATTTCGGTGACTGTGTCCCGCAAGCTGAAACCCGGCAGGAACAGGAATGTCAGCAGTTCCTCTTCGCTCAGTTGCGCGGCAGTCTCAGCCGGGGACAATTGCCGCTCGACAATGCTACGGCGGACCTTTTCCAGATCGACACCGTTGCCGTCGTCGCTCAACTCCAGTACCAGCAGACCGGCCTGGTGCGAGGCGCGCAGACGGATAACGCCTTCAGCGGGTTTGCCAGCCAGAAGGCGCTGTTCCGGGGATTCGATGCCGTGGTCGACGGCGTTACGCAGCAGGTGCGTCAGCGGCGCTTCGAGTTTTTCCAAAACGTCGCGATCGACCTGGGTTTTCTCGCCCTCGATCTCCAGCCGCACCTGCTTGCCCAGGCTACGGCCAAGGTCGCGGACCATCCGCACTTGCCCGCCCAACACATCGGCAAACGGGCGCATGCGACAGGCCAGCGCCGTGTCGTACAAGACTTGTGCCCGTTGACTGGCCTGCCAGGCGAACTCATCCAGCTCGGTGTTTTTTTCCACCAGCAATTGCTGGGATTCGGCCAGCAGCCGACGGGCATCGTCGAGGGCCTCCCGGGCCTCCAGGCTCAAGGCATGCTCCTTGAGATGGACGTTGAGGTTTTCCAGGGCCCGCAGGCCGTTGCTCTGCAGGCGCTTGAGCCGCTGCATGGTGGCCAGGTGCGGCTTGAGCCGCAGGGTTTCCACCAGGGATTTGCTCGACAGGTCGAGCAGGCTGTTCAACCGCTCGGCAGTGACCCGCAGGACCCTCTCACCGGTATCCGTGGAGCGTCTGGCCCTGGGCGCTGGCTCGACGGGTGCATCGGGTGGCGGTTCGACTTCCAGCACCGGCATCGTCAGCTCAACCCCGGTGGCTTGCAGCAGATCCTCGGCCATGAACGGCGCGATGGGGGTACTGATCGGCACGGCAAGCGCCAGCGGATCCAGCAAACGAGCCATCAAGGCGACATAGGCCTCGATATCCGCCGGGCCCGGATTGTTGTCGGGGGTTGCGATGTGCATCAGCAGATCGGTGCCTTGCAACAGCGCATCGATGTGCTCGGGGCGCAGGTACAGGCGCCCTTCCTGGGCGCTGACCAGGCAATCTTCCATCACATGGGCCACGCTGACGCCGGCATCGACACCGACGATCCGCGCGGCGCCCTTGAGCGAATGCGCCGCGCGCATGCACGATTCGAGATGATCGGCCTGGGTCGGATCGCGCTCCAGCGCCAGCAGACCTGCGCTCAGCACCTGGGTCTGGGCTTCGGCTTCCAGGCTGAACAGCTCCAGCAACGAGGAGTCGCGCAATTGCTCTGGGGTCATGTAAGGCTCCGGGTCACGGCGGACAGCAACTGCTCTTCATCCAGCCAACGCAGGCTGCGGCCTTTGAATGGCAACACACCACGGGTGAATTTAGCGCTGGCCTGGGTCCCCGAGCGCGATGCCGCCTCGAGGATGTGTTCATCGATGGCATGAATGCCGTCCACTTCATCCACCGGCACCACCACCGGCCCGCCGTGGGCGGCGATGATCAGCATCCGCGGCATGACCCGCATGTCGGACGCCACGCTACCCGTCCCATCGAGGCCGAGCAGTTCGACCAGGGACAGGCATGCCACCAGAGCACCGCGCACGTTAGCCACGCCGAGCAAGGCTCGGGAACGCTGGTGCGGCAAGGAGTGAATCGCTTGCAGTGGCGCGACTTCCACCAGGCTGCGGGTGGCCAGGCCCAGCCACTCTTCGCCAAGCCGGAACATCAACAGCGAACGGGTTTTCACCTCGCTCTCGGCCGCTGTCGACACTTGCCCGCGATCTTTCTGCTGCAACGCATAGCGGTCGAGCAGGCGCGTCGCGGCCGCTGAATACACCGCGCAATTGCGGCAGTGAATGTGTTCGCTCAGCAGCGGGCAGGACTTGTCGCCATGGACACCGATGCGGTTCCAGCAGTCGTCGATGGCCTGGGCATCTTCATGGGTGAGACTAAAGTTGTCGGCGGCGATCATCGTTTACGCTCACTGTCAGCGGTGCGCTCACTGCGAGCGGCGCGGTCCTGCAATCGCCGGGCACCCGCCGTGTCGCCCTGGGATTGCAGCAACGCGGCCAAGTGCATCAACGCGTCGGAATGTTGCGGTTCGAGGTACAAGGCCTTGCGGTAATACCCCTGGGCTTCGAAGGCACTGCCGGCGACATCGCTGAGCAGCCCCAGCCAGTAAAACACTTGGGCTACCGGCTCGTGATTGCGCAAATAGCTGTCACAGGCCGCACGGGCCTCGGCACTTTTGCCTTCGTTAGCCAGTGCGGCGATGTTTGCCAGCAGCACGGCAGAGTCCGGGTTGGCCGTTCTGGCCATGACCGGTAGTGGCGCCACCGTGGCGAACGGGCGGCTGCGTACGGGCGGCGGTGTTACGCTGCGCACCGGTTGGCGCACGGGTAGCGCCGTTGGAACGAAAGTCGCTGACACCGGCTGGGCCTCGTGATGGCGACTGAATGCAAAGGACTGCGCAATGCCGATCGAGCGCATGCCAAAGCGCCCCAGCAGACTGCCCTCCGCAGGGCCGATGAACAGCACGCCATCAACATGGGTCAGACGCTTGAGCACTTCAAAAACCTGCTGTTGGGTCGGCAGGTCAAAATAGATCAACAGGTTGCGACAGAACACGAAATCATAGGGTGGCTCATTGGCGAGCAAGGTTGGATCGAGCAGATTGCCGACCTGCAAGCGCACTTGCTCACGTACCCGCTCGTCGAGGCGATAGCCGTCGTTTTCGACAGTGAAATGCCGGTCGCGAAACTCGATATCCTGACCACGAAATGAATTCTTGCCGTACACCGCACGCTTGGCTTTTTCCACCGACAGCGGACTGACGTCCATGCCCTCGACCTTGAACTGATGCGGCTTGAACCCGGCATCGAGCAGCGCCATGGCGATGGAATAGGGTTCTTCACCGGTGGAACACGGCAGGCTGAGAATCCGCAGGGCGCGCATGTTATTGAGGTCGGCCAGGCGCCTGGCGGCCAGTTTCGCCAATGTGGCGAAGGATTCCGGATACCGGAAAAACCAGGTTTCAGGAACGATCACCGCTTCGATCAGCGCCTGCTGCTCATCCCGCGAGCCTTGCAAAATGTGCCAATACTCGTCTGCCGTCAGCGCCTTCGATGTCGTGCTGCGCTGGCGCACCGCACGCTCGATGATCGCCGGACCCACCGAGGTGACGTCGAGGCCGATGCGTTCCTTGAGGAAATCGAAGAACCGTTGATCACTGTTCATGGGCGCCCCTCGAGCAGCGCCGGATCCAGCGGCGGATACGGAAACAGCAGCGCACGAACTGGCTCGCTCAACAGATCGGCGACCCGGACCCATTGCAGCAGCCCTTGCGCGTCTTCTCGAACAGGCCCGAGATAGGGGGCCTGGGGATTATCCAGGCCATAAGGCTGAAAATCGGCCGGATTGCAGCGCAAGGTATCGGTGGCCTGTTCCAGGATCAGCCCTAGCACCTGCGCCTTGAAGGTCTCGTCCGGACGGTAGTTGACCAGGACCAATCGTGTGCTGGTGCGAGCCTGGGCAGGGGCACCGAACGTCAGTGCACTGAGGTCGATCACCGGCACGACCAAGCCGCGATGGGCGAACACCCCGGCCACCCAGGCCGGTGCCTTGGCTATCGGTTTCAACGGCAGGCGCGGCAGCACTTCCACCACCTCGATGGCCTGTAAGGCGTAGCGCTCGTTGCCGATGCGGAACACCAGGAACAACGCTTGCACCGCCGGTTTTACGGCGGCGCGCTTGACCGTGAGTTCGCTCATCAGACTTTGAATCGCGAAACGCCGCTACGCAGCCCTACAGCGACCTGGCTCAATTCGTCGATGGCGAAACTGGCCTGGCGCAGCGACTCGACGGTCTGGCTGCTGGCATCGCCCAGTTGCACCAGCGCATGGTTGATTTGTTCCGCGCCCGTGGCCTGGGCCTGCATGCCTTCGTTGACCATCAACACCCGCGGCGCCAACGCCTGGACCTGATGAATGATCTGCGACAGCTGCTCCCCGATTTGCTGCACTTCTGACATGCCGCGGCGCACTTCTTCAGAGAACTTGTCCATGCCCATGACCCCGGCCGACACGGCCGACTGGATCTCGCGCACCATCTGTTCGATGTCATAGGTGGCGACGGCGGTCTGGTCCGCCAGGCGGCGCACTTCGGTGGCCACCACGGCAAACCCGCGGCCATATTCACCGGCCTTTTCCGCTTCGATGGCGGCGTTCAGCGACAACAGGTTGGTCTGGTCGGCCACCTTGACGATGGTCACGACCACCTGATTGATATTGCCGGCCTTCTCGTTGAGGATCGCCAGCTTGGCGTTGACCAGATCCGCCGCGCCCATGACCGAGTGCATGGTCTCCTCCATCCGCGCCAACCCTTGCTGCCCGGAACCGGCGAGCACCGAGGCCTGATCGGCGGCGGTGGAGACTTCGGTCATGGTGCGCACCAGATCGCGGGAAGTGGCGGCGATTTCCCGGGAAGTCGCACCGATTTCCGTGGTGGTGGCAGCGGTTTCGGTGGCGGTGGCTTGTTGTTGCTTGGAGGTGGCGGCGATTTCGGTCACCGAGGTGGTGACCTGCACCGAGGAACGCTGGGCCTGGGACACCAAGGATGTCAGCTCGGCCATCATGTCATTGAAGCCGGTTTCCACCGCGCCGAATTCGTCCTTGCGGGCAAGGTTCAGGCGACGACTGAGGTCGCCGGTGCGCATGACTTCGAGTATTTCAACGATCCGGTTCATCGGCGCCATGATGGCGCGCATCAACAGCAGGCCGCAGAGGCCGGCGGCCAGGACCGCAATCAACAGGGAGATACCCATGACGATTTTTGCGGTGAGCACTGCGTCATCGATGTTTGCGATGTCCAGGTCCGCCACCGCTTTGTTTTCGCGCAATATGTCATTGAGTTTCATGCGCCCCGCGGTCCAGATCGGGGTTAGCTGCTCGTTGAACAGCTTGATGGCTTGCGCTTCCTCATTGCGCTGATGCAAGTCGAGCACCGCCGCCAGGGACTTGTGGTAATTCTCGTTGTGTTTCTCGAAGGTGGCGAACTCAACCTTGTCTTCATCCGTAGTGACGGTACCGCGATAGTTGCCTATCTGTTCCTGCAGACGAGACTCGAATAATTTGAAGTCAGCGACATTCTCGGCACTGACGCCCTGCCCCTCTTTCAAACCGAGCATTTCCTGGATCCGCAGATAGCTGTCGGACCAGGCGCCACGGATCATCGAGCTGTAATACACCCCGGGAAGTGCGTCTTCGCGAACGCTGGCTTCGCTTTCCTCGATCTTCAACAGCCGTGAGTACGAGACGACGACCATCAGCAGCATGATGGCGATTATTACCGCAAAGCTCGCCAAGATCCGTTGGCGCAACGTCCAGTTCTTCACAGTCAGTCCTCGAGGTATTTCCAAATGCTGCGGAGTATAGCCGAGGGAGGTGTTTCAATATTAAAACGAATGCGGGGCACGTCTCAGAATGGCAAATCAAGGATGTGCCTGGACTGAGAATCCCCCCTGTAGGAGCTGGCTTGCCAGCGAAGACGACGGTCTGGAGGGTGATGCAGGACTTGAGGGCTTCTTCGCCGGCAAGCCGGCTCCTACAGGAGATGGCTGCCAGCGATGGCGGTCTGGGGAGTGATGCAAGACTTGAAGGCCCCTTCGCTGGCAAGCCAGCTCCTACAGGGGCCTTTCGCCAGGCTGGCTCCTACATCGAAGCCTGGCGCACCTGCTTCTCCAGCTCGGCCTTCAACCCCGGCTCCAGCTTCAGCTGACGCGCCAGTTCATCCAGGTAGGACTTCTCCATGAAGTTCTCCTCGTCTACCAGCATCACACTGGCGATGTACATCTCGGCGGCCATTTCCGGGGTGCTGGCGGCCCGTGCGACGTCGGCGGGATCAAGGGGTTTGTTGAGCTCGGCGTGCAGCCAGTGCTGCAGTTCCTGATCGTTGTCGAGTTTGGTGAACTCGCCCTCGATCAATTCGCGCTCCCGTGCATCGACGTGGCCGTCAGCCTTGGCCGCCGCCACCAGTGCCTTGAGGATCGCCTGACTGTGCTGCTCGACCTGGGCGGCCGGCAAGCGGTCGATGGTCTGGGGTTCGGTGTTCGATGCCGTGCCCTGCTGGGCCTGCCAATTGCCATACGCCTTGTAGGCAATCACTCCCAGGGCCGCCAGGCCGCCGTAGATCGCGACCTTGCCGCCGACCTTGCGCACCTTCTTGTTACCCAGCAGCAGGCCCATGGCCCCGGCTGCCAGGGCGCCACCGCCAGCGCCGGAGAGCATCCCGCCCAAGCCGCCCGAGCCACCGGCACCGCCGAGCAAACCACCCAGCCCACCGGCAGACGATTTGTTCTGCGGTCTGCCGCTCTTGTTCTGCAACAGGTCCTGGCCGGACTTGAGTAGCTGATCGAGCAATCCACGGGTGTTCATGTTCCGCCTCCAAAAAGGGGTTATCCGGATCAATAAGGCCACCAGACTAGATGGAAAGTGCCCGAAACCCCTGTGCGAGAGTGCTTCCAGATGTTGCTTGATCCAGCGCGGCGTCAAGCGCACCGGCTGCGGCAAGGATAGGCCCGGTGAATCGCCGCCCGGCCCCAGCGTTGTTCGGCAATCCGGCTCGCCACGGACAGCATTTATAAAAAGCGCACTACGCTAACAATTAGCCGTACCGGCAATGGCTCCACCACGTTCAGAAACCGCCTCGACCATAATTAAAGAAGAGGGAAACACCATGTTCGTGCACAAGACCGCACTGCTCAGTGCAATCACCACCGCACTGCTGACCAGTGCCAGCATCCAGGCGGCCGAACCGCTGAAGGCCGTCGGTGCCGGTGAAGGCCAGCTGGATATCGTGGCCTGGCCTGGCTACATCGAACGTGGCGAGAGCGACAAGGCCTACGACTGGGTCACCGGTTTCGAGAAGGAAACCGGGTGCAAGGTCAACGTCAAGACGGCCGCCACGTCCGATGAGATGGTCAGCCTGATGACCAAGGGCGGTTATGACCTGGTCACCGCGTCGGGTGATGCGTCCCTGCGCCTGGTCGCCGGCAAGCGTGTGCAGCCGATCAACACGGCGTTGATTGCGAACTGGAAGAACATTGACCCTCGTCTCAAGGATGGCCCGTGGTATGTCGTCGATAAAAAGACCTACGGCACCCCATACCAATGGGGTCCGAACGTGTTGATGTACAACACCAACGTGTTCAAGACCGCCCCCGACAGCTGGAGTGTGGTATTCGAGGAACAGACATTGCCGGACGGCAAGTCCAACAAGGGCCGGGTCCAGGCCTACGATGGTCCGATCTATATCGCCGACGCGGCGCTCTACCTCAAGGCAACACGGCCGGAACTGGGAATCAAGGACCCGTACCAGCTCAACGAAGAACAATACAAGGCGGCACTGGACCTGCTGCGCAAGCAACAGCCGTTGATCCACCGCTACTGGCATGACGCAACCGTGCAGATGAGCGACGTCAAGAACGAAGGTGTCGTGGCGTCCAGCACCTGGGGCTACATGGTCAATGGCCTGGTGGCGGACAAGCAGCCTATTGCCTCGGTTATTCCCAAGGAAGGCGCAACAGGCTGGGCCGACACCACCATGTTGCATGCCGAGGCCAAGCATCCCAATTGTGCCTACAAGTGGATGGACTGGTCGCTGCAACCGAAAGTACAGGGTGACCTCGCGGCGTGGTTCGGCTCGCTGCCGGCGGTTCCTGCAGCGTGCAACGAGAGCGAATTGCTCGGCGCCGAAGGTTGCAAGACCAACGGTTTCGACCAGTTCGAGAAGATCGCTTTCTGGAAAACCCCGCAGGCAGAAGGGGGCAAGTTCGTGCCTTACAGCCGCTGGACCCAGGATTACATCGCGATCATGGGCGGCAGATAACACACCGCCACTGATTGATCGTTCCCACGCTCTGCGTGGGAATGCATCACCGGACGCTCCGCGTCCATTCGCGCAAAAATGACGCAGAGCGTCACCGGCGGCATTCCCACGCAGAGCATGGGAACGATCATTGATTCAGACTTTTCAGAAGTCCAGGCAGGGCCGCTGTGACGGCCCTCGCCTTTTTGGAGCACCGCACCATGACGCTTGCAGTCCAGTTCACCAACGTTTCCCGTCAATTCGGCGAAGTGAAAGCGGTTGACCGGGTTTCCATCGATATCCAGGACGGCGAGTTTTTCTCCATGCTGGGCCCTTCCGGCTCGGGCAAAACCACCTGTTTGCGCCTGATCGCCGGTTTCGAACAACCGAGCGCTGGCTCTATCCGAATTCATGGCGAAGAAGCCGCCGGGCTGCCGCCGTATGAGCGTGACGTCAATACGGTGTTTCAGGATTACGCGCTGTTCCCGCACATGAACGTGCTCGACAACGTCGCCTATGGCTTGAAAGTCAAAGGCGTCGGTAAAGCCGAACGGCAGAAACGCGCCGAAGAAGCCCTCGACATGGTCGCCCTCGACGGTTACGGCGAGCGCAAGCCGGTGCAACTGTCCGGCGGCCAGCGCCAGCGTGTGGCCCTGGCCCGCGCTCTGGTCAATCGACCTCGCGTGCTGCTGCTCGACGAGCCGTTGGGCGCCCTCGACTTGAAGCTGCGCGAACAGATGCAGAGCGAGTTGAAGAAGCTGCAACGCCAGCTCGGCATCACCTTCATCTTCGTCACCCACGACCAGACCGAAGCGCTGTCGATGTCCGACCGCGTGGCGGTGTTCAACAAGGGTCGCATCGAGCAGGTCGACACCCCGCGCAACCTGTACATGAAACCGGCCACCACATTCGTCGCTGAATTCGTCGGTACCTCCAACGTGATTCGCGGCGATCTGGCCAAGCAATTGAGTGGCAATCCACAGCCGTTTTCGATTCGCCCGGAACACGTGCGTTTCGCCGAAGGGCCGCTGGCCAGCCACGAGATTGAAGTCAGCGGCTTGCTCCACGACATTCAGTACCAGGGCAGCGCCACACGCTATGAACTGAAACTGGAAAACGGCCAGACCCTGAACATCAGCCAGGCCAACGTGCAATGGCTGGACGTCAGCGCCCAGCATCAGACCGGGCAACGCGTCAGCGCACGCTGGGCGCGCGAGGCGATGATCCCGCTGCACGACAACATTGTCGGTGGGGTGTGAGATGACCAGCGTGGCCATCCCTCAAACCCCGTCGGGCGGTTCGCCGTTGCGCAGGTTTTCCAACCTGCTGTATCGCCGACCGAATTTTTACCTGTCGCTGCTGCTGGTGCCGCCGCTGCTGTGGTTCGGTGCGATCTATCTCGGTTCGCTGCTGGTGCTGTTGTGGCAAGGCTTCTACACCTTCGATGACTTCACCATGGCGGTCACCCCCGACCTGACCCTGGCGAACTTCGCAGCACTGTTCCATCCGTCGAACTTCGACATCATCCTGCGCACGCTGAGCATGGCCGTCGTCGTGTCGATTGCCAGCGCCGTCGTGGCCTTCCCGATCGCCTACTACATGGCGCGCTACACCAGCGGCAAGACCAAGGCGTTTTTCTACATCGCGGTGATGATGCCGATGTGGGCCAGTTACATCGTCAAGGCGTATGCCTGGACCTTGCTGCTGGCCAAGGGCGGCGTCGCGCAGTGGTTCGTTCAACACCTGGGGCTGGAGCCGGCATTGCAGTGGGTGCTGGGCATTCCCGGCGTAGGCGGCAGCACTTTATCGACCTCGCACCTGGGGCGCTTCATGGTCTTCGTCTATATCTGGCTGCCGTTCATGATCCTGCCGATCCAGGCCTCCCTTGAACGTCTGCCGCCATCGCTGTTGCAAGCCTCGGCCGACCTTGGGGCAACTCCGCGCCAGACCTTCATGCAAGTGACGTTGCCACTGTCGATTCCGGGCATTGCCGCCGGTTCCATCTTCACCTTTTCCCTGACCCTGGGCGATTTCATCGTGCCGCAGCTGGTGGGCCCGCCGGGTTACTTCGTTGGCAGCATGGTGTATGCGCAGCAAGGCGCGATCGGCAACATGCCCATGGCCGCGGCGTTCACGCTGGTGCCGATCGTGCTGATCGCCATCTACCTTGCAATCGTCAAGCGACTGGGAGCTTTCGATGCACTCTGAAAAGGCTTCTTTGGGACTGCGCATCGCAGCCTGGGGCGGGTTGGTGTTCTTGCACTTCCCGATCATGATCATCTTCCTGTATGCCTTCAACACCGAAGACGCGGCGTTCAGCTTCCCGCCCAGGGGCTTCACCCTGAAATGGATCGGCGTGGCGTTCTCGCGGCCCGACGTGCTGGAAGCGATCAAGCTGTCATTGCAGATTGCGGCCGTTGCTACACTTATTGCACTGGTCTTGGGCACGCTGGCGGCGGCGGCGTTGTACCGGCGGGACTTCTTCGGCAAGCAGGGCATCTCGCTGATGCTGATCCTGCCGATCGCCTTACCCGGAATCATCACCGGTATCGCGCTGTTGGCGACCTTCAAGACGCTGGGCATCGAGCCGGGCATGTTCACCATCATCGTCGGCCACGCGACCTTCTGCGTGGTGATCGTCTACAACAACGTCATCGCCCGGTTGCGCCGCACCTCGCACAATTTGATCGAAGCGTCGATGGACCTTGGCGCCGACGGTTGGCAGACATTCCGCTACATCATCCTGCCCAACCTCGGCTCGGCGTTGCTGGCCGGCGGCATGCTCGCGTTTGCGCTGTCGTTCGACGAAATCATCGTCACCACCTTCACCGCAGGCCATGAACGCACCCTGCCGCTGTGGCTGCTCAACCAGCTCAGCCGCCCACGGGACGTGCCGGTGACCAACGTCGTCGCGATGCTGGTGATGATGGTGACCATGCTGCCGATACTCGGCGCGTATTACTTGACCCGGGGTGGGGAGAGTGTGGCGGGGAGTGGCGGGAAATAGCTGACCCCATATTTCAGGTAGACGCTGAAGACTCTAGGAGCTGGCTTGCCAGCGAAGGCGTCAGGTCAGCCAGCATCAATGTAGCTGACATACCGCTTTCGCCGGCAAGCCAGCTCCTACAGGTGACCGGTTTCCACACAGAAAAACAATGGATTCGAATTCGAAGAGGACAAAGCCATGCAAACCCAACTCCTGATCAACGGCCAACTGATCGACGGCGAAGGCCCGGCCCAACCGGTGTTCAACCCGGCGCTGGGCCGCTTACTGGTGGACATCAACGAAGCCAGCGAAGCCCAGGTCGACGCTGCCGTGCGCGCCGCCGACAGCGCCTTCGAAAGCTGGTCGCAAACCTCGCCGAAAGACCGCTCGCTGTTGCTGCTCAAACTGGCCGACGCCATCGAAGCCCACGGCGAGGAGCTGGCCAAACTGGAATCGGACAACTGCGGCAAACCCTACACTGCCGCGTTGAACGACGAGATCCCGGCGATTGCCGACGTGTTTCGTTTCTTCGCCGGCGCCAGCCGCTGCATGAGTGGTTCGGCCGGCGGTGAATACCTGCCCGGGCACACGTCGATGATCCGCCGCGACCCCGTGGGCGTGATCGCCTCCATCGCACCGTGGAACTACCCCCTGATGATGGTCGCCTGGAAAATCGCCCCAGCCTTGGCCGCCGGTAATACCGTGGTGCTCAAGCCGTCGGAACAAACCCCGCTGACCGCGATGCGTCTGGCGCAACTGGCGTCGGAAATTTTACCTGCCGGTGTGCTCAACCTGGTGTTCGGCCGTGGTCCTACGGTCGGCAGCCCGCTGGTCAACCATCCGAAGGTGCGCATGGTGTCGCTGACCGGTTCGATCGCGACGGGTTCGAACATCATTTCCAGCACCGCCGACAGCGTCAAACGCCTGCACATGGAATTGGGAGGCAAGGCGCCGGTGATCATCTTCGACGACGCCGACATCGACGCCGCGGTGGAAGGCATTCGCACCTTCGGCTTCTACAACGCCGGCCAGGACTGCACCGCCGCGTGCCGCATCTATGCGCAGGAAGGCATTTACGACAGCTTCGTCGAGAAACTCGGCGCGGCGGTCAGCAGCATCAAGCATGGCGTGCAGGATGATCCGTCGACCGAGCTGGGCCCGCTGATCACCGCGCAACACCGCGACCGCGTGGCCGGATTCGTCGCGCGTGCCGTGGCACAGCCGCACATCCGCTTGATCACCGGAGGCAAGGTTGTGGAAGGCGATGGCTACTTCTTCGAGCCGACGGTGCTGGCCGACGCGCAGCAGGACGACGAAATCGTCCGCCGCGAAGTGTTCGGGCCGGTGGTGTCAGTGACCCGATTCACCGATGAGGCGCAGGTGCTGGGCTGGGCCAACGACTCGGACTACGGCCTGGCGTCCTCGGTCTGGACCTCGGACGTCGGTCGTGCGCATCGCCTGTCGGCACGCTTGCAGTACGGCTGCACTTGGGTGAACACGCATTTCATGCTGGTCAGCGAAATGCCCCATGGCGGGCAGAAGTTGTCGGGGTATGGCAAGGACATGTCCTTGTATGGGCTGGAGGATTACACGGTGGTGCGGCATGTGATGTTCAAGCATTAAAAGCTTCGCGGGCAGGTCTCGCTCCAGGTTTTATGGCGTATCCAATCATCTGAACGCCACCAACCCGTAGGAGCAAGCTTGCTCGCGATAGCCTCAACGCTGCTTCAAGGAAAACACCGTTCAGCGGCGTCGACCCACATCATCAGTCTTCACCTCGCAGTAACGTCATCAAATCGTCGGTTCGTCCTTTGATATCAGCTTTACCCCGAACGGCCTCGAGCCGATCAGAGACACCGGCCTCGCCCGCCTTGTCTTCTTCATCCCGAATTGGCTCGGGAATCGTGACTTGGCCTTTATTGCTCTTGATTGTCGACATGATAGCTACCTGAACACCGGTCAATGAGAGGATCCGGCCGTGGCACCGGTGCCACGGCCCTATCCAGTCCTGCTCAAAACCGCGAAACACTCCGCATCGCGTCCACCAGATAGCGCATGGCTATCCGGTCGCTCTCCGACAACTCGCGATAGCGCTCCACCAGCTTCATTTCCTCGGAATTGAGCCGACGCCTCCTCCGCCCGGAGACCAGGCACGGAAAGATTCCCAACATTTCGGTGATGCCTTGTACTTTCGACATGGACGATGTCCTTCTATACGTCAGAGAAAAACTTGAAAAGCCGCATCGCCCTACCCTTTTTTCAGCGGTCACCTGGTGCCAGCTGAACCTCACCGGCCTGAGGGCAGAAACCGGTCATGCCCATAGAATAGGAAGTTATCCGGGCTGAAAAGCGATTTTTAGAGTAATTAATCGAAAAAAGCAGAAATGCCCTGCAAATCAGAAATCGCTGTCAGAAATTTTTACTGACATGTCTTGTTTCACTTGCTGCGCTATTGTCAGGCCATCAATCATTTTTTCTCCGGGACCGAACGGTTTAAGCTATTTGGCATCTGTTTAAAGTCCGTTGCGTTTGGCCGAAGGCATGTCCGAACCTCCATTTTTGATCCAACGTGCCAGGAACGGTGCAGGATTGTTCACGACAGGTTGTACTTATGCACCGCAGGAATTTGCTCAAAGCGTCCATGGCCATCGCGGCTTACACCGGTCTATCCGCCTCCGGCCTGCTGGCCGCTCGAGCCTGGGCCGGTAACGGAGCGGCCGATGGCGAGGCTCAGGCGTTCGACTTCGAAGCCTTGAAGATCCAGGCCAAGCAACTGGCCGGTAGCCGCTATCAGGACACCAAACAGGTATTGCCGCCGACCCTGGCGACCATGACCCCGCAGAACTTCAACGCGATCCGCTACGACGGCAACCACTCCCTGTGGAAAGACCTGAAGGGTCAACTGGATGTGCAGTTTTTCCACGTCGGCATGGGTTTCAAACAGCCGGTGCGCATGTACAGCGTCGACCCCAAGACGCGGCAGTCGCGTGAGGTGCATTTCCGCCCGAACCTGTTCAACTATGAAAAAACCACGGTCGACACCAAGCAATTGACCGGCGACCTGGGCTTTTCCGGGTTCAAGCTGTTCAAGGCCCCGGAATTGGACAGGCACGACGTGTTGTCCTTCCTCGGCGCCAGTTATTTCCGTGCGGTAGATGCCTCTGGCCAGTACGGTCTGTCGGCCCGCGGCCTGGCGATCGATACCTATGCCAAAAAGCGCGAGGAATTCCCGGACTTCACCAAGTTCTGGTTCGAGACGCCGGACAAGGACAGCACTCGCTTCGTGGTCTATGCGCTACTGGATTCGCCGAGCGCTACCGGCGCCTACCGTTTCGACATCGATTGCCAGGCCGAACGGGTGGTGATGGCCATCGATGCTCACATCAATGCGCGCACCGCCATCGAACAGCTGGGCATCGCGCCGATGACCAGCATGTTCAGCTGCGGCACCCATGAGCGCCGCATGTGCGACACCATTCATCCACAAATCCACGACTCCGATCGCCTGGCAATGTGGCGTGGCAATGGCGAATGGATCTGCCGTCCCCTGAACAATCCGGCCACCCTGCAATTCAACGCTTTTGCCGACACCGATCCAAAAGGTTTCGGTCTGGTACAGACCGACCACGAGTTCGCCAATTACCAGGATACCGTCGACTGGTACAGCAAGCGTCCAAGCCTGTGGGTAGAACCTACGACGGCATGGGGCGAAGGCTCGATCGATTTGTTGGAAATTCCTACGACAGGCGAAACCCTGGATAACATCGTCGCCTTCTGGACTCCGAAAAAACCGGTGGCGGCAGGCGACTCGCTGAATTACGGCTACAAGCTCTACTGGAGCGCACTGCCACCGGTGAGTACGCCACTGGCACGGGTCAATGCAACCCGTTCGGGCATGGGCGGCTTCATCGAAGGCTGGGCACCTGGCGAGCATTACCCGGAAGTCTGGGCACGCCGGTTTGCCGTGGATTTCACGGGCGGCGGTCTTGATCGCTTGCCGGAAGGCGCGGGGATCGAGCCCGTGGTGACCTGCTCGAACGGCGAGGTGAAAGACTTCAACGTGCTGGTGCTGGATGCCATCAAGGGCTATCGGATCACGTTCGACTGGTACCCGACCAACGACAGCGTGGCCCCGGTGGAGCTGCGGTTGTTCATTCGCACCAATGACCGGACCTTGAGTGAAACCTGGTTGTACCAGTACTTCCCGCCGGCGCCGGAGAAGCGTAAGTACACCTGACAGGAAGGGGTTGTCTGAACCGGCCCCTTCGACTTGCTCGCGAAGACGGCAGCACAAACACTGAATACTCCTCTCAGAAAAACATAAGCCCCAGTCAACTCGACCGGGGCTTTTTGGTTCTAGAGCTCCATTCAGTCACGCAAATCCGACTCATGAATCGGCTGTTCCCGATGGGTTGCCCGCTGATACTGCGCCGGCCAGATGGCCTTGCGCCCACCCAGGTCGTCATCGGCATGCAGTGGCCAGTATGGATCGCGCAGCAGTTCCCGAGCCAGGAAGATGATGTCGGCCTGGCAAGTGCGCAATATGTGCTCGGCCTGGGCAGGTTCGGTGATCATCCCTACCGTGCCGGTGGCAATGCCTGACTCCTTGCGCACACGCTCGGCGAAGCGGGTCTGATAACCCGGCCCTGTGGGAATCTCGGCGTTGACCGCTGTACCACCCGACGAAACGTCAATCAGGTCCACGCCCAACGCGTGAAGGCGCCGCGCCAGCTCGACGGTTTCATCGGGGTTCCAGCCGTCTTCCACCCAATCGGTTGCCGACACCCGTACAAACAGCGGCAGCTCCTCGGGCCAGACCGCGCGCACCGCCTCGGTGACTTGGAGCACCAGCCGAATTCTATTCTCGAACGAACCGCCATATTGATCCCGTCGCTGATTACTCAAGGGCGACAGGAACTGGTGCAACAGATAACCGTGGGCGGCGTGTATTTCCACCACTTTGAAACCGGCGGTCAACGCTCTTTTCGCCGACTCGACGAAAGCCTGGATGACGTCGGCGATCTGGCCTTCATCAAGCTGCCTGGGTTGGGTGTGCTGGGGGTCAAAAGCAATCTGCGAAGGCCCGACCGGAACCCAGCCACCGTCATCGGGTTTGACGCTGCCATGCTTGCCCAGCCACGGCCTGTGAGTACTGGCCTTGCGCCCGGCGTGGGCCAGTTGAATGCCGGCGACGGCGCCCTGGGCGGTGATGAAACGGGTGATGCGTTGCAGGGGTTCGATCTGTTCGTCGTTCCACAGACCGAGGTCATCGGCGGTGATCCGTCCATCGGCGGTGACCGCCGTGGCTTCGGTAAACACCAGGCCGGCGCCGCCGACCGCGCGGCTGCCAAGGTGGACCAGGTGCCAGTCATTGGCCAGGCCATTCACGCTTGAGTACTGGCACATCGGCGAGACCGCAATGCGGTTGAGCAGGGTCAATTGGCGAATGGTATAGGGTTCAAGCAGCAGACTCATGGGGCACCTCTCGAATCAGTGGTCAGGCTCCAGGGTTCTGTTTGAAAGTCGACGAGTGACAGGAAAAAAAGCTGCAGCACCCGCCCCCGCGGGCAAAAAATTCGACAAGACGTCACAAGGATTATCAAGCAGTGCTTAGAGCCTAGTCGACATCGTAGGATGAGGGAGGGTTCAGATGAATTCGGTGTCAGAGAGATCGCTATCGCGAGCAAGCTCGCTCCCACAGGGTTTGCGTGAACCCTGTGGGAGCGAGCTTGTTCGCGGCGGGGTCAACGCGGTTCGATGTGGACAATCATCAACTGCACCGTCTCATTCCCGCGAAACTCGTTGAGGTCGAGCTTGTAGGCCAGTTCCACCCATTTGATGGTCGGATTCGGCCAGATGTCGCGGTCGATGCCAAAGGCAATACCGTCAAGTTTCACCGAGCCACATTCGCTTCTCAGCACCACCTTGAGGTGCCGCTCGCCAACGACGCGCTGCTCGACCAACTGGAACACCCCATGAAACAGCGGCTCCGGAAAGTGCTGCCCCCAAGGGCCGGCATGACGCAGGGCACGGGCCAGTTCCAGGTGGAATTCCTCAACCGCCAGGGTGCCGTCCGACAGCAGGCGACCGGTCAGGTCTTCCTCGCGCAATTGCCGACGGACTTCGGCATCGAAGGCTTCGGCGAACAACGGAAAATTCGCTTCCGGCAGTGTCAGGCCCGCCGCCATGGCATGGCCGCCGTATTTGCTGATCAGATTCGGATGCTGCGCCGCCACCACGCTCAAGGCATCGCGAATATGAAACCCCTGGACCGAACGCCCCGAGCCCTTGAGCAGGCCATCGCCCGCATCGGCAAAGGCGATGGTCGGACGGAAATAGCGCTCTTTCATCCGCGAGGCGAGGATGCCGATGACACCCTGGTGCCACTCGGGATCGAACAGGCACAAACCGAACGGCATCGACTCCACAGGCAAATCCTTGAGCTGGGCCAGGGCCTCACGCTGCATGCCCTGCTCGATGGATTTGCGATCCTGGTTCATGCCGTCGAGCTGTGCCGCCATTTCACGCGCAAGCCCGGCGTCTTCGGTGAGCAGGCATTCGATGCCCAGGCTCATGTCATCCAGCCGCCCGGCCGCGTTCAGCCGTGGTCCGACAATGAACCCCAGATCGGTGGAGGTAATGCGCGCAGGGTCACGCTTGGCCACTTCGAGAATCGCCTTGATCCCCGGTCGTGCACGCCCGGCGCGAATGCGCTCCAGGCCCTGGTGCACCAGAATCCGGTTGTTGGCATCCAGCGGCACCACGTCGGCGACGCTGCCCAGGGCCACCAGGTCCAGCAACTCGCCGATATTCGGCTGTGGCGTGCGTTCGTACCAGCCCAGGCTGCGCAGACGCGCACGCAAAGCCATCAGTACGTAAAAAATAACCCCGACCCCGGCCAGCGCCTTGCTCGGGAACTCACAACCCGGCTGGTTGGGATTGACGATGGCATCGGCCAGCGGCAGCTCGTCACCAGGCAAGTGGTGGTCGGTGACCAGGACCTTGAGCCCGGCCTTTTTCGCCGCCGCCACGCCTTCGACGCTGGAAATGCCGTTATCCACGGTGATCAGCAGTTGAGGGTCGCGGGTCAGTGCGACTTCGACGATTTCCGGGGTCAGGCCGTAACCGTATTCGAAGCGGTTCGGCACCAGGTAGTCGACGTGAGCCGCGCCCAACAGCTGCAACCCCAGCATCCCCACGGTACTGGCCGTCGCCCCGTCGGCGTCGAAGTCACCAACGATCAGAATCCGCTGGCGCTGCTCCAGCGCCGCGACCAGCAAATCCACCGCGCCCTCGATACCTTTGAGCCGCTGGAACGGAATCAGCCGCGCCAGGCTCTTGTCCAGCTCGACTTCGGACTGTACGCCCCGCGCCGCGTACAGACGGGTCAGCAGTGGCGGCAAATCACCGAGGAATGGCAGGGTGTCGGGCAACAGGCGAGGTTCGATGCGCATGGGGTGACAGGTGCTTCTCTTGGATAGGTGGGACAAAACCGGTGGGTGCGGAGCCGTGCAGATCGATCAGCCGCGTTCGCCGCTCAGCCACTGCAGCTGCACTTCGTGTTGGCCACGGTCGTCGGTGACGAAAATCGTCCCTTCGCTGATCATCACATCCCACTTGATCACGCGTGGCATGTCTTTGGCCAGGGTCTCCAGGACGTCCTGGGGTACTGCGGCGATGTGCACGTTTTTCAGGTTCTTGATCGCCGGGATCACTTTGCTTTCCCAGACGCGCAGGCTGCCGTAGGCCAGCAGGCTGGTGCGTTCGGTGCGGCGCGAGCACCAGGTCAGACGATCGGCGTCCGGCTGGCCGACTTCGATCCAGTGCAGGACACGGTCGTCCAGGCTCTTTTCCCACAGCGCTGGCTCATCGACGTCTGACAGACCGCGACCGAACGACAGCTGCTCGTTGTACCAGAAGGCGTAGGCCAGCAGCCGCACGGTCATGCGCTCTTCGGTTTCCGACGGGTGACGGGCGATGGTCTGCTTCACGCTCTCGTAGATGCTGCGATCGAGGTCGGTGAGGTTCAGTTCAAACTTGTAGGTCGTGGACGGCTGGGCCATGAACGGGCTTCTTGATACGTGGAA
Organism: Pseudomonas lini; assembly: GCF_030812475.1. GTDB lineage: Bacteria > Pseudomonadota > Gammaproteobacteria > Pseudomonadales > Pseudomonadaceae > Aquipseudomonas > Aquipseudomonas lini_A. Next base: position 53,675 of record NZ_JAUSSR010000011.1, read on the forward strand.
AGGCGGCAAGTCTAACCGATGCGACCGGCATTCAACGAATTGAAGGCGAATCAACCTTGGGCGGCCGACGCCGGGCTATGCTAAAACGCTCTACCCGTTAAGCCTATGTCCTACAGGATCCAGCATGCCGTTTACCGCCAAACCGCTCTCAGGCCTGAAAGTCATCGAATTGGGCACTTTGATCGCCGGGCCATTCGCCTCGCGCATTTGTGGTGAATTCGGTGCCGAAGTGATCAAGATTGAATCTCCGGACGGTGGCGACCCCTTGCGCAAATGGCGCAAGCTTTACGAAGGCACCTCGTTGTGGTGGTTCGTCCAGGCACGCAACAAAAAATCCCTGACGCTGAACCTCAAGCATCCGGACGGCCTGGCGATTCTGAAAAAGCTGCTCGGCGAAGCGGACATTCTGATCGAAAATTTTCGCCCGGGCGTCCTGGAAAAACTCGGCCTGGGCTGGGAAGTCCTGCACGCACTGAACCCGAAACTGGTGATGGTGCGCCTTTCGGGCTTCGGTCAGACCGGACCGATGAAGGATCAACCAGGGTTTGGCGCCGTCGGTGAATCCATGGGCGGCCTGCGCTACATCACCGGTTTCGAAGACCGGCCACCGGTGCGCACCGGAATCTCCATCGGCGATTCGATTGCCGCACTCTGGGGCGTGATTGGTGCACTGATGGCTCTGCGTCATCGCGAGGTCAACGGCGGCCTGGGCCAGGTGGTCGATGTGGCGCTGTACGAAGCGATCTTCGCCATGATGGAAAGCATGGTCCCGGAGTTCGACGTGTTCGGTTTCATCCGCGAACGCACCGGCAACATCATGCCCGGCATCACGCCCTCTTCGATCCACACCAGCGCCGACGGCAAACATGTGCAGATCGGTGCCAACGGCGATGCCATCTTCAAGCGCTTCATGTTGCTCATCGGCCGGGAAGACCTGGCCAACGACCCGCTATTGGCCAGCAACGATGGGCGCGACGGCCGTCGCGACGAGATTTATGGGGTGATTGATCGCTGGGTCAACTCACTGCCGCTGGATGCCATCATCAGCCAGTTGAATCAGGCCGACGTACCGGCGAGCCGGATCTTCAGTGCCGAAGACATGTTCAGCGATCCGCAGTACCTGGCCAGGGAAATGTTTCTCAAGGCCAAGTTGCCGGATGGCAAGGATTTCAAGATGCCGGGAATCGTTCCGAAACTCTCGGACACACCCGGCACATCGGAATGGGTCGGGCCGCAGTTGGGCGAACACAATGCGCAGGTACTGAACGACCTTGGTTATGACAAGGAACAGATCGCAAAGCTGCGTGAAAACGGCGCCATCTAAGCTGCAGCGCCTGCCGGCACGTCTCATCGTCCACTGCCTGGCGGGCGGCGGACGAACCCTGCGCGCAATCGCGGTTTTCCTCTTGCTTGCCGGTCAGGCTCAGGCGACGTCGGCGCAGCCCAAGGAAACCCTGGTCTGGCTGTTGCGCGACCTTCCGCCGCTGATGATTTTCGAAGGACCGGAAAAAGGCCAGGGCGTCATCGATCAACTGCTGCCGTTGCTGATCGCTCGCATGCCGCAGTACCAACACACGCTGATGCGGGTCAATCGCGCTCGCGGCTTGCAAATGCTCCGCGAGCCCTCCCTCACCTGCGATGCGGCGCTGAACTGGAGCGAAGACCGCGCCAGCTGGATGGCGTTTTCCATCCCGGTCTTTCGGGCGATCAGCAATGGCCTGGCAGTGCGGCGCGTCGATCGGGCGCTGCTGACACCTTTTCTCAAGGATGGCGAAGTGGACCTGGCGGCCCTGCTGGCCAGTGGCGGCGAGAAGCTGGGAGTCATTGCCGAGCGCAACTATGGCGAGTATCTCGATGCCCTTCTAAAACAGGCACCGGCCCATGCGCTGACGCTCCACTACGGCAACGACGCGCTGGGCAGCCTGTTGCAGATGCAACGCCTGGGACGCTTGCGACTGCTGTTGGGTTACCGCTCGGAGATCCGCTACCAGGCCCGGCAGCAGGGGCTCGCGGAGGACGAATTGGAGTTCTATCCGATCCACGGCACGAGCAAATACCTGTCCGGTTATATCGGCTGTACTGACACCCCTCAGGGCCGCCAGGCCATCGTCGAGATCAACCAACTGCTGCGCACGCTGCGCCACGAGCGCTTGAGCGAGGCTTATGCCGCCTGGCTGGACCCCGACAGTCGAAGCGACTACCTCGAAGCCAGCAGGGCATTTTTCAGCGAGCAGGCCGGGCAATGACAAATCGCGGACAAAAAGAAACCCCGAGAAGTGGGGAGACGACTCGGGGTTAAACGTGGCCTACATAAAGACCAGTAACAGCAAGCTACAAGCACCGGAGCACAATGCTTGATCCTGCTGTTACATGCTCTGACCGACCCGGGAGCAGGAAGTTTCCCACAGAGGACAATTTCATTTTCGGCTGGCCAGGGACTTGCCCTGGGCAGCATTGCGTAACGCTGCGATCACGCAGGGCTCCAGACGCCCTTCGGCAATCAACACATCGCGATGCAATCCGTCGACCACATCCGTCAGCAGACGCTTGTCGGTCAACTGTGCCTGGTTGAATTCCCGTTCGACCACAATGGCGCCAGTCGAATTTTTCAGCGTCACCAGGCATTCGCCCTGGGGTCCCGACGGGGTCAACGTTACCTGATACGGGCTCAGAGCCTCACCGAGCAATAGACTGATACTTTCCATCTCGATCACCACTCAATAGTCCGAAAACATAGTGCCTGGGGCGTGTCCACTGTAAATGACCACTGGCCCTGGAGGAAAGTTCTGAATGCCGATAGCGCAGACATCGGCGTCTCTGGTTGATGGAGCATGCATGGCAAAGATGACAAGGATAAAACAGAGGCGCTAGATCCAGTGCCGAAGAAAAGCAACGGCAAGATCAAAAGATCGCAGCCTCGCTTCGCGAGACAGCCCCTGCAGGGAGTTGTTTTTTACGCCTGCTTTTTATACTTGCCGATATCGCACCATCCACCCAGCAGTCCGCGCATAGTTCCGTCGGCGCTGTAGAACGGCACCGCCCACTGGTAAATATCCCTGGGCCCACTCTTGAACAGCAACCGACGCTCACAAAAGCTCGCCTTGCGAGTACCCAGGTGTGCCATGACCTCGGCATGCAGCAGTTCGGCGGTCTCCCTGGGCAAGATATCGAGTTCGATCAACTGCCGCCCCTGAACCTGGTCGAAGCGAGTCGACAAGCTTTCTTCATAACTTTTATTGCACATGACCAACCGGCCTTCCAGATCACGAACAAACATCGGATCGGGCATGGCGTCCATCAACGCATGTTGAAAAGCCAGTTGCTCACGCAGGTCTGTTTCGGCCGCTCGACGCTGCCGGGTCATGGCCTTGAGCCGACGATGCCAAAGTATCGAAAGTGCGAATATGCCGATAGCTCCCCCGCTCCCCCAGCCCCACGTTGTCAGTGGTTGCCATGGAGCGGGCGCTTGTAACGGAGCGCTGCCACTGGACCATTTCAGGCGAATGGCGCGCAACTCAGCAGGCGAAAACGCTTCAAGCGCCTTGTTGAGAATACTCAACAACTGCGGCTGACCCTTGCCTAACGCCAGGTAATCGGCGTCCCATTTACCCTCCACCACATTCCCGACCCTGAGCTGTCCCGACGGGTAAACATGCGCTCCGATCTCGGAGTAGATGGTGGCATCGGCCTCACCGATTTCGACCAGCGCCCGGGCCTCGGCGTAGGTCTTGACCGAATGCAAATGGATGGCCGGGTAGTCACGGCGAATCATTGATTCGAGGGCGTGCCGGGCCGGCAGCACCAACACTCGCCTCGACAGTTGATCCAGGGATTTCAACGGAGGCTCCCCTGCCCGTCCGATCAATACCCAACCTGCGCCACCGAACGCGTGGCTGAAATCCAGAAACCCCTTGCGCTCGTCATTCATCGACAAGGTCGTACTCATGTTCGCCGAGCCACTTTCGAGCTGCTCCAGCATCTGCTCGGTGGAAAACGTCTCCTCATGCACGAACTGCAGTCCGGTCATGGCGCTGATGCGAGTGAGCACATCGGCGTACAAGCCGCTCCATTGACCCTGCTCATCCTTGAACAGATACAGCGGATACTGCTTGGACGCGACAATGACTCGCGGGTTCTCGGCGATCCATTGCAGTTCCTGGGCATTGAGTCTTATCGTCGTGCCAGCGATTGCGCCCTTGGATTCAGGTGTCGCCGAATACGCCGCCATCACCCAATGCGCGACGCCCATGGCTCCAAGTAAACACATCCAACAGGCGGCGGGTTTCAATCCTTTGAAAAATGGCATTGTCACTTCCCTGTTCATCGAATCGCCCGTCCTTGAAGGCAATGCTGATCAGTTAGGAAATTGTAGGAGCGAGCTTGCTCGCGATGGTCGTTAACGATAACGCGTGTTTACTGGCTATACGCGGCGCTCTTGAGCCCATCGCGAGCAAGCTCGCTCCTACAGAAAAGCGCATTGCGCTTAACTGAACAGCATTACGTCCTTGAGGGCGATTCCTCATGTTCGAAATACGACAAGTGTGACATCCGAAAACGAGAAAGCCCGTCAGGAGACGGGCTTCAATGTGTGACAGCTTATGCCGGTTACAGAGGCTTGCCGCGGTTGCCATGCTGGCTGACAAAGGCCTGCACGGCCTTCAGGTCATTCGGCAAAACCGTGCAGCGCTCATCTCGCTCAAACAAATCAGCAAGATGCACAGGCAGTTCAAGCGCTTTTCCTACACCGGCTTTTTCCACGGCGTCCGGGAATTTGACCGGGTGGGCCGTGCCCAGGATCACCATCGGAATATCCAGGCTGCGACGGCATTCGCGCGCGGCCTTGACGCCAATGGCCGTATGCGGATCCAGCAGCTCGCCCGTCTGCTCGAAGACTTCGGCGATGGTCTCGCAGGTTTGTGCATCGTCCACGGCAAGGGAGTCGAACAGTTTGCGGGCTTCGGTCCAGCGTTCCTGTTCGACGCTGAAACCGCCACCTTGCTTGAAGTTGTCCATCAGGCCGGCAATCGCTGCGCCATTGCGACCGTGCAGGTCGAACAGCAGACGTTCGAAGTTCGACGACACCATGATGTCCATGGACGGCGACAGTGTGGCGTGCAGGGTTTCCTTGACGTACTGGTTACCGCTCATGAAGCGGTGCAGGATGTCGTTGCGGTTGGTGGCGACGATCAACTGGTTGATCGGCAGGCCCATGTTGCGTGCCAGGTAACCGGCGAAGATATCGCCGAAGTTGCCGGTGGGCACCGAGAACGATACCGAACGCGCCGGGCCGCCCAACTGCAGGGCTGCGTGGAAGTAGTAGACAATCTGGGCCATGATCCGCGCCCAGTTGATCGAGTTCACCGCCACCAGGCGCGTGCCCTTGAGGAAGCTCTGGTCGGCGAAGCTGGCCTTGACCATTTCCTGGCAGTCATCGAAGTTGCCTTCGATGGCGATGTTGTGGATGTTCTCGCCGAAAATAGTGGTCATCTGCCGGCGCTGCACTTCAGACACGCGGTTGTGCGGGTGCAGGATGAAGATGTCGACGTTTTCGCAGTGCTTGCAGCCTTCGATGGCGGCCGAACCGGTGTCACCGGAAGTGGCGCCAACGATGACCACGCGCTCACCGCGCTTTTCCAGCACGTAGTCGAGCAGACGACCGAGCAGTTGCAGGGCGAAGTCCTTGAACGCCAGGGTCGGGCCGTGGAACAGCTCCAGCACCCATTCGTTGCCATTCAGCTGACGCAACGGTGCCACGGCGTTGTGGGAAAACACGCCATAGGTTTCTTCAAGAATCTTTTTGAAATCGGCATCGGGAATGCTGCCGGTGACGAACGGGCGCATCACCCGGAAGGCCAGTTCGTGGTATGGCAGGCCGGCCCAGGAAGCGATTTCTTCCTGGGTAAAACGTGGCAGGTTTTCCGGGACGTACAAACCGCCGTCGGTGGCGAGGCCGGCCAGCAGGACGTCTTCGAAATTCAGGGCCGGTGCCTGGCCGCGGGTACTGATATAACGCATAAGGGCAAACCTTCGGTTTGGGCTTCAAGCTTCAAGCTACAGGCTACAAGTTAAAGCCAAACTGCCTTTACTTGCCGCTTGAAGCTTGCAGCTTGCCGCTGCTTTTGTTTAGTTCAGGTGCTCGACGCGGATCCGTACGACCGGGCCCACCACGCCTTCCAAGGCCTCCAGGGCGGTGATCGCATCGTTCATGTGCTGTTCCAGCACACGGTGCGTCAGCATGATCATTGGCACCAGGCCGTCGTGTTCTTCGACTTCCTTCTGCATGATCGATTCGATGTTGATGCCACGTTCCGACAGGATGCTCGCCACCTGGGCCAGTACGCCAGGATGATCCTTGGCCTGGATACGCAGGTAGTAGGCACTTTTGCAGGCTTCGATCGGCAGGATCGGGTGCGCCGACAGCGAATCCGGCTGGAAAGCCAGGTGCGGCACGCGGTTTTCCGGGTCGGAGGTCATGGCGCGAACCACGTCCACCAGGTCGGCGATCACCGACGAAGCGGTCGGCTCCATGCCGGCGCCCGCGCCGTAGAACAGGGTCGAACCGGCGGCGTCGCCGTTGACCATGACCGCATTCATCACGCCATTGACGTTGGCGATCAGGCGATCGGCCGGGATCAGCGTCGGGTGCACTCGCAATTCGATGCCGGCCGCGGTGCTGCGCGCTACGCCCAGGTGCTTGATGCGATAGCCCAGTGCTTCGGCGTAATTCACGTCAGCGGTGGTCAGCTTGGTGATGCCTTCGGTGTAAGCCTTATCGAATTGCAGCGGAATACCGAACGCAATGGACGCCAGGATCGTCAGCTTGTGGGCGGCGTCGATGCCTTCGACGTCGAAGGTCGGATCCGCTTCGGCGTAACCCAGGGCTTGCGCCTCGGCCAGTACGTCTTCGAAGGTGCGACCCTTCTCACGCATTTCGGTGAGGATGAAGTTGCCGGTGCCGTTGATGATCCCGGCGACCCAGTTGATGCGGTTGGCGGACAGGCCTTCACGGATCGCCTTTATCACCGGGATGCCACCGGCCACGGCCGCTTCGAACGCCACGATGACGCCCTTCTCGCGAGCCTTGGCGAAAATTTCATTACCGTGAACGGCGATCAGTGCCTTGTTCGCGGTGACCACATGCTTGCCATTCTCGATGGCCTTGAGTACCAGCTCGCGGGCAACGGTGTAGCCGCCCACCAGCTCTATGACGATGTCGATCTCAGGGTTCGTGGCCACTTCGAACACATCGTTGGTAATCGCAATACCGGTCGTCTGGAACTGAGGCTTTGGCGTGCGCGTGGCAATTTGTGCCACTTCGATTCCACGCCCGGCACGACGAGCAATTTCCTCGGCGTTGCGCTGAAGTACGTTGAAGGTACCGCCACCGACGGTCCCTAACCCACAGATGCCTACTTTGACCGGTTTCACTGTGAACTCCCCATAAAACGGCCGACTCGAGGCCGGCCGTGAAAACAACCGCATACTCGCGGCTCTCTATTGATGGCCAGGCGATTGACCGCCCTACCATGATCGTCAAAGGCTGACCGTGACGATACGAACTTTATTTCGCACCCAGCGCCAGTTTGGCGACTTGTGGCGCTGGCTGGTAGCCCGGAATGACCTGACCATCAGCCAAAACGATGGCCGGTGTACCGTTCACGCCGATCGACTGACCCAGGGCGAACTGCCTGGAAACCGGGTTGTCGCACTTGGCGGCCTTGATTTCCTTGCCATCGACCATCTTGTCCATGGCGGCCTTCTTGTCTTTCGAGCACCAGACCGCCTGCAGCTGTTCGTCACCCGGCGAGCCCAGGCCCTGGCGCGGAAACGCCACGTAACGAACTTCGATGCCGCGCTTGTTCAGCTCGGGCACTTCGGCGTGCAGCTTGTGGCAGTACGGGCAGGTGGTATCGGTGAACACGGTGATGTGGGATTTGGTTTCGCCGATCGCCGGGTAAACCACGGTGTCCGCTACCGGAATCGCATTGACCAGTTTCGAGACGCCCAGGCGCTCGGTCTTCTCGGTCAGGTTGACCGGCTTGCCGTCCTTGAGCTGGAACATGTAGCCCTGAACCACGTATTGGCCGTCGGCGCTGGCATACAGCACGCGGCTGCCCTTGAGCCTGACTTCGTACAGCCCTGGCAATGGACTGGCGGTGATGGTTTCAACCGGAACTTCGAGCTGGAGGTTTTCCAGGCTTTTTCGAATGGCTTTGTCGGCCGCGTCATCGGCGACGGCAAAGGTGCTGACCAACGCAATGACTGCGGCGGCGAAAATCTGGGTCAGACGCATGAGAACTCCTGAGGGCGGACAAATGGGACGATCAGAACGCCCGTGCCGAAACACCGGGTCATAACCGCCCATCGTGCAAACCGGCAAAGCCTACCACATATGGCCCCTGTGGCCGAATGCGCCTGACGCAAGACATTGCGGCAACGTAATTCATTGTGGGAGCGGGCTTGCTCGCGAAGGCGGCTTGTCAGTTGACATCATCTTCGCCTGACCCACCGCATTCGCGAGCAAGCCCGCTCCCACAAGGGATCAACTCAGCCGCGCGGGTGGTGTTTGGCATGCAGGTCTTGCAAGCGCGCCCGGGCAACGTGAGTGTAGATCTGGGTGGTCGACAAATCGCTGTGCCCCAGCAGCATCTGCACGACTCGCAGGTCGGCACCGTGATTGAGCAAGTGCGTGGCGAAGGCGTGGCGCAACGTGTGCGGCGACAGCGACTTGCCGATTCCGGCGACCTTGGCCTGGTGCTTGATACGGTGCCAGAAGGTCTGGCGGGTCATCTGTTCTCCGCGCTGGCTGGGGAACATGACATCGCTGGGACGCCCACCCAGCAGCTCATTGCGGCCATCGCGCAGGTAGCGTTCGACCCAGACGATCGCCTCTTCGCCCATCGGCACCAGTCGCTCCTTGCTGCCCTTGCCCATCACCCGCAGCACACCCTGGCGCAGGTTGACCTGCTCCAGCGTCAGGCTGATCAGCTCGGTGACTCGCAATCCACAGGCATACAGCACTTCGAGCATGGCGCGGTCACGCTGACCGATGGCTTCGCTCAAGTCCGGTGCCTTGAGCAGCGCCTCCACATCGGCTTCCGACAGGGATTTAGGCAATGGCCTGCCGAGCTGGGGCATATCGACGCGCAAGGTCGGATCGACGGCAATCAGCTTTTCCCGCAATAAATAGCGATAAAACCCACGCACGCCGGAGAGGAATCGTGCCGTTGAACGGGGTTTGTAGTTTTGTTCCAGGCGCCAGGCAAGGTGGTCGAGGATCAATTCGCGGCCAGCGTTGATCAACTCCAGTCCTTTCTCTTGTAACCAACCGTTGAACAAGGCCAGGTCGCTGCGATAGGCATCGCGGGTGTTGTCGGACAGGCCTTTCTCCAGCCACAGGGCATCAAGGAACTGGTCTATCAGTGGGTGGTCAATGGCGGGCATAGAGGCTCAGGTAACTGGAAAACTGACGGCAAGTCTTTCATAGCCGGCCTGGGCTTTACAGCATCAGTTGATGACAGCCGCGGCTGACAGATCGATTCGCAAGCAAGCCCGCACATTGATCTCGGGTGCACACACATACCGCGCTCACAGGAGATCCAGTGTGGGAGCGGGCTTGCTCGCGAAAGCCTCAACTCGGTTCCGGATCAGCTAGCAAACCCAGGCGGGCCTGGAACGAAATTCGGGGGTAAATCGCGGGCAACAAAAAAGCAGCCCGTAGGCTGCTTTTTTCTGCATCGGAAGCTGTCTGAACTTAAGACAGTTTTTCCTTGATGCGAGCTGCTTTACCGGACAGGTCACGCAGGTAGTACAGCTTGGCTTTACGTACGTCACCGCGACGTTTAACGGCCATGCTGTCGATTTGCGGGCTGTAGGTCTGGAAAGTACGCTCTACGCCAACACCGTTGGAGATTTTACGCACGGTGAAAGCACTGTTTACGCCGCGGTTACGCTTGGCGATAACAACACCTTCGAACGCTTGCAGACGCGAACGGTCGCCTTCCTTCACTTTCACCTGAACGACAATGGTGTCGCCCGGGGCAAAGGTAGGGATCTCTTTGGTCATCTGCTCTGCTTCGAGTGCAAGGATGATTTTGTTAGTCATGCTGTGCTCCTAAGGTAAATCGTCGGATTTACCATCGATACGTTGTTAACTATCGTCCCGCTCGCGGATGTATTCCTCGAGCAGCTTCTTCTCTTCTCCAGAAAGCGAGCGGCTTTCCAGAAGATCGGCGCGTCGTTCAAAGGTCCGACCAAGGGACTGCTGTAAACGCCAACGCCGGATGTGCGCGTGATTGCCACTTAGCAATACGTCGGGAACACGCTGATCCGCATACACCTCCGGTCGGGTGTAGTGCGGGCAATCCAGCAAACCATCCGTAAAGGAATCTTCCTCGGCGGAGTCCGCATGCCCTAAAGCTCCAGGCAGCAGTCGTGTAACCGCATCGATCAAGACCATCGCCGGCAGCTCACCGCCAGACAGTACATAGTCGCCAATCGACCACTCTTCATCGACATGAGCTTCAATGAAACGCTCGTCAATGCCTTCATAGCGGCCGGCAATCAGGATCAATGCATCCAGATTCGCCAACTCGCGTACCGCCGACTGAGTCAGTTGACGGCCTTGGGGGGACAGGTAAATCACCTTCGCCGCCTCCCCGGCTGCTGCCTTGGCCTGAACCAGAGCATCTTCCAGGGGCTTGATCTTCATCACCATGCCCGGACCACCGCCAAACGGGCGATCGTCCACAGTGTGATGTCGATCCGTCGTGTAGTCTCGCGGATTCCAACAGGTGAGCTGCAACAGCCCCTGTTTCACCGCCCGACTGGTGATGCCGTACTCGCTGATGGCGGAGAACATCTCGGGAAACAAACTGATCACTTCTACGCGCAGGTTAGCCACGTTCAGAAGTCCGCATCCCATTCCACCTTCATCTCGCCTGCGGCAAGGTCGACGGCCAACACACATTGCTCCGTATAGGGCAACAGGCGTTCGCGATCATCCAGACTGCCAGCGCAAGGCTTGACCACCATGACATCATTGGCGCCGGTTTCCAGAAGATGATCGATTTTCCCGAGCAATTGCCCGAGTTGATCAATGACCTTCAGACCTTCCAGCTGGTACCAGTAGTACTCGCCGTCGGTCAATTCAGGGAACAGGTTGCGCGGCACGCAGATCTCATAACCGGCCAGAAGACGTGCTTCTTCACGATCATCGAGACCCTTGAGCTTCGCGACCAGGAATTTGTCATTCCCGCGTCCGCTGACCAGCTCGACCTGCTTGACATTGCCTTCGCGCTTGAGCGTCCAGGTTTTGTACTGCAACAGGTTTTCGGTTGGATCAGTAAAGGAATACACCTTCACTTCGCCGCGAACGCCATGAACAGAATAGATTTTGCCAATAACGATCAAATCATCGGCAACAGCTGGCGTCGCGTTCATATTGCTCAGGCCGCAGCCTTTGCAGATTCCTTCAACAACTGAGCAACGCGCTCAGAAGGTTGTGCACCAACGCTCAGCCAGTAGGCTACGCGCTCTTGGTTCACGGACAGACGAACTTCCTGACCACGGGCAACAGGGTTGAAGAAACCAACCTGTTCCTTGTGCGAACCGTCGCGCGGGTTGCGGCTGTCGGTTACGGTCAAGTGGTAAAACGGGCGCTTTTTGGAGCCGCCAAGGGCAAGACGGATTGTTAGCATGTGAACATCGTTCCTGTAGTCGGTGCTGCAAATCTAAAGGCACAGCGGGCATAGGTGCCCGAAAGGCCGCATATTCTAAGGAATATCCGGACTTTTGCAAATGTCTTTTTCCGGCGGCCTTCCGGTCGCCATCAAGATTTGCTATAGAGCCGTCGTTTAAAACGGCCAGTCAGCTCCCGCCAAGTGCGGGTTTGCTGGAGTTCCCACATTTCTGTGGTACTGCGCCGACATCTCTGACGGCGCGGATTCTTGTGCCCAGTCTCGCCAATAATGCTCCATTTTGGCGAGTGACTGTTGATCTCAGGCACGGCGCCGCGACGAGTCATAGCTGACTATAGCGAGGAGCGGCAACGCAGCATGAGGTCAACAGGCGCCGCCAACATGGAGCAGTATTGGCGTGACTGGACACTATATCTTTGGCATGCCGCCGCCGGGCAACATACCGCCCATGCCGCGCATCATTTTGGCCATTCCGCCTTTCGCGGAGAATTTCTTCATCATCTTCTGCATCTGCTTGTGCTGCTTGATCAAGCGACCGATGTCCTGCACCTGGGTGCCGGAACCCATGGCGATCCGGCGTTTGCGCGAACCGCTGATCAGCTCAGGGTCGCGGCGCTCGGCCGGGGTCATGGAATTGATGATGGCTTCCATCTGCTTGAACTGCTTCTCTGCCGCACCCTGGGCATTGCCCATCTGCGCCAGGTTCACACCGCCGATGTTCGGCAGCTTGTCCATGAGGCCGCCGAGACCGCCCATGTTTTTCATCTGTTGCAGCTGATCGCGGAAGTCTTCGAGGTCGAAGCCCTTGCCCTTCTTCAGCTTCTTGGCCAGCTTGTCGGCCTTGTCCTTGTCGAGGGTCTGCTCGGCCTGCTCGATCAGGCTGAGCACGTCGCCCATGCCGAGGATGCGCGAGGCGATACGCTCAGGGTGGAACGGATCGAGCGCTTCGCTCTTCTCGCCCATACCGATGAACTTGATCGGCTTGCCGGTGATGGCACGCACCGACAGGGCGGCACCGCCACGGGCGTCGCCGTCGACCTTGGTCAGGATCACACCGGTCAGCGGCAGCGCGTCGCCAAAGGCCTTGGCCGTGTTGGCGGCATCCTGGCCGGTCATGGCGTCGACCACGAACAGGGTTTCGACCGGGTTGATCGCGGCATGCAGCGCCTTGATCTCGCCCATCATCTCTTCATCGATGTGCAGGCGACCGGCGGTATCGACGATGACCACATCAATGAACTTGAGCCTGGCTTCTTTAATAGCCGCTTGCGCGATCGCGACCGGCTTCTGGCTCAGGTCGGACGGAAAGAAGGTCACGCCGACTTCACCGGCAAGCATTTCCAGCTGCTTGATCGCCGCCGGACGGTAAACGTCCGCGGACACGACCATGACCGATTTCTTCTTGCGCTCTTTAAGGAAGCGCGCGAGTTTGCCGGCGGTGGTGGTTTTACCCGCCCCCTGCAAACCGGCCATCAGAATGACCGCCGGCGGCACGGCGCTCAGGTTCAAGTCTTCGTTGGCCGCGCCCATCAGGCTTTCGAGTTCGGCCTGGACAATCTTCACGAAGGCCTGGCCCGGCGTCAGGCTGCGCGACACCTCGGTGCCGACGGCGCGTTCCTTGACCGAGTTGACGAAGTCCTTCACCACCGGCAAGGCGACGTCGGCTTCGAGCAACGCCATGCGCACTTCACGCAGGGTGTCTTTGATATTGTCCTCGGTCAGCTTGGCCTTGCCGGTGACATGGCGCAGCGTCTGCGAGAGACGGTCGGTTAAGTTTTCAAACATTGCGCGATCCTTTCAGGCCCTGTGTAGACCGGGATAATGGCGGCCCAGACCGGATTAAACATGTGCTCGGCGAGCCTGCGGCGTGGGCAGGTCGCGGATTATAGCGAAGACTGCGTCTGGCGGACACCTCGCACTTTCGTGCAGTGTGGGTTCTATGCCAAACTCAGCGCCTTTCGGGCTTGCCTAACAGGATTTATGCTCCCCTTGTCACCCAGTTTGCTCACCACCCTCGCCGCCGCCTGCTTGTATGCCGCTGCGACCCTCTATCAGGGCACTCGTCTGGCCACCGGCGCCAAGGCCAACAAGCGCCTGCTGGTCACGCTCGGCGTGCTGGCCGTGCTGGCTCACAGTGCCAGCCTGTTCACCCATCTGTTGACGCCGATCGGCCTGGGCCTGGATTTTTTCAGTGCCGCCAGCCTGATCGCCGCGGCGGTCATTGCCCTGACGCTGCTGGCCTGCTCGCGGATTCCGGTGGAGAACCTGCTGATATTGCTGTTCCCGCTGGGGCTCGCGACCGTGATCCTCGCGCAGGTTGCCCCCGCCGGCACGGTGCAGATCATCGACGAGGAGCCGGGCATCCTCGCCCACATCCTGCTGTCGATCCTCGCCTACGGGATGTTCACCATTGCAGTGTTCCAGGCGTTGCTGTTGCTGGTTCAGGACCATCAACTCAAGCACAAGCACCCGTCCGGACTGATCAAGAACTTCCCGCCGCTGCAGACCATGGAAAGCCTGCTGTTCGGCTTCCTCTGGGCTGGATGGACCCTGTTGTCGTTGTCGCTGGTCTCCGGCTGGCTGTTCGTCGACAACCTGTTCGCCCAGCACCTGGTACACAAGACCTTGCTGGCGTGCCTGGCCTGGATCGTCTTCAGCGTGCTGCTCTGGGGCCGCAACCGCCTGGGCTGGCGCGGACACAAGGCCATTCGCTGGACCCTCGCCGGTTTCTGCCTGCTGATGCTGGCGTACTTCGGCAGCAAGCTGGTCCGCGAATACATCCTGCACATCTGACGGGCCGCATTAATGGACGAATTACCCATAGGGCCGATGCTTGCAGTCATGGCCCTGCTGATTTTATGGTCGGGGTTGTTTACTGCCATCGAAGCGGCACAACAGCACTTGCTGGCCCAGCGCACGGCCTCGCGCTCCAGTGACAAACCCGTGGCGAAACTGAGTTTCCCGCTGAACAGCCTGATCCTCTGTAACACCCTGTGCCGCGCACTGGTGGTGGTCATCAGCACCTTGCTGGCGATTTTTGCCTGGGCTGAAAACGGTCCATGGGCCGCTTGCGTCGGGGCCGGCGCGATCCTGCTGGTGTTCGCCGACTACCTGCCACGCACCCTCGCCGTTCGCTACCCGGACGCGATCCTGGCCCTGGGCAACACCTTGCTCCGCGCCCCTCTGAAAATCATCTACCCGGCCGCCTGGCTGCTCAACGGCATCAGCCAGTTGCTGATGCGGCCGTTTGCCCGCAGAGCCAAAGTGGTGCAGCAAAGCGAAGACGAGACGCCGGGCGAGCGGCGCGACGATCACGACCAGCCGGTCTGTCGTCCGCACCCTCTGTCGGGCATCCACGCGCTGGACAACATCACGGTCAACGACATTCTGGTGCCGCGCAGTGACGTCGACGGCATCAACCTCGACGACCCCCTTTCGGAGATCATCGAACAACTGCGCCACAACAAACGCACGCGCCTGCCGGTGTTCCACAGCGATATCAACCAGGTCGAAGCGGTGCTCAATACCCGGCAGATCCGCCACTTGCTGCCAGATGGCAGCCTGACCATGGAATCGCTGCTGGCGGCCAGTCATGAGCCGTACTTCGTGCCTGAAAGCACCCCGCTGCAACTGCAACTGCTCAATTTCCACAAGCAGCAGCGACGCCTGGGCATGGTGGTCGACGAGTACGGCGAAGTGCTCGGCATCGTGACCCTGGAAGACATTCTCGAAGAAATCGTCGGCGAGTTCGAAAGCCAGCACAGCCTGGATAACCCGCATATCCATCCCCAGGCCGATGGGCGCCTGGTCATTGATGGCGCGGCATCGATTCGCGACCTGAACAAAAGCCTGGGCTGGCACCTGCCCAGTGACGGGCCGAAAACCCTCAACGGCCTGGTCACCGAGGCGCTGGAGACGATTCCCGGGAGCGCGGTGTGCCTGAAGATCGGGCGGTATCGGCTGGAAATCCTCGAAACCGAAGACAACCGCGTTACGCGAGTGCTGATCTGGCATACCACTTCGGTTCCAGCCGTCATCTAGAGCCCTGTGGCGAGGGAGCTTGCTCCCGCTGGGGGGCGAAGCAGCCCCCCTCACAAACGCCACAAATCATCCTGTCAAACGCGTTCTGGCCTGTTGCGGCCGCCGCGCGCCCGAGCGGGAGCAAGCTCCCTCGCCACAAAAGCCATTGAAAGGCTTTGGCCCCTTGTTTGATCGTTAGCCACCTTCCTATAATCGAGCCGCTTACCCAAGCCCCGCCCTACCCCTGTGCTACCCGCACTCTGCGTTAAACCCACATCCCTGGGTGTTCGACCATAATAATTCGCTCCACTGGAGCACATGACTGTCAGGGATTACCGCATGACAACCAGCACGACTTATAACGACACCACGCCCGCACAACCGACGAACTCCGCCACCCGGGTGGCCACCGCGAGCTTCATCGGTACCGCCATCGAATTCTACGACTTCTACGTTTATGCCACTGCGGCAGCGCTGGTCATCGGGCCGGTGTTCTTTCCGCAGACCTCCGGCACCGCGCAGATGCTGTCGGCGTTCCTCACCTTCGGCATCGCGTTCCTTGCCCGACCGCTGGGCTCGGCGCTATTTGGCCACTTCGGTGACCGCATCGGGCGCAAATCGACCCTGGTGGCCTCCCTGTTGCTGATGGGCGTGTGCACCACGCTGATCGGTGTGTTGCCAGGCTACGACAGCATCGGGGCCTGGGCGCCGATCCTGCTGTGCGTGTTGCGCTTCGGCCAAGGCCTTGGGCTAGGTGGCGAATGGGGCGGCGCAGCGCTGCTGGCGACGGAGAACGCACCCAAAGGCAAGCGCGCCTGGTTCGGCATGTTCCCGCAACTTGGCCCTTCGATCGGTTTTCTTGCGGCCAACGGACTGTTCCTGACCCTCGCCATGACCCTGGACGACGAACAGTTCCGCTCGTGGGGCTGGCGGATTCCGTTCCTGCTCAGCGCCGCGCTGGTGATGGTCGGCCTGTACGTACGCCTCAAGCTCCACGAAACGCCGGTGTTCGCCAATGCCATGGCTCGCCAGGAACGGGTGAAGATCCCGCTGGTGGAACTGTTCAGCCAGTACTGGGCGCCCATGCTGTTGGGGGCCGGGTCGATGGTGGTGTGCTATGCGCTGTTCTACATCTCGACGGTGTTTTCGTTGAGCTACGGCGTGTCGACACTCGGCTACACCCGCGAAACCTTCCTCGCGCTGTTGTGCTTCGCCGTGCTGTTCATGGCCGCTGCCACGCCGTTGTCGGCCTTGGCCAGTGACCGTTACGGGCGCAAACCGGTGCTGATCATCGGTGGCGTGCTGGCGGTTCTGTCCGGATTCCTGATGGAACCGCTGTTGACCCAGGGATCGACGTGGAGCGTCGCGCTGTTCCTGTGCATCGAGCTGTTTCTGATGGGTGTGACTTTCGCGCCGATGGGGGCGTTGCTGCCGGAGCTGTTTCCGACCCACGTGCGTTATACCGGGGCGTCAGCGGCCTACAACCTCGGCGGGATCGTCGGGGCCTCGGCGGCACCGTTCTTCGCGCAGAAGCTTGTGGCAATGGGAGGGCTGAGTTATGTCGGCGGGTATGTGTCGGGGGCGGCGGTGTTGAGTTTGATTGCGGTGCTGTGCCTGAAGGAGACGCGTAACAACGATCTGAACAGGGTTGCCTGACAGACCGCCATCGTCGGATCGCCGCCCGAAGCAAGCCCGCTCCCACAGGATCTCAGATGTACACAAAATTTGTGATCGACCAAGAACCCTGTGGGAGCGAGCTTGCTCGCGATAGCCGCGCCTCGGTTTAGAGCTCGACTACGACAGCCTGGGAAGCGCGGGTCGCCTTGGCACGAGCCGCCTCGATCGACTCATCCCGCGCCAACGCCACCCCCATCCGGCGCTGACCGTTCACCTCAGGCTTGCCGAACAGGCGCAACGCCGTATCCGGCTCGCTCAATGCAGCGCCGAGGTTGGCGAAAGCGGTCTGGGTCGATTGCCCTTCCACCAGGATCACCGCCGAAGCCGAAGGTCCGAACTGACGGATTAATGGAATCGGCAGGCCCAGGATCGCCCGCGCATGCAGGGCGAATTGCGACAGGTCCTGGGAAATCAGGGTCACCAGGCCGGTATCATGGGGCCGCGGCGACACTTCGCTGAACCACACCTGATCGCCTTTGATGAACAGCTCGACGCCAAACAGACCGCGACCGCCCAAGGCCTCCGTGACCGCTTTGGCCACGCGCTCGGACTCTGCCAGAGCCACCGGGCTCATGGCCTGTGGCTGCCAGGATTCCTGGTAGTCGCCTTTCTCCTGGCGATGGCCGACGGGCGCACAGAAAGTCGTGCCGCCGACGTGACGCACGGTCAACAGGGTGATTTCGTAATCGAAATCGATGAAGCCCTCGATGATCACCCGACCTTTGCCCGCGCGGCCGCCTTCTTGAGCGTAATCCCACGCGGTTTTCACGTCATCGACGCTGCGCAGCAGGCTCTGGCCTTTGCCCGAGGAACTCATCACCGGCTTGACCACACACGGGAAACCCAGATCCTCGATAGCCTTGCTGTAATCCTCGAAGGTGTCGGCGAAGTGATACGGCGAGGTTGGCAGGTCCAGCTCTTCGGCGGCCAGGCGACGGATGCCTTCGCGGTTCATGGTCAGCTGCGTGGCGCGCGCGGTCGGGATCACGGTGAAACCTTGCGCTTCAAGCTCGACCAGGGTCGCGGTGGCGATGGCTTCGATTTCCGGCACGATGAAGTGCGGTTTTTCGGCCTCGATCACGGCACGCAGGGCAGCGCTGTCGAGCATGTCGATCACGTGGCTGCGATGCGCAACCTGCATGGCCGGCGCATTGGCGTAGCGATCCACGGCAATCACTTCAACGCCCAGGCGTTGCAGCTCGATCACCACCTCCTTGCCCAGCTCACCACTGCCACACAACAAAACGCGGGTCGCGGTTGGCGACAATGGAGTTCCGATACGGGTCATCTCAGGTCCTCTATGGAGCGGATCGTCGAGGGTCGCGGCGTGATTGACCGATAAGAGCCTGCGCGCTTCCCATGGAAGCGCGGCATTTTACATGAACCAGAGGGTTTGGCTTCAGCTAGCGACGTGTAGGAGCGAGCTTGCTCGCGATGGATTCAAGAGCGCCGCGTTTAACAGCAAATACGCGTTATCGTTAACGACCATCGTCGGAACGCCGCCCGGAGCAAGCTCGCTCCTACACAGGGTTCAGGAATCGGATTTCGCAGGCAGCATCCAGAGAATTCCGCTGGACTTCGCCCGCTCATGACACAGCCCCAGCACCCTGCGCCGCTCCTCGTTGTCCATCCTGCTCCAGCGCGTGATCTCGTCCACCGTGCGCTGACAGCCCGTGCAAATGTCATCGCCGTCCAGTGCACAGATATTCACACAAGGCGATCGAACCGGGCGTTCGGCTGTGTTCATTGTTCCTGCTCAGCCAGATCGCGGGCGTAACGCTGGGCGTTATGCACGTAGTGAGCGGCACTGGCCTCCAGCATCTTCTTCTGCGCTTCGGTCAACTCGCGCACCACCTTGCCGGGCGACCCCATGACCAGCGAGCCGTCCGGAATTTCCTTGCCTTCGCCAATCAGGGAGTTGGCGCCGATGATGCAGTTCTTGCCGATTTTCGCGCCATTGAGAATCACCGCGTTGATCCCGATCAGGCTGTAATCACCGATCGTGCACCCGTGGAGCATGGCGTTGTGGCCAATGGTCACGCCGGTGCCGATGGTCAGCGGGTAGCCCATGTCGGTGTGCATCACCGTGCCATCCTGTACGTTGCTGTTCTTGCCGATCAGGATCAATTCGTTATCGCCACGCAGCACGGCGTTGAACCAGACGTTGGCGCCTTCTTCCAGCCTGACCTTGCCGACCAGCACGGCGTTCGGTGCGATCCAGCTCTGTGGATGGGTTTCGACGCGGGCGTCACCCAAGCGATATTTCATCTATGTTCCCTCGAGCTCAGGCAGGCTCACTTGCAAAAAGGTTAGGCCATTTCCAACGATGGCTTCAGGTGTTGGTAAAACGCTTGGGGGGTTGGTGCAGGCTGATTTTGGCGTCATAAAGCAGGTTGATCAACTCGACGATCATGATCGCGGTCAGGCCCCAGATCTTGTATTCGCCATAACGATAGCTCGGCACGTACCAACTTCGGCCCTGGTAATCGATGCGATGGGTATGTTCGCGAGGATCCTTGCGGAAGAATTCCAGGGGTACGCTGAACACCGCGGCAATCTCGGCGTCGTTGGCCTGATAGTCGACGAAGTCCGGAATCACGCCGACGTAGGGTGTGACCTTGATGCCGTGCAAGGAAATCAGCGGGCTCAACGGGCCGATGACTTCGACCAGCCCCGGTGCCAGGCCGATCTCTTCTTCGGCTTCGCGCAGGGCGGTGAACACCAGGTCAGGGTCTTCGGGGTCACGGCGACCACCGGGAAACGCGACTTCACCGCCATGGGTCGAGAGCCCGCTGGCGCGCAGGGTCAGGACCAGTTCCGGTTCATCATTGCGAGTGATGGGCACCAGGACCGCGGCCTCGGGAAAACGCTTGTCGGTTTCCAGTGTGCGTGGGATATGGTTGCTTACTCGATGCAATAGCTCGTCCAGCATGAGGCTTCTCGACTTATTCGCTACCTTGCATCATGCACCAATCGAACCGACCGCCCAAGCCCATAACCGCAGCATGTCGCTAAACGACAACTTGCCGACAGACACCGCCGCACGCCAAGATAGGCGCAGCATTCAGGAACCCAAGCATGAAATTTTGCAGTCAGTGCGGCAACCCGGTGACCCAGCGCATTCCAGAAGGCGATTCGCGCCTGCGATATGTCTGCGACAGCTGTCACACGATTCATTACCAGAACCCCAATATCGTCGCCGGTTGCGTGCCGGTCTGGGGCACGAAGGTGTTGTTGTGCCGACGCGCCATCGAGCCACGTCTAGGTTACTGGACGCTGCCCGCAGGCTTCATGGAGAACGGCGAAACCATCGAGCAGGCGGCGATTCGCGAGACTGCTGAAGAGGCGTGTGCCCGGGTGCGCAATTTGAGCATCTATACGCTGATCGATGTGCCGCACATCAGTCAGGTGCATGTATTCTTTCGTGCGGAGCTGGCGGATCTGGATTTTTCCGCCGGTCCGGAAAGCCTGGAAGTGGCACTGTTCGAAGAGGCCGACATCCCTTGGTCCGAGCTGGCTTTTCGCACGGTAGGCCGTACCCTGGAATGTTTCTTCGCAGACCGGCGGATCGAGCGCTATCCCGTACGGTCCGAATCGGTCCCGCCGCTCGTTCAGCCTGCCATCCGTTAAAAAACCTTCTATAAATAAATTAGTCGCGACACCTTTCAGGGATATCGTTTCAATGCGCTGGTTGCTAGCCGTGTTTTGTCTGTCGTTCCTCACTGTTTCCCAGGCTTCCACAGCGGAAACCCTGGACGGCAAAGTCGTCGAAAAAGTTCTGGTTCTCAAATCCGCTCACCAACTGCAATTGATCAACGACGGCAAGCCGCTCAGGACCTATCGCATTTCTTTGGGAAAAAGACCCGTCGGTCCGAAACTCATGGAAGGCGACAAACGCACACCTGAAGGTTTCTACTGGCTGGACTGGCGCAAGACCAGCGACCGCTTCAACCTGTCGATGCACATTTCCTACCCGAACATCAGCGACGCCGCCCGCGCCCGGCGCGAAGGGGTCGAACCCGGCGGCATGATCATGATCCACGGTACTCCGGACACCGAAGACAACCCCGAAGACCTGTTCCACACCCTGGACTGGACCGACGGCTGCATCGCCATGCGCAACATGGACATGCGCGAAGTCTGGGGCCTGGTGCCGGACGGCACGATGATCGAAATCCGTCCGTAGCGATCCTCTTCTGGCAACAGGGGCTTTTTGTGGCGAAGGAGGGGTTGGTCAATTGCAGTGAGGTGAGTGCAAAGGTTTAGAGAGATGGCGCCCGGTAGCCCGCCTTCGCGAGCAAGCCCGCTCCCACATTTGATCACTGTCGCGCACGGAATTTGCGTTCGCCGCAGAGCCCCTGTGGGAGCGGGCTTGCTCGCGAAGAGGGCCCACAAACACCGAAACCCGCAAGGCCAGATGACATTCCAAAGGCAATAAAAAACCCGTTGACGAATCAACGGGTTTTTCATTTCGGCGGCCAGGAAGATCAGAAATCCTCCAACCGCCACACCTCATAAGCCGGCGTCTCATAGGGATGGCTGAGTTTCAACGCAGCCACCACGGCCACGATCAACTCATCTGCCACCACCAGCTCAACCTTCCATTCCTCAACCTGCTCGACATGCCCCGCTTCGCCAATAAATGGCTGACTGCCATCCAACGGTCGAAACTGGCCAAGGCCCAGCACTTGCCAGGCGCAGTGGTCATAAGCCCCGATCCGTCCGCCACCGGCGGCGAATACGGCGCTCTTGACCCCCTCGACATGACTGTCGGGAACAAAAAAGCTGAGCTTGTACACGGCGCTTAGTTAACCCGCTCTTAATTTACCCAAACCCGAGCATTACGGAACATGCGCATCCACGGTGCATCTTCGTTCCAGTCTTCCGAACGCCACGAGTTCTGCACGGCGCGGAATACTCGCTCCGGGTGCGGCATCATGATGGTCACGCGACCGTCACGGCTGGTCAGCCCGGTAATGCCACGCGGCGAGCCATTCGGGTTGGCCGGGTAGTTTTCGGTGACCTTGCCGTGGTTGTCGACGAAACGCATCGCCACGCAACCGGACAGATCGGCTTCCAGCAACGCTTCTTCGCTGGCGAACTCGGCATGACCTTCACCGTGGGCGATGGCGATCGGCATGCGCGAACCGGCCATGCCTTGCAGGAAGATCGAATTCGACTCCTGGACCTGAACCATCGCCACGCGCGCTTCGAACTGCTCGGAGCGGTTACGCACGAAGTGCGGCCAGAATTCGCTGCCCGGGATCAGCTCGTGCAGGTTGGACATCATCTGGCAACCGTTGCACACGCCGAGGGTGAAGCTGTCGTTGCGTTCGAAGAAGCCCTGGAAGGCATCGCGCGCACGGCTGTTGAACAACGCGGACTTGGCCCAGCCTTCACCGGCACCCAATACGTCGCCGTAGGAGAAACCACCGCAGGCCACCAGGCCCTTGAACTCGTTCAGGTCGACACGGCCAGCCAGAATGTCGCTCATGTGCACGTCGATCGCGTTGAAACCGGCGCGGTCGAACGCTGCCGCCATTTCCACCTGACCATTGACGCCCTGCTCACGCAGCACGGCAACCTGTGGGCGGATGCCTTTCTTGATGTAAGGCGCGGCGACGTCCTGATTGACGTCGTAGCTGAGCTTGACGCTCAGGCCCGGGTTGTCTTCTTCCAGCAGCACGTCGAACTCTTGTTCGGCGCAATCGGCGTTGTCACGCAGACGCTGGATCTGGTAACTGGTTTCAGCCCACTGGCGTTGCAGCAGACGACGCTGACCTTCGAATACGGTTTCGCCGTTGAAGGTGATGTTGATCTGGCCGTTGTTCATCGGCTGACCGATTACCGACACGCACTCGCCCAGACCGGCAGCACTGAACTGCGCGAGGATGTCCGGGGTGGCGTCCTGGCGAACCTGGATCACCGCGCCCAGTTCTTCGTTGAACAGGATCGCGGCGATGTCGGCAAAGGTTTCCGCCAGGCCGTCGAGGTTCAGGCTCAGGCCGCAGTGGCCGGCGAAGGCCATTTCCACCACGCTGGTCAGCAGACCGCCGTCGGAACGGTCGTGGTACGCCAGCAGGTGACCATCGGCGTTGAGGCCCTGGATCACCGCGAAGAAGGCTTTGAGGTCTTCGGCATCGTCAACGTCCGGCGCTTGCGAGCCGAGCTTGCCGTGAACCTGGGCCAGGATCGAAGCCCCCATGCGGTTCTGGCCACGGCCCAGGTCGATCAGGATCAGGTCGGTGGTGCCCTTGTCCATGCGCAGTTCCGGGGTCAGGGTCTGACGGATGTCAGCCACAGGCGCAAAACCGGTCACGATCAGGGACATCGGCGAGGTCACGGTCTTGTCTTCGCCGTTATCGTTCCAGCGCGTGGCCATGGACATGGAGTCCTTGCCCACCGGAATGGTAATTCCCAGGTCCGGGCACAACTCCATGCCGACCGCTTTCACGGTGTCGTACAGCCGGGCGTCTTCACCCGGGTGACCCGCCGCGGACATCCAGTTCGCCGACAGCTTGATGTCGGAGATCTTGTTGATGCGAGACGCGGCGATGTTGGTCAGGGTTTCGCCGATGGCCATGCGGCCCGACGCCGGAGCGTCCAGCAGGGCCAGCGGAGTGCGCTCGCCCATGGCCATGGCTTCACCGGTGTAGACGTCGAAGCTGGTGGCGGTGACGGCAACGTCGGCCACCGGAACCTGCCATGGGCCGACCATCTGGTCACGGGCCACGAGGCCGGTGATGGTGCGGTCGCCAATGGTGATCAGGAAACTTTTGCTGGCCACGGCCGGGTGATGCAGGACGCGTTCGACGCAGTCTGCGATCTCCAGGGTCGACGGATCGAAATCGTCGCCCAGTTCGTTTTCGCGAACGGCCGAACGGTGCATGCGCGGAGCTTTGCCCAGCAGCACTTCCAAGGGCATGTCCACCGGGCTGTTACCGAAGTGGCTGTCGGTGACCGTCAGCTGCGGTTCGGCAGTGGCTTCGCCGACCACGGCAAACGGGCAGCGCTCACGTTCGCAGATCGCCTGGAAGCGCTCGAAATCCGCAGGACCGACTGCCAGAACGTAGCGTTCCTGGGATTCGTTGCTCCAGATTTCGTGCGGGGCCATGCCCGGCTCGTCGTTTGGAATATTGCGCAGTTCGAAGCGACCGCCACGGTTGCCGTCGTTGACCAGTTCCGGGAAGGCGTTGGACAGACCGCCCGCGCCGACGTCGTGAATGAAGCTGATCGGGTTTTTGTCGCCCAGCTGCCAGCAACGGTCGATGACTTCCTGGCAGCGGCGTTCCATTTCCGGGTTTTCGCGCTGTACCGATGCGAAGTCCAGGTCGGCCGAGCTGGTGCCGGTGGCCATGGAGGAAGCCGCGCCGCCGCCCAGGCCGATCAACATCGCCGGGCCGCCGAGCACGATCAGCTTGGAGCCGACGGTGATCTCGCCTTTCTGCACGTGTTCGGCACGGATGTTACCCATGCCGCCGGCGAGCATGATCGGCTTGTGGTAACCGCGAACTTCGTCGCCACGGGGCGTGGTGATCGACTGTTCGAAGGTACGGAAGTAACCGGTCAGGGCCGGACGACCGAATTCGTTGTTGAACGCGGCACCACCCAGTGGGCCTTCGATCATGATGTCCAGCGCGGTGACGATGCGCTCAGGCTTGCCGTACGGCACTTCCCACGGCTGTTCGAAGCCCGGGATTTGCAGGTTGGACACGGTGAAACCGGTCAGGCCAGCCTTTGGCTTGGCACCGCGACCGGTTGCGCCTTCGTCGCGAATCTCGCCACCACTGCCGGTGGATGCGCCCGGGAACGGGGCAATCGCGGTCGGGTGGTTGTGGGTTTCGACCTTCATCAGGATGTGCACCGGTTCCTGCACCGCACCGTACTGGCGGGTTTCAGGGTCCGGGAAGAAACGGCCGGCGACGTTGCCGACGATCACCGAAGCGTTGTCCTTGTAAGCGGACAGCACGCCTTCGCTGTGCATCTGGTATGTGTTCTTGATCATGCCGAACAGGCTTTTTTCCTGGCTCTGACCGTCGATATCCCAACTGGCGTTGAAGATCTTGTGACGGCAATGCTCGGAGTTCGCCTGGGCAAACATCATCAGTTCGATGTCGTGCGGGTTGCGCTTCAAGCCGACGAAGGCGTTGACCAGGTAGTCGATCTCGTCTTCGGCCAGGGCCAGGCCCAGCTCGGTGTTGGCTTTCTCCAGCGCGGCGCGGCCGCCACCCAGCACGTCGATCGCGGTCAGGGGCTTGGGCTCGGCGTGGCTGAACAGACCGGCGGCCTGTTCCAGGCTGGCGAGGACGATCTGGGTCATACGGTCGTGCAATGCGTCAGAGATCAGCTGTGCTTCAGCATCGCTGAACTGGCCGGCAACGTAGAACGCGATGCCGCGCTCCAGGCGCTGGATCTTGCCCAGGCCACAGTTGCGAGCGATGTCGCTGGCTTTACTGGACCATGGCGAAATGGTGCCGAAACGCGGCAACACCAGGAACAGACGACCGGTCGGTTCCTGTACTGGAACACTTGGGCCGTACTTCAGAAGGCGCGCAAGCACCTGCTGTTCGTCGCCGGTCAGGACGCCGGCAACTTCGGCGAAGTGAGCGAATTCAGCATACAGGCCGCTGACAGCCGGGACTTTCTGGCTCAGTTGCTCAAGGAGTTTGCTGTGGCGAAAGGCAGAAAGGGCAGGAGCGCCGCGCAGGATCAACATCTTCGGGACAGCCTCGGGAAGGGGTGTGCTTTGAGGCCGTGCATTCTAGCCTAAACAGGCCGCGACATCACTCGAAACGGTACGCACGGCCGTACCCGGACGTCGGGCCGCCTCCATGGCGCCGCAACCCTGGCGCTCCGGGAGGGGCGCCAGGGGTTATTTTTTGTGTCATGAAGTGCCGAGAAAGCCCGTTCCTGCGGGCTCATGGCGAGTTTTTCACCCTCTAGCAGACTAGCCCTTCGCTGTCGAGATATGGCGCTCGTGGTCCTTTGCGTATACTGCGCAGATGTTTTCCCCAACGGCTTTGCGTCCGCGGTACGCCAAATGGCTGATCGCAACCGGACTCTTCCTGATGCTCAGTGGCTGTGTTGATAAACCCAACACACTCGAGCGCGTAAAGGAGGATGGCGTGCTGCGGGTGGTTACCCGAAACAGCCCGGCCACCTACTTCCAGGATCGCAACGGTGAAACCGGCTTCGAATACGAGCTGGTGAAGCGCTTCGCCGACGATCTGGGGGTGGAGCTCAAGATCGAAACCGCCGACAACCTCGACGACCTGTTCAACCAGGTGGGCAAGCCCAATGGCCCGGTGCTGGCTGCCGCCGGCCTGGTCGCCAGCGAGCAGCGCAAGAAACAGGTGCGGTTTTCCCACTCCTACCTGGAAGTCACCCCTCAGATCATCTACCGCAACGGCCAATCGCGGCCAACCGATGCGAAGGATCTGGTGGGCAAGAAGATCATGGTGCTCAAGGGCAGCACCCACGCCGAGCAGCTGGCGGAACTGAAAAAGAAGTACCCCCGCATCGAATACGAAGAGTCCGACGCCGTTGAAGTCGTCGACCTGCTACGCATGGTGGACGAAGATCAGATCGACCTGACCCTGGTCGACTCCAACGAAGTCGCGATGAACCAGGTCTATTTCCCCAACGTGCGAGTGGCCTTCGATCTCGGCAATGCCAGCAACCAGAGCTGGGCCGTAGCGGCTGGCGACGACAACAGCCTGCTGAACGAGATCAACAGCTACCTCGACAAGGTCAAGAAGAACGGCACCCTGCAACGTCTCAAGGACCGCTATTACGGGCACGTCGATGTGCTCGGCTATGTGGGCGCCTACACCTTCGCCCAGCACTTGCAGCAACGGTTGCCCAAGTACGAGAAGCACTTCAAGGCCTACGCCAAGGAAGAGAAAGTCGATTGGCGCCTGCTGGCCGCGGTCGGTTACCAGGAATCGCTGTGGCAGGCGGCCGTCACCTCCAAGACCGGTGTGCGCGGGCTGATGATGCTGACCCAGAACACCGCACAGGCCATGGGGGTATCCAATCGCCTCGACCCCAAGCAGAGCATCATGGGTGGCGCCAAGTACCTGGCCTACATGAAGGAACAGCTGGACGGCTCGATCCAGGAGCCGGATCGCACCTGGTTTGCCCTGGCGGCCTATAACGTTGGCAGCGGTCATCTGGATGACGCGCGCAAACTGGCGGCGAAGGAAGGGCTCAATCCCGACAAGTGGCTGGACGTGAAGAAGATCCTGCCGCGGCTGTCCGAGAAGAAGTGGTACAGCAAAACCCGCTACGGCTACGCCAGGGGTGGCGAGCCGGTGCACTTTGTGGCGAACATTCGTCGCTACTACGACATCCTGACCTGGGTCACTCAGCCGCAGCTTGAAGGCGACCAGGTCGCCGAGGGCAGCCTGCATGTGCCGGGGGTCGACAAGACCAAGCCCAACCAGGAAACCCCGCCGCTCTAAAAGCCACCACAAACCAATGTGGGAGCGAGCCTGCTCGCGAATACGGTTCAACATTCAACATTTCCGTTGACTGTTGCACCGCTTTCGCGAGCAGGCTCGCTCCCACAGGGTTTTTTGCTCGGTTTAAGCTTTTGCGGCAGCCAGGATCAGCGCTTTCATTTCCGACACCGCCGACTTGAACCCGACGAACAACGCATGGGCCACCAGCGCATGGCCGATGTTCAGTTCGTTGATGCCCTTGATCGCCGCGACCGCTTCGACGTTGTGATAATGCAAACCGTGGCCGGCATTGACGATCAGGCCCTGGGCCAGGCCAAACGCAACGCCATCGGCCACGCGCTTCAATTCTTCAGCCACTTGCGTCGGCGTCTCGGCATCCGCGTAACGACCGGTGTGCAACTCGACGGCAGGCGCCCCCACACGACGGGACGCTTCGATCTGCCGCTCGTCCGCATCGATGAACAGCGACACTTCACAGCCGATCTTCGCCAGGCGATCCACCGCCGCCTTGATTCGTGCTTCCTGCCCCGCTACGTCCAGACCGCCCTCGGTAGTCAGTTCCTGGCGGGTTTCCGGAACCAGGCAAATGTGCGCCGGGCGGATGCGCTCGGCGAACGCCATCATTTCTTCGGTGACGCCCATTTCGAAGTTCATGCGGGTTTGCAGCACGTCCTTGAGCAGCAGCACGTCGCGCTCCTGGATGTGCCGGCGGTCTTCGCGCAGGTGCACGGTGATGCCGTCAGCGCCCGCCTCTTCGGCGTCGAGTGCTGCCTTGACCGGATCCGGATAACGAGTGCCCCGGGCCTGGCGCAGGGTGGCAACGTGGTCGATGTTCACGCCGAGAAGAATGCGATTGCTGGTGGTCACGGAAGCGCTCCTGAAGAAGGGAAAGTTCGGTGCACAGCATACACGGGGAGCCAGGGTCTGTTGACGTTTGGTGGTGGACATGCCGGGCGCCGTCGCGGTCACCATCGAGCGCCAACAGACCCTACGGCTTGCGAAACAACTCACGACTGACCAGCGGACGACCACCCAGATGAACGGCCAGTGCCTGGCGCATCAAGCGCTTGGCAGCGGACAGCGCACCAGGTGCGGACCAGTCGGCATCGGCCATGGCCAGCAACTCAGTGCCGTTGAACAGGCCCGGTTGTAGCAGGTAGACCCGCTCCAGGCCCGCATCCACTTGCAAGCGGTAGAGGCCATCCGGCGCGATGGGGTCACCGTGGATGTCGGTGCTCAATGCAAAGCCATAACCGAGGTCGTCGAGCAAACGCCATTCGAAGGAGCGCAGCAAAGGCTCCAATGGACGGCCTTCGGCCAGGGCGAGCAAGGTCGCGGCGTAGTGATCGAAAACCGCGGGATGAGGGTCTTCAGCGGGCAGCAGACGGATCAGCAATTCGTTGAGGTAGAGACCGCTGAACAGCGCCTCGCCGTTGAGCCAGGTGGAAACACCGGCGCTTTCCATGCGGCCGACGTTTTTCAACTCGCCCCGGCCACGGAACTCGACTTCCAGCGGCACGAAAGGCCGCGCCAATGTCCCGGCCTTGCCCCGTGCGCTACGCAACACCGCCCGCAGCCGACCTTGCGGCGTGAGGAAGTCCACCAGCGCGCTGCTTTCGCGGTAGGCGCGGCTATGGAGGACGTAGGCGGGTTGGCCGATGGGAGGGGTTTGGGACATGGAAGTCAGCGTTCTCAATGAGTCAGCACAGATTTATAAACCACCCAAAACCAATGTGGGAGCGAGCCTGCTCGCGATGAGGCCTCCACATTCAACATATCTGTCGACTGTCAGGCCGCTATCGCGAGCAGGCTCGCTCCCACAGGGGTACTTCGGTGTATCAGGAACCGGTGTTACAGGTCGCCATAACCCAGCGAACGCAAAGCGCGCTCGTCGTCGGACCAGCCGCCCTTAACCTTGACCCACAGGTTGAGCATGATCTTGGAGTCGAACAGCAGCTCCATGTCCTTGCGCGCCTCGGTGCCGATGCGCTTGATGCGCTCGCCCTTGTCGCCAATGATGATCTTCTTCTGGCCGTCACGTTCGACGAGGATCAACGCGTGGATATGCAGGGTTTTCCCCTGCTGTTTGAACTCTTCGATTTCCACGGTGATCTGGTACGGCAGCTCGGCGCCCAACTGGCGCATGATTTTCTCGCGCACCAGCTCGGCGGCAAGGAAGCGGCTGCTGCGGTCGGTGATCTGGTCTTCCGGGAAGAAGTGATCGTTTTCCGGCAGGTAACCGGCAATCACCCGCTCCAGCGCGTCGAGATTGTGCCCGTGCTGGGCCGAGATCGGCATGATCTGCGCGTTCGGCAGCTGTTCCTGCAACCAGGTCAGGTGCGGCATCAGCTCGGATTTGTCTTCGATGCGATCGGTCTTGTTCAACGCAACGATCAGCGGGCCGGTGACGTACTGCACGCGCTCGAGGACCATCTGGTCTTCATCGGTCCACTTGGTGCGGTCAACCACGAAGATCACCACGTCAACGTCTTTCAACGCCGCCGAAGCGGTCTTGTTCATGTAGCGGTTCAGCGCCTTTTCGCCACCCTTGTGCATGCCCGGGGTGTCAACGTAGATCGCTTGCACGTCGCCTTCGGTCTTGATCCCGAGCATGTTGTGGCGGGTGGTCTGCGGCTTGCGCGAGGTGATCGCGAGCTTCTGGCCGAGGATGTGGTTCAGCAGCGTGGACTTGCCCACGTTGGGACGGCCGACGATGGCAACATAGCCACAGCGAGTTGCATTTGAATCAGTCATTGCCATTCTCCACACCCAGGGCAATCAGTGCTGCGGCGGCCGCTACCTGTTCGGCAATACGACGACTCACACCCTGACCTCGGCTTTTTTCATTCAGTAAGGTGATTTCACATTCGACGAAGAACGTCCGGCAATGCGGCTCACCCTGGATATCCACCACTTCGTAACGCGGCAGCTCACAACCCCGGGACTGCAGAAATTCCTGCAGGCGGGTTTTCGGATCTTTGTTGGTATCGACCAGCGTCAGGCCTTCGAACTCCCCGGCCAGCCAGGCCAGTACGCGCTCGCGCGCCATCTCCATGCCGGCGTCCAGGTAGATCGCGCCAATCAGCGCTTCCAGGGCATCGGCCAGAATCGACTCACGACGGAATCCGCCGCTTTTCAACTCGCCGGAACCCAGGCGCAGGTACTCGCCCAGATCGAAACCGCGGGCCAGCACGGCCAGGGTCTCGCCTTTCACCAGGCGGGCGCGCAAACGCGACAGCTGGCCTTCGCGGGCCAGCGGGAAGCGATCGAACAGCGCCTCGCCGGCGACGAAGTTGAGGATGGCATCACCGAGGAATTCCAGACGTTCGTTGTTGCGCCCGGCAAAGCTGCGGTGAGTCAGGGCCAGGACCATCAGTTCCTGGTCCTTGAAGGTGTAGCCGAGCTGACGCTCGAGACGGCTTAAGGAGACGCTCACGGTGTACCCACGCTGAGTTCGTGGCTGGATTCCACCGCCATCGCCAGGGTGCGGCGCAGGCTTGGGACAATTAACGCTGTGTTCAAAAATTACGTCCTGAATATCATTGTTTTCATGCTTCGGGGGCCGATTGTACCGGTTCCAGAAATGCATTCGGCGCTGTGTTCAACAGCGCCGTGTGTGATTACTTGATCAGCCCGACCCGCGAGAAATTCGGCAGGTGACTGAGTTTGGGTTCCGGCCAGCTCATCCAGACCGCGAAGGCCTTGCCGACGATATTCTTGTCGGGAACCATGCCCAGCAGATCCTTGGGAATGCTCGGATCATCCCAGAAGCGACTGTCGTTCGAGTTGTCGCGGTTGTCGCCCATCATGAAGTAGTGGCCGGCGGGCACGGTCCACGAATGGTCCGGAGCAGCGCGGTAGCGGCTCATCTCCTTGCGGATCAAATGCTCGGCGACACCGAGTTTTTCCTTGTAGAGCTCGGCGCTGCCCAGCGTTCCCGGCTCGGAGCCGACCAGTTGTTCGGCAATCGATTCGCCGTTGACGAACAGGCGCTTGTCGGCGGTATAGCGAATCTGGTCACCCGGCAGGCCCACGACACGCTTGATGTAGTTGACGTTCGGATCGCTAGGGTAGCGGAACACCATCACATCGCCGCGCTGCGGATCACCGACATCGATGATTTTCCTGTCGATCACCGGCAAGCGGATCCCGTAGGAAAACTTGTTCACCAGAATGAAGTCGCCAACGTCCAGGGTCGGTTTCATCGAGCCGGAAGGAATCTGGAACGGTTCCACCAGGAACGAACGCAGTACCAGCACGATGAACAACACCGGGAAGAACGACTTGCCGTATTCGACCAGCAGCGGCTCTTTGTTCAGTTTCTCGACCACCAACCCGTCAGGCTGGCTGACGCTGCCCTGATAGGAGGCAATGGCCGCACGCCGACGCGGCGCCAGGAAAACCAGATCGAGCAACGCCAACAGGCCGCAGACGAACACGGCGATGACCAGCAACAGCGGGAAATTTAGTGACATAGGACCTAACTATCCAACCTGAGCACTGCAAGGAAGGCTTCTTGTGGAATTTCCACGTTGCCGACTTGCTTCATGCGTTTCTTACCGGCCTTCTGCTTCTCCAGCAGTTTTTTCTTACGGCTAACGTCACCGCCGTAGCATTTGGCCAATACGTTCTTTCTGAGTGCCTTGACCGATGTCCGCGCAATGATCTGCCCACCAATGGCGGCCTGGATCGCGACGTCGAACATCTGGCGCGGAATCAGTTCTTTCATCTTCTCGGTCAACTGGCGACCTTTGTAGTGCGCGTTATCCTTGTGCACGATCAGCGCCAGGGCGTCGACCTTGTCACCGTTGATCAGCACATCCAGTTTCACCAGATTAGCCGATTGATAACGGTCGAAATGGTAGTCCAGCGAAGCATAGCCGCGGCTGGTGGATTTCAGACGGTCGAAGAAGTCCAGCACCACTTCGTTCATCGGCAGATCGTAGGTCACCTGGACCTGGGTACCGAGGAACAGCATGTCGTGCTGCACGCCACGCTTTTCGATACACAGGGTAATGACGTTGCCCAGGTGCTCTTGCGGCACAAGAATATTGGCCCGCACGATCGGCTCACGCATGTCTTCGATCGAGGACAGGTCCGGGAGCTTGGACGGGTTATCGACGTAAATCGTTTCACCGGTTTTCAGCAACAGCTCGAAAATCACCGTCGGCGCCGTGGTGATCAGGTCCAGGTCGTACTCGCGCTCCAGGCGCTCCTGGATGATCTCCATGTGCAACATGCCGAGGAACCCGCAACGGAAGCCGAAGCCCAGGGCGTCGGAGCTTTCCGGGGTGTACTGCAGGGACGAGTCGTTGAGCGTGAGCTTTTGCAGGGCTTCGCGGAAGTCTTCGAAGTCGTCGGAGCTGACCGGGAACAGGCCGGCGTAAACCTGCGGCTGAATGCGTTTGAAGCCGGGCAGCACGTCAACATCGGGGGTGGAGCTCAAGGTCAGGGTGTCACCCACCGGCGCACCGTGAATGTCCTTGATGCCGGCGATGATGAAGCCCACTTCGCCAGCCTTCAGGTCGACGGTGGCGGTGTGTTTCGGGTTGAACACACCGACGCTGTCCACCAGGTGGATCTTGCCGGTGGACTTGACCAGAATCTTGTCGCCCTTTTTCACACGGCCATGACGCACGCGTACCAGGGACACAACGCCCAGGTAGTTGTCGAACCAGGAGTCGATGATCAACGCTTGCAGCGGATCTTCGTAGTTGCCGGTCGGCGCGGGAATGGTGTGAACCAGACGTTCGAGCACTTCGTCGACGCCTAGGCCGGTCTTGGCGCTGCACTCGACCGCATCGGTGGCATCGATGCCGATGATCTTCTCGATTTCTTCCTTGACGCGGTCCGGGTCGGCCTGCGGCAGGTCGATCTTGTTCAGCACGGGCATGACTTCCAGGCCCTGCTCGATCGCCGTGTAGCAGTTGGCAACCGACTGCGCTTCCACGCCCTGGCCGGCATCGACCACCAGCAACGCACCTTCACAGGCCGCCAGCGAGCGGCTGACTTCGTAGGTGAAGTCGACGTGGCCCGGGGTGTCGATGAAGTTCAGCTGATACTTGATGCCATCGCGAGCGGTGTAGTACAGGGTGACGCTGTGGGCCTTGATGGTGATCCCGCGTTCACGTTCCAGGTCCATGGAGTCCAGTACCTGGGCTTCCATTTCGCGCTCGGCAAGGCCGCCGCACATCTGGATGAAGCGATCGGCCAGCGTCGACTTGCCATGGTCAATGTGGGCGATGATGGAGAAATTGCGGATATGACTCAAATCACTCACGGATCAACACTCAAAAAGGCTGCAGGCATAGCCCGCCGAAAAATAGCCGGGAATTGTACCTGATCCACGGCGCAAGCGTCACGTTTGCAGGTCGGACGGCATGTACAAAAACGCCCCGGCTTTGCGGCAGGGGCGTTTTTTTGTCATCGACCAGCGCGGGAAATACCCGCAATCAGCCGGCCCGGCGCAGCAGCCAGAGCCCGGCCAGGGCGCAAATACTGGCCGGCAACAGCACCGCAAGGAGCGGCGGAAAACCGAACACCAGGCTCGAAGGCCCCAGCAGATCCTGGACGATGCGGAAGGTAAAGCCCACCAGCACACCGGTGAACACCCGCTGACCGAGGGTCACCGAACGCAATGGACCGAAGATGAAGGAAATCGCCATCAGCACCAGGGCCGCGGTGACCAGCGGCTGCAATACCTTGACCCAAAAAGCCAGCCAATAACGACCATTGTTCAGGCCCTGGTCAGCCAGGTAGTGGATGTAACCCCACAGGCCGGTGATCGACAGCGAATCGGGGGACATCACCACCGTGCTGAGCAATTGCGGGCTGAGTGCCACGTTCCAGCGCTCGACCGGGGCCGTCACCACTTCGGTGCTCTTTTCATGGAACAACGTGGTCGTGACGTCGCTCAGCTGCCAGTGATCCTTGTCGAATTCCGCGCGCTTGGCGAAGCTCGAAGACAGGATGTGGCGTTGATCATCGAAGCGATAACGGGTCACGCCATACAGCAGGCCGTTGGGCTGCACCGAGTTGACATGAATGAACTCGTCACCCTGGCGGTGCCACAGGCCGTGCTTGGCGCTTTGCGCATCGCCGCTGCCCTGGGCCAGGGAACGATTGGCCTGGGCAGTGACTTCCGTCGCCGGAGCGACGTACTCGCCAATCAGCAGTCCCACGACCATCAGCACCAGCATCGGCTTCATGACCGCCCAGACGATCCGCCCGACCGACACCCCCGCCGCGCGCATGATCGTCAGTTCGCTGTGACTGGCCAGGCTGCCGAGGCCGATCAGGCATCCGATCAACGCCGCCATCGGCAACATGTCGTAAAGACGGCGCGGCGCGGTCAGCAGCACGTAGCTCAAGACATCGACCAGAGTGTAGGTATCGCTGACGTCACTCATCTCGTCGATAAAGGCGAACAGCGTCGCCAGGCCGAGAATGATCCCCAGCACGGCCAGGATTGCCATGAAC
Organism: Pseudomonas lini; assembly: GCF_030812475.1. GTDB lineage: Bacteria > Pseudomonadota > Gammaproteobacteria > Pseudomonadales > Pseudomonadaceae > Aquipseudomonas > Aquipseudomonas lini_A. The sequence continues at coordinate 89,013 of NZ_JAUSSR010000011.1, forward strand.
ACACTGCTGCCGATGTAGCGATCGAGCTTAACCACGGGCCACCTCCAGCGCGCTGCGGCGACTTGCCATTTTCAAGCGCAGTGGCTCCCAATAGAGCAGGCCCAGGCCGATGACCAGGAAAATCGCATGCACCCACCACAACCCCAGCGCCGGCGGTATCTTGCCCTTCTCGAGGGCGCCGCGAGCGGCAATCAGGATCGACAGGTAGGCCATATAAAGAAGAATCGCCGGCAGCAGCTTGAGGAAACGCCCCTGGCGCGGATTGACCCGGGACAGCGGCACGGCCATCAGGGTCACGATGAACACCAGCAACGGCAACGACAGACGCCACTGCAATTCGGTGCGGGAACGAATGTCGTCGCTGCCCAGCAGGGAGCCGGTGGGCATCGCGTCACGGTCGGTGACTTCATCGCTGACGTCCGGCTTGGGCAGCAATACGCCGTACTCGTCATACTTGATCGCCCGGTAGTCGGCCTGACCCGGATTACCGTCATAGCGATAGCCGTTTTCGAGAATCAGGTAGCGGTTGCCGTCGGCGCGGATTTCCTGGCGCCCGTTCTCGGCCACCAGCACGGAAATGCCGCGATCCTTCTTGTTCTCCGTCGAGATGTTCTTCTGCGAAATGAAGACGCCGCCGAGGTTGATGCGGTCATCCGACAGCGTTTCGGTGTAGGTCACCCGCGTTCCGTCGCGCAACGCCTGGAAACGGCCGGGCTCGAGGGTATCGAACTCGGTCAGGGCATCCTGCTTGTTCAGCAGCAACTGGAACTGATTGGCCCCTTGCGGCGCCAGGCTCAGGCTGAGCCACGCCACCACCAATGCCACCAGGGTCGCCGGAAACAACGTCATTGCCAACAGCCGCTGCTGGCTCATGCCGGTGGCCGACAGTACGGTCATTTCGCTTTCAAGGTACAAACGACCGTAAGACAGCAGAATCCCCAGGAACAGGCCCAACGGCAGAATCAACTGCAAAAAACCCGGCAGGCGAAAACCCATGATCAGAAACAGCGAGCCTGGATCCAGAAGGCCGGCAGCCGCCTGGGCGAGGTATTTGATGAAGCGTCCACTCATGATGATGACCAGCAGCACCGCACTGACGGCGCTCAAGGTCAACAGGACTTCTCGAGACAGATAACGAAAGACAATCAAACCAGACACTCCAGGGTTGTCAGGCTAAGGCGGCCAAACAAGCAAACGTATCAGACGGCCCGCAGGGCAGAGCCGCCGAAAAAGTTGGCGCATTATCCTGTGATTGGGTGCGCCTGTCACGGCGCAATGGTGCGGTCGTGCGTGTAGGAGCGAGCTCGCTCGCGATGGACATCAACGATAACGCGGGCCTCCTGGCCCCCCACGGCGGTCTTGGTTTTTTCGCGAGCAGGCTCGCTCCTACAATCGTAGGGCCAAGGGTTGTCAGGCGCCCGTAGCGAGGTTCAAACTGCGGCCTTTGTCGCAGACCGCGTCTTGCGTCTTTCTATTTATAAGCAAGTTCATACGCTTGCGTTGTTGACCCATCATTCAGGGACCCGGACATGGAACTGGTTGTAAAAAGCGTTAGCCCAGAAACGTTGAAGACCGCCACTCTGGTGGTCGCCGTCGGCGAAGACCGCAAGCTCGGCGCCACCGCCCGCCAACTCGACGAACTGAGCGGCGGCACCATCAGCGCGGTGCTCAAGCGTGGCGACCTGGCCGGCAAGGTCGGTCAGAGCCTGTTGTTGCACAGCGTGCCGAACCTCAAGGCCGAGCGTGTGTTGCTGGTGGGCGTGGGCAAGGACGAAGAGCTGGGCGACCGCCCGTTCCGCAAAATCGTCGCCGGCATTCTCAACACCCTCAAGGGCCTGGGCGGCAACGATGCCGTGCTCGCCCTGGATGAAATCGTGGTCAAGGGCCGCGACAGCTATGGCAAGACCCGCCTGCTGGCCGAAACCCTGGTGGACGGCGAATATACCTTCGATCAGTTCAAGAGCCAGAAAGCCGAGCCCCGCGCCCTGAAGAAAGTCACCCTGGTGACCATCAAGGCAGCCCAGGCCGAAGTCGAGCGCGCCGTGGCCCATGCCACCGCCATCGCCAATGGCATGGCGTTTACCCGCAACCTGGGCAACTTGCCGCCGAACATTTGCCACCCGACCTTCCTCGGTGAACAGGCGAAGAGCCTGGGCAAGGAATTCAAGAGCCTGAAAGTCGAAGTCCTCGATGAGAAGAAGATCAAGGACCTGGGCATGGGCTCGTTCTATGCCGTTGGCCAGGGCAGTGCCCAGCCACCGCGCCTGATCGTCATGCAGTACAACGGCGGAAAGAAATCCGAGAAACCGTACGCACTGGTCGGCAAGGGCATCACCTTCGACACCGGCGGCATCAGCCTGAAACCCGGTGCCGGCATGGATGAAATGAAGTACGACATGGGCGGCGCCGCCAGCGTCTTCGGCACCCTGCGTGCCGTGCTCGAACTGAAGCTGCCGATCAACCTGGTGTGCATCCTGGCCTGCGCCGAGAACATGCCGAGCGGCAACGCTGCGCGTCCTGGCGACATCGTCACCACTATGAGCGGCCAGACCGTGGAAATCCTCAACACCGACGCCGAAGGCCGTCTGGTGCTGTGCGATGCCCTGACCTACTCCGAGCGTTTCAAGCCGCAAGCGGTCATCGACATCGCCACCCTGACCGGCGCCTGCGTCGTCGCTCTGGGCTCCCATACCTCGGGCCTGCTGGGCAACAACGACGAATTGATCGGCCAACTATTGCGCGCCGGCCAGTCCGCCGACGACCGCGCCTGGCAACTGCCGTTGTTCGATGAGTACCAGGAACAGCTGGACAGCCCGTTCGCTGACATCGCCAACATTGGCGGTCCGAAAGCCGGCACCATCACCGCGGCCTGCTTCCTGTCGCGTTTCACCAAGAACCTGAACTGGGCGCACCTGGACATCGCCGGCACGGCCTGGACCAGCGGCGGCAAGGACAAGGGCGCCACTGGTCGTCCGGTTCCCCTGCTGACCCAATACCTGCTGGACCGCGCCAAAGCCTGAATATCGCTCACTGACCACTGTAGGAGCGAGCTTGCTCGCGAAAAACTCAAGATCACCGCGATGAACCTGGTTTCCCGCGTAATCGTTGACGACCTTCGCGAGCAAGCTCGCTCCTGCAGATTCCGCGGAAGTTGATTCCAGGAACCGCAATGACCAAAGTCGACTTCTATATCCTGCCCAGCGCCGATCCGTCGGCGCGCCTGGATTTCGCCTGCAAGCTCACCGAGAAAGCCTGGCGCATGGGCCACCGCATCTACCTGCACTGCAGCGATGCCGCCCAGCGTGACGATCTCGATGCGCGCCTGTGGGCTTTCAAGGGCGAAAGCTTCGTGCCGCACGGCCCCGCCGAAAGCGAGCCGGATGGTGTGATCGTGCTGGGCCTGGGCGATGACTGCGGTCCGCACCAGGATCTGCTGCTCAACCTCGACCTGACAGTCCCGACCTTCGCCGGGCAATTCGCTCGCGTGGCGGAAGTGGTGGTTGAAGATCCGACGATTCGTCAGGCCGCGCGGGAGAGTTTCCGCTTCTACCGCGAACAGGGCTATCCTCTGCAAGATCACCGTCTACAGCGACTCTGAGCATTCCGATGGACACTCCAAAACAGCAACAGTCCGCGCACCTGCTGGACGACCTCGAGTCGATCCGGCAACTGCTGGGCGACGACAACCTACAACCGCCCCTGCTGACCGATACGGTCGAGGACGATGACCGGGAACAGATTCCGATGTTGTTCGATGCGGTCAGCGCGTCCCAGCCTGCGGCCGAACCGACACCACCCACCCCGGCCGCCGAGCCCTCACCTGCGGCCGATAAAGGCCAGGACGCCCTGCTGCATCTGGATGGCGAACTGCGCTCCGCCGCCATGCTGATCATGCAAGACGTGATCGACGACTTCGCCCCGCACATCGAAACCGAAATCAAACGGCGGCTCGCTGCGCGGATGGATCGGTTGCTCAGCCAATACGAATAGACACCACCATTCCAATGTGGGAGCGGCGGTGCGACGATTCGACTTGCTCGCGAAGAGGCAGTGACATTCAACATTTGTGTTGGATGACAGGCTGCCTTCGCGAGCAAGCCCGGCTCCCACATTGTTTTTGTGCAATGGCTGATAGTCAGCTCACCCCGTGATCAACTCGCCCTCTGCCCCATGCCCCGCTATACTTGCCGGCTTTTCCTGAATAAATGCCAATAGGGTCCCGCCGCGCATGGATAAGACCTACCAGCCGCACGCCATTGAAACTTCCTGGTACAACACCTGGGAGTCAGAAAATTACTTCGCCCCGCAAGGCGCGGGCGAGTCCTACACCATCATGATCCCGCCGCCGAACGTCACCGGCAGCCTGCACATGGGTCACGGCTTCAACAACGCGATCATGGACGCCCTGATCCGCTTCCGCCGCATGCAGGGTCGCAACACCCTGTGGCAGCCGGGCACCGACCACGCCGGTATCGCCACGCAAATGCTGGTGGAGCGTCAACTCGAAGCCCAGGGCCAGAACCGTCACGACCTCGGCCGCGAGAAATTCCTCGAGAAAGTCTGGGAATGGAAGGATCAGTCCGGCGGCAACATCAGCCGTCAGATCCGCCGCCTCGGCTCGTCGGTGGACTGGAGCCGTGAGCGCTTCACCATGGACGACGGTCTCTCGGAAGCGGTTAAAGAAGCGTTCGTGCGCCTGCACGAAGACGGCCTGATCTATCGCGGCAAGCGCCTGGTCAACTGGGACACCAAGTTGCACACGGCGATTTCCGACCTCGAAGTGGAAAACCACGATGAGAAAGGCTTCCTGTGGAACCTGAAGTACCCGCTGGCCGACGGCGCCAAGACCGCTGAAGGCAATGATTACCTGATCGTCGCGACCACTCGCCCGGAAACCATGCTCGGCGACGCCGCCGTGGCCGTTAACCCGAACGATGAACGCTACAAGGCCCTGATCGGCCAATTTGTCGAGCTGCCGCTGGTTGGCCGCCGCATCCCGATCATCGCCGACGATTACTGCGACCCCGAATTCGGCACCGGCTGCGTGAAAATCACCCCGGCCCACGATTTCAACGACTACGAAGTCGGCAAGCGCCACAACCTGCCGCTGCTGAACATCTTCGACAAGAACGCCAACGTTCTGCCTGCAGCCCAGGTGTTCAACCTGGACGGCACGCTGAACACCGACGTCGACGGCAAGCTTCCGGCCGAATACGCCGGTCTGGACCGTTTCGAAGCACGCAAACAGATCGTTGCAGCATTCGAAGCCGCCGGCCTGCTGGTCAGTGTCGACGATCACGGCCTGAAAGTGCCCAAAGGCGATCGCTCCGGCACCATCATCGAGCCGTGGCTGACCGACCAGTGGTACGTGTCCACCAAGCCACTGGCCGAGCCGGCCATCGCAGCGGTCGAAGACGGCCGCATCCAGTTCGTGCCAAAACAGTACGAAAACATGTACTTCTCGTGGATGCGCGACATCCAGGACTGGTGCATCAGCCGTCAGCTGTGGTGGGGCCACCGGATTCCGGCGTGGTACGACGAGTCGGGCAAGGTCTACGTCGGTCGCGACGAAGCCGAAGTACGGGCCAAGAACAACCTCGGCCCGGACGTTGCGCTGCAACAGGACAATGACGTTCTCGACACCTGGTTCAGTTCGGGCCTGTGGACCTTCTCCACCCTCGGCTGGCCGGAGCAGACCGAATTCCTGAAGAAATTCCACTCCACCGACGTGCTGGTGACCGGTTTCGACATCATTTTCTTCTGGGTTGCCCGGATGATCATGCTCACCATGCACCTGGTGAAGAACGAAGACGGCACGCCGCAGGTTCCGTTCAAGACCGTTTACGTGCACGGCCTGGTACGCGACGGCCAGGGTCAGAAGATGTCCAAGTCCAAGGGCAACGTCCTTGACCCGCTGGACATCATCGACGGCATCGAGCTGGAAGAGCTGGTGCAGAAACGCACCTCCGGCATGATGCAGCCGAAGCTGGCGAAGAAGATCGAGAAGCAGACCCGCGACGAGTTCGCCGACGGCATCGCCAGCTACGGCACCGACGCCCTGCGTTTCACCTTCTGCTCGCTGGCCTCCACCGGTCGCGACATCAAGTTCGACATGGGCCGCGTCGAAGGCTATCGCAACTTCTGCAACAAGATCTGGAACGCTGCACGCTACGTGCTGGACAAGGGCGAAGACTGCGGCCAGAACGGCGAAGCCTACGAGCTGTCGTTGGCGGATCGCTGGATCATTTCGCAGCTGCAACGTACCGAAGCCGAAGTGACTCGTCAGCTGGACCAGTTCCGCTTCGACCTGGCGGCACAAGCCTTGTACGAGTTCATCTGGAACCAGTATTGCGACTGGTACCTGGAATTGTCCAAGCCTGTGCTGTGGGATGAAAATGCACCGGTCGAACGTCAGCGCGGCACTCGCCGCACGCTGGTTCGCGTACTGGAAGTCGCGTTGCGTCTGGCGCACCCGTTCATGCCGTTCATTACCGAGGAAATCTGGCAGCGCGTCGCGCCGCTGGCCGGTATCGAAGGCAAGACGATCATGCTGCAACCGTGGCCAGTGGCTAACGAAGCACGCATCGACCAGGGCGCCGAAGACGACATCGAATGGCTCAAGGGCCTGATGCTCGGCACGCGTAACATCCGTGGCGAAATGAACATCGGTCCGGGCAAGCCGCTGAACCTGTTCCTGAAGAACGTCAGTGCCGAAGATCAGCGTCGCCTCACCGAGAACGAAGCGCTGCTGAAGAAGCTGGCGCGCCTGGAGTCGATCACCGTTCTCAAGGCTGGCGAAGAAGCACCGCTGTCCGCCACCGCACTGGTGGGCGAGATGGAAGTGCTGGTGCCGATGGCCGGCCTGATCGACAAAGACGCCGAACTGGCTCGTCTGGACAAGGAAATCCTGCGTCTGCAGGGTGAAGTTCAGCGCGTCGGCGGCAAGCTGTCCAACGCCGGCTTCGTTGACAAGGCGCCGGCCGAAGTCATTGAGAAGGAACGCGCCAAACTGGCTGAAGCGGAACAGGCTTTGGGCAAACTGGCCGAGCAACATGCGCGGATTGCCAGCTTGTAATAATCTTGAAAATTAGTTGCAAACCAAAACGCTCCGATTAACGGGGCGTTTTTTTTGGATATTCATTTGACGTTTGAATATTGATTGGTTTTCAACACCTGCATCACATTTGACCTTGAGGCCGTTCGCTATAAACAACTAATAACAATTGGATATCCACCCTCTCATTTAAAAGCGATAGCCTGTCTACCGCAACAACGTTAAAACCACACGCATATGAAAAACACTGACAAGGGACTGACAGTATGAGCACCAATCGACAGAAATCATTTCTCGCAACATTGACCTTTTACGGAAAACCGGCGGCGATCATTTCACGGTCCGGCAATACAGTTCCGGTTTGGGGTCAAGCTAACAATGGCGTAGCAGACGTTTTGTATTTCCGATGCGAAGGCAGCACTTACACCCTCTATATACGCTCTGAAGGTGATCATTTCGGAAGAACAATCGATCGAATCGATAACTTTTTCACAACCAGTACTACAAGCGATACGACGACTTTCAATATCATCGACGAAAACGGAAAAATTCTGACACTTGATGATCTTGATACAGACAATGAAATGATAGGCCTGCAAACCCGAAGCGGAAAAGTATTGAAAACCGAGTTTGTCTGGGGGAACGAACCCAAGAGAGTCATGCTCGAAGGGCAACGTATCTTACGTTTTGAGCTGAAGATTCTGGAGCGCAATGTGCCTTACCTGAGTCATCCAGATGAAATCTGACAGACCTCTGTAAAACAACAATCGCTTATCTTCACAACAATTCTGTCAACATGTCGAGGGCTGACATCAAACGAAAGTTGCGGTAGTCAGCCCTTTTCAGGTACCACCTATTGAGCCCTGACAATGCCAGGGGAAGCCGCTTATCCTGGTGTGGGTGAATTCGATCCACCGCGCCACGAGCTCATATGTGGGACAATACCCGCCAATTTGAGCAAATCCTGAATCGACATCCCATGACCGCCCCTAGCAAACCCAAAGCCCCGCGCACCAAGCCCAAATCCGCGACTCCAGCCAAAGCCGTGGAACCGCGCGAGAAGGCCAGCCTGCATCCGCGCAACCGCCATCAGGGTCGTTACGACTTCCCGGCGTTGATCAAGACCACGCCGGAACTGGCGCAGTTCGTGATCATCAATCCGTATGGCAAGGAAAGCATCGACTTCGCCAGCCCCGACGCGGTGCGGGTGTTCAACCGGGCGCTGCTCAAATCGTTCTACGGCATTGCCCATTGGGACATCCCGGCCGACTACCTCTGCCCCCCGGTTCCGGGTCGCGCGGACTATGTACACTTCCTGGCCGACCTGTTGGCCAGCGTCAACGATGGCGAGATCCCTCGGGGTGCGCCGGTCAAGGTGCTCGATATCGGCATGGGCGCCAACTGCGTCTATCCGTTGATCGGCTACAGCGACTATCGCTGGCACTTCCTCGGCTCGGAAATCGATCCGACTGCCGTAGCCGCCGCCAAGGCCATTGTGCAATCGAACGGGCTCAACAAAGCTATCCAGCTGCGTCAGCAAAGCAATCCAAAGCACATTCTGCTGGGGCTGCTGGAGCCGGGCGAGCGCTTCGACCTGACGATGTGTAATCCACCGTTTCACGCGTCCATGGACGAGGCTACCAAGGGCAGCGAGCGTAAATGGCGCGCGCTGGGCCGGGCCGATCCAAAACGCAAGTTGCCGGTGCTGAACTTTGGCGGTCAGTCGGCTGAATTGTGGTGTGAAGGCGGCGAAGCACGCTTCGTGACGCAACTGATCGCCGAAAGCGCGCACTTCCAGCACAAAGTGCTTTGGTTCAGCACACTGGTGTCGAAGGCTTCAAACCTGCCTGCGATCCAGACCGCGCTGAAAAAGGCCGGCGTACTGGAAAGCCAGGTGGTGGAAATGTCCCAGGGACAGAAGCAAAGCCGCTTTGTCGCCTGGACCTTCCAGACCAAATCCGAGCAACAGGTCTGGCGCGAACGCTGGGCGCGCAAAAGCTGATCAACAGATCGACGCAGATCAACTGTGGGAGCGAGCCTGCTCGCGAAGGGGACATAACATTCAAAATCATTGTTGAATGTCAGACCGCTTTCGCGAGCAGGCTCGCTCCCACAGTGGGTTTGGAGGTGTTTGCGAGTGAGTCGTAAATCGCAGACACAAAAAAACCGTGCCCGGATTGCTCCGATGCACGGTTTTTTAACAAGTCTTACTTGTTGACAGCGTCGGTCAGGCCTTTGGCCACAACCAGCTTGATCACTTTCTTGGCAGCGATTTCGATGGCAGCGCCAGTCGAAGGGTTGCGGCCAGTACGGGCAGGACGCTCGGTCACTTTCAGCTTGCCGATACCTGGCAAGGTGATTTCGCCGCCGTTTTCCAGCTGATCGGCAACGATTTGGCCCAGTTGGTCCAGAGCGTTACGCGCGGTGGTTTTTGGCGCGTCGATAGCTTCAGCGATGTCGGCGATCAGTTGGTCTTTAGTAAGAGCCATGTAGTGTTCCTTCCCTATCAAATTCATATGGATTGCAGAGTGCAGTGTCAGCCATCGAGCCCGATCTTCTGGATCTGGCACCCTCGGCCAATAACCACGGGATCGGGGTTATAGATACCGAAATCAGGGTTTGGTTCGACCTGACAAATGCTGAATGCACGCTTAACGCAGTGACTTCGCGCAAGACCGGGCAAAACTAGCACAGAGACGGGGAAATATCCGCCTCTTGCTACCCATTTGGTCAGCTTTATTACACTAAAACTGCAAAAAACTGCATAAGCACCGTTCCACGACCCGCAATTGCCCTCCATCCCCCTGTAGGCGCAGCCTTCGGCAGCTCCTGCAGGGGGGCGCGCCATGGCAGGGTATCAGCGCCAAAACCAGAGATTGCGGTACACTGGGCGCTTTTTCGGGGAGCACGCCCTCCCCTCTTCAATCAGCCGAGAAGCCCATGCCGATCCGTCATTGCATCGTCCACCTGATCGACAAAAAACCCGACGGCACACCTGCAGTTCTCCACGCCCGCAATGAAGAACTGCCCGAGTCGAGCGCCATCGAGAACATGCTTGCCGACCTCAACGAGAGCTACAACGCCAAACAAGGCAAGGCCTGGGGTTTGTTCCATGCCGAGTCCGGGGCTCATCCGTTCAGCGGCTGGCTGAAGGAGTACCTCGATGGCGGCAAGGATTTCACGACGTTCAGCCGGGTGGCGGTGGAACATCTGCAAAAGCTGATGGAAGAGTCGAACCTCTCCGTGGGCGGCCACGTGCTGTTCGCGCATTACCAGCAAGGCATGACCGATTACCTGGCGATCGCCTTGCTGCACCACAGTGAAGGCGTCGCAGTGACCGAACAGCTGGACGTGACCCCGTCCCGGCACCTGGATCTGGGCCAGTTGCACCTGGCGGCGAGGATCAACGTCTCCGAGTGGCAGAACAACAAGCAGTCAAGGCAGTACATTTCGTTCATCAAAGGCAAGAACGGGAAAAAGGTTTCGGAGTATTTCCGCGACTTCATCGGCTGCCAGGAAGGCGTCGACGGTCCGGGCGAAACCCGCACCTTGCTCAAGGCGTTCAGCGACTTCGTCGAAAGCGAAGACCTGCCGGAAGAGTCCGCTCGCGAGAAGACCAAAACCCTGGTCGATTACGCCAGCAGCCAGGCCAAAATGGGCGAACCCATGGGCCTGGAAGAGCTCTCGGAGCTGATTGACGAAGAAAGGCCGAAAGCCTTCTACGATCACATCCGCAACAAGGACTACGGCCTGTCCCCGGAAATCCCGGCGGATAAACGCACCCTGAACCAGTTCCGCCGCTTCACGGGCCGTGCCGAAGGCCTGTCGATCAGCTTCGAAGCCCACCTGCTGGGCTCGAAGATCGAATACGACGAAGAAGCCGGCACGCTGATCATCAAAGGCCTGCCGACCCAACTCACCGACCAGCTCAAGCGCCGCAATTGATGCTGGCCGGGGTCCTGAAGAAATGTTTGCTGATCCTGCTGGTGGTTGTGGTGTACCAACACTCGGGCAAGATCGAGCGGCTGTTCAACCCGTCACAAGTGGTATCCGAGCAGACTCAGGCCAAGGCCCAGGTCGTGCTCTATGCCACCGAATGGTGTGGCTACTGCAAGCTGAGCCGGCGCTTTCTCGATCAGAAAGGCATTCCATACCAGGCATTCGATATCGAGAAGGACGCCGAGGCGCGCAAGGCCTATGAGGCGCTGGGCGGCGGCGGGATTCCGATCCTCGATGTGAACGGGACGTTGATTCGCGGGTATGACCCGGATGCCATTCTTGCTGCCTTGAAATAACCCTCAAGAACGACACCGCCCCCCCCTGTAGGAGCTGGCTTGCCAGCGAAAGCGGTGGGTCAGTCGATACATGTATCGCCTGGACGGACGCCTTCGCTGGCAAGCCAGCTCCTACAGGGGGTCGGTGCAGGGCCGGAGATCCGCGTTGGCGCTTACTGCGCTTCGATACGGAATCCAAACCGTGGAAAGTGCACATGCACCACACCGCCACGGTCATCTTCCCGACGCACGATCAATTCTTCGCAGCCCGCAAACATCAATTCACCGGCCACCGGGTCAACGCCGTAATCGGTTGCGGCAATCACGACCTGTTGGCCAGCCTCGAATCCGTTCGGCTCATCAAACTGCTCATCCGGCAACGCCGCCGGCGTGGCATTGCGCGCGATCTCCAATGCCTCCCCGGACGTCATCTCGCTGAACGCACCATGGCCGAAGCCCAGCACGCGCCCCAGCCACGCCGAGACCACCGGATAAGCATCGACCAGGGGTGACGTGACGGGCGTCGCCTTGAGGAACCACAACGGATGCGCCAGGGCAAAGTCGGCGATCGATGGCTCACCGAACAGGAAGTCGCCCTGCTCGCGCTGCAGCTGCTGCTCCAGGCGCGCCATGATCGTTGGCCATTGATGACGGGCCTGTTCGGCCGACAAGCGTGTGGCGCTGCCACCGCTGAACAACCCGGCGCGATCGGCGATGAATGCCTTGATCGCTTCCGGCGGCATGCTGCCGAAGCGTACGGCGATCGATTCCGGTTGAAACACCAGGCTGACCGCATGCTGGAATACTACCGAATCAGCCCAGGCCGCGAATGTCGCGGCAATCATTTCCTGACCTTCCGGAAAGAACGCCGGCAAGGCTTTTTCCTGCTCCAGACGGCGGGCGATCAGGGCAGTGTCGCAATAAATATCAGCGCCGACCTGCAACACCGGCGTCTTGCGATAGCCACCGGTCAACGCCGTCAGATCAGGTTTCGGCATCACCGGCGAAATCTTCACCGAGCGCCAGGACAGCCCCTTGAAGCCCAGCAACAAGCGGGCCTTTTCGGAAAATGGGGACGTCGGGTAATGATGAAGAATCAACTCGGACATGCTCGGCTCCGCCGCACGGGTATGGAGTCCGCAGCTTAGCGCGCAATCCACACGCAGCCCACCCATCTGCCTGATGAGAACTTATCAGTCAGATTGATGACCTGTAGGAGCCGGCTTGTCGGATCCGACAAGCCAGCTCCTACAGGGGTACGCGTGCGGCACTCGCCACCAGGCATTCCTTGGCGCTTTTCCTGAGTTTTTTGATCAGTCGCTCCTGCCGCAGAGCGTCGCTTTTGTCGCGGCATACTTCGGTGTACACCAATGCCACGGCCGGACTGGACAGGAAAAACCGCGCGCCTTTGCCACGCTGGTGAGTGGCAAAACGGCGGACCGGATCGTCGCTGACCCCGCAGTAAAGCGAACCGTTGGCCGCGCGCACGAGGTAAACGAACCAGGATTTGCTCACCGGGGTATCGGCGTCGACAGGATTTTCGCTGAGGCTGGTCATGTAACGATCAAGGCTGGAAAGTAAACAAGCAGTGATCTTATCAGCGACTGGCCTGGAATGCCTTCAGCCCCTTCAACGCCTGCGCACGAACAGCGTTTCTCACCGCGGGCGTCCAACCCAGCAGCAGTCCTTTGAAACCCAGCGCCTGTCGGGACCAGGCCCATATATCGAAACTGTCGTGATGCTCGCAAATCTTGCCGTCGCGAAACACGAAACGCGCCTGAATGTCATTGACCACGGTATTGCCGGTCTGGCTGAACAGGTAGGTCGCCACCCAGTGCGCGTTGCCGGTGAGTTCATCGCTGCGGACATTGTCGAATGTCAGGGAGAAATCCTTGGCCCGGGTGGTGAGCATGCGCCACATGTCACCGGCATCACGGCCGCGCAACTCACCGAACGCCGGATCGCTGAACACCACGTCATCGGTGTAGCAGGCACTCATGGCCTCGGCATCGAGCCGCTGAAAGGCTTGGTAGAACTGGGTGATCAATGCGTTATGGGCATCACTCATGGGCAGGCTCCCCGGGTTCGCAGGATGACGACGTTAGATTGCCTGCACCATAGTCTGCCAGGGGGCAGAACACTATTGGCATTCGCGGGCCGAATACCGATAGTGCGCGGGGCGTCAGACCTTCTCGCTGACCACCCCGACGTACAATGAACGCCCGGCACCGAGACCGGCAATGATCGCGCCGAGGCCGATCACGCCGAAAATCCAGCCCAGGGCGGTCCAGCCGCCGGTCCAGTCATGCACGATGCCCACCGCGAACGGCCCCATGGAAGCCAGGGTGTAACCGAAGCCCTGGGCCATGCTCGACAGGTTGGCGGCGACATGGGCGTCCCGCGAACGCAACACGATCAGGGTCAATGCCAGGCTGAACGTAGCGCCTTGCCCCAACCCCAGCAGGATTGCCCAGCCCCACAAGCCATCGAGCGGTGCATACAGGCAACCGAACAAACCGCCGAGGGTCATGGTCATCACGATCACGATCGCCAGTCGCTGATCCTTGCCACGCGTTGCCAGCCAGGGTGCTGCCAGCGAGCTGATCAACTGGATAAGCACCGAACCCGACAACACCAGACCGGCCTGGGTTGGCGTCAGACCGCGCCCGATCAGTATCGACGGCAGCCAGCCAAACACGATGTAGGCCAAAGACGATTGCAGGCCCATGTAAAAGGTCACTTGCCAGGCCAGCGGATCCCGCAACAACCCTCGGACCCGATAGGCAACATGATGCGCGCCATGTTTCTGACCGACTTGCGGCAGCCAGAAAATCGCCGCGACCAACGCTGGAACTACCCAGAAGCCGAGGCCCAAGGCCCAGCTTTTGTCGAAATGTTCGCTCAAGGGCACGGTCGCGCCAGCCGCCATGGCCGCGCCCAGGCACAGAGCCATGGTGTAGACGCCGGTCATGGTGCCGGCCTGTTTCGGAAAGTCGCGCTTGACAATACCGGGCAGCAGCACGCCGATCACCCCGATGCTGGCGCCGGCCAGCACGCTGCCGGCGAACAAACCGACTTCACCGAACGAGCTGCGCAAAATGATCCCGCCGGCCAGCATCAGAAGAATCCCCAGCACCACTCGCTCGGCACCAAAACGTCGTGCCAGCAGCGGCGCCAAGGGCGCGAACAGACCGAGGCAAAGTACTGGCAAGGTCGTCAGCAAACCGGCCTGGGCAGCCGATAACCCGAGGGTTTTCGAGACCTCGCTGAGCATCGGCGCCATGCTCGACAACGCTGGACGTAAATTCAGCGCCACCAGAATCAGGCCGAGCAACAACAACCCTGGCCGCCGCAGGACAGGATGTGTTTGCTGAACCTGTTCGTCATCGACCTCGGCGTCGATCAACAGCTCTTCGAGCTCCGCCGTACGCTTGCGCTCGGTAATACTGCTTTTGCCGGTCTGGCGGGAGGACATGGGTTTCTCGGTTTCAAGGTTCATTGATCAACTGCCTCGACAGGGCTTTGGCCCGTTCCGGGTCGCGTTGCTCGACGGCATCGAGCAGTTCGACATGAAGGTCGAACACCGCCTGGCGTCGGGGTGAGATGTTCAGGGTCTGGCGCAACTGCGCGCCGACGATGCTGGAGAAATAGCGATACAGCTCGCTGAGGGTCGGGTTGTGGGCGGCATCCACCAGACGCCGGTGGAACACCAGATCGCAGGCGATGTAGGTGTCGAGATCACCGTGGTAGTGACTGCCGCTGACGCCTAGCGCATCGCGCAATGCCACCAGGTCTTCATCGGTGCGGCGCAACGCCGCCAGGCCAATGGCTTCGACTTCCAGGATGTGCCGGGTCTCCCGCGCCTGCTCGGGGGAGCAGCGGGACAGGGCTTTCATGGTGTCCAGCGGGTCAATGACTGCCCGCAGGTAACTGCCGTCGCCCTGACGGATCTCGATCAGACCGGAAAACGCCAACACACGCATGGCTTCGCGCACGGTGTTGCGGCTGATGCCCAGTTCGGCAGACAGCTCAGGTTCGGTGGGCAGGCGCTGGCCGATGGTCCAGGTGCCAGCATTGATGCGCTGACGCAACTGGTCCAGCGCCTGATCGACCAGGGACCGTTTGATTAATGGAGACATGTCTGACATGGAATTCGCCCTTTCATCCAATCATAGGATGAATTTTCTGACATGTTAGTCAGCTTTGCCCGTTCGGGCAACCCGGCGCTTCATGGCCCCTGTAGGAGCTGGCTTGCCAGTGAAAGCGGTGTATCAGTCACCGTTGATGCTGGATGGAATATCGCCTTCGCTGGCAAGCCAGCTCCTACAAGGGGAAATGCGTGTTTCTGCGGGCAAAAATAAACCCGGAACAGGTCCGGGTTTATTTCACCGCCAAGCGCCGATCAATGCAGGATCTGGCTCAGGAACAACTTGGTCCGGTCATTCTGCGGGTTATCGAAGAAGTCGTTCGGCGCCGCTTGTTCGACGATCTCACCCTTGTCCATGAAGATCACGCGATTGGCCACAGTGCGGGCGAAGCCCATTTCGTGGGTCACGCAGAGCATGGTCATGCCGTCTTCGGCCAAACCGATCATGGTGTCCAGTACCTCTTTCACCATTTCCGGGTCGAGCGCCGAGGTCGGTTCGTCGAACAGCATGATTTTCGGTTTCATGCACAGCGCCCGGGCAATCGCCACGCGTTGCTGCTGACCACCGGACAGTTGCCCCGGGTATTTATGCGCCTGCTCCGGAATGCGCACGCGCTCCAGGTAGTGCATGGCGATTTCCTCGGCCTTGCGCTTGGGCATCTTGCGTACCCACATCGGCGCCAGGGTGCAGTTCTGCAGGATGGTCAGGTGCGGGAACAGGTTGAAGTGCTGGAACACCATACCGACTTCACGGCGCACCGATTCGATCTGCTTGAGATCGTTGGTCAGTTCCACGCCATCGACCACGATACGGCCCTGCTGGTGTTCTTCCAGGCGGTTGAGGCAGCGGATGGTGGTGGATTTGCCGGAGCCCGACGGTCCGCACAGCACGATTCGCTCGCCCTGCTTGACGTTGAGGTTGATGTCTTTCAACACATGGAACTGGCCATACCACTTGTTCACGCCCTGCATCTGAATAATGCCTTCAGGGCTCACAGGCTGTTTGATCGCTTCACTCATAAACTACGCTCCTAACGCTTGTGACCAGTGTCCAGCTTACGTTCCAAATGCATGGAGTAGCGGGACATGCCAAAACAGAAAATCCAGAACACCAGGGCCGCGAACACATAGCCTTCGGTGGCCATGCCCAACCATTTCGGGTCGGCGGCGGCTTGTTTGACGCTGTTGAGCAAGTCGAACAGGCCGATGATGATCACCAGGCTGGTGTCCTTGAACAGCGCGATGAAGGTGTTGACGATGCCGGGGATCACCAGCTTCAGGGCTTGCGGCAGGATCACCAGGCCCATGCTGCGCCAGTAACCCAGGCCCATTGCCGCGGCCGCTTCGTACTGACCTTTGGGAATCGCTTGCAGACCGCCGCGCACCACTTCGGCCACGTAGGCCGACTGGAACAGGATCACGCCGATCAGCGCCCGCAGCAGTTTGTCGAAGTTCATGCCTTCGGGCAGGAACAACGGCAGCATCACCGAGGACATGAACAGCACCGTGATCAACGGCACGCCGCGCCAGAATTCGATGAAAGTCACGCAGACCACCCGAATCGCCGGCATGTTCGAACGCCGCCCCAGCGCCAACACAATCCCCAGCGGCAATGCACCGGCAATGCCTACGGTGGCGATCACCAGGGTCAGCATCAGGCCGCCCCACTGGCTGGTCGCCACCTGGGTAAGGCCGAACACGCCGCCGTGCAGCAGGCACCAGGCAATGATCGGGTACAGCACCAGAAAGCTCAGCCCGTACACCGCTTTACGCGGGAAGCGCGAGATGAACAACGGGGCCACGCCGATCACCGCCAGCCACACGGTCAGGTCCACGCGCCAGCGCAAGTCCACCGGGTAGTAGCCATACATGAATTGGCCGAAGCGTTGCTGGATGAACACCCAGCAAGCGCCGTCCTTGGTGCAGTCGGCCTGGCTGGTGCCGACCCAGTTGGCGTCGAGAATCGCCCAGCCCAGGATCGGCGGGACCACCAGGTAGATCAGATAGAAGGCGAACAGGGTCAACAGGGTGTTGAGCCAACTGGAGAACATGTTGGCGCGCATCCACGCCACCACGCCGATACTGCGGTTCGGCGGTGGCATGTCAGGTTTGAAAGTATGAGTCGTCATGCGCTTTTCCTTACCGCTCGATCAGCGCAATGCGCTTGTTGTACCAGTTCATCAGCAGGGAAATGCTGATACTGATCGCCAGGTACACACTCATGGTGATCGCAATCACCTCGATCGCCTGCCCGGTCTGGTTCAGTACCGTGCCGGCAAACAGCGAGACCATCTCCGGATAACCGATACCGGCCGCCAGCGAGGAGTTCTTCGCCAGGTTCAGGTATTGGCTGGTCAGCGGCGGAATGATCACGCGCAGGGCTTGCGGGATGATCACTTTGCGCAGGGTCGGACCGTTGCGCAGACCCAGCGAGTGCGCCGCTTCGGTCTGGCCGTGGCTGACCGACTTGATGCCCGAACGCACGATCTCGGCGATGAACGCCGCGGTGTATACGGTCAGGGCCAGGGTCAGCGCCAGCAGTTCCGGGATCAGCACCCAGCCGCCGACGAAGTTGAAGCCCTTGAGCTGCGGCATTTCCCAATGCACCGGCGCACCGAAGATCAATGCGCACAGCGCCGGGATCAGCAGAAACAGCGCCAGGCTGGCCCAGAACTTGTGGAATGGCACGCCGGTCGCTTCGAAGCGTTTGGTGGCCCATCGGTTCACAAGCACGATGGCGACAATGGCCACGCCAATGCTCGCCACAAATGGCCAGAAACCGTCCGCCGCCAATGCCGCCGGCATGTTCAGGCCGCGACTGCTGACAAAGAAGGTGTCGCCGAAGTTATGGCTGTTGCGCGGCCCCGGCATGGTCAGGAAGACCGCGAAGTACCAGAACAGGATCTGCAGCAGCGGCGGAATGTTACGGAAAACTTCGACATACACCGTCGCCAGCTTGGCAATGATCCAGTTTTTCGACAGCCGCGACACACCGACGATGAACCCGAGGATCGTCGCCAGGATCACGCCGATGAAGGTCACCAGCAGCGTATTGAGCAGGCCGATGACAAACACCCGGGCATAGCTGTCCGATTCGGTGTAGTCGATCAGGTGTTGAGCGATACCGAAACCGGCACTGCGCTCCAGGAAGCTGAAACCGGAGGTAATGCCCCGGTGCTCAAGGTTGGTCTGCGTATTGTCGAACAGGTACCAGCCCATCGAGACCACCGCCACAATGGTGATGATCTGAAATAGCCACGCACGCACTTTTGGATCGCTGAGGCTCAGCCTCTGCTTTGGTGCGCCGATTGAATTTTGCATGAAGTGCCCCGCAAAGAATGGAACAGAACATCACCCGGCGGTTGGCCCACCGGGTGATAGAACCATCAGCGCACTGGTGGTGCGTATTGAATGCCGCCGTTGTTCCACAGGGCGTTCAGCCCGCGGTCGATGGCCAGTGGCGTGCTCTTGCCGAGGTTTTTCTCGAACACTTCACCGTAGTTGCCCACTTGCTTGACGATTTGCACGACCCAGTCTTTCTTCACTTTCAGGTCTTTGCCGTATTCACCGTCAGCGCCCAGCAGACGAGCGACGTCCGGGTTCTTGGTGGCTTTGGCTTCCGCTTCGACGTTTTTCTGGGTGATGCCCATTTCTTCAGCGTTGAGCATGGCGAACAGGGTCCACTTCACAATGCTGAACCATTCTTCGTCGCCTTTACGCACGACGGGGCCCAGAGGCTCCTTGGAGATGGTTTCCGGCAGAACGACGTAGTCGGTCGGCGTGCCCAGCTTGCTGCGTTGTGCGTAGAGCTGGGATTTGTCGGACGTCAGCACGTCGCAACGACCGGATTCCAGCGACTTGGCGCTTTCATCGGAGGTGTCGAAGGTGATCGGGGTGTATTTCAGACCGTTGCCGCGGAAGTAGTCGGAAACGTTGAGTTCAGTGGTGGTACCGGCTTGAATGCAGATGGTGGCGCCGTCGAGCTCTTTGGCACTTTTCACGCCCAGCTTGTTGTTCACCAGGAAGCCGATGCCGTCGTAGTAAGTCACGCCGGCAAACACCAGGCCCATGCCCGAATCACGGGAGCTGGTCCAGGTGGTGTTGCGCGACAGCACGTCGATTTCGCCGGACTGCAGCGCGGTGAAGCGCTCCTTGGCGTTCAGTTGGCTGAATTTGACCTTGGTCGCGTCGCCGAATACGGCAGCGGCCACAGCACGGCAGACGTCGGCGTCGATCCCGATGATCTTGCCAGTGGAGTCTGGAACCGAGAAGCCCGGCAGACCGTCACTGACACCGCACTGTACAAAACCTTTTTTCTGCACTGCATCCAGGGTCGCACCCGCCTGAGCGAACCCACTGACGCCGAGCACTGCGGCTGCAGTCACGACGGCCAGGGTGGATTTCAACATCTTCATTCAAACCTCCAGTTTTGCTCTTGTTGTGTCGGAGCGTAAGTCCTGTCGCACCCTTGTGAGGCGTTGTAGACCCGTGTTGGCTTTTTTTGGGGTCAAGCGACGTCGGACCTGCGCCATGAGTCTAGTAGGAGAAAATCCACATCATGGACCTCTCACTTCTCACCAATCGGCCGAACGGGCTGTAGCCCTTTCACGTTCGCGAAGCCCGTAGCGGCCACTGGCGAACATCCATCACCGGATTTTTTGCTCTCCCACAGCCAGCAGTACACTGATAGTGTTACCGCCAGGCGCGGGATCGGTTGCACCGGTTCCCCATAGCAAAGCCCGTACCAGAGCGCTCGAGAAAGCGCTTCAGCGACAGGTCAATAGCAAAACTTGTAGCCTTGCGACATCTTCTTAACTGATCAACCAGACGCGCCCCCGGATCTCGCACTGATCGAGAGCGCACGCACATATATGGAGCACCCATGACCGAGCCCTTGATTCTTGAACCCGTCAAGCCCGCAGACGCGTGCGTTATCTGGCTGCACGGCCTGGGCGCCGACCGCTATGACTTCCTGCCGGTGGCCGAAGCGCTTCAGGAAGTACTGCTGAGCACCCGCTTCGTTCTGCCCCAGGCACCGACCCGCGCCGTCACCATCAATGGCGGTTACGAGATGCCGAGCTGGTACGACATATTGGCCATGAGCCCGGCGCGCGCGATCAGCCGCGAGCAGCTGGAAGTGTCCGCGCAACGGGTTTTTGATTTGATCGAAGAGCAGAAGGCTGGCGGAATAGACGCCTCGCGTATCTTTCTGGCCGGATTTTCCCAAGGCGGTGCCGTGGTCTTGCACACCGCGTTTGTGAAATGGCAGGGGCCGTTGGGTGGCGTACTCGCCCTCTCGACCTATGCACCGACCTTCAACGACGAACTGGAGCTTTCCGCCAGCCAGCAGCGCATTCCCGTGCTGTCCTTGCATGGCCAGTACGATGACGTGGTGCAGAATTCCATGGGCCGGACCGCCTACGAGCATTTGAAACAGCGTGGTGTCACCGTGACATGGCAGGAATACCCAATGGGTCACGAAGTGTTACCCGAAGAGATTCGCGACATCGGCGTGTGGCTCGCCGGGCGTTTGCGTTAACCGTTCATGTGAAAAGCAGCCCATTGATCCATCCCCCTACGCCGCGCCTGATTCTTGCATTACACTGGCCGGCGTATATTCCTTAATCAATTGATGAGATGACCGTGCTCAAAGCACTCAAGAAAATGTTCGGTAAAAGCGAGACTGAGCAACTCGCGCCAGTCTCCAGCGCTCCGTCTCACCTCCCCAGCCACCGCACCGACGGTCATCAGCCTGGCCGGACCGCAGCCGCAGCGGTACCGAAGCACGCGCCGATGCCCACGCCGGCCGTCCAACCCGCCCCGGCCGTCGATGCCGAAGAACCGCTCAGCGAAGCCGCGAAACCTGCAAAACCACGTCGCGAACCCAAGCCGAAAGCACCGGTCATCCCCTGGAAACTCGAAGACTTCGCCGTCGAACCCCAGGAAGGCAAAACCCGCTTCCACGATTTCAAACTCGCCCCCGAACTGATGCATGCCATCCAGGACCTGGGCTTCCCGTATTGCACGCCGATCCAGGCGCAGGTACTGGGCTTTACCCTCGCAGGCAAAGACGCCATCGGTCGCGCCCAGACCGGCACAGGCAAAACCGCCGCGTTCCTGATTTCGATCATCACCCAGTTGCTGCAGACCCCGCCGCCGAAAGAGCGCTACATGGGTGAGCCGCGGGCGCTGATCATCGCGCCGACCCGGGAACTGGTGGTGCAGATCGCCAAGGACGCAGCCGACCTGACCAAATACACCGGCCTCAACGTCATGACGTTCGTGGGCGGCATGGACTTCGACAAGCAGCTCAAGCATCTCGAAGCCCGTCATTGCGACATCCTCGTCGCCACTCCGGGCCGTTTGCTGGACTTCAACCAGCGCGGCGACGTGCACCTGGACATGGTCGAAGTCATGGTCCTGGATGAAGCCGACCGGATGCTCGACATGGGTTTCATCCCACAAGTGCGTCAGATCATTCGCCAGACTCCGCCGAAGAACGAACGCCAGACGCTGCTGTTCTCCGCGACCTTCACCGAAGACGTGATGAACCTGGCCAAGCAATGGACCACCGACCCATCGATCGTCGAGATCGAGTCGCAGAACGTGGCCAGCGAAAACGTCGAACAGCACATCTACGCCGTAGCCGGTGCCGACAAGTACAAACTGCTCTACAACCTGGTCAACGACAACGGTTGGGAGCGGGTGATGGTGTTCGCCAACCGCAAGGATGAAGTGCGACGCATCGAAGAGCGCCTGGTGCGCGATGGCGTCAATGCCGCGCAGTTGTCCGGCGATGTGCCGCAGCACAAGCGCATCAAGACCCTGGAAGGCTTCCGCGAAGGCAAGATCCGCGTGCTGGTCGCCACCGACGTGGCCGGTCGCGGCATTCACATCGACGGCATCAGCCATGTGATCAACTTCACCTTGCCGGAAGTCCCGGACGACTACGTGCACCGCATCGGCCGTACCGGTCGGGCCGGCGCCGAGGGTGTCTCCATCAGTTTTGCCGGTGAAGACGACTCCTACCAGCTGCCGTCCATCGAGGCGCTGCTGGGCCGCAAGATCAGCTGTGAAACGCCACCGACGCATCTGCTGCGAGCGGTAGAGCGCAAGCGTCAGTAACTGCGGCGCATTGAAAAAAGGCGCAGCCGGAAACGGACTGCGCTTTTTTTTCGTCCCGAAATCACTGTAGGAGCGAGCTTGCTCCGGGCGGCGTTCCGACGATGGTCGTGAACGATAACGCGTAAAACCAGATGCCCCTCCGCGTCCTTGAGTTTTTCGCGAGCAAGCTCGCTCCTACAAAAGGCGCTTGCTCGATACAACTAAAAGTCCATAATGGACAAATTAGTTTATCCACTGCGGAGCCTGCCATGTCTAGTACGCCTTACGTGATCACCCAACATCAGGCCCGCGAACTGCTGGCACAGGTCGACGTGCCACAGATCCTGCGTAAATTGTTTCGCGACCTGGCCGCCGGGCAAGCGGTGCAGCCGGCGCAGCAACTGGTGGAGTTTCCCCAGGGTGCCGGCGACTTCATCAACTATCTGGGCGTGCTGGCGGAAGATAGCGTTTACGGGGTCAAGACTTCGCCTTACATCGTGCGTGAACAAGGTCCGCTGGTGACAGCCTGGACACTGTTGATGTCGATGCAGACCGGCCAGCCATTGCTGCTGTGCGATGCCGGCGAACTGACCACTGCCCGCACTGCGGCGACGACAGCCGTGGCGGTTGATGCCCTCGCGCCGCCCAAGGCGCAGCGCCTGGCGATTATCGGCAGCGGCAAGGTGGCCCAGGCGCATCTGCACTACGTCAAGGGCCTGCGCGACTGGCAGAGCATCAGCCTCTACTCGCCGAGCCTGGGCGGCAAGAACGCCGAAGCATTGGCATCGCTGCGCGCCCTCGACCCGCGGCTGACTGTCGTCGACAGTCGCGAAGCGGCCGTCCGGGACGCCGATGTCATCCTGCTCTGCACCTCGTCTGCAGGTCCGGTGATCGATCCTGGCGAGTTGAGCAAGCCGGCGCTGATCACTTCGATCAGCACCAACGCCCCACGCGCGCACGAAGTGCCGCCGCAGAGCCTCAATGACATGCAAGTGTTCTGCGACTATCGCCTGACCACGCCGGGGGCTGCCGGCGAGATGCTGATTGCCGGTGAACGGCATGGCTGGGACAAGCGCGCGATTGTCGGCGACCTGCCCGATCTGCTCAGCGGAAAAGTCCAGCGCCCGGACTACGACCGGCATGTGTTCTTCCGCTCCATTGGCCTGGGCCTGGAAGACATTGCGCTGGCTAACGCCATCTACCACCTGCATCCCTAACACCACCAACCCCTGTAGGAGCCGGCTTGCTGGCGATAGCATCACCGCGGTTAACCTGGAAACCGCGGCGCCTGCATCGCCAGCAAGCCGGCTCCTACAGGGGGCACCGACACCATCGGCATTTGCGCTCGACAGGAGACGTTCATGAGCCAGGCAGACTACATCATCATCGGCGGCGGGATTGCCGGCGCTTCCACCGGCTTCTGGCTGTCCCGGCAAGCCCGGGTGATTGTGCTCGAGCGCGAATCCCATCCGGCCTACCATTCCACCGGACGCTCGGCTGCCTTGTTCACCGCAGCCTATGGCACACCTCAAGTCCGAGCGTTGACCCAGGCCAGCCGTGAGTTCTTCGACGCCCCACCCGCCGGTTTCTGCGAACACCCGCTGCTGACCCCGCGCGGCGAGATGACCGTGGATTTCACTGGTGATCCGGCTGAACTGAACAAGCAATACCTCAGTGCCAAAGCTACAGTGCCGGAGATGCAACTGCTCAACGCCGACGAAGCCTGCGCGTGCCTGCCGATCCTGCGCCGGGAAAAAGTCCACGGCGCGATCTACGACCCGACCGCCAGCGATATCGACACCGATGCCTTGCACCAGGGGTACCTGCGCGGTATCCGCCGCAATCAGGGTGAGGTGCATACCGATTGCGAAGTCCTGAGTCTGACCCGTGATGCCGAAGGCATGTGGCAGGTGCAAACCAACGGCCAGACGTTCAGCGCCCCGATCATCATCAACGCCGCAGGCGCCTGGGCCGACAAGATCGGTGAGCTGGCAGGCGCCAGGCCACTGGGCCTGCAACCGAAACGGCGCGCGGCCTTCATCTTCGCTGGTCCCGAAGGCATGGACATCCACCACTGGCCGATGCTGGTCAGTCTCGACGAATCGTTCTACATGAAACCCGACGCCGGCATGTTCCTCGGCTCGCCGGCCAACGCCGACCCGGTGGAACCCCACGACGTTCAGCCCGAAGAGCTGGACATCGCGATGGGCATCTACCAGATCGAAGAAGCCACCACCCTGACCATCCGCCGACCGACCCGAACCTGGGCCGGCCTGCGCAGCTTCGTATCTGATGGCGATTTGCTGTCCGGCTTCGATCCGCAGGTACCCGGATTGTTCTGGGTCGCGGCACAAGGCGGCTACGGCATCCAGACCTCGCCCGCCATGGGCCAGGCGAGCGCCGCACTGGTTCGCGGTGAAGCCTTGCCCGAACAACTCACACGTTTTGGCCTGAGCGCCGCCATGCTCTCCCCCGCCCGCCTGGGCTGAGCGGCGTCCTCAGGTGACGTCTCGCCACGATTGCGGCACACTTCCAGCACCCCTCTTTCACAGGGGTGCAGATGCTGCCTGGAGCTCCATTATGAACGCCCACGAACAAGATCCGGCCCTGAATGGCTCTGCGCAGTCGCGTTTGCCGCTGGACAACTTCCGGGCGATTGCCGATGCCATCGCCACGCTGTTCTTCCCTCACGCCGAAGTGGTGCTGCACGATCTGCGCACGCAAAAGGTCGACTACATCGCCAATAACCTGTCGAAACGGGAAATCGGTGACGATTCGGCGCTGGAGGACATGCTCAGCGACGACGTCAGCGAACGCAACATCGGGCCTTACGAAAAGCTCAATTGGGATGGTCAGAAAATTCGCAGCCTCAGCAGTGTGCTGCGCGACAGCGAAGGTCATCCGCTGGCCGTGCTGTGCATCAATCTGAATATTTCGCTGTTCGAGAATGCCAAGGCGGCGCTGGATCTGTTCCTGTCGCCGAGCAAGTTGATTCCGCAACCGGATTCACTGTTTCGCGATGACTGGCAGGAGCGGATCAATACCTTCCTCCACGCCTGGCTGCGCGAGCGCCAACTGAGCCTGAACCTGCTGACCCGCGACCACAAACGCGAACTGGTGCTGGCCCTGCACGCCGAAGGCGCCTTCAAAGGCAAAAGTGCCTCCAACTATGTGGCGAACGTGCTGAACATGGGGCGGGCGACGGTGTACAAGCATTTGAAGGAATTGAAGGGGTGATACGAACAGGCCGGTCCGCGCAGATCACGGGATTTGATGCGAATCGGAACCTGTAGGAGCCGGCTTGCCGGCGAAGGCGTCTTCAAGATCGCTATCGCCGGCAAGCCGGGCGCCTACGGGTACCCGGAGCTTATTCCAATGCCGAAGCCGGCCCGAAGAACTCGTAGCGGCTTTGCTTCTCCGGTACGCCCAAGGCCTTGAGGTGCCCCTTGACCGCCGTCATGAACCCTTTAGGCCCAAGAAAGTAGGCATCCAGGTCGCGCTGCTGCGGCAACCACTCGCCCAGTTGCTCCTGGCTCAACAGCCCGACCTTGTCCGCCGCCGGGCTGACACCGTCATCTTCGTCGTAGCAATAAAAACGCTTGAGCTGCGGATGACGCTCGGCCAGGCCGTCGATCCAGTCGCGGAAGGCATGGACGCTGCCGTTGCGAGCGCAGTGGATAAAGTGCACCGGGCGCTCGGTCGCCAGCGCGGCTTCGAGCATCGGCAGGGTCGGGGTGATGCCGACGCCACCGCTGATCAGCACCAACGGCTTGTCGCTGGCTGTCAGGGTGAACTCGCCCGATGGCGGAAACAGCTGGATGCTGGAACCGACATGCAGCTGATCGTGCAGGTGATTGGAGGCGCGGCCGCCCTCTTCGCGCTTGACGCTGATGCGGTACTGGCCTTTGTTGGCCAGGGCCGACAGCGAATAATTACGGCGAATCTCTTCGCCATCGAGGATCAGCTTCATGCCGATGTACTGGCCGGGTTCTGCCGCCAGAATGGCGCCTTTGTCCGCTGGTTCGAAGTAGAACGAAGTGATTTCCGCGCTCTCTTCAACCTTGGCCACCACGATGAATTCCCGCGCCCCGCGCCAGCCGCCGGGCGCCTGTTCTTTCTGATCGTAGATGCTGGTTTCGGCACCGATCAGGATGTCGGCCAATTGACCGTAGGCCGCACCCCAGGCGGCCATTACTTGCGGCGTGGCGATCTCGTCACCCAGCACTTCGGAGATGGCGCGCAGCAGGCAGCTGCCGACGATCGGGTAGTGTTCCGGCAGAATCTGCAGGGCGACATGCTTGTTGATGATCTTGGCCACCAGATCGCCCAGTTGGTCGAGCTGGTCGATGTGTCGCGCATACATCAGGACACCGTTGGCCAAGGCACGGGGCTGATCGCCGCTGGCCTGGTGAGCCTGGTTGAACAATGGACGCACCTCCGGGTATTCGGAGAGCATCATGCGGTAGAAGTGAGTGATCAAGGCTTCGCCACCGCTTTCCAGCAACGGCACGGTAGATTTGACGATTGCACGGTCTTGAACGCTAAGCATTAAATGACTCCTGAACGACGGGTTTCTATCTGGATGACCTAGAACAATCAGTTTTCATGCCAACAATTAAACCGTTATAAATCAACAACTTAATAATTTTATAGTCATAAAGACACAGCCTGCCTTATAGTCATACCGACTACATGGAGTCACTATGACTGCAAAATCCCTGTTGACCGCCCTGCTGCCTCTGGTCTCGGACCTGTCCCGCGAACTGCCCGAAGGCGAGCGCTATCGGCGCCTGCTCGAAGCCATGCGTGCCCTGCTGCCTTGCGATGCCGCGGCCCTGCTGCGCATCGATGGCGAATGGCTGGTGCCGCTGGCCGTCGACGGGTTGAGCACCGACACCCTCGGTCGACGTTTCAAGATCAGCGAGCACCCGCGATTCGAAGCCTTGCTCAGCAGCCCGGGGCCAACCCGGTTCGCTGCCGACAGTGATTTGCCCGACCCCTACGACGGTCTGGTCGATGGCCTTGAGGAGCATCTGGAAGTCCACGACTGCATCGGCTGCCCGCTGTTTATCGACGAACGCCCCTGGGGGTTGCTGACCCTCGATGCACTCGACCCCGAGCGCTTCGAACCGATCGAACTGGACGCCCTGCAAGCCTTCGCCAGCCTCGCTGCCGCCACGGTCAACGCCGCCGAGCGCATCGAACGCCTGGCCAATCGTGTCGAAGACGAACATCAGCGCGCAGAGGTGTATCGCCAGGCCAGCGGCCAGCAGAACCGCGAGATGATCGGCCAGAGCAAGGCCCACAAACGGTTGGTGGAAGAGATCAATCTGGTGGGCGGCAGCGATCTGACCGTGCTGATCACCGGCGAAACCGGGGTCGGCAAGGAGCTGGTGGCCCAGGCCATCCACGCCGCATCGCCCCGGGCCGACAAGCCGATCATCAGCCTCAACTGCGCCGCATTGCCGGAGACACTGGTGGAGAGTGAACTGTTTGGTCACGTCCGCGGGGCCTTTACCGGAGCGATGAACGATCGGCGCGGCAAGTTCGAATTGGCCAATGGCGGCACGCTGTTCCTCGATGAAGTCGGCGAGCTGTCCCTGACAGTGCAGGCCAAATTGCTACGCGTCTTGCAAAGCGGTCAGCTGCAGCGCCTGGGCTCGGACACGGAGCATCAGGTTGACGTGCGATTGATTGCCGCGACCAATCGCGACCTGGCCGAGGAAGTGCGCAGCGGTCGCTACCGCGCCGACTTTTACCACCGGCTGAGTGTCTACCCATTGCTGGTGCCGGCATTGCGCGATCGCGGGCGCGATGTGCTGCTGCTCAGCGGCTTTTTCCTGGAGCAGAACCGCTCGCGCATGGGGCTCAACAGCCTGCGCCTGAGCAACGACGCCCAGGCTGCATTGCTGGCGTATGCGTGGCCAGGGAATGTGCGGGAACTGGAGCACTTGATCGGCCGCAGTGCGCTGAAAGCCTTGGGTAACTGCAAGGAACGGCCGAAGATCCTCAGCTTGAGTGCAGCAGACCTGGATTTGCCCAATGGCAGTGTTGAAGTCGTATCCGAGCAACCGACAGCGGCCCCCGTGGCATTGGTGTCGGGGGATCTACGCGAGGCCACCGAACATTATCAGCGCCAATTGATCGGCGCCTGCCTGGAACGCCATCACAACAATTGGGCGAGTGCGGCGCGGGAGCTGGGCCTGGACCGGGCGAATCTTGGGCGGATGGCCAAAAGACTGGGCATGAAATGAGAACACCTCGCCGCAGTATTCATCCTTTGGGTATTTGGCCTAAAGCCTGCCCCCGACAAGTCGATAACCCGGCATTGATAGTTGTCGGCGATCCCGCGATCGCCAACCCCACCTTTTTCCCCAGAAGGTTTTTATGTCCTCCAACAACGCCCGCGCAGACTCACTATCGCTTTTGCTGTTTACCTTGCGCAGCGGCAAGCTGATGGCGATCAATCTGCTGAAAGTCAGCGAAATCATCCCCTGCCCGCCTCTGACACGGTTGCCGGAATCGCACCCCCACGTCAAAGGCATCGCCACCCTGCGCGGGACTGCACTGTCGGTGATCGACCTCAGCCGCGCCATCGGCGAGCGGCCCCTGGAAGACCCGAACGGTGGCTGCCTGATCGTCACCGATGTCAGCCGCTCCAAGCAGGGCCTGCACGTTCAGGCAGTGAGCAAGATCGTCCATTGCCTGTCCACCGACATCCGTCCACCCCCCTTCGGTTCCGGCGGTGTGCGTTCGTACATCACCGGCGTGACTTCGGTCGACGGCACCCTGGTGCAGGTGCTCGACATCGAAAAAGTCATCCACGGCATCGCCCCGGCGCAGATCGAAACGGCTCCGACCGAATTGAGCATGGAAGATGCCGAAATCCTCGGCAATGCACGGATCCTGGTGGTCGATGACAGCCAGGTTGCCCTGCAACAATCGGTGCACACCCTGCGCAACCTCGGGCTGCAATGCCACACCGCGCGCAGCGCCAGGGAAGCCATCGACTGCCTGCTGGACCTGCAAGGCACCGCCCAGCAGATCAACCTGATCGTCTCGGACATCGAAATGTCGGAGATGGATGGTTATGCCTTTACCCGCACCCTGCGCGAGACGCCGGACTTCTCGCACCTTTATGTGCTGCTGCACACCTCGCTGAACAGTGCCATGAACAGCGAAAAAGCCCGATTGGCCGGGGCCAATGCGGTACTCACCAAGTTCTCCTCGCCAGAACTGACCAAATGCCTGATCGAAGCGGCCAAGGCCGTCGCCGAACAAGGTCATTGAGCCTTGATCGGGAATTTTTACTTTCTGCTGCGGCGCAACCTGGCCGAGGCTCTGCCCGTTATCACCTGGCCTCAAGGGATTGTCCTGAGCGCCTACCACCCCGAACTGGCGCATGCCGTGCATCACTTGATGCAACGGGGCCATCAGGAAGGTGGCGGTCGCGTGCCGGCGCTGGAGGTCTGGCAACAGCGTTTCGAAACCGACCCCGAGTACGATCCGGCCTTGTGCTTCATCGCCCAGGATGCCGATGGCATCGTGGGCGTGTGCCAATGCTGGACCAGCGCCTTTATCAAGAACCTGGTGGTGCATCCGCGAGTTCAGGGCCAGGGATTGGGACGCGCTTTGCTGCTGCATGCTTTCAGCGTGTTTCAGCAGCGGCGCGAAGGTTATGTGGATTTGAAGGTATTGGAGAGCAATCTTCGGGCTCAGCGGTTGTATGAAAGTGCCGGGATGTATGTGGTCCGCCGGGAACCGGTTCCGGTCTGACACACCGCCATCGCGGGCAAGCCACGCTCCCACAGGATGTATGTCGTTCGCGAAGGATGAATACGACACAAAACCTGTGGGAGCGTGGCTTGCCCGCGAAGTGGCCGACACATTCAACACACAACCATCAGGCATACTCCAGGCATTCGGCCAACCAAATGCCCAAGGATGCCTCAACCATGAAACCTGCCACCTTGACCTTCCTCTGCCTCACCGTCCTCGCCACCCAGGCCCACGCCTCCAGCCCCGACGCCTGGGCGGCCTACGACAAAGCCGTGCTCGCCGGGTGCACCAAGGCCAGCGGCCTGAAAAATGCCAAACCCGTCGGCGACGCCGCACAGTTCGATGACCGGGTCGGCTACACCGCAGTGCTGCTGCAAGGCCAATACCCGCAAAAACACATGAAAGGCCAGCAAGGCACCGAGCTGTGCCTGTTCAACAAAAAAAGCAAAACCGCCTACGTGACCGAGTGGAACTCCATCCGCCCAACCGCCAAGGCGCAGTGACTGGCGCATTACTTGCTTCGACACCCGCCTCAACGGTGGCTTTCTGTCGCCATTTCATGTCTCACATGCGACCGGCTGCTCAATGAATACGACGTTTTCCTGCGTAGGGTGCGGCAAGTGCTGCAACGACCACCACGTCCCCCTGACCCTGGCCGAGAGCCGGATGTGGGCGGCCGACGGCGGTCAGGTCATCGTGCTGGTGGAAGGTTTCCTGAGCAATGGCCTGGGTCTGCCAATGGAGCAACGCGAACACGCCGAACGCCGTTCGGCGCGGGTTCGCAGCGGTGCATCCGAGGCCTGCGTGGCGATCACCTTTGCCGCCTACAACGCCGGCCCTTGCCGGAATCTTGACGAAGACAAACGCTGCCGCATTTACGAGCGCCGACCGCTGGTGTGCCGTATCTATCCGATGGAAATCAATCCGCATATCCCCCTGAATACAACGATGAAGGAATGTCCCCCCGAGTCATGGGAAAAAGGGCCGGATCTGATTGTGGGTGGTGAATTGGTGGATCAGGCGTTGGGGGAATTGATCCAGCACTCCCGTCAGGCGGATCGCGATGAGATTCAGACCAAGGATGCCATTTGCGCGTTACTGGGTATTCGCACGACAGCACTGAAAGGCGATGGCTTCACCGCTTACCTGCCGGACATGGCGGCGTTTGCTTCAGTGATCGACCAGGTGGCTGGGAAGACGCTGGATGACTGGGGCAGCGAATGGACGTTCCATGTGTCTGGCGATGAAATCGCCGGGCAAGTGCTGGAGGCTGGGGCGCAGGTGGCGACTGATGAGCCGTTGAATTATGCGTTTATTTCGTTGCGGGCGGCTTGATTCGAAAGGTGTGTCGCCTGTGATGCCGTCTTCGTCGGAACGCCGCCCGGAGCGGGCTTGCTCCGGGCGGCGTTCCGACGAAGGCGGCAGACCAGACACCGCAGAACTTAAACCTTAACGCTTGCCCATCGAACGACGAGTCCCGGGAGGCGCAGCGCCCGGCGTCTTGGTATGGCCATTCTTCGCGCCATTCTTGTACCAGGGCTGACTGGCATTCTTCGCTGCGGCCAGTTCGCCCGGTTTGAACGGGAACTTGAACGCAGGAATCGCGGCTTTGGTTTCGCTGTCTGCGCTGGAGTCGACGCTGTCTGGCAGGTCTGCCTGGTCGTCGCTCGAGGCGTCGGCAACCGGCGGTTGTGTCGGGGAAGTCATGAAAGCTCCGGGTGATGCAATAGAGTCGGGCCCGGTCAGCGAGCCGCGAAAGGCGGCAGTATACCTCCCCACGATCCTGTAGGAGCGAGCTTGCTCGCGAAAAACGTCCAGGCACCGCGTTCATCCAGGCAGCCTGCGTTATCGTTAACGTCCTTCGCGAGCAAGCTCGCTCCTACAGGGGGCCATTACAGTCACCACAACCCCCAAACTGACAGCGCCGTCAGTTACCGGTCACCTTCCTGACGGGCAAACAGGTTTATAAAGGAAGGTATACACCAGACAAAACTCCGACCACCCAGCCCGGCGCCCCACTCGCATGCGAATTCAGAAAAAAACCGCCGTGTTCGTCGGTCTGCTGATAGCACTGGCAGCGCTGGGCACCTGGTACCTCACCAAGCCCGCCACGGCAAAACTGGCCGCCCCCACCGCCATCCCCGTGCGGGTGGTCGCCGTCGTCGAAAAAGATGTGCCTCGTTACGTCAGTGGCATCGGCTCGGTATTGTCCCTGCACAGCGTCGTGGTACGCCCGCAGATCGACGGCATTCTCACCCGAATCCTGGTCAAGGAAGGCCAGCTGGTGAATGAAGGCGACCTGCTGGCGACCATCGACGACCGCTCGATCCGCGCCAGTCTCGATCTGGCCAAGGCGCAGTTGGGCGAAAGTCAGGCGCAGTTGCAGGTCGCGCAGGTCAACCTCAAGCGCTACAAATTGCTGAGCGTCGACGACGGCGTTTCCAAACAGACCTACGACCAGCAACAAGCCCTGGTCAACCAACTCAAGGCCACCGCCCAGGGCAATCAGGCCTCCATCGACGCCGTCCAGGTGCAGCTTTCCTACACGCAGATTCGCTCCCCGGTCAGCGGTCGCGTCGGGATTCGTACGGTGGACGAAGGCAACTTCCTGCGCATGAGCGACACCCAAGGCTTGTTCACCGTGACCCAGATCGACCCCATCGCCGTCGAGTTCTCCCTGCCGCAGCAAATGCTGCCGACCCTGCAGGGCTTGATCAACGATCCACAGCGAGCCCGGGTCAAGGCCTACATCGGTGCCGACACTGACGGCGAAACCGGCAACCTGCTGGGTGAAGGTCATCTGACCCTGATCGACAACCAGATCAACGCCAACACCGGAACCATCCGCGCCAAGGCCGAATTCAACAACGCCGGGCAAAAACTCTGGCCGGGCTTGCTGGTGACGGTAAAGATTCAGACGGCGCTGGATAAAGACGCCCTGGTGGTTCCGCCCACTGTCGTACAACGCGGCCTGGATCAACATTTCGTCTACCGGGTCAAGGGTGACAAAGTCGAAACGGTCCAGGTGCAAATGGTCCACCAAGGCAGCGGCCAGGACATCATCAAAGGCGTCCATCCGGGTGACGTGCTGGTCAGTGATGGCCAGTCGCGCCTCAAGCAAGGTTCCACCGTCCAGGTACTGACCGAACCGCCCCAAGTGGTGCAATCGCAGGCACAACCATGAAGGGTCATGGCTCGGTTTCAGCGTGGTGCATCGATCATCCGGTGGCGACGATCCTGCTGACTTTCGCCTTGGTATTGCTCGGTGTCATCGCCTTTCCGCGCCTGCCGATCGCGCCGCTGCCGGAAGCTGAATTCCCGACCATCCAGGTGGCCGCACAATTGCCCGGCGCCAGTCCGGAAACCATGGCATCGTCGGTCGCCACACCGCTTGAAGTGCAATTCAGTGCCATCCCCGGCGTGACCCAGATGACCTCGAGCAGCGCCCTGGGTTCGACCAACCTGACCCTGCAGTTCACCCTCGACAAAAGCATCGACACCGCCGCCCAGGAAGTCCAGGCGGCGATCAACACCGCCGCCGGCAAACTGCCCAAGGACATGCCGACCCTGCCCACCTGGCGCAAGGTCAACCCGGCCGACAGCCCGGTGCTGATCCTCAGCATCAACTCGACCCGGATGCCTGGCACGGAACTCAGCGACCTGGTCGAAACCCTGCTCTCCCGTCAGATCAGCCAGATCGATGGCGTAGGCCAGATCAACATCACCGGCCAGCAACGTCCGGCCATCCGCGTCCAGGCTTCGGCGGACAAACTAGCCGCGATCGGCCTGACCCTGGCGGACATTCGCCTGGCGTTGCAACAGACCAGCCTCAACCTGGCCAAAGGTGCGTTGTACGGTGAGTCGAGCATTTCGACCCTGTCCACCAACGACCAGTTATTCCACCCTGAGGAATACAGCCAACTCATCGTTTCCTACAAAGACGGTGCACCTGTTCATCTCAGAGATGTCGCGAAAGTGGTCAACGGCTCGGAAAACGCCTACGTCCAGGCCTGGGCCGGGGATCAACCGGGCGTCAACCTGGTGATCTTCCGTCAGCCGGGGGCCAACATCGTCGAGACCGTAGACCGGATCCAGGCGGCCTTGCCGACGCTGGAGGCCATGCTGCCCGCCTCGGTCCAGGTCGGGGTGCTGGTCGACCGGACCCAGACCATCCGCGCCTCGTTGCACGAAGTGGAAATCACCTTGCTGATTGCGATCATGCTGGTGGTCGCGGTGATGGCGATGTTCCTGCGCCAACTGTCGGCGACACTGATCGTCACCGCCGTGCTCGGTGTGTCGTTGATCGCCAGTTTCGCCCTGATGTACATCATGGGCTTCAGCCTGAACAACCTGACCCTGGTGGCGATCGTGGTGGCCGTGGGGTTTGTGGTCGACGATGCGATCGTGGTGGTGGAAAACATCCACCGGCACCTGGAGGCGGGCGACGGCATGCGCGAAGCGGCGATCAAGGGCGCCGGCGAAATCGGGTTTACCGTGGTCTCGATCAGTTTCTCTCTGGTGGCGGCGTTCATTCCGCTGCTGTTCATGGGCGGCGTGGTCGGGCGATTGTTCAAGGAGTTCGCCCTGACCGCGACTTCGACCATCATGATTTCAGTGGTGGTGTCCCTGACGCTGGCGCCGACCCTCGCGGCACTGTTCATGCGGGCGCCGGTGCACCACGCCCATGACAAACCGGGTTTCGGCGAACGCTTGCTGGCGTGGTATGAAAAAGGCCTGCGCCGCGCCCTCGCCCATCAGACGTTGATGATCGGCGTGTTCGGTCTGTCCCTGGTGCTGGCCATCACCGGTTACATCTTTATCCCCAAGGGCTTCTTCCCGGTGCAGGACACCGGCTTTGTCCTCGGCACCACCGAGGCGGCCGCTGATATTTCCTACGGCGACATGGTGAAAAAACACCTGGCGATGGCCGAAATCGTCGCTGCCGATCCGGCCGTGGAAGCGTTTTCCCACTCGGTCGGCGTCTCGGGCAGCAACCAGACCATCGCCAACGGACGCTTCTGGATCTCCCTGAAAAAACGCGGCGACCGCGACGTCTCTGCCAGTGAGTTCATCGACCGGATTCGTCCGCAACTGATGAAGGTGCCGGGCATCGTGCTGTACTTGCGCGCCGGCCAGGACATCAACCTCAGTTCCGGCCCGAGTCGCGCCCAGTACCAATACGTGCTCAAGAGCAACGACGGCGCGACCCTCAGCACCTGGACCCAGCGGTTGACGGAAAAACTGCGCGGCAATCCGGCCTTTCGCGACGTGTCCAACGACTTGCAACTGGGCGGCAGCATTACCCACATCAACATCGATCGTAGCGCGGCGGCCCGTTTCGGCCTGACCGCCAGTGATGTCGACGAAGCACTGTACGACGCCTTCGGCCAGCGGCAAATCAATGAATTCCAGACCCAGACCAACCAATACAACGTGATCCTGGAACTGGACACCAAACAACGCGGCAAAGCCGAAAGCCTCAACTACTTCTACCTGCGCTCGCCATTGAGCGGTGAAATGGTGCCGCTCTCGGCACTGGCGAAATTCGATGCGCCGACCATCGGCCCGCTGTCCATTGCCCATGACGGCATGTTCCCGGCTGCCAATCTGTCGTTCAACCTGGCCTCGGGTGTGGCCTTGGGCGATGCGGTGATCATGCTCGATCAGGCCAAGGCCGAAATCGGCATGCCGACGGCCATCAGCGGTAATTTCCAGGGCGCGGCCCAGGCATTCCAGAGTTCGCTGGCCAGCCAGCCGTGGCTGATTCTCGCGGCGCTGGTGGCGGTGTACATCATTCTCGGCGTGCTCTACGAGAGCTTCGTGCATCCGCTGACGATCATCTCGACCCTGCCGTCGGCGGGGCTCGGCGCGGTAATCATGCTATGGATCTGGGGCCAGGACTTTTCGATCATGGCGCTGATCGGGCTTGTGCTGTTGATCGGGATCGTCAAGAAAAACGGCATCCTGATGATCGATTTCGCCCTCGAAGCCCAGCGCAAAGGCGGCCTGCCAGCGGAAGAGGCGATCTACCAGGCCTGCCTCACCCGGTTTCGGCCGATCATCATGACCACCCTCGCCGCCCTGCTCGGCGCACTGCCGCTGATGCTCGGCTACGGCACCGGCGCCGAACTGCGCCAGCCGTTGGGGATCGCGGTCGTCGGCGGCCTGCTGGTGAGCCAGGCGCTGACGTTGTTCACCACTCCGGTCATATACTTGTGGCTCGAGCGGCTATTCCATCGGCCTAAAGCCGCACCAGTCCCGGTGCTGGCGACCACAGACTGAGGCGGGGTCATGCGCGTTCTGATTATCGAAGACGAGGAAAAAACCGCGGACTATCTGCATCGCGGCCTGACGGAGCAGGGTTACACCGTTGACTTGGCGCGCGACGGCGTCGGCGGCTTGCACATGGCGCTGGAAAGCGACTACGCGGTGATCGTCCTCGACGTCATGCTGCCGGGCCTCGACGGCTTCGGCGTACTGCGCGCGTTGCGTGCGCGCAAGCAAACCCCGGTGATCATGCTCACCGCCCGGGAGCGCGTGGAAGACCGCATCAAAGGCCTGCGCGACGGCGCCGACGATTACCTCGGCAAACCGTTCTCCTTCCTGGAGCTGGTGGCGCGCCTGCAAGCCCTGACCCGCCGCAGCGGCGGCCACGAGCCGGTGCAAGTCAGCATCGCCGACCTGTGGATCGACTTGATCAGCCGCAAGGCCACCCGCGCCGGCATGCGCCTGGACCTGACGGCCAAGGAGTTCTCGCTGCTGAGCGTGCTGGCCCGCCGACAAGGTGAAATCCTCTCGAAAACCGCCATCGCCGAGATGGTCTGGGACATCAATTTCGACAGCGACGCCAACGTGGTCGAAGTCGCGATCAAACGCTTGCGGGCCAAGCTCGACGGGCCGTTCGAAGAGAAACTGCTGCACACCATCCGTGGCATGGGTTATGTGCTGGAGAGCCGTGGTGTCCAGTAACAGCATTGCCCTGCGCTTGAGCGGGATGTTTACGCTGGTGGCGCTGTTGGTGTTTCTGTTGATCGGCTGGGCCTTGTACCAGCAGGTCGATAAAGGCCTGGGCCTGCTGCCCGAAGCCGAGCTGGATGCGCGCTACAGCGTGCTCGAATCCACCGTCGGGCGTTACGGCACGCCGGAGCATTGGGTCAAGATCAACAACAAGCTCAAGCTGCTCGGTGAAGAAGACAAGCGCATCAGTTTCTGGATCATCAGCGGCAACCCCCAATACGAATACGGCCACCTGACGCCGCAGATTCGCGCCTTTGCCCAAGGGCCTCTGGGCATGCGCGACCTGAAACTGCCGGATCAGCCTTATCCGTTGAAAGTGCTGGTCAGCCAGTTTCCGGCCAAGGACCAGCGACCGCCACTGCGTTTCATGATCGGCATCGACACCGAAACGTTTTTACAAACCCAGCACCACTTGTTGATCGCCCTGATCAGCCTGGCAATCATAGGTGTCTTACTGGCTTCGGCACTCGGTTATTGGGTGGCGCGGATCGGCCTCAAGCCACTGATCAAACTGTCTCAGGAAGCCCAGCGCCTGGCCCCGCCTTTGCGTTCCGGGCGGTTGCGACTGGCTTCACTGCCGCCGGAGCTCAATCAGTTCGTCAACTCGTTCAACTCCACCCTCGAACGGGTCGAACAGGCCTACTCGCGCCTGGAATCGTTCAACGCCGACGTCGCCCACGAACTGCGCTCGCCGCTGACCAACCTGATCGGCCAGACCCAGGTGGCACTGACCCGGGGCCGTTCCGCCGAACACTACTTCGAAGTGCTGCAATCGAACCTCGAAGAGCTTGAACGGCTGCGGTCGATCATCAATGACATGCTGTTTCTCGCCAGTGCAGACCAAGGCAGCAAGGCCACCAAGCTGACGTCCACCTCCCTGGCGGACGAAGTGGCAACCACCCTGGAATACCTGGATTTCATCCTCGAAGACGCCCAGGTCCAGGTCCAGGTCAGTGGCGACGCCCAGGTGCGGATCGAAATAGCGCATCTGCGTCGGGCATTGATCAACCTGCTGAACAATGCTGTGCAGCACACCGAACCCGGGCAAGTGATCCAGGTGCGGATCGAGGCCGAGGCGCATCAAGTCAGCATCGGCGTCGCGAACCCGGGATCGCCGATTGCCAGCGAGCATCTGCCGCGACTGTTCGAGCGTTTCTATCGGGTCGATGCTTCGCGCAGCAACAGTGGCAACAACCACGGCCTGGGCCTGGCGATCGTCAAGGCGATTGCACTGATGCATGGCGGGGATGTGTTTGTGCGAAGCGATCACGGCATGAATATTTTCGGCATTCACCTCCCGGTCTGACGCCCCCCCTGTAGGAGCTGGCTTGCCAGCGAAGAGGCCCTCGAGCCTTGCACCGCCCATGAGGACGCCTTCGCCAGCAAGCCGGCTCCTACAGATGCGATCCTTGTATTTTGCGCAACAGTCCTTTCATGAATCCGCTCTTTTTCCCCGCCTCATTGCGCCTTATCTTTGCCGCACCAAACAGCACTTGCCAAGCAAGAAGGTTTTAAAGATGTCCAACACCATGGGTATTGCCAGCGCTTTCGTTTTGTCCTCGTTATTCCTGTCTCCGGTCGCCATGGCTGAAGAGTCGCAGACTTTCGCCGCGCACAACGATGCACGTGCTGCAGCGTTCGAAGAGTATCAGAGCGAAATGACGGCCAAGGCTCAGGATGCCGCGCAAACCCCTCAGGCGTCGACCAATCGGGCCCGGACCGGTCTGGAGAAAGACAGCTGACCGTTGGAAAACACTCTGTTTCCCTCGACACTTTCATTGGCTCTTACCTGTGAAACGTTGTCTTCAAGCCGCTGACATCAGCGGCTTTTTTTTCGCCGTTCGTTACGGTTGCTGCAACGATAACCGAGTGATCAGCGACGATCCGTTTACCTTTTCCTGACTCAGACTACAAAAAAGGCCAGCATGTTTTGCTGGTCTTTTTTTTACTTGGGATTTATACAGGCGATGTAAACGCTATCGGTCTCCGGCGCACTTCCCCGACGCTTGTACCAGCAATTTCTTATCGCCTTATCAGTAGAAGTCAGAACCATGAGTGTGCGCCGTGCGATACCTCACCACCCGATCCGTTCGACACGACCGGAACGGCTTCTGACCCTCGGCAGTTTGTTGTTGGTGATTGCCATATTGAGCATGGTCGCCTTCCTGCTGATCCGTGAACGCGCCAACGCAGAGTTGTCGGCCACTCGCGCGGCGAGCAATATCGTGCAATTGATCGACGCCGACGTCCTGCGCAACATACAACTCTACGATCTGTCGTTGTTGGGTTTGATTGCCGCCTCGCAGCGTGAAGACCTCAAATCCGTATCCCCGCTCATCCGTCACCTGGCCTTGTTCGACCGCGCCACGGCTGCGCCCTACAAAGGCGAAATTTTATTGCTCGATAACCAGGGCGACGTGATTGCCGATTCGGCCTCGGTGCAGCCCAGAAAGGGCAACTTTGCCAACCGTGAATACTTCCAGTCCCATGTGAATGATCAGACACCGCGGATGTTCATCAGCCGCCCGTTCAGGTTTGCAGAGGCAGACAATGAATGGCGTATCAGTTTCAGCCGCCGTATCAGTGGCCCCCAAGGCGAATTCCTCGGCGTGGCCGAAGCCGCCATGCGGTTGAACTACTTCGATCAGTTGTTTAACAGCTTGAACATCGGTCGCGACAGTACCATCACCCTGATC
This sequence comes from Pseudomonas lini, assembly GCF_030812475.1. Taxonomy (GTDB): domain Bacteria; phylum Pseudomonadota; class Gammaproteobacteria; order Pseudomonadales; family Pseudomonadaceae; genus Aquipseudomonas; species Aquipseudomonas lini_A. Next base: position 129,084 of record NZ_JAUSSR010000011.1, read on the forward strand.
AGCAAGGACGGTATTCTCCTGGCCCTGCAACCGCGTCCGGCCGAGGAGCTGATCGGCAAGGACTTCAGCAACCGCCCCAACTTCCAGCGCATCGTCAAAGAAGGAAACGGCAGCTTCACCGGCACTTCAAGCCTCTACCAGGATGAACGCCTGTACACGTTTTCCAAGGTGGGCGACTTGCCGTTGATCGTCATCGTTGCCCTGTCCAGCGACGAAGTCTATGCGTCGTGGAAGCGCACGGCGCTGGTGGTCAGCCTGGCGACCCTCGCCCTGTGCGTCAGCCTGCTCTGGCTGACCTGGTTGTTCAGCCGGGAATTGCGCCTGCGACATAACGCCGAGCAGGAACTGGCGCTACTGGCCGCCACAGATGCGTTGACCGGCCTGGCCAACCGCCGAACGCTGGATCAGGTCCTGCGCCATGAATGGTTTCGTGCCCAACGCTCGGGCATGCCTCTGTCGCTGTTGATGATCGATGCCGACCATTTCAAGGACTTCAACGATCGCCACGGACATCAGGGTGGCGATGATGCGTTGCGGTCACTGGCAAAGGTCATCAGCACCCATGTGCGACGGCCGGCTGATCTGGTCGCTCGTTATGGTGGCGAGGAGTTTTCGGTGATTCTCGCCGAAACCGATATCAGGGGTGCGAAGCAGATAGCCGAAAACATCCGTTGCGCGGTCGAGCAGTTGCCGTTGAGGACGGATGCAGAGTCGCCGATGACTGTCAGTATCGGGATCAGCACCTGGACCACGAAAAGCGACATCAGCCTGGAGCAATTGCTGTTTGCCGCTGACAAGGCGCTGTATCAGGCCAAGGAAAGTGGGCGTAATCGGGTCGTCGCTACCGGCTGAGAAATAATGCTGTGGCGACCGGCCCCATCGCGAGCAAGCTCGCTCCCACATTTGAAATGCATTCCCCTGTGGGAGCGAGCTTGCTCGCGATGAGGCCCTTCCAGACACCGCCAATTCGGGGCATAAAAAAAGGCCACCCGAAGGCAGCCTTGAAAAACTAGAGAGGTTTTTTGCTTACACGGCCGCAACTGGGCGCATGTAAGAGATCGGTGCAGTGCTGGCGTCTTCGAAAGTCACGACTTCCCAGGCATCTGTCTGCTCAATCAACTTGCGCAGCAGCTGGTTGTTCAACGCATGTCCGGACTTGAAGCCCTTGAACTCACCAATCAGGCTATTGCCCAACAGGTAGAGGTCACCAATTGCATCGAGGATCTTGTGCTTGACGAATTCGTCTTCATAACGAAGGCCGTCTTCGTTCAGTACACCATCGGCGTCGACCACAATAGCGTTTTCAACGCTGCCGCCGAGTGCGAGGTTGTGCTTGCGCAGATACTCGATGTCACTCATGAAACCAAAGGTACGGGCGCGGCTGACTTCTTTTACGAACGAAGTGCTGGAAAAATCCACGCTTGCACTTTGTGTGCGGTCACGGAAAACCGGGTGATCGAAATCGATCTCGAAACTCACCTTGAAGCCTTCGAAAGGGACGAAAGTGGCGCGCTTGTCGCCGTCTTCCACTGTCACTTCGCGCAGGATGCGGATGAATTTCTTTGCGGCGTCCTGTTCTTCCAGGCCCGCCGACTGAATCAGGAATACGAAAGGTCCAGCGCTACCATCCATGATCGGAACTTCGGACGCGGAGAGCTCGACGTAGGCGTTATCGATGCCCAGGCCAGCCATGGCCGAGAGCAAGTGCTCCACCGTATCCACCTTGGTGTCACCACTGACCAGCGTGGTCGACATCGTGGTTTCACCAACGTTTTCCGCGCGTGCAGGAATCTGCACCACAGGGTCGAGGTCGGCACGACAAAACACAATGCCGGTATCGACAGGCGCTGGCTTGAGGGTCAGGTATACCTTCTCCCCGGAGTGCAGGCCTACACCTGTGGCACGGATAATATTTTTCAGTGTGCGTTGTTTAATCATGGCTTGGGCCGCTTCAGCGCAAATTGCGAACTGGTATCAACAAAGGCTGGCGATAATAGCAGACCACGCCTTTGCTGAACACCAATCACCTTCATAGCCCTGATACATTCCATCAATCGGCCTGACGACGCAGGAAAGCCGGAATGTCCAGGTAGTCCAGGTCGTCTTGCGGATTCATCTTCGCGGCAGCCGCAGCACCGGCCTGAGCCTGGTTGCGCATGACGGTCGGACGGTCCAGGTCACGGTAGTTTACCGCTGGCTGTTCCTGGCGTGCAGGGGCTTGTTGTTGCGGCTGGGAAGCCATGGAGGTGTGCACGGTATTATCGATAATCTTCACAGGTTTCTCGATTTTCGCGCCCAGACCTGTGGCAACCACAGTCACGTGCAGCTCGTCGCGCATGTCCGGATCGATAACGGTACCGACCTTGACCATCGCGTGCTCGGAAGCGAAGGCTTCGATGATGCTACCCACGTCGGAGTACTCACCCAGGGACAGGTCAGGACCGGCGGTGATGTTCACCAGGATGCCGCGTGCGCCTTGCAGGTTGACGTCTTCAAGCAACGGGTTGCGAATGGCCGCTTCGGTGGCCTCGCGTGCACGGTTCGGACCACTGGCGCAGCCAGTGCCCATCATCGCCATGCCCATTTCGCTCATCACGGTACGTACGTCGGCAAAGTCGACGTTGATCATGCCCGGACGCTTGATGATGTCGGAAATACCGCGAACGGCACCGGCCAGTACATCGTCAGCCTTGGCGAAAGCCGACAAGAGGCTGGCGTCTTTACCGAGGATGGTCAGCAGCTTCTCGTTGGGAATGGTGATCAACGAGTCGACGCTTTCAGACAGCAGACGGATACCTTCGTCGGCGATCTGCATGCGCTTGCGGCCTTCGAACGGGAACGGACGGGTCACCACCGCAACGGTGAGGATCCCCATTTCCTTGGCCACTTCAGCAATGATCGGCGCAGCACCGGTACCGGTACCGCCGCCCATGCCAGTGGTGATGAACACCATGTTGGTGCCCTGCAGGACTTCGGCAATGCGCTCACGGTCTTCGAGAGCGGCCTGACGACCTACTTCAGGGTTGGCGCCAGCACCGAGACCTTTGGTCACGCCGGTGCCCAATTGCAGGATGGTCCGCGCGCCGATGCTTTTCAGCGCCTGGGCATCAGTGTTGGCGCAGATGAATTCAACGCCTTCAATGTTGCTCTTGACCATGTGGTTGACGGCGTTGCCGCCGCCTCCGCCAACACCGATAACTTTAATAACCGGGCTTGCGGGGATGTTGTCTACGAGTTCGAACATTTTCCCTCTCCTTTACATTCTCTAGTTTTTTCGCCTACTGCCTGTATCTACAACGGTGCTGCGGTAAATCTTTAGAAGTTGCCCTGGACCCAGCTCTTGAAGCGATCGAGCAAGGCGACTTTCGGTTCTTCATTGCTGTAGCTGTCGCGGCTGCTGATGCCCGAGAACGAAATCCCGTCGGACTGCTTTTGCAGGCCATACATCAACAGGCCCACGCCAGTGGAGTAGATCGGGTTGCGGACCACGTCATCCAGGCCCTTGACGCCATGGGGCACGCCCAGGCGGACCGGCATGTGGAAGATCTCTTCAGCCAGTTCGACTGCGCCTTCCATCTTCGAGGTGCCACCGGTCAGCACAATGCCGGCCGGGATCAGGTCTTCGTAGCCGCTACGACGCAGTTCGGCCTGGATCAGCGTGAACAGTTCGTCGTAACGCGGCTCGACCACTTCGGCAAGGGCCTGGCGGGACAACTCCCGCGGCGGACGGTCGCCGACGCTTGGCACCTTGATGGTTTCACCGGCACCGGCCAGCTTGGCCAGGGCGCAGGCGTAGCGAATCTTGATTTCTTCGGCGTACTGGGTCGGGGTGCGCAACGCCATGGCGATGTCGTTGGTCACCTGGTCGCCCGCGATCGGAATCACCGCGGTGTGACGGATCGCGCCTTCGGTGAAGATCGCGATGTCGGTGGTGCCGCCGCCGATGTCCACCAGGCACACGCCCAGCTCTTTCTCGTCGTCGGTCAGGACCGAATAGGCCGACGCCAACTGCTCGAGAATGATGTCGTCGATTTCCAGGCCGCAGCGACGCACGCATTTTTCAATGTTCTGTGCAGCGTTGACGGCGCAGGTCACCACGTGGACCTTGGCTTCCAGGCGTACGCCGGACATGCCCAGCGGTTCACGCACGCCTTCCTGGTTATCGATCACATAATCCTGCGGCAGGGTGTGCAGCACGCGCTGGTCAGCCGGGATCGCCACGGCCTGGGCGGCGTCGAGTACACGCTCGAGGTCGGCTGAGCTGACCTCGCGATCGCGAATCGCCACGATGCCGTGGGAGTTCAGGCTGCGGATGTGATTGCCCGCTACGCCAACGAACGCCGAGTGGATCCGGCAACCGGCCATCAGCTGCGCTTCTTCGATCGCGCGCTGGATCGACTGCACGGTGGACTCGATGTTCACCACCACGCCTTTTTTCAGGCCACGGGACGGATGGGTACCGATGCCGACGATTTCCAGCGTGCCGTCGTCCGAGACCTCGCCGACCAGCGCCACCACCTTGGAGGTGCCGATATCGAGACCGACGATCATTTTGCCGCTTTGCACGTTTGCCATGGGTCCTGCCTCTCTTAATTCTTCGCGACAGCGGGTTGGGCTGTCGTAGGCGCTACCGGTTCCCGCCAGCCAACAGCGAGGCCGTTGGCGTAGCGCAGATCGATGCGCGCAATGTTCGTAATCTGTTCTTTGAGCGTCTTGTCATAGATGGCAATGAATCGGCGCATCTTTTCCACCTGGTTGCCGCGTCCCAGCAGCAGTTCGATTCCCGGACCCGCGCTGCCTGCGCCGGTGGTCAGGAACCAGCTGCCTCGATCACGCAACTCCAGCCGTGCAATCGAGAAGCCCAACGGCCTGAGCATCTGGCTCAGCACCTGGTATTGCTGCATTACTTTCTGTTGAGCCCGTTGTGGGCCGAACAGCTGTGGCAAGTGTTCGTAGTTCGCCAGTTCACGCGGGGTGAACGCCTGCCCCTGGTTGTTCAACAGCGATTCGTCGCCCCAACGGGCCACCGGCAGTTGTTCTTCCAGGCGGATCACCACTTGATCCGGCCACACCCTGCGTACTTCCGCGTGGGCAATCCATGGCATCTGCTCCAGCTCGGTGCGCATGCCCGCCAGGTCGATGGTGAAGAAGCTCGCCGCCACGAACGGGGCGATCCGCTGCTGCACCGCTTGCTGGCTGATGTAGCTCAGGTCGCCCTGCACCGCGATCTTGCTGATCGGCCGGTCGGCGTATGGCAGCAAACGTTGCGTGCCTTCGTAGGTGCCGAACCCCAGCGCTACCAGCAGCACCGGCCAGAACAGGCTTTTGATGAAAGCAAAATTGGCTTTCGGCAGGCGCGCGGACATCGGCTCTTTGGCCACCATTCGGCTGGCACCCCGCGGCACCGGCTTGCGGCCGGTCGGTGCGGGAGGCTGATGTCTGAGCTGGGCGCCTTGCATGGTCTTAACCTCGCGGCTCGTTGTGACTGGCGGCGTTACCGGCAACGCTTGCCGCCAGAATCGCCAATACCAGTTGCTGGAAATCCAGGCCGGCGGCACGGGCCGCCATCGGCACCAGACTGTGATCGGTCATGCCCGGTGCTGTATTGACTTCAAGGAACCAGAACTGGCCGTCGGCGTCCTGCATCACGTCTGCCCTGCCCCAACCGGCGATACCCAGCGCCTCACAGGCTTTGGCCGTGAGGTCCATGAGTTCTTGTTCCTTGCTGCTGTCGAGACCGCAGGGGATCCGGTACTGGGTATCGGATGCCACGTACTTGGCGTCGTAGTCGTAGAAACTGTGGGTCGTGCCCAGGGCAATCGGGGGCAACACCTGGTCACGCAGGGTGGCGATGGTGAACTCCGGACCTTGTATCCATTGCTCGACCAACACTTGCGAATCGTAGGTACTGGCCGCTTTCCACGCGTCGATCAATTCAGACGCGCCAGTCACTTTGGCCATGCCGATACTTGAACCTTCATGGGCCGGTTTGACGATCAAAGGGAAGCCCAGTTCCGTCGCTGCCGAAATACAATCGGCCTCGCAGCTCAGCACTGCATGGCGTGGCGTCGGAATGCCCAGGCTGTGCCAGACCTGTTTGGTGCGCAGCTTGTCCATCGCCAGCGCCGAGGCCAGGATGCCGCTGCCCGTGTATGGGATGCCCAGGCATTCGAGCAGGCCCTGCATGCTGCCGTCTTCACCGCCACGACCGTGGAGGATGATGAAGGCGCGGTCGATCTTTTCGTTCATCAGGCGCTGCAGCAAATCATCGCCGACGTCGAGACCGAACGCGTCTACACCGGCGCTGAGCAGCGCGTCGAGCACCGCGTTACCCGACTTCAGGGACACTTCACGCTCGGCACTCTTGCCGCCGAACAGCACGGCGACCCGGCCGAAGTCTTTCGGCGCGACAGTGGAGACGAGGTTGGCGTAAGCAGCAGTCATTTCAACTTCCCCACGCTCGGCGCGGCAACGGCACCAGCGAACAACGGACTCTTCAACAACTTCGGTGCGAGACCGCCGATATCGCCGGCGCCCTGGCACAGCAGAATGTCGCCGGCACGCAGCAGCGGCTTGACCAGCGGCGCCAGATCGACGCCACGCTCGATGTAGATCGGGTCGAGCTGACCGCGCTGGCGGATGCTGTTGCACAGCTTGCGGCTGTCAGCCCCGGGGATCGGCTCTTCGCCGGCGGGATAGACTTCCATCAGCAGCAGGACGTTGGCATCGGCCAGTACATTGACGAAATCGTCGTACAGGTCGCGGGTACGGCTGTAGCGGTGCGGCTGGTAAACCATCACCAGGCGACGCTCCGGCCAGCCACCGCGCACGGCCTTGATCACCGCGGCCACTTCGGTCGGGTGGTGTCCGTAGTCGTCGACCAGCATCACGTTGCCGCCTTCCACCGGCAGTTCGCCATAGACCTGGAAGCGGCGACCGACGCCCTGGAACCCCGACAGGCCCTGGACGATGGCTTCGTCGCTGACGCCCTCGTCAGTGGCGATGCAGATGGTGGCCAGTGAGTTGAGCACGTTGTGGTTGCCCGGCATGTTCACCGAGACATCCAGCGGTTCACGGTCCGGGCGCAGCACGGTGAAGAAGGTCTGCATGCCTTGCTGGCGCACATTGATCGCGCGCACGTCGGCGTCGTCGTCAAAGCCATAAGTGACGGTCGGACGCTTGACCAATGGCAGGATTTCGCGCACCACCGGATCGTCCAGGCACACTACCGCCAGACCGTAGAACGGCAGGTTGTGCAGGAATTCGACGAAGGTTTTCTTCAGCTTGTTGAAGTCACCGTCGTAGGTCGCCATGTGATCGGCGTCGATGTTGGTGACCACGGCCACCAGCGGCTGCAAGTGCAGGAAACTGGCGTCGCTTTCATCGGCTTCGGCGATCAGGTAGCGGCTGGTGCCGAGCTGGGCATTGGTGCCCGCTGCATTCAGACGACCACCGATCACGAACGTCGGGTCCAGGCCACCGGCGGCGAACACCGAAGCGATCAGGCTGGTGGTGGTGGTTTTACCGTGGGTACCGGCGACGGCGATGCCGTGGCGATAACGCATCAGTTCGGCGAGCATTTCTGCCCGCGGCACCACCGGAATCCGGCGTTCCAGGGCGGTGGCGACTTCCGGGTTGGAGGTGTTCACGGCACTGGAGGTGACCAGTACATCGGCGGTCGCGGCGTTCTCGGCACGGTGGCCGATAAAGATCTGGGCGCCAAAGGACTCGAGACGCTCGGTCACCGGCGAGGCCTTCAGGTCGGAACCGGACACTTGATAACCCAGGTTCAGCAGCACTTCGGCAATACCGCACATGCCCACGCCGCCGATACCGACGAAATGGATGCGACGGATGCGGCGCATTTCCGGATGTGGCATGGCTTTCTGATTCTCAACCATGGGCCACCTCCAGGCAGGTATCGACCACGTTTCGGGTGGCATCGGGTTTGGCCAGGCGGCGGGCGGCGGTTGCCATGTCGGCGAGTCGTTGTGGTTGCATCAGGACCTCTGTCAGGCGTGCGGCAAGATCCGCTGCGCCAGTCGTTCTTTGTGGCATCAGGAAGGCAGCGCCTTCACGGGCCAAATAATCGGCGTTGCGGGTCTGGTGATCGTCGATCGCATGGGGCAATGGCACCAGCATCGAGGGCAGACCGGCGGCAGCCAGTTCACTGATGGTCAGCGCGCCTGCGCGGCACACCACCAGGTCGGCCCAGCCATAGGCTTGGGCCATGTCTTTGATGAAGGCCTGCACTTGCGCCTCGACGCCAGCCGCGCGATAGCGCTCTGCGGTCACTTCATCGTGGTTTTTGCCGGCTTGATGAAACACGTCCGGACGCAGGTCGGGGGCGACTTGCGACAGGGCTTCAGGCAGCAATTTGTTCAACGGTTCTGCGCCCAGGCTTCCGCCCAGGATCAGCAAACGCGCCTTGCGACCTGCCAGGGCGGGTCGCGGTGTATCGAGGAACAGTTCGGTGCGCACCGGGTTACCGGTGGTCCGACGGCTGCCCGACAGGGTAAAGGTGTCGGGGAACGCTTCACAGACCCGGGCGGCCAACGGCACCAGCAACCGATTGGCGGTACCCGCCACGGCGTTCTGCTCGTGAACGATTACCGGCACGCCGGCCAGTTTGGCTGCGACACCGCCAGGGCCGGTCACAAATCCACCAAAGCCGACCACACACACCGGCCGCAGCTGGCGAATGATCGCCCGTGCCTGCCAAATGGACTTGAGCACCATGAACGGCGCCTGAAGCAGGGACAGCTTGCCCTTGCCCCGCACACCGCTGGCGTTGATCCGGTGCAGTTCGATACCGGCCAGCGGCACCAACTCATTCTCGATGCCGCGCGGGGTCCCGAGCCAATGTACGGTGTAACCCCGGGCCTGGAACTCGCGGGCACAGGCCAGCGCCGGGAACACGTGGCCACCGGTGCCGCCCGCCATGATCAAGACGTTAGCGCCCATGGGTCGGCTCCTCGGCGAAGTCGCTCTCCTGGAACTCCATCTCTTCACTGCCCAGGTGGGTTCGACTCTCCCACTCGATGCGCAGCAACAAGCCCAGACAGGCACAGCAGATCACCAGCGAACTACCGCCATAACTGAGGAACGGCAGGGTGAGGCCCTTGGTCGGCAGCAGGCCGACGTTCACCCCGATGTTGATCAGGAACTGACCGATCCACAGGAACGACAGGCCGTAGGCCACATACGCCGCGAAATACTGCTTGGCTTTTTCGGCCCACAAACCGATGTACATGCCACGCACGCACACGAACACGAACAGGCCGACAGTGCACAGGGAACCCACCATGCCGAGCTCTTCGGCCAGGACCGAGAACACGAAGTCAGTGTGAGCTTCCGGCAGGTAGAACTGCTTCTGCACGCTATTGCCCAGGCCGACGCCCAGCCACTCGCCACGACCGAAGGCGATCAACGCCTGGGTCAACTGGTAGCCGGAACCGAACTGGTCGGCCCAGGGGTCGGTAAAGGTAATCAGACGCGCCATCCGGTAGGGTTGCGCCTGCACCAGGACGGTCACCGCCCCGACGGCCAGCGCCACCATCAAGGTGAAGCGGAACAACCCGACCCCGCCGAGGAACAGCATCGCGGCCGCAGCGCCCATCATGACCACGGTGGCACCGAAGTCCGGCTCCATCAGCAGCAGCCCGGCCATCGGCAGCAGCACGATGAAGGGCTTGAAGAACCCCATCCAGCTTTCGCGCACTTCTTTCTGGCGACGCACGAGGTAACCGGCGAGGTAAATGACGACGAATACCTTGGCGATTTCCGATGGCTGAACGTTGAAGAAACTGAAACCGATCCAGCGCATGGACCCGTTTACCTCACGGCCGATCCCCGGGATGATCACCATCACCAGCAACCCGAAGGCGCCAAGCAGCATCAACCAGCCGAGACGTTGCCAGGTGGCGATCGGAATCATCATGGTGACGACGCACGCCCCCAGGCCGAGCACCAGGTAAATCAGGTGGCGGATCATGTGGTACAGGGTGTTGCCCGATTGCACCGCGGCCACTTCCGACGATGCGGAAGTGATCATGACCAGCCCCAGGCCGAGCAGCGCCAGGCAACCGGCTAGCATGGGAAAGTCGAGGTCGATACCGCGCCCGGTGATGATCGGCGATGGATACGGCTTGATGATGTTTCTCAGGCTCATGCCAGATCCTCCACGGCGCGGACGAACTGGTGACCACGGTCTTCATAGTTCTTGAACATGTCGAAACTGGCGCAGGCCGGCGACAACAGCACCGCGTCGCCCTGTTCTGCAATGGCGCGGCATTGTTCCACGGCTTCGACTAGCGAACCCACGCGAATCAGCGGCACGGCATCGCCAATGGCTTCCGCGATCTTGTCGGCGTCACGGCCGAGCAAAATGACCGCGCGGCAGTTGACCGCAACCGGATCCCGCAGGTCCTTGAACTCGGCACCCTTGCCGTCGCCACCGGCGATCAGCACGAGTTTGCCGTCTATGTCCGCTCCCAGGCCTTCGATGGCGGCCAGTGCGGCGCCGACGTTGGTGGCTTTGGAATCGTTGTAGTAGCTCACGCCGTCCAGGTCGCGGACCCATTGGCAGCGATGCTCAAGCCCGGCAAAGGTGCGCAGGCTCGCGAGCATGGCCTCGAACGGCAGGCCGACGGCATGGCCCAGCGCCAATGCCGCCAGGGCGTTGGACTGGTTATGCGCGCCGCGGATTTTCAACTCGCGCACCGGCATCAGGTTCTGGAACTCGAAGGCCAAGTACTTCTCGCCATCTTCTTCGCGAATACCGAACGCCTTGAAATCGGGCTTGCTCAAGCCGAAGGTCCAGCATGGCTGGCCCTCGCCTATCAACGGACGGCTCAGGGCATCCTGACGGTTGACCACGAACTGCCTGGCACCACGGAAAATCCGGTGCTTGGCCAGGTGATAGGCCGGCAGACCGCTGTAGCGGTCCATGTGGTCTTCGCTGACATTGAGCACGGTCGCCACTTCAGCGCCGAGGTGGTCAGTGGTTTCCAGCTGGAAGCTCGACAGCTCCATCACGTACAGCTCGACATCGTCGCTGAGCAAGTCCAGCGCCGGCGTGCCGAGGTTGCCCCCGACAGCGACACGCTTGCCCGCCGCTGCGGCCATCTCGCCGACCAGGGTGGTGACGGTGCTTTTCGCGTTGGAACCGCTGATGGCGACAATCGGCGCCTTCGCGTTACGCGCGAACAACTCGATATCGCCGGACAATTTCACGCCACGGGCGGCGGCAGCCTGCAGGGCCGGGGTCGCCAGCGCCAGGCCGGGGCTCACGTAGAGCTCGTCGGCGCGGCACAGGAATTCGACGTCCAGCTCGCCACAACGCACTTCCACGTGCGGATAGTCACGCTTGAGCGTGGCCAGTTCCGGTGGATTTTCCCGCGTATCGGCGACGGCAAACGACGTGCCCCGGTTCGCCAGGAAGCGAACCAGGGACATGCCGCTCTTGCCGAGGCCGACAACGATGCGGAAGTGGTCAGAAGCGATCAGAGACACTCGTTCTACCTCAGCTTCAGGGTGGCAAGGCCGACCAGTACCAGAATCACGGTGATGATCCAGAAACGGACGATCACACGCGGCTCGGGCCAGCCCTTGAGTTCAAAGTGGTGGTGAATCGGTGCCATGCGGAACACACGGCGACCGGTCAGCTTGAAGGATGCAACCTGGATGACGACCGACAGGGTCTCCATCACGAACACGCCGCCCATGATGAACAGGACGATTTCCTGACGGACGATCACCGCGATAGTGCCCAGGGCCGCGCCCAGCGCCAGCGCGCCCACGTCGCCCATGAACACCTGGGCCGGATAGGTGTTGAACCAGAGGAAGCCCAGGCCCGCGCCGATCAGCGCACCGCAGAATACGATCAACTCGCCGGCGCCCGGCACATAAGGAATCAGCAGGTATTCGGCGAACTTCACGTTACCCGAGAGGTAGCAGAAGATCCCCAGCCCGCCGCCAACCATCACGGTCGGCATGATCGCCAGGCCGTCGAGGCCATCGGTCAGGTTCACCGCGTTGCTCGAACCGACGATCACGAAATAGGTCAGGACGATGAAGCCTGCGCCCAGCGCAATGCTGTGATCCTTGAGCATCGGCAGGATCAGGGTGGTTTCCACCGGCGTCGTGGCGGTCATGAACAGGAAGATCGCCGCCCCAAGGCCGAACACCGATTGCCAGAAGTATTTCCAGCGACTCGGCAGGCCACGGGAGTTCTTCTCGATCACCTTGCGATAGTCGTCGACCCAGCCAATGGCGCCGAACAGCAAGGTCACCAGCAGCACGGTCCAGACATAACGGTTGCTCAGGTCAGCCCAAAGCAAGGTGCTGACGCCAATGGACGACAGAATCAGCGCGCCGCCCATGGTCGGGGTGCCGGATTTGGACAGGTGCGATTGTGGACCGTCGTTACGAACGGATTGACCGATCTGACGGCTCTGCAAAGTACGGATCATCCACGGGCCATAGCACAGCGACAAAACCAACGCGGTCAGCACACCGAGGATCCCGCGCAGGGTCAGGTACTGGAAGACCGCGAAGCCTTTGTAGAACTGTTGCATATACTCCGCCAGCAGCAGCAGCATTAATGTTTCTCCAGACGGGTCCCGCACAAAGCGGCGACGATGTTTTCCATCGCCGCGCTGCGCGAGCCTTTGATCAAAATGGTGGTGTTTGTGTCTTGCTCGGCCTCGAGGGCCTTGATCAGCTCAGCCTGTGTGCTGAAGTGCCAGGCCTGCTCACCGAAGGCGTTCACGGCGTGAGCCATCAATGGCCCGACAGCGTAAAGCGCGCAAACCTTGCCACGGGCGTATTCGCCCACATCGCGGTGCCCCTGCTCCGCCCACTCGCCCAACTCGCCGATATCCCCGAGCACCAGGACGGTGCGGCCGGAAAAGCCGGCCAGTATATCAACGGCGGCACACATGGAGGTGGGATTCGCGTTGTACGTGTCATCGATCACGCGCATGCCATTGCTGGCCAGTTGCGCGACCGTGCGACCCTTGACCGGTTGCACTGCGCCAAGGCCGGCAACGATACCGGGCAGCGCTACGCCCAACGCATGGGCTGCCGCTGCGGCGGCCAGGGCATTGGCGACGTTGTGGGTGCCGAGCAGGTTCAGCTGAACCCGCTCCTCACCGTCAGGACTGTGCAGGATGAAGGCCGGGCAACCGCGCGCATCGCGATCCAGATCGCTGGCGTAGAAGTCGGCGCTGACATTGCTCAGGGCGAACGTCAGCACCTGGCGACCGGCGGCGCGGGCCTTCCAGATGGCGAACGCCTTGTCGTCGAGATTGAGCACGGCGACGCCATCGGCCTCCAGCCCTTCTATGATCTCGCCCTTGGCCTCGACGATTTTTTCCGGCCCGCCGAACTCGCCGACGTGGGCCGTCCCGGCATTGTTGAGCACGGCCACATGGGGCTTGGTCATGGCAACGGTGTAGGCAATTTCACCAAGCCGCGAAGCGCCGAGCTCGATCACTGCAGCGGTGTGTTCCGGCGCGAGTTCGAGCAGGGTCAGCGGTACGCCGAGGTCATTGTTCAGATTACCGCGGGTTGCCAGAACCGAACCGCGCGTGCGCAGGATGCTGGCAAGCATTTCCTTGACCGTGGTCTTGCCGCTGGAACCGGTGATGGCCGCCACGGGATGGGTGAATGCGGCACGGTTCATCGCGCCCAATTGCCCCAGAGCCTGGCGCGCGTCCTTGACCAGCAGTTGCGGCAGCGCGCAGTCGGCGACTTCACGCTCGACCAACGCACCGGCCGCACCCAGGCGGGCCACCTCGTTCAAATAGTCATGGCCATCGAAGCGCGGACCGGTCAGGGCAATGAACAGCTGGCCGGGCTTGATCGCGCGACTGTCGATACTGACACCGTCGAACGTGGCATCGGCCACCCGCAGCTGGCCGTTCAGCGCGTCGGTCAGTTCGCTCAGTTTCAAGGCTTTAAGCATGGGCCACCTCCCACGCGGTCAAGGCACGATCGGCCTCGACCAGATCGGAGAATGCATGGCGCTCGCCGTTGATTTCCTGATAGTCCTCATGGCCTTTGCCGGCCAGGACAATCACATCATCCGCCGAAGCGCCGGCGATCAACTGGGCGATCGCCTGGCCACGGCCAGCGACGAACGTGACTTTATCCACAGCCGTGAAGCCGGTGCGGATGTCATCGAAAATCACCGCAGGGTTTTCGGTACGCGGGTTGTCGTCGGTCACCAGTACACCGTCGGCCAGGCGCTCGACCACTTCGGCCATCAGCGCACGCTTGCCGCGATCGCGATCACCGCCGCAACCGAACAGGCACAGCAACCGGCCTTTGGCGTGTGGACGCAGGGCCGTCAAGACTTTTTCCAGCGCGTCCGGCGTGTGGGCGTAGTCGACCACCACCAAAGGCTGGGAACCCCCGCCGAGCCGCTGCATGCGACCGGCCGGGCCTTCGAGTTTAGGCAACACCTTGAGGATTTCGTCCAGGGCATAGTCCAGACCGAGCAAGGCACCAATGGCGGCGAGTACGTTGCTAAGGTTGAAGCGACCGAGCAAGGTACTGCGCAAGTGATGTTGGCCCTGCGGTGTTACCAGGGTGGCGCGCACGCCTTCATCGTCGAATTGCGCTTCACGGCAAAAGAGGTAGGCGCTGGAGTCTTCCAGGCTGTAGGTGATGAGCCGCGACTCGAGTTTTTCGCGAGCCAGACGTCGACCGAAATCGTCATCGAGGTTAACCACCCGGCATTTAAGATCGTTCCAGGCAAACAGCTTGGCCTTGGCTTCACCGTAGGCCTGCATGGTGCCGTGGTAATCCAGATGATCGCGGGACAGGTTGGTCATCACGGCCACATCGAACGCCAACGCCGTCACGCGGCCCTGATCAAGACCGTGGGAAGACACTTCCATTGCCACGGCTTTGGCACCGGCCTTTTTCAGGTCGGCAAGGGTCGCTTGCATGGCGATCGGGTTCGGGGTGGTGTGCAGGCCGCTCTGCAGCGCGCCATGGAAACCGGTGCCCAGGGTGCCAACGATGCCGCAATGCTGACCCAGCAAATCCAATGCTTGCGCGACCAGTTGCGTCACGCTGGTTTTACCATTGGTACCGGTGACGCCAATCAGATTCAGATGACGGCTCGGATCACCGTAAAAACGCCCGGCGATGTCCGACAACTGCGCTGCCAGGCCCTTGACCGGAATCAGTGGCACGTCTGTGATCGGCAGCACTGTTGCGCCTTCGACTTCATAAGCCACGGCTGCGGCACCGCGCTGCAAGGCGTCGGCAATGTGCGCTCGACCATCGAACTTGCCACCAGGCACGGCGAGAAACAGATCGCCTGCCCGCACGTTACGGCTGTCCAGGGTCAGTTCGCGAATCAACAGATCGCGACCGGCGTGGGCAAAAATCTTATTCAGGCTCAGGGACATCAGCCGCGCCCTCCATTGGCTTTCAGCGGAACGACCGGTGTCGCGTTCACTTGTTGTACAGGTGGCAGGTTGTCCGGGGTAATGTTCATCAGGCGCAGGGTCCCGGACATCACTTTGCTGAACACCGGGGCCGATACCAGGCCGCCGTAGTAGCCGGCCTTGGTCGGCTCATCGATCACCACGACGATCGCGTAGCGCGGATCGCTCATCGGACCGAAGCCGGCAAACAGCGAGCGGTAGGAGTTCACGGCATAGCCTTTGGTGCCGACCGACGTTTTACGCGCGGTACCCGACTTGCCGCCTACGTGATAGGCCGGCACCTGCGCACGGAATACACCACGTGGGGCTTCGATCACTTGCTGCAGCATGGTCTGCATGGTTTTCGCGACCGCTTCGGGCAGCACTTCGGTGGATTGCGGCGCCTTGTCGGTCTTGATCAGCGTCAGTGGTGCGAGGCGACCGTTGTTGGCCAGGGCCGAGAAGGCGTGGACCAACTGGATCGCGGTCACGGAAATACCGTAGCCGTAGGACAACGTGGCGGTTTCAGCCTTGCGCCATTCGCGATAGTTCGGCAGGTTGCCGACACGCTCGCCCGGGAAACCCAGACCGGTGTCCTGGCCAAGGCCGACCTTCTGTGCCAGACGGAAAATGGTTTCGCCGCCGATGTCGAACGCGACCTTGCTCATGCCGACGTTACTGGAGTTGATCAGAATCCCGGTCAGGTCGAGCACCGGACCTTCGGATTTGGAAACGTCGCGAATGGTGTACTTGCCCAGCTGCAGCGTGCCCGGGTAAACCTCGACGGTATCGCTTGGCTTCCAGCGACCGGTTTCGATGGCGGCGCTCATGGAAATCGCTTTCATGGTCGAGCCCGGCTCGAACACATCGATCATTGCGCGGTTACGCATCATCGCCGGTTGCAGGTTGCGCCGGTTATTCGGGTTGTAGGTCGGCTGGTTGACCATGGCGAGGATCTCGCCGGTCTTGACATCCATGATCACCAGGCTGCCAGCCTTGGCGCCATTCTCGATGATCGCGTTGCGCAGTTCACGGTTGGCCAGATATTGCAGGCGCAGATCAATGGACAACGCCAAGGGCTTTCCGGCCTTGGCGTTTTTGGTCACCTGAACATCCTTGATCAGTCGGCCGCGCCGGTCCTTGATGACCTGTCGCTTACCCGGCACCCCGGCCAGCCATTCGTCATAGGCCAGCTCGACCCCTTCGCGACCGTGGTCGTCGATGTCGGTAAATCCGACCATGTGCGCGGTGACTTCACCGGCCGGGTAGAACCGCCGGAACTCTTCGATGCCATAAACCCCCGGCACTTTCAGATCGAGCACGGACTGGCCTTGTTCGGGGGTGAGCCCGCGCACCAGGTAAATGAATTCTTTATTGGCCTGGGCTTCGAGACGTTCGGCCAAGGCCTTGGGATCCTGCCCCAGCGCCGCGGCCAGTGCTGGCCACTTCTCTTTGGCCAGCTGCATTTCCTTGGCATTGGCCCACAGGGTGGTCACCGGCGTACTGACGGCCAAAGGCTCGCCATTGCGGTCGGTAATCAGACCACGGTGAGCCGGAATCGGGATATGTCGAACACTGCGCGCATCGCCCTGGCCTTTGAGGAAGGCACGATCGACGACCTGCAGGTCGATGATGCGCCAGGCAATGGCCGCGACCATGATGCCGAGCAGGCCCAGCACCAGGCGGAAACGCCAAGGGAAGAGTGCGCCTTCGAGTTTCATCATGGCGCCACCATCTGCACTTCAGCGGCGCCGGGAATGCGCATCTTCAGTTGCTCGGTCGCCAGGACTTCGATACGGCTATGGGCGGTCCAGGTGCTCTGTTCGAGAATCAGCCGGCCCCATTCCGCCTGCGCCTTGTCGCGCACGCTCAACTCGTTGTACAGCGAGTTCAACAGCTGACGGTTCCAGTGGGCGCTGTAGGACACGCCGACGGCAGACACCAGCACACCGATAAACAGCAGCAGCATGAAAAAGCTTCCGCCGGGAAGTGGCTTGGCGAAGAGCCTGCTCACCGCAACTTCTCCGCGACACGCATGATGGCGCTACGGGAACGTGGGTTGGCTTTGAGTTCGGCCTCGGAGGCGGACTGCGCTTTGCCGTGGACCTTGATTTTCGGTTCGAAGGCGACGTGACGTACCGGCAGGTTGCGCGGCAGGTTGTCGGCTTCGCCTTTTACCAGTTTGCGCATGAACAGTTTGACGATGCGGTCTTCCAGTGAATGGAAGCTGATGACCACCAGACGACCGCCGACCTCCAGGCATTCCAGGGCGGCTTCGAGGCCGGCCTCCAGATCGCCCAGTTCATTGTTGACGTGGATGCGCAGGCCCTGGAACGCACGGGTCGCCGGGTTCTTGCCCTTTTCCCATGCAGGGTTGGCGACTTTCAGGACTTCAGCCAGGTCGGAAGTGCGCAAGAACGGCTTGATGTCGCGACGCTCGGCCACGGCCCGGGCCATGCGACCGGAGAAACGCTCTTCGCCATATTCCTTGAACACCCGGGCAATTTCTTCCACCGGTGCGGTGTTGACGAATTCGGCGGCGCTGATCCCGCGAGACGGGTCCATGCGCATGTCCAGCGGGCCATCGTTGAGGAAACTGAAGCCGCGCTCAGGGTCGTCGAGTTGCGGCGAAGACACGCCCAGATCGAGCAGGACGCCGCTGACCTTGCCCGCCAGGCCGCGTTCGGCGACTTCCGAACCGAGCTCGGCGAAGCTGCGCTGTACAATGACAAAGCGGCCGTCTTCGGCCGCTAGCGTTTGCCCGGTGGCAATCGCTTGAGGATCTTTATCGAACCCGAGTACCCGACCATCGGGACCGAGCTGGCTGAGGATCAACCGGCTGTGCCCGCCGCGCCCGAACGTGCCGTCCAGATAGCAGCCATCAGGTCGTACGGCAAGAGCCTCGACGGCTTCGTCAAGCAGTACGGTGATGTGGTTAAAGCCGCTATCAATAGTCACAGGATCAAATCACGCAGTTCATCAGGCATCGCGCCCGGTTGTTGAATAGCAGCCAGGTCAGCGGCAGAAACCGCATCCCAGGCATCCTCGTCCCATAATTGGAACTTGTTCAGTTGGCCTACCAACATCGCGCGCTTATCCAACCTGGCATATTCACGAAGACGCGGCGGAACCAGAAAACGACCACTGCCATCGAGCTCGAGGTCGACGGCATTACCAATCAGTAAACGTTGCAGGCGGCGGTTCTCTTCGCGAAGCGAAGGCAGTGCGCGCAGTTTGGTTTCAATAATTTCCCACTCGTCGAGGGGATAAACACACAGACATGGATCAACGGCATCGATGGTGACGATCAACTGCCCGGAACTGCGCGAAACCAGCTCGTCACGGTACCGACTCGGCATAGCGAGACGGCCCTTTGCATCGAGACTGATTGCATTAGCTCCGCGAAACACGACAGCGTTTCTCCAAATTCTAGCGGTTTTAGCTCAAAAAACCCACTTCACGCCACTTTCCGCCACTTGCGCACACTATAGGAATGCGGCTGCCGCACCGTCAAGGCGCACTTCAAAGGAAAACCCTTACAGAACTTGGATTTAGGAGCATAAAGGAAGGGGTACCGGGGATCCGGCAGGTAAAGCTACCCAATAACTTGAGCCAGAACAGAAGCCTGGGCTCGGAAGTTAATGTGTTTTGTTAAGAGTAAGATTTTTTTGGTATTACAGAAGTGCTTCTGCTGACGATTGTGAAAGGAGGGAAATTGCCATCACAGCACCCCTGCTCAATGAGTAAAGCAGAGGTTGGAAAAAAGGTGGAGAGTCGATCTGTAAGCCGGGTTCTGTCTTGAACAGTCATTCGTCTACGATGGCCATCACTGGACATCTTTAGCAACCTACCCGGTCCCAGCGCGGGCCACGCCTTGGGACCCTATTTGGTCTTGCTCCAAGTGGGGTTTACCTAGCCACGAACTGTTGCCAGTCGTGCGGTGCGCTCTTACCGCACCTTTTCACCCTTACCGGCGCCGAAGCGCTTAGGCGGTTATTTTCTGTGGCACTTTCCGTAGGCTCACGCCTCCCAGGCATTACCTGGCACTTCGCCCTATGGAGCCCGGACTTTCCTCCCCCCCCTAATTTTCATAGAGGGCAGCGACTGTCCGATCGACTCTCCGCCGCGAAGGTTAACGGTAGAGCGGCCGAAGAACAAGCGCTAAACGCCTCGGGCCTTGCCTTTGCGTCGGGTTTTACTCGCCCTTCTGTTTATCCAGCGCGACCTGGTAGAGCACATTCTTGCGCTCGCCGGTAATTTGCGCCGCCAACGCGGCGGCACGCTTGAGCGGCATTTCTTCGAGCAACAGATTGAGGATACGCATCGCTTCACTGCTCACGGCATCCTCGGTGTCGGGCGCCGACCAGCCCGCCACCAATACGACGCACTCGCCGCGCTGCTGATTGCTGTCCGACTCGACGAACTCGCGAAGCCCGGCCAACGGCAAGCCCTTGAGCGTTTCGAACGTTTTGGTCAGTTCCCGCGCCAGCAACGCCGGACGTTCCGGCCCGAAGACCAGCTCCATGTCTTGCAGGCATTCAAGGATGCGGTGCGGGGCCTCATAGAAAATCAGCGTGCGCGGTTCTTCCTTGACCAATTCCAGACGGGCACGGCGACCCACGGCCTTGGCCGGGAGAAAACCTTCGAAAATGAAACGATCCGATGGCAGGCCAGCGGCCGACAACGCAGCAATCAATGCGCAGGCACCCGGCACCGGCACCACATTGATGCCCGCGGCACGGGCCTGTCGCACCAGGTGATAACCCGGATCGGAAATCAGCGGCGTCCCGGCATCGGAGATCAGCGCCACATCGTCACCGGCCAGCAGCCGGGTAATAAAGCGGCTACCTTCATCCCGTTCGTTGTGTTCATGGCAGGCCGCCAGCGGCGTGGGAATGCCGAAATGCTGCATCAACCGCTGTGAGTGGCGGGTGTCTTCGGCGGCAATCAGGGCCACCTCGCGCAGGATCTTCAGTGCACGCGCACTGATGTCGTCCAGGTTGCCGATGGGCGTCGCCACCACATAAAGCGAGCCGGCAGCGGAATTCAAAACACCTGGAGCAGTCAAAGCGGACACCTCATGATCGGTAAAAGCCGCCATTGTAGCGCGTAGAGACGATCGCGATACGCGCAAGCCATCCTCGGTTTTGCTGCCTTTTAAGCCGTACTGCAACATTTGCATGAGCTAAATTGATCGATTCACACCAGTATCATCGCGCCCCGGCCAGTGCTTGGGTACAATTCCACGCTAATTTGATCGAGTATCAGGAACACTACATGATCGCTTGCCTGCGGCTGTTCACTGCCCTCTGCCTCGCTGCCTTGCTGGCGGCTTGCGCCAGCTCGCCCTCCTCCAGCCTTGGCGAACTTCCACGGACCCCTGATGCCAGTATCGAGCAACTGCTCCAACAGGCCGCTCAAAGCAAAGACCCGGAAAAAGCCGCCTTGCTGCGCCTGAATGCGGCAGACCTGGCCTATCGCCAGGGGAATGCCGGCCAGTCCGCGCAAATCCTGCAACAAGTGCCGGTCGAGCAACTCAAGCCTGGCCCGCAGGTTTTCGCCAGCACCCTGGCGGCCGAACTGGCCCTGGCCCGCAACCAGCCGAAAGCGGCGTTGACGGCGCTGAGCCATCCGAGCCTGCAACACTTGGCTCAACTGCCTGTGGAGCAGCAGGTCCGCACCGGCACCGTGCATGCCCGCGCCCTTGAAGCCGATGGCCAGACCCTGGCCGCCGCACGGGCGCGCATCTTCATCGCGCCGATGCTGGAAGGTGAAGCGGCCGGCAAGAACCACGAGGCGATCTGGACCTTGATCGCCTCGCTGCCGACCGATCAATTGCAGCCGACCTCCACCGATGACCTCGGCGGCTGGATGAGCCTGGCCCTGGCGGTGAAATCCGCCGGCACCCTGGAACAGCAGCAAGCGGCGATCGATAACTGGCGCGCCCAGAACCCCAAGCACCCTGCTGCCATTCAACTGCCGTTGCCGCTGAGCAAACTCAAGGAACTGGCTAGCCAGCCCCTGGGCAAGATCGCCCTGCTGCTGCCGCAGGAGGGCCCGCTGGGCTCGGTCGGCAAAGCGTTGCGCGAAGGGTTCATGGCCGCTCACTACCAGGCGCAACAGGCCGGTCAGCAACCGCCCGCCATCGAGTTCTATGACAGTTCGCGCCTGACGTCCCTGGACGACTTCTATCGCAAGGCCCAGGCCGATGGCGTGCAGCTGGTGGTCGGGCCGCTGGAGAAACCGCTGGTCAAGCAGCTCAGCACTCGCCCGCAATTGCCGATCACCACCCTGGCGTTGAACTACAGCGAAGGCGAACAAGGTCCGGGGCAGCTGTTCCAGTTCGGCCTGGCTGCCGAAGACGAAGCCCGGGAAGTATCCCGTCGCGCTCGCGCCGATGGCCTGCATCGCGCCGCCATCATGGTGCCGAAAGGCGAATGGGGCGATCGTGTCATGAGGGCTTTCAGTCAGGACTGGCAGGCCAACGGCGGCAGCATCGTCGCGACCGAACGCGTCGACCAGCCCGTGCAGCTGGCCCAGCAGATTGCCGACATGTTCCAGCTGCGCCAGAGCGAAGGTCGCGCCAAGACCCTGCAGAGCACCGTTGGCGGACAGGTCGCCGCCCAGCCTTCGCGTCGCCAGGACATCGAGTTCATCTTCCTCGCGGCAACACCTCAGCAAGCCCAGCAGATCAAGCCGACCCTGAACTTCCAATACGCGGGTGACGTGCCGGTCTATGCCACCTCCCACGTGTTCAGCGCCAGCGGCGACCAGAACCAGTACAACGACATGAATGGCGTGCGCTTTTGCGAAACGCCCTGGTTGCTGGACGCCAATGATCCACTGCGCCGCCAGGTCACCGCGCAATGGCCACAAGCCGGCGGCAGCCTGGGTCGCCTGTATGCGATGGGCGTCGACGCCTATCGCCTGGCGCCACGCCTGGGGCAACTCAAGGCCTTGCCGGACAGCCGAATCGAAGGTCAGTCGGGCAGCCTGGGCATGACACAAAACCAACGGGTGGTGCGCCAGTTGCCATGGGCCCAGTTCGTCAATGGTCAGGTTCAACGCCTGCCGGACACCCCACGCTGATGCCTGACAGGTCACGCCAGCAAAGCGGAAAAGATGCCGAGCGCCACGCGCTCGAGCACCTTCAGCAACAGGGTCTGCGCCTGCTGGCGCAGAACTGGTTGTGTAAACGCGGCGAGCTTGATCTGGTCATGCTTGATGGCGATACAGTAGTATTCGTTGAAGTCCGCTACAGAAAAAACACCCAATGGGGTGGCGCACTCGATAGCATCGATGGGCGAAAACGGCAGAAACTGATTTTCGCCGCGCAGTATTTTCTTCAGCGCGAGTCGCGTTGGGCCAATTCCCCTTGCCGCTTCGACGTGGTTGCCATCGACAGCAACCTCGCTCAGTTGAACTGGCTGCGGAATGCCTTCGACAGCTGATCGCTCGTGCCGCGAACCGGACACTTTTACCCAACACTTTTGCTCTTTGCTTTGCGGGCTGCACATTCATGTGCCAAGTAGCCGCGCTAATTAAGGTCACACAGATGGACATGCAATCGCGAATTCGCCAGCTTTTTCAGGCCAGTATCGACACCAAGCAACAGGCGATGGAAGTACTTGCACCGCACATCGAGCAAGCCAGCCAGGTCATGGTCAACGCCCTGCTCAACGAGGGCAAAATGCTCTCCTGCGGCAACGGCGGTTCCGCCGGCGATGCCCAGCACTTCTCTTCGGAGCTGCTCAACCGCTTCGAACGTGAACGCCCGAGCCTGCCGGCCATCGCGCTGACCACCGACAGCTCGACGATCACCTCGATCGCCAATGACTACAGCTATAACGAAATTTTCTCTAAACAGATCCGCGCCCTCGGTCAGCCGGGCGATGTTTTGCTGGCGATTTCCACCAGCGGCAACTCGGCGAACATAATTCAAGCGATCCAGGCCGCACATGATCGCGAAATGATTGTCGTAGCATTGACGGGTCGTGACGGCGGCGGCATGGCGTCGCTGCTTTTGCCCGAGGACGTCGAAATTCGCGTACCGGCCAACGTCACTGCACGTATTCAGGAAGTCCACCTGCTGACGATCCATTGCCTTTGCGACTTGATCGACAGCCAACTGTTCGGGAGTGAAGAATGACCCCTAATCGCCTAGGCCTACTGGCCTTGACCCTGTGCCTCGGCATCAGCGGCTGCACCTCGGTGGTTAACGCCAGCCGTGAAGCACCGATCGATGACGACCGCGGCACCCGCACCTTCGGCAGCAAGATCGACGACTCCCTGATCGAAACCAAGGCCGGCGTGAATATCGCCAAGGCCGACCCTGCCCTGGACAACGAATCACATATCGTCATCACCAGCTTCAACGGCGTCGTGCTGCTCGCGGGCCAAACGCCGCGTGCAGACCTCAAGGCCAAGGCCGAGCAGGTTGCATCCGCGGTCCAGCGCGTGAAGAAAGTGCATAACGAATTGCAGGTACTGGCCCCCTCCTCGCTGCTGGCGCGCCAGAACGACACCTGGTTGACGACCAAGATCAAGAGCCAGATGCTCACCGATGCCTCCATTCCCGGTTCGCGCATCAAGGTCGTGACCGAAAACGGCATCGTCTACCTGCTGGGCTTGCTGACCAAACAGGAAGCCGCCCAGGCAACCAGCCTGGTGCAGGGCGTTTCCGGGGTGCAGAAGATCGTGAAGTTGTTCGAATACATTGACTGACACCGCTTTATGTAGGAGCGAGCTTGCTCGCGATGAACCTGAGAGCAGCGCGTTTATTCAGGAAGGACGCGTTATCGTTAACGTCCTTCGCGAGCAAGCTCGCTCCTACAAGTAATAAAAAAGGCGATCCTTTCGGATCGCCTTTTTTATTACTTCACCACCTTCAAACTCGGTCGACCGCTTGGACGCGGCGGCTCGCTGTCGGGTGGCGGAATATCATCATCCGGCTCGATCTCTTCCTCGCCATCCAGGGGCGATTCCAGGTCGAACACCATGCCCTGGCCATTCTCCCGGGCGTAAATTCCCAGGATCGATGCGATAGGCACGTACAGCGTATGCGGCACGCCACCGAAGCGCCCTTCGAAGCTGACTGCCTCGTTATCCATGTGCAAATGACGCACGGCCGCCGGCGATACATTCAGGACAATCTGTCCGTCACTGGCAAAACCCTGCGGCACCTGCACCGACGGATACTCGGAGTTGACCAGCATGTGTGGGGTGCAATCGTTGTCCACAATCCACTCATAGAGCGCACGGACCAGATAAGGTCGACTGGAGTTCATAGCGGCTCCTTAAGCCTTAGCGCATATCGCGTTCGACACCAGACAGACTCGCCTGGAATGCCTCACGCGCAAACGAGCGCTCCATGTAATCAAGCAGCGGCTTGGCAGGCCGCGGCAGTTCAATGCCCAGAATCGGCAATCGCCAGAGTATTGGCAATAGGCAGCAATCCACCAGACTTTGTTCCTCGCTGAGGAAAAACGGCTTGTCGGCGAACAACGGCGACACACCGGTCAGGCTTTCGCGCAGCTCTTTACGAGCCACGACACGGGCCGCTTCCTTGGACCGGGAATCCAGGATCAGATCCACCAGACCACACCAGTCACGCTGAATGCGATGAATCAGCAGACGGCTGTTGGCACGCGCCACTGGATAAACCGGCAATAACGGCGGATGTGGGTAACGCTCATCCAGATATTCCATCACCACGGTCGACTCCCACAACGCCAGGTCACGATCGACCAGGGTCGGCAGGCTGCCGTAAGGGTTCACTTCAATCAGTTTAGGCGGCTGGCGACCAGCCTCCACGTAAATGATCTCGGCGCTGACACCCTTCTCTGCAAGTACGATACGCACTCGGTGGGAATAGTGGTCGGCGGGGTCGGAGTAACAGGCCAACCGATTGGTCACGCCCATGGCGGTCCTCCTCGCTTGTTGAAATTATCGGAAGCGGAAAAACGAGCGCGCCCAGAGGGCGCCTCCCGTAACGCCTGGATCACCAGGCTCGTTACACCTTCAGAGACGCCCTTGGGCGCGCGCGATTAACAGCAATTGCTTGAAGCTTGATCAGTGCACGTCTTTCCAGTACTCACGCTTGAGCAAATAGGCGAATACGAAGAAGAACGCCAGGTACAGCAATACATACGTACCGATGCGCTGATGTTGCAGCTTAACCGGGTTAGCCGAGTAAGCGAGGAAGGTTACCAGATTCTTGACCTTCTCATCGAACTGCTCTTCGGTCAGGGCCCCGCTTTTCGGCACGATGGTCAGCTGATCGCACGCTTCATGAGTCAGCGGCGTACCGGTCAGCGGATCATATTGCTTCTTGCCGTCTTCGACGACCTGGATCTGTTTGCAACCGACAACCTGACGACCTTGCAGGCCGACCAGGACGTTAGGCATCCCGACGTTCGGGAACACCTTGTTGTTCACGCCCCAGGGACGCGACGGGTCTTCATAGAACGATCTCAGGTAACCGTAGAGCCAGTCGGTGCCACGGACACGAGCCACCAGGGTCAGGTCTGGTGGCGCGGCACCGAACCAGGTCTTGGCGTCAGCCGGCTGCATGCCGATGCTCATGTGGTCGCCGATCTTGGCACCCGTGAACACCAGGTTCGAGAGCATCAAGTCATGCGGAATGGCCAGGTCATCGGCAACACGCTCGTAACGCTGGAACTTGGCGCTGTGACAACCCATGCAGTAGTTGGCGAACGTACGCGCGCCATCCTGCAGGGCGGCCTTGTCGGAAACGTCGATGTCGACCTTCTCCAGCTCTGGACCACCGTGTTCAGCGGCGAAGGACAGTACAGGCATGGCAGCAAGAATCAGTACAGCAAGTAGCTTTTTCATCAGCCAGTCACCCTTTCCGGAACCGGTTTGGTCTTCTCGAGCCTGGTGTAGAACGGCATAAGAATGAAGTAGGCGAAGTACAGGAAGGTACAGACCTGCGACAGCAACGTACGCCCTGGCGTCGGAGCCAGAACACCCAGGATGCCGAGGATCACGAACGAAACGCAGAACACCACCAGCCAGATCTTGCTCAGCCAGCCTTTGTAGCGCATCGACTTGACCGGACTGCGGTCCAGCCATGGCAGGACGAACAGCACTGCAATGGCCGCCCCCATGGCGATTACGCCAAGAAGCTTGTCCGGAACCGCCCGCAGAATCGCGTAGAACGGCGTGAAGTACCAGACCGGAGCAATGTGCTCTGGGGTCTTGAAGGCGTTCGCCACTTCAAAGTTCGGCTTCTCGAGGAAGTAGCCGCCCATTTCCGGGAAGAAGAACACGATCGAACAGAAGATGAACAGGAACACCACCACGCCGACGATATCTTTCACGGTGTAGTACGGATGGAAGGCAATGCCGTCCAGCGGTACGCCGTTTTCGTCCTTGTGCTTCTTGATGTCCACCCCGTCCGGGTTGTTCGAACCGACCTCGTGCAGCGCCAGAACGTGCAGCACCACCAGACCGAGAATCACGATCGGCAGAGCCACGACATGCAAGGCGAAGAAGCGGTTCAGGGTAATACCGGAAATCAGGTAGTCACCACGGATCCATTGGGTCAGGTCGTTACCGATGACCGGGATCGCACCGAACAGCGAGATGATCACCTGGGCACCCCAGTAGGACATCTGACCCCACGGCAGCAGGTAACCCATGAAGGCCTCAGCCATCAGCGCCAGGTAGATCAGCATGCCGAAGACCCACACCAGCTCGCGCGGCTTCTGATACGAACCGTAGAGCAAGCCACGGAACATGTGCAGATAGACCACGATGAAGAACATCGAAGCGCCGACCGCGTGCAGCAGGCGCAGGATCGAGCCGTACTCGACGTCGCGCATGATGTATTCGACGGACGCAAAGGCTTCTTCCGCCGACGGGGTGTAGCTCATGGTCAGCCAGACACCGGTGACGATCTGGTTGACCAGGACGAGCAGCGCCAGGGAGCCAAAGAAATAGAAGAAGTTGAAGTTCTTCGGGGCGTAGTACTTGCTGAGATGGTCTTCCCACATTTTGGTCGCGGGAAAGCGCGCATCAACCCAATCCATGAACTTGCTCATCACGCTTTCTCCGTATCGACGCCAACGACAATGATGTCATCGGTCTCATAGGAATGCGGGGGAACTGGCAGGTTCAAAGGCGCGGGTTGCGACTTGTATACGCGGCCAGCCAGGTCGTAGTGGGAACCGTGGCAAGGGCAGAAATAACCCCCCACCCAATCCTTGCCCAGATCCGCAGGTGCCACTTCCGGACGGAAAGTCGGCGAGCAACCCAGGTGCGTGCAGATTCCGATCAGCAGCAGAACCTCTGGCTTGATCGAACGCGTTTCCGGGTCGACGTAGGTCGGTTGTGTCGAGTTCTTGGAGGTCGGGTCAGATAGCTGGCCCTCGATCTTTTTCAGATTCCCCAGGATTTCCTCGGTACGGCGGACGATGAACACCGGCTGACCACGCCACTCAGCAATCATCTGCTGGCCTGGCTCGATTTTGCTGACATTCACCTTCACCGGTGCACCTGCGGCTTTCGCCTTGGCACTGGGAAACCATGACCCCACGAACGGGACCGCAGCCCCCACCGCTCCTGCAGCACCCACCACGGACGTGGCTGCTACCAAGAAGCGACGCCGGCCTGCATTCACGCCGTCATTGCTCATTCAGTCCTCTCCCATCAGCTTTGTGGCCTGTTAAATCAGGCATCTACTAAGTAAAACTATGTACTTATAAAAATTTTGCCGAATGGTAATGAAAAGCCCCAATCCTGACAAGGTAATTACCGCGAGGCTTCACTGCCAAGCCTTGCAGTATAGGGCTTCTGCAGATGTGGCAAGTTGTCACAGAACAATTTCCTGATAAATCGCGGCCATAAAAAAACGCCCGGCTCCGTAAGGAACCAGGCGTTCTTTTTGAACGTGAAACGAATTAACGCTTCGAGTACTGCGGACGCTTACGCGCTTTACGCAGACCGACTTTCTTACGTTCAACTTCACGTGCATCACGGGTTACGAAGCCGGCTTTGCGCAGAGCACCGCGCAGAGTTTCGTCGTAGTCCATCAGAGCGCGAGTGATACCGTGGCGGATTGCGCCAGCCTGACCACTTACACCACCGCCGATCACGGTGACGTAGATGTCGAATTTCTCGACAGTCTCAGTCAATTCCAGCGGCTGACGAACTACCATGCGGGCAGTTTCGCGGCCGAAGAAATTATCCAGCGAACGGTTGTTGATGGAGATGTTACCAGTGCCCGGACGCAGGAAAACGCGTGCGGTTGCGGTTTTGCGACGGCCAGTGCCGTAATTTTGAGTCGCCGACATAATGAACTATTCCGTTAAAACTTCAGTTCTTGGGGCTGCTGAGCAGTATGAGGGTGTACAGCGCCCGCATAGACTTTCAGCTTACGATACATGTCGCGACCCAGCGGGTTCTTAGGCAGCATGCCTTTGACCGCGGTCTCGATCACGCGCTCAGGGGCTTTAGCGATCAGCTTTTCAAAGTTGATCGACTTGATGCCGCCCGGGAAACCGGAGTGGGAGTAGTAGATTTTGTCGGTGGTTTTAGCACCGGTCACACGAATCTGCTCGGCGTTGATAACGACGATGTAATCGCCGGTGTCAACGTGAGGAGTGTACTCAGCTTTATGCTTGCCACGCAGACGGCTCGCGATTTCGGTGGCCAGACGACCCAGGGTCTGACCTGCAGCGTCGACGACAAACCAGTCGCGCTGTACTGTTTCCGGTTTAGCAGTAAAAGTTTTCATTCTTTATAGCCTCAGGGGCCGCCCTGTAAATTAGACGGCGGATCTTACTGAATAGTGCGTACTTTGACAAGTCAAAGGCAGCCGGATACAGACGCTTTCGGGGGCTCGGGTCGGCGCGTCCGTTCAACGGCAAGATTCTTCGGCGGCGGCGCATCACTTCCACTGCAGAAAGAGGTGCGCAATTATGCAGATTGCGAAAAATAATTCAACCTGCTTTTATGATTCTTTTGCCCAAGGAGCACCCGATGGACTATCGCCAGCTAGGCCGAACCAATCTGAACGTGAGTGCAATCTGCCTCGGCACCATGACCTGGGGCGAGCAAAACAGCGAAGCTGAAGCCTTCGCCCAGATTGAACGGGCCAAAGGCGCCGGGATCAATTTCATCGACACCGCCGAGATGTACCCGGTGCCGCCCAAGGCCGAAACCTACGCCACCACCGAACGCTACATCGGCAATTACTTCAAGAGCCGCGGCGATCGCGCGGACTGGATCCTCGCCAGCAAGATCGCCGGCCCCGGCAATACCATCGACTATATCCGCGACAAAAACCTGCGGCACAACCGCCAGCACATCACCGAAGCCGTCGATGGCAGCCTCAAGCGCCTGCAGACGGACTATATCGACCTGTATCAGTTGCACTGGCCGGAGCGCAGCACCAACTTCTTCGGCCAGCTGGGTTACAAGCACCAGACCGAAGCCAACCTCACGCCGCTGGAAGACACCCTGGAAGCCCTGGACGAACAGGTCAGGGCCGGCAAGATCCGCCACATCGGCCTGTCCAATGAAACGCCTTGGGGCACCATGCGTTTCCTTGCCCTGGCCGAAGCCCGTGGCTGGCCGCGAGCGGTGTCGATCCAGAACCCCTACAACCTGCTCAACCGCAGCTTCGAGATCGGCCTGGCGGAAATTGCCATCCGCGAACAGTGCGGGTTGCTGGCCTATTCACCGCTGGCGTTCGGTTTTCTGTCGGGCAAGTACGAAGGTGGCGCACGTCCGCCCAAAGGCCGCCTGAGCCTCTACAGCCGCTTCAGCCGCTATTTCAATCCGCAATCGGAAGCGGCGTGCAGCCGGTATGTGGCACTGGCCCGTGAACACGGGCTGGACCCGGCGCAAATGGCGTTGGCATTCGTGACGCAGCAACCGTTCGTGACCAGCAACATCATTGGGGCGACGACGCTGGAGCAGCTCGACAGCAATATCGCCAGCTTCGAGCTGAAACTTTCCGATGAAGTGCTGGCGGGAATCGAGGCGATTCACAAGGATCACCCGAATCCTGCACCATAACCACCACCTGTAGGAGCGAGCTTGCTCGCGAAAAACCTGAGGGCGCCACGGGGTGTCAGGCTTCCAGCGTTATCGTTGACGACCTTCGCGAGCAAGCTCGCTCCTACAAGGGTTCTGTGTCGATCACAAATGTGTGAATCTACGCCAATCAACTGTGGGAGCGGGCTTGCTCGCGAAGGCGATCTCGAATTCACCACCATCAAAGCGACCGCGCAATAATCTCCTTCATGATCTCATTCGTCCCGGCATAAATCCGCTGCACCCGCGCATCCGCCCACGCCCGGGCGATCGGGTATTCCCACATGAACCCGTAACCGCCATGCAACTGCACGCACTCGTCGAGCACCTTGCATTGCAGGTCGGTGCCCCAGTACTTGGCCATCGCCGCCGTCGGCACGTCGAGCTTGCCTTGCAGGTGCAGTTCCAGGCATTTATCGACGAACACCCGGCCTATCTGGATCTCGGTGGCCATCTCCGCCAGCTTGAAACGCGTGTTCTGGAAGTCGGCGATCGCCTTGCCGAATGCCTTGCGCTCACGGGTATAGTCCAACGTCCATTGCAGCGCAGCCTCAGCCGAGGCCAATCCGCCGATGGCAACGGTAAGCCGTTCCTGTGGCAGCTCCTGCATCAGGTAGGCAAAACCCATCCCCGCTTGCCCCAGCAGGTTTTCCTTGGGCACCCGCACGTCCTGGAAAAACAGTTCCGAGGTGTCCTGAGCCTTCATGCCGACTTTTTCCAGGCGCTTGCCCTTGTCGAAACCCGGTGTATTCGCCTCGACCAGAAACAGGCTGGTGCCCTTCGCGCCGGCCTTCGGATCGGTCTTGGCCACAACAATCACCAGGTCCGCCAGATAGCCATTGGTGATAAAGGTTTTCGAGCCGTTGATCACATAGTCATCGCCGTCCAGCACCGCGGTGGTCTTTACCCCTTGCAGATCGGAGCCGGCACCCGGTTCGGTCATGGCAATGGCGGTGACCATTTCGCCGGACACCAGTTTCGGCAGGTATTTATGCTTCAGCGCTTCACTGCCGTAATGCAGGATATAGGGCGCAACAATGTCCGAATGAAGAGAAAAACCGATCCCGGTCAGGCCCAGGCGCCCCACCTCTTCGATCACCACCGCGCTGTACAGAAAGTCCGCCCCCAGCCCGCCATATTCTTCCGGCAGATGCGAACACAGCATCCCCGCCTCCCCCGCCTTGTTCCAGAGTTTACGGTCGATGTAGCCTTGTTTTTCCCATTGCCCATGAAACGGCACGGCCTCTTTTTCGAGGAAGGTCCGCACGCTGTCGCGAAACAGTTCGTGCTCGGGACTGAACAAGGTTCTGGGGATCATGCGGCACCTGTCGTTATTGGTGGAAGGAGTGGTCCTTCAGAGACTAAGCCTCGGCAGCGAGACAGGACACTGGACACATCCGACAAAAAATAAGACGATCCAGCCGTCTGGTGACCACTTTCCCCTATAAGAATAAAGTTGAATTATGTCTAACCGAGCCTCCACGCCTTTACGGCGCGTCAGCATCCTGGCTATCGACCGGGTGTTCGCTTCCACCCTCATGCAAGCCAAGGATTTCTTCCACCTGGCCAGCCTGCGCTATGGCAAACAACTGGGCCACGGCCTGACGCCGGCGTTCGAAACGCGGCTGGTCAGTCCCGACGGCAAACCGGTGAACAGCTTCAGCGACGTGATCATGCCGGTGGACGGCGGCCTGGAAAATGCCGACGTCATCATCCTTCCAGCGTTCTGGGACGATTTCGAAACCCTGTGCCAACGTTATCCACAGGTCCTGCCGTGGCTGCGCCAGCAACATGCCCGGGGCGCGGTACTGTGTGGCGAGGCCACCGGCGTCTTCTGGCTCGCCGAAGCCGGCTTGCTCGATGGCAAGGAAGCGACCACCTACTGGCGGTTTTTCAACGCCTTTGCCGAGCGCTTCCCGCAGGTGCAGCTCAATCAGGACAAGCACCTGACCGACGCCGACAATCTGTATTGCGCCGGTGGCACCACCTCGGCCTGCGATCTCTACATTTACCTGATCGAGCGCTTTTGTGGCGCCAATGTGGCCCAGGCCGTGGCCCGCGACATTCTCTATGAAGTGCAGCGCAGCTACGCGCCGGGACGCATCGGTTTCGGCGGGCAGAAACTGCACCAGGACGTGATCATCCTGCAGATCCAGCACTGGCTCGAAGATCACTTCGCCGACAAATTCCGCTTCGAAGACGTCGCCCGCGAACACGGCATGAGCATCCGCAACTTCATGCGCCGCTTCCAGACCGCCACCGGCGACAAACCGCTGCACTACCTGCAACGCCTGCGCATCGAAACCGCCAAGGGCCTGCTGTCCGGCAGCCGCAAGAGCATCAAGACCATCAGTTATGAGGTGGGCTACGACGATGCAAGTTTCTTCGCACGGCTGTTCCGCCAGCACACGGAGTTGTCGCCGAACCAGTATCGGCAGCAGTTTCAGCAAGCGGCGTAAACTATCGAACCCTGTAGGAGCTGGCTTGCCAGCGAAGGCGGCATATCAGTCGACATCAATGCCAGATGTCAGTCCGCATTCGCGAGCAGGCTCGCTCACATTGGATCTCTGCCATATTCGGGATTTTTGTACGCCCCTGTGGTGTACCAAAAAGAAACGACGACAGCGAATAAATCTATTCCAGCCAGATCCGTCCCCCTTCGCCACCATCTTAGGATGCGTACTACAACCGAAAAGGAAAGGGCCGACTTTCGTGCATTTGTATCTTCAACGCCTAATAAAAGCGCGATTAAAAGGTTGAAGAACAATAAAAACGAGGTCACCCGTATGAGCGAGTCAACAAGTCCTGTTCGTGTAGCAGTCGTGCAATTCGATCCACAAGTCGGCATGAAAAACCGGGAAGGAAATCAGTGCCGCTGCCTGGAATTGGCGCTGGAGGCCGTCAACGGTGGTGCAAATCTCATCGTGCTACCCGAGCTTTCCAGTACAGGCTATTTCTTCACCAGCCGGCAGGACGCTTTCGACCATTCCGAAGCGGTTCCCGGCGGGCCGTGCGTGCAAAGCTGGGTGGACTTCGCTGGCAAACACAAGGTTTACCTGGTTGCGGGGCTGACCGAACGCGACGGTATGCGACTCTTCAATACCGCTGTTCTGGTAGGTCCGGACGGCTTTATCGGGAAGTACCGCAAGGTCCATTTATGGAACCTTGAAAAGCTGTGGTTCACGCCAGGCGACCTGGGCTTCCCGGTGTTTGATACGCCCATCGGCCGCATCGGGTTGTTGATCTGCTGGGACATCTGGTTCCCGGAGGTACCGCGGATTCTCAGTCAACAAGGCGCGGACATCATTTGCAGCCTGAACAACTGGGTGTGGACACCTGCGCCACTGTTCGATGACGCCGGCAAATGCATGGCTTCATACCTGACGATGACGGCCGCTCACGTCAACAATGTGTTTATTGCAGCCGCCAGCCGGATCGGCGAAGAACGAGGTGCCCGGTACCTGGGTTGCTCGTTGATTGCCGGCACCAATGGTTGGCCGATTGGCGAAGTGGCATCGGCAGACAAACAAGAAATCCTGTTTGCCGATATTGACCTGACCAGCGCCCGCAGTGCCCCCATCTGGAACAGCCTGAACGATCTGCATCGTGACCGACGCACCGATCTGTACGATCAGATGCTCGGTTACATCCAACACCCTGCCCTCCCACGCTGAATGGGGAGGCCCAACCATGGAACCCACCACCGATACCCATCGGCTGAATCCGCTCGCCAGCAAGAAGCTTGATACTTCGATTATCCTGCTGGTGATCGGCACCGGACTGCTGATTACCTGGCTTTCATTCACCAACCGCTCATCATGGTCTGCCCATTGGCCCGACTATAACCACATGGTGTCGAACCTCCCCGATCCGAGTGCCTGGTTGCGCTGGATATTGGGAGACATCAGCGAGGTTGCATTCTACAAACACGAGTTCGCTTCGATCGGGCTGCTGGCTGGAGCTTACCTGGCCTACTGGGCCAATCGAAGGGGAAAAGTATGGCAAGGCTTTGCCATTTCCTATGGCAGCGGATTATGGCCGTGGTTAGTCACCAGTTCGCTGCTTGGATTGCTGCTGAGCAATCTGTTGTGGGGCTGGACGGTCACGGCCAACAGCTGGCAACCCACATTTGCAGCGTTTGTTTCGTTACCGGCAGCGATGGTGCTGATGTTTGGCGGCGGCTGGAAGGTGACGATCAATGGCGCAATCATGGGCGCCGTGCTCGTCACTCCGATGTGTTTGCTCATCGTCAACTACATCTGTAACCCACTGGGCTTACCCGTAGTGATCGGCAATGTCTCCGGGATGGCGGTTGCCAGCGTCCTGGCGTTTCTACTGTGCCGTTTCGTGCCCAACCTGGTGAAGCCCGCCCCGACCACCCAGCCCAGGAAATCACCCGCGCCTGAAGTTGAACCAGCCCAGAGTAAAACCACCGACTACGGAATCATCTGGAGCCTGCGCCGGGTATTGGCGGATTTTTCGGAAGCGCCGTTCTTCGGTAATGAGCTGGCCAGCATCGGTCTGTTGCTGGGTGTACTGCTGGCCTATTCCTTGAATCCCATGAGTCCCGCTTACGGCTCAGGCTTGCTGCCGCAACTCATCGGGGCGCAGGCGCTGACGTCCGCCTTGGGCGTGGTGATATGGCGTCGCCAATGGAGGCGGCTCGGCTGGTATCCCACCTACGTTCCGCTGGTGTCGGTTGTACCCGCGGCGGTTCTGACCTATGGCGGCAGTTGGCAAGTCATAACGTCGAGCGCCCTGTTGGGCGCCCTGATCGCCCCACCATTGGCATGCGCCCTTGCCAAACGGGTGCCGGGCGATATGCACCCTTACATCGCTAATGTTCTCTCCATGGCTATCAGCACCCTGCTGATCATTCCGATCATCGGACTGCTGATAGCCGACTGAAACCCTGCCATCAGGCTGGACTTACGAGTCCGGCCTGCTTTCGTCATCAACAAGCGAGGTAAATCATGGATCTGCCCAAACTGGCCATCGCGGCACTAGGCGGCACTAGGCGGCACTGTGAGCATGCAAGCCAGCCATGTCGGCGCAGGCGTTGTCCCGGCAGTCAGCGGCGAAACCCGGTGGGTCCCACGGTCCGTACTGGTCAGAGTCGGAATCGGGCTTTTAGTCCCGCCCCCCCTCAAGTCCAAACATACAAGCGAGCTCGCTCGCGACGACGACGGCACATCCAGCAACGATGTGACTGACACACCGCTATCGCGAGCAAGCTCGCTCCCACAGGGTATGCGGTGTGTCAGAAGTTTGAACACAAAAAAAAGGCCTGCATTTGCAGGCCATTTTTTTTTACGAATCGTCCTAGGGCTTGTGTGCCCGGGACAGGAATTCGTGAGACTGCATTTCCAGCAGGCGGCTGAGGGTACGCTGGAACTCGAAGTTCAGGCGACCGCCGGTGTAGAGGTCTTTGAGCTCGACTTCGGCAGAAATGATCAACTTCACGTTACGGTCGTAGAACTCGTCGACCATGTTGATGAAGCGTCGGGCGATGTCGTCGGTGGTGACGCTCATCTGCTCGACATTGCTGAGCAACACCGCGTGGAAGATTTTACCCAGTTCGATGTAATCGTTCTGGCTACGCGGGCCGTCGCAGAGTTCGCGGAAGTCGAACCAGGCCACGTCGTCGCAGGTGCGCACGGCGCGGATTTCACGGTTCTCGATCACCAGCACGTCGTTCTCGACCGCTGCCGTGCATTCCGGCGTCAAGGCCCGGAAGCTCTTGCGCAGGCTTTCCTGGGCCGCTTCATCCAGCGGAAAGTGGAACAGTTCCGCTTG
The DNA here is from genome assembly GCF_030812475.1 of Pseudomonas lini. Classification (GTDB taxonomy): domain Bacteria; phylum Pseudomonadota; class Gammaproteobacteria; order Pseudomonadales; family Pseudomonadaceae; genus Aquipseudomonas; species Aquipseudomonas lini_A. The sequence continues at coordinate 165,386 of NZ_JAUSSR010000011.1, forward strand.
CTCGAGGTGGCGCAGGCGGTAATCGACGCCGCTGTCGACGTTGACGATGTCGGTGTTTTGCTTGATCAACGCAATGGCCGGCAGGAAACGCGCACGCTGCAAGCCATCCTTGTACAGGCCGTCCGGCACGATGTTCGACGTCGCGACCAGGGTCACGCCGTTCTTGAACAGCTCTTCCATCAGCGTGCCGAGGATCATCGCGTCGGTGATGTCGGAGACGAAGAACTCGTCGAAACAAATCACTCGCGACTCGTCGGAAAAACGCCTGGCGATGATGGTCAGCGGGTTTTTTTCTCCGCCCAGGGTCTTCATCTCTTCATGCACGCGCTTCATGAAGCGGTGGAAGTGAGTGCGGGTCTTTTCCTTGAACGGCAACGCTTCGAAGAAGGTGTCGACCAGGTAAGTCTTGCCGCGACCGACGCCGCCCCAAAAGTACAGGCCTTTGACCGGTGCCTGATCTTTCTTGCCAAACAGTTTGCCGAGCAGACCCGGTTTGTTGTTCGACGCAGCGACCAGGTCGTCGTAAAGGCGCTGCAAATGGCGCACGGCAGTTTCCTGCGCGGCGTCATGGAAGAATTCCGGGCGTTTCAGATCAGCTTGATATCGTTCTAGGGGCGTCATAATTCGTTAGCAAGGTAACAAAAACGGGCCGTCACTGTAGCGACGGCCCGGGGGAATGGCAATCAACCCTTGGTCGGGCAGAGCCGTTGATTATTCCTGAACGGGTGTCAGCGCAACCCGCAAGGCGTCGATGGCGACGTCGCGAGCGGTGTTGTCGGCAAATGTCGGGCTGTCGGCCACGCACTCGCCTTCCAGCCAGACGCTGAAGCTGCGGTCTTCACTGCGTACGTCCAACGGCTGACCCGCTTGCAACTGCTTGGTCACCTGACCCGCGGTTTTGCCGTCGGCGAAGTTGCGCGACAGCAGCAATTGCTCGCCATCGGCCGCCAGCAGACGGAAACGGAAACTGCTGTCTTCTTCGCGAAAACTGACGAAACGCGCGGCTTTCGCGGCTTTCTTCTTGGTGGTCGCTGCGACTTGGGTCTGGGCGACGAAAGAGCGCAGGCCAACCGCTTCACGCAGCTCATGGAGGAACGGCGTCGCGACCGAACGGGCCTTTTTCGCACCGATCTGCAGGATGTCTTCCAGATCCGCCGGCCGTTCGATCAGCTGGTGATAACGCTCGCGGGACTCACCCAGTTCGCTGTCCAGCAGCTGGAACAGGCGATTCTTCGCCTCGCCCCAGCCCAGGCCCTGCAACAGTTCGCTGCGGAATTCGGCGGACTGCGCCGGGGTGGCGAAGGCCTGGAACAAGGTGAACAGGTGCGAATTATCCGGATCTTTCGCTTCACCCGGCGCGCGGGAGTCGGTGACGATACGCGAGATCGCGTCCTTCATGTCCTTGGCGCTGCTGAACAACGGGATGGTGTTGTCGTAGCTCTTCGACATCTTGCGACCGTCGAGGCCAGGCAGCGTGGCGACGCTTTCTTCGATCAGCGCCTCGGGCATGGTGAAGTATTCTTTGCCCTGGCCAAACAGGTGGTTGAAGCGCTGGCCGATGTCCCGGGCCATTTCCACGTGCTGGATCTGGTCACGACCGACCGGCACCTTGTGCGCGTTGAACATCAGAATGTCCGCCGCCATCAACACGGGGTAGCTGTACAGGCCCATGGTGATGCCGGCATCCGGGTCTTCGCCGGTCTCGACGTTCTTGTCCACCGAGGCCTTGTAGGCATGGGCGCGGTTAAGCAGGCCCTTGGCGGCGACGCAGGTCAGCAGCCAGGTCAGCTCGGGAATTTCCGGGATGTCGGACTGGCGATAGAAGGTCACGCGGTCCACGTCCAGGCCACCGGCCAGCCAGGTCGCGGCGATTTCCAGGCGCGAGCGCTGGATGCGCAGCGGGTCATCGCATTTGATCAGGGCGTGGTAGTCGGCCAGGAAGTAGAACGAATCGGCATTGCTGTCGCGGCTGGCCAGGATCGCCGGGCGGATGGCGCCGGCATAGTTGCCCAGGTGCGGCGTGCCGGTGGTGGTGATGCCGGTGAGGATACGGGTACGAGTCGTCATGGGTAATCGCTTGTCAGACTGCAATCAATTCGAAAGACGCGGCAGGATCAGATCCTTGAGATCGGTCAGCTTGCCATGAAAAAAGTGTCCGCATTCTGCCACTTTCAGTAGCTCATGGGGGCGCTCGAGTTGTCCGGACCAGTCGTAGACCAGCTGCGGATCGATGACTTCGTCGGTTTCCGGCTGGATCAGGGTCAGTGCGCACTGCTGTGGCAGTTGATCCTGATCGCCCAGGCGCATGACTGCCGGCGCCACCATGAACAGATGCTTGAGCTGCGCGCCCTGGGCTTCCAGGCGACCGCCGAGACTTGCCGCAACAAATCCGCCGAAGGAGAATCCAAACAGCGTCAAGGGTAAATCAGGATGTTTCGCCCGCAACCATGCAGCGACCGCCTGGGCATCATCGACTTCCCCGGTGCCCATGTCGTGCGAGCCCTGACTGGCACCGACGCCGCGGTAATTGAAACGCAAGGTAATCAAACCGGCATCGCGGGCAGTGCGCTGCAGAGTCGACACCACTTTGTTGAGCATGGTGCCGCCCTGCACCGGGTTCGGGTGGCAAATCAGCGCCAGGCCGCGGGGCGGGTCATTATCCAGGCTATTGTTTTCCAGAAGCAGGGCTTCCAATTGACCGACCGGGCCATCAATCACTACAGGGGTTTCGCGCATAAGCAAGGAAGGAACTCCGTGACCTCGAATCGGGTCGACTCGTCTAGCAAATTGTCTGTGCCAGTCTATTGCGAGTGAATCGCGGTATACAGCGCAGGTTCGAGCCGTTAACGTAAAGCAAAGCCGTTTATAGAGGAAGGACTCGTGGAACACTCGCTCTTAGTTTGGTTGTTGCCGACTCTTGCCCTGGTTGTGGGTGTCGCCATTGGATTCCTGATCGCTCGCCTGGTGCCGAATGCCGCGCCTAACCGCACGCAACGTCAGCTGGATGACGTTCAGGAACGTTTCGACAGTTATCAGAACGAAGTGGTCACCCACTTCAACAGCACTGCGACACTGGTCAAGAAGCTGACTGCGAGCTATCAGGAAGTGCAGGACCATCTCGCCGAGGGTGCCAATCGCCTGGCCCTGGACGAGCAGACCCGCCAACGCTTGCTGGCCGCCCTGCACGCCGATGCGTCGCAGGCTCCACGGGAACGCCTGACGCCACCGCGCAATCAGGAGCCGCCTCGCGACTACGCACCGAAAGCCCCGAATGCGCCGGGTATGCTGGATGAGCATTATGGCCTGAAGAAGTAATCAGGTTTCGCGCAGCGCAAAAAGCCCTCGGATAAGTGATTGTCCGAGGGCTTTTTTATTTCAGATGGTATTGGGTTGCCCGATAGGCCCCTTTCGCCGGCAAGCCGGTCTCGCTCCCACAGGGTTTGGTTCTGGACCAATATTTGTGCTGGCTGTCAGGGGTTCTTCGCTGGCAAGCCAGCTCCTACAGGTTTTAAGTCGATTACGAAATAGTGGTCATCCACGAGCCCTGTGGGAGCGGGCTTGCCCGCGAAGAGGGAGTGTCAGTCGACATGGTGGTGTCTGACACATCCCATTCATGAGCAAGCCCGCTCCCACAGTTGTTTATGCAGGTATTACGGGTATTGCTGAACAGTGCCTTGCTGCTGGGCGCCATACTGCTGACCCGGAATCGCCTTCAGGTTGACCTCGACCCGACGGTTCTGCGCCCGGCCATTGACGTCGGCGTTGCTGGCAACGGGGTTGTCCGGACCGGCGCCACGGGCGCTCAGGTTGGTACCGCTGACACCCTGGGACGTCAGGTAAGTCGCCACGCTCTGGGCGCGACGCTGGGACAGGTCCATGTTGTGCTGGCGGCTGCCGGTGCTGTCGGTGTAGCCGACGATCTCGATCTGGTTCTGATTGAACTCCTTGAGCGAACCGGCCAGGTTGTTCAGCGGCTGATAGAAGCTCGAGGCGATATTCGCCGAATCGGTGGCGAAGGTGATGTTCCCCGGCATGATCAGCTTGATCTGATCGCCCTGACGCTGCACTTCAACCCCGGTGTTGGCCATGCTGGCCCGCAGTTTTTTCTCTTGTTGGTCGGCGTAGTAACCGTAACCGGCAGCGGAAGCACCCACCACGGCTGCGCCAATCAGCGCGCCCTTGCCACGGTTGTTGTGGTCGATGGCAGCACCGGCCAACGCACCGGCCAGCGCGCCGAGCCCGCCGTATTTGGCGGTTTTGCTCATGCCCGTGGAACCACTGTCGGCCTGGCCCTGAGCTTGACCCTGATTGTCGTAAGGGTTAGGCGAGGCGCAGCCAGACAGCAAGGCCACAGCCGTAGCGACAATAATCAAACGCTGCTTGGTGAACATGTATAGCTCCTGATTTTATGCATTCTGTGGTGCAACGGACCAAGGCGTCAGCCTTTGCGGGCGTTGGATCGTTTTTATGGGCAAAAATTCCACCCGGACTGTGCACAAATGCACATCAAGCGCGCACAAACGGGTTCTCGCGCATCTCATCCCCCAGGCGCGTGTCAGGACCATGCCCCGTCACCACCGTCGCTTCTTCATCGAGTGTATACAAGCGCTGCTTGATCGAACGCACGATGGTTGCCTGATCGCCACCCCACAAATCCGTACGCCCGACCCCGCGTCGAAACAAGGTGTCACCGGCAATCAGCAATTTAGCCTCGGCAAACCAGAAGCTCATGGACCCTGGCGTATGCCCCGGCGTGTGCAACGCCACGCCGCAGCCGCAGGCCAGTTCTTCATCGTCGGCCAACCAGCGATCAGGCGACGGCACCGGCGTATACGGCACCCTGAACATCTGGCATTGCATCTCCAGGTTGTCCCAGAGGAATTGATCTTCCTTGTGCAAATGCAGGGTCGCGCCGGTTTTCTCCTTCAACTGACCGGAGGCCAGGAAGTGATCCAGGTGCGCGTGGGTGTGGATGATGCTGACCACCTTCAGGCCCAGGGCATCGAGGCGTGCCAGGATCAATTCATGATTGCCCCCCGGATCGACCACGATGGCTTTTTTCGTGATCGGATCGCCGATGATCGTGCAGTTGCACTGCAACGGGCCGACGGGGAAGGTTTCGCGGATCAGGGTTGGTTGCTGGGACATCGGGCCTGCTCGGTAAACGGAATGGGGTGATCTTTACATAAATTGGCCATCAAGCCATTTACACCAACGGGAATCGTCAAAATACGTCAGGCCAGTACGCCCAGCGCCTTGGCCCGCGCCACCGCCTGGGTTCTGCGTTCCACCCCCAGCTTGCTGTTGATATGACTGGCATGGGTTTTCACCGTGTGCAGGGAAATGAACAGCTGATCGCTGATTTCCTGGTTCGAACAGCCTTGGGCGATGAGCTTCAGGACGGCCAGTTCACGGGAGCTTAGCTGCTCGCACGCGGGCAGGGTTTCCGGGGCAATACGCGCAGTGACGGCGGGCAGGCGCTCTGAAAGGTTTTGTGCAAGCGGCGTTTTTTCACCGCGCTGAAGCTGTTCACGTAACCAGTCAGAGTATTTGTTGAGCAGGCCGTCGAAGGGTTGCAGGACCCCGCCACTGGCCGCTTCCAGGGATTGGGCGAAGGCTTGCCGGGCTTCGGGCTCGCGGTTGTGCGCCAGGAGCAGATCGGTTTTCTGGGTCAACACCATCACGCTGAGCAACTGCCGGCCTGTCTGTTGACCATTCTCGAGCAACGCATTCAAGCGCCCTTCGGCCAGCATCGGTTGCCCCTGGATCACCTCCAGCAAGGCCTGCTGCAATTCAATGTGCTGTGGCAGATGTGGATGGAATTCCGGAGGCGCAGCAGGATGTGCGCCGTTGTAGGTCTGGCCCAATCGCGTCAGCCAGGCTTCGGCCAGGTCGGTACGGCCCTGGGCCAGCCACAGCTCGCATTTGACCAGGGTGATCATCGCCAGATAGTAGATCGGCGGCACGTCCCAGATGTGCATCAGGCGTTCGGCCTCGGCGAGTTCGGCAAAGGCTTTGGCGAATTCACCGCTGCTGCCTTCGAGCCTTGCGATCACGCAATGGCCGATCAACACGCTGATATCGCGACAGGCGCGCGCCTCGTTCAAACCCGCCAGCAATCGCAACCGCGCAGTCTGTGGCTGCAAGCGCAGGGCCAGCAGGAAACCTTCATACAATGTCAGGCGGGCACGTACGGCAAACAGCCGTTGCGAGGATAATCCCAGCAGGCGTTGCAGCCCTTGGCGGACCTCCTCCAGTGCACGCAGGATTTCCCCCCGCGCCTGCAACACCCGGGCGCGGTCGTAGTGGGCCAGCGCTTCGAACAACGGATTGCCGACCCGTTGCGCCAACTCCAGAGAATCACGGTTCAAACCCCGTGCACGCCACAGGTCACCGTCGGCTATGGCCAGGTTGGACAGGGTCGAGAGGCACATCAGGCGTTGGCCGTAACGTCTGGAGGGAAGGCTCTCCAGGGCTTCGGTGCAATAAAGCAACGTCAGCTCGCGATTGCCGCGGCCACGGGCGATGATTCCGCTCAAGGCCAGCCATTGCGCCAGCATGGATTTTTGCGCCGTGGCTGACGGGGCCGGCAGGAATCGGCTCAAATGACTGGCCAGCTCCTCGGCGGCGTCCAGTTGACAGGCCAGTCCCAACGCCCAGCTGTACAGCACGATCAGCCGTGGCGTGCTGACCAGCAGGCTGTCGGGCAAGTCCATTTTCCAGCGCAGCAACATGCCGACGTTCTGTTCCGCCAGCAGTTGCTCTTCCGAAAGGTTTTGCACCAGGTTCGCCGCGACATCCAGGTGCCCGGCGCGCAACGCTTGTTCCACCGCCTCATCGAGCAATCCCTGGGCGTTGAACCAACGACAGGCGCGCAGGTGCAGGCTCGCCACCGGTACCATCGCCGGTGTGGCAGGCCGCGTACGCAGCAGGTCGGAAAACAAATGGTGGTAGCGATACCAGTGACCCTGTTCGTCCAGCGGTACCAGAAACACTTGATGGGCCGAGAGAAAACGCAGGATTTCGGCGCTGTCGTGGGCTTCGCGAACAGCGTCGCACAGCTCGCTGCAAAAACGCTCCTGAGGCGCGGTGTCGTAAAGGAATGCCTGCACCTCGGCGGGCAGGCAATCGATGACCTCTTCGAGCAGGTAATCGCGGATCAGCCCTTCCCCACCATGCAAGGACTGGGGTAACGCGCCGCCAGTGCCCGCTTCGGAAGCCGCCAGCAGCCAGAAGCGCAATCCGGCGACCCAGCCTTCGCTGCGCAGGATCAGGTTCTCCAGCGCTTCGCCGCGCAGGGAGGTGCTGTGTCGATCGAGCAGGGTCAAGGCTTCGTCGTGGGTCAGGCGCAGGTCTTGCTCATGCAGCTCGAGCAGTTGCCGCGACAGACGCAGGCGCGCCAGGTGCCAGTCCGGACGCTGGCGGCTGGTCACCATCACCAGCAAGCCGTCGGGAAGATGATTGAGGAAAAACTGCAGGCAGCGATCGAGCACCGGGCCCTGGGCCAGATGGTAATCATCGAGTACCAGGAGCAGCGGCGCCGTCGGAGATAAATGCACGGCCAGCTCGTCGAGCAAACCGTCCAGCCATTCTTCGAAGGCGAAGGGTTGATGCCGCTGGCGCATTTTCAGCAGTCCCAGGGACTGCCTGCCCAGTTGCGGAAAGTAATCCTGGAGGCCTTCGAGCAGCCGTTCAAGGAAACGCCCGGGATCGCTGTCGCGCGGACTCAACCCCAGCCACAGGCTTTGCCAATGGTCCGGCAACCCCTGACAGAACTCCACGGCCAATGAACTCTTGCCGAACCCGGCCGGGGCACTGACCAGCAACAGCCTGCCACCGAGACCGGCACTCAGGCGCTCGCACAAACGCGGGCGCAGCACGTGGCCATCAGGCAACGGCGGCCGAAAAAAGCGCCCGTCCAGTGCGGCGACGGTGACGCTTGCTGGGCCTCGGAGTGGGGACAGATCAGTCATGGCCGGCTCTTGTTCGAATGCTGATGGCGGCGTTGCAGATGTCCGCAGACTAGCGGTAAACGAAGAGGGAATGAAGGTTATTGCTACAAATGGCTACAAAAAGACCAGGACAAAAAAAACGCCCCGGACCGGTCAGTCATGCCGTTCAGTCAAGCGCAATGCGCTTCCATTGTAGGAGCGAGCTTGCTCGCGATGGACTCAAGAGCGCCGCGTTTAGCCAGTAAACACGCGTTCCCGTTAACGACCATCGTGAGCAAGCTCGCTCCTACAATTTCCAAACTGAACAGCATTATGAACCAGTTGGAGCGTTTTTCGAGGATGCGGCCTCTGTTAGGTAAACGTTAGCGAACACCATCCTGACGCAGCGCCGCCGGCGTGAAGTCGCTGGTAGTCGCGGTGAAGCCGAAGTCATACGCCGACTTCTCTTCGTTCTTCATGCCCAGCGCCAGGTAACGACCCGATTGCAGGTCATACAGGGTTTCCAGGGTGTACCAAGGCACCTGGACGTTGTAATAGTTCTGGGCGTGGGCTTCCGCCACGCGCCACAGCTGATTACGACCGTCGTAGTGGTCGATCACCGCCGCTTGCCAGGTGTCTTCGTCGATGTAGAAGTCACGCTTGGCATAGATGTGACGCTGACCTTCCTTCAAGGTAGCCACCACATGCCAGACCCGGCGCAACTCGTAGCGAGTCAGGTCCTGGTTGATGTGACCGGCCTTGATGATGTCGGCATATTTCAGCTTCGGATCGTCGAGCTTGTAGGCGTCGGAGGCGATGTACATCTCTTTCTTGCCTTCGAGCTTCCAGTCGTAACGGTCCGGCGCACCGTTGTACATGTCCAGGTTGTCGGAGGTACGCAGGCCATCGGCAGCGGTACCCGGCCCGTCATAGGACACTTGCGGCGCACGCCTTACCCGACGCTGACCGGCGTTGTAGACCCATGCCGAACGTGGCTCTTTAACCTGGTCGAGGGTTTCGTGCACCAGCAACACGCCACCGGCCAGACGTGCCGGCGCGGTCACTTTCTGCTTGAAGTAGAACAGGATGTTGCCCGGGTTGGCCGGATCGTAATCCTTCATCTTGTCGCGGAACACGAACTGGTCCTGGAAGTACACCAGGCTATACGAGCCGTTCGGCTGCGGTGTGGCCTGAGTGACCAGACGGGTCACGCTGCCGCCGCGATAGCGGGTGATGTGGTTCCAGATGACTTCCACGCCGGTTTTCGGAATCGGGAACGGTATTGCGGTTTCAAAGTTTTCCAGGCCGTTGCCACCGGACACCAGGTTGGTGCTGGTGGCATTTTTCTTGATGGAGGCAAACACGGCATCCGGCACGGTGGCGCCGCGATGGGACGGGTAGACCGGCATCTTGAAGGTTTCGGGGTAGCGCTTGAACATCGCGTACTGACCCGGGGCAAGCTTGTCCTTGTACTGGTCGACGTTCTGCGCAGTGATGGTGAACAGCGGTTTTTCACTGGCGAACGGGTCGGACAGGAAGCCTTTGCCGTCAACGTTGCCGGCGTTTTTCGCCATCGGTTTCCAGGCCGGGATCGACCCGTCGGCGTTGCCCGCCATCTCGGCGCCCATCGGGGTCAGGCTCTTGCCCAGCTTGTCCGCTTCGGCCGCAGGGACCGCAGCCATCACCCCGGTCGCCAGCAGCGAAAGCCCCAGGACACCGACGTGGAACAGACTCTTTGTTATTTTCATATGTGTGTTCGTCCTGAAAATACAGTGCTTAGAAGTTCACGCCCAAGCTGAGCGCAACGAAGTCGCGGTCATCCGTGGTGGTGTACTTGCCGTCGAAGAAGTTGGTGTATGCCAGGCTCGCGGTGTAGGTGTTCTGGTATTCGGCATCGACGCCCAGGCTGACTGCCTTGCGACCTTCCTCGAAGTTGCCGCCAGGACCAGGCGAGTAGCCTTCCACGTCATGGGACCAGGCCACGTTCGGCTTGAGGTTCACCCCGGCGATTGCATCGTTGTATTCCCAGATGGCACGACCGCGATAACCCCAGGAGTTGGCGGTGGTGAAGCCGTCGTTTTCGCAATAACGACTCACATTGTTCTGCGGGCCGCCGGCCAGGGTTCCGGTGTTCAATACCTGACACTGGCCACCTGGCAACGGGCCAGGACCGTAGCTCGGGTCACGGCCGTAGCGGGCTTCGGAATTGCTTTCCAGGCCGCCGACGTGGGTATAGCCGACCTCACCTACCAAGGTCAGGCGCGCAGCACCCATCACCTGGTCGAAGAAGTGCGTGAAGGTGGTCTGCAGCTGAGTGACTTCCTTGCGGCGATAGCCGTGTTGATCTTGTCCCGGACTTCCTTGCAGTACGGAAACGTTAGGGTTCAGCGGTGTCAGGCCGGAATAAAGGATGTCGGTGGTGTTGAGTTGCACCGGCGCATTCGGACGGTAGCTGACTTCACCACTCCACGCCGTACCCGTAGGCAACGTGGTGGAGAAGCTCAGGCCATACAGGCGAATGTCTTCCGGGTACTCGACGAAGTAGCTGGAGTTGCCCACCACCTGGAACGGTAACAACTGCGCAGCCAGGCCCGTCGGGCCGCCCACGATAGTGCCCGGAATACCCGCACCGACCAGTGCGCCTCCCAAGGCCGCCCCGCTGTAAGCGCTCGCCGGAGCGCCTTTGCCGCTGAAAATCGGCGCACGACTGTGGTAATTCATGAAATAGGCACCGAATTCGGTGTCCAGCGGCTCGAACATGTACTTGAAAGACACGCCGAACTGGCCGCTGTCCCGTGCATCGCGATCCGGACCGCGACGAACGATGGCGCCTTCATCCGGGTCGCCCCAGGTCACGCCCCGGGCAGCGAGGGTGTTGATGCTGGCATTACGCAGCCCCGCAGGCAGGCCCGCCGCCGTCAGCGCGCCGTTGAGGCCGTTGCGGGTGCGCAGTACCGCGAGGTTGTTGTCGCAACCATCGGAGATCACGTCCGGTTGCGAGAAGAACGTGCCGCAGTTGTCGGTAACGGTCTGGTCCCATTCCAGTTGATAGAAGGCTTCGGTCGAGAGGTTCTCGGTGAGGCTCTGGGACACGTAGAACATGTTGACCGGGATCAGGCCTTCCTTGATCTCGGCACCTGGACGACGGAACGCGGAAACGTCGATCGGGTTGATCGAGTTGATGCCGCCGCCAATGAAGGTACTTTCACCCCAGCTCACGACCTGCTTGCCCAGACGCACGGAGCCCGGCTGATCGGCAACGGAATAGTTGTGATAGACAAAGGCATCGAGGATTTGCCCGCCGGAGGACTTGGCGCCTTCCTTGCGGTTGCTGTCGCTGATGTCCTTGAACGGACGACTTTCGTCCTTGAGTTCGAAGTCGTACCAGTATTTGCCACGGACGAAAACGCCGGTGTCGCCATATTTCAACTCAAGGTCATGGATGCCCTTGAAGATCTTCGAGAAGGTTTCGCCGCTCTTGAAGTTCAGGTGACCATCGTCGGAAGTCTGGGACAGGCCGCGACCGCCGTTGTTGACGCCGATGAGGTTCTTGTTGGCACTCTCGGTAGACCAACTGGCTCCGATCGACAGGGATGAGTCGAACTGACCTTCGATCTCACCAACGTTGAAACTGACGCCGAATGCTGGCCCGGCGAGCGTAGAGGCAAGACTGACCGCCAGGGGCAGTTTCGCCCTGCGCCAGAACTGGTTTACTGATGTCATCGACGCTACTCCATGTGCATTATTGTTATGGCAATTAGCACTCTTAAAAACGCTATGGAGGACTGGGCGCCAAGCGTGTCCCAAATCATTCCAAAGTCGCATCGCCCCGGTTTGTGCGTGTGCTCCGTTCTTAAAAATCCTTGAGCGGACTATAGCCAGCAGGTAGTACTGCTTGATCCCTCTAAAGTGTGATTTGCAGCGCCAACCACTCTGGAACAGTCCTTTCGCCAATCCGACACTTGTCGGCACGGCAAGGATGGCTGAAAATTCGGATTTGACAAGCCAAGCGCTTGCTTGGTGGGCCTGGCGTGCCTTTTGGGGCACGCCAGGGGACGCTTAAAGCGTTGAGAGGAAGGTGCTGTTGTTGGCTTGCCATTCGGTGATGTCGACGCGAATCCGCTTCTTGTCGAGTTTGCCGACGCTGGTCTTGGGAATTTCAGTAACAAGGGCAATCTGGCTCGGGATGGCCCACTTGCTCAGGTGCCCCTGCTCCACGAATGGCTTGAGGTGCTCCTTGAGTTCCTTCGCCCCGATAACCTGGCCTTCGCGGATCACCAGCAAGGCAAACGGACGTTCGCCCCACTGCGGATCGGCAATGCCCACCACTGCTACTTCGCGTACCGCCGGGTGGCGGCTGATCAGGTCTTCCAGGTCCAGCGAGGAAATCCACTCGCCACCGGTCTTGATCACGTCCTTGATCCGGTCGCGAATGTCGATCACCCCCATGCTGTCCAGGGTCGCCACGTCACCGGTGTGCAGCCAGCCTCCGGCCCAGAGCTCGGCGCCCTTCTGCGGTTCATTGAAATAACCTTCGGTGAGCCACGGTGCACGCAGCACCAGTTCGCCCTGGGTCTCGCCATCGGCGGGCAGGAAGTTGCCGTCGGTGTCGACGATCGCCGCCTCCACCAGGGGCCCCGGTACACCGGCCTTGATCCGGTACGTGGTGCGTTCGTCTTCGGTGCCGGCCATCAGCTCGTCGTTGAGGTGCGCGCACGACACCAGCGGCCCGGTTTCCGACATGCCGTAGGCGGCGGTCAGCTGGATGCCCTTGGCCTTGGCCGCTTCGTACAGCGCACGGTTCAGCGCACTGCCGCCGATGACGATTTTCCAGCCACCGAAATCCGTGCCTTGTGCCGCCTTGGCATTGAGGACCATTTGCAGGATGGTCGGCACGCAGTGGGAAAAGGTGACCTTCTCCTTGCGCCACAGCTCCACCAGGTATTCCGGGTCGTATCGACCGGGATAGACCTGCTTGAGCCCGAGCATGGTCGCCACATACGGCAAGCCCCAGGCGTGCACGTGGAACATCGGGGTGATCGGCATGTACACGTCGTTGGTGCCCAGCAGCCTTACGCTGTCGATGGCGCCCATGATCGTCGACACACCCATGGTGTGCAGCACCAGTTGCCGATGGGTAAAGTACACGCCTTTGGGATTACCGGTGGTGCCTGTGGTGTAGAAGGTGGTCGCGACCGAGTTTTCGTCGAAGTCCTGGAAGTCGTACTGCGTGCTCGCCGCCGCCAGCAACTGTTCATACTCGCCGATGAGGTTCGGCAAATCGGCGGTCTTTTCCGGCAGGTCGGTCAGCAGCAGGGTTTTCTCTACAGTGGTCAGGTGCCCGGCAATCGCGGTGTACAGCCCGACGAACTCGCTGTTGACCAGCACGAAGCGGTCCTCGGCGTGGTTCATGGTGTAGAGGATCTGTTCCGGCGACAGGCGCACGTTGATGGTGTGGATCACCGCACCGATCATCGGGATGGCGAACATGCACTCCAGGTATCGATGGCTGTCCCAGTCCATGACCGCCACGGTATCGCCGGCCTTGACGCCGGCTGCCGTGAGTACGTTGGCCAGCCGCGCGACCCGTTCGATCAGGGTCGGATAGCTGTAGCGCAGCTGGTCACGGTAGATGATCTCGCGGGTTTTCTCGTAACGCGCGCCGGACATCAACAGCCGTTTGATCAACAGCGGATACTGGTAAGCGCCTTCGGCTGGGGGGATAACGCGAGTCTGCAACATAAGAATCCCTTTTCTGACTGCACGGTCGTGACTGAATGTGAGCACTCTAGTGCCCTTGGGCGCCAGCCAAATCAGCCAAAGGAATGATTTGCAGACCCGAGTAAATGCTAGCATTGCGCCAACACTTGCAGGTATCCGGTCCAGACACGGCCCTCTGTAGGAGCTGGCTTGCAGGCGAAAGCGTCACCGCGGTTATTCCGAAACACCGCGGTGCCCCTTTCGCCGGCAAGCCGGCTCCTACAGGGATCAATGCATCTCGGTAAAGGCGAGTTTCACGCCGATGGCGATCAGCACCGCGCCCATGGTCCGGTCGAACCAATGACCCATGCGGGCAAAACCGGCGCGTACGCGCTGCTGGCTGAACAGCATCGCCACCAGGCAAAACCACACCGCCGTGGCCAGCGCCAGATAGAGCCCGTAGCCTGCCTGGACCGCCAGCGGCGTGTGCGGGTTGATCACCACGGTGAACAGCGACAGGAAGAACAGCGTGGCTTTCGGGTTCAGGCCATTGGTCACGAAACCCGACGTGAAGGCACCACGAGCCGTACGCTCGCCTGCTTCCTGATGCAGATCGTCCGTCACCGGTCTGGCCGGCTGCGCACGCAGGGCCTTGAAGCCGATATACAACAGATAAGCGGCGGCAGCCCACTTCAAGGCGTTGAACAACACAATCGACTGCGACACGATCAAGCCGATGCCGAGCAACGAGTAACCGACGTGCAGGAAAATGGCCGTGCCGACGCCCAGCGCCGTCCAGGTGCCGGCGCGACGACCGTGGGTCACGCTTTCACGGACCACCACGGCAAAGTCCGGGCCGGGGCTGGCGACGGCCAGCAAATGAATCAGGGCAACGGTCAAGAACTCTGTCCAGTACATGGGGGCTCCTCTGGGGGCAGATCGATCAATAAAAACTCTGTAGCGAACGCCATACCTGTGGGAGCGGGCTTGCTCGCTCCCACAGTATGGTGCCGGACCAGGCTATGAGTAACCACTTGTTTCATCTGGTAGGCTCGGCAGATTACGCCTTCAGTTCAATGCACAAAAGGTACAGTTGATGACGAACTCTTGCCGCGCCGTTTTCCTCGACCATCCCTCCCTGGACCTGGGCGATCTCGACCTCAGCCCGTTGCGCGCCTGTTTCAGCGAACTGCAGCTGTTCGCACAGACCACGCCGGACCAGGTCATCGAACGCCTCAAGGGCGCCACGGTCGCCATCAGCAACAAAATCCTGATCGATGCCGACGCCATCGCCGCCAGCCCCGAGCTGAAGCTGATCCTGATCACCGCCACCGGTACCAACAACGTCGACCTCGTCGCGGCCCGCGCCCATGGCATAACGGTGTGCAACTGTCAGGGCTACGGCACGCCGTCGGTGGCTCAACACACCATCATGTTGCTGCTCAATCTGGCGACCCGCCTGGCCGACTATCAGAAAGCCGTCGGCGAAGGTCGCTGGCAGCAGGCGAAACAGTTCTGTCTGCTGGACTATCCAATCGTCGAACTGGAAGGCAAAACCCTCGGCCTGCTCGGTCACGGCGAATTGGGCGGCGCGGTCGCACGACTCGCCGAAGCGTTCGGCATGCGCGTGTTGCTGGGGCAGATTCCGGGACGCCCGGCCCGGCCGGATCGTTTGCCACTGGATGAACTGCTGCCGCAAATCGACGCGCTGACCCTGCACTGCCCGCTCAACGAACACACCCGACACTTCATCGGTGCCCAGGAACTGGCGTCGATGAAACCCGGCGCCTTCGTGATCAACACCGCGCGCGGTGGCCTGATCGACGAACAGGCCCTGGCCGACGCCTTGCGCAACGGTCATCTGGGCGGCGCGGCCACCGACGTGCTGAGCGTCGAACCACCGACCGCTGGCAACCCGCTGTTGGCCCCTGACATTCCGCGGCTGATCGTCACGCCGCACAACGCCTGGGGCAGTCGAGAAGCACGGCAGCGGATCGTTGGCCAATTGACCGAGAACGCCCAGGGGTATTTCAGCGGTAAAGCGCTGCGGGTCGTCAGTTGATAAACTGCGGCACTTTTTTTCAAGGAGCAGATGATGGATCCGCGCAGTGAAGTACTGCTTCGCCAGGCTGAATTATTCCAGGGTTCGGTGTTGCTGGCCGGTTTGCCCGCCGACGACCTGCTGGGTCGTCTGCCCGATGCCCATGGCTGGTGCTGGCATGCCGGCGATCAAGCGGCGCTGGACGCGCGGTTTACCGAGCGCAGCCATTTTGGCGTAACGGTACCGGAGCGCGGGTTCGACGCCGCCGTGGTGTTTCTGCCCAAGTCCAAGGACCTGACCGATTACATCCTCAATGCCGTTGCCTCGCGCCTGGCCGGTCGCGAAGTGTATCTGGTCGGCGAAAAGCGCAGCGGCATCGAGGGCGCATCCAAGCAACTCAATCCCTTGGGCAAACCGCGCAAACTCGACAGCGCGCGGCATTGCCAGCTATGGCAGGTCACCGTGGCCAATGCGCCGCAAGCCAAATCCCTGGAAAGCCTGGCCCAGGAATACGAACTGCCGCTGGCCGAAGGCCCATTGAAGGTCATCAGCCTGCCCGGTGTGTTCAGCCATGGCCGACTGGACCGCGGCAGCGCCCTGCTCCTGGAACATCTGGACAAGCTGCCGAGCGGCCATCTGCTGGACTTCGGTTGCGGCGCCGGTGTGCTGGGCGCGGCGGTGAAACGTCGCTACCCGCACAATCTGGTGACCTTGCTCGATGTCGATGCATTTGCCGCGGCCAGCAGTCGTCTGACATTGGCCGCCAACGGCCTTGAAGCGGACGTTATTACCGGTGACGGAATCGATGCCGCCCCCATGGGGTTAAGCGCAATCCTGAGCAACCCGCCCTTCCATGTCGGGGTCCATACCGATTATCACGCCACGGAGAACTTGCTGCGAAAAGCGGCCAAACATCTGAAAAATGGTGGCGAACTGCGGCTGGTAGCGAACAGCTTCCTGAAGTATCAGCCGCTGATCGAAGAACACTTGGGCATCTGTGCAATCAAGGCCGAGGGGCAAGGGTTCAGGATCTACCGGGCAAAGCGCGGCTGACACTTCTTTTAAAAAAAGAGGCTTGCCCAATCGGATTTGCCTAGGCAGAATCCGCTCCGTCCTAGGGGAGTAGTCTCCCGCGAGCGCCATGCTCGTCCGGCATACGTCAACATACTTGGTCAACAGACCATGGCGTATGCGACCCAAGCGTCCGCATCAGACGGAACGCAGGGTTTGACAAGACCTATGACACGAACACCTTACCCGGGGCGGGAAGGCTGTACGTGTCATAGCCGTGTCGACCCGCCCCTTAGGAAAACCCTGATGCTGGATTCTTTACTCGTTCCTACCGCGATCGTTGCCTTGGCCGAAATCGGCGACAAGACGCAATTGCTCGCACTCATCCTCGCTGCCCGTTTTCGCAAGCCCTGGCCCATCATCGCCGGCATCGTCGCCGCGACCCTGGCCAACCATGCGGCAGCCGGTGTGGTAGGCGCCTGGTTCGGCAGTTTCTTCTCGGATGCGACGCTGCACTGGATCCTCGCCGCCAGCTTCGCCGCAACTGCGCTGTGGACCCTGGTGCCGGACAAGATGGACGACGACGAAGCCAGCACCGCCCGCAAATTCGGACCGTTCCTGACCACGCTGATCGCGTTTTTCCTCGCGGAAATGGGGGACAAGACCCAGGTCGCCACCGTGATGCTGGCGGCGCAATACCCGGAGCTGTGGCTGGTGATCATCGGCACCACCCTCGGCATGCTGATCGCCAACATGCCCGTGGTACTGGCGGGTAACTTTGCCGCGGACAAACTGCCACTGACCCTGATCCGTCGCCTGGCGGCGTCGGCGTTTCTCATCCTGGCGATTGTCGCGGTGTACAAGGCGATGCAGAGCAGTGGGTGGGTTTGATGCGTTTAGTCAGTAGCACCGCGTAATCGCTCTTCGCGAGCAGGCTCGCTCCCACAGTTGATCGCATTTCAATGTGGGAGCGAGCCTGCTCGCGAAGGCGTCAGTGGCGTAACCGCATGACTATCAGGACTTCTTGGCCTGCTCGTACAATGGCATGACCTTCGGAATCGCCGCCTGCAAGGCAGCGATCCGACTGGCCGACGCCGGGTGAGTGCTCAAGAACTCTGGCGGCGCGCCATTCGAGGCTTTGCTCATTTTGTTCCAGAGCGAGATCGCGGCGTTCGGGTTGTACCCGGCGCGGGCAGCCAATTCGAGGCCGATCAAGTCTGCTTCGTTTTCATTGCTGCGACTGTTGGGCAAGGTCATGCCGTATTGGGCTACGGTGTCCGCCAGGGCCAGGCTGCCCTCGCCCAGACCGAACAACGCACCGGCGCCCTGCTTGGCCATTTCGATACCATAAGCCTTGGACATCGCTTCACGACCATGCTCGCGCAAGGCGTGAGCAATTTCATGGCCGATGATCGCGGCGATTTCGTCGTCGGTGAGTTGCAGCTTGTCGATCAGCCCGGAGTAGAAAATGATCTTGCCGCCAGGCCCGCAAGAGGCATTCAGCTCATCGCTCTTGATCAGGTTCACTTCCCATTGCCACTGGGCCGAATCCGGACGGAACACCGGCGCCTGGGCAATCAGCCGCCTGGAGATCGCCTGAATGCGCTTCGCATCGTTACTGGTTTTGTCCAGCACCCCTTTGCTGCTCGCCTCCCCGACGGTCTTTTGATAAGACTGGGCGTACATCTGGTTGACCTCATCAGTCGACAACATGCTGAACATGTACTGTTTGCGCTCAACACCCACAGCGCCACCGCTGGTGGTATTGACCGACTGACAACCGGCGAGCAGCAAACCTGCGCTCAGCGCACACAAAACCAATGTCTTGCTCATCGAAAAACTCCCTGAAAACATGCCGGGTATCCTAGGCGTGGATGGGTATCGGCGCCAGATACATCAGACATGCAGACCGATATTTTGGATAAAGCTCCCATTGCTGAGGTAAAAATATTTCACGGCGGGGGAGTCGATTGCGGCGGCGGGCCAGGTCATAGACCAAGGCCAGACAGTAGGGCCCCTTCGCGAGCAAGTCGGGTAGCGAAGTGGCCCGCACAAGCACCGATCAACCCGGAGTAAGACACTCCGGCCCATTCAGCTTCGGATCATTCACCATGTTCGCCAGCACCCGCTCGCGTAATGCCGTGGGCTCACTGGCAAGCAACGCCTGCAGCCCATGCAGCGGTGTCTCGGGATTGAGCCACGCCTCCTGCCCCGCTGCATCGAGAATCAACGGCCGACGCTGACTCGCCGCCGGCTGGGTGATCACCGCCGTGCTCAGCCACACCTGTTCCTGCACCGGATAGGCCTCCCAGATCGCCGCAAAAAACAGCGCCGAGCCCTCTGCCGGGGTCAGCCAGTACGGGCGTTTGCGGGTGGTGCCGCGCCATTCGTAGAAACCGTTGGCCGGTAGCAGACAGCGGCGCACACGCAAGGCCTCGCGGAACATCGGCTGTTCGGCCACGGTTTCGGCGCGGGCATGGGCCGGGGTCCGGGACAGGTCCGTCAGCCACGGCGGGGTCAGCCCCCAACGGGCACGGGCCAACTCACGCTGGCCATCACTGCCGGCGCGCAGCATCAACACCGAATCGTTGGGAGAAATATTCCACTGGGCCTGTTGATCGACAGGGAAACCCGGCAAAGCCGCGAAGGCGGCGTTCCAGCGAAACAAGGCATAACGTCCACACATGGGGCAGCACAACTCTGGATAAAACGAACACCAGCCTAACAGACCAGTGTGCCGGGAAAACTCTCCGGTTCATCGCCGGACAGTGGCAGCGCCGCATTGTACGCAGTGATCAGTTCCCTGGCGTAGGCAGCCTGATCGTTATCGACCGACAGCCCCAGCAGACCGAAGATCGGCAACTCGCCGCTGCCCCCGACCAAATCCCGTCCCACCAGATGCGCCTCGATGCCCTCGCTGGCCAGCATGCCTTGCAGCAACTCCCCTTCCATCAGGTTTTCCGGCTCGTAGATTCGCTGCATGGCGTGCCCCTTTTCATTCGTTTTCGCTGTGAACTTCGAGCAACCATTCCTGCCCATCGGTCTGCAGGACAAACGTAATGGGGCGGCAACACACCGGGCAATCTTCGATATACGTCTGATCGCCGCCTGACAAATCCAGCACAGCTTCAGCCTCTTCACCACAATACGGACATTCGTAGCGCTCGGTTTCCAGCATCGCGGTCTCCCGGGTAACTTGTGCGTATAATCGCCGGTCTATTTGCAGGGCTATTTTTGTCTGGCTGCCTATTCAGACCATGTCCCGTTGGTTTTTCGATCAAAACCTTTACTTACCCTAGCCGTTTCCAACAAGAGAGCATGATGGGCGAATTCGATGCCATCCGACCTTACGACGATAGCGAAGTCCCGGCAGTGCTGAACCGGCTGCTTGGTGACAAGGCGTTTCTAGATATCCTAATCCACTTCCGCTTCCCGCGTTATGCCGGAGCCTTCGGCTGGATGCTCAAACCTCTTATAGCTCATCGGCTGCGCCGTGAGTTCGCCGGCGTCAATTCGGTGGCCACATTGCAGGACAAAGTCGAGTTCTATGTCGACCACACCATCGAGCGGGCCACCGACGGCGTGACATACACCGGCGTCGAGCAGTTCAAGTCCGGCAGTGCCTATCTGTTCATCGCCAATCACCGCGATATCGTGATGGACCCGGCGTTCGTCAACTATGCGGTGTACCACGCCGGCCTACCGACACCCCGCATCGCGATTGGCGACAACCTGCTGCAAAAGCCCTTCGTCAGTGACCTGATGCGCCTGAACAAGAGTTTCATCGTGCACCGTTCGATCAGCGGTCGGCGCGAGAAGATGGCGGCCTACCAACTGCTGTCGGCTTACATCAACCACTCGATCCGTAATGATTGCGCCTCGATCTGGATCGCCCAGGCCGAAGGTCGGGCCAAGGACGGGGACGATCGCACCGAATCGGCGATCCTCAAGATGTTCCACATGAGCCGCAAGGACGAGCCGTTCGGCGAAGTCATCCGTTCGCTGAACGTCACTCCGGTGTCGATCAGCTACGAGTACGACCCGTGCGATCAGGCCAAGGCCCGCGAGCTGTTCATCCGCGCCACCACTGGCAGCTACACCAAAGTGCCGGGCGAGGACGACGTGAGCATCGCCAAGGGCATCACCGGCTACAAGGGCCGCGTCCATGTGAACTTCGCCGCGCCGATCACGCAGCTGTTCGAAGACACCAAGCAACTGGCGATCGAAATGGACAAGCAGATTCTCGGCGGCTACCGGTTATTCCCGGTGCATTACCTGGCGTATGCGCAGTGGAAAGACGCCGACCCGCAATTGCAGGTGCCCAAAGCCACCGAAGTGTTTGCGACCGATGAATTGGTCAAGGCGCAGGAGGAATGGCAGCGACGCCTGGAGGCATGCCCGGAGGAACATCGCCCGTACCTGGTGCTGCAATATGCGATGCCGGTGCGTAACCAGTATCGGGTCAAGGCGGGATTGCCTTTGTAAGATGATGGCTGGATACGACAACGGCGCCCTCGGGCGCCGTTTTCTTTATCCGGGATCTTGTGCTTTAACGATCTAGACCTGTGTGCTGATCCACGACACCAGCAGCGCCAATCCCAGGCAAGCAAAGCCGAAGCGGTAGAAAAACCGGTTCATGCGCAAGGTCGCCCAATCCAGATCGGGTTCTGCGCCGGGATGACGCTGGCGTTGCGCCTCGATGCTCGCCAACGCACGCTGCTCACGACGCCGGGTCGCATGCAGCAACCAGCTGCCAGGGAAGGCAAACAGCAAGGCCAGCAGGTTGATCAACTTGGCGGGATGGGCGGTAAACAGCGTCATCAAATGCAGCGACATCACGAACCTCGGAAAAATCAGCTGAGGCAGGCGCCGGACCGACGACCGCGGGGCGGATTCTACCGAAAGCCTCCCCTGCCGCGGTGCCCCATGCGACAAATAAATCACCATTTGGCAGATTGCTGTTCAGCGCCAGCCTGTCGTCCGCTACCCGCCGAATCCAACACCGCCCCCCTGTAGGAGCTGGCTTGCCAGCGAAGGCGATCTCAAGATCACCGCAAAATCCAGCGTCCCCTTCGCCAGCAAGCCGGCTCCTACGGTGAATAGGGAGTGTCAGTCAGCATCATTGCTGGCTGTGACGACGCCTTCGCTGGCAAGCCAGCTCCTACAGGGGGGCGGCTCACATCATTCGTTGAGAATCTGCCCAATCGACGGATCCTTGAACAGACGCGTCAACGCATCGCTCAGCACATCGCTGACCAGCTTGGTATTAGTTTCCTGATTCGGCGCCATACCGAAACGCTGGTCCAGGGACGCACCGTAGCGGCCGCTGTAACGGCGGTTGGCGTTCTGCACATCGGAGCGGAAGGTCGCGCCAATGGTCGCCTCCGTCACGTACATGCCTTCCTTGGGCGATTGGTATTTAAGCTCCGCCAGGGTCACGGTGATTTGCGGCGCATTCATCGCGTTGGCCGTAGGGGTAAAGCCCAGCAAACGCACGGCCGCTTCGGCCTGGGCCTGCAATTTCGGCAGAATCTGCGCGCCCTGCACGGTGATCGCGCTGGTCTCGGGATACAAGCCACCGCGGGTGCCCAGAGTTGGCGACGGACGACCGTCCACCACGCGCACCACCACCGGCTGGCCGCGGCCGACCGGCGCCAGCTGCGTCGTCAGCTTGGGTTCCGGGTTCAGTTGTTGCGGGCTGTGGGCGCAGCCGACCAGGGTCAGACTGGTCACAGTCATCAAACCGAACAACAGGCGTTGCAACATGCTCTTTTCTCCAGAATTCAGGCACAAACAAGCCAGCAGTATAGCGGTGCGCCACTGCAGCGAACCAGCGCAAAACCATTAAGGAAAAGTCTGACAGATCTTTCAGACAGCGATACCTGTCACTCGCCTGTCATCACTCATACACTTTCACGTCACGATTCAATGCCAATCTTCACAGCAGTCCTCCAGGGTATTTCGCCATGCGCTATCTCATTTCGCTGTTCGCGTCACGTCCGCTGCACCGCTGCTTCGCCCTGCTCGACCGCAATGGCCATTGCCAGGCATTCAAGTAGTGCAGCCTGCAGCCCATGGGCGACGGCTGGGTCGAAATCGAAGAAATCCGTCTCAACTGGTTGCACCATCCACTGCCCGCCAGCGCCCGCATCAGCCAGCGCCAACCCCGCGCGCGGGCTCAACATCTGGTGACCACCTGGCCGAACGCCTAATAAAACTCATCAAACTCGACCATTTCCCTGCGTTTCTTCGCTACAATCTCCCCCCGATTATAAGGACGTCTCCTGATCGGGCCTCGCAGCATCGTCAATGCCCAGGCATTGGCATCCCCGCACCGCCCACAGAGAGCCGCCCACACAGATCGAGTGAAGCTGGCGCGCTTGCTGTCCCTTGAGCAAAACCCCCACTTTTCGCGAATCTGCAGAGCTGTCGTTACGCTCGGTCACTGAGCTGTTTGCCCGTTTTGACTGTCATGTATTACATGACGGCCATCCATCCGGGCCCGGTGCCAGGCTGGGACAGCCCTTTTTGAGGTTCACGTCTTCAAAAGAGCGTGAAAAAAACGGGTTTTCACAACTTCACAAGAGTGTGGCGAGCAAATGAATAGTTTTGCGTCTGAATATGCACCATTAGCGTCTGAAACAGCCCAACGACACAGGACCGAGTATTCCTCGAACACCGGAGCCTGAAGCCTGTCCGCTACGGATTTGGTTGCACAAACGGATGTATCGACCATAAGTCGAATTGCCAACCGCGTGTCGAAGTGAGTTCATGACTCTTTTTGACCCGGCCGGTAGCGTCCGTCGAAGTTGCGAAAAATTGCGAAGATTCGGACGTGGCGATCCTGCCATGGTACTTGGGGCATCACTGACACGCCCCGGAACACCTGGCAGCCATGCCGACAATTTGGTGCTGCAGATTTTGGAGACGCGTTAAATGGCGCATAACGAAGCAGTCGACGTAGTACTGGTTGGGGCTGGCATCATGAGTGCCACCCTGGCTGTACTGCTCAAAGAGCTCGACCCCGCGATCAAGCTGGAAGTCGTCGAGCTGATGGATTCCGGTGCCGCGGAGAGTTCCAATCCATGGAACAACGCCGGGACCGGTCACGCCGGGCTGTGCGAGCTCAACTACACGCCGCAGGCCGCGGACGGCACCGTCGACATCAAGAAAGCCGTGCACATCAATACCCAGTTCGAGGTGTCGAAGCAGTTCTGGACCTACCTGACCAAAAAAGGCACCTTCGGCTCGTCCAGGACCTTCATCAGTCCGGTGCCGCACCTGAGCTTCGTCCAGGGTGACGCTGGCGTTTCCTTCCTCAAGGAACGCTTCGAGGTGATGAGCAGGCACCACGCCTTCGCGGACATGGAATACACCGAAGACAAGGCCACCATGGCCGAGTGGATGCCGCTGATGATGCCAGGCCGGCCGACCGACGAAGTCGTCGCCGCCACCCGCGTCATCAATGGCACCGACGTCAATTTCGGGGCCCTGACCAATCAATTGCTCACGCACCTGACCAGCGCACCCGATGCCCAGGTCAAGTACTGCAAGCGCGTCACCGGCCTCAAGCGTAACAACGGTGGCTGGACGGTCAGCATCAAGGACGTCAACAGCGGCAACACCCGTGAAGTCGATGCCAAATTCGTCTTCCTCGGCGCCGGGGGCGCGGCATTGCCGCTGCTGCAGGCTTCGGGCATCGAAGAAAGCAAAGGCTTCGGCGGCTTCCCGATCAGTGGCCAGTGGCTGCGTTGCGACAACCCGGAAGTGGTCAAGCACCACCAGGCGAAGGTCTACAGCCAGGCTGCGGTCGGTTCGCCGCCGATGTCGGTGCCGCACCTCGACACCCGTGTGGTCGACGGCAAGAAGTCTCTGCTGTTCGGGCCTTACGCCGGTTTTACCACCAAGTTCCTCAAGCACGGTTCCTTCATGGACCTGCCGATGTCGGTTCGCGCCGGCAACATCGGCCCGATGCTGGCCGTGGCGAAAAACAACATGGACCTGACCAAGTACCTGGTCAGCGAAGTCATGCAGTCGATGGAGCAGCGCCTGGAATCCTTGCGTCGCTTCTACCCTCAGGCGAAAGCCGAGGACTGGCGCCTGGAAGTGGCCGGCCAACGGGTGCAGATCATCAAGAAAGACCCGAAGAAGGGCGGCGTCCTGCAGTTCGGTACCGAACTGGTCGCAGCCAAGGATGGATCCCTTGCTGCTCTGCTCGGTGCTTCGCCAGGTGCTTCGGTGACGGTTTCGATCATGCTTGAACTGATCGAAAAATGCTTCCCGAACAAGACCTCCGGCGAATGGGCTGCCAAGCTGGCGGAAATCTTCCCGGCCCGGGAAAAGGTTCTGGAAACCGATGCTGC
Organism: Pseudomonas lini; assembly: GCF_030812475.1. Lineage (GTDB taxonomy): Bacteria > Pseudomonadota > Gammaproteobacteria > Pseudomonadales > Pseudomonadaceae > Aquipseudomonas > Aquipseudomonas lini_A. The sequence continues at coordinate 190,432 of NZ_JAUSSR010000011.1, forward strand.
GCTGTATCGCAAGATCAACGCGCAGAACAACATCGCACTGGAACTGGTTGAAGCCAGCAGCGAGACCGAAAGCTACGCTTGATTCGGTCCCATGAAGAACGCCCCGTTTTCATTGAAAACGGGGCGTTTTTTATGGGCGGTGAAATTAATGGCTCTAAGATCTTCGGTGTCAGTTACACCGCCTTCGCGAGCACAATCACCACCCCAGTCAGGGCAATAATTAACCGCGAACCTTGGCGATCAACTCGATGTACTCGGCCGCATTGCGCTGATCCTTGATCAGGGCAACGAAGTCATTGCCGTGCTCATCCTTGCCATCCAGCTCATAACCGGCTTCGACGAAGAACGTCAGAAAACGCTCGAAATCATCGATGCGCAGGCCGCGATAAGCCTTGATCAGCTTGTGCAGCGACGGCGAAGTGGCGTCGACCGGCTCAAAATCGAGGAACAGCTTGATCTGCGCATCGCCGATCTCGTCACCAATCACTTGCTTCTTATCTTTACGCATTGCCGACTCCAGCTCGCAGACATTTCACGGGGCGGGCAGTTTACCCCTCACAGGGCGCCAGGCTCAACGCGGACGAACGCTACCGGTGTGCAGATCGGCCCAGACATGGCCGTTGGCGTAGCTGAGGAACTGGCAATACACCGTATCGTTGCGCAACAGGTCGATCACCACCCGGTACTGGGCCATCGGGTAAAACAGCGTCAGGGTTTTGCTCTTGTCGTCGTAGACCGGCTTTTTCAGGCTCTTGCTTTCGCCATCGAAGTTGACCAGTACCTGGTTGATGGCCGCGCCCTTGTTCAAGGATTTGCCCTTGAGGCGGATCAGCAAGGGGGAAGTGACCGGAATCGGCTGCTGGTTGGACTGGCGCTGACTGCCGACAACCACCGAATACTCGGTGACCTGCAGCAGTTGTTGCTGCTCGGGAGCCGCGTCACGCAGGGACAGGTCATTCGGGGGCAGGAACTGCGCGTGCATCGGTGCAGGGGCTGCGGCCAGGGGCAAACTGAGGGCCAGCAACAGGCCGGCACAGCTGCGGATCAAAAAGCTCATGACAGGCTCCGGAGGGCGGGGCCGAGCACTCTAGCATGAGTGTATGGCAATAGAGGGTGAACACAGAACCCTGTAGGAGCTGGCTTGCCAGCGAAGGCGGTATGGCAGCTGTACTGATGCTGGCTGACCTGACGCCTTCGCTGGCAAGCCAGCTCCTACAGGGGTAAAGCTCAATCGAACTGCGCGCGCATCCACACCTGATATTCGACAACCTCCGGCTCGCCTTCGCGCGGCGCCCCTTTGATCAAGAAAGCTCGGTGTGGTTATGTTTTTACATGCCTTTAACAGCAAAAATCCCGTTGGCGTTGCGCCAGTAGCCTTTGTAGTCCATGCCGTAACCGAAGATGTAACGGTCGATGCACGGCAGGCCGACGAAATCGGCCTTCAGGTCCGGGCGGGCCTTGCGATCGTGGTCCTTGTCGATCAGCACGGCGGTGTGCACTTTGCGCGCGCCGGCGTGTTTGCAGAAGTCGATGATCGCGCCCAGGGTGTGACCTTCGTCGAGGATGTCATCGATGATCAGCACGTCACGGTCGATGAAGGAGACTTCCGGCTTGGCTTTCCAGAACAGGTCGCCGCCGCTGGTTTCGTTGCGATAACGGGTGGCGTGCAGGTAGGACGCTTCCAGCGGGAATTGCAAATGCGTGAGCAGCTTGCCGGCGAAAATCAGCCCGCCATTCATCACGCAGAACACCACCGGATTGCTCTCGGCCAACTGGTCGTTGATGTGTGCACCGACGCGGGCGATGGCCGCCTCGACTTCAGCTTCGGTGTACAGGCAGTCAGCCTCTCGCATGATTTGACGGATATGCTCGAGATCAGCGGACATGGCGCTCTCCTGGGGGGTGGTAACGGGGGGCTAAGTGAGGAAAAGCGGGCAAAGGTACGCATCAAGCGAGGCCAGATCAAGCCTTTGTGGACTAACGTACTTGATGTCTATAGGACAACACCCTCGGATAGATTAATCTAGGCCGGTTTTTTTGCCCGCCGCCGGAGCCTTTCCCATGCCCATCCTCGAGATCCGCCATCCGCTGATCCGTCATAAACTCGGCCTTATGCGCCGCGCCGACATCAGCACCAAGAATTTCCGTGAGCTCGCCCAGGAAGTCGGCGCCCTGCTGACCTACGAAGCCACCAAAGACCTGCCGCTGGAAACCTACGATATCGAAGGTTGGGCCGGCACCGTGTCGGTGGAGAAAATCGCCGGCAAGAAAATTACCGTGGTCCCGATCCTGCGCGCCGGTATCGGCATGCTCGAAGGCGTGCTCAGCCTGATCCCTGGCGCCAAAGTCAGCGCCGTTGGCGTGGCCCGTAACGAACAGACCTTGCAGGCTCATACCTACCTGGAAAAGCTGGTGCCGGAAATCGACGAACGCCTGGCGATGATCATCGACCCGATGCTCGCCACCGGCAGCTCCATGGTCGCCACCATCGACCTGCTGAAGAAGGCCGGTTGCCGCGACATCCGCGCCATGGTCCTGGTCGCCGCGCCGGAAGGCATCGCCGCCGTGGAGAAGGCTCACCCCGACGTGACCATCTACACCGCATCCATCGATGAAAAATTGAATGAACATGGTTACATCATCCCAGGCCTGGGCGATGCCGGCGACAAGATCTTCGGTACCAAGCAGAAGGACGCGTGACCATGCAGGATGAGTTCAACGATCCGCTCTGGCGCACGGTGCTGTCTGGTGCGCAGATGCTGTTCGTGGCGTTCGGGGCGCTGGTGTTGATGCCGCTGATTACCGGCCTCGATCCGAACGTGGCACTGTTCACCGCAGGCCTTGGGACGATTCTGTTCCAGATCGTCACCGGGCGTCAGGTGCCCGTGTTCCTGGCGTCGAGTTTTGCCTTTATCACCCCGATCATTCTCGCCAAGGGCCAATTCGGCCTTGCGGCGACCATGGGCGGCGTGATGGCGGCAGGCTTCGTCTACACCTTCCTCGGCCTGGCCGTGAAAATCAAAGGCACCGGTTTCATCGACCGTTTGCTGCCCCCGGTGGTGATTGGACCGGTGATCATCTCCATCGGCCTGGCCATGGCGCCGATTGCCGCGAACATGGCGATGGGCAAGTCGGGCGACGGCGCTGAGCTGATTCATTACCAGACGGCAATGTTGATTTCGATGCCGGCGTTGCTGACCACCCTGATCGTCGCAGTGTTCGGCAAAGGCATTTTTCGCCTGGTGCCGATCATCTCCGGCGTGCTGGTGGGCTTTGCGATGGCGTTCTATTTCGGCGTGGTCGATACCGCGAAGATCGCCGCCGCTCCGTGGTTTGCAATTCCGCACTTCACCGCGCCGGAATTCAACTGGCAAGCGATTCTGTTCATCGTTCCGGTGGCGTTGGCCCCGGCCATCGAGCATATCGGTGGCGTCATTGCCGTGGGCAGCGTGACCGGTCGCGATTACCTGAAGAAGCCCGGCCTGCACCGCACGTTACTCGGTGACGGGATAGCGACCACCGCAGCCGGCCTGTTCGGTGGTCCACCCAACACCACGTACGCCGAAGTGACGGGCGCGGTGATGCTGACCAAAAACTACAACCCGAAAATCATGACCTGGGCAGCGATCTTCGCCATCAGCCTGGCGTTCGTCGGCAAATTCGGTGCGCTGTTGCAAAGCATCCCGGTGCCGGTGATGGGCGGGATTCTGTGCCTGTTGTTCGGCTCGATCGCAGCGGTGGGGATGAACACGCTGATCCGCCACAAAATCGACCTGGCCGAGGCGCGCAATCTGGTGATTGTCTCGGTGACCCTGGTATTCGGCATTGGCGGCGTGCTGGTCGGTACCGGCACGGGCCCGGACGACTTCGGCCTCAAGGGCATCGCGCTGTGCGCGGTGACGGCGATTGCGCTGAACCTGTTGTTGCCGGGCAATGACAGCTGGAAGCACAAGAAGGCGGGTGAGACGTTGTTGTAAGCCACGGATTTTTGTTGCTGCTTATGACGCCTTCGCCGGCAAGCCGGCTCCTACAGGATTGTGTCGATCACGCGACCTGTGTAGGAGCCGGCTTGCCGGCGAAGCTTTTAAAGCGCCAGCGGCGCTCGCTCGCATAAGACGCTCAACGCCCGCGCCCAGTGCGGATCATCGTTGAGGCACTGCACCAGCACCAACTCCTCTCCCCCTGCCTCGCGAAACTGCTCTTTGCCGCGATCACCAATCTCTTCCAGCGTCTCGATGCAATCGGCGACAAACGCCGGACACATCACCAGCACTTTCTTCACACCCATTCCAGCCAACTCATCAAGGCGCGCTTCGGTGTAGGGTTCGATCCATTTGGCCCGGCCCAGACGCGACTGGAACGACACCGACCACTTGCCGTCCGGCAAGCCCATGCGTCTGGCAAACTCCGCCGCCGTACGCAGGCACTGAGCGCGGTAACAGGTCGCGACCACTTCCGGTGACGCATTGGCGCAACAATCGCCGCCGCCCTCGAAACAGTGGCCTGGGTTGAGTTTCTTCAGGTGCCGCTCGGGCAAGCCATGGAAACTCAACAACAAGTGATCGAAATCCTGCTGCAGACGAGGCCTGGCACTGGCTACCAGCGCGTCCAGGTATTCCGGCTGGTCGTAGAACGGCTGAAGAATGGAAAACTGAACATCGAGCTTGTGCTCACGCACGACCCGCTTGGCTTCTTCTATCACCGTAGTCACCGTGCTGTCGGCGAATTGCGGGTACAGAGGAGCCAAAGTGATACGTTTGATCCCCTGCCCTGCCATGCGCACCAGCGTCGACTCGATTGACGGCGCGCCGTAGCGCATCGCCAGTTCCACCGGGCCGTGGGTCCATTGCGCGGTCATGGCCTGTTGCAGCCGACGGCTGAGCACCACCAGCGGCGAGCCTTCCTCCCACCAGATCGAAGCGTAGGCGTGGGCCGACTGCTCCGGGCGCCTGAACAGGATCAGCGACACCAGTAACCGTCGTACCGGCCATGGCAAGTCGATCACATAAGGGTCCATCAGAAATTGATTGAGGTAACTGCGCACATCGGCCACCGAGGTGGAAGCAGGCGAGCCCAGGTTGACCAGAAGCAATGCGTGATCGGTCATGCAACGTCCTATTTCAAAGGCGGCTGGACAAATCGTCCAGAGCCGCGCGCAAATCAGTGAAGCGAAAGGTGAATCCCGCTTGCAGCAAGCGAGCCGGTACGGCCTTCTGGCCACCCAGCAACAGCAATGACAACTCGCCCAGACATACTTTTAACGCCAGGGCCGGCATCGGCATGAACGACGGGCGATGCAGCACGCTGCCCAACGTCTTGGCGAACTCACTATTGCGCACCGGCTGGGGCGCGCAGGCATTATAAGGACCGCTGGCGTCACTGCGATGCAGAAGAAAATCGATCAGGGCGATTTGATCGTTGATGTGGATCCACGGCATCCACTGTCGACCGTTGCCGATCGGCCCGCCCAGTCCCAGTTTGAACGGCAGCAGCAACCGCGACAAAAAGCCGCCCTCGGCCGACAGCACCAGCCCGGTACGAACAAGAACCACGCGAATGCCCAAGGCCTCGGCACGCTGCGCGGTCTCCTCCCAGGCTATGCATAGCTGACTGGCGAAATCATCGATGACCGGGGGCGATTCCTCGGTCAATTCACGTTCGCCACCATCGCCGTACCAGCCGATAGCGGAGCCCGAGATCAATACCTGCGGTTTCTGCTCGCGGCTTTCGAGCCAGGCCAGCATCGTTTCGGTCAGTGTGATCCGGCTGCTCCAGAGCAGCGCCTTGCGCTTGGTGGTCCATGGCCGGTCGGCAATCGGTGCACCCGCCAGATTGATGATGGCATCCACCGTTTCCTGCCCGAGGTCTTCGAACAGTGCGACGCCACGCACCTGAGCACCGCAAATTTTTGCGACTTTTTCCGGCGTGCGGCTCAAGACTGTCAAACGATGACCCTGACTCAACCAGTGTCGGCAGAGCTGACGCCCTATCAAACCAGTACCGCCGGTCAGCAATATGTGCATGACTTCTTCCTCGCGTGGCGTTTTACCCTGATCACTAGTCTATTTTTATAAGCAGGGATCTTTGGTATCGAGCAGGTCTGTGTTTAACAATAGGCCAAGCTGTCAGATCGAGAACGCTAAAAGTTATACCAAAAAACAATATTGTACAGGTTTAATCCACGGCGTAGTCTGTACAGAAAGGTAAACGAGGCCCCTATGACTGTACCTATCGCAATCATCGGCACCGGCATCGCCGGACTATCAGCCGCCCAGGCCCTTACGGAGGCCGGGCATGTCGTTCAACTCTTCGATAAGAGCCGCGGCAGCGGCGGACGCATGTCGAGCAAGCGCAGCGATGCGGGTGCCCTGGACTTGGGCGCGCAATATTTCACCGCCCGCGATCGCCGCTTCGTCACGGAAGTCCAGCGTTGGCAAACCAATGGCTGGGTCGCCGAGTGGACGCCGCAGCTGTATACCTACCACGGCGGACAGCTCAACCTGTCGCCGGACGAACAGACCCGCTGGGTCGGTACGCCCCGCATGAGCGCCATCACCCGCGGTCTGCTTGGCGATCTGGAAGTGCAGTTCGCCTGCCGGATCACCGAGGTCTATCGCGGCGAAGAGCACTGGCACCTGCAGGATGCCGAAGGCTTCACCCACGGCCCGTTCGGCCATGTGGTGATCGCCACGCCAGCGCCACAGGCCACCGCATTGCTGGCCTCCGCGCCGAAGCTCGCAGGGGCCGCCGCCGGGGTGAAGATGGACCCGACCTGGGCTGTCGCATTGGCTTTCGAAACGCCGCTGGAGACGCCCATGGAAGGTTGCTTCGTGCAGGACAGCCCGCTCGACTGGCTGGCCCGCAACCGCAGCAAACCCGGGCGCGATAACACCCTGGATACTTGGGTCCTGCATGCTACCAGTGCCTGGAGCCGCCAGCATATCGACCTGTCCAAGGAAGCGGTGATCGAGCAATTGCATGGCGCGTTCGCCGAATTGCTGCATGACGCCATGCCCGCTCCAACCTTCAGCCTGGCCCATCGCTGGCTCTACGCCCGCCCCGCCACCAGCCACGAATGGGGCGTGCTGGCCGATGCCGACCTGGGCCTTTATGCGTGCGGCGACTGGTGTCTGTCCGGGCGGGTCGAAGGTGCCTGGCTCAGCGGTCAGGAAGCTGCCAAGCGATTGCACGCGCACCTGCAGTAAACAGTTTTTGATGTCTGTAGTAGCTGACTTATCGGATTGCCGCACCGCAGCGAAGGTGTGCTGAAGAACACCGCATGGCTTGAATCCTTTCGCCGGCAAGCCGGCTCCTACAGGTGATGTCTTCGCAGGACCATTGGGGTCAGCATGGAAAACTTGTACAAATAATTTGACTTGTACACCTTTGAATCTATGATGAAGTCATGTTGTACAGAATAGCGATTCTGTACAAGTCTGGATTCGAGGTGCCCCGATGCCCCATCCCTCCGTAAAACTTAAAATCGCTATCAGCGCCTGCCTGATGGGTGCCGAGGTGCGCTTCAACGGCGGGCACAAGCAATCGCGGCTGTGCAGCCAGACCCTCGCCGACTATTTCGATTTCGTCCCGGTGTGTCCGGAAGTCGCCATCGGCCTCGGCATTCCGCGCCAACCCATCCGCCTGGTGGGTAGCCCCGAGCAACCCGATGCCGTCGGCACAGTCGATTCCGCGATCAACGTCACTCGGCCTCTGGCTGACTATGGCCGGCAAATGGCGGCCGAGCTCAGCGATGTCTGCGGCTACATCTTCATGCAGAAATCGCCCTCATGCGGACTGGAGCGGGTCAAGGTCTACCACGCCAACGGGGCGCCAGTGGACGGCGGTGGTCGCGGTATCTACGCCCAGGCTTTTTGCGCCCTGCATCCGGATTTGCCAGTGGAAGAAGACGGGCGACTCAACGACCCGGTGTTGCGGGAAAACTTCCTGACCCGGGTATTCGCCTACAGCGCCTGGCAACAGTTGCGGCAAGCAGGCCTGACCCGCCATGGCCTCACGGACTTTCACTCGCGCTACAAATACTTGCTGATGGCCCACAACCCGGTGCAATACAAAACCTTGGGCAATCTGCTGGGCAACATGGGCCGGACCGATCCCGGCGAACTGGGGCCACGCTATTTCAGCGAACTGATGGCCGCCTTGAAAAAATGCGCCACGCGCCGCACCCACACTAATGTCTTGCAGCACATCAGTGGCTACCTGAAACAAGCGATCAGCGCTGAAGACAAGCAGGAAATGCAGCACGTCATCGGCCAGTACCGTCAAGGCATCGTGCCCCTGGTGGTGCCGCTGACGCTGCTCAAACACTATTTTCGCCAGCATCCGGATCCCTACATCGCGCAGCAGGTTTACCTGCAACCGCATCCGGAAAACCTCAGCCTGCGAAACGCGATCTGATGAAAACCCCACTCGACACCGGCGCCAGCGCAGAGATGGGCGCCGACTTCGCAAAGGCTCTCGATGAGGGCTGGCTGCCCATCCGCGAGGTGGCCCGCCAGACCGGTGTCAACGCCGTGACCTTGCGCGCCTGGGAGCGGCGTTATGGCCTGATCGTGCCGCAACGAACGCCCAAGGGGCATCGGCTGTTCCGCGCCGAACATGTTCAACGCATTCTGACGATTCTTACCTGGCTCGATCGCGGCGTTGCCGTCAGCCAGGTCAAGCAACTGCTCGACACCCCCCAGGCCTTTACCGAATCGGTCGAAAACGATTGGCATGTGCTGCGCCACGCACTGCTGCACGCGGTGACTCAACTGAGCGAGCGCACCCTCGATGACACCGTCAACCAAGCCATGGCGCTGTATCCGCCGCGAATCGTGTGCGAGCAATTGCTGATGCCGTTGCTGGCGGAGCTGGAACAACGCTGGCAAGGCCAGTTCGGCGCGCAGATGGAGCGAGTGTTTTTCTTTTCCTGGCTACGCAGCAAGTTCGGCGCCCGCATCTACCATAACAACCGGCAGTTGCGCAGCGCGCCGCTGCTGTTGATCAATCACTCGGACTTGCCGCTGGAACCGCACCTGTGGCTCACCGCCTGGTTGATCAGCAGCGCCGATTGCCCGGTAGAGGTGTTCGACTGGCCACTGCCTGCCGGCGAACTCGCACTGGCGGTCGATCACCTGAAAGCACGCGGCGTACTGCTGTATTCCAGCAAAGCCATGAACCTTTCGCAGCTGACGAAACTTTTGAATAGCGTCAGTTGCCCAAAAATGATTGCAGGACCCACGGTGTGCATCCACCACACCGAATTGTCCGCAAGAGCCACCGAAATTGCTGACGTATTCCTGGCCATCGATCCGTTATCGGCTCACCAGGATCTGGTCCAGCGCGGGCTCATTTAATTATTATCCATGGACATCACCATCCAATTGATCTGGCTGCGCAGCGACTTGCGCGTACATGACAACACCGCCCTCTCGGCCGCCGCAGCGCGGGGTCCGTGCGTGGCCGTGTATCTGCTGAGCCCCGAACAATGGCGGGAGCACGACGATGCGCCGTGCAAAGTGGATTTCTGGCTGCGCAACCTGAGCGAATCAAGCCGCGCACTGAACGAACTGAACATTCCCTTGCTGATCCGCCGGGCACCACGCTGGGATGACGCTCCGACTGTTTTGCTCGAGCTTTGTCAGCAGTTGGCGATTGAAGCCGTTCACGTCAACGAGGAATACGGCATTCATGAAACCCGTCGGGACCTGGCGGTGGCTGACGCGCTGAAGACCCGGGGTATCGGGTTTTACAGTTATCTCGACCAGTTGTTGTTCAAACCCGGGAGTGTCCTGACCAGGACCGGCACGTATTTCCAGGTGTTCAGCCAGTTCCGCAAGGTGTGCCATGAACGCCTGCAACATGCGTTGCCGGGTCTGGTGTACGCCCCGAGGGTGCAAGCGCCATTGAGCATCGAACCGGACAAGATCCCCGTAAACATCGAGGGTTTCGAAACGCCCGGCGACAGCTTGCGCGCCCTCTGGCCGGCCGGTGAAAGCGAAGCCCGGCGCCGCCTCGAGACTTTCACCGATGCACAGATCGACTACTACCAAAGCGAGCGGGACTTCCCTGCCAAACTCGGCACCAGTCAGCTGTCGGCCTACCTCGCGGCCGGCGTGATATCCCCGCGCCAATGCCTGCATGCAGCCCTGCAAAGCAATCAGGGTGAGTTCGCAAGCGGCAAGGTGGGCGCCGTTACCTGGATCAACGAATTGTTGTGGCGCGAGTTTTACAAACATATTCTGGTGGGCTACCCACGGGTGTCCCGTCACCGCGCCTTCCGTCCGGAAACCGAAGCCCTGGCCTGGCGCGATGCGCCTGAAGAACTCCTGGCCTGGCAGCAAGCCCGCACCGGCCTGCCCATCATCGATGCGGCCATGCGCCAATTGCTTGAAACCGGCTGGATGCACAACCGTCTGCGGATGGTAGTGGCGATGTTTCTGACCAAGAACCTGCTGATCGACTGGCGCGAAGGCGAACGCTTTTTCATGCGCCACCTGATCGATGGCGACCTTGCGGCAAACAACGGCGGCTGGCAGTGGAGTTCATCCACCGGCACCGATTCCGCCCCGTATTTCCGGATTTTCAACCCGTTGAGCCAGTCGGAAAAATTTGATGCCGAGGGCGTATTCATCAAGCACTGGCTGCCGGAACTGGCCGATTTGAACCCAAAAGACGTGCACAATCCGGCAAACCTCGGCGGGCTGTTTGGTGGCGTGGACTACCCGTCCCCCATCGTCGACCTGGGCACGTCCCGCGCGCGCGCACTGGCTGCGTTCAAGAATCTGCCGTCGCGACAGAATGCAGGGGCTGGGGATGAGTAATCTGCGGCGCGACAAGGTCTATTGTCACTGGGATTTCTTCGATGCCAGGGCACAGTTTTATGAACATCTTCCCGAATCGGGCCGGCCGAGTGGCTGGTGGTGTAGGAGCATCGGATGAGTGTTGCACTTCCACGACGCTATTGGCTGACTGGCGCCAGCAACGGTATTGGCGCGGCGCTGGCCGAAGAAATACTGAAAAGCGGCGCACACCTGGCGGTCAGTTCACGTTCGGTGGCACCTTTGAAAGTCTTGTCCAAGCGCTACCCAGGACAGGTGATGGTGGCCGCAGGCGACCTGACCAACAGCCAGACCGTGCGCGAAATCGGCGAGCGGATTGCCCATGAATGGGGCTCGCTGGATTCGGTGATCCTTAACGCCGGCACTTGCGAGTATGTCGACGCCAGGCAGCTGGATGCTTCAATCATTGAACACGTCGTACGCACCAATCTGCTCGCCAGCAGTTATTGCATCGACGCTGCCGTGCCCTTGCTGCGGGCCGGTAACGCACCGCATCTGGTGGGTATGGCCAGTCCGGCTACCTATTTGCCGCTGCCCCGGGCCGAGGCCTATGGCACTTCGAAAGCCGGCTTGCGTTACTTGTTCGAGTCCGTGCGCCGCGATCTGGCTGCGGACGGCATCGAAGTCACCCTGGTCAGCCCGGGCTTCGTCGACACCTTGCCGTTAGCAAACAATGACGCGCCAGTCCCCGTCTCCTGGCCTGTGGATAAAGCCGCTCGGTATATCTTCGACGAACTCAAACGCCGCCCCCCGGAGATCGCCCTGCCTGCGCCATTCATGGCCGCCCTCTGGCCGTTGTCGAAACTGCCCGACAGCGGCAAACTGGCGATTGGCAAACGTATGGTTCGTCGCCAGCCGCCAATCAAGGATCAGCCGTGAAGATCGCCATCGTCGGCAGCGGCATTTCGGGACTGACCAGCGCTTACCTGCTCAACCGCAGCCACGAAATCAGCCTGTTCGAGGCCAGCGACCGGGTCGGCGGTCATACCCACACCGTAGACGTGACCGTCGATGGCCAAAGCTACGCGGTGGACACCGGTTTCATGGCGTTCAACGACTGGGCCTATCCGAATTTCATTCGCCTGCTGAGTCAACTTGGCGTGACTTTCAAGCCGACGCCAATGAGTTTTTCGGTCACCGACCCGGACACTGGCCTCTGGTACAACAGCAACAACCTCAACAGCCTGTTTTCCCAGCGCCGCAATCTGTTGTCGCCGGGGTTCTGGGGCATGCTGCGGGACGTCTCGCGCTTCAATAAAGTGGCACAACGCGACCTGATCGAAGGTCGAATCGCGGCAGATACTACGCTGAATGGCTATTTGCAAGCGGGTGGCTATGGCGAGCGGTTCATCCTGCACTACATCGTGCCGATGGGGGCCGCGATCTGGTCGATGTCCATGGCTGACATCCTGGGTTTTCCAATGCGGACATTCGTCAGGTTTTTCAATAATCATGGTCTGCTGTCCGCTGACAATCGCCGGCCATGGTGCGTGATCGAAGGGGGTTCGAACGCCTATATCGCACCATTGACGGCGAGCTTTAAACAAAAGATCAGGCTCAATGACCCGGTCAATCGAGTCGAACGCGATGGCACGGGCGTGATCATCCACAGTGCCGCCGGCAGCGAGCGATTCGATAAAGTGGTGTTCGCCTGTCACAGCGATCAGGCACTGAAACTGCTGGCCAGGCCCAGCGACGCCGAACAGTCGATCCTCGGCGCCCTGCCCTACGCTGACAACGAAATCGTACTGCATACCGACACACGCGTGCTGCCGGAGCAAAAGCTGGCCTGGGCCGGTTGCAATTATCGCCTCGGCGGCCCCGGCCATACGCGGGCAGCTGTTACCTATGACATGAATATCGTACAGGGCATCCAGAGCGACACGACCTTCTGTGTCAGCCTCAATCAAAGTGCTGGCATCAGTCCGTTCAAGGTGCTCGCCCAATACACCTATGCCCACCCGCAATTCAGCCTGGCGGCCGTCGCCGCCCAGGAACGCTGGGAAGAATTGAACGGCGCCCACCACACTTACTTCTGCGGCGCCTATTGGGCCAGCGGTTCCCATGAGGACGGCGTGATCAGCGCCTTGCGAGTTGCCCGCGCATTGGGGGAAACCTTGTGACAGCGCCCTCCTTTGTAGCTCCATAGTCCTGTGGCTTAAGGTCCAGGCTTCGCCAATGCCCGTTGTGGATCATCCTGCTGTACGCCCATGCCCCAAGCGTCCGTCAGGCCTTTCACACATCACCGTCCCGCTGCCTTACACTGCGCCCCATGAAGACGATTCCCCACACGCAAATCGCCGAACCGGTCACTTGCTCGACCTGCGCCGCGTGCTGCTGCCAGCTCGAAGTGATGCTGATCACCGACACCGGCGTGCCCGAGCGATTTATCGATACCGATGATTGGGGTGGGGAAGTCATGCTGCGCCTGGATGACGGCTGGTGCGCCGCGCTGGATCGCAACACGATGATGTGCACCATCTATGAAAAACGCCCGTTGATCTGTCGCGAATTCGAGATGGGCGCGCCGGAATGCATCGAAGAGCGCCAGGGGATTACCACGGCGTATCGCTGACCTGCAGGAGCAGCCGGTCGACGCTCGATTGCTCGCGATGGACGTTAACGATGACGAGGGCTGCCTGGATGAACACGGCGCTCTCTCGTCCATCGCGAGCAATCGAACGTCGACCGGCTGCTCCTACAGTAAAAGCATCGAGGGTTACAGCGGCATCGTGTAGTGCAGCGCGTAGCTTTCCACACCGTCGTTCGGGCTGCTGATCCCGGCATTGGAGTAGTGCGTCGCACGAATCCCGACTTCATGACCGCCCGCAAAGCGCAGGCCAAAGCCAAACCGGTCTTCAAACTGGAATGCACTGCCGAGCTGGTTGTTTTCGACTTCGGTATTGGCGAACGCCGCTACGCCAACACCCAATTCCACGTACGGCTTGACGTTCTGTCCGGCAAATTCGTAAACCAATACCGGCGAGAACGAAAGGCTGTGGTTGCTGGAACTCTTGTCGCCTTCCCAATAGGTGTAGGCGCCACTCCAGTAACCGGTCAAACGACCGACATCACTTTGCAGCCAGCTCTTGTCCCAGTCGAACTGCATGCCCAGCCGATAGGTCATGGTCGACTCGCTGGTCTGGCCGACCGCGAACTCCACACCTGCCGCCTGAGCGGTTAAATTGTGCCCCATGAGTGCGGCCGCAATCGCGGCCAAGCAGAATAGTCGCTTCATTAGAAACATCCTTTTCCGAACGATTTTCGTGTGGTTTTTTTGTAGCTCGCCATAGAACTAAAACTATAGAAATCGTCGTTTAATCAGAAGTTCACCCCAATTACCCGTTTTCTCAAGATTTATCTATTTGTTGAAGCTTCGCACAATGCCCGAAGTATTCCACAACATCGGCAAGATATTTCTGAAATGCTCCGGATCGGCACTTGTCCAGAATTGCGCAGCATGACCAGCCCCATCGGCCAGCAACTCGCGCTCAGTCAGCAAACGCTGTAGTTGCCGTGCCACCGCAGCACCGGTGTCGATCAAACTGATGTCCTCAGGGATCATCTGCTTTAGCAAGGGCTTTAGGAAGGGGTAATGCGTGCAGCCGAGAATTATCGTGTCGCAACCGGCGGCCAGCAGCGGCCCGACATACCGGGCCAGCAGCTCACGCAGGACTGGGCTGTGCAGGTCACCGTTTTCAATCAGCTCCACAAGCCCGGGACACGGCTGGGTGATCACCCGCACATCCGTGGCGAAGCGATCGAGTAACGCGGCAAATTTGGCGCTCTGCAAGGTGCCGGTGGTGGCCAGGACCCCGACCACGCCACTGCGGGTGGCCGCGGCGGCGGGCTTGACCGCCGGCTCCATGCCGACAATCGGCCACTGGGGATAATCACGGCGCAAATCCGCAACGCCAGCGACGGTGGCCGTGTTGCACGCCAGCACCAGGGCCTTGGCACCCTGCTGCTGAAAAAATTCGGCTATGACATTACAACGGTGACGGATAAATTCCGGGGTTTTTTCGCCATAGGGAACATTCCCGCAATCGGCAACGTACAGCAGTGACTCATTGGGCAGCAGACGCTGGATTTCGGCCAGCACCGACAGTCCACCGACGCCGGAGTCGAACACGCCGATGGGCGCTTCACGCATGGGCATTACCACAGACGCTGCAACCCGGATCACGCTTGACCCGCAACTCGCGAAAGCGCGTGCCCAAGGCATCGATCAACAGCAAACGCCCCACCAGCGGTTCGCCAAAGCCCACCAACAGTTTCATGGCTTCCAGCGCCTGGAGGCTGCCCACCAGCCCAACCAGAGGCCCGAGCACGCCGGCTTCGCTGCACGTCAGTTCGGCTTCGCTGCCGTGCCCGTATAAACAGTGGTAACACGGGCTGTCGGCACGGCGTGGGTCGAATACCGACAATTGCCCTTCGAGGCGAATCGCCGCGCCACTGACCAACGGCTTGCGCGCAGCGACACAGGCGGCATTGACCGCTTCACGGGTGGAAAAATTATCCGAGCAGTCCAGCACCAGATCCACTGCGCCCACGGCGGCGGCCAGGGAATCTTCGTCCAGCGCCGCGCGATGGGCAATCAATCGAATCTCGGGGTTGATCGCGCCTAGACGGCGGATGGCCGAGTCGACCTTGCTGACCCCGACACTATCGGTATCGTGGATGATCTGGCGTTGCAGGTTGGTCAGGTCGACGCTGTCGAAGTCTGCCAGATGCAGTTCACCGACCCCGGCCGCAGCCAGGTACAGCGCCACCGGTGAGCCAAGACCGCCAAGGCCGACGATCAACACGCGGCTTTCCTTGAGTCGCAACTGACCGTCGATGTCGACGTGCTGCAACAGAATCTGCCGACTGTAGCGCAACAATTCCTGATCATTCAGCACGGCAGGCGCCCCAGACTGATACGTTCGTGACCGCCCAGATCGGCGCGGCTGTGGACCTGTTCAAAACCGCGGGCCAGTAGTAAATCGCGCACCGCAGCGGCTTGATCATAACCATGTTCGAGCATCAGCCAGCCACCCGTCTCAAGGTAATCCGGCGCCTGGGCGACGATCAGACGCAGATCGTCGAGCCCGTCGACACCGGCCACCAGGGCACTGGCCGGTTCGAAGCGAACGTCGCCCTCGACCAGATGCGGATCGGCGGACGCGATGTAAGGCGGGTTGCTGATGATCAGCTCAAAGTGCTGGCCTTGCAGCGCGCTGAACCAATGACTGCTCAGTACCGTGGCGTTGTTCAGGTGCAGGCGCTGCCGATTGCGCTCGGCCAGGGCCACGGCTTCGAGCACGCGATCCACGGCCGTGACCTTCCACGCCGGACGCTCGCTGGCCAGGGCCAGGGCAATGGCGCCGCTGCCGGTGCCCAGGTCGAGCACACTGGCAGGGGTCGCCGGCAGCAATTGCAGTGCGGCTTCCACCAGCAGCTCGGTGTCCGGCCGCGGGATCAGCGTGTGCGGCGCCACTTCCAGATCGAGCGTCCAGAAACCTTGCTGGCCAAGAATGTACGCCACCGGCTCGCCGCCGCGACGACGCTGCAAAAACCCGGCAAAGGTCAATGCGGCTTCGCTCGGGACAATGCGTTCCGGCCAGGTGTGCAGGAAACTGCGGGATTTGCCCAAGGCGGCGGCCAGCAGCAATTCGGCATCCAGACGCGCCGTGGGCGAGTCGGGCAATTCGGCGGCGCGCAACAAGCTGGCAATGATCGTCATTTACTCACCTATGGCCGCCAACTGATCGGCCTGGTACTCGGCCAGCAACGGCTCGATCACCGCCTCGACACCACCCGCGAGGATTTCGTCGAGGGAATACAGCGTCAGGTTGACCCGGTGGTCGGTGACCCGGCCCTGGGCAAAATTGTAGGTGCGGATCCGCTCGGAGCGGTCGCCCGAACCCACCAGCAATTTACGCTCGCTGGCAATGGCATTGGCGGCGGCGCTGGTCTGCTGGTCGTTGAGCTTGGCCGACAGCCAGGACATCGCCCGGGCGCGGTTCTTGTGCTGGGAACGTTCTTCCTGGCACTCGACGACGATGCCGGACGGCAAATGGGTGATGCGGATCGCCGAATCGGTCTTGTTGACGTGCTGACCGCCGGCACCGGAGGACTTGTACGTATCGATGCGCAAATCGGACGGGTTGATCTCGATCGCTTCCTGCTCGTCCGGCTCGGGCAATACCGCCACGGTGCACGCCGAGGTGTGGATACGTCCCTGGGATTCGGTGGCCGGCACCCGCTGCACGCGGTGTGCACCGGACTCGAATTTCAACTTGCCGTAGACGTTGTCGCCTTCGACCCGGGCGATGACTTCTTTGAAACCGCCGTGTTCGCCGATGTTCTCCGAGAGGATTTCCACGCGCCAGCCACGCCGTTCGGCGTAACGCGAGTACATGCGGAACAGGTCGCCGGAGAAGATCGCCGCTTCGTCGCCGCCGGTGCCGGCGCGGATTTCGAGGAACACGTTACGGCCGTCGTTCGGATCCTTGGGCAGCAGCATGCGTTGCAGCCTGGCTTCGATTTCGATCAGTTGCTCTTTGGCTTCGCGGACTTCTTCCACGGCCATTTCGCGCATGTCCGGGTCGTTGTCCTTGAGCAGTGCCTGTGCGCCCTCGAGGTCGCCTTGCACTTTGAGCAATTGTTTATAGGTTTCGACAATCGGCTCGATTTCCGCATATTCCTTGGAATAGGTGCGGAATTTGCTCTGATCGGAGATGACCTCGCCATCACCAAGCAACGCAGTCAATTCCTCGAAACGGTCCTGGAGGATGTCCAGCTTATTGAGCAGTGACGCTTTCATTGCGGTTTCTTATCCGAAAAGCTATCCGATGAGCCCTCACCGAGGGCAAAGAGTTCCTGGGCCATGGCCAGCGCATCGAGGCGGCCTTCGGCAGAGAGCTTTTTCAATTGCACGCTCGGGGCATGCAAGAGCTTATTGGTCAGGCCCCGCGCCAGTTGCACCAGCACGTCTTCGGCGCTGGCGCCGTTGGCCAGCATCCGCTGGGCCTTGAGCAATTCTTCGTCACGCAGGCGCTCGCTTTGTTGACGATAGGCCTTGAGCACATCCACCGCCGCCAGTTCGCGCAGGCGGACCATGAAGTCTTCGGCACCGATCGAGACCATCTCTTCCGCCGCCTGGGCGGCACCCTGGCGACTCTTGAGGTTTTCGGCGACCACTTCGTGGAGATCGTCGACGCTATACAGGTAAACGTCGTCCAGTTCGCCGACTTCCGGCTCGATATCCCGAGGTACGGCGATATCCACCATGAAGATCGGCTTGTGCTTGCGCAGCTTCAAGGCACTTTCCACGGCCCCCTTGCCGAGGATCGGCAACTGGCTGGCGGTGGAACTGATGACGATGTCGCTGCGCACCAGTTCGGCCGGGATGTCCGAGAGCAACACGGCGTGGGCGCCGAACTGTTCGGCCAGGATGCTCGCGCGCTCCAGGGTCCGGTTGGCGACCACGATGCGCTTGACCCCCAACTCATGCAGATGACGGGCGACCAGGGTAATGGTCTCGCCGGCGCCAATCAGCAAGGCCTGGCTGCGTTGCAGGTCGCTGAAAATCTGTTTGGCCAGGCTGACCGCGGCAAATGCCACGGACACCGGGTTTTCACCGATGGCGGTGTCGGTGCGCACTTGCTTGGCTGAATTGAATGTGGCCTGGAACAATCGCCCGAGCATCGGACCGATGGTGCCGGCTTCGCGGGCCACCGCGTAGGCGGACTTCATCTGACCGAGAATCTGCGGTTCGCCCAACACCAGCGAATCGAGCCCGGAGGCCACCCGCATCATGTGACGAACTGCCGCATCATCTTCGTGCACATAAGCGCTCGCGCGCAGCTCTTCGAGACTCAAATGGTGATAATCGGCCAGCCAGCGCAACACGATGTCAGCCGAAAGGTGATCCTGCTCTATATAGAGCTCACTGCGATTGCAGGTGGAGAGGATCGCAGCTTCGCGACTGTCTGTCAGTCGGCAGAGCTGCTGCAAGGCCTCCACCAACTGCTCAGGGGTAAAGGCCACGCGCTCGCGGACATCTACTGAGGCAGTCTTGTGATTGATACCGAGTGCAAGGAAGGCCATTCAAGGTCGCTGATGGTGACGTGAAGCCGGCAATTGTCCTACTTCGACACAACGAGAACAACTACTCGATCTCTATTGGCCCGGCAGGCGATAGCCAGGCGTGCGAGCGCTTCTCGTTTACAGACGTCCGCTGCCTCGCCGCCGCCCCCCTGTAGGAGCTGGCTTGCCAGCGAAGGCGGCCTCCAGTCTTGCAGCGCACTTGAAGACGCCTTCGCTGGCAAGCCAGCTCCTACAGGGGGTCGGTGTACAGGGGAGCGGTGAACAGGGGAAAATCGAGGGGCGGTTATGTTTGCCCGAAGGCTTGTGTCATGATGATCCGACCGCAGGTTAGTCGTCCTCCTCCTATATGAATAGATCTTCCGCGTTGCTCCTCGCTCTTGTCTTCCTCAGCGGCTGCCAGACTTTGGCACCCGTTTCGCCGGACGGTACGCCGCCGGTCGAAGACAGCACCCCGGCCCCTGAAAAGCCCAAGGTTTACAGCTCATTCAGCGAAGATACCGTCTTCAGCCTGTTGAGCGCCGAACTGGCTGGCCAGCGCAATCGCTTCGACATTGCCCTGGACAACTATGTGACCCAGGCGATCAACACCCAGGATCCGGGCATTTCCGAGCGGGCGTTTCGTATCGCCGAGTATCTGGGTGCCGATCAGGCCGCGCTGGACACCGCGCTGATCTGGGCGAAAAACGCCCCGGATGACCTCGAGGCGCAGCGAGCCGCCGCGGTGCAGCTGGCTCGCGCCGGGCGTTATGACGATTCGATGGCCTACATGGAGAAAGTCCTGCAAGGCAAGGGCGACACGCATTTCGACTTTCTTGCCCTGTCCGCGGCCGATACCGATCAGGACACGCGCAACGGCTTGATGAAAAGCTTCGACCGCCTGCTGCAGCGTCATCCGAGCAACAGCCAGCTGATTTTCGGCAAGGCTCTGCTGCTGCAACAGGACGGTGACGCCAAAGGCGCGCTGGGCCTGCTGGAAGACAACCCCCCGGACGAGGGCGAAATTGCCCCGATCCTGCTGCGCGCACGCCTGCTGCAATCGCTCGAGCGTGGCGATGAAGCCTTGCCGCTGCTGAAAAAAAGCATCAAGCAGTACCCGGACGACAAACGCCTGCGCCTGACTTACGCGCGCATGCTGGTGGAGCAGGACCGCATGGACGACGCCAAAGTCGAATTCTCCAGCCTGGTTCAGCAGTACCCGGAAGACGACGAGCTGCGATATTCCCTGGCACTGGTGTGCCTGGAAGCCAAGGCCTGGGACGAGGCCAAGGGTTATCTGGAAGACCTGATCGCCCGGGACAGCCATGTCGATTCGGCTCACTTGAACCTCGGCCGTATCGCTGAAGAGCGCAACGACCCTCAAGGCGCACTGGCCGAGTACGCCCAGGTCAGGCCAGGAAACGATTACCTGCCGGCACAATTGCGCCTGACCGATATCCTGATCAATAACGGCAAGACCGCCGAAGCCCAACGCCGTCTGGCGGCAGAGCGCGATGAACAGCCCGATTACGTCATTCAGTTGTATTTGATCGAAGCCGAAACCCTGGCCGCCAACAAACAGGGGGACAAGGCCTGGAAAGTCTTGCAGCAAGCCCTTGAAAAATACCCGGACGACTTGAATCTGCTATACACCCGCGCCATGCAGGCGGAAAAACGCAATGATTTGGCACAGATGGAAAAAGACCTGCGGCTGATCATCAAGCGCGACCCGGACAATGCGATGGCACTGAACGCCCTCGGTTATACCCTGTCCGACCGTACGACGCGTTACGCCGAAGCCAAGACCCTGATCGAACAGGCGCACCAGATCAATCCGGAAGACCCGGCGGTGCTCGACAGTCTCGGCTGGGTGAATTACCGCCTGGGCAATCTCGATGAGGCCGAACGTTACTTGCGCCTGGCCCTGGAGCGCTTCCCCGACCAGGAGGTCGCCGCTCACCTGGGCGAGGTTCTGTGGGCCAACGGCAAGCAACGCGAAGCCAGGCAAATCTGGGGCAAGTTCCTCAAGGAACAGCCCGACAGCCCTATCCTGCGCAGCACCATCAAGCGCCTGACCGGATCAGAGACTCTTTAAATTTATGTTCATGCGCCACCTCATTGTTTTCAGTTTCATCGCCCTGCTCGCCGGTTGTGCGGGCTTCGGTGCCCGCGAATCGGTCCAGGGTCAAGGCAACGCGGCCCAGTGGCGCGAGTACAAGCAGCAGCTTACGGGGCTTGATGGCTGGCAGATCAATGGCAAGATCGGCATCCGCGCCCCCAAGGACTCCGGCAGCGGCACCTTGTTCTGGCTGCAGCGCCAGGATTACTACGACATCCGCCTTTCCGGCCCCCTGGGTCGTGGCGCGGCTCGCTTGACCGGTCGCCCCGGAAAGGTCTCGCTGGAAGTCGCCAACCAGGGCCGTTATGACGCGACGTCTCCGGAAGCGCTGCTCGAAGAACAGCTCGGCTGGAAATTGCCGGTGTCCAATCTGGCCTGGTGGGTGCGCGGGCTTCCGGCGCCGGACAGCAAGAGTCGCCTGACCCTGGACACCGACAGCCGCCTGGCCAATCTCGAACAGGATGGCTGGCAGGTGGAGTATCTCAGTTACGCCGAGCAAAACGGCTATTGGCTGCCCGAGCGCATCAAACTGCATGGCACCGACCTTGACGTCACGCTGGTGATCAAGGAATGGCAACCTCGCAAACTGGGGCAATGACCATGACCGCATCGCGCTTGACGCTGCCCTCCCCGGCCAAACTCAACCTGATGCTGCACATCCTCGGTCGCCGTGAAGACGGTTACCACGAGTTGCAGACCATCTTTCAGTTTCTCGATTACGGCGATGAAATCACCTTTGCCGTGCGCGACGATGGCGTGATTCGCCTGCACACCGAATTCGAAGGCGTACCGCACGACAGCAATCTGATCGTGCGGGCGGCAAAAAAACTTCAGGCGCAATCCGGCTGTTCGCTCGGTATCGACATCTGGATCGAAAAAATTCTGCCCATGGGCGGTGGAATCGGTGGCGGCAGCTCCAATGCCGCAACGACCTTGCTCGGCTTGAACCATCTCTGGCAACTGGGTTGGGATGAGGATCGACTGGCCGTGCTTGGCCTGACGCTGGGTGCCGATGTCCCGGTTTTCGTGCGTGGCCACGCGGCTTTTGCCGAAGGCGTCGGGGAGAAACTGACCCCTGTAGACCCCGAAGAACCGTGGTATCTCGTGCTGGTGCCGCAAGTATCTGTAAGTACAGCAGAAATTTTTTCAGATCCGTTGTTGACACGTAACTCTTCTCCCATTAAAGTGCGCCCCGTTCCCAAGGGAAACAGTCGAAATGACTGCTTACCGGTGGTAGCAAGGCGTTATCCAGATGTACGTAACGCATTGAATTTGTTAGGTAAATTTACCGAAGCAAAACTCACCGGAACTGGAAGTTGTGTGTTTGGGGGCTTCCCAAGCAAAGCTGAAGCTGATAAAGTCTCGGCCCTTCTTACAGAGACCCTTACAGGGTTTGTAGCAAAAGGAAGCAACGTTTCGATGTTGCATCGCAAGCTGCAAAGTCTGCTCTAAAGGAACCGAGTACTGGGTACTCGTTGCAACAGATACAGGGGCGTCGCCAAGCGGTAAGGCAGCAGGTTTTGATCCTGCCATGCGTTGGTTCGAATCCAGCCGCCCCTGCCATTTTCCATACTCATCCAGGTTACCCTCAGCCTCTAGGTACTGCGCGTGTCCAAGATGATGGTCTTTACGGGGAATGCTAACCCCGATCTGGCTCGGCGTGTTGTACGTCAGCTGCATATCCCTCTCGGTGACATCTCTGTCGGTAAATTCTCCGACGGCGAAATTACTGCCGAGATCAATGAAAACGTCCGCGGTAAAGATGTCTTCATTATTCAGCCGACTTGCGCTCCGACCAACGATAACCTGATGGAACTGGTAGTGATGGCCGATGCCTTCCGCCGCTCCTCGGCTACTCGTATCACTGCTGTAATTCCTTACTTTGGTTATGCCCGTCAGGATCGCCGTCCGCGTTCCGCACGTGTGGCTATCAGCGCGAAAGTCGTGGCTGACATGCTTACCGTAGTCGGCATCGACCGTGTTCTCACGGTTGATCTGCATGCTGACCAGATTCAGGGCTTCTTCGATATTCCGGTAGATAACATCTACGGCTCCCCGGTTCTGGTGGATGACATTGAAGATCAGCGCTTCGAAAACCTGATGATCGTATCCCCGGACATTGGCGGCGTCGTGCGTGCACGTGCCGTTGCCAAATCCCTGGGCGTGGATCTCGGGATCATCGACAAACGCCGCGAGAAAGCCAATCACTCTGAAGTGATGCATATCATCGGTGATGTCGAAGGGCGTACCTGTATCCTGGTCGATGACATGGTCGATACCGCCGGCACTTTGTGCCACGCGGCAAAGGCTTTGAAAGAGCATGGCGCTGCCAAGGTTTTCGCCTACTGCACACACCCTGTGCTGTCGGGTCGGGCAATCGAGAATATCGAAAATTCCGTGCTGGACGAGCTGGTGGTGACCAACACCATCCCGCTGTCCGCTGCAGCACAAGCCTGTGCGCGTATCCGTCAACTGGATATCGCACCGGTAGTTGCCGAGGCGGTCCGCCGCATCAGCAATGAAGAATCGATCAGCGCGATGTTCCGTTAAGGGCCCTGCCCTTTTCATTACATCCTGTTGACGAAAAGCGCCCCGCCCCGGCATTCCTGTCGGGGCGGGGCTTTTTTGCCCATATCGCCTTTAGCGCTGGTCGCAAACGCTGGGGCGAATGTGGTTATTTTGGAGATACAACATGAACGATTTTACTCTGAATGCTGAAGTGCGTTCCGACCTGGGGAAAGGTGCGAGCCGCCGCCTGCGTCGTCTCGCAAGCCTGGTTCCAGCTGTAGTTTACGGTGGCGAAAAAGCCCCTGAATCCATCAGCATGCTGGCTAAAGAAGTTGCCAAACTGCTCGAAAACGACGCGGCTTACAGCCACATCATCGAGCTGAACGTTGGCGGCACCAAGCAAAACGTAATCATCAAGGCTCTGCAGCGCCACCCGGCCAAAGGCCACGTGCTGCACGCTGACTTCGTACGCGTTGTAGCTGGTCAGAAACTGACCGCTATCGTGCCTGTACACTTCGTCGGCGAAGAAGCTCCGATCAAGAAAGGCGGCGAAGTTTCGCACGTTGTTTCGGAAATCGAAGTGACCTGCCTGCCGAAGGACCTGCCTGAATTCATCGAAGTCGACCTGGCTGACGCCGAAATCGGCTCGATCATTCACTTGTCCGACCTCAAAGCCCCTAAAGGCGTTGAGTTTGTTGCTCTGGCACACGGTGACGACAAGGCTGTTGCCAACGTTCACGCTCCACGTGTTGCTCCAGAAGCTACCGAAGAAGGCGCAGCAGAGTAATTCACTCTGTAATGCCGGAGTGATCAAGTAACATCGCGGACTGGAACGTAGCGAGAAAGCGGGCGAGAACGCGGAGTTTACATAATGGTAAATGAGCACTTGTCGTCCACTTTCGCCGCACACACCGGTCGCGGCGATGTTATCCACCACTCCAAGGAAGGGCCCCTATCGTGACTGCCATCAAACTGATCGTTGGCTTGGGAAATCCAGGCGCTGAATACGAACAGACCCGGCATAACGCAGGGGCCCTTTTTGTTGAGCGCATCGCGAACGCACAGGGCGTAAACCTTGTGGCGGATCGCAAATATTTCGGCCTGACCGGGCGTTATTCGCATCAGGGTCAGGATGTTCGTCTGCTGATTCCCACCACGTACATGAACCGCAGCGGCCAGGCCGTAGCGGCACTCGCCGGTTTCTTCCGCATCAAGCCTGAAGAAATCCTCGTGGCGCACGACGAACTCGACCTGCCTCCGGGCGTTGCCAAGCTCAAACAGGGCGGCGGCCATGGCGGTCACAACGGGTTGCGCGACATCATCGCGCAACTGGGCAATCAGAATACCTTTCACCGCTTGCGGCTTGGCATTGGCCACCCGGGCGTTGCCAGTATGGTTTCAAATTTCGTCCTGGGTCGTGCGCCACGCGCCGAACAGGAAAAACTCGATGCCAGCATCGATTTTGCCCTCGGCGTGCTGCCGGATATCCTCGCCGGTGAATGGAACCGTGCGATGAAAAACCTGCACAGCCAGAAGGCCTGACACTTATCCGAGGGGAAACACCATGGGATTCAATTGCGGCATCGTCGGCCTGCCTAACGTCGGCAAGTCCACCCTGTTCAACGCCCTGACCAAATCCGGGATCGCGGCCGAGAACTTCCCCTTCTGCACCATCGAACCGAACACCGGTATCGTGCCGATGCCGGATCCGCGCCTGGAAGCCCTGGCGGCCATCGTCAATCCCAAGCGCATCCTGCCGACCACCATGGAATTCGTCGACATTGCAGGCCTGGTTGCCGGCGCTTCGAAAGGTGAAGGCCTGGGCAACAAGTTCCTCGCCAACATCCGTGAAACCGATGCCATCGCCCACGTGGTCCGCTGCTTCGAAGACGAGAACGTGATTCACGTCTCCAATAGCGTCGACCCGAAACGCGACATCGAGATCATCGACCTGGAACTGATCTTCGCCGACCTCGACAGCTGCGAGAAGCAACTGCAGAAAGTCGCGCGCAACGCCAAGGGTGGCGACAAGGACGCCGTGATCCAGAAAGGCCTGCTGGAGCAATTGATCGCTCACTTCACCCTCGGCAAGCCAGCGCGCACGCTGATGAAGAACATGGGCGCCGACGACAAAGCGGTGATTCGCGGCTTCCACCTGCTGACCACCAAGCCGGTCATGTACATCGCCAACGTTGCCGAAGACGGTTTCGAGAACAACCCGCTGCTGGACATCGTCAAGGCCATCGCCGAAGAAGAAGGCGCCATGGTGGTTCCGGTCTGCAACAAGATCGAAGCCGAAATCGCCGAGCTGGATGACGGCGAAGAGAAAGACATGTTCCTCGAGGCGCTGGGTCTCGAAGAGCCGGGCCTGAACCGTGTGATCCGCGCGGGCTACGAAATGCTGCACCTGCAGACCTACTTCACCGCCGGTGTCGAAGAAGTTCGCGCCTGGACCGTCCGCGTCGGTGCTACCGCCCCCCAAGCCGCCGGCGTGATCCACACCGACTTCGAAAAAGGCTTCATCCGCGCCGAAGTCATCGCCTATGACGACTTCATCCAGTACAAGGGCGAAGCGGGTACCAAGGAAGCAGGTAAATGGCGTCTGGAAGGCAAGGATTACATCGTTAAAGATGGCGATGTGATGCACTTCCGCTTCAACGTCTAAGTTATTCAGGACGAAGCAGCCGCCCAAGAAAAAGCCGCGTTTGATACGCGGCTTTTTTGTGGCTGAAATTCCGTTCACCGCGATCCTGTAGGAGCCGGCTTGCCGGCGAAGACGGTGTCACAGCCAACATTGATGCCGACTGACACTCCGCCTTCGCCGGCAAGTCGAATCGTCGCACCGCAGCTCCTACAGGAGATTGGGTGTGGTTCAGGTTTTTTTGGTTCTTGGCAGGAAGATCGCCAACACGCCAAACAGCGGCAGGAACGAGCACAGGTAGTACACGTACTCGATACCATGAACATCCGCCAGATGCCCAAGCAACGCCGCGCCGATTCCGCCAAAACCGAACATCAAGCCAAAGAACACCCCGGCAATCATCCCGACATTGCCCGGCACCAGCTCCTGGGCATACACCACGATGGCTGAAAACGCCGAGGCCAGGATGAAGCCGATCACCACGCTGAGAATACTGGTCCAGAACAGGTCGACGTGGGGCAGGATCAAGGTGAACGGTGCCACGCCAAGGATCGAGAACCAGATCACTGCCTTACGCCCGATCTTGTCGCCGATCGGCCCGCCGAAGAAGGTTCCTGCCGCTACCGCCCCGAGAAACAGGAACAAGTGCAGCTGCGAACTCGCCACCGACAGGTCGAATTTCTCTATCAGGTAAAAAGTGAAGTAGCTGGTCAAACTGGACATGTAGAAATACTTGGAGAACACCAGTAAGCCCAGCACCACCAAGGCACTGATGACCCGGTTTTTCGACAAGCCGTGCGTCGCCGCCTGGCCTTGCTTGAGCTTGAACAGGTTCAGGTGATTGGCGTACCAGCGACTGATCCGGTAGAGCACGAACAGGGCGAATACCGCGAACAACCCGAACCACGCCACGTGGCCCTGACCGAAAGGGATAATGATCGCCGCGGCGAGCAACGGACCGAAAGCCGACCCGGCATTGCCACCCACCTGGAAAGTCGATTGCGCCAGGCCAAAACGCCCGCCCGAAGCCAGTCGCGCCACGCGAGACGCTTCCGGATGGAAGGTCGAGGAGCCGATGCCGATCAGCCCGGCCGCCAGCAGAATCAGCGGGAAGGTACCGACCACAGACATCATCAGGATGCCGATCAGCGTGCACACCGTCCCGGCTGGCAGCAACCAGGGCTTGGGGTGGCGATCGGTGTGGTAGCCGACCCACGGCTGTAGCAGCGAGGCCGTCAATTGAAAGGTCAGGGTGATCAGGCCGACCTGGGTGAAGGTCAGGCCATAGTTGGCCTTGAGCATCGGGTAAATCGACGGCAGCACCGACTGGATCAGGTCGTTGATCAAATGCGCCAGGGCCACGGCGCCGATGATACGCATGACCAAGGGGCTGCTTTGTGAGGTCGCGGATGCCGGCTGGGCGCCGGTCTGGACGTTGCTGATAGCCATGAGAATTTCCGTACAGCGGATGGGTGCACACGGGCAGGTGCGTCAATGTGCCATTTTTCAGTGCAATAGCGCCATCCCCTTAGCCTGCTAACGACATCGATAAGCTTGCTTGAAGGTTTGCGGTCAGTTAAGCAGGCAGCGGGCACTCTGAGCCAGACAGCAAGGCCGTGAATGCAAATACCGGGAGATTTCAGCTCAATTGATGCCCTCCTACGACCTGGTTTTTCGGCCCAGAGGGATAAGCGGTTGAAAGCGCAGAGAAATATTTTATATTTACGCTTGACGCATTGTCGTTTGCGGTGAATAATGCGCGCCACTTGGCTACATAGCTCAGTTGGTTAGAGCATAGCATTCATAATGCTGGGGTCCGGGGTTCAAGTCCCTGTGTAGCCACCAAGTACTAAAAACGGCTTACCGAAAGGTAGGCCGTTTTTTTATGCCTGGAGAAAAGTGGCCAGAACCGCTGAGCGCTGAGCACCCGCATCTTCCGCCGGCATGACTGTGTGGGCTGCCTTCGGCATGAGTGCGGCCCATCCCCGGTGCCCTCCCCCTACAGAAAATTCGCTGACGCATGAAGGACAAATGCATCTTTGCCGTGGGCCATGGTTTGCGTCACTCGCTGTCGGCCGATAAAGTCCTCGGATCTTTTCCCACGGACGGAGTGCCCCGCGTGTTCTCAGCCTTTGACTTGAGCCGCTATCGCCTGTCAGCGCTGTCGCTGATTGCCACCGCTTCGATTCTTGCAGCGTGCAATGCCCCGCCCGCTTCGACGTTGCCGGTCGCACCGGAAGCCGCCTCGGGCTATCGCACCGACCTGCACACCAGGCACGCCTCGAAACACATGGCGGCAGCGGCCAATCCTCTGGCGGCCGAAGCCGGGCGAGAGATACTGCGCCGAGGCGGTTCGGCCATCGATGCAGCCATTGCGATGCAAGCCGTACTGACGCTGGTCGAGCCGCAGTCCTCGGGCATCGGCGGTGGTGCGTTGATCGTGCTCTGGGATGGCAAGACCGTGCGCACTTACGACGGTCGCGAAACCGCACCGGCCGGCGCCACCGAGAGACTTTTCCTGCAGGCCAACGGCCAACCGATGCCATTCACCCAGGCGCAGATCGGTGGTCGATCCGTGGGCACGCCAGGCGTGCTGCGAGCGCTTGAACTGGCTCATCGGAAACATGGCCGCCTGCCATGGGCACAGCTGTTCGAGCCGGCGATCGAACTCGCCGAGCAAGGCTTCGCCATCTCGCCGCGCTTGCATCGATTGATTGCAGCTGACTCGTCCGTCAGCCGCTCGCCGGACATGGCGGCGTATTTTCTCAATGCCGATGGCAGCCCGAAAGCCGCGGGCACACAACTGAAAAACCCGGCACTGGCTGCCGTGTACAAACGCATCGCCAAGGAGGGTCCCGATGCGCTGTACAAAGGCCCCGTCGCCCAAGAGATCGTCGCCAAGGTTCAAGGCCATGCCAACCCCGGCAGCCTGTCGCTGAACGATCTTCAAGGCTACAGCGCCAAGGAACGCGCGCCGCTGTGCACCGACTACAAGCGCTGGCAAGTCTGCGGCATGCCACCACCTTCGTCGGGCGGGATCGCCGTGGCGCAGATCCTCGGCACCTTGCAGGCCCTGGAATCCCGCGATCCGCATTGGGCCCTGGCGCCCTTGAAACCGCTCAAGACTGACAAGCCTGCGGGCCTCGAGCCGGCCCCTGAAGCCGTGCACCTGATCGCCGAAGCCGAGCGCCTGGCCTACGCCGACCGCGCGCAGTATGTCGCCGACACGGACTTCGTGCCCGTCCCCGTCAAAGGTCTGGTAGACCCGACCTACCTGGCCAGCCGCGCCGCCCTGATCGGTGACCGCAGCATGGGCATGGCCAAACCCGGCACACCGCCGGGCATCCAGGTCGCCTATGCGCCGGACCGTTCGCCGCTGCGCATCTCCACCTCGCAAGTGGTGGCGGTCGACGACCTGGGCGGTGCGGTGTCGATGACCACCACCGTCGAATCCGCCTTCGGTTCGCACCTGATGGTGCAGGGCTTCCTGCTCAACAACCAGATGACCGACTTCTCGTTCATCCCCGAAGAGAACGGGCAGAAGGTCGCCAACCGCGTCGAGCCCGGCAAGCGTCCGCGTTCGTCCATGGCACCGACCTTGATCTTCGACCGTCAGAGTGGCGAATTCCTCGCCACCCTCGGCTCCCCCGGCGGCTCGCAGATCATTGAATACGTCGCCAAATCCACCATCGGCCTGCTCGACTGGAACCTCGACCCGCAAACCGCCATCGCCCTGCCCAACTTCGGCAGCCGCAATGGCCCGACGGAGCTGGAACGCGGGCAATTCAGCGCCGGGCTGATCCAGGCATTGAAGGACAAAGGCCACAACGTGACCGAGATCGACATGACCAGCGGGACCCAGGCGATTGTGCGGGTCAAGGATGCGCAGGGGAAAGCAGCGCTGGCGGGTGGGGCGGATCCGCGGCGTGAGGGGGAAGCGTTGGGGGATTGAGTCGTACGCTGGAACGAGAAAGGGCTTACCAGAAGGTAGGCCCTTTTTTATGGAGAACAGATCCCGATCCCTCAGCTCGCGCAGCCTTCTCCTACCCGCAAATGAATACATTTTGGGTAGAGTTGAGAATTAATTTTTTCCGACTTTGCATTAGCCCTGCTTATCGAGTCAGCTCTCGGCAGCCATTGATTACCGATATCAAACTCGCTCTCCCGCACATGGGCTGCTCCTCCACAGACTTGCATTAGTCCCAGCATGGGACTAGGATCATGCCATGAGAATCATCGCCATCAGTCACCTGAAAAGTTTTTGGAAGAGGTGCCCTGACTCGGAACCCTCCCTCCTGGCCTGGATTGACGAGGCAAGAAATGCAGAGTGGAAAACGCCGGCGGACATAAAAGCGCACTTTGCCACCGCCAGTATTCTTAAAAGCCGCAGAGTCGTGTTCAACATCAAGGGCAATGACTTTCGATTAGTAGTCGCTGTGGCCTACCGCTTCGGCGCCGTATACATAAAATTTGTCGGTACTCACAATCAGTACGACGAAATCGACGCTGACACCGTCGAGATGGAGTAACCCATGAATATTCGTCCGATTCACACCGTCGAGGATTACCGTGCAGCTCTCAAGGACGTGTCCGTACTCTTCGACAATGAACCTGAGCCTGGCACTCCCGAAGGTGATTATTTCGATATCATGATCACGCTGATCGAGGCGTATGAAGCAAAGCAGTTTCCAGTCGATTTGCCGAACCCGATCGATGCGATCAAATTTCGTATGGAACAGTCCGGCTTGTCCGCAGCTGATCTGGCACCTGCCATTGGCCGGACAAACCGTGTCTACGAAGTGCTTAATGGCAAGCGCGCCTTGACGCTCCCCATGATCTGGAAACTGCATGACCTTTTCGGCATACCAGCAGAAAGTTTGATCAAGCCTGTTAAGCAGGCCTGATCACGCGACAGCCGGACGATCATCCGGATGCCTGTTGGGGATCACTTGGACCATTCAGCGGCACATACAGCCTAACGCGAGATCTTCAGCGCCTGTCGCGCCTTGTGCTTCTCCAGCGCCAGCTCGATCAGGCGACTGACCAGCTCGCTGTAGGTCATCCCGGTGGCCTGCCACAGCTTGGGGTACATGCTGATGCGGGTGAAGCCGGGGAGCGAGTTGATCTCGTTGATCAGCACTTCACCGCTGTCAGTCAGGAATACATCGACCCGCGCCAGCCCGGAACAGCCCAACACCTGAAACGCCTCGACGGCCAGCGCGCGAATGTGTTCGCTGGCCTCAGTGCTGATGTTGGCCGGGACCACCACCTCAGCCGCCTGATCGTCGATATATTTACTTTCGTAGGAATAGAACCCGCTGCGCACCACGATCTCGCCACAACCGCTGGCGACAGCGTTCTCGTTGCCAAGTACCGCGCATTCGATCTCGCGGCCGCTGACGGCAGACTCGACCAGGACCTTTTCATCGAAATCCAGTGCCAGTTCGATCGCCGCCACGTACTCGGCTTCATCGCTCACCTTGCTCACGCCCACGGAAGAGCCCTGGTTCGCCGGTTTGACGAACAGTGGCAGGCCGAGCTTGCCCTGGACCTCGGCGAACCCGGTACGCGCCGCCGTGGCCCGGGTCAGGGTCACGAACGGCGTGACCGCCAGGCCGGCATCACGCAACAGGCGCTTGCTGATGTCCTTGTCCATGCAGACCGCCGAACCGAGCACATCGGAGCCGACGAACGGCAGATCGGCCATGCGCAGCAATCCCTGCAGGCAGCCGTCTTCACCCAGGGTGCCGTGGACGATCGGGAAGATCACGTCGACATGGCCCAGCAGTTCCTGGCTGGAGGTCTCGACCAATTGCTGGCTGGCCTTGCCCGGCACGACGGCCAGTTCGCGGTTGGACTGGTTGAGGGCGATCAGCGCAGGATTTTCCTGGTTGAGCAGGAAGTTTGACGGATCGTTAAGGTGCCAGTGGCCTTGCTTGTCGATACCGATCAGCACCGGCTCGAAACGCGCACGATCCAGCGCATCGACAATATTTTTCGCCGACTGCAACGACACTTCGTGCTCGGCCGAACGGCCTCCAAAAATAATCCCCACCCGCAGCTTGCTCATTCAAGACTCCTCAGCGATTGGCCATCCGATTACATAATGCTCGCCGCCGGGCAACTTCCGGTACGCGGCATCCGCGCGCCGAAATACGCCGCAGTGCTCACGCCAACAGCGCCCATCACCGCACTGAAAATCACACAGATCCACGGGCTCCATGGCATCAGACCGATCAACAGCAGCGGGGTGACACTCGCCCACGCGGCGTAGGCAATGTTGTAAGTGAAGGAGATGCCCGAGACACGAATCCGCGCAGGAAACAGGCTGACCATCACCGACGGCACCGCGCCCACCACCCCGCAACAGAGGCCGGCCACCGCGTAGGCCGGACCGATCCAGTTGCCTCCGGCGATCAGGCAGGTATAGAGCACGCCGATGCCCAACGGCAGCAGCAGGCTATAGAACATCACGGTGCGCCAGGCACCGATGCGGTCAACGAGCAGCCCGGCGAGTACACAGCCGATGTTAAGGAACACGATGCCCAGCGCACTCAGGGCGAAGGTATGGCTGGCCGTCATGCCGAAGGATTTCTGCATCATGGTCGGGGTGATGACCACGAGCACCACCACGGCCGAGGTCAGCACGCAGGTGAGGAGCATCGCCGGCAGCATGGCCAGGCGATGTTCACGCAAGACCGTACGCAGCGGCAATTCGACCGTGGCATCGCGCTGGGCCTGCATGGCCATGAACACCGGCGTCTCGCTGAGCCAGCGACGCAACCAGACGCCAATCACCCCAAACACACCGCCCAACAGGAACGGATAGCGCCAGGCGTAATCGAGGATTTCCGCCGGGGTGAACGCCTGGGCGAGAAAGGTCGCGGTCAGGGCGCCGATCAGGTAACCGAAGGTCAGGCCGGCCTGCAGGAAGCCGAGGGCGTAACCTCGATGGCCCACGGGTGCGTGCTCGGCGACGAACACCCAGGCGCTTGGCACCTCCCCGCCCACCGCGGCTCCCTGGAGAATGCGCAGGGCCAACAGCAGCAGCGGGGCAAAATAACCGATTTGCGCATAGGTCGGCATGATGCCGATCAGCAGGCAAGGCAGCGCCATCATCAGGATGCTCAGGCTGAAGACTTTCTTGCGTCCCAGCCGGTCGGCGAAATGCGCCATCAGGATCCCGCCCAAGGGCCGCGCCAGATAACCGGTGGCGAAAATCCCGAAGCTCTGCAGCAAACGCAGCCATTCGGGCATCTCCGGCGGAAAGAACAGCTGGCTGAGGGTCAGCGCGAAAAACACGAAAATGATGAAGTCGTAGATTTCCAGCGCGCCACCCAAGGCTGCAAGGCCCAGGGTCTTGTAGTCGGAGCGAGTGAAAGGCGCCGGGCGCGAAACGGTATTGGCAGTCATGAACAGAACTCTGGCACAGGTCAGGAACCAAGGCGCACATGGTCTACGTAAACGCGCCAGCGGACAACCCGTTAGACCAAAGTCCAATACGGGTAAAACCTGGTCACAAAAAATGGGCGATTGAATTACTGTTGGCAGCTGTCCAGACGGGCCTGTGCAGCCCTGAAGACCTCAATAAACATAAAAATCCGAGGTACGCCCGTGGCCGCCGATATCGAAGATAGCCGCTCCGCCCGCTTTGCCCTGCGCTGCTCCAGCTTTGCCGAGCGCTGGTTCCCCGATTCCTGGGTGTTTGCCGCGCTGGCGGTGATCATCGTCGCCGTGGCCACCATGGCCATGGGCGCCAAACCCACCGATGCCGCGATGGCCTTCGGTGACGGTTTCTGGAGCCTGATCCCGTTCACCATGCAGATGGCCTTCGTGGTGATCGGCGGTTACGTGGTCGCCAGCTCGCCACCGGCAGTGAAACTGATCGACCGCCTGGCACGCCTCCCGAAAAACGGCCGCTCGGCCGTGGCTTGGGTTGCGCTGATCTCCATGGTCGCATCGTTGTTGAATTGGGGCTTGTCGCTGGTGTTTGGCGGTTTGCTGGTGCGTGCCCTCGCCCGCCGGACCGATCTGAAAATGGATTACCGCGCCGCCGGTGCCGCCGCTTATCTGGGTCTTGGAGCGGTGTGGGCCTTGGGCCTGTCGTCTTCCGCAGCGCAATTGCAGGCCAACCCCGGCAGTCTGCCGCCATCGATTCTGTCGATCACCGGGGTGATTCCGTTCACTCAAACCATCTTTCTCTGGCAGTCCGGCGTGATGCTGCTGGCATTGATCGTGATCTCGCTGATCATTGCCTATGCCACCGCCCCAGGCCCCAATTCCGCCCGAGATGCGCAAGCCTGCGGTGTCGAACCGAGTTTCAATCTGCCGCCGCTGCAACCGCGCACCCGTCCCGGCGAATGGCTGGAGCACAGCCCGCTGCTGACGATCCTGCTGGTGTTGTTGGCCGCCGGATGGCTGTTCCACGAGTTCTCGACCAAACCGGCGATCAGTGCAATTTCCGGGCTGAACACCTATAACTTCCTGTTCATCATGCTCGGCGCCCTGCTGCACTGGCGCCCGCGCAGCTTCCTCGATGCGGTGGCCCGCGCGGTGCCGACCACCACCGGCGTCCTGATCCAGTTCCCGTTGTACGGCTCGATCGCCGCGTTGATGACCACCGTCAAGGGGACGGACGCCCAGACCCTGGCCCACCACATCTCGACTTTTTTCGTCAGCATCGCGTCCCACGACACCTATGCGCTGTTGATGGGGGTGTACTCGGCGATCCTCGGCTTCTTCATCCCCTCCGGCGGCGGCAAATGGATCATCGAAGCGCCCTACGTGATGCAAGTGGCCAACGACCTGAACTACCACCTGGGCTGGGCCGTGCAGATCTACAACGCCGCCGAGGCCCTGCCCAACCTGATCAACCCGTTCTACATGCTGCCCCTGCTGGGTGTGCTGGGGTTGAAGGCACGGGACTTGATCGGATTCTCGTTTGTGCAGTTGCTGGTGCACACGCCGCTGGTGCTGGTGCTGTTGTGGGCATTGGGGACGACGCTGACGTACACGCCGCCAGTGATGCCTTGACGCAAAAAAGGGCCGATATTTTCATCGGCCCCACTTCTTGTTCACTCCAGTCTGTTTCAGTATGTAGGCGCCCGAAGCCAAGGGCCCACACGCTGAAAAGGATCTGAGCATGTTAAAACTAGCAGGACTTACCCTCGCCACCCTCACGCTTACCCTAAGCGCCGCTGCCCATGCCGATGTCGCCCTGAAGCTGGGCAGTACCGAACGCGTCACCCGGCTGTTCGCTTACCCCAACAACTGCAACGTCATTTGCTTTCGCAACTGGACGCTGGAGCAAACCGTCGAGCATTACCTGACCCAAAGCGTCAAGCGCGATGGCTACCGCGCGGCGACAGTGCTGGTCAAGACCGACAACGATCAGCTCTACGCCGAAATCAGCGGCGTTCCCGACGGTTATGAGAAACCCTTGGCGGCGCTGCTCGACGCTGGCGATCTGGCCTACACCGGTGCCAGCAAATTGAACGCCGATGGCAAGTGGGCCTTCAGCTGGAATCTGTTCCTGCCATTGGGCATGGCCCTGGAAAACCGCAAGAGCATCGAATTGCTGCACTTCCCGCCGGACTATTCACTGACCCAGGCCCAGGATTACCTCCGGTCGGCCACCACTGATCGTTGGGCCACGCTGCTCACCGACAACGGCATCCCGGCCGAACAGACGCCGGGCTACCAGACCATCATCGACATCGCTCCGATTGCCGCGCCGTCCAGCGCCGGCAAGGACCTGGAAGGTGTCTACGACTATTTCAAGGACTACCAGACCACCATGGTCAAGGACGTCAGCCGGAACGCCAGTGGCGCGGCATTGCCGATGGTTGCCTTTGGTGCGCCGGTGCGTAACTGGATCAAGCAGCAATATGGCCCGACCGTGAATGTCCTGGGACTGGCAACCATCAGCCCCAGCGAAGGGGTAAAGGTACCGGTGCTGGGTTCCAACCACCCGAGTTACATCTGGTATGCCGCCAACCCGGCCAGTTACGGCGGCGTCGATGCCCAGGCCCAGGCCGACGCTGCGGGGCTGAAAATCATGGGCCAGGATCTGAGCGCCGCCTGCTGGCAAGCCGGGATGGGCAGCAAACCGGGCAGCGATCCGAACGTTCAACTCCAAAGCTGCACCCAGATCTGGCAGGTGACCCGCAAAGAAAAAACCTGCGAGCTGTTCTACACCTCGATCCGCAGCCTGACGCCTGAACAGGCCGTGGCCAAATGCGCGACGGCCCCGATCAAGTCCCAGCTCACACAGCTCAAGGTCCCCGCCACTGTGCGTGCGAATTCTTCGACGAATCTGTAAGGATGAGCGGCTTTGCCACGTAAGCCATGGCTGACGCGGCAAAGCGCGCGTTTCCTTTACAACGCCTCGACCGGACGCAGCCGGTACTGCGGTGGCAACTGCTCGAAACCGCTGATGGTCGTGTTCAGGCTTTTCCAGCGACCGTCCTTGATGCCATAGATGCAGCCGTGGATCGACAGTTTCTGCCCGCGATGCCAAGCATTTTGCACAATGCTGGTGTGCCCGACGTTCGCCACCTGCTGGATCACGTTGAGTTCGCAAAGGCGGTCGACCCGCTCTTCTTCGGTCGGCAACTCGGCCAGCTCTTCGCGTTTTTCATAGTACAGATCGCGAATCGAGCGCAGCCAGCCGTCGATCAGGCCAAACTGGCGATCCTGCATCGAGGCGCGCACACCGCCACAGCCGTAGTGGCCGGTGACGAGGATGTGTTTGACCTTGAGCACGTCGACCGCGTACTGGATCACCGACAGGCAATTGAGGTCAGTGTGCAACACCACATTGGCCACGTTGCGGTGGACGAACAGATCGCCCGGCAGCATGCCGACGATCTCGTTGGCCGGCACCCGAGCATCGGAGCAGCCGATCCATAGATATTCCGGGGTTTGCTGACGGGCCAGCTTGGCGAAGAAGTCAGGATCTTCCTGCTTGATCGCATCGGCCCAACGCGCGTTGTTATCAATCAGATCTTGTAAGTCGTTCATGCAATGAAAGCCTCGTGAATGATGCGCTGATTTGACAGACAACCGCCCGTCGGGGTCACGCGCGAGATGCAGATTGCAGGTGATGCATATTACCGGTGTTCCAGCCCGGCGGAATTCTGGGCTGCCGAGCGGGTCCATCGTAGTAAGGCCCACAGTATGAGGAATTACCATGACTGATACACGCCGTCCGTTCGATGCGGTGCAACCCGAGCCCATTGACGACAACGAAGACCGCATGGGTTCGATGCATGAGCTGGATTTCGACGAAGAAGAACCGAGCGCGAAAATCGGCGACGAATTGCCGGAAGCGGAGCGCGAGCGCCTGATGCCCCGTGAGCGAGTGAAGGAAGCCGGCATGACCGGTGCCTCGACCGATGACCATGAATCCACCGACGACGACATGAGCCCGGAAACCTTGATCCGCGAAGACGGTGCGCGGGATGCTCAAGAGGCGGGTGAAGGTGACCAGGCGGATTGGGATTTGAGCATTGTCGATGAAGACGACATCGGTGGGGGCAATGGGCTGGATGAGGAGGAGATGGCGCGGCGGGATCCGATGGATGGTAAACGTTGATTCTCTAGTGTTTATTAGCCGCCTTCGCGAGCAAGTCGGATCGCCGCACCGCCGCTCCCACATTTGATCGGTGTCGTACACAACTACTGTGATCGACATAAGTTAAATGTGGGAGCGGCGGTGCGGCGATCCGACTTGCTCGCGAAGCTTTTGAAAGGGTTCAGTCGACCAAAGTGCAGGCCATGACCACCGCATCTTCGCGCCCACCCACCGCCGGGTAGTAATCCCGCCGACGCCCGATCTCGTTAAACCCATAACGCTCATACAACCGGAATGCCGACCCATTACTGTCGCGCACTTCCAGAAAACACTCCCGAGCCTCGGCCTTATAGGCAATCGACATCAGGTGCTCCAGCAGCGCCAAACCCAGGCCACGACCCTGATTCTCCGGCTTGACGGTGATGTTCAGCAGATGCGCTTCATCGAGAATGATCTGCACCACACCATGACCGACCTGCTGCTGCCCTTCGAACATCAACCAGATCTGGTACTTGCCCAGGCCATCGAGAAAAATCCCGCGGGTCCAGGGATGGCTATACGCCGCGTATTCGATTTTCAGTACGGCGTCCAGGTCCGCCTCGGTCATCGGGCGGAACGATACAGCGTCACTCATTCGATTCTTTCCAGCGCGCCATCAGCCGACGCATGGCTTGCCAGACTTCAGCCTTACGCTGTGGCTCTTCCATTAATAATTCCAGGCCCGGCAGGGCCCAGACCGGACCCAGGCCTTCGACCTGGAGTTCACGATTGAATGCCTCGGCATTCGCTTCACCGGCAAAACGTATCGCGGGCAGTCCGATCAGCCACAGGCAGACGCAGGGGGCGTCTTCCAGCCGGGCCGAGAGAAATCCCTGCACGAAATCACGGGCGGCTTCCGGGCCCTGGTCCATGGTGCCGCGGGCCAGCAGCGGCCAGCGCACCGGCTCGCCGACGATTTGCGGGCTGTCCGGCAGACCGGCGGCGCGCAGCATGTCCTTGAGCAGCAGATAGGCAGGATCGCGCGCCTGGAATGTTTCGCCTGTGGGTAACTCCACCAGCAACAGGCAGCGACCGGCCCGCAGTAATTGCAGGGCGAAGCGTGGCGGCGGCATGATCGGCGCCCTGATCGCGACCGGGGCGGACTCTTCCTCGACCTTGGCGTTCGTGCGTGTGCTGGCCAACGATGGCCGGGGCACCTCGATCTTTACCCGTTCGGCAGGTTTGACCCGTGGTTCCACAGGTGGCTCGGCCACAGGAGCCGGCGCCACCGGGGCCACGACCAGGGGCTCGGGCGTTTCCAGGAGTTCGGGCCGCGAAGGCGCGGCAAAGGGCAATTCGGTGCGCGGCAGCCAGTTGACCACCTGCATGGCGGCCAGATAAGCGCGGCGACGGGACTCGATAAGCAAAGGTCGGCCACTTGTGGATAACGAAAGTGCAGGGATTCTACCGCCCTTCGCCCAAGATCGCCCGCGCTTGATCGACAGACTTCACCTTTAGTCTTTCCACCTGTGAAAAAAGGCGACAGCCCATCCCGAGAGTGATTTGCATTGGCCCCGATGCAGTACAATCGCGGCTTTCAATCGTCAGACAGCCGGCCATCCCGATGATCGAACCCAAGCGCGTCTTGCGCGCCCTCGCTGAACACTGGGCACTTCTGGAGCCACTGTGCGAGCACTTCGACCAAGGCACCCTGAGCCTCAACGAATTGCGTTCACAGCTCGCCGCCCAGCAACTGGACAGTACACCGCAGGACATTACCAGCCTGCTGGACGTGTGGATTCGCCTCGACATTCTGGTTCCGGTGGCAAAAAGCCCGAACCGCTTCGAGCTCAATGCGCAGATTCACGATTTCCTCGCTTACCTGCGCCGTGAACACCGCTTGGGCCTGTGCCTGGAAATCGAAGCCTATCTGCGCCATCTCGAGCGCCTGGCCGGCTACATCCAGGACGCCTTCGACATCCGCGACGGCAACGACCTCGCGCGCCAGCTGCGCCTGCTCGACATGCGCGTGCGGGACGTATTGAAGAAGCTCGCCAACGACGAACAGGCCCTGGTGGCCGTCGCCGAACGCGCCAAGACCAGCGACCGACAGATTCCACTGCGCCAGCGTTACGCTGAAGTGCTGGCGACCTGGGATGAATACGTCGAGCCGATGATCCAGTTGGTGAACGCCGACGGCGCCTTCGAACAAGGTGTGCGCAAGGTCGAAAACGTGCTGCTGAAGATGCTCACTGAACAGCAGCGTCTCGGGCACCTGGTCGATGACGATATGTTGCTGCGCACCCACGCGCGCATCCTCGAAATGCAGACCAGCGCCCAACTGACCCTGCGCCACGCCCGCGAACTGCTGCTGCCGCTGCGGGAAGAAGCCCGCCGGCACAATGCCGTAACCCGTGGCGCGGCGCTGGCCCTGGCGGCCATCCGGCGCAAAGGCATCGATGCGGTGCCGCAGGCGGCGATGCCGATGTTCACCCGCCCGCAAAGCACCTTCCTCGGCAGTGCCAGCCAGGTCGAAGCCTACGTCTACGCCCTGGCCCGCTTCGAGCCGAAGCCGGCGCGCTTTCCCAAGGCCCACAACACGCACAAAGGCGAAGTGCCGCGCGCGCCCCGCACGGTTCGGGAGATGCTCGAACGCTGCGAAGATGCCCTGCCGATGCCGGACCTGATGATCTGGCTGCTGGAGCAGGAACCGGACGGCGCCACCGACGAATTGCTCTACTGGTTCTCGCGCCTGTCGCGGGAGAAACGCTTCAAACGCGAGCGTCTGGAACGCCGCGATTACCACACTCACGAGCACCAGGTCAGCCTGCGCTCCTTCGCCCTGCTCTCGGCCCGCGACAACGCCGAGGATTCTGCGAGCACCCCTTATGCATCTTGATCTATCCGAACTGTCTCAGCTGGCACCGATCTTTCGCGAGCTGTTCAAGGGCTACCACGTCAGCCGCCGCGACCCCGAGCTGTACGCGCAGCTGTCGAACTTCCAGGATCAGTACCGCACGCTGTTCAAGGCCTTGGGCTTTGAGCTGGTCTGCGACACCCGTGGTTTCTACTATTTCGTGCCGGACCTCGCCACTGCCGCCGTAAACAAGACCGCGCAACGCCTGGCGCTGTTCACCTTCATCCTGGTCGAGCATTTGGCGGATCAGGGCCGCGACCCGGTCGCGGTACTCGACGGCGGCAGCCTCGGTCGCGATGAATTGCCGTCGCTGCTGGAAAAGTACCGCGACCTGTTCATCCAGGCCGAAGTGCAGACGGTCGAAGAGCTCGAAGAAAAAATCATGCGCCGCATGACCCAGCTCGGTTTCGCCGGCGAAGAAAACGGTATCTACCGGTTCCTGCCGCCGATGCATCGCTTCCTCGACGTCTGCCTGTCGGTCCAGCAGGACCGTGATCTGGCAGCCAGCCTGCACAGCGTGCTGCCATTGCCGGCACCGGTGCTGATCGACGACGACAGCGATGAAAAGCTGCTGGAGACCGATGACCCGCTGGACCTCACCGACTTCGAGGAAGATAACGAAGAAAACGCCTTGGCCCGCGCCATCGCCGAAGAACAGGAGACCGATGCATGAGCAAGGAACGCTACGGCATCCGCCGCTTTGCCCTTTTGAATACCGCCGGTTACAGCCTTGGCCTGTTCCCGCTGGAAGAGCCGCTGTCGGTGTATGGCGCGAACAACCTTGGTAAATCCGCCTCGATCAACGCCCTGCAGTTCCCGATCCTGGCGCGCATGTCGGACATGAGCTTCGGCAAATACAGCCTGGAACAATCGCGGCGCTTCTACTTTGCCTCGGACACCAGCTACATTCTTGTCGAAGTCTCGTTGCC
This sequence comes from Pseudomonas lini, assembly GCF_030812475.1. GTDB lineage: Bacteria > Pseudomonadota > Gammaproteobacteria > Pseudomonadales > Pseudomonadaceae > Aquipseudomonas > Aquipseudomonas lini_A. Next base: position 232,011 of record NZ_JAUSSR010000011.1, read on the forward strand.
CCACGGCCCGCATGTGATCGGTGTCGTCGGTCGCGGCCCCGGGGGCGGTTTCGGTCACCAGTTCTTTGCCTACGCCGGCAAGCTGGACCTGGCCCATTATCAGAAAAACGACACCTGTCTGCGCCAGAAAGAGTTGTTCACCAACCTCGAGCGCGAAGGCCTGAAAGCCTACGAACTAAAACCGGATGAACTGCGTCGCTTGCTGGTCGGCGGTCACACCTCGATCCCCCTGGACTTGACGCTGATCCCGCTACGCTCCACCAGCGAGCAAAGCCTGAAGACCTTCCGCGCCCTGTTCATCAACCTTCTGCACATGCGCGAAATCACCGCGGCCAAGCTCAAGCAGCTGTTCCTCGATGCCTTCGAACACAGCCTGCGTTCCGGCAGTGTCGATTATATTGCCGCCTGCGAAGAAGCCTTCCGCGATGTACGTCGCATGGAGCAGGACTACAACTCGCTGGTCGCGGCCGGCCCATTGGTCGAGGCCTTGGCCAACGGCGTGAAACAACGGGACATCCTGCGCGGCAAACTGCACCGGATCTCGCCATTGCTCGATTCCCTGCTCGGCACCTGGTCGGACTACGCCGGAGCGCGCAAGGAAGAGCTGACGATTCAGGCCGAGCACTATCGCAACGAACAGGATGCCCTGCAAAACGATCAGCGCGGCGGCACTCAGGAGCTGATGCGCCTGGAGCGGGAAATCGCCGGCATCCAGCGCTGGCTTGGCGAACTGTCGGTGCTCAAGCATCGCTTCGCCCTGGTCGATGACGTCAAAGTCCTTGAGCAGCAACTGCTCGCGGCCAAGGACGCCCACGATGAACTCGCCGGCGCACTGGCGCAGTCGCGACAGTTCAGTGCCGAAGATCTCGACGAGCGTCTGCGGGATCTGGAAAAACGCCTGAAGTCGGTCAGGCAGCAACTCGATCACGCCGACAACAACAGCTACGCCCGCCTGCGCGAAGAGTTTTCGCAACAGGATGTCGAACGCCTGATGCGCCTGTTCAACAGCGCCTTGTTCAGCCTGCCGTTGGGCGAGCACGGCATCACGCTGGATGAGGACGGTGCCTGGGTCAAATCCCTTGAGCTGATTCTCGACGGTTTCAAGGGCGAGCGCTTCGAAGTGCCGGGCTTGTCCATCGACATCTCGCATATCGAGCCACCCGCACTGCAAGCTCTGGCTGACCGCGCGGCGTTGCGCGATCAGAAAGAGCGCCTGGACAAAGAACTCAAACAGCTCAAGACCCAGGCGGCCGTAGCGGCCGACCGCGCGGCGAGCAAGACCCAGACAGAAGCCCTTTACCAGCAAGTACTGGATGCACAGAAAGCCCTGGAAGATTTCCGTCGCGCGCAGACCCTGAGCGCCGAAGAAGGCGACAGGCTGGAACAACTCGCGCAGATGGAAGCGGCCCAGGACGAATTGAAACGATCCAGCGACGCCTTCACCGAGCGCGTCCAGCAACTGTCGGCCAAGTTGCAACTGGTTGGCCGGCAGATCGGCGACATGGAAGCCAAGCAACGCACCCTCGACGACGCCCTGCGCCGCCGACAGTTGTTGCCGGCCGACCTGCCGTTCGGCACGCCGTTCATGGACCCGGTCGACGATTCCATGGACAACCTGCTGCCGCTGCTCAACGACTATCAGGACAGCTGGCAGGGCCTGCTGCGCAGCGACGGTCAGATCGAGGCGCTCTACGCTCAGGTTCGCCTCAAGGGCGTGGCCAAGTTCGACAGCGAAGACGACATGGAACGGCGCCTGCAATTGCTGATCAATGCCTACGCGCACCGCACCGACGAAGCCCTCACCCTCGGCAAGGCCCGCCGCGCGGCCGTGACCGACATCGCCCGGACCTTGCGCAATATCCGCAGCGACTACGACAGCCTCGAACACCAACTGGCGCTGTTCAACCGCGAGATCAACAAGCGCCAGGTGTCCAACCTGCAGAGCTTCCGCATCGTGCTCGCGCCGAACAAGGAAGCGCTCAAGCATATCGATCAGATCATCCACAGCGCCGGCCAGTATGAAGAAGGCGAAACCCTTTCGGTGTTCGACCTGAACCAGAGTGCCGATCAGGACAACAAGAACGAAGAAGCCAAGGAATACCTGGCGCGTCTGGTGGCGGCGAATCACAACCAGCTTGGCCTCAAGGACCTGTTCGAACTGGCATTCGAGATCACCAAGGTCAACGGATCGCCGGTGATCCATACCGACATCGACGGTGCAGCGTCCAACGGCACCACAATGACGATCAAGGCGCTGACCAACATGTACTTGTTGCTGCACTTGATGGACCGCGACCAGGCCGGTCGCGTGCGCCTGCCGTACTACCTCGACGAGGCGGCGGACATCGATGAGAAGAACCAGGCAGCGCTGCTGGAAACCAGTCTGCAACTGGGCTTCGTGCCGATTCTGGCCAGCGTGAAGCCGCAGGTCTGCGCCAGTGTTGCCATCGACCTGGAAGGTGGCAGCGGGCCGAACGGGATTTATATCGACGAGGAGGACTGGAAGTACATTCGTCGGCATGATGAGGTGAAGCCGGCGGTCAATGTCGAAGCGGATGAACCGGAGTTGGATGCGGTCTGATCTGACTTAACTCACGCCAATAAAAAGGCCGCGATCTAATGGAGCGCGGCCTTTTTATTTGGGTACATTCTCGAGGCTTTCAGTGAGTTTGAGGGCCTCTTCGCGGGCAAGCCCGCTCCCACAGGGATCGTCGTGCACAGAATTTGTGGACGACGCTGAACACTGTGGGAGCGGGCTTGCCCGCGAAGAGGCCCTCATAGACGCCCAATGAATCCAGGTTATTTACCGAGGGAAATCTTCGGCGCCCAGGTCAGCCATTCCTCTTCGAAATTGTCAAACAACGGGAACGTCTGCTCAGGTCGCGCCGGGCTGCCCATGCGCTCACCGTCCGGGGTGGCAAAGGCGATGCCGCCCTGAATCAACGTCTCCAGCGATTCGGTTCGCATCGTCGCGCCCTTGAACAAGCCATAGTCAAAACCGAAGCCACTGGAATTCCAGAAACGCGTACCGCTACGCACCAACGGCGCATATTTCGGCTCGATCAGAATGCGCACCAATACCCGATCGGCGGTCTGGCCCAGTTCATAACCTGTCACCTTGCCCACGGTGATCTCACGGTAAGTCACCGGCACCCCGGTTTTCAGCGACCCACGGCGGGCCGCGCTCAAGACCAGGCTCAAGCCAGCTTCCTGTTTGGCCGACTCAGGCGGATTGGCCAGGGCCACGAAGTTCTTTTGCGGCCCCAGGTTTTTTGCCGCCGGCTGCACTTCGATGTACTGCCCGGTGACCAGGGTTTCCAGATTGGACGTCTTGATCAGGCCCAGTTCAGGCTTGACCACCCAGAACTGACTGCCAGCCCGGGCAATACGCTCCGGCACCTCGGTAATGCGCGCCGTCAGCAGCACCGATTGCAGGTCATCGCTGAGATCGACGTCTTCAATCTTGCCGACATCCAGACCTTTGAAACGAATCGGCGTGCCGTTGCGCAAGCCATCGGCGCGATCCACCTTGATCGTGACCACCGTGCCTTTCTGATTGGCTTCTTCACGGTTGGCGTGCAGGCGGAATCGCGGAATCCGCTTCTGCAATGGCGCCGTTGCCTGCGGCGTCTCGAAGGCAATGCCGCCAGCCATCAGGCTTTGCAGCGATTCACTTTTGACCTGGATTCCGCCGGTCAGCCCACCGGTGAGTGTAATGCCGCTGGCATTCCAGAACCGGGTCGAGGCGTTGACCAGGCCTTCGTATTCCTTCTCGATGTGCACGCCGATCACCAACTGTTTTTTGGTCCGTGAGAACTGATAGCTCTGCACCGAACCGACCTTGACCTGTTTGTAGAGAATCGGGCTGCCGACATCCAGCGAACCCAGGTTATCGGTGAACAGCACCAGGTGCAGCCCTGGTGAACGCAAGTCGAGCGGCGGCGCCTTGGGCCTTGCGACGAATTCCCGTTGCGGTGCGGCGCCCTTGTCGCCGGGGCGCACGGCGATGTAGTTGCCCTTGACCAATGCTTCCAGGCCAGTAATACCGGCGAGGGAGATCGACGGTTTGACCACCCAGAACTGCGTGCCGTCGACCAGGTAATCCTCGGCCAGGGGATCGAGGGTCAACTCGGCACTGGCGGCGGACAGATCCGGGTCGATCTTCAGCGCTTTGAGCGTGCCGACCTGGATGCCTTTGTACATCACGGGCGTGCGACCGGCTTGCAAGCCCTCGAAGTCGCTGAGCTTGACCTTGACCCGAATACCGGCCGCAGCGGCATCGAAGTCTTCGTAGAGACGGAACGGCAGGCTCGGATCAGTGGCCGGGCTGTCCTTGCGATTCTCCGGCGTGGCAAACGCAATACCACCGGCGACGATGCTGGCAAGGGATTCGCTGCGCACTTTCACGCCCGACAGGTTGGCGTCGATGCTGATGCCGCTGGCATTCCAGAATCGTGTGTGTTTGCGCACCAGCTTGGCGTAGGTCGGCTCGATAAAGACTTTGAGTTCGACGGTGCCTTGATCCTCGGAGAGCAGGTAGCTTTTGATCTGCCCGACCCTGATCTGCTTGTAGAACACCGGGCTGCCGCGGTTCAGCGAGCCGAGACGATCAGCCTTGATGGTCAGGTGCAGACCGGGCTGTGCGTCGGACAGCGGCGGCTCTTCGGCCAACGCCTTGAACTTGCGAATCGGTTCGCCTTCACCCGGGCTGATCGCGACGTAGTTACCCGACACCAGGGTTTCCAGGCCGGTGATACCGGCCAGGGTCACGCTCGGCTTGACCAGCCAGAAGCGTGTGCTGGTCCTGAGGTATTGCTCGACATCCTTGTTCATCTCGACGGTGGCAATGACGCCCTTGGAGGCGCCTTCGTCGTCGAGCTTGAGGGTCTTTACCTTACCTACAGACATGCCTTTGTAGACGACCTCGGTCTTGTTGGCCTGGATGCCTTCACCACTTTCGAAACGCACCTGAATCTCGATGCCGGTCTCGTTGTAGGCACGCCAGCCAAGCCAGCCGCCGATGATCAAGGCGATCAGGGGCAACACCCAGATAGCGGACCAGTTCGAGGCCGGTCGGGTTTTCGCTGTAGGCAAATCAGTCATGGTCGTCATCCGACTCCGTGTTATCCCAAATCAGTCGGGGATCGAAAGTAACGGCGGCAAGCATCGTCAGAATCACCACACTGGCGAAGGCGATGGCGCCAAGATTGGCTTCGACGCTGGCAAGCCGTCCGAAATTCACAACCGCCACCAGGATGGCGATCACGAAGATATCCAGCATCGACCAGCGGCCAATGAACTCGATAAAGCGGTACATCCAGATCCGTTGACGGGCCGAGAGCGGCTGACGGCGCTGCACTGAAAACAACAGCAGCGCGATTCCCACCAATTTGAACGTCGGCACCAGGATGCTGGCGATAAACACCACTGCCGCAATTGGAATCATCCCGTGCTGAACCAGTTGGATCACACCGGACATGATGGTGCTGGGGTCGCCCTTGCCCAGGGAGCTGACGGTCATGATCGGGAGTACGTTGGCCGGGATGTAGAGCACCGCAGCGGTGATCAGCAGCGCCCAGGTGCGCACCACACTGTTCGGGCGGCGGGCGTGAACCAGCGCACCGCAACGGGTGCAGGTCTGCTCGTCGGTGTCAGCTTCCTGCTTGTTCAATTCATGGCATTCGGCACAAATCAGAATGCCTGCATCAATCGCCCGCATGGGCATCCTCTCCTGATAATGCCTGCCAGATCTGATGGGGTGACATCACCACCTCCAACCAGACCTGGACCAACAACAAACTGATAAAGCACGCCAGGCCAAGGCCGACGGTAACGGCTGCCATATCGGCCAGCTTGACGATCGCCACCAGCACGCCCATGAGGTAGACCTCAAGCATTCCCCAGTCACGTAGATGGTGATAAATGCGGTAGATCAACAAGCCATAGCTGCGTCCGACATCAAAACGAATACTGAGCAAAACGGCCAACTGGCAGAGCAGCTTGATCAAGGGGATCGCCATGCTGCACAGGAACACAATCACTGAAACACTCTGCATGCCGGAATCAAAAAGACCGACAACCCCAGTCCAGACCGTATCGTTCGACGATTGTCCGAGTAGATTGAGCTGCATGATGGGTAAAAAGTTCGCCGGGACAAATAACAATAGAGCGGCAATCACCAAAGCCAGGCTGCGCTGCACGACGTTGTGCCGATGGGCGTAGAGCTCGTAACCGCAGCGCGGACACAGAGCCTTTTCGTCATGGGCAAGCTCGGGCTTGCGCATCAGCAAGTCGCACTCATGACACGCCACCAAGTCGTCCAGCGGTAATTCTGACAGCCCGGGGGCGTCAACCGAATCTGGCATAAAAGGCTCTGGCTCCGAAAAAGTTGGACCTATTCTAGTGTTCTGAAGCGAAAATAACTGTGCAAATTTGTATTGGCCCGATTGGGCTTTATTCCAGGCAAAAACAAAACCCCTACCTGCATGCGCAGATAGGGGTTTCGGAATTCAATCTTGACGATGACCTACTCTCACATGGGGAAACCCCACACTACCATCGGCGATGCATCGTTTCACTGCTGAGTTCGGGATGGGATCAGGTGGTTCCAATGCTCTATGGTCGTCAAGAAATTCGGGTACTGAACCGTCTTTCGACGTTTCAGCAAATTGGGTATGTGACAGCTTTCGGTGTTTGCAAGATTCGAACTTTCGGTTCATTGCGTCTTCACACACCGCAATCTGGTGCCTCTTCGCTTTTCAGCTCGAAGCATGCAAATTGCTTGGGTGTTATATGGTCAAGCCTCACGGGCAATTAGTATTGGTTAGCTCAACGCCTCACAGCGCTTACACACCCAACCTATCAACGTCGTAGTCTTCGACGGCCCTTCAGGGGACTCAAGGTCCCAGTGAGATCTCATCTTGAGGCTAGTTTCCCGCTTAGATGCTTTCAGCGGTTATCTATTCCGAACATAGCTACCCGGCAATGCCACTGGCGTGACAACCGGAACACCAGAGGTTCGTCCACTCCGGTCCTCTCGTACTAGGAGCAGCCCCTCTCAAATCTCAAACGTCCACGGCAGATAGGGACCGAACTGTCTCACGACGTTCTAAACCCAGCTCGCGTACCACTTTAAATGGCGAACAGCCATACCCTTGGGACCGGCTTCAGCCCCAGGATGTGATGAGCCGACATCGAGGTGCCAAACACCGCCGTCGATATGAACTCTTGGGCGGTATCAGCCTGTTATCCCCGGAGTACCTTTTATCCGTTGAGCGATGGCCCTTCCATACAGAACCACCGGATCACTAAGACCTACTTTCGTACCTGCTCGACGTGTCTGTCTCGCAGTCAAGCGCGCTTTTGCCTTTATACTCTACGACCGATTTCCGACCGGTCTGAGCGCACCTTCGTACTCCTCCGTTACTCTTTAGGAGGAGACCGCCCCAGTCAAACTACCCACCATACACTGTCCTCGATCCGGATAACGGACCTGAGTTAGAACCTCAAAGTTGCCAGGGTGGTATTTCAAGGTTGGCTCCACGCGAACTGGCGTCCACGCTTCAAAGCCTCCCACCTATCCTACACAAGCAAATTCAAAGTCCAGTGCAAAGCTATAGTAAAGGTTCACGGGGTCTTTCCGTCTAGCCGCGGATACACTGCATCTTCACAGCGATTTCAATTTCACTGAGTCTCGGGTGGAGACAGCGCCGCCATCGTTACGCCATTCGTGCAGGTCGGAACTTACCCGACAAGGAATTTCGCTACCTTAGGACCGTTATAGTTACGGCCGCCGTTTACCGGGGCTTCGATCAAGAGCTTCGCGTTAGCTAACCCCATCAATTAACCTTCCGGCACCGGGCAGGCGTCACACCCTATACGTCCACTTTCGTGTTTGCAGAGTGCTGTGTTTTTAATAAACAGTCGCAGCGGCCTGGTATCTTCGACCGGCATGGGCTTACGCAGTAAATGCTTCACCCTCACCGGCGCACCTTCTCCCGAAGTTACGGTGCCATTTTGCCTAGTTCCTTCACCCGAGTTCTCTCAAGCGCCTTGGTATTCTCTACCCAACCACCTGTGTCGGTTTGGGGTACGGTTCCTGGTTACCTGAAGCTTAGAAGCTTTTCTTGGAAGCATGGCATCAACCACTTCG
>NZ_JAUSSR010000012.1 GCF_030812475.1 Pseudomonas lini
ACCACCTGATCCCATCCCGAACTCAGCAGTGAAACGATGCATCGCCGATGGTAGTGTGGGGTTTCCCCATGTGAGAGTAGGTCATCGTCAAGATTAAATTCCGAAACCCCTATCTGCGCATGCAGGTAGGGGTTTTGTTTTTGTCCTCAGGAAATCCACTGTAGGAGCGAGCTTGCTCGCGAAGGACGTCAACGATGACGCTGGCCTCCTAACACCCCGCGGTGTCCTCTAGTTCTTCGCGAGCAAGCTCGCTCCTACACACATCGCCTTCAATGCTAAAGTCCATTCCTCGATTTTGCTTTCCCCAAGGAAGCCTTTATGCCGGACGCGACGTCCCTCACTGCTGGTTTTATGGTGGTTCACGGCAACCGCCTGGACGAGTTGCGCAGCCTTGTAGTCAGCTGGATGCGGCGCTACCCGCTGGCGCCCCTGGAAAATGAAATCGCCCTGGTACAGAGCAACGGCATTGCCCAATGGCTGAAGCTGGCACTGGCCGAAGACCCGGAAGATGACGACATGGGTGGCTGTGGCATCGCTGCGGCCATCGACGTGCAGTTACCAGGCAGTTTCATGTGGCAGCTTTATCGCATGGTCCTTGGTCGTGACGAGATCCCGGTCAAGTCCCTGCTCGATAAAGCCCCGCTGACCTGGCGCCTGATGCGCCTGCTGCCGCAGTTGATCGACCAACCGCATTTCGAGCCCCTGCAGCGCTTCCTGGCCAATGACAGTGATTTACGCAAGCGCTACCAGCTGGCCGAGCGACTGGCGGATCTGTTCGACCAGTACCAGGTATACCGGGCCGACTGGCTCGAAGACTGGGCCGAAGGCCGCCATCAATTACGCAGCGCCAGAGGCGAAACCAAACCCCTGACCCCGGCCAACTGCTGGCAGGCAGAATTGTGGCGTGCATTGTTGCTGGATGTAGGTGAGCAAGGCATGGCGCAAAGCCGTGCCGGTGTCCATCAGCGGTTCATCGAACGCATCAACAACCTCGAAGTGGCACCCGGCGGATTGCCTTCCCGGGTGATCGTTTTCGGGATTTCCTCGCTGCCGGCTCAAGCCCTGGAAGCCCTGGCCGGACTGTCTCGTTTCAGCCAGGTTTTGCTGTGCGTGCACAACCCCTGTCGTCACCATTGGGCAGACATCGTCGCCGATAAAGACCTGTTGCGGCATCAATACAAGCGGCAGGCTCGCAAGCACGGCATGCCGGTGGTGCTCGATCCGCAAACCCTGCATCAACATGCCCACCCGCTGCTGGCGGCATGGGGCAAGCAGGGGCGGGACTACATCAACCTGCTCGACAGCTACGATGACCCCAACAGCTATCGTTCGGCATTTCGCGACGGGCGCATTGACCTGTTCAGCGACAGCCAACCGCAGAACATGCTCAATCAGCTGCAGGACGACATTCTTGAATTACGTCCCCTGAACGAGACTCGCGAGCGCTGGCCGGCGGTGGACCTGGAGCAGGACGAATCGATCCGTTTTCACATTGCCCACAGCGCTCAGCGCGAAGTGGAAATCCTCCACGATCAATTGCTCGCGCGCTTCAGTGCCGACCCGCAATTGAGACCCCGCGACGTGATCGTGATGGTCCCGGATATCGACAGCTACGCTCCGCATATCCGGGCGGTATTTGGCCAGCTTGAACGTCATGATCCGCGCTTCATTCCTTTTACCCTGGCAGACCAGGGCCAACGTGGCCGTGATCCGCTACTGATCGCTGTCGAACACTTGCTCAAACTGCCTGACAGTCGGTTCCCGGTGAGCGAAATCCTCGACTTGCTGGACGTTCCGGCACTGCGCGCACGCTTCGCGGTGGAGGAGCGTGACCTGCCAACCCTGCACCGCTGGATCGAAGGTGCGGGCATTCGCTGGGGCATGAACGCACAGCAGCGTGCGGGTCTCGGTCTGCCCGCGGAGCTGGAGCAGAACAGTTGGCGCTTCGGCCTGCGTCGGATGCTGCTCGGTTATGCCGTGGGCAGCGCCGGTGCCTGCGAGGGCATCGAGCCCTACGATGAGATCGGTGGCCTGGATGCCGCGCTCATCGGTCCATTGGTCGCGCTGCTGGATGCGCTGGAGATCGCCCACCAGGAACTCTCTCGGCCTGCTCCCCCCCAGCAGTGGGGTACGCGCCTGCAAGCTTTGGTGCAGTTGTTCTTCCTGGCGAGCAACGAGCATGACGACTACGTGCTGTCCCAGCTCGAAGCCTTGCGTGAAACCTGGCTCGAGACCTGTGAATCAGTCGGCTTGCACGACGCTTTACCCCTGACCGTCGTCCGTGAAGCCTGGTTGGCCGGGCTGGATCAAGGGCGCTTGTCCCAGCGGTTCCTGGCCGGTGCTGTCAATTTTTGCACCTTGATGCCCATGCGAGCGATCCCGTTCAAGCTGGTCTGCCTGCTGGGCATGAATGACGGCGATTACCCGCGGGCGCAACCACCGCTGGACTTCGACCTGATGGGCAGTGATTACCGCCCCGGCGATCGCTCCCGGCGTGAAGATGATCGCTACCTGCTGCTGGAGGCCCTGCTGTCGGCGCGTGAGCAACTGTATATCAGCTGGGTCGGCCGCAGCATTCGCGATAACAGCGAGCGACCCGCATCGGTGTTGATTGGCCAGTTGCGTGACCATCTGGGCAGCGGCTGGCGGTTGCACGCAGCGGACGAAGACCTGCTGGAGGCCATGACTCAGGAGCACCCGTTGCAACCCTTCAGCGCCCGTTATTTCCACGAAGGTGATGAGCTGTTCAGCTATGCCAACGAATGGCAGGTGCTGCATCAAGCGAGCGAACCCGAGTCGCAGATCGAAGTCCTCGATGCCTACCTTCAGGAAGAACCACTGAGCCTCGGTCAATTGCAGGATTTCCTTCGCAATCCGGTACGGCATTTCTTTAGCCAGCGCCTGAAGGTGTTCTTCGAAGCGGCAGACATCCCCCTGGCCGATGAAGAGCCCTTTGTACTCGACGCGCTGCAACGCTACAGCCTCAGCGACAGGCTGCTTGAAGCGGCGTTGGGACAGCCCGAACACACTGATCAGGCGCTGGAGGCGCAAGCCAGGCGTCTGCAACACAGCGGGTTGCTGCCCATGGCCGGTTTTGGCGAATGCCTGCAGCGAGAATTGATCGAGCCATTGCCGGATCTGCTGCAGCGCTACCGGCAACTGCTGGCGTTATGGCCGACACCGCTCACCAGCGCGCTGCCGGTGAGCCTGGAGCTGCAAGGCCTGCGACTGGAAGGTTGGCTCAGCGGCCTGCATCAGCGTGCCGACGGAGGTGTGCTGTCGGTCACGACGATCCCCAACAGCATCGGTTCGATCAAGTCGCGCAAATGGCATCGCCTGACGCGGCCATGGGTCAACCATCTGGTGGCCTGCGCCAGTGGCATGGCGTTGACCACGGCGTTGGTGGCCAGCGATGACAGTCTGCTGCTCGCGCCGATGGAGCAGGGCGCGGCCTCGCGGATTCTGGGCAACCTGTTGCTGGCCTGGCAAACCGGGATGCGTCAACCGCTGCCCATCGCGGTGAAGACCGCCTTCGCCTGGCTGGGCCAGACCGATCCGGTCAAGGCTCAGGCCGCTGCGCGCAAGGCCTATGAAGGCGATGGCCTGACCACCGATGGCGAGCGTCGTGAAAGCCCGGCGCTGGGCCGTCAATTCGCCGATTTCGACGTGCTGATGGCCGACGAGACATTTCCCGATTGGTGCGACGCCTTGTATCGGCCACTGTTTGAAGCGCCCTGGCGTTCACTGACCAGCGAGGAAGCGCGCCCATGACCACGAAAACACCGCTGGCCCTGGCCTTCCCGCTGCGTGGCAGTCAACTGATCGAAGCCAGCGCCGGGACTGGCAAGACCTTCACCATTTCCGCCCTTTATCTGCGCCTGGTCCTGGGTCACGGTGGGGAGCCCAGCGGGTTCGGACGCGAGCTGTTACCCCCGCAAATCCTGGTCGTGACCTTCACCGATGCGGCCACCAAAGAGCTGCGCGAACGTATTCGCACACGTCTGGCCGAGGCGGCACGGTATTTCCGCGAGGAAACCCCGGCGCCTGACGCGCTGATTGCCCAGCTGCGTGACCAGTACCTGCCCGAGCAATGGTCCGGCTGCGCAAACCGCCTGGATATCGCCGCCCAGTGGATGGACGAAGCCGCCGTCTCGACCATCCACAGTTGGTGCCAGCGCATGTTGCGCGAACACGCGTTCGACAGCGGCAGCCTGTTCACCCAGACCCTGGAAACCGATCACAGCGATTTGCTCGGAGAGGTCCTGCGCGATTACTGGCGAATGTTCTGCTACCCGATGCAAGGCGATGCGCTGAATTGGGTGCGCAGCAACTGGGGCGGCCCGGCGGCCTTGTTGCCGCGAGTACGTGGGTTGTTTGCCAGCGAGCGTGACAATGTCGCGGGTCAAGCGCCCGCCGAATTGATCGCGCAATGCCTGTTGGAACGCCGGGCTGCCTTGCTCGAGCTCAAGATGCCTTGGCGCCAGTGGGCGGATGAGCTGCTTGCCCTGTGTCATCAGGGCGTTGCGAGCAAGAGCGTCGATGGGCGCAAGATGCAGGCGCGTTACTTCGAGCCCTGGTTCGAAAAAATAAAAACCTGGGCCGAGGACGAATCCCTCGAACAATTGGATATCGGCACCGGCTTTACCCGCCTCACCCCGGATGGCATGGCTGAAGCCTGGAAAGGCGAGTCGCCCCGTCATCCCGGCCTGGATGCGATGCCAGGCTTGAAACTCAGCCTCGATGGATTGCCGACGCCCGATGCGGCAGTGCTGCAACATGCCGCCCAATGGGTGGGTGCACGGTTCGAGGAAGAGAAACGCCGACGCGCGGAAATGGGCTTCGACGACATGCTGCTGCGGCTCGATGCAGCCTTGCAAGCCGAGGGCGGCGAACGTCTGGCCACCTTGATCCGCGAGCAGTTCCCGGTGGCCTTGATCGACGAATTCCAGGACACCGACCCGGTGCAATACCGGATCTTCGAAAGCATCTATCGCATCGAAGACAACAACCCGGAAAGCGGCCTGTTCCTGATCGGCGACCCGAAGCAGGCGATCTATGCCTTCCGCGGCGCCGACATCTATACCTACCTGCGCGCCCGCCAGGCCACCGCTGGCCGCCTGCATACCCTGGGCACCAACTTCCGCTCCAGTCACGGCATGGTCAGTGCGGTCAACCATGTGTTCGAGCGTGCCGAGTCCCGGGAGGCAGGGCGGGGCGCTTTTCTGTTTCGTGAAAAGAACGGCGAGAACCCGGTGCCGTTCCTGCCCGTCGAATCCCAGGGCCGCAAAGAAGTGCTGCACATTGAAGGCCGGGCTGTCCCCGCCCTGAATGTCTGGCACCTGGCTGCCGATCAACCACTCTCCGGCGCGGTCTACCGGCAACAGCTGGCCGCCGCGTGCGCCAGCGAAATCACGGCGTTGCTCAATGGTGGGCAACATGGTCGCGCCGGCTTCATCCAGGAAGGCAGAGATTTTCGCGGCCTGTTGCCGGCGGATATCGCGATCCTGGTGCGCGACGGCAAGGAAGCCCAGGCCGTGCGCGCCGAACTCTCGGTCCGGGGTGTGCGCAGCGTTTACCTGTCGGACAAGGACTCGGTGTTCGCCGCCCAGGAAGCCCACGACGTATTGACCTGGCTCAAGGCGTGCGCCGAGCCGGATGTCGAGCGTCCACTGCGGGCTGCCCTGGCTTGCATCACGCTGAACCTGTCGCTGGCCGAACTGGAACGATTAAATCAGGACGAACTGGCCTGGGAAGCCCGGGTCATGCAGTTCCGCGGTTATCGCGAATTGTGGCGCAAGCAAGGTGTATTGCCCATGCTGCGGCGCTTGCTGCATGACTTCCGCTTGCCCCAGGCATTGATCGCGCGCAGCGATGGCGAGCGCGTGCTGACCAACCTGCTGCACCTGTCCGAGTTACTGCAACAGGCGGCAGCCGAACTCGATGGCGAGCAGGCGCTGATCCGGCATCTGTCCGAGCACCTGGCGTTGTCCGGGCAGGCGGGCGAAGAGCAGATCCTGCGCCTGGAGAGCGATGAACAACTGGTCAAGGTGGTGACCATTCACAAGTCCAAGGGGCTTGAGTACCCCTTGGTGTTCCTGCCGTTCATTTGCTCGGCGAAGCCGGTGGATGGCAGTCGTCTGCCGCTGCATTACCACGATGCCAGCGGCAAGGCCCAAGTGACTTTGAAACCCACGGCCGAGTTGATTGCCCTGGCCGACGATGAGCGTCTGGCCGAGGATCTGCGCTTGCTCTATGTGGCCCTGACCCGGGCCCAGCATGCTTGCTGGCTCGGGGTGACCGATCTCAAGCGCGGCAATAACAACAGCTCGGTGCTGCACCTGTCGGCGTTGGGCTATTTGCTGGGGGGCGGTGCGCCATTGGCTGAGTCGGCCGGGTTGCAGCGTTGGCTGCAAGACCTGCAGCAGGATTGCCCGGCACTGAGCTACGGCGACATGCCTGAAGCGAGCGCCGAGCATTACCATCCGCCCCACAACGAAGCGGCACTGCTCGCTGCGCGGATCCCCCAGCGCAAGGCCAGTGAAAACTGGTGGATCGCCTCTTACAGTGCCTTGCGCATTGGCGAGAGACTGAGCGAGGGCAGTGACGAAGCCCCCGAGAGCCCGCAGGCGCAAAAACTCTTCGACGACGAACGCCTCGATCCGCAAGCACCACGAGAGGTGGTAGCCGGCGGCGCGGACATCCATCGATTCCCCCGTGGCCCGGGTCCCGGTACGTTTCTGCATGGCTTGCTGGAGTGGGCCGGCGACGAAGGTTTTGCCGCCACACCGCAAGCGGTGGAAGACGCCATTGCGCGGCGCTGTAACCGTCGCGGCTGGGAAGGCTGGATTACTGCCCTGAGTGACTGGCTGCAGCATCTGCTCAAATCGCCGCTGCCTGTCGGTGCCGGACAGGCGCCAGTGGTTTTCGGCCAACTGAGCCAATACCGCGTCGAAATGGAATTCTGGTTCGCCAGCCACAAGGTCGATGTGCTCAAGCTCGATGAGCTCGTGCGCCAATACACCCACAACGGCGTGGCGCGGGTGGCCGCCGAACCGGTGATGCTCAACGGCATGTTCAAGGGCTTCATCGACCTGACATTCGAGCATGACGGCCGCTACTACGTCGCCGACTACAAATCCAACTGGCTGGGTGTCGATGACATGGCCTACACCCAGCAGGCCATGGAACAGTCGATCCTCGACAACCGTTACGACCTGCAATACGTGCTCTACCTGCTGGCCCTGCACCGTCAGCTCAAGGCGCGGCTTGCCGATTACGATTACGACCGGCATGTCGGCGGTGCGTTGTACCTGTTCCTGCGGGGAACGCGCGCACCCAGCCAGGGCGTGTACTTCACCCGTCCGCCAAGAGAACTGATCGAGCGCCTGGACCGGATGTTCCAGGGCAAGCCAGAGCCCAAGGCAGAACCGGCCTGGGTACAGGGAGAACTGTTATGAGCCGCACCTTCGCCGATTTGCTGCCCACGCCATTGGCCGCCGACAGCCTGGCGGACCTGGCCCCCTTGATTCGCGCCGATGACTTGTTGCTGTTGCTCACGCGCTGGGTCGAACGCGGTTGGTTGCGGGCGCTGGACAAGGCCTTCGTCGCCTTTCTGCATGAGCTCGCGCCCGATGATGATCCCCTGGTGCTGCTGGCCGCGGCACTGACCAGTCACCAACTGGGCCACGGGCATGTCTGCCTGGATCTGTTCGAGACCCTCAAAGAGCCGGACTTCGCCCTGTCGTTGCCGCCCGAAGGGGATCTGCACAGTGACGCGATGCTGTTGCCGTCGCAATTGCTCCAGGCGCTGGACGGCGCTCACTGGTGCAAGGTGCTGGCCGCCAGCAACCTGGTCGCATTGGCGGTCGATGCTCGGGAAGCCGCGCAGCAGCGGCCATTGGTGCTATCGGGCAAACGCCTGTACTTGCGTCGCTACTGGGCTTACGAACGGCGTATCGATCACTCGCTGCGCCAACGCCTGGCGGAACACGAAACCACCCCGGACGACTTGTCCCAACGCCTGACCGGCCTGTTCGGCCCCGCCCGGCCCGGCGAAGTGATCGACTGGCAGAAACTCGCCTGCGCCCTGGCGACCCGCAGCGCTTTCAGCATCGTCACCGGCGGCCCGGGCACGGGTAAAACCACCACCGTCGTGCGCTTGCTGGCGCTGCTCCAGGCGCCAGCGGTGGAGGCGGGCAAACCCTTGCGCATCCGTCTCGCCGCCCCCACCGGCAAAGCCGCGGCGCGGCTGACCGAGTCCATCAGTGCCCAGGTCCGCACCCTGGAAGTTGACGAAGGGGTACGGGCCAAGATCCCGTCGGACGTCACCACCGTGCACCGCCTGCTCGGCAGCCGTCCCGGTACCCGCCACTTCCGGCATCACGCGGGCAATCGCCTGCCGCTGGATGTGCTGGTGGTGGACGAAGCCTCGATGATCGACCTGGAGATGATGGCCAACCTGCTCGACGCCATGCCGACCCATGCCCGCCTGGTGCTGCTGGGTGACAAGGACCAGTTGGCATCGGTGGAGGCCGGCGCCGTGCTCGGCGATCTGTGTCGCGATGCCGAGGCCGGTTGGTACAGCCCGCAGACCCGGCAGTGGCTGGAGTCGGTCAGTGGTGAAGATCTGGGCGCCAGTGGTTTGCACGAAGACATCGACGGGACTCATCCACTCGCTCAGCAAGTGGTGATGCTGCGCCACTCCCGACGGTTCGGCGAGGGCAGCGGCATTGGGCAACTGGCGCGCTGGGTCAACCAGCAGCACCCTGAGCAAGCGCGCAAGCTCCTGGCGACACGCAGTCACGACGACGTGTTTAGCCTGTCCCTCAAGGGGGAGCAGGATCGGGCGCTGGAACGCCTGCTGCTCGAGGGGCATGGCGACGGGCCGCAAGGTTATCGGCATTACCTGACCTTGTTGCGCAGTCAGCGGCCAGCGATCGACAGCCCCCTGCATGATCAATCCTGGGTCGACTGGGCTCGTGGCGTGTTGCAAGCCTTCGACGCGTTCCAGTTGTTGTGCGCCGTGCGCAAAGGCCCGTGGGGGGTGGAAGGCTTGAATCAGCGGGTCACCGCTGCACTGCTCAAGGCGCGGCTGATCGACAGCGACCACCAATGGTACGAAGGCCGCCCGGTGCTGATGACCCGTAACGACTATGGCCTGGGCCTGATGAACGGCGATATCGGTATCGCGCTCAAGTTGCCGGAACGTGACGGCCCCGAGGCCGGGAAGCGGGTGCTGCGTGTGGCGTTCCCGCGCAATGACGGGCAGGGCGGCGTGCGGTTTGTCCTGCCAAGCCGGCTCAATGATGTCGAAACCGTGTACGCCATGACCGTGCACAAATCCCAGGGTTCGGAATTCGCCCATACGGCGTTGATCCTGCCGGACGCCCTCAACCCGGTCCTCACCAAAGAGCTGATCTATACCGGGATCACCCGGGCCAAGCACTGGTTCACCTTGATCGAACCCCGTGCCGGCGTGTTCGAAGAGGCGGTGCGGCGCAAGGTCAAGCGCTTGAGCGGGCTGATGCTGCACCTGGAAGAGACGCCCTTGGCGGGTGATTGAAAGGGCGCGGGGACACTGTGCGAACGCCGACTAGTCGGCGAACAACATGTCCCGGCTCTCCCCCATCAACAGGCGCTGATTCTGCTCGGTCACCGTGCGGATGTAATCCCACAGCAAGGTGATCCGCTTGAGCTTGCGCAGGTCTTCTCGGCAGTACATCCAGAATTGCCGCGTGATCGTGATCTCTTGCGGCAATACCGCCAGCAAGCGCGAATCCTGGGCGGCCAGGAAGCACGGCAGAATCGCCAGCGACCGTCCTTGCTGGGCCGCGACGAATTGCGCGATCACACTGGTGCTGCGCAAGTTGGCGCTGGCGCCCGGCAGCACGTTGGCCAGGTACAACAGCTCCGAGCTGAACGCCAGATCGTCGACATAACTGATGAATGAATGTTTACCCAGGTCTGCCGGGCTGCGGATCGGTGGGTGCTTGTCCAGATAATCCTGGGTCGCATAAAGCTGCAATCGATAGTCGCAGAGTTTGCAGCAGACGTAGGGACCGTGTTCCGGTCGCTCCAGGGCGATAACGATGTCTGCCTCGCGCTTGGACAGGCTGATGAAGTGCGGCAGCGGCAGGATGTCGACCGAGATCGCCGGGTAGGCGTCGACGAAATGGCTCAGCTGCGGGGTGATGAAAAAGCTGCCGAAACCTTCGGTGCAGCCCATGCGCACATGGCCGGATAACGCCACTCCAGACCCCGAGACCTGCTCGCAGGCCATGTGCAGGGTGCTTTCGATCGACTCGGCGTAACCGAGCAGCCGCTGACCTTCGGCGGTCAGGACGAACCCGCTGGTGCGGGATTTCTCGAACAGCAGGGTACCCAGTGCCGCTTCCAGCGAGCTGATGCGCCGCGACACGGTGGTGTAGTCCACCGCCAGGCGCTTGGCCGCGGTGCTGGCCTTGCGGGTGCGGGCGACTTCGAGGAAAAACTTGAGGTCATCCCAGTTCAGCGAACCTAGGGAGGTGATGTTTTTTTGCATGATGGACCGGCTTTTATGTGCGTTCTTATTAGAAGTTTGCACATCTATACTCCAAAAACAGTCCGACAACCAAATCGCGACACACGTCTCATCGCAAGGCGTAATGATGTTGTAGGAGCGAGCTTGCTCGCGATGGACTCAAGTGCGCCGCGTTTAGCCAATAAACACGCGTTATCGTTAACGACCATCGCGAGCAAGCTCGCTCCCACAGAACGGCTTTTTCGCCTTGGCTTACTAACAGTTCTCTCGATAACAACAACGTCCAGGAGACCAGCATGAACGCATCGCTCACGCCAAACGACACTACCGTTCAAAAGGTCAAGCTGTTGATCGACGGCCAGTGGGTTGAGTCCCAGACCACCGAATGGCACGACATCATCAATCCGGCCACCCAGCAAGTGCTGGCCAAGGTTCCGTTCGCCACCGCGCAGGAAGTGGACGCCGCGATCAGCGCCGCCCACCGCGCCTTCCAGACCTGGAAACTGACGCCGATCGGCGCGCGGATGCGCATCATGCTCAAGCTCCAGGCACTGATTCGCGAGCACTCCAAGCGCATCGCCGTGGTGCTCAGCAATGAACAGGGTAAAACCATCGCCGACGCTGAAGGCGATATCTTCCGCGGCCTGGAAGTGGTGGAGCACGCCTGCTCCATCGGCAGCCTGCAAATGGGCGAATTCGCCGAGAACGTCGCTGGCGGCGTCGATACTTACACCCTGCGCCAGCCGATCGGCGTGTGCGCCGGCATCACCCCGTTCAACTTCCCGGCGATGATTCCGCTGTGGATGTTCCCGATGGCCATCGCCTGCGGCAACACCTTCGTGCTCAAGCCGTCCGAACAGGACCCGATGTCGACCATGCTGCTGGTAGAGCTGGCGATCGAAGCCGGCGTGCCAGCGGGCGTGCTCAACGTCGTTCATGGCGGCAAGGACGTGGTGGATGCGCTCTGCACCCACAAGGACATCAAGGCGGTGTCCTTCGTCGGTTCGACTGCAGTCGGTACGCACGTCTACGACCTGGCCGGCAAACACGGCAAGCGCGTGCAATCAATGATGGGCGCGAAGAACCACGCCGTGGTGCTGCCGGATGCCAACCGCGAACAAGCGCTCAATGCGCTGGTGGGTGCCGGTTTCGGTGCTGCCGGTCAACGTTGCATGGCCACGTCTGTGGTGGTGCTGGTGGGCGCGGCCAGGCAATGGCTGCCCGACCTGAAGGCGCTGGCGCAGAAACTCAAGGTCAATGCCGGCAGCGAACCGGGCACCGATGTCGGCCCGGTGATTTCGAAAAAAGCCAAGGCGCGGATTCTCGACCTGATCGAAAGCGGCATCAAGGAAGGCGCCAAGCTGGAACTGGACGGTCGCGACATCACTGTCCCAGGTTTCGAGAAGGGCAACTTTGTCGGCCCGACCCTGTTCTCCGGCGTGACGCCCGAGATGCAGATCTACACCCAGGAAATCTTCGGCCCGGTGCTGGTGGTGCTGGAAGTCGATACCCTCGATGAGGCCATCGCGCTGGTCAACGCCAACCCGTTCGGCAACGGCACGGGATTGTTCACCCAGAGCGGTGCGGCGGCGCGCAAATTCCAGAGCGAAATCGACGTCGGCCAGGTCGGTATCAACATCCCGATTCCGGTGCCGGTGCCGTTCTTCAGCTTCACCGGTTCGCGCGGTTCCAAACTCGGCGACCTCGGCCCGTATGGCAAGCAAGTGGTGCAGTTCTACACTCAAACCAAGACTGTCACCAGTCGCTGGTTCGATGACAACAGCGTCAACGACGGTGTGAATACCACTATCAACCTGCGTTAAGGAGCCGGACATGAAAATCGCTTTTATCGGTCTCGGCAACATGGGCGCGCCGATGGCGCGCAACCTGATCAAGGCCGGCCATTCGCTGCGTTTGGTCGACCTGAATAAAACCGTGCTGGCGGAGCTGGAGCAACTGGGCGGCAGCATCAGCGCTTCGGCCCGTGAAGCCGCTCAAGACGCCGAAATGGTGATCACCATGCTGCCTGCCGCGGTGCATGTGCGTAGCGTCTGGCTGGGTGAAGACGGCGTGCTGGCGGGTATCGCCAAGGGTGTGCCGGCCGTGGATTGCAGCACCATCGATCCGCAGACCGCCCGTGATGTCGCAGCAGCTGCGGCCAAACAGGGCGTGGTCATGGCCGATGCGCCGGTTTCCGGTGGTACCGGCGGTGCGGCGGCGGGGACCCTGACCTTCATGGTGGGCGCCACGCCCGAGCTGTTCGCCACCCTGCAGCCGGTGTTGGCGCAGATGGGCCGTAACATCGTCCGTTGCGGCGAAGTCGGCACCGGGCAAATCGCCAAGATCTGCAACAACCTGCTGCTGGGGATTTCCATGGTCGGCGTCAGCGAAGCCATGGCGTTGGGTGAGGCCCTGGGGATCGACAGCGCCGTGCTGGCGGGCGTCATCAACAGTTCCACCGGGCGTTGCTGGAGTTCGGAGATGTACAACCCGTGGCCGGGCATCGTCGAAACGGCGCCGGCTTCGCGCGGCTATACCGGCGGTTTCGGTGCCGAACTGATGCTCAAGGATCTGGGACTGGCCACGGAAGCGGCCCGTCAGGCCCACCAACCGGTGGTGCTCGGCGCGGTGGCGCAGCAGTTGTATCAGGCGATGAGTCAGCGTGGGGAGGGTGGCAAGGACTTCTCGGCGATCATCAACAGCTATCGCAAACCCCTGTAGGAGCCGGCTTGCTGGCGAAGCTCTTTAGCTGCTTTTGCGGCGAAGGACTTGCCCTCCTGCCAGGCAGTCAAGTTGAACAACCTGTGGGAGCGAGCCTGCTCGCGAAAGCGGTAGATCAATCACCACTGGTGGTGAATGTGCTGGCCCTTTCGCGAGCAGGCTCGCTCCCACAGGTATTGCATCTATACATCGATATTCACCGGGAGATCACGTCGGGTGACCTCCCGGTTTTTTATATCAGGCAAACACGAAATACTTGCGCACGGTCTCAACCACTTCCCACGTGCCTTTCATGCCCGGCTCGACGACGAAAATATCACCGGCGCGCAGATGGATCGGCTCCTTGCCCTCTGGGGTGATGATGCAGTACCCCTCGCGGAAGTCGCAGTATTCCCACTTCACGTATTCCACATACCACTTGCCCGGCGTGCAGATCCAGGTGCCCATGATCTTGCTGCCGTCTTCGCTGGTGTAGGCGTTGAGGTTGACGGTGTGCGGGTCGCCTTCGAGTTTTTCCCACTTGCAGGCGTCGAGTACCGGCAGCGGGTGAGTGTCGCGAAGAACGGTAATAGGTGCGGTCATGTGGACTCCGGCCTTGAGCTAATAAGAAGTAGCGTTCGAGAACTGAAGACGCACCCTATAGCGTCGGCTCGCCGGTCAGTTGTCTGGGGTCGACATCGAACTGTCCAGAAACGCGCCATGCCCTCAGAGACTGTCCAGCGAACAATCGATCCGGGCTTGCAGGAGACTGCCCTCGAACTCGACCAATTGCTCGTGCTGGTGCGCGAGCGTGGCAATCCGCTCGCTTATTTCGCGCTTCTTGGCCTCGATGGCCTGCTGCGCCAGTGCCCAAGGCATTGCCTGGCCTTGACGACCGGCAAAGATCGTCTGCAACTCCTTGAGCCGGAACCCCAGTTGCTGAGCGCACTTGATGAAGATCAGCAGATCGACGCTTTGCTGATCGTAGAGGCGGTATTTTCCCAGTCTCCGGGCAACCGGCAACAAGCCGATCGACTCGTAATGGCGGATGCTCTTGATCGTGGTTCCGGAGCGTTGCGCGGCTTGGCCGATGTACATGAAAAGTCCCTTTTTACCTTGATACAGCCCGGCGCATTATTGGCACACTCAGCGGCTGGCGATAGCCTGGGCTTGCAACAGCCAGGCTTCACGCTGTCGTTGGCTTGCGCCGAGTATCGGGCCAAACGTCAGTGTGCGTTGTGGCTTGATGCCGCAAAAGGCGAGGGTGGTTTTACGTATCTGGTGCAGCCCGGGCATTCGATAGACCCAGCGGTAGTACCAGGGTGGCGTGTCCATGGTCACCAGCAGATGCGCGCTGCGACCGTGCAGCAACTTCTCGGGAAAGGCGTTGCCTTCGCGATACTTGAAAGCGAAACCGGGCAGGAACACTCGGTCGAAAAAACCTTTGAGCAAGGCCGGCGCTCCGCCCCACCAGATCGGATAAATCAACGTCAGATGTTCGGACCACAGGATGTCGGACTGGGCGCGGCGCAAGTCGGCTTCCAGTGGCTGAACCTGTTGATAGCCTTCACGCAGCACCGGATCAAAGTCCATGCTGCCCAGAAATAATTGACGCACCTCGTGCCCGGCGTGCAACGCAGCTTGTATGTAACGCTCGGCGAGCGCAGCGCAGAAGCTGTTGCTCGACGGATGACCAAGAATCACCAGAATTCGCTTGCCCATCGTTTCTGTCCTTGAAGCGCAAATGCCGAGGGTAAAGCCTGCCCCTCAGGGGAGAGTCAAGGCGAGCAGCAAGGCCCTGGCGTAACCGGGCAATGTCGTGAAGTCCCTGGCGCAGAGCAGGAGCTTGCGCAGGGCCCAGGATTCTTGCAGGGCAAGGGTCTTGAAGGGCGTATCGCCGGGCCAGCGTTCGACCGCCGCCAGGGGCACGATGGCCAACCCCGCGCCACGAGCGACCATGCGCATCACCCCGTCGAAGCCGTCGGCGCGAATGCGGATCAGCAGGCGTGCTCCTGCGTGCAGCGCTTGTTCTTCAAGGTAGACAGCCAAGGCGTTATTGGCATTCAGGCCGACGTAGTCGTGGTGCAATGTGTCGCTGAAGCGCACGGGGCCGGCGTCTGCCAAAGGATGATCGCGGGGCAGGATCAGCACCAGCGGATCGTCACGAAACGGGCGCGTCTGCAAGTTTTCGGTGTCTACGGCGTCGGACACGATTCCGAGGTCTGCCGCACCCTGGTGCAAGGCGTGGGTGATGCGAGTGCTGGGCAGTTCCTGGAGGTCGATGTCGAGGTTGGGGTGGCCGCGCAGGAAATCCGCGAGCAGCTCTGGCAGGTATTCGGTGATCGCCGTGGTGTTGCACAGCAGACGCACCTGGCCTTTGACGCCTTTGGCGTAGTCGGCCAGGTCCTGCTGCATGCGTTCTGCCTGTTGCAATAAAACGCGAGCGTGTTGCGCCAAGGCCTTGCCAACGGGAGTGGGGGTGATGCCACGACGACCTCGCTCCAGGAACGCGATTCCCAACGAAGCTTCCATGGCGCGGATGCGTGCACTCGCCGCTGCCAGGGACAGATGACTGCGGGCGGCGCCGGCGGTGATGTTGCCGCTGTCGAGGATGTTGAGGTAGAGGCGCAGGTCGGTGAAGTCGAAGTGCATGGGTACAGCCTCTGGATGTTTGTCGTCTGGGCGGGCGCCTTCGCGAGCAAGCCCGCTCCCACAGGGATCTTCAGTGGACGCTCGATTGCGGCAAACGGTGAACTCTGTGGGAGCGGGCTTGCTCGCGAAGGCGTCAGCAGCCACGGCGCAATCCTTAAGCCTCTTCCAAATCAAGAGGCACCCTCAGTATATGACAGATTCCCAAGCGCCCAATCCAGGCTCAGGATTACCCCATGAACACACTCGCCGCGTTCTACCAAAACCTCGGACTGGCCCTTTCTTTAATGGTCATCGCCACCTTCCTCCTGGCCGGCATGATCAAGGGTGTCATCGGTCTCGGCCTGCCCACCATCGCCATGGGCCTGCTGGGTCTGGCTATGGCGCCGTCACAGGCTGCCGCATTATTGATCATCCCCGCAACCCTTACCAACGTCTGGCAGCTGGCCTTCGGTGGGCATTTGCTGAAGTTGGTCAAACGGCTGTGGCCGATGTTGCTGGCGATCTTCATCGGCACCGCTGCCGGTACGGTGTGGATCGGCATGGTGGATAGTCACTGGGTCGTGCGCGGACTGGGGGCGGCATTGTTGCTGTACGCGTTGAGCGGTCTGTTGCTGCCGACCTTGCGTATCGGCGCTGGCAGCGAGCACTGGCTCGCTCCGCTTTGCGGCCTGGTCACGGGCGTTATCACCTCGGCCACCGGCGTCTTCGTGATTCCGGCGGTACCGTATCTGCAAGCGCTGGGCTTGAGCAGGGATGAACTGGTGCAGGCCCTGGGCCTGTCATTCACCGTCTCGACCCTGGCCTTGGCCGCCGGCCTGGCATGGCGCGGGGCCCTCGGCGGTGGCGAGTTGAGTGCATCGTTGCTGGCGCTGATCCCGGCGGTGCTCGGCATGTTGCTGGGCCAATGGCTGCGTCAGCGGATTAGCGCCGTGCTGTTCAAGCGCGTGTTCTTCATCGGCCTCGGCGTACTCGGCGGCCACCTGCTGATCAGCGGATAGCGGACGACGGGCTGAGCATGTCGATGTCGCGGATCTCGAAATCCCGTTCCAGATACTCCATGCGTTGGTCGAGAAACTGTTTCATGTGCGGCAGGTTCGAGTGCACGTCCAGGTGGGCCTGGGACTGCCAGATCTCGTAAAAGATAAACAGCGTCGGGTCCTGTTTGTCGCGCAGCATGTGGTATTCGATGCAGCCGGGCTCGGCGCGACTCGCTTGTACATAGCCGCTGAAAAGCGCTTCGAAGGCGGCGGATTTTTCCGGGCGGGTCTTGGCGTGCAGGATGAAGCCTTGAATTTCACTCATCAGAACAATGTCCTCAAGTTAAGAATCGGCCGTAGTTTATGGCAACAATCGCCTGTCGATTCGTGCGTGTAGGTCAAATGATTTTTGTGAATTCAGCGCTTATTCCCCGCGAAGCAGTTCGATACGCTGCCGCCATCGAATTCCAACCTTGCGAGACCCCCCATGAAAAAAGTGCTGTTGCTCAATGGTGGCAAAAAATTTGCCCACTCCGATGGCCGCTACAACGCCACCCTGCATGAGGCTGCGCTGAGCGTGCTGGATCGCGGCGGCGTGGATGTGAAGGCCACCTTCATCGACGCGGGCTACGACGTCGCCGAAGAAGTTGCCAAGTTCCTCTGGGCCGACGTGATCATTTACCAGATGCCCGGCTGGTGGATGGGCGCGCCCTGGACCGTGAAAAAATACATCGACGAAGTCTTCACCGAAGGCCATGGCAGCCTCTACGCCAGCGACGGCCGCACCCGGTCCGATGCCTCGCAAAAGTACGGCAGCGGCGGTCTGCTGCAGGGTAAGCAGTACATGCTGTCGCTGACCTGGAACGCGCCGCAGCAAGCGTTCGATGACCCGACCGACTTTTTCGAAGCCAAGGGTGTGGACGCGGTGTACTTCCCGTTCCACAAGGCCAACGAATTCCTCGGCATGACCGGCTTGCCGACCTTCCTGAGCGTTGACGTGATGAAGCGCCCCAATATCGAAGCCGACGTGGCGCGTTACGAGCAGCATTTGGCTGAGGTGTTTGGCCTGCCGGCTTGAGGTTCCTTTTGCCCCGCATCCAGCTACTATCAAGCCAGTTTTGAATGAGGGGCATTCGTGAAAGCCAGATCCGATGAAATGCAGATTTTCGTCTGCGTGATTGAGTGCGGGTCGATTTCCGCTGCGGCCGAGCAGGTCGGGCAAACGCCTTCGGCGGTCAGTCGGACCTTGTCGCGTCTGGAGGCGAAGCTCGATACCACCCTGATCAACCGCACCACGCGGCGCATGGATCTGACCGAGGAGGGCAAGTACTTCTTCGAGCACGCCAAGCTGATTCTCGATCAGATGGATGAACTTGAAGAGCGCCTGACCTCACGCCAGCAAACCCCGTCCGGGCGGCTGCGGATCAACGCCGCCTCGCCGTTCATGCTGCACGCCATCGTGCCGTACATCGACGAGTTCCGCCGGCTCTATCCAGACATTCAGCTGGAACTCAACAGCAACGACCTGATCATCGATTTGCTCGAGCAAAGCACCGACATCGCCATCCGCATCGGCACGCTGGCCGACTCGACCTTGCACGCCCGCTCCCTCGGATGCAGCCCGCTGCACATCGTCGCCAGCCCGGCCTACCTGGAAAAACACGGCGTGCCGGTTGCAGTGGCGGATTTGTCCGGACACACGATGCTGGGCTTTACCCAGAACGAAGGCCTGAATCAATGGCCGCTGCGCTATGTGCACGGTGATCGCTGGCCGATCCAGGCGTCGATCAGCGCCTCAAGCGGCGAGACGATCCGGCACCTGGCACTGGCAGGCCAGGGCATCGCCAGCCTGTCCCATTTCATGACCATCGATGACATCCGCGCCGGGCGCCTGCAGGTGCTGCTGGCGGAGTTCAACAGCGGCTATCGTCAGCCGATCAACGCGGTGTACTACCGCAACTCGCAACTGGCCCTGCGCATCCAGTGTTTCCTGGACTTCATCCAGGGCAAATTGGCGGATTACGCGATAGCGGACTTCAAGGGCTGATTCGTGATCCCTGCGCAAGAGTGAATTGGGCAGCACCGCCTGTTTCCCCAGGCGTCGCTCCTCGATACTGGTGACATCACTTACCGACGCAGGGAGTTTCTCCATGAACGTATTCATCACCGGCGCCGCCGGCTTTATTGGCGGCTCCATCGCCACCGGCCTGGTTCGGGCTGGTCACAAGGTTACCGGCCTGGTGCGCAGCGCCGAACAAGCCAATGAACTGAGCGCACTGGGCATCGCCCCGATAATCGGCACGCTGGATGACAGCGCGCTCCTGGCCGAACAGGCCCGGGCTGCCGATGCCGTGATCAATGCCGCCAGCAGCGACCATCGCGGCGCAGTGCAAGCTTTGCTCGATGCGCTGCGCGGTTCCAACAAAGTGTTCTTGCATACCAGCGGTTCGAGCATCGTCGGCGATGCGTCGGGCGGCAAATCCAGCGACGTCGTCTATTACGAAGACAACCTGCCGGAGCCGACGGTCGACAAGGCTGCCCGCGTGGCCATCGATAACCTGATCCTCGCCGCCGCCAAAGACGGGGTGAACTCGGCAGTAATCTGCAACACCCTGATCTACGGTCACAGCCTGGGTGTCGATCGCGACAGCGTGCAGTTGCCGCGCTTGCTCAAACAGGCACGCAAAACGGGTGTAGTCCGGCATGTCGGCCCGGGTCGGAACATTTGGTCCAACGTGCACATCGAGGACGTGGTGACCCTGTACCTGCTGGCGCTGACCAAAAACATTCCGGGTACCTTCTACTTCGTCGAAAGCAGTGAGGCGTCGTTCATCGACATGACCACTGCGATTGCCCAAGCGCTGAATCTGGGGGAGCCACAGGACTGGCCGCTGAAAGAGGCCGAAGCCGAATGGGGTTATGAAATGGCCAACTATGGCCTGGGCTCCAACAGCCGGGTCCGCGGCAAGCATGCGCGTGAACTGCTGGGCTGGGCGCCGAAGCGCACTTCGGTGGTTGAGTGGATTCGGGACGAGATGGTGTGAGTTCGCTTTAGACCGCGTCGCTGCCTTCGCGAGCAGGCTCGCTCCCACAGTTTGATCTGCATAGGACACAGATTTTGCGTCCGACATAGATCCCCTGTGGGAGCGAGCCTGTTCGCGAAGGCGTATTCAGCAGCCCGACAACTGGCCGCGCTGCCCCCAATTCCGTAACATCCGCACCCTCTTTGCTGGCCATTCCCTGCGGCCAAAATTTTTGGGTAAACCATGAAACCAAAACGTCTGCGCGCCGATGTCCTGGCCGGGCTCACCACCTCTTTTGCCTTGCTGCCCGAATGCATCGCCTTTGCACTGGTGGCCCACCTCAATCCATTGATGGGCCTGTACGGCGCGTTCATCATTTGCACCCTGACCGCGCTCTTCGGCGGGCGACCGGGCATGGTGTCCGGCGCCGCCGGATCGATGGCCGTAGTGATCGTCGCGCTGGTGGTGCAGCACGGCGTACAGTATCTGCTGGCCACGGTGCTGCTGGGTGGGCTGATCATGCTGGCGTTCGGGCTGCTGAAGCTGGGCAAGCTGGTGCGCATGGTGCCGCACCCGGTGATGCTCGGCTTCGTCAATGGCCTGGCGATCATCATCGCCCTGGCCCAATTGGAGCACTTCAAGCGTGGTGATACCTGGCTGAGCGGGCAGCCGCTGTACCTGATGGCGGGGCTGGTAGCGGTGACCATGGCCATCGTCTATCTGCTGCCGCGCCTGACCCGCGCCGTACCGCCAGCATTGGTGGCGATCCTCAGCGTTGGCCTCGCGGTCCATCTGCTCGGCCTGCCGACCCGCACCTTGGGCGACATGGCGCACATTGCCGGTGGCTTGCCAACCTTGGCGCTGCCGGACATCCCCTGGAATCTGCAAACCCTGCACATCATCGCCCCTTACGCGATTCTGATGGCGCTGGTCGGCCTGCTGGAAACCCTGTTGACCCTGAACCTCACCGACGAGATCACCGAAAGCCGTGGCTACCCGGATCGCGAATGCGTGGCGCTGGGCGCGGCCAACATGGTCTCCGGTGTGTTCGGCGGCATGGGCGGCTGCGCCATGATCGGCCAGACAGTGATCAACCTCAGCTCCGGTGGTCGTGGCCGGCTGTCCGGGATAGTGGCCGGAGTCCTGATTCTGTTGTTCATCCTGTTTTTGTCGCCGCTGATCGAGCGCATCCCGCTGGCGGCACTGGTCGGGGTGATGTTCGTAGTGTCGCAGCAGACGTTTGCCTGGGCTTCGTTGCGAGTGGTGAACAAAGTGCCGCTGAACGACGTGTTGGTGATCATCGCCGTCACGGTGATTACGGTGTTCACCGACCTGGCCACCGCAGTACTGTGCGGGATCATCATTGCCGCGCTGAACTTCGCCTGGCAACAGGCTCGCGAGCTCTACGCCGACGCTCATATCGAAGCCGACGGCAGCAAGCTGTATCACCTGCATGGCACGCTGTTCTTCGCCTCGACCGCACCTTTCCTCAATCAGTTCGACCCTGCCAGCGACCCTGCGCACGTGACCCTGGACTGTCGTCACCTGAGGTTCGTCGACTACTCGGCGATCGCCGCGCTGAAAACCCTGCGTGAGCGATACGCCAAGGCGGGCAAACAGTTGCACGTGTTTCACTTGTCGGAGCGCTGTAAACAAATGCTCAAGCGGGCAGGGGGCGAGCTCGCTTGATTCGGACGGCTACAGGGCGTCTGATGCGTTGCACAATCGGGCCGGTTCCAGCGCCACTGGCGATGGGGTGCCGGTGGTGTCCAGACGTTGCAGCGACATCAGGCATTGGCCGCTTTCGAGCATGATCAACTCATAGTCCTGGCCGGCCTGCGGGGTGAAACGCAAGCTTTGCTGGCAGCTGTAGGAATAGCCGTTGGACACGCTTCCCTGGCTCTGGAAGTTCACCGTGAACCGCTGATTGGCCGGTACCTTGAGTTCCGTGCGCACCAGATCCGCGGCTTGCACCCGGGTCAGGCTGACCGGCATGCCCAGGTTTTGTCCGTTGCGACTGGCGAACCCCGACTGCGCCACTGCCATGATCCCGGCACCGGGACTGTTCCAGTCGATGCAGCCCCGCGCCGGCACTCCGCGCGCCATGCCGTTGGTGATCACTCGCATGCGCGCGGTGTCACCGGACGTCGGCTCCGCGTAAGGCGTGGAATAGGAGCGCACGTTGGCCAGGTTACCGCAGCCGCTCAACGTCAACGCAATGGCCGCAACCAGTAGTGTTCTCATGGAAAGATCCCTTGCTCCAGACGAAAAGCCAATCGCTTCAGCGGCACTGATAAGGGCTCTCGCCGCTCAGTTCCTTGCCTGTCGCGTTGTCACGAATGATCACGGTCGCACCGGGTGACGCCTGGCACAGGGCATTGCGCACGGTGTAGATGCCGCGACCCTGAGTGGTTATTGTGCCCATCTTCAATGGCGCTCCCGAAGCATCCTGGCCACTGACCTGATACTCACCCGACATCGTCACACAGCCGCTTAACGTCAGCAGCAAACCTGCACCGATAGCAAATTTCATGGCATTGTTTTCCTTGTTAGATTGATCACCGCTGGCATCAGGCACAGCGGGAGTTTTGTCACTTCAGTGGGCAGGCGCGCACGCCTTCAGTGTGCGAAAACTAGGCTGGGTACACAGATCCAGATTGTCGCGACGGCTGTAACCTGCGCGTTTCATGCACTGGAAACGCTCGGCCCTTTGTTCTGTCGTGGCCTTGGCGTCAGAGCCAGAGCCATTGATGTAACCGCACGCCAGCATCGACTGAAACGCGTCGTTCTCGCTGGCACCGGCTTTCAGCCACTGGCTCGACTCCGCGGGCGGTGGCTGAAAGGGTCTGGCGTGGCAGGCGCTGATGACCGGGAGCAGGCACACCGCGAATGCAATATTTTTCCAGCGCATATCGAGCATTCCTTATTTTTTTGGAGTGACCGGAACAAACGTCGGTCGAGAACCCGGTGAGTTGGTCCAGTAGCGAGTACAGGATTCTGCAGCACCATCGCCATAGCAGCTATGGACGGTGGTGTCGCCACTGAAGACATTGATAAATTCCTTCAGTTTGCTGCTCTCCGGCGGGATCACCCCACCAGTGCCTGGGTTGTTGCCGACGAATATCGACACGCCGACCGGGTCGTTCTGATGGATCTGGTATTGCAGGACCATCTTGTCGCGTGTTGCCGGATCGCTGACGGCGTCCCGGTTCTGCAATTTGCCCAGCAGTTCATCGGCCTTGTAGACGCTATAGGCCGCACCGAAGAAATTGACGCTGGTGTTGCTCAGGCTGCCTGTGGCGTCCGGCGTGTTCATCATCGATTCCATGGCATTACCCACGGTCATGGTGCCTCGACTATGGCCATCGAAGTGCAAACCTTTATCGCCATAGGCGAGCATGACCTCGCGCGTTGCCTGGGTCGAATTGGTCAGGCCCCAGAAGTCGGTGTCCAGGTACTTCTGGTAACCGGCCACCATCAGCTCGGATGCAAAATTGCCCGCCTCCGGAAACCAGATGAAGTATTGCGGACCTTCGGTGTCGGCGCTGCGATGCTGGTTGGCGTATTTGGCCGCACCATTCTCGTCGTTGAAGATGCCGTTGTCGGCCACATGGACTTTGCCATCGGTGCCAGGCTTGAGGTTGAGCTTTTCTTCGTTGGTCAATTCCCGGCGCAGAGGGATTTTGTTTTCATCTTCAAGCACCTTGCCATTCGCATCGGTCAGCAAGACAAACATGCGCGCCTCTTGCAGGAACATCGTGCGATAGGCCTCGTCGGTAAACATCACCGCCTGATGGAAGGTTTCGTTCTTGATGGCCTGTTCGGCTTCAGCCGTTCGGGCCATTTTCCCCACGTCCTGGAGTTCGGCGCTGGTGTGGGCGCCGGCGGTGTCGCGGTTGAGGGTGGCGACCGTTTGACTGGCATCCTGCCCGGTCAGTTGCTGCTGGCGGTAGGCATCGGTGATCAGGATATTGCCCAGACTCACTGCGCTGCGGGTGTCGCCGTCAGAGGAACCGTCGGCATGCCCGGAGTTCAACGCGTTGCCCACCAAGGCCTTGCCAGCGCCGTACTTGCCCTGCGTGAACATGTCGGTGCCCAGGGAAACGCCGCTGCTGTCAGCACTCGCGCTGGAGCTGTTGTGCAGGTCCGAGGTGGTCAGTGAGCCGGTGCCGAGGCTGTTTTTTCCATCGGCAATCGCTTTGTCGTTGCTGGCAATCAAGCCCCCCACCAGGTCGGTATTGCCCTTGACTCGAATGTCGAAACCACCGTCGCCCGCACGAATGCCGCTTTGCTCGATGACACTGGCGAAATTCGACTCCTGTTTGCTGCCACCAACGCTCACGCTGGCGCTGGACGCGCCATAGCAAAACGGCGGAATGCACAAGCTGACGCCGACGCCGGTGTTGCTTTGTTTGGAGTCGAAAGTGCTGGTGTCCTGAAGGCTCTCGATACTGAGATTGCCGCCGATGTCGGCGGTGACCTGGTTGCCGGAGACCACTGCGCCCTTGAGCCGGGTATCGCCACCAGACTGGATCAACACCTTGTTACCGGCATCGACATGGGTATTGCTCCACACCAGGTCACTGCCATCCGCGTTGCCGCGGCTCATCGACGCGCCGGCGTTGAGGCTGAAGCCGTTCTGCGACCCACCGACGGCAAAGCCGATGCCGATACTGGCGTTGCTGCCCTCGTTGGTGCTGTGCTGTTCGACTGTATTGCGCGCCGCGAGTAACGAAATATCGCCGTCGGCCTTGAGGTTGGCATCATGCCCGGCGGTGATCTGGCTGCCTTGCACAGTCAGGTCACTGTCTTTGCCCGCACCGCTCGCGGTGATGTTGACATCGCCCCCCGCCAGCACCGATGAGCCTGCCGCGATGGTGCCGGTCTGCTCGCTTTTGCTTTCGTTCTTGCTGCCGCCGATGGAAATACTGACGTTGATGCCGCCCGCTTGTGCCGGGTTCTGCTGCACCATGGTTGTTGCATTGCCGGCCTCAAGCAGAACGTTGGCGGCGGCGAGGGTTTTCATCCGCCCATCGTCAGTGCGCTCGGACGCTTTTTTCATCTGCTGAGCGTTCTGCACGGCAGTGACCACCGGGTTAGTGATCGTCACCGTCAGCCCGCCTTGCTTGAACTTGCTTTCCTGGGTCGAATGCTGCTGGTTCTGAGCCTCGAGGATGTCGACGTGCTTCGCCGCAATATCGACATTGCCTTCAGGTGCCGAGACTTTGCTGCCGACCTGGCGATAGGCATTACCGGCTTGAATGCTGACATTACCGTTGGTGGAACCGATGGTGCTGGCGGATGCACTGTCGAGGTCGTTGGTGTTTTTATCATTCTTTTGTTGAATGCCCATGGTCACGGCGACGCCGCCACCGCTGAACAGTCCGCTCTGCTTGACGTCCCTGGAGTGCTGCTCGCTGACGTGATCGGTGGCCGACAGGACGTTGACATCGTTCCCGGCCGCCAGCGTCGTGCCGCTGGTCGAGACCACGTTACTGCCCTGGACCGTCAGGTCGTTACCGGCCTTGAGCCAGGCCGTTTCCCCGCTCAGGGTGCTGGCCAGGGCACGGGTTTCGTGAAGCGTGTCGCGGGTGCTGGTGGTCTTGCTGGAGAACAGGCTGTTACTGCCTTTGACCTTATGCGCCTCGTCGACAAAGTTGTAGCTCTGACCGGTGCTCAAGTTGATGTCGCGGTCGGCGGACACCAGCACACCACCTTGCGCGCTGGTGATGGTGGCGCCGCGCGCGTTCACGTCCTGGCCAGCGATCAGTCGGACTTCGCCTTCGCCTTGAATCGTGCTGCCCGCATCGACGCGACTGGCCTCCTTGCGCGAATTGCTCGAATCCCAGCGCACAGTCTGCTCGCGTTTTTCGGTGATCGTGCCCAGGTTGATGTCGTTGCCGGCACCCAGGGTTGTCCTGCCGTCCTTGCCGGCGCTGACGATCTGCGCTGCTTGAAGGTTGATGTCACGACCGGCTGTTGCCACCAGTTCGCCCTGAGGGCTGGAGACAAATAGCCCGGCAACCCTCGCCACCTGGGTCGCGGTGCCTTGGGCGCTTTGGGTGTCGCGGGTACTGGAGATCAGATTGATATCGCGACCTGCCACCGCATTCAGACGGCTGTTGGCATCGATCAGGCCGCCGAGGTTGTTCAGGTCGGTGCGGGCTTTTATACCCACGTCTGCCCCGGAAAGGCGCCCGCCAAGGTTGTGGATGTTTTCGGCTGAAATCGCCAGCACGCTGCGCCCGGCGATCGTGCCGCTGTTGATCAGGTCACCTTGCAATTTGAGGTCCACGACATTGCCCGCCATCAACGCACCGGAGCCGTCCAGGTCGCCGTTACGTACCCGCACATAAACCTGCGGGACCAGCGCCTGGGTCACGCTGCCATCGGCCAGGGTGATGTCCTTTTTCACCAGCCAGACAATGTCGCTGGTCAGTTGTGCCATTTGATCGGAGGTCAATTCGACACCGGGCACCAGGCTCCATTTGCCGGCGTAGGTCAGTGCGCTGTCGAGCAACGAACGGTATTGAGTCTCGTCGTTGGCGTAGCCGTCGAGGAAGCGCCTGCCGGTGAGTTGGGCGATCTGTTCGCGGATCAGTTTCTGTTCGTAGAAACCATCGCCCAGACGCGTCAGGGTCAACGCCGGATCGAGCTGGAGGCGTTCGAGCATGTAGTTGGACGACAGCCAGCTTCGATAGCTGGTAAACCGCGGGTCGCTCTCTACCAGGTAGCCTGGATTGGCCTGGGTGTTGACGTGGAACAGGCTATTGTCTGGCACCTGCGCGTTGATACCGCCGGTGCGGATCGATTCACCGACACCTGCCGCGTTGGTGCTTTGCAGCGCCGAGACCTCCAGCACCGGGCCCGGCGCGCGACCATTGCCCACGTTGACCTCGGCCCCATGGGCGCCTACGGCTTGCTGGTTGACACTGGACGTCAGCCGATCGCCAACCTGTAACCCGCTGCCGCTGTGGGCGGCGTTCTGTTGATACTGGCTCGGGTGCAGGAAAATATCGGTGACGCTGGCTGCGGGGTTGTAAGCCGCCACGGCGGTGCCTTGACGGTCACGGCCCTTTCTCTGGATACGATAAAAGTTGCTGACGGTGCCGCTGTCGGTGACCGTTTGCTGACCGGAGACTTCGGTGTTTTCCAGATGCCCGATGTTCCCGGTCAGGGTGCCGCCGGCGATGATCCGACTCTTGTCGTTCAGCACGGTATCGGCGTTGAGCAACATCGAACCACCGGACAGAATCTCTCCTGGGTCCGAGGTCAGGATCTGGGTTTGTGTGGTGATACGCGTGTAGTCATAACGGTTGTATTTATCCGACGTGCCGTCGGGGCTCACCAGATGATTGACCTCATCCCGGTAGATCGAGACCTGGTCGGGACGATAGCGGGAGGCGTAGCCGGTGCGCTGGAATTCTTGCAATGCCTGGCGGCTGATCTCCACGACCTGGGTGCTGAAGTGTTCATTGGTGTTGAGCAACACGGCGCTGGCCAGGCTTAAATCGCCGAGGGCCTCGATCGTCGCGCTGGCGTTGTGCACCAGGTCAGCCCGGCCGGTGGCTTGGCCGTTTGCGTCCAGCGCTGCGCCGATTGCCAGGTCGCCGGCACTGAAGAGCATCGCGTGTTCACGGTTCAGGATCGAGCTGGCGCCGATGTCCAGGCGGTTGCGTGCGGCAATGACTGCTGCCTGGCCGTTCTCCACATTGTTGGTCAGGTCCCGGGTGGCAATGGATACTTGATCACCATATATCCTGCCGCTGCCCAGATTGTTCAGCACGCGGGCGTTGATGCGGGTGATCTGCGCGTCGATCAGGCCACGGTTGGTCAGGGTATCGCCCACATTGAGCGTGACCTGTGCAGCGCTGATCTCGCCGTTAACCTGATTTTCGACAACGCCACTCGACACCTGTAACAGCTTGCCGGCTTGCAAGGCGCCCTGATTGTCGAGGCGACCTTGCAGATTCAAATCGAGATTGCCGTTGGCTTGCAGCTTGCCGGTGTTGATCAAGCTTGAACCCAGCGTCAGGTCGATGTCACCCAGGCTCAAAACGTTGCCGTCGCCGCTCAGGCTGGCGCTGGTGATGCCCAGGTTTTCCCCGGCAATCAGGGTGCCTCCGGTGTTGAGCAGATTGAGGCTCTGCCCCGATAGCCCGTCGCTGATCGACAGTCGTTTGCTCGACGAGATCAGCCCCGAACTGTTATCCAGTTGACTCCCGCTGGTAATCGTCAGCGTCTGGTCCGCACGGATCGCGCCGGATCGATTGAGCACTTGCGCCACGTCGAGCGCCAGCGACTGGCCCTCGACGCCCTGATTCAAGCCTTGGGTTTGCTGGTTATCCAGCACTGCGGCGCCAACGGACAGCGTGCCGCCGGCACGTAACAAGCCGCCGATGTTATCGATGCGTCCGCTGCCCAGGTCCAGCCTGGCATCGCCCAATGTTTGAACCTGGCCGCCACCGTTGTACAGGCCAGTGCCGGACAGGTGCAGTGACTTCTCGCTGGTCAGGATCCCGCCCGTCCGGTTGTCGAATTGCCTGGCATCAACAGTGATATCGCCCTTGCCGCCGATGAAGCCGGCGCTGTTGATCAGATCGCCAGTGCTCAGCTTGACCCCGGCTTGTCCGAGAATACCGTTGGTCTTGCCCGAGTCCGTGTTGATCAGCGACTGACCCTGGGTGTCGACCGTCAATGCCGCGGCGGCCTGGATCAAGCCGGCCTGGTTATTCAGCTCGCCGCTGGACACGTTGACCGTGCCGGTGCCGATGATCGCCCCGCGCTGGTTGGACAGCAGCTTCCCGGTGCTGTCCAGGTGCACAGCCGAACCGTTGATGAGGCCGTCGTCGTTCAGCAGCCCCTGACTCGTCAGGTTCAATGCCTGTTGCGCCTGAAAGACACCGCCGCTGTTATCGATGGTGCCTTCGGTCGCGGTGATATCAACCTGTCCCTTGACCGAGCCAAGGGTCCCTTGGCGGTTGCTCACTTGAAATCCGCTAACGGTGATCGCGCCGTTCGCCGCCAGGGTGCCCTGGTCATTGTTCAATTGCCCGCCGGACAGCAGCAGGCTGTCGCCGGACGTGATCTTGCCGTTGGCATTGACCAGCTGTCCTGCACTTAATTGAGTCCCCTTGGCCGATGCGAGGGTCCCGGTGCTGTTGTCCAGTCGCGTCCTGGCGGTGACATTCAACTTGCCATTGGCCGTGGCCTGAACCGTCCCGGCCTGATTGAGCAGTTGATCGCTGGTCAGGACCACATCACCATCACTGGCCACGGTCCCGCCGCTGTTGTCGAGCAATCCGCTGGCGCTGATGCTCAAGGTCTCCCTGCCGCTTTGCAGAATTTGCCCCTGACGATTGGACAGGCTAATGCCATCGATCCGGATCTGCCGCGCAATGGTGCTGGCCCCATCCAGTACAGCGTGGGCGACATCAAGCTGTAGCAGGCCGTTGCTGTGCAGGGAACCGTGGTTGCCACTCAGCGCCTGGCCCTGAATATTCAGACTGCCGGTGCCGGCGTGCTCGACCCTGCCTTTGCGGTTGGACAGGGTCGCGGCAGACAAACGGACATTGGCGCCATTACTGGCGATGCGTCCGTTGTCGTTATCCAGATCACCGGAGACTTCAATCAGCGTATCGCCCTTGCCAACCTGAACGATTTCGCCCTTGTGGTTCGACAGGCTGCCAGCCGCCAGTTGCATGCGCTCGGCATTTACCCGGGCATTGTCGGTCTTCAGCGTTTTGGCCACTGCGGTTTTGAGGATTGCTGTCGCGTCCACGGCAGCGCCGCTCAAGTCTGCGTCGCCATTGCGAGCGGTCAGGTTGATGTTGCGAGCGCTGGTTTCACTGCCCGTCATGTTCAGACTCGCGCCGTCAAAAGCGATGTCGCCCGCGGCAATGGCCGATCCCTGATGGTTGATGGTCTGGGTGGCGGTGACCTGCAGCGAGCCGTTGCCACGTGTAGTACCGTCACCGGCGACACCGGCACCCAGTACCGACTTGCTGGCGTTGTCGATGCGACTTGCGCTCAGTGTCAGGTCCTGTTGCGCAGCGATGACCCCTTGATTGCGAATATCACCCCGACTGGACAACGATGTGTTGCCCTGACTGTAGAGCGAGCCGCTGTTGTCGATACCGACTTGGCTGTCTACCTGCAGACCTTGACTGCTGCTGATCTGACCGCTGTTGTCTAGACGACCGTCGGCACTGATGACCACCTCACCGGCGCTGGAGCCGATCTGTCCGGCATTGCGCACACCCAGCCCGGCTTCGGTGCCCACCAGCTTGATCTTGCCGGCGTACATGCCACCCAATTGCGCCACGTCGATGGCGATTGCCGGTTGCTCGCCGGTGGCGGCAATCGCGGTGGCCCGGGAATTGTCGGCGTCGACCTGGTTGGCACCGGTGGTCACGCGCAAATCCTTGGCCCAGAGGCCGGCATTGACCTCCACGGAACGGGCGATGACGTCGGTATAGTCGGTCTGCGAGGCGTCCAGGCCCTTGCCGGAAATCACCACCTTGCCACCTTCGACCCGGTAACCCTGCAGCTGTCCTTCCTGCATCTGCACCGTGCCGGTGGTCAGGGTGGCCCGGTTTGAGTTGATGAAGCCACAGCCGTCGCACGCGATGCCTGCCGGGTTGGCGATGACTACCTGGGCACGGTCGCCGCCGACTTCGACGTAACCGCGCAATTGGCTCGGGTTACTGCTGTTGACTTCGTTCAGGAT
Organism: Pseudomonas lini; assembly: GCF_030812475.1. Classification (GTDB taxonomy): domain Bacteria; phylum Pseudomonadota; class Gammaproteobacteria; order Pseudomonadales; family Pseudomonadaceae; genus Aquipseudomonas; species Aquipseudomonas lini_A. Next base: position 30,601 of record NZ_JAUSSR010000012.1, read on the forward strand.
CACTCGCGCCGAGCCGTTGCCCAGGGCGCTGTTGCCTTCGATCCAGCCGCCCAACTGAGTCTGCACGCTGGTGCGCGAGTTATTCAGGATCGCCCCTTGGGCATTGACGTCGAATTGGCTGTAGGTGTTACGCGAAACTCCTGCGGCGCTTGGCGTCTGGATATTGACCTGGGGTACGCCATTGGCAGCGTTGATGATCACGGGTTGTTGGCCGGCCGGAGCCCCGTGGTCGGCGACAATATCGCCCCAGGCGAGCGGTGACGCCAGGGTGATCAACCCAAGGGCCGCCATCAGCGAAAACCGCAGGGGGCGCAGGGTGACCAGCAGCGCTGGGGTGGAGATAGCAGATTGCGCGCCCGTACGATTGGAGGACTTCTTGCTGCCCAGCACGTTTTCAGCCACGACCATCAGCAAGCCACGGGCTTTGTTGAAGACGATGCGATAGAGGTTTTTGTTCATGACGATCCCTGTGTCCTGTATTGCCCTGGAGAGCGACGCGCGTTACGAGTGAGTGACACGCGTGTTCTGGTGAATCCCGGCAGGTGCCGGGTCGGGCCTGCTCGCAATCCCTTGAAAATGTTTGATCCGCAGACCGCGTTCATCGCCGCGGTGGTACAAGGCGCGGGCACTGCAATCGGCAAACAGGTGTCGTTGCAGCAACCGCGCAAGCCGGGCGCTATGGCCAAAAGGCGTCACCCAGTCCTGAAACCACAACCGGTCTCCGCTGTTCCAGTCTTCAGCCGACAGGGTGACTGCCGGGTTATCCAGGTAGCGCTGTTCGGCCTCTTCGTTGAACCAGCACCAGGACGCATAAAACACCGGCCGACCCTGTTCATTACCGATGATGAACTGGCGATGGCGGATCGCCGGCAGCAACAATGTGTTGAGGGTGTGCAGCGGCGCATCGCGATGCGCCGCCGAGTGCATCCACAGCCAAACGGCAGCACCCAGCGCCTGGGTTTCGCTCCAGGGTTCTTCGCTGAGGGCCGGTGCGATCAGATCAAGATTATCGAGCTGCATGGCGACGCCTCACATGGACCAGGTCAGGCTGAAACCTGCCGTGGTACTGGCGGTGTCGAAGCCCCTGGGTTTGCTGATCGGCTGGCCGACGAATACGTCGTAGGACACCTGCCGATATCCGCCGCGCAAGCCCACCACGTAACCGGCCAGATGATCGCCAATGAGGTACTGACTTGAAGGGCCGCCGACCTTGCCGTAATCCACGCCAAGGTAGGTTTCCTGCCCGGTGCTGCCCAGCGCCAGGCCGAGATCGTTGCGCACCAGCCAGCCACGGTCGGCGGACAGGATGTTTTCACCGTCAAAACCCCGCACGGTGTAGCGCCCGCCAATGGAGAAGCGGTCCTGAGGCACCAGCGAGGTTCGATTCCATTGCGCTCGCCAATTGGTGGTGTAGCGCAGGTGTTGATCGCCGAGGTTGAACGGCACGGTGAACTGCGCATCGGCGGTGATGATCTGCGACCGTGAGGTGCCCTCGTCAAAAGCCTCCTCGGGGGCCGTCAAGGCATTGCGCGCGCCAGTGCCACGTCGATAGCTGGCGCCCAGGTCGAGGGTCGAAGCGCCAATGAACTCGCGGTGAGTCAGCCCCAATGCCCAGCCCGCCATGCGACGACGCTGGATCTCGATTTCGGTGTCGTCAATGAAGTTTTGCGAGGTACGCGTCCAGCCACTTAACCGGGCGCTGGTTTTGCGTACGGCATCACGGTAGAGCAAGCGCGAGGCACTGATTTCATTGTTCTTGCTCTCGCCGGTGTAGGTGTAAGTCTGGTTGGCGCCCGCGATCGACTGGTGATAGTCGTATTCGCTGGACGTGATGCCGAACAGCCAATAGCCGTAAGGTACCGAGTAGTGCAACGTATGACCTTTGGAACCGCGATCGCCGGAGTCGCCGCCACCCATGTCATGGTTGTAGCTGGCGTAAAACAAGTCATTGAGACTCAGCACATTGTCCAGGGATACCGAGGTCGACCCCAGGTATTTGCCGGTGGCATCGGTCCCGGAGTCGTCGACCGAAAGGCTCAGGCGCACAGGCAAAGCCTGCTTCCAGGCAATCACCAGATCGCTGTCGCCAGGCTTGGCATCCACTCCCTGGGCGGGGGTGATCTGAATGTCGGCGTCGGCGGTCGGCACACGCTTGAAGTTCTCCAGCGCCTGTTCGAGATCACGCAGGTTCAGCAACTCCCCCGGCTTGGCCGGCACCGCATTCCAGGCGTTGGCTCGGGTCGAGGTGCCTGGCGCAAAGCGGATCGAGCGGATGCGCCCCGGAATCAAGGTCAGTTGCAGCACACCGCTGTTCAGGTCCTGGGGCGGCGCCAGCACCCGGGTGGTGACAAATCCGCGCTCGATAATCGCGTTCTGGATGCGCTTCATCGTCAGGTTGATGCCCTGAGCCCCCAGGCATTGACCGGTGGCGGGATCATTCTTTGGATCGGCATGGCGCAACGCCCATTGAAAACGCTGGGCCTGTTCGCCATCAAGGACAATCTGTCGAATCGGAAAGCAGGGTGCTTCGTTTTTCTCTAGTACGCTGCCTTTGGACGACGCGGGTGGCAATTCCAGACGCACGTCGGGCTTGGGTTCCAGTTGTTCACGCAGCGTTCGCTCACGCTCTTGCTGCAACAGCAACTGTTGGGCAGGCGCCGGCGGATCAGCGGCCAGGGCGGAAAAACTGCCGCACAGTCCTAGCAACAACCCCATCACCGCAATGCAATTGGCAGATGGCGAGGCTGTGAACATTGGGCGCATTGAGTCGTGATCGGCCAGGTAATCCCGTGGCCAAGAGAGAAAAATCATTTCGCATCCCTGTGAAATTCAGCTGACTGCCTTGTGTGGGATCAGGTCCGCGCCTGACGCGACAGCTCAGCCTGCCGTCTCCGGCAACGTGGCTAGGAGTACGAAATCAGAAGAAGGTTCATACCGAACAAAAAGAAATATCCTACATGCTGCCGAATCGCGCACGCGGGCAATCCGGTCATCGTGTGTGCGGCGGTGTGGAGTGGAAACAGTCGCTCATCGCGACTGACCCCATTACAAGCTTCATTAAACATTTATGTGTTAGCATGCAATCAATGATATCGTTGATTGCATGAGGTGGCGTCATGGCCAGTATCACTATTCGTAATCTGGACGACTCAATTAAAGAACAGCTGCGCATCGCCGCCGCTCACAATGGACACTCCATGGAAGAAGAGGTCCGCCTGATTCTTGGGAGAGCGCTGGCTACCGTTGACCAGGCTGGAGGGCTTGGCAGCCGAATCCGCAATAGATTCAGCGACGTCGGGGGCGTGGACCTCGATTTGCCCATACGTTCGGAGAAAGCGACAGCGGTGGATTTCTCTGAATGATAGTGCTCGATACCAATGTTCTTTCCGAGTTTATGCGGGCTGAGCCTGAGGCTCGAGTAGTGGCCTGGATTGATCGGCAGCCAGCGATGGATCTGGCGATCAGCGCAGTGACAGTGGCAGAAATACTTCATGGCATTGCCCGATTGCCGTACGGAAAGCGCAAGCAAAAACTTGAAGCTCATGCGATGGAGATGTTTGAAGAGGATTTCGCCGGAAGGATATTGCCTTTTGATGTTCACGCCGCCGTTGAATACGCAACGCTGGTAGCGGGTTGTGAAGCACAGGGGCGAGCGGCGTCCATGGCTGATGCGCAAATTGCTGCAATTTGCCGGACTCACGGCGCACCGATCGCCACCCGCAATGTTCGGGACTTCGAGTTTCCCGGGATCGAGGTGATCAATCCGTGGGATACCTGACACTAAGATGATCGCTCCCACCAGATCGTGGGAACAATCAGGTGTGTTCAAACCCGGAAGTGACTCACCATCATCTGCAACTGATTACCCAACCGCGCCAGCTCAACACTGGACGCAGCCGTTTCATCGCTGGCGGCGGCCGTCTGTTCGGACACGTCGCGTACGTTGACGATGCTGCGGCTGATCTCTTCGGCCACGGCACTTTGCTGCTCGGCGGCGGCAGCGATCTGCTGGTTCATCGACTGGATGTTGGACACCGTGCGGGTGATGTTTTCCAGTGACACGCCGGCCTTGCGGGTCAGCGCCACGCTGCTGTCGGTCAGGGTGCGGCTGTTGTTCATCACCGCCGACACCTGTTGGGTGCCGTTCTGCAGACCGGCGACCAGGCCTTCGATTTCTTCGGTGGATTTCTGCGTGCGTTGGGCCAGGCCTCGGACTTCGTCGGCCACCACGGCAAACCCACGACCGGCTTCACCGGCACGGGCGGCTTCGATGGCGGCGTTGAGCGCCAGCAGGTTGGTCTGATCGGCGACCGCCTTGATCACGTCCATGACGCTGCCGATCTTGTCACTTTCCTGCTGCAGCACATTCATGGCTTCGGTTGAACGCGCCACCTCGCTGGCCAGGCGTTCGATCTGGGCGATGGCTTCATTGACCACCTTGTCGCCTTCGCGCGCTTCGCCGTCAGCGGCAGCCGCGGCCTGGGACGCTTGCTCTGCATTGCGCGCGACTTCCTGCACCGTGGCCGTCATCTCGTGCATGGCCGTGGCCACCTGATCGGTTTCGATTTTCTGGCTGTTGACCCCGGCGCTGGTTTGCTCGGTCACGGCCGACAACTCTTCGGCGGCGCTGGCAATCTGGGTGACGCCATCGCGAATGCCGCTGATCAAATCGCGCAGGGTAACGCCCATGCGCGCAATGCCTTGCTGCAACACGCCGAGTTCATCGCGGCGAGTCACCTTGACGTCGTGGGACAGGTCGCCGCCGGCAATGCGCTCGACCACGGCGAGGGTGTCGCGCAACGGGCCGGTGATCTGGCGGGTAATGATAACGGCAGCAATGATGCCCACCAACAATGCCAGCAGGGTGCTGATCAGTTGCAGCGTACGAGCCTGGGCGCTTTCGACGTCACGGCGGTCGAGCTGGATCTGATACAGCTGATCGCTCAGTGACACGATGGCGGCGCCCTGTTCGGTCATTTCCTTGCGCGCCTGGACGGCGTCGTTGCTGGCGTTTTTATAAGCCTGCAAGGCACTGCGGTAGTTGCTCAGCGCGGTTTCCAGCTGGCGCAGGGCGTCTGGCTGAGTCTCGGTAAAGTGCACGCTCATGGACTTCAGGCCGGCTATTGCCGTGTCCAGTTGGCCGACGGCTTTTTGCTCGGTCTCGGCATTGGTGGTGGCGGTGTAGCCACGCACTTCGTAGCGGGCCAACATAAACGCTTCCTTGGCGGCAGTGATGGCCTGGAATTGTTCGAAGCGTTGATCACCCAAGGGCAGCTGCAGCACGCCAGTCTTGATGGCATCGATCAGCTTGCTGGCGATTTCAGCGTTGCTGCCCATGACGTCGCGGGCGCTGTTGCCGGTACGGTAGGCGCCGCGCATTTTGTTCAGGGACGTCTTGTAAGCCTCAATGACGGCACCCTGTTCCCTGAGCAGCTTGAGGTTTTCCAGACTCTTGAACTTCGCCAGCAGCGCCTGTTGCTGGGCGGAGAACGCGTCCAGGGTGGTCAGTACGTTTTGCGCCGCGGTTTCGTCGCCATTGGTCAGCATGTATTGCAGGCGAACCACGCGCAATTTGGTCAGGCCGGCATTGAGCTGAGTGATATCGCTCATCCAGTTGCTGCGGTCAATCAAACCGCCCAGGCTCGTCCAGCCGGTCAGGGCGAGGACGCAGGTCAATGCCAGGACCAGGCCGAACCCCAGGCCCAGTTTCAGGTTCACGCTGATGTTGCCGAACCAGCTATTCATCAAATTCCTCCAGGAACGTTGTGTTTCTTGATCGTCGGTGGCTGGAAGATTGTTGTTTTTGGGAGCCAGCAAGGTGGGTAGCAGGTGTGTATCGGCAGCATGCGAAGTAACTGAAGATCATCTTTTGTTGTTGTTCTTAAGCTTTTTTTCACAACCTTTTCACTTCCAGCCAACGCGCGCCTTTCTACCCTCGCGGCATCGAATGACAGTGATGCATGCCGACGGGGCGGCTTGATGTGGAATTGAGACTGAGCCTGTTGGGAATTAAACGCTCCCTCGATCTGAGCCGTTTGGCCCGCTATCGCAACGCGCTTGTGGTGCTGTCCTCGGCGCTGTTGGTGGTCCCGTTGACAGTATTTCTGCTGCGACCCGCCGCCCTGCCGGACCTGGCCGACGGCAATGTGGTCGGCGCCCGCGCGTTGAAGGCCGGCTGGGCCAAAGGTGACATGATCGTGCTGGTGCGCCACGTCGAGCGTTGCGATCACTCCTCGGCAGCCTGCCTGAGCGGCAATGACGGCATCACCGAGCGTTCCCGTAGCGTGGCAGTGGCCGTTGGTGCGCAGTTCGAACAACTGGGCTTGAACAAGGCCGACATCTACAACAGCCCGGTCATGCGGACTGCGCAGACCGCCGGCTATATGTTCAACAAGATCAGTTTCGATGAAGACTGGTTGATCAACTGCAAGGGCACCATGTTGCGTGACGCCCTGACGCACAAAGTGGCCGGCCGCAATCTGATTCTGGTCACCCACAGCGAATGCATGTCGCAACTCATGAAAGACCTCAAGTTGCCAAGCTCGACCCTGGGTTATGGCGCTTCCTTGTTTATTTCCGCCGAATCGTTACAGGCACCGCGCATGCTCGGCTTCATCGAAGCCTCGGCCTGGCGCTCGGTGACCGGCGAATGACTGCACTTTCTCGATCAGGGCGCTCAATGCCGACTTCCTCCCGCTTGCGTTTTTACGGGTTCAACTTCGGCATACCGCTGGCCTGTGCGGTCGTGGTTTTCCTGATGTTCGACCTGACCAGAATCGACATCGCCTTCAACGATCTTTTTTATGATCCGGTCTCGCAGACATTCCCGTTGGACCATGTGCATTTGTTCGAAAAGATCACCCATAAGTGGGCGCGGATCATCCCGAACTGGACCGGCGAGATAGCCATCGTCGGCGCCTTGCTATCGTTTCTCTGGCCGCGTCTGAAGGCGGAAAAGCATTCGAAAATCATCACGTTTCTGGAAAAGGTCAAGATCGCGCCGGTGCTGCGGTTTGCCAGCCGGCACCGTCGTGATTTTCTGTATGTGGTGTTCGCGTTTTCCATCAGCACGGGCGTCATCCACTACCTCAAGGGCCATACCAGTGTGTATTGCCCGATCGAAACGACCCAGTACGGTGGGAAAATTGAACACAAGGAGTGGTACCAGAATTTCGATCTACTGAAAGTTGCAGGCAGTGGGCGCTGCTGGCCGGGCGGTCACGCTTCGGGTGGCTTTACCCTGCTGGCCTTGTACTTCGTCGCGCGCCGCTACCGCTGGCGCCATGCCAAAGCGGTGATGTACGGCTCGCTGGCGCTCGGTTTCGTCTACGGCACGACGCGGGTTCTGCAGGGCTGGCACTACATGTCCCATACCTTTTGGGCCGGGATCTTCGTGTGGCTGGCGTGTTTGCTGACGGCGCTGGCGTTTTATGGGCGAGCGCGGCTGGCGTTGCCGGTTTTGCAACAGCATGAAGAACCGGCGTCAGTGGCTCAGCCTCAGCCTGTCAATTGAGGTAGGTTTTTTGTTGTCGCCGATCAAATGTGGGAGCGAGCCTGCTCGCGAAAGCGGCGGGGCACGTAGGGCTTGTCACGCAAGACGCCGGGACCAGCGCTGCTCAGGTGCTTCATAGCGATCATTGACCAGTGCCGTCAGCACATGGTCCTGCCAGCGTCAGGCGTTCGCAGGGCAGGGTCAGCAACGTCATGGGGGGGCTCCGGGTGCGGTTTCGGAGCGCAAGAATCGCTTGGCCTGCGGGAAAGTTCAAACCGCCAAGGGCAACGTCACAATAAAAGTACTGCCCTTGCCGTCGCCGTCGCTCATGCCGATGACCGTGCCGCCATGGGCCTCGACCAGCTCGCGAACCACTGTCAGGCCAATGCCCAGGCCTGCGCGGTTGAAGCCGACGGCGTGAACATCCTGCACGAAGGGCTCGAAGATAAAGGGCAGCGCCTTGGCAGAAATGCCGATGCCGTTATCGCCAATGCTGATCTGCAGCAGATTGTCTTCGGTGGTCACCGACAGTGTGACGGTGCCACCCGCCGGTGTGTACTTGGCGGCATTGCCCAGCAGGTTGCCGAGGATCTGCGTGAGGCGTACCGGATCGCCGCTCACTGCGAGCGCACTGTCGGGCAGTTCAGCCGTGAAGTGCAGATGCTGGCCGGCCATTACCGGGCTGCACACGGTGATGGCCTCCTGAATGATTTGCACCATGTCGACGATACGACGATCCAGGCGCAACTTGCCGGTGCTGACGCGGGAGACGTCGAGCAAATCGTCCACCAGCCGCGACATGTGTTGCACCTGGCTTTCGATCAGCGCCTGCATTCGGGGAAGCTCTTCACTCGGCACCCGCACCAGTCGGCCAGCGATTATGCTGATGGGCGTCAGCGGATTGCGCAGTTCGTGAGCCACCAGGGTGAGAATGTTTCGTTGCTGGGCCAGACTGTGCTCGGCCGACGCTTGCAAGTGCTGCGCACTGAGGACGGCACGCACCAGTTGTTCGTTGGTTTCGCGCATTTCCAGGTAACGCTGGTGTTCTTCGGCTGAGCGTTGGGGTTTTTCCGCATCCGACTGCAATGACAGAATCGCCAGGACCAATTGCTGATTGGCCTCGATCAGTTGCTCGACCTGTTGGCTATCGACGAGCTGGGTGTTGGCCTCGCTCAGCTCCTTTTGCAGCGCCGCCAGTGCTGCTCGCGCCTCGACGGTTTTCTGGCCGAGCAGGAACAGTTCGCGAGCGGCGGTGGCCATTGCTTGTTCGTTCTTGCTGTTAGCCTCGTTCATGACGGTTCGCTCATCCGTGGTCTTTGTCAGAACGCTGCCGGGTTGGCCTACCCCCAAGCAAACCTTCCTGGTCGGGCAACATCTCGCCGATCTGTAACCCGTTGTCGTCGATGCGATACAGGCGCAACTCATCGGAGTGGGCGCTGGCCCGGACCTTGACCACGGCCATGATGCGCAGCAAACGGCTCTGCACTTCAATGTAGCGCTGAACGATGATGGCGTCGGTGAGAAATGCTGTGCCGTAAGGACTGAAACGCAGATCGGTGTAGCGGTCCTCCAGCTCGGAGGTCATCAACACGCTGACGCCGACCCTGGTCAGCGCGGTGACCATGCGCGACAGCGACTCGCGGAAGTCTTCGCGGAAGGTCGGCGCCAGCGCCAGTTCGAAACCCGACAGCGAATCGATCACGACGCGGGTGGCTTTCAGCCGTGTGATCTCGCTCAACAACAACTGCACGATTTCGTCGATGGACAGGTCCGGGGCACGGCTGTCCACCAGACCGACTTGACCACTCTGGATCAGGCTGGCGAGGGTGGCGTTCTGGGAGTGATTAGGTCGTTGCTCGAACACTGCAATCACGCCGGTTTCGCCATTGCGCGCGCCTTCAGCGAGGAATGTCGAGGCCAGAATGCTTTTGCCCGAGCCCGACGGCCCGGCCACCAGTAAGGAGTAACCGCGAGGAAGGCCGCCGCCGAGCATCTCGTCGAGCTGCGGCACGCCCATTTTCAACCGCTTGATCGGGAACTGTTGCGGCGCTTCATCCGGGTTGAGTGACGCAGGCGCAAAGACTTTGATACCCGACGTGGCGATGCGAAAGGTATGCAGCCCCGGGAGTGTCGGCTGGCCGCGCATCTTCATGATTTCCATCTTGCGCACCATGGAATTGCGCTGAACGCTCTGGCGCAACCAGATCAGCCCGTCGGCGACGGTGAAAATCGGGTTGGTGTCGGTTTCGGTGAAGTATTCGCCAATCAGGAAGGTCGTCGCCTGCCAGGTGGTCATCAACATGCCCAATTGCTGAACGAACTGCGGCAGGTTGTTGTTCGGATTGTCCTGAGTCTGGCTGGCCAGCACCACCGAACGGAACGAGTCGACAAACACCAGTGCCGGTGAATGCGCCTCCACCTCGCTGACAATGCGCCGCAACACTTCGTCCAGATCCCCGGCCAGGGTGTCGTCGGCCAGGTTGACGTAGCGGATCGACCGGTTGATCGCTTCGCTGTCGAAAAAGTCGAATTGCTGCTGATAACGCAGCATCTTCAGCGGCGGCTCGCCGAGTACGGTAAAGAACAACGCCGGGCGTTCAGGCGTCGCCAGGGCGAACATCATTTGATGCGCCAGGGTGGTTTTGCCACAGCCAGGAGGGCCGGCGATCAGGTTGAACGAAAACTCCGGCAAACCTCCGCCCAGCACCTCGTCCAGTCCTGGCACGCCGGTGGCCAGACGGTTGATAGTCACTTTGGTGCTCATGGCGAAGTTTCCTGCGAAAGGGTGTCGCTCAAAGAAGGTTCCCACACGCCACGAAGCAAACGTGCGGTGAGCGAGGGCCCGATCAGCGTGGTCAGCAGCTGGTAGAAAGTGCTTAGCAACACTTCACCGAAAAACAGGGCATCGGCTGCGCTTTGCTCAACGAGTACGGACGTGAGGGCAGTCAGGTCCAGGGAGGCCTGCCCACTGTCGTAGGTGCCGGCCAGGCGCGGATGGTTGGCGGCGCACAGGTGCAGGCTGCGGCGATAAAGCGCGGCTACCCCTTGCTGGCCAAGGATAGGCGTGAGGGCCGCGTCCATACCCTGCAAAATTGAAGCGATCGCTTGTGCGATGGTTGCAATGTCAGCGTTGGGGCCAACGCGGTGCGTCAGAGAAGCTACGATCTGACGGCTCTCTTCGCTTTGCGTGGACATGGCTAACTGATATCTGATGGACAGTCTTTGATGGTACACCCTCTAGGGCTATAGGGAGTGAAATGCGTCAGAGGAGGGCGGTTATTGGATGACCGAATGAAGCGAACCATTCAACAGGCAAAAAAAAGCCCGCGGGAGGGCGGGCAAACCGTAGTTTCTTGAAGAGCGAGTGCAATGTACCGGTTGGGGAGGGGCGGTGGGGTGAAGAAAAATTCATTTGCATGGCGCATCTGCTGCAATAGGAGAGTGATTTGGTGATCGCTTCAATGTTACGTATGCGCCACACTTGGTCGTAAATGTCACGGTAACTGAACATGGACTACACTCTGTTAGCCTCGCGGCTTGGCAAACAAATACGTGTAAAGCGTATGAATCGTGGCCACACGCAAGCACAGCTAGCCGACCTGGCCGGGCTGACGCGGCAGAAAGTCATTGCTGTGGAAAAGGGGGCTCTATCTGTGAGCATGGTGGCCTATGCGCGTGTATTAGGCGCTTTGGATTGTGAGATCACCGTTGTTCCAGCGGCCATGCCGACCCTTGAAGAACTTGATGAGCTGTTCTGAATGAAAATGACCTCACTTTTCGTCAGCACTCCTGAAGGGCGCAGCGGCCGGATCTTCACCAGCGCGGCGGATTTCATTTTCCGCTACGACGAAGATGCGTTGCCGGACATGGCAATCAGCTTGTCGATGCCCGTACGACCTGATGAGTTCCGTCGACGAGACCTGCACCCAATCTTTCAGATGAATCTGCCGGAAGGGTACGTACCGGAACAATTACGTAATCGCCTGGCCAAGAAATACTCAACTCAACCCGGTTGGCTTCGAAGATATGGCGGCACCCGATTCGCCCAAAAGCAGTGTCCACCACTGGCGGCTGCGCGCTTCCGGCGCTGAAAATCGCGTTTTCCGCGCCCCAGAGATGAGCCTTCCGGTAAACCGCGCGCAATCCCTGGGCATCGATCATTGCCGCACTGTTGGCCACCCTGTCGCCCTCACAATCCATAGGAGCCGGCCTTGCCGGCGAACGGCCGTCCAGCCGCCCTCAGTCAGCGCGGCGCAATAGCGATGAACTCGCCCGCACCTGCAACTGCGGGGCAAGGATGATCGACTCGGCGGCCTCGCCTTTGATGCGCTTGAGCAATAGCTCCACCGCATGCCGGCCCATCTGCGCCAGCGGCAGGCGTACACTGGTCAGCGGCACGATCAGTTCGTTGGCCAGCGGGATGTCGTTGAAGCCGACGACGGCAATGTCCCTGCCCGGCTGCAACCCTTTGTCGCGGGCAGCGCCCATCAGGCCAATGGCAAGGAAGTCGTTGACCGCGAAAAATGTCTGTGGGCGTGGGTTGAGCCCCAACAGATACTCGCCTTGCTGGTGTCCGGTGTGGCTGTCGAAAGGACCATTGAGGATCCACTCCGGGCGCAGGGCGACGCCTTGCTCACGGTAATAGCGGATGAACCCGCGGGTACGATCAGCCCCGGTGGACGCATGCCGTTCACCCGCCAGGATCGCGACATCGCGACAGCCCAGCCGATACAAATGTTCGGCCGCCAACCAGCCGCCCAATTCGTCGTCGCTGGCCGCCGTGAGGTGTCCTGCAATCTGCCGGCTGACCAGCACGTAGGGAATGTGCTTGCGTGCGAGCAGATCGAGTAAGGGCTGGCTTTCACCCACGTGCGAGTCACCCACGATCAGCCCGGCCACCGAGCGGCGCAAGGCGTGCTCGGCACGTGCCAGTTGGCGCGGCTGCAGGTCGTCGGTATTGGAGACGAAAGTGAGGTAGCCGGCCTCCTCGGCGGCGCTGTCGATGCTGTCATAAATGGTCGCCATCACCAGGTCGGTGAGGCGCGGCATGAGTACGCAGATCTCCTGACTTTTGCGCAATTTCAGGTTGGATGCCTGCGTGTTCGGTCGATAATCCAGCTCCTTGGCCAGCCTGCGGATACGCGCCACTACCTCAGCCGACGCCGCTCGCTCGACCCCGTTCGGGTCGCCATTGAGCACCCGCGACACCGTGGAGACGTGCAACCCGAGTGCAGTCGCCATGGACTTCAGGGTGGCGGGGCGAGATTGATCCGGCATGTTTGAGAGTCTTCCAACCGTACATTATTCAGCGCGCGATTCTACCTCAACCGGGACCTCTTTCCGGGAAGAAAACCTTTACCCAAACGATTGACTAAAGTTTTTTCTGTATCTACATTTCGTTTACCCAAACGTTTGGGTCAAAAATAAAAATACGCCGGACGCGGCCGACTTTTTGACTTCTGCCATCATTTTGAAGAGTCAGATCCCTATGAAGAGCGCAGCTATTCCGTCTTTCCGTTACCAGATTTTCTTCCTGATCATGCTGATGGCACTGCTCAACTACATTGACCGCGGCGCGATTGCCTATGCCTCGGCGAGCATTCTTCCGGAGTACGGCTTCGACAAGGCCGACTGGGGCAAAGTCCTGGGTTACTTCGGTTACGGCTATATCCTCGGGGCGTTGATCGGCGGCATCCTGGCCGATCACTTTGGCGCCAAGCGCATCTGGCTGATTGCGGGTGCCACCTGGTCGATTTTCGAGATCGCTACCGCATTTGCCGGTGATCTCGGGCTGGCATTCATGGGCGGCTCGGCCATGGCCGGTTTCGCCACGATCCGTGTGCTGTTCGGCTTTGCCGAAGGCCCGGCCTACTCAGTGATCAACAAGAGCGTGGCCAACTGGGCCACGCCCAAGGAACGCGGTTTCGTGGTCTCGGTTGGACTGCTCAGCACACCACTGGGCGCGCTGCTGACCGCCCCGGTGGCGGTGGGCCTGCAAACTCTGACTGGCGGCTGGCGCAGCATGTTCGTGGTGCTTGGCGTGGTCAGCCTGGCGCTGCTGATCTTCTTCATGACGCGCTTCACCAACACCCCCGACGAGAACCCGCGGGTGTCCAAGGCCGAACGCGACTTCCTTCGTCGGGAACGCGCCGCGGCAGCCAATGCCTCGACCCCGACCACCAGCGTTGCGCCGGTATGGCATTTCTTCAAGAACAAGGACCTGATACTCAATGCGGTCGGTTACTTCTCGTTCGTGTACGTGACGTTCCTGCTGCTGACCTGGACCCCCAAATACCTGCAGGACGAGTTCCACTACAACCTGTCGTCGCTGTGGTACATGGGCATGATTCCGTGGACCGGCGCCTGCTTCACCGTGCTACTGGGCGGCAAGATCTCCGACCTGCTGTTGCGCCGCACCGGCAACCTGAAGGTGGCACGCAGCTGGCTGGCCGCGACCTGCCTGTTGTTGACCACGCTCTGCTTCATATTGGTATCGCAGGCCCAGACCGTGTGGGGTGTGATTGCCCTGATGACCCTGGCCAACGCCCTCAACGCGCTGCCGAACTCGGTTTACTGGGCCGTGGTGATCGACACCGCACCGTCCAACCGGGTCGGTGCCTACAGCGGCATGACCCATTTCATCGCCAACACCGCTTCGTTCATCGCGCCAATGCTGACCGGCTACCTGACCGTGCGCTATGGCTACTCGTCGATGTTCGTGGCAGCGGCGGTGGCTACTGCACTGGGCATGAGCGCGATGCTGATGGTGCGTCCCGGCAGTCGGCAGCCCAGCCCTTCCCCTTTACCCGCAGCAGTTTGATGGAGTTGTTTGTATGAGCTTGGTGAAGCCTCCTCACGTTGGATATTTTTTTGGTCAATCGGTCATCGCGCTGGCCGAGCGTCTGCGCGCGGGTAGCCTGACGAGCGTCGAGCTGACTCAAGCAGCCCTGGATAGCATCGAACGGCTGAATCCGATTTTGAACGCCTTCGTTCATGTCGATGCACCCGTGGCGCTGGCCCAGGCGCGCAAGGCCGACGAGCTGTTTGCCCAGGGCCTGGACCTGGGCCCGCTGCACGGCATACCGGTGGCGGTCAAAGACAATATCGACACGTTCGACCACGTCACCACCTACGGTTCGGCGCATTTCGCAGGCTTCAAGCCGAACCGCGATGCGCTGTGCGTGCAGCGCCTGCGCGAGGTGGCTGCGGTCATTGTCGGCAAGACCTTGACCCACGAATTCGCCTACGGCCCGACCGGTGACCGTTCGCTGCACGGCGCGGCACGCAACCCGTGGGATGCCAGCCGCATCACTGGCGGTTCCAGCGCCGGCAGTACCGCTGCGGTGGCCAGCGGCATGGTGCCGCTGGCGCTGGGCACCGACACCGGCGGGTCGATCCGGATTCCGGCGGCGTTGTGCGGAACTGTCGGCTTCAAGCCATCGTTTGCCTGTGTGCCGCTGGACGGGGTGTTCCCGCTGTCGTCGAGCCTCGACCACGTGGGCCCGATCGCCAACCACATCGAGGATGCGCGACTGCTGTTCGAAGTGGTGGCTGGACGGGTTTGTGCGCCGGTGGCCAACCTTCGGCCGTTGCGGGTTGGCTGGATCACCAGCGGCAGCTTCGGCCCGGTCGACGCCGAGCTGGATCGGCAGGTATACCAGGCGGCGCAGCAGCTGTTTGGCGAGGCGCTGCAGGATACTGCCGAACTGGAGCCGCTCGCGGCCGCAATGAAAGACACCTTGCTGGTAGTGCAACGCGCCGAGGCTTTCGATGTGCATGCCGAGCGCATGCAGGATGCGCCGCACAAGTTCGAGCAGGAGGTACGCGAACGCCTCGAACTGTCGCGTGAAGTCAGGGGCTGGCAATACATCCGCGCAAAAGCCAGCCAGGCACGGCTCAAGGCGGCGATGGCGCGTTTGTTCGAGCGCTATGACTTCCTTGTCTCGCCCAGCGTGCCGATTACTGCGACAGCGGTTGATGCGCGCGAGGTCCGGGTCGGTGAGCAGGACATCGATGTACGCGCCGCGGTGCTCAGCTACACCAGTGCCTGGAATCTCACCGGGCTGCCTGCGATCAGCCTGCCGGTGGGGCAGGTGAGGGGACTGCCGGTGGGGCTACAGGTGATTGGCGCCGCGGGAGAGGATGATCGTTTGTTGCGGGTTATGGCGCAGCGATTCGTGCGGGACTAGTGGGCCGGCGAATCGTTTGATCAATACAAGCCACCACCGTCACCCACCACCCAGCGCGGCTTGCGCTACAGCTGTTTTTTATGGGAGCAAGGTGCAGCATTACACCGGGGTGTCTTCGCGGCCAGCGATCATCTCGCTCAACCGCAGGGCGCAGGCACAGGCAAGGGTGAAGCCCAATGCCCCGTGGCCCAGGTTCAGCCATAGATTGCGGTACGGCGTGGCGCCGACCATGGGCACGCCGCTGGGTGTTGCCGGGCGCATACCGGCCCATTCCAGTGCCTGCGGGTAATCGCCGCCGAGGGGAAAGAGTGCTAAAGCGGCCTGGCGAATGCTGTCGATTCGTCTGCGGTCGATGGAGGGATCGAAACCAACGATGTCGACCATGGCGGCGACGCGCAGCTGTTGGCCGAGCCGCGCATAAACGACTTTGCGGTCATAGTCGGTGACGCTCACCTCAGGCGCTTGATGCTGAGTCAGAATGGGTACACTCAGGCTGTATCCCTTCAGCGGATAAACCGGAATCCGCATGCCTGGCAGCGCCAGTGCCGCGCTGCGATAACCCGCGCTCAACACCAGTTGTTGCACCGGCAGCACCTGATCGCCTAGCTCCACCGCCTGCACCGTGCCCCCGACTTCGCGGATGCGCGTTACCGCTTGGCCGAGGATAAAGTGGCAGAGCCCCGAAGCTCGCAACCGCTGTGCCAGCAACAGGCAGAACTGATGACAATCGCCGACTTCTTCATCCGGCGTAAAAATGCCGCCCACAAACGGCGAGTTTGCTAGCGTCGGCTCGAGGGCGAACAGTTCGTCCGGGCCTAGCACCTGCTGGGTCTGAGGTTCGCAAAGCCGCGTGCGGGCATGGGAAAAACTGGTCCGGGAGCGGAACGTCACCAGCTTGCCGTTGCGTCGCCAGGCGAACTCTCCCAGCGCGTCTTCTTCGCGCCAGGTATTCAGCACCTGCTGGCTTTGCAGTGCCAGACGGTAAAGCTGTTCCGCATTACGACGGTTGACCGAACCTCGGCAGGCGCCGAGGAAAGCCATCATCCAGCGCCACTGGCGCACATCCAGGCGCGGGCGCAGCCTGAGCGGTGAGTCACCTTGCAACATCCAGCCCAGGGCCTGCAGCGGCACACCGGCATCGGCCAGCGGCGCCACGTAGCGATAGGACAACTGCCCGCCGTTGGCAAAGCTGGCCTGGCGGGCGAGGTCCGGTTGCGCATCGATCAGGTCGACCTGCAGTCCTTGACGCACCAGGGCATAAGCCGTCGTCAGGCCAATTACGCCACCACCGATGATGCACACACGCTGAGTCATGATTCCGTTCCCGTTCTGCAAGCAGGCTTCACAGTAATAGGCATGACAGCGGGCCGATAATGAATAAAGATAAGCCGGGTATAGATAAAGGTTATGGGTTAGACCATGCGGCTCAGACATATTGAGGTGTTCCAGGCGATTCGCCAGGCGGGGTCCGTCAGTGGGGCAGCACAACTCCTGCATATCAGCCAGCCAGCGGTGACCAAAACCCTGCAGCACGCCGAATCGCAACTGGGTTTTGCCCTGTTTTTGCGGGTCAAGGGCAAGCTTCTGGTGACGCCCGAAGCGCTGGAACTGGAGCGTGAAGTGAACAAGGTGACGGCCAGTGTCGACGGTGTGCGGCGGCTGGCCCAAAACCTGCGCCACCAACCCGGGCAGACCTTGCGCATCGGCGCCACTCCGGCGCTTGCGTTTTCGTTGCTGCCGACCTTGATCGGCGAATGGACTCGGCGCTACCCCGGCACTTCGTGCGAGCTGGCCAGCCTGCACAGTCAGGAGCTGGTACAGAACCTGTTCATGCGCGAAATCGATATCGGTTTGACCCTGCACTGCCTCGATCACCCAGGCCTGAATGTGCAGCCCCTGGCCGAGAGCTATCTCGTGGCGTTGGCGCCACGGAATTACTGGACGCCGGAGCAGCGAGCGTTGCCGTTGCCGGTCGAGGAACTCAGTGATGCGCCGCTGATCGGGTTGTCTCATGCCGATCCCCTGTTCGCTCAGTTGGGGCTGTACCTGAGCACCATCGACCCGCCACCTCGGACGGCCATTCGCGTCCAGACCTACTCGTTAGCGAGCGCCCTGGTGGCATCCGGCACGGGGCTCGCGGTCGTAGACCCGTTCACCGCCCTCAGCGCGCCGCCCGAGCGAACGGCGATACGCACCCTCACGCCTTCATGGCCAGTGACGCTTTTCGCCATGACCCGGGCCAATGAACCGCATCCTCATATCCTCGACAGCCTGATCGCGCTGTTGGGCGAACAGGCCCGGCACCTCTTGGTGTCGATCCGGCAGTGAGCCGGGATCATCCTGGTTGAGCAGGCGCTCCACTCGACGGGCCTGGCGCAACAAGATCTGATCGTCGTCATTGCGGCCGGCCAGCATGAAACCGGTCGGCGCATGGCAACAAGGGTGAGTGCGCAATCCATTTTCGCGACCGGGCGATCTCCACAGGCTCATTGAGGATTTCTGCTTCCATCGTTTTCTGGGGGAAACGGTGTCCTGTCTTTCATGGGCTCGTTCAGGTACTCACTGAGCGTAGAGTGCAGAGGGTTTTATATTCAGGCCGTAGTATCGATCATTGAACTAGTGATCGAGTCCTTGCTTAATGCTTCCGCTAAAGCTGACGCAACTTGTTGGAGCGCACCAACAGTGCCTGCGATTTGCCCTTGAACCCCCATTACGGATGCCGTTTTAGCTTCAGCACTCGGATAATTAGCTGCTTGAACCGCCGCCAACTGCTGCTGTTGTTGCCTCAGCAGTTGCTGCAGTTCCTTCATTCGCTTAAGCAATTCCTGCACAGCGATATCGACGCCCTTCCCCTTGGCTCCCGTTGATTCCTGATTCGCATCAGTGGAAAGCTTAACTTCAACATCTGCCTCTGGTTCCAGACCCACCCGTTTCGCTGCCGTTTCTGCAGACGTCTTGCTGAGCGTTTCAATAGACGTTGCTGCAGGGGTGCTGATGACTACCTTGAAACCTGATATGCCAGAAGAGAGAGACACATGCAGCTCCATAAAAATTGTTATCGAAATTTCATCGGCAGCATGCGAATTCTCTTTAATGATTTTCCCTGGAGGAAAAACAGATTTACTTCTGCAAAAAAAATGGACGACCTCAGTGAGGTCGCCCATTGTCTTTTCTACGTCTAAATCTGCGTTTGCAATTGCCATTCAACAAATCGCAGTCGTCGCGCAGTGAAGTGACCAACACCCGCGCCAGTTCACTGTGAACATTTTACGTATACGGCAACAGCTCTCCAGCAATTGGGGTTGCCGTACGGATGCGGCAGGCCGCAGTTTCGTGCAAAACGTCCATCGGCGCTTTGGTGTCGATCAACAGTGACGCACTGCTGCAATCGATGCCGGTAACCGGCATGTATCGATCCATGACAAAAACCTCCAGTCGGTAACAAAGGTACGTCGCCACTCAGGGTTGGCTGGTGGACGGGATCTCTGGCAATCCATCGGGTGGGTCCAGGTTGTCCAGCGCTCGGTTTACCAACAGTTCGGCCACCACCGCCAGTTGCTGGATCGCCAGCGCTACGTTGCGGCGAGAGCTTTCCAGTTCGCAGGCAAGGTCCGTGCTCATGACGTTGAGCGAGGCCAGGGTTTCGCAGGCGTGGGCGAGCAGGGAGGGGGTGTCGATGTCGGGGAGGATGGTGAAGACGTGGCTGACGGGGTCGGGGAGACGTGGGTTGCGCAGTCGGGCGCTCACGAGGGGTTCGGTGACGTCGGAGAGCCTGGATAACTCGGGGGTATCAGGTGCCAAATCTGGCGAGGCGTCCGGTGGATTGGGGGTTATTTTTTTCACGATGAAGTTCCTCACACTGTTTAGAAAAACTGCCAGGCCCCTGCTGTCAAACAGGATTGGGTGGCAGCTGTACGCGGGTTGACAGACCGGAAGTGTGAGAACCCGGTGCACCCGAAGATGCCCCGCGCACAGCTGCCATAAACGAAGCGATATGCGCTAAAGCATGCCGCCCGATCAGGAGAGTGGAAGGTTACACTTTTCAGCCTGTCAAAGCCGATCGCTGATTTGCAGCGACACCGGAAGGCTATCTATGAAGAGCAGAGTTCGCTAGTTCATGGAAGGCGACGCGTCTTGCAGGAAATTTCCTAGGATGGGGAGCGAGTGGCACTACGATTTTGAGGGGGACCTTCTGGGGGCAGCGCGTCCTTTGCACAGAGCAACTTTCATCCTCCCAAAAAACTTCTCAGTATTTCGTCACCTCAAAAACCCTCAATAACGGCAGATCAGCCAGGATCGCCTCGCGCAGGCGTATTTCGGTTACTCGCGCTAACCAGACAATCCCGGCCAGCCGCTCGTGTTGCTGTTCGCCAAGCGGCTCAAATACTCGCTGCACCTATTGGCGGTCTTGGTCATCTGGCGCGCGGGTGCATACGCTCGAGCAGTTCTGTCCCAACGCCTGACTCGGGCTGGCGATTCTCACGTCCTGATCACCGCGCAGCGCAGCGACGATGCGGTTAACGCTGCTCAGGCGGTTTTGCGCGGTAGCGATGCAGCATGTGCAACCGGCAAGTCGACCTGCGTCAAACGTTTTTTGCATCAGCTAGCAGCGCTCAAGCACTGCTGCCAAATGCCCGGACCACGGTATCATAATGCCACTAACGACAAAGGGATCTTGTACATGACTGATCGAGCTAGAGACGACTCCCCTCGCATTACTGGTTTCGTTCGCAGCTTCATGCCTGAAAAGGGATTTGGTTTTATCCGCGGAAACGATGGTCGCGACTACTTTGTGCACAGAAAAAGTGTTGTCGGAGGTGAGCTTGTCGATGGCCAGCAGGTAGAGTTCGAAGGAATGCCCGGTCCGAAAGGCTATAAAGCGGTGAGGGTGATTCCCGGTGATCTGCCGCTCGAGCCTGGACAGGCCTACGAATCGCCAAAGCGTTTCATATGGACCCAGGATGCCGAGCCTCGTGGATTTCAGGTCATCTTTACCCTGGGAACCGGGTGGTCCGAATCAAACAACCCACACGTAGCAAGGGCCGGTCTGGAAAGAATTTGTCAAGAACGCGGCGGAAATGCCGTTCTCAACGTGCGGTTGGAGAAATCCAGCCGCCAGCAAGGCTGCTCGAACTATTACTGCACGATGCACCGCTACACCGGGGATTTCGTCAATGTTCAGCGGATTATCCAAACGTCTAACCAGGAGCTGATTGCTAGCTCCGTGCAGTGGCAACAGGAGTTCAATGCATGGATCGACAAGTTGAACGAGGCGCCGACATCAACGATAACCAAGCTGATACCTCCAGGCGCTTTGAAGCACGTGTTGAAACTAGCCTTCAGCTGGTCGGTCACCCTGGCGAAGATTCTCTGGGTGAGCATTCTGGTCAGCCTGCCGGGTAGGCGTACAAAACGCTTTTAGCTCGGGCGATTGATTTAGGGGCAACGAAAAGCGGGCAGATTTTGCTTGTCATGGCAGCATCCCACTCAAACGTTGACGCAGTTCTACCAACGTCACCGGGCTAGCGACTTCGCTGGCAAGCCAGCTCCTACGGGGGGCGTGTTAGCCGTTGGAGTACTGAACTCCAGATGCAACGAAGCCCGCATGTGGCGGGCTTCGTTGGCTTCGATTGGTGGGCCGGGGTAATCTGAACCTGTGTTCTATCTCCTTGATTTTTATAACTAATATCTGATTTTGTTTTTAACTGGAATACCAACTGGAATACCGTGCGCAATTACATTTCGCTTGACCGCCTACTTGTATTCGACCTGACAACCGTGCACATCCGCTCTGACGCACCTCGTATCTATGATGTGTGGTGAACTTCCTCCCGCTGTCGGGACAACATGCAACAATTAGTTGTTAACTTGTAAATGCTTTTCTTTGATGATTAAAAGTGCGAGTCATTGAGTTTTCGATTTTGACTATAGGGGGGTTATCGTTCGAGACTGGTTCGTGTGTTTAAATGGAAAAAGCATCATCTCTTTTTTTATGGGTTTAAATTCATATTCATAGTGTTGAAATGAAAGAAGCGAATCAATTTAAGCAGAGGTAAAAGCAATAAAAAAATCGGCAGACCCAAAGGTCTGCCTAGTACAGAAGTTATTGCATTAGAAGTTATAGCGCTTCAAGTGTTCAAGAGCTAATTACGATCAGCAAATGATTTGGAAGTCATGAGTTTTCGTAAAGTTGGTTAAATGAATTCATAAGTTTATCTCCAAAATTCGCGCCACTTAAGTATACGCCAAGCTCACTAAAATCATGCCCTTTTGAAGATGCAGACAACCAATTCAGGCTGCTTACTATTAGGTTAGTATCATCCCAAATTACGAATTTCGCATGTATTTGTGGATCGTCCGCCTTTGTTATCTTAAATCCTAAACTTTGCAATTCATCATTTACAGACTTAGCGTCCTTGTTTTTCATTGCACCACTAGAGCGTCCGTAAGCAACCCTAATAGATAAGTCAGGATTTGCTTTTCTTGCCGCAATTAGCGGGGTCAAAATAGGGCGTTCCGCAGCGAAGCTAAATCTGTGGCTGCATATGAAAAAACTATCAACAACTGATTCGCTTGCTTGCTTTATTGCTGCGTGATGTTCTGCAGAGGTCAGGATTTGAGCCTCAACGGTATTCCCTCCGGAAGGCGGGATGCTCTCAGCGGTTTTGTAAATACGCGATGCCTCCATGGCAAGATCTCGACTTAACATGTTAGCAACCCCATATCGCCCAGTCGCTAAGTCCGATGCAATATTTAGGCAATCCGAAACTAAAATGGAATCTCTAATTTGTACGGAAGCTTCAAACCTATTAAATCCACTCGATAGCCAGTTACATGATCCCACTGTTAAGCTCCACGAACCATCTGCGCTATCGGTTACGATGAATTTTGAGTGCGAGCCAGTTGGAGTCGTGTGAAAATTGATCTGTGTTGAAAGTCCTTCTGAGTTTATCCGCTGCTGAAATTTTTCAATTGCATGTACTAACTCATTGTATTGCTGAACTTTGTTTGCTTCGCCTGGTTCTGTCTGTCCCCATAAAATGTCTACTTTTACTCGTTTTTTACCCGACTCAAGAAGCTCGACAAAGATTTCTTCAGCAGTAGATGGGTTTATAAATGTTGTATGTATGATTAGTCGAGTATGTGCGTTTTTAATGCTGTCAAATAGGTGCTGCCGATGTTGTTCGCCGCCTGATATAATGTTTACTCTTCCTACTTCTACCTCGCGTGCTTTAAAGTGACGTTCCAGAGAGTCTACTTCGAAAACCTTTCCCTTGTGACGCAGGGGAATTGTGGTGCTAGCACTTTCAGCTAGTACTTTTCTTTGATTTTTAGCTGCATCAATAATAGCCCCTTTTAACTCCATCGAGATGTCAGGGATACCTGATACCTGATCTTCGTTATCTACGCATGCGAGCATGTATCTGAGGGAGTCGCTAAAGTTTTCTTTAATATATTCATCTTCAATTCCAACTATCTCCTCATTCTCATTAGGCAGGCAGTTAAGTATTTCAGTGAGCTTTGGCGAAAACTTAGGATACTTTACTTTCAACTCCACGCAGTGACTTCCATACTGCTTGGCCAAGCTGGTCGCCTTGCCAGCTTTGTATATCAGATAGTTTTGTTTTCTTTTTTTCTTTTCAAATCTATAGCAGTCTCCGGTTAATGGGTCAATTAAAAAGCTCCTAACCACACTCATAGGTACCTGATTTGAAGGGAGCTCTTCATTTCCCGAGACGGCCATTCCACGCTCTGTAAGTGCGAATAAAAATTCACTATCAGAGTTTATTATCTCTATCCACCCTGCTTTCATCAGCGGAATTAAAATCTCAACTATAAGCTGCCTTGGTAAGCATGACTCACTGGACAGTGTTTGAGAGGTTTTTGGACTTTCAATTAATGATATTAGTATCATTAGGTCTATGGCGCCCCATTTCTGAGAGCGCGAAATTTTTAATCGAAAAGTTCCAAAACCGAAAGGGACTTTGACAAATATTTTTTGACGATTCTCAGTTTTGGTCATGATCTCTTCCTAGCTCTTTTAGGCTCAAGCGGGGCTGGGTCAGCTTTAAATTTATCTGAACTTATAAATACGGCATGCTTGGATGACTTGAGGCTTTCAAGCTTAGCAATCAGTGAGACAAGAAATTCGTTTCTCGTGTTCCCTTTACTCACCTCTTCTCGTTGAATCTTTTTTGCCCAATGTTTTAAAAATTCATATGACCCGACTATAACTAGTTGATGCTTTGCACGGCTGAGTAAAACATTCATGCGTCTGCTGTCTAGCAAAATTCCCAAGGCACTTAGAGGATAAGAGTCACTATTATTTCGGACCAATGAAATAATAGTTAAGTCTGCTTCCGCTCCCTGAAAGGCGTCGACTGTACTGCAGAATGAGGACGAATCGTCAGGTTTTGAAAAATCGCGGAGATTTAAAATTGTCTGGCTTTCTCTATCAAGCATTGTTGATATTCGTTCAATCTGCTTGTTGTACGGAGACAGTAAGGCTAACTTCGGTAGTTTTTGAATTCCCGGTTTCCTACGCAGGAGCTTCAGTAAATTTACTACGGCTTCAACTTCAAATGGATTGTTCCATTGTGGCTTTCTATCGCCCGACTTTACCCCCTGATTGGCCTGTACATCGGGAGTTTCAATCCATATAATGGGGGCGCTGTTTATCTCCTCAAAATCCGCCGTTTCAAAGTAGAATGGCTTGTTATGCTCTGTATAAAATTCTTTTTTCTCATCTGAGGTGTCCAATTTGCGTTTGTAGAATACATCAGATACAACCTCCGCAATTATTGGATGCATCCTGTGCTGTATCTCTAACATACTCGCGATGGGTTTATGTCGACCCTCATGACCATAATGATCTTTCGATCTCTTTAGCGCGATTTCTTCTTCGTTTATTAGGCTTTCGAATAGCAAGTGGAGACGTAGAGCTTCCCTGCAAATATCTTCAAGATCTTGCTCGGAAAAGTTATCAATAGACTCTTGATTTAATTTATTTTTTACAAACTCACCTTTTATATTGTTGTTGTAGATTTCCTGCGAAAATTGCAGGGCCTTTTTAAGGCTGCTCACATCTCCTAATGCCTTTCTCATAACTTCTGAAGCATATGGTGGGAGTTGCTTGTGATCGCCAATCATCAATCGCCTGTGCGATAGCAACATGGGGCTTAATAGTTCTAGTCCGGTAACTTTTCCAGTTTCCTCCATGATCGACCAATCGAATTGAGAGTTGGATTTTATAAGGTCTTCAACTTGTTTTGAGTTGGTAGTGGCGAATACCAAGTTTGCTGATTTCAGAAGCTGATTGACCAGTGTGCTACGGCCTGATCGATTTCCTGGGGTGCTGAGTGCAATTACTCCATTTTTTGTGCTCTCTGAAGGGCAACTCTTGAAAAGAGGGCTTGAGAGAAGATTGTTGATTTGTTCCTTCGCTAGTTCATCTACTTTAAGGTTCGGATCTGCATCATCTTCCGGAGAACCATTTTTAACGCAGCTTATAACCAAGAGAGGGTTCTGGGTACTGTCTCTTTCTAGCGCTTTATTAACTTCATTAAAAAGGTGATGAACTGTGGAGTGGCTTTGTGCCGTAAGAAGTAACCGACTGTTAGCCTCGCTCGAAAAAACTTGCTGCACCAACGTGGTGACTAAGTAAGTTTTACCCACCCCGGGTGGGCCTTGGACTAGATATAGAGGTAAAGTACTTAGTACTTTTTGAAAAACGTCTCTTTTTGAGCTGTCTAACTCATTGAACGAATCATGTAAAGTAACGTTTTCGTTAGAGCTCATAATCCTTCTGTGGGGGGATTTTAGTAACTCTATCAATTCGTCATGCTGGCTTAAGGCATCAATTGCTGCAGCCCGTCTACTGAGTTGGCTAATGGTTCCTTGAGTGGAGCTTGTGATTATGAAAGGAGTTTTATGGTCTGGATTTGACGTATTTGTTGTGAACTCATAAATGATTTCACCATTGTTTTGTTGGCTAGATAAATAGTCGAGTACAATTTCGTGATCTTCGTCGTTAAAATTAGAATTGCTTAGGAAAAACCATCGTGAATACTCGCCACTGTTCGTAAAAATTTGTTTTAGCCTTACAGCTGGGCTTTTTATTGATAAGCTTTGAGATACGGTTTCTGCTTCCGGATCAATTCTAGTACGTAGCTTTACGTTGTACAGAGAGGGGTCGTCAGAATCTATCGTGTATGATATGACCTCAATTGGATAAATTTCGGCTTTGGCAAACGCTATTTCAGTAAGGTGATACGCAGCAAAACCTGTTGTTAGATCTTTTGCGACCTCATCCTTAGTAGCTGGAAGATCCAAATTATCAATATACTCGCTCCATGGGTAGGGATTAAGTCGTTCCAGCTCAACTCTATTTGTATGCACAACACATTTAATGTGCCTATTGATCTGTACCTTTTGATTTCGCTGCCCAAGCTTGATAGGTGGAGTTAAGTATGCTGAATGGCAGAATGCTGTATTCCAGCTTCCCTCTGGGTCCAACCGGTTACTTTTGTTTTTTCCAATGATGTAGGAAAGCTGAGAACCGATAAGCAGATATTCAAACTCACCGTTATTTTGAAATATCTTTGTTATGCTCGAGGTCGCGAGATCTTGATTAATAAAATCTAGTAGTTCGGATATGTCTGCTTCTGAGAGAGAAATGGAGTGATTTTCAAAAAATATATGCTGTACGGCATTAAATACTGACGTTTTTCCAGAGCTATGCTGCCCTTTGGTAGATGATGTGTTAAATAGAAAGGCTAGCGCCAGTGGGTCAGGGCTTTTTTCGAGGAGGCTGTTCAGCTCTGTAGTTATATCCTTTATTTTCTTTAGTGCTATGTCAGAGTTTATTACCTTGCTTGAAGCGCTTTTATCAATATCGATAGAGCCGATTAGGCCCCGTATGAGGACTAACTCATTTATTGTTAGGTCGGTTTTTTCGATGAGTTTGTCAATTGGGTAATAGGTGCTTGATATTTCTTCCTGATCAATTTTCAGTATTTTGGCGATCAAAAAACCAAGGTCCATCCAATCAGTTAGGAATGAAAAGTGCTTCCTATTAACATCAGTGGATGCATTTCTGGTTTTATTCGATTCTGACATCCGCTGAACACGGATTGACCACTCAAAGCCTGTAAGTTGAAAATCTAAATCACTAGTTGGGTCGGTAAGTATCGAATCAATATTTAGATGCCTGTGTAGAAGGCCTTGAGAATGCAAGATATTAATTGCCGATATTATCCGACTGATATTTCTCCAAAATTTCAATCGATTTGATATCGGTCTCAGGTTGAATATCCAAGGGCGCTGTAAATACAGAGTCCTCGATGTAGATCCGTAGTACATCGAAAGGGGTAGTCGTGACCCACTATCTAGAACTAAATAAAATCCATGTTCGTCCGCGTGTGATTCATATATTGGAGAAATATAATCTCCCACTCCTGGGCAACCTTTGAGCCTTTGAAGTTGCCTTTTTTCGTACAGCCATATTTCTTTTAGTATTTCGGTTTTATCGTGATGGCGGTTGAGCCAGTATTTGACTATTACTTGTTTTCCTTCTACCTCCGCTCCTAGAAGGCCTGGGTTCCCATGTTCAAAGTCATATTCTCTTATGGGTATTAAATCTGTGAATTTTGCGAAAAATGGTATTGAGGAAATGTTTTGCATTACCAGCCCCTATATTCCATGGCTTAAAGATTTGATCTTATATCGAAATGCTAGCTTTGTGCTACTAGGTGCTGAGATGAGTGGTCGGGCCTACTCAAGATTAAGATGCGTCTAATTACAGCCCTCCACCGGAGAGGCCTTCGTAAGCGCTCCACAAACCTTACCTAGTCAAAAGTGGGCGGCGCGTTTAGCTGTGGGGTCGAGGCTTGCAGTTCCATGGCAACAGGGCTTCGTAATCTTCGGCCGAGGGCGCCTGTGGCAGGCGCTCCAGTGCGTGGCGCAGCCACGCATAAGGCTCTTGGCCGTTGGCTTTGGCGGTCTCGACCAGGCTGTAGAGTTGAGCACTCGCCGTCGCGCCTTTGGGCGTATCGCTGAACAACCAGTTCTTCCTTCCGATGACGAAGGGCCGGATCGCACGCTCGGCGGTGTTGTTGTCGATGGGCAGGTAGCCTTGCTCGACGTACCGTTCCAGTTTGCACCAGTTGTTTGCCAGGGAGGTAACAGCCTTGCCAAGTGCATTCTGCGTGGTCATGTATGGGAGCGTTTTTTCCATCCAGGCCTTCAGCTCACTCATTACCTTGAGACTTAAATCCTGACGTCCTTTTTTCCGACCCTCATCGCTACTCTCTTTGTAGGCGATCTCGATGCCGTATAGCTTGCTGATCAGCTTCAGCGCGATATCGGCGCGCCCCGTCTTGCCTTTGGGCTGCACTTTTTGTGCTTCAACAAACTTGCGCCGAGCATGAGCCCAGCACCCTAAACGCTCGACTCCGGCCTGTGCGCCGAGCGCGTTGTAACCGGCGTAATCATCGGTCATGAGATAGCCGCAGTAGCCATCGAGCAGGCGCGTCGGTACCTCCTGCGCCCGGCTGGTGGAGTAATCGAAAAGGATCACGGGTTTGTCTGGCCCGCCGCCGGTTTGCACCCACATCCAGGACTGACTGCTCGGCTCTCGATCAGGCTCTTTCAACACCTGCACGCGTGTTTCATCGCAGTGGATGACCCGGCTGGCCAACAGGCTATCGCGCATTAAATTCAGCAGCGGCTGGAAGTGCTCACCGCACTGGATAACCCAGCGAGCCAGGGTCTGACGTGGAATATCGATGCCATGGCGGCTTAGTACTTTTTCAAAGCGGTGAAGCGGCAAACCGTCCACGTACTTGGTGGTTAGCAGCATCGCCAGAACACTTGGGCTGGCCATGCTTTTTTCAATCAATTGAGCCGGCTTGTCCGCAGTGACCGGTGCTGTCTCGCAGTCGCGGCAACCGTAAACTTTACGAACGTGTTTGATCACACGGATCTGCATCGGCACGATTTCAAGCTGC
Source organism: Pseudomonas lini (assembly GCF_030812475.1). Classification (GTDB taxonomy): domain Bacteria; phylum Pseudomonadota; class Gammaproteobacteria; order Pseudomonadales; family Pseudomonadaceae; genus Aquipseudomonas; species Aquipseudomonas lini_A. Next base: position 59,289 of record NZ_JAUSSR010000012.1, read on the forward strand.
TCGCTAACTTCCTCGCCAATGGCGTGTTTGCGGCAGCCGCAGGCACACGTCAGTTCATGCTCGAGAAGTTCGTGGATGACTTCGATACGTGGCAGGTCGGCAGGCAGCGGCTTGCGTTTGCCGCGACGCTTGGCCGGAGCGACAACCTCTTCTTCCGTGTCTTCGTCGACAGGTTCGGCGATGCTTTCCGCTTCGTTGAAAAGGGCAAGTTGTGGTGTTGCCGGATCGGCTGTCTGCTCGGACTTACGCCCGAACAGGCGCTGGCGCAGCAGCGCGTTTTCTTCTTCAAGATGAACGATGCGGCCCTTGTTGGACTCGCGCTCAAGCAGCATCTGCTCTAGCAATTGCTTGAGCAGCGCGGGTCGTCAGGAAGGTCTTTGGGCATCGAAATCATGCCCTGGATTATACCGAATCAGGCCACGAATCGTGGCGTCAAAACTTGATGGGGGCGGTTACGCCAGAGGTCGAAACCGTCGAGCAGCCAGTTGAGCTCCTGAACGGTCAGGAGAATTGCCTCATCGGTGACATCGGGCGAGGTTTTGAATCGCTCGGACTCCAGCCGCTTGAGCCCATAAGCAGATGCCGTTACGCTCCCAATACAAAATCTTCACCCGGTTGCGGGGCTTGTTGAGGAAGACGAAAAGTACGGGGTCAAAAACCGCGACCTTGATGTCCAGTTCGACTAGCGCAGCCAGGCCGTCGATGGATTTTCGGAAGTCGACAGGCTTGGGGTAGAGATACACTTTTTCGACTTTGGCATCAGGTCGCATCATGGTGAACGAGCTCCAGAAAGAATTCGGGAGCACAAGCATCCGGGATCACTTGGTGGCTTCGAATGTGTAGTTCATGGAACGGTTACATTAAATCCGTACCCGTGTGCGGCCTCGATCAGTGCCGGTTTGTTGTACAGGTACAGCCGCTTCCCCATAGATAACTCCCAGACCCCGGCCCGGTTATGTACCTTGGTGTCGGGCGTCTGGTCGTTCACGTTGGAGAATCGGCTATCACCGTGCTTGGCAATGAAATCGCTTACGCTAGATAGTATTTGCCGGTCTTCGGCATTGCCACTTCCCACACGACTCAACCCCAAGGTAGGAGCCGTATGCGGTAGTTACGCACGTACGGATCTGTGCGGGCGGGCGGGAGGCAACTGCCGTTCCTACCGCGACCGAACAGGATTGTTTACTGTCCGTTGAAGGAGGGCGCCGCTGGCTGAGCAGGCAGTGGATTGGATATGTGAAAAGTTGATGGCGGGCTGTAGCCATCTGCGGAGAGCTGATGGCTTCGCTGGAGTGTTCAGTCTTCTATGACGTAGTCGCCGACTCTTGGGCTGATGAGCGGCTTCGTCCGATCCAGGCCCATTCTTACTGATTCAGTGGTTGGACCAAAAGAGTACAGTGCTGCGTGGCCCGATCGCTTGATTTCCTTAATATCCGGATCCCGTTGAACATCGATGGACGTCAATGTGGATATTTTTTGCTGAACGTGAGTTGCTTCGACCCTGCCGCGCACAAGTTCAAGTTGCTCCAAAACCTCACCCGTGTCTGGGTCGGTAATTGTTTCGCCCAGGCCGATCACCACAAAGGTCTGACCGGTACGGATGCTGTGATCTGCTCCAATGTTAACAACTACTGTTGTGTCATTGACAACGCTTACCACTTTTCCAAGGTAGCGAGGATTCATTTTAGTTTCCTTGGCGAATTAATTGCTGCACAGCAGTGAAAGGCACTACTGGTCGTATTTCCAGCATTTTCAGCTCCTCGGGTCCGACTGGCACAGTGGCTAGTATCTGTAGATCGAGCTGAATGCGGATTTGAATGAGCGTCGGCTGTACATGATCAACGACGCCAATATAAGCAAGGCGTTCCAGGCCATCCTGTTGCGAATAGCATCCAACCAGAATGTTGGATAAGAAATGCTCATTTTTTCTTATCACGAAGATGCCAGACTCGACAACAAACCGGATCGGATTTTCGAACGGGGGCGATGGCCGACCTCTCTCAATCGAGTCATGTGCGATCTTGAGGAGGATGACCATGGCATAAAGGCCCAGCGTGATGCTGAGTAATAGCCATTTCACGGAAACGTCTGCTGACGTATTGACAAAAATTGTCACAATGGAGGATAGGACCCCTATCACCGCGATGAAGATGGCCGTGCCGTTTATGCTGAATACCGCTTTGCGAACATCCTCAAGCACAGCCTTCATCCCTTATTCAATCGCGAGCTACCAGGGCGGCTCTAAGGCTTCCATTAAGCTGTCATTACGAAGCTAAAACAAGCCCATGAGACACAAAAAAGGCACTCGCGATAAACGCTAAGTGCCTGATTTGTAACGCTTATTTGGTGGAGCCGGGGGGATTTGAACCCCCGTCCGCCAGTACTCCGCTGTCGGTACTACATGCGTAGCCGTGTCTATTAAGTTAACCCTCAGCGACCCGACGGGCAGGGTGCATTGGGCGAGTTGTGTAAGTTTTAGCCGCTTCGTCCACAACGTACTGCACGGCGATTCTGTTCTATATGACAATCACTTTGGGTTTACAGACATCCCCTGATGATTGCTGGACCCGAAGGTACCAGGAGGGAAGGGCTAAGGCTGCTTACGCAGCGAGAGCGTATTCCCCGTAGGTTTCGTCATTGGCAACTATAGAAAGTTGCAACAGTGGATTTACGAGTTCTGTTACCAACTCGGCATGCACCTAAAGTTTCGCAACCGGCGTCGAATCCTAAACGGCCCCGAGCCTGTTGCTCTGTGAATCATGGTGAGCAACAAGCCTGCGTAGTGTACGCCAACACGCGCGAGAAGGCCAACCCGAAGGTTGGTCACCACAGATTATGGGGTGGGTTGGTTGCGCTGTTGGTCGGCGAGTGCCGAAGCCTGGGTGGCCTCGGTGACGCATTTATTGTCGTCCCCGGCGGCTTTGGACGCCTCGGCGCTGGACATCAGTCGCTTGATCTCCATGGCGGTGTTGCTGGAGCTCGCCGGCAGTGAAGTTACTTTGTTTTTGAGCTCTTGGAGCTTGCTCGTACAAAGGTCGTTGTCCGCAGCAAATACGGGAGAGGCCAACATTGCAGCAGAAATGAACAGACCAGCGAATGCGGTACGTTTCATGGGTATCTCCTTGAGCTGATGGTCTCGCGGTGCTGCCGTATGAGCAGGCGGCCCGGCCGAGGTCGGAAAACCGGCCACGATTGATGGGGCCTACTTAAAAGACTACGGCGCTGCGAAGGAATTCGTTTCTTGCAAAAAATGCTATGAAAAAACGGTTTGATAGAAGCATTGGCATTATAGAGGATTAGCCGAGCCTCAGATGCAACAAAACCCGCACTTGGCGGGTTTTGGTTTGCTTCGTATTTGGGGTGAGCCAATACGCCAACAATCCCATAAGGCCAACCCGAAGGCTGGCGCTTTGCTGGGGCTATTGTGTTTTGCCACCGTCACTGGATTTCTGGATATCCTGAATGGTCTGAGTCGTCTCGGCGATGCAATCTTCAGTGCCTTTTTTAGTGCCCAATGCGTGAGAGGCTTTGGCTTTCTCGACGGAGGCCGCCACCTGATCACTCATCTCTGGAGAAATCTGTGCTTTGGCATTTTCGATGGTTTTCAGATTGGTCGTGCAGAGGTCGTCTGTGGCGGCAAACGAGGTGGAGGCCATCATGGAAGCAGTAACGAACAGACCTAACAGTACAGAACGTTTCATGTGTATCTCCTTGAGCTGAGGGTCCAGGCTTCGCTGGCCATCAGGACGGGCTGCCGAGTGTGGGGAAGACCCGCGTTTTGCGGGGCTTGAACAGTGGACTGCGGCGGCGCGTCAGGGTTCTGTTTTTTTTAGATCGCCTTCGCCCGGGTGACCCGATCCACTAGATACACCAGGCCGTGGTAGTCGATTCCGCCATGTTGCGTCAGGCCTATTTCACAGGTGCGGCTGGTGGAAATCCCTTCGCTGCATTGCTGCACGGCATCCTTGAGCGTACGCAAGGCATGGGCGTTCAACTCCGGTGTGCTGAAGCCCTTGTCGCCGGCAAATCCGCAGCAGTGAATGCCTTCGGGAATGACCACGTTCTTGCTGCATTTACGCGCCAGATCGATCAGTGCCTGGCTTTCGCCCAGGTGCTGGGTGCTGCAGGTGACATGTACCGCGATCGGCGCTTCCTGGGGGGTGAAGTCCAGGCGATCCATCAGGTGCGTGCGGATGAAACGCACCGGGTCGTACAGGTCCAGCCGAACCTGGCCAAGGTCCTGAACCAGGCGCAAGGTGCAGGGGCTGGTGTCGCAGTAGATCGGGTCGAGCCCGCCACGACTGGCGTGCAGCAACGCGCCGATCAGTTCCTGGCGTTTGTGTTCGGCCTGCTCGGCGTAGCCTTTGGAGGCGAAGGGCTGACCGCAGCAGAGGCTGTCCTGGTTGTCTGGAAACACCACCTGGTAACCGGCTTTTTCCAGTAGCCCACGGGTTTTGTGGTAGAGCGACATCTGCTCTTTATCACCGGCCGCGGGCCCCATGACCCGTGACACGCAGGCCGCGAGGTACACGACTCGAGGACGCTGGTCCGACACGCTTGGGCTGAAGCGAATGGCCTTTTCCGGTTGCGGCATGGCGTTGGTCCATTGCGGGACCTGGCCTTTGGATAATCGCGTCAGCGTGGCCGAGAGTTTTGCCAGTCGCGGCGCGCCCAACAGCATCCGCGCGCCGTTGGCCACGTGCAGGGTGAAGCGTGCGCCTTGCAACGCGGTGGCGAAATTGCCTTCGAGCCAGTTGGCGGTTTTCGTATGGGTCGCGTTACGGCTGCGAAGCTTTTTCACCAGGTCGCCGGTATTGATGCCTACAGGGCAACGTTGGGCGCAGAGGCCGGTCGCGGCGCAGGTGTCGATGCCCTGGTATTCGTAGGCTGCTTCAAGTTCAGTGGTATCCACTCCGGCACGTTTCTTCGCCTGGATGTCGCGCCAGATCACGATGCGCTGGCGCGGGCTCAGTGTCAGGCCTTTTGACGGGCAGACCGGCTCGCAGAAGCCGCACTCGATGCACTTGTCCACAATCTCGTCGGCGGCCGGCAGTGGCTTGAGGTGCTTGAGGTGGATCTGCGGATCTTCGCTGAGCACCACGTCCGGGTTGAGAATGCCGTTGGGATCGAGCAGGCGTTTGAGCTGCCACATCAGTTGGTACGCGTCGCTGCCCCACTCCAGTTCGACGAAGGGCGCCATGTTGCGGCCGGTGCCGTGTTCGGCTTTCAGCGAACCGCCGAATTCCACCGCCACCAACTGTGCGACGTCGTCCATGAACGCCTGGTAGCGTGCGACTTCTTCCGGGTTGTTGAAGCCCTGGGTGAAGACGAAGTGCAGGTTGCCTTCCAGCGCATGTCCGAACAGGATCGCTTCGTCGTAGTGATGTTTGTCGAACAGTTCGATCAAGCGGTTTACACCGGCGGCCAACTTTTCCACCGGAAAGGTCACGTCTTCGATGATCACCGTGGTCCCGGTTTTGCGCACCGCGCCGACGGCGGGGAAGGTGTCCTTGCGGATCGCCCAGAGCCGGGCGTTTTCCACCGGGTCTTCGGTGAAGTCGACTTGTTTTTCCACAGGGAACGAGGTCAGCGACGCCATGATTTGCGTCAGTTGTTCCTGCAGCAAAGTAGACGATGCGGCGCGGGATTCGATCAGCAGGGCGCAGGCATTGTTCGACAGGTGCTGTACGAAAGACGGCATGCCGGGTTTGTCCTGCACCGAACGCAGGCTGCGGCGGTCGAGCAGTTCCACGGCCGATACCGGCTGACTTTTCAGCACAGTGACTGCGTTACAGCAGGTTTCCACATCTGGAAACACAATCAGTGCCGACGCCTTGTTCGGGTGATCGATCACCGTGTCGTAGGTCACTGCGCTGATGAAGCCGAGGGTGCCTTCGGAACCCACCAGCAAGTGGCTCAAGATATCCACAGGCTCGTCGTAATCCACCAGGGCGTTGAGTGACAGGCCGGTGGTATTTTTCAGACGGTATTTGTGGCGGATTCTCGCAGCCAGTTCGGCATTGGCGCGGGTCTCGCGGCCCAAAGCCCCCAGACGTTCAAGCAGTGCAGCGTGGCTGTCGCGAAACGCCGCGACACTGGCTGCATCTTCGGTGTCGAGACGACTGCCGTCGGCCAGCACCAGGCGAATGCCGGCCAAGGTGTGATAGGTGTTTTGCGCGGTGCCGCAGCACATGCCGCTGGCATTGTTGGCGACGATGCCACCGATCTTGCAGGCGTTGATCGAGGCCGGGTCCGGGCCGATCTTGCGCCCGAACGGTGCCAGCCAGGCATTGGCCTGTGCGCCGATCACGCCTGGTTGCAGGCGGATTTGCAGGCCCTGATCACGGATTTCGCGACCGTTCCAGTTATCCCCCAGCACGATCAGCACCGAATCGCTGATCGCCTGGCCGGAGAGGCTGGTGCCGGCAGCGCGGAAGGTTACCGGGACCTGATCCCGTTGTGCGAGTTTGAGCAGCGCCACCACTTCATCTTCGGACTCGACACGAATCACCAGTTGCGGAATCAACCGGTAGAAACTGGCGTCGGTGCCGAAGGCCAGGGTCGACAGCGGATCGTCGAAACGTCGCTCCTGGGGAATCAGTTGCTGCGCATCTCGCAGGAAAGCTGTCGGTAGACTCATTGGTCCTCCAGGATCAGGACCACCAGGTCTTTCGGACCGTGAGCCCCGTAAGCCAGAACCTGCTCGATGTCGGCGGTTTTCGAAGGGCCGGACACCAGTAGGGCGTTGGTTGGCATGCCTTGGGCCCATTCGAATTCCTGCTGCACCTGATAGAAGTTGTCGCGGATTTCACTGGCCTTTAGCAGGGCGAAATGTACCGGCGGCACCAGGCTCATCAGGCGCGGTTCTTCCCGCGTCGGCCAGAGAATCAGGCTGCCTGTCGCGGCGATGGCGCCGAGGGTGGTCGTGAGACTGGCCGGGGTGTCGTTGAACAGCTCGGCTTTCCATTCTTCAACGGGGCGGTCGTAGGTTTTGAGTGTCGGCAGCCCGGGATTTTTCGCCCAGTGTTGAGTGACGCGTTGACCGTGTGGCGTAGTCGGCGCAATCAGCACACTCGGCAGCTGGCGATCGCTGAGCAATTGGGCCAGCAACCCGGGCCAACTGGCGCCGGACGTCAGATGGATTTCCGTGTGCACCGCTTCCATCAGTTTGCGCAGTTGCGGGATGCGTTGTTCGGGCGCGTAAGTGTAGGGCTGGGTCACCAGTTCGACGTCGAACTCGTCAGGCACCGGCGTGGTGCCTGTCAGACTTTTGCGCAGCTTGGCGAGGATATTTTGCTTGGCGCTCATCAACGGTCTCCCTGTTTGGCCAGATGCTCGCGGGCCATGTCATGCAGTGAGCGGGCAGCCGGTTTCGGTGCGCTGTGATTTTGCGTCCACGGCCCGACTTTGCTCGGCGCGAGAGCGCGCAAGCGGGTGGCAAAGAAGCCGAACAGGCGATAGAGCGTCGGCGAACTGTTGAGCCTGGCCCAGGCGTTCCAGATAAAGCGTTCCTTGCGCGAATATTTACTGCCTTGGCCGCGCATGACTTGATGCGGGCTGTCCGGTGCTTTGACGTTTTCTTCCCGCAGGCGCCGCAGCAAGGCGGGGATCGGGATTTTTACCGGGCACACTTCACCACAGGCACCGCACAGTGACGAAGCACTGGGGTGATCCGGGACTTTCGCCAGGCCGACCATGTGCGGGGTGATGATTTTTCCGATGGGCCCAGGGTAAACCTCGCCATAGGCGTGACCGCCGATTCGAGTGTAGACCGGGCAATGATTCATGCAGGCGCCGCAACGGATGCAGTTCAGGGTCTGGCGCAATTCACTGTCGGCAAACGCCTGGCTGCGACCGTTGTCCAGCAGTACCAGGTGCACTTCCTGCGGGCCGTCGAGTTCATGTTCCTTGCGCGGGCCGGAGATCATGTTGACGTAGGTGGTGATCGGCTGGCCCAGCGCAGAGCGGGTCAGTAGCGACAAGAGCGGCACGACATCGCGCAAATTTTCCACGACTTTTTCGATGCCGGTGACGGCAATGTGCACCGGCGGCACGGTAGTGGTCATGCGCCCGTTGCCTTCGTTTTCCACCAGCAGCAGGGTGCCGGTTTCGGCCACGGCGAAGTTGACGCCGGAGACGCCGATGTCCGCTTCGAAGAATTTCTGCCGCAAGACTTTGCGACCGATCTGAATGAGTTGGTCAACGTCCTTGGTGTATTCCACGCCAAGTTTGTCGTGGAACAAGGACGCGACCTGACCGGCATTCTTGTGGATCGCCGGCATAATAATGTGTGAAGGCTTCTCGTGGTCGAGCTGGACGATGTACTCGCCCATGTCCGATTCCAGGCATTCAATGCCCTGTTCAGCGAGGACGTGGTTCATCTCCATCTCTTCGCTGACCATCGATTTACCCTTGATCACTTGCCGCCCCTCGTGAGCGCGGATGATCGACAGGACGATGCCATTGGCCTCGTCCACCGTTTCCGCCCAGTGCACTGTCACACCGTTGCGGGTCAGGTTCTGTTCAAGCTGCTCGAGCAGGTCGGGCAACCTGGATAACGCACGGGCGCGGACAGCATTGCCCAGCACTCGCAGATGTTCTCTTTCATGGGCATCGCTGAAGGACGCTGCCCGTTTGCTCATCAGTGAATCCATCGCAGTGCGAAAGTTGTTTCGCAGTTGCTTGTCACCCAAAGCCCCGTGAGCCCTGGCGCGGAAGTCTTCTTCTACGGCGACTGTAGGAATAATCGCGGAAGCGTTCATCGGGCGCCTCCGGTTCGCTGCCAGAGGAAGCTGGCCAGGTGTTGGCCGCGCAACGCTTCTCGCTGTTTTTCCAGCGCGCCGTTGATGTTCATCAGGCAACCGCAGTCGGCACTGAGTACCTGGTGCGCGCCGGACTCCTTCAGCGATCGGGTCTTGTCAGCCACCATCGCGCCGGAAATGTCTGGCATACGGACGCTGAAAGTCCCACCGAAGCCACAGCATTCACTTTCGTGGCTGTGGTCGACTCGCTCCACGTTGGCCAGCTGCGCCAACAGTTCGCGGCCGTGCAGGTGAGTGTTCATTTCTCGCCGCGCCGAACACGAAGTGTGCAACGCCACTTTTACCTGTGGGCCGCTGTCCTTGAGCTGCACCTTGCAGACGAACAACAGAAACTCGGCCAACTCGTAAGTTCGGGCGGCCAGGGCCTGAACCTGTTTCAACGTCTGCGGCTCGTCCTTGAACAAGTCGGCGTAATGTTCGCGCAACATGCCCGCACAAGAACCCGACGGCACCACCACCGGATAATCCCCGGCGAACAACGCCAGTTGCGAGCGCGCCACGGTCCGGGCCTGTTCGGTGTAACCCGAGGTGTAGGCCGGTTGCCCGCAGCAGCTTTGCCCTTGCGGGTAGTCGACCCGGATGCCTTCGCGTTCCAGCAGGTGAATCGCGTCCATCCCGGCTTCGGGGTAGAACAAGTCCACCACGCAGGTGCCGAACAGGTAGACCCGTGACGGTTTTTCGCTGGGGTATTGCCGTGGCTCGGGCAGTGGCGGGGCGACGCGGGTCGCGTTCGGCACCGCATTATAAAAAAGCTCGCTCATCAGGCGTGTCTCCGGGTGGGCCCGGTTATCCGTCCGCTGAGGCTGCTGAATATAGAGAGGGAAGCTTTCAGCAGCCTTGCAGACCGGGTGGTGAATAGCTGACGCCGGAATCGTGGTCCGGCGTCGGTTGTTCTTATCGTTCTCAGTGCACCAGCATGCCGGTGAACCAGTAGGCCTGGGCGTAGGTGATCAGGCCGACAATCGTTGCGAAGAACAGGCTGTGCTTGAGGGTGAAACGGAACAGATCCGATTCCTTGCCCACCAGGCCGGTCGCGGCGCAGGCCACGGCGATCGATTGTGGCGAGATCATCTTGCCGGTCACGCCGCCACTGGTGTTAGCCGCTACCAGCAAGGTGTCGCTGACGCCGATCTGATGCGCGGTGGTCGCCTGCAGCGAACTGAACAGAGCGTTGGACGAGGTATCGGAACCGGTCAGGAACACACCCAGCCAGCCGAGGAACGGCGAGAAGAACGGGAACGCTGCACCGGTGCCGGCCAGTACCAGGGCCATGGTCGAGGACATGCCCGAGTAGTTGGTGACGAAGGCAAACGCCAGCACCATGCCGATGGACAGGATCGGCCAGCGCAGCTCGTAGAAGGTCTCTTTCAAAGTGGTCAGACCAGTTCTTGGATTGATCTTCAGCACCAGCATCGAGATCAGCGCGGAGAAGAAAATCGCGGTACCGGTCGCGGAAACCGGGTCGAGCTTGAACACCGCCGGCAGGGCAGTCGGGGCGGTCACGATCGGTGCGACCTTGATCACCAACTGATCCAAATGCGGGATCGCGAAGTTGAACACCCAGCTGTACATCGAGCCGCCGGCTGCGAACATCGCCTTGAACGGTTTCAGGGTCCAGATGGTGACCAGCACGGTGAGGATCAGGAACGGCGACCAGGCCTTGAGGATTTCGCCGAAGCTGTAGGGCGACGCCACGGTGCTGCGCGGCAGGCCGAAACCGCCGGCGCTGGCGCTGACCACGGACGCCGAGACGGCGCCGACGATGTGTTGGCCTGCGGCACGTTTCGGCTGCCAGACTTTCAGGAACAGGGTCAGGGAAATCAGGCTGGCCAGGGCCGAGGTGATGTCCGGCAGTTCCGGGCCGATGAAGTTGGAGGTGAAATACTGGGTGACGGCAAAGCTCAGGCCCGCCACCAGCGCTGCCGGCCAGGTTTCCCGTACGCCGCGCAGGCCGTCCATCATGAACACCAGCCAGAACGGCACGAACAGCGACAGCAGCGGCAACTGACGGCCGGTCATGGCGCCGATCTTGAACGCGTCGATGCCGGTCACTTGCCCGGCAACGATGATCGGGATCCCCAGGGCACCGAAGGCGACCGGTGCGGTGTTGGCGATCAGGCACAGGCCCGCGGCGTACAACGGGTTGAAGCCCAGTCCCACCAGCAGTGCGGCGGTAATCGCAACCGGCGCACCGAAACCGGCGGCACCCTCCAGGAACGCACCGAAGCAGAAGCCGATCAACAGCACTTGCAGGCGCTGGTCATCGGTAATCGACAGCACCGAGCTGCGGATCACTTCGAACTGGCCGCTCTTGACCGTCAGTTTGTAGAGGAATACCGCCGCGACGATGATCCAGGCGATCGGCCACAGGCCATAGGCGAATCCGTAGCCGGCGGCAGCGAACGCCATGTCGACCGGCATCTGGAACGCGAAGATGGCCACCGCGATGGACAAAGCCAGTGTGATGCTGCCAGCCACATGGCCCTTGAGGCGGAACACGGCCAAGGCGAGGAAGAAAAACACGATGGGAATGACGGCCGCGAGCGCGGAAAAACCGAGACTGCCGAGCGGACTATAGAGCTGTTGCCAGGTTTGCATATGGGGTGGCCCCTAATTGTTGTTGGTCAGGCACTGGTCAGCGTGCTTGGTTAATTGGTAATACCAATTTACAATCGCTGTTGGCTAGGGTAAAAGCCTTATGGGCGACGTGTCAATTTGTCACCCTGCAACTTTTGTCGAATAGGCGGTGCGTGGGTCATCTGATGCGGTCGATTCAATGCAATCTGCCAGGGTGCCGGCGCAACGCGGATCGGCCAGAATAGAGGGCCCGGCGAGCTGCCGGGACCGTGGAGAAGTGAGTTATGGGGTTTGATCAGATACGTCAGCGCCGTTTGTCTGACGATATAGTCGAGCGGCTCGAGGGAATGATCCTCGAGGGCACGCTGAAGGCCGGCGAACGGTTGCCGGCCGAACGTGCGTTGGCCGAGCAGTTTGGTGTGTCACGCCCTTCATTGCGTGAAGCGATTCAGAAACTGGCGGCCAAGGGCTTGCTGGTCAGTCGCCAGGGTGGCGGCAATTATGTGGTGGAGTCGCTGGGAACGACGTTCAGCGATCCGCTGCTGCATCTGCTGGAAAGCAACCCTGAAGCCCAGCGCGACCTGCTGGAGTTTCGCCACACCCTGGAAGCGTCTTGCGCCTATTACGCGGCGATGCGGGCGACGGATGTCGATCGCGAACGGCTGACCACCGCTTTCAACGAATTGCAGGACTGCTACACGCGCCACGATGAGGTGAGCCGTGCGGAGGAGGGCGCTGCGGATGCGAAATTCCACCTGGCGATCGCTGAAGCCAGTCACAACGCGGTGTTGCTGCACACCATTCGCGGGCTGTTCGATCTGCTCAAGCGCAATGTGGTGACCAACATCGGCGGCATGTACAAGCAACGCACCGAAACCCGCGACATGCTGATTTCGCAGCATCGGGAGTTATACCTGGCGATTATCGAAGGCAGGGCGGAGCAGGCGCGGGAAGTCTCCAGCCGACATATTTTGTATGTGCAGGAGGTGCTGGAGGAGGTGCGTCAGGAAGTGCAGCGGGTGGCTCGGGCGGAGCGGCGCAAAGGAATGTAGTCAGTGAGATTTGTAGTGAGTGTGCTATCGCCATCGCGAGCAGGCTCGCTCCCACATTTGTTTTGTGTCGTTCACAAATCCAGTGTGGGAGCGAGCCTGCTCGCGATGGCGGTCTCGGGCGAAAAGAGAGTTAGTCTTCCTTGCCCTTGTTCCGCACCGCACGCTGCAACTCGCGACCGGCGTCGCGTTCGCGTTCGGTATCGCGCTTGTCGTATTCCTTCTTGCCCTTACCCAGAGCGATCTCACACTTGACCATGTGCTTGCTCCAGTACCAGGACAGGCACACGCAGGCGTAGCCTTTTTGCTGCACCGCAGCCGCCAGCTTTTCCAGCTCGCGTCGGTTGAGCAGCAATTTACGGGTGCGGGTCGGATCGGCGATGACGTGGGTGCTCGCGGTCATCAGCGGCGTAATGTGGCTGCCGAGCAACCATGCTTCGCCATCCTTGAGCAGCACATAACTGTCAACCAGTTGCAGCTTGCTTGCCCGCAGACTTTTTACTTCCCAGCCGGCCAGGACCAGACCAGCCTCGAACTTGTGCTCGATGAAGTAATCGTGTCGCGCCTTTTTATTTTGCGCGATGGTCCCTGTTGGGTGTTTCTTCTGTTTAGCCATAGGGGCGGCATTATAGGGAGTTACAAGCTAGTCGGCTACGGTCTCGCTACGTGCTTGAGCAGGTTGATTGAATCCCGGACAATGCGGCCTCTTTTTCGAACGCTTGGGCGTGATAACGATGTCGACAGACAAGGTTTCTGTCCACGGCAGTTGGGCTAGCCGCTGGGTCTTCATACTCGCCGCGACCGGTTCGGCCGTGGGCCTGGGTAGTATCTGGAAATTCCCGTACATGGTCGGCGTCTACGGCGGGGGCGCCTTCGTGCTGATGTTCCTGGCCTGTATCGCGTTGATCGGGGTGCCGGTCATGCTGGCGGAAACCTTGATCGGCCGTCGCGCCCGGCAGAGCCCGGCCAATGCCTTGAAGGTATTGGCGCTGGAGGCGGGGCATTCGGCGAAGTGGTCCTGGGGGGCATTCGCCGGGATGATCACGGCGCTGCTGATCCTGTCTTTCTATAGTGTGGTCGGCGGCTGGTCGCTGGATTACATCATCGACATGGGGCGAGGTGATTTCCAGGGGGTGACGGCAGACCAGGTGGGCGCGTATTTCGGCAACGTGATCGCCGATCCATGGCGCCTGACACTTTGGCACACGATTTTCATGCTGCTGTCCGCCATCGTGATCGCCAAGGGCGTGGTTGCCGGCCTTGAGCGCAGCCTGCGCATCATGATGCCGCTGCTGTTCGTGATGATCCTGGTGTTGCTGGGCTACAGCATGACCACCGGCCATTTCATGCAAGGCGTGCATTTCATGTTCGACTTCCACCCGGAAAAAGTCCTGGACGGCTTGCTGCCGGCCATGGGACATGCGTTCTTTTCCCTGAGCGTAGGTGTTGGTTCGATCATGATCTACGGCGCCTATATGCCCAAGGATTCATCGATTTCCGGCACCATCGTCGGCGTGGCGCTGCTTGATACGTTCGTTTCCCTGGTTGCTGGCCTGGCATTGTTTCCGATTGTGTTTGCCGCGGGCCTGAACCCGAGCGAGGGCCCGGGCCTGATGTTCGTCAGCCTGCCATTTGCCTTTGGCAACGTAGCGTTCGGCCAGTTGATGGGCGTAGTGTTCTTCGTACTGGTGGCGATTGCGGCCTGGAGTTCGGCGATTTCCCTGCTCGAGCCTATGGTGGCTTACCTGGTTGAACGCACTAAAGTCAGTCGCGCCTGGGTGACGTTCTGGCTGGCCTTCACCTGCTGGTTTGTCGGGCTGGGTACGGTCTTTTCCTTCAATATCTGGAAGCAAGCCAAGTTTTTCGTGAACGAAGGCGGGATGTTCCATCTCTACCAATGGGGTGCGGCCGGTGGCCTGGACTTCTTCGGAGTGATCGATTTCTTCACCTCGCGAATCATGTTGCCACTCGGTGGTTTATGTTTCGTGGTGTTTGCGGGATGGGTAATGGGTCGGGAAGCGGTGCGCGACGAACTGTCGATCCGCAGCCCGATGTTGTTCGCCCTGTCCCTGTTCTTGATGCGCTATGTGGCGCCCATCGGCATTCTCGTAGTGTTTGCCGCCCAGCTGTGGAAGTGACGCTGACATGACGACACACATTCAACGTTCGGCCCTGCTGCCGTACCCCGCGCAAGCGCTGTATGACCTGGTCAACGACGTAGCGAGTTATCCGCAATTTCTGCCCTGGTGCTCCTCGGCCGAAGTCCTTGAAAGCTCCCCCGAGCACATGCGCGCCAGCGTGGGCGTAGCCAAGGGTGGACTGAGTCAGCATTTCGTGACGCGCAATACCCTGGTGCCTGGACAGTCGATCGAAATGAACCTTGAAAAAGGTCCGTTCACTCAGCTGCATGGCGTGTGGGTGTTCAAGCCGCTGGGCGAGAAGGCGTGCAAGATCAGCCTGGACCTGTCGTTCGATTACGCCGGGCCGATTATTCGCGCCACTCTGGGGCCATTGTTCAATCAGGCGGCCAATACGTTGGTGGATGCGTTTTGCCAGCGGGCCAGGCAGATGCATGGTTGAGGCAATGATTAAGGTCGAGGTGGTGTATGCCGCCGTCGATCGTCAGGTGCTGCTCACTGTGGCAGTGCCTGCGGGGACTACAGTGCGAGCAGCTTTGCAGAAGTCAGGCATCAGTCTGGAGTTTCCGGAGCTGGACCTGGCCGATTGTCCTGTGGGGATCTTCGCCAAGCAGATCCTCGATCCGGACAGTCGTGCGGTTCAGGCGGAGGATCGCATCGAGATTTACCGGCCGCTGCTGGCCGATCCGAAAGAGGTCCGGCGGCTGCGCGCCGCCAAGGCCGCCGAGGCCAAGGCGCGCAACCAGTGAGGCGGATAAACGCCAGGCAATAAAAAACCCGGACAGGCCGGGTTTTTTGTTGCGCCGTCTATTATTGCGGCGAGGTGTCCAGAGGTTCTGGGCTCGGGACCGGAACGGTTTCTACACCGTCGACGTCTTTCTGGATCTGATCCAGCAACGAACCTGGCTTGACCGGTTTTTCCGGTTTCGGCTTCTCGACGTTTTCTGCCGGGGCGGTCACGCTGGTGCCGCTGTCCTTGCCGAGAATGGCCTCGTCTCGGCTAACGCCTGGCATGAAATCACCAGAGAGGCTGACAAGTTGGTCATTTGGGTTGAAGATAACGCTAATGCGTTCCTGTTGGCGTTCACCGCCACCGGGTTGCAGGCTGTACAAATAATCCCAGCGATCGGCATGGAACGTGTCAGTCAGCAGAGGGTTGCCCATGATAAACCGTACTTGCCGACGGGTCATTCCCGGGCGTAACTGGTCTATCATGTCCTGCGTGACGACATTGCCCTGCTGGATGTCGATTTTGTAAACCCCGGGGAATGAACAACCGGCGAGTGCGAGCAGTCCCACAAAGGTGAAACTGGTTAGCAAGAGCTTGGTGTTTTGCATCGGTGGGCGACTTCCACTATCTTGGCTGGGACAACGTAAACGCCGATCATACCCGCATTAAGAGAAGCTGCGAAGCAGCATCGCGAGAAAGCTGACCATGGTTGAAAATAGCGAACTACGCAAAGCCGGCCTCAAAGTGACCCTTCCACGGGTCAAGATTCTGCAAATGCTCGATTCCGCCGAGCAACGCCACATGAGTGCCGAGGACGTCTACAAGGCGCTGATGGAAGCTGGTGAGGACGTCGGTCTGGCCACGGTTTATCGTGTCCTGACCCAGTTCGAGGCAGCTGGCCTTGTGGTGCGGCACAACTTCGACGGAGGCCATGCGGTCTTCGAGCTGGATGACGGCAAGCATCACGACCATATGGTCAATGTCGAGACCAGCGAAGTAATCGAATTCTTCGATGAGGAAATCGAGCGGCTGCAGAAGGCAATCGTCGACAAGTATGGCTTCGAGATGGTTGATCACAACCTTGTACTGTACGTGCGCAAGAAAAAGTAAGCATGTCGCGCGAACCTGAGGTTCGCGAAACGAACGAAGGCGACCCCAGGGTCGCCTTCGTGCTGTCTGCCGTTAAATCTTTGCGGTGACCACCATCTTTTTCGCGTGAGCCAGGGATTCCTTGGTCAGATCGATACCACCCAGCATTCGCGCCACTTCCTCGACACGATCATTCTTGTTCAGCTTGGAAACGGCCGTACGGGTCGCGTCCTCGCCGCGCACTTTGTGCACAAATAGATGCTGATGACCTTGCGCCGCTACCTGCGGCAAGTGGGTCACTGTCAGCACCTGCCCGCGCTCACCGAGGCGACGCAGCAACTGGCCGACAATCTCGGCAGTCGGGCCGCCAATCCCCACGTCCACTTCGTCGAAGACCAGGGTCGGTACGCGCGAGGTTTGCGCGGTGATGACCTGGATCGCCAGGCTGATTCGTGACAGCTCACCACCGGACGCCACTTTTGCCAGGGCCTTGAGCGGCTGCCCCGGGTTGGCGCTCACCAGCAGTTCGACCTGTTCGAGTCCATTGGGCAGCAATTCATCGCTGCTGTTGGGGCGCAGTTCGATGGTGAAGCGCCCGCCCGGCATGCCCAGTCGCTGGATTTCCTGCTCCACGGCGCTCGCCAGGCTGCTTGAGGCTTGATGGCGCAGGTCGCTCAGTTCCCGGGCTTTCTCCTGATAATGACGGGCGTAGGAGGCCAGCTCATCGCCCAGTCGTTCGATGGATTCGTCGTTGGCATTCAGGGTCTCGATTTCATCCAGCAGGCGCTGTTGCATCTCGGCGACTTCGGTCGGTTGAATGCGGTGTTTGCGCGCCATGGTGTAAATCGCGTCCAGGCGTTCTTCCAGGTATTGAAGACGCGCCGGGTCGGCGTCGAAATTATCGAGGAAGCGGTTCAGTTCGCCCACGGCTTCCTCGACCTGGATTTGCGCACTGGTCAGCAGGCTGCTGGCTTCACCCAGGGCGCCGACCGAGTTGTTCACGCTCGACAGCCGGTTGAGGCTGGCGGTAAGCGCATTCAGGACATTGCCGGAATCACTTTCGCTGCATTGTTCGACCACTTGCCGGCAGATGCCCAGCAGGGTTTCGGCGTTGGTCAGGTTCTTGTGCTCATGCTCGAGCTGCTCCAGCTCGTTTTCACCGAGGCCGAGGTTTTCCAGCTCTTCGAGTTGATAGCTGAGCAACTGATGGCGGGCACGCTGCTCGTCGCCGGAGTTGGAGAGGCGATCCAGTTCCTGGCGGGTCTGGCGCCAGCGTTGGGCGGCCAGTTGCACCTGGCGGGCCAGGTCCGTCGCGCCGGCGTATTCGTCCAGCAGGCGGCGGTGGGTGTCGGTCTTGAGCAGGGACTGGTGTTCGTGCTGGCTGTGGATATCGATCAGCAGTTCGCCCAGGGCCTTGAGGTCGCCAAGCGGGCAGGGGGTGCCATTGATATAGCCGCGCGAGCGCCCTTCGGCAGTGATCACACGGCGCAGGATGCACGGGCCGTCGCTCTCCAGGTCACGCTCGGCCAGCCAGGCGCTGGCTTCCGGGATGGCGACCAGATCGAAAGTGGCCAGGATATCGGCCTTGTCGGCACCGGGGCGGACCACGCCGCTGTCGGCGCGATCGCCCAGGGTCAGGCCCAGGGCGTCGAGCATGATCGACTTGCCGGCGCCGGTTTCTCCTGTGATCACGCTCATCCCGCGATCGAGTTCGAGATCGAGATGTTCAACGATGGCGTAGTTGTGTACGGACAGGTGCACCAGCATAAAGGCCGCTCCCAGGCTTTAGGTCTGGTTATTTATACAGTGTTTTTATTCAGGCTGACAATGCCCCTGCTTAGCTCGATTTGCTTGATCCGACGAAACCCTTAGTGCGCCGGGGAATGACAATGCAGCTGTTTTTTGTAGGGTTAATCAATGAGCGGCCCTTGAAGCACGATTTTGCGGCCCCATATACCGGGACAGAAGCGCGAGTTGAGCTCGCGGACGATATTGAAAGGAGAAATCTATGGCTGACGAACAGACAGTGGA
The DNA here is from genome assembly GCF_030812475.1 of Pseudomonas lini. Lineage (GTDB taxonomy): Bacteria > Pseudomonadota > Gammaproteobacteria > Pseudomonadales > Pseudomonadaceae > Aquipseudomonas > Aquipseudomonas lini_A. The sequence continues at coordinate 77,725 of NZ_JAUSSR010000012.1, forward strand.
TACGCAAAATCTTGACGCCGACCAGGCTGCCCAGGAGGGTGATGAGCTGGCGGCTCGTGTGCAAGTGCTCGAAGAGCAATTGGCTGGCGCCCATGATCAGGCTTTGCGTGTAGCGGCTGATCTGCAGAACGTCCGCCGTCGTGCCGAGCAGGATGTCGAGAAGGCTCACAAGTTCGCCCTGGAGAAATTCGCCGGCGACCTGCTGCCGATCATCGACAGCCTCGAGCGTGGCCTGGAGTTGTCCAGCCCCGACGACGAAAACATTCGTCCGATGCGTGAAGGGATCGAACTGACCCTGAAAATGTTCCAGGACACCCTGAAGCGTTATCAGCTGGAAGTGATCGACCCTGAAGGCGAGCCCTTCAATGCATCGCAGCATCAGGCGATGGCCATGCAGGAAAGCGCCGACGTCGAGCCGAACAGCGTGCTCAAGGTGTTTCAGAAGGGTTATCAGCTCAATGGTCGCCTGCTACGCCCGGCCATGGTCGTGGTCAGCAAGGCCAGTGCGCCAGTTGCGCCTTCGATTGACGAGCAGGCTTGAAATTAGCCGCAAGGCCCCCATTTAGAAGTCAAGCGTTTAAGTGCTACCGCAGTTAGCCACCACTGCTGCGGCATCCAAATCCAAAGTTTCGGGAGAGTGAACATGGGCAAAATTATCGGTATCGACCTGGGGACTACCAACTCCTGCGTCTCCATTCTTGAAAACGGCAAAGCCAAAGTCATCGAAAACGCCGAAGGCGCGCGTACCACGCCTTCGATCGTGGCGTATGCCAACGATGGCGAAATCCTGGTTGGCCAATCGGCCAAGCGTCAGGCAGTGACCAATCCGCACAACACCCTGTACGCGGTGAAGCGTCTGATCGGTCGTCGCTTCGACGAAGAAGTCGTGCAGAAAGACATCCAGATGGTCCCTTACAAGATCGTCAAGGCTGACAACAGCGACGCCTGGGTTGAAGTGAACGGCCAGAAAATGGCACCGCCACAAATCTCGGCTGAAATTCTGAAGAAAATGAAGAAGACCGCCGAAGACTACCTCGGCGAGCCAGTGACCGAAGCGGTGATCACCGTTCCGGCCTACTTCAACGACAGCCAGCGTCAAGCCACCAAGGACGCCGGCCGCATCGCGGGCCTGGACGTCAAACGTATCATCAACGAACCGACCGCAGCTGCGCTGGCTTACGGTATGGACAAGGCCAAGGGCGATCACACTGTGATCGTTTATGACCTGGGCGGCGGTACTTTCGACGTTTCCGTGATCGAAATCGCTGAAGTCGATGGCGAGCACCAGTTCGAAGTATTGGCCACCAACGGCGACACTTTCCTGGGCGGTGAAGACTTTGACATTCGTCTGATCGACTACCTCGTCGACGAATTCAAGAAAGAAAGCGGCATGAACCTCAAAGGTGATCCGCTGGCGATGCAGCGCCTGAAAGAAGCGGCTGAAAAAGCCAAGATCGAACTGTCCTCGAGCCAGTCGACCGACGTGAACCTGCCGTACATCACCGCAGACGCTACCGGTCCGAAACACTTGAACGTGAAGATCTCGCGCTCCAAGCTGGAATCGCTGGTGGAAGACCTGGTTCAACGCACCATCGAACCTTGCCGCATTGCGATGAAAGACGCCGGTATCGACATTGGCGCGATCAACGACGTGATCCTGGTCGGCGGTCAGACCCGTATGCCACTGGTTCAGAAGCTGGTCACCGATTTCTTCGGTAAAGAAGCCCGTAAAGACGTCAACCCTGACGAAGCGGTTGCCATGGGTGCTGCGATCCAGGGCGCGGTATTGGCCGGCGACGTGAAAGACGTCCTGCTGCTCGACGTCAGCCCGCTGACCCTGGGTATCGAAACCATGGGCGGCGTGATGACTGCGCTGATCGAGAAAAACACCACGATTCCTACAAAGAAATCGCAAGTGTTCTCGACGGCCGACGACAACCAGGGCGCAGTGACCATTCACGTGCTGCAAGGCGAGCGCAAGCAAGCCGCACAGAACAAGTCCCTGGGCAAATTCGACCTGGCCGAGATTCCACCAGCACCACGTGGCGTGCCACAAATCGAAGTGACCTTCGACATCGACGCCAACGGCATCCTGCACGTCGGCGCGAAAGACAAGGCCACCGGCAAGACTCAGTCGATCGTGATCAAGGCCAACTCCGGTCTGTCCGAAGACGAAATTCAGCAGATGGTTCGTGATGCTGAAGTGAACGCCGAGGAAGACCGCAAGTTCGAAGAGCTGGCCAGCGCCCGTAACCAGGGCGACGCGCTGGTTCACTCGACGCGCAAAATGGTCGCTGATGCCGGCGACAAAGTGAGTGCTGAAGAGAAGACTGCAATCGAAGCTGCAGTAGTAGCCCTGGAAGCCGCCATCAAGGGCGACGACAAGGCTGCTATCGATGCCAAGGTTGAAGAGCTGTCCAAAGTCTCCGCGCCAGTGGCTCAGAAAATGTACGCCGAACAGGCCCAGCCTGCTGAAGGCGCTGCACCACACGACGAAAAAGCTGAAAAAGCCGACGACGTCGTGGACGCTGAGTTCGAAGAAGTCAAAGACCACAAGTAAGTTGTTGGTCGCCCGGTTGACTGCCTTCTGGCGGTGACTGGTAGGATGTCGCCGCGCGGGAGCTTGCTCCCGCGTTGGCGTGTCTGGAGTTAGCGAATTTTTACAGCATGCGACATCGCTCGTGTGTTGGTGGCATGGCCGGAAATGCTCCTGCTTTCCGAGTCGAAAGTGCCGCATCGAATCAAGACCAGGATCGTTGAATTGACGTGAGTTGGGTCCGGGCCTGTATTGGGGCTCAACGAGTTTGGCGAGGCTCAGGAGGGGTTTGCCGAACGTCCTTAAGAGTGCAAAGACTTATGGCAAAGCGTGACTATTACGAAGTATTGGGTGTTGAGCGCGGCTCAAGCGAAGCGGATCTGAAAAAGGCCTACCGTCGCCTGGCGATGAAGCACCACCCGGACCGTAATCCCGATGACAAAGCGTCGGAAGAGATGTTCAAGGAGGCCAACGAGGCCTACGAAGTGCTGTCCGATTCCAGCAAGCGCGCGGCGTACGACCAGTACGGTCATGCCGGCGTCGACCCGAGCATGGGCGGCGGCGGTGCCGGGTTTGGCGGTCAGAACTTCTCCGACATCTTTGGTGATGTCTTCAGTGACTTCTTCGGTGGCGGTCGCGGCGGCTCCCGTGGCGGCGCTCAGCGCGGCAGCGACCTGCGCTACACCCTGGAGCTGAACCTGGAAGAAGCGGTGCGCGGTACCACCGTGAATATCCGCGTTCCGACACTGGTCAATTGCAAACCGTGCGACGGATCGGGGGCAAAGAAAGGCTCTTCGCCTGTCACTTGCCCGACCTGCGGCGGTATCGGCCAGGTCCGCATGCAGCAGGGCTTCTTCTCGGTGCAGCAGACCTGCCCGCGCTGCCATGGCCAAGGCAAGATCATTTCCGATCCGTGCGATTCCTGCCGCGGCGAAGGCCGAGTCGAAGAGTACAAGACGCTCTCGGTGAAAGTGCCGGCCGGCGTCGATACCGGTGACCGTATTCGCCTGTCCGGCGAAGGCGAGGCGGGTGCGCAGGGTGGCCCGACCGGCGACCTGTACGTGGTGATCAATGTGCGCGAGCACGCTATCTTTCAGCGTGACGGCAAACACCTGTTCTGCGAAGTGCCGATCAGCTTTGTCGACGCGGCGCTGGGTGGCGAGCTGGAGATTCCGACCCTCGATGGTCGGGTCAAGCTGAGAATCCCCGAGGGGACTCAAACCGGCAAGCAGTTCCGTGTCCGCGGCAAAGGCGTTGCACCAGTACGTGGTGGCGGTGCCGGAGACCTGATGTGTCGTGTGGCGGTCGAAACCCCGGTCAACCTGGGGCGCCGTCAGCGCGAATTGCTGGAAGAATTCCGTAACTCGCTGGCGGACGACAACAGTCATTCGCCGAAAACCACCGGTTGGTTCGAAGGCGTAAAGCGCTTCTTCGGCGATTTGTAAGGAGACAGGCATGCGACGTATTGCAGTGATGGGCGCCGCCGGGCGCATGGGCAAAACCCTGATCGAGGCCGTGCAGCAAACGCCAGGCGCCGGTCTGACGGCTGCGATTGATCGCCCTGACAGCTCGCTGGTCGGCGCGGATGCCGGTGAGTTGGCGGCGCTGGGTCGTATCGGCGTGCCATTGTCCGGTGATCTGGATCGGGTAGCTGACGAGTTCGATGTGCTGATCGACTTCACGCACCCGACGGTGACCCTGAAGAATCTCGCGTTCTGCCGCAAGCATCGCAAGGCGATGATCATCGGCACCACCGGTTTCAGCGTAGAAGAGAAGCAGTTGCTGGCGGAGGCGGGCAAGGATATTCCGATCGTCTTCGCGGCCAACTTCAGCGTCGGCGTCAATCTGTGCCTGAAGCTGCTCGACACCGCGGCCCGGGTGCTGGGTGACGATGTCGACATCGAGATCACTGAAGCCCACCATCGGCATAAAGTCGATGCGCCGTCCGGTACCGCCGTGCGCATGGGTGAAGTGATTGCCGATGCGCTGGGTCGTGACTTGAAGAAGGTGGCGGTTTACGGTCGAGAAGGCCAGACCGGTGCCCGTGCCCGCGACACCATCGGCTTCGCGACCGTGCGTGCCGGTGACATCGTGGGCGATCACACCGTGCTCTTCGCCGCCGACGGTGAGCGTGTCGAGATCACGCACAAGGCGTCCAGTCGCATGACCTTCGCCAAGGGCGCGGTCCGTGCGGCATTGTGGCTGGACAAGCGTGGGCCAGGCCTTTACGACATGCAAGACGTGCTCGATCTGCGTTAAGATGCACCCGAAATCGGGTTCAAGCCTGGGGTTTGGACCCGTTTTTATCCCGCCAAGCGACGTCCTGTCGCATTCTCCGGCCTTTAGGGCTCATTGGCGGTAGACCAAAAATGCCTTTTTCTGTAAGCTACAGCTTTAGTGTGTCCACTAAAAGCGCGCAGAATTATTCGGTGAAGAAGCGGGGTGACGTGTCCATACGTCACTCCGCTTTTTTACAACCTGCGATCGCCCTTTCAGGCTTTATTTACGGGAGGTCTTCTTGACTAAGCCAGCCATACTCGCCCTTGCTGATGGCAGCATTTTTCGCGGCGAAGCCATTGGAACCGACGGTCAAACCGTTGGTGAGGTGGTGTTCAACACCGCCATGACCGGCTATCAGGAAATCCTTACCGATCCTTCCTACGCCCAACAGATCGTTACCCTGACTTACCCGCACATCGGCAATACCGGTACCACACCGGAAGACGCCGAGTCCGATCGCGTCTGGTCCGCTGGCCTGGTTATCCGGGACCTGCCGCTGGTCGCGAGCAACTGGCGTAACAAGCTGTCGCTGTCCGATTACCTGAAAGCCAACAACGTGGTGGCAATCGCCGGTATCGACACCCGCCGCCTGACGCGCATCCTGCGTGAGAAAGGCGCGCAGAACGGCTGCATCATGGCCGGTGACAACATCTCCGAAGAAGCGGCCATTGCTGCAGCGCGAGAGTTCCCTGGCCTGAAAGGCATGGACCTGGCGAAAGTCGTCAGCACCCAGAAGCAATATGAATGGCGCTCGACTGTCTGGGATCTGAAAACCGACAGCCACGCGACCATTGAAGCATCCGAGCTGCCTTACCACGTGGTTGCCTACGACTACGGCGTCAAGCTGAACATCCTGCGCATGCTGGTCGAGCGCGGTTGCCGCGTGACCGTGGTGCCGGCGCAAACGCCCGCCGCTGAAGCCTTGGCGCTCAACCCCGATGGCGTGTTCCTGTCCAACGGCCCGGGTGACCCCGAGCCATGCGACTACGCGATCCAGGCGATCAAGGACGTGCTGCAGACCGACATCCCGGTCTTCGGTATCTGCCTCGGTCACCAGCTGCTGGCCCTGGCCGCCGGCGCCAAGACCCTGAAAATGGGCCACGGCCACCACGGCGCCAACCACCCGGTCCAGGACCTGGACAGCGGTGTGGTGATGATCACCAGTCAGAACCACGGCTTCGCGGTAGATGAGACTACCCTGCCAGGCAATGTCCGGGCGATCCACAAATCGCTGTTCGACGGCACCCTGCAAGGCATCGAGCTTACCGACAAGAGCGCCTTCAGCTTCCAGGGTCACCCTGAAGCCAGCCCTGGCCCGAACGACGTAGCGCCATTGTTCGATCGCTTCATCAACGAAATGGCCAAGCGACGCTGATCGCTCGCCTAGATGCAGCAAAGCTCGAGGGCGGTCCCGACACCGGTGGCCCCCTCGAGCCTTCACAGATTGAACAAGACGGCTTGCCGACTGACCTGCGGATTTGAGTGACAACCCATGCCAAAACGTACAGACATTAAAAGCATCCTGATTCTCGGCGCTGGCCCGATCGTGATCGGCCAGGCCTGCGAATTCGACTACTCCGGCGCCCAGGCCTGCAAAGCCCTGCGCGAGGAGGGTTACCGCGTCATCCTGGTGAACTCCAACCCAGCGACCATCATGACCGACCCGGACATGGCCGACGCCACCTACATCGAGCCGATCAAGTGGCAGACCGTGGCCAAGATCATCGAGAAAGAGCGTCCGGACGCGCTGCTGCCGACCATGGGCGGCCAGACCGCTCTGAACTGCGCCCTGGACCTGGAGCGCGAAGGCGTCCTGGAAAAGTTCGGCGTAGAAATGATCGGCGCCAACGCTGACACCATCGACAAGGCCGAAGACCGTTCGCGCTTCGACAAGGCGATGAAATCCATCGGCCTGGACTGCCCGCGCTCGGGTATCGCCCACAGCATGGAAGAGGCCAACGCGGTGCTTGAGCGCCTGGGCTTCCCGTGCATCATTCGTCCGTCCTTCACCATGGGCGGCACCGGTGGCGGCATCGCGTACAACCGCGAAGAGTTCGAAGAAATCTGCGCCCGCGGCCTGGATTTGTCGCCGACCAAAGAGCTGCTGATCGACGAATCGCTGATCGGCTGGAAAGAGTACGAGATGGAGGTTGTCCGCGATAAGAAGGACAACTGCATCATCGTCTGCTCCATCGAAAACTTCGACCCGATGGGTGTGCACACCGGTGACTCGATCACCGTTGCTCCGGCACAAACCCTGACGGACAAGGAATACCAGATCATGCGTAACGCCTCCCTGGCGGTACTGCGCGAGATCGGCGTCGAGACTGGCGGTTCCAACGTCCAGTTCGGGATCTGCCCGGACACTGGCCGCATGGTCGTGATCGAGATGAACCCGCGGGTGTCCCGCTCTTCGGCCCTGGCCTCGAAAGCCACCGGCTTCCCGATCGCGCGTATTGCTGCCAAGCTGGCGATCGGCTACACCCTGGACGAGTTGCAGAACGAAATCACCGGCGGCGCTACGCCTGCGTCCTTCGAACCGTCCATCGACTACGTCGTCACCAAGCTGCCACGTTTCGCCTTCGAGAAATTCCCGAAAGCCGACGCACGCCTGACCACGCAAATGAAGTCGGTCGGTGAAGTCATGGCTATCGGCCGGACCTTCCAGGAATCCCTGCAGAAAGCCCTGCGCGGCCTGGAAGTGGGCGTTTGCGGCCTGGACGAGAAGCTCGACCTGAGCAACCCGGAAAGCATGAGCATCCTCAAGCGCGAACTGACCGTGCCGGGTGCCGAGCGTATCTGGTACGTGGCGGACGCGTTCCGCGCCGGCCTGTCGGTCGAAGATATCTTCGGCATGAACATGATCGACCCATGGTTCCTGGTGCAGATCGAAGATCTGATCAAGGAAGAAGAGAAGGTCAAGACCCTGGGTCTGGCCAGCATCGACCGCGACTTGATGTTCAAGCTCAAGCGCAAGGGTTTCTCCGACATGCGTCTGGCCAAATTGCTGGGCGTGACCGAGAAGGCACTGCGTCGCCACCGCCACAAGCTCGAGGTGTACCCGGTCTACAAGCGCGTTGACACCTGCGCGGCCGAGTTCGCCACCGACACCGCTTACATGTACTCGACTTACGAGGAAGAGTGCGAAGCCGCGCCGTCGGGCCGCGACAAGATCATGATCCTCGGCGGCGGTCCAAACCGTATCGGCCAGGGCATCGAGTTCGACTACTGCTGCGTACACGCGGCGCTGGCCCTGCGCGAAGACGGTTACGAGACCATCATGGTCAACTGCAACCCGGAAACCGTTTCCACCGACTACGACACCTCCGATCGCCTGTACTTCGAACCAGTGACCCTGGAAGACGTGCTGGAAATCTGCCGCGTCGAGAAGCCAAAAGGCGTGATCGTCCAGTACGGCGGCCAAACCCCGCTGAAACTGGCTCGCGCCCTGGAAGAAGCCGGCGTGCCGATCATCGGCACCAGCCCTGACGCCATCGACCGTGCCGAAGACCGTGAGCGCTTCCAGCAGATGGTCGAGCGCCTGAACCTGCGTCAGCCGCCAAACGCCACCGTGCGCAGCGAAGACGAAGCGATTCGTGCCGCCAGCAAGATCGGTTACCCGCTGGTGGTTCGTCCGTCCTACGTACTGGGCGGCCGTGCGATGGAAATCGTCTACGAAGAAGAAGAGCTCAAGCGTTACCTGCGCGATGCGGTGAAAGTGTCCAACGACAGCCCGGTGCTGCTGGATCACTTCCTCAACTGCGCCATCGAAATGGACGTGGATGCGGTCTGCGACGGTACCGACGTGGTGATCGGCGCGATCATGCAGCACATTGAGCAAGCCGGTGTTCACTCCGGTGACTCCGCGTGCTCCCTGCCGCCGTACTCGCTGCCTGCGCACATCCAGGACGAAATGCGCGAACAGGTCAAGAAAATGGCCCTGGAGCTGGGCGTGGTCGGCCTGATGAACGTGCAGTTGGCGCTGCAAGGCGAAGACATCTACGTCATCGAAGTCAACCCGCGCGCTTCCCGGACCGTACCGTTCGTGTCCAAGTGCATCGGTGTTTCCCTGGCCATGATCGCGGCTCGCGTGATGGCAGGGAAAACCCTGAAGGAAATCGGCTTCACCAAGGAAATCATTCCGAACTTCTACAGCGTGAAAGAGGCGGTGTTCCCATTCGCCAAGTTCCCTGGCGTGGACCCGATCCTGGGCCCTGAGATGAAGTCCACCGGTGAAGTGATGGGCGTGGGCGACACCTTCGGTGAAGCATTCGCCAAAGCCCAGATGGGCGCCAGCGAAGTGCTGCCGACCGGCGGTACCGCATTCATCAGCGTACGTGATGACGATAAGCCACTGGTTGCGGGCGTGGCCCGTGATCTGATCAACTTGGGCTTCGACGTGGTCGCCACTGCCGGCACTGCCAGGCTGATCGAAGCCGCAGGGCTGAAAGTGCGTCGCGTGAACAAGGTGACCGAAGGTCGTCCGCACGTGGTCGACATGATCAAGAACGACGAAGTCACCTTGATCATCAACACCACCGAAGGCCGTCAGTCGATCGCCGATTCGTACTCCATTCGTCGTAATGCCTTGCAGCACAAGATCTATTGCACCACTACCATTGCTGCTGGCGAAGCTATCTGCGAAGCGCTGAAGTTCGGTCCCGAGAAGACCGTGCGCCGCTTGCAGGATCTACACGCAGGATTGAAGGCATGATCAAATACCCAATGACCGTCCAGGGCGCCAAGGCCCTGGAAGAAGAACACGCCCACCTGACCAAGGTCGTCCGTCCGAAGCTCAGCCAGGACATCGGCACAGCGCGGGAACTGGGTGACTTGAAGGAGAACGCCGAATACCATGCCGCCCGCGAGCAGCAGGGTATGGTTGAGGCGCGGATTCGTGACATCGAAGGCCGGATTCAGAACCAGGTCATCATCGACGTCACGACCATTCCTCACACCGGCAAAGTGATCTTCGGCACCACCGTTGAAATCGCCAACGTCGAGACGGATGAAAGCGTCACTTACCACATCGTGGGTGAGGATGAGGCCGACTTCAAACTCGGCAAGATATCGGTGGGCTCGCCACTGGCCCGGGCCTTGATTGCCAAGGAAGAGGGCGACGTAGTTGCCGTGAAAACGCCTGGCGGCGTTATCGAGTATGAGATTGTCGAAGTTCGCCACATCTGAAAGAAGGCGCCCGCTGCATGCGGGCGCCATGCTTTGGCAACTGACCCAGATGTTATGGGTGGGTGGGCTGTGGCTGTTGCATATCGGTCTGCTGCCGGTGCTGGGCCATATCGGCCTGGCGCCGCTGCTGATCGACGAAATCGTGGACGTGCTCAATACACTGATGGTGGGATTCGCCGCAGTGTGTGTGATTTTTCAGGCTTTGGTGCTGATTCAGGCCGAGGGCCTTGCCCGTCTATGGCGCGATATTCGCGGGCAACTGCTGATGACGGCGCTGTATGCGTGTGCGATGTACTTCGCGGTGCGCTTCGGCTGGCCCGATGCGGTGCGCTGGCACGTGTTCAGCTTTCTTGTCCTGGGGTTTTCCGGGTTGGTGCTGGTGTTGCAACCGGTGCCGGGATGGAGTGGCAGGGTGCGCGAAGCACACCCTTGACCCTTGCCATCACTTGAAGCGATGAACGTTCGACAGCTGCTTGTTGACGCTGAAGTTCTTGCGGTAAATCAGTGCCATCTTGCCGATGACCTGAACCAGGTCCGCTTTGCCGACTTTGCACAGTTCTGCAATGTTCGCCAGGCGCGACTCGCGATCGAGGATGTTGAGCTTGATTTTGATCAGCTCGTGATCCGCCAAAGCGCGTTCAAGTTCGGCTAACACACCTTCAGTCAAACCGTTGTCAGCCACGATCAAAACCGGTTTCAGATGGTGGCCAATGGATTTGTACTGTTTCTTCTGCTCTTGAGTGAGCGGCATAATCTGACCCCTGCGTCTGATCTTGTAAAAAGCGGCGGCCAGTTTACCCGAGCGAGTCCGGGACCGCCCAGTTAATCACGACCCGTTTTATTTTTGAGGTGGCCCGTGGCCCGTTCCAAGACAAGCCTTAAGTGGCTGCAAAGACATGTCAATGATCCCTATGTGAAGCAGGCGCAGAAGGATGGTTACCGCTCGCGTGCGAGTTACAAGCTTCTGGAGGTCCAGGAGAAATACAAGCTGATCCGTCCGGGTATGAGCGTTGTCGACCTGGGTGCGGCGCCCGGCGGCTGGTCGCAGGTCACTAGTCGGCTGATCGGTGGCCAGGGGCGTCTGATCGCCTCGGACATCCTGGAAATGGACAGCATTCCGGACGTGACTTTCATCCAGGGTGACTTCACCCAGGACGAAGTGCTCGCTCAGATCCTTGAGGCCGTGGGTAATTCGCAGGTGGACCTTGTGATTTCCGATATGGCCCCCAATATGAGTGGTACGCCTGAGGTGGACATGCCCAAAGCCATGTTTCTATGTGAGCTGGCTCTTGATCTGGCGGCTCGGATACTCAAGCCGGGTGGTAATTTCGTGATCAAGGTGTTTCAGGGCGAAGGGTTTGATGCTTACGTGAAGGACGCTCGTCAGAAATTCGACAAGGTCCAGATGATCAAGCCGGACTCTTCCCGTGGCAGTTCCCGCGAGCAATACATGCTGGCTTGGGGCTACCGCGGCAGTAGTGAGTAAATCGAGGTTTTTTTGCGGGGCGATAGGATTTTCGTATTTCGCCTTGTAGGAATTAGCGAATATTGTGTAGGAAGTGTTTCACAAAGGGTTACAGACGGCGCCTGCCAGAGTCGTAGGTAATGTAGTAAGTTAGGCCGGTGAATATCATGCGAAGCGCGCGCCTATCAGCGGCGCTTGCTTCAGAGGGTAGTTAATTGAACGATATGGCAAAGAATCTGATCCTGTGGTTGATCATCGCGGCAGTCCTGGTGACGGTGATGAACAACTTCTCCAGCCCTAACGAGCCGCAGACCCTCAACTATTCCGACTTCATCCAGCAGGTCAAGGATGGCAAGGTCGAGCGCGTAGCCGTCGATGGCTATGTGATTACCGGCAAGCGCAACGATGGCGACAGCTTCAAGACCATCCGTCCGGCAATCCAGGATAATGGTCTGATCGGCGACCTCGTGGACAACCACGTCGTGGTCGAAGGCAAGCAGCCTGAACAGCAAAGCATCTGGACTCAGCTCCTGGTGGCGAGCTTCCCGATCCTGGTGATCATCGCCGTGTTCATGTTCTTCATGCGGCAGATGCAGGGCGGTGCCGGTGGCAAGGGCGGGCCGATGAGCTTCGGCAAGAGCAAGGCGCGCCTGCTCTCCGAAGACCAGGTGAAAACCACCCTGAATGACGTTGCCGGTTGCGACGAAGCCAAGGAAGAAGTCGGCGAGCTGGTCGAGTTCCTGCGTGACCCGGGCAAGTTCCAGCGCCTGGGCGGTCGCATTCCTCGCGGTGTGCTGATGGTCGGCCCTCCGGGTACGGGTAAAACCTTGCTCGCCAAGGCGATTGCCGGCGAAGCCAAAGTGCCGTTCTTCACCATTTCCGGTTCCGATTTCGTCGAAATGTTCGTCGGCGTCGGTGCCAGCCGTGTTCGCGACATGTTCGAGCAGGCGAAGAAACACGCGCCATGCATCATCTTCATCGATGAAATCGACGCCGTCGGTCGCCACCGTGGCGCCGGCATGGGTGGCGGTCACGACGAACGCGAACAGACGCTCAACCAGTTGCTGGTAGAGATGGACGGCTTCGAAATGAATGACGGCATCATCGTCATCGCCGCCACCAACCGTCCGGACGTACTGGACCCTGCGCTGCTGCGTCCAGGCCGTTTCGACCGTCAGGTCGTCGTTGGTCTGCCGGATATCCGTGGCCGTGAGCAGATTCTCAAGGTCCACATGCGCAAAGTGCCGATGGGTGACGACGTCGCTCCGGCCGTGATCGCCCGTGGTACCCCTGGTTTCTCCGGCGCTGACCTGGCGAACCTGGTGAACGAAGCGTCGCTGTTCGCCGCCCGTGCCGGCAAGCGCATCGTTGAAATGAAAGAGTTCGAGCTGGCCAAAGACAAGATCATGATGGGTGCCGAGCGCAAATCCATGGTCATGTCCGAGAAAGAGAAGCAGAACACCGCTTATCACGAAGCCGGCCATGCCATTGTCGGTCGCGTCGTGCCCGAGCATGACCCGGTCTACAAGGTGTCGATCATCCCGCGCGGTCGTGCGCTGGGTGTGACCATGTTCCTGCCGGAAGAAGATCGCTACAGCCTGTCCAAACGTGCGCTGATCAGCCAGATCTGCTCGCTGTACGGCGGCCGTATCGCTGAAGAAATGACCCTTGGCTTCGACGGTGTCACCACCGGTGCCTCCAACGACATCATGCGTGCCAGCCAGATTGCACGGAACATGGTGACCAAGTGGGGCCTGTCGGAAAAGCTCGGTCCGTTGATGTATGCCGAAGAAGAGGGTGAAGTGTTCCTCGGTCGTGGTGGCGGCGGTCAAGGCGCAAGCTTCTCCGGTGAGACAGCGAAGCTGATCGACTCCGAAGTGCGCAGCATCATCGACCAGTGCTACGGCACCGCCAAGCAGATCCTCACGGACAACCGTGACAAGCTCGACGCCATGGCCGATGCCTTGATGAAGTACGAAACGATCGATGCCGATCAGATCGATGACATCATGGCCGGTCGTACGCCTCGCGAACCTCGCGACTGGTCCGGTGGCACTGGTACTTCCGGAACACCTCCGGTCGTGCAGGGCGAGCGTCCGGAAACACCTATCGGCGGTCCGGCTGCTGACGTATAAGGTTTGAAATGACTTCTGTTCAGTCCTCGACCCGGTTGCCTTGCGGCAACCGGGTTCTTGATTTGGCCCTGACGCATGTCATGGGCATTCTCAATGTCACTCCCGATTCCTTTTCCGATGGTGGCCAATACAGCCAGCTCGATGCGGCCATGCGTCACGCCGAAGCCATGGTGGCGGCCGGCGCAACCCTTATCGATGTCGGTGGCGAATCGACCCGGCCGGGTGCCAGGGCGGTTTCACCGCTGGAAGAGCTCGAGCGCGTAGCGCCCATCGTCGAGCGAATTCATCGCGAGCTGGATGTGATCATCTCGGTGGATACCTCTACCCCGTCCGTCATGCGCGAAAGCGCCCGGCTTGGGGCAGGGTTGATCAATGACGTGCGGTCGCTGCAGCGCGATGGCGCGCTGGATGCGGCCGCGGCTACCGGCTTGCCGGTCTGCCTGATGCATATGCTCGGTGAGCCGGGTGACATGCAGGACAATCCGCACTATCAGGACGTGACCCGGGAAGTGGGCGAGTTTCTTGCCGGGCGCATGGCGCAATGTGCAGCGGCAGGGATTCCCGCCGAGCGGATCATTCTGGATCCGGGTTTCGGTTTCGCCAAAAACCTGCAACACAATCTAAGCTTGTTCAAGCATATGGAAGCCTTGCATGCCTTGGGGCGGCCCCTGCTGGTCGGGGTTTCGCGAAAAAGCATGATAGGTCAGGCCTTGAATCGCCCGGTCGGAGAACGCCTGCATGGCAGTCTCGCGCTCGCGGCGCTGGCCTCATTCAAGGGAGCGCGTATATTGCGCGTCCATGATGTGGCCGAAACAGTCGATGTACTGCGGATGATCGCCGCTGTGGAATCAGCCGAATAAGAATGATGGAGCGCTTATGACTAAAAAATACTTTGGTACCGACGGCATTCGTGGTCGCGTCGGCGAATACCCGATCACGCCTGATTTCATGCTCAAGCTCGGTTGGGCTGCGGGTATGGCGTTCCGCAAAATGGGCGCCTGCAAAGTGTTGGTGGGTAAGGACACCCGGATCTCCGGCTACATGTTCGAATCGGCACTCGAGGCCGGACTGACGTCGGCGGGTGCCGATGTCTTGCTCCTGGGCCCGATGCCGACACCGGCCATCGCCTACCTGACGCGCACCTTCCATGCCGAAGCGGGCATCGTGATCAGCGCCTCGCACAATCCCCACGACGACAACGGCATCAAGTTTTTCTCCGGAAGCGGCACCAAGCTGCCGGACGAAGTCGAACATATGATCGAAGAGTTGCTCGACACCCCGATGACCGTGGTCGAGTCGAGCAAGATCGGCAAGGTCTCGCGCGTCAACGATGCGTCCGGCCGCTACATCGAGTTTTGCAAGAGCAGCGTTCCGACCGGCACCAGCTTCGCGGGCCTGAAGATCGTGCTCGACTGCGCTCACGGTGCGACCTACAAGGTGGCGCCGAGTGTGTTCCGTGAGCTGGGCGCCGAAGTCGTTGTGCTGTCTGCCCATCCCAATGGCTTG
Organism: Pseudomonas lini; assembly: GCF_030812475.1. Taxonomy (GTDB): domain Bacteria; phylum Pseudomonadota; class Gammaproteobacteria; order Pseudomonadales; family Pseudomonadaceae; genus Aquipseudomonas; species Aquipseudomonas lini_A. Next base: position 92,834 of record NZ_JAUSSR010000012.1, read on the forward strand.
AACATCAATGACAATTGCGGTTCGACCCATATGGAGCCGCTGCAGGCTGCCGTATTGGCCGAGCATGCCGATCTTGGCATTGCCTTTGATGGTGATGGCGATCGGGTGCAGATGGTCGATCACACCGGTGCTGTCGTCGACGGTGACGAATTGCTGTTCATCATCGCTCGCGATCTGCAGGAGCGTGGCAAGTTGCAGGGCGGTGTCGTCGGTACGCTGATGAGTAACCTGGGGCTGGAACTGGCCCTGGCGGACCTGGGCATTCCTTTTGTGCGGGCCAATGTCGGCGACCGTTACGTCATCTCCGAGTTGCAAGAGCGCGACTGGCTGGTGGGTGGTGAAAACTCGGGGCACATTGTCTGCTTCAGTCACACCACCACCGGTGACGCGATCATTGCCGCGTTGCAGGTACTGATGGCGCTGAAGAGGCGCACCGAAGGGCTGGCGCAATCGCGTCAGGCGCTGCGCAAGTGTCCTCAGGTGCTGATCAACGTGCGTTTCGGCGGTGGTGCAAGCCCCCTCGATCATCCGGCGGTCAAGGCGGCCAGCGAGCGCGTGACCCAGGCCATGGCCGGGCGCGGGCGCGTGCTGTTGCGCAAATCCGGGACGGAGCCGTTGGTGCGGGTAATGGTCGAAGGCGAGGACGAAACACAGGTTCGCGGCCACGCCGAAGAGCTGGCAAACCTGGTTACTGAAGTTTCTGCCTGAATTCGGCTTGCCAGCCATGATTGTGTTGGGTAACATCTGCGCCCACTTTGACCGACGAGGTACAGCATGCGTCGCCCTATGGTAGCTGGTAACTGGAAGATGCACGGTACCCGCACCAGCGTCGCTGAGCTGATTGACGGCCTCCGCCGTCTGGACTTGCCGAGCGATGTTGACGTTGCGGTATTCCCGCCTTGCCTGCATATCAATCAAGTGATTGATGGCTTGAAAGGCCAGCCGATTTCGATCGGTGCGCAGAACTCTGCGGTGGAATCCATGCAAGGCGCATTGACCGGTGAAGTTGCACCGAGTCAGTTGGTGGATGCAGGTTGTTCCCTGGTGCTTGTCGGGCACTCCGAACGCCGCCAGATCATGGGCGAGCAGGACGGAATGCTGATCCGCAAGTTCGCAGCGGCGCAGGCATGTGGCTTGATTCCGGTGTTGTGCATAGGGGAAACCCTTGAGCAGCGCGAAGCCGGGAAAACTCTTGAGGTTGTCGGGCGTCAGCTGGACAGTATCATCGAGGAGCTGGGTGTCGGCGTCTTTGCCAAGGCAGTCATCGCTTACGAGCCGGTCTGGGCCATTGGCACCGGGCTGACGGCTTCACCGCAACAGGCGCAGGATGTGCACGCAGCCATTCGCGCCCAGTTGGCGGCAAAGAATTCTGAAGTCGCGCAAGGTGTGCGGCTTCTATACGGCGGCAGCGTGAAGGCGGCCAATGCGGTCGAACTGTTCGGCATGCCGGATATCGATGGGGGGCTCATTGGTGGAGCGTCCCTGAATGCAGATGAGTTCGGTGCGATCTGTCGCGCCGCGGGAAACTGAAAAAATGCTGGAAACAGTCGTAGTCGTTTTTCATCTGCTGGGTGCATTGGGCGTAGTTGCTCTGGTTTTGCTGCAGCAGGGTAAAGGTGCGGATGCTGGCGCGTCTTTCGGAGCAGGTGCTTCAAATACTGTGTTCGGAAGCCAAGGTTCCTCTACCTTTCTTAGTAAGTTTACTGCTATACTTGCCGCAGGTTTCTTCATAACCAGCTTAGGGTTAGGTTACTTTGCTAAAGAGAAAGCTCACCAGCTGACTCAAGTAGGTTTGCCAAACCCGGCAGTGTTGGAAGTTCCAAAGCAACAACCGGCTTCTGATGATGTCCCGGTGCTTCAAGAGCAAAAGTCGGCTACTCCAGCGACTGACGTGCCTCCAGCTCAAGAGCAGAAGTAAGAAGGTTTCAAACGCAGTATTGCCGAGGTGGTGGAATTGGTAGACACGCAACCTTGAGGTGGTTGTGCCCATAGGGTGTAGGGGTTCGAGTCCCCTTCTCGGTACCAATTATCAGGAGAGCCCGCTGTTGCGGGCTTTCTTGTAGGTGGAAGGTACATTGACCCTGTGAGGGATCGGTCGTATACTTCCGCCCCAGCTTTGTCGCGGGGTGGAGCAGTCTGGTAGCTCGTCGGGCTCATAACCCGAAGGTCGTCGGTTCAAATCCGGCCCCCGCAACCAGTTTCAGGAGCCCCTTTTCAGGGGCTTTTTGTTAGCTGGACACTTTCTACGCCGCTGTTCGACGGCGTTTCAAGGATGGGCGTTTCGCCCATTTTTTTATTTTGCATAGCATGCACATACATGCACGAGGGGGTTCAGGTGTCGAGCAAGCTAGAAGAGTTGCAGGCCTTGTTGGCCCCGGTGGTCGTGGCCCTGGGCTATGAATGCTGGGGTATTGAGTTTTCGGCTCAGGGTCGCCACTCAATGTTGCGCGTTTATATTGATAAAGAGGGCGGTGTGCTGGTGGACGATTGCGCCATCGTCAGCCGTCAGATCAGCGGTGTACTGGATGTTGAAGATCCTATCGCCGTTGAATACACCCTTGAAGTTTCCTCGCCTGGCATGGAACGCCCGCTGTTCACTATTGAGCAGTTTGCAAAATTTGCCGGTGAACAAGTGAAGATCAAGCTGCGCTCGCCTTTCGAAGGGCGACGCAACTTTCAGGGCCTTCTGCGCGGTGTAGAAGAGCAGGACGTCGTGGTGCAGGTAGAAGACCATGAGTTCCTGTTGCCGATCGATATGATCGACAAGGCCAACATTATTCCCAGTTTTGACTGAGACGCGGATCCCGCGGATCCAATGGCTTGCGAAAGGCGAGGCGTACGATGAGCAAAGAAGTACTGCTGGTTGTTGAGTCGGTATCCAATGAAAAGGGCGTACCGGCAAACGTAATTTTTGAAGCGCTGGAGCTGGCTCTGGCCACTGCCACCAAGAAACGTTTCGAGGACGAAGTCGATCTGCGTGTGGAAATCAATCGCCACACCGGTGCTTACGAGACCTTCCGTCGCTGGACGGTCGTCGAAGAAGCAGACCTGGACGATCCGGCCATCGAAACCTGGCCGAGCAAGGTTGCAGAAACGCATCCTGGCGCCAAGGTTGGCGACGTAGTCGAAGAAAAGATCGAATCCATCGAATTCGGCCGCATCGCTGCACAGACTGCCAAGCAAGTCATCGTGCAGAAAGTTCGCGAAGCCGAACGTGCTCAAGTCGTTGATGCCTATCGCGAGCGCCTGGGGGAAATCATCTCCGGCACCGTGAAGAAAGTGACCCGCGACAACGTGATCGTCGACCTGGGTAACAACGCCGAAGCGTTGCTGGCCCGCGAAGACATCATTTCTCGCGAAACCTTCCGGGTTGGCGTGCGCCTGCGTGCGCTGCTCAAGGAAATCCGCACCGAGAACCGCGGCCCGCAGCTGATCCTGTCGCGTACCGCGCCGGAAATGCTGATTGAGTTGTTCCGCATCGAAGTGCCGGAAATCGCTGAAGGCCTGATCGAAGTAATGGCTGCCTCCCGTGACCCGGGTTCGCGTGCCAAGATCGCAGTCCGCTCCAAGGACAAACGCATTGACCCGCAAGGCGCTTGCATCGGTATGCGCGGTTCGCGCGTCCAGGCAGTGTCGGGCGAGTTGGGCGGCGAGCGTGTGGACATCGTCCTGTGGGACGATAACCCGGCTCAGTTCGTGATCAATGCAATGTCGCCGGCTGAAGTGGCGGCAATTATCGTTGACGAAGATGCCCATGCCATGGACATCGCCGTTGGCGCAGACAATCTGGCTCAGGCCATCGGTCGCGGAGGTCAGAACGTGCGTCTGGCCAGCCAGTTGACTGGCTGGACCCTGAACGTGATGACCGAATCGGACATCCAGGCTAAGCAGCAAGCAGAAACCGGCGACATCCTGCGCAATTTCATCGACGAGCTGGAAGTCGACGAAGACCTCGCGCAGGTGCTGGTAGATGAAGGTTTCACCAGCCTGGAAGAGATTGCCTACGTACCGTTGGAAGAAATGCTCAACATCGACGGCTTTGACGAAGAAACCGTCAACGAGCTTCGCGCTCGTGCCAAGGATCGTTTGTTGACCAAAGCCATCGCTACTGAGGAAAAGCTGGCAGACGCCCATCCGGCCGAAGACCTGCTCTCGCTTGAGGGTATGGACAAGGATTTGGCGATGGAACTGGCGGTGCGCGGCGTAATTACCCGCGAAGACCTGGCCGAGCAGTCTATTGACGATCTGCTCGACATCGACGGCATTGACGATGATCGTGCCGGCAAGTTGATCATGGCCGCCCGAGCCCACTGGTTCGAGTAATTAGGCGCGGCCTGAGGAGAGAAGTGCATGACGCAAGTCACGGTGAAACAACTGGCCGATGAGGTCAAAACACCGGTAGAGCGCCTGTTGCAGCAGATGCGTGAGGCAGGTCTGCCGCACACCGCCGCCGATGAAGGTGTGAGCGATAGTGAGAAGCAGTCTTTGCTGACTCACTTGAAGAGCAGCCACAAGGCGAAAGTGGAAGAACCGCGCAAGATTACATTGCAGCGCAAAACCACCAGCACCCTGCGTGTTGCTGGCAGCAAAAGCATCAGCGTTGAAGTACGCAAGAAGAAAGTCTTCGTACAGCGCAGCCCGGAAGAAATCGAAGCCGAGCGCAAACGCGAACTGGATGAACGTCGTGCAGTAGAAAATGCTGCACGCCAGAAGGCTGAAGAAGAAGCCAAGCGTCGCGCCGAAGAAGAAGCGCGTCGCCAGCCTGCTGCTGCGCAAACCGCTACCAACGACGCCGTTGCAGCACCTGCTGCAGTTGCCCAACCCGTACGCGAAAGCGCACCGGTCGTGGCCGCTGCACCAGCGCCGTCTGCAGACGTTCGCAACAAGCAGAACGAACAGCGCCGTCCGGACAAACCACGTGCCGACGATAACAGTCGTCGTGGCAGTGGCGATGGCGAGCGCAAAAACGCTCCGCATCGTGCGTCGGTCAAGGAAAAAGCGCCTGCTCCACGGGTTGCTCCACGTACGACCGACGAAGAAAGCGATGGCTTCCGTCGCGGTGGTCGCGGCAAGGCCAAGCTGAAGAAGCGCAACGCTCACGGTTTCCAGAGCCCAACAGGCCCTGTCGTGCGTGATGTGCAGATTGGCGAGACCATCACTGTTGGCGATCTCGCCCAGCAGATGTCGGTCAAAGCTGCTGAAATCATCAAGTTCATGTTCAAACTGGGTACTCCAGCGACCATCAACCAGGTGCTTGATCAGGAAACTGCTCAGCTTGTGGCTGAGGAGTTGGGCCACAAAGTGACCCTGGTCAGCGACACCGCCCTGGAAGATTCCCTGGCCGAGTCCCTGAAGTTTGAAGGTGAGACGTTCTCCCGTGCACCGGTTGTGACCGTAATGGGCCACGTCGACCACGGTAAGACCTCGCTGCTCGACTACATCCGTCGTGCCAAGGTAGCTGCTGGCGAAGCCGGCGGGATCACCCAGCACATCGGTGCGTACCACGTTGAAACCGAGCGCGGCATGGTCACCTTCCTCGACACCCCGGGTCACGCTGCGTTTACCGCAATGCGTGCCCGTGGTGCCAAGGCGACCGACATCGTGATCCTGGTGGTTGCAGCGGACGACGGCGTGATGCCGCAGACCATTGAAGCTGTCCAGCACGCCAAGGCTGCCGGTGTTCCACTGGTTGTTGCTGTGAACAAGATCGACAAGCCGGGCGCCGATCTCGATCGCATCCGTAGCGAACTGTCGGTTCACGGCGTGACCTCGGAAGAGTGGGGCGGCGATACCCCGTTCGTATCGGTTTCGGCGAAAGTCGGTACCGGCGTGGACGAGTTGCTCGAAGCTGTTCTGCTGCAAGCCGAAGTTCTGGAACTGAAAGCAACGCCTTCGGCTCCAGGCCGTGGCGTCGTGGTTGAATCGCGTCTCGACAAGGGCCGTGGCCCGGTTGCGACCGTTCTGGTTCAAGACGGTACCCTGCGCCAAGGCGACATGGTCCTGGTCGGTTCGAACTACGGCCGTGTACGTGCCATGCTCGACGAGAACGGCAAGCCAATCAAGGAAGCCGGTCCATCCATCCCTGTCGAGATCCTCGGCCTGGACGGTACTCCGGACGCTGGCGACGAGATGAGCGTGCTGTCGGATGAGAAGAAAGCCCGTGAAGTGGCTCTGTTCCGTCAAGGCAAGTTCCGCGAAGTCAAACTGGCTCGCGCTCACGCCGGCAAGCTTGAAAACATCTTCGAAAACATGGGCCAGGCAGAGAAGAAGACGCTTAACATCGTCCTCAAATCTGACGTCCGTGGTTCGCTGGAAGCGTTGAACGGCGCCTTGAACGGCCTGGGTAACGACGAAGTGCAAGTGCGTGTTGTCGGTGGCGGTGTCGGTGGTATCACCGAATCCGACGCCAACCTGGCACTGGCCTCCAACGCTGTACTGTTCGGCTTCAACGTGCGTGCCGATGCCGGCGCTCGCAAGATCGTCGAGCAGGAAGGCCTGGATATGCGTTACTACAACGTGATCTACGACATCATCGAAGACGTCAAGAAAGCCCTCACCGGTATGTTGGGCAGCGATGTTCGCGAGAACATCCTGGGTATCGCTGAAGTGCGTGACGTGTTCCGTTCGCCGAAGTTTGGCGCGATCGCCGGTTGCATGGTTATCGAAGGTGTTGTTCACCGTAACCGTCCAATCCGTGTACTGCGTGAAGACATCGTTATCTTCGAAGGCGAGCTGGAATCCCTGCGCCGCTTCAAGGATGACGCTTCCGAAGTACGTGCCGGCATGGAATGCGGTATTGGCGTCAAGAGCTACAACGACGTCAAGCCTGGCGACAAGATCGAAGTTTACGAGAAGGTTCAGGTTGCTCGCAGCCTCTGACTCGCGCACTTCAAGGGCCACGATGAGCCGCCGCATGCAGATGCGCGGCACAGCGTCAGGACTCTAAACGCAACGCCCGGTCTGGCTTTTGTCAGGCCGGGCGTTTGCCGCTTTCAGACCCCGCGGGTTTCACCGTGAGGCAGTAACAGGTAACAAGACATGGCAAAAGAATACAGCCGTACCCAACGTATCGGCGATCAGATGCAGCGTGAGCTGGCACAGCTGATCCGTCGTGAAGTCAAAGACCCCCGCGTCGGCCTGGTCACCATTACCGCTGTTGAAGTCAGCCGTGACGTCGGTCACGCCAAGATCTTCATCACCGTGATGGGTCAGGATAATGCCGAAGACATCGCGCAGAGCATCAAGGTGCTCAACTCCGCCGCCGGTTTCCTGCGCATGCAGTTGGCCCGTGAAATGAAGTTGCGCAGCGTTCCGCAGTTGCACTTCCACTACGACGAAAGCGTCGTGCGTGGCGCGCACCTGTCGGCCCTGATCGAGCGCGCGGTCGCTGAAGACAGTCAGCGCCCGGTTGCGGCTGAAGCCGAAGACACCAAGGAGTAATCGGTGGCTCAGGTCAAACGTATCCGTCGTAACGTCAGTGGCATCATTCTGCTCGACAAACCGCTGGGGTTTACCTCCAACGCGGCGTTGCAGAAGGTTCGCTGGCTGCTGAACGCCGAGAAAGCCGGGCACACCGGCAGTCTCGATCCGCTGGCCACCGGCGTGCTGCCGTTGTGCTTCGGCGAGGCCACCAAGTTCTCGCAATACCTGCTTGATTCCGACAAAGCCTATGAAACCCTGGCGCAATTGGGCAAGACCACCACCACGGCCGATGCCGAAGGTGAAGTTTTGCTTGAGCGGCCGGTGACCGTTGGTCGCGCCGATGTCGAAGCGGTGCTGCCCGGTTTTCGCGGGCAAATCAGTCAGATACCGCCGATGTACTCGGCACTCAAGCGTGATGGCCAGCCTCTGTACAAGCTGGCCCGTGCAGGCGAAGTAGTGGAGCGCGAACCGCGTTCTGTTACTATTGCGCGCTTGGAATTGCTGGCTTTTGAAGGTGATACTGCGCGGCTGGCGGTGGATTGCAGCAAAGGCACCTATATCCGCACCCTGGTGGAGGATATCGGTGAGCAACTCGGTTGTGGCGCCTACGTTGCTGAACTGCGACGTACCCAGGCCGGGCCTTTCACCCTGGCGCAGACTGTCACGCTTGAGGAGCTGGAAGCGGTACATGCCGAAGGCGGCAACGAAGCGGTCGATCGCTTCCTGATGCCATCGGACAGCGGCCTGCTGGATTGGCCGCTGTTGCAGTTCTCGGAGCACAGCTCGTTCTACTGGCTCAACGGCCAGCCGGTACGCGCCCCGGATGCACCGAAGTTCGGCATGGTACGGGTGCAGGATCACAACGGTCGCTTCATCGGTATCGGTGAAGTGAGCGAAGACGGGCGCATCGCGCCACGTCGACTGATTCGGTCAGAATGACCGGAAACCGGTCCGTGTAACAGCGGGCCGGCGAGGGTGGCTGTCAACAGGCACGGTCACTACTCATTTTTAGATACAGGGATTTGTCCCTGGCCTGTTGAAACTGTTTTTCTGAAACAGTTTCCTGATAAAAGGATTGCCTCATGGCTCTCGACGTTCAAGAAAAAGCTCAAATCGTATCTGACTACCAGCAAGCTGTTGGTGACACTGGTTCGCCAGAAGTGCAAGTTGCACTGCTGACCCACAACATCAACAAACTGCAAGGTCACTTCAAGGCCAACGGTAAAGATCACCACTCCCGTCGTGGTCTGATCCGCATGGTAAACCAGCGCCGTAAGCTGCTGGACTACCTGAAAGGCAAGGATCTGGGTCGCTATCAGACTCTGATCGGTCGCCTGGGTCTGCGTCGCTAATCAGCGATTGCGCTAGAGGTTGGTTGTCTGTCGTGCGTCAGCGGATTTCCCGCTGGCGCAGGGCAGGCTCCCAGCCTCAAGTTTTATCTGGATACAACGTTTTACCCTGGACAGGCGTTGGGCCGATTCCCGACATTGCCCAAGAATTTCGCAAGAAGACAAGTTCCCCAAGAGCCACAAAAGAAGGTAGGACACCGTGAACCCGGTTATCAAAAAATTCCAGTTCGGTCAGTCGACCGTTACCCTCGAGACTGGCCGTATCGCCCGTCAGGCCTCCGGCGCAGTATTGGTCACCGTTGACGACGACGTCAGCGTGTTGGTGACTGTGGTCGGCGCCAAGCAAGCCGATCCAGGCAAGGGCTTCTTCCCCCTGTCCGTTCACTACCAGGAAAAGACTTACGCTGCCGGTAAGATCCCTGGCGGTTTCTTCAAGCGTGAAGGCCGTCCTTCCGAGAAAGAAACCCTGACTTCCCGACTGATCGACCGTCCGATCCGTCCGCTGTTCCCAGAAGGCTTCATGAACGAAGTGCAGGTTGTCTGCACCGTCGTTTCCACCAGCAAGAAGACCGATCCGGACATCGCTGCGATGATCGGTACCTCGGCAGCCCTGGCCATCTCCGGCATTCCTTTCGATGGCCCTATCGGCTGTGCACGCGTTGCGTTCCACGAAAGCACCGGCTACCTGCTGAACCCGACTTACGAACAACAGAAAGCTTCGAGCCTGGACATGGTCGTTGCCGGTACTTCGGAAGCTGTGTTGATGGTTGAATCGGAAGCCAAAGAGCTGACCGAAGACCAGATGCTGGGCGCGGTACTGTTTGCTCACGACGAGTTCCAGGTTGTGATCAACGCCGTTAAAGAACTGGCCGCTGAAGCTGCCAAGCCAACCTGGACCTGGACTCCACAGCCAGAAGCCACCGCTCTGCTGGGCGCTATCCGTGCCGAGTTCGGCGACGCGATCTCCCAGGCTTACACCATCACCATCAAGGCCGACCGTTACGCTCGCCTGGGTGAGCTGAAGGACCAGGTTGTTGCCAAGCTGTCCGGTGAAGAAGGCCAGCCTTCTTCCAGCGAAGTGAAAGCAGCGTTTGGCGAAATCGAATACCGCACCGTTCGCGAAAACATCGTAAACGGCAAGCCACGTATCGACGGCCGCGACACCAAGACCGTACGTCCTTTGAACATCGAAGTCGGTGTTCTGCCAAAGACCCACGGTTCGGCTCTGTTCACCCGTGGCGAAACCCAGGCCCTGGTTGTTGCAACTCTGGGCACCGCCCGTGACGCACAGCTGCTGGACACCCTGGAAGGCGAGAAAAAAGACCCGTTCATGCTGCACTACAACTTCCCTCCGTTCTCGGTAGGTGAGTGTGGCCGCATGGGTGGCGCCGGTCGTCGCGAAATCGGTCACGGCCGTCTGGCCCGTCGTTCGATTGCAGCCATGCTGCCGGCTGCCGACGTGTTCCCGTACACCATCCGTGTCGTGTCGGAAATCACCGAGTCCAACGGTTCGAGCTCCATGGCTTCGGTCTGCGGCGCTTCCCTGGCCCTGATGGATGCCGGTGTTCCAATGAAGGCTCCGGTTGCCGGTATCGCCATGGGTCTGGTCAAGGAAGGCGAGAAGTTCGCCGTACTGACCGACATCCTGGGTGACGAAGACCACCTGGGCGACATGGACTTCAAAGTAGCCGGTACCGCCAAAGGCGTGACCGCGCTGCAGATGGACATCAAGATCAAGGGCATCACCGAAGAAATCATGGAGATCGCTCTGGGCCAAGCCCTGGAAGCGCGCCTGAACATCCTCGGTCAGATGAACCAGATCATTGGCCAGTCGCGTACCGAACTGTCGGAAAACGCTCCGACCATGATCGCGATGAAAATCGACACCGACAAAATCCGTGATGTCATCGGTAAAGGCGGCGCGACCATTCGTGCGATCTGTGAAGAAACCAAGGCTTCGATCGATATCGAAGACGACGGTTCGATCAAGATCTTCGGCGAAACCAAGGAAGCGGCTGAAGCGGCACGTCAGCGCGTTCTGGGCATCACCGCTGAAGCCGAGATCGGCAAGATCTACGTGGGCAAGGTTGAGCGCATCGTCGACTTCGGCGCATTCGTCAACATCCTGCCTGGCAAGGACGGTCTGGTTCACATCTCGATGCTGAGCGACGCTCGCGTAGAGAAAGTGACCGACATCCTGAAAGAAGGCCAGGAAGTGGAAGTACTGGTACTGGACGTGGACAACCGCGGCCGTATCAAGCTGTCCATCAAAGACGTAGCAGCGGCCAAGGCTTCGGGCGTTTAATCACCCCCAACGCCTGACCGTTTCAACGTTGTAGAAATGCCCCGCAGTGAAAGCTGCGGGGCATTTTTTTTACTCTGTACGCAAAGATCAAAAGATCGCAGCCTGCGGCAGCTCCTGCGTACGTTCGATGCAGGAGCTGGCGCAGGCTGCGATCTTTTGCTTTTAACGTTGTGTGAAGTTGCCTGACTCCATGGTCAGTGCTAGGTTTAGCCCACCGCCCGTGTAGCTCAGCCGGTAGAGCAGCGCACTCGTAACGCGAAGGTCGCAGGTTCGATTCCTGTCTCGGGCACCAGCGACACTTTGTTTTCAGATGATCCCGAATGGTTCTGAAGGCCAGATAAACCAGGTTTACGCGGTTTTTTTGCGTCAGAGAGATCCTTGATGATCCAGATCCATCTTCCATTCCCCAAGATCAGAGAGAACGACATGACCGTTAAAGAATTGACTCAAGAAGCCCGTCACGAAGAAGCGCTGAAAAAATATTTGCTGGAATCCCCCCAGCTCGCTGAAGAGATCAAGGACTTGCCAGCCGATGATCAGAAAGACCAGATCCAGTGGGCGTTCGAGGATGAAGCGGAATCCCAGGGCTTGCAGCCGTGGGAGCTGACGCTCAAGTACACCTCATCCCCTGAAGAGTTCGAGGCGGCGCGCCTGGTGCTGCACAAGGAGGCGGCCGAGGTGTTGGGCGTCGAGTGGGAAGAGTACTGCGAGATGAATAACCTGGTGGTTTGACAGATAACCACGCAAAACCTGTGGGAGCGAGCTTGCTCGCGATGAACTCAAGAGCGACGCGTTCATTCAGACAGCACGCATCATCGTTGTCGTCCATCGCGAGCAAGCTCGCTCCTACAGTTTTAAATCAGAGGCTCAGCCGCATCGACAGATCGACAGCCTTCACATCCTTGGTCATCGCACCGATCGAAATGTAATCCACCCCGGTCTGCGCAATCGGCAGCAGCGTACTTTCGTTGATCCCGCCGCTGGCCTCCAGCTTGGCCTTGCCGCCATTCAGGCGCACCGCTTCGCGCATGTCTTCCAGGCTCAATTCATCGAGCATGATGATGTCGGCACCGGCCGCCAGCGCTTCTTTGAGCTCACTCAAGCTTTCCACCTCGATCTCCACCGGTTTGCCCGGGGCAATCTTGTGCGCGGCGTTGATGGCTTCGGGAATGCCACCGCAAGCGGCGATATGGTTTTCCTTGATGAGGAAGGCGTCATACAGGCCAATACGATGATTGTGGCACCCGCCGCAGGTCACGGCGTACTTCTGGGCCAGGCGCAGCCCGGGCAGGGTCTTGCGTGTGTCCAGCAGCTTCACTTGGGTCTGGGCAACGAAATCCGCCAGATCCTGGGCACGGGTGGCAACCCCCGACAGCAACTGCAGGAAGTTCAACGCGCTGCGTTCGCCGGTCAGCAGCGAGCGTGCCGGGCCTTCGAGGTGGAACAGCGCCTGATTGGGTTTCACCCGTTCGCCATCGCGCACTTGCCAATGCACGGCGACCCGCGGGTCCACTTGCCGGAAAACCGCATCGACCCACGCGGTGCCGGCAATGACGGCGGCGTCGCGAGTGATGATGGTGGCTTTGGCCAGACGTTCGGCCGGGATCAGCTGCGCAGTGATGTCGCCGCTGCCGATGTCTTCGAGCAACGCACGGCGCACGTTGGCTTCGATTTCGGCGGTCAGATCGGCGAGACGTAGATTCGGCATAACGGACTCCACAAACAAAGTGGTTCGATTATAGGGCCATGGCGGGGAGCAACCCAAGGCATCAGCGTCTGCCATCGTTGTGAAAGCTGCATTTGATCGATTCACCGGATCGTCCGTGGCCGGGAGTCAGTGATCGACCCTGCAACGATTCAATCGCGGCAAGTGATCGCGCGCCGAGGGTCTATCGCGGCATACTGGGCGCCAACACAGTCGTCGTTGAAGGAATCTGTATGCAGTTGGACCCCGCGAGCGGTTGGTGTGAGGGTGTGCGTTTATGCCCATCGCCCAACTTCAATGCGCGCCCCCTGGGCGAAATTTCCCTGTTGGTGATCCATAACATCAGCCTGCCGCCGGCACAATTTGCCACGGGCAAGGTGCAGGCGTTTTTTCAGAATCGTCTGGATGTCACGGAGCATCCCTATTTCGAGGGGATTGCCGACCTGCGTGTGTCGGCGCACTTCTTGATCGAACGTGATGGCACTGTCACTCAGTTTGTCTCTTGTCTCGAGCGCGCCTGGCATGCCGGAGTTTCAAGTTTTGAAGGTCGGGAAACCTGTAACGATTTTTCCGTGGGCATCGAGCTCGAAGGCACGGATGATCTGCCATTCACCGACGAGCAATATGACGCGTTGACGGCCCTGACCCGGCAGCTGCAAAGCACCTTCACGGCCATCACCGCACAGCGTATATGCGGGCACAGCGACATAGCCCCCGGTCGAAAAACCGATCCGGGGCCAGCATTCGACTGGGCACGCTATCGCGCCGCTCTGGAAAAAGAGGAACGACAATGAGTTTTCTGGTGTTGCTGCTGGCGGTCTGGATCGAGAAATTCTCGGCCCTGCGCCACCGGGTCCAGCGCGATGAGGGTTGGGTACGCGAGCTGCACAAGCTTGAGGCCAGCCCGCGCCTGGTCAAACGGCCATGGCTGATCCTGGTGTTACTGGTGTTGTTGCCCGTGGCGTTGCTGGGTTTGCTGTTGCTGGTGCTGGAACCGGTGGCTTACGGCCTTCTGGCGTTGCCGGTTCATTTGCTGGTGGTGATTTACAGCCTGGGTCGCGGCGATCTGCTGGCGGGCCTTGGTCCGTTTCGCGATGCCTGGCGCCGGGAAGACCTGCAAGCCGCCGCCCACGTGGCGGAACGTGACCTGGGTATCTGCGCCGACAGCGCTGACCAGCTGCTGGAGCGGGTCCAGGGTCATCTGCTGTGGGAGGCTTACCAGAGTTTCTTTGCGGTGATTTTCTGGTATTTCCTGCTGGGACCGGTTGCCGCGTTGAGCTATCGACTGCTGGCGCTGGCCGAAGCGCACGGGCAGAACCCGGCCGTGGTCGAGCGTGCGGCACAACTGCGGCACGCATTCGATTGGGTGCCGGTGCGGTTGCTGGCGGCGAGTTTTGCGTTGGTCGGCAACTTTGTCGCGGTCGGCCGGGTGATGTTGCACGAGCTGCTGAACTGGAACATCAGCGCCGCCCGGTTGATAGAGAAAGTCGGATTGGTGGCGGGTGAAATTCCGGCGCCGGTGGTCGGACCGGATGGCATCAACAGCCTCGACCGGATCTGGGAACTGCTGCTGCGCGCGGCGGTGCTCTGGTATGCGGGGTTTGCGTTGTGGACTGTGCTGTCGTAGCGTTGTAGGAGCGAGCTTGCTCCGGGCGGCTTTCCGACGATGGTCGTTAACGATTACGCGTTTCTACTGAATAAACGCGTCGCCCTAAAGTCCATCGTCGGAACGCCGCCCGGAGCAAGCTCGCTCCTCCAGTAAGCCGGACTGAATGTCATTGGGGCGAGCCCCCTCACCCGAAAGGTATCGATCGTCCGAAGACATCACCTGTTCGATGAACAGCCCCGCCGTTAACCTTAAGTTACAAAACCTCCCGCCGATTTAAGTTATACAGAGACAGCGCCCGAATAGTGGCAATCTGCTCTCGACCCGCGCCTTAATAAAAATAAAAATCCAAGGGAGACCACCAGTGAAGAGCTTGCTCTATCCCGCCGTCGCGCTGATGAACCGCCTGAGTTTCGGCATGAAATTCAGTCTGATCAGCGTGCTGTTCCTCGTGCCGATGCTGGTGACCAACTTCTATCTGGTACGCGATTCCTATCGCGAATTCCAGGGCACCCGGGTCGAACTGCAAAGCCTCGACCTGCTGGGCAGCAGCCTGACGTTGCGGCGCGATATGGAGACCCTGAACAACCTGGTGCAGATCTACGTCACCCTGGGCCAATCCGGCAAGGCCAGCAATGTCGAAGGCAAAATCGTTGCCTTGGAGCAAAGCGTCCTCGCGCGTTTGCAGGGGTTCGTGGCGATGGCCACCGATCCGGAGCAAATCAGCGTATTCGACGCCAAGCGCGATGAAATGCTTGCTGCGTTCAAGGCCCAACAGACGGAAACCTCGATGCAGAGCAAAAGTGCGCTGATCGGCAAGTTGCTGGGCAACGCGCAGATTTTCAGCCAGATCATCGCCAGTCAGGCCGGACTCAGCCGTGACAACCAAAGCGACATGCGTCAGCTGAGCGAACTCATCACCAACGTCACCCCCCTCATCACCCAGACCCTGGGCGATGGACGGGCCATGGGCGCTTACTCCCTGGGGCAGGGCTTTCTCAATTCTTCCTCCAGCACCCGTTTCGACGAGCTACTGGCACAGATCGAAAAACTGCACGCCGAATACGGCCTGAAGTTGCAGGATGCGCTGGGTTCAAGCAACGCGGCAAAACAAACCCTGGCCGGCCAGGCGGAGAGCAGTAGAGCGTCGCTGAAAAAAGCCATCGAGCTGTTCGAAGAACAGGTGGTGATGGCCGACACCCTGGATACGCCGTGGCAGGCCTTTTATGATCAGGTCACCGGCCTGGTGGATCAGACCTATCAACTCAACGAAGCCACCTTGACGTTTCTGGGCGCTCAACTGCAGCAGCGGCTCGATCAGAACCGCACTCACATGGTGTTGCAGGCCGTGGCGTTATCGGTGGTGTTTGTATTGATTTTTTACCTTTACGGCGGCTTCTACGCATCGACCCGCACCACGCTCAAACGCCTTGGCGCGATGATGGACAAGGTGGCGGCCGGCGACATGACAGTGACCTTCAACGCCAACAGCCGCGATGAACTGGGCGAGTTGGGCGAGGTGTTCAACGGCACCGTGAAGAAAATCCATGACTTGATCGAGCGGGTGGGGCAAACCGTCGGCGAGGTCGAGCGCCAGGCCGGCCAGGTCGAAAACGTCTCCACCCAGAGTAGTCACGCGGTGGCAGGGCAACGTTCGCAGATCGAGCAGGTCGCCACGGCCATGAATCAGATGTCGGCTACCTCACTGGAGGTGGCGCGCAGTGCCGCCGCGGCGGTCAGCAGCGCCCACAGCGTCAACGACGAGACCATCAGCGGTCGCGGGCTGGTGGAGTCCCAACAGGGCAGCATCGCTGCTCTGGCTAACGAGATCGATCAGTCGGTGCGGGTAATCAATCAACTGGCCAGCGACAGTCAATCCATCAGTCGCGTACTGGAAGTGATCAAAAGCATCGCCGAGCAGACCAATCTGCTGGCCCTCAACGCCGCCATCGAAGCCGCTCGGGCCGGTGAACAGGGCCGGGGATTTGCGGTGGTGGCGGATGAGGTCCGGACCCTGGCCAAGCGTACCCAGCAATCGACCGGAGAAATCGAGCAGATGATCGCCCGTCTGCACAGCGGTGTCGGCGCTGCGGTGAAGGCCATGGGCGCCAGCCATCAGATGGCCAGCGGCACTGTGGGGCAATCGGAAAAGGTCCAGCGGGCGCTGGACAACATACTCGGCGCCGTCGGCATGATCGTCGACCAGAACCAGCAGATCGCTGCTGCGGTGGAGCAGCAAACCGCGGTGGCGCACGATATCGACCAGAACATCGTCGAGATCAACCGCGCCGGAGAGCGGACCGCCGACGGTGCGCACCGGACTGAGCATGCCAGTCGTGCGTTGTCGGCTCAGGTGGTGGAACTCAAACAGCTGATCAGCGCGTTCCGGGTGTGATGCCACACCGCGGACAATTGTGGGAGCGGGCTTGCTCGCGAAAGCGGTCTGTCAGTCACGGCGATGCTGGATGTGCCGCCGCCTTCGCCAGCAAGCCGGCTCCTACAGGGGGGTTGTGTGCATCAATGGGCTACCAGTTGAACAACTCACAGGCATTGGTGGTGCTGGCAGCCGCCAGTTGTTCGGGACTGACCGCCATAATCCCCGCCAGTGCCTCGCAGATCGCCGGCAAATGCGCCGGGCTGTTGCGTTGACCGGGAAACATGGCGGGCGCCATGTCCGGCGAATCGGTTTCCAGTACCACTGAATCCAGCGGCAGCTCGGCAAGGACACGGTGCATGCGCAGCGCCTGGGGCCAGGTCGCGGCGCCGCCGAGACCGAGCTTGAAACCCAGCTTGATGTACTCGCGGGCTTCTTCCTTGCTGCCAGCGAAAGCGTGGATGATCCCCGCGCGTTGCAGCTTGAACCGTTTGAGGGTGGCAATCACCGCCGCATGGCTGCGCCGCACATGGATCAGCGCCGGCAGATCGAAGTCCTTCGCCAGCCCAAGCTGCGCCTCGAACAGCACTTGCTGACGTTCGCGATCGAGGCTCTCGATGAAGTAATCCAGGCCGATCTCGCCCACCGCGCACAACTGTCGATGACCGGTTAACCGAGTCAGCCAGTTGCCGAGTTCCTTCAGGTCTTCAGGGCGGTGATCATCCAGAAACACCGGGTGCAAACCGAACGCCCCATGCAGGTCGGGATCGCTTTGCACCAGATCCCAGACCCGCTGCCAGTTGCCCTGATACACCCCCAGCACCACGATGCGCCGCACACCCAGGGCGCGGCTTTCGGCCAGCAGTGCCTGACGGTCCTCGTCGAAGTCCGGGAAATCCAGATGAGTGTGGCTATCGATCAGCTCCACGATTCAGTCCTGACGAATACGCTGCTTGAAGGTCCGCGCGATGGCCTGCACGCCGGGTTGGTAATCGGACTGCTCGATGGCGGCCAGCGCCAGCGCCAGCGCCTTGTCGGCAATCAGTTGATGCTGTTGGGCCATGGCATTGACCGGCAGTGGCAAGAAGTCCAGCAACTGCGTATCGCCAAAGGTGCCAAGGCGCAGCGGGCGACTCTTCAGAGGGAAATCGTGCAAGGCATCGAACACCCCCTGCAGCAGCACATAGGACGTGGTCACCAGCGCATCGGGCAAATGGCCCAGGCGCTGGAGCAATTCTTCCATCAACTGTTTGCCGCACTCACGGCTGAACGATTCGCCGTGTTTGATCATGATTTCGCCGTCAAACCCGGCCAACGCCTCTTTGAAACCGGCCGCACGCTCCTGGCTGATGCTCAGTTCCGGACGGGCACCGATCAGCGCGATCTGCTTGGGCAACGGCTCAAGCAGACTGCGCGTAAGCTGCAGGCTGGCCTCGCGATCGTCGCTGATCACCGAGCAGAAATGTTCAGGCTCCATCACCCGGTCGATGGCGATGATCGGAATGCCCTTTGCTTGCAACTGACGGTAACTGTCATCACCCGCCGGCAGGCAACTGGCGACAATCAGCGCGTCGCAGCGCCGGGCGCGGAACAGTTGCAATAACTGCCGTTCGCTGTCAGGCGCATCGTCGGAGCTGGCGATCAACAACTGATAGCCACGCGCCCGGGCGCCTTGTTCCAGCAGTTTGGCGATCCGCGCGTAACTGGGGTTTTCCAGGTCCGGCAGAATGAAGCCCAGGGTGCGCGTGTGTCGACTGCGCAATCCGGCGGCCTGGGGATTGGGCGTGAAGCCATGTTGTTTGACGACCGCCCGCACGCGTTCGACGGTGGCACTGCTGATGCGTTGCTGTTCGGCCTTGCCGTTGATGACATAACTGGCGGTGGTAACGGACACACCGGCCAACTGTGCAATATCACTGAGTTTCAACCCGGGATTTCCTTGTTTTTTCGAGCTTGCCGCGACATTTACGCCAATCCTAACCGATTCGGTCAGATGACCCTTGTCTCAACGCATCCGACAAGTTGGGCTTCAAGGATGAGACATTATCGAGTAACGTGCCAACCATTCTAGATTAAACGTTTCAGCAAGCGTATTTTCTACGTCATGACGCCTTTGGCTGGTGCTGCCGCAAAACTGCCAAAACTGCCTGCCAAGCGCCTAAGCTGGAATCATCTAAAACAATACCTGGTGCCCAGGCACCAAAAAGGAGAAAGCATGCTCGAGCTCACCATAGAGCAGATTTCCATGGGCCAGTCGGCTGTGGATAAGTCCACGGCGTTGCACCTTCTGGCCCAGCACCTGGTCGCCGATGGGTTGGTGGCCGAGGGTTATCTCGCCGGTTTGCAAGCCCGCGAAGCCCAGGGCTCGACCTTTCTCGGTCAAGGTATTGCCATCCCCCACGGTACTCCGGAAACCCGCGATCAGGTGTTTTCCACCGGCGTGCGGCTGATGCAATTTCCCGAGGGCGTGGATTGGGGCGACGGTCAGATCGTCTACCTGGCGATCGGGATTGCGGCCAAATCCGACGAACACCTGCGCCTGCTGCAATTGCTGACCCGTGCCCTCGGCGAGACCGATCTGGGTCAGGCCCTGCGTCGCGCCAGTTCCGCCGAAGCCTTGTTGAAATTGCTGCAAGGCGCGCCGCAAGAGCTGGCGCTGGATGCACAGATGATCGGCCTCGGTGTGTCTGCCGATGATTTCGAAGAGCTGGTCTGGCGTGGTGCGCGTTTACTGCGTCAGGCCGACTGCGTGAGCAACGGTTTCTCCGCAGTATTGCAACAGGTCGAAGCGCTGCCGCTGGGCGATGGCCTGTGGTGGCTGCACAGTGAGCAAACGGTCAAGCGTCCGGGCCTGGCCTTCGTCACCCCGGACAAGCCGATGCGCTACCTCGGTCAGCCATTGAGCGGTCTGTTCTGCCTGGCCAGTCTCGGTGAAGCCCATCAGGCGTTGCTGGAGCGGCTCTGTGCATTATTGATCGAAGGTCGGGGCCATGAATTGGGCCGCGCCACCAGTAGCCGCAAAGTCCTCGAAGTGCTCGGTGGTGAACTGCCGGCGGACTGGCCGAGCGCGCGCATCGCCCTGGCGAACGCCCACGGACTGCATGCGCGGCCAGCGAAAATCCTCGCGCAACTGGCAAAAAGTTTCGAAGGCGAAATTCGCGTGCGCATCGTCGATGGCCAGGACAGCGCGGTGTCGGTGAAGAGCTTGAGCAAGCTGCTCAGCCTCGGTGCCCGGCGCGGTCAGGTGCTGGAGTTGATTGCCGAGCCGAGCATTGCCGCCGATGCCTTGCCGGCGTTGCTGGCGGCTATTGAAGAAGGCCTCGGTGAAGAGGTCGAGCCGCTGCCGGCCGTGAGCCAGCAGCGCGAAGTCCTCACCGAGATCGCCGAAGTATTGCTCGCGCCAGCCTCCGGCAGCCTGGTTCAGGCCATCGCGGCGGCACCGGGCATCGCCATCGGCCCGGCGCATATTCAAGTGCTGCAAACCATCGATTACCCGCTGCGCGGAGAATCCGCCGCCATCGAGCGCGAGCGGCTCCAGCAGGCGCTGACGCAGGTGCGTCGCGACATCGAAGGCTTGATCGAGCGCAGCAAATCCAAGGCGATTCGCGAGATTTTCATCACCCACCAGGAAATGCTCGACGACCCGGAATTGACCGATGAAGTCGACACCCGTCTCAAGCAGGGCGAAAGCGCCGAAGCGGCGTGGATGGCGGTGATTGAAGCAGCGGCCAAACAGCAGGAATCGTTGCAGGACGCCTTGCTCGCCGAACGTGCCGCCGACTTGCGCGACATCGGTCGTCGGGTGCTGGCGCAACTCTGTGGCGTCGAAACCCCGAGCGAGCCCGAGCAACCGTACATTCTGGTGATGGATGAAGTCGGTCCGTCGGACGTGGCCCGTCTCGACCCGACCCGCGTCGCCGGCATCCTCACCGCCCGTGGCGGTGCCACCGCCCACAGCGCCATCGTCGCCAGGGCGCTGGGTATTCCGGCGTTGGTGGGCGCGGGTGCGGCGGTATTGCTGCTGGCGCCGGGCACGCCGTTGCTGATCGATGGCCAGCGCGGTCGCCTGCACGTGGATGCCGATGCTGCAACCCTGCAGCGCGCCACCGAAGAACGTGACACCCGCGAGCAACGCCTGAAGGCCGCCGCCGAACAACGCCATCAACCGGCATTGACCACCGACGGCCACGCCGTGGAAGTGTTCGCCAACATCGGTGAAAGCGCCGGCGTCACCAGCGCGGTGGAGCAGGGCGCCGAAGGCATCGGCCTGCTGCGCACCGAGCTGATCTTCATGGCTCATTCGCAAGCGCCGGATGAGGCCACGCAGGAAGTCGAATACCGGCGCGTGCTCGATGGCCTGGCCGGTCGGCCGCTGGTGGTGCGCACCCTCGATGTCGGTGGCGACAAGCCGCTGCCGTATTGGCCGATCGCCAAAGAGGAAAACCCGTTCCTGGGCGTGCGCGGTATTCGCCTGACCCTGCAACGTCCGCTCATCATGGAAGCGCAATTGCGCGCCTTGCTCCGCGCCGCCGATAACCGTCCGCTGCGCATCATGTTTCCCATGGTCGGCAGCGTCGATGAGTGGCGCCAGGCCCGGGACATGACCGAACGCCTGCGCCTGGAAATCCCCGTGGCCGATCTGCAATTGGGGATTATGATCGAAGTGCCCTCGGCGGCCTTGTTGGCGCCGGTGCTGGCCAGGGAAGTCGACTTCTTCAGCGTCGGCACCAACGACCTGACTCAGTACACCCTGGCCATCGACCGTGGCCATCCAACCTTGTCGGCCCAGGCTGACGGCTTGCACCCGGCGGTGCTGCAACTGATCGACATCACCGTGCGGGCGGCCCATGCCCATGGCAAGTGGGTCGGCGTGTGCGGCGAGCTGGCGGCCGACCCGCTGGCAGTGCCGGTGCTGGTCGGGCTGGGCGTGGATGAGCTCAGCGTGTCGGGCCGCAGCATTGCCGAGGTCAAGGCACGCATCCGCGAGCTCAGCCTGACCCAGACTCAAACCCTTGCCCAGCAGGCCCTGGCCGTGGGCAGCGCGAATGAAGTGCGCGCATTAGTGGAGGCCCTGTAATGGCCAAGATCTTGACCCTGACCCTCAATCCGGCGCTGGACCTCACCGTCCAGTTGCCGCGCCTGGAACCCGGCCAGGTGAACCGTAGCGACGAGATGCACACCCACGCCGCCGGCAAGGGGGTGAACGTGGCGCAGGTGCTGGCAGACCTCGGGCATCAGCTCACGGTCAGCGGTTTTCTCGGCGAAGACAATCCCCAGGCATTCGAAACCCTGTTCGCCAGGCGCGGTTTTGTCGACGCCTTCATTCGTGTCCCCGGCGAAACCCGCAGCAACATCAAGTTGGCGGAAAGCGATGGGCGCATCACCGATATCAATGGTCCCGGTCCCTTGGTCAGTGCAGCGGCGCAACAGGCGCTGCTCGATCGACTGGAGCAACTGGCGCCCGGTCATGATGCGGTTGTGGTTGCTGGCAGTCTGCCCAAAGGCATCAGCCCCGAGTGGCTGCAGGCATTGATAGTGCGCTTGAACAACCTCGGGCTGAACGTGGCACTGGACTCCAGCGGTGAAGCCCTGCGTGCCGGGCTCAAGGCAGCGCCGTGGCTGATCAAGCCCAACACCGAAGAGCTGGCCGACGTACTGGGTTGCGAAGTGGTTTCGGTCGCTGCCCAGGCCGAAGCCGCGAGCCGCTTGCACGCTCAGGGCATCGAACACGTGGTGATTTCTCACGGGGCGGAGGGTGTGAACTGGTTCAGTGTCGGATCTGCCATGCATGCCACGCCGCCCAAGGTCAGCGTTGTCAGCACCGTGGGTGCTGGCGACTCATTATTGGCCGGCATGCTCCATGGTTTGCTCAGCGCCGACACCCCTGAACAGACCCTGCGCACCGCCACGGCGATTGCCGCGATGGCGGTCACCCAGATCGGTTTCGGCATCGGCGACGTCGCGCAATTGGCGCGGCTCGAACAGGGTGTGCGCATACGCCCCCTGACAGAACAATAAGAGGGATAGTCATGAAGTTAGCCATTGTTACGGCGTGCCCGAACGGCATGGTCACCAGTGTGCTGTGCGCCCGGCTGCTCGATGCCGCGGCCCAGCGTCAAGGCTGGAGCACCAGCGTCGAAGTCGCCGACGCCGCGCATCCGGAACGCCAATTGTCGGCGGCCACGATCGAAGCCGCCGAGTGGGTGCTGCTGGTCACCAGCGCGCCGGTGGACATGTCGCGGTTCGTCGGCAAGCGCGTGTTCCAGAGCACGCCGGCCCAGGCCCTGCAAGATGTCGAGGCGGTGCTGCGTCGCGGCGCTGAAGAAGCCACGGTTTACGTCGCTCCCGAGGTCGTCGCCGAGCCGGCTGCCGCCACCAGGAACGCACCACGCCTGGTGGCAGTGACCGCCTGTCCGACCGGTGTCGCGCACACCTTCATGGCCGCCGAAGCTTTGCAGCAGGCCGCCAAGCGACTGGGTTACGACCTGCAAGTGGAAACCCAGGGCTCGGTCGGCGCGCGCAATCCGTTGAGCGCCGACGCCATTGCCGATGCCGATGTGGTGTTGCTGGCGGCGGACATCGAAGTCGCCACCGAGCGCTTCGCCGGCAAGAAGATTTACCGTTGCGGCACCGGCATTGCCCTCAAACAGGCCGAAGCCACGCTGAACAAAGCGCTCGCCGAAGGCAAGCAGGAAACGGCTGCCACCGGCGGCAAAGGCCCGGCCAAGCAAGAGAAGACCGGCGTTTATAAACACCTTTTGACCGGCGTGTCGTTCATGCTGCCGATGGTGGTGGCGGGCGGCCTGATGATCGCCTTGTCGTTCGTATTCGGCATCACCGCGTTCAAGGAGGAGGGCACGCTCGCGGCCGCCCTGATGCAGATCGGTGGCGAGACCGCGTTCAAGCTGATGGTGCCGTTGCTCGCGGGGTATATCGCCTACTCGATCGCCGACCGTCCCGGCCTGGCGCCGGGGATGATCGGTGGTCTGCTGGCCAGCACCCTGGGCGCCGGTTTCATCGGCGGGATCATTGCCGGCTTCATCGCCGGTTATGCGGCGCAGGCGATCAATCGCTATGCGCGCTTGCCGCAGAGTCTCGAAGCGCTGAAGCCGATCCTGATCATCCCGTTGCTGGCGAGCCTGTTCACCGGTCTGGTGATGATCTACGTGGTCGGCAAACCGGTGGCCGGGATGCTCACCGGGCTCACGCACTTCCTCGACAGCATGGGCACCACTAACGCGATCCTGCTCGGTGTGCTGCTGGGCAGCATGATGTGCGTCGACCTCGGCGGACCAATCAACAAGGCCGCCTACGCTTTTTCGGTGGGGCTGCTGGCGTCGCAGAGTTATGCACCGATGGCCGCGACCATGGCCGCGGGCATGGTGCCGCCGATCGGTCTTGGCATCGCCACGTTCATTGCCCGGCGCAAGTTTGCCCAGACTGAACGCGAGGCCGGTAAAGCGGCGTTGGTGTTGGGGCTGTGCTTTATCTCCGAAGGCGCGATTCCGTTTGCCGCCAAAGACCCGTTGCGGGTGATCCCGGCGAGCATTGCCGGTGGTGCGCTGACGGGGGCGTTGTCGATGTACTTCGGCTGCAAACTGATGGCGCCCCATGGTGGGTTGTTCGTGCTGGCGATTCCGAATGCAATCAATCATGCCTTGTTGTATCTGCTGGCGATTGTGGCCGGGAGTCTGCTGACGGCGGTGGCGTATGCGCTGCTGAAGCGGCCGGAAGTGGTGGAGATGGCGCTGGAACCCGCCAAGGCCTGACCCCCCTCACCCCCTGTAGGAGCGAGCTTGCTCGCGATGGTCGTTAACGATAACGCTTGAAACCTGACACCCCGTGGCGTTCTCTGGTTTTTCGCGAGCAAGCTCGCTCCTACAGGGGATCGCATTTCACGTCAGTGTCATGCGAAGGTGCTTAAGTTTTCCTTTTTCAGGGAGAACCCCATGAGCGAATTCGACCTCGGCCGCCGTCGTGTCATGCAAGCCGTCGGTGCCGGCCTGTTGTTACCCGGCCTGGCACCCGCGGTGATTGCCTCGGTCAAGGACCGTCCGCAACTCACCGATGGCGTGCAGTCCGGCGACCTGCTGGGCGACCGGGCGATGGTCTGGAGCCGCAGCGACCGTCCGGCGCGGATGGTGGTGGAGTGGGACACCCGCAGCCTGTTCAGCAACCCCCGTCGATTCGTCTCGCCCTTGGCCGATGCAAGCACCGATTTCACCGCCCGGGTCGAACTCAGCGGCCTGCCTGCCGACCAGGCGATTTTCTATCGTGTGTCTTTCGAAGACGCCCGGAGCGGTGTTGCCAGCGAACCCTGGTTCGGTCACTTGCGCAGCGTGCCCCAGGCCCGCCGCGACATCCGCTTCGTCTGGAGCGGCGACACCGCCGGCCAGGGGTACGGCATCAACCCGGACATCGGCGGCATGCGCATCTACGAAGCCATGCGCTTGCGCCTGCCGGACTTTTTTATCCACAGCGGCGACACCATCTATGCCGACGGCCCGGTGCCGGCGCAGTTGATGACCGAGAGTGGTCGCCTGTGGCGCAATATCACCAGCGAAGCCAAGAGCAAAGTCGCCGAGACCCTCGACGATTACCGTGGCAATTACCGCTACAACCTGATGGATGAAAACATCCGTCGCTTCAACGCCGAAGTGCCGCAGATCTGGCAGTGGGACGACCACGAAGTGGTGAACAACTGGTCGCCGGGCAAGCAGCTGGACCAGCGTTACAACATCAAGGATATCCACAGCCTGGTCAGTCGCGGGCGCCAGGCCTGGCTGGAATATGCGCCGATGCGATGGCAGGATGCCGATGGCGGTGGGCGGATTTATCGCAAGCTCGGTTACGGCCCGTTGCTCGACGTGTTCGTACTCGACATGCGCAGTTATCGTGGGGCGAATGACGACAACCTGGGCGCCGCCAAACCCTTCCTCGGACGTGAACAACTGGACTGGCTCAAGCGCGAATTGAAAGGCTCCAGTGCCCAGTGGAAAGTCATCGCCGCCGACATGCCGATTGGCCTGAGTGTCTCTGATGGTGAAGTCAGCCCGGGCGTGGCGCGCTGGGAAGCCGTGGCCAATGGCGATCCGGGACCGGCCCAGGGGCGCGAACTGGAGATTGCCGAATTGCTCGGTTTCCTGCGAGCGCAGCAGGTGCGCAACTACGTCTGGCTGACGGCGGATGTGCATTACTGCGCGGCCCATCACTACCACCCGGACCGTGCGGCGTTTCAGGACTTTGAACCGTTCTGGGAATTTGTCGCCGGGCCGCTGAATGCGGGGAGTTTCGGCCCTGACCCACTGGATAAAACCTTTGGCCCGCAAGTGGTGCTCGAAAAGGCACCATCGGCTCAGAACGCTTCACCCTTTGCCGGATTTCAGTTTTTTGGCGAAGTGAATATCGATGGGCAGACGGGGGAGTTGAGTGTGGTGTTGCGGGATCTGGATGGGGTGGGGGTGTTTGAGCAGAAGCTGCAGCCGGTCTGAGTCCAGCATAATCAGCAGGCCAACACCGGACCCTTGTAGGAGCGAGCTTGCTCGCGATGGACTCAAGAGCGCCGCGTTTAATCAGTAAACACGCGTTATCGTTAACGACCATCGCGAGCAAGCTCGCTCCTACAGGGAGTGTGGTGGGTCAGTAAACGTCGCGGCGGTAGCGGCCTTCCTCGATAAGGCGGTCGACCTCCTCGATTCCGAGCACTTCATTGAGCACGTGATCCACCCCTGACGCCATGCCCTGCAAGCTGCCGCAGATGTAAATGACTGCGCCGTCCGCCAGCCATTGCTTCAGTTCCGTTGCCGACTCGCGCAGTAGATCCTGCACGTAGATCTTCTCGGCCTGATCCCGCGAGAACGCCAGGTCCAACCGTTCCAGATCGCCCGAAATCAGCCATTCTTCAAGCTCATCGCGGCACAGGTAGTCGTGCTCGCGGTTGCGTTCTCCGAACAACAGCCAATGGCGCTGCTGCCCATCGGCAATCCGCGCCTTGAGCAAGCTGCGCAGGCCCGCCAGCCCGGTACCGTTGCCCAGCAGAATCATGGGCACCGGCTCGGTCGGCAGATGGAAACCGCTGTTGCGCCGTACCCGCAGGCTGACGGTGCCGCCCACCGGCACGTGTTCGGTCAGCCAGCCGGAGCCTATGCCGAGACTGCCGTCGGGATGCAGTTCCTGGCGCACGATCAGTTCCAAAACGCCATCGGCGGCAATCGAAGCAATGGAGTATTCGCGCATGGCCAACGGCACCAGGGCGTCCACCAGCGCTTGCGCGTGCAGACCGACCAGATGGGCGCGGTTCTCGGGCAACTGTCGGCTGGCCAGGGCTTGCTCCAGCGGTTGCGACAGGTTATCGAGCGTCACTGTGGCTCGACCGTCGATGCCCAGGCCATCGAGGAAGTGCTCGATCGCCCACGGGCAATTGCGCGGCAGGACTTCCACCAGGTCACCGGCCAGCCAGCTGCTGGTGGTAGGGGCGGCGAGGCCCAGCAAATACACGCCCGTGGCGCTGCTGTCAGGGTTGAGCAAATCCCGGCGAACCAGGGTCCAGTGGTCATAGCCGGGCGCTTGCCAGGTGTCCACGGGCGCCTGTCCGGTCACCAGGCCGAGTTGCTGCTGCCAGTGACGCAAGGCGTAGGGGTCGCCGCTGTCGACTTCCACCGGGGCGAACAGGGTCTTGCCGCCGTGCTCGCCCAGCCAGGTGTGCAGGCGTCGGGCGAAACCGCAGAAGTGCTGGTACTGCCGATCACCGAGGCCGAGCACTGCATAGTTCAGGCTTTCCAGGCTCGGCCCCTGGCCCAGCACCTTGCGCTCGAAGCCCCGGGCGCTGTCCGGCGCTTCGCCGTCGCCGAAGGTGCTGACCACGAACAGCGCGTTGCTGGAATCGCACAGATCCTGCTCACTGACATCCGCCAGGGGTTGAACCTTTACCGGCAGGCCGGCGGCCTGCAATTGGCCGGCGGTCTGCCACGCCAATTGCTCTGCAAACCCGCTCTGGCTGGCGAAACCGATCAACCAGGCCGGCGTATTGCTACCCGATTGCGCAAGATTTTTGCGGGCTTCTCTGATGTGCTTTTTCTTGCGTCGACGATCGAGGTACAACAGCCAGCCCGTGACGAAAAACAACGGCATGGTCAGCGCGCTGAGTGTCAGGACGATCCGCCCGACGATACCGAAGTAGCTGCCGACGTGCAGCGCGTAGATGCTGGTCAGCAACTGCGCCTTGAGGCTCTTGTCGCTGTAGCGGTCATGG
Source organism: Pseudomonas lini (assembly GCF_030812475.1). Lineage (GTDB taxonomy): Bacteria > Pseudomonadota > Gammaproteobacteria > Pseudomonadales > Pseudomonadaceae > Aquipseudomonas > Aquipseudomonas lini_A. The sequence continues at coordinate 120,846 of NZ_JAUSSR010000012.1, forward strand.
CGTTTGACGATGCCGGTGGCCGGATCGAGGCTGATCTGGTTCAGTGCCCGGTCATGGGGGGAGCTGTTCAACAGATAGAACACGGTCGCCGGTTGCCCGGCCACTGGCGGCATACGAATGTTGTAGGCACTCAGGGCCGGGCCGGCGACGCTGTAGATGCTGCTCCACATCGCGGCGTAATCGGCGGTCGGTGCCGGGCCGGCTGGCGCAGGACCACGGCCGCCGCGAACACGCTCGTTCTGCGGTGAATCGGACAGCAGCCGCGTCAGGCCCTTGTTGTACCACTCATAGGACCAGGACAACCCGGTCAGCGCCGCCAGGAGGTAAAACACCAGGCACCAGGTGCCCGCCACCGAGTGCAAATCCCAATTGAAGCTGCGACCTTTTTTCTTCCAGTCGAGGGTCAGCCAGGCCCGCCAGCTGTTCCACTGGCGGGGCCACCGCAGGTAGAGACCCGAGAGGCAGAAGAACACCAGGATCAGCGTACAGGCGCCGGTGATCTGCCGGCCGGTATCGCCCATCGCGAGGAAACGGTGCAGCTGCAGCATGAAGCCGAAGAAGTCTTGGCCGATGGCATCGCCCACGAATTCGGCGGTGTACGGGTTGAAGTAGCGCATCTCGCCGCGGCGCTCACCCGGTGGCGGGGTGAAGGACACTCGCGCGGCGTTTGCGCTATCGGTCTCGACCCAGAGCATCGCCACTTTCTTGCCCGAGGCGCCTTCGATTTTTTCCACCAGTTCGGCGGGCGGCAGGACGCCGGCGACCTGCTTCTCGACCTGCAACACGCTCGGGTTCAGCACGCTCAGGATTTCGTCCTGAAACGAGACCGTCGCCCCGGTAATGCCCATCAGGGCCAGGACCAGCCCGGCGCTGATGCCGAAAAACCAGTGCAACTGGAACAGGGTTTTCTTCAACACGTCGCTCGCCTTGTTCGTTCGTAAATGATCATCACGGCGCGCATTATGCCGTGGGTGGTCGAGAAGCATTCTGTTTTACGCACAAAGGCCCCGTTCATCTGGATGAACGGGGCCTGGCCCAACGCCGATACTGTAGGAGCGAGCTCGCTCGCGAAAAAACCGAGAACGACGCGGGGTGTCAGATTCCCCGCATCATCGTTGACGACCATCGCGAGCAAGCTCGCTCCTACAAAGGTTGGGCTCACTGTAGGAGCGAGCTCGCTCGCGAAAAACCCGAGAGCGCTGCGGGGTGTCAGGTGTATCGCGTCATCGTTGACATCCATCGTCGGAACGCCGCCCGGAGCAAGCTCGCTCCTACAGGTTCTATCAGAAGTGGAAGTTGGTGCTCAGCAACGCGGTACGGCCTGCCGCCTGGTTGGCGAAGTGGGTCGAGAACGCTTTGTCGTAATAGGTTTCGTCGGTCAGGTTCTGCACGTTCAGCTGCAGGTCGACGTTTTTGGTCAGCTTGTAGGCCACCATCGCGTCGTAACGCACATAGTCATCCACCATGGTGGTGTTGGCCACGCTACCGAAGACGTCGTCGACGTAGAACGCTCCACCACCGATAGTCAGCTTCGGCGTGACCTGGTAGGTCGTCCAGAGGCTGGCGCTGTTTTTCGGCGTGTTAGGCAGTTCGTTGCCGTCGTTTGCTGCACCCAACGGGCCGCCATCGACTTGCTCGCTGTCCATGTAGGCATAACCGGCGAAGACTTGCCATTTGTCGGTGATCTTGCCGGTGGCCGACAGTTCGACACCTTGAACCCGGGTTTTACCTGCGTTTTCATAAGACGTGGTGTCGACTTGTACCCGGGCGTTGTCCTTCTCGGTGCGGAAGATATCGGCGGTCAGGGACAGGCGATCGTTGAGCAGATCCCACTTGGTGCCGATCTCGTAGTTCTTGGTGGTTTCCGGCTCCATGTCACTGCTTAGCAGGTTGCCGTTGCGATCCGGAGTGCCGCTCAGCGGGTTGCCTTCCTGGCCTTCACCCAAGGTGTTGCCCGGTGGGGTGGCGGAGGTGGCGTACGAGGCATAGATGCTGCCGTTTTCAGCCGGCTTGTAGATCACGCCGAACTGACCGGTGACGAACTCGCTCGTGTCATCGCCCTTGGACGTGGTGTTGCCGGCCGCCGTGTAGGTCTTGTACTTGGTGTCGAAATGGTCGTAACGCAGGCCCATGTTCACCAGCCACTGCTCGGACAACTCCAGGGTGTCGAACACGTACAGCGCGCGGGTGGTGCTGGAGGTGTCGGTGCCGGCGTAGTTGCGAGAAATCGCACCGTTCCACGGGTCGTTCGGGTTCGGGCTGGACAGCGAGGTGCAGTTGTAACCGCTTGGCGCGCCGATCAGGGCCGGGGTGCAGTTGGTACCTGATGGAGTCGCAGGCGTCGTTGGCGTCAGTGGCGTAGTGTCGGTGTTGACGTTGTACGAGGATTTTTCGCTGTCCTCGTGGCTCAACTCGATACCGGTGGAGAAGTTGTTCTTGAAGCCTGCGATGTAAAACTCACCAAACAGATCGGTCTGGTTAGTGGTGGTCTCGGTGTTGCTGACACGGGTATTCGCCCGACGCCAGAGACTGCCGTTGTTGACGTTGCCTTTACTGTCGTCCGGCTGGGTCAGGATGTAATCCTGCATGCTGCTGCCGTGGCGCAGAGTGTTCTTGACCGTCAGCGCGTCATTCAGGTCGTGCTCGATGGCGAAGGTCGCGGTGTCGGTGCGGCCCTTGCGGAAATCGCGGTCCAAACCGTAGAAATTGCTGTCATCGCCACCGGCGTAAGGCTTGTCCGGATTGGACTTGGTGCGGGCGGCGGCAAGGCCGGCAGGAATGGTGTACGGAATGCCCGAGTCCGGGGTGTCGTTACTTTCCAGGTGGTAGTAATCGAGGTTCACGCGAGTGTCGGTGCCCAGACCGAACGCCAGCGATGGCGCAATACCCCAACGGTCGTAATCGACCTTGTCCCGGCCGGCGACGTTGCTTTCGTGGCTCATCAGGTTCAGACGGCCGGCGGCGGTGTCGGTGAACTGGTAGTTGCCGTCGAAGGTGTAGCGCTGGGTCTGGTCCGAGCCCCAAGTGAAACCACCATTGAGCGAGTCGCCCAGGTGTGCTTTTTTGCTGACCAGGTTGATGCTGCCACCGGCAGCGCCACGGCCGCCAATGGCGGAGTTCGGGCCCTTGCTGACTTCGATCGACTCGACGGCAAAAATTTCGCGGCTCTGCGAACCGGTATCGCGCACGCCGTCCAGGTAGGTGTCGCCCTGGGCATCGAAGCCACGAATGAATGGACGGTCACCCTGTGGGTTGCCGCCTTCACCGGCACCAAAGGTGATGCCGGGAACCGTGCGCAACGCGTCCTGCATGTTGAGAGCGCCGGTGTCCTTGAGAACTTGTTGCGGGATGACCGTCACCGAACGGGGGGTGTTCACCAGCGGCGCGGTGTACTTGGGCGAGGAGGCTTTCTCGACGGTGTAGGAAGTCTGGTCCTGGGCCTCGCCGGTGATCGCGGTCGCGTCCAGGGAAATGGCATTGCCCGGCGCTTTCCCGTCGGTCTTCTCTGCAGCAAAAACCATGTGGCCAGCAGAGCCGGCAGTGATCGCCACGCCAATTGCAGACGCGAGCAAGCGCGGTGAACTGACCGGTAATTGTGAGTGTTGGCGTGACATGAGCATTCCCCTCCCCAAGGATTTGAGGCCGCGGAATATAGGGTAAACAGTTATTCGTATCAATTGCGAAACATTACTATTCGCAATGAATTTACATTCTTTACAATTTACCCTTACGGTTTTTGATGTTTCATTCGTCGCCAGGGTTTTACATGGGCAATAAGAATCAATACCATTGCCATCCTTTTGCCTTCAGGTGCTTCCCCATGCTGCTGCACATTCCCGGCTTGTTCGCTAAAGAAGAAGTGCGGCGCATCCGCGAGGCTCTGGAGCAGGCCGATTGGGCGGATGGCAGGATCACTGCCGGCTATCAGTCGGCCAAGGCCAAGCACAATCTGCAACTGCCTGAAGGTCATCCGTTGGCCAAGGAAGTCGGTGAGGCGATGCTCGAACGGCTGTGGAAAAACCCGCTGTTCATGTCGGCCGCGCTGCCGCACAAGGTCTTCCCGCCGCTCCTGAATTGCTACACGGTCGGGGGCAGTTTCGATTTTCATATCGACAACGCCGTGCGCCAGCCAAAGAACAGCATCGAGCGGGTGCGCACCGATCTGTCGGCGACGCTGTTTTTCAGCGAGCCCGAGGACTATGACGGTGGCGAACTGGAAATCCAGGACACCTTCGGCACCCAACGGGTGAAGCTGCCCGCCGGCGACATGGTGCTGTACCCCGGCACCAGTCTGCACAAGGTCAACGCCGTCACCCGCGGTACGCGCTTTGCCTCGTTCTTCTGGACCCAAAGCCTGGTCCGCGAAGACAGCCAGCGCGCCTTGCTGTTCGAGATGGACGGGGCGATCCAGCAGTTGACGCAAGACCTGCCCGACCATCCTTCGCTGATCCGCCTGACCGGCACTTACCACAACCTGCTGCGCCGCTGGGTCGAGGTATGAGCTTTCAATTGCGCCGCGAAGAAGTGCTCGATGGCGATCGACTCAAGGCCATGCTCAATGAAAGTCCCGCTCGCGCGGCCCAGGCGATACTGATCGCTGCCCGTGAAGGCGTGCTCGACGCCCAGGCCTTGCTCGGGCAGATTCTGCTGGACGGGCAGGGCATCGAGCGGGATCAACCCCTGGCGATGCGCTGGTTTGCGATCGCCGCCAACGGCGGGCACCTGATGGCGCGCAACATGCTCGGCCGGTGCCATGAGCATGGCTGGGGGTGTGCGGCGAATGCTTCGGTTGCCGCACGGCATTACCGAATCGCGGCAGACGCCGGGCTGGATTGGGCGATGTACAACTTCGCCAACCTGCTGGCGACCGGGCGTGGTGTGATTGAGGATCAGCAGCAAGCGTTGAGTCTCTATCACCGCGCCGCAGAACTCGGCCACGCGAAGTCGATGAACCTGCTGGGGCGTTATCTGGAAGAAGGGCAGGTGTGCGCGCCGGATTTACCTGCCGCACGCGCCTGGTATCGACGCTCGGCGGTCGGCGGGGACTTTCGCGGGCAGTTCAGTCATGCCGCTGTGCTGACGGATGAAGGGAAGATCGAAGAGGCACTGGACTGGTTGCGCAAGGCACTGGCGGGCGGCAATCTGAATTTTTTGCGGGTGGCGAGCAAGGCGTTGCAGGAAGCGGGTGATCCGCGCATTCGCGCCCTGGCCAGCGACTATGCCCGCCGCCGCGCCGAACTGGAGCTGGAACTCGTACCCCTGTAATTGGATGGACTCGCCCAAGCCGAGGCGTCAATGCGCCACGGTGGCAGTCTAAACAGCCATCGACAGCGAGGGCGAGTCCATGAAAAATCATAGTTCGATTGATCCATCCCTGTCTTCTACCGATTTGTCGGCCTGCACAACCTTGGCGGTCGATCTGGCCAAGCAAGTCTTTCAGGTCGCCGGTGAAGATGTTCTCGGCCAGGTGAGCTACGAGCGGCGAATCAAGTCGCGCGAGGCGTTTTATGAGTTTCTCCGACAGTTGCCACCTCATGTCGTAGTTTTGATGGAGACCGGTCCAGGTGCTCAAGCCTGGGCCCGGCAGCTGCAAGAGCAAGGCAACCTGGCGCGCATCCTGCCTGCCGGTCTGGTGGCCAAACATCGCAGCGGGCCAAAAAATGATCGCAACGATGCGCTGGCGATTCTGCGGGCTAATCGCGATGAAAAAATCTGCGCAGTACCGGTCAAAAGCATTGCGGCGCTGGCGATGCAGGCGTTGCATCGCGCCCGTCAGGGCTATGTGCGTCGACGCACGGCAGTCAGTAATCAGATGCGCGGCCTGCTGCTCGAGCACGGCGTAGCCTTGGCGCAGGGCGATGTTGCGATCAGCCAGAAAATTCCGCGGGTGCTGGAAGATGCTACCCAGCCGGTGCCGGGCCTGCTGCGTGAACTGATCGACGAACTGTTGGCCGAGTGGCGCCATTTGGGCGAACGCATCAGCGTACTGACGGGACGCCTGGAAGTGGCCGCCAACGCCGACATGACGGCGAAGCGATTGATGACTGTGCGCGGCATCGGCCCCGTCACGGCCACGGCACTGGCAGCCAAGGAAACCAAGCCTGAGCGATTTCCCAATGCCCGCAAGTTTGCCGCGTACTTTGGCATGGTGCCTGACCAGCACAGCAGCGGGGAGACGATCCGGCTGGGGGACATGACCAAGCGAGGTGATGTTTATTTACGCAGCTTGATGATCCAGGGAGCCCATGCGGTGCTGCAACAACTACGACCTGATTCCCAGCAACCCGATGACCGCCGCTTGTTGCGCTGGATGAGCCGGCTGGGCCGTAAGGAGGCTGCGATCAGGCTAGCCAATCGCAACCTGCGAATCGTCTGGGTGCTTCTACAGAATGACCAGACTTATCGTCGCCACGCGGGTGATGGCCAGCAGGCGACGATGAGCCATTGAGCGACAGAGTTCTGCCACCGAGGTACTGACTGTTCGACCCTTTGCTGAAAAAAAATTGACCCCAGGTAAGACCGGCGTGGATTGATGCCTAAGCTCCTACTGGCCTTCGAGGCCTGACTGTAATGGGCATACCACGAGCTTTTCCAATTTTGGCCAGAAGCCGAAGACGGCTTCCACGAATAGGCCTGATACATAGATGCAATGGGGCGACGGTTTTTCAAAAGCGGGTAGACAGTGGGGGCGAGTCCATACATAGGAGCTGGCTTGCCAGCGAAGACGGTCTATCGGCCAATACATGTATCGCCTGACACGCCGCCTTCGCTGGCAAGCCAGCTCCTACAGGGGGGCGGTGTATTCCAGATACGAAAAAGCCCATGACACGTCATGGGCTTTTTGATTTTCAGCGTGCAGCGTTTACACGTAGAACGATTTCAGCGGCGGGAAGCCATTGAATTCAACCGCGCTGTAGCTGGTGGTGTAGGCGCCGGTCGACAACCAGTACAAACGATCACCGATCGCCAGGTTCAGCGGCAGGCCGTACTTGTAGTTTTCATACATGATGTCGGCGCTGTCGCAGGTCGGGCCGGCGATGACCACTTCTTCCATCTCGCCTTTCTTCTCGGTCCAGATCGGGAACTTGATCGCTTCGTCCATGGTTTCGATCAGGCCGGAGAACTTGCCCACGTCCGTGTACACCCAGCGCTCGACGGCGGTACGGGATTTACGCGCAACCAGTACCACTTCACTGACCAGGATGCCGGCGTTGGCGATCAGCGAACGGCCCGGTTCCAGGATGATTTCCGGCAGGTCGTCACCGAAGTCTTCCTTGAGGAAACGGATGATTTCTTCGGCGTAGGTTTCCAGGCTGTTGGTGCGGGTGATGTAGTTGGCTGGAAAGCCGCCGCCCATGTTGATCAGCTTGAGTACGATGCCGTCTTCTTCCTTCAGGCGCTCGAAGATCACTTTGACCTTGGCGATCGCCGCATCCCAGACGCTGATGTCGCGCTGTTGCGAGCCGACGTGGAACGAGATGCCGTAAGGCACCAGGCCCAGGTCACGGGCGAGGATCAGCAGGTCCATGGCCATGTCGGTCTGGCAGCCGAATTTGCGCGACAGAGGCCAGTCGGCGGTGGTCGAGCCTTCGGTGAGGATGCGCACGTAAACTTTCGAACCCGGTGCGGCCTTGGCGATGTTACGCAGGTCGGCTTCGGAGTCGGTGGAGAACAGGCGCACGCCTTTCTCGTAGAAATAACGGATGTCTTTGGATTTCTTGATGGTGTTGCCGTAGCTGATACGGTCGGCGCTGACGCCGCGGTCCATCACCTTGTCCAGCTCATAGATCGAGGCGATGTCGAAGCTCGACCCCTTGTCTTTCAACAGGTCAATGATCTCGACAGCCGGGTTGGCTTTTACCGCGTAATAGACTTTGGCGAATTCGAAACCGGCGCGCAGGTCATCGTAGGCCTGGCTGATCATCGCGGTGTCGATCACCACGAACGGGGTTTCTTGCTTGTCGGCGAACGCTTTCATTTTGTCAAAGGTGGCGCGCTCGAAATAATCTTCGACGTTGATCGACATGCTGGAGACTCCTAAGGGCAAACTGAAATTAACAATGGGTGCAAATGAACGTCCTCCGTATCCCCACTTTGGTTCGCCTACTTCCCAAGGCATGTCGCCGAAAGCAAAAAGGCCACGGGAAGCGGTGCTTTCCCTTGGCCTTGCTGTCTCGTCGTCAGTACTTGAGCCGGATGGATCGTTTCCAGCATGGACGTTCGGCGCGAACTTTAGGGCGTGAGGGGCTTGAGATCAACAAAAAATGTCGCGTTTTTGCACGCTTCCGTCGTGCGGCACCGCACAGATACCTGTGTAGCTGACAGTGATGACGGTTTTATGTTCCCCGGATGGAGGCGTGGATAAGCATCCTGAACATCAGGATCGTCAGATGATCTGGTCGATTGCCGCCCGCCGCCGCAGCATAAAAAACGCGCAAAAAAGAGTTTGATCGGGCGCATGCGTCGCAAGATCGAATACGCGAAAGCGCGAGTACGGGCGAAGGTTGAACGTCCGTTGCGGGCGATCAAACGCCGGTTTTTGGCTGTGCAAAAGCGCGCTTTCGTGGCTTGTCGAAAAAACATTGCTCAACAAACGACTTTGTTCGCGTTATCGAACCTGTGGATGATGCGAAAACGCTCGTTGAATGCAGGAGATGTGCGTTTGTAATGCGGGCTGATCGTCCTGAAAAGGGCGATTAAAGGAAGAAGTCATGAACTAAAGGTAAGGAAGAGTCTGTTTTTTGACCGATTTAGAATTATTTGAACCTCCGCAAGCGAGGGCCTCAAAAATCGGAGCTACTTCAGACCTTCCTTAGCTGGTTGGAATAACCGAATCAATCAACCACTACGACTTCCACGTTATAATCCCCTGAAACAGACGGACTGGATGTCGTAGTAACTCTAACGCTGATGGTCATGTGTTGCTGCACGTTTGTTGCTAAAACTCTTCCGTTCAAGCCCCCTCGGGGATACACCGATACCCCGGGAAGGGGATTGACTAATGCCCAGCTCCCTGACACGCCGGGTACTATGTTGCCTTGTGCATCCAGCGCATCACCGACCGGAAGTTTTTCAAGGGTGCTTCCTCGGCGAACTCTGTTCGGATTGCCAGCACCGCTGAATCGAAGTGTAACAGGAGGGCCGGCGGTGACGGTGGATTCACTCGGTGAGGTCATGTTGGAATCGTCCATTGATTACTCCTAAGGCGAATAAAGGCGGATACCTGAGTTCGTCAGTTGATCGATGGGAATGGTTAATCAACTGTTCGTCTATGTTGGAGCGAGTTATGCGAGAAAGCACCTGATAGATATGACAGTTTTAGTTGTGGATTTGGCATAAGCACGTTCTTTTTAAGATTGGTTTTATCCAGTAAGTGGTTATTTCCTGTTGATCAAAACCGCCGCTGAAGACAGACAGCGACGGCACTCTCAGATCAGGCGACCGCAGTCTCCGCAGGCGAAACAATACTGGTCTTGCCCCCACGGGACTTACCGGAACTCAGGTACTCGGCAATCGACTCCTGAGTCACTTCACCGAGGAACACCCGCTCGGCATCCATCACCGGCAGCCACGAACGGTTGAACTCGTACATGCGCGACAGCAGGATTCGCAAATGCTCGTCGTACGCCGCGGTGGCATTGAATTCGCGCCGGTATTGCGCGCAAGTGCCCGTCTGACGGTGCAGGTCGCGACGTCGTACATAACCGAGCGCTTTATTCTCAGCATCAGTGACCACCACATAACGACGGTCAAGTTCGTCCATCAATTCCAGCGCTTCGGCCACCGGGGTTTCCGGGCTCACCGACGGTGCGTTGTCCGCGGCGTCTTCGGCCTTCACCAGCAACAGACGCTTGAGCGTGCTGTCCTGGCCGACGAAGTTGCTGACAAAGTCATCCGCTGGATGCGCCAGCAGCGTATCCGGGTGGTCGATCTGCAACAGCTTGCCGGCGCGGAAGATCGCGATCTTGTCGCCCAGCTTGATCGCTTCGTCGATGTCATGGCTGACCATGATCACCGTCTTGTTCAGCGCCCGTTGCATCTCGAAGAACTCGTTCTGGATCATCTCGCGGTTGATCGGGTCGACCGCGCCGAACGGCTCGTCCATCAGCAACAGCGGCGCATCTGCCGCCAGCGCGCGAATCACGCCGATCCGCTGTTGCTGGCCACCGGACAACTCACGGGGGTAGCGAGTCAGGTACTGCTTGGGCTCAAGCTTGATCATGCTCATCAACTCGCGGGCGCGGTCGTGGCATTTCTGCTTGTCCCAGCCCAGCAGGCGCGGAACGATGGTGATGTTCTCCTCGATGGTCATGTTCGGGAACAAGCCGATCTGCTGGATCACATAGCCGATGTTGCGGCGCAGGGTCACGGCGTCGAGGTCGGTGGTGTCTTCGCCGTTGATCAGGATCTTGCCTGAGGTCGGTTTGATCAGGCGGTTGATCATCTTCAGCGTGGTGCTTTTGCCACAGCCCGATGGCCCGAGGAACACACAGATCTCGCCTTCATTGACGGTCAGGCTTACCGAGTCCACGGCTTTCACATCTTTGCCGTTGCTCTGGAAAGTCTTGCTGAGGTTTTGAAGTTCGATCATTTCAGGAGTCCTTTTGGAGTCAGCGTGCGTTGCAGCCATTGCAGAAGCAGGTCGGCGAAGATGGCCAGGAGACTGACCAGCACGGCGCCGACGATCAGCATCGACATGTCGCTGCGGCTGATGGAAGCGAGAATGAGTACACCGAGGCCGCCGGCGCCGATGGTCGCGGCGATGGTCATCACACCGATGTTCATCACGACGGCGGTGCGTACGCCGGCGAGGATCACCGGCACCGCAATGGGCAACTCGACCATGCGCAGGCGCTGGCCGAAGGTCATGCCGATGCCGCGAGCGGCTTCGCGAATGCCGGGCTCGACACCGGTCAGGGCCAGGTAGGTGTTACGCATGATCGGCAGCAGCGAGTACAGAAACACTGCAGTGATCGCCGGCATCGGGCCCAGGCCCTGGCCGAATTTGGAGTAGAACGGCAACAGCAGGCCGAACAGGGCAATCGATGGCACGGTCAGCAGCACCGTGGCGCTGGCTTGCAAGGGACCGGCGAGCGTCGGAAAACGCGTCATCAGGATACCCAGAGGCACGCCGACCAGAATCGCCAGGGTCACGGCGATGCCGACCAGGGTGATGTGCTGCCCGGTCAGTTGCAGGACCTGCGCCCAGTCGAGATGGGAAAAGGCGTTCAGAAATTCCATGTCTTTTCCTCCTTAGTTGAGTGGGTGCTGGCGCAGGAAATCGGCGGCAACGGATGAGGGGCTTTCGTGATCGACATCGACCCGTGCATTCAGCGCACGCATGGTGGCGTCATCGAACAGCTCGGCCAGCGGTTTGATTTCTTGCGCCAGTTTCGGATGGGCGTTCAGGTACTCCTGACGCACGACCGGCGCGGCGGTGTAGTCCGGGAAGTAATGCTTGTCATCTTCCAGCAGTTTGAGCTTGAAGGCGTTCAAGCGACCGTCGGTGGTGTAGACCAGACCGGCAAACACCTGACTATTGCGCAGGGCGGTGTAGACCAGTCCGGCATCCATCTGGCGGGTGTTCTTACGGGTCAGGTTCATGCCGTAGAGGTCGACCATGCCGGCCATGCCGTCTGAACGGTTGGCGAACTCGGTGTCCAGGGCGACGAGGTGGTTGGTCTTCGCCTCAGCCTGCATCACCGTGTTCAGCTCGCTGATGGTGTTGATCTGCGGATAAGCTTTCGCGGTTTTTTCCGGCAGCGCCAGGGCGTAGGTGTTGCTGAACTTCGACGGGGTGAGCCAGACCAGGCCTTTTTTTGCGTCGAGTTCTTTCACCCGGGCGTAGGACTGAGCGCTGTCGAGTTTGTCGGTAATGTGGTTGTAAGCCACCAGCGACACGCCGGTGTACTCCCATATCAGGTCCAGTTGGCCGCTTTCCTGAGCGCTGCGGGCGAGGTTGCTGCCCAGACCGCCGGTCACCTGGGTGTCGTAACCCTTGCTGCGCAGGTACTGGGAAGTGATTTCCGCCAGCAGGGTCTGTTCGGTGAACACCCGGGCGCCGATGCGGATCACGGGTTTTTCAGCGGCTTGGGCAAATCCTGCGAACAGCAGGGCGCAGCCTAGAAATAAGCATACTTTTTTCATATCGATTCCTTTGCCGAGGCTTAAGACGGGCGCAGCCCGCGTTCGAGCCAGAGGCGGCTGGCGAGTGTCACCAGGCCGTCGAGCAGCAAGGCCAGCAGGGCGGTGCAGGCCGCGCCGAGCATCAGTTGCGGCTGATTGTTCAGGGCGATGCCGGGGAAAATCAGGCTGCCCAGACTGTTGGCGCCAATCAGGAACGCCAGCGGTGCCGTCCCGACGTTGATCGCCAGGGCCACGCGCACGCCACCGATGATGATTGGCACGGCGTTTGGCAGTTCGACCCGCCACAGCACCTGAGTCGGCGTCATGCCGATCCCGACGGCCGCTTCCTTGAGCGAACCCTGGACGTTTTTCAGGCCTTCATAGGTGTTGCGCACGATCGGCAACAGCGAGGCGAGGAACAGGGCGAAGATCGCGGGGCCGCTGCCGATGCCGAGGATACCCAGGGCGATGGCCAGTACGGCGAGGGGCGGCACGGTGTTGCCGATGTTGAAGATCTGCATGAAGCGTTCAGCGCGGCCCACCATGGTCGGGCGGCTGAGGAAGATGCCGGCGGGTATGCCCACTACAAGGGCGGCCAGCATGGAAACGAGGACGAGAATCAAATGAGCTTGCAGGTAAAACAACAAATCGTCGCGGTAATGTTCGATCGTGTTGATGCCGATCCAGTGGACCAGCAGGGCCAGGAGGGCGACGACAACCGCACCTCCTATCAGCCCCTTGCCATAGCGAATAGCCACAGGCGGACTCCTTTTCTTTGTCGGCGAACGCAGTCCCGTGTGGCAATGCCATTCCTGGCTGCCGGGATAACAACGTTCGCGAGAAGCAGCTCATATACCGAGCACTTTCCCCTGTAGGAGCTGGCTTGCCAGCGAAGGACGTCAACGATGACGCGTTCGGTCTGAATGAACGCATTGGTCTGGACGTTTTTCGCGAGTAAGCCAGTTCCTACAGGTGGAAAACGTACGGCTTATCGAGCCATAAGCGCAGCCTCGTCAGGCTAACTTGCTGATTTTTCAACCCTGACGAATAGTCGTAACAGGGGAGTGGACGCCTCCACGGTCTGAAAGGTTCCCATCTGAAGCAGCATTTGGCCACCCCTAATGTGCTCAACGGTTCGGTTATTGACTCAAGTTGGGCTATAATCTGCGCCCTTTTTTGAATCACCTGCCAGGCGATTTCCCATGACCAAACAGGCCGCCGAAGTCGCGAAACGCCGCACTTTCGCCATTATTTCCCACCCCGATGCAGGTAAAACCACCATCACCGAGAAGCTCTTGCTGATGGGCAAGGCGATTGCGGTTGCCGGCACGGTGAAATCTCGCAAGTCCGACCGCCATGCCACCTCCGACTGGATGGAAATGGAAAAACAACGGGGTATTTCCATTACCACGTCGGTCATGCAGTTCCCGTATCGCGACCACATGATCAACCTGCTCGACACCCCGGGCCACGAAGACTTCTCCGAAGATACCTACCGCACCCTGACCGCGGTGGACTCGGCCTTGATGGTCCTCGACGGCGGTAAGGGTGTAGAGCCTCGGACCATCGCCCTGATGGACGTCTGCCGTCTGCGCGATACGCCGATCGTCAGCTTCATCAACAAACTCGACCGTGACATCCGCGACCCGATCGAACTGCTCGATGAAATCGAAGCCGTCCTGAAGATCAAGGCGGCGCCGATCACCTGGCCGATCGGTTGCTACCGCGACTTCAAGGGCGTCTATCACCTCGCCGACGACTACATCATCGTCTACACCGCCGGTCACGGCCACGAGCGCACCGATGTGAAAATCATCGAGAAGCTCGACTCCGATGAAGCCCGCGCCCACCTGGGCGACGAGTACGATCGCTTCGTCGATCAGCTGGAATTGGTACAGGGCGCCTGCCACGAATTCAATCAGCAGGAATTCCTCGACGGCCAACTGACCCCGGTATTCTTCGGTACTGCATTGGGCAATTTCGGTGTCGATCACGTGCTCGACGCCGTGGTCAACTGGGCGCCGAAACCCCTGGCCCGTGTGGCCAACGAGCGCACCGTGGAACCGGTCGAAGAGAAATTCGCCGGCTTCGTGTTCAAGATCCAGGCGAACATGGACCCGAAACACCGCGACCGAATCGCCTTCATGCGCATCTGCTCCGGCAAGTACGAAAAAGGCATGAAGATGCGCCACGTGCGTACCGGCAAGGACGTGCGGATCGGCGACGCGCTGACGTTCTTCTCCTCCGAGCGAGAGCAGCTTGAGGAAGCGTTTGCCGGCGACATCATCGGCCTGCACAACCACGGCACCATCCAGATCGGCGACACCTTCACCGAAGGCGAAGTCCTGGGCTTCACCGGCATCCCGCACTTCGCCCCGGAACTGTTCCGTCGCGTGCGCCTGCGTGATCCGCTGAAATCCAAGCAACTGCGTCAAGGCCTGCAGCAACTGGCGGAAGAGGGCGCCACCCAGGTGTTCTTCCCCGAGCGCAGCAACGACATCATCCTCGGCGCCGTCGGCGTGCTGCAGTTCGATGTGGTGGCCAGCCGCTTGAAAGAGGAATACAAGGTCGAGTGCTCCTACGAGCCGATCACCGTGTATTCCGCGCGCTGGATCGATTGCGACGATAAGAAGAAGCTCGAGGAGTTCCGGGTCAAGGCCGTGGAAAACCTCGCGGTCGACGGCGGCGGTCACCTGACCTACCTGGCCCCGACCCGGGTCAACCTGGCGCTGATGGAAGAGCGCTGGCCGGACGTGAAATTCCGCGCGACCCGTGAGCATCATTAAGCGCTGAGCTGAAACACCAAAAGCCCCGTTGCGAAAGCTGCGGGGTTTTTTGTATTCGACGCAGTTCTTTGTAGGGGCGAGCTTGCTCCGGTCGGCGTTCCGACGATGGACTTCAGGACGCCACTGTTCGTCAGGCAACCCGCGTTTTCGTTGACGTTTTTCGCGAGCAAGCTCGCTCCTACACGCTATGGCGGACTGCCAGTCACCCCTTCGGAATAGATGTTCCCTGATGAAAGACCATCTGCCATTGCTCTTCCTTCTTGCGCCAGATTGAACTGCGCAAGCTGGTGCTGGCAGCGGTGTGACATTGATAGGTCACCAGGGCGGTATGCTCCGAGAGCGGTTTGACCGCGAATTCGCTGATGGTGCGCTCGGTGAAAATCTCATCAGGCAATCGCTCGACCACGTCAGTTTTGTTCCAGACGCCGCCACTGGCACCGAATTCGCTGAAGTCGTCGGCGATCAGTCGAGAGATTTCTTCGGCATCGCCTCGGGTGGCTTGTGACAGCAAGCGTCGTTCGAGTTCGAGCAATGTGTGCAACAGATCCATTGTGTTGACCTTCTTCCGACATGTTGAACAAAACCCTGTAGGAGCGAGCTTGCTCGCGATGGAGTGTCAGCTGAGCAGATGTCGACTGACCCACCATCGCGAGCAAGCTTGCTCCTACAGTGGACCTCATGCCTGTTAAATAACCATTCGCCATAGCGATTATGCGAAACCATTCTCTGCAACCGTGGCATTTCCCGGCGATCATCAACGTTCTGGTTTGAGAACCCGCTCGATTACAACTGGATCTCGCAAAAACGCCACGGCACCCGGGTTCGTCGTGGGCAGGAGGGCGTTGGCTATGAGCATGTTTCTTCGCGGTATTTTGTTGCTGAAGGTGTTGGTGTTGCTGTCCCTCGGTTCGTCGGCAGCGTGGGCGGAATGTCAGGACCATGAAAAACAGGCCTGGAATTGGCAGGGCACGCAGGGCGAGACGATGATCGCCCGATCCGGACCCGAGCCGGGTGAGCTGCTGCTGGCTGGCAGCACGGATGAGGACGATTCGATGGACGGTGACGAGGGTGAGGACGACAGCCAGACATAAAGCGCAAACAAAAAAACCTCTTCTGCGCCGACTGATGTGCGTTCGCGGTGGAAGAGGTTGGGTTATCACTTAACCCCGAGTGAACCACAGTCCCTGTGGGAGCGGGCTTGCCCGCGAAAGCGGTGTGTCAGTCGATACTTCATTGACTGATCCTCCGCCTTCGCGAGCAAGCTCGCTCCCACAGTTGTTTTGTGTCGGTTTCCAGGCTTGCTTATGCCGCGCCGTCGAGGAACTGCTCGGCGTAATGGCACGC
Source organism: Pseudomonas lini (assembly GCF_030812475.1). Classification (GTDB taxonomy): domain Bacteria; phylum Pseudomonadota; class Gammaproteobacteria; order Pseudomonadales; family Pseudomonadaceae; genus Aquipseudomonas; species Aquipseudomonas lini_A. The sequence goes on from NZ_JAUSSR010000012.1 coordinate 137,102, forward strand.
CACCTGCCTGCTGTCGAGCAGACGCAGGGCCGGCTCTTCAGTGCTGCAGCGCTCGGTCGCGTACGGGCAGCGCTTATGGAAAGCACAGCCTGATGGCGGGTTCAGCGGGTTGGGCAGTTCGCCGACGATCTTGATTTTCGGCTTGTCCGAGCCCGGGTTTTGCGAGGCCTGCAAGGAGTGATTCGATTATGCAAGGAGTGGAGTATTTACGACGGATGGGATCATCAGGAGAGCCTAAAACCTTTGGATTGTAGGATTTTTCCGTAAGGTTTTTTTCATCAATCTTGTAGCTTGATTCTTCTTTTGAATAATCTGAGGTTTTTTATACTCGACAATGAATTGGTAGGCGACTAGTTTCAGAAGATGTTTCGCAAAAAAGCAAAAAAGCAAAAAGAGCGACGCATCACTAATAGGAATGAGGGAGCTCCAAAAAATCACTGTCATTGATCTAGTGCAGGTTGAGGAGTTCCAAGTGTAAGAATGACTTCTGAGATTTATACTCACGCTAATGCTCTGGGTGATGGTTGAAACGTTTTCTTTTGGGGCTGATACGCAATGGATTGTATAAGTGTAAAAAATTTGTCGAAGACCTATCGAATCAAAGAATGTTCGGAAGGGCCGTTCGGTTGGCTGAAAAATCTTGTTTCTCCCCGGTCCTCTGAAAAAATCGCTGTTGACGATATTTCATTTACTGTCAAGCAGGGCGAAGTCGTAGGCTTCCTCGGTCCGAATGGTGCGGGTAAAACCACTACATTGAAAATGCTGTCGGGGTTGCTCTATCCAACTGCCGGGCAAGTATCGGTTCTGGGCTATAACCCTCAACTGCGCAGCAAGGATTTTCTGAAGTCCGTCTCGCTGATCATGGGGCAACGTCAACAGTTGATCTGGGATTTGCCCGCAATGGAAACTTTCCGGCTAAACCAGAAGATATTTGATATTCCTGATGAGCAGTTCAGGCGGACCTATGGTTATCTGGATGAATTGCTTAACGTCTCGAAGTTGGCCGAGGCGCCGGTGCGAACCCTGTCTCTTGGCGAGAAGATGAAATGCGAGCTGGTGGCATCTTTGCTTCATGATCCAAAAGTTCTGTTTCTCGATGAGCCTACTATCGGGCTTGATGTCGGCGTCCAGAAAATAGTCCGTTCTTTTATTCGAGACTATAGTCGCGAGCGAAATGTAAGCGTACTTCTAACGTCGCATTATATGCAGGATATTGAAGCTTTGTGTGAGCGGGTCGTTGTCGTTTCTGACGGCAAGATTTCTTTCGATGACACCCTGGAGTCATTACGTAAACGTATGTCGAATCACCGCATCATCACGATGGAGCTTTCCGAAAGTGTCATGGCCTCGGAGCTTGGCAGATATGGCTTGGTGCGTTCCACGGACGGCTTTGTGCATGAGCTGCTGGTGCCAATTGACGAGGTACTGGGTGTTTGTTCCCAGGTTCTCGCTGAGCAGCTGGTCATCGACATTTCCATCGGTGATCCACCGATCGAAGAAGCTCTGCTGAAGCTGTTCATGACGTCGAAGATCGATGCCGAGCACAACATCGAGGATTCGTCCGGGGAGTGTGTTGCATGAGCCGTTTTGCCATGAAAGTTGCAGGGGTTGCGCGCACTGCCATCCGTCGAAAGGTTGCACATCGCGCAGAGTTGTTCGTGTTGGTGCTCGCCTCGTTAGTGCCGTTGTTTATGATGCTCATCTGGATGGGGATTGCGAAAGATGCCGCGCTGGAGGGTTTTACACCAGCACGGTTTGCCGCCTACTTTGCCTTGGTGTTTCTTGTTGGCGAAGTAGTATCGAGTACGGCTGCCGAAGAAGTAGAGAACGACATACATTCGGGCGATATCGGCAGCCTATTGTTAAAGCCGTTCAATATTGCCCTCTACTACTTTCTGGGCGAACTCGCTTCGGCAATGGTGAGGGTCATTCCCATATTTTTCCTGGTGGCAGGCGTATTCCTGTTCTCCGAGGCGGGTAAATATTTGAATCTGAGTTATTTGCTTCCTGCACTGATAGGGGTGATGCTTGGGTTTGCCATAAATTACTTGCTCTATTTTGTTGGCGGGCTTGCGGCGTTCTGGTCTGATCAGGCAAGTGCCTTTGATCTGGTGTTGACTTATATGCTAACACTGTTTGGTGGCGTCCTGGCGCCCTTGACACTTTATCCATTCTGGATGCAGTCGGTACTTGAGTGGTCACCTTTTCCATACATTATTAATTTTCCAATTCGCATCATCATGGGGGAGCTGAAAACCGAGCAGCTGATTAATGGATTGCTGTTTCAGGTTGCGCTGGTTGTTGCGCTTTCATTATTGGCTCATCTCATTTGGGCAAAAGGTGTTAAACGCTATTCGGTGTTCAGTTAATGAAGGCGCTGAGCGCAGTCAAGGCGCTTTTAATAGCAAGGTCGCGGGCAAGCATGAAAGACCGTGTTCCGGTCTTTGTAAGCCTGCTGAATACAGTCCTACTTGGTTTGTCGGTTTATGTCGTGATTGAAATTTTTTTCGAGAATGTCGAGACAATTGGTGGCTGGAACAAACAGCAATCGATCGTGCTGTATGGTGCATTCATCCTTATTCGCTCTTATGTACAAATGGTGGTATTGCCCAACTGCGAGGCCGCCTCGAAGCTGATCATCAGCAAGTCCATTGACACCTACTTGTCCAAACCGGTTGATGTTCAAACCATTCTGGCCTTTGGGCAGTTGCGCCTGTGGCATATCTTCGGCGTCCTGCTGGGGCTTGGATTGATGCTGGGCGGTAGTTATGTGCAGGGGCAACTGAATCTGCAAACGCTCGGCGCGTTTCTCATCTTCATAGTTTTGGCGTGTGCCTTGGTTTATTCGGTCTGGTTCAGCATCGCGAGTCTGGCGTTCTGGACCAAGAAGACCGGCAACATTTCCCACCTGCTGTTTATGTTTCTGACTACCGGGCGGTTTCCTTCCGGTGCGTACCCGGAGTGGATCCAGGTCGTGATCATGACCGTAATGCCAGTCTTTTTCATCATGGAAGTTCCCGCGCAATCAGCGATGGGAATGACGACGGGCCGGTCATTGGCAGGCGCTGTGCTGGCGACGCTGGCCTTCTTGTTGTTGTCTCGATTGCTTTGGCGCTGGGGGGTCAGGAAATACCTTCGAGAAGGCGCCTGACACACAGAAACACCAAAAATTTAGAACCATAAGACATGGAAGATATGGAAAACTTTCTAGATTTATTCACCGACCAGGTCCGACGGACGCCTGACGCCATCGCAGCTTCGGATGGCTGCAACACTCTGAACTATCGCGATCTTGACGAGGTATCTGACGGTTTCGCTCGCATGCTGAACGCGGCCTCCGTCAGGCAGGGCGATATTGTCGCCATCGGTCTGGAGCGGGGGCTCGGATTTCTGGTTTCGATGATTGGCCTGTTCAAGTTGGGGGCCGCTTATCTGCCACTGGATCGAACTCTCCCGCTGGACCGGCGGGCCTATATGCTGGAGCAATGTAGCTGCAAGTGGCTGATAGCGGAGGAAGACGCCCAGGTACTTTTCGATGGTGTTCGTCTTCTGGCGATGCCGGGCCTACTCAGAAACCTCAAGGGCGGGGCGTCATTCGAGCGCAGCGTGCTGACGGACGATAGCCTCGCTTATGTGATCTTCACCTCTGGTTCGACGGGAATGCCCAAGGGGGCGATGGTTCATCACGGTGGAATGCTCAATCACCTGCTGGCTAAAGTCGAAGATTTGGGGATGCACAAGGCACCCAATGTGGCCCAAACAGCACCACAGAGTTTCGATATTTCCGTCTGGCAATTTCTCGCGCCGCTCATCTGTGCCGGACGTACGGCTATCCTGACCCGCTCGGAGTTTCTTGATCTGGATCTTCTGGGCGCGCGTATCCTGCGTGACGAAATCGATATCCTGCAGGTGGTGCCGAGTCACCTGCAGGCCATTCTCGATGCGATTACCGTGGATGCGCAGAATGCGCGTTTTGATCGTTTGAGCTGCCTGGTAGTGACTGGCGAAGTGCTGCCCGTTTCACTTGCCCGACGGTGGCTGGCGACTGAGCCTCACGTGCCTTTGGTCAATGCCTATGGGCCAACTGAATGTAGTGACGATGTGACCCACCAGGTTATTACCCGGATGCCTCCTGCCAACATGGCAATCCCGATCGGGCGGGCGGTTCGGGGGGTACGGCTGGTCGTGCGAGACGCTGACCTGGTGGCGTTGCCCGAGGGTAAAGTCGGCGAGCTCTACGTCGAAGGGATTGCGGTGGGGCTGGGATACATCGGTAGCCCCGACCTGACCGACAAAGCGTTTGTCACTATCGACAGCCGACGAGCCTACAAGACCGGCGACCTCGTCAGTTGTGATGGCGATGGTATTTTTCACTATCACGGTCGAGCCGATGATCAGGTCAAGGTGAGAGGTCACCGAATCGAGTTGAGTGAAGTCGAATTCGGCATCCTGCGACTTGCTTACATTAAACAGGCGGCAGTGGTACTCAATACTTCGCACACCCGAGCCGTTCTGACGGCTTTCATCGTCGAGCAGCAGGGAGCCCCAACAAATCTAGACACGCTGGGTATCGATCTGCGCGATCTCCTGCCGGAGCACATGATTCCATCCGAGTTCCGCATTCAGCCATTTCTGCCCGAGACGCCCAATGGCAAGGTCGACAAGAAAAAACTCACGGCCATCGCCAATGAAACACCGGCGCCTGACACTGCACAGGGGGTTGCGGCGAGTGCGACTGGCGACGGACAGGAGCTACTCGAGACCTGGCGCGATCTGCTCCGTAACCCGGCGCTGCAGCCAACCGACGATTTTTTCAAACAGGGTGCTGATTCGATTTTCGCCTTGCAGTTCATCGCTCGGGCAAAGGCTCTGGGGCATGCCTTCACACTGGGGGATATCTTTCGACACCCGACCGCGCTCGGGCTGCTCAAGGTGGCACGAACCCAAAGTGCCATAACTGGCACTGCGGATACTACGGGCGTAAAACACTTGGATCTGCCGAAAGCGAAGGGTGACACCTTATCGTTCAAACAGGTTTCGCCGGCCCAGAAGGGCATCTACGTGCAGTCGTTACGGACCCGTCATCGCACGACTTACGTTCTGCAGTATTCGTTCCGCATGGTGTTGCCCGATGAGGGCGCCGCACTGGAAGAAGGCTGGCGCAAGGCCCATCAACACCACGAGTTGTTGCGCAGCGCTTTCGTTCTAACGCCGTCGAGCCAACCGGTGCGTGTCGTCGTTGAAGGCGCTCCATTGAGATGGACCCGGACCAGCCTTCTGCACCTTGAAGAGGCTCAACAGCGCAAATGCGTGGAAGACTTCCTTTTCCAGGACAAACTGGCCGGTTTCGAGCTTGATAAGCCCGCGCTATATCGATTGCATCTGTTCCATCTGGGAGGCAAAGACTATCAATTTGTACTCAGTGCCCACCATCTCGTACTTGATGGTGCATCGGTCTTCGCGCTGATGACCGAAGTGTTCTCAGGTGCGCCGGGAGCGGAGGATGCGTTTCCCGCCTATATCGCCGGTCAGGAAAAATTCCACCTGCAGCCGCAGGATCAACAGCTCTGGTCGGATCTCCTCAAACCTTTCCAGATGCCGGTCTGCGTAGCTGACAAAGTCGCGGAACCGTCCTTGAGCCCCGTGGAGCATCAGCTCTTCGAAAGACGCCTGCCGGCTACTCTCGAGCAGGCAATCATGCATCTGTGTGGTCGTGCCGGAGTCACGATTGCCTCTGTCGCGGCAACAGCCTGGGGAATGGTGCTCAATGCGATAAACGGCGGGCAGCACCAGTTGTTCGGCATGATCGTTTCGGGTCGTGCCGAAACCGGGGTTGGGCTGGATGATGTCGGAATGTACGCCAATACCTTGCCGATTCCCATTTCCCTTTCTGCGGCGGAGATTCCCGAGATCAGCCTGCAGGAGGTTAGTAGACGTATCGCCGAGTTGCTGCGGTTTGAATCGATATCAATGAACGAGGCCTTGGTCAGCACTCGTTCGCGTTTTGCCAACGGCGCTTTTGATACGGTGCTGAACGTCGAGACGCTGGCGGACTGGGCCTCCCTTGATACCCCCGGCGTCACCGTACAACTCACCCAAGTGACTGACCTCACCGAGTTTGCCTTTGCCGTTGAAGTCCTTAGCAGTGGCGATGCCATCACTGTGGATTTCATTCGCGATCCCGAACAGGTCTCCAAGGAGCGAGCAGAGGCGCTGAGTGAATATTTCCTGAGTGCGCTGACTTATATCTGTGGAGCACATCGTCCCCTGCAGGAGTGGCAAAACTGGCAAGGCGTGCCTGTGATCGGGGATGAATCTTCAGTACCGAAAAATCTGCACGCGGCTTCCTCGGAGCATTCGTCTTTCGAAGCTATTGTGCTTGCTGCCTCGCGTACGATCATCGGCAATGACACGATCACCCTGCATCAAAATTTCTTTTCCTCGGGCGGAGACTCGATCAGCGCTTTGCAACTCATTGCACGCCTGAGAAGTGACGGGATGACGATTGATCTGGATCGCATCTTTGCCAGTCGGTCGCTGTCCGACATTGCCCAGTCGGTGCGGTCGCTGCACATTACCGCTGGCGGGGAAATCCATCCGCCGACCGGTGCGACCGCGCTGGTGCCTGTACAACGCTGGTTCACCGAACAGCAGCTGGTCAATGCTGACCATTGGTGTCTCGGGACGGCGATCGAGATTCACCGTCCCGTTGCGGCCGATACCCTTGTCATGGCCATTCGCAAGATACTGCAGCGCTATCCGGTACTGAGCGCCCGGTTCAAGGTCGAAGAAGGATACGCCCAGACCATTCCGGCCAATCCCGTTGACACGCAGTCAAGTTGCAAGACAGTGCAATTGGCCGCGCCGATCGCTCAGTCGCTGGACCATATCCGGGCCGTGCTGGATGAGTCCCTGTCCGGTCTCGATCTTGAACAGGGTGATCTGTTTCGCGCGGTGCTGTTCCGCACCCCGAATCCCGACGCCAATCTTTTGGTGCTGGTGGCACATCATCTCGTTGTCGATGCGGTGTCCCTGCGCATCCTCGTCGAGGATTATCTGCATCTCTGTGCAGGCACCGTAGTTCCTGCGCAGGTCACACCGTTTCGCAGTTGGGCGCAGCAGCTTGCGAATGACGGGCAAGCATTCAAGGACGAAGTTCTAGCGCAGACCGGGTACTGGTCACGGGTCATCGAAACGATTCCTGCCTCGATACCTTTTGATCTGACCCGGCGACCTTCGAGGCGGACCGCAATACTTTCCCGGGGGCTGAGTGCCGCTGCGACCAGCGCGCTGATCCGGGAGGTGCCTGCGGCTTACAACATCCGTATCAATGACATCCTGATATCGGCGCTGGTTCGGACATTTTCCGATTGGCGGGCGAGTCCAGACATTGCAATCAACCTCGAAGGACATGGTCGTGAAAGCGTCCTGGAAGGTGTCGACGTGTCCCGCACGGTGGGTTGGTTTACTTCTGTGTTTCCAGTGTGCCTGCATGATCCTGAAAACGACCTTGGGAGTCTGATTCAGGCGACCAAGCGCACACTCGCGAACATCCCCCAGCGGGGTGTCGGGTATGGACTGTTGCGTTACCTGTTCAATGAGCCCCGGGTGATTCCTGCTGCCGAACCCATGGTGCAGTTCAACTATCTTGGGCAGTGGGACAACGTGTCGTTTGGCGATCCGGATGTGTCGATGCCATCTGCCAAGGTCTTGAGTCTCGTCGATCAGGTGTCAATTGACCCGCGCAACGGACGCCAGCATGCGCTGGAGATCGAGGCACGGATTGCCCAGGGCCGATTTGAAATCGATTGGTATTACGACGATGGGATCTTGACCCCGCAGGAAGCCGAGGATCTTGCGACGCGCTACGTCGGTGCACTGGGTGAAATCATCGATCATTGCACTGCGGGCGCTGTGGTACGCGTGCCTGGCGACTATCCGGATGTCGAACTGACTGAAGATGAACTGCAGTCGCTGGTTGCCAGTGCCGGAGCCATACCTGTGGATATTTATCCTTTGTCACCGACACAAGAGGGGATTCTGTTTCAGCACCTGATAAGCGAGGGCGATACCTATACCCTGCAATACGTCATGGACATCAACGGCGAGATCGACATCGGCGTGCTGGAAGCAGCATGGGGATTGTTGGCTGAGCGTCATCCGATCCTGCGGACGGGGTTCTTCTGGGAAGCGGTGTCCGGGCCGGTGCAGTATGTGGTGCAGAAGGCAACCTGCCGCTGGCAGTTTTTGGCGGACAGTGATGAGCCGTCGCAGTATGAACGCCTGATGCACAACGATCGCTCGCGGATCTTTGATCTTGCAATACCCGCGCTGACCCGCTTCACGTTGCTGTCCAATGGTTCGCAGACGCACAAGTTGATCTGGACTTACCATCACATCCTTCTGGATGGCTGGTGTGTGGCCAGGGTCATCAAAGAACTTTTTGCCATATACGACCAAATGATCCGCGGCGTTCAGCCCGAGCCGGTCTTCGGGCACGTCTATCGCGATTACATCGAGTGGCTGGCCAATCACCCCGAGCGGGAAAAGCGTCCGTTCTGGCGACGTTATCTGGCTGGTGTCAGTCCGAGTTTGTTCACAAGTCCAGTTGCGTTTCAGCCGTCCTCTCGTGCGAATCACAGTGTCTACCGTTTTAAACTCGGGTGTGATCTGTCGGATGGCATCGAGCGATTCTGCAACGGGCAGGGTGTGACCGTTGCGGTTCTCTTCCAACGTATCTGGGCAGAAATCCTGGCAGAGAACACCCAGAACCTCACACCGGTGTTCGGCTGGGCGATTTCGGGACGGCCTGTGGATCTTGAGGGCGCCCACGACATCATCGGACTGATGACTTCAATCGTTCCGTGCAAGGTAGATGTACGGGCCCCGTTTTCTGCTGAGGCCCTTCGGCAGTTGCAGCGCAGCAATGCAGCACTGCAGGACGAAGGGCATGTCCCGATGAGTCATTTCCAGAGTGCCGCCGGCCGTAGCCTGGAGGAACTGTTCAATACCGTTCTGGTGGTCGAGAACTTCGAGCTTCAGAACAACTTGCCGGTAGGTGATCATTACCGGCTCAGTAATCTGCAGTGGATAGAGAAGTCTGAGTTTCCTTTGGTGTTCGGTCTTGTTCCGGCAGATGATTTTATGATCGATCTGAACTTCAACCCCGAAAAGTTCTGCATTGCGCAATTGGCCGATCTTCAACAAAGGATTGTTTTTCATTTGCGCCGAATATCTCCTCTTGGAAATGGATACCCTGAGCATGATGCAAATTTACAGTACGAATCAATATCATAAGCTGGATAGCTTTATTGGCGATGTGCCGGTCTACCTGAAGATAGAAGGGTTGAATCTGGCCGGGTCGATAAAGCTCAAGACTGCAATATCACTGATCGAAGAAAGTGAGCGCCTAGGGCTACTTTCGCCCGGGCGAAAGGTAATCGAATCCAGCTCCGGAAACCTCGGTGTTGCGTTATCGATCATCTGTGCGCAGCGCGGTTATCCGTTTACCTGCGTAACCGACCCCAACGTCAATCAGGTCAGCAAAAACTTGATGAAGGCTTATGGTGCCGAAGTCATTATCTGTGACACCCGGGACTGCAATGGCGGATTTCTTGGGGCGCGCATTGCGCTGATTCAAGAAGTGATCCGTCAGGACCCGAGGTACTTCTGGACCAACCAATACGCCAATCCGGCCAACCCGCTGGCGCACTACAGCAAGACTGCGCCGGAAATCCTGCAGCGGTACCCCAACTGTAAATGGCTCTTTGTCGGTGCCGGCACCACCGGGACGCTCATTGGCTGCGCGCGATATTTGCGTGAAAAGGCACCGGACGTAAAACTGATCGCAGTCGATACCGTCGGCTCGATCAACTTTCAAGAGGTGGCCAAGAAGCGGTTGATTCCCGGCCTAGGGACGAGTCGGCGCCCGGAAATTCTCGACCGGGATCTGGTCGAGCATGTCGAGTTCGTCGATGAGGTAGAGACGATCCGCATGTGTCGCAGCGTTGCGCGGGACTACGGCTTGCTGGTTGGTGGTTCCACGGGGACCGTACTGGTGGCGGTGAAGCGCCTGTGGAAACAGATTCCGTCGGGTGACGAAGTTGTCGTGATCAGCCCCGATATGGGGGAACGGTATCTCGAAACAATCTATTCGGATAAGTGGTGTGACGCCAACTTTGGCAGCCAGATGTATCAACACATGCTGGTGGGTTGAGTCCGGCTGTGCGTTGGTCAATCTTTTTCAGAGCGGAAGGAGCCTAACGTGTCACAACTTCAATTTCCCCCAAACGGTATTACGGAAACACAGATCTTTCTCGATCAATGGGCCGGCATCATCCACGACCTCAAGGATGCACCGGCCATAGAAGATGGCGGTGTTTTATATAGCTATGTCGAAGTGGACGCAGACAGCCACCGGATTGCTGCCTATTTGGCAAACAACGCGATTGGTGCAGGCGCGATAGTTGCCATTGGTTGTTCGCGCGGCAAGGACCTGCTTGTAGCCTTGCTGGGCGTTATGAAGAGTGGCGCAGCCTTTATCCTGGTTGACTTAGACGTCGCGCCAGCCCGCTTGTGCGTACAGTTCGACGCTGCCCCTGTGAAGCTGATATTGGTCCCCGACGGTTATGTCGTCGGCGACAATCCCGCCCTTGCCGTGGAAAAGGTCGTGACCCTCGGTCAAGTCCGGGACGCTGCGCAGTCTCTGCATTTCGAACAACCGCAGATAACGCCGCAAGACCTGGCCTACATCATCTTCACTTCGGGTTCTACCGGGCAACCAAAAGGGGTGTTGGTTTCACATCGGGGTATCCCCAACCTGGCGCGTCATGCAATGACTTATGGCATCAAGCAGGGCAGTCGGGTGCTGATGTTTTCCCCGGTATGCTTCGACGCGATCATCGCCGAAATCGCAATGACCCTGTTTGCCGGCGGCTGTCTTGTTGCGGTGGCCGATCACGAGCTTCGGGATTTGGACAGCCTGCAAAATCTGCTGTGCAACCGTCTGATCGATGTCGCTACGTTGCCTCCGTCACTGGTGTCGCTGTTGCCGGTAGATCTGCCGGTCAGCCTGAGTACATTGATCGTGGCAGGCGAGAGGTGCAGCAAGGAGGTGATTGCCAATTGGGCGACCAAAATCCGGCTGATAAACGCTTACGGGCCTTCCGAAGCGACAGTCGCCACGACGGTGAAGTTGTGCGCTCTCGAGACTTCACCGGCGGATATTGGTCAGGCGATCTCCAATGTCACCGTGCGCATCCTCGACGAGGTACTGGAAGAAGTACCGGATGGCGAACTCGGTGAGATCTACATCTCTGGGGCGAGTGTTGCCTTGGGCTATCTGGGCAATCCGGAATTGAGTAATGCACGGTTTGTCCGTGGCCAGGATGGCGATGAATGCCTGAGCTTTCGAACCGGGGATTTTGCCAGGCGCAATGTGAACGGGGACATCCTGTTCGAGGGGCGCAAGGACGATCTGGTCAAGATCAACGGAAACCGGGTTGAGCTTGCGGAAATCGAGGCCTGTGCCATGGCTTCACGGCTGGTTCGAAGCTGCCATGCCTGTTGCGTCGATACTGGCAAATTGGGCATGAGAATCGCGCTTTTTGTCACCCCATCGGTCAAGGTTGAAAACATGCGGCTGGAATCTGAGTTGAGGGCCAGGATCAGCGCCGAGTTGCCGATCTTCTTCATGCCCGCGTGTATCCTCGTTCTGGACGAGTTGCCCCGCAATCCAGCGGGCAAAATCGATCGGCCAGCGTTGATCACACAGCTGGAAGACGTGACGGACAATGGCGGGGGAGCAGAGGCAATGACCCGTCAGGAAAAAAACCTGGCGCTGATCTGGGCGCAGATTCTTGGACGTCCGATTGAAAACCGTGAGGCGAATTTTTTTGCGTTGGGCGGCAATTCCGTTTTGGCGATGCGTCTCGTCGCCCTGATGAAACGCAGCGGTATTCAGATCAATTTGAAGCGCGTGTTTGGCGCGCCGACCCTGGCGCAAATGGCCTGCCTGATCAAGGAGTAAGTGATGGCGGGCAAAGGACTGAACCCATATCAACGGTATTACTGGAGCGCGTCGAGCGCATACGATCTTGCAGAAACGGCCTGCGTAAGCATTGGTTTTGTGCTGGACGGGCCATTGAGCATTGCGCAGTTCAGCCGTGCGGTTGATGCGGTGGTTAATCGTCACGAACAGCTGCGATCCCGTTTCCACGAAACGGAACAGGGCGTGCGACGTTTTCCCGGAGCAGCAGTGCACGATGTACTGAGGGTGAATTGCGAACCATTCGAGTTATCCCGGCTGGAAGAGTATGTCGAGAATTTGTGCAGGCTACCTCTTGATCTGAAGGTGGATATACCATTTAGGGCCTATCTGAAAAAGCTCGGGCGTGACCGTCATCTGTTTGCGCTGATCATTCACCACATCGTTGTTGATTCTTGGTCGCTGGAGGTGATCCTCGACGATCTGGCGACCGCCTATAGTGGCGCGATATCCGCTGCGCCGGAACCGTTGCTGGAGCCGCTTACCTTCGATCATGAAACGCTGGCGAAGCCTTTGAAGCACGATGAGCGTCAACGGCAGGCGCTGTTCTGGCGGCATTATCTCAAGGGCGCCAAGATTCCTCTTATTCCGTATTTGCTCACCGGCGAGAGCGCGCAAGCCAAATCGACCTTCGATGTGATGACACCGGATTCAAAGGTTCATGCGGCCATTAACCGACTCTGCAACGCGCTGAATGTAACCCCCTTCGTGGTTTACACCGCCGCTGCGTCTATCGCTCTCGCGTACTTTTGCGCCTCGGATGACTTGTTGATCCAGACTAATGTGACGCCGCGCTGGACGGAGGACACGCAAACCGTAGTCGCCTACCTGTCAGCCCGCATTCCATTGCGAGTTCGCGTCGATTCGAAATTGTCGTTACAGACTCACATCCTTAATGTGGCCGATTCACTCTACGAAACTTTCGACAGCGTCGGTCTTTCGATCGGCGAAATCATGGCTGAATCTGAGATCAAGCACAGCCTGCCTGTTCATATTGGTGCCGAAAGCCCGATTGAAGGCTGGGATCTTGAAGGCGTTGCAGTCTCCCAAGTCCAGCTACCCGACTATCAGCCTTGGCCGCTGTTCATGTGGGTTCCTGTAACGATTGAATATTGCTTTATCAAACTGCAGTACCAAGCCGACAGAATTTCGCCTGAGAACATTCTGAAACTGAAACGCCTGCTGAACGAAACGTTAGATCAATTCAGTCTCCTTGAGGCGGAAGGAAGCGCTCGTGATACGGCGGTTTTAAAACACGAAGCCATTCAATGAGACCGTCCATGAAAGACTCCCAGCACCTGTCATCCCATGCATTGACCATCGTTTCCGGCGCGCAGATCGCCAACCTTCTGCCGTCATTGCGCAGGGATATCCTGCGTCTGGTTGAAGAGACCTACTTGCAGCACGATGCCGGCCTAACCAACAACCCCGACAGTTATTTCCTGCGATTCGAGGAGCGACAATCGGATCGAATCATTGCCTTGCCGGCTGCCATTGCAAACGATTCGCCCATTTCCGGCATCAAATGGATTGCTAGTTATCCGGGGAACATTGAGCGCAATCTGCAGCGCGCGTCGGCCGTCCTTTTGCTGAACGATTACGAAACGGGTTACCCGGTGGCATGCCTTGAAGCGTCACAAATCAGTGCGGCCAGAACCGCAGCTTCTGCGGTAGTCGCCGCAAGGGCTCTGGCGGCCGACCCGAAGAAAGTGGTGAAGATCACGTTCGTGGGGGCCGGGGTGATCTCACGCGCGATCTTTGATTTCTTCCTGGCCGACGACTGGATACTGGACCAGGTAACCGTCTGTGATCTGGACGCAGGTTCGGCCACTGAGCTTCGGCACCATGTAAAGGCCGGGACGGGCAAGCAAGCGCGTTTCGTCGAGGACTGGAAGTCTGCAATCAGCGCGGCCGACATCGTTGTTTTCGCCACCAACGCAGGCACGCCTTATGTGTCGGGAGACGATGTATTTGCTCCCGGACAGATCATTCTGAATGTCTCGCTGCGCGATATCAGCCCAGACATCATTTGGAACGCGTTCAACATGTTCGATGATGTGGAACATTGCATGAAGGCCAATACCTCACCCCATCTGGCGGAACAGAAATACGGTGACCGATCATTTGTGCATGGAACGCTCGCCCACATCCAGAACAATCCAGCCTTGATTGACCGATCGCGTCCGCTAATTTTTTCGCCATTCGGGCTGGGCGTTCTGGATCTCGTGGTTGGCAAACTGTTTGTCGACAAGTGTCTGGAGGCCGGATCCTGTACCAGCATTGAGGACTTCATTCCCGATACGCGACGTTGGGCTACGTTCAATGGCTGAACCATTCAAACAGCAGAAACGCGAGCCTTCGCACGTTCCATTTCAGGGAGAAATGACCTGATGCAAAACAAAAAATGCATGATCATCGGCTTCAATGATTTTTCGTTTGACGACTATTGTCAGATGCTCGATCAGCTTGCACCCGAAGCGGCAGCAAAACGTGATTTGCGGTTGGCGTTTGTCAATTATGAAGGTTCGCGGTTTCATGCTTTGGGCGTGCTCAACAAGACACGTGAGATGCAGGGGCTACCGGACTTGAACCTGAACAATTCCGATTTTCTATGGCCAGTTGTGATGGTGTTGGGCACCTATCTCGAAAAGCACGGCATTGCCTTTGACTACGTCAATCTTTTTCAGAGGGAAAAGGAGGTTCTGGCGCAAAAACTGGCGTCCGGCACAATCAACACCGTGGTCATCACCACGACCCTCTATGTAATGCCCCATCCCGTGCAGGAAATCGTGGACTTTGTGCGTTCCTGTGCGCCCGAGGTGCAAATCATCATCGGCGGGCCTTATATCAGTGGCCTGTTCAAGGCCCACGACCGCGAAATGCTTGGTGATTATCTGAGTGTTCTTGGGGGCGATATTTATATCAACAGCAATGAAGGCGAGGACACGCTTCGCCAAGTGCTGGAGGCGATCAACCAGAATTGTTCGATCACCGGGTTAAGCCGCACGGCGGTGCTGGACAATGATGCGTGGGTGTTTGGTGCGGATGAGCCGGAATACAACGAGCTGAAGGAAAACTTCGTAAACTACAGGTTGTTTGAGCCGCGCGGCATCGGACGTTTTCTGTCCACACGTACAGCCAAATCCTGCCCGTATTCCTGCGCATTCTGCGGATTTCCCCAGAGAGCCGGTAAATACCGTTACTTGTCTACCAGCGATGTAGAACGCGAACTGGACGCGGTCAAGGCGATCGGCACCGTGGATACGCTGACGTTCCTGGATGATACATTCAATGTGCCCAAGCAGCGGTTTCGGGAAATCATGCAGATGATGATCGACAACCGCTACAATTTTAAATGGAACTCCTTCTACCGCTCTGATCAGGGCGATCCGGAAACCATCGAGCTGATGGCCCGTGCAGGGTGCGAAGGCGTTTTTCTGGGCATCGAGTCTGCCTCCGACAAGATGCTCGCGCTGATGCGCAAGACATCCCGTCGAAAAAACTATGAACAGGCCATCAACGCATTCCGGTCGGTGGGCATAGCGACTCACGCCTCTTTCATCATTGGCTTTCCAGGGGAAACCATCGACACGGTACAAGAGAGCCTGGACTTCATCGAAACCTTTCGGCCTGACACCTTCCGTGCCCAGGTTTGGTACTGTGACCCGCTGACTCCTATCTGGAATGACAGGGAAAAATACGGGATCACCGGGTCGGGCTTCGACTGGTCGCACGACACCATGGACAGTGAACTGGCCGCATCGATCACTGAGCGGTTCTTTCTCACGGCTCAGCACTCCACCTGGTTGCCGCAATTCGGCTTTGAACAGTGGAGTCTGTTTTACTTGCGTCGACTGGGAATGGGGCAGGTCAATATCCTGGGGTATTTGGATGGCTTCAATGCGGGAGTAAAGCATCAACTGTTCCATGGCGATGAAGCTGCGTTGCCCGGCTCGATAACAGACCGCTTCAAGTTCAGTGCAACCCTGCCTGCGCAGGATCCTGTGGCGCCGCAGCCCAGGCTATCGATGGAGTTGGCGGTGGACTTCAAGGCGGCCGAAGCACGCTTGCAAGCCGCCGCCGCGTGGCTGGATCCGCAGAGTATCGGACCAATGCCGGTGCACACGGGTGAGCAGACGCAAACAGCGCTGAGCCGGCCCGAGGGCATGGTCAGTGGCAGCGACCAGGAAATCGCCTGGATCGTGCCGTTTGTGAAATACGCTTCCAGAGTTCTGCAGGGCGATCGATTTCTTTTGCAATACGTCGTCGAACAAGGCCCC
Source organism: Pseudomonas lini (assembly GCF_030812475.1). Classification (GTDB taxonomy): domain Bacteria; phylum Pseudomonadota; class Gammaproteobacteria; order Pseudomonadales; family Pseudomonadaceae; genus Aquipseudomonas; species Aquipseudomonas lini_A. The sequence continues at coordinate 153,428 of NZ_JAUSSR010000012.1, forward strand.
AGGCTAATTGCGGTCGATGAAGTCCTCCGTTGCAGCGACGATGTTCTGTACGATCGCATCGCAACATCACTTGCCCAGGCGCCATTGCTCGACAGCCACGACAACTATCTGGTGTCGCGTAATTCGCGGCTGAGTGCTTGCGGCATCGTTTTGCGTCAGCCGATTCTTCGAGTGTTCGCCAGTGATGTCGCCGCCCCTTCGCCTGACTGCGGACTTTACATGCACCTGGTGCTGGCGAGTACCGGGCAGGGGCGCACGAGCGCCAAGATGCTGAGCAATTTTGTCCGATGGGCCCCCGAGCTTCACGCAGAGAATGCACAACGTGCGCTTGCCGAACAGGCCGTGTTCGTCAGAATGCAATAGGAGGGGGCAGGGTGGAGAGCGCCAAGGGTTCCCACCCTGATTCCTGCCGCACGCGCAACGGGTCAGCCTTGCAGCGCTGTTTTCTTTCGTTCTTCGCGGGCGCGGGCTGCCGTCAACAGCTGGTCAGCGATGCGAACTTCCAGACGGTCCTCAATAAGCTTGATGAACAACGGATGGCCTGCGATGGCAGCGTCAAGTTGATAACCGCGTCCGTCAGATTCCCGCATCCAGTAGTGGCCATCGATCAGCGTGCGCCGCAGCTCCACCACATCGCTTCGCAGCATGGGGGCGTACTGTGTCTTCCATTGATCCAGCAGCGCGGTAGTTTCACCTTCGCTGTAGCGTTCACCGGATTTCAACGCGGTGCTGATGTACAAGAGCATGACAGCCAGCTCCTGACGGTTCAGTCGGCCCAGGGTCAAACCGTTTTTGTTGCTCAGGCGCGTCAGTGTCTCGACGAACTGATCAAAGTCCGTTGGAAGTTCCTTGTCCAATATCTTGCTCCTAGGGTCTGAAAGGTCCACGCAGATTATCGGGGGGAGCGAGCAGGCTCGCTCCCACATTTGCTTCAAACCACCTTTACGCCGCGCCGTCGAGGAACTGCTCGGCGTAGTGGCACGCCACCTGCCGGCTGTCGAGCAGGCGCAGGGCCGGCTCTTCAGTGCTGCAGCGCTCGGTCGCGTACGGGCAGCGCTTATGGAAAGCACAGCCTGACGGTGGGTTCAACGGGTTGGGCAATTCGCCGACGATCTTGATTTTCGGCTTGTCCGGATCCGGGTGAATGGTCGGGGTCGCCGACAACAACGCCTGGGTGTAGGGGTGCAGAGGACGGGTGTAGATATCTTCCTTGGGACCCATTTCCACCGGACGGCCGAGGTACATCACCATCACGTGATCGGCGACGTGACGCACCACCGCCAGGTTGTGGGAGATGAACACGTAGGCGGTGTTGAACTCTTGCTGCAGATCCATGAACAGGTTCAGCACCTGGGCCTGGATCGACACGTCCAGCGCGGAAGTCGGTTCGTCCGCCACCAGCACTTTCGGTTGCAGCATCATTGCCCGGGCCAAAGCGATCCGCTGGCGCTGGCCGCCGGAGAACATGTGCGGATAACGCTGGTAGTGCTCGGGACGCAAGCCGACCTGCTTCATCATCGCCTGGACTTTTTCACGGCGCTCAACCGCTGAAAGATTGGTATTGATCAGCAGCGGCTCGGCCAGCTGATCACCGACTTTCTGCCGTGGGTTCAAAGACGCGTACGGGCTCTGGAACACCATCTGCACGTCTTTGCGCAATTGCTTGCGCTGGGCCTTGTCGGCGCCGGCGACTTCCTGCCCGGCGATTTTCAAGGAGCCGGAGGACGGCTCCTCGATCAGGGTCAGGGCACGGGCCAGGGTGGATTTGCCGCAACCCGACTCGCCTACAACCGCGAGGGTCTTGCCGGCTTCCAGTTCGAACGACACACCGTTCAGGGCGCGCACGGTGGCGTGGCCCTTGAACAGGCCGCGGGACACTTCGTAGTGACGGGTCAGGTTGCGGGCGGTAAGTACGACGGCCATTACGCCACCTCCTGATTCAGCGGGTAGAAGCAGCGGGCGAGGCTGTGGCTTTTCGGGTCAAGGGCCGGACGTTGCGTGCGGCAGTTTTCCTGCACATAGGGGCAACGCGGCGATAGCAGGCAGCCTTGGGGACGGTCGTAACGACCGGGGACGATGCCCGGCAGCGTCGACAGGCGCGCGGCCCCGAGGCTGTGTTCCGGAATCGCCTTGAGCAGCGCTTCGCTGTAGGGGTGGGCCGGGATGTCAAACAGTTGTGGTACCTGACCGACTTCCACCGCTTGTCCTGCGTACATCACGCACACGCGCTGGGCGGTTTCGGCCACGACCGCGAGGTCGTGGGTGATCAGCACCAGGCCCATGTTCTGTTCTTTCTGCAGGGCCAGCAGCAGGTCCATGATCTGCGCCTGAATGGTCACGTCCAGCGCCGTGGTCGGTTCGTCGGCGATCAGCAGTTTCGGTTCGCCGGCAATCGCCATGGCGATCGCAACGCGCTGGCTCATGCCGCCGGACAGTTGATGCGGGTAGGCGTTCATGCGGCTGGCGGCACCCGGGATTTCCACTTTTTCCAGGAGTTCGATGGCACGGGCGCGGGCTTGCTTGCCGGACATTTTCAAATGCAGGCGCAGCACTTCTTCGATCTGGAAACCGACGGTGTAGCTCGGGTTCAGCGCGGTCATCGGGTCCTGGAACACCATGGCCAGGTCTTTGCCGACAATTTGCCGGCGCTGGCGGTTGCTGAGCTTGAGCATGTTTTTGCCGTCGAAATTCAGGGCGTCGGCGGTGACGATCCCTGGATGTTCGATCAGGCCCATCAGCGCCATCATGGTCACGGATTTACCTGAACCCGATTCGCCAACGATGGCCAGCACTTCGCCCTTGTCCACGGTGATATCGAGCCCGTCGACCACCGGAACGGCGTTCTTGTCGCCGAAGCGAACGTTGAGATTCTTGATTTCCAACAGTGACATGTGAATCTCCTCAGGCGGCGTTCTTGAGTTTCGGGTCCAGCGCATCGCGCAGGCCGTCGCCCATCAAGTTGATTGCCAGCACGCTGAGCAAAATGGTCAAACCAGGCAGACTTACCACCCACCAGGCGCGTTCGATGTAGTCGCGAGCCGAAGCCAGCATGGTGCCCCACTCAGGGGTTGGCGGTTGTACGCCTAGGCCGAGGAAGCCCAGTGCCGCGGCATCGAGAATCGCCGAGGAGAAGCTCAAGGTCGCCTGGACGATCAGTGGCGCCATGCAGTTGGGCAGTACGGTGACGAACATCAGGCGTGGCAGACCGGCACCGGCCAGGCGCGCGGCAGTCACGTAGTCGCGGTTCAGTTCGCCCATCACCGCGGCGCGGGTCAGACGAACATAGGACGGCAACGAAACCACGGCGATGGCGATAATGGTGTTGATCAGGCCAGGGCCGAGGATGGCGACAATCGCCACGGCCAGCAGCAGGGACGGCAGGGCCAGCATGATGTCCATCAGACGCATGATGGTCGGGCCTAAAATACGCGGGAAGAACCCGGCGAACAGCCCCATCAGGATCCCGGGGATCAGCGACATCACCACCGACGACAAGCCGATCAGCAGGGACAGGCGCGAACCGTTGATCAGCCGCGACAGCAGGTCGCGACCCAGTTCATCGGTGCCAAGCAGAAACTGGATCTGCCCACCTTCCAGCCAGGCCGGCGGGGTCAGCAGGAAGTCGCGGTATTGCTCGCTGGGGTTATGCGGGGCCACCCACGGCGCGAAGATCGCGCAAAAGATCACCAGCAACATGAACATCAGGCCGGCTACGGCGCCTTTGTTGCGGGAGAAGGCGTGCCAGAATTCTTTGTACGGCGACGGGTACAGCAGGCTTTGATCGACTGTTACCGCTTGATTTGAAGTTGAAGCTGGAGTGGTCATGGTCATGATGATCTCAGCGCTGATGACGGATGCGTGGGTTGGCAAAGCCGTAGAGGATGTCCACCACGAAGTTGACCAGAATCACCAGGCAGGCGATTAACAGGATGCCGTTCTGCACCACGGGATAATCCCGTGCGCCAATGGCTTCGATCAGCCATTTGCCGATGCCGGGCCAGGAGAAGATGGTTTCGGTCAGGACCGCACCCGCCAGCAACGTGCCGACTTGCAGGCCGACCACGGTCAGCACCGGAATCAGCGCGTTACGCAGGCCGTGGACGAACACCACGCGCGACGGCGACAGGCCTTTGGCGCGGGCGGTACGGATGTAGTCCTCGCGCAGCACTTCGAGCATCGAAGAACGGGTCATCCGCGCGATCACCGCCAGCGGAATGGTACCGAGCACGATGGCCGGCAGGATCAGGTGATGCAGGGCATCGAAGAACGCCCCGACGTCATCGGCCAGCAGCGTATCGATCAGCATGAAGCCGGTTCGCGGCTCGATGTCGTAGAGCAGGTCGATCCGCCCGGACACCGGGGTCCAGCCCAGGGACACCGAGAAGAACATGATCAGGATCAGGCCCCACCAGAAGATCGGCATCGAATACCCCGCCAGGGAGATGCCCATCACCCCGTGGTCGAACAGGGATCCTCGCTTGAGTGCCGCGATCACCCCGGCCAGCAGGCCCAGGATGCCGGCGAACAGCAGGGCGGCCATGGACAGTTCCAGGGTCGCGGGGAACAGCGAACTGAACTCGGTCCAGACGCTTTCCCGGGTGCGCAGGGATTCGCCAAGATCGCCCTGGGCCAGTTTGCCGATGTAATCCAGGTATTGGGCATACAGGGGTTTGTTCAGACCAAGGCGTTCCATTGCCTGAGCATGCATTTCGGGGTCGACCCGACGTTCACCCATCATCACTTCCACGGGGTCGCCCGGAATCATGCGAATCAACGCGAAAGTCAGCAAGGTGATGCCGAAGAACGTAGGGATCAACAACCCCAGTCGGCGGGCAATAAAACTAAACATCGTGTGGTGTACCTCATCAGCCGGTTAGGCGTGCCCGGCGTCCCTGGGGTCAGGGACACCGGGAGTTTTCTTATCTACTTCACCTGGGTGGTGGCGAAGTTATTGGTGGTGAGGGGGCTGATTTGATAGCCCTCTACGTTGTTGCGCATTGCGGTGAACATACGGGTATGCGCGATGCTGATCCAAGGCTGGTCCTGGTTGAAAATCGCCTGGGCTTGCTCATAGAGCGCCGCGCGTTCGTCGGGGTTCACTTTGGCCCGGGCTTCATCGAGCAAGGCCTGGAACTTCTGGTTGCACCAGCGTGCGTAGTTTTCGCCGTTTTTTGCGGCCTCGCAACTGAGCATAGGCGTCAGGAAGTTATCCGGGTCGCCGTTATCGCCCGCCCATCCGGCGGACACCATATCGTGTTCGCCGTTTTTGGCGCGCTTGAGCATTTCGCCCCATTCCATCACGCGGATGTCGATCTTGATCCCGACCTTGGCGAGGTCGGCCTGCATCATTTGCGCGCCGAGCATCGGGTTCGGGTTGGTCGCGCCACCGCCATTGCGGGTGAACAGGGTAAACACGGTGCCCTCCGGAACGCCTGCTTCCTTCAACAGGGCGCGGGCCTTGTCCAGGTCGCGAGGCGGGTTGTTCAGGCTGTGGTTGTAGCCCAGCAAGGTATCAGGGTACGGATTGACCGCCACCGTCGCATTGCCTTTGCCAAACAGCGCGTTGACCGCCGCTTCCTTGTCGAAAGCAATATCGATGGCTTTGCGTACGCGCACATCGCTCAAATATTTGTGAGTGGTGTTGAGGGCGATGTACGCGACGGTCATCGCGTTCATTTCGTCGACTTTCAGCTGGGCATCTTTCTTGATGCTGGGGATGTCGTCCGGCTTCGGATACAGCGCGACCTGGCACTCGTTGGCCTTGAGTTTCTGCAGGCGCACGTTGTTGTCGGTGGCGATGGCGAAGATCAGTGCTTCTGCCGGTGGCTTGCCGCGGAAGTAGTCCGGGTTGGCCTTGAAGCGAACCTGGGCGTCCTTGTTGTAGCGCTGGAAAACGAACGGGCCGGTGCCGACCGGTTTGTTATTCAGATCGCCGGTTTTGTCGGCCTTGAGCAGTTGGTCGGCGTACTCGGCGGAGTAGATCGAGGAGAAGGCCATGGCGATGTCGGCCAGGAACGGTGCTTCGCGCCGGGTCAGGGTGAATTTCACCGTGTTGTCGTCGAGCTTCTCGACACTTTTGAGCAGTTCCTTGAAGCCCATGCTTTCAAAGTACGGGAAGCCTACGCTCGACTTGTCGTGCCACGGGTGTTTCGGGTCCAGCTGACGCTGGAAGCTCCAGACTACGTCGTCGGCATTCATGTCACGGGTCGGCTTGAAGTAGTCGGTGGTGTGAAACTTGACGCCTTTGCGCAGGTGGAAGGTGTAGGTCAGACCGTCCTCGCTGATGTCCCAGGCGTCTGCCAGTGCCGGAATCACATCCGTGGTGCCGGGCTTGAAGTCGGCCAGGCGATTGAAGATGGTTTCGGCCACGGCATCGGCGGTGACTGCGGTCGTGTACTGGGCCATGTCGAAGCCTTCGGGGCTGGCTTCGGTGCAAACCACCAGAGGCTTGGCCGAGACGCCAACGGCGACACTCAGCAACGCGGCAGCGATGGCTGCACGTAGGGGGAGCATTTTCATCAAGAACCCTCTGCAATCGGTTAAAAGGACCGCGTCCAGGTGGCCGACTCATGACGAGTCAGCCATCTGGCTGGCGTTTCTACAGAATGTTGAACGGGATGGTGGTCACGAGACGGAACTCGTTGATGCTGCCATCCGCCTGGTTTTCGCTGGCGCGGTGCGTGGTGTAGGTCGCGCGGATCGCCGTGGCTTTGAGCGGGCCGCTCTGCACCGCGTACGCTGCGCCGATTCCGTATTCCTGGTGATGTTCGCCATCCTGGGCCTGGATGCCGTCGTAGCCTTTGCCCGCCACGCCTTCGTTCCCCTTGTAGTGAGTGCCGTCGATCCCCCAGCCCCGGGCGCTGTAAATGTTGAACTTCAGGCCGGGCACGCCGTATTCGGCCATGTTCAGACCATAGGCCACCTGGAAGGATTTCTCGTTCGGGCCGTTGAAGTCCGACAGCAGGGAGTTGGCCAGGTAGATGCCGTTGGTTTCGTGCAGGTAGTCGAAGTACTCGTCCCCGTTAATTTCCTGGTACGAGAAGGTCAGGCTGTGAGCCTGGTGGGTCAGTCCGAATGACAGGGAGTAGGTGTCGTTGTCGATATTGCCGATCAGCGCTTTGCCTTCTTCCTGGGTCTTGTAGTAGTTCAGGCCGGTGGTCAGGCTCAGGATCGAGCTGTCGCCCAGTACGTGGGAGGCGCCGAAGTAGTACTGGTTCCAGATGTCTTCGGCCTGGGTGGCCCAGAGGCTGGTGGTCAGGCTGGCAAATGGCGTGTAGGTGATGCCCGCGGTGTGGACGTGATCGCTTTCAACGATGCCGTTGGCGTATTCGGTGCGGAATTTGCGTTGGCTCTGCTCCGTACGGGGAGAGTTGCGATCGAAGGTGCCGACGTCGAAGGACAGGTTCTCCAGCTCTTCGCTGTGCAGGCTCACGCCCTCGAAGCTTGAAGGCAGCGCACGGTTGCCGATCACGTCGACCATCGGGCTGCTGAAATTCTGGCGGCCGGCCGTCAGGGTGGTATTGGAGACACGGGCCTTGACGTTGGCCAGGCCGAGCTTGCTCCACTGGCCGACGGCGTCGCCGCCTTCTTCGGTCAGGGTACGGTTGTTGCCCGCGCCTGGACGCGTGCCCGGGGCGCCGCCGTTGTTGGACGCCAGATCCTTGCGATCACGGTCCAGGGCAATGGCGTTGTACGCCGCCACTTCGGTGCTGATGCCCACGGTGCCTTCGGTGAAACCGGAGTTGTACTTGATGATGGTGCCTTGCACCCAGTTGATCCGACGATCCGTGTCGGTCGAGATGCCGTTTTTCTTGTAAGCGAACTGGCCGCCCCGTTTCAGTTGCTCGTTCGCATACCAGTTACGCGTGGTGCCGCTGATCGACTGGCCTTCGACGAAGCCGGTGGCTGCGCTCTGGGCACTTTTCTCTTTCACGGTAACCGGGGTGAACGCCTGGCTTTGGGATTCTGCGTAGGCCGTGGCGGTGACGCTGCTGATGGCCAGGGCCAATAACGCGGTGCTGCTCAGTTTCATGGGTGAAGCTCCTTGGTTTCTTTTTTTATGCCGGTCTTTTTTTGGTGATCCGGCTATTGGTTACAACGCTAGCAAGGCATCGCAAACGTTTGCTGCAGGTCGATTTCACGAATTGCGGCAATACGCTTGCGTGAGGGCGCAAGCGCCCCCATCGGTTCTGGCTGATCGGTTATTTTTCCAGGCTGACACCCGAGAACACGTTACGGCCGAACGGACTCACTTTGAATCCTTCGACCTTGGCGCTTAACGGCTGGTTGACCGTCGAGTGGGCGACAGGCGTGATCGGCACTTGCTGCTTGAGCAGTTGCTGAGCCTGTTTGTAGAGGATGGTGCGCTGGTCACGGTCAGTGACGACCTTGGCCTGCTTGATCAGCTTGTCGTAAGCCGGATCACACCACATTGAGTAGTTGTTGCCGCCAATGGCGTCGCAGCTGTAAAGCGTGCCGAGCCAGTTGTCCGGGTCGCCGTTGTCGCCGGTCCAGCCGATCAGGCTGACGTCGTGTTCGCCGTTCTTGGTGCGCTTGATGTACTCGCCCCATTCGTAGCTGACGATCTTGACCTTGAGCCCGATCTTCGCCCAGTCGGCCTGGAGCATTTCGGCCATCAATTTGGCGTTGGGGTTGTAGGGGCGCTGGACCGGCATGGCCCAGAGGGTGATTTCGGTGCCTTCCTTGACGCCGGCGGCCTTGAGCAATTCCTTGGCTTTTTCCGGGTTGTAGGCGACGTCCTTGATGCTGTCGTCGTAGGACCACTGGGTCGGCGGCATGGCGTTCACCGCCAGTTGACCGGCACCCTGGTAGACGGCATTGAGAATGCCTTGCTTGTTCACCGCCATGTCCAGTGCCTGGCGCACTTCGAGCTGGTCGAACGGCTTGTGACGCACGTTGTAGGCGATGTAGCCGAGGTTGAAGCCGGGCTTCTCGATGAGCTTGAGTTTGGCGTCGTTCTTCAGCGCGGTCACGTCGGCAGGGCGCGGATGCAGGGTGATCTGGCACTCGTTGGCCTTGAGCTTCTGCACTCGCACCGAGGCGTCGGTGTTGATGGCGAAGATCAGGTTGTCGAGCTTGACCCGGCTCGGGTCCCAGTACTGTTTGTTGCCGGTGTAGCGGATATTGGAATCTTTCTGGTAGCTCTTGAACACGAACGGGCCGGTGCCGACCGGTTTCTGGTTGATATCGCTCGGCTTGCCGGTCGCCAGTAACTGGTCGGCGTATTCGGCCGACAGAATGGCGGCAAAGCTCATGGCGATGTTCTGGATGAACGCGGCGTCCACGCTGTTAAGCGTCATGACCACGGTCAGCGGCCCGGTTTTTTCGACCTTGGCAATGTTCTTGTTCAGGCTCATCCCGTTGAAATAGGGGAATTCGGTCGGGTAAGCCTTGCGGAAGGGCTGCTGCGGATCGAGCATGCGATTGAACGTGAACAGCACGTCATCGGCATTGAAGTCACGGGTCGGCTTGAAGTAGGCAGTTGTGTGAAATTTCACCCCTTCGCGTAGGTGAAAAGTGTACTTAAGGCCGTCCTCGGAAATATCCCAACGGGTTGCCAACCCCGGGACTACGTTGGTCGCGCCTTTTTCGAACTCTGCCAGTCGGTTGTACAGCGGCTCGGCCGCGTCGTTATCGGTCGCGGTGGTGTATTGCGCGGTATCGAAGCCCGCCGGGCTGCCTTCGGAGCAGAACACCAGGCTGTTGTTGGCGGCCTGGCTGATGGACGCGGCGCCCAACAGGCCGGCGCCCAGCAATGCGGAAAAAATCATGGAATGGCGCATGACGCTCGCTCTTGTTTAGTGTTTTTGACAATGAGTCTTTCCCGTCCGGGGACGTGGAGGCCTCACTGGTCTCAAGCCATGACGTGCAGCAATAACCGAGAGCCCACGGACTAACTGGTCAGATCCCGACGGTATGAACCTTGGGTCCGGCAGTAAATACGAAAATTCCGAAAGGCTTGTGGGAAAAGGCGACACATCCGAAACCGCTGCTGTAGTACGCAGCGGATCAGGATGTAGGCAAATTCCTACTTTCTCGGTAGATAACGCGACGGCGACTGCAAAATCGCCGTTGCGCTCGCTTATTTGCTGACGCTGACGCCGTAGAAGGAGTTCAAGCCGAATGGGCTGATCTTGAAATCCTGCACGTTGGCGCGCATGGGTTGGAACACCGTCGAGTGAGCGATAGGTGTCATCGGAACCTGGTCTTTGAGGAGGTGTTGCGCCTGCTTGTACAGTTCGGTGCGCTTGGCCTGGTCAGGTGTCTTCTTGGCGTCTTTGACCAGCTTGTCAAAGTCCTTGTCGCACCATTTGGAGAAGTTGTTGCCGCTCAGCGAGTCGCAGCCGAACAGCACGTTGAGCCAGTTGTCCGGGTCACCGTTGTCGCCGCTCCAGCCGATGATCATCGCCTGGTTCTCGCCGCCCTTGGAGCGCTTGATGTACTCGCCCCATTCGTAGCTGACGATGTTGACGTTCAGACCGATTTTCTTCCAGTCCGACTGCAGCATTTCAGCCATCAGTTTAGCGTTCGGGTTATACGGACGCTGGACCGGCATGGCCCACAGCGTGATCTGGGTCCCTTCCTTGATGCCGGCTTCCTTGAGCAGTTCCTTGGCTTTCTCAGGATCGTACTTGGCATCCTTGATGGTGGTGTCATAGGACCATTGGGTGGGCGGCATGGCATTGACGGCCAGCTGGCCGGCGCCCTGGTACACCGAATCGATGATCTGTGCCTTGTTCACCGACATGTCCAGCGCCTGACGGACCCGCAGGTCGGCCAACGGGTTGTTGTCGGTGCGGCCCTTGAGCACGGGCATCACGTTATAGGCGATGTAACCCAGGTTGAACCCGGCTTGTTCCGGCAGCTTCAGGGTCTTGTCTTCGCGCAGTGCCTTGAGGTCGGCAGGACGAGGGAACAAGGTGATCTGGCATTCGTTTTTCTTCAGCTTCTGGATACGCACCGACGGGTCGGTGGTGATGGCGAAGATCAGGTTGTCGATCTTGACGTCTTCAGGCTTCCAGTAGTCCTTGTTCCCGGTGTAGCGGATGTTGGAGTCTTTCTGGTAACTCTTGAACACGAACGGGCCAGTGCCGATCGGCTTCTGGTTGATGTCGCCGGGCTTGCCGTCCTTGAGCAGCTGGGCCGCGTACTCGGCGGACTGGATGGAGGCGAAACTCATGGCCAGGTTCTGGATGAAGGCTGCGTCTACGCTGTTGAGGACGAATTTGACGGTGCGGTCGTCAACCTTCTCGACCTTGGCGATGTTGGTGTCCATGGCCATGTCGGTGAAGTACGGGAATTCGGTCGGGTACGCTTTGCGGAACGGGTCATCCTTGTTAATCATGCGATTAAAGGTGAACAGCACGTCGTCGGCGTTGAACTCACGAGTCGGTTTGAAATACGGGGTGGTGTGGAACTTCACGCCTTCACGCAGGTGGAAGGTGTAGGTCAGCACGTCCGGGGATATGTCCCAGCTGGTTGCCAGGCCAGGAACGACGGCAGTGCCGCCGCGCTCGAATTGAGTCAGGCGGTTGAACATGGTTTCTGCAGAGGCGTCGAAGTCGGTTCCGGTGGTGTACTGACCAGGATCAAAACCGGCCGGGCTCCCTTCGGAGCAGAACACCAGGTTAGTCGCCGCTTGGGCGAAAGGTGCGCTGGCTAACAAGCTCGCGCCGACTAAAAACGGAATGACCGCGTGTTTAAGCATGGTGGCCTCATGATTTGTTGTCATTTTTGGAATTAGAGGACGACCTCGTGAGTCGTGCCTGCGGATACTTATGCAGGGGCCATACCCAATGCAAGATCCGGATCAGCAACAAGCCTTAAACAGTGGCACGAACGTACCTTAATGTCGCATATGTATAATTACCTGCGCATTTGACCGTTTGCGCAGGTTTTTTTCGGTGCAACCCGCGCACTGACAAAGGGCAACCGGCGTGCCTGGGGCACTCGATTGGCGCGCAGTGTTACTTATTTATACCTAATCGTATTGTAGGCACTCATCGGGTTTTGGCCTGGCAAAAAAAACGGCGATCACGTGGGTGATCGCCGTTATCGGTACGGGTTATCCAATCAAGGCATCAGCACTTCAATCGCGCCGTCCGCTGTCATGCTGACCTGGCTGGTGCCCGCTTCAACTTCCGGCGTCACCGGCGCGCTGTCCATGCTCGCCGCTTTCATCATCATCGGTCCACGCATGTAGGGCTGTGGGTAACCGTTGCTGTTGAGGTTCAGGTTGACGATTTTGTAACCCTTGCCGCCCAGCGCGTCGGTGGCCAGTTGGGCGCGGGCCTTGAACGCGGTGACCGCGTCTTTGAGCAGCGCGTCTTCGCTGGCCTTGCGGGTCGGCGTGGCAATGGCGAAGTCCATGCCGCCCATCTTCAGGTCGGTGAGCAGTTCGCCGGTCAATTTCGACAGGGCGGCGAAGTCCGAGCTTTCCAGGCGCAGTTCGGCGCGTTCACGCCAGCCGGTGATTTTCTGGCCTTTGGTGTCATAGATCGGGTAGCTATTGCGGCTGCCCTGGCGCAGAGTGATGTCCTTGACCTGCTTTGCCTGGGCCAGCGCCTTGTTCATGGTGGTGCTGACGTCGGCGGCGAGTGTGGCCGGATCGCTGTTCTGTTCTTCGGTGTAGAGCGTCACGATCATCAGGTCGCGGGCCACTTCCTGACTGACTTCGGCGCGCAGGGCGATCTGGTTGTAATGCAACTCGTCGGCGGCCAGGGCCGGGAGGCTGGCGAGGGTGCCAGCGCCAAGGGCAAGAAGGGCGGCGCTACGGCGGAAACTGTGCATGAAAACTCCTTGGACGATGCGCAGGGGTTAGGTCCGAGCCTGCGTGAAACCATCAGACTCTATCTTTAATGATCCGGTTCGCACAGTTACAACTTCTATACAGATGATTGGCCGCCAAACGCGGGACTCTGTAGGAGCTGGCTTGCCGGCGAAGCACTCCTGGGCGCCGCGTTTATCCTGACTGCATGCGTTATCGTTGACGACCTTCGCTGGCAAGCCAGCTCCTACAGGCGCCGCGTTTATCCTGACTGCATGCGTTATCGTTGACGACCTTCGCTGGCAAGCCAGCTCCTACAGGGGGACGGGTCAGAACGTGTTCTGCCATGTGGCCGTTTGCCGCACTTTCGCCTGCCAGCCCCCGTGCTTGGTTATACTCCCTGCGATCCGCCTGGAGCGCTCATCAGGAGAGCTCATGCTCGCCCCCGTTCAAATCACTTCCGCGACTCGCCAGAATCTCTGGCGGCTGACGTTCATCCGCACCTTGGTCCTGGCTGCCCAGGCCGGTTCCGTGGGCCTGGCTTACTGGCTCGAGCTGCTGCCGCTGCCCTGGTTTCAACTGGCCGCGACGCTCGGGTGCTCGATGCTGCTGTGCGCGTTCACGGCGATTCGCCTGCGTACCTCGTGGCCGGTCACCGAGCTTGAGTACGCCGTACAACTGGCGTGCGACCTGTTTATCCACAGTGCCTTGCTGTATTTCTCCGGCGGCTCGACCAACCCGTTCGTCTCTTATTACCTGGTGCCGCTGACCATCGCCGCCGTGACCTTGCCGTGGCGGTATTCGGTGATTCTGTCGGGTATCGCGTTGACGATGTACACCCTGTTGCTGGCGCGTTTCTACCCGCTGCAAACCTTCCCGATCGCTCGGGAAAACCTGCAGGTGTACGGCATGTGGCTGAGCTTCGCCCTGGCTGCCGCGGTCATTACTTTTTTTGCCGCGCGGATGGCCGAGGAGTTGCGCCGTCAGGAAGAGCTGCGTGCCATTCGTCGCGAAGAGGGGCTGCGTGATCAACAACTGCTGGCCGTCGCGACCCAGGCGGCCGGCGCCGCCCATGAACTGGGCACGCCGTTGGCGACCATGAGCGTATTGCTCAAGGAAATGCGCCAGGACCATCACGACCCGATGTTGCAGGACGATCTGAGTGTGCTCCAGGATCAGGTCAAGCTCTGCAAGGAAACCTTGCAGCAGCTGGTTCGGGCGGCGGAGGCCAATCGCCGGTTGGCGGTGGAGATGCAGGACGTCACCGATTGGCTCGACGAAGCCCTGAATCGCTGGCACCTGATGCGTCCGGAAGCCAGTTATCGCTTCCAGCGCCTGGGCCAAGGGACCGTGCCGCGGATGGCGCCACCGCCGGACCTGACCCAGGCGCTGCTGAATTTGCTCAACAACGCCGCCGATGCTTGTCCCGAAGGGCTGCAAGTGACGCTGGACTGGGATGCCGAAGACCTGACCATCAGCATCCGCGACCACGGCGCCGGTGTGCCGCTGGCTATCGCCGAGCAGATCGGCAAGCCGTTTTTTACCACCAAGGGCAAAGGTTTCGGCCTTGGCCTGTTTTTGAGCAAGGCCAGCGTGACACGCGCCGGCGGCTCAGTGAAACTCTACAGTCATGAGGAAGGCGGCACGCTCACCGAGCTGCGCCTGCCCCGTGTCGCCCGAGGAGACGAACATGAGTGACGATATCCAGGTCGAAGGCGAAGGCGAAGAACTGCCACATTTGCTGCTGGTCGACGACGACGCAACCTTTACCCGGGTGATGGCCCGCGCCATGGCCCGCCGCGGCTTTCGCGTCAGCACCGCCGGTTCCGCCGAAGAAGGCCTGACCATCGCCCAGGCCGACTTGCCGGACTACGCTGCGCTGGATCTGAAAATGGACGGCGATTCCGGCCTGGTGCTGCTGCCCAAGCTGCTGGAACTGGATCCGGAAATGCGCGTGGTGATCCTCACCGGTTACTCGAGCATCGCCACCGCCGTCGAAGCGATCAAGCGCGGCGCCTGCAATTACCTGTGCAAACCGGCGGACGCCGATGACGTGCTGGCGGCTTTGCTGTCCGAACACGCCGACCTCGACACCCTGGTGCCGGAAAACCCGATGTCCGTGGACCGCCTGCAATGGGAACACATCCAGCGTGTGTTGACCGAACACGAAGGCAACATCTCCGCCACCGCCCGCGCCTTGGGCATGCACCGCCGCACGCTGCAGCGCAAACTGCAGAAGCGCCCGGTCCGTCGCTGAACCGGTGCTGAACAATTGTTGTCCTACCGCGTTACAACACGAACTGATCATCTATGATCGGTTCGTGTGTCGTTCTTTTCTCCAATGAGCCTTTTCCATGAATCAGAACGCTGAATATTCCGCGGTCAATGATGCTGTGCGCGGGCAGTTTTTTCGCAAAGTCTGGGCGATGACCACGCCTTACTGGCGCAGCGAAGAGAAGGGCAAGGCCTGGACGTTGTTGATCGCCGTGATTGCGCTGTCGTTGTTCAGCGTGGCGATTTCGGTATGGGTCAACAGTTGGTACAAGGACTTCTACAACGCCTTGCAGAAAAAGGACGAAGCGGCCTTCTGGCAACTGATTCTGTATTTCTGCGGCATAGCAGCGGTGGCAATCCTTGGCGCAGTGTATCGGCTCTACCTGACGCAGATGCTGACGATCCGCTGGCGAGCCTGGCTCACCGAACAGCATTTTACCCGTTGGCTCGGCAACAAGAATTACTACCAGCTGGAGCAGGGCGGTTACACCGATAACCCGGACCAGCGGATTTCCGAAGACCTGAATAAATTCACGACCAACACCTTGGGCCTGGGGCTCGGTTTGATTCGCAACATCGTCAGCCTCGTATCGTTCTCGATCATTCTGTGGGGCGTTTCGGGCAGTATCGAAGTGTTCGGTTTCACGATTCCTGGTTACATGTTCTGGTGCGCGCTGGTTTATGCCGCCGTCGCCAGTTGGCTGACACATTTGATTGGTCGTCGCCTGATCGGCCTCAACAACAACCAGCAACGTTTCGAAGCCGACCTGCGTTTCTCCATGGTGCGGGTTCGCGAAAATGCTGAAAGCATTGCGCTGTACAACGGCGAACCGAATGAGAACCGCCGCTTGAGCAGCCGTTTCGGGATGGTCTGGCACAACTTCTGGGACATCATGAAAGTGTCCAAGCGCCTGACCTTCTTTACTTCCGGTTATGAGCAGATTGCAGTCATCTTTCCGTTCATGGTTGCCGCACCGCGTTACTTCACCGGCAAGATCGAGCTGGGTGAGCTGATGCAAATCAACTCGGCGTTCGCTAACGTCCAGGATAACTTCAGCTGGTTCATCACTGCATACCAGGACCTCGCCGAATGGCGCGCCACCTGTGATCGTCTGCTGAGTTTCCGTCAGGCCATGAGCGACAACGAAAATCGCGTACCGATGGTCGATGTGCAGAATTCGGGCTCGGAGCTGAAGGTGCACAACCTGGGCCTCGACCTGGCTGACGGTCGTCACCTGCTGACCAATGCCGACATGACCGTGGAGGAGGGCGAGCGCGTTATGCTCAGTGGCCGTTCCGGCAGCGGCAAATCGACCTTGCTGCGGGCGATGGGGCATTTGTGGCCGGCGGGCCACGGCAGTATCCGTCTGCCGGCGGCGCGTTATCTGTTTCTGCCGCAAAAACCCTATCTGCCGATTGGCACCCTGCGCGAGGCGCTGAGTTATCCACAGTCCGGCGATACCTATGCGAACGAGCGTTACGCGCATGTGCTGGAAACCTGTCGCTTGCCGCATCTGGTCGCGCGTCTGGATGAAGCCAATCACTGGCAGCGCATGTTGTCGCCGGGTGAACAACAACGCTTGGCGTTCGCCCGTGCGCTGCTCTATGCACCGCAATGGCTATACATGGACGAAGCGACCTCGGCAATGGATGAGGAGGACGAGGCGTCGCTGTATCAAGCGCTGATCGATGAAATACCGGGCTTGAGCATCGTCAGCGTCGGGCATCGCAGCAGCCTGAAACGCTTCCACCCACGGCACATTCGTATCGAGAATGGACATCTGGTGGAGCAGACCGTGACCGCCTGAACACCACCGCCCCTTGTAGGAGCTGGCTTGCCAGCGAAAGCGACCGTCCAGTCGAAAAATATATCGACTGGTCCACCGCCTTCGCTGGCAAGCCAGCTCCTACAAGGGAGGTGGGTGATCGTACAACCGCGTTGAGCTATGATGCGGATTCAGCCGAATTTTTCGAGAATGACGTTCACCATGGAAAACCCGATCGACACGCCACGCCTCCCTCGCAAGCGCCGCAGCCTCGCACAGGAACTGGTGACGGTGCTGTCCGAGCAGATTCGCGACGGTCAACTCAAGCGCGGCGACAAATTGCCCACCGAGTCGGCAATCATGGATGCCCATGGCGTCAGCCGTACGGTGGTCCGTGAAGCGATTTCGCGGTTGCAGGCGGCCGGGCAGGTTGAAACCCGTCATGGCATCGGCACCTTTGTGCTCGACACCCCCAGCCCGAGTGGTTTTCGCATCGATCCGGCAACCGTGGTCACCCTGCGTGACGTGCTGGCGATTCTCGAACTGCGCATCAGCCTCGAAGTGGAATCCGCCGGCCTCGCCGCACAACGCCGCAGCCCCGAGCAGTTGGCGCTGATGCGAGCGGCGCTGGACGCGTTGAATGAAAGTGTCTCCCACGCCAGCGATGCCGTGGCGTCGGACTTCCAGTTCCACCTGCAAATCGCCCTGGCGACGGGCAACCGTTACTTCACGGACATCATGACCCACCTGGGCACCAGCATTATCCCGCGTACGCGACTCAATTCGGCGCGCCTGGCCCATGATGATCAGCAGCACTACATGAATCGCCTGAGCCGTGAGCATGAAGAGATTTATGACGCGATTGCCCGCCAGGATTCGGATGCGGCACGGGCGGCGATGCGGTTGCACCTGACCAACAGCCGTGAGCGGTTGCGCCATGCCCATGAAGAGGCTGAGGCGCAGCGCGGTTAAGGTTGCTGAATCGGTTAAATCATTGCCTGACCGACCGCTTTCGTCGGAACGCTATCCGGAGCAAGCTCGCTCCCATATTTTTGATCGCTGCCAAGTCCAGACTTTATGTTCGCCGCAGCCCCCCTGTAGGAGCTGGCTTGCCAGCGAAGGCGGCGGCACATTCAACATCCGTGCAAGCTGACCCAACGCTTTCGCGAGCAGTCTCACTCCCACTTGATCGCTGTCGTGCCCGGACATTGTAGTCGCCGCGAATCCCTTTGTGAGAGCGAGACCGGCTTTGCCGGCGAAGGGGCCCGCAGTCATGCCACCATTATCCGGTCCGGTCCTGAAACCAACTCCCCTCCGTTGTCTCTCTCTTCCGACAACGTATCTCCTGAAAGCCTATCGGGCGCGTTGTCCATGCCTCCGTTTCTATTGAACCAAAGCCCCATGAATTCTTAGCCCCCGTCCTTCTTTACCAACAATTTTCACCCTCGGCGATGAAATGCAGTTGACGGTTATTTTTTAAGTTGTACGATGACCTACAACTTCGGCGCAGGCTGAACGCTTTTCTCACACATAACGTCGCTACCCAGGGTGTTCGAATAATGAATCCACAAGAACTGAAGTCCATCCTCTCTTCCGGTCTGCTGTCTTTCCCGGTTACCGATTTCAACGCCCAGGGCGATTTCCATCGCGCTGGCTACATCAAACGTCTCGAGTGGCTGGCCCCATACGGCGCCTCGGCTCTGTTCGCCGCGGGCGGCACCGGTGAGTTCTTCTCTCTGGCGGCCAGCGAATACTCGGAAATCATCAAGACCGCCGTCGACACCTGCGAAACCAGCGTGCCGATTCTGGCCGGCGTTGGCGGTTCGACCCGTCAAGCCATCGAATACGCTCAAGAAGCCGAGCGTCTGGGCGCCAAGGGCCTGTTGCTGCTGCCGCATTACCTGACCGAAGCCAGCCAGGACGGCGTGGCTGCTCACGTTGAAGCCGTGTGCAAATCGGTGAACATCGGCGTGGTGGTCTACAACCGCAACGTGTGTCGTCTGACCGCGCCGCTGCTGGAACGCCTGGCCGAGCGCTGCCCGAACCTGATCGGCTACAAGGATGGCCTGGGCGATATCGAATTGATGGTCTCGATCCGTCGCCGCCTCGGCGACCGCTTCAGCTACCTGGGCGGTCTGCCGACCGCCGAAGTCTACGCCGCGGCCTACAAGGCGCTGGGCGTGCCGGTTTACTCGTCGGCGGTGTTCAATTTCATCCCGAAAACCGCGATGGATTTCTACCACGCCATTGCGCGTGAAGATCACGCCACCGTCGGCAAGATCATCGACGACTTCTTCCTGCCGTACCTGGATATCCGTAACCGCAAGGCCGGTTACGCAGTGAGCATCGTCAAGGCCGGGGCAAAAATCGTCGGCTATGACGCAGGTCCTGTGCGTGCGCCGCTGACCGATCTGCTGCCAGAAGAGTACGAAGCTCTGGCCGCGCTGATCGACAAGCAGGGCGCGCAGTAAAAAAACCGATTGAGAAAGGCCGCTGAGCAATCAGCGGCTTTTTGCGTAAGGACTCTTTTGCAGGAGAATGATTGTGGCTGATACAAAGCGTTTCGATAACTACATCAATGGCCAATGGGTCACCGGTGCCGACTACAGCGCCAACATCAACCCGTCGGAGTTGACCGACACCATCGGCGAGTACGCCAAGGCCGATCTGGCTCAGGTTCACGCCGCCAT
Source organism: Pseudomonas lini (assembly GCF_030812475.1). GTDB lineage: Bacteria > Pseudomonadota > Gammaproteobacteria > Pseudomonadales > Pseudomonadaceae > Aquipseudomonas > Aquipseudomonas lini_A. The sequence goes on from NZ_JAUSSR010000012.1 coordinate 172,945, forward strand.
CGACGCCGCTCGCGCCGCGTTCCCGGCCTGGTCCACTTCAGGCATTCAGGCTCGCCACGATTCCCTGGATAAAGTCGGCACTGAAATCCTCGCCCGTCGTGAAGAGCTCGGCACCTTGCTGGCCCGGGAAGAGGGCAAGACCCTGCCCGAAGCCATCGGCGAAGTGACCCGCGCCGGCAATATCTTCAAGTTTTTCGCCGGTGAATGCCTGCGCCTGTCCGGCGACTACCTGCCGTCGGTGCGTCCGGGCGTCAATGTGGAAGTCACTCGCGAAGCGCTGGGCGTGGTGGGTCTGATCACGCCCTGGAACTTCCCGATCGCGATCCCGGCGTGGAAAATCGCCCCGGCCCTGGCCTATGGCAACTGCGTGGTGCTGAAACCGGCGGACCTGGTACCGGGCTGCGCCTGGGCCCTGGCTGAAATCATCTCCCGCGCAGGCTTCCCCGCCGGCGTGTTCAACCTGGTGATGGGCAGCGGCCGAGTGATTGGCGATGCGCTGGTGCAGAGCCCTAAAGTCGACGGCATCAGCTTTACCGGCTCCGTGGGTGTCGGTCGTCAGATCGCCGTCAACTGCGTCTCGCGCCAGGCCAAAGTGCAGCTGGAAATGGGCGGCAAGAACCCGCAGATCATTCTCGACGACGCCGACCTCAAGCAAGCGGTCGAACTGTCGGTGCAGAGCGCGTTCTACTCCACCGGCCAGCGTTGCACCGCCTCGAGCCGATTCATCGTCACCGCCGGGATACACGACAAGTTCGTCGAAGCCATGGCTGAGCGCATGAAGTCGATCAAGGTCGGCCACGCGCTGAAAACCGGCACCGATATCGGTCCGGTGGTCTCGCAAGCCCAGCTTGAACAGGACATGAAGTACATCGACATCGGCCAGTCCGAAGGTGCGCGTCTGGTCAGCGGCGGTGGTCTGGTGACCTGCGACACCGAAGGCTACTACCTCGCGCCGACGCTGTTTGCCGACAGCGAAGCCGCCATGCGCATCAGCCGCGAAGAAATCTTTGGCCCCGTGGCCAACATCGTGCGCGTGGCCGATTACGACGCTGCGCTGGCCATGGCCAACGACACCGAGTTCGGTCTGTCGGCGGGCATCGCCACCACGTCGCTGAAGTACGCCAACCACTTCAAGCGCCACTCCCAGGCCGGGATGGTGATGGTCAACCTGCCGACGGCGGGCGTGGATTACCACGTTCCATTCGGCGGGCGTAAAGGTTCATCCTATGGATCTCGCGAGCAAGGTCGCTACGCGCAAGAGTTCTACACGGTCGTGAAGACCAGCTACATCGGTTCGTAAACGCATTACCCCTGTGGGAGCGAGCCTGCTCGCGAAGGTCTAGAGGTCGCGGCGTTAAACCTGATGCCCCGCGTCATCGTTGACCTCCATCGCGAGCAAGCTCGCTCCTACAGAGGAGCACCTGTTTCACCCGCGCATAAAAATAATCAGTGGGAGTACATCTACATGCAAGCGACCAAGCCAACCCACGTCCGCTATTTGATTTTGCTCATGCTTTTCCTGGTGACCACCATCAATTATGCCGACCGGGCCACTATCGCCATCGCGGGCTCCAGCCTGCAAAAAGACCTCGGCATCGACGCGGTTACCCTCGGCTATATCTTCTCCGCATTCGGTTGGGCCTACGTCGCCGGGCAAATTCCCGGTGGCTGGCTGCTGGACCGTTTCGGTTCGAAAAAAATCTACGCGCTCAGCATTTTTACCTGGTCGCTGTTCACCGTGCTCCAGGGTTATGTCGGCGAGTTCGGCATGTCCACGGCGGTGGTTGCGCTGTTCATGCTGCGCTTCCTGGTGGGCCTGGCCGAAGCGCCATCCTTCCCCGGCAACGCACGCATCGTCGCGGCCTGGTTCCCCACGGCGGAACGCGGTACAGCCTCGGCGATCTTCAATTCGGCGCAGTACTTTGCCACCGTGTTGTTCGCCCCGCTGATGGGCTGGATCGTCTACAGCTTTGGCTGGCAGCACGTGTTCATCGTCATGGGCGTGATCGGTATCATCTTCTCGGGAATCTGGCTGAAAGTTATCCACAGCCCGCGCCAGCACCCGATGATCAATGACGCCGAATTCAAGCACATTGCCGACAACGGCGGCATGGTCGACATGGATCAGGACAAAGGCAAGGGTAAAAAGGCTGACGGTCCGAAGTGGGACTACATTCGCCAACTGCTGACCAACCGCATGATGCTCGGGGTGTACCTGGGCCAATATTGCATCAACGGCATCACCTACTTCTTCCTGACCTGGTTCCCGGTGTACCTGGTGCAGGAACGCGGCATGACCATTCTCAAGGCCGGCTTCATCGCCTCGTTGCCGGCGATCTGCGGTTTTATCGGTGGGGTGCTCGGCGGGGTGATTTCCGACTACCTGCTGCGCAAGGGCCACTCGCTGACCTTCGCCCGCAAGGCGCCGATCATTGCCGGCTTGCTGGTGTCCAGCAGTATCGTGGCCTGCAACTACGTAGACGTGGAATGGATGGTCGTCGGCTTCATGGCCCTGGCATTCTTCGGCAAAGGCGTGGGTGCATTGGGCTGGGCTGTGGTGTCCGACACCTCGCCGAAGCAGATCGCCGGTCTGAGCGGTGGCCTGTTCAACACCTTCGGCAACATCGCGTCGATCACCACCCCGATCGTGATCGGTTACATCATCAGCTCCACCGGATCGTTCAAATGGGCGCTGGTGTTCGTCGGTTGCAACGCACTGGTCGCGGTGTTCAGCTATCTGGTGATCGTTGGCCCGATCAAGCGTGTGGTGCTCAAGGAGCCGCCAGTCAGCGGTCCTGAAACCAATAACAAATTGTCTCAAGCGCATTCCTGAGGAGCGGCGTCATGCAGTTGATTGAACATTCCGACTCGCCGCGCTACATCCGCCTGCACGAGCGGGACAACGTGGTCATCGTGGTCAATGATCAGGGGGTGCCAGCCGGCACCGAGTTTGCGGACGGCCTGGTCACCCTGGACTTCGTGCCGCAGAGCCACAAGGTCACCCTGGAAGATATTCCCGAGGGCGGGCAGGTGATTCGCTACGGCCAGACCATTGGCTACGCGTTACAAGCGATTCCACGCGGCAGCTGGGTCAAGGAGGATCAACTGCGCATGCCGACCGCGCCGCCGCTGGACAGCTTGCCGCTGTCCACCGAGGTGCCGGCGGCACAGGCGCCGCTGGAAGGCTTCACGTTCGAGGGGTATCGCAATGCCGATGGCACTGTCGGCACGCGTAACATTCTCGGCATCACCACCACCGTGCAGTGCGTCACCGGCGTGCTGGACCATGCGGTCAAGCGTATCAAGGACGAGTTGCTGCCCAAGTACCCGAACGTCGATGACGTGGTGGCGCTGACCCACAGCTACGGCTGCGGTGTGGCGATCACCGCGACGGACGCGTACATCCCGATCCGCACCGTGCGCAATCTGGCGCGCAACCCGAACCTGGGTGGCGAAGCCTTGGTCATCGGCCTGGGGTGCGAGAAATTGCAGGCCGGGCAGGTGATGCACGAGAACGACAGCTCGGTGGATTTGAGTGAGCCGTGGCTGTACCGCCTGCAGGATTCGAGTCACGGTTTCACCGAGATGATCGAGCAGATCATGCAATTGGCCGAGACCCGCTTGAAGAAGCTCGATCAACGTCGCCGGGAAACCGTGCCGGCGTCCGAGCTGATCCTTGGCATGCAATGCGGCGGCAGCGATGCTTTTTCCGGCATCACCGCCAACCCGGCATTGGGCTATGCCTCGGACCTGTTGCTGCGGGCTGGCGCGACGGTGATGTTTTCCGAAGTCACCGAAGTGCGTGACGCCATTTATCTGTTGACGTCCCGCGCCGAAACCGAGGAAGTGGCTCAGGAACTGGTGCGGGAGATGGATTGGTACGACCGTTACCTGGCCAAGGGTGAGGCGGATCGCAGTGCCAACACCACGCCGGGCAACAAGAAGGGCGGGTTGTCGAACATTGTCGAGAAGTCATTGGGCTCGATCGTCAAATCCGGCAGCAGTGCGATCAATGGCGTGCTTGGCCCTGGTGAGCGTTTCAAGCGCAAAGGGCTGATTTTCTGTGCGACGCCGGCCAGTGATTTTGTCTGCGGCACCTTGCAGCTGGCGGCGGGGATGAACCTGCATGTGTTCACCACCGGTCGCGGCACACCCTATGGTTTGGCGATGGCGCCGGTGGTGAAGGTCTCGACCCGGACCGAACTGGCGCAGCGCTGGCCGGACCTGATCGACATCGATGCCGGGCGGATTGCGACCGGGCGGGCGTCGATCGAGGATCTGGGGTGGGAGTTGTTCCACTACTATCTGGATGTGGCCAGCGGCAAGAAGCAGACGTGGGCGGAGCGGCACAAGCTGCATAACGACATTACCTTGTTCAACCCGGCGCCGATCACGTAAGACCGAGTCGACTGCTTCGCTGGCAAGCCAGCTCCTACAGGATTTGTGTCGAGCACAAAATAGGCGTACGACGCGGACCTGTAGGAGCTGGCTTGCCAGCGAAGGCGTTCTACCAGACGCCAACGTCCCAGGTGGCTTATCATTAGCCCCCTAACGACGCTCACCCAAGGTTACCCCCGGCATGCTGGCTATCTTCCTCGAAACCCTGAACATCACCGCGCCGGTGTTTGCCATGCTGTTTCTGGGGGTGCTGCTCAAGCGCATCGACTGGATCAACGACAACTTCATCCACACCGCATCGGCCCTGGTGTTCAATGTCACCATGCCGGCGCTGTTGTTTCTGGGCATCCTGCATGCCGACCTGCACGCCGCATTGCAACCGGCGCTGCTGATCTACTTCTCTATCGCCACCCTGGTCTGTTTCGCCATTGCCTGGGGCTGGGCGATCTGGAAGTGCCCGCGGGAAGACCGGGGGATCTATACCCAGGGCGCGTTTCGTGGCAACAACGGTGTCATCGGCCTGGCGCTGGCAGCGAGCATGTACGGTGACTACGGGATTTCCCTCGGGGCGATTCTCGCTGCACTGGTGATCCTGTTCTACAACACGCTTTCGACCATCGTGCTGGCGGTGTACAGCCCGGTGATCAAGTCCGACCCGTGGAGCATCTTCAAAAGCGTGATGATCAATCCACTGATCATCAGCGTGTTGGCGGCGGCCCCGTTCGCCTACTTCAACATCGGCTTGCCGGGATGGCTGGAGAAGTCCGGCCAGTACCTGGCGCAGACCACCTTGCCCCTGGCGCTGATCTGCATCGGCGGCACCCTGTCGCTGGCGGCAATGCGCAAAAGCGGCTCGATGGCGCTGAGTTCGAGCCTCGTAAAGATGATCGGCCTGCCGATCCTGGCGACGCTGGGTGCCTGGCTCTGGGGTTTTCGCGGGGCGGAGCTGGGAATCCTGTTCCTGTACTTCGGCAGCCCGACCGCCGCGGCCAGTTTTGTCATGGCCCGCCAGGCCAATGGCAATCATGAACTGGCGGCAGCGATCATCGTGATTACCACTTTGATGGCCGCGGTCACCACAAACATCGGGATCTTTTTGTTGCAGTGGGGTGGGTGGATCTAGTCGCTGAGCGTCTTGCAGCCTGGCTCGATGATCGGAGGTGCCGTATCCGGATAAACGTTGGGAGTCACCTGCACCGGTGTCGTGGCAACGAAACCGTCGGCAAAGGTGGCTTCGATAAAGGTCGCCTTCCATCCCCTGTCCGGCGTATCGATCAGCACCTGGGCGTCGAGCGGGGCTGAGGGAGTGACGTCGCTGGATTCGTAGCGAACCCCGCAGGGGTGTCGAAAGTCCCGGGCCAGCGGATTGATTGCAGTCCATTGAGTTACCTGCATCGGGGGTTCGGAAAACTTCAATCCCAGGATTTCCCTTGATCCCTGCAGAACCGAACGAGTTGTAATGACGGGTAAGGCACGGTCTTGCTGCCAGCGATTGATCACTGGAATGAGCGAGTTTTCGACGAATTGCCTGATCCCATAGTGGCTGGCGTTGGGCGTGACTCGCAAGGCTTTCGGACCGGGTAGCGGGTCGAAAAAGAAAGCCGTGTTGTCCGGCAGGAAAAAGTCGTCGCTGCTGGCATTGACAATGTATTTGGGAATCGCCAGGCGAGGAGCATAGGCCGAATTCAGGTAGCTCAGCGGGTCTTCGATTTTTAGCAGCCGGGCAAAATTTTCAGTCTTGATCTGCCGGGTGATGCCTTCATGGTGATAGTCAAAAAACGCCAGGGGCCAGTTTCGACCATAGGCTTGCCAGGTATGGTCGAGGACCTTGTCCATGCCCAGGATGTCGATGGCGAAGGGCACGATCGCATGCACGCGCTCATCGGTAATGGCTGCCAGCCAGGCGGTCCACCCGCGTTTCGAGGCGCCGCTGATGATAAACTGGTTGATCCCCCAGGGCTGCAATTGCTGCTGTGCCAGGTCCATGGCTTTGACCAGCGACATCACCATCGGCAAGCGCACTGACATGAACGGATGGCGCTGTGGATCATCGAGAAACAGCTTCCAGCTGTGGGCGACGCTGGCGTCCTCCTTGCGTGGAACGCCATCATCGGCATACGTCAGGTATTGATTGGGGATATTGCTGACAGAGATCACGATGGTGCGGGTTTGGAGGGCTACTTCGAGGGCCATCGCTTGGGTGAAATCGGTAGGGCCGCTTGGCTCCCTGCCCCCGCCCGGCGTCAGGGTACCGTTATTGGCCACCAGCAAGGCCCGGCCATGCAGCGCGTTGTCCGGGATATAAATGTCGACGTCATGCTGCCAGCGTTCAGGGCTGACCAGGCCTTCTGGCGACCACTGCCCGGACACCAGATCGAAGCTGCGTTTTTTCACGCCAGGAAATGTTTGCGTGCCTGTGGCGGTGTAGACCAATGGCTTGGCGGATTCGGCTTTTTTGTAGCAGGGTAGGACTTCACTGAAATCCCGATGGCTGGCTTCGAAACAAGCCTGGGCCGAGGCGTGTGCCGGGCTGCTGAAGAGCAGGCTCGACAGTGCCAGGCTGGAAAGGCTCGCCAGAACCCGGGATCGCATCATGAGAACGTCCTTGTGATGAAGCGAAGGTGCAAGGAGCGAGTACAGACCCCTTCGGCGACCATCACTTATTGTGATTGTGTGTCGCTCATTTTGTCGTAAGGGGGCTGTCGTGCAACGGGCGGCGGGACGTCAATTATTATCGAAGTGTGTAGTTGAACCGGGGAGAGTCGCTGTCAGCGAGTGCTGCCGGGGTGGCGGTCGGCGGCTCCCCGGCAGCGCCTGTATTGAGTCGGGATTTGTCAGGCGGTGTCATTGCGCCTGCTGATAGCTATCGATCACTTCCTGCGCCGCCCGAAACGCGTCGATCGCCGCCGGCACACCGGCATACACCGCGCAATGCAGCAGCGCCTCGCGAATCTCCTCCACGGTGCAACCGTTGTTCAGCGCACCGCGCACATGGCCTTTCAATTCCTGCGGACACTTCAACGCCGTCAGCGCGGCGAGGGTGATCAGGCTGCGGGTTTTCAGTGGCAGGCCTTCGCGGTTCCAGACGCTGCCCCAGGCGTGTTCGTTGACGAAATCCTGCAGGGGCTGGGTGAACTCGGTGGCATTGCCCAGCGCACGGTCGACGAAAGCGTCGCCCATCACTTGGCGGCGGACTTCAACCCCAGGCTTTTTATTATCGGTCATGGCAATTCCCTCTTGTGGTGTTGGCGACGCCAGGCGCGCAGGGACGTGAACAGCAAATACGCCACCAGTGCCGGCAGGACAAAAAACAGCATCAGGTGTTCCAGCTTGCCAGCCAGCGGCATACCGGTGGTGAATGACACCACATGCAGGCCGTACGCCAGGTACAGCCCCAGAAACAGCAGGCCTTCGGCCCGGGTCATCCGGTAGCCGGAATAGAACACCGGCAGGCACAGTGCTGCGACGCCGAGCATGACTGGCAAATCGAATTCCAGGGCGTTGGGCGACACCGACAGCGGTGACGGCGCGATCAGCGCGGTAAAACCGAGTACGCCCAGAAGATTGAACAGGTTGCTGCCGACCACGTTGCCCACGGCGATCTCCCGTTCTCCGCGCAACGCCGCGATCAGCGAGGTGGCGAGTTCCGGCAGGGAGGTGCTGACGGCAACGATGGTCAGGCCAATGATCCGCTCGGAAAGTCCCAGGTCGGTGGCGACCGACACCGCGGCGCCCAACAACAGGTGCCCGGCGTAGACCAGCATCGCCAGCCCGACGGCGATCATCAGCAGGCTGCTGAGCCACGGCGCTTGCACCCCATCCTGGGCAGTCGATTGCGGACGGGCCGAATGCCGCGACTGGCGCAGCAGCAAGCCTAGATACAACACCAGCGCTGCCAGCAGCAGTACGCCGTCAATCCGGGTGAGTTCTTCATTCCACGCCAATATGAACACCAGCAGGCTGGCGCCGATCATCAGCGCAATGTCCAGGTGCACCAGTTGCCGCGACACCCGCAGCGGGATGATCAGCGCCGAGAGCCCGAGGGTGACGAGGATGTTGAAGATGCTGCTGCCGATCACGCTGCCGACGGCGATGTCGGCGTTTTGCGCCAGGGTCGCCTGCAGGCTGACCGCCATCTGCGGCGCGCTGCTGCCGAGGGCGACGATGGTCAGGCCGATAATCAGTGGGCGAACATGCAGCCGCGCCGCCAGGCGCACGGCGGCGCGCACCATCAGTTCGGCGCCGGCGATCAGTAACAACAGGCCGCTGAGCAATTCAATCACGCTGAGCAGGGGTAAATCGGCAAGTCCGAAGATGGTCGAGGCTCCGTCGGTCAGTCGAGGGCTTGCACGCGAACCCGTGCGGTGCCGCTTCTGAGCATGCCCAGGCGTTCGGCAGCCTCGTGTGAAACATCGATCAGACGCCCACGGGTATGTGGCCCGCGATCGTTGATGCGCACTACACAGGATTTGTCGTTGTTCAGATTGGTGACCTTCACCCGTGTACCAAAGGGTAGCTGACGGTGGGCGGCGGTCAGGGCATTTTTGTTGAAGCGCTCGCCACTGGCGGTGCGTTTGCCTTGGTGTCTCGCGCCGTACCAGGAGGCGGTGCCGGTCTTGTCGTAGCCGTGTGGATCGATGATGTCGTTGCTGGAACAACCGGCCAGCAGGGAGAGCAGGGCGCAGGCACTGAGCAGACGTTTCATTCAAAGGTATCCACATACAAATGTGGGAGCGAGCCTGCTCGCGATGGTGTGTCAGCTACAAACATGTCGACTGATACTCCATCGCGAGCAAGCTTGCTCCTACAGGGGGGTGGAGCCAGGCTTGGGATCTGGCTCCATGCTCATCAGCCTTCGAGCTTGCTTTTCAGCAGTTCGTTGACCTGTTGCGGGTTGGCTTTGCCTTTGGACGCTTTCATCGCCTGGCCGACGAAGAAGCCGAACATCTTGCCGCGTTTGGCTTCGTCTGCCGCGCGGTATTGCTCGACCTGTTCGGCATTGGCCGCGAGCATCTCGTCCAGAACTGCAGAGATGGCGCCGCTGTCGGTCACTTGCTTGAGGCCGCGCTTGTCGATGATCTCGTCCGCGCTGCCTTCGCCGTTGGCCATGGCTTCGAACACCACCTTGGCGATCTTGCCGGAGATGGTATTGTCCTTGATGCGCAGCAGCATGCCGCCCAGTTGCTCGGCCGAGACCGGCGACTGGTCGATGTCCAGGCCCTGCTTGTTCAACAGGCTGCCCAGCTCGACCATCACCCAGTTGGCCGCCAGCTTGGCGTCGCCGCCTATGCTCGCGACTTTCTCGAAGTAATCGGCTTGCTCGCGGCTGGTGGCCAGGACGCTGGCGTCGTAGACCGACAGGCCGAACTGCGCCTGGAAGCGCTCGCGTTTCTGCGGTGGCAATTCCGGCAGGGTGGCGCGCACCTCGTCGAGGAACGAGTTCTCGATGACCACTGGCAGCAGGTCCGGATCGGGGAAGTAACGGTAATCGTTGGCTTCCTCTTTGCTGCGCATCGGACGGGTTTCGTCCTTGTTCGGATCGTACAGGCGGGTCTGCTGGATCACCCTGCCGCCGTCCTCGATCAGCTCGATCTGGCGCTGCACTTCGGTGTTGATCGCCTTCTCGATGAAGCGGAACGAGTTGACGTTCTTGATCTCACAGCGCGTACCGAACTCAACCTGGCCTTTCGGACGGATCGACACGTTGCAGTCGCAACGCAGCGAGCCTTCGGCCATGTTGCCGTCGCAGATGCCCAGGTAACGCACCAGCGCGTGGACAGCCTTGACGTAAGCCACGGCTTCCTTGGCGCTGCGCATGTCCGGCTCGGAAACGATTTCCAGCAGCGGCGTGCCGGCGCGGTTCAGGTCGATACCCGTGGCACCGGTGAACTCTTCGTGCAGGCTCTTGCCGGCGTCTTCTTCCAGGTGCGCGCGGGTGATGCCGACACGTTTGACTGTGCCGTCTTCCAGGGCGATGTCCAGGTGGCCCTTGCCAACGATCGGCAACTCCATCTGGCTGATCTGGTAGCCCTTGGGCAAGTCCGGGTAGAAGTAGTTCTTGCGGGCGAACACGTTGTGCTGGCCGATCTCGGCGTCGATCGCCAGACCGAACATCACCGCCATGCGCACCGCTTCCTGGTTCAGCACCGGCAGTACGCCGGGCATGCCCAGGTCGACCAGGCTGGCCTGGGTGTTCGGCTCGGAACCGAAGGTGGTGGAACTACCGGAAAAGATTTTCGACCGGGTGGTGAGCTGGGTATGAATCTCCAGCCCGATCACGACTTCCCATTGCATGTGTTTCTCCTCAGAAGCCGGTTGGGGTACGGGTGTGCCAGTCAGTGTTCAACTGATACTGATGGGCAACGTTCAACAGGCGACCTTCCTGGAAATACGGGGCGAGCAGCTGCACGCCGACCGGCAGCCCGTCGACGAAACCTGCGGGCATGGACAAGCCCGGCAGGCCGGCGAGGTTGGCGGTGATGGTGTAGACGTCTTCCAGGTACGCAGCGACCGGGTCGCTGTTCTTGGCGCCGAGCTTCCAGGCCGGGTTCGGCGTGGTCGGGCCGAGGATGATGTCGACCTCGTTGAAGGCGGCCATGAAGTCGTTCTTGATCAGGCGACGGATTTTCTGCGCCTTCAGGTAGTAGGCGTCGTAGTAACCGGCCGACAGCGCGTAGGCGCCGACCATGATCCGGCGCTGCACTTCCGGGCCGAAACCTTCGCCACGGGAACGCTTGTACAGGTCGATCAGGTTCTTCGGGTCTTCGCAACGGTAGCCGAATCGCACGCCGTCGAAGCGCGACAGGTTGGAAGAGGCTTCCGCCGGGGCGATCACGTAGTACGCAGGGATCGCGTGCTGCATGTTCGGCAGGCTGATTTCCTTGACCACGGCACCGAGCTTTTCCAGCGCCTTGACGCTGTTGTGGATCAGGTCGGCAATGCGCGGATCGAGGCCGGCACCGAAGTATTCCTTCGGCACGCCGATGCGCAGGCCTTGCAGCGAACCGTTGAGGCTGGCGCTGTAATCAGGCACGGGTTCGTCGATGCTGGTGGAGTCCTGCGGGTCGAAACCGGCCATGCCTTGCAGCAGGATCGCGCAGTCTTCGGCGGTGCGAGCCAGCGGGCCGCCCTGATCGAGGCTGGAGGCGTAAGCGATCATGCCCCAGCGCGAAACGCGACCGTACGTCGGTTTCAGGCCGGTGAGGTTGGTCAGTGCGGCAGGCTGGCGAATCGAACCGCCGGTGTCGGTGCCTGTCGCCGCCGGCAACAGACGCGCGGCAACCGCCGCCGCCGAACCGCCGGATGAACCGCCTGGCACGTGTTCCAGGTTCCACGGGTTTTTCACCGCGCCGTAGTAGCTCGACTCGTTGGCCGACCCCATGGCGAATTCGTCCATGTTGGTCTTGCCCAGGGTCACCGCGCCGGCAGCCGCCAGCTTGGCCACTACGGTGGCGTCGTACGGTGCCTTGAAATTGTCGAGCATCTTCGAGCCGCAGCTGGTGCGGATGCCCTGGGTGCAGAACAGGTCTTTATGGGCGATCGGCGCGCCAAGCAGGGCACCGTTCTCGCCATTGGCCCGGCGGGCGTCAGCGGCTTTGGCCTGCTGCAGCGCCAGGTCTTCGGTGAGGCTGATGAAGCTGTTGAGCTGCGGATCGAGCTGGGTGATGCGCGCCAGCAGGGCCTTGGTCAGCTCTTCGGAAGAAAACTTTTTGTCGGCGAGACCGCGGGCGATCTCGGCCAGAGTCAATTGATGCATTGCAGGCTCTTTCCCTTTAGTCGATGACTTTCGGAACCAGGTACAGGCCGTTTTCGACCGCTGGTGCGATGGACTGGTAGGCCTCGCGATGATCGGTCTCGGTCACGACGTCTGCGCGCAGGCGCTGGCTGGCTTCCAGTGGATGGGCGAGCGGCTCGATACCGTCGGTATTGACCGCCTGCATTTCGTCGACCAGCCCGAGAATGCTGTTCAGGGCCGAAGTGATGTGTGGAAGATCGGCATCATTGAGGCCAAGGCAGGCCAGATGAGCGATTTTTTCCACGTCGGAGCGTTCAAGCGCCATGGGAATCTCCAGTGGAAAACAGAACGGACGGCGTCCGTGTGTTAGATTGGTCGGAACACTACCGCATTTCTACGGTCATATGGCCGCGATTGTGGGGCTTGGTGCACGGAAAAGCGGCCAATTTAACATATTGGCGCCTTGCCCAAAATCCCTGTCGTTGTTAGAGTTTGCCGCACTTTTTTACCCACGCGTTGCCTAGGGTCCTTTCCCCATGTTCAAGAAACTGCGTGGCATGTTTTCCAGCGATCTCTCTATTGACCTGGGCACTGCCAACACCCTTATTTACGTGCGCGAGCGCGGAATCGTTCTGAATGAGCCATCGGTTGTGGCCATTCGGACACACGGTAACCAGAAAAGTGTCGTTGCCGTTGGCACCGAGGCCAAGCGCATGCTGGGCCGTACGCCAGGCAATATTGCTGCCATTCGTCCGATGAAAGACGGCGTGATCGCTGACTTCAGTGTCTGTGAAAAAATGCTGCAATATTTTATCAACAAAGTTCACGAAAACAGTTTTTTGCAGCCCAGCCCTCGTGTATTGATCTGCGTTCCGTGCAAATCCACCCAGGTTGAGCGTCGTGCCATCCGTGAATCGGCCCTCGGTGCCGGTGCCCGTGAAGTCTTCCTGATCGAAGAGCCGATGGCGGCCGCGATCGGTGCCGGTCTGCCGGTTGAAGAAGCTCGCGGCTCGATGGTTGTCGATATCGGTGGCGGTACCACTGAAATCGCCCTGATCTCCCTGAATGGTGTGGTTTATGCCGAATCCGTACGGGTTGGCGGCGACCGCTTCGACGAAGCGATCATTACCTACGTGCGTCGCAATTACGGCAGCCTGATCGGCGAGTCCACCGCCGAGCGCATCAAGCAGGAAATCGGTACCGCCTACCCGGGCGGCGAAGTTCGCGAAGTCGACGTTCGCGGCCGTAACCTGGCCGAAGGCGTTCCACGGGCATTCACCCTGAACTCCAATGAAGTGCTCGAAGCGCTGCAAGAGTCCCTGGCCACCATCGTTCAGGCGGTAAAAAGTGCGCTGGAGCAATCGCCGCCGGAACTGGCTTCCGATATCGCCGAACGTGGCCTGGTGCTGACCGGTGGTGGCGCCTTGCTGCGCGACCTCGACAAGTTGCTGGCCCAGGAAACCGGTCTGCCGGTGATCGTTGCCGAAGACCCGCTGACCTGCGTCGCCCGCGGCGGTGGCCGTGCCCTGGAAATGATGGATAAACACACCATGGACCTGCTTTCCAGCGAGTGATATCGCCGGTTGCATCTATGCTGTTGGCGCACAGGCAGCACTTTGCAGTGCTGCCTGTTGCGTTTATCTTCTGTCAGTCTGCATCCAGGCCGGTCTGCCTATGAATAACGAGAACATTTGCCTGGGAGGAGCGGCTTATTAAACCGCTTTTCACCAAAGGGCCTTCGCTGGGCGTGCGCTTGTTGGTGCTGGTCGTGCTATCGGTCGCGCTGATGGTGTTCGATGCCCGCTTCACACTGCTCAAGCCGGTGCGTAGCCAGATGTCGCTGGTGCTGATGCAGTCTTACTGGATCACCGACCTGCCGCAGCGGCTATGGCAAGGCGTGGCCAGCCAGTTTGGCAGCCGTACCGAACTCGTCGCGGAAAACGAAAAGCTCAAGACCGAAAACCTGCTGTTGCAGGGCCGCATGCAAAAGCTTGCCGCCTTGACCGAGCAGAACGTGCGGCTGCGCGAGCTGCTCAACTCCTCCGCACTGGTCAACGAGAAGGTCGAAGTGGCCGAGCTGATCGGCATGGACCCCAACCCCTTCACCCACCGCATCATCATCAACAAGGGTGAGCGCGACGGTGTGGTGCTCGGTCAGCCGGTGCTCGACGCCCGCGGCCTGATGGGCCAGGTGGTCGAATTGATGCCCTACACCTCCCGGGTGCTGCTGCTGACCGACACCACCCACAGCATCCCGGTGCAGGTGAACCGTAACGGCCTGCGAGCGATCGCCAGCGGCACCGGCAACCCGGAGCGCCTGGAACTGCGTCACGTGGCGGACACGGCCGACATCAAGGAAGGCGACCTGCTGGTCAGCTCCGGTCTCGGTCAGCGATTCCCGGCGGGTTACCCGGTGGCCACGGTCAGGGAAGTGATCCACGATTCAGGCCAGCCGTTCGCCATTGTTCGCGCCGTACCGACTGCCGCGTTGAACCGCAGCCGTTATCTGTTGCTGGTGTTCAGTGACAGCCGCACCGCCGAAGAGCGCGCCAACGATGCGGCACAGGCCCAGGAAGCGCTGGATCAGCACGGCGGTGGACCGATCATTCCGGCGACCGTGCCCCGATCTGCCGCCGTCATCCCGGCGGCCGTTGCTGCTCCAGTCGCTCCAGTCGCTCCAGCCGCTTCGGTCGCTCCGGTGACCGCGCCGGCCACCCCGGCCAAGCCAGCCGTAGCCAAACCTGCCGCCACCAAGCCGCCCGCCGCCAAACCACCGACGGCTCAACCCGCTGCCGTGAGGCCTGCCGCCAAACCGCCTGTCTCCGCGCCGGCCACCCCTGGGGGAAGAGAATAAATGGTCGGTATTACCGCCTCCCGAAACGGCTGGATAGTCTGGCTGACGTTTGCCATCGGCCTGCTGCTCAGCGTTTCGCCGTTGCCGCAATTCATGGAAATCCTGCGCCCCCTCTGGCTCGCCTTGCTGCTGGCGTTCTGGGCGTTGGCATTGCCGCAGAAAGTCGGCATGGTGACCGCGTGGTGCCTGGGCCTTGCCGAAGACGTGCTCTATGGCACGCTGCTGGGCCAGAACGCGTTGATCCTGACGCTCATCACGTACCTGGTGCTGGCGCTGCAACAACGCCTGCGGATGTTCCCGATGTGGCAGCAGAGCCTGGTGATCCTGGTGATCTTCGGCCTCGCCCAGCTGGTTCAGCTATGGCTCAGCGCCCTGACCGGCAATCGTCAGCCAACGCTGGCGCTGGTCTTGCCGGCACTGGTCAGTGCGTTGCTCTGGCCTTGGGTCAGCTACGGTTTGCGCGGATTGCGTCGACGTTACAGAATCAATTGATTCGGTCAGGCATTGGCCCGTACCGGTGCCCTGCCAAGGAACAGTATGTGTGCGGCAGGGCGCTAAACAGGGAGATGTCTTGATGAAACAGCTGTACCTCGCCTCAGGTTCGCCGCGTCGGCGTGAATTGCTCACGCAGATCGGCGTGCCGTTCTCCGTCATCAGTGCGGACATCGATGAAACCCCTTTGAATCTTGAATCGCCATCGGCCTATGTCGAACGCCTCGCGCGTGGCAAGGCCGAAGCCGGGCGCCGGCTGGCGGTGTCCGAGGCGGATTTCTGCGTGCTGGGCGCCGATACCGCGGTGGTGCTCGACGGGAAAATTCTCGGCAAACCAGTGGACGAAGCCGACGCGTGCGCCATGCTTAAGATGTTGGCTGGCCGGGAGCATGAAGTGCTGACCGCCATTGCCGTGCTTGACGGTGAGCGTTGCGAGTCACGGGTTGTGCGCAGTCTGGTGTGTTTTCGCCCCATCGACCGCGAGGAAGCGGTGGCCTACTGGGCCAGCGGCGAACCGCGGGACAAGGCGGGCGGTTACGGCATTCAAGGGTTGGGCGCGGTGTTTGTCGCCCGACTGAATGGAAGCTATTCGGCGGTAGTCGGACTGCCGCTGTGCGAAACCTCGGAGCTGCTCGGCCATTTCGGCATACCCTGTTGGCAAACCCTTAACGCGCGCTGAGCGTCGTACTGACAAGATGCGGCCATTATCGTGAATATGCCTGAACGAGACCCTGCCATGAGTGAAGAGATCCTGATCAACATCACGCCGATGGAATCGCGCGTGGCGGTGGTTGAAAACGGTGTCCTGCAAGAGGTTCACGTCGAACGCACGCAGAAACGCGGCATCGTCGGCAACATTTACAAAGGTAAGGTCGTGCGGGTTTTGCCCGGCATGCAGGCGGCTTTCGTCGACATCGGCCTGGACCGCGCCGCGTTCATTCACGCTTCGGAAATTTCCCTGCGCGAAGGCCCGACGATCGAAAGCATCAGCGCGCTGGTCCATGAAGGCCAGAGCCTGGTGGTGCAAGTCACCAAGGATCCGATCGGCTCCAAAGGCGCACGCCTGACGACCCAGCTATCGATTCCATCGCGCTATCTGGTGTACATGCCGCGCACTGCCCACGTTGGCATTTCGCTGAAGATCGAAGACGAAGCCGAGCGCGATCGTCTCAAGCAGGTGGTCACCGATTGTGTCGCCGCGGAGGGCATCAAGGAAGCCGGTGGATTTATCCTGCGCACCGCCGCCGAGGGTGCCGGCGCCGATGAAATCCTCATGGACATCCGCTACCTGCGCAGGCTCTGGGACCAGATCAACGACCAGATCAAGACCATTAGCGCGCCGAGTGTGATTTACGAAGACCTCGGCCTGGCGTTGCGCACCTTGCGTGACCTGGTCAGCCCGAAGATCGAGAAGATCCGCATCGATTCCCGCGAGACCTTCCAGAAAACCACGCAATTTGTCGCCGAGCTGATGCCGGAAATTGCCGATCGCCTGGAGCATTACCCCGGCGAACGGCCGATCTTCGACCTGTACGGCGTCGAAGATGAAATCCAGAAGGCCCTTGAGCGTAAAGTGCCGCTGAAGTCCGGCGGCTACCTGGTGGTGGATCCGGCGGAAGCCATGAGCACCATTGACGTCAATACCGGGGCCTTCGTCGGTCATCGCAACCTCGAAGAAACCATCTTCAAGACCAACCTCGAAGCCGCCACCGCTATTGCCCGTCAGCTGCGCCTGCGCAATCTGGGCGGGATCATCATCATCGACTTCATCGACATGGAAGACGAAGAGCACCAGCGTCAGGTGCTGCGCACCCTGGAGAAACAGCTGGAGCGCGATCACGCCAAGACCAACATCATCGGTATCACCGAGCTGGGCCTGGTGCAGATGACCCGCAAGCGCACCCGCGAAAGCCTGGAACAGGTGCTGTGCGAACCCTGCAGCAGCTGCCAGGGACGCGGCAAGCTGAAGACGCCGGAAACCGTTTGCTACGAAATTTTCCGCGAAATTCTCCGCGAGGCGCGCGCCTATCAGGCCGAAGGCTATCGTGTATTGGCGAACCAGAAAGTCGTCGACCGTTTGCTCGATGAGGAGTCGGGCAATGTTGCCGAACTGGAAGGTTTTATCGGACGCACCATTCGGTTCCAGGTGGAAACCATGTATTCCCAGGAACAATACGACGTGGTGCTGCTCTGAATCGCTGTGTTTCAACCCTGCTAGAACAGCTGGCCTCAGCGTTTTGCATTATTACTGCCATGGGAGCCAACTGACATGGACCGTCTGACACGCATACTGGCCGCACTGACCCGCTGGGGTCTGGGCCTGTGCGCGTTGGTCCTGGTGCTGATGGCGCTCTATGTCAGTCTTGGCCGGGAATTGACACCCCTGGTGGCCGAATACCGTGCCGAAGTCGAAACCAAAGCGGCGGCGGCCTTGGGCATGCCGCTGCATATCGGCGAACTGGAAGGCAACTGGAGCGGTTTTGCGCCGGTTCTGCTCGCTCACGACGTGATGGTCGGCGAGGCCGCCAATGCCCTGCGCCTGGATCAGGTACGCGCGGTGCCGGATCTCTGGGCGAGTCTGCTGGCACGGGAGGTGCGCATCGCTCACCTGGAACTCAATGGCCTGAAGATCAGCCTCAAGGAAGGCGCAGACGGTCACTGGGCGCTGGAAGGCCTGCCGGTACAGCAGGATCAACCGCTTGATCCGCAGCAGTTGCTCAATCGTATGCAAATGGTCCAGCAACTGTCGGTGCTCGACAGCCAGATCACCTTTCAGTCACTGGATCAGCCACCGTTGACCCTGACTTACGTCGGCTTGAATCTGAAAACCGGCGCTTCCCGCCAACGACTCGACGCCCGCCTGACCCTGCCCGATGGCCAGCCGATGGCCATGAGTCTGCGTACGCGTATCCGCGCCAGCGAGTGGAAGGACGGCGAGGTGGATGCCTACCTGAGCCTGCCGCAAAGCGACTGGTCGAAGTGGTTGCCGGAGCGCCTGACCCAGCAGTGGAATTTCTCCGAGATCAAGGCCGGCGGCGAGCTGTGGCTGAACTGGAACAAGGGCGCCCTGCAAAGCGCCGCAGTCCGTTTGAATGCCCCGCAACTCAAGGGCGCCTACGCCGAGCGCAAACCGATCCAGATCAATAACCTGGCGCTCAACGGTTATTTCCAGCGCAGCGCCGACGGCTTTCTCGCGAGCCTGGACTCCCTGGCCATGAACCTTGGCGAGACGCGCTGGGAGTCACGTTTGCAACTCAAGGGCAGCGTGGCCACCGACAAGACGCAAGAGCTCTGGCATCTACAGGCCGACCGTCTCGACCTCACTGCGCTCACTCCCCTGCTGAATGCTTTGGGGCCACTGCCCCAGGGTGTTTCCACGGCGGTGGAGCGGCTGAAGGTGACCGGTGGTTTGCGCAATGTACTGATCGATTTCCGGCCCAACGCTACCGACGACAGCAAGTTCAGCTTTGCCGCCAACCTGGACCGGGTCGGCTTCGACGCCTGGCACGGCGCTCCGGCGGCGCGTAACGTCAGCGGCAGTATCAGCGGTGACCTCGGGCGCGGGGAGTTGCGCATGGACAGCAAGGATTTTTCCCTGCACCTGGACCCGATCTTCGCCAAGCCCTGGCAATACCTCCAGGCCAACGCAACCTTGAACTGGAAGCTCGACAAAGAAGGTTTCACCCTGATTGCACCCTACCTCAAGGTGTTGGGCGAAGAGGGCAAGATCGCCGGCGATTTCCTGATCCGCCTGCATTTCGATCACTCCCAGGAAGATTACATGGACCTGCGGGTCGGTCTGGTGGACGGCGATGGCAAGTACACCGCCAAGTATTTGCCGACAATGCTCAGCCCGGCGCTGGACGAATGGCTGCGAACGGCGATTCTCAAAGGCGCTGTGGACCAGGGCTTCTTTCAGTATCAAGGTTCGTTGAACAAGGGCGCTGCGCAAGAGGATCGCAGCATCAGCCTGTTCTTCAAGGTGCACGATGCCGAGCTGGCCTTCCAGCCAGGCTGGCCCCATGTCAGCAAGGTCACGGGTGATGTGTTCGTCGAAGACAGCGGCGTGCGTATCCTGGCCAGCAAAGGCCAGTTACTCGACACCCAGGTTCGCGATATCTACGTCAATATTCCCCACGTCGCGAGCGGTAAAACCAGCCGACTGTTTCTCGACGGCGCGTTCGCCGGCGGTTTGGGCGATGGCCTGAAGATTCTTCAGCAAGCACCGATCGGTACCGCCCAGACCTTTGCCGGTTGGGAAGGCGAGGGCGATCTGCAGGGCAAGCTGAAACTGGATATCCCGTTGGCCAAAGGCGAGCAGCCGAAAATCCTCGTCGACTTCAAGACCGCCAAGGCGCGCCTGAAACTGGCCGAACCGACCCTGGAGCTGACCCAGCTCAAGGGCGATTTCCGTTTCGACAGTGCCAAGGGCTTGAGCGGGCAGAACATCACCGCTCGCGCCTTCGACAAGCCGGTCAGTGCACAGATTTTCGCCGATGGCAGCCCGGGCAACCTCAAGACCCGTGTGGCCGCATCGGGTCAGGTCGAGGTCAAGAAACTCACGGACTGGTTGAGCGTCACTCAGCCATTGCCGGTGTCCGGCCTGATTCCCTATCAGCTGCAATTGAATCTTGAAGGTGACAACAGTCAGTTGATGGTCAGTTCCAGCCTCAAGGGCGTGACCCTCGATTTGCCCGCGCCGTTCGGCCTGGCGGCCGATGTGGGCCGCGACACCACTTTCCGTATGACGTTGCAAGGTCCGGAGCGGCGCTACTGGGTCAACCATGGCCAACTGGCCAACTTCACCTTCGCGGCGCCGCCCGGCAATTTTGCCGACGGTCGCGGTGAGTTGATCCTCGGTGGCGGCGATGCCGTGCTGCCCGGGGCCAAAGGCCTGCGGGTGCGTGGCGCGCTGGCGGAGCTGGATGTCGGCCCGTGGAAGGATCTGCTGGACAAATACGCCGGTCAGGACCCGGGCGGTAACGCCAAACAGTTGCTCAGCAGTGTGGATCTCAAGGTCGGCAAGCTCAGCGGAGTCGGTACTACCCTTGATCAGGCGGACATTCAGCTGAACCGCAAACCGGGCGCATGGGCGGTGCGACTTGATAGTCAGCAGGTCAAAGGGGGCGCCAGCGTTCCCGATGCCAAAGCCGCGCCGATTGCGGTCAATCTGCAATACGTGCGTTTACCTGCGCCGGATCCGACTGTGCTGGCTGACGAAAACTCGCCTGATCCACTGGCAGCGGTCGACCCGACAAAAATTCCGGCGCTGGATATCACCATCAATCAATTGTTCCAGGGGCAGGATCTGGTGGGCGGCTGGTCGCTGAAAGTGCGTCCGACGGCCAAGGGCATCGCCCTCAATACGCTGGATCTGGGTCTCAAAGGCATTCTGTTGCAGGGCAATGGCGGTTGGGAAGGCACGCCTGGCTCTTCCAGCAGTTGGTTCAAGGGCCGGGCCAGCGGCAAGAACCTCGCCGACGTGCTCAAAGGCTGGGGCTTTGCGCCGAGCGTCACCAGTGAAAATTTCCATATGGACGTCGACGGTCGCTGGCCCGGCTCACCGGCCTGGCTGGCCACCAAGCGCTTTTCCGGAACCCTCGATGCTTCGTTGAATAAAGGTCAGTTCGTTGAGGTCGAGGGCAGCGCACAGGCGTTGCGAGTCTTTGGCCTGCTCAATTTCAACTCCATTGGCCGCCGTCTGCGCCTGGACTTCTCCGACCTGTTTGGCAAAGGCCTGAGTTATGACCGGGTCAAAGGCCTGCTGGTGGCGTCCAACGGCGTGTATGTCACCCGTGAGCCCATCCGGTTGACCGGTCCGTCGAGCAATCTTGAGCTCAACGGCACCCTGGATCTGGTAGGGGACAGGGTGGATGCCAAGTTGCTGGTGACCTTGCCGGTGACCAACAACTTGCCGATTGCCGCACTGATCGTTGGCGCACCGGCCATTGGCGGGGCGCTGTTTCTGATCGACAAGCTGATCGGTGATCGCGTGGCGCGTTTTGCCAGCGTGCAGTACAGCGTCAAAGGGCCGTGGAAAGATCCGAAAATCACTTTCGAAAAGCCTTTTTGAAATCACGCCCCCAGCTCGATGGAGTAGCATGGCCGTAGCGACGCAATCCCTGTAGGAGCGAGCTTGCTCGCGAAAAACGTGAGGACAACGCGTTTGTTCAGATAACACTCGTCATCGTTCACGTCCATCGCGAGCAAGCTCGCTCCTACAGGTATGCGTTATTCCAGATCAGGGAAAAAACCATGTCTGTAGCGGTGATTCAAATGGTCAGCCAGAGCGATGTGCTGGCCAATCTGGCCCAAGCCCGTCGTTTGCTCGAGGAGGCGGCTGCGGGTGGTGCGCGCCTGGCCGTACTGCCGGAAAACTTCGCCGCCATGGGCCGTCGCGACGTTGCCGACATCGGTCGCACCGAAGCATCGGGAGAAGGGCCGATCCTGCCATGGTTGAAACAGACCGCACGCGACCTCAACTTATGGATAGTGGCCGGCACCTTGCCGCTGCCGCCGGTGGATCAGCCGGGGGCGAAAGTGCACGCCTGCTCGTTACTGGTGGACGACCGGGGCGAAACGGTGGCGCGCTACGACAAGCTGCATTTGTTCGACGTGGATGTGGCGGATAATCGTGGGCGTTATCGCGAATCCGATGACTATGCTTACGGCAGTGGTGTGGTGGTGGCGGACACGCCCGTCGGTCGAGTCGGCCTGACGGTGTGTTACGACTTGCGATTTCCAGAGCTGTACAGTGAATTGCGTGCCGCCGGCGCGGAGTTGATTACCGCGCCGTCGGCCTTTACCGCAGTGACGGGCGCGGCCCATTGGGAGGTGCTGATTCGCGCACGGGCCATCGAGACTCAATGTTATGTGCTCGCTGCCGCCCAGGGTGGGACGCATCCGGGGCCGCGGGAAACCTGGGGGCATGCCGCAATCATCGACCCTTGGGGGCGTGTATTGGCGCAGAAGGATCAAGGCGAGGCCGTGCTGCTGGCCGAACGCGATAGCAGCGAACAGGCGTCCATCAGGGCGCGGATGCCGGTGTCCAGTCACCGGCGCTTTTTCTCGCAGGGCGCACAGCGACCTGCCCGGAACGACGAATTTAAGGCGTAAAGCATATGAGCGAGTTGTTGTCCTCAGTCAGTGAACACCTCCTGGCGCCCGGTGGCGTAACGATCGAGAGCCTGCAAGGGGTGCTTGGCGACCTGGCCGGTCCAGGCATCGATGCGGCCGACCTGTATTTCCAGGGGCAGATTTCCGAATCCTGGGCGCTGGAAGACGGCATCGTCAAGGAAGGCAGTTTCAACCTCGACCAGGGTGTCGGCGTGCGGGCGCAATCGGGTGAAAAAACCGGTTTTGCCTACAGCAATGCAATTACCCTGGAAGCGTTGGGAGCGGCGGCACGCGCAGCACGTTCGATCTCCCGCGCCGGGCAGAACGGAACGGTGCAGGCGTTCACTACCCAGGACGTTGCCCAGTTGTACGGGCCTGATAACCCGCTGGAAGTGATGACCCGCGCCGAGAAAGTCGAGTTGCTCAAGCGCATCGACGTCGCGACCCGTGCCCTCGATCCACGCATCCAGCAGGTGACCGTCAGCATGGCCGGCGTCTGGGAGCGCATCCTGGTGGCGTCCACCGACGGCGGCCTGGCGGCGGATGTGCGGCCGCTGGTGCGCTTCAACGTCAGCGTGATCGTCGAACAGAATGGTCGCCGCGAACGCGGCGGTCATGGCGGTGGCGGGCGTACCGACTACCGCTATTTTCTCTCTGAAGACCGCGCCATGAGCTACGCCCGTGAGGCGCTGCGCCAGGCACTGGTCAACCTTGAAGCCATCCCCGCGCCGGCCGGTACCTTGCCGGTGGTATTGGGTTCGGGCTGGTCCGGCGTGCTGTTGCACGAAGCGGTCGGTCACGGCCTGGAAGGCGATTTCAACCGCAAGGGCAGCTCCGCCTACAGCGGGCGCATGGGTGAGATGGTTGCGTCCAAGCTCTGCACCATCGTCGATGACGGCACGCTGGCCGGCCGTCGTGGCTCGCTGAGCGTCGACGATGAGGGCACCCCGACCGAGTGCACCACGCTGATCGAAAACGGCGTGCTCAAAGGCTATATGCAAGACAAGCTCAACTCCCGGCTGATGGGCGTGGCCCGCACCGGTAACGGTCGCCGTGAATCCTACGCGCACCTGCCGATGCCGCGCATGACCAATACCTACATGCTGGCGGGCGAAAGCGATCCGGCGGAAATCATTGCCTCGGTCAAACGGGGTATCTACTGCGCCAACCTCGGCGGCGGCCAGGTTGACATCACCAGCGGCAAATTCGTGTTTTCCACCAGTGAGGCCTATCTGATCGAAGACGGCAAGATTACTGCGCCGGTCAAAGGCGCGACCTTGATCGGCAACGGCCCGGAAGCGATGAGCAAGGTGTCGATGGTCGGTAACGACCTGGCGCTGGACAGTGGCGTGGGGACGTGTGGCAAGGATGGGCAGTCGGTACCGGTGGGTGTCGGCCAGCCAACGCTGAAAATAGATGCGATCACTGTGGGTGGCACAGGATCGTAAGAAATGGAGCTTCGGGTGAGTTGCGTGGCAACTCACCCGATTCGGGACTCAGCGCAGGCCGCGTTGAGTCTCGTCCAGCTCACGGATGTACTTGAAGATTTTACGGCTCGATGCCGGTGGCTTGTTGGTCGCCAGTTCGTGCTGGGCCTGACGGATCAGGGAGCGCAATTGCTGACGATCAGCCTCCGGGTAGTCGAGTACGAACTTCTCCAGGACGCCGTCGTCGCCTGCGATCAAGCGATCGCGCCAGCGTTCCAGGCCATGGAAACGTTCGTTGTACTGCCGGGTGGAGGCATCGAGTTGATCGAGCAGAGTCAGAATGGCGTCAGTGTCCTGATCGCGCATCAGTTTGCCGATGAACATGAGGTGCCGTTTACGCGCGATATTCGCGGTGTGCTTGGGCGCATCGGCCAGGGCCCGGCGCATGGCGTCGGTCAACGGCAGTTTTGCCAGCAGGTCAGGCTTGAGCGTTGTAAGGCGCTCGCCGAGGTCAACCAGAGCATGCAGCTCGCGTTTGACCTGGGATTTGCTTTTTTCTCCCGTATCGAGGGAGTCGTCGTAAGAATCAACCATGGTGGCCGTCCGCAAAGAAACGCCGCCATGATAACCAGTCGGGGGCCGCTTGTCCGGCCCGGTCGCTCGAAGGCCTTACCGAAAGCAGAATTTGAGTGGAGAACAGCATGAGTGCAGTTGAAAGCGTCGGCCCACAAGCGTTACCGGCACTGCAAGAACAAGTCGAGCAGATCATCGCTGAAGCCAGGCGTCAGGGCGCCAGTGCCTGTGAGGTGGCGGTGTCCCTGGAGCAGGGGCTCTCCACGACCGTGCGCCAGCGTGAAGTCGAAACCGTCGAATTCAACCGCGACCAGGGTTTTGGTATTACGCTGTATGTCGGCCAGCGCAAAGGTTCGGCGAGTACCTCGGCCAGTGGCCCCGAGGCGATTCGCGAGACCGTTGCCGCCGCGCTGGCCATCGCCAGGCACACCTCGGAAGACGAAGCCGCGGGCCTGGCCGATGCCGCGCTGATGGCCAAGGATCTGCAGGACTTCGACCTGTTCCACCAGTGGGACATCACCCCGGAACAAGCCATCGAGATGGCCTTGACCTGTGAAGCGGCGGCGTTTGCCGCCGACAGCCGGATCAAGAACGCCGATGGCACCAGCCTCAGTACCCACCAGGGGTGCCGCGTGTACGGCAACAGCCATGGATTTGTCGGTGGCTATGCATCGACGCGCCACAGCCTCAGCTGCGTCATGATCGCTGAGGCCGACGGTCAAATGCAGCGCGACTACTGGTACGACGTGAACCGTCAGGGCAGCCTGCTGGCCGACCCGGTGAGCATCGGCCAGCATGCCGCGCAACGGGCGGCGAGCCGTCTTGGCGCCCGCCCGGTGCCAACCTGCGAAGTGCCGGTGCTGTTTTCCGCGGAACTGGCCGGTGGTTTGTTCGGCAGTTTCCTCTCGGCGATTTCCGGCGGCAGCCTGTACCGCAAATCGTCCTTCCTCGAGGGTACCCTGGGGCAGAAACTGTTTCCGGAATGGTTGACCATCGATGAACGTCCACACTTGATGCGCGCGCTGGGCAGCGCGGCGTTCGATGGTGATGGCCTGGCGACCTACGCCAAACCGTTCGTCGAAAAAGGCGAGCTGGTGTCCTACATCCTCGGCACCTATTCCGGGCGCAAGCTCGGTATGCCGAGCACCGCCAACGCCGGCGGCGTGCACAACCTGTTCGTCACCCATGGCGACGAAGACCAGGCCGCTTTGCTGCGCCGTATGGGCCGTGGCCTGCTGGTCACTGAGCTGATGGGCCAGGGCCTGAACATGGTCACCGGCGACTACTCCCGCGGCGCGGCCGGTTACTGGGTCGAAAACGGCGAAATCCAGTTTGCGGTCCAGGAAGTGACCATTGCCGGCAACATGCGCGACATGTTCAAGCAGATCGTTGCGGTGGGTAATGATCTGGAGCTGCGCAGCAACATTCGCACCGGGTCGGTGTTGATCGAGCGGATGACCGTCGCGGGAAGCTAACCCCCGGCAGCTACACAAAAAGGCGCGCCACCCTTTGGGTGGTGCGCCTTTTTTATGCGCCGAGCCCCGCCCCTTGTGGGAGCGAGCCTGCTCGCGAAAGCGGTAGATCAGTCACATCTATGTTGGATGTGCCACCGCTTTCGCGAGCAGGCTCGCTCCCACAGGTTTAGATCTCGCTTACATTGGCGGGGTTGTTTTGCTTCTCATTATCATCTAATAATAAATCTCATTACCGAATGAGCCCGGATCATGAGTTTTGCCTTGCACGAGCAGCCCTACCTCGAAAGCTGGCGCTGGATGAGTCGCCAGATCCGTTGCGCGATGGACCCCAACGAGCCCCGCCTGATCGACCATTACCTGGCTGAAGGCCGGTACCTGGCGTGTTGCACGGCAACTTCGCCCTGGACCATTGCCGAAACTTCCTTCCGTTTATTGCTCGATACCGCCGCCGACGTCGCGCTGCCGTGGCACTGGCGGACCTATTGCCTGGACCAGGCCTGGCGGCCGCTGCGCGAACTGGAGCGCCTCTCGCTGTGCAAATGCCGCCTGAAGCGCTGGCAGCGCTACACCTGGCAACTGGCGACCTGCGAGTTGCAACCCTCGATTCCTCTCATTGAACTGGTGCAAGGATTTTCAGATGATCAAGACACGCATTGAGCGCGACAGCATGGGCGAGCTCCAGGTCCCGGTAGACGCGCTCTACGGCGCACAGACCCAACGCGCGGTGGACAACTTCCCGATCAGCGGCAAGCCGATGCCGGTGCAATTCATCCGCGCGTTGATCCTGGCCAAGGCCGCCGCCGCCCGAGCCAACGTCGAGCTCGAGCAAATCAGCGCGTCCCAGGGCCAGGCCATTGTCGAGGCGGCCCAAGCCCTGCTCGAGGGTGACTTCATGCAGCACTTTCCGGTGGACATTTTCCAGACCGGCTCCGGCACCAGTTCCAACATGAACGCCAACGAAGTGATTGCCTCCCTGGCCAGCCGTCTGCTCGGCGAGCCGGTGAACCCCAACGATCACGTCAACTGCGGCCAGAGCAGCAACGACATTATCCCGACCACCATCCATGTCAGCGCAGCGTTGGCCTTGCATGAACAATTGCTCCCCGCGCTGCTGCATCTGGTGCAGGTGATCGAGCGCAAGGCCGGAGAGGTTCATCACCATATCAAGACCGGGCGTACGCACCTGATGGATGCCATGCCCGTGCGCATGAGCCAGGTGCTCAACGGTTGGGCGCAACAACTCAAGGCGAACATTGGCCATCTGCAGGATCTGCTGCCGAGCCTGCAATCCCTGGCTCAGGGCGGCACGGCGGTGGGCACGGGAATCAATGCACATCCGGAGTTTGCGGCACGCTTCAGTCAACAGCTGACACAACTGACCCAGGTGCAGTTCACGCCGGGCAAGGACCTGTTTGCGCTGATCGGCTCCCAGGACACCGCGGTTGCAGTATCCGGGCAGCTTAAAGCCACGGCGGTCTCGCTGATGAAAATCGCCAACGACCTGCGCTGGATGAACTCCGGTCCTCTGGCCGGTCTCGGTGAGATCGAGCTCGAAGCCTTGCAGCCGGGGTCTTCGATCATGCCGGGCAAGGTCAATCCGGTGATCCCGGAAGCCACCGCCATGGTTGCCGCGCAAGTCATCGGCAACGACACCGTCATCACCATTGCCGGTCAGTCGGGCAATTTCGAACTGAACGTGATGTTGCCGATCATCGCCGAGAACCTGTTGAACAGTGTCGAATTGCTGGCCAACGCCAGCCGTCTGCTGGGTGACAAGGCCATCGCCAGCTTCAAGGTCAACGAGACCCGGATCAAGGAAGCGCTGTCGCGCAATCCGATTCTGGTCACCGCACTCAACCCGATCATTGGTTACCAAAAAGCCGCCGAGATTGCCAAGAAGGCCTATCAACAGGAGCGACCGGTGATCGATGTCGCCCTGGAGCACACTGACCTCACTCGCAGCCAGCTGGAAGAGTTACTCAACCCGGAGAAACTTACTGCGGGCGGCGTGTAATCACCGTTAGCGCTTTGGAGGCTCACCATGGAGCACTGGAAACGCACGATCGAAAGAGCCAATCGCTGTTTCATGCTGGGCGAACTGGTCGATGCCCGCGAGGCTTACTTGCAGGCTTTGGCCCTGGCCCAGGTGTTGTTCGAGCGCTGGGCTGATGCCGATGAAGCGGTGGCGGCCTGCGTGATTTCCCACCACAACCTGGCAGACCTGCATCTGCGTCTGAATCAGCCGGAGGAGAGCGCCGAGTATTTGTGCGCCATCCACCAGCGATTATTGCAGACCATGCAGGACCCGCGTCTGGCGCCGGCCTTGCGTGAAGCGGCATGGCGTCAGAGCAGCAAGACCTACGTCGAGCTGCTGAGTTTCATCAGCGAGCACGGCGAGTACCCGCGCAGCCATCGTTTACTGGACATGGATGTCGCCTCACCTGCACCTCAACATCATGGAGTCCATTGAACATGGCTTTTACCCTGCCTGCCTTGCCCTACGCCTACGATGCCCTGGAACCGCACATCGATGCGCAGACCATGGAAATCCACTACACCAAGCACCACCAGACCTACATCAACAACCTCAATGCCGCGGTGGAAGGCACCGAATATGCCGAGTGGCCGGTGGAGAAGCTGGTGGCAAGCATCCAGCAGCTGCCGGAAAAATTGCGCGCAGCGGTGATCAATCAGGGCGGCGGCCACGCCAATCATTCACTGTTCTGGGAAGTGATGGCGCCTCATGGCGGCGGTCATCCCGACGGTGCGCTGGCCAAGGCGATCGATGAGCAACTGGGTGGCCTGGACACGTTCAAGGAGGCCTTCACCAAGGCCGCGCTGACCCGGTTCGGCAGCGGCTGGGCATGGCTCAGTGTCACGCCGCAAAAGACATTGATCGTTGAAAGCAGCGGCAACCAGGACAGTCCGTTGATGAACGGCAATACGCCGATTCTCGGCCTTGACGTCTGGGAGCACGCTTATTACCTGCGGTATCAGAATCGCCGTCCGGAATACATCAATGCGTTCTACAACGTGATCAATTGGCCTCAAGTCAGCGCGCGCTATCAGGCGGCGCTGGGTTGAGTCTTCTATAAAAATCTTCCAAGGCTGATTATGGGTACTGAAACACTGGCGATCGGAAGTGGACGAATGTTTCGTTACGCGCTGGGATCGCTGTTACTGCTGGCGGGCATGACCTTGTTGGGTGCCCAAGGGCTGGTATGGCTGGACCTGGAACCGAAACTGATGCGGGCGCTGCAAGGCGGGGCGATCTGCGCTCTGGGCACGGCTTTGGGCGCCGTGCCGGTGTTGGTGATCCGGCACATGCCCCAGGCGGTCAGCGATACGCTGCTGGGCTTCGGCGCCGGGGTGATGCTCGCGGCGACGGCGTTTTCGCTGATCGTTCCAGGTATCTCCGCCGCTGAAAACCTGGGGCTGACGCCCTGGGCGGCCAGCGGCCTGATCAGCTTTGGCATCATGCTCGGTGCGTTCGGGCTGTTTCTGGTCGATCGCAAGGTGTCCGGCGCGTCACCGGAAATGCTCGTGGGCACGGTTGACCATCCGGTGATTCCTCCGCGAATCTGGCTATTCGTGTTTGCCATCATCGCTCACAACATACCGGAAGGCATGGCAGTGGGCGTCTCGGCCGGTGGCGGGATGCCGGATGCCGACAGTCTGGCCATGGGCATCGCCTTGCAGGATGTGCCGGAAGGGCTGGTGATTGCGTTGGTGTTGGCCGGGGCAGGGATGTCGCGGGTCAAGGCGTTCCTGATCGGTGCGGCGTCAGGGTTGGTCGAACCGGTTTTTGCGTTGTTATGCGCCTGGCTGGTCAGCCTGGCCGAGATGCTGTTGCCGTTGGGCCTGGCGTTGGCGGCGGGGGCCATGCTGTTGGTGGTTACCCACGAAGTGATACCCGAGTCGCGCCGACACGGTCACGACAAACTGGCCAGCCTGGGATTGTTGGTCGGGTTTTGTTTGATGATGGTGATGGATACGGCTTTGGCGTGAAACAAGATCTTTTGGCGTTCATTCGCCTTCATCGAAGTAGTTATTGATCAGGTTCACCAAGGCTTGTAGCGCCTCATCGGCCTGCTCGCCTTCGGTAATCAAATGAATCCTTGTGCCCTTGCCTGCCGCCAGCATCATCATCGCCATGATGCTTTTGCCATCGACCGTTGATTCCGGGGTGCGCCCCACCCTGATCGTGCAATCCTTGAACTGACCGGCCACTCCGACAAATTTTGCAGAAGCACGGGCGTGCAGGCCCAGCTTGTTGATGATTTCGATTTCCAGAGCAGGCATCGCGATGTGAATCCTTTAGCTGAGGTCGCGGTGGCGGACCTGGACGTTCTTCAGGGTTTTTTGCAGGGCCTGACCCAGGCGTTCGGTCAGGTAGACGGAGCGGTGATGCCCGCCGGTGCAGCCTATGGCGATGGTGACATAAGCGCGATTGCTGGCTGCAAAGCGGGGCAGCCACTTGAGCAGGTAGGCAGAGATGTCCTGGAACATTTCCTCGACGTCCGGTTGTGCCGCCAGGTAGTCGGCGACCGGCTTGTCGAGCCCGGACTGTTCGCGCAGCTCCGGTTTCCAGTAAGGATTTGGCAGGCAACGCACGTCGAACACCAGGTCGGCGTCTACCGGCATGCCACGCTTGAAGCCGAAGGATTCCACCAGGAACGCCGTACCGGGTTCCGGTTGATTCAGCAGGCGCAGCTTGATGGTATCGCGCAGCTGATACAGGTTCAGGTTGGTGGTGTTGACCTTGAGGTCGGCGAGGTCGGCAATCGGCCCGAGCAGGTTGCTTTCGTCGCTGATCGCCTCCGCCAGCGAACGGTTGGCGTTGCTCAACGGGTGACGCCGGCGGGTCTCCGAAAAACGTTTGAGCAAGGTTTCTTCGTCGGCGTCCAGGTACAGGACATCGCACTGGATATGCCGGCTGCGGACTTCTTCCAGCAGCTCGGGAAAACGCGACAGATGGCTCGGCAGGTTGCGCGCGTCGATGGACACGGCAACCAGCGGCTGGGCGAGCTCGGTGTGGATCAAGGCGCGCTCGGCCAATTCCGGCAGGAGCCCGGCAGGCAAGTTGTCGATGCAGTAGAAGCCGTTGTCCTCGAGAACATCGAGCGCGGTACTTTTACCTGAGCCGGAGCGGCCACTGACGATGATCAAACGCATGATTACTGACCGTTTTGCTCGTCCAGGACAACCTGATACAAGGCTTGATTGCTCGGGGCGCTGCGCAGCTTTTCGCGTACTTCCTTGCGATCGAGCATGCTGGCGATCTGGCGTAGCAGCTCCAGGTGCGCATCGGTAGCGGCTTCCGGGACCAATAGCACGAACAGCAGGTCAACCGGGGCACCGTCGATGGCGTCGAAATCGATGGGTGCATCCAAATGCATCAAGGCGCTGATGGGCGAGGTGCAGCCTTTGAGGCGACAGTGGGGGATGGCGATGCCGTTGCCAAAACCGGTCGATCCGAGTTTTTCACGGGCAATCAGAGCCTCGAAGACATCTTGCATCTCCAAATCCGGCACTTCGCGGTGGATGAGGTTGGCAATTTGCTCGAGGGCTTTCTTTTTACTGCCTCCCGGCGCGTTCGCAACGGAACGGCCGGGGGTCAGGATGGTTTCAAGTCGGATCATGGGTTGGGAGTGTTAACGACCGGTCGCGCCCTGGAGGAGGCTCTGGGTCTTTTCCTTATGCTTTTTGAGTTGTTTATCCAGCTTGTCGGTCAATGCGTCGATGGCCGCGTACATATCGGTATGTTCCGCGTTGGCGACGACTTCATTGCCGGGAATATGCAGCGTGGCTTCGATCTTCTGCTTGAGCTTTTCGACCGTCATCGTGACCTGCACGTTGGTGATCTTGTCGAAATGCCTCTCCAATCGTTCGAGCTTTTCGCCGATGTAGGTGCGAAGAGGTTCGGTCACTTCCAGTTGGTGTCCACTGATGTTGACTTGCATACAGCTTCTCCTTCGTTGCCAGTGCATAAAGCGGTAGACCAGATGATCTACCACTGGAACGCTGTGGCGTGGCTCTACATCAACCGCTTGCGTTCGCTCGAAGGCGCGATCCCGAGGGATTCGCGGTACTTGGCGACGGTGCGGCGAGCCACCTGAATGCCTTGTGCCTCCAGTAAACCAGCGATCTTGCTGTCACTCAACGGCTTTTTCTGATTTTCCGCTGCAACCAGTTTTTTGATGATCGCGCGGATCGCCGTGGACGAGCATTCGCCGCCTTCGGAGGTGCTGACGTGGCTGGAAAAAAAGTATTTCAATTCATAGATGCCCCGAGGGGTGTGCATGAATTTCTGCGTAGTCACACGGGAAATCGTCGACTCGTGCATGCCCACCGCTTCGGCGATGTCATGCAGTACCAGCGGTTTCATGGCTTCGTCGCCGTACTCAAGAAAGCCACGCTGATGCTCGACGATCTGGGTGGCCACCTTCATCAGGGTTTCGTTGCGGCTCTGCAGGCTCTTGATGAACCAGCGGGCCTCTTGCAACTGATTGCGCATGAAGGTGTTGTCGGCGCTGGTGTCGGCGCGGCGCACGAAACCGGCATACTGGGCATTGACCCGCAGCCGTGGCACCGATTCCTGGTTCAGCTCCACCAGCCAGCGCTCGTTGTCCTTGCGCACGATGACATCGGGGACGACGTATTCGGCTTCAGTGGACTCGATCTGCGAGCCAGGACGCGGGTTGAGGCTCTGCACCAGTTCGATCACCTGGCGCAGCTCATCTTCTTTGAGCTTCATGCGGCGCATCAGCTGGCTGTAGTCGCGACTGCCAAGCAGATCGATGTAGTCGCTGACCAGGCGCTTGGCCTCGGTCAGCCAAGGGGTCTTGGCGGGCAACTGGCGCAATTGCAGCAACAGGCATTCGCCCAGGTTACGGGCGCCGATGCCGGCGGGTTCGAATTGCTGGATGCGATGCAGGACGGCTTCGATTTCGTCGAGTTCGATGTCCAGTTCCGGGTCGAAGGCTTCGAGAATTTCCTCGAGGGATTCGTCCAGGTAGCCCTGATTGTTGATGCAGTCGATCAGGGTCACGGCAATCAGGCGATCGGTGTCGGACATCGGTGCCAGGTTCAGTTGCCACAGCAGATGGCTTTGCAGGCTTTCACCGGCCGAGGTACGGGTGGTGAAGTCCCACTCGTCGTCATCGTTGCTCGGCAGGCTGCTGGCGCTGGTCTGGTAAACGTCTTCCCACGCGGTATCGACCGGCAGTTCGTTGGGAATGCGCTCGTTCCAGTCCCCTTCCTCGAGGTTATCCACCGTCGGGGCGGTTTCCTGGTAGGAGGGTTCCGACACGTCGGCGTTGGGTTGCAGTTCGGCTTTGTCGGCCAAGGGGTCGGCGTTATCGAAGTCGTCGCCTTCTTCCTGGCGTTCGAGCATCGGATTGGACTCCAGGGCCTCCTGGATTTCCTGTTGCAGGTCCAGGGTCGACAATTGGAGCAGGCGGATGGCCTGTTGCAGCTGCGGTGTCATCGTCAGCTGCTGGCCCATTCTCAAGACTAGCGATGGTTTCATGGCAGGGGCTTAACACCTTATTCGCCGGCGCACATGCGCCATCCACTACAGGGCGCCGGAGCGCCAAACATAAGCAAATTATATGCCCGAAACTTTAGCGTTTGCCTAGAGCGCAGTAACAATAAAAAAGTGTTGATTTTTTATCGAGACGAGCGCTTGAGCGACAAGCCAGGACACCTCTGTGCTTACAGGCGGAACTCATGGCCCAGATACACTTCCTTGACCAGTTCGTTGGCCAGGATGGTGTCAGAGTCGCCTTCGGCGATCAGTTGGCCATCGTTGACGATGTAGGCGGTTTCGCAGATATCCAGGGTTTCGCGGACG
This sequence comes from Pseudomonas lini, assembly GCF_030812475.1. Taxonomy (GTDB): domain Bacteria; phylum Pseudomonadota; class Gammaproteobacteria; order Pseudomonadales; family Pseudomonadaceae; genus Aquipseudomonas; species Aquipseudomonas lini_A. Next base: position 206,870 of record NZ_JAUSSR010000012.1, read on the forward strand.
TTGTGGTCCGTGATCAGCACGCCAATGCCCTTGGCCTTGAGGTGATGGATGATCTGTTTGATGTCGCCCACCGAAATCGGGTCCACGCCGGCGAAGGGTTCGTCGAGGAGAATGAATTTCGGGTTGGTCGCCAGTGCCCGGGCGATTTCCACGCGGCGGCGCTCACCACCGGACAGGCTCATGCCGAGGTTGTCGCGAATGTGGTGAATATGGAATTCCTGCAGCAGGCTTTCCAGCTCCTTGCGGCGACCGGCCTTGTCGAGCTCCTTGCGGGTCTCGAGGATCGCCAGGATGTTATCGGCCACCGACAGTTTGCGGAAGATCGACGCTTCCTGCGGAAGATAGCCGATACCGGCTTTTGCACGACCGTGCATCGGCTGATGGCTGACGTCCAGATCGTCGATCAGTACGCGACCCTGATCGGCCTGTACCAGGCCGACGATCATGTAGAAACAGGTGGTTTTGCCGGCGCCGTTAGGGCCAAGCAAGCCGACGATCTGACCGCTGTCGATGGACAGGCTGACGTCGCGCACGACCTGGCGGCTCTTGTAGCTCTTGGCCAGATGCTGAGCTTTCAGAGTTGCCATTACTGGGCCTTTTGCTCGTCGGTTTTCTTTTTCGGCTGGATCACCATGTCGATGCGCGGTCGCGACTCGGTCACCTTGTTGCCTGTAGCGCGACCGGCGCTCGCCAGTTTTTTCTCTGTGTCGTAGACAATTTTCTCGCCTTGGGTGACGTTGTTGTCCTTGTCGATGACTTTGGCGCGATCGATCAGCACAACGCGATTTTGCGAGGCGTGGTACTGGATAGTGACGCCGTAGCCCTGAACCGGCTTGGTGTCGCCGGCAGTTTGCAGCTGCTCGAAGTAGGCGAGGTTGCCCACCGAGGTCACCACGTCGATATCGCCAGCCGGGGTGCGGGTGATGGTCACGGTGTTGCCGGTGACCTTCATCGAGCCTTGGGTGATGATCACGTCACCCTTGTAGGTGGCTACGCCATTCTTGTCGTCCAGTTGGGCATCGTCGGCTTGAATGCGGATAGGCTGCTCTTGATCGTTCGGCAGAGCCCAGGCGCTCACGCTTCCCAGTGCTGCGCCCAGACTGAGCAAAATAGGGAGGGTTTTAACGAGCCTCATACTGTCCTCTTACGTTCGATAGCAGGTGTATCCTGCTTTCTTTCAAATACGCTTTCATGCCCGTGCCGGTCGAAACGCCACCCGCGCCGTCGATTCTAACGGGTTGCTCGGTCTGCGCATATTGCTGCTGCGGGAACACGGTCATGCGCGTGCTGGTAATAATGGTCGTGCGCTTTTTTTCGTCGGTTCGGGCGATTCGTACCGAGTCGATCAGTTCGACTTCGGTTCCACCGGAATTGACTTCGCCACGTTCGCTCTGCACATGCCACGGAAATTCAGTGCCGCGGAACATGTTCAAGTCCGGCTTGCTGACCAGGGTCACGTCACTGGCCTTGAGGTGTTCGACCTTGTCGGAGGTCATGTCGTACTGCAATTTGCCATCGGGCAGGTACTGCACGCTATGGGTGTTGGTCGCGTACCAGTCGATCCTGGTTTCATCGGCCTTGGCGACCGGCTTGTCGAGAAAACGCTCCGGACTGATGTTCCAGTAGCCGACCGCCGCGAAAATGGCTGCGATGCACCCGAACACCAGGAATTTGCGAATCTTTTTGCTCAGCATAATGGGCTCACAGGTACGCGGCATTGGCCGCATCGAGACGGCCCTGGGCACGCAGGATCAATTCGCAGAATTCGCGAGCGGCACCTTCGCCGCCACGGGCCTGGGTGATGCCGTGGGCGTGTTCACGCACGAAACTGGCGGCACTGGCTACCGCCATGCCCAGTCCGACGCGGCGAATGACCGGCAGGTCAGGCAAATCGTCGCCGAGGTAGGCGACCTGTTCATAGCTTAGGTCGAGTTGGGCCAGAAGCTCGTCGAGCACCACCAGTTTGTCTTCGCGACCCTGATACAGGTGGGGAATGCCGAGGTTCTTCGCCCGTCGCTCGACCACCGGGGTCTTGCGCCCGCTGATGATAGCGGTCTGCACGCCGGCTGCCATCAACATCTTGATGCCCTGGCCGTCGAGTGTGTTGAAGGTCTTGAATTCGCTGCCGTCTTCCAGGAAGTACAGGCGTCCGTCGGTCAGTACGCCATCGACGTCGAATATCGCCAGCTTGATGTTCTTGCCGCGTTCCAGCAGATCGTTGGTCATTACATTACTCCTGCACGCAGCAGATCGGACAGGTTGAAGGCGCCGATCGGACGGTCCTCCTTGTCCACCACCACCAGTGCGTTGATTCGATGGTCTTCCATGATTTTCAGGGCTTCGGCGGCCAGCATTTCGGCGCGAGCCGTCTTGCCATGCACGGTCATGACCTGGTCGATGGTGGCGTGATGGATGTCGATGGCGCGGTCCAGGGTACGGCGCAAATCGCCGTCGGTGAAGATCCCGGCGAGTTTGCCGTCGGCTTCCAGGATCACTGTCATGCCCAGGCCTTTGCGGGTCATTTCCATCAGCGCGTCCTTGAGCAGGGTGCCGCGCTGGACCTGCGGCAGTTCCTGCCCGGCGTGCATGACGTTTTCCACTTTCAGCAACAAGCGTCGGCCAAGGGCGCCGCCGGGATGGGAAAAGGCGAAATCTTCAGCAGTGAAGCCCCGGGCTTCGAGCAGCGCAACGGCCAGGGCGTCGCCCATCACCAGGGCTGCGGTAGTCGACGACGTCGGTGCCAGGTTCAACGGGCAGGCTTCGTGTTCGACGTGCACGTTGAGGTTGACCTCGGCGGCCTTGGCCAGCGGCGAGTCGGGGTTGCCGGTCATGCTGATCAGCTGGATGCCCAGGCGCTTGATCAGTGGCAGCAGGGTCACGATTTCATTGGTCGAGCCGGAGTTCGACAGTGCCAGGATCACGTCGTCGCGGGTGATCATGCCCATGTCGCCGTGGCTGGCTTCGGCCGGGTGCACGAAAAAAGCCGTGGTGCCGGTGCTGGCCAGGGTGGCGGCAATCTTGTTGCCGATGTGCCCTGATTTGCCCATGCCGACCACGACCACGCGGCCCTTGCTGGCCAGAATCGTCTCGCAAGCGCGTACGAAATCCGCGTCGATACGGGGCAACAAGCCGGTGACGGCTTCCAGTTCGAGGCGGATGGTGCGTTGTGCAGACTGAATCAGGTCGCTGGATTGGCTCATGTCGGAAATCGTATAGCCTGATGAAAAGGCGGCGATTATAACGGTTATGATCGAAAGCCTCACGCAAGTTCGTCGTGCTTTGTCACTCCCTGTTACTTAATCCCTCCCAATACACACTTTTACCCTGCCATGTTGCGGAACATGGACCGGCGTGGGCCTTGGGCGCTTGGCCTTTGCAGTGATATAGTTCGCCGCCAGTTCGGCCCTGCCCGGGGAGGCATGTGCTTTCGCAAGAAAGTCAGGCGTCCGAGTGAGAGGCTGCATCGCAAGGAGTTTAGATGAGTGCCGATAACGCCTACGCGGTCGAGCTGAAGGGACTGACCTTCAAGCGCGGTGCGCGCAGCATTTTCAATAACGTCGATATCCGTATACCGCGCGGCAAGGTCACCGGCATCATGGGGCCTTCCGGGTGTGGCAAGACCACACTGTTGCGTTTGATGGGCGCCCAGTTGCGTCCGACCAAGGGCGAGGTCTGGGTCAACGGTCAGAACCTGCCGAAACTGTCTCGCAGCGACCTGTTCGATGCGCGCAAGCACATGGGTGTGCTGTTTCAGAGCGGTGCGCTGTTCACCGATCTCGATGTGTTCGAGAACGTCGCCTTTCCGCTACGGGTTCATACCGAGCTTCCGGAAGAAATGATCCGGGACATCGTCCTGCTCAAATTGCAGGCCGTGGGCTTGCGTGGCGCCATCGACCTGATGCCTGACGAACTGTCCGGCGGCATGAAGCGCCGTGTCGCGCTGGCCCGGGCGATTGCCCTCGATCCGCAGATCCTCATGTATGACGAGCCCTTTGTCGGCCAGGACCCGATCGCCATGGGCGTGCTGGTGCGCCTGATCCGCCTGCTCAACGATGCGCTGGGCATCACCAGCATCGTGGTGTCCCACGACCTGGCCGAGACGGCGAGCATCTCCGACTACATCTATGTGGTGGGCGACGGGCAGGTATTGGGGCAGGGCACGCCTGACGAATTGATGAATTCCAGTGAGCCCCGTATCCGTCAGTTCATGACGGGAGAGCCTGACGGACCGGTCGCCTATCACTTTCCAGCGACGGATTACCGCGCAGATCTTCTGGGGAAGCGTTGATGCGCAAGATTTCAGTGATAGAACGAGTGCGCCGCTTCGGCCATTCCGGCATCGATGTGCTGGGCGTGTTTGGCCGTTCGGCGATATTTCTGTTTCATGCCTTGTTCGGTCGCGGCGGTATCGGCGGCGGTTTCGGGCTGCTGGTCAAGCAATTGCATTCGGTGGGCGTGATGTCCCTGGTGATCATCGTGGTCTCGGGGGTGTTCATCGGCATGGTGCTGGCGCTGCAAGGCTTCAACATCCTGTCCAGCTACGGGTCGGAGCAGGCGGTCGGGCAGATGGTTGCCCTGACGCTGTTGCGTGAACTGGGGCCGGTGGTCACCGCCTTGCTGTTCGCCGGGCGCGCAGGTTCGGCCCTGACGGCCGAAATCGGCAACATGAAATCCACCGAGCAATTGTCCAGCCTGGAAATGATCGGTGTCGATCCGCTCAAGTACATCATCGCCCCGCGCCTGTGGGCCGGCTTCATTTCCCTGCCGGTGCTGGCGATGATTTTCAGCGTGGTGGGTATCTGGGGTGGTTCGTGGGTGGCCGTTGACTGGCTGGGTGTCTATGAAGGCTCCTACTGGTCGAACATGCAGAACAGCGTGACCTTTGCCGACGATGTGCTCAACGGCATCATCAAAAGCATCGTCTTCGCCTTTGTCGTGACCTGGATCGCCGTATTCCAAGGCTATGACTGCGAGCCCACTTCCGAGGGGATCAGTCGTGCCACTACCAAGACCGTGGTGTATGCCTCTTTGGCAGTACTCGGCCTGGACTTTATTCTGACCGCCTTGATGTTTGGAGATTTCTGATGCAAAACCGCACCCTGGAAATCGGTGTCGGCCTTTTCTTGCTGGCTGGCATCCTGGCTTTGCTGTTGCTGGCGTTGCGGGTGAGTGGCCTGTCCCCGAGCGCAACGACCGATACGTATAAACTTTATGCCTATTTCGACAATATCGCCGGTTTGACGGTCAGAGCTAAGGTGACCATGGCCGGTGTGACCATCGGCAAGGTCACGGCGATCGATCTGGACCGCGACAGTTTCACCGGCAGAGTGACCATGCAGCTTGAAAAATCGGTGAATAACCTGCCGACCGACTCCACTGCATCTATCCTGACCGCTGGCCTGTTGGGCGAGAAATACATCGGTATCAGCGTGGGCGGCGAAGAAGGCTTGCTCAAGGATGGCGGGACCATCCACGACACCCAGTCGTCGCTGGTGCTTGAGGACCTGATAGGTAAATTCCTGCTCAATACCGTTAGCAAAGAAGCCAAATGAGGAGTTTTTGAATGATCTCTACCTTGCGACGTGGCCTGTTGATATTGCTCGCGGCCTTGCCGTTGATGGCTAACGCCGTGGCGGCGCCGTCAGCGCACGAACTGATTCAGGACACGACTACCCGGTTGCTGGCCGACCTGGCTGCCAACAAGGAAAAATACAAGCAAAGCCCGAAGGACTTCTACGATGCGCTGAACGGTATCGTCGGGCCGGTGGTCGATGCCGACGGGATATCCCGCAGCATCATGACCGTGAAATACTCGCGCAAGGCCACGCCTGAGCAAATGCAGCGCTTCCAGGAAAACTTCAAGCGCAGCCTGATGCAGTTCTATGGCAACGCCTTGCTCGAATACAACAACCAGGGCATCACCGTTTCGCCGGCCAAGGACGAAAGCGGCACCCGGACCAGCGTCGACATGCAGGTCAAGGGCAGCAGCGGTTCGATCTATCCTGTGTCCTATACACTTGAGAAAATCAACGGCGAGTGGAAAGTGCGCAACGTGATCATCAACGGCATCAACATCGGCAAGCTGTTCCGCGATCAGTTCACCGATGCGATGCAGCGCAATGGCAACGACCTGGACAAGACCATCGACAATTGGGCCGGTGAAGTCGCCAAAGCCAAGGACGTCACCGACAAGGCTGCCGTGAAGCCAGTTCAATGAGCGTATCGGCCATTCGCATGAACGATGCCGGCGAGTTGCTGGTCAGCGGCATGCTGGACTACCGCACCGGTCCCGGCTTGCGCAAGCAGGGCCAGGCGCTGATCAAGTCCAGCAAGGCGGCTACGTTGGTGGTCGATTGTTCGGCCGTGTTGAAGTCCAGCAGTGTCGGCTTGTCGCTGTTGCTGTGCTTCATGCGTGATGCAGAGGCGGCCGGCAAGGCGTGGAGCATCCGTGGAATGCCCGAAGACATGCGTGAAATCGCTCAGGTCAGCGAATTGACCGAGCTGTTGGCGCAAACCTAACCAACATCTATGAACAAGCCCCCCGTCAGAGTCCTGCTTAGCGGGGTTCGCAGGCGCGGGGCTTTTTTGTATGATGTCCGACCCGCGCGCACAGGGCGCCGATTGAGGTTGAGCATGCAGGCCAACGAAGTAAAGAGCTTCCTTGAAGGAAAGCTGTCCGATTCTCTGTCACAAGTGCAGGTAGAAGTTGAGGGCGAAGGCTGCAACTTTCAGCTGAACGTGATTAGCGATGAACTGGCGGCGTTGAGCCCGGTGAAGCGTCAGCAGCAGATCTATGCCCATTTGAACCCATGGATCACCGATGGCAGCATCCATGCGGTCACTATGAAATTTTTCAGCAGCGCGGCCTGGGCCGAGCGCACCTGAGCCCAAGGGCGTCGAGATTCTTATGGATAAATTGATAATTACCGGTGGCGTTCGCCTTGATGGCGAAATCCGCATTTCCGGGGCAAAGAACTCTGCCCTGCCGATCCTGGCTGCCACCTTGCTGTGCGATGGCCCGGTGACCGTTGCCAACCTGCCGCACCTGCACGACATCACCACCATGATCGAGCTGTTCGGGCGCATGGGCATCGAACCGGTGATCGACGAAAAGCTCAGCGTCGAAATCGACCCGCGCACCATCAAGACCCTGATCGCCCCGTACGAACTGGTTAAAACCATGCGTGCGTCGATCCTGGTACTGGGCCCAATGGTAGCCCGTTTCGGTGAAGCCGAAGTCGCACTGCCTGGCGGTTGCGCCATCGGTTCGCGTCCGGTTGACCTGCACATCCGCGGCCTTGAGGCCATGGGTGCAATCATCGACGTCGAAGGCGGCTACATCAAGGCCAAGGCCCCTGAAGGCGGCCTGCGCGGTGCGCACTTCTTCTTCGATACCGTCAGTGTGACCGGCACCGAGAACATCATGATGGCCGCCGCACTGGCCAGGGGCCGCAGCGTGCTGGCAAACGCCGCTCGCGAGCCTGAAGTCATCGACCTGGCGAACTTCCTGAATGCTATGGGCGCCAAGATCACTGGCGCCGGCACCGACACCATCACCATCGATGGCGTCGAGCGTCTGCACCCGACCACTTACAAGGTCATGCCTGACCGTATCGAGACGGGCACCTACCTGGTGGCCGCGGCGGTCACCGGCGGTCGTGTGAAGGTCAAGGACACGGATCCGACCATCCTCGAAGCCGTCCTGGAAAAGCTCCGCGAGTCGGGTGCCGAAATCACCTGCGGTGAAGACTGGATCGAGCTGAACATGCATGGCAAGCGGCCGAAAGCCGTCAACGTGCGTACCGCTCCGTACCCGGCGTTCCCGACCGACATGCAGGCGCAGTTCATCTCCCTCAACGCCATTGCCGAAGGCACCGGTGCCGTGATCGAGACGATCTTCGAAAACCGCTTCATGCACGTGTACGAACTGCACCGCATGGGCGCCAAGATCCAGGTCGAAGGCAACACTGCCATCGTCACCGGGACCGAGAAGCTCAAGGGCGCGCCAGTGATGGCCACCGACCTGCGTGCATCGGCCAGCCTGGTGATCTCGGCGCTGATCGCCGAAGGCGATACCCTGATCGATCGCATCTACCACATAGACCGTGGTTACGAGTGCATCGAAGAGAAACTGCAGATGCTCGGCGCCAAGATCCGCCGCGTACCGGGCTAGTTTCTGTGGCATGGGCACAGGGACGTGCCCGTTGATTTGTTCGAAGTCGAGGGTGTCTTTTCGTAATTAAGAAAGCCTCGACGTGTGTCCGGCGTCGTTTGCGACCGGGCATGAGTACCTTGATAAGGACTGACGTTTCCCATGTTGACCATCGCACTGTCCAAGGGCCGCATCCTTGACGACACCCTGCCGCTTCTGGCTGAAGCGGGCATCGTGCCGACCGAGAATCCGGACAAGAGCCGCAAGCTGATCATTCCCACGACCCAGGCCGATGTGCGCCTGTTGATCGTGCGCGCCACCGATGTGCCGACGTACGTCGAGCATGGCGCCGCCGACCTTGGTGTCGCAGGTAAAGATGTGCTGATGGAATATGGCGGCCAGGGTTTGTACGAGCCTCTGGATCTGCGGATTGCCCTCTGCAAGCTGATGACCGCCGGCCGTGTCGGCGATGTCGAGCCCAAGGGCCGTTTGCGGGTGGCGACCAAGTTCGTCAACGTCGCCAAGCGCTACTATGCCGAACAGGGCCGTCAGGTCGATATCATCAAGCTTTACGGCTCGATGGAGCTGGCGCCGCTGATCGGTCTGGCGGACAAGATCATCGACGTGGTCGACACCGGCAACACCCTGCGCGCCAATGGCCTGGAACCCCAGGATTTCATCGCCGACATCAGCTCCCGCCTGATCGTCAACAAGGCCTCGATGAAAATGCAGCATGCCCGTATCCAGGCGTTGATCGACACCCTGCGCAAGGCAGTGGAGTCTCGACACCGCGGCTGATTCACCTGCGCGACGCTGAGTCGCGCCCGTCTATCCGCCTCATAGCCAGAATTCTCAGGTGCCCAAGCGGAAACGACTGCTAAGTTAGGGCGCCTGAGTTTTTGCCAATTCTATGAGGCTCTCGCTATGACCGCACCGACTGCAATTCGCCGACTCGACGCTGCTGACCCGGATTTCGCACATCATCTGGATCATCTGCTGAGCTGGGAAAGTGTGTCCGACGACTCGGTCAATCAGCGCGTGCTGGACATCATCAAGACCGTGCGTGAGCGTGGCGATGCGGCGCTGGTGGACTACACCCGGCAATTCGACGGCCTGGACGTTGCCTCCATGGCCGACCTGATCCTGCCGCGCGAACGCCTGGAACTGGCCCTGACGCGGATCACCGTGCCCCAGCGCGAAGCCCTGGAAAAAGCCGCGGCCCGTGTGCGCAGTTACCACGAAAAGCAGAAGCAGGAATCCTGGAGCTACACCGAAGCCGATGGCACCGTGCTCGGCCAGAAGGTCACGCCGCTGGATCGCGCCGGCCTGTACGTCCCGGGCGGCAAGGCGTCGTACCCGTCCTCGGTGCTGATGAACGCGATTCCGGCCAAGGTCGCCGGCGTGACCGAAGTGGTCATGGTCGTGCCGACCCCTCGGGGTGAAATCAACGAACTGGTGCTGGCCGCGGCCTGCATCGCCGGTGTCGATCGCGTGTTCACCATCGGTGGCGCCCAGGCGGTTGCCGCACTGGCATACGGCACCGAAAGCGTGCCGAAGGTCGACAAGGTGGTCGGGCCGGGCAACATCTATGTTGCCACTGCCAAGCGCCACGTGTTCGGCCAGGTCGGTATCGACATGATCGCCGGTCCCTCGGAAATCCTCGTGGTTTGCGACGGCAAGACCGATCCGGACTGGATCGCCATGGACCTGTTCTCCCAGGCCGAGCACGACGAAGACGCCCAGGCGATCCTGGTCAGCCCGGACGCCGGGTTCCTCGACCAGGTCGCCGCCAGCATCGCCAGGCTGCTGCCGACCATGGAACGTGCCGAGATCATCGAAACCTCGATCAATGGCCGTGGCGCGCTGATCAAGGTTCGTGACATGGACCAGGCCATCGAAGTGGCCAACCGTATCGCACCGGAGCATTTGGAATTGTCCGTTGCCGACCCGCAAGCCTGGCTGCCGCAGATCCGTCACGCCGGCGCGATCTTCATGGGCCGTCACACGTCTGAAGCCCTTGGCGATTACTGCGCGGGTCCGAACCACGTGCTGCCGACTTCCGGCACCGCGCGATTCTCTTCGCCGCTGGGTGTGTACGACTTCCAGAAACGCTCGTCGATCATCTTCTGCTCCGAGCAGGGTGCGTCCGAACTGGGCAAGACCGCTTCCGTGCTGGCCCGTGGCGAGTCGTTGACCGCCCACGCGCGCAGCGCCGAATACCGCATCGTCGACGAAGACTTTCCACAAGGGCAGGGGAACTGAACATGAGTAAATTCTGGAGCCCGTTCGTCAAGAACCTCGTGCCTTACGTCCCGGGCGAACAGCCGAAACTGGCCAAGCTGGTGAAGCTCAATACCAATGAAAATCCGTACGGCCCATCGCCCAAGGCCCTGGCGGCGATGCAGGTCGAACTGAACGACAACTTGCGCCTGTACCCGGACCCGAACAGCGATCTGCTGAAAAACGCAGTCGCCAACTACTACGGCGTACAGAGCAATCAGGTGTTCCTCGGCAACGGTTCCGATGAAGTCCTGGCGCACATCTTCCACGGTCTGCTGCAACACGATCAGCCGCTGCTGTTCCCGGACATCAGCTACAGCTTCTACCCGGTCTACTGCGGCTTGTACGGCATCGCCTTCGACGCGGTACCGCTGGACGAGCAGTTCCAGATCGATCCGGCGGACTACGCCAAGCCGAATGGCGGGATCATCTTCCCGAACCCGAACGCGCCGACCGGTTGCCTGCTGGCGCTGGATGCCGTGGAGCAAATCCTCAAGGCCAGCCCGGATACGGTGGTCGTGGTGGACGAGGCTTACATCGACTTTGGTGGCGAGACGGCAATCACCCTGGTGGACCGTTATCCGAACCTGCTGGTGACTCAAACCCTGTCCAAGTCCCGTTCTCTGGCCGGGCTGCGGGTAGGGCTGGCGGTGGGGCATCCGGACCTGATCGAAGCGCTGGAGCGGATCAAGAACAGCTTCAACTCCTATCCGCTGGACCGCCTGGCGATTGTCGGCGCGGCGGCAGCGTTCGAGGATCGCGAGCACTTCGACAAGACCTGCCGCTGGGTGATCGAGAGTCGCGACAAGGTGGTCGGGCAATTGGAGGCGAAGGGCTTTGAGGTGTTGCCTTCGGCGGCGAACTTCATATTCGCCCGTCATCCGCAGCATGATGCGGCGGGCCTGGCGGCGAAGTTGCGCGAGCAGGGTGTAATCGTTCGACACTTCAAGCAGGAGCGGATTGCCCAGTTCCTGCGGATCAGCATCGGTACGCCTGAGCAGAACCAGGCGCTGATCGACGGCCTGGCCGACCTCTAAACCACGCCTCGGTCCCTGTAGGAGCTGGCTTGCCAGCGAAGGCGGTCTACCAGTCAACATCATCGTTGAATCTGATGGCCTCTTCGCTGGCAAGCCAGCTCCTACAGGGGTTTTGTGTTGCTGTTTACTCTTGTTCTTTCTCTTTGGCCGGCGCTGGTGCCGGCGGCGGACGCAGGCCGATCTCCGCCGTGAGCTTGAGCTCCTTGCCGTTGCGCATCACCTCGATCGTGACCTTGTCGGTTGGCTTGATCCGCGCCACCTGGTTCATCGAGCGACGACCATCTCCCGCCGGTTCACCGTCAATGGCTAGGATCACGTCGCCCAGTTGCAGGCCGGCCTTCTGCGCCGGGCCGTCACGGAAAATCCCCGCGACCACGATCCCGGGCCGTCCCGACAGACCAAAGGATTCCGCCAATTCCTGGGTCAGCGGCTGCACTTCGATGCCGAGCCAGCCCCGGATCACCTGGCCGTGTTCGATGATCGACTTCATCACGTCCATGGCCAACTTGACCGGAATGGCGAAACCGATGCCCTGCGAACCGCCGGACTTGGAAAAGATCGCCGTGTTGATGCCGGTCAGGTTGCCGTTGGCATCCACCAGCGCTCCGCCGGAGTTGCCCGGATTGATCGCGGCATCGGTCTGGATGAAGTCTTCGTAATTGTTCAAGCCCAACTGATTGCGCCCGGTGGCGCTGATGATGCCCATGGTCACGGTCTGGCCGACGCCGAACGGGTTGCCGATGGCCAGGGCCACGTCGCCGATGCGGATATTGTCGGAACGGCCAACGGTGATCGAGGGCAGGTGCTTCAAGTCGATCTTCAGCACCGCGAGATCGGTTTCCGGGTCGCTGCCGATCACCCGGGCCAGGGTTTCCCGGCCATCCTTCAAGGCGACTACGATCTGGTCGGCACCGCTGGTCACATGGTTGTTGGTGAGCAAATAGCCTTCCGGGCTCATGATCACCCCCGAACCGAGGCTCGACTCCATACGCTTCTGTTTGGGCGAGTTGTCGCCGAAGAAACGGCGGAACTGCGGATCCTCGAACAGCGGATGGTTGGGTTTGTTGATGACCTTGGTGGTGTACAGGTTGACGACCGACGGCGCGGCCGTGGTCACCGCATCGGCGTAGGACACCGGGCCCTGTTGCATGATGGTGGTTTGCGGGGCTTGCTGCAGGTTGACATCGAGGCTCGGGAGGCCGACCCACTGCGGGTAACGCTGGATGATCAATAAAGCGATAAGCACGCCGGCCAACAGCGGCCAGCCGGAAAAACGCAGCGCCTTGAGCATTAAGCACGTCCTGACAGGTTGCAGGCGGTATGAGACCGCCCATAATGTCGCGCATTATACGAGGCCAAGCGTGCCTCTGAACGGGATATTTAGGAGTCTTTTATGGCCGTCGCCCTGAGCACCCTGGTCGAAGAAGCCGACCGTTACCTCAACAGCGCCAGGATTGCCGATTACTGCCCCAACGGCTTGCAGGTCGAAGGCCGGCCGCAGGTGATGCGCATCGTCAGTGGCGTCACCGCCAGCCAGGCGCTGCTCGACGCCGCCGTCGAAGCCAAAGCCGACCTGGTGCTGGTGCATCATGGCTATTTCTGGAAAGGCGAGAATCCGTGCATCACCGGCATGAAGCAGCGTCGCCTGAAGACCCTGCTCAGGCACGATATCAGCCTGCTGTCCTACCACCTGCCGCTGGATCTGCATCCCGAAGTCGGGAACAACGTGCAGCTGGCGCGACAGCTGGACATCACGGTCGAAGGCCCGCTGGACCCGGACAACCTCAAGGTCGTCGGCCTGGTCGGCTCATTGAATGAACCAGTGACCCCGCGGGATTTCGCCCGACGCGTGCAGGAAGTCATGGGCCGTGAGCCGTTGTTGATCGAAGGTGGCGAGATGATTCGTCGGGTGGGTTGGTGCACCGGTGGCGGCCAGGGTTACATTGACCAGGCAGTGTTGGCCGGCGTCGATCTGTACCTGTCCGGTGAAGCCTCCGAACAGACCTTTCATAGCGCCCGGGAAAACGACATCAGCTTCATCGCCGCCGGCCACCACGCCACCGAGCGTTATGGTGTGCAGGCGTTGGGTGATTACCTGGCACGGCGGTTTGCCCTGGAGCACATCTTCATCGATTGCCCGAATCCGATTTGAATACCCCCGATCCACTGTGGGAGCGAGCCTGCTCGCGAAAAACCCGAGAACACCGCGGGGTGCCCGTTTTCCCGCGTCATCGTTGGCGACCATCGCGAGCAGGCTCGCTCCCACATGGGTATATTCATATACCCTTTCGATCTAGCCTGCGTCCTGATTAGAAGAGGACGCTGTGCTAGGATTCCCCGCTCGAACACGGCCCGCTGGCCGTCCATAAGATCGTTTTCGTGAGTAGCCATGGTCGACAAACTGACGCATCTGAAACAGCTGGAGGCCGAAAGCATCCACATCATCCGCGAGGTCGCCGCCGAGTTCGATAACCCGGTGATGCTGTACTCCGTCGGTAAAGACTCCGCCGTAATGCTGCACCTCGCGCGCAAGGCATTCTTCCCGGGCAAACTGCCGTTCCCGGTGATGCACGTCGACACCCGGTGGAAGTTCAAGGAAATGTACGCGTTCCGCGACCGCATGGTCGAAGAACTTGGACTGGACCTGCTGGTGCACGTCAATCCCGAGGGTGTGGCGCAGGGCATCAACCCGCTGACCCACGGCAGTGCCAAGCACACCGATATCATGAAAACCGAAGGCCTTAAACAGGCCCTCGACAAGTACGGTTTCGACGCCGCGTTCGGCGGTGCCCGTCGCGACGAAGAGAAGTCCCGCGCCAAAGAGCGCGTGTACTCCTTCCGTGACACCAAGCACCGCTGGGATCCGAAAAACCAGCGCCCGGAGTTGTGGAACGTCTACAACGGCAACGTCAACAAGGGCGAATCCATTCGTGTGTTCCCATTGTCGAACTGGACCGAACTGGACATCTGGCAGTACATCTACCTCGAAGGCATCCCGATCGTGCCGCTGTATTTCGCCGCCGAACGCGACGTCATCGAGATGAATGGCACCTGGATCATGATCGACGACGAACGCCTGCTCAATCACCTGAGCGACGAAGACAAGGCGCGCATCGTCAAGAAGAAGGTGCGTTTCCGCACGCTGGGCGACTACCCGTTGACCGGTGCGGTCGAGTCCGAGGCCACCAGCCTGACCGACATCATTCAGGAAATGCTCCTGACGCGAACTTCCGAACGCCAGGGCCGGGTCATCGACCACGATGGCGCAGGCTCGATGGAAGAAAAGAAACGTCAGGGTTATTTCTAAGGGGTTGTCATGTCGCACGTATCTGATTTGATCAGCGAGGACATCCTCGCCTACCTGGGCCAGCACGAACGCAAGGAAATGCTGCGCTTCCTGACCTGTGGCAACGTCGACGACGGCAAGAGCACCCTGATCGGGCGCCTGCTGCACGACTCCAAGATGATCTACGAAGATCACCTGGAAGCCATCACCCGCGACTCGAAAAAAGTCGGCACCACCGGTGAAGACGTCGACCTGGCCTTGCTGGTCGACGGCCTGCAGGCCGAGCGTGAGCAGGGCATCACCATCGATGTCGCCTATCGCTATTTCTCCACCGCCAAGCGCAAGTTCATCATCGCCGACACCCCCGGCCATGAACAGTACACCCGCAACATGGCCACCGGTGCGTCCACCTGTGACCTGGCGATCATCCTGGTCGACGCCCGTTACGGCGTGCAGACCCAGACCCGTCGCCACAGCTTCATCGCCTCGTTGCTGGGCATCAAGCACATCGTGGTCGCCATCAACAAGATGGACCTCAACGGCTTCGACGAAACAGTTTTCGAGTCGATCAAGGCCGATTACCTGAAGTTCGCCGACGGTATCGCGTTCAAGCCGACCACCATGGCCTTCGTGCCGATGTCGGCATTGAAAGGCGACAACGTGGTGAACAGGTCCGAGCGCTCGCCGTGGTACACCGGCCAGTCGCTGATGGAGATCCTCGAAACCGTCGAAATCGCCAGCGACCGCAACTACGCCGACCTGCGTTTCCCGGTGCAGTACGTCAACCGTCCGAACCTGAACTTCCGTGGTTTCGCCGGCACCCTGGCCAGCGGCATCGTGCACAAGGGCGATGAAGTCGTGGTCCTGCCGTCGGGCAAGAGCAGTCGCGTGAAATCCATCGTCACCTTCGAAGGTGAGCTGGAACACGCAGGTCCTGGCCAGGCTGTCACGCTGACCATGGAAGACGAGATCGACATCTCCCGCGGCGACTTGCTGGTGCACGCCGACAACCAGCCGCAAGTGACAGACGCCTTCGACGCCATGCTGGTATGGATGGCCGAAGAGCCGATGTTGCCGGGCAAGAAATACGACATCAAGCGCGCCACCAGCTACGTACCGGGTTCGATCACCAGCATCGTCAACCGCGTTGACGTGAACACCCTGGAAGAAGGCCCGGCCAGTTCGTTGCAACTGAACGAGATCGGTCGGGTCAAGGTCAGCCTCGACGCGGCCATCGCGCTGGACGGTTACGCGAGCAACCGCACCACCGGTTCGTTCATCGTCATCGACCGTCTGACCAATGGCACCGTCGCCGCCGGCATGATCATCGCCCAGCCGTTGAGCCATGGCAGCAGCACCCACCACGGCAAACTGGCCCACGTCGCCACCGAAGAACGCGCCCAGCGCTTCGGCCAGCAACCGGCCACCGTGCTGTTCAGCGGCTTGTCCGGCGCTGGCAAAAGCACACTGGCCTACGCGGTTGAACGCAAGCTGTTCGACATGGGCCGTGCGGTGTTCGTACTCGATGGCCAGAACCTGCGTCACGACCTGAACAAAGGTCTGCCACAGGATCGCGCCGGGCGTACCGAGAACTGGCGTCGTGCCGCGCACGTCGCGCGTCAATTCAACGAAGCCGGCCTGGTCACCCTGGCAGCCTTCGTGGCGCCAAGTGCCGAAGGTCGTGAGCAGGCCAGGGAGCTGATCGGCAAGGAACGTCTGCTGACGGTCTACGTCCAGGCCTCGCCGACGGTCTGTGCCGAGCGTGACCCGCAAGGCCTGTACGCGGCGGCCGGGGACAACATCCCGGGCGAATCCTTCCCGTACGACGTGCCACTGGACGCCGACCTCGTGGTCGACACCCAGTCGCTGTCCCTGGAAGAAAGCGTCAAGCAAGTGCTGGATCTGCTGCGTCAGCGTGGCGCGATCTAAGCGTTAGCCGTTAATAAAAAACCCGCCGATGAGTGATCATCGGCGGGTTTTTTTATGGCCGTGATATCGCTTTCGCTGCGATACGGCGATCCGACAAGCCAGCCCCTGCAGGATGCGTGTTATCGCACCTTCATCGTACGACGCGGACCCTGTAGGAGCTGGCTTGCCAGCGAAGAGGCCGGTACAAACAACTCAAGACCTTTCAGGTAACTCACAACGCATCTGCCACAACACCCAAGCTTCCCCAGCCAAAAGTAGTCCGAAAACTTCAAGGCTGTAGGAAAACTTCCTTCGTAACCTTTTCCTATTCGTAACGACTCAATTGATCATTATTTACCGGATGAGTATTACAACTGCCTCGGAAGTCGGTATCTGACATTGATTCAAACGTCTGGGTAGTCTTGTCAGCAGATGAAACACCTCGTTTCCATCGAGCGGATGCAACTAACATTATAACTAGGGAGGGTCAAAATATGCCGGGGGAGGGGACTAAAACCTGGAGCGCACACGTTGTACTGATGGAAATCATCGCACTTGCAGTCTTGCTTGCAATATTTCCATCTTCGCTGCGAGCGGATGTAAATGCTGGTCACGCGCGCCTGATGGCGATTTACGAAGAAGCACTAGTTAATGATGCCCAGTTGTTGGCCGCCAGGCATCACTATGAATCCCTCAAGGAAAAAGTACCTCAGGCCCGCGCCGGATTATTACCCACCCTCAATTCCTCGGCACGATCCGTTGCCGTCACCCAAACGGGTTCTTCTTCAAGTCGTTCTCGCAATGATTCGACCTTCCAGGCGAACTTGATACAACCGTTGTTTCGCGCCGATCGCTGGTTCCAACTGGACGCGACGCAGGCCACATTGACCAAGGATCAATTCGAGCTGTTGGCAAAAGAACAATTACTGATTCTCACCGTGGCTCAAGCGTATTTCGAAACCCTGCGAGCGCTGGACAGGGTGGCAGCGTCCAGGGCAGAGGAAGCAGCTCTGCAGCGTCAACGGCAGCAGGCCCAGGGACGACTTGCCAGCGGTGCGGCCAACATCACCGACGTACTGGATGCCAAGGCGGCGTACGATAATGCCAGCGCCAACCGCAAACTGGCGGAGCGCAAGGTGGATGATGCGTTCGGGAACTTGTCTCGTCTGACCAACAAACACTATTTGACGATTGAAGGCCTACAGCACCGGCTGCCTATTGTGGCGCCGGCACCCGAGCAAGCGGACGCCTGGGTCAATCAGGCGGTACAACAAAACCTGAACCTGCAAGCCAGTCAGTTTTCGGTAGTCGCGGCGGAACACACGCTGCGGCAACGCAAGGCTGGATTCGCCCCCACCCTGGACGCGGTGGTCTCCTATCGCAAAGGCAATAGTGAAGTCACGGGCGGCGCTAACTACCGGGATGATATTGCCCAGCGCAGTATCGCACTTGAACTTAATATCCCCTTGTATTCAGGCGGCATGGTTCGCTCGCAAGTACGCGAAGCCACCGAGCAGCTGACGCAAAGTCAATATGAAAAAGAAAACCGGCTTCGGGAAACAGTGCTGGCAACTCGTAATTTGCATCGCACCGTCAATTCCGATATCGAACAGGTAACAGCGAGACGCCAGTCCATCCAGTCCAGTCGAGCCTCGGTACAGGCAAACCAGGTGGGCTGGGAAATGGGCTCTCGAAACTTTGCGGATGTTCTCAATGCGCAACGCCAGCTTTATAACATCGTCAGGGAGTACAACAATGCGCGCTATGACTACATCATCAATACGCTGAAGCTCAAACAGGCGGCGGGCCTTTTAAGTCCGGACGATTTAATAAGCCTGAGCAGTTATCTGTCCGGGGATTATGATTTTGAACAGGATTTCCTTCCTCCCGATAGTCCTGCGAGAACTTGATCCGGGCGATATATCGGCGATTTTTATCTCATTTAGTGCTGCATTCCGATTGACCAGGATGTCTCATGAGCGAAGAAGAAAAGATTCAATCCACTGCGGACATCGACACTGGGGTTGCCTGCCTGGTCATGCTGGCCCGCTTTCATAATGTGGCGGCGTCGACCGAACATCTTGGCTACCTGTTTTCTACGCAAGGGCAAGCGCTCGGACAATCCGAATTGCTCTTGGCGGCGCGCAAATCGGGCCTCAAGGCCAAGTCGGTGAAGACAACGGTTGTCCGTCTTGATCGAACTCCGCTACCGGCAATTGCAACGGATCGTGACGGCGGTTTTTTTATCATTGCCAAACTGGATGAGGGAAAAGCGCTGATCCAGGATCCTCGTGCCAGCCGACCCGAGGTGATCAGCCTAGACCAGTTGCAAGCTCGATGGAGCGGAAGTTTGCTGTTGGTTCGTTCCGAATCCGCATTGCCCGGCGAGAGCTCGCGCTTCGACTTCACCTGGTTCATCCCGGCCATCGTCAAACACCGAAAACTGCTGGGCGAAATCGTGGTGGTTTCCTTTGTCCTGCAACTGTTCGCACTGGTGACACCGCTGTTCTTCCAGGTGGTCATGGACAAGGTGCTGGTGCACCAGGGTTTGACCACCCTGGATGTCATCGCCTCCGGCCTGCTGGCGGTCATGGTCTTCGAGTCCGCGCTCAGCGGTTTGCGCAGCTACGTATTCGCCCACACCACCAGCCGCATCGATGTGGAACTGGGCTCGCGACTGTTCCACCATTTGATCGGCTTGCCCCTGGCTTATTTTCAGGCGCGGCGCGTGGGCGACTCGGTAGCCCGTGTGCGTGAACTGGAAAACATCCGCAGCTTCCTCACGGGCAATGCCATAACCTTGTTGCTGGACGTGCTCTTTTCAGTGGCCTTCATCGTCGTGATGTTCTGTTACAGCGGCTGGTTGACCTTGATCGTGCTCCTGTCACTGCCGCTGTATGTGCTGGTCTCGCTATTGATCACGCCGTTATTGAGATCGAGGCTGCAAGACAGTTTTGCTCGCGGAGCCGAGAACCAGGCGTTTCTGGTGGAGACGGTGAACGGTATCGATACGCTCAAGTCGATGGCGGTCGAGCCGCAGGTCATGCGCAAATGGGACAACCAGCTGGCGGCCTATGTCGCGGCCGGGTTCAAGACCCAGAACCTGTCCGCCATTGCCAACGAAAGCGTGGCGCTCATTGGCAAACTGGTCACCGTGGCAACACTGTGGCTGGGCGCCCAGCTGGTCATCGGCGGCCAGCTGTCAGTGGGTGAGTTGATTGCTTTCAACATGCTGGCCGGGCGCGTATCGCAACCGATCATGCGTCTGGCACAGCTCTGGACCAGCTTCCAGCAAACGGGGGTTTCAGTCCAGCGCCTGGGCGACATTCTCAATACGCCCACCGAGTTGACCCAGGGCACCCGCAGCACGCTGCCGCCGCTCAAAGGCCATATCGAGTTCGACCAGGTGCATTTTCGCTATCGCACCGATGGCTCCGAAGTGTTGCGTGGGGTGAACCTGCAGGTCGAAGCCGGTGAAGTGATCGGCGTGGTCGGTCGGTCCGGTTCCGGCAAAAGCACACTGACTCGCCTGCTCCAGCGCTTGTACGTCCCCGAGCGTGGCCGGGTGCTGGTCGATGGCATGGACCTGGCGCTGGCGGATGTTTCATCCCTGCGCCGACAGATTGGCGTGGTGTTGCAGGACAGCATGCTGTTCAACCGCAGCATCCGCGAAAACATCGCGCTGAGCGACCCGGGCGCGGCCCTCGAGTCGGTGATCGAGGCCGCAAAAATGGCCGGTGCCCATGCCTTCATCCTCGAGTTGCCGGAAGGCTACGACACCGTCGTCGGTGAACACGGCGCTTCGCTGTCCGGCGGCCAGCGTCAACGCATCGCCATCGCCCGGGCGCTGATGGGCGATCCACGCATCCTCATCTTCGACGAAGCCACCAGCGCCCTGGACTACGAGTCCGAGCAGATCATCCAGCAGAACATGCAGACCATCTGCCAGGGTCGCAGCGTGATCATCATTGCTCACCGACTGTCCGCCGTGCGGGATGCCCATCGCATCCTCGTGGTGGATCGCGGGCAAATCGTCGAACAGGGCTCCCATGCCGAACTCATCGCCCAAAAGGCTGAGCATTACTGCCGGCTGCACCGCCTGCAGCAGGGCTGAACGATCAGCCACCTGTAGCATCGCCGAACCCGCCTGTTGTTGACGCATGGAGTGATTGTCACATGACCGCAAGCCTTGACCTTTTGCAGCGCTATCGCGACGCCTGGCGTCAGTCCTGGCGCCAGCGCCGACAGATGGACGCGCCAGCGGGGCGCCTGCCCCATGAAATCCAGTTTCTGCCCGCGGCCCTGGCGCTCCAGGACAAGCCCGTGCACCCGGCACCCAGGGTCTTCCTCTGGAGCATCATGGCGTTCGCCATGCTGACAGTGCTGTGGGCCTCGCTCGGCAAGATAGAAGTGGTCGCGATCGCACCGGGCAAGATCGTCCCCAGCGGTAAAACCAAGTTGATTCAGTCCAGCGAAACCGCCGTGGTCAAAGCCATTCATGTCAGCGATGGCCAGGCTGTCAGGGTCGGTGAGCGACTGGTCGAACTCGATCCGACGTCCGCTGATGCCGACGTCAAACTCATCCAGAGTGACCTGCTGGCCGCACGAATCGACAGCGCCCGGGGCACGGCAATGCTCGATGCGATCAACCACCGCCAACCCCCGGATTCCCTGATCGGCGCCATCGAGCAGGCCAACCCCGAGCAAGTGCTGGCCGCACAGCGCTGGCTTCAGGGGCAATACCAGGAATACCGCAGCAGCCTAGAGCTGGTCGACGCGGAAATCCTCCAGCGCAACGCCGAAATCCAGGCCGCCCGGGCGCAGGTCTCGAACCTGCTGAAAACCCTGCCGATCGCCACCCAACTGGCCGAGGATTATCAACGCTTGCTCACCGAGCAATACGTGGCCCGTCACGAATACCTGGAAAAGGAACAGGCCCGCCTGGATCTGCAGCGCCACCTGCGGGTGCAACAAGCCAGCGTGCTGCAATACTCCGCAGCCCGGGCCGAAGCCCTGCGCCGCCGCGAAGGCGTCGTCGCCCAGACCCGCCGGGCCATGCTCGACCTGCAGCAACAGGCCGATCAAAAAGTCGCACGACTGGTACAGGAACTGGCCAAGGCCCGTTACCAGGAATCACTGACCCTGCTCAACGCTCCGGTAGCGGGCACCGTCCAGCAACTGGCGATTCACACCGTCGGCGGCGTAGTCACCGCGGCCCAGCCACTGATGGTGATCGTTCCCGACAATCAGCCGGTGGAAGTCGAGGCGTTCCTGGAGAACAAGGACGTCGGGTTTGTTCGAGCGGGGCAGGCCGTTACGGTCAAGGTGGAGACCTTCACTTTTACCAAGTATGGGACGGTGGAGGGCGAGGTTATCAGTGTTTCAAGTGATGCGATTGAGGATGAGAAGAAGGGGCGTGTGTATAGCGGTCGGATACGGCTGAAGGCGGATCACCTGATCGTTAGAGGGGAGAAGGTCTCGTTGTCTCCTGGGATGTCTGTGACGGCTGAAGTGAAAACGGATGAGCGGAGGGTGATTGAGTATTTCTTGAGTCCGTTGCAGCAGTATGCGAATGAGAGTTTGAGGGAACGGTGAGTTTTGTCAGGTCGAAGAGAGGTTCTTTTCTCGGGTGGGTCGGTGCTTGCATTTGTCGGAGCTCAAATGTGAGGCATGTCCTACAAAAGATAAAAATTATCGGATGTTGCCTACAGGATTGTGGGAAGTGTGAGTGATGACATCTGGTGGAGTGCGAGTAATCTGAGTGTCATGTCATCAATGTACAGGTTGTTTTCATCTGATGGGGATACGGCATGCTCAAGACTTTTATAAAATACACGCTTTGGTTTGT
Organism: Pseudomonas lini; assembly: GCF_030812475.1. GTDB lineage: Bacteria > Pseudomonadota > Gammaproteobacteria > Pseudomonadales > Pseudomonadaceae > Aquipseudomonas > Aquipseudomonas lini_A. The sequence goes on from NZ_JAUSSR010000012.1 coordinate 229,381, forward strand.
GGGTTCTTGTTTGCTATTGGGCATGCTTGGATTTTATTGGTTTGATATCGAGGCTGAAAGAGCTTGGAAAGTGATAAATTGGTTTGGTGGGATGGAGGTGGTCGGCAATAGGCGTGTCATCCCCGCAGGGATGGATGATATCTATCTAAGGTCTCTGAATCTGAAACCACGGAAAGAAATTGTGTATGACCTCAGGGCGCTTGAGCCATGCAGGGAGTACAGTTATAAATGCATGCTGCAAGATTCTTCTGGCATAAATCTATATCTGATTAGTACAGGGATAGTGTTGGCAGATGTGGATGGTTTTCTTGAAAAATATAAGGCTGATACTGAGTTCTTTGAAGGTGCTTGTCCTGTTGTTTATGAAACGACAGCGATCGTGAAAGAGTTGGCGAGTCTGCGGCTACTAACGGGTGAAAAAAAGCAGATTATTGCTAAGGAAAAGATGAAGAAAATCTACATTGACGGTGGGCTGACTTATTCGTTGCAAACGCCTGCTTGTAGAGAATTTTTTCGAAAAAAACCCTATATGGCCCAAGCCTATATTGGCCATCTTGCTATTTTGATGAGGTTTGCGGATGGGTTTTCAGTTTCATGGATGTACTTGGCCGGACTGCCGAGCGTACTTTCGACTATTAGATAAAAGACGATTTGAATGGTTTGTATCAAGGAATTGTAGTGTGCGCAAACCCAGGATGTTTTTTGTTTAATTCAGTTAATTGTGTTGCTCAAGCGCAGCGGTCATGCGGATCGCTTCAGCGTGGCAGTGGCATCCTCGATGGCCGCGCGCAGATAATGCCAGCCTGAAATCAGATTGAAGTTGATAACGGGTCCTCCTCCAGCGATAGTTTTTATTTTCGTGAATAATCGTGCAAGAGTCCTACAGGATGGGAGGCGATTATAGGAAGTGACTTGAGTAAATACAGAGTCGTGACGGATGAGTTTTTGCTGATGGGGAGTAGTCTTGATGCTGTGTTCTTCATCTGGTATTTGCAGAGGAACAGGGCGTGATTACATGATCATTTTTTGAAATAGAAGTGTATGTTTGTTTGTTTGTTTGTTTGTTTGTTTGTTTTTGTTTGTTTTTGGTTTTTAGGTGTTCATTTGCTTAGTGGAGGTTGTGGCGGGGAGTTCGCGGCGTCAGAAAAATATGTAAGGGATATGCCGAGCATACAAGTAGACTTGGCAATCATTACCAGTAATTGTTGGGATCATCCTTGGCTTAGTTGTTAGGTTTACGGAGATTTTCCATGCCCAGAGTTATCGCTGTTATTCTTATGCTCGTACTGACGTCAAACGTTTGCTTTGGTAGCGAAGGTGACGATCAAACCAAATCGTTTTTTAAAATATACACATCGTTTTGCCTGGAGAATATTTTAAACCTTGAGGCTTTCCGAAAAAAGCTGAAGCCTATGCCAAAGCTTTCTCCTGAACAGGCTGCAATGTTTCTGGCAGGTTATCCCGGAGACGCTTGGCCAATACCAGACAAACATGGAAGGTTTGTGCTGATCCTTCCGATTGGAAAGAGTTTTTGCGCAGTGCATGCTCGCAAGGCAAGCACTGAGACCGCAATTAGATTTTTTACTGAGTTGTTCGCGACCCCACCCGCTCCGATCACTGCAAAGCAAGTGAAAAATGAGCAAGCGCAAACAGACTTAAACGGAAAAATACAAACTATTTCTTACGAATTGTCACTTCCAGAAACGGCACGAAAAATGTTGTTAACTCTCACGACGGACTCATCCGAATTTGCCAGAAGTCAAGTGTTTGGTTCGGTGTCTATGATCGACCAATGAAATCTATCCATGTATTTAAACGGATGCTGTGTCTATTACATTGTATCTGCGTGCGTGAGTTGACGAAGAAAGAATTCAAGGTTCTTCACCTGGCTGGAGCGCTCACGAAGAGGTAGAAGTGAATGCTGTTTGGATGATGTTTCGTTGGTAATTATCCCCAATGGCTAAGTGGATGTAGAGATTGTAATTTATAACGTTTGAAGAGTTGCTGGTGGACTGACTGTAGTGAGGTAATAATTAGGAGGTGTTGGATGGTCGTTTCTTTTATCAAAAACATACTTTGTTTTATAGCGATTTGTTTGATTGTGATTTTATATGGGGTGTATTGGTTCGCTTCCGAAGCCAAAGAAGCTTGGTGGGTTGTAGAGCGATTTGGTGGGATGGATGTAATAAACGATAAAAAAATCTCTCCAGAAGGGATTGATCGTATTTATATGAGGTCGCTCTATCTAAAGCCTCAGCAGGATGTAGTGCTGTTTTTAGAAGCTCGTGAACCATGCTTGGAGTTTAATCAGTACTGTATGCAGTTAGATTCTGCAGTAATTAATCTTCATCTTAATAAAACAGGTGTAGTGCTGGACTATATGTATGATTTTTTTGGGAGATATAAAGTTGACGTCAATTTTTTTGAAGGAGGTTGTCCTATTATATTTGAAACAACAATGGTTGTAAAAGAGGTGGTTGCACTTCGTGAACTTTCTGCCAGGACAGCTCGAGCTGTCGCGCGAGAGAAGATGAGAAAAATCAAGGAAGGTGGAGGGCTGGTTTATTCATTGGAAACTCCGGCATGTAAAACACTTTTCCGGAAAAAGCCATATTTTGCTAGGGGATATATTGGACATCTTACATTTTTGATGGAGGTTGCAGAGGGGAGGTTTGCGGCGTCATGGAGGTACTTAGGAGCTATGCCAAGTATACAGTCAACTTTGGCGGTCATGCCAAGTAAACGTTCGAATATTTAATGAGAAGAGGTTTTGATATGGATAGGTCGCAACTGGGTTTGCAGGGTGAAAAGTTGAATGGCGGTATTTCTGAAGTATTGGATAATATTAATAAGCTCAGAGCTTTTGCGGACTTGCTTAGTAAAACAAGCGGCGTTGCTAAAGATTTTGTTTTTCATTATGATCGGCAAGCAGGGTTGGCGTTGGCTATTGTCAGGATAACTAATTTATATTCTGAGAAATATAATGGCACTAGTGCGGACGCAGATGACCAGTTTTGGGAGTCGATAAAAGATCTAAATCTTGGTCCTTTTGACGTCCCAATTGATCATGGGATTAGTGGGATACAATATTTGTTAAAATTCACCAGTGGTCAGATACATAATAAACAAGCTTTGGGAGGGTTGCTTTCGGTTATAGGTTTATTTGACGAGTCGACTAAACAGACAAGAGAGCGAGATTATGGGCGTTCGCCTGCTTTAGATTCATGGCACAATACCATGGATGAAATCAAAAAATATGTTAGTGATAAATTTACCTCGTTAGGTATTGATATCAGTAGCTTGAGGGAAAGTGCGTTGAACTTTTCTGGCCCTGCAGCAAGGCCGGTAATTGAAGAGACTATCTCCCAACAAATAAGAGACATTGTTAATGGTGTCGAAAACACAAATACTATCAACCTCATCCAAATCGAAATCACCCCCGACCCCCAACCCCAACAACAAATCCCCGGCGAAAACCAGGCCCGCGAAGACGTTTCCAACGGCTTTACCCAAAACTCCGCCACCCACCGCGTGTTCTTCAAAGACCAAACCCTCAACAACACCGACTTCACCTCCGTCCAGCTCGGCACCCTGGCCACCGGCGGCATCCGCCCTGGCGAAATCCAGCTTGATCCCAATGTGCGCCCGAACGAGTACCTGTCGCAGTTCTACCTCGACAGCCCGAGCTCCAGCGAGCCGGACTTCAGTCTGCGCAACGCGGTTACCTTGAACGGTCTGGCGGCGCTGACCACCGTCAATACCTACGTCGACCCCTTGCTGCTGGACCTGACCGGCAACGGCGTGCAGATGACACCCATCAGCGATGGCGTGCTGTTCGACACCGACCACAGCGGCACGCTCAAGCGCAGTGGTTGGGCGGATCGAACGACCGGGATGTTGGTGGTCGACGAGGGCAGCGGGCAGATCAAGGATGTCAGCCAGATGTTCTCAGAGTATTTCCGGGGGGCTTTGGGGGGGAATGGCCAGGCGGGGGAGGCGTTGTTCAAGGACGGGTTTGCGGCGCTGGCCAGTGTGGATGGCAACGCGGATAAAGTGATCGATGCGAGTGATGCCATCTGGAGTCAGTTGCGGGTGTGGGTCGATGCCTCTCATGACGGTAAAAGCGATGCCGGCGAGCTCAAGACGTTGGCCGAGCTTGGCATCACGCAGATCAATGTCACGGCGACGCCGGTCAGCGGTGATGTGCGCCAGGGTAACAGCGTGATCGCTCGTGGCTCCTTTGTGATCAACGGCGCGACGCGCGAAGCGCTGGCGGTGAACTTCCTGGGTGATCCGGTCAGCAGCACGCTGACGACTGAAGGCAGCGGCAGCAAGGTGGTGTCGACCACCGGCGCAACCACCACCACTGCATACGCCAGTAGCAGCACCACGGATGAAACCCTGGATGCGGGCCAATTGGGTGTGACCAATGTGTATGCCGGCAGCGGCAACGATGCCCTGACCGCCGCGCCGACCGGCAGTTGGCTGGTGGGTGGTGCAGGCAGCAATACCTATCACGGCGGGGCCGGTGACGATGTGTTCGTGGTCAGCGCCAGTGACAATCCGAACAATATCCATGGCAATGGCGGGCGCGATACCGCGATCATCGTCGGCGATGAGGGCATGGCGCTGAACATGGCCAAGGCCGGGCTGACGATCGCCCAGGGCGGCCGCGGTTATGCCTACATCGTCGGCGGTGGGCATTCCAGCGTTTTCATCAAGGGCGGGTCGGGCGGCTCGACGCTGATTGGCGGCGCAGGCAATGACGTGCTGGTCGGCGGCACGGGGCGCAATAACATCATCGGTGGCAGCGGCAAGGCGGTTATCTACGCCGGGCCCAAGGGCGACGCGATCACGGCATCGGCCGGGGGCAGCATCATTCACGCCGGGGCCGGTGTGGACCGGATTTATGGCGGTGCCGGTCATGATGTGATCGAAGCCGGTCACGGCGACGCGATCATCGACGGCGGCGCAGGGATCAACCTGGTGACGCTGCACGGCAAGTATGGCGACTACAAAATCACTCGCACCGAGACCGGTTACACCGTCACGGACGCGGTAGCAGGACGCGATGGTACCTTGACCCTGAGCCGGATCCAGAAATTGAACTTCGCCGATATTTCAGCGGTAAGCCTGGAGCAGCCCAACGCGATGCCCGTGGCGGATGCATTGCGGGTCAATCAAGCGGGGAATGCCTTTGATCGTACTCAGCCTCAGCTGATTTCAGCCGCCAGCATCCTGGCCAACGACCAGCGGCTCAACAGTCAGGGCGATTTGCGTATAGCTTCTGTCGGCGACCCGCTGGGCGGCAGTGTGAGCCTGACTGAACAAGGCGATGTGCTGTTTACCCCTGATCCGCGCTACACGGGCATTGCGAGTTTCAAGTACGGGCTGGTGGACGCAGCCGGTAACCCGGCAGCCTCGGTGGTGGACTTGAAGACCGGTGAACTGGCGCCCCTGCGTGCGACGGTCACGCTGCTCACCCCGGATGTGCCGAATGATCCGTTGACTGCCCAGCAGTGGTACCTGAGCGACATCAATGTGCTGCCGGTCTGGAAGGACTACACCGGCAAGGGCGTGCGCATCGGTCAGTTCGAACCCGGTGGGGAGTTTTCCACCGCTCCAGAAATTTTCGATATTCGGCACCCGGATCTGGCGCCGAATGTCGATCAACCCTGGCTGCAGGCGCAAGGCCAGACGCTGCCGGCGCTGGCTTCTGATCACGCAACGATGGTCGCGGGTGTCATGGTGGCGGCAAAAAACAAGCTGGGCGGCGTCGGAATCGCCCATGACGCGACTCTCGGCGGCCACTACTTGAGCAATAGCGGTGCCGACCTGACCGGCCTGGGCAAGATGCTCGGCTATGACATTGCCAACCATAGCTGGGGCTTCAGCAATGACTTCGCCCTGAGCAACCTGCAAGGCGGGTTGGTCAACACCGCCAGTGCGTTGATGACCAATGCACAGTATGCGGCCGACAACGGTCGAGGCGGGCTGGGTACGGTGATCGTCACGTCGGGCGGGAACAAGCGTGCAACCGGTGGCAGTGCTCAAGGCTCGTTGCTCAACAACAACCGCTTTTCGATTCAGGTCGGGGCTATCAATGCTCAGGGGGATCTGTCGACGCTGGAGTCGGGGGCGGCGCCCTTCTCCAATCCCGGCGCGAGCCTGTTGGTTTCCGCGCCTGGCAGTAACGTCTGGTCCACCAGTTATAAGCTGGAAACTGAACGCGGCTCGACCTTTGGCAATGACTACAGCGCCATGAAAGGCACCAGTTTCGCCGCACCGATCGTTTCCGGTGTTATTGCCTTGATGCTACAGGCCAACCCGAATCTGGGTTTCCGCGACGTGCAACACATACTCGCGCTGTCTGCACGCAAGGTCGAGGACGGGTCCACGCAATGGAACGATAACGGCGCGCGTAACTGGAACGGTGGCGGGATGCACGCCAGTCATGATTATGGTTTCGGCAACGTGGATGCGCGGGCAGCTGTGCGCCTGGCTGAAAGCTGGATGACGCAAAATACCGGGGCCAATTTGACGACCGTGTCAGCGTCGAGTGGAGTGCTTGGACAGATCGCCGGCGCTGGCGAGAGTATCGCGCCCAAGCTGGCGATGCCCGGTGGGTTGAACATCGAGCATGTGGAGATCGATTTCGACGCACAGGTCGGGCGCTTGGGCGATCTGGTGGTCAGTCTGATTTCGCCTAATGGCACCCAGAGTCTGTTGCTGGATCGGGCTGGCAAGATTCCGCTGTCCGCTCCGGGAGCCAACGACGCGGACGTTGGCAGCACTCAGGCGGGCGCATTCAAATACACCTTCACCTCGACCCATGACTGGGGTGAAGACCTGGCGGGCGACTGGACATTACAGGTGACCAATACGGCCAATGGCCTGCCTGTCACGCTCAATAACTGGTCCTTGCGCCTGTTCGGTGCCGACGCGACAGGTCACGACAGCTACTTCTACACCGATGAATTTGCCGACTCGGTCAAGCGTCAGGCGCAGCGCGCCGTTCTCAATGACGGATCGGGACGCAATACGATCAATGCGGCAGCCGTCAGCGGTGATGTCTCGGTGGATCTGAGTACAGGCGCAGCGGTGATCGGCGGAGTCGCATTGACGGTGAACAATGCTCAAACGATCCACAATCTGCTCAGCGGCGACGGCGATGACACGCTGATAGCCGGGCCCTCCGACAGCCTGCTCAACGGCGGCCGTGGCAACAACACTTTGGTCGGTGGCGCAGGTAAAGACTTGTTCGTCGTGCACCGGCGCGGCAGCGGGCTCGACACGCTGGTGAATTTTGATCCCGCCCGCGCCGAGGCGATCAACCTGGTCGGCTTCAAAGGTAAAAAATTCGGCGATCTGCAGCTCACCCAACAAGAGGCGGACGTGTTGGTGGCGCTGGGTGATGGGCAAAAGCTTCTGCTGAAGAATCAGCTGATCGCATCGATAGGCGCAAGCCACTTCAAGTTCCAGACTACCTTTGTGGCCCCGGTCCTCCCGACTGAGACTCCAACAATTGACCCGCTGCCCGTTACTCCCGAGATTGCGCCGGACCTGCCAGGAACGGTGACACTCAATGGTGGCGCAGAAGGTATAAGCCTTTCATCGGATGCCACCGGGCGCTTTGTCGCTTCTCTGTCGGGCAAGGTGTACAGCCACGACAGCGAAGCCACCAATGTCTTTGTCGTGGCAAAGCAAGAGAGCGTGTCGGACTACAAAAATGCGTTACGTGGCTTTCGGCAAGGTGCCGACAAGATAGATCTGAGTCAGACCGGCATCACTGATTTCAGCGCCTTGACGATCAGCAAGGTGAACCGTTCCACGATCAACAATATTGCGCTGGTTCACGGCGTGGAGATCAGTACTGGTGCAGCAGACCCGGACTCGAAGATCAAACTGCTGTATCTGGATGCGCTGGAGGTGTCTCAGTTGAGTGCTTCCGACTTCATATTCGCTCGCCCTGAGGCCCTGCCAAACGTCATTCCGATGGCGGAGCGCTTGCCGGTTGCCGAATATTTGCTGGGAGCCCCATCGGGAGACTTTTCGTCTGAGGGCGTTTCGACGGGCGAGCCGGCAGGCGGTTCAGCCGCGTTCGCTCAGCAATACCAGGCTGACGCGCTGGTTCAGGCGATGGCGATGTTTGCGCCACAGGAGGCTGCTGCGTTGACGTTCATGCCGATGGAGCCAAGATCGGTGCACCCGGTTCTGGTGGCGAGTGCTGCCTGATCAGAAAATAAAAACCCGCCGATGAGTGATCGTCGGCGGGTTTTTTTGTGGTGCGCCCAGCATGGGCGCAATCTTGTGGGTGAAAGTCCCGCCGTAAGCTGGCCACAGCGAACGAAGTGAAGCGCAACTGCATGAGGGTGACC
>NZ_JAUSSR010000013.1 GCF_030812475.1 Pseudomonas lini
GATCCCATCCCGAACTCAGCAGTGAAACGATGCATCGCCGATGGTAGTGTGGGGTTTCCCCATGTGAGAGTAGGTCATCGTCAAGATTGAATTCCAAAACCCCTATCTGCGCATGCAGGTAGGGGTTTTGTTTTTGTCAGCTGTTTGTAGGAAGCTGCACACATGCCCGAACCGATACCGATCAAGGATCACGAACAAGAGACGCGCCTGGTCAACAAACGGCTGATGGCCTGCGCCTTGTTCGTCGCCGCCATTACCTGCGCCTTGGTCGTGCGCCTGTATGTCCTGCAAGTACTCGAATTCGACTACAACTCGACGATCTCCGAAAACAACCGCGTGCACGTACTGCCGATCACCCCCACCCGAGGGCTGATCTACGACCGCAACGGCGTGGTCCTGGCCGACAACCGCCCCAGCTTCAACCTGACCATCACCCGCGAACGCGCCTCCGATATCAAGGAAGAGCTGGACCAGGTGGTCAACCTCCTGCATTTGCCCGCCGAAGACCGCACGCTGTTCGACAAGGCCATGAAGCAGGCACGCCATCCGTTCGTTCCCGTCACGCTGTTCTACGAACTCAGCGAAGAACAGATCGCGGTACTGGCCGTCAACGAGTTCCGTCTGCCAGGCATCGACGTCGAGCCGCAGTTCGTTCGTCACTACCCGATGGGCGCGCACTTCGCCCATTCGATCGGCTACGTCGGTCGTATCAACGAGAAAGAATCCAAGGCCCTGGACTCGGTGGAATACCGCGGCACCCAATCCATTGGCAAAACGGGTGTGGAGAAATTCTACGAGTCGCAATTGCACGGCCACGTCGGTTACGAAGAAGTCGAAACCAACGCTCAGGGCCGGGTCCTGCGCGTGCTCAAGCACACCGATCCGGTCCCCGGCAAAAACATCGTCCTGAGCCTCGACGTCAAACTCCAGGAGGCCGCCGAGCAGGCGTTGGGTGATCGTCGCGGGTCGGTGGTGGCGCTCGACCCGTCGACCGGCGAAGTGTTGGCCATGGTCAGCAAACCAAGCTTCGACCCGAACCTGTTCGTGACGGGCATCAGCTTCAAGGAATACGCGGCGCTGCACGATTCCATCGACCGGCCGCTGTTCAACCGCGTGCTGCGCGGCCTCTATGCCCCCGGCTCGACCATCAAGCCGGAAGTGGCGATTGCCGGTCTCGATGCCGGCGTGGTAACTCCGCAGACCCGCGTCTACGATCCGGGTTACTACCAGTTGCCGGACTTCGATCACAAATACCGCAACTGGAACCACAGCGGCGATGGCTGGGTGGACATGGACGCGGCGATCATGCGTTCCAACGACACCTACTTCTACGACCTGGCCCACAAACTGGGCATCGATCGCCTTCACGACTACATGGCCATGTTCGGCCTCGGCGAGAAGGTCTCACTGGACATGTTCGAAGAGTCTGCCGGGCTGATGCCATCCCAGGCCTGGAAGCGCGCCACGCGCCGCCAGCCATGGTTCCCCGGCGAGACGGTGATCCTCGGCATCGGCCAGGGCTACATGCAGGTCACGCCGCTGCAACTGGCCCAGGCCACCGCGCTGATCGCCAACAAGGGGGTCTGGAACCGGCCGCACCTGGCCATGACCGTGGATGGCGTCGCCCCGGTGGATGAACATCCGATGCCGAACATCCTGCTCAAGGACCCCCGTGACTGGGAACAGGTCAACCACGGCATGCAGATGGTCATGCACGACGCCCGCGGTATTGCCCGGGCGGCAGCGGCGGGCGCGCAATACCGCATCGCGGGCAAGAGTGGCACCGCGCAGGTGGTGGCGATCAAGCAGGGTGAGCGCTACAACCGGGCGAAAACCCTGGAGCGTAACCGCGATAACGCCCTGTTCGTCGGCTTCGCGCCGGCTGAGCATCCGAAGATCGTCATCTCGGTGATGATCGAGAACGGCGAGGCCGGTGGTCGCGTTGCCGGCCCTGTGGTGCGGCAGATCATGGACGCCTGGCTGCTCGATCAGGACGGCCACCTGAAGCCGCAATACGCCACGCCGAGCAAAAAACCAGGCGACCCGCACGTCTGAATGATATTGAAACACAAGCGCCATAAGGCACTTGCCATCCCCCTGACGTTAACGTAAAGATTGCCTCAGGGCGCTGAACTTGAATAGGCGCAAAGCGGACCGCTCCGGAGCGCTTGATGACGCTGATAAAAACAACTCCACCCAAGCTGCACCGCGAAGCCCGGCTGGCCCGGGAGAAACTCCATCTCGAGGGCGAAGTCCCGGATGGAGTGTTGCGGGCGGAAATCGATGCCTCGTGGCGACGCAGCCTCAGCCATGGCGTGCATTTCAATGCCAAGCACGAACTGGCGCTGGGATCGAGCGCGAGTCTTGACGTGCTGTTGGCGAGCAACCGCCTGCTGATCGACGCGGCATTGCCGGCGATCGATTACCTGGCCGAACGCCAGGGCAAGGAAGGGCTGATCATCCTCGCCAATTCCGATGCCACCATCCTCGCCGTCGAAGGACGCGCCGATCGCCTCAAGGGCAGCGGCCTGCAGGACATCACCCTCGGCGCCTGCTGGAGCGAAGCCGCCCGCGGTACCAATGCCCTGGGCACCGCATTGGTGGAAGCCCGGCCAACGATGATCGATTGCGGCGAACATTACCTCGATCGCCTGAGCGATTTCTCCTGCACTTCGGTGCCGATTCATTGCCCCCAGGGCGACATCCTCGGCGTGCTCGACCTGACCCGTGAAGGCCCGCTCGGCCGGGTCCATGACAGCACCGCGCTGCTGGCCATGGCCGTCAGCCAGATCGAAAGCCGCATCTTCAACTCAAGCTATCCGGACGAGATCGTGCTGGCATTCCACAGCCGTCGGCAATATCTCGAATCCCCATGGCAAGGCCTGCTGGCGATAAGCCTTGGCGGACAAATCCTCGCGGTCAGTGCCCAGGCCTGCCAGTTGCTGCGTGCCGAACGTTCGGCGCTGGTCGGTCGCCGCTGCGAAGAGTTTCTGGGCGTCGACGGCCTGCAACTGCTATCGCGCCTGCACCAGGGCGGAGTCGGCAGCCTGCAGACCGCCAACGGCGAATTTTTCTACAAGACCCTGCGTGCGCCGCAGCGCTCGATCAACGTCAGTGCACCACCGCGTGCCACCGCCAAAACCGCCAAACCGCAACCGGACCTCGAATCCCTGGCCGGCAGCAACGTCCGCTATGCCCGGGCGTTGCGCATGGCCCGCCAGGGCCTGGCCAATGAACTGCCGGTATTGCTGCTTGGTGAAACCGGCACCGGCAAGGAAGTCATCGCCCGTGCGTTGCACATGGCCGGCACCCGCTGCGATAAACCCTTCGTTGCGGTGAACTGCGCCGCGATCCCCGAAGGCCTGATCGAGTCCGAACTGTTCGGCTATCGCGAAGGCGCGTTCACCGGCTCCCGGCGTGGCGGCATGATCGGGCGTCTGCAACAGGCCCACGGCGGCACCTTGTTCCTCGACGAAATCGGCGACATGCCACTGGCCCTGCAAGCACGTCTGTTGCGCGTGCTACAGGATCGCAAAGTCGCTCCACTGGGCGCTGGCGAAGAGCAAGACATCGACGTCGCACTGATATGCGCGACCCACCGCGACCTCAAGCGTCTGGTGGAAGAAAAGCACTTCCGTGAAGATTTGTTCTACCGGGTCAACGGCATCAGTGTGATGCTCCCGGCCCTGCGTGAACGCGACGACTTCAGCGCTCTGGTCGCTCGTTTGCTGGTCAGGCTCGACGCGCCGACGATGCTCCTGCATGACGACCTGAACCGCCTGCTCGGCGGCTATCACTGGCCGGGCAACATCCGTCAGCTGGAGATGGTCCTGCGCACCGCGCTGGCCATGCGTGAACCGGGCGATACGGTGCTGACCCTCGATCACTTGCCCGACAGCATGCTCGACGAGCTGACCGCCACCGAACGCCCTCAGTCGGGGAGCATTCGCGAAAACGAACTGGAGCTGATTCGCCAGTCCCTGGACACTCATCAAGGCAATGTCTCGGCCGCCGCCGACGCCCTGGGCATCAGCCGCGCGACCCTGTATCGCAAACTCAAACAGTTGCGCTCCTGATGCAGCGCTTGCTCGTTCGGCTGATCCACAGCCAGAATCCCGCAGCCCTGCAAGCGGCGCTGCGCTGGCTCTACAGCTTTGTACGTCCCCATCGGCTGGCGATTGCCGGGCTGCTCGGCTTGTCCGCCTGCGCATCGGCGCTGGTGCTGGTGCAACCCTGGTTGACCAAGCTGCTGATCGACGACGGCCTGTTGGCGCGCAACTTTCCCATGCTGGTGCTGATCGCCGGGCTGATGATCCTGGCCGGATTGCTCGGCACACTGTTGTCGGGCATCAACCGTTACCTGCACACACGGCTGTCCGGGCGGATTCTGTTTGCCCTGCGCGATGACCTTTACCGGCATCTGCAAACCCTGTCCCCGGCTTTCTATGGCCAGCGGCGCATCGGTGACCTGATGTCGCGGCTCGATGGCGACGTTGCGGAGATCCAGCGCTTTGCCGTGGATTCGCTGTTCTCTGCGGTATCGAGCGTGATCGGCCTGGTCGTCGCGGTGGCAATGCTGGTGACCCTGTCTTGGGAACTCTCGTTGCTGGCACTGGTGCTGATTCCCCTCGATGTGCTCTGGCTGCGCTGGATGCGGCGCAAGGTCGAGCGCGATGTGCGGCAGTTGCGCGAGCGCTCGGCGGACATGTCCTCGTTCATGGTCGAGACCTTGCCGGTGATGAAATTCATCCAGTCCGCCGGTCAGCAGCAGCGTGAAGCGCGACGGCTGGAGACGCTGGGGCAGGGCTATATGAGCCAGTTGCTGCGACTGCAAGTGACCGAGTTCTTTACCCAGGCGGTACCGGGCACGCTGACTTCGCTGTCACGGGCTTGTGCGTTTTTGATTGGCGGTTACTGGGTGGTGCAGGGGACCTGGCAGCTGGGGGCGCTGATCGCCTTTTCCACCTACCTGGGCATGGCGGTCGGACCGGTCCAGAGTCTGTTGGGCCTGTACGTCGCGATTCAGCGAATGACCGTCAGCCTCGGGCGAGTCATGGAATTGCGCGGTGAAGAGCCGACCGTACTCACGCCCGTTACGCCGCAGCCGATGCCAAGCTCCGGCGAGCTGCGATTCGACGACGTGCACTTCAGCCATCCTGGTCGCCCGACGACCTTGCGCGGCATCGAAGCGCGTATCCCCTATGGCTTGAAAGTCGCCCTCAGCGGTGGCTCCGGGGTGGGTAAATCGACCCTGATCGACCTGCTGCAACGGCACCACGACCCGCAGTCCGGCCGAGTGTTGCTGGGGGAGGTCGACTTGCGGGAACTGGACCTGTTCCAGTTGCGCCGGCGAATCGCCGTGGTCAGTCAGGACATTGTGCTGTTCCGTGGCAGCCTTGCCGACAACCTGGCGTACGCCGTACCGGATGCCAGTCGCGAAGCGATCGCCGAAGTGGCGCGGCTGGCGCAACTCGACAGCCTGATCGCGTCGTTGCCCGAAGGCCTCGACAGTCCGTTGGGCGAGCGCGGCCAACAATTGTCCGGCGGGCAAAAACAACGCATCGCCATAGCCCGGGCATTGCTGCAGGACCCGCTGATCCTGGTGCTGGACGAGGCCACCTCGGCGGTGGATGAAGCGACCGAGCGCGAAGTGATCGAGGCCATCGACCGGTTGTTTGCCGGTCGTACGCGCATCCTGATCAGCCATCGCCCCTCGACCCTGGCCGATGCCGACCTGCGGTTTGAGTTGCTCGACGGTGTGCTGACATCGAAAACGGTGCTGCATGAAGCCTGAGTTGCGCATTGGCGTGGTGGACAGTGGTCACTCGGCGGCGCAGCGGGTGCAGGTGGTCGCCGGGCGACGATTCTCGTTGCTGGCCGATGGGCTGGCAGAAAGCGAGTTGCATGAAGATCCGCTCGGCCACGGCAGCGCAGTGATCGAAGCTATCGGTCGGCGGGCACCGGCGGCGGTATTTTGCGTGGGGCAAGTGTTCGACCGGCGAGGTGTCACCAGCGCCTTGCAGATCGCCACGGCCATCGACTGGCTGGTGACGCAGGACGTGCGCCTGATCAACTTGAGCCTGGGCCTGCGCCAGGATCGCAGCCTGTTGCGTGAAGCCTGCGCCGGGGCGGTGGCGCGGGGCATTCTGCTGTGTGCGTCCAGCCCGGCCCAGGGCGAGGGAGTGTTCCCGGCGAATTATCCACAGGTGCTGCGGGTTACCGGCGATGCGCGGTGCGCCGAACAGGAGTGGTCATGGCTCGACAGCGCCCAGGCGGATTTCGCGGCCTGTGTGCATGGGACGTATCCGGGGCAATCCGGCGCCAGCCTGGGGTGTGCGGCCTTGAGCGGGCACATTGCCGGTTTCCTGGTGGAACATCCCGAGGCGAGCAACCAGCAAGTCCTCCAATGGTTGCGCGAAAACGCCTGTTATCGCGGCCCTGAACGGCGTTCCGGCCCATGACGGCGATTGTCATTCTCGGCGCCGGGCCGGCGGGTGCAGCCGTCGCGCTGGGGCTGCGGCGGCTCGGCTATGGGGTGACCCTGGTCAGCGAGTGGCGCCGCTTTGCCGCGCTGGAAGGGGTTTCCGTGCGGGTGCTTGAGGCGTTGCGAGGCGCGGGGCTGAATCAGGCGCTGGCGGATGCGACGTTGCCTTCCCAGCGCCAGGTGTCATGGAACGGCCAGCAGCATGCGCAAAACATTGAATATCTGCTGGATCGCCCGAGCTTTGATCGAGGCCTGCGCGAGGACCTGCGCCTGGCGGGGGTAGAACTGATCGAAGCCCGGGTGTTGACGGTTCACCCGTCAGTGGCGGGACATCGGATCGAGCTCGAAGGGCGTACGGCACTGCGGGCGGATTTTCTGGTGGAGGCCCGGGGCCGTCAGGCGCCAGCGCTTGGCAAAGGCCTGCGGGGGCCGGAGACGGTCAGCCTGCTCAATCGCTGGCAAGGCACGCCAGGCACCACCGCCAGTGCCGTGGAAAGCCTGGAGGACGGCTGGGCCTGGATGGCGCGGCGGGCCGACGGTCAGTGTTACTGGCAATGGACAGTCGACGTCGCCAGCGCCGGGTTGCCAGGCAAGACGCAATTGCTCGATTACTGCCGTCAACGGCGCCAGGGTTCGGCGGTGGCCCGGGCGTTTTTTGCCGCCGGTCCCGAGAACGATCTACAGCTGCATGCTCGCAGCAGCACGGCGATTCTAAGCCCTCAGGTCTGTGGCGCGCACTGGATTCGGGTCGGCGATGCGGCAATGGCGGTGGATCCGCTGTCGGGGAACGGGATCTTCCAGTCCCTGTCTTCGGCGTTACAGGCCCCCGTGGTGATCAACACACTGTTGCGAAAACCTGAGCGAGCGGCGCTGGCGCAACGGTTTCATCGACAGCGGGTCGAGCAATTGTTTTTGCGATTTGCGCGGATCGGCCGCGATTTTTATGCCGACGAGCAGCGTTGGCTGGAGCAACCGTTCTGGCAGGCGCGGCGTCAGTGGCCGGATGCCGTGTTCGCCCATGCCGCGGCGGATTTCAACGCGTTGAGGATCGAGCGCGCGCCGGTGCTCAGGGAGGGCTTTGTCGATGAGGCCGAGGTGGTGATCACTGCCGATCAGCCATTGGGCATCTGGCATGTGCAAGGGATCGAGTTGGCGCCGTTGGTGCGGCGGTTGCGCACAGAACCGGCCGAGCAGGCGTTGGCGGGGTTGACGGTGGAGCAGGGGCGGGTGATACGCGGCTGGTTGCTGGCCCAGGGCTTCAAACCCTGACCGATCTTTGCACATGCGCTGGTAACGCCACTTTCCGGATTGCCTGTAAACGATGAACGATCCGTGTCAGGGAGAAACATCGAACGAGCCACCCCCACAACGGTCTGCTCCCTATACCATCGAATTCTTCGTACAAGGAGACGCTCGCATGCCCGAAGCATTGACCCTCAACCAACGTATCGTCCTGGCATCGCGCCCCACAGGCGCGCCGACCCCGGAGAATTTTCGCCTTGAAAGGCAAGCGCTGCCGGACCTGGCCGACGGTCAGGTGCTGCTCAAGACCCTGTATCTGTCGCTGGACCCCTACATGCGTGGGCGCATGAGTGACGCGCCCTCCTACGCGGCACCCGTGGCAATCGACGAAGTGATGACCGGCGGGGCCGTGAGCCGTGTCGAGCGCTCGCTGAACCCGAAATTCCACGAAGGTGACCTGGTGGTCGGCGCCACCGGCTGGCAGAGCCACAGCATCAGCGACGGTCGCAACATCATGCCGGTGCCGTCCGGGCTACCGAGCCCGTCGATGGCGCTGGGTGTTCTGGGCATGCCAGGCATGACCGCCTACATGGGGCTGATGGACATTGGCCAACCCCAGGCCGGCGAAACCCTGGTGGTCGCGGCGGCATCCGGCGCGGTGGGGTCAGTGGTCGGCCAGGTGGCGAAGATCAAAGGCCTGCGGGTGGTCGGCGTGGCCGGCGGTGAGAAAAAGTGCCGTTACGTGGTCGAAGAACTGGGCTTCGATGCCTGCATCGATCACAAGAGCGGCAATTTCGCCGAGGAACTGGCAAAGGCCTGCCCTGACGGCATCGACATTTATTATGAGAACGTCGGCGGCAAGGTATTCGACGCGGTACTGCCGCTGCTCAACCCCAAGGCGCGGATTCCGCTCTGCGGCCTGATCGCTTCGTACAACGCTCACGAGGCCCCCACCGGCCCGGATCAGCTGCCGCAACTGCAGCGCACCGTGCTGACCAAGCGGGTGCGGATCCAGGGCTTCATCGTGTTTGACGACTACGGTGACCGTCAGCCGGAGTTCATCAGCGCCATGGCGCCCTGGGTGCGTGACGGCAAGGTGAAATTCCGCGAGGATGTGGTCGATGGCCTGGAAAATGCGCCCGAGGCCTTCATCGGCCTGCTGGAAGGACGCAACTTCGGCAAACTGGTGGTTCGGGTCGCGCAGGCCGAGTAATTGGCCCTGCCATTTGACGCTGCTATTTGACGCTCAAGGGGAGGCGCGGGTATAAACCGCGTCTCGTTGTTTTGTCGGACTTTTCCCCATGAGCTTCAGCCCTCTGATTCGCCAACTGATCGACGCCCTGCGAATTTTGCCCGGTGTCGGTCAGAAAACTGCCCAACGCATGGCGTTGCAGCTGCTCGAGCGTGATCGCAGCGGCGGTTCGCGCCTGGCCCTGGCACTGAGCCAGGCCATGGAAGGCGTGGGCCACTGCCGGCTGTGCCGCACGCTGACCGAAGACGATCTGTGCCCGCAATGCGCCGATACCCGTCGCGACGACACCTTGCTCTGCGTGGTGGAAGGGCCGATGGATGTCTATGCGGTGGAGCAGACCGGCTTTCGTGGGCGTTACTTCGTGCTCAAGGGTCACCTGTCGCCGCTCGACGGCCTGGGCCCGGAAGCCATCGGCATTCCGCAACTGCTGGCGCGAATTGAAGAAGCGGGCACGTTCACTGAGGTCATCCTCGCCACCAACCCGACGGTGGAAGGTGAAGCCACGGCGCACTACATCGCCCAGTTGCTCAGCAACAAAGGCCTGATCGCCTCGCGCATCGCCCATGGCGTGCCCTTGGGGGGCGAGCTGGAACTGGTCGATGGCGGGACGTTGGCGCATTCGTTTGCGGGGCGTAAGCCGATCGCTTTGTAATTTGTGGTGTCTGGACTGACGCCTTCGCTGGCAAGCCAGCTCCTACAGGGTCCATTGGTGTACGCAAAATCTGTGAACACCCTTGATCCCTGTGGGAGCTGGCTTGCCAGCGATGGCGTCCGTGCAGGCAAAACGTTACTTATCGTCCAACGCAAACTGCGTCAGGCAAAACGTCGGAATCCCCATGTCCTCCAGCCGCTGCGCCCCTCCCAACTCGGGCAGATCAATAATCGCCGCCGCCTCGTGCACCCGCGCACCCATGCGCCGAATCAGGTTCGCCGCGGCAATCAGCGTACCGCCGGTGGCAATCAGGTCATCGAACATCACCACCGAATCGCCTTCACACAGGCTGTCGGCGTGGACTTCGAGGAAGGCTTCGCCGTACTCGGTCGCATATCCTTCGGCCAGCACGTCGGCCGGCAGCTTGCCTTGCTTGCGGAACAACACCAGCGGCTTGTTCAGCTGATAGGCCAGCACCGAACCGATCAGGAAACCACGGGCGTCCATCGCCCCGATGTGGGTGAAATCGGCTTCGACATAACGGTGGGCGAAGCTGTCCATCACAAGGCGCAGGGCCGTGGGCGACTGGAACAGCGGAGTGATGTCGCGAAAGATCACGCCCGGCTTGGGGAAGTCGATCACGGGGCGGATCAGGGATTTGATGTCGAACGAATCGAAGGCCATTGTCGAAGAATCCTGGCAGGCTGCAAACGTCGCAGTATAACGGCGACTGAACCCTTTCGCTCAGCCGCGACCGTTACCGTCAGCCTTCGAGCGAACCGCCGGCCAGGGCGCACAGCTGGATCGGGTCGAGGATATGAATTTCCTTGCCTTCGGCGGCAATCAGTTCGTTTTGCTGAAAGCGGGTGAACACCCGGGACACGGTTTCCACCGCCAGCCCCAGATAGTTGCCGATTTCGTTGCGCGACATGCTCAGGCGGAACTGGTTGGCCGAAAAGCCCCGGGCGCGGAAGCGGGCCGAGAGGTTGACCAGGAACGTCGCAATACGCTCATCGGCGGTTTTCTTCGACAACAGCAACATCATTTGCTGATCGTCACGGATCTCGCGGCTCATGACGCGCATCAACTGTCGGCGCAGCTGCGGCAGTTGCAGTGCCAGCTCGTCGAGGCGCTCAAAAGGGATTTCACAGACCGAGGTGGTCTCCAGGGCTTGCGCCGAGACCGGGTGTTTTTCGGTGTCCATGCCCGACAAGCCGACCAGTTCACTCGGTAAATGGAAACCGGTGAGCTGCTCTTCGCCAGTATCGCTGAGGCTAAAGGTCTTCAAGGCACCGGCGCGAACTGCATAAACGGAATCGAACGTGTCGCCCTGACGGAACAGAAACTCGCCCTTTTTCAGCGGGCGGCCACGTTTGACGATTTCGTCCAGCGCATCCATGTCTTCCAGATTCAATGAAAGTGGCAGGCAGAGGGGTGCCAGGCTGCAATCCTTGCAATGGGCCTGGCTATGAGCGCGCAGTTTTACTGGCTCGGACATTTCTTCAATCCTTGTGGGAAAAAACACACATAAGCCGTAAGGGTAACTCACGGGAGGACATTCAAGCCAGCGCCTGGCGATTTTGTCGCAGGGTTTAAATTACCCGTGAAAATCGCTGGCGATTCTGCTCGCCCAGATAGGCGTCGAACACCATGCACACCGAACGCACGAGTAACCGACCGGCGGGCAGTACAGTGATTTTTTCGTTATCGAGTTCGATCAGGCCGTCTGCGGCCATGCGCTGCAGTTGCGGCCAGAGTTCGGCGAAATAACCTTGAAAGTCGATGTTGAAAGCGTGTTCGATCCGGGCGAAATCCAGGCTGAAGTGGCAAATCAATTGCTGGATGACGGCTCGACGCAGGCGATCGTCGGCGTTGCACAGCAGACCCCGATTGGTGGCCGGTTGCGCGGCGGCCAGCGCGTTCTGATATTGGTTGAGGTCGCTGCTGTTCTGGCAGTACAGGTCGCCGATCTGGCTGATGGCCGAAACGCCGAGGCCGATCAGGTCGCAGTGACCGTGGGTGGTGTAGCCCTGGAAGTTGCGTTGCAGGGTCGATTCTTCCTGGGCAATCGCCAGTTCGTCATCGGGCAGCGCGAAGTGATCCATGCCGATGTAGCGGTAACCGGCGGCGGTCAGTTGTTGGACGGTGCCCTGGAGCATCTCCAGTTTCTGCGCCGGCGTCGGCAATTCGTCGCTGTTGATGCGTCGCTGGGGCATGAAGCGTTCCGGCAGGTGCGCGTAGTTGAACACCGACAGCCGGTCAGGTTGCAGCGCGATGACTTCGTCGACCGTGCGCGCGAAGTTCTCCGGTGTCTGTCTCGGCAAGCCGTAGATCAGGTCAATGTTGATCGAGCGAAATTGCAGGGTGCGAGCGGCGTCGATCACCGCGCGGGTCTCCTCCAGGCTTTGCAGGCGATTCACCGCCCGCTGCACCGCCGGATCGAGGTCCTGCAGGCCGATGCTGACCCGATTGAAGCCCAGTTCTCGCAGCAGGCCCATGGTCGACCAATCGGCTTCCCGAGGGTCGATTTCGATGGCGTAGTCGCCGGAATCATCGTCCAGCAAATTGAAGCTTTTGCGTAACCGGGCCATCAACTGGCGCAGTTCGTCGTGACTGAGAAACGTCGGCGTGCCACCGCCGAAATGCAGCTGCTCAACTTTCTGCGCCGGGTCGAGGTGGCAGGCAATCAGCTGGATTTCCTGTTCCAGACGCTGCAAATAGGGCAGGGCGCGGCCGCGATCCTTGGTGATGACTTTGTTGCAGGCGCAGTAGTAGCAAATGTTCGCGCAGAACGGCACATGCACATAGAGCGACAAGGGACGTTGGGCCTTGCGGCTGTCACGCAGGGCATGGAACAGGTCGAAGCTGCCGACATGACCGTCGAACTGCATGGCGGTGGGATAGGAGGTGTAGCGCGGTCCCGCCAGGTCATAGCGGCGGATCAGATCGGTGTCCCAACGAATGGCGTCGAGCATCATGCGGGCGTTCCCCCGGATAGGCTGGCTGTGTTGGCGAGTCTAGGGGCGGCGGTGTGTGGGCATCTTGATTTGCATCAAAGGTAGGGATATGTGGTGTCAGTAAGGGCCTCTTCGCGGGCTTGTCGGATCGCCGCACCGCCGCGATCGGGCCACCGCCGATCTAATGCCCCATCAACCAATGCTGATGCGGCCCGGGCAAGGTCCAGATACCGAACAGGATGACCAGCACGCCACCCGTCATGCGCACGCTGCGTTTGCGCAACAGCGCCGTGACCCGCTCGGCCGCCAGCCCCGTGGCCAGCAGCACCGGCCAGGTGCCCAGGCCGAACGCGAGCATCAGCAGCGCACTGTCCAGCGCATTGCCCTGGCTCGCCGCCCACAGCAGCGTGCTGTAGACCAGTCCGCAGGGCAGCCAGCCCCAGAGCGCACCCAACAGCAATGCGCGGGGCAGGCTCGACACCGGCAGCAACGTGTTGGCAATCGGCTGGATGTGCCGCCACAGGCCACGCCCGAGGCTTTCGATGCGGGTCAGGCCGCTCCACCAACCGGCCAGGTACAGGCCCATGACAATCAGCAATAAACCGGCGATGACGCGCATGAACATCGCCGCCGGGCTGTTGGCCACCGCCCAGCCGGCCAGTCCGATCAGCAGACCGGCAGCGGCATAGCTGAGAATTCGTCCCAGGTTATAGGCCAGTAGCAAGCGAAAGCGTCGGCTGCGCTGTTCCTGGGGAATCGCCAGGGTCAGCGCGCCCATCAAGCCGCCGCACATCCCCAGGCAATGACCGCCACCGAGCAGGCCGAGAATCACTGCAGACACCAGCAGGGGCGCCAGCTCAAGCATGTGGAGGCGCCTTGTCGTCCGGTTTGGCCGGATGGCTGCTGGCCTCGTCGACCGCCGCCTGGTGATTCGGGTCCTGGTCGTCGAACAGGATGCTGTGGGCCGGGCCGTCGAGGTCGTCGTACTGACCGCTGTCGACCGCCCAGAAGAAGATGTAGATCGCAATGGCCACGATCAGCAGCGCGGCCGGGATCATCACGTAGAGAGCTGGCATGGGTCACTCCATGCCCGCGCGGCTCAGGCCGGCAGCGGGCGGGCTTGTGGCGTGGCGCTGGCGGCAGGCGCGCTCGGCAGGCGAGTCAGGCGCAGGGCGTTCAGCACCACGGTCAACGAACTGATGGACATGCCGACCGCAGCCCATACCGGGGTGATCCAGCCGAGGGCGGCGAAAGGCAACATGAGGCCATTGTACAGCCCGGCCCACAGCAGGTTCTCGATGATTACCCGACGGGTGCGCCGGGCCAGGCTGAAGGCTTGCACCAGTGCGTCGAGCCGGTTGGACAGCAACACCGCATCGGCACTGGTCTTGGCCAGATCCGTCGCCGAGCCCATCGCCACGCTGATGTCGGCGGCGGCCAGCACCGGTACGTCGTTGACCCCGTCACCGAGCATCAACACCTTGCGACCTTCCTTGTGCAATTGGTGCAGGACCCGCAATTTATCTTCCGGTCGCAAGCCGCCACGGGCTTCGTCGATGCCCAGTTCAGCCGCGACGCTGGCCACCATCGGCGAACTGTCGCCGGACAGCAGCAAAGTGCGCCAGCCGCGGGCCCTGCACGCGGCGAGCAATGCGGGGGCGTCGCTGCGCAAACGGTCGTCGAGGACAAACCATGCCAGCGGCCCCTGGTGGTTGCCGAGCAGCAACCATTGGCCGGCTTCGTCCGGCATGGCGGGCACGGCGGCGCCGCTGAGTTCGCAGACAAATCCCGGTTGGCCGATACGTAAACGCTGTTCACCGACCATTCCTTCAAGGCCAAGGCCCGGCGAGCTGTGGACTTCTTCAGCGGCCAGCGGCGCGCGGCCGAAAGCGCGGGCGATCGGGTGTTCTGAACGGTTTTCCAAAGCGGCGGCGAGACTCAGGCATTGATCGCTGTCGAGTGAGCCGAGCGGACGAATCGAGCGCAGCGCCAGGCGGCCTTCGGTGAGGGTACCGGTCTTGTCGAATATCACCGTGTCGATCTGGTTCAAGCCTTCCAGCACATGACCGCGAGTCAACAGCAACCCCAGTTTATGCAGCGTTCCGGTGGCGGCGGTGAGGGCGGTCGGCGTGGCCAGGGACAAGGCGCACGGGCACGTCGCAACCAGCATCGCCAGGACGATCCAGAACGCCCGTGACGAATCCAGTTCCCACCAGACCAGACCGATAATGGCAGCGGCAATCAGCGACAGCAGCAGGAACCACTGCGCGGCGCGGTCCGCAATCTCCGCCAGTCGCGGCTTCTCTGCCTGGGCACGGTCCAGCAGACGGACGATGGCGGACAATCGGGTGTCCTGGCCGAGGGCCAGGACTTGCACGGTCAACGCGCCCTCGACGTTCAGGGTGCCGGCGGTGACTGCATCCCCCGGCCGCCGTGACTGCGGCAGGTATTCGCCGGTGAGCAGGGATTCGTCGATGCTCGACTGGCCGTCGAGGATCTTGCCGTCGGCCGGGAGGATAGCGCCGGGATGCACCAGCACGTGATCGCCCACGCGCAGTTCGCTGAGCAGGATCCGCTCGCTCTGGCCGTCACTACTGAGGCGCAGGCAAGAGGCGGGCAACAGATTGACCAGCTGCGCGGTGGCGGCGGCCGTACGCTCCCGGGCGCGACGTTCGAGATAGCGGCCGGCCAGCAGGAACAGCGCAAACATGCCAACGGCATCGAAGTACAGTTCACCGACCCCGGTGATCGAGGTCCAGATCCCGGCGATGTAGGCGCTGCCGATCGCCAGCGAAACCGAAACATCCATGGTCAGGTGCCGGGTACGCAGGTCGCGCAGGGCGCCCTTGAAAAAGGGCGCACAGCTGTAGAACACGATCGGCGTCGTGAGGAACAGCGCAACCCAGCGCAGGATGGTGTGCAGTTCGGGGCTGAGGTCGATATTGAATTCCGGCCAGGTGGCCATGGTCGCCATCATCGCCTGGAACCACAGCAGGCCGGCGACCCCGAGCTGGCGCAGGGCCAGGCGGTTTTCACTGGCCAGTTGTTCGCTGGCGCGGTCGGCTTGGTAGGGGTGTGCGGCGTAACCGATGTGGCGCAATTCGCTCAGTACCTGGCTCAGCGGCAATTGCCCGTCGGCCCAGCGTACGTGCAGGCGATGGTTTGACAGGTTGAGGCGCGCTTCGGCCACCGCCGGCAAGCCACGCAGGTGTTTCTCGATCAGCCAGCCGCAGGCGGCGCAGCTGATGCCTTCCATCAACAACGTGGTTTCGGCGAGTTCCCCTTCGTGGCGAACGAAGGGTGCCTGCACGTCGGCGCGGTCGTACAACGCCAGCTCGTCCACCAGTTGCACGGGCAAGGCGTCGGGGTTGGCCGAGGCTTCACTGCGATGCTGGTAATAGCTTTCAAGGCCCCCGGCGACAATCGCCTCGGCCACGGCCTGGCAACCCGGGCAGCAGAACTCGCGGGTTTCACCGAGGACGTCAGCGGTGAAGCGGCTGCCGGCCGGGACGGGCAGGGCGCAGTGGTAGCAGGGGATTGGCGTGGTCATTGGATTTTCACTGGTGCCGCAGAATCTCTGTCGTCGGATAGGGCCCCTTCGCGGGCAAGCCCGCTCCCACAGTGACTGGCGGTGTTATTCAATTTTGCGATCAATGCAAAACCCTGTGGGAGCGGGCTTGCCCGCGATGCGCGAAGCGCCGGATTTTATTTTTTCAGGTCTTCGGCGCCTTGCAGCGGCTCATCGCCCAGCAGCAGATCCTTGTCATGACTGACCTGTTCTTCCTCGAACATGCGCCAGGTTTTCCCATCCTGCACCCCCAGCAATTCCACGAAGCGACGGCCGTCGACCTTGTCGTTCACCTGACCGATGTAGCGACCCTGTTCGGTTTCGCTGCGGGCGAGGGTGATCTTGCGATCCTTCTCCGGTTGGGTCGGCGAGATCAGGTTCAACTCCAGGGTGGCCGGGGCGCTGTTGCCGTTCAGGCGTACATCGACTTCACCGGTCACGCCATCCAGATGAACGCTGGCGCGCAACAGCAGGGTCTGGGCCAGCAGTTCACGGTCCAGCGAACGGTTGATACCCTTGCCGGCCTCGTAGTAGTTATCGTTGACCAGGTTGTCCGGGTTGTTCACCGCAATGGTCACCATGGACAAGGTCAGGGTCACCGAGCAAGCCAGGATGGCGATGATGATCCACGGCCAAAGGTGCTTGTACCAGGGGCTTGTGGCATTTGCTGCGGGCATGGTCACTTCTCTCAACGAATTTGTGGGCCGATGAACCGGCTCTTGGCTTCAACGTGGATGCTGGCGTCATCGGCGTCCTTGAGGATGAACTTCACCTCATTGGTGCTCGACGGCAGTTGTTCCGGTGCGCTGGACAACTCCACCGGCTGGCTGAAAATCTCCCCGGCGGCGACTTTGATTTCGCGCTTGCCTTGCAGCTTGAGGTCGGGCAGGCCAGTGGCTTCCAGCACGTAGGTGTGGTCGCGCTGGTCTTTGTTCATGATCTTCAGGCTGTAGACGTTCTCGATCCGGCCTTCGGCGTTCTCGCGGTAGAGCACGCGGTCCTTGCTGACATCGAAGCCGACCAGCGAGCGCATGAAGAACGCGGTCACCAGCAATGCGATCATCGCCAGCAGCACCGTGGCATAGCCGATCAGGCGGGGACGCAGTTTATTGGTTTTCTGCCCGGACAGGTTGTGCTCGGTGGTGTAGCTGATCAGGCCGCGCGGATAGTCCATCTTGTCCATGATGCTGTCGCAGGCATCGATGCAGGCGGCACAGCCAATGCACTCGACCTGCAGGCCATCGCGGATGTCGATACCCGTCGGGCAGACCTGGACGCACATGGTGCAGTCGATGCAATCACCCAGGCCCATGGCCTTGTAGTCGACGCCTTTCTTGCGCGGGCCGCGGGATTCGCCACGACGCGGGTCGTAGGAAACGATCAGGGTGTCCTTGTCGAACATCACGCTCTGGAAGCGGGCGTACGGGCACATGTAGATGCACACCTGCTCGCGCAACCAGCCGGCGTTGCCATAGGTGGCAAGGGTGAAGAAGCCGACCCAGAAGTAGGACCAGCCATCGGCTGCGCCGGTGAAGAAGTCGAGGGTCAGTTCGCGGATCGGCGAGAAGTAGCCGACGAAGGTCATGCCGGTCACGAAGCCGATCAACAGCCACATCGCGTGTTTGCTGAACTTGCGCAGGAACTTGTTGGCGCTCATCGGCGCCTTGTCGAGCTTGATGCGCTGGTTGCGGTCGCCTTCGGTGACTTTTTCGCACCACATGAAGATCCAGGTCCAGACACTCTGCGGGCAGGTATAGCCACACCAGACCCGCCCGGCATACACGGTGATGAAGAACAGGCCGAAGGCGCTGACGATCAGAATCCCCGAGAGCAGAATGAAGTCCTGGGGCCAGAAGGTCGCGCCAAAAATGAAGAATTTGCGCTCCGGCAGGTTCCACCAGACGGCCTGATGGCCACCCCAATTGAGCCAGACCGTACCGAAGTACAGGAGAAACAACCCGGCACCGCCCATCATCCGCAGGTTGCGGAACAGACCGGTGAAGGCGCGGGTGTAGATCTTTTCCCGAGAGGCGTAGAGGTCGACGCTGTTGTTGGTGTTCTTGGCAGGCGGGGTAACGTCGTGTACCGGAATCTGGTTACTCATCATTGCATCCCACGGCAGTGGAAAAATGCCCCGGTCAGTACATGCCGACCGCGGTCAAAAAGGGTGTAGCAGTGGCGCAATTGTACGCCTGTCGCTCTGGCTCAAGGGTGCGACCTTTGGTCGCGTTGGGGAAAAATCATGAATGGTGTAGCGATTGTAACAAAAGATGATTGAAGTCAATTGACTACAGCGAGGCCTTCTGCATGCTGGAACATCGCGTTGGATCTCAGAGTGCAGCGGGGACACCCGCTGCACTCTTCAGTATATGAAGAGCTTAGGGCTCCAAACAAAACGGCCCCGCCAATTCACATTGGCGGGGCCGTTTTTTTACATCAGGCGTTACTGGGCATCTTCCGCTGGCGCCTTCTCACCGTGAGACAGGCTGTAGACGTAAGCGGCCAGCAAGTGGACCTTGTCGTTGCCTTGCAGCTGTTCCTGCGCAGGCATCTGGCCTTGACGGCCGTAACGGATGGTCTGCTGCAGCTGAGCGAAGCTCGAACCGTAGATGAACGCACCCGGGTGGGTCAGGTCGGGGGCTCCCATGGCTGGCGTCCCTTTGCCGGCCGGACCGTGGCAGGCCACGCAGTTGGCGGCGAACAGTTTCTGCCCGGCAACCGGGTCGGCCTTTGCGCCTTCCGGCAGCTTGCGGCCATCGAGGTTGGTCAGCACGAACGCGGCAACGTCAGCCACGCCTTGCTCGCCGATCACTTCGGCCCAGGCCGGCATCACGGCGTGACGACCGCCCATGATAGTGGTCTTGATGGTTTCCGCTTCGCCGCCCCAGCGCCAGTCGGCGTCGGTCAGGTTAGGGAAGCCATAGGCACCCTTGGCGTCCGAACCGTGGCAGACCGAGCAGTTGGAGGCGAACAGGCGGCCACCCATCTTCAGGGCTTGCGGATCCTTGGCCACTTCTTCGATAGGCATGGACGAGAACTTGGCGAAGATCGGGCCGAACCTGGCGTCCGACTTGGCCATTTCCTTTTCCCACTCGTGAACGCCGGTCCAGCCGGTCTGGCCGTTGGCGAACGCGGTCTGCTTGTCGTTATCCAGGTAGTTGTAACCCGGCAGCAGACCTTTCCAGTTGCCCAGGCCCGGATACAGCACCAGATATCCCAAGGCGAAGATGATGGTGCCCACGAACAGCATGAACCACCATTTTGGCAGCGGGTTGTCGTACTCCTCGATCCCGTCGAAGGAGTGGCCAACCGTTTCTTCGGTGGCTTCGCTGCGCTGGCCCTTGCGGGTGGACAGCAGCAGCCAGGTCAGGGCGAAGATGGTGCCGAGACTGAGGACTGTGACATACAGACTCCAGAACGTAGTCATTCTTTGTTACTCCTAGAAGCTTGCTCGACGTGCTTGATGGCTTCGGGATCATCCGCGAAAGGCAGCAAGGTCGCGTCTTCAAACTCCGACTTGCGCTTGGGGCTGAACACCCACAACGCCAGACCGATGAAGGCCACCATCACGACAACGGTGCCCAGGCCACGAATCATCCCGATATCCATCTAAATCACCGTTTGCTTTTGATGATGGTGCCCAGGCCTTGCAGATAGGCCACCAGCGCGTCCATTTCGGTTTTGCCCTTCACGGCATCCTGTGCACCGGCGATGTCTTCGTCGGTGTAAGGAACGCCGAGCGTGCGCAAGACTTCCATTTTCTTGGCGGTGTCTTTGCCGTCGAGCTTGTTTTCCACGAGGAACGGGTAGGCCGGCATTTTCGACTCGGGCACCACGTTGCGCGGGTTGTACAAGTGCGCACGCTGCCAGTCATCGGAGTAACGTCCGCCGACACGGGCCAGATCCGGGCCGGTACGCTTGGAACCCCACAGGAACGGGTGGTCCCAGACGCTTTCACCGGCGACCGAGTAGTGGCCGTAACGTTCGGTTTCAGCACGGAACGGGCGGATCATCTGCGAGTGGCAGCCGACACAACCGTTGGCGATGTAGATGTCGCGGCCTTCCAGTTCAAGGGCGGTGCGCGGCTTCATGCCTTCGACCGGCTTGTTGGTGACGTCCTGGAAAAACAGCGGAACGATCTGGGTCAAGCCGCCGATGCTGACGGCGATAACCATGAAGAAGGCCAGCAGGCCAATATTCTTCTCGACTGCTTCATGCTTCATCAGTGAGCTCCAACTACAGCAATCTGTTCAGCAGCTTTGGCTTCAACCGGGTTCGAGGCACGTACGGTACGCCATACGTTGTAGGCCATGAACAGCATGCCGCTGGCAAAGAACGCACCGCCCAGGGCGCGAACGATGAAACCGGGGTGGCTGGCTTGCAGCGCTTCGACGAACGAGTAGGTGAGGGTCCCGTCGTCGTTGATTGCACGCCACATCAGGCCCTGGGTGATGCCGTTGACCCACATCGAGGCGATGTAGAGCACGGTACCGATGGTCGCGAGCCAGAAGTGGGTGTTGATCAGGCCGATGCTGTGCATCTGCGCGCGACCGAACAGTTTCGGGATCATGTGGTAGATCGCGCCGATCGAGATCATCGCTACCCAGCCAAGAGCGCCGGCGTGTACGTGGCCGATGGTCCAGTCGGTGTAGTGCGACAGCGAGTTGACGGTCTTGATGGCCATCATCGGGCCTTCGAAGGTCGACATGCCGTAGAACGCCAGCGATACCACGAGGAAGCGCAGGATCGGGTCGGTGCGCAGCTTATGCCAGGCGCCCGACAAGGTCATCATGCCGTTGATCATGCCGCCCCAGCTCGGAGCCAGCAGGATGATCGACATGGCCATGCCCAGGGACTGGGCCCAGTCCGGCAACGCGGTGTAGTGCAGGTGATGCGGGCCGGCCCAGATGTACAGGGTGATCAGCGCCCAGAAGTGCACGATCGACAGGCGATAGGAGTAGATCGGACGCTCGGCCTGCTTAGGAACGAAGTAGTACATCATCCCCAGGAAGCCGGTGGTCAGGAAGAAACCGACCGCGTTGTGACCGTACCACCACTGGATCATCGCATCCGTCGCACCCGAGTAGGCCGAGTAGGACTTGAAGAAGCTGACCGGCAGGGAGGCGTGGTTGACGATGTGCAGCATCGCCGTCACGACGATGAAGGCACCGTAGAACCAGTTACCCACGTAGATATGCTTGGTGTTGCGCTTGGTGATGGTACCGAAGAACACCAGACCGTAGGAAATCCAGACAATGGCCAGCAGGATAGCCAAAGGCCATTCCAGCTCCGCGTATTCCTTGGTGGTGGTGTAACCCAGCGGCAAGGTAATGATCGCGCCGACGATCACCGCCTGCCATCCCCAGAAGGTGAAGGCGGCGAGGCTGTCGGAAATCAGTCGCGTTTGGCAGGTTCGCTGCACGACGTAATAAGAAGTGGCAAACAGTGCACAACCACCGAAGGCGAAAATCACCAGGTTGGTGTGCAACGGGCGCAGGCGTCCAAAGCTCGTCCATGGCAGACCGAAGTTCAACTCCGGCCAGACCAGTTGCGAGGCGATGAAGACACCGAGCCCCATGCCAAGGATCCCCCAGACCACCGTCATGATGGCGAACTGGCGGACTACCTTATAGTTATAAGCAGTCGGACTGATTGCTGTGCTCATTCTAAGGTTCCACGGTTTGGGTGTTTTATTAGGAGTAAAAATCGGCCGCAAGTATGTAGAAAGCGGGGGGTCATTGCAACGCGCCATGACCTGGGTCAATGCTTTCAAAAGCTGATTCTGCGGCCTTTCCATGCGCCGCGTAAGGACAAAATTGCCCCCGGACAAAATGCCCCGGCGCGGGAACAGGGTGAGGGGGTCAGGTCAGTTGTAACGGGGTGTGTTGAAAATGACGATGTGGCGGCTGATGGCAATTGGCATGACAGCCGGTATCTACCAGCCTTTGCGGCCTGTCATCGGGCAAATTCGTCTAACACATCGGGTAAGGTCGACCTCGAGCCGGCTCATGCCAGTCCGCATCGGGGGAAGCTTAGACCCGAATCCGGGGAACCGAAAGGAGGACTAAGGGAGGGTGCGACAATGGGTCGCAAAGGGGCAGGGAACTGCCGCATTCGGAAGAATGCGGCCGTGTTGGGTTCAAGAATTATTCGCTTTTGCCTTTGGCCTGCAGTCGGTCTGTATTCAGTCCGTGAGACAGGCTGTACACATAGGCCGCCAGCAATTGCACTTTATCTTTGCCAAGCAGTTCGTTCTGCGCCGGCATATGCCCCTGACGGCCATGGCGAATCGTTTGTTCAAGCTGCGCCAGGCTGGTGCCATAGATGAACCCGGCCGGTTGCGTCAGGTTCGGCGCACCCATGGCTTCAGTGCCGTGGCCCTTTGCCCCGTGACAGGCGACACAGGTGGTGTTGAACGCGTGCTGCCCGGCTTGCAGGTCGGCCGTGCTGTCGTCCGGTACAGGCAGGCCCGCCAGATCATGACGCACATAAGCCGCAACGTTCTTCACGCCGGCTTCACCGAGGATTTCACCCCAGGCCGGCATCGCCGCCATGCGCCCGCCCAGGATAGTGGTCTTGATCGTCTCGGCATCGCCGCCCCAGCGCCAATGGCTGTCGGCCAGGTTCGGGAAGCCGAAGGCGCCCTTGGCATCCGAGCCGTGGCACACCGCGCAGTTGGAAGCAAACAGACGACCGCCCATGGTCAGCGCTTGCGGATCGTTGGCCACCTCTTCCACGGGCATGGCCGCAAATTTGGCGAAGATCGGCCCGAACTTGGCTTCGGCCTTGTTCATCTCCTTTTCCCATTCGTGGACGCCGGTCCAGCCATCCTCATAACCTGGAAGGATGCCTTTCCAGTTGCCCAGGCCCGGGTACAGCACCAGATACCCGACGGCGAACACCAGGGTCCCGGCGAACAGCATGAACCACCACTGCGGCAGTGGGTTGTCATACTCCTCGATGCCGTCGAAGCTGTGGCCCATGGTCTGGTCCACGCTGCCCTTGGTTTCGCCCTTGCGGGTGCCGATCAGCAGCCAGGTCAGGCCGATCAGGCTGCCGATGGTCAGTACGCAGATCCACGTACTCCAGAAGGTGGTCATGGCCGGGTACTCCTTGTTTCAGGTTCTTGGGTGGCTTCGTTGGGCAGCGGTTCATCGGCGAACGGTAGCAAACGCGCTTCGGCGAACGCCGGAGTGCGTTTGCTGTTGAACACCCACAGCGTCAGGCCGACGAAGGCCACAAACACCACGACCGTGCCCAGGCCGCGGATCATTCCACTGCTCAATTGGCTCACTATTTCAAAGGGCATGGCCATGACTCACCTCTTGCTCTTGATGGATGTGCCAAGCACTTGCAGGTAAGCGACCAGTGCATCCATTTCGGTCTTGCCTTTGAGCGAGGCGACTGAGCCTGCTATGTCGTCGTCGCTGTAGGGCACGCCGAGGGTGCGCATCGCCTTGATCTTGTTTTCGGTGTGGCTGCTGTCGAGTTGATTGGCCACCAGCCACGGATAGCCGGGCATTTTCGATTCCGGCACCACGTTGCGCGGGTTGTACAAGTGCGCGCGGTGCCAGTCCTCGGAATAGCGACCGCCGACCCTGGCCAGGTCCGGACCGGTACGTTTCGAACCCCACAGGAACGGGTGATCCCAGACGCTTTCACCCGCTACCGAATAGTGACCGTAGCGTTCGGTCTCGGCGCGGAACGGCCGGATCATCTGCGAGTGGCAACCGACGCAGCCTTCGCGGATGTAGATGTCGCGACCTTCCAGTTGCAGCGCGGTGTAGGGCTTCATGCCTTCCACCGGTTTGTTGGTCACGTCCTGGAAGAACAGCGGGACGATCTGGGTCAAGCCGCCAATGCTCACGGCCAGGACCATCAGCAACATCAGCAGGCCGACGTTTTTCTCAATTGTTTCGTGTTTCATGGCGGCCTCCTCAGGCGATCTGCGCGGCAGCGGCGGCTTCGGCAGGCTGCGAAGCCCGCACGGTGCGCCAGGTGTTGTAGGCCATCAGCAGCATGCCGCTGAAGAAGATCGCGCCACCGACCAGTCGCACGACGAAGCCGGGATGGCTGGCCACCAGGGTTTCGACGAAGGAGTAGGTCAGCGTGCCGTCGTCATTGATCGCGCGCCACATCAGGCCCTGGGCGATGCCGTTGACCCACATCGAGGCGATGTAGAGCACGGTGCCGATGGTGGCGAGCCAGAAGTGCGCGTTGATCAGGCCGATGCTGTGCATCTGGGTGCGGCCGAAGATTTTCGGGATCATGTGGTACAGCGCGCCGATCGAAATCATCGCCACCCAGCCGAGGGCGCCGGCGTGCACGTGGCCGATGGTCCAGTCGGTGTAGTGGGAGAGGGCGTTGACGGTCTTGATCGCCATCATCGGCCCTTCGAAAGTCGACATGCCGTAGAACGCCAGGGACACCACGAGGAAGCGCAGGATCGGGTCGCTGCGCAATTTATGCCAGGCGCCCGAGAGCGTCATCATGCCGTTGATCATGCCGCCCCAGCTCGGCGCCAGCAGGATCAGCGACATCACCATGCCCAGCGACTGGGCCCAGTCCGGCAGCGCGGTGTAGTGCAAGTGGTGCGGGCCGGCCCAGATGTAGAGGGTGATCAGTGCCCAGAAGTGCACGATCGACAGGCGATAGGAATACACCGGGCGTTCGGCCTGTTTCGGCACGAAGTAATACATCATCCCGAGGAAGCCGGCGGTGAGGAAAAAGCCCACGGCGTTGTGCCCATACCACCACTGCACCATGGCATCGGTGGCACCGGCGTAGACCGAGTAGGACTTGGTGAAACTCACCGGCAGTTCAAGGTTGTTGACGATGTGCAGAATCGCCACGGTGATGATGAATGCGCCGAAGAACCAGTTGCCAACGTAGATGTGCTTGGTCTTGCGCTGCATGATCGTGCCGAAGAACACCACGGCGTACGCGACCCAGACGATGGTGATCAGGATGTCGATCGGCCATTCGAGCTCGGCGTATTCCTTGGAACTGGTGTAACCCAGCGGCAGGCTGATGGCCGCCAGCAGGATCACCAGCTGCCAGCCCCAGAAACAGAACGCGGCAATTTTAGGGGCGAACAGTTTTGTCTGGCTGGTGCGCTGCACGGAATAGAACGAACTGGCAAACAAGGCGCAACCGCCAAAGGCGAAGATCACCGCGTTGGTGTGCAGCGGGCGTAATCGGCCGAAACTGGTCCATGGCAGATCGAAGTTGAGCTCGGGCCATACCAACTGGGCTGCGAGAAAAACCCCGAGGCCCATGCCGACGATGCCCCACACCACCGTCATAATGGCGAATTGGCGGACCACCTTGTAGTTGTAGGCGGTACTCATAGAAGTGTTCATGGTTCCCCATCCACGGTTCAGCTGAAGTGCAGGCGTATGCGCAACGCAACGCTCACTTCGCCTGGAGTTATAGGCAGACTAAAAGCGAGGCAAGCATGGGCAAAGAGCACAAGGCCAGTATTGACGGGGATCAATGGGCGCGGTGTATGCACGATCACGGATGGTTGTGGAATGAGGCTGCCGGCAAGGGATCGGTCGAGCCTGTGACGCTGATTCTCGCCCACGGCGCCGGCGCGCCGATGGACAGTGCCTGGATGGACGACATCGCCGCACGTCTTGCTGCGCATGGCGTCAACGTGCTGCGCTTCGAGTTTCCGTATATGGCGCAGCGGCGACTTGATGGTGGCAAACGTCCACCCAACCCGGCCCCCAAATTGCTGGAATGCTGGCGTGAGGTCTATGCCGTGGTGCGACGCCATGTCGCTGGGCGTCTGGCCATTGGCGGCAAGTCCATGGGCGGGCGCATGGCCAGTCTATTGGCGGATGAACTGGGGGTGGATGCGCTGGTGTGTCTGGGGTATCCGTTTTATGCGGTCGGTAAACCGCAGAAGCCGCGGGTCGAGCATTTGGCCGGATTGAAGACGCGGACGCTGATTGTTCAGGGGGAGCGGGATGCGTTGGGCAATCGTGAGGCGGTTGAGACTTACACATTGGCGCCAGGTATCGAGGTGTTGTGGCTGGTGGCGGGGGATCATGATTTGAAGCCGTTGAAGGCTTCAGGGTTTACTCATGAACAGCATCTGGCGGCAGCGGCGAGTCAGGTAGCCATGTTTCTTCTGTGAGCTTTCGCTGCGCTTGGGATCCCATCGTCGGAACGCCGCCCTCGCCTCAGGTTCCGCTCGGGCCGCGCGATATAACGCGGCCCCGAACTGTAGGAGCCGGCTTGCTGGCGAAGGCGGTGGCACATTCAGCAGAGGTGGTGGCTAACAGACCGCTTTCGCTGGCAAGCCAGCTCCTACAGAGGGGGCGTGCCGCTGGCTAGACCTTGTCCAGCTTCTTTTCATGGGCCGTCACCTGTTGGCACAGCTCGATCATCTGCTCGCGCATCCAGCGGTTAGCCGGGTCCTGGTCGGTGCTTTCGTGCCAGTAGAGGTGGGTTTCCACCGGCGGCACGTCATTGACCGGCAGGTTTACCGAGTACAAGTCATGACGGCGGGCGAAGCGCTCCGGCACGGTCATGACCATGTCCGTCTGCTGCAACACTTGCGAGGCCATCAGGTAATGCTGGGAGCGCAGGGCGATCTTGCGCTGGATGCCCATCTTGCCCAGCGCCAGATCGACATGACCCAGGCCGCTGCGACGGCTGGAGATATGGATGTGGGTCAGGGAGAGGTAATCATCGAGGCTGAATTTTTCCTTGCCCGCCAGCGGATGCCCCTTGCGCATCGCACACACGTAGCGGTCTTCCATCAGCTTGACGTGGCGTACCTGCGGGTCGGTGTTGAGCGGCGCGTCGACGGCGAAGTCGAGGCGTCCGGCCGCCAGTTCCTTGGTGGTTTCGCGGCGCTTGGACAGGAAGCTCTCGATGATCACCGTGGGTGCCAGGCGACGCAGACGCTGGAACAGGGGTGGCAGGATCACCGCTTCGGTGAGGTCGGTCATGCTGATGCGGTAGGTCTTGACCGCCTGCAGCGGATTGAAGATACGGCTTTCCTGGACCGAGACCCGCAGCAGGGAGAGGGCGTTGCGTACCGGGCCGATGATGTTCTGGGCCATCGGCGTCGGGACCATGCCCTGGGCGGTGCGCACGAACAACGGGTCGTTGAAGGTCTCGCGCAGGCGGGCCAGGGCGTTGGACACGGCCGGTTGAGTGATACCGACAATCTGTCCGGCCCGGGTCAGGTTGGCTTCGGTGTAGATCGCGTCAAAGACGATGAAAAGATTGAGGTCGACTTTGCTCAGATTCATGGCTGCACTCTTTTTATATGGGCGGTGTCATAGGGAGCGGTGGGTGGGTTTGGTGGCCTTGGCGATCAGTCGATCATATATCGGTGATGAATGTTAATACACGCCGAGAATAGGCTAGGTAAATTTTAGTAGCTGTTCTAGCATCGATTGCATGACCTGAACAACTCCTCTGAAACCCCCTGTCGAAAGGTAGAGCTGCCCATGGATTTCGCTTATTCGCCCAAGGTGCAAGAACTGCGTGAGCGCGTGACCGCGTTCATGGACACCTACGTTTATCCTGCCGAAGCCGTGTTCGAGCGCCAGGTCGCCGAGGGTGATCGCTGGCAGCCGACGGCTATCATGGAGGAGCTCAAACTCAAGGCCAAGGCTGAAGGGCTGTGGAATTTGTTTCTTCCCGAGTCCGAACTCGGTGCCGGCCTGAGCAACCTGGAATACGCGCCGCTGGCGGAAATCATGGGCCGTTCGCTGCTGGGGCCGGAACCGTTCAACTGCTCCGCGCCGGACACGGGCAACATGGAAGTACTGGTGCGTTACGCCAACGAAGAACAGAAGCAACGCTGGCTCGAACCCTTGCTGCGTGGTGATATTCGGTCGGCGTTTGCCATGACCGAACCGGACGTGGCGTCCTCCGACGCCACCAACATGGCCGCCCGCGCCGTGCGCGATGGCGACGAGTGGGTGATCAATGGCAAGAAATGGTGGACCTCCGGTGCCTGCGATCCGCGCTGCAAGATCCTGATCTTCATGGGCCTGAGCGATCCGGACGCACCGCGCCATGCCCAGCACTCGATGATTCTGGTACCGGTGGATACCGCAGGGGTGAAAATCGTGCGCCCGTTGCCGGTCTTCGGCTACGACGACGCTCCTCACGGGCATGCCGAAGTGCTGTTCGACAATGTCCGGGTGCCGTACGAAAACGTCCTGTTGGGTGAAGGACGCGGCTTCGAAATCGCCCAGGGTCGCCTTGGCCCTGGCCGGATCCACCACTGCATGCGTTCGATCGGCATGGCTGAGCGTGCGCTGGAACTGATGTGCAAACGCGCGGTGAACCGTACCGCGTTTGGCAAGCCCCTGGCACGCCTGGGCGGTAACATCGACAAGATCGCCGACTCGCGGATGGAGATCGACATGGCGCGCCTGCTGACTTTGAAAGCCGCGTACATGATGGACACCGTCGGCAACAAGATCGCGAAAAGCGAAATCGCGCAGATCAAGGTGGTCGCGCCGAACGTGGCCTTGCGGGTGATCGACCGGGCGATCCAGATCCATGGCGGGGCAGGGGTGTCCAACGATTTCCCTCTGGCCTACATGTACGCCATGCAACGCACCCTGCGCCTGGCCGACGGCCCGGACGAAGTGCACCGCGCGGCGATCGGCAAGTTCGAGATCGGCAAGTACGTCCGGTAGGAACAGGCTAGCTCGCGAAGGACGTCAACGATAACGCGTATTTGCTGGATAAACGCGGTGCTTATGTAGGAGCAAGCTTGCTCGCGATGGACGTCAACGATAACGCATATTTGCTGGATAAATGCGGTGCTTATGTAGGAGCAAGCTTGCTCGCGAAGGACGTCAACGATAACGCGTATTTGCTGGATAAATGCGGTGCTTATGTAGGAGCAAGCTTGCTCGCGATGGACGTCAACGATAACGCGTGTTTACAGGTTAAACGCCGCGTTTCTTGAGCCCATCGCGAGCAAGCTCGCTCCCACAAAGGTCGGTTTTACATCAAAAACCGATGGTTTGTCAGTCGACCACCGGCAGCCCATAGAACGCCCGCGCACACGCAGTGCTATGAGCCGCCAGGTCTTCCTCGCTTTCCCCACGATGCAGCGCCACTTCGCGCAACACTTCGGTGAGGTACGCAGGCTCGTTGCGCCCGTTTTTCGGCTTGGGCCGCAGACTGCGCGGTAACAGGTACGGCGCATCGCTCTCGAGCATCAACCGCCCGCGCTTGATTTCCTTCACCAACGGATGCAGGTGTGTCCCCCGGCGCTCGTCGCAAATCCAGCCGGTGATGCCGATGTGCAAATCCAGATCCAGGTAGCTGAACAGCGCCTTTTTCTCGCCGGTGAAGCAATGCACCACCGCGGCGGGCAACCGATCACGGTAATCACGCAGGATCTCCAGCAAGCGCTGGCTGGCATCGCGTTCGTGGAGAAACACTGGCATTTGCAGCTCGACCGCCATTGCGAGATGCTCTTCGAGGACTTTTTCCTGCTGCGGGCGTGGTGAGAAATCGCGATTGAAATCCAGTCCGCATTCACCCACGGCCACCACATTCGGCTCCTTGAGCAAACTGCGTAGTTGTCGCTCGCTGTCGGCGTTCCAGTCACTGGCCGAATGAGGATGAACACCGGCGGTGGCGAACAGCCGTTGCGCCGTTTCATCCAGCTGGCGACACAGCTCCAGCGCCTGTTCGCTGCCCTCGACACTGGTACCGGTAAGCACCAACTGGCATACGCCGGCAGCGTAGGCTCGGTCGAGTACCGCCTGGTGCTTGTCGGCGAAACAGGGGTTGGTCAGGTTGACGCCGATATCGATGAGTTGCATGGTGCTACCTCGGACCATTGGCCGGAAAGCATATCAGAGCTGCACATTTATAAGAAAAACCAAGAACTACAACGGGTTATTGCTGTCTCTTGAGGCCGAGAGACAAGTCCGGTTGGTCAATGTGCCATCACTGTGCCGGTTTTCGGTACTTTGTCAGCGCTCAGGGCGCTCTGTTTCTGTCGCTCGATTTCATAAAACGATCGACCCGGTATTCTTCGCGGAGAGCGGATGATTCGTCCCTCGGTTTTGCTACTGCTGTGTTGTTCGTTGCTGCTGCCGATGCCTGCGCTTGCGCGCCTGGCCGGGCCGCTGCAAGCCGTGCCGGCAGCCAAGGTCCGCGATCTGGCGGATATCCGCAGCAGCCGGGTGCTGAAGGTGCTGGTCAATCAGAGCCGCAACAGCTCCGGCGAAGTCCAGGGCCAGTCCATTGGCGTTGAATACCATCGCCTGCGCGCCTTCGAGCAATACCTCAACGGTCACGCCCGAGACGGTCAGGAAATCACCCTCAAGATCATTCCCAAAGCCAAGGATCAATTGCTCGGTGCGCTGCAGCGTGGCGAAGGGGATCTGGTGGCGCCCGGGGAACTGCTTGAGCTGCGACCCGGCTACGCCGTCAGCACCAGTGCGCCCGTTTCGAGCAACGTCCCGTTGCTGCTGGTCGGTATCAAGGGCGAGCGACGCTACACCCGTCTTGAACAACTCTCGGGCAAAACCGTGGCGCTGCCCACCGGCAGCGCCGCCGGCGATGCGGTCAGTCAGATCAATCAAAAGCTGACGCTGCGCAAACTGGCGCCGGTGAAGATCGAATGGGTCGATCCCAGTCTGGCGGTCGAGGATGTGCTGGAGATGGTCCAGGGCGGGATTTTTCACCTGACTATCGTCGAACAACCGATTGCCGAGCGCTGGGGCAAGATCCTGCCCAAGTTGCGTTTTGATCGGCAGGTGCTGATCAGCGAGCCGGGCGAAGAGTTCTGGTTCGTACGTCGCGATGCGTCGATGTTGCGCGCGAGCATCGATCGCTTCCTGACCGGCTACAAGAAACCATCGGACCAGGACGCCGCGTTCCTGCGGACCTATCGACGTTCGTATCGGGTGCACTATCCCTTGGCCAGGGCGGATCGACAGCGCCTGGAAAAACTTCGGCCGGTGCTGCAGAAGCACGCTGATGCCCAAGGCATGGACTGGCTGAACCTGGCGGCGCTGGCCTTCAAGGAGTCGTCCCTGCAACCCAATGCCCGCAGCGGCAGCGGCCCCACCGGCTTGATGCAGATAACCCCCTCCGCGGCCCAGCGGGTGGGGGTCAACAATATTCAGAATCTCGATGCGAATGTGCAGGCGGGGGCCAAGTACCTGGCATTGATCCGTCGCAAATTCTTTTCCAGCCCCAAGCTCAACGAACGCGAGCGCATGGCGTTTGTGCTGGCGGCGTACAACATGGGGCCGGAGCGCGTGCAAGGTATGCGTGCCGAGGCGCGTCGCCGGGGCTTGAATCCCAATCAGTGGTTTTTCCAGGTGGAACGCATCGCCATGGAGCAGGTGGGAATGGGCGCCGTCAGCTATGTTAATAGCGTGAACAAATATTACCTGGCGTTCGATCGGGAGCGGGAGTCGTTGGAGCCCGGGCAGAAGGTTGTCTCGCGCAAGTGATCGAATAAACTGATTGTTATGGCGGGTTTTTTGCGCTTTTAACATGATATTTACTGATTAATATAGCGGCCAACCCACACTCAATCCCAGAATGGATGACACAACATGAGCACACTGATCAACAAGGTACTGTTCACCCGCGCCGGCTATGGCCTGACTGTGCTGCGAATTTTCGTTGGCATCATTTTCGCGGCCCACGGTTCGCAGAAATTGTTCGGTGCGTTCGGTGGTTATGGTCTGGCGGGCACGGCGCAGTACATGGAGAGCATCGGCCTGACGCCAGGCTATGTGATGGCGACGCTGGCGGGTGGGACCGAGTTCTTCGGCGGCCTGGCTTTGATCATCGGCCTGCTGGCACGCCCGGCTGCGTTGGGTCTGACCTTTCTTTCGCTGGTTGCGATTTTCACTGTGCATATTGGCAATGGGTTGTTCATGGCCAACAACGGGTATGAGTTCGCTTTGGCGCTGCTTGGCGGCAGCATTGCGGTGTTGATCGAAGGTGCGGGCAAACTGTCGGTTGACCGTGCCATCGCGGGTTGACGGTCGGTGGCCTGGTAGCCGACCGGGGTTTTTGATGGTGTACATATCCGTTTCTGCGGTAACGGCTACTTAGGGTTTCGCCCTTACGGCGACTCACTTTTTTTTCAAACGCCAAAAAAAAGTAAGCAAAAAAAGGCTCGCCCCGGCGTCCGGCCCCTCGCTAAGGCTCGGCGTTCCTTCGCTCCGGTATTCATCCGGGGACACTGCCCTCC
Source organism: Pseudomonas lini (assembly GCF_030812475.1). GTDB lineage: Bacteria > Pseudomonadota > Gammaproteobacteria > Pseudomonadales > Pseudomonadaceae > Aquipseudomonas > Aquipseudomonas lini_A. Next base: position 32,375 of record NZ_JAUSSR010000013.1, read on the forward strand.
GGTCTGCTTCGCTACGACCTACATGCAGCGTGTTCGACTGCGTCGAACGGCGCTGCGCGCCACTCCCCGGATGAACACCTCCACTCAGCCTCCCGAAGGGGCGGGTGGATCAAGATCAAGATCAAAAGCCACAGCCACAGCCACAGCAATGGCAACAGCAACGGAAATGGCAACGGCAACGGCAAAATCAACAGCTTCGCGAGCAGGCTCGCTCCCACATGGATTGGCGTACAGCTTTCGCTTTTCACCACTCAACAGGCCGAGCGTTAGCTCGCCTGCAGCTTTTGATCTTGATGCACCGCCCCCTCGAGAGGCCGAGTGGAGGTTCTGCGTAGTGGGCAACCCGGCATGGATGCCGGGTTAGCCGCCCCCGGCCATGGATGGCCGATGGCGGCGGGCCCACGGAGTAGGACCGGAGCGAGGGCATGCCGAGCCTAGGCGAGGCACCGAACGAAAGGGGCAAGAGCCCTTGGTTACTTGGGGCTTTTCCAAGTGACCCGCCGTAAGGGCGGAACCCTAAGTAGCCGTTACCGCAGAAACGGATATGTACTCCAACCACTCAGACACAACAACAAGCCCCATCGCACAGCCCGTTTTTGTTGCGCGTCATTCTTGACACTGTCCGGTCAGCTTCTCTAGGATGCTGCTCATGCGCCGATTTAAACAGCTACTTGCGGGGCGCCAGGTAACTCATCCAGTTGCCGACAGAAGCTTGCAGCACGCTTCGAAATACCGCTAAAGCGCTGGTTCGGTGTTGCCTCTCACCTGCCATGCAGACTTTTTGAGGCAGAGACACGACACGATGAATGCACTAAGCCCCGTTATACGCCCCGCGCCGATCACGGCCCATCTGACCCAGCGCAATCCAAAAATCCTGCTTGGCGGAAAACATCAACCGACGCTCCTGCGCTATCTCGATGGCTGGCCACGCCGCACCGGCGGACCTGCAGCCTTCCTGATCCAGTTCGTCGAAGACGGAGAGTCCCTGGCCCGATTTGCCAGCGACAGCTTTGATCTGGCGGTGATTCAATCGCCCAGCGTCGAAGAGGCTCCAGAAGTGATCAGGCAACTGACCCGCGTTGCGCGACAAGGGCTGATTACCCGCCGCTGAGGTTCAGCGCACTGCGACTCAGGGATAGTCGATCGCCACGATGTACACACACTGCTCGCCGGTAGGCGTCTGGACCCGAACTTCCGCATCCAGGGCCTTGCCGATCAGGGCGCGGGCCAGCGGTGAATCGATACTGATCAGGCCCAGCTTCAAGTCCAGCTCATCCGGGCCAACGATGCGATAGCGCGACGCTTTGCCGTCCTCGTCTTCAATGGTGACCCAGGCGCCAAAATAAACCTTGTTCGGATCGCTCGGTTTTTCGCTGACCACCTTGAGCGCTTCCAGGCGCTTGGTGAGAAAGCGCACGCGACTGTCGATCTCGCGCAGCATTTTCTTGCCGTAAGTGTACTCGGCGTTCTCCGAGCGATCCCCCTGGGCCGCGGCCTCGCTGACCGACTGGGTGACCTGCGGGCGGCGCACATGCCAGAGTTCATGGAACTCGGCCCGCATCCGCGCTTCACCCTCGGGGGTGATCAGCGCAGTGCCAGCGGTGCGTGGAGGGCGATATCGGCTCATGGCAATTTCTTGTGGTAGAGAAGGCTTGAGTCTATCAACCCTCGCGCAAGACTGTCAGGGGGCTGGCGTTCAAGGCGCGACGAGTCCCGAAGACACCGGCGCCACCGATCAGCACGGCGCCGATCAGCGGCAGCACCAGCAGCCACGGATGCGGGTGCCAGGGCAGATCGAAGGCGTAGCGGTAAAGCACCAGGCTCACCAGTTCCGAACCCAGCGCCGCCAACAAGCCGCTGACTGCGCCAAGCAAACCGAACTCGATGCGCCGGGCCTTGACCAGCAACTGTCGCTCGGCCCCCAACGCCCGCAACAAGGCACCTTGGCGAATGCGCTCGTCCAGCGTCGCTTGCAGGCCGGAGAACAACACCGCCATGCCTGCTGCCAACACGAACAACAGCACGTACTCTACCGCCAGCGTGACCTGGGCGAGGATGCTGCGCAATTGCGCGAGCAAGGCTTCGACTTGCAGGATGGTCACTGCCGGGAAGCTTCGTGACAGATCGACAATCTGCTGATCATGGCCGGCCGCCAGATAGAAACTGGTGAGGTAGGTCGCAGGCAGATCCTTCAACGTGCCAGGCTGGAAGATCATGAAGAAGTTCGGCTGGAAGTTGTCCCAGTTGATATCTCGCAGGCTGGTGACTTTCGCTTCGCGATTGACCCCGCCGACGGTAAACACCATGTGATCGCCGAGCTTGAGCTTCAGACTCTCGGCCACCTTGCCTTCCACCGACACGCCCGGAATTTCATCCGGCGCCTGCCCGGGCCACCAGTTGCCGGCGGTGAGCGTATTGCCCGCCGGCAGGTCCGCCGCCCAGGTCAGGCTCAGGTCGCGCTGGATCGCCCGATCACCGGCCGAATCCTTGCTGACGATTTCCTGCACCGGTTCGCCATTGATACTGATCAGTCGCCCCGGCACCACCGGATACAACGGCGCCGACTGTGCCGACAGTTCGATCAACCGATCGGTGAAAGCCTGCTTGTCCGCCGGCAGGATATTCAGCGCGAAATAGTTCGGTGCGTTTTTCGGCAGCTGGTTCTGCCAGGTGTCCAGCAACTCGCCGCGCAACAGGGCGATCAATGCCATGGACAGCAGAATCAGGCCGAAAGCCAGGGCTTGACCCGCGGCCGCCAGCGGATGGCGCAGCAGCTGGCCCAGCCCGAGGCGCCAGGGCAAGGACGCGCGTGCGAGCAGTCGGCGCAGGCTTTGGAGCAGCAGCAACAGCAAACCGCCCAGCACCAGCGCGGCAATCACACCACCGCCCAGCAGGGCAAAGGTCAGCAGCAAGTCCAGGCTCAGGCGCCACATGATCAGGCCGAGGGCGCCCAATGCGGCGCCGTACACCATCCAGGTGCTGGTGGGGATCGGTAGCATGTCCCGGCGCAATACCCGCAAGGGCGGCACCCGACCCAATGCCGCCAGCGGCGGCAAGGCGAAACCGGCCAGCGCCACCAGTCCGGTGCCGATCCCGGCGATGGCCGGAAACAGGCCGCCCGGTGGCACATCGGTCGGCACCAGGTCATGCAACAAGGCGAACAGGCCAAGCTGCGCCATCCAGCCGATAAAGGCGCCGCTGATACTCGCGAGCAGTCCGAGCACCGTCAGCTGCAAACTGAACAACACCATGGTTTCCCGCCGGGACAACCCCAGGCAACGCAACAAGGCGCTGGCATCGAATCGACGTGTAGCGAAGCGCGTCGCCGACAACGCCACCGCCACACCAGCCAGCAGCACCGCCACCAGGCTGGCCATGTTCAGGTAGCGCTCGGCCTTGCCCAGGGCGCCGCCGATCTGCCGGTTGCCGTCGCGGGCATCCTGTATCCGCTGGTTGGGGGCCAGCCCGGGCTTGATCTGTTGCCGATAGGTTTCCAGGGCCTCGGCTGTACCGCGCCAGAGCTCGCGGTAGCTGACCCGGCTGCCGGGTTGCACCACGCCGGTGGCCGCGAGATCGTCGAGGTTGATCAACACCCGTGGCGTGAGGCTGTAGAAATTGCCGGCACGGTCGGGCTCATAGGTCAGCACGCGCGCCAGTTTCAGGGTTTTCATGCCGACGTCGATGCTGTCGCCGATCTTCAGGTCCAGCGCGGTCAGCAGGCGTCCTTCGACCCAGGCTTCACCAGGTTTCGGCCCGCCACCGGATTCCTGCGCAGCGAAAGGTGCGGGGGCGCTTTTCAGCTCGCCGCGTAGCGGGTAGACGTCGTCGGCGGCCTTGATGCTGGAGAGCTGGATGCCGTTGTCGGTGGCGATGACGCTGGAAAATTCCACCACCTGCGCGTGTTCCAGGCCCAGCTCCACGCCACTTCTGATCTGTTCGGGGCGCGCCGGCGAACTGCCTTCGAGCAGCAGGTCGGCACCAAGGAATTCGGTGGCGCGCAGCATCATGGCGCCGTTCAGGCGGGCACCGAAGTAACCGATGGCGGTACTCGACGCCACGGCCACCACCAGGGCGAAGAACAACACCCGCAGTTCACCGGCGCGGGCGTCGCGCAGCAGTTGGCGGATGGCGAGGCTGAACAGGCGCAGCAGCGGCAGGCGTGCCATCAAGGCTCCAGGGGGGCGACCAGCAGGCCGGCTTCAAGGCGGATCAGGCGCCGGCAGCGATGTGCCAGGCGTTCGTCGTGGGTCACCAGCACCAGGGTCGTGCCGCTTTCCTGGTTGAGTTCGAACAACAGGTCGCTGATGCGTTCGCCCGTGTGACTGTCGAGGTTGCCGGTGGGTTCGTCGGCAAACAACACATCCGGTTCGGCGGCAAAGGCGCGGGCGATGGCCACGCGCTGCTGTTCACCGCCGGAGAGCTGGCGTGGCGAGTGGCTCAGGCGTTGGCCAAGGCCGACCCGTTGCAGCAATTCGGTGGCGCGCTCACGGGCGTCTTTGCGACCGTCGAGTTCCAGCGGCAGCATGACGTTTTCCAAAGCGTTGAGGCTGTCGAGCAGCTGGAAGGATTGAAAAACAAAACCGACATGTTCGGCGCGGATACGGGCGCGCTGGTCTTCATCGAGCTGGCTCAGGCCTTGCCCGGCCAGGGTGACTTCGCCGCTGCTGGGCAGGTCGAGGCCGGCCAGCAGGCCGAGGAGGGTGGATTTGCCTGAACCGGAGGCGCCGACGATGGCCAGGCTGTCGCCCTTGTTCAGTTCCAGGCTGAGTTCGTGCAGGATAGTCAGTTCACCTTCCGCGCTGGAAACCACTTTGCTGAGGTTCTTCGCGGTGAGAATGCTTGCGCCCATGGAGAATCCGATGCGAGTGTGGTTTTTGAGTGCTGGCCTGGCCTTGATGTGCATGGCCCAGAACGCAGCGGCGGGTACAGTCCTGATCGTTGGCGATAGTATCAGCGCCGGTTTCGGCCTGGATACCCGCTTGGGGTGGGTGTCGCTGCTCGAGCAACGGCTCAAGCGCGAAGGTTTCGACGATAAAGTGATCAACGCGTCCATCAGCGGCGACACCAGTGCCGGAGGCCAGGCGCGCCTGCCGGCGCTGCTTGCGGAGCATAAGCCGCAGCTGGTGATCCTCGAACTGGGCGGCAATGACGGCCTGCGCGGAATGCAGCCAACACAATTGCAACAAAATCTTGCGTCGATGATCGACAGCTCGCGCGCCAGTGGTGCCAAGGTGCTGTTGCTCGGCATGCAATTGCCACCCAATTACGGTAAGCGCTACACCGAGGCCTTCGCCGAGGTTTACACCAAGGTGGCCGATGAGAAAAAAATCCCGCTGGTGCCGTTTTTTCTCGACGGCGTGGGCGGTCATCCAGACTTGATGCAGGCCGACGGCTTGCACCCGGCCGCAGGGGCGCAGGACAAGTTGCTGGAAAATGTCTGGCCGGCACTGAAACCGCTGCTTTGACGCTTTTCTAGCGGTCGCGTTTCGGCTAAGGTGGCGCCCCCGATTTGGAGCCCCCGATGCCGCGTCCCGCCTGGTCACTTTTTGCCTACCAACTGATCGAGCCTGACGAACAGCTGGATCTGTTCGCCTGCCAGGAAGTGCGGGTGCATCTGGTGACCCGTCAACTGGAGTTGGGCGGCTCGGCCGACCGCACCTTGTGCGGCAGCCTGCTACCGGCGCAGCCACGCTGGTCGAGCGTCGACCGCCGGGTGTTCCAGGACCAGCGCCTGTGCTCGCTGTGCCGGGCCATCCTCGAATCGCAAAAGCGCGGCACCTCGCCGATCTGGCCAGAGTTGCGCTTCGAACTCTAGGGCCCCTTCGCGAGCAAGCCCGCTCCCGCACTGGATCTCCTGTGTACACAAATCCTGTGGCCGATAAAGGTCAACCTGTGGGAGCGGGCTTGCTCGCGAAGACGGCATCCCAGGCACCAAAGATATTTGAGGCAGAACCTTTCGCGAACAAGCCCGTCCCATGCCTTGCATCGCCTGTAACAGTCGCGTCTCCCCGAAATAACGGATGCCAGTGTACAATCCCGTTTTTATACCCTTGTCGATCATGCGAAGGATTTTCCGGATGTTGCCGCGTTTTCCTGCCGTCACCCGCTGCCTGACCCTTGCCGCCCTGTGCGTCGCCGGTCCGGCTGCAGCTTTGGAATTGCCCATGCCACCGCCCGGTGAAGACATCGTCGGCCAGGTGCAAGTGATCAAGGCCAAGTACGAAGACACCTTCGCCGACCTTGGAACCACCTACGACCTGGGCTATTCGGAAATGGTCGCGGCCAACCCCGGTGTCGATCCATGGTTGCCGGGCGCCGGCACCGAGATCGTGCTGCCGACGCGCTTCATCCTGCCCCCGGGCCCGCGTGAAGGCATCGTCATCAACCTGGCCGAGTACCGCCTGTATTACTATCCGAAAGGCCGGGACGTGGTCTACACCTTCCCGCTGGGGATCGGCCGTGAAGGCTGGGGCTCGCCGATCGCCCACACCAGCATCATCGCCAAGACGCCGAACCCGACCTGGACCCCTCCAGCGTCGATCAAGGCCGAGCACGCCGCCGATGGCGATCCCTTGCCGAACGTGGTGCCGGCAGGGCCGGACAACCCGCTGGGGCCGTTCAAGTTCACCCTGGGTACCCCGGGCTACCTGATCCATGGTTCGAACAAGAAGTTCGGCATCGGCATGCGCACCAGCCACGGCTGCTTCCGCATGTTCAACAACAACGTGCTGGAAATGGCCGACATGGTGCCGGTCGGCACCTCGGTGCGGATCATCAGCGATCCGTACAAATTCGGCGTCAGTGGCGGCAAGGTTTACCTGGAGGCGCACACACCGCTGGACGACCAGGGCAACCCTTCGGTGGTGGACAAGCACACCGGGGTCATCAATGCGATGCTCAAGCGTGAGGACATCACCAACAACCTGCGCATGAACTGGGATGTGGTCCGCGATGTGGTGGCTGCCGAAGACGGCCTGCCGGTGGAAATCGGTGTGCCGGACGCTTCGGCGCCGATGATGTCGAGTGCGCCGCTCGATCCACTGCAGTAAGGCTTGAAACGAACCCGCCGATGCTGACCGCGTCGGCGGTTTTTTTTGCCTGCACGAACCCGCGGGCAAAAAAAAGCCGACCCATGAATGGATCGGCTTGATAACAATCCCGAAGGACTATTACTTGCGGCTAGCTTTTTCCAGCATGCGCAGAGCACGCTCGTTAGCTTCGTCAGCAGTCTGTTGTGCTTTTTGAGCAGCAGCCAGAGCTTCATCAGCTTTACGGTAAGCTTCGTCTGCACGAGCCTGGGAGCGAGCAGCTGCGTCTTCAGTAGCAGTCAGACGTGCTTCGGTTTCTTTCGATACACTGCTGCAACCGGTAGCCAGAACTGCGGCCAGCGCCAGAGCAGAGAATTTCAGAACGTTGTTCATCGTGTTCCCCTTCAAGGACTTTCTAGTAAGTAGCTGTCTCCTCAGAGTGAGGAAATGGCCGGCGTACATACTACCCATTACTTCTAGTAAGTAAACTGACGTGTAGCAAGAAGCAAAAAAAATTGTAGGCGTTGATTCTTTTTCGAGCAACTTTTAACTGCATTGTTTAAAAAATATCCAGCTGCGAGGCCCGAATTGAGCGAGTCCCGGCAAAAAAGTTCCCCGTGCTCACCGCTGTTTTACCTGTCTTGGCCAAAGTCTGTCTATATGGATTCGTCTACACTTTTTTTCAGCATGTGTGCGGCACCTCTCGTATCTTTCCTAGTTGAGGTGACTTTAACGAGGGGCGTTCGTCTTATGTCTCAATATCCGGCAATGTTCGGGCGCCGACCAGGTGGAATACCCGGTCGGACCCTCCTGCGCAACCCGGGGCAGCACCCGCCAACCGGCGTGATGACGAGCGTACCTTGAGCATTTTTGCCAATGGTGCCTACTATTTGTTCGTGCCCGGTTGCGCGAGATCGTGCAGCTCTTCTCGATGTCCATTCAGGCACGGGGTGGCGTAGATGTTCCTTCGCCGGAAAAACATCGGTAAGGTAGGGGTCAGAATTCAAGACCCGCGAGGAGTAGTGATGAGCGAGGCGTTGTCCATCCACCATGACCAGGCTGGTCATCAGTTCGAGACCACCGTGGACGGTCATCGTGCCTACCTGACCTATATGGACCTGGGAAAACAGACCCTGGATATTTATCGTACGTTCGTACCCAACGCGTTGCGTGGGCGTGGCATTGCCGCGGCATTGACCGAGCAGGCGCTGCAATATGCCGAGGAGATGGGGTACACCGTGATTCCGTCGTGCTCCTACGTGGAGCGCTACATGGAGCGTCATCAACGGCATGCGGCCAAGCTGAGCCCGTAAACGCCAACGCATAAAAAAACGCCGGTCCAAGCCGGCGTTTTTTTGTCCGGCAAAAAGCGATCAGGTGCGATCGCGTTTCGGCAGCACATCCTTGAGCTTGGCATGCATGCTGCGCAAGGTGGTTTCGGTGGCGGTCCAGTCGATGCAGGCATCGGTGATCGACACGCCGTATTGCAGGTCGGCGAGGTCTTTAGGGATCGCCTGGCAGCCCCAATTCAGATGACTCTCGACCATCAGTCCGATGATCGACTGGTTGCCTTCGAGGATCTGGTTGGCGACGTTTTCCATCACCAGCGGTTGCAGGGCCGGGTCCTTGTTGGAGTTGGCGTGGCTGCAGTCGACCATGATGTTCGGCTTGATCTTCGCCTTGTTCAGCGCCTGCTCGCAGAGCGCGACACTGACCGAATCGTAGTTCGGCTTGCCGTTGCCACCGCGCAGCACCACATGCCCGTAGGCGTTGCCCTTGGTGGTGACGATCGACACGCCGCCTTCCTGGTTGATGCCCAGGAAACGGTGAGGGCTTGAAACCGATTGCAAGGCGTTGATCGCCACGGTCAGGCCACCATCGGTACCGTTCTTGAAACCGACCGCCGAGGACAGGCCGGAGGCCATTTCACGGTGAGTCTGGGATTCGGTGGTGCGTGCACCGATGGCCGACCAGCTGATCAGGTCCTGCAGGTACTGCGGGGAGATCGGGTCGAGGGCTTCGGTCGCGGTCGGCAGGCCCATTTCAGCCAGGTCCAGCAGCAACTGGCGGCCGATGTGCAAGCCGTCCTGAATCTTGAAGGAGTCGTCCAGGTACGGATCGTTGATCAAGCCTTTCCAGCCGACGGTGGTGCGTGGCTTCTCGAAATACACGCGCATGACCAGATACAGGGTATCGGACACTTCGGCCGCGAGGGCCTTCAGGCGCTCGGCGTATTCGTGGGCCGCCTTGATGTCGTGGATCGAGCAGGGCCCGATGACGACAAACAGGCGATGATCGGTGCCATCCAGAATGTTGCGAATGACTTCGCGACCCTTGGTGACGGTGCGCAGGGCAGCGTCGCTCAGAGGAATATCACGCTTGAGCTGATCAGGAGTGATCAGCGTCTCGTTGGAGGCGACGTTTAGGTCGTTGATCGGTAAATCAGCCATCGTTTACTCGTCAGGTCACGGGTGCCGGCCGCCAGCGAACCCGCGCGGCGGAGCACAGCAAATTAAGCGCGTCGGGGAGCGGAACCTTAGCGCGTTACACCGTGGCTCGACAATGGGCAGACACCGGTTTGAGGCGACAATCCGGCGGGAAACCCACCGAAATCACTCGCTAATCCAGCACCGGCTGCGCAAATGCCCGGCGAACCGTATCGTGGGAGAACTCGTCGGCGTGCTCCTGGACCCATTCCAGGGCCAGTGCCTGGTTGTCGTGCAAATCGCTGTGGGAGTCATGCATGCGGCAGTAACGTTCGATCTGACACACCTGTTCACCCATCCGCGCAGTGAACAGCGTCTGCTCGTCGACGAAGGCAATGCCCACCAGATAGCCACGCTTTCGTCGCAGGCACCAGGCCACATAGCCCAGGTAGCGCAAGTCCGGGTTCACGGTCGGCATGCGTATTTGCAGCGCCGTCCCGTGGCGCCACGCACGGTGGTAATTGCAAGCCATGCCCCCGAGACTGATAGAGTGCAGCTGTTGCCGCGAAATACACTCGGGCGTGAGCAACGTCAATTCTACGGGTACATCGTCAGGATGAGGAAGAAAACGTCCCATGAGCACGGACTCCATGTGTCGGCCATCTGACATCGTTCCCCCCAGTATAGTGGTCGAATTGGAACTGACGGATTTCGACGCCGACCAACGGCTGCTGGCGATGAGCGGTGTTTCGCTGGTGATGTTCACCAGCGTCAGCTGCGCCGCTTGCCGCTATGCCCGTGAGCGATTGCCGCGCTTCGATCTGGATGTGGATCGACTGTGCTGGATCGATGCCGGGAACAATGGCGGGCTGGTCGAGCGTTACCGGATTTTTCATTTGCCGGCGCTGTTTGTCGTGCGCGACGGCGAGTTTTTCGGGGGCCTCGAATCGCGCCTGACGGGTACCGAACTGAATGAAGCGCTAGGCCAGGCGTTGAGACGAACTGCAGAGGAGTTGCCATGATGAGGGCTGTTGCCAGGCCGCACACCTTGTATCGCAGCTTGAGTTTTATCTATCGACGTGACGCTTGAGTCGATCGACTAAAAGGGGAAGGGGCATGGCCAAGACTATCGATGACAAACTGGTGCTGGCGATTTCCTCGCGAGCGCTGTTCGACCTGAGCGAGAGCCACAAGGTCTATCTGTCGAGCGGCGTTGAAGCCTATCGTCAGTATCAGATCGAACATGAAGACGAGATCCTCGAGCCCGGCGATGCGTTCCCGCTGGTGCAGAAACTCCTCAACCTGAATACCGACCTGGGCCGCGCCCGGGTCGAAGTGATCCTGGTGTCACGCAACAGTGCCGACACCGGTCTGCGGGTGTTCAATTCGATCCACCACTATGGCCTGGCGATTTCCCGGGCGGCATTTGTCGGTGGCCGCAGTCCTTATCCGTATCTCAAGGCCTTTGGCTGCGACCTGTTTCTCTCGACCCATGCCGAAGATGTGCGCAGTGCGCTGGAGGCCGGGTTCGCCGCGGCGACCATTTTGTCCGGCGGCGCCAGTCGCGCCGCCAGCGATGAATTGCGGATTGCCTTCGACGGCGATGCAGTGCTGTTTTCCGATGAATCGGAGCGTGTCTATCAGGCCGGTGGCCTGGAAGCCTTCCAGGCCAGCGAGCGTGAAGCGGCCCGCGAGCCTTTGCGCGGAGGCCCCTTCAAAGGCTTCCTGGCTGCCCTCAACCTGTTGCAGCGCGAGTTCCCCGATGACGCCTGTCCGATTCGCACAGCCCTGGTGACGGCGCGTTCGGCACCGGCCCATGAGCGGGTGATCCGCACCTTGCGCGAATGGGATATTCGTCTGGATGAGTCGTTGTTCCTTGGCGGCCTGACCAAGTCGGCATTTCTCGAAGCCTTCGCCGCCGATGTGTTTTTCGACGACCAGGCCGGTCACTGCGAGCTGGCCCGCGAGGTGGTCGCCACCGGTCATGTGCCCCACGGCATAAGCAACGAGCAAAAGGTTTAAGCCCGTGCTTCAAGGTGTTGCACGGCACGTCGCACTCGCCAAGGCACTGCTAAGCTGAATCAATCTGCGCCATGTTGGCACTCGAGGAGGTCATATGATTCATTCGATGCTATATGCCACTGACCTCGGCCTGTACGCGCCTTTGGTAATGCAGCATGCCTTGGCGCTGGCGAAAACATTCAACGCCGACCTCTATGTGGTACACGCTGTCGAACCGATGGGGCTGTTCGCCGAGTCGGTGCTCCAGAGTTACCTCGATGAGCAGGCGCTGAACGAATTTCACAGTCAGGGCTTGAATACGGTGATTGCCAATATCGAGCGGCGGGTACTCGACAGCTTTCGTGAAGAACTGGGGGAAGACGGCGAGCAGGATCTGAAAAGGATCAAGGCGGTGCGGGTGCTGCAGGGCGATCCGTCGCAGGTGATTCTCGATCAGGCGCAGAAACTCTCCGTGGATTTGTTGATCGTAGGTAGTCATAGCCATGGGGCGGCTGCGGAAACGCCGTTGGGCAGGACCGCGGCGCGGGTACTGCAATTGTCTCGGGTGCCGGTCTATCTGGTGCCCCGGGTGGAGCGTCGGCGCCAAGGGGATCGCTAGAACGCGAATAATCGTCTTTTGATAAAAAGTTCTAGATTTATTCTTCAAACCATTAATATAGTTATATACCGTCGCTGATGCCCGTGGCGTCTACCTGCTTTGAGGGATTCATATGAAGCTTCAACAACTGCGCTACATCTGGGAAGTGGCGCACCACGACCTCAACGTTTCCGCTACAGCCCAAAGTCTCTACACCTCGCAGCCGGGCATCAGCAAGCAGATCCGTCTATTGGAAGACGAGTTGGGCGTCGAGGTTTTCGCCCGCAGCGGCAAGCACCTGACCCGCGTCACACCGGCCGGCGAGCGTATCATCACCACCGCCGGCGAGATCCTGCGCAAGGTAGAAAGCATCAAGCAGATCGCCCAGGAATTCTCCAACGAGAAAAAGGGCACCCTGTCGATCGCCACCACCCACACCCAGGCGCGTTATGCATTGCCCCCGGTGATCAGCAATTTCATCAAGCAATACCCGGACGTTGCCTTGCACATGCACCAGGGTTCGCCGATGCAGATTGCCGAAATGGCCGCTGATGGCACCGTGGATTTTGCCATCGCCACCGAAGCCCTCGAGCTGTTCGGCGACCTGGTGATGATGCCGTGCTATCGCTGGAATCGGTGCGTGGTCGTGCCCCACGGCCACCCGCTGACCAAGCTGTCGAAGCTGACCCTCGAAGCATTGGCTGAATACCCGATCGTGACCTACGTGTTCGGTTTCACCGGCCGATCAAAGCTCGACGAAGCCTTCAGCCATCGCGGCCTGACGCCGAAAGTGGTATTCACCGCCGCCGACGCCGACGTGATCAAGACCTACGTGCGCCTGGGCCTGGGCGTGGGCATCGTGGCGAAAATGGCGGTCGATACCAAACTCGACAGTGACCTGGTGGTGCTCGACGCCAGCGAACTGTTCGAATCCAGCATTACCAAGATCGGTTTCCGTCGCGGCACTTTCCTGCGTGGCTTCATGTGCGACTTCATCGAGAAGTTCGCCCCGCACCTGACCCGCGAAGTCATGGCCAAGGCCATCCAGTGCCACAACAAGCAGGAACTGGAAGAGCTGTTCGACGGGGTCGAACTGCCGGTCCATTGATGTCCTTCAGATCACCTCGGTGACAGCAAATTGTTGCCGGGTGCCCGCCACCAGAATGTCCACCTCGTCCCCGTCGAACTTGCCAAGCAGGCTTTTGCCCAGTGGCGAGCGCGGGGTAATGACGGTGATCAACTGCCCCACCAGATCGATCTTCAGGCCCGCCGCGTCAGGGGCCAGGAACAGCCATTGCTCGCGACCCCTCTCGTCCTCCAGGCCGAGCAGGGCGCCGACTTCAATGCCGCGCTGGTTGTCGTAAGGACGCAGGACCAGGTTCTGACACAGCGTCAGTGAATGTCTGATTTCTTCTACCCGTTTAGCCTGTCCGGCCGCCAGATAGGAGGCCTCCAGGCCCAGGGTGTCGTACTTGTTCTCGGCGATGTTTTCTTCGTGGGTGGCGGTTTCGTAAGCGGTTTGCGCGGCACGCTCGGCGATGTCGAGATCGATCCGCAGCTTGTCGAGAATCAGTTGGTGGACAGTTTGTTTATTCATGGTCAGTTACAAAATTGCATGACATTGGCCCGGCTTTTTTCGCTGGGGGCATTCTGGTCCTGCTGCAGCCAGAACTGGCATTTCGGATTGGCCAGGTTGCGCTGGCTGCCGCGGGCCTGATCCAGTCGTTGCTGCTGCTCGTTCTGGCGCAGGTTCTCTTCGTATTGGTCGAACAGCGGACTCTGAGGGGGGATATCCGGCACCGGTTGCGCCACCATCGGCGGTTTGGCCAGTTGCTCGACCGCTGCCGCGAGGGGCGCCAGTTGCTCGCTGAACAACAGGCGAGAAGCAAGCCAGGCGGTCAGTGCGATAGCAATGAATCCCAGCCACAGGCCGAAGGCGATGCTGGCGCTCAGTTGCACTGCACTGAGCTGGATCGGCAATGGCCGGCGCGGGTCGGGACGGTAGGGCATGCTTGCCTCCTGGCGGGTGATCGCGGGCAAGTGGCGATTGTCGCATGAAGATTAATCGCCGTCGGGTCTTCTGTACGGGGTAATTTATGCGGACAATCGACGCCTTTGCCAACGGGAGCCTGGAATGCCTGTACTGAACACCCGCTGGGATATTTTTTGCACCGTGGTCGACAATTTTGGCGACATTGGCGTGACGTGGCGCCTGGCCCGACAGCTGGTGGCCGAACATTCGCTGGCCGTGCGCCTTTGGGTCGATGATCTGCGAGCCTTCGAACGCTTGTGCCCGGAGATCGACCTCAACGTTTCACAGCAGTGGCGAGAAGGTGTGGAGGTACGTCAGTGGACCGCCGACTGGCAACCCACCGAAGCCGCTGATGTGGTGATTGCCGCGTTCGCCTGCCAATTGCCGAGTGCTTACATGGACGCCATGGCCGAGCGGGAGAAACCGCCGCTGTGGATGAATCTCGACTACCTGAGTGCCGAGGACTGGGTCGTCGGCTGCCATGGCCTGCCGTCGGTGAAGTTCAAGCACGTGCAGAAGTTCTTTTTCTTCCCCGGGTTCCAAAAGGGCACCGGTGGCTTGCTGCGTGAAGACGGATTGCTGGAGCGGCGTCGGCAGTTTCAGCAAAGTCCCAAGGCCCAGCGCGAATTCCTGCAAGGCCTTGGGATCGATCGCGCGCAAGGCGCGCTGCTGATCTCGCTGTTTGCCTATGAAAACAGCGGCCTGGCGAGCTGGCTCGATACGATGGCCGGTGATTCGACACCCACGCACCTGCTGGTGCCTGAAGGGCGGATTCTCGGCGATCTCGAACGCTGGCTGGGTGAGGGCGGGTTGGCGCCTGGAGCCGTGCATGTGCGCGACGCCTTGACCGTGCAAGTCCTGCCGTTCGTCCGCCAGGATCAGTATGACCTGCTGCTGTGGAGTTGCGATTTCAACGCCGTGCGCGGCGAAGATTCCTTTGTCCGGGCCCAATGGGCGGCGCGGCCACTGCTGTGGCACATCTATCAGCAAGAAGAAGATGTCCACCTGGACAAGCTCGAAGCCTTCCTTGAGCGCTACGTACAAGGCCTTTCGCCGCCCGCCAGCGAGGCGATCAGCGGTCTCTGGCGGGCGTGGAACGCGGGTGAGACAATGACAGATCACTGGCAATCGACCCGCAAACACTGGCCCGAGCTGCAAAAACATGCCGATGCGTGGTGTCTGGAACAGGCCTTGCAGGCTGATCTTGCCGCGGCGCTGGTACAGTTTTATGTAAATTGGATATGATACGCGGCCTAGATTTTTGTAAATCCCATCCAAATTCGGATATTCGCAATGAAAACTGGTAAAGAACTGAAACCCGGTACCGTGATCCGTCTCGAAAACGATCCTTGGCTGGTTCAGAAAGCTGAATTCACCAAGTCCGGTCGTAACAGCGCGATCATGAAGACCAAGCTGAAAAACCTGCTGACCGGTTACAAGACCGAGATCGTCTACAGCGCCGACGACAAACTGGACGACGTGATCCTCGACCGCAAGGAAGCGACCCTGTCCTTCATCAGCGGCGACACCTACACGTTCATGGACACCACTGACTACACCATGTACGAGCTGAACGCCGAAGACATCGAAGCCGTTCTGCCTTTCGTTGAAGAAGGCATGACCGACGTCTGCGAAGCGATCTTCTTCGAAGAACGTCTGGTTTCCGTAGAACTGCCGACCACCATCGTGCGTCAGGTTGACTACACCGAAGGTTCCGCTCGCGGCGACACTTCCGGCAAGGTGATGAAGCCTGCCAAACTGAAGAACGGTACCGAACTGTCGGTAGCCGACTTCATCGAAATCGGCGACATGATCGAGATCGATACCCGCGAAGGCGGTTCCTACAAAGGCCGTGCCAAATAAGCACCGCTTCAGGAATGAAAAAGCCCGACCATTGAGTCGGGCTTTTTTGTGCGTGCCAGAAAACACTGAAACCAGTGGGAGCGAGCTTGCTCTCACATTTGTATTGCCATGTGCGTTGCTGTGCGTTTCCCTGCCAGCGTTGACTGCGTAGGATGCACGCACCGACGTGAGGGGAATGGGTAAGTGATCGAGTTTTTGACGTATCTGGTGTTTGGCGCTGCCCTGGGAACCCTCGGTGGATTATTCGGCATCGGCGGCGGTTTGATCGCGATTCCGCTGCTCGGCGTGCTGTTCGGCCTTGATCAGCAGATTGCCCAAGGCACGGCGCTGGTGATGGTGGTGCCGAATGTCATGCTGGCGCTGTGGCGTTATCACCAGCGTAACCGTATCGAGATGCGCCATGCCTTGCCGCTGGCTTCGATGGGGTTCTGTTTTGCCTGGATCGGGTCGATCTGGGCCGTGGGTATCGATGCGCAAACCATGCGTCTCGCTTTTGTCGCCTTCCTGGTTGCCCTGACGGCCTACAACGTCGTGCGAATGTTCACTATCCCCACGCCGCCTTCCGCGCAGATGCACCATTCGCCACGGTGGCTGGGTGTGCTCGGTGCCGCGTCGGGCAGCATCGGCGGGCTGTTTGGCGTGGGCGGGGCGGTGGTGGCGACGCCGGTACTGACCAGCGTCTTCGGTACCAGCCAGGTGGTTGCGCAGGGGCTGTCACTGGCGCTGGCATTGCCCAGTACCAGCGTCACCCTGGTGACTTACGCGGTGCACCATGAGGTGGACTGGATGATCGGCGTGCCCTTGGCGATCGGCGGGCTGCTGAGCATCAGTTGGGGAGTGAAGGTCGCCCACGCCTTGCCGGAGCGACTGTTGCGCGGGCTGTTCTGCGGTTTCCTGGTGCTGTGCGCGGTGATGCTCGCCTTTAAAGTTTGAAGCCTTCGACAATGTGCTCGGCCAGGCACTCGGTGATCGGCGACGGGTTGTGCAGGTTGCGCAGCAGCATGATGCTTGCCTCCGGCAGAACCGGAAGGTCCTCGGCTTCCCCCAGGATACGCATGTCGGGCGTGATCAGGCTTTCCAGTTGCGCGGTGATGGCCAGGCCGGCACTGACCACCGCCATGATCGCCGACAGGCTGGAACTGTTGTAGGCGACGCGGTAATCGCGGCCCATGGCGTCCAGCGCATTGCAGGCCCACAACCTGCAGAAACAGTCACTGTTGAACATCGCCAATGGCAACGGCGTCTGCTCATGAACGCTGTAGCACTGCGCCTCGGCCCAGACAAACCGCTCCTTGCGCAGCAACTGGCCGATCTCGTTGCCGGGTTCCCGGGTGACGATGGACAAGTCCAGGTCCTGACGCTGCAACAATTGTTTTGATGACTCGCAATGCACCTCGATCTGGATCAGCGGATAGGACTGGGCAAATCGCCGCAGGATCCCCGGCAGAAAACGCATGACGTAATCGTCCGGCGTACCGATGCGCACGATGCCTACCATGTGCGGTTCGCGCAAGGTATTGAACACCTCGCTGTGCAGCTTGAGGATGCGCCGGGCATAACCCAGCAGCACCTGGCCTTCAGCCGTCAGCCGCACCTGCCGGCCATCGCGCTGGAATAACTGGCGCTGCAGCACGTCCTCTTCCAGCCGTTTCATCTGCATGCTCACGGCGGACTGGGTGCGGTTGACCTGTTCGCCAGCCCGGGTAAAACCGCCTTGGTCAGCAATGGCGACAAAGGTGCGCAGCACGTCGGTGTCGATACTCGGGTACGCGGACATTCATCAATCTCCGAGATGTGTTGCATCAGAAACATTCGTTGGATTGATCTTAGCCCCGGCGCGACACTTGAGCCATCCAAACGGAGGGCAACACGATGAAAGGTCAAAAAGGTTTTATCACCGTTGAAAAACACTCCATCCATCTGGTGACCGACCTGCTGCACAAGATCAATCGCTGGTACGAACTGCACCGCGAACGTGAAATGTTGGCAGGCATGAGTGATGAAGCGTTGAAGGATATGGGGCTGACCCGCGCGGATGTCGCGCAGGAAGCCGAACGACACTTCTGGCAGGACCCCCTCGGCAATGGCAAATAAGCTGATCGCTCTGCGGGAAATCCCCGGTCACAACCCCGTGATGGAGGCGCAAGCCACTGAAACGGGGTTCGTGGCGCCTTGAAACAGATGGTCATGGACATTCGCTTGAGCCACCCCCGACACTGGCGAACACTGCTGCCTCGACGCTGAGGAGCATCATCATGGAACGATGGGTTATTGCAAGGCGCAGCACGTTACAGGTATTGAGCCATGGACTGGGCAAGGTCGGCCTGCCGCTATCCAGGGCAACGGCGCAACTGATGCGCTGGCGACAATTGAGCAGGGATCGCGCCGAACTGGCGCGCTTGAGTGACGACTGTCTGCGGGACATCGGCTTGAGTCGGGCTGACGTCATGTGGGAGTCGTCCCGGCCATTCTGGGACGATCCGCTCAAGCGATGAAGCGGCGGCGCTGGCGTTTTAGGCACAGGTCGCTATGGTGGGGGGAGACCTCGCCATGAGCCGTTGAATGTCCACGTCCTCGAGTTTTTCCTTGAAACAGGCCAGGCGCCTGGCGCTGACTGCCCAAGGTTTTACCAAGCGTCAGCCGCCAGAGCCGGTCAAGTCGGCCCGGATCAATCGATTGATCGAGCGACTGGGCACGGTGCAGATCGACTCGGTCAACGCGTTGGTGCGTTCGCACTACCTGCCGCTGTTCTCCCGCCTTGGCCATTACTCCCATCATTTGCTCGACCAGGCTGCCTGGGGTCATGGCCGGCAACGCACACTGTTCGAATATTGGGGGCATGAAGCCTCGCTGCTGCCCCTGTCGATGTACCCGTTGATGCGCTGGCGCATGCTGCGTGCAAGCCGTGGCGAAGATATCTACCAGCAATTGGCGCGATTCGGCCGTGAACAGCAGGACACGATACGCCGGGTGCTGACCTCGGTTCAGACGCTTGGCGCGCTGGGGGCCGGGAGCCTGTCGACCCGTCAGGAGCGGGCAGGGCCCTGGTGGGACTGGAGCGCGGAGAAGCATGCCCTGGAATGGTTATTCGCCGCCGGTGAAGTGACAGTGGCCGGGCGGCGCGGGTTCGAGCGGCTGTATGATTTGCCTGAGCGGGTGATTCCTTCGGCAATCCTCCAGCAGCCGCTACGCTCGGAAGCCGAGGCGCAACGGGGTCTGTTGCTGCATGCGGCAACAGCCTTGGGTGTCGGTACGGAAAAGGACCTGCGCGACTATTTTCGTCTGGGTCCGGCAGACAGTCGACCGCGGCTGGCGGAGTTGGTCGAGGCCGGTGACTTGCGGGTCTGCGAAGTTCAAGGCTGGCGGCAACCGGCGTTCTGCCTGCCTGAGCCGAAGGTGCCGCGCAAGGTCGAGGCCAGCGCGCTGCTGTCACCCTTTGACTCGCTGATCTGGGAACGTAGCCGCACCGAGCGCTTGTTCGATTTTCGCTACCGGCTGGAGATTTACACCCCCCAGCACAAGCGGGTCTATGGCTATTACGTGTTGCCGTTCTTGCACAACGAGCGGATTGCCGCGCGGGTGGATCTGCGCGCCGAGCGAGCGCTGGGCAGGCTGGCGGTGCACGCGGTGCATGAGGAAGAGCCGGGGCTGGATGAGGAGGGGATGCTGGCGTTGGCGATCAACCTGCGGCGGATGGCGCAGTGGCTGGGGCTGGAGCGGGTTCAGTTGAATTGTCCGCGGGCGAGTGCGGCGAGATTACGGGTGGCATTGGCCAGCATTGGCAGTGATTAAGCTGACGCCGAACTCAACCCCCTGCAGGAGCTGGCTTGCCAGCGAAGAGGTCGTCACATTCAACATCATCGTTGCCTGTTAGATCGCCTTCGCTGCGATGCGGCGATCCGACAAGCCAGCTCCTACAGGGTTTTGCATTCCAGCTTGCCCGCGATGGCGCCCTGTCAGGCGCGAATGACTTGCTGACTCAGCGCCGAACCTGCTTCAAGGTTTCGGCAATCAAAAACGCCAATTCCAGCGACTGATCGGCATTCATCCGCGGGTCGCAATGGGTGTGATACCGATCCGACAACCCATCTTCGGTAATCGGCCGTGCCCCACCAATGCACTCGGTCACATTCTGCCCGGTCATCTCGATGTGAATACCGCCGGCATAACTGCCTTGCGCTTCGTGCACCTGGAAAAACTGCTTCACTTCACCAAGGATCTGCGCAAAATCCCGGGTCTTGTAGCCGCTGCTGGCCTTGATGGTATTGCCGTGCATCGGGTCGCAACTCCAGAGCACCTGCTTGCCTTCGCGCTGCACCGCGCCGATCAGTTGCGGCAAGTGATCGCCAACCTTGTTCGCGCCCATCCGCGCAATCAGGTTCAGGCGTCCCGGATCGTTGTCCGGGTTGAGCACATCGATCAGGCGGATCAGGTCGTCAGGGTTCATGCTGGGGCCGACCTTGACCCCGATCGGGTTGTTCACCCCGCGCAGGAACTCGACATGAGCGCCGTCCAGCTGACGGGTGCGGTCGCCGATCCACAGCATGTGCGCCGAGCAATCGTAGTAATCGTTGGTCAGGCTGTCGCGACGGACGAAGGCTTCTTCGTAGTTCAGCAGCAGCGCTTCGTGGGCTGTAAAGAAACTGGTTTCGCGCAATTGCGGCGAACTGTCCATGCCACAGGCGCGCATGAACGCCAGGGTTTCATCGATGCGATCGGCCAGGTGGCTGTATTTTTCAGCCAGTGCCGAGTTGGCGATGAAGTCCAGGTTCCACTTGTGTACCTGGTGCAGGTCGGCAAAGCCGCCCTGGGCAAAGGCGCGCAACAGGTTCAGGGTCGCGGTGGACTGGTGGTAGGACTGCAGCAGGCGCTCCGGGTCCGGCACGCGGCTTTTTTCGTCGAAACCGATGCCGTTGACGATGTCGCCACGGTAGGCCGGCAGGGTCACGCCATCGATGGTTTCGTCATTGGCCGACCGCGGTTTGGCGAACTGCCCGGCCATCCGCCCGACCTTCACCACCGGGCAACCGGCAGCGAAGGTCATGACGATCGCCATTTGCAGCAACACTTTAAAGGTGTCGCGGATTTTCGCTGCGGAGAACTCGGCGAAGCTTTCGGCGCAGTCTCCACCCTGCAGCAGGAACGCGCGACCCTGGGTCACTTCGGCAAACTGACGGCGCAACTCCCGGGCCTCACCGGCAAACACCAGCGGTGGATAGCTGGCCAGGGTCTGCTCGACGTGCTGCAAATGTGCGGCGTCGGGGTAACGGGGTTGCTGCTGGATCGGCAGGGCACGCCAGCTGTCAGGGCTCCAGGGTTGGCTCATCGCGGTCTCTAGTGTTTTACGCTCGGACTGTCATGTTATCAGCAATTAGTGCGTGACCTGTTCCCGTCGCTTCGCGGACAATCGCCCCTTTGCCGCGCTACGCTGCGGTTTCAATGTGTCGCCTGCCGGGCGACCATCAGGAGACAAGATGACTGAGGAGCGCGTCGAGCATCTGCTCGCCGAGGTAAAGGATGAGTTCGGCGTGATTCGCGTGCTGGAAGTGGCCGATTACCGTTTTCTCGAGTTCGGCGATGCCATCGAGCAAAGTTGCGTGTTCACCGCCGACCCAAGCTGGCTCGAATACGATTACACCCGCGCGATGCTGATCGGCGCGCTGTGTCACGAACAGCCGGAAAACGCGCTGTTCCTCGGGCTGGGTGCCGGCACTCTGACCCAGGCTTGCCTCAAGTTCCTGCCACTGGAAGACGTCGAAGCCATCGAACTGCGCCCCGACGTGCCGCGCCTGGCCATCGAATACCTTGGGCTGGATGACGATCCGCGCCTGTATATCCGTGTTGGCGATGCGCTGGAGCTGCTGGACACGGCGGAACCGGCGGACCTGATTTTCGTCGACCTCTATACCGATCTCGGCCCGGGTGTCGGGCATCTGGCCTGGAGTTTCCTTGAGAACTGTCAGAAACGCTTGAATCCGGGTGGCTGGCTGGTGATCAACCAGTGGGCGACCGATGATGGCAAGCCGTTGGGCGCGGCGTTGTTGCGCGGGCTTTATCACCGGCATTACTGGGAGCTGCCGGTGAAGGAGGGCAATGTGATTCTGCTGGTGCCTTCGGAGCTGGATCAGGAGCTGGACATGGACGGGCTGATGGCCCGGGCCGAAGGGCTGGCGCCGCGGTTGGGGTATTCGTTGCAGTCGCTGATCAAGGCTATCCGCCCCGCAACCTGAGTTGTCTGTAAGGGCCCCATCGCGGGCAAGCCCGCTCCCACAGGTCCGTGAGCGAGGCAAATCACTGTGGGAGCGGGCTTGCCCGCGATAGGGGCCCTCACAGTCAATACATCCCTCAAAGCCCTCTGAAAACCCCCGGCCGCTTCTCGACCATCGACCGCACCCCTTCTTCGGCATCCTCACTGGCCATGACTTGCATTGCGCTTGGCCACCCGATCCAGACCGAGCACCAGTACATGACCGCGGCGTTCACAGGTTACACGGCTGTGGCCAGGTTGATTCATGGGCATTTCCTCGGGGCGGGAAGAGGCTGTCGGACTGCCGGTCCGCGACGCCGGGGTGAAGCGTTTTAGCGCGATCGCCAGCAGGGCCGGGGCCTTTGAAAAATAGACCCTTGCACGATTATCCGCAAAGCTTGTGACACAACGGTGTATCCGTCAGTTTTCCGACAAATAATGCTCCCTTTTTGGCCGATTTCCGGTATAGTGCGCGCCGGCCTTTAACCGGGCCGCGTTTAGGTAGCGCAATTCCCCGAAGCCAGCTTCGGCTGCACGTCCGCACAGCGGACTCTCCCTTGACGAATCTTTTTCATTCATTCGTTTTCGCAAATCCCCGCCGACAAAGCAGCCAGGGCGACTCTTGAGTCTTACACGGCATGCGCAGCTTTGGAGCATGGGTCTTTGCGGATGCACTTAGAGGCAGACCCATGACCCAGGAAACCGGCGGCTTCGCCGCTTTTAATCTTAATCCGAATATCCTTGCAGCCGTCATCGCGACTGGCTACGAAGAGCCTTCGGCTATTCAGCAGCAATCGATCCCGATCATCATGGCCGGCCAGGACATGATTGGCCAGGCGCAAACCGGTACGGGTAAAACCGCCGCGTTCGCCCTGCCTATCCTGCACTGCATCGATCCTGCCAAGCGCGAGCCGCAAGCCCTGATCCTGGCGCCAACCCGTGAGTTGGCGCTGCAAGTAGCAACCGCTTTCGAAACCTACGCCAAGCAAATGCCGGGCGTTACCGTTGTGGCCGTTTACGGCGGCGCCCCTATGGGTCCACAACTGAAAGCAATCCGTAATGGCGCACAGATCGTTGTCGCCACGCCGGGCCGTCTGTGCGACCACCTGCGTCGCGACGAAAAAGTATTGTCGACCGTGAACCACCTGGTTCTCGACGAAGCCGACGAAATGTTGAAGCTGGGCTTCATGGACGACCTGGAAGTCATCTTCAAGGCCCTGCCAGCGACCCGTCAGACCGTATTGTTCTCGGCCACCCTGCCGCAGTCGATCCGTGCCATTGCCGAACGCCATCTGCGCGATCCGCAACACGTGAAGATCCAGACCAAGACTCAGACCGTTACCGCGATCGAACAGGCTCACCTGTTGGTTCACGCTGACCAGAAGACCTCGGCTGTATTGAGCCTGCTGGAAGTGGAAGATTTCGACGCCCTGATCATGTTCGTGCGCACCAAGCAAGCGACCCTGGACCTGGCCAGTGCCCTGGAAGCCAAAGGCTACAAAGCCGCTGCGCTGAACGGTGACATTGCCCAGAACCAGCGTGAGCGCGTGATCGAATCCCTCAAGGATGGCCGTCTGGACATCGTTGTGGCGACCGACGTTGCCGCTCGTGGCCTGGACGTTCCGCGTATCACCCACGTGTTCAACGTTGACATGCCGTACGATCCAGAGTCCTACGTGCACCGTATCGGCCGTACCGGCCGTGCCGGTCGCGAAGGTCGTGCACTGCTGCTGGTGACGCCACGTGAGCGCCGCATGCTGCAAGTGATCGAGCGTGTAACCGGTCAAAAGGTTGCCGAAGTTCGCCTGCCGGACGCCCAGGCCGTTCTCGATGCCCGCATCAAGAAGCTGACCAACAGCCTGTCGCCGCTGGTTGGCGATGCCGAGTCGACCCACGGTGATCTGCTGGATCGCCTGACTGCCGACATCGGTTGCACCCCGCGTGCACTGGCTGCCGCGCTGCTGCGCAAGGCAACCAACGCTCAGGCGCTGACCCTGGCCGCCATCGAGAAAGAACGTCCACTGGTGCCGAACAACGCACCCCGTGGCGATCGTCCAGAGCGTACCGGTGATCGTCCGGACCGTGGTGATCGCGAGCGTCGTGCTCCGGTTCCATTGGCCGAAGGTCGTGCCCGTTGCCGTACCGCGCTGGGTGCGCGTGATGGTATCGCTGCCAAGAACCTGCTGGGCGCCATCCTCAACGAAGGTGGCCTGGCCCGCGAAGCAATCGGTCGCATCCAGGTGCGTGACAGCTTCAGCCTCGTCGAGCTGCCGGAAGATGGTCTGGAGCGTCTGCTGACCAAGCTGAAGGACACTCGCGTTGCCGGCAAGCAGTTGAAGCTGCGTCGCTATCGCGAAGATTGATCCGCTCCCGGGCTGATTGATCGAACATAAAAAATCCCCGACTGGTTCGGGGATTTTTTTATGCCCGGGTTTTGATTCAGGGCTTGGCGTTGGCGTAGAGATAGTCCGTGGCCAATGATGCCAGCGTGCGCACGCCGACCACCAGCGCCGCCTCATCCACAAAGAAGCCCGGATTATGATTCGGCGCGGCCTTGCTCATGTCCTGGTCTTTAGGTGTCACTCCCAAGAATACAAACAACCCCGGCGCCTCTTTGGCGTAGAAGGAAAAGTCTTCGGCGCCGCCCACTAATGGCCCCTGCACCACGTCGTCCTTGGCCGCCCAGCGTAAGGTCGGCAGCATTTTCTCTGTCAGCGCCGGGTTATTGATCGTCGGGTCATACTTCTCGATGATCGTCACTTCAGCCTTGGCGCCGCCGCTTTCGGCGATTTTCTCCACGGTCTGGCGTACGTCGGCGTGCAGCTTCTGGCGGATGCCGTAGTCGTAGGAGCGAATGGTGCCGCTCATGTCCACGGACTCGGGGATGATATTGTAGCGGGTGCCACCGTTGATCGTACCGATGCTGACCACCGACGGATAAGACGAGATGTCGGTACGGCGGCTGACCACGGTTTGCAGGCCGACGATGGTCTGCGCACCGACGGTGATCGGGTCGATACCGTCCCACGGGCGCCCGGCGTGGGTCTGCTTGCCGAGAATTTTAATCCGCAGGTCATCGGAGCTGGCCAGGGTCGGGCCAGGGCGATAGGCGATCCGGCCGGCGGGAACGCCAGCCCAGACGTGCAGGCCGAACACCGCGTCCGGTTTCGGCGACTTCATCACGCCTTCTTCGATCATCATTTTCGCGCCCCAGGTGTTTTTACCGTCGGGGATGAAATCGCTCGGGCCTTCTTCTGCCGGCTGGAAATAGAACACCACCGTGCCGGGCAAGGTGTCGCGCATGCCGGTGAGGATTTTCGCCGTGCTCAGCAGGATGGCGGTGTGCGCGTCGTGGCCGCATGCGTGCATCACGTCGACTTCTTTACCAAGGTAGGTGCCTTTGGCTTTCGAGGCGAAAGGCAGGTCCGAAACTTCCTTGACCGGCAGCGCATCCATGTCGGCGCGCAATGCCACGGTCGGTCCGGGCAGGGCACCTTTGAGAATGGCCACCACACCGGTGCGGGCGACGCCGGTTTTCACCTCCAGGCCCATGGCCCGTAGTTGTTTGGCGACCAGTTCAGAGGTGCGTTGTTCGGTGTTGCCCAGTTCCGGGTGGGCGTGGAGGTCGCGGCGGGTTTCCAGCAGCTCGGGCTCCAGGGCCTTGGCCTGTTCGGCTATGTGCGTGCGGGCGCCTTCCAGTGTATCGGCGCCGGCGTGGCCGGCCAGTGCGCCGAACAGGGTCAGCAAGCAGGTTTGGGCAATGCGGGTCAGCTGCATGGGTAATCTCCATGATTGTTGTTTTTTTGGCTTCAGTGCCAACACGGTCCCCTGTAGGAGCTGGCTTGCCAGCGAAAGCGGTGTGTCAGTCGACACATGTATTAACTGACACACCGCTTTCGCTGCCAAGCCAGCTCCTACAGGGGTTGCTGTGTCGGGGGGGAATTGATGAAGGTCATCCGAGTGCTGGAGGTAAGTGCTATTCCTGCACCTGGCCGCCACCGGCCGTGATCACTTGCACGCTCATGCGTGGCGTCGCCAGATCGAGCCCGGCCTCATCCAGATGGCGCTTGAGCGACAGGTTGAACGCCCGGGAAACCTCCCACTGCTTGATCGGCGCGGTCTTGAACCGGGCGCGCAGGATCGCGTTGCCCGACTCGAAACTCTCGACCCCCTGGATCTCCAGGGGCGACCAGATATTGCGTCGTTGCAGCGGATCGTTGCGCATCTTCTGCCCGACGTCGCGCATCAGCTTGATCGCGTTATCGATGTCCATGTTCGAAGGCACTGCTACCCGGAAGATCGCGTAGCCGAACTCCCGGGAGTAGTTCTTGATGCTTTTGATTTCGCTGAACGGAATGGTGTGGACGATGCCGTCGATGTCCCGCAGGCGCACGGTGCGGATGGTCAGGCCTTCGACGGTGCCCAGGTGGCCGCCGACGTCCACGTAGTCGTCGATGGCCAGGGAATCTTCGATGATGATGAACAGCCCGGTGATCAGGTCGGCCACCAGCGACTGCGCACCGAAACCGATGGCCAGGCCGATCACCCCGGCACCGGCCAGCAGCGGCGTGACGTTCATGCCCATGTTCGCCAGGGCGACGATCAGCGCAATGATGAAAATGGCCACGAACAGCACGTTGCGGATCAGCGGCATCATCGTCTGCGCCCGGGCATTGGCCAGGCCTTTGCGCGAGCGGGTGAGGGCGTGGTGCACGGCGGTGTCGCTGAGAATCCAGATCAGCCAGGCAAAAATCAGCGTGCCGCCGAGGCTGAACAGTTTGACGCTGATTTCATGGCCTTCGCCCTCGGTGAAGGCGATGAACGACAGGCCCCAGACCCGCAGGCCGAGCTCGATGAACGCCAGCCACACCAGCAGATGGGCGAGGGTGTAGAAGAAGCTTTTCAGGCGATCGGAGTACAGCGCATGCCGCTTGGCGCTGCGTTGCGGCTTGAGGGAGTGGCGGCGCACCAGCCCGTTGATGACCATGCACAGCACCAGCAGCACGGTGCAGATCAGCGACTGGCGCAACGCCGTACTGGTGTCGCCGGCCGAGACGAAGGTGGCGAACAGGGAGATGGCCACCAGCACCAGCGCCGGCACGTACCAGAAGGTGCCGAGGATATCGATGGTGTCGCTCAGGGCGCGTCGGGTCAGGCGTCGGGACAGCGGTTGGTTGCGGATCAGATGAGCTATCGGGCGGCGGAACCGCAGGATGAACAACCCCGTGGACAGCGCCGCCAGCACGTTGGCGATGGTGGCGGCGGTATGGGCCAGGTGAGTGCCGAGGCTGGCGACCAGTCGCGGGTCGCTCAGGGCTTCACCGAAGGCGGCGAAACTGCCGATCAGCCACAGCGGCCGGAAGGCTTGATGGCGCAGGATGTACAAGGCACGGTGGCGGTGCGGACCGTCGAGCACGGAAAACGCGATCACGCAGATCGCCGAGAAACAGGTACCGACCACCAGCGCATAGGCCAGCACCATGGCCAGGCTTTTGCCCAGTGACGAGGGCAGGGCGTAGCTCATGTACACCGTGATGACCAGGGCAATCAGCCATGGCCCGAGTTTGCGCAAGGCAAAGCGCAGCATATCCAGGGCCCTGGGGTGTTGCGGCAGTTCTTCGGTCAGGCCGAAGCGCATCCGCACCCGGTGACCGAGCCAGATCAGCGCGGCGGCCAGCAGGCTCCAGATCATCAGGATCATGGCGAAGGCAAAGATGATCGGCAGCCATTCGTTGGCCGGCAATACCAGCGCCGCCAGTTCCTCCTCGGCCAGTTCGAACTCTTGGGTCCAGCGCGTGAGCGGGCTGTCGGCGCCGGAGAACTGTTTTTCGAAACTGGCCAGGGTGCCGCCGATCAGGCCCAGGACGCCTTCTTCAGTGGCGGGCCGGACTTTCAGGGTGGCGTCGCGCAGCTTCTTCAGGTCGGTCAGCAACTGGGTCCGCTGCTGATCGTTCTCCAGCGACTTGATGACTTCGTCCAGAGACTGGCCCAGGGGTTCCTGCGCCTCCGGCTGGGTTTTCGCCGAACCGCCGAGCATGCCCGGCAAGCCCACCGCCTGGGCAGGGGCCAGCGGCAGCAGCGTCATCAGGCAGACGAGGAAAAGGGATGGCAGGGCAAAAAGACGAGCGAACACTAGGCGGTCAACCTCGGATGAGCGGATCGACCGAGTGTACGAGCCCGTCAAAATCAATGCGAGCCGGGGTTGAGGATTTATTCGTTGAGTTTGGCGAGGATCTTGAACACCACGGTGGCGAGGATCGTCAGCATGCCGATCCACATCGCGAACACGCCGGCGTTCTTGTCGCGAAAATTGAAGCCGATCGCCAGCATGATCATCCCGGCGAGAATCGGGATCAGCATGGCGTGGAACGAAGACATCGTGATCATGGGCGACTACCTTGTCGGGAGGGATGCTTGAAGTCTAGGTGGCTTTTCAACTGTAGGAGCGAGCTTGCTCCTACAGGTTTACGCAAATCCCTGTAGGAGCGAGCTTGCTCGCGATGGACGTGAACGATAACGCTCGAAACCTGACACCCCGTGGCGCTCTCAGGTACTTCGCCGGCAAGCCGGTCTCGCTCCTACAGGGTCATGCGAGGTTACGGCAGCTCGCGGCAGGCATAGAACGCGCCCAGCACCTTGACCAGGTGCGCCAGGTCATGGCTGCCGCACAGCTCGCGGATCGAGTGCATGGCGAACGTCGGCAAGCCGATGTCGACGGTGCGTACGCCCAGGTGGCTGGCGGTGATCGGGCCAATGGTCGAGCCGCAGCCCATGTCGCTGCGCACCACGAAGCTCTGCACCGGCACTTCTTCGGCCATGCACAGGTGGCGGAAGAACCCGGCGGTTTCGCTGTTGGTGGCGTAACGCTGGTTGCTGTTGACCTTGATCACCGGGCCGGCATTGAGTTTCGGGCCGTGGTTGGCGTCGTGCTTGTCGGCATAGTTGGGATGTACGCCGTGGGCATTGTCGGCCGAGACCAACAGCGATTTCTGAATGGTCCGTACGAACTCATCACCTTCGGGCAGCAGGCGGCGCAGGGTTTGCTCGAGCATCGGGCCGTCGGCACCGCAAGCGGAGCTGGAGCCCACTTCTTCGTGGTCATTGCACACCAGCACGCAGGTTTCGTCGGTCTCGGTCGTCAGCAACGCTTGCAGGCCGGCGTAGCAGGACAGCAGGTTGTCCAGGCGCGCGCCGGCGATGAAGTCGCCATGCAGGCCAATGATCGCGGCGCTTTGGGTATCGTAGAAGCTCAGCTCGTAATCGAGCACCACGTCGGCGTTCAGCCCGTGTTCCCGACCCAACTGGTCGGTGAGTACGGCGCGGAAGTCGACCCGTTCGTCACCGGCAAATTGCGCGAGGATCGGTGGCAGCTCGGTCTGGGCGTTGATGGCCCACCCCATATTGGCTTCGCGATTGAGGTGAATGGCCAGGTTCGGGATGGTGGCGATCGGCGTCTTGAAGTCGACCAGCTGACTCTCGACCTTGCCGTCACGGCGGAAGGTCACGCGACCGGCCAGCGACAGATCACGATCGAACCACGGCGCCAGCAGCGCGCCGCCATAGACTTCCACGCCCAGTTGCCAGAAGCCCTGGCGTTGCAGTTCCGGCTGGGGCTTGACCCGCAGACACGGGCTGTCGGTGTGGGCGCCGACCAGCCGAATCCCGCCGTGCAGCGGTGAATGACGGCCCATTTTGACCGCGACGATTGAAGAGTCATTACGGGTGACGTAGTAGCGACCATTGGTCTCGGTGGTCCATGGCTCGCGCTCGTCGAGACGTTGATAGCCCGCCGCTTCCAGGCGCTGTACCAGGCTGGCGGTGGCATGAAACGGGGTAGGGGAGGCCTTGAGGAAGTCGATCAGGCCTTGGTTCAACTCTTCGCGCATAAATAGCTCCAGACAGCAATGGAGCCAGTTTAACGTATTGGTCGGGGGCTTTGGGCGCGACGTGACCCGCTCACGTCAGCTCGCCGCCTCGACCCGGTTTATCAGGTACTTCATGATAATCCGCTCATCCTCGGGCTTTTCGGGCCGGGGCAGTTGCGCGGGCCAGCCCTGCTTCGTCTCCAGCAGCTTTTTCTGACGGCCGCGGTCCCAGCGAAGAATCTCCCGCGAGGCACTTTCCCACCATTCGTGGCGGCACGCTGTGTAGTACGGATGATCGGGGGCCGCGCTGCCGTAGAGCAGATCGCGCCCGACCTTTCTCAGCGAGCCGCGCTGGTGCCGCAGCTTCCATTTTATTTTCAGCCGCTGCCAGGCCGAAGGGAAGGGTTTCGCGCGCGGCACATCACGGCACAGCTCGACCAGTTGCTGATTGAACGTCTCGCCATGCAGGGAGAAGAAATGCGCCTGCATCGCATGGAAAAAGCGTTTATCGGCAAAGTAGTGATAGATGGACTTCCTGGTTTCATCCACAGGCTTGCCGTGCAGGGCGAACGACAGGGCG
Source organism: Pseudomonas lini (assembly GCF_030812475.1). Taxonomy (GTDB): domain Bacteria; phylum Pseudomonadota; class Gammaproteobacteria; order Pseudomonadales; family Pseudomonadaceae; genus Aquipseudomonas; species Aquipseudomonas lini_A. Next base: position 63,015 of record NZ_JAUSSR010000013.1, read on the forward strand.
ATCTGCTCGATGGTGTGGATGTCGAAGCCGTCGCGGGTCCATTCGTCGATGAAGCGGATGGACGCGTCGAACAGCGCGGTATCGCGGTCAGTCACCCCGCACACGCCGCTGTTGAACAGCTTGAAACCGTTTTGCGCAGTAACGCCGTGAGCGCGCAGGCGGCCGCCGAGCTTCAGATAGTCAGGGCGTTCGTGGACGTCTTTCCAGTCGTATTCGAACCGGTCCATCAGGTAATGCCCGGGTTCAATCCGCTCGAACAGCTGCATCGGGTCGCGGGTGAACAAGGTATCGGTGTCGACGAACAAGGTCTTTTGCGCCAGCGTCAACCCATGGGCAATCGCGCAGGCCTTGCGGCGATGGTGATAGCCGTTTTCGCCTTGCCACCGGGTCAGGGTTTCCCGGGTCAGGGTGACGGTTTCCACTGGCCAGCCGGCATAGTCCTGCGGACGATCCGTGAGGATTCTGATGCTCGGCTGCTGGCCGTTCGTGGCATGGGCCAGCGCGGTCAACATACTGAACTTGGCTTCCCGCCGATACACCTCATGGTCGCCGTAGATCAGGTAGAGCAGCTGGTGTCGGGGTTTTTCGACGGGTATCGCCAGGAAATCGGTACAACTCATCCGGATAACAATCCTTTCTCTGAAGCAGTGTACTTAAAACGGTGCCGGGCATTCGAAACGCAAGCGTTCGCCGGTTTGCGGGTGGGTGAAGCTGAGCATGCTGGCGTGCAGGCACAGGCGCGGCCAGGCAGCCAGGGCCTGTTCGTGTGCATAGAGGCCGTCACCCAGCAGCGGATGACCGATGGACAGCATGTGCACGCGCAGCTGATGGGAGCGGCCGGTGATCGGTGTCAGTTCGACGCGGCACCAGTCGCCGCAACGTTCCAGCACGCGCCAGAAAGTCAGGGCGTGCTTGCCGAACTCATGGTCCACCACATGGCGTGGTTTGGTAGGCGGGTCGTATCGTAGGGGCAGGTCGATGCTGCCACTGTCGAGTACCGGTTGGCCCCAGCACAGTGCGGTGTAGGCTTTTTCCGTTTCGCGGTCGTGAAATTGTCGCGACAGTTCGCGATGAGTGTCCGGATCACGGGCCAATAGAATGATGCCGGATGTTTCCCAATCCAGTCGATGGACGATTCGCGCTTCCGGGTAGCCGTTTTCCTGCAGGCGGGTGATCAGGCAGTCTTTGTTGTCATCGGCCCGGCCAGGGACGGAGAGCAACAGGGTCGGTTTATCCACCACCAGTACGGCGGCGTCCTGATAGATGATGCGGATGTTGGACAACGGCATTAAAACAGCCTCGTAACAAACGCCAACGGCGGCTCGATCATCTGTACGCCCCTTTCTGCAGGAGCCGGCTTGCTGGCGATGCGGGCAACGCGGTGTTACTGATACACCGCGTTGATGCTATCGCCAGCAAGCCGGCTCCTACAGGACAAAGGGCGCCCGATTGATCGAGCCGCCGTGGCTCCTGTCTGATCGACTAGCGGTCAGGCAGGGTGATATTGAGTTCCAGGATCGAACAGCTGCCCTGGTTTTCCAGGGCGACGTGCACGTCATCGGACCCGATATTGACGTACTTGCGGATCACTTCCACCAGTTCCTTCTGCAAGGCTGGCAAGTAGTCCGGCGTACTGCGTTGGCCGCGCTCATGCGCCACGATGATCTGTAGACGCTCTTTCGCTACCGAGGCGGTACTTGGCTTCTTGGAGGCACGAAAGAAGTCAAAAATGTTCATTTATCTACCTCCAAACAGGCGCTCGAAGAATCCCTTCTTCGTGACATCGAGGAAGCGATGTTCCACGGATTTACCCAGCAGGCGATCGACCGCATCGCTATACGCCTGGCCGGCGTCGCTCTGATCGTCGAGAATCACCGGCACGCCGGAGTTGGAAGCCTTGAGTACCGCCTGGGATTCCGGAATGACCCCCAGCAGGGTCACCGCCAGGATTTCCTTGACGTCTTCGACGCCGAGCATTTCGCCGTCACTGACCCGTTGTGCGTTGTAGCGGGTCAACAGCAAGTGTTCCTTGATCGGGTCTTCGCCCTTCTCGGCGCGGCGCGATTTGCTGGCCAGCAGGCCGAGCATGCGGTCCGAGTCACGGACCGAGGACACTTCCGGGTTGGTCACGATGATCGCTTCATCGGCGAAATACATCGCCAGGTGAGCACCTTTCTCGATGCCGGCCGGGGAGTCGCAGACGACGAATTCGAAGTCTTCCTTGAGCGCCATCAGGACTTTTTCCACGCCTTCGACAGTCAGCGCGTCTTTGTCGCGGGTCTGACTGGCGGCCAGAACGTAGAGGTTTTCCAGGCGTTTGTCTTTGATCAGCGCCTGCTGCAGGTTCGCTTCGCCGTTTACCACGTTGACGAAGTCATACACCACGCGGCGCTCGCAACCCATGATCAGGTCGAGGTTACGCAGGCCGACGTCGAAGTCGACGATAACTGTTTTGTGACCACGCAGAGCGAGGCCGGTACCGATAGCGGCGCTGGTGGTGGTCTTACCCACACCACCCTTGCCGGATGTAACCACGAGAATCTTGGCCAAGGTGTTTCACCCCTAAGGAAAAAGGACATTTAGCCCCTGAAAAACATCTCTTGAAAAACTACTGCAGTCGGACAGCCTTGGCTGGAATCCGGTTCAGAGCGGCACTTACCTGCGGTAAACACTACTTGTAGCCTTTTTCCTACTTCGTTTGAGCCGTTTTCGCTACGTTTTAGAGATGCTTGGAAAATGCGGCAGTATCCGTTAAAGCCGAATGATGTTCAACACGTCGCCCGACAGGCTGACCTGCACGCCCGACCCCCACAAAGGGTCGCGCCGCAGATCCTCCGAAACCTTGTAATGGCCTGCGATGGAGACCAGTTCAGCGCTCATCTGCTGACAGAAAATTCTGGCTTTGGTGTCGCCTTTGACGCCGGCCAACACACGACCGCGCATCGGGCCGTATACATGGATGTTCCCATCGGCGAGAAGTTCCGCCCCTGGACTGACCGACGAGACCACCACCAGATCGCAACCCTGGGCATAAATCTGCTGGCCGCCGCGTACGGGCGACGTGATGATCTTGGTCGGCTTGATCGTCGGCTCCGGCGGTTTTTCCGGTTTTTTCTTCACCTCGCCTTCGTTCGGGTCCAGCGGACGTTCCCGGGCACCGGACGGTGGCAGCACCGGGAGGTCAACCGCGATGGCGGCGGCGATGTCCTCGATGCGACTGGCGCGGATCGCCAGGGTGCGCAGGCCATGCTGGCGGCAAATACGCATCAGGCCGGGCAGATCGACGGCGCCTTCGTGGGGCGGCAGTTTGTCCAGGGCCAGCACCAATGGCGCGTTACTGAAGAAGTTGGGCGCCTGGGCCACCTTGGCGGCCAGTTGCCGATCGAGGTTCTCGAGGTCGTTACGGGCCAGTTCCAGCACCGTGATGGCAAGCATGCTGCCCTTCAACTGGAACACGGGATCTTGGTCTAGCGGATCGAATTTGCTCATGTCGGCATACAACGGCTTGTCACTAAAAGTGCCGAGACTTATAACGAGAACGCCCGCGGGCCGCAAGCCGGGTCGAACGATGTAGAATGCGCGGCCACTGTCTTGACGGAAGCTTTAATGGATCGCCCGCGTTTTCGAACAGCATTTCTTTCTCCGCGTTTCTGGCCGCTGTGGTGCGGGCTGGGGCTGTTGTGGCTGATTGTCCAGTTGCCGTACCCGGCATTGCTGGGAATCGGCCGCGCCCTCGGTGCATTGATGTATCGCGTGGCGGGCGACAGACGGCGCATTGCCAAGCGCAATCTCGAGCTGTGCTTCCCTGAAAAAACCGCCGCCGAGCGCAAGCGCCTGCTCAAGGAAAACTTCGCCTCCACCGGCATCGCCTTCTTCGAGATGGCCATGAGCTGGTGGTGGTCGCGCGAACGCCTGGCGAAGCTGGCCCATGTCGAAGGGCTGGAGCATTTGCAAAAGGCACAGCGTGAAGGCAAGGGCGTGATCCTGATGGCCGTGCATTTCACCACTTTGGAAATCGGCGCGGCGCTGCTCGGCCAGCAGCACACCATCGATGGCATGTACCGCGAACACAAGAATCCGCTGTTCGACTACATCCAGCGCCGCGGTCGCGAGCGGCACAACCTCGACTCGCTGGCGGTGGAGCGCGACGACGTGCGGGGCATGCTCAAGCTGCTGCGGGCCGGCCGGGCCATCTGGTACGCACCGGATCAAGACTACGGCGCCAAGCAAAGTATCTTCGTGCCGCTGTTCGGCATTCAGGCCGCGACCGTCACGGCCACCAGCAAGTTTGCCCGGCTGGGCAAGGCGCTGGTGGTGCCGTTCACCCAGGAGCGCCTGGCGGATGGCAGCGGTTATCGACTGGTGATCCATGCACCGCTCGAGGGGTTCCCCGGCGAGAGCGAAGAAGCCGATTGCATTCGCATCAATCAATGGGTCGAAGGCGTGTTGCGCGCCTGTCCTCAGCAATACCTGTGGGCCCATCGCCGCTTCAAGAGCCGGCCGCCGGGTGAGCCTAAACTGTACGCGAAACGCGGTTGATCGATCCCTTGTAGGAGCGAGCTTGCTCGCGAAGGTCGTCAACGATAATGCTTGAAACCTGACACCCCACGGCGCTCTCAGGTTTTTCGCGAGCAAGCTCGCTCCTACACGTTACCGGTATTGTATTAGGCAGGATGGGAGCAATGACATTCAATCCAGCACGATGGAGATTGCCATGAGTCCTGCTGAACCCGTCACAGGCTTGATTCTTTCCGGTGGCGGGGCCCGGGCGGCCTATCAGGTCGGTGTGCTGGCGGCAATTGCCGAGCTGCTGCCGGCGGGGGCGAGCAATCCGTTTCCGGTGATCGTCGGCACGTCGGCCGGGGCGATCAACGCAGTCAGCCTGGCCTCCGGGGCGATGGATTTTCGCGGCGCCGTCGAAGCGCTTACCGCGTTCTGGCAGGGATTTCGCAGTCACCTTGTCCTGCGCAGTGACTGGCCCGGGGTGATCCATCAGGCCAGCCGTTTTGTCAGTCACAGTCTGATGGGCATCGGTGCCCAGGTTCCGGTGGCCCTGCTCAACAGTTCGCCGCTGCGCGGGTTGCTCAAAGACAAATTGAATTTGGGCGGTATTGACGAGGCCATTGCGCAGAAGCAGCTGCAGGCCGTGGCGGTGACCGCGTTCGGTTACGAGTCCGGTCAGGCGGTCACGTTTTATCAGGGTGGCGGCACCATAGACGCCTGGTTGCGCCATCGACGAATCGGCGTGCCAACCCAATTGACGGTCGAACATTTGTTGGCCAGTTCCGCCATTCCCTTGCTCTTCGCACCGGTGAAAATCGGCGAAGAATATTTCGGCGATGGCGCAGTACGCCAGTCGGCACCGATCAGCCCGGCCCTGCACCTGGGCGCCAGCCGCGTGCTGGTGGTGGGTGTCAGCGGCAACCCGCGCGGCGTCGATCCGCAGCAGCCTTTGCAACGGGCCTACACCGGTCAGCAGCCGACCCTGGCGCAGATCGGCGGGCATATGCTCAACAGCACGTTCATTGACAGCCTGGAAAGCGACATCGAGTTGCTGCAGCGTCTGAATCAGTTCAGTCATCTGCTGCCCGACGGCACACCGACCCGCGCGCTGGGCGTGGCACCGGTAGAGGTGCTGGTGATTTCACCGAGCCAGCCGATCGACGAAATCGCCGCGCGCCATCGCCAGGAATTGCCGGCGGCGTTGCGCCTGTTTCTGCGCGGGCCGGGGGCGACCAAGACCAGCGGGGCGGGGGTATTGAGTTATTTGCTGTTCGAGGCGGGGTATTGCAGCGAGTTGATTGATCTGGGGCGGCGGGATGCGCTGGCCAAGCGGGGGGAGTTGTCCCGGTTTCTGGGGTTGGCGGCGCCGGTCGTTCCGGCTTGAGATCGGCGGTGTGGCCATCGTCGGAACGCCGCCCGGAGCAAGCTCGCTCCCACAGGGTTTTGAGTCCTTCACCTGATTGGCGCACGACACAAAACCTGTGGGAGCGAGCCTGCTCGCGAAGGCGGCGGCCCAGTCAATATTGATGTCGCCTGACACACCGCTTTCGCGAGCAGGCTCGCTCCCACAGGGATTTCGCTTAACTGTCTAACATTAGGGCTTGCTCGCGAAGGCGTCCTCATAGACGCCGCCGGATCAGAAGTGGAGCTTCACCAAAAAGCTCGTCGTGCTCTGATCAGTCTTGAACACCTGACTGTCCTTGATCCCGTACTTGTCCGACCAATAGTCATACTCGACCCCCACATACAACTGCTTCTCACCGAAATTCAGCGCTTTACCCAAGTCATATTTAACCTGCGGGTTGAAGTGCAGGTTGGCGTGGTAGTCGCCTTTGGAATTCGAGTCGTTGTCCACTACCCAGTCCATGAAACCATCGATCAGGATGTTCGAATCGCCGACCGGAATGGTGTAGGACCAGGCCGGTGTGATTTGCCAGACGTTATCACCGGCACGGCTGCCTTCGGTATGACGCTGATAGAAGTTCAGCTGGAAGTAGTCGAAGCCCGGGATCGCCAGGTCGAAACCAGGGCCGATCAGGTAGGACTCGGTATCGCCTTCACCGAACTCATAGGTCATGGCCAGCAACACATCTTTTATCGGGCCGAATTCAATCTTCTGGTCGAGCACCTTGCCCAGGGAAACACGCGGGCTGAACTCACCGTAATAAGTGTTCGGGCCGGCGTTGAAGTCTTTTTCGCCGTTGTAGAAGATCTTGTCGACGAAGAAAAAGTTATCCCCATAGGTCCAGGCGTCGGCATGTTCGAAGGTGACGGTCTGCTGGATGCGCGGGTTGACCTGGAAGTCCTTGCCATACAGGTAGGTCAGGCTGTTGTTCTGCCATTGCAGCAAGTCGGCGGCCATGGCCTGGCCACCGGCCAGCAAGGATCCCGCGAGCATCAGGCTAGTGCACGTACGTTTCATTCGGTTGCTCCCAAAAAGTAGGTGTTCCACGTTATTTTTCTAAGGTCGGCGCTCTGGTCTGGCGCCTTTTTCTTGAACTGTAAAAAATCATCCAATCGGTCGGCTTCAGTGCTGTTGGCAAGCGCTGCGCCCAGGCTTTCGAAAACACAAAAACTCCCGCTCGGCTGCTCAAGAGCAGTCGATTGAGAGGGGGGGTGGATTGCCTTGGAACCGTCCAGAGCCGGGATAAGTTGGCTTTCTGGTCAGGAATTAAATCCGGGCTTTTTTTTAAAGCGGATTCGGGCGGCGGCGGAGAATACTGACTCCTTGGCCAGGTCTCAAGTGTCCTGCAACAGCGCACCGATGACATATTCTGGGCGCGGTGGCGGGTCATCTTAAAAGTGCACCTTCACCAGCAGGCTGGTGGTGTTCTCATTAGTGTCGAGGTTGCCGTTGTTTTCGATGCCGTATTTGTCTTTCCAGTAGCTGTATTCGACGCCGACATACACCTGTTTCTCCCGCCAGCCCAAAGCCTTCCCCAAGTCATATTTGATCTGCGGGTTCAAGTGCAGGTTGGCGTGATAGCTGCCATGCGAGTTCTTGTCGTTATCCACGACCCAGTCCATGTAGCCATCGATCAACAGGCTCGAATTGCCCAATGGCAGGGTGAAGGACCAGGCCGGCGTGATCTGCCAGACATCGTCGCCGGGACGCGAGCCTTCGGTCTGGCGATAGTAGAAGTTCAAGGTGAAAAAGTTGAAGCCCGGTACCGCGAGGTCGAAACCGGGGCCGATCAGATAGGCCTCGGTGTCGTCTTCGCCATTCTCGTAGGTCATGGCCAGCAACACGTCCTTGATCGGGCCGAACTCGAAGCGGCGGTCAAGGATTTTGCCTAATGAGAGGCGCGGACTGAACTCGCCGTAATAGGCGTGCACGCCTTTGTTTCGATCCTTCTCGCCGTTGTAGTACGTGCTGTCGACGAACAGGAAATTGTCGCCGTACTTCCAGCGATCGGCATGCTCGAACGTCACCGTTTGCTGAATCGACGGATTGACGGCGAAGTCCTTGCCATACAGGTAGCTCAGGCTGTTGGTTTGCCACAGAAGTAAATCGCCGGCCATGGCCTGACTGGCGGCCAACAGGCCAGCGCCCAACAACATGTTTGTCTGTGTCCGAATCATCTGTTGCTCCCTCTTGTTTTTATTTTTGAGGCACAGGCAGCCACTGACCTCTGTAGGAGCTGGCTTGCCAGCGAAGAGGCCAGAAGATCCACCATCAATGTCGTCTGACACACCGCCTTCGCCGGCAAGCCGGCTCCTACAGGGTTTGTGCCATTACCGGGTTTCGGGGGGGCGGCGTCAGTGGATCAGTGCGGGTGCGCGTGGCAGTCGTTTATTGCCGCGCGTTCGGCGCCGCCGAGGATGTTGAACAACAGGTTCAGCGCCAGGGCACTCAAGGTCGCCATGGCGATGCCGCTGTGGGTAATCGGGCTCATCCACAACGGCAGGTGCGCGAAGAACTCCGGGCGCACTACCGGGATCAACCCCATGCCGATGCTGACGGCCACCAGCAATTGGTTGCGACGGTCACCGATGTCCGCTTCCTGAAGAATCTTGATCCCGGTGGCGGCCACCATGCCGAACATCGCGATGGCCGCACCACCCAATACCGCCGGGGGAATCGACGCCACCAGGAAGGCCGCTTTCGGCAGCAGGCTCAGCACCACCAGCAAAACGCCGGCAACGATCGTCACCGAGCGGCAGCGCACGCCGGTCATTTGCACCAGGCCGATGTTCTGGGCGAACGAGGAGTGGGTGAAGGTGTTGAAGAACCCGGCGAAGAACGAGGCGCCGGCATCGCAGAGCAAGCCACGACGCAGCATCCGCGGGCAGACTTCCTGGCCGGTGATCTTGCCCAGCGCGAGGAACATCCCGGTGGACTCGACGAAGATGATCACCACCACCAGGCACATCGAAAGAATGGGCGCGAGCTCAAACTTCGGCATGCCGAAATGCAAGGGCGTGACGATTTGCAGCCACGGCGCCTGTGCCATGCCGCTGAGGTCGACCATGCCGATCAAGCCGCAGATCACGTAGCCCAGGCACATGCCGATCAGCACGGAAATGTTGACCCAGAAACCGCGCATGAAGCGATGCACCAGCAGGATGGTGGCCAGTACCAGGGCGGCGATGGCCAGGTAGATCGGCGAGCCGAATTGTGCGGCGCCAGCACCGCCACCGGCCCAGTTCACCGCCACGGGAAACAGCGACAAACCGATCGAGGTGATGACCGTGCCGGTGACCAGCGGCGGGAAGAAGCGTACGACTTTGGACATGAACGGTGCGATGAGCATGCCAAAGAAACCGGCGGCGATGGTCGCGCCGAAAATCCCCTGCATACCGATGCCCGGCATGCCGGCCATGGCCACCATGCTGCCGACAGCCGCGAAACTGGCGCCCATCATCACCGGCATGCGGATGCCCATGGGGCCGATGCCCAGCGATTGGACGATGGTGGCGATACCGGCCACCAGCAGGTCGGCGTTGATCAGGAAGGCGATTTCTTCACGGCTCAGGCCAGCGGCTTGTCCGATGATCAGCGGCACGGCGATGGCTCCGCCGTACATCAGCAGGACGTGTTGCAGGCCGACCAGGATCAGTTGCAAGAGGGGCAAACGCTGAATGGCGGGTGCGTCGGGGATGCGCGCTTCGGATAGCTCGGACATGCAACACCTCGGATCTTTTTTATTCTTGTGATTTTGTGCATCGGGGTTGACCGCGGCGCGGCCATTCGCTGGCAAGCCAGCTCCTACAGGTCATGCGAAACCCTGTAGGAGCCGGCTTGCTGGCGATGCTTTTCAACGATCAGTTGGTCGGAGCTCCCTGCACAATCCACGCACCGATCAGGTCACGTTCCTGCTGGGTCATCTGGGTGATGTTGCCCAGCGGCATGATCTGGCTGGTGACGGCTTGCGCCTGGATCCGTGCGGCGTTCTGGCGGATCTGCTCGGGGGTATCGAACATCACGCCCGCTGGTGCCGCGCTGAACAGCGGGCTGGTCGGTTTGGCCGAGTGGCAGACCGTGCAGCGTTCCTGGATCACGTTGTGCACCTTGTCAAAACCAGGACCTGCGTTGGACGCTTGCGCCGGTGCGGCGGCAGGCGCTTCTGCGGGTTTTGCCTCGGCCGGTTTCAAACCACCGCCCACTGCTGTTTCCGGCAGCGGCTGGTATTCGATCTTCGCCGGAGCGTTGGCCACTTCAGGCGCGCTGGACATCGGTTTTGGCCCGGACACATAGGCCAGGCAAATCATGCCCACCGCCGCCACCGGCAGGGTCCAGGCATATTTGTGGCTGTCGTGACGGGTGTTGAAGTAGTGACGCACCAACACCGCCAGCACCGCGATCCCGGCCAGGATCAGCCAGTTGTACTGGCTGCCATAGGTGCTCGGGAAGTGGTTGCTGATCATGATGAACAGCACCGGCAAGGTGAAGTAGTTGTTGTGACGCGAACGCAGCAGGCCTTTGGCCGGCAGCGCCGGATCAGGCGTGCGGTTCTCGGCGATCGCGGCCACCAGTGCACGTTGCGCCGGCATGATGATGCGGAACACGTTGCCGACCATGATGGTGCCGATGATCGCGCCGACGTGCAGGTACGCACCACGACCGCTGAACACTTTGCTGAAACCGTAGGCGGCGCCAATGATCAGCACGAACAGGATGAAGCCGAGCAGGGCGGGGCGCTTGCCCAGGGCCGAATCGCAGAGGAAGGAGTAGATGAACCAGCCGATGAACAACGAGCCAAGACCGATGGCCACGCCTTCAGGACCGCTCAGGGTGCTGCCCGGAGCGAGCAGGTACAGCGTCGGGTTGGAGTAGAACACCACGCACAGCAGCGCGATCCCCGACAGCCAGGTGAAGTAGGCTTCCCATTTGAACCAGTGCAAGTTGTCCGGCATGGTCGGTGGGGCCAGTTTGTATTTTTCCAGGTGGTAGATACCGCCACCGTGGATCGCCCACAAATCGCCGGCCAGGCCGCTTTTCGGGTTGACCCGATTGAGGTTGTTCTCCAGCCAGACGAAATAGAACGACGCACCGATCCAGGCCACGCCAGTAATCATGTGAACCCAGCGCACGCTCAGGTTCAGCCATTCCAACAGATGTGCTTCCACAGTCTTTACCTCTCGCCTGTCACTCTGTTGTCGAGTGATCAGACCTTCTCTTATTGGTGGGGGGCAAGGATCAAACGCTCATCCTCTTTGAAAAAATGCTCATCGCAGTTATTGCCTGTGCCACTGCGATCAACCACCAGGAAGTCATCCCGCTTTTCGATCGTCAGCACCGGATGGTGCCAAACGCCGCGATGGTAATTAATGCCCTGCCTGCCGTTGGTGACGAAGGCGCGGACCAAGCCCGATACAGGTTCATCGCCAAGTGGCGCGACCACGATCAGAAAAGGGTTGCCGAGCAGCGGAATGAAAGCCTGGCTGCCCAGCGGGTGACGCTCCAGCATGCTGACGGTCAGCGGCATGTCCTGCGCGTCGGCGCGGAAGATGCTGATGATCGCGTTGTCCTCTGGCTTGGCGGTTTCTACCGTGGCCAGTTTGTGGAAGCGCATGGTCGAACCGTTGTTGATCATGAAGTGATCGCTGCCGTCGGTTTCGATCACGTCACCGAAAGGGGCGAAGGCTTCTTTGGTCAGCGGTTCAATCGTCAGTGTGCGCATGCTGGTCTTCTTAATCTCAAATGTGTGGGGTGCTGCTTTTGTAGGAGCTGGCTTGCCAGCGAAGGCGGCCTTAAGCCTTGCACCGCCTGTACAGACGCCTTCGCCGGCAAGCCGGCTCCTACAGGCTCAGCATTACTTCGCGACCTTGCCCAGTACCCGCAGGCGGCTCACACCACCATCCGGGAACACGTTCAGGCGGATGTGGGTGATCGGCCCCAGCGCCTTGATCTGCTCGGCGAAGGTGTGTTCGGCGTGCATTTCCAGTTTCTGCGCCGGCAGCAGTTCGCGCCAGAACAGCGATTGGGTTTCGATCTGGCTGTCGGTGCCGCCCTTGACGAACGCGCCCTGGATCGAGCAGGTGTCCGGGTAGTTGCCCTTGAAGTGCAGGGTGTCGACGATGACTTTCTCGATCTCGCCGGCATGACCCAGGGCGACGATCACCCAGTCATTGCCCGGTGTACGGCGACGTGCGGTTTCCCAGCCATCGCCCATGTTGATGCCACGGCCCGGGTTGAGGATGTTGCTCATGCGGCCGAAGTGTTCGTCGGAGCAGGCCAGCGCACGGCCACCGTTCAGCGCTGCAGCCAGGTCGACCTGTTCGTTGTCGCCGACAGCGGACCAGTCGCGGAACGGAATGCCGTACACGCGCAGACGGGCCACGCCGCCATCCGGGTAGATGTTGAAACGCAGATGGCTGAAGGCCTGGTCGTTGCTGATTTCGTGGTAGTGGTGGCTGTTGCCTTGCAGTTCGACGGCTGACAGTACTTCAGTCCACTGGGTGTTGTCGTCCGGCTCGCCCGAAGCGAGGAAGCAGGCTTCCAGCGACGCAGACGGCGGGAAGTTGCCGGTGAAGAATGAAGTGTCGATGTCCACGCCCTTGATCGAACCCGGGACGCCCAGGCGGATCACCGCGCTGTCGTAGCCTTCGAAGCGCTTGCGGCGCGACTCCCAGCCGTCCATCCACTTGCCGTTGTCATCGAACACGCCCTCCTTCCACACGGCCGGGGTCGGCTGGAACAGACGGTTGGCGTCTGCGAACCAGTCATCGGTGACCGACACGATCTTGGTGCCCAGGCGGGCGTCGGCCAGGTTGACGAACTTCTCGAAAGGTACGGCGTAAGCTTTCATTCTTCTAGTCTGCCTTTTATAAGTTGGCTTGGGATGCTTGCGAGGCCCCGGGTGATGTTCGGCGTTCATGAACTCACTCGGGCCAGGCTTGCTATAGGGTCAGTAATCGGAACAACGCGATCTTGTTGATCTCCGCCAGCGCGCATTTGAACTCGGTGTCTTGCGGGTTGTGAATGCGCGTTTCGAACGCCGCGAGGATCTGATGCCGGTTGCTGCCTTTTACCGCCATGATGAAGGGAAACCTGAACTTGGCTTTGTAGGCGTCGTTCAGCTCGGTGAAGCGCTGGAACTCTTCGGCCGTGCATTGGTGAATACCGGCGCCAGCCTGTTCATTGGTGCTGGCTTCGGTCAGCTGGCCCTGGACGGCGGCTTTGCCTGCCAGGTCCGGGTGAGCGTTGATCAGTGCTAGCTGACTGGCGTGATCGGCGCTCAACAGGATGTCGCTCATGCGCTGGTGCAGGGTTTCGATCTCGTCGATCGAAGCGTCCTGGCCCAGGTCGAAGGCTTTCTCGGCCACCCATGGCGAATGTTCGTAGATGTCGGCGAAGGCGTCGACAAACTCATCGCGGCTCAGGGTCGAGGGCTTCAGGGTTTGGAACTGGCTCATTTCGCGGCCCCTTGATACGGGTGGGTTTCGTGCCAGTGACGAGCGATGTCGACGCGACGGCTGAACCACACCTGTTCATGACTTTTAGCGTATTCGATAAAGCGCTTGAGCGAAGCCAGGCGCGCCGGACGGCCGATCAGGCGGCAGTGCAGGCCGATCGAGAGCATTTTCGGAGCTTCAGCGCCTTCGGCGTACAGCACATCGAACGCGTCTTTGAGGTATTCGAAAAAATCGTCGCCCTTGTTGAAACCCTGGACCTGGGTGAAGCGCATGTCGTTGGTGTCCAGGGTGTACGGGATCACCAGGTGCGGCTTGCCGGTCGGGTTGTTGGGCTCCCAGTAGGGCAGGTCGTCGTCGTAGGTGTCGCAGTCGTAGAGGAAACCGCCTTCTTCCATCACCAGCCGACGGGTGTTCGGCCCGGTGCGGCCGGTGTACCAGCCCAGTGGCCGCTCGCCAGTGATTTCGGTGAGCACGCGGATGGCTTCGAGCATGTGCTCGCGTTCCTGCGCTTCGTCCATGTACTGGTAGTCGATCCAGCGATAACCGTGGCTGCAGATCTCGTGGCCGGCCTCGACCATCGCGCGGATCACGTCGGGGTGGCGCTGGGCGGCCATGGCCACGGCAAAAATGGTCAGCGGAATGTCGAATGCCTTGAACAGTTTCAGGATCCGCCACACGCCGGCACGGCTGCCATACTCGTAGAGCGATTCCATGCTCATGTTGCGCTCGCCCTGCAGCGGCTGCGCCGAGACCATTTCCGAAAGGAAGGCTTCGGATTCCTTGTCGCCATGCAGGATATTGCGCTCGCCACCTTCCTCATAATTGAGTACGAAGGACAGGGCGATACGGGCGTTGCCCGGCCAGTGTGGGTGAGGAGGGTTACTGCCGTAACCGATCAGGTCGCGTGGATAGTCAGCGCTCACTGCAGTCTTCCTTCTTGTTCGTGTTGACAGGTTGTGTGACGGCCCTGAGGTTGGAGCGACAGGCTGGTGTCACAGCGATGGACTGATTGTATACAACTTTATATCCACATTGTAAGCCTGTTTTTTCGCATTTTTCGCTAACGGTCATCTTGGCCTGCTCCATAAAGAAACTAGCAAGAAACCTGCCTGATCGGTCAGCTATTGAATATAAGGTCCGTTGGTTTCATGGTGCGCAGACAAATGCGCCGAGAATCTCCGAATGCCGGGGGTAGGGGGAAAAATGTCGTTTTTATTGTGTACAATTTTTTTGAAAAGTGTCTTAATCGATGCCTCGCCGCAGCGTTTGGTGCTCCGAACCGGTGCGGTCTCCTTTTCAACTGACTTCGGGAGGCGCGAGGCCTGACTGCCAAAGCAGCCAGGCGCGCAGAATCAATGGGACGTTTGACTACACACGTTTTAGACGCTGCACACGGTTGCCCGGGCAGCTCGATCAAGGTCGAGCTGTACCGCGTCGAAGGTTCGCAGCTGGAACTGGTCGCCACGGCGATCACCAACAGCGATGGGCGTGTCGATGCACCGCTGCTGCAAGGCGATGACTACCGCTCCGGGGTCTATCAGGTTCAGTTTCATGCAGGTGATTACTACCGCGCCCGGGGCGTGCAGCTTCCGGAGCCGGCGTTTCTGGATGTGGTGGTGCTGCGGTTTGGCATTTCTGCCGAGCAGGATCACTACCACGTGCCGTTGCTGATTTCGCCGTACAGCTACTCCACGTACCGCGGCAGCTGATCCCCCAAGCAGCTGCCTCAACCTGGAAGCGACTGCGCATATAGCTTCTTTGGTCTTTCGCCCGCTCACACTGCGGGCTTTTTTTTTCGTCAGGCATGGCGCCTTTGGCGACGTTCCCGCACGGATCTCGCGAGAACGTCCAGCGGCCTTCCCTGTCTCCTCCGGTAACAAAAAGGCCCGGTTGCGAAGGGGAGAGGCATCAACCTTCTCTAACGATAACGAGGGTGGTCTGATCTGCGCTGATGGGTTGGGTATTGCCCAGCAAATAGATGACCTTGGTCAGGTCCAGATGATTACTCAGTTCCTGCCATTGCGTTTCGCCAATTCTGGCCCGGTACGCCGGATCGTTCAGTTCGGAGCCCGGCGCACGGTGGCGTTTCATGTTGCCCAGTAAAGTAGTGACGGGGAATCTCAACACGAATACGGCATCAAGTCCTTCCCGGTGAAACATCAACGCGTCTTCGCTGAGCAGACGGGTGGTACGATTCACGGTATAGCCGTTATGTTCCAGAACAGTGCTGAACAGGCTTCGAAGACTGGCGCCTGGAGCGTTCGTGACATATTCCGTCCATGCTTGAGGGATTTGTTTTGGATCGAAGTCGAGTCGCAGCAATGCCTCGGTCGACGGTGTGGGCAATGAAATGATGGTGTCGCTGCCGCTCAGGGTCGTGGGCAGCACAGGAAGCATCAACAACGGGTCGGCCAACTCCCGACGGGGCGCATTGACAGTGTTTCTATCTGCCCAGTGGTGAAATGTCCGACTCATCAGCGCGAGCCCATGCGCGTTGATCGGTGCGAAATGACTGGCGTGATTGAACACTGCTCTTGCAATTGCATTTGCTGAATGATTCGACAAATACTTGAAGGAACTGGCGACGTATTGAGACAGCGACATTTCAAACGGAAAGCGTCTCTCCACAGTGTTCCATCGGCCATCCTTTTTAACGGCCCACTTTGGTTGCAGCGATGGATTGTCCAACAGCATCTGTTCGAAGGCGTCATATCGCCCGGGTGAAAATCCTGGGTGTTCCAAATAGACCAGACGCGTGCCCGGCTTCATGTCTTGCGGCACAATCGAATAGTGAAGCCCGTCTATTTCTATGGATTGACCTGATTGAGGCTGAGTGTTTTTCCCCCAGTTTCGCCACTGAGCGAAGGACAGATCCAGTGCAATCGATTCATTTGAAAGAAGCGTGTCGGCAATGATGTCTGTGTCGGGGGAGTCGCTGCTTTCTTCATCCAGGCGCCGACGTTTGCTCGGGCCGGGAGTAGGTTCATCCGTTTCGGCAGACGGTTGACGGGTAGTTGGCGGTGAATCTCGTTGTGGGTCCGTGACGGTCTGTGCTTTTTGTCGCCAAAGTCTGGTTCCGGGAATTTGTTCGAGCAGTGCACCGGACGGGATCAACTCGCTGGCGGAGCTCGCCTGGTAGTGGCCGTCCTTGTTCTTGCGGACCAGGACGGTGCCATTTTGCATATCGACATACGACCTTTTGTACTTGTCGTAACGGATCCCGTCTATGGAGTTCTCCGCTTTTGACAGCACGGCGGCAAGATGCGCTGGAACGTACCTGAGCGGTGATGGAACAGCCTGAGCTTGTGTACCGGATCCTGCCGATTGCCGGTCAGCGGGTTCGACACGCCAACGCAGTTGACCGTCGACTGATATCAGAAGCGGGCCTGGCATGCCTGTTGTATCGCGCAAGGGCACTTGGTATCGACGCTCGACCCGGACATGGCCATTCTCGCCAAGGTAAGCGTAGGTATTGCCGTCCGGACTCTCGAAAAGCCCGGTATCAGTTCCGATTGGACGTAACAGATGAGTCTGATCTGCGGGCCAGGTAAGCGACCTGAGGTCGGTTGCGACCGTGCTGGAACCTGTGGCAGGTAAATCGATCACCATGACGGATGGCTGATGGGTGCTGGTGTCCGGCGAGACATCCGATAAGTGCGTGCTCGTGGTTGTATCCGTGCCCTGCACGTGTGAGTCAGGAATGCCGGTATTGAAAAGCTCTCCTGGGGTCAAGTTATCCGTATGGGGCGATCTTGTGGAAGAAGGCAGATCGGTTGAACCGGAACCAGGAACTTTCTTGGGTGGCTTGGCCATTTTGATTTCACTCTGAAAAAATACTGATTGAACGCTTTGACCTTGACAGCCAGGCCAAAGAGCGACGTGAACAGCATTGCCAGTCGTGCGATTGCACGATGCTTGCTTCGAAGTGAATGTTGATGAAGTAAGTTCAGGTGCGTGCGGTATATATGTCTACCAGGAAAAAACGATATAGCGTTACTGGCGGGGTAAAGGCCTCCCGGTAGGAATCGGCTCCCACGTACCGCGGCAGTTGATCCCAGGCAACGGCCTTCATTCGCGGTACGCTCGCCCCGACTCTCTGGTGTAATGATCACCTGCCCTGCGGACGTTGAACGGCTTGCATGGCGGGTCTATTGATGGCTAACAAATAATCGCCTTTGGCCTTGGGTACGCTTTCATCTTCAACGTGCCTTGATTGTTTAAAAGTGTAAAATCCGAGGTTATTGAAAGCCGTTTCTTTATATTCTGAATAAGAATTTGTGATGATTATTTTAGCGCCCTTGTTACTCAGTGGAACGACATGTTCTTTAATATTCATCATGAAATCGCTCTCCTTTAAATACACGTTGCTGAAATGTCCACTTAGCAGAATAAGGTCGTGCTCGTTACCTTTGGGGTTGCGTAGATTGTCCATCAAGTGCCAGCCGTTTTCATGTGAGAAATGAGTTGGCTGTGTTGCGTTTTGATGAAGGTGGCTGATGTAATTAATTTTATTCGTGTTTGCCAGTCCGTGGCTAAATAGCTTTACTGCGGATCCCTCTACTATCAGCATGTTGGAGGGGAAGTGAAGCGTGTAGGTGCCATTTTGTAACTTGTTTATCGCGATGGTGTTGTTGGTAAGTTGGTTGCTATTTTGAGCGATATAAAATGCAGCCGCGAGCAGCGCTCGTTCATCAGCTGCACGGGGTGGGGCGCTCAAAACAAGATCACTTCCCTGTGTTGTAGCGAGAATATGAGCTTTGGTGGGTGGAGCACTGATAATTATTTCGCCATCTTTTATTTCGGTAACAACTTCCAAGATCTCATTAAAATAATTCCTCACCGTGTTGCGCATTTCTATCGCGTTAGCGTAAGCTCTCTGCGCCTCCGTGGATAAATCATTTGCTTTGTTTTTACCTCGGGTGGCTACCTCGATCCCAATAAACTTCTTGGCGTCTTGTTTGTTATTGAATCGTATGAGTAAGTCGCTGTCAAAATTAAAGTTGTACTGCTTGCCCAATTCGATCAGATCATTTTTGATGAAGTCAATGTAATATTTTACCCGATCTGGCTGATTGATCATTTCCTTTTGAGTCCATGAAATCAACGGGTTTATATCATTCAGTATTATGGCTCCGTCGAATCCGACGGCTCTGGCGAAGTTTGAATAAAAGCCTGATCCTGCCATGGGTTCTATTATTCGTTGAATGACCGGTTCGCCATTTGACTTTTGATTGACAAGGTCTGCGATCAGTCCACCGTTGAGGTTATGTACTTCCCCAGTCACGTTACCTGGTACTTTAAAAAAAGGTAGGGCATGGATGTCGATTTTCATTGCCATCTGGGTGTACATTGCTATTTTTTGACTGATATTTCCAGCGTTGGTGGCAGTTTTCGGTAGTACAGACTGATCAAGAGTAGTTTGGTGGTGGGGCAGCAAGTCTCCCTCTATAATGAATGGGTAATGAGGGTTTTTTTTGATCCACGTGCTTTTTTTAGCCCTGAACTTCGTTGCATGTCTGGAATGAATTAACGCGAAAGGCTGAATCGTGCCTCCTTCTGCCGGTTGCCAGCGCCCGTTCCACACGGTGTCTGAATCGGATTGCGTCCTGGAGCTTCTAATGACGGATATCGCTTCTTTGCCTGTTTCAGGCAAATCGACTTCGCCCTTGAGCCATATGACCTCGTTTTGGCGATGTGCGGCAATCAATGCCTTGTGCCCATCGTCGCCAATACTCGCGAGTAACTGTGGGTTATTGAGGTCTGCGGGAAAGTCGTACGTTGCGGATTGACTCGAAAGATCAAGTTTGATGAAGTATATCTGGTGTGAGCGTCGGAATATCAACACATCAACCGGGTGATCGGGGGGCGGGGGGAAGACCTCATACCCGTTACGAACCAGCAAGGTCTGGAACAACCGACTCAGCCCCGGGACGTCCGGGCTTGTTTTAAATTGATTCCATTGCTGTACGAAGTGCTCGCTGTTGAAGTCCAGACGAGGCACCTTTTCGACATCAGTAGGGGACCGGAATAATAATCCATTGCCTGACACACTCTCGGTTCGGGTTACCGCCAGGAGTTGAAGGGGGTCGGTAGGTCCAGAATGCCATTCAGCGCTTCGGTTTTCCCAATATCGAAGCGTGGTTGACAGTTCTAACACTGATTGGCTGGATAGCCTTGATCCGGTGCCTTCACTGCTGTGCGTAAACAGGCGGTGGGCAACGACTGCTGACGTGATGTCACTAAAATCCTGGAAGGCGTTTGAAACTGACTGGATGACTGACCTTTCAAACATCGGCGTGCTGGACACTGTCCATTGGCTATTATCATTACGAAAGGCAACCACGGGTTGAAGCCATGGTGTCTCAGTCAATACGCGTTCGAAGTCGTTAAAGGTATCACCCATCTCAGGGGGCTTGATGACCGCGAGGTTTTCGACATCATTGTTGAATTCATAAACCTCATAATGAAGCTCGTTGATCTTGATCGATCCAGTGCTATCGGCTGCCGGAGTTCCCCACGTCAGCCATAGATGGGGATTTGGCTCCCACGCCCTGGCCACAGATACGGGGCGTGAAGTGGCGGGTGCGGTACCGGCGGGCTGCTCAAGGCGTGGGCGCTTGCTCGGTCCCGGCTCGGAATCTTCTGGCTGCCACTGCGACGTTCCTTCGATGCGTTCAAGCACCGGTCCATACCCGTCCACATCTTTGCTGTCCCTCGCCTGGTATTTCCCTTCCTCTATCCGCACCACCATGACGGTGGTGTTGTTAAACAGATCGACATATAGCCTCCCGGAAGAGTGTGCCCGAATCCCATCCTTATCAGGAGCTTCCAGGGTCCTGGCGTATTTATTCGGGATAATGAGCTCGTCGAGGCTTATTATTGGTCTGAGAGCCGCAACAGGCTCGTTGCCGGCTATTTCATTCGAGTGTGGACTGTGATTTTTTTTCTGCCACAGCGGTTTCCCTTCGGTTTTCGACAACGACACGGAATAGGGCGAAGCTGTCGCAATCACGTATTGCCCCTTGGCATTCAACTGTACGACGACATCACCGACATGTTCAATTCGAGCATACAGTGCTCCTTCGCTACTGCGTGAAAGCCCGGAGTCTCCAAGAGGCATCAGTCTGTTGTCGGGGTGCTGCCGGTATATTTTCATATCGTCAGGGAACTCAGGCGAAGAGCGTTCAGCAGTCGGCAGGTCCGTGATAATGATCGGGGGTTCGTGACCTGAATTGCTGCCTGGCGAGACGTTGGAAGAGTGCATCCCGGGTGTTGTATCTGTTCTTGGAAAATAAAAATCCGGGTGGTCGATAGCGACTCGGGAGCCGGGAAGAAAAGTGTTATCCGGGTTGGATCTTGGTGGTGTCGATGTACCGTCAGACGGATCGGAAGAAGGAGTTTTTTTCGGTGGTTTAGCCATGTGTATTGTTCTCGAATAAAAGAAAGTATTGAAATATTGAAGATCATGATTGTCGTAAGGCCCCGCACCGAAAATCATGTTGAATTGTTAAATCCAGAATGTTCGGATTTCGTGACTAACAAGAGGTCACTCGGGTTTTGGCAGCATGGCAAAGAATAAAAAGATTAAGACATACATATATATGCTGTTATTGCCATGTGTTGCGGGGCGCGGGGGCACGCGAACAGACGCATGGACTTGGAAATCTACGGTCGGTGAACTGGGGGAGGGGCGTGACTCTGCCCTCCTGAATGATTTCGAGTGTCAGGAGGGCAGCAGAGGAGGGAAAGCAGAAGTGACGGATACAACTCGAAGGCGTCAGTGGCTACTCAACAAGGAAGCGGCCCCCGCACCGCCGAACAACCCGGCACTGATCCGGTTGAACCAGCTTTGCCCCTTGCCACTGCGCAGGTACCGTGCCGCGCCATGCGCCCCCAGACCATAAGCCAGCTTGCACAGCAGATCCAACACCGTCCAGGTCGCGATCATCACCAGCAACTGCGGCAGGAACGGTTGTTCGGCGCTCAAGAACTGCGGCAGGAACGCGGCGAAGAACAGGATGTCTTTCGGGTTGCTGGCACCCAACACAAAGGCGCGCCCGAACAGGGCACGGAAACGCGGCACCGGCGCAGCCAGGGGGACTTCAGCGCCCACCGAGGGTTGACGCGACTGCTGCCAGCTCTGCCAGGCGAGGTAGAACAGGTACAGCGCGCCAACGATCTTCAGGGCGCTGAACAACTGTTCCGACGCCAGCAGCAACGCGCCCAGCCCCAGCGCCGAGGCACTGAGCAAGCAGATAGAAGCAAACACGCCCCCCAGGAACGCCGGGTACGAACGGCACAAACCGTAATTCAGACTGTTGCTGATCATCAACAGAGACAGGGGCCCCGGGATCAGGATCACCACCAGCGCAGCGCCGCTGAACAGCAGCCAGGTTTCCAGACTCATCACTTTCCTCCATTTGCACGAAAGCCCCACCCGACGGGGTGAGGCTGGATTGATGCGTGTACGCTTACAAGAAAACGAACTTGGCGATGAAGATCGCGCAGAGCACCCACAGACTGATGGAAATTTCCTTGTGCTTACCGGTGCAGGCTTTCAGCACCACATACGTGATAAAGCCCAGCGCGATGCCGTCGGCGACCGAAAAGGTCAGGGGCATCATGATCGCGGTAACGATCGCCGGAATGCTGTCGGTCGCCTCGTCCCATTCGATGTGCGCCATACCGCCCATCATCAGCATGGCCACATAGATCAGTGCACCGGCGGTGGCATACGCGGGGATCATGCCGGCCAACGGGGCAAAAAACATTGCCGCAATAAATAGCACACCGACGGTCACTGCGGTAAGGCCCGTCCGACCACCCGCGGCGACGCCGGCGGCACTTTCCACGTAGCTGGTGACAGGTGGAACACCGACCACGGCACCGAATACGCTGGAAGCACTGTCGGCTTTGAGGGCGCGGGAGAGGTTTTCGATCTTGCCATCAGCGTTCACCAGGCCGGCGCGCTGGGCCACGCCCATCAAGGTGCCGGCGGTATCGAACATGTGCACGAACAGGAACGCCAGCACCACACTGATCATGCTGATGTTGAACACGCCGGCGACGTCCATGGCCATCCAGGTCGGTGCCAGGCTCGGCGGGGCCGACATGATGCCCTCGTAGTGCACCAGCCCCAGGCCCCAACCGGCCAGGGTCACGGTGATGATGCTGATGAGGATCGCGCCGAACACCTTGTGGTAGCTGAGTACGGCAATCATCAGGAAGCAGATGGCAGCCAGCAACGGACCCGGTTCGCGCAGGGAGCCGAGCTTGATCAGCGTGGCCGGGCTATCGACGACGATGCCTGCGGTTTTCAACCCGATCAGCCCCAGAAACAGGCCCACACCGGCACCCATGGCATAGCGCAAGCTCACCGGGATGCTGTTGAGCAGCCATTCGCGAATCCGGGAGAAAGTCAGGAACATGAACAGCACGCCGGAAACGAATACCGCGCCAAGGGCGGTTTCCCAGTTGTAGCCCATGGTGCCAACCACGGTGTAGGTGAAGAAGGCGTTCAAGCCCATGCCCGGCGCCAGGCCGACCGGCCAGTTGGCGTACAGGCCCATCAACAGGCAGCCCAGCGCGGCGGCGATACAGGTGGCGACGAACGCCGCCCCGTGATCGATCCCGGCGTCGGCCATGATGTTGGGGTTGACGAAAATTATGTAGGCCATGGTAATGAAGGTCGTCAGACCGGCGATCAGCTCGGTCTTCACCGTGGTGCCATGCAAGCTGAGTTTGAAGATGCGCTCCAGCCAGCCGTTGCGTATCGGCGGCGAGAGTTCCAGGGTCGAGGCTTCGGATTTGCGGCTTTCCACAGCGAGTACTCCTCAAGAGTTTTATTTTTATTTCCAGGGCAGGACCCATGAGGGTGGCAGCGGCCCTTTGAGGTGCTTGCAAATATGTTGACCGCCTGGTCAAGAACTCGCACGAAGTGGATTATGCTTTTGTATACAAATAATGCAAATAATGTTTTTGATTTTGTTTAGACGAAAAGTTTGGTGATTGGGATATATGCGCGCCTGGCGGGGTTCGCCGGCTAGCCGGTTCGCTCCCACAGGAGATTGGTGGAGGAAGTAGATTTTGGGCGGCGAGGGCGCAGGTTTCAGGCGGCGAGCGCGGCCTGAGGGGGGCAGAAGCGAATAAACCGGCGCATGAGCCGGTTTATTTTTGTCTGAAGATTGCGGTGTTTGTGCCGGCCTCTTCGCTGGCAAGCCAGCTCCTACAGGATTGGGTGAGCGCCACCGTTCAGTGTAGGAGCCGGCTTGCCGGCGAAGGCGTCCTCAAGGACACCGCAAAACCATCAGGCCGCCGCAAACCGCTTATCCAGATAATCAATAATCACCTTGGACTCATACATCCAGGTGGTCTGCCCATTCTCCTCAATGCGCAGGCACGGCACCTTGATCTTGCCGCCTTGCTCCAGCAGCGTGCGGCGATCCTGTTCGTCGTTCTTCGCGTCGCGCAACGCCACCGGCACATTCAGGCGGCGCAGGGTGCGGCGGGTTTTCACGCAGAACGGGCACGCATGGAACTGATACAGGGTCAGGCCCTTGGCGGCCGAGTTGACCTGAGCCTGAACCTCGGCCGGGCGTTGCTTCTTGCCGGGACGGGTGATGAAGTCGATGAAGATGATCAGTTGGCCAAGGCCGACACGAAGCGCTTTAACGAACACGGGATAAGCCTCACAGGGCGAATGGAAGGCGCGCAGCTTACCTGATTTTCCCAGGCGAAAAAAAACCGGCGATGAACGCCGGTTTTCTTCGTGCTGCAGATTACTTGATCAGGCTGAGAAACTCGCTGCGTGTCGCCGCGTTTTCGCGGAACTCACCGAGCATCACCGAGGTGATCATCGTCGAGTTCTGCTTCTCCACACCGCGCATCATCATGCACATGTGCTTGGCCTCGATCACCACGGCAACGCCGATGGCGCCGGTGACCTCCTGGACCGCATCGGCGATCTGGCGACTGAGGTTTTCCTGGATCTGCAGGCGGCGGGCGTACATATCGACGATCCGCGCGACTTTGGACAGCCCCAGCACCTTGCCGCTCGGAATGTAGGCGACGTGGGCCTTGCCGATAAACGGCAGCAGGTGGTGTTCGCACAACGAGTAGAGCTCGATGTCCTTGACCAGCACCATCTCGCTGTTGTCGGAGCTGAACAAGGCACCGTTGGTGACCTCTTCCAGTGTCTGTTCATAACCGCGGCAGAGGTACTGCATGGCTTTGGCGGCACGCTTTGGCGTGTCGAGCAGGCCCTCGCGGGATACGTCCTCGCCCAATTGGCCGAGAATCGCGGTGTAATTCTGTTCCAGGGACATGAAACTACCTGTGGGATTTTTACGCAAAGGCCAAGGGTACGGTGGCGGACACGGCGCTGCAAGCACGAAGCGACAGCCTCACTCGTCGCGACCTTCCAGCATGGTTCGTTTGAGCATCACATAAACCGCTCCGGCACCGCCGTGTCTGGGCTGGCAGGAGGTGAAACCGAGTACCTGGGAATGTTGGCGCAGCCAGGTGTTGACGTGGCTTTTGATCATCGGGCGCTTGCCGTCCAGGCGCACAGCCTTGCCGTGGGTGACGCGCACGCAACGGATTTCGAACTTCGTCGCTTCGGCGAGGAAGGCCCAGAGGGTTTCCCGGGCCTTTTCGACATTCATGCCGTGCAGGTCGAGGCTGCCTTCGAATGGAATCTGGCCGACCTTGAGCTTGCGCATCTGGCTTTCCTGCACCCCGTCGCGCGCCCACATCAGCTCGTCTTCCGGGCCGACGTCGATCACGAACTGATCGGACAGCCCGTCGACGGTAGTGGCATCGGTGCGCACGGTCGCGGCCTGGCGCAGCTTGGCAATCTGCGCGCGGTCAGCTTTGGGTTTGCCGGTTTCGGCGCGATCGTGCTTGATCGGCTTGACGCCTTGGATCGCGCTTTTGAACAGGGAAAAATCGTCGTCTTGCATGTCAGCCTCCGCGAAGGGCGGCCAGTTTACCCAACTCGAGACGAATGGGGCGCGACAAAACGCCTGCGGGGTCGACTCAGTCGTGTTTTTTCATCAGGTGCGGAGCAATGTTCAGCTCTCGCGACTGACGCGCACGGCGACGGCAGCGGCGCCACAGCCACACGCCGAGGTACAGCACGAACAGGCCGACCGCCAGCATGATGGCCGAGCCCAGCGGGCTGGCATTCAACTCGCCGAGGGCCGGTGGGCGGCCCAGCAGGCTGGCCGCACCGGCCATCGCCAACAGCACGCCACAGGTCGCCAGCAAGGCGGCAAAGGCTGCGCCGAAGCGAAAACGCCAGTTGCTCCGGCCTTTGGGCCGCAAGCGGCGAGCGTCAAAACCATCGGATAACTTCATTCCGACCTTCCTCAATGGGTATCGGCCCTTCGACCGGGAGTTGACCGGGATGTTCCTGAGGCTAAGACAATTACAGCACACCAGAGGCATTTGCGGATGAGCGGCGTCCTGCACCGCTCACCGAGCGTCGATCAAATCAGCTCGCGGGTCATGGCGAGGGTGGCGAAGTTGTCCGCCATGATCGCCATTTCGGTCTGCTGCACATGCTCGGCACTCAGGACGCCGCCTTTGTACGGCAGGTCGCGAGTGGCGCAGGCGTCTTCAACCAGGGTACAGCGAAAGCCCAGGTTCTTGGCGGCGCGCACGGTGGTGCTGACGCTGGAATGGCTCATGAAACCGCAGACGATCAAATCCAGGGAGCCGAGGTTCTGCAGGTGTTCCAGCAGTTTGGTACCGTGAAAAGCACTTGGCAGCAATTTGCCTATGACGGTTTCGTCACGTTGCGGTTCGAGCCCCGGAATGAATTCACCGCGCTCGCCTTGTGGGTCGAACAGCCCGCCGACGGTGCCAAGGTGATGCACATGCACGATCGGTCGGCCGGCTGCGCGGGCAGCGGCGACCAGTTGCTTGATGTTCGCGACCGCAGCATTCATGCCAATCAGGGCCAGCGGACCACTCAGGTATTCTTTCTGGGCATCGATGATGACGAGGGTCGCATTGCTCAGATTGGCTGCAGCGTAACCGCGGCCGCTGAGTTGAAACATCGTTTTTGGAACGGACATTCTGGGGCTCCTTCGGGTGGGGCTTTTGCGACATTGTCCTCTGGCTGAGCGCTTCTGTGAATCGCTACTATCGTAGGCGCCGTCGTTGCTGGCTCGCAGGGTTGTCAAGATGTCTGATTTGTTCAATAGCTGAGCTAAAAAAGAGAATAGTCCTACAGCTGGTCAGGTGCTTTTTCCTGCGTCGTCGTGGCACTGTTTGGCTGTTAGAATCCCCAGTCGTTTTTTCTGGAGTCTGCCGCCGTGATCACTTCCCGCCTTCGTACCCTGCGCGACCATATTCGTTGGGCCGTCAGTCGCTTCCATGGGGAGGATCTGTTTTTCGGCCATGGGACCGACAACGCCTGGGACGAAGCCCGGCAATTGGTGCTGGGTGCCTTGCACCTGCCATGGGAAATGGCCGACAGCTACCTTGACTGCAGCCTGGAAGACGATGAACTGGTCAAGCTGCAGCGCTTGCTCAAGCGCCGCATCGAAGAGCGCATCCCGACCGCGTACCTGCTGGGTGAAGCCTGGTTCTGCGGCATGTCCTTCATCGTCGACGAGCGCGTGCTGATCCCGCGCTCGCCAATTGGCGAGCTGATCGAAAAACGTTTCGAACCCTGGCTGGGCAGCGAGCCTGCGCGGATCCTCGACCTGTGCACCGGGTCCGGCTGCATCGGCATTGCCTGCGCGTATGAGTTCCGCAACGCCGAAGTAGTGTTGGCCGATCTGTCGTTCGAAGCGCTGGAGGTGGCCAACCGGAACATCGAGCGCCACGGTGTCGACGAACGGGTGTACACGGTGCAGGGCGATGGTTTCGATGGATTGCCGGGTCAGCGTTTCGACCTGATCGTCTCGAATCCGCCTTATGTCGATGCAGAAGACTTTGCCGACATGCCGGACGAATACCAGCACGAGCCGGAGCTGGGCCTGGCCTGTGGCGAGGATGGCTTGAACCTGGTACGGCGCATGCTCGCCGAAGCGGCGGATCACCTGACCGAGAAGGGGTTGCTGATAATCGAGGTGGGCAATAGCCAGGTTCACGTCGAGGCGCTGTACCCGGAAGTCGACTTCGCCTGGCTGGATTTCGAGCGTGGCGGGCATGGGGTGTTCATGTTGACGGCGCAGCAGTGCCGGGATCATCAGGCACTGTTCGCGTCCCGCGTCTAACCCTTGTGGGAGCGAGCTTGCTCCGGGCGGCGTTCCGACGATGGATTCAAAAGCGCCGCGTTTAATCAGTAAACACGCGTTATCGTTGACGTCCATCGCGAGCAAGCCCGCTCCCACAGGTTCTGTGCCGTGCCTAAGTGATGCGGCACACACAATACCTGTGGGAGCGGGCTTGCCGCAAAGGCCGCAGCGCGGTCTCAAGCCATCACCGATGCGTAGCAATCCAGATCAACAACCCCGCCTGAAACACTGCAAACGCCACCAGGCAGGTAATGGTAAACCGTAACCCGGCGTCTTCGCGCCTGTACTGGCTGACCTGTTCCTCCTGTTGCTTGAGCTTCACTTCCTGCTCCGCCAGATTCTGTTCGGCTTGCTGCAGCATCTGCGCCGCTTCGATAATGTCCACCCGTTGCACTTTCTCGACGTTCCAGTCCCCCAGCAGGTCGCCGACCCGTACCTCTTTGACGCGACCCTTCAAACGCTGGGCATCGGCGTAGACCACATCGAAACCCTGCATCCGCAGAAAATGATCGCGGCGCAGACGAGTGTCTTCATTCAATGCATCTTTGTTGTTCAGGTCGGTGCCGTCGACGGTGTAGCCGGGCCAGCGCTGCTTCGCCCAATCGATGCCTTGAGCCGCCACGAAACGGCCGAGCCCGCGGTTCATCGGCTCGATCTGTAACCCGCTGTCCGGGCTGAAATGCACGCGTTGGGTGCTGTGGTCGACCCATACGTCCAGATGATTCTGTTCCTTGCGCACGCGCTGGCCGGGCAGGGTGATGTTCATGCGCATCAGGCTGTGTTCCTTGCCAAGGCGATGCGCATAACCGAATTCGACAAAACGCAGCGGGCGGGCACCGGTCGTGCGGTCGGTTTGCAGCGGCGTCAGGCGCAGCAACCGGCGATGCTCGACCTGCACGTCTGCCCACGGCAGCTCGACCATTGGCGCAGTCTCTGTTTCAGCGGTGATGTCGGGTGAAGTCGGGGTATCAGTCATGACGGCGAGATCCTGTCCAGGCCCTGCTTGACGCCAGCGATAGCGCTGGTGCCAAGGGTTTATCGGCCGTTTCGGTCAGGACTGGAGGGCAAACATTGCTCAGCGGGTGCGAAGCCCGTCAATAAATCCGAGGATTCGCGTGCCCAGCTCGGCCGCCAACGGCAATTGCGGATCCTTATAGGATGCCAACTGCCGTTTCACGTCGTTGGGCACGATGCGCAGCACATGGTTCATGCCCTCGATCAGGGCCAGCTCGGCATCCGGCTTGGCGTCCTTGAGCAGCCTCGCGTCATTGACGCCGACCTGGATATCGTTGCTGCCCTGGATGATCAGCGCCGGCATCTTCAATTGGCCGAAGGTCGCCGCCGGATCCTGGCGGAACAGCGAAATCAGGTACGGCTGCACGCTCGGACGGAAAATCACCTGCAGCCGCGGCGGCACGTTGTCGTCGGTGCGGCCGGCCTTGAGGCTGTCGAGCAGCTCATTGCTGCGCAGCATCAGGGGGGGCGGCAAGCGGTTGCCCAGCTGTTGGCGCAACACCTGGTCGACCGGTCGCGCGCTGCCGGACAGGGAAATCACCGCGGCGGCGTCGAGACTCGGTGCCGCGAGGCTGGCGATCAAGGCCCCCTCGCTATGGCCCAGCAGGATCAGCGAGCCAAAGCGCGGGTCGGCTTTCAGCTTCCGGCCCCAGGCCTGGGCGTCGGCCACATAGGCTTCCACCGACAGGTTGCGTTCGTCCGGGGTCGCCGCGAGGCTCGCCGCCACGCCGCGTTTGTCATAACGCACACTGGCGATGTTGTGTTTGGCCAGGACCCAGGCCAGGCGCTTGAGGCTGTCATTGCGTCCGCCGTCGGGGTTGTTGCCGTCGCGATCCGTCGGACCGGAACCGGAAATGATCAGCACGACCGGCACCGGTTGTTCGGATTTTGGCAGCAGCAGCGAGCCGAAAAGCTCGCCGTTACCGGTATCCAGCGTGATCGGCCGTTGCAGGACGGTGGCCTGTACAAAGCCGGTAAACAAGGTAAGGGTCAAGGCTAGAACTCGCAGCATCATCACGCCATCATGAACAAGGTGCCGGTTGGACTCGCGGGCACCCGTAAGGTTCGAGGATGAACTACTTGGGTAGCCTGCGTATACTGGCGCGCATTACGTATTCAGGTTCGATTTCACGGAGCGTCCCGCATGTCCGGCAATACCTACGGCAAGCTGTTCACTGTCACCACCGCTGGCGAAAGCCATGGTCCGGCGTTGGTCGCCATTGTCGACGGCTGCCCGCCGGGGCTGGAGATCTCCCTCGACGATTTGCAGCGCGACCTCGATCGCCGCAAACCCGGCACCAGCCGCCACACCACCCAGCGCCAGGAAGCCGACGAAGTCGAGATCCTGTCCGGCGTGTTCGAAGGTCGCACCACCGGTTGCGCCATTGGCCTGTTGATCCGCAATACCGACCAGAAGTCCAAGGACTACTCGGCGATCAAGGACCTCTTCCGCCCGGCCCATGCCGACTACACCTATCACCACAAATACGGCGAGCGCGATTACCGCGGCGGCGGCCGCAGCTCGGCACGGGAAACCGCGATGCGCGTGGCGGCCGGCGCTATCGCCAAGAAATACCTGGCCACCCAGGGCATCGTCATTCGCGGCTACATGAGTCAGCTGGGCCCGATCGAGATCCCGTTCAAGACCTGGGATTCGGTGGAAGAGAACGCCTTCTTCAGCCCCGACCCGGACAAAGTGCCGGAGCTGGAAGCCTATATGGACCAGCTGCGCCGCGACCAGGATTCGGTTGGCGCGAAGATCACCATCGTCGCCGAGGGCGTGATGCCAGGGCTGGGCGAGCCGATCTTCGACCGTCTCGACGCCGAACTGGCCCATGCGCTGATGAGCATCAACGCGGTCAAGGGCGTGGAGATCGGCGCCGGTTTCGCCAGCATTGCCCAGCGCGGCACCGAACACCGCGATGAAATGACCCCGGAAGGTTTCCTCAGCAACAATGCCGGCGGCATTCTGGGCGGCATTTCGTCCGGTCAGCCGATCGTCGCGCACCTGGCACTGAAGCCGACCTCGAGCATCACCACGCCGGGCCGTTCCATCGACATCCACGGCAACCCGGTGGATGTCATCACCAAGGGCCGTCACGACCCCTGCGTCGGCATCCGCGCCACGCCGATTGCCGAAGCGATGATGGCCATCGTGCTGATGGATCACCTGCTGCGTCACCGCGGGCAGAACGCCAGTGTGCGGGTGAGCACGCCGGTGCTGGGTCAGCTTTAATGGCTAATATCAAAGCCGCTGCAGTCTGACTGCGGTGGCGGCGCTCCCGTACTGGCGGCTCTCCAGTTTCTATCTGTTTTATTTCGCCTTGCTCGGTTCGACGGCGCCGTTCCTGGCGCTGTACTTCGATCACCTGGGTTTTTCCAGCGCACGCATCGGCGAGCTGGTGGCGATCCCGATGCTGATGCGCTGCGTGGCACCGAACATCTGGGGCTGGCTCGGTGACTACACCGGCCAGCGCCTGGCCATCGTGCGCTTCGGCGCAGTCTGCACCTTGCTGACGTTTTCCTTGATATTCGTCAGCAAGACCTACGCCTGGCTGGCGATGGTCATGGCCTTGCACGCCTTCTTCTGGCACGCGGTGCTGCCGCAGTTCGAAGTCATCACCCTGGCGCATTTGAATGGACAGACCTCCCGCTACAGCCAGATCCGGTTGTGGGGTTCGATCGGCTTCATTATCACCGTGGTCGCGCTGGGCCGCCTGTTCGAATGGCTCAGCCTCGACATCTATCCGGTGGCGCTAGTGCTGATCATGGCCGGGATCGTGGTCAGCAGCCTGTGGGTGCCGAACGCGCAACCGCTGCAAGGAGAGCGACTGGCGGGGGACGGGTTTCTCCAGCAGTTGCGCAGCCCTGGGGTGTTGGCGTTTTACGCTTGCGTGGCACTGATGCAACTGAGCCACGGTCCGTATTACACCTTTCTGACCTTGCACCTCGAGCGACTCGGTTACAGCCGTGGCTTGATCGGCATGCTCTGGGCAGTCGGCGTGGTCGCCGAAGTCCTGATGTTCCTGGCGATGAGCAAGATCCTCGCGCGCTTCTCCGTGCGGCGGGTGCTGCTGGCGAGTTTCCTGCTGGCGGCGCTGCGTTGGTTGTTGCTCGGTTCGTTCGCTGAATACCTGTGGGTATTGCTGTTCGCCCAGGTCCTGCACGCGGCCACCTTCGGCAGCTTTCACGCGGCGGCCATCCAGTTCGTGCAACGCAGTTTCGGTGCACGCCAGCAAGGGCAGGGGCAGGCGTTGTACGCGGCACTGGCCGGCACTGGCGGCGCACTGGGGGCGTTGTACGCAGGTTATAGCTGGAATGCGCTCGGGGCCTCATTCACCTTTAGTATTGCCAGCCTCGCCGCGTTCGCGGCTGCCGTTATGATTGCGACATGCATGCAAGAGGACAGGCCATGAGCCTGTCCTGTGAACACTCGAGGAAACAACCATGAGTAGCCTGTCCGTTTACCCTGTCAGCAGTCCGGAACTGCCGAACAAGGTACTGACCCACTTCGACGATATCGCCTCGACCCTGGCCGAACAGGGCGTGCGCTTTGCCCGCTGGCAAGCCGCGACCAGGCTCCAGCCCGGCGCCAGCCCGGAAGACATCATCGGCGCCTACCAGGCGCCGATCGACGAGCTGATGACCGAGCAGGGGTATATCAACGTTGATGTGGTCAGCCAGACCAGCGATCACCCGCAAACAGCCGAGCTGCGGGCCGGCCTCCTCAAGGAGCAAAGCTGTAGCGAAGACGTCGTGCGATTTTTCGTTGCCGGTCGTGGCTTGTTCAACCTGCATATCGGCGATTACGTCTACGCGGTGCTTTGCGAGAAGAACGACCTGATCTCGATTCCGGCCGGTACGCCGCACTGGTTCGATAGCGGTGAGCATCCGCATTTCGTCGCGATCCGTCTGTTCAATCAGCCGGAAGGCGGGAAAACTGAATTCACCGGCGCGGACATTGCCAGCCGCTTTGCGCTGCTTGAGGATTGAGTAGAGGCGGCCTACCGGCTGGCCGGGCTCTCTGATCCGCATGCATCAAAATGTAGGAGCCGGCTTGCCGGCGAAGGCGGCCTGAAGCCATGCAGCGCCCATGAAGACGCCTTCGCCGGCAAGCCGGCTCCTACAGTAGGATTGGGTACATCCGGAAGACCAGGTTGGCTGTCAGGACGCCTTCGCCGGCAAGCCGGCTCCTACAGAAACAACACAGGCCGTGAAGCGAAAGCATTCACGGCCTGTGTGTTTAAAGCCCGGGAACGGTTTACGCCGAGTGATAAGTCGGCAGGGCAAACCGTTGCTGGCTTTGCAGCATGGAGATCTGCGGTAGTTCGCTGGCCTGCTCCGCGAGGTCGCGGCGGATCGCACTGATCACCCACGACAGCTGATCCCCAGCGTGCAATTGCTGGTAGGAAATCGAGCGCTTGAACACTTTGCCTTCGGTGCTGCGCAGGGTCAGCAGGATGCCACCGTCCGGACGTGGCTGGGTGGTCACTTCGAAGTTGGAGAACAGGGACGCAAATTTTTCTTGAATCAGGCTCATGTCTATCGGCTCCGTTAGCACTTGATTGGCAAGCATGGAGAGGTAGTTGCAGCCTTTGTGCCAGCCTTTGAAATTTAAAAAACCCTTTTAAATCAATAGCTTAATTTCTCGGCGATTTCAGTATCTCGTGCAATCTGCATGAACGGTCATCGTGCATCCTGCATTTTGCGTGGTTGCTGTTGTTTCAATGGAACCAATAGCCAGCCCGATACTCGCGATTTCGCCTGCCGGGATCGTGGATACAAAACATTTCAAAAACCGCGTGTACAGCCCGGGAAGCCCTGACGTATTTTCGGCCTCAATCAAACGCCGCCCGAAAATAAAAAACATCGAACGGGAGCCTGCATGAGTACGCCGCACGACACGATTACCTGGGGCATGATGCTCCGCAAGCTGCCGGCCATTGCCAAAGCCATCCCCCGTGTGGTGAAAGGCATGAAAGCCGCCAACGTCAAAGACCCGACCCAACCCTGTGGACTGGGCTGGAGCTTCGAGCAGGCGACCTTGCGCAATCCCGAGGGTCCGGCATTGCTGCAGGGCGAGGTGGCGCTGACTTATGCACAGGTCAATCAATGGGCGAATCGCATCGCCCATCACTTGATTGCCCAAGGCATCCGCAAGGGCGACGGGGTGGCGGTGTTCATCGAGAACCGCCCGGAACTGCTGGTGACGATTCTGGCGGTGGCCAAGGTCGGTGCGATCAGCGCCTTGCTCAATACCTCGCAAACCCGCGACACCCTGGCCCATAGCCTGAACCTGGCGGCACCCGTGGCAATCATTGTCGGCGAGGAACTGGTCCCGGCGTTTTCGGCGGTGCGCGAGCGGGTGTCGATCACGCCTGCGCGCAGCTGGTTCGTCGCCGATCAATGCACCTATACCCATCCGGGCATTGCGCCAGAAGGGTTCATCAACCTGATGGCGGCCAGCGTCGATGCGTGCAGTGACAACCCGGCCAGCAGCCGACAGGTGTATCTCGACGACCCTTGTTTCTACATCTACACCTCCGGTACCACCGGGTTGCCCAAGGCCGGTGTGTTCAAGCATGGCCGGTGGATGCGCAGTTCCGCCAGCTTCGGCTTGATCGCGCTGGCCATGCGACCCGAGGATGTCGTGTATTGCACCTTGCCGCTTTATCACGCCACCGGGCTGTGCGTGTGCTGGGGCTCGGCGATCAGTGGCGCTTCGGGCTTTGCCATCCGCCGCAAGTTCAGCGCCAGCCAGTTCTGGAACGACGTGCGCCAGTACCGTGCGACGACCCTCGGCTACGTCGGGGAATTGTGCCGTTACCTGGTGGACCAGCCGCCCGCTGGCGACGATAACCAGCACAGCGTGACGAAGATGATCGGCAATGGCCTGCGCCCCGGTGCCTGGCGCGAATTCAAGACGCGATTCGGGGTAAAACATATCTGCGAACTGTACGCCGCCAGTGACGGCAACATCGGCTTCACCAACGTGCTGAACTTCGACAACACTGTGGGGTTTTCCCTGATGTCATGGGAACTGGTGGCGTACGACCACGACAGTGGCTTGCCGACTCGCAACGCCAGGGGCTTCATGCGTAAGGTAGCCAAAGGCGAGCAGGGCTTGCTGCTGGCGAAGATCGACGACAAGGCGCCGCTGGACGGTTACACCGATCCACAGAAGACCGAAAAGGCCGTGCTCCACGATGTGTTCGAGAAAGGCGACCGCTACTTCAACACTGGCGACCTGATGCGCAACATCGGTTTCGGCCATGCCCGGTTCGTCGATCGTCTGGGTGACACCTATCGCTGGAAGGGCGAAAACGTCTCGACCACCGAGGTCGAGAACATCCTTCTGCAGCACCCGAACATTTGCGAAGCCGTGGCCTATGGCGTGGAGATCCGCAACACCAACGGTCGCGCCGGGATGGCCGCGATCACCCCCGCCGAATCCCTGGCGACCCTGGATTTCAGCGAACTGCTGGCCTTTGCCCGGGAGCGGATGCCGGCCTATGCCGTGCCCTTGTTCCTGCGGGTCAAAGTGAAGATGGAGACCACCGGGACCTTCAAATACCAGAAAACCCGGCTCAAGGATGAAGCCTTCGACCCGGGCAGGACCGGTGATGATCCGATTTATGCCTGGCTGCCGGGGACCGGGACGTACGTGCCGGTCACCGGGCAATTGCTGACTGACATTCATGGCGGCAAGTACCGTTATTGAAGATGGCTATGGCGCTGCATGAGAAAAAACAAGTGACAGCTTCGAGGCTCATCGGGAAACTGTCGGCTTTGCGAATAACCGAAAGTGGAGCCCCCGATGTCAGACCAAAGCCGCCAGATGACCCCCGAAGAAGCCGCTGAATTTGCCGAACAGGTATTCAACAAGGCGCGCGAGGGCGATGCGGCCATGATGGCTGCGCTGCTGACCAAGGGCCTGCCGCCGAACCTGCGCAACCACAAGGGCGATACCTTGTTGATGCTGGCCGCTTACCACGGTCATGTGGAGACGGTAAAAGTCCTGCTCGAGCACAAGGCCGATCCGGAAATCCGCAACGACAACGGCCAGAGCCCGATTGCCGGCGCGGCGTTCAAGGGCGACCTGGCGACGGTCAAGGCGCTGGTCGAAGGCGGTGCGCAGGTTGAAGGTTCGTCCTTTGACGGGCGTACGGCGCTGATGATGGCGGCCATGTTCAATCGCGTCGAAATCGTCGACTACCTGATCGGCAAGGGCGCCGATCCGAAGGCCAAGGACGCCAATGGCGTCACTGCGCTGGATGCGGCCAAGACCATGGGGGCGGTGGATACCACGGCTCAATTGCAGAAATTGCTCGGCTGATCGGCAACGTCCTCAGGCAAGCCAAACGCCTGCGGCGAGGGGAGTTAAGACGCGGACCTGTAGGAGCTGGCTTGCCAGCGAAGGCGGTGTGCCAGGCGAGATCGATATCAACTGACAGACCGCCTTCGCTGGCAAGCCAGCTCCTACAAGTTCCGCGCTTGACTGGCTGGCATTGGGCCTGCCCCCTCGCCGCAGGAGTCCACTGACGCAAAGGGTGTTTCCAGATCAACCAAAGTCTCAATACACCCACACCTCAACCCGCCGATTCCTGATTCGCCCCTCGTCCGCGTTATTGGCCGCCACCGGCATCTCGGCGCCATAGCCGCGAATCTCGCGCAGCACTACGCCGTTCTTCACCAGCTCCCGGCGCACGGCCATGGCGCGCAGTTTCGACAGCAGATCGGCCCGCGCCGGATCACGCTTGGCGTCGCCAAATCCCACTAGTGTCACCTGCCGCTGGCTCTTGTCCTGCTGCTCGATGTAGTCGAGCACCCTTGAGAGGTCTTGCCGGGCCTTGTTGTCCAGGGTTGCACTGCCTTCCTCGAAACGAAAATTGACCGTCAGCCGCTGGGCATGGCGGCTGAGCGCCTGATAACCCTCGGGCATCAGCGCATTCGGCGTGACGGCCATGGCCTGGACGGTCTGGGCGACAAAACCAGTGGCGGTGACGATGGCCTGACCCTCCCGGCTTTGGGCGAAGGCAAGCAATGCGTCGGCCCAGGGATTGTTCCCGGTGGGCGGAAGGTAAAAGAACAGTCGACGGGACAGGGGATAGTCTTCCGTGGCGATCAGGCGGTCGAGCGGCAGCATGGCCTGGGACTGGCCGTCGGCGATGGCCACGGCTTTGGCCTGGCGCACGTAGGGCAGGCCGATGAAGCCGATGCCTTGCGGATCCAGGCTCACCGCGTCGGACAATTGCTCGCTGGATTCGAAACGTTCCGCGGTGCTGCTCAGCTTTTTCCCCCGCCCCGCGAGGACCAGCTCCTTGAACGTGTCATACGTGCCCGAATGGTCATCCCGCGCATACAGATGAATCGGCCCACCGCGACCGCCGACTGCCTCCCAGGTGCTGGCCTCGCCGCTGAAAATCCGCGCCAGTTGTTCGGTGTCGAGCTGATTCAACGGGTTCTGCGGATGAAGGATGATCGCCAGGCCATCGATGGCGATCACCTGCTCGGCGCCGGGTTGTTTCAGATCGCCCAGGGGTTGCAGGACTAGCCGTTCGCTGTCCTTGATCGGGCGCGAGGATGCGGCGAGATCGGCGGTGGCGGTTTTCAGGGCGGTGAAGCCGGTGCTGGATCCGTGGGCCGCAATGTCCACCACCACCCGCCGCCCTTGCACGGTTTCGCCGACTACCCGCAGTTCGTTGGCGGTGTCCTGGGCTTCGCGATGAACCTTGAGCAGACCCTGCTCGCGCATCAAGCCTTCGACCAGTGCCGGACCGAGTGCGGCGCCGATCGTATTGGAACCCTGGATGCGCAGCACCGGACCCTGTTCGGGTATCGATAGATCACCGGCCGAAACCACCAGTGGCAGGCTTGCGCAGAACACCCACAGGAACAACACGCGCAGCATCATGCCGGCACCTTGAAAGACCAGGAAAGTGCCGGGAGAATAAGTCAGTAACGTGTCCGAAAGATGACAGATCAAAAGATCACAACCTGCGCGCCAGCCGATGCAGCCAGGTGCAGGACCCATCCTGATGCCAATCGGTTAAAACGCGGAACCTGCGGGAGCAATCGGCGCCATGTTCCATCAATGACGCGTAGAATTGCGGCTTGAAGCGGATTTGAGGTTGCAGTGGTGGATTTACAGCGGGGCTTCGTCCTGACCCGGCATTGGCGCGACACACCGGCCGGCACGGAAGTCGAATTCTGGTTGGCGACCGATACCGGTCCCCGACGCATCCGCCTGCCTTGTCAGCCCTCGGTGGCGTTCATTCCGGCGGCTCAGCGCGAGCAGGCCGAGGCGCTGTTGCAGGGCGAAAAAAACCTCGAACTTCGACCGCTGGCCCTGCTGGATTTCGAGCATCGCCCGGTGCTCGGCCTGTATTGCCAGCAGCATGGGCAACTGATGCGCCTGGAAACCGCGCTGCGCAAGGCCGGCGTCGATGTGTTCGAAGCCGACGTGCGTCCACCGGAACGCTACATGATGGAACGGTTCATCACGGCGCCGGTGGTGTTTGGCGGCACGCCCGGTGCCGAGGGTCTGTTGCTGGACGCGCAGATGAAACCCGATCCGGACTACCGGCCCGCGCTCAGGCTGGTGTCCCTGGACATCGAAACCACCGCCCAGGGCGAGTTGTATTCCATCGCCCTGGAAGGCTGCGGCGAGCGCCAGGTCTATATGCTGGGCCCGCCCAACGGCGACCACAGCGCCGTGGATTTTCAGCTCGAATACTGTGACTCGCGAACCCTGCTGCTGAAGAAACTCAATGAATGGTTCGCCCGCCATGATCCCGACGCGATCATCGGCTGGAACGTCGTGCAGTTCGACCTGCGCGTGCTGCACGAGCACGCTCGGCGCCTGGCGGTGCCGTTGCAGCTGGGGCGTGGCGGCGAGGAAATGCAGTGGCGCGAACATGGCAGCCGCAACCATTATTTCGCCTCGGCCGCCGGGCGATTGATCATCGATGGCATCGAATCCCTGCGCTCGGCGACCTGGAATTTCCCCTCGTTCAGCCTGGAAAACGTCGCGCAAACCCTGCTCGGCGAGGGCAAGGCGATCAGTACACCGTATCAGCGCATGGACGAAATCAATCGCATGTTCGCCGAGGACAAACCGGCCCTGGCCAAGTACAACCTCAAGGACTGCGAACTGGTCACACGGATTTTCGCCAAGACCGAGCTGCTGACCTTCTTGCTGGAACGGGCCAGCGTCACCGGTTTGCCAGCGGACCGTAGCGGCGGTTCGGTGGCGGCCTTCACCCACCTGTACATGCCGCTGATGCACCGCCAGGGGTTCGTCGCGCCCAATCTGGGCAGCAAGCCCGCCCAAGCCAGCCCCGGCGGATTCGTCATGGACTCGCAACCGGGGCTGTATGAATCGGTGCTGGTGCTCGACTATAAGAGCCTCTACCCATCGATCATTCGCACCTTTCTCATCGACCCGGTGGGCCTGATCGAGGGCCTCAAGCATCCCGCAGACAGCGAGTCGGTGCAGGGCTTTCGCGGCGCGCGTTTTTCCAGGACCCGGCACTGCCTCCCGGCGATCGTCGCCCGCGTCGCCGAAGGCCGGGAAACCGCCAAGCGCGAACACAACGCGCCGCTATCCCAGGCCTTGAAGATCATCATGAACGCCTTCTACGGCGTGCTCGGCTCCAGTGGTTGCCGCTTCTTCGACACGCGCCTGGCGTCGTCCATCACCCTGCGCGGTCACGAAATCATGCTGCGCACCCGACAGTTGATCGAAGCCCAGGGCCACACGGTGATCTACGGCGATACCGACTCGACCTTCGTCTGGCTGCGTCGCGCCCACGGTCAGCAGGAAGCGGCGCAGATCGGCCACGCCCTGGTGAGCCACGTCAATCAGTGGTGGTGCGAACATGTACGGCAGGAATATGGCCTGGAAAGCGCCCTGGAGTTGCAGTTCGAAACCCACTACAAACGCTTTTTGATGCCGACCATTCGCGGCGCGGAGGAGGGCAGCAAGAAACGCTATGCCGGGCTGGTGACCCGCGCCGACGGCAGCGATGAAATGGTTTACAAGGGCCTGGAAACCGTGCGCACCGACTGGTCGCCGCTGGCCCGGCAATTCCAGCAGGAGCTGTACCTGCGCATCTTCAATCGCCAGCCGTATCAGGATTACGTGCGCGATTATGTGCGCAAGACCCTGGCCGGTGAGTTCGATGACCGGCTGATCTACCGCAAGCGCCTGCGCCGCACCCTCGACGACTATCAGCGCAACGTGCCGCCCCACGTCCGCGCGGCGCGGATCGCCGACGACTACAACGACCGTCAGGGCCGGCCGCGGCAGTATCAGAACGGCGGCTGGATCAGCTACGTGATCAGCGTCGCCGGGCCCGAACCGCTGGAGATCCGCAGCGCGCCCATCGATTACGACCACTACGTCACCCGGCAATTGCAACCGGTGGCGGATGCGATCCTGCCCTTCGTCGACGACGACTTCTCAACCCTGATTGGCGGTCAACTAGGCCTGTTTTGAGTCCATCAGCGTCAGCGTCCAGGCGTCGGGAATGCCGTGGAAATACTGATCCAGCGCCCGGTTGAAAAGGTTGTCCTCGGTATCGACCTGGGCAAACAGCGTCATCGAGGAGTGAAACTTGAGCTCGTCTGGATGGCCGAAAATGGCCGCAATCGAGCGATGCTCGATGTTCAGGACCAATTGCGTGCAAGTGCGCAGGCGCGTGCTCAACACGGGGTGCTGGAGGTAGGCCTGCGCCTCCGCGGCGGATCGAATCGCGTAGCGACGGGACATCTCACTGTCGCCAAGTCCGGTGAATTGCGGAAAGATGAACCACATCCAGTGGCTGCGCTTGCGGCCATCACTGAGCTCATCCTGAACCCGGTCGAACACCGGGTCCTGCGCCTGAATGAAGCGTTTGAGGTCGAACCTGTCGAGTGGATCGGTGCTTCTCATGCGCAAACCCTCTGACCAAACCGCGATGGCTCAGACCATGGCCAATCGCTGCTTTCGTTGCGGCGCGTGAAACGCGTGGTCCAGCGCCTCCAGATCCCCGGCTTCAAGCCGCAATTGCACGGCTTGCGCATTCAGTCGCACATGTTCAGGTCTGACCGCTTTGGGGATGGCGATCACGTCGTCCTGGCGAAGAATCCATGCCAGTGCGATCTGGGCCGGCGTCGCCTCGTGATGGGCGGCAACCCGCTGGAGCGTCGGGTGCGTCAGCAGTTGCCCACCCTGGCCGATCGGACAGTAGGCCATGATCGGCAGGCGATGCTGCTGGCACCAGGGCAGCAGATCGAATTCTATGCCGCGTTCTTCAAGATTGTAGAGTACCTGGTTAGTGGCGCAGGCCGGCGCGGCCAGTTCGTGCAGGTCAGCCAGGTCGAAATTGGACACGCCCCAGCGGCCGATCTTGCCGGCTTCGCGCAGGCGTTCGAACGCTTCGACGGTTTCCTCCAGGGGATACTGGCCACGCCAGTGCAACAGGTACAAATCAATGTAGTCGGTACCCAGCCGTTGCAGACTGCGCTCACACGCCTG
This sequence comes from Pseudomonas lini, assembly GCF_030812475.1. Taxonomy (GTDB): domain Bacteria; phylum Pseudomonadota; class Gammaproteobacteria; order Pseudomonadales; family Pseudomonadaceae; genus Aquipseudomonas; species Aquipseudomonas lini_A. Next base: position 104,160 of record NZ_JAUSSR010000013.1, read on the forward strand.
GGGAATACCCTTGCGGCTGGCGTTGTGCGGGTACACCTTGCTGACCAGGAACACCTGGTCGCGCAAACCGGCGATGGCTTCACCCACCACCTGCTCGGCGCCACCTTCTGCGTACATTTCAGCGGAGTCGATCAGGGTCATGCCCAGCTCGATGCCCAAGCGCAACGCCGCTACTTCCTGGCTGCGCTGCGATGGATCCTCCCCCATGTGCCAGGTGCCCTGGCCGATGACCGGTACGTTGACGCCTGCCAGTTCGAGGGTGCGCATGCACGTCTCCTTTGTTCGCTCGATGGATACTCTTCGGTTGGCAGCACAATAGCGCAGTGGTTCCGTGCAAAGCTCAAATATCCCAGTGTACGCCGCCCCCCTTGCAGGCGCTGGGCTGCCAGCGAAGGCGGCCTTTGTGTCGAACACGATGTTGCCTGATCCACCGCCTTCGCTGGCAAGCCAGCTCCTACAGGGGTATGCGTACGGCGCGAGCTGTCGCAGGCTGCTGATCTTTTGATTCAACTGTCCGCCTACCAGCATTTACAGACCATCGGTACTGCACTTTTCCCCATTTCCCGGCTCTATCCATGGCCAGCCTGCGGCGACCCCCCACCGCAAGCCCATGTCCAAGTTCAATCACCCATGTTTCGAGTGTTACCCCACATCACGATGCACATCCGCCGTAGCAGCCTGCTGCTGGCCTGTCTGTCGACGCTCTGCCTCACCGGATGCAGCCATCAACAGGGCGGCGACATCATCGACCAGTTCCGCCAGGGCAAACCCCAGGAATTCCTCCAGACCAGCGTCGACCGCATGGCCACCCTGGCGATGCGCGACAACCTCGATAGCCTCTATTTGCTCATGAGCAAGCTCTACCTGCGCAACCCCGAGGAGTTGAAGAAGTCCGGCTTCCTCGACGCCCGCACCGCCGGGCAGCAAGTGCGCATGGCCATCGAAATGCAACAGCCGCTGCCGACCCTGGGCGGTAAAAAAGACCTGGCGGCACTGAGCTTTGCCATGAGCCCGGAATTTCTCGGCGACCGGGTCGGCGCCTTCATCTATGCCATCGGCAGCATGCTGGTCACCGCCCACGGCAATCGTCTCGAGTTCTACATGACCGATGCGATCAACCCGACCTTCGTCAACAACGCCGCGCGCAACATCGAGAAAGCCACCTGGATCCTCAGCCAGCGGCAGAACAAGCAAGGCGAGCCCTTGCTGTTTTCCAACGAGATCTCGGAGGAGGGCAGCAACCTGAGTTTTGCCGTGGAGTTCGGCAAGATCGTCGCGCGCCTCGATCTGCTGACCCAGATGCTCGACGAGCGCTACCGGCGGATCGGCCTGAATTACGCCCAGAGCCTGCTGTTCCTCAATTTCCTGCCCGTACAATAACGTTGGCGGCCTGCCCCCCGATCCATCAACCGCCCCCCCCCTGTAGGAGCTGGCTTGTCGGAACGCCGAACCGCAGCGAAGGCGTCCTGACAGCCAACGCAACCATTTCGACCGTACCCGATCCCCCTGTAGGAGCAAGCTTGCTCGCGATGGACGTCAACGATAACGCGTTTCTCCTGAATGAACGCGTCGCCCTTCAGACCTTCGCTGGCAAGCCAGCTCCTACAGGGATCTAAGCGCACATAGGCATAACGATAGACCGCATCGATATAAGTAGTTATAAGAAAAATCGCTATGCTGCGGACCAGTTTTTTCATGCGATTTTTGTGGGCGTGTTAATGGAATTCGTTAACTTCGGGTTGGTAGTCGCAGGTTTGGTGGTGGGTTTCATCGTCGGCATGACCGGCGTGGGCGGCGGCTCATTGATGACGCCGATCCTGCTGTGGTTCGGGGTCAATCCGGCGACGGCGGTGGGCACGGATCTCCTGTACGCCGCCATCACCAAATCCAGCGGCGTTCTGGTTCATAAAAAGAACAACAACATCGATTGGGCAATCACTGGCTGGCTGACGCTCGGCAGTGTGCCGGCGGTGCTGATGACGCTGTGGTTCCTCAGCACCCTGCAGACATCCCCCGATGCCATGAACGCCGTGATCAAACAGGCCCTTGGCTTCGTTCTGTTTGCCACCGCCCTGGCGATTTTCTTCAAGAAGCGCTTGCTCGATTTCGCCCACAAACGGGCGGGCGGCAATTACAATCCCAGTGGCCCACGCCTGAACGGCATGACCGTGCTGACGGGCCTGGTGCTCGGCACCATGGTCGCCCTGACCTCCATCGGTGCTGGCGCACTGGGCACCGTAGCCCTGTTCATTCTTTATCCCATGCTGCCAACCCGTCGCCTGGTAGGCACGGAAATCGCCCACGCCGTACCGCTGACCCTGGTCGCCGGCCTCGGTCACGCGAGCATGGGCAACATGGATTGGCACGTGCTGGGCTATTTGCTAGTCGGTTCGCTGCCCGGCATTTACCTGGGCAGTCATCTCACCGGCCGCATCTCCGACGAAGTGCTGCGTCCATGCCTGGCCACGATGCTGGTGCTGATCGGCTACAAACTGGCGTTCTGATGTTTGCCGCAGGCCTCAATCACTCACGGGTAAAAATCTCCAGCAGGTGCCCGTCCGGGTCATCGAAATAGACCCGCCGGCCACCGCCGTAGTCATTGATTTCGTCCGGACGCTGCTTGCCGGGATCGGCCCACCAGGGTTGCTTTCGCGCCTGCAGACGGGCGAAGGCCGCATCGAACTCATCGTCCCCAAGCAAAAACGCATAGTGCTGGGACGCGATCGGCGGGTCGTTGTTGTAGAAATCCAGCGACACGCCGTTGTCGAGTTTGACGACCAGCATCGGCCCGAAGGGCTCGGGAGCGGGCAGGCCGAGGATGTCTGTCAGGTAATTGGCCGACGTCTGCTTGTCGCGGCACCAGACGATGGTGTGATTCAGCTGAGCGCTCATGGCGTGGCCCTCACGGCGTTTCAGGTGTCTAGTACTGAACCATGAGATTAGTCCAGTCTGTTGCGCAATGACTGCCCTGACCTAAGCTTGGGTCAGGGCGAAACATAATTGCGAAGCGTCCCCGGAACGAACGCCGCGATGCGCAATCATTAGAGCGTGGATATCAAAAGGAGATGCGCATGCTCATCAGGTCATTGACCCTGGCTACCCTGCTGGCTTTCGCCGGTACCTTGTTCGCCGCCGATGGCGACTCACCGCTGGACATGGACAAGGGCAGGGCCCGGCCGTTGATCGTCATCGCCCCGAGCACGGTCGATCCCACATGGGTCAGCTTGAAGAAGGCACTGGATGAGCCGGCCAACCGCAAGGGTTTCGACGATCGCAACATGGTCCTGTACACCGTGCTCAACCTGATGGGCCAGCGCGAAGGCAAAGACCTGGGGCCACAAGACACGGCGGCATTGATCCGCTCGCTCAAATTGGGCGCCGGCGCGAAGACCAAGGTGATTCTGGTCGGCAAGGACGGTGAAAAGAAACTGGAGCAGTCGGATGCGGTCGACCTGCAAGCCATTTTCAAAACCATCGATGAATTGCCGGCGACAGAGAAAGAGGCCACGGCGCCGACACCACCACCGGTGACCGAACCCGCCCCGGCCAAAGGCGCCAAGGCGACAAAACCGGTCAAACCGACCAAGCCCGCCAAGCCGCCAGAAATGCCGGACGATTGAATCCGCGCAGAAACTTCACGGTAAATGAATTCCCTGTAGGAGCGAGCTTGCTCGCGATGGACGTTAACGATAACGCGTTTTCCCCGAATGAACGCATCGTCCTCGAGACCATCGTCGGAACGCCGCCCGGAGCAAGCTCGCTCCCACATGTTGATCGCCGGCGTTCGCCAATTTTGCGTCCAACGAAGCCCCTTGCAGGAGCTGGCTTGTCGGTTCGCCGCACCGCAGCGAAAGCGGTCTGCCAGCAAACACTTCTGCTGGATGTGCCAGCGTCTTCGCCAGCAAGCCGGCTCCTACACGGGATCAGCGTCGTTCACCGATCTGGTGTGTGCGCTGAAGATTCTCTGTGGGAGCGAGACCGGCTTGCCGGCGAAAGCGGCGTGTCATTCAGCATCGATGTTGAATGATCAATTGCCTTCGCGGGCAAAGCTGCTCTTGGTGTATCCCCTCGACGAACAGGCTGTGCTTGTCAGCCGCCATCACTATGACTCCACTATTGTGTCGCCCGGGGGTTCTTGGTGGCGTGTTGCGCGCTGCCAATGTTTTGGACGGTTCCCATCGTCCAGCACGTAAACCAACACATCTTTTGCGTCGCTGATGACCAGCGGCGATTGGGTTGTCAGCACAAACTGGCAGTTGGGGAAGGTCTCGCTCAACTGCCGAATCAAACTGCGCTGCCATTTGGGGTGCAGGTGCAAATCGACTTCGTCGATCAGTACGATCCCGTCACCTTCTAACGGATTGTCCAAAGACTGATTCATCATCGCCAATCGGCGAGCGATATCGCCAACTAACGCCATCATCGACTTTTCTCCCTGCGAGAGTTGAGCGATGTTGAGCGTCATGCCTTCTTTGTCGATGGCCATGTGCAGGCGCGGCTTGCGCTGCAACCGCAGGTTGCTGAAGCCAGGCATGAACGCTGCGATAGCAGAGCGAACCGCCGTCAGCTGACGATCGCGGGATGAGGCTTGTAATTGGAAAAGGGTTTTCCAGATGTCACTGTCCTTGCCGAACCTTTCGGAAATTTCGGCCAGCGCAGTGTCGGACACACCGCTTTCATTTTCGCTGTCTTCGCGTTCGCGAAACCATTCAAAGAATTGTCGGAAATCGACTCTGCGATTCAATGAGTTGTCGTAGCCGTCTAGTTGATCAAAGGTATGTTTGGTTCTGATTTTTAGCGGGATTTCCAGAACCGAGCGCTCGACTGGGTAGTAGGCGATCAATGGGAGTGAGGCTTTATCATTGGCGGTCAGTTGGTTCCGATAATGGTCCGCTAGGCGACTGGCATCCATTAACTGGCTATGGACAACGCTCTTTCGTCCTTGTCTTACGCGGGCAGTGGTCCAAATGAACAGAATATCTTCAGGGACTGCATCAGTAAGACCTGAACGTATCTGTGAGCGGCCCACTACCGCAATCGTAACAGTGGCAAGTGAGGCGCCGTTTCGAATGTCCTCATTTGCCAAGTGGCTGCCATTGCCTTTTTCGGTACGAATTCTGGCTGCCAGCCAGCTCAGCGAGGTGGCCAGTGACTTTAAAAGGGTGGTTTTCCCGGCACCGTTTTCCCCCACTAACACCGTCACGTTCGAGGGGTGTTTGGCGGTGGGGGCCAGCTGTATGTCCAATTCGGTAAACCGACCGACATCCGTGAGTTTGAAACTGAAAATTTCCATTGCGACGCACTTTGGGGTCAGTCGGTTTGAATTATTGAACGCGCAGTATGTCATTCCCGGCCGTGGGCTGATCCGATGCCGTTTGGGGCTGCGAGGACCATTAGATACAACGGTTTCAGCTGTATCACAACGATCAAAAGTAAAAAGTTATTTGTAATGGCATGCCCGAAAAATGAACGTAGGCAAAGGCCTTCACCTGCTTCGGAGATTTCCTGCAAAACGTGGCGGTGTTGGTGAACTGGTGCTCTGTGAACCGCACCGATAACCTTGTTCCGCCGCTGCAAAATCAGTGGTCGGATGTGGAAGTCCGTTGGTAAAAGTCATCTACCAATGCCCGTAGAGCGCGTGTCGACATTTTTATGTCAACATTGCCGCGTTATGGCGGCTGTACGCGGGAGCACTTTCGAGTGCGCCGGGTATTGGTGGGTTGGCCTGGTCTTCCACACCTGCGTACAGCTGCCACCCTCATGTGGAAGTGAGATGGGTAGTTTTTTCAACAATCCCCAATGGATCTTCTCCCATGAAAAAAGTAAGTCCCAATCCCCCTGAAATCCCCGCGAATTCCGACCCCCTCGACCCCGTTCCTCTTGCTGACATCACCGAGCCCGCCATCAGCGCTCGTCTGCGCAACCCCAACCACGCCGACCCGGTCAGCCACATTTTCACCATCGTCCCCGACGTCGACTCCGTAACCCTGCTATGCCACGCCTGCGAAACCCTCGCTTCGCTGAACGTCCTCGTCACGGACCTGGCCTGCAAACTGGAAAGCTCCAACCGCAACGTGGCGCTATCCATTCAGCAGTTGGCCGTCGTGGGCGAGTTATTGGTGAACCGGGCACTGGACAATATCGATCCACCCGACGGCGCGTCAGCTGTTTAGTCAGCAGGCGCACCAATGAAAATGGGCGACCTCAAGGGGTCGCCCATTTTGATGACTGCTACAGGTCGGGGGCTCTGAGTTACTTGCTCAGTGCGCCCAATACCCCATGCGCCACTTTCACCCGCTCCGCGTTCGGATAGTTCTTGTTGGCCAGGATCACGATGCCGATAGCTTTCGAGGGCACATACGCGACATAAGCACCGAAGCCGCCCGTCGAGCCGGTTTTATTGACCAGCACAACGTCCGGTTGAGGTTGCAGCGGGTTCAGCAACTGAACTTCGTGAGCTTCCATCGCCATCTGCGTCGAGTTACCGTCGAGTAACTGATCAAGGGTGACCGGATAGCCGTAGAGTTCCCAGCCCAATCCCTGGGTCATGTCACCGACTTTGTAGTAACCCGTGTGCGTGGTGGCAATTGCCCGCTGCAACGGTGCTTCAAGCCCTGCCGGTTTCATGTTCACCTGAATATAACGAAGCAGATCCGCCGCACTGGTCTTCACCCCATACGCCTCCGAATCCAGCGCCCCGGGCCCGACCCGCACCGGCTTGTCTTCCTTGTTATACCCCTGGGCATAAAGGCCCATCTGATCCTGCGGCACCTTGAGGAAGGTGTGCTTCAATCCGAGTTTCGGCAGCAGGGTGTTTTCCATCACCTCATCGAAAGGCGCGCCCATGCTTTTGGCCGCCAGATAGCCAAACAGCCCAAGGCTCGGGTTCGAATACTGGCGATGGCTGCCAGCGGTGTAAGTCGGTTTCCACTGCTTGAAATAGCCTAGCATCTTGTCCGGTGCATCGGCCTCCTCGGGGAATTGCAACGGCAGGCCACCGGCCGAGTAGGTGCCCAGTTGCAATACGCTGATGTTGTCGAACGCGCTGCCTCGCAGCTCCGGCAGGACGGTGCTGGCCTTGTCGGACAGGGACAGTTTGCCTGTCGCCTGAGCATAGGCGGCGAGGGTGGCGGTGAAGGTCTTGCTCACCGAACCGATCTCGAACAGGGTGTCTTCGGTGACAGCCTTGCCGCTGTCCTTCGAGGCCACGCCGTAGTTGAAGTAATGCGCCTCGCCGTTGACGGTGATTGCGACCGCGACACCGGGTATCTGCTGTTGCTGCATGACCGGTTCGATGGCGGTGTTGACGATGGATTCGATGCGGTCGTCCGCCATGCAGTGACCGGCACCGAGCAACAGTATGAAAGCGAGTTTTTTCAGGTTTTTTTCAAGCATGACTGAGCCACTGTCCTTGAGTTTCAATAATGTTAACCGCTAAACGCCGGGCTGCTTTCCAAACTGGCTGCCGCGCCCGGTCCCGGTCCCGGCGGATCGCGGATCACCGTCCGTCTACCCGATAGCACCTCGTCAACGGCGTTGCTTCCAACCAGTACGGCCCAGATTTGCTGGACCTCACCTGTGAGGTGCGTCATGGCTAACGAATCAACGTTCCAGGGTGGAACACCCGATACCGACCCCACCAGGCCCATGCCCGGTACCGATGAGCCAAGCATGGATCAGGATGCACCGCCCGGCATGGACCCGACCCGGGACCCAACCGGCGCAGACGCCGATCGACCGGAAGACTGGATGGACCCGACGGCGGATGAGGACGTGCCACCGGCGGATGAGCCTACTCCGCTTTCCGATGACAGGCGATAAACAGAACCCGGCCAGTGCGCCTTCCGCCAGTCAGTAAAGCGAATGGAGCCCCTGTAGGAGCGAGCTTGCTCGCGATGGACTCAAGAGCGCCGTGTTTAGCCAGTAAACGTGCGTTTTCGTTAACGACCATCGCGAGCAAGCTCGCTCCCACAGTGAACCGCATTCGCTTAACTGACCGGCATTGGTCAGTGTGGCGGTTTTTTTCAGACACTGGCCCCCTGAACCACCACCACCACCCGCCGCTCCAGATTCAACGCCAGCACACTGATCAGCACAATCGCCGACCCCATGAACACCATCAACGTGGGCTGCTCTGCCAACGCAAAAGAAGCGATCCCCATGGCAGTGGGTGGTATCAGGTACAGCGTCATCGTCGCCCGGCTCAAATCCACATGCGCCAACACATACGCCCAGGCCAGGTACGCCAGGGCGCTCGGAAACACGCCCAGCCCGATCACCGCCACTTGCACATCGATCGGCGCTGCGGCCACCTGGCTTGCCAGACCAGGTAAATAGACCAACAGCAACAGCGTCCCGAACCAAACCGTGTAACACACCAGCGTCAACCCGTCGTAGCGCCGGGCATGCTGTTTCTGCAGCGCAAAGTAAAAGCTCCAGGACAACGCCGCCAGCAGAATCAGCAAGCCGTGGCTGTTGATGCTGCCCAGACCGTGATCGCCAGCCACCACAATCAACACGCCGAGCAATCCCAGGACAACACAGCCCCAGCGCCAGGCAGTCACCCGGTCCTTGAACACGAAGCGCGCCAGCAGTGTGCTGAACAGCGGCGTGGATTGCGCCAACACGCTGGACGCTCCAGCGCTGACGCCCTGCTGGCCAAAATTCAACGCCACGTGGTGCAGGCTGACCGCAAAGAAACCCAGGGCCAGCAGCAGCGGCAGATCGCCTAGGCTCGGCAGGCGGATACCGCGGATCAGGGCGACGACGCCCATGAATGCCGAGGCCAGCAGAAACCGCAGCAACGCCAGATGGCCCGGATCATAGGCTTGTAAACCGAGGTGAATACCGGTCGGGGAATAGCCCCAGCAGGCGACGACGAATGCCATCGCCAGCACGATCTTGACGGGGGAGGGGGAGACAGCGGTGAGCGCTTGCATGGTCGGATACCTGTGGGCCTGTGCACCGAGTATCGGAATTCGAACCATTCACTACAACTGACTTATACTGCGTTAACCGTTCACTTTGGGTGATGTATGGAGCTGGCGCAGATTCGCATGTTCAAGACCGTCGCCGACGTCGGCAGCATTGCCCGCGCCGCCGAGTTGTTGCATTGCGTGCCGTCGAATATCACGGCACGGATCAAGGCGCTGGAGGCGGAGTTGGGGGTCGCGCTGTTCCTGCGCGAGGGCCGGGGATTGCAGATCAGCCCGTCGGGGCAGACCTTCCTCGCCTATGCCGCAAAGATGCTTGCGCTCGCGGCGGAGGCCAAGCGCGCGCTCGATCCCGCCGCGGAGCCGTCCGGTCCGTTGCGCATCGGCGCCATCGAGTCCTCGGCCACGGGGCGCTTGCCGCGCTTGCTGGCCAAGTTCCACAAGCGGTTCCCCAAAGTGGCCCTGGAACTGACCACGGGCCCCTGGAGCCAACTGCTCGATGACACCTTCAACCACCGGCTCGACGGCGCGATAGTCGCGGTGGATGTCGAACGCTTGCAACTCAAGCGCACGCCGATGTACCGCGAGGAGCTGCTGTTGATTGCCTCGACGTCCCTGGGGCCGGTGCGAGATATCGCCGATTTGCAGGACAAGACCGTGTTCATGTGGCCACAGGGTTGCCCCTATCGGGCGGCGCTGGAGCATTGGTTGTTGCGCCAGGGGCAGGCGTTGCCGATTGTCAGCCTGGCCAGTTACGGCGCGATCGTCGGCTGCGTCAGCGCCGGGGCCGGTGTGGCGCTGGTGCCGAAAGGGGTTTTCGACCAGTTCGCCAAAGGCGCCGGTTGCGCGGGCTATGAATTCCCCGACCTGACGGCCATCGACAACCTGTTCTACTGGCATGAAAACGCCGGGGTTCACCCGGCGCGCGAGGCGTTTGTGGCGATGTTGCGCGAAGAGTTCGCCTGACCCCCTGTGGGAGCGGGCTTGCTCGCGAAGGCGGTATATCAGGCAGAGTTGATGTCGACTGACACACCGCCTTCTCGAGCAAGCCGAATCGTTGCACGCCGCTCCCACATGAGCTTCAGCGCTCGCTGATATCCCGCATCAACAACCCAAAATTCAACTCCACCGCATCCGGAATCGGCACATACACCGTATGCCCATCCCCCGGCGCGACTTCGATCGGTTCACCCCTGATGTTCTGCAACTGATGCAGATCGAAGTGGAAGTTGCCCTTGGGCGTCATCAGTTCCATGTGGTCACCCAAGCCGAAACGGTTCTTCACCTTGACTTCGGCCAGCCGGTCGTGCCGCTCGCCGGTCAATTCGCCGACAAACTGTTGCCGCTCCGACACCGAACTGCCGTGCTGGTAGTTCTGATACTCGTCATGCACATGCCGTCTCAGGAAACCTTCGGTGTAGCCACGTTGCGCGAGGGATTCCAGATCCGTCATCAGGTTACGGTCGAAGGCGCGACCGGCCACCGCATCGTCGATGGCCCGGCGGTACACCTGGGTGGTCCGCGCGCAATAGAAGTGGGATTTGGTCCGGCCTTCGATTTTCAGCGAATGTACGCCCATCCGGGTCAGGCGCTCGACATGCTGCACGGCGCGCAAGTCCTTGGCATTCATGATGTAAGTGCCATGCTCGTCCTCGAAGGCCGGCATCAGTTCATCCGGTCGATTGGCTTCCTGCAACAGGAACACCTGATCGGTCGGGGTACCGATGCCCAGGGTCGGTTCGGGCTGGAAGCGCTGGACGATTTCGCCGAGTTGATTTTCCGTGGCCGGCTGTGCCGAATATTTCCAGCGACAGGCATTGGTGCAGCTGCCCTGATTGGCATCGCGCCTGTTCATGTAGCCGGACAGCAGGCAACGGCCGGAGTAGGCCATGCACAGCGCGCCATGGACAAACACCTCCAGCTCCATGGCCGGGACCTGCCCGCGAATTTCGGCGATTTCTTCCAGGGACAGTTCCCGCGACAGGATGATCCGGCTCAGACCTTGTTGCTGCCAGAACTCGACACTCGCCCAGTTCACCGTGTTGGCCTGCACCGACAGGTGGATCGGCATCTGCGGATAATGCCGGCGCACCAGCATGATCAGGCCCGGGTCGGACATGATCAGCGCATCCGGCGCCATGGCAATCACCGGCTGCAGATCCTTGAGAAAGGTTTTCAGCTTGGCGTTGTGCGGGGCGATATTCACCACCACATAAAAGCGCTTGCCCTGGGCCTGGGCCTCGCGAATGCCGAGGGCGAGGTTGGCGTGATCGAATTCGTTGTTGCGCACTCGCAGGCTGTAGCGCGGCTGGCCGGCGTACACCGCGTCGGCGCCGTAGGCGAAGGCATAACGCATGTTCTTCAGGGTGCCGGCGGGGGCGAGTAGTTCTGGTGGGATGAGGTTCATTGACGAGTCGATCGCAAAAGCCGACGAGGGTAATCGGCTTGCCCGCGGGTTTCATTGATCTGGATCTATGCTTGATGAACAAACGGATGGCACTCGCGCGAACCGTGGCGGACTAAGCATCAGGACGGCTCTTGAGTGCAAGAGCAGGCACCTTGCGGACTGACATGGATCGGACATGAACGAAGAGAAATTGCAAAACAAGTCACTGGCGGTCTTGCTGGGACTGGTGACCATCGCTTTCATCTGGATCCTGCTGCCATTCTACGGAGCGGTGTTCTGGGCGGTGATCCTGGGCATTGTCTTTGCCCCGCTGCAGCATCGACTGCAACTGAAGTTTGGCTGGCAACGCAACCTGACATCCCTATGCACCTTGAGCATCTGCCTGGTGATTGCGATCCTGCCAGTGATCATCGTCGGTACCTTGCTGATCCAGGAAGGCGCGACCTTCTATAAAACCATTGAGAGCGGCGAACTGGACATCGGCAAGTATCTGGCGCAGTTCAAACACAGCCTGCCGCCGTATTTCCAGAACCTGCTCGATCGATTCGGCCTGGGTAATTTGAACGGATTGCGCGATAAGATCGTCAAGAGTTCGATGCAGGGCGGACAGGTGCTGGCCAGCCAGGCATTCAGTTTCGGCCAGGGTACGTTCGAATTCATCGTCAGCTTTTTCATCATGCTGTATCTGTTGTTCTTCTTCCTGCGCGACGGCTCCGAGCTGGCACGCAAGGTCCGCGCCGCCGTACCGCTGGAAGACAACCAGAAGCGTCGTTTGCAGCTCAAGTTCAACCGCGTGGTACGGGCCACGATCAAGGGCAACCTGCTGGTGGCGATCACCCAGGGCGCGTTGGGCGGGGCGATTTTCTGGTTTCTGGACATCCCGAGCGCGTTGCTCTGGGCGGTGCTGATGGGGTTTTTGTCGCTGTTGCCGGCAGTGGGCGCCGGCATCGTCTGGGCACCGGTGGCCCTGTACTTCCTGCTCAGCGGGGCGATCTGGCAGGGCACGGTACTGGCGTTGTTCGGGGTCTTCGTGATCGGCCTGGTGGATAATGTGATGCGACCGATCATGGTCGGCAAGGACACCAAGATGCCGGATTACATGATCCTGATTTCCACCCTGGGTGGCCTGGCGGTCTTCGGGCTCAACGGTTTTGTCATCGGGCCACTGATCGCCGCGCTGTTCATGTCGAGCTGGGGCATTTTCATCGAAACCAAGCCGCGGGTGCAGCTGCCTTAAGCGCTGAGCTGACCCTGGCCGATCTGTTGCGACAGTGCCTGGGCGTCCGGCAACGAAGTCAGCGGGCCGCTGATCGGTTCGCCGTCCAGCACCAGATACCAACAGGCGAGCAAGCCCAGCGCTCTGAGCGGTGCGGGAACGGCGCTGCCGATAACGGACATGATCTGAACCTGTGACATAAGTACCTCCATCAATCTATGGAGCTACCTTACGGACACGACGCTGAAACGGACAATCAACGCTTTCGATAGTGGTCATTGACGCCAATGAGTCTTGGGTTCAGTCGACCACCAGATCCAGCATATGAACCACTTCCCGCTCGTTGAGCAGGCCTTTGCGCACCAGGTTTTCCGCCAGCAGCGAGAGAAACTTGGCGCTGCGATGGCCTTCCAGGTGCTTGAGTTCGGTCAGTGCGTTGTACACCTTGCTGGAAGTGCACAAGCCGACGATGCGGTGCGGGTTTTGCGTGGGCATGAGGTCGTCCTTGTTATTATCAACCTGTAATTTCAGGACAGATCCAGTTTCGGGACCTGACATGACATGAATATGACCGTTTTCCCCAAGCGGGGGGAAGGGTGGCAAGTCAATCTTGCCAACTTGCACCGCAAAGACTGTCCCGACAGCGACCTTGAGGCGATTTATTCAGACCTGTACCGACAAACGGCCACAAAAGGAGCCCACTGTCGGGCCTAACACGGTCTGTCTGCCTGTAGGAGCAAGCTTGCTCGCGATGGTCGTTAACGATAACGCGGGCTTTCTGAATAAACGCGGCGCTCTCGCGTCCATCGCGAGCAAGCTCGCTCCTACATAAACGCGGCGCTCTGGCGTCCATCGTCGGAACGCCGCCCGGAGCAGGCTCGCTCCTACAGGTAAGGCGTTACCAACGGCGATAACCGTGGGGAGGGCCGTAGTAGCCGCGCGGAGGGTAGTAACCACGGGGCGGGCCGTAGTAAACCGGCGGCGGGCCGTAGTACACCGGTTGCTGCACATAGACCGGTGCCGGCTGGTAATAAACCGGAGGCGGTTGCTGCATGTACACCGGTTGTGGCTGCACGTAAACCGGCTGCTGCACATAAACCGGCCGGTTGCTGTTGATGATGGCCGAACCCACGATCGCCGAGCCGACGATCGCACCGAATACCGCCGGACCCTGCCAACCGTGGCCGTGACCGCCGCCTGCCTCTGCCTGGCCTGTGATAGCAAAAGCACCGATCAGCAAGGCCACTATGGGGATTTTACGGATCATGATAATTCCTCGGCTCTTCGACCCGGCGCCTGGCTCTGCAATAGACCCAGGGATTGTCGCGGGGATACTTCTAAGACAGCGTTTTTTTGTAAATCAGCACAGCCGTTGGGTAAATTTTGTGTAAGGTCTGTACCGGCTTTCTTAGCGTCGTACGCTGCCACCGGCAGGTACGCGAACATGATCGATCAGACCGGGTGGAATGGCTAATCCCGTCCATCCGATAGCGCCATCGAAGGAGATTCACATGCAGATGAACCCCAACAAAGACACCCAGCTGTGCATGTCCCTTTCCGGGCGCCCTGGAAACTTTGGCTTGCGATTCCACAATCATCTGTACGAGCAATTGGGCCTGAATTTCTATTACAAGGCCTTCAGCAGCCAGGACCTGCCCGGTGCCATCGCGGGCATCCGCGCCCTGGGGATTCGTGGCTGCGGCGTGTCGATGCCGTTCAAGGAGGCCTGCATTGAGCGGGTCGACGAGCTGGACGCCTCGGCCGCGGCCATTCAATCGATCAACACCATCGTCAACACTAACGGCCATCTCAAGGCCTACAACACCGACTACATCGCCATCGCCCAGCTACTGGAAACCCACCAGGTGCCCACGGCGTCGACCTTCGCCCTGCGCGGCAGCGGTGGCATGGCCAAGGCCGTGGCCAGTGCCTTGCGTGATGGCGGCTACGCGAATGGCCTGATCGTCGCCCGTAACGAGCGCGCCGGGCGTACCCTGGCCGAGTCGCTGGGCTTTGAATGGCAGGCTGAACTCGGCGCGCAGCGTCCGCAGATGTTGATCAATGTCACGCCGATAGGCATGACCGGCGGGCCGGAAGCCGATCAACTGGCGTTCGACCCTGACGCCATTGCCGCGGCCGAGACGGTGTTCGATGTAGTGGCGATTCCCTCGGAAACACCGCTGATCGTGCGCGCTCGCGCTGAAGGCAAGCGGGTGATTACCGGGCTGGAAGTGATTGCGATCCAGGCGCTGGAGCAGTTTGTGCTCTATACCGGTGTGCGGCCGACGGTTGAGCAGTTTCAGAAAGCGGTGGAGTTTGCTCGCAGCTGAGGCCCCAAAAGTTATCTGCTGGCTGTACCGGCCCCATCGCGGGCAAGCCCGCTCCCACAGAGATCTTTGGTGTACGCACCTATTGTGACCGACGCAAAACCTGTGGGAGCGGGCTTGCTCCGGGCGGCGTTCCGACGAAGATGGCGGTACATCCAACAATGCTGTGTCTAGCAGACCGCTTCCCGAGCCGGCGTCGCACCCACAATTTGATCGTTGTTGTCAGGCTACTCAAGGCGTGCCAGACGCTCTTCGAGTGCGGCGATCCGCGCCTCCAGCTCTTCGATTCGCTCGACAGACACGCCGCCGGCAGCACCTCGTTCGACCGGATTGCTGCGCGCCGCCAGAATCACCTCGATGTCCGCCGGATCCCCCAGCGCGTGCATGTAGCGGTCTTCACGTTGCCCCGCCTGGCGTGGAATCAGCAGTGCCAGACCGCGGGCAATCAAGCGTTCCAGCTGATGCACCACCTGCTCGGTGTCCTCGAATTCATGCATGCGGCCGCTGCGGGTCAGCAGTTCGTTGACCGTTTGCGGGCCGCGCAGGAACAGCAAGCCGGTCAGGATGACCTGGGCCGGCACCAGTTCCAGCGCCTTGTCGACCCGGTGCTCCCAGCGATCGGCCCGGCTGCCCATCACCAGTCGGGTAAAACCGCGGCCTTCAAGGGCGCGCAGGCTCTGGCCGACCTGGCCCTGGGTGAGGTTCATCACCGGCTCACGGCTGGTTTTCTGGTTGCAGGCGATCACCAGGGCATTGAGGGTCAGCGGATAGGTTTCCGGGCTGGTGGCCTGTTTCTCTATCAGCGAACCCAGGATGCGGATTTCCGTGCTGTTGAGGCGCGGCTCGTCGATAGTGGTTTCTTGCTCAGTGCTCATCGCGCTTTCCCTATGCAGTCGAAGCATGCAGTCGAAGGCGCCTAGCGTAATCCTTGCTGAACAAAAGACAAGTCGCAGGAGCGTCGCGCATGGCTATAATCGGCCCACATTTACCTCCTGTCACAACACGAGACTGCCATGACTATTTCCCTGTACGACGCTTCCATTCCGGTATTCACGCAAATGCTCAACGCCCTGAGCGATGTGCTGAACAAGGCCGAAGCCCACGCCACCGCGAAAAACATCGATCCAAACGCGTTGTTGCAAGCCCGTCTGTATCCGGACATGTTCCCGCTGGTACGCCAGGTGCAGATCGCCGTTGATTTCGCCAAAGGCGTTTCCTCGCGCCTGGCCGAGATCGAAGTGCCGAAGTACGACGACACCGAAACCACCTTCGCCGAACTGCAAGCGCTGATCGCCAAGGTCCTGGCCTACATAGGCGAGATCAAGCCCGAGCAGATCGTCGGCAAGGAAGGCATCGAGATCGTCACCCGTCCAGGCACGCCTAAAGAGAAGCGCTTCACCGGCCAGGCTTACCTGCTGAGTTACGGCCTGCCGCAATTCTTCTTCCACGTCACCACCACCTACGCCTTGTTGCGTCACAACGGTGTGGAAGTGGGCAAGCGCGACTACATGGGCGCGTTCTAAACCCCGTAGGAGCAAGCTTGCTCGCGATGGTCGTTAACGATAACGCGTGCTTGCGGAATAAACGCTGCGCTTGTAGGAGCAAGCTTGCTCGCGATGGTCGTTAACGATAACGCGTGTTTACGGGGTAAACGCAGCGTTCTTGAGTCCATCGCGAGCAAGCTCGCTCCTACAATTTCTTTAGCCAGGCTCCTAAGCGGGTGTCAGGCCAATCGCTGTGCCTTCTCTACTTCACCCAGGCATGCAGCGGCAGTAAACAGCACATCCGTGGACGAATTCAGCGCGGTCTCCGCCGAATCCTGCAACACCCCGATGATGAATCCAACCGCCACCACCTGCATCGCGATTTCACTCGGGATGCCGAACAAACTGCACGCCAGTGGAATCAGCAGCAACGACCCACCGGCCACGCCCGAAGCGCCACAGGCACAGATCGCCGCGACCACGCTCAGCAGGATGGCCGTTGGAATATCCACCGCAATACCCAGGGTATGCACGGCCGCCAGGGTCAGCACGGTAATGGTGATCGCCGCGCCAGCCATGTTGATGGTGGCGCCCAGCGGGATCGACACCGAGTAGGTGTCTTCATGCAGGCCCAGGCGCTTGCTCAACTCCAGGTTGACCGGAATGTTCGCCGCCGAACTGCGCGTGAAAAACGCGGTGATGCCGCTTTCCCGCAGGCACATCAACACCAGCGGATAGGGGTTGCGGCGCAGTTTCCAGAACACGATCATCGGGTTCATCACCAGCGCCACGAACAGCATGCAGCCCAGCAGCACGGCCAGCAGCTGCAGGTAGCCGAGCAGGGCGCCGAAACCGGACGTGGCGAGGGTCGATGCCACCAGGCCAAAAATCCCCAGCGGCGCGAAGCGAATCACCAGGCGCACGATCAGGGTCACGCCGTTGGACAAGTCGCCGAGCACCTCGCGGGTGGTGTCACCGGCATGGCGAATGGCAATGCCCATGCCGATCGCCCAGGCCAGGATGCCGATGAAGTTGGCGTTCATCAAGGCGCTGACCGGGTTGTCGACCACGCTCAGCAACAGGCTCTGCAGCACTTCACTGATGCCGCCCGGGGCGGTCACCGCGACGTCGTGAGTGACGAGCACCAGACTGGAAGGGAACATCATGCTGGCAGCGACCGCGACCACCGCGGCGGCAAAGGTGCCCAGCAGGTACAGGAACAGAATCGGCCGGATGTGGGTTTCCTGGCCGTGCTTATGGTTGGCGATCGACGCCATGACCAGCACGAACACCAGGATCGGTGCGACGGCTTTCAGGGCCGAGACGAAGACTTTGCCGATGAACGCCGTAGACTTCGCCACGTCGGGCGCGACCAGCGCCAGGACAATCCCGGCGATCAGGCCGATGATGATTTGCGAGACCAGGCTCAAGCGTGTCAAACGATGCAATAGCGAAGGGGATGAAGCGGTCATAAAACGACATCTCTGATTTTATTAAGTGCTGGGTAGCGCGGCATCAATGCCACTCGAGGGCTGATAAGCAGGTATCGCAGGGCGCGGACTTTATCACAGCGTCGTCCTGATCCTTCAGAGCTGTGACGATCTGCCGCCCGCGTGTTAAACGAGAAAGGCAGGTTCGTGCAACCGCCCGCGGAATCACTCTGTTAAGATGGCCCATCCTCACTTTCATGTTCTGCCAGCGGGCCTTCGGGCTGTCGCTGGTGTCGTCGTTTTCCTGGAGTTCTGCATGCTGTTGCCCATCCTTCTGTTGTCCGCTGCCGGTTTCACGGTATTGACCACGGAATTCGTCATCGTCGGCCTGTTGCCGGCCATCGCCCGCGACCTTGATGTCAGCATCCCGCAAGCGGGTTTGCTGGTGACCTTGTTCGCCTTCACCGTCGCCGCCTTCGGACCCTTCCTCACCGCATACTTCGCCAGGTTCGAGCGACGCAAGCTGTTCATTTCGGTGCTGATCATGTTCGGCCTGGCCAACACCCTGGCGGCGTTTGCCCCGAACATCTGGGTGATGGCCATCGCCCGCCTGATTCCCGCGCTCGGGTTACCGGTGTTCTGGGCCCTGGCCAGCGAAACGGCAGTGGACATCGTCGGACCGGACTTCGCCGGTCGCGCCATCGCCAAGATCGGTTTCGGGATTGTCTGCGCCACGGTGTTCGGCATTCCGGTGGGCACACTGATTTCCGACGCGTTCGGCTGGCGCAGTGCCTTCGGCCTCCTGGCGGTGATCGCCTTCGCCAAGGCGCTGCTGCTGTTCATTTACCTGCCGTCCACCAACCTGCATCAGCATCAAGTGAGCTTTCGTTCGCAGTTCAAGATCCTGCGCAGCCCGCTGATGATCGGCCATGTGCTGTTGTCGATCCTGGTGTTCAGCGGCATGTTCACCGCCTACACCTACCTGGCGGACATCCTCGAGCGCCTGGCCGGTTTCAACGGCACGGTGGTCGGCTGGTGCCTGATGGGCTTCGGCGCGGTGGGGCTGATCGGCAACTCACTGGGTGGCCGCGCAGTGGATCGTCACCCACTGATCGCGTCGGTGACCTTCTGCGCGTTCATGATTGCCGGCATGGTCGCGCTGGTGCCGAACATTCACTCGCCGCTGGGCCTGGCGGCGGCGATGGGGATCTGGGGCGTGACCCAGGCGGCCTTGTTCCTGGTCAGCCATGTACGTTTGATGAAAGCGGCACCCGAGGCGCCGGCCTTTGCCGCGTCGTTGAACATTGCCGGGGCCAACCTCGGGATCGGCCTGGGCGCCATGGTCGGTGGCCGGGTGATCAATAGCGTCGGCCTGCAAGGGCTGGGTTTTGCCGCGGCCGCTTTTATCCTGGTCTCGATCCTGCTGGCCATGGCGCTGATGACCTTCAAGCCCCGGGAAGTCTGCGCCTGACGCTTCACAGCGCGGTGAACAGTTCCCGTCGGGCCCCTTCGGTAATGGCGACAATGCCGGGGTGCTTGACCTTGCGTTCCACGGAAATGGCGTAGAACGACTCGGTGACGGCGTTGGTCTGGC
Organism: Pseudomonas lini; assembly: GCF_030812475.1. Taxonomy (GTDB): domain Bacteria; phylum Pseudomonadota; class Gammaproteobacteria; order Pseudomonadales; family Pseudomonadaceae; genus Aquipseudomonas; species Aquipseudomonas lini_A. The sequence goes on from NZ_JAUSSR010000013.1 coordinate 123,551, forward strand.
CAATCGACTCCACGCCGTATTGGCGTTTGACCTCGTCGGCGATCACGCTCGGGCCGATGAAAATCCCGCTGCCGGATTGACCGAAAGCCTGCATCAAGGCGCTGTCGTCGAACTCGCCGACAATGCGGGGCTGGATCTGCTGCTCGGCAAACCAGCGCTGCAAGCGACTGCGCACCACGGTTTCCGGCCCGGGAATCAATAGCGGTGCGCCGTGCAGGCTGCGCGGAAAATCCTGGCCGTACTGTGCCGCCAGTGAAGGGGTGGCAAAAAAGCTGATTCCGCATTCGCCGAGCTTCTGGCTGTAGCCCTTGATGTCCAGGTGCGAGGGCATCGGGCTGTCGGAAATCACAAGGTCCAGGCGCTGGATCGCCAGGTCGGCGAGCAAACGTTCGAGTTTGTCTTCACGGCAGGCGATGCGCAGCGGCTCGCTCAACTCCATGGTCGGCGCGATCAGCCGATAGACGATGGATTTGGGCACCACGTCCGCCACGCCCACCCGGAACAGAATCTGTTGCTCGTTGGGCTGTGCCCGCAACATCAATTCCAGCTCGCCGCCCAGCTGGAACATCTGTTCGGCGTAGGGCAGGGTCTGGCGCCCGGCCTCCGTCAGCTCCAGCTGGCGGCCAACCCGGCGAAACAACTCGATGCCATAGGTTTGCTCAAGCAGGGAGATCTGCCCGCTGATGGTCTGCGGCGTCAGGTTCAACTGCTCGCAGGCGCGCACGATGCTGCCGGTCTTGGCCACCACCCAGAAGTAGTGCAGCTGTCGGTAATTCAACATTCTTTATATCCCCAAATCACACAAACCCCCTGTAGGAGCGAGCTCGCTCGCGATGGATTCAAGAGCCCCGCGTTTAACCAGTAAGCACGGGTTATCGTTGACGACCATCGCGAGCAAGCTTGCTCCTACAGAGCCCCGTGTTTAACCAGTCAGCACGGGTTATCGTTGACGACCATCGTCGGAACACCGTCCGGAGCAAGCTTGCTCCTACAGGTACGCACACGGGATTTCGATAGTGAGTTCGTAAAAACCGAAGTATAGCAGCCGAAAATACGAATTTTCCTGAAGTGTCTGTCTCCCTAGAATGCTCCGCTATCGACGGGAGGCCTTTTCGGCTCTGTCTGTTCTATCGAGGAAACATCATGAAGCTTAAAACCACGGCCTTGCTGATCACGTCTTTACTGGTACTGGCCGGTTGCGACCAGGCCGAGAAAAGCGCTCAACAACTGATGGGCAAGGCCGCCGAAAGCGCAAAACAAGCGATCGATGACACGCACAAAGCCGCCGAGCAAGCGATAAGCGACGCCACCGGCGGGTTGATCAGCAAAAAAGAACCATCGGCCGAAGAAAAACGCAAAGCCGAGTCTTCGTCCCAAGAAATCTAAACCGCCTTAAACGAGTCAGGACTGACCCATGGAATACCTTTTAGAACTTGCTGCAAGCCCTACCGCCTGGGTCGCCCTGGCCACGTTGATCGTGATGGAAATCGTGCTCGGCATCGATAACCTGATCTTCATCTCGATCCTGACCAACAAACTGCCCGAGCAGCATCGGCAGAAGGCGCGGCGCATCGGCATCGGCATGGCACTGATCCTGCGACTGGGGCTGTTGAGCACCATCGCGTTCATCGTCCAGCTGACCGAGCCGGTGATCGATATTCTCGGCCACGCGTTCTCCTGGAAAGACATGATCCTGATCGCCGGTGGCCTGTTCCTGTTGTGGAAGGCGACCACCGAAATCCATCACAGCATGGACCCGGCGCCAGAAGATCCGAAGTCGGCGACCTCCACTGTGACCCTGGGTTTCGCCGCCGCGATCGGGCAGATCCTGATGCTGGACATGGTGTTCTCCATCGACAGCATCATCACCGCTGTCGGCATGACCGAGCATTTGCCGATCATGATCATTGCGGTAGTGGTGTCGGTGCTGGTGATGTTGCTGGCGGCTGACCCGTTGGCCAGGTTCATCAACGACAACCCGACCGTGGTGATGCTGGCCCTGGGCTTCCTGATCATGATCGGCATGACCCTGATCGCCGAAGGCTTCGGCGCCCACGTACCGAAAGGCTACGTCTACGCGGCGATGGCATTCTCGGCCACGATCGAGGGGCTGAACATGATGTCCCGACGGGCGAAGCAGAAGAAGGTTGCCGCTCAAGCGTAACCTGCACTGAACGAAACGGCCGCCCGGACTCGCAAGAATCCGGGCGGCCGTTTTTGTTTGTACGACCGAAAAGCGCCTTTCAATGCGCGCTGGCGTGACGCGTGGCCGGTTTGTCGGTGGCGGCTGGCGACGCCGGTTGCACAGGAGGGTGATGGTGCCGGCGAGTTATGCGCAGGACGCCCCACAACATGGCAGTAGCCACCGCCAGCCAACCGGCTACCAGCATTATTATGGTCATTGTCAGGCTCATCAGTGCCTCCTCCTTGCCCTTGCTCGGGCGAACACTCTCTGCAAATGACAGTTTAGCCGCTGCCGTGTTTCAGGCTATTGACCAAAGGTCGGCTGTCATCAACGAGTTCGCTCTATCGAATGCAATCAACTGGCGCTGAAGGCTATACCGCTGCGATCCCGCGCCCTATGATCCACGCCAAGCCGGGAATACGTACGCCTGGCGCCTGAACAAGTGAGTAATGATGGTGCGGTTATTTTCTCGGATTCTTTCTGTGGCAGTGCTGATAGGCAGTGTTGCAGGTCTGGCGGGTTGCGCGGGAAGCGTTGCGCCGCAAATCAAACGGCTGCCGGAGCGGGTCGAGCTCAGCGGTACCTTCTACCGCGGGAAGGACAATCAGAGCGGGCCCCAGGTGCTGGCCAGCCTGTTGTCCCAGCAGGGCATCGTGATCACGCCGGGGCTGCTCGACAAGCCCCTGCAGTTGCCCGGCGCCGAAGCCCGGTTGCAGCAGAACATGCTGAACCTCGCCCGCGAATACGGCATGGTGGTCTATCCCCTGGATGCCAACCTCCCCGCGCTGCTGGCCCAGGTCGCGGCCGGTTATCCGGTGATGGTGCGATTTACCGAAGGCTCGGCGTTCTGGGCGGGGCCACGTTACGCCATTCTTGCCGGCTACAACCGTGAAAAGCAGACCGTGCTGCTGCGTGCCGGGATGAACCGGCGGACGCTGATGAGCTTCAGTTCATTCGAGTCGGCATTCAAGGATGCCGGGGGGTGGGCGGTCCTGCTGCAGAAGCCGGAGCAGCTTCCGGCCAACGTCGATCAGCAGCGCTGGCTGAAGGCGGCCAGCGATCTGGCTCAGGCAGGCCAGGAGCAAGCGGCTGCACGGGCGAAGAAGGCGCTGTCCGCGCAGTAGCGTTCCGTTCGTCATTTGCAGGGCACTGTCGCCCGCAACAGGCCTCTGAGATAACAGGGCCCGGACATTTCCGGGCCAGTCCTTTTGTTCGGGACATATCCAAGGAGGCGCCGATGGCACATTCCAATACCCCCGATGGCCCGCACTCGTCCGAGCATTCGTCCGGCGATGAGCTGGACTTCGACCCCGATTCGCCGGACCTTGCCGATCCCCAGGTCGATCCCATCGGACCGGCCAAGGCCCCCAGGGACGTGAAACCAGGCGATGACGACAAGGCACCGGCGAAGCCTTATGACCCTCTCGCCGACCTGAAACCTTGACCCCCAAGTGAGGTGCGTATGTCTACCGATTCGAGTTTCAACGACAAACGTCCGGACAGCGTTCCAACCACCCCCGAAGCGGATACCGATCCGGTGATGGATCCGAACAGCCCGTTGCGCGATCCCTTGGCCAGGCCGGTGGTGACGCCCACCGGGCATCAGGGTCACAAAGACCCAAGCGCGGGCGATGGCATCCCGGACGACGACCAGATGCCGCTGCCCAATGATTAACGTTAATCAACGATAACGCGCCAATCCTGAATAAACCCATGACCTGTAGGAGCTGGCTTGCCAGTGAAGGACGCCAACGACAACGCGCTAACCCTGAATAAACCCATGACCTGTAGGAGCTGGCTTGCCAGCGAAGGACGCCAACGATAACGCGCTAACCCTGAATAAACCCATGACCTGTAGGAGCTGGCTTGCCAGCGAAGGACGTCAACGAAAACGCGTTAACTTTGAATAAACACATGACCTGTAGGAGCTGGCTTGCCAGCGAAGGACGTCAACGACAACGCGCTAACCCTGAATAAACCCATGACCTGTAGGGGCGAGCTTGCTCGCGATGGTTTCAAGGGCAACGCGTTTATTCAGGATAAACGCATTATCGTTGACGTCCGTCGCGGGCAAGCTTGCTCCTACAGAAGCGGTCAGCGGGCAAGAGTCCGCAGGCGCGGCAATTGCGGGTTTCCCGTCCTACTTCGACGCCTCCACCACACCACTCTGCCGGCTCTTGAGGTTTTTGTCGGATTTATACTGCAGCGCCACCGACGGAACATCAGCACCCCTGCCAGTCTCGACCCAACTGCGAATACGGCTGGCATCGGCAAAGTGAGTGTATTTACCAAAGGCATCGAGAATCACCAGCGCCACCTGGCGGTTACCCATGCGGGTGACCAGCACCAGGCAATGGCCGGCCGCGTTGGTGAAACCGGTTTTCGTCAGTTTGATGTCCCAGTTCGGCTTCCTGACCAAATGGTCGGTGTTACGAAAACCCAGGCTGTAGTTGGGTTTGCGGAACGAGACGGTCTTCTCCTTGGTGGTACTCAATTCGGTCAGTATCGGATACTTGTGTGCGGCCACCAGCAGCTTGCTCAGGTCGCGTGCGGTGGACACGTTACGTGGGGACAGGCCGGTCGGCTCGACGAAATGGGTGCTGGTCATACCCAGCGCGCGGGCCTTGGCGTTCATGGCAGCAATGAACGCGACATAGCCGCCCCGATAATGATGGGCGAGGCTCGCGGCGGCGCGGTTTTCCGAGGACATCAGGGCAATCAGCAGCATTTCCCGACGCGGCAATTCGCTCTTGAGCTTGACCCGGGAAAACACGCCTTTCATTTCCGGCGTATCGCTGATGTTGATGGACAGGTACTCGTCCATGTTCTGCCGGGCTTCGACCACGATCAGGCCGGTCATCAGTTTGGTGACGGAAGCGATCGGTACCACCACGTCAGGATTGGTGGCATAGATGACCTTGTTGGTTTGCATATCCATCAGCAAGGCGCTGCCGGAAGCGATCTTGAGTTGTTTCGTATCGCGTGGCGCCAGGGTGGTTTCGGCAGCGATGGAAATTGGCGTGATGAAAGCCCCTGTAACAGCAAAAAAAAGGCTCAGGATGGAAAGACGGATTTTCACGCTGGCAGACTCATAAGGTGTTGATAAGCCGTTATGTAACGGGCTGTTTCGTAAAAAAGCGCGACATTCTGGAGTATGGCTGAATAACTGTCGATGGTTGTTCAAGGAAGGGGTCAAAGTCCTTGGAAACATGAAAAAAAAGCTAATTTCCGGCGGGTGGTCAAAGGATTTTCTATGGGCAGAAAGAACCCTGCCGTTGGGCGTAAAGGCGGTTCACTTGAGGAGATGGCTGGCGGCCGGATGGATTTCTTTTGGAGGGGGTATTTATGGTTTCCGCCGAACCCCCCTGTAGGAGCAGCCGGTCGACGCTCGATTGCTCGCGCTGGGCGTCAACGATTACGCGTTTCTTCTGAATGAACGCGTTGTCCTTACGACCATCGCGAGCGAGCTCCTACAGGGGATCAGGTGATCAGGGGGGGCGAGTGCGGTCGAGATGAATGGGTTGGCTGTCAGGGCGCCTTCGCCGGCAAGCCGGCTCCTACATTTTGAATTGCATGCGGACCAGAGAGCCAGGTCGGCCCGCAGGCCGCCTGGGCAATACCGCAATCAGCCGTGCAGCGTTTCCGCGGCGTACAACGTATTTTCCAGCAGGCATGCACGAGTCATCGGGCCAACGCCACCCGGAACCGGTGTAATCCAGCCGGCGCGGGGCAGGGCGGCGTCGTAGGTCACGTCACCCACCAGCTTGCCGTCAGCCTGGCGGTTGATGCCGACGTCGATCACGATCGCGCCTTCCTTGATCCACTCGCCTTTCACCAGGCCCGGCTTGCCGGCTGCAACCACGACCAGGTCGGCACGACCGACGTGGCCCGCCAGGTCCTTGGTGAAGCGGTGGGTCACGGTCACGGTGCAGCCGGCCAGCAACAATTCCATCGCCATCGGGCGACCGACAATGTTGGAGGCGCCAACAATCACCGCGTCCATCCCGTAAAGATCGGCACCGGTGCTTTCCAGCAACGTCATGATGCCTTTAGGGGTGCAGGGACGCAGCAGCGGAATACGCTGGGCCAGGCGACCGACGTTATAAGGGTGGAAACCGTCAACGTCCTTGTCCGGACGAATGCGCTCCAGCAATCGGGAGGCGTCCAGGTGTTCAGGTAAAGGAAGCTGCAGCAGAACGCCGTCGATGGCCGGGTCGTCGTTCAGGCGATCGATCAGGTCGGTCAATGCTTCTTGAGTGGTTTGAGCAGGCAGGTCATAGGCTTGGGATAGGAAGCCGACCTCTTCACAGTCTTTACGCTTGTGCGAGACATAAACCTGAGAGGCAGGATCGCTGCCGACCAGGATCACCGCGAGGCCGGGCGTGCGCAGGCCTTGCTGGCGACGCTCGGTGACGCGTTTGGCGATCTGCTGGCGCAGGCTGGCGGCGATCGATTTGCCGTCGATTAGTTGTGCAGTCATTGCGCGTGATTAACCATCGAGAGGTGAAAAAAAGAGAGCGCATTCTCGCATGCCATGAGGTGAGGGCAAAGGCGCTTGGTCTGCAAATTCCCCTAAGCCCTTTAATTAAATGAATTTTTTTTAAAAAAGAGTTGACGACCTTCAGGGTCACCTATAACATTCGTCGCACTTGTCGGGCACAGCCTAGCACTGGTTAAGAAGGTTGAGCGGAGTTGATGTTTGATTCGGCGAGACTGAAAGCACTTAGTTTGTAATCGTCCAAGAATACAGATTAACAAGGCGCCCGTAGCTCAGCTGGATAGAGCATCCGCCTTCTAAGCGGATGGTCGCAGGTTCGAGTCCTGCCGGGTGCGCCATTAGGCAGCTTTGGCACAAGTAACGCAACATGGCAATATGGTGGGCGTAGCTCAGTTGGTAGAGCACGGGATTGTGACTCCCGTTGTCGAGGGTTCGATCCCCTTCGTCCACCCCATATTTAGAAAGGCGCCAGATTAACAGTCTGGCGCCTTTGCTTTAAAAGCTTGATACGCGGATGTGGTGGAATTGGTAGACACACTGGATTTAGGTTCCAGCGCCGCAAGGTGTGAGAGTTCGAGTCTCTCCGTCCGCACCATACAAGTCGCTATTTAATAGCAGAAAACGGCGCAGCACCTGAAAAGGGCTGCGCCGTTTTTGTTTTAGAAGTCGGAATTTTCAAACCAGCCGCGGATTTCGGGTTGGTAGGGCAGATCGACTCGTCGCATTTTTGTTTCTCGATGATGCCGATTCGCCCGCTGTCAGGGCCACATGGCCGCTCCTTCCTATATATAGAAGGACTGCTGCAGAGCCTTGGCCTGACTGACTGTATTTGCTAACAGGGCGAGGCATACCGTTTGTCCCCGCCTATAAATTGCCTGCTGCGTTTTTACCCGTTTTCAGTAGGGTGACTTCTTGAGTTTGACCCACTAGAATGCATGCCCTTGATTCTGGGGTCGGAAACGGCCGGCTAACGTCTGTGCAACGAGGAATATCCATGCAAGTTTCTGTTGAAAATACTTCTGCTCTTGAGCGCCGCATGAGCATCACCGTGCCGGCTGAGCGCATCGAGACTCAGGTCAACAAGCGTCTGCAGCAGACTGCCCAAAAGGCCAAGATCGCTGGTTTCCGTCCAGGCAAAGTGCCAATGAGCGAAATCAAGCGTCGTTTTGGTGCCGATGCGCGCCAGGAAGCGGTAGGCGACGTGATTCAGTCTTCGTTCTACGAAGCGGTCGTCGAGCAAAAGCTGAACCCGGCCGGCGCGCCGTCGATCGAGCCTAAATCGATCGAAGCGGGCAAGGACCTGGAATACGTTGCGGTTTTCGAAGTGTTCCCTGAGTTCACCGTTGCCGGCTTCGAAGGTATCGCTGTGGAGCGCCTGAGCGCCGACGTGGCCGATGCCGACCTGGACAAGATGCTGGATGTGCTGCGCAAGCAGAACACCCGTTTTGAAGTGGCCGATCGCGCTGCCCAGAACGAAGACCAACTGAACATCGATTTCGTCGGCAAGGTCGACGGTGAAGTGTTCGCCGGCGGTTCCGCCAAGGGTACTCAGCTGGTGCTGGGTTCCGGCCGCATGATCCCTGGCTTCGAAGACGGCCTGGTTGGCGCCAAGGCTGGCGAAGAGCGCGTGCTGAACCTGACCTTCCCCGAGGACTATCAGAACCTCGAGCTGGCTGGCAAAGCCGCTGAGTTCACCGTGACCGTGAACACTGTTTCCGAGCCAAAACTGCCAGAGCTGAACGAAGAATTCTTCGCTCAATTCGGCATCAAGGAAACCGGCCTGGAAGGCTTCCGCACCGAAGTTCGCAAGAACATGGAGCGCGAACTGCGTCAGGCGATCAAGTCCAAGGTCAAGAACCAGGTCATGGACGGTCTGCTGGAAACCAACCCGATCGAAGTGCCAAAGGCGCTGCTGTCCAACGAAGTCGACCGTCTGCGCGTGCAGGCCGTTCAACAGTTCGGCGGCAACATCAAGCCTGACCAACTGCCGGCCGAGCTGTTCGAAGAACAAGCCAAGCGCCGCGTAGTGCTGGGCCTGATCGTGGCTGAAGTGGTCAAGCAATTCGACCTCAAGCCTGACGAAGCCCGCGTTCGCGAAATGATCCAGGAAATGGCTTCGGCCTACCAGGAGCCAGAGCAGGTCGTGTCCTGGTACTACAAGAACGACCAGCAACTGAACGAAGTCCGTTCGGTTGTGCTGGAAGAACAAGTTGTGGATACTGTTCTGCAGAAAGCTAGCGTGACCGATAAATCGGTCTCTTACGAAGAAGCGGTCAAGCCGGTAGAAGCTCCACAAGCCGACTGATTGATTTTGCGTTAGAAGTACACACCATAAGCCAGCTCTCGAGCTGGCTTATGCGTATTCAAGACAAAACTATTTGGGAGCGACTGCAGAGCATGTTCCGTAATTCTTATATTCAGCAGAACTCTGATATCCAGGCCGCAGGCGGCCTGGTCCCGATGGTTGTCGAGCAGTCCGCTCGCGGCGAGCGCGCCTATGACATCTACTCGCGCCTCCTCAAGGAACGAGTGATCTTCCTGGTGGGTCCGGTAGAGGACTACATGGCCAACCTGATCTGTGCGCAGCTGTTGTTCCTTGAAGCGGAAAACCCGGACAAGGACATCCATCTCTACATCAACTCCCCGGGCGGTTCGGTGACGGCGGGCATGTCGATCTACGACACCATGCAGTTCATCAAGCCGAACGTGTCGACCACCTGTATCGGTCAGGCGTGCAGCATGGGCGCGTTCCTGCTCACGGCTGGTGCCGCCGGCAAGCGTTACTGCCTGCCGAACTCGCGAGTGATGATTCACCAGCCGCTGGGCGGTTTCCAGGGCCAGGCGTCGGACATCGAAATCCATGCCAAGGAAATCCTCTTCATTCGTGAGCGTCTCAACACGCTGATGGCCAAGCACAGCGGACACACGCTTGAAGAAATCGAGCGCGACACCAACCGCGACAACTTCATGAGTGCAGAAGCCGCCCGTGAATACGGGTTGATCGATCAAGTGATCGACCAGCGCCCCGCTTAATAAGCAGCTCAAAATAAGGTTGGTTGGCTTGTCTGGCCACCCGCGGGCTTGAAAAAGCCCGCAATAGCCTTCATCTTGTGTTGCAAGCCTATCGGATTTGGATCGAACGAATGACTGACACCCGCAACGGCGAGGACAACGGCAAATTGCTCTATTGCTCCTTCTGCGGCAAAAGCCAGCATGAAGTGCGCAAATTGATTGCCGGCCCCTCGGTCTTTATTTGCGACGAATGCGTCGACCTGTGCAATGACATCATCCGCGAGGAGGTGCAGGAAGCCCAGGCCGAGAGCAGCGCGCATAAATTGCCTTCGCCTAAAGAAATCAGCGGCATCCTTGATCAGTACGTGATTGGTCAAGAGCGTGCGAAAAAGGTTCTGGCCGTAGCGGTGTACAACCACTACAAGCGCTTGAACCAGCGTGACAAGAAGAATGACGACGTCGAACTCGGCAAAAGCAACATCCTGCTGATCGGCCCGACAGGCTCGGGTAAAACCCTGCTTGCCGAAACACTGGCCCGCTTGCTGAACGTTCCGTTCACCATCGCCGACGCAACCACCCTCACCGAGGCGGGTTACGTGGGTGAAGATGTCGAGAACATCATTCAGAAGCTGCTGCAGAAGTGCGATTACGACGTGGAAAAAGCCCAGATGGGCATTGTCTACATCGATGAGATCGACAAGATCTCGCGCAAGTCTGACAACCCGTCGATCACCCGGGACGTTTCCGGTGAAGGCGTGCAGCAGGCCCTGCTCAAGTTGATCGAAGGCACGGTCGCTTCCGTTCCGCCTCAAGGCGGTCGCAAGCATCCGCAGCAGGAATTCCTTCAGGTCGACACCCGTAACATCCTGTTCATCTGCGGTGGTGCGTTCTCCGGTCTGGAAAAGGTTATTCAAAACCGTTCCACCAAGGGCGGCATCGGTTTCAACGCAGAAGTGCGCAGCAAGGAAGAAGGCAAGAAAGTCGGTGAATCCCTGCGTGAAGTCGAACCTGACGATCTGGTCAAGTTCGGTCTGATCCCGGAGTTCGTCGGTCGTCTGCCGGTCCTGGCCACGCTGGACGAGCTTGATGAAGCTGCGTTGATGCAGATTCTCACCGAGCCGAAAAATGCACTGACCAAGCAGTATGCCAAGTTGTTCGAGATGGAAGGTGTTGATCTGGAATTCCGGGCCGACGCGCTGAAATCGGTCGCCAAACGTGCCCTGGAACGCAAGACCGGTGCCCGTGGACTGCGTTCGATCCTCGAAGGCGTATTGCTCGACACCATGTACGAAATCCCCTCGCAGTCCGAGGTGAGTAAAGTCGTGATCGACGAAAGCGTCATCGAAGGCAAGTCCAAGCCACTGTATATCTACGAAAACAGTGAGCCGGCTGCCAAGGCAGCACCAGACGCCTAAGCGTCACGCCGCCGCAACAAAGAAGGGGCCTTCGGGCTAATGCCGGTCAGCTGTAGGAGCGAGCTTGCTCGCGATGGACGTTAACGATAACGCGTTCTTTCTGAATGAACGCGTTGCCCTTGAGATCATCGCGAGCAAGCTCGCTCCTACAGTCTGACCGGCATTAGTGCTGCGGGCCCCTTTGCTATTGCGGTCGCATGCTTGTGCAGGAGCTGGCTTGCCAGCGAAAACGGCCCAACAGCCAACCCGGTTTTTCGATATATCCAAACCTTCACAAACACCACCTGAATCACCGATCTACAAAGCCATTCTTTTATCCGCTTGTTTTTTTCCAAACCAGCCCCCATCTTGGTTTCAAGCTTACTTCCATCTGTTTACGGCCTTATGGCCGCCGTAGAGGCGAAATCATGAAGACGACCATCGAATTGCCTCTCCTGCCATTGCGTGATGTTGTGGTTTATCCGCACATGGTTATCCCGCTGTTCGTGGGGCGCGAGAAATCCATCGAAGCCCTCGAGGCAGCGATGACCGGCGACAAGCAGATCCTTCTGCTGGCTCAGAGAAACCCTGCTGACGACGATCCCGGTGAAGATGCACTCTATCGCGTAGGTACGATTGCGACCGTCCTGCAGCTGCTCAAGCTGCCTGATGGCACGGTCAAGGTTCTGGTCGAAGGTGAGCAGCGGGGCGCCGTGGAGCGCTTCAGCGAAGTGGACGGCCACTGCCGCGCCGAAGTCTCGCTGATCGACGAAACCGACGCGCCCGAGCGCGAGTCGGAAGTGTTTGTCCGCAGCCTGCTGGCTCAGTTCGAACAATATGTACAGCTGGGCAAGAAAGTCCCGGCTGAAGTCCTGTCGTCGCTCAACAGCATCGACGAGCCAGGCCGCCTGGTCGACACCATGGCCGCGCACATGGCCCTGAAGATCGAGCAGAAGCAGGAAATCCTCGAAATCATCGATTTGTCTGCCCGGGTCGAGCACGTCCTGGCGTTACTGGATGCCGAGATCGACCTGCTGCAGGTCGAAAAACGCATTCGCGGTCGCGTCAAGAAACAAATGGAGCGCAGCCAGCGCGAGTACTACCTGAATGAGCAGATGAAGGCCATTCAGAAAGAACTCGGCGACAGCGAGGAAGGCCACAACGAAATCGAAGAGCTGAAAAAGCGCATCGATGCCGCCGGCCTGCCAAAGGACGCCCTGGCCAAGGCCCAGGGTGAACTGAACAAGCTGAAACAAATGTCGCCAATGTCCGCTGAAGCGACCGTGGTGCGTTCGTACATCGACTGGCTGGTCCAGGTGCCGTGGAAGGCCCAGAGCAAGGTGCGTCTGGACCTTGCCCGTGCCGAAGACATTCTCGACGCCGACCACTACGGCCTGGAAGAAGTCAAGGAGCGGATCCTCGAATACCTCGCCGTGCAAAAGCGCGTGAAGAAGATTCGCGGTCCGGTGTTGTGCCTGGTCGGTCCTCCGGGGGTGGGTAAAACCTCGCTGGCGGAGTCGATTGCCCACGCCACCAACCGCAAGTTCGTGCGCATGGCCCTCGGCGGTGTACGCGATGAAGCGGAAATTCGTGGTCATCGCCGGACGTATATCGGTTCGATGCCAGGAAGATTGATTCAAAAGATGACTAAGGTAGGGGTGCGCAACCCGCTGTTCCTGCTGGATGAAATCGACAAGATGGGCAGCGACATGCGTGGCGATCCGGCCTCGGCGTTGCTGGAAGTGCTCGATCCAGAGCAGAACCACAACTTCAACGATCACTATCTGGAAGTCGACTACGACCTGTCCGATGTGATGTTCCTGTGCACCTCCAACTCCATGAACATTCCGCCGGCGCTGCTGGACCGGATGGAAGTGATTCGTCTGCCGGGCTACACCGAAGACGAGAAGATCAACATCGCCGTCAAATACCTTTCGCCCAAGCAGATCACTGCCAACGGCTTGAAGAAAGGCGAGCTGGAATTCGACGCCGAAGCGATCCGCGACATCATCCGCTACTACACCCGCGAAGCCGGTGTACGTGGGCTTGAGCGCCAGATTGCCAAGGTTTGCCGCAAGGCGGTCAAAGAGCATGCGCTGGAAAAACGCTTCTCGGTGAAGGTCACCGCCGACATGCTGGAGCATTTCCTCGGGGTGCGTAAATTCCGCTACGGCCTGGCTGAATCCCAGGACCAGATCGGTCAGGTCACCGGCCTGGCGTGGACTCAGGTGGGCGGCGAATTGTTGACCATCGAAGCCGCTGTCGTTCCAGGCAAGGGCCAACTGATCAAGACCGGTTCCCTGGGTGACGTGATGGTTGAATCGATCACCGCAGCCCTGACCGTGGTGCGCAGCCGCGCGAAGAGCCTCGGCATTCCCCTGGACTTCCACGAGAAGCGTGACACCCACATCCATATGCCGGAAGGGGCGACCCCGAAGGATGGCCCTAGCGCTGGTGTAGGCATGTGCACGGCCCTGGTCTCGGCATTGACCGGGATTCCCGTTCGCGCGGACGTCGCCATGACCGGTGAAATCACCCTGCGTGGCCAGGTGCTGGCGATCGGTGGCCTGAAAGAAAAACTGCTCGCGGCTCACCGTGGTGGAATCAAGACGGTGATCATTCCTGAAGAGAACGTACGCGATCTGAAGGAAATTCCGGACAATATCAAAGCAGATCTTCAGATTAAACCGGTTAAATGGATTGACGAGGTCCTGCAAATTGCGCTGCAATACGCGCCGGAGCCCTTGCCGGATGTGGCTCCCGAGATCGTCGCAAAGGATGAAAAACGCGAGTCTGACTCTAAGGAAAGAATTAGCACGCATTAGTACGCATTTGCCTGAGGGGCTTGTTGACGCTGTTTAGGGCCCTTGTTATAAAGCGGCTCTTAAGTGTCTGTAGGCCATTCAGCACTCGTTTTTTTGCTTTCACCAAAAAACTTAGAATCATACTCAAATAGATATAAGGGGACTTAGAGTGAACAAGTCGGAACTGATTGATGCTATCGCTGCATCCGCTGATATCCCGAAAGCTGCTGCTGGCCGCGCGCTGGACGCTGTAATCGAATCCGTCACTGGCGCTCTCAAGGCTGGCGACTCTGTTGTTCTGGTGGGTTTCGGTACGTTCTCCGTCACCGATCGTCCAGCTCGCATTGGTCGTAACCCACAGACCGGTAAGACGCTGGAAATCGCAGCCGCCAAAAAACCAGGTTTCAAAGCTGGTAAAGCACTGAAAGAAGCTGTCAACTAAGTTCGATTCAGGTTTTTGCCTATCCGGGTCGGGGTCATACCTGACCTGGCAGCGGAGCGGTCGTCCAGTCGGCAATTCGCCGTGCCGAGACACCGAGGGTCGCATGTTCGAACCCTCGATCCGCTCCGCCAGTTACGAGAAGGCGCATCCTCGGATGCGCCTTTCTTCTATCCGGATTCTACCCACGCTCCACGGTTGCCTAATTTTGAAGTTCAACCGTTTCTGGGGGACGCATGCTGCAGAATATCAGGGACAATTCACAAGGCTGGATTGCCAAGACCATCATCGGGATCATCGTTGTACTGATGGCGTTCACCGGTGTCGAAGCCATTTTCCAGGCCACGACGAACAGCCAGAACGCGGCCAAGGTCAATGGTGAAGAAATCAGTCAGGGCGAGCTGAGCCAGGCGGTCGATATGCAACGCCGTCAACTCATGCAACAGCTGGGCAAGGACTTCGATGCTTCCTTGCTCGACGAAAAAATGTTGCGCGAATCGGCCCTCAAAGGCTTGATCGATCGCAAACTGCTGCTCCAGGGCGCAGAAAAATCCGATTTCGCTTTTTCCGAAGCGGCTTTGGACCAGGTGATCCTGCAAACGCCTGAATTCCAGGTGGACGGTGCGTTCAACGCCGAGCGTTTCGACCAGGTCATCCGTCAACTCGGTTACAGCCGCCTGCAATTCCGCCAGATGCTGGCTCAGGAAATGTTGATCGGCCAGCTGCGTGCCGGCCTGGCAGGCAGCGGTTTCGTCACCGACGCACAGGTGCTGGCCTTCGCCCGTCTGGAAAAACAGACCCGCGATTTCGCTGCGCTGAACGTCAAGGCCGACCCGGCGGCGGTGAAGCTGACCGACGACGAAGTCAAAGCCTACTACGACGAGCACGCAAAGGAATTCATGACGCCGGATCAGGTGGTCATCGATTACCTCGAGTTGAAGAAGTCATCCTTCTTCGATCAGGTCAGCGTCAAGGACGAAGACCTGCAAACGGCGTATCAGAAAGAAACCGCGAACTTGTCCGAACAGCGTCGGGCCGCGCACATTCTGATCGAAGTGAACGATAAGGTGACCGAGGCGCAAGCCAAGGCCAGGATCGAAGAAGTCCAGGCACGTCTGGCCAAGGGCGAGCAATTCGAGGCGCTGGCCAAGGAATTCTCCCAGGACCCGGGTTCGGCCAATAACGGCGGCGACCTCGGTTTCGCAGGTCCTGGTGTCTACGATCCAGCCTTTGAAACCGCGCTGTATGCGTTGGCCAAGGATCAGGTCTCGGAGCCGGTTCGCACCGACTTCGGTTTCCACTTGATCAAGCTGCTGGGTGTCGAAGCGCCGCAAATCCCGACCTTCGCCAGCCTGAAAGACAAGCTGACCCGCGAGCTGAAAACCCAGCAGGTCGAACAGCGTTTCGTCGAGGCGACCAAGCAACTGGAAGACTCGGCGTTCGAGTCCTCCGACCTGGCCCAGCCGGCGCAAGACTTGAAGCTGACCGTGCACACCTCCAAGCCGTTCGGTCGTGAAGGCGGCGAAGGGCTGGCGGCCAACCGCGCCGTGGTCACCGCTGCATTCAGTCCTGAAGTGCTGGATGAGGGTGCCAACAGCACCGCCATCGAACTCGATCCGGAAACCGTGATCGTGCTGCGCGCCAAGGAGCACCTGAAACCGGCGCAATTGCCGCTCGAAAGCGTATCTGCCGCGATCCGTGGGCAATTGACCAAGGAGCACGCCAGTGCTGCCGCCAAGACCAAGGCCGATGAGTTGATCGTCAGCCTGCGCGAGGGCAAGGCCCCTGCGGACCAGGCCTTCGATGGCCAGAACTGGAAAGTCACCACTGCAGCCACTCGGACTCAGGAAGGCATCGACCCGACTGTACTGCAAGCGCTGTTCCGGATGCCCAAGCCCGCCGCGAAGGACAAACCGACCTTCAACAGCGTGACCCTGGCCGATGGCAGTCTGGTGATCGTGCGTCTCGATGGCGTGAACGAAGCGGCGGCACCGACCGATGAAGAGAAGGACCAGTACCGTCGCTTCCTCGCGTCGCGCATTGGCCAGCAAGACTTTGCGGCTTATCGCAAACAGCTGGAAGCCGAAGCGGACATCGAGCGGTTCTGATGCCTGATTGAGGTTTGCGCAACACAAGGACCCCGGCCCATCGCCGGGGTCTTTTTTTTTGCAAAATGCCCTGCCCATCGGAACGCTGAAATCATCAAGGGACTTTCCTGCCCATAAACGGTCAGTTGTCGTGTAACCGTTTTAAGACACCAATCGGTGCGACGCTAAGCATCGATCTGTTGCACAATGTGCCCCGTACCGTTTCTTCAGGATGTTCAATGTCTAAATCAATTCCCATGCATGTCGTCGGGCTGGCTCTGGTATTGGCCGCCGCTGCCGGCTGCTCGTCGGAGAAGACCGCCATTTATGAGCATGAGAACTTCGACGACTCCGGTACCTTTTCCCGCAATTACCCGGTGACCGATGCGCAGACCTGCGAGGCCGCCCGTCGGGCGTTGCTCAGCCAGGGCTACATCATCACCAGCAGCGACCCGAAACTGGTCAGCGGCCACAAGAGCTTCCAGCAGACCGGCGATACCCACATGGAGATCAGCTTCAGTGTGGTCTGCGCCGATGATGGCTCCGAGGGTCATCATGCGACCATGTTCGCCAACGCCCTGCAGGACCGCTATGCGCTGAAGAAGACCAACAACTCCGCCAGCCTTGGCGTGGGTGTGTTGGGCTCGGTATCGATGCCGATCGGCTCGTCCGACGACTCGATGGTCAAGGTCGCCAGCGAAACCGTGTCCTCGGCCAAGTTCTACGAGCGTTTCTTCACCCTGGTCGAGCTGTTCCTGCCACCGGAAGCGAAGAAGGCTGCACACATCAAGGAAAAACCGAAAACCGACCTGGGCGTGCCTGAGGCCAAGGCCGAACCGGCTCAATTGGCGCCGACGCCTGCACCGGCGGCCGCGCCTGCGCCTGCGCCGGCCCAGGAGCCTGAACAGCAACCGGCACCGGCGTCCGCCGAGCCGGTGGCACCGCCGCCTGAAACCGCACCGATTACCCCGGCCGAGAACAGCGAGCCGGCGTCATCTACCGACAGCGGCACCGCACCGGCGGGCTCGAGCCTGCCACCACCGAGCGAGCCGATTCCGGCGATGCCGGTCACTGCCCAGTAATCGAGGCCGAGGTCAGGGGCGCCTTTGCCGGCGCCCCTTGATCGTTGATCCGCGTCAACCCTGGTCACAATTCTGCGGCCCGTATAGGAAAAATCCCGGGATAAATTCCTGATCGCCTGCTACGTTTTATCAAGTAGCCGCGTCGTGTCTTGCCTGCGTCATTTGTTATTCACATGGGCACTTTATGCTCAGTGCGCAGGTCACTTATTCAGGCATTTTTTAAACCAAACCGTGGGGGATTGAAAATGGACGACTATCAAGAAGAACTGCTCGAGTATCAGGCATTCGAACTCGACCCGCTGGAACCTGCCGAAGACGCCACCGAGCTGTAGGCGTCAGGCGGATTGGCGATGGCTGCGGCGAAACTCGCCGGGGGTCTGGCCATTCCAGCGTTTGAAGGCCCGTTGAAAGGCTTCGGCTGAAGCAAAACCCAGCAGGTAGGCGATTTCTCCGAACGCCAGTTCGGTGTCGCGAATATAGGTCATGGCCAGGTCGCGACGTGTGTCGTTGAGGATTGCGCGAAATTGCGTGCCTTCTTCGGCCAGTTTGCGGCGCAAGGTCCAGGTCGGCAGCTTCAGACGTGCCGCCACTTCTTCCAGGTCGGGCTCCCGACCACCATTGAGCAATGGCCCCAGCAACTGAGTGATGCGTTCACGCAGGCTGCGGGTGCGTGTCAATTGCTCCAGTTCCCGTTCGCACACTTGCAGCAAGTGCCGCCAGGTGCTCGGGCAATGCAGCGGATTGCGCTGGGCGAGGCTGGCCAGGCTCAGGCGCAGCTGATTCTGTTCGGCGCCGAACTGAATCGGGCAGTCGCCCAGCACGGCATAGGCCTCACGGTAATCCGGCGCCGGGAACTCGATCTCGATGCGTTCGGCCCGCAGCGTGGCAGGGCCGACGCTGGACAGTTGTTGCAGCCAGCTGGCGATGATCGAATCCACCACGAAGCGGTTATAGGCGTTGTAGGGGCTGATGGAATAAAAGCGCAGCCAGGCGCCTTGGGCGTCCTCATGAAAGCTGGATTGCCCGCGATAGTTGGAGCCATATAAAGCTTCGAAACGAATCAGGCAGCGCGCCGCTTCTCGCACCGTCGGCGCCTGGGCGGCGGTCACTCCGGCCAGGCCGACCTGGTTCAGGCGACTGAGCTGGCCCATGCGCAACCCCAACGCCGGGTCGCCGGTCAGTTGAATGGCGCTGTGGCCCAGGCGCATGTAGCGCGGGATCGAGAGCCGGGCGCCGGCTTCGCCCAGGCGTGCTGCATCGAGGCCGTATTGCTCAAGTAGCGGCTGAGGATCTGCACCGTGACTGCGCACGGCATCGGCCAGGCTGTGCACAAAGCCCACCGACAGATCGCCCAGGCGCATGGGCAAGGGTTTCATGGGTTACAACCACAGATTCAGCAAACGCGCGCCACGGGCATTGCCATCGGCGAAATGCTGGCCGTTGCTGCTGAGAAAACTCTGCCCGGCGCTGCCCTGATCCCAGAACTGACCGCGCAAAAACACGCTCATACCTGCGATTGCCTGGCTGCTGGGCGGTTGAGCGGTCAGGGTCAAGTGATGCCAGGCCTGGCCTTCGCTGAGTTCTTCGGCCTTGAGACTGACGGAGGCGGGCGTGGACAAGCCCTTGTAGCCGCGCCACGGTTTATCCCAGGTGCCGCGCCCGGTCACGAAGGCCGGCACCGCAACAAACTTCGCGCCCTGTTCGTCAAGCTTGCGGTAGGCGTCCGGGTACCAGCTGTCGCTGCCGATCAGCACCCCCAGGCGTCCGGCCGGGGTATCGACGACACTGAGGGTACGCTCACCATTGGCCGCAATGACTTCATGTTCATCGAATACCGGATGAATCTGGCGCTGGGGTTGGCCGATCGGCAGACCGTCCCGGCCGAACACCACGCTGCTGTTATACAGCGCACCGCCGCCGATTTTCAGCCTGCCGTCGATGATGCTGGGTTCGGGCAACACGATGGAGCCCGCCACCAGGGTCACCTGAAACTCCTTGGCCAGGCCACCGAACAAGGCCTGGTAGTCCTTGGCCATGCCTTTGGCTTTCATCCGCAGGTGAGCGTCGTCCAGGCGACTGTCGCCCTGGGCACCGATCAGGGCGCGGATGAACTTCAAGGGATTGCTCGCCGCCAGCCAGTTCATGGCTTCCTTGAGGGTGGTGGCCTGGTACAGCTCGTCTTTCTCGCCGCTGACCATCAGCCAGGTGCCGATGTGTTCCGGCAGCACGACGATGGTTTTTTCATTCAGCAGGCCCTCGTCCCGGGCCTTGTGCAGATAGGCGGCGAGCTTGCGGTGCAAGCGTTCGGAGCTTTGGTAGTCGGTGGGAAACAGTTCGGGCTGGATGCCCAGCAGGTTGCCGCGATCGGCAGGCGTGCCGTGATCGACGGCGAGATCGATGCGCAGGTCCGACAGGTAGTGACCCACCGGACGGTCAGCGGCCCACATCGCGTAGGTCGTCAGGGCGGCAATCAATGCCATGGAGAACGTCAGGTACAGAAGTTTGCGCATGGGAAAACAGTCGACAGCCGTGTGCAGGGTTCGCTGACTAGGGTAGGGCCCATGCCGGCGCTTGCCAAGGGGCGCTGCGCATTTGGATCAATAAGTTGTCAGTTACGGTCATTGAGCGACCGGTGGAGTGCTCATAGTCTGTGAAACATGACAGAGGGGTGCCAAAGAGCACCCACATTTTTTCCGTGATCGCTCGTTGTGGAGTTACCGATGGCCGCCGCTCATTACCCGCATCTGTTGGCCCCGCTGGACCTGGGTTTTACCACGTTGCGCAACCGCACCCTGATGGGCTCGATGCACACCGGCCTTGAGGAGAAACCCGGCGGTTTCGAACGCATGGCCGCGTACTTCGCCGAGCGAGCCCGGGGCGGCGTGGGCCTGATGGTCACCGGCGGGATTGGCCCGAATGATGAGGGTGGGGTGTATTCCGGAGCAGCCAAGCTGACCACCGAGGAAGAAGCGCTCAAACACCGGATCGTGACCCGCGCGGTGCATGAGGCCGGCGGCAAGATCTGCATGCAGATCCTGCACGCCGGTCGTTATGCCTATAGCCCGAAACAGGTTGCGCCAAGTGCGATCCAGGCGCCCATCAACCCGTTCAAGCCCAAGGAACTGGACGAGGAGGGCATCGAGAAACAGATCAGCGATTTCGTCACCTGTTCGACCCTGGCGCAGTCAGCCGAGTACGACGGTGTCGAGATCATGGGCTCGGAAGGCTATTTCATTAACCAGTTCCTCGCCGCTCACACCAACCATCGCACCGACCGTTGGGGCGGCAGCTACGAAAACCGCATGCGTCTGCCGGTGGAGATCGTGCGCCGGGTGCGCGAAGCGGTCGGCCCGAACTTCATCATTATCTTCCGCCTGTCGATGCTCGACCTGGTGGAAGGCGGCAGCAGCTGGGAAGAAATCGTGCAGTTGGCCCAGGCCATCGAGCAGGCCGGCGCGACCCTCATCAACACCGGCATCGGCTGGCACGAAGCGCGAATCCCGACCATTGCCACCAAGGTGCCACGCGGTGCGTTCAGCAAGGTCACGGCCAAGCTGCGCGGCTCGGTGAGCATTCCGCTGATCACCACCAACCGCATCAACACCCCGGAAGTCGCCGAGCAGATCCTGGCCGAAGGCGATGCCGACATGGTCTCCATGGCGCGGCCGTTCCTTGCCGACCCGGACTTCGTCAACAAGGCCGCGGCTGGCCGTGCCGATGAAATCAACACCTGCATCGGCTGCAACCAGGCGTGCCTCGATCACACCTTTGGCGGCAAGTTGACCAGCTGCCTGGTGAACCCGCGGGCCTGCCATGAGACCGAACTCAATTACCTGCCGGTGCAGCAGATCAAGAAAATCGCTGTGGTCGGTGCCGGCCCTGCCGGGCTGTCCGCGGCGACCGTGGCTGCCGAGCGTGGCCACCAGGTGACGCTGTTCGATTCGGCCAGCGAAATCGGTGGCCAGTTCAACATCGCCAAGCGTGTACCGGGCAAGGAAGAGTTCTTCGAAACCCTGCGCTACTTCAATCGCAAGCTGCAGACCACCCACGTCGAGGTGTGCCTGAACACTCGGGTCGATGTGGCGCAACTGGTCGCAGGCGGTTTCGACGAGATCATCCTCGCCACCGGTATCGCCCCGCGAACCCCGGCGATCCCGGGCGTGGAGCATGCCAAGGTGCTGAGCTACCTGGACGTGATCCTCGAGCGCAAACCGGTGGGCAAGCGTGTCGCGGTGATTGGTGCCGGGGGGATCGGTTTCGACGTGTCGGAGTTTCTGGTGCACCAGGGTGTGGCCACTAGTCAGGACCGTGAAGCGTTCTGGAAGGAGTGGGGCATCGATACCCATCTTCAAGCCCGGGGCGGTGTGGCCGGCATCCAGGCCGAGCCCCATGCGCCGGCCCGTGACGTGTTCCTGCTGCAACGCAAGAAGTCCAAGGTCGGCGACGGCCTTGGCAAGACCACGGGCTGGATTCACCGCACCGGCCTGAAGAACAAACAGGTGCAGATGCTCAACAGCGTCGAATACCTGAAGATCGACGACCAGGGCTTGCACATCCGCATCGGCGAAACCGGCGAGCCACAGGTGTTGCCGGTGGATAACATCGTGATCTGCGCCGGGCAGGATCCGCTGCGCGAATTGCATGACGGCCTGGTGGCGGCGGGGCAGAATGTGCATTTGATCGGCGGCGCGGACGTGGCGGCGGAGCTGGATGCGAAGCGGGCGATCAATCAAGGGTCGCGGTTGGCTGCGCAGTTGTAAATTGCAGGTCAAACGTGCCAATGGCTATCGCGGGCAAGTCGCCGGGATCGCCGACATCTGGGAGATTTATGCCTGACACCGTGCCAATGTGGGAGCGAGCCTGCTCGCGAAAGCGGTATGTCTGTCGCTGCGAATGTTGAATCTGCCGCCGCCTTCGCGAGCAGGCTCGCTCCCACAGGGGATCGTCGGCATCTGGGAGATCCGTGCCTGCCACCGTGCCCATGTGGGAGTGGGCTTGCTCGCGAAGGCGGCCTATGAGCGACTAGAATGCTCGCTCTTTCCCAGCCACATCAGGCACCAATGCTTTCTTATCCTGCCAACTGGCAACCCGAAGCTCCCCTGGAACTTCTTCATCTGGATTGGCTAAGCCGATCAGGCATCGAAGTCGCCATCCTGCGCCTCGATCAGATCGACCCGCTGATCAGTGGCAACAAGTGGTTCAAACTCACCGAGCACCTGAAAGCCGCTGACCAGCTCGGTGCCAAAGGAATTATCAGTCTGGGTGGCGCCCACTCCAATCATCTGCATGCACTGGCCGCGGCGGGCAAACGCTTCGGTTTCCCTACTGTCGGCCTGCTGCGCGGTCATCCGCAAGACACCCCCACGGTGAAGGACTTGAAAGCATTCGGCATGCAGTTGCACTGGTTGGGTTACGGCGGTTATCGCGCGCGACACGCTCCCGGTTTCTGGCAGCCATGGCAGGCACAATACCCCGATCTGCAGCCGGTGCCGGAAGGTGGCGGCGGTTTACCTGGCGCCAAGGGCTGCAGGCCACTGAAAGCCATGGTCAGCGAGCAGTTGAACGCTCTGGGCTGGAACGACTACGACGGCTGGTGGCTGGCCTGCGGCACCGGCACGACCCTGGCCGGCCTGGTACTGGCCGAAGCGGGCGAGCATCCGGTGTACGGCGCATTGGCAGTACCCGACGATCATGGTGTGGCGCAGCAGGTCGGGAGGATTGTGCAGCAAGCGGGGCGGGTCGATGTCGCCTGTGAACTGTTCGACGCCAGCCGTGGCGGCTTCGCCAGGATCGATCCACTGCTACTGGAATTCATCGAGCGGACCGAACAGGCCAGCGGCGTTCCCCTCGAACCGCTGTACACCGGCAAGGCGCTGCTGGCGCTCAAGCAGCACGTCGAGGCCGGTAGATTTGCCCGTGGCACGCGCCTGATCTTCATCCACACCGGCGGCTTGCAGGGCCGTCGGGGGTTCAATCTACAAATAATGTAGGAGCTGGCTTGTCGAGTCGTCGCACCGTAGTGAAGGTCGTTAACGATAACGCGTGTTTACCTGGTAAAACGCGGCGTTAATGTAGGAGCGAGCTTGCTCGCGATGGTCGTTAACGATGACGCGTGTTTCCTGGGAAAACGCGGCGCTCTTGAGTCCATCGCGAGCAAGCTCGCTCCTACAGGGGGAAAGGTGATCAGCTGCTTTGCGGCAATTCACCCTTGGCCAGACGCCGGTTGATGTCGGCGATCACTTCCGGCAAGTCGGTGATGGTGTCGATCATGTAGTGCGGGCGCGAGCCTTCGAACATCCCGTGGATACGCTTGCGTTCGCTGGCCAGCTGGTCGCTGCCGAGGGCGCGATAACCTTCGTAGTCCAGGCCCAGCGCGTTGCCCGAGCAGATCAACGCAACGGTCCACATACCGGCGCGACGGCCTTCGAGAATGCCCGGCACGGTGTCGTCGATCTTCACGCAGGCCGCGACATCATCGATGCCGAGGGCGATCACATTGGCCAGGGCCTGGGCCGGCCATGGGCGACCGTTGGGGACTTCGTCAGTGGCGACCACGTGATCGGCCACGTAACCGTTGGTGGCGGCCAGTTCGACCACTTTGTCCATGACCTGCTTCGGGTAGCCGGAGCAGGAGCCGATCTTGATGCCTTGCTGGCGCAGGTGGGCAATGGTGTCCAGGGCGCCGGGGATCAGCGCCGAGTGCTCGGCGATTTTCTCGATTTGCAGGGGCATGAAGCGTTTGTAGATGGCGGTGACGTCATCATCGGTCGGCGTGCGGCCGAACACGGCGCGATAACGTTCGGCCACTGACGGCTGATTGCACAGAGTACGGATGTGGTCCCACTTGCCCATCCCCATCGGCCCGCGGGCTTCTTCGATGGAGACCTGGACGTCGAACTCGGCAAAGGCCTCGACAAAAATCTGGGTCGGAGCGAAGGAGCCGAAATCGACCACGGTGCCGGCCCAGTCGAGGATGGCGGCCTGGAGTTTGGTTGGGTTGGTGTAGTTCATGGTGATCAGATTCCTGTGAGAACGAGATATTTGGGAGTTCGATGTACCTGTGGGAGCGAGCTTGCTCCGGGCGGCGTTCCGACGATAGCGGTCTTTCATTCAACATTGATGTCGACTGATCGGGCCTCATCGCGAGCAAGCTCGCTCCCACAGGGAAGTGCGGTGTGGGTTAGATTTCGAGCACTTCCATCTCGCGCAGTACCTCGGCCACCGCCGCCACCGCCGCATGCATCTCGGCCTGATCGACGTGGCCGATGCAGCCGACACGAAAGGTTTCGACCTGGGTCAATTTGCCCGGGTAGAGGATGAAGCCCTTGGCCTTGACCCGTTCGTAGAATTCCTTGAACTGATAGCGCGGGTCTTTCGGCGCGTGAAAGGTGACGATGATCGGCGCCTGGATCGCGGCGGGCAGGAAGCTGCGCAAGCCGAGCCTGGCCATGTCGTCGAGCAGCACCTGGCAATTATTGGCGTAGCGCTGATGCCGGGCGGGCAACCCCCCTTCTTCGTTGTATTGCAGCAGGGCTTCGTGCAGCGCGGCGACCACGTGGGTCGGCGGGGTGAAGCGCCATTGCCCGGTCTTGGCCATGTAGCTGTGCTGGTCGAACAAATCCATCGCCAGGGAGTGCGAGTTGCCGGCGGCATTGGCCAGGGCTTCCTTGCGAGCGAAGACGAAGCCCATGCCCGGGACGCCCTCCAGGCATTTGCCCGAAGCGGCGATCAGCGCGTCGAACGGCACCTGTTGTGCATCGATTGGCAGCGCGCCAAAGGAGCTCATGGCGTCGATGATCAGGCGTTTGCCGTGTTGCGCGATGACCCGGGCAATCTCCGGCAGCGGGTTGAGGATGCCGGTGCTGGTTTCGCAGTGAATCAGCGCGATGTGAGTGATGGCGGGGTCGGCGTGCAGCAGGCGGTCGACGTCGTCGGCGGTGGTCGGTTCGTCCTCGGCGGTTTCAAAGGTGCTGAAGGGGCGGCCGAGCACTTCGCAGATTTTCGCCAGGCGTTTGCCGTAGGCACCGTTGATCAACACTAGGACTTTGCCGTCCCGGGGCACCAGGGTGCCGATCGCCGCTTCGACGGCGAAGGTGCCGCTGCCTTGCAGGGGGACGCAGTGGTGGCTGGCGCCGCCGTTGATGATCGCCAGCAGTTGCTCGCAGAGGCTGGCGGTCAGCTGAT
Organism: Pseudomonas lini; assembly: GCF_030812475.1. GTDB lineage: Bacteria > Pseudomonadota > Gammaproteobacteria > Pseudomonadales > Pseudomonadaceae > Aquipseudomonas > Aquipseudomonas lini_A. The sequence continues at coordinate 149,236 of NZ_JAUSSR010000013.1, forward strand.
TGAAACGGTCATCCCATGAACCCCAGTCGACCATCATCGCCTGGCGGGTGCGGGCCGAAGTCGTCAACGGGCCGGGGGTGAGCAGGATGGGTTCGGCAGTACTCATTCTCGTGTCCTCGCAATCGATGGGATGAAGCTACGGGGCCTAAATTGCAATTTGCCGAGCTATCAATCAAATTGTTTGTTGTTATGCCAGCCATCAGTGAGAGTTATTCATGAACCTGTTCCAGCTCCGCGCGTTCGATGCCGTTGCCCGCGAAGGCAGCTTTACCCGGGCCGCCGCACGGCTGTTCATCAGCCAGCCGGCAGTCACCGGACACATCAAGGCGCTGGAGGAGCACTACCAGATCACCTTGTTGCGCCGCACCGCGCGACGGGTGGAATTGACGGAAGAGGGCACCAAGCTGGCCGCGATCACCCGGGCCATGTTCGGGTTGGCGGAAGAGGCCCAGGCGATGCTCGAAGCCAATCGGCAGCTGCTCACCGGGCGCCTGGAAGTGGCGGCGGACGGGCCGCACATGGTCATGCCGATGCTGGCCAGCCTGCGCGCGCGCTTTCCGGGAATCACCGTGAACCTGCGGCTGGGCAATGCCCAGGAAACCCTGGCGGCGTTGCTCTCGGAACATGCCGATGTGGCGGTGCTGACCGAGGTCGAGCCGCGCAAGGGCTTGCACCTGCAGGCCCTGAGCGAATCGCGGATCTGCGCACTGGTGCCTGCCGGTCATCCTTGGGCGCAGAAGCCTGAAGGTGTGCAACTTAAAGAACTGGATCAAGTGATCATGGTGTTGCGCGAGCCGAGTTCGATCACACGGCGCACGTTCGATGAAGCTTGCACCCAGGCCAGCGTCAACCCGCGGGTGCTGCTGGAGCTGGACAGTCGTGAAGCGGTGACCGAAGCCGTGGCAGCGGAACTGGGGGTGGGCGTGGTGTCATCGGTGGAGGTCAGCCATGATCCGCGGGTGGTGGCGGTGCCGATTATTGGAGAGGGGTTGGTGAATCGGCACATGATGGGGTGCATGGAACGGCGGCGGGATTTGCGCCTGATTCAGGCGTTTTTCGAGTTGGCGCCTGTCAGATAAACCGCGGCGTGGCCATCGCGGGCAAGCCCGCCCACAGGGAACACCTGCATACCGTGGGATTGTGCGCCAACCTCTGTAGGAGCCGGCTTGCCGGCGAAGGCGGCCGCAAGTCTTGCGTCGCCAATGAAGATGCCTTCGCCGGCAAGCCGGCTCCTACAGGGTTGGCGTCGTGCGCAAGATCTGCGGCGACCCGGATCCCTGTAGGAGCTGGCTTGCCAGCGAAGGGGCCGGACCTGCTTATACAAGACTCCCACGCACCATCTCCAGAAACGTCGCCACCACCCGCCGCGAACTCTGCTCGCGCAAGCACACCAATGTCTCGGTCAATCGCCGGGTGCAATCGGTGATCGGCAACGCACACACCCGCGAATCCGCGCCGAACTCGGCAGCCGATACCACCCCGACGCCGATCCCAACCACCACCGCCTCGCGCGCCGCTTCCCGTCCTTCGACCTGGATCGCCGGGCGGATGCGAAATCCGGCCCGGGCCATTTCCTCCTCCAGGGTCTGGCGCGTCACCGAGCCGATTTCCCGCAACACCAGCGGAGTGTCGTCCAGGTCCGCCAGGCAGATGGATTCGCGGTCGGCCCATGGATGGCTACGTGAAACAAACGCCACCATCGGGTCATTACGCAGCGGCAACGAGATCAGCCGCTCGTCGCTGACCTCCCGCCCCAGCAACGCCAGGTCCGCCTGATAGTTGAACAGGCGAAACAGCGATTCATCGGTATTGCCGGTCTCGATCTTCACGCTGATGCCAGGGTAGCGCTCGCAGAAACGCGCGATCTGCGGCAGCACATGCACCGGCGCATCCACCGCCAGAATCAGACTGCCGGTCTGCAGCGCCTGGGAGGCCTGCAGCAACTCCTGCGCCTCGGCCTCAATGACAAACAAGCGCTGGGTGACGCTCAACAAGCGCTCGCCCAGATCGGTCAGGCGCACCGAGCGTTTATTGCGGTGGAACAGCAACACCCCAAAGCGCTCTTCCAGTTTGCGCACTTGGTCGGAAATCGCCGGCTGTGTGAGAAATAGCCGCTCAGCGGCTCGAGTGAAGCTTCCGTGGACGGCCACCGCATGGAAGGCTTTGAGCTGGGCGTGGGAAACCGACATCGAAACCTCCAGTAACAAGCTGAGCTTATATTGGAAATACGATAAATCGATTTCACTTATTAATCAGTAATTGTTTTTATCTACTCCAGCTCCGGTGACTGGTCAGTCGAACAGCATCCGTGGCCATGAGCCTGTGCGTGCGATTGCAGGACTCATCTGACCGGTATCGCCAGAGGGACGGGGCGATATCGCAGTGCTCAAAAATAAAAACACAGGCGTTTTCTTCCAATTCTGCCGGCACACTCACACCCTGAGGTCAGAACCACAATGAACAACCCTATCGGCACCATCAAACGTTGGCGCGTGCAGATCTTCGCGATCACCTGGCTCGCTTACGCTGCGTTCTATTTCACCCGCAAAGCCTTTTCCGTAGCAAAACTGGGGATCGCCGAGGACCCCGGCTTCACCCTCGACAAAATGGCCATGGCCAACCTCGACGCCATTTACCTGGCCGCTTACGCCATCGGCCAATTCACCTGGGGCATCCTCGCCGACCGCTTTGGTCCAAGGGTCGTGGTGCTGGGTGGCTTGCTGATTTCCGCCGCCGCGGCGCTGGTGATGGGCAGCTTCGCGACCTTGCCGATCTTCGCCACCTGCATGTTGATCCAGGGCCTGGCGCAGTCCACGGGATGGTCGGGCTTGTGCAAGAACATCGGCAGCTTTTTCCCCGCCGAGCAGCGCGGGCGGGTGCTGGGGCTATGGAGTTCCTGCTACGCCTTCGGCGGCCTGGTGGCTTCGCCGTTCGCCGGCTGGTGGGCCTACACGCTGATCGGTACCTGGCACGCGGCGTTCATTTCCAGCGCGGCGGTGGTCGGCCTGGTGGCGGTGCTGTTCTTCATTTTCCAGCGCAACAAACCCGAGGACGTCGGTCTGCCGGCGGTGGAACCCGAGCCCGAATTGACCGCCGACGAGGCTTACGCGCAAAGCCGGATCAGCGTCCTGGAGCCGCTACGGGAAATCCTGCGCAACCGAACGGTGCTGGTGTTGGGGCTGGCCTACTTTCTATTGAAACCGGCGCGCTACGCGATCCTGCTCTGGGGCCCGGTGATCGTCTTCGAGCAGATGCCCTCGGTGGGCAAGGTCGGCGCGGCGATCATTCCGACCGCGTTCGAACTGGCCGGATTGCTTGGGCCGATCCTGCTGGGCCTGGCCTCGGACAAACTGTTCGGCGCCCGGCGCATGCCAGCCTGCGTGATCAGTCTGCTGGCGCTGACCGTATCCCTGGCGCTGTTCATGGGCGCGTTGCACACCGGCAGCGTGATGCTGGTGGTCGCTTTGTTGTTCGTCATGGGCCTGACCTTGTACGGACCCGACTCCATGATCAGTGGCGCGGCCGCCATCGATTTCGGCACCGCCAAGGCGGGCGCCACCGCCGCCGGATTCGTCAATGGCTGCGGCTCGGTCGGGGCGATTCTCGGTGGATTGCTGCCGGGCTACTTCGATTCCGTCACCGTATTCATCGTCTTCGCCGGCTGCGCGATGTTCTCCGCGCTGGTGTTGATCCCGCACTGGAACAGCCGCCCGGCTGCCCTGCTTGCCGAAAGTGTAAACGTGCCGAATCGGCCGATGAGCGTAAAACCCCTGCGTACATAAGGATTGACCCATGAGACCTTTCTGGCTGGAACAGGCGCTGGCAGCCGAGTCCTGCGCGCCGTGCGAACCCTTGCCGGGTGACACCCGCACCGATGTCTGCATTGTCGGCGGTGGCTACACCGGGTTGTGGACCGCAATCATGCTCAAGCAACAGAATCCCGAACTCGATGTGCTGCTGATCGAGGCGGACATTTGTGGAGCGGGCGCCAGTGGCCGCAACGGTGGCTGCGCGCTGTCGTGGTCGGCGAAATATTTCACCCTGCAAAGGTTGTTCGGCGTCGAAGAAGCGGTGCGTCTGGTCAAGGAATCCGAGCGCAGCATCTACGCCATCGGTACGTTCTGCGAACAGTACGGCGTGGATGCCGACTACCGCCTCGACGGTACGCTCTACACCGCCACCAACCGTGCTCAATGCGGTTCGACCGACGCGGTGATCGCGGCGCTGGAGCGCAACGGCATCAACTCGTTCGCCCAGCGACCGGTGGCGGATGTGCAACGCATGGCCGGCTCCGGCAAACACCTGGAAGGCTGGTTCTCGCCGGCCGCCGCCAGTGTGCAGCCGGGCAAACTGGTGCGCGGCCTGCGTCGGGTCGCCTTGCAACTGGGGGTGAGAATTCACGAGCGCACTGCCATGACCGGGCTGCAGGAGGGCCGCCCGGCGGTCATTCAAACTGCCAACGGCAGCGTCCGCGCCGACCGGGTGGTGCTGGCGATGAATGCCTGGATGGCCCGGGCATTCCCGCAATTCGAGCGCAGCGTGGCGATTGTTTCCAGCGACATGGCAATCACCGAACCGCGGCCGGACCTGCTCGACGAGATAGGTCTGACCAGCGGAGTCACGGTGCTCGATTCGCGGATTTTCGTGCACTACTACCACAACACCCCGGACGGCCGGATCATGCTCGGCAAGGGCGGCAACACCTTCGCCTATGGTGGACGGATGTTGCCGGTGTTCGATCAGCCATCGCCCTATGCCGGTCTGTTGAGGCACAGCTTGAACGAGTTCTTCCCGGCGTTTGCCGAGGTGAACATCGAGGCGACCTGGAACGGTCCCTCGGATCGCTCGGTGACGGGCTTGCCGTTCTTCGGCCAGATGAGCGCCAGCGGCAATGTGTTCTACGGTTTCGGTTATTCCGGCAGCGGGGTCGGCCCCTGTCATATGGGCGGGCAGATTCTCGCCTCGATGGTCCAGGGGCTGGACAATGCCTGGACCCGCTCGCCGCTGGTCAACGGTCCGTTGGGCTTTTTTCCGCCGGAGCCGATCCGTTATCTCGGCTCACTGCTGGTGCGCAACGCCATCCGCCGCAAGGAGCGCGCCGAGGATCACGGGCGCCGGCCCCGACACCTCGACGTGCGCCTGGCGAAGTTCGCCGCGGCGGCGGGCAAGGCCGACAAGGGCTGAGCATCAGGGCGTGAGGTCCGAGCGATTCACCAGCCAGTCAAGCAGCAAGCGGGTGTCGTTGCGCGGTTCGCGGGGGCGGGCAGGTTCAGGCGGGTGAATCTGTCCCAGGCCGACACACAGCACCGGCCGGTCCGGATCGCTGTCGAGAAAACTGATGAACACCTCGCTGCCGGCCTTCGGCAGTTGGCCGGGATCGATCCAGCCGTGGGGCGTTGTCACGGCGAGCGGCAGCCAGAGGCCGACGGATTCCTCCGGATCGGCGTGCGTCGTGGGCCACAGCCTGACCTGGATCCGGCCGCGATCGTCCAGCGCCGGCGGTTGCCCGGTCGGGCCCAGCACTTGGGCCGGCTGATAGCCCGGAATGCTGGGCCTGGGCTGTTTGAACGCCGGGCGGAATTCCGTCGACCAGGGAATGGCACTGAACTGATTGCGATACATCAGGGCATTGCTGTCCCGGGCCGGATTCGAAGGCTGGCGCCCCTGGTGGCGAGTCTCGATGAGCAGCCATTGATCGTTGAAGCAAGCGAGCGGATGCTCCGTCACCTGCACGATCCGCGCGCTGCGCAGGGCCACGTGATCGCTGTGACCATGAATCTGCTGCTGCAGGCATCGCAGGCGCTGCAACTGTCGACGGCTGCGTTGATCCTGCTCGGGATCAGGCCTGGCCATCCTCGGCGCTGTCTTGCCGAAGGCATGGTTGGCCGCGCCATCGCCGGCGTTCTGCGCGCCCCGGTTGCTGGCATCCCTTCGCGGGTGCGAGGGCAGGGCGTCATGGCGCTGGAACAACTCACTGATCGCCGGCCGCGCAGTGTCCAGCGCAGCGTTCGCCTGGAACGGCGTCAGCAGCGGCTCCTGGGGGAAACTCAGGCAGTCGTCGGCCAACACCAGCACATGACCGTCATACTGATGCTCGAAGTGGTAGTGAATGCCTTCTTCCTCGCACAGGCGCTGCAGCAACGCCAGGTCGCTCTCCTCGTACTGGATGCAAAACGGCCGCGATGGATAGTGCCCGTTCGCCAGCTCGAAGCGATAGCTGTCGGCGGGCAGGTCATGGTCCTCCAGAAGCTGGCGCAAGATCATTGGCACACTGAGGTCATGGAATACCCGGCGCCGGCCATTGCGATCCAGTGCCTGCAGGTAGGGCACCATCACCACGTTGTAACCGACCCGGTATGCGCCCCGGTATTCGCGACTGACGCTGTGGAGGATGCCGTGAAAGCCCTGGCCATGCCCCAGGCTGAGGAACAGCGGCTGTTGCAACAACTGATCGAAGGGCATGGCCGGCGGCAGGCCGATCACCTCGACCTCGAATCGATAGGGCTGGTTGAGGGCTTCATGTCCGCTGAACTGCACCACCTGAAAACTCAAATCGTCCTCGAGCAGTGTCAGGGTGAAGGGGCTTTCGTTGTCGTTGAGCATCGAATGCGCTTCCGCCATGGAATACAGGCGCAGAGGGTACGAAACCACGGCCCCTTTTAGTCACCGCAAATCGACGATTCAGAAACGCCCTACAAACACCGGTGAAGATGTCGATTCATGGCCCGATCGAGCAGGTGGATTTTTTGGTCGATTGCCAACTTTAGGCCGTATAAACTTGCGCAAAGCGTCGGCCAATAGATGTCTCGGCGCCACAGATAAGAGAGTGAGTAATGGGCGCACAGTGGAAGGTTAAACACAAAGAAGCGGCATCCAACGCCAAGGGCAAGATCTTCGGCAAACTGGTGAAAGAAATCACCATTGCTGCCCGCAACGGTGCCGATACTGCCACCAACGCACACCTGCGTCTGGTGGTCGAGCAGGCCAAGAAAGCTTCGATGCCCAAGGAAACCCTGGATCGCGCGATCAAGAAAGGCGCGGGCCTGTTGGGCGAAACCGTGCAATACCATCGCGTGACCTATGAAGGCTTCGCCCCGCATCAGGTGCCGCTGATCGTTGAATGCGTGACCGACAACATCAACCGCACCGTCGCTGAAATCCGCGTCGCGTTCCGCAAGGGCCAGCTCGGCGCTTCCGGTTCGGTGGCCTGGGACTTCAACCACGTCGGCATGATCGAGGCCTCCCCGAACACCCCGGACGCCGATCCGGAAATGGCCGCCATCGAAGCCGGCGCCCAGGATTTCGAGCCGGGTGAAGACGGCGCGACCCTGTTCCTGACCGAGCCTGCGGACCTGGACGCGGTCCAGAAAGCACTGCCGGATCACGGCTTCACGGTATTGTCGGCCAAGCTGGGCTATCAGCCGAAGAACCCGGTCAGCGGCCTCAGCGACGAGCAGATGGCCGAAGTCGAGGCATTCCTCGAAGGCCTGGACAACCATGATGATGTGCAGGACATGTTTGTCGGGTTGGCGGGCTGACGATCAAAAGATCGCAGCCTGCGGCAGCTCCTGCAGGTGTACACAAAACCCCGTAGGAGCGAGCCTGCTCGCGAAAAACCCGAGAGCGCCGCGTTTATCCTGTAAGTACGCGTCATCGTTAACGACCATCGTCGGAACGCCGCCCGGAGCAAGCTCGCTCCCACAGGGCGTGGAGCGTCGTTCACATACCTGCGTTCCACCGCTGACTCCTGTGGGAGCGAGCTTGCTCGCGAAGGGGCCAGCAGCCACACCTGACAATACTGATCAGCCCACTCCCCTCACTTTCACCAACTGCCCCAACCGACTCCGCGTGCGCGCCAGATCGATCGCATCACCTCCCAGGCTTTCCTGCAACGAACGCTGCCCCAACAACACCAGATGCTTGTCCTGATCGTACAAAACATCCACCAGATTGATAAACCGCTGCTGGGCCGCAATCGAACAATCGGCGAGATCGGGCAGTTCATCGATAACCCAGTGGTCGAAACGCCGGCACAGCTCCAGGTAATCCATGACCGCCGTGGGGTGGTCGCACAGGTCGCCAAAGGTAAAACCAACGGTTCGTCCTTCACAGAATCGGGCCGGCAGGTGCCGTGTGCCGACGGGCAGCGCAATGGCGGGAGCGTCCGGCTCGGGCAGGTTCAAGGCCTGACGTTGCGCCAGCGTGGCTGGCCAGACGTAATGGCCCTGGGTAAACAGTTGCTGGGCGTGGGTTCGCGCCTGACTCCGATAGTCGTGCGGGCCGCCGACCTCCATGACCTGCATCCGCGCGTTGATCAGGTCGATCACCGGTTTGAAGCGCGCATGGTACAGCGGGTTGGGCAGCAAGCCTTCGGGTGGGTAATTGGAGGTGACCATCAGCAGGATGCCCCGGTGGAACAGCGCCTTGAACAGCCGCGCGATGAGCATCGCGTCGCCAATGTCGTGAACGTGAAACTCGTCGAAACACAGTACCCGGCAGTCGAGCAGCAGCTCATCGAGGGTGGCCGCCAGCGCATCGGGCTGATCGCGATGACGGAACATGCCTTGATGCAATTGCGCAAAGAACTGATGGAAGTGCAGGCGCTGTTTTTCCGCGATAGGCAGGGCCTGGAAGAAACCGTCGAGCAGCCAGCTCTTGCCGCGTCCTACAGCGCCATGCAGATACAGACCGGGCAACGTGCGCGCCGATGAACCGGGCAACGTCGAGGCGCGCTGCGCCATGCAGTCGATCACTCGCTGCTGACTATGGCTGAGGGTGTAGCCCTGGGCATGCGCCTTGCGGTGAAAGTAGTCGTGGATGACACGACCGGTTGCGGTACCGCCAGCTGACGATACCTTGCCAAACAGGCGGCGCAGTACAGGCCAGCCTGGTTTGAGTCGCGAACGGTTGGGCGGTCGAACAGCCACTGTGATGTCACCCCGAAATGGTCAGCCCGGCTCCCCCGAGCGGCGGCGTAGTTTAACCAAAGGGCGAACAACCCGACCACCGCACCGCACGCAAACCCTGTAGGCGCTGGCTTGTCGAATCGCCGCATCGCAGCGAAGGCGGTCCGTCCACCGCAGCATCGCCTGAGCCGTACGCAGATCCTGTAGGAGCTGGCTTGCCAGCGAAGGCGGCCTCGAGCCATGTATCGCCTATGCAGACGCCTTCGCCGGCAAGCCGGCTCCTACAGGGTTCGGCGTTTTTTGCAATCAAGCTGTACGCAGGTGACTGTGTTTGGCGTTGACCACCATTCAGCGAGTTGCCGGCGATCCGGTAGGAGCAGGCGCTCAGAACCTCACGGTCTGCCTGAGCATCTGCGCTGCCGGCGTATCACTTGGGCTGACCATCGCATAGTTATACCCACCCCCCGACCAATACTCCGCCTGCAGCTCGCCATCGCTGCGACTGCCCCGGGGCAGCAGGAAGTTTTTCGGTCCCGGCGGCCGCACGTAAAAGCTGATCTTGTGCCCACCCCGATCCTCATACACCACCATCGCCGCCGGCCCTTGTTCGGTGCTGAGCAAGCGTCCGCTGGCCGGTTTGAAACCCGCGGTCGAGAGGTCAGGCAAGCGCTGGGCCCGGGTGAAATAGCGGTCGAGCCAGCCCTGCATGTCGCCGTCGTCGCCGGCTTTGTAGTCCGCCGGCAAAATGCCTTGCTGGGCAATCAGGCGATAAGCTTGCAGGGCATCCGTCATCGGCAGCGGGACTCCGACCAGGGTCATCTCCCGCGCCTGCCAACCGCTGAACCCGCCGACGCTGACCGCGATCAACAACACCGCGGCGCTCGCCAGGTGACGACGGGATTGCCGTGTGCGGCGCTGGCGAATCAGTACCGGATCGAGGTCCGGGTTGGCTGGCCGCTGCAAGGCGCCGCTCAGGGCGGCGCGCAATTGTTGGGCATCCTGTTGCCAGGCCCGTACCTGGGCCGCCACTTCGGCGTCGCCGGCCAGAAAGGTCTCCACCTGACGTCGCTCGTCATCGCTCAATTGGTGGTCGACATAGGCGTGCAGGTCCCGCTCGCTTGGGGGCATGCTGATCATTTGAGTCTCCGCAGGGAAGGACGGGCGATTTCGCCATCGCTGAGTTCGCGCAAGGCCTGGCGCGCCCGGGACAGGCGCGACATCACGGTCCCGACGGGCACGTCGAGGATCCCGGCGACCTCCTTGTAGCTCAAACCCTCGACCGAGACCCAGAGCAGCAGCGCGCGTTGTTCGGTATTGAGCTGATCGAAGGCCTGCAAGGTCGATTGCGCGATCACCGTGCGCTCGACCGAGGGCTGCGCGTCATCGCGCCCAGTAAAGAATTCGAGCATCCGCGCATACCGCCGGGAGCGCCGGTGTGCATCAAGAAACTGCCGATACAGTATCGAAAACAACCAGGCGCGCAGGTCGCCCTCGGGACGTTTGTTGCCCCAGCTCGACAGCGCGCGCTCCAGGCATGCCTGCACCAGATCGTCGGCGCTGCTGGGATTGCGCGTCAACGACAAGGCGAACCGGCGCAATCTGGGAATGATTTCTCTGAGCTGTTCGTCGATATCGTTCATGAAGTTCGCACCAGTCTCTACGCTGTGTACCAGGAAGACGTCCGGCGCCCGAGGTTATTCCACGTCGGAAAAAATAAACACCGGGCCATGGAATAAACCTGCACCGGGTGCGTCTGCCTGATTCTTCTCACTTGTGGCCGCTGGCCCAGGAGTCTTTCATGGTAGATCGCTCATCACCGCCAACCCGGCCACCCTTGAGTGCCGCGAGCCTGACGTTGCGCCTGGCCGCTATTGCCGTGGTGGTCGCCGCGGTGGCCGGGGCCTTTGCCTACGTCAACGGCACCCTTGACCCACAACGTCTGACGCCGAAAAAGTTGATCAATGTGCTGGAAACCAACAACGGCGTGCACCCGGGCTTCCGGCGTAACCACGCCAAAGGCGTGTGCGTGGTCGGGCATTTCGAGAGCAGCGGCGAGGCGCGAGCCTACTCCAGCGCCCAGGTGTTCAATGAGCCGCGAACGCCGGTGGTCGGACGTTTCGCCTTGCCGGCCGGCAACCCATATGCGCCGGACAACAGCGTGCCGATCCGCAGCCTGGCATTGCGTTTCACCCAGGCCAACGGTCAACAGTGGCGCACCGGGATGAACAGCATGCCGGTGTTTCCGGTGGGCACGCCCGAAGCGTTCTATCAGCTGCAACAGGCGCAGTCGCCGGATCCGGCCACCGGCAAACCCAATCCTGCCGCCGTGCCGGCGTTCTTCGGAGCGCACCCCGAAGCGGCTCCGTTCCTGGCTTGGGTCAAAACCGCCAAGCCCTCCGCCAGCTACGTGACCGAAACCTACAACAGCGTCAACGCGTTTTACCTGGTGAACGCGGCCGGACAGCGGCAAGCGGTACGCTGGAGCATGGTGCCGGTGGCGCAGGATGCGCCGGGCGCCACGGCAGCGGAGGGCGGTGATTTCCTCGAGAAAGACCTGGTCCAGCGGATCGCCGCCGGACCGCTGCGCTGGCAATTGAACATCACCCTGGCCAACCCCGGCGACCCGGTCAACGACGCCAGCAAGGCCTGGCCCGACGGGCGCAAGGTCGTCAACGCCGGGACCCTGGTGCTCGAAAGCACCCAGCCCCAACTCAATGGCGAATGCCGTGACATCAACTATGACCCACTGATATTGCCCGCCGGCATCGAAGGTTCCGACGACCCGCTGCTCGCTGCTCGCTCAGCCGGTTACGCCAAATCCTACCTGCGTCGCACCGGCGAAGTCAGTCAGTTGCCCGCCGCTAAACAGGAGTCTGCTCAATGAGCGCTCATACGAACCATTTCGCACCGCTGGCGCGACTGCTGCACTGGCTGATGGCGCTGATGGTCATCGCCATGCTGTTCATCGGCGCAGGCATGGCCGCCTCGGTGTCCGAACGTCATGAATGGCTGATCAATCTGCATAAACCCTTGGGCGTGGCGATTCTGTTGCTGGTGATCGTGCGTATCCTCGTGCGCTTTTCCACGCGACAGCCGCCGCTGCCGGCGGACCTGCCGGGCTGGCAAGTGCTGGCGGCCAAGGCCTCGCACTGGTTGCTGTACGCCTTGATGCTGATCTTGCCGCTGCTGGGCTGGGCGATGATCTCGGCGGCGGGGGACCCGGTGATGCTCAGCAGCTCGGTGCAATTGCCATCGATCGTGCCGGCCAATGCGCAGCTGTTCGCGTTCCTGCGCAAGGCGCACGGCTACCTGGCGTATCTGCTGTTCCTGACGGTGTTGTTGCACCTGGCCGCAGCGCTGTTCCACGCCTGGGTACGTCGCGACGACGTGCTGGACAGCATGTTGCGTGGCAAGGATCGTGGCTGACCCCACACCGCACCCATGTAGGAGCTGGCTTGTCGGATCGCCGCACCGCAGCGAAAGCGGTCTCAAGCCTTGCATCGCCCATGCAGACGCCTTCGCCGGCAAGCCGGCTCCTACAGGTTCAGGGTGACGGCACTTCCAGCGGTTGGTCTTTGGTGGCCAGGGTTTGCCACCAATAGATCAACGCCACGGCATTGATGCCTGCGCCCAGCAGGCACACGCCAAGCCACCCGCCCCAGGCGTACATCGCTGTCGAGCCGATCGAGCCCAGGGCGCTGCCGATCGAATAGAACACCATGTAGCCGGCAGTCAGTCGGCTCTGGGCTTCGGGGCGCACGCCGTAGATCATGCTCTGGCTGGTGACATGCACCGCCTGCAAGCCCAGGTCCAGGGTAATCACCCCCAGCAGCAACGCCCACAACGAAGATTGGGTGAGGGCGATCGGCAGCCACGAGACCAGCATCAGCAACAGTGACAAACCGCTGGTCCACTGCCCCAGGCCACGATCTGCCAGATGCCCGGCACGGGCGGCGGCCAGCGCGCCAGCGGCGCCTGCCAGTCCGAACAGGCCGATTTGGGTGTGGGACAACGACAGCGGCGGGGCGCTCAGCGGCAGCACCATGGGCGTCCACAGCACCATGGCACTGGCAAACGTCAGCAACGCCAGCACCGCCCGTTGGCGCAGCACCGTTTCTTCCTTGAACAACGTAAACACCGAACCGATCAAGGCGCCGTAGGAACTGGCGGGTCGCGCCTGTTCCTGCGCGGGCAGCACACGAAACAGCAGCAGCGCCATCACCAGGGTCAAGCCGGCCGACAACAGATAGACCGACCGCCAACCGGCCAGATCAGCCATACCGCCGGCAACCGTCCGGGCCAGCAGAATGCCGACCACGATCCCGCTGGTGACCACGCCCACCACCCGTCCTCGCTGTGCCGGGATGGCCAGCGTGGCGGCGTAGGCCACCAGCACTTGCGTGACCACGGCCAGCAGTCCGGTCAGGGTCATTCCCAGCAACAGCCAGACACTGTTCGGCGCCCACGCGATCATCAGCAGCGCCAGCGCCGACAGCAGGGTTTGCGTGACGATCAAGCGCCGACGATTGAGCAGATCCCCCAGCGGCACCAGCAGCAACAGACCCACGCCGTAACCGACCTGAGTCAGGGTAACGACGATGCCGATAGTGGCAGGCTCCATGGCAAACGCCTCGGCCATGGCATCCAGCAGCGGTTGTGCGTAGTAGACATTGCCGACGGCCAGGCCGCAGGCGACGGCAAACAGCAGCACCACGGTGCCGCTCAATGGCTGGTCATGTCTCATCACAGGTCTCCTTAAGTGGTTTCAAAGTGAAACCAGTTGTACGGTAAGGAAACCGGTTTTATATTGCAACTACATAATCTGGGTTAACGCGAACATGGCCAAACGTACAAGCTTGGAAGGCGCCGAATGCCCGGTGGCCCGCTCCGTTGAGGCCATTGGCGATGGCTGGTCGCTGCTGATCGTGCGCGATGCCTTCGATGGCATTCGCCGGTTCGGTGAATTCCAGCGCAACCTGGGGATGGCCAAGAACATCCTGTCGACGCGATTGCGCTCGCTGGTGGCCAACGGGATTTTCGATCTGGTACCGGCGTCAGATGGCAGTGCGTATCAGGAGTACGTGCTGACAGAGAAGGGCAAGGGCCTGTTCCCGCTGATCATCGGATTGCGGCAATGGGGCGAGGCGTTTTTCTTCGAAGAGGGGGAGGCGCACTCGCGGCTGGTTGACCGGGAAAGCGGGCGACCGTTGCAGGCGCTGGAACCGCGTGCTGAGGATGGGCGGTTGCTGGGGCCGGAAGATTGTGTGCGCATAGCGGCCGAGTAATCGTTCGAAGATCGCAGCCGCATTCCCCCTGTTGGAGCGAGCCTGCTCGCGATGGCGGTGTGACAGTCACTATTTATGTCGACTGTCACACAGCTTTCGCGAGCAGGCTCGCTCCCACATTTTTGATCAGCATTGATTACAGGTTTTGTGTCCGACATAAACCCCTGTAGGAGCTGGCTTGTCGGATCGCCGCACCGCAGCGAAGGCGGCCTTGAGCCTTGCATCGCCCATGCAGACGCCTTCGCCGGCAAGCCGGCTCCTACAGGGTTCGGCGTTTCAGCGCAGGCTATCGACCACATCAGCCACCGTCACCAACACATCCTTGCCCAACTGCTTCGACCGCTTCCCCGACCACCCCGTCAACGCATTCGGCGCATCATTGTTGTCCTTGAACGGCATCTCCAGCGTCAACGACAAACAATCGAATTTCTCCCCAACCGCATTGCACGCCAACGTCATATTGGCCTTGCCCGGCAGGTCGCGGGTATAGCCATGCCGGGTCTGGAAATCCTTGGTCTGGTGCTTCAGATGGCTGCGGAACTGTTCTTCAAGTTTCTCTATACGCGGGGTGTAACCCGGGTTGCCTTCGCAACCGGCGGTAAACACATAAGGAATCTCTTCATCGCCATGGATGTCGAGAAACAGGTCGACCCCGTATTGCTCCATCTGCTGTTGCACGAACAACACTTCCGGGGTCAATTCCTGGCTGGCGCTCTGCCAGGCGCGGTTCAGGTCCTGGCCCATGGCGTTGGTGCGCAAGTGGCCGTGGAAGGCGCCGTCCGGGTTCATGTTGGGCACCAGGTACAGGTCGGCGCTGGCCAGCAATTTCTGCAGCACAGGATCGTCATGCTTTTCCAGGCGTTCGATCACGCCTTCCATGAACCACTCGGCCATGTGCTCGCCGGGGTGTTGCTGGGCAATGATCCACACCTTGCGCCGGCCTTCGGCGCCCGTGCCTTTGCGCAGCAGCTGGATGTCCCGACCCTCGACGCTCTTGCCGGTGGCCAGCAGCTCGGTGCCGGCCTTGGTCAGGGCCTGTTCGATCAACCAGTCGTGGCGACCGCGGCTATAGGGTTCGAAGTAGGCAAACCAGGCATGGGTGGCGGTGGTTTCGAGGCTGAAGCGCAGGCAGTCGCCCTCGAAGATGGTCGGCACGCGGAACCAGTTGACGTGGTCATAGGACGCCACCGCCTGATAACCGTCCCAGGCCTTGTTGTAGGAGGATTTGCTGGCGTTGTTCAGGCGGAACCAGTGCTCCTGGCCGACATGCAGGCCGCTGGCCTTGAAGTGAAACCACTGGAAATGCTGGCTGCGGGTGTCCGGGCGGATGGCCAGCAACGCATGCAGCGGATTGCTGGTATCGAGCACTTCAATGTTGCCGCTGTCGAAGTTGGCGCTGATGTCGAGAGAGGATTTGGCCACGGTCATAGTCGATTCCTGAATATGATTTTTATGGCTGGTACTTTACACGCTGGGAAGGGAAAAACCGGGGGGAAATTACGGGCTGGAAGGGGGGCGTCGTCCTTGACGCGGAGGCAGCTTAGAGACTGTGCAAATGATTCTCAAGCGCTATTTTTGATTAGTTCAGGCCAATGTGGCCGGGCTTCTCTTGCCAATGAATATTCTTTTGATATCATCCGCGCCATTCGGATTTGTAACACTAAAAGACTTCATTAGCCTGAAGGTAAAAGCCAGAAAAACTGGCAAAAAAAGACCCGGCAAAAAGCCGGGTCAAAAACCGTGATTAGCCTGATGAGGAGAGTGTCCAGGAGACCGACCTAAGGTCCCTTGGACAATCGACTGATCTCGCGACCAGCTGCATGCAATAATAATCATTCTCGTTTGCAAGTCAAACGATTTCATCTGCGCGATGGGAAAGTTTTTCCCCGTCCTCCGCGAAAGCCTCCTCGTTTCAGCCGTTCTGAGCACTCTTTCAGGGACCGATCCACCAGCGACCGGGCCAAGTCGATCATGTGCACCGTCGAAAAAGCCAGGTGTCGGTTTGGGCCCTGAAATTTGCTGCCTGACTCTGAGACCTGGTTTGTTGAGGGACTGGGCTTACCTGAACTGCCTACGGAAAAATCAAGATAACTTGAATTTTTCTAAAGTCGCTTTCACCTCACATTTCAATCCATCTTCGTCGAGTTCACTTTCCCTGCGATCAAAATCAGGATTATAGCAGTCGGCAAGTACGAATATACTTGATGCACATTCCGACACATTATCATCATCGTCTTTAAGTTTGTTCGCATCACGCTCATCGCTCCATTTGGAAATATAAGGATCAGCGAAAGTTCCGGCAGACAAATCGCCAGCTACAAATTGCTTTGCGAAATTGATCAGTTCGAGACTCATTGCAGTACTCAGGGACGCCGTCAAGCCCCAGATAAGAGAAAGCCCATCTTAAGCTAGGCTTTCTTGACAATGGCATCACACTTTACTCAAAAAAGTATTTCTTTTCAGTGACGAAAGCCGGTTCCTTCCAGTTTGGTCCTTTAATTGTGCGGCCTTTTTCATCTTGTGCCAATTTTCCTTCATCCATAAGGCGCCCCCATACTCTGTGAAGTTCAGCGTTGCCTACAACATCAAAATTATATCTAACATACATTCGATCAATGCTCGGGTAGGAGGTTTTCGGGGCGAAATGCAAAAGAACATCTTCTACGCTTTCGTTTTTGTAAATGCCTTCTAAGTCAATCATTGTTTGCCCTCCTGTTCTCTGGCATATGCTTCTTCAGCTTCTGGCGTATACAAAGGTTCATGTCTTTCGTCTATTTTATAGTCTTCTAGGGTGGCTGTGTGAGCGTTATTCCAAACCTCTGCTGCATTTTTTGGAATTTTTCCGTCTTCAATTCCAAGATTTCGATAACGTTCCAGCTCCCTGATCTCATGGGTGTAAAAGCGTTTATCGATATCGGTGGCCTGCAACTCACCCTTCAGAATTTTCTCCAAGCGATCGATCATTACTTTATTATCGGCAGACTCTTCATACCGACCAGTATGCAGCTTGACCTTTTCAATTCCAGCCTGAGTAAAGATCGCCGTACTCCAGTAAAGATCAAGAATAGGGCCACCGGCTTTGTCCGTGTGGTAGTCGCGATCGCTGTATTTTCCCTTGGCGTTGGTTTCGCCGTAAGGGCTGTTGAACATCACATAGACCGGCGCAATCCCTGAGTCTGGTGGAAACCAGATGATCAAGTCATTCGCTGCGGGTAGTACACCTGGGTAGGTCTCAGCCTCAACCTTGATCGGCTGGAGAGTGACGCCGGTGTATACCGGGATCTCTTGAGGTACGGCAGGTGTTGTACTCGATGGGTTATCACTCCCCGGCGCATCGCCAGGCGTCCAGGTCAAAGTGATTGGCGGCTGATCAGGGATAGCGCTGGGCAATACCACCTCATACAGACCTGTCGTGGAATTAAGCGTTGCGGCTCGCACAGGAACACCCTTGGGCACGCTCACACCGGTACTGACCACAGAGATGACCGATCGATTTCCCTTGGCTTCGTTGATCAAACGCAATGGCAAATCGACTGTGCCTTGAGCCAAAGCTATGCTTTGCAGGTCCGTACCTGGCGGGAGCCCCAACTGATCGGCATTCGTGCCAAAACCATAGCGGATACGGTCAGGCGTACGGTCATGTGAGTCGTCAGCTGTCGAGCTGGAGTACAGCGCTAATGAGACAAACGCGGCGATGTATGCGCCAGGGCCTGCCAGGGCTATCCGGCCCAGCTCAGCAATGGCTTTGGCGATAGCTTGAGCCAGGGTGGCTGCACCTTCACCTACCTGAACAAGCCCTTGTCCGACCACTGAGATAGCGCTGGCATTGGCAGGAATAGCGAAAGTACCGGCTGCGCTGAACACGGTCTGCCGAGCGGCTTGCTGTTGCGTCACACGCTGTGTTTCTGCTTCTGCTTCTGCTGCAATGCGTGCCTGTTCAGCGGCTTCGGCAGCTACGCGTTGGGCCTCTGCCTCAGCGGCCAGTCGAGCTTGTTCTGCAGCTTCGGCGGCTATGCGTTGCGCTTCTGCTTCTGCTGCAATGCGTGCCTGTTCAACGGCTTCTGCCGCTAGGCGTGTGTCCTCCTCGGCTTGGGCAGTAGCAACGGTCTGGGCCAGTACTGCGGACTTTTCGGTAAGAATTCGGATCTTCATTTCGAGGACTTTTGCCCTATAGGTCGCTGCAATTGACGCTTCCCAGCTCCTGTAAATTTCGATGGGCGCACTTGAGCTACCAAGAAGAATATTTAAAAACTCCACCGAGTTTT
Source organism: Pseudomonas lini (assembly GCF_030812475.1). Classification (GTDB taxonomy): domain Bacteria; phylum Pseudomonadota; class Gammaproteobacteria; order Pseudomonadales; family Pseudomonadaceae; genus Aquipseudomonas; species Aquipseudomonas lini_A. The sequence continues at coordinate 167,692 of NZ_JAUSSR010000013.1, forward strand.
GTTCTATTCTCACCGCCAGCATATTCCTACCAAAAAAGGCATTAGCGGCTGCGTTGCTGTTGGCCAGCTCCACGGTGTTCTGCGCAATCAGACTATCGACGATGGATTTTTCAGTCTTGGCCTTTTCAAACGCAGAGAGAGAATTAGGCCCTAGTGCAGCAATTATTTCGGCATCAACATCCGCCGTCAATTGCGGCAGGTAAGCCGTATAGGAATTCTCGATATAACTTTGAGCGTTGATGACAGTTGCTAACACCGACATTGTAAGGTGCTGAGACCTAATATCTTTTTTATTAAAAAACGCATCAATTTCAGAGTTGGCGAGATTTTTGCCATCCCATGGAAGTGGCCTGGCAAACACTCCACCTCCAGGGAAAGGGGCTGGGGGATCGGGAAGTTGCGGATCAGGTGTCACGACTGTAGGAGGTAGGGTAATACCGTTTTGTGGCATGTGTTTCTCCTTTATGATTGATGCTGCAACAGCTAGGTTCTAAACATGATGCTCAATGCTTCGAAAGAAAAAATATGGGTACAGAGAATGAGTCTCTGCAAGTGGGAGATAAGACTTAATCAGGAATGATTTAATCTGCGAGATCGAAATTTCTTTCCCGTGTTCCTTCGAACTCATCCCCGTTCTCAGCCGTTCTGAACACTCTCCAGGGACCGATCCACCAGCGCCCTGGCCATGTCGATCATGTGCACCGTCGAAAAGGCCAGATGCCGGTTGGGGCCCTGAATGTTGTTGCCCGACTCGTAAGCGGTGGCGGCGGCACAACGCAGCAGGTCCGATGCATGGATCAGGGCCTCTTCGCGGCTGACATTGCGGTTCACGTCAAAGAAGCGTGTTTCGACCACTTCCTCTGAAACAGCAGGTTTCAAGTAATAGTCCAGCGCGCGCTGCGCGGCCGCAATGCCTTCAGGCGATTTGAGGGTGGTGTCGATCGGCATCTCTGGCAGGTCATTGCAGGGGATGGTCATGGTCATGGCAAGCTCCGTGATGGGGTTCATATCCGTGAAACAATCCTAGTACAAAGTGTATTTGTGACGAGAATTTAAATACTACAATTTGTGTTTTGATGACCGGAGGCGCCCACGTATCGTTTCGCCTATGGATAAATGGATTGAATTGGTCAAGGCCAAGATGAGTGAACTCAAAATCACTCAAGAGATACTCGCCGAGCGAGTCGGAATGTCCCAGGGCGGTATCGGCCATTGGCTGAACAAACGTCGCCAGCCCGGCATCGATGACATGAACCGGGTGCTGCAGGCGCTGGGCCTGGATTTTCTCGAGGTGGCGCTGGTGATCCGCGAGCCGGACGCCTCGCAGGCCGACGGCCAGGACCTGGCGAAAAAGTACAACCCGTACTTTCGCTACCCGGTCAGTGGCTGGCGAGCCCCCACCGAGGTGCGCGAAGACAAGCCTGCGGCCTACGCCCCGGAGCGTTTCGAGCTGTCCGATTACCCGGCCCTTGGCGCGGCGTTCTGGCTGGAGGTGACAGGCGATGCGATGACGGCACCCACCGGCATCAGCATTGCCGAGGGCATGTTGATCCTGGTGGACCCGGCCGTGGAAGCGCTGCCGGGCAAACTGGTGATCGCCCAGTGGCCCGACAGCGCCGAAGCCACCTTTCGCAAGCTGATCGAGGAGGGCGGGCAGCGTTACCTGGTCCCGCTCAATCCGACGTACCCCAAAGCCCTTTACACGCCGGAATGCCGAATCATCGGCGTGGTGGTCCAGGCGACAATCAGGTTCTGATCAGAGCGGTCCGTGCCAGGCGCGCGGACCGATCTTCAGGTCACGCTTCTTCCAGTTCGACCAACGCACTGCCTTCGCTGACCATCTCGCCTTCCTGGCAATACAGCGCCTTGATCACCCCGGCATGGGGTGCACGGATGCTGTGCTCCATTTTCATCGCTTCCAGCACCACCAGTTGCGCCCCGGCTTCGACCGATTGCCCGGGCTCCACCAGCACGCGCACGATGCTGCCATTCATGGGCGCGGCAAGCCCGCCCTGATGGCTGTGACTGGCTTCGACGGCACTGATCGGGTCGTAGGTCTCGATGCGGCGCAATTCACCGCCCCATTGCAGGTACAGGCTGTCACCACGACGGATCGCCCGATGCTGGCGACGCAAGCCGTTGTGCTCGGTCAGCAGCTGTTCGCCCTTGAGCTGCGCGGTGTGGGTATCGGCGCGGCCCAGAGTCAGGGCGCGGTCCTGGCCTTCGCAGCTCAGGTGCAGGGTGGTCTCGCAGGGCAAGCCGAAACGCAAGCCGCTGTTGATCGCCCAAGGCGAACCGGGGTCATCGGCACGCGGCGCACCCGGCTGACTTTGCGCGACGGCCTGGGCGGCGGCTTGCCAGAACTCGTCGCCAAGCTCGGCCGGGGCCGGCAGCAGTTGCTCCTGATAACGCGGAATGAACCCGGTGTCCAGTTCCGCCGCGGCAAATGCCGGATGGCCGATGATCCGCCGCAGGAAGTTGATGTTGGTCTTGAGCCCGCCGATCGCAAACTCATCGAGCATGCTCAATAACCGCAACCGCGCCTGTTCACGGTCCTCGCCCCAGGCAATCAGCTTGCCCAGCATCGGATCATAGAACGGCGATATTTCGTCGCCTTCTTCCACGCCACTGTCCACCCGACGGCCCGGACCGGGCGCGGACTCGCGGTACAATTCCAGGCGCCCGGTGGCCGGCAGGAAATCGTGGCCCGGGTCTTCGGCGTACAGCCGCACTTCAATCGCATGGCCGAGCAGCGGCACCTGTTCCTGGGTCATCGGCAGCGCTTCGCCGCGGGCCACGCGAATCTGCCAGGCCACCAGGTCGAGGCCGGTGATGGCTTCGGTGACCGGGTGTTCGACTTGCAGGCGCGTGTTCATCTCCATGAAGAAGAACTCGCCGCGGGCATCCAGCAAAAACTCCACGGTGCCGGCGCCGACATAGCCGATGGCCTGCGCCGAACGCACCGCGGCTTCGCCCATGGCGCGCCGCAGTTCCGGGCTCAGGCCGGGGGCGGGTGCTTCCTCGACGACTTTCTGGTGCCGACGTTGAATCGAGCAGTCACGTTCATTGAGGTACAGGCAGTGGCCATGTTGATCGGCGAACACCTGGATTTCCACATGGCGTGGTTTGAGCAGGTATTTCTCCACCAGCATCCGTGAATCGCCGAATGACGATTGGGCTTCACGCTGGGCCGATGCCAGCGCTTCGGCGAGCTGGCTGACGTCTTCGACCACTTTCATGCCTTTGCCGCCACCGCCCGCCGTGGCCTTGAGCAACACCGGGTAACCGATGCGTTCGCAGGCGTCGCGGAAGGTCTCCAGGTCCTGGGCTTCGCCGTGATAACCCGGCACCAGCGGCACGCCAGCGGTTTCCATCAAGGCTTTGGCCGCGGACTTGCTGCCCATGGCGTCGATGGCCGAGGCGGGAGGGCCGAGAAAGATCAAGCCGGCGGCTTCGATGGCGCGGGCGAACCCGGCGTTCTCGGACAGGAAGCCATACCCCGGATGGATCGCCTGGGCGCCACTGGCCTTGGCCGCGGCGATCAGCTTGTCGATCTGCAGGTAGCTGTCGGCGGCTTTGCTGCCGCCGAGGTCGACGCGGATATCCGCTTCACGGCTATGACGCGCGTCGCGGTCAGTGGCGCTGTGCACGGCCACGGTGGTCAGGCCCAGGGCCTTGGCGGTACGCATGACCCGGCAAGCGATTTCGCCGCGGTTGGCCACCAGCAGGGTGGTGAGGACAGGTGCGCTCATCAACGCGACTCCTTGGTGGTGGCGGCTTTCCAGTTTGGCGCACGCTTTTGCAGAAAGGCCCGCAGGCCTTCCTGGCCTTCAGGGCTGACGCGGATACGTGCGATGGCATTTTCGGTATAGCGGCGCAGCGCCGGGGTCAGCGCGCCGTTGCCGACTTCACGCAGCAAGTCCTTGCTGACGCGCATGGCCGCCGGGCTGTTGAGCAACAGATTGTCGATCCACTGCTCGACTTTTTGTTCCAGCTCGTTGCCTGGATAGCTCTCCGACAACAAGCCGATGTCCTGCGCCCGTTGCCCACCGAAGCGCTCGGCGGTCAGCGCATAGCGGCGTGCCGCCCGTTCGCCGATGGCTTGCACCACGAACGGGCTGATCACCGCCGGGGCCAGGCCGATGCGCACTTCCGACAGGCAGAACTGCGCGTCATCGGCGCCGATCGCCATGTCGCAGCAACTGATCAGACCCAACGCGCCGCCAAAGGCTGCGCCTTGCACCACCGCCAGCGTCGGGATTTTCAGCTTGGCCAGGTTGTACATCAACTCCGCCAGTTCCCGGGCGTCGTCGAGGTTGGTGTGGTAATCGAGTTCGGCCGATTGCTGCATCCAGGCCAGGTCGGCGCCGGCACTGAAATGCTTGCCGCGACCGCGCACCAGCAAAAAACGCAGGCTGGCATCGCCCGACACCTTGTCCAGGGCGAGGATCAGTTCGCGGATCATCTCGGCGTTGAAGGCGTTGTTCTTTTCTTCACGGCTGAGCCACAGGGTCGCAAAACCCCGCGGGTCGGTCAGCAGTTCCAGCGTATTGAAGTCGCTCATATTCGTCCGTCTCCACGGCACTTTGTAGGAGCTGGCTTGCCAGCGAAAGCGGTCTTAAGCCTTGCATCGCCCATGAAGACGCCTTCGCCGGCAAGCCGGCTCCTACAGGATCTCTGTAGGAGCGAGCTTGCTCGCGAAGGTCTCAAGGGCAACGCGTTCATTCAGAAAGCACGCGTTATCGTTAACGTCCATCGCGAGCAAGCTCGCTCCTACATCAGGTTCACATCAGAATCAGATCCGGATCACATCCGGAACACGCCGAAGCGGCTCGGTTCGATTGGCGCGTTCAGCGACGCCGACAGGGCCAGGGCCAACACATCGCGGGTCTGCGCCGGGTCGATGACGCCGTCGTCCCACAGCCGTGCGCTGGAGTAATAGGGATGCCCCTGTTCCTCATACTGGTCGAGAATCGGCTGCTTGATCTCGGCTTCCTGCTCGGCACTGAAACCCTGGCCACTGCGCTCGGCCTGCTCACGCTTGACCTGCACCAGCACGCCGGCGGCCTGTTCGGCACCCATCACGCCGATCCGCGCATTCGGCCACATCCACAAAAAGCGCGGATCATAAGCCCGCCCGCACATGCCGTAGTTACCGGCACCGAAGCTGCCGCCGATGATCACCGTAAACTTCGGCACCTTGGCACAGGCCACCGCGGTCACCAGTTTCGCGCCGTGCTTGGCAATGCCGCCGGCTTCGTATTTCTGCCCGACCATGAACCCGGTGATGTTCTGCAGGAACAGCAACGGAATCGCGCGCTGACACGCCAGCTCGATAAAGTGCGCGCCTTTCTGCGCGGCTTCGGCGAACAGGATGCCGTTGTTGGCGAGGATCGCGATCGGGTAACCATGCAAGTGGGCAAAGCCACACACCAGGGTTGTACCGAACAGCGCCTTGAATTCATCGAACACCGATCCGTCCACCAGCCGCGCAATCACTTCACGCACATCGAACGGCTGCTTGGCGTCCGCCGACACCACGCCATACAACTCGTCGCTGGCGTAGAGCGGGGCGATCGGCGTGCGCTGCTGCACTTCACCGAGCTTGCGCCAGTTGAGGTTGGCGATGCTGCGCCGGGCGATGGCCAGGGCGTGTTCATCGCTCTCGGCGTAATGGTCGGCCACCCCGGAAATCTTGCAGTGCACATCGGCCCCGCCGAGGTCCTCGGCGCTGACCACTTCGCCGGTCGCGGCTTTCACCAGCGGCGGGCCTGCGAGGAAAATCGTCGCCTGCTGGCGCACCATGATCGCTTCGTCGGCCATCGCCGGTACATAGGCACCACCGGCCGTGCAGGAACCCATCACCACCGCAATCTGCGGAATGCCCATGGCGCTCATGTTGGCCTGGTTGAAGAAGATCCGGCCGAAGTGCTCACGGTCCGGGAACACTTCATCCTGGCGTGGCAGGTTGGCGCCACCGGAGTCCACCAGGTAGATGCACGGCAGGCGGTTCTGCTGGGCGATGGTCTGGGCGCGCAGGTGTTTCTTCACGGTCAGCGGGTAATACGAGCCGCCTTTGACCGTGGCATCGTTGGCGACGATCATGCACTCGACGCCTTCGACCCGGCCGATCCCGGCAATCACGCCCGCGGCCGGCACGTCTTCGCCATACACCGCGTAGGCCGCCAATTGGCTGATCTCGAGAAACGGCGAGCCCGGATCGAGCAGGCGATTGATCCGTTCACGGGGCAGCAATTTGCCTCGCGAGGTGTGGCGTTCTTGCGCCTTCAGGCCGCCACCTTGCTGCACTTGGGCGAGCAGGGTGTGCAGGGCGTCGACCTGTTTGAGCATCGCCGCGCTGTTGGCGGCGAACTCCGCCGAGCGGGGGTTGAGCTGGGTATGCAAAATCATCGGGCTACTCCGTAGCAGCTTCAAGTTGCAAGCTACAAGCTACAAGTAGAAGCAAGAGCGCAGTTCTCTTGCAGCTTGAAGCTTGCCGCTTGCAGCTAACGAAATTTATTTCGTTTCGTTAAACAGTTCGCGACCGATCAGCATGCGCCGGATCTCACTGGTGCCCGCACCGATTTCGTACAGCTTGGCGTCGCGCAGCAAACGACCGGCGGGGAATTCGTTGATGTAGCCGTTGCCGCCGAGAATCTGGATCGCATCCAGGGCCATTTGCGTGGCGCGTTCGGCGCTGTACAGGATCACCCCGGCGGCGTCCTTGCGCGTGGTCTCGCCGCGCTCGCAAGCCTGGGCCACCGCATACAGGTAAGCGCGGCTGGCGTTGAGCTGGGTGTACATGTCGGCGACCTTGCCCTGGATCAGCTGGAATTCGCCGATGCTCTGTCCGAACTGCTTGCGGTCGTGGATGTACGGCACGATCAGGTCCATGCAGGCCTGCATGATCCCGGTCGGGCCGCCGGACAGGACCACGCGCTCATAGTCGAGGCCGCTCATCAACACTTTCACGCCGCCGTTGAGCACGCCAAGGATGTTCTCTTGCGGCACTTCCACGTCATCGAAAAACAACTCGCAGGTGTTGGAGCCGCGCATGCCGAGCTTGTCGAATTTGTTGCTGCGGCTGAAGCCCTTGGAGTCGCGCTCGACGATGAACGCGGTGATGCCGTGCGGGCCCTTTTCCAGGTCGGTCTTGGCATAGATCACGTAAGTGTTGGCGTCCGGACCGTTGGTGATCCAGGTCTTGCTGCCGTTGAGCACGTAGTGATCGCCGCGCTTGTCGGCGCGCAGTTTCATCGACACCACGTCGGAACCGGCATTCGGCTCGCTCATGGCCAGGGCGCCGATGTGCTCGCCGCTGATCAGCTTCGGCAGATACTTGGTCTTCTGCTCGTGATTGCCGTTGCGGTTGATCTGATTCACGCACAGGTTGGAATGCGCACCGTAGGACAGCGCCACCGACGCCGAGCCGCGGCTGATCTCTTCCATGATCACCACGTGGGCCAGGTAACCCAGGCCGGCGCCGCCGTACTCTTCCGGCACGGTGACCCCTAGCAGGCCCATGTCGCCGAACTTGCGCCACAGGTCCGCCGGGAACAGGTTGTCGATATCGATCTGAGCGGCGCGCGGGGCAACCTCTTTGGCAACGAAGGCCTGAACCTGATCGCGCAGCATGTCGACGGTTTCACCGAGGGCAAAATTCAGGGAGGGATAGCTCATGGGTCACCTTTTGGCTTTTTTGTAGGGTAGGGGAGGACCGCAATTTGGCTCTCACCTTTACGTTAACGTAAACCCGAGACGAATGGCTGTCAATCACCCTTTACGTTAACGTCAACTTGAGCGACATTAGAGCCAGTTCAAGATGTAACACGGACCCCCTTGTAGGAGCTGGCTTGCCAGCGAAGGACGCTAACGATAACGCGTGCTGCCTGGATACACGCGGCGCCCTGACGTCCATCGCGAGCAAGCTCGCTCCTACAGAGGCCGTCCGCAGCTGAATCCCTGTAGGAGCTGGCTTGCCAGCGAAGGACGTCAACGATAACGCGTGCTGCCTGGATACACGCGGCGCCTTTACGTTTTTCGCGAGCAAGCTCGCTCCTACAGAGGCCGTCCGCAGCTGAACCCCTGTAGGAGCTGGCTTGCCAGCGAAGGACGTCAACGATAACGCGTGCTGCCTGGATACACGCGGTGCCTTTACGTTTTTCGCGAGCAAGCTCGCTCCTACAGGGGACCGTAGCCAACCCATTAATAAAGACAATAGGGGTCGTCATGGATCAACCCACCGCAAGCCCGCAGCGCAGCTACACCCGCGGTTCCCAGGACAAAGCCTTGCTGGCGATGACCATCGGCCAGGCGTTCGACAACACCGTCGCGCACTACCCGACCGGGGAGGCGCTGGTCGTGCGCCACCAACAACTGCGCTACACCTGGCAGCAACTGGCCGACGCCGTGGACCTGCACGCTCGGGCGCTATTGGCCTTGGGCCTGCAGACCGGCGACCGCCTCGGCATCTGGGCTCCCAACTGCGCCCAATGGTGCATCAGCCAATTCGCCAGTGCGAAAATCGGCGTGATCCTGGTCAACATCAACCCGGCCTACCGCAGCTCCGAACTGGAATACGTACTCAAGCAATCCGGCTGCCAATGGCTGGTCTGCGCCGGCGCCTTCAAAAGCTCCAACTACCACGGCATGCTGCAAGGCCTGGTACCGGAACTGGCAGAACAACCCCTCGGCCAATTGCACAGCGAACGCCTGCCGGACCTGCGCGGGGTGATCAGCCTCGACGCCCAGCCGCCCTCGGGCTTCCTGCCGTGGTCGCAACTGACCGAACTCGCCAGCAATGTGTCAGCCGAGCAACTGCACGAACGCCAGGACAGCCTGCATTTCGACCAGGCGGTGAACATCCAGTACACCTCCGGCACCACCGGCTTCCCCAAGGGCGCGACCCTCAGCCACTACAACATCCTTAACAACGGCTACATGGTCGGCGAAAGCCTCGGCCTGACCCACGAAGATCGGCTGGTGATCCCGGTGCCGCTGTATCACTGCTTCGGCATGGTCATGGGCAACCTGGGCTGCATGACCCACGGCAGCGCCATGATCTACCCCAACGACGCGTTCGATCCGCTGCTGACCCTGACCACCGTCGCCGAAGAAAAAGCCACCGCGCTCTACGGCGTTCCGACCATGTTCATCGCCATGCTCGACCAGCCCCAGCGCGCCGAATTCGACCTGTCGAGCCTGCGCACCGGGATCATGGCCGGGGCCACCTGCCCGATCGAAGTGATGCGCCGGGTCATCACCGACATGCACATGAGTGAAGTCCAGATCGCCTACGGCATGACGGAAACCAGCCCGGTGTCGCTGCAGACCGGCCCCTCGGACGACCTGGAATTGCGCGTCACCACCGTCGGCCGCACCCAGCCGCAACTGGAGAGCAAAATCATCGACGAGGCCGGCAACCTGGTACCCCGCGGCACCATCGGCGAACTCTGCACCCGCGGCTACAGCGTGATGCTCGGCTACTGGAACAACCCGCAAGGCACCGCCGAAGCCATCGACCAGGCCGGCTGGATGCACACCGGCGACCTGGCGAGCATGAACGACGAGGGTTACGTGAACATCGCCGGCCGCAACAAAGACATGATCATCCGCGGCGGTGAAAACATTTACCCGCGGGAACTGGAAGAATTCTTCTTCACCCACCCGGCCGTGGCCGACGTGCAAGTGATCGGCATCCCATGCTCGCGCTACGGCGAAGAAATCGTCGCCTGGATCAAATTCCACCCCGGCCACAGCGCCACCGAACAAGAACTGCAAGCCTGGTGCAAAGAACGCATCGCCCACTTCAAGACGCCGCGCTACTTCAAGTTCGTCGACGAGTTCCCAATGACCGTCACAGGCAAAATCCAGAAATTCCGCATGCGCGAAATCAGCATCGAAGAACTGAGCCTCAACAAAACCTGACCACAATCTCCCCCTGTAGGAGCCGGCTTGCCGGCGAAAGCGGTGTATCAGCCAACAACAACGTCGACTGACCCACCGCCTTCGCCGGCAAGCCGGCTCCTACAGTTGACCGAGGATGCCTCAACTCTCGTGACCACCGCAGCCCCTGTAACCGCCGCAGCTCCCTGTAGGAGCTGGCTTGCCAGCGAAGAGGCCGGCACATCCAACAAATAACCCGGCAGACAACCCGCTCTCGCCAGCAGCCGGCTTCTTCAGGCTATCCCAGAATTCAGTGACTGTAGGAGGGGGAGGGAGAGGGGTAAAATCACAAACAGCAAAAAGCACAAAGGGGAGCCGAAGCTCCCCTTTAATTTTGTCGTTACGTGCTCTTTTTTTATTATTGAGGGGCGGTCTGTTTTTGTTTTTAGCAACCGTGACCCTTTACCGCTGTTTTTATCGACCCCCATCCGGGATCAAGAGCAAACGTATTTTTTTGAGCGCTGATCTGCTTTCTCGCCAAGCGATCCAACCAGTTCGGGAGCTACCTGAAGGTAGTTTTATTCTTCTCTGCCCGGTTGCGGGTCACTCCGAAAAGCACCCTGAAAAGCACATCCTCTCCAAAAAAATCTGTTAGCTGCGTCTCTGCCGTGTTGTTTTTGTTATGTCAGAGTCGTTACGTCTTATTTTTATTAGGGTTGGAACGTTTTTTTTTGTTCTTGTTATGCCATAGAGATAGCAGGAGCCGTGCCAACTTTTAAAAACCCTTTAAAATCAATGATTTGAGTTTTTCAAAGGTTTTTCCCGCCGCTAGATTCCCCACATTTGTTTCCGTGTTACTCGCTTGCCCCCCACTTTTGAGTCCTGGCGGTAACACCCCGACACATCCGCCCACTCACTGCGCGCTACGCGCCCTGGCCACCCGCGACCCACTGGCGCGTCCCAGCACCGTGCTGATCTGCTGACCCGCCACAATCAACGCTTCAAGGTCGATACCACTATCGATACCCAAGCCATTGAGCAGGTAGATCACATCCTCAGTGGCCACGTTACCGCTGGCGCCCTTGGCGTAAGGGCAGCCACCAAGGCCGGCAATCGAACTGTCGAACACCGACACCCCTTCCAGCAAACTGGCGTAGATATTGGCCATGGCCTGGCCATAGGTGTCGTGGTAATGCCCGGCGAGTTTGTCCCGTGGCACTTCCGCCGAGACCACCTCGATCAACTTGCGGGTAGCACCGGCCGTCCCGGTGCCGATGGTGTCCCCCAGGGACACTTCATAGCAGCCCATGGCATACAGCTCGCGCGCGACCAGCGCCACTTGCTCCGGCGCGACGTCACCCTCATAAGGGCAGCCCAGCACACAGGACACATACCCCCGCACACTCACCCCATGCTGCTTCGCCGCCTCCATAATCGGCACGAACCGCGCCAGGCTCTCACTGATCGAGCAATTGATGTTGCGCTGGGAAAACGCCTCGGACGCCGCGGCAAACACCGCAACCTCCTTGACCCCGGCCGCCACCGCATCCTCAAACCCGCGAAGATTGGGCGCGAGCGCCGCATAGGTCACCCCAGGCTTACGCTGAATCTGCGCAAACACCTCGGCGGAACCGGCCATCTGCGGCACCCACTTGGGCGAAACAAAACTGCCGACCTCGATGTAACTCAGCCCGGCGGCAGTCAGCGCATCGACCAACCGCACCTTGTCCGCGACACTGATGGGCTGGGCTTCATTTTGCAGTCCGTCGCGAGGGCCGACTTCGACCAGGCGTACGTGAGAGGGTAGGGACATGGGGGATCGACCTGTGCTGAATACTCAGAAAAACACTGGGAGCCCCTGTGGGAGCGGGCTTGCCCGCGATGGACGTTAACGATGACCGGTGCCGCCTGGATAAACGCGGTGCCTCGACGTCCATCGCGAGCAAGCTCGCTCCTACAGAGGATTTGTATTGAAACCTGCTAAACCACCTGCTGACTCTTGATCGTCAACTCCAACGCCTGACTGCACCGCTCCTGCGCCGTATCCAACTCCAGCTTCATCTGCTCGATATCCAGCATCTGCTGCTCAAGCTGCTCCCGACGCTCGGCGATTTTGTTCAGCATCGTCTGCAACTGCTTCTGATTGCCGCCAGTAGGGTCGTAAAGCTCAATCAACTCACGGCATTCCGCCAGTGAAAAACCAATACGCTTGCCCCGCAAAATCAGCTTCAGACTGACCTTGTCCCGTGGCGAATAGATGCGTTCCTGCCCACGCCGCTCAGGGCTGAGCAGCCCTTGCTCTTCATAAAAGCGAATGGCCCGGGTGGTGATGTCGAGCTCGCGGGCGAGATCGGAAATGCTATAGGTCTGGCTGCTCATGGAAGCGCTCGAAAAAGGTCATGGCGCTAAGCTAATGGCAGGTTGACGTTTACGTCAAGGGGCGCAAGCCTTTCGAGACATCACACCCCAGGTTCCACCGACCTGCGGCGTGAGAGCTTGCCTATGGTGATTGGGTCTACCCCCCCCCTGTAGGAGCTGGCTTGCCAGCGAAGAGGCCAGCACATCCAACATTGATGTCGACTGACCTGACGCCTTCGCTGCGGTGCGGCGATCCGACAAGCCAGCTCCTACAAGGGCAACCCGCTCACCACAGCATTTGGCAGCGCCTGAAAGGTGTGTAAATACCTACGCAGATCAAAAACAAACCCGGGCGCATCAGCGCCCGGTTTTTTACCTAAAGACAGCAATCACCGATTAAACCGCTCCACCAACGAATACTGCGTATTTGCCGTCTTCGTCAGCTCTTCACTCAACAACGCCGAGTGCTGCGCCTGCACCGACGTCTGATCCGCCAGAAGCGAAATATTGCTGATGTTGCGACTGATCTCCTCAGCCACCGCACTTTGCTCTTCCGTCGCTGCCGCAATCTGCGTGGTCATGTCGGTAATGTTTGCCACCGCCTCACTGATCCCCACCAGCGCCTGATCCGCTTCCAGCACCCGCGCCACACCTTCCTCGGCCTGACGATGCCCGGCCTCCATGGTTTGCACCGCCGTGCTCGCGGTCTGCTGCAGCTTGGCGATCAAAGCATGAATCTGTCCGGTCGACTCACTGGTACGTTGCGCCAATTGCCGCACTTCATCGGCCACCACCGCAAACCCACGACCCATCTCCCCGGCACGCGCCGCTTCAATGGCCGCGTTCAACGCCAGCAGGTTGGTCTGGTCGGCGATGCCTTTGATCACATCCACCACGCCACCAATTTCGTTACTGTCCTTGGCCAGCTGGGTCACGGTCAAACCGGTTTCCCCGACCACCACCGACAGGCGCTGAATGGCTTCGCGGGTTTCCCCGGCAATATCCCGCCCGCGACCGGTCAGACGATTAGCCTCCTGAGTCGCATCCGCCGTACGCTGCACGTGGCTGGCCACTTCCTGAGTCGTCGCCGCCATCTGGTTAACGGCCGTCGCCACTTGCTCGGTTTCCACGCGCTGACGCTCCAACCCGGTGGAGCTGTTGTGTGCCAGCGTATCGGACTGTTTCGCCTGCTCGGTCAGGTGCTCGGCCGTGTCCTGCAGACGGGTCAGGCAGGTTTTCAAACGCGCTTCCTGACTCAGAATCGACATTTCCAATCGCGCCTGATCACCGCGACTGTCGGTGTACATCTGCGCAATCAACGGATCAGACGTGGTCTGCTCGGCCAGACGCAATAACCGCTTGAGCCCACGCTGCTGCCAGCGCAACCCCATCAACCCTAACGGCACCGACAGCCCGGCGGCGAGAGCAAAGCCCCATTGCGAATTCAGCGACGCACCAATCATGAAACTCAACTGACTGACCAGAATGAACGGCAACCAATCCTGCATCACCGGCAGCCATTTATCCGTGGAAGGCACGGCCGACTTGCCCTGATTCAGGCGCTGGTAAAGCGCTTCGGCACGGCGAATCTGTTCGGCGGTGGGCTTGACCCGCACCGACTCGTAACCGACGACTTGCTGGCCTTCAAACACCGGCGTCACATAGGCGTTCACCCAGTAATGATCACCGCTCTTGCAGCGATTCTTGACAATGCCCATCCATGGCAAGCCCTGCTTCAGCGTGCCCCACATGTGCGCGAACACCGCAGAAGGCACGTCGGGGTGACGCACCTGATTGTGCGGCGCACGGATCAGCTCCTCACGGGAAAACCCGCTGATCTCGACGAAGGCGTCATTGCAGTAGGTAATCACGCCCTTGGCATCGGTGGTGGAAATCAACCGTTGCTGAGCCGGGAAGGTCCGTTCGCGTTGGGTAACAGGCTGGTTGTTGCGCATGGCTATATTCAGTCCGTGAGGCTTTGACAGGGTGTCGGCGGGGGCGCGGATTTGTTGAGTTTTATTTTAAGAGGAGATGGCCGCACCGATCGCTCATGTTCTTCATGACGAGCTGATGGCCGACCCGACTCCCGCAGACATACCCCGATCTAATTGTAGGAGCTGGCTTGCCAGCGAAGGCGGCTTCACAGCCAACCTGTCCCCCGCAGACATACCCCGATCCAATTGTAGGAGCTGGCTTGCCAGCGAAGGCGGCGCCACAGCCAACATGATTCCCGCAGATGTACTCCGATCTAATGTAGGAGCTGGCTTGCCAGCGAAGGCGGCGCCACAGCCGATACGACTCCCGCAGATGTACTCCGATCTGATGGTAGGTCGGCTCTCTCCAGAATTATGCTTCAAACGCAGACGCCAGCCATGACGCCTACAGGCTCCATGTCCTTGCCTTTTAGCACCGCGGCTTTCATGAAGCGTCGCTGATTAACGGATGTCGGGCCACCCAGACGCTTAGCCTCCGCGATATATTCAGCTACCTGCAAAGGTGTTGCGTTCTGCGTCTTTTGCATGGAGTGGACACCTGTAAAGGCTACTGGATTGCAATATTAGGCTGCCAATTGGAAGGCCGACTTCGCCGCCGAATTGTCGCGATGCTGTGTAAGAGAGCAGACGACGAACCCGACCAGGATCGACCCCATTCAAGGTGGAGCGAAATGCGATCACGACTACGAGCAAAGCGCTGGTGCCCGGGCAGCAAAGAACTAGGTTCGCTGGGGTGGGTAGATTCGGCAATAAGCAAGTCCAAGTGCAGTGATAGTATATGCGATTCCAATCGTAATATGGTTTGGGGTATACCAATAGAAAGCGTTGCCTAAAAGAATGATAGTAGAAAGTGCAGCAGAGATAATTGACCAGCCCTTTAGGATTGATGCAATGGGGCGGCTGTTAATATTTGTTTTATAAATGTCTGGTTGTGTGACGTGTAAAATTAATAAAATAAGACATGTCGCAAGAATTTCGCCAATGGGCAGTGCGATTGAATCTTGAGCGATACCATAGATTCCAGAGTCATAGTTTTCTTTGATGACCAGAATTCCTATGGCGGCAGTGATCAGAATTAGTGCCGGATATATCCAGGTGATGGCGATCTTTAGTTTCTTCATTTTTTTGAGGCGTTGATTGTGCTAGCTATACACAATCAACGCTATACTCGTTTGTGGATTAATTTGGTTGGTCGCCAGTACCGCTCTCAATCGAACCACGCATGGAGAGGTTTTCCAGCACCTGGGTCACGGCCTGAATTCGATAGTTGGCCGCGTCGACCAGCACATCCAGTGGCGCCTGGGTATCGACGAAGAGGGTAGGCATGTCGCTGCAGTTATTGGTGAGCGCCTTGAAGCGATTTTCGGGGTGAGGGGTTGGTTTTATGTAGGGTAAGTCGGAAGTGCTTGATGTCATTTTTTAGGGGTCTTGGAGAGTTAGTTCAAGCTACAGCGTTGATGAGCGGTGAATCTTCAAGGGTTCCTACGCCCTGCCACAGCATTGGCAGTGGCAGCGAAAGACTACCCATGCAGCACAGGTCGCACCAGTTCATGCAAACCGCTAAAACTTGAAGGAAATCTCCGACGATTACGTCACGAAATTCCATTGGCCGTCAGATCCACTCCTCGAACAAATCCCGCTCCCAAAAATCGACGCAAGCCCGCAAAAGCGAGGCTTGAACCCGACTGATCACGAAGCGGTCACAACATTCGTCAGGCTCAACGGCGACGATTTCGAACTCACTTTCACACGCAAAACAAGGCGCGGGACACCGTACGTAGAATCAGTGAGAAAAGAAGTAAGGAAAGGTCGGTGCAGCGAGTAGGAAAATTCGCTCCCGTTGAAAACCGACACTTCCTACGCACTCATCAGAACCGTCTTATTTCCAACTAAGTCAACTTCACCAAAGCTTCCAAACCCCAGGACCAGGGTGGAAGCAAAGCCCTTCCTCTCGTCAACATTCAGACCAGGAAGGCCTGACCATGCCCAACCCCATACGCACCTTCTTCGACCACAGCCGCCACAAGCTCAGCGTCCACAACTTCGACGCCACCCTCGACGTCCTGGCCTTCCACGGCGAAGAACAACTCAGCCAGCCGTTCCACTACGTCATCGAATTCACCTGCACCGAACAGGACCTCGCCGCCGACCAACTGCTCAACCGCGAGGCCCGCTTCAGCCTGCACGCCCCACCGCGCCCGTTCACGTTCCTGACCCGGGACCTGCCGATCAAACCGCTGCGCACCCTGCACGGCGTGGTCACCGGCTTCAAACGCCTGTCCGGCTCTGTCGACGAAGCGCGCTACGAAATCACCCTGCAACCGCGCCTGGCACTGCTCGCCCGCGGCCAGCAGTTTCGCCTTTACCAACACCAGTCGGTGCCGCAAATCGTCGAACACATCCTGCGCAGCCGCCACGATTTCAGGGGCGAGGATTTTTTCTTCAAGCTCACCCGCAAGTACCCGAAACGCCTGCAAGTCATGCAGTACGGCGAAAGCGACCTGGCCTTTATCGCCCGGCTGCTGGCCGAGGTCGGCATCTGGTACCGCTTCACCAGCGATGAACGCCTGCTCATCGATGTCGTCGAATTCCATGACGACCAGCTGCATTACCAGTCCGGCCTCGAGCTGCCGTACCACTCACCCGCCGGCCTGAGCAGCAGCGAGCAGGACGGCGTCTGGGCCTTGCAAACCCAACACCAGGTGGTGGAACGCCAGGTCAACATCCGCACCTACCAGCACCGCGACGCCTACGCCCACCTGGACGGCGAGATCGACCACACCCGCGGCGCGACCACCACCTACGGCGAGGCCTACCACTACGCCGAACCCTACACCGCCCTCGGCGACCGCTACCAGTTCTACGAAGACCTGCCGCCGGAAACCGGCTACTTCTACGCCCGCCTGCAACACGAACGCTACCTCAACGACCAGACCCGCCTCAGCGGCACCAGCAGCAGCGCCACCCTGGCCCCCGGTCAGAAGCTGATGATCTCCGGCGGCGCGCCCCAGGCCTTCGCCCCCGGCACGGTGATCACCCACCTCAGCACCCGCGCCGCCCGCGATGCCAGCTTCGAAGCCCGGTTCCAGGCCATTCCCTACTCGGAAAGCGTGTGCTTTCGCCCGCCATTGCAGCCCAAGCCGCAGATCGCCGGCACCGTCCCGGCCCGGGTCAGCAACCCGCAAAAACACGACCCCTACGCCGAAATCGACGTCGAAGGGCGCTACCGCGTGCACTTCCTGTTCGACCGCGACACCTGGCAACCGGGCCAGGAAAGCATGTGGCTGCGCCTGGCCCGGCCGTATGCCGGCGACACCCACGGCCTGCACCTGCCGCTGATCGCCGGCACCGAAGTGGCAGTGGCCTTCGAACAGGGCGATCCGGATCGGCCGTACATCGCCCATGCCTTGCACGACAGCCAACACCCGGACCACGTGACCCTGCGTGCACGCAATTACAAGCGCAACGTGCTGCGTACGCCGGCCAACAACAAGCTGCGGATGGAGGACACCCGGGGCAAAGAGCACGTCAAGCTGAGTACCGAGCACAGTGGCAAGAGCCAGCTGAATCTGGGGCATTTGGTCGATGCCGAACAGCAGAAGCGCGGGGAAGGCTTTGAGTTGCGCACCGATGGCTGGGGGGCGATTCGGGCGGGGAAGGGGTTGTTGATCAGTACTGATGAGCAGCCGAAAGCGCAGGGGCCGGTCCTGGACATGAGCGCCGCCATCGGTCATCTGCAACAGGCGGGCGAGCAGTTGCAACACCTCTCTGTCGATGCCCAGGCCGCCAACGCAGATCCCGCGGATGTGCAGGCACAAATGGCATTCGTGCGCCAACAACTCGAAGAGCTCAAAGCCGCCGTCGTACTCCTCAGCGCACCCCAGGGCATCGCCCTCACCAGCGGCAAGCACCTGCAACTGGCCGCGCAAAACAACCTGATGCTCAACGCCGGGGGCGAAGCCGACCTCAGCGTGGTCAAGCGCCTGTTCATCGGCGTGGGGCAGGGGCTGAGCCTGTTCGTGCGCAAGCTGGGCATCAAGCTGATCGCCAACCACGGGCCAGTCAGCGTGCAAGCGCAAAACGACACGCTCGAACTAATCGCTCGTCACGGCCTGGCAATCACCAGCACCGAAGACGACATCCACATCACCGCCAAGAAGAAAATCACCCTCAACGCCGGTGGCAGCTACATCACCCTCGACCCCTCCAGCATCGAATCGGGAACGGCAGGTGATTACAAAGTGAAGTCGGCGCATTTCGCCTACAGCGGCCCCGCCAGCATGAAGGCGACGCATCCCGAGTATCCACAAAGTCTGGCCAAACAGATTTTGCGCCTGAGCGTCCCGCAAGCCCCCAACGCTCCCGACCAAGGCTGGGCGGGGATGCCCTACACGCTGTACGCCGACGGCGCCGTGCTCCGGCGAGGCGTGCTGGACAAGACCGGTCAGCTGTCGATCGACCATCAAGTCGTGACCCGCGGTTACCGCCTGGATCTGGCCAACGGCCTGCGGTTCCAGATCCCGGTCCCCACCGACTACCGCAATGCCGAGCAAGCGCATATGGCCAACAAAGGCCTGCAAAACCACCCCTCGCAAACCGACCCCGAGGTGAGCCAGCCCACCTCGCATACGGACCACCGCGCGCTGTACGCGGCGGTGCTGGAAGGCATCACTGACCAGGAAGGGAAACCCCAATGAATCACCCCGACATCGTATCGCCAGCGGCGCTGCAGCACACCAACGAGGTGACCTGCATCTCGCCCTGGTTTGTGCAGAACACTGAATACCATCCAGTGAAGGCCACCTATCGTCCCTTGATCAATGGCGAAGAAACCTTCGAGGCCGTGCACCTGGCCATCGCCCAGGCCACGAAATCCATCGACATCATCTGCTGGGGGTTTCAGCCATCGATGTATTTCATCCGCGATGGCAAGGCGCCGAGTATCGGCGATCTGCTCAAAGCCAAGGCCAAACAAGGCGTGCGCGTACGCATGCTGGGGTGGGAGATGCTATTCAACTCCGCTGGGGTGGCGGGTGAAGCCAACTTGCCCGGTAAAGGCCCGCTCCGAATCCGCAACCGGGCGCTGCAGCCCTCCACGGATGACCAATATGCCTATGACCGCCAATGGTTTGCCGATTGCGCCGTGGCAGATGATCAAGCGATCGAGCAGGGCGCACGTGCGCTGCCGGTGTTTGTCAGTCGCGGTTTCGATCTGGAGGAACGGGCGGAAATAGCCTATCAGGTGAAATACCACAGCCTCGATCCGCAGATCAGTTTAGGCACGCGTCTCGCCCTGAGGTGGGCCGCAACCCATCACCAGAAAAGCGTACTCGTCGATTACGAACTGGCGGATCGCGCCGTCGGTTTTGTCATGGGCCATAACATGCTCGACGAGTACTGGGACACCGATTCCCATACGGCATTGAATCGGGCCAAGGACCGCAAGCCCAGACCCGACTGTGGCCCGCGCGGCGATACACCCCGCCAGGACATCTCAAGCCAGGTCAGCGGGCCGATTCTGGAACACCTGCACCACAACTTCGCCACCGCCTGGCGCAAAGAAACCGGCGAGGACTTGATCGCCTCCCGCCAGGCCATGCAGGTAGGACCGAAACTCCAATGCACGGCGGGTGAAATCCTCCAGCTGGCGCAGCTCGTGCGGACCCAGCCTCAGGAAGGTAAACGCGATATCGAGCGGCTGTACCTGCAAGCCGTCAACAACGCAACCCAGTTCATCTACATCGAGAATCAGTACTTTCGCTGGCCGCATCTGGCCGAGTTCATCAAGGCGGTCGCCGCCGGCCAGACCCAGGCCGGGCGCGATCCGGGTATCCATGGTTCGTTGCACCTGTTCGTGATCACCAATGCGACCGCCGACGGTGTGGGCCCGGGCACCGTCAACACCCAGCGCATGCTCGAAAGCCTCGGGCGCGCCGACACCATTGCGGGGGTGACGAAGCTGCGGCGTATTGAACAGTTGAAACAAGAGGCACCACCGCGGCCTCGTCCCGAGGTGCGGGATCGCGCCGGGCAGAGGGAACTTGCGCAGTGGCAGGACGAGCTTGATCGGCAAATCCGGGAGGTTAACGAAAGCACCATCATGGCGGATCTGAATATTCCGAACCTGAAAGTCCACATATGTTCACTGGTCGCCCCCGATTCGCCGCCAGGAGAGAAATGGATGCCGGTGTACATCCATTCGAAGTTAATGATCGTCAATGACGTGTTCACCACGCATGGCTCGGCCAACATCAACACCCGCAGCATGCAGGTCGACAGCGAGCTGAATATTGCACACGAGTGGGCGAGTGTGACGCAGGCGTTGCGGCGGCGGTTGTGGGGGATGCATACAAATAATAAGGGAGCTCAGGATGATGCAGAGGTGGCGTTCAACGCCTGGCAGAACATCATCAAACAGAACAAAGATTTTCAATCAAAAGAGATCACTCCCTCTGCCTCCCTTGTCGAGTTTTTTTACGACAAAACGACTTTGAAGGACCAAGACTGATGCGGGGCGTCCTTTTGCTCTCGTGCCTGTTACTGGCCGCTTGTGACAACCGCAGTACCTTTACCTACGCGAACAAGGAGCCGTACGTGAATCCACTCTCCGAGATCAAAACCAAGTTGGCTTTCACCTGTGTGCACGAGCAGATCCCCGAGCCCTCAGCCGAGGCCGAGGTATTGTTCCAGTACGCACGTTGGCTGCAGAAAAATAATCAACTCAAGCAGGACAAGAGCGTCGATGTCGAGATCGAACGGCTGTACCGCATTGCAGCCGAAAACGGTCATCACAAAGCCAATATCAATCTGCAGAATGGCGCCATGCGCGGGTATTTTACGCTCCGTGGCTCAGAGCATTTACGCTTGAGTGAGCGATTGATTGGCAAAGGTGTGGCGACGGGATACTACTTCGTCGGGATCTTCCTGCAACAAGGATCAGCCGGATTGCAGCAGGATCCGGAAATGGCGCTGCGGTACTTCCGCAAGGCTGCCGATGAGGGTAGCGCTCAGGCCCAAGCCTACGTAGGCAATAAACTTGCCCCTATTCGTATTGCCCCGGCAGTCGCCAGACAGATGCGGCGCTGTGCTGCCGAACAGGGCAATGAAGAGGCTGCCGGTGCACTAGGTATCGATTTGTCGACAGACGGGTATTATCAAGAAGCGCTCGAAGCATTCCAGCTAGGAGTAGCAGCTGGAGATGAGTCTTCAGCTTCCTTTTTGAGGCAGGGCTTCC
Source organism: Pseudomonas lini (assembly GCF_030812475.1). GTDB lineage: Bacteria > Pseudomonadota > Gammaproteobacteria > Pseudomonadales > Pseudomonadaceae > Aquipseudomonas > Aquipseudomonas lini_A. Next base: position 189,163 of record NZ_JAUSSR010000013.1, read on the forward strand.
GTGGTCCCGAATCCGACGATCAGTTGTATTACCTCGGGCAACAGGAGGACCTCGAACGCGCAGAACGCTACGAAAAAATCTGGAGAGTTCTCGCAAGATATTCATACGCCAATCCCACTGTCCCCGAAATCAACGAAATCCTCCCCTTACCACCAGCCAAACTACCCGCCTGGGACGGCAAACTCCAATGGCTCGAAGCCCGCCTGGCCAACGTCCCACCAGAAAAACCCAGCGCAGCCCTGATCAACCAACTGGCCAAGGCCATGGTGCTCGATCCCGCCACCGGCAAGCCCATGCCGGGTTCACCTTCGTTCAGCGAAACTCAGTTCCTGGAACCAACCTGTCCCAGCAACTCCCCCTGCCCGGAGAGCGGCTACTGGAAAATTTTATGGTCCGGCGAGGGGCGTTACGTACTGCTGGATCGCAACGTCCCTCGCTACTTCAAACAAGGCGAGATCATGCCCGAGGCGCGGCTCGGGTTTTATCGCAAGCAGCTCTGGCCGCTGTCGGATAAACCCATGGAAACTCACTTAGGGGTGACATGGCGGCTGCTCGGATGACGATACGAGCTCATCTTCGGATAATCCGCAGAGCCTGTCCAAGCGTTGCATTAATCATGCTTATAAAACTCAATATTCATTTCAAACTGATTAGGTGTTAAATATTGAACGCATTTCGAAAATTTTCATTGCTGCCTAGGCTGCGAGGGTATTGTAGTCGTGAGTTGAAATTTAATGACTTTATATGGAGGGTTGTTGGCGCTGGTAAAAAACTTACGATCTCATTGTTGCTAGTGTTGGGGTCCGGGAATTCAATTGTATTGGGCAGTCCGGGTAGTTTTAACGATGAATTCATTTCCACCATGGGTACAGCCCTTTTCACTTCCTCTCCTTTATTTGCACCTGAGTGGACTTCCGATTTTTCGTCGGGCTTGTCCGCACATCGAGATTATAAAATTTTAATCCAAGCGCGGGATGACGCTGCTGCCTTTGTCGCCAGTGAGGGTGCACATAGAGGCGCGTTTCTGGAGGCGGCGATTGTGATGCTGAACATTCGTGGTAGCGAGCAAGGTGATTTGGAACTGGCAACCTGGATTCTATCGCAAACTTTATCTATCAAATAAGTGAAAAGCGCATGGAGTCAATTATAAGGAAGGGAAATCCCAATGAATTACCCCGACATCGTCTCACCCGTCGCACTGCAACACACCAACGAAGTGACCTGCATCTCGCCCTGGTTTGTGCAGAACACCGAATACCATCCAGTGAAGGCCACCTATCGTCCCTTGATCAATGGCGAAGAAACCTTCAAGGCCGTGCACCTGGCCATCGCGGCGGCCACGAAATCCATCGACATCATCTGCTGGGGATTTCAGCCGTCGATGTACTTTATCCGCGACGATCCCAAGGCGCCGAACATCGGCGCGCTGCTCATGGACAAAGCCAAGGCAGGTGTCGAGGTTCGTATATTGGGCTGGGAAATGCCATTCAATACCGCCGGTGTGGGCGACGAGGCCAATCTGCCCGGTAAAGGTCCATTCCGCATCAAAGACCGGGCAATGCAACCCTCCACGGATGACCAGTACGCCAAGGATCGAGAATGGTTCGCCCGATGCGCGTTCGCCGACCACCTGGCCCCTGCCATCCGAGTAGCTCGCAACGTGCCCGTATTCGTCAGTCGCGGCTTCAACCTGTTTGAAAGGGCTGAAGTGGCCCATCAAGCGACATACAAAAGTCTCGACCCGCAGCTCAGCCCACTTACGCTTGCCACGCTGACAGCGACGGCGACCCACCATCAAAAGACTGTCCTGGTGGACTACGAACTGACAGATCGCGCCATCGGTTTCGTCATGGGCCATAACATGCTCGACGAATACTGGGACACCAACGGGCACACGGCGCTTAAACGTGACAAGGGCGACAAACCTGAACCCAACGCCGGCCCGCGTGGCGATACACCCCGACAGGACATTTCCAGCCAGGTCAGCGGGCCGATTCTGGAACACCTGCATCACAACTTCGCCACCGCCTGGCGCAAAGAGACCGGCGAGGACTTGCTCGCCTCCCGTCAGGCCATGCAGGTGGGACCCAAACTTCAATGCACCGCCGGCGAAATCCGCCAGTTGGCGCAGCTCGTGCGGACCCAGCCCCAGGAAGGCAAACGCGATATCGAGCGGCTCTACCTGCAAGCCGTTAACAACGCGACCCAGTTTATCTACATCGAGAATCAGTATTTTCGCTGGCCACCCTTGGCCGAACTGATCAAATCCGTCGCCGCCCGCCATACCGAGGCCGGAAAGGACCCCGGCGAACACGGCCATTTGCATCTGTTCGTGATCACCAATGCTGACGAGTCCGGCATTGGTCCAGGCGCCTTGAACACGCAACGCATGCTCGAAAGCCTCGGACGCGGCGACACCATTCCAAACCTGACGAAGCTGCAACGTATTGAGAAAGCAAAAGCCCAATCAGCGGCACTGGCGCCCACCCTGGGTGAGCTCGTCGAAAAACAGGCCCTGCTCGCGCTGACCAGTCTCACCGATGCGTTAGGGGCGACCGATATCAACGACAAAGCCAGGGAAGCTCAACGGGACACCGCCAGGGCCAATGAGTGGCGGCAGGACGCGCTTGAGGAGCAGATCAAGGCGATCGAGAAGGATGCCGTTGGTGCGGACTTGGAAATCCCCGGGCTTAAGGTCCATGTGTGCTCGCTTGTCGCCCCCGACTCGCCCGCAGGTAAAAAATGGATGCCGGTATACATCCACTCCAAGTTGATGATCGTGAATGACGTGTTCACCACCCATGGCTCGGCCAATATCAACACTCGCAGCATGCAGGTCGACAGCGAACTGAATATTGCTCATGAGTGGGCGAGTGTGACGCGGGCATTGCGCAGGCGGTTGTGGGATCTGCATACGGACAAGAGGGGGACGCAGGATGATCCGGCTGAGGCGTTTGATGCCTGGCAGGTAATCATCAATGACAACAAAAAACTCCAAGAAGACGAAGACGCACCCAGTGCATCCCTTGTCGAGTTTTATTACGACAAAACGGACCTGAAGGACATGGACTGATGCGTCGCGTCCTTTTGCTCTCATGCCTACTTCTAGCCGCTTGCGATCTTGACGGCGATGTTGATAACACTATGAAGGACAAATCCTTGAATCCGCTCACTGAGATTAAAGCCAACTTGGCATTCAGCTGCATGCACGAGACGATTCCAGAGTCGCCAACCGATGCCAATACGCTGTTTCAATATGCTCGCTGGCTACAAAAAAACAATCAGCTCAAACAAGACAAAACCGTCGATGCCGAGATCGAGCGGCTGTACCGTATTGCCAGCGAAAACGGAAACTACAAGGCCAACATCAACCTGCAGAACGGGGCCATGCGTGGGCACTTCAATGTCCGTGGCGAGGAGCAATTGCGCATGAGTGAGCAACTGATTGAGGCAGGTGTTGCCACGGGTTATTTCTTCGCGGGAACCTTTCTGAAGAACGGATCAGCCGGACTGAAGCAAGATACGGAAATGGCACTGCGTTACTACCGCAAGGCTGCGGATCAAGGCAGCGCCGAGGCGCAATACTATGTGGCTGACAAGTTGGCGCCCAAAAAGATTGCTCCTGCCGTTGCTCGGCAGATGCGCAAATGCGCTGCAGAACAGGGGCATGGCAGAGCTGCGGCAATGTTGTCGATTTATTTGAGAGATGAAGAGAAATACAACGAAGCCATCGAAGTATTACAGATGGGCGTTGCTGCAGGCGAAAGCACCTCGGCCTCGCGCCTGTCGAAAGGGTTTCTTAACCCTGCACCTTCCAATCAGTCGTATTACCTCGGCCAACAGGAAGACCTCGAGCGCGCCGCGCGTTACGAGAAAATCTGGAGGGTGCTCGCAAACTATTCCTACGCCAATCCTACGGTCCCCGAAATCAACGAAATCGTCCCTTTGCCCCCAGCCAAACTACCCGCCTGGGACGGCAAACTCCAATGGCTCGAAGCACGCCTTTCCAACGTCCCGCCGCAAAAGCCCACCGAGGCACTGATCCATCAGTTGGCCAAGGCCAAGAGCCTCGACCCTGCTACCGGTCGGCCAACGCCAGACTCACCCGCCTTCATCCAGGCCACATACCCCTGGCCAACCTGCGAGAGCGGCCAAGCTTGCCCACAGGCCGGCTACTGGAAAGCCGAACCGTTCTACCAGAGTCGAGCACGCTCCGAGGGAACCCTTATCCGCCGTTTCAAACAGGGCGAGATGATGCCAACCCAGGAGGTCACGAGGTACCAAACCCGTTTCTTGTTCGCCGACCGAATCACGGTTCAAGTGGAAAACGTCAGTTGGAGACTGTTCGGTGAAGCCTAGATTACTCCTGGTTTAGCTGTCGCGATTCTCCGAAGGATTGAGGTTCCGTAACTATGCGGCTCAACCTTTTGCTGACTTGCCTGCATGCCTCAAGTGCAGACCAGTCGCATGCGTCCGGTCAAGTCATCTACCCAACCCCCGCAATGCTTGGACAGGGTGTGCACTCAATTTAAGTGGGCACCAGTTCTAGCCTTTTAAGCGGGTATGTCATGCAGCCAACACGCCGTTCCTATTCCAGATCCTTCAAGGCCCAGGTCATTCGAAAGTGTGCCCAACCCGGCGCTTTCAAGGCAAAAGCGATACGGGCCAGCTTTCACGCCAGTGTGACCAAGGCCTGATTGTTCTTCATTCCAAACGCTCGGTACCGCTGATACCTCTGTCGCATTTGGGCTACCGCGCATCGTCCACGAGCTACCTGCAGATTACCTGGCGAGCCACCATCGAGGGGCAACAGCCATCGCCCGCCGCGCGGCGGGTCCCACATCTGGAGGGAGTATGCAAAAAATACATGAATCACCCATCGACAAGGTGGTTTTCTGGGCGGCTGCCTTGATTTCAGCTTCGTTCGTCGCCTGGGGGGCGCTCTCGCCCAAGGCCATGGCGACGACGCTGCAGGCGCTGCTGAACACCATCATCGACGAGTTCGGTTGGAGCTTTGTCGTCTCCACCGTGTTCTTCCTGGGCTTCGCGCTGTTCCTGGCCTTCAGTCGCTTCGGCCGAATCAGGCTGGGCAAGGACGGGGAGCGACCCGAGTTCAGCACTTTATCCTGGATCGCGATGATGTTCAGTGTCGGCATGGGCATCGGGCTGATGTTCTGGGGTGTGGCCGAGCCGATCACCCACTTTGCGACGCCACCGCACGGACTGGCGCAGCCGAATTCCAGGGAAGCCGCCAAGCTGGCCATGGAGTACGCCTACTTCCACTGGGCGTTTCACCCTTGGGCGATCTACGCCATTGTCGGTCTGGTCATTGCCTACTTCTCGTTCCGCAAGGGCCTGCCAAACCTGATATCCAGCGCCTTTACGCCGCTGATTGGGGAAAAAGGCGTGCGCGGGCCGCTGGGCAAGTCGATCGACGTGCTGGCGGTCCTGGCTACTCTGTTCGGCACCGCCACTTCACTCGGCCTGGGCGCGCAGCAGATCAACAGCGGCCTGAACTACCTGTGGCACACCGGAGAATCGAACGGCATTGCGTTGACGATCATCGCGGGGATGACGGTGCTCTTCATCCTCTCCGCGGTCTCCGGCGTGGGCAAGGGGGTGCAGTTCCTGAGCAACGTCAACATGGTGGTTGCAGTGCTGCTGTTGCTGTTCCTGGCGGCAGTGGGCCCCAGCGTGTTCATCATGAACACACTGGTCGCGTCGGTAGGCGAATACCTCCGCGAGCTGGTGCCGATGTCGTTTCGCACCGCCGCCTTCAGTGATGGCAAGTGGCTCGCCGGCTGGACCATCTTCTACTGGGCCTGGTGGATCTCCTGGGCGCCGTTCGTGGGCACCTTCATCGCACGAATTTCCCGCGGCCGCACCATTCGCGAGTTCGTCATCTGCGTCATCTTCATCCCCAGCGGCGTGACGATGTTGTGGTTCTCGATCATGGGAGGCGCAGCCCTGTACTCGGAGTTGGCCGGCGTCGGCGGCATCGCCGCTGTAGTGAAAGACCAGGGACCGGCGGTGGCGCTCTTCGCCCTGCTGGCTCAGTATCCCGCCGCGACGCTGACTTCGTTTGCGGCCATGATGCTGGTCGGCGTGTTCTTCATTTCAGGGGCCGATGCCGGCTCCATCGTCATGGGCATGCTGTGCGCCCGCGGCAATCTGGAGCCGCCGCGCTGGCTGGTGGTGCTGTGGGGTACGCTGGCCGGAGCCGCGGCTTCGGTGCTGCTGGTGATGGGCGGCCTGGCAGGACTGCAGACCGCGGCCATCATCGTCGCCGCGCCGTTCCTGGTGGTGATGATAGGGATGTGCGTGTCGCTGTGGAAGGCACTGCTGGATGACCTGCAGGTTGGCGAAGCGCCTGAGTCGAGTCCCGCCCCCATCGATGTGGAGCGTGTCGCGGCGGATTGAAGGTCCAGCCCGGGATCGGGTACTGCATGGCAACCTGGTGAGATGAAGGCCTGCCTAACGGCAGGCCGTTACCGGCCCGCACACAAAAAATCTGAAACTCTCGCTCCTGCATGTCCCGCGTTTTAGCAGGGAGGATCAAGCCGATCCAGCGCCTGATTCACCACCAGCTCAGGTGCCACGTTTAATAGGCAAACTACGGCGAAGAAAAGCTTCAGGCCACGCCTCGGCTCAACCGAGAGGCGTCATTCAGATCAAACTCATTCAGATGCCAGGACATTTAAAATTGGCAAGCACCACCCTTCACACAAGACCTTCTTCGCGCAACGCTTTCTGAACCGCAGGACGAACTTTAACCCGGTCATACCAGGCACGAAGGTTATGCAAATGATCGAAGTGGATGTCCGTCTTGTAATAGCTCGTCAGCCAGGCGGCCTGGCCCCAACCGGTTAATGCGAACAGATAAGCGTCAGCCACAGTGAAGGAATCACCCATGAGGTATGGGCGGGTAGCCAATTGTTCGTTAATCCAGGCGAAGCGCTTCTCCAGCTTGGGCTTGGCAGTGTCCAAGTATTGACCCGCGAGCGTTGGATACAACAGCGGAATGTACCCCTTGTGAACCTCAGACGTCAGGAAGCTCAGCCATTCTTGAAGTCGATATCGACCAAGGGTGCCATGAGTGGGAACAAGTCCAAGCTCCGGCTTCAGGTCGCCCAAATACTGCACGATGGCTGGGCCCTCCCGCAGGAGAGTGCCGTCGTCCAGCTCGAGTGCGGGTACATAGCCGAAGCTGTTGACCTTGAAGTAATCGTCACCCGATTCGGTGAGGTGCTTCTTGTGATCGACTTTAATCAGCGTGGCCTTGAGACCAAGTTCATTCAGGACGATGTGGGGCGAAAGGGAGCAAGACGCGGGGATGTAGTACAGCTTCAATTTACAGACTCCAGATCATGGGTGAGCGCAGTCAATTCCAACGGAGAGACCGCTTCAGCTCATTCTAGATGTCAGGTATAAAATAGGAAGAAGGCACTATTTTGTAGTATAGGTACAAAAAATATACCTACACTCATCAGAGATTTTGACCGTGAAAGACAACATATCCGGCTGCTCGGTAGAAGAAGCGATGCGATTGCTCGGTGGCCGCTGGCGCCTGCTTCTTGCATCCTACCTGCTCGATGGGCCGAAGCGCTTCAATGCGCTGAGGCGAGACATTCCCGCAATTTCGCAACGAATGCTAACCCTCGATTTACGCGCTCTTGAGGAAGCAGGGCTCGTAAAACGTACAGTATTTCCCACCGTGCCCGTCACGGTCGAATACGAACTCACCGCTGACGGACGCCGATTAGAGCCTGTTGTCGAGGTAATGAAACAGTTTGGGCTATGGGTCAAGGGTCGCCAGTCCGTTGACAGCGTCTGTCCAGCGCAGCTTGCGTGAGTGAGCGGTGTTTGCGCTGATGCGACAGTAGATGGCCGATCTCACTTGCGCGCTGCGTCGGCTGCGCGTGAGTACATCTTTCAAATAAGCGTACGGTTTACGCCCATTGAGTCGCGCCGATCGGAATCAAACTGATGATCAATGAGCTGTATGGCATCGAGCGTGAACTCAAGGACGTCAGCGATGAGCCGCGATTTATCATTCGTCAGGAAATGAGCCTGCCGATCCTGGGGCAGTTGAAAAGCTGGCTGGATAAAACGCAGTCGCAGGTGACGCCACAAAGCGTGCTGGGCAAGGCGGTTAATTATCTGGCTAATAATGGAGCCGGCTGAACGTTACGTGGAGGCTCGGGGTTGATGATGAACAGGCTGCAAGGTTTGCGTGGGGTGCCCTGAATGTCGGCAGCGGAGAAATGCGGTCAGTGGGTTCGTGGGGATTGTTTGAATGTGCCAACGAAGCGCTTACCCGAAACCCTTCAAGGCCCATGATGTCAGGTAGAGATTGGCGGCCCCGAACCGAAGGTTTTCAACCACCAGATGCGCCAAACCGCACGTCCGTAGTAGGGGAGGGCTAACGGGCGCGAGCCCGTTGCCTCCACCCAATCAGGGTATCGATCACTCAAATGGCTCAACTGACCGGCATTGGCACCGGCGAGTCGAGCCAATTATCAGCGGTCGTTCTTGCTGCTTGAGTCGCCCGCATTACGCAGGCCTTTGGTATTGCTATCGCCTGGCGTGGTGCGAGAGATCGCAGTCGCCTTGGACAACCCCCGAGTATCTCTGTCATGCGCCACGTCGGATGTCACCGAACCATGGCCATTGGCATCATTGCGCGTACTGCCGTAATGCTGGCCGCTGTCGCCTCTATCCCGAACCGCTTTCCCGGCGTGATCGCTGCTTAGGCCCTTGCCATTGCCAACCGAGCCAGCGGAATGACCGGCGCCACCGCCAGTACCGCCACCGTGACCGCCCCCATTTCCACCGCCGTTGCCACCGCCATTACCGCCGCCATTGCCACCACCGCCGCCATTACCACCACCACCGCCGCCATTGCCACCGCCTGCAGCCTCGGCAGAGGAGACGAGCGATAATTCACCCGGAAGCATGGTTGTCCCCGCAAGCATCAGGGCGCAAACAGCAACGACCATCAGATTTTTCTTTTTTATAAACATGATGCCTCCAGGCGATTGAATTCCACCCTCATGAGACATGGGCTTTGGGTTTAGGTTCTTGCACCCGATGCAAAGGTTTCGCGGCGGCTTCAATCTTGAGCGCCCATAAAAAAGCCACCTGCAAAGGTGGCTTTTCAATACAACCCAGTCAGGCTATCAGTAAGCCTTGCCCGTCTTGTAGAAGTTCTCGAAGCAGAAGTTGGTCGCGTCGATGTAGCCCTCGGCGCCACCGCAGTCGAAACGCTTGCCCTTGAACTTGTAGGCCATGACACAGCCGTTTTGCGCCTGCTTCATCAGGGCGTCGGTGATCTGGATTTCGCCGCCCTTGCCTGGTTCGGTATCTGCGATCAGGTCGAAAATATCCGGGGTCAGGATGTAGCGACCAATGATCGCAAGGTTCGACGGTGCATCTTCAGGCTTTGGCTTCTCGACCATGCTGTGGACGCGGTAGATGTCGTCGCGGATCATTTCGCCGGCAATCACGCCGTACTTGTGGGTTTCCTGCGGATCGACTTCCTGGATGGCGACGATCGAGCAGCGGAACTGCTCGTACAGTTTGACCATCTGGGTCAGTACGCCGTCACCGTCGAGGTTGATGCACAAGTCATCCGCCAGGACCACGGCGAAAGCTTCGTCGCCGATCAGTGGGCGGCCGGTCAGGATCGCGTGGCCCAGGCCTTTCATTTCGGTCTGGCGCGTGTAGGAGAACGAGCAGTTGTCGAGCAGCTTGCGGATGCCGACCAGGTACTTTTCCTTGTCGGTGCCCTTGATCTGGTTTTCCAGCTCGTAGCTGATGTCGAAGTGGTCTTCCAGGGCGCTCTTACCGCGACCGGTGACGATGGAGATTTCGGTCAAACCGGCGTCCAGTGCTTCTTCGACGCCGTACTGGATCAGTGGCTTGTTTACCACCGACAGCATTTCCTTGGGCATGGCTTTGGTTGCTGGGAGGAAGCGAGTGCCATAACCGGCTGCTGGGAACAGGCATTTCTTGATAATTTAAGTCCTTGATTGGTGGTGCCTCCCTATTTTCGGCGTGGTCGAATCAGGCAGAAGATTTTTTTCAACGTCCCGATGCAAACTAACTGACGGCCTTCATGTAAAAATATTTCCACGGTCAGTTATGAGGCAGATGTCACTACGACCAGTTCCCCCTCAAGGAAGCTGTATCGTGTGATCTGACCAGCAGCCAGTGATCTGGCAAATCACACCTGATGCGGACGAAATCTAGGCTTATATCGGCCACTAGCATGCGGGGTGCTGGCGTAGTTCCGTCAGCCTGATGAGCCTGATGAGCCTGGTCAGATCGTCAATGGACTGCGGATGACCTAGGAATTGTAGCTCGATCAAATTTGGAAATCTCTTTGATCCAAAACCTACGATATTTCGTTTGGTCTGGAGCCAAAGGTTTTTGAGTTGACCAATGGTGCTCCGCTTTCAAGCTTGCGCGGTAGGCCTCCCACTCCTTTTCCTCGGCCACTTCGCCAGCCAACTTTTTATCGTCGAACCAGCCGAGTACATAAACCTCGCCTTGATCCATACCATGCTCGATCAGAAGATAGATCTCTTTCATAACCTTTAACCCACCACTACTTATTCAAATCCCCGGCGTTGGGGCATTGTCTTGACTATCGGCAGGCACCGTCGGTTATTTAGCGTTATCGCTAAAAAAGGCCGAACTGGGTTCACTACGCGGGAAGCGATCGGCGGTGCAAGCACATTGCACGACCACCATGCCAGACCCGAGGAAAGATGCCAAACATCCTACGACTCACTGACCACGTCGTCCGTGCGGTGAGCCTAGCCACGATCGTTCGAAAACACGGCCAGCCTTTCCCAGTTCGCAACCAAGAAGTTGTTTAACGTTCTACGATATCCATAGGGGAGCGTGCTTCTAGTTTCATCGCCTGATATCCCCGCCAGGTAAAAATAACCACCATCCCACACAAAACCCCCAGCGCATTAGCCACCATGTCGCCCAGGGACGCAGTGCGTAATGGCATCAAGCTCTGCTCCAGCTCGATCAACATCGAACCCACCAGCGGCAAAACCAGCAGCCAGATCAGCCGAGTCTGGGGGAACGCCAAAAAAGCGCTCATCGTTAGACAAAAAAAACCGGCCCAGTGATGCAGCTTGTCCTGATTTTCGAACACCTGAGGCACCGGCTCGCTACGCATGCCGGCGAAACACAACACCAACAGGATCACGATAAACGCCATTTTTGGCAGGACACGCAGAATCCGCTGCCTCATTCGGTGACCTTGTAGAAGTTGTTATGGAAGAGGTCTATGTTACGGCGCTCCGTCAAAGAGTACAGCGAATAACTGCGAGCCAAGGCAGCACCACCGTCTCGGGTCAGCGGTGTCCAGGCCAGCGACGCCCGCCGAGTGGTGGAGCTGGACATCAATTCATCGAACGGAATTGAGAAGTAAATGCCCTTGCCGAAACTACCCTCGCCATATTCTTCCTTGGTCGCGTCGGTGAGCGTCACCCAACCACCGAACCGCACGCCGTTGCTGAACTCGCGGGATAGGTCCAGAGTGACACCCAAATCCTTGGCCAAGTAACGCCCGACACTGAGCGCGCCAAGGATGTCCTGGAACGAACTGCGGTAATAGAGCGTGGCATTCCCGGTGATCGTACTGTAATCACGCATTCCGAAGCCTTGATTGTAATCGCGCTGCTTGACCCAGTTCATGTCCACACCCACTGCCCAGCGCTCGCCCATCGGACGATACAGCGCTTCACCGCCGACGCCAGCGTACATCGACTCCAGATATCCGCCGTAGAGCATGCCATAGAAGTCTTGGTCCAGCTGTTTGACTTTGTTGACTTGGAAGGTAGGCATCGTGACGTCCGACGTCGTCATGTACTGACGCAGGTCCGTACGCACGCGAGGCAGGCCGCTTGGTGCGTCGTACTTGAACTTGTCGAAGTTGTTGGCTAGGTTTGCACTCAGGGTGCCGCTCCACCACAAGTCAGGCCGGAAACGATACTCAGCGGTAAGGTCCGCACTGAACTGGTACAACAGGAACCCGTCGGGGCCGCCGACGTTCTGTTTGTAGCCAAGGCCCAGGCCATAGGTGAATGGATTCGGCTTCTGCGCAAACAGGGTCTTTTCCTGGTGCGGCACAGGGACGTTCTGCTCGGTGACCCGGCGCAGATCTTCCACCGGACGGTCTTCTTGGACCACTTCACGGAACGTGTCGCGAGGCAGGCTGACTTCCTGGACTGGCAGGCTGTAGCGCGTGTCCACCAAGGTGAACCAGTCGATTTTGTCGTTGACGCTATTGTCGAGTATGCGCGAAGCCCGGCCGACCGCTTTCGGGGTGTGGAAATAGCGGCCCTGTTCACCGTAGACGATCAGCTCGGAATCGCGCTGGGTGATACGCGAAACGGTATAGCCAGCGTTGTTCTGCAAACGCTTGGCGACCCCAGCCCATTGAACGTCGGTAGGAGCGGTTGTTGGTTTGACATCCGGCACCGGCTCGGGCTTCGGATCAAAGCTTTTGGTTGGAGCTTTGCGAGTGGCGAAGTTGGTGTGCAACGTAATACCGAACATAGCGGTGTTGCCGCGCTCCCAGGCTGCGTGAAGGTCGACCGAGTCATTGGCTTTAAAAACTAGTCCGAGGTTGATCGGGGAGTCCTGAACTTGGTTGTTGTTCTGGGGCTCATGCTGGTAGTCGTTGCCTTCGTATTCGAATTTCAGTGACAACGGATCCCAGGGGGTTTGATAGGTCACGCCGCCGAAGAAGGAAGGGGAGCCGCGAAAGTACGTGTTTCCGTTAAAGTCACCCGCTTGGCTGTTGGTTGAAACTGGTCGTTCATCGAATTTGTCATCAAGCCAGCCCAAGGGATTGTCGATATCTCCACGATTACCGATATAGCCCCAGGCCAAACCCAAGCTCAAGTCGAAATTGCCAAGGCGTTTGCTGCCCACGAAATATTCGCTGGAGAACAAGCCAGTACCGCCGATGTCTCGGGCACCAAGTGCAACCTGCGGTATCCAATGGCTTTCCTCAAACAGGCGGACCTTTGCATCAATCGCCTTATCCTTATAGCTCTGACTTCCACTCAGAGCTTCTGCACCATAGTCGCGGTTGCTGATCGAGGTATAGCGGAAGGACCCTTCCAACCAGTTGAAGGGCTGAAAGGACACGCTGTAACGGCTGTAAGGATCGGTGCGACTGGCAGTCAAAGACAGCTCTCCAGCCGGTGCCATTCGCGCGCTGGGAGTTTGCAACAGACCTACACCACCAAAATCGCTTTGGGTGTAGCGTGGCTCCGCAACCGCCCATGTGCAGCAACCGAGCAATAGACAAGGGATGAAGTGATATTTCATGGCTTCACCTCCAGCAATGGCTGGGTGGCGATGAAAGCGGCAAGTTCAGTATTCAGATCAGGCGTTGGGTCGCCCTGAGCGCTGCTGCGTAACGGCACATAAATGCGTGCTCCCGGCGCCGGTGGTACGAATTTAGTTTCGTTCCAGAGCGCGATGCCTTCCTGGAAAACGCGTCCATCCGGCTGGATGACAAAGAGCAGATCAGCGTCGGCGCCAGGGTCACGCGGACAGCTTTTCAGATAACTGATGGCCGGCTGTAAAGGCTGGTGCGCCAGCTCACATTCACCAAGCACGGCACCCACAACCTTTACCGTGCGAGGACGGATAGGGTAGAGCAGAACATCACCAGCGCTCAGGTAGGGATTGTCACCACGGTTCAGTTCAACCCGCACCGGATCAAGCTGAGCCACCCTACGGCCAGTCACCGGCATGGCTTGCACTTTGTCGCTGAGACGTGCGGCGAGCGCGGCCAACTCGGTTTGATCATCCTGTAGCGCGTTGCTTCGCACGGTTGCAAGATCGAAGAGCACGCCCAACTTGAGACGTTCCTGTGCGTTGCGCAGCGGGGTATGCAACCACGCAGCACCCAGCAGATAAGCCTTCGGGTTGACCTGAGCTGGCAGCAAGACGTCATGCAAGCGATTGCCTTCTTGGAACGAGTAACGACCAGGTTTGGTGGCATCGCCCTGCACAGTGACCAGCGAGTCAGCATTTACGGCAAACGTGATGAACAGGCTGCAGCAAAGCAGCCAGGAAGAACGAAGAATCATTGCACTACCGGCTTATTCGGGCGCACTTGAACAATGCGTAGGGGCAATTCGGGGGTCAGGTGCTGCACGCTGGCCATGATGAAGCCGTCGGCAGGGTCGACCCAGTACTGGTTCCGCGCGGTAAAGTCCAGGCCGTCCATTGCGATCTCCTCGTCCACGCGCAATAGCTCCACGTCGCGGTCGAGGATATGTACGGTTTCCAGGCCTTTCTTCTCGAAGCGGCTGGTGAGGATCACACCCATGCGATAACCGGCGGTAAAGTCCACCTGACGACGGGTTTGCAGGCCATTGGCGATGCGGTGCAGACCGGTCTTGAAGGGGGACTCACCGTCGAAGCGAGTACCGTCGAGATTGTCGTTGAAACCGACACTGCGGATGGCCAGGCCATCCTCCAGCATCAAGATCTGACGGGTCGAAGCCATCCAGAAACTTACACCGTCCTGCTGACGTACCAACGCCATCACGGCTTCACCCGTAGGGGCGGCAATGGTGATCTGGTAGTACGGCGTCGCATCCACCTGTTGGCGGGTGAGTACCAGTGGCTCAGGTCCTTCGAAAGCGGCCTTGAGCGTATCCAGGGACGCGGTCATCAATGGATTGCAGGCGCTCACCAGCAAGGAGGCCACCGATAGGGTGGCCAGTCGCAGAAATTTCACAAGAATTCCAGTTCTTAATTGTTGTCCAAGTCATCCTGAATGCCGACACCTGTACTCAACAAGTTGGCGGTCGGGAATACCTGGCTGATGAAGCGGTTCCAGCGGGTCACGTCTGCCGGGCCGACATAGACAACATCCTGCGGTTGCAATTTGAAGTGTTGAGCAAGGGCGAAGGCCGAAGGCGACTTTAGGTCAATTTGGAACACCTTAACTGGTTCATCCGCCAGATTCTCTACACCACGGATCACATAAACCTCTTTGCCACTGGACGTTTCTTGGCGTAAGCCGCCAACACTGCCCAGGGCATCGGTTAGATTCATGTTGCTGCCCTTGAAAACAAGGGCACGAGTCGAGACGACTTCACCCAGCAAATAGACTTTTTTCTGATCGTTGTAAGGCAGGTGCAGCTGGTCGCCGTCCTTCATGTAGAGATTGTGTAGGTTCGAATTTTTACGATTAAGTGTATCTAGGTCTATGATGTATTCGCGACCAGCTCGCTTAAGTACTAGTCCGGAGATATCGGCGGATCCGGCTAATACCGCGCCCTGACCCACCGCATCCAACAAACTTAGAGGCGTATTGGTAATAGGCAACTGGCCGGTCCTGCCAAATGCGCCAGAGAGAATCACCTTTTGGCTGACGAAGCGTAGGATGCTCACATCCACTTGGGGTTCAGCGACAACTTTGGCCAAGCGTGAAGCAATAATGGAACGAAGATCTTCGATGGTTTTGCCAGCGGCCTCGATAGTTCCTACATATGGGTAGAAAAGCGTACCATCGGGACGAACCAGTCTACCGTTGGCTTCGATTTGCTGCTGTGGGCCGGATGGTGCGGTCAGCTCCGGGTGGTCCCACACTGTGATGTAAACCAAGTCTCCTGGACCAATCCGATACTCTGCGGGCTGGTAGCTCGTTAGTTCAGGGGCAATCACATTTGAATGGTCAGCGGCGGCTTCAATGGCCACCAGCTTGGGTGTAATTGGCACCAGCTCGATTCGGCTGCTTTCGGGTGAACCTTCACGTACCAAATTGCCTGTGTCCATGTGCTGACCAGGGGAGAATATGCAGCCTTGCAGGGTCAGGCCAACCAGCATGGCCAAGGGAAGCGCGCGATTCATTGTCGAAATTGCTCGAAGGGAATAGGCAAAACAAAACCTCCCAGCAGGACTGGGAGGTTAGCGTATCGAACTTTAAGCGGGAGGCTTTTACTGTGAAGTGCCGGTGGTGCCGGTGGTGCCGGTGGTGCCGGTAGCGCCCGGAGTGCCGTCATTACCGCCACCTCCACCGCTGTTGGACGCGGCAACGCCGATGGCGACAAGACCTGCACCAATGGCTAAGCCAGTGCCTACAGTGACTCCGCCGGCGATTGGGGTTGAAAGAGACAAATCTGAGGTGGCGCCCGGGGCTGCTGCGGTGGTAGATGTTGCTTTCGCAGGGGCGGTTTCAGCAGCCATCAAAGGCAGGCTGACGGAGGTTGCGAGGGCAAAGGCCAGTAGCTTTTTCATGTTTTTGCTCCTTGAAAAGGTATTCCCTGAGGGTTGGTTTAAGGGTATTGCATTAGGTGTCTGTTTTGCAAGCTAGGTCTGCTTGAATATTTCAATATCGACTTTCTCATGTGATTTGGAGAGCCTCCATCACAGGATCGCTAATGTGACGAAGCCGTTACGTCCTACCATACTTGTCAGAAAAACGCACGATGTCATCCTCCCCCAAATACGATCCCGATTGGACTTCGATCAGCTCTAATGGAATAACGCCTGGGTTTTCTAACGAGTGAACCTTCCCAATAGGTATGTAGGTTGACTGATTTTCAGTGACAAGGTACGTATCGTCCCCATTAGTCACTTTGGCAGTACCGCTGACCACGATCCAGTGTTCCGCGCGATGATGGTGCATCTGTACTGATAACTTAGCACCTGGTTTTACGGTAATACGTTTAACTTGATATCGATGACCGTTGTCGATCGAGTCATATACTCCCCAAGGACGGTATACTTCGCGGTGATTAATATGCTCGCTACGAGTGTCATTAGTCAGCTGCTCAACTATTTTTTTCACATCTTGCACATGCTTTTTATGCGCGACCAGTATGGCATCCTTGGTTTCTATTATTATTAGGTCTTCCACTCCGACAGCAGCAACTAATCGGCTGTCCGCGTGTATATAGTTATTATGTGAATTATTATCAATTACATCGCCTTTAAAAACATTGCCTTGACCATCTTTTTGACTCACATCCCACAGCGCGGACCAGGAACCAATATCGCTCCACCCTGCATCCAGTGGAACCATAACCGCATCCTCAGTCTTTTCCATCACCGCATAATCAATGGAGTCCGTGGGGCATGCTACGAAGGCTGTGTGGTCGACACGCGTGAAGTGCATGTCTTGAGAAGCGCCAGCTAATGCTTTGCTACAAGCCGCGAAAATGTCTGGCCGGAAACGCTCCAATTCTTCAAGGTAACGACTTGCACGAAACATAAACATTCCGCTGTTCCAGAAGTAATTGCCACTCGATAGATATCCTTGCGCAGTTAGCCCGTCAGGCTTTTCAACGTAGCGGGTGACCGTATATCCACCCGATCCAACATTGTCGCCTTTTTCAATGTAGCCGTAGCCGGTTTCTGGATGGGTAGGGACGATTCCGAAAGCAACTAATTTGCCTGCTTCCGCTAGAGGTAATGCTATTTGGATACTTGCTTGGAATGCACCAATGTCCTGAATTATGTGGTCCGCCGCTAAGATTAGTAGAATAGAATCTTCGCTTTCTTGACAAGCCTGCAAAGCTGCCAAAGCAATGGCGGGTGCCGTATTGCGTCCTACTGGCTCAAGTAATATGTTGGCATTTTCCATTCCCAGCAATCGCATTTGCTCAGCGGCAAGGAAGCGGTGCTGTTCGTTACAGATAAGCCTTGGCTCCGCTGTTTCCAATCCTTCTAGACGTTTGACAGTTGCCTGAAGCATGGAAAAATCAGGATCTGCCAACTGTAGAAATTGTTTAGGATTGAGTTGGCGCGATAACGGCCAGAGACGGGATCCATTGCCGCCGGCAATAATAATTGGTGTGATTTGACGGTTCACTTATTTGCTCTTCCTGAACTCAAAAAAATCCGCGCATTTATTATCCACAAATGCTTTGAACTCGGCCCTGAAACGCTCAGTTGAAAAGCGCTCAGCATGTTGACGAATAGCTACAGGGTTAAATTCGAAATCGCTTTCAAACCTCCTGACAGCTTCCTTTATAGATTGCTCGTTTTGCTCGCCAAAGAAAATACCAGTTTTGCCATCTATTACGGTCTCTAGAGCGCCACCTTTTCCAAACGCAATTACAGGCGTGCCACATGCTTGTGCTTCGACAGGAATGATACCAAAATCTTCTTCGGCAGCAAAAACAAAAGCCTTCGCTCTTTGCATGTGATCACGCAGAACATCAAATTCTTGGTAGCCCAGTATTGTTACGTTACTGGTTGCTGCTAGTTTGACTTTCTCAAATTGAGGGCCTTCCCCAATCACGATCAATTTCAAATCTGGCATTTCTGCAAAAGCTCGAACTATCAGATCCATTTTTTTGTAAGGTACCATCCGAGAGGCCGTCAGGTAAAAGTCTTCCTTTTCTTTAGTTAGCGAAAAATCGCTCACTGAAACGTTCGGGTAAATGGTATCGGATTCTCGTCGATATACTTTTTTTATTCGGCGGCCAATGTAGTCACTGTTGGATACGAAATAGTCTACGCTATTGGAAGTGCGATGATCCCAGTTTCGAATATTGAACAGAAGCTTGCGAGCGATCCAGTTTTTTATTCCTTTGTCGAGACTTGCCTCTTTTAAATATTGATTTTGCATGTCCCAAGCGTAACGTATCGGCGAATGACAATAGCATATATGGAGTTGGTCTGGGCCTGTTAGTACTCCTTTTGCAATAGCATGGCTGCTGCTAATTATTACGTCGTAGTTGGAAACATCCAATTGTTCTATGGCAAATGGCATTAAAGGTAAATAGCTTTGATATCTTTTTTTGGCTTTCGGTAGCTTTTGAATTAAAGTTGTTGTTGCAAATTTACCGTTGATTTTTAGTCGGTCTTTTGGCGTTAGAAAGTCGATAACAGAAAACAAATCAGCTTCAGGCCAGATATTAATAATCTCGGCGAGCACTCGCTCTGCGCCTGCGAAGGTAACTAACCAGTCATGAATGATTGCGACTTTCATTTTTTGCCTTTTTTGCCAATGAAATATTAGATAATTTGGTTGTCAAGCTGCTGGGCAGACTAATTTTGGGCTGTATAGTTATGAGAAATATGGCTGAGAGACACGCTGCGTCTATCTGTGTCGCTTTGTCAGTCCGTCATTCTAACTCACCGTTGGTATGTAACGAATATTATGTATAGCTTGAACTACGTCAGCTTAACTAAATTTGTTTTCAGCGAGTATCGCTTTAGATTCAAAATTAACATTATAATTAGGATGTCAATTAATAAGAATTGCCCTGTTCCTGAAGTAAATAAGTTGACAACGAAGGCAAGGGGAAGAAAGCCAGTTATCAATAGATAAAGTGGGAGAAGCGATACGTTTCCATTGCGTACACTTCTAACCACGCTACCTGACAAATAACCGATGACGATGCAGGCAATTACTCCGCCGTATAAGCCGAAGTCATATAAAATAGGGCCGAACAACGTTGTATATACTCCTGGTCGGAGGACTCCTGAACTGATCAAGTCCTCGGTGCTACCAGCGCCAAATATCGACATGGCTATTTTTGCAGGAATATAAAACGTCTGAACGCCAAAAGTTTGGATTTCTGTTACATTCGCGGCGATATAAAAAAACTCATAAAGTCCATGCAAAAGATATTGGCAGAAATGAGTAAATGCAAAGAGAAATCCACCGACTCCAGCTACACCAGATGTGTAGAGTTCAGTTATAACGCCGTTACTCGCCGGGGCAAATCTAGCATATGCGGATAGATGCATAGAGCTTATTGGGTCAAGCCCCATCTGCGATGTGCGTATCCAAAAAATATAACCGGCAAGCCAAACTAGTCCGATCAGTCCGAGAGTAGATAGGAATAAGCCACGTATGCTGACTTTCAACATGCCGAGCGTAGCAAGTGATGCTATGAGCAATCCCACGTATATCACGAGCGTACTGCGTGATCCCATAAGAAGCAAATCGAATAGAGGATAACAAATTGAGATGAAAAGCATGAAATAATGAACGCGTTTACGTTCACCATTTTTTCTGAGAAGTAAGACAAAGAATGGTAAGAACATTGATAAAGGGGCTAGGATTGAGCTGGCAAATGCGACTCCGCCATTTCCACCTTGCGCAAAAAGCTCACGATTTAAAGTGAAATCGCTCGTAATAGCGCCTCCAGCTCGGAGAAATGTCCGTTCAAAAATTCGTAGTGATAAGCCTGCTAGGCTCAACACTGTCATTATTTTTAAGAATCGGGATAATCGAAAAGTATCAAATTGAATTGTTCGGTTTAGCGATTGCCAGCGACGGGCACCAAAAATCATTCCGCCACAAAGCGCTAAAAGGAACACGACAGAAATAACTAATACCTCGAAATTACCAGGAAAGACAAAATCGATCGGCGCCATTACAAATAAAATAAGATAAGATAGTGCTGATAAAAGCACGGCTTGAAGTGGGTTGTAAAATTTTAAGTTTGCCGAAATTGATTGCATTTATTTGGTTTCATAGGGTGGTTATTATAGATAGGCCAATTACGGCGACCGCCGCCGTAATGCGAAAAATCGATAGCTTTATACCAGAAAGTTCTAGGAAGTACACTTGGTAGCAAATGGTTGTCACAAATCCTAAAAGCCAGGCACATGTAAGGGCAAGCGTAGTTTCAACACTTATAGCTAGCAACGTTGCAGCGAACAGTCCAAATGAGACCAACCCAACCATGGCGGCTCTTGCTTGGGTCAATGTTTCACCTTCACGATATAAGCATCCTTCTAAAGACGCTGTCGTGGACCACAAAACCATTGCTGCCGCCATTAACCAAACTAAATGATATTGCTCTGGGTTTGGTAGGGGGATACCAGTGTCTTCGCCAACTCCCATAGTAAGCGCAAACGCAATACAAGATGAAATTAAGGATACTAATGCTATAGTAAGTGCCAATTGACGATCACGTTTACTCCAATTAAGTTCACCAAATAGCTGTCGAAAGAATACCGTATTAATAAATTGGTGAGCAACAATTGCAATGGAGAGCCAGCGAAATATGATAGCAAATTCTGCGACCGAACTAGGTTCGGCAATAAACCCTAACAATCCGCGAGGTGCCGCCATAAACAACCCTACTAAAACGCCTCCTGTTACAAACTTTAATCCAGCCCTTAAATATGCTCTATAATTACGCCTTGGCCACCGCGAGATTGCCGGAAGCGGTATAAGTTTCACCAAGCCCGCACTAAGCACTAAGAAAAAGAAGAGCATTAAACCCATGTAACTTGTTACAAATCCACAACCTAGGTTTGCTAATAGCAAACTGCCCAGCAAGGTTATATAAAGTGAGCTTTCGACTAGTGATGCCCAAGCACCATAGCCTAGTCCTTTCAGTCGTGCGGACAACGCTAATTGCAATGATACTAACGCACACTGAAGGCAAACCGGGCCTATGAATGAATTATCCCAACTTACACCGAAAAGCGGAAGTAG
Source organism: Pseudomonas lini (assembly GCF_030812475.1). Lineage (GTDB taxonomy): Bacteria > Pseudomonadota > Gammaproteobacteria > Pseudomonadales > Pseudomonadaceae > Aquipseudomonas > Aquipseudomonas lini_A. The sequence continues at coordinate 210,626 of NZ_JAUSSR010000013.1, forward strand.
TACTGAAAGAAGGACTAACCCCCAGCTCGTTTGTAAAACAAATACCGCTGCTGTTCGTGTATGTCTTTTAGCAGGGCCACCTAAACTTCCATAGGCAAGAACTGCATGAGCCCCAAAACCGATCATTGGGCCTAGCGCTGTGGATAGTGAGAGCCACCACTCAACTGTGCCGTATTGGACATCACCTAGTCGGGCTGCAGCCAACAGCGGGGCAATCAGCACTGCAGACTTGGCAAGTATAAATAAAAGTCCGTGGCGCGAGATGCGACTTAGCAACGCTGTCACTGTCCGGAGCCTATGCGCTTATTAACAACGTGTTCCACTAAACCGCGCACCTTTACTTTGGGATGGCGATTCAAGGCCTTCTGATAATCTAGAGATACCAAACGTAGGGGTTGATTGACGTAAAGCCCCGGGGTCTTCAATGATGCAGAGACACACGACATGGAGCCAATGGTTATGGCATTTCCTACGTGTATTCCTGCGTTTATCACGCAAGAAGATCCTATATATACATTGCTTCCAATACGAACTTTACCATCAATACGAAATCGATCCAAACCATGAGGGGAATGTAAATAGCCATGTGTCCAGATCTGGCTGCCTTGACCTGCGATGGTCGTGTAATCATCTATCACTACACTGCGGGTGCAGTCAATAATATGTTTAGATGTTATTTTTGACCATGTACCAACTTTAAGCATCGAGCGTCCCCAGGTCACTCCTCGACGTGCTCTAGTGCTTTTGTTCTGATTTCCGATGCCTGCATTGTTACGAAGTATTGTCCAGAAGGGTCCAGTTAATTGGTTTAAGTGGCCTATATAGCTATCCTCGCACATAATTAATGCATCAATGATAATAAGATTTCCATGGCCAACTCGCGCTCGATCATCCAAACGAATTCGATTGGCATTCACCCAAGAAAATCCAATCCTACACCGCTGACCAATTTGCCAACCTAAGCAGCGCAGTAGCCAGTTTTTAGCTGTGCAAGGTGGAAGTAATAGGGATAATATGCTTGCCAAACGTCGCTTCAAACGCATGAGTGACCTACCTCAACTAAAGTCGCAGCTACTTTGGTAACATTGTCCCCATCTAAAACTGCTGGAAGATTCATAGGGTCTGAAATTTTGCCTGGGAACGTCGTTGCGTATAACAGACGTACAAGTGTTACACGCTGCATGTCGCTGGCTATCGGAAAGTTTCCCTGTTCTACTATTTTTGCAACTCCGGCTATTTGACCAGGAGAACACATCTGTGTACAGCCAGGACCATCGTTCACAATACCTGGACCTAATTGAACCAAAGGCTTTCCAGAAAGAAAGCATTCCACCGCTACCGTTCCGGTAACGGTACAGACTAAATCTGTCTCACTCATCACATCAGCCATGCTCATTTCTAATGGGACTGGATATACTTTTGGATGATTAGAAAGGACTTTTAGTAATTCTTTGCTTAATTCATATTTTGCTTTTGGATTTGCTTTGACGCGAAGGTGCCATCCTTCAGGCAAGGAATCGGCTAGTTCTGTGACTAATTTTGCTTGATTTTGATAGGTTTGGCCCCACACATCTATATTGGCTTCTGGTTGCATTTGCAGAGGATACAGCAAGACGCGACTTTTTAACAAAGTAGTAGGTCTTTTATTGGCTAATTGCTTCCACTCATTAATCCGCGAGCGGACTTGATTGTCGAGTATCCATTTACGCCACGGCGAAGGAGTATTAAAGCGCTCGCCGCGTAAGTAACCACGCATAATAGCAAGTTTATTTCCAAAGGTGCCTGGCCTAGAAAGTGTCCGAGAGGGATCCTTCAATGCTAATGGCTGCATGTAGTCTGGAATACGCTCGCGCTTACGTATAGCTTCGGCAAGCTTAAGACAATCCTCATCTGTTGGAATATTTGGATTTTTACCTACGGGGACTTTGGTATTCCCGGTGTACATGCTGTAACGGCCACCCGGATAACCAGGCATTGATGGATGCAGAAATGGGCGTGAATGGCGTTGACACCAAGCAATGACCATTAACTCATGGAACAAAGTACTTTCACCTATTATCAGGTCTGGTAGCTCTGAGTCTAGCCATTTATCGATCTCTTGCTGATAATATTTGTAATGCCGGTCGTTTCCTCCAAAATAGTTAATGTTGCGATCAGCACGACGTACGAATTCCAGTTCTGACGACTGTATCGTCGATTTCTGAGCAGAATTTGGAAACGGAATTACATACGAACGACCAGTGTTAGGTACAAATAATGGATTTTGTACAACCCAGATCACTTCGTGACCTAATCGGAGCATTTCGGTTGCCACAGCGTCCCAAAAATACGTTTTATACCTATTTTCTATAAATGCAATTTTCATTGGCTATATGTTGCCTTGCGTTCAATGGTTCGCGTTCCAGCACCTACAATGATAGCCCCTGCGGGGACATCCTTACTTACTACAACCCCGGCGCCAATAATTGCATTTGCTCCAATGCGGACTCCGCCAAGCACGATTACATGTGCGCCCAGCCAGACACCATCCTCAATAAAGATTGGTTTTGCTATGTGCTTATATGGTAGGCCGCTGTTGAGATCAAGAGATGCGGTTTCGATATGAACGCCTTGTGATAGTCTAACTCCGCTACCAATGCAAATTAAAGCCTTTGCTCCCAGTACACAGTCTGGGTTTATCATAATTGGACCTGATATGTGTATGTTGCTTGGGTATTTGTACACCGTCCTCCAATGACAACTGCTGCCCGCAGGCACGGATATTATTGCCCTTACTCGAGCGAAGCTCCATGCGCGACCAAGCATATCCATCAACCACAATATGCAACGAATGATTCTGCGTATAACTTGAAAGGTGAAAAATTTCTCGGCGATGTTACGAGCTTTACTTTTCATGATTTTATAAATAATCTGTTGATGTATTGGTCTGGTTTAAGATTGTCATTTCGTGTGCGGGGGAGGGGGTTGTATGTATATATACCTATTGGGTGCAAAGAATACTGAGCTTGAAATAAAAGTCTTCTATTCTTTGAAGGTAGCTGACCCTTATGTAGCCCAAATGTATTCTCAAGAAACGAAGTACCCTTCGCTCCTGTGAATATTTTAATGCCTTCGGAGCCGAATGTTGATATTACCTCGTGATCTTCGTAGCGTCGAATCTTTCGAAATCCATCATGACGTTGGCTTCCTGGTACAAAGTTGTGAGGGCCGCAATTTTCATCAACATCCGTGAGGTATATAAATAACTTGATGAAATGTAGATCATCTACATCTCTATGGAAGTTTTCGGCCTGTTGTGGAGTGTCATGGCCAGGATAGGACCACCAGATAGCCAAACTCGACAAGGTTGGTTTGGCCCCGAGAGCTTGACCAACTATTGACAACACCCTAGGATCATTTGCCCAACTAAGTGCATGGGGGCAATTTAGTACATCTATATCGTCATAAAGTGCTGTATGACAGTCATTGGGCGGGACGTCAGCATTAAAATGACCTGCTTTAGGTTTCCATCGATCATATACATTTTTGTCTGAAAGATGACCGAGGATGTCTTCAATTTGGTTCTGTTGAACCAAATCACTCAACATAACGTACCCATGCTGTTCTAGATTATTAACTTCATCGGTATAGCCAGTGCTGATTTCTTTGGGTAGTGCAGGAAGCATGTTCGTTGCCAGTTTGGCTAGCTTTTTCCTCGTAGATGGCCTCATTACTTGTCGCTGTAGGTGGAAAGCGAGATTTTTTGGAGGATAAAATCTAGAAATGATTTTTTCGAGTACACTCATCGCATTAAACCTATTAAAATTAAAGCTCGGGGAAGTAGGCCATCGAAGTAATATCGTTATTGTAAAATTTAATAAAGTGGTTTTACTACAGGCAGTCGCTCATGTTTACTGGCTTGTTACGTTTTATATCTGTGCGTGTTCGTTTGCCAATAATACTTTCAAGGTACTTTGGCTCAAGGCCAAACCCGGGTCTTACACTGCGCACTGCGTCCGTAGTTATTGTTTCACCGGCTTTTAAATCCTTAACAAAGTAAAGTGAGCGGCGGAACTTAGCATTAGCTTGTTCGCTTGATTTTCGTCCATAATCTATTTTGCCCAATGCAGCCCAAGCTGTTCTGCTGTCCCGGCATAATGCTGCCAATTCTGCAGGCTCTAGCGAAAAGCTGTCATCCGGGCCACCACCACTGCGGTCGAGGGTGAAGTGTTTCTCAATAATGGAGGCGCCGAGAACTACGCTAGCGATGGCCGTAGTATTGTCCAAGGTATGGTCGGACAAGCCTGTAATTAATCCAAATCGATCCATCATATCGGGGATAATACGCAGGTTATAGTCTTCGGAGGGCGCAGGGTAGCCGCTGACACAATGGAGAATGGCCAGTTCCTTGCAGCCACCTTCACGTGCAGCGTCAATGGCCTCCTGAATTTCTTCAGCGTCTGCCATGCCGGTGGAAATGATCATCGGTTTACCGGTGCTGGCAACGTATTTTATCAGCGGAAGATCAACAGCTTCGAAAGAGGCGATTTTGTATGCTGGAGCGTTGAGGCTCTCTAGCAAGTCCACGGCTGTATTATCAAACGGCGAACTAAAAATGGTAATACCGAGTTTGCGCGCATGTTGAAATAGCGGTGCATGCCAATCCCATGGCATATGTGCTTCTTTATAAAGCTGGTAGAGGGTCTTGCCATCCCACAAACCTCCATGAATTTGGAATTCCTCCGAATCGCAGTCAAGAGTGATAGTGTCAGCGGTATAGGTCTGTAGCTTAATGGCGTCAGCTCCAGCCTTTTTCGCTTCTTCGATAATCTTCAATGCGGTTTCGAGCTTGCCGTTATGATTGGCAGAGAGTTCGGCGATAATGTAAGGGGCTTGGTTCGCACCAATTTCTCTTCCTGCAATTGAAATAATCGGTTTCATGCATTACCCCTTAGTAAATTTTTGGATTTTATCAAACATGTTGGTGCGGTGTTCTGCCCATTCGCGTGAGAGCAGTCCAAGTCTGTAAATGTCGACGAACGCATCATCAAGTTTATGGTGCTCGCGAAGAATGCCTTCAATCTGAAATCCAAATTTCTGGTGCATCTTTATAACGGGTGAGTTGAACGCGAGAACTTCGCAATGAAGTTTATTTAGATTAATTTGTTCAAAGGCGTATTCTAACGCTAAAAATTCCATCCTACTCCCAGTTCCTTTTGGGGCGTCTGGAGAAGCGTAGAATGCCCATGATGAGTTTCTGCTCTCGCCGTCTATCCCCATGAAGCCGATAATACCAAGGGGAGTTTCAGCCATTTCGTACATGAAGTATTTCTGATCTGTACGTTGCTGAACGCGTGACCACCATGCCAAGTGTTCTTCAGCGCTGATTTCGTGACGAGTGTACATGTTGGCACGAACATTTGGAGCGTTGCGCCAAGACCGCATTAATTCGAGTTCTTCCGGCTCTATGTTTCGAAGTTTTCCAAATGATTGCATTTTTCTTTCCCTAATTGCCGATCAGCTTTCGAGTTTGCTAACCACGAGTTGACACCCCGTACCGTCAGTGATGCGATTAGCCTTAACGCTTAATGCTTTCAACAGCTTTTTTTCGAGATTAATTTTTTCAATTATTCTTTGTAATTCTGAAGCGAGGTCCACGCCAATACTCAAGCTCAATACCGCTTGGGCTTGTTCGAGTAAAATTGCAGCAGTCTTCTGGTTTTCCGCCAGGACGACCATAATTGTGGGCAGGCCTAGGCAGCATCGTTCCCAGGATGTACTTCCTGCAGCACCAATCGCTATATCGCTATCGGCCATCAGTTGAGCCATATCTCTGACATCCACCAAAACTTCAATTGGCCATGGCATCTGCAAAGCTTCTTGGCGAACTTCTTTAAGCCAAGGCGCATTGGCGCCCATGACCACAGTGATGCGGCATTCGGTAGGCAGTTCACTCGCTTTCAGCGCCCGTAGTATTTGTCCTGTTGCATTATCTTTGTCGACTCCACCCATTGTGATAAGCAGGTGTTCTAGCTGGTGGTTTGCACGCCGCTTTAGGCTATATGGACGCAGGGTGGAGAATTCGGGGCGCAATAAGGCGTATTGCGAACCACAAAGAACGGTACAGCCGGAGGGTACCCATTGCTGGTAAGCCTGTGGGCTGCGACCGAACGTTTGATCCAGGAGTAGATCGCTAATGTGCGGTCGATCGGCCAGATCGTCAATCACCATCAGCTTGCGGTAGTGGCATTGGAGAGCTGTTTCCCATTCTGCATCTAACCCGTAGTGGTCAACGACCAACCAGTCGGGCTGCATTTCCTCGACGACTTTTGTACATTCTGCGGCGTCTTGCTTTTGCGTAGCACCTAGCCAGGCGGCATGAGCCAAAGACCGGTTGGTTGGCTCCTTATGCCCTATAGGCAAATTCGTTTGTTCAAATGATGCATACGGTAAGGTATAAACGCGATAGCCTTTATGCTTAATATGCTCGATCAAGTTGCCTACATGTTCGCGGCAAATAAAAGTGCATTCGGCACCGTTGGCCGTTAAGGCATCCGCCAGAGTAAGGCAGCGCATCACATGGCCTGTTCCAATTTGCAATGAGGCGTCTGCTCGGAAAATCACTTTCATTTCTGAAGTCATTAGTTTGTCTGGGCTCGCATGGCCTTGAACATCCATTCGGCACGCAGCCAGTCCTCAGGAGTATCGATATCCTGCACCCGATGGCGTTCAAGCCTGACAGCCGCAGAATCTGGACTGAAAATCATCTTGTTACTCACCCATGCATCGGTCTGGCCCCAATAAAATTGGCCAGCATCATGCCAAGCCTCTTCAAGATCCTGCGAGCGAGTATTGAAGTGTTCCGAACTGAACATTTCGACTCGGCTTGTCGCGTCGACACGAATGGCTCGCTGGATAGGGAAAGCGTAACTAGTAACAGAAAAGGCATAGAAGCAACCTGTTTCGGTGAGCGTGTCGAGACCGCGACGGATATCCTCAGGCCTGACGAAGGGTGCAGTAGCATACAAGCAGCAGACCTGATCGATTTGATGTCCTTCGCGTTGCAACCATTTGATAGCATGGCTAATTACCGGGATAGTGCCGGTATGATCATCCGATAGCTCATTCGGGCGCATGAAAGGTACGACGGCGCCGTACTGGCGTGCCACTTCTGAAATTTCAACATCGTCGGTGGACACGATTATCCGATCAAAGCAGGCGCTTTGCAGCGCAGCTTCGATGGACCAAGCGATCATTGGCTTGCCGCAGAACTGCTTAATATTTTTGCGCGGTATGCGCTTACTGCCACCACGAGCGGGTATTACACAAATCTTCATGGTCGGCTGTTCTTCGGCTTTATCACTAGATTGGGTGAGCTACCAAATACTAAGGAGTTGGCGGGGATATCGGTATCTTTTATATAGGTGTTTGCGGAAACCACTACATTATCGCCGATCTTACAGCGTCCTAAGATTTTTGCTCCCGAGAACATTTGTACATTTTCACCAATTTCTGGGAAAAAACCTTTATTGTTACCCACAGTGCAAAGTTGGGCGAAAGTAAAGTTGTTTCCGTATGTTGCCCGCCCCATCACACTACCTACTGGGTGATCCAAATGGAAGGCTTCGGGCATGCTTATCTCGTAGTATAGATCTAACCCATTAAGGGTTTTATTCAGGTAGTAAATTTTATCAGCCAACTCTCGGTGCTTTGGATTGTCTAGAAATACTTGGCGGGATAACAAGTATAGGAAGATGCAGTACTGCCCAGAGTGGTAAATCGAAAAAAATATTTCTTCATCTTTTCTGTAGTATTTGTTGGTTGACTGACGGAAACATCTTTCAGTCTTGGCCAAAGTTGTGGTTAACGACCTTGTTAGAATCTCGTCTTCAGGGTCAGTTAAAATAAATAAATTATGGAGCTGGTGACGGATGAGTTTATTTAGTGTTTCATGTGATGGAGAGACAATCATCTAATTCTCCTAGAGCATTGTGCAATGCTTCGACCACTTGATTTTGCAGCGATTCTGTCATGGTAGGATACATAGGGATGCTGATAGCCTCCCTGTAGTAACGCTCTGCTTCAGGGAACTGACCTGCCTTAAAGCCCATTTTCTCGTAATATGGTTGAGTGTGCACCGGGATGTAGTGCAGGTTGACCAAAATTCCTTGCTCGCGTAGCGCTTCAAATACTTCGCGATGGCTTTTGCGGATTTTGTCAAGTTGCAGACGGACCACATATAAATGCAAACCGGAGTAGCTGTCCGGGTGCTGCCAGGGTGTAGTAATCGGCAGATCTGACAAAAGATCGTCATATCGCTGGGCTAATTCATGGCGACGTGCAACGTATTGCTCCAAGCGCGTTACCTGGCTTGCGCCCAGTGCGCCTTGAAGGTCAGTCATGCGGTAGTTGTAGCCAAGATCGACTTGCTGGTAGTACCAAGGGCCTTCCAATTCCTTGGTCATCAGCGCGGGATCGCGGGTAATGCCATGACTGCGCAACAGGTCCATACGCTGGGCCAAAGCAGCGTCATTGGTCAGCGCCATGCCACCTTCAGCAGTGGTAATGATTTTTACCGGGTGGAAGCTGAAGACAGTGATGTCGCTGTAGCGGCAGTTACCGATTGGCTCGCCTTTGTATTTACCACCAATGGCATGGGAAGCGTCTTCGATGATCTTGAAGCCGTATCGCTGAGCTAGAGCATGAATTGCCAGCATGTCGCAAGGCTGGCCACACAGATGCACAGGCACCACTATTTTGGGTAGCTTGCCTTCGCGTTCTGCCTGCTCGAGTTTACGCTCCAGCGACTTTGGGCAAAGGTTGTAGGTACGTGGGTCGATATCAACGAAGTCGATCTGAGCGCCGCAATATAGCCCGCAGTTAGCCGACGCTACGAATGTGACCGGAGTCGTCCACAGCCAATCTCCTGCGCCGAGACCCAGGGCCAGGCAAGCAATATGCAGCGCTGAGGTAGCACTGTTAACGGCAAGCGCATGCTGTGCACCAACGTGGCTGAGCACTGCCTGCTCAAAGCGCGGCACCATCGGACCTTGAGTGAGATGAGGTGACTGTAATACTTCCAGAACGGCATCGATGTCCGATTGAGTGATGTCCTGGCGACCGTACGGGATCATGGATTAGATGCTCCCGATGTTTTCGTAGTTACGGTCGATCCAAGTTGCCAGCATTTCATCACTCATCCATTCGCTGTTGTTGTCGCTCGCGTAGACGAAACCTTCAGGCACTTTTTGGCCATCTTTGATGCGTTTAGCGCAAGTAGCCCAACCGTTGATGGTCGGCAGAATTTTGAAGTGTTCTGGATATTCGTATGTGTAATAGGCGTCTTCTGCGCTGATCATTTGCTCATGGAGCTTCTCGCCTGGACGAATGCCGACCACTTCCTGTTGTGCCTCAGGTGCAACCACGCGAGCTAGGTCTGTAACCTTCATCGACGGGATTTTTTTAACGTAAATTTCGCCGCCTTCCATATCTTCAAAGGCATGCCAAACCAGCTCCACGCCTTCTTCGAGAGAGATCATGAAGCGGGTCATGCGGTCATCGGTGATAGGCAACACGCCCTTGTCCTTGATCGACATGAAGAACGGAATTACCGAGCCACGCGAGCCCATGACGTTGCCATAGCGTACTACGGAAAAACGAGTGTCATGGCCACCAGCATAGGAGTTGCCGGCAACGAACAGTTTGTCCGATGCCAGCTTCGTCGCCCCATACAGGTTGATAGGGCTGCTCGCTTTGTCGGTAGAAAGTGCAACCACACCTTTGACGCCTTTGTCGATGCACGCGTCAATCAAGTTCATGGCGCCATTAATGTTGGTTTTTACACATTCGAATGGGTTGTATTCAGCGGTCGGAACAATCTTGGTCGCGGCAGCATGAACGACATAATCGACACCATCCAGTGCTCGGTACAGACGATCCTTGTCGCGTACGTCACCGATGAAGAAGCGCACGCGGGAGTCGCCCTCGAACTTCTTCGCCATATCCCACTGCTTCATCTCGTCACGGGAGAAGATAATAATCTTCTTCGGATTGTATTTGGCCAGAGTCATCGGTACGAAAGTGTTGCCGAAAGAGCCGGTGCCGCCAGTGATGAGGATGGTTTTGTTGGTGAACATTCAACTAGTTCCTTGGTTGAGTCAGTTTTATTTAGAAATTAAAACAGGTGTATTGGGTGAGTGCGAGGACCGAACGGTTTGCGTCAGGTTTTGGATCACTGTGCAATGGTACGCAAGAAGCGGACTAAGCAAATTGGTATAAAATGTTCATGATAAAGCGTGTTGCCGAAGTTTGTGAGCTTCCAAAGAGTCCTAGAAAGGAATTAGTAAATATCTTTGGATAGTAGCGTAAACGGTGTTTTGATTAGAATTTTGATATCCAGCCAGAGTGACCAGTTATTGATATATGCGAGATCCAGTTCTACACGTTTTTCCATTTTGTCGATGGTTTCCGTCTCACCCCGGTAACCGCTGATCTGTGCCAGGCCGGTAATACCAGGTTTAATTCGATGTCGAGCCATATAGGCATCGATTTTACCAGTGTAGTAATCGTTGTGGGCCACGGCGTGGGGACGTGGGCCCACTAGCGACATGCGACCTTGCAGGGCATTGAACAGCTGTGGCAATTCGTCGATAGAGGTGCGGCGTATGAACTGACCAACGCGGGTGATGCGGGGGTCGTCACGACTGGCCTGTTTCACTTCTTGGTCATCGTGTATGCGCATGGACCGAAATTTCCACACCTTAATGATTTTGCCGTTCCAGCCGTGGCGTTTTTGCTTGAATAGAACGGGACCAGGTGATGACAGCTTTACTGCGATGGCGGTGCCAAGGAGTACTGGACTGAGCAGAATGATGGCGATCAGTGCGACTGTACGATCCAGCACGGCTTTAGAGAGAGCCGCGGTAGGGTAGGAGGTTAACGGACTCTCATTGAGGTGGATCGCAGGAAGTCCTTCGATTTCCGATACCGAGTGGTTGAGCAGGATTAGACTCCGAAGGTCGGGAATCCAAATCACGTCGACACTGGAGTCCAGCAAATCGATATAGAGTTCTTCGATCTTTTCGGCTTCGGTCAGTGGCAATGCTATGTAAAGCCGGCGAATGCGATGGGTAGCGATCAGATCGCGTAAGTGGGCAAGACTGCCCAGGATGGGGTACATGCTGTCGCTTGGTAATGGCAGATCGTCCGCCGCAACAAGGCCTATCAATGGTTCTTTTTTTTCTAGGGTTAGTTTATCCGCGAGATCGAGGGCCAGCTCGCCCGTGCCGACGATCAGCGAGGTGCGAGCAGCCTGAAGTTTATGTTGGTAGCGTCTGGCGAGGTTATGCAGTGGTAGATACAGGCAGGCTTGCGCTGCGAAACCAGCGAAGATCCACGTCAGGATCACTTCGCGAGAGAACATCTCGCTGGTCTTGGTGATGAAGGCTATGACCATAAGTCCTGAGAGCAACACTAGCCATCCGGCAAGCAGACGGCCAAGTCCGACCACGTAACCATGATACTTGTGGTAGACCTGCATCATGGAATAAGCCGGTACCGAGCCAAGCAGCATGAACGCGCTCAGCATGCGGTATTGGGTATCGACTTCCCCTGTTTTCATCACTGCCAATGCGCAAAGCAGCAGGATGAGAATGGAGGTTGCCGCAAGCCATTGGGCCCAGAAAGTGAGGCTGCGGCCAGCTGGCATCGTGGTGCTACGCTTGCGAATCAAGATAAGGTCCCTCGCGTTGGAATGGACATAGCCTTCCAGGCTTTGCCCGCAGTGGGAGGCATTAAATCCGTATAGCTGGAGTTACTGATTAGGCCTGAGGCACAAACCGGTCGTTGCCGAGGTGTTCACCGTATCCATAGCTGGAGGATGCCCTTGCCTTGGCCAATATCATGGTTTTGGGCACGCTACCGCCCCAGGATTCACCGTTGGTTTCCTGAGAACGTGCGCCGTGGATGCGACCTGAGCCGTATGCACAAGCGTTGGCAATTTTTAAGGAGAAAGTAAATCAGGCAGGGCCGAGTCTTTGCTCGGTTAGTGGCGCGCAGAGGAGATAAGTCTTTCCTTGACTGCTGCACAGCGCGAGGTCTGTGCAATGGCATCCTGCCGAAATGAGTTTTTTTCTCAGCCGACGACGCATTTTACTGATTTGGTAGGAAAAGTGAAGGCAAATACAGTCTTTATAGAAAGATCCTACATCCAAGACTGTATGTTTTGAGCAGTGGGTCACGGATTTAGTGAGAGGAATGACTGGGGAGTCTGGGGTTTTTTATTGGTGTTCGAGGTTTCTAGCGGTACAGACCTGGTTTTTTGCTTGAGGTGATTAACTGTGGTGGCAGTTTGCTATGGCACGTACACTAATAGTTAGCTGAAGTGGCTGGGGCGAGGCGCTTAGGCAGATCATTTTTTTGGAGGGAGCGGGAGATGTGGCGTAAGGTCGATCGCTATCGCGACCATGCTCGGCTCCTACAGATGGGGAGGGTGTGGTGGCGAGGCGGATAGTGACGAGGATGGTTGATGGGGATTGGTTGTTTTTGCTTTAGAGGTCGGGACGTGGGATTAGAATTTTTCAACGGCGCTGATCGGGATGCTGAGCGTGTGTTCGCGGTGCAATAGGTTTAGGAGGATTACGATGCGCTCGGCGCCGTCGCGGGAGAGGAAGATGGCCTCGAGTTCTTTGTAGCTGCCGCTGTTGATTCGCACGCGGTCTCCACGTTCAAGCTTTCCGGGTTCTGGCGGTTTTTCGTTGAGTCGTTGTTTAAGTTGGTCGATGAGTTCGTCTGCTACAGCAATAGGCTGTTTGCCGAACGTCACTAATTGGTTCACTCCTCGGGTTGAGCGGATGGGGTGCCAATTATCATTAAGTTGATCGAGCTGGATGAACAAGTAGCCAGGGAACAACGACTCCACCGAATTAACGCGACGGCCGCGCTGGATGCGTTCGACGTAATGGGCAGGGCGGTAGCACTTGAAGGCTTGGCGCGTCAGGTTTTCCTCGGCGCGAGAGTCTTGTCGTGGTTTGCACTGGATCAGGTACCAGCGGGGTGGCGGGTGCTGGGGGAACATGCGGAGGCTCTCATGGGGCGATCAGGGCAGTGGCGCTGCCCTGAAATTCTGGTGTTATTTGTCTGAAGCGTATTCGTACTGGTAGTAGCTGTAGTTACCATATCCATACGCAGACGCTTTGCGTTCTACTGCGTTGAAAATAGCGCCTTTAACGACGATGCCGTTCTGTTCGAAGCGGCGTTTCGTCACCATGATTTCCTTGGCGGCGTTAACGCCAAAACGGGTAACGATCAGGCTTGTACCCGCTTGGCGACCGACTAGGGCCGCATCGGTAACTGCTAGGATCGGCGGAGTATCGATGATCACTAGGTCATACTGGCTGCTGACGTTTTCCAGGAACTGGGTGAAGTTGCTGTGCATCAACAATTCCGACGGATTCGGTGGAATCTGCCCGCGGGTGATGACGTGCAGGTTGTCCACTTCGGTCGCGTGAGTCGCAGTGTTCAAGTCGATTTTGCCGGCCAACAGGTCAGACAAGCCACTGCTGACGCCAATGCGGAAAAGTTTGTTCAGATAGCCCTTGCGCATATCTGCATCGACTAGCAGCACCTTCTGCCCGGTCTGAGCGATGATTGCCGCCAAGTTGCACGAGACGAAGGATTTGCCCACGGCCGGGCTCGGGCCGGAGATCATTAGGATGTTGTTTTTTGCCTCCATGGTCGCGAAGTGAAGGCTTGTACGTAGGCTGCGTAACGATTCCACAGCAAGATCTGCGGGGTTGTTCACCGCCAGCAGCAGAGAGCCGGTACTGCTGCGGCCATTGCCCTTAACGTTGCTTTCAAGAAGGGACTGTCCCTTACTGAGGGGGATCGAAGCGTAAACAGGGATACCTAATTGTTCGATGGCTTCTGGGTCTTCAATGCCGCGGTTCAACGCTTTGCGGACCAGTACGTACGCTACTGCAATTAATCCTCCGAGCAGGGTGGCGATTAGCACGATCAGCGGTTTTTTCGGTTTGACTGGTTTATCGATGTTCGCATCCGCCGAGTCAATGATACGGACGTTGCCCACCGTACCCGCGCGGACAATGTCCAGCTCCTGGGTTTTGTTCAGCAGTTGGGTATAGATCTCAGTGGTGACTTGCATGTCGCGGGCAAGGCGAAGCAGTTCCTGCTGAGTTTCCGGCAGGTTTTTGATCTTCTTTTCCAGCGTGCGTTTTTGTTGGTCGAGCTGGCTCATCTGGGTTATCAACGCTTGGTACGCCGGGTGCTGACGCGTGAAGCGATTTTCCATTTCCGCTTGCTTGAGCTTCAACTCGGAGATGAGGGTTTCCAAGGCCACGATCTGATCGAGAACGGCTTTGGTTTCGAGTGTGATGTCCACCGAGCGAGCGCTAGTCTGATACGCATTGAGCTGACCTTCAGCTTTTTCTAGCTGCTTGCGCACATCGGGTAACTGGGTGCGCAGGAATTGAAGGCTTTGCGCGGCCTCGGCGGAGTTGCGTTGGACGTTCTGTAATACGTAAAGACGTGTAATTTCATCCAACACTTTCTTGGCTAGGGCTGGATTCTCGTTTTCGAGTGACAGCGCGATAATACCAGACTCTTTGCCCCGCTCACTGGCCGATACATCGTCCTGATACTGTAGAATAGCATTGAGGCGACGCTGTTTCGTGACACTGAATAGCGCGCCGACGTTGGCATCCAGAGTGGCGATTTGCAGCCTAAAGCCATTTTGCTCAAGCTTCTCGCCAACTTGACCTTTCAAGAGCACTTCTTCGTCGTCATTGAGCAGGGTAAAGGCTCCATTACCTTCGGCGCGTAGTGTTAACGTTTTACCGAGGTAAGCTTCCGGTACTGCCAGCTGAAAAATGTCGAGTTTTTCTCCGCCCCATGTATAGCTGTTCAAGCCAAAAAATGGGGAGGCCGGTTGGTTTGGGCTGGTTGGCTGAAAACGCCGGCTCAAAAAATGGCCAATCAGCGGAAAATAGTTCGGTTGGATTATGGTATCGAGCTTGAGGTTCTCAACTGCCTTACCCAGCACTGCCCGAGATTTGAGCAGCTCGATTTCTGTCACCGCCGGGGAGGTCCCGCCGAACATTTCGCTCATTTCACCCATGCCGCCTAAGGCAGCCATTCCGCCCTTCTTCTCTTCAACCTGAACGAGTGCGTTCGCCTGGTAGATCGGCGTTGACAATAGGGCGACTGCAACACCAATCGCGCAAAACAGCGCGGTGATGCTGATGATGATCCACTTGCTATCGATCAAGGTGCCGAGTAGCGCGAGCAGATCGATATCGCTATCGTCGTCGCGGTGTTCCTGGATAGGTAGGCTGTTTTGGCTTGGCATGCGGGATACTTTTACAAGAGGTGATTATAATTTTTTCGACCAGCTGTCGACGCCTTGCGTCATCAACTGGAAAACGTGTTCGAAGGCTACTTTCTGCTGGCGGTAGGGATCGGAAATTTCCTGATTGTTCTGCCACTTGCCCAGCAGGAACGTCTTACCGCGTACCTCCGGAGCCATTTCGACGATGCTTTCCACATGGCGTTTTTCCATGGCGAGGATCACATCGGCTTGTTGCAAATGTTCGCGAGTCAGTTGTCGGGCTTTGTGGTCTGGTAGATCGACGCCATTTTCGCGCAGGACTTCCCGCGCGGTGCTGTCCATGGGTTTGTCTACAAGCGCGCCGAGGCCGGCCGAACTGACCTCGATGCCGCGATGAGCCAGTCTGCTTTTAAGCAGGGCTTCGACGGTGGGGCTGCGGCAGATATTGCCGATGCAAACGACAAGAATTTTATTGAACATAGGGGGCTGCGCAGGTTGCGATATCGTGTGTGATGACCGCACAGGCAGCAGGAGGAGGGGGATGGAATTCCTTTCCAGCGCAACAGTACGGCCTTCTCCGGTGCATTACTGCTGCCGGGGCCATTTCAAAAGCGTGCACTGTAGTGGCGTAGGGGGGGAGGGTCAAGGCTCGGCTGTGACTTTCTCTCATACAAGCGTTTACCTTTCTCGGCAATGCCATTAGGCCAGCATTGGATAGGTGAACAGGCCAAAGTGCAGCAGATTCAAGCCAAAGTGCGTGGCGACTGCGGCGGCCAATCCGCCGAAGCGGTAGGCCAGGCCGTAGCCGACTCCTGCCAGGGTCGCCAGGAAAACCCATTGCCAACCGGCACCCCAGTGGGCCAGGCCGAACAGTAGCGCGGCGAGGATCAGGGCGAGGTGGTCGCCGTAGGGCAGGTGTTTGAGTCGTTGGGTGAGGCCGCCTTGTATATAGCCGCGGAACAGGGCTTCTTCGACCAGGGTGACTAGTAGCAAGTTGTTCAGGAGCCAGAGTCGGGCGACGTCGGGCCATTTGGGTGACCATTCGATGATGCCGAGCAGGCAGGCGCTGGCGAGGGTGAGCAGGGCGGTCAGGCTCAGGGCTATGGCGCTGGTTTTGAGGGTTTGGGTGAGTGAGCGTTGGGCGATGATCCAGGGGCAGGCGAGGATGAGCCAGAAGCCGATGAGGGGCTTGTCGAGGTTCAGGTACATCGAGAAGGGGATTGCGTTTTCGCTGAAGCGTTGTGGGGGGATGACTTGAGCGTTGTGGAAGCCTGGCAGGTAGTGGAGGGCCAGGGCGAAGGCCAGGATGATGAAAAGGGTGTGGCCGAGGTAGCGGGCGTAGGGGGGGGTTTGTGGTTGGACGGCGATGCCGGCGAGCAGGAGCAGGGTGAGGGGGAGGGCTGCCTGCAGGGAGAGTTGGCCATGGGTGAGTGCGAGGACGTAGCCGGCGGTGAGTAGTGTCAGGTACGGCCAGGGCAGTCGGAGCATCGGTCTTCCTTGAGGTGGGCTTGGTTTTATGTGGGCATTTAGGCAGATGTGGGGGTAGGTGGGCAATGGATGGGCAGGGGTATGTTGTTGGGACGTGTGAGGTTGGTGTTTTTGGGTGGATGAGCTAGAGCAGGGCGCGTCGATATCGGGGCGGTAAGTTTGGGATTGATGTTGTTTGGTGGGCCGCCATCGCGAGCAAGCTCGCTCCCACAGGTATTTGAGTTGGATGTTAGATGATGGTCAGCATATAAACTTGCGCGCGGCATGTTTTGTCGCGTAATTCGTGCGTTAAACATCCTCGGGCAGCTCGTGTTTAAAAGGTCTGTAGGTTGTTTCTCACAGGCTACAACGTCTTGCTCCATTGCCTACGATTACGTCAGAATCCGCCGGCTTGTGCGTCTTGGGCCTGGGCTCTATCGTTTTCCGGTCGCTGAACAACAGCGATCGGGTTTGGTAGCCCGGTTACCCGGCGCATAGCGCCACCGTTTGCAGGCCTTTTCAGGCCTAGGTTTTATGGTGGCCATGCGTAGGGCGCTCTCGAGCGCGCCGGGTTGCCAGGTAACCGGTCTACCAACCTTCGTATGGCCGCCACCCACGTTTGGTAGCGAGGGTGATGGCTCCACTTTTATTATCTGGAGTTTCATCTATGTTCAAAGTAACGCCCAACCCGCCGGACACCGATCCGACTTCGCTGCACGAGCCCTCCGATTCAGAAAAATACGACGAGGTTGTCAAACGCGCCCTCGATTTCTACGCCAATCCCGCCGCCCACGCCGCCGTTATCAAAGCCACCCCGAGGCAACTCGACAGCATGTTTATCGTCAACCCGCAGATCGATGTCGAAACCCTGCTGGGCCACGCTTGCGAATCCCTGGCGTCGGCCAATGTCATGGCCATGGACCTTGCCGATCACCTGGACGGGACAAGCCGCAATTCCCTGTTGGGTATTGCGCAGGTCATCATGCTGGGCGAGTTGGCGGTGAATCGGGCGCTGGATCGGATAGATACATCCGCGTAGCAACGATCTCCTGTGGCGAGGGAGTGTGCTCCCGCTTGGTTGCGCAGCGGCCTCAAGAGGGCGACTGCGGTCTTTTAGAGAATGCCCGGCGACCTGTTTCAGGGCTGCTATGCAGCTCAGCGGGAGAAAGCTCCTTGATCTTCGCATTCGTCAGGATGCATTTCGCCTGGTCGAGCATTAAGTCTTTCACTCGCAGGCCCGTTGATTTTGAAATGCCAAAGAAACTCGCCAATGAGTGGAGGCAAGAATGAAAGAACAAATTGGCGAATACGATCGGCAGCAACCCTGGACGGTTCTGCGACGGTGCATCAGGCTTGGCGGTTTACGGCACCGAAGCCTGATTATTCAGGATAATAATGGCGCCCGGTTATCACTGCCTATATAAGTTGATTCCTGTATATTCATGAATGTGGTTGGCTCGCCTTATCTCCAACGCGTCAGCGATAGTAGACCAATGGCGGCCGCTACCCGGAATTAGATGGTTTTGTAGATCTGCCACATTTCTGAAGTGCGAAATCGATATATCGAAAGGATGCATATCCAACTGACCATTATTCGTCCACGCAGGTGTCGCTGCAGCAGGTACGTACACATTTGGGTGGTGTCGCACTGGAACGAAGTGATAGTTTTTTTGTGCTTCGCGGTAGAGGGTAGGGCTTTGGATTATGCTGCGTACTTCGATCCGGCGAGTATAAGCACCGGTAATTTCAGCAATGGATTCGTTTTGTTTGATTCGTGGAATGGCGGCATCAGTATTGTTGGCTATCGAAGCTGTTGATACTGTGTTTGTACTTCCGGAAACTGTCGTCGCAGTTGCGGCTGTCGATGATGCGGCTTGTGTGTTTACGTTACCAGTCGCTGCTGATGACCTTGAGATAGAGCGCGAACTGTTTGACATCGTCCGTAAAGGGTTAGCTCTCCTCGGTATTATCGGTATTCTAAAACCTACATGACCCGTCGGATCCACCAGATTCCCAGGGTCTCCCTCACAATACGCGTATGCATTCAACCCACCCTTTCCAAACGGACTCCAACTGTCCGGGCTGTTAAACCGCATCAACACCGGATTGAACTGACGATAGCCATTACCCAAATGATAGTGCCCGGTCACCGGGTCCGGCCGTTCGCCGTTGAAGCCAAGCAAGCCAAGTAACCCGTTCTTCGGCGGACGATGGCCGTAGGGTGTATAGGCAAGGGAATGAGGCTGGTTGGCATCGAGCGCGTTCAGCACAGAACGTTGTTGATCCGTCGCCAACAGCGTGACGGCGACCTCTGTGCCCTCGTTCCGTTGCTGTGCCAACAGTTGGTCGTCGTGCTGCACGATGCTGCGTTGCACTGCGCCTTGTATTTCCGTGGCCAGGCGTGTCCTGCAATAAAAGCGCTGGATGGCAAAGTGGTCGAAGGGGGCGCAATAGACGGTACGATCGAGCGGGTCGTAGCGATAGCGAACCAATAGGATTTCATGGGGGGAGGTAGGCATTGGCGAGTCCCTGCAAGGTCCAAAAAAGCCGAGCGGTCAGCATCATTCTTTTTTTAATCATTGCCTACTAGCAGAACTGATAGGGACAGACAGCTCCAGGTCCGTCTTGCAGGCGTCGAGAGCATTAAGCCCTTCACTCAATCGCAACTTCAGCACAAGCAGTGGCAATCACCCTTCCCGCATAAGCAGCGCTGTACACCACATCACAGAACCAGCCCTTGTCATCCATGGAAGAAAGGCGAGCACTGAACTGCAGTTGCCTGGCGGCTGGCACCAGCTCGGCTGCGTCTAATGTCACATGCAAAAGCCTGTAGGAAACAGCTCGCCCCATTTTGTGATCCAGTAGCCGGGACATGGCGTGACTCATTCCGTACATAGCAATTCTGCGAACAGTTGCCCGCCCACCAGCAGTTGAGTGTTTGCGGTGACGGTTTTGCGAGACTGCTCGACGATTTTCGCCCTGGCGGTCATCGACGGTGTCGGGCCAAGCCCGAGGGGGTAACGCAGTTCCCATTGAGCGCCTGACGCCAAACATGACCCCAGAATGGCCAGATGACGCCCTGCCTCTGCAGTTGCCAACGGCCCCAGCTCATTCCCTCGCGGTTGCTCAGGGGTGAACTCACCGTAGATGTCCCATTCGTCAGGATCAGGGGGCCACCAGCAGTAGGTTATAGAGGATCGAAACTTGGGCGACGTCGAGCGGGCTCAGGGTTCCTAACGAGTTGTGCCTGATCCTCGGGCTCTATCTCACGCCGGGTTTCATTGAATTTCACCCTTCTTCTCTCCCTGGGTTCGGAGGGGGGGAGGTGAGCTTTATTGTGAAATTGCAAGGCTTCTTTTCTATTAGCTATTCTTAGGGGGTAATATTCTTCCCGGTTTGGTATTTTCGTAGGGTCGCTATAGCGAAGCTCTGCCGTTTCTTTTATTTTAGTAACCAGTTGTTTTGGTATTCCGTTTTCAGGAAACAACTCAGATGCATTTTTAATCGTATTTTGCTGGGTGATAGCGTCGAGATTGTCCATATCATGCTGCGAATTTTGTCCCAATGTTGTTTTTAATGAATCCGATTTGATATTTTTGTCAATTCCCGGGTTTTTTTGAAAAGTTGGTCTTGGAATTTTGAAGGGTTTAGCAAGGGTTGGTGGACGGAGGATTGGTTTAAGAACATGTCCTGACGGGTCTCTGGTATTAATCGAGTTCCCTCTGCAATAAGCATACGCATTCAATCCACCCGCCCCAAACGGACTCCAGCTGTCCGGGCTGTTAAACCGCATCAACACTGGGTTGAACTGCCGATAGCCGTTACCCAAATGATAGTGCCCGGTGACTGGGTCCGGCCGTTCGCCGTTGAAGCCGAGCAAACTGAGGAAATTCTTTTCCCGCGGACGATGGCCGTAGGGTGTGTAAATGAGGGGGGCAGGCTGGTTGGTGTCTAACGCGGTCAATACCGAACGTTGTTGATCAGTCGTCAGCAAGGTGGTAATCGTCTTACCGCGCTCGCCCTGTTGCTGTGCAAGCAACTGGTCGTCGTGCTGCACGATGCTACGTTGCACTGCGCCTTGTATTTCAGTGGCTAGGCGTGTCTTGCAGTAATGGCGCTGGATGGCAGCTTGTTTGAAGGGGGTGCAATCGACGAGGCGATTCAGCGGGTCGTAGCGGTAGCCACTCAATAGGCTTTCACGAGAGGAGGTAGGCATTGGCTGAACTCCGTGCGCGATCCAATTAATCCGAGCTGCCAGCATCATTCATTTTTTAATCACTGACTACTATCAGAACTGATAGGTTCCGGTGGTAGAACTTGTTGATATTTAAGAGTTCAGGGCGCACACCTGTCAAACTTGACAGTAGACAAGGGGTGTTAGTGTGAGGAATCTGCAGGAGAGCGTGTTTAACTTTCTTCTCCTGGTGAGGGGTATTCCGTCATGGACGAACTTAATAGCGTTGCCAGTGACAGTGTCGATAAAGCCAATGATTTAGTGGACTTGGTCATCCAGTACGGATCGGCTTTTGGCCTGAAGATTGTGTTTGCGGTGCTGTTCTGGATAGTGGGCCGCTGGATGATCAGTTTTATTGTCCGGTTTGTGCAGCGCTCGATGACGCGGCAGAAGATCGATCCGACGGTGTTGCGTTATGTCGGGTCTTTTATCACGGTCACGCTGAACATCATCCTGGTGATTGCCATTCTTGGGTATTGCGGGATTGAGACGACCAGCTTTGCGGCGATTCTGGCGGCGGTCGGGTTGGCGATTGGCATGGCTTGGTCTGGGTTGTTGGCGAATTTGGCGGCGGGTGGGTTCATCATCGTTTTGCGTCCGTTCAAGGTTGGCGATGAGATTGGGGCGGGCGGGGTGGTGGGTACGGTGACGGAGATCGGGTTGTTTGTGACGACTGTCAATACGGCGGATAACGTGTTGACGCTGGTGGGTAATAACAAGATTTTTTCTGACAATATCCAGAACTTTTCCAGTAATGAGTTTCGGCGGGTGGAGTTGTCGTTTTCGCTGCCGTTCGAGACGGATGAGCGGGCGGTGGTGGGGTTGTTGCAGCAGCGGTTGGGGAAGGTGGCGAATGTGTTGGCGGCGCCGGCGGTTGATGTTCGCTTGGTGGGTGTGAATTCGGAGTCGGTGGTGTTGCTGGTGCGGTTGTGTTGTCACAGTGAGCATTATGGGGCGGTGCGTTTTGATGCGAATGGGGTGATTCGGGAAGTGTTGAAGAATAGGGTGGATGGGCAGGTTGAGGTTGATTTGGTGAGTGGGGTGGTTGGGGAGAGTAGGCAAGGGCTGGGGGAGGTTGGTAGGTCGGTTGGGTAGTGGGTATTGAATCGTCATCGCGGTGTGTCAGGCGATGGGGTGGTGGCTGATAGGCCGCTTTCGCTGGCAAGCCAGCTCCTACAGGGGTTGGTGTTGGGCACCAACCCCGGGTTTTGGGGTTAGGAGGCTATTAGTTGGCGCAGGACGTAGTGGAGGATGCCGCCTGATTTGAAGTATTCCACTTCGTTCAGGGTGTCGATCCGGCACAGGACGTCGATTTTTTCGCGGCTGTCGTCGGGGCGGGTGATGACCAGGGTCAGGTTCATCCGCGGTGTGAGTTCGACATTGGTCAGGCCGAGGATGTCGAGGGTTTCTTTGCCGGTGAGGTTGAGGGTTTTGCGGTTCTGGTCGAGTTTGAATTGCAGGGGCAGTACGCCCATGCCGACCAGGTTGGAGCGGTGGATGCGTTCGAAGCTTTCGGCGATGACGGCTTTGACGCCGAGCAGGTTGGTGCCTTTGGCGGCCCAGTCGCGGCTGGAGCCGGTGCCGTATTCCTGGCCGGCGATGACCACCAGCGGAGTGCCGGTGGCCTGGTAGCGCATGGCGGCGTCGTAGATCGGGACTTTTTCGCCGGTCGGGATGTAGATCGTGTTGCCGCCTTCTTCGCCGCCGAGCATTTCGTTGCGGATGCGGATGTTGGCGAAGGTGCCGCGCATCATCACTTCGTGGTTGCCGCGACGGGAGCCGTAGGAGTTGAAGTCGCGCGGTTCCACGCCTTTGTCGCGCAGGTAGTGGCCGGCGGGGCTGTCGGCCTTGATGTTGCCGGCCGGGGAGATGTGGTCGGTGGTGACCGAATCGCCGAGCAGGGCGAGGATCCGGGCGCCGGCGACGTCCTGGACCACCGGGGGCGGGCCGCCGATGTCGTCGAAGAACGGTGGATGCTGGATGTAGGTCGAGTCGTCCTGCCAGACATAGGTCGCGGCTTGGGGCACTTCGATCGCTTGCCATTGTTCGTCGCCGGCGAAGACTTCGGCGTATTCCTTGTGGAACATGGCGGTGTTGACTTGATTCACGGCGTCGGCGATTTCCTGGGTGCTCGGCCAGATGTCGCGCAGGTACACCAGGTTGCCTTCTTGGTCGGTGCCCAGGGGTTCGCTGCTGATGTCCATTCGCACGGTGCCGGCCAGGGCGTAGGCGACGACCAGGGGCGGGGAGGCCAGCCAGTTGGTTTTCACCAGCGGGTGCACGCGGCCTTCGAAGTTGCGGTTGCCCGAGAGCACGGAGGCGACGGTGAGGTCGGCTTGCTGGATGGCTTTTTCGATCGGCTCCGCCAAGGGGCCGGAGTTGCCGATGCAGGTGGTGCAGCCATAACCGACCAGGTCGAAGCCGAGTTCGTCGAGGTACTGGGTCAGGCCGGCCGCCTTGTAGTAGTCGGTGACCACTTTCGAGCCGGGCGCCAGGGAGCTCTTGACCCAGGGTTTGCGCTTGAGGCCTTTTTCCACGGCTTTTTTCGCCACCAGGCCGGCGGCCATCATCACGCTCGGGTTGGAGGTGTTGGTGCAGGAGGTGATGGCGGCGATGACCACGGCGCCGTTTTTCAGGCGATAGGTCTGGCCTTCGTAGTCGTAGTCCGCTTCGCCGGCCAGGTCGGCGTTACCGACGGCGACGCCACCGCCGCCTTCGCTTTCCAGGCGGCCTTCTTCCTTGCTGGTGGGTTTGAATTGCAGGTCGGTGAAGTCACTGAAGGCTTGCGGGACGTTGGGCAGCGAGACGCGGTCTTGCGGGCGTTTCGGGCCGGCGAGGCTGGCTTCGACGCTGCCCATGTCCAGGGCGAGGCTGTCGGTGAAGATCGGTTCTTTGCCGGGCAGGCGCCACAGGCCTTGGGCTTTACAGTAGGCCTCGACCAGTTTCACCGTGGCCAGCGGCCGGCCGGAGAGGCGCAGGTAGTCCAGGGTGATGTCGTCCACCGGGAAGAAGCCGCAGGTGGCGCCGTATTCCGGGGCCATGTTGGCGATGGTGGCGCGGTCGGCCAGGGGCAGGTCGGCGAGGCCGTCACCGTAGAATTCGACGAATTTGCCGACCACGCCTTTTTTGCGCAGCATCTGGGTGACGGTGAGCACCAGGTCGGTGGCGGTGATGCCTTCCTTGAGCTTGCCGGTGAGTTTGAAGCCGATCACTTCCGGGATCAGCATCGACACCGGTTGGCCGAGCATCGCCGCTTCCGCTTCGATCCCGCCGACGCCCCAGCCGAGTACGCCGAGGCCGTTGATCATGGTGGTGTGTGAGTCGGTGCCGACCAGGGTGTCGGGGAAGGCGTAGGTGCGGCCGTCTTCGTCCTTGGTCCAGACGGTGCGGCCGAGGTATTCCAGGTTCACCTGGTGGCAGATGCCGGTGCCCGGTGGCACCACGCTGAAGTTGTCGAAGGCGCTCTGGCCCCAGCGCAGGAAGGCATAGCGTTCACCGTTGCGCTGCATTTCAATGTCGACGTTCTGTTCGAAGGCGCTGGCGCTGCCGAATTTGTCGACCATCACCGAGTGGTCGATCACCAGGTCCACGGGCGACAGCGGGTTGATGCGCTGCGGGTCGCCGCCGGCCTTGGCCATGGCGGCGCGCATGGCGGCCAGGTCGACCACGGCGGGCACGCCGGTGAAGTCTTGCATCAGGACCCGCGCCGGGCGGTACTGGATTTCGCGATCGCTGCGCCGCTCCTTGAGCCAGGCGGCGATGGCCTTGAGGTCGGCGCCGGTGACGGTTTTGTCGTCTTCCCAGCGCAGCAGGTTTTCCAGCAGGACTTTCAGCGACATGGGCAGCTGGTCCAGGTCGCCGAGGCTTTTGGCCGCGTCGGGGAGGCTGAAATAGTGGTAGGTCTTGTCGTCGACTTGTAAGGTTTTAAGGGTGTTCAGGCTATCGAGGGACGGCATTGCGATCACTCCTTTAAGTCCGCACGGCACGGACTGAGGGGACGGACAGAGCATTAAAGCTAGCCCTGTTTTCAGTAGCTGGCTAATAACTGGACTCTATGGACAAGTCCAAGGTTCCGAACTCGGCTATCATGCGCCGGTTTTCGTGACAGGCTTTGCTTCAACGCAAGCCTGGGCATCGCGCAGTGGTTGAATGTCTCGCCATCTGCCCAGGAGTAAGAATGAACACCCTCTTTATGCATTGCCGGCCGGGCTTCGAAGGCGAAGTCTG
This sequence comes from Pseudomonas lini, assembly GCF_030812475.1. Lineage (GTDB taxonomy): Bacteria > Pseudomonadota > Gammaproteobacteria > Pseudomonadales > Pseudomonadaceae > Aquipseudomonas > Aquipseudomonas lini_A. The sequence continues at coordinate 235,876 of NZ_JAUSSR010000013.1, forward strand.
TTCCGAGATTTCCGAACACGCCGCACGGCTGAACGTGGCCGGTTATGCCAAGGCCAAGACCGCCAGCGCCTGCGCCGAATTCATCTGCACCGAGGAAGACGGCGCCGAGCGGTTGATGCGTGGGCAGCGTTTTGCCGATCTGATTTTTCCACGGCAGTGGGCTCGGGGGATTTTCATTGATCTGCCGGAAACTGACCGGATCAGCGTGATCCTTGCGCACATGGCGGATTTTCCGCTGTGCGGCAGCTTGTGGCTGGAGATGGTCGACACCAATGATGGCAAGGAGCTGTCGAACTTCTGCAAGAAGTTTGAAGGGCATTTGCGCAAGGCGCTGATGGCGGCTGGGAAGTTGGTGGAGGATCCTGCCAAACCGCGGTTGCTGCTGACGTTTAAAAGCGGACGGGAAGTGTTCATGGGGCTGGCGGAGTCGAACAACTCGGCGATGTGGCCGATGGGCATTCCGCGCCTGAAGTTTCCGCGCGAGGCGCCGAGTCGGTCGACCTTGAAGCTGGAGGAGGCCTGGCACCACTTTATTCCGCGGGATCAGTGGGATGAGCGGTTGCACAGTGACATGACGGGTGTCGATCTTGGCGCGGCGCCGGGTGGCTGGACCTGGCAGTTGGTTAATCGTGGGATGTTGGTGACGGCGATCGACAATGGTCCGATGGCGGAAAGCCTGATGGAGACCGGGTTGGTGCAGCATTTGATGGCTGACGGGTTTACTTTCAAGCCGCGGCAGCCGGTGGATTGGATGGTCTGTGACATCGTTGAAAAGCCGGCGCGTAATGCGGCGATGCTGGAGGAGTGGATTGGCGAGGGGCATTGCCGGGAAGCGGTGGTTAACCTCAAGTTGCCGATGAAGCAGCGGTATGCCGAGGTGAAGCGCTTGCTGGAGCGGATTGCCGAGGGGTTCAAGGCGCGTGGGATTCGGGTCGAGATTGGTTGCAAGCAGCTGTATCACGATCGGGAAGAAGTGACGTGCCACCTGCGCCGGCTGGATGTGAAGAAACCCAAATCCCGCTGAGACACGGAACGGGCGTCGTGCCTTGATCCTGCGGCCGACACAGCCCCTACATGGAATTGGCGTCGTACCTGGATCCAGTGATCGACACAGCCCCTGTAGGAGCCGGCTTGCCGGCGAAAGCGGTGGGTCAGTCGACGTTGATGTTGGATGTTGGGCCGCCTTCGCTGGCAAGCCAGCTCCTACATGGAATTGGCGTCGTGCCTGGATCCAGTGATCGACACAAGCCCCTGTAGGAGCCGGCTTGCCGGCGAAAGCGGTGGGTCAGTCGACGTTGATGTTGGATGTTGGGCCGCCTTCGCTGGCAAGCCAGCTCCTAC
>NZ_JAUSSR010000014.1 GCF_030812475.1 Pseudomonas lini
TGAACTGAAGCGTAACCGCTGTCGAAAACTGCGTAACTCTTTGTTTACCAAGGAGTTTTCCGTTTCGACTGCGCCGGAAGTGGGGCGAATTATAGACACTCAGGATTTGCCGTCAAGCGTTAATTCAGCTTTCCTTTCAATAACTTGCCCAAGCCCGGAAAGCAGACCCGACCAGCCTCGACACGGCAAGGAAAACGGCTCTTCTATATAGGTGGATTCTCTAAAGCTCGAAAGCATGCCTTTAACGCATTCGCGATGCCTGCGGCCAAAAACAAAAAAGCCCCGCCAGAATTGAATTCCTGAACGGAGCTTTCCATGCCAGAAGCAAATACCTACCCCACCAGCCACGAAGCTTTTGAGGACGTATACGAATTTGCTTCTTTGAATATGGTGTCCCAGGGCAGGTTCGAACTGCCAACCTTCCCCTTAGGAGGGGGATGCTCTATCCAATTGAGCTACTGAGACACGAGTCGCCCCGCTTACGCGGCGCTAGGGACGGCGAGCATGTTAACGGCCAGGCCTGCTTTTGTCATGTCGTCCGTAGGCTTTTTAAGTGTAGGCAGATACTTCATGCCGAGCGGCATCGCTGACCGTGCAAATTGCATCACCTCAAAAAGCCATCATTGCAAAATGCAAGATACGCGGCGTAAAAATTTACTCTATATCTTTGATTTTATTGAATTTAATAACCAATTGAGTCTTGGCATGCCGGCTGCTTCAGTTCCTTTGTAGAACAACGGAGGTCAGCCCTCATGAACAGCGCCCTATTACTCTCGAACGCGATCGCCCTGGCCGTCCTGCTGGGTTTTCATTTTGCTCCCGAGAACGGCACTGATCCCGTTGCCCATCGAACGCCCCACTACCTCCAGCTACAAAAAGCGCCGCAGCTGGCAGTCATGAACGATCAGCGCGGCTTTGCAGGCCAGGGCGTGAGCCAGGAAAAGATCCTGTTGCCAGCCCCCACTTCAGAACGCCTGGTATTTTAAATCCACCCATCAGGAGCACAGCATGTCCAAATCAGCAGCAGGACTTTTCGTCCTGACTTTACTGTGCGGCATTTTTCATTTTTCAGTGGTCCAGGACAAGATAATCACCGTGCCGCTCATTGCCTGTGGCGTATTTGGCACATTGTTTATGGCGGCGATGGTAGCGGGGCGCAGAATCAAATTCGATCCCGTTTTACGCTAACAAGATCCTCCTGATGAACCCGCCGGCGCAGCCTTCGTCATTGGATGGGCACCGAGGCTTACATAGGATCGCCCAGCCCTCCTTGGCGGATTCAGCCTGCCTGCACCAAACCACGCAAACCGCCATACATCTTGTAATTGCTTATCAGTACGGACGTACCCTAGCAAATCGGCCATTTGCCACTATCCTGTATTAGAAGGACGTTGAACGAATCCGCACAAAACTTCCCCCCTCTGATGTCTTTTGGACATCACCCGTCGGGCAACCGGACGCGGCCAGCGATGCTGACAGGTCAAACTTTCCAACCAGTCCGCATTTCTGATAATAGGTGCTGGCAGAACGCCTTTATCCAGTTCAATATTTGTCACAGAATTGACGCCAATGAACTGGCTATCTTGAGGCATGATGCGGGCCTCTATCGATTCAGGTTGAACATTTGGCCGGAGCGCTTGTCCTATCAGACATCCTGCGGCCAATCCCGAGAACCGCTCCCCTGAACTAACCGGTTAAATATATGCGCCCATTGAAACAGGCAATTTATTCCAGCCGTACGGCTGACAAGTTCGTCGTACGTCTGCCAGACGGAATGCGTGAACGCATTGCCGAGGTGGCTCGCAATCATCACCGCAGCATGAACTCCGAAATCATCGCGCGACTTGAGCAGAGCCTTATTCAGGAAGGCGCCTTGGGCGAAGAACTGAGCATGCGCCTGGACAGCCCGGAGCTGTCATTGCACGAGCGCGAATTGCTGCAACGCTTCCGACAGCTTTCCCACCGCCAGCAGAACGCTCTCGTTTCGCTGATTGCCCACGACACCGAAATGGCCGCGGACGCTTCCTGACTTATCACGAAAGTCCCAAGCCAGCTTAATCGCTGGCTTTTTTTTGCTTGAAATTCGCGCATAAAAAACCCGCCAGTCAGCGGGTAGTTTCGGTTGGTTGCTGTAGGAGCAAGCTTGCTTGCGATGGTCTCAAGGACGACGCGTTTATTCAGAATGAAAGCATTATCGTTAACGTCCATCGCGAGCAAGCTTGCTCCTACAGCACCAACAGCAACCAAGCGGGGAATCAGAGCAGGAAAATCGTCGCCAACCCCAGGAAGATGAAGAAGCCGCCGCTGTCGGTCATGGCGGTGATCATCACGCTGGCCCCCATCGCCGGATCACGGCCAAGCCGCGCCAGGGTCATAGGGATCAATACCCCCATCAAGGCGGCAAGCAACAGGTTGAGCGTCATGGCGGCGGTCATTACCACGCCAAGGGACCAGCTGCCATAAAGCAGGTAGGCCACGACACCGATCACGCCCCCCCATACCAGGCCATTGATCAGGCCTACCGCCAATTCCTTGCGCATCAGACGCGAAGTATTGCCCGTACTCACCTGGTCCAGCGCCATGGCGCGAACAATCATGGTGATGGTCTGGTTGCCGGAGTTGCCACCGATACCCGCCACGATCGGCATCAATGCCGCGAGCGCCACCAGCTTCTCGATGGAACCTTCGAACAGGCCGATCACCCGGGAGGCGACGAAGGCGGTAACCAGATTCACAGCCAACCAGGCCCAGCGGTTGCGCAGGGACTTCCAGACCGAGGCGAAGATATCTTCTTCTTCGCGCAGACCCGCCATGTTGAGTACTTCGCTTTCGCTTTCTTCACGGATCAGGTCGACCATTTCATCGATGGTCAAACGGCCGATCAACTTGCCGTTCTTGTCGACGACAGGTGCCGAGATCAAGTCGTATCGTTCAAACGCCTGGGCGGCATCGTAGGCATCTTCATCCGGGTGAAAACTCACCGGATCGCTGGCCATGACGTCAGCCACCTGTTTTTCCGGATCGTTGACCAGCAAACGCTTGATTGGCAACACGCCCTTGAGCACGCCGCCATAATCGACCACGAACAACTTGTCCGTGTGACCCGGTAGCTCCTTGAGGCGACGCAAGTAGCGCAAGACCACTTCGAGACTGACGTCCTCACGGATCGTCACCATTTCGAAGTCCATCAGCGCACCCACCTGCTCCTCGTCATAGGACAGGGCCGACCGCACACGCTCACGCTGCTGGTTATCAAGGGTTTCCATGAGCTCATGGACGACGTCTCGCGGCAGCTCGGAAGCCAGGTCCGCAAGTTCGTCAGCATCCATATCCTTGGCGGCAGCCAGGAGCTCGTGATCATCCATGTCGGCGATCAGGGTTTCACGAACCGAATCGGATACTTCAAGCAGGATGTCGCCGTCGCGATCGGCCTTGACCAGTTGCCAAAGCGTCAGACGATCGTCCAGCGGCAAGGCTTCAAGGATGTAGGCAACGTCGGCGGAGTGCAGGTCATCGAGCTTGCGCTGCAGCTCGACGAGATTTTGCCTGTGAACCAGGTTCTCGACCCGCTCGTGGTGCGGACCTTCCTGACGATGAGTCAGGTCTTCGACCACCCGCTGACGCTGCAACAGCTCAACGACTTGAGCGAGGCGGTCCTGCAGGCTTTCTTGTGTTTTCTTTACTTCTACTTCAGACATAGGCGAACTCCACTCCCAGCTGCGGAGCGCGCCGGAAGGATCAATCAGTCAATTCATGATTGGAAAAACGGTTTACTGAGTAACTACTGGGTAAGTCCATGGAGGTATTCCACAAGCCCCGGCGGGGCTGACGGGCGCAATGATACACCGCCCGACGGTTTAAAACGTTAAAAAATCGCGGGTGGAAACAAGCGGTTGCGAGATAAACCTGAGCCCTGTCCTGATCCATGAAAATGCGACGACTTATCCCTGAAAGAAAACACACTACCGTCCAAAAATGCACTGATCCCCTTTGGAAGGCTCCTCATTGAAGACTCAACCAACGCTTCGCCCCCGCATGAGACAACAGGACATCAAAAGCGTCCCCGGCAATAACCGGAGAAGATCGGGAATGAATTCGAGCACGCGCAGCCGTCACGACCCAAAGGCAAGGTCGTAGCGCAGAGGCCAAATCAGAGGGAGAGGATGCAACGGGAAAAAGCCCAAACCCAGACAGCAAAAAGCCCGCGTTAGACGCAGGCTTTTTGGTGTTTGGTGCACTCGACAGGATTCGAACCTGTGACCGCTCGGTTCGTAGCCGAGTACTCTATCCAGCTGAGCTACGAGTGCATTTGTGTTTTTATACCAGATCACAACTGGTTGGAGCCAAGTTATTCGCATTGCTGCAAACAACTCTTAAATGGTGCACTCGACAGGATTCGAACCTGTGACCGCTCGGTTCGTAGCCGAGTACTCTATCCAGCTGAGCTACGAGTGCATTTGTTGCCGCGCATTATAGGCCGTCTAATCTCTATGTCAAACACTTTTTCTAGTAATTTCAACAACTTACCGAAAAAGCCAGATTACAACGTACTACGCAAATAATGGCGGAGAACGGGGGATTCGAACCCCCGACACCCTTTTGAGGTGTACTCCCTTAGCAGGGGAGCGCCTTCGGCCACTCGGCCAGCTCTCCGCAACACGGGGCGTATATTAACCAGCTTCTTCCCCGTTTGCAAACATAAAAAACGATAAAAATTAATGGCTTGGTTCTTCGTCCTTCTCTTTCTTTATACGCAGGTAAATTTCCTCACGGTGGACCGCGACCTCTTTCGGGGCGTTGACACCGATACGCACTTGATTTCCTTTGACGCCGAGCACGGTCACGGTGATTTCTCCATCACCGATAATCAGGCTTTCTGCGCACCGACGAGTCAGAATCAGCATACCTTTCTCCTCACGCATTTCATTTCAGGGACAACAGTCTGCAAAAAAAAGGCACCCGACCTACAACCGGAGCGATCGTAGCCCTACATGCCTGAGTATTGACCAGCGCGAGCAAAAGAACAGCTCGAGTCGCGCCATTCGAAAAAACAAAGGGCGCGGTCAGACCGCGCCCCCTGGCAAACGCATCACTCGCCCTGGCGGGCCGGTGCGTCCAGTTCGAAAGCCGTGTGCAGCGCGCGCACAGCCAGTTCCAGGTACTTCTCTTCGATCACTACGGAGACTTTGATTTCCGAGGTCGAGATCATCTGGATGTTGATTGTTTCCATGGCCAGTGCTTCGAACATGCGACTGGCGACGCCTGCGTGGGAGCGCATGCCAACACCGACGATGGACACCTTGGCGATCTTGGTGTCGCCGATGACTTCACGGGCACCCAGCTCGCCAGCGGTTTTTTCCAGCACGGTCTGCGCCGCCTGGTAGTCGTTGCGGTGCACGGTGAAGGTGAAGTCGGTGGTGTTATCGTGCGCAACGTTCTGCACGATCATGTCGACTTCGATGTTCGCGGCGCTGATAGGGCCGAGAATCTTGAAGGCAACGCCCGGGATGTCTGGCACGCCACGGATGGTCAGCTTGGCTTCATCGCGGTTGAAAGCGATACCGGAAATGATCGGCTGTTCCATGGATTCCTCTTCATCGATAGTAATGAGGGTGCCCGGACCCTCCTTGAAGCTGTGCAGTACGCGCAGCGGAACGTTGTACTTGCCGGCGAACTCGACCGCACGGATCTGCAACACCTTGGAACCGAGGCTGGCCATTTCCAGCATCTCTTCGAAGGTAATCTTGTCCAGTCGCTGAGCCACGGATACCACACGCGGGTCGGTGGTATAGACACCGTCGACGTCGGTGTAGATCTGGCACTCGTCAGCCTTCAGGGCTGCCGCCAGCGCCACGCCGGTGGTGTCGGAACCGCCACGACCGAGGGTGGTGATGTTGCCGTGTTCGTCGACGCCCTGGAAACCGGCGACAACGACTACACGACCCGCCTTCAGGTCACCGCGAATCTTCTGGTCGTCAATCTGCAAGATACGCGCTTTATTGTGCGCGCTGTCCGTCAGAATCCGCACCTGGTTACCGGTGTAGGACACCGCCGGCACGCCACGCTTGATCAGCGCCATGGCCAACAAGGCGATCGTCACCTGCTCACCGGTGGAGACGATCACATCCAGCTCGCGGGGAACCGGTTGGCCGTCGCCACTGATTTTCTTTGCCAGATCGATCAGACGGTTGGTCTCGCCGCTCATTGCTGACAGCACAACCACCAGGTCATCGCCGGCTTCGCGGAACTTCTTAACCTTGTCGGCGACCTGTTCGATTCTCTCGACAGTGCCGACCGAGGTGCCTCCAAATTTCTGTACGATCAAAGCCATTTCAAAGCCGCCTCTGCCCATGAAGGGCGCCCAAATAATCACTCAAACAGCCTGCCGGCCCGCCACTAGACTGCGGACCGGACACGCTGCCTTATAAACCCTGCTCTACAAAGGGAACAGTCAGGGCCAATGCCGCATCCAGTGCGCCGGCGTCTACACCACCACCCTGCGCCATGTCCGGACGACCACCGCCCTTCCCGCCCACTGCCGCAGCGGCTTGCTTCATCAAATCACCGGCTTTGAGTTGGCCAGTCAGGTCTTTGGTCACGCCTGCAACCAGCACGACCTTTTCCTCATGGACACTGCCGAGCAGGATCACTGCGCGGCCGAGTTTGTTTTTCAGTTGATCGACCAGCGCCAACAGCGCCTTGCCATCCTGACCGTCCAGACGCACGGCCAGCACTTTCACGCCTTTGACGTCCAGGGCGGAGGCCGACAGATCGTCGCCCGCTGCGCTGGCAGCCTTGGCCTGCAACTGCTCGAGTTGCTTCTCCAGCAGGCGGTTGCGCTCCAGCACAGCCGACAGCTTGTCGATCAGATTGTCGCGGCTGCCCTTGACCAGGTTGGCCGCTTCCTTGAGTTGTTCTTCAGCCGCGTTCAAGTAGCCCAGCGCTGCTGCGCCAGTCACTGCCTCGATACGGCGCACGCCGGAGGCCACGCCGCCTTCGCTGATGATTTTCAGCAGGCCGATGTCGCCGGTACGGTTGACGTGGATACCACCGCACAGCTCGACGGAGAAATCGCCGCCCATGCTCAGTACGCGCACGCTGTCGCCGTACTTCTCACCGAACAGCGCCATGGCGCCTTTTTGCTTGGCGGTTTCGATGTCGGTTTCTTCGGTTTCAACCGCGGAGTTCTTGCGGATCTCGGCGTTGACAATGTCTTCCAGCGCCTTCAGCTGCTCAGGCTTGATAGCCTCGAAATGGCTGAAGTCGAAGCGCAGGCGCTGACTGTCGACCAGCGAGCCTTTCTGTTGCACGTGTTCGCCCAGCACCTGGCGCAACGCGGCGTGCAGCAAGTGCGTCGCCGAGTGGTTCAGCGAGGTGGCGTGACGCACTTCGGCATCCACATGCGTCTCCACCGGCGCGCCGATGGTCAGGCTGCCCGATGCCAGCACGCCGTGATGCAGGAACGCACCGCCGGTCTTGGTGGTGTCGCGCACGTCAAAGCGCGAAGCACCGGCCTGCAGATAGCCGCAGTCACCGATCTGGCCACCCGACTCGGCATAGAATGGCGTCTGGTTGAGGACGATCACGCCCTCTTCGCCTTCGCTCAATACGTCGACCGACTGGCCATCCTTATACAGGCCAACGATTTTCGCCGAACCGCTGGTGGCTTTGTAGCCGGTGAACTCGGTGGCCACGTCAACCTTGACCAAACTGTTGTAGTCCATGCCGAAGGAACTGGCGGAACGGGCACGGACGCGCTGGGCTTCCATTTCGCGCTCGAAGCCTTCTTCGTCGATGGTCAGGCTGCGCTCGCGAGCGATGTCGCCAGTCAGGTCCATCGGGAAGCCATAGGTGTCGTAGAGCTTGAACACCACGTCGCCCGGCACTACGTCGCCCTTGAGTTCGGCCAGGTCCTGCTCGAGGATTTTCAGGCCCTGCTCCAGGGTCTTGGCGAACTGCTCTTCTTCGGCTTTCAACACGCGCTCGATGTGCGCCTGCTGGGATTTGAGCTCAGGGAAGGCTTCGCCCATCTCGGCGACCAGCGCCGCAACGATCTGGTAGAAGAAGCTGCCCTTGGCGCCCAGCTTGTTGCCGTGACGGCAGGCGCGACGGATGATCCGGCGCAGCACGTAGCCGCGGCCTTCATTGGACGGCAGCACGCCGTCGGCAATCAGGAAACCGCAGGAACGGATGTGGTCGGCCACCACTTTCAGGGAAGCCTGATTGTCGTTGGTGCAGCCGATGGCCTTGGCCGATGCATTCAGCAGGCTCTGGAACAGGTCGATTTCATAGTTCGAGTGAACGTGCTGCAGCACGGCACTGATCCGCTCCAGGCCCATGCCGGTGTCGACCGACGGGGCGGGCAGCGGGTGCAACACGCCATCGGCGGTGCGGTTGAACTGCATGAACACGTTGTTCCAGATTTCGATGTAACGGTCGCCGTCTTCTTCCGGCGAGCCAGGCGGGCCACCCCAGATATCGGCGCCGTGATCGTAGAAAATCTCGGTGCAAGGACCGCACGGGCCGGTATCGCCCATGGTCCAGAAGTTGTCGGACGCATAGGGCGCGCCTTTGTTGTCGCCGATGCGAACCATGCGCTCGGCCGGAACGCCGATGTCCTTGGTCCAGATGTCATAGGCCTCGTCATCGCTGGCGTAGACGGTTACCCAGAGTTTTTCTTTCGGCAGGTTCAGCCACTTCTCGGACGTCAGGAAGTTCCAGGCGTAGCTGATCGCGTCACGCTTGAAATAATCACCGAAGCTGAAGTTACCCAGCATTTCGAAGAAGGTGTGGTGACGGGCGGTATAACCGACGTTTTCCAGGTCGTTGTGCTTGCCGCCGGCGCGCACGCATTTCTGACTCGAGACGGCGCGGGTGTACGCGCGCTTTTCCTGGCCCAGGAAGCAGTCCTTGAACTGGTTCATCCCCGCGTTGGTGAACAGCAGGGTTGGGTCGTTGCCCGGAATCAAAGAGCTGGAGGCTACACGGGTGTGGCCTTGCTCTTCGAAGAAGCGAAGGAAGGCTTCACGGATTTCTGCGCTTTTCATTAGGTTCTTCCACGGAGGCTGCGGCCAAAGGCCTGTGCAAAACGTCAACAGACGAAGCGACGGCAAAGGGCCGCATTATATCGGCCCTGCGCGCGGGGTACAGCGTGTTTATACGATAGAAACGGTCAATTGGACGGCTAACGTTGTCAGTTGCGCGAAAATTCGACGAATGTCGCGACCACCTGCCCGATCTGGACGCGACTGACGTCCATGTGCGTAACCATTCTCAGGCGGCCTGCGGCACTGAGCTTGATCCCGCGCTCGGCGGCGAAGGCTTTGATCGCCTCGGCCTTGTCGCCCATCTGCACGTACACCATGTTGGTCTGCACCGGTTCGACGTCATAACCGGCCTTTCGCAGGCCGTCTGCCAGAATCTGGGCGTTGGCGTGATCGTCGGCCAGCCGCTGAACGTTGTGATCCAGCGCATACAGCCCCGCTGCCGCCAGGATCCCGGCCTGACGCATGCCGCCGCCGACCATCTTGCGCAGGCGTCGCGCCTTGTCGATCAACTCCACCGTACCACAGAGCACAGAGCCGACGGGCGCGCCCAGGCCTTTGGACAGACAGACCGACACGGAATCGAAATGCCGGGTGATTTCCCTGGCGTCGACGCCCAGCTTGACCGCCGCGTTGTACAACCGCGCGCCATCCAGGTGCAAGGCCAGGCCCTGTTCCCGGGTAAAGTTCCGAGCCTGGGCCAGATACTCCAGCGGCAACACCTTGCCTTGCATGGTGTTTTCCAGCGCGAGCAAACGGGTGCGGGCGAAATGGAAGTCGTCCGGTTTGATCGCGGCGGCTACCTGGGACAGGTCCAGCGAACCGTCGGCCCGCACCTCCAGTGGCTGCGGCTGGATCGAGCCCAGCACCGCCGCACCGCCACCTTCGTATTTATATGTGTGCGCTTGCTGGCCGACAATGTATTCGTCACCGCGCTCGCAATGCGCCATCAAGCCCAGCAGGTTGCTCATGGTGCCCGTCGGCACGAACAGTGCGGCCGCAAAACCCAGCCGTTTTGCCAACTCGGTTTCCAGACGATTGACCGTCGGATCTTCGCCATAAACGTCGTCACCGGTGGCCGCTGTGGCCATTGCGTGGAGCATCCCGGCGGTCGGTTGGGTGACGGTGTCGCTGCGAAGATCGATAACGCTCATGAATCTGGCCTCGGTAAGCAGGGGAAAATCCCTTTCAGGTAGGGATTACTGCGGTCATACCGACTAATAATCAACCCTTGAAAGAGGAAAAGAAGCGTTACTCCTTCGAGAAAGCACAATCCATGTGGGAGCGGGCTTGCTCGCGAAGGCGGACTGACAGTCAACATTTGCGCTGAACATTAAACCGCTTTCGCGAGCAAACCCTCGCCCACAGGTATCGCATCTTGATTGACCGGTATTGGCCATGCACGCCCCGGAAATATGTGGTAAAAACGCTGCGCCGCCAAAATAATCTGGCGGCGCAACGTTCTCAGGGCGGGGTGCAACTCCCCACCGGCGGTAATTGCACGCAACGTGCATAGCCCGCGAGCGCTTGGCGACAGTGACGGCTTCGGCAGTGATTGGCGACAAGGTCAGCAGACCCGGTGTGATCCCGGGGCCGACGGTCATAGTCCGGATGAAGAGAGAACGGGATTGGCGCCAAAGGGCCGCCCGCCAGCATTCGTGCGAGCGTACGTACCCTTAAATCCCATTCGATTCATAAGCCCTGTTTTTTACACAAACAGGAATCAGAACATGCAACCCACCGCAATCGATAGCAAAAGCAAAAACCATCACGGCGAACGCGTTGCGTTCATCCAGGCCTGCTGGCACAAAGATATCGTTGACCAGAGCCGTAAAGGCTTCGTCGCCGAAATGATTGCTCAGGGTTACCAGGAATCGGAGATCGATTTCTTCGAAGTCGGCGGTGCGTTTGAAATGCCGCTGCACGCCAAGTTACTCGCCAAGACCGGACGTTATGCCGGCATCGTTGCCGCAGCCCTGGTGGTGGATGGCGGGATATACCGTCACGAGTTCGTCGCCCAGTCGGTGGTCAGCGGCCTGATGCAGGTTCAGCTGGAAACCGAAGTGCCCGTGTTCTCGGTGTCTTTGACCCCGCACCATTTCCATGCCGGTGAAGAACTGCATCACAAGTTCTTCTTCGAGCATTTCGTGCATAAGGGGCAGGAAGCGGCGAAGACGTGTGCGGATACGTTGCACAAGATGCGGGCGTTGCGTCGCAGTGAGCCACGTGCGGTAGCGGTCTAAACACCGCGCCCCTCTGTAGGAGCGAGCTTGCTCGCGATAGGCTTCGGTACGCCGCGGGGTTTCAGGATCCCCGCGTTATCGTTGACGACCATCGCGAGCAAGCTCGCTCCTACAGGGGGTTTATGTCCGGCCGGAGATCGCGGTCAGGCCAGGTTTTCGTCGGTCGTCGGCACGATCAGGATGCCGGCACGCAGGCCGTTCTTGACCCTGGGGTTCGGGAAGATGATCCGGGCGCCCTCTTCCTCGATGATCCAGCGGGTCTGGGCGATGTCTTCGGCCAGCAGATATCCCACTTCCAACTCCGAAAAGTTCTCGATATCCGCCGGCAGGTTCAGGCGGAAGCTATCGCTGTGCTTGATGATTTCCCGCGCCACGCTGAACAACTGCAGGCCGTCCAGCGCCGCGTCGGTCAGTGGCGGTTCGTTGCCTTCGATGATCTGTTTGAGACGGGTTTCCAGCAGATCGATGTTGACCCCGTCGTTCTGCCCGAACGGCCGCGCCTTGCCCAACTCCAGGGTGAAGGACTCGGCACCGAGCTTGTCGTAGGTGTAGGAACTGAAAACGATGGACGGCTTGTTCTGCAGCAGCACCGCTTCCATGCCGGCGGCGCGCAGGCGAGCCAGTTCCTGGCGAGAATGCTGACGGCCTTCTTTCCAGGGGTACAACGCGAACTGCTCGATTTTCGAGCCACGAATGGCCGTGTGCAGGTCGTAGTGCAGGCGGTTGCGATCCGGCAGGCTGAAGAAACTGGCCGCCAGCCGCTCCAGTTCACAAGCGCGCAGGGCTTCGGAGCCGCTGCTTTGTTCATGTCGGCCGTTGAACAGCCGATTGACGTCCTGCTCGACGAAGCGCTCGCCCTTGCGAATCGCTTCGGGATTGCCGAACAGGAATAGAATACGTGCGCGCGGTTTGACGTCTCCGCGGGCGATGTCATGCAACAGGCGGTCGAGCAACTCGATCGGCGCTGTCTCGTTGCCATGGATGCCGGCTGACAGCAGCAGGTCCAGGCCATTGTCGCGGGCTTCGGGGGGCCGGACTTCCAGCGCCCCCTCGCTCAACCAGCGCATCCGCACGCCTTCGACAGTCAGTTGAGTCTTCTCCGCCGGTTCGCGGCCGGCGAGGGTCAGTTCAAGCAGTTTGCCGAGGGCGAGCATAAGCGGCTTCCTTAGTGGTCGTGTGCGCAATCCGGGCCGTGCACGTGGTCTTCGTCACCGACTTCGGCCGGTTCCATTTCCAGTTGCAGACTTACCAGATTAGTTGCCAATGGGCGCAGCAGCAGGTTGGCGTATTCAGCGTCACCTTCTTCGACGTCCACCCCGATCAGCAGTTGGCCGCGGCCATCCTGCTGGATCCACAGCTCTTTGCCTTGCCACATGACCGCGACGCGGGTGCAGGACGTTTCCAGTTGCGTGCCGTCGGTGTCTTCAAGGATCAGCTGCAGGGTATCGCTCATGTTTTTTTACGCTCTCTGAAGGAGGTGAGTCGGCGCATGCAGCGCCGACTGTCAATTGATCTGGAATGGATAAACCGCGCCCAGTTTAAGGATTTGCGTCAGTTCATCCAGTGCCGTCCGGCACTCAAGCAGCAATTGCGGGTCCGCGAGATCGTTTTCGGTCATGCGGTCGCGGTAGTGCTTGTCGACCCATTCGGTCAACGTGCCGTACAACGGTGCCGTCATGATAACGCCTTGGTTGACGGCTGCCAGTTCGGTTTCGTTGAGCGCGACGCGCAACCGCAGGCAAGCCGGTCCACCGCCGTTCTGCATGCTCTGCTTGAGGTCGAAAACCTTGACTTCGCGGATCAGGCCGCCAGAGCTGGTCAAACCTTGCAGGTACTGCCAGACCCGCTCGTTGCCACGGCATTCTTCCGGCACGATCAAGAGCATGGTGCCGTCAGGACGCGTCAGCAGCTGGCTATTGAACAAGTAGGAACGAACCGCGTCTTCCACGGTAACCGCGGAACGCGGTACGCAGATCGACTGAAATTTCCCACCGACTTTGGCGAGTTTTCCCTGCAGTTCAGCCAGCATCTGTTCGGTGTCGAGGAACGCGTCCTCGTGATAGAACAGCACCTCGCCATTACCCACCGCGATCACGTCGTTGTGGAACACGCCCTGATCGATGACCGAAGGGTTTTGCTGGGCGTACACCACGCCTTCATCGCTCAAACCGTGCAGGCGGGCAACTGCCTGGGAAGCTTCGAGGGTCTGGCGTGCCGGGTACTTCTGCGGCGCCGGGTAACGGGTATCGAACGCACTGCGGCCGAACACGAAGAATTCGACGCCGGCCTCGCCGTATTCGCGGCAGAAACGGGTGTGGTTGGCGGCGCCTTCATCACCGAACTGCGCCACGGCCGGCAATGCGGTGTGGTGAGCGAAATGTTGCTGGTTCGCGAACATCGCCCCCAGCACGCGGCTGGTAGTCGGGTGCTCGATGCTGCGGTGATATTTGCAGTTGAGGTTGGCGGCGGTGAAATGCACGCGACCGTCTGCCGTGTCGGCACTGGGGCTGACCGTGGCGGCGTTGGCTACCCACATGCTCGACGCCGAGCAACTGGCAACCAGCAACGGCATGGCATCTTTGGCGGCTTGCTCGATCACTTGCGCGTCGGTCCCGCTGAAACCCAGGCGGCGCAGCGCGGCCACGTCAGGGCGTTCCTGGGGTGCCAGCACGCCCTGCTGAAAGCCCATTTCCATCAGTGCTTTCATTTTCGCCAGGCCTTGCAGCGCCGCTTCCTTCGGGTTCGAGGACTGCTGGCTGTTGCTCTGGGACGCGACGTTGCCGTAGGACAGGCCGCCGTAGTTATGGGTCGGCCCCACTAGACCGTCAAAATTGACTTCATAGGATTTCATCAGCGAGGCTCCACGAGAATCTGGTTTGTTATGGCATCAGGTAACAATTGAGTAAGACCGAGTCGCGGCCATCGCGGGCAAGCCTCGCTCCTACAGGTTGTGGTGTGCGCCGCTCACGTGAACGACACAAAACCTGTAGGAGCGAGGCTTGCCCGCGAATGGGCATCACGCCATTTTCACGCCGGGCGTCAGGGTCGCTGGCAAAGTCAGGCTCGGGGTTTCCAGCGAGGCCACCGGGTACGCGCAGTAATCCGCCGCATAGTAGGCACTGGCGCGGTGGTTGCCCGAGGCGCCGACGCCGCCGAATGGCGCGCTGCTCGCGGCACCGGTCAGCTGTTTGTTCCAGTTGACGATGCCCGCGCGACTTTCCAGCCAGAACTGCTGGTAACGCGCTTCGGAATCCGACAGCAAACCCGCCGCCAGGCCATAATCGGTATCGTTGGCTTCAGCGATCGCTGCTTCAAAATCAGCGTAGCGGATCACTTGCAGCAACGGGCCGAACAGCTCTTCGTCAGGACGATCGGCCACCGCGGTGACGTCCAGGATACCCGGGGTCAGCAACGCGGCCTGGGCCTGCGGCTGGGTCATTTCCAGCAGCGCCACGGCGCCATTGGCCAGCAGATGTTCTTGCGCTTCCATCAGGGCTTTCGCCGCGCCAAGGGAAATGACCGAGCCCATGAACGGTGCCGGTTGCTGATCGAATGCACCGACTTCAATCGTCCCGCTGACCGCTACCAGACGCGCCAGCAACGTGTCGCCCCAGGCGCCTTGTGGCACCAGCAAGCGCCGGGCGCAGGTGCAACGCTGGCCGGCAGAAATGAACGCCGACTGGATGATGGTGTAGACGGCGGCGTCGAGATCAGCCACTTCATCGACCACCAGCGGATTATTACCGCCCATCTCCAGCGCGAGGATCTTGTCCGGACGGCCGGCAAACTGCTGGTGCAGATGATTGCCGGTGCGGCTGGAACCGGTGAAGAACAGGCCGTCGATGCCCGGGTTCGCCGCCAGGGCGATTCCGGTTTCGCGTGCACCCTGCAGCAGGTTCAACACGCCTGCCGGCAGGCCGGCTTCGATCCAGCATTTGACCGTCAGCTCGGCGACTTTCGGCGTCAGCTCGCTGGGTTTGAACAATACGCTGTTACCGGCCAGCAGCGCCGGCACGATGTGACCGTTGGGCAAGTGACCAGGGAAGTTGTAAGGCCCGAACACCGCCACCACGCCGTGTGGCTTGTGCCGCAGTACGGCGGTGGCGTCACCCAGCGGGCCGCTCTTCTCGCCGGTACGTTCGCGGTAGCTCTGCACCGAGATCGCAATCTTGTTGACCATGCTGGTGACTTCGGTCGTTGCTTCCCACAGCGGCTTGCCGGTTTCCTCGCCAATGGTGCGCGCCAGTTCATCGGCGTGGTTTTTCAACGCGGCGGCAAACGCCTCCAGCACTGCGATGCGCTCTTCCAGGGTGCGCCGGGCCCAGCCCGGAAACGCCTGACGCGCGGCTTGCACGGCCGATTCGACCTGGGCGGTGGTGGCGCCCTCGCCTTCCCACAGCACCTGTTGGGTCACCGGGTTCAGCGACTGGAAGGCTTCACCCTGGCCAGCCAGCCATTCACCTGCGATGTATAGCGAATTCATTATTTCGACTCCCGGGCAGCGGACAACGGAACGGCGCGCACTTGATCGCCGGCGTTGAGTTGAAGACGTTTGGCGGTCAGTGGATCGACCACCAGGGTTCCGGCGGCGAAGCGTGCGGGCGCCGCCGTGATCCGGCAGTCCTCGCGCTTGCGGTTGTGAATCAGGAAAGGCGTGGCGTCGTCACCCGGGGTACCGACGGCCAGGACCAGCGCCTGGCTTTCGCGGATCGCACGGATCTTGCCGGTTTCGCACTCCACCGCGGGGCCGGCGTCGAAGATGTCGACGTAGCCTTGATAGCTGAAGCCTTCGCTCTTGAGCATCGACAGCGCCGGCTCGGTATCCGGGTGAACCTGGCCGATCACGTTGCGCGCGTCTGGCGACAGGAAGCAGGTGTACAGCGGGAATTTCGGCATCAATTCGGCGATGAACGCCTTGTTGCCCACACCGGTCAGGTAATCGGCCTGGCTGAATTCCATCTTGAAGAAGTGCCGGCCCAGGCTTTCCCAGAACGGCGAACGCCCGGCTTCGTCGGACATGCCGCGCATCTCGGCGATGATCTTGTTGCCGAACAGTTGCGGGAACTCGGCGATGAACAGCAGCCGCGCCTTGGCCAGCATGCGACCGTTGAGGCCGCTGCGGTAATCGGCGTGCAGGAACAGCGAACACAGTTCGGAGTTGCCGGTGAGGTCGTTGGCCAGGAACAGCGTCGGGATTTCGCGATAGATATTCAGTTCCTGGGAAGCACTGACCGTCAGGCCGACCCGGAAGTTGTACCAGGGCTCACGCAGGCCAACGGCGCCGGCGATGGCAGAAATGCCCACCACGCGAGCGTCGTCGTCTTCGAGCACGAACAGGTAGTCCGCATCGCCCCGCCCGGCTTCGCCGCGAAAGGTCTTCTCGGCCCAGCCGACCCGATGGGCCAGACGTTCTTCGTTGGCCGGCAAGGTGGTCAGGCCGGTGCCGGTGCTGCGGGCCAGGTCGATCAGAGCGGGTAAATCGCTGCTGCGTACGGGACGAACGATCATGCTATCTCCTCAAACGGGCCGCTTGCGCCACCCGCGAAACTTCGCTGCTTTTCCAAGCATTGTTTTCCAGCCGGGGCAGCAGTCGTCAGACCGCCACCAGGCGCACGCTGGCACCTTCACCGACGCCCAGGGCTTCGGCGGCTTCCAGATCCAGGGTCACGGGTTTGCCCGGCGCATAATCGAGCTCGAGCAATACGGCGCGGTAATCCTGCAACTGGGCGTTGGCCACCAGGTACTGACGCCCGGCACCTTTGACCGGCTCGCCGATTTTCACCGGCACCACACGGCTCTGGGCGATCGAACGGATCCCCGAGACGCGGGCATGCAAGGTCGGGCCGCCGTCGAAAATGTCGATGTAGTGATCGGTCTCGAAGCCTTCGCGCATCAGGATGTCGAAGGTGATCTGCGCCCGCGGGTGCACCTGGCCCATCGCTTCTTGCGCGGAGTCCGGCAGCAGCGGCACGTAGATCGGATAATGCGGCATCAGTTCGGCCAGGAAGGTCCGGCTCTTGAGCCCGCACAAACGCTCCGCTTCGGCGTAATTGAGGTCGAAGAAGTTGCGACCGATAGCGTCCCAGAACGGCGAGTCGCCATGTTCGTCGCTGTAACCGACGATCTCGGTCACCACCGAATCGGCAAAGCGCTCCGGATGGCTGGCCACGAACAGCAAGCGCCCACGGGAGTTCAGTTCCGACCAGGCCGAACCCACCAGTTCCGGCAACACGTAGAAACTGGTCAGCAGGCTGTTGCCGGTGAGGTCGTGGCACTGGGAGAGCACATGGATCTTGTTATGAATCTTCAGCTCGCGGGAGGCGTGCACGAAGGTTTCATTGCGAAAGCTGTAGAACGGCTCCGAATAACCCGCCGAGGCAACGATGGCCGAGCAACCCACCAGCTTGCCGGTGGCGGTGTCTTCGAGGACGAAGAAATAGCTCTCTTCGCCGTTGAAGCTGACTTCGGCGGCAAACGAGGCTTCGCTCGCGGCGATCTTGTCGCTCAGGCGTTCAACGTCATCCGGCAAGGAAGTGACACCAATCGGACTGTCCGCAGCCAGACGCTGTACCTCGCCCAGATCAGCCATTTGCGCGGGGCGCATCACCAGCATGGTGTCACTCCTTAATCAAGAAACAGGTCGACCCGATTGGTCGACGGGGGAAAAAAAACCGGGGTTGCCCTGAAGCGGCTCCTGTGTAGGAGCTGGCTTGCCAGCGAAGGCGGCCGATAGATCACCGCAAGGCTCTCGGGCCTCTTCGCTGGCAAGCCAGCTCCTACAGGGGGTGGTGCATCATGGCTGGCCCGGCATGAAAATTGGGTTCGACGCCCGAAAGCCAGGCGTCGAAGGGTCTATCAGGCTTGCGTCAGTTTCGCCGCAGCGCGTTCGAAGCGGTCCAGACCGGCATCGATATCCGCATCTTCAACCACCAGGCTTGGCGCAAAACGAATCACGTCCGGGCCGGCTTGCAGAATCATCAGGCCTTCTTTCTCAGCGGCGTTGAAGATGTCCTTGGCCTTGCCTTTCCAGGCATCGTTCAGCACGCAACCAATCAACAGGCCCAGACCGCGGACCTGGGTGAACAGGCCGTACTTCTCGCCAATCTGTTGCAGGCGCGCCTTGAACTTGTCGTGTTTGGCGTTGACGCCGGCCAGCACATCAGGGGTGTTGACCACGTCGATCACCGCTTCGGCGACCGCACACGCCAGCGGGTTGCCGCCGTAGGTGGTGCCGTGGGTGCCGACGACCAGGTGTTTGGCCAGGTCTTCGGTGGTCAGCATCGCCGCGATCGGGAAACCGCCGCCCAGGCTCTTGGCGCTGGTCAGGATGTCCGGGACCACACCGTAATGCTGGTAGGCGAACAGCTTGCCGCTGCGGCCCATGCCGGTCTGCACTTCATCGAAAATCAACAGCGCGTTGTGCGCGGTGCACAGGTCACGGGCGCCTTGCAGATACTCGAGTTCGGCCGGAATCACGCCGCTCTCGCCCTGGATCGGTTCCAGTACCACGGCGCAGGTCTTGTCGGAAATGGCCGCTTTCAGCGCCGCCAGATCGTTGTACGGCACGTGGGTGATACCGGTGATTTTCGGACCGAAACCGTCGGAGTACTTCGACTGGCCACCGACGTTCACGGTGAACAGGGTGCGACCGTGGAAGCTGTTGAGCGCGGCGATGATTTCGTACTTCTCGCTGCCGAACCGATCGAAACCGACGCGACGGGCCAGCTTGAACGCGGCCTCGTTGGCTTCGGCGCCGGAGTTGCAGAAGAAGGCGCGCTCGGCAAAGGTCGCGTTGATCAGCTTATGGGCCAGGCGCAGGGCCGGCTCATTGGTGAATACGTTCGACACGTGCCACAGCTTGTTCGCTTGCTCGGTCAAGGCACCGACCAGCGCCGGGTGCGCATGGCCCAGGACGTTCACGGCGATCCCGCCGGCGAAGTCGATCAGCTCGCGGCCAGACTGGTCCCAGACGCGGGAACCGGCACCACGCACGGGAATAAATGCGGCAGGCGCGTAGTTGGGAACCATTACCTGGTCGAAATCGGCGCGTTGTACCGCAGCGTGCTCAACGGACATCGGAGTCTCCTGAAGAGGAACACCCGCCTGAAACTGGCGAGCTTGGTGAGGATTGTAAGGACAGTTTTCAGCTCGGCCTTGCCGCCAAGCGACAACTTCTTATAGCGCAAACCCCGGTTTTAGCCGGGTTTACGGCAATGCGACAAATAGCGTCGCAAAGGCGCAGTTTAACTGGCCGACGGGATTAGCGGCAGCGTTGCCAGGAAGCATTTTCATTGCCGACAAGGTTCGAGCGACCACCGTCCCCTGTAGGAGCGAGCCTGCTCGCGATGAACCTGAGAACACCACGGGGTGCCAGGTTTGCAGCGTTATCGTTGACGACCATCGCGAGCTGGCTCGCTCTTACAGGGATCTCTGTGTGCGAGCCTGCTCCGGGCGGCGTTGCGACGAAAAACCAGAGGGCGACGCGTTCATCCAGGCAGCACGCTTTATCAGCCGCGCTCCGACGGCACCGACGACAATTCGAACGGACTGCTGCTGCGCCGCTGATTGCGATCTTCCCGCGGCGTGGCGCCGAAGAAGTTGCGGTAGGCGCTGGAGAAATGCGGCCCCGAGGAGAAGCCGCACGACAGGCCGATCTGGATGATCGACTTGCTGGTTTGCATCAACATCTGCCGGGCCTTGTTCAGGCGCAGTTCCAGGTAATACTGGCTCGGCACACGGTTGAGGTATTGCTTGAAGATGCGCTCCAGCTGTCGACGGGACACGCACACGTGCTGGGCGATTTCGTCGGTGGTCAGCGGCTCTTCGATATTGGCTTCCATCAGCAACACCGCCTGGGTGAGCTTCGGATGGCTGGAACCGAGGCGATTCTGCAGGGGGATGCGCTGGCGCTCGCCGCCTTCGCGGATGCGCTCCACCACCAGTTCTTCCGAGACGGCGCCCGCCAGTTCGGCACCGTGGTCACGGGCCAGCACCGCCAGCAACAGATCCAGCACCGACAAGCCGCCGCATGCGGTCAGACGATCGCGATCCCAGTCGAACAGATGACTGGTGGCGATGACTTTCGGGAAGCGTTCGGCGAAATCGTCCTGCCAGCGCCAGTGCACCGCCGCGCGATAACCGTCGAGCAAACCGAGTTGGGCCAACGGATAGACACCGGCCGACAGACCGCCGATCACGCAACCGGCGCGCACCAGTTGTTTCAGCGTACTGCTGAGTGCCGGCGCCAGCGCAGTCGGCGGCTCATCGGCGAGCAGGAACAGCTTCTGGAAGTGTTCGAGCTTGCCGGCCCAGGGTTCACCCGGCAATTGCCAGGCACCTTCGGCCGGCGGTTCGGCCTGCAGGAATGACAGCTCGTAGACCACTTCCGGATGCACACGCTGGGCAACACGCAAGGCCTCCTCAGCCAGCGCAAGCGTCAATGCTTTAGTGCTGGGCCAAATCAGGAAACCAATTCGATGGGCAGTCATGGCGGGCAATCCGAAAACGAAAACAGTGATGAAGGCACGGGGTCAATGCTAGCCCGTAAATGAACGCACATCTCAAAACCAACTGTAGGAGCTGGCTTGCCAACGAATGCGGTGGGCCAGTTTACATCTCTGGCGCAGACATACCGCCTTCGCCGGCAAGCCGGCTCCTACAGGGGATCGGGCGCAGCCTTTAAATCAAGGAGCATGCACTATCGCGGTGCACAACGGCAGCCCTGATTATTTCAGACTGCCCGAGAGGAATTGTTGCAAACGCTCGGACTGTGGATTGACCAGCACCTCACGCGGGTTGCCGCTTTCTTCGACGACGCCTTTGTGCAGGAACACCAACTGGTTCGACACTTCCCGGGCAAAGCCCATTTCGTGCGTCACCACCACCATGGTCCGACCTTCCTGGGCCAAGGCCTGCATGACCTTCAGTACGTCGCCGACCAGTTCCGGGTCGAGGGCCGAGGTCGGTTCGTCGAACAGCATCACCTCGGGCTCCATCGCCAGCGCCCGGGCAATCGCCACGCGCTGCTGCTCGCCGCCGGACATGTGGCCCGGGTAAGCATCCTTGCGATGTGCCACGCCGACCTTGTTCAGGTAGAGCTCGGCCTTCTCGCGGGCTTCGGCCTTGGACATGCCCAGTACATGCACCGGCGCTTCCATGATGTTTTCCAGCGCGGTCATGTGCGACCACAGGTTGAAATGCTGGAACACCATCGACAGGCGCGAACGCATGCGTTGCAGCTGTTTCGGGTCGGCCGCCTTCAGCGCGCCGTCCTTGTTCGCCACCAGTTTCAGCTCTTCGTTGTTGAGCAGAATCTTGCCGGCGTGAGGCTGCTCGAGCAGGTTGATGCAGCGCAGGAAAGTACTTTTGCCGGAGCCACTGGAGCCGATGATGCTGATCACATCGCCAGCCGCCGCTTTCAGGGACACGCCCTTGAGCACTTCGTGACTGCCATAGCGTTTATGCAGGTCTTGGACTTCAAGTTTGTACATGCGGTCGGTTCTCACAAAAACAGTCAGTCAGTCGTTGAGCAAGCGCCCGTGACGCAGCGCTTCGCGCCCCGCCACCTTGGCCAGCCAGAAACCGGGTTGGGCATAACGCAGCCGTTCAATGGCAAACAGCACCCCGGACGTACCAGCACACACCGTGCTGACCCGATCCGATAACGGATCGATCACTTCGAAAATCTCGTCGCCGGCTTCGACCCATTCGCCAGGCGTGCGCAAAAAGCTGATCACCCCAGGGTGCGGCGCGAACAGCAATTCGGTGCCTTCGAACGGCAGGCCTTCGCACGCCTCATGCGCAGGTTTCGGCCATTCGCCGTTGATCAGGCCCTGCTCGGCGAGGAATGCCAGGATGCCTTCGGCGTACGCTTGTGCTTCTGCGCGGCCGGTGTCGGCCTGGCCACCCAATTCAATGGTCGTCGCCAGGCAGGCCAGCGGAATCTGTGCCTGCGGAAACTGACGCGACAGGCGCAGCCAAGGCAGCGAACAGGCTTCGTCGAAGGAACTGCCGCCGGAGTCTTCCGCCAGCAACCCCACCTTCACATCCAGGTGCGCGGCGAGCGACCGCCACTGCGGCCAGTGCTGCGGCAAGGCGTACATGTGCAGCGCCGCCTCGGTATCGCAATGCAGGTCCAGCACCACGTCGGCGGTACAGGCATGGCTGAGCAGGATGCGCTGCATGCCTTGCAACTGACTCGCGGCCGGCGGCAAGGCGTCGAGCAGATCGCTCATGGCCTGGCGGATCAAGCGGATATTGGCGCGGGGATCATCCCCCAGGCGCCCATCCAGCTCGGCGGCTACCGGCGCGCTCAGCTCGACGAAATCGCGATTGAAATTCTTGCCACTGCCCGTCTCGAAACGCCCTTGATGATTGCCCTGAAGCAGCTGGCCAAGCCCTATGGGGTTGGCCACCGGCACCAGTTCAATCACACCGTTGAGCAAGCCTTGGGCTTCAAGTTCGGCCAGGCGCTTTTTCAGCTCCCAGGCCGTGCGCATCCCCGGTAATTCATCGGCGTGCAGGCTGGCCTGAATGTAGGCCTTGCGCTCGCCACCACCGAAGCGGAACACCGAAATCTGGCGTTCGTTGCCCAGATTGCTCCAGGGTAATGCATGGTCGATGCGTTCCATATCAGTGCTTCCGCGGGGCCAGATAGCCCAGCCAGCGGCGCTCGGCCAGTTTGAACAGCTTCACCAGAATGAAGGTCAGGCACAGGTAGAACACACCCGCCGTGATGTAAGCCTCGAACGGCAGGTAGAACTGCGCGTTGACCGTGCGCGCGGCACCGGTGATGTCGATCAGGGTCACGATGGAGGCCAGGCTGGTGGTCTGCAGCATCATGATCACTTCGTTGCTGTACTGCGGCAGCGCCCGGCGCAGGGCCGATGGCAGCAGGATGCGCTTGTACATTTTGTAGCGGGACATGCCCATGGCTTTGGCCGCTTCGATCTCGCCATTGGGTGTGGCGCGCAGGCTGCCGGCGATGATTTCAGCGGTGTAGGCGCTGGTGTTGATGGCAAAGGCCAGGCAGGCACAGAACGTGGCGCTGGACAGCCACGGCCACAGGAAGCTTTCCCGCACCGCCTCGAATTGCGCCAGCCCGTAGTAGATGAGAAATAGCTGCACCAGCATCGGCGTGCCACGGATCACATAGGTGTAGACCCAGGCGCTCAAGTTGACGACCGAGTTCTTCGAGACGCGCATCAAGCCCAGCGGCAAGGCGCACAGCAGACCGAAGAACAGTGAGAGTGCGAGCAATTTGAGGGTGGTCACCAAACCGCCGAAGTACAGCGGCAAGGCCTCCCAAATGACGTTGTAGTCGAAGATCATAGATCAGCCGCCCTTACGCCTACCGAGTAGCGCTTCTCAAGGTGACGCAATGCCAGCAACGAGACACTGGTGATCACCAGGTACATCGCCGCCACTGCGAGGAAGAAGGTGAAAGGCTCGCGAGTGGCATCTGCCGCCTGCTTGGCCTTGAACATCATGTCTTGCAGACCCACCACCGAAATCAGCGCGGTGGCCTTGGTCAGGACCAGCCAGTTGTTGGTGAAACCGGGAATCGCCAGGCGAATCATCTGCGGCACCAGCACCCGGAAGAACACCTGGAAACTGCTCATGCCGTACGCCATGCCGGCTTCGGCCTGCCCTTTCGGAATCGCCATGAATGCGCCGCGGAAGGTTTCCGACAGGTACGCCCCGAAAATGAAGCCCAGGGTGCCGATACCGGCGGCCAACGGGTTGAGGTCGATGTACTCGTCAAACCCGAGCAGCGGTGCGACGCGGTTGAGCAGGTCCTGGCCACCGTAGAAAATCAGCAGGATCAGCACCAGGTCGGGGATCCCGCGGATCACCGTGGAATACAGGTCGCCCAGCCAGGCCAGCCAGCGAATCGGGGACAGACGCAGCGCAACGCCGATCAGACCCAGAACAATCGCCAGGACCATGGACGACAAGGCGAGCTGAAGCGTCAGCCATGCGCCATCGAGGATGACAGCCCCGTAGCCTTTCAACATGATTCAGGTCCTCGAAAAGGGGGATGAAAAAATGGCGCAAACCTCAGAGATCCTGCTGCTTGCGCCATTTCGGACTTGTCGCCGGGGCGGATTACTTGCCGTAGATATCGAAGGCGAAGTACTTGTCCTGGATTTGCTTGTATTTGCCGCTCTCGCGAATGGCCGTGATCGCGGTGTTGATCT
Organism: Pseudomonas lini; assembly: GCF_030812475.1. Lineage (GTDB taxonomy): Bacteria > Pseudomonadota > Gammaproteobacteria > Pseudomonadales > Pseudomonadaceae > Aquipseudomonas > Aquipseudomonas lini_A. The sequence goes on from NZ_JAUSSR010000014.1 coordinate 24,487, forward strand.
TGTCTTTCAGCGCGTCGCCTTTGCGTACTGCAATGCCGATGCCGTCGCCGAAGTACTTCTCGTCGGTGAACGCCGGGCCAACGAACGCGAAGCCTTTGCCGGCGTCGGTTTTCAGGAAACCGTCATCGAGCAAGGTCGCGTCTGCCACGGTGCCGTCGAGGCGACCGGCCGCCACGTCGAGGTAAACTTCGTTCTGCGAGCCGTAAGGCTTGATCTCGGCACCCAGCGGGGCCAGGACTTCACGAGCGAAACGCTCGTGGATCGAACCGCGCTGCACGCCGATGTTCTTGCCCTTGAGCTCAGCCAGGCTGTCGCTGACCGGGGTGCCGGCCTTCATCACCAGGCGTGCCGGGGTGTTGTAATACTTGTTGGTGAAGTCCACGGACTTCTTGCGGTCTTCGGTGATCGACATGGACGACAGGATCGCGTCGATCTTGCGCACCTTGAGGGCCGGGATCAGGCCGTCGAACTCTTGTTCGACCCAGGTGCACTTGACCTTCATCTCTTCACACAGGGCGTTGCCGATGTCGTAGTCGAACCCCACGATGCTGCCGTCCGGCGCTTTGGAAGCGAACGGAGGGTAAGCCGCTTCGATACCGATTTTCAGCGGTTTTTCATCAGCAAAAGTCGGCAGGGACAGCACGGACAGTGCCAGGGCGCCAAGCAGCACGAGTTTCTTCATCTTGGGACTCCATCGGTAAAGGGCTAAAACGGCAGAGTGAGCGATAGCCCAATATGCGAATGAGTGGAACCGCAAAGCAATGCTGCGTCCTGGGAAACCCGCGCTGATTTCAACGCGAGCAACGACGAGCGAGTGATCGGCATTCTAACGACAGGCCCGAAGCCGATATTTCTTCAATGCGACAACAAATTACAGAAGCACCGAGAAAGCCGCTGGGGCGCGTTGACAGCCTTGCAATTTCATGCAAGAGCAAAAGACAGTGAACCGATCAGAGTTGCAAATTGCGGGCCTATTATTGGCAAAGCCTTCTAATCCGGCAAGCGTAGCGTTGGTTCTTATTTTTCAAGGGCGCTGAAGTGCCCCGGGAATGGGATTTTGCGTTTCTCAATGCCCCGTTTCGGATTGAGCGGTTACACATTCAGTTACTTTAAGGGTGACGGGTAACAGTACGAAATGAACTACGAACGAAGCCGATAATTATTGGTCGTTGTTTAAGCGGCGCCTGACAGGGCCTCTTCGCGGGCAAGCCCGCTCCCACAGGGGTCCTCCGTCGTTCACAAATGCTGTGTTCACTGGAGTTCCCTGTGGGAGCGGGCTTGCCCGCGAAGAGGCCAGAACCAACAACACAAAAACCCCAGACAAAAAAAAACCCCACCAGGCTCAACACCTGACGGGGCTTCATTGACTCAAGAACCGCCGTTAAGCGACGTTCATCGTCCTGTGCTCATCAATCAAATGCTGCACCACGCCCGGATCCGCCAGGGTGGAGATATCCCCCAACCCATCGTACTCGGCGGTCGCAATCTTGCGCAGAATCCGGCGCATGATCTTGCCCGAACGCGTCTTCGGCAGCCCCGGCGCCCATTGGATGACATCCGGTGAAGCAATCGGGCCAATCTCTTTACGCACCCAGTTCTTCAGTTCCAGGCGCAGTTGCTCGGTCGGCTCTTCACCACCGATCAACGTGACATAGACATAAATGCCCTGCCCCTTGATGTCATGCGGCACACCGACCACCGCTGCTTCGGCGACTTTCGGGTGCGCAACCATCGCGCTTTCGATCTCGGCCGTGCCCATGCGGTGCCCGGACACGTTGAGCACGTCATCCACACGCCCGGTGATCCAGTAGTAACCGTCTGCGTCACGACGGGCACCGTCACCGGTGAAGTACATGCCGCGGAAGGTCTTGAAGTAAGTGTCGACGAAGCGGTCATGGTCGCGATACAGGGTCCGCGCCTGGCCCGGCCACGAATCGAGAATCACCAGGTTGCCCTCGGCCACGCCTTCGATGATGTTGCCCAGGTTGTCCACCAGGGCCGGCACCACGCCGAAGAACGGACGCGCCGCAGAACCCGGCTTGAGGCCGTGAGCACCCGGCAACGGGCTCATCAGGGTGGCGCCGGTTTCGGTCTGCCACCAGGTGTCGACGATCGGGCAACGGGACTGACCGACGTTCTTGTAGTACCACTCCCACGCTTCCGGGTTGATCGGCTCACCGACCGAACCCAGTAGACGCAGGCTGCTGCCATCGGCGCCTTCCACAGCGGCGGTACCCGAGGCCATCATCGCGCGGATTGCGGTCGGCGCGGTGTAGAGGATATTGACCTTGTGCTTGTCGACGATCTTCGCCACCCGGGTGATGTCCGGATAGTTCGGCACGCCTTCGAACAGCAGCGTGGTCGCACCGTTGGCCAGCGGGCCGTAGACGATGTAGGTGTGGCCGGTGATCCAGCCGACGTCGGCGGTGCACCAGTAGACTTCGCCCGGGCGGTAGTCGAACACACGCTCGTGGGTCATGGCCGCATAGAGCAGGTAACCGCCGGTGGTGTGCTGCACGCCCTTGGGCTTGCCGGTGGAACCGGAGGTGTAGAGGATGAACAGCGCTTCTTCGGCGCCCATCTCTTTCGGCGCGCAGACACTGCCCGCCACTTTCATCAGGTCTTCGTACCAGATGTCGCGATGCGGGTTCCACTTGATTTCGCCAGCGGTGCGCTTGCACACGATGACTTTCTGCACGCTGCTGGTTTCCGGATTGGTCAGCGCGTCATCGACGTTGGTCTTGAGCGGGATCTTCTTGCCGGCACGAACACCTTCGTCGGCCGTGATCACCACTTTGGAACGGCAGTCGATGATGCGGCCAGCCAGGGCTTCCGGCGAGAAACCACCGAACACCACCGAGTGGATCGCGCCGATCCGGGTGCAGGCCAGCATGGCAACCACGGCTTCGGGGATCATCGGCATATAGATAGTCACCACGTCGCCGCGGTGCACATCCTGGCCGCGCAAGGCGTTGGCGAACTTGCAGACTTCTTCGTGCAACTCGCGATAGGTGATGTTGCGACTTTCGGCAGGGTCATCCCCTTCCCAAATGATCGCGACCTGATCGCCGCGCTCGGCCAGATGGCGGTCGAGGCAGTTGTAGGAAACGTTGAGGGTGCCATCGGCAAACCACTTGATATCGACATGGTGATCGTCGAAAGAAGTCTGCTTCACCGTGGTGAAAGGCTTGATCCAGTCGAGGCGCTTGGCTTGCTCACGCCAGAAACCATCCGGGTTGACGACCGATTGCTGGTACATGGCCTTGTAGGTGGCCTCGTCAGTCAGCGTGTTGGCTGCTACCTCGGGACGAACGGGATACAGAGAAGCCGCACTCATCTTTCTTACCTCGGTGGAATAGTTGTTTTTGTATGACCCAGTTGTAGCCCGGCCGGGCCTATAGAACCATTCGACGATGGTAGTAACAAGCCCCTACAAAATACGGTGATAAGCCAAAAGCCGTACGCAATCCCCTGTAGGAGCCGGCTTGCCGGCGAATGCGGCGTACCTGAAAAACCACGTCGTCAAGATCGCCAGCCAGCCGGCTTCTATAACGTTATCCAGGGATTGTTACAAAATTCGCCAAAAGTGTTTATCAAAACCCCACCTATATGAATGCCCACCCCACGCCTAAAATCCGCCTCGCCAACAAGGCAATGTGATTAACCCAGTTGCAGCCCCCACGAAGGCAGTTAATCAAGATCCCGGCCACCCAGCTCCACACGCAACCCCCAAAAGGTTGCGTGACCCCACTCGACCTTTAAAAGGTAAACCTGAAATGAAAGCTTTATTAGTTCTGGCCCTCAGCAGCCTGTGCGCAACCGCCATGGCAGATGAGGTGCCGACTGATGTCGCACAACAGCAACCCGCTATTGAGGAATACACTTACTCCACCCACCTGGACATCGCCAAAGTTATCTCGATGAGCGAAATCCCCAACGTCTGCGAAGTTGTACCGGCCAAAATGGAATACGACGACTCCAAAGGTCAGCGTCACATCCTGCGTTACAGCGTCATGGGTAACGGCTGCTCCAACGGCTGATCACCCGCCTCCCCTCTTCCCAAGGTTCGACCCATTCGCCCGCTGTATCAGGCAGATGACGCACCGAACCTTATATCGATTTATCCGATTATTTTAAGCGTTTATTTGCGCTTTTTAATCAAAATTGTCGGCGTAGTATGAATTCCACACCAAGGCACAAAACGCCAACGAACCTGGAGAACTGACATGAAAACCAAACTGATCCTCGCCCTGACCCTTTCGGTGCTGGCTGCCAACACCTTCGCCGCTGACGGCTACGACCGCACAGGCTCGGCCGCTTACACCACCTCGGCAGCTGTCGCTTCCGACGGTTACGACCATACCGGCTCGGCATCCTTTGCTGCCGACGGTGCGGATCACGTTGGTGCCGGCAAACTCGCTTCTGACGGTTTTGATCACACTGGCGCCGCCAAAGTCGCCGCCGACGGCTTCGATCACACCGGTGCCGCCAAGGTCGCTGCCGATGGTTCCGATCACGTGGGTGCTGCTCGCCTGGGCTGATCCTCGAGGGTGACTTGCAGCCCGGCTTTGGTCGGGCTTAGTTGTGTCTACAGACATGGAAAACCGACTAAAAACACAACATGTAGTGAAAAACCTCAATTTCTGCCTATTTTTTAATCAGACAGTTCCAAGGTCATTTCCCGAGAAAAACGGCAGCCAATTTCGATCAAAAATCATCCACACTCCTCTGTAAGCCCCGTACCGCATGGCTCGCAGTGATTCAACCGATCTCCACCCCGCCGCCAACCCGATCACAGCGTCAAAAAAAAGCCATTTCAGGCGAAAAAAAAACTTCATCCGCCAAAGCCCTGTAAACCCTCGCTCCGACCGGAAAACGTGCCCTGCCGACCCTTCGCAGCGCTGATTCGACGCACCACGGCACTGAATTTTTCCTTATAATGCGGCCTTAAACGGGCCTGCAATATTCCCTTACAGGGGTCATAGCCAGTCTGAAGCCCACGCAGATGCCGTTCATGTTTTCTGCGCCCGTCAGCGGCTTCGGAACACCCGTACAAAATTCTGTTTATTGCCTGCGTTGTACTGCTGCAAAAAACGATTTCCTTTAGATCCAACGCGGCCAGTCGGTCGTGTGAAAAACCAACCTATCAGTTTTCACACGGGCAACTGGCCCTCACGCAGGAGACGACACGTCATGCTGAGCTGGGACGAATTCGACAAAGAAGACAGCGGCGAAACCGTGGTCAAAGGCGCCAACGCCGGCCACGCGACCGAAGCCAACATGGACCGCCTCGATGCTGCCGGTGGCGTTGCGGCCCAGGAAGCTCGCGCTGTGACTGCGTCCGATTCCGCCGCAATCGCCCGCGCCAAAGCTGCCCTGGACAACCTCGACGTTGCCGAAGGCCTGGCCGAACTCGAAGGCGCCTCCGCCCGCGTAGCGGTCGACGAAAAGCGCATGATCAACTGCCGCGCCGACCTCAACCAGCTCGTACCCTTCAAGTACGACTGGGCCTGGCAGAAGTACCTGGACGGCTGCGCAAACCACTGGATGCCGCAAGAAGTCAACATGACCGCCGACATCGCCCTCTGGAAAAACCCGGAAGGCCTGACCGACGACGAGCGCCGCATCGTCATGCGCAACCTCGGCTTCTTCTCCACCGCCGACTCCCTGGTCGCCAACAACCTGGTCCTGGCCGTGTACCGCCTGATCACCAACCCGGAGTGCCGCCAGTACATCCTGCGCCAGGCCTTCGAAGAGGCGATCCACACCCACGCCTACCAGTACTGCATCGAATCGCTGGCCATGGATGAAGGCGAGATCTTCAACATGTACCACGAGATCCCGTCGGTCGCGAAAAAAGCCACCTGGGGCCTCAAATACACCCGCTCGATCTCCGATCCGAAGTTCGAAACCGGCACCGTCGAAACCGACAAAGAATTGCTGCGCAACCTGATCGCCTACTACTGCGTCCTGGAAGGCATCTTCTTCTACTGCGGCTTCACCCAGATCCTCTCCATGGGCCGCCGCAACAAAATGACCGGCGTCGCCGAGCAGTTCCAGTACATCCTGCGCGACGAATCCATGCACCTGAACTTCGGCATCGACGTGATCAACCAGATCAAAATCGAAAACCCGCATTTGTGGGATGCCGAGATGAAGGAAGAGGCTTCGCAGATGATTCTGCAGGGCACTCAGCTGGAGATCGAATACGCGCGGGATACCATGCCTCGTGGCGTGCTCGGCATGAATGCGGCGATGATGGAGGATTACCTCAAGTTTATTGCTAACCGTCGTCTGTCGCAGATTGGGTTGAAGGAAGAGTATCCAGGGACGACTAACCCGTTCCCTTGGATGAGCGAGATCATGGACTTGAAGAAAGAGAAGAATTTCTTTGAGACGCGGGTTATTGAGTATCAGACTGGTGGGGCGTTGAGCTGGGATTGATGCGCTAAAAAGCTGATCCAACTTAAAAAGCCTCGAAAAATTTCGAGGCTTTTTTTCATGCCAAATATAAAAATCAAAAACTATACTTAAGCAACATTAAACAGGATCAGCTAAAAACTCGTGCCTCGTTTTTACAACCTGACCACGATAGGGCTCTCTCGCAATAAAATTCCCACTATTAAATATAACGTAGTTTCGGCCCTGGCCAAATGAGCTATTAAAAACAATCCCATCATAATTGGCTACTGACTTAACAAATTCACACACATACTGCGTAGGAATATATTCAATATGAGACTTATCAGGCAATACAGGTTTAGATAACTCAAGCGAGAATCGTTCAAGCAAATCGAGAAAACAAAGAACATCCTGCATCTGCTGCTCTTCAAATTTTAGAACTGAAGAGTCGCACCGAGGATTTGTTAAACTTAGCAAATTTAAATCGGCAACCGCAACAAACTCCGAAACATATATTACACTAGCATTGTTAGGCCTGACCTCTGCCACGCATGTTTCTTCATTTTCAGCAAGGTACAAGTACGGTATCCCGATCGGATTTGCTCTTCCGCCAGATGCCACCATAGGAGGCGGCGTCCCCATCTGACTAGCAGCCAAAGGACTCTCAGATATCCGCGCCCTGAACAAGACTTCACCCGCATCAAAAGGTGACTTCAACTGTTCAAGAATTGCTAAGAAAACCTCGAAGCTTGCATTGCTTGCCGAAGGGCTTAACACTTGAGAAATTAACGTACTTCGGGGGAAAAATCTGTTTTGATGTTTAAGCTCTTCTTTAAAATCCAACCACTGACTTGAATACAACGACACATCAAATTTAAATACGTACTTTAATTCAGCGATCTCATCACCAAACATCTCGCGTACTAGTTTTTCGGGATCCTTCACCACCGTCGGGCTAAACAACCCAAATTGCTTATACAATAGGGCGACCAACTCCTCACCATCATCGGAAACTTCCAAACTATACAAAATTAGTTCCACCGATGAAAAAAAAGACATCAGCACTAACTGTTGGAACCCTATTTGAATCGCAGTGGGCACAATTTCCAATAGCACCTTTCGATGCTGCTTCGATTAAAACCGAGTCAGTAAAGCAATGAATGCAACACCTGGCCATTTCAATGCTCCTGGATATAGCTGCATGTAGTCTCAATATGATGCTTTATCGATATTTTCTTTACATGCCCTAGCCCTGGATAATGCCTGGACGCATGAAGATTAAAAAAATCACCCAATCCAGTTGTCTCAGTAAACCTACTAGGATTAGCGCGCACATACTGGACAAGTTTATTCAGAGCATCCATGAATTTCCCGCCCGGGTTTGTCGGGGTACGATCATCATAGGAAGAAAAATGCCGCACATGCATGGCATCGTACTCTTCACGATTTATATATGACAAATGCACAGCCACAACATATGCAGGCCCGCCCGACTCGGAATAATCCTCACTCAAAATAGTAAAATCGCCAAAACCAACAACATCATCGAGCCTTCTGTACTCAGTATGCAAACCCGAGAACAATGAATCTTCTGCATAATCCGAGTTCTTAACTTCTTTTTTGAAGCTATCCCCATAAACAACTTTATTTCTAAGCTCTGCAAACGCAGCGGAACTGACTCGATTCTGATTCACCAACGTGTACATCGACTGATTAACAACATGAACCAGAGATCTATCCACGCTACTTTCGAGATACACCGCAGCTCTACCACCAAACGATTGGAAAAGATTGATCGCCGCAGCATCTTGAGGATTTTTTATTTTTACACAAGGTAGATATGAACCCTCTGCCCCCTCTAAAAAGGTGCTTATGAGGTCCTCACCGCCAGCATAATCACCTAACGACGGGTTAACAACTACGAGCGGGATTATCTCATTTTCTGCAAGCAGCTGTATTGTGCGCTCTAATGGGGCTATATTTTCCCTTACCGGCTCTATTACAGGCTTTATATATTGAGCGTTAATTATCGTTGACAGCTCACGCAAAGCTATCAGTTCATTCTGCTTACCCTTTAATATAGGAAAATACATCAAACATCCCTTTAAATTGGAGAGTCAAGCACCCTCATAAGATTATTTTTATTAGCATGAGACAGTTTCACACTAAGACTAGCCATAAGCAATGTGCGAGGTACAGCGAGTGAAAACTCTCGACTTAAGCGTCGTGTTTCCTTTAAAGTCTTACAAAAAATTGATCGCAACAACTCTGCATCGGCCCTCAAGAAAACATCTTCACACCAATTAAAAACATCTGTATTTGAAAGACCAAAAGGTGCTTGTTCAAGCTGACAAGCCATTGAAAAATATTCGGGCTTACGCAACGATCTAATTAAAATCTTCGGATCTATCTTACTTTTAGCAAGCCTGGCACTTCGAACCTCCGACAGAGTATTTCTAGCAGTCAGCACGATCAACCCAACACCATCATGAATGTTTTTTAACGCATACTCCCTATGAGCTTCAGCTATAACCACATACGTCTTGTCAAATAACTTCTCATAGGCATTCAACTGATCATTTAATCTTGAAAAATTATCTAGATCCGTTTTAATCTCGTAGCACGTACTGTTTCCATTCAAAACCACACAGTCAGCCTTATTATTTTCAACTCTAAACTCTGATATCAGGGTAGCAGTCGAAAGTCTATGCCGACCTAAAACAATCTTATTCGCTACGACATTTTTAAAGAAGTATTCAAATCTATAATTTTTACTAAGATCGTTATAGCAAACCTCATACACATCTGCAGGAGTAAACTCTCGAGGAAGAACATCCATGTAGGCACGAGAAACATCTAGCACATGTTCGACATTTCCACATGCAAGACTTTCAACGCAATTAGTAGAAAAAATCCTACTCAACTCTCGATAATTTCTCATTGCTATATCTGCTACCCACCGCACACGATCACTGACATTCTGGAGTCATGCTAGCAGAGAGCTTCGCGCCAAGCGCGATTTAGAAACACAAAAAATATAGATATCTACCCTTGACCACCACCCTCGGCAAATCATAACCTCTCAATCCGGTGCCTAAGAAACACCTCACACAGCGGACTGACCGCACCCGACAGTAGCGGCTTTTTTGTGCCTACGTTTTCCTCGTGGACGTCAAAAAATCTCTGTTATGCCGGGAGTGGGCTAATACAAGACCCGAAAGGGGAATATGTCCGGCCCTCTGTGTGGGGTTTCTTAACTCCCGGCACCCAGCCCTAAGAAAGCTGACATCACACAGAGGTAAAGGATATGCCTAAAAATCTCTCCTTCTCTCCGAAGGAAATCTGCTTGAGCAGCTTCATTGTCCATGCGCATCCCTTCTCGGAGGCTCGCCATGTCTGATCCCTACATTCCCACAATCTTCACCCGCCAAAACCTCCCTCTTAACACCCTCCTCCTTGAAAACCAGCCTTGGTTTTGCGCCCGAGATTTAGGTCGCTTGATGGGCATCTATTTGAGCGACCGCATGGTCAGCAAGCTGGATGAGGATCAGCGGCATACGTTACTGATTGAGTATTTCGGTCACCCGCAGGAGCGATTGATGCTCAGCGAGTCTGGCGTATACGCGTTACTGGTCTATCACTACGCGCCGGGGCATCGGTTGCTACGTGAGTGGCTGACTCATCAGGTGGTACCGACGCTACGCGATGCAGGGCTTCCGCAGAGTGCGGACCGGCCGATGATGAGTTTGATGGATTGGCCGGAGATGTCATTGAGCCTGTTGCATTGGCAGGATGAAGGCTGGATTCGGCTAAGGGATATGCCTTATCTATTGCTCAATCGCACACAACGACACGTGCCGGTGGCTAAGCCTTGGTGGCGGAGGGCTGTGGAGATATTTCAGTCGTCGAGGCATTCGGTGGGTTAGTGCTTGTGGAACCGTCTGTAGGATCGTTGAGCGACGCGTCGCTCTTTTCTGTAGGAATTTTCGTAGACAGTCGTAATGGCCACTCAGTATCGTCCGAGGGTTTTCAACCCTCGGCGATTGTATGGATACGAAAAAGAGCACCAGCGATTGGAGTGACGCGGAGATTCAGGCTGCGGTCGATGCCTATCTCAGTATGTTGTCACGCGAGCAGAGCGGTCAGACGGTCAATAAGGCTCATGAGAATCGTGTCTTACGCGAAGGAGCCTTAGCAGGTCGCACAAAAGGATCGGTTGAATTTCGGATGCAGAACATTTCTACCGTCTTGGTTGAACTCGGCCGAGATCGCATTGTGGGCTACAAACCCGCCAAGAATGTCGGCGCGAATATTATTCGCAGCATTCGCGACGCGCTGAACGCTCCTAGTTCTTTGACATCCGAGGATTTTGCACCGACGGCTGATGAAGCGACGCTTGAACAACGCGCCATCAAACTTGAGAAGCAATCATTCAAGGGCGAGCCAAAAGGGATTTTAAAACCCCAACAAGTTTCGAGCTCGGGCAACTCTTTTGTACGAGATCCTGAGGTTAGAGCCTGGGTGCGCAAAGAAGCCAAAGGCATCTGCGAGGGTTGCGGAAAACCGGCTCCGTTCGAAAAGGACGGCAAGCCGTTTCTGGAGGTTCATCACGTTAAGCATTTAGCGCAGGAAGGTTCGGATCGTCCGAGCAATGCGGTGGCGCTGTGTCCGAATTGTCATCGCCGCTGTCACCATTCAAGTGACCGGGATGCATTCACTGCTCAACTTTATGAAAAGGTTGGCCGGCTGGAAGAGGAATGAGTGGCTGATCGAATCTGTGGCGAGGGAGCTTGCTCCCGTTCAACTGCGGAGCAGTCGCCATGCAAACAACTGGGTATGTCTGGCTCACCGCTGCTGGATTTGGGGCTGCTGCGCAGCCCAGCGGGAGCAAGCTCCCTCGCCACAGGGGATGAGAATGCGTGGGCTCCCCCCTGATAATCACTTCACAGGCGGCCCTTAAATCCATCAATGATGGCCTTTGGGGTTTTGTCAAAATCCGCAGACATCCGAATCTTCCCCTTCAACCTTCCAGGCTTGCGCGCCTGCCGTTCAGTCATATGACACCTCCACATAGTTAGCCAAGCTAGCTGATGCGACGAACTTGAATCAACAGGTGCGTCATCTCAAGCGACACGCTATTAATACGCCATCCTCCTTTGAAGGACCGAGCCCACCATGAAATTCAACCTCGCCTACTGCCTCAGCCTCGACGCCAAGCTGTCGATCTATGACGTGCGCGATTTGAATTTCGACGAGACGATGGCGTTCGATTCCGCCAAGGAGCACTTCCAGTGCCCCAACGACGCTTGCCGCTTGGCGTTCGATGTTGGGAATGTGTTGGGGACGTTCAACGCCAAGAATGTGAATTACGTACGCACCCCGCATTTCAAGAACATTCCCAGCACCCGGCATGTCGAGGGTTGTCCTTATGTGAGTTTGAAAACGGCGGCATCGGGCGTGGAAGCGGACGGTTCGGAAACGGATGACAGCCGCGAGGAGCATTTCCCGTCGGAATTGTTGCTGACTCGGCGTGAGTATATGCGCAAGCCGTTCAGCCCGGCAGTGGTGGCGGATGTCGTGCGGGATGATCCAAAACCACCTTCAACGGCCAGTGACGTCGAGCATTCGACACGCGATTCCGCGCCAGACAAGACCAGCGTCTTCGCCCATCCGGTGGAGTGTTTCGTGTCGAACTTCGAGGACAAGGAGCTGCTCAAGCGCATGCCGCTGAAGATCGGCGAGCACACGGCGCCTTATGCATCATTCTTCAAGAAGATCGAGTATCTGCAGGACAACAAGGGGCTGATCTACTGGGGCAAGATCAAGGAGATCAAGGATTACACCCAGAGCTTTCGCATCGATTTCGAGCAGAAGGTCTGGTTCAAGCAAGGGAATGAGGCGAAGAAGAAGCCTTATTCGGTCAATGTTTACCTGAGCAAGAAGCTGATCGAGAACTACCGCAAGCGCAAGGCGTTTCTGGAGGAGATCAAGCATGCCATCGACAGTGATGCCGAGTTGTATTGCTTCTTTTATGGGGTGACGCCGGAGTTGCAGCAGGTGCCGAGCAAGAAGAACCCCGAGCAGACGTTCGGGGTGTTCAGTGCCAATATCGAGAACCTGGACCACTTCATTATTCGTGAGGCGCCGGGGTTGGAGGGCAAGTAATCCGAACCAAAGCGTTGGTTTATTGGGCGTCAAGTTGCCTTTCCAGAGCCCGTATCTCCTGCCGCACCTCTTTACGCCTAGCCCGCGCAGCCTGGATGTCAGACTCATCGAGGCCGCAGTATCGCCGTAACCAGTGAACCATCATTTCCTCATCCGGGTAGTAATAGTCTTTATGGCCTTTGCTGTTTCTCGGCGTGTCGTTCATATCGCCATCGGAGCGGCATGCCGAGATTTCGTTTGCTGGCAGCGAGCCCCACTCCGCAGCAAAACTCTGAAAAATCCATGCGATTTCATCGATGTGCTTTTGCGCGCTGCGATGGCTGCGTCGGTATAGGCGGAACTGGCCGCAGCTTTCCTGAAAACGCTCGATCATCGGCTCATCGACAACCCACTGAAGGACATCGTATTGCCCTGCGTGGCGCATCAGGCCGTTGATCCAGCGATCCGTAAAGCGTTGAAAAAAACCCTCAGCGTCAGCCTTTTTTGCATCGGCAAAGATCATGCAGTAACGGCTTGGTATGTGAATCACGAACAACACGTGTTTTCGTTGGACGGTGACGGCGTGGACCAGCCACTGTTCGCTGCTGTCATCCTTTTCACCTTCCTCGATAACGGACGATGGCGGTTTTTCCACTGGGGTGATTTTCTTGCCCTTGTGGATGCGACTGAAGAAGTTGCTGGCCGCTTCGGTGCAGTTGAAGATCAACATTCGTGGTCCGTTAATAATGCGATGAGCGATGCTCAGTCGTCTCGCTCGATCTCTTCAATCCATTCAAGCTCATAGGGCTGGCGAACAACGTTAGCAATCTCTTCCAGCCCTGCCTCGCTGAGAACCGAGAGGTCTGCATCGGTCAATAAGTCGTGTCTGACCATCAATCGCAGGGCCATGAGTGCCTTGGAGCGACTGTAAGCGTCGAAAACCCGGACTATGTCTTTGTCCCGATCGCGCATCAAGCGATAAAGCATCACATACCTGGCATGAGACGAAAGCGCGTCATGCTCGGTAATGGTGTTGGCATCAGCCAGTACACCTTGGCAAAAACGATCGAGCGCAATCTTGCGCAGTTCCTTGAATTTTTTCCAGTCGCTTTCGAGGATCGACATGAGGCTCTCCTGCATGAAATTTTGAACGGTGCGAAGGCATATTCCAGGGAATAGGCCTGCTGATTCTAACCCTGCCTGGTGCCACGTGCTTAGCATCACCAAAACTAGCAAACCCACTTGGATTCGGGCATGCACTCGGTCCGAAAGCCGCCCGACACAAGGGACTTGGTCGATAACCGGATGCTCGCGTTTGGATTTTGGTGATGAGAGTTCGGCGGCGCTTTCGACGATTTTTCGCCGGGTGCCGGGAGAGCCACCGTCGGCCTGGATGGAAGAGGTGAAATAGAATGCATCAAAAAATGAGTTTGATCCCGGGGCAAAACAACTGTACAAAAACACAGTATATTTTGAACCGACACTCTCGAGCCCGGAGAACACCATGGCCTCTTATGCGATGAAGATCACCTTGGAACGTATCGCCCTTTTCCAATTCACGCCAAACCACTGCGCCCAGGCCCGGGCGATGCTGGGTTGGAGTATCGAAGAGCTGTCTGAAGAATCCGGTGTTTCGGTTGACGCCATTCAACGATTCGAAGCCGAGCGTGATGTGCTGGATGTGACCCGGCTGGCGTTGGCTTACCGGTTTGAAGCGGAGGGGTTGGTGTTTTTCCCGGGGTTTGCGCCGGGGCGAGGGATGAATGTGAAGGGGTCGACGCCGAATCCGGTGGGACGGGCGGATTATGCGATGGTTGAGTGAACAATCATCGATTGACGATTATTCCCATTTAGGTATATTTTACCATGAGTACAAGGAAGTCACTCCTGTGGGTTAGCAGCAGCAAGAAGGATCTCAAGGAAATGCCCGCCGATGTACAGGACGTTTTTGGACATGCTCTGGATTTGGCACAGAGTGGTGCGAAGCATCCGGACGCAAAGCCTCTAAAAGGTTTTGGAGGCGCTGGAGTTCTGGAGGTGGTTGAGGACTTCGATACGAATACCTACCGCGCCGTTTATACCGTTCGTTTCAGTAGTGCCATTTATGTTTTGCACTGTTTTCAAAAGAAGTCGACTACGGGAATCAAAACCGCGCAGGGCGACATCGGTTTGATCAAGAAGAGATTTCAAGCGGCGCAGGATCACGCGAAAGGATCAGAAAATGATTGAAGTCGAAGAAAGCAGCGGGAACGTCTATGCCGACCTCGGGATACCCAACGCCAATGAGATGCGAGTCAAATCCCAACTGGCCGCAAAAATTGGCGAGATCGTCAAGGCTCGGCATTTGACCCAGGTTCAAGCGTCAGTAATCCTGGGGTTGTCGCAGCCCAAGCTCTCCGAGATGTTGCGCGGAAAGTTTCGCGGCATCAGTGAAGCCAAGATGATGGAATGCCTTCTGCTGCTCGGGCGTGATGTGCAAATCGTCGTCAAGTCGGCCCCCCGATCCAGAAAAGAGGGACGAATTGAGGTGGTGTTCACCTGAAGCGCCGACCCGGCGCTATATCCTCCGGGTCGTCGCCTGCTCATGTTCTTTTTGCCAACCTCTGACCAATCCCCGCCACTGCCTACGGCTTGAACGCCGGTGCCTGCCACGCACGGGACACTTGTTCGTAACCGTACGCTAATGACAGCAGCCTGGCCTCGCTCCAGCGTGCGCCGAAGAAGTACACCGAGGTCGGCACCCCGGTATCGTCGATCCCGGAAGGCATCATGATGCCGGGATAACCCGCCAGCGGGGCGGCGTTCAAGCCGGGTGAGCCGACGTCCAGCATCAGGGCGTCCAGTTGATGGGTGACCAGCACGTTGTCAATGGCGGCCGCATTTTCGCTTTGGATTTTTTGCCACAACTGGTTGTACGTACTCTCGTCAAAATCGATCTTGCTGGCCGCGCTCAACAGGGTCTGCCCATAACCTTCAGCCCCGGGGGACTTTTCGTTGAATTGCACAATCGCTTCCAGACTCGGTGCCACAAGTCCTTTACGAGTTGCCAGATAGCCTGGCAGGTTGCGCTTGATACCCATCGAGAACGCCTCCTCTACCTGCTCCGATTCCGGTTCAATGAACTCCACCGGAATTAAGGTGGCGCCTGCCGCCTGGATGATTTCCAGCGCCAGGGAAAACTGGGGGTCGAGTTGTTTCGCCTCTATGTCGGTGTCGAATTTCACCGGATAACCGATGCGCCGCCCTGCCAGGGCGTTAGGTTGCAGCCATTGCGTGTAGTCCACGTCGCGCACGGACTGCGGTTTTTTGACCGGTTCGTCATCGTCGTTACCGGTCATGGCGTTCAACAGCAGTGCAGCCTCGCGGACGGTGCGCGTCATCGGCCCGGGCGTATCGGTTTTATACGTCACGGGAATGATGCCGCTACGACTGAGCAGGCCCGCGGTAGGCCTGAGGCCCACTACCCCGTTGAGGGCGGCCGGGCAGATGATCGAGCCGGAGGTTTCCGTGCCGACGGCCAAGGGTGCGAAACCGGCGGCGACAGCGGCGCCGGAGCCCGAGCTGGAACCGCAGGGCGTCTCACTCAATACGTGCGGGTTCTTGGTTTGTCCACCGCGGCCACTCCACCCACCCGGGATGGAAAGGTCGCGGAAGTTAGCCCATTCGCTGAGGTTGGTTTTCCCCAGGATAACCGCCCCGGCCGCCCTGAGCCGTTGCACGATAAAGGCATCCTGCGCGGCGGGCTGCCCGACCATGGCCAACGACCCGGCGCTGGTCTGCATCTGGTCGGAGGTGTCGATATTGTCTTTGAGTAATACCGGAATGCCATGCAGCGGGCCGCGGACGTGCCCTCCTCGTCGCTCCTGGTCCAGTGACTCGGCAATGGCCAATGCCTCCGGATTGAGCTCGATGATCGCGTTGATCGCCGGTCCCTGTTTATCCAGCTTTTCGATCCGCTGTTGCAAGTGCTGCACCAGCGTTACCGCACTCAGTTGATTGCGCTCCATTCTTTTGCCGAGTTCATCGACACTAAGATATTCCAGCCCCGATTCGGTTGCCAAAGTTTGCGCTTGGGTTGCGCTCGCGATCGACAGCAGGACAAGCGATGCCAACCGCGTCATGCAGGCTTTAAATGTCACATCCATGTGAAAAGCTCCTTGTGATGATTGATAGCGAGTGAATGAGCTCACTCGCCTTCCAGCCTACCGACACCGCTGGAATTGTCCGTCATCACTTTTCGCTGGAACCTGTACGAATACGCGTCCCACCCTGTAGCCGCTTTAGCCAACACTCTGCTGGTACAGCTGCTGCTCGACCTCATCCCACCAGGTACTGCCTCGCTGCGGATGCAGCACATTGAATGCTTCGCCCATCTGTGGCGTGGTGATCGACACATTGCGCTCCCAGGCCAACGCCAGGATGCGGTCAAAGGGTTCGTACCAGGCATGCATCGACAAATCGAAGGTACCGTTGTGGATGGGCAGTAACCACTGCCCTTTTAGATCGATATGCGCCTGCAAGGTCTGCTCCGGCTGCATGTGCACGTGGGGCCACTGGACGTTGTAGGCGCCGGTTTCCATCAGGGTCAGGTCGAATGGCCCGTACTGTTGGCCGATGCGTTTGAAGCCGTCGAAATAACCGCTGTCACCGCTGAAGAAGATCCGTGTATCTCCGTCGATCATCACCCATGAAGCCCACAGTGTGCTGTTGCCATCGAACAGGCCCCGGCCGGAAAAATGCTGCGAAGGGGTGGCGATGAACTGCAGGCCATCGACCTCGGTGCCTTGCCACCAGTCCAGCTGACGCACTTTGCTGGCGTCGATGCCCCACTTGATCAGGGTGTCGCCTACGCCCAGGGGCGTCAGGAAGTAGTGGGTCTTGTCCGCCAGCTTGCGTATCGCCTGATAATCGAGGTGGTCATAGTGATCGTGGGACAAGATCACTGCTTCAATCGGCGGCAGTTCTTCCAGACTGATCGGCGGCTGATGGAAACGCTTGGGGCCGGCCCATTGCACCGGCGAGGCACGTTCGGCGAAGACCGGGTCGGTGATCCAGAATTTGTCCCGCAGTTTCAGCAAGACGGTGGAATGCCCGAGGCGGTAGACGCTGTGATTCGGCGCGGCAATCAACGCCGCTTGCGTCAGTCTTTGCACCGGAACGGGTGCCGTCGGGCGGGTATTGTCTGGCTTGTGGAAGATCATGTCCCACATGATGCGCACGGTTTTGCGAAAACCTTCGCGCTGCACCGGGGCATGGTTGCGGTACTGCCCTTGAGTCTGTCGAGATGCTTCAGGTACGGAGGCGTTGTCCGCCGGGGAAAATGAAGTGGCCATGGCTGAGACTCCAGAAAAACCGCGGTTTGGCGGCTCTGTGCTTTGAAACGAAAAATGGCCGGGCACGCACGCACTAGCCGAAAAACTCTATGATTGATGCTCAGGATTAACAGAGCATTACACTGCACAGTGTAGTTTCTAGGTTGCATCAATCTTAATCCCAAGTAAACTACTCAGTGTAATTTTTACCACTTCCTGACGAAGCGTTTCCTATGACTGCCCCACAGCGCCTCACCGATCGAAAACGTGCAGCCATCATTCAGGCGGCGATTGCCGAATTCCGTGCCAACGGTTTCGACATCACCAGCATGGACAAGATCGCCGCCACCGCCGGGGTGTCGAAGCGCACGGTGTACAACCACTTCCCCAGCAAGGAAGAGTTGTTCGCCGAAATCCTCAATCAGTTGTGGGCGCGGCTGACCGCGGAACCGGAAACGTCCTACCGCCCTGACCTGCCCCTGCGCGACCAGATGCGCCGGATGCTGCTGGCAAAATTGCAGATGATGAGCGACGACAATTTTCTCGACCTGGCCCGGGTCGCTATCGCCGCCACCATCCACTCCCCGGAGCGAGCGCAGAACATGGTCGCGCGAATGGGTGAACGCGAAGAAAGCCTGACCTTGTGGATCCGTACTGCCCAGGCCGATGGCCGGTTAAAACCGGTCGAACCGGAATTTGCCGCGCAGCAGATTCACGGGATGCTCAAATCCTTTGCCTTCTGGCCGCAGATTTCCATGGGCTTGCCAAGCTTGTCAGCCGAGCGGCAGAGCATGGTCGTGGAATCCGCGCTGGATATGTTTCTGGCGTGCTATCAGGTCTAGATCAAGCTCTGGCTATGCCCCGGCGCTATAGTGAGCCTCAGTCCCCGCGCCAGGCAGAGAGTCCCATGACCACCGAAACCAAACACACCGCGCCCGTCGATCACCTGCGTTTTCACCGCCCTCACGCTCACCTGGCTCCGACCTTTGGTACCGACAGGTTTGCCCTGCGCGCCGAGGCCTTTGCGCGATTCTTCGGCACGCCGACTTTTCTCGGTGCACAAACGCTGATCGTGGTGGTGTGGGTGTGCCTCAATCTGTTTGGCGTGGCTCACTTCGACCTGTACCCGTTCATCCTGCTCAACCTGGCGTTCAGCCTGCAATCGGCTTACGCCGCACCGCTGATACTGCTGGCCCAGACCCGCCAGGCCGCCCGCGACAAAGCCCAGTCCGACGCCGATGCGCAGCACCGCGAAGCGCTGGCCGTGGCCAACGCCGAACGTCAGGCCCAGGCAGCGCAGAACTCCGCGCAACTGTTGGAGCTGCTGGAGCAGAACACCCGACTGACCGAAATGACCAAGACCCTGACCGAACGCATTGAAAGCCTGACGTCCGAGATGCATCAACACTTTGTGGGCAAGGCTCAGTCGAGCCGCTGATCAGCGAACCGACGACCTGTCGGCGTGGACCTGGAGCAGCGTGACCGCGCGCGGTCGAACGCGGATGAAAAATCTCAGCCCTGCACAAGACTGCGCACCGCCGAAATCTCCGGCACTTCCCGCCGATTCATGTACACCCGCAACGGCTCGGTAATGTTGATCCGGTCGTCGATATTCTGATCCAGCAGCAACTGAATCAACTCGCGCTTGAGTGTCATGGCCTGCTCCGGACCGGCCGCCCAGACGAACTCGCTCACGGGAATGATGCCGTCATCCGCTACGTCCATGCCGAACGCGTCTTCACTGAAGCGGACGATGTATTGGCCGGTTTTGCGATTGAGGCCGACGAAGCCTTGGAGTTGGTCGGCAGCTTGGCAGATGAGCTGGGACGTGATGCGCATGGTAAACCTCACAAAGGGTCGCGAAGGACCGGTGATCGATGGTTTACACGCAAGGCAAGTGAATGGCGTTCCCTCTGCCGGGGACGCTGCCGGGACCAAGAGTACTGCAAAGAACCGCACAAAAGCGCGGGAAAAATCTGCTTGAAACAGGTTTATGTCGGTCACGCGATAGCGCTGGCAGCCCTCAGTTGTTAAAAGGGAGCTCTTTGAAAACCTGCGAAAGGACCTCGACCCATGCCCGTCACCTTCACCCAAAGCGCTTTGCTGCTGAGTGTGCTGCTTGGCCTCGGCCAGGCACAGGCCGCCAGCGAACCCAGTCCCACCGTACTGGCGACCCGCCTGGGCATCCCGCATCCGGCGGTGATCGCCCACCGTGGCGCGTCCTTCGATGCGCCGGAATCCACCGCCCCGGCTTACAAACTGGCGCGGGATCTGGGTGCCGATTACCTGGAGCTGGACTTGCAGCGCAGCAAGGACGGCGTGCTGTTCGCCCTGCACGACGACAACCTGCAACGCACCACCGACGTCGCTTCCAAATTTCCGGAGCGCAAGGACAGCCCCGCCAACGCCTTCACCCTTGCCGAACTGAAAACCCTCGATGCCGGCAGCTGGTTCAACAGCGCTTACCCGGATCGCGCCCGTCCGTCCTATGCGGGGCTGAAGATCCTGACCCTGGACGAAATCATCGACATCGCCCAGGGCAATCCGCTGCACAAGCCGGGCCTGTACATCGAGACCAAGGAACCGAAGCAGTTTCCCGGTCTCGAACGCGACCTCAAGGAGAAGCTCCAGGATCGCGGCTGGTTGAGCCCGACCGGTTCGAAACTGGCGAAAAGTGAACTGGCGGTCGGCCAGGGCAAAGGCAAGGTGGTGTTGCAGACGTTTGAGAAGGGCAGCCTGGAACTGCTGGAAAAGGAAATGCCGCAAGTGCCGAAGATCCTGTTGCTGTGGGTCGGCGAAGGCAGCATCGAACCCAAGTCCAAGGTGACTTTTGCCAAGTCCGGCGACAAGGACAAAGCAACGTTCTATGCCAAACAGCAACCGAAGGACAAAGCTGAATTCCAGCGCTGGGTCGAGTACGCCAAGGCCCAGGGCGCGATCGGCACCGGCCCTTCTGTCAGGCTGACCCACGGGGGTGATCAAAGCTATTCGGATCTGGTGCAACCGTGGATGAACCAGTACACCCATGACCAGGGCTTGCTGGTGCATGCCTATACCGTCGACGATGCGGTGGATTATCAGAAGGTCATGGACGCTGGCGTCGATGGAATTTTCACCAATCGCGCCAGCGAGCTGCTCAAGTTTTATAAACGGCCGGCGGCGGCGAGTGTTGCGCAATTGCTGCAGAACAATGGGTATTGATTTGCGCCTGGCGTTACAACGAGGCGCCTGCTTCGCTGGCAAGCCAGCTCCTACAGGTTTTGCGCAGACCGTGTAGGAGCTGGTCGGATCGCCGCACCGCAGCGAAGTTCTTGCTAACGAGACGGTTTCAGGAATTAAGGGTGAATTAAGTTGCCACAGTTACTCTGATCCCACTTAAACAGATCATCCAAGGAAAGAATCCCATGAAAACCCTGACTGCCTTGTTCACCGCTGCTGCCCTGACCCTCACCGCAGGCCTGGCCCAGGCCGATGTTCCTGTCGATCAGATCCCTCAGTTGGTCAAAGATAAAAAGATCAAGCCGCTGGAAGAGCTGAACCAGATCGTGCTGAAGCTGCACCCGGGTGCCACCATTACCGACAGCGATCTGGATAACCACTTCAACAACTATGAATACGAAGTCGAACTGCGCGATGCCAGCAACGTTGAATGGGACGTGGATTTGAACGCCGCCACTGGCGAAGTCCTGAAAAACAAAAAAGACGACTGATACACACATCAAAAAAAGCCGCACGACTTTCGGGTCGTGCGGCTTTTTGCATTCTGCTGATTCAAGAGCAGGAAAACGGCGAGCTGCGCGAACAGTTCATCGCCGTGCTGGGGCATGACTTGCGCAACCCCTTGTTCGCCATCAGCGCCGTCCCATGGCGGCAAACTGGACGTGGTCTCCAACGGAAGTCCCATGAACCGTAAAATCGCATTGATCACCGGCGCCGGCCGCGGCTTTGGCAAACAGACCCTGCTGCCGCTGCTGGCTGACGGTGGACGTATTCTTCAGGGATCGGGTATATCCGCATAATTGTGGCTGCACCCGATCCCGTAGGCGCTGCTGCAGGCTGCGGTCTTTGCTTTATCCTTCGCAAGAGGTGCGCATGACCAATCGCTCACGCACCACGTCATACGCCCAGTGATACACATAGGTATACGGCAGGAAAAACAGCAACACGCCGATGTCCAGCAGGAACGCTTGCCACAGGCTGATATTCAGCCACCAGGCAATCAGCGGCACGCCGACGGCGACCAGGCCGCCCTCGAACAGCAACGCGTGCACCACCCGAACCCGGGCGTTACGCACCAAGCCGAGACGGTTGAGCGCGCGATCGAACACGCCGTTGAAAATCACGTTCCAGGCGAGGGCCAAGGCTGCGATGGCCATGGTCGCCACGCCCATGTCGAGCATCGGTTTGTCCATGACCCAGGCGAGCAAGGGGGTGCAGATCAACACCGCCAGCAATTCGAAACCAATGGCCTGGAAAATACGTTCAGTGATGGATTTGTTGGCGTTCATGGCCGGACTCCCTGGGTGACTGTGGTTGCCATGGTCCGCTATGACACCGATACTTCATAATCAATAACCATCGATCAAGGCGATAGTTCATGGCCTCTCACGAAGTGCTGCTGGCGTTCGTTCAGGCGGCGACGCAAGGTTCGTTTTCCGCGGCGGCGCGCAAGCTTGGCCGCAGTCAGTCGACCATCAGCGCGGCAGTGGCCAGCCTGGAGATCGACCTGAACCTGACCTTGTTCGATCGCAGCAGCCGCAAGCCCGGCCTGACGCCGGCCGGGCACGTGGTATTGCAGCGGGCCGAAGCGATCCTGGCGGCCACCAGCCGCCTGGAAATGACCGCCAGCCAATTGTCCCGAGGGGTCGAGGCGAAGCTGACGGTGGCGCTGTCCGACACCTATCAGTCCGACCGGTTCGAAGCGGCACTGAGTACCTTCGAACAGCGTTATCCGGACCTGGAGCTCGAATGCCTGATCGCCGAATGCGATGACCTGGTGGCACTGGTGCAAAGCGGTCGCGCTCATGTCGCCTTCGCCGAGCGGCAAGACAGCTACCCGCCGGACCTCGCCAGTTCGACGGTGGACGAACGCACGGAAATCGCGCTGTTCGTAGCCCCCGGACATCCGTTGGCGGCATTGCAAAAGGTGGATCAGGAGGTGCTGCAACAGCATCGCGAATTGCGGCTGGCGACCATCGTCAATCCCTATGAAAGTCGGGCGAAGGGGCGTGTCTGGTCGGCGCCGAGCTACCTGATGCTGCTGGAAATGGCCCAGGGCGGATTCGGCTGGGCGCCGTTGCCGCGATGGCTGGTCGAACGCTTTGGTGCGGGGTCGTTGCAGGAGATTCAGGTGCGGGGTTGGCCGAAGACGGTGTCGGTGGATGTGCTGTGGTTGCGGTTGAATCCGCCGGGGCCGGCGGGGAGTTGGTTGATTGGCAAGATGCTGGAGTAGCGGCGCGGCCAATCGCGGGCAAGCCGAATCGTCGCACCGCCGCTCCCACAGGTTGCGAGTCGATTCGTGATTATGGGATCGACTCCGTACCTGTGGGAGCGAGCCTGCTCGCGATGGACTCAAGAGCGCCGCGTTTAATCAGAAAATACGCGTTATCGTTTACGACCATCGCCAGCAAGCTCGCTCCTACAGTGTATTAGGACTTAGACCACCTCATTCCAACCCCTTGAGCCGCCTCTCGATAAACCGCCGCTCCGGTACCTGCTGCGTCAACTCAAGCGCCCGCTCATACGCCGCCCGCGCCTCCTCCACCCGCCCCAACTGCCGACAAAACTCCGCCCGCGCCGAATGCGCCAGGTGGTAATCCAGCAGCTCACCGCGCTGCAGAATCCCTTCGACCAAGGTCAACCCCGCCAACGGTCCATCCCGCTTGGCCAATGCCGCGGCCCGGTTCAGCTCGATCACCGGTGAAGGCATGGCCTGCAACAGCACGTCATACAGACCGACAATCTGCGGCCAGTCCGTCTCCCCCGCCCTCTGCGCTTCAGCATGCACCGCCGCGATCGCCGCCTGCAGGCAATAAGGCCCGAACCGCCGGGTCGTCAGTGCCCGCTCCACCAGCGCGCAACCTTCGGCGATCATCCCGACATCCCACAACGAACGATCCTGCTCATCCAGCACAATCAGCTCCCCACTGGCCGAGGTCCGGGCCGGGCGCCGCGACTCGTGCAACAGCATCAACGCCAGCAGGCCCATCACCTCCGGCTCCGGCAGCAACTCGACCAGCAGCCGGCCGAGCCGGATCGCTTCGCGGGTCAGATCTTCCCGGGTCAATTCGGCGCCGATGGACGCCGAATAACCTTCGTTGAACACCAGGTAAATCACCCGCAGCACGCTGTCGAGGCGTTCGGGCAATTCGGTCAGGGTCGGCACTTGATAGGGGATTTTCGCGTCACGGATTTTCGCCTTGGCGCGCACGATGCGCTGGGCAATGGTGGACGGTGCCGAGAGGAAGGCCCGGGCGATTTCCTCGGTGGTCAGGTCGCAGACTTCCCGCAGGGTCAACGGCACCTGGGCGTCCGCCGCCAGCGCCGGGTGACAGCAGGTAAAGATCAGGCGCAGGCGGTCGTCTTCCACGTCTTCGTCACTCCAGTCGGCCTGCTCAAGCGCCTCCAGTTGCGCGATCAACAACGGTCGGGACGCGTTGAAGCGTGCACGCCGACGCAACACATCGATGGCTTTGAAGCGTCCGGTGGACACCAGCCAGGCCCGCGGATTGTCCGGCACACCGTCACGCTGCCAGCGCTCGACCGCGATGAAAAACGCCTCGTGCAAGGCCTCTTCGGCAAGATCGAAATCGCCAAGCAAGCGGATCAGGGTCGCCAGGATCCGCCGCGAGTCCTCACGGTAGGCCTGCTCGACCCGGGCCGTAACCGCGACGTCGGGCATCAGACCGGCATGCCTTCGGTCATCGCTGAATCGACGTCGGCAAGTTGCTTGTTACAAGGTTGCGGGCTCATACAGTTTCCTGTTTTTGATTGTTCAGGGATTCAACTGGCGAACGGGGCGCACCTCGACACAGCCTACCCGGGCCGCCGGGATGTTGCCGGCGACCTGCAGGGCTTCATTGAGGTCCTTGGCATCGATCAGGTAAAAGCCGGCCAACTGCTCCTTGGTTTCGGCGAACGGACCGTCCGTGATCGACATTTTCCCGTTGCGCATGCGCACGGTGGTCGCGGTCTGCACCGACTCCAGCGCTTCGGCCGCGAGCATCCGGCCACTGCCCTGGATCGACTCGGCGTAGGCCATGCATTCGGCGTCTTTCGGGCTATCGGGCTGGGAATGCAACTCGAGCTCGTTGCTGTAGACCAGGCATAGGTATTTCATGGACGCTCTCCGTTTCTTGGGCTCTGCACTGATCGAACTGATCAACTATGGCTGCAGATTGGCGTTTTGGCGCTGTTTGCCGATCAACCGCCAGGCGATCAAGGTTCCAGGTTGAACAGTGCCGTGCCGCTCATCATGTCGAACGGGGCCGACCAGTGTTCGTGGACGATGCGCCATTGTCCGGCCTCGCGCCGGTAACAGGCGGTCACGCGCATCCAGCAGGCCTGGGTTTCACCCTTGTCATTGGTGCCGCCGCAATGGGCCAGCCAGTGGGCGAAGGCGATGTGCTCGTCGGCCACGATGTTCATCTGGTCGAAGTCAAAGGTGTGCGGACCCTGACACATTTCCATGCACTCCAGCCAGTGCGCGCGGTAAGCGGCCTTGCCCCGGAACTGCAGGGCCTTGACTGCGTCGTAGGAGACGATGTCCTCGGCATACAGGGCCATGATTTTCTCGACATCCTTGGCGATGACCGCCTGGCGATAGGTGTCGATCAGGGTCTGGATCTCGTGGGTAGCGTTCATGGTGGTTCTCCGTGGTTTTTGCTTGAAGACACCCTTTGTCGTCTGGCAAAACGCCAAATCGACAACTGAAATAAAAATAATCCGTCGGCGCAAACTCGATAGAATTCCTCCACCTATCGTTGATGGAAAAAGGATACTCCAGTGACAGCCAGACTCGTGCCTTACGAAAGCCTGAACGCGCTCCAGCGCCGGCAGGTCGAGGCCATTGAAGTGCACAACGAACAAATCAGGTTCTCCGGCGACATCCACGGTGCGTTGCACACCCTGCTTTCAAAGCCCGGCCCCGGGGTCAAGGGGTTTGCCCTGCTGGCCGAGGACATTCCCGTGGCCTTTCTGCTGCTCAAGCGTCCGCCGGTGCTGCCCGCCTGGGCCGACGAACACAGCGCGACCCTGCATGCCTTACAAGTCGATCACCGCGCTCAAGGCAAAGGCTACGGCAAGGCCTGCCTGCAAGCGTTGCCCGAGGTGGCGCGCCAGGCCTGGCCGGAGATAAAGGGACTGGAATTATCAGTGGATGCCGACAACGCGTCGGCCATCGCGCTTTATGCGAAATCCGGCTGGGTCGACAGCGGCGAGGCCTATAAGGGCCGGATCGGTTACGAGCGGCGGATGGGTCTGATCTTCTAAACCGATCAGCCTGCGCGCTGCTCGGCGGCAGCAAGATCACTGAGGCAAACCAGTGCCATGCCGCTCATGCCGACGCCACACTCATTCAAACTCGACACAAAATCCCTACAAAATACCGGGGTCGTTCGCTGTCATACGCAAGCGTCTGCGTATATAAAAGCATCCCGTTGCGACAACGCGAGCAAAGGACAGAGCTTCACCCCTGCCGGGCATTGTCAGAAACGGCTCCGTTTAATTCATTTTGTTTTATTTGCACAGACTAGGGCTCAAGCGCAGCATATCCAACCCGGTATCGGCCCAACGCTCGGCTTCGGCATGCAGTTCAAAACTGTCGGGCGCCAACAGCCACTGGTACAAAATGCCATCGATGTACGCATGCAGGCTGATGGCGGCGCGGGCAGTGTCGAGGTTTTCCGGCAACTGTCCCCGATTAACCGCATTACTCAGGGCCAGGGCGATTCGCCCATTGCAATCGAGACTGGCCGAGCGACGCTGCTGGCGCAGGTCGCACATTTCATCGGTGAATTCGCACTTATGAAACAGAATCTCATTGATGCGCCGGGTTTTCGGGTCCACGGCAACTTGATGAAACAAATGAATCAGCAGCTTGCGCATACAGCCCAGCGGGTCGGGTTCATCTGCGCTTTCGCTGGCCTTGGCCATGTCATCCAGCGGCTCATGCAAGCTGTCGAGCATGGCCTGTACCACGGCCGCCTTGTTGCTGAAATGCCAGTAGATAGCCCCGCGCGTGACGCCGGCCAGGGTCGCGATTTCCGCCAGCGTCGTGCGCGCCACGCCCCGCTCGAAAAAGGCTTTCTCGGCCGCTTCGAGTATCTGGCTACGGGTTTCTTGAGCTTCCTCTTTGGTACGACGGACCATGGCAGTACAACCTCAATCAGGATGCTTCAGCGATGTCTGAATATCAGCTGAATAAAAGTGGGGCGAACGCTCTCAGGCGTGGTCCCCGGCCTACAATTCGAATCTTTGATCAAATTTTGTAACGTCAAGGTGACACGGTTCAGCTATTTACAAACAACCATGAACGTAAGTATATTACTTAGCAAGCTACTTATCCACTCAGTGCAAAATTTTTACCTTTCCACCTTTCGAGTGCGCACTGTGCGTGCCTGACCCGAGGATTTTCATGCAATTCAAGCCAGCTGTTACCGCTCTGGTCACCGCCGTCGCCTTGGCAACTCTGCTTAGCGGATGCAAAAAGGAAGAGGCAGCGCCTGCAGCACCGCCCCCTCAGGTCGGCGTCGTAACCCTGCAACCACAAGCCTTCACCCTGACGTCCGAGCTCCCGGGCCGCACCAGCGCGTTCCGCATGGCCGAAGTTCGGCCTCAGGTCAACGGCATCATTCTCAAGCGCCTGTTCAAGGAAGGTGGCGACGTCAAGGCCGGCCAGCAGCTGTACCAGATCGATCCGGCCGTTTATGAAGCCACCCTGAAAAGCGCCCAGGCCAACCTGCAACAGACCAAGTCGATCTCCGATCGCTATCAGCAACTGGTCAAGGAGCAGGCGGTCAGCCGCCAGGAATACGACACCGCGCTGGCCAACCGGCTGCAAGCGGAAGCCACCCTGCAAAGCGCCCAGATCAATGTGCGCTACACCAAGGTGTACGCGCCGATCTCCGGCCGCATCGGCCGTTCTTCGGTAACCGAAGGTGCGCTGGTGACCAATGGCCAGGCCGACGCCATGGCTGTGATCCAGCAGCTCGACCCGATCTACGTCGACGTGACCCAGTCCTCCGTGGCGCTGCTTGAACTGCGCCGCGAACTGGAAAGCGGTCGCCTGCAAAAGGCGGGCGACACCGCCGCCATGGTCAAGCTGACCCTCGAGGACGGCAGCGAGTACAAACAACCGGGCAAGCTCGAGTTCTCCGAAGTCTCGGTCGACCAGACCACCGGTTCCGTGACCTTGCGTGCGGTGTTCCCCAACCCCGATCACACCCTGCTGCCAGGCATGTTCGTTCACGCCCAGCTGCAATCAGGTGTGAACAGTGCGGCGATCCTCGCGCCACAACAAGGTGTGACCCGTGACCTCAAGGGCAGCCCGACCGCGCTGGTCGTCGGCCCTGACAATAAGGTCGAACTGCGTCAGCTCAAGGCCAGCCGCACGGTGGGCAGTCAATGGCTGATCGAAGACGGCCTGAAGGCCGGCGATCGACTGATCACCGAAGGGCTGCAATACGTCAAACCTGGCATCGAAGTCAAAGCCAGTGAAGCGACTAACGTTAGCGCAAAGAACCCGGCCCCCGCACAGGTAGCTGACAAGGCCGCCGGCGGCAAAGGGGAGTAAACCATGTCGAAATTCTTTATCGACCGTCCGATTTTCGCCTGGGTAATTGCCCTGGTGATCATGCTGGTCGGGGCACTCTCGATCCTCAAACTGCCAATCAACCAATACCCGAGCATTGCGCCTCCGGCCATTGCGATCCAGGTGACCTACCCGGGCGCGTCCGCACAAACCGTGCAGGACACCGTGGTTCAGGTGATCGAACAACAGCTCAACGGTATCGATAACCTGCGTTATGTCTCCTCGGAAAGTAACTCCGACGGCAGCATGACCATTACCGCGACCTTCGAGCAGGGCACCAACTCCGATACCGCGCAGGTTCAGGTCCAGAACAAGCTGAACCTGGCCACCCCGCTGCTGCCGCAAGAAGTGCAGCAACAGGGGATCCGCGTGACCAAGGCAGTGAAAAACTTCCTGATGGTGATCGGCGTGGTGTCGCGTGACGGCAGCATGACCAAGGACGACCTGTCCAACTACATCGTGTCGAACATGCAGGATCCGATTTCGCGGACCGCCGGTGTCGGTGACTTCCAGGTCTTCGGTGCCCAGTATGCGATGCGGATCTGGCTCGACCCGGCCAAGCTCAACAACTTCAACCTGACTCCGGTGGACGTCAAGACCGCCATCGCGGCGCAGAACGTCCAGGTGTCGTCCGGTCAACTCGGCGGTTTGCCAGCGGTCGCCGGCCAACAGCTGAACGCGACGATCATCGGCAAGACCCGCCTGCAGACTGCCGAGCAGTTCAAGGCGATCCTGCTCAAGGTCAACAAGGACGGCTCGCAAGTGCGCGTCGGCGACGTGGCGGACGTCGGCCTGGGTGGCGAGAACTATGCGATCAGCGCCCAGTTCAACGGCAGCCCGGCCTCCGGTCTGGCGGTGAAACTGGCCAACGGTGCCAACGCCCTCGATACGGCCAAAGCCCTGCGCAAGACCATCGACACCCTCAAGCCGTTCTTCCCGCAAGGGATGGAAGTGGTGTTCCCGTACGACACCACGCCGGTGGTGACCGAATCGATCAAGGGCGTGGTTGAAACCCTGGTCGAAGCGGTCGTGCTGGTGTTCCTGGTGATGTTCCTGTTCCTGCAGAACTTCCGCGCCACCGTCATCACCACGATGACTGTCCCGGTGGTGTTGCTGGGTACCTTCGGCATCCTCGCGGCATTTGGTTTCAGCATCAACACCCTGACCATGTTCGGCATGGTGCTGGCCATCGGCTTGCTGGTGGACGACGCCATCGTCGTGGTGGAAAACGTCGAACGGGTCATGAGTGAAGAAGGCCTGTCACCCAAGGAGGCCACAAAGAAATCCATGGGGCAGATCCAGGGTGCGCTGGTCGGTATTGCCCTGGTGCTGTCGGCGGTACTGCTGCCGATGGCGTTCTTCAGCGGTTCCACCGGTGTGATCTACAAGCAGTTCTCGATCACCATCGTTTCCGCCATGGCGCTGTCGGTACTGGTTGCGCTGATTTTCACCCCGGCATTGTGCGCCACCATGCTCAAGCCGATTCCGAAAGGCGAACACGGCACGCCGAAACGCGGCTTCTTCGGCTGGTTCAACCGCAATTTCGACCGTAGTGTCAGAAGCTATGAGCGTGGCGTGGGCAATATGCTCTCGAACAAGGCGCCCTACCTGCTGGCCTACCTCATCATCCTGGTCGGCATGATCTGGCTGTTCACCCGTATTCCAACGGCGTTCCTGCCGGAAGAAGACCAGGGCGTGTTGTTCGCCCAGGTGCAAACCCCGGCCGGCTCCACTGCCCAGCGCACCCAAGTGGTGGTGGACGAAATGCGTGAGTTCCTGCTGCGTCCAACCAAGGACGGCGGTGAAGGTGACGCGGTAGCCTCGGTGTTTACCGTGACCGGCTTCAACTTCGCCGGCCGTGGCCAGAGCTCGGGTATGGCGTTCATCATGCTCAAGCCCTGGGACGAGCGTAACGCCGACAACAGCGTATTCAAACTCGCGGCACGGGCCCAGCAGCACTTCTTCACCTTCCGTGACGCCATGGTGTTCGCTTTCGCGCCGCCGGCGGTTCTGGAACTGGGTAACGCCACCGGTTTCGACGTGTTCCTGCAGGACCGCGCCGGCATCGGTCACGAAAAGCTGATGGAAGCGCGCAACCAGTTCCTCGGCATGGCGGCGCAAAGCAAGGTGCTCTCGCAAGTGCGTCCCAACGGCCTGAACGACGAGCCGCAATACCAGCTGGAAATCGATGACGAGAAGGCCAGCGCCTTGGGCGTGACCCTCACCGACATCAACAACACCCTGTCGATTGCCCTGGGCAGTAGCTATGTGAACGACTTCATCGACCGCGGTCGGGTGAAGAAGGTCTATCTGCAAGGCGAGCCAGGTGCACGGATGAGTCCCGAGGACGTGAAGAAATGGTATGTGCGCAACAGCGCCGGGACCATGGTGCCGTTCTCGGCCTTCGCCAAGGGTGAGTGGATCTACGGCGCGCCGAAACTGTCGCGGTACAACGGCGTAGAAGCGATGGAAATCCTCGGTGCTCCGGCGCCCGGCTATTCCACCGGTGAAGCCATGGCCGAGGTCGAAGCCCTGGCCAAGAAACTGCCGGCCGGTGTCGGTATTTCCTGGACCGGCCTGTCGTATGAAGAACGTCTGTCCGGCTCGCAAGCGCCAGCGCTGTATGCGTTGTCGCTGCTGATGGTGTTCCTGTGTCTGGCGGCGTTGTATGAAAGCTGGTCGATCCCGATCGCGGTGATGCTGGTGGTGCCCTTGGGCATCATCGGGGCGCTGATGGCGACCAGCCTGCGCGGCCTCTCCAATGACGTGTACTTCCAGGTGGGCCTGTTGACGACCATCGGGCTGGCGGCGAAGAACGCCATCCTGATCGTCGAATTCGCCAAGGAGCTGCATGAACAGGGGCGTAGCCTGCGCGATGCCGCGATCGAAGCCTGCCGGATGCGCTTGCGACCGATCGTCATGACCTCGCTCGCCTTCGTCCTCGGTGTGGTTCCACTGGCCATTTCCACGGGCGCAGGTTCAGGTAGCCAACATGCGATCGGTACCGGGGTAATTGGCGGTATGCTCACGGCCACGATCCTGGCGATCTTCTGGGTCCCGCTGTTTTTCGTCACCGTGTCGGCCATGGGGCAGCGCAAAACCGCTGACCAGGATGACGCTCTCGAACCTTCTAAAGAGGCTGGCTAATGAGCAAGTCGCTACTCTCCATCGCAATCGCGGCCCTGGTGCTGAGCGGTTGCTCACTGATACCGGATTATCAGCGGCCTGAAGCGCCGGTGGCCGGCCAGTATCCGCAGGGCCCGGCGTACTCGCCGGCCCAGGCGCCGGCCCAGGCCGCCGCCGAACAGGGCTGGAAGCAGTTTTTCCATGACCCGGCCCTGCAGCAGCTGATCCAGGTCGCCCTGGAAAACAACCGCGACCTGCGGGTCGCGGCGTTGAATATCGATGCCTTCGCGGCCCAGTACCGCATCCAGCGCGCGGATCTGTTCCCGGCGGTGTCGGCCAACGGCACCGGCAGCCGCCAGCGGCTCCCGGCACGGGCCTCGCAGACCGGCGAAGCGGGCATCACCAGTTCCTACTCGGCCACGGTCGGCATCAGTGCTTATGAACTGGACCTGTTCGGTCGGGTTCGCAGCCTGAGCGAAGAAGCGCTGCAGCAGTACTTCGCTACCGAAGAAGGCCGCCGCAGCACGCAGATCAGTCTGGTGGCCAACGTGGCCAATGCCTACCTGACCTGGCAGGCGGACAAAGAACTGCGCAAGTTGACCCAGGACACCCTCGGTGCGTTCGAGGAGAGCCTGAAGCTCACCGCGCGCAGCAACGAAGTCGGTGTGGCCTCGGCCCTGGACCTGGCCCAGTCGCGTACCTCGGTGGAAAACGCCCGGGCACAACTGGCCCGGTACACCCGCCAGGTCGCACAGGATGAAAACAGCCTGGTATTGCTGCTCGGCACCGGTATCCCGGCCAACCTGCAAGCCGCCAAACCGCTGTCCGACGACCTGTTGAGCGAGGTACCGCCTGGCCTGCCGTCGGACTTGCTGCAACGTCGTCCGGACATCCTCCAGGCCGAATACAACCTCAAGGCCGCCAATGCCAACATCGGCGCGGCCCGGGCTGCGTTCTTCCCGAGCATCAGCCTGACCGCCAATGCCGGCTCCCTGAGCCCGGACCTGTCCGGCCTGTTCAAGGGCGGTTCGGGCACCTGGCTGTTCCAGCCGCAGATCAATCTGCCGATCTTCAACGCCGGCAGCCTGCGCGCCAGCCTGGATTACTCGAAAATCCAGAAAGACATCGGCGTGGCGAACTACGAGAAGTCCATTCAAACGGCCTTCCAGGAAGTCGCCGATGGCCTGGCCGCGCGCCAGACCTACACCGAGCAATTGCAGGCCCAGCGTGATTTCGTCACTGCCAACCAGGATTACTACCGTCTGGCCGAGCGTCGTTATCGCATTGGCGTCGACAGCAACCTGACCTTCCTCGATGCCCAGCGTCAGCTGTTCAGTGCCCAACAGGCGCTGATCACCGACCGCCTGGCTCAGCTGACCAGTGCGGTGAATTTGTACAAGGCACTGGGGGGTGGCTGGAACGAGCAGACCGCCAGGGTCGAGCCGCATAAAGAAGAAGCGCCGAAGTTGAAGTTGTTCTGATCGCGCGGTAAAAACTTGGAGCCCGCCTTTTGGTGGGCTTTTTGTTGTCTGCAGGAAAGTTGTGTTGGCCATACTGGCCCCTTCGCGGCGGTGCGGCGATCCGACAAGCCCGCGAAGGGGCCAGTGCAAGCAACACATAAACTTCAGTCAATCTTGCGTTCGATTATCGCCCAAAACCCGCTTCGCCTATTTGAACTATCTAGTCCATTCATAGCACCATTCCCCCCACAACACCAATAACAACAGGTTCGACACCATGTCCCAGCGCCCTGCCCTCTCCGGCTGACCCCGCTCCGTTTCCGAATTCGAATCTTTTGACTGCATCCCCCAGGTTGCGGCATCGCCACGCTTCATCCCCAAGAATTAGAGAGACCCGAGCCCATGACGCCTTCCACCGCGCAGTATTTTTTCCCCAGCTTGATCGCCATCGCGCTGACCGGTGCGGCGCTGCCCGCCGTGGCCGAGGAATCGGGTTTTGTCGAAGGGGCCAAGATCAACCTGAACCTGCGCAACTTTTACATCAACCGCAACTTCACCAACCCGACCCGGGCTCAGGGCAAGGCTGAAGAGTGGACGCAAAGCTTTATCCTCGATGCCAGGTCCGGGTTCACCCAGGGCACCGTCGGGTTCGGCATGGATGTGCTGGGGTTGTACTCGGTGAAACTCGACGGCGGTAGAGGTACAGGTGGCACGCAATTACTGCCGCTGGACAGCGACGGTCGCCCGGCGCACAACTTCGGGCGCACCAACGTGGCGTTCAAGGCCAAACTGTCGCAGACCGAAGTGAAGGTCGGCGAATGGATGCCGGTGCTGCCGATCCTGCGCTCCGACGACGGTCGCTCCCTGCCGCAAACCTTCCGTGGCGGCCAGATCACTTCGAAGGAAATCTCCGGCCTGACCCTCTACGGCGGCCAGTTCCGCGCCAACAGCCCCCGCGACGACAGCAGCATGGGCGACATGTCGATGACTGGCCAGGCGGCATTCACCTCCGACCGTTTCAACTTCCAGGGGGGCGAATACCTGTTTAACGAAAAGCGCACCCAGGTCGGTCTGTGGAATGCCGAACTCAAGGACATCTACAGCCAGCAATACCTGAATGTGACCCACAGCCAGCCCATCGGCGACTGGACCCTGGGCGCCAACCTCGGCTTCTTCTACGGCAAGGATGACGGCAGCGCCCGGGCCGGTGAGCTGGACAACAAGACCTGGTCCGGCCTGTTCTCCGCCAAGTATGGCGGCCACACCTTCTACGTCGGCCTGCAAAAACTGACCGGCGACAATGCCTGGATGCGGGTCAACGGCACCAGCGGCGGCACCCTGGCCAACGACAGCTATAACGCCAGCTATGACAACGCCAAGGAGAAGTCCTGGCAGGTGCGGCACGACTACAACTTCGTTGCCGTCGGTATACCGGGCCTGACCCTGATGAACCGCTACATCAGCGGTGACAATGTGCACACCGGCACCGTTACCGATGGCAAGGAATGGGGGCGCGAATCAGAACTGGCTTACACCCTGCAAAGCGGAACGTTCAAGGACTTGAGCGTCAAATGGCGCAACTCGACCATTCGCCGGGATTTCAGCAATAACGAGTTCGACGAGAACCGGTTGATTGTCAGCTACCCGATCAACCTGTTGTAAACACGAATTACTGTGGGAGCGGGCTTGCCCGCGAAGGCGGCGGCACATTCAACAGAGATGTTGACTGATAGAACGCTTTCGCTGGCAAGCCAGCTCCTACAGGGGAGCTTCGGTGAACACAAAATTGGCGTTCACACTGGACCACTGTGGGAGCGGGCTTGCCCGCGAAGGCGGCGGCACATTCAGCAGAGTTGTTGACTGAAAGAACGCTTTCGCTGGCAAGCCAGCTCCTACAGGGGAGCTTCGGTGAATACAACGTTGGCGTTCACACCGGATCACTGTGGGAGCGAGCCCGCTCGCGAAGGGGCCAGCTCAGGCACCGCAAATCGCCAGGATCACTCCCGCGACTCAACCCCCAACTCATCCCACACCGACTCCGCCAGGTGGAACGTCGCATTCGCCGCCGGAATGCCACAGTAGATCGCGCTCTGCATGATCACTTCCTTGATCTCGCCACGGGTCACGCCGTTGTTGGCGGCGGCTCGCAGGTGCAGTTTAAGCTCACCCTCGCGGTTCATGCCGATCAGCATGGCGATGGTGATCAGGCTGCGGGTGTGGCGCGGCAGCCCCGGGCGGGTCCAGATGTCGCCCCAGGCATGGCGGGTGATCATCTCCTGGAACTCCGAGTTGAACTCGGTCAGGGTGGTCAGGCTGCGGTCGACGTGAGCGTCACCCAATACCGCGCGACGGACTTTCATGCCCTCGTCATAACGTTGTTTTTCGTCCACGACCATCCCCTCAATCAGCTGACAGGAACGCCAGTACCCGATCGCTGAACGCAGCGCCGGCCTGGACGTTGGACAAATGCGCAGCATGGAACTCGGCGTATTCGGCGCCCTGCACATGCGCTTGGATGAAATGCCCGCCCGACGGCGGCGTGACCGCATCTTCGGTGCCGGCAATGACCAGCAACGGCACCTTTATCGAAGACAGCTGTTCGCGGAAATCGGCATCGCGCACGGCGGCGCAGTTGGCCGCATAGCCTTCAGGCGAGGTGGCTGCGAGCATGTCCGTGATCTTCTTCGCCGCTTCGGGATTGGCTTCGGAGAAATCTGCGGTGAACCAGCGTGCAATCGACGCATCGCGTAGCGCGACCATGGCCGCCGCGCCGTCACGCAGCACGGTTTCGATCCGCGGATTCCACACCGATGGATCGCCGATTTTCGCCGCGGTATTGCACACCACCAGTTTGTTCAGTCGCTGGCCGGCGTTGATCCCCAACCACTGGCCGATCAAGCCGCCCATGGACAGACCGCAAAAATGCGCGCGCTCGATGTGCAAGGCATCCAGCAGTGCCAGCACGTCATGGCCCAGTTGCTCGATGCTGTAGGGTCCCGGCGTCACCAGGGACTTGCCATGGCCACGGGTATCGAAACGCAGCACCCGGAAGTGTTCGGTGAACGCCGCAATCTGCGCGTCCCACATATGCAGGTCGGTGCCCAACGAGTTGGACAGCACCAGCACCGGCGCATCGGCCGGCCCATCGAGTTGGTAGTTCAGTTCGCCCTCGGCGAGTTGTACGAATGCCACGGCAGTCTCCTTCAGGCAGTCAATGCAGAATGTTCGGCCACCGCTCGCTCGACCCAGGTACGGGCCTGACCGAGGTAATGGGCAGGGTCCAGCAGACGATCGAGTTCAACGGCAGACAGCTCGGCGATCACTTGCGGTTCCTCGCCAAGTACCGTGCGCAGATGACGCTGTTCCGCCACGGCGCGCTTGCAGCATTGTTCGAGCAGATGATGCGCAGTGTCGCGGCCAACCCGTTGCGCGAGGACGATGCTCACCGCTTCGGCCAGCACCAGGCCTTGGGTCAGGTCGAGGTTGCGGGCCATGCGATCGGCATCCACTTCCAGCCCGTCGGCCAGCAACAGCGCCTGCTGCAGCGCACCGGATACCAGGCAGCAAATGTCCGGCAGGGTTTCCCACTCGGCATGCCACAGGCCCAGGCTGCGCTCGTGTTCCTGAGGCATGGCGCTGAACAGAGTCGACAACAGGCCCGGCACCCGGGTCGCGGCACCGATCAGCACTGCTGCGCCTACCGGGTTGCGTTTGTGCGGCATGGTCGAGGAACCGCCCTTGCCCGGCGCCGACGGCTCGAAGACTTCGGCCGCTTCGGTCTGCATCAACAGGCTGATGTCGCGACCGAATTTGCCGAGGCTGCCGGCGATCAGACCCAGTACCGAAGCGAATTCCACCAGGCGATCGCGCTGGGTGTGCCAGGGTTGTTCGGGCAAGCTCAGTTGCAATTGTGCTGCCAGCGCCTCGGCAATCGGCAATGCTTGTTCGCCCAGGGCCGCCAGTGTCCCGGAGGCACCACCGAATTGCAGCACCAGCAGGCGCGGCTTGAGTTCTTGCAGACGCTGGCGGCTGCGGGTCACGGCGCCGAGCCAACCGGCGATCTTCATGCCGAGGGTGACCGGCGTCGCATGTTGCAACCAGGTGCGTCCCGCCAGCGGCGTTGCCACGTAACGCAGGGCCTGGGTCGCGAGGGTTTCCCCCAGTTGCGCCAGGTCGCTTTCAATCAAGGTCAGCGCGCGGCGCAGTTGCAGCACCAGGCCGGTGTCCATCACGTCCTGACTGGTCGCGCCCAAGTGTACAAAGCGCTCGGCGTCGGCATCATTCTTCGCGATCTGCTTGCCCAGCGCCTTGACCAGCGGAATGGCCGAATTACCCGCCGTGGCAATCGCCTCACCCAAGGCAATGAAGTCGTAGTGCTCCGCCCGACAAGCCGCTTCGATCGGTGCGACCGCCGTCGACGGAATCAACCCGACCCGCGCCTCGGCCCGGGCCAGTGCCGCTTCGAAATCGAGCATGGCCTGAACCCGGCCCTGATCGCAGAACACTTCACGCATGTCGCGGGCAGTGAAATAAGCATCGAACAACTGATTGCCCGGTCGCTGGTTCATAGACAGTCCCTGGAGGCGTGGGCCGGTCAGGCCCACGGGTAAAAAATCAAAGATCGTGTTCCAAATATTTCGGCTGCTTCGGCAGACGCAGGCTGAACAGGAACGCCACCGCCATCATCACCGTCACGTACCAGTAGAAGGAGTTTTCCATGCCCACGGCTTTGAGGCTCAAGGCCACATACTCCGCCGAACCCCCAAAGATCGCATTCGCCACGGCATACGCCAGGCCGACACCCAATGCCCGAACTTCCGGCGGAAACATCTCGGCTTTCACCAGGCCGCTGATCGAGGTGTAGAAACTGACGATCGCCAATGCCAGGGTAATCAGCACAAAGGCCAGGAACGGACTGGTATTGCTTTTCAGGCTCAACAGGATCGGCACGGTGCACAAGGTACCCAGGGCGCCGAACCAGAGCATCGACTTACGACGGCCGATCTTGTCCGCGAGCATGCCGAAAAACGGCTGCATGCACATATACAGGAACAGCGCGCCGGTCATGATGTAGCTGGCCGTCTTGGCGTGCATGCCGGCGGTGTTCACCAGGTACTTCTGCATATACGTGGTGAAGGTGTAGAAAATCAGCGAGCCACCGGCGGTGTAGCCCAGCACGGTAATGAACGCGGCCTTGTGGTCGCGGAACAGCGCCCGGATGCTGCCGGCATCCTTGTTGTCGCGCATTTCCTTGCTGGTGGTTTCCTTGAGCGAACGACGCAGGAACAGCGAAATCAATGCCGCCGCCGCACCGACCACGAACGGGATCCGCCAGCCGTAGGCGCGCAGGTCGTCTTCAGTGAGAAACTGTTGCAGGATCACCACCAGCAACACCGCCAGCAACTGTCCACCGATCAGTGTCACGTACTGGAAAGAGGCGAAGAAACCGCGCTGGCCCCTGAGGGCGACTTCGCTCATGTAGGTCGCCGTGGTGCCGTATTCACCGCCTACCGACAAGCCCTGCAGCAAGCGGGCGAACAGCAGCATGATCGGCGCCCAGACGCCGATGTCCTTGTAGGTCGGCAGGCATGCGATGAGCAACGATCCGAAGCACATCATCAGAATCGAGATCAACATCGAATTCTTGCGCCCGTGCTTGTCCGCGACCCGGCCGAAGATCCAGCCACCGATAGGCCGCATCAGGAACCCGGCGGCGAATACGCCAGCGGTGTTGACCAACTGTACCGTGGGGTTGTCGGACGGAAAGAACGCTGGCGCGAAATAGATTGCACAAAAGGCGTAGACGTAGAAGTCGAACCATTCGACGAGGTTGCCCGACGAGGCACCGACAATCGCAAAGATCCGTTTGCTGCGCTCTTCACCGGTGTAGTGCGCTGGAATAGCGGTGGGGGTAGTCATGGGGTATTCACTCTTTGGGGACTGTGAGAGTCTAGACACACTTTGCAACAGTCCCGTTCCACAGAAGCATTGGCAATACATAACCCCTGTGGGAGCGGGCTTGCTCCGGGCGGCGTTCCGACGAAGGCGTCGTGTCAGGCAACTTTGATGTCAACTGACACGCCGCTTTTCGCGAGCAAGCTCGCTCCCACAGGGATTGATGGTGTTCTCTCAATAGTCGAAGAACACCGTCTCCTTATCAGTCCCTTGCAAAATCACGTTCCACTGATAAACACCCGCGCCATCCTTCTTCGCCAGCAAGGTGTCGCGGCGCTCGGCAGGCACGCATTCAAGCAGCGAATCAGCGACATTGGCCGGCTCGCCATCAAAGTAGATTCGCGTCAGCAAGTGCTTGACCAGGCCACGGGCGAACACCAGTACCACCAGGTGTGGCGCCTGGGTCGTGCCTTTCAGGCCTTGCACCGTGCCGGGCTTGATCGTGGTGAAGCGGAACCGCCCGTCGGCATCCACCGGCACCCGGCCAAAGCCTTCGAAGTTCGGGTCGAGGGGCTTGTCCTGATCGTCTTCGGGGTGGTCGTACTTGCCGGCGGCATTGGCCTGCCAGACTTCCAGCATCGCGTCATTGACGACATCGCCGTTGCCATCGATGACCTGACCGGTGATCGCCACGCGCTCGCCGAGGGTTTGTTCGACGGTCAGGTCTTCGCGGTTCAGCCAGGTCAGGCCAATGTGGTAGTAAGGTCCGACGGTGTGGGACGTGGTCGCATTCAGCGTCATCTTATTTCTCCATCGGCGTGGCTTCGCGGCCGCGCAGGACGATGTCCCAGCGATAACCGAGGGCGTAGGAAGGGATGGTTTTTTCCAGGTCGAAACTGGCGATCAGGCGCTCTTTGGCGCTGGTATCCGGCACGCAGTTGTAGATCGGGTCATACGCCAGCAACGGGTCACCGGGGAAATACATCTGGGTGACCAGCCGCGTCAGGATGCTCGGCCCGAACAGCGAAAAGTGGATGTGCGCCGGGCGCCAGGCGTTGTGGTGGTTACCCCACGGGTAGGCGCCGGGCTTGATGGTCTGGAACTGGTACCAGCCATCGGCGTCGGTCACGGTGCGACCGGTACCGGTGAAGTTCGGGTCCAGCGGCGCATCGTGCAGGTCGCGATCGTGGTTGTAGCGACCGGCGGCGTTGGCCTGCCAGATCTCCACCAGGATCCCCGGCACCGGCAAGCCATCTTCATCCAGTACGCGACCGTGGATGATGATCCGCTCGCCCTGCGGTTCGCCCTGGTGTTGAGCCGTCAGGTCGTTGTCCTTTTCGTTGATGCGCTCGGCGCCGACCGTCGGACCGGTAATTTCCGACAGCGAGTGAGGCAAGAACACTAGCGGCTTGGACGGCGAGCGACGGTTGGTGGATTGGTAGGCCGGGTGCAGGTAGTCCGGCTGGGTGCCCGCCTGCGGGCGGCGGTAACCAGGCTTGTCAGTCATGGAGCATTCCTCAGTTCTTGTTATCCAGGCGACGTGTCAGACGCGTTCGATGGCCAGCGCCAGACCCTGGCCGACGCCGACGCACATGGTCGCCAGGCCTTTCTTGCCACCGGTCTTTTCCAGCTGATGCAGCGCGGTCAGCACCAGGCGCGCACCGCTCATGCCCAACGGATGGCCCAGGGCAATGGCACCACCGTTCGGATTGACCTGCGCCGCGTCGTCCGCCAGCCCCAGTTCGCGCAATACCGCCAGACCCTGGCTGGCAAAGGCTTCGTTGAGTTCGATCACGTCGAAATCGCTGACCGCCAGGCCCAGACGCTCGGTCAGTTTGCGCACCGCCGGCACCGGGCCGATGCCCATGACCCGAGGGGCGACACCGGCGCTGGACATGCCCAATACTTTGGCACGCGCCGTCAGGCCGTGTTTCTTCACCGCGTCGCCGGAGGCCAGAATCAACGCGGCCGCACCGTCGTTCACACCCGAGGCATTGCCTGCGGTAACGGTTTTGTCGGGACCGTTGACCGGTTTCAGCCTGGCGAGGGTTTCCAGGGTGGTGTCGGCGCGAGGATGCTCGTCCTGGCTGACGACCGTTTCACCCTTCTTGTGGGCAATGCGCACTTCGACGATTTCTTCGGCGAAAAAACCTGCAGCTTGCGCGGCGGCGGTCTTTTGCTGGCTGCGCAGTGCGAAAGCGTCCTGATCCTCGCGGGAAACCTGGTAATCGTCGGCGACGTTGTCGGCAGTCTGCGGCATTGCATCCACGCCGTATTGGGCCTTCATCAACGGGTTGATGAAACGCCAGCCGATGGTGGTGTCTTCCAGCTTCATGTTGCGCGAGAACGCCGCATCGGCCTTGCCCATCACGAACGGTGCGCGGGACATAGACTCGACGCCACCGGCAATCGCCAGCTCCATCTCGCCACTGGCAATGGCGCGGAATGCAGTGCCGATGGCATCCATGCCCGAAGCGCAGAGGCGGTTGAGGGTCACGCCCGGAATGCTTTCCGGCAGGCCCGCCAGCAGCAGCGCCATGCGGGCCACGTTGCGGTTGTCTTCACCGGCCTGGTTGGCGCAGCCGAGGAACACCTCGTCTACCGCACTCCAGTCCACCGACGGGTTGCGCTCCATCAGCGCCT
This sequence comes from Pseudomonas lini, assembly GCF_030812475.1. Lineage (GTDB taxonomy): Bacteria > Pseudomonadota > Gammaproteobacteria > Pseudomonadales > Pseudomonadaceae > Aquipseudomonas > Aquipseudomonas lini_A. The sequence continues at coordinate 66,279 of NZ_JAUSSR010000014.1, forward strand.
TGATCGGCACGGCAGCCAGGTCGTCGGCGCGAACTGCCGACAGGCCACCGCCGAAACGGCCGATAGGGGTACGAATCGCGTCGCAGATATAAACGTCACGCATCATGCTTCTCCGGGTGCTTGGCCGTGGGCCGCGGCGGTGCGGGCTTCCAGGTCGCGCAGTGCCTTTAGCTCTACGTCGGTCGGCTCGGCGGTGTTTTCAACGTGTTCGGCGAAACGAATCGCCCAACCCGTGGCTGCGGTCACTTGCTCGCGGGTCACGCCCGGGTGCAGTGCGGTGACCACGAATTCATGGGTGCCGGCTTCCGGTTCCATGATGCACAGGTCGGTAATGATGCCGACCGGACCGGCGCCCGGCAGACCGAGACGCTTGCGTGAATCACCGCCTTCGCCATGACCGACCGAGGTAATGAAGTCGAGCTTGTCGACAAAGGAACGCGCCGACTGCTTGAGGATGATCAACACGCTCTTGGCGGAACCGGCGATCTCCGGCGCGCCACCGGCACCCGGCAGACGGACTTTCGGCGCATGGTAGTCGCCGACGACCGTGGTATTGATGTTGCCGAAACGGTCGACTTGCGCAGCGCCGAGGAAACCGACGTCAATGCGCCCGCCCTGCAGCCAGTAGCGAAAAATCTCACCGGTCGGAACCACGGTGTCGGCGGTTTCCGCCAGTTCACCGTCACCGATCGACAGCGGCAGAACGCTCGGCTTGGCACCGATCGGACCCGATTCGTAGATAAGGACTACATCTGGCGAGGACGTCAGACGTGCCAGGTTGGCGGCTTTCGACGGCAGGCCGATGCCCACGAAGCATACCGAACCGTTCTTCAAACGGCGGGCGGCGGCGACGGTCATCATTTCATTGGTGGTGTAAGTCATTACTTCGCCTCCGAAGCAGCGGCCAGCTTGGCCTGGAACTCGCTGAAGTCAGCGCAGCCATGGATGTACTCGTTGATCCACGCGGTGAAGGTTTCACGGTCGCGGGCAATCGGGTCCCAAGCCTGATAGAAACGGTTGTCGCGCTCGTTGTAACCGTGAGCGTAGGACGGATGTGCGCCACCAGGCACGTGGCAGACCGCGCTCAGGGCCCAGGTTGGCAGTACACAGGAATTCATCGGTGCATTGAGGTCGTCGACGATTTCTTCGACTGTGACGATGCAACGCTTGGCCGCCAGCGCGGCTTCTTTTTGCACGCCGAGGATGCCCCACAGCAGCACGTTGCCTTTACGGTCGGCCTTTTGCGCGTGAATCACGGTGATGTCCGGACGCACCGATGGCACCGCCGCCAGCACTTCGCCGGTGAATGGGCAGGTGACGGTCTTGATCAGCGGGTTGACCTTCGGCAGGTCGGAGCCGGCGTAGGCGCGCAGCACCGCAAACGGTAGTCCCGAGGCGCCAGCGACGTAGGCATTGGCCAGGTCGGCGTGGCTGTGTTCTTCGATTTCCAGCGCGTGCGGCCACTGCTTCTCGACTGCATCGCGCAGACGGTGCAGGGAACCGACACCCGGGTTACCGCCCCAGGAGAAGATCAGCTTGCGAGCACAACCGGCACCGATCAACTGATCGTAGATCAAGTCAGGAGTCATCCGCACCAGGGTCAGGTCTTTCTTGCCCTGGCGAATGATTTCGTGACCCGCCGCGGTAGGAATCAGGTGGGTGAAGCCTTCGAGCGCGACGGTATCGCCGTCGTTTACGAATTGCTTCACCGCGTCGTGCAGGGAAAGGATTTCAGCCATGGGGCAGGCTCCCGTATTGTTGTGAACCGACAGTGGTCGAAAAAGGCGCGATGCGCCGCGCCGGAATGACTGAAGAGTAAGCCCCTGAAAAACGCCAGACAATCCGATAATCGACTGAGTGTTCGTTTATCGCACATATTGTTGTCTGGCTACCTATCGCCAAAAGCTTCGCGAGCAGGCTTCCCACAGCGATCAAACTGTGTGAGCGAACCTGCTCGCGAAGGCGCACTGGTATCCGGGATTGAGGTCGACTGACACGCCGTCGTCGCGAGTGCGGTGGAATCACCAGCGCCGTCAGCACCTGCTCGAAGTGGCTGACGCTGCCGCGACATTAGTTATCCTGGGGAAGGAGCGTCAATTCGACAACTGCGCCTGTGTGCGGTTATCGAACAACTTAGGCAAAGAGCTGTGCACTGAGGTCACGGCTGGCGCTCAGCAGCCCCGGCAGGAAACGCTGCTCCAGCTCATTGCGGCTGACCCGGCCGGCGTGAGTACTGACATTCAAGGCCGCCACGACTTGCCCGGACGCGTCGTACACCGGAACGGCGATCGAGCGCAGGCCCTGCTCGAGCTCCTGATCGACGATGCACCAACCTTGCTGCCGCACTTGCTGCAGACACTCGAGCAACGCCTCGGGAGTGTGCAAGGTACGACTGGTCTTGGCTTGCAACTCCGCATGATCGAGGTACTCGCGCAGCGAAGTATCGTCCAGCGCGGCGAGCAGAATCCTGCCCATGGACGTGCAATAGGCCGGCAAGCGTCCGCCCACAGACAAATCAACGGAAATCAGGCGTTGGGTGGTAGCGGAACGGGCGATATACAGGATGTCATCGCCTTCCAGCGTGGCCATGTTGCACGCCTCGTGAAGTTGTTCGCTCATGCGGTCCAGGTAGGGCTGGGCAGAGACCGCCAACGGTGTCGAGGACACGTAGGCATGGCCGAGGGTCAACACTTTGGGCAGCAGCGAATAAGTGCGCCCGTCAGTGGTGGCGTAGCCGAGCTTGATCAGGGTGTGCAGGCAACGTCGCACCGCGGCGCGGGGAATTTCCGTGCGATGGCTGATCTGTGCGATGGTCAGATGCCGTTTGCGCTCCTGGAACGCTTGCACCACGGCCAGGCCACGGGCCAGGGACGTCATGAAATCAGGGTCACCGGTCATGGCCTGAATCCGCTTGGCTGGCGATGCAACGATCGGCGGCGCCACCGAGGCGAAGGAGTTGCGCATTTGATCGTTCATATCAGGTCCTTTTCCCACACGGATCAGCGACTATTACAAGCGGCTCCCGGCGTCCTGCACAAGCCATGGAGGTCAACATTGGGCGATTATCGAACAACCAACCGATAATCGCAACTGATAGCCTTGCGCACCCGATGATTTACCAACGGATCTACCCTTGCAGGTCATAGGCATCAAAGGTAAATATAGTTGTCCTTACTTGACCGGCTTAATGGCGCCAGAAACACAACGCTGTAACCTGACTTAGAGCCCTGAAGTTGCGAACAACAAAACAATCACACATGGAGAACCACTTTTAACGCGTTGACGATAGTGTTCTTCGAATCGGCCGCTATAATACAATTCAGTGGTGCCCGGTTTTTACCCGGGTTCGCCACCCGGTAGCGCGATGTCCCATCGCCGCTGCCCGCAGCAAGCGCCAGACGCTCATTTCATATGCTTCGACCCGGCGCTTGCTGAAACAGGAACTGATGCTACGTCAGCTATTTGTCTCTGGTGCCGTGGCCGCCTGCAACATGGAAGTATTGATCGCCAATGCCCAAAAAACGATGCCTTCGCGGGTTTTGTCCTTTTGGCGAGCGTGATCAATAGGTTTGATGCAGCGCGTTTCACCAGAATTAATCTCATCTCAATCAGGTACCACTGTGACAAAAGACGAACTGCGCGCGGAACTTGAGCGCCAGGAACAACGTTACAAGGAAGTTTACGGCGGGGCAGTCACCACCTACGCCGCTCAGCCCGAACCGGAACGCAAGCCTTGGCGTAAACGCGCCACCGTTCAGGATCAGGCATTCACTCAAGAACTGCAGAAAATGGAAAAGGAACTCAAAGCCGAAGAGCCGTGACCGTCTCGGCCGGATTCCTTTCAAGGGCCTGGTGTCTGCACCCGTTACAAGCGGGGTGTATAGATGTTGCCTTTTCGCGCCCGTTATCCGCGGGCAGCGGCTGCCTCACCCACCGGATGAGGTAAATGGCATATGTCCGGCCCTCTTTCAGATTTTTCACATAAGCGTTCAAGCCTCTCGGTCCTACGAGAGAAACCCTTGTGCCTGCGGGCTTTCCAAAGAAATTCAATGACTTGTAAAAGCCGTTAAAACCCGGGGCCCGAAGGTATTTTTACAAATTAATTCGTTGAAGAATGTTACCGATGAGCAGCAAGTGCATCGATTAGCGGTCTTTTCTGGCATAATCGCGCCCCCTTACGACCGGGTCAGAAAACCTTCATGATCGATTTATTCAGCGGACTGGATGCGTGGGTGCTTGTGAGCCTCTTGCTCGCCCTGGCCTTTGTCCTCGCCTTCGAGTTCATCAACGGCTTTCATGACACCGCTAACGCGGTGGCCACTGTTATCTACACCAAAGCCATGCCGCCTCATCTGGCGGTGTTCTTTTCCGGTGTGTTCAATTTTCTCGGCGTATTGCTGGGCGGAGTTGGCGTGGCCTATGCCATCGTCCACTTGTTGCCGGTGGAGCTGTTGATCAATGTGAACACCGGTCACGGGCTGGCCATGGTGTTCTCGTTGCTTGCCGCCGCCATTACCTGGAACCTGGGTACCTGGTATTTCGGCATCCCGGCTTCCAGCTCCCACACGCTGATCGGTTCGATTCTCGGTGTCGGTCTGGCCAATGCCTTGATCAACGACATTCCGTTGGCCGATGGCGTGAACTGGCAGAAGGCGATCGACATCGGCGCCTCCCTGGTGTTCTCGCCGATGGCCGGCTTCCTGGTCGCCGCCCTTATTCTGATCGGTCTTAAATGGTGGCGTCCGCTGTCGAAGATGCACAAGACGCCAGAACAGCGCCGCAAGATCGACGACAAGAAGCACCCGCCGTTCTGGAACCGCCTGGTACTGGTGATTTCGGCAATGGCCGTGAGCTTTGTGCACGGCTCCAACGATGGCCAGAAAGGTATCGGCCTGATCATGCTGGTGTTGATCGGTATCGTACCGGCGCAGTTCGTGCTCGATCTGGGCAGCACGACTTACCAGATCGAACGGACTCGCGACGCGACCTTGCACCTGAGCCAGTTCTACAAGCGCAACGCCGATACCCTGGGTGAATACCTGGCCCTGGGCAAAAGCGTGGAAGGCGATCTGCCGGAGAAATTCCGTTGCAACCCGCAACAGACCGAACCGACCATCACCGCCCTGCTTGGCACACTCAAGGGTGTAGAGGACTACCGCTCGTTGCCGGCGGAAAGCCGCATCGAAGTGCGTCGCTACCTGCTGTGCCTGGATGACACCGCGAAGAAAGTCGGCAAACTGCCTGGCCTCGCGGCCCGTGAGAAGGCTGACCTGGACAAGTTGCGCAAAGACCTCACCACCACCACCGAATACGCGCCGTTCTGGGTGATTCTGGCGGTCGCCCTGGCGCTTGGCCTGGGTACCATGGTTGGCTGGAAACGCGTGGTCTTGACCATTGGCGAGAAGATCGGCAAGCAGGGCATGACTTACTCCCAGGGCATGTCGGCCCAGATCACGACTGCGAGCCTGATCGGCATGGCCAACATCTTCAGCCTGCCGGTGTCCACTACCCACGTCCTGTCTTCGGGCGTGGCCGGCACCATGGTCGCAAATAAAAGCGGCCTGCAAGGCGGCACCGTCAAAACCATCCTGCTGGCCTGGGTCCTGACCCTGCCGGCGACCGTGGCGCTGTCGGCCGGCCTGTTCTGGCTGGCCTCCAAAGCACTCGGCAGCTGATACACAGCGGCACAAAAAAGGCGCGCTCCGTGAGGTTCGCGCCTTTTTTATCGCTGCAGTCCCTGACATCCAAACCCCTGTGAAAGCGGGCTTGCCCGCGATGAGGCCATCTCATTCAACATCAATGCTGAATGATAGATCGCCATCGCGGGCAAGCCCGCTCCCACAGGGTTTGGTGCATACCGTCCAAATTACGGGCAAAAAAAAAGGCGACCGAAGTCGCCCAAAATGCCTTGCGTGCTCATTACATCCAGAAAGGCTTACGGCTTGCGCTTATGCGAGTCTTTCCAGATAAAAAATCCAAACCCTGCGAAAAACAGAACCATGAGGCTAACGGTCAGCACTCCGGCGATCACCACATTGTCGAGGAACATGACGGCTCTCCTGCAGTTGCCCTGTTGCGATGGGGCTAAGGTAACCAATCAGGCAGTAGAGAAAATTGACCGGGATCAATGTCGCCCGAAACTGGGCGTAAAGGAGGGAGAAAACTGACCTGCATCAACCGATGCAGGGTGCATCAACGCTTCTTTGGTTTGTTTTTCGGCTTTTTCTTTGCTTTGCCCAACGGCATGGCCTGTTCAAAGGCCTGGCGAACTTCGTTCAGGCGCTTTTCGTTGAGGTCATGAACCCGCTTGGCGCGTTCGGTGTTGAGATCAATCAGTTTGTCGTCTTGGCTCATGGCGTTCAGTGCATCGCTTGGCAGGTTTGGCATAATAATGCGGTCTGACGACAACCCTGAATAGCCGCCATCTCAAATCTTGATATCCACCCACAAACCCTGGCGCGGCTCGTCGTCAATCAGCGGCACGACCGGCACGGTGTCGTCGGCGTTCAGCTCGGTACCGGGAATCGCCAGGTGTACCTCGACGCTGTCATCACTTTCACGACGACGCTTCTCCCGCTCCTGTTTGCGCCGTTGTTCCTCGCGCAGCGCAAAGGCCGCTTCTTCCGGATCGCGTTGCTTGAGGTCGATCGTGCTTTCGCTGGAGCTTTCCTGCACCGGCACCACAGGCGGGATATCCGGACGCGGACGGACCGGGTCGAGTTGCGAGGTGATCGGAACCGCACTCAAGGGAAGCATCGGTGGCAGCATAATGATGGGTCTCCTGTCAGCAGGCTGTCGGCCGCGCCGACGGACACTTGAGCCATCGGTCGCAAACTGTGACCCGGTTCGCACGAATAGGTGCCCCGGCCTGCTCCCTTCCTTTGTAGTCTAAGGTAAATACCGTCAGTTTTATGAGAGTCCTTTGGCCCTGAAGCCCTCATTCCGTTAAGATAGCCCGCTTTTTCAAGGTGGGAGTCAGGCAGCATGGCGCAGCAGTATCAACCGGGGCAACGCTGGATCAGTGACAGCGAAGCCGAGCTGGGTTTAGGCACCGTTCTGGCACAGGACGGCCGCTTGTTGACCGTGCTCTATCCGGCCACTGGCGACACTCGCCAGTACGCGCTACGGAATGCGCCCCTCACTCGTGTGCGGTTTTCGCCGGGCGATTCGATCACTCACTTCGAAGGCTGGAAACTGACCGTACAGGAAGTCGACGACGTTGACGGCTTGTTGGTCTACCACGGCCTCAATGCACAGAACGAAGTGGTCACCCTGCCGGAAACCCAGCTGTCGAACTTCATCCAGTTCCGTCTGGCCAGTGACCGCCTGTTTGCCGGGCAAATCGACCCGCTGCCCTGGTTCTCCCTGCGTTATCACACCCTGGAACACACCAGCCGCCAATTGCAGTCCTCGCTGTGGGGCCTGGGTGGCGTGCGGGCACAACCGATCGCGCATCAGTTGCACATCGCCCGTGAAGTCGCCGACCGCATTGCGCCGCGGGTTCTGCTAGCCGATGAAGTGGGCCTGGGCAAGACCATCGAAGCCGGCCTGGTGATCCATCGCCAACTGCTCTCGGGTCGCGCCAACCGCGTGCTGATCCTGGTCCCGGAAAACCTGCAGCACCAGTGGCTGGTGGAGATGCGCCGCCGCTTCAACCTGCAAGTCGCGCTGTTCGACGAAGAACGCTTCATCGAAAGCGATGCCTCCAACCCGTTCGAAGACACCCAGCTCGCGCTGGTGGCGCTTGAGTGGCTGGTGGAAGACGAGAAAGCCCAGGACGCGCTGTTCGCTGCCGGCTGGGACCTGTTGGTGGTCGACGAAGCCCACCACCTGGTATGGCACGAAGACAAGGCCAGCCCCGAGTACACTCTGGTCGAGCAGCTTGCCGAAACGATCCCTGGCGTGTTGCTGCTCACCGCAACCCCGGAACAACTGGGCCAGGACAGCCACTTTGCCCGTCTGCGCCTGCTCGACCCGAACCGTTTCCATGACCTGCAGGCCTTCCGCGCCGAGAGCGAAAACTATCGCCCGGTGGCCGAGGCCGTTCAGGAACTGCTGGACAAAGGGCGCCTGTCGCCTGAAGCGCACAAGACCATCCACGGCTTCCTCGGCAATGAAGGCGAAGCCCTGCTGACCGCAGTCAACGATGGCGATACCGAAGCCGCCGCCCGCCTGGTCCGCGAACTGCTGGACCGCCATGGCACCGGCCGCGTGCTGTTCCGCAACACCCGCGCCGCCGTGCAGGGTTTCCCTGAACGCAAACTGCACCCGTATCCCCTGCCGTGCCCGGACGAATACCTCGAATTGCCTTTGGGCGATCACGCCGAGCTGTACCCGGAAGTCAGCTTCCAGGCCCTGCCGGACGCCAATGAAGAAGAGCGCTGGTGGAAATTCGACCCGCGCGTCGAATGGCTGATCGACACCCTGAAGATGCTCAAGCGCACCAAAGTGCTGGTGATCTGCGCCCACGCCGAAACCGCCATGGACCTGGAAGACGCGCTGCGCGTGCGTTCCGGCATTCCGGCCACGGTGTTCCATGAAGGGATGAACATCCTCGAACGTGACCGCGCCGCCGCCTACTTCGCCGACGAAGAATTTGGCGCCCAAGTGCTGATCTGCTCGGAAATCGGCAGTGAAGGTCGCAACTTCCAGTTCTCGCACCATCTGGTGCTGTTCGACCTGCCATCCCACCCGGACTTGCTGGAACAGCGCATCGGGCGTCTGGACCGGATCGGCCAGAAGCACATCATCGAAGTGCACGTGCCGTACCTGGAAACCAGCCCGCAAGAGCGACTGTTCCAGTGGTATCACGAAGCACTGAATGCTTTCCTCAACACCTGCCCGACCGGCAACGCCTTGCAGCACCAGTTCGGCCCGCGCCTGCTGCCGCTGCTGGAAAACGCCGACGACGGTGAGTGGCAAGCCCTGATCGACGAAGCCCGCGCCGAGCGTGAGCGCCTGGAAGCCGAGTTGCACACTGGCCGTGACCGCTTGCTGGAGCTCAACTCCGGTGGCGCCGGCGAAGGTGATGCGCTGGTCGAGGACATCCTCGAGCAAGATGACCAGTTCACCCTGCCGATCTACATGGAAACCCTGTTCGATGCCTTCGGTATCGACAGCGAAGACCACTCGGAAAATGCCCTGATCCTCAAGCCGAGCGAAAAAATGCTCGACGCCAGCTTCCCGCTGGGCGACGACGAAGGCGTCACCATCACCTACGACCGCAACCAGGCGCTGTCTCGCGAAGACATGCAGTTCATCACCTGGGAACACCCGATGGTGCAGGGCGGCATGGACCTGGTGCTGGCCGGTTCCATGGGCAACACCGCCGTGGCGCTGATCAAGAACAAGGCGCTCAAACCCGGCACCGTGTTGCTCGAACTGCTCTATGTCAGCGAAGTGGTTGCCCCGCGCTCGCTGCAACTGGGCCGTTACCTGCCCCCGGCCGCCCTGCGCTGCCTGCTTGATCCCAATGGCAACGACTTGTCGGCCCGGGTCTCGTTCGAGACGCTCAACGACCAGTTGGAAAGCGTGCCTCGCGCCAGCGCCAACAAGTTCATCCAGGCCCAGCGCGATCAGCTGACGCCACGGATCAACGCCGGCGAAGAGAAGATCTTCCCGCGTCACGCCGAGCGCGTTGCCGAAGCGCAGCGACGCCTGGCTGCCGACACCGACGAAGAACTGGCGCGCCTGACCGCGTTGCAAGCAGTCAACCCGACCGTGCGCGACAGCGAACTGATTGCCCTGCGCAAACAGCGCGAGCAAGGCTTGGCCATGCTGGACAAGGCGGCGTTGCGACTGGAAGCGATCCGGGTGCTGGTGGCGGGTTAAGTCCCCTGCTCCACCGGTGAAAAAAAAAGGCCCGCAGCAATGCGGGCCTTTTTTTGTCTGCTTGATTGTTGTGCTGTTCTTGAGGGCCTCTTCGCCGGCAAGCCGGTCTCGCTCCCACAGGGGATCTGATGTGGACACATTATTTGTGAACACCACTCATCAACTGTGGGAGCGAGCCTGCTCGCGAAGACGATCAGGCAGTCGCCGCAGTAACCCCAGGCTCAACCACCCCCACCAACCCATCCTTCATCCGCTTGGCATCACGCACAAAACACCGCGAAGCCAGGACCAGAAACACCATGGTGAAGAACAACGCCACCGGGATCAGGTACATCGCATCATGCAGGCCGACCGCTTTAAATGCCTCGGTCATCTGTTCGGCACCGGCCGAGAGCATGGCGGCGTGGGCAAAGTGATCGGACAGAGCGCCCACTACCACCGGCCCCAACCCACCGCCGAGCAGATACAACCCGGCGAAGAACAACGCCATGGCCGTTGCCCGCAGGCGCGGTTCGACCACGTCTTGAATGGCGGTGTATACGCAGGTGTAGAAGTTATAAGCGAACAACCAGCCCAGACTGAACACCGCCACAAACACCCCGATCTCGATCCGGCCCGAATGCAGGGCCCAGGCCGTGCACACCGTCGAGATGATCAGGCTGAAAGCGGCAAACAGCAGGCGACCGTTGGCGATGCGCTGGTGGATCTTGTCCGCGACCCAGCCGCCCAGCGTCAGGCCGAACAACCCGGTGACGCCGACGATCACCCCGGTCGCCACCGCTGCTTCCTGCAACGGCATCAGGAAATAACGTTGCAGCATCGGCACCAGGAACGAGTTACAGGCATAGGTCGCGAAGTTGAAGCATAGGCCCGCCATCACCAGCCACAGGAAGGTCGGTACGGCCAGTACGCGCCGGATTGGCCGGTCCACCCGCTCCTGGGAGACCTGCACGCTTTCCGCTGCGCCGCGTTTGGGCTCCTTGATGAAGAACATGAAGACCGCCAGGATCAGCCCCGGCACCGCCGCGATGAAGAACGGCGCACGCCAGCTGTCGAATGCCTTGACCATCCAGCCAATGGTGAAGAACGCCAGCAACAGGCCCAGCGGCAGGCCGAGCATGAAAATGCCCATCGCCCGCGCGCGGCGGTGAGCCGGGAACAGGTCGCCGATCAGCGAATTGGCCGCTGGCGCATAACTGGCTTCGCCGATGCCGATGCCCATGCGCACGATCAAGAAACTCCAGAAGCTGCCCACCAGCCCGTTGACGGCTGTCAGCCCGCTCCAGGCCGCCAGGCCCCAGCCCATCAATTTGCTGCGCGAACCGGTATCGGCCAACCGCCCCAGAGGCAGGCCGGCGATGGCGTAGACGATGGTAAATGCGGTGCCGATGATCCCCAGCTGAAAGTCGCTGAGGTGCCATTCCATGCGGATCGGCTCGATGATGATGGCCGGGATGGTGCGGTCGAAGAAGTTGAACAGGTTGGCCAGGAACAGCAGGAACAGAATGCGCCAGGCATTCGCCGCTTGGGTCGAGTTCTGCATGGGTCCGTCTCTTTTATTGTTATTGGGACATCACTGTCCCGGAGCCTGCAATCTAGTCAGGCCCGCTGAAGCTGTCTGTAATTATTCGTAAAGCTGATACCTGCCCATGGCAGCAGGCGCGGCCCATGCAACGATTTATTTCCAAAGGCCCCGATGCTCGTTCAACTATCGCAGCGAGCGGTCAGCCCTTTGAGTCTGGCTCGCGGTACAACTGCACCAGCGTTGACGGATCCTTTTCCAGAAAACCCTGGCTCCCATGCAGGCGCATCAGTTGCGCGGCCAAGCCGCTGATGGGGGTGGCCGAACCCTGTTCACGGGAAAACTGCACGGCGGCGTCGAGGTCCTTGAGCAAGGTGCGAACGTGCCATTTCACCGGTTCGAAACGACTCTCGGCCATTTGCGGCGCGAGTATCTGCAAAGGCCTGGAGTCGGCGAAACCGCCGGCCAGGGCCTCGGCGATCAGGCGGGCATCGACGCCGGAACGCTCGGCCAACGCCACCACTTCGGCGATCACCAACGCATTGCAGGCGACAATCATCTGATTGCACGCCTTGGTCACCTGCCCTGCGCCGACGGCGCCCATGTGGGTCACGCGCTGGCCGAGACTCATTAGCAGCGGCCTGACTCGCTCCAGATCCGTCGCTTCGCCGCCGACCATGATCGCCAGACTGCCGGCCTCCGCGCCGACCACGCCACCGGACACCGGGGCGTCCAGCCAGCTCATGCCGGTCTGGCTGATCAGCGCTGCCGCCATGTCCCGCGTCGCGGCAGGTTCCAGGCTGGAAAAATCCACCAGCAATTGGCCGCTTTTCGCCCCTTGCGCCACCCCCGCCGCGCCAAAAACCACCTCGCGCACGACTGAAGTGTCCGCCAGGCATAACATCACCACGTCCGCGTGCTGGCACAACTCGGCAGGCGTGGCGACCTGTCGTGCGCCAGCCTCGACCAGCGGCGCGCATTTGGCCGGATTGCGATTCCACACGGTCAATGGATAACCCGCTGCCAGCAGTCGCCGACACAGGGGCAAGCCCATCAGGCCGATCCCGGCGAATCCAAGCGGCGGTAGTGTTGCCATTATTCAGCTTCCTATTGATGAAAGATCGCCAAACCAGCCAAAAACCACCGGTCGCGCTCACAATCAGAAACAATTAAGCAGCCCCAAGGCAACGCAATAAACTGTTCCCGTTACGCGCACGTCACCCTCGCCAAGACCCTTCTGTGGCCTTTCTTCACGGCAACATGCCATCACGCTACTCACCTACACACTTTCAGCCGGCCAAGCAGCGCACCAATAATGTGCACGCTATCAGCTCATCGCCCTTTCCTGGATCAGAATCCACGGCGAAACGACCACCGCCCACAGCTCGGGATCACGTTCGAAAAGATCCAACGCCCGCGTTTCAGACAGCTTGGCGAGCTGGTCGGCAGCCAGCCAGGCAGCCACTTTCTCCCCCTCATCGGTGGCTACGGCTTCGGCCGCGACGATCAGATCCAGGCCAGGATCGACCCATAACAGGGCACCTTTGGCAAAGAACGGTTCCAGCTCCTTCCAGGTGATAGATGCGGTTTCACCAAGCAGCTTGGCATAGAGGGTGCTAGGTTCTTGAGTCATGGGTCCTGTCCGGAAAATAAATCGTCGTCATCATAACCGTCGGTGGTCTGGCAGAAAAACCCGGATGCAATTAAGTCACCGATCGAAATGAGCAGGAAAGCCAAGGATTGCTGATACTTCAGCTATAACCCCCGCCGCGATTCTGTCTTTTTCTTTCAATTAAGCGACACCCTCAGGTTTTGCCCCATGGCGCCAGCTTCCCAGGCTGACAATCGGCGCTCTACACTGTACCGGTACAGTTGCCGGGGGCATTTTCCGGAGGATATCGAAGATATCTGACCCGGTTCTGCTGCTACGGCGCCAGGACTATAAAAACTACAACAGTAAGAGTGGAGCACTATGACTAAGGCTACTAAGCAGATTTCCAAACTGTTTGCCGCTATGGTTCTGGCCGGGGTGGCCAGCCATTCGTTCGCAGCCGACACCATCAAGATCGGCATCGCCGGCCCCAAGACCGGCCCTGTAGCCCAATACGGCGACATGCAATTCAGTGGCGCCAAGATGGCCATCGAACAAATCAACGCCAAGGGCGGCGTAGACGGCAAGCAACTTCAAGCCGTTGAATACGATGATGCCTGTGATCCGAAGCAAGCCGTGGCGGTAGCGAACAAAGTCGTCAACGACGGCGTCAAGTTCGTCGTCGGCCACCTGTGCTCCAGCTCCACCCAACCGGCTTCGGACATCTACGAAGACGAAGGCGTGATCATGATCACCCCGGCGGCCACCAGCCCGGACATCACGTCCCGTGGTTACAAAATGGTGTTCCGCACCATCGGTCTGGACAGCGCCCAGGGCCCTGCCGCCGGTAACTACATCGCCGACTTCGTAAAGCCGAAGATCGTTGCCGTTCTGCACGACAAACAGCAATACGGTGAAGGCATCGCCACCGCTGTTAAACAAACCCTCGAGAAGAAAGGCACCAAGGTTGCCGTGTTCGAAGGCATCAACGCCGGCGACAAAGACTTCTCGTCGATGATCTCCAAGCTCAAGCAAGCCAACGTCGACTTCGTCTACTACGGCGGCTACCACCCGGAGCTGGGCCTGATCCTGCGTCAAGCCAGTGAAAAAGGCCTGAAAGCCAAGTTCATGGGTCCGGAAGGCGTGGGCAACGACTCGATTTCGCAGATCGCCAAGGACGCTTCCGAAGGCCTGCTGGTGACCCTGCCGAAATCCTTCGACCAGGATCCGGCCAACATCGCCCTGGCTGACGCGTTCAAAGCCAAGAAGGAAGACCCGAGCGGTCCGTTCGTGTTCCCGTCCTACTCCGCTGTGACCGTCATCGCTGACGCGATCAAGACTGCCAAGTCCGAAGACACCGCCAAAGTGGCTGAAGCCATCCACAAAGGCACCTTCAAGACGCCGACCGGCGACCTGAGCTTCGATGACAAGGGCGACCTGAAAGACTTCAAGTTCGTGGTCTACGAGTGGCACTTCGGCAAACCAAAAACTGAAGCCAAGCCTCAGTAAGGCGCTGCCTGACTGACTGCCAACAAAGCCCACGGCGTGCCGTGGGCTTTGTTTTACGAATGTATTGGGCCGCGCTGGCGTGATCCGCCAGCCTCCCCACCTGAAAATCTCAAAACCGTCATCAGCGGTTCGCTGGCCAATCTCGATTTCGAAGTGGGTGCAGATCCATGGGGCTCGAGTGGGAAAATGACTCCACCAGTGAAATGCGTATCAGGTTTTTAGGAGCGCTGTAATGCCTGACATCTATCACTTTTTCCAACAGCTGGTTAATGGTCTGACCATTGGCAGCACGTATGCCCTGATCGCCATCGGCTATACGATGGTTTACGGCATCATTGGAATGATCAACTTCGCCCACGGCGAGGTGTACATGATCGGTTCGTACGTGGCGTTCATCGCCATCGCCGGGCTGGCCATGATGGGACTCGACAGTGTTCCGCTGTTGATGACCGCCGCTTTCATCGCGACCATCGTCGTCACCAGTGCCTACGGCTACAGCATCGAACGGATCGCCTACCGCCCCCTGCGCGGCAGCAACCGTCTGATCCCGCTGATTTCCGCCATCGGCATGTCGATCTTCCTGCAGAACACGGTTCTGCTGGCGCAAGACTCCAAGGACAAATCCATCCCCAACCTGATCCCCGGAAACTTCTCCATCGGGCCAGGTGGCGCACAAGAAGTGCTGATTTCCTACATGCAAATCGTGGTGTTCGTGGTGACTTTCGTCGCCATGCTCGGCCTGACGATGTTCATCTCCCGCTCTCGCCTGGGTCGCGCCTGCCGCGCCTGCGCCGAAGACATCAAGATGGCCAACCTCCTGGGCATCAACACCAACAACATCATCGCCCTGACCTTCGTCATCGGTGCCGCACTGGCAGCCATCGCCGCCGTGCTGTTGAGCATGCAATACGGCGTGATCAACCCGAACGCCGGTTTCCTGGTCGGCCTCAAAGCCTTCACCGCTGCGGTACTGGGCGGTATCGGCAGTATTCCCGGCGCCATGCTCGGCGGGATCGTGCTGGGGGTGGCGGAAGCTTTCGGTGCCGATATCTTCGGCGACCAGTACAAGGACGTCGTGGCGTTCGGCCTGCTGGTTCTGGTGTTGTTGTTCCGGCCAACCGGCCTGCTGGGCCGTCCGGAGGTTGAGAAAGTATGACTAGGAATCTTAAACAGGCGTTGTTCAGCGCCTTGCTAGTGTGGGCCGTCGCCTACCCGGTACTCGGGCTGAAGTTGACCATCGTCGGCATCAACCTCGAAGTCCATGGCACCAGCAACGCGACGTTGATCACCATCGCCGTGTGCTCGGTACTGATGTTCCTGCGGGTGCTATTCGACCAGCAGATCAGCTCGGCCTGGCGTTCCTCGCCCAGCATGCCGCTGATACCGGCCAAGGCCAGTAACTTCCTGACCCTGCCGACCACCCAACGCTGGATCATCATCGCGTTGATCGCCGGCGCCCTGGTCTGGCCGTTCTTCGGCTCTCGCGGGGCGGTGGATATCGCCACCCTGGTGCTGATTTATGTGATGCTCGGTCTCGGCCTGAACATCGTGGTCGGCCTGGCCGGTCTGCTCGACCTCGGTTACGTGGGCTTCTATGCCGTCGGCGCCTACAGCTATGCGCTGCTGTCGCATTACTACGGCCTGAGCTTCTGGATCTGCCTGCCGATCGCCGGCCTGATGGCGGCCACCTTTGGCTTCCTGCTCGGTTTCCCCGTATTGCGTCTGCGTGGCGACTACCTGGCGATCGTGACCCTGGGCTTCGGTGAAATCATCCGTTTGTTCCTGCGTAACCTGACCGGCCTCACCGGGGGGCCGAACGGCATCAGCAACATCGAGAAGCCAACGTTCTTCGGCCTGACCTTCGAGCGTAAAGCGGCTGAAGGGATGCAGACCTTCCACGAGTACTTCGGCCTGGCCTACAACTCGATCAACAAGGTGATTTTCCTGTACCTGGTCGCGCTGTTCCTCGCGCTGGCGGCGCTGTTCGTCATCAACCGCCTGCTGCGCATGCCTCTGGGTCGCGCGTGGGAAGCGCTGCGTGAAGATGAAATCGCCTGCCGCGCGCTGGGTCTCAATCCTACGGTGATCAAGTTGTCGGCCTTCACCCTCGGCGCCAGCTTCGCCGGTTTCGCCGGCAGCTTCTTCGCTGCGCGCCAGGGGCTGGTAACGCCGGAGTCCTTCACCTTCATCGAGTCGGCGATCATTCTCGCCATTGTGGTATTGGGTGGCATGGGCTCGCAGCTGGGCGTGATCCTGGCCGCCGTGGTGATGATCCTGTTGCCTGAAATGATGCGTGAGTTCAGTGAGTACCGCATGTTGATGTTCGGCGCCTTGATGGTGCTGATGATGATCTGGCGTCCTCAAGGCCTGCTGCCCATGCAACGTCCTCACATGGAGCTGCGCAAATGAGCCGCGAAATCCTTAAAGTCGAAAATCTGAGCATGCGCTTCGGCGGCTTGCTGGCGGTCAACGGCGTGGCCCTGACCGTGAAGGAAAAACAGGTAGTGGCGCTGATCGGCCCCAACGGCGCCGGCAAGACCACGGTGTTCAACTGTCTGACCGGTTTCTACAAACCGAGCGGCGGCAGCATCCTGCTCGATGGCCAGGCGATCGAAGGCTTGCCCGGCCACAAGATCGCCCTCAAAGGCGTGGTGCGTACCTTCCAGAACGTGCGGCTGTTCAAGGACATGACGGCGGTCGAGAACCTGTTGATCGCCCAGCACCGTCACCTGAACACCAACTTCCTGGCCGGTCTGTTCAAGACCCCGGGGTTCCGCAAGAGCGAGCGCGAGGCGATGGAGTTCGCCGAGTACTGGCTGGACAAGGTCAACCTCACGGCGTTCGCCAACCGTCCGGCCGGCACCCTGGCCTACGGTCAGCAACGTCGTCTGGAAATCGCTCGCTGCATGATGACCCGTCCACGGATCCTCATGCTCGACGAACCCGCCGCCGGCTTGAACCCGAAGGAAACCGAGGACCTCAAGGCGCTGATCAGCATGCTGCGTGAAGAGCACAACGTCACCGTGCTGCTGATCGAACACGACATGAAACTGGTCATGAGCATTTCCGACCACATCGTCGTGATCAACCAGGGCACGCCCCTGGCCGACGGCACGCCGCAACAGATCCGCGACAATCCTGAAGTGATCAAAGCCTACCTGGGGGAAGCGTAAATGCTGCAATTCGAAAACGTTTCCACCTTCTACGGCAAGATCCAGGCCCTGCACAGCGTCAACGTGGAGATCCGCCAAGGCGAAATCGTGACACTGATCGGTGCCAACGGTGCCGGCAAGTCGACCCTGCTGATGACCCTCTGCGGTTCGCCCCAGGCCCACAGCGGCAGCATCCGCTACATGGGCGAAGAGCTCGTAGGGCAGACCTCGGCGCAGATCATGCGCAAGAGCATCGCGGTCGTTCCGGAAGGTCGTCGGGTGTTTGCCCGCCTGACCGTGGAAGAAAACCTCGCCATGGGTGGCTTCTTCACCGACAAGGGTGATTATCAGGAGCAGATGGACAAGGTTCTCGGACTTTTCCCGCGCCTGAAAGAACGCTTCGCCCAGCGCGGCGGCACCATGTCCGGCGGCGAACAGCAAATGCTCGCCATCGGCCGGGCGCTGATGAGCAAGCCCAAGTTGCTGCTGCTCGACGAGCCGTCGCTGGGTCTGGCGCCGATCATCATCCAGCAGATCTTCGACATCATCGAACAGCTGCGCAAGGATGGCGTGACGGTGTTCCTGGTGGAGCAGAACGCCAACCAGGCCCTGAAAATTGCAGACCGCGCCTACGTGCTGGAAAACGGCCGGGTGGTGATGCAAGGCACAGGCGAGGCGTTGTTGACCGATCCTAAAGTGCGCGAAGCGTACCTGGGTGGTTAAGCCTTTGCAGTAATCAAAAAACGGCCTTCGGGCCGTTTTTTTTTATGCGGGCCCCATTCCCAAGAACACCGAAAATCCCCTGTAGGAGCTGGCTTGCCAGCGAAGGTGTCATAACAGGCAATGAAGATGTTGACTGGTCCACCGCTTTCGCTGGCAAGCCAGCTCCTACAGGGGTTGTGTGATCCATCAGAGCCGATCCAACGCCTCGCCGCTGCGCTTGAACCAATCAATCAGGTAATCCGCCAGCACCTGGGTACGTTTGGGCAAACCGCCCTGATAGGGATGTACCAGATACATCGGCATCCTGCGGGTCTGATAGTCGCGCAGCAGCCAGCGCAATCGTCCGTCAGCCAATTCTGCTTGCAGCAGATAGGAAGGCAACCGCGCAATGCCGGCACCGGCCAGTGCCGCTTTCTTCAGCAGGCTGTAGTGGTTACTGGCGAAGGGTCCGGACACGCGAACCCGTAATAACTCGTGCTGCTGGTGATACAGCCACTCTTCCCGGCCGCTGTAATGACTGTTGAGCAGACAGCGGTGTGCAGCAAGTGCTTGAGGCGTCAACGGTTCGCCATACTGTGCGAGATAGGCCGGGCTCGCGCAGGTCATCTCGTGCCAGGCCAGCAGCGGTCGGGCGACCAGACGCTCGTCATTGCCCACCTCGGCGCGAACCGCGAGATCGAAACCGTCGCGGGACAAATCGCGATAGGCATTGCTGAGGTCGAGCTCGATCTGCACGTCGGGGTAGGTATGAGAAAATTCCAGCAACAAGCCATCGAAGAACGTTTCTCCCAGCGATACCGGAACCGTCATACGCACCGGGCCGGCGATATCGTCCTTCAATCGCGCCAACGCCTGACGCGCCCTCTCCACCTGGACTACGAGCGCCTGGGCTTGGGGCAGTAATGCCGCGCCGGCCGCGGTCAGACTGAGGCGGCGAGTCGTACGTTGCAGCAAAACCACGGAAAACCGTGATTCCAACAGGCTGATGCGCTTGGACAGCTGCCCCTTGCTGCAGCCCAGCTGCTGCGCCGCCAGGGTGAAACTCCCCGCTTCGATCAACACCGCGAACGCCGCCAGATCATCCATTTCGCTCATGGATTGTTTCCATTTGAAAACCAAAGGTTGCCTATTAGCGCGCTTATCAATGGACAAAACCACTCTAGACTGAGGCCTCGTTCAATTCATTCGAGGATCAGCACATGAGAATTCTATTGATCGGCGCCGGCGGCACCATCGGTTCAGCTGTCGACAAGGAACTGTCCGAGCGGCACGAAATCATCCGCATTGGTCGTAACAGCGGTGATTTGCAGGTCGATATCAGCGACAGCACCTCGATTCGCCGACTGTTCGAGCAAACCGGCAAGTTCGATGCATTGGTGTGCGCCGCGGGAAACGTGACCTTCGCCCCCTTGGGCGAAATGACCGAAGACAGCTTTGCCCTGGGCCTCAAAGACAAACTGATGGGCCAGGTCAACCTGCTGCTGATCGGCCGTGAATTCGCCAACGATGGCGCGTCTTTCACCTTTACCACCGGGGTGCTCAGCCACGACCCGATCCGCAGCGGCGCCTCGGCAGCGCTGGTCAATGGCGCTATCGACAGCTTCGTCCGAGCCGCTGCGATCGAGTTGCCTCGCGGCCTGCGTGTCAACTCGGTGAGTCCTAATGTATTGGAAGAGGCCATGGGCAAGTACGCACCGTACTTCCGCGGCTACAAGCCGGTTCCGGCAGCGGATGTGGCACTGGCCTACGCCAAAAGCGTGGAAGGCTTGCAGACCGGTCAAACTTTTCACGTCGGCTGAATAAAACCAATGTGCGGCGCTGGCTCAGCGTCGCGCTAGGGTGTCGAAGGTTCCAGCAGCGTGGGGACCAGATCGCGGGCAATGTCGCGCGGTACGGATATCATCAGCCCCGGGCCTTCGACCACCGATTGTATCGTCGCAGTCGACACCAGTACGCCGTTAATGACCAGCCGCAAGGGTTGATGCATCGCCTGACGCGTCACCTGCGCCAAGCGGCGTTGTGCTTCCGGCGCCAGCGTGACATCAAGCCCGATGGACTGTGGGTTTGCATTGTCTGCCGTCCTGAGTTGCAGGCTCATCTGCGTGAAGTCGTTGACGGATGAAAACGAGATGTCTGCCGCCAGACACGGCAGTGCTGCAGTCATTGCCAATGCCCCGAGTAGCAGCCTTCCTGATCCAGGCATAAGTTTCTCCCGACAGTAAAGGCTGAATATTAAGTCCAAACAGCTTGTGTTCTAAAGTCAGAAATACCGCTGGATGTTACTTGCACCGGCATCGACCCCTCGACAAGGCCAATTCATGGGTTGTGATGAACGGTCAGGCTGAGTAACGTGGCGGCACTTGTCAGGAGACCCGAAAATGCGTGTTGCCCGTTCCTTGCTGCTTATCGCCATGCTCCCACTGTTCGCCGCCTGCCAACTGCTCGATGGCCCTGGTGAAAGCACCTCCCTCGCCGGGCAAACCCGCATGCAGGGCCAACTGACGGCGGCCGACGGCAAGCTGTTGTTCCAGCCGTGCAATGAGCAACGCAGTTACGTGGTCAACGACGCCGGCGGCACCAGCGTCCTGCAAGAGGCCGCCACGCTGGCCGATTCCCGGGGCAAATTGTTCGCCGACGTGCGTGGCCGTATCGTTGCCGATGGCGCCGATCACCGACTCGATCTGCAGCAGTTGTACCGCGTCGAACGCTCGGGCACCGCCTGCGATGATCCCGACTTCAAGAAATCGATTCTGCGCGCTGCCGGCCACGGTCCCGAATGGAACGTGAAGGTCAGCGCCAAAGGCATGATCATCGACCGCGTCGGTCAGAAGCCGTTGGCGTTGCCGTACGTTGAAGAACAACTGGGCGATGGTCGCTTCAACCTCAGCAGCGAAGCCAATAACCAGCACATTGAATTGTGGGTCGCGCCGCAACGTTGTGTCGACAGCAAGACCGGCAGTGTCCAGCACATGAGCGCCGAACTGCGCATCGACGGCAAGGTTCAGCGCGGCTGCGGGTATTTCGGCGGATCCCGGGACGACTGATCGTTTAAGCCTCACGGGAATGCGCCTTTGGGGCTTATAATCGCCGGTTTCATACGCCTTGGCGCAGTTGTGCGCCCCGCGAACCGGATCCCGTCATGTTACGAATCACCGAACTCAAGTTGCCGATCGACCATCCCGATGAAGACCTGCGCCCTGCCATCGTGCAGCGCCTGGGGATCGCCAGTGATGACCTGCTCGATTTCACCTTGTTCAAGCGCAGCTACGATGCACGCAAAAAGTCTTCCGAACTGTGCTTCATCTACACCATCGACCTCAACGTTCGCGACGAGGCGGCGGTGCTGCACACCTTCGCCGATGACCGTAACGTCAACGTGGCGCCGGATGTCAGCTACAAGCCGGTTGGCCAGGCGCCGGCCGATCTGCAGCAACGCCCGATCGTCGTCGGTTTCGGGCCGTGCGGGATTTTTGCCGGGCTGCTGCTGGCGCAGATGGGGTTCAAGCCGATCATCCTCGAGCGCGGCACCGAAGTGCGGCAACGCACCAAGGATACCTGGGGCCTGTGGCGCAAGAACGTGCTCAACCCCGAGTCCAACGTGCAGTTCGGCGAGGGCGGCGCGGGAACGTTCTCCGATGGCAAGCTCTACAGCCAGATCAAGGACCCGAAGTTCATCGGGCGCAAAGTCCTGCACGAGTTCGTCAAGGCCGGCGCGCCGGAAGAAATCCTCTACGTCAGCAAACCGCACATCGGCACATTCCGCCTGACCGGTGTCGTGGAAAACATGCGTGAGCAAATTCGCGCCCTCGGCGGCGAAGTGCGCTTCCAGCAGCGTGTCACCGAGGTCTTGATCGAGGATGGCCAACTGGTCGGCGTCGAACTCAACGGCGGCGAGCAGATCCATTCGAAACACGTGATTCTCGCGCTCGGCCACAGCGCCCGGGATACGTTCCGCATGCTTCACGCCCGTGGCGTGTTCATGGAAGCCAAGCCGTTCTCGGTGGGTTTCCGCATCGAACATCCTCAATCGCTGATCGACCGTGCGCGCCTGGGCAAGTACGCCGGCCACCCGAAACTCGGTGCCGCCGACTACAAACTGGTACACCACGCCAGCAACGGCCGTTCGGTCTACAGCTTCTGCATGTGCCCGGGGGGTACCGTGGTGGCGGCGACGTCCGAGCCGGGTCGGGTGGTTACCAACGGCATGAGCCAGTACTCGCGCAACGAACGCAACGCCAACTCCGGGATCGTTGTTGGCATCACCCCGGAAGTTGATTATCCGGGTGGCCCGCTGGCCGGGATCGAGTTGCAGGAACGCCTGGAATCCCATGCCTATGTGCTGGGCGGCAGCAACTACGAAGCGCCGGCGCAACTGGTTGGCGACTTCATCGCCGGCAAACCCTCCACCGAGCTGGGCAGTGTCGAGCCGTCCTACAAGCCGGGGGTCGCCTTGGGTGATCTGGCGCTGGCCTTGCCGGCGTTTGCCATCGAAGCCATCCGCGAAGCCTTGCCGGCGTTCGAGAAGCAGATCCGTGGCTACTCGCTGCACGACGCGGTATTGACCGGGATTGAAACGCGAACTTCATCGCCGCTGCGGATTACCCGTAACGAGTCGATGCAGAGTTTGAACGTGAAGGGCCTGTTTCCGGCGGGTGAAGGCGCGGGTTATGCGGGCGGGATTCTGTCGGCGGGTGTCGATGGGATTCGGATTGCGGAGGCGGTGGCGCGGGATATCCTCGGCCTCGAGAACTAACGCTCGCCCCCTGTAGGAGCGAGCTTGCTCGCGATGGTCTCAAAGGCGCCGCGTTTATTCAGAAAAAACGCGTTATCGTTAACGTCCATCGCGAGCAAGCTCGCTCCTACAGGGTCATCAGTGTTTGCAGGGACTCAGATATTGGCGCGGAGTATGGTGTCCGGCAGCGGCTCGCCGCGCTCGACACTCGTCGCCACCGCAGCCATCAAACCACTCAACTCATACCCCTGGGCCTTGAGCCAATCCTGATCGTAATAGGTGGTCGCATAACGCTCGCCGCCATCACACAAAATCGCCACGATCGACCCCGACTCCCCCGCCTCTACCATCTGCCGCGCCGCCATCAAGGCGCCAATCAGGTTGGTCCCGCTCGATCCGCCAACTCGCCGCCCCAACCGCTGCGCCAGGTAATGCATGGCCGCCAGCGACAGGGCATCCGGCACCTTGACCATCGCATCGATCACCTTGGGTAAAAACGACGCTTCCACCCGGGGCCGACCGATGCCTTCAATCCGCGAACCGTGATCCAGGCGCAGGCTGGCGTCGCCCGTCAGGTAATAATCAAAGAACACCGAACGCTCGGCATCGGCGCACAGCACGCGGGTGCGATGCTGACGATAACGCACGTAACGACCGAGGGTCGCCGTGGTGCCACCCGTACCGGGACTGGAGATCAGCCAGCTCGGTTCGGGGTGTCGTTCGAAACGCATCTGCTGGAAAATCGATTCGGCGATGTTGTTGTTGGCCCGCCAATCGGTAGCGCGCTCGGCGTAGGTGAATTGGTCGATGAAATGCCCGTCGTGCTCGCGCGCCAGGCATTCGGATTCGGCATAAATCTGCGTCGGATCGTTGACCAGGTGACTCTTGCCGCCGTAGAAGCCGATCTGCTCGATCTTCTCTATGGAGGTGCTCGCGGGCATCACCGCAATGAAGGGCAAGCCCAGCAAGCGGGCGAAGTACGCTTCGGAAATCGCCGTCGAACCACTGGACGCCTCGATCACCGGTGCACCGGGTTTGAGCCAGCCATTACATAGCGCATAGAGGAACAACGAGCGCGCCAACCGGTGTTTCAGGCTGCCGGTGGGATGGCTGGACTCGTCCTTGAAATACAGCTCGATGCCTGGCAAACCCGGCAGCGGCAACGGGATCAGATGGGTGTCGGCACTGCGCTGGAAATCGGCTTCGATGATCCGGATGGCTTCACGGGCCCACTGTCGGTTGTCGCTCATGGTGGTTTTCTCGTTCAGTCGGCCTCTTTCAAGGCTCAAATGACAAGCTTAGGAAGAATCCTACATCACGCACAGATACAGCTGAGGTTCAATACACCTGGCAACTGCTAGGCTCAGCACCGTATTACCCATTAGCCCTGCAACGCTATATAACAAAAAAGAATATAACTTTTGTTTTAACAACTAACGGTACGGGTTAGGGTGTGCCACCTTTTGAATTCATCGATGGAGAGCGACCTTGCCTCTGCGTAGCACTTTCACGCGTTTCTTTCAGTTGGAAGCTGCCAGCGGTCTGTTATTGATCGCCGCTGCGGCCCTGGCTTTGATCATCAACAACTCCCCGCTGTCATGGCTCTACAACGGCCTGCTGGACACCCCCGTGGTCGCCCAGATCGGCGCGCTGAAAATCGCCAAGCCCTTGCTGCTATGGATCAACGACGGCCTGATGGCCATGTTCTTCCTGCTGATCGGCCTGGAAGTGAAGCGTGAAGTGCTCGACGGCCAGCTGTCCCGGCCATCACAGATCGTCCTGCCCGGCGCCGCCGCCATTGGTGGCATGGTGGTACCGGCGCTGATCTACTGGTTCCTCAACCGGGATAACCCGCCGGCCCTCAGTGGCTGGGCCATTCCGATGGCCACCGACATCGCCTTCGCCCTTGGCGTGCTCGCCCTGCTGGGCAAGCGGGTGCCGGTGTCGCTGAAACTGTTCCTGATGACCCTGGCGATCATTGACGACCTCGGCGCCATCATCGTCATCGCGATCTTCTATTCAGGCGCGTTGTCGACCCTGTCACTGGCGCTGGCGGCAGCCTGCATCGTGGCGCTGATCGCGATGAACCGGCTCGGCGTGGTCAAGCTCGGGCCGTACATGATCATCGGTCTGATCCTGTGGGTCTGCGTGCTCAAGAGTGGCGTCCACGCAACCCTGGCGGGCGTGACCCTGGCTTTCTGCATTCCGCTTCGCACAAAAAATGCCGAACCTTCGCCGCTGCTGACCCTGGAGCACGCCCTGCATCCCTGGGTGGCCTACGGCATCCTGCCTCTCTTCGCCTTCGCCAACGCCGGCCTGTCCCTGACCGGCGTCACCGTTGAAAGCTTCACCCACGATGTACCGATGGGCATTGCAGTCGGCCTGTTGCTGGGCAAGATGCTTGGGGTGTTCGGCCTGACCTGGCTGGCGGTGAAAATCGGCATCGCCACCCTGCCCCAAGGCGCCAACTGGGGCCAGGTGATGGGCGTGGCGATCCTCTGCGGCATCGGTTTTACCATGAGTTTGTTTGTCGGCTCCCTGGCGTTTGTGCCGGGTGCCAGTGAATACGCCGGGATGGATCGGATGGGGATTCTGACGGGGTCGATACTGGCGGCGGTGATCGGATATGCGGTGACGGCGATGGCGAGTCGCAAGCACGCCCCGCGAGCGGCTTAGCGCATACAAAAAACGCCCAAAACAAAAAACCCCGACCAGTCACCTGATCGGGGTTTTCTTTTGCCTCGTCCGGCTTAGTGCGAAACGCGGCTCGTACCATCCACCGTGGCAATTCGCACACGTTCACCGACGCGGAACACTTCGTTTTCCTGAACCTGTTGCACGTAGGCGCGCATGCTGCCGTCGTCTTCACGGACGGTGATTTCCACGCCCTGAGTGCGGGTCAGGCCTTCTTCGGTAGCGGAACCGAGCAGACCGCCCGCCACTGCGCCGATCACGGCGGCGACAATGCTGCCGCGACCACCGCCGATGGCACTACCGCCGACACCACCCACGACTGCGCCTGCTGCGCCGCCGATCGGGGTCTTGGTGCCTTCGATTTTTACCGGACGCAATGCTTCAATGGTGCCCATGCGAATCGTCTGTACACGACGCGCTTCGTCACGGGAGTAAGAGTCACCGGTCAGGTTCGATTGGCAGCCAGTGAGCAACATCGCCATGGTGGAAAAGGAAGCAACCAACAGAACAGACTTACGCATAGCATCAACTCCAAAAAGACAGGTAATCATTAAACTCCGCAGCTTGACGCCTGTCACGGCATCGCCCGGATAAAATTGGTTTCATTCAGTTCCGGTACAGTCGCCGTCGCGAACTCACCACACACTAGCGGCAAATTCAGGGGCCTGCCCCGCTGATTCAAGGATTGTCATGGATTACTTCATCATTGTCGTCACCACTGTTGCCGGTCTGTACTTCCACTGGTGGCTGTACGTGCGGATCAAACGCTGGATGGACCGCGACCTGGCGTTGGCCCTGGCGGGCAGCGACGAGCATAAAAAAGCCTTCATGCTTCAGGAATTGGCTAACGCCCGGGCGCAGAAGATCAAGCGTCGGGACCTGCCCCAGTGGCTGGAAGCCGCTGCGGCAGGCTATCCCGGTCGGTAGACTGCTCAGGGTGCCAGGCGTTCAAGAATCCAGTCGGCGTCCTGCAAACGGTAGTTGAGGCGATCGTGCAGACGGCTCGGACGGCCCTGCCAGAATTCGATGCGCTCAGGCAACAGGCGATACCCACCCCAATGCTCGGGACAGTGCGGCTGAGTGTCGCTGAAGCGTTGCTCGGTGTTCTTGAGCAAGGCTTGCAATTCGTCACGACCAGCAATCACCCGACTTTGCGGTGAAGCCCAGGCACCGAGCCGGCTGCCCAGCGGCCGGACTTGGTAGTAGGCGTCGGACTCCTGGGGCGTGACCTTCTCCACCCGCCCTTCGATGCGCACCTGGCGCTCCAGGGCCGGCCAGAAAAAGGTCATGGCGGCGAAGGGGTTCGCCGCCAGGTGCTGCCCCTTGGCGCTGTCGTAGTTGGTGAAGAAGGTGAAGCCCTGCTCGTCCAGCCCCTTGAGCAGCAGAATGCGGCAATGCGGCCTACCGTCCTGATCGACGGTGGCCAGGGTCATGGCGTTGGATTCCACCGGCGCCTGTTCGGTTTTCACCGCGTCGGCGAACCACTGATGGAACAGCGCAAACGGCTCGGCCGGGGCTTGCGCCTCGGTCAGGCCGTCCCGGGTGTAGTCGCGACGCATATCAGCCAGGCCCTTGGTCATGGCGCATTCCTTTTGGTTAACGAATCACTTTTTTGCAGCATCGGCAGCGGCGACTTTCTTGTCGGCGGCTGCGGCTTTGGCCGGCGCGGTCTTCTTCGCCGGAGTCTTGGCCGGTGTTTTCCTGGCTGGCGCCTTGGCAGCTTTCTTGGCCGGTGCCTTCTTCGCTGCAGGGACTGCCGCTTTCTTCGCCGCGGGTGCAGGGGTAACCGGCGCGACCACAGGCTTGACGTCCTGGGCAGCTACCAGGCGCACTGGCGCCGGCGCCGGCATGTTGTATTTGCTTAGCAGCGCCACCATGGTGTTCTGCGGGGTCACCAGCAGTTCCACGCGACGGTTCAGGGCACGGCCTTCATTGCTGTCGTTGGCAGCACGCGGGGCTTCGCCGCCCATGCCGCGCAGCATCAGGCGATCACGCTGCAAGCCGCTGAGACGGAAGATCGCGGCCACGGACTGGGCACGCTCCTGGCTCAGTTTCACGTTGGCCGGTGCCGCGCCCGAGCTATCGCTGTGACCGAGCACCAGCACGGCAGTCTTGGGATCGACTTCGAGGATTTTTGCAACGCGGGTGAAGGGACCGAGGGTGACCGGCAGCAGCATCGCCGGACGGTCAGGGTTGAACGAACCTTCTACCGGCGCGGTGACCACCAGCACGTTTTCACGACGCTCCAGTTGCAGATTGCTGTCCTTGATCGCCGCGCGCAGGCGTGGCTCGTAGTCGTCAAGCCAGGCCTGAGTGACTTTTGGATCAGGCATCGGCACGGCTTTGGCGGTGCTTTGATCCTTGCCACCGAATGGCCACCACCATTTGCCCCCTGCATCGGCCTGTGCCTTGGCCACTTCGACAGGTTTGGCTTCAGGTTTTACCTCTGGCTTTTTATCCAGCACCTCTTCGGAGCCAAATGGCCAGTACCATGGATTGGAGCTTTCAGCCTTGGCCACCGGCGCGGTTGCGGCAGGCTTCAGAGGGGCCGGTGCTGATGCCGAATCTTTGGTGGCGACTTTGTCGGACGAGCCGAACGACCACCAGCTGCTGCCATCCGAGTCATTTTGTGGAGTTTGTGCACAACCGGTGATGGCGAAGCACAGGGCCAAGGCGAACGTTTTATTTGATGACATTGGATTTCCACAAAATGAAGAAATGAAAAAATAAGGCCGGTTAAAAAAAACCCGGATAAACAGACGCTTTGAAAACATAAAGGCCTTTGGGTTCCGGCCCTGGAACCCTTAAGCAGGTTTTACAGACAAGTGGCCAGTACCCGTGCCAGCTTTTGCGCCCGTGGATCCATCAAGACGTAAGGTCCCAGGGTGTTTGTCACAAAACCGAAGGCTACGTCGTATTCCGGATCGGCAAAACCGATGGAACCGCCCGCCCCCGGATGGCCGAAGGCGCGAGGGCCGAGGCCGTAGGTCGCGTTGGCGACGTCCGGCTGATCAAGCATGCAACCCAGGCCGAAACGGGTCCGGGTCAGTAAAGTCTTGTCTTCGCCAAGGCTGTGTTCGCGAGTCAGCTCGTCGAGCATTTCGCTTTCCAGCAGGCTGCCGTCGAGCAGACCGGCGTAGAACCCGGCCAGGCTGCGGGCGTTGCCGTGGCCATTGGCGGCCGGCTGTTGCATGCGGCGCCATTCCGGTTTGTTGGTGCTGGTCATGATCGACGGCGGGTTGGTGAACGCCCGCGTGCTCATGGCCGTCGGTTCGCGCATCGTCACTTGCAGCAGACGCTGGGCCGCGGCGTCGCCGACGTTACCCTTGCCGCGGGCGATGTGCGCCACGCGGTGAAATTCTTCGTCCGCCAGGCCGACATGGAAATCCAGCCCCAACGGCTTGGCAACGCGCGCCACGATGGACTCGCCCGGCCCACGACCGTCGGCACGCCGCAGTAGCTCGCCGACCAGCCAGCCATAGGTGATCGCGGCGTAACCGTGACCTTCCCCCGGCGTCCACCAGGGCGATTCGGCGGCCAGGGCATCGACCATGGTTTGCCAGTCGTACAGCGCTTCGGGCGCCAACGGCTCACGCAGCGCTGGCAGACCGGCCTGGTGACAGAGCAACTGGCGCAGGGTCACGGCCCCTTTGCCGGCGGCGGCGAACTCGGGCCAGTAGCGGGCAACCGGAGCATCCAGTTGCAGCTTGCCTTCAGCGACCAGTTGCAGGGCGGTCACGGCGGTAAAGGTCTTGGTGCAGGAGAACAGGTTGGCCAGGGTGTCGCTGTGCCAGGCTTCGGCACCATCCTTGTCGGCGCTGCCCGCCCAGAGATCGACCACGGTCTCGCCGCCGACCTGGATGCACAACGCGCCGCCACGTTCCTGGGGATCGTCGAACAACGCCGTGAACCCTTCACGCACCGCTTCGAACTTGAGATCGTAATAACCCTGAATCAGCACCCGCAACTCCCCTGGATAAACGCACTACAAAGTGGCCCGCATTGTTCCAGCCATTGAGGCTTTTGGGAACAGGGGCGGGCCGGGCGGTCGCTGTCCATGGCATGGATCAGAAATTCATGGCGTCCTACCGGACGCCTTCGCGAGCAAGCACGCTCCCACATTGGATCTGAGTCACACCAAGATCCCCTGTAGGCGCTGGCTCGCCAGCGAAAAACGAGTAACGCGGTGTATCAGGACTCAGTGTCCATCCCCGGAATGCCCACCCGCCTGACCGGCGCCCTGCTCCGGCCCCTTGCCGGCATCACCCTGCCTGCCGCCCTCGACATCCTGGCTGACTTTCTCCGTTTCCGCCGTGACCTTCCCCGCCTCTTTACCCAATTGATCGACAATCGCCAGGTTACTCTTGCGCACAGTGTCGACGAACCCCTGGAACGGCAGATCGGTGATGCCCACCAGACCAAAGTGACCGTTCTCACCGTCCTGCAGACGCCCGGTCACCGGTTGATCGAGGTATTGGAACCAATGCACCCCGACAATCGACGGTTCCTTCATCGCCTGTTTGAGGAAGTTCGCATAGGCCGGCCCACGGTCTTCTTCTTTGGCCAATTGCGTCACGCCACCCCAGAACGGTCCGCGGTCCGTGGAGCCGACGTTGAATTCGGTGATCAGCACCGGCTTGTCCAGACTGCGCAACACGGCGAAGTCATAGCCATCCTGCGGTTGCAGGGTGTACATGTTGAAGCTCAGCACGTCGCAATACTGGCCGCAGGACGCTACGGCTTCCGGGGTGCTGACGGCGAAGCGGCCGCCCAGCAACAGCTGATTCGGCGCATGCCACTTCAGCGAATCGGAAATGGTCTTGAAGTAGGTGTCGGCGAAGACCTTCTGGAAATACTTGAAGTCGGCTTCGATTTCCGGGTGCTCGGCGCTCGGCAGTGGCGGTACGAAGCCCGGGTCTTCCATCAACTCCCAGGCCGGCAGCTCAATGCCCCAGGCTTTGGACAGGCCTGCCTGGTTGCGGTATTTGTCCCGCAGCTGCTTGAGGAACGCGCGTTTGGCTGGCACGTCGGTGGTCATTTTCAAGGTGCCATAGGCCAGGGCGTAACGGGCTTTCGGGTCGTCGCCGGGACCGGCCCAGGCCAGTTCGTTATCGGCGAAATAGCCGATCAGCCATGGATCGTCGCGATGGTCGCGGGTTGCGATGGCCACGGCACGTTCGGTGGCCATGGCGAACCGCGGATCGAACGGATCGGGCATGCCACCCCACCAATCATTGCCGGTGCTGATACTGGCGTAATCGCCGACGATCGACAGTGGCAAGGTGTACGGCACACGGTCGGCGTTGGCCAGTACCGGAGCACTCCAGTTACCCACGGTGTTGAAACCCCAGGCCTGGAGGCGGTCCAGCGCCTGGTTGGCCCATTGCTGTTCATTTATCACGGCTTTGCAGGGCTCGGCGGCCGTCTGTTCAGCGGGTTGTACGACTGTCGCCACGGCGTCTGACTTGGCCGCCTCGGCTACACCGGCCTTGGACTCGGAAGCCGGGGCAACGGGTTGTTCAGCGGCCTTGTCGACCGTCGCCTCGAGCGCGTCGGCCTTGGCCGCCTCGGCAACCCCGGCCTTGGTATCGCTGCCCAGGGCGCAAGGTTCGCCATACAGGCGCTGCAGATTGGCCCCATAGAAGTCGTACCAGCGACCGGCGTTATAACCACGGCCCTGATCGGCACCATTGCCGCCGCGGTTATCGCCTTCACCATAGTGGTTGGCCAGCACTTCGTCGGGCTTAGGCAGGGATTCGAACATCCATTCTCGACCGGCGATGTAGGTCCGATTGACGTCCGGCGTCACGCTGTTGACACCTAGCGAGTAGAACGGATGGCCTTCCGGGGTCACCAGATACCAGCGACCGTCACGTTTCTCTGTGCGGAAAAAGCCACTGGCCTTGAAGGCCGGACCTTTTTCCCAGCCTCCAAACCTGTCCAACGGGGCTTTCTGATGCTCGGCGAGCCAGGTTTTCAGTTGTTGCTGCTCCTTGGCCGCAGCGCTTTTCAGTTGTTCATCGTTGCTGATTTTCTCGGGCCATTTGGCTCGGGTGGATTGCCCATAAGCGTCCACCAGGCCGCCATAAGCCGCTTTGGTCACCGCCTCGCTTTCCTGCACGCCGAACCGCTCGAGCAGGATGCTCTGGGCGACTTTCGGCTGATCCATCGACAAGGTCACCGACACCACCTGGCTGCGTTCCAACTCTCCCGCGCTGCTGGCCAGCAATACGCGCTGACCGTCAAAGGTCATCGGCATCGGCGGCCCGGCTTTCATCCCCAGGCTCAACGGCGTAAACGGCTGCAGCGGCACCAGCAAGGTTTGCGCAGGGCCAGCAGGCAAATCGACGCGACTGACCAGGGTCTTGCCGTCGTTGCTCTGGATTTTCACGTTCAGGGTCACGGCCCAATTCATCGCGCTTTGAATCCGCAGGCTCATGAAACCCGACTGCGACCAGTCCCAGGCACCGGTTTGCGGGCTCAGGCGCAAGGTCGGTTGGACTGCCGGGTTGAACGTCACCCGGCGCAACACCTCGCCTTCGGCGGTTTGTTCGGCGTTGGATTGCGGCAGGCTGGCATCCTGAGTCGCCACCTGGACCACATCGGCGGGGCGCACAAAGTTAAACAGCGTCTGTTGGCCAGCAGGCGCCGCCAGTACAGGGGCTGCAAACATCAGGGCAAAAACGGCAGGCAACGAGCGGCGAATCATGAGAACGAAATTCTCCCTAACGACCCTTAATGGGCCAATGGAAAAGCGATGGTAGAGAGATAGACAACGCGGCGGGCAAAATTGCCCACCGGTGTTTAGGAAATTTCGCGCCGGAAAGGTGGCAACGCATTGAGGATCGCCTTGCCGTAGCGCTGGGTGACCAGGCGCCGATCGAGCAAGGTGATGGTGCCGCGATCCTCTTCGGTCCGCAGCAAGCGACCACAGGCCTGGACCAGTTTCAGCGAGGCATCCGGCACCGAGATTTCCATGAACGGATTGCCGCCCCGAGCCTCGATCCATTCGGCCAGGGCCGCTTCGACCGGGTCATCGGGTACCGAGAACGGAATCTTGGCGATCACCACGTGTTCGCAATACGCACCGGGCAAGTCGACCCCCTCGGCAAAGCTCGCCAGGCCGAACAGCACGCTGGAATCCCCACCGTCGACCCGCGCCTTGTGCTTGTTCAGGGTTTCCTGTTTCGACAGGTTGCCTTGAATGAACACTTGTTTGCGCCAGTCGCGATCCAGGCCGTCGAACACGTCCTGCATCTGTTTGCGCGAGGAGAACAGCACCAGCGTGCCCCGGGAACCTTCCACCAGCGCCGGCAAGTCACGGATGATCGCCGCGGTGTGGGCCGGTGCGTCACGCGGATCGGCCTTCAGGTCCGGCACCCGGAGAACGCCGGCATCAGCGTGGTGAAACGGGCTCGGGACCACGGCGGTGACGGCTTTTTTCGGCAGCCCGGCGCGCATGCGGAAGCGGTCGAATGTTCCGAGGGCGGTCAGGGTCGCGGAAGTCACCAGCGCGCCGTACGCCACGTTCCACAGATTGCGTCGGAGCATTTCGGCCGCAAGAATCGGGCTGGCGTTGACCTCGATGTCGAACAGCGAACCGCTTTCAGCCAGGGTCAGCCACCGGGCCATGGGCGGATTGTCTTCCGGGTCCTCGACGGTGAAGGCGGTCCACAGCTCCCAGTTGCCCGAAGAACGGGACAACAGGCTGCCGAACAGCGGATACCACTCTTCGGCCTGGTTGCTGGCGATGCCGATGTTGACCTCGCCGTCCATGCCTTCCTTGAGCAGTTCGGTCAGACGGGTGAACAGGTCGGTCAGACGGGCAAAGGCTTTCTTCAGCTCGATGCCCATCTCACGCATGTGCTCGGGAATCACCCCACCGACGAAACGGTGGCGCGGCCGTTCGCGGCCTTCCACGTCTTCGCCCGGTTTGAAATCGGCGACCTGTTCGCAGGCGGTGAACATGAACTGCTGCTGGGTCTTGATCTCCCGCGCCAGCTCCGGCACCTGTTCGATCAACTTGCCCAGATCCCCGGGCAACGGGTGCTGGGCCAGCAATTTGGTCAGGTTCTTGGCGGTGGTTTCCAGCCAGTCGGCGGTGGAGCGCAGGCGCGTGTAGTGGGCGAAATGGCCGATGGCCTTGTCCGGCAGGTGATGGCCTTCGTCGAATACGTAGATGGTGTCGCGCGGGTCCGGCAACACGGCGCCGCCGCCCAGGGCCAGGTCGGCCAGCACCATGTCGTGGTTGGTGACGATCACGTCGACCTTGCCCATGCCTTCGCGGGCCTTGTAGAAGGCGCACTGGCCGAAGTTGGGGCAATGGCGGTTGGTGCACTGGCTGTGATCGGTGGTCAGGCGCGCCCAGTCGGCGTCTTCCAGGGCGGTTGACCAACTGTCGCGGTCGCCGTCCCATTTATTTCCGGCGAGCTTCTCGATCATGCTGGTGAACAGCTTCTGGCTGGCTTCGTCGACCTCGATCTTGAAGCCTTCTTCTTCGAACAGCTGCGCCGTGGCGGTTTGCGCCTGGCCTTCCTGCAGCAGCATGTCGAGCTTGGACAGGCACATGTAGCGCCCGCGCCCCTTGGCCAGGGCAAAGCTGAAATTCAGACCGCTGTTGCGCATCAGGTCGGGCAGATCCTTGTAGACGATCTGCTCTTGCAGGGCCACGGTGGCCGTGGCGATCACCAGGCGTTTGCCGGCAGCCTTGGCCGTGGGGATGGCCGCGAGGCTGTAGGCCACGGTTTTACCTGTACCGGTGCCGGCTTCCACCGCGACAATCGCGGGGTCGCCACTGCGCCGGCCTTCGTCGTCGGTGTCGATGGCACCGAGGACCTTGGCAATTTCGGCGATCATCAGGCGTTGTCCGTAGCGCGGCTTGAGGCTCTTGGCTTCGAGAAAACGCGAATAGGCGCCCTGGATCGTGGTTTTGAGTTCGGTGCTGATCATGAATTGTCGGGCGCAAAAAACGCTGGATAAATTTTCAGTGGTTCGGTTCGGTCGCTATCATACCCCGCTAATTAATCCCGCGCAGAACGGAGTACCTCAATGACACCTTTTGGCATCGTTTATACCCTGCATGTCCTGTCCGCCCTGGTTTGGGTCGGCGGCATGTTTTTCGCCTGGATGGTCTTGCGCCCCGCCGCGATGAAGGCACTGGAAGGTCCGGCCCGGTTGAAACTGTGGGTTGAAGTGTTTCAAGGGTTTTTCCGCTGGGTCTGGGTGGCGGTGGTGCTTTTGCCTATCAGTGGCGTGGGCATGATCCATCTGCAATACGCCGGGTTTGAAACCGCGCCACGTTATGTGCAGGTGATGATGGGATTGTATGTGGTGATGACTGCGTTGTTTATCCGGATTCAGGCGTTGA
Source organism: Pseudomonas lini (assembly GCF_030812475.1). Classification (GTDB taxonomy): domain Bacteria; phylum Pseudomonadota; class Gammaproteobacteria; order Pseudomonadales; family Pseudomonadaceae; genus Aquipseudomonas; species Aquipseudomonas lini_A. Next base: position 101,400 of record NZ_JAUSSR010000014.1, read on the forward strand.
TGTTGCCCGAGTTGCGCGTTGCGGTAACGGCGCAGGATTGGCCGACGGGGGCTGCGGTGCTGGGAAGGATTCGCCGGTTGGTGGGGATCAATCTGATCGTCGGGTTGGTGTTGGTGGCGATTGCTGCGGCGCGGCCGATGTTTTGAGGTGGCTGGTCTGACGTCATCGCGTGCGATGCGGCGATCCGACTTGCCCGCGATGACAACCGATCAGACGACACACATCTCAGGAACGGATTACAACCGCTGGACCGTCACCGAACCTTCCGCCCCCGCAGGCCCCGGCTGACCATCAGCCCCAGGATGCCCGCCCTTGCCGCCATCGGCCTCATACACCAGGCAGCCCTTGGCCTTGCCACCCGCCCCCGGCTTGCCACCAGGGCCAGCCAGACCACCGGCACCGCCGGCGACCTGGACCTTGATCTGTTCCGCCGGATAATCGCGCGGCACTTCCAGCCGGACCAGCGCACCGGGAGCCCCCGGCTGGCCGTCGGCGCCATTGCTGCCATCGGCTCCGCGACCCGCCTGGCCCCAGGTGCACCCCGGCGCCTGCCCGTTGGCCCCATCCAGCCCGACAAAACCCGGTGCGCCGGCGCCGCCGCGAGCATCTACCGACAATTGCGGCGCATTCAGCGCCTTGATATGTAAAGTCAGGTTACGCCCGGAACGGGCAGCCTTGAGGTAGGTCCCGGGCGCACCGCGAGCGGTAATCTGGCTGCCTTCGGCCAATTGGGCACGGCTGACGTTAAGCGCCAGCGCCTGTTCGCCGGGTACGATCGCGATCCGCGCTTCACGCCCCAGGTGAAGTTGATCGACCGTCACTTGCGTCACGTTCGAGGGGATCAGCAAGGTGCCGTAATCGGCCACTTCCAGGCGTTCCAGGTGCAAGGTGCTGGCGGTGTTGGGCAAGCGCATCAGTGAGTTGGTTTCAACGCTTACCACCTGAGCGCAAGCCAGTGGGCTGACGAGTGCGGCGAGCAGACAGAGTTTACGCATGGGAAGCCTTCGATACGGCAGGAGCCGGGATGGTTTGCAGGTGGTAGACACCGAAAAAGAGGATTTTCAGGCGATCACGCCAAGGGTGGGCGCGCCCTCTGAGGCTGCGAAAGCAGAACACCGCCTCCAGCAGATGAAGGCCTGCCAGCAGGCTGCCAGCCACATTGACCAACAGGTGCAGCGGATAGACAAACGGCATGAGCAGGTTGACCAGCACCACCAGCCAGAAGAGCAGGGTCAACAGCTTCCCCAACCACCAGAACACCTTCATACGCGCCCCCGTTGAGAATTATTCTTTGCACGCACAGTAACGGCTTCCACGCGGGATAAGCCAGAGGGCAACGGAAAATTCTTCATGAAGGTGCCCAATGGCCGCCGGACTCCGTGATGGCTGTCCGACGGCTCTGTTACGGGCCTCAGCGATTGATGTGCAACTCCACGCGACGGTTTTGCGCGCGCCCTGCGTCTGTTTCGTTATCGGCCACCGGCTCAAGCTCGCCACGGCCTTCGCTGGTGAGTTTGTTTGCCGCCAGGCCCCGGCTCAACAGATAGTCCGCCACGGCACTGGCACGACGTTCCGACAGTGCCTGGTTGTAGGCTTCCGAGCCTTTGCTGTCGGTATGACCGATCACCTTGATGCTCACCACATCGGCGCCCTGCAGTTTGCTCATCAGCGAATCCAGCTTGCTCTGCGCGGAAGGTGTCAGGTCCCAATGGTTGAAGGCGAACAGCACGTCGTCTCTGAGGACGATGACTTCGGCGCGAACCGGTTCAACGGGTTTCACGCTGGCCGGATACTGGGGCAACGGGCAACCGTGATGCTCGACGGGCGTATTGGCCGGCGTATCAGGACAGCGATCGCGTCGATCGAAAACACCATCTTCGTCTTCGTCGCCATCCTGGGCATAACAGATCAAACCACCGGTGAGGATACCGAGCGCCGCTCCACCGGCCGCCCAACCGCTACTTTGCAGAGCGCCCAGGCCACCACCCACCAGCCCGCCGATCACACTGCAGATTGGCCAGGTTCGTTGATTCAAGGGGGCGGTGCCATCGCTGTGAGTAGCGCAACCGGTCAACACGCTGCCAAGCAGCAGAACCGGCAAGACGGTCCTTGTGAGAACACTCATGGTGAAAACTCCTGTGTTACCGGCCGATGCCGGTTACACAGGAGTAAAGACCCGCATCCGCGACTGCACAAGCCGCGGAATGCGAGGGGTCTAGCGGTTGATTTTGATCTCGGTGCGACGGTTCTGTGCACGGCCGTCAGCGGTTTTGTTATCGGCCACCGGCTGGCTTTCACCGGCACCGGCCACGGACACGAAGCTGCTGCGCGGTACCCCTTGGGAAATCAGGTATTCGACCACCGAATGCGCACGACGATCCGACAGTTTCTGGTTGTAGGCATCACTGCCGACGCTGTCGGTATGACCGGTGACGGTCAGTTGGGCAGTGGAGGCCTCCTGTTTCAGGCGAGTGGCGATCGTGTTCAGTACCTCTTTATCGGAAGGGGTCAGGGTGGCTTTGTCGAACTGGAAATGAACATCGCGGATAACGATGACTTCTTCCTTGACAACAACGGCCTCTTCAACCACTGGTGCAGGCACCGGTGGCGGGCAACCGTCGGCATCGACCTGCACGCCTCGAGGCGTACCCGGGCACTTGTCGCGGCTGTCCGGCACACCATCGCCGTCTTCGTCGCCATCACCGTGAACCCAGCAATAGGCCGCAGCCGTGCCGCCGATCAGCAGCGCGCCATAGCCTGCCCATGCCGAACTCTCGGTTGCGCCGAGACCCGCACCGACGACACCACCGACCGCCGCACAGGTCGGCCAGTCGGTTTTCTGCAAACCTGCGCAACCAGTCAACACACTGGTTAGCAGAACCAAGGGTAATGCTGTCCGAACTATGCTCATCTAGTTATCTCCTGAGGGATCGGCTTGAAGACCGATTCTAGGGAGTAAAGACCCCCCTTTTAATCTCCGCCAGCAATAGGCCGGTGCAGTTTTCTCCCGTGTTCGCGGCTGATCGACGCTTTTGACCCTATCAGGCTCTATATATGGACGTGCGGGCAGGCTAGTCTTGGCGCTCTGATTGAGGATCTCCGATGATTGCAGGTATTTCTCCGCGCACGCCCCAGCAGGCGCTGGCCGCATTGCTCGATCGTTACGCCCCGGCGCGTCTGTTGCTGATTGGCGCCAGCGAATTCCCCGCGCTTGAAGCGTTCAAGCTCGCCCACCCGGACACCTGCGTGGCCCATGCGGCCCCCGGCCCTTTGCCGGACGAACTGGCGGCTCGCCGGTTTGACCTGGCGCTGGTGGTCGATTGCCTGGAACATTTGCCCAAGCGCGATGGCCTGAACCTGTTGGGCGGGATACGCAACCTCAACGCCAGCCGCATCGCGGTGCTGGCGGACTTGCCGGCCAGCGGCTGGCAAGAGACCGACTTCTTCTCCCTGGCCCTGCAAGCCAGCGAACGCTTCCAGCGTGACGAGCAGGTGCTGACCCTGTTCACTTATGATCTGCTGGACTACAAACAAGTCCCCGACTGGCTCAATTCGAGGTTTTGGGCCAATCCGGAAAACTTCGGGAAATATTGGTGGTAAAGCAATGAGTACATCCATTTGCCCCTGCGGCAGCGGCACCCTGCTTGATGCCTGCTGCGGTCATTACCATGCCGGGCATCCGGCGCCCTGTGCCGAAGCCTTGATGCGTTCGCGCTACAGCGCCTATGTGCTGGGCCTGATCGATTACCTGGTGGCGACGACCCTGCCCGCGCAACAGGCAGGCCTTGATCGGCAGTCCATCAGCGACTGGAGCGCCCGAAGCACCTGGCTGGGCCTGGACGTGGAAAGCGCCGAGGTCCTGGGCGGCCAGCCGGAACATGCATTCGTCACCTTCACGGCGCGCTGGCACGATGGCGGCGGCGAACACAGCCACCGCGAACGCTCGTCGTTCGTGCAGAACGCCGGCCGCTGGTACTTCATCGATCCCACCGTGCAACTCAAGGCGGGGCGCAACGATACCTGCCCGTGCGCCAGCGGGCAGAAGTTCAAGAAGTGTTGCGCGGGGTATTTCGCTACTTGAGGGGCTAGACTGGAGTTCAAGGGAGAACACGACCATGATCACCCGACGACTCGTACTTTATCTATTTACGCTGCTCCTGTTTTCGGGGCTCGGCGGCTGCGTGTCATGGTTCAGCGACGACGGACCGGAGCCAGAGGTGCATCTGGTCAAGGTCGAAGTCGTCCAGGCCAAACTGATGCAGCAACGATTCCTCCTGTACTTTCGCGTCGACAACCGCAATGACAGCGATCTGACGGTGCGCGGCCTCGAGTACCGGATTCACCTGGGCGACATGCTACTGACCGAAGGCGAGCACGAACACTGGTTTACGGTCGGTCCCAAGCGCAGCGCGTACTTCAAGGTGCCGATCCGCACCAACCTGTGGCCCAAGGTCCGGGACGTGGTGAAATTGCTGAAGAAACCCGATCAGCCCATCCCCTATCGACTGGAAGGTGAAATGGAAACCGGTTTATTCATCGCGCACTACGTGCACCTGGCGCGCAATGGCGTGATAATCCCCGCCGATTTAATTCCGGAGCAACTTCGATGACCCAGCAACCCCATGTTCATGGCCCAGACTGCAACCACGATCATGACCATCACGAGCACCATGATCACGACCATGGTCATGTCCACGGCCCGAACTGCGGCCACGCCCACCAGGAACCAGTGCGTAACGCCCTGAAAGACGTTGGCCGCAACGACCCTTGCCCCTGCGGCAACGGCAAGAAATTCAAGAAGTGCCACGGGGCTTGAGAACAGCGGATCGGTGAACGCCGCCAATCCCGTGTAGGAGCCGGCTTGCCGGCGAAGACGCTGGCACAGTCGGTAGAGGTGTTGACTGACAGATCGCTTCGCTGGCAAGCCAGCTCCTACAGGGGATCTTCAGTGAACGCCAACATCCCGCGGGCTGCTCACTTTGCGTTTGGCAGATAAATCCTGAAACAAGCTGCTTGCGCGCCCACCTCCTGCTCACTAACGTAGCGCCTTTAATGACGCTACCCCCCGCAGGAGCTTTGCCATGGCCTCGCCAGCCCTCTCACATTTTCTTCCCCGGTTCGGCGTTGCCGCAGCAGTGGCCGGTGTCTTGGGCCTGACCGGTTGTCAGACCACAAACACCCGGGACACCCTCCCGCCGACCGTTGGAGTACAGCCGCTCAAAGGACTGGCGCAGAACGTTTCGGTGCGGCGCAATGCCATGGGCGTGCCGTTGATCGAAAGCAACAGTTTCCATGACGCACTGTTTTCCCTCGGTTATGTACACGCCACGGACCGCGTTGCTCAAATGGTGACCCTGCGCCTGCTGGCCCAGGGCCGTCTGGCGGAGATGTCCGGGCCGGACCTGCTGGACGCCGACCGCTACATGCGCGCGGTCAATCTGAAGAAAAGCGCCGATGAGCTCTACAAAGCGTCTTCGCCGCGGCTCAAGCGCTTTTTCGAAGTCTATGCCCGTGGCGTCAACGCCTACCTGTTCCGCTACCGCGACAAGCTGCCGGCGGACCTCGCCGCCACCGGCTACAAACCGGAATACTGGAAGCCGGAAGACTCGGCGCTGATGTTCTGCCTGTTGAATTTCAGCCAATCGGCCAACCTGCCGGAAGAAATTGCCTCGCTGATGCTGGCGCAGACCGTCAGCACCGACAAACTGCCTTGGCTGACACCCTCCGCCCCCGATGAAAAACTGCCGGTGGCCGAAGCCGAAAAACTGCAGGGTATCAAGCTCAACGGGCAGGTTCCCGGCCTGGCTGACATCAGCAAGGCCACCCACCAACTGTCCGAACTGAACCTGCTGGGCGCCACTTCATCGAACAACTGGGCGATCGCCCCCCAACGCAGCCGCAGCGGTAAAAGCCTGCTGGCCAGCGACAGCCACGGATCGCTGGGCGTGCCGTCGTTGTTCAGTTACGTACAGATTCGCGCGCCCAAGTATCAGGCTTCCGGCGTCACCCTCGCCGGCTTGCCGATGGTGCTGGGCGGTTACAACGGCAAGGTGGCCTGGAGCATGGCCTCGGTCATGGGCGATAACCAGGATCTGTTTCTGGAAAAAATCAAACGCCAGGGCAATGGTCTTGCCTACGAGGTCGGCGGCAAATGGCAGCCGGTGATCGTGCGCAACGAGAGCTATTTCGTCAAAGGCCAGCGTTCGATTCGCGAGGCGGTGTACGAAACCCGCCATGGCCCGCTGCTCAACAGCGCCCAAGGCTCCGCGCTGGCCAACGGCTTCGGCCTGGCCTTGCAGACGCCGAGCTTCACCGACGACAAGACCCTGGATGCGTTTTTCGACCTGTCCCGGGCGCAGAACGTCGAAAAAGCCTCGGATGCCAGCCGGGAGATCCGCGCCATAACGCTGAACCTGGTCTTTGCCGACGCCCGCAATATTGGCTGGCAGGTGACCGGCCGCTACCCGAACCGTCGCGAAGGCGAAGGCCTGCTGCCCTCCCCGGGCTGGGAAGGCCGTTACGATTGGGACGGTTACGCGGATCCGATGCTGCACCCCTACGACCAGGACCCGGCCCAAGGCTGGCTCGGCACCGCCAACCAGCGAGTCATTCCCCACGGCTACGGCATGCAACTGTCCAATTCCTGGGCGGCACCGGAACGCGGCGAACGCATGGCCGAACTGGCTGGCGCGGGCAAACACGATGTCCGCAGCGCGATTGCCATGCAATACGATCAGACCACCACCTTCGCCGCCAAGCTGAAGAAAATGTTCCAGGCGCCCGGCATGGCCCAACCGCTCAAGCAAGCCATCGACGCGCTGCCGGAGGCCGATCGGGGCAAGGCGCGCGAAGCGTACACCCGCTTGATGGCATTCGACGGCAAGCTCAGCCCCGGCTCCGCCGACGCGGCGATCTACGAACTGTTCCTCCAGGAAAGCACCGGGCAGATCTTCCTCGACGAACTGGGCCCGGACAGCAGCGCGGCGTGGAAAGCCTTGATCGCCAATGGCAAGTTGTCCTACGCCGCCCAGGCCGATCATCTGTTGGGCCGTGAGGACAGTCCATTCTGGGATGACGTTCGCACGCCACACAAAGAAGACAAACCGGCGATCCTCGCTCGCAGTCTCGCGGCAGCTATCAACGCAGGCGACAGTCTGCTGGGTGGCGATCACAAAGCATGGCAGTGGGGCAAATTGCACCGCTACGAATGGAAGAATGCCAGCGGCCAGACCGTGCGCGGCCCACTGCCGGCTGGAGGCGATCACACCACCCTCAACACGGCGGCGTTCACCTGGGGCCAGGATTTCAATACCACCCTGGCACCGACCGTGCGCCTGATCGTCGACTTCGGCCAGGCCGAACCGCTGATGGGGCAGAACAGCACAGGCCAGTCCGGCAACCCGGCGAGCCCCAATTACCTGGACAGCATCGATCCGTGGCTCAAGGGCCAGTACATGAGCTTGCCGATGCAGCCGCAGAACTTTGACAAGGTGTATGGGAGCAAGCGGTTGACCCTGACGCCGGGTAAATAACCCTATCCCATGTGGGAGCGGGCTTGCTCGCGAATGCGGTCCGACATTCACCAATGATGTCGACTGACACACCGCTTTCGCGAGCAAGCCCGCTCCCACATTGGAATGTCACTTGCCCACTAAATCCCGATAGAACTTCTCGCCTCGCGCCAACCTCATAGCTAACAAATCCCCCATTTTTGGTAACAAATATGGACCTTGTTATCGCCCGCCCCGAAGGTCTGTACTGCCCCGCCGGGGATTTCTACATCGACCCCTGGCGTCCGGTCGAACGGGCGGTCATCACCCACGCCCACGGCGACCATGCCAAAGGCGGCAACCAGCACTATCTGGCGGCGGCTCCCGGCGAAGGCATCCTGCGCGCGCGCCTGGGGGTGGATATCAATCTGCAAACCCTGCCTTACGGCCTGCCCCTGACTCACCACGGCGTGACCCTGAGTTTTCACCCCGCAGGGCATGTGCTCGGTTCGGCCCAGGTACGGCTGGAATATGGCGGCGAAGTCTGGGTTGCCTCGGGGGATTACAAGATCGAGCCTGACGGCACCTGCGCCCCGTTCGAACCCGTACGCTGCGACACCTTCATCACCGAATCGACCTTCGGCCTGCCGATCTATCGCTGGCAACCCCAGGCGCAGGTGTTTGCCGAGATCAATCAGTGGTGGCAAGCCAACGCCGCCGCCGACAAGGCCAGCGTGCTGTTCTGTTACTCCTTCGGCAAGGCGCAACGGATTCTCCACGGTATCGACGCCAGTCTTGGCCCCATACTGGTGCATGGTGCGGTAGAGCCATTGAACCGGGTGTATCGCGAGAGCGGTGTTTATCTACCGCCAACGATCTACGCCGGCGAGGTGAAAAAGAGCGACCCCATGATGCGCAAGGCGTTGGTGCTGGCCCCGCCGTCTGCCGGCGGCAGCACCTGGATGCGCCGCTTCGGTGACTACAGTGACGGCTTTGCCAGCGGTTGGATGCGCTTGCGCGGTACTCGTCGGCGGCGCGGCGTGGACCGCGGCTTTGTCTTGTCCGACCACGCCGACTGGCCCGGCCTGCTGTGGGCCATCGAGCAAACCGGTGCCGAACGGGTCATGGTCACCCACGGCTCGGTCGGGGTATTGGTGCGCCACCTGCGCGAGCTAGGACTCGATGCGCAAAGCTTCAATACCGAGTACGGCGACGACGAGGAAGAAAACCCGGTCATCGAGGAGCCGGACATCGCCGAGGTGCTGACATGAAGGACTTCGCCCTGTTGTACGCCGAGCTCGACGCCACCACATCGAGCAACGCCAAACTGGCGGCGATGCAACATTATTTTGCTGAAGCTGCACCGGAAGATGCAGCCTGGGCGGTTTACTTTTTGTCCGGTGGACGCCCCAGGCAATTGGTGCCGGTGCGTATCCTGCGCGAAGTGGCGGTGGCGTTTTCCGGTCTGTCGGTGTGGCTGTTCGAGGAAAGTTATCAGGCCGTCGGCGATCTGGCGGAAACCATCTCGCTGGTGTTGCCAGAAACGTCCCACAGCTCAACAGACGGATTGGCGGTGTGGATTGAAGACAAATTGTTGACACTGCGTGGCGCGCCACCGGAAGTGCTCGCCGAACGGCTTCCCGGACTCTGGTCGCAACTGGACCGCCCAAGCCTGATGCTCTGCATCAAACTGATCACTGGCAGCTTCCGGGTCGGCGTCTCCAAGTTGCTGGTGACCCGGGCCCTGGCCTCCATGGCGCACCTCGATAGCAAGCGCGTGGCGCAGCGGCTGGTGGGGTATACCGACCTGTCCCACCGTCCGAGTGCGGCCAGCTACTTGAAGCTGATCGCCGCCGAATCGGCCGATGAGCACGCCCAACGGGGTGGCCAGCCCTATCCGTTTTTTTTGGCCCATGCGCTGGCACAGCCGGTCGAACAGTTCGAAGCCCTGCTCGGACCCGCCAGCCACTGGCAAGTGGAATGGAAATGGGATGGCATCCGTGCCCAGGTGGTCAAGCGCGACGGTCGACTCTGGATCTGGTCCCGTGGTGAAGAATTGGTCACCGAGCGCTTTCCCGAACTCGAGAACCTGGCACACGGCCTGCCTGACGGCACGGTGATCGACGGCGAGATCGTTGCCTGGAAAAGCGCACGCCCAGGCACCGAGGACGCCTTCGATCCACAGGCGCCAGCCGCACCCGCGGTGCAACCGTTCGCCCTGCTGCAACAGCGGATCGGTCGCAAGACCCTCGGCAAGAAAATCCTCGACGAGGTGCCGGTGGTCGTTCTCGCCTATGACTTGCTGGAATGGCAAGGCGAAGATTGGCGCAATCACCCTCAGGTCACACGTCGCACTCAGCTGGAACAGGTGATCAGCGCCTGCGCCAACCCCGTCCTGCTGCCGTCGCCCGTGCTCACGGGAGAAGACTGGTTCGACCTCGCCCGGCAACGGGAAGCCTCCCGCAGCCTGGGTGTCGAGGGCATGATGCTCAAGGCCCGGGATGCGTTATATGGGGTCGGTCGGACCAAGGACATGGGCGTCTGGTGGAAATGGAAAGTCGACCCGTTCAGCGTCGATGCCGTGCTGATCTATGCCCAGCGCGGCCATGGCCGCCGGGCCAGTCTCTACAGCGATTACACCTTCGCCGTCTGGGACGGCCCAGCCGATGCCAGCGAACGCACGCTGGTGCCCTTCGCCAAGGCTTATTCGGGACTGACGGATGAAGAAATGCGCCAGGTCGACAGCATCGTGCGCAAGACCACGATAGAGAAGTTCGGGCCGGTGAGCAGCGTGAAACCGAGCCTGGTGTTCGAGTTGGGGTTTGAGGGGATTGCCCTGTCCAAGCGTCATAAAAGTGGCATTGCCGTGCGGTTTCCACGGATGTTGCGCTGGCGGCAGGACAAGACCGTCGAAGAAGCGGACCACCTCGGCACCCTGCAGGATCTACTGAGTTGACGCGGTCCCCTGTAGGAGCTGGCTTGCCAGCGAAGCACTTGAAAGCACCGCGTTAATCCAGCAACAACCTGTCATCGTTAACGTTTTTCGCTGGCAAGCCAGCTCCTACGAAGAGCAAGCCATGAACACCCTTGGTGCAGCCTTTTCCCGGCGCCCGTTTTAGTGCATAAATCCCTCCCCGACATTTCTTGAGCTACCTTTTAAACGCTTGTTCGGGACTCTGGTTCGGAAATTGCTACTTCCATAGGGTCTTACGCTTTCCAGTAACAATAATTCTGCGCCACAAGCGCTCATATTGGTTTTTAGGGATTGAAGAATGAAAAAAGCATTGCTGACCCTTTCTGCACTGGCGTTGTGCATGGCAGCTGGCTCCACGCTGGCCAAGGAATACAAGGAATTGCGCTTTGGCGTTGACCCTTCCTATGCACCGTTCGAGTCAAAAGCGGCGGACGGTAGCCTGGTGGGCTTCGACATTGATCTGGGCAACGCCATCTGCGCCGAGTTGAAGGTCAAGTGCAAATGGGTCGAAAGCGATTTCGACGGCATGATTCCGGGCCTGAAGGCTAATAAATTCGACGGTGTGATCTCTTCGATGACCGTCACCCCGGCTCGCGAAAAAGTCATCGACTTCTCCGAAGAGCTGTTCTCCGGCCCAACCGCCTATGTATTCAAGAAAGGTTCCGGCCTGAGCGAAGATGTCGCTTCGCTGAAGGGCAAGACCATCGGCTATGAGCAAGGCACCATTCAGGAAGCCTATGCCAAGGCCGTTCTGGACAAGGCCGGGGTGAAAACCCAGGCTTATCAGAACCAGGACCAAGTGTATTCGGACCTGATGTCCGGCCGTCTCGACGGCGCTATCCAGGACATGCTGCAAGCTGAACTGGGCTTCCTGAAGTCGCCAAAAGGCACCGATTACGAAGTCAGCAAGCCGGTTGACAGCGAATTGTTGCCAGCCAAAACAGCGATCGGTATCTCTAAAGGTAACAAAGAGCTGAAGGCACTTTTGGATAAAGGTATCAAAGCGTTACACGACGATGGCACCTATGCCACCATTCAGAAGAAACACTTTGGCGATCTGAACCTGTACAGCGGCAAATAATGCCCGGCGCCCATTTCGCGATGGGCGCTTTTTTCATCCGATCAGGTTGCTGATTTATGTTCGAAAACCTCCTGCAAAATCTGGGGCTCTCAGCCTTCAGCCTCAAGGGCTTCGGTCCGTTGCTGCTGGAAGGCACCTGGATGACCATCAAATTATCGGTATTGTCGCTATTGGTGGCCGTGTTGCTCGGCTTGCTGGGTGCCAGTGCCAAGCTGTCAAAAGTCAAACTGGTGCGGATCCCGGCCCAGCTCTACACCACACTGATCCGCGGCGTGCCGGACCTGGTGCTGATGCTGCTGATCTTCTACAGCCTGCAAACCTGGTTGACGACCTTTACCGATTTCATGGAATGGGAATACATCGAGATCAACCCGTTCAGCGCCGGGGTCATCACCCTGGGCTTCATTTACGGTGCGTATTTCACCGAAACCTTCCGCGGCGCGATCCTCGCGGTGCCACGGGGCCAGGTCGAAGCCGCCACCGCCTATGGCCTCAGACGCGGCCAGCGTTTCCGGATCGTGGTGTTCCCGCAAATGATGCGCTTCGCCCTGCCCGGCATCGGCAACAACTGGATGGTGATGCTCAAGGCCACCGCGCTGGTCTCGATCATCGGCCTCGCCGATCTGGTCAAGGCGGCCCAGGATGCGGGTAAAAGCACCTATCAACTGTTTTACTTCCTGGTGCTCGCCGCGCTGATCTACCTGCTGATCACCAGCGCCTCCAATTTTGTCCTGCGCTGGCTCGAACGCCGCTACGCCGCCGGTTCCCGGGAGGCCGTACGATGATCGAACTCCTGCAGGAATACTGGAGACCTTTCCTCTACACCGACGGCTACAACATCACAGGCCTGGCCATGACCCTGTGGCTGCTCAGTGCTTCGATCTTCATCGGTTTCCTGGTGTCGATCCCGTTGTCTATCGCCCGGGTTTCACCCCACGCCTACATTCGCTGGCCGGTGCAGTTCTATACCTACCTGTTCCGCGGGACGCCGCTGTATATCCAGCTGCTGATCTGCTACACCGGGATCTACAGCCTGGCTGCCGTGCGTGCCCAGCCCGTGCTCGATGCGTTCTTTCGCGATGCGATGAACTGCACGATCCTGGCGTTTGCCCTGAACACCTGCGCCTACACCACGGAGATTTTCGCCGGGGCGATTCGCAGCATGGCCCATGGTGAGGTCGAAGCGGCCAAGGCTTACGGGCTGACAGGCTGGAAGCTGTATGCCTACGTGATCATGCCGTCGGCCCTGCGTCGCTCGTTGCCTTATTACAGCAACGAAGTGATTCTGATGCTGCACTCGACCACCGTGGCGTTCACCGCGACCATCCCCGATGTCCTGAAAGTCGCGCGGGACGCCAACTCGGCGACCTTCCTGACCTTCCAGTCGTTCGGCATCGCCGCGCTGATCTACCTGACCGTTACCTTTGCGCTGGTTGGCCTGTTTCGCCTCGCCGAACGCCGATGGCTGGCATTCCTCGGGCCGACCCACTAGGACCCGCTTTCAGAAATAAAGAGACGAACATGCGCCACCAGATTCATGACCTGCTGGCCCCGCTGCCGGGGACCGCACGACAGATTCACAGCTTCCACTTCGGCCCGCCGTCGGCCAAGGGCAAGATCTACATCCAGTCATCCCTGCACGCCGACGAACTGCCTGGCATGCTGGTGGCCTGGCACCTCAAGCAGCGCCTGGCAGAACTTGAGGCCGACGGCCGCCTGTGCAGCGAAATCGTGCTGGTGCCGGTGGCCAATCCGGTCGGACTGGAGCAGGTGCTGATGGATGTACCCTTGGGCCGTTACGACCTGGAGAGCGGGCAGAACTTCAACCGCTGGTTCGTCGATTTGAGCGAAGAGGTCGGCAATGCGATCGAAGGCCAGCTTGGCGACGATCCGCAGCGCAACCTCGAATTGATCCGCGGCAGCCTGCGCGACGCGCTGGGGCGCCAGAGCGCCGTCACCCAATTGCAGTCCCAGCGCCTGATCCTGCAACGGCTGGCCTGCGATGCCGACGTGGTGCTGGACCTGCATTGCGATTTCGAAGCGGTCGCCCATCTCTACACCACACCCGAAGCCTGGCCGCAGGTCGAGCCGCTGGCCCGTTACATCGGTGCCGAAGCCTGTCTGCTGGCCACCGATTCAGGCGGCCAGTCGTTCGATGAATGCTTCACCCTGCTCTGGTGGCAACTCCAGGAACGCTTTGGCGAACACTTCGATATACCGCAGGGGAGCTTTTCGGTCACCGTCGAGCTGCGCGGCCAGGGCGACGTCAATCACCCGCTGGCCAGCCTCGACTGCCAGGCGTTGATCAACTACCTGACCCACTTCGGTGCGATTGCCGGCAAACCAGCGCCACTGCCGATATTGCCCTACCCTGCCACGCCGCTGGCCGGTGTGGAACCGGTGGCAACCCCCGTCGGCGGACTGCTGGTGTTCATGGCGTTGCCGGGACAGTACCTGGAAGCCGGGCAACTGATCGCCGAAATCATCGACCCGATCAATGATCGCGTCACCCCCGTTCATTGCACCGCCGCCGGCCTGATGTACGCCCGCTCGCTGCGGCGCATGGCCACTGCCGGCATGGTGATCGCGCACGTCGCGGGCGCCGAGGCGTATCGCAGCGGCTATCTACTTTCGCCTTGAGGATGCATGCCCCATGTACAAACTGACCATCGAAGGTCTGCACAAGAGCTATGGCGACCATCATGTGCTCAAAGGCGTTTCGCTCAAGGCCAATACCGGCGACGTCATCAGCCTGATCGGCGCCAGCGGCTCGGGTAAAAGCACTTTTTTGCGCTGTATCAATTTTCTTGAACAACCCAACGAGGGCACCATGAGCCTCGATGGCCAGAACGTTCGCATGGTCAAGGATCGCCACGGCATCCATGTCGCCGATCCCGATGAACTGCAGCGGATCCGTACCCGCCTGGCCATGGTGTTCCAGCATTTCAACCTGTGGAGCCACATGACGGTGCTGGAAAACATCACCATGGCGCCTCGCCGGGTGCTGGGTTGTGACAAGAAAGAAGCCGAAGATCGCGCCCGTCGCTACCTGGACAAGGTCGGTCTGGCGGCGCGGGTGGCCGATCAGTACCCGGCGTTCCTGTCCGGCGGCCAGCAGCAGCGGGTCGCCATTGCCCGCGCACTGGCCATGGAGCCGGAAGTCATGCTGTTCGACGAACCGACCTCGGCGCTCGATCCGGAACTGGTTGGTGAAGTGCTCAAGGTGATCCAGGGCCTGGCTGAAGAAGGCCGGACCATGATCATGGTCACCCATGAAATGAGCTTCGCCCGCAAGGTATCGAGCCAGGTACTGTTTCTGCACCAGGGGCTGGTAGAGGAAGAAGGCGCGCCGGATGAGGTGCTGGGCAATCCGAAAAGTGAACGACTGAAACAATTCCTCAGCGGCAACCTGAAATAGCGCTCGATACCTGTAGGAGCCAGGCTTGCCGACGATGGCGATCTCTGTAGGAGCCAGGCTTGCCAACGATGGCGATCTCTGTAGGAGCCAGGCTTGCCAACGATGGCGATCTCTGTAGGAGCCAGGCTTGCCGGCGAAGGCGATCTCTGTAGGAGCCCGGCTTGCCGGCGATGGCGATCTCAAGGACGCCTTCGCCGGCAAGCCGGGCTCCTACAGGACTGTGTTGTGTCATTAAACCTTTCGTACGCTGCCGTGGTCACTGAAAGAAGACTTTCAGAGCGCACGCCGCCGGCATGGGAATCTCTCCCCACTTCGCAAGACACTGGTTCACCGCTCGCGGCTGGAAGCCGTTCGTCTTTCAGAAACAGGTGTGGGCAGCGATAAAAAACGGACAATCCGGGTTGCTGCATGCCAGCACCGGCGCAGGTAAAACCTATGCCGTGTGGTTGGGTGCGCTCGAACGCTTCGCCCGCGTCACGCCTGCCAGCGATAAACCTCGCAAACGCAAACCGGTCGCCGAACCCTTGACGGTGCTGTGGATAACCCCCATGCGCGCCCTGGCCGCCGATACCGCCCGCGCGCTGGAAGCGCCGTTGCACGACTTGCAGATCCCGTGGAGCATCGGCCTGCGCACCGGCGATACCAGCACCAGCGAACGCGCACGCCAGAGTCGGCGCCTGCCCTCGACACTGATCACCACCCCCGAAAGCCTGACCCTGATGCTGGCCCGCGCCGACGCGTTCACAGCACTGTCGACCTTGCGCATGGTGGTGGTCGACGAATGGCACGAATTGCTCGGCAACAAGCGCGGCGTGCAGCTGCAACTGGCCCTCGCCCGCCTGCGCAGCTGGCACCCGCAGCTGATCGTCTGGGGCGTTTCCGCAACCCTGGGTAATCAGGCCCACGCTGAGCAGGTATTAATCCCACAGGGCGGCGGCATCAACGTCCAGGGTCAAACGTCCAAGGCACTGCAGGTCGACACATTGTTGCCACCAGCCATCGAACGTTTCCCCTGGGCCGGGCACATCGGCTTGAAAATGTTGCCGGCGGTCGTTGCCGAGCTTGAATCCAGCCCCAGCAGCCTGGTGTTCACCAACACCCGTGCGCAATCGGAAATCTGGTTCCTGGCGCTGCTCGAGGCTCGCCCGGACTGGGCAGGGCTGATCGCCCTGCATCACAGCTCGCTGTCCCGGGACACCCGCGACTGGGTCGAACGAGCGCTCAAGGAAGGTCAGCTCAAAGCCGTGGTCTGCACCTCGAGCCTGGACCTGGGCGTGGACTTCCTGCCGGTCGAGCGGGTCCTGCAGATCGGCTCGGCCAAAGGCGTGGCGCGGTTGATGCAGCGTGCCGGGCGTTCCGGCCACGCGCCGGGCCGGGTTTCGCGTGTGACGCTGGTACCCACGCACAGCCTCGAATTGATCGAAGCCGCCGCGGCACAGGATGCGGTGGCGCAACGGCGGATCGAACCCCGGGAGTCACCGCACAAGCCGCTGGATGTGCTGGTTCAGCACTTGGTGAGCATGGCCTTGGGCGGCGGGTTCCTGCCCGATGAGTTGTACGAAGAAGTGCGCGGCGCCTGGGCTTATCGTGATCTCACACCGCAGGATTGGACCTGGGCCCTGGCGTTCGTGCGCCACGGCGGGCTTTCCCTGACGACTTATCCGGACTATCGCCGGGTCGAACCGGATGAGGACGGAGTCTGGCGCGTGCCGGACGCGCGATTGGCCCGACGGCATCGCATGAGCATCGGCACCATTGTCAGCGACGCGAGCATCCAGCTGAAGTTCTGGAGCAAGGGTGGCGGTGGCAAGCAATTGGGCAGTGTCGAAGAAGGCTTTATCGCAAGACTCAGGCCTGGGGATGGATTTCTGTTTGCCGGACGTTTGCTGGAGCTGGTCCGGGTGGAAAACATGACGGCTTATGTCAAACGCAGCGCCACGAGAAAAGCCGCGGTGCCGCGCTGGAATGGTGGGCGCATGCCGTTGTCCAGCGAGTTGGCGTACGCCGTGGTGGCGCGCTTCAGTGCCGCGGATCAGGGCGCCTTTATCGGCCCGGAAATGCAGGCCCTGCGCCCGTTGTTAGCGGTACAGAAACGTTGGTCCGGGCTACCCACCGAGACCAGCCTGCTGGCCGAGGTGCTCAAATCCCGCGAAGGCTGGCACCTGTTCCTCTACCCCTTTGCCGGACGCCAGGTGCATTTGGGCCTGGCGAGCCTGCTGGCATGGCGGGTCAGTCAACGGCTGGCCGTCACCTTTTCGATCGCGGTCAACGATTACGGCCTGGAACTGCTCAGCGCCACCTGCGTGGATTGGTCGACGCAGCTGGATTCGCACCTGTTGAGCCCTGACTTTTTGTTGAAGGACGTCCTCGCCAGCCTGAATGCCGGCGAGCTGGCGTTGCGCCGATTCAGGGAAATCGCGCGCATCGCCGGGCTGGTGTTCGCCGGCTACCCTGGCGCGCCGAAAAGCACGCGTCAGGTTCAGGCATCGAGCGGTCTGTTCTTTGAAGTGTTCAAGCAATACGACGCCGGCAATCTGCTGCTGGCCCAGGCCGGGGAAGAAGTCCTGCGCGAGGAACTGGATATCCATCGTCTGGAACGGACCCTGGAGCGGCTCAATCGCCTGCAATTGGACCTGCATCATATTAAGCGCCCTACCCCCCTCGGGTTTCCGCTGCTGGTGGAACGCATGCGCGAAAGCATGAGCTCGGAAAAACTCGCCGACCGCATCAGACGCATGGTCAACGACCTCGAGAAAACCGCCGAAACAGGGAAAGCCTGATGAGTACGCCCTATCCGGTCCGCCTGGCGGGTGAAGATCTCTGGTTGTTGCCAGAAAAGGCGATTTACTGGCCAGCGCAACAGGCGTTGTTGGTCGCCGATGTGCATTTCGGCAAGGCCGCCGCTTATCGCAGCCTCGGGCAACCGGTGCCGCAGGGCACCACCGCCAGCAATATCGCCGTGTTAACCGGGTTACTCGCAACCCTGCCCTGTCGGCAGCTGATTTTTCTCGGGGATTTCCTGCACGGTCCCGGGTCCCACGCGAAAGCCACGCTAAGCGCGTTAGCCGAGTGGCGAGACCAGCACCGCGACTTGCCCATGACGCTGATCCGCGGCAACCATGACAAGCGCGCCGGCGACCCGCCCGTTTCGCTGAATATTCGAGTGGTGCCCGAGCCTTTGCTGCTGGGACCGTTCGCCTTGCAGCATGAGCCGACCCCTCACGGGAGTCGGCACGTACTGGCCGGGCATGTGCACCCCGTCTACCGATTGACCGGCCGGGGTCGACAAAGCTTGCGCCTGGCCTGCTTCCGGCTCGGCGACGAGATCAGCCTGCTACCTGCCTTCGGCGCGTTTACCGGCGGTTATCAGATACAGCAAGATGACACTTGCAGGGTATTCGTCATCGGCGACAACGAAATCTGGCCAGTCGTGTAGGAGCGAGCTTGCTCGCGAAAAACTCCAATCCGCCGCGGGGTGTCAGGCTTGTCGCGTTATCGTTGACGACCATCGCGAGCAAGCTCGCTCCTACAATGATCAATGATCAGGCAACAGGCGCGGGTGGCGGCTCATCCGGCAGGGTTGGCTCTCCCGGTTCCGTCGGTTGTTCGTTGGGGGTATCGGGATCGGGTTGACCGGGGATGCCCCCCGCCATGACAGGCGGGTGCGCCAACAAGGACCAGGCCAAGACGCCAACCTGATTGGGCTCAAGCCTTGCCAGCTCGGCACTTATTCGCGGATCGATCTTCATGGGACACTCCTTAGCAATGGCCTCGTCCGCTGTGCGCGAACCGGGCAGTACACCCAATAGAGTGTCTACCCGCCCAGGAATTCCCACCGGCAACCCGATGAAATGAATCAGGTGCGTGGCAAAGTGACGCCGCGCTGCCCCTGATACTTGCCGCCACGGTCCTTGTAGGAAACTTCACACTCTTCGTCGGATTCGAAAAACAGCATCTGCGCCACGCCTTCATTGGCGTAGATTTTCGCCGGCAGCGTAGTGGTGTTGGAGAATTCCAGGGTCACATGGCCTTCCCACTCAGGCTCGAGCGGGGTCACGTTAACGATAATGCCGCAACGGGCGTAAGTGCTTTTACCCAGGCAGATGGTCAGCACGTTTCGAGGAATGCGAAAAAACTCCACGGTGCGCGCCAGGGCGAAGGAGTTCGGCGGGATGATGCACACGTCGCTCTTGACGTCGACGAAGCTCTTTTCGTCGAAGTTCTTCGGATCGACGGTCGCCGAATTGATGTTGGTGAACACTTTGAATTCATCGGCGCAACGCACGTCGTAGCCGTAGCTCGACACACCGTAGGAAATCACGCGCTCGGCGCCTTCGCCACGCACCTGGCGCTCGACGAAAGGTTCGATCATGCCGTGCTCTTGCGCCATGCGGCGAATCCACTTGTCCGATTTGATGCTCATGGCGGGTGTCCTGAATAGCGAGGTGGAAAAATTCTGTCCGGCATCTTACCGGGCGCGCCGCCGGGATCAAAGTCCGAGGCCATATTCTCGGCGCCAAGCCCCTTGATTTGCGGACCTTCAGCGCAGAACAGTGCACCGTCAGTCACGAAAACAGAGAAACCTTCGCAAGAAACATTGGCACGTTCCGGAAAAAGGGTTAAGGTGGCGCCACTGTGCTGCTTGTGTCACTGAGAATCTCTACACGATATGTTGAATTTCGATCCAACCATCTACAAGAATTTTTCCTGCTCTTTGCACTCAGTCTCGGCCAGGGTTCTTCCTGCGTCGCAGTTATCTTTGTTCAAGGAGTTACACCATGTCTAATCGCCAAACCGGTACCGTTAAGTGGTTCAACGATGAAAAAGGCTTCGGCTTCATCACTCCACAATCCGGTGACGACCTGTTCGTTCACTTCAAAGCTATCCAATCCGACGGCTTCAAAAGCCTGAAAGAAGGCCAACAGGTTTCTTTCATCGCTACCCGCGGTCAGAAAGGCATGCAAGCTGAAGAAGTTCAAGTTATCTAACTTGTACTTGCTTTAGTAAAAAGCCCCGCCCTCAAAAGCGGGGCTTTTTTGTGCCCGTACGTTTTTGCCGGAGAGATCACTTTCGATTGTGTTGACGCCATCGCAATCCGACTTGAGCTATTGCCATTCAGTTAAGCGAAAGTGTAGGAGCGAGCTTGCTCGCGAAAAACCCGAAGCCGCCGCAGGGCATCAGGTTGGTCGCGTTATCGTTAACGACCATCGCGAGCAAGCTTGCTCCTACAGTAAGGCTTGCCCGCGATCGGTTCGTAATGAGGAGCGACGGTTACCAGGTAACGCCAAAACCTGCCGTATAACGCGTCTTGCTCAGGTCAGCCTCATCGCTACCCTTGATGATGTCTCTCTCGGCCTTCAGGTTCAACGACGCCCAATCCGTGACCTTGTAGCGCAGCCCAACCTCGGCATCCAGCGCATAATCGGCCACGTTACCCAGCGGCTTGCCCACCTCGCCATTGGTGAAGAACTCCACTTTCTTGCCGACCAGGTAGCGGTTGTAGTCCCACTTCATGGCGACCGAATAGAAGTTGTCCTTGCCACCATCGGCGTATTCGTAATCGGTGCGGTTGAGCAGCGAGCCCAGGGAGAATGCACCCAGCTCGTCATCCCAGAACTGATAACCGGGACCGGTACCGACCGTGCGCTGACGGGCAAGGTCTTCGACCTTGTCACGCTTGTATACCAGGCGACCCTGCCAGAACCATTTGTCGGTCAGGAAGCGGTCGAGGGAGTACTCGCCGCGCCAGTTGTCCGTGGTGACCACGTCGTCCTGGAATTCGCGGTTGTACTCGCCTTCCGCGGTGTGACGCCATCTGCCGTGGCGGGCACTGGTCTTGAAGTCGACGTCGTAATCATCGGTGTCTTTTTCCGCGCGCTGATAATCCAGCGCCACATCGACATTACCCTTCCACACGAGATCTTCGACCACCGGCTTGGGCTTGAGCATCTGCTGGATACTGGCCAGCTCCACGGTCTTGGGACCGTCGCCGTTGGCAAGGGTCACCTTGCCGTCTTCCGCCGCATGCAGCGCCTTGGCCTTTTCGCCGGTGTAGGCATCCTGCTTGACCAGCAATTGCTGATCGCTTTCCAGGGTTTTGACTTGCTTCCAGTCGATCGGGACCGCGCCGGCATACTCGGTCTGGATCAGCAGCTTGCCACCGTCGAACAAAGTGATCTTGCCGCTCAGTTTGTCACCGTTCTTCAACCAGACGGTGTCGGCAAGCAAGGGTGTGGAAGCAGTGAAGACAGCGAGGCACAGCAGGGTTCTGGACACCATAAGCAAAAACAGGCTCAAGATTGCGAAAAAAAGTCGGCATTATCCATAGGAATAAGACCCCAGCAAGCACTGACCCGACTATTTCTATTGAGTTCATTTCTCAATTGCAGATCCAGGCATTACTCTACAGACGGTAATGCGAATTTCTTCCAGGAAACTGCGGACGTGACCGACTCAACCGCCGAACACCAAACCCCGGCGCAAATCCGACGCACGGCGCTCTATCTGACCCTGGCGCAAGTGCCCGCGGGCAAAGTCGTGAGTTACGGCCAACTCGCCGAGCTGGCCGGGCTGGGTCGTGCCGCCCGCTGGGTCGGCCGGACACTGAGTCAACTGCCCCCTGACAGCAAATTGCCCTGGCACCGCGTGCTCGGTGCCGGTGGGCGCATCAGCCTGCCGGTGGGCAGTGTTTCAGGGGATGAACAGCGGGCGCGTTTGCGCATGGAAGGCATCAGTGTCCAGAATAATCGTGTTGATATTCAGCGCCATGGCTGGCGCCCGGTAGAGCACAGCGGTTAGAGTGCGCGCTTTGTTTCCGTAATTCTTGAGGCAGACTCCAGCCCATGCCCCGTAAAACCTGGCGCGCCGCGCTCGCCGCCTATGCCAGCCCTTCAACGCTTGTGCTGTTGTTGCTTGGTTTCGCCGCCGGCCTACCCTACATGCTGGTGTTTTCGACACTTTCAGTCTGGCTGCGTGAAGCCGGCGTGGCTCGCGAAACCATCGGCTATGCAAGCCTGATCGGTCTGGCCTACGCCTTTAAATGGGTCTGGTCACCGCTGCTCGATCAATGGCGCCTGCCACTGCTCGGCAAGCTCGGTCGACGCCGCTCCTGGCTGGTGCTCTCCCAGGCACTGGTAATTCTCGGCTTGATCGGGATGGGTTTCTGCGACCCGCAAAAGCATTTGTCCTGGCTGATCGCTATCGCCGTGGTCGTCGCCTTCGCCTCGGCGACACAAGACATCGCGGTCGACGCCTATCGCCTGGAAATCGCCGAAGACAGCCGCCAGGCCGCGCTGGCCGCCAGTTACATGTCCGGCTACCGGATTGCCGCGCTGCTGGCCACCGCCGGCGCGCTGTTCTTTGCCGAAGGCTTCGGCTCCACTGGCTTCAATTACCAGCATTCGGCCTGGGCCGGCACTTACATCCTGTTCGGCGCCTTGATGGTCCCGGCGCTGCTGACGTCCTTGTTCATGCGCGAGCCGCCCGTACCGTTACGCACGCAACTGCAGGCCGGGCGCTACAGCTTTGTGCATCAACTGGCCTCGGTCTTCGTGTTGATCGTGCTGCTGGTCTCCGTCCCGGCCCTGTTCACTCAGCTCTACAACACCGACTTCGCCAGCGTGCTGTTCCAGGACGAAAGCCTGCTCGACCTGCTGCTCGAAGACCGCGCATTCCTGCGAGCGATCCTCTACATCACCCTGACCGCGCTGTGCCTGTCATCCATGGGCCGCCGCGGCCTGGCGCCGGTGCTGACGCCGGTCAACGACTTCATTTTGCGGTACCGCTGGCAGGCGCTGCTGCTGCTCGGGCTGATCGCCACCTACCGGATGTCCGACACGGTCATGGGCGTGATGGCCAACGTGTTCTACATCGACCAGGGGTTCACCAAGGATCAGATCGCCAGCGTCAGCAAAATCTTCGGCCTGATCATGACCCTGGTCGGCGCCGGCATGGGCGGCCTGTTGATCGTGCGCTTCGGCATCCTGCCGATCCTGTTCATCGGCGGGATCACCTCGGCCGGTACCAACCTGCTGTTCCTGATGCTCGCCGACATGGGCGCCAACCTGAATATGCTGATCGGCACTATCTCCCTGGACAACTTCAGCTCGGGCCTGGCGACTTCGGCATTCGTCGCCTACCTGTCGAGCCTCACCAACCTCAAGTTCTCCGCCACCCAGTACGCGCTGCTCAGCTCGATCATGCTGCTGCTGCCACGCCTGATCGGCGGCTACTCAGGGGTGATGGTGGAGAAATACGGTTACCACGATTTCTTCCTGATTACCGCGCTGCTGGGCGTTCCGACACTGGTGTTGATCGCCGTGCACTGGTACCAGGAGAACCGCCGCGCCGGTCCGACGCCGGAGCCGGTGCCGACCCAGGTAGCGGAGGAATCCTAGGCTTTTTACGTAGGAAATTTCGCAAAGGGCGCGTCGATTTCCGCCCTTTGCCACCCCACCGACCGCACGCCTGTACGCCAGAAGATCTCGCCCGTACAATGCTCCGTCATTTCACGTCATCAGCAACCGACAACGGCCAACCATGCGCACCAGTCAATTTTTGCTCGCCACACAGAAAGAAACGCCTTCCGATGCGGTCGTGATCAGCCATCAGCTGATGCTGCGCGCCGGCATGATCCGCAAACTCGCCTCCGGCCTGTACACCTGGCTGCCGATGGGCTTGCGAGTGATGCGCAAGGTCGAGGCCATCGTTCGCGAAGAAATGAACGCCGCGGGCGCTCTTGAAGTGTTGATGCCGAGCACGCAACCGGCTGAGCTGTGGCAGGAATCCGGGCGCTGGGAAGAATACGGCCCGGAATTGCTGCGTTTCAAGGATCGCCACGGCCGCGACTTCTGCGCCGGCCCGACCCACGAAGAAGTGATCACCGACCTGATGCGCAACGAGTTGAGCAGCTACAAACAGCTGCCGATCAACCTGTATCAGATCCAGACCAAATTCCGTGACGAAATCCGCCCACGCTTCGGTTTGATGCGCGGTCGCGAATTCATCATGAAGGACGCCTATTCCTTCCATGCCGACCAGCCTTCGCTGCAGGTCACGTATGACCGCATGTACCAGGCGTACTGCAATGTGTTCACTCGCCTGGGCCTGAAGTTCCGTGCGGTCGAAGCCGACAACGGCTCCATCGGCGGCGCCGGCTCCCACGAGTTCCATGTACTGGCCGAATCCGGCGAAGACGATATCGTCTTCAGCAACGGTTCCGACTACGCCGCCAACATCGAGAAAGCCGAAGCCGTGCCGCGGGAAACGTCCCGTCCAGCCCCCGCCGAACAGTTGCGCCTGGTCGACACGCCGAACGCCAAGACCATCGCGCAACTGGTCGAAGGCTTCAACCTGCCGATCGAAAAGACCATCAAGACCCTGGTGGTTCACGCCGAAGAGCCAGGCAAGTTGATTGCCCTGATCATCCGCGGCGACCACGAGCTGAACGAAATCAAGGCCGCCAACCAGCCAGGCGTCGCCAGCCCGCTGGTGATGGCGTCCGAAGCCGAACTGCGCGACGCGATTGGCGCCGGTGCCGGCTCCCTCGGCCCGCTGAACCTGCCGCTGCCGATCATCATCGACCGTTCCGTCGAACTGATGAGCGATTTCGGTATCGGTGCCAACATCGACGACAAGCACTACTTCGGCGTGAACTGGGAACGTGACCTGCCGGTTCCGACCGTGGCCGACCTGCGTAACGTCGTGGCCGGCGACCCAAGCGCAGATGGCAAGGGTATCCTGGAAATCAAGCGCGGCATCGAAGTCGGGCACATCTTCCAGCTGGGCAACAAATACAGCAAAGCGATGAAGTGCGAAGTGCTGGGGGAGAACGGCAAGCCGGTGACCCTGGAAATGGGCTGCTATGGCATTGGCGTGTCCCGCGTGGTGGCCGCGGCCATCGAGCAGAACAACGACGCAAACGGCATCATCTGGAGCGATAACCTGGCACCCTTCCAGGTCGCTCTGGTGCCCCTGCGCTATGAAACCGAACAGGTTCGCGAAGCCACCGACAAGCTGTACGCAGAATTGACTGCCGCCGGCTTCGAAGTGCTGCTGGACGATCGCGACAAGAAAACCAGCCCGGGCATCAAGTTCGCGGACATGGAACTGATCGGCATCCCTCACCGGATCGTGGTCAGTGACCGCGGCCTCGCTGATGGCAATCTGGAATACAAGAGCCGCACCGAGCCCGAGGCGCAAGCGCTGCCGGTCGCTGACGTGCTGTCCTTCCTCCAGGCCCGTATCCGCCGCTGACCCCAGATAGAGAAGTCATGTTCAAGCGAAACACCTTAGGCCTCGGTGGTGCCGCCTTGTGCGGCACCCTGCTGGTCAGCGGCTGTGCCAATCACATGTCGCAACGCAGCGAGCACGAGGAACGTGTCGAGCGCAAATTGCTCGATCACAGCCTGCAGATCGATGTCGGCGAGCCCAAGGTGCTTGAGCTGCCG
The DNA here is from genome assembly GCF_030812475.1 of Pseudomonas lini. Lineage (GTDB taxonomy): Bacteria > Pseudomonadota > Gammaproteobacteria > Pseudomonadales > Pseudomonadaceae > Aquipseudomonas > Aquipseudomonas lini_A. The sequence goes on from NZ_JAUSSR010000014.1 coordinate 126,811, forward strand.
CAGCGGCGGGTGAAAATCCACGAGCAGAAGACCTTCGAAGTCACCGAATTCGAAGTCACGCGCCACTATGATCGCTACACGCCGTACCAACCCTGGCGGGAGATCTATGAGATTCCGCTGGGCGCGGTGGCGGTGGTGGGCGGTGTCGGCGCCAACGTGGTCAACGTGTTCGCCCTCGGCAACCTTCCGGACAGTGTGACCCGGGACTGGTTCAGCTACGGTTTCGCCGGGCTCAACCCGTTCATGAATGCGCAGTCCAATGGTCGCGCACAGCAGAACCTGGCCGGCATCGACGAAGTCCAGCTGGACAAGCGCACCGAGTACTCGAGCCTGCCTTGGAGCGAGCGTCCGGTCGAGGTCAAGGCCGGCAAGGAAACCTTCCAGCTCAATACAGACAAAAACGGCATTTTGCGCGTTAACCTGCTGGACAGCCCGTTCGCCGAACATGACATCAATCATCTGAGCCGTCTGTTGATCACTGTCGCAGACGCCCAGGACGACGTGCACTCCGACTCGTCCCTGGCGGTCAGCAGTGGATTGCGCGGCAAGCTGCTCGAAGCGCACGGGCTGATTTACGACGACCTCGAAGATGACGAAGTGAGTCAGTGGGTGCACCGGGTCAAGCGTCTGTCGGAGCTGGGCCTGGAAGAAGAAGCCACGGAGCTGGAGCAGAGCCTGATCGAACTGACCCGCAACGATCCGGAGTTGCAGGCCGAGTTCCTCAAGTCATTGACCAAGGATGGCGGGCGACTGGTGGCGAATCCGGGACCGAATTAAAGCAAAAGCTTCGTCGGAACGCCTTCGCGAGCAAGCCCGCTCCCACATTTAACCGCATTCTATCTGTAAGAACGCGGTCCCCTGTGGGAGCGGGCTTGCTCGCGAAGGCGGCTTCACATTCACCACCACATCCTTCCCTGCCACTACCGCTCAAACAACTCCATCTGCTCAAACCCACCCCGTAAATCCTCCAGCCTGACCCCTATCCCCAACAACCGCACCGGCTTCCCGCCGCGATTGAACGCCTGGGTCAGCAACAGCTGATAACTCCCCAGGTCCCGCCCTGCCCCCGCCTGTTCCAGCGTGGTCTGGGTAAAGTCATGGAATTTCACTTTGACGAACGGCTTGCCCGGCCGATAACTGCTGTCGATGCGCGCCATGCGTCCGGCCAGGGTCTCCAGCAGCTCGGGTAATTTGTCCAGGCAGCTCACCAGATCCGGCAGATCCACGTCGTAGGTATTTTCCACACTGATCGACTGGCGACGACTGTCGTTGTGCACCAGACGGTCGTCGATCCCGCGCGCCAGGCTCCAGAGCCGCTCACCAAAGCTGCCGAATTCGCGCACCAGCGCCAACTTGTCCCATTCGCGCAAATGCGAGCAGTCGAGGATACCGAGCCGCCCCAGCTTGTCGGCCGTTACCTTACCCACCCCGTGCAGTTTGCTCACAGGTAAACCGCTGACAAAGTCCTCCACCTGATCCGGTGTAATGACAAACAGGCCGTTGGGTTTCTTCCAGTCGCTGGCGATCTTGGCGAGAAACTTGTTCGGCGCCACGCCGGCCGAGACAGTGATGTGCAACTGATTGGACACCCGGCGCCGGATATCCTGGGCAATGCGGGTGGCGCTGCCACCGAAATGCGCGCAGTCCGACACATCAAGGTAGGCCTCATCGAGGGAAAGCGGCTCGATCAAGTCGGTGTAATCGCGAAAGATCGTGTGAATTTCCTTTGACGCTTCTCTATAGGCGTCCATGCGCGGCTTGACGATGGTCAGGTCCGGGCACAGTTTCAAGGCGTGCCCGGACGACATGGCCGAACGCACGCCATATGCCCGCGCTTCATAATTGCAGGTGGCGATCACACCCCGCCGATCCGCCGACCCACCTACCGCCAGCGGTTTCCCCGCCAGGCGCGGGTCGTCACGCATCTCGATGGCGGCGTAGAAACAGTCACAATCGACGTGAATGATTTTTCGCTGGGTCATATAAAAGCGGTATTCATGGCAAAGAAATGGGGGTCATGGGCTGCCGGACAGGCAGTATCTCACTGACACCTGTATATAGCACCAGTACTCCGAATGTTCTTTTCCATATGTAGGAAAAGTACCTGATGAATTTAACTTCTCTATCGCACAACTCCACCCAATAGAGCTCGAGGCCTTGCCACACCTGCCTTACAGGCCTCCCGCCCCACCTTGATGGAGAGCTAAGCGATTGAACAGGAACAGGTTTTTTCAAGATTAGGGTTGACACCCCTGCCATCCTCTGTAGAATCCAACACACAGACGCGGGATGGAGCAGTCTGGTAGCTCGTCGGGCTCATAACCCGAAGGTCGTCGGTTCAAATCCGGCTCCCGCAACCAAACATCAAAAAAGGCTACTCGAAAGAGTGGCCTTTTTTGTGTGCGCTTGTTTTATCCGAATGCAGCGCTTACCCATCGCTAGCACGGAAAGAGAATTCGTTCTGATTCCGGGACTTAGATGTCCCCTGCCGCAATTTGCCATTCATTTGCACTTATTCGACCGGTTTCAGGATTAAAGGTTGACTCTGCGCCGTGCGCCTGTAGAGTGCCGCCCACAGACGCGGGATGGAGCAGTCTGGTAGCTCGTCGGGCTCATAACCCGAAGGTCGTCGGTTCAAATCCGGCTCCCGCAACCAAACACTCAAAAAAGGCTACTCGAAAGAGTGGCCTTTTTTGTGCGCGTCTATTTCGTCTAAATGCAGCGCTTACCCATGAGTAGCGCGCAAAAGAGAAATCGTTCTGATTCCGGAACTTAGGTCTCCCCTGCCGCGCTTTGCCATCCATGGCACTTATTTGGCAAGGTTCAGGATTAAAGATTGACACTGCGCCGTTCGCCTGTAGAATGCCGCCACACAGACGCGGGATGGAGCAGTCTGGTAGCTCGTCGGGCTCATAACCCGAAGGTCGTCGGTTCAAATCCGGCTCCCGCAACCAAACATCAAAAAAGGCTACTCGAAAGAGTGGCCTTTTTTGTGTCTGAGGGAAAAGTCCTTTCGCAACAATGACCTGTCACCCTGCAGCGATGCCCCCTGTAGGAGCGAGCCTGCTCGCGATGGTCGTTAACGATAACGCGTCTTCACTGGTTAAACACGGCGCCTCTTGAGTCCATCGCGAGCAGGCTCGCTCCTACAGGGGGATTCGCTCTCAGACAAACCCTTTTCAAATGATGACGCGCCATCGCCGGGTCCCAGTGAGAATAGGTATATTTGTAAGTATTTTTTTCTACAGGGATTGGTAACTTGACCGGATACCCCCATCCTGTCGCGCACAATCCAAGAGGTGATTGATGCGCACCAACTCGTCTGATTCACAAGACACCGTCACCGCGACACAACCGATCAAGGCTGAGCGTCTGCGCTTGCTGGACCTGGTCAGCAAATATCGGCAACCCCTGGGTCTGGCCGTCACGCTGCTGTTATTCGCTATCGCGCTGGTTGCCTGTCGTCACCTGCTGAGCGAACTCGATCTGTACGCGTTGCACGACTCGATGCTCGAAGTATCGCAACCGGCGTTGCTCGGTGCATTGGCTGCGACAGTGGTCGGCTTCATCATTTTGCTCGGCTACGAGTGGTCGGCCAGCCGATATGCCGGCGTGACACTGGCGCCGCGCACCCTCGCCCTGGGCGGGTTCACCGCATTCGCCATCGGCAATGCCATCGGTCTTTCGATGCTCTCGGGAGGCTCGGTTCGCTACCGCTTATATGCTCGTCATGGCCTGGGGGCTTCGGAAGTCGCCCACATGACGCTCTTCGCCAGTCTCTCGCTCGGGTGCGCCCTGCCCCCGCTCGCGGCGCTTGCCACGCTCAGCGACCTGCCCGCCGCTTCCGTCGCCCTGGGGCTGTCCGAGGCACTGCTCGGAGCGGTCGCCGTCGCGGTACTGCTGCTGTTTACCGTGCTGGCGATCGGCATTTACCGCCGTCGCCTGCCTGAACAGCCTTACCCGGATAATCTGCTGGTCAAGGTGGGCCGCCGCACCTTGCGCCTGCCGGGGCGTCGCCTGACCTTCCTGCAATTGGTCATCACCGCCCTGGACGTGGCCGCCGCCGCGACCGTGCTGTATCTGCTGCTGCCAGAAGCGCCGCCCTTCGGTGCCTTCCTGCTGGTGTACCTGCTGGCCCTGGCAGCCGGGGTTCTCAGCCACGTGCCGGGCGGTGTCGGGGTGTTCGAGGCCATCTTGCTGGCCGCCTTCGCCGACAAGCTCGGTGCCGCGCCACTGGCGGCCGCGCTGCTGCTATATCGCTTGATCTATGTGGTGCTGCCGTTGCTCGTAGCATGCTTGCTGTTGTTGATCAATGAAGGCCAACGCGTATTCCAGACACGCCAGACGCTACGCGCCGCGTCCGGCCTGGCCGCACCAATCCTGGCAGTGCTGGTGTTCCTGTCCGGCGTAGTACTGCTGTTCTCCGGCGTGACCCCGGAAATCGATACGCGCCTGGAGCACATCGGCTTTCTGATTCCGCATCGACTGGTCGACGCCTCGCACTTCGGCGCCAGCCTGGTCGGCGTGCTGTGTCTGCTGCTGGCCCAAGGCCTGCGTCGACGCCTGTCGGCCGCGTGGATGCTGACCACCATTCTGTTGCTGGTGGGCGCCCTGCTCTCGCTGCTCAAGGGCTTCGACTGGGAAGAAGCCTGCCTGATGACCCTGACCGCGAGCCTGCTGGGGGTTTTCCGCAGCTCGTTCTATCGTCCCAGCCGCCTGACCGAACTGCCCTTTTCACCGCTGTATCTGGTGTCCAGCCTGTGCGTGCTCGGGGCGTCGATCTGGCTGCTGCTGTTCGCCTATCAGGACGTTCCCTACAGCCATCAACTCTGGTGGCAGTTCACCCTCGATGCCGATGCCCCTCGCGGCTTGCGCTCGCTGCTCGGTGCCGCCGTCCTGTTGCTGGTGGTGTCCCTGACCTGGCTGCTGCGCACCGCGCGCCCGGTGATCCACCTGCCAACGCCCGATGAGCTGGAGCGCGCGACCAGGATCCTCATGGCCTCCGCGCAACCGGATGGCGGCCTGGCCCTGACCGGTGACAAGGCGCTGCTGTTTCACCCTGACGACCAGGCGTTCCTGATGTACGCCCGCCGTGGTCGCAGCCTGGTGGCCTTGTACGACCCGATCGGCCCGGCCCTGCAACGGGCCGAGATGATCTGGCAGTTCCGCGACCTGTGCGACCTTCACCACGCCCGCCCGGTGTTCTATCAGGTGCGCGCCGAGAACCTGCCGTATTACATGGACATCGGCCTGACGGCGATCAAGCTCGGGGAAGAAGCCCGGGTCGATCTGCAGCGCTTCGACCTCGAGGCCAAGGGCAAAGAGATGAAGGACCTGCGCTACACCTGGAATCGTGGCACCCGCGACGGCCTGTCGCTGGAAATCCACGAACCGGGCCACGCGCCGATGGATGAGCTCAAGGTGATCTCCGATGCCTGGCTGACCGGCAAGAACGTGCGCGAGAAAGGCTTCTCCCTCGGCCGTTTCAGCGATGACTACCTCAAGCATTTCCGCATCGCGGTGATTCGGTTCGAAGGGCGCCCGGTGGCGTTCGCCAACCTGCTCGAGACCTATGGCCATGACCTGGCCAGCCTCGACCTGATGCGCGCGCACCCCGATGCTCCCAAGCTGACCATGGAATTCATGATGGTCGGCCTGATCCAGCATTATAAAAATCATGGATACGCGCGCTTCAGCCTGGGCATGGTGCCGCTGTCTGGATTGCAACCCCGTCGCGGCGCTCCGCTGACCCAGCGCCTGGGCTCGATGGTGTTCCGCCGTGGTGAGCAGCTCTACAACTTCCAGGGCCTGCGCCGCTTCAAAGACAAGTTCCAGCCCGACTGGGAACCCCGCTATATGGCCGTGCCCGCCGGACTCGATCCGCTGGTGGCCCTGGCCGACACTGCTGCCCTGATTGCGGGCGGCTTGACTGGATTGGTGAAACGCTGATGATTCAACGCTCCCTGCGGTACGTACTGGGCATATTGGTAGTGCTGGCCCTGATCCTCGCTGGCGGTTACTGGTACCTCAAACGTCCGGCACCCGAACCCACCCTCGAACAGCTGACTCCCGCCGATGGCGCGGCGATGACTCGAGTCATCCCCGGCAACACCCCGCGCGCCCAGGTGCTGGTGGCGGTCTACGCCGAGCAGAAGCTCAGCGACACACAACTGCTGACCCTCAGCCGCAGCGGCTCGGCGCAGATCGTCCAAGTGATCCTGCCCAAAGACTGCCTGCTGCAAAGTCGTGCCCTGCAATCGGGCCTGAGGGCGCTGAACGGCCCGGCGACCCTGGTCAGCGGCATCGGCCCCGGTGCCGTGCTGGCATGGCGCTGGCTGTCCGAGCAGAAGAACGATAAAGCCCAGGCCGTGTCGGTGGACCTGGCCCTGGAAAAACCCGGTTGCACTCATCTGCTGCCGAAAAGCGCCACCCACGGCCACTGGCTGGTGGCCTGGAACGACAACCCGGACGACACCAGCGCCGGCTTCGTACGCGACCAGCCGAACGCCGAAACCAGCATCAGCGACTACGACATCAACCTGCCGCAAGTGCTGAACAACGAACTGCGCAAGCTCCTCGTCGGTGGCGACAAAGCCGCGGGCGGCCTGCAGATTCCGGTGGTCGAAGTCCCGGCCGGCCAGGCCCGGGACACCGTCACCCTGTTTCTCTCCGGCGACGGCGGCTGGCGCGACCTGGACCGCGACGTGGCGGGCGAGATGGCCAAGATCGGCTACCCGGTGGTCGGCATCGACACCCTGCGCTACTACTGGCAGCACAAGAGCCCTGAGCAAAGCGCCCTGGACCTGGCCGAGCTGATGCAGCACTACCGGCAGAAATGGGGCACCAAACGCTTCATCCTCACCGGTTACTCGTTCGGCGCCGACGTCCTGCCAGCCATCTATAACCGCCTGGAGCCCGCGGAACAACAACGGGTCGACGCCATAATCCTGCTGGCCTTCGCCCGCACCGGCAGCTTCGAAATCGAAGTCGAAGGCTGGCTTGGCAATGCCGGCAAGGAAGCCGCCACCGGCCCGGAAATGGCCAAGTTGCCGGCGGAGAAAGTGGTGTGCATCTATGGCGAAGAGGAAACCGATGAGAGCGGCTGTACTGATAAGACGGCTGTGGGTGAGGCGATGAAGCTGCCTGGCGGGCATCACTTCGATGAGAACTACCCGGCTTTGGCCCAGCGGTTGGTGGATGTGATCGAGAAGCGTCAGGCGAAGGAAACGGCGGCTCAGGAATGATCTGAGCTTCGCTGACAAAACAGCCCTCGATACCTCACGGTAGCGGGGGCTTTTTTCATTCCAACTGACGCCGCAGATCCAATGTGGGAGCGGGGGCTTTTGGATGGGGCTTACATTTCTACCTGGGTACCCAACTCAATCACCCGGTTCAACGGCAGATTGAAGAACCGCAAATTGCCATTGGCGTTCTGCAACATGAAGGCAAACAGCGCCTCGCGCCAGCGGGCCATGCCTACGAGCTTGGAGGCGATGACCGTCTCGCGGCTGAGGAAGTAGGTGGTGCGCATCGGGCTGAAGTCCAGGTCTTCGAGATGACACAGCTTCAGCGCCTGGGGCACGTCCGGCTCGTCCACGAAGCCAAAGTGCAGGATCACCCGGAAGAAGCCTTCGCCGTGGGATTCGACCTCGAAGCGCCGCGCCGGCGGTACCCGCGGAATATCTTCGTAGACCACCGTCAGCAGCACCACTTGCTCATGCAATACCTGGTTATGCAGCAGGTTGTGCAGCAACGCGTGGGGCACGGCATCCGGACGCGCGGTGAGGAATACCGCCGTGCCCTGGACCCGATGCGGTGGTTGGACGGCGATGCTGCTGATGAAGATCGGCAGCGGCAATCCGCCCTCGTCAATTCGGTCGACCAGCAGTTGTTTGCCGCGCTTCCAGGTGGTCATCAGCACGAACAGCACAATCCCGGCGATCACCGGGAACGCCCCGCCCTGCACGATCTTCGGCACGTTGGCGGCGAAGTACAGACCGTCCACCAACAGGAAGCCGAGCAACACCGGGACGGCGAGCACCGGTGGCCATTTCCACAATAACAACATCACCGCCGACACAAGGATAGTGGTCATCAGCATGGTGCCGGTCACGGCCACGCCATAGGCCGAAGCCAGGGCGCCGGAGGATTCGAAACCCAGCACCAACAGGATCACGCCGACCATCAGCGACCAGTTCACCGCGCCGATGTAGATCTGGCCCTGTTCGGCACTGGAGGTGTGCTGGATGTGCATGCGCGGAATGTAGCCGAGCTGAATTGCCTGGCGAGTCAGGGAGAACGCCCCGGAGATCACTGCCTGGGAGGCAATCACCGTCGCCATGGTCGACAGGCCGACCAGCGGAATCAAGGCCCAGCTCGGCGCCAGCAGGTAGAACGGGTTACGAGCGGCTTCCGGATCACCGAGCAGCAGCGCGCCCTGGCCGAAGTAGTTGAGAACCAGCGCCGGCAACACCAGGATGAACCACGCCCGGGCAATCGGCTTGCGACCGAAGTGGCCCATGTCGGCGTACAGCGCTTCGGCACCGGTCAGCGCCAGCACCACCGCACCAAGGATCGCCACGCCCATGCCCGGATGCACGACGAAGAAACGCACGCCCCACACCGGGTTCATGGCCTGCAACACTTCCGGGTGTTGCAGGATGCCGTAGACCCCCAGCGCACCCAGCACGACAAACCAGGTGACCATGATCGGCCCGAACAGAATGCCGATCCGCGCGGTGCCGTGACGCTGGATCAGGAACAGCGCCACCAGCACGATCAACGACAGCGGCACCACCCAATGGTCGATACCTTCGAATGCCAGTCCCAGGCCTTCAATCGCCGAGAGCACGGAAATCGCCGGCGTGATCATGCTGTCGCCATAGAACAACGCTGCACCGATCAGCCCGCAGACCACCAGCAAGGTACGTAACTTCGCATGCCCCGCCGCTGCCCGCCGGGCCAGGGCGGTCAAGGCCATGATCCCGCCTTCGCCCTGGTTATCGGCACGCAGGACAAACATCATGTACTTGATCGAGACGACCCAGATCAGCGACCAGAAGATCAGGGCCAGAATCCCCAGCACCCCGTCATGGGTGACGGGCACGCCGTAGCCACCGGAAAATACTTCTTTGAGGGTGTACAGCGGGCTTGTACCGATATCGCCATACACCACCCCGACCGCTGCGACCAGCATGCCGATCGGCCTGGCCGCCGAATGCTCGGCACCCGCCGCCTGACTACTTGCCTGACCCATCCACCACCTCTGCATCCAGACCCGAACCGCTTAAGAAAAAAACCCCATGATTGCCGAGCAGCATGCGCTGTTTTACACGCTGTTACAGACGTTTTATTGACTGTACGAAATCGGCAATGTGCAACGGCGCGAAGCATAGCGCAGCACTCGTCGTATTTCCCCGTATAAAGCTGGTCAAGTGCGCCTCTCATCGCTAGAATTGCGCACTTTTTGATCAGAGGCTAAGCGTCCTGCCTCGCGAATCACTGCTGATTTTTGACGGCGCCTGTTGTCGCCATGCTGCGTTGCCGCTTCTCGCCATAGCAAGCTATGACTCGGCGCGGCGCCTTACCTGGCAACAATAGTCACTTGTCAAAAAACAGCGTATTCACGAGGCAGGACGCCAAGCGCCCGTCTGTCGCCTTGCCGTCTTCGGCTGGAGGCGTCACAAATACCGAGGTTAGACATGTCCACCACTCCTGCGCCGGCCAATCCAAAGGTTGGCTTCGTATCCCTGGGTTGCCCCAAAGCTCTGGTCGACTCCGAACGCATCCTGACCCAGCTGCGCATGGAAGGCTATGACGTCGTGTCCACTTACGAGGACGCCGACGTCGTGGTGGTCAACACCTGCGGCTTCATCGATTCGGCCAAGGCTGAATCGCTGGAAGTGATCGGCGAAGCCATCAAGGAAAACGGCAAGGTCATCGTCACCGGCTGCATGGGCGTCGAAGAAGGCAACATTCGCAAGGTGCATCCGAGCGTGCTGGCCGTGACCGGCCCGCAGCAGTACGAGCAAGTGGTCAACGCCGTGCACGACGCCGTGCCGCCGCGCCAGGATCACAATCCGCTGATCGACCTGGTGCCGCCGCAAGGCATCAAGCTGACCCCACGTCACTACGCCTACCTGAAGATTTCCGAAGGCTGCAACCACAGCTGCAGCTTCTGCATCATCCCGTCGATGCGCGGCAAACTGGTCAGCCGCCCGGTCGGTGATGTGCTCGACGAAGCCCAGCGCCTGGTCAAGGCCGGCGTCAAGGAGCTGCTGGTGATCTCGCAAGACACCAGCGCCTACGGCGTCGACGTGAAGTACCGCACCGGCTTCTGGAATGGCGCACCGGTGAAAACCCGCATGACCGAACTCTGCGAAGCCCTGAGCACCCTCGATGTCTGGGTTCGCTTGCACTACGTTTACCCGTACCCGCACGTCGACGAGCTGATCCCGCTGATGGCCGCCGGGAAAATCCTGCCGTACCTGGACATCCCGTTCCAGCACGCCAGCCCGAAAGTCCTCAAGGCGATGAAGCGCCCGGCCTTCGAAGACAAGACCCTGGCTCGCATCAAGAACTGGCGCGAGATCTGCCCGGACCTGATCATCCGGTCGACCTTCATCGTCGGCTTCCCTGGCGAAACCGAAGAAGACTTCCAGTACCTGCTGAACTGGCTGACTGAAGCCCAGCTCGACCGCGTCGGCTGCTTCCAGTACTCGCCGGTAGAAGGCGCACCGGCCAACCTGCTGGACGCGGCCATCGTGCCGGACGACGTCAAGCAAGACCGCTGGGACCGCTTCATGGCGCACCAGCAGGCCATCAGCTCGGCGCGCCTGCAAATGCGCGTTGGCCGTGAAATCGAAGTGCTGGTCGATGAAGTCGACGAGCAAGGCGCGGTCGGCCGCTGCTTCTTCGATGCCCCGGAAATCGACGGTAACGTATTCATCGACAACGGCAGCAACCTGAAACCGGGCGACAAGGTCTGGTGCAAAGTGACCGACGCCGACGAATACGATCTGTGGGCTGAACAGATCTAAACGCAAAAAAAACGAAAAGCCCTGCTCTCTTGACGAGATGCGGGGCTTTTTTACGTCTATCGTTTTGTGGGGGAAAGGATTCGCATCATCAACTGCAAAAGGGGCAGCCGGGCATGCGCCAACATTCGGTCATCCAGACGCCGAAACAGAGCGATTACGAAGAGCTGACGCAGGTGTGGGAAGCCTCGGTTCGCGCCACCCATGACTTTCTGCCCGACAGCTACATCGACCTGCTGAAGAACCTGGTGCTGACCCGCTACCTCGATGCGGTGATGCTGATTTGTACCAAAGACTCGAGCCAGCGCATCACCGGGTTCGCCGGGGTCGCGGCGGGCAAGATCGAAATGCTCTTCATCGACCCGGCGCATCGAGGCCAGGGCCTGGGCAAACAGCTGTTGCGCTATGCGATGGAACACCTGAATGCCGATGAACTGGACGTCAACGAACAGAACCCGCAAGCCCTGGGGTTCTACTTCAAGCAGGGGTTCGAGGTGATTGGCCGCTCCGAGGTCGATGGCATGGGCCAGCCCTATCCATTGCTGCACATGCGCCTTCGTCAAACCCGACAACGCTCACAACATGGCTGACACGACACAGAACAAACTGTAGGAGCTGGCTTGCCAGCGAAGGGGCCCGAGAGCCTTGCGCAGATCAATCGGCCGCCTTCGCTGGCAAGCCAGCTCCTACGAAAAGCTGTACGGCACAAATGGAACCGGGCTTAACCGGCGCCCAGCAGGTACAATGCCCACCCCTTTTTTGTTACGGCCCTGTCATGACTGACCCGATTCGTCTCTCCAAACGCCTCATCGAACTCGTCGGCTGTTCCCGTCGGGAGGCTGAGCTGTTCATCGAGGGCGGCTGGGTCACCGTGGACGGTGAAGTCATCGACGAGCCGCAGTTCAAGGTCGACACCCAGAAAGTCGAGCTCGATCCAGAAGCCAAAGCCACTGCGCCAGAACCGGTGACCATCCTGTTCAACGTCCCGGCAGGCATGGATGCGGAAACGGCCATGGCGACCATCAGCGCCGAGACCCTGAGCGAAGAACACCGCTTCAGCAAACGTCCGCTCAAGGGCCACTTCCTGCGCCTGACCGCCAGCACCGACCTGCAGGCCAATGCCAGCGGTCTGCTGGTGTTCACCCAGGACTGGAAGATCCTGCGCAAGCTCACCGCCGATTCCGCCAAGATCGAACAAGAGTATGTGGTCGAGGTTGAAGGCGACATGGTGGCTCACGGCCTCAACCGCCTGAACCATGGCCTGACCTACAAGGGCAAGGAACTGCCACCGGTCAAAGCCAGCTGGCAGAGTGAAAACCGTCTGCGTTTCGCGATGAAGAACCCACAACCGGGGGTGATCGCCCTGTTCTGCCAGGCCGTCGGCCTGAAGGTCGTCGCCATCCGCCGGATCCGCATAGGCGGCGTTTCCATTGGCAAAGTGCCCTTGGGGCAATGGCGCTACCTGTCCGGCAAAGAGAAGTTCTGAGACTGCTCACGCCGCCACACATTTTGGCGCCGCTGCTTATGCGGCGCCCACTGCCGATTATCAGGATTGCACACCATGATTCATAACGACGTACTGCGCAGCGTGCGCTACATGCTCGACATCAGCGACAAGAAAGTCATCGAGATCATCAAGCTCGGCGGCATGGACGTGACCCTGGAAGACCTGGTGACGTACCTCGACAAGAAAGAGGAAGACGAGGAAGGCTTCGTCCGCTGCCCGGACGAAGTGATGGCGCATTTCCTCGATGGCCTGGTGATCTTCAAGCGCGGCAAGGACGAAAGCCGTCCGCCACAGCCGATCGAAACGCCGGTGACCAACAACATCATCCTGAAGAAACTGCGGGTGGCCTTCGAACTGAAGGAAGACGACATGCACGCGATCCTCAAGGCCTCCGAGTTCCCGGTGTCCAAGCCCGAGCTGAGCGCGCTGTTCCGCAAGTTCGGCCACACCAACTACCGTGCGTGCGGCGACCAGTTGCTGCGCAACTTCCTCAAGGGGCTCACTCTGCGAGTGAGAGCTTGAAGCAGCTGCAAGCCGATTTTGTTCAGCTTGAAGCTTGAAGCTTGAAACTTGTTGCTGGGCCCCAGCCTATGACCTACAGCGTTTCCCCCATCGGTTTCGTGCGCTCCTGTTTCAAGGAGAAGTTCGCCATTCCGCGCCAGCCGCAACTGGCTCCCGCCGCTCGCGGCGTGCTGGAACTGGTGGCGCCGTTCGATCAGGGTGATGCGGTGCAGGGCCTGGAACAGGTCAGCCATGTCTGGCTGCTGTTCCTGTTCCATCAGGCCCTGGAAGAAAGACCACGCCTGAAAGTGCGCCCGCCTCGCCTGGGCGGCAACAAATCCATGGGGGTGTTTGCCACCCGTGCGACCCATCGGCCCAACGGCATCGGTCAATCCGTGGTCAAGCTGGACAAGGTCGAAGCCAACCGCCTGTGGATATCCGGCATCGACCTGCTCGACGGCACGCCGATTCTCGACATCAAACCCTACGTGCCCTACGCCGATATCGTCGATACGGCGTCCAACAGCATTGCCAGCGCTGCGCCGCAGATGATTCCCGTGCAGTGGACGGATTCGGCATTGCAACAGGCGCACGGGCACGCTCAGCGCCTTGGCGAGCCCTTGGTAGAGCTGATCGAGCAGTGTCTGGCGCAGGATCCGCGTCCGGCTTACCAGACGCCTGCGCCGGAGCGGGAATATGGGGCGCAGTTCTGGGATGTGGATGTGCGGTGGCATTACCCCGAGTCAGGCCTGATCCGCGTTCTGGAAGTTATTCCCGCGATCGTCTAAACACCAGAAACCACTGTGGGAGCGAGCCTGCTCGCGAAGGGGGCGTATCAGTCAACATTGAAATTGACTGTTACACCGCTTTCGCGAGCAGGCTCGCTCCCACAGGGAAAGCAGAGCAGTTGAAAAGTTGCTTATTTCTCGACGAACGCACGCTCGATCAGGTAATCACCCGGCTCGCGCATCCGTGGCGAGACTTTCAGGCCGAAGCTGTTCAACACTTCGCTGGTCTCGTCGAGCATGCTCGGGCTGCCGCACAGCATGGCGCGGTCGTCCTGCGGGTTGATCGGTGGCAGGCCGATGTCGCTGAACAGCTTGCCGCTGCGCATCAGGTCGGTCAGGCGCCCCTCGTTCTCGAACGGCTCACGGGTCACGGTCGGGTAGTAGATCAACTTGTCACGCAGGGCATCGCCGAAGAACTCGTTCTGCGGCAAGTGCTCGGTGATGAACTCGCGATAAGCGACTTCGTTGACGTAACGCACGCCGTGGCACAGGATCACTTTCTCGAAACGCTCGTACGTTTCCGGGTCCTGGATGACGCTCATGAACGGCGCCAGACCGGTACCGGTACTGAGCAGGTACAAATGTTTGCCAGGCTTCAAGTCATCCAGCACCAGGGTGCCGGTAGGCTTCTTGCTGATGATGATCTCGTCGCCTTCCTTCAGATGCTGCAGCTGGGAAGTCAGCGGACCATCAGGCACCTTGATGCTGAAGAACTCGAGATGCTCTTCCCAGTTCGGGCTGGCAATCGAGTAAGCGCGCATAAGCGGCCGGCCGTTGGGCTGTTGCAGGCCGATCATCACGAACTGACCGTTCTCGAAGCGCAGGCCCGGATCACGGGTGCACTTGAAGCTGAACAGAGTGTCGTTCCAGTGATGAACACTGAGGACACGCTCGTGGTTCATGTTGCTCATGTACGTGGGACTCCTGGAGATTTGTCTGCGCGTGCTCTGCGCGGCTCTGCGAATATGAGCTGATGTGCGCAATTGCATCGCATTCTAATGGCAGCGACAATATCTGTTAACTGGATTATTAAGATAAGGGTTATCGGTTATATAGATATGCGATTTACTCTCCGTCAACTTCAAGTATTCGTCGCCGTCGCCCAGCAGGAAAGCGTATCCCGAGCTGCGGGTCTGCTCAACCTGTCGCAATCGGCGGCGAGCACCTCGATCACCGAACTGGAGCGCCAGTGCAGCTGCCAGCTATTCGACCGTGCGGGCAAACGGCTGGCCCTCAACGCCCTCGGCAAACAGCTATTGCCGCAAGCGGTGGCACTGCTCGATCAGGCCAAGGAAATCGAAGACCTGCTCAACGGCAAGTCTGGTTTCGGTTCCCTGGCGGTCGGCGCGACGCTCACGATCGGCAACTACCTGGCCACCCTGCTGATCGGCAGCTTCATGCAGCATCATCCGGAAAGCCAGGTGAAGTTGCATGTGCAGAACACCGCCAACATTGTGCAGCAGGTCGCCCACTACGAAATTGATCTGGGTCTGATCGAAGGCGATTGCAGCCATCCGGATATCGAAGTGCAGAGTTGGGTCGAGGATGAGCTGGTAGTGTTCTGTGCGCCGCAGCATCCGCTGGCCAAACGCGGCACGGCGACCATGGATGAACTGAGCCACGAGGCGTGGATTCTGCGCGAGCAAGGCTCGGGCACGCGACTGACGTTTGACCAGGCCATGCGCCACCACCGTAGCGGACTGAACATCCGCCTGGAACTGGAACACACCGAAGCGATCAAGCGTGCGGTGGAATCAGGCTTGGGGATTGGCTGCATTTCGCGGCTGGCCCTGCGCGATGCATTCCGCCGCGGCAGCCTGGTGCCGGTGGAGACCCCGGACCTGGACCTGGCGCGGCAGTTTTATTTCATCTGGCACAAACAGAAATATCAGACCTCGGCGATGCGCGAATTCCTCGACCTGTGCCGCGCCTTCACCGCAGGGGTTCAGCGCAGCGACGAGATCGTGCTGCCCACCATCGCTTAAAGCAGGATCACTGCCCACACCAGTGCGATCATGGTCAACGCCACCAACTGCGCGGCGCTGCCCATGTCTTTTGCATTCTTCGACAGGGGGTGCAGCTCAAGGGAAATGCGGTCGATGGCGGCCTCCACCGCCGAATTGAGCAACTCGACAATCAATGCCAACAGACAGACGGCAATGAGCAGCGCCTGCTCGACACGGCTGACGTTCAGGACGAACGAAACCGGGATCAGGATGACATTGAGCAACACCAGTTGCCGAAAGGCCGCTTCGCCGGTGAAGGCTGCACGCAGGCCATCGAGCGAGTAACCGGAGGCGTTGAGGATGCGTTTGAGGCCGGTTTGGCCTTTGAAAGGTGACATAGAGTGGGCAACTGACCAAAAAGGAGTGGGAAAGCTAAATCAAGCATGGTCAAAAAAGCGTGAACGGTTACGCTTTAGTGGCTCGAAATTGACTCAAGTTGTTGCAACAGTAAGGCCGCCTGGGTCCGGGTCCGCACATTCAACTTACGAAAAATCGCGGTGACGTGAGCTTTGATCGTCGCTTCCGAGACGCTCAGTTCATAAGCGATCTGCTTGTTCAGCAATCCTTCACAGACCATGGTCAGCACCCGAAACTGCTGGGGAGTCAGACTGGCAAGGCCTTCACTGGCAGCCTTGGCTTCGGCGGAGACGCTCACCGCTTCGAAGGCTTGGGGTGGCCAGAACACATCGCCATCCAGCACCGCACGCACGGCTTTCTGAATAACGCTCAAGTCGCTCGACTTGGGAATGAAACCGCTGGCACCAAATTCACGGGACTTCACCATGATCGATGCCTCTTCCTGAGCGGAGACCATGACCACCGGAATCTGCGGATATTGACCACGCAACAGCACCAGTCCGGAAAAACCGTAGGCCCCCGGCATGTTCAAGTCCAGCAGCACCAGGTCCCAGTCGGACTTTTCGTCGAGACGGGTTTCAAGTTCGGCAATGCTCGCCACTTCCACCAGTCGGACATCCGGACCGAGGCCAAGGGTCAACGCTTGATGCAAGGCGCTACGAAAAAGAGGGTGGTCATCGGCAATCAGGATTTCGTATGTGGCCATTTTTCTAATGATCCTGTTTTTCAAACGAGGTGCAGCCACGGAGCTGCATCAACAGGGCACGTTCAACGCCAACTACGTAGCTGTTCACACAGCTTTTTCACGTAAAGAATACGGCGTATCAAACCTGGCCGCGCCCTAATCGGCGCCAAGCATGCCCAGCGAAGCCGGGGTGGTCAAGCGACGTAGCCCGACCGGCTGCTTGCAGTATGGGCGACGTTCAGCACGTCACCGGGGCCGCATTCTGCACGAAGGGCATCAGCTCGGCGTGGGCCGGCGTTGCAACGTTCATCTCCAGCTGGTGTTTCGCATCGAGGTAATGCTGGCTGAACACATCGAAATAAGCGTCCAGCGCTGAAGCGGCCTCGACATCGCCCGCCAGATCGAGGCACAGCGCCGCCACTTCGGCCGTGCACAGGTGCTCGCTGCGGGTCGAGCGGCGCAGCCGGTACCGGGAGAGTTTTTCGGGCAGCAGGCTCAGGATCGGAAGCGCATCGAAATAGGGACTTTTGCGAAAGATCTTCCGGGCTTCGGTCCAGGTGGCGTCCAGCAGAATGAACAGCGGCCGCCGGGTGCTATCGGCCACGACACCATGGGTCACTCGCTCGGGCTCGACGTACTCGCCTGGAAACACCAGATAGGGCTGCCATTGCGGATCGGACAAGAGCTGCAACAGCTGCTGATCGACTTCGGTCCGTGACCAGATAAACGCATGGTTGTCCCGCACCACATCGGCGATCAGCCAACCGGTATTACTGGGCTTGAACACTTCCTTGTTGGTCATGATCAGGCACACCCCGGAACGGGTCTCGACCTGTGGGCGCCAGGCACACAGGCAGTGGCTCTCGATCACACGGCAAGCACGGCAACGCGGTGCTCGCCAGCCTCGGGCCTGGATCGGTTTGATGCCCTCCTCTTCACGCTGGTCGCGCAGGCGCGCGACGGCATTCGACGCAAAGGGCTTGAGTGCATGGCTCATTGCAGGCAACACCGGAATGGACAGGAAATCGACACGAAAAACACTCGGCAGGACAGGAAGTGCTCGCAGTTTATCAGACCGGCCGGCGCAAGCCTGTACCGTCCAGGCCACCTCCCCTATAATTCGCCGCCACTGAACGCACAGTCATGTGGCTGGTCGAACCACCAGTCACTGAACCAGGAGAGTTTCATGCTGCGCCTTATCGTTCCTACCGCCGCCGTTTTGCTGGCGTCGTCCTTCAGCGCCCAGGCTGCTTCCTTGAAAGACATGGAACTGAGCAAAATGCTGCAAAACGTTGCCGCTCAAAGCAGCGTCGGCACTCCACGAGCGATCAACGAAGACATTCTCGATCAGGGCTACACCGTCGAAGGTAAAGAGCTGATCAACCACCTCAGCGTCCAGAGCAGCCACGCAGACAAAATGCGCGCCGACCCGAAAGCGGTTTATTTTCAGCTCGGCTCCACCGTCTGCAACAACCCGGGCTTTCGCAAGCTGATGGCCAAGGGCGCAATCATGCGTTACGAGTTCACCGAGGTTAAGACCAACCGTCCGGTTGCGAGCGAGCGCTTCCAGGAATCGGATTGCCCGAAAGCCGCACCCGCGAAGAAAAAGTAATCACTGGGAATTGGCGCGCCGCTGCTCATCCTCGGCGCGCAGTTCTGCCAGCAGCGCCTGCAGATAGCAAGAGCGTCGCTCGGCGGCCTCAAGACGTCGGCAACACTCCT
This sequence comes from Pseudomonas lini, assembly GCF_030812475.1. Lineage (GTDB taxonomy): Bacteria > Pseudomonadota > Gammaproteobacteria > Pseudomonadales > Pseudomonadaceae > Aquipseudomonas > Aquipseudomonas lini_A. The sequence continues at coordinate 145,413 of NZ_JAUSSR010000014.1, forward strand.
CCTCGAGACTCAAATGATGATTCTCGGCCGATGACTTCAGCAATCGATACAGTTGCGTATCGATTTCGATCTCCAGAATGACTCTGGTCATTGCTTCGGCTCCATGCGCCTCGCCCTGCGTGAGCGATAAAATCCTTCACCCGCTTGTGTCGCGCGTCCAGCCTTTGACGCAAAGTTGTCATGTCACACCTGTCTTTTAGTAAATCAGAGTGATGAACGTTCAGCTTTGCGTTCAGACGAGCGGTGAAATCACCTTGCAAATCGACAATAAGCGGTTGCCAGGAAAGACTTTGCGGCGCAATGATCAAGTCAGCGCAAATCCCCGCAAGGGTCTAGATTCATAGTGTCCACGATTTATTTTCCAGGCCGAAAAGGGGCTGCCTGACATGTGTCTTGTTGTGCGAACGTTTCTTTCATCCAAGGGAAAAAACAGAGCCTGTATGGATGACTCGATTTGCAACTCGAGTCCGGTGGATCGCCCAGGCACGGGCCTGGGCAGACAGCGACGCACGAGGCGTCGCGGCGCCGACAACTGCCTTGTCGGGGCCAAGGGTTCTGTGCAGAAGGAGAAGCTGAATGCCTTACCAACCGAATGACCTCCTGAGCCGTCATTTTGAAGAAAGCGGCCACGACCTCGCCAGCAAGGTCGAAGAACAACTCAACCTGGTTTCACCCAACAGCCCGAACATTCCCATCTACCGCGACATGATCCTGACCGTGCTTCGCATGGCCCAGGAAGATCACAACCGCTGGAACGCCAAGATCACCCTGCAAGCCCTGCGCGAACTGGAACATGCCTTCCGGGTGCTGGAGCAGTTCAAAGGGCGTCGCAAAGTCACCGTTTTCGGTTCGGCCCGAACGCCGATAGAACATCCGCTGTATGGCCTGGCCCGAGAGCTCGGCGCGGCATTGGCGCGCTCTGACCTGATGGTCATCACCGGTGCCGGTGGCGGCATCATGGCGGCGGCCCACGAAGGTGCCGGCCTGGAACATAGCCTGGGGTTCAACATCACCCTGCCCTTCGAGCAGCATGCCAATCCCACCGTCAATGGCACGACCAACCTGCTGCCTTTCCACTTCTTCTTCACCCGCAAACTGTTCTTCGTCAAGGAAGCCGATGCGCTGGTCCTGTGCCCCGGTGGGTTCGGCACCCTGGATGAAGCGCTGGAAGTACTGACCCTGATCCAGACCGGCAAGAGCCCGCTGGTGCCGGTGGTATTGCTGGATGCGCCAGGCGGCAAGTTCTGGCAAGGAGCGCTGGACTTCATTCACCAGCAACTGGAGGAGAATCGCTACATCCTGCCCACCGACATGAAGCTGGTAAGCCTGGTCTATAGCGCCGAAGACGCGGTGGAGCAGATCAATCAGTTCTACAGCAACTTCCACTCAAGCCGCTGGCTCAAGCATCAGTTCGTGATCCGCATGAACCACAAGCTCAGCGACGATGCGCTGGAACACATGCAAGGCGCGTTCGCCGACCTGTGCCTGAGCGATCACTTCCACCAGCATGCCTACAACGGTGAGGAGCACGACGAACCGCAGTTCAGCCACTTGGCGCGACTGGCCTTCACGTTCAATGCCCGTGATCATGGACGCCTGCGGGAACTGGTGGACTACATCAACCTGCCGGAAAACTGGGCGCAGTCAAAATCCCAGGCGCAGCAACGCACGCGGGAGCCATTGAAGGTTACCTGAGGCAAAAAAACGGCCCGCTATCGACATAGCGAGCCGTTCATTCAATCGTCCATCCCTCGGCCGCTGAACAAGCGGCTGATCATCTCCATGGAGTATCCCCGATAACCCAGGAACCGGCCTTGTTTGGCGCGTTCCCGTGCGTCTATGGGTAAATGCCCGGAGAACTTGCGCCGCCAGGTATCTTCCAGTTGTTCCTGCCAGTTGATACCGCTCTCGCGTAACGCGAGTTCGATGTCAGTACGTTGCAGCCCGCGCTGATTCAACTCTTCACGAATACGCAAAGGGCCATAACCGGACCGGGCACGGTAGGAAACGAAACTTTCGAGGTAACGGGATTCGGACAACAGGCCCTCTTCCGTCAAGCGGTCGAGTGCGGTGTCGATCATTTCAGGAAGAGCGCCGCGCTGACGCAGTTTACGCGTCAGCTCGACCCGACCGTGCTCGCGTCGTGCGAGCAGGTCCATTGCGGTTCGCCGCACTGCGACGAGTGTATCGAGTACGGCAGTCATCGGATCAATCAGATATCGGCGTCAGCCAGGTCATCTGCAGTCTCTTTGACCGGCGATGCCTTGACGTCCGGTGCCGGCGTCAGCAGCTTGTCGCGCAGCTGCTTCTCGAGGGTCGCGGCGATGTCCGGGTTTTCTGCCAGGTACTTGGCCGAGTTGGCTTTACCCTGACCGATCTTGGTGCCGTTGTAGGCATACCAGGCACCGGACTTCTCGACGAAACCGTGCAGAACACCCAGGTCGATCATCTCACCGTTGAGGTAGATGCCCTTGCCATAAAGAATCTGGAACTCGGCCTGACGGAACGGCGAAGCCACCTTGTTCTTAACGACCTTGACGCGGGTCTCGCTACCAACGACTTCATCGCCTTCTTTCACCGCGCCAGTGCGACGGATGTCCAGACGAACCGAAGCGTAGAACTTCAGGGCGTTACCACCGGTAGTGGTTTCCGGGCTGCCGAACATCACACCGATCTTCATGCGGATCTGGTTGATGAAGATAACCAGGCAGTTGGCGTTCTTGATGTTGCCGGTGATCTTGCGCAGGGCCTGGGACATCAAGCGGGCTTGCAGGCCCACGTGCATGTCACCCATTTCGCCTTCGATTTCAGCCTTTGGCACCAGCGCCGCCACGGAGTCGACGATGATCACGTCAACCGCGTTGGAACGCACCAGCATGTCGGTGATTTCCAGGGCCTGCTCGCCGGTGTCCGGCTGGGAAACCAGCAGGTCGTCGACGTTGACGCCCAGCTTGCCGGCATATTCAGGGTCCAGGGCATGCTCGGCGTCGACGAATGCGCAGGTCGCGCCGGCTTTCTGAGCCTGGGCGATCACCGACAGTGTCAGGGTGGTTTTACCCGAGGATTCAGGGCCGTAGATTTCAACGATACGGCCTTTTGGCAGGCCGCCAATGCCGAGCGCGATGTCCAAGCCCAGAGAGCCAGTGGAGATAGCCGGGATCGCCTGACGGTCCTGATCGCCCATACGCATTACGGCACCCTTGCCGAATTGACGTTCGATCTGACCCAGGGCCGCAGCCAAGGCTTTCTTCTTGTTGTCGTCCATTAAAGTCCTCACGTAATCAATAAGGCCTGACGGCCAACACCTGTATAAGTAGCCAGTATTATTCCACAGCGCTTGAGGATCGCCTACCCCTGATTTGAGATTTCTCCAGCGGCATGGCGCAGTAGCCCCTCTAGCGCGGCCTTCACCGTTTGTCGGCGAACCTCGTCGCGGTTGCCGGGAAAGTGTTGCACCTCGCTGAATACCCGCTCGCCGACCCCCCAGGCCAGCCACACCGTGCCAACCGGCTTGCTGGGCGACCCGCCATCGGGCCCGGCGACACCACTGACCGCCACGGCAAGATGCGCGCGGCTTTTTTCCTGCGCGCCCCGCACCATCGCCTCGACCACCTCGCGACTGACCGCGCCCACAGTGGCAAACAAGGGCGCAGGGACATTCAACTGCTCGATCTTCTGGCGGTTGGAGTAAGTGACATAACCGGCCTCGAACCACGCCGAGCTGCCGGGAATGCGGGTAATCGCTTCGCAGATCCCACCGCCGGTACAGGACTCGGCGGCAGTGACGTGAGCATTGAGAACCTGCAAGCGCCTGCCAAGTTCAGCGGCCAGCTGGGTAATTTCTTTCACGGTCCTCTCCTGAAAGGGCTCAATGGGACTACCGTACACGAGCGGATCGCGCTTGCAAGGCTCGGAAACGATCAAAATGTGTGTGGCCTGACCTGTTTCCCCAGGCCGAAAAGCCGTCACTCTGCCCGCCACCTCTTGCCAGCCAACAAGGGCTTTCATGCCTGCGTCGGGTGGACTGCCCATGTTAACCTTGCGCCCATCGCGGAAAAGCCGGGCCGACGCCCCTCCTTTGCCCTACACCTTTCAACGAATTTGCCTGATTATCCGATGAATAAAGCCCTCTCCGATCTGTCCTCCCACACGCCGATGATGCAGCAGTACTGGCGCCTGAAAAACCAGCACCCCGACCAGCTGATGTTCTATCGCATGGGTGACTTCTACGAGATCTTCTATGAAGACGCGAAGAAGGCCGCCAAGTTGCTGGACATTACCCTGACCGCCCGTGGGCAGTCGGCCGGGCAGGCGATTCCGATGTGCGGGATTCCTTACCACGCCGCCGAAGGTTACCTGGCGAAACTGGTGAAGCTCGGCGAGTCGGTGGTGATCTGCGAGCAGGTCGGCGACCCGGCCACCAGTAAAGGCCCGGTGGATCGTCAGGTGGTGCGGATCATCACCCCGGGCACGGTGAGTGACGAGGCGCTGCTGGATGAGCGTCGGGATAACCTGATCGCCGCAGTGCTGGGTGACGAGCGCCTGTTCGGCCTAGCCGTGCTGGACATCACCAGCGGCAACTTCACGGTGCTGGAAATCAAGGGCTGGGAAAACCTGCTGGCGGAACTGGAGCGGGTCAATCCGGTGGAGCTGATGATCCCGGATGACTGGCCCAAAGATTTGCCCGCGGAAAAACGTCGTGGGGTTCGTCGCCGTGCGCCGTGGGATTTCGAACGTGACTCGGCGCTGAAAAGTCTCTGCCAGCAATTCTCGACCCAGGACCTGAAAGGTTTCGGCTGCGAGAACCTGACCCTGGCCATCGGCGCTGCCGGTTGCCTGCTGAGCTATGCCAAGGAAACCCAGCGCACCGCCCTGCCCCACTTGCGCAGCCTGCGGCATGAACGTCTGGACGATACCGTGGTGCTGGATGGCGCGAGCCGTCGCAACCTGGAACTGGACACCAACCTGGCCGGTGGTCGGGATAACACCTTGCAATCGGTGGTCGATCGCTGCCAGACCGCCATGGGCAGCCGATTGCTGACCCGCTGGCTGAACCGCCCCCTGCGCGATCTCAGCGTCCTGCTGGCACGCCAGACCTCGATCACTTGCCTGCTCGACGGCTACCGCTTCGAAAAACTGCAACCGCAGCTCAAGGAAATCGGCGACATCGAGCGGATCCTGGCGCGGATCGGCCTGCGCAATGCACGTCCTCGTGACCTGGCTCGCCTGCGCGACGCCCTCGGCGCACTACCGGAACTGCAAGTGGCGATGACCGAGCTCGAAGCTCCGCACATCATTCAACTGGCGAAGACCACCAGCACCTACCCGGAACTGGCGGCCCTGCTGGAAAAAGCCATCGTCGACAACCCGCCCGCCGTCATCCGTGACGGCGGCGTGCTGAAAACCGGTTACGACAGCGAACTCGACGAGCTGCAATCGCTCAGCGAAAACGCCGGTCAGTTCCTGATCGACCTTGAAGCGCGGGAGAAGGCCCGCACCGGCCTGTCGCACCTGAAGGTCGGCTACAACCGCATTCACGGTTACTTCATCGAGTTGCCGAGCAAACAGGCCGAATCCGCGCCGGCCGACTACATCCGCCGCCAGACGCTCAAAGGTGCCGAGCGCTTCATCACCCCGGAACTGAAGGCCTTCGAAGACAAGGCGCTGTCGGCCAAGAGCCGCGCCCTGGCCCGCGAGAAGATGCTCTACGAAGCGTTGCTCGAAGACCTGATCGCCCAGTTGCCGCCCCTGCAGGATACCGCCGCCGCCCTGGCCGAGCTGGACGTGCTGAGCAACCTGGCCGAGCGCGCACTGAACCTGGACCTGAACTGCCCGCGTTTCGTCGACGAGCCCTGCATGCGCATCAGCCAGGGTCGTCACCCGGTGGTCGAGCAAGTGCTGACCACGCCGTTCGTGGCCAACGACCTGAGCCTCGACGACAATACGCGCATGCTGGTGATCACCGGTCCGAACATGGGCGGTAAATCCACCTACATGCGTCAGACCGCGCTGATCGTACTGCTGGCGCACATTGGCAGTTTCGTGCCGGCGGCCAGCTGCGAACTGTCGCTGGTGGATCGGATCTTTACCCGGATCGGCTCCAGCGATGACCTGGCGGGCGGGCGTTCGACCTTCATGGTCGAAATGAGCGAAACCGCCAACATTCTGCACAACGCCACCGAGCGCAGCCTGGTGCTGATGGACGAAGTCGGTCGCGGCACCAGCACCTTCGATGGCCTCTCCCTGGCCTGGGCCGCCGCCGAACGCCTGGCGCACCTGCGGGCCTACACGCTGTTCGCCACGCACTATTTCGAACTGACGGTGTTGCCGGAAGCCCAGCCGCTGGTGGCCAACGTGCACCTCAATGCCACCGAGCATAATGAGCGCATCGTGTTCCTGCATCATGTGCTGCCAGGGCCTGCCAGCCAGAGCTATGGCCTGGCGGTTGCGCAGTTGGCCGGTGTGCCGAGCGAAGTGATCGTGCGGGCTCGCGAGCATCTGGGCCGACTGGAGGCCACTGCCCTGCCCCATGAAACGCCGAAGCCCGCCAAGGGCAAACCGGCCGCGCCGCAGCAGAGCGACATGTTCGCCAGCCTGCCGCATCCGGTGCTGGATGAACTGGCTAAACTCGATCTGGATGACATGACCCCGCGTCGTGCGCTCGAAATGCTCTATACACTGAAGACACGGGTCTAACGCACTTGCGTGCAAGCTGTTAGAATCTCGCGCGGTTTGGGATGCTGCTGGCTAATAGCCTGGCCAGCAGACTATCGCTCCCGAACCTGGCGACCCCAACGTGAAGGGGCTCCGCTGCCGCCGCCTGAGGAGAAATCTAGAAATGACCTTCGTCGTCACCGACAACTGCATCAAGTGCAAGTACACCGACTGCGTAGAAGTCTGTCCGGTGGACTGCTTTTACGAAGGCCCGAACTTCCTGGTGATTCACCCGGATGAGTGCATCGACTGCGCACTGTGCGAGCCTGAATGCCCTGCCGTGGCCATCTTCTCTGAAGATGAAGTCCCTGAAGATATGCAGGAGTTCATTCAGCTGAACGTTGAGCTGGCCGAAATCTGGCCCAACATCACAGAGAAAAAAGAATCGCTGCCCGATGCCGAAGAGTGGGATGGCGTCAAAGGCAAGATCAAAGACCTCGAACGCTGATTGCTCCGCGTTCTCGAAAAGGCCCCCTGCGGGCCTTTTTGCTTTTATGACTTTATTGCAGACAAAAAAAGGGGCGGTTTGACCCGCCCACATTTTTTTCCCTAGTCCCTGTGTTCCTTTTCATCGTCCTGATGAAACGCGTCCTGCGATGTCCTTTCCCCTCATCCTTGAAGGGCGTGTCCGTCCGTTGACACAACCTGAATACTAAAGCGTTCCCGCCCGGGAGCAAGCGGCCGAAAACGCCCTGGTTCGGCTGTCATATGCTGGTAACTTAATAAAATAAGCACATAAATCAGAGAGATAAGCGCAGGGCAAAAGAAACGTGGAACACTGCCACACTGTAAAGATAACGAAAACCTACATAAGGGTAAGCAAAGACTTACAGCACGAGACTACAAAGCTGATGTGATGTCGCAGCCGTATCAAAACCCTTTGCTGCACTCACAAAAAACCCCGAACCAGTCGGGGTTTTTGTGCAGCGTGCCTGGCGACTACTTATTGAAACAACGACTCGCTCGACAGGCCGTTCTTTTCGAGAATCTCCCGAAGGCGTTTCAGGCCTTCAACCTGGATCTGTCTGACCCGTTCCCGGGTCAGGCCGATTTCCAGGCCTACATCTTCAAGCGTGCTGCTCTCGTGCCCTCGCAGGCCGAAGCGGCGGATGACCACCTCACGCTGCTTGTCGGTCAGTTCAGAGAGCCATTGATCGATGCTCTGGGACAGGTCGTCATCCTGCAACAGTTCACATGGATCGGTTGGGCGGTCATCGGTAAGGGTGTCCAGCAGGGTTTTGTCCGAATCCGGGCCCAACGAGACGTCGACCGAAGATACCCGCTCGTTAAGGCCGAGCATGCGCTTGACCTCTGCCACTGGTTTTTCCAGCAGGTTGGCGATTTCTTCGGGTGAGGGTTCATGATCGAGTTTTTGTGTCAGTTCCCGTGCAGCCCGCAGGTAGACGTTAAGCTCCTTGACCACATGGATCGGCAACCGGATGGTCCGGGTCTGATTCATGATTGCGCGCTCGATGGTCTGACGAATCCACCAGGTCGCGTAGGTCGAAAAGCGGAAGCCACGTTCAGGGTCGAACTTTTCTACCGCCCGGATAAGCCCGAGGTTGCCCTCTTCGATCAAGTCCAGCAGCGACAGGCCACGATTGACGTAACGCCGGGCGATCTTCACCACCAGCCTCAGGTTACTTTCAATCATGCGTTTGCGCCCGGCAGGATCTCCACTTTGCGACAAGCGCGCAAAATGAACTTCTTCTTCGGGGGATAACAGGGGGGAGAAACCGATCTCATTGAGATACAGCTGCGTGGCATCGAGTGCACGCGTGTAATCAATGTACTTGTGTTGCTTTAACGAAGCGGAGTGTTTGGATTTTGTACGAACGGAAGGTGGTGCAGCCCCTTCATCATTCGACATCGGATCCGTGTCGATGCCGGTCTCCATAAGGAGAACCTCATCGTCGATGTCAAACTCCGGCACTTCTTTACTGAGAGCCATTGTTATAGTCCTTTGGTGAGTTCGACCCCAGGCTCAAGCGGCGCCTATATCCTTGGCAACGCTGGAGCCTGTCCCCTCTACGTGACGGAACAGGCTGGATAGCAATCAACGACGTGGCAGGAATTGCAGCGGATCTACAGGTTTACCCTGTCGGCGAATCTCAAAGTGCAGTTTCACCCGGTCTGTACCCGTGGACCCCATTTCGGCAATTGTCTGTCCGACCTTGACCTGCTGCCCCTCCTGAACCAACAGCCTGCGGTTATGTCCGTAGGCACTGACGTAGGTATCGCTGTGTTTGATGATGACTAATTCGCCGTAGCCCCTTAAGCCACTCCCGGCGTATACCACCGTCCCATCAGACGCAGCTAAAACAGGCTGTCCCAAATCCCCGGCGATATCAATTCCTTTATTCAAACTGCCGTTTGAAGAGAATTTACCAATGAGAATGCCATTAGAAGGCCACCCCCAGCCGGTCGGGGCGGGACCCGCTGGCGGCATCGGAACGGCTGCAGGTTTGTTCGCGACGGACGGTACGACCACCGCCGTGCCAGTGGTCCCACCGGTAGCGGGACGACGGAAGACGGTGGTTTTACTCGACGATGAAGGTGTTGAACTGGCTGAACTGACCACGGTTGCCGGCGTTGAACCGGTGCGACCGTCAAAGCGAATCGTCTGACCTGGATGGATCGTGTAGGGCGCAGGAATGTTGTTGCGCGCTGCCAGCGCCTTGTAATCCCAGCCGTAGCGGAAGGCGATGGAGAACAGGGTGTCCTTGGGACGAACGACGTATTGACCCGTCGTCACTGCCGGTCGCTGCGCGACAGATTTGTTGCGCTCGATGACGCGCACGTCGCTCGACTTGTTGCTGGAACAACCAACCAGCAAGGTGCTCAAGACGAGGCCAGTCACCAGGCGCTGAAAGCTCGTTATACCCATTCGCTGCGCAATGACTGTAAGACTCACCCGCCGCTCCCTTTGTGGTGGCTGAAAATGTGGATTGCCGTATTCCGGCAGAAAGTCGCAAGTATAACGGGCCGTGCAGGCTTTACCTTTAATGAAGCGAGGCACACGTTTGCTACCTGTCGATGCGCCCCGTTTAATCGATCGATGCCGCTGTAAGACAGGGACAATCGAAGAGAATTCAGCGCGTCGAAACAAATGCTCAGGCCAGCGGACCGTTGAGCAATGGAACGAAGCGCACAGACCCGAGAACGCGTCTGGAAAAACCCTGTTCTTCCCGAATGATCAACATCAATTGTTGAACCTCGCCGGAGCCGACCGGAATCACCAATCGCCCCCCCGGCGCCAATTGATCGAGCAATGCCTGAGGCACTTCGGTGGCCACGGCGGTGACGATGATGCCGTTGTACGGCGCCAGCGCCGGCCAGCCCTCCCAGCCATCGCCCCAGCGAAACACCACGTTGCGCAAGTTGAGCTCGACCAGGCGCTCCTTGGCCCGGTCCTGCAGCACCTTGATGCGCTCGACCGAAAACACCCGCTCGACCAGTTGCGACAGGATCGCGGTCTGATAGCCCGAGCCCGTGCCGATCTCCATGACCTTGTCCAGAGGACCTGCCTCCAGCAACAGTTCGCTCATCCGGGCGACCATGTAAGGCTGGGAGATGGTCTGGTTGTTCCCGATCGGCAACGCCGTGTCTTCATAGGCACGGTGGGCCAGCGCCTCGTCGACGAACAGGTGACGCGGTGTACGGCGAATCACCTCCAGCACCTTGGCGTTGGAGATGCCCTCCTCATACAACCGCTGAATCAGGCGCTCGCGGGTTCGTTGCGAGGTCATCCCGATGCCGCGATGCAGCATGTGGTCTTGTTCACGAGCCATTAGCGCAGTCCCTCGAGCCAGCCATCAATACTTCTGAAGGCGTCATTGAAGGTGCGATCCAGTTGCAGCGGGGTGATTGAAACATAGCCCTGCATCACCGCATGGAAATCGGTGCCCGGACCGCCATCCTCGGCGTCCCCCGCCGCGGCGATCCAGTAACCGGATTTGCCCCGCGGATCGACCACTTTCAACGGCGCCGCAGCGCGGGCGCGATGGCCGAGGCGAGTCAGTTGTATGCCGCGGATGTGGTCCAGCGGCAAATTGGGAATGTTCACGTTCAGCACCGTGCGCGGTGGCAGATCGAGGTCCGCATGAGCCTCCACCAGTTTGCGCGCAAAATAAGCGGCTGTGGAAAGGTTCTCTACTTGCCGTGAGACCAACGAAAAGGCGAACGAAGGACGCGCCAGGAAACGCCCTTCGAGGGCGGCGGCCACAGTCCCGGAATACAGCACATCGTCCCCGAGATTGGCGCCCAGGTTGATCCCGGACACCACCATGTCCGGTTCTTGCTCCAGCAGACCGTTAAGCCCCAGGTGGACGCAATCGGTGGGCGTGCCGTTAAGGCTGATAAAGCCGTTGGCCAGGGTTTGCGGGTGCAGCGGACGGTCGAGCGTCAGCGAACTGCTGGCGCCGCTTTTGTCCTGGTCCGGGGCGACAACCACGCATTCGGTGTAATCCGCCAGCGCAGCATAAAGCGCGGCGAGACCGGGTGCGGTTACCCCATCATCGTTAGAAATCAGAATACGCATGGGCTGTCCGTCTGCCCCACCGGCACCAGATCGACGAGTTCGCGCACCAATACGGTGGCGAAGCATCCGGCCGGCAGGACGAATTCCAGTTGCAGAATGTCAGGCTCGGGATAATGCCACGTCAACCCACCAATGGGCAGCCGCAGGATGCGACGTTCGTGGCTCATTCCGGCGTTAATCAACCAATCGCGTAGATCCGCCTCGCGTGCGGCGATTGCCTGTTCCAATTCATGGACAGCGCCCGAGGCCGGCGAGTCACCTTCGCCCCACTGCGGACCGGTCGGGTGCAGGTCGAGAATTGCCAGGCGCGGGTCGCTGCACTCGGCAACGCCGGCGGGAAAGAAACTGCGGCTGTCGGTGAAGGCAAGCAAATCGCCGACCTGTGCACACTGCCAGGTGCCATCGGCGACTCGCGCCGCCAACACTTGGTTAAACAGAAAACTACGGGCCGTTGAAAGCAGGCGCGAACGCACATTGCGCTGCTCCGGCAACGCCTTGCGCGCGGCCCAGGCACGGGCATCGACCACGTTGCCGCCGTCAAACCCGAAGCGCTGGGCGCCGAAATAATTGGGAACACCTTGCTTGGCAATCCGTTGCAGACGCTCTTCGATTGCCGCCTTGTCGCCCGCGAATTGAGTCAGGCGCAAGGTGAAGCCATTGGCCGAATGGGCACCACGTTGCAGTTTGCGTTTGTGCCGGCCGGTCTTGAGGATTTTCAACGTATCGTTTTCGGCAGGCGACAAATCCGGATCAGCCTTGCCCGGCAGCTGTACGCTGAACCACTGACGCGTCAGCGCCTGACGGTCCTTGAGGCCCGCGTAACTGACGGTGCGCAAGGGCACGCCAGCCGCTTTGGCGATCCGCCGCGCCGCTTCTTCGGTATTCAGACCGCGCTTTTCCACCCAGATCCACAGGTGCTCGCCATCGCCACTGAGGGGGATATCGAGCACTTCATCGACTTGAAAGTCTTCAGCCGTCGCTTTCAATACGGCGCTGCCGAGGGCTTCACCGTAGGCACGGGGACCGAGCAATTGCAGGTCGTTCATACGCGCAGCAACAAGGCAACGGAATGCACGGCAATACCTTCTTCGCGACCGACAAAGCCGAGCTTTTCGGTGGTGGTGGCTTTCACGTTCACTTGATCCAACTCAACTTGAAGATCCGCGGCAATCAGCGCGCGCATCGATTCGATATGCGGGGCCATTTTTGGCGCCTGGGCGACGATGGTGTTATCGACGTTGCCGACTTTCCAGCCTTTGGCGTGGATCAATCCGACGACGTGACGCAACAGCACGCGGCTGTCGGCGCCCTTGAATGTCGGGTCGGTGTCCGGGAAGTGTTTGCCGATGTCGCCCAGCGCGGCCGCGCCAAGCAAGGCATCGCTCAAGGCGTGCAGCAGGACGTCACCGTCGGAATGAGCGAGCAGCCCGAAGCCGTGTGCAATCCGCACGCCGCCCAGAGTAATGAAATCGCCTTCAGCGAAACGGTGCACATCGTAGCCGTGGCCAATACGCATAAAAAAACGCCCCGATTTTTGTCAGGGCGTGATTCTACCTGCATTAGGCGAGGGGGTGCTCTCAATTAGTTTCCCCTCGGCGTTAACTGAGAGCCCCCCCTAGAGCGCGCGCGTGATGCTGCAGATGGTCATCGATGAAGCTGGCGATGAAGAAATAGCTGTGGTCGTAGCCGGGTTGCAGGCGCAACGTCAGCGGATGACCCGCCAGTCTGGTGGCTTGTTGCAGGGTTTCAGGCTTGAGCTGGGTGGCGAGGAAATCGTCGCGATCACCTTGATCGACCAGCAGCGGTAATTTTTCTTCCGCCTCGGCGATCAATGCACAGGCATCCCATTCGCGCCACTTCGACCGGTCTTCCCCCAGGTAACGGGAAAAGGCCTTTTGCCCCCAAGGACAATCCATCGGGTTGTTGATCGGCGAGAACGCCGACACCGACTGATAGCGCCCCGGGTTGCGCAACGCGCAGACCAGCGCGCCATGGCCGCCCATGGAGTGACCGCTGATGCCGCGCTTGTCCGAAGCAGGGAAATGCGCCTCGACCAATGCCGGCAATTCCTGCACGACATAGTCGTGCATCCGATAGTGCCGCGACCAGGGTTCCTGGGTGGCATTCAGATAAAAACCGGCACCGAGTCCGAAGTCCCAGGCGCCGTCCGGATCACCCGGCACATCGGGGCCGCGCGGGCTGGTGTCCGGCGCCACGATGATCAGCCCCAGCTCGGCGGCCATGCGCATGGCGCCGGCCTTTTGCATGAAGTTTTCGTCGGTGCAGGTCAGGCCGGACAGCCAGTACAGCACCGGCAGTTTGCCGCCCTGCTCCGCTTGCGGCGGCAGGTACACGGCGAACACCATATCGCAGCCGAGCACATCGGAGCGGTGCCGATAGCGTTTGTGCCAGCCGCCGAAGCTTTTCTGGCAGGAGATATTTTCCAGGCTCATGGGAGTACTCCCAGCGGTAAGCTACAAGCTTGAAGCTGCAAGTCGAGGCGCGCTCTCTTGCAGCTTATGACTTGCGGCTTACCGCTGCTTCTTAGAAATGGATGACGGAACGGATGCTCTTGCCTTCGTGCATCAGGTCAAACGCCTTGTTGATATCTTCCAGGCCCATGGTGTGGGTGATGAACGTATCCAGCGGGATCTCGCCGGTCTCGGCCATTTCGACATAGCTTGGCAACTCGGTACGGCCGCGCACGCCGCCGAACGCCGAACCGCGCCAGACGCGACCGGTGACCAGCTGGAATGGACGGGTGGAGATTTCCTGACCGGCACCGGCCACGCCGATGATCACCGATTCGCCCCAACCCTTGTGGCAGCACTCGAGGGCCGCGCGCATCAATTGCACATTGCCGATGCACTCGAAGGAGAAGTCAACGCCGCCATCGGTCATGTCGACGATGACTTCCTGGATCGGACGGTCGAAGTCTTTCGGGTTCACGCAATCGGTTGCACCCAGTTGCTTGGCGATCTCGAATTTGGCCGGGTTGATGTCAATCGCGATGATGCGCGCTGCCTTGGCTTTGGCCGCGCCGATGACCGCCGACAGGCCGATGCCGCCGAGGCCGAAAATGGCGACCGTGTCACCTGGCTTTACCTTGGCCGTATTGAGAACGGCGCCGATGCCGGTGGTGACACCGCAGCCCAGCAGGCAGACTTTTTCCAGTGGCGCTTCTTTAGGAATTTTGGCGACGGAGATTTCCGGCAGCACGGTGTACTCGGAGAAGGTCGAGGTACCCATGTAGTGGAAAATCGGCTGGCCCTTGTAGGAAAAGCGAGAGGTGCCATCCGGCATCAGGCCTTTGCCCTGGGTGGCGCGAATGGCCTGGCAGAGGTTGGTCTTGCCCGACAGGCAGAATTTGCACTGGCGACATTCCGGGGTGTAGAGCGGAATCACATGATCACCCACCTCCACGGAGGTCACGCCCTCGCCGATGGCTTCCACCACCGCGCCACCTTCGTGGCCGAGGATCGACGGGAAGATGCCTTCCGGGTCGGCACCGGACAGCGTGTAGGCATCGGTATGGCAGACACCGGAAGCAACAACTCGCAGCAATACTTCACCGGCCTTGGGCATGGCGACATCGACTTCGACGATCTCGAGGGGTTTCTTGGCCTCGAAGGCTACGGCAGCGCGCGACTTGATCATGAGCATTCTCCAGTGAATAAAAATGAGACAGTGAGTGTAATACAGTGCTCTACGGTGAATAATCAGGACAAAAGCAAAACTTTATTGCTGTACAGGGATAATCATCAATGTCCGAAAACCGCTGGGAAGGCATCGACGAGTTCGTCGCCGTGGCCGAGTGCAGCCATTTCACCGCCGCTGCCGAACGTCTCGGGGTGTCGTCCTCCCATGTCAGTCGACAAATCGTTCGGCTGGAAGAGCGACTTCAGACGCGACTGCTTTATCGCAGTACCCGCCGGGTCACCCTGACCGAGGCCGGGCAAACCTTCCTGCAGCATTGCCAACGTTTACAGGATGGCCGCGAAGAAGCCTTGCGAGCGGTCGGTGATCTGACCAGCGAGCCTAAAGGGATGCTGCGCATGACCTGCGCCGTGGCGTACGGCGAACGCTTCATCGTGCCGCTGGTGACCCGCTTCATGGGGCTTTACCCGCAACTGCGGATCGACATCGAACTGAGCAACCGCCAACTGGACCTGGTGCACGAGGGCCTGGACCTGGCGATCCGTCTGGGTCGCTTGCAGGACTCAAGACTGGTGGCGGCACGACTGGCACCACGGCAAATGTACCTGTGCGCATCACCGTCCTACGTGGAACGGTATGGTCGCCCACACAGTTTGTCGGAACTGAGCCGGCACAATTGCCTCATCGGCAGTTCGGACATTTGGCAACTGGAACAGAACGGACGGGAATTTTCCCAGCGGGTACAGGGAAACTGGCGTTGCAACAGTGGGCAAGCGGTGCTGGATGCGGCGTTACAGGGTGTCGGGTTGTGTCAGTTGCCGGATTATTATGTGTTGGAGCATTTGAAAAGCGGTGCGTTGATTTCGTTGCTGGAAGCGCATCAGCCGCCGAACACGGCGGTATGGGCGCTTTATCCACAGCAGCGGCATCTGTCGCCGAAGGTGCGCAAGTTGGTGGATTATTTGAAGGGAGGGTTGGCTGAAAGGCCGGAGTATCGAAGCTAGGAAGGTGCCTGCGTGCCAGTAAGATGTCGGTTGTCAATACTACCGCTATCGCGAGCAAGCTCGCTCCCACAGTGACCGTGGTCGAATACAAATCTTGTAAATGCCGTAGAGCCCTGTGAGAGCGAGCTTGCTCGCGATAGGGGCAACACCGATCCACAGTCAATTAATGACGGTTAGCCCAACGCTGGCGCAACCATTCAAGGTCTTCGGGCCGAGTGACTTTCAGGTTATCGGACCGCCCTTCAATCAACCGCGGTGCCAGCCCTGCCCACTCCATCGCCGAAGCTTCATCGGTGATGACTGCATCCGCTACCAGACTGTCGGCCAACGCCCGATGCAACGCACCCAGACGAAACATCTGTGGCGTATAAGCCTGCCAGATCACGCTGCGATCCACGGTTTCGACGACACGGCCCTGCTTGTCGACCCGTTTGAGGGTGTCGCGCGCCGGCACCGCCAGCAGACCGCCCACCGGATCGTCCGCCAACTCACCGAGCAACTTGTCCAGGTCATCACGGCTCAGATTCGGCCGCGCGGCGTCGTGCACCAACACCCAATCCTCATCGTCAGCGCCCTGGGCATGCAGATGCAGCAACGCATTGAGCACCGACCCGGAACGTTCGGCCCCCCCTTCAACCCGCTGAATACGCGAATCGCCAGCACACGCCAGGTTCGGCCAATAAGGATCATCGACAGCAAGACTGACCACCAGGCCTTTCAGGCAAGGATGATCGAGGAAACAGCCGAGGCTGTGTTCAACAATAGTGCGCCCGCCCAGTTGCAAATATTGCTTGGGACGGTCCGCGGCCATACGGGCACCGACGCCCGCGGCAGGAATCACGGCCCAGAAGGCCGGTAACGAAAGGTTCATTGCGCCAGCTGGTAAAGGGTTTCACCATCCTTGACCATGCCCAGCTCATGGCGAGCCCGTTCTTCAACGGTCTCCATGCCCTTTTTCAACTCGCTGACTTCAGCGTCCATCACCCGATTGCGCTCAAGCAGGCCTTCGTTCTCAGCGTGTTGATCAGCGATCTGCTGAGTCAGCTCGGCCACTTGCGCCAGGCTGCCATTACCCACCCACAGGCGGTATTGCAGGCCAGCCAGCAGCAGGAGCAAGACGAGGAACAACCAATTGGGACTGCGCATCGAATATCAGGTATCCAGTGAAAAAAGACAGCCGTGTAAAAACTTTGAAGCTGCTGATAGCACGAAGCCTGGAAGATCCAGGCTTGTGCTGATAAGGCATCAGATTAGTGGCAAATCCATCGCTGTTGCGACTTTTCCAACACAATCCGTTGTCTTTTTATCTTTTAGCCATTAGCCGCGGAATTCGCTGCGACCGTTGTACTTGGCTTTGCCGTTCAACTGCTCTTCGATGCGCAGCAGCTGGTTGTACTTGGAAACGCGGTCGGAACGGCACAGGGAACCGGTCTTGATCTGGCCAGCCGAAGTGCCCACGGCCAGGTCGGCAATGGTCGAATCTTCGGTTTCGCCGGAGCGGTGCGAGATCACGGCGGTGTAACCCGCAGCCTTGGCCATCTGGATGGCTTCCAGGGTTTCGGTCAGGGTGCCGATCTGGTTGAACTTGATCAGGATCGAGTTGGCGATCTTTTTATCAATGCCTTCTTTCAGGATCTTGGTGTTGGTCACGAACAGGTCGTCGCCTACCAGCTGAATTTTCTCTCCGATCTTGTCGGTGAGGATTTTCCAGCCAGCCCAGTCAGACTCGTCCAGGCCGTCTTCGATCGAGATGATCGGGTAACGCTCGGTCAGGCCTTTGAGGTAGTCGGCGAAACCTTCAGCGGTGAATACCTGGCCTTCGCCGGACAGGTTGTATTTGCCGTCTTCGTAGAATTCGCTCGCCGCGCAGTCCAGGGCCAGGGTCACGTCGGTGCCCAGCTTGTAGCCGGCGTTGGCCACGGCTTCGGAGATCACTTTCAAAGCATCTTCGTTGGAGGCCAGGTTTGGCGCGAAACCACCTTCGTCACCCACGGCGGTGCTCAGGCCACGGGCCTTCAACACGGCTTTGAGGTGATGGAAAATCTCGGTGCCCATGCGCAGACCTTCCGAGAAAGACTTGGCGCCAACCGGCTGAACCATGAATTCCTGTATGTCGACGTTGTTATCCGCGTGCTCGCCACCGTTGATGATGTTCATCATCGGAACCGGCATCGAGTAGACACCCGGGGTGCCGTTCAGGTTGGCGATGTGAGCGTACAGTGGCAGGTCCTGATCCTGTGCGGCGGCCTTGGCGGCTGCCAGGGAAACGGCGAGGATCGCGTTGGCGCCCAGGGACCCTTTGTTGTCGGTACCGTCGAGCTTGATCATTGCGTGATCCAGCGCCTTTTGGTCGCTTGGGTCTGCACCTTTCAACAGATCGCGGATCGGGCCATTGATGTTGGCGACGGCTTTGAGCACGCCTTTGCCCAGGTAACGGCTCTTGTCGCCATCACGCAGCTCGAGCGCTTCACGCGAGCCAGTGGAAGCACCGGACGGCGCGCAAGCGCTGCCGATGATGCCGTTATCGAGAAGCACGTCCGCTTCGACGGTGGGGTTGCCACGGGAGTCGAGAACTTCACGACCTTTGATGTCGACGATTTTTGCCATTGTTGTAAACACTCCAAAGTTGACGAAAACGCTGTACCGATCGATTTATAACTTGTGGGTCACATTGCTTTTTGTAGGAGCCGGCTTGCCGGCGAAGGGGGCCTCGAAGTCTCTGCAAGGCTTGAGGGACCCTTCGCTGGCAAGCCAGCTCCTACATGGAGAAACCCGATTTACGCGGTTTCTACGACAGGAAAACTCTTCACCAGTTCGTCCAACGCCTTGAGCTGGGCCAGGAATGGCTCCAGTTTGTCCAGACGCAAGGCGCAAGGGCCGTCGCATTTGGCGTTGTCCGGATCCGGGTGCGCTTCGAGGAACAGGCCGGCCAACGACTGGCTCATACCGGCCTTGGCCAGATCGGTGACCTGGGCACGACGACCGCCGGCGGAATCCGAGCGACCGCCGGGCATTTGCAGCGCGTGGGTCACGTCGAAGAACACCGGGTATTCGAACTGCTTCATGATGCCGAAGCCGAGCATGTCGACGACCAGGTTGTTGTAGCCGAAGCTCGAACCGCGCTCGCAGAGGATCAATTGATCGTTACCCGCTTCCACGCATTTGCTCAGGATGTGTTTCATCTCCTGGGGGGCGAGGAACTGGGCCTTCTTGATGTTGATCACCGCACCGGTCCTGGCCATCGCGACCACCAGGTCGGTCTGGCGCGACAGGAAGGCCGGCAGCTGGATGATATCGCAGACTTCAGCGACGACCGCCGCCTGATCAGGCTCGTGGACGTCGGTGATGATCGGCACGCCGAACGCTTGCTTGATGTCCTGGAAAATCCGCATGCCCTCTTCCAGGCCCGGGCCACGGTAAGAGGTCACGGAGGATCGGTTGGCCTTGTCGAAGCTGGCCTTGAACACGTAAGGGATACCGAGTTTTTCGGTGACCTTCACGTACTCTTCGCAGACCTGCATCGCCATGTCACAGCTTTCCAGCACATTCATGCCACCGAACAGCACCATTGGCTTGTCGTTGCCAATCTCGATATCGCCTACGCGGATGATCTTCTGCGCCATTGGAATCACGCCTTCTTCTGGTGTTGGACCAAAGCTGCCTTGACGAAACCGCTGAACAACGGATGACCGTCGCGTGGCGTCGAGGTGAACTCAGGGTGGAACTGGCAAGCGACGAACCACGGATGATCCGGGGCTTCGACCACTTCGACCAGCGCGCCATCACCGGAACGACCGGAGATTTTCAGACCGGCTTCGATCAGTTGCGGCAACAGGTTGTTGTTCACTTCATAGCGATGACGGTGACGCTCGACGATCACGTCCTTGGCGTAGCAGTCGTGCACCAGGGAGCCGGTTTCGAGCAGGCAATCCTGGGCGCCCAGGCGCATGGTGCCGCCCAGGTCGGACGCTTCGGTACGGATTTCGACGGCGCCGGTGGCATCTTCCCACTCGGTGATCAGGCCCACGACGGGGTGACCGCTGGCACGATCGAACTCGGTGGAGTTGGCGTCTTTCCAGCCCAGCACGTTACGTGCGAACTCGATGACAGCCACTTGCATGCCCAGGCAGATACCCAGGTACGGAACCTTGTTTTCGCGAGCAAATTGAACGGCAGTGATCTTGCCTTCCACGCCACGCAGACCGAAGCCGCCCGGTACGAGGATCGCGTCGACACCTTCGAGCAGCGCGGTGCCCTGGTTTTCGATGTCTTCGGAATCGATGTAGCGCAGGTTGACCTTGGTGCGGTTGCTGATGCCGGCGTGACTCATCGCTTCGATCAGCGACTTGTAGGCGTCCAGCAGTTCCATGTACTTGCCGACCATGGCGATGGTGACTTCGTGCTCGGGGTTGAGCTTGGCGTCGACCACGGCTTCCCACTCGGACAGATCGGCGCCGCCACATTCCAGGCCGAAACGCTCGACGACGAAATCATCCAGGCCCTGGGAGTGCAGGATGCCCGGGATCTTGTAGATGGTGTCGGCGTCTTCCAGCGCGATCACCGCACGCTCCTCAACGTTGGTGAACTGCGCGATCTTGCGGCGCGAGGAGAGGTCGATCGGGTGATCGGAACGGCACACCAGCACGTCCGGTTGCAGGCCGATGGAACGCAGCTCCTTGACCGAGTGCTGGGTTGGCTTGGTTTTGGTTTCGCCGGCGGTGGCGATGTACGGCACCAGCGTCAGGTGCATCAGCATCGCGCGCTTGGCGCCGACTTCGAAACGCAATTGACGGATCGCTTCGAGGAACGGTTGCGATTCGATGTCACCCACGGTGCCACCGATCTCGACCATGGCCACGTCGGCATCGCCGGCGCCCTTGATGATCCGGCGCTTGATTTCGTCGGTGATGTGCGGGATCACCTGGATGGTGGCGCCCAGGTAATCACCACGGCGCTCTTTGCGCAGGACGTGTTCGTAGACACGGCCGGTGGTGAAGTTGTTGTTCTGGGTCATGGTCGTGCGGATGAACCGCTCGTAATGGCCCAGGTCCAGGTCGGTCTCGGCGCCGTCGTGGGTGACGAACACTTCACCGTGCTGGAACGGGCTCATGGTGCCCGGGTCAACGTTGATGTACGGGTCCAGCTTCAGCATGGTGACCTTAAGTCCCCGCGCCTCCAGGATGGCCGCCAATGAAGCCGATGCGATGCCTTTCCCCAATGAAGAAACAACACCGCCCGTGACGAATATGTAGCGCGTCATGAAAAACCCTAGAAGTCTGCGTTAAAGCGGTCCGAGCCGCCGGGGGAAGCGAAGGAAGGCCGAAGCCCCCGATCACCTGCATCGATCACAGTGCATCTTTCAAAAAAACCGCCGCGTTGGGACAGACCGGAAGGTGAGACACCGGTACGTTGCTCGCTACACATTTTTTGGAATCGCCCAGCAAAGACTGCTTGGTAATCGGCAACTCCTGCAATTCAGGCGAATCCACAGAAGTTGTATCAAGAAGGGAGCGTAGTCTACCGGAAAGCCCCTTTCAGCTCAAACCTTGATCGCAGGTGGTGGCTGCCAATGTAAAAACCAGCCGTCATTGGCGCTGCCGCTCAGACCCCGCAGGTTCGCCACCGCCAGCAATTGCTCGCCCTGGTACAGCAGCGGCAATCTGCCACGGGCAAAGTTCGGAACGCCGCGTTCGTTGAGCAAACGCTTCAGGTTACGGTGCCCGCGATCAGGCAGATGCATGATTTCTCCCCCTTCACGGTAGCGGATCTGCAACGGCCCATCGCAGATTTGGCCGGTGAGCGTGAGTTCACCGTTGCACGGCAACGCCAGCGGTAGCGAGGGATCGGACCAGGTTCCGGGCGCGGGTGGAGTGCCAAGCCAGTCTCCCGACAGCCACCAGATACGCCCACCGGCCCGGTGGAGTTCGCCGTCCGTCAATCGCCAAAGCGGTCGGGCATCGCCGGTGGCATCCCGCAAATCCTCCCAACCCGACCAGTGGTCGCTATCGGGCAGACGCGTCAGCGCCCCGAGCCAGTGACTCACTGCATTGCGCTGGCGAGCGGCGGAGAGTGTCGCCAGCGGCGCCAGCTCCAGGGACGGCACACCCAGCCAATCGAATTCACTGTCCGTACTTGCGCGGGCAAGATCGATCTGCGCCAGGTCATCGAGCAATGCCTGTGCTTCACCCAGATGCGCGGCGCTACGGGCCATGGTCGCCACGGCTTGCGGCCAGCGCTCGGTCAATACCGGGAACACCTGGTGGCGCAGGTAATTGCGCGAGAATTGTCGGTCCTGATTCGAGGGGTCTTCAATCCAGTTCAGCCGGTACTCGTCCGCATAAGCTTCCAGTTCCGCACGCGTGACATCGAGCAAAGGCCGCAATAGATGCCCTTTGCCCAGCGGTCGTTGGCGTGGCATGCCCGAGAGCCCCCTCACCCCGGCGCCTCGCAACAGCCGAAACAACAGGGTTTCCGCCTGATCGTCACGGTGCTGGGCAGTCAGCAGCACTTCATTGGCTTGAGTGACCTCGATGAACGCCCCATAGCGCGCGTCCCGGGCGGCACGCTCAAGGCTGGCGCCAGGCTGAACCTGAACGCGAACCACCTGTAGCGGCACACCCAGGGCGTCACAGACGGACCGGCAATGATCCGGCCACGCATCGGCCGCAGCCTGAAGGCCGTGGTGGACGTGAATGGCGCTCAGCGCCGGCAGGGATTGGGATTTTGCGAGATGGGCGAGCAGGTGCAGCAGGACGGTGGAGTCTAGGCCGCCGGAGAAGGCGATGCGCCAGGTGACGGCGCAGCGACAAGGAGCAAGGTTGCGTAGAAGCCTACCAGGTAGATCAATCATGGTCTGACTCATATCGATCACTTCACACAAAACAAATGTGGGAGCGAGCTTGCTCGCGATGGCTGCTTAACATTCAACACATTTGCTGACTGTTATACCGCTATCGCGAGCAAGCTCGCTCCCACAGTGTTTTGCATCGTTGGCAGAAGCGGCGTCCAGTTACAGACCGTAGCTCATCAGTCGCTCGTAACGACGAGCCAGCAGCGCTTCGTTATCGAACTTCTTCAACATCGACAG
This sequence comes from Pseudomonas lini, assembly GCF_030812475.1. GTDB lineage: Bacteria > Pseudomonadota > Gammaproteobacteria > Pseudomonadales > Pseudomonadaceae > Aquipseudomonas > Aquipseudomonas lini_A. The sequence continues at coordinate 168,415 of NZ_JAUSSR010000014.1, forward strand.
TTGCGAACTCAGCTCGGCACGGATCGAGGCGGCCGCCTTGGCTGGATCACGGTGGGCGCCGCCCAACGGCTCGCTGATCACTTTATCCACGATGCCCAGGCCTTTGAGGCGCTCGGCGGTGATGCCCATGGCTTCAGCGGCATCCGGGGCTTTGTCTGAGGTTTTCCACAGAATCGAAGCACAACCTTCCGGCGAAATCACCGCGTAGGTCGAATACTGCAGCATGTTCAACTGATCGCACACGCCGATCGCCAATGCACCGCCGGAACCACCCTCACCGATGACGGTGGCGATGATCGGGGTCTTCAGGCGAGCCATGACACGCAGGTTCCAGGCAATGGCTTCGCTCTGGTTGCGCTCTTCGGCGTCGATACCCGGGTAAGCGCCCGGGGTGTCGATGAAGGTCAGGATCGGCATTTTGAAACGCTCGGCCATTTCCATCAGGCGGCACGCCTTGCGGTAGCCTTCCGGACGCGGCATGCCGAAGTTGCGGCGGACTTTCTCGCGCACTTCCCGGCCTTTCTGGTGACCGATGATCATCACCGGCTGGTCGTCCAGACGAGCAATGCCGCCAACGATCGCAGCGTCGTCGGAGAAGTGACGGTCGCCGTGCAGTTCGTCGAACTCGGTGAAGATGTGCTCGATGTAGTCCAGGGTATAGGGACGTTTCGGGTGACGCGCCAGACGTGCGATCTGCCAGCTGGTCAGCTTGCCGAAGATGTCTTCGGTCAACGTGCTGCTTTTGTCCTGCAGGCGGGAGATCTCATCGCCGATATTCAGCGAATTGTCATTACCGACCAAGCGCAACTCTTCGATCTTGGCTTGCAGGTCGGCGATCGGCTGTTCGAAATCTAGAAAATTCGGGTTCATAGGCGTCCGTCTTGGGTCGACCTCCAAGGGAACTTGGGCCGGCCGGTTGTCTATTCGCGCCCTACCTTAAGGGACAGGCGCGTTCAGGTCGAGATTAAATAATTCGGTCGAGATCAGGCCGCGTTCTGGATGGAGAAGAATGAGGCCTGACCGTCAACGGTATTGGAGGAAGACGTTGTCTCGCCCGAACTGGTCACGCAGGGCTTGAATCAAGGCATCCGCCGGGTCGATCCGCCAGGTCTCGCCGAACTGCAGCAGGGCCTTCGCATCGGGACTGGTGTATTCCATGGTGATCGGGCACGCACCGCGGTGACGCTTGAACAGCTCACCCAGCCAGCGCAGCTGATCGCCTTTGAGATCTTTTGTCTGCAGCTTCAGGCGCAGGCTTTCTGCAAGGTTGGTGCGCGCATCTTCCATGCTCATCACCCGCTTGACCCGCAGGCGCAGGCCACCGGAGAAGTCGTCGTTGCTGACTTCGCCTTCGACTACCACCATCGCGTCGGTCTGCAGCAGCGACTGCGCGGAATGGAACGCGTCGGCGAACAGCGAGGCTTCGATCCGGCCAGAGCGGTCGTCCAGGGTGATGAACCCCATCTTGTCGCCCTTTTTGTTCTTCATCACGCGCAGGGCGATGATCATGCCCGCGACTGTCTGGGTATCCCGGGCCGGTTTCAGGTCGATGATGCGCTGACGGGCGAAACGACGGATTTCGCCTTCATATTCGTCGATCGGGTGACCGGTCAGGTACAGGCCCAGGGTGTCTTTCTCCCCTTTGAGACGTTCCTTGAGGGTCAGCTCCTTGGCCTTGCGGTGATTGGCGTAGACATCGGCGTCTTCCTCGACGAACAGCCCGCCAAACAAGTCCGCGTGACCGCTGTCGTGGGTGCGGGCCGTTTGTTCGGCGGCCTTGATCGCCCCTTCCATCGCATTCAACAAGACCGCGCGGTTCTGGTCGATGCTGGCTTGATAGGCTTTCGGCTCATCATGAAAATACGGACCCAGACGATCCAGCGCACCACTGCGGATCAAACCGTCCAGTGTGCGCTTGTTGATCCGCTTGAGGTCGACCCGGGCACAGAAATCGAACAGGTCCTTGAACGGCCCGTTCTGCCGCGCCTCGGTAATCGCCTCGACCGGCCCTTCGCCAACGCCCTTGATCGCGCCGAGGCCGTAAATGATACGGCCCTCGTCGTTTACCGTGAACTTGAACTCCGAGGCATTCACATCCGGCGCGTCGAGACGCAGCTTCATGCTGCGGATTTCTTCGATCAAGGTCACGACCTTGTCGGTGTTGTGCATATCCGCCGACAGTACCGCGGCCATGAACGGCGCCGGGTAGTGCGTCTTCAACCACGCGGTCTGGTACGAGACCAGGCCATACGCGGCGGAGTGGGATTTGTTGAAGCCGTAGCCGGCGAATTTTTCCACCAGGTCGAAAATGTTACCGGCCAGGTCGGCGTCGATATTGTTGGTCTTGCAACCGTCAATGAAACCGCCGCGCTGCTTGGCCATTTCTTCGGGTTTTTTCTTACCCATGGCCCGCCGCAGCATGTCCGCACCGCCGAGGGTGTAACCGGCCATGACCTGGGCGATCTGCATCACCTGTTCCTGATACAGGATGATGCCGTAAGTCGGCGCCAGCACCGGCTTGAGGCCTTCGTACTGGTAATCCGAGTGCGGGTACGCGAGTTCGGCGCGACCGTGCTTACGGTTGATGAAGTCGTCAACCATGCCCGATTGCAAGGGGCCCGGACGGAACAGGGCCACCAGCGCGATCAAGTCTTCCAGGCAGTCGGGCTTGAGCTTTTTGATCAGCTCCTTCATGCCCCGGGACTCGAGCTGGAACACCGCGGTGGTTTCAGCTTTTTGCAGCAACTGGTAAGTCGGTTTGTCATCCAGCGGGATGAACGCGATGTCCAGCGGCGGCTCATCGACCTTCGCCCGGTCGCGGTTGATGGTTTTCAGCGCCCAATCGATGACCGTCAGGGTTCGCAGACCAAGGAAGTCGAACTTCACCAGGCCGGCGGCTTCAACGTCGTCCTTGTCGAACTGGGTCACCAGGCCGTCACCGGCTTCATCGCAATAGATAGGCGAAAAGTCGGTCAGCTTGGTCGGCGCGATCACCACACCACCGGCGTGCTTGCCGACGTTACGCACGACGCCTTCGAGCTTGCGCGCCATCTCCCAGATTTCCGCGGCCTCTTCATCGACCTTGATGAAGTCCCGCAGGATTTCTTCCTGTTCGTAGGCCTTTTCCAGGGTCATGCCGACTTCGAACGGGATCATCTTCGACAGACGATCCGCCAAACCGTAGGACTTGCCCTGCACCCGCGCCACGTCACGGACCACAGCCTTGGCCGCCATGGAACCGAAGGTGATGATCTGGCTCACCGCGTTGCGGCCGTATTTCTCTGCCACGTAGTCGATCACGCGATCGCGGCCATCCATGCAGAAGTCGACGTCGAAGTCGGGCATCGATACCCGTTCCGGGTTAAGGAAACGTTCGAACAGCAAGTCATATTCCAGCGGATCGAGGTCGGTGATCTTCTGCACATAGGCCACCAGCGATCCGGCACCCGACCCCCGGCCCGGCCCCACCGGCACCCCGTTGCTCTTGGCCCACTGGATAAAGTCCATCACGATCAGGAAGTAACCGGGGAAGCCCATCTGGATGATGATATCCAGCTCGAAATTCAACCTGTCGACATACACCTGACGCTTTGCTTCGTAGTCTTCAGTGGTGTCTCTGGGCAGCAGTACGCTGAGGCGCTCTTCCAGTCCGTCGAACGAAACCTTGCGAAAATATTCGTCGATGGTCATGCCATCGGGGATCGGGAAGTTGGGCAGGAAGTGAGTGCCCAGCTTCACTTCGATGTTGCAGCGCTTGGCGATCTCGACGGTGTTGGCCAGCGCCTCGGGAATGTCGCTGAACAGCTCGGCCATTTCCTCTGCGCTTTTGAGGTATTGCTGATCGCTGTAGTTCTTCGAGCGCCGCGGATCGTCGAGGGCGCGGCCTTCACCGATGCAGACGCGGGTTTCGTGAGCGGCGAAGTCTTCCTGCTTGATGAAGCGCACGTCGTTGGTGGCTACCAGCGGCGCACCGATCTTCTCGGCCAGCGCCACGGCGCCGTGCAACTGTTCTTCATCGTTGGGACGATGGGTGCGCTGAATTTCCAGGTAAAAACGATCCGGGAACACCGCCATCCATTCCCGCGCCAGGTTTTCCGCCTCGGCCGGGTTGCCGCTGAGCATGGCCAGGCCGATCTCACCTTCTTTTGCCGCCGACAGCATGATCAAGCCTTCGCTGGCTTCGGCCACCCACTCGCGCTCGATGATGACCGAGCCATTGCGCTGGCCGTCGATGAAGCCACGGGAGATCAGTTCGGTGAGGTTGCGATAACCCACGGCGTTCATGGCCAGCAGGCTGATCCGGCTCAGGGCGTTATCCGGATCCTTGTTCGACAACCACAGGTCGGCGCCGCAGATCGGCTTGATCCCTGCGCCCATGGCCGCTTTGTAGAATTTGACCAGGGAACACATGTTGTTCTGGTCGGTGACCGCTACGGCAGGCATGTTCATGCCGACGAGGGTCTTGACCAGCGGTTTGATCCGCACCAGACCGTCGACCAGGGAATATTCAGTGTGCAGGCGTAGGTGAACGAATGAAGCCGGCATGGTGATCCTGTCTAAACATGAAAAACAACAAGGCCCGGATTGTACCGTAATGCTGTTCACTTAAGAAAATGGGTGGCGGCCTGATGGTCGGCGGGACTTTTTGATTGTGTGAGTGAGTGTGTGGCTGGTTTTGCGGTAACGGCGGGGGGATTGGGTGTGTTGGCTGTGTTGGGTGGGTACATATCCGTTGCTGCGGTAACGGCTTCTTATGGTTCCGCCCTTACGGCGGGTCACTTGGAAGAGCCCCAAGTAACCAAGGGCTTTTGCCCCGCCATTCGGTGCCTCGCCTAGGCTCGGCATGCCCTCACTCCGGCATTGCTCCGGGGGCCCGCCGCCATCGGCCATCCATGGCCGGGGGCGGCTACCGCGGCATCCTTGCCGCGGTGCCCCCTGCGCAACGCCTGCGTTCGGCCTCTGGGAAAGGGGCGGCAGATCTGAAGCCAAAGCCAAAGCCAAAGCAACGGCAACAGCAACAGCAACGGCAACAGCAACAGCAACAGCAACAGCAACTTCAGCGAACCCGGTGCCGGGCATCACACGATCAACTGTAGGAGCTGGCTTGTCGGATCGCCGCACCGCAGCGAAAGCGGTGGGTCAGCTGTAAAATTTTTGGACTGAACGGACGCCTTCGCCGGCAAGCCAGCTCCTACGGAAGATTGGCGTAGGGCTTTTGCTTTTCACCACTCAACAGGCCGAGCGTTAGCTCGCCTGCGGCTTTTGATCTTGATCTGCCCCGTCGTGAGGCCGAGTGGAGGTTCTGCGCAGTGGGCAACCCGGCATGGATGCCGGGTTAGCCGCCCCCGGCCATGGATGGCCGATGGCGGCGGGCCCACGGAGCAGGACCGGAGCGAGGGCATGCCGAGCCTAGGCGAGGCACCGGACGTCAGGGGCCAAGCGTTTTGGTTACTTTGCGCCGGGCCGCGCAGGCTCTTCCAAAGTGACCCGCTGTAAGAGCGGAACCGTAAGTAGCCGTTACCGCAGAAACGGATATATACACAATCACAAAATACAAGCCGTCTCGGACTAACCCACGATCAGGGTTGCCCGCGCCTCGTAAGCCAGGCGTACCGGAGCGAAGGAGCGTCGGTGGATGGGGGTCGGCCCCAGGCGGGCCAGGGCTTCCAGATGAACGGGAGTCGGGTAGCCTTTGTGGCCACCGATGCCGTACCCCGGGTAAACCAATTCGAAAGCAGCCATTTCACGGTCGCGACTGACCTTGGCCAGAATCGATGCCGCGGCGATGGCCGGTACCAGGGCGTCACCCTGAATCACCGCTTCGGCGCGCATCGACAGTTTCGGGCAACGGTTGCCGTCGATCATCGCCAGTCTTGGCGTGATGTGCAGGCCTTCAACGGCGCGCTGCATGGCCAGCATGGTGGCGTGAAGGATGTTCAACTGGTCGATTTCTTCGACTTCGGCGCGCGCGATGCACCAGCTGAGGGCTTTTTCGCAGATTTCGTCATAAAGCTTTTCACGACGGGCTTCGGTCAGTTTCTTCGAGTCGTTCAGCCCCAGGATCGGTCGGCTTGGATCGAGGATAACCGCAGCGGTGACCACGGCGCCACAGAGCGGCCCTCGACCCACTTCGTCGACACCGGCAACCAACTCTTCGACTTCAGCGACCAAGTTGAAATCCAGCCCCATTTGCATGCTTGTTTTTTTCATTGTACTTGACCGATCAGGTTCAGCACTGCATCCGCAGCCTGGTTGGAGGCATCCAGACGAAGGGTCCGGTGAATCTGGTCAAAACCGCGGGTCTGCTCTTCGCCACCCTCGATCAGCGGCGACAGGGTCTGGGCCAGCGCTTCGACCGTCGCATCGTCCTGCAACAGCTCGGGCACCAGCAGGCGCTGGGCCAGCAGGTTCGGCAAGGACACGTACGGGCTTTTCACCATGCGTTTGAGGATCCAGAACGTCAGTGGCGCCAGGCGGTAGGCAACCACCATCGGCCGCTTGTACAGCAAGGCTTCAAGGGTTGCCGTACCCGAGGCAATCAACACCGCGTCGCAGGCCGCCAGGGCCAGATGGGACTTGCCGTCGAGCAGGGTCAGCGGCAGATCGCGACCGGTGAGCAATTCCTCGAGTTGCCTGCGCCGCTCGGGGCTGGCGCAAGGCAGGACGAAGCGCACGCCAGGGCGCAGGGCCCGCAGACGCTGGGCGGTATCGAGGAACAACGCCCCCAGACGCCCCACCTCGCCACCGCGACTGCCGGGCATCAGTGCGACCAGCGGTCCGTCCGGCAGGCCGAGTTCGGCACGTGCGGCGGCGCGATCCGCTTCGAGCGGGATCGCATCGGCCAGGGAGTGCCCGACAAACCGGACCGGCACGCCCTTCTCTTCGTAGAATTTCGCTTCGAACGGGAACAGCGTCAGCATCAGGTCGCAACCTTCGCGAATCTTCAGCACCCGCTTCTGTCGCCAGGCCCAGACCGACGGGCTGACGTAATGCACGGTCTTGATCCCGGCCTGACGTAGCTTGAGCTCGATGTTGAGGGTGAAGTCCGGGGCATCGATGCCGATGAACACGTCCGGCTTCTCGGCGATCAGGTCGGCGACCAGCTGCTTGCGGCGCTTGAGCAACTCACGCAAACGGCCCAGCACTTCCACCAGGCCCATCACGGAAAGTCGTTCCATCGGGAAATACGAGGTCAGGCCTTCTGCCTGCATCAACGGGCCACCGACGCCGATGAACTCCACCGCTGGCTGCCGAGCCTTGAGCGCGCGCATCAGACCGGCGCCGAGAATGTCACCGGAAGCCTCACCGGCCACCAGCGCAATACGCAGATTAGCCATGATTAACGCGTGATGCCGCGGGTCGAAGACTGGATGGAATCACGAAATACCGCGACTTCCGGAAACTGCGCCGAAGGTTCGGTCAGTTCGGCGAGCGCCTGCTCGACCGTCAGGCCCTGGCGGTAAACCACCTTGTAGGCGCGACGCAAGGCGTGGATGGCGTCTTCGCTGAAACCACGACGGCGCATGCCTTCGAAGTTCATGCTCCGGGCTTCGGCCGGGTTGCCGAACACCGTGACGTACGCTGGCACGTCCTTGCCAATGGCAGTACCCATGCCGGAAAAGCTGTGGGCGCCGATGTGGCAATACTGGTGAACCAGAGTAAAGCCGGACAGGATCGCCCAGTCCTGGACGTGCACATGGCCCGCCAGTGCAGTGTTGTTCACCAGGATGCAGTGGTTGCCGATGACGCTGTCGTGGCCAATGTGGGCGTAGGCCATGATCAGGTTGTGATCACCCAGGGTCGTTTCCGAACGGTCCTGGACCGTTCCGCGGTGAATGGTCACGCCTTCGCGGATGATGTTGTGGTCACCGATAACCAGGCGCGTCTCTTCACCTTTGTATTTCAGATCGGGCGTGTCCTCGCCTACCGAAGAAAACTGGTAGATGCGATTGTGCTTACCGATTCGGGTCGGACCTTTGAGAATCACATGCGGCCCGATCACTGTCCCCTCGCCGATTTCCACACCTGCGCCGATGATCGACCAGGGGCCGACCTCGACGTCGTCGGCCAGGATGGCCGCCGGATCGATGATTGCGCGAGGGTCAATCAAACTCATAGTTTGCGTTCCGCGCAGATGATTTCAGCGGAGCAGACTGGCTTGCCATCGACCGAAGCCTGGCACTCGAATTTCCAGATCTGGCGCTTGCAGCTCAGGAACTTGGCTTCCAGGATCAACTGGTCGCCCGGCAGGACCGGCTGGCGGAAGCGCAGCTTGTCGGAGCCGACGAAGTAATAGAGGGTGCCATCGGCCGGTTTCACGTCGAGCATTTTGAAACCAAGGATCCCGGCAGCCTGAGCCATTGCTTCGATGATCAACACGCCCGGCATGATTGGATGCGCAGGGAAGTGACCATTGAAGAAAGGTTCGTTGATGCTGACATTCTTGTAGGCGCGAATGCGCTTGCCTTCCACATCCAGATCCACGACCCGGTCCACCAGCAGGAACGGGTAACGGTGAGGCAGGTATTCGCGAATCTCGTTGATGTCCATCATTTCGGGGGGAAGCCTATGTAAAGATTGGGAACGCGCGACTGACGCGCATTCCTCTAGCAAATCAAGGAGGCCGTCTAGAGGCTGTGCACACTTGATATGGAAATGGTATCAGCCATCTGATGAAGCATTATCGTCAGGGGTCACTTCCCCCACCCGCTTTTCCAGCTGTCGCAGTCGCCGCGCGATGTCATCGAGTTGACGCAGGCGTGCCGCGCTCTTGCGCCACTCGGCAGCCGGCTGCATGGCCGTACCGGAAGAATAGGAACCCTTTTCGGTAATCGAATGGGTCACCATGGTCATCCCGGTGATGAAAACGTTGTCGCAGATTTCGATATGCCCCACCAGCCCGACGCCGCCGGCGAGCATGCAATGCTTGCCGATTTTGCTGCTGCCGGAGATCCCCACGCACGCGGCCATGGCGGTGTGATCACCAATCTGCACGTTGTGGGCGATCTGAATCTGATTGTCGAGCTTGACGCCGTTGCCGATGACCGTATCGGCCAATGCACCGCGATCGACAGCAGTGTTCACGCCGATCTCTACATCATCGCCGACCAGCACTCCGCCGATCTGCGCGATCTTCTGCCAGACACCCTTCTCGTTGGCAAAACCGAAGCCCTCCCCACCCAGCACGGCACCGGATTGAATCACCACCCGCTTGCCGATGCGCACGTCGTGATACAGCGTGACCCGCGGGGCCAACCACCCACCTTCACCAATCTCGCTGCGGGCGCCGATAAAGCAATGGGCGCCGACGGTCACGCCGGCGGCAATGCGGGCCGCGCTTTCGATCACGGCAAAGGCCCCGATACTCGCCGCCGGATCGACCACCGCATCCGCCGCCACGATTGCCGTCGGGTGAATCCCGGCGACCGCCTTGGGCTTGGGATCGAACAGGTGGGAAATACGGGCGTAGGCCAGGTACGGATCGGCCACCACCAGTGCATCACCGACAAAACCTTCAGCATCGGCGGCCTTCAGCAACACGGCTGCGGCCCGGCTGTCAGCCAGGTATTTGCGGTATTGAGGGTTTGCCAGAAAGCTCAACTGAGCTGGGCCAGCCTCTTGCAAAGTGGCTAGCCCAGTAATTTCCTTCTCCGCGTCGCCACTCAGGGTGGCGCCGAGGAACTCGGCCAGCTGGCCGAGTTTCATGGTCGCTGTCATGATTACTTCAGCTGATTCATGCGCTCGATAACTTGGCGAGTGATGTCGTACTGAGGCTTGACATCAATCACTGCGCCACGCTCGAAGACCAGGTCAAAAGCACCTTTCTTGATGACTTCTTCAACAGCGCTGTCCAGTTTCGGCTTGAGCTGCTTGAGCATTTCACGGTCGGCGACGGCTTTGGCTTCGTTCAGTTCCTTGGACTGGAACTGGAAGTCACGGGCCTTTTGCTTGAACTCGAGTTCCAGGCGTTCACGCTCGCCTTGCTGCATCTTGTCGCCGCCCGCCATCAGACGATCCTGAATGCCTTTGGCACTGCTTTCCAGGGTCTTGAGCTTGGTCAGCTGAGGGCCGAATTTTTTCTCTGCATCCACCGCGTATTTCTTTGCTGCGTTGGATTCCAGCAGGGCCATCTGATAGTTCAGAACGGCAATTTTCATGTCGGCAAAAGCCGGACCTGCTACCAGTACGGTCGCCAGGAGAACCAATTGAGTCAACTTACGCACGATGCACTCCTACAAAATCCATTGTCGTTATCTTGGGTCAGACGCTTAGAACGTCTGGCCGAGGGAGAATTGGAACACTTGAGTCTCAGCGTCATCAGGTTTCTTGACCGGCATGGCCAACGCGAAACTCAGCGGACCCAGCGCGGTGACCCAGGTCACGCCGACACCGACGGAACTGGCCATGTTGCTCAGACTGATGTCGTTGCACTTGGTATTGGACGACGAACCGTTGGCGTTGGTGGTGTCTTCACACTTCGAGTCGAAGACGTTACCCACATCCCAGAATACCGAAGTACGCAGGGAACGCTGATCCTTGACGAACGGCAGAGGGAACAGAAGCTCCACACCACCCTGGATCAGGACGTTGCCACCAAACGGCAGCGGATCCTGGTCCGGATCGGCCAACGTACCCGGGTTCGTACCACGACTAGGCGTACTGCGCGGACCCAGGGTGCTGTCCTTGAAGCCACGAACCGAGTTGAAACCACCAGCATAGTAGTTTTCATAGAATGGCAAGCCATCGGTCGAACCGTAACCGTCGCCATAACCCAATTCGGTGTGCAGGCGCATGGTGTAGTTTTCGCTCAATGGCTGGAACACCTGGCCACGGTAATCGAGCTTGAAGAACGACAGGTCGCTGCCAGGGGTGGTGGTTTCCAGTACCAGGCTCTGGGAACGGCCACGGGTGGCGAGTACGCCCTTGTTCAGGGTGGACTCGGACCAGCCGGCGGAGGCCTTGAAGTTCAGGTAGTTGTCGCCTTCCTTGTTCACGAAGTCGAAGATCTCGTCAACGGTGTAGACGCCGGTCTTGATCTTGTCTTGTTGCGCAGTCAGGCCGAAGGTCAGGCGCGAAGTCTCGCTGATCGGGTAGCCGACGCTCACGCCAGCACCCAGGCTGTCCACGGCATAGCTGGCCACGTCGACGTCGAGATCGTCGTAGTCGGTGGTGCGATAGAACGCGTTGTAACCCAGGCTCACGCCATCGGCAGTCCAGTACGGGTCGACATAACCGAAGTTATAGCGGCTCTGGTATTCACTGCGGGTCAAACCGACGCTGACCTTGTTACCGGTACCCAGGAAGTTGTTCTGGGTGATCGAACCACCGAGGATCAGACCGGCGCTCTGCGCGAAACCGACGCTGGCGGTAATCGAACCGGAAGCCTGTTCTTCGACGCTGTAGTTCACATCGACCTGGTCATCGACGCCCGGCACGGCCGGCGTTTCGACGTTGACTTCCTTGAAGAAGCCCAGGCGCTCGAGGCGGGTCTTGGATTGGTCGATCAGGTAGGTCGAAGCCCAGCCGCCTTCCATCTGACGCATTTCACGGCGCAGCACTTCGTCTTCGGACTTGGTGTTGCCACGGAAGTTGATGCGGTTGACGTAGGCACGCTTGCCCGGATCGACGGCGAACGTGATGTCTACCGTGTGATCGTCATCGTGAGGCTGAGGCACGCCGTTGACGTTGGCGAAGGTGTAACCCTCGTTACCCAGGCGGCGGGTGATCAGTTCCGACGTGGTGGTCATCAGCTTGCGCGAGAACACCTGGCCTTTCTGCACCAGCAACAGGGACTTGACCTGGTCTTCAGGGACTTTCAGGTCGCCGCTGAGCTTGACGTCGCGAACGGTGTACTTCTCGCCTTCGTTGACGTTGACGGTGATATAGACGTGCTTCTTGTCCGGGGTGATGGACACCTGGGTCGAGGCGATATCCATGTTGATATAGCCACGGTCCAGATAATAGGAACGCAGACGCTCCAGGTCGCCGGACAGTTTTTCGCGGGCGTACTTGTCGTCGTTCTTGAAGAACGACAACCAGTTGCTGGTCTTGAGTTCGAACAGGTCGATCAGGTCTTCGTCGGCAAAAACCGTGTTGCCCACCACGTTGATGTGCTGGATAGCCGCGACGGTGCCTTCGTTGATGTTGACCTTCAGCGCAACGCGGTTACGCGGCTGCGGCACCACTTCGGTGTCGACGGAGGCCGAGTAGCGACCCTGGGCGACGTACTGGCGCTGCAGTTCGTTACGTACACCTTCAAGAGTGGCGCGCTGGAAGATCTCGCCTTCGGCCAGACCGGATTGCTTGAGGCCCTTCATCAGGTCTTCAGTGGAGATCGCCTTGTTACCTTCGATCTCGATACTGGCAACCGAAGGACGCTCGACTACAGTAATGACCAGGACGTTGCCGTCACGGCCCAACTGGATATCCTGGAAGAAACCGGTTTTAAATAATGCACGAGTGGATTCCACCAGGCGACGATCGTCCGCCTGTTCACCGACGTTCAACGGCAAGGCACCAAAGACACTACCCGCGGAGACCCGCTGGAGGCCATTGACGCGAATATCAGAGATGGTGAAGGACTCGGCGTGAACTTCGGCGATCATCAATACGGAGAGAACCGCAGTTAGCAGCAGACGTTTCATGAAGTCCTTTCTTATTCCAACTGGCAATAAACAAACTGCCGCAAAATGCGGCAGATTCGCAATTCAGCGAAGCGTTACAGTCGACCCAGATCATTGACCAGAGCAAGCAACATCACCCCGACCACCAAACTGATACCGATCTGTATCCCCCAACCCTGCACCCGATCCGACAAGGGGCGACCACGCACCCACTCGATCAGATAAAACAACAGATGCCCCCCATCCAGTACCGGAATAGGCAACAAATTCAGAACACCCAGGCTAATACTCAGATAAGCAAGGAAATTCAGGAAATCAGCGACACCCGACTGGGCAGAAGCGCCCGCCACTTTAGCAATGGTTATCGGTCCACTCAAGTTTTTTACCGAGAGCTCGCCGAACAACATTTTCTTGAGCGAATCCAGGGTCAGCACACTCATGGTCCAGGTGCGTCGAGCACCCTCCCCGATTGCTGCCACCGGACCGTAACTGACCTCCCGAATCATCTCGGGCGGCCAATCGACTGCTTTTACCCCGGCGCCCAGATAACCACTGGGTGCCTTCTTCTCGCCACGCGCCGCCAGTGTCACCGGGACGTCGAGCTGAGCAGTGTCGCGCTCGATGCGCAGGACGATTTTACTGTCGGGGCGCAGGCGGACGATATCGACCACTTGCTGCCAGTCATCCAGAGCCTTGCCGTCCAGGGCGAGCAATCGATCACCGGTCTTCAGGCCGGCAGCCTGGGCCGGGCCTTTTGGATCGAGTTCGGCCAGCACCGGTGGCAGGGCCGGACGCCAGGGACGAATACCCAGCGAGCGAATCGGGTCCGGCTCATCGGCCCCCTTGAGCCATTTGTCCAGCACCAGCTCCCGAGGCGACTCCGCCGTGGAGTCCTGTTCGCGCACCAGCAACTGCAGGGCACCGCTCTCGCCCAGGCGACGCACCAGCTGCAGATTGACCGCCGCCCAGCCCGAAGTGGGCTCGCCATCGATGGCAATGATTTCCTGACCGGCGCTCAGACCTGCCTTGGCGGCGATACTGCCGGACTCGACGGCACCGATGACAGGTCGTATCTGCTCGCTGCCGAGCATGGCGACGACCCAGAAAAAAAACATCGCCAGGAAAAAGTTGGCGATCGGACCGGCCGCGACGATTGCGATGCGCTGACGGACGGATTTGCGATTGAAGGATTGCCCGACCTGATCGGCAGGTACTTCGCCCTCGCGCTCATCCAGCATTTTCACATAGCCGCCCAGGGGGATGGCGGCGACCACGAACTCAGTGCCTTGCTTGTCGTGCCAGCGCAGCAGCGGCATGCCGAAGCCCACGGAAAAACGCAGCACCTTGACCCCACAGCGACGTGCGACCCAGAAATGGCCGAACTCGTGGAAGGTGACCAGCACACCCAAGGCTATCAGGGTGCCGACAATCATATAGAGCGCGCTCATCTACTTTCTCCGCAATCCTGTTCGTTGCTGCATGGGCCGACGTATTGCAGCACTTACCGCCCGTGACGACTCAACCATTGCCCGGCCAGCACACGGGCCTTGGTGTCCGCCGTGAACACAGCGTCGAGATCGTCCACCGCAACCACCGGCTCGAGATTCAACACTTCCTCGATGATACTCGCGATTTCCGGGTAACGAACCCGTCCGTCGAGAAAGGCCGCGACTGCCACCTCATTCGCCGCATTGAGCATGGCCGGCGCACTGTTACCCGCTTCCGCCGCCTGGCGCGCAAGGCGCAGGCAAGGGAAGCGATCTTCATCGGGCGCCTGGAAATCCAGGCGCGCGATCGCAAACAGATCCAGCGGCGGTACGCCCGAGTCGATCCGCTCTGGCCAGGCCAGCGCATTGGCGATGGGCGTGCGCATGTCCGGATTGCCCAGTTGGGCCAGCACCGAACCATCGATGTAATCGACCAACGAATGAATCACACTCTGCGGGTGAATCACCACCTCGACCTGGGATGGTTTGGCATCGAACAGCCAGCAGGCTTCGATCAACTCGAGCCCCTTGTTCATCATGCTGGCCGAATCCACTGAAATCTTGCGCCCCATGGACCAGTTGGGATGAGCACACGCCTGATCAGGGGTAACATGCACCAGTTCAGCCATCGGTGTCTGTCGGAACGGACCACCCGAGGCTGTAAGTAAAATCCGACGCACACCGACGGCCCCCAGACCACGGGCAAAATCCCCTGGCATGCACTGGAAAATCGCGTTGTGCTCACTGTCGATCGGCAGCAGCACCGAACCGCTTTTACGCACGGCCTGCATGAACAGCGCACCGGACATCACCAGCGCTTCTTTGTTGGCCAGGAGGATTTTCTTGCCGGCTTCGACCGCCGCCAGGGTCGGACGCAAGCCCGCCGCGCCGACGATAGCCGCCATCACGGCATCGACTTCAGGGTCGGCCGCCACCTGGCACAACCCCTCCTCCCCAACCAGCACGCGGGTCGACAGGCCAGCCGCATGCAAATCGTCCTGCAAGCCTCGCGCAGCGCTCGCCTCGGGCACCACGGCAAACCGCGGCGCATGACGCACGCACAGCGCCCGCAACTCGCTCAAGCGGGTGAAGCCGCTCAAGGCAAATACCTGGTAACGCTCAGGGTGACGCGCGATGACATCGAGGGTGCTCAAGCCTATCGAGCCGGTCGCGCCCAGCACGGTAATCTGCTGAGGGCGGCTCACGATGCGGCCATCCACAGCAACACGGCAAACACTGGAATCGCCGCCGTAAGGCTGTCGATGCGATCGAGCACACCACCGTGACCCGGCAGCAGGTTGCTGCTGTCCTTGATCCCGGATTGACGCTTGAACATGCTTTCGGTGAGGTCACCCACCACCGAGATAAACACGATCACCGCGGCGCAGATCAGACCGATCAGCATTTGCGCGAAACTCCAGTCGCGAACGATCCCGACGATTGCCGTGATCACCAGGCTCGCCGCCAACCCGCCATACACGCCTTCCCAGCTTTTGCCGGGACTGACCTGGGGGGCCAGCTTGCGCTTGCCGAACGCGCGACCGGAAAAGTAAGCACCGATATCGGCGCCCCAGACCAGCACCATCACCGCCATGATCAGCCAGTTACCCAGGGGTTGCTGCTTGATCTGGACCAGACCTTGCCAGGCCGGCAACAGAACCAGCAGACCGATGGTCAGCTTGCAGGCGGCGCTGGCCCAATGCTGGCTGGAGCGCGGGTAGGTCAGTACCAGCCAGGTCGCAACCCCCCACCAGAGCACCGAAGCGCCCAACACCCACGGCGCCAGCCCCGGCACGATGTACATGACAAACAACATCAACGCGACCACCACCGCATAGGCGATGCGGATCGGCTGCTCGACGAAACCCGCCAGGCGCGCCCATTCCCAGGCCCCCAGGGTCACGACCAGCCCGATGAACAGCGCAAACCCGAAGCCTTCGAGCAGGAAAAACCCGCACAACGCGATCGGTAGCAGGATCAGTGCAGTGATGATTCGTTGTTTAAGCATTAAACCCGGGCTCCAGACTCGACCTGCTCGCTCGTTTTACCGAAGCGGCGCTGGCGAGAAGCGTAATCGGCCAGCGCGTTACGCATGGCATCGTGTTTGAAGTCCGGCCAGAACAGGTCGGAAAAGTACAACTCGGCGTAAGCCAGCTGCCACAGCAGGAAGTTACTGATGCGATGTTCGCCACCGGTACGGATACACAAGTCCGGCAACGGCTGGTCGCCGGTGACCAGGCAGGTTTGCAGCAGTTGCGGGGTGATATCTTCCGGACGCAGATGCCCGGCCTGAACTTCCCGTGCCAGACGCTGCGCGGCTTGCGCGATATCCCACTGACCGCCGTAGTTGGCGGCGATCTGCAGGATCATGCGATTGGCCCCCACCGTCATGGCCTCGGCCTCACGCATGGCAGCCTGCAGCTCCGGATGAAAGCGAGAACGGTCGCCAATGATGCGCAAACTGATGTTGTTCTCGTTCAGGCGCTTGGCTTCACGTCGCAGCGCCCGGAAGAACAGATCCATCAAGGCGCTGACTTCGGCTGCCGGACGCTGCCAGTTCTCACTGGAGAAAGCGAACAGCGTCAGCACCTCGACCTTGGCCTCGGCGCACACCTCGATCACTGCCCGAACGGCGTCCACACCCGCTTTATGCCCGGCGACACCCGGCATAAAGCGTTTTTTCGCCCAACGATTATTACCATCCATGATGATCGCGACATGGCGCGGCACCGCGGTCGGCGCACTCTGCTTGATCTTATCCATGACAACGCGACCCTTATACGGCCATCAGGTCTTTTTCTTTCTGCGCCAGATTCGCGTCGATTTCAGCCACGTACTTTTTGGTCAGATCATCGATCTCGCCAGTGGCACGACGCTCCTCGTCTTCGCTGATTTCCTTCTCCTTGACCAGATCCTTGAGCTGGCTATTCGCATCACGGCGGATGTTGCGCACCGCAACACGAGCGTCTTCAGCAACATCGCGCGCCTGCTTGGTGAAGCCCTTACGGGTTTCTTCGGTCAGGGCCGGCATGGAAATCAGCAGCAACTCACCCAGGTTGGTCGGGTTGAGGTTCAGGCCTGCGCTGCCGATGGCTTTATCGACAGCACCCAGCATATTGCGCTCAAAGGCAACCACTTGCAGGGTACGGGCGTCCTTGACGGTGATGTTCGCGACCTGCTTGATCGGCGTATCGGAACCGTAATACGGCACCATCACGCCTTCAAGAATGCTCGGATGCGCCTGGCCGGTACGAATACGGCCGAAGTTGTGCGCCAGCGATTCCACGGATTTTTTCATGCGCTCTTGAGCGTCTTTCTTGATTTCGTTGATCATTGTTGGCCTTCCTCGATCAGGGTCCCTTCAGCGCCGCCGTGCACAATGTTCAGCAGGGCGCCGGGCTTGTTCATGTTAAATACGCGCAACGGCATCTTATGGTCGCGACACAGGCAAATGGCCGTCAGATCCATCACGCCCAGCTTGCGATCCAGCACTTCATCGTACGTCAGATGATCGAACTTCTCGGCATGCGGGTCCTTGAATGGATCAGCGGTGTACACGCCATCGACCTTGGTCGCCTTGAGCACCACATCGGCATCGATTTCGATTGCACGCAGGCAGGCCGCCGAATCCGTGGTGAAGAACGGGTTACCGGTGCCCGCCGCAAAAATCACGACTTCCTTGGCGTTCAGGTGGCGCATGGCTTTGCGGCGATCATAGTGATCGGTCACGCCGACCATGGAAATGGCCGACATCACGATGGCCGAGATATTGGCACGCTCCAGCGCATCGCGCATGGCCAGGGCATTCATCACGGTAGCCAGCATGCCCATGTGGTCGCCAGTGACCCGATCCATGCCGGCCGCGCTCAGCGCCGCACCACGGAACAGGTTGCCACCACCGATCACCAGACCGACCTGCACACCGATGCCGACCAGTTGGCCGACTTCCAGCGCCATGCGATCCAGGACTTTCGGATCGATCCCGAACTCTTCCGAGCCCATCAGGGCCTCGCCGCTAAGCTTGAGTAGAATGCGTTTATAGCGAGCCTGATGACCACTGCCCTGCTGAGCCATTGCGAATCTCTCCTGCGGCGTATTTAAAAAAATTCTGTGCGAGCTGTTTACAGCTGGCTGTTCACTCTAGCGTGGCGCTGCCTCAGCGCCATCGGAACATGGCTTTGTAAGCCAGTTCCAAAGGGAAACCAATAAAAACTTGGCACCCCATCTGAAAAGAGGCTGCGCGCGTGAGCGGGCAGCCTCTTCAGGGCGACAGTTGAAAACTGTCTTATTGCTTGGCGGCAGCCAGCTGGGCAGCAACTTCTTCAGCGAAGTTGTCGACCGGCTTCTCGATGCCTTCGCCTACTTTGAAGTAAGTGAAGGAAACGATTTCAGCGCCGGCTTTCTTGGCCAGTTCGCCGACCTTGATTTCAGGGTTCTTGACGAACGCCTGCTCAACCAGGCTCGCTTCAGCCAGGAACTTGCTGATACGGCCTTTGACCATGTTTTCAACGATGTTTTCCGGCTTGCCGGCGATCTTGTCAGCGTTGAGGGTCAGGAACACGCCCTTCTCACGCTCGACCGCTTCAGCGGAAACTTCCGATGGCAGCAGGAATTCAGGGTTGGTCGCCGCTACGTGCATGGCGATGTCTTTGGCCAGCTCAACGTTGCCGCCCTTCAGGACAACCGCAACACCGATCTTGTTGCCGTGCAGGTAACCACCAACAACATCACCTTCAACGCGCGCCAGGCGACGGATGTTGACGTTTTCGCCAACCTTGCCGACCAGGACCAGGCGATCGGCTTCTTGAGCTTCGATCAGCGGAGCGACGTCGGTCAGCTTGTCGGCGAACGCTTTTTCAACGCTTGCAGCAACAAATGCCTTGAAGTCGTCCTGCAGAGCCAGGAAGTCGGTCTGCGAGTTCACTTCCAGCAGAACGGCGGATTTGCCGTCTTCTTTAAGAGCGATCGCGCCTTCAGCGGCAACGTTGCCAGCTTTTTTGGCAGCCTTGATGGCGCCCGAAGCACGCATGTCATCAATGGCTTTTTCGATGTCGCCGCCGGCCTTGGTCAAGGCCTTTTTGCAATCCATCATGCCTTCGCCGGTACGCTCGCGCAGTTCTTTGACCAACGCTGCAGTAATCTCTGCCATTTTAAAATTCCTCTTGGATAGGTTTTCAACCATTCCACCCGATCGAACGGGCGTTCAATTCTTCCCGAATCACCCTTGTTAGCCGCTGCACGTTACAAATGCTGTAGCTGCGCTGCTCACAAATGGTTTTCGAGGTGGCAAAAAGGGGGCCAAGCCCCCTTTTTGCTTACTGAGTCAACGCCAGGGGCGTCAATTACTCAGCTGCAGCTGCCGGAGCTTCTTCAACGAACTGCTCGGTACCGCCAGCAACGTGGTTGCGACCACGGATGACTGCGTCAGCCATCGAACCCATGTACAGCTGGATAGCGCGGATTGCGTCATCGTTGCCTGGGATGATGTAGTCAACGCCTTCCGGGCTGCTGTTGGTATCGACTACGCCGATAACCGGGATGCCCAGCTTGTTGGCTTCGGTGATCGCGATGCGCTCGTGATCAACGTCGATAACGAACAGAGCGTCTGGCAGACCGCCCATGTCCTTGATACCACCCAGGGAACGATCGAGCTTCTCAAGATCGCGAGTGCGCATCAGCGCTTCTTTCTTGGTCAGCTTGGCGAAAGTACCGTCTTCGGCTTGCACTTCAAGGTCACGCAGACGCTTGATGGAAGCACGGATGGTTTTGAAGTTGGTCAGCATGCCGCCCAACCAGCGGTGATCGACGTACGGCGAACCGCAACGTGCTGCTTCTTCAGCAACGATCTTGCCAGCGGAACGCTTGGTGCCGACGAACAGAATCTTGTTTTTGCCCTGGGCCAGACGCTCTACGAAAGTCAGCGCTTCGTTGAACATTGGCAGGGTTTTTTCAAGGTTGATGATGTGGATCTTGTTACGCGCGCCGAAAATGTACTTGCCCATTTTCGGGTTCCAGTAACGGGTCTGGTGACCGAAGTGCACACCGGCCTTCAGCATATCGCGCATGTTGACTTGGGACATGATAGTTCCTTAATAAGTCGGGTTTGGCCTCCACGTATCCCAATGACCAACCACCAGCATTACGCTTGAGGCACCCAGGTCATCGTGTCGACACGTGTGTGGATTTAGGCTTTTCAGGGGATCCCCGGAAAGCGGCGCATTTTATACCACAAGGTGCAAAAAAACGGAACCCGGATTCTGAAATCCAGGCCAGGCCTTTTATTGCGCGCCCTGGAATTTCGCCGCAAACGCACCCTTCCATGGAGAGAAGCGACGCACAGAGGCACGGATTTGCCCTGTTCGTCTGATAGAATCGGGTTTTTCGGGGCCGCGAGATTCGATTCGCGCAACGCCCATTTTTGTTTTAGCAAGCGCCATCGAGCGCAGAGAGAGCCTGTATGACCGTCACCCTAAAAACCCCGGAGGACATCGCAAAAATGCGTGTCGCCGGCAAACTGGCCGCCGACGTGCTGGAAATGATTGCCGAATATGTCAAGCCGGGCGTCACTACCGAAGAGCTCGACCGCATCTGCCACGACTACATCGTCAATGAGCAGAAGGCCATCCCTGCCCCGCTCAATTACAAGGGCTACCCGAAGTCGATCTGCACCTCGATCAATCACGTGGTGTGCCACGGCATTCCGAACGAGAAGCCGTTGAAGGATGGCGACACCCTGAACATCGACGTCACCGTCATCAAGGACGGCTACCACGGCGACACCAGCCGCATGTTCCACGTCGGCACCGTGCCGGTCTGGGCCGAGCGCCTGTCGCAAGTGACCCAGGAATGCATGTACAAAGCCATCGAAATCGTCAAACCCGGCTGCCGCCTGGGCGACATCGGTGAAATCATCCAGAAACACGCGGAAAAGAACGGTTTCTCTGTGGTTCGCGAGTTCTGCGGTCACGGCATCGGCAAGGTCTTCCACGAAGAACCGCAGATCCTGCACTACGGCCGTGCCGGCACCGGCATGGAACTCAAGGCCGGCATGACCTTCACCATCGAGCCGATGATCAACCAGGGCAAGGCCGACACCAAGGTGCTGGGCGACGGCTGGACCGCGATCACCAAGGACCGCAAGCTCTCGGCACAGTGGGAACACACCCTGCTGGTGACCGACACCGGTTACGAGATCTTCACCCTGCGCGCCGATGACACCATCCCACGCGTTTCGGCCTGATCCGGCCCGCGCAGCTCCCAGCCTTTTATAGACAGGAAAGCCAATCGATGCCGCAGGTGGACCCAGAACTCTTCGACCGAGGCCAGTTCCAGGCGGAACTGGCCTTGAAGGCAAGCCCGATCGCGGCCTTCAAGAAGGCGATCCGCCAAGCCCGCGAGGTGCTCGACGGGCGCTTTCGTGCTGGCCGCGAGATTCGCCGGCTGATCGAGGATCGCGCCTGGTTCGTCGATAACATCCTGCAAAAGGCCTGGGAGCAGTTCGACTGGAGCGAGGACGCCGACATCGCGCTGGTCGCGGTTGGCGGCTACGGTCGGGGTGAGCTGCACCCCTTTTCCGATATCGATCTGCTGATCCTGCTCGACAGCGCCGACCATGAAATTTTCCGTGATTCCATTGAGCGTTTTCTGACGCTGCTGTGGGACATCGGCCTGGAAGTCGGCCAGAGCGTTCGCTCGGTGGACGAGTGTGCCGTCGAGGCCCGCGCCGACCTCACGGTCGTCACCAACCTGATGGAAAGCCGAACCATTTGCGGCCCCGAGCGCCTGCGCCAGCGCATGCTGGACGTCACCAGCACCGCGCACATGTGGCCGAGCAAGGATTTCTTCCTGGCCAAGCGCGCCGAGCAAAAGGCCCGTCACCACAAATACAACGACACCGAATACAACCTGGAACCCAACGTCAAAGGCTCGCCCGGTGGCCTGCGGGATATTCAGACGATTCTGTGGGTGGCCCGCCGCGAGTACGGCACCCTCAACCTGCGGGCGCTGGCCGGAGAAGGTTTCCTGGTCGAGAGCGAAAACGCCCTGCTGGCCTCCTCCCAGGAATTCCTGTGGAAGGTGCGTTACGCGCTGCACATGCTTGCCGGCCGCAGCGAAGACCGCTTGCTGTTCGACCACCAGCGCACCATTGCCGGACTCCTGGGGTTCACAGGCGATGACGCCAAGCAAGCCATTGAAAACTTCATGCAACAGTATTATCGGGTGGTGATGAGCATTGCCCAGCTCAGCGACTTGATCATCCAGCACTTCGAGGAAGTCATCCTCGCCCCGGAAGACGAAGCGCCGCCACAGCCGATCAACTCGCGATTCCAGCTGCATGATGGCTACATCGAAGCGCGCAACGACAACGTGTTCCGCCGTACGCCGTTCGCCATGCTCGAAATCTTCGTGCTGATGGCACAACAACCGGAAATAAAAGGCGTGCGCGCCGACACCATTCGGCTGCTGCGCGAGTGCCGGCACCTGATCGACGATGACTTCCGCAACGATATTCGCAACACCAGCCTGTTCATCGAGCTGTTCAAGTGCAAGATCGGCATCCATCGCAACCTGCGCAGGATGAACCGTTACGGCATCCTTGGGCGTTACTTGCCGGAATTCGGCTTCATTGTCGGCCAGATGCAGCATGACCTGTTTCACATCTATACGGTCGACGCCCACACCCTGAACCTGATCAAACACTTGCGTAAGCTGCAGTACACCCAGGTGTCGGAAAAATTCCCGTTGGCCAGCAAGCTCATGGGCAAGCTGCCCAAGCCGGAGCTGGTCTACCTGGCGGGGTTGTACCACGACATCGGCAAGGGCCGGCATGGAGACCACTCGGAAATCGGCGCGGTGGATGCCGAAGCCTTTTGCCAGCGGCACCAGTTGCCGGTGTGGGACAGCCGCCTGATTGTCTGGCTGGTGCAGAACCATTTGCTGATGTCGACCACTGCCCAGCGCAAGGACTTGTCCGACCCGCAGGTGATCCACGATTTCGCGCAGACCGCCGGCGACGAAACCCACCTCGATTATCTGTACGTACTGACGGTCGCCGACATCAACGCCACCAACCCGTCGCTATGGAACTCCTGGCGCGCCAGCCTGTTGCGCCAGCTCTATACCGAGACCAAGCGCGCCTTGCGCCGAGGCCTGGAAAACCCGGTGGACCGCGAAGAACAGATCCGCCAGACCCAGAGCGCCGCCCTGGACATCCTGGTGCGCGGCGGCACCGATCTGGATGACGTGGAGCAACTCTGGTCGCAACTGGGCGACGACTACTTCCTGCGTCACACTGCCGGCGATGTGGCCTGGCACAGTGATGCGATCCTTCAGCAGCCGGCCGATGGCGGGCCACTGGTACTGATCAAGGAGACCACCCAGCGCGAGTTCGAGGGCGGCACGCAGATTTTCATCTACGCACCGGACCAGCACGACTTCTTCGCCGTGACCGTGGCCGCGATGGACCAGCTTAACCTGAACATCCACGACGCCCGGGTCATCACCTCCACCAGCCAGTTCACCCTCGACACCTATATCGTGCTCGATACCGACGGCGACTCGATCGGGGACAATCCGGTGCGGGTCAAACAGATTCGCGACGGCCTGACCGAAGCGCTGCGCAACCCGGACGACTACCCGACCATCATTCAGCGTCGGGTACCGCGCCAGCTCAAGCATTTCGCGTTTGCGCCCCAGGTGACGATCCACAACGACGCCCAGCGCCCGGTCACCGTGCTGGAGCTCAGCGCCCCGGATCGCCCGGGGTTGCTCGCACGGATCGGCACGATCTTCCTGGAATTCGACCTGTCGTTGCAGAACGCCAAGATCGCCACCCTCGGCGAGCGCGTGGAAGACGTGTTCTTCATCACCGATGCGAACAACCATCCACTGTCCGACCCCTTGCTGTGCAGCCGCTTGCAGGATGCGATCGTCGAACAGCTGACGGTCAGCAATGAACCCGGAATCACGTTGTCGCGACTGACCATATGAACTCACCACGGCCTGCTCTTCTGTAGGAGCTGGCTTGCCAGCGATGGACTCAAAAGCGCCACGTTTACCCGGTAAGCACGCGTTATCGTTAACGACCATCGCTGGCAAGCCAGCTCCCACAGGGGTTTGTCGGCTCCCAAACCGAACGAGATCCATCGATGAACAACGCTCTGAACCAGTTGCAGCCCTACCCGTTCGAGAAGCTCCGCGCTTTGCTCGGCGCCGTCACGCCAAATCCGGATAAAAGGGCCATCGCCTTGTCCATTGGCGAACCGAAGCACCGTTCGCCAGCTTTTGTCGCCGAAGCCCTGGCCAGCAACCTGGATCAAATGGCCGTCTACCCGACCACCCTGGGCATCCCCGCCCTGCGCGAAGCCATCGCCGCCTGGTGCGAGCGCCGCTTCGACGTCCCGAACGGCTGGCTCGACCCGGCGCGCAACGTGCTGCCGGTCAACGGCACCCGCGAGGCACTGTTTGCCTTCACCCAGACCGTGGTCAACCGTGGCGATGACGCGCTGGTGGTCAGCCCAAACCCCTTCTATCAGATCTACGAAGGCGCGGCGTTCCTCGCCGGGGCCAAGCCGCACTACCTGCCATGCCTGGATGAAAACGGCTTCAACCCGGATTTCGATGCGGTATCCGCGGACATCTGGAAACGCTGCCAGATCCTGTTCCTGTGCTCGCCGGGCAATCCAACCGGCGCGCTGATCCCGGTCGACACCCTGAAGAAACTGATCGCCCTGGCCGACGAATACGACTTCGTGATCGCCGCCGACGAGTGCTACAGCGAACTCTACTTCGACGAACAGACCCCGCCGGCCGGCCTGCTCAGCGCCTGCGTCGAACTGGGCCGCAAGGACTTCAAGCGCTGCGTGGTGTTCCACAGCCTGTCCAAGCGTTCCAACCTGCCGGGCCTGCGTTCGGGCTTCGTCGCCGGTGACGCCGACATTCTTAAAGGCTTCCTGCTGTATCGCACCTACCACGGCTGCGCGATGCCGGTTCAGACCCAGCTGGCCAGCGTAGCCGCCTGGAATGACGAAGTGCATGTGCGCGCCAACCGTGCGCTGTATCGCGAGAAATACGACGCGGTGCTGGAGATTCTCAGCCCGGTGATGGATGTGCAGCGTCCTGATGGCGGCTTTTACTTGTGGCCGAATGTGGATGGCGATGACGAGGCGTTCTGCCGTGACCTGTTCGTTGAAGAACACGTGACCGTGGTGCCGGGTTCTTACCTGTCCCGCGAGGTGGATGGTGTCAACCCGGGCGCTGGCCGTGTGCGAATGGCACTGGTCGCGCCACTGGCTGAGTGTGTCGAGGCTGCTGAACGGATTCGCGCTTTTATTACCGCGAAACAGTGAACAGATTAGTTCCGCCCTGCGCAATGCAGTGGCGGAACTTCTATTCATCATCCAGTTACAACAATATTCACCCTGCAGTTCTCAAGTATATTACCTTCGTTACCACTTGGAGCCCGACACCCCGCAAAGACATAAACGCTTAGAAACAACACGGACACCACTCATGCATACTCATCACTTTGTCTAAATGAAACAGCCGTTAAACGAGCAAAGCTCATACGATATGGCGGCCAAACAAAATGCCAGTAATATCGCTAGCACTTTGCCAGGAGGGCGTCGCAAACGTTCGGTGGGTTATTACAGCAAGTTCTGGAAAAACGGAACAACCCTTACCATTTCGTTCATGGATGATGTGCGCAAAGACATGCAACGTGGCGCTGAGCGAATCATTCGCGAGTGGGAACCTCATGTCGGTCTGCGCTTCGAATTCGTCGAGCCTGGGCAAGGCGAAATACGAATCGCCATGAGAGGCAAGGACAGCTACTCCACCATTGGGACTGATGCGCTACTACGACAGCCAGACGAACCCACCCTCGTGGTAGGGATAGATCATCCCAATATGGTTTTTCGTCAGACAATACTTCACGAGTTCGGTCATGCACTGGGGTTGCATCACGCGCACTTGCACCCCCAGGCAAACATCCCCTGGAACCGGGAAATAGTTTATGAACACTACACCAACGATATAGGATGGAGCAGAGAAAATATTGACCACAATCTATTTGACTTGGAAACCAACGCTGATATTTTTCTGGGAGACTATGATAAAAACTCCGTTATGCATTACTGCATACCAAACTTCCTCACGTATGGAGACTGGTTCGTGGGTATCAATCCAGAAATCAGCGCACAGGACAAAATAAACATAAGCAATATCTATCCGGCGCTCTAAGCCGAATACATATTGCGTTTATTTGACCTGCCCCAGATTGGCCTCACTCAAATCTGGTTCTCCCAATACTTCCCGCAGCACGTCATCACCAATCTGCTGCAGACGACTGAGCTTATACAACTCCAGGCGCTGCGCCCGCAGTGCCTTCAAACGTAGCCGCCGTTCCAGCAAGTTCGTCTGAAACGCCAGCGCCCGGGCTTACGCCGAATCGTTGAACACCTCCAACTGATGCCGATACCCGGACATGATCAGCGCCTTGAGCTCTACAGCCAGCGCCGCCTGCGCCGCATCCTGAGGAACCACCCACAGGGTTTTGGGTTTTCGCCCGAGGGTCATGGCATAATCTTTCACCTTTTATTTTCAGCACCTGCAAAGGGGGCAATTCCTTGACCGTTTCAAGTAAAACGTTGCACCTTTTCGGCATCAAAGCCTGCGACACCATGAAAAAGGCGCGCACCTGGCTCGATGAGCACGCTGTTAGCTATGACTTCCATGATTACAAAACGGCCGGAATCGACCGTGAGCACCTGACCCAATGGTGCGACGAGCACGGCTGGCAAGTGGTGTTGAACCGTGCAGGCACGACCTTTCGCAAGCTCGACGACGAACGCAAAGCCGATCTCGACCAGCGCAAGGCCATCGAACTGATGCTCGCACAACCCTCGATGATCAAGCGCCCGGTGCTCGATCTCGGAGACCGAACCCTGATTGGCTTCAAGCCAGATATCTACGCGGCAGCACTCAAGTAAGGCAGCCCCGTTCAATTTTGTTAGAGGTATTTACATGTCCACTACCCTGTTCAGCCTGGCCTTTGGTGTCGGCACTCAAAACCGTCAAGGCGGATGGCTGGAAGTGTTTTACGCCCAGCCACTGCTCAACCCGTCGGCCGAACTGGTTGCCGCCGTCGCGCCAATCCTGGGCTACACCGAAGGCAACCAGGCCATCACATTCAGCGTCGCCCAGGCGTCGCAACTGGCCGACGCGCTCAAAGGCGTCGACGCGGTACAGGCCGCCCTGCTGACCCGTCTGGCTGAAAGCCACAAGCCGCTGGTCGCAACCCTCGTGGCCGAAGATGCGCCACTGTCTTCCACGCCTGAGGCCTACCTCAAACTGCACTTGCTGTCCCATCGCCTGGTCAAGCCGCACGGTTTGAACCTCACCGGGATTTTCCCGCTGCTGCCGAACGTGGCGTGGACCAGCCAGGGCGCCATCGACCTGGCCGAACTGGCCGAGCGTCAACTGGAAGCCCGCCTGCGTGGCGACCTGCTGGAAGTGTTCTCGGTGGACAAGTTCCCGAAAATGACCGACTACGTGGTGCCAGCCGGTGTGCGTATCGCTGATGCGGCACGTCTGCGTCTGGGCGCCTATGTCGGCGAAGGCACCACCGTGATGCACGAAGGCTTCGTCAACTTCAACGCCGGCACCGAAGGCCCGGGCATGATCGAAGGTCGCGTTTCCGCTGGCGTATTCGTTGGCAAGGGTTCGGACCTGGGCGGCGGTTGCTCGACCATGGGCACCCTGTCGGGCGGCGGTAATATCGTGATCAAGGTCGGCGAAGGCTGCCTGATCGGCGCCAACGCCGGTATCGGCATTCCGTTGGGCGACCGCAACACCGTTGAATCGGGCCTGTACATCACCGCCGGTACCAAGGTGGCGTTGCTGGACGAGAACAATGCGCTGGTGCAAGTGGTGAAAGCCCGTGAACTGGCCGGCCAATCGGACCTGCTGTTCCGCCGCAATTCGCAGACCGGTGCCGTGGAATGCAAAACCCACAAATCGGCCATCGAACTGAACGAAGCGCTGCACGCTCACAACTAAGTGCCGCAGGCACCTGTGGGAGCGAGCTTGCTCGCGATGCTTTTTGGCGGCCTTACGGACGCCATCGCGAGCAAGCTCGCTCCCACAAGGTCCGGTGTACATCCGCCCAAGTTCACAGGGCTGAACACATGATGATTCCCTCTCCCTGGCGCGCCGATTTTCCGGCCATCGCCGCTCTGCAACGGCAGGACCAGACTTATCTGGACAACGCCGCCACCACGCAAAAACCCCAAGCCCTGCTGGATGCCCTGGCGCATTACTACGCCAACGGCGCGGCCAACGTGCATCGGGCGCAACACTTGCCCGGCGCCCATGCCACCCAGGCGTTCGAGGACAGCCGCCGCAAGGTCGCCCAATGGCTCAATGCCGGCGATTGCGGGCAGATCATCTTTACCCACGGCGCGACTTCCGCGCTGAATCTCCTGGCCTATGGCCTGGAACACCTGTTCAATCCGGGCGATGAAATCGTCATCAGCGCCCTGGAGCATCACGCCAATCTATTGCCATGGCAGCAACTGGCCCACCGCCGCGACCTGAAGCTGGTGATCTTGCCGCTGGATGGCGATGGTTTGATCGATCTCGACATCGCCGCTCGACTGATCGGTCCGCGTACACGCCTGCTGGCGGTCAGTCAGCTGTCCAACGTGCTCGGCGCCTGGCAGCCGTTACCCGCATTGCTGCAGATGGCCCAGGCGCATGACGCGCTGACCGTGATCGATGGCGCCCAAGGCGTAGTCCACGGTCGGCACGACGTTCAGGCGCTGGGGTGCGACTTCTATGTGTTTTCCAGCCATAAGCTCTACGGCCCCGAGGGCCTCGGCGTGCTGTTCGGGCGCGATGAAGCGCTGGCGCAACTGCGTCACTGGCAATTTGGCGGTGAAATGGTGATGGATGCCAATTATCACGACGCCCGCTTTCGCCCGGCGCCCCTGGGTTTTGAGGCCGGTACGCCGCCGATTGCCAGCGTGATCGGCCTGGGTGCGACCCTCGACTACCTGGCCGGACTGGATCAGGAAGCCGTGTCCGCCCACGAAGCGGCATTGCATGACTATCTGCTCAAAGGCCTTGAGGCGCGCACCGGCATTCGACTGTTGGGCAAACCGCAGTTGGCGCTGGTCAGTTTTGTTGTCGAGGGTGTGCATAACTCCGATCTGGCGCATTTGCTGACGGAACAAGGGATCGCCGTACGCGCCGGCCATCATTGCGCCATGCCGCTGTTGAAAAGCTTTGAACTGGCCGGGGCGATTCGGGTTTCACTGGCGCTGTACAACGATTCCGAAGATCTGGAGCGGTTTTTTGATGCGCTGGATCAGGCGCTGGAGTTGTTGCGGTGAACTTGCCTGCCGATGCTGTGTTAGCGCTGGATACCTTTCAGCAGGCTGCGAGCTGGGAACAGCGGGCGCGGTTGCTGATGCAGTGGGGCGACCGACTGCCGGCCTTGAGCGATGTGGATAAGGTCGATGCCAACCGGGTGCATGGCTGTGAAAGCCAAGTGTGGTTGGTGGGCGCGCTGGAAGATGGTCACTGGCAGTTTTCCGCGAGCAGCGATGCGCGGTTGATTCGCGGGTTGGTGGCGTTGTTGCTGGCGCGGGTCAATGGGTTGTCCGCGACTGAGTTGCAACAGGTGGATCTGCCGGAGTGGTTCAGTCAGTTGGGGCTGAGCCGCCAGCTTTCCCCGTCGCGTAGCAATGGCTTGAATGCCGTGCTTCATCGGATGAAGGAGTTGGCTGGTTAATCGCCTTCGAGCAAGCCCGCTCCCACATTTGATCGGTGTCGGATACAAAATCCAGGTACGCCACAAATCCAATGTGGGAGCGGGCTTGCTCGCGAAGGGGCCCTCAGCCGCAACAGTTAAACCTCAGGTTTAACGCGATCCGCCGGCCGCCGCACCCCAGCCACAATCTTGTCCACAGCCTTGGTCGCCGCGACCATGCCGAACGTTGCCGTTACCATCATCACCGCGCCAAAACCGCCGGCGCAGTCCAGCTTCACCCCATCCCCGACAAAACTCTTCTGCAGGCAAATGCTGCCGTCCGGTTTCGGGTAGCGCAGCTGCTCGGTGGAAAACACGCAGGGCACGCTGTAATGGCGGGTCACGGTGCGGGAGCAGCCGTAGTCACGGTGTAAGCGGGGCGATCGCTTACCCGCATTGAATGAACTGGACAACCGCGTATTTGGCTGTGAACGCCAAGTACAGCTGGAGAGCGCGTGAGTTGACACCCTCTGTGCGCTGGCTTGCCTATTGAGATTGTCTTCAATCACATCATTGCCGCAATGATGAACTGGTGCGAACTCTTTTTCGACATTGCTAGGCACCACCCACCTGAATGGCTAAGCGTGCGTATATTTGAAAACAGTGAACCAAAAAACGAGAACAAGTCAAAATCGTTTAAACACTGCAAGCTGTTGAAACAGCATAGAAACTTTCTAAGTTTTAACATACGTGTAAATTATCAAAGATTTACCCCGCCATCACGTAGGAAAAAGCCCACGCAACAACAGGAAATTTCGCAACATCATTCGATTGCAAAATAAATAATCCACGAGCATTAATAACTCACTGATGCAAAAACACCGCATGTGCGGCGTTTACTAGCAAGCACCGACCCATAAAAAATAGAAATTAAGGCTAACCTGGAGTGGCCACCGATTTTTAAATCCCTCACCACCTGAGGTTCAAAAAACACAAATCTGTCGGCTAAACTCCAATAAAAAGCGCGACTAGAGGAGTAACCAGATCACAACTTCAATTGACTATTATTTTTTGAACCGCACGCAGCCCAGCCTTCACCAACTGTTCACTGATTATCCGAAGGAGCCAAAATATATGAAATGCACAACGGAAACACGTGTAGGAAATGTGCTAGCAGGGTGGAATCATTTATCGGTTGTCGGCCCAGTTAATATTAAAAACGCCTCTGGTGCGCGCGTTCAACTGGACACAGGGGAATGGTACGATGATTATATCATGGGGTGGGGTTCGTGTCTTTTAGGGCACGATAGTGTCATTATCAAAGATTCTATAACGAGCTCTTTGTCGCAAGGATTTCTTCAGCAATACGAAACGGATAAACATAGACTTTTGAGTGAAAAGTTTTGCGCTGCTGTGCCGTGCGCGGAAAAATTACGCTTGGTCAATTCCGGGCTTGAAGCCACCATGTATGCCACTCGCATAGCCCGCGCAGTGACCGGGAAACGTATCATCTTGAAGTTCGAGGGGCATTTCCATGGACTCAATGATTCTCTGACTTGGAATGTGGATTCATCTCCGCGCTCAGGTCAAATACTGGCCAGTTCCGAGTTGGAGCGCCTCTCAGGAACCGTCGGTATTCCTGATGAATACGGCACGCTGACTGTCCCGATTCCCTGGAACGACTCACAAGCTGTTCAGAGGGCGTTTGAACGATACAAGGAGGATATAGCCGGTATCATTCTCGAACCCGTGGCCTTGAATATCGGCTGCATAAGACCGGACGAAGGATTCCTGCAGGAGTTACGCGCACTTACGAGTCAACATGGCGCTCTATTGATTTTTGATGAGGTATTAACCGGATTTCGTGCCAACCTCGGCGGGGCTCAGAAAGACTACGGTGTCGTCCCGGACATCGCGGCCTACGGTAAAGCGTTCGGATGCGGCATGCCGATCGCCGGAATCGCCGGAAAAGCCGAGTACATGGACATTATTGCCCCCCGGGGACCTGTACAGGTCAGCGGTACCAATACAGGCCGCTATCTTTCGGTTTCCGCTGCTCTTGCTGTTATCGAGCACCTTGCGGACGGCAATGTATTTCGATATATCGCGACGTTGGAGTCCCAGTTGAAGAAGGGCCTGAGGGATATTTTCGACAAGCACGGAATACCCTGCTATCTCGACAGTTATGGCGGACGGATCGGGGTTCATATTGGCGCGTACGAGCGACCTCGGACAATGAGGGAAATAGAGAATTCCTACCCTGTAGAGTTCGCCAAGAAATTGTTTAACATATTATCTAGGGAGTATAACCTGTACGGATTCCTGATGCCCCTTAGTTATTGTCCCGAACCCGTCACGTTATCGGCCGCTCACACCCCCAAGATGATCGAAGATGCTTGTGATCGCCTGGACTCGGCGCTGAAGAGGTTAAAGTTTCATGAAAAGTGAATACAATAAAGATATTTATATTCGTCACTTCAAAGAAGCCGATATACCAGCATTACTGAATTTGATTGCTCAAATTGCATCCTCAGAAGACCTGACGAAAATTGCACATATCCAATTTTCCAACGAACTCGCGAGTCCTGATCATGAAGGAAGTCGTTTTGTCGCGACTTTGGATGGGCTAGTTGTCGGAACCATGGGCTGTGCGCGCGGCCCGATTCCATCTAGTCAGGCACTCTGGGCAGACTGGTTGATCGTTGATAGCGACTATCAACGTTGTGGAATTGCCTCGTTGTTGTATTCGGAAATCGAAAAATATGCCTTTGAGCGTGGCAAGCGTTATTTATGCCTGGACATCGGAAATATAGATAAGGAGCGGGCGGCCTACCTGTTTCATCTGAATAATGGCTTTCAGATTATCGGGCAACTACCCGACTATTGGTGCGACTACGAACACTTGAACATAATGGCGAAATTTCTGACTTCAAGGAAGTGACACTATCATGGGCGTTCTAACCAACATCGCAGAATTGCAGGATATCCTGAGGCATTGTCGTGCTAATGGTCTCGTCGTAGGGCTTTGCCACGGCTGTTTTGACATAGTCCATCCCGGACACATTTATCATTTCAAGCGAGCCAGTACTATGGTCGATCGCTTGTTTGTGTCAATTACGGCTGACAACTTTGTCAGTAAGGGGCCAGATCGACCGGTTTTCTCTGACTGTAAACGGGCTGAGTTTATTGCCTCCATCCGCTATTGCGATCATGTGATTGTCAACAACACACCGACAGCCGAGTACATGATCAAGACATTGCGACCTGATGTGTATTTCAAGGGAGCGGACTATAGCGACAGTTCAGACGTGAGACTACGGGCAGAACAAGCCATGGTTGAAAGCTCTGGCGGACGTATGGTCCTGACCGACGACGGGATATTCGACTCGACCACTCGAATTGCGAAATTAGTTATGTCCAAAAATGCCCAACGAGGTGATTGAGCAATGCAATCTCTCATAATGATAGACCTTGACGGAACACTGATCGATACACCGCATTTCGAGGCCTGGCGCAACACCGCCTTAATAATGGGAGGCACAGAACTTACTCATGAAGACTACATCAATCACATTGCTGGGCGTCCCCGAATGGAAGGAGCTTCACGCCTTCTGAAGTTGAAAAGAGAAGTTCATAGCCAAGGCACGCTCCACTCATTTAATGCCTGTGAGCTTGCCGACTACAAGCAGGGCGAATTTCAGCGCCTGTGTGCCAACACCAAACTTTTCAACGACGCGCTACGCCTACTAGAGCGTATTAACGATGCCCGGCAGACAGTCATCTTCTATACGGCCTCACAGAACGCCTCTGACTTGTTCGATAGGACCATGCATCAGTCAGCTTTATTGCTAAAACAACCCAAGATGGTTTTTCAGCAATCTGACAATCAGAGTCGAGGCGAGTTGTTCCAGCAGTTGATCGGCACGCGGGCTGCGAAGGATATCCATCTCATCGACGATAGCCCATACGCTGCTGATCTCGCATGCGGCCTTGGAATCCATACCTGGCAGATTCACCGCAACGTCCTTGAGCCCAAGGCCGGCGACCCACGTGTCTCGATAATTTCATCACTCGATGAGTTTATATTGCCAAAATAATAGCCTAGGGAAGAATAGACATGAGTAATGAATCGGTTGTTCTTGTAACTGGTGGAGCGGGCTACATCGGATCCCGCTTAGTTCCAAAACTGCTGGCCGCAGGTTACCAAGTCAGGGTCTTGGACGCGCTGTTCTTCTCCAATGGGCTTGAGTTGCTCATGAGTCACCCTGGCCTGGAATTCATAAAAGGTGATATCCGTGACAAACTGATCGTGGAGAAGGCATTACAGAACGCTCGGACCGTAGTCCATCTTGCCGCAGTGGCCAATGATCCGAGTTTCAATTCAGCTCCTGAACTTGGCCAGTCAATCAATATTGATTGCCTGCCCCATTTAATGGGCAGCGCAAGGCGACTAGGTTGCCAGCGTTTCATTTACGCCTCGTCGGCGAGCGTTTACGGAATCAGTGCAAAACCCTTTGTTGATGAGAACCAAGCCTGCGTTCCGATCACTGACTACAATCGATTCAAGGCGCAAGGAGAGAAGATACTCTTCGACTTGACCGATTCAACTTTCCAGACCGTGGCCGTTAGAGCTGCCACGGTTTGCGGCTGGTCGCCTCGACAGCGGCTTGACCTTACGGTGAACATCCTGACTGCAAGTGCGCTTGCTCGGGGTGAAATCACCGTGTTTGGAGGCAGTCAGTACCGGCCAAATGTTCATATTGGTGATCTCACTCGACTCTATATGATGCTCGTTCAGCGAGAGTCTCTGAGTTCGGTCTGTGGCATGGCCATCAACGTCGGTTATGAAAACCATACAGTCACCGATATCGCTAACCGGGTAAAAGATATCGTCGATAAGTACTTTTCGACCAACGTACCGATCACCACCACCGCCAGTAATGATGTCCGCTCGTACCGCCTGGATTCACGCCGGGTCCAGCAGCAACTCGGGTTCGAGTTCATTTACTCGATTCGGGATGCCGTCCTGGAGATATGCGAGCAATGGCAGTCGGGGAGATTCACAGACAGCGTTGATGTACTCTCGGACACCCGCTACCACAACGTTCGAAACATGCAGCACAACGATTGGTCCTTTCCGCCTTGCGGAGACACCTCATCGTGCTAACCATTACTTATGGAAAGCAGGTCGAAGAGATCGTAGAGGTCAGCTCAGAATCTTCCGCCTTTGTGGCCTGCGTGGCGACCCTTGCCAATGCTCATATAGGGGTACGTCCCTATGTACCAGAGTCATCGGCGCGAACGAAACGCACACAGTTGTTGGTTAGAGATATCTATGCTGCCGGGCTTGGGGTATCACGGGAGATAGTTTCACTGCCGGCGCCAAGGATTATCCGACTCTATGATGTCGATACCGGCGAGCGCGCCCATCAGATGCTGGACGCTCCGACGGTTGTCTTGTCGCTCGACAAGGCAACCGTCACCAGTACCGAACGGGTGCGGATCGGAAGTGCCATATATGAACTGACGGTGAGACAATTCATCGATGCGCCTGATGTCACCGCCGCCTCTACGTACATAGGGTTGTGCAGGGTCGGCGCCTGGAAAAAGCCACATCGGGTACGCTTGGACTTTGGCATGGATGACTCGGCGCTGAATGAATACCTAGGCGCCTCCGATTGGTTGACTGCTCGTCACTACAGTATCAAGCAGAGTCTTTGCGATGACTGCGATTTAAGTTTAATAGTGGAAACGCGAGAAAACCGATTGGGCTACAACCTTCGCCTCGAAAGATCCCATCTGGCCGCCAGCTCCGCTATTTACTGGGATACAAACGAGAGCAACTGCGTCGCCTCGATAACTTTTGATTTCTCCACGACCAGACACCAACAGTTTTCTGCTCACTGGCAATTAAAACGAGATTCGCCCAATCCGACTTTTGCGTGTTTCCCATCCGCAACCGACCCGACTGGTATCGAAAGCGCACATCAGGAAAAGTGGAATATCCTTTGGGGTGACCATGAAGTCATCATTAGTTCAAGAGGCAGTCCTGCGGAACTCGGTATGAAATATGCCGTTTTCCAACTTTTGCAACATGGTGTCGGCTCGAAGATCAATGATCGAGGCGTGATTTCACCGGCACGAGGACTAACCAGCACTTATCATTCTGGCGCCACGTTCTTCGATACTGAGTTGCATAAGTGTATTTTCTGGATCTGGAACGATCCAGTACAGGCAAAAGCCTTGATCGACTATCGCTATGATTTCATAGATGAGGCGCGGTTGTTTGCGAAAGCCAACGGCTTCGCTGGCGCTCGTTACCCTGAAGCCTCCAACGACATGGGCACCGAAAATGGGCCCCATTACGTGCTGTCATACCCAGATCCGGAAATAAGACGAGAATGGAGTGTCAAGGAGGTCCTGCATATATCAGCAGATATTTGCTATGCGCTAAATAAATACTGGGCGGCCACTGGTGACGATGATTACATGGAGTCACGGGGATACCAAATAATTGTTGAAAGCGCAAGGTTCGCTGCGTCGGCTTTCAACTGGTCAGAGCACAAGCAGGCATATGTCCTGAAGTCGGTGATGGGGCCAGATGAATATCACTATCATGTGGATAATAGTTTCTTTACCAACTATATGCTCAGGTGGTGCATCAGGCTCGCGCTGTCGTTGGTGGGACGTTGTGGTTTCCCACTTGTGCCGGCGGCGGAAATAGAGTGTTGGCAAACCTTATCGGATAGCGTCTACCTGCCTTGGATGATGGTGCAGGGTGTTTCTATCCCCGAGGAGTTCGAGGGATATGCTTCCCTGCCGGACGCCCGACTCAGAGTGGATAAAAAACGGGGCCCTCAGTTTGTTGACGAAGCAGAACGGGAAAAGGCCGAAAAGTTGCAAAACTTCAATTCACGTTTGGTAAAGCAAGCAGACATCGTCTTGCTAATGTCACTATTTCCCGAGCACTTTTCAGAAATCGTTAAACGCATTGCATTTAACTATTATGAACCGCGTACGGTACATGAGTCTTCGTTGAGTTATGGTCCCCATGCCGTAGTGGCAGCTCATTTGGGCGATACGGGAACTTGTGTCGACTTCATACAACGGGCAAGTCGTTATAACCTGGACTTCACTCCCGTGGTCGACTACAGCAATGGATTACATCTATCCGCCTATGCCGGTGCTTGGCAAGGACTTGTCGAGGGTTTGGCCGGCCTTGAGATCAAAGAGGGGCGATTGTCCTTCCGGCCGCAGTTACCTCTCCATTGGGACTCCTGCCATTTCACCCTTTACTTTCGCGGCCAGCGGCTCAAGGTCTCGATCCTCGGTCAAGGAGAGCTAGTGGTCAGGAGAGGGGGACTAAAGCTCGACACACACTTCAACCATGACGCAAGCATAGGCCTCAAGGAGGAGTACTTATGATCTCTATCGCTGATCGTTTGTCACCCTACACAGATGCCCTGAGTGTCTCGTCTTTTCGCAAGTTGCTCATCGGGCAAAGCCTCTCGATGGCTGGCGACGCTATTTGTCTGGCCGCTCTGCCAATAGCACTTATTCGGACCGGCTTCGGAGGAGACGTATTCGGTTTTATTATGGCGGCAGTCGGGGTCGGGACCGTGATTGGGGCTCTGGCCGGCGGTTTGCTGGCGGATCGAAAGTCACCGAAGCAAATTCTGATTTACACCGATACGGCGCGGGGATTTGCGCAACTGGCCGCGGTGGCGCTGCTCGTCTCCGGTTCGCCTTGGTGGTGCCTGGTCATTGCTTATCTGATATTCGGCATCGGCATCGGGATTTCTCGTCCGTGTGCTCAGGTATTGCTCGCCAATCTACTGCCCAAACAAGCATTGGTAGCTGGCAATGGTGCGATGAACTTTGTCGATAACCTGGTCGCTGTGTTGTTTCCCGCAACGCTGGGGGTGTTCATCATTTTCTGGGATCCGGTCTGGGGCATATTGATCGACGGTCTGACATTCTTCTGTGCCGCCATTTATACGGCGATGCTGCCCAATGTGGAGCGCCATGAGTTCGAGGAGGAGTTCTCGATCCGGGAAGCGATCAACGGCATTACCGTCATTACTGGCAACTCCACGCTATTGCTTGGTTTCGCGGCCACCCTCGTGGTGAATGTACTGTGTTTCCCGATTTTCCTAGTCGTTGCACCCTATGCCATCAGCGATCGCTTCAGCGAAGAAATGTGGGGGCTGTGTCTGGCCGCTTCGGGATTCGGCGCATGCATTGGATCAATCATCACCGTGCTCGCTTCCGGGCATAAACACCTGATCGGTCTTGCTGTGACCTGTGGCTTGTTCTTGGCTGGCGCGATGGCTCTTCTCGGCATGGGAAGCTCGTCTTGGATGGCAATACTGGGAGCGACCTTCGTGGGTATCGTCGAAGCGTCCTGGCTGACGGGATGGGCCACAGCGATGCAGACACTTTCTCCCGAGAAGGACCTCGGCAAAGTGGTGGCAGTCGATACGTTATTTACCAGTGGCGTGCACCCCTTCATTTATCTCGGTAGTGGAATTGTCGGAGGGATGGTCGGGTACTCGCAGACACTTTCCCTCACGGCAATCCTCAGTGCCGTAGGCACACTATTAATTGTTTTAGCGTCCTTTACGTTCATGCCAAGGAGTGTTCGAAATGATCAAGTGTAATAATGTGCAAGAGCAAGCCCAAGATCTTTCCGCCTTGATTCTGCAACATTGGCAGGAGCTTTTGGCGGCCGGAGACTTTGTGCTTGGCGAGGAAGTCGTGAAGTTCGAAGCATGGATGTCCGAGCGATGTAACGGTGCCTATGCCATTTCCCTCAATTCCGGCACCGACGCTTTGCTACTGGCGATGCGGGGCCTTGAAATTGGGCCTGGCGATGAAGTTATCACCTGCGCAAATACCTTCGTCGCAACGGTGGGGGCAATAGTTGCCGCCGGCGCCAAACCCGTTCTAGCAGATGTGGGCGATGATGAACTCATCAACGTCGATACCATCGAGCCTCTCATGAACGCCCGCACAAAAGCAGTCATACCGGTTTATCTGCGCGGCCGTCCATTGAACGTTAACGCGATAATCGACTTGTGTCGCCCTCGCGGTGTTGCGGTAATCGAAGACTGCGCCCAGGCTATTGGTACTACCCTCGACGGGCATCAAGTGGGCACTAGGGGCGATGCATCAGCCTTCTCCATGCATCCACTAAAGACGCTCGGTGGCTTGGGAGATGGGGGGATGCTGGTAACAACCAATACTAAAATCGCGGACTATGCCAGGAGGGCACGTAACCACGGGCTGGAAACCCGCAACGAATCCGTGTTGTTCGGAATCAATTCACGCCTCGATTCGCTACAGGCGTCAGCCCTCAACATAAAGGTTCAGTACTTGGACCAATGGTTGAAGCGGCGACTGGAAATTGCTGCGTTCTACGATCAGGCCCTTATCGGGACGGCGACGGCCGTAGACCTTGGCGGTGGCAAGCCCGGCGGGTCCTTCTACCACTACGTAGTGCAGTCGAAGCACCGAGACAGGCTACAGCGCTACCTAACCGAATATGATATCCAAGCGGCAATTCACTACCCTACGCCTATTCATTGGCAAAAAGCCTGGTTAAAGAACCAACCTCAGGTTGTTTTACCCAATACAGAGCGTTTGTCCCGGGAAATGCTCACTCTTCCTTGCCACCATCATTTGACAGACAGTGATGTTGAGAAGGTCGTGGGCGCAATAAAGCGCTTTGAGCTCATGAAAATCCGATGACTTGTGCGGGCGCGATCAAGTGCGAATACGCTAAGCCCGCACACGGGGCCTGTCATAATCCAAAGACTGTCAAGGCAAACCAGGGTCCGCAACAACTTAGTCGATAACCAGCAGCAATTGCTGCCGAGCTCGGACAAGGAGCTGCTGAAAGCTATTACGCTATCGGCTTTACTTTGTCCGCCGGCCGCCGCACCCCAGCCACAATCTTGTCCACAGCCTTGGTCGCCGCGACCATGCCGAACGTTGCCGTTACCATCATCACCGCGCCAAAACCGCCGGCGCAGTCCAGCTTCACCCCATCCCCGACAAAACTCTTCTGCAGGCAAATGCTGCCGTCCGGTTTCGGGTAGCGCAGCTGCTCGGTGGAAAACACGCAGGGCACGCTGTAATGGCGGGTCACGGTGCGGGAAAAGTTGTAATCGCGGCGCAGGGTCGAGCGTACTTTCGAGGCCAACGGATCGTTGAACGTACGATTCAGGTCGCACACCTGGATCAGCGTCGGGTCGATCTGCCCGCCCGCCCCGCCGGTGGTGATGATCTGGATCTTGCGCCGTTTGCACCACGCAATCAGCGCAGCCTTGGCATTCACACTGTCGATGCAGTCGATCACGCAGTCGATGTTCGGTGTGATGTATTCGGCCATGGTCTCGCGGGTGACGAAATCCGCCACCGCGTGCACCGTGCAGTCCGGGTTGATCCCGCGCAGGCGCTCGGCCATCACCTCGACCTTGGGCTTGCCGACGGTGCTGTCCAGCGCGTGCAACTGACGATTGGCGTTGCTGACACAGACATCGTCCAGGTCGAACAGCGAAATTTCGCCCACGCCACACCGGGCAACGGCTTCCGCCGCCCAGGAGCCGACGCCGCCGACGCCGACGATCGCCACATGGGCCGCGCGCAAGCGCTCCAGGCCCTCGATGCCATACAAGCGGGCGATGCCAGCAAACCGCGGATCTTCTGTACTCATGACCATTACCCCAAAAACCGGCGCGCATTATAGGGCCGAAGACGGCCAAGAGCATCTCTGGACTCTGAATGACCTCCTGGTTTCTTTAATCAGGCTACGCGCAAACAAGAATTAGCCTACGAACGCCAACGAAAGAACTTAAGTCGAGTTGGAGTGCCAAATGTAGGGCATTTTCCTGTCAGCTGTACGCTCAGGGAATGCCCGGTGTAGGATGCGCGCCCCTTGGTTCTCGCCGACCGGTCCTTAGTTCCACAGCCTTTGGAACCCGAAATAGCTATGTCATCGCGTAAATTTGGACTCAACCTGGTGGTGGTGCTCGCCATCGCCGCCTTGTTTACTGGCTTCTGGGCGCTGATCAACCGCCCGGTCACCGCCCCCGATTGGCCCGAACAGATCTCCGGATTTTCGTACTCGCCATTTCAACAAGGCCAGTACCCGCAGAAAGAGCAATACCCGAGCGACGATGAAATGCGTCGCGACCTGGAGATCCTGAGCAAGCTGACGGACAACATCCGTACTTACTCTGTCGATGGCACCCTGGGAAACATCCCCAAACTGGCGGAAGAATTCGGCTTGAGGGTCACCCTCGGGATCTGGATCAGCCCGGACGAGGAGCGCAACGAGCGCGAGATCACGCGTGCCATCGAAATCGCCAACAGCTCGCGCAGTGTGGTACGCGTGGTGGTCGGTAACGAGGCGATCTTCCGTAAGGAAATTACCGCCCCCGAACTCAGCATTATTCTCGATCGCGTCCGCGCGGCGGTGAAAGTGCCGGTGACCACTTCCGAGCAATGGCACGTCTGGGAAGAAAACCCCGGCCTGGCCAAGCACGTCGACCTGATCGCCGCGCACGTCCTGCCTTACTGGGAACACGTGCCGATGGAGCAGTCCGGGCAGTTCGTACTCGACCGCGCCCGCGACCTGAAGAAAATGTTCCCGAAAAAACCGCTGTTGCTGTCGGAAGTCGGCTGGCCGAGCAACGGCCGTATGCGCGGCGGCGCCGATGCGTCACCGGCAGACCAGGCGATTTACCTGCGCACACTGGTCAACAAGCTCAATCGCCAGGGTTTCAACTACTTCGTGATCGAAGCGTTCGACCAACCCTGGAAGGCCAGCGATGAAGGTTCGGTGGGCGCGTATTGGGGTGTATTCAACGCCGCGCGCCAGCAGAAATTCAACTTCGAAGGCCCGGTCGTCGCGATTCCGCAATGGCGGGTGCTGGCTGTCGGATCGGTGGTGCTGGCCCTGCTGTCCCTGACCCTGTTGATGATCGACGGCTCGGCCCTGCGTCAACGTGGCCGTACCTTCCTGACCTTCATCGCGTTCCTCTGCGGTTCGGTGCTGGTGTGGATCGGTTACGACTACAGCCTGCAATACAGCACCTGGTTCAGCCTGACCGTGGGTTTCCTGCTCGGGCTCGGCGCGCTCGGGGTGTTTATCGTGCTGCTGACCGAGGCCCACGAACTGGCCGAAGCGGTCTGGACCCACAAGCGCCGGCGCGAATTCCTGCCGGTAGTGGGCGATTCGGACTACCGACCGAAAGTCTCGATTCACGTCCCTTGCTACAACGAGCCGCCGGAGATGGTCAAACAGACCCTCAACGCCCTGGCCAACCTCGATTATCCGGACTTCGAAGTCCTGATCATCGACAACAACACCAAGGACCCGGCGGTCTGGGAGCCGGTGCAGGCCTATTGCGAAACCCTCGGCCCGCGCTTCAAGTTCTTCCACGTGGCACCATTGGCTGGCTTCAAGGGGGGCGCGCTGAACTACCTGATTCCGCACACCGCCAAGGATGCCGAAGTGATTGCGGTGATCGACTCGGACTACTGCGTCGATCCGAACTGGCTCAAGCATATGGTGCCGCACTTCGCCGATCCGAAAATCGCCGTGGTGCAGTCGCCACAGGATTATCGCGAC
The DNA here is from genome assembly GCF_030812475.1 of Pseudomonas lini. Lineage (GTDB taxonomy): Bacteria > Pseudomonadota > Gammaproteobacteria > Pseudomonadales > Pseudomonadaceae > Aquipseudomonas > Aquipseudomonas lini_A. The sequence continues at coordinate 210,913 of NZ_JAUSSR010000014.1, forward strand.
CAGAACGAGAGCACCTTCAAGAAGCTCTGCTACGCGGAATACAAAGGCTTCTTCCACATTGGCATGGTCACTCGCAACGACCGTGACGCGATCATCCAGCACGGCACCATGACCATGACAAGGCGCTCGGTGCTGGAGGAGCTCGGCTGGGCCGACTGGTGCATCTGTGAAGACGCCGAACTGGGCCTGCGCGTGTTCGAAAAAGGCCTGTCGGCGGCGTATTACCACACCAGCTACGGCAAAGGCCTGATGCCCGATACCTTTATCGACTTCAAGAAACAGCGGTTCCGCTGGGCGTACGGCGCGATTCAGATCATCAAGCGTCACACCGCCAGCCTGCTGCGCGGCAAGGACACCGAACTGACCCGTGGCCAGCGTTACCACTTCCTCGCGGGCTGGTTGCCGTGGGTGGCGGATGGCATGAACATCTTCTTCACCGTCGGCGCCCTGTTGTGGTCGGCGGCAATGATCATCGTGCCGCAACGGGTCGACCCACCCTTGCTGATTTTCGCTATCCCGCCGTTGGCGCTGTTCGTGTTCAAGGTCGGCAAGATCATCTTTCTCTACCGTCGCGCGGTGGGGGTTAACCTCAAGGATGCGTTCTGCGCGGCACTGGCCGGGCTGGCGTTGTCGCACACCATCGCCAAAGCGGTGCTGTACGGTTTCTTCACCAGCAGCATTCCGTTCTTCCGCACGCCGAAAAACGCCGATAACCACGGCTTCTGGGTGGCGATTTCGGAAGCGCGCGAAGAAGTGTTCATCATGCTGCTGTTATGGGGTGCGGCGCTGGGGATCTTCCTGGTGAACGGTATGCCGAGCAACGACATGCGCTTCTGGGTGACCATGTTGCTGGTGCAGTCGCTGCCGTACCTGGCCGCGCTGATCATGGCGTTCCTGTCTTCGCTGCCCAAACCTTCGGCCGAAGCCGAGCCGCTACCAGCGGTCTAAATCGCTGCGGATGCACTAAACGGCGGCCAATGGCTGCCGTTTTGCTTTAAGATAACCGCCATTTTGCGGGGCTCGGCGGAATTCGGTTTAACGGCCGAACTCAATAACTGTGGGAGCGGGGGTTCTAGCGTTGGGGGCATCACGGTCGCTAAAATCGTCGCGAGCAAGCCCGCGCCCCCAAGTGCTCGTTGCCAAATTGAAATTTTACGGAGGTTTACAAGTAG
>NZ_JAUSSR010000015.1 GCF_030812475.1 Pseudomonas lini
TAGTGTGGGGTTTCCCCATGTGAGAGTAGGTCATCGTCAAGATTAAATTCCGAAACCCCTATCTGCGCATGCAGGTAGGGGTTTTGTTTTTGTCCGCAGGAAAATCCGACCCCCAGGTTTTCTATGCAACGGCTCGGGGCATGGCTATCATGCAGGCCTCATTGTGAGGCGAGACTTGCATGCTGACGTTGTTAGAGCTTCTTAAAGATGGGCGGTTTCATTCCGGCCAGGCCCTGGGCATCGCCTTGGGTATCAGTCGTAGCGCGGTATGGAAGCAGCTTCAGCATCTGGAGGCTGAACTTGGCTTGTCCATTCACAAGGTGCGCGGGCGCGGGTATCAGCTGGCTGCACCCTTGACGCTGCTTGATCCTCTCGCCATCAGAGAGCAGGCCCCTTCCTGCGACTGGCCTGTTCTGGTCTTCGACTCAATTGACTCCACCAACGCCGAAGCCTTGCGCGCCATAGAGTGCGGCCAGGCTGCGCCATTCCTGGTGCTTGCCGAGCGGCAAACTGCCGGGCGAGGGCGACGCGGGCGAAAGTGGGCCAGTCCTTTTGCGGAAAACGTCTATTACAGCCTGGTGTTGCGCATCGAGGGTGGAATGCGCCAGCTCGAGGGCTTGAGTCTGGTCGTCGGGCTTGCGGTAATGCAGGCCTTGCGAGAGCTTGGTATTCCCGCAGCGGGGCTGAAGTGGCCCAATGATGTTCTGGTGGGGCAAAAAAAGATCGCAGGGATATTGCTCGAGCTGGTTGGGGATCCTGCCGATGTCTGCCATGTGGTCCTGGGTGTAGGGATTAATGTGAACATGCAGATGACCGATGAGGTTGATCAGCAGTGGACGTCCATGCGGCTTGAATCGGGCAAGGCCTTTGATCGCAATTACCTCGTCGCCGTCTTGGGGGAGAAACTCCAGGCCTATTTGAGTCGTCATCAAGTCGGCGGATTTTCAGCTATCCAGGCGGAGTGGGAGCAAAATCATCTTTGGCAGGGGCGCGCTGTGTCGCTGATTGCTGGTGTTAACCAAATAGATGGCGAAGTACTGGGAATTGATAGTCAGGGTGCCTTGCGCTTGAAGGTGGATGGTGTGGAAAAAGTCTTTAGTGGTGGTGAGCTCAGCCTGAGGTTGCGTGATGATTCTTGAGCTGGACTGCGGAAACAGTTTCATCAAGTGGCGGGTGCTCGATGCGGATGTCCGTCGGGTGGTGGGCGAGGGCGTCGTTGATTCGGACCTCGCTCTGCTGGAGAGCCTGAAGGCGCTCAAGGGGCTCGCGCTCAAGTTTTGCCGATTGGTCAGTGTCAGGACCCCTGAAGAAACCCATGCATTGATTGCGCTGCTGACGCAGGCTTTCGGTATATCGGTAGCTTGCGCAGCGCCAGCTCGCGAAATGTCCGATGTTCGTAACGGGTATGAGGAGTTCGAGCGGCTGGGGCTCGATCGTTGGCTGGCGATGCTGGGCGGCTATCACCTGGCGTCGGGTGCTTGCCTGGTGCTCGATTTCGGTACCGCGGTCACTGCTGACTTCATTGCCGCCGATGGGGAGCATCTCGGCGGATTCATATGCCCGGGAATTCCCCTGATGCGCAATCAGCTGCGGACCCATACCCGTAGAATCCGCTACGGGGATCTCGCTGCCGAGCGTGCGCTGGAAAGTCTTGTCCCGGGTCGCACCACTGTCGAAGCGGTGGAGCGAGGGTGCTCACTGATGCTCAGGGGCTTTGTCCTGACCCAGCTGGAGATGGCGCGCAGCTATTGGGGGGATGATTTTACTTTGTTCCTCACTGGGGGGGATGCAGACCTGGTCTCCGGGATCGTGCCAGAGGCCAGGGTGGTTCCGGACCTGGTGTTCGTAGGCTTGGCTATGGCATGTCCCTTGTCCTGAGGTATTTATGCGTTGGTTGTTCCTGCTGCTGCTCGTTCTCAATGTGTTCTATTACATCTGGCATCAACAAGAGGCGCCTCTGCGTGCCAAAGATGTTACGCCGTTGAGCTTGTATCGAGGTTCGCAGCAGGATATCCGCCTGTTGAGCGAGACGACCGAGGCGATACGAGACAAAGAAAAATCGCCCCGGCCAAATGACGGTTGCCTGTATCTGGGAGGTTTTACGCGCCAGGAACCCGCTCAAGCGGTCGAGCGGCGATTGAATGGCATGGAAATCAAATTCCAGTCATTGCCGAAGGATTCTGCCGAATCCGCGGGTTACTGGGTGCGTGTGGCGCCCGAAAGCCGGCGCTGGCTGGATGATTCGCAGCTGAAAAACCTTTCCAGAGAATTCAATGAGTTAAAACATAAAATAATGCCCTGTGAGGGGGTTGCACCGACTCAATAGTTTGCATAGAATGGCGCCCGCTCCGCAGTGAACACCTTTAACGGTTAACGCTACGGAGCGAGGTCAACGCAGCTAACCTCAGGTTTTTAATGAGAAAATGCTTGACAGAAGGCCGGCGTAGTATAGAATGCCGGCTCGCTTAGGAGGGGTTCCCGAGCGGCCAAAGGGATCAGACTGTAAATCTGACGTCTACGACTTCGAAGGTTCGAATCCTTCCCCCTCCACCATTTTTAGCGAGAGCTGCAAGCCTCGCGGGTATAGTTTAGTGGTAGAACCTCAGCCTTCCAAGCTGATGATGCGGGTTCGATTCCCGCTACCCGCTCCAAGTTTGCAGATTTTGCAAAGTGTTACGCTCTTGTAGCTCAGTTGGTAGAGCACACCCTTGGTAAGGGTGAGGTCAGCGGTTCAAATCCGCTCAAGAGCTCCATATAACAAGGCAGATATGAAAATATCTGCCTTTGTTTTAAGTGGTCAGGGTTGCCGTTAGTTGTTCGCGGTGACGGCCGTGCCGCCAGAATGGGTGTCGCAGCCAGGGCTGCTGAGTAAATTGTTGTAAAGTCTTCTTCAGGCCGGCATAATGGTCGGCCTGATTTTGTTTTAGGTCAGTAGCTCAATTGGCAGAGCGACGGTCTCCAAAACCGTAGGTTGGGGGTTCGATTCCCTCCTGACCTGCCAGATTCACTTGGTGGGTTTGGCTTTCTTTTCACAGGATCTTCATAGATGACTCCTAAAGCTGAAGCTCAAGGCTCTCGCTTCGATCTGCTCAAGTGGCTAGCAGTAGCTGCTTTGGTGGTTGTTGGCGTTGTTGGCAATCAGTATTACTCTGCTTCGCCGATCCTGTACCGCGTACTTGCATTGCTTGTCATTGCTGCTGTAGCTGCCTTTGTAGGCCTGCAGACAGCCAAGGGCAAGTCTTTCTTTGTGCTGGTGAAGGAAGCTCGCACCGAGATTCGTAAAGTCGTATGGCCAACTCGCCAAGAAACCACGCAGACCACGTTGATCGTTGTGGCTGTTGTCCTGGTTATGGCGTTGCTGTTGTGGGGGCTTGATTCCCTGCTCGGCTGGCTTGTTTCCTTGATTGTCGGCTAAGGGTGTCCCGTGGCTAAGCGTTGGTACGTTGTGCATGCTTACTCCGGTTACGAGAAGCATGTCATGCGCTCGCTGGTAGAGCGCGTAAAGCTGGCTGGCATGGAAGATGGCTTTGGCGAAATTCTGGTTCCCACTGAAGAAGTGGTTGAAATGCGTAATGGCCAGAAACGCAAAAGCGAGCGCAAGTTCTTCCCAGGTTATGTGCTGGTCCAGATGGACATGAACGAGGGTACTTGGCACTTGGTCAAGGATACGCCTCGGGTGATGGGTTTCATCGGCGGTACTGCTGATAAGCCTGCACCGATCACAGACAAAGAGGCAGAAGCGATTCTGCGTCGTGTTGCTGACGGTAGCGACAAGCCGAAGCCGAAGACATTGTTCGAGCCAGGTGAGTCGGTACGGGTCAACGACGGACCGTTTGCCGATTTTACCGGCACGGTTGAAGAAGTTAACTACGAAAAAAGCCGGATCCAAGTGGCAGTGCTTATTTTCGGACGCTCTACTCCGGTAGAGCTTGAGTTCAGTCAGGTCGAAAAGGTCTAGCTGAGCAAGCATCCCAACCCCGCAGCCTCAGGCTGTGGGGTTTTGTCGTCACTGGGATAAACGCGCAAGTAACCGGGGAGCCTTTCGAGGCGTTTGAACCCGTAATTGGAGTGCCTCATGGCCAAGAAAATTACCGCTTACATCAAGCTGCAAGTGAAGGCCGCTCAGGCTAACCCAAGCCCACCTGTTGGTCCTGCCCTGGGTCAGCACGGCGTGAACATCATGGAATTCTGCAAGGCTTTCAACGCCCGTACCCAAGGTATTGAACCAGGCCTGCCGACTCCAGTGATCATCACTGTCTACAGCGACCGTAGCTTCACTTTCGAAACCAAATCCACCCCTGCTTCGGTTCTGCTGAAGAAGGCGGCTGGTCTGACTAGCGGTTCCGCTCGTCCGAACACCGTTAAGGTTGGCACCGTGACCCGTGCTCAGCTGGAAGAAATCGCGAAAACCAAAAACGCGGATCTGACTGCAGCTGATATGGATGCAGCCGTGCGTACTATCGCCGGTTCTGCTCGTAGCATGGGCCTTAACGTGGAGGGTGTGTAATGGCTAAGCTGACCAAGCGTCAAAAGGCTATCGCCGGCAAAATCGAAGCAGGCAAGGCCTACAACTTTGTAGACGCTGCTGCCCTGCTGGCCGAGCTGTCGACTGTCAAGTTCAGCGAGTCGTTCGACGTTGCTGTAAACCTGGGCGTTGACCCGCGTAAATCCGACCAGGTCGTTCGTAGCGCTACTGTGCTGCCACACGGCACTGGCAAGACCGTTCGCGTTGCCGTGTTCACCCAGGGTCCAGCTGCCGAGGCCGCTCTGGCTGCCGGCGCTGACCGTGTAGGCATGGACGACCTGGCTGCCGAAATGAAAGGCGGCGACCTGAACTATGACGTAGTGATCGCATCCCCGGATGCCATGCGCGTTGTAGGCCAGTTGGGTCAGATCCTCGGTCCACGTGGCCTGATGCCTAACCCTAAAGTCGGCACCGTAACCCCAGACGTAGCTACCGCGGTTAAAAACGCCAAGGCTGGTCAGGTTCGTTATCGCACCGACAAAAACGGCATCATCCACACCTCCGTTGGCAAAGTCGGCTTCGATGCCGTCAAGCTGAAGGAAAACGTTGAAGCCCTGATCGCTGATCTGAAGCGTATCAAGCCTGCTTCCTCGAAAGGTATTTACGTCAAGCGCGTTACCCTGAGCACCACCATGGGTCCAGGCCTGGTCATCGACCAAGGTTCGCTCGACGCGTAAGACACAGGTTGGCGCAAGCGATTGCGCCAATTGAAAGATTGGGGTCCCTGCCTGGCGGGGGCTATCCAAGACCGTAGGCGACGCAAGTCTTAAACCTCAAGCCTACGCAGATGGTGCTCCCGGTTCCTTACCGAATCAGACACCAAAACGACATCCGGCTTCGGTTGGATGAAACGGTAACAAGCAGGAGTTTTTCCCGTGGCAATTAAACTTGAAGACAAGAAGGCCATCGTCGCTGAAGTCAACAAGGCTGCCCAAGTTGCTCTGTCCGCTGTCGTGGCTGATGCCCGTGGCGTAACAGTAGGCGCTATGACCGGACTCCGTAAAGAGGCTCGTGAAGCTGGCGTTTACGTACGTGTTGTACGTAACACCCTGCTCAAGCGCGCCGTTGCTGGCACTCAATATGACGTGCTCAACGACGTGTTCACCGGCCCGACCTTGATTGCATTCTCCAAAGACCATCCGGGCGCTGCTGCCCGTATTTTCAAAGAGTTCGCAAAAGGTCAGGACAAGTTCGAGATCAAGGCAGCTGCGTTCGAGGGCAAGTACCTCGCAGCTAATCAGATCGACGTACTGGCAAGCCTGCCGACCCGTGACGAAGCAATTTCTCAGCTGATGAGCGTGATTCAAGGCGCAACCAGCAAGTTGGCTCGTACTCTGGCGGCTCTTCGCGACCAGAAAGAAGCTGCTGCAGCCTAAGGCTGAGCGTCTCCTTTCAGCGTTTATTGTTTATTTCGATGGCCGCGTAGGCTGTCACCCCAATACAGGAATTTATAGTCATGTCTCTGACTAACGACCAAATCATCGAAGCAATCGGCGAAAAATCCGTTCTGGAAATCGTTGAGCTGATCAAGGCCATGGAAGAGAAGTTCGGCGTTTCCGCTGCCGCTGCTTCCGCAGGTCCAGCCGCTGTTGCTGCCGTTGTTGAAGAACAAACTGAATTCAACGTCATGCTGCTGGAAGCTGGCGAGAAGAAAGTTAACGTGATCAAGGCAGTACGTGAACTGACCGGTCTGGGCCTGAAAGAAGCCAAGGCTGTAGTTGACGGCGCTCCTGGCATGGTTCTGGAAGCTGTTTCGAAAGACGCAGCTGACAAAGCCAAGGCCACTCTGGAAGAAGCAGGCGCTAAAGTCGAGCTGAAGTAAGCATCGACCTTGCGTCTCCAGCCCGAGCGTTAAGCGAAAGGCTGATGGCTGGTGGCTCTTGCCACCGGCCTTTTTCCGTTATTGGCAGCCGACTGGGTCGGTGCTGGTAACGAGCTGTAACCACCCGATGCGGTGGCGCAAACCATGGGGTTTGCACGATTTTCTGGCTGCTCCCGTCGGGAGGGGCCAAACAAGCAGGTGACCAAGCTGGGGAACGCTGATGGCTTACTCATATACTGAGAAAAAACGTATCCGCAAGGACTTTAGCAAGTTGCCGGACGTCATGGATGTGCCGTATCTCCTGGCAATCCAGCTGGATTCGTATCGTGAATTCTTGCAGGCGGGAGCGACTAAAGATCAGTTCCGCGACGTGGGCCTGCATGCGGCCTTCAAATCCGTTTTCCCGATCATCAGCTACTCCGGCAATGCTGCGCTGGAGTACGTCGGTTATCGCCTGGGCGAACCGGCATTTGATGTCAAAGAATGCGTATTGCGCGGTGTAACTTACGCCGTACCTTTGCGGGTAAAAGTGCGCCTGATCATTTTCGACAAAGAATCGTCGAACAAAGCGATCAAGGACATCAAAGAGCAAGAAGTCTACATGGGTGAAATCCCCCTGATGACTGAAAACGGTACCTTCGTAATCAACGGTACCGAGCGAGTAATCGTTTCCCAGCTGCACCGTTCCCCGGGCGTGTTCTTCGACCACGACCGTGGCAAGACGCACAGCTCCGGCAAACTGCTGTACTCCGCGCGCATCATTCCTTACCGCGGTTCGTGGCTGGACTTCGAGTTCGACCCGAAAGACTGCGTGTTCGTGCGTATCGACCGTCGTCGCAAGCTGCCTGCATCGGTACTGCTGCGTGCGCTCGGCTATACCACCGAAGAAGTGCTCGACGCGTTCTACACCACCAACGTTTTCCACCTGAGCGGCGAAACCCTCAGTCTGGAACTGATTGCTTCGCGTCTGCGTGGTGAAATCGCGGTTCTTGATATTCAGGACGAGAAGGGCAAGGTCATCGTTGAGGCTGGTCGCCGTATTACTGCGCGCCACATCAACCAGATCGAAAAAGCCGGTCTCAAGACCCTGGAAGTGCCTCTGGACTACGTCCTGGGTCGCACTACCGCCAAGGCCATCGTGCATCCGGCAACCGGCGAAATCCTGGCAGAGTGCAACACCGAGCTGAACACCGAGATCCTGGCAAAAATCGCCAAGGCCCAGGTTGTTCGCATCGAAACTCTGTACACCAACGATATCGACTGCGGTCCGTTCGTCTCCGACACCCTGAAGATCGACTCCACCAGCAACCAATTGGAAGCGCTGGTCGAGATCTATCGCATGATGCGTCCAGGCGAGCCGCCAACCAAAGACGCTGCCGAGACTCTGTTCAACAACCTGTTCTTCAGCCCTGAGCGCTATGACCTGTCTGCGGTCGGCCGGATGAAGTTCAACCGTCGTATCGGTCGTACCGAGATCGAAGGTTCGGGCGTGTTGTGCAAGGAAGACATCGTCGCGGTACTGAAGACTCTGGTCGACATCCGTAACGGCAAAGGCATCGTCGATGACATCGACCACCTGGGTAACCGTCGTGTTCGCTGTGTAGGCGAAATGGCCGAGAACCAGTTCCGCGTTGGCCTGGTACGTGTTGAGCGTGCGGTCAAAGAGCGTCTGTCGATGGCTGAAAGCGAAGGCCTGATGCCGCAAGACCTGATCAACGCCAAGCCAGTGGCTGCGGCGGTGAAAGAGTTCTTCGGTTCCAGCCAGCTGTCCCAGTTCATGGACCAGAACAACCCGCTGTCCGAGATCACCCACAAGCGTCGTGTGTCTGCACTCGGCCCTGGCGGTCTGACTCGTGAGCGTGCCGGCTTTGAAGTTCGTGACGTACACCCGACTCACTACGGTCGTGTATGCCCGATTGAAACGCCGGAAGGTCCGAACATCGGTCTGATCAACTCCCTGGCTGCTTATGCGCGCACCAACCAGTACGGCTTCCTCGAGAGCCCGTACCGTGTGGTGAAAGACGCTCTGGTCACCGACGAGATCGTGTTCCTGTCCGCCATCGAAGAAGCTGATCACGTGATCGCCCAGGCTTCGGCCACGATGAACGACAAGAAAGTCCTGATCGACGAGCTGGTAGCTGTTCGTCACTTGAACGAGTTCACCGTCAAGGCGCCGGAAGACGTGACCTTGATGGACGTTTCGCCGAAGCAGGTAGTGTCGGTTGCAGCGTCGCTGATCCCGTTCCTCGAGCACGATGACGCCAACCGTGCGTTGATGGGTTCGAACATGCAGCGTCAAGCTGTACCTACCCTGCGCGCTGACAAGCCGCTGGTCGGTACCGGCATGGAGCGTAACGTAGCCCGTGACTCCGGCGTTTGCGTCGTGGCTCGTCGTGGCGGCGTGATCGACTCCGTCGACGCCAGCCGTATCGTGGTTCGTGTTGCCGATGACGAAGTTGAAACCGGCGAAGCCGGTGTCGACATCTACAACCTGACCAAATACACCCGCTCCAACCAGAACACCTGCATCAACCAGCGTCCGCTGGTGCGTAAAGGTGATCGGGTTCAGCGCAGCGATATCATGGCCGACGGCCCGTCCACCGACATGGGTGAACTGGCGCTGGGTCAGAACATGCGCATCGCGTTCATGGCGTGGAACGGCTTCAACTTCGAAGACTCCATCTGCCTGTCCGAGCGTGTGGTTCAGGAAGACCGCTTCACCACGATCCACATCCAGGAACTGACCTGTGTGGCACGTGACACCAAGCTTGGGCCAGAGGAAATCACTGCCGACATCCCGAACGTGGGTGAAGCGGCACTGAACAAGCTGGACGAAGCCGGTATCGTTTACGTAGGTGCCGAAGTAGGCGCAGGCGACATTCTGGTCGGCAAGGTCACTCCGAAAGGCGAGACCCAACTGACGCCGGAAGAAAAGCTGTTGCGTGCCATCTTCGGTGAAAAAGCCAGCGACGTTAAAGACACCTCCCTGCGCGTGCCTACCGGCACCAAGGGTACTGTCATCGACGTACAGGTCTTCACCCGTGACGGCGTCGAGCGTGATGCTCGTGCACTGTCGATCGAGAAGACTCAACTCGACGAGATCCGCAAGGACCTGAACGAAGAGTTCCGTATCGTTGAAGGCGCGACTTTCGAACGTCTGCGTTCCGCTCTGGTCGGCCACAAAGCCGAAGGCGGCGCCGGCCTGAAGAAAGGTCAGGACATCACCGACGAAGTGCTCGACGGTCTTGAGCATGGCCAGTGGTTCAAACTGCGCATGGCTGAAGATGCTCTGAACGAGCAGCTCGAGAAGGCTCAGGCCTACATCGTCGATCGTCGCCGTCTGCTGGACGACAAGTTCGAAGACAAGAAGCGCAAACTGCAGCAGGGCGATGACCTGGCTCCAGGCGTGCTGAAAATCGTCAAGGTTTACCTGGCAATCCGTCGCCGCATCCAGCCGGGCGACAAGATGGCCGGTCGTCACGGTAACAAAGGTGTGGTCTCCGTGATCATGCCGGTTGAAGACATGCCGCACGATGCCAATGGCACCCCGGTCGACGTCGTCCTCAACCCGTTGGGCGTACCTTCGCGTATGAACGTTGGTCAGATCCTTGAAACCCACCTGGGCCTCGCAGCCAAGGGCCTGGGCGAGAAGATCAACCGCATGATCGAAGAGCAGCGTAAAGTTGCCGATCTGCGCAAGTTCCTGCACGAGATCTACAACGAGATCGGCGGTCGCAACGAAGATCTGGACAGCTTCTCCGACCAGGAAATCCTGGATCTGGCGAAGAACCTGCGTGGCGGCGTTCCAATGGCCACTCCAGTGTTCGACGGTGCCAAGGAAAGCGAAATCAAGGCCATGCTGAAACTGGCGGACCTGCCGGAAAGTGGCCAGATGCAGCTGACCGACGGCCGTACCGGCAACAAGTTCGAGCGCCCGGTGACTGTTGGCTACATGTACATGCTGAAGCTGAACCACTTGGTAGACGACAAGATGCACGCTCGTTCTACCGGTTCGTACAGCCTGGTTACCCAGCAGCCGCTGGGTGGTAAGGCGCAGTTCGGTGGTCAGCGTTTCGGGGAGATGGAGGTCTGGGCACTGGAAGCATACGGTGCTGCTTACACTCTGCAAGAAATGCTCACAGTGAAGTCGGACGATGTGAACGGCCGGACCAAGATGTACAAAAACATCGTGGACGGCGATCACCGTATGGAGCCGGGCATGCCCGAGTCCTTCAACGTGTTGATCAAGGAAATTCGTTCCCTCGGCATCGATATCGATCTGGAAACCGAATAACACGTGACGCGAATCGAGAGCGGGGCAGGATTGCCCGCTCTCTGCTCCGCCAGGAGGAAAGGCCTTGAAAGACCTACTGAATTTGCTGAAAAACCAGGGTCAAGTCGAAGAGTTCGACGCCATCCGTATTGGATTGGCATCGCCTGAGATGATCCGTTCGTGGTCGTTCGGTGAAGTTAAAAAGCCGGAAACCATCAACTACCGTACGTTCAAACCTGAACGTGACGGCCTGTTCTGCGCCAAGATCTTTGGCCCGGTAAAGGATTACGAGTGCCTGTGCGGTAAGTACAAGCGCTTGAAGCACCGTGGTGTGATCTGCGAGAAGTGCGGCGTTGAAGTCGCGCTGGCCAAGGTTCGTCGTGAGCGCATGGCGCACATCGAACTGGCTTCGCCGGTTGCCCACATCTGGTTCCTGAAATCGCTGCCGTCGCGTATCGGCTTGCTGATGGACATGACCCTGCGTGATATCGAACGCGTTCTCTACTTCGAGAGCTATGTCGTTATCGATCCAGGCATGACCACCCTTGAAAAAGGTCAGCTGCTCAACGACGAGCAGTACTTCGAAGCGCTGGAAGAGTTCGGCGACGATTTCGATGCCCGCATGGGTGCCGAAGCTGTCCGTGAACTGTTGCACGCTATCGACCTGGAACACGAGATTGGCCGTCTGCGTGAAGAAATTCCGCAAACCAACTCCGAAACCAAGATCAAGAAGCTGTCCAAGCGTCTGAAGTTGATGGAAGCCTTTCAGGGTTCCGGCAACCTTCCAGAATGGATGGTGCTGACCGTTCTGCCGGTTCTGCCGCCAGATCTGCGTCCACTGGTCCCGCTGGATGGCGGTCGCTTCGCGACTTCCGACCTCAACGATCTGTATCGTCGAGTGATCAACCGTAACAACCGCTTGAAGCGTCTGCTCGATCTGTCCGCTCCGGACATCATCGTGCGCAACGAAAAGCGTATGTTGCAGGAAGCTGTCGATGCACTGCTCGACAACGGTCGTCGTGGCCGCGCTATCACCGGTTCCAACAAGCGTCCTCTGAAATCCCTGGCTGACATGATCAAGGGTAAGCAGGGTCGTTTCCGTCAGAACTTGCTCGGTAAGCGTGTTGACTACTCCGGTCGTTCGGTAATTACCGTAGGTCCGACCCTGCGTCTGCACCAGTGCGGTCTGCCGAAGAAGATGGCTCTGGAGCTGTTCAAGCCGTTCATTTTCGGCAAGCTGGAAATGCGTGGTCTCGCGACCACCATCAAAGCCGCCAAGAAGATGGTCGAGCGCGAGCTGCCAGAGGTTTGGGACGTTCTCGCTGAAGTGATCCGTGAACACCCGGTTCTCCTCAACCGTGCACCGACCCTTCACCGTCTGGGTATCCAGGCGTTTGAACCGGTTCTGATCGAAGGTAAGGCTATCCAGCTGCACCCTCTGGTCTGTGCTGCGTACAACGCCGACTTCGACGGCGACCAAATGGCCGTGCACGTACCGCTGACACTGGAAGCCCAGTTGGAAGCGCGTGCGTTGATGATGTCGACCAACAACATTCTGTCGCCAGCCAACGGTGAGCCAATCATCGTTCCGTCGCAGGACGTTGTATTGGGTCTGTACTACATGACACGTGAAGCGATCAACGCCAAGGGCGAAGGTCGTGTGTTCGCGGATCTGCAGGAAGTTGACCGTGTGTTCCGTGCCGGCGAAGCCGCACTGCACGCCAAGGTCAAAGTGCGGATCAACGAAACCGTCAACGATCGTGATGGTGGCAGCGTCAAGAACACCCGTATCGTCGACACCACTGTTGGCCGTGCGCTGTTGTTCCAGGTTGTTCCACCTGGCCTGTCGTACGACGTCGTCAACCAGCCGATGAAGAAAAAGGCGATCTCCAAGCTGATCAACCAGTGCTATCGCGTGGTTGGTTTGAAAGAGACCGTGATCTTCGCTGACCAGTTGATGTACACCGGTTTTGCCTATTCGACCATCTCCGGCGTTTCCATCGGTGTTAACGACTTCGTTATCCCGGATGAAAAAGCCCGCATCATCAATGCTGCTACTGATGAAGTGAAAGAGATCGAAAGTCAGTACGCCTCCGGCCTGGTAACCCAGGGCGAGAAGTACAACAAAGTGATCGACCTTTGGTCCAAGGCGAACGACGAAGTTTCCAAGGCGATGATGGCCAACCTCTCGAAAGAGAAAGTCATCGACCGTCATGGCGTCGAAGTCGACCAGGAGTCCTTCAACTCGATGTACATGATGGCCGACTCGGGCGCACGGGGTTCTGCTGCGCAGATCCGTCAGCTCGCCGGTATGCGTGGCCTGATGGCCAAGCCGGACGGTTCCATCATCGAAACGCCGATTACTGCGAACTTCCGTGAAGGTTTGAGCGTACTTCAGTACTTCATCTCCACTCACGGTGCTCGTAAAGGTTTGGCGGATACCGCGTTGAAAACGGCGAACTCCGGTTACCTGACTCGTCGTCTGGTAGACGTGGCGCAGGATCTGGTCGTGACCGAGATCGATTGCGGCACCGAGCATGGCCTGGTCATGACGCCGCACATTGAAGGCGGTGACGTTGTCGAGCCGCTGGGTGAGCGCGTATTGGGTCGAGTCATTGCCCGTGACGTATTCAAGCCGGGTACCGAGGAAGTTATCGTTCCTGGCGGCACTCTGGTAGACGAGAAGTGGGTCGAGTTCATCGAGCTGAACAGCATCGACGAAGTGATCGTGCGTTCGCCGATCAGCTGCGAAACCCGCTACGGCATTTGCGCCAAGTGCTACGGCCGTGATTTGGCTCGTGGTCACCAGGTGAACATCGGTGAAGCGGTCGGCGTTATCGCTGCCCAGTCCATCGGTGAGCCGGGTACCCAGCTGACCATGCGTACGTTCCACATCGGTGGTGCGGCAAGCCGGACCTCCGCAGCCGACAGCGTTCAGGTGAAGAATGGCGGTACCGTCCGTCTGCATAACCTGAAGCACGTTGAGCGAGTGGATGGTTGCCTGGTTGCCGTGTCCCGTTCCGGTGAGCTGGCGATCGCTGATGACTTCGGTCGTGAGCGCGAGCGCTACAAGCTGCCGTACGGTGCCGTGATTTCGGTTAAAGAAGGTGACAAGGTCGACGCTGGCGCAATCGTGGCCAAGTGGGATCCGCACACTCACCCGATCGTTACCGAAATGAAAGGTACCGTGACCTACGTGGGCATGGAAGAAGGCATCACGATCAAGCGTCAGACTGACGAATTGACCGGTATGACCAACATTGAAGTACTCGACGCCAAAGACCGTCCAGCCGCCGGTAAAGATATCCGTCCTGCTGTGAAGATGGTTGATGACAACGGCAAGGATCTGTTGCTGCCAGGCACTGACGTTATCGCTCAGTACTTCCTGCCAGCCAACGCCCTGGTCGGTGTTGCGGATGGTGCGAAGATTGCGATCGGTGATGTTATCGCTCGTATCCCGCAAGAGACTTCGAAGACCCGTGACATCACCGGTGGTCTGCCGCGTGTTGCCGACTTGTTCGAAGCGCGTCGTCCGAAAGAAGCCTCGATTCTGGCTGAAGTCAGCGGCACCATCGCGTTCGGTAAAGAGACCAAAGGCAAGCGCCGTCTGGTTATTACCCCGAACGACGGTACCGATCCGTACGAAGAGCTGATTCCGAAGTGGCGTCACCTGAACGTCTTCGAAGGCGAACAGGTAAACCGCGGCGAAGTTATCTCCGACGGCCCGAGCGATCCACACGACATCCTGCGTCTGCTGGGTGTGAGTGCGCTGGCCAAGTACATCGTGAACGAGATCCAGGACGTTTACCGTCTGCAAGGCGTGAAGATCAACGACAAGCACATCGAGACCATCCTGCGTCAGATGCTGCGTAAAGTTGAAATCGCTGAATCCGGCGATTCCAGTTTCATCAAGGGCGACCAGATGGAATTGACTCACGTTCTGGTAGAGAACGAGCGTCTGGCTGGCGACGAGAAATTCGTTTCCAAGTTCACTCGTGTGTTGCTGGGTATTACCAAGGCGTCGCTGTCCACCGAATCGTTCATCTCGGCGGCTTCCTTCCAGGAAACCACCCGCGTACTGACCGAAGCGGCGGTAACCGGCAAGCGCGATTACCTGCGCGGCCTGAAAGAAAACGTGGTCGTGGGTCGTCTGATCCCGGCCGGTACCGGTCTGGCTTACCACAGCGAGCGCAAGCGCCGCCGTGATGCTGACAAACCGTTGCGCGTAAGCGCCAGTGAAGTGGAAGCTGCACTGACCGAAGCGCTGAACTCGAGCGGTAACTGAGTTCTGCGATAAATGAGCATGGGCCCTGGCCGTTCCGTTCATCGAATCGAGACAATTTGTCGAGGTTGGATGAGCGGGGAGGTCGGGGCCTTGCCTTGACTGGGGACAAGATCCTCTTTAGACTCTTGTACCCCTAAATTTGGCGGGAATTCGTTCCTGCCATTTTGCTTTTCTTGCAAGACAATAGCGTCGCAAGACAACAGTGGAGCTAGTAGATGGCAACTATCAACCAGCTGGTACGTCAGCCGCGTAAGCGTATCGTCGAGAAATCCGACGTGCCTGCGCTGCAGAACTGCCCGCAACGTCGTGGCGTATGCACCCGTGTGTATACCACCACGCCGAAAAAACCTAACTCGGCACTGCGTAAAGTATGCCGTGTGCGCCTGACCAACGGTTTCGAGGTTTCCTCGTACATCGGCGGTGAAGGCCACAACCTGCAAGAGCACAGCGTGGTACTGATCCGCGGCGGTCGTGTAAAAGACTTGCCAGGTGTTCGTTATCACACCGTACGCGGTTCTCTGGATACTTCCGGCGTTAAAGGTCGTAACCAGGGTCGTTCGAAGTACGGTACCAAGAAGCCTAAGTAGTAGCGGCTTTTTGTAAAACTGATTCTCCATTTTTCTGAGTCGATAAGAGTAAGGTCGGAGGCGTCCCGAAAGGGCACCGATTCCGAGCGAACCTGAAGACCGTTTGAGGGCTTATCCATGCCAAGAAGACGCGTAGCAGCCAAGCGCGAAGTGCTTGACGATCCAAAATACGGCAGCCAGATCCTGGCCAAGTTCATGAACCACGTAATGGAAAGCGGCAAGAAAGCCGTTGCCGAACGTATCGTTTATGGCGCGCTGGAAAAGGTTAAAGAACGCAAGAACAGCGACCCCCTGGAAATCTTCGAGAAAGCTCTCGACGCCATCGCTCCGCTGGTCGAAGTAAAGTCGCGCCGTGTAGGCGGTGCTACTTACCAGGTTCCGGTTGAAGTTCGTCCGTCCCGTCGTAACGCTCTGGCAATGCGCTGGTTGGTAGACTTCGCCCGCAAGCGCGGCGAGAAGTCTATGGCTCTGCGTTTGGCTGGCGAACTGCTGGACGCTGCCGAAGGCAAAGGTGCTGCAGTTAAGAAGCGTGAAGACGTGCACCGTATGGCTGAAGCCAACAAGGCTTTCTCGCACTACCGCTTCTAATTTTAGCGTCACTAATTTTGCGAGGGCTTTATGGCTCGTACTACACCGATTAACCGCTACCGTAACATTGGTATCGTTGCTCACGTGGATGCTGGTAAAACCACCACCACCGAGCGCGTCCTTTTTTACACTGGCAAAAGTCACAAAATGGGCGAGGTGCATGACGGCGCCGCGACCACAGACTGGATGGTGCAGGAGCAGGAGCGTGGTATTACCATTACTTCTGCTGCCATCACCGCCTTCTGGCAGGGTTCCGAGAAGCAGCACAAGGACCAATACCGCTTCAACGTCATCGACACCCCGGGCCACGTTGACTTCACTATTGAAGTTGAACGTTCCCTGCGTGTTCTCGACGGCGCGGTCGTTGTGTTCTGCGGCACCTCGGGCGTTGAGCCTCAGTCGGAAACCGTATGGCGTCAAGCCAACAAGTACGGCGTTCCACGTCTTGTTTACGTAAACAAGATGGACCGTGCCGGTGCGAACTTCCTGCGCGTGATCGGTCAGATCAAGCAGCGTCTGGGTCACACTCCGGTGCCAATCCAGTTGGCTATCGGTTCCGAAGACAACTTCCAGGGTCAGATCGATCTGATGGCCATGGAAGCTGTTTACTGGAATGATTCTGACAAAGGCATGGTTCCAGTTCGCAAGCCTATCCCTGCTGAACTGCAGGAACTGGCTGACGAATGGCGCGGCAACATGGTGGAGGCTGCGGCCGAAGCCAGCGAAGAGCTGATGAACAAGTACCTCGAAGGTGAAGAACTCACCAACGCGGAAATCAAGGCCGCTCTGCGTCAGCGTACTATCGCTGGCGAAATCGTCCTGGCTGTTTGCGGTTCTTCCTTCAAGAACAAGGGTGTTCCCCTGGTTCTCGACGCCGTTATCGATTACCTGCCTGCTCCAACCGACATTCCTGCCATCAAGGGTACTGACCCGGATGACGAGGAAAAGCAAATGGAGCGTCACGCAGATGACAGCGAGCCGTTCTCGGCTCTGGCTTTCAAAATCGCTACCGACCCATTCGTGGGTACCTTGACCTTCGTCCGCGTTTACTCGGGCGTGTTGGCCTCCGGCGACGGCGTGATCAACTCGGTTAAGGGCAAGAAAGAGCGCGTGGGTCGTATGGTGCAAATGCACGCAAACGCCCGTGAAGAAATCAAGGAAGTACGCGCTGGTGACATCGCGGCCTTGATCGGCATGAAGGACGTCACCACTGGCGAAACCTTGTGCAGCGCTGACAAGCCAATCATCCTGGTTCGCATGGACTTCCCGGAGCCGGTTATTTCGGTTGCCGTAGAGCCTAAGACCAAGGACGACCAGGAAAAAATGGGTATCGCTCTGGGCAAGCTTGCTCAGGAAGATCCATCTTTCCGCGTTAAAACCGACGAAGAGACTGGTCAAACGATCATCTCTGGCATGGGCGAGTTGCACCTGGACATCCTGGTTGACCGGATGCGCCGTGAGTTCAACGTCGAAGCCAACATCGGTAAGCCTCAAGTTTCGTACCGTGAGCGCATCACGAAGAACTGCGAAATTGAAGGCAAGTTCGTTCGCCAGTCCGGCGGTCGTGGCCAGTTCGGTCACTGCTGGATTCGCTTTGCTCCTGCTGACGAAGGTCAGGAAGGTCTGCAATTCGTGAACGAAGTAGTGGGTGGTGTGGTTCCTAAGGAATACATCCCGGCTATCCAGAAGGGTATCGAAGAGCAGATGAAGAACGGCGTTGTCGCCGGCTATCCGCTGATCGGCCTGAAGGCTACCGTGTTCGATGGTTCCTACCACGACGTCGACTCCAACGAGATGGCGTTCAAGGTGGCTGCTTCCATGGCGACCAAGCAACTGGCCCAGAAGGGCGGTGGTGAGTTGCTTGAGCCGATCATGGCGGTAGAGGTTGTTACACCTGAAGACTATATGGGTGACGTGATGGGCGACCTTAACCGTCGTCGCGGCATGATCCTGGGTATGGAAGACACGGTCTCCGGCAAAGTAATTCGTGCCGAAGTTCCGTTGGGTGAGATGTTCGGTTATGCGACCGACGTCCGTTCCATGTCCCAAGGTCGCGCAAGCTACTCTATGGAATTCAAAAAATACAATACAGCTCCGTCGCACATCGTCGAAACTGTTACCAAAAAACAAGGCTGATTCAGCCCCCTTTAGGCTAGGAGTTAATTGTCGTGGCTAAAGAAAAATTTGACCGTACCCTCCCGCACGTCAACGTTGGCACCATCGGTCACGTCGACCACGGTAAAACCACGCTGACCGCTGCTCTGACTCGCGTCTGCTCCGAAGTTTTCGGTTCGGCCGTTGTTGCTTTCGACAAGATCGACAGCGCTCCGGAAGAAAAGGCTCGTGGTATCACCATCAACACCGCGCACGTTGAATACAACTCGCTGATCCGTCACTACGCTCACGTTGACTGCCCAGGTCACGCTGACTATGTGAAGAACATGATCACCGGTGCTGCTCAGATGGACGGCGCTATCCTGGTTTGCTCGGCCGCTGATGGTCCGATGCCACAAACCCGTGAGCACATCCTGCTGTCCCGCCAGGTTGGCGTACCGTACATCGTTGTCTTCCTGAACAAGGCTGACATGGTTGACGACGCTGAGCTGCTGGAACTGGTTGAGATGGAAGTGCGCGATCTGCTGAGCACTTACGACTTCCCAGGCGACGACACCCCGATCATCATCGGTTCGGCTCTGATGGCTCTGAACGGCCAAGACGACAACGAAATGGGCACCACTGCCGTTCGTAAACTGGTTGAGACTCTGGACAGCTACATTCCAGATCCAGTCCGTGTTATCGACAAGCCGTTCCTGATGCCAATCGAAGACGTATTCTCGATCTCCGGTCGCGGTACTGTTGTAACTGGCCGTATCGAGCGCGGTATCGTCAAGGTTCAGGATCCACTGGAAATCGTTGGTCTGCGTGACACTACCGTCACCACCTGCACCGGTGTTGAAATGTTCCGTAAGCTGCTCGACGAAGGTCGTGCTGGCGAGAACTGCGGCGTTCTGCTGCGTGGTACCAAGCGTGACGACGTTGAGCGTGGCCAGGTTCTGGTCAAGCCAGGTTCGGTCAAGCCGCACACCAAGTTCGAAGCTGAAGTGTACGTTCTGAGCAAAGAAGAAGGCGGTCGCCACACTCCGTTCTTCAAAGGCTACCGTCCACAGTTCTACTTCCGTACTACTGACGTGACTGGTAACTGCGAACTGCCGGAAGGCGTTGAAATGGTAATGCCAGGCGACAACATCAAAATGGTTGTCACCCTGATCAAGACCATCGCAATGGAAGACGGTCTGCGTTTCGCTATCCGTGAAGGCGGTCGTACCGTCGGCGCTGGCGTCGTAGCCAAAATCATCGAGTAAGCTCTTTTTTGAGTTGGCTTCGATGAGTTGAAGAGGCCCCCGCTCAGCGGGGGCTTTTTTATTGGGTTGACACCCATATGGGGCGTCTATAGAATTGCGCCTCCTTTTAACGGGCGTATTGCGCTCGGTGGGAATAGCAGCCGGAGTCTGAAATCCAATGCAAAATCAGCAAATCCGTATCAGGTTGAAGGCTTTTGACCATCGCCTGATCGACCAATCCACCCAGGAAATCGTGGAAACCGCGAAACGTACTGGTGCTCAAGTGCGTGGTCCAATTCCACTGCCTACCCGTAAAGAGCGGTTCACCGTTCTGGTCTCCCCGCACGTCAACAAAGACGCGCGTGACCAGTACGAGATCCGTACTCATAAGCGCGTACTGGACATCGTCCAGCCAACGGATAAAACCGTTGATGCTCTTATGAAGCTTGATCTTGCGGCCGGTGTGGAAGTGCAGATCAGCCTCGGCTAAGACTCGGTCTTAGTCGTGTAACGCTCTGAAATGGGCGGCCATAGCGGGTGAAAGCCCCGTACACTCATGAGGTTTACAACATGACTATTGGTGTAGTCGGTCGTAAATGCGGTATGACCCGTATTTTCACCGAAGAAGGTGTCTCCATTCCGGTCACGGTCATTGAGATCGAGCCGAATCGCGTCACCCAGTTCAAAACTGAAGAGACCGATGGCTATCGTGCAGTGCAAGTCACTGTCGGCGAGCGTCGTGCTTCGCGTGTAACAGCAGCTCAGGCTGGCCACTTCGCTAAAGCGAACGTTGCCGCTGGTCGTACCGTAATGGAATTCCGCCTTGAAGAAGGCGAGTACCAGGCCGGCGATCTGATCAACGCTGAAATCTTCGCCGCTGGCCAACTGGTTGATGTAACCGGTCAGTCCAAGGGTAAAGGCTTCCAGGGTACGATCAAGCGTTGGAATTTCCGCGGGCAAGATAACACCCACGGTAACTCCGTATCCCACCGCGTTCCAGGCTCTATCGGCCAGTGCCAGACTCCTGGTCGTGTATTCAAGGGCAAAAAAATGTCCGGTCATATGGGCGCTGAGCGCGTGACCGTGCAGTCCCTCGAAGTAGTGCGCGTGGACGCTGAACGCAATCTGTTGTTGGTCAAGGGTGCTGTTCCTGGCGCTACTGGCGGCAACTTGGTTGTACGTCCAGCAGCCAAGGCTCGCGGTTAAGGGGAAGCTGACATGCAATTAAATGTAAATGACGCTCAAGCGATCGAAGTTTCCGAACTGACATTTGGCGGCGAATTCAACGAGACGCTGGTTCACCAAGCAGTCGTGGCCTACATGGCCGGCGGCCGTCAAGGTAGCAAGCAGCAAAAGACCCGTTCCGACGTTCGTGGTGGCGGTAAGCGCCCATGGCGTCAGAAAGGTACTGGCCGTGCTCGTGCCGGTACTATCCGTAGCCCAATCTGGCGTGGCGGCGGTACCACTTTCGCAGCTCGTCCTCAGGATCACACCCAGAAGCTGAACAAGAAGATGTACCGCGCAGCAATGCGTTCCATCCTTGCTGAGCTGGTGCGTACTGATCGTCTGGTAGTGGTTCAGGACTTCGCTGTTGATGCACCGAAGACCAAAGATCTGCTGAACAAACTGACCGGCATGGGCCTGACTGACGTCTTGATCGTGTCTGAAGTTGTTGATCAGAACCTGTACCTGGCTGCTCGTAACCTGCCACACGTTGATGTACGTGACGTGCAAGGTTCCGATCCAGTTAGTCTGATCGCATACGACAAGGTGTTGATCACCGTGTCGGCCGTGAAGAAATTCGAGGAGCTGCTGGGATGAACCAGGAACGCGTATTTAAAGTTCTGCTTGGCCCGCACGTTTCCGAAAAGGCTACGGTTCTGGCTGACAAGAAAGGCCAGTTCGTTTTCAAGGTTGCAACTGACGCAACCAAGCTGGAAATCAAGAAGGCCGTCGAAAGCCTGTTCAGCGTGAAAGTAGAGCGTGTTACTACCCTGAACGTTCTGGGTAAGAGCAAGCGCACTGCTCGCGGTCTGGGCAAGCGTAATGACTGGAAGAAGGCAGTTATCTCCCTTCAGCCAGGCCAAGATCTCGATTTCAGCAGCAGTGCTGAGTAAGGAAGGGGTGCATCATGGCAATCGTTAAATGCAAACCGACTTCCCCTGGCCGCCGTTTTGTGGTCAAGGTGGTCAACCAGGAGCTGCATAAAGGCGCTCCTCACGCACCGCTGCTCGAGAAAAAATCGAAGACTGGTGGTCGTAACAACAATGGTCGCATTACCACTCGTCACATCGGTGGTGGCCATAAGCAGCATTATCGTCTGGTCGATTTCCGTCGCAACGACAAAGATGGCATCGCTGCCACTGTCGAGCGTATCGAATACGATCCAAACCGTACTGCTCACATCGCTCTGCTGCTGTACGCAGATGGCGAGCGTCGCTACATCATCGCCCCTAAAGGCGTGAGTGCTGGCGACCAGCTGATCGCAGGTGCCCTGGCACCGATCAAGCCGGGCAACGCTCTGCAACTGCGTAACATTCCAGTTGGTAGCACCGTACACGGCATCGAATTGAAGCCAGGTAAAGGCGCACAGATCGCTCGTTCCGCTGGTGCTTCGGCTCAGCTGATCGCTCGTGAAGGTGTCTACGTGACCCTGCGTCTGCGTTCTGGTGAGATGCGTAAAGTGCTGGCTGAATGCCGCGCGACCCTGGGTGAAGTCTCGAACTCCGAGCACAGCCTGCGTTCGCTGGGTAAAGCTGGTGCCAAACGCTGGCGTGGCGTTCGCCCAACCGTTCGTGGTGTTGCCATGAACCCGGTTGACCACCCACATGGTGGTGGTGAAGGTCGTACCTCTGGTGGTCGTCATCCGGTATCGCCATGGGGCTTCCCGACTAAGGGCGCGAAGACTCGTGGTAATAAGCGTACCGACAAAATGATCGTCCGTCGTCGCAAGTAAATAGAGGGATACGACAGTGCCACGTTCTCTGAAAAAAGGTCCTTTTATTGATCTTCACCTACTGAAGAAGATCGAAGTGGCGGCGGAAAAGAACGATCGCAAACCGGTGAAAACCTGGTCGCGTCGTTCGATGATCCTGCCACAAATGGTCGGTCTGACCATTGCAGTGCATAACGGTCGTCAACATGTTCCAGTTCTCGTGAACGAAGACATGGTCGGCCACAAACTGGGCGAGTTTGCCGGTACCCGCACATATCGTGGGCACGTGGCAGACAAGAAAGCCAAGCGTTAAGGGGTAAGGAACGATGGAAGTAGCCGCTAAGTTGTCGGGCGCTCGAATCTCCGCCCAGAAAGCCCGCTTGGTCGCCGACCAGATCCGCGGGAAGAAGGTGGGCGAAGCGCTCAACCTGTTGGCTTTCAGCAGTAAGAAAGCCGCCGAGATCATGAAGAAAGTGCTGGAGTCGGCCGTAGCCAACGCCGAGCATAACGAAGGCGCAGACGTTGATGACCTTAAAGTCAGCACCGTTTTCGTCAACGAAGGGCGTTCGCTGAAGCGAATCATGCCACGTGCCAAAGGCCGTGCTGATCGCATCGTCAAGCGGTCTTGCCATATCACTGTCAAGGTTGCTGACAAGTAACGGAGTCGAAGAGATGGGTCAGAAAGTACATCCCATTGGCATTCGCCTGGGAATCGTCAAGGAGCACACCTCCGTCTGGTACGCAGACGGTCGGACTTATGCGGACTATTTGTTCGCTGATCTGAAGGTGCGTGAGTATCTCCAAGACAAACTAAAAAGCGCGTCCGTAAGCCGTATCGATATCCATCGTCCGGCTCAAACTGCACGTATCACCATCCACACCGCTCGTCCAGGTATCGTTATCGGGAAGAAAGGTGAAGATGTTGAGAAACTGCGTCAGGACCTGACCAAGCAAATGGGTGTGCCTGTGCACATCAATATCGAAGAAATCCGCAAGCCGGAACTCGACGGTATGTTGGTTGCGCAGAGCGTAGCTCAGCAGCTGGAGCGTCGCGTAATGTTCCGTCGCGCTATGAAGCGCGCTGTACAGAACGCCATGCGCATTGGTGCCAAAGGCATCAAAATCCAAGTGAGCGGTCGTCTCGGCGGTGCTGAAATCGCACGTACTGAATGGTATCGCGAAGGTCGTGTGCCACTGCACACCCTGCGTGCCGACATCGACTATGCCAACTACGAAGCTCACACCACTTACGGTGTGATCGGTGTAAAGGTTTGGATCTTCAAAGGCGAAGTAATTGGTGGTCGCCAAGAAGAACTGAAACCACAAGCACCAGCGCCTCGTAAAAAAGCTGCTAAGTAAGGGGTACGCCAAATGTTGCAACCAAAGCGTACGAAGTTCCGCAAGCAGATGACTGGCCACAACCGTGGCTTGGCTCAGCGCGGTAGCAAAGTCAGCTTCGGCGAATATGCGCTGAAGTCTGTAGCTCGTGGTCGTCTCACCGCTCGTCAGATCGAGTCAGCGCGTCGTGCACTGACCCGTCACGTTAAACGTGGCGGCAAGATCTGGATCCGTGTATTCCCGGACAAGCCGATCTCCAAAAAGCCCCTCGAAGTTCGGATGGGTAAAGGTAAGGGTTCTGTGGAGTACTGGGTTGCCCAGATTCAGCCAGGCAAAGTCCTGTATGAAATCGAGGGCGTTTCTGAAGAGCTGGCGCGTGAGGCTTTTGCCCTGGCTGCTGCAAAGCTGCCGCTCGCCACCGCTTTTGTTAAACGGACGGTGATGTGATGAAAGCGAACGAACTTCGTGAAAAAGACGCGCCGCAGCTTAACGAGCAACTGCTCGGCCTGCTGCGCGACCAGTTCAATCTGCGCATGCAGAAAGCAACTGGCCAGTTGGGGCAGTCTCACCTGCTCCGGCAAGTTAAGCGTGACATCGCTCGCGTGAAGACTGTGCTCAAACAGCAGGCAGGTAAGTAATCATGGCTGAAGCCGAAAAAACCGTCCGTACGCTGACTGGCCGTGTTGTCAGCGACAAAATGGACAAGACCATCACCGTTCTGATCGAGCGTCGCGTAAAGCACCCGATCTACGGTAAATACGTTAAGCGTTCGACTAAGCTGCACGCGCACGACGAAACCAATCAGTGCCACATCGGCGACAAAGTCACTATTCGTGAAACTCGTCCTTTGGCCAAGACCAAGTCTTGGGCGCTGGTTGATGTTCTCGAACGCGCTGTGGAAGTCTAAGGACTAGGGGTCGGAGAAATTATATGATTCAGACTCAATCCATGCTCGATGTGGCCGATAACAGCGGCGCACGCCGCGTTATGTGCATCAAGGTGCTGGGTGGCTCCCATCGTCGTTACGCTGGTATCGGTGACATCATCAAGGTTACCGTGAAGGAAGCAATTCCTCGCGGTAAAGTGAAAAAAGGCCAAGTGATGACTGCTGTTGTAGTCCGCACTCGTCACGGCGTACGTCGTGCTGATGGCTCCATTATCCGCTTTGATGGCAACGCTGCTGTTCTTCTGAACAACAAGCAAGAGCCGATCGGCACCCGTATCTTTGGGCCAGTGACCCGTGAACTTCGTACTGAGAAGTTCATGAAGATCGTCTCGCTCGCCCCAGAAGTGCTGTAAGGAGATCCGACATGCAAAAGATTCGTCGTGACGACGAGATCATCGTGATCGCCGGCAAAGACAAAGGTAAGCGCGGTAAGGTGCTTAAGGTTCTCGCTAACAACCGTCTGGTTATTGGCGGTCTGAACCTGGTAAAGCGTCATACCAAGCCTAACCCTATGTCGGGCGTGCAAGGCGGTATCGTCGAAAAAGAAGCTCCACTGGATGCTTCTAACGTCGCCATTTTCAACGGCGAAACCAACAAGGCTGATCGCGTTGGTTTCAAAGTAGAAGACGGCAAGAAAATTCGTGTCTTCAAGTCGACCCAAAAAGCGGTTGATGCTTGAACACTGCTAGGTAGATGAGACCATGGCACGACTAAAAGAGATTTACTGGAAGGAAATCGCACCGAAGCTTAAGGAAGAACTTAAGCTTTCGAACGTGATGGAAGTTCCACGCGTTACAAAAATCACCCTGAACATGGGTCTGGGCGAAGCGGTCGGTGACAAAAAAGTCATCGAGCACGCTGTTGCCGACCTGGAAAAGATCACCGGTCAGAAAGTCGTTGTGACTTACGCTCGGAAATCCATCGCTGGCTTTAAAGTCCGTGAAGGTTGGCCGATCGGCGTCAAAGTGACCCTGCGCCGTGAGCGTATGTACGAATTCCTGGATCGTCTGCTGTCGATCTCCCTGCCTCGGGTTCGCGACTTCCGCGGCCTGAATGCCAAGTCCTTCGATGGTCGTGGTAACTACAGCATGGGCGTTAAAGAGCAGATCATCTTCCCGGAAATCGACTACGACAAGATCGATGCTCTCCGCGGTCTGGACATTACCCTGACCACCACTGCCAAGAACGATGATGAAGGTCGCGCCCTGTTGCGTGCTTTCAAATTCCCGTTCCGCAACTGATTGGAGTAGGAAAATGGCCAAGATGAGCATGAAAAACCGCGAGCTGAAGCGTCAGCTCACGGTTGCCAAGTACGCCAAGAAGCGTGCAGCACTGAAAGCTATCATCGTGGATCTGAACGCAAGTCCAGAAGCACGTTGGGAAGCTACAGTTGCTCTGCAGAAGCAGCCACGTGACGCAAGCGCTTCGCGCATGCGTAACCGCTGCCGCCTGACCGGTCGTCCACACGGCGTTTACCGCAAGTTCGGCCTCGGCCGTAACAAACTGCGTGAAGCTGCAATGCGTGGTGACGTACCTGGTCTGGTTAAAGCCAGCTGGTAAGCACTGTCAAAGTCTCGGTGTCCAGGATCGCAAGATCCTGACCACCGGTGACCTTGAACTTGAATCAAGCCCCTTTTGGGGCTTGATTCATTTGTGGGGTGTGTCTAGAATACCCGGCTCGCCTGAGCCCGTGCTTTTTTCGCATGGATGTACTCGGCGACACGTAGTAGCCGCAAGGCTAATTTTTTGTGTATTAGGAGCGTCTAGCCCATGAGTATGCAGGACCCGTTAGCGGACATGCTAACTCGAATCCGTAATGCCCAGATGGCTGAAAAGTCCGTCGTAAGCATGCCATCTTCTACTTTGAAGGTAGCTGTTGCCAAAGTCCTGAAGGACGAAGGTTACATTGCGGGTTATCAGATCAGCAGCGAAATCAAGCCACTGCTGTCTATCGAGCTGAAATATTTCGAAGGCCGTCCGGTCATCGAAGAAGTGAAGCGCGTTAGCCGTCCAGGCCTGCGTCAGTACAAGTCCGTCGATGATCTGCCGAAAGTTCGTGGCGGTCTCGGTGTGTCTATCGTCTCCACCAACAAAGGTGTGATGACGGATCGTGCTGCGCGCGCTGCCGGTGTCGGCGGCGAAGTTCTTTGCACTGTGTTCTAAGGGGGGATAAGCATGTCACGCGTCGCTAAGAACCCCGTTAAGCTGCCAGCCGGTGTCGAAGTCAAATTCGCAGGCCAACAGCTTTCGGTGAAGGGTGCCAAGGGCACTCTCGAACTGAACATCCATTCGTCCGTTGAGATTGTTGAAGAAGCCGGTGAGCTGCGTTTCGCTGCTCGCAATGGCGATCAACAGACTCGCGCAATGGCTGGTACCACTCGTGCGTTGGTAAACAACATGGTCCAAGGCGTAAGCCAAGGCTTCGAGCGCAAGCTCCAGCTGGTCGGTGTTGGTTACAAAGCGCAAGCAAAAGGCACAGTGCTGAACCTGGCTCTTGGCTTCTCGCACCCAGTGGATTATGAACTGCCGGAAGGCATCACCGCTGAGACTCCTAGCCAGACCGATATCCTGATCAAGGGCATCGATAAGCAGCTGGTAGGTCAAGTGGCCGCCGAGATCCGCGACTTCCGTCCACCAGAGCCGTACAAAGGCAAAGGTGTGCGCTACGCGGACGAAGTCGTCCGTCGTAAAGAAGCCAAGAAGAAGTAGGGCATAGCAAATGACCGACAAAAAAGTTACTCGACTGCGTCGCGCTCGCAAAGCACGCCTGAAAATGCACGAACTCGAAGTCGTGCGTCTCTGCGTGTTCCGCTCGTCGCAGCACATCTACGCCCAGGTCATTTCGGCCGACGGCAACAAAGTCCTGGCATCTGCCTCGACTTTGGATAAAGAACTGCGTGATGGCGCCACTGGCAACATCGACGCGGCCACTAAGGTTGGCCAGCTGGTCGCTACGCGTGCAAAAGCCGCTGGCGTCTCGCAGGTGGCTTTCGACCGCTCTGGCTTCAAGTACCACGGCCGCGTCAAGGCGCTGGCTGATGCTGCTCGTGAAGCTGGGCTGGAGTTCTAAGTTATGTCAAATAACGACCAAAAGCGCGACGAAGGCTACATCGAGAAGCTGGTTCAAGTTAACCGCGTAGCCAAAACCGTTAAAGGCGGCCGTATCTTCACTTTCACCGCGTTGACCGTGGTGGGTGATGGTAAAGGGCGTGTTGGCTTCGGCCGTGGCAAGTCACGTGAAGTGCCTGCCGCGATCCAGAAGGCAATGGAAGCTGCTCGCCGCAACATGATCCAAGTTGATCTGAACGGCACCACGCTGCAGTACGCAATGAAGTCCGGTCACGGCGCTTCGAAGGTGTACATGCAGCCTGCTTCTGAAGGTACCGGTATCATCGCTGGCGGCGCTATGCGTGCTGTCCTCGAGGTTGCTGGCGTTCAGAACGTTCTGGCCAAGTGCTACGGCTCGACTAACCCGGTAAACGTGGTTCACGCCACTTTCAAAGGTTTGAAGGCCATGCAGTCTCCTGAATCCATTGCCGCCAAGCGTGGCAAAAGCGTCAAGGAGATCTTCTGATCATGGCTACCGTTAAAGTTACGCTGATCAAAAGCATGACCGGCCGCATCCCTAACCACAAACTGTGCGTTAAGGGTCTGGGTCTGCGTCGCATCGGTCACACTGTAGAAGTACTTGATACTCCCGAGAATCGCGGGATGATCAACAAGGCTTACTACATGCTGCGTGTCGAGGGTTAATCGATGAAACTCAATGATCTGAGTCCAGCGCCGGGTTCCCGTCGCGAAAAGCATCGTCCGGGCCGTGGTATCGGTAGTGGTTTGGGCAAGACCGGTGGCCGTGGCCACAAAGGTCAGTCCTCCCGCTCCGGTGGCACCATTGCTCCAGGCTTTGAAGGCGGTCAACAGCCGCTGCATCGTCGCCTGCCGAAATTCGGTTTCGTTTCCCTGAAGGCCATGGACCGCGCAGAAGTGCGTCTGTCCGAGCTGGCTAAAGTGGAAGGTGACATCGTCTCCGTGCAGTCCCTGAAAGATGCCAACGTGATCAACGTCAACGTACAGCGTGTGAAAATCATGCTGTCCGGCGAAGTTACTCGCGCTGTCACCATCGGAAAGGGAATCGGCGCCACCAAAGGTGCGCGTGCGGCTATCGAAGCAGCTGGCGGCAAGTTCGAGGAATAAATGGCTAAGCAAGGTGCTCTCTCTGCGCTCGGCAAAGGCGGTATGTCTGAACTCTGGGCTCGTCTGCGTTTTCTGTTCCTGGCGATTATCGTCTACCGAATAGGCGCACACATCCCGGTTCCAGGTATCAACCCGGACCGACTCGCGGACCTGTTTCGACAGAATGAGGGGACCATTCTTAGCTTGTTCAACATGTTTTCCGGCGGTGCGCTGGAACGGATGAGCATCTTTGCACTGGGGATCATGCCGTACATTTCGGCATCTATCATCATGCAACTGATGTCCGCCGTCAGCCCGCAGCTGGAGCAGTTGAAGAAGGAAGGTGAAGCTGGGCGTCGCAAGATCGCCCAGTACACCCGCTACGGCACTGTCGTCCTCGCTCTTGTTCAGGCCATTGGCATGTCCATTGGGCTGGCGGGGCAGGGCGTATCGTTCACTGGTGACTTTGGCTTCCATTTCGTCGCGGTATCCACTTTTGTGGCTGGTGCGATGTTCATGATGTGGCTGGGTGAGCAGATTACTGAGCGTGGTGTTGGCAACGGTATCTCGATGTTGATTTTCGCAGGTATCGTCGCCGGTCTTCCGAGAGCGATCGGGCAGTCTTTCGAGTCTGCGCGTCAGGGTGATATCAACATTTTCGCCCTGGTTGCCATCGGTTTGCTGGCAGTAGCGATTATCGGTTTCGTGGTGTTCATTGAGCGTGGTCAGCGTCGTATTGCTGTTCACTACGCCAAGCGCCAGCAGGGCCGCAAGGTCTTCGCTGCGCAGACCAGCCACTTGCCGCTGAAGGTGAACATGGCCGGTGTTATTCCGGCCATTTTCGCGAGCAGCATCTTGCTGTTCCCGGCTTCGTTGGGTACCTGGTTCGGCCAGTCCGAAGGTTTGGGCTGGTTGCAGGACATCTCGCAGTCGATCGCTCCTGGTCAGCCGTTGAATATTCTGCTGTTTAGTGCAGGGATTATTTTCTTCTGCTTCTTCTATACGGCGTTGATGTTCAATCCGAAAGACGTAGCGGAAAACCTGAAGAAGTCCGGTGCCTTTATTCCGGGCATCCGTCCAGGCGAGCAGTCTGCGCGCTACATTGATGGCGTTCTGACTCGTTTGACCCTGTTCGGTGCTCTTTACATGACGGCCGTCTGCTTGCTTCCCCAGTTTCTGGTGGTTGCGGCAAACGTACCGTTCTACCTTGGCGGGACCTCGTTGCTGATCGTGGTCGTGGTTGTGATGGACTTCATGTCCCAAGTACAATCGCACCTCGTTTCGCACCAGTACGAATCCCTGATGAAGAAAGCCAACCTGAAGGGCTACGGCAGCGGCATGTTGCGCTGAGTAGCGTCCATAAGGTTCGAGGAGTTGGTGATGAAAGTTCGTGCATCGGTGAAAAAGCTGTGCCGTAACTGCAAGATTATTCGCCGCGAAGGTGTTGTTCGAGTAATTTGCAGCGCGGAACCGCGTCACAAACAGCGCCAAGGCTGAGTGTGATCCGCTTGAAGCCCGGCAGCTAGTGCGCTGCCGGGTTGATTATTTGTTATTACAGCGATATTATCTCGCGCCCTATTTCTTGGCTTCCGGGGCGTAGGTAGCTGTCAATTGGAGTCCCACTGAATGGCCCGTATTGCAGGCGTTAACATTCCAGATAACAAGCACACTGTTATCTCGCTGACCTACATCTATGGTGTTGGTCGCACTACTGCACAGAAAATTTGTGCAGTGACTGGGGTAAACCCAGCCGCAAAGATCAAGGATCTGAGCGACGAGCAGATTGAACAGCTGCGTGGCGAAGTGGCGAAGTTCACCACTGAAGGTGACCTGCGTCGCGAAATCAACATGAAAATCAAGCGTTTGATGGACCTCGGTTGCTATCGCGGTCTGCGTCATCGTCGTGGTCTTCCAGTACGCGGTCAGCGTACCAAGACTAACGCGCGTACCCGTAAAGGTCCGCGTAAGCCGATCCGCAAGTAATCGCCCCAGCGAATCGACAGGAAATTAATCATGGCAAAACCTGCTGCTCGTCCTCGTAAAAAAGTTAAAAAGACAGTGGTTGATGGCATCGCCCACATCCATGCTTCTTTTAACAACACAATCGTGACCATCACCGACCGTCAAGGTAACGCGCTTTCTTGGGCTACCTCCGGTGGTTCGGGTTTCCGCGGTTCCCGCAAGTCCACCCCGTTCGCTGCTCAAGTAGCTGCTGAACGTGCTGGTCAAGCTGCGCTGGAATACGGCCTGAAAAACCTCGACGTTAACGTCAAGGGTCCAGGTCCAGGTCGTGAGTCTGCTGTCCGTGCTTTGAACGGCTGTGGCTATAAGATCGCCAGCATCACCGACGTGACGCCAATCCCGCACAACGGGTGCCGTCCGCCGAAGAAGCGCCGCGTGTAATCCAGGAGATTGTAAAGAATGGCTCGTTACATTGGTCCAAAATGCAAACTCGCTCGTCGCGAAGGCACCGATCTCTTCCTGAAGAGCGGCGTGCGCGCGATCGAATCGAAGTGCAACATTGAAGCAGCACCTGGTATCCACGGCCAACGCCGCGGTCGCCAGTCCGATTACGGCACCCAACTGCGTGAAAAGCAGAAGGTCCGTCGTATCTACGGCGTTCTCGAGCGTCAATTCAGCGGCTACTACAAAGAAGCTGCTGGCAAGAAAGGTGCAACCGGCGAAAACCTGTTGCAACTGCTCGAATGCCGTCTGGACAACGTTGTATACCGTATGGGTTTTGGCTCTACTCGTGCCGAATCCCGTCAGCTGGTATCGCACAAATCCGTCAGCGTTAACGGTCAGACCGTAAACGTACCGTCGTACCAGGTTCGTGCTGGTGACGTGGTCGCGATTCGCGAGAAAGCAAAGAACCAACTTCGCATTGTCCAAGCTCTCGATCTGTGTGCCCAACGTGGCCGCGTAGAATGGGTAGAAGTAGACACTGAGAAGAAGTCGGGCGTTTTCAAGAACGTTCCAGCTCGCAGTGATCTGTCCGCCGACATCAACGAAAGCCTGATTGTCGAGCTCTACTCCAAGTAAGGGCTAGAAAATAGGTGCATCCATGCAGATTTCGGTAAATGAGTTCCTGACACCCCGCCATATTGATGTGCAGGTTGTCAGTCCAACCCGCGCCAAAATCACTCTCGAGCCTCTCGAGCGTGGTTTTGGCCACACCCTGGGCAACGCGCTGCGACGCATCCTGTTGTCCTCAATGCCCGGCTGTGCAGTAGTCGAGGCCGAGATTGACGGTGTGCTCCACGAGTACAGCGCCATCGAAGGTGTACAGGAAGACGTAATTGAAATCCTGTTGAACCTTAAAGGTCTGGCTATCAAGCTGCACGGCCGTGACGAAGTTACGCTGACCTTGTCGAAGAAGGGTTCGGGGGTGGTTACCGCTGCCGATATTCAGCTGGATCATGATGTCGAGATCGTTAACCCCGATCACGTAATCGCTAACCTGGCGTCTAACGGCGCCCTGAACATGAAGCTCACCGTAGCTCGTGGTCGTGGTTATGAACCGGCAGACTCGCGTCAGAGCGATGAAGACGAAAGCCGCAGCATCGGTCGCTTGCAGCTTGATTCTTCGTTCAGCCCGGTTCGCCGTATCGCATACGTGGTGGAAAACGCCCGTGTCGAGCAGCGTACTAACCTGGACAAGCTGGTTATTGATCTGGAAACCAACGGTACCCTGGATCCTGAAGAGGCTATCCGTCGTGCTGCAACCATCCTGCAACAGCAGTTGGCTGCGTTCGTCGACCTCAAAGGTGACAGTGAGCCAGTGGTTGTCGAGCAGGAAGACGAGATCGATCCGATCCTGCTTCGCCCGGTTGACGATCTGGAACTGACTGTACGTTCGGCTAACTGCCTTAAGGCGGAAAACATCTACTACATCGGTGACCTGATTCAGCGTACCGAAGTAGAGCTGTTGAAGACTCCGAACCTTGGCAAGAAATCCTTGACTGAAATCAAGGACGTTCTGGCCTCCCGCGGTCTGTCCCTCGGCATGCGCCTCGACAACTGGCCGCCTGCAAGTCTTAAGAAGGACGACAAGGCGACTGCCTGATCGTCGTAATCACCGAACGTTGTGTTTGGTAAGGAATGAACCATGCGTCATCGTAAAAGTGGTCGTCACCTGAGCCGCACTAGCTCGCACCGCAAGGCCATGTTTCAAAACATGGCAGTGTCGCTGTTCGAGCACGAGCTGATCAAAACTACACTGCCAAAAGCTAAAGAACTGCGTCGCGTTGCTGAGCCGCTGATCACTTTGGCCAAGACAGACAGCCTGGCTAACCGCCGTCTGGCTTTCGACCGTACTCGTTCGAAAGCTATCGTTGGTAAGCTCTTCAACGACCTGGGCAAGCGTTACGCTACCCGTGAGGGTGGCTACCTGCGCATCCTCAAGTGCGGCTTCCGCACTGGCGACAACGCGCCTATGGCGTACGTCGAGTTGGTTGATCGTCCTGCCGGTGGTGAAGCTGTATCCGCTGAGTAAGACGTCAGTCTGAAACAAAGAACCGGGCCTCGCGCCCGGTTTTTTGTGTCTGCAGGAAACGCGCTTTTTGTACAAGCGTCCCTGCGGATCATGCCGTCATGATGCGAACGGGAATGTTGGTAGTATTTTTCTATTGATCTCCACAGCTTAATGAATTTGTAGCTTTACTGATCAATGGTCAATACTCCGTCCCAAGCCGATTAGCCGGCAGTTCAAGACTGACAAAGGATGAGATCGCATGAGCCAAAGTAAAACGCTTACCACCGCCAGTGGCGCTCCTGTCGCCGATAACCAGAATTCCCGTTCCGCCGGCCCTCGTGGCCCGCTGCTGCTCGACGACTTTCACTTGATCGAGAAGCTTGCCCATTTCAACCGTGAAAACATCCCTGAGCGCCGTGTACACGCCAAAGGCTCGGGTGCTTACGGTACGTTCACCGTGACACGCGACATCACCGAGTACACCAGCGCCAAGCTGTTTGAGTCCGTTGGCAAGCAAACCCCGACCTTCCTGCGGTTCTCCACCGTCGGCGGTGAGCGCGGCTCGGCCGACACTGAGCGCGACCCACGCGGCTTCGCCCTGAAGTTCTATACCGAGGAAGGTAACTGGGACATTGTCGGCAACAACACGCCGGTATTCTTCATCCGTGACCCACTCAAATTCCCCGACTTCATCCACACCCAAAAGCGCCTGCCGCAAAGCAACCTGAAAAGTGCGCAGATGATGTGGGACTTCTGGTCGCATTCGCCTGAGGCGCTGCACCAGGTGACTATCCTGTTCTCGGACCGGGGCATTCCTGACGGCTATCGTCACATGCACGGCTTCGGTAGCCACACCTACAGCCTGATCAGCGCCAATGGCGAGCGGCACTGGGTGAAATGGCACTACAAGACCCAACAAGGGATCAAGAACCTGGCGCCGGCAGAGGCGGCACGCTTGGCCGGTACCGATCCGGATTACGCACAGCGTGACCTGTTCGAAGCCATCGAGCGCGGTGATTTTCCTAAATGGCGCGTATGCATTCAGATCATGACCGAGGCCCAAGCTGCGGCGCACTATGAGAATCCTTTCGACGTGACCAAGACCTGGTCGCAGAAAGAGTTTCCGCTGATCGAAGTCGGAGAGCTGGAACTCAACCGCAATCCGCTGAATTACTTCGCTGAAGTGGAGCAGGCTGCGTTCGGTCCGAGCAACATGGTACCCGGCGTCGGGCTGTCGCCAGACCGTATGCTGCAAGGTCGGGTGTTCGCTTACGCAGATGCTCACCGCTACCGTATCGGCACCAACCACCAGCAACTGCCGGTGAACGCGCCTCGCAGTCCGGTGAACAGCTACCAGCGTGATGGGTCGATGGCGTTCGGCACCAATGGCGGTGCGGCACCTAACTATGAGCCCAACAGCTACGTCGAGTCGCCCAAGCAGGCACCTCGTTATGCCGAGCCCGCTCTGCCCCTGAACGGCGCGGCGGATCGTTACGATCACCGCGAAGATACCGATTACTACAGCCACGCCGGTGCGCTGTTCCGTCTGATGAGTGCCGAGCAGCGAACTCTGCTGGTCAACAACATAGCCGGTGCCATGGCAGGTGTTTCCGGTGATCTTATTGACCGCCAGTTGCAGCATTTCTTCAGGGCCGACCAGGCGTATGGAGAAGCAATCGCAAAGGCCTTGGGTGTACAGCTTAACGAAGTCTAAACGAGAAGCAGAACCGCCCTCATTTGGGCGGTTTTTGCGTTATTTAAGCTGCTTTTCTCAGAATATCTTCGCTTTTATAGCGTCAAGTGAGTGACCTTGCGCTCAGGTTGGTTCAAACTACAGACTTTAAAGCAGGGAGATGTAGGGCGATGCAAGGCCACCCAGACGTAATCGATTACCTCAACACGTTGCTGACCGGCGAGCTGGCGGCGCGTGATCAATATTTCATCCATTCGCGGATGTACGAGGACTGGGGTTTCACCGAGCTCTACGAACGTATCAACCACGAGATGGAAGAAGAAGCAGGGCACGCCGATGCCTTGATGCGCCGAATCCTGATGTTGGAAGGCACGCCACGTATGCGTCCGGATGACCTGGATGTCGGTACCACCGTGCCCGACATGCTCGCTGCCGACCTGCGCCTGGAATACAAAGTGCGCGCGGCACTCTGCAAGGGCATTGAGCTCTGCGAGCAACACAAAGACTACGTCAGCCGCGAGATGCTGCGTATTCAGCTCAATGACACCGAAGAAGATCACACCTACTGGCTTGAGAAGCAGCTGGGTCTGATCAAGCTGATCGGACTGGAGAATTACCTGCAATCGCAGTTCTGAATTTCCGGAACCTGAAGATCGCCTGTACCTGTAGGAGCGAGCTTGCTCGCGATGGACTACAGAACGCCGCGTATATTCATGGATCACGCATTATCGTCAACCACCATCGCGAGCAAGCTCGCTCCTACAGTCGATACAAAAAAGCCCCTGTCACTGTTAAAGTGACAGGGGCTTTTTCATCGGCCTGATTCAGGCCCTGTCGCGCTCCAGCAGCGGCTTGAGGTAGAAGCCGGTATGCGATTGCTTCATCTCGGACACTTCCTCCGGTGTACCGACGGCAATGATCTGCCCGCCCTTGGAGCCGCCTTCCGGCCCCAAGTCCACCAACCAGTCGGCTGTCTTGATAACGTCAAGGTTGTGCTCGATGACGACCACGGTATTACCGTGATCGCGCAGACGATGCAGGACGTCCAGCAGTTGCTGGATATCCGCGAAGTGCAGGCCGGTGGTCGGCTCATCAAGGATGTACAGCGTCTTGCCAGTATCACGCTTGGACAATTCCCGGGACAATTTCACCCGCTGGGCTTCGCCGCCCGACAGCGTTGTCGCCGATTGCCCCAGCTTGATGTACGACAGGCCCACGTCCATCAGCGTCTGAAGCTTGCGCGCCAACGCCGGCACCGCGTCGAAGAACACCCGGGCTTCCTCGATGGTCATCTCCAGGGTTTCGTGAATGCTCTTGCCCTTGTACTTGATCTCCAGCGTTTCGCGGTTGTAGCGCTTGCTCTTGCAGACGTCGCACGGGACGTAGATGTCCGGCAGGAAGTGCATTTCTACCTTGATCAGGCCATCGCCCTGGCAGGCCTCGCAGCGCCCACCCTTCACGTTGAAAGAGAATCGCCCTGGACCGTATCCACGGGAGCGGGATTCCGGCACGCCGGCGAACAGTTCGCGAATCGGCGTGAACAGCCCGGTATAGGTCGCCGGGTTGGAGCGCGGCGTGCGACCGATCGGGCTCTGGTCGATGTCGACCACCTTGTCCAGATGCTCGAGGCCCTTGATGCTGTCGTGGGCGGCAGCCTCCAGGGTCGTGGCACCGTTGAGTGCCGTGGCGCTCAACGGAAACAGCGTGTTGTTGATCAGCGTCGACTTGCCCGAACCGGACACGCCGGTCACGCAGGTGAGCAGGCCGATCGGGATGTCCAGGTCGACATCGCGCAAGTTGTTGCCGCGAGCGCCCTTGAGCGACAGCGACAATTTTTTATTTCGTGGAGTGCGTTTGGCTGGGACGGCGATCTTCACCCGTCCCGACAGATACTTGCCCGTCAGCGAGTCAGGGTGAGCCATGACCTCGGCCGGCGTGCCTTCGGCGACGATATGCCCGCCGTGCACGCCAGCGCCAGGGCCAATGTCGACCACGTAGTCGGCCAGGCGAATCGCATCTTCGTCGTGCTCGACCACAATGACCGTGTTGCCGATATCCCGAAGGTGCTTGAGCGTACCGAGCAACCGGTCATTGTCCCGCTGGTGCAGGCCAATCGACGGCTCATCGAGGATGTACAGAACCCCCACCAGGCCGGCACCGATCTGGCTGGCCAAGCGAATCCGCTGGGCCTCACCGCCAGACAGCGTATCCGCACTGCGATCCAGCGATAGATAATCAAGGCCCACGTTAACCAGGAACTGCAGGCGCTCGCGGATTTCCTTGAGAATCTTGTCGGCAATTTCGCCGCGGCGACCGGTCAGCTTCAGCACGCCAAAATATTCGCACGCATCGCCGATCGGCAGATTGGTCACCGCCGGCAGCGTTTTCTCGCCGACCCAAACGTGCCGCGCTTCACGACGCAGACGGGTGCCACGGCAGTCCGGGCAGGGCTGGGTGCTGAGGAACTTGGCCAGTTCCTCACGGACCGAAGCCGACTCGGTTTCGCGGTAGCGACGCTCGAGGTTCGGCACGATGCCTTCGAACGGGTGCGAACGTTTGACGATGTCGCCACGGTCGTTCAGGTACTTGAAATCGACGTTTTGCGAGCCACTGCCATGCAGGATGAATTTCTGCTGGTCGGCCGGCAGTTCGTTGAATGGCACTTCCAGGCTGAATTTGTAATGCGAGGCCAGCGACCCGAGCATCTGGAAGTAGTAGACGTTGCGCCTGTCCCAGCCGCGAATCGCACCTTCGGCCAGGGTCAGTTCGCCATTGACCAGTCGCTTGATGTCGAAGAACTGCTTCACCCCCAGGCCATCGCAGGTCGGGCAAGCACCGGCCGGGTTGTTGAAAGAGAACAGCTTGGGTTCGAGCTCGCTGATGGCGTGGCCGCAGATCGGGCAGGCGAAGCGCGCGGAGAAGATGATCTCTTCGCCGGGCTCGTCGTCCATCGGCGCCACCAGCGCAATGCCGTCCGCCAGCTTCAGCGCGGTCTCGAACGACTCGGCCAGACGCTGTTGCAGATCGGCGCGCACCTTGAAGCGGTCGACCACCACATCGATCGTGTGCTTCTTCTGTTTATCCAGCTTCGGCAACTCGTCCAGCTCGCACAGCCTGCCGTTGACCCGGGCCCGGACGAAGCCTTGTGCGCGCAGCTCTTCGAAAACCGACAGATGTTCGCCTTTACGCTCGCGGATCACCGGGGCCAACAGCATCAGCTTGCTGCCCTCCGGCTGCGCGAGGACCAGGTCGACCATCTGGCTGACGGTCTGGGCTTCCAGCGGAATGTCGTGATCCGGGCAGCGCGGAATGCCCACGCGAGCATAAAGCAGGCGCAGGTAGTCGTAGATTTCAGTGATGGTGCCGACCGTCGAACGCGGGTTGTGCGAGGTCGATTTCTGTTCGATGGAAATGGCTGGCGACAAGCCTTCGATAGTGTCGACGTCCGGCTTTTCCATCATCGAGAGGAACTGCCGGGCGTAGGCCGACAGCGATTCGACGTAGCGGCGCTGGCCCTCGGCGTAGAGCGTGTCGAATGCCAGGGACGATTTGCCGGATCCGGACAGGCCGGTGATAACGATCAGTTTGTCCCGTGGCAGGGTCAGGTCGATGTTCTTCAGGTTGTGGGTTCGGGCCCCACGAATCAGGATCTTGTCCAAAGTGGCCTCGCTTGGCGGGCGTCGAAAACGTAGGAGTATACGGCCAAATACTGGATGGATGCACACTATCAAACGAGCGGATTGTTGCCTTGCATGAAGAGTCTGTCAGCGAAGCGCGTCAAAGCGTCGCGATATACCCCGTCAACCGATGGGACTGGTAGAATCGCCGCCGGTTCACATGAGGTTTTTCCATGCACGATCCCCACAGCGAACGCATGAGTGGCAGTGAGACACGCGCAGCGAGCGGTCTGGCCCTGGTGTTCGCGTTCCGTATGCTTGGCATGTTCATGGTGTTGCCGGTACTGGCGACCTATGGCATGGATCTGGCGGGAGCGACCCCGGCCCTCATCGGGCTGGCGATTGGCGCTTATGGCCTGACCCAGGCGATCTTCCAGATTCCTTTCGGTTTCATTTCCGACCGCATCGGCCGCCGACCGGTGATTTACCTGGGATTGATAGTCTTCGCCCTCGGCAGCGTGCTGGCGGCCAATGCCGATTCGATCTGGGGCGTGATCGCCGGACGCATCCTGCAAGGCGCCGGGGCGATTTCGG
The DNA here is from genome assembly GCF_030812475.1 of Pseudomonas lini. Classification (GTDB taxonomy): domain Bacteria; phylum Pseudomonadota; class Gammaproteobacteria; order Pseudomonadales; family Pseudomonadaceae; genus Aquipseudomonas; species Aquipseudomonas lini_A. The sequence continues at coordinate 39,192 of NZ_JAUSSR010000015.1, forward strand.
CGGCGGTGATGGCGCTGTTGTCGGACCTGACCCGGGAACAGCACCGGACCAAGGCGATGGCCATGATCGGCATGACCATAGGCCTGTCTTTCGCTGTCGCCATGGTGGTGGGGCCGCTGCTGACGCGCGCCTTCGGTCTGTCCGGGCTGTTCCTGGCCACGGGCGGCATGGCGCTGTTCGGCATCCTGATCGTGATGTTCATGGTGCCGCGCTCCACCGGACCGTTGCAGCACCGCGAGTCCGGTGTCGCGCGACAGGCGCTGCTGCCGACGCTCAAGCACCCGGACCTGCTGCGCCTGGACCTGGGCATTTTTGTGTTGCACGCGATGTTGATGTCGAGCTTCGTTGCATTGCCCCTGGCCTTGGTCGAAAAGGCCGGTCTGCCCAAGGAGCAGCACTGGTGGGTGTACCTGACCGCGCTGCTGATTTCCTTCTTCGCCATGATCCCGTTCATCATCTACGGCGAGAAGAAACGCAAAATGAAACGAGTTTTATTGGGCGCAGTGCTGACGCTGATGCTCACTGAGCTATTCTTCTGGCAGTTCGGCGATAGCTTGCGGGCTCTGGTGATCGGAACGGTGGTGTTCTTTACCGCGTTCAACTTGCTGGAAGCTTCATTGCCATCGCTGATCAGCAAGGTTTCACCGGCAGGCGGCAAAGGTACGGCGATGGGGGTTTATTCCACCAGCCAGTTCCTCGGTTCGGCGTTGGGCGGGATCCTCGGCGGCTGGCTGTTCCAGCATGGCGGTTTGTCGGTTGTCTTCCTTGGATGCGCCGGCCTGGCTGCCCTCTGGTTGGCCTTTGCTGTTACCATGCGCGAACCTCCCTACGTCACGAGCCTGCGCTTGCCGCTGTCGCCCGAGGCAATCCGCGAAGCGGGTCTGGTCGAGCGCCTGATGGCCGTCGTAGGGGTAACAGATGCAGTGATAGTCGCGGATGAAGCGGCCATTTACATCAAATTGGACACAGAACTATTGGATCGCACCACCCTCGAGCGTCTGGTGAACAACCCGGCCGCGACAGCGTGCGAAGCCTAGGAGAACGTTATGGCCCGTGGGGTTAACAAAGTCATATTGGTCGGCACTTGCGGCCAGGATCCCGAAGTTCGCTACCTGCCGAACGGTAACGCCGTGACCAACCTGAGTCTGGCGACCAGCGAACAGTGGACCGACAAGCAAACCGGTCAGAAAGTCGAGAAAACCGAATGGCACCGTGTGTCGATGTTCGGCAAGGTGGCGGAAATCGCCGGCGAATACCTGCGTAAAGGTTCGCAGGTCTACATCGAAGGCAAGCTGCAGACCCGCGAGTGGGAAAAAGACGGTATCAAGCGTTACACCACTGAAATCGTGGTCGATATGCAAGGCACCATGCAATTGCTGGGCGGCCGTCCACAGCAGGGCGATCAACAAGGCGGGGGCAATAACTACCAGCAGTCCGCTCCAGCCCCACGCCAACAGGCTCCGCGTCCACAGCAGTCGGCACCGCAACAGTCGCGCCAGGCTCCGCCTCCACAGCAGGCCGCGCCGCAACCGGCTCCGGATTTCGACAGCTTTGATGATGATATTCCGTTCTAAGAGTCGGCTCAGACTTTCTTGTAAGGTTTAGCCGCGAAACCCCCGATCGGTCCTCTGGACTGGTCGGGGGTTTTCTTTTGCACACCGTTTTGTAGGAGCCGGCTTGCTGGCGATTCAAACACCTCGGTTTAGCAGATAAACCGCGTAATCGTTCATCGTCGGAGCGCCGCCCGCAGCAAGCCGGCTCCTACAGGATTGCGGTCAACGGGATGAAGTCGTTACGTTGGCCCGTGCCGAGTGCAGTTTCTTGTAACTCTCGATCAACCGCAGGTGCCGATCGAGGCCTTCCAGTTTCATGCTGGTTGGCGTCAAGCCATGGAAGCGCACGCTGCCGTTGACCGATCCGATCACAGCATCCATCCGCTCGTTGCCAAACATCCGGCGGAAGTTGGCCTCGTAGTCTTCCAGTTCCAGGTCTTCGTCCAGCTTCATCTCCAGCACCACGTTGATGGCCTGGTAGAACAGGCCGCGCTCAACCGTGTTGTCGTTGTACTGCAGGAACATTTCCACCGCTTCTTTCGCCTCTTCATATTGCTGCAGGGCGAGATAAATCAGCAGCTTCAGCTCCAGGATCGTCAGCTGACCCCAAGCGGTATTGTCATCGAATTCGATGCCGATCAAGCTGGTGATGTCGGTGTAGTCGTCCAGCTCGCTTTCCACCAGACGCTCGACCAGCGCTTGCAGTTCTTCTTCGTCCAGGCGATGCAGGTTCAGGATGTCGGCGCGGAAGAACAGCGCTTTGTTGGTGTTGTCCCAGATCAGATCGTCTACCGGATAAATCTCCGAATAGTCCGGCACCAGGATGCGGCAGGCCTTTGCGCCGATATGCTCGTAGACCGCCATGTACACTTGCTTGCCCATGCCTTCGAGAATGCCGAACAAGGTCGCGGCTTCCTCGGCGTTCGAGTTTTCACCCTGGCCGGAAAAGTCCCACTCCACGAACTCGTAGTCCGACTTCGAGCTGAAGAAGCGCCACGACACCACGCCGCTGGAGTCGATGAAGTGCTCGACGAAGTTATTCGGCTCGGTCACCGCATGGCCTTCAAACGTTGGCTGGGGCAGGTCGTTGAGGCCTTCGAAGCTGCGGCCCTGCAGCAGTTCGGTCAGGCTGCGTTCCAGCGCCACTTCCAGGCTCGGGTGCGCACCGAAAGAGGCGAACACACCGCCGGTACGCGGGTTCATCAGCGTGACGCACATCACCGGGAACTCACCACCCAGGGACGCATCCTTCACCAGCACCGGGAACCCCTGTTCCTCCAGCGCCTGGATGCCGGCCAGGATCCCGGGATACTTTGCCAGCACGTGGGCCGGCACATCCGGCAGGGCAAACTCACCTTCGATGATTTCGCGTTTTACCGCGCGCTCGAAGATCTCCGACAGGCACTGCACCTGGGCTTCTGCCAGCGTGTTACCGGCACTCATGCCGTTGCTCAGGAACAGGTTTTCCACCAGGTTGGACGGGAAATACACCACCTCGCCGTCCGACTGGCGCACGTACGGCAGCGAGCAGATGCCGCGCTCTTCGTTGCCCGAGTTGGTATCGATCAGATGAGAACCACGCAGCTCGCCGTCGCGGTTGTAAATCTTCAGGCAGTACTCGTCGAGAATCTCCGCCGGCAGTGCATCTTTACGGCCAGGCTTGAACCAGCGCTCATCCGGGTAGTGCACAAACGCTGCGTTGGCGATGTCTTCGCCCCAGAACTGATCGTTGTAGAAGAAGTTGCAGTTGAGTCGCTCGATAAACTCGCCCAACGCCGACGCCAACGCGCCTTCCTTGGTCGAGCCTTTGCCGTTGGTGAAGCACATCGGCGAGTGCGCATCGCGGATATGCAGCGACCACACATTGGGCACGATATTGCGCCACGAGGCGATTTCAATCTTCATGCCCAGGTCCGCCAGGATGGCCGACATATTGGCGATGGTTTGCTCCAGCGGCAGATCCTTGCCGGCAATATAAGTGCTCGCCGCTGAGTCAGCAGCAGGCATCAGCAACGCCTGGGCATCGGCGTCGAGGTTGTCCACCTCTTCGATGACAAACTCGGGCCCGGCTTGCACCACTTTTTTCACGGTGCAACGGTCGATGGAGCGCAGGATGCCCTGGCGGTCCTTGTCCGAGATATCCGCCGGCAACTCGACCTGAATCTTGAAAATCTGGTTGTAGCGGTTTTCCGGATCAACAATGTTGTTCTGCGACAGGCGGATGTTTTCGGTGGGGATACTGCGAGTGTCGCAGTACAACTTCACGAAATAGGCCGCACACAAAGCCGATGAAGCCAGAAAGTAGTCGAACGGACCCGGTGCCGAGCCATCGCCCTTGTAGCGGATAGGTTGATCGGCCACCACCGTGAAGTCATCGAACTTGGCTTCAAGTCGAAGGTTGTCGAGAAAGTTGACCTTGATTTCCATGGGGGATTACCAGAATAACGGCTAGACATTTGGCCGCCATTATCCGGCTTTTCAGCGGTAAGTCTTGTAGTTGTCCGGTCCTGAGCCAGGTTTACACCTGCTTAACCCTGCCGGCCGATGCACGGCACCGGCCTTTTCATGAGCGATCAATTGTTCAGTCGAGGATCAGGTGTGGCAGGAAACGGCTCGAATCCTTGGTAATCAAGCTGTTGTCCTCACGCACACCAATCCCCGCGGCCTGATCGCCGATTACCCACGAGCCGATCAAGGTGTAGCTGTCGCCAAATTGCGGCAGTGGCGCAAATTCTTGAAGGATAAACGGCGCGTCCGTATAGGGACCGTCCTCTTTGACGATCAGGCCGTCGGCGGTTTGCAATTCGATGTTGGCGCCTTCCCGCGAGAAAAACGGCTTGCGCACCCAGCCCTTGGGCACCGCTTTGGTGGCGTCGGTATCCAGGTGCGCGGCGAGCAGATTCGGGTGACCTGGGTTGAACGACCACAGCAGCGGCAGGATGCCTTTGTTGGAGAGGATGGATTTCCAGGCCGGCTCGAAAAACTGCGTGTCACTCCGGGCAATCGCTGCCCCAAAGGGCTCGTGAAAGATGAACTCCCAGGCGTGTAGCTTGAACAGGTGGGGAATCCAGCGATCTTCAAGATCGACGAAGCGTCCGTCACTGGTGAGGCCAATGTCTTCTATGTCGATGTGGCGCGATTCAATGCCGACCTTCTCTGCGATCAGGCGCAGGTAGTCGGTGGTGCCCTTGTCTTCGACCGAGTCTTTCATCGAAGCGAAATAGAAGGGTTGCTGGAGTTGCAGTTGCGCAAAGGCCTGATGCAGCTTGGTATCGATGCTGTTGAACTGGTCGGCATGCCCGGGCAGCAAACCGCGCTCGATGCATTGTTCCAGCCAGCCCCACTGAAACGCAGCGGCCTCATACAGGCTGGTCGGCGTGTCGTAGTTGAGCTCCAGCAACTTGGCCGGCCCGGTGCCGTCGTAGGAGAAATCCATGCGCCCATACAGGTGCGGGTGGCCTTCGAGCCATGAAGTACGAATCATGTCGAAGAATGGCGCGGGAATGCTCAGGCGCTCCAGCAGCTCTTCGCTCTGCACTACGCGGGCCACCAGATCCATGCACATCTCATGGATCTCGGTGGTCGGGTCCTCGAGGTCGTTCTCGATCTGCTTGAGCGTGAACTGGTAATACGCGCTCTCGTCCCAATAAGGTTCGTCATCGATGGTATGGAACAGAAAGCCAAGGCTGTCGGCGGTCTGTTTCCAGTCATGTCGCTCTGCGCAGAGGATTTTCTTCATGGCACGGTTTCCTTAACTGCTCGAGCCGCCAAAACTCTTGCCCGAGCCGCCCCAGCCACTGCGTGCACTGGCCTTGCTGCCGAAACCGCCACGGGAGGTGGACGAGGCAACGGAAACCGGTTTGCTGGCGGAACGAATGGAGTCGGCGTAGTTGCTGCTGCCGTATCGCGCCTGATTGGATTTGGTAAAGGTCGAGCCCTTGGCAATCCGCTGGCCGAGCGTCGAAGACGCATAACTGCCGCGGTCATCGCGGTAGCGGTACACCGGTTGGGAGTGATAGCTGTTGCGGTTGTTGCTCAGCATGTTGCCGATCAGCAAGCCGGTCAACAGGCTGGTGCCAGAGAACCCCGAACCGCCACTGTTCGCTTCCGAGGCTGGCAATTGAGCCTTGGCAGCGTCCACCTGGGATTGCGTCACCTCGCCATCGGCGCTCAGTTCGAAGCCTCCGAGCTTGGGGATGAACTTGCCGGCGGAGTCCTGCTGGCACCAGTCGGCGACAAAGTCGGCATCGCAGTCGGCCTGGTTGTCGTATACCGGCGCAAGGCGGCGATGCTCAGCCATGGCGGCCATGTAGGCGTCGGAGCAGACGTCGACCGGAAGCTTTTCATCGGCACATTGCTGAACGGACTGGAAGTTGTACTTCTTCTGCACCGGGTAGGTTTTTTCAGCCACCCCGCAGCCTGATATCGCCATGGCGACCGACGCTGCCAGTGACAGCTGAACGTACTTGCTTCGTTTCATCGGGAGCTCCGTGCGCAATCAGTTCTGGGAAGGGGTCATGCAGGCGGCGTTCAACATGCCGACGCTGATGGCCACGGCAGCGACATAGATGCCCGCCGCGATTTCGCCTTTTTTGATGCGTTCAGAAGTGCCTTTGAGCACCAGACTGGTCATCAGGAATGCCAGCAATTGCACGAGCGCGGCGATTACCGTCCAAACAACGAAATCCAGAATGCTGATCGAGTAGGCGATCACATTGCTGGCCGGAATCGCGAATCCAATGATGGCGCCGCCGAAGGCGATTGCGGCCGCCACGTTGCCTGCACGGATCAGTTGGAACTCTTTGTGCGGGGTGATTCGGGTGTAGACGAACTGGAATAGCGCAAACAGCACCGCGGCACCCAGGATGTACAACACAAACCCGAGCACGGCGGCTTTGTTCAGGGAGATGGAGAGTGCTTCTAGCATGGACTGTTTCCTTTTTAAATAATGCTCAGGTCGGTGGTGTACAGCGACATCCCCAGCGAAGTACTCAGGCTGACGGTGCCCTCGGCGTCCTCTTCGACGGAAAACAGCAGGAACTCCCGGCGCTCGGTCAGGCCGGTTTCGCGGGCATACAACATCGAACGGTGCTCGATGCTGTAGGACTCGTCCGGATTGCGCAGCTGTTCGCTCATTGCCACCAATTCCGTCTGACCGTTCTCGGTGCCCCATTCGCGGGTGTATTCGACGCCGTTGTGGGTGTAGGTCGGCAGCCCGATCAGGCTTTCAGGGCCTGCCAACCGACGCAGCTCCGCTTCGCTGCCGAGGGTGAGGTAACTGAGGTAATTGAACAGGATCACCGACTCGACCTGGCCGGCGATGTCGCCGGTGGTGTGCACTTGCAGCCAGTAGTCTTCGTCGTTCATGTAATAGCGCGACAGCCAGGTCGACTGCCCGAGGTCGATGGTGCCTGTGCTCCAGATCTGCTGGGAGTCCGGGATGACCACCGTGGTTTTTTCGTCGAGCAGCAATTTCAGGGTGCTGTCGAACATCACGCCCTTGCCCATTGCCAGTCCCAGTGGGCCGGTGGTCGGCAGGGTATCGTAGGAAGTCCATTTCGATTCTGTCTTCGCTTTCGGCGCTTCAAGCCCCATCAGCTGTTTAAACCATCCCATTGGAGATTTCCTTCCCTGTAGGAGCGAGCTTGCTCGCGATGGACGTTAACGATTACGCGTGCTGTCTGGATTGACGCGTAGTCCTCACGTTTTTCGTCGGAACGCCGCCCGGAGCAAGCTCGCTCCTACAGGGATCCGCGCTGTTTACTGGGTCGTTTTTTGCTTCAGGCGCTCAAGAATCGCATTGGCGCTGCCGGTGTCCGGGGTGATGCCGGCTTCGCGCAGCTTGCGCTCCAGGTCGGTGCCGGTCGACGCCTCGGCCAATTGGTCCTGGGCTTGCAACTCTGCGGCGCGTTGCTGCTGCTTTGCCTGCAGACGGTTCAATGTACCGACGGCGGTTTCCAGCTTGCCATTGGCGCCGCCGCTGGCGATCGAAGCGCTGACCTGGGCGTTCTGGACGCTTTCGCGCGCCTTGGCCATGTCCACTTGCTGGCGCAGGCTTTTGATGCGGCTTTCGGCCTTGGTGATGTCTTTACGCATGCTGTCCGCGTAACCGCCAAATTCGGTGGCCTGTTTTTGCTCGACTTCCAGTTCGCCGGTCAGGGTCGAAATGGCTTCGGCCACTTCCAGTGCCAGGTCTTCGCGGTTGGCCTGGATCGCGGCCATGGCCTTGGATTCCAGGTCCTTGATCTTGGCGTTGTGCTCGCTGACGCGGTCGGTCGACAGTTTGTGCTTGGCCATGATGGTGACCAGCTGGCGCTTGGCGTTGGCCAGGGCGCTGTCAGCATCGCGAATTTCCTGGTCGAGGATGCGCAGGGCCTGTTGGTCGGCGATGGCCTCGCCGGCTTCGTTGGCACCGCCGCGCAGCGCGGTGAACAATTTGCTCCAGATGGACTGAGTCATTGGGATTCCCGAATTAATTGAAGAAACGTTCAAAGGCTTCGCTGGCGCGCTGGACGTTGTCGACGATGGCTTTGACCTCGGTCACGACGTTGGTCAGGCTCGAGTCGGAGCTCAGCGCGCCGAACATGTTGTAAACGACCTGCCCGTTGGGCATGGTTTCGATCCCGATCGAAGACAGCGGGAACATTTCCCTGCTGCGCAGCACGGCATCATTGAAGGCCGGCACATCTTTGATCGACTCGACATCAACCAGAACGGTATCCACGATGATCTGATCGCCCACCACTGCGATGTAAATCGGCAAGCCACCGAAGTCGTTCATTTGCAGCTTGATGCTGGGCTCGGAGCCTTGAGCGAGGGAGAGGGTGATGTCGTTCGAGACCACTTCGTCCAGAACTTGAAGGGCGCTGTAAAGGCGATCGATGTTCCAGTTGTTTCCTGCGCTCATGTAATTCTCCGATATGAATGAGCCAGCCCGAATCGGTTGGCGTAGCTGTTTCTCCATCTGCTTGAGCAGGCTCCGGTTTTCGGGAAGCACCCAAGTCTCGTGTTTTACGTAACCGGCAGCACCCAGGCCCGCACGCATCTGCTTCATGTAGAAACTCGACGGTTTTTTTGCGGAGGATTTCGAGCGCTCTCCCTTACGGCTCGCTGAATCGGGTGCAGACCCGTCAGGCGGATCTGATGGGGAGCTGCAGTTCATGGTGCCGACCTCGTTGTGCACACTCACGCGTCAAGACACTACAGGCAATATTTTCCGCCCTCAACAACTCACGCGTGAGATTTTATGACAGGCGTGCGGGCATAAAAAAAGGCCAGTAGCGTGCGAACGCAACTGACCTGTGGGTGTTGAGGGCCTTTTTAGTCGCGAGCGGCCAGGAATTCGTCAGTAGACACCACGCTGGCGTAGGCAAAGCCCAGGGCCGACATGAAGGCCGCATGCACGTGGGCAGCCGGAACGGTAAGACCGTTGAATTCCAGGTCGCGGGAGGCACAGGCGTCGTGAATGACCGTGACGGTGTAACCCATGTCGGCAGCCGCACGGGTAATGCCGTCGACGCACATGTGGCTCATGCTGCCGACCACCACCAGTTCCTTGATGCCTTGCTCGTCGAGGATCGATTTCAGTTCGGTTTCGCGAAACGAATTGACGAAGTGCTTGAGCACGACCGGCTCGTCGGCGCGGTTGAGGACTTTGGGATGCAACTTCGCGCCATCGGAACCGGGCGTGAAAAACGGCGCGTCGTCGGAGGTGAATTCGTGACGGATGTGTACCACCGAATCACCGGCGTCACGGAAGGCTTTGATCAAGCGTACAGCGTTGTCCGCCGCGGCATCGGCGCCGACCAATGGCCACTTGCCTTGGGGGAAGTAGTCGTTCTGGATATCGACTACGATGAGTGCTTGTCGGGTCATGACTGTTTCCTCGAAGTGTATGTTGGTGTGCAATGGAGTATCGGGTCTGGCCGGCCGCTCGAGGATTGGCCGCACCGACAATAGCAGGGGGAAAACTGACAATGGACGCAGAAAGGGCAATCGTCGAACTGGCTGTGTTGATCTATCCCGGCGCGCAAATGGCGGCGGTGCATGGGCTGACGGACTTGTTCGCCGTGGCGAACCGGATTGCCGCCGAGCACCAGAGTGCGCAGTTGCCGCAGTTGCGGATCAGCCATTGGCAGGTCGATGGCGAGCAGGTGCCCGAACGGGTTTATGACAGTCATCCGGTCCTGGACAGCCCTTTGGTTGCAGTGTTGATCCCCCCGTCGATCGCCGGTTTCTCCGAAGGTCAGGCGCCGCTGGCGTTGATCCGCTGGCTTCGCCAGCAACATGCCAATGGCGCGATCCTGGGCGGCGTCTGCGTGGGCTCGATTCTGTTGGCCGAAAGCGGTTTGCTCGACGGTCGTAGCGCCACCACGCACTGGACCTCGGCCAAGACGTTCGCCGACCGTTACCCGGCGATCAGGCTCAAGGCCGACACGCCCATCGTCGATGACGGCGACTTGATTACGACTGCCGGTTTGATGGCCTGGTCCGAACTGGGTCTGCGTCTGGTGAATCGTTTGCTCGGGCCGAGTATCGCCACCAGCACCGCACGCTTCCTGGTGGTGGAACACAGCGACAGCGCCAGCGAGTGCGGCAGCAATTTTTCACCGATTCTCAGCCATGGCGATGCGTCGATACTCAAGGTTCAGCATTGGCTGCAAGGCACTGGCGCGACCGATGTGTCGCTGACGGGGATGGCCGAGCGGGCAGGGCTGGAAGAGCGCACCTTCCTGCGCCGGTTCCGCACGGCGACCGGCTTGAAACCTACCGAGTATTGCCAGCATTTGCGGGTGGGCAAGGCTCGGGAAATGCTTGAGTTCACCAACGCTACAATCGATCACATCGCCTGGACGGTCGGGTATCAGGATCCCGGGGCATTTCGGGCGACGTTCAAGAAGATTACCGGGTTGGCGCCGAGTGATTATCGGGCGCGATTTGGGGTGTCTCCGACTGCGGCGTTGACTCGGTAGCCAGTATCACAGCGGATCAACTGTGGGAGCGAGCCCGCTCGCGAAGAGGGAGTGTCAGTCAACTGAAATATTGACTGACACACCGCTTTCGCGAGCAGGCTCGCTCCCACATTTTTGATTCGTGCCAATCGTGCCAATCGTGCCAATCGTGCAAAATGCAGGAGTTTTGAAAGGTTTCGTGCAGATTAAAGCAGGCCTGGTGCCACTATCTTCAGCGTATCTGTTTGATTCGAAGGCTTTTTCTTCCTGGCCACCCTTGGCCTGATCTCTGCACCTTAACAACCACATTCATCACGTGCCGACTGAAGGGGGATGCATGACCCCAACAAACCGTAACAGACTGGTGGTCGCCCATTCGGTGCGCCCCGACGCTCCACTGCACGAAGTCGAAACCAATCGCGCGCTGGCCCGTTGGCTGGCGCAAATCCTCGGGCTCAAATTCGGTGACAGTTACGACCCTGAATTACACCGCGGCCACGACCTTTATCTGTTACCGACCCAGACCCTGGTAGGGGCCGCGGCCGCCCTAGAGCTGGGCGTGAGGGGGCCGGATGATATGTGGGGCGGTTACGTCGACCACGACTTCATCTGCACCAAGGCCATCAGCCACGGGTTGCGCAGTAAAAACGCCCACGCCCCGCAAGGCTGGTCGCCGCTGTTTTCCGAACGCGTGCGTAACGTAGTGCTTGATGGCCTCAGTGTGTTTTCGCTGGACGATGCGCGTCCCGCGGCAGAACATCTCCTCTACGCCGGCCCCATTCGCCTCAAGCCCATCCATGCCTGCGCCGGCCGCGGTCAGGAAGTGATCAGAAGCCTCGACCAGTTTGATGCGGTTCTTGCCAGGCCCGATGCCAAGGCGCTGTTCACCGATGGCGTGGTGCTGGAGCAGGATCTGGACGATGTCATTACCCACAGCGTCGGCCAGAGCTTCTTCGGCGACAGAGTATTGAGTTACTGCGGTGATCAATACTTGACCACGGATGGTCAAGGCGAGCAGGTTTATGGAGGCTCCAATCTGCTCGTGGTGCAGGGTTATTATGACGACTTGCTTGAATTGGCACTGCCGGACGATGTGCGGCTGGCGATTCAGCAAGCGCAGGTTTTCGACAGTGCCGCGGATGAATCGTATCCAGGTTTCTACGCCTCCCGGCGCAACTACGACATCGCGCAGGGACTGGACAGTAACGGCAAACGGCGCAGCGGCGTGCTGGAACAATCCTGGCGCATGGGCGGTGCCAGCAGCGCCGAAGTGGCAGCGTTGCAGAGCTTCATCAACGATCCGGGGATGCGTGCGATTCGCGTGTCTTCGGTGGAGAAGTACATCGATCAGCCCCTGCCCGCGGACGCCATCGAGGTCTACCGTGGGCCGGCGCAGAACAGTGATTTTCTACTCAAGTACGTAACGGTTAAATCCTATGACGGCTAGAAGCGAAACCATTCAGATCGACATCGACGATGAACAGATGACCGGGACCTTTCTCAGTCCCAAATCGAAAGTCCCTGGCGTGTTGTTCGTGCACGGTTGGGGCGGCAGCCAGGAGCGGGATCTGGAGCGGGCGAAAGGCATTGCCGGCCTTGGCTGTGTGTGCCTGACGTTCGACTTGCGCGGACACACGGGTGGCACCGGGATTCCACTGACACGGGTGACACGTGAGGACAACCTGCGCGACCTGCTGGCGGCCTATGACCGGTTGCTCGCCCATCCGGCGCTCGATACCTCGGCGATTGCCGTCGTGGGCACCAGCTATGGCGGTTATCTGGCGTCGATCCTGACCTCCTTGCGCCCCGTTCGCTGGTTGGCGCTGCGGGTGCCGGCGCTGTATCGCGACGATCAATGGAACACCCCCAAGCGTGACCTGGACAAGCTTGACCTGCGTGACTATCGCAGTACGCTGGTTCGCGCCGACACTAATCGCGCGCTGCATGCCTGTTCGCAATTTACCGGGGATGTGCTGCTGGTCGAGTCCGAAACCGATGACTATGTGCCGCACGCCACCATCATGAGTTACCGGGCGGCGTGTCAGCAGACGCATTCCCTGACACACCGGATTATCGACGGTTCGGATCACGCCTTGAGCGACCCGGTGTCGCAACAGGCGTATACCTCGATCCTGGTGGACTGGATTACCGAGATGGTGGTGGGTGAGCGGTTGAGCATTATTCAATCCAGTTGAGGTTGCGGCGTTCCGACGAAGGCGGCATCCGCTCCACCACAACGCTCAAGATGGTTTCTTTGCAATCCGCAGCGACTTGGCCTTGGCTTCGACAACCAGATACATCACCACCGTAATCAACAGCGGCAAGATGAAATAGATCGCCCGATACGCCAGCAGTCCCGCCACCAGACTCCCCCGTGAAACCTCATGTTGCAGCAGCGCCACGAACACCGCCTCCAACACCCCGAGCCCGGCAGGAATATGCGTGATCACGCCGGCGATGGCACTGATCAACAGCACCCCAAGCACCAGCGGATAATCCAGTTTGCTCGGCAGCAGGGTGAAAATCACGGCAGCCATCAGCGACCAGTTCAGCGCGCCAAGAGCCAATTGCAGGATCGCCATGCGCAGCGATGGCAGGTTGATTTCCACCCCGCGGATCGACCATTCCCGACGCCGGGAAAACTGACAGGCCACCAGGTATCCCGCGCTCACCAACAGCAACAACACCCCCACACCTTGCAACGCGCCGGTGCTCAGCTTCCAGCCCGGCGGCATCCGCACCAGCCCGCTGGTGAACACTGCACCGGCAATGACCATGTAACCGAACCAGTTGGTCGCCAGACTCAGGCCGAGGATCTTCGCGATGTTGCCTTTGCTCACCCCGAGACGTGAGTACAGGCGATACCGCATGGCAACGCCACCGACCCAGGCGCTCAGGTTGAGGTTGAAGGCGTAGCTGATAATGCCCACCGGCAGTATTTGTTTCCAGGTCAGGTCCTGGCGAATGTAAGTTCGGCCGATCAGGTCGAAGCAGGCGTAAACCAGAAAGCTCACCAGCGTCAGCCCGGACGCGATGATCAGCGTGCGCACCTTGAAATCAGCGAGGTTGTTGAACACTTCGTCCCATTCGATTCGCTGGGCGAGCATCGTGAACAGTACGATCAGCGCGAGGAAAAACAGCATCGTCAGCGGTTTTTTCCAACGGCTCCAGCGCGACTTGTGCGGATGGTCGGCGTGGGTCGCCGGCTGTGTTTCAGAGTGGCTCATCAGGTGTCACTCCGGGCGGTGTGGGAAAAAGGTTTAAGGCGCGGCTTGTGCGCCGGCAGCCAACCGGCCCAGGCCGGAAAGTGCCGCAGGAAGTGGAACACCAGGAAGCCGACGGTCATGTGCCAGACCCGTCCACGGGGGGACTTGTCTGCGGACATGGCCTTGCAGTGATTGTCACTCAGGTCCTCGAGGCGCTCGGACAGTATCCGGTTAAAGGCGCGATCGCGGATCAACACGTTGGCTTCCAGGTTCATGGACAGGCTCAATGGATCGAGGTTGCTCGAACCCACCGTGCTCCAGTCCTCATCCACCAGCGCGACTTTGCCGTGCAGTGGGCGGTCGCAATACTCAAATATCTGCACACCGGACTTGAGCAGGTAGTCATAGGTCATGCGCGCCGCAAGTTTGGCCACCAGCATGTCGGGCTGGCCTTGCAGAATCAGGCGCACATCGACGCCACGCCGGGCCGCGTTGCGGATTTCGCGCAGCAGGCGATACCCCGGAAAGAAGTAGGCGTTGGCGATCACAACCCGCCGTTGGGCGCTGCGCAGCACCTGGCGATAAACCTCTTCGATATCGGTCGTATGCTCGCCATTATCGCGATAGACAAGACGCACCTGGCCGTCGTGATCGGTGAAGGCCAGTTCCTGGCGCCGCTGCCGGCGACGTTGCCACCAGTATTTGGCCCGGGCCGGCCGGCCGCTTTGCAGCAGGGCGAAGTGATGGATATCGGCTACTGCCGGGCCTTGCACTTCCACCGAGTAATCCTGTTTGGCCTCGGGGCCGAAGTCAGCCAGGTGGTCGGCGGAAAAGTTGATCCCGCCAATGAACGCAATCGTGCCATCGACCACCACTATCTTGCGGTGCAGGCGACGGAACCAATTGGTACGAATGCCGAAGTGCTTGGGCGCGGGATCGAATATCTGGATACGCACGCCGGCCTCGCTCAACGCCGCGAGAAAGGCGGTGCTCAATTCGCCGCAGCCAAAACCGTCGAGACTGGCGGTGACCCGCACGCCGCGTTTGGCGGCATCGATCAGCACCTGTTGCAGTTCATTGCCGACCTTGTCCTCGAAGACGATGAAGGTTTCCAGGAGGATTTCACTCTTGGCCTGGCGCATGACCTCGAACACCCGGGGGAAATACGCTTCGCCATTTTCCAGCAGCTCCACGAGATTGTTGCCTTGCCAGCCGTACTCGACGTCGACCGTGCCGGGTGCATGGGCGGGCGGGGTTGTGGATAAGTGTTCCACACTGGTCTTTTCCATCGACGGGCTGCTCATAGCTCGATCTCCACCGATAACGGTGCGTGATCGGAAAGGTGGGACCAGGGACGTGCCGCCAGCACTTGCGGGCGACTGGCCTTGAGGTTGCGCACATAGATGCGGTCCAGGCGCAATGCTGGCAGGCGTGCAGGGAAACTGCGCGCCGGTTTGCCGTGCAGTTCGGCGAACACTTCTCGCAGACCACAGGGTTTGAGCAGCGCATCGGCGCGCTGGCGCCAGTCATTGAAGTCACCGGCAACCACCACCGGGGCATCGGCCGGCAGCTCTGCAAGACGGCTGGCCAATAGCTTGAGCTGTGCATTACGGTGACTTTCGCGCAGGCCCAGGTGGACGCAAATGGCGTGCACTTCCTGACCGTCGCCGGGCAGGCGCAGCACGCAATGCAGGATGCCCCGGTTCTCATGACCGCTGATGGACACATCGAGATTGTCATGGCGAATGATCTGGAATTTCGACAGCAGCGCATTTCCGTGATCGCCCGCCGGGTAGACTGCATTGCGCCCGTAGGCGAACTGCGGCCACAGGGTGTCGGCGAGGAATTCATACTGCGGTATTTCGGGCCAGTTGCTGTATCGCGCCGGATGATGTTCGTGGGTGCCGTGAACCTCCTGCAAGAACACCACGTCGGCCGACACGCTACGCACCGCTTCGCGCAATTCGGGCAGGATGAAGCGTCGGTTCAAGGCGGTGAAGCCCTTGTGGGTGTTGACTGTCAGTACGGTGAACCGACTGACCGGCTCAATGGTTTGTGCCTGGTCATCCGCTACGCTGAGCTGCTCGGAACTGTTCATGGCAGCACTCCTTCGGCAGCAGGCTCGCCGGGGGCTGTGGTGAGGGTTTTATCTAGATGGAAGCGCTGCAGCAGGCTGCGCGCGTCGAAGGGCGCGCGGACCTTGATGTCGTTATCGAAATAGCAGAACACCTCGCGGGATTTGCGCACCTTGGGCTTTTGCTTCGGCGCGATCAACTGTGGATCGCTCGGTTGCTTGCCCTGGTGCCAGGCCTCGATGCGATCGCCCCAGCGTTTCAGCGCTTGTGGCGTGTAACCGCTGGCGTAGAGTTCTTCGGCGCCGTGCAGGCGAAGGTAGACGAAGTCGCTGGTGATATCTTCGCGGTAAGGCCATTTGCCGGCGGTATCGGCGATGACCAAGGCAGTGTCGTAGCGTTTCAGTAGACGGACGAAGGCCGGGTCGACGAAGCTTTCATGGCGAATTTCCACGGCATGACGCAACGGCTTTTTCTTGTAAGCCTTCAGGCTGGCGTGACCATTCACGTGCGAATCATGCTGACGGGCGAGGGCGGCGGCCTGTTCGGTGTCGTGGGGCAGTTGCTGCAGGAACGTCTCGAACAACTCGGCATTGAATTTTAAGTTGGGCGGGAATTGCCAAAGGATCGGACCGAGTTTGTCCTTGAGTTCCAGCACCCCGGAGGCGAAAAAGTTCGCCAGGGGTTTGTGGATGTCACGTAGGCGCTTGATGTGGGTGATGAAACGTGGCGCTTTGACACTGAACACGAAGCCCGTCGGCGTTTCGGTGTACCACTGGGCATAACGTTCGGGCCGTTGCAGGGCGTAAAACGATCCATTGATTTCGATACTGTTGACGGCCCGCGACGCGAATTGCAATTCGCGCTTCTGGGCCAGCCCCTTCGGGTAGAAATCCCCCCGCCAGGGCGTGTACCGCCAACCTGAAATGCCAATGTGAATCGCCGCCATATCGCCTCCCGTCTAATGGTCTTCGGACTGCCTGATCTTTTGATGACTGCGGGACGAGCAACAAAGTTTCGACGGAATTACGGGCGGTAAAACACTTTGAAGTACACAATCGATCAATTGTGGGAGCGAGACCGTCTTGTCACACGGCCCCCTGTAGGAGCTGGCTTGCCAGCGAAGGCAGTCTCAACTACACCACATCATTCAAGGGCCCCATTCGCCAGCAAGCCGGCTCCTACAGAGCGGTCCGTGAACTTGCCTGCCATTTGTCAATCAGTTCCTTACAGATCCTTTAGACGGAGCTCCGCGTTTTGCTCAAATTCAAGACCGCGATACTGCTGGGGGCGTTGCTGATTCTGGGTAGCAACGAGCTGGAAGCCGCCACACTGCCGGGTGTTCCTGACGCCACGGAGGAAGCCGCAAAGCCCGAGCCACTGGTGCAGGGCGGCCTGCTCGGGGCTATCAGTTCCAGCATCGACGACGTTCAGGATAAGCTCGACCTCAACGAAAACCTGGTCGACGCCTGGCGCCTGCGGGCCGATCGGGCGGTGGATGAAGTGGACAAACTGGTCAACCGGCCCTCGAGTCGTTCAGGCTGGAGCGTGGCGGGTGATTTTCTGACGTTGTCCGGTGTCTGGCTCGGCGTCTTTGCCTTGCTCACCGTGCTCGGTGGCCTTCTTGCCACACGGCTGAACCAGGGGCGCTGGCTGCGGACCCGCCAACGCAGCCAGGATTTGCTCACCTACTTGCTGCCTTACACCTTGCCTGCCGTGATCTGCCTGCCGTTGACACTCTATGTCAGCCACTTCCTGCCAGCTTCGGTGGGTCGCGCCCTGGCGTTGTGTTTCGCCTATGCCACCAGCAGCGGCATTTTCTCCACGTCGATGCTGCTTTGCGTGATTGTCATGTTCAACACCGGACACAAACGCGCAGCGGTGCAGATCATTCGCGATTACTGCCCCAAACCCCTGTTCCTGATCGGCTTCCTCGCAGCGCTCAGCGACGCCTTGACCAGCCCGCAAATCGCCCGACAACTGGGCGGTAACATCACCAGCAGCATCGCGGTGTTTACCGGTCTGTTTGCCTCGATCATCTTCGGTTTGCTGGTGATCCACCTGCGTCGTCCGGTGGCGCACCTGATCCGCAATCGGCCGCTGGCTCAACGTCTCAAACAGCCTTCGCTGCAGGAATCGCTGCGGATTTTTTCCGGGCTTTGGTTCTGGCCGATCCTGCTGATGGTCATGGTCTCGGCGATCAACCTGATCGGCGTCGGCGAGGACAACCAGAAGGCGCTGCGCTGCGCGCTGTTCACCACCATTTTGCTGATTGCCGCGGTATTCCTCAGCACGATTTTCCAGCACATGTTCAAGTCGAGCCAGGCCGAAGCGCTCAAGCGCAGCAGCGCCTACAAGGAACGCTTTCTCAGCCTGCTGCACGCCTTGTCGCGGATCGTCATGGCCGTGGCTTTCATTGAAGTCCTCGGGCGGATCTGGGGGGTGTCGCTGTTCGAATTCGCCGAACGCAACTCGGTGGGCCGCGCGATCAGCGATTCGTTGAGCAGCATCGGTCTGATCTTTCTGGTCACCTGGCTGCTCTGGGTGGTACTCGATACGGCGATCCAGGAAGCGCTGAAACCGCCGGTCAACAAGCGCGCGGCGCAGCCCAGTACGCGGGTCAAAACCATCCTGCCGCTGCTGCGCAACGCGATCAAGATCATCCTGGTGGTGATCTGTGCGATCACCACCATGGCCAACCTGGGCATCAACGTCGCGCCGCTGCTGGCCGGTGCCGGGGTGGTCGGCCTGGCCATCGGTTTCGGCTCGCAGCAATTGGTGCAGGACGTCATCACCGGGCTGTTCATCATCATTGAAGACACCTTGTCGATCGGCGACTGGGTGGTGCTCGATTCCGGTCATGCCGGGACGGTCGAAGGGCTGACCATCCGCACGTTGCGCCTGCGTGACGGCAAGGGGTTCGTGCATTCGGTGCCGTTCGGCCAGATCAAGGCGGTGACCAACCAATCGCGGCAATTCGCGTATGCGTTTTTCTCTGTACAGTTCACCTACGACACCGACGTGGACAAGGCCATCGAACTGATCCGCGAGGCGGGTGATTCGATCCGTGACGATGCGTTCCTCAAGTACAACCTGCAAGGGCCGCTGGATGTGTTCGGCGTCGACAAGATGGACCTCAACGGGGTGGTGCTGACGGCGCAGTTCCGTACCGTGTCGGGCGGTCAATATGCAGTGAGTCGGGCGTTCAATCAGCGCTTGAAAAAGCTGGTGGATAACAGCCCTTGGGTGCATTTCGCGCAGACTTATCCACAGCAGGTGTTGATGCCCGGGCGGCAGGTGCATGAGCCGGAGGATGAGGGGACGATGGTGGAGCATTCGTCGGTGTTGTTGCCGGATCAGCCGCGAACTCAGTGATTTGTGGTGGAGTTGCTGGCCTCTTCGCGAGCAGGCTCGCTCCCACAGGGGACATGTGTCGGTCACAAAACCTTGCTCAAACACAGATCAACTGTGGGAGCGAGCCTGCTCGCGAAGAGGCCCCGCCAGACGACATCAATGCCGGATCAGCTTGCTACGCACCTCGGCACTGGCTTGCTGATCCAGCTCCAGCCAAAAATGCTGTTTGCCGGCAATCTCCGCAGCCACCGGCAACCCGTCGCGATACACCAACCGATTACTCGCCAACGCCGGCACTTTCGCTCCGGGTAAAAGCGTACCCGCGAGATTCAGCGGATCAACCCCGCACACTGCTACCAGACTCCCGTCATGGGGCCGGCGCCGAACTTCGCGCAGCAACGGAATCGCTTCAGGCAATGCGAACTGCTCGCCCGCCAGACCACTGACAAACCGCCCGCCACGAATTTCACCCCGTGCCTCCAATCGGTGGAAGGTACGCAGCAATTCCCGCCAGCTCGGCAACCAGTCCGCTTCGCGTTCCAGCAGGCGCCAGAACACTACGCCATAGCGGTGCAGCAAGGTCATGGCGATATGTTCAAGGGTATCGGCCGGCGTCGGCGCCGCACGTTTGCCATCCACCACCGGCGCGGCAGCAGCGCGGCGCAGCAGGGCCCAGCGCCCGGCATCGTCCATCCCGCCGACAAACGCCCCGCGCCCGCGTCGGCTGCTGCGGGCCTGGCGTTTACTGGCCGGGGTGATCAGCGCTCGCAGGCCGGCGAAACTGTCGGCGTTCACCAGACCGGCCCCTACCAGCTCCTGCAAGGCGATTTCCAGCTCCGAACGCAGCAGGTGCGCCTCGTGCATCAGCTCATCGAAAAACAGTGCGCCATGCTGGCTGAGGGCCTGGTGAACCTTTTGGGTTTTCGGTGACAGATCGTCGACCGGGGTTTGCTCGGTCAGGCTGCTCCACAACCCCACCTGGCTGCGCGGCAACAGCAGAATCGGCGTGCTGCGCAGCGCCGTGCTGGCGCTCTTGTTGCGCGCGGTCAGGCGGGTCCAGACCAGTTTGCCGCTGCGGCACAGATCATCCAGCCAGCTCGCCGAATACCCTTTGATTCGTGCCGGCAGAATATCGCTGTCCCAGGCTGAAGCGGCGGCCGGGTAGCCTTCGAACTGAGCGACAATCGCCGGCAACACAGCGCTGCCCTGGCCTTGGGTCGTCGGGGACAGATGCTGCCAGTCAAACAGGAAACGGATGAAATCCTGCAGCGCCACCGGCTCGATTTCCCGCCGCAGACGCTTGACCGTGTAGCGATGGATGCGCGCCAGCAGATGCCGCTCGCACCATTCTTCCCGTGCCGCACCGGGCGTGAATTGGCCGCGCAGCACATAACCTTCGCGCTCCAGTTGAGCCAGTGCCTGGGTGACTTGAGTCGCGGGTAAGTCCAGAGGTTCGGCAATCGCTTGCAGCGGCAATGGACCAAAAGCACTGAGCCGTGCGCGAACCACTTCAAGTGCCGCAGCGTCCGCCTCCCAGGCTTCGTCGAAACCCGGCAATGCCTGCAGCGGCGGCGACAAGGGGGCCTGTGGATAAATAGCCTGCACACAGGTCAGCCGCTCCAGCGCCAGCCATACCGATTGCGCCGGGTTGATTTGCAAACGGCTGGCGCGGCCGCTGTCGGTCAAGGCGTCGAGCCATTCGCGCCAACGGGGATTGGCCTGTGCCTCGGCATCGCTGATGCACGCCAGGCTCATCAACGCCTCATGCATTTCATCGATGCCCGTGGGCGCGGGCCAGGCTTCGTCGCGCACGGCCTGGATCGCCTCGGCATCCAGCGCCCCGAGGTCGTCAGTGGATTGCGGATCGGTCCACCGACGATTGAGCACGGCTTGCGTGCGACGTTCTTCCAGCGGCGCATCGTCGAGAAAGGTGTAGGGCCGGGCGCTAAGGATTTCTGCCGCCAGCGGCGAGGGGGCTGGCAGGTCGCGGCTGATCAGGCGCACGTCGCCACGCTCCATGCGGCGCAACAAGGCCAGCCAGCCTTCGCAGTCCATGGCTTCGTGGAGGCAATCGTCGAGGGTCTGCTCCACCAGGGGATGCTCGGGAATCTCCCGTTCGCCGGCGAGGTTTTCCACGCAGGCACTTTGGTCGGGAAACACACTGGCGATCAGGTCTTCGCTCTTCATCCGCTGGATCTGCGGCGCGACTTTGCGTCCACCGGTATAACGCGGCAGTGCCAGCGCCACCCCGGCATTCCAGCGCCAACGTACGCCGAACAGCGGCGCTTCGAGCACCGCTTGAGTCAGGATATGCTCGGCGCTGTTGCTGTGCAGATAACGCCAGACCTCATCCAGCTCAAAGCTGTGGCTGCTGGACAGCGACAGCACGATGGCATCTTCGCTGGCGGCCGCCTGCAATTCGAAGTTGAAGGTGCGGCAGAAGCGCTTGCGCAGGGCCAGGCCCCAGGCGCGGTTGATGCGGCTGCCAAACGGGGTGTGAATGATCAGTTGGGTGCCGCCCGACTCGTCGAAAAACCGCTCCATCAGCAGCGTGTCCTGGGAGGGCAGGGCGCCGAGGGTCAGACGTGCACGGGCCAGGTAATCCACCAGTTGATCGGCGCTGGCCAGATTGAGGCCCAGGGTGTCGGTCAGCCAGTCGAGCGCGGGTTGCAAATTCCCGGGTGTGGCGCCCAGCAGGTCATCAAGTTGCCCTTGCAGGCGAGCCACGGCGAACGACAGTTCATCGCTGCGACCGGGCGCTTCGCCGAGCCAGAACGGGATGGTCGGCGGTTGACCCTGAGCGTCTTCGACCCGGACCTTGCCGGTTTCGACCCGCAGGATCCGGTAAGAGGTGTTGCCTAGCTGGAAGACATCGCCGGCGATGCTCTCCACCGCAAAGTCTTCGTTGACGCTGCCGATGTTCAGCCCTTGAGGCTCCAGCAGCACGCTGTAGTCGGCGTTGTCCGGGATGGTCCCGCCGCTGGTCACGGCGGTCAGTTTGCTGCCCCGGCGACCGCGCAGCGTGCGGGTCACGGCGTCGCGGTGCAGGTAAGCGCTGCGAACGCCCTGACGCCCGTTGTAGCCGTCGGCGAGCATGTGCAGCAGCGCCAGATAATGCTGTTCGTCGAGTTCGGCATAAGGTGAAGCCCGGCGGAACATCTCCAGCAATGCCTGCTCCTGCCATTCCTGACAGCTGACTTCAGCGATGATCTGTTGCGCAAGTACGTCCAACGGTGCCCGGGGAATCTGCAAGGTATCGAGTTCGCCGCGACGCACGCAGTCGAGCAGGGCGATGCATTCGATCAGGTCGTCGCGGGTGGTGGCAAACAATCGCCCCTTGGGCGTGCCGCCGACCTGGTGCCCGGAGCGGCCGACCCGTTGCAGGAACCCGGCAATCGAGCGCGGCGAAGCGATCTGGCAGACCAGGTCGACGTCGCCGATGTCGATCCCCAACTCCAGCGAGGCAGTCGCGATCAGCACTTGCAGGTCGCCGCGCTTGAGCCGTTGCTCGGCGTCGAGGCGAAATTCCTTGGCCAGGCTGCCGTGGTGGGCGGCGACCGCGTCCTTGCCCAGGCGCTCGCTCAAGTGCCGACTCAGGCGCTCGGCCAGGCGCCGGGTGTTGACGAAGACCAGCGTGGTGCGGTGCTCGCGGGCGAGGGCGGCGAGGCGGTCATACACCAGCTCCCAGACGTCGTTGGCCATGACCGCCGACAACGGCACGGGCGGCACTTCAATATCCAGATCCCGCGGCCGGGCGTGGCCGATATCGATGATTTCGCAGGCACGATCGCGACCGACCAGAAAACGCGAGACCGCGTCGATCGGCTTTTGCGTGGCGGACAGGCCGATGCGCATCAAGGGTTGCGTGCACATTGCCTGCAAGCGTTCCAGGCTCAGGGCCAGGTGGCTGCCGCGTTTGCTGGCGGCAATGGCGTGGATCTCGTCGACGATGACCGTACGAGTGGTCTTGAGCATTTGCCGACCGGAGTCAGAGCCGAGCAGCACGTACAGGGATTCGGGCGTTGTCACCAGAATGTGCGGCGCCGTCCTGCGCATGGCCGAGCGGTCTTTTTGCGGCGTATCGCCGGTGCGCACGGCGGTTGTGATCTGCAGTTCGGGCAGGCCCATCACGCGCAGTTGTCCGGTAATGCCGGCCAAGGGGGTTTGCAGGTTGATCTGGATGTCGTTTGACAGGGCTTTGAGCGGCGAGACATAGACCACCAGGGTTTCGTCGGGCAGGCCATCGGCGGTTTCCAGGCCGCGGTGGACCAGGTCGTCGATGACCGCGAGAAACGCGGTGAGGGTCTTGCCGGACCCGGTGGGTGCGGCGATCAATGTGGAACGATGCTGGCGGATCAACGGCCACGCCCGGGCCTGGGCGGCGGTGACCGTCGGGAAAGTGTTACGGAACCAGGCACTGACGGCGGGGTGGAAGCCTGTCAGGGCGCTGTCTGCGGGGATGGGCAGGTTCATGGAGTAATTTATGCGGGTGGGGGTGGTAAGTTGCAAGTACCGCTCAAGCTCTCTATTGGCCTGTAGGCCCTCATCGTCGGATCGCCGCCCGGGGCAAGCCCCACACAGGGACTGTGTTGAATGCAAAATTTGCAAACAATAGAGACCCCTGTGGGAGCGGGCTTGCCCCGGGCGGCGATCCGACGAAGAGGCCGGTAGCAGCACCACAATTGCAGGAGATGTACACTTTACGGATGACGGTTGCGCTCTAAACCCGCAAAATGCAACGATTCCGGCAACTATCGACGACATTGCCCCCGTGCAGTGTCGATAAGCCATTGTTTCAATCAGACTGGGCCTGCTGACTCTATGCGAATGCGCCTTATGTTACTGGGCGGCGGAAATGCCCTTGGGCAGGCGCTGATTCGCCTCGGTGCGGAGGAAGACATCGGCTTCCTCGCCCCCCGCCCACCGCAAGACGGCTGGGATGCCGCGAGCCTGACGCAACTGCTCGACGACACCCGCCCGGACGCGTTGATCAACCTCGCCTACTACTTCGACTGGTTCCAGGCGGAGGTGGTCAGCGAGCAGCGTCTGGCTGCGCAGGAGCGGGCGGTCGAACGTCTGGCCGAATTGTGCCAGCATCACAACATCGTTCTGATGCAACCGTCGAGCTATCGCGTATTCGACGGCTCCCGGGCCACGGCCTACAGCGAAAAAGACGAACCGGTTCCCTTGGGCCTGCGCGGTCAGGCCTTGTGGCGGATCGAGCAAAGTGTGCGCGCCACCTGCCCGCAACATGTGCTGCTGCGTTTCGGCTGGTTGCTCGATGACAGTCCCGACGGCAGCCTCGGACGTTTTCTGGCCCGGGCAGAAACGCCTGAAGAACTGCTGATGGCCGATGACCGTCGGGGCAATCCAACGCCCGTGGACGACGCCGCCCGCGTGATCATTTCAGTGCTCAAGCAACTCGATTGTGCCGCGCCGCTGTGGGGCACCTACCATTACGCCGGGCATGAGGCGACCACGCCGCTGGCGCTGGGGCAGGCGATCCTGACCGAAGCCCGTGCGTTGCATCCGCTGGCCATCGAAGCACCGACCCCCCAGGCTCACGCCACGCGTCCGGATGCCGCCGAGGAGCCGCAACACGCGGTGCTGGCCTGCAAGAAAATTCTGCACACGTTCGGCATCAAGCCCCGCGCCTGGCGCGCGGCACTCCCGGGCTTACTCGACAGGTTTTATCGCCATGGCTGACGGCCCTGTTTTCATCACCGGCGGTGCCGGTTTCATCGGCTCGCACCTGACCGACGCCTTGCTCGCCAAGGGCCATTCGGTGCGGATTCTCGATGACCTGTCCACCGGCAAGCGCAGCCATTTGCCGCTGGACAACCCCAAGCTCGAACTGATTTTGGGCGACGTCGCCGATGCGGCACTGGTGGCACGGGCGATGCTCGGTTGCAGCGCGGTCGCGCACCTGGCGGCGGTGGCTTCGGTGCAGGCCTCGGTGGACGATCCGGTGAAGACTCACCAGAGCAATTTCATTGGCTCGTTGAATGTCTGCGAAGCCATGCGCAAGGCCGGTATCAAGCGGGTGCTGTTTGCGTCCAGTGCGGCGGTCTACGGCAATAACGGCGAAGGCGAATCGATCGACGAAGACACGCCCAAGGCCCCGTTGACGCCATACGCATCGGACAAGTTGGCGAGCGAGCATTACTTCGATTTCTATCGTCGCCAGCATGACCTGGAACCGGTGATCTTCCGCTTCTTCAACATCTTCGGCCCACGTCAGGATCCGTCCTCGCCGTACTCCGGAGTCATCAGCATTTTCAGCGAGCGGGCGCAGAAAGGCCTGCCGATCACCGTGTTCGGTGATGGCGAGCAGACGCGTGATTTTGTCTACGTCGAAGACCTGGTCGACTTGTTGGTGCAAGCCATCGAGAAACCCCAGGTCGAGGTGGGCGCGGTCAATGTCGGCTGGAACCAGGCCACCACCCTCAAGCAAATGCTGGAAGCGCTGGAGGCGGTGGTCGGTCAATTGCCGCCCGTGAGCTACGGTCCGGCGCGCGCCGGTGACATCCGCCATTCGCGGGCGGACAACCGGCGGTTGCTGGAGCGCTTTACCTATCCGCAGCAGACTTCGTTGCGTGATGGTCTGGCGCGGTTGCTGGGACTTCACCCTTTGTAGGAGCGAGCTTGCTCGCGATGGACGTCAACGATAACGCGTACTTTCTGAATAAACGCGTCGTCCTTGAGACCATCGCGAGCAAGCTCGCTCCTACAAAGGGTAGGTGGCGGGTTTAGAACTTGTAGCCCAGGCCCACCATGTAGATGAACGGGTCGACATCCACGTCGACCTTGGCCCGGGTGCCCGGTGCCACGGCGTTATTTTCCACAGTCGCCGTGGTGTCGATGTCGATGTAGCGCACTTGGGCGTTGATCATCACGTTGTCGGTCAGCATGTAGTCGGCGCCGACCTGAAACGCCATGCCCCAGGAATTCTCCGCCTTGAAGTTGCTGAAGCCGTTGGCGCTGGCTTCGCTGCCGACGTGTTCGTCATAGATCCAGGTGTAGTTGATACCGGCACCGACATACGGCTGGAACGCGGACTTCGCATCCAGCGGGTAGTACACGACGCTCAAGGTTGGCGGCAGGTGTTTCAGGCTGCCGAGTTTGCCGTTGGCAGCCCCCAGGGCGGTACCCTTGAGCTTCACGTCATGCTCGAACGGCGAGGCCGCGAGCAGCTCGATGCCCCAATGGCTGTCAAGCATGTAAGCGAAGTTCAGGCCCAGTTGCGTGTCGCTGCTCATGGTGGCCTTGCCGCCCAGGTCGGCACCCGCCAGCGGGCCTTGGTCGACCTTGACACTGGAGCTGTCGGCATCCGGGTTGACGGTGATCGCACCGGCACGAACGATGATGTCGCCGGCGTCATGGGCATGGGCGAGCGGGGCTGCGAGCGCGAGGGCGAACAGCGAAGCGCTGAGCAAGGACTTGTGCATGGAGGCTCCAGAGGACGTTGAAAATATTCGATGTCCAATGGTACGGAGGCGTCTGGTATGGTCTTTTGATTCAGCTCAATGAAACAGTGATGGCCTTGGTTTTTGTGGGCGGCTCATGGTCTCTTCGCGGGCAAGCCCGCTCCCACAGGGGATTTGTGTTGATGCGCAGACCCAATGTGGGAGCGGGCTTGCCCGCGAATACTATCGATCACACAACTCAGAACTACCGGATTCACTCCGGCAGTTCATACGCATAAATCTTGTCCGCCTCCATCTGATACCCCGCATCCGCCAACTCACTGCTCGATGCCTTGACCTGCAACGCACCCTCGATCCAGTACGGCTGATACAGCTCATCAAGCTTCACACCGACTTCGCTTTTCACATGCACGATCTGGTTCGAAGGCGGTGGCGGCACATGAATGCAGGCGCCGAAATAGGGCACCAGCAAAAACTCCGTAGTGCGACCTTCTTCACTGACTTCCAGCGGCACGATGTAGCCAGGCAAGCGAATGTTCTGGCCGTCGAGGGTGTTCACCACTGGCGCATTCGGCATGTCTTGCCTGGCCGCGGGTGCGGACTCTGCCGCCAGCGCGTCCCCCATCTGCGACAGGTCGTGCAGTGGTGTCATGTTCGGCACTTCCGGTGCGGCATCCGGCGGGATCATTTCCGACCAGGTCAGGTCTTTCGGTGCGGCCGCCCACAGCGGCAGGGCGACCAGCATCAACAACGCAAACACAACGCGGGGCATCTTCACCTCCTCATAGACGGATCGACAGGCCATCGGCCAGGGATTGGCGATACGCACGCCAGGCCGGCACGCTGCCCATCAGCAACGCGGCGCCAAGGATGCCACCGAGCAGCGTCCATTCATATTCGCTTGGCCAGGCGAGGGGCAGATATAAACCGTAATTCGCCTGGACATAACCCTGGGCGACGGCGATGCCCAGGTAGAGCAGCACCACGCCGGCGATCACCCCGGACAGCGTCAACGCAAACGCTTCCAGCACCAGCAAGGTCGCGATGTGCCACGGTCGCGCGCCCACCGAACGCAGAATCGCCATCTCGCGCCGCCGTTCGTTGAGACTCGTGAGAATGGCGGTCAGCATGCCGATCAACCCGGTCAACACCACGAACAGCGAGACCACGAACAAGGCCTTTTCCGCTGTGCTCATCAAACTCCACAGTTCTTGCAGCGCCACCCCCGGCAGGATCGCCAGCATCGGTTCGCCACGGAACTCATTGATTTCGCGCTGCAGGGCAAAGGTCGAAATCTTGCTGTTGAGCCCGAGCATGAACGCGGTGATCGCTTGCGGCGTGAGGTCCATGTTGCGCGCCTGATCGGCGCTGATCCGTCCGTTGCCGCGCGCCGGCACCCCGTTGTGCCAATCGACATGGATCGCCTCCATGCCGCCGAGACTGATGTGCAACGTGCGGTCTACCGGGGTACCGGTGCGCTTGAGAATGCCGACCACGGTGAACGGTTTGTCGTCGTGCTTGACCAGGCTGATCACGGCCACGCCGTGGGCCAACACCAGCTTGTCGCCCAGCTTGTAGCGCAATGCATCGGCGACTTCGGCACCCAGCACCACTTCGAATGGGTCTGTGGCGAAGGCCCGACCGTCGGCCAGCTCCAGGTGTTGTCGACGGCCGTACTGGTAATGCTCGAAGTACGCCTCGGTGGTGCCCATCACCCGATATCCGCGATGGGAGTCACCGAGGGACATCGGGATCGCCCACTTCACTTTCGGGTTGTTGGCGAAGTGTTCGAAGCTGTCCCAGCGGATGTTGTTGGTGGCATTGCCGATGCGGAACACCGAGTACAACAACAGGTTCACCGAGCCTGAGCGGGCGCCGACGATCAGGTCGGTGCCGCTGATGGTGCTGGCGAAACTGGCTTTGGCCTCGGTGCGCACCCGTTCCACCGCCAGCAGCAGGCAGACCGACAGGGCGATGGCGAACGCGGTAAGGATCGCGGTAAAGCGGCGGTTAGCCAGGCTGGCCATGGCTAGACGGAACAAATACATCTCAAACCTCTAACGGGATGGCGGCGCGATTGAGATCGGCCAGCGACAGATTGCGATCGAACAACGGCGCCAGGCTCTGGTCGTGACTGACGAACAACAGGCTCGATCCGGCGTCGCGGCATTCGGCGAACAGCAAGCGGATGAAGTTCTCCCGGGCGTCGTAATCCAGGGCCGAAGTCGGTTCGTCGGCGATCACCAGTTCCGGCTGGCCGATCAACGCCCGTGCGGCGGCGACCCGTTGCTGTTGGCCGATGGACAGCGAATCGGCGCGCCGGCCGAGGATGTTTTCATCTTTCAGGCCCAAGTGCGCGAGCAGGGTGGCTGCGGCCTGATCGACACTGCCGTGACGCTGGATCGCCCGTTCGGCGCGCAGTCTGGAAAAGCGGCAGGGCAGCTCGACGTTTTCGCGCACCGAGAGAAACGGCAGCAGATTGAACTGCTGGAAGATGTAGCCGGTGTGATCGACACGAAAGCGATCACGCGCGCCGGCGCCGAGTTCGGTCAGTTCCTGGCCGAGCAGGCGAATGCTGCCGCGATCGGGCTTCTGCACGCCACCGAGCAGGCCGAGCAGGGTGGTCTTGCCGCTGCCGCTGGGGCCTTTGAGGAACAGGGTTTCCCCCGGCTCCAGACGAAACGCCGGGATATCCAGCAATTGCGGGTGGCCGGGCCAGCTGAAGCCCAGGTCGGTCAGTTCGATGAGTGCTTGGGTCATAGTGCCGGTTTCATGGGTTGTCTCAATCTCGCATCCAACACAACCCCTGTGGGAGCGAGCTTGCTCGCGATAGCGGTGTATCAGCCAACAGAGATGTTGAATGTCAGGGCCTCATCGCGAGCAAGCTCGCTCCCACAGGGGATCTTTGGTGAATTCAGAATTTCAGGGCAGCCGCCTTGGCCGTCACTTCAACCCCTTGCTGCCCGCTCGGGCTGATCAGTTGTACCTGCATTTTTTGCGTCGCCGGGAAGGTGTTGAAGATGTTCGCCAGGTCCAGCGTCTTCAGTGCGCCCGGTGACGGGCAACTGAATTGGTAATGCGCATGGATCTCGCTGTGATCGTGGTGATGCTCGTCCTTGGCGTCATGGTCGTGATCGTCATCGGCGTCCGGCTTGTCGCCGAACAAGGGG
The DNA here is from genome assembly GCF_030812475.1 of Pseudomonas lini. Taxonomy (GTDB): domain Bacteria; phylum Pseudomonadota; class Gammaproteobacteria; order Pseudomonadales; family Pseudomonadaceae; genus Aquipseudomonas; species Aquipseudomonas lini_A. Next base: position 68,925 of record NZ_JAUSSR010000015.1, read on the forward strand.
CTTTCCAGTTCCTGCTTTGCAATCACGCAGCCAGCGGCTGTCGGCAGATTGAACAGCGCCAGAGGTTTTTCCAGCTGCGCACGGACGGCGGCGACCTTGGCCTTGTCGGCGTCGGTAGTGGCTACGTGTTCGAAACCGACCAGGTTCATCGCCGGGCTTTGCAGCTCCAGTTCCAGGGTCTGGCCGTCCAGCGCAGCATTCAAGCGACCGACGCCGTGTTCGTGGGCACTCAAGCTGCCGTGCTCATGGTCATGGTCGTCGGCAGCATGGGCGACGGCCAGCGGCAGCAAGGCAAACGGCAGAGCGAGAAGCAGACGGCGCATGACGAGTCTCCGGAAGTAAAATGAATATTGTGTTATGTAATCTTATAACGTAATCGTGGAGAGTTTGACCGTCCGCTTGGCGTTACACAAGTCCCATGGGAGCATGTGAGTCAGAAATGTGCAGGAGCAGACTTATGTTGCGTATACGCGGAAGCATCGGCGACTGGCCGGTGGATTTGACACTGGAGCTCGATGACGCCGACTGGGCGCGGCTGGGTGCGCAGTTGCAGGTGGTCAAGCCTGAAGCCAGTGCGGCGCCGGCCAAACCTGTGAATCAGGATGATACGCAGTGGCAGATCGCCAAGGATTTGCTGCGCAAGGCGGGGCAAATGAGCGGGCCGGATTTGCTGGAGCAGCTTGAAGGATTGACCGGCAGCGCGGCGTCGGGCAAGCGGCTGCTGGTGCGTTTGCGCCATTGCGCACAGGTGAAGGTCGAGAGCGGCGCAGATACGCCACTGTACCTCTGGCTGTAGGAGCCGGCTTGTTGGCGAAAGCGGCGTGTCAGGCAACATTAATGCTGGACGTGATGGCTTCTTCGCTGGCAAGCCAGCTCCTACAGGGTTTGAGGTGTTCGGGGGCTGGGGTGATCCCGGTACTGTAGGAGCCGGCTTGCTGGCGAAAGCGGCGTGTCAGGCAACATTAATGCTGGATGTGATGGCCTCTTCGCTGGCAAGCCAGCTCCTACAGGGTTTGAGGTGTTCGGGGGCTGGGGTGATCCCGATACTGTAGGAGCCGGCTTGCTGGCGAAAGCGGCGTGTCAGGCAACATTAATGCTGGATGTGATGGCCTCTTCGCTGGCAAGCCAGCTCTTACAGGGTTTGAGGTGTTCGGGGGCTGGGGTGATCCCGATACTGTAGGAGCCGGCTTGCTGGCGATGAACGCTGACGCGGTGTGTCAGTGATACTCAGTACAACGCAGCAAACAACTTGCGCCGATACGTGGTTACCAGCGGGTGATCGTTGCCCAGCAGTTCGAACACCTGCAGCAATGTCTTGTGCGGTAAGCCTTCGCTGTAGCTGCGATTGCGGATGAACAGCTTGAGCAAGGCATCCAGCGCCGCATCGTACTGCTGGCGGGCAAGCTGCTGGATCGCCAGTTGGTACACCGCTTCATCGTCCTGCGGGTTCTTCGCCAGGCGCGCTTTAAGGTCCGCCGCATCCGGCAGGTCACTGGCCTGGCCGAGAAACTGGATTTGTGCCTTGGCACCGGCCAGGGCCGCCTTGTGCTCATCGCTCTTGACCGCGTCGAGCACGGTTTGCGCTTCGCCCAGCTCGCCGCGTTCGGTGAGGCAGCGGGCGTAGAGAATCAGCGCACCGGCGTTGGTGTTGTCTTCGCCCAGCAGCACCTTGAGGGCGGCTTCGGCGTCGGCGAAGCGGTTGTCATCGAACAAGGCCTGGGCCTGTTCGAAAGGATCGGCCGCCGCGGGCGGTGGCATCTGCACATGAGGTTCAAGCAGGGCGCGGACGGCGGATTCCGGTTGTGCGCCGGCAAAGCCGTCCACCGGTTGACCGTCCTTGAATAGCACGACCGTTGGCAGGCTGCGAATGCCGAAGCGCGAGACGATGTCCGGCTCCACGTCGCAATTGACCTTGGCCAGCAGCAACTCGCCCTGATAGCTCTCGGCGATGGTTTGCAGCATCGGCATCAATGCCTTGCACGGTGCACACCATTCGGCCCAGAAATCCACCAGCACCGGTTTGTGGAAAGAGTTTTCGATCACCGATTGCTCGAAGTCGGCAGTCGTGGCGTCGAAGATGTACGGCGTTTCCTGACTCATGGGGGAATCTCGTAAAAGCGTGGATTGCGCCACTATAAGGCTTGGTGGGGGCTGGCCGGAAGGGTGGGGCATAGGGAGATGCGTTGCCTGACAGGGCGCCTTCGCGGGCAAGCCACGCTCCCACAGGTTCAGCGTCGGTCTTGAGAACACCGCTGAACTTGTGGGAACGAGACCGGCTTGCCGGCGAAGCTTTTAAACACGCCGCGCGTGGTACAGGCTCACATGCCGAAACTCTTCGGGCTCGGCCAGATCCGGCAAGGTCATCGCCTCCAGCATCTCGATGCGCTGATACAACGGATGACGAAAATCCCTAACCCGCGAATCCGCCACCAATGCCTCCCTGCCGCGACTTAGAAATTCGTCGAGCAGCGGCAGGTTCGCCCGGTCATACAGTACATCGGCCACCAGAATCAGATCAAACCGATCCGCCTCGGCAAAAAAATCCGTCGAGTAGTCGAGCTGTACCCCATTGAGTTCGGCATTCGCCCGACACGCGGCGATCGCCAGCGGGTCGAGGTCGCAAGCCACCACTTCCAGCGCGCCGGCCTTGACCGCGGCAATCCCCGCCACCCCGGATCCGGCGCCGAAATCCAGCACCCGCTTGCCTTTGACCCATTCAGGGAATCGGTCGAGATAGCGCGCCACCGCCAGCCCGCTGGCCCAGCAGAAACTCCAGTAGGGCGGTTCATGCAGAATTCGCCGGGTTTCTTCCGGGCTGAACGCGCGGTCCATGTTGTCGCCGTCGATCAGCCAAAGCTTCAGTTCGGTGTCCGGCAAGGCACAGGCCACCAACTGTGCATCGCCGAGCAGCCCGGCCAACGCCTGCTGCAGGTCGAGCGGTGCAATCATGGTGCTTTGACGAACTGCAGTTGACCCATCGCCTGGGTCGTTGGCTGGGTGATGACTTGCGATGGCAGGTGCAAAATCAACTGGCCGGACTGGCTGGCGCGGCCACGCAGTTCAACGCGGGCACTTGCTGGAAAGGATGCCGGGTTGAATCGCAGACGAAACGGCAATATCTGATTGGTGCCTATCAGGCTGGAACTGGCGAGCAATTGTTGCGGGCGGTCCTGGTTGTCGACCACCAGCAGCGCCAGTTCGACCTCGGCACCGGCCGGTACGCCTTGCAAGGTGCCGCTCAATTCACGTTGATGCGCGGGCAACGGGCCGAGGTCGGCGGACTCCCTGGCTTTTTTCTGCGCCTGTTGCGGCGCAGGGCCGGGTTCCGGTGGCTGGGGCGCATCGCTGCTACAGGCCACCAGGAGGCTGAAAAGACTGAGCAAAATGAGCGGGCGTATGGACATCGGTTGCTCCAGCTGGGTGAAATCCATGGATGACCCGTCTGTATACCGCAAAGCCTATGGCTTGTCTTGCCACCCGGATGCGCTACCATGGCCCTCCCTTTTTTTGTTGCCTGCCACCATGCACTGTCCCTTCTGCGGTGCCAACGACACCAAGGTCATCGACTCGCGTCTGGTCGCCGAGGGCGAACAGGTGCGCCGCCGGCGCGAATGCCTGGCCTGCGGCGAACGTTTCACGACGTTCGAGACGGCTGAACTGGTGTTGCCGCGCCTGATCAAAACCGACGGCAGCCGCCAGCCGTTCGACGAAGAAAAACTGCGCGCCGGCATGCAGCGTGCGCTGGAGAAGCGTCCGGTGAGTGTCGAGCGCCTCGAATCGTCGCTGGTGCACATCAAACATAAACTGCGCGCCACCGGCGAGCGCGAGGTCAAATCCCTCGTGGTCGGTGAACTGGTGATGGCCGAGCTGCAAAAGCTCGACGAAGTCGCCTACATTCGTTTCGCCTCCGTGTATCGGCGCTTCCAGGACCTCAACGAGTTCCGCGAAGAGATCGATCGCCTGGCCCGTGAGCCGGTGAAAGAATGACCCAGTCCCCAGAACAAGCCATCCTCGACGCCCACTACATGGCCCGTGCCCTGGAGCTGGCGCGCAAAGGTCACTACACGACGCATCCCAACCCGCGGGTGGGTTGCGTGATCGTGCGTGACGGGCAGATCGTCGGCGAAGGCTGGCACGTGCGCACCGGCGAACCCCATGCCGAAATTCACGCCCTGCACGCCGCTGGCGACAAGGCTCGCGGCGCCACGGCTTACGTGACCCTCGAACCTTGCAGCCATCACGGTCGCACGCCGCCCTGCGCCGATGCGCTGGTGAATGCCGGGCTGGCGCGGGTGGTTGCGGCGATGCAGGACCCGAACCCGGAAGTCGCCGGTCGCGGCCTGCAACGCCTGGCCCAGGCCGGCATCGCCATCGAAAGCGGGGTGCTCGAAGGCGAGGCGCGCAAGCTCAACGAAGGCTTCCTCAAACGCATGGAGCACGGCTTGCCGTTCGTACGGGTCAAGTTGGCCATGAGCCTGGACGGTCGCACGGCGATGGAAAGCGGCGAAAGCCAGTGGATCACCGGCACGGCGGCGCGCTCGGCGGTACAACGCTTGCGCGCCCAGGCCAGTGTGGTGCTGACCGGTGCCGACACGGTGCTGGCGGACAACGCCCGCTTGACCGTGCGTGCCGATGAGTTGGGGCTGGACGCCGGGCAAACCGCGTTGGCGATGAGCCGTCCACCGCTGCGCGTGCTGATCGACGGCCGTTTGCGGGTGCCGCTGGATGCACCGTTCTTCAAGGCTGGCCCGGCGCTGGTCGCCACCTGCATGGCCATCGAAGAGCAATACGCCAACGGCCCGGAATGCCTGATCGTGACCGGCGACGATGGCCTGGTCGACTTGCGCAAACTGCTCGTCGAACTCGCCCATCGTGGCGTCAACGAAGTATTGGTCGAAGCGGGTCCGCGTCTCGCCGGGGCCTTTGCCCGGCAGGGACTGGTGGACGAGTTCCAGATTTTCGTCGCCGGCAAGTTCCTTGGCTCCTCGGCGCGGCCGCTGCTGGACTGGCCGCTGGCGCAGATGAAAGACGCGCCCGAGCTCAAAATCACCGAAATCCGCGCGGTTGGCGAAGACTGGCGAGTCATTGCCATTCCTGTGCCGGCGGCGAGCGTATAATTCCCGGCCTGCGCCACGCGACGGCTTTGTTCTCGAGGAGGACTCCATGTTTACCGGCATCATCGAATCCATCGGCAGTATTCGTGCATTAACCCCCAAAGGCGGAGATGTGCGGGTACACGTAGAAACCGGCAAGCTCGACTTGAGCGACGTCAAACTGGGCGACAGCATTGCGGTCAACGGCGTATGCCTGACGGCGGTTGAATTGCCGGGTAACGGCTTTGCCGCGGACGTCAGTCGTGAAACCCTCGACTGCACGGCCATGAATGACCTCAAAAGCGGCAGCCCGGTCAACCTGGAAAAGGCTCTGACCCCGACCACACGTCTGGGCGGGCACCTGGTCAGCGGTCATGTCGATGGCGTGGGCGAAGTGGTTGCCCGTACTGAAAACGCCCGGGCCGTGGAATTCCGCATCCGCGCGCCGAAAGAACTGGCCAAGTACATCGCCCACAAAGGCTCGATCACCGTCGATGGCACCAGCCTGACCGTGAACGCGGTCGATGGCGCCGAGTTCCTGTTGACGATCATTCCGCACACCCTGAGCGAAACCATCATGGCGTCGTACCAGCCGGGTCGCCGGGTCAATCTGGAAGTGGACTTGCTGGCCCGTTATCTGGAGCGCCTGTTGCTGGGCGACAAGGCTGCAGAACCTACAAAATCCGGAAACATTACTGAAAGCTTTCTGGCCGCCAACGGCTATCTCAAATCCTGAAGCTCAAATTTCGAAAGAAGGGGGGTGCCTTGTGGCGCTCAATAGCATCGAAGAACTGGTTGAAGATATCCGCCAAGGCAAGATGGTCATCCTCATGGATGACGAAGACCGCGAGAACGAAGGCGACCTGATCATGGCCGCCGAATGCTGCCAGCCTGAACACATCAACTTCATGGCCAAGCACGCCCGTGGCCTGATCTGCATGCCAATGAGCCGCGAGCGCTGCGAACTGCTGAAGCTGCCGTTGATGGCGCCGCGCAACGGTTCCGGTTTCGGCACCAAGTTTACCGTGTCCATCGAAGCGGCCACCGGCGTGACCACCGGCATCTCCGCCGCCGACCGTGCGCGCACCGTGCAGGCCGCCGCCGCGAAAGACGCCAAGGCTGAAGACATCGTCAGCCCCGGCCACATCTTCCCGCTGATGGCCCAGGCCGGCGGTACCCTGGCCCGTGCCGGCCACACCGAAGCGGCGTGTGACCTGGCGCGCATGGCCGGGTTCGAGCCGAGCGGGGTGATCTGCGAAGTGATGAACGACGACGGCACCATGTCCCGTCGTGCCGAGCTTGAGGCTTTCGCAGCCGAACACAGCATCAAGATCGGCACCATCGCCGACTTGATCCACTACCGGATGATCCATGAACGTACCGTTCAGCGGATTGCCGAGCAGCCATTGGATAGCGAACTGGGTCAATTCAACCTGGTGACCTATCGTGATTCCGTGGAAGGCGACGTGCACATGGCCCTGACCCTGGGCACCGTGAGCAGTGACGAGCCGACCCTGGTCAGGGTGCACAACATGGACCCGTTGCGTGACCTGTTGATGGTCAAGCAGCCTGGCCGCTGGAGCTTGCGCGCCGCCATGGCCGCGGTCGCCGAGGCCGGCAGCGGCGTGGTGCTGTTGCTCGGTCACCCGCTCGATGGCGACGTGTTGCTGGCACACATCCGTGAAACCGCGGAGCACGCTCCGGCGAAAAAACCGACCACCTACAGTATCGTCGGTGCCGGTTCGCAGATCCTTCGGGACCTGGGCGTGCGCAAAATGCGCCTGATGAGTGCGCCGATGAAATTTAATGCGATATCCGGTTTCGATCTGGAAGTTGTAGAATACGTGCCCTCCGAATAATGACCGGCAGTTTGCGGGCTTGTATTCGCGGTTAACAAATCACTGAGGGACGCGTAGAAAACGCGTTCCGGCTCTTTAAGAGATCTAACGAATGACCCTGAAGACCATCGAAGGTACCTTCATCGCCCCTAAAGGCCGCTACGCTCTGGTAGTAGGTCGTTTCAACAGCTTCGTGGTTGAAAGCCTGGTCAGCGGTGCAGTCGATGCCCTGGTTCGCCATGGCGTGAGCGAAAGCGACATCACCATCATCCGTGCGCCTGGCGCCTTCGAAATCCCGCTGGTTGCGCAGAAAGTCGCTCAGAAAGGCGAGTTTGCCGCCATCATCGCCCTGGGCGCGGTCATTCGTGGCGGTACGCCGCACTTCGAATACGTGGCGGGCGAATGCACCAAGGGCCTGGCCCAAGTGTCCATGGAGTTCGGCGTACCGGTCGCTTTCGGCGTACTGACCGTTGATTCCATCGAACAAGCCATCGAACGTTCCGGCACCAAGGCCGGTAACAAAGGTGCCGAAGCTGCCCTGTCCGCTCTGGAAATGGTCAGCCTGCTGGCGCAGTTGGAGGCCAAGTGATTAGCGACGATAGCGATCGTTTCAACCCGCGCGATCCAAAGCCTGCGGATGCCGGCAAGCCATCGAAAAGCGTCAAGCGTCGCGAAGCCCGTCAGCTTGCGACTCAGGCGCTGTACCAATGGCACATGGCCAAGCAATCTTTGAACGAGATCGAAGCGCAGTTCCGGGTCGATAACGATTTCAGCGATGTCGACGGCGCCTACTTCCGTGAAATCCTGCATGGGGTTCCAGCGCAGAAGGACCGGATCGACGCCGCACTGGCGCCATGCCTGGACATCACGATCGACGAGCTGGACCCGGTTGAACTGGCGGTCCTGCGCCTGTCCACCTGGGAACTGCTCGAGCGCGTCGACGTGCCGTACCGCGTTGTGATCAACGAAGGTATCGAACTGGCGAAAGTCTTCGGTTCCACCGACGGCCACAAGTTCGTCAACGGTGTACTCGACAAGCTGGCCCCGCGTCTGCGTGAAGCTGAAGTGAAGGCGTTCAAGCGCTGATCGGCGCTTGAATACTTTGTCTCAGCCATGGGCGAATTTGAGCTGATCCGCAATTTCTTCGCCGCCGCGCCCTGTGCGCAGGGCGGCGAGGGCGTTGCTATGGGGATCGGTGACGACTGCGCCTTGCTGGCTGTTCCCCCAGGGGAGCAGTTGGCGATTTCCACCGACACCCTCGTGGCCGGTGTGCATTTCGCAGATCCTTGCGATCCGTTTCTGCTCGGTCAGCGCTCGCTGGCCGTGGCCGTCAGCGACCTGGCGGCCATGGGCGCCACTCCCGTTGCCTTTACCCTTGCCTTGACGTTGCCGACGGTCACGCCCGATTGGCTGCAATCCTATGCCCGTGGTTTGAACCTCATGGCGCAAAGCTGCGGTGTGGCACTGGTCGGCGGCGATACCACTCGTGGGCCATTGAGCCTGACCATGACCGTGTTCGGGCGTGTGCCCAGTGGTTTGGCGTTGACCCGTAGCGGCGCGCGGCCGGGCGATCTGTTGTGCGTTGGCGGTGAGTTGGGCAATGCCGCTGGCGCCTTGCCACTGGTGCTCGGCCAGCGTACGGCTGAAGCCGCCATTGCCGATCCGCTGCTGGCGCATTACTGGTCGCCGCAACCGCAACTCGGGCTGGGCATGGCATTGCGGGGCAAGGCGACCTCGGCGCTGGACATTTCCGACGGCCTGCTTGCCGACTGTGGGCATATTGCCCTGGCATCGAAGGTCGGCATTCAAGTTGAACGGGACGGTTTGCCGCTGTCGAAGGCTTTGGTGGCCTTGCTCGGTCAATCGGGCGCCGAAGCGGCAGCCCTCAGCGGCGGTGACGATTACGTGCTGGCCTTCACTTTGCCGTCCGTCGAGTTAGCCCCCTTGCTGGCTGACGGCTGGCCAATCCATGTGGTCGGACGGATCGTCGCGGGGCAGGGCGTGACATTGCTCGATGCCGACGGACAAGACATCACCCCGCAAACCCGGGGCTACCAACATTTTCGGGAGACACCGTGACAGATCATCCCAATCAAGTCCCGGCGGAATTCGTACCGCCCTCGGTCTGGCGCAATCCCTGGCATTTCATCGCGTTCGGCTTCGGTTCGGGCACCCTGCCAAAAGCACCGGGGACCTGGGGTTCGTTAGTTGCACTACCCTTTATTCCGTTATGGCAGATGCTGCCCGACTGGGGTTACTGGCTGATGCTGGGCATCACCATGCTGTTCGGCTTCTGGCTCTGCGGCAAGGTGGCCGACGATCTGCGGGTACACGACCACGAAGGAATCGTCTGGGACGAAATGGTCGGGATGTGGATCACGCTGTGGCTGGTACCGGAAGGTTGGTATTGGTTGCTGGCAGGTTTTCTGGTGTTCCGTTTCTTCGATATCCTCAAGCCATGGCCAATTCACTGGATAGACAAGCATGTGCACGGTGGCGTCGGGATCATGCTCGACGACGTATTGGCCGGGGTGTTTGCGTGGCTGGCGATGCAGGGGCTGGTATGGATCTTCGCCTGAGTGGCGCAACAGGGGATTAGGGATGGTTCGACGCTGGTTGTGGGTGATGGTGTTCGCAACGTTGGGTGCGCTGGCCCAGGCGGCTGATGAGCCGATGACCCCGTCCGTGATTCATCTGGCCAGCGAAGAATGGGAAGACTACACCGCTACGGACGGTCACGGTCTGGGCTGGGACGTGTTGCGCGAGGTGTTCGAGCCGGCCGGGGTCAAGCTGGATATTCGTACCGAGCCCTACTTGCGTTCCCTGGGATTGGCCCAGCGCGGCGAAGTGGACGCCTGTGTCGGCTCCTACCGTGACGAGACCAGCGACCTGCTGTATCCACACTGGAACTTCGATACCGATCACATCTATGCGCTGGGGCTTTCCAGCAATCCGGCGCCGACCCCGGAAACCCTGGGCAATTACCGATTGGCCTGGGTCCGCGGCTACGATTATCAGGACCACCTGCCCAACGTGCGTCGCTACAACGAAGTCTTGCGTCGTACCGGAATCCTGTCAATGCTGGTTCACAATCGTGCCGATTTTTACATCGATGCGCTGACCGAGGTCGACTACGTCGTCCAACGGGCCAGGGATCCTTCGCAGTTTCGTCGCACCCATATAGCTGAGTTGCCGCTGTACCTGTGCTTCGCCGATACCCCCAGGGCCCGTGCGTTGATGGCGCTATTCGACCAGCGCATGGAAAAGCTGGTCAAAAGCGGCCGGCTGAAACCGATTTTCGAGCGCTGGAAACAACCTTATCCGTTTTGATTCGAACTAAGCACGGCGCTTGAAACCGACGATCAACCTACTGTAGGAGCAAGCTTGCTCGCGATGGGGTATCAGATACGCAGGTGTCGACTGACACTCCATCGCGAGCAAGCTTGCTCCTACAGGTTGTCATGCGAATTCAATGATCAAACATTTTGATCGTTATGCCCCATAATTCAGCCTAAGCGTCTGTTGGAACCTGCTGTTACAATGCCGCGTCTGCGAATCTCCAGTACCTATAGAACAGGAGCACACCGGTGCCTGTCGTTTTTGTCGCCGCTTCCAAGCTGCCAACGCCTTTTGCGAATTTCACCATGCACGGCTTTCTCGATGAGGAAAACGGGCGTGAGCACGTCGTGCTGAGTCTGGGTGAGTTCGTCGACGGTGCCCCGGTACTCGGCCGGTTGCACTCCGAATGCCTGACGGGCGATGCCTTGTTCAGCCAGCGTTGCGATTGCGGCTCGCAGCTCGAAGCCGCCTTGCAGGCCATCGCTCGAGAAGGCCGTGGCGTGTTGCTGTACTTGCGCCAGGAAGGCCGTGGCATTGGCTTGCTGAACAAGATCCGCGCCTATGAATTGCAGGATGGCGGTGCCGACACCGTTGAAGCCAACGAGCGCCTGGGCTTTGCCGCCGACCAGCGCGATTACGCCATGTGCCTGCCGATGCTGCAGCACCTGGGCGTGGAATCCCTGCGCTTGATGACCAACAACCCACGCAAGGTCAAGGCCTTGACCGACATGGGTATCGTGGTCGCCGAGCGCGTGCCGCTGCACACCGGCCACAATCCGCACAACAAACTCTACCTGGCTACCAAGGCCAGCAAGCTAGACCACATGATGGGCAACGAGCACCAGGGCGAGGTAGACCGGGCGTGACCCGCGGTCAGGTGCGGCGGCGACTGACCGTCAATTGGTGGCAATACCTGGCGCTGGCCCTGGTGCCACTGTTCGTGATCAACGGCGTATTTGGCCAGGGCGAGGCGATGCTGCCGGTGCTGGCGATGCCATTGTTCATCGCCGGTGTGGCCTCGATGTTTGTCAGCCTGAAATTTTTTGGTAGCTACAAGCACGGGCTGATCGCCACCCAGAAAGCCCTCGACACCCCTGAAGAGCCCGCCGCCTGGATTGCCTTGGCCGCCAGGCGTCGTACCGCATTCCTGGCCGCCGCCTTGCCGGCGTGGATCGGTGCGCTGGCGGTGTTCGTAGGCCTTGAAGCGGTGCCATTGATGCTATTGGCGCTGTCGACCCTGGTGCTGTTCTACCTCTACCGTATTCCGCGTCAACTCGGTTGATGCGCAGCGTCTGGCTGGCGGGGTTGCTGCTGGCCGTCAGCGGCTCGGTGACTGCGATCGAGCGCGTAGTCAGCCTGGCACCATCGCTGTCCGAAATCGTCGTCGAACTGGGTTCGGCCGATCTGCTGGTGGGGGTGCTGGATGCCGGTGAGCGTCCTGCCGAGCTCAAGGATATTCCTTCCGTTGGCCGCTATGGTCAGCTGGACATGGAACAATTGCTCAGCCTGAAGCCCGACTTGCTGCTGCTCTGGCCCGGCAGCGTCGGCCCGGCCCAGCGTGAGCAACTGCAGCGGCTGAACATACCGACCTACGTCGCCGAACCCCACACCTTCGAACAACTTGCCGCGCAGATCGAGGCGATTGCCACGCAACTCGGCCGCCCGGAGCGTGGTGTTCAACTGGCTGGGAATTTGCGTCAGCAACTGGATTCATTGCGCCAGCGTTATCGCCGGGATGAGCCGTTACGGGTGTTTTACCAGGTCTGGGATCGGCCGCTGTACACCGTGGGCGGCGGGCAGATCATCAGTGATGCGCTCGAAGTATGCGGGGCGCGCAATGTGTTCGCCGACCTGACATTGCCGGCGCCGCAGGTCAGCGTGGAGGCGGTGTTGCAGCGCAATCCCGAGGTGATTCTGGCCGGTGACCAGGCGCAGCTCGATGCGTGGAGGGTGTGGCCGCAGGTGGCGGCGGTGGCGCGGGGGCAGTTGTTGTTGGTGACGAACAGGGGCCTGGAACGGCCGAGTGGGCAGATGATCGACGCGACCGCCAAGTTGTGCCAGGTCATCGCGCCGGACCTCTAAAGTCGAGGTGCGGCCTCTTCGCGAGCAGGCTCGCTCCCACACTGGATCTCTGCGCACCACAAATCTCCTGTGGGAGCGGGCTTGCCCGCGAAGAGGCCGGCCTGGGCAGCGCAAATCCTTGATCAGATCTCCGGCGTCCAGGTCACCCCAAACATCCAGGCCCGACCTTCCTCACGATACCCATACTGACTACTGTCATGGCTGTACAGCGCCCGGCTGTAGCCCTTGTCCAGCAGGTTATCCACCTTCAGCTCAAGCTTGACCTCGCGATTCAGCGCCCAACTGCTGCGCAACCCCAACAAGGCGTACCCACCCAATGGCTGCTGATTGTTCTCATCGTCATAGCTGCTGCTCACCGCCTGCCAGCTGGCGCCTAAGCCCAGGCGGTCAAACTGCCGATCCAGATCCAGGCTCAAGGTCCGCCGCGCGCGCCGGGCCAGGGTGTGACCGCTGTCGCGATCCCTTGGGTCGATGATCGCCAGGCCGAGGTTACTCTGCCAGCCGAACAGCTCTTGCTTCAATGCAGCTTCAAACCCGTTGATCCGGGCCGAGGCAACGTTCTGCGGCCGTGAGTTGCTGCCGAAAATAATCGCGTCTTCCAGATCCGTACGATACAGCGAAGCTTCCAGCCGGCTGGTTTCAGTCAGCTGGCTGCGCCATTGCAGCTCATAGCTTTTCGAGGTCTCGGGCTTGAGATCCGGGTTGCTGAAGTCCGGGTAATACAGATCGTTAAAGGTCGGTGCGCGGAAGCCTTCGCTGTAGGTCAGCAGCAGGTCGTTATCCGGGTTCAGTGGCAGGGTGAAGGTGCCGCTCCAGCTGTTCTGGCCACCGAACTGCTGGTTCTGGTCGCGACGAAGTCCCAATTCCGTGGAGAAGTTGTCCGCCTGATAGCGATGCTGAATAAACGCCGCACGGTTCCAGCGGCTGTCTTCGTCGAAGGGGGTGCTGCTGTTGATGCGGTCTTCGTACCAGTCACCGCCGAGGATCAGGCTGTTGCGGTCGTTCAGGGTCAGATCGTTCTGCCAGTTCACCGAGTCGCGATAGGTGTTGAATACGCTGCGCTCTTCGCTGAGCGTGTCGAGTGTCTTCTCGCGGTTTTCGCCGTGGCCGACTTCGACGCGGGTTTTCCAGATATCGTTGACCCGGGCATCCACGTAACTGCTGATGCTGCTGACGGCGAAATCGCTGTAAGGCTGCTGCTGGAGCGACTCGAAGGTCGTCAGGTCGAAGCGGCCGAACGGATTGTCGAACGCGCTTTTGCCGCGGTTATCGAGAACGTTGGCGCCGATCTCGATGTCGTCGGTGAGGGCGTGGCTCAGGCTCACGCTGACCGATTTATTGCGGTATTCGTCGTGGTCGCCGTCGCTGGGATACGAGGCGTGAGTGCGATTGATCCCGGCGGTTTCATCGAGGCTGGCGCCGAGGTTGAAGCGGGTTTTCTCATCGCCACCCGACAAGCCGAGGCTGCGCTCCCAGGTCTGGTTGCTGCCAAAGCCCAGGTGCAGCTGCGGATGCAGGCCTTGTTCGCCGCCACGACGGGTAAATATCTGAATCACCCCGCCAATCGCATCGCTGCCGTAAATCACCGAGCGCGAGCCGCGCAGCACTTCCACGCGCTCGACTTGCTCGATATTGATGTGTTGCAGGTTGCTGTCGCCGGAGGTGGAGTTGCCGATGCGTTGACCGTCAACCAGCACCAGGCTCTGCGCCGACTTGGTTCCGCGTATGTACACCCCCGGCAGACTGCCGCGCCCGCCGGTTTGCCCGATCTGGACACCCGGCACGCGACGCAGCAGATCCGTGACGCTGCCTGGTTGCAGGCGATCGATATCGTCGCGGGTGAACACGGTGTTGGCGGCGCTGCTGTCATTGCGGGCTTCGACCTGGCGGTTGGCGCTGATCAGTACGTCGGGCAGCTTCAGGGCCTGGTCGCGTTCGAAGGTGTCGGCCAGGAGTGGGCCGGACGGCAGAAGGGTCAGCGTCAGGGCGAGGCGAAAGAAATTCATGGTTTATTCGTAGAAATCGAAGAAAAACTCGGTCCCCTGTAGGAGCTGGCTTGCCAGCGAAGCTTTTGGCGTCCTTGAGGACGCCTTCGCCAGCAAGCCGGCTCCTACAGAGGTGGATTGGGTTTACAGGGCCAGCAATTGCAGGCGCTGACGAATCGATGCTTCGATTCCGGCCTCATCCAACCCACATTCCGCCAGCATCTGCGCAGGCTTGGCATGTTCGACATAGCTATCCGGCAAGCCCAGATGCAGTATCGACTTGAGAATGTTTTCCCGGGCGAGGAACTCGCTGACCGCGCCACCGGCGCCGCCCATGATTGCGTTCTCTTCGACGGTCACCAACAGCTCGTGACTGCCGGCGATCTCGCGAACCAGCGCTTCATCCAGCGGCTTGACAAAGCGCATGTCGACCACGGTCGCATTCAGCGTCTGGGCAACTTTCAACGCCTCGGCCAGTTGCACACCGAACACCAACAGGGCGACCTTGCTGCCCTGGCGGCGCACCACGCCCTTGCCGATTTCGATCGGCTCGAGGTCTTTCTCGATCGTCGCGTTCGGGCCCGAGCCGCGGGGGTAGCGCACCGCCGCCGGGCCGTCGAACAGGTGGCCGGTGGTGAGCATCTTGCGCAGTTCGTTTTCGTCGCTCGGGGTCATCACCAGCATGCCGGGGATGCAGCGCAGGAACGACAGGTCGAAACTGCCGGCGTGCGTCGGGCCGTCTTCGCCCACCAGGCCGGCACGGTCGATGGCGAACAGTACGTCGAGATTTTGCACCGCCACGTCATGCACCAGCTGGTCATAGCCCCGTTGCAGGAACGTCGAATAGATCGCCACCACCGGTTTCGCGCCTTCACAGGCCATGCCGGCGGCGAAGGTCACGGCGTGTTGCTCGGCAATCGCCACGTCGAAGTAGCGCTGCGGGAAGCGTTCGCTGAACGCCACCAGGTCGGAGCCTTCCTTCATCGCCGGGGTGATGCCCACCAAACGTGCGTCGGCGGCAGCCATGTCGCACAGCCATTCGCCGAACACGCCGGAATACTTCGGCCCACTGGCTTTTTTCGGCACTGCGGCCGGCGCGTCCAGCGGTTCGAGCTTGGTGATGGCGTGGTAGCCGATCGGGTCGACTTCCGCGGGGGCGAAGCCTTTACCCTTCTTGGTGACCACGTGCAGGAACTGCGGACCTTTGAGGTCGCGCATGTTGCGCAGGGTGGCGATCAGGGTCGGCAGGTCGTGGCCATCGATCGGGCCGATGTAGTTCCAGCCCAGCTCTTCGAACAGCGTGCCGGGAACCAGCATGCCCTTGGCATATTCTTCGGTGCGGCGCGCGATCTCCCAGGCGCCGGGCAGGCGCGACAGCACTTTCTTGCTGCCTTCGCGCATGCTCGCATAGGTGCGGCTGGAAAGGATCTTCGCCAGATAGTTCGACAAGCCACCGACGTTGCGCGAGATCGACATGTCGTTGTCGTTGAGGATCACCAGCATGTTGGCGTCCACTTCCGGCGCATGGTTCAGCGCCTCGAACGCCATGCCCGCGGTCAACGCGCCGTCGCCGATCACCGCGATCGCCTTGCGCTCGCTGTTTTGCAGGCGGGCGGCAATCGCCATGCCCAGCGCGGCACTGATCGAAGTGCTGGAGTGGCCGACGCCAAAGGTGTCGTATTCGCTCTCGGAGCGACGCGGGAAGGCAGCGATGCCGTCCTTCTGGCGCAGGGTGCCCATGCGCTCGCGACGGCCCGTGAGGATTTTGTGCGGATAAGCCTGATGACCCACGTCCCACACCAGCCGGTCATCCGGGGTGTCGAACACGTAATGCAACGCGATGGTCAGCTCGATGACGCCCAGGCCAGCACCGAAATGCCCACCGGTCTGACCGACCGTATAGAGCAATTCCAGGCGCAACTCATCAGCCAGGGTTTCCAGCTCGGCTTCGCCTAACCGGCGCAAGCCGTCCGGCGTATTAGCACGGTCGAGCAGGGGCGTGGTCGGGCGTTTGCGGGGAATCTCATGAAACGTCGTGGGCATCAGGCGAATCGTTATAGGTATAAAAGATGCGGCAGTTTACCTGATGCTTCGCCCCCTGCCCACGCGTTGGTTTTAACTTGGCGGATATGCCTTAGCTGCGCCGGTCGACAATATAACGGGCCAGGTCGCGTAATGGCTCGGCTGCCGCGTCAAACGGTCGCAGGGCGTGCAGGGCCTGATCGCGCAGTTCCAGGGCGTAGGCCTTGGCTGCATCGAGGCCGAGCAGGGCCGGGTAGGTTGGCTTGTCCCGCGCGATGTCCGCCCCCTGGCGTTTACCGAGGGTTTCGGTATCGCTTTCAACGTCGAGAATGTCGTCCTGCACCTGAAACGCCAGGCCGATGGCTTGTGCATAAGCCTGCAACGACGTCAGTTGGTCTTTCTCTGCACGGCCGCTGGCCAGGGCACCAAGCTGGACGCTGGCCTCGATCAGCGCACCGGTCTTGTGCCGATGCATGTACTCGAGGGCTTGTTGATCGAGCTTAAGGCCGACCGAACCGAGGTCGATGGCTTGGCCGCCGACCATGCCGCCCGGGCCTGCCGCCAACGCCAGGGCGCTGACCATTTGCAGGCGGGTCTGGGCATCCGCAGTGCTCAGGCGCGGATCGAGCAGGGCGCTGAAAGCCAGGCTCTGCAAGCCGTCACCGGCGAGGATCGCGCAGGCTTCATCGAATTTCTTGTGGGTAGTCGGCTGGCCACGACGCAAGTCGTCGTCGTCCATGGCAGGCAAATCGTCGTGCACCAGGGAATAGGCGTGGATCAGCTCCACGGCACATGCCGCGCCGTTGGCTTGTTCAGCCTTGCCTCCCAGCGCTTCGCAGGCGGCGTAGGCCAGCAGCGGACGCACCCGTTTGCCGCCATTCATCACGCTGTAGCGCATGGCTTCGTAAAGACGTGCGAGCTCAGGGCCGGGCGCGATGAACAGGCTTTCCAGTGCCGCATTGACGCGGGCCTGGCTGGTTGCCGAATACGCGGCAATCATTCCGGCAAGTCCGCGTCGAAGGGTTCCTCGGCCAGCTCGCCATCGCGCTCGAGCAGCACTTGGACCTTTTGCTCGGCCTGGGCCAGCGCCGCCTGGCAATCGCGGGTCAAGCCGATGCCTTGCTCGAAAGCCGTCAGCGAGTCTTCCAGCGACAATTCACCATTCTCCAGGCGCTCGACCAGCGTTTGCAGTTCAGCGAGCGATTGTTCGAAATCCAGTGCAGCTTTTTTGCGGGCCATGGCGGCTATTTCCGGTTGACGTTAAACCGGCGCGACACTAGCAGACATGGGGTGTATGGGCAAATGAGGCGGACCTGACGCCCCCTGTTGCAGCGCTGAAAAAATCATACTCAGGATGTCGCGTCATCGGGATAAACGATCTTGTATCGCGTACTGCGCCCGCCGCCTGGCAGGCGTTTCAGGCAGCCCTTTTCCAGCAGTTCGGCCAGATGACGAGTCGCAGTGGCCTTCGATACCTTGGCCACAGCTTGATACTGAGCTGCGCTGATTCCATCCGTGAAACCTTTCTCCCCGCCATGGAGCAAGCGGTTAAGGACCTTTATTTGTTCGGCCGACAATCCGGACTGCCGATGTGCCTGCCAGAAACGCGCCTTGCCCAGTACGCTTTCGATCCGGGTCATCGCTAGACCCAGGCTGCGCAGCAGGGTTGTCAAAAACCATTCCAGCCATTCGGTGATATCCAGCGTGGCTTTCTGGCTGGTTTCGAGCACCCGATAATAGCCGGAGCGATCCTCTAGAATGCTCGCCGACATCGCATAGAAGCGGATGGCTTGAGCCTCGCCTTGAGCCAGCGCCAAGTCAGTGATAGTTCGCGTCAGACGACCGTTACCATCGTCGAAGGGGTGCAATGTAACGAACCAGAAATGCGCGATACCGGCCCGAAGCAATGGATCAAGCCCCACCTGATGTCGACTGGTCTCAAACCAGGTGAGGAATATGTCGAGTTGGCGCTCAAGGCCTCGGCGCGGCGGAGCTTCAAAATGCACGGTCGGTCTGTCGAGTCGGCCGGAGACCACTTGCATCGGCTCATCGCCGCGTAAGGTGCCGATACGAATCGGCCGGGTGGCGAAATCGGTGTCGTGTTCTGGAAACAGCCATACGTGCCAATCCAGCAATCGCTGCCACGTCAACGGCTCATCGAAATGCTGAGTGGCATCGAGCATCAATTGCGCCAACCCTTCGCTGCGCTGGCTGACGTTATTGCCATCGAGCGGCTCCAGGCCCAGTCGCCGTGCCAGAGACGAGCGAACCGAGCCGACATTCAGTTGTTCACCTTCGATGGCGGATGAAGTCACTATATTTTGTAACAGCGCGTCGAGTTCGCTCTGTGCACTCAGCGAATTGCCTACGGAGCTGGCCATGCCCATCAGCCGCCCTTGTGCCTGCACGCAATCGCGCAGTAGCGGTCCCAAGCGCTCAGCTTGCCAAATGAAATCTGGCCAATCAGGCTGCTGCCAGATCCATTTGTGTGCCATGACTGGATGCTCCAAGGGTAGGGTGAGCCGAATAAAAGACTTATTCGGCTCATGTGGTGAGCCGAATATGACGCTTATTCGGCTCACCGTCCAATCATCACCGAGTTTCCTACAGCAAGTGCTGAGATTTCCGATTGTTAAAAATTATCCGAATGACTAATCTTCGGCTCTTCTACAACCCCACAAACGCGGGGCTTTCAGACGAAACGCAGGGTTTGGACCTGTAGCGCGCCGAGGATCAGGCGCAAGGTTTCGTCAGGCATGGCAGGAGGCGTCACATGCGTTCATTGCTGCTGTTGCTGATGGGGTTGGTCTGCGCAATCGCTGCCAAGGCCGAGCCTGCGGCCGGGCTGTCGGAACCGGTAGGCGGCTGGCGCTACAACGGCCTGCTGGACCGCAGTGAGTATCCTCAGGTCGCCTACCCTACGCCGCCCATAGACCGGGGCGTGCAACGCAATCGTACAATGATCGAAGGCCGGCTCGAGGCCATCGGCACCCAGCGCGGGCCCCATACCCTGGCGGTCAACGGCAATCCCCTCAATCTGTACACCGACGACCAGGGGCGTTTCTCCCGGCCGTATGCCTTCGGCGCCGGCTCCAACAGCGTCGAGGTGCGCAGTGCCGAAGGCCAGTCGCTCAAGCGCGTTCAGTTCTATGAGGCGAACAACCTGCGCACGCCGGCGCGGATCCGTGTGGTGCTGGGTTGGGACGATCCGAAGGCCGAACTCGACCTGCACATCATTACCCCTGACGGCCAGCATGCGTTCTGGGCACGCCCGGCGATGACTAACGGCGGCGGGCTGGACCCGGATGGCGTCGACGGCCCCGGCCCGGAAATGTTCACCATGACAGCGCCGATGCAGGGCACCTATCTGGTTTATGTGAACTACTGGGGCAACTTCGGCAGCGGCGGCTATAACTTCGATGAGCGCGGCAACCAGAACGAGGTGATCACCTCGCAGGTCAACCTGGTAATGAACGAAAACACCGTCGACGAGAAACGCGAGACCTTCATCGTGCCTCTGCGTGCGATCGGTGATCTGCTGCTGGTCAAGACCTTCAACTATTGAACATCCTGTACCACGGATTGGGCTTGCGAAATGAGCGATAACACTGTGACTCCGGCCACCGCCGCAACCGCAACCGCCACCAAGCCTTCCAGGCGCTGGCCGGTGATGCTATGTGGACTGTGCCTGGTGGCTGGCGGGGCGCAGGCCTTGAGCTGGTTCATGCATCAGCCCAAGGCCCCGCCAGCGCAGTTGGCCAGTGACAAACTGGGCATGAGCCGGCCGGACGGGTTGCTCGAAACCCATTCCTTGAGCCAATTGCCCAAGGATTTGCTTGCGGTGCCGTTTCTCAAGGAAACCCTCACCGAAGATTTCGTCTTCTATTACCAAACCCATGCCGATCGTCTCGGGTTGATCGGCAGTCTGCGGCGGATCATTTACGAGCATGACCTGAAGCTGCAGGACAGTCTGATCGAGCAACTGTTCGATCAACCGGCAGATGTAGCCCTTTGGCGCGGGGCGGATGGCCGGCTCAAGGACTTCCTGTTGGTGATGGATCGCGGTGGCCTGGCCAAGGTGCTGGAGCCGCTGGCCAAAGTGGCGCTGGACGATACGCAACTGACCAGGCTTGGCGAGGTGAAGGTCGGTGTCGACGAGGTAGCGCTTTATCAACTCAACTACAACGCCAGCAAGGCGCTGGTATTCGCCTCCCACGGCGACAAACTGGTGGTGCTGTCGAATCCGGCCAAACTCTACGATCCGGGCAGCGGCATGCTGGAAGTGCCGGGCAGCGTCTCGATCCAGGCCATCGGCGCATTGCTCAATGGCGACAAACTGTTCCCCGAGGCCTTCGGCCTGCAACCCCGTGCCGCTGAGGTGAAACAACGTTTGTCGATCAATGCCAGCGTCCTGGCCATGGGGTATCAGCGCTTCATCCCCAACTTCGCCGGCCTGCGCTTCGACATGGACGACAAGGGCTGGCACAGCTTTCTCGCCATGGACGAACAGGACAACCAGCCGGACTTCGATTTCAAGCCGATCTGGCATGCCATGCCCATGGGGGCCAGCGCGTGCGTGGCCTTGCCCCTGGCCGCCGTGCAACAGCAACCGCTGCTGGTGAAACTCGGTGCGGAAGAAGAGGTGGCTCAGGCCCTGACCGAACACATGGCGGGCACCGCCGGCCTCTGCTGGTACGCCGATTCGCGGCTGTACACGCCATTGCTGGTGGCCAGCCTGAATGACGATGACAGCGCAAAGCTCGACGGCGATCTGGGTAACCTGTTTGGCTCGATGGTCGGTGCTTACGAAGGCAAGGTCGAAGCGCATGCGTTCCCGGTGGTCGAGAAGCAGGGAGGTGAAATCCATCAGTGGCAGCGTCAGGTCAGCTCCAACTTCGGTCCCTACAAGGCCAAGGATGCCGAGCAGCCGGACGCGATCACCGGCAAGGCATTCATGCGCGTGAGCCTGGCACGCCACGGTTCGACACTGCTGTTTTCCCTCGACGACAAATTAGTGGATAAAGCCCTCGACACCCTGGATAAACGCTTCCCGCCGATGGCCGACGTCGTGCCCAAAGACCTGCTGATGCCGATCTACTTCGGCCCGGACTCCATGGCGCAACTGATTCAACAGGAAACCCTCGACAGCTTGCCGCAGGACATGGAGCCGGTGTTCTACAACGCTGCGCAAACCTACCTGATGCCGAAACTGCGCACACTCGGCGGCTATGGCAAATATGCCCTGACCTTGCCCGAAGGCAGTGAACCTGACGGTCACTGGCAATGGCTGCCGCTGGAGTGGAAAGCCCTGTGACCGTACTTATCCGGGGCCTCGGCTTGCTGGTCATGCTGTTGGGCAGTCGTGTCCTTGCCAGCGAAGCCGCAGCGCTCGACCCGCAGCAATCCCAGGTCTTCCGCGCCTGGTTCGTGCGCATCGCCCAGGAGCAACTGACCCAGGGCCCGAGTCCGCGCTGGTATCAGCAGGACTGCGCCGGCCTGGTGCGGTTTGCCGCCAACGAAGCACTGAAAGTCCATGACGATAAATGGCTGCGCAGCAACGGCCTGTCCAACCGCTACCTGCCGCCGGAGCTGCAATTGAGCGATGCCCAACGTGGCCTCGCCCAGAAATGGCAGCAGGGCGGTGGCGATGTCGGACCGTACGTCAATGCAATCAAGTTGATCCAGTACAACAGTCACTTGATCGGTCGCGACCTGGCGCAAGCCCGGCCCGGCGACCTGATGTTCTTCGATCAGGGTGACGACCAGCACCTGATGATCTGGATGGGCCGCTACGTCGCCTATCACACCGGTACCACCACCCCTACCGACAACGGCATGCGTTCCGCGAGCCTGCAACAACTCATGACATGGAAGGACACCCGATGGATCCCCGACGCAGCCAACCCCAACTTCATCGGCGTCTATCGACTGAACTTTCTTTCTCAATGATCGGTGCCCGCATGCTGCGTTTTTTGCCTTTGCTGTTGGTATGGGTGCTGCCTTTCTCGGCGGTGTATGCCGAAGACACCGTCGAGCCGAGCGGCTATTCGCCGGTGGCCGGTGAAAGCTTCTTCCTGCTGGCCGACAGCAGCTTCGCCAGCGATGAACAGGCAATGGTGCGCCTCGAAGCCCCCGGCCGTGACTATCGCCGGTTTCGCATGGAGCCTTATGGCGGCGCCGACATTCGCGTGTACCGGATCGACAAGCCGCTGGATTTCCTCAAGCGCCAGAAGAACCTGCACCGGGTGGTCAGTGACGGTCAGTTCAAGGGCGAAGGCCTGTCGAACACCCTCGCGTACCTGTGGGACAACTGGTACCGCAAATCCCGTCGGGTGATGCAGCGGGCGTTTTCCTACGAGTCGCGTAAACAAGTCACCGAGGAAGTGCCGGAGCTGAAGATGGGCACCGCGATCGCCGCGCCAACGCCTTACGACGCACAGCCGCAATTCGCGTTGATTCCCGGTTTGCCTGTGGTCAGTCAATTTCGTTACCCACTCTGGCAAGCCAAACCGATCCAGCCGCCTGAAGGGGTGAACCTGGCCGGTTCTTCCAGTCAATTCGTCAGTGTCGCGCCGGGAAACGTGTACATCCCGTTGGGTAACCTGAAGCCGGGCCTGTACCTGGTCGAAGCACTGATCGGCAAGTACCGCGCGACCACCATGGTCTTCGTGTCCAATACGGTGGCGGTGAGCAAGATCGCCGGTGATGAACTGGTCGTCTGGGCCGCGCGCAAACATCAAGGCAGTTCTGTGCCGAAGGTCAATGTGCTGTGGACCGATGGCCTGGGCGTGATGAGCAGTGGCGCCACCGATGCCGATGGTTTGTTGCGGTTGAAACACGTCAGCCCGGAACGTTCGTTCGTGATTGGCGAGGACGAAGAGGGTGGGGTATTCGTCGCTGAAAACTTCTACTACGACAGCGAAATCTACGACACCAAACTCTATGCCTTTACCGACCGACCGCTCTATCGGCCAGGGGATTGGGTGTCGCTGAAAATCGTCGGCCGCGAGTTCAAGAATGCTCGTGACTCGGTGCAGCCGACCGCCGCCGACGTCAACGTCAGCGTGCTCGATGCCACCGGTACCGCCTTGCAAACGCTGGCGCTGAAACTCGACTCCAAGGCGGGTACCCAAGGTCGCTTCCAGTTGCCGGACAACGCCGTGGCTGGCGGTTATGAATTGCGTTTCAACTACAAGGACCAGGCCTACAGCAGTGCCTTCCGCGTCGCCGAATACATCAAGCCACACTTCGAAATTTCCCTGAACCTGGCCAGGCAGGATTACGGCACCGGCGAACGGGTAAAAGGCAGCCTGGTGCTGCTGTACCCGGACGGCAAACCCGTGGCCAATGCCAAATTGAGCCTGAGCCTGCGCGCCCAGCAACTGTCGATGGTCGACAACGAGCTGCAGTACCTCGGGCAGTTTCCGGTGGAGCTGACCAGTAGCGAACTGACTACCGATGCCAAAGGCAACGCGGCCCTCGAGCTGCCGGCCGCCGAGAAGCCGAGCCGCTACATGCTGACCGTATTCGCCAGCGATGGCGCGGCGTACCGGGTCAAGACCACTAAGGAAATCCTCATCGACCGCGGTGCCGCGAGTTTCAGTTTGCGCGCGCCCCAGCGTTTCAGCGCGGTGGGCGACAAGGTTGCGTTCACTTATCTGAATGAAGGAAGCAGCGAGCAAAACAAGGCCGTCACGCCAAGCGGTTATGGCTGGGTACGCCTGGAAGACCAGAGCACCGGCGATGGCCAGCTAGCTGCCGTCGATAAAGGCTTCACCCTCGCGTTCGACCGTCCGGGCACTTACAACCTGACCTTGAAGGATGATCATGGCCGCGTCGTCGGCGCGACCGGTCATTCGGTCACCGGCGATGGCGTCAAGGCCGTGCCGGGCACCGTGGAAATCGTCCTAGATAAACCGGAATACAAAGCTGGCGATGAAGCGCTGGCGCTGATCACTTTCCCCGAGCCGATCAGCGATGCACTGCTGTCGCTGGAGCGCGACAAAGTCGAGGCCACAGCGCTGCTGTCGAAGGGCGGCGACTGGCTGCAGATGGAAAAACTCAGCGAGACGCAATACCGCGCGCGGATCCCGGTGAAAGACAGCTTCGCGCCAAACCTGACTTTCTCGGTGCTTTATACCAAGGGCGGCCAGTACAGCTTTCAAAACGCCGGCATCAAGGTCGTTGCGCCGCAAATCGATGTAGCGATCGCTACAGATAAAGAGTCCTATCAACCTGGCGACACAGTGTCTGTCGACCTCACGACTCAATTCGCCGGCAAACCGATCCCGACGCATCTGACGGTCAGTGTGGTGGACGAAATGGTTTATGCGCTGCAACCGGAAGTCGCACCGAGCATCGACCAGTTCTTCTATCACCCGCGCCGCAATAACGTGCGCACCAGCGCCAGCCTGTCGTTCATCAGCTATGACGTGGCACTGCCGGGCAGCCCGAGTGCGCCGGGCAAAGCCAGCCGCAACGAGCGCGGGGTGAAAGTGCTGGAACGGCCGCGTCGCGAAGACGTCGACACCGCCGCCTGGCAACCGGAACTGGTGACCGATGCCAATGGCAAAACCCGCTTCACCTTCAAGATGCCGGACTCCTTGACCCGATGGCGCATCACCGCCCGGGCCATCGCCGATGATGGTCAGGTCGGGCAGAAGAAACAGTTCGTACGTTCGGAAAAACCGCTGTACCTGAAGTGGAGCGGGCCGACCCGATTCCGCAGTGGCGATAAACCGGATCTTGGGGTATTCGCCTTCAGCCAGGCAGAGAAACCAGTGGCCGCTGAGCTGGTGATTCATTACGGCGGCACTGAACAGCGTGTTCCGGTGACGTTGAATAACGGCATCAATTACATCCCGTTACCCACATCCGCATTGACCAGCGGTGAGTGGGCCGCCGAGTTGGTGCAAGATGGAAAAACCGCTGACGCATTGGCCGTACGCCTGTCTGCGACCGGTGAAGGCTGGCAGGTCACCCAAAGCCAAAGCCTGGACGTAGCCAGCGGTGATACGCCGCTGACCTTGCCGGCGGATGCGACAGATATTCGCCTGCGCCTGGATGACAGCGCGCAAGCGCTGTTCCGTTCGGCACTGGACGATTTGCTGAGTTATCCGTACGGCGGCGTGGAACAGACCGCCAGCCGTTTGCTGCCATTGAGCATCGCCTATCCGACCCTGTCGTCGAACCCGCGGATCCGCGATCGCTTGCGCCTGATCATGCAGAACAGCCGTCTGCGTCTGGTGCAAATGGCCGGGCCTTCGGCAAGCTTCACCTGGTGGGGCATGGAGGGTGAGCCGAATGCGTTTCTCACCGCTTACGCCTATTACGCCGACTGGCACGCCAGCAAGGCGCTCGGGTTGAGCCTGCCGCCGGAGCATTGGCAGCGGGTGCTGGAAGTCTATGCGAAGCAGGCGAAGAACACGCCGCTGTTGCAGCGAGCGCTGATTGTGTCCTTTGCCAAACAGATGCAACTGCCAGTGAACACCTTGCTCGGCGGATTAATGGATGACCTGGCGAACGCCGGCGAGGGTCACGCCGCGAACTTGATGGAAGATGGCGAGGACAGCATCGTCATGAGCGATCCGGATTCGACGCTGGGGTTGGCCAGCGCTCGCGTCTTGACCGCGTCTTTGGCTCGCCAGGCGAAGGTCGATGTGCCAGAGGCTTTCACTCGGCAACTGGCTGATGCGCAGCAGCGCCTGGACGTGAGTTCCCAGCCGTTTGCTGAAGCGTTGAATCTATCGCTGCAAACCTTCGATCAGGCTCACGCTCAAGCACTGCTGCAGCGTTTGCTGCCACAGCAATCGACACTGGAGCGTGCCCTGGCGCTGACCTGGCTGCAACGCAGCATCGAGCAGGCATCGCCCGCTGTCGCACTGAAGCCGGGTGAAGGCTGGAAGCAGGAGCAGGGTGCGACCGGTGAAGTTTACTGGACGTGGCAAGGTGCTTCGCCCGTCCCTGAAGCGTTATCGCTGACTGGCGCGCAGGAGCGACCGCTGCGAGCGGCATTGAGCTTCCAGACTACACAACCGCCGGTTGATCCGATGGCCGTGACCCTCACTCGTCGACTGTCGCGCCTGGTTCCTGGCGATCAAGCCTTCACCTTCAAGCTGGAAGCGGTCGGCAACCAGCCGTTGTCCAGCGACAGCCTCTACCTGGACGAAGTGATCATCACCAGCAAAGCCACGCAACCGCTGCGCTACGGCATGCTCGAAGTGCCGCTGCCGCCGGGTGCTGACGTCGAGCGCACCACCTGGGGCATCAAACTCATGGGCAAGGCCGGCACCGAGCCGACGGCGCTGGAGAAAGCGCGTTTCGAACCGGGACAGATGGCCTACGCCATTCCAGTCGACGCCTTGAGCGGCGAATTGCGCCTGCGTCACTTGGTGCGCTTCTCGCAAAAAGGTCAGTTCAATCTGCCGCCGGTTCGCTTCACCCAGGTTTATGCGCCGCAGCATCAGGCGCAGGAGCAAAAGCCGGCACTGGGCCAGGTCACGGTCCACTGACATGACCCGGTCCCTGGTCTGGATGCTGCTGTGCTTGATGCCTGCGCTGGCGACTGCGCAGGACGAGCCGCTGCGCCTGGGCTTCAAAGGTGAATTGCTATCCTTGAACCGGACTCAGGTGATCTCACGCGAGCCGTTGCCTGCCGGGTTGGAGACCCCGCTGGGCAGTGTGTGGAAATTATTTGTCTACGGCTGGCTGGTGGATACCGGTGCGCGTGAGCCGGCTTTTGAATGTCGCGGGCAGTCGAAGGAGGAAGTGTATTGCTGCACGGCAGGCGGCAAGATTGAGCGCGATCAGGCGCTGGTCAAGTCCTGCGGGTTGTATTTTGAACCTGGGCGCTTGGGCATTACTGGCGTTGAGTGGCGCCAGTATTGGCAGGCGCGCCAGGCGCCGGAGTGGTTGCTCGACTTGCCATCGTTGCAACCTGCCACTCGGGTCCCAGTGCCTCAATTGTTGCAGGCGCTGAGCATGATGCCCGCGCAGGACCAGGCACGGCGGGTGTTGCTGGATGTGGTCTTGAATGCCGCTGATGGCAATGTCGTGGGCGAACTTGGCGGCCGACTGCGGGTGAAAACCTGGAGCTGGTTGGGGGATCGGGATCCTTCGTCACGCCAGGGCGGGTTTGCCGGGTGGTTGGCAGATGGAACGCCGATCTGGGCCGGTGGGCGGGGGACCAGTCACATGGTCTGGCGCAATTATGGTGCGGCCTTGTCATCCGTGCTGCCGGTCGAGTGGCCAGCAGACGCGGGGCGTTGCGTTGAAGTCGGGCTGTTTTCCCGCTATCCGATCGAACGCGTTCTCGCGGGGGATCAAGTGGTCGAGTCCGGTCCCATGCAGGGTGATTACCGGGTCGAATTCACCAACGGCAATCAACTCGATATCCACAGTGACGGCGAACTGTTTTTAACGGGCGACAAGCTGGTCGCCCGCCTGGACCGCGAAGAATACGTCGCCCGCGTCCTGCAGCGCGAAGCCACGTCCGAACCCGCCGAAGCGGCCAAAGCCCTGGCCGTCGCCATTCGCACCTACCTCCTGCAAAACGCCACCCGCAATGGCGACTGCCTGAGCATCGACGACAGCAGCCAGCGTCAACGGGTCGCCCCGCGCCCGGCCACCGTCGCGTCGCGCAACATCGCCGCCTGGACCGGCGACCTGGTCCTCGCCGGCAGCACCGTTACCTATCATTCCGACCAGCCCGGCCCGGATAAGCTCTCCTGGCTACAAGCCGTCGAACAAGCCAAGGCCGGCCAACGCTACGACGCCATCCTGCTACACGCCTACCCGCGCGCCAGCCTCAGTCGCTGGGACAACCCCGTCGCCTCCTGCGAAGCATTGCCCGCCGCCCAGGACTGGTTACAACAACAGCGCCGCGGCTGGCGCCAACGCCTGGAAAGCGAAACCGGCTACAGCGAGGTCAGCACCTTCGCCGTCTGCCGCCTGGCCTTCGGCCGTCCCCATGTCGACCGCGAACGCCAACGCATCTATGTGCGCGGCGTGCTATCACTGCAAGACCGTCTCGACCTGACCCACGAATACCTGCACCTGGCCTTCGCAGCACACCCCAACGGCCAGGATGAAACCTACATCGAAGGGCTCGCCCGCCACCTCTTGCTGGAATAGACCATGAAATTCCGTTATCCACAGGGCTTGCTGCTCCTTTGCGCCTGTTGCGTACTGCCGATGACGATGGCCGCCGATACCGCCGTCAAACTCGACACGCCGATGGGCGGCTGGCGTGCCGGTGCGCCTGAAGGAGAAGGCGAACATTTCCGCCAGGTCGTCAACTACCCGGCGTCCTCGGTGAACATCCCGGTCGGGCAGGCCAACACTGCCCGCATCACCGGCCAGATCCAGGCCACGCCCAAGTCCGCTGAACCCGGCCGGTTGATCGTCAATGGCGTCAGCATGCCGCTGAAGTTCGATCCCGCTGGCCGCTTTGATCGCCCGTTCTCATTCCCTAACGGCAGCAACAGCGTTGAAGTGCGCAGCGCCGATGGCCAGCAACGCCACCGCACGCAGTTCCTCAACACCAGCGGCGGCGCCACCGCGGCCAAATTGCGGGTGCTGCTGGCCTGGGACAGCGATGGCACGGATCTGGATCTGCACCTGATAACCCCGGATGGTGCGCACATCTGGTACGGCGATCGCGTCGTCTCCAATGGTGCAGCACTCGATGTCGACGTGACGACAGGCTACGGCCCGGAAATCTTCGCCATGCCGGCGCCGATCAAGGGTCAATACCTCGTTTACGTGAATTATTTCGGAGGCGGGTATCGGAGTGATGAGCAGGGGCAGGAGGAGGCGGTGCAGCCGCTGACGACGGCACAGGTGACGGTAATTACGGAGGAAGGGACGCCGAACGAAAAGATGGAGACGTTCCTGGTGCCGATGCGGGCGGTGGGGGAGTTGACGTTGGTTAAGGCGTTTAGTTATCCGTGAGGCTCAGATACAGCGAACGTAGCTTTGCTTACATAGACTCATCCGATCGAGCCACTTACCAGTCCAGTACAGGGGTGTATAGATCTGTCCCGTCATTGCGAGTCATCCTCCATGGAGTCGTCATCACTTGCCAGCTCGCGCTCGATCTGTTCAATGCTGGGCAGGCTGGTTTGCAGCTCTGCCGGCAGGGATTCCACCAATTGGTATTCGGCCACGCCAATGGGGCGTGCGTTATCACGCAGGGCATATTCGGCCACTACCTTGTTCTTGCTCTTACACAGCAGAAGGCCGATGGTCGGGCCGTCCTGCGGATGTTTGAGCTGAGCATCTATTGCGGTGAGGTAAAAACTCAGCTGACCCAAATGCTCGGGCTTGAACTTGCCAGACTTGAGTTCGATTACCACATAGCAGCGTAACTTGAGGTGATAAAACAGCAGGTCGATGAAGAATTCGTCACCACCTACATCCAGCAGCACTTGCTGGCCGACGAAGGCAAAGCCTGCACCTAGTTCCAGTAAGAACTCGGTGACATGCTTGACCAGAGCGTTTTCGATCTCGCGCTCCTGGGCATCAAGAGTCAAACCGAGGAAGTCGAAACGGTACGGATCTTTCAGTGATTCGCGAGCCAGATCGGACTGCGGTTTGGGCAAGTGACTATCGAAGTTACTGACTGCATTTCCGCTTCGCTCCAGCAGACGGGTCTCGATCTGCATTACCAAAATGTTGCGCGACCAGTTGTGCTCGATGGCCTGGGCGGCGTACCAGCAGCGGGTTTCCGGGCTGGGCAATTTGTCCAGCAGCGCTAACTGGTGATACCAAGGCAATTGTGCAAGCACCTCTTGCACAAATCTTGCGTCCGGCCACGCTTCGGCAAAGGCTCGCATGTATTTGAGGTTACGTGGGGAAAACCCTTTCATATCAGGAAAGGCGGCGCGCAAATCCTGAGCCAGGCGGTCGATTACCTTGGTTCCCCAACCCTGTTGTGCTTGCCGAGACAAAATATCCTGACCAATCTGCCAGTAGAGCAGCACTAGTTCGCGGTTCACCGCCAGAGTGGCGCGCTGCTGGGCGTTATGGATGCGGCCTTTGAGGTCGGCCAGCCAATCTCCATAGCCTTCGGGCGGCATGGTCAGGCTAGCAGGGGTGTCGCTCATGCTTTTTTCCTTTGTGGCTTTTTCGGCGCGGACTTTGCCGCGTTTGCAGCCATCTCGGTGTAGAGGTCATAGAAAGGCGAGACCATAAAAAGCGCCGAGCGAATGGGACCTTTGCACCGATTCAAACGGTGGGCTAAGTCCATATCTGTTTTGGCACTGACGATCGGAGATTAGTCAGCGCATTAATCAGACGCAAGCAGGTTGGACATTCAAGGAAATTTCCTTCAAAAGAAAGAGATGCTTCTCACTTTGAAGCCTATCGAATCGCTCATCGGCGGCGACCGCCATCGCATACCTTTCGATTTGTGCTTTATCTTAAGTCGATTTTCTGTGATGGACGCTTCAGCTCTACGACAGTGCGCGAGCAGGCCCCGATTGATGGCCTGGAATGGGGCACGATTGGGGCTGGCTTCATCCCACAAAAAAAAATTCGAACAAAAGATAGTTGCAGCACTGCTGCGACAAATAGATTCGTTGCCGTTAGGGTATCGATCATCATTAGGTTTTTAAGGACGTATCACTTGCCTATCAAAACGGATGTCTGGACGGTGGGTATGTCACCGACCAAGTTGCGCCAAAGCCGATTGGCAAGCGAGCAGCTGCTGGAGGAGATGATCATCAATTCCCCGAGCATTCTCTCGGATGAATGGATGCTGATAGGCAGGCAAGAAAACACCGGAATGGGTGGCCGAATCGATTTGTTGGCCCTCGCACCCGATGGTGCTCTGGTGTTGATCGAACTCAAACGTGATCGCACACCTCGCGAAGTCGTTGCCCAAACCCTAGATTACGCCGCTTGGGTTGAAAATTTGCGAGGGGACGAAATTGCAGCGATCTACAAGCGCTTCCGACCCGGATGCAGCTTGGACGTAGATTTTCTGGTTCGCTTTGGACGCGTACTGGATGATGATGAACTGAACAAAAGCCATCAGTTGATCATCGTCGCCACCGAGTTGGATGCCAGTAGTGAGCGAATCGTTGAGTACCTCAGTAAACGAGATATTCCGATCAATGTGCTCTGCTTTCAGATTTTCGAGGTGGGCGATCAACAGCTGTTGAGTCGATCCTGGTTGCTCGACCCTGTTCAGACCCAGGTGAATGCTGTATCGACGAGTGAAGGGCATAACGAACCTTGGAACGGCGAGTTTTATTGCTCGTTCGGCGACTCCGTGTCCCGATCTTGGGCTGATGCCGTTGAGTTTGGCTTCATTGCCGGTGGTGGCGGCGCGTGGTACAGCAAAACTTTGCAGGTGCTATCTCCAGGGGATCGAGTCTGGGTCAACATTCCTCAAAAAGGCTACGTTGGCGTTGGACTTGTTCTTGGCACCGCCACACCTGCAAATGAATTCACGGTTATTCAAGACGGCGTTGAGCGACGTGTACTTGAGGTCGCGACGCGCGCCAGATATCACGCTGAATTTGTGGCTGATCCCGAGCGATGCGAATACTTCGTACCAATCCGATGGCTGGAAACCGTTCCTTTGGAGCAAGCAGTGCGGGAAATCGGGATGTTTGGGAATCAAAATACAATCTGTCGGCCGACGACGCCGAAGTGGCGATGGACAATTGAGCGGCTAAAGCAACGGTTTCCCCTGTTTGAAGCGGAAGCAGTAACCGAAAAGGATGGCGTTTAACCGGTTTGGAGATGGCTAGTCAGATTGAGCTTGGCAATCTGGTGATCCAACCCCCTTCACTGACATCACCCCGAGCGGCCCGAACGGGTTGCTCGAGCCCAAGCAGGTTGATGAGCTGTTCTCGGCATTGATTAAGATTGAGGTGAGTGGTTGGGTAGCGTGGGCAGGTGTTAAGTGGCGTTTGTCGCAGCAGTGCTGCGACAAATCAAATTAGTCAGCAGGCTGCTGTCGCCCAGTCTCTTCCACTCTTTCAGCGCGCGACGATCAAATTCGAGGCTATAGGTCATCCAGGCTTACCTTGACTCGTTGAGGAGCGGCAAGGCGCTCGGTAACCACTGCAATGAGGGCTTCATCCTCTTCGCTGAGTAATGCTGCCTTGAAAGGCAATTTGCCTCGCTCGGCGACGTATTGGAGGGTTTGGCGCAGAAGCTCGGAGGGCGTTACCCCGAGTTTTTCCAACTCGGCAAATGAACGCTGCTTCAGGTCATCGTCAATGCGAATGTTGATAGAAGCCATGGTGAGATACCTGTAATGACGTTTGTCGTTACGGTAGCAATTGCTTCCCTGCTTCACAACCTCTTGTTCAGAGTTTTAGACGACGGGCCTGCTTTCTGTCAGGCATTAAAAAGCCGGCTTGTGGCCGGCTTCTCGGGGACTGGCTTGGTTTATTTTTGGTAAACCGCAACAGCCTTCAAAACGTACACCCGGCTCTTGCGTCCGGCTGTGGGACTCGGCGAGAAAGTGATCTGCCGGGTCGGTGCGATCTGGGCCTTGGGAAGGGTCGATGCGCAAATGTGGGGCGTAGCATACTGATTTTTTTGGGGAATTCCCAGCTTGGTTACAGGAACGGCACCGGCGGTCTGCGTTTGTTCAGGGTCGACCACCAGAATACCCAGCCCAGTACCCTGATGTTTTGCTCTTCGATTTGCGCGGCCCTGAAGATCTCGTCCGGGTATTCGGCGCTGTTGTGGCTGCGCATGCGTAGTGCGTTGCCCGGAATCCTGTGCAGGTATTTGATCCGCAACATGCCGTCATGCTCGATGGCGTAAATCTCGCCGTCGATGATTTGCGTGAGCCCGCGGTCGATGGCGAGGAGGGAGCCGTCTTCAATCTTTTCGGCCATGCTGTTGCCGATCATGCGCGTGCAGATGGCGTCGGCGTGGTTGATTTCCAGGGAGTCGAGATCGCTGCGAGGCAGGCGGATGGATTGGCTGTGGTCTTTTATGATCTGGGTTTTGTGGGGGTCGGGCGTGATGGCTATTTCTTTGTAGAAGGGCAGTTCGACATCGGTCGGCTCGATGACTCTGTAGGTGCCGCGGATAGCCTGGGCGTCGAAGGTGTTGCCGGACTCGTCGAGCAGGCGCAGTTCCTTGGGGTCTTTCGGACCTTCGCCGGTTTTCAGCCATTGACTGTTCACGGACAGTTTTCTGGCCACTTCTTCCATGCAGTGGGCGGGTACACCCCGGGCGTACCAGTTGTGGACGTTTTGCGGCGCCGTGTCCAGGAATTCGGCGAATCCTGTCGTCGTGATGTTCGCCGCTTCGAGGAGCGCTTTAAACCGTGGACCGCTAGTGTTCTTTTTCATGAACGGGAGTCTACTGGCGCCGGGTGGGGCTTTGAATAAACGAACTGTTCAATTTGCGCGGGAAATTTAGACCGGATGTAAGACGCTATTGGGGAAAATTAAACAACAAAACCCATGTTCGCTGGCTCTTATACGGCGTGTTTAAAGAAGGCTTTTCAGGCGCCCACAAAAAACCCCGGATCAACCGGGGTTTTCTTGCAGCTTGCCGCTAAACGCTGACAGCTGGCTTCAGCCTTTGTAGGCAGCAACCGACTTCATGATCTCGGTGCGAGCGGCTTCTGCGTCGCCCCAGCCTTCGATCTTCACCCATTTGCCTTTTTCGAGGTCTTTGTAGTTCTCGAAGAAGTGCTTGATCTGTTCCAGCAGCAGCGGCGGCAGATCGGTGTATTCCTTCACGTCGACGTACAGCTGGGACAGCTTGTCGTGTGGGACTGCGATGACTTTGGCATCGCCGCCGCCGTCGTCGGTCATGTGCAGGATGCCGACCGGGCGGGCGCGGATCACCGAGCCTGGAGCAACCGGGTAAGGGGTCACGACCAGCACGTCGAGGGGATCACCGTCGTCGGCCAGGGTGTTCGGGATGAAACCGTAGTTGGCCGGGTAGAACATCGGGGTGGCCATGAAACGGTCAACGAACAGGCAATCGCTGTCTTTGTCGATTTCGTACTTGATCGGCGCGTGGTTGGCCGGGATCTCGATCGCGACGTAGATGTCGTTCGGCAGGTCTTTGCCAGCCGGAATCTTGCTGTAGCTCATTGGGCGGTGCCCCCGTTAGTTGACCAAAAACACTTGGCCGGATTGACCAAAAAGTGGCGGCGATTATAGGCATATTCCGCCACCGATGCTATGTACCAGAGGTCGTAGAGACCTGGGTGTCCTGTCTCACCGATACTATCGCTTTTTGACGGCGTCCGTTGCGGCCATGCTGCGTTGCCGCTCCACGCCATAGCCAGCTATGACTCGTCGCGGCGCCTTGCCTGGCCACAACGGCCACTCGTCAAAAGAGCGACGTATCGGTGAGACAGGACACTAGTCGTGTGCCTGATAGACCGGGTTCTCGGCCAGAAGTTGCCGCAGCCGGGCGAGCGGGTCCTGCAGGTAAAACAGCTTCAGCTGTTCATAAACCTCAGGATACGCCTCGTGCAGCAAATCCGGGGCGCTGAAGAAGTATTCGCTGGTGACCGCGAAAAACTCGGCGGCGTTTTCCGCTGCGTACGGGTCGATGGCGGTTTCGGCGTCGGGATTGCGCTCCAGTTGGCGGTCGAGGTCGTCGTAGGCCTCTTGCATCACCCTGGCCCAGTCGCTGACGCGCATGTCGGCGTGCAGCGGCGGCAGGCCGTTGGCGTCGCCGTTGAGCATGTCGAGTTTGTGCGCGAGTTCGTGGATCACCAGGTTGTAGCCTTCCCAGCCGCCGCTGGCCATCACGCCAGGCCAGGCGAGGATGATCGGGCCTTGTTGCCAGGCCTCGCCGCTGTGCTCGCCCTCCCACTCGTGCTCGACGCCGCTGGCGTCCCGATGACGTTGGGGGCTGAGGAAGTCGTCGGGGTACAGGACGATTTCGTGGAAGCCTTGGTACCAGTTCAGATCGCCCAGATGCATCAGCGGCAACTGCGCCTGGGCGGCAAGCAGCAGGCGCTGCTCCTGGTGAAGTTCGACGCCGGGCAGGGCGGTCAGGTGTTTGTCGTCGAGAAACAGCACGCAGGCTTCGCGCAGCCATTGATCTTCGGCGGCGCTGATGCCATCGAGAAAACTCAGGTGATGGCGCACCCGCTGCCACATGTCATCGGCAATCGGGTGCTTGGCCAGTATACGTCGGCGACGCCAGGCGCTAAGTGACCACATGCCGGATCAGCGGGGGTGGGCTTTGGACGCGGCGTTGCCGAAGCGGCTGCGGACGATGCCGATGATCATCGGTACCAGCGACAGCAGGATGATGCCGACCACCAGCAACGACAGGTTTTGCTTGATGAAGGGCACGTTGCCGAAGAAGTAACCGAGGGTGACCAGACCGCCGACCCACAGGATGGTGCCGAGGACGCTGAAGCCGAAGAAGCGCGGATACGGCATTTTCGCCACACCGGCGACGAAGGGGGCAAAGGTACGGATGATCGGCAGGAAGCGCGCCAGGGTCACGGTTTTACCGCCATGCTTGTCATAGAAATCATGGGTTTGTTGCAGGTAGTCGCGACGGAAGATCTTCGAGTTCGGGTTACTGAACAGTTTTTCTCCCGCTGTTCGTCCGATCACGTAGTTGGTGCTGTCGCCGAGGATCGCCGCCAGCATCAGCAAGCCGCCCAGCAGCACCGGGTCCATGCCGCCACCGGCCGCAACAGCGCCAGCGATGAACAGCAGGGAATCGCCCGGCAGGAATGGCATCACCACCAGGCCGGTTTCGCAGAAGATCACCAGAAACAGGATGGCGTAGATCCATGGCCCGTAGTTGTTCACCAGCAAGTCGAGGTAAACATCGAGATGCAGGATAAGGTCGAGCGGGTTGAAATCCATGGAAAGCACCTGTGGTATCGGCCCGACTCGGCAGGCCTGTGCGGATGACTTCGCGAAAGCCTACGAGTGGGAGTAGTTTTTCTTACAAGCCGGAAAGATCAGCATTATACGGGCAGAGGGATGAAAAGCGCGTCGAGTTTGTAGCGGGGGATTTCGCGTGAGACAGACGGCGGGTGCGGTATGTTTTTGCAGGAGCAAGCTTGCTTGCGATGCTCCTGAGAACGCTGCGGGGTATCAGGCTTGCAGCGTTATCGTTGACGAACATCGCGAGCGAGCTCGCTCCTACAGTTATCCGCTGTGGATCAGAGCCCTTCGCTGATGGGCAACACGTAGTTCTTGAACTCGGTGTCTTCCTTGAACCCTATGGATTCGTAGGTCTTCTGCGCCACTTCATTGTTGCTGCTGGTGGAGACACGCATGCGCACGGCATTGGTTTCCTTGGCCATTTTCTTCGCCGTACGGATCAGGTTATCGGCTACCAACTGGCGACGAGCATCTTCGGCGACGTAGATGTCGTTGAGAATCCACACGCGCTTGAGCGACAGTGACGAAAAGCTTGGGTACAACTGACAGAAACCCAGCAGTCGATTGCTATCGTCATCGGCCAGAGCCAGATAGATCACCGATTCCTTGCGACGCAAGCGTTTCTCAAGGAACGCCCGGGAAGAGTCCGGATACGCCAACGAGCCATAAAACTCGCGATATTTGACGAATAAGGGAGCCAACAGGTCCAGGTGTTCGAGGGTCGCTTGAATAATCCGCATGGTAGGTCTCGTCTTCAAGTGGCTGTCTTACGTGATGACGGCGATGGGAAACCCCTGGCGGCCGTGCCTCGATCCTGCCTCAAAGCGGAATGGAAATGCAATGCGGAAACGGTTCAGGTATTCGGCGGGCTCAGTAGGAAATTTCCTTTCATGTCCGTTTCTGCTTCTGACTCCAACGTGTGAACCTGGGCCTCGTCCTTCAGATTGACTCCCGACAACTGGCGTCGGCAGGCTTCGCGCATCAGATAAAGCAACCGATGTGCCGCCATGCCGTAGCTCAGGCCTTCGAGTCGCACGTTGGAGATGCAATTGCGATAGGCATCCGTCAGGCCGATTTTTGGATTGTAAGTGAAATACAGTCCCAGACTGTCGGGCGAGCTAAGGCCCGGGCGTTCGCCGATCAGGATGACGACCATCCTGGCCTCCAACAACTCACCAATCTCGTCGGCCACGGCAACCCGGCCTTGCTCGACCAGAATCACCGGTGACACGGACCAGCCCTCTGCTTCGATTTGTTCCTCCATCCGGGTCAGAAAAGGCACGGCGTGGCGATGAACGGCCAAGGCCGACAAGCCATCGGCGACGACGATGGCCAGATCGACGCCACCGGGATTGGCCGCTGCGTGTTCGCGCAGGGTCTGCGCCGCGGCATCGCTCAATTTTCGCCCCAGGTCGGGGCGCTGCAGGTAACTGTTACGGTCCGTTGCCGCGCTGTGCAGCAACAGGCTTTCACGTCCAAGCACCGCCAGTTGCGAACCGAGTGCGGCATGGTCGAACGGCAAGTGCACCGCATCCCGGGCCTGGGCGTGCGCATATTGGAACTCCAGCTGTGCGCTGGTTGGCATGCTGGTGCCGGTGCGGCCCAAGGCAATCCGCGCAGGCGTCAGCCGGCGCAGTTCCAGTAAGGGGTTTTGCTGATCAACAGGTGGTTTATCCATTACGACACTCATCCCAGTTGCGCCAGGGCCTGGCGGAAGGCCGGCGGCAGGCTGTCGCCGAAGAGAATCTTGCCGTCCGCCTGGGTGAAGATACCCATATTTGCCAACCATGTTTCGAACTCCGGCGCTGGTTTCAGCCCCAGGGTCTGGCGAGCGTAGAGTGCGTCGTGGAACGAAGTGGTCTGGTAATTGAGCATGATGTCGTCGGAACCGGGGATGCCCATGATGAAGTTGATCCCGGCCACACCCAGCAGGGTCAGCAGGGTGTCCATGTCATCCTGATCGGCTTCGGCGTGGTTGGTGTAGCAGATGTCGCAGCCCATCGGAACCCCCAGAAGCTTGCCGCAGAAGTGGTCTTCGAGGCCGGCGCGGATGATTTGCTTACCGTTGTAGAGGTATTCCGGGCCGATGAATCCGACGACGGTATTTACCAGGAACGGGTTGAAATGGCGCGCCACGGCGTAGGCGCGCGTTTCACAGGTCTGTTGATCGATGCCGTGGTGGGCATTGGCCGACAGGGCGCTGCCCTGGCCCGTCTCGAAATACATCAGATTCTGACCCAGGGTGCCACGGTTCAGGCTCAGACCGGCGTCATAGCCTTCCTGCAAGACGTTGAGGTTGATGCCGAAGCTGGCGTTGGCCGCCTCGGTTCCGGCGATCGACTGGAACACTAGGTCCAGCGGAATCCCGCGATTGATGGCTTCGATCGAGGTGGTGACGTGGGTCAGCACGCAGGCTTGAGTGGGGATTTCGTAGCGCTGAATGATGGCATCGAGCATTTCCAGCATGGCGCAGATGGAGGTGATGCTGTCGGTGGCCGGGTTGATGCCGATCATCGCATCGCCATTGCCGTACAGCAGGCCGTCGAGAATGCTCGCGGCGATGCCGGCGGGTTCGTCGGTGGGATGGTTCGGTTGCAGGCGTGTGGATAACCGGCCGCGCAGGCCCAGCGTGCCGCGGAATCGGGTGACCACGCGGATTTTCTGCGCCACCAGCACCAGATCCTGCACGCGCATGATTTTCGACACGGCGGCGGCCATTTCCGGGGTCAGGCCGGGCGCAAGGTTACGCAGGCTGTGTTCGTCGGCGGCATCGCTGAGCAGCCAATCGCGAAAACCGCCGACGGTGAGGTGGCTGACCGGCGCAAACGCCCGTTTATCGTGGGTATCGATGATCAGCCGGGTGACTTCATCGGACTCGTACGGAACCAGTACTTCCTGCAGGAAGTGGGAGAGCGGGATATTCGCCAGCGCCATCTGCGCGGCCACCCGTTCGCCGTCGTTGAGTGCCGCGACCCCCGCCAGAAAGTCCCCGGAGCGCGCCGGGCTGGCCTTGGCCATGACTTCCTTGAGGCTGTCGAAACGGTAGGTGTGACCACCGACAGTGTGAGCAAAACTAGCCATGAAGATTCTCCGTGACGGCGCAGAGGGGGCTGCGCCGTAATTTGCGGCCGTTAGTGCAGGGCTTTTTCGGCGTTCTGAATGGCCGCGAATTCTTCTTCGGGCGTGCCGGCTACCAAGTGATGCCGACTGTAGAAAGCGAAGTAAGCAATTAACACTCCATAGATGATCGCAGCGCCAATCACCACGCGCGGATCCACCAGGAAACCCGCCACCACGGCGATGCAAGCCAGCACCAGCGCAACACCAGAGGTAAAGATACCGCCCGGCGTGCGGTATGGCCGATCCATTTTGGGGCGCCGAATGCGCAACGTGATGTGTGCCGCCATCATCAGGACGTAGGAAATGGTCGCACCGAACACCGCCACCAGGATCAGCAAGTCACCCTGACCGGTCAGCGACAACCCGAACCCGATGATGCCAGGAATGATCAACGCCAGTACGGGGGCCTTGCTCTTGTTGGTTTCCGACAGTTTGCGCGGCAGGTAGCCGGCGCGGGACAGCGCGAAAATCTGCCGCGAGTAGGCATAGATGATGGAGAAGAAACTGGCGATCAGCCCGGCCAGGCCCACCAGGTTGACGAAATGGCCCATCCAGGTCGAGCCGCCATAAGCCTTGCTCAGTGCTTCGACCAACGGATTGCCCGAGGTTACCAAGGCATGGGCACCGGCTCCTCCCGGGCCGATCACCAGAATCAGCAGGGCAAAGCTCACCAGCACCAGCATGGCGCCAATCAGCCCGCGGGGCAGGTCGCGTTTCGGGTTTTTGGTTTCTTCTGCTGCCAGTGGTACGCCTTCGACCGCCAGGAAGAACCAGATGGCGTAGGGAATGGCGGCCCAGACCCCGACGTAGCCGAAGGGCAGGAAACTGCTGGCGCCCTTGGCCTCGGTGACCGGGATGTCGAGCAGGTTGGCGACGTTGAAGTGCGGCACCATGCTGATCAGAAACACGCCCAATGCCAGGGCGGCGACGGCGGTGATGCCGAACATCAGCTTCAGGGCTTCACCGACGCCGAAAATATGGATGGCAATAAAGATGATGTAGAACGCCAGGTAAATCATCCAGCCGCCGATGCCGAACAGGGACTCGCAATAGGCGCCGATAAACACCGCGATCGCCGCTGGTGCGATGGCGTATTCGATCAGGATCGCGGTGCCGGTCAGGAACCCGCCCCAAGGACCGAACGCACTGCGGGCAAAACCGTAGCCACCGCCTGCGGTCGGGATCATGGAGGACAATTCCGCCAGGGAAAAGCACATGCACAGGTACATGGTCGCCATCAGCAGCGTGGCGAGAAACATGCCGCCCCAGCCGCCCTGGGCCAGGCCGAAGTTCCACCCGGCATAGTCGCCGGAGATGACGTAGGCCACGCCGAGGCCGACCAGCAGGACCCAGCCCGCGGCACCTTTTTTCAGTTCGCGTTGCTGGAAATAGTCGGAGCCGACTTTTTCAAAGTCGACAGAGGAGGTAGCCGGCTGCACGCTGGCTTGATCGCTAGGCATAGGGGTTCACCTGTTCTTATTCTTTTGACCGGCGTGGTGGCCGGGATGGCGCGAAGGCTGTTTGTAGGAGCGAGCTTGCTCGCGAAGGACGAGAGGGAGCCGCGTACATCCAGGCGGCCCCGTCTTCGTTCACGTCCCTCGCGAGCAGGCTCGCTCCTACAGGGTTTTGCGGTGTTCCTGCCCGGTTAGAAGAAGCCCAGCGGATTGATGTCGTAGCTCACCAGCAGGTTTTTGGTCTGCTGATAGTGATCGAGCATCATCTTGTGGGTTTCACGGCCGACGCCGGACTTCTTGTAGCCACCGAACGCGGCATGCGCCGGGTACAGGTGGTAGCAGTTGGTCCACACGCGACCGGCCTTGATCGCGCGGCCCATGCGGTAGGCGCGGTTGATGTCGCGGGTCCACAGGCCGG
Source organism: Pseudomonas lini (assembly GCF_030812475.1). GTDB lineage: Bacteria > Pseudomonadota > Gammaproteobacteria > Pseudomonadales > Pseudomonadaceae > Aquipseudomonas > Aquipseudomonas lini_A. The sequence goes on from NZ_JAUSSR010000015.1 coordinate 110,129, forward strand.
CACCGAGGCCGAACTCGGTGTCGTTGGCGATGGCCAGGGCTTCGGCTTCGTCCTTGAAGGTGGTGATGCTCACCACCGGGCCAAAGATCTCTTCCTGGAACACGCGCATTTTGTTGGTGCCCTTGAGCAGCGTCGGCTGGATGTAATACCCGGTCGCAAGATTGCCCTCGAGTTTTTCCACCTTGCCGCCGGTCAACAGCTCGGCGCCTTCGCCCTTGGCGATTTCCAGGTACGACAGGATTTTGTCGAATTGCTGCTCGGATGCCTGGGCGCCGACCATGGTGTCGGTGTCCAGTGGGTCGCCGCGTTTGATTTGCAGGACTTTATCCATGACCACTTTCATGAACTCGTCGTAGATCGATTCCTGCACCAGGGCGCGGGAAGGGCAGGTGCAGACTTCGCCCTGGTTGAAGAACGCCAGCACCAGGCCTTCGGCGGCTTTTTCGATGAAGGACGGCTCGGCCTGCATGATGTCTTCAAAGAAGATGTTCGGCGACTTGCCACCCAGTTCCACGGTAGACGGAATGATGTTTTCCGCGGCGCATTTCATGATGTGCGAGCCGACCGGGGTCGAACCGGTGAAGGCGATCTTGGCGATGCGTTTGCTGGTGGCCAGGGCTTCACCGGCTTCTTTGCCGAAGCCTTGCACCACGTTGAGCACGCCAGGCGGCAGCAGGTCGCCGATCAGCTCCATCAGCACGGTAATGCCCAGCGGGGTTTGCTCGGCGGGCTTGAGCACCACGCAGTTGCCGGCGGCCAGGGCCGGGGCGAGTTTCCAGGCGGCCATCAGAATCGGGAAGTTCCACGGGATGATCTGCCCGACCACGCCCAGCGGTTCATGGATGTGATAGGCCACGGTGTTGCCGTCGATTTCGGCGGCGCTGCCTTCCTGGGCACGGATGCAACCGGCGTAGTAGCGGAAATGGTCGGCAGCCAGCGGGATGTCGGCGTTCAGGGTTTCGCGCACGGCTTTACCGTTGTCCCAGGACTCGGTGATTGCCAGCAGTTCCAGGTTCTGTTCGATGCGGTCGGCGATTTTCAGCAGCACCAGCGAGCGCGCCTGGACGGATGTGGCGCCCCAGGCATCGGCGGCGGCGTGGGCAGCGTCCAAGGCTTTTTCGATGTCTTCGGCACTGGAGCGCGGGAATTCGGCAATGGGTTGGCCATTCACTGGCGAGGTATTGGTGAAGTACTGACCTTTTACAGGCGCGACGAACTCGCCGCCGATGTAGTTACCGTATTGGCTCTTGAACGAAACGATAGCGCCTTCAGTACCGGGGTGAGCGTAACGCATGATGTTTTCTCCTTGGCTTTTGTACTTATAAGAGAGCGCGCATGTGCGCTTGTTATAAGCGTAGAGCAAAGGTCGGGCCACTGCGCTGCAGCTCAGGTAAATCAACACCTTGCGCGATTTTTGTCGGATAGGCGGGCGCAGTCTGTGATGCTTCCGGTACAGCCTCTGCGACACTTTGTACCGGTTCTGGCACAGCTTGTGACCGTGGGGTCTTGCCAGCATTGCAATGCAAGCTCGGCTGGAGGATGCTCGCGTACGACAGGGCGGCGTGAAAATCGCTCGGGGAGAAGAACAAGAAATGCACGACAACCATTTGAGTCGCCATGCCCAGCAGGTCTTGACCGTGACTCAGGGCAAGTCCCACTTGCAGGGACCTGGCAGCGATCCCTCCATTGCCCGCTCCTGGCTGCGCTGTCTTGAGGACTACCACCTCGACCCGGCCCTGGCCATGGCCCCGACGGTGCTGGAGCATGGACGCCTGCTGGAAAGTCGCGAACGCTTGCAGCAGGTGCTGCAGATTGCCGGCAACGAAATGTCCAGCCTCCATCAGCAGCTCTCCGGCGCTGGCCACGCGGTGCTGCTCACCGATGCCCGCGGGGTCATTCTCAACTGCGTCACCGCGCCGGCCGAGCGAAAGATTTTCGAACGCGCCGGGCTTTGGCTGGGCGCCGACTGGAGCGAAGCCTGTGAAGGCACCAATGGGATCGGCACTTGCCTGGTGGAGCGTCAGTCCCTGACCATCCACCAGGACGAACACTTTCGCGGTCGCCATACGGGTCTGACCTGCTCGGCAAGCCCGGTATTCGACCCTCATGGCGAACTGCTGGCGGTGCTCGACGTGTCCTCGGCGCGCCACGAAGTCTCGCGGCAGAGCCAGTTCCACACCATGGCGCTGGTCAACCTGTCGGCGAAAATGATCGAGAGCTGCTATTTCCTGCGGTATTTCGACAATCAGTGGTTGCTGCGTTTTCACCTTCAGGCCGAATCGGTTGGCTTGTTCAGCGAAGGACTGCTGGCGTTCGATGGGGAAGGGCGCATCAGCGCAGTCAACCAGAGCGCGCTGAACCTGTTGGGGCATATCCGCGGTGGACTATTGGGCAAACCGGTCGAGGCGTTTTTCGATTGCTCGCTGGATGAACTGCTCGGTCGTGCGAGCGTCAATGCCAGCGCCAGTTGGCCGTTGCGCACCCGTGACGGGCGGAATCTGTTTGCCTTGCTGCGGGGGCAACCACGCAGCATTCCGGTGCCGCTGGTGCACAATCCGGCGGTGGCCGAGCGTCCCCGGCTGTCCGGGATCTGTCTGGGCGACACGGCGCTGCAGGACGATTTCCGCAAGTCCCTGCGAGTCTTCGAGCGTGACGTGCCATTGCTGATCAACGGCGAAACCGGCTCCGGCAAGGAGGCTTTCGCCAAGGCCGTGCACCACGCCAGTCAACGGGCCGAAAAAGCCTTCGTCGCGCTCAACTGCGCGGCCATTCCCGAAAGCCTGATCGAGAGCGAGTTGTTTGGCTATCGCGGCGGCAGTTTCACCGGGGCACGCAAGGAGGGCATGCGCGGCAAGTTGCAGCAGGCCGATGGCGGTACCTTGTTTCTCGATGAAATCGGCGACATGCCGCTGGCCTTGCAGACCCGTCTTTTGAGGGTGCTGGAAGATCGTCAGGTGGTACCGATTGGCGGTGAGCCGGAATCGGTCAACGTAAGAATCATCAGTGCCACTCACCGCAATCTGTTGGAACGGGTGCAGGACGGCAGCTTCCGCGAGGATCTGTATTACCGGCTCAACGGGCTGGAAGTGGCACTGCCGGCGTTGCGCGAGCGCAGTGATAAATCCCAGCTGCTCGATTTTTTGCTGGCCGAAGAGGCGGGTGGCGAAACGGTCATCATCGATGCGCCGGCACGGCAGGCGTTGTTGGGTTTTGCCTGGCCAGGGAATGTACGGCAGTTGCGCAATGTACTGCGTACGTTGGCGGCATTGTGTGACGGCGGGCGAATCGGCTTGGAAGATTTGCCTGCGATGATTCGCCAGGCTCTGCCGGCGCAGGTCACTGCCGTCGAAGCGCCATCCGGGCATCCGCTGGAAGATGCCGAGCGGCTGGCGCTGCTCAATGCGCTGGAGCAGACACGGTGGCATATGACCCACACGGCCGAACAGTTGGGTGTGAGCCGCAATACCCTTTATAGAAAGCTGCGTAAACACGGTATTGCCCGCTAGGCCACGCCGCCCCTGTAGGAGCGAGGCTTGCCCGCGAAGAACGATAACGCGGTCCATCCGTTAAACCGCGTAATGGCCTTCGCGGGCAAGCCTCGCTCCTACAGAGACGGCGGATGTTCAAACACTGAGTGCGAATTTCCCCTGCCTGGGCTAACCTGCGGCCATGTTTTACGAGGTCGACTATGCACATTCATATTCTTGGTATCTGCGGCACTTTCATGGGTTCGATGGCAGTTCTGGCCAAAGAGCTGGGCCATCACGTGACGGGCTCCGATGCCAACGTCTATCCGCCGATGAGCACCCAGCTGGAGGCGCAGGGCATTGAGTTGACCCAAGGCTACGACCCGGCGCAGCTTGATCCGGCACCGGACCTGGTGGTGGTCGGCAACGCCATGTCCCGGGGCAACCCGGCCGTCGAATACGTGCTGAACAAAGGCCTGCCCTACGTTTCCGGCCCGCAATGGCTGGCGGATCACGTTTTGCAAGGCCGCTGGGTGCTGGCCGTTGCCGGTACCCACGGCAAGACCACCACCAGCAGCATGCTCGCCTGGGTGCTGGAACATGCGGGCATGAGCCCGGGCTTCCTGATCGGTGGCGTGCCGCAGAACTTTTCGGTGTCGGCGCGCCTGGGCGACACACCCTTCTTCGTCATCGAAGCCGACGAATATGACAGCGCTTTCTTCGATAAACGCTCCAAGTTCGTGCATTACCGCCCGCGCACCGCGATCCTGAACAACCTTGAGTACGATCACGCCGATATCTTCCCCGATCTGCCAGCCATCGAGCGGCAGTTCCACCATCTGGTGCGGACGATTCCGAGTGAAGGCCTGGTGATTCATCCAACCACCGAGCCTGCCTTGCAGCGCGTCATTGAAATGGGCTGCTGGACGCCAGTGCAAACCACCGGCGCTGGTGGTCAGTGGCAGGTCAAGTTGCTGAGCGAAGACGGTTCGGCATTCGAAGTGATGTTCGAAGGCGAAACCCAAGGCGTCGTCGAGTGGGACATGACCGGCCAGCACAACGTTGCCAACGCCCTGGCCACTTTGGCTGCGGCACGTCACGTCGGCGTCGTGCCGTCCATGGGCATCGCCGCGCTGAGTGCCTTCAAAAGCGTGAAGCGCCGGATGGAGGTTGTCGCGCAAGTCCGTGGCATCACCATTTACGACGACTTCGCCCACCATCCGACCGCCATTGCCACCACCCTCGACGGCCTGCGCAAGCGCATCGGCGACGCACCGTTGATCGCGATCATCGAGCCGCGCTCCAACTCGATGAAGCTCGGCGCTCACCGTGATGGCTTGCCGGAAAGCGTGGTCGATGCCGATCAGGTGATCTGGTACGCGCCCGCCAACCTCGGCTGGGACCTGGGCGCAACCGCCGCGTTGTGCACGGTGCCGTCGATCGTCAGCGATTCGCTGGAAGGGATCATCGAACGCGTGAAGAGCCAGGCCCAGCCCGGCACCCACGTGGTGATCATGAGCAACGGCGGCTTCGGCGGACTGCACGGCAAACTCGCCGAGGCGCTGCAATGAACAATGGTCCGGAACGCATCACGCTGGCGATAACCGGCGCTTCGGGCGCCCAGTATGGTTTACGCCTGCTGGATTGCCTGATTCGCGAGGACCGCGAGGTGCACTTCCTGATCTCCAAGGCGGCGCAATTGGTGATGGCCACCGAGACCGACGTCACGTTGCCCCCCAAGACGCAAATGATGCAAGCCTTCCTCACCGAATACACCGGTGCGGCCGCCGGGCAGATTCGCGTGTACGGCAAGGAAGACTGGATGTCGCCGGTGGCCTCGGGCTCCGGCGCGCCTGCGGCGATGGTGGTGGTGCCGTGCTCCACCGGGACCTTGTCGGCCATTGCGACGGGGGCCTGCAATAACCTGATCGAGCGTGCCGCCGACGTCACTTTGAAGGAGCGTCGCCAGTTGATCCTGGTACCGCGCGAGGCGCCGTATTCGAGCATTCATCTGGAGCACATGCTCAAGTTGTCGAACATGGGCGTGACGATTTTGCCGGCGTCGCCCGGCTTCTATCATCAGCCGCAAACGATCGATGACTTGATCGACTTCGTCGTGGCGCGAATTCTCAATCTGCTGAACATTCCCCAGGACATGCTGCCGCGTTGGGGCGAGCACCATCTGAGCAGCGATGAATAAGCTGCTGGTGATTGTGCTGGCGTCGCAGCTGACGGCTTGCGCCACCGCCCGCACGCTCGATGCCGCCAAGCCGGGGGCACCGGTGGTGTACTCGGGAACTCGACTGGATTTGTATGCCATGAATGGCGGTTGCTGCGCCATGGACCGCTTCGGCGCAGAAGCACCGGCCTACCCGGGCGTCGACCTGCCGGCCAGCGCCTTGCTTGACACATTGTTGTTGCCGCTGTCAGTGCTGACCGTGATTGGGGTCAGTTTTCAGGCGACTGGCGGGTTGTAGCGTTCGGCGCTGGATCGGCGTCGCACCCTTCGCGAGCAAGCCCGCTCCCACATTTTTGACCGAGTTGTCCGGACGAACGCGATCAAATGTGGGAGCGGGCTTGCTCGCGAAGGCGTCCTCTGAAACGCCGCAAAATTACTTGCCTAGCTTGCGCAACTCATCCGACTCGACAATCCGCACCCCATCCTGCTCTTCCAGTGCCAGTCGCCACATGGCGCGTGCCAGCTGGCAGGCTTCGATGCCGCGATACTTGCCCGGGATCAAGCGGGACAACGGGCCGACGAATTGCTCGGCCATACGCGGTTCAAGACGTTCGCCCAGCAGCAACGAAGGTCGGCAAATGGTCAGTTGCGGCCAGTCCTGCGCACGCAACGCGTATTCCATCTCGCCTTTGACCTTGTTGTAGAAAATCGGAGATCTGCGATCGGCCCCCAAGGCACTGATCACGATCAGGTGCCGTGCGCCCATCTCCCGTGCACGTTTGGCGAACGCCACCACCATGTCCAGGTCCACCGCGCGAAACGCCTGTTCCGAGCCGGCCTGCTTGATCGTGGTGCCGAGGCAGCAGTAGGCGATGTCGACGCGACCCTGCAATTGCGGCAGAAACATTTCAGGGTCGCCGACCGGATTTTCCAGATGAGGGTGCTCGGCCAGGGGCCGGCGCGATGGCGCCAATACCCGCGTAATCGTTGGCTCATTGAGCAGACGGTCGAGTAGATGTTCACCGGTCAAACCGGTAGCTCCGGCAAGCAATACATGCTGAGGCGTCAAGTACATAGTGTTTCCCCCTTGATACTATTCAGCTTAGTTGTTCTTTGCATCCTTGCTGGGGATAGAGGCACTTTGCAATGCCTTTCGTGCTTGCTGTTTGCGCAGCAGTTGCCAGTGGGAGAGTACGGTTTTCGGCGCCCATATCTGCGGTTCGGAGGCTTCGAAGCTGTCGGCCAGTTCGCGCTCGGCCACGGTGGCGCTGGCCAGTTTGAAGGCGTGTTCCAGGTCGTCGGTCTGGTTCAGCGCCTGAGCGAACAAGGCATCGCCAAAGTAAGTGAAGTTGGCTTGTTCTGAGCAGCCGAAGGACACCCGATCGGCCCGCGAGGCCGTCATGATCAGGGTGCGTTCGTCTTTCAGGGCCGGGATGAAGCCACCGGAGTAGCAGGCCGAAATCACGATGATCTTGTCGCGATTTTTCAGCGGTGCCAGGACGGCCGCGAGTTCGTCGGCCGGCAGATCGGACAGTTCCATGCGCGGCTGGTCGAGCACCAGCTCATGTTCGCTGGTGCCGTGGCTGGTCAGGTAAAGGAAGATCAGATCTTCCGGGCCGCTGCGCTCGGCCAGCGTCAGGGCGGCGCGGCGCAGGTTTTCCCTGGTGGCCATCGGCCGGTCGGCAAGGTGGTCGCGATGGTTGACCAGGCGGATCTGGCCGAAGGCGCCGAAGCGGCTGGTGAGCATGTTGCTGACGTAATCGGACTCGCGCAGGAACACGCTTTGCTTGCCGTCACCGCCGAGGGTCAGGGTGTACAGCTCGATCGCCGGGGTCGAGGCCGGTACGTTGGCCAGTGCGTCGGCGAGCAGGCGGCCCTGGGCCAGCAAGCCCAGCTCGAGCGGGTCGGGCAGTAACTTGCCATCCGCATCGCGCACGCGCTGGCCGTTGACCCAGGTCCCGCTCTGCACCGTGCCATCGGTCAGTACCAGCGTGCCGTGACCGTTGTAGTTATCGACGTCGAACTGGCCGATGTAGAAGCTGCCATCGGGCAGGTTCAATCGGCCCTGGCCGGTAAAGCGCCAGTCGTTGAACTGACCGATATAATGGCTGCCATCGGCGCCGATCATCTCGCCCTTGCCATTGAGCGAGCCTTCCTTGAACAGGCCGAGCCAGACATCGCCGTCGGCGTTCTCGTAACGGCCCTTGCCGTGCAGTTGATTGTTCTTGAAACCGCCGACGTAGATGTCGCCATCGGCGCTGTTGAATGTTCCGTTGCCTTCCAGTTGACCGTCGACGAAATGACCGGTGAACTGATTACCGCTGGCGTCGCCACGCTGGCCTTCACCATTGGGTTTGCCATGGGCGAACTGGCCCTGGTACGAGCTGCCGTCTTCGAGTTCGAGACGCCCGAGCCCCGAGTATTGATCGGCTTTGAATTCCCCGCGATAGGTCATGCCGTTTTCTTTGAGGGTGCCTTCGCCGTCCCGTCGGCCGGCCTTGAAGCCGCCGGTATAGCTGCTGCCAATGGTGCTCAACTGACCCTTGCCGTCGAACAGCCCTTGATTGAAGGACCCGCGATAGCCTTCGCCGTTACTGCCGTGCCATTCGCCTTCGCCATGCCATTGGCCCTGGTCGAAACCGCCGGCATACCAGCTGCCGTTCGGATAGTCGACGCGGCCCTGGCCTTGCAGCAAGCCATTGACCAGATCGCCGCGATACCGACCGCCGTCCGGCAGGCGGGCGTCGGGAGGCAACAGTGATTCGCCATCGCCGCAAGCGGTGAGCAACAGGGTCAAGGCAAGGAGTGCTAGTGGGCGCATAGCGGGATCCGGGCAATTAGGCGACCGAGTATGCCGCAGCTCTGTGCCCTTATATAGCCGGGAGAAAGCAGAGGGCGCGAAACAGCCTGAGCTGCTTCGCTTTCGAGATGGTTTACACGAAGCAGAGGGACAGGGGTTCGGCGACATACGCCGGCTTTTCCGAGCCTTCGATTTCCAGGGTGGCGGTGGCCTTGAGCAGCCATTGGCCGGGTTTTTTCTCTGTGACTTCGGTCAGATCGACCTTGAGTCGCACTTTCGAGTCGACCTTGACCGGTTGAATGAAACGCACGCTGTCGAGGCCGTAATTGACCACCATCTTCAAGCCTTCAGGCATGACGAGGATGTCCTCCATCAGTTTTGGGATCAACGACAGCGACAGGAATCCGTGTGCAATGGTGCTGCCAAATGGCGTTAGCGCGGCTTTGACCGGGTCGACATGGATGAACTGATAGTCCCCCGTGGCTTCGGCGAACAGGTTGATGCGGGCCTGATCGATAGTGAGCCATTCGGAACGTCCGAGTTCCTTGCCGACATAATCTTTGAGCTCTGCAACGGGAACATAGGGCATTGAGACTCTCCTTGGGTTCATCGGTTTTATAGTTTTGAGGTGGGGGGATTTGACCTCCCGGATTACCACTTTAGATCAACATGGCAAATGGCTCCGGTCAACTGTCCATGCTATCTGCGAATGCCGATCCATAGCGTCGGCATGCTTATAATGTCGACCCGCCACTGCGGGCGACGGGTTTTGCGGGAGATGAAGGATGTTGTTACGTGGCCTGACCTGGCTGGTGCTGTTCCAATTGCTCGGCACCGCCATCAACCATTTGTTTGTGCCGGTGCTACCGGGGCCGATCATCGGCCTGCTGCTGTTGCTGGTGTTTTTGATCAGCCGGGGCCAGGTGGGTGAGCCGCTGAACCTGGCGGCCAGCAGCCTGCTGCGTTACCTGCCGTTGCTGTTGGTGCCGCCAGCCGTGGGCGTGATGGTGTACGCCGCCGATATCGCGGCGGATTTCTGGGCTATCGTCGGCGCGCTGGTGTTGTCGCTGGTGCTGTCCCTGGCGTTCGCCGGTGTCTTGATGCAGCGCATGATCAAGCGTCACGCGCCTCACGAGGACGACCAATGATCTTCGACTGGCACGGGGCCTGGGCGTCGGTGATTCATCATCCATTGTTCGGCATTGGCGTCACCCTGGGCGCCTATCAATTGGTGCTGGCGGCGTTCGAGAAAACCCGCTGGATCTTTCTGCAACCGGTGCTGGTGTCCATGTTGCTGGTGATCGGCGTGTTGGTGGGGTGCGGCTTGACCTACGCTGAATACCGCAAGAGCACCGAGATTCTCAGCATCCTGCTCGGCCCGGCAACGGTCGCGCTGGCGGTGCCGCTTTACCTCAACCTGCGGCGGATTCGTCAGTTGTTCTGGCCGATATTTACTACGCTGGTGATAGGCGGCGTGGTTGCCACGGGCATGGGCGTACTGCTGGGCTGGTGGTTTGGCGCCGAACACATGATCCTGATGACCATGGCACCGAAGTCGGTGACGTCGCCGATCGCCATGCTGGTGGCCGAGCAGATCGGTGGCGTCGCGGCGCTGGCGGCGGTGTTCGTGTTGATCACCGGGGTGATCGGGGCGATCTTCGGGCCGAGTCTTTTGACCAGGCTTGGTGTCCATAGTCCAGAAGCCCGCGGCATGGCCCTGGGCATGACCGCCCACGCGGTTGGCACGGCGGTGGCGATGCAGGAAAGTGAAGAGTGCGGCGCCTTCGCGGCGCTGGCGATGAGTCTGATGGGTGTGGCCACGGCGGTGTTCCTGCCGTTGGCGGTGTCGATGGTGGTGTAAGGAAAAATTTATGAGCTTGCCGCTTTTTCCGCTGAATACGGTGCTGTTTCCTGGCTGCATCCTCGACTTGCAGATTTTCGAGGCGCGCTACCTGGACATGATTGGCCGCTGCATGAAACAAGGCGGTGGCTTTGGCGTGGTTTGCATTCTCGATGGCGAAGAAGTTGGCATCGCTCCGGCTGGCTATGCGCTGGTCGGCTGCGAAGCGCTGATCACCGATTTCAAGCAGCAGGACAATGGCCTGCTGGGCATTCGGGTGCAGGGCGGTCGGCGTTTCCACGTTGTACGCACTGAAGTGCAGCGCGATCAGTTGATTGTCGCCGAGGTCGAATGGCTGGAAGACGAGCCTGAGCAACCACTTCAGGACGAGGACGCCGACCTGGTCGCGTTGCTCAAGGCCCTGGCGGAACACCCGATGGTCGAAGCGCTGAACATGGGCAACGAAGCGACCGGGCAACAGTCGCTGGCCAATCAGTTGGCGTATCTGCTGCCGTTTGCCGAGTTGGACAAGATCGATCTGCTGCAACTCGATGATCCGCAACAGCGGCTGGACGCAATCCAGGCGTTGCTGGACGAGTTGCAGGGGGAGTTGTTTGCCTGAGGTAATGGTGACGGTCGGCCAATTTCACGTTTCGTGAGCAGTGAAGGACTTGCCGCCATTCGATGACCCACAACGACGTCGGGAGAGTACACAGACGTCGTTTTTTTCATAAGGGTTTACTCCATTTTTTTATGAGTCAGCCAGTCCTTCGGCTGATGAGGTAAGCGCCGGCGTGCCGATAAACGTCACGCCGGGTTTGCATGGGTGATCGGTTATTACAGATCAAGCATCCTTGGCCCGTTCTATGATCAGATGCTCGGGGTTGATGCGGTATTCAGAATCCGTATCGATCCCCCAATAGTCGTTCATCGAGTTGTAATACACCGTGCCGTCAGTTCGTGACGAGAAGCCTATGTTTTTAACTACAACCGATACGGCCAGTTCGCTTCGCTCCTGATGCGCGCGAATGTCGGTCAGCAAGGCATCGATGCTGGCGTAACCCTGTGCATTGATCACATAGAGTTGCAGCACTTCAAACAGAAGTTCGACGGAATAAATATTTCCGGATGTTGTCACCACGCTAATGGATTCCACCGGTCCCGGGTGGTCCAGGCTTGGCAATTGGATCACTGCGCTACCGACTTGCAGGTTATCGGACCTCAGGCGAATTCCATTGCGCGTTACGGTTTCTGTCAGTTTTGTACTGAAGAGGGTCCAGGTCGACGCATTAGAGGTTTGAGCGGCGGCACCCGGTGTGGACAGGCTGAGCATGGTGTCGCTGACGGGATAGACATCGTATTTCGAGGCTTGGCCATGCAGTACATAGATACCGGCATGTGGGGGCGCGGGGAAGTTGACCTGCTGGGGGGTGGTGGCGAGCAAAACGGGCTTTACTCGTGCTGGGCTCACAAAGCGATAGTGGCCGTGTCGCAGCTTCAGGCATTCGGGTGCGATGAGCATTTTGCGACCTGGGGCGGCCGCGTCGTCAAGGTAGGAAATGTTGGGGCGTGTCAATCGATAGGATTTGCCATCCCGCATAATCAGCACAATGTCATGCGCGCTGTGTTCGCCAGCCTTCCAAATACTGCCAGAAGTATAGGCCGCATGTTTTACTTTATGTGGTTGTTCGCGAATGATACCCGTGAAATTGACAATTTTCGAGGTCAGCTCAATCCACAGGTTGAAGTTTGAGTAAGTCAGATAGGTATAATCCGAAACGCCAATTTTTTTCTCTACTTCATAACTGATTCTGACATCGACTATTTCTTCACTTGTGTAATCCATATAAAACACAGCAGAAGTTTTAGGTGTGCCGGCGTAAGCGATGACATCGACTCTGCGGCCAACGCGTGAGATAAAATGGTGCATCGGCATCCGCTCGGCGAGCACCACGGTTGCGCTGTTGATGATGTACGGGGTCGGTGCGTCCTGTCCGCCGGTCACTCTGTATTCGATATCGCAAGGGTTTGAGTCAGGCAGATGAAAAGTCAACAAGGGCAGCATCTCGAAACTGTCCTGGAAGATGAAACGTAACTGATTATTTTTCAATTGACGTTGGCCGTCGACATACTCATAGACTTGCTCGATGGTCAGCTCATGGTCGGGTAATTCGCCATCCTGGCCCTGCAACGAATTGATGACCAGCGAAGTGCCGACGACTTGCAAGCGTTGAACTCGCTCCATCGGCCAGTCGAATCTGATGAGGCTCGGTTGTTCGCCGTCTTCGATAATTGTCACGTTAGCCGATGTGTCGGCGATGTAATAGGTATCCGCTCCAGGGCCGCCATTCACTCGAGAGTACGCCCCGCGAATGGCGATTGTGTCATCGCCTGGTCCTGCGTCGATGCGGTCGTGACCGTTGGCCGAGATCTGATCGGCCTGATCGCTCCCGGTGACCCGATTTGAACCGCGTCGCAAGGTCGAGATCTTTTCGATGGAGTTGACCTGCATGACCGGGATGTCGTCTTTGCGGGGGTCCTGATGGCGAAGGGCGACCTTGCCGGTTTGCAGGTTGACGTCGTAACCGACATGACGGGTTTCAGTTTCGGTACGGGAACCCGTAAAGGCCAGTGTGTCGGAACCCTCTCCCCCGTCAAGATCACTGATTCGAGCAGGTTGTAATGGCCGATTCAGTTCCGATTCGGTTGTTTCAAAGTAAAAAACGTCATCCTTGTCACCGCCGGACAGTGTCTTGGTGCCTTCCCGATAGCTGAAGAGATTGGATTTGTCCCTGACGCCGAAGACCTGGTCGTTGCCGTCACCGAGCCGCCAGAAAATACCTTTGTTTTCGCCCGGGGTGCCTTTGACCATGCCGCGGAGGTTCGGCGGAACCCCGTCGCGAGCATCGATAACGTCGTCCGTGCCAACGATAACCGGCTCGTTATCAAGCTTGTACGGTTGTTCCCCGTTGTTTTCGTCCCATTGGTAGTACCATATTTTGATTGTCCGCAACGTGACGTCGAAACTGCCGTTGACGATGTATTCCAGTTCTTCTTTATGTGCTTCTTCAAGCAAAAATTTTGCCGATTGCTCTAACTGGATCTTGTGATCGCTGATGCTCTTGGCAATTTTGTAGCGATCCATCACGTCCTGAGCTTGCTCTCGCCCCCAGAAGGCCAGCCAGCCGGCAACAAGCCGTTCGCCGCCGTCCAGTTCAATGTAATCATCGATGTCGTCCACGATCCGCGCGGCCTGGTAGATTTTCGCGCCAACGATGAGTATGACAGCGGCAGCGAGGCCGACAGGGCCGGCGACACTTCCATAACCGGCCAGTGCCGCCGCGCCCAACACAAGGCTGATGCCTGCGCTGGCGACGTTTATGCCGCCATTGACATAATGGTCCTGGGCCACCTTGCCTTTCGAGGCGGCGGCGGCATTGAATTCCTTGACGGCACTGACAATGTCAAATGGCACGGTGATCGCGCTGGCAAACAACCCGCCCCCCCGACTGAAAACGACACCTACCGATGTGGCGGAAAACCGTCTGAGTACGACGGAACCGCTCTCGATCATCGCGATTCCGCCCTTGGTCAGGCCTCGTTCGATGATCAATGAACCGAATTCAGTCGCAATAGCTGCGCCATTGAATGCTGCTTCACCGGTGTCGCCAACTCTCATGGCTTCCATGGCACCCATTAAGCCACTATAGATTCCGTAGGCCTGCATCCCTACGCCTAATGGGGTTGCAGCATGCTTCGCATGGTTTTTGGTCTTGCCCCAGCCGGTCAGGGGTTCGATGGCATGAATGTCCAGTTTTTGCGCCGACTTGCCCAGTTTGTCGAGGCGATCCATCGGGCTGCCGGGCTTGAGCGGCTCGGAGGTGACGAACAGGGAGGGAGCGCCAACCGAGCGGCTGATGGCTATTTCATAGAACAGAGTGGCGACCGTGCCAGTGTCCGGGGTTTTCGCGGATCTGACACGGGCCTGCACCTTCGCCGGGTCGAAACTCAATCCATCGATAAAGAGCTGATCGGGTGCGTTGATATTGGCGTTTGCCTCGCTGATAGCGTGGCCATATACCATTGCGCCCAAAGCCTTGAGTTCTACACGAGTGACGTTGGAGTTGCCGAAGCGCAAGGGCCCGAAATGTTCATCGAGGATTTTCAGCGGGCGACGGGATACTTTGCCTGGCTGCGTTGTGTCCGGGGCTTCCGTTGGCTCAGGTGTCAATGGTGGCGCGCTGGGAAGCGTATCAATTCGGCCGGCGGCCGGGGCATGACTGTTGGCTGAGCCGCTGATCGCCGTTATCTCAAGTGGGCGGTGTGTTGGACTTTCCATGGCGGGTTCGATAAGTTGTGCCATTGTTTATTCCTTTAAATAATGAGCGTTATAAAGCACCGATTCTTTGTGTGCCGGTGCAGGGGTGGGGTACTTACAGCCCGTGAAGGGTTTTAGGGTAAGTGGTCTATTAATGGCTGTGCAATGTTTCTAAAAAACTCCTGTTTTTTTAGTTGTATATTGTTGTGTCTTCGCCAGGCCGACGTTTAAATACGAAAGATGAAACAGGCGACACTTTGATAAAGGGGGGGCACTCAGGGCCACATTACGTCATAGCCGAATACTTTTTCGTTGCCTGACAGTCTTAGCAGCGGTTTTCCCGCAGCCTCCACTTCATCGATCAGTTGGTCGTATTCATGTTTGTTGGCGTGTCCCGCATGCGTTGAGGCTTCGATGCGTGCGGCGCGGCTACCGGCTTGCGCCTCGATATCATTTACTTTTGCGCCCTTGGTCAGGGATGAATTCAGCAGCCAGATCCGCTCTGCTTCCAGCCCCTTTTTGGTTACCGAAATCAACCCTTCGTAGTTATCGCTGGGAAACCAGGTGGGCGGTGTGTCGCGGGCCGCTGAATTGAATCTGTGGTTTTCTTCACGCGGGACCACTTCAAGGTCGCGGGTATCGAGCGCGTACAGAAACATTTCCGTCTGCCGCTCTCTGGTGCGTTCGTAATGGCGGTCATGATCCCAGGCGACCGGGCTGTCAGGATCCGACCAATCGGAGGATTCGCTGCTTTCCGTGTCGCTGGCTTCGCTATCCGAAGGCGTATCGTCAGCGCCTCTTCCGGGGTGTTTGTTGGTTTGCGAGTTGAATCGCAAGTATTCGGGGTCGGGAGCACTGGCGTACATCCTGCCTTCCTTGAGACTGAAGGTGGCGCTCATTGGCTTATGGGTGGTGGCGCCGGGTTTGTGGGCATATCGAGGAAGCATGGCGTTGTCGTTCGCCAGTTCGAACGGAGTGCGCTCGTCGCCCCTGAACAGGGCCGGTACATCCGTTCGATACAGACAATTATTCTTGTTGCGCAGATAACCCATTTTGGCCAGCAGCGCCTCGCGCCATTCGTGGGTCATGCTGGTCTCCGGGTCATACCAGTCGTGCCACGCATCACGCTTCAGATTCAGCTCTTGGATGACATCATTGCTGAGTTGTTCGAGGCGTTGCGGGTTGCCGACATCATCAATCTTTTGTTTGTGCGCTTGCGCCCATTGAGGCATCGACAGTTCAGTCTTCAAGTGCTGTTGCAGGCGAGACAGTTGGCTCGGCAGCAGATTGTAGGACTGCAGGAACGCCTGGCGCTGATTTGCGCCCATGGCCGGATGGAGCCACCGCAGGCCGTCGCGCAGCAGGTTGATGACCGGGTTGTCGGTTTCGTTCGGTTCGACCCATGGCGGTGGCTTGCCGGAAACATGCGCTTGATTCCGAAAACGTTCGATTTCCTGTCCCTGAATTCCGTACAGCTCCCAAATCTCCTGATCGGTCCAGTGTGTCAGTTGAGTGGGTTGCGAGCCGAATCCCCGGGCAGGCGGGGCGACTTGAACCCAGTTCCCGTAACGATCTTCGAATGCAAATGGGGTGTCGGATGCATTGCGCCCCAATGTTGGCTTGAGTTCGTAATAACCCTGCGCGTCCGGGGAGCGCGGCGAGGCCAAGTAATGGCTTCGATTGATATAGGTCGGTGTATCGGTAACGCGGGGACGTTTAGGTGCCGCGCCTGTTTCGGCCCGTTCCCTCGTTGGCGACGCAGGCCGTTTCAGCGCAGAGCCGCCAACCCCGTTTGGGTCAAGGCCGATCTCGGGTGTTTCACTGGCCTGCGCTGTCAGGCGCCAGGTCGGACGTCCGTCGTTTTTATACAGTACGGGTCCATTGGCAATCCGTTCCGCCAGCATCTTCGCGCGATAGACGCCAAGCGTCGGGTCAAGGTCGACATGGGTAGTGCGCAGAGTGCCTTCATGTTCGACGTCGATAAATTTACGTCCGACAATGAAGCGAAAACCCTCGTTGTTCGGTGCTTGCATGCCGCGCAGAAAGTTCTCGGTCAACCAGTATTTATTCATTGAGTTGTCGCTCTTTGAATGTTCGAAAATCGATCGAGTCGGCAAATCGGTGACTTCAATGGCAGGTGGAATGGGGGGATCGACGCGGGGTTGGCCAGCATGACGTTGATTGGTAATCGAAGAGGCTCCAGTATCGGAAGGCCACGCGACATGTGGCACATAGGTGGGAGTATCCAGATCATGCCTTCTCGAAGACTCATGGGGCAATACGGGTTTGTGCGGATCAGTAACAGGTGGTTTACGTGGTGTTTTCGGGCTCATAAAAAACTCGCTGTTGAATAATATTCATGAAGTTATGTATGTTTAATGTTGTGTTCCTCGAAGACGACGAATGATCTAAGCATCATGCGCAATGTTCAGTGCGAGACGGTCCGTTTTAATGTAATTGATTTTTGTCGTGAGGAAGGCGCGAGTTTGCGGAAGTCATGGATGAAATTGTAACTATGGTTATGGGTTCGCCTGGCTCCAAGAAGTGTCGTGTGCCGGAAAATGTTAGCGTTATAGCGCGCCACTTTCATCGGTTAAGACCTTTGAAAGCGGCGAGGAGAGAGGTTTCGATTATTGGTAATGTGAGAAACACAGCGTTGTGTTTAGTACGCGTACCGCAACATTGCATGGGGCAAATGGCGCAGGGCAAAGAAACTGAACAATGCCAGCAATGCGGGCAGGATCAGCCACCAGACCTTGAATGGCATGGCGTTGAGCGGCGCCTGCCGCTGATTCAGCCATAAGCTCACTGCACACACGCACGCGGCCAGCATGGCGCCGGCCAGCACGTCGGTCGGCCAGTGCGCCCCCAGATAAACCCGCGACAAGGCAATCGACAGCGCTGGCAGGCAGGCCAGCAGCAGCCAGGTCAGGCGCATCCGTGGCGGCTGTCCGCGACCGGCGAGCACGGCCAGGGTCAAAAACAAGGCAAACGACCCTGAAGCGTGGCCGCTGGGCATGCTGTAGCTGGTCAAGGGATCGCTCAGCACTTCCGGGCGCACCCGGGCGAAGAAGTCCTTGGTCGCGGTATTGGCCAGGGCGGTGCAGAGCAGGGTGCCACCGGCGAACAGCGCCTGGCGCCATTGCCGGCACAGCAAGAGCAGGCCGGTGAGCAGGGCGCTGAACAGCAGCATGTTGTGGAACTCACCGATCAGGGTGAAGGTGACGGCCACTTCATCCAGCGTCGGGCTGCGATGTTCCTGTACCAGGGTCATCACCCCCTGATCAAGCGCGGTCAAGTGTGGATAGCCGATGAACAGGCCGATCAGGATCAGCAGGCTCATGCAACTGATCCAGGTCGTCGCCCGTCGGTGGCGGCGCAGACTGCTGGTCGCGCTCAAGCCGACCATTACCGCGACACTGCCGGCGACGATGCCCGCCTGCAGCCAGAAACCTTCCGGCAATGGCAAGCGGATCGCTGCGCCGGTGGCCCAGCCCGGCAGCAGATAGGCGACGCTCCAGCCGGCGGCAGCGAGCAGGCTGACGGCGGCGAAGCGCGGGAACGGCATGTCGAACATCCCGGCGACCATTGGCAGCATGGGGCGCAACGGACCGATGAAGCGTCCGACCAGCAGGCTGGCGATGCCATAGCGCTGGAAATAGGCCTCGGCCCCGGCGATCCATTCCGGGTGATGGCGCAATCCGGGCAAGCGCCGGATGTTCTGGTGAAAATGCCGTCCCACGAAGTACGAAACGATATCGCCCAGCACGCCGGCGACGAAGCCCAGCAGCAGTGTTTCGCTCAACGACAGTGCACCACTGCCGGCCAGGACTGCGACGGCAAACAGCAATACCGTGCCGGGGACAATCAGCCCGGCAATTGCCAGGCATTCCACAAACGCTACTATGAACACCGCGGCGGCCAGCCATTGCGGGTTGACCGTCAACCATCCGGTCACGCTATCGAGCCATGGGCCCATAAAAAACATCTCCCAACTTATCGATAAACCCGGTAAGAGCTGCCGCAGGCTGCGATCGTTTGATTTTGCGTTTTAAAGCAAGATCAAAAGATCGCAGCCTCGTTTCACTCGTCAGCTCCTACAGGAGGGATTGTGTTTACAGCAAAAAGTAATCGCGGCCTTCGACCTGCCCTCGTCGCAGCGGATTGCGCGTGCAATAGGCGGCATAGGCGGCATCGACGAAGCGGTACATCAGGTGTTCGTCACGCCCATGGGGGATGCCCAGGCGCGTGGTTTGAATGATGTGGACGGGGGCGGGCCCGATATCTTCCACCAGCAGCACTTCATGGTCGAAGCGCTTGGCGTCCCAGGTCGGCACCTTCAGACCCAGCGCCTTGCAGAGCAATGTCTGCCCGGCACAGAGCTTTTGCGAGGGTCGAGGGCGGCCCTGGGCGTCCGGATTGTTCAGCAGCATTTGCGCCAGGCTCGCCGGTCCGCTCAATTCATCTACCCAGGGATAGCCGGATTTGATCAATACCGCATTGCCGGGACCATGGGCACTGAAGTTCAGTGAATCGCCGCCACGGGCGTAATACATATAGATGTGACCGCCATCCAGAAACAAAGCCTTACGCTT
Source organism: Pseudomonas lini (assembly GCF_030812475.1). GTDB lineage: Bacteria > Pseudomonadota > Gammaproteobacteria > Pseudomonadales > Pseudomonadaceae > Aquipseudomonas > Aquipseudomonas lini_A. The sequence goes on from NZ_JAUSSR010000015.1 coordinate 129,328, forward strand.
TTCTGTGTAACCAAGGGAGGCATGGCTGCCTTTTTCTTCGAAATAATAGGCTTCGGTCTCGATGATTCGAGCGCTCAGCCAGAGTTCACCGACCCGATGCCGGATCACTTTGCCCAGTAATTCCCTGGCCAGCGTTTGGGCGTCTCGGTCGAAAAACGCGTCCGGGAGTGCCGTGGGCAGGCTCGTATCGGACGCACGAACAGTCAGGTTGGTCATGATGAACGATGTTTATCAGGGCTGATTGAGTGGTGATGATAACAATTTGCAGCTTAATCACGGCTGAACGTCGGCAAATTGCCCTTGATTTCGACCATCCGCCTGTCACCGCTGTTAGTCCCGGGACGCGACAGCTATAATCTGCCGCTTTACTCTTTACCAAGACCTTATCAAAGACCACTCCAGACCATGACTGAGTCCGTTCTTGACTACATGACCCGTTTGGGTCGCGCTGCCCGCGAAGCTTCCCGCGTCATCGGCCGTGCCAGCACTGCGCAGAAAAACCGCGCGCTGGAGGCTGCTGCCCAGGCGTTGGATGCTGCGCGCGCCGAGCTGACAGCCGCCAACGAGCTGGATCTGGCTGCGGGCCGCGCCAGCGGTCTTGAACCGGCCCTGCTGGAACGTCTGGCGCTGACCCCGGAACGCATCGACGGCATGATCGTCGGTTTGCGTCAGGTTGCCGCGCTGCCTGATCCGGTCGGTGCGATCCGCGACATGAGTTATCGCCCCTCGGGCATTCAGGTGGGCAAGATGCGTGTGCCCCTGGGCGTGATCGGGATCATCTACGAATCGCGGCCGAACGTGACCATCGACGCTGCCAGCCTGTGCCTGAAATCCGGCAACGCGACCATCCTGCGCGGCGGCTCCGAGGCCATCAACTCCAACCGTGCCATTGCCGCCTGCATCCAGCGCGGTCTGGCCGAGGCCGAGCTGCCGGCGGCGGTGGTGCAAGTGGTCGAAACCACTGATCGCGCCGCCGTTGGCGCGCTGATCACCCTGCCTGAATACGTCGACGTCATCGTGCCCCGTGGCGGCCGTGGCCTGATCGAACGGATCAGCCGCGATGCGCGCGTGCCGGTGATCAAGCACCTGGACGGCATCTGCCACGTCTATGTCAGCGTCCACGCCGACCTGCAAAAGGCCCAGCGCATAGCCTTTAACGCCAAGACCTACCGTTATGGCATCTGCGGCGCGATGGAAACGCTGTTGGTGGATCAAGCGGTAGCCAAGGATTTTCTGCCGGCCATGGCTGCGCAGTTCCGCGAAAAAGGCGTCGAGCTGCGTGGCTGCGAACGTACCCGGACGATCATCGAGGCGGTTGCCGCAACGGAAGAAGACTGGAACACCGAATACCTGGGACCGATCCTCTCGATCCGCGTGGTCGAGGGACTGAGCGAGGCCATCGAGCATATCAACAGGCACGGCTCGCATCACACCGATTCGATTGTCAGCGAAAACCTGGCAGATACCCGGCGTTTCGTCGCTGAAGTCGATTCGTCGTCGGTGATGATCAACACCCCGACGTGCTTCGCCGATGGCTTCGAATACGGATTGGGTGCCGAGATCGGCATTTCTACTGATAAGCTGCACGCCCGCGGCCCGGTGGGTCTCGAAGGACTGACCTGCGAGAAGTACATCGTGGTCGGGGATGGTCAGTTGCGCGGCCAGGCGTCGGTCTGACTTGGGCGACCTCAATTTGTCGGCCCCGGTGACCCTCCGCGACCCTGCACCCCGACGTATCGGCATGCTGGGCGGGACCTTCGACCCGGTGCACATCGGCCATTTGCGCGGTGCGCTGGAAGTCGCCGAAGCGCTGGCGCTCGATGAGCTGCGCCTGACACCCAGTGCCAGGCCGCCGCATCGCGGTACGCCACAGGTGTCGGCCAAAGACCGTCTGGCGATGGTCGAGTGCGCGGTGGCCGGCGTGGCGCCGTTGGTGGTGGATGCCCGCGAATTACAGCGGGACAAACCGTCCTACACCATCGATACCCTGGAGCTGATGCGTGGCGAACTGGCCGCGCAGGACCAGGTTTTTCTACTTTTGGGCTGGGACGCATTTTGCGGCCTGCCCACTTGGCACCGCTGGGAAGAGTTGCTCCAGCATTGCCACATCCTGGTGCTGCAACGCCCGGATGCCGACAGCGAACCGCCGGATGCCTTGCGCAACCTGCTGGCAGCGCGCTCGGTGAGCGACCCGCTGGCCCTCAAAGGGCCGAGCGGACAGATTGCATTCGTCTGGCAGACACCGCTTGCGGTATCCGCCACCCAGATCCGTCAACTGCTGGCCAGCGGTAAGTCGGTACGTTTCCTGGTGCCCGACGCGGTCCTGGCCTACATCGATGCGCACGGACTTTACCGTGCGTCGAACTGAATAGGAGTGCCTCAAGGCACGTAGCAACAACGTGTATTGAAGCGCCTGAACATACGAGCAAAACGAGTTTTATATGACTGACAAAGACCAAACCAAAGTAAAGCGCAAAGGCACGTTCAAGAGCGCCCCGTTGCCAGTAGAGGCTCCAACCGGGCCGGAGCTGCGTGGCGAAGAACTGGTCAAGGTTGCCGTCGCAGCCCTGGAAGACGTGAAGGGCCAGGACATCCAGGTCATCGACGTGCGTGAAAAGCAGAGCATCACCGACTTCATGATCATTGCGACCGGTACGTCCAACCGCCAGATCGGCGCGATGCTGGACAAGGTCCGCGAAGCGGTCAAGGCCCAGGGCGTCAAGCCGTTGGGTGAAGAAGGCAAGGGCGACAGCGACTGGGTGCTGCTGGATATGGATGACGTCATCGTTCACATGATGACCGCCTCGGCCCGTCAATTTTACGACCTCGAGCGTCTGTGGTCCGGTGCAGAACAGAGCCGTGCTCTGAACGCGGCTCACCACAGCCCGGAAAACACCCATGAGCACTTCGTCAAGCTCAACAAAGACCAGCAATAAGGGACCGCTGTGCGACTGCGACTGATCGCCGTCGGTTCACGGATGCCCAAGTGGGTGGAAGAAGGCTGGCATGAATATGCCAAGCGTCTTCCGTCCGAGCTGGCGCTGGAACTGGTGGAAATACCGCTCAACACCCGTGGCAAGAACGCCGACGTGGCGCGCTTCATCCGTCAGGAAGGCGAAGCCATGCTGGCCAAGGTCGGGCCGAACGAGCGGGTTGTCACCCTCGAAGTCCACGGCAAGCCCTGGAGCACCGAGCAGCTGGCGGTCGAGCTCGATCGCTGGCGGCTGGACTCGCGCACGGTGAATTTCATGGTCGGCGGCCCCGAAGGGCTGGCGCCGGAAGTCTGTGCCCGGGCCGATCAACGCTGGTCTCTCTCGCCGTTGACCTTGCCGCACCCGCTGGTACGCATTCTGATCGGCGAACAGCTGTATCGTGCCTGGACAGTCCTGTCCGGCCACCCTTACCACAAGTAGTTTTGCCCTCATGCCTCAGCCGATCCGCCTCAAGGACCACGAAAAAGACGCCCGTCTGGTGCGTGGCCGCGTCGTGTTCGGCGCAATTGCGGTGGTGGCGCTGATCTGCGTGCTGATCGCGCGTCTTTATTTCCTCCAGGTGATCCAGTACGAATACCACTCGACCCTGTCGGAAAACAACCGCGTCCATGTGCAGCCGATTCCGCCGACTCGCGGGCTGATCTTCGACCGTAATGGCGTGGTGGTGGCCGATAACCGGCCGAGCTTCAGCCTGAGCATGACCCGCGAGCGCTCCGGCGACTGGCAGCAAGTGCTCGACGTGATCGTCGAGGTGCTGGAGCTGACGCCCGAGGACCGGGTGATCTTCGAGAAACGCATGCGACAGGGGCGCCGGCCGTTCGAGCCGGTGCCGATCCTGTTCGAGCTGACCGAAGAACAGATCGCCCGCATCGCGGTGAACCAGTTCCGTCTGCCTGGCGTGGAAGTGGTCGCACAGTTGGTTCGCCACTACCCGCAGGGCCCGCACTTTGCGCATTCGGTGGGTTACATGGGGCGGATCAACGAGAAAGAGTTGAAGTCCCTCGATCCGGTCAACTACAGCGGCACTCACCACATCGGCAAGACCGGCATCGAGCGTTTCTACGAGCCTGAATTGCATGGTCAGGTGGGCTACGAAGAAGTCGAGACCAACGCCCGGGGCCGCGTACTGCGCGTACTCAAGCGCACCGATCCGATCCCCGGCAAAGACATCGTGCTGAGCCTGGACATCAAATTGCAGGAAGCCGCTGAAGCCGCACTCGGCGGTCGTCGTGGCGCGGTGGTGGCGCTGGATCCGAAAACCGGTGAAGTCCTGGCGATGGTCAGTGCACCGAGTTTCGACCCGAACCTGTTCGTCACCGGCATCAGCTTCAAGGCCTATGCCGAGCTGCGTGACTCCATCGACCGGCCGCTGTTCAACCGGGTCCTGCGTGGCCTGTACCCGCCGGGTTCGACCATCAAGCCCGCAGTGGCGATTGCCGGCCTGGATGCCGGCGTCGTGACCGCCTCGAGTCGGGTGTACGACCCCGGCTATTACCAGTTGCCCAACTACGATCACAAATACCGTAACTGGAACCGTTCCGGTGACGGCTTCGTCGATCTGGACACGGCAATCATGCGTTCCAACGACACCTACTTCTACGACCTGGCCCACAAGCTGGGGATCGATCGGTTGTCGGCCTACATGGGCAAGTTCGGCATTGGCCAGAAGGTCTCGCTGGACATGTTCGAAGAGTCGGCGGGTCTGATGCCGACTCGGGAATGGAAGCGCGCGACCCGCCGTCAGGCCTGGTTCCCGGGTGAAACCCTGATCTTGGGGATTGGCCAGGGCTACATGCAGTCGACCCCGCTGCAACTCGCCCAGGCCACTGCGCTGGTGGCCAACAAAGGCATCTGGAACCGGCCGCACCTGGCCAAGACCGTCGAAGGCGAGCGGCCCAAGGACGAGAATCCGATGCCGGACATCATCCTGCGCGACCCGTCCGACTGGGCCAAGGTCAATCATGGCATGCAGCAGGTCATGCATGGCGCCCGGGGCACGGCGCGCAAAGCGGCGCTCGGTGCGCAATACCGCATCGCGGGTAAAAGTGGTACGGCCCAGGTCGTCGCGATCAAGCAGGGCGAGAAATACGACCGTTCCAAGGTCCAGGAACGCCACCGTGACCACGCCTTGTTCGTCGGTTTCGCGCCGGCCGACAACCCGAAGATCGTAGTGTCGGTGATGGTCGAGAACGGCGAGTCCGGTTCCGGCGTTGCTGCACCCGTGGTGCGTCAAATCATGGACGCCTGGCTCCTGGACCAGAACGGTCGGTTGAAAGCCGAATACGCCAGCCCAATCAGCGCGGAGGCTACGGCCCGTGAACAGTAATTTCGATCGCATTCTCTCCAGCGAGGATGTGATGCGTCGTCGTGCGACGCTGTTGCAACGCATGCACATCGACGGCCCACTGCTGATCCTGTTGCTGACCCTCGCCGCCGGCAGCCTGTTCGTGCTGTATTCGGCGAGCGGCAAGAGCTGGGACCTGCTGGCCAAGCAAGCCACCTCGTTCGGCATCGGCCTGGTGTCGATGATTGTCATTGCCCAATTCGAGCCGCGCTTCATGGCCCGCTGGGTGCCGGTCGGTTATGTGCTCGGCGTGCTCTTGCTGGTGGTGGTGGACGTCATGGGCCACAACGCCATGGGCGCCACGCGCTGGATCAATATTCCCGGGGTGATCCGCTTCCAGCCCTCGGAATTCATGAAGATCCTGATGCCGGCGACCATCGCCTGGTACCTGTCCAAGCGCACCTTGCCGCCCCAACTCAAGCACGTGGGCGTCAGTTTGTTCCTGATCGGCTTGCCGTTCATCCTGATCGTGCGTCAGCCCGACCTCGGCACTTCATTGCTGATCCTGGCGGGTGGCGCATTCGTGCTGTTCATGGGCGGCTTGCGCTGGCGCTGGATCCTCAGCGTGATCGCCGCCGCCGTGCCGGTGTCTGTCGCCATGTGGTATTTCGTCATGCACGATTACCAGAAGCAGCGGGTCCTGACGTTCCTCGACCCGGAGAGCGATCCGCTGGGCACCGGCTGGAACATCATTCAGTCCAAGGCCGCCATCGGTTCCGGCGGCGTGTTCGGCAAGGGCTGGCTGCTGGGTACCCAGTCGCACCTGGACTTCCTGCCGGAAAGCCACACCGACTTCATTATTGCGGTCATGGGTGAAGAGTTCGGTTTGGTGGGCATTTGCGCGCTGCTGCTGATTTACCTGTTATTGATCGGTCGCGGGCTGGTCATTACCGCCCAGGCCCAGACATTGTTCGGCAAATTGCTCGCGGGCAGCCTGACCATGACGTTTTTTGTTTACGTTTTCGTCAACATCGGTATGGTCAGTGGCCTGTTGCCGGTCGTAGGGGTGCCGTTGCCGTTCATTAGCTACGGAGGAACTTCGCTGGTGACGCTGCTGTCAGCGTTTGGGGTTTTGATGTCGATCCATACCCATCGTAAGTGGATCGCACAAGTTTGAATAAGGTGAAGATTTCAATGCAAGTAATGCATGGCTGGGCGACTCGGTACGCGCCATGGGTCGGCCTGGTAAGCATCCTTGGCACAGCGCAGCACGCGTTGGCCGGCGATTACGAAGGCTCACCCCAGGTGGCCGAATTCGTCGGTGAAATGACCCGCGACTACGGTTTTGCCGGTGAACAGCTGATGGGCGTGTTCCGCGAAGCCGAGCGCAAGCAGTCGATCCTCGACGCCATCTCGAAACCCGCCGAGCGGGTCAAGCAGTGGAGCGAGTATCGCCCGATGTTCATCACCGATGCGCGCATCGCCCGCGGTGTGGACTTCTGGCGTCAGCACGAGGCGATACTGGCTCGCGCGGAACAGGAATACGGCGTGCCGGCGCAGGTGATTGTTTCGATTATTGGCGTTGAAACCTTTTTCGGACGCAATACCGGAAATTTCCGGGTGGTCGATGCCTTGTCGACCCTGGGTTTCGATTATCCTCCCCGTGCCGAATTTTTCCGCAAGGAATTGCGTGAGTTCCTGCTGCTGGCCCGTGAAGAGCAGGTCGATCCACTGACCCTCAAAGGCTCCTACGCCGGGGCGATGGGCTTGCCGCAGTTCATGCCGAGCAGCTTTCGCGCCTATGCGGTGGACTTCGACGGTGATGGCCACATCAATATCTGGAACAACCCGGACGATGCCATCGGCAGCGTCGCCAGTTACTTCAAGCGTCACGGCTGGGTGGGCGGCGAGCCCGTGGTCAGCCGCGCCGATGTCCGTGGCGATCAGGTGGACCAGGGTTTGACCACTGGTATCGAACCGACTAAAACCGTCGGGGAGTTGCGAGCGCTGGGGTGGTCAAGTCATGATGCGCTGCGCGATGATATGCCGGTCACGGCATTCCGCCTGGAAGGTGACAAGGGCCCTGAATACTGGATGGGCCTGAAGAATTTTTACGCGATCACGCGTTATAACCGCAGCGTGATGTACGCCATGGCCGTACATCAACTGTCTGAACAGCTGGTCCAAGCACGGGGCGTCAAGTAATGCGGGCATTGCCTAAGAATAAACCCCTGAAGCTGATGGCATTCGCCGCGTTGACGATGCTGGTCGCCAGTTGTTCGACCAGCCGCTCGCCGACGCCGACAAAGTCTTCTCCCACCGTCGTGCGTGCAACGCCAGGCCTGGACATCAACCGCGCGCACAAAGACGGTGCGCCATGGTGGGACGTCGACGTATCGCGCATTCCTGACGCGACGCCGACCCTGCACACGGGGCCTTACAAGGCCAACCCGTATACCGTGCTGGGCAAGACGTATTTCCCGCAGCAAGAATCCAAGTCCTACATCGCATCGGGCACGGCGTCCTGGTACGGCACCAAATTCCACGGCCAGAACACTGCCAATGGCGAGGTCTATGACCTGTACGGCATGAGTGCCGCGCACAAGACATTGCCGCTGCCCAGTTACGTTCGGGTGACCAACCTGGACAACAACAAGACCGTAGTCTTGCGCGTCAACGACCGCGGACCGTTCTACTCTGACCGGATCATCGACTTGTCCTATGCCGCCGCCAAGAAGCTCGGTTATGCCGAAACCGGTACGGCCCGGGTCAAGGTCGAAGGTATCGACCCGCAACAATGGTGGGCAGCCAAGGGGCGTCCGGCACCGTTGATGCTGAACGAGCCGAAAATCGCGCAAAATAACGCCCCGGTGATCACGGCTTCGGCCGGCACCGTTGAACAATGGACGCCACCGCCGCAGCAACACGCCGCAGCCGTCGTACCTGTGCCGATCGATGCAAAAAAAAACGCTTCTGCACCAGCCTCTGGCCAGTATCTGCAGGTGGGCGCGTTCGCCAACCCGGACGCTGCAGAACTCCTGAGATCGAAGCTCAGCGGGATGGTGAGCGCTCCGGTGTTCATCAGCTCGATCGTGCGCAATCAACAGACACTGCATCGGGTTCGCCTGGGGCCGATCGGCTCGCCGGGTGAAATCCAGCAAGTGCAGAACAGCGTGCGCCTGGCCAATCTCGGTTCGCCGAGCCTGGTCACCGCCGAGTAATACGTAGTACTTGATTGAGGGTTCACTTGCGGTCTTGGGGGGTGAACCTGGTTGTTGGCTCGTTCCAGAACAAAAGCCCGGCAAGGGTTCTGAGTGAACAACTGAACACGCGATGGCCCGTTAGAAGGTCATCTGATTAGTTTTGCCCTTGGGCAGTTTCCATTAGCGATTTCGAGAGACGGATGAACATCACCACCTTTGCCAAACGACTGTGCCTGCTAGTCCCGCTGCTCCTCTCGCCTGCCGCGTTCGCGGTCGAGATGATGCCGTCGCCACCACAATTGGCCGCCAAATCCTATGTGCTCATGGACGCCAGCAGCGGCAACGTGCTGGTGGAGAACAATGGTGACCAGCGTCTGCCTCCGGCCAGCCTGACCAAGCTGATGACCGCGTACCTGGCGACCCTGGAAATCCGTCGCGGTCAGATCGGCGAGAACGATCCGGTGACCGTCAGCGAAAACGCCTGGCGTACCGGCGGTTCGCGGATGTTCATCAAGGTCGGCTCGCAAGTCACCGTCAGCGACCTGCTGCACGGCATCATTATCCAGTCGGGTAACGACGCCAGTGTTGCGCTCGCCGAGCACATCGCCGGCAGCGAAGACGCGTTCGCCGACATGATGAACAAAACCGTGGCCGACCTGGGCATGACCAACAGCCACTTCATGAACCCGACCGGCCTGCCGCACCCTGAGCACTACTCGTCGGCTCACGACATGGCTGTGCTGGCCCGCGCAATCATCCACGAAGATCCGGCTCACTACGCGATCTACTCGCAGAAAGAGTTCTTCTGGAACGGCATCAAGCAACCTAACCGTAACCTGCTGCTATGGCGCGACAAGACCGTCGACGGTCTGAAGACCGGTCACACCGACGAAGCCGGCTACTGCATGGTGTCTTCGGCAGTACGTGATGGCATGCGCCTGATCGCCGTGGTGTTCGGCACCAACAGCGAAGTGGCGCGGGCCTCCGAAACCCAGAAGCTGCTGACCTACGGTTTCCGCTTCTTCGAAACCCAGACCTTCTACCAGAAAGGCGCAGAGCTGGCTCAGGCGCCTGTCTGGAAAGGCACCACCAATCAAGTCAAGGCCGGCCTGGCCCAAGACCTGACGCTGACCCTGCCGAAGGGCCAGCTGAAAAAGCTCGCCGCCAGCATGACCATGAACCCGCAACTGATGGCGCCAATCGCCAAGGGCGACGTGATCGGTAAAGTCGAAGTGAAGCTTGACGAGAAGGTGGTGCACAGCGCCGACCTGATCGCCCTCGACGCAGTCGACGAGGGTGGTATCTTCCGCCGCATGTGGGATAGCATCCGTCTATTCTTCTACGGCTTGTTCAACTGAATTAGTGTGGACTCGCATGGCCCCGCCCCGATCCGGAGCGGGGCCATGTCCGTTGCCACGGCTTACGAGGCCGTTACGCCATGACAGACACCGAAGTAAAGGCGCCAAAAATCGAATTCCCCTGCGCGGATTACCCGATCAAGGTAATCGGTGACACCGGTGTGGGGTTCAAGGACAGGATCATTGCGATCCTTGAGAAGCACGCGACCGTCGACCACAAGACCCTGGCCGAGCGCCAGAGTACCAACGGCAAGTACACGACCATCCAGCTGCACATCATCGCCACTGGTCAGGAGCAGCTGTACGACATCAACAGCGAGTTGCGGGCCACCGGTTTCGTGCACATGGTGCTGTGATGTCTGGCACGCTGGGCTTTCGCGAGCTGGGCCAGATGGCTTACGAGCCGGTCTGGCATGCCATGCAACGCTTTACCAATGAACGCGGCAGTGATGCCGCCGACGAGATCTGGCTGGTCGAGCACTCGCCGGTATTCACCCAGGGTCAGGCCGGCAAGGCCGAGCACGTGCTGCTGCCGGGGGATATTCCGGTGGTGAAGGTCGATCGCGGTGGTCAGGTGACTTACCATGGCCCCGGCCAATTGGTGGCTTACCTGTTGCTCGATGTGCGCAAGCTGGGTTTCGGCGTGCGAGACCTGGTCAGCCGCATGGAGCAGTGCCTGATCGAGCTGCTGGCCAGCTACGGCGTCACGGCCGCGGCCAAGCCGGATGCCCCGGGTGTCTACGTCGACGGGGCGAAAATTGCTTCTCTGGGTCTGCGGATCCGCCACGGTTGTTCCTTTCATGGCCTGGCCCTGAACGTGGATATGAACCTGGAACCGTTTCGACGGATTAATCCCTGCGGCTACGCCGGGCTGGCGATGACCCAGCTGAGCGATCACGCAGGATCGATTGAATTTGCCGAGGTAAGTGCCCGGCTGCGCGCGCAGCTCGTCAAACACCTCGACTATGCTGAGCAGACGACCCTAACGGGCGGAATCGACTGATATGACTACTGATGCAGTGCAAACCATGATCCCGACGCTGGATGTTACCGAGCGTCCGGCCCCGCGTGCCAAGGTAGAAGCCGGCGTCAAGCTGCGCGGCGCCGAGAAGGTTGCACGTATCCCGGTGAAGATCCTTCCGACCACCGAATTGCCGAAGAAACCCGACTGGATTCGCGTGCGCATCCCGGTTTCGCCGGAAGTCGACCGCATCAAGGCGCTGCTGCGCAAACACAAGCTGCACAGCGTATGTGAAGAAGCGTCCTGCCCGAACCTGGGCGAGTGTTTCTCCGGCGGCACCGCGACCTTCATGATCATGGGTGACATCTGCACCCGTCGCTGCCCGTTCTGCGACGTTGGCCATGGTCGTCCGAAACCATTGGACGTCAACGAGCCACAAAGCCTGGCCATCGCCATTGCCGACCTGAAACTCAAGTACGTGGTGATCACCTCGGTTGACCGCGATGACCTGCGTGACGGCGGTGCCCAGCACTTTGCCGACTGCATCCGCGAGATCCGCAAGCTGTCGCCGAACGTGCAGCTCGAAACCCTGGTCCCGGATTACCGTGGCCGCATGGACGTCGCGCTGGAAATCACCGCTGCCGAGCCGCCGGATGTGTTCAACCACAACCTGGAGACCGTGCCGCGCCTGTACAAGGCCGCGCGTCCGGGTTCGGATTACCAGTGGTCGCTGACCCTGCTGCAACGTTTCAAGCAGATGATGCCGCATATTCCGACCAAGTCCGGCCTGATGCTGGGCCTGGGCGAAACCGACGAAGAAGTCATCGAAGTCATGAAGCGCATGCGCGAACACGACATCGACATGCTGACCCTGGGCCAGTACCTGCAACCGTCCCGCAGCCACCTGCCGGTCGAGCGTTTCGTACACCCGGACACCTTCGCCTGGTTCGCCGAGGAAGGTTACAAGATGGGCTTCAAGAACGTCGCCTCCGGCCCGCTGGTACGCTCCTCGTACCACGCCGACGAGCAAGCGAAGCTGGTCAAGGCCGAGCTGATGTCGTCTTGACACCGACGGTGTGAAAAAAGCCCGCGAGGATTTTCCGTCTTGCGGGCATTTTTTTGCCCGGCCTACACCTATTACAGATTTTTCCTGCAACCTGCGGGGCGACTGACCCTCTTCTGTTTGTCCCCGTTCCTGACTACTGTGTGCTTATCGCTTTCACACAGGGAGATTCATGGATGACCGTTAGACCCACCCACACCCTTTGTCCCCATGCGCCTGTTCCGGCCTTGCCGTCGCAAGGGCTGATCGGTGTCATCGCACCCGCCGGTCCCGCAGCGCTGGATACCGACAAAGCCATCGCCTGGATGCGCGAGCGCGGTTATTCGCTGCGGGTGTATCCAGGCGTGTACGAGCGGGATGGCTACCTGGCCGGGAGCGACGAAGTGCGGCTCAATGATCTGCACGCCGCTTTCGCCGACAGCGAGGTCGATGCAATCATCTGTCTTCGCGGCGGTTACGGTACGCCGCGATTGCTTGATCGCATCGACTTCGACCTGTTGCGCTGCAATGCCAAGCCGTTCATCGGCTACAGCGACATTACCGCGCTGCACCTGGCGATCAGCCGTTACGCAGGTTTTGTGACCTTTCACGGGCCGATGCTCAACGCGGATCTGTTGAACGAAAAGCAAAAACCAACGGAATCCTCGTTTTTCAATATGCTCAGGGGGCAGGTGAAGGCGGGTAGTGTGCTCACGCATCCAGTGGCCTACCCGTTGACCACCATTGAGCCCGGGATCGCGCACGGGCGTTTGTCGGGAGGCAATCTGTCGATGATCGCCGCGACCATGGGCACGCCTTATCAAATGGATGCCGAGGGCGTCATTCTGTTCATCGAGGACATCAACGAGCCGCTGTATCGCATAGACCGGCTGCTGACCCATCTGCGTCTGGCCGGCACGCTGCACAAGCTGCGCGGGGTTCTGGTGGGGGATATCGCGGGAGTTGAGGCCCCGGCGCTGGAGCGCTTGCTCAAGCAGACCTTCGCGCCGTTGCGGATACCGGTGTTGTCCGGGTGGCGCAGCGGGCATTGCAATCCGAACCTGACGTTGCCGATGGGGGCGCTGGTGCGGCTGGATGCGGGGAGCAAGGAATTGGTGTTGGAGCAGGATGTGGTGATCAAGTCTTAGAGCTTGGTCGTCTGATAGTCAGTCTTCGCCGGCAAGCCGGTCTCGCTCCCACGCTGATCCGTGTTGAACACAAATAGTGAGTTCACTGAAGATCAAATGTGGGAGCGAGACCGGCTTGCCGGCGATGCTTTTAGCGGTTACGCAGGCCTTCGAGCAACTTATGCGTCGGATACCCATCCGCCGGCCAGCCAAACGACTGCTGTGCACTGCGGATCGCCTTGCGGGTATTGGCGCCGATTATCCCGTCGGCAGTGCCCGCATCGTAGTTCTGCGCGCTCAACAGGCTTTGCAGTTCGATCCGCTCGGTACGGCTGAGCGGCATGTCATCTTTTGGCCAGGTGCCGCTGATCAGGCCCGCGCCGTTGAAACGCTCGGATAACAGGCTGACAGCCAACGCGTAGGACGACGAGTTGTTGTACTTGAGGATCGCACGGAAATTATCCAGGACCAGGAACGCCGGGCCGCGATAACCGGCCGGCAACAGCAGGGCCGCGGACAGCTGTTCGGAGCCTGGCGGAACCTGGGCGCCATTGGGTAACGTGACCCCCAGCTGCAGCCATTCGGCAACACTCTTGCGAATCGTGCCATCGGCCAGCACATAGTTGAAGCTACCGGGCAGTTGTACTTCGAAGCCCCACGGCTGGCCTTTCTGCCAGCCCGAGCTCTGCAGGTAGTGCGCCGTCGAGGCCAGTGCATCGGCAGGGCTGCCCCAGATGTCGCGCCGGCCGTCACCGTCGAAGTCCACGGCGTGGGTGTTGTAGGTGGTAGGGATGAACTGGGTCTGGCCCATGGCCCCGGCCCAGGAGCCGAGCATCGCCTCCGGTTCGATATCACCCTGTTGCAGGATTTGCAGTGCGGCAATCAGTTGCGCGTGGGCAAATCCGGGGCGCCGGCCTTCATAGGCCAGGGTCGCCAGGGAGTTGATCACCGACTTGCTGCCCTGGAACTGACCGAAGTTACTCTCCATGCCCCACACCGAAACCAGTGCCTGGCGATCGACGCCGTAGCGCTGCTCGATGCTTTGCAGGATGTCGGCATATTGGCTGACCAGCGCCTGGCCTTTGCGTACTCGCAGCGGCGACAGGGCGCCGTCGAGGTATTCCCACACCGGGCGGGAAAATTCCGGTTGGCTGCGGTCGGCGCGGATCACGCTGGAGTCCAGGCTGACATTGGCAAAGGCACGGTCGAACAGGTCGGCGCGGATGCCGGCGGCCAGCGCGTCCTTGCGGAAACCCGCCTGCCATTCAGCGAAGGTCTGGGTCGGCTGGATGTCGAGGTTGTCACCGGTCGGCACCACGGGCGGGATCACCGCAGGGGCTGTCGCGACGGGGAGGGTTTGAAGCGGCTGGGCGTCGGCGGCGGTCGGTTTTTCCGCGCAGGCGACTAGTAAAATGAGGCTGGAGGCAGCGATCAGATGGCGAAAATGCCAACGACGGGAAAGACAAAGGGGCATGCACAGGTCCAGGGAATACGAATCAGGTGCAGACCTTACCATGTTGAGCGATTGCTTGCCTTTCAGGCCGCCAGAAAGTAAGAAGCCTCCCAGTTGTCAGACTGGAAGGCTTCGCGGCGGTAGCTGCCTTTGCCTTTGCCGGCTCGTTCCTGACGGCTGCGGAACAGTGGCTGGGCAATGATGGATTTGGCCTTGTTCGGGCCATTTTTCGATGGCTTTTTGCTCATGAACAGATCTCTTGAGTGAGGGATTTTGCGGGGAAAATAATCTGCCGAAGTCCTGGGTTTGTCCAGAGGGAAAATGCATCGGCGGTGGGCACGAATCAAGGTCGCTGCCTCTCTTTGCTCGACAGCTCCTGCCGGAGCTGCCGAAGGCTATTGATCCCGTCTGTTGATCTTCAGGTTCTAAACCGCCGAACCAACCCGTCCAGCTCACTCGACAACCCCGCCAGGCTCTGGGAGTCCATCCGCGCCGAGTTCGCCAGTTCCGCCACCAGCTGCGCATCGCCATGGATCTGACTGATGTGCCGGTTGATGTCTTCAGCAACTTGATGCTGTTGTTCCGCCGCGGTAGCGATCTGGGTATTCATGTCGCGGATCACGTCCACCGACTCACGAATCTGCCCGAAGCTGCTACGTGCATCACCGATGCGGGTCACCGATTGCCGGGACACTTCCAGGCTCGCATGCATCTGCTGAGTGACCTGGCTGGTGCGTTTGGCGAGGTTGCCGAGCAGTCCGTCGATTTGTGCAGTGGAGTCGGCCGTGCGCTTGGCCAGCGCCCGCACTTCATCGGCCACCACCGCAAACCCGCGACCCTGTTCACCGGCCCGCGCCGCTTCGATCGCGGCGTTCAGCGCCAGCAGGTTGGTCTGTTCGGCGATCGAGCGAATGGTCCCGAGAATCGACTGGATGTCGTTGCTGTCGCGCTCGAGCTGCTGCATCGACTGCGCCGACTGTTCGATTTCCTCGCTCAGCTGATTGACGCTGCTCACCGCCGAGTCAATTTGTTGCTGACCTTCCCGCGCCTGGCGCTGGCCACTGTCGGCGGATTCCGCCGCTTGATTGCAGGAGCGCGCGACTTCGTTGGCGGTGGCCACCATTTCGTGGAACGCCGTGGACACCATATCCACCGCTTCTCGCTGGCGCCCGGCGGCTTCGGCCATGTCGCTCGACACTTGGGTCGAACTCCTGGAGGTGGCAAGAATGTTGGTCGCGGCGCCACCGATGCTCTGGATCAGGTTGCGAATCGCCGCCAGGAACTGGTTGAACCAGTTGGCCAGTTGCGCCGTTTCATCATTGCCGCGGATCGGCAGATTCCGGGTCAGGTCGCCTTCACCTTGGGCGATGCCTTCCAGACCGCTGGCCACGCTGCGGATCGGACGCACGATGAGGCTGGCAAAGCTGGCGCCGACAATGGCGAAAAGTACCGCCAGAACGGCGGCAATGATTGCAATCAGCCAGGTCAGCCGGGTCGCCGAGCTCATTACATCGGCCTGCTTGATCAGGCCGATGAAGGTCCATCCCAATTGCTCCGACGGCCAGACGTTGGCCATGTAGCGCTCGCCGTTCAGCTCGACTTCCACCAGCCCTTTGCCGGCCTTGGCCAGTTGCGCGTAGCCTTCGCCGAGACTGCTCAGTGTCTTGAAGTTGTGTTCCGGTTGCTTTGGATCAACCAGCACAGTGCCGGTGTTTTCCAACAGCATCAGGTAGCCGGTCTCGCCAAGTTTGATCTGTTTGACGATTTCCGTGAGCTGCTTGAGCGTCACGTCGATGCTGACCACGCCACCCTGAGTGCCCAGTTTGTTATCGATGGTGCGCACGGTACTGACGTAGGTTGCATCATCCTGAGCCCAGTAATAGGCCTCGGTGCGGAACGGCTTGCCCGGCCTGGCCTGGGCTGCCTTGTACCAGGGGCGCTGGCGCGGGTCATAGTTGTTCAGTTTTGCGTCGTCCGGCCACGACACATAACCGCCCGCCGCAGTGCCGAGAATCGCATAGGCGTAGGACGGATGACTGTTGCCGAGATTCTGGAGGAGGGCGAAGACCTTTTTGTCCATCTCGCCCTGGGGAATGCTTTCGGCATTAGCGCTCATGTAGGTCTTGAGGCTGTCGTCGGAGTCCTTGATCAGCGGTTGCGATGCCAGGTAATCGACGTTCTGGCTGATGCTGTCGAAGAACAACTGCATGGCGTTGCTGACTTGACGAATCTCGCGGCCACTGCTGTCGACGAAACCTTCCTTGGCCTCACTGCGCAGGTTCAGCACAACGAGGGTGGCGACCAGCACCACGGGCAAGCAGGCGATAATTGCAAACGCCCAGGTCAACTTCTGTTTGATGTTCATCCGCGCTCCAGGTTTTTTCTTTTTGGCCCACGCAGTGCAGAAGACTCGCGGACTATTGGCAGCTCGACCCAAATCCTTGAGTGCGGCATCGTTTTTTTTGTTGAAACGATTCTCGGACAAATTCCTTTGTCTCTGATGACTTCGGCTGCGGACGGCGGAAATTGAGGCTGATCCGAAAAAATCATGTGAAGGGTATGAATCCGGGTATCAACTTCATGTCGCAAATGTCTTTGCAACCCTTCGCCAACAAGTGATGCGGGCTCGGTTATGATCCGAAGCGGACGATAACGGTGGTCGGGTTTACCGGCTTTTGCGCCACATTGTGCGCGTTTGCACGGTTCATAGGTCGGCAACCCCTCCCCCGAATGAGTGGATTGCCGTATAACGAATGACTTTCGCGTGTTTGGTAATAAAGGACCCACAATAAAAGCTGATGAAGACTCCAAAACGCATTGAACCCCTGATCGAGGACGGTCTGGTCGACGAGGTGCTGCGCCCACTCATGAGTGGTAAAGAAGCAGCTGTTTACGTGGTGCGCTGCGGTAACGAGTTACGTTGCGCGAAGGTCTACAAGGAGGCGAATAAACGCAGTTTTCGTCAGGCGGCCGAGTATCAGGAAGGTCGTAAGGTACGCAACAGCCGTCAGGCCCGGGCGATGGCCAAGGGCTCCAAGTTCGGCAAGAAAGAAACCGAAGACGCCTGGCAGAACGCCGAAGTGGCGGCCTTGTTCCGTCTGGCCGGCGCGGGTGTTCGGGTGCCCAAGCCTTACGACTTCCTGGAAGGCGTGCTGCTGATGGAGCTGGTGGCCGACGAGTATGGCGATGCCGCGCCGCGTCTGAACGATGTGGTGCTGGAGCCGGAACAGGCGCGTGAATACCACGCATTCCTGATTTCGCAGATCGTGCTGATGTTGTGTACCGGTCTGGTGCATGGCGACTTGTCGGAATTCAACGTGCTGCTGACCCCGACCGGTCCGGTGATCATCGACTTGCCACAGGCGGTGGATGCGGCGGGAAACAACCACGCGTTCAGCATGCTGGAACGGGACGTGGGCAACATGGCGTCGTATTTCGGACGATATGCCCCGGAGTTGAAGAAGACCCGGTACGCCAAGGAAATGTGGGCGCTGTACGAAGCCGGCACCCTGCACCCGGGCAGTGTCTTGACCGGTGAGTTCGATGAGCCGGAAGAATTGGCCGACGTTGGCGGCATCATGCGCGAAATCGAGGCCGCACGCCTCGATGAAGAACGCAAGCAGGCGGTACGCGCCGCAGACGACGCGCCACCCGGCAAGACCGAGGAACCGCCTCCGCCCTGGATGCAGTGACAGGTCTATGAGAAACCCGGCTTCGGCCGGGTTTTTCATGAGTGCTCTTTTTTTGGAACCGCATTGCCCGCGATGGCGTCAGACCAGACAACCTACAAGTGTCATACCTCCACACTCAAGGATTGCTTGCCCCATCCCCGTGTTGATGTTCAAGGAGCTGGCAATCAGGCGCGAGCGGCCGCGGAGCAACAGCCGGACTCAAGATTCTTAAGGATCGGGCAATCGGGACGGTGATCACCATGGCAGTGCTCGACCAGATCCTGCAGCGTGTCGCGCAATTGGCCCAGCTCGAGGATCTTGCGGTCCAGTTCCTCGATATGCTGTCGGGCCAGCGCCTTGACGTCGGCGCTGGCGCGCTGACGGTCCTGCCAGAGGGTCAGCAGTTTGCCGACCTCTTCCAGTGAAAATCCCAGGTCGCGGGAACGCTTGATGAACGCCAGGGTGTGCAGGTCGTCGTCGCCGTACACCCGATAGCCACTGTCGGTGCGATGGGCGGCCTTGAGCAGGCCGATGGATTCGTAATAACGAATCATCTTCGCGCTCAGGCCGGTCTGGCGGGCCGCTTGGCCGATGTTCATGGGGTGTCCTCCAGATCCTTGGGTTTCCAGGTTTTCAACAATAACGCATTGCTCACCACGCTGACGCTCGACAACGCCATGGCCGCGCCGGCGAGCACCGGGTTGAGCAAGCCTGCAGCGGCCAGCGGAATGCCGATCAGGTTATAGACGAAGGCCCAGAACAGGTTTTGCCGGATCTTCGCGTAGGTCTTGCGGCTGATGTCCAGCGCCGCCGGCACCAGTCGCGGATCACCGCGCATCAAGGTGATTCCGGCGGCGTGCATGGCCACGTCGGTGCCACCGCCCATGGCGATGCCGATGTCGGCAGCGGCCAGGGCCGGGGCATCGTTGATGCCGTCGCCGACCATCGCCACGACCCCGGTTTTCTTGAGCGTGGCGATGGTGGCGGCTTTGTCGGCCGGCAGCACTTCGGCGTGGACATCTTTGATGCCGAGCGCTTCGGCGACCACGTTGGCACTGCCGCGATTGTCGCCTGTGAGCAGGTGGCTGCTGATATTGCGTGCACCGAGTTGTTGCACCGCTTGCAGTGCGCCGGCCTTGAGGGTGTCACCGAAGGCGAACAAGCCCAGCACGTTAGGCTCGGGGCTCTGTTCGATGAGCCAGGACAACGTCCGGCCTTCGGTTTCCCAGGCGGTTGCGCGCTCAGCCAATGGACCGGCGCTCAAGCCACTCTCTTCCAGCAGGCGTCGATTACCCAGCGCCAGCCGCCGACCCTCGAGGGTGCCGGCAATACCGCGTCCGGTCAGCGACTGACTGTCACTGACGTTGGCCACAGTCAAGCCACGTTCGGCGCAAGCGTCCAGCACGGCCTTGGCCAGTGGATGTTCACTGCCGCGTTGCAGCGCCCCGGCCTTTTGCAGCAGGGCGGCTTCGTCAGCGTCGATCGCACTCAAATGAGCGATACGCGGTGTACCCGAGGTCAGCGTGCCGGTCTTGTCGAACACCACGGCGCTGACTTCATGGGCACGCTCCAGCGCTTCGGCGTCCTTGATCAGAATCCCGTAGCGTGCCGCCACACCGGTGCCGGCCATGATTGCCGTCGGCGTGGCCAGCCCGAGTGCGCACGGGCAGGCAATCACCAACACCGCAACGGCGTTGATCAGCGCCGTTTCCATCGGCGCCCCGTACAGCCACCATCCGATCAAGGTCGCCAACGCGATCAGCAATACCGTCGGAACGAATACCTGGCTGACTTTATCCACCAGTTTCTGGATCGGCGCCTTCGCAGCTTGAGCGTCTTCCACCAGGCGAATGATCCGCGCCAATACGGTTTCCGTGCCCAAGGCCCGGGTGCGAACCAGCAACCGGCCTTCGCCATTGATGGCACCGCCGGTGACCTTGTCGCCGGGCTGTTTCGGTACCGGCAGGCTTTCGCCGGTGATCAGTGCTTCGTCGGCGTGGCTCTGGCCTTCGACGACTTCGCCGTCCACCGGGAAGCGCTCGCCGGGTTTGACCATCACCAAATCATTGAGGCGCAAGGCGCTGATGGCAACGTCCTGCTCACGGCCGTCGATCACTTGAATCGCTCGCTCCGGACGCAAGGCTTCGAGGGCGCGGATGGCGCTGGCGGTCTGGCGTTTGGCGCGGCTTTCCAGGTATTTGCCCAGCAACACCAGGGCAATGACTACCGCCGAGGCTTCGAAGTACAGGTGCGGTGTGCGCCCAGCGGCGGTGGCCCATTCGTAGAGACTCAAGCCATAACCGGCGCTGGTGCCCAAGGCCACCAGCAGATCCATGTTGCCGGCACCGGCCCGCACGGCTTTCCACGCGGCAACGTAAAAACGCGCACCGAAGACGAATTGCACGGGCGTTGCCAGCGCGAATTGCACCCAGGCCGGGAGCATCCAGTGCACGCCGAAGGGTTGCAGTACCATCGGCAGCACCAGCGGCAGGGCGAGGACGATCGCCATGATCAAGGCCCAGCGTTCGCGATGCAGGCGCTGTTGCTGATGGTCGGCAAGCGGGTGTTCGACTTCCCGGACGCTGGCGCTGTAACCGGCCTTGGACACGGCGGCGATCAAGGTCTGCGGATCGACCTGGCCGAGCAACTCGAGGTGGGCGCGTTCGTTGGCCAGGTTGACGCTGACACTCTTCACCCGCGGCACCTTCGCCAGTGCACGTTCGACCCGGCCGACACAGGACGCGCAGGTCATGCCGTCGATGCTCAACTCCAGGGTCTGCTGCGGGACGCTGTAGCCAGCTTGCTGCACGGCGTCCATCAAGGCCGGCAGGCTGTCGCTGGGTGCTTGAACCCGAGCCTGCTCGGTGGCGAGGTTGACGCTGACAGCACTGGCGCCGAGGACTTTGCTCAAGGCACGCTCGACACGCCCGGCGCAACTGGCGCAGGTCATGCCAACAATCGGCAGATCGAATGTGGTGGATTCGGACATCGGTCGCGCTCCCTGTAGAAGATGCCTACAGGATCAACCTTGCCATGCGGGTAAGGTCAAGCGCCATGATTCAGATCCACAGATCGCAGCTTGCGGCAGCGTCCAGGATCGGGTTAACACTCAGTCAATGCAGGCTGCGATCTTTTTACTGGCGACTCAGTAATCGAGGGCCGCGGGCTTCAAATACATCCCTTCCTGCGTCATCGCAATCCGGAACTTCAACACATCCCCAGCCTTGAGCGTGACGTTCTGTGAGCCCGGCGTCAGCATCCCCGGATTGCAACCCGGGGCCTGTCCCGGCAGCAATTTCAGGCGCAGGGACACAGTGCCTGGCGGCAGGTTGAACGAGGTGCTCTGTTCCTGGAATAGCCGCGCAGCCAATTGGTCCTGGACGTACACGCCTATTTCGCAGGCGGTCGCGACTTCCAGGCGCTCGCGGGAAATGATCAGCACGCCATAGTCCTCCCCGGCGGCGTGTGCCAAAGGTGTCGCGGCAAACAGGCTGATAAAGCCAGACAGGCTCAGAGCTGACCAGTGCATGGCTGAATCTCCTGAAGTCGAATCACTGATGGACGCAGCTTGGCCGACCGCGGCGCCGATTGCCAGTCCGCAGTTTGCTGCCGGACTTGACCTTGCCATGGTGGCAAGCTCCAGACTGCTCGCCATCCACTCAAGGAGTTCTCCCATGCAAGTGTTCAACGTTCAAGGCATGTCCTGCGGTCACTGCGTCAAGGCCATCACCCAGGCACTGCAGGCGAAGGATCCCGCGGCCAGCGTACGGATCGATCTGGCGGCGAAAGAAGTCGGGGTCGAGAGTGCATTGACGACGGATCAGGTGATCGCGCTGATTACTGAAGAAGGCTACGAAGCGAAAGTCGCCTGATATATCAAACGCAACCGGCTGTAGGAGCTGGCTTGCCAGCGAAGGCGGCGTGTCAGCCAACACAGGTGTTGGCCGATAGACCGCTTTCGCTGGCAAGCCAGCTCCTACAGGGCGATGTGCATTCATCGAGTAATTTTTAATAGTTAGCGACCTAACAGAATGTTCAAGGGGGCGATGCGCGGCTAGACTGTGGGGCTGCCGACCTGTCCCACTGGATGCCTGATGAATTTTCGTACCATTTTGATACTTGGCGCCCTCAGCGCCTTCGGCCCGCTGGCTATCGATTTCTACCTGCCAGCCTTCCCGGCGATGGCGCTCGCATTTGGCACCGATGACCAGCACGTTCAAATGACCCTGGCGGCCTATTTTCTCGGATTGTCCATCGGTCAACTGGCCTATGGCCCGGTGGCGGATCGCTTCGGACGACGCATTCCCTTGCTGACCGGTGTCGGATTGTTCACGGCCGCCTCCCTGGCCTGCGCGTTTGCGCCGAACCTGGAATGGCTGATCGGTGCGCGTTTCATCCAGGCCCTGGGTGGTTGCGCGGGGATGGTGATCGCCCGCGCAGTGGTCAGCGATAAATGCGATGCGGTGGGTTCGGCGAAGGTCTTTTCGCAACTGATGCTGGTGATGGGTCTGGCCCCCATACTGGCGCCAATGCTGGGTGGACTGTTGGTCAACACCACAGGCTGGCAGTCGATCTTTCTCGTGCTGACCTTTTTCAGTGCGCTGGTGGGGCTGGCGGTCGCCCTCGGGTTGCCGGAAAGCATGCCCGCCCATGTGCCACGCCAGCCGTTGTCCGGGGCGCTGCGTCAGTACGGTCGGCTGTTGGCGGATCCGGTGTTTCTCGGCCACGCCTTGACAGGTGGCATCGCTATCGCCGGGATGTTTGCCTACATTGCCGGTTCACCCTTTGTGTTTATCAAGCTCTATGGCGTGCCGCCCGAGCATTTCGGCTGGCTGTTCGGTGCCAATGCGGCGGGATTCATCCTGGTGGCGCAGGTCAATGCACGCATGCTGGCCAAGCGTGGCCCGGCATTTCTGCTGAGCCGCACGGTGTGGATCTATGTCGGTGCCGGCCTGGCGCTACTTGCTGTCGCATCGATGCACACCGCGAAGCTGTGGCCACTGCTGATCCCACTGTTTATCTGCATCTCCAGCCTGGGTTGCATCCTGCCCAATGCCTCGGCGTGTGCCATGAACGGGCAGGGCGCCCGGGCCGGCAGTGCGTCGGCGCTGCTCGGTTGCCTGCAATTCAGTGTCGCCGCTGGCGCTGCGGCGCTGGTGGGTGTTTTACACGATGGCAGTGCCGTGCCGATGGCCATGGTCATCAGCCTGTGTGGAATTATGGTGGTGAGCGTGGCGATGCTCACCCGACGTTTGCAAAAAGCCCGGGCATTGCTGCAAGCCCAGGTCTGAGGATGGCTCAACCCGCGGCGCGCTGCTGCTGGTCGGGAAACTGATGAGGGGCGTGCAGGCGCGCCTCAAGGGTTCGCGTAAAGGCCCGCGCTTCGGCTTCGCTGCGGAAGGTCACGGCATGTTGGTCCAGGCGGACCTGCCACTGGGATTTTGCCAGTTCTTTTATCAGGATTTTCATTGCTGACCTCCTTTACGTAAAAGATTGCTTTGCAGTGGCCACGATTGTAGACCCGAATACGGTCGCAATTGTGACAACGGACAACTCTCTGACTGGCGGTTTGAGCGCGGTAGATCGCGGCCTGTGGCCGCACCTGTCTCGATCGATGTGTATCCGAATATTTCGGTTGCACACCGATCCTGAGCACAGCGGCGCAACCCGCGATCCTTCGATTCTCGGGTTCTAAATCCTCAAAACCCTTCCAGCACAATCTTGCCCCTGGATTTACCGCTCTCCAGCAGTTCGTGGGCGCGACGCAGATTGGCGGCGTTGATGGTACCGAAATGCTCGCCGATCGTGGTTTTCAGTGTTCCGGCGTCGATCAGCTGCGCGACGCGATTGAGCAGTTCATGTTGCTTGATCATGTCGGCGGTTTCGAACAGTGAGCGGGTGTACATGAACTCCCAGTGCAGCGACAGACTCTTGCGCTTGAGCTTGGTCACGTCGAGGGCCTTCGGATCATCGATCAGCGCCAGCTTGCCTTGCGGCGCCAATGCTTCGACCAGTTGATCCAGGTGATGATCGGTCTGGGTCAGGCTGGCCACATGGGTGACATGCTCGATGCCGGCACGTTTGAGTTCTTCGCTCAACGGCTGACTGTGGTCAAGCACCAGGTCGGCCCCCAGTTCGCTGACCCAGCTTCGGGTTTGCGCACGGGAAGCGGTGCCGATGACTTTCAGCCCGGTCAGCTGGCTGGCCAGTTGAGTCAGGATCGACCCCACGCCGCCGGCCGCTCCGACGATCAACAGGCTCTGACCTTCATCAGCCTGGCCTTCGCGTACTTGCAAGCGTTCGAACAGCAGTTCCCAGGCAGTAATGGCGGTCAACGGCAATGCGGCGGCTTCGGCGAAACCCAGGGAGGCGGGCATATGGCCGACGATCCGCTCATCCACCACATGCAGCTCACTGTTGCCGCCAGCGCGAGCGATGGATCCGGCATAAAACACCTTGTCGCCCGCCTTGAACAACGTCACTTCGCTGCCGACGGCCTTGACCACACCCGCCACGTCCCAGCCGAGCACTTTCGCCGCGCCATCTTCAGGCTGGACGTTCTGGCGGACTTTGGTATCGACCGGGTTGACCGAAATGGCTTTGACTTCCACCAACAGGTCGCGCGGTCCGGCAACCGGTTCCGGCAGTTCGATATCCTGCAGGGATGTCTCGTCGTTGATCGGCAGCGAGACGTAATAAGCAATGGCTTTCATGGAGGACTCCGAAAATTGAAAACAGAACGATCAGGCCAGGGTGCGAAGGCGCTTGAGTTCGAAGTGTTCGAGGAAATCGCCGGCTCTGGCCCGAAAATTCTGGATATGCGCGCTGTCGTCATGGGCTTGCAGGGCCTCGTCGCTGCTCCACTGTTCGATCATGTAGAAAGCCAGCGGATTGGCGAGGTCCTGATGCAGGTCGTATTGACCGCAACCGGCCTCGGCACGGGTGGGTTCCAGTAGCGCACGCAAGTGCTGTTCGAGGGCGTCCTGCTGGCCGGCTTTGGCGATCAGGGTGGCAATGGCGGTAAACGGCTGGGACATATTCGACTCCGTGAGCGGGGGTGTTTTCAATGGGCAGATGATTGGCTATTTCTGCGCAAGATAAAACCCGCTAAAAGAGCAGTCTCTTTCAATATTTTTTTGATAATCGAGGCTGGAAATGCTGCGTTTCGATGATTTGCAATTGTTCGTCCGGGCCGCGGACCTGGGCAGTCTGTCCGCGGCGGCGCGCGGGATGGACCTGTCCGCTGCAGTGGCCAGCGCGGCGTTGAAGCGTATCGAACAGCAACTCGGCGCCCGTTTGCTTGCCCGTTCCACACGCAGCCTGCGCCTGACCGCCGAGGGCGAGGGGTTTCTCGAATACGCCCGGGCGGCGTTGAGCAATCTCGACGAGGGGCGCCGGTTGTTGGCTGGCAGTCAGGATCAGGTCAGTGGGATCCTGCAGCTGTCGGCGCCTTCGGATTTCGGTCGAAACCTGCTGCTGCCTTGGCTCGACGAGTTTCAGCGCGAACATCCCGGACTCACGGTGCGCCTGCTACTGGGGGCCGCATCGCCGACCTGTTCCGCCAACCGGTGGACATTGCCCTCAGGTACGGCGAGCCGGAAGACTCGAGCCTGGTGGCGCTGCCGATCGCCCCGCAGAATCGCCGGGTTCTTTGTGCCGCCCCGAGTTACCTGGCCCGACGGGGTGAGCCACGACAGCTTGAGCAGTTGGCGCAACACAATTGCCTGCTGTTCATGCTCGGCAGCCGGGTCCACGATCACTGGAGTTTTCATGACGGCAAACGCGAGGTCAGCCTGACGGTCAGTGGTGATCGCTTCAGCGATGATGCCGATGTGGTGCGACTGTGGGCGGTCGCAGGTGCCGGAATCGCCTATAAATCCTGGCTCGATGTTGCCGCCGACGTGCTGGCCGGTCGGTTAAAGGTGCTGATGCCGGAGCTGCAGTGTGAGCGCGCACCCCTGAATCTGCTGTGCGCCCATCGCGCGCAATTGAGTAAACCGGTGAACCTGCTGCGGGAAATGCTCGTCAGCCGTTGCGCCAGTTCAAGTAGTCAATTTCCTACGTTCTCGGGCGAAGGTCATTAGTCGCAGGCAAATAGCGAAATTTCCCTCAGGAACTATCACCTTCATCGGGTTCCGCAGGGCAGGATCCAACGGTCAACCCGCTTATACTATGCCATTGAGCAGTAGACGAAACGATTCAACAGGGAGTGAATACATGGAACATGCACCTTGCATCAGCCAGATCGCCACGTTGCTGGCTGACCCAAAGCGCAGCGCAATGATGTGGGCTTTGATGGATGGCACGGCGCGACAATCCGAAGACCTGGCGTTGCTGGCCGGCGTGTCACCGTCTTCAGCCAGTGCACACCTGGGGCGTTTGTCCACCGGTGGTCTGTTGAAAGTCGAAATCCGTGGCCGCAAACGGTTCTTTCGGCTTGCCGCACCCGAAGTCGCTGCTGCGATAGAAGCATTGGCCAGCGCGACGATTGCCAGCACGCCACGGGACATTCCGGATATTTTCAAACGCAATACACTCCTCTCCAGGACTCAGGCAGTGCCTTCACCCTTGTTGCGCGCCAGGCTGTGCAACGATCATCTGGGCGGCACGTTGGCCGCCGACCTGTACCAGCGACTGCTGGATGCGGGCTGGATCGAACAGTTCGATCAGCGGGTCTCGATCACCCACAAGGGCGCCACGCAACTGGCGAAACGCGGAGTGTTCGTCCAGGCGTTGGCAAACACCGCCCACAGAGCCGCCTGTGCATGCCCCGACTGGAGCGAAAGACGTCCGCACATGGGCGGTTCACTGGGCGCGGCGTTGCTGCAACTGTTCATGCAGTCTGGCTGGATGAGTGTGTCCAATGATTCGCCGGCCGTGCAGATCACCGCCGCGGGGCAGCGGGAAATTCATCGTTTTGCCAAGGAAACCGAGTTGCAAGTGGTGCCTTGACGCGAGCGGCGTCGGGGGGCTGTAGGAGCCGGCTTGCTGGCGAAGGCGGCGTCTCAGGCGACATCAAAGTCGACTGTGATGGCCTCTTCGCTGGCAAGCCAGCTCCTACAGGGGATTGCCGTGAACGTTATGGTTTGACCAACCGCGCGTCCAGGCTGTTCTGCGCCAACCGTTTGGCCTGATCCTGGGTCATCCCCAGATCGGTGTACAACGCGTGGAAGTTCTCGGTCACATACCCACCAAAGTACGCCGGGTCATCCGAGTTCACGGTCACTTTCACGCCGCGTTCCAGCATATCGAGAATGTTGTGTTGGGACATGTGGTCGAACACGCACAGCTTGGTGTTCGACAACGGGCACACGGTCAACGGAATCTGTTCGTCGATGATCCGCTGCATCAGACGCTCGTCTTCGATGGCGCGCACACCGTGGTCGATGCGCTGAATCTTCAGCAGGTCCAGCGCCTCCCAGATGTATTCCGGCGGACCTTCTTCACCGGCGTGGGCGACGGTCAGGAAACCTTCGTGGCGGGCCCGGTCGAACACGCGCTGGAACTTGCTCGGCGGGTGACCCATTTCCGAACTGTCCAGGCCAACGGCAACAAATGCATCGCGGAACGGCAGCGCCTGGTCGAGGGTTTTCTCGGCTTGTTCTTCGCTCAAGTGGCGCAGGAAGCTCAGGATCAAGCCGCTGGTAATGCCCAGTTGCTGCTCGCCATCCTTGAGTGCGCTGGCGATGCCGTTGAGCACCACCTCGAACGGCACGCCACGGTCGGTGTGGGTCTGTGGGTCGAAGAACGGCTCGGTGTGAATGACGTTCTGCGCCTTGCACTTCAACAGATAGGCCCAGGTCAGGTCGTAGAAATCCTGGGAAGTGCGCAACACGTCGGCGCCCTGGTAATACAGGTCGAGAAACTCTTGCAGATTGTTGAAGGCGTACGCCTTGCGCAGGGTCTCGACATCGCTCCATGGCAGGGCGATTTTGTTGCGTTCGGCGAGGGCGAACAGCAGCTCAGGCTCCAGCGAGCCTTCCAGGTGCAAGTGCAATTCTGCCTTGGGCAGGGCGTTGAGCCAGTCGTACATAGTCTTTTCTCATCAGGTGCAGATGGCGGGCATTCTACAGGTGCTCGTGGAAACAATTGGCAAAACCTGACCAGGCGGTTCATCACGCTGCCGCCTGTTTACGCCGATAGGCGCTGGTATCGGCGACGCACGAACCCCGTGATAGCCATCGCAGGCAGGCCCCACCCACAACCATAGCGCAGTCCCTGTGGGAGCGCGCTTGCCCGCGAAGAGGCCCGAAAGGCCAACAAAAGTGCAGGACCCGGCGCGGTTGCCTGTCACGGGTGCGCTAAGGTGTAACGAAACGTTAGCGCCGCCCCACAGTCAGTAGCTCACCACACTGTTTTCGCCTCACCGGCAAAAGGCCTGCAATGCTCACATTCCTCAAGCAAGAAAAGTTTCTGCTGCTGGCCCTGGTCGCCGCCTTCGTCGCCTATCCACTGGAGCACTGGATGTTGCACAACGGCCAGCCCATCGCGCTGACCGCCGGCCTGGTGCTGGTCGCGTTCATTGTCGTCGCTTCCATGCGCGTCGCCCATCACGCCGAACTGCTCGCCGAAAAAGTCGGTGACCCCTATGGCACGATGATCCTGACCCTGGCCGCGGTACTGGTGGAAGTGGTGATCCTGGCGATCATGATGAGCAATGAAGCATCGCCGACCCTGGTGCGCGACACGATCTATTCAGCGGTGATGCTCGACATCAACGGCATCCTCGGCCTGGCCGCGTTGATGGGCGGGATCAAGCATGGCGAACAGTCCTATAACGATGACTCGGCGCGCAGCTACAGTGTGATGATCCTCACCGCCATGGGCGTGTCCATGGTGGTGCCGGAGTTCATTCCCGAGGCGAACTGGAAACTCTATTCAGCGTTCACCATCGGCGCGATGGTCGTGCTCTACACCCTGTTCCTGCGCATGCAGGTCGGGCCGCACAGCTATTTCTTCAGCTACAGCTATCCGGAAAAACGTCGCAAGAAGGAACCCGCCGCAGAGCCGGAGCCGATCAACCTGGCAGTGAGCATCGGGACGCTGGTATTCGGTGTGGTAGTGATCGGCGCACTGGCCGAAGTCATGTCCAAGACCCTCGACCTGGGGCTGGAGGGTTCCGGTGCACCGCCAGTGATGACGGCGATCCTGGTGGCGGCGATTTCCGCGGCCCCGGAAATTCTGACGGCCTTGCGCGCGGCGCTGGCCAACCGCATGCAGTCGGTGGTCAACATCGCCATGGGCGCGTCGCTGTCGACGGTGATCCTGACGGTGCCGGTAATGGAAGCGATGGCGCTCTACACGGGCCAGCCATTCCAGATGGCGATGACCCCGGTGCAGACCGTGATGATCTTCCTCACCCTGATCGTCAGCGCGATCAATCTCAACGATGGCGAAACCAATGCCATCGAAGGGATGACCCACTTCGTGTTGTTTGCGACCTTCATCATGTTGTCGCTGCTGGGCCTCTGAACACATAACTCATGTGGGAGCGAGCCTGCTCGCGAAGGCGGCGGATCAGTCAACATTGATGTTGGATGTTAGTCCGCCTTCGCGAGCAGGCTCGCTCCCACAGTTTTTGATCGGGGTTGTGTCAGACGCCCGCAATCAACTGCCGCGCCGCCTGACTGTGATCGGCGATTAAACCTTTCAGATCCAACCCCTCAACCTGCCCATCAATCACCCGCCACTTGCCACCAATCATCACCCGATCTGCCCGATCCGCGCCGCACAGCAACAACGCGGACACCGGATCATGACTGCCGGAGAAGCGCAGTTCATCGAGCTTGAACAACGCCAGATCCGCCTGCTTGCCCACCGCCAGTTCACCGATGTCCGTACGCCCGAGCAACTGCGCCGAGCCCTTGGTGGCCCATCCCAGCACCAACTGCGGGGTGATCTTTTCCGCGCCGTAACGCAGCCGCTGGATGTACAGCGCCTGACGGGTTTCGAGCATCATGTTCGAGGCATCGTTGGAGGCCGAACCGTCCACGCCCAGGCCGAGCAAGGCTCCGGCCTCGGTCAGGTCCAGGGTCGGGCAGATGCCGGAAGCCAGGCGCATGTTCGAACTCGGGCAATGGCAAATCCCGGTACCCGCCGCGCCAAGCCGGGCGATTTCATCCGGGTTGAAATGGATACCGTGGGCCAGCCAGGTACGCGGGCCGAGCCAGCCGACGCTGTCCAGATAATCCACGGTGCGCAGGCCGAAACGCTGCAGGCAGAAGTCTTCTTCGTCGAGGGTTTCCGCCAGGTGGGTGTGCAGGCGAACATCGAGTGTATTTGCCAGGTCCGCACTGGCCGACATGATTTGCGGCGTTACCGAAAACGGCGAGCAGGGCGCCAGCGCGATCTGGATGTGCGCGCCGTCACCCCGTTCGTGGTACTCGGCGATCAGGCGCTGGCTGTCGGCCAGGATCACTTCGCCTTCCTGCACGGTCTGCTGCGGTGGCAGGCCGCCGTCCTTTTCGCCGAGGCTCATCGAGCCGCGAGTGAGCATGGCGCGCATACCCAGTTCGCGAACGCTCTCGACTTGCACATCGATTGCATTTTCCAGGCCTTGGGGAAACAGGTAATGGTGATCGGCAGCGGTGGTGCAGCCGGACAGCAGCAGCTCGGCCAACGCGACTTTACTGGCGAGGGCGAGTTTTTCAGGGGTGAGGCGTGCCCAGACCGGGTACAGGGTTTTCAGCCACGGGAACAACGGCTGATTGACCACCGGCGCCCAGGCGCGGGTCAGGGTTTGATAGAAGTGGTGATGGGTGTTGATCAATCCCGGCAGGATCACATGCTCCCGGGCATCGAACACTTGTCCACAGGGCGTGGAAGGTTGCTGGCCGGCAGTGAGCACTTCGACGATCAATCCGTCTTGCAGCACCAGGCCGCCACGGGCATCGAGGTCATTGGCCGTGAAGATCGCGAGGGGGTTTTTTAACCAGGTACGGGTCGCAGGCATAGTGGCCGGCTCCTCTGAAAGTTGGGTTCAGGGTTGCCAGCTCAGTGTTGCCCTGTCTGCTGATCCAGGGTCGCCGCGGGGGACGAGGTGCGCAGTTTCGAACAAAACGGCGTCGCGGGCAAGCCCGACCAGACCAGGCGATGAAGCCCTCCCCTGTAGGAGCTGGCTTGCCAGCGAAGGTGTGTCAGCTACATAAATGTCGACTGACCCACCGCTTTCGCTGGCAAGCCAGCTCCTACAGGGGGACCGGTGTTTACCAGGGAATGGTTTCACCCCGGTAATTCACAAAATGATGACCGCCCTTGCCGGTGTACGCGTTGACCTGGTCAATCAAGCCGCGAGTGCTGGTGTCGACATCGATGTCAGCGTTTTCACCGCCCATGTCAGTTTTCACCCAACCCGGATGCAGCGACAACACCGTGAGTTTCTGCTCGCCCAGCTGCGTCACGAAACTGTTGGTCATGGAGTTCAGCGCCGCCTTGCTCGCCTTGTACAACGCCAGTTCCGGCGAGTCAGGCATGGTTACGCTGCCCAGCACCGAACTCATGAATGCCAGCACGCCGGTCTCTGGACGAATCTGCCCGGCGAAGCGCTGGGCCAGATTGATCGGGGCCACGGCATTAGTGAAGAACAGCTGGCCGACTTCGGCCAGCGTCGCGCCACCGGGTGTTTGAACGTCCGGCCCCTTGACCCCGGCATTGACGAACAACAGGTCGAACACTTCATTCTTGAGCTGTTGGCTCAGGGCGATCACCGCCTGCTGATCGTCCATGTCGAGTTTTTCGATCCGCACCGCGCCCAACGCCTGCAAGGCTTCCGCGTTCTGCGGGTTGCGCACGGTGGCGATGACTTGCCAGCCATCCGCCAGCAGGGTTTTCACCAGACCGAGGCCCAGGCCCCTGGAAGCACCGATGATGAGTGCGGTTTTTGCCGTAGACATGAGTGGTTTCCTTGGTAAATGAAGATCACGGATTCAAAGGACAATGCTGCCCGATACGTTGCTGCAACTCATGGCGCAACACATCGAGTTCGGCCATGCGGGTTTCGATTAGCTTGAGCTTGTCTTGCAGCAGTTGCGTGACGGCGCGGGCCGGATCGGGCGACCGCCACAAGGCGGCGACGCTGTGGCCGATTTCACCCAGGGTAAAGCACAGTCGTTGAGCGGTCTTGATGTACAGCACCAGTTGCACCATGTCCGCCGGGTAATCGCGATACCCGTTGGCGCTGCGGTGCGCCGAGATCAAGCCGCGCTGCTCGTAGAAGCGCAGCGTGTCGCGGCTGATGGCGCTGGCCTGGGCTAATTCACCGATGCGCATCATGACATCTCGAGGGGGCTCGACCCTGGAGCATACTCCAGGCTTTAGCCTTGTTGCTCCCTGAATTTATGGAGCAATGCCGATGTGGACTTCAACGCAATATCGTCAACGGGTGCGCGGCAGTGCGTGGTATGACCTGATCGTCACGGCGGCGTTCGTCACACCCTGGAGTTTCGCGGCGTTGCATGGGCTGCTGTCGGGTTTGAGCCAGGCGTTGGATCTGCCCGGATCGCTGCCGCCGTTCGCGCCGATGCACATGCTGATGGCGAATCTGTTGGGGTCGATCGTGTGCGTGTGGGCGGTGCTGCGGATTCGTGATCCACAACAGGTGTACGGACGGTATGACGCGGTGGGGCGATACCTGTTTGCCACTTGGCAGCTTTATGCCCTCTCCATGTCGACCCAGCCCGGGCACTACTAAAGGGTAAAGCCCCTGATCGAGCTCTTGGTTTGCCTGGCGCTCTGATCAAAAAACGAGCAGCCGCAACCAGCCCATGCCGGATGTGGGACGGCGACAGTCATGAACGGGTTATCCACAGATTGTTCCACAGTATTTGTGCGCAAGCTCCCGGCTCGGGCATAAGCAAAGTGCGGCTATGTCCTAAAGGTGATAAACCACGCTAACTATTTGTTTTTACGTGGATTTAGCTTTTTTGATGGCACATTGGACGAAAAATGCACAAAGGCCGCAAAGCCGCATGACAGAAGGGTTACAGCCGGATGTGCTCAGGTTATCCACAGGCGGGTGCACAGCCGATGTGAGTAGAAAAGGCACCGGCGCAGATTCTGATGCAGCTACGATTGCTGCAGGATAACAATGGTGAGCGGCCGCTGGCTGCGATCGTTTGGTTTTTAGCGCTGCAGCACAATACGTCCACGGCTTAAACCAGCCAGCAGCGTTTGAAGGGGATCGATCTGTGCTTCGCCAATCGCCAATTGCAGTTCCACGCCATTGGCCGTGAAGGCCTCTTCCACGACCAGGCCGCCCAACTCCGCCACCCGTAGTTTCACCAGCGGCAACTCACCGAACCCACACGCACAACTCACCGGCACCCGACTGATCAACTCGACTTTCGGCGCCGCCTGCAGGCACTTGTTGGCGCCGCCGCCGTACGCCCGGGCGAGGCCACCGGTGCCCAGTTGGATACCGCCGTACCAACGGATCACCAGCACCGCGACCTGATCGCAATCCTGGGCCTCGATCGCCGCCAGAATCGGTCGCCCGGCGGTGCCGCCGGGTTCGCCATCGTCGGTGCTGCGGTATTGATCGCCGAGCTTCCACGCCCAGCAGTTGTGCGTTGCATTCAAATCGCTGTGCTGCTCGATAAATGCCTGGGCGTCAGCCGGGCTGCTGATCGGCACGGCAAAGGTGATGAAGCGGCTTTTGCGGATCTCTTCGCGGTATTCGCAAAAACCGCTGAGTGTGAAAGGCATTAGGGACTCAAATGGCAGGTGTGAGGCCGCAGCCCTTGAGGATGATGCGGATCAGGTTGTTGCCGGCATCGTCCATGTCTTGTCTGGTCAGTTTGGTGCGCCCGGTGACACGGCAGATCTGGGTGGCGAAGTCTGCGTAATGCTGGGTGCTGCCCCACAACAGAAAGATCAGGTGCACAGGGTCGATCGGGTCCATTTTACCTGCGTCGATCCACGCCTGGAATACACCCGCTCGACCCTGGAACCAGGCGCGATAGTCCTGGTTGAAATATTCGGTCAGGCATTCGCCGCCGCTGATGACTTCCATCGCGAAGACACGCGAGGCTTGAGGTTGGCGCCGCGAGAACTCCATCTTGGCGCGGATATACCGCGTCAGCGCTTGCGCCGGGTCGTCCTCGGCCGTCAGGGTGTTGAAGGTGCTGTCCCACAGTTCGATGATGTTGCTCAGCACCGCCACGTACAGACCGAGTTTGTTGGTGAAGTAGTAATGCAGGTTCGCTTTGGGCAGCCCGGCATTCAGAGCAATGGTATTCATGCTCGTTCCTTTGAACCCGTGACGGGCAAACTCGTCTTCGGCAGCTTTGATGATGGTCTGTTCATTCTTCTGGCGAATGCGGCTGGCGGGCTTGCCACCGTGGGCGGGGACTTCAAAGGTCATGGGCACTTCCGAACAGGTGGGTGGGGGCAGCCAATGGTTGATAGCGCACCCACAGGCTCCAGACAAGTCCCGGGTGAAAAATCCCGGTACGCTTCAACGCGTCGCCGCCAGGCTCTCCAGAAAGCTCTCCAGCACCAGATGCGGACGGCGTCCCTTGCGTGTGACCGAGGCCAGGCTCAGGTCATAGAACCGCGCTGTCGGTTTCAACGCACGCAAGCGACCTTGTTGCACCCAGAGGCCGGCGTAGTGGTCCGGCAAGTATCCGATGTAACGTCCGGTCAGGATCAGGAAGGCCATGCCTTCGCGGTCGGACGCGCTGGCGGTGCAGTTGAGCGCCTGGTAATGCGCCTGAATCTCGGCCGGTAAACGGAAGGTCGGCGCGATGGCGTCCTGACTGTTGAGGCGCTCGTCGTCCAGTTGTTTATCATCGGCATAAAACAATGGATGACCGACCGCGCAATACAGCAGCGAACGTTCACTGTAGAGCGGCTGATATTCCAGGCCCGACAGCGCACTGGCCTGGGGCACCACGCCGACATGCAAGCGACCGTCGAGTACGCCTTGTTCGACTTCGTTGGGCGCGATCATGCGGATCTGAATCTGCACATCCGGACCCCGTTCCTTCAGTTGCGCCAGGGCGTGGGTGATGCGCATGTGGGGGAGGGTGACCAGGTTGTCCGTCAGCCCGATAGTCAGTTCGCCGCGCAGGTGTTGGTGCAGGCCGTTGACTTCGGTGCGGAAGCTTTCAAGGGCACTTAACAGTTGCAACGCCGACTGGTAGACCTCGCGACCTTCTTCGGTCAGTGAAAACCCGGCACGACCGCGTTGGCACAGACGCAGGCCGAGGCGTTGCTCCAGGTCGCTCATCTGCTGACTGATCGCCGAACGGCCGATCCCCAGTACCGATTCCGCCGCGGAGAAACCGCCGCATTCCACCACACTGCGGAAAATCCGCAGCAGGCGAATATCAAAGTCGCTGACTTGCGCCAGCGGATCGGGGCGACGGCTGCTCATGGTCTAAAGACTCAAAGTTTAGTAGAAGGCTGACTGAACGTTAGAAAAGTTGGATTTCACAGACTTTATCCCCATGGCAACTTAGCTGCAAGAACGCTTTTGATCTCTATGCCGCTTAATGCCCTGCGAGGTTTTGCTCATGAACTTGCCCGAAAACGCCCCGTCTTCCCTGGCCAGCCAGCTCAAGCTGGATGCCCACTGGATGCCTTACACCGCCAACCGCAATTTCCAGCGCGACCCGCGACTGATCGTCGGTGCCGAGGGCAGCTGGCTGATCGATGACAAGGGCCGCAGGGTCTACGATTCGCTGTCCGGTCTGTGGACCTGTGGCGCCGGGCACACTCGCAAGGAAATCCAGGAAGCGGTCGCCAAGCAGCTGGGCACCCTCGATTACTCGCCAGGCTTCCAGTACGGGCACCCGCTGTCGTTCCAGCTGGCAGAGAAAATCACCGACCTGACCCCGGGCAACCTGAATCACGTGTTCTTCACCGACTCGGGTTCCGAGTGCGCCGACACCGCGGTGAAGATGGTTCGCGCTTACTGGCGCCTGAAAGGTCAGGCTACCAAGACCAAAATGATCGGCCGCGCCCGTGGTTATCACGGTGTGAACATCGCCGGCACCAGCCTCGGCGGCGTTAACGGCAACCGCAAAATGTTCGGCCAGGCGATGATGGACGTCGATCACCTGCCGCATACCTTGCTGGCGAGCAACGCTTACTCGCGTGGCATGCCGGAGCAGGGCGGTATCGCACTGGCCGATGAACTGCTGAAGTTGATCGAGTTGCATGACGCTTCCAACATCGCCGCCGTGTTCGTCGAGCCGTTGGCCGGTTCCGCTGGCGTACTGGTTCCGCCACAGGGCTACCTCAAGCGTCTGCGCGAGATTTGTGATCAGCACAACATCCTGTTGGTGTTCGATGAAGTGATCACCGGTTTCGGCCGTACAGGCAAAATGTTCGGTGCCGATACCTTCGGCGTGACCCCGGATCTGATGTGCATCGCCAAGCAAGTCACCAACGGCGCGATCCCGATGGGCGCGGTGATTGCCAGCTCCGAGATCTACCAGACCTTCATGAACCAGGCGACGCCTGAGTACGCGGTGGAATTCCCCCACGGCTACACCTATTCCGCGCACCCGGTGGCTTGCGCCGCGGGCCTGGCAGCGCTCGACCTGCTGCAAAAGGAAAACCTGGTGCAGAGCGTGGCCGAAGTCGCACCGCATTTCGAAAATGCGCTGCACGGCCTGAAGGGTTCGAAGAACATTATCGACATTCGTAACTACGGCCTGGCCGGCGCGATTCAGATCGCACCGCGTGACGGTGATGCCATCGTGCGTCCGTTCGAAGCCGGCATGGCGCTGTGGAAAGCCGGGTTCTACGTACGCTTCGGCGGCGATACCCTGCAGTTCGGCCCAACCTTCAACAGCAAGCCGCAAGACCTTGATCGGCTGTTCGACGCGGTCGGCGAAGCGCTGAACAAAATCGACTGATTCGACACGAACCTCTGTAGGAGCGAGCTTGCTTGCGAAAAAAACGAGAGGGCGCTGCGTTTACCCAGATAGCCCGCGTCATCGTTTAAGTCCATCGTCGGAACGCCGCCCGGAGCAAGCTTGCTCCTACACAACAGCCTCTATATATGGGCGCCCCTTCAATGGGCGCCTGTGGACAACTTTTCTGGAGCCCCGCATGAGCCTTATCCCGCATTTGATCAACGGCGAACTGGTCACTGAAGATGGTCGCACTGCCGACGTGTTCAACCCGTCCACCGGCCAGGCCATCCACAAGCTGCCGTTGGCCAGCCGTGAAACCATTCAGAAAGCCATCGACTCGGCCAAGGCGGCGTTTCCGGCCTGGCGCAATACGCCAGCGGCCAAACGTGCGCAGGTGATGTTCCGTTTCAAGCAACTGCTGGAGCAGAACGAAGCGCGTATCGCGCAACTGATCAGCGAAGAACACGGCAAGACCCTGGAAGATGCTGCCGGTGAATTGAAGCGTGGTATCGAGAACGTCGAGTTCGCGTGCGCGGCGCCGGAAATCCTCAAGGGTGAATACAGCCGCAACGTCGGCCCGAACATCGATGCATGGTCAGACTTCCAGCCGTTGGGCGTGGTGGCCGGTATCACGCCGTTCAACTTCCCGGCCATGGTGCCGCTGTGGATGTATCCACTGGCGATCGTCTGCGGCAACTGCTTCATTCTCAAACCGTCCGAGCGTGATCCAAGCTCGACGCTGCTGATCGCCCAGCTGTTGCTGGAAGCCGGTTTACCTAAAGGCGTGCTGAGCGTAGTGCACGGCGACAAGGCGGCGGTGGATGCGCTGATCGAAGCGCCGGAAGTCAAAGCGCTGAGCTTCGTGGGCTCGACGCCGATTGCCGAATACATCTATGCCGAAGGTACCAAACGCGGCAAGCGCGTCCAAGCGTTGGGCGGGGCGAAGAACCACGCGGTGTTGATGCCGGATGCGGATCTGGATAACGCCGTCAGCGCGCTGATGGGCGCGGCTTACGGTTCCTGCGGTGAGCGTTGCATGGCGATCTCGGTGGCGGTCTGCGTCGGTGACCAGGTGGCGGATGCGTTGGTGGCCAAACTGACGCCGCAGATCAAGGCGCTGAAAATCGGTGCCGGTACCTCGTGCGGTCTGGACATGGGGCCACTGGTTTCCGGTCAGGCTCGTGACAAGGTCAGTGGCTATATAGAAGACGGCGTTTCGGCCGGTGCATCGCTGGTCGTCGATGGTCGTGGCCTGAGCGTGGCCGGTCACGAGGAAGGCTTCTTCCTGGGTGGCTGCCTGTTCGACAACGTCACACCGCAAATGCGCATCTATAAAGAAGAGATCTTTGGCCCGGTGCTGTGTGTTGTGCGCGTCAACAGCCTGGAAGAGGCCATGCAACTGATCAACGATCACGAGTATGGCAACGGCACCTGCATCTTTACCCGTGATGGGGAAGCGGCGCGGCTGTTCTGCGATGAGATCGAAGTCGGTATGGTCGGGGTCAACGTACCTTTGCCGGTGCCGGTGGCCTATCACAGCTTTGGTGGCTGGAAGCGTTCGCTGTTCGGCGACTTGCATGCGTATGGTCCGGATGGCGTGCGTTTCTACA
The DNA here is from genome assembly GCF_030812475.1 of Pseudomonas lini. Classification (GTDB taxonomy): domain Bacteria; phylum Pseudomonadota; class Gammaproteobacteria; order Pseudomonadales; family Pseudomonadaceae; genus Aquipseudomonas; species Aquipseudomonas lini_A. Next base: position 167,893 of record NZ_JAUSSR010000015.1, read on the forward strand.
CCCGCCGCAAGGCCATTACCCAGCGCTGGCCGCAACGGGCGAGCCATGAGGCGTCGCAATTCGCATTCCCTAGCTTGTAAGTAGAAGGGACGAAGGCCGGCACCTCAGTAGAAGGGGGGCCGGCTTTCGCGTTTTCGGGACTTTTTTGCCTTATATGACAGAATTGTTAAATTAGATGTTGACGGCAGATTCTGGAAGCCTATAATTCGCCCCACTTCCGGCGCAGTCGAAACGGAAAACTCCTTGGTAAACAAAGAGTTACGCAGTTTTCGACAGCGGTTATGCTTCAGTTCATCGAAGCCAGAAGGAGTTGGTCAGGCAGTGTGTTGTCGCCTTATCAACGGTTCGATCTTCTCGGTCGAAAGCGGAGTAAAAGAG
>NZ_JAUSSR010000016.1 GCF_030812475.1 Pseudomonas lini
CACATTCACCACAGATGTTGGCAGTGACACCACCTTCGCCCCTGTAGGAGCTGGCTTGCCAGCGAAGGGGCCAGCACATTCACCACAGATGTTGGCAGTGACACCACCTTCGCCCCTGTAGGAGCTGGCTTGCCAGCGAAGAGGCCATCACCTTCAACATCGATTTGAATGTTACGCCGCCTTCGCTGGCAAGCCAGCTCCTACAGGGGGGGCGTTCGAATTACTTCGCGCGCAGGGTTTTCACGCCTTCGCTGGTGCCCAGCAGCAACAGATCCGCCGGACGTGCCGCGAACAACCCGTTGGTGACCACGCCGACGATGGCATTGATCTGCGTCTCCAGCTCGACGGGGTTGGTGATCTGCATGTTGAACACGTCGAGGATGATGTTGCCGTTATCGGTCAGCACACCTTCACGGTAAACCGGGTCGCCGCCGAGCTTCACCAGCTCGCGGGCCACGTGGCTGCGGGCCATCGGGATCACTTCCACCGGCAGCGGGAATTCGCCGAGCACCGGCACCAGCTTGCTGGCGTCGGCGATGCAGATGAAGGTCTTGGCCACGGCCGCGACGATCTTCTCGCGGGTCAGCGCTGCGCCGCCGCCCTTGATCAGGTTCAGGTGCTCATCGCTTTCGTCGGCGCCGTCGACGTAGAACTCCAGGTCGCTGACCGTGTTCAATTCATACACCGGAATGCCATGGCCCTTGAGGCGCGCGGCGGTGGCTTCGGAGCTGGCGACCGCGCCGTCGAACGCGCCCTTGTGCCGGGCCAGGGCGTCGATGAAGCAGTTCGCGGTGGAGCCGGTACCGACCCCGACGATGCTCTTGTCATCGAGTTTCGGGAGGATGAAGTCGACGGCGGCCTGAGCCACTGCCTGTTTGAGTTGATCCTGGGTCATGCGGGCTCCGAGGTGCCGAAGGGGGACGAAAGGCCGGCATTATAGGCTTCGGGGCGGGGAAGGTCATTGCCCGATTGGCGGGTCAACGTCATGTCCGACACCTGTAGGAGCGAGCTTGCTCGCGATGGACGTGAACGATAACGCGAATTGTCTGAGTGAACGTGTCGCTCCAAGTCCATCGCGAGCAAGCTCGCTCCTACACGTATGAGCTATCCGGTCCAAAACCATGTGTTTAGTGTGGTCGCCCGGCCGAAAGCCGGGTTAGACTCCTTGACCCTGCCCAACTCGCTCAGTGATGCTTTCCGATGCTCGAACAGTACGTCAAAAAGATCCTCACCTCGCGCGTTTATGACGTTGCCGTAGAAACCCCGCTGCAGACCGCCCGCCAGCTCTCCGAGCGGTTGGGCAACGATATCTGGCTCAAGCGTGAAGACTTGCAGCCCGTGTTCTCCTTCAAGATTCGCGGCGCTTATAACAAGCTCACCCAGCTGTCCGACGAAGAGCGCGCGCGCGGCGTCGTGACCGCGTCGGCGGGCAACCACGCGCAAGGCCTGGCCCTGGCGGCCAAGGTGCTGGGGGTGAAAGCCACCATCGTCATGCCCAAGACCACGCCGGAAATCAAAGTGGAAGGCGTGCGCTCACGTGGCGGCAAGGTCGTGCTGCATGGCGATTCGTTCCCGGAAGCCCTGGCCTACTCGCTGAAACTGGTGGACGAAAAAGGGTATGTCTACATCCACCCCTACGACGATCCCCACACCATCGCCGGGCAGGGCACGGTGGCAATGGAGATTCTGCGCCAGCACCCTGGCCGCCTGGACGCGATTTTCGTCCCGGTGGGCGGTGGCGGGCTGATTGCCGGGATCGCCGCGTATGTGAAATACCTGCGTCCTGAAATCAAGGTCATCGGTGTCGAACCTGACGACTCCAATTGCCTGCAAGCCGCCATGGCTGCCGGTGAGCGCGTGGTGCTGCCGACTGTGGGCCTTTTCGCCGACGGCGTCGCGGTGGCCCAGATCGGCCAGCACACCTTCGATATCTGCAAGGAGCATGTCGACGCAGTGATCACCGTCAGCACTGACGAAATTTGTGCAGCCATCAAGGATATCTACGACGATACCCGCTCGATCACCGAACCTGCCGGCGCATTGGGCGTCGCCGGGATCAAGAAATACGTCGAACAACATGGCATCACCGGGCATACCTTCGTCGCAATCGATTCCGGGGCCAACGTCAACTTCGATCGCCTGCGTCACGTGGCCGAACGTGCCGAGCTGGGTGAGGGCCGTGAAGCTATCATCGCCGTGACCATCCCCGAGAAGCCAGGCAGCTTCAAGGCGTTCTGCGAAGCCATCGGCAAACGCCAGATCACCGAATTCAATTACCGCTACAACACCGGCAGCGAAGCCCATATCTTCGTCGGCGTGCAAACGCACCCGGAAAATGATCCGCGCAGCGCGCTGCTTGCCAGTCTGACCGAACAGGGCTTTCCGGTACTCGACCTGACCGACAACGAACTGGCCAAGTTGCATATCCGCCATATGGTCGGCGGGCGTGCGGCCCATGTCGTCGATGAAGTGGTGCTGCGTTTTGAGTTCCCGGAGCGGCCGGGTGCGCTGTTCAACTTCCTCAACAAGCTCGGCGGGCGCTGGAACATCTCAATGTTCCACTACCGCAACCACGGCGCGGCCGATGGCCGTGTGGTCGCCGGGCTGCAGGTGCCCCATGACGAACGTCATCTGGTGCCGGCGGCACTGGAAGAAATCGGCTACCCCTACTGGGATGAAAGCGACAACCCGGCCTATCAGTTGTTTCTCGGCTGAGGGGCTACGCTGATGGGCAGCCTATAAGGAATCGAACAATGGAAACGTTAACCGCCCTGAAAGTGGCGCACATCGTCGCAACGGTGCTGCTGTTGATCAGCGCGCTGGGGCTGGCGGTGTGGGTCTGGCGGACGCGGCGCAACGGCGATGCGACGGCTCACACTCGCACGCTGCAGCGGCCGGGGGTGTTTATCTGGGTGCTGATGGGGCTGGCATTGCTGAGCATGCCGTTCACCGGGTGGTGGATGGTGCATCTGGTGGGCTGGCCGCTGGGGCAGACCTGGTTGCTGGCCTCGAGTGTGCTGTACACCGTGGCGGCGTTGGGTTGGTTCTGGTTGGTGGTGCGGCTCAACAAGTTGCGCAAAGGGCCAGGAGGCAATGGCAGGTTCACTTTTGCCTTGGCATTGTTCAGCTTTGTTTGTTTGATCGCCATTGCGGGGTTGATGGGCGCCAAACCAGTGTAGGAGCGAGCCTGCTCGCGAAAAACTCAAGGTCGCCGCGGGGAGTCAGATGCCCCGCCTCATCGTTGACGACCAGCGCGGGCAAGCCAGCTCCTACATGTGATGCGTCGTGCCGAAATTTGGTGTTCAACGCAAAACCTTGTAGGAGCTGGCTTGCCAGCGAAGGCGTCATCAGTCGCGCAACGAAATCACCGGCCAGCCACGCTTCTCGGCTTCGGCCCGCAGATTAGGATCCGGGTCAACCGCCACCGGATTCGCCACCTGCTCCAGCAACGGCAAATCATTCATCGAGTCGCTGTAGAAATAACTGTCTTCCAGCGAATACCCGCTTTCTTCCAGCCAGCGCGCCAGCCGTGTGACCTTCCCTTCGCGAAAGCATGGAATGTCGGTGCTGCGCCCGGTGTATCGGCCATCGACCATTTCGCATTCCGTGGCGATCAAGGTTTCGACGCCGAGTCGCTGGGCAATCGGCCCGGTCACGAAACGGTTGGTCGCGGTGATGATCACCAGCTTGTCGCCGGCCTCGCGGTGCTTGGCCAATAGTTCGATGGCCTTGGGCAGTACGATCGGTTCGATGCAATCGCGCATGTAATCCAGGTGCCATTCATCAAGCGTGGTCATCTCCGTGCGACCCAGGACTTCGAGGCAGAAGTTCAGGTACGCATCGTTATCCAGCTTGCCGGCCAGGTAATCCTGATAAAACTCGTCGTTGCGAGCCTTGTACGCGACGGCATCGAGGAAGCCGCGTTCGCACAGGTAGTCGCCCCAGGCGTGGTCACTGTCACCGCCCAAAAGCGTGTTGTCCAAGTCGAATAAAGCCAGGCGCATTGCAGTTACTCGCTGAAAAGTCTGTAGAAAGGCGTCAAGAATACGGACTTTTCACAAGAGTGCACATAAGGTAGACCGGCTCGTTGCTGCTTTCACAACCTTTGTGGAACAATGCGGGGACATGCGTTTGCGAGGTTGTTGCCGTGATCGACCCCGATGGTTTCCGCCCCAATGTCGGGATCATTCTGACGAATGATGCCGGCCAGGTGCTATGGGCTCGCCGTATCAATCAAGATGCCTGGCAGTTTCCACAGGGAGGAATCAACCCCCAGGAGACGCCGGAAGACGCCTTGTACCGCGAGTTGAACGAAGAAGTAGGCCTGGAACGTGAAGATGTTGAAATTCTCGCCTGCACCCGGGGCTGGTTGCGCTATCGTTTGCCGCAACGTCTGGTAAGGACTCACAGCCAACCGCTGTGCATCGGCCAGAAGCAGAAATGGTTTCTCCTGCGCCTGATCTCCAACGAGCGGCGGGTGCGGATGGATTTGACCGGTAAACCGGAATTCGATGGCTGGCGCTGGGTCAGTTATTGGTATCCGTTGGGCCAGGTGGTGACATTCAAGCGCGAGGTGTATCGACGCGCTCTCAAAGAGCTTGCCCCGCGCCTTTTAACGCGCGACTGACGACGGAGTTCGACCCCGAGCCATGCTCAATACGCTGCGCAAGATCGTCCAGGAAGTTAACTCCGCCAAGGATCTCAAGGCGGCGTTGGGGATTATTGTGTTGCGCGTCAAAGAGGCCATGGGCAGCCAGGTCTGCTCGGTCTACTTGCTCGACCCCGAGACCAATCGCTTCGTGCTGATGGCCACCGAGGGCTTGAACAAGCGCTCGATCGGCAAAGTCAGCATGGCGCCCAACGAAGGCCTGGTCGGTCTGGTCGGCACGCGTGAAGAACCCCTGAACCTGGAAAACGCCGCGGATCACCCGCGCTATCGCTACTTCGCCGAGACCGGTGAAGAGCGCTTTGCCTCGTTCCTCGGCGCACCGATCATTCACCACCGTCGCGTCGTCGGCGTGTTGGTCATCCAGCAAAAGGAACGTCGCCAGTTCGATGAAGGTGAAGAAGCCTTCCTCGTCACCATGAGCGCGCAGCTCGCCGGCGTTATCGCCCACGCCGAGGCCACCGGTTCGATCCGTGGCCTGGGGCGTCAGGGCAAGGGCATCCAGGAAGCAAAGTTCGTCGGCGTACCGGGCTCGCCGGGTGCGGCGGTCGGTACCGCGGTGGTCATGTTGCCGCCGGCCGATCTGGATGTGGTGCCTGACAAGACCATTACTGACATCGCCGCCGAACTCGGGCTGTTCAAGACCGCCATCGAAGGCGTGCGCGCCGACATGCGCGCCTTGTCGGCCAAGCTCGCGAACCAGTTGCGCCCGGAAGAGCGCGCGCTGTTCGACGTCTACCTGATGATGCTCGACGATGCCTCGCTCGGCAGCGAAATCACCACCGTGATCAAGACCGGCCAGTGGGCCCAGGGGGCGTTGCGCCAGGTGGTCACCGAGCACGTCAACCGCTTCGAATTGATGGACGACGCCTATCTGCGTGAACGCGCCTCGGACGTCAAGGACCTCGGTCGGCGCTTGCTGGCTTATCTGCAGGAAGAGCGTCAACAGACCCTGGTCTATCCCGACAACAGCATTCTGATCAGCGAAGAACTGACGCCGGCGATGCTCGGCGAGGTGCCGGAAGGCAAGCTGGTCGGCCTGGTCTCGGTACTCGGCTCCGGCAACTCCCACGTGGCGATCCTGGCGCGAGCCATGGGCATTCCGACGGTGATGGGCCTGGTCGACCTGCCATACTCCAAGGTCGACGGCATCCAGATGATCGTCGACGGCTATCACGGCGAGGTCTACACCAACCCCAGCGAAGTGCTGCGCAAGCACTTCGCCGAGATAGTCGAGGAAGAGAAGCAGCTGGCCCTCGGGCTGGACGCGCTGCGGGATCTGCCGTGCATCACCCTCGACGGCCACCGCATGCCGCTGTGGGTCAATACCGGCCTGCTGGCGGACGTGGCACGGGCACAGAAGCGAGGCGCCGAGGGCGTCGGTCTGTACCGCACCGAAGTGCCGTTCATGATCAACCAGCGCTTCCCGAGCGAAAAAGAGCAACTGGCGATCTATCGCGAGCAGCTCGCCGCGTTTCACCCGCAGCCGGTGACCATGCGCAGCCTGGACATCGGTGGCGACAAATCGCTGTCGTACTTCCCGATCAAGGAAGACAACCCGTTCCTCGGCTGGCGCGGCATTCGCGTCACCCTCGACCACCCGGAAATCTTCCTGGTCCAGACCCGCGCGATGCTCAAGGCCAGCGAAGGCCTGAACAACCTGCGGATTCTGCTGCCGATGATCTCCGGCATCCACGAACTGGAAGAAGCCCTGCACCTGATTCACCGGGCCTGGGGCGAAGTGCGCGACGAAGGCTGCGATGTGCCGATGCCACCGATCGGCGTGATGATCGAAATTCCGGCGGCGGTATATCAGACCAAGGAGCTGGCGCGGCAAGTGGACTTCCTGTCGGTCGGCTCCAACGACCTGACCCAGTACCTGCTGGCCGTGGACCGCAACAACCCGCGAGTCGCCGACCTCTACGACTACCTGCACCCGGCGGTGCTGCAAGCGCTGCAGAACGTGGTGCGTGATGCCCATGCCGAAGGCAAGCCGGTCAGTATCTGCGGCGAGATGGCCGGTGACCCGGCAGCGGCGGTGCTGTTGATGGCAATGGGTTTCGACAGCCTGTCGATGAACGCCACCAACCTGCCGAAAGTGAAGTGGATGCTGCGCCAGATCAACCTGAGCAAGGCCAGGGAATTGCTGGCGGAGTTGATGACCATCGACAACCCGCAAGTGATCCACAGTTCGCTGCAACTGGCGCTGAAGAATCTTGGGTTGGCGCGGATGATCAATCCGGCTTCGGCCAAGACCCTTTAAAAGGCTGATGGCCTCATCGCGAGCAAGCTCGCTCCCACAAGGTTCTGCTGTATGGCATAGATGGCATATACACCAGAGAACGCTGTGGGAGCGAGCTTGCTCGCGATGGGGCCAGTCCTCACAACACACAACTAAACCTTGATCTCCACCTCCCCGAGATGCCCGCCATACGGCCCGAAACTGCGCTCGACCATATGCCGCGTCCCATCCGCATGCACGATCAACGCCGTACTCGCCCGCGTCCCGTAAGTCGGGCTGGCAATAAACACACTCGACAGTAACGTCTCGGTCGCCAACCCCACCCCGGTATCCGGCAACTCGGCAAAGGGCGCGGTCTGTGGGTCATTCAATAACGTCAGCAATGCCTCAGGCCGGGGATCTTCCAACACCGCCTCCAGCGCCTGGCGAGCCTTGAGCAATTTCGGCCACGGCGTATCCAGACCGGCGTTCGACAAGCCATAGACACCCGGTGGCAGCATCACTGCCTCAGCTGCCCGGGCATTGAAGTGCCACAATTCGTTGGCGTTGCCGATCAGCAAGTTAAATCCGGCATATTCCAGCGAACGTGCGACAACGTCGCTCAAATAGTCATCAATCGGCATCGTGCCTGCAAGAAACCGCGCCACCAGTTCCCCTCGCGATTTTCGCGCGGGCGGTTGATGAGGATCGCGAATATTGGTCAGCGCAGCGAAGCGGCCATCGGCACCGACGCCCAGCCAGGTGCCACCGGCCTCCAGATCGCGACCGGCATAGACCTGGGGATTTTCCGGCCATTGCGCCAGCGGCAGGCTGGGGCGGGCATAGAATTCGTCACGGTTGGCGGCGACGATCAGCGGGTGGGCGCGGCCGGGATGCCAGGCAAAGACAATCAGGCACATAAGGTGGTCCTGTGTGTTTTTTTGCCCACTCTACGCAGTCATCGAGCGGGTATCCATCGCCATCCAGTGGAGCTTGAGGCCATGCATCCGTTACCATGCCGCTCCTATTTTCGGGACGCGGGCGGGGACGGCCATGGAATTTCTGCTGTATCTGGCGCTGGGCGCCTGTGCAGGCGTGCTGGCCGGGCTGTTCGGGGTGGGGGGCGGAATCATCATCGTCCCGGTATTGGTGTTCAGTTTCACCTTGCAGGGCTTCGATGCGTCGATCTTGACCCACCTGGCCGTCGGCACTTCACTGGCGACGATCATCTTTACCTCGATCAATGCCATCCGCGAGCATCATCGCCGCGGTGCCGTGCGCTGGCCGATCTTTGCCTGGATGACCGTCGGTATCCTCATCGGTGCCGGTTTCGGCGCGCTGACCGCCGAAGCGATCTCCGGGCCAAACCTGCAGAAAATCATCGGCGTGTTTGCGCTGATCATCGCAGTTCAGCTTGCGTTGGATGTCAAGCCGAAAGCCAGCCGCACGGTGCCCGGCAAAGTCGGTCTGACCGTGGCCGGCAGTGTGATTGGCTGGGCTTCGGCGATTTTCGGAATTGGCGGCGGCTCGTTGACCGTGCCGTTCCTGACCTGGCGCAGCGTGCCGATGCAGCAAGCGGTGGCGACCTCTTCGGCGTGTGGGCTGCCGATCGCGCTGGCCAGTGCATTAAGTTTCATGATTCTGGGGTGGCACGATCCGTTGTTGCCGGCCCATAGTCTCGGTTTTATTTATTTGCCTGCGCTGCTGGGGATCGCCCTGACAAGCATGGTGTTCGCCCGCCTCGGTGCACGACTGGCCCACAGCCTGTCGCCGCGCTTGCTGAAAAGACTGTTTGCCGCTTTGCTGTTCTGCGTTGGCCTGAGCTTCCTGCTCTGACCCGCGTCGCAATGCTGGCTTAATCCTGGCGTGACAGCGTCCCCGGGAATTTTGAATGTTTCAATTCTAACGAGGAGTCGCAATGCTGCCTTACCCGCAGATCGACCCGGTGGCCCTGGCCATCGGTCCGCTGAAAATCCACTGGTACGGCCTGATGTACCTGATCGGCATCGGCGGCGCGTGGTGGCTGGCGTCCCGCCGGCTGAACCGCTTCGACCCGACCTGGAGCAAGGAGAAACTCTCCGACATGGTGTTCTGGATGTCGATGGGGGTTATCGTCGGTGGTCGCCTGGGCTATGTGCTGTTCTACGATCTGAACGCGTACCTGGCCAACCCGACATTGATCTTCGAGGTGTGGAAGGGCGGCATGTCGTTCCACGGCGGGTTCATCGGCGTGATGCTGGCGGCGTTGTGGTTCGGTAAAAAGAACGGCAAGTCGTTCTTCCAGCTGATGGACTTTGTCGCACCGATGGTGCCGATCGGGCTCGGTGCCGGGCGTATCGGCAACTTCATCAACGCCGAGTTGTGGGGCAAGGCGACCGACGTGCCTTGGGCGATGGTCTTCCCGACCGACCCTGCGCAACTGGCGCGTCATCCGTCGCAGCTGTACCAGTTCGCGCTGGAAGGCGTGGCGCTGTTTGCCATCCTCTGGTTGTTCTCGCGCAAGCCGCGGCCGACCATGGCGGTGTCCGGGATGTTCGCGCTGTTCTATGGCATCTTCCGTTTCATCGTGGAATTCGTTCGGGTGCCGGACGCGCAACTGGGCTATCTGGCCTGGAACTGGCTGACAATGGGCCAGGTACTGTGCATCCCGATGATCGTCGGCGGCCTGTTCCTGATCTGGCTGGCCTATCATCGCGCCCCGGCGGCTCCAGCGGCAGCCGTATAAATTCGAATCCCGGGGTGACGACTCCGGGTTCAAGGACACAGGTAATTCATGAAGCAATATCTCGATCTGGTCGCCCACATCATCAAGAACGGCACCAAACAGGCCAACCGTACCGGCGTGAACACCATCAGCTTTCCTGGCGCGATGCTGCGTTTTGACCTGAAAGAAGGTTTCCCGGCGATCACCACCCGCAAGATGGCCTTCAAATCAGCCATCGGCGAAATGTGCGGTTTTCTGCGCGGGGTGAACAACGCCGCCGAATTTCGTGCCTTGGGCTGCAAGGTCTGGGACCAGAACGCCAACGAAAACGCCCAATGGCTGGCCAACCCGTTCCGACAGGGCGAAGACGACCTCGGCGAGATCTATGGCGTGCAGTGGCGCAAATGGCCGGCGTACAAACAGATCCCGGTCAGCAACCAGGCCGCTATAGAGCAGGCCCTGAGCCAGGGTTATCGCCAGATCGCCGAAGGCGAGGAAGATGGCCAGGCGTACGTGGTGCTGTACAAGGCGATCGACCAGATCCGCCAATGCGTCGACACCATCATCAAGGACCCGGGCAGCCGCCGCATCCTGTTCCACGGCTGGAACGTCGCCCAGCTCGACGAAATGGCCCTGCCGCCGTGCCATTTGCTGTACCAGTTCCATCCGAATGTCGAGACCGGAGAGATCTCCTTGACCCTCTACATTCGCTCAAACGACTTGGGCCTGGGCACGCCATTCAACCTCACCGAGGGTGCCGCGCTGTTGAGCCTGGTCGGTCGCCTGACCGGTTACACGCCGCGCTGGTTCACCTATTTCATCGGCGACGCCCACGTCTACGAAAACCACCTGGACATGCTCAACGAACAGCTCAAGCGCGAGCCGTTCCCGATGCCGAAACTGGTGATCAGCGATCGTGTGCCGGAGTTTGCGAAGACGGGTGTCTACCAACCGGAATGGCTGGAGCTGATCGAACCGGGCGATTTCTCGCTGGAAGGCTACGAGCACCACGCGCCGATGACGGCGCCGATGGCGGTTTAAGCCTTAACGCATAACGCCTGTAGGAGCGAGCTTGCTCGCGATGGATTTGAAGGCGCCGCATTTTTCCAGGCTGCCCGCGTCATCGTTCACGTCCATCGCGAGCAAGCTCGCTCCTACAGGGGGGGTGTGGTGTTTTTAGTGGCCGTGACTTCGGCCGACATGTGACGGCTCAACCTCCGTCGCCACAACCCCGCCACTCACCTCCAACCGCTGCAAAATCCCGCACTGATCGATATCAGGCCCCTCGCCGCAGCGTTGGCGCAGGTCGATCAATTGTGTCTGCAACGCCAGCAATCCATCGATCCGCGCCTTGACGTGATGGATGTGTTCATCGACCAGCGCATTCACGCTTTCGCACTGATCATGCGGGCTGTCGCGCAGCGCCAGCAGGCTGCGGATCTCCTCGAGGGTCATGTCGAGGGTGCGGCAGTTGCGGATGAAAGTCAGGCGCTCGGCATGGGCCTGGGTGTAGACGCGGTAGTTGCCGTCACTGCGGGCCGGTTCCGGCAGCAGGTTTTCGCGCTCGTAGTAGCGGATGGTTTCCACGGCGCAGTCGGTGAGTCTGGCCAGTTCTCCTATCTTCATCGCGACAATCTCCAGAAGAGTGCTTGACCCTATAGTGGCTACAGGGTCTTTACTTGGCAACAGGCACCTTCATGGACGTGACCAATGAGCGATTCCCTGCATACCCACAAACCCGATGCCGCAGACGATTGCTGCGGCAGCAAACTCAAGCCTGTCCCTCAGCATGTGCATGGCGGTCAGGGTGATTCCTGCTGTTCGTCTACAACAGCGGCGCCTGCGCTGATCCAGTTGAGCGAAGCGCCGAGTGCCGATGCGCGGGTGGACAGTTTCCGTATCGACGCAATGGACTGTCCGACCGAACAGACGCTGATCCAGAACAAACTGGGCAAGCTGGCGGGTGTGCAACAGCTTGAATTCAATCTGATCAACCGCGTGTTGGGGGTGACCCACAACCTGCCGAGCACAGCGCCGATCATCGACGCGATCAAGTCCCTTGGCATGCAGGCCGAGCCGCTGAAGCAGGGCGTGGAAGCGCCGGCGCCGACTGCCGGGAAAAAGCCCTGGTGGCCGCTGGCGCTGTCCGGCATCAGCGCGGTGGCTGCCGAGGTGATCCACTTCACCAGTGCCGCACCCGACTGGGTGGTGGCCGTCATTGCACTGGTCTCGATCCTTAGCGGCGGCCTCGGTACCTATAAGAAGGGCTGGATTGCGCTCAAAAACCTCAACCTGAACATCAACGCGCTGATGAGCATCGCGGTGACAGGCGCAATCCTGATCGGTCAGTGGCCGGAAGCGGCGATGGTGATGTTTCTCTTCACCGTGGCCGAGTTGATCGAAGCCAGGTCGCTGGACCGGGCACGCAATGCCATTGGCGGCCTGATGCAGATGACCCCGGAACAGGTCACGGTGCAGTTGGCCGACGGCAGCTGGGTTGCGCAGGACGTCAAAATCGTTGAGCTGGGGGCACGGGTGCGCGTGCGTCCGGGTGAGCGGATTGGATTGGACGGTGAAGTCGTTGCAGGCACTTCCACCATCGATCAGGCACCGATCACCGGCGAAAGCCTGCCGGTCGAGAAGGCCATTGGCGACAAGGTGTTTGCCGGCACCATCAATCAGTCCGGCTCTCTGGAGTACGCGGTGACGGCTGCGGCCAATCATTCAACGCTGGCACGCATCATTCACGCGGTCGAACAGGCCCAAGGCGCGCGGGCACCAACCCAGCGTTTTGTTGACAGCTTCTCGAAAATCTACACGCCGGCAGTGTTCGTTCTGGCCATCGCGGTGGCCGTGATTCCGCCGCTGTTCATGGAGGCGTTGTGGTTCGACTGGATCTACCGCGCGCTGGTGTTGCTGGTGGTCGCTTGCCCCTGTGCACTGGTGATTTCGACCCCGGTGACCATCGTCAGCGGCCTGGCGGCGGCGGCGCGCAAAGGGATTCTGATCAAGGGCGGCGTGTACCTGGAAGGCGGTTACAAGCTTGATTACCTGGCGTTGGACAAGACCGGCACCCTGACTCACGGCAAGCCGGTGCAGACCGATTATGTTTCCCTCGATCCAACCGCTGATGAATCGGCTCCGGCCATTGCCGCGGCGCTGGCGGGTCGTTCGGATCACCCGGTGTCGATGGCCATCGCCAATGCGGCTGTGGATAAAACATCTGCGCCCTTGGTTGTGGATAACTTCGAGGCACTCGGCGGGCGGGGTGTGCGCGGTGAGATCAACGGTCAGACCTACCACTTGGGCAATCACCGCTTGGTGGAAGATCTGGGCCTGTGCTCGCCTGCGCTCGAAGCTCAGCTGTTCGCGCTGGAAAAACAGGGCAAATCCGTAGTGCTGTTGCTCGACAAGTCCGGCCCGCTGGCACTGTTCGCCGTGGCGGATACGGTGAAAGCCTCCAGCCGCGAAGCCATCCAGCAATTGCATGACATGGGCGTGAAAACCCTGATGCTCACCGGCGACAACGTTCACACCGCCCAGGCCATTGCCGCTCAAGTCGGCATCGATCAGGCGCAAGGCGATCTGCTGCCGACGGACAAGCTGCACGCCATCGAAGCGCTTTATGCACAGGGCCATAGAGTCGGCATGGTTGGAGACGGCATCAATGACGCTCCGGCGCTGGCCCGGGCGGAGATCGGGTTTGCCATGGCCGCCGCGGGGACCGATACCGCCATCGAAACCGCCGACGTCGCCCTGATGGACGACGATCTGCGCAAGATTCCGGCCTTCATTCGATTGTCGCGGCAGACCTCCAGCATCCTGAAACAGAACATCGCGCTGGCATTGGTAATCAAGGCGATCTTTCTTGGGGTAACCTTCGCCGGGATCGCCACCATGTGGATGGCGGTGTTTGCCGACATGGGCGTGAGTCTGTTGGTGGTGTTCAACGGTTTGCGCCTGTTGCGCAAATAAGTATTGAGGGAAGGCTGTGCTGAGTGCCGAGCTGAAGGCGTTTTACATGGTTGCCCGTTTGGGCAGCATCACCCTGGCGGCGAAAAAGCTTGGCCTTAGCCAACCTACGGTGACGACCCAGATCCGCAATCTGGAAAGTCAGTACTCGGTGGAACTGTTCTATCGCGGCGGCCGCCGCCTCAGCCTCAGCGATGAAGGCGCGCGGTTGCTGCCGATGGTCAAGGCACTGTTGCAGCAGGAAGCCGACATCGAGTTCTTCCTGCGTAACAGCGGTCAGGTGCAGGGCACGCTGCGCATCGCCGCCACGGCACCGTATTACATCCTCGACCTGGTGAAGACTTTCCGCGAGCGCTTGCCGCAAGTGGAAGTGTCGGTGGAAATCGGCAATTCCCAGCAGGTGCTCGAAGCACTTGAGGATTATCGGGTGGATGTCGCGGCGTCATCGCAGTTGCTCGAGGATGCACGACTGATTCGCCGGGTGCTCGGTAGCGATCCGTTGGTGTTGGCGGTGCATCGTAATCATCCGTTGGCGGTTCATGATCATGTGCCGCTGACGGCGTTGGCCGGGCATACATTGTTGATGCGGGAGTCGGGCTCGACTACCCGACGTCTGACTGAAGAATTGTTGGCCAGCGCAGGAGTGAGTTTCGGGCCGTTGCTGGAGATCGGCAGCCGTGAGTCGATTCGCGAGGCGGTGTTGCGCAACATCGGGATCAGCATCATTGCCCGCCAGGAAGTGCCCCATGATCCGCAGTTGCGGGTATTGACCATCGAGGATGCGCCGCAGATTCCCGAGTATCTGTATTGCCTCAAGGAGCGCAAAGGCGCGCGGTTGCCGGCGGCGTTTTTGGGGTTGGCGCAGGAAATGTCTCCGGTCTGAGTTTTGTGCTTACCGTGCTGACCTCTTCGCTGGCAAGCCAGCTCCTACAAGGGGACGCGATCCCCTGTAGGAGCTGGCTTGCCAGCGAAGGCGCTGGAGCAGACACCACATGACCCGAACCCAAATCCCCGAATACCACTATCAGCCATTTTTGCCTCACTGCCACATGACGTTCGCATTACCTCCCTAGGATGGCCTTCATCTGCTTGATGAGGTCTGTCCATGAACCACTCGATCGCAACTGCCCTGACTAACCCTGGCGCCCCGATGAAAGTGCGCGGCGTGCAGAAGCGTTTCGGCGCTTTTATCGCGCTGGATAACGTTTCCCTCGACGTCGCGGCGGGTGAGCTGGTGTGCCTGCTCGGCCCCTCGGGCTGCGGCAAGACCACCTTGCTGCGCTGCATCGCCGGCCTTGAGCAGCAGGACAGCGGCGAGTTGTATCTCGGTGACCGCGACGTTTCCCGCCTGGCGCCTCAGGCTCGGGACTACGGCATTCTGTTCCAGTCCTACGCGCTGTTTCCCAATCTGACCGTCGAAGCGAACATTGCCTACGGCCTCGCCGGCAGCGGTCGCGATGAAGTGCGCAAGCGTGTCGCCCAGATGCTCGAACTGGTCGGCCTGATCGGCAGTGAGAAAAAGTACCCCGGTCAATTGTCCGGCGGCCAGCAGCAGCGGGTCGCACTGGGCCGGGCTTTGGCGCCGGCACCGTCCCTGTTGTTGCTGGATGAGCCGATGTCGGCATTGGACGCCCGGGTCCGTGAGCACCTTTGCACCGAACTGCGCCAATTGCAGCGCAACCTCGGCATCACCACCCTGATGGTGACCCACAATCAGGACGAAGCCATGCTGATGGCGGACCGCATCGCCGTGATGAACAACGGCAAGGTCGAGCAGTACGCCACGCCGCAGGAAATCTACGACCGCCCGGCGACGCCGTTTGTGGCGGAGTTTGTCGGCCAGGGCAACTGGTTGCCGTTCAGCCGCAGCAGTGACAGCCATGCCCAGGTCGGCGGGTTGAACATGCGCCTGGCTGAAGGCAGCGCAAAAGCCGCCTCGGGTCGTCTGTTCTGCCGCCCGGAAGCGATCAACGTCAACCCGCCGGTGCATGAGGAAAACCTGTTCCCGGCCAAGGTTCGCGAGATCACCTTTCTCGGCAACCGCTGCCGCATGAGCTTCGAACTCGATCAGCTGCCAGGCCACGCCTTGCTGGCGGAACTGGCGCCGCAAGACATGCCGCGTCTCGGCGCACAGCAGATCATGGTCGCCTTGCCTCCGCGCAGCCTGCAGGTGTTTGCCTGATGAGCGCGAACATCGCGCTGCCGATGCCGCACAAACAGGTTCGGCAGGCCTCCCGTGCCGAGATCGGCGACCGGGTGTTCGTCGTGGGCGGCAAAGTCCTGTTGCTGGTGTTGCTCGGCGTTGCGGTGTTGATGCCGTTGCTGGCGATCTTCTGGCGCGGGTTCAGTCCTGAAGCCGGGCAGGGCGGTGGTCTGGTCGCCGCCCGTGAGTTGGTGACCAGCGCCAATTTTCACTGGCTGCTGGGTAATAGCTTGAAGGTTTCCCTCAGCGTCGCGGCAATCGTCGTACCGCTGGCTTACCTGTTTGCCTACGCCTTGCAACGCACATTGATTCCCGGCAAAGGCATCTGGCGCGGCATGTCGTTGTTGCCGTTGATGGCGCCCTCGATGCTGCCGGGGATAGCGCTGGTTTATCTGTTCGGCAACCAGGGCATGCTGCGCGGTTTGCTGTCGGACAACATCTACGGCTTCTGGGGCATTGTGCTGGGCGAGGTGATTTACACCTTCCCCCACGCATTGATGATTTTGCTGTCGGCCCTGTCCCTGGCGGATGCGCGACTGTTCGATGCCGCTTCCAGCATGGGCGCCAGTCCGGCCAAAGCCTTCCGCAGCATCACCTGGCCGGCGACGCGTCAGGCGGTGTTCGCCGCGTTCTGTCTGGTGTTCACCCTGACCATCACCGACTTCGGCGTACCCGTGGTGGTGGGTGGCGACTATCAGGTGCTGGCGCTGGAAGCCTACAAAGCCGTGGTGGGCCAGCAACAATTCGGTCGCGGCGCGTTGATTGGCATGGTGCTGCTGCTGCCGGCGCTGTTCAGCTTCGGGGTCGATGCATGGTTGCGTCGGCGTCATGGCGATTCCATGAGCGGTCGGGCGCAAGTCTTTCAACCTGCCCCGTCGAAACTGCGCGACGGTTGCTACCTGGCCATCGTGGTCCTGATCTGCGCAGTGTTGCTGCTGGTATTCGGCATGGCGGTGTTCTCGTCGCTGGTCAAGTTCTGGCCGTACAACCTGGCGCTGTCGCTCAACCATTACCAGTTCAACGACACGGCCGGCGGCGGCTGGCTGGCCTATGGCAACAGCGTGAAGATGGCGTTGTGCACGGCGTTGATCGGCAGCGTGCTGATCTTCACCGGCGCCTACCTGATGGAAAAAACCAAGGGTCAGCGCGGGCTGAATCTGACATTGCGCATGCTCAGTTTCGTACCGATGGCAGTGCCGGGCCTGGTGCTGGGCCTGGGTTACGTCTTCTTCTTCAACCTCACCGGCAACCCGTTGCATGTGCTCTACGGGACCATGACCCTGCTGGTGGTCTGCACCATCGCGCACTATCTGACCACCGCGCAAATGACCGCCACCACCACGCTACGTCAGCTCGACGCCGAGTTCGAAGCCGCCGCGCTGTCGCTCAAGGCCCCGCTGTATCGCCACTATCTGCGGGTCACGGTGCCGATCTGCCTGCCGGCGCTGCTGGACATCGTGCGCTACCTGTTCGTCTCGGCCATGACCACCGTCTCGGCAGCGATCTTCCTCTACAGCCCGGACACCATCCTTGCGGCGGTGGCGGTGCTGAACATGGACGACGCCGGCAACGTCGGCGGCGCGGCGGCCATGTCGACCCTGATTCTGTTCACCTCGGCGGGCGTTTCCCTGCTGCTGGCCTGGGCTTCGCGCGGTTTGCTGCGCCGCTCCCAGGCCTGGCGGCAGACCGCGCCTGGCCATTGATTCGCACCTTCAACTCATACAGGAATTGCACCATGTTCAAGCCTTTGGCCCTGGCCGCTGCTGTCCTCACCGCTTTCAGCCTGAACGCCGTCGCGGCAACCACCGAGTTGACGGTGTACACCGCCCTCGAAGCCGAACAACTGAAGACCTACAAGCAAGCCTTCGAAAAGGCCAACCCGGACGTCGAGATCAAGTGGGTGCGCGATTCCACCGGCATCATCACCGCCAAGCTGCTGGCTGAAAAAGCCCGCCCGCAGGCTGACGCGGTCTGGGGCCTGGCGGCGTCGAGCCTGGCGATCCTCGATCAGCAAGGCATGCTGCAAAGCTATGCGCCGAAGGACCTGGGCAAGATCGGCGTCAACTACCGCGACGCTGCCAATCCGCCGGCCTGGGTCGGCATGGACGTGTGGGCGGCGACTATTTGTTTCAACACCATCGAAGCCGAGAAGCAGGGTCTGAGCAAACCGGTGAGCTGGCAGGACCTGACCAAACCCGAGTACAAAGGCAAGATCGTCATGCCCAACCCGGCATCGTCCGGCACCGGTTTCCTCGACGTCAGTGCCTGGTTGCAAACCTTCGGTGAGAAACAGGGCTGGCAGTACATGGACGACCTGCACCAGAACATCGGCCAGTACGTTCACTCCGGCTCCAAACCTTGCAAGCTGGCGGCTTCGGGTGAGTTTCCGATCGGCATTTCGTTTGAATACCCGGCTGTGCAGCTCAAGCGCCAGGGCGCGCCGCTGGACATCATCCTGCCGAAAGAGGGCCTGGGCTGGGAGATCGAAGCCACAGCCGTGATCAAGGGTACGCCCCATGAAGAGGCGGCGAAGAAACTGGCGGACTTCTCTGCGAGTTCGGCGGCGATGGAGCTTTATAAAGAAAACTTCGCGGTCCTTGCGCAACCTGGGATTGCCAAGCCGCAGACTGAGTTGCCGGCGGATTATGAGCAGCGTTTGATCAAGAACGACTTTGCGTGGGCGTCGAACAATCGCGACGAAATCCTCACCGAGTGGCGCAAGCGGTATGACGGCAAGTCGGAGAAAGTGGCTGCCAAGTAAGATCTGTATTGGCTGACAGGCCTCTTCGCTGGCAAGCCAGCTCCTACAGGGTTTGTGAATGCCGAGGATTGAGTTGATCCCACAGGAAGGAGGTATTCCTTGCTGCCACAGGGTTGAGGTGCTCTTTGTGGGAGCGGGCTTGCCCGCGATGGGGCCCGCCCAAACACCACAGCTGCTGCGGCGTTTACAACTGCCGCGCCAACACCTCAACCTGCTCCTGCCTTTCCGCCTGATTCAACTTCGCATGCGGATTAAGCGACGACCACAGCGGATGCGCCCGGGCCTTGTTCAAGGCTTCGGGCAACTTGCCTTCGCGCCAGGTCTTGTCCTGTGGGGTGGCGACCTGAATGCTGTCCATCGCCGCATGCCCACGCGCATTCAACGCCTGCAGCAACTGGCGCTGGCGCAACGCCAACAGCCGCAGCACGCTGTCATCGACGGTCAGTTCGCGTTGCCCTTTGATCTTGCCCATTAATCGGCTGCCGTAACTACGGGCAGTTTGCAGGGCGCCGCCGGCAATGGCGCCCGCCAGCGCTGCAGCACCGAGGGTCAGCCCGCCTACCAGCAAGTCGACACCGGCACCTGCCGCCGCGCCGGCCGCGATACCGCCACCGACCCTCACGCCCAGTTGCTTGAGGGTTTCCGGGTTGAACAGATCATCACCCCAGCGGCCGTCGAGCAGCGGCAGATCAGTGGCCGACGCGTCCTGTGGGCGAAAGGCGTAGAGCTTGAGCAGGGCTTCGACGCAACGCTGTTCCCGCTGGCGAACGGCTTTGCGCAGCTCGTCGATGGCTCGCTGTTCCTGCTCGGCGTTGCTGATGACGCTACGTCGGCAGGCGGCGCAATCGATCAATAAATCGGCAATCAATTGCGCAGCGCTCTGCTCACGCGCCTGACGCTGTGCCAGTTGATCGGCGATCAGGCGCTCCAGTTGCTCACGGGAATTTTCCAGCAGCAGCGCGAGGCTTTCATAAAGTCGACGTTCGCCGTCTTCCGGCGGCGCGACGCTGTCGAAACGCACCAGTGCGTGCAAACCCAGGCGGGCCAACGCCTCGCGCCAGTCCGGCTCGCGGTGGTTGGCGCTGCTGACGAAGTTGAGCACCGGCAGCAACGGTTTGCCGCAGCTGGCCAACACGGCCAGTTCATCGCGGTACTTGGACAGCACCGGCTCGCGGGCGTCGATCACATAGAGGCCGGCGTCGCACGTCAGCAATTGCCGTAGCACCTTGGCTTCCTGTTCGAAACGCTGCCGGGCTTCGCTGCCTTCTAGGAATCGTGCCAGGCGTGCCGGGCCGTCGAGGCGTTCGCCGGGGCGCTCCAGGCGTTCGAGGTAGTCGAGCAGGGCGATGGCGTCTTCCAGCCCCGGTGTATCGAACAGGTCGAGCAAGGGTTCGCCGTCCACCGACAACCGTGCGCCTTCAACGTGGCGCGTGGTACTGGGTCGATGGGAGACCTCGCCGAAACCGACATCCCGGGTCAGGGTACGTAGCAGCGACGTTTTACCGACGTTGGTGTGGCCGACCACGGCGAGTTTCAACGGCGGTTTCCAGGGATTAGTCATGGCCGGTCTCCAGCCAGCTCAATGGCGCGCTGTCGGCGAATGGCAGTTCCAGCTGTTGCAGCGCCACGTGCCAGTCGCCGAGGCGCGCGGCATCCAGCGCTTCGCCGGGCGGCGCTTGCAGCAGCCAGATGCGGGTCGCGGTGGCGCTGCGCGCCAGTTCGGCGATCAGCGTCAGGCTGCCGCGATCCGGTGAACGTCGTGGATCGCAAGCGATGGCCAAGCGAGCCGGAGGGAAGCGGCTCAGTTGTTCGAGAAGTTTGTTGCGCGACTCGCGGCTGTCGAGGATGCCCGCGTTGTTCACGGTTTTGGGCAACTTCGGTGGCCACGGGCGTTGGTCATCCAGCTCGATGGCGACCAGCAGCGCGCCATCGCTAGGCAGGTCGCTGACGCCGTTTTCGATAGGGTGCAGTTGCTCGGGCGCGGCATCGCTGATCCCCAGGCGTTCGCTGGTCGGCATCAACCGCTCGCGCAGTTGGGCGTAGCCGGGCATGTTCAAATCCAGATGCAATCTTGCCTGGCCGGTTTTCCAGCGCCACCGGCAGAACAACGCCAGAAGCAGACGCGGTAATACACCGTAGACCAGCAACACGCCGACCAGCCAGGCGGCCCAGGCCTGGCGCGCACTTTCGATATTCAACGCGGCATCGCCACTGGCGCGGATCATTTCCACGGTGGGCACGCTGAAACCGAGTAGCGCCGGCAGGGCGCCGAGGGCCTGGGTCATGGCGACGAAAGTCTCGCCGCCGAGGATAGTGGTTTCCCAGACGAAGCCGTAACGCCGGGTCGCCATCAGCATCAGCACAATCACCAAGGCGCTGAGCATCGCCAATAACCACAAGCCGTTGACCAGCACGCCAAGCACCCAGCGATTGAGTTTGTGTCGTTGCAGTAACAGCAGCAGGGCCGGCGCCAGTTGCGCCGCCTTGGCATCGCGAGCGAGTTTTTCACTGAGCCACAGCCACAAGCGTCCCAGTGTTGCGCCGTGTTCACCGGCAAACACCAGGCCCAGCGCCCAGCTCAGCAACAGAATCAGGTTCAGCCCGAGCAGGCTGCCCAGGGCCCAAAACACATTCACCGGAGCCTGCCCGTCACCCAGCGCCGCGAATGCCAGGCCTGCGCCGCTGATTACGGCCAGCACCGCCATGACGATCAGCGCCAGCCGTGCCCCTTGCAGCCAATGTTGGAGGGCAGTGGTCAGCCCGTCACGCTCGGCCAGCCACAGGGCCCGGCGTTGAATCCGGGCCGACAGGTCACCGCCCGCGGTACGGGCCAGTCGATTGGCTTCCAGATCATCCAGGGGGCCGGCGTGTTCTTCACGCAGGCGAATGGTTTCCGTCAGCCAGAGGGTATTCAGTTCAGTCACGCGCCATCCCGTCGCTCAATTGAGTCGTGAGCATAACCGCTGTGACGCTTATCGGGGTACGGGAGGCTCTGGTATCCTCGCCGGCATGACTAAATCACTTCCCCTCAGCCTGATTGCAGCCCTCGGTGAAAACCGCGTGATCGGCGTCGACAACAGCATGCCCTGGCACTTGCCGGGGGACTTCA
This sequence comes from Pseudomonas lini, assembly GCF_030812475.1. Lineage (GTDB taxonomy): Bacteria > Pseudomonadota > Gammaproteobacteria > Pseudomonadales > Pseudomonadaceae > Aquipseudomonas > Aquipseudomonas lini_A. Next base: position 21,637 of record NZ_JAUSSR010000016.1, read on the forward strand.
AATACTTCAAGGCCACCACCCTTGGCAAGCCGATCATCATGGGTCGCAAGACCTGGGATTCCCTCGGTCGCCCGCTGCCGGGCCGGTTGAACATCGTGGTCAGCCGTCAGGCGGACCTGGTGCTGGAAGGCGCCGAGGTGTATCCGTCGCTGGAGGCGGCCATTGTTCGCGCGCAAGCATGGGCGAACGAGCAGGGCGTCGATGAGGTGATGTTGATTGGTGGAGCGCAGTTGTATGCGCAAGGGTTGGATCAGGCGGATCGCTTGTACCTGACGCGTGTTGCGCTGAGCCCGGAAGGGGATGCATGGTTTCCGGAGTTTGATTTGGGGCAATGGAAATTGGTGTCGAATGTGCCAAACCCGGCGGAAGGGGATAAGCCGGCGTACAGCTTCGAGGTTTGGGAAAAGGCTTAAAAGCTTCGCTGGCAAGCCAGCTCCTACAGGGTGTGTATTGATCACGGATTTTGCGAACGACACAACCCTTGTAGGAGCTGGCTTGCCAGCGAAAGCGGTCTGACTGGCGCCAATCAAGCGTGAGCCAACTCTCCATGCTCATCCGCACCCAGCAACGCTTTATCCGTCTGTTGCATCACCTGACTGGTAATCGCCCCCGACGCAATCGACCCGCTGACGTTCAGCGCCGTACGCCCCATGTCAATCAGCGGCTCGACCGAAATCAGCAGCGCCACCAGTGACACCGGCAACCCCATCGCCGGCAACACGATCAACGCGGCAAACGTCGCGCCCCCGCCAACGCCAGCCACACCCGCCGAACTCAGCGTGACAATCGCCACCAGGGTCGCGATCCAAAGCGGATCCAACGGGTCGATGCCCACGGTCGGCGCTACCATCACCGCCAACATAGCCGGGTACAGACCAGCACAGCCATTCTGGCCAATGGTTGCGCCGAACGAGGCGGCGAAACTGGCGATCGACTGAGGAATGCCCAAGCGGCTGGTCTGGGCTTCGATGCTCAGCGGAATGGTCGCGGCACTCGAACGGCTGGTGAAGGCAAACGTCAGCACCGGCCAGATCTTGCGGAAGAAGCGCAGCGGATTGATTCCGGCGGCCGATACCAGCAGGCCATGCACCACAAACATCAGTCCCAGGCCGATGTAGGACACCACCACGAAGCTGCCGAGCTTGATGATGTCCTGCAGGTTGGAACCGGCGACCACCTTGGTCATCAGCGCCAATACACCGTACGGCGTCAATTTCATCACCAGGCGCACCAGGCGCATCACCCAGGCTTGCAGGGTGTCGATGGCGTTGATCACTTTTTGACCTTTCTCGACATCATCCTTCAGCAGTTGCAGCGCCGCGACCCCTAGGAATGCAGCAAAGATCACCACGCTGATGATCGAAGTCGGCTTGGCCCGCGCCAGGTCGGCGAACGGGTTTTGCGGGATGAACGACAGCAACAGCTGCGGCACATTCAGGTCCGCGACCTTGCCGGCATAGTCGGTCTGGATCGTTTGCAGCCGGGCTATTTCCTGAGTGCCGGCCACCAGGCCTTCGGCGGTCAGGCCGAAGAGGTTGGTCAAGCCGATACCGATCAGCGCGGCGATGGCCGTGGTGAACAACAGCGTGCCGATGGTCAGGAAACTGATTTTGCCCAGCGCCGAAGCGTTGTGCAGACGGGCTACGGCACTGAGGATCGAGGCGAACACCAGCGGGATCACGATCATTTGCAGCAACTGCACATAACCGTTGCCCACCAGGTCGAACCAGCTGATCGAAGCCTTCAGCACCGGATTTCCGGCACCATACACCGTGTGCAACGCCACACCAAACGCCACGCCCAGCACCAGGGCAAGCAGGACTTTTTTCGCCAGGCTCCAGGTGGTGTGGCGGGTTTGTGCGAGACCGAAAAGTAACGCGAGGAATACCAGCAGATTGAGGATCAGCGGCAGATTCATGAGAACTCCGAAAGTGACTTGTGCCAGCCACCTTCCGGGGCAGCTGCGAACCGGCAAGCCTAACAGCTTGATATCTAATGAATTAATATCAAAAAAGTCTGAATACTGTCGTTTTTGGAATAAGAAGGCGTCGCTGTCAGGAATGCAGCTGACGTAATAGAGACGCGGGCGGTCGCAGGCAGGCGAGGACTGTCACAGCAATTTGTTAGCGTCGATGTCTTTAAATCAGGGTCTTTTCAATAAGGAAGCATGCCGATGAATTTCGCACCGAAATTTCTCTCTGCCGCACTGGGATTGGGTCTAAGTCTGGGCCTCGTCGGCCAGGCACTCGCCACGGATTTGAAGCATTGGCCGGTCGATCAGGCCAAGGCGCTGGACGCGATGATTGCCGCCAACGCCAACAAGGGTAACTACGCGGTATTCGACATGGACAACACCAGTTACCGTTACGACCTCGAAGAGTCGTTGCTGCCGTTCATGGAAAACAAGGGCCTGATCACCCGCGACAAACTCGATCCCTCCCTGAAACTGATTCCGTTCAAAGACACGGCCGAGCACAAGGAAAGTCTGTTCAGCTACTACTATCGCCTCTGCGAACTCGACGACATGGTCTGCTATCCATGGGTCGCCCAGGTGTTCTCCGGCTTCACGCTCAAGGAGCTCAAGGGCTATGTCGACGAGCTGATGGCGTCCGGCAAACCGGTGCCGAGTACCTATTACGAAGGCGACGTGGTCAAGACCATCGACGTCAACCCGCCGAAGATTTTCACCGGTCAGCAAGAGCTCTACACCAAACTGATGGAGAACGGCATCGAGGTCTACGTGATGACCGCCGCCTCCGAAGAGCTGGTGCGCATGGTCGCCTCGGACCCGCAGTACGGCTACAACGTCAAGCCACAGAACGTGATCGGCGTGACCCTGCTGCTCAAGGACCCCGCGTCCGGGGAGCTGACCACGGCCCGCAAGCAGATCACCGCCGGCAAGTATGACGAGCAGGCCAACCTCGGCCTCGAACTGACGCCCTACCTGTGGACCCCGGCGACCTGGATGGCCGGCAAGCAGGCAGCGATCCTGACCTACATCGATGAGTGGAAAAAGCCGGTGCTGGTGGGCGGCGATACCCCGAGCAGCGACGGTTATATGCTGTTCCACAGTGTTGACGTGGCCAAGGGTGGCATCCACTTGTGGGTCAACCGCAAGGACAAGTACATGACCCAGATCCAAGGCATGATGGCCAAGAACGCCGCAGCCCAGGCCAAGGAAGGGCTGCCGGTGACCGCGGACAAGAATTGGGTGATCGTGACGCCGCAAGAAATCCAGTAAGGGTTTGGATTCACTGTAGGAGCGAGCCTGCTCGCGATGGTAGTTAACGATGACGCGTACTGTCTGGTTTAACGCGGTGTCCTTACGTTCATCGTCGGAACGCCGCCCGGAGCAAGCTCGCTCCTACAGTTGATCCCGGTTATTCACACATAGCAGTTCACTGAAGACCCATTGTGGGAGATTCTATGGTTGAGGGGAAGCCTTCAACCGGCTTTAGGTTGGTATTCGCTCTCTCCTTTCAGTAGAGCGAATACTATCCGAGCAAGCTTGCGAGCCAGTATCACCAGGCGCTGGATAACCTCGACCCGCAGGATTAATACAAAAGATCGTCAGAGACGATGCTCACTGTAGGAGCGAGCCTGCTCGCGATGGATGTCAATGATGACGCGGGCAGTCTGAATGCCCGCATTGTCTGGAAGTCCATCGTCGGAACGCCGCCCGGAGCAAGCTCGCCCCTACAAGAGATAGACGCAAAAAAATGCCCCGCACGTGGCGGGGCATTCCCTCGCTTCATCGCCAGCATACCGACGGGCATCCAGCCTCATATTCAGAAATGCCCTACATCAATCAAAGAAGCATCTGATTTTTCCTCCACTTCGCCTCTTCTAACTTGCGTCCTTTCGCTCTGAAAAGGACATATTTCGCATGAAGCGCTACAACATCACCGTCGGGGCCAAAACCACCGTCGACGGCACGGTCGTCAGCGGTTGGCATCGCGGCAACATCAATGGCCAGGCCATGGCCCGCGAAGGCGATGAGGTCACATGCCCTGAATGCGACAGCACCGGGACAATCGTCTGCGTCGGCCCACGCCTGTCGGAGGATTGGGAAGGACGCAAGCCCGCGCTGGATGGCGACCTGTGCAAGTGCAAGTGCGATCCATCGCCCAAGTTGATCGCCAATCAGACCATCAGGAGCCAACAGATCGACGTTGGCAGCGTCGCGCCGGCTGCCCGAGCCACCGTTCAACCCGCGTCGCCGGCCCCAGCGCGACAACCGGCAGCCGAGCCGCGCCCCTCCAACTTCACATCGCCCCCGAGCCCGATAACGAGCTATAGCGACTTGCCAGGGCTGGTCTGCCAGAACCTGTGGCGTGGATACCAACAAAGAGCAGAGGCTGTCGTGGCGCCGGGCGGCGTTCTGATCGCAGACCCCAAGGCGCGTAATCGCGCGATCAATGCGGCCTACGCCAGTATGTGGCTTGAAGACCAGCGCTTCCAATGGGCCGGTCTCGCGGCCTTCGCCTCCAAGCAAGTGGGTTGTGGATTGCTGCATGCTGCTGATTCGATCGACAAGATCGATGCGGAAAAGGAGGCAAAACAACGGCGGGTGGAGGCGCACAGGAGAAAGCCCGCTGGCTTGTTCGGCTGGTTCAGCAAGAGTGAAAGGCAGGCGGCAGCAAGCGAACTTGAGCAGGCTGAACGGGATTACGAGCAAGCCCGCCGCAACAATCCGACGTGGTGGCTCGACGCGCGGAGCCCGAACGAACCGTTGTCACTCGTGCAGAAACAACTCCTGTTTGTTTACGACATGCTGGCGCTGGGCAATACCACGCTGTTTCTGGATGTCTTTCCGCTACATGCTTTTTACAAGGAGCGTGGGTTGCAGGCGCTCAAGACTTGTCTGGAATCACGTCAAAAAATTTATGGTCATGATCAGTATCCGGTCCTGTGGCCGATTGAACAGGAAAAGTTGAAGTTCGGCTATGACTACAAGGAAATCCTGCAAGCTTTCCAAGCCATTGAGGTTGGTAATATCGCCGAAAGTGTTGTGCATCTGGCTTGGCATGAACAGCAAAACATCCTGCAACCGGTGATGTACAGCGACGAACAACTGGTAACTCTACTGCGCAGAAATCAGTTCGCTTTTGTCACGGGCATTCCACCTGGTGCTGCAGCCGCCGTCGAACTTACCTTGGCCAGCCAGTGCCATCCCAGCGAAGACGGTCGCACCGTGGGTTTCAGCAGTGAGAATTTCGCCAATTTGGCCGATATTGATCAGCGCATGTCGTTTGTGCTTAAGGCCGCGTCGCAGTTTGATCAGCTACTGCGGCGTTCTGATCGCCATCTAATCGAAGAGGCGATCCTGGACATTGCCGCAGGTCGAGGTGTGCGATGACTTTGCGGCGACGCGTTGGTTGGCGACGTGGGATTTTGTTATTCGCCGGCGCAGCCCTGTTGATCTTCTCGATGGTTCGAGCGCTTTCGAGCGAACCTGAGATTGCGCTGATGATTGGCGAGCCTTGGGAAGCGATGCGACAGCGCTCGAGCGCTGTGATCGATCCGGTCATTCCCGGCCATTTTTGGGGAAGATTACCAAAGTCGGATTCTCGTCTTCGTTTCCTGGAGCCGCAATACGGATTTGTGACTCCGTTAGCTCGCTTTTTTACGGTTAGTTTCGATAGTGACGGGTTAGTCAGCAGTCTCCGTATGTCCCCACAGATCGAGCCTCTCCTGCTCGACGACACGCTCAAGGTTCTGTTGGATCTGCAGGACCAATGGCGCCAAGGGGGCTGGACGCCCATCCGGCTCAATGACTTTCCGTCGTTCGCTGACACCCCTCAATGGCGCGCACGATTACGAGACGTGAACATTGGCGGCACTGCTTACTGGCGAGCTGACGACAAGTATCAGGTAATGCTGGGAGTTAATCGCTTCAGGGACGATAAGCGTCCCACAGAAGAGCGTTACCTCATTACGTTGCAACTTGCCACTCCATGGGGAAGTCCATGAGACTGCGTTTCGAGAAAAGGACGCAACAATGGTTCCGATCAAAACACATTTACAGAAGAACATCCTGCAACCAGCGATGTACAACAACGTGCAATTGGTACGTTTGCTACGTGGCAACCATTTCTCCTATTTCACGAATTTCCCCTCCGATGCTGCGGCAGCGGTTGAGCTGACTCTGGCCAGCCAGTGCCATTCCAGTGAAGACGGGCGCACCGTGGGCTTCAGCAATGAATACTTTGCCAACCTGGCCGATATCCATCAGCGCATGCCTTTCGTACTCAAGGCCGCGGCGCAATTTGATGAGCTGCTACGACGCTCTGATCGTCATCTGATCGAACAGGCGATTCTGGACATTGCCGCTGGACGGGGTGTGCGATGAATCTGGTGCGCCGCATGAATTGGCGACGGAAGGTTTTGGCCATTGCAGTCGCGGCTCTGCTGACAATGGCGGTGATGCGAGCGCTATCGGATGAGCCGGAAATTGCGCTAGTGATCGGCGAACCTTGGGAAGCCATGCGCCTGCGCTCCAGCGCGGTCATTGATCCGGTTTTTCCTGGGTACTCCTGGTTCAATACACCCAAGTCTGACGCGCGCCTACGTTTTATCGATTATCAATTTGGGTTCGTGACCCCGTTGGCTCGCTTTTTTACGGTTAGTTTCGATCGTGATGGGTTAGTCAGAAGTCTCCGCATGTCCCCGCAAATCGAGCCGCTGTTACTCGACGATACACTCAAGGTCGTGCTGGATTTGCAGGAGCAATGGCGCCACGGCGGCTGGATACCCGTTCGGGTCAACGACGACCCACCATTTGCTGACACTCCCGAATGGCGGGCCCGATTGCGAGACGTGAATAAAGGAGGCACGTCTACCTGGCAAGCAGGTAATCAGTATCAAGTGATGCTGGTGGTCAATCGCTTCAGAGACGACAAGCGCCCCAAAGAGGAGCGTTATCTTATCAAGTTACAAGTTGCCAGGCCGTGGGTGAATCCTTGACTTCGCGAGTCGAAGGCATAAGTAACGCTCTCATTTGGCCGAGAATTTATGCAGCTTAAGAGTTATTTTAATGGAGTAGATTAGACATGGTGCTACGCATTCTTTGGTCAGCAATGTATCTAATTGGAGGCGTCTTGCCTGCTTTCGGATTGGCTCTGCTAACCTCGTTCCTTATGATTTCAGGGGAAGCCTTTGGCATAATAATAAGTATATTCATATGGTCAGGGGCCGCTGGTCTAGGTTTGGCGGCGCTGAATACGCCCAAAGATACCGGGTCGCGTCGCAGGCGTATTGTTTCGGTAATGTTAATAATGGGGTTGATAGTCATGTCCCCAGTATTGTTTGTTTCGTTAGAGAACCCCAGCGACAAGGTTTGGTTTAATGCGTCAATTTTGGGTCCGACATTATTGGCATTTCTATATCTCGGGCAGGCTGCGTTTATTTCTAGCTCCGACAAGTGATGACGCTCAGCCCTGAATATGCCCTCTGGAGTTTGCTTTGCGTTGGTAAGTTAGAAGTCACAAGACGTGATGTAATTGGCTGATAATTCATCCCAAAAAAATACCCCGCACTTGGCGGGGCATTTTTATTGCGACAACTGACGCTTACAGCCCATCAAGCATCGCCTTGTTACGCACAGCACCCTTGTCGGCACTGGTCGCCAGCAAGGCATAGGCCTTCAACGCAGTAGTCACCTTACGCGGACGCTTCTCCACCGGTTTCCAACCCTTCTGATCCTGCTCAGCCCGGCGACCGGCCATCTCTTCATCGCTGATCAACAGGTTGATCGAACGGTTCGGAATGTCGATCAACACCTTGTCGCCGTCCTGCACCAGACCGATCGCGCCGCCAGCCGCCGCTTCCGGCGAAGCATGGCCGATGGACAGGCCCGAAGTACCGCCGGAGAAACGGCCATCGGTGAGCAGGGCGCAGGCTTTGCCCAGGCCTTTGGATTTCAGGTAGGACGTCGGGTACAGCATTTCCTGCATGCCCGGGCCGCCTTTCGGGCCTTCGTAACGGATGATCACGATGTCGCCGGCCTTCACTTCATCGGCGAGGATGCCGCGTACGGCGCTGTCCTGGCTTTCGAAGATCTTCGCGTTGCCTTCGAAGACATGGATCGACTCGTCGACGCCGGCCGTTTTCACCACGCAGCCGTCCTGGGCGATGTTGCCGTAGAGAACGGCCAGGCCGCCTTCTTTCGAATAGGCGTGTTCGACACTGCGGATGCAGCCGTTTTCACGATCGTCGTCCAGGGTTTCCCAACGGGTCGACTGGCTGAAAGCTGTTTGCGTCGGGATACCCGCCGGGCCGGCCTTGAAGAAGTGATGCACCGCTTCGTCGTCGGTCTGGGTGATGTCCCACTTGGCGATGCCTTCGGCCAGGGTCTTGCTGTGTACGGTCGGCAGGTCGGTGTGCAGCAAGCCGCCACGGGACAGCGAGCCGAGGATGCTGAAGATCCCGCCGGCGCGGTGCACGTCTTCCATGTGGTACTTCTGGATGTTCGGCGCGACTTTGCACAGTTGCGGCACGTGGCGTGAAAGACGGTCGATGTCGCGCAGGTCGAAATCGATCTCGGCTTCCTGGGCCGCGGCCAGCAAGTGCAGGATGGTGTTGGTGGAACCGCCCATGGCGATGTCCAGGGTCATGGCGTTTTCGAACGCCTTGAAATTGGCGATGTTGCGCGGCAACACCGACTCATCGTTGTCGGTGTAGTAACGCTTGCACAGCTCGACGATGGTGCGGCCGGCCTGCAGGAACAGCTGTTCGCGGTCGCTGTGGGTGGCCAGGGTTGAACCGTTGCCCGGCAATGCCAGGCCCAGCGCTTCAACCAGGCAGTTCATCGAGTTGGCGGTGAACATGCCGGAGCACGAACCGCACGTCGGGCAGGCGCTGCGCTCGTACTCCGCAACCTTCTCGTCAGAAGCGCTGGAGTCCGCGGCGATCACCATGGCGTCGACCAGGTCGAGGCCGTGGCTGGCCAGTTTGGTCTTGCCGGCTTCCATCGGGCCGCCGGAAACGAAGATCACCGGAATGTTCAGGCGCAGGGCGGCCATCAGCATGCCAGGGGTGATCTTGTCGCAGTTGGAGATGCAGACAATGGCGTCGGCGCAGTGGGCGTTGACCATGTATTCGACGGAGTCGGCGATGATCTCGCGGCTCGGCAGCGAATACAGCATGCCGTCGTGACCCATGGCGATGCCGTCATCCACGGCGATGGTGTTGAATTCTTTCGCTACACCGCCAGCGCGTTCGATCTCGCGGGCGACCAGTTGGCCCAGGTCCTTGAGGTGGACGTGGCCCGGTACGAACTGGGTGAAGGAGTTGGCAATGGCGATGATCGGCTTTTTGAAGTCGTCATCTTTCATCCCCGTGGCGCGCCACAATGCGCGGGCACCGGCCATGTTGCGGCCGTGGGTGGATGTTTTCGAGCGGTAATCAGGCATGAAGCACTCCGGGCGGTTAATCAGGTATCAAAAGGGAAGTGAGCTTCTATTGACGTCTGGAACACCCGGTAATGGCCGTGTGTCTGGAAGTTGCCGATAACTTTGCGGGATCGCCGCGCGCTTCAGCTTGAGCTCATAAACCCGCCGGGGGATGACTGGCGATGAATGTGGCGATTCTACACGGCTGGCGGTGGGAGGGAATGCCTCCAAGCCATTCATGAGACATGTGGAATAACGCAATCCTGTAGGAGCGAGCATGCTCGCGATGAACCTGAGAACGCCGCTGGGTGTCAGACACCCAGCGTTATCGTTAACGACCATCGCGAGCATGCTCGCTCCTACAGATAAAACGACATAATTCGATTCTCTATTATCACGACAGCTTCGCACGTGGCGTCTAACGTTTTCTCTTCCATCCATTGAAGAGGACGACGGAATGTCCAACACGCCACACGGCCACCGTTTGCGCTCAGGCCGGCACTCAGAACAGGGCCGCAATTACCTGCTCACCGCTGTAACCCACGAACGAAGCCCGGTTTTCAAGGATTGGCGTATGGGACGACTTCTCGTGCACGAATTCAGAAGGGCGCATGAAGCCGGAAAGGTTACCTCCATCGCTTGGGTAGTCATGCCGGATCACTTCCACTGGCTGATTGAGTTGCACAGCGGTGATTTGCCGAAACTGATGCAAGCCACCAAAGCCCAAAGTGCTCGCGCTATCAACCTGAAGCGAGGTCAGCCGGAGAGGCTATGGCAGAAGGGCTATTTCGACCGGGCGTTGCGCTGGGAGGAGGATCTGAAAGTGGCCGCTCGATACATCATCGCCAACCCGTTACGCGCGGGGCTTGTCGACCACGTCGGTGAATATCCGCTGTGGGATGCAATGTGGTTCTGACGCGCCTTTAACGCCCTCTGTAGGAGCGAGCACGCTCGCGATGAACCAGAAAACGCTGCTGGGTGTCAGACACCCAGCGTTATCGTTAGCGACCATCGCGAGCGTGCTCGCTCCTACAGGGGGACAGGGGTTAGCTGTTTGGCAGCAACCGGCACGTAATGCTCTTGATGTAACGAGTCTCGGCAATCGCCGGGTGAACGGGATGATCCGGCCCTTGGCCGCCGCGTTCCAGCATCTGGATGTTGCGGTCCAGGTGGCGGGCGCTGGTCAGCAGGATGTTCTGCAGATCGTCTTCCGGCAGGTGCATCGAGCACGAAGCGCTGATCAGGATGCCGTCTTTACTGAGCAGGCGCATGGCTTGCTCGTTCAGGCGGCGGTAGGCGCCTTCGCCGTTCTTCATGTCTTTCTTGCGTTTGATGAATGCCGGCGGGTCGGCGACGATGACGTCGAAGCGTTCTTCGCTGGCTTTCAATTCCTTCAGGGCTTCGAACACGTCGCCTTCGATGCAGGTCATCTTCTCGGCGAAGCCGTTCAACGCGGCGTTGCGCTCGACGCCGTCGAGGGCGAAGGCCGAAGCGTCGACGCAGAACACTTCACTGGCGCCGAACGCGGCGGCTTGCACGCCCCAGCCGCCGATGTAGCTGTACAGGTCCAGTACGCGTTTGCCTTTGGCGTAGGGTGCCAAACGTGCGCGGTTCATGCGGTGATCATAGAACCAGCCGGTCTTCTGGCCCTGGATGACGGGCGCTTCGAATTTCACGCCGTTCTCTTCCAGCGCGACCCATTCCGGCACCAGGCCGAACACGGTTTCGACGTAGCGGTTGAGGCCTTCGGCATCGCGTGCGGCGGAATCGTTCTTGAACAGAATGCCGCTTGGCTTGATGACTTGAGTCAGCGCCGCGATCACGTCTTCTTTATGGGCTTCCATGGTCGCCGAGGCGATCTGCACCACCAGGATGTCGCCGAAACGATCGACCACCAGACCTGGCAGCAGGTCGGAGTCGCCGTAGACCAGGCGGTAGAACGGCTTGTCGAACAGGCGCTCGCGCAGGGACAGGGCCACGTTCAGGCGGTGCACCAGCAGCGATTTATCCAGCGGCAACTTGATATCCCGCGACAGCAGGCGCGCACAGATCAGGTTGTTCGGGCTCATGGCAACGATGCCCAGCGGCTTGCCGCTGGCGGCTTCGAGGATCGCCTGATCACCGGCCTTGAAGCCGTGCAACGGCGTGGCGGCGACATCGATTTCGTTGCTGTAGACCCACAGGTGGCCGTTTCGCAGGCGTCGGTCGGCGTTGGCTTTGAGGCGCAGGCTAGGCAGGGACATGACGTCGCTCCGGAAAAAAGAGCGGGAGTATAGCGTGTTGCGACTTGTGACGGGCTTGGTGGCGATGAAACGCGGACGACGTCTTCGCCGGCAAGCCGGTCTCGCTCCCACAGTGATTTCCAGTGAACTCAAGATTTGTGTGCGACGCAGATCCACTGTGGGAGCGAGCCTGCTCGCGAAAGCGGTTTCGAATTTTACGCAGAGGACGTGCTAATCAATTCACGATTAAACGCAGCAATATCAACGGCGATTGGCACGTCGGTGTGTCGGATCCAACTTCTTAACGGTTAGAATTGCCACCTGACCCTGAGTGCGTATTTATGTTCCAAGAGCTGACCACTGAACAGATCCGACAGTCCCTGCAAGGCATCAGCGTGCCGGCCCAACCGCAAATCATGGTGGATTTGCAGATGGAGCAGTACATGCCCGACCCGGATCTGGACGTGATCGCCAGGTTGATCTCCCAAGACCCTGGCCTCTCTGGCTCGTTGCTGAAAATCGTCAATTCGCCCTATTACGGCTTGAGCAACAAGATTGCCTCGATCAAGCGGGCGGTGAATCTGCTGGGCAGCCGGTCGATCATCAACCTGATCAACGCACAGTCGATCAAAGGCGAAATGAACGACGACACCATTGTCACCTTGAACCGTTTCTGGGACACCGCCCAGGATGTGGCGATGACCTGCCTGAACCTGGCCAGGCACATCGGCACCCAGGCGGGCGATGAAGCATATGCACTGGGCCTGTTCCACGATTGTGGCGTACCCTTGATGCTCCAGCGTTTCCCGAACTACATGAGCGTTCTGGAAGAGGCCTACGCCAGCGCCAGTGCGGAATGCCGGGTGGTGGACACCGAGAATCGGATGTTCAACACTAACCATGCAGTGGTCGGTTATTACACAGCCAAGTCCTGGCGCCTGCCGGAGCATGTGACCACGGCCATTGCCAATCACCATAATGCCCTGGCGATCTTCAGCGATGATTCGTCGCGCAACAGCCAGCTGAAAAACCTGCTGGGGATCCTGAAGATGGCCGAGCACATCTGTGCGTCTTGTCGGGTGCTGGGTAACCAGACCGAGGACCACGAGTGGAACAGCATCGGGCCCTTGGTTCTCGATCACGCCGGCCTCTCGGATTACGACTTCGAGACCCTCACACAAACCCTTCGCGACCTCAGCGCTCATCGCTGAGCGACAGCCTGATTCGAGAGCCCTATGCCTGAACTGCCGGAAGTCGAAACCACCCGCCGCGGGATTGCGCCACACCTGGAAGGCCAGCGCGTCAGCCGGGTCATCGTGCGGGATCGCCGTCTGCGTTGGCCGATCCCGGAAGACCTCGATGTGCGGCTGTCCGGCCAGCGCATCGTGCTGGTGGAACGACGGGCCAAGTACCTGCTGATCAATGCCGAAGTTGGCACACTTATCAGTCATTTGGGGATGTCGGGCAATTTGCGTCTGGTGGAAGTCGGCATGCCGGCGGCCAAGCACGAGCATGTGGACATCGAGCTGGAATCGGGGCTGGCCCTGCGCTATACCGACCCGCGCCGGTTTGGCGCGATGCTCTGGAGTCTGGATCCGCTCAACCATGAATTACTGATTCGCCTGGGGCCGGAGCCGTTGACCGATCTGTTCGATGGCGAGCGTTTATTTCAGCTGTCGCGAGCACGCTCCATGGCGGTCAAGCCGTTCATCATGGACAACGCGGTCGTGGTCGGTGTCGGCAATATCTACGCCACCGAAGCGCTGTTCGCCGCAGGCATCGACCCGCGCCGGGAGGCGAAAAGCATTTCCCGGGCGCGCTATCTGAAGTTGGCGATAGAGATCAAACGCATCCTCGCACACGCCATCGAGCGCGGCGGCACCACATTGCGCGATTTTATCGGCGGTGACGGTCAACCCGGTTACTTCCAGCAGGAATTGTTCGTTTACGGCCGCGGCAATGAGCATTGTAAGATCTGCGCAACGCAATTGCGGGAAGTCAAACTCGGGCAGCGTGCCAGCGTGTTTTGCCCGCGTTGTCAAAGCTGACAGGTCCTTGGGGCTATAGTCAGTACTCACTGCCTAGCCGAAGGACCGTGCCATGAACCTGTATCGAACCCTTGTCGTCGTTCTGCTGCTGAGTGTCGGTACGCCCGTGCTGGCGGCGAACTCGGGTAGCGGCGACCCGCGTTACACCATCCAGAATCCCCCCGCATACGCCATGATCGGCGATTTGCTGATCGCCCGACCCTTGCTGGTCGTGGCGACGGTGATCGGTGCCGGGGTGTTTGTGGTGTCGTTGCCGTTCACCGTGCTGGGCGGTGGCGTGGGCGATGCCGGCCAGGCGTTGGTGGTAGACCCGGCGAAAGCGGCGTTTGTGCGATGTCTGGGGTGTATCGGGGAGGGGTTTGAGCAGAGGGAGTGAATTCGGTGTGGCTGATGGCCTGATCGCGGGCAAGCCCGCTCCCACAGTAATCTGTTGTGTTCACTCCATCGGATCAACAACACAGATCCACTGTTGGAGCGAGACCTGCTTGCCGGCGAAAAAGCCGGCACAAACGCTACAAAAACATCAGGCTCACGCCTTGCCGGTAATCTTCAGGTACTTCTCCATCAACTGCTCTTCAGTCTCCGGATGCGCTTCGTCCAGCGGAATGCAATCCACCGGGCAAACCTGCTGGCACTGTGGTTCGTCATAATGGCCAACGCACTGGGTGCACAGGTTCGGGTCGATCACATAGATCTCTTCGCCCTGGGAGATGGCGGCGTTCGGGCACTCGGGTTCGCAGACGTCGCAGTTGATGCAATCGTCGGTGATGATCAGGGACATGCTAACTCCAGCCAGGGCGGAATACCCGGGCACAATAAATCAATGCGCACAATTGTGCCGCATTAGCGCCCGCAGTGCACGCAGGTGCGACGTACTGTCGGGTCGGCTTGCTGCGGGCGGCGTTCCGACGAAAGCGGTGTTCAGGTACACCGCGTTGCATTGATCGCCAGCAAGCCGGCTCCTACAGTCCGGAATTACTTCTTGAAGCGTTCGGTCAGCGCGTCCGCTACCGCCGGGTGGACGAACTTGGTGATATCACCGCCCAAGGTTGCGATTTCACGCACCAGCGTCGAAGAAATGTACGAATAACGCTCGGACGGAGTAAGGAACAGACTCTCCACATCCGGTGCCAGCTGTCGGTTCATGTTGGCAAGCTGGAATTCATATTCGAAGTCCGACACCGCACGCAAGCCACGCAGGAACACGTTGGCGTTCTTCTCTTTGGCGAAGTGCGCCAGCAGCGAAGAGAAACCGACGACTTCTACGTTGGGCAAATGTTTAGTGACCTCGCGTGCCATTGCCACACGCTGTTCCAGGGGAAACAGCGGGTTTTTCTTCGGGCTGGCTGCGACGGCGATGATCACATGATCGAACAGGCGCGAGGCGCGTTCGACCAGATCGCCATGGCCCTTGGTAATAGGGTCGAAGGTACCTGGGTACAACACTCGGTTCATCGCGTCGTCCTGGCGGGAGTCCGTTGGGGACTCGGATGGTATCGCAGCCTTCCCTGTCGGGAAAGTCGCCTGTTGGGTAAGAAAGCACTATAGACGATCGCAATATTCTCCCTTTTCACGGGTTTTTCAAACGTTCGGCCAAGGAAGCGATTAGAAAGGCGCTGGCACCCAAGCTGAATTTCAACAGGTCGCGCCGGGACAATTCGTGGGTATCGGACAGACTGAGGCTTATTATTTTTATCACCCGGCAGTAACGATCGCTAGCGGATAAACAGCTTCTGAATCAGTTTCTGAATGGATTTGCCATAGGGCGGGTAGATCAGTTTCGCCGCGTTGAAGCGTTGTTTGGTCAGCACGCCCTTGGCCTTGCTGAAGGTCAGGAAGCCTTCGTGGCCGTGGTAATGACCCATGCCGGAGGCGCCGATACCGCCGAACGGCATATCGTCCTGAGCGACATGCAGCAGGGTGTCATTGAGGCAGACCCCACCGGAATGGGTCTCGCTGAGCACGCGGTTTTGCTCGCGCTTGTCGTAGCCGAAGTAATACAGCGCCAGCGGACGAGGTCGTTTGTTGATGTAGGCAAAAGCTTCGTCCAGATCCCTGTAGGGCACGATCGGCAGCAGCGGACCGAAGATCTCGTCTTGCATCACCGTCATCTCGTCAGTGACATTGAGCAGCAGGCTGTGGCTCATGCGCCGGCCCTGGCCCTGATCGAACAAAGGAATCAGCAGCGCGCCTTTGCTGGTGGCGTCGCTCAGGTATCCGTTGAGGCGCTGCAGCTGTCGTTCATTGATGATCGCGGTGTAGTCCGGGTTGTCCGCCAGGGTCGGATAAAACCCGCGAACGGCACGGCGATACGCCTCGACGAAGGAACCCACACGATCTTCCGGCACCAGTACGTAGTCCGGGGCCACGCAGGTTTGTCCGGCATTGAGCGTCTTGCCGAACGCGATGCGTTCGGCGGCATCCTTGAGGGGCACGTCGCGAGAGACGATGGCCGGAGACTTTCCGCCCAGTTCAAGGGTCACCGGTGTCAGGTTCTCGGCCGCCGCGCGCATCACCTGTTTGCCGACACTGGTAGCGCCGGTGAACAGCAGGTGATCGAAGCGCAACCGGGAGAAGGCCACGCCGATATCGGTTTCGCCCAGCACCACGCAAACCAGGTCCTGGGGAAAGATTCTCCCCAGCAGTTCCTTGAGCAGCAGCCCGGTGGCAGGCGTGGATTCGCTGAGCTTGAGCATCACCCGATTGCCCGCTGACAACGCGCCCACCAGCGGGCCGATGGCCAGGTACAACGGGTAGTTCCACGGCACGATTACGCCGACCACGCCCAACGGTTGATAAACGACCTTGGCCGAGGCCGGTTGAAAGGCAATGCCGACCTTGCGTCGTGACGCTTTCATCCAGCTTCTGAGGTGCTGGCTGGCGTAATGGATGCAATGCAGGCTGGGCATCAGTTCGGCAAGCAGGGTTTCATCGGCGCTGCGATGACTGAAGTCCTGGTCGATCGCATCGATCAAGGCCTGGCGTTCATTGCTCAGAAGATCCCGTAGCGCCTTGAGCCATTGCTGGCGTTGTGCCGCTGGCGGCATGGGGTTGCCGGCATACGCGGCACGTTGGGTGTCGAACAAGGCTTGGAGTTCTGCCAGTGGCTGCTGTAGGTTCTGCAGGTAGGCGATGTCAGCAGTCATTGTCAGCTCCGGATTATTTTTTATGAGGAACTTTTTAGAGTCTATACTCTATAAAGTCAAATGGCATCTGACGCAGCTTTGTTTTATCCGCGTCCGGATAGGTCGTAAGATGCCCGTCACCGCACTCTGAATTTAAGCTCAAGCCATGGCCCCAAGGATCAAAACCAGCGAGCGCATCGTGCAGAACAGCCTGGAGCTGTTCAATCAGCAGGGCGAGCGCAGTATCAGTACCAACCACATTGCCGCCCATATGGAAATATCTCCCGGCAATCTGTACTACCACTTCCCTAACAAGCAGGCGATCATCGCCGTGCTGTTCAGCGAGTACGAAAGTCTGGTGGACAGTTTCCTGCGCCCGCCCCAGGGCCGCGCCGCGACGGTCGAGGACAAGCGTTACTACCTCAAGGAATTGCTCGCGGCCATGTGGCGCTATCGATTTCTGCATCGCGACCTGGAGCATTTGCTCGACAGCGATCCAGAGCTCGCCGCACGTTACCGACGCTTTTCCCAGCGTTGCGTGATTCAGGGATCGGCCATCTACAAGGGGTTCGTCGAGGCCGGTATCTTGAAGATGGACCGGGTGCAGATCGAATCCCTGACTATCAACGCCTGGATCATTCTTACGTCCTGGGTGCGTTTTCTGTGTACGACGCGGGAAAACTCCAACCACTTGAGCGAACAAGCTATTAAACGCGGTGTTTATCAGGTGCTGGTGCTGGAGGCCGGCTTCGTCACGGATCAGTCCCGGGAGGCGGTCAACGCGCTGTTCGAGGAGTTTTACGTGCCACTGGCCCAGGCGCTTGAAGAAGTGGGTTAGAAAGAGCTACAGAATCGACTACCGCCATCACAGGAGCCCGTTATGCCCATTGCGCAACTGATCAGCCCGCAAGCGTTGGACCTGAAGAAGGATCAGCCGGGGCTGGTGATTCTGGATTGTCGTTATGCCCTCGAAGACCCGGACTATGGCCAGCGCAGCTATGCCGAAGGGCATATTGCCGGTTCGAGCTTTGCCGATCTTGAGCGTGATTTGAGCGGGGCGGTGGTCAAGGGGGGGACGGGTCGCCACCCGTTGCCTGAGCCTGAAGCCTTGATCGAACGCCTGCAAGCCTGGGGCATCGATGCCGACAGCGATGTGGTTTTGTACGACGACGGTCCCGGTGCCTTCGCGGCGCGGGCCTGGTGGTTGCTGGCCTGGCTGGGCAAGCGCGACGGCGTGTTTATTCTTGATGGCGGGCTGAAAGCCTGGCATGCCGCAGGTTTACCGCTGAGTCTGGATGCGCCCGATATTGAACGCGGGACCTTCACGGGGGGGCCGGACAACTCGCTCATCCTGGACGCCGAAGCCCTTGCACAACGTCTCGGCCAGCCTGGGCTGACCTTGCTCGACGCCCGGGCCTTGCCGCGCTTCAAGGGTGAAGTGGAACCCATAGACCCGATCGCCGGGCATATCCCGGGCGCGCAATGTGCGGCGTTCACCGACAACCTGGGCAGCGACGGGCGTTTCCTGCCGGCCGATCAGCTCAAGCAACGGTTCGCCGCAAAACTTGGCGATCGTTCGCCGACTGATCTGGTGGCGTATTGCGGTTCCGGGGTGACGGCTTGTCACAACCTGTTCGCCTTGTGCCTGGCGGGTTATCCGTTGGGGGCGTTGTATGCCGGATCGTGGAGCGAGTGGATCAATGATCCGACGCGGGGCGTCGCCACTGGCGAGTGAACGCAAAACCGGTTTACTCACGACCCGCAGCGGCCAGCCACTGCGGAATGCGCCGTTCCAGGTAGTAACCCGGCTGCCTTAACGAGCCATCGACGAAGCCGACATGCCCGCCCTTGGCTTGTAGCTCGAATTGAATGCAGTCGGAAAGCTCTTCTGCTTGCGGCAGGCTGTGAGGGAAGACAAAAGGGTCGTCCGCCGCCTGGATGATCAGGGTCGGCGTGCGGATCTCTCCCAGGAAATAACGGCTCGAAGCGCGACGATAGTAATCATGCGCATCGACAAATCCATGCAGCGGCGCTGTTACCCGGCCATCGAAATCCCAGAACGTGCGCATGTTTTCCAGCGAACCAAGGGCCGTCAATGCCGCCAGTCCATCCTCGCGCCCGTCATGCAAGAACTGGCGCTGCTTATTCTTGATATAGGCCACCATCTCGCGCATGAAATGCGCCTGGTAGACCTTCGACAGTCCCTGGCCGATACGGTCGGCGCACTGATCGAGGCGAAACGGCACCGACACCGCCACGGCACCGAGCACGCCGCTGTCACTGCCAGTCTCGCCCAAATGCTTGAGCAACACGTTGCCCCCCAGGGAATAACCAACCGCATACAGAGGGGCGAGCGGCCGTTTGGCCCGCAGGTGCTTGATGGTTTCCGCGAGATCTTCGCTGGCACCGGAATGGTAGCTGCGCGGTAACAGATTGGGTTCGCCCGAGCAGCCGCGCCAGTTCAGCGCGACGCTGGCCCAGCCCTGAATAGCCAGCGCCTTTTGCACTCCGGCTACGTAAGGCGAATTCGACGAACCGGTGAGTCCGTGCAACACCAGCACCAATGGCGCATCGGCGGTGTGCGGGCCGTGCCAGTCCAGGTCGAGGAAGTCTCCATCCTCGAGCCACAGGCGTTCGCGCTTGCGTTCGATATGGGTGGTTTTGCGCCAAAGGGGTCCCCACAAGGTTTGCAAGTGTGGATTGCCCAGGCCGAAGGCGGGGATGAAACGTTCTGATGGAAGGGGCACGATGGCTCTCGATGCAGCGGTGCGCAACCGTTGCGCACCTTTTTTCAGGCCGATCGGTTAGTCGGCGACCTCTGCCATACGTTGCCACAATGAGTAGCCTGTCCGCCCGGTTTTTTGCTGATGCAAGTAACCACCCAGAGCGGATGCCTGACCCTTTTATTCCTCGATGTCGCCACTTTCCTGTGTGACAGGAAAGATGTGCCCGACGCTTACACGGTCACGGGTGAGACAGGTCTGGACGGCGTACTGGATATCAGCCGGGGTGACACTTCGCAATTGTGCAACTTCAAGGTCTAGCAGCTGCCAGGGGTATCCGTTGCCTGCCAGCATGGCGATGAGTTCCGACTGTGCCCCTATGTCATCATAGGCACGCTGCCGTTCGGTGCTGACGGTATCGATGGCTTGCTCTATGTCGGCCAGGGAGAGCGGTGTGCTTCTCACCTCTTCCAATAACCTCCAGAAGCCGGCTTCCGCCTCATCGGGATCCCCATCGAAATAGTAAGCAAAGCTCAACCGGGCATCGCCTCGCTGATAGCGGTGCGAGTTGGAACGTATCAATGCAGGGTTTTGCCCGATAGTTGTCAGGTGCGCAGGCGTTGCCTGGGACAACAGGGCACCAATCACCTGCAGGGCCCTGACGGTTTGATGGTCCGTTGCAGTCGCGCTTGGGGTGTTGAAGACAATCAGCATCAGGGGATAACTGGTATCAAGATGCTGTGTAATCCGGCGATATCCCGGAGCTGACGGCCCACGAGCAACGGGTCGGTGTGGCGCATCGCACTTGGGAATACTACCGAAGTGTTTCTCCGCCAAGAATTTGACCTCGTCGGGCGTGATGTCGCCAGCAATGGACAATACTGCATTGTTCGGCCCATACCATGTCTTGTGCCATTGTTTGACTTGTTCCACAGTCAGTCGCTCAAGGTTGGCGGTAATACCCTCTGGCGGCCTGTAATAACTCGTACCAACCTCGATCAATGCTTCGAGTTCCGGGCTGAAGGAAATGGCCGATACAAACATCGACTTTTTTTTGCTACGCAAGATCATGAGATCCAGATAGCGGCGAATGACTTCATCCTGAAGGTCTTTCGTCATGATCGAGGACTGGATCTCGAATGCTGTTTCCAGATGTTCTCGCGGCAGGCGTACAACCTGGCTCAAGTTCTCACCGCCCCAACCTGTAGAGCTGCCGCCCAATTCTTTGGCGAGAGCAGTTTCACGCTCATAACCATCGAAAAGCGAATACAGAAGAAGTGAGCCAAGTCCCCATTCTTCGGGGTTTTCGTAGCTATCGCCTACGCAGTAGACGACTGTCGAACAAAATTCCGGGTTGCGGTGATCTTCACGCACAATGATCTTCAGGCCATTGTCGAGTGTGATCTCATGAGTGGGGCGAGAGGTGAGTTCGTTAGTGGGTATGTTCATGCGTTATTAGTCCAATGCGTCCATGCGAGTTATTTCGCACGTTGACGATGACTAAAAGCTGATGAGTCAACAACTGTAGATGTGTTGCTGCTTGAAAAAATGCGAAGGGACTGGAATGGCTGCAAGGATATTCGTTGATCAGCTTTTTGGACCCTCGATCAACCATGGCTATTGGGCGCTCGCTGCGTCCTCAGCGGACGCAGCGTTGTCCGTTGGATTAAGACTTCTGAGGTGATTTCGCCGCCATAACGCGTCATACACCCGCCTTATCTCCTTGGCCTTAGCCGGATTCCGCCCGGTGAGCTAAATGACCTCCTTGGCCAGTTGTTCGCGCTTCGCGGTGGCTTCTTCAGTTAGTTGTTCACCCAAGATCGCTTTTCATGGGAAAGATATGCGCGAGACTGGCTCTTTCCCGGGTAAGGTATGTGATAGCGGCCTTTTGAATATCCTCAGGAGTGACACTTTTAATTCGGGTTATTTCAAGCTCGAGAAGTTCCAATGGATAATCCCGTGTTGCCACTCGGCTGATGAGCAGCGATTGTCCAGTCACAGTATCCATGGTGTTTTGCAGGGCAGCGCTGAAGATCTTGATTGCAGGCTCAATTTCGTCGCAGGTAAAAGGTGTTTGCTTGATCCTCTCCAGTATTGTCCACATATGATCCTCAATTTCATCCGGCTGCAAAGTATAACCAAGAGCAAAGCCGAGCATGCCGTCGCCCCGCCCGTACCGGCTACGAGCAACCATCGAAGGAAGATTGGGGTCAAGCTTCAATAGTCGTGCTGGTGCTGAACGTGTAAAAAGTTCTGTCATAAGTTGCAAGGCACTTGCCGCTTGAGGGGCCGTGGTAGTTTCAAGTCCAGGTATGTTAAATATCACTTGCAACATTGGTTGCGGGATATCTTGCTGAGCGGTTATCTGGCGGTAACCAAGTTCCGGGACCGTCAGCACTTGAGTGGCCCGGTTGGGACTACCATGCCTGGCAATCTCGCCGAAGTACTTTTCAGCGAGACGTTTGACCTCGTCAATCGAAACATCGCCGGACACGACCAGCACCGAATTGTTCGGGCCATACCAGTCCTGATGCCAGGATTGCAGCTGCTCAAGCGTTGGCTCAGTGCCCTCAGCTGCACCTGCGGGCGGTAGATAATGGCTTCTGCCCTTATCCGCCAGCATCTCGAGTTGGTGATTGAATCCAAAACGAAGGGTTGGTGGAATCGTATTTTTCTTTTTTCCAAATCTCCAGATTTCCAAATGGCGGCGTAAAACATCTTCCTGGAGGACCTGTCGCATAAAGGAAGACTTTGCCTCGAACGCCATTTCCAAATGCTCACGGGGCAACACTATTCCGTCGAAACCTGTTTCCCTGCCGCCAACGTTTGGCAGTTGTTCGATCGTTTCGTCATCATAGCTATACATGGCATCCAGAACGGCTTCATTGATGCCTTTCTGATGTGGATGTTCATCATCTGAATCTACTTTATATTGGAGGGTCAAACAGGCTTCGGCGGTTCGGTGGTCTTCGTGCACGATGACCCTCTGCCCGTTTTCGAGAATGAACTCGTGAGTGGGCCGAGAGAAAAGTTCAGTGGTAAATACATTCATCCGTTATTAGTCCTTTGCGTCCTGGCGAGTTGTTTCGCAAGTTCACCATGGCTAAAAATGGATGAATGAGCCAAATACTGATTTGTTGCCGTTTGAAAACACCGAACGGATTGTTAGTCCATCCGGATAATATTCAAGCGGGCAGCTCAAGGCTGCGCTGCCACAACGCGTAATACACCCGCCCGGATTTCTGCTCCCGATGCAGGCGCCAGTTCGCTGGCAGGCCAAGCGTCGAAGGCGCGTTTTCGCTTTCGGTGTAGATCCAGGCGTCATTGGCCAGCCACTGACGTTCTTCCAGCAACGTGCACACAGTCGGCAAAAGATTCTGGTTGAATGGCGGGTCGAGGAACACCAGGTCGTAGGCCACCGCCGGCTGGGTTTCCAGATAGCGCAGGGCGTCTGCTGTCTGGACCTGGCCGGTGGTGCAGCGCAGCGTCCCCAGGTGTTCCTTGAGGCTGGACACGGCGAGGTTGCTGGCGTCCAGCGCCTGACCCATGGCCGCGCCACGGGACAGTGCTTCGAGGAACAGGGCGCCGCTGCCGGCGAACGGATCCAGTACCTTGGCTCCGGCGACATACGGCGCGAGCCAGTTGAACAGGGTTTCACGCACCCGGTCCGGGGTCGGGCGCAGGCCCGGGGCGTCGGGGAAGCTCAGCTTTCGGCTGCGCCATTCGCCGCCGATGATGCGCAGTTGATTCACACCGTTATGTACGTTGTGAACGGGTTTTTTCGGGCGGGAAGTGGCCATCAATGCTCCGGAACCCCGAGCGGTTGCTCGGCAGGTTTATCAGAAGGGGCCGGTAACGGCTTTTGCGGCACGGTCGGGCCAGCGCTGACGATGACCAGTTTGTCCGTGCTCAGGTGTTTGTTCAGTGCGGTCTTGACCTGTTCAACGGTCAGGCTCTGGGACTGCTGCATGAAGTCTTCCAGGTAGCTCAACGGCAGGTTGTAGAAACCCATGGCGCCGAGCTGGCCGACGATATCGGCGTTGCTGGCGGTGGACAACGGGAAGCTGCCGGCCAGCTCGCGCTTGGCGTCATCGAGCTCTTTTTCCGTCGGACCGGTCTTGAGGTAGTCGGCGAGTACATCCTGCACCAGTTTCAGTGTGCCTTCGCTCATCTCGGCGCGGGTTTGCAGGTTGATCATGAACGGACCGCGCGCCTGCATCGGGGTGAAGCCCGAATATACACCGTAGGCCAGGCCACGCTTCTCGCGCACTTCGCTCATCAGCCGAGTGCCAAAACCACCGCCGCCAAGGATCTGGTTGCCCATGGACAGCGCCGCGTAATCCGGATCGTCACGGTCAATGCCCAGCTGCGCGAGCATCAGGTTGGTCTGCTTGGACGGAAACTCGATGTGGCCGATGCTGGCTTTCGGTTCTGCCGGTTGCGCGATCTTCGCCAGGGCCGGTCCTTTGGGCAGCGCACCGGAAACCTGTGCGGCAATCGCCTCGGCTTCGGCGCGGGACAGGTCGCCAACCAGCGCTATCACCACATTGCCGGAGGCGTAGGCTTTTTCATGGAACGCCTTCAGTTGCGCCAGGGTGATCGCCGGTACGGTTTTCGCCGTGCCATCGCTGGAATGCGCGTACGGGTGATCGCCGTAGAGCCGATTCATCAGCTCCAGGCTGGCCAGCTTGCCGGGGTTCTGCTTCTGGTATTCAAAACCGGCGAGCATCTGGTTCTTGATGCGCGTGAACGAATCGGCAGGGAAGGTCGGTTTGCCGACCACTTCCGAGAACAGTTTCAGCGCGGGTTCGCGTTTGTCCGGGGCGCTGAGGCTGCGCAGGGACGCCAGTGCCATGTCCTTGAATGCGCCGTTGCCAAAGTCCGCGCCCAGGCCTTCGAAGCCCTGGGCGATGGCGCCGACATCCTTACCTTCCACGCCTTCGTTGAGCATGGCGTTGGTCAGTACGGCCAGGCCCGGCGCGTCGGCGTCCTGGCTGCTGCCTGCGGAAAAGATCAGGCGCAGGTCGAACATCGGCAATTCCCGAGCCTCGACGAATAGCACCTTGGCGCCTTCGGCGGTGTTCCAGGTCTGCACATCCAGCCTGCGGTGGCTGGGCGCCTTGCCATCGAGCTCGGCCAGCGATTGCAGTTTCTGGCTGGCCTTGGCCTTGTCCAGGACCTCGCTGGCCTTTGATTCGTCGGTCTTTGCAAAGTAAAAGGCGGCAGACCCGATCAGTGCGACGGCAACCAGGCCGATCAGGGCCAGGCGCGGTTTTTTACGCTCACTCATGAGTCGTCTCCTGTGGCAGTACATGGGCGACGCTGAGACGTTCGCGGGTGAAGTACAGCTTGGCGGCGTTCTGGATGTCTTGCGGCGTCACGCTTTCCAGGTCGGCCAGTTCGGTGTCCATCAGCTTCCAGGACAGGCCCACTGTTTCCAGCTGGCCGATAGCGGTGGCCTGGCTGGTGATCGAGTCACGCTCGTAGACCAGGCCGGCAATGACCTGAGCGCGTACGCGTTCGAGTTCTTCGGTGGACGGCGCCGTGGTTTTGAGCTGTTCGAGCAGCTTCCACAGACCGGCTTCAACCTCGGCCATGGTTTTGTTTTTCTGGGTGTTCGGTGTTGCCGACAGGGTGAACAGGCTGTCGCCACGGGTATAGGCGTCGTAGCTCGACGAGCCGCCGGACACCAGTTCTTCGCCGCGCTCCAGTTGAGTCGGGATGCGACCGCTGTAGCCGCCATCGAGCAGGGCCGAAATCAGGCGCAAGGCATTCACCGGGCGCTTGTCTTCGGCGGTGGCGATGCTGGGCACATTGAAGCCCAGCATCAGGCTCGGCAGCTGGGTCTGCACGTGCAAGGTGATCTGGCGTTCGCCCGGTTCAGCCAATTCCAGCGGGATTTTCGCCGCCGGCACGTCACGCTTGGCGATCGGGCCGAAGTAGCGTTGGGCCAGGGTTTTGACTTCATCCGGCGTCACGTCGCCCACCACCACCAGGGTGGCGTTGTTCGGCACGTACCAGGACTGGTACCAATGGCGCAGTTCTTCGACTTTCATGCGGTCCAGGTCCGCCATCCAGCCGATGGTCGGCGTGTGGTAACCGCTGGCCGGGTAGGCCATGGCCTTGAACCGTTCGTAGGCCTTGGACATCGGCTTGTCGTCGGTGCGCAAGCGGCGTTCTTCTTTTATCACCTCGATCTCGCGGGCGAACTCGTCCGGCGGCAGGCGCAGGCTGGCCATGCGGTCGGCTTCCAGCTCGAAGGCCACGCCGAGGCGGTCGCGGGCCAGGACCTGGTAATAAGCGGTGAAGTCGTCGCTGGTGAAGGCGTTCTCTTCGGCGCCGAGGTCGCGCAGGATCAGTGACGCCTCGCCGGGACCGACTTTCTCGCTGCCCTTGAACATCATGTGTTCCAGGGCGTGGGACAAACCGGTCTGGCCCGGGGTCTCGTAGCTTGAGCCGACCTTGTACCAGACTTGGGACACCACCACCGGCGCGCGATGGTCTTCGCGCACCACGACCTTCAGGCCGTTATCGAGGGTGAATTCGTGGGTGGGTTGTGGATCGGCAGCCAGGGCCGAAAGGGGCAGACAAACTGTGCTGAGCAGCAGGCCTGCAGCGCGGCGGGCTAGAGCATTCATTCGTTTTTAAACCTTTGGGGCTGCCCGCTTGTTCTTAGCGTCAGCGGGCGAGAGGGTGCTAGGATACTGATCCGTTTTACTTGCGGCCACGCCTATCAGGCCTTTGCGTTTGATCAGGTTGTATGGGTTTGCGGCAAAAGGCTGTGGTTTATCAACTAGACTTTGCTTTTTCGCCGACTTTGCCGCTTCAGTCCTTCGTGAAATCGATTTTGTAAGGTGCCGTTTGCACCCAGATAAAATGTTGCGCGTGAACAAGCTGGATCAATCGCAGTCTGTTCAGCATCGAATATTCATTTGCCGAGGCGCCCGTTGGCGCGTCGCTACTGTGAGATAGCCGTCCTCCATGTTTGGTTCCAACGACGACAAGAAAGCCCCAGCTGCGGCTGGCGAGAAGAAAAGCCTGTTCGGATGGCTGCGCAAAAAGCCGCAGGAACCCGTCGTCGAACAGCCACAGCCACTCCCTGAGCCAACCGCTGCGCCGTTAATCGACGAAAAGCCCGCGCCGACGGTCTTGCCGATCGCCGAGCCGGTGCTGCAACCGGTTACCCAGCCCGAGCCCCGTGTTGCGGCCGACACCGTGCCCCCGTTGCCGCTGACCCCCGCTGCCGAGCCTTGGCTGACATTGCCTGTGGCGGAAGAGCCGGTGGCCTTGGTCGAAGATGAGTTGGCGCCGCACATGGCGCCGCCGATTCCGGCACCGACGGCCTTTGCTCCCGAGCCGGTTCAGCCACCGGTGGTGGCGCCCGCTGTCGCGCCAGTGGTGGTGGCCGAGCCTGTTCCAGTGATCCCGGCACCCGTGGCTCCAGCATTTATTGCTCCGGTTGCTCCAGCTCCTGTTCCCGTTGCTTCGCCGGTTGTTCCTGCCCCGATTCCTGTTGCACCTCCGGTTGCTCCAGCACCCGTCCCTGTTGCTGCCCCGATTGCTCCAGCCCCCGTTCCCGTTGCCGCGGCACCTGTCGTGCCCGTCGAAGCTCCCGCAGAGCCTGTGCGTACCGAAGAAACCAAAGCCGGTTTCTTCGCCCGCCTCAAGCAAGGTTTGTCCAAGACCAGCGCCAGCATCGGCGAAGGCATGGCCAGCCTGTTCCTGGGCAAGAAGATCATCGATGACGAGCTGCTAGAAGACATCGAGACCCGCTTGCTGACCGCCGATGTGGGCGTCGAAGCCACTTCGGTGATCATCCAGCGCCTGACCCAGAAGGTTGCACGCAAAGAGCTGGCGGATGCGAACGCGCTCTACAAATCCTTGCAGGCTGAACTCGCGGCAATGCTCAAACCTGTCGAGCAGCCGCTGAAGATCACCTCGCAGAACAAGCCTTTCGTGATTCTGGTGGTGGGCGTCAACGGTGCCGGCAAGACCACTACCATCGGCAAGCTGGCGAAGAAGCTGCAGCTCGAAGGCAAGAAAGTCATGCTCGCGGCTGGCGACACGTTCCGCGCCGCAGCGGTCGAGCAATTGCAGGTCTGGGGCGAGCGCAACAAGATCCCGGTGATTGCCCAGCACACCGGCGCCGACTCGGCATCGGTTATCTTCGACGCCGTGCAGGCCGCCAAGGCCCGTGGCATCGACGTCCTGATTGCCGACACCGCCGGTCGCCTGCACACCAAAGACAACCTGATGGAAGAGCTGAAGAAAGTGCGCCGGGTAATCGGCAAGCTCGATGCCGACGCGCCACACGAAGTGTTGCTGGTACTGGATGCCGGCACCGGCCAGAACGCCATCAACCAGGCCAAGCAGTTCAATCAGACCGTCGAACTGACGGGCCTGGCATTGACCAAACTCGACGGGACCGCCAAGGGCGGGGTGATTTTCGCCCTGGCCAAGCAATTCGGCCTGCCGATCCGCTACATCGGCGTCGGCGAAGGCATCGATGATTTGCGTACTTTTGAAGCAGAACCCTTTGTCCAGGCACTGTTTGCCGAACGGGAGCGTTCATGATTCGTTTCGAACAGGTCGGTAAACGCTACCCGAACGGTCACGTCGGCTTGCATGAGCTGAGCTTTCGAGTCCGTCGGGGCGAATTCCTGTTTGTCACCGGCCATTCCGGTGCAGGTAAAAGCACCTTGTTGCGGCTGCTATTGGCCATGGAACGTCCGACCACTGGCAAATTGCTGCTGGCCGGGCAAGACCTGGCCACCATCAGCAACGCGCAGATACCTTTCCTGCGTCGGCAGATCGGCGTGGTGTTCCAGAACCACCAGCTGTTGTTTGATCGCACGGTGTTCAATAACGTCGCGTTGCCGCTGCAGATTCTCGGCCTGTCCAAGGCCGAGATCGTCAAGCGCGTGGACTCGGCCCTGGAGCGCGTGGCGCTGTCGGACAAGACCGATCTGTACCCGGGCGATCTTTCTACCGGACAGCAACAGCGCGTCGGCATCGCCCGTGCCATCGTCCACCGCCCGGCCTTGCTGCTGGCGGACGAACCAACCGGTAACCTTGACCCGCGCCTGGCAGCCGAAATCATGGGCGTCTTCGAAGACATCAACCGCCTGGGCACCAGCGTACTGATCGCCAGTCACGACCTGGCGTTGATCGCTCGCATGCGGCATCGCATGCTGACCCTGCAACGTGGCCGATTGATCGGCGACGGGGAGGCCGCCGTATGAGTGCGACACGCAGCCCCAAGGTTTCCGAACGCGTAGCGCCCAAGGGTGCCGACCCGCAACCGCAGAAGAAAAAACGCGACGATGACGACGGTCCGGATTTTGCCACGCTGTTACGCGCCTGGATCGAAAGCCATCGTGCCAGCCTGCTGGATAGCTTGCGTCGCCTGGGCAAACAACCCGTCGGCAGTTTTTTCACCTGCATGGTGATGGCGGTTGCCCTCAGTCTGCCCATGGGCCTGTCACTTTTGCTAGGCAATGTCGAGCGCCTCGGCGGTTCCTGGCAGCGTGCGGCGCAGATTTCCCTTTATCTGCAAATCGACGCCAGTCCGACCGAGGGCGAGGCGTTGCGTGAGCAGATCAAAGGCATGCCTGGTGTCGCGGAGGCCGAATATGTCGGCCGCGACCAGGCGCTGGAAGAGTTCCAACAGCAGTCCGGCCTGGGCGAGGCGCTCAAGGAATTGCCGGACAACCCGCTACCAGGCGTGGTGCTGGTGACCCCTGACGAAGTCGACAAGCCTGCCCTTGAAGCATTGAGACAAAAACTTTCCGAGTTGCCGAAGGTACAACAGGCGCAACTTGATTTAGTCTGGGTCGAGCGTTTGGCGGCGATCCTCAAGCTGGGTGACCGTTTTGTCTTCGGTCTGACCGTGCTTCTGGTTTCTGCATTACTTTTGGTGATAGGCAATACCATTCGTCTTCATATTGAAAACCGCCGCACAGAGATAGAAGTGATTAAACTCGTGGGCGGCACTGACAGCTATGTGCGCCGACCCTTTCTGTATATGGGGGCGCTTTATGGCTTTGGTGCGGGGATTTTTTCATGGGGCGTGCTGGCGTTCGGCCTGGACTGGCTGAACGATGCGGTAGTCGGGCTGGCCGGGTTATACGGCAGTGATTTCGCACTGGCTGGCGTACCGGTTGCCGATGGTCTGTCACTCTTGCTTGGCGCGGTGCTGTTGGGGTATATCGGTGCATGGATTGCAGTCGCACGCCACCTGAGGGAGCTTGCGCCAAAGTAATATCATTTTGCTCGTATTGACCTTTCAGCGTTTATGGGAACTTGTCTTTCGGTTTCCGGTCAATTTTCGCAGTGCTGAACTGCACGAGTTATGTAAGTCGGAGGTTTTTTCGTATGACCAATTCTTTGCAACCTGCATATGCTCTGGTCCCGGGTGCGAACCTGGAGGCCTATGTGCACACGGTGAACAGCATTCCATTGCTGACGCCGGAGCAGGAGCGCGAACTGGCCGAGAGTCTCTATTATGAGCAGGATTTGGGGGCGGCTCGGCAGATGGTGCTCGCCCACCTGCGTTTTGTCGTACATATCGCCCGTAGCTATTCCGGCTACGGTCTGGCTCAGGCTGACCTGATCCAGGAAGGCAACGTCGGCCTGATGAAGGCCGTGAAGCGTTTCAACCCGGAAATGGGCGTGCGCCTGGTGTCTTTTGCGGTGCACTGGATCAAGGCGGAAATCCACGAGTTCATCCTGCGCAACTGGCGCATCGTGAAAGTCGCGACCACCAAGGCCCAGCGCAAGCTGTTCTTCAACCTGCGCAGCCAGAAAAAACGCCTGGCGTGGCTGAACAACGAGGAAGTCCACCGTGTGGCGGAAAGCCTCGGCGTAGAGCCGCGGGAAGTGCGCGAGATGGAAAGTCGCCTGACCGGCCATGACATGGCCTTCGACCCGGCCGCGGAAGCGGACGACGACAGTGCATTCCAGTCGCCGGCCAATTATCTGGAAGACCACCGGTACGACCCGGCCCGTCAACTGGAAGACGCCGACTGGAGCGACAACTCCAACCACAACCTGCACGAAGCGCTGGAAGTGCTGGATGACCGCAGCCGTGACATCCTCTACCAGCGCTGGCTGGCCGAAGAAAAAGCCACGCTGCACGACCTGGCGCAGAAGTACAACGTGTCGGCCGAGCGTATTCGTCAGCTCGAGAAGAGCGCGATGAACAAGCTCAAGTTGTCGATCGCCGCGTAACCGGCGAACGGCAATATAAAAACGCCCCGATCATTGATCGGGGCGTTTTTGTTTGTGCCCAGTTTTCCCGAATTGCCTCTGCCCCCTGTGGGAGCGAGCCTGCTCGCGAAAGCGGTCGGTCATTCAGCTTATATTGTGACTGACCGGACGCCTTCGCGAGCAGGCTCGCTCCCACAGGGGATTTTTGGTGTTCGGGAGATAGCGATCGGTTATTGAGACCAAGGCGCTCGGCGTGAATCGTTGATGCCCACCAGATAACTGTCGCCACCCAGCTGACTCATCTGCTGCCGAATCCACCCCGCCCGCCGAGCTACGTAGTTGGTCGGATGGCTGGCACTCCACACGCGCGGGTTTGGCAGTACGGCCGCCAGCAAGCTCGATTGCTGTCGGCTCAGACCCTTGGCGCTTACGCCAAAGTGATGCCTGGCCGCCGCTTCGGCGCCGAATACCCCTTCATCCCATTCGACGCTGTTGAGGTACACCTCAAGAATCCGCTGCTTGGGCCAAAGCACCTCGATCAGTCCGGTGAACCAGGCTTCCAGACCTTTGCGCAACCAGCTGCGGCCAGACCACAGGAACAGGTTTTTCGAGACTTGCTGGCTCAGGGTGCTGGCCCCCCGGACAGTGCCGCCGAGCTCGTTATGGGCCAGGGCCTTCTGAATCGCGCCAAAGTCAAAACCCCAATGCTCCGGGAATTTCTGATCCTCGCCCGCAATCACCGCGACTTTCAGGTCGTCGGAGATTTCATCCCAGGGCTTCCATGTGCGTTGCAGGTCAATTGGCTCGCCGTCGATCCAGGATTCGATCTTGCGCTCGACCATCAGCGTGGTCCCTGGCGGCGGCACCACGCGGAAAATCAAGACCAGCAGTACACTGCCCCCCGCGAACCAGAGCAGGGCCTTCGTGAATCGTCGCAAAAATATACGCAGCATAGAGATGGCTTGGCCGAACCCGTCGAGCGGGCCATTATACAGACCCTGTGGATCGAGTCTGACTGGAGTTCTTCATGCTGCGTGGCTTTCTGATGCTGGCCGCTTTCTTCGGCTTCACCGGCGTTGCCCTTGGCGCGTTCGCCGCTCATGGCTTGAAAAGCCGTCTGACGCCAGAGTACCTGGCGATCTTCCATACCGGCGTCACCTACCAGCTGGTGCACACCCTGGCATTGCTGGGTGTGGCGCTGCTGGCCACGCAGATCCCCGGTCGCTTGATCACTTGGGCCGGAGCGTCCTTTGCCATCGGCATTGTGCTGTTTTCCGGTAGCTTGTACCTGTTGACCATGACCGGCATCAGCAAGCTCGGCATCATCACGCCCTTTGGCGGCCTGGCATTCCTGGTCGGCTGGTTCTGCCTGGGCCTCGCCGCCTGGCGGCTGGCGTGATCACCTGTAGGAGCGAGCTTGCTCGCGATGGACGTCAACGATAACGCGTGCTTATTGATAAAACGTGTTGCTCTGACGTTTTTCGCGAGCAAGCTCGCTCCTACAGGGGGTGTATTTCAAGACGAATGGCTTGGGTCGCCAAGACTGATCGGGCTAGAATGCCAGCCCCTAAAAATGATGGCGGCCATTCGGTATGCGCATTCAATTGAACGGCGAATCCCTTGAACTGCCCGACGGCGAAACCGTTGCGGCCTTGCTGACCCGTCTGGAGCTGACCGGGCGCCGGGTGGCGGTCGAACTCAATCTGGATATCGTCCCGCGCAGCCAACACGCTGAAACCACGCTGAACGACGGCGATTCGGTCGAAGTGGTTCACGCCATCGGCGGCGGCTAGTCGTCCGGCACCAAAGGGCACAGAATTCTGCAAGAACCTCACCCCTACAGAGGATTTCCCATGAGCATCGTTCGTAGCGACAAGCCCTTCGTCCTGGCCGGTCGTACCTACCAGTCGCGTTTGCTGGTAGGCACCGGCAAGTACCGCGACATGGAAGAAACCCGCCTGGCCATCGAGGCCTCGGGTGCCGAGATCGTCACCTTCGCCGTGCGCCGCACCAACCTCGGCCAGAATCCGGGCGAACCGAACCTGCTCGAAGTCCTGTCGCCGGAGCGCTACACCTTCCTGCCGAACACCGCCGGTTGCTTCGACGCTACCGAGGCTGTGCGCACCTGTCGCCTGGCCCGTGAGCTGCTCGGTGGCCACAACCTGGTGAAGCTGGAAGTGCTGGCGGACCAGAAAACCCTGTTCCCCAACGTGATCGAAACCCTCAAGGCCGCCGAAGTGCTGGTCAAGGAAGGTTTCGACGTGATGGTCTACACCAGCGATGATCCGATCATCGCCCGCCAACTGGCGGAAATCGGCGTTATCGCGGTGATGCCGCTGGCCGGTCTGATCGGCACGGGCCTGGGGATCTGCAACCCGTACAACCTGCAGATCATCCTCGAAGAAGCCAAGATTCCGGTGCTGGTGGACGCCGGTGTCGGTACCGCTTCCGACGCCACCATTGCCATGGAACTGGGCTGCGAGGCGGTGCTGATGAACTCGGCCATCGCCCATGCCCAGCAGCCGATCATGATGGCTGAAGCCATGAAACACGCGATCGTCGCGGGCCGCCTGGCCTACCTCGCCGGGCGCATGCCGAAAAAACTCTATGCCAGCGCCTCCTCGCCGCTGGATGGTCTGATCAAGTAAGAGCCATTGATGACTGAATCGAACGAAACGCCTATCCAGACGGAAGAAGGCGAAGAGCGCCAACACCGCCGCATCAAGAGTTTTGTGATGCGCGCCGGGCGCATGACCGAAGGCCAGCAGCGCGGTCTGGACCAGGGCACGCCGCTGTTCGTGCTGCCATTGGCCGATGCGCCGGTGGACTTCGATCAGGTATTCGGCCGTTCGGCACCGCGCTCGCTGGAGATCGGTTTCGGCATGGGCCATTCACTGCTGGAAATGGCCGCCGCCTCGCCGGAACAGGATTTCATTGGCGTGGAAGTGCACCGTCCGGGGGTTGGCGCGCTGCTCAATGGCGTGCTGACCCAGGGGCTGACCAATCTGCGGGTCTACGATTGCGATGCGATCGAAGTGCTCAACCGTTGCGTGGCCGACAACAGCCTCGATCGCCTGATGCTGTTCTTCCCCGACCCGTGGCACAAGAGCCGCCACCACAAGCGTCGTATCGTTCAGGCGTCGTTCGCTGAGCTGGTGCGCAGCAAGTTGAAGGTCGGCGGGGTGCTGCACATGGCTACCGATTGGGAGCCCTATGCCGAATACATGCTGGAAGTGATGAATGTCGCGCCGGGTTATCGCAACCTGGCCGAAGACGGCAAGTGCGTCCCGCGCCCGACCGAGCGCCCGATCACCAAGTTCGAACGCCGTGGCGAACGGCTTGGGCATGGCGTGTGGGATCTCAAGTTCGAAAAACAGTCCTGAGCCCTACGCCACACACCTGTAGGAGCCGGCTTGCTGGCGATGGAGTGTCAGACACATCAATATTGACTGACACCCATCGCCAGCAAGCCGGCTCCTACAGGTTTTTTTGCGTGTCTAAAATCAGCGGCGGTCTGCGACCACGCCGATCAGCACCAGCACCACCAGCAATACCGGCGCCAGGCTGTAGTTGTTGAACTGGCTCAGCCCCTTGATGATCCACGGCGTGGCGTAGATCAGCGCCACGCCGCTGCCGACCATGCACACCAGGGCCATCAGCGGCACGCGCAAGGCGCCGGCGATGCTGCCCAGGCGTTGTTCGACCCAGCCTTTGATATCCGCGCCAAACAGCACCAGCAGGCAGCCTACCAGGGCCAGGGCGATTTCCGAGAGATTGCTGCGACTCCAGCGGGACGCCGTGGCGAGCAGGTCGAGTACCAAGTCCATTCGATTTCCTTATGTCAGAAATTTCTGCAGCAAGTCATTGAGAAACAGTTGCCCGCGCATCGTGGCCGCCAGACGTGACGGTTCGACCTGCAACAAGCCACTTTGTTCGGCCTCGCGGCGGCCTTCGGCGAAGCTTTCCAGGGTCAACCCGGTGCGTTGCGGATACAAGCGCGACTCGACGCCTTCGGTGAGGCGCAAGGCGTTCATCAGGAACTCGAACGGCAACTCTTCGTTGGTCAGGGTTTTCTCCCCCGCCTGGAAGCTTTTGGCCGGGTTGAGGTAGTCCTTCGGCAGGCGCGTCTTCCAGGTGCGCACGATGCGTCCGTCCGGATGACTGAGCTTGCCGTGGGCACCGGCGCCGATGCCGATGAAGTCGCCGAAACTCCAGTAATTGAGGTTATGCCGCGCTGCGCGACCGGGTTGGGCATAGGCCGAGACTTCGTATTGCGCGTAACCGTGCTCGGCCAGCAGGGCCTGACCGGCTTCCTGGATGTCCCACAAGGTATCGTCTTCCGGCAGTGTCGGTGGCTGGTTCCAGAACACCGTGTTCGGCTCCAGCGTCAGCTGATACCAGGACAAGTGGGTCGGCTTCAGGGCGATGGCTTGGCGCAGGTCGTCCAGGGCGTCGTCCAGGGACTGATCGGGCAACCCGTGCATCAGGTCCAGGTTGAAGTTGTCGAAGCCAGCCTGCCGGGCCATGCCGGCGGCACGCACGGCTTCATCGCCGTTGTGAATCCGCCCCAGCGCCTTGAGTTTCTCTTCCTGAAAGCTCTGGATACCAATCGACAGGCGATTGATCCCCAGCTTTCGGTAGGCGACGAATTTTTCCTGCTCGAACGTCCCGGGATTGGCTTCCAGGGTGATTTCGATGTCGCTGGCAAACGCAATGCGTTGCTCGACGCCTTTGAGCAAGCGGCCCAATGCCTCGGCGCTGAACAGGCTAGGCGTGCCGCCACCGAAGAAGATCGAGCTCAGTTCACGGCCATAAACCGCGTGCAGGTCCTGATCGAGGTCGGCCAGCAAGGCGTCCACATACTCTTCTTCCGGCAGCACCGGTGCGGCGGTGTGGGAGTTGAAGTCGCAATAAGGGCACTTGCGCACACACCACGGGATGTGGATGTACAGCGCCAGGGGCGGCAGCGTGGGGAGTGCAGCCCGTGGCGATTGCGCGGCGCCACCGAAAATCAGCGGCGACGCGGACGATTCGAGGGTCATTTCAAGCCCAGACGCTGGCGCAGCAGATCCATTGCACGGGCGCGGTGGCTGATGAGGTTCTTTTCGCTCGGACTCAGTTCGGCGCTGGAGCAATCGCGCTCCGGCACCCAGAACAGTGGGTCATAGCCGAAACCGTGCTCGCCGCTGGCCTTGGCGAGTATGCGGCCGTGCCACAGGCCTTCGCAGAGGATCGGCAACGGATCGTCCGCATGACGTACCAACGCCAGCACGCAGACGAACTGCGCGCCGCGCTCGGTTTCAGGCACGTCTTTCAAGGCATCCAGCAGTTTGGCGTTGTTCGCCGCATCGCCCTGGCCGTCGGCATAGCGGGCCGAGTAGATGCCTGGGGCACCGCAAAGAAAATCCACCGCCAGCCCGGAATCGTCGGCCAGTGCCGGCAGCCCGGAGATGCGCGCGGCATTGCGCGCCTTGAGAATGGCGTTTTCGACGAACGACAGGCCGGTTTCTTCAGGTTCGACGCTGCTGAATTCGCCGATCGAGCGCAACTGCACCGATTCGCCGAGCATGGCCTGGAGTTCCTTGAGTTTGCCGGCGTTATGGCTGGCCAGTACGAGTTGCGTGAAATTGATCATTCGCCGGGGAAAAGCTCTTGGTTGAAATTGATGGTGTTGGTTTTGTCACCGCTCTTCACGTTGATCTGGAAGGTGCGGGTTTCCTGCTGATCGACCGGATATTGCGCGATGTAGTAGACAGCGCCCTGTTCGGTGATCTGTTTGAATTTCAATGAGACACTTTGGCTGGTGAGGTCTTTGACCGTGCCGTTGACTTCGGCGGTCAGAGGCTTGCCATCCTTGAGCACGGAAACGTTGATCACACCCTGGTTCTTGCTTCGTGTCAGCCCGGCCGCTTTGGCGATATCGGGTGTCAGGAAGGTGGAATTGAACGTGTTGTAATGCACTGTCACGTCGCCAAAGGTTTCCTGACGTTCGCCCTTGATGACGTCGGCGGCCATGGCCGTGACGCTCAGGCAGGCAGTAAGTAAGAACAGCGCTAGACGACCCATGATCATTCTCCTCGAAGTGTGGTGATTCAGACCGCGACCTTGTGGTCCGCAAGCCCCGGGCTGCTGACGCGGTAAATACCGATCTCACCTAACAGATTAGGCCATAGCTTACTGGCCCACCCGTGCCGATGCTGTTGATCCACGGCCAACCGATCAATGACCCTGGCCTCACGTTCGCGACACAAGGCTTCAAAGTCGGCGAAGGTGCAAAAGTGGATGTTCGGCGTGTTGTACCAGGTGTAGGGCAGAAAGTCGGACACCGGCATCCGGCCCTTGCTCGCCAGGTACCAGCGGCAGCGCCAGTGACCGAAGTTGGGGAACGTGATGATGCATTGGCGACCGACGCGCAGCATTTCCTCGAGGATCCTGTCCGGGTAATGTACCGCTTGCAGCGCCTGGGTCATGACCACGACGTCGAAGCTGTTGCTGGCGAAGTTGCCGAGGCCCTTGTCCAGGTCCTGTTCGATGACGTTGATGCCCTTGGCCACGCATTCGGCGATGTTGTCCGGGTCGTTTTCCAGGCCATAACCGGTCACTTGCTTGTTGTCCCGCAGCCAGGTCAGCAATTCACCGTTACCGCAGCCGAGGTCGAGCACGCGGCTGCCGGCGGGGATCCATTCCTGGATGATGTCCAGATCGGCTCTCATGTCTTCCTCAAAGCGATATGCGTTTCATGTAGTTGCCGAACGCCTGCAAATAGCGTGGGATCGGGATCAGGAAGGCGTCATGGCCTTGCGGAGCGTCGATTTCCAGGTAGCAGACGTCTTTTTTGGCGGCCATCAGTGCGTCCACCAACTCCCGCGAACGGGCAGGCGAGAAGCGCCAGTCGGTGGTGAACGACATCACGCAGAACCTGGCGGTGGCGCCGGCGAAGGTTTTCGCCAGGTCATCGTCGAAATTCGCTGCCGGATCGAAATAGTCCAGCGCCTTGGTCATCAGCAGGTACGTGTTGGCGTCGAAACGCCCGGAAAACTCTTCACCCTGGTAGCGCAGGTAGCTTTCGACCTGGAACTCGACGCTGTGAAAGTCGTAGTTGAGCTTTTCGCTCTTCAGGCCGCGGCCGAATTTCTCGCCCATGGAATCGTCGGACAGGTAGGTGATGTGCCCGACCATCCGCGCCAGCATCAACCCGCGCTTGGGGATTACGCCCGCTTCCTGGAACGAGCCGCCGTGAAATTCCGGGTCGGTCAGGATCGCCTGGCGCGCCACTTCGTTGAATGCGATGTTCTGCGCCGACAGCTTGGGTGCCGAGGCGATGGCCAGGCAGTGCCGCACGCGGTCCGGATAGGTGATCGTCCACTGCAAGGCCTGCATGCCGCCGAGGCTGCCGCCAATCACGGCGGCCCACTGGCTGATGCCGAGCAGGTCGGACAGGCGTGCCTGGCTGTGCACCCAGTCTTCCACGGTCAGGACGGGGAAGTCGGCACCGAACGGCTTGCCGGTCTCCGGGTTGATGCTGCTCGGGCCGGTGGAGCCGTTGCAGCCGCCTAGGTTGTTCAGGCTGACCACGAAGAACGTGTTGGTGTCGATCGGTTTGCCGGGGCCGATGCAGCTGTCCCACCAACCGGGTTTGCGGTCGTCGGGGCTGTGGAAGCCGGCGGCATGATGGTGGCCGGACAAGGCGTGGCAGATCAGCACGGCGTTGCTCGCCGTGGCGTTCAGCGTACCGTATGTCTCGTATATCAGGTCATAGGCCGGGAGCGAACGGCCGCAGGCCAAGGCCAGGGGTTCGCTGAAGTGCGCCACTTGCGGCGTCACCAGACCAACAGAATCGGGGGGGAAGGCAGCTGGCATCGACCCTGCTCTCGTTGAAATGAGGCGTAAGTCTAAAGACCGGTGGGGTTAGCGGCAAGCAAAGGCCGGGCCTGATTTCATTCAGTCAGACCGAGGTGCGCCCTTCGCGAGCAAGCCCGCTCCCACAGGGGTACGCATTCCAATGTGGGAGCGTGGCTTGCCCGCGATGAACGATCACGCGGTCAGCTTGCCGTGCAGGGTTACATCAGCAGGCGCAGAATCTCCGGCATCATCGTCAAGGCGGCAAGGTTATTGATCACCAGCATGTCGATCAGCTTGAGCACCAGGAATGCCAGGATCGGCGAGATATCCAGGCCGCCAAGGTTCGGCACGATCTTGCGGAACGGCGCCAGGGCCGGCTCGCAGATCTGGTTCACCAACTCGGCGCCAGGGTTATGGCTGCCCGGCGCGACCCACGACAGGATCACGCTGATGATCAGCGCGAAGAAGAAAATCTTCAGGAACAGCGCGGTCACGCCGATCAGCGACCAGATCAGCAATTGCAGGGGGTTGCCGATGGTGCCGTAGGTCAGCAGCAGGGTCAGGGCCATCAGCGCCAGTTGCACGAGGATCGCCAGCACCAGCGAGGACATGTCCAGGCCGAACATGCTCGGGATGATCCGGCGCAGCGGCTTGAGCAGCGGCTGGGTGGCTTTCACCGCGAATTGACAGAGCGGGTTGTAGAAGTTCGCGCGGACCAGTTGCAGCACGAAGCGCAGCAGCACGATCAGCAGGTACAGGCTGCCAAGGGTTTGCAGCACGTAGACCGCTGCAGTGTTCAATCCAATCATGTAAGGCTCCTTATTGACCCAATTGTTCGGCCATCTCGGCCGAGCGGTGCGCAGCGGCGCCGAGTGCTTGTTCTACCAGGGCTTCGAAGCCCCCGGCCTGGAACGACTTGATGGCCGCTTCCGTGGTGCCCGCAGGGGACGTCACGCGACGACGCAGTTCGGCGGCGTCGACATCGCTGGCGACTGCCATGTGCGCGGCGCCCAAGGCGGTTTGCACGGTCAGTTGCGCGGCGATGTCCGCCGGCAGGCCGAGTTTCACACCAGCGGCGGTCATGGCTTCGATCAGCAGGAAAAAGTACGCGGGGCCCGAGCCGGAAACGGCCGTTACCGCGTCCAGTTGCTGTTCTTCGTCCAGCCACAGGGCGATGCCGACGGCCGACAACAGCTCTTGGGCCTGCTGACGTTGTTCGGCGGTGACTTGCGCGGTGGCAAACAAGCCGCTCACGCCCTGACGCAGCAGCGCCGGGGTATTGGGCATGCAGCGCACGATCGGCTGGGCGCCGAGCCAGTTGTTCATGCTGGCGCAGGTAATGCCCGCCGCGATCGAGACCACCAATTGATTCGGTTGCAGGCTTGGGCGGATGGCCTCGCAGACGGCTTTCATCGCCTGGGGTTTGACTGCCAGCACGACCACATCGGCGTCTTGAATGGCTTGGGCGTTGTCGGCGAATACTTCGATGCCGTGCTCGGCGTTCACACGAGCGCGGGTGTCGGCGCCCGGATCGCTGGCGCGGATCTGCGCAGCGTCCAGACCCTTGGCGCGCAGGCCGCCGATCAGGCTGGCGGCCATGTTGCCGGCACCGATGAAGGCAATTCGAGTCTTGCTCATGTCAGGTCCTTATAGAAAAGAAGTGTCAGCCACGTTCAGGGCTGGCTGTAGTCACGGGCACCGAACAGGGCCGTACCGATACGGACCCAGGTGGCGCCCATGGCGACGGCCGACTCAAGGTCGTGGCTCATGCCCATGGAAAGTGTGTCGAGCGGTAGATTGAGGCCGGCTTGCAGGTTTTTCACGGCAGCAAAAGCAGCGTCCTGGGCGGCGCGATCTTCAGTCGGCTCGGGAATCGCCATCAACCCGCGCAACTTGAGGCGAGGCAATTGACTGATGGCATTGGCCAGGGCGGGCAAATCGGCCGGGGTGCAGCCGGATTTACTCGCTTCACCGCTGACGTTGACCTGGATGCAGATGTTCAGTGGGGGTAAATCGGCGGGACGTTGTTCGGACAGGCGTTGTGCGATTTTCAAACGATCCACGGAGTGCACCCAGGCGAAGTGCTCGGCGATAGCGCGAGTCTTGTTCGATTGAATGGGGCCGATGAAGTGCCAGATCAAGGGCAGGTCGGCCAATTCGAGTTGTTTGCCCAAGGCTTCCTGCAGGTAATTTTCCCCAAAGTCGCGGATCCCGGCGGCATAGGCTTCGCGCACCGCTTCGGCAGGCTTGGTTTTACTCACAGCCAACAGCTGGACACTGTGTTCATCACGATGGACGGCGACGGCCGCGGCGTGGATGCGTGAACTAACCTGTGTGACGTTGTCTGCTATCGTGGACATTCAAAAGGCGCCAGCGGGTCTGAGGGTCGCGGCATTCTACTGGAATTGAGGAGCGCTATGGATATCACTGAACTGCTGGCCTTCAGCTCCAAACAGGGCGCATCCGACCTGCACCTGTCTGCTGGCCTGCCTCCGATGATTCGGGTCGATGGCGATGTGCGGCGGATCAATCTGCCGGCGCTGGACGCCAAGCAGGTCCATGAGTTGATCTATGACGTCATGAACGATGTCCAGCGGGTGGAGTTTGAAAAACACCTGGAGGTCGACTTTTCCTTCGAAGTGCCGGGTGTGGCACGTTTTCGGGTCAATGTGTTCAATCAGAACCGCGGTGCTGGCGCAGTGTTTCGGACTATCCCGTCCAAGGTGCTGAGCATGGAAGACCTGGGGATGGGGGAAGTGTTTCGCAAAATTACAGAATCTTCCCGCGGCCTGGTGCTGGTGACCGGTCCGACCGGTTCCGGCAAGTCCACCACCCTGGCGGCGATGATCGATTACCTGAACAGCCATCGCCACCATCACATTCTTACCGTCGAGGACCCGATCGAATTCGTTCACGAATCGCGAAAATGCCTGATCAACCAGCGCGAAGTCCATCGTGATACCCGCAGTTTCGCCACGGCCCTGCGCTCGGCGTTGCGGGAAGATCCGGACGTGATCCTGGTGGGGGAGATGCGCGACCTGGAGACCATCCGTCTCGCGCTGACGGCCGCCGAGACCGGTCACCTGGTGTTTGGCACGCTGCACACCACGTCAGCGGCAAAAACCGTCGACAGGATCGTGGATGTATTTCCGGGGGATGAGAAGTCGATGGTACGTTCGATGCTGTCGGAATCACTGCTGGCGGTGATTTCCCAGGCCTTGGTGAAAAAGATCGGTGGCGGGCGGATAGCGGCCCACGAAATCATGCTGGGCACTTCGGCGATTCGTAACCTGATCCGCGAAGACAAGGTGGCGCAGATGTACTCGTCGATTCAGACCGGGGGATCGATCGGGATGCAGACGCTGGATATGTGTTTAAAGGATCTGTTGAACAAGGGCTTGATCAGCCGGGAGCATGCGAGAGAAAAAGCGCGGTCGCCGGATAGTCTTTGAGGATTTGTGGCGCTTCCAAAGACGCCTTCGCGAGCAGGCTCGCTCCCACAGTTGATTGGTCGGACACAAATTTTGTGTCCACTGCAGATCCCTGTGGGAGCGGCGGTGCGACGATTCGACTTGCCCGCGAAGGGGGCATCATGATCGAAGCGTGTTCTGGATCAGAACACGATACTTCAATCAGCGCTGAACAACCTGTAGGGTGTTTTGCTCTTTCGGCAGAACCCGCTTGGCAACCACGTAATGTTTTTCCCAATACGGTTTGTTCAAAGTGTCGATGCTGACCGATTTGCCACGGCGTGGTGCGTGGATAAAACGATCGTTGCCCAGGTAGATGGCAACATGATTGACCCTGCGGCTCTTGATATTGAAGAAAATCAGGTCGCCAGGCTTCAGATCCTTGCGATCGACTTTCTCGCCATGACCGCTGGCCATGGCGTTCGAAGTGCGGGGCAGGTCGAAAGTGGCGTCGTTGAACGCGTATTTCACCAGGCCACTGCAATCGAAACCTTTGCTGGGGCTGCTGCCGCCCCAACGGTACGGAGTACCCAGCACGTTGACCGCGCGGCTCAGCACATTGCTGCTTTCCTTGCTCGCCATTGGCGGAACCAGGCTGCTCTTGTTCTTGCTGGTCTTGCTGGTGTTCAGATAAGGGGACCGTGGTCCGGCTTTCTTGTACTTGCTCGAAGGAACAGATACATGGGATTTAGGGGTGTAACCATTAACGTTTGGAAGACGTTGCTCACGGTTGGTGGCGTGGGCGGCCAGGGGCAATAATAGGCAAATGGTTAGCCATGTCTTGAAAAATGGACGCATTAGGCAGGGCTCATATGGGTGAACGCGCAACTTTATAACAGCTTTTTTGTCTTTTTTAAGTCCGTTGGTCGATTCCGCAGGGTCGCAACGGAACCAAACAAGCAAAAAGTTGACGCCGGCCTCGGCAAGAATTCTTTTGGGAACAAGGCTTTGGCGCACAATGACGTGGCCGGATGCCATGCGTCGGCCAACTGTAAAAAAGTCACAAAGATTTAAAGAATATTTATCTATCGTGTGAATCGAGGTCCTCCATGAACACCTATCAACACCCCGTTCCGCATCAGGACACTCACAGCAAAGTGATCGGATACCTGTTGTGGATTTTCGGTTTTACCGGTGCACACCGCTTCTATTACGGCAAACCGGTGACCGGGACGATCTGGTTCTTCACCTTCGGGTTGCTGGGTATCGGCTGGCTGATCGATCTGTTTCTGATCCCGTCCATGGACCGTGAAGCGGACCTGCGATTTACCTCCGGGCCTATCGAGTACAACGTCGCCTGGATTCTGCTGACGTTTCTTGGGGTATTCGGCGTACACCGGATGTATCAAGGCAAATGGATCAGTGGGTTGTTGTACCTGGTGACGGGCGGGTTGTTCTTTCTGGGGGTGCTGTATGACTTCTGGACGCTGAATGATCAGGTGTCGATTCGCAACGCGCAGAACAGAGGCGCCTTCCAGTAAGTCTTCGCGAGCAAGCCCGCTCCCACATTTGATCTGCGGCGTACACAATCGTTGTGTTCACTGCAGATCCATTGTGGGAGCGGGATTGCTCGCGAATGCAGGCAACTCGGTTTTAAGCCTGGTGAGTGATGCGCCCATCCACCAAGGTGTAACGCACCACACACGGCAGGCTGTGGCCGATGAACGGGCAATTTTCACCCTTGGACAGCCAGGTTTCGCCGGCCACCGTCGAAGCCGCCGGGTCAAACAGCACAATATCCGCAGCCCCTCCCACCGCCAGCTTGCCCGCCGGCAGGCGC
This sequence comes from Pseudomonas lini, assembly GCF_030812475.1. Taxonomy (GTDB): domain Bacteria; phylum Pseudomonadota; class Gammaproteobacteria; order Pseudomonadales; family Pseudomonadaceae; genus Aquipseudomonas; species Aquipseudomonas lini_A. The sequence continues at coordinate 65,447 of NZ_JAUSSR010000016.1, forward strand.
AAGGCCTCGGCAGGTCCGGCGCTGAGGCGCGCCAATAACGTTGGCAGATCCAGCAAACCGTCTTCCACCAATGTCATCGCCAGAGGCAGCAACAACTCAACGCTGCTGATGCCCGGTTCGGTGGCACCGAATGGCGCCAGCTTCGCATCGCGCTCATGGGGCTGGTGATGGCTGGAAATGGCCGAGATCACGCCCGTCTTCACCGCTTCACGCAGGCCATCGCGGTCGGCGCGGGTGCGCAGCGGCGGCTGGACGTGATAGAGGCTGCTGAAGTCGATCAGTGCTTCGTCGGTCAGGATCAGCTGGTACAGCGCGACGTCGGCCGTCACGGGCAAGCCGCGTTTCTGGGCCTGGGCGATCAGGGCGACGCCGCGAGCGCTGGTGAGCTGGCTGAAGTGCGCGCGCACGCCGCTTTGCTCGACCAGCAACAGGTCCCGGGCCAGGGCCACGGTCTCGGCCGTTTCCGGAATGCCGGGCAAACCGAGAAAACTGGCGGTCGGGCCTTCATGGGCCAGGCCACCTTCGGCCAGGTCATGGTCCTGAGAGTTGAAGATCACTGTCAGGTCAAAAGTCGCGGCGTATTCCAGCGCGCGGCACAAGGTGCGGGTATTGCGGAAACTCTCCAGGCCATTGCCGAAAGCCACGCAGCCGGCGTCGCGCAATGCCACGAGCTCTGCCAGCTGCTCGCCGTCCAGGCCTTTGCTCAGGGCGCCGATCGGGAACACCTTGGTATTGCCGGCCTCGCGGGCGCGATCGAGGATCAGTTCGGCCACGGCCGAGGTGTCCAGCACCGGTTTGGTCTTCGGTGGGCAGCACAGGCTGGTCACGCCGCCGGCTGCGGCGGCCCGGGTTTCACTGATGATCGAACCTTTGCGGCTGTAGCCCGGTTCGCGCAGGGCGACGTTCAGGTCAACCAGGCCCGGCGCGGCCACCAGGCCGTGGGCGTCGATGGTGTCGACGGCGACAAAACCGGCCGGTGCGGCGCCAAGGGCGACGATCTTGCAGGCTTCAACGTGGATATCAGTCACTTGGTCCAGGCCGCTGCTTGGATCGATAACGCGGGCGCCGAGAATGCTGAGTTTCACTGGGCGTTCTCCTGCTCGAATTGGCGCTGGGCAGTCTGCCCGCTCATGGCCATGGACAACACGGCCATGCGAATGGCGATGCCATAAGTCACTTGGTTGAGGATCACCGAGTGCGGGCCGTCCGCCACTGCGGACTCGATCTCCACCCCACGGTTGATCGGCCCCGGGTGCATGACGATGGCATCCGGTTTGGCGCCGGCCAGGCGTGCGGTGGTCAGGCCGAACAGGCGGTAGAATTCGCCTTCGCTCGGCAGCAGGCCGCCGGTCATGCGCTCGCGTTGCAGACGCAGCATGATCACCACGTCGACGTCTTTCAGGCCTTCGGTCATGTCGGTGTAGACCTTCACTCCATATTGCTCGACGCCGATCGGCAGCAGGGTTTTCGGCGCGATCACGCGGATGTCCGGGCAACCGAGGGTTTTCAGGGCCAGCATGTTCGAGCGTGCCACCCGCGAGTGCAGGATATCGCCGACGATGGCCACCGAGAGGTTTTCGAAGCCGCCCTTGTGCCGACGGATTGTGAGCATGTCGAGCATGCCCTGGGTCGGGTGGGCATGTCGGCCGTCGCCACCATTGATGATCGCCACTTGCGGGCAGACGTGCTCGGCAATGAAGTGGGCCGCGCCGGAGTCGCCATGACGGACGACGAACATGTCGGCGGCCATGGCTTCGAGGTTGCGCAGGGTATCGAGCAGGGTTTCCCCCTTGCTCGCCGACGATGTCGACACGTTCAGGGTGATTACGTCGGCCGACAGCCGCTGGGCCGCCAGTTCGAAGGTGGTGCGGGTGCGGGTGGAGTTCTCGAAGAACACGTTGCACACGGTCTTGCCACGCAGCAGCGGGACTTTCTTTACCGCCCGGGCGCCGACTTCGAGGAACGAGTCCGCAGTGTCGAGGATTTCCGTCAGCAACTCGCGGCGCAGACCGTCGAGCGAGAGGAAGTGGCGCAGCTGGCCCTGATCATTGAGCTGCAGCGGGCGCTTGGTTTCTAGAGGCGTCATCGCGAGGGGGACTCTCAATAGGGCAAATTAAAAGGCGAGATCTTGCAGTTCGAGCTTGAGCTCCGGACCGGACAGCTTCACCCGCTCGTGGGCGGCCAGCGACAGGGTCGCGCCTACCACATCCGGGCGAATCGGCAACTCGCCGGCGTCCAGATCCAGCAGGCAGACCAAGGTCACGCTGGCCGGGCGGCCGTAGTCGAAAAGTTCGTTCAGGGCGGCGCGGATGGTTCGGCCACTCATCAATACGTCGTCGATCAGCACCAGATGCTGGCCTTCGATTTCGAACGGCAGGGCAGACGGGCGCACTTGCGGGTGCAGGCCGTTCTGGCTGAAGTCGTCTCGGTAGAAGGAAACGTCCAGCGTGCCCAAGGGCGAATCGCTGCCCAGTTCATCGAGCAACGCCTGGGCGACCCAGATGCCGCCGGTGCGAATGCCGATGTAACGCGGTTCGACGATGCCACGGTGTTCCAGGTGGTCCTTGAGGCGTATCGCCATCTGGCTGATCAGTTCGCCGGGATTAGGCAGGCTCATGGTTTGCTCCTTCTTCGGCCCGAGCCCGGCTTTTGCGGTAAGGCACTGGGTCTGGGCTCGGGTTGTAGCTAAAAGAGACGCACAGCGGCTCGTCAGGATCTGTTGCGGTCAGGATTCGAACAGTGCGGTGTTTTCGTCGAGCCAGCCTTGCAGCAACAGGGCGGCGGCGATGGCGTCGACCGGGTTGTCGCGGTAACTGCCCTTTTGCCCGCCACGATCACGCCGCTCGCCCTTGGCTTCGAAGGTGGTCAGGCGTTCGTCGTGGGTATAAAAGGGCAGGTTGTAGCGGCCGTTCAGGCGTCGGGCGAATTTTTCCGCCCGCAGGCACATGTCGCTCGGTGTGCCGTCCATGTTCAATGGCAGGCCGACCACCACGGCATCGGGTTTCCACTCCTTGATCAGCGCTTCGACCTGATTCCAGTCGGGAATGCCGTTCTGTGCCTTCAGCGTGCATAGTTCGCGGGCCTGGCCGGTAATCACCTGGCCGACCGCGACGCCGATCTGTTTGGTGCCATAGTCGAAACCCAGTATCAACCGCAGGGCCATCAGGCGTGTCCCGCCTGGCTGGTCAGCAGGCTGAGGTTGACGCCCAGGTGTTTGGCCGCCGCTTCCAGGCGCAATTCACTGCTGGTATTGAACAGGATGTCGGCATTGAACGGGCAGGTCAGCCAGGCATTGGCGGCCAGTTCGGCCTCCAGTTGCCCGGGTTCCCAACCGGCGTAACCCAGGGTGATCACGCTTTTCGCGGGGCCGACGCCGTCGGCGATAGCGAATAGCACGTCCTGGGAGGTCGACAGCGACAGCTCGCCTTCCAGATCAACGGTCGCCTGAAAGGTTTTCCCCGAGGGGTGCAGGACAAAGCCGCGATCGGTCTGCACCGGCCCGCCGATGAAGATCGGCACATGCTGGCAGAGGGCCGGCGGTTCGATGTCGGGGCGCAGTTGCTCGAGGATATCGGCCAGGTTCAGGTCTTGCGGACGATTGACCACCAGCCCCATGGCACCATTGGCCGTGTGCTCGACGATGTAGGTCAAGGTGTGCGCAAAGTTCGGGTCGGCCATGTGAGGCATGGCGATCAGGAAGTGATGCTTGAGGTAGCTGGGGCTGACGTTCTTCATGAGCGCTAGTGTGGCGTTGGAGGGGCGAGCTGACAAGTCGGGGATGCACAGGAAATAACGTAAATCTGTAGGAGCAGCCGGTCGACGCTCGATTGCTCGCGATGGTCGTCAACGATAACGCTGAACGCCTGACACCCCGCGGTGTTCTCAGGACCATCGCGAGCAAGCTCGCTCCTACAGGGGTTCTGCGCTGGTCAGTTGCTGGAGAGCCTGTCGCCGCGGGCAAACTTCCAGGTGCGGATGATTTCCAGCCGGTCGATGTCCGACAAGTCCCCGGTAAACGGCGAGAACGGCGCCGCAAGCCGCACGATGCGCTGCGCTGCCTGGTCCAGCAGCGGTTGCCCGGAAGACTCCAGCACCAACACTTCATAGAGCGAGCCGTCGCGGTTGATCGAGACCATCAGGCGCAAATTGCCGTAAATCTGTTTGCGGCGGGCCTCGTCCGGGTAATTGAGGTTGCCGATGCGCTCGACCTTCTTGCGCCACTCGTCCTTGTACCAGGCGCCCTTGTCACGCATGGTCGAGGCAGCGCTCAGGCGGTGGATGCGCGGGCGCTTGGCGTACAGCTGTTGTTCGTTGGCCAGTTCCGCTTCGAGGCTGGCGATGTCGCTGGAAAGCTGTTCACTGTCGAACGTCGGTGCCGCCACCTTGGGTTTGGTGTCGGCCTTGGGTTCTGCGGTTTTGGCCGGAGCTTTTTTCGGTTTGGGCGCAACGGTCGTCACCGCTGCCTTGGGCGGGGCTTCCCGTACTTCAGGCTTGGCCGCCGGCGGTGGTGTGACTTTTTTCACCTTGTTGTCCTGGAACGGCGCGACCTCGGTGGTCTTGGGAATGGCCTTTTTATCCAGGGTGCCGCTGCCTTGCTGATTTTCCTGGGCAAGGAAGTCGGCTTTTTCCGGCTTTTTTTCGCTTTTGAAGGTGGCGAGGGTGATTTCCAGGGTTTTGCTGATCTGCTTGGGCTCGACCATGGTAAAGCCGACACCCAGGAGCAAGGCCAGGTGAATCAGCGCCGCGAGGAACAGGGTAAAACCGAGGCGATCGACCGGGCGCACACCACGATGGGCGAGTTCAACGGGCAGATCGGACGGAAGCGTCATGGCAAAAAAACCAACATCGCGTTTTTACGGGCCCGGCATGATAACGCAATGTTGGTTTTTAGCTTCAAGCGACAAGCTTCAAGCGACAAGCTGTATGCCGCGTGCTTCAAACTTGCGGCTTGAGGCTTGCAGCTTGCAGCTTCTTCTCGATGGCCTCCATCAGCAGGCCACCGATGTCGGTGCCGAACGCGTTATCAATCTCGCGAATGCAAGTCGGGCTGGTGACGTTGATTTCCGTCAGGTGCTCGCCAATCACGTCCAGGCCGACAAACAGCAGCCCTTTCTCGCGCAGGGTCGGGCCGACTTGCGCGGCGATCCAGCGATCTTTTTCAGTCAGCGGACGCGCTTCGCCACGACCACCAGCAGCCAGGTTGCCCCGGGTTTCGCCCGCCGCCGGGATTCGCGCCAGGCAGTAATCCACCGGTTCGCCGTCAATCATCAGGATGCGTTTGTCGCCGTCGACGATGGCCGGCAGGTAACCCTGGATCATGATCTGCTGATTGCCATGCAGGGTCAGGGTTTCGAGGATCACCGACAGGTTGGGGTGGCCGGCGGTGTGGCGGAAGATCGACGAGCCGCCCATGCCGTCCAGCGGCTTGAGGATCACATCGCCGTGGTGATCGGCGAACTCGCGCAATACATCCGGGCGACGGCTGACGATGGTCGGCGGCGTGCACTGCGGGAACAGCGTGGCGAACAGTTTCTCGTTGCAGTCGCGCAGGCTTTGCGGCTTGTTGACCACCAGCACGCCAGCGCGTTCGGCCTGCTCCAGCAGGTAAGTGGAGTAGACGAACTCCATGTCGAACGGCGGATCCTTGCGCATCAGGATCACGTCCAGATCGCTCAGCAGCGAATCCTGCTCGGCGTCCAGTTCGAACCATTTTTCCGGGTTGGCGAAGACTTTCAACGGACGCATCCGCGCCCGCGCTTCGCCTTCGGCCTGGTACAAATCCCGCTGTTCCATATAGAACAGTTCCCAGCCGCGCTTCTGCGCGGCCAGCAGCATGGCCAGCGAGCTATCCTTCTTGTAGGAGATGCCGGCAATGGGATCCATGACAATCCCGACTCGAACGCTCATGGGTGTTTCCTCGAAGATTTGGGGAGCTATGCCGATCCTCTTGTAGGAGCGAGGCTTGCCCGCGAAGAACGATGACGCGGTGTGCCTGCAAAACCGTGCCGCCTGCTTCGCGGGCAAGCCTCGCTCCTACAAAAAATCAATCCACAGGACCGTATAAAAGTGGCGTCAGAGTGGCGCTGAGAATGTTCCGGGTCAAGGAAAAACCACCGCGCCAGTCGCCCGATAGATTGGATTTGGAGACTGTGCTAAAAAGGCTGCCATGCCGTGCTGGGCCTTGAGCATCAAGGGTTTAAAGCCTCCGGTTGGCGCAAATGGACAATTTGATTCGCAAAGGCGACGGTAGAGCATTTATGGAACAGCATTCCAGCGCCTTGAAGGTTATGGTAATCGACGATTCGAAGACGATTCGTCGCACCGCCGAAACGCTGTTGAAGAACGCGGGTTGTGAGGTCATCACGGCCATCGATGGTTTCGATGCCCTGGCAAAGATTGCCGATAATCACCCCGGCATCATCTTCGTCGACATCATGATGCCCCGTCTGGACGGTTATCAGACCTGCGCCTTGATCAAGAACAACAGCGCGTTCAAGTCCACGCCCGTCATCATGCTGTCGTCCAAGGACGGTCTGTTCGACAAGGCCAAGGGGCGCATCGTCGGTTCCGACCAGTTTTTGACCAAACCTTTCAGCAAGGAAGAACTGCTGAACGCGATCCAGGCCCATGTGCCGGGTTTCGCCGCCGTTTTGCCGCAGTAAGACACCACAGTGACGCTCGGCCAGCGGGCCCGGTGTCGACAAGAATGGGGAACACCATGGCTCGTATTCTGATCGTCGATGATTCGCCGACCGAAATGTACAAACTGACCGGCATGCTGGAAAAGCACGGTCATGAAGTGTTGAAAGCGGAGAACGGTGCCGACGGCGTGGCCCTCGCCCGCCAGGAGAAACCCGACGCGGTGCTGATGGACATCGTCATGCCTGGCCTCAACGGTTTTCAGGCGACCCGTCAGCTGACCAAGGATCCGGAAACCGGACACATTCCGGTGATCATCATCACCACCAAGGATCAGGAAACCGACAAGGTCTGGGGTACGCGCCAGGGCGCCAAGGACTACCTGACCAAACCGGTCGACGAAGACACCCTGATCAAGACCCTGAACAACGTGTTGGCCGGTTGATAGCCCCGCCATGACCGAGTCGCTGACCGCCTTCGAACTGCTGCTGCAGATCGATCGGCGTTGTCGTCTGCTGGCGGCGGATCTACCGTCCCAACCGTTCCGCCAGGACAGCTGGAGCGGTATCGGTTTTCGCTTGGGCGAGCGCTGGTACGTCGCGCCCATGGGCGAGATCAGCGAAGTGTTGCACGAGCCGCGGTTCACTCAGCTGCCGGGCGTCAAGCCCTGGGTCAAGGGCGTCGCCAACTTGCGCGGACGCTTGCTGCCGATCATGGATTTGTGTGGTTTCTTCGGTCATGAACTGTCGCCTCTGCGCAAGCAGCGGCGGGTGTTGGTGGTCGAGCATGGCGATGTGTTCGCCGGGTTGATGGTCGATGAGGTCTTCGGCTTGCAGCACTTCGCCCAGGACAGCCTGGAGCCGGCGGACAATGGGCACGGGCCTGTGTCGGCGTTCGTCACCGGCCAATTCCAACGCGAGCAGGGCTGGCAGGTGTTCAGCCCGTTTGCGTTGGTGAAGTCGCAAAGTTTCCTGAATGTCGCCGCCTGACCCCTGTAGGAGCGAGCTTGCTCCGGGCGGCGTTCCGACGATGGTCGTCAACGATAACGCTGCAAGCCTGACACCCCGCGGTGTTCTCAGGTTCATCGCGAGCAGGCTCGCTCCCACAAGGGATCTTCGGTGGGTTCTAAAGGTGGTTAAAGGCGAGAACCGATGACAAAAGCAAAAACAGGCAAGCCTGAAGGGTCGCGCAGCCGCTCGCAGATCATCGCGTTGTTCATCGCGCTGATCGTCTTCATCATGCTGCTGTTCGCCCACTTCGCTTACCTCAATACCCAGGTCACGTACGACAAGCAGTACATCGGCCACGCCGGCGAGCTGCGCGTGCTGTCCCAGCGCATCGCCAAGAACGCCACCGAAGCCGCGGCGGGCAAGGCGGCGGCGTTCAAACTGCTCAGCGAAGCGCGCAATGATTTTGCCCGGCGTTGGGGCTATTTGAAGAATGGCGATCCTTCCACCGGCCTGCCGCCGGCGCCATCCACCGTGCGCCCGGAAATGCGCGCCGTGCAGCTTGATTGGGAGCGTCTGCTGAAAAACACCGACACGATTCTCGCCAGCGAACAGACCGTACTGTCCCTGCATCAGGTCGCCGCCACCCTGGCCGAAACCGTGCCGCAGTTGCAAGTCGAATACGAGAAGGTGGTCGAAATCCTCCTGTTGCGCGGTGCGCCGGCCGCTCAGGTGGCGATGGCCCAGCGGCAGACCCTGCTGGCTGAACGTATCCTCGGCGCGGTGAACACCGTGCTCTCCGGAGACGAAAACTCGCAACAGGCCGCCGATGCGTTCGGTCGCGACGCCGCGCGATTCGGCCAGGTGCTCACGGGCATGCTCCAGGGTAATCCGGCGCTGAAGGTGAGCCAGGTCGAGGACAGCGATGCCCGTGCCCGGTTGATCGAGATTTCCGAGCTATTTCAATTCGTCTCCGGGTCGGTGGACGAAATCCTCGAAACGTCGCCGGAGCTGTTCAAGGTCCGGGAATCGGCCAGCAACATTTTTACCTTGTCGCAAACCCTGCTCGACGAAGCCTCGCACTTGGCCACCGGGTTGGAAAACCTCGCCGGCGGGCGCAACACCGACACCATTGGCGGCTATGTCCTGGGCCTTGCTGCACTGATGTCGATCATCCTCATCGGGCTGGTGATGGTGCGCGAGACCAATCGTCAGTTGCGCGAGACAGCCGAAAAGAATGAGCGCAATCAGACCGCAATCATGCGGCTGCTGGACGAAATCGAGGACCTGGCCGACGGCGACCTGACCGTGACCGCTACGGTGACCGAAGACTTTACCGGGACCATCGCCGATTCGATCAATTACTCGGTCGATCAGCTGCGCGACCTGGTGGCGACGATCAACCTCACGGCCGGCCAGGTTGCCGCCGCCGTGCAGGAAACCCAGGCCACCGCCATGCACCTGGCCCAGGCCTCTGAGCATCAGGCGCAGCAGATTGCCGAAGCGTCCACGGCGATCAATGACATGGCCGAGTCCATCGATCAGGTCTCGGCCAACGCGGCGGAATCCTCAGCGGTGGCTGAACGTTCGGTGGAGATCGCCAACAAGGGCAACGAGGTGGTGCACAACACCATCCACGGCATGGACAACATTCGCGAACAGATCCAGGACACCGCCAAACGCATCAAGCGATTGGGTGAGTCTTCCCAGGAAATCGGCGATATAGTCAGCCTGATCGATGACATTGCCGACCAGACCAACATCCTCGCCCTGAATGCGGCGATCCAGGCGTCCATGGCCGGTGACGCCGGGCGCGGTTTCGCAGTGGTGGCCGATGAAGTGCAACGATTGGCAGAGCGTTCGTCTGCCGCGACCCGCCAGATCGAAACCCTGGTGCGAGCGATCCAGACCGACACCAACGAAGCCGTGATTTCCATGGAGCAGACCACCACCGAAGTGGTGCGTGGCGCGCGTCTGGCGCAGGATGCCGGGGTGGCCCTGGAAGAAATCGAAGGGGTGTCGAAGACCCTTGCGGCGCTGATCCAGAGTATTTCCAACGCCGCGCAGCAACAGACCTCTTCGGCCGGGCAGATTTCCCTGACGATGAACGTGATCCAGCAGATCACCACGCAGACGTCGTCCGGTTCCACGGCTACCGCTGAAAGCATCGGCAACCTGGCGAAAATGGCCAGTCAGTTGCGGCGTTCGGTATCCGGTTTCACCTTGCCGGCCACCAGGACGCAGCCTGCTGATAAAGTATGAATGGCCCTGGGGCATTTGATTCCTGATTGGGGTGCAAAGTGGAGTGGTTATGGGTGATCGGCACGACTATGTGGCCCTCGAGTGGGTCAAGGGCGAGATTGCCGAAACGTTGAAAGTGGCGCATCAGGCAATCGTGACCTTGCTGGATGACCCGCAGGCGACGCACGCCCTGAGCGAATGCCTGGCCTGCATCCATCAGGTTCATGGCAGCTTGAGGATGGTCGAGTTCTACGGTGCGGCGCTGTTCGCCGAAGAAATGGAGCAACTGACCAGCGCTCTGCTGCATGACCGCGTCGGCCATCGCGATGAGGCGATCCATCTGTTGCTGCAGGCCCTCGGGCAACTGCCGATATATCTCGACCGGGTGCAAGGCGCTCGTCGGGACCTGCCGCTGGTGATGTTGCCGCTGATCAACGATCTGCGTGACGCCCGAGGCGAAAGCCTGTTATCGGAAACCAGCCTGTTCACTGCGCAATTGCCGGACCTGCCGCCACTAGATGAAGAGTTTCTGGCCTTGCTGGAACCGGCGGATTTACCTGATGTGCTGCGCAAGCTGCGGCAGATGTTGCAGATGGCCCTGGCCGGATTGCTGCGCGAGCAGGATGACGAGACTATTCTCGGGTACCTGACCAAGGTGTTCTCACGACTGGAAGAACTGTGTGGCGCTGCGCCCCTGGGGCCGTTGTGGCAAGTCGCCTCGGCGCTGGTCGAAGGCATGCGCGCCGGCGTGACTGCCAACAGCCCGGCTTTGCGCAGCCTGTTCAAGGAGACCGACCTGGAACTCAAACGCCTGCTCGAACAGGGCATGCCCGGCATCAATCAGCCGGCACCGCCGGCGTTGCTCAAGCGGTTGCTGTTTTACATTGCCAAGGCCGAACATCCCACCGGACAGATGCTGACCATGAAAGATCGCTACGGACTGGACGATGCGCTGCCTCATAGTGCGATGGTCGAAGAAGAACGGGCGCGACTGGCCGGCCCCGACCGCGACGCCATGCGCTCGGTATTGGCGGCGTTGTGCGAAGAGCTGGTGCGGGTCAAGGAGCGCCTCGACCTGTTTGTGCGCAGCGACCGCCAGCACACCTCGGACCTCGACAGCTTGCTGGCGCCGCTGCGGCAAATCGCCGACACCCTGGCGGTGCTTGGTTTCGGCCAGCCACGCAAGGTCATCATCGATCAGTTGGCGGTGGTACTGAGCCTTGCCCAAGGCCAGCGTGAGCCCAATGACGCGATCCTGATGGACGTCGCCGGCGCCTTGCTCTACGTCGAAGCGACCCTGGCCGGCATGGTCGGTACCGTCGAGCCGCAAAGCCAGGAAGAAAGCCGACTGCCGACCACCGATTTGACGCAGATCCACCAGATCGTGATCAAGGAAGCGCGCATTTGCCTGCAACAGGCCAAGGACTTGATCGTCGACTACATCGACGCCGATTGGGATCGCCAGCACCTGCAGCCATTGCCGGATCTGCTGACCCAGGTTCGCGGCGCGCTGGCGATGATTCCGTTGAGTCGCGCGGCGAGCCTGATCGAAACCTGCAACCAGTTTATCCACGAGCATTTGTTGCTGGATCCGGGTCACCCCGGCTGGCAGGAACTCGACAGCCTGGCCGACGTCGTGACCAGCATCGATTACTACCTGGAACGTCTTGGTGACGACCCCCAGGCGCCGGGCGAACATCTGCTCGACGTCGCACAAAAGAGCCTGGCCTCCCTCGGCTTTTTCCCCAGCGAGCATCAATTGCCGGTGCTCGAAGAGGTGCTCAGCCCGACGCAAGCACAGCTCATGCGCGATCATCAGGAGCTGGACGATCCTGCCATCATGCAGACCTTGGCCGATGTGCTGGCCAGTCCCGTATCTGCTGCCAACCCGCCTGCGTTGACCACCCCCGGCAGCCTATTGCTGCCGGCCGATGAGATCTCGCAGGAGATTGCGGCCTTCGATCCGATGTTGCTGGAAATTTTCCGCAACGAAGCCGAAACCCATTTGGGCAGCCTCAACCGCTTTCTCGACCGGGCCGCCGAGCAGGTGCCGTTGCACGCCAGCGACGAGTTGCAGCGCGCCTTGCACACGCTCAAGGGCAGCGCCTCGATGGCGGGCGTTTTGCCGATTGCCGAACTGGCAGCGCCGCTGGATCAACTGACCAGGGAATACAAGGCACACCTGCTGGCACTGGATCAGGATGAAGTCGAACTGTTGCGGGAGGCTGAAGGACTGTTCCGTCTCGGGCTGCGTCAACTCAAGCGCGACCCACTGGCCGGGATTCCCGGCGCCTGCTCGTTGATCGAGCGTACCCAGGTGTTGCTGGCCGAGCGTCTGCAAAGTCTATTGAGTGCACCCAATACCAGGCTGCGCATCAAGCGTGATCCGCAATTGATCAACAACTTTCTCGCCCAGGGCATGGACATTCTGCTGGACGCCGAAAGCCTGTTGCGCCGTTGGCAGCAACATCCCGGCGAGCGGCAGGAGCTCAGCGCACTGCTGGACGAATTGACCACCTTGGGCGAAGGCGCGCACCTGGCCGATCTGCATCCGGTGGATGAACTCTGTGAAGCCTTGCTCGACCTCTATGGCGCGGTGGAGGAAAGCAGCCTGGCGGTCAGTGAGCGGTTTTTCAACGAGGCACAAAGTGCTCACGAAGCGCTGATCAACATGCTCGACGAACTGGCCGCCGGCCAGGAAGTCAGCCCGCAACCGGAGCGGATCCAGGCCTTGCGCGGCTTGCTCGATGAGGGTCTCGATCCTTCGGCCATGGGTCTGATCCGTAGCGACGGCAGCCGGACCCAGAGCATTCGCGAACTCGGCAGCGTCACCGCGGAGCTGGCGCGGACCCCTGTAGGAGCTGGCTTGCCAGCGAAGGACTTCAACGATGACGCGTTTCCAATGGATAAACGCGGCGCCGGTGAGCCCTTCGCTGGCAAGCCAGCTCCTACAGGGGATCGCGTCGTTAAGGATGACGCGTTTTCATTGGATAAACGCGGCGCCTGTGAGCCCTTCGCTGGCAAGCCAGCTCCTACGGGGGATCGCGGCGTTAAGGATGACGCGTTTTCATTGGATAAACGCGGCGCCTGTGAGCCCTTCGCTGGCAAGCCAGCTCCTACAGGGGATCGCGTGGTTAGCGATGACGCGTTTTCCCTGGAGAAACGCGGCGCTTATGAGTCCTTCGCTGGCAAGCCAGCTCCTACGGGGGACCGCGGTGTTGAACTGGAGGATGAAATCGTCGCGATCTTCCTCGAAGAAGCGGTTGATATCCTCGAAAGCGCCAGCCAGGCCCTGCAGCGCTGGCTGGGCGACCCGGACAACGCCGCGCCGCTGCTGTCCCTGCAGCGAGACCTGCACACCCTCAAGGGCGGTGCGCGAATGGCCGAAGTCGAGCCCGTCGGTGACCTGGCCCATGAGCTGGAAAACCTCTACGAAGGCCTGGTCGATCGCCGTTTCAGCCATGGCGACGTGTTGGCGCAACTGCTGCAACACAGCCATGACCGGCTCGCAGCGATGCTGGAACAGTTGCAAAACCAGCAGCCATTGGCCGATCCGGGCGAACTGATCGAGCTCATACGTCAATTCCGTCAGGACAACGTCAGTACCCTTGAGCGGGTCGAGCCCGCGCCGGCCAATGATTCGGCCCCCCATGATCCCGAGTTGCAGGACATCTTCCTCGAGGAAGGTTTCGACATCATCGAAAACTCTGGCGCGGCATTGGTGCGCTGGCAGGCCGAACCGACCCATCGTCAGGAAGTGGAAACCCTGCTGCGCGATCTGCACACCCTCAAGGGTGGCGCGCGGATGGTGGAGATCGTCCCGATCGGCGATCTGGCCCATGAGCTGGAATTTCTCTACGAAGGCCTGTCCGCTGGCGTGCTGCAACCCACACCCGCCTTGTTCACGCTGTTGCAATGCAGCCATGACCGCCTGGCACAAATGCTCGATGCGACCCGCGCCGGGGACCCTTTGCCCGCAGCCGATCAACTGATCGACGCGATCAGGAATTTCAGCCACCCAGCGGTGCCTGAAGCGCCGGTTGCAACACTCGCAACACACAAGCCCGAACCACTCGCGCTGCCAGCAGAGGCCGGCGCCGATATGGTCAAGGTCTCGGCTGAATTGCTCGACGACCTGGTCAACCTGGCTGGCGAAACCTCGATCTTCCGGGGGCGGATCGAGCAACAGGTCAACGATGCGCGTGTGGCCCTGAGTGAGATGGAAACCACCATCGAGCGCATGCGCGACCAGTTGCGCCGTCTCGATACCGAAACCCAGGGGCGGATCCTCAGCCGTCAGCAGGTCGATGCCGAACGCCTGGGCTACGAAGAATTCGATCCGCTGGAAATGGACCGGCATTCGCAGTTGCAGCAACTGTCCCGGGCGCTGTTCGAATCCGCCTCTGACCTGCTTGACCTCAAGGAAACGCTCGACCGGCGCAATCAGGACGCGGACAACCTGCTGCAACAGCAGGGCCGGATCAACACCGAACTGCAAGAAGGCCTGATGCGTACGCGCATGGTGCCGTTCGAGCGCATGTTGCCGCGCTTGAAACGTATCGTCCGTCAGGTCTCCAGCGAGTTGGACAAGGACGTGGAGTTCGTCGTCGGCAACGCTGAAGGCGAGATGGACCGTAACGTGCTCGAACGCATGGCGGCGCCGCTCGAGCACATGCTGCGCAATGCCGTTGACCATGGGCTGGAGGCTGCCGAGGTGCGTATCGCGGCCGGGAAACCGGCCCAGGGCCGGATTACCCTCGACCTGTCGCGGGAGGGCGGCGACATCATTTTCGACATCCGCGACGACGGTGCCGGCGTACCGTTGGACGCGGTCCGGCGCAAGGCGGTCAAGCGCGGCCTGCTGGCGCCGGACAGCGACATCAGCGACCGCGACGTGCTGCAATTCATCCTGCAACCGGGGTTCTCCACCGCAGAGAAAATCACCCAGATTTCCGGGCGCGGCGTCGGCATGGACGTGGTTCACGAAGAAGTCCGGCAACTCGGCGGCACCATGAGCATCGACTCGACACCGGGGCAGGGCGTGCACTTCCGCATTCGCCTGCCGTTCACCGTATCGGTGAACCGGGCGCTGATGGTGCAGTGCGGGGAAGATCAATTCGCCATTCCGCTGAATACCATCGACGGTATCGTGCGCGTGTTGCCCAACGAACTCGAAGGGCATTACCGGCTCGATCCGCCGACCTACAAATACGCCGGGCAGCACTATGAACTGTGCTATCTCGGAGAACTGCTCAAGACCAGTACCCGTCCGAAACTCCTGGGCCAGAGCCTGCCGATGCCGGTCTTGCTGGTGCAGTGCAACGAGCGGCATGTTGCCGTGCAGGTCGATGCCATGGTGGGCACTCGCGAGATCGTGGTGAAGAGCCTCGGTCCGCAATTTGCAACGGTACAGGGTTTGTCCGGGGCAACGATCCTGGGGGATGGCCGGGTGGTGCTGATTGTCGATCTGCTGGCCCCGATCCGCGCCCTGCAGGCGCGTGTGCCGCAGCGACCACTGGCTCAAGAAGCGGAACCCGAACCGCAAAAGCCGTTGCTGGTGCTGGTGGTCGACGATTCGGTCACCGTGCGCAAGGTCACAAGCCGTTTGCTCGAACGCCACGGCATGAACGTGCTGACCGCCAAGGACGGTGTCGACGCCATGTTGCTGCTCGAAGAACACCAGCCGGACCTGATGCTGCTGGATATCGAAATGCCGCGCATGGACGGCTTTGAAGTGGCGACCCGGGTGCGTGCGGACGAACGCTTGCAACACCTGCCAATCATCATGATCACCTCGCGCACCGGGCAGAAACACCGCGACCGCGCCATGGCCATCGGCGTCAACGACTACCTCGGCAAGCCGTACCAGGAATCGGTATTGCTCGAAAGCATCGCCCTGTGGAGCAAGACCCATGCTTGAGCATCGCACCAGCAACCTCACCGGACTGCTGTTGCCCCTGGCCGACCGTCACCTGATCTTGCCCAACGTCGCCGTCGCCGAGCTGATCGATTACCAACCGGGAAGCTTCGATCTCGATACGCCACCCTGGTACCTCGGGCGCGTCGCATGGCGTAACCGGCAGATCCCATTGCTCAGTTTCGAGTCGGCGTGTGGCAACAGGATCGTCATCGGCGAGCGGGCGCGGATTGTCATCCTCAATGCCCTTGGCGGGCGGCCGGAGCTGAAGTTCATTGCGCTGCTGGTGCAGGGGATTCCGCGTTCGTTCAAGCTCGACAGTCAGTTGAGCTATGTGGATGTGCCGTTGTGTGCGCTGGAACAGGCGGCGGTGCAGGTGGGGGATCAGGTGGCGAAGGTGCCGGATTTGTTGGCGCTGGAGGAGTTGTTGGTTAATTACGGGCTAGTCTGAAGGCCTCTTCGCGAGCAGGCTCGCTCCCACATTGGAATGCGTACTCCTGTGGGAGCGAGCCCGCTCGCGAAGGCGGCCTTCAATTCACCACTAACCTGACAGCTACACCTTGGCCTGAGTCCACATCTGCATCTGCAGCGCCTCATGATGATCCATCACCCGCTCCACCAACAACTGCACCCCATCGGCCATGCGGCTGAGCGCCAAGGCCACCGAGCGGCGCGAGCCTTCCACATCGTCCGCCAGATCGGCTGCAATGGCGCTGATGGACAGCAGGTCTTCGGAGGCGTTGGCCAGCAGGGCTTCGGTGTCGATATCGGGAGAGACGGTGAAGAGCTGGAATTTTCGGTGCTTGGCTGGTTTTTCGTCAGCCAGGGGGAAGTAGTGCGCGAAGACGCGGTCGGCGGCTTCCTTGAGTTTTTCGGCTTCGAGAAAAGCTTCGGAACCGGTGTCGGTTTCCGGGGGGTTGGGAGTAACTTTGAACATAGTGAAGCTCCATTTAAGAGTTTCAGCTGCTCCATCGGGTTCCAATCGAAGGGGTGGCAGCTGTACGCGGGCTGGAACCCGGGCAAACGGACAAAACCCGACAGACACTAAGGTCTCCCGCGCACAGCCGCCATAACGGAGTGCACACATTAAAGGTGCGCAGCATACGTTATGAAAGGCGCTTTTGCCTCGTTAACACCACGGGGTTCCAATCCCGGTCGCTGAGTTTCCAGCGACCCCCAAACGATAAAGACCAACACAAAACCGCACCATTCAGCGGGTTCCGGCATTTCTGTAGGCAGCGACGCCAGACTGCGTAGCCTTTCACCGATCCTGGGGACAAACTTTTAAACACAAACCTCAAGCTGTCTGACCGGCCTGTGGCGAAGCGTCGTTCCGACAAGCCCCCTCGCCTTAATGGTTTCTGCATTCAGTTTGAAGATTCCCAAAAAGGGACCGATCGGTCCTATCTTGGGACTTATCGATCATTGCACTCCGGCATTGAAACCGGCGGAGATTGTTCTGGCCCCTTCGCGAGCAGGCTCGCTCCCACAGGGGTTTTGTGTACGACGGGGATCCATTGTGGGAGCGAGCTTGCTCGCGAAGGCGTCGGGACAAGCAACCAACTTCTCCAGCCGATCATTACGGTGACCGTAACGATCCGTCTCTCTGCTTGATTGATGCCCCCCACCCAACACTCCTAAGGTGACTCCCACGACAGCGAACCCGTGGAGTGGTCATGACAACAACAATATCCCCCGACTCGCGATGGACGCGGCGGCGCAGCGAAAAGCAGCGGCGTCTTGAGTTGGTCAAGGATCTAGCCGACGGTGTGGTGTTGCCCACCGACAAGATCGTTGCGGCGCTGGAGGCCTTGATCCTGCCCGGCGACCGTGTGGTGCTGGAAGGCAACAACCAGAAGCAGGCGGATTTCCTCTCGCGCTCCCTGGCCAAGGCTGACCCGGGCAAGCTGCATGACCTGCACATGATCATGCCCAGTGTCGGTCGCGCCGAGCATCTTGACCTGTTCGAACGCGGCATCGCCCGCAAGCTCGACTTCTCCTTTGCCGGTACCCAGAGCCTGCGCATCAGCCAGTTGCTCGAAGACGGCCTGCTGGAAATCGGTGCGATCCACACCTACATCGAACTCTATGCGCGGCTGGTGGTGGACCTGATTCCCAACGTCGTACTCTCGGCCGGTTTCATGGCCGACCGCGCCGGCAACATCTATACCGGCCCGAGCACTGAAGATACGCCGGCATTGATCGAACCCGCCGCCTTCAGCGACGGCATTGTCATCGTCCAGGTCAATCAGTTGGTGGACGATGTCAGTGAACTGCCGCGGGTCGACATTCCGGCATCCTGGGTCGACTTCGTGGTGGTGGCCGACAAGCCGTTCTACATCGAGCCGCTGTTCACCCGTGATCCACGGCACATCAAGCCCGTTCACGTGCTGATGGCGATGATGGCGATCCGCGGGATCTACGAAAAGCACAGCGTCCAGTCCCTCAACCACGGCATCGGTTTCAACACCGCCGCCATCGAGCTGATCCTGCCGACCTACGGTGAATCCCTCGGCCTGAAGGGCAAGATCTGCCGCAACTGGACCCTCAATCCTCACCCGACCCTGATCCCGGCCATTGAAAGCGGTTGGGTCGAAAGCGTGCATTGCTTCGGCACCGAACTGGGCATGGAAAACTACATCGCCGCCAGGCCTGACGTGTTCTTTACCGGACGCGATGGCTCACTGCGTTCCAACCGGATGTTCTGCCAACTGGCGGGGCAATACGCGGTGGACCTGTTCATCGGCGCGACCCTGCAAGTCGACGGCGACGGGCATTCCTCCACCGTGACCCGCGGCCGCCTGGCCGGTTTCGGCGGTGCGCCGAACATGGGCCACGACCCGCGCGGTCGTCGCCACGGCACGCCGGCCTGGCTCGACATGCGCCACGACGACGCGCCCGAAGCGTTGCTCGAACGCGGCAAAAAGCTGGTGGTGCAAATGGTCGAGACCTTCCAGGAGGGTGGCAAACCGACCTTTGTCGAGACCCTCGACGCCGTCGAGGTGGCGAAGAAAAGCGGTATGCCGCTGGCGCCGATCATGATTTACGGCGACGACGTCACGCACCTGCTGACCGAAGAAGGCATCGCCTATCTGTACAAGGCTCGGTCCCTCGAAGAGCGCCAGGCGATGATCGCCGCCGTCGCCGGGGTCACGGTGATTGGTCTGCGACATAACCCGAAAGACACCGCGCGCATGCGCCGCGAAGGCCTGATCGCCTTGCCCGAAGACCTTGGCATCCGCCGCACCGACGCCACCCGCGAATTGCTCGCCGCCAAAAGCGTGGCCGATCTGGTCGAGTGGTCCGGTGGCCTGTACAACCCGCCCGCCAAATTCAGGAGCTGGTAATGCACGCATTCAACCTGCAACCCAAACCTTTATCACTGGCCGAGCACCTGGCGGACCTGGCGGTTGACGCGCTGATCGACGAAGCCGACTTGTCACCGAAACCGGCGCTGGTCGACCGTCGCGGCAATGGCGCTCATACCGATTTGCACCTGGGACTGATGCACGCTTCGGCACTGTCGCTGTGGCCGGCGTTCAAGGAAATGGCGCAAGCGGCCAGCGAGTTTGGCGGGGTCGGTTTGCCGCTGCGCGAAGCCATCGGGCGGATCGGTCGGGAAGGGGAGCAAGCGATGCTCGCCACCACCAGCGGCGTCAATACCCATCGCGGGGCAATCTGGGCGTTGGGCTTGTTGGTAACCGCCGCCGCGCTGGACCCCGAATTCACGGCCCCGGGCGCGATTGCTTTACGCGCCGCACGCCTGGCGTTGCTCGACGACCGTTACGCGCCGCATCCGCTCAGCCACGGCGCGCAAGTCGCTCAACGCTACGGCGCGCGCGGAGCCCGTGAAGAAGCGCAGCTGGGTTTCCCGGCGGTGATTCAACGGGCGCTGCCGCAACTCAAACACAGCCGTGCTGCCGGCCATGGCGAGCAGAACGCCCGCCTCGATGCCTTGCTGGCGATCATGACCCGACTGGCCGATACCTGCGTGCTGTACCGCGCCGGCGAAACGGGCTTGCACACCATGCAAAGCGGCGCTCAAGCAGTGCTCGACGCGGGGGGTAGCGCCAGCCTCGCGGGGCGTCGCCGCTTGCATCGACTGGACGAACAATTAATCGCGTTGAACGCCTCGCCCGGCGGCGCTGCCGACTTGCTCGCAGCCTGTCTGTTCCTCGACCGTATCGAGTCTGGCGACAGCATCATCCAGGGAGCTTTCTGATGGAAACCTTATCCTTTGAATTCCCCGCCGGGCAGCCGCCACGGGGGCGAACGCTGGTGGGCTGTGTCGGCTCGGGCGATCTGGAAGTGCTGATCGAACCGGGTCAGGCCGGCACGCTGACGATCAAGGTGCAGACCTCGGTCAATGGCGCCGAACAGCGCTGGCAGCATCTGTTCGCACGGATGTTCGACGGCCAGAACCCGCCGGCGATGGCGATCGATATCCACGATTTCGGCGCGACCCCTGGCGTGGTGCGCCTGCGTCTGGAGCAAGGTTTCGAGGAGATCGGCCATGACTGACAGCGCAGCCCATCTTGATAAGCATAGCTTCGTCGAACTCGGTGCCCGGCAACGGGCAAAAGCCTTGCTCGACGCCGGCAGCTTCCGTGAACTGCTCGACCCGTTCCAGCGCGTCATGTCGCCATGGCTGTCGCGCCAGGGCGTGGTGCCGCAAGCCGATGACGGCGTGGTGATCGCCAAGGGCAGCATCGCCGGTCTGCCGGTGGTGATCGCGGCCATCGAAGGTGCATTCCAGGGCGGCAGCCTCGGTGAAGTCGGCGGGGCGAAGATGGCCGGCGCACTGGAACTGGCCGCCGAAGACAACCGCAACGGCATCCCCACCCGCGCCGTGTTGCTCCTGGAAACCGGTGGCGTGCGCTTGCAGGAGGCCAACCTCGGGTTGGCGGCGATTGCCGATATACATGCCGCGATCGTCGATTTGCGCCAGTACCAACCGGTGGTCGGCGTCGTGGCCGGCAGTGTCGGTTGCTTCGGCGGTATGTCGATTGCCGCCGGGTTGTGCAGTTATTTGCTGGTGACCCGGGAAGCCAGGCTCGGCCTGAACGGTCCGCAAGTGATCGAACAGGAAGCGGGGCTTGAGGAGTACGACTCCCGTGACCGGCCCTTCATCTGGAGCCTGACCGGTGGCGAGCAGCGTTTTGCCAGTGGCCTGGCGGATAGTTTTGTCGCCGACGATGTGGCGCAGATTCAGCAGCAAGTCAGCCAGTTCCTGCAAAAGGGCCTGCCTGAGCACCAACGCAGCCGTCAGGCCGAGCTGTTCCTGCAACGGCTGGCCCGCCTGGATGCCGAGCCGCAAATCGAGCCGGCGACGGTTCGCGATCTGTATCGAGGAGAGCGCTCATGAGTTCGTATTCCCTGAGAGGTTTGCACTGGTTCGATGCCTTGAGCGCAGCGGCGAAGCCAGTGACGGGTTTGCCGGCTTCGTTGAAAGTGGCCGACGGGGCATTGGGCGACCAGCCCGTTCGTTTTATCTCGGTGGTGGGCGACCCCGACAACCGCTTCGTCCGCGCTCGCAACGGCGAGGTCGGCTTGCTGGAAGGTTGGGGCCTGGCCAAGGCTGTGGATGAAGTCATCGCCGCCGATCGGGATCAACCGCAAAAACGCGCCTTGATCGCCATCGTCGATGTGCCCAGTCAGGCTTACGGTCGACGGGAAGAGGCGCTGGGCATTCATCAGGCCCTGGCCGCTGCGGCGGACAGTTATGCCCGTGCACGCCTGGCCGGCCACGCCGTGATCGGTTTGCTGGTGGGCAAGGCCATGTCCGGGGCGTTTCTGGCTCATGGTTACCAGGCCAATCGGCTGATCGCCCTGCGTGATCCGGGAGTGATGGTGCATGCCATGGGCAAGGCGTCGGCGGCGCGGGTGACCTTGCGCAGTGTCGAAGAGCTCGAAGCCTTGGCCGCCAGCGTGCCGCCGATGGCCTATGACATCGACAGCTATGCCAGCCTGGGCTTGTTGTGGGAGACCCTGTCGGTGGAGCAGATCGAGCAGCCGACGACGGCGGATGTGGCGCGGGTGAATGAGTGTCTGGTTCAGGCGATTGGCGATGTCGCTGCCACCGGTTGCGATCTGAGTGGCCGCCTGGGCGCGAGCAACCGCGCGGCATCGAGCAGGGTTCGCCAGCTGTTGAGGGTGCAGTGGTGAGCACGTTTCTGGCTCACGACCTGCTCTGGGGGATGACCCCGCAGCAGCTGCCGGTGGATGCACCTTCGTGGGTGATCGACTCGATCAGCGTGGGTCAGCCGGTAGTGGTTCGGCGCGCGTTGAGCGCAACGGGCCGAATCGCGATCGGAGTGCGTGGGCGGTTGCGCGAGCAGCGGTATGCAACGTCGATGGCGGTCGAGATGATCGAGCGTCGGGTGCAGCCTGAAGCGCTCTGTCATCTCTCGATTGATCGGGATTTACCCGCAGTGCGTGCCCTCGATCAACTGCGTCCGCTGCTCGATGGCTGTGACTGGGTGTGGGGTGTCAGTGGCAGCGCCGGGTTTGAACTGGCCAGCGGTTTTGCGGCGCTCCATGAGCGCAGCGATCTCGATTTGATTCTGCGTACTCCGCAACCGTTGAACCGACTCCAGGCGCAAGAGTTGGTAACGCTCCTGGGCGTTGCCGAATGCCGTGTCGACATGCAATTGCAGACACCTTATGGCGCCGTGGCTCTGCGCGAATGGGCCGGCTCGTCGCATCGGGTGCTGCTCAAGAACGCTCAGGTCGCCTGTCTTGTCACCGATCCCTGGCAGCCGCAGGAGCAAGCAGCGTGAGCAGTTTGCTGGTGTTCCCCGGCCAGGGCGCGCAGCAACCGGGCATGCTTCATCGTTTGCCTCGGGAAACGCTGATCGAGGCGAGCGAGGTGCTGGGTGAAGATGTTTTGTTGCTGGATTCTGCCGAGGCGTTGCAGTCGACGAGGGCGGTTCAGTTATGCCTGCTGATCGCTGGAGTGGCTGCTTCACGTCAGTTGTCATTGAAGGCGGATTACGTGGCAGGTCTGTCCATCGGTGCTTATCCGGCAGCGGTGGTTGCCGGTGCCTTGAGCTTCAGCGATGCGCTGCATCTGGTCAGCCTGCGCGGTGAGCTGATGCAGCAGGCTTATCCTCAGGGCTACGGCATGACCGCGATCATCGGTCTGGAGCTGGCGACGGTGGAAAGCTTGCTGGCGCAGGTTCACAGCCTCGACACGCCGGTTTACCTGGCCAACATCAACGCCGATAACCAAGTCGTCATCGCCGGCAGTGACAGTGCGATGAAAGCGGTTGCCGAGTTGGCGAAAGGTCGTGGTGCCGGTCTGGCCAAGCGTCTGGCGGTCAGTGTGCCGTCTCACTGCCCGCTGTTGGAAACCCCGGCAAAAATCCTGGCCGAAGCCTTCGCCAAGGTGCAATTGAAAAGGCCGACCCTGGGTTACCTGAGCGGCACTCGCGCCCGCCCCGTTATCACCCCGCAAGCCTTGCGCGACGACCTGGCCTTCAACATGTGCCGCGTGGTGGATTGGCGCGGCACGGTACAAAGCGCCTACGAGCGCGGTGTACGGCTACAGATCGAACTGCCGCCCGGCGCAGTGCTGACCGGGCTGGCGCGCCGGGTGTTCGAGCAGGGCACCGTGATTGCCTTCGACGGTGCGCGGCTCGATACCTTGCAGGCGTTGTTGCGCGAGGAGGGTCATCGCCAACCCTAGACCACCACTCAGACCTTCGAACAACAAAAACAACATTCGACGATGCACTTTGAGGACGACAACAATGATTATTTACGGTGTAGCGCTGTTGGCGATCTGTACGCTGGCAGGGGTGATCATGGGTGACATGCTCGGCGTGTTGCTGGGGGTGAAGTCCAACGTCGGTGGCGTCGGGATTGCGATGATCCTGCTGATCTGCGCGCGGTTGTGGATGCATAAACGTGGTGGCATGACCAGGGATTGCGAGCTGGGCGTCGGTTTCTGGGGCGCCATGTACATTCCGGTGGTGGTCGCGATGGCCGCGCAACAGAACGTCGTCACCGCTCTGCACGGCGGCCCGGTGGCCGTGCTGGCTGCGATCGGCTCCGTGGTGGTCTGTGGCTGCACCATTGCCCTGATCAGCCGTACTCATAAAGGCGAACCCTTGCCCGATGAGCCGGCAGAAGTAACGCCGGTTGGCGCACCCGCAGGAGGCCGCTGATATGTGGGATCTCATCGAAAAAGGTCTGGAACATAACGGTCTGGTGACAGCGTTCGCCTTTGTTGGCGTGATCATGTGGGTGTCGGTGATCTTGTCCAAACGCCTGACGTTCGGACGCATCCATGGTTCGGCGATTGCCATCGTCATCGGCCTGGTGCTGGCCTGGGTCGGCGGCACCATGACAGGCGGGCAAAAGGGCCTGGCGGATCTGACGCTGTTTTCCGGTATCGGCTTGATGGGCGGTGCGATGCTGCGGGACTTTGCGATCGTGGCCACGGCTTTTGAAGTGCAGGCCACCGAAGCGAAAAAAGCCGGGTTGATCGGTGTCATTGCCCTGTTGCTCGGCACGATTTTGCCGTTCGTCGTCGGGGCGAGCATTGCCTGGGCGTTCGGTTATCGCGATGCGGTCAGCATGACCACCATCGGCGCTGGCGCGGTGACCTACATCGTCGGGCCGGTGACCGGAGCGGCGATTGGTGCCAGCTCGGATGTGATGGCGCTGTCGATTGCCACCGGTTTGATCAAGGCGATCCTGGTGATGGTCGGCACACCGATGGCGGCGCGCTGGATGGGCCTGGATAACCCGCGTTCGGCGATGGTGTTCGGCGGGTTGGCGGGCACTGTGAGTGGCGTGACAGCCGGGCTGGCGGCGACGGATCGGCGGTTGGTGCCTTATGGCGCGTTGACCGCGACTTTCCATACCGGGCTTGGGTGTTTGCTTGGGCCTTCGTTGTTGTACTTCATCGTTCGCGGGATTGTGGGGTAAACCGCGGGGTGTTTGCTGACTGTTCCGACGCCTTCGCCGGCAAGCCGGCTCCTACAGGGGAATGCGTACTCCTGTAGGAGCCGGCTTGCCGGCGAAGGCCGCGACGCGGTTTCAGATTTGGCGATTGGCATACATCCGACACTCCGCCAGCAACGCCAGCAGATTCGGATCCCTCTCCTTGGCCTTCAGAAACACCACCCCGATGTGCTGCTGCAACCGATACTTCTCCTGCAGCGGAATCAGCTTCACCCGGTTCTCGTATACCGCCGCGATCCGCCCCGGCAACAACGCATAACCCACCCCCGAACTGACCATGCTCAGCAAGGTGAAGATGTCATTGACCTGCATCGCCACCTTGGGCTCGAACCCCGCCTGCTGGAAGACCCGTTTGCCGTCCTGATGCGTGGCAAAGCCCTGGGTCAGGGTAATGAACGTCTCGTCGCGCACTTCGGCCAGATCCACTTCGGTCCGTTGGGCGAACTTCGAATCGGCCGGTGTGGCAAGAAAGATGTCGTCGGAAAACAGTGGGATCTGTTCGCAATCCGGGTCGTTGATGCTCTCGTCCAGGGACACCAGGATCGCGTCGACCTCCATGTTCTTGAGTTTGTACAACAGGTCGAAGTTAGAGCCGAGGATCAGATCGATGTTGAGTTCGCTGCGACGAATCTTCAGCCCCATGATCAGCTGCGGCACGGTTTTCACCGTCAGTGAATACAGTGAGCCGAGCTTGAAGCGTTCAGCGGAAAACCCGGCCGCCTCACGGGTCAGGCGCACGCTTTCGAGCACGTCCTGGATCAGCTTCTGCGCCCGTTCTTCCAGCACATAAGCACTTTCCAGCGGCGTCAGGTTACGGCCTTCGTGCTTGAACAGCGGGCAGCGCAGGGCGCTTTCCAGGGAGTGGATCGCCCGGTGCACGCTGACGTTGCTGGTCTGCAATTCGGCCGCGGCCCGGGCCAGATTGCCGGTGCGCATGAAGGCCAGG
Organism: Pseudomonas lini; assembly: GCF_030812475.1. Classification (GTDB taxonomy): domain Bacteria; phylum Pseudomonadota; class Gammaproteobacteria; order Pseudomonadales; family Pseudomonadaceae; genus Aquipseudomonas; species Aquipseudomonas lini_A. Next base: position 91,107 of record NZ_JAUSSR010000016.1, read on the forward strand.
AACACTTCGAGTTTTTTCAGGGTCAACTCTTCGTCAATCAGCATGTGGCGTGACTCTTGTTCGAATGGCTCGATTGTGCCCAATTCCCTAGGTTCACGCTTGCTGCCTTTGTAGGCGCTGGCTTGTCGGATCGCCGCACCGCAGCGAAGGCGTCCTATCAGCCAACACCTCTGCCGGATGTGCCGCCGCCTTCGCCAGCAAGTCGGCTCCTACAGGGGGCGATTGCGTGCTGAAACATTGCGCTTTTAGTCTCAAGGCCTGAGCCTTGCGCGATGTTGCAACTAATTTCGAGGTAAGCAACGCATGTATCACGGGGAAAGATTGAACGCCTGGACGCATCTGGTCGGCGCGGTAGCGGCGTGCGTCGGGGTGGTATGGATGCTGGTGATCGCCGGCATGGATGGCAGCCCGTGGAAAATCGTCAGCGTGGCGATCTACGGTTTCACCTTGCTGGTGCTCTACAGCGCGTCGACCGTTTATCACAGCGTTCGCGGACGCAAGAAAGAGATCATGCAGAAGGTCGATCACTTTTCGATCTACTTGCTGATCGCCGGCAGCTACACGCCGTTCTGCCTGGTGACCCTGCGCGGGCCCTGGGGGTGGACGTTGTTCGGCATTGTCTGGGGGCTGGCGCTGATCGGCATCCTGCAAGAGATCAAGCCGCGTTCGGAGGCGCGGATCCTGTCGATCGTGATTTACGCGGTAATGGGCTGGATCGTGCTTGTGGCGGTCAAGCCCTTGCTCGCGGCGCTGGGCGGCACCGGGTTTGCCTGGCTGGCGTCGGGTGGGGTGTTGTACACCGTGGGGATTGTCTTTTTCGCCCTGGATCACCGACTGCGGCATGCGCATGGGATCTGGCATCTGTTCGTGATCGCCGGGAGTCTGCTGCACTTTGTGGCGATAATGTTTTATGTCCTGTAGGAGCAGCCGGTCGACGCTCGATTGCTCGCGAAGGTCGTCAACGATAACGCTGGAAACCTGACACCCCACGGAGTTCTCCGGTTCTTCGCGAGCAAGCTCGCTCCCACAGCTACAGCGCCGGGCCTGTAGGAGCTGGCTTGCCAGCGAAGGCTGCCTAGAAGTCACCCCAAAGCTGCTGGGCCACCGCTAGCGCCACCACCGGCGCAGTCTCTGTGCGCAACACCCGAGGGCCGAGGCGGGCGGCATGAAACCCGGCGGACTGCGCCTGATCAACCTCGGCATCCGACAACCCACCTTCCGGCCCGATCAGAAACGCCAGGGTCGCGGGCTTTGCATGACTCACCAACGGCTCGGCCACCGGATGCAGCACCAGCTTCAATTCTGCTTGAGTCTGCTTCAACCAGTCTGCAAGCAGCAGCGGCGGATGAATGACCGGCACCCGTGAACGCCCGCATTGCTCGCATGCACTGATCGCCACCTGGCGCCAGTGCATCAGGCGCTTGTCGGCGCGTTCATCCTTGAGGCGGACTTCGCAGCGGTCGCTGAAGATCGGGGTGATTTCAGTGACACCCAGTTCGGTGGCTTTCTGAATGGCCCAGTCCATCCGCTCGCCACGGGACAGGCCCTGGCCGAGATGGATTTGCAGCGGTGACTCCACTTGCCCGGCAAAGCTTTCATCGATCTGCACCACGACGCGTTTCTTGCCGACGTCTACCAGTGTTGCGCGAAACTCGTGGCCCGAGCCGTCGAACAGTTGCAACGCGTCGCCCTCAGTCATGCGCAGAACGCGGCTGATGTAATGGGCCTGGGCTTCGGGCAGCTCGTGCTCGCCGGTGCTCAGGGGGGCGTCGATAAAGAAGCGGGACAGTCTCATGCGGGTTCTCTGGAAAAGGTGTCAATCATCTGAAGGTCGTTCCGACCTTATCGCTGGCAAGCCAGCTCCTACAGGATTTGTGGTTACCGCAAATTGTGTGCACGACATCTTACCTGTAGGAGCTGGCTTGTCGGATCGCCGCACCGCAGCGAAGGCGGCAGTCCAGGCACCCACAAGCTCAAGTGAATTCAATCAACCCGGATCGCGAAACCCCGGATGAAAGTCCTTCGGCACCGAAACGCTGACGCTGTCACGGGTCGCGATGTCGATCCCCTCACTGGCCACTTCCGCGAGGAAGTCGATCTGCTCTGGCGTAATGACGTACGGCGGCAAGAAATACACCACGCTGCCCAACGGACGAAGCAAAGCTCCGCGCTCCAACGCATGCTGGAACACCTTCAAGCCGCGACGTTCCTGCCACGGATAAGCTTCCTTGGTGGCCTTGTCCTTGACCATCTCGATGGCCAGCACCATGCCGGTCTGGCGCACTTCCGAGACGTTCGGGTGATCGGCCAAATGTGCGGTGGCGGACGCCATGCGCTGGGCCAGGGCTTTGTTGTTCTCGATGACATTGTCTTCTTCGAAGATGTCCAGCGTCGCTAATGCCGCCGCGCAAGCCAGGGGATTGCCGGTGTAGCTGTGGGAATGCAGGAAGGCGCGCAGGGTCGGGTAGTCGTCATAGAACGCGCTGTAGACATCTTCGGTGGTCACGCAGGCCGCCAGCGGCAGGTAACCGCCGGTCAGGGCCTTGGACAGGCACAGGAAGTCGGGGCGGATGCCGGCCTGTTCGCAGGCGAACATCGTCCCGGTGCGACCGAAGCCGACGGCGATTTCGTCGTGGATCAGGTGCACGCCATAACGGTCGCAGGCTTCACGCAACAGCTTCAGGTACACCGGGTGATACATGCGCATACCCCCGGCGCCCTGGATCAGCGGCTCGACAATCACTGCGGCCACGGTGTCGTGGTTCTCGGCCAGGGTCTGTTCCATGGCGGCGAACATATTGCGTGAATGTTCTTCCCAGCTCATGCCTTCGGGGCGCAGGTAGCAATCGGGGCTCGGCACCTTGATGGTGTCCAGCAGCAAGGCCTTGTAGGTTTCGGTGAACAGCGGCACATCGCCCACCGACATCGCCGCCATGGTCTCGCCGTGGTAGCTGTTGGTCAGGGTAACGAAGCGTTTCTTGTTCGGCTGGCCGCGGTTGAGCCAGTAATGAAAGCTCATTTTCAGCGCGACTTCGATGCAGGACGAGCCGTTATCGGCGTAGAAACATCGTGTCAGGCCCTCCGGCGTCATCTTCACCAGGCGCTCGGACAGCTCGATCACCGGCTGATGGCTGAAGCCGGCGAGGATCACGTGTTCCAGCTGATCGACCTGATCCTTGATGCGCTGGTTGATCCGCGGGTTGGCATGGCCAAACACATTGACCCACCAGGAGCTGACGGCATCAAGGTAGCGTTTGCCCTCGAAGTCTTCCAGCCACACGCCTTCACCGCGCTTGATCGGGATCAGCGGCAGCTGTTCGTGGTCTTTCATCTGGGTGCAGGGATGCCACAACACCGCGAGATCGCGTTGCATCCACTGATTATTCAGGCCCATGTTCAGTCTCCTCGAGGCGGCTCGCGACAGGCGCGGGCAAACAATCGGGCAAGCCTATGCAATGCGCGTCACGGGGACAACCCATTGTGTAGTTTGAGCTACTTTGTATAGGACGGTAGACGTCAGTGGCGGCGTTTTGATGGCTGACGTATTCTTCGCGGTTCTTTGGGTCCCCTGACTCGTAAAACCGCTATTTCCTCGTATATTTCCGGAGTTCTCTGAATGTCTGCTGGTTGGCTGCGCGCCTGTGCGCTGGTGATGTTGGGGCTGTTCAGCGTGTCCGCGCTGGCCAAGGATAAAACGGCAATCGTGATCGGCGGCGGCCTGTCGGGCCTTACGGCCGCTTATGAGCTGCAGAACAAAGGCTGGCAGGTCACGTTGCTGGAAGCCAAGCCGAGCCTGGGCGGCCGCTCCGGCATGGCCACCAGCGAGTGGATCGGCAACGACAAGACTCAGCCGGTGCTGAACAAGTACGTCTCGACCTTCAAGCTGGGCATCACGCCAGCCCCTGAATTCGTGCGCACGCCGGGCTACCTGATCGACGGCGTGTATTACACCGCGGCCGACCTGGCCACCAAGGACCCGACCACCGCCGACGCGCTCAAACGCTACGAAAAGACTCTGGACGATCTGGCGCGTTCGATCGAAGACCCGCAGAACCCGGCGGCAAACAGCACGCTGCATGCCCTGGATCAGATCAACGTTTCCAACTGGCTCGATCGGCTGACGTTGCCAGCGACCGCCCGTCAGCTGGTCAACCAGCAGATCCGTACCCGCTATGACGAGCCTTCGCGCCTGTCGCTGCTGTACTTCGCCCAGCAGAGCCGGGTGTACCGTGGCATCTCCGACCGAGACCTGCGCGCGTCGCGCCTGCTCGGTGGCAGCCCGGTATTGGCCCAGGCTTTCGTCAAGCAACTGAAAACCATCAAGACCAGCGCCCCGGTCTCGGCGATTATCCAGGACAAGGACGGCGTGACCGTCAAAGTCGGCAGCGTCGGTTATCAGGCTGATTACGTCGTCGTGGCCGTGCCGTTGCGCGCCCTGAACAAGATCCAGATGACCCCGGCGCTGGATGCCCAGCACCTGGCCGCCATTAAAGGCACCAACTACGGCTGGCGCGACCAGATCCTGCTCAAGTTCAAGACGCCAGTGTGGGAAAGCAAGGCGCGCATGTCTGGCGAAATCTACAGCAACACCGGTCTGGGCATGTTGTGGGTCGAGCCGGCGCTGAAGGGTGGCGCCAACGTGGTGATCAACCTGTCCGGCGACAACGCCCGCGTCATGCAGGCCTTCGGCGACAAGCAGATGGCCGATCAGGTATTGATCCGCCTGCACGCTTTTTATCCACAGGCGCGCGGATCGTTCACCGGTTATGAAATCCGTCGCTACAGCACCGACCCGTCGATGGGCGGCGCTTACCTGGCCTTCGGTCCGGGACAGATCAGCAAGTACTGGCGCCTGTGGGAGCGTCCGATCCAGCGAGTAGCCTTCGCTGGCGAACACACGGACACCTTGTACCCGGGCACCCTGGAAGGTGCCTTGCGCACGGGGCAGCGTGCGGCCAGCCAGGTTGAAGACCTGGCGGCGGGCAAATCCTTCGAGCCTGCGAAGGTTGTTCCGGCAGCGACCGCCGTGGCGGCTGGTGCAGTGGCGGCGAAGAAGGGCAACTTCTTCAGTAACCTGTTTGGTGGTTCGGATGACAAACCTGCACCGGTAAAAGCGCCAGTGCCAGTGGCTCCGGTTGCTCCGGCACCGGTTCCAGCGCCAGTTCCGGCTCCTGCGCCTGCTGCGGTTGAAGCACCAAAACCGGCGGCACCAGTGAAAGCCGAACCGGCCAAAAAAGCGCCGGCCAAAGCCCCGGCGAAGAAACCGGCAGCCAAGACCGAGGCGAAAAAAGCACCGGCCAAGGCACCAGCGAAAAAGGCCGAACTGGCAAAGAAGCCAGCGGCCAAACCGGCGACGACCACTGAGGCTAAGGCTCAGTAACGTTCAGGCGTAAAAAAGCGCGGCTTGAGGGCCTAATGCCGGTTAGTTGAGGAAATTGTAGGAGCGAGCTTGCTCGCGATGGTCGTTAACGATAACGCGTGTTTGCTGGTTAAACGCGGCGCTCTTGAGTCCATCGCGAGCAAGCTCGCTCCTACAGGGGCAGCATTCGCGCAATCCACGATCCGGGTCCTACACGCCTCAGCGATTTATCAGATGCTTCCCACAAAGGAATCAGATCGAAATGATAGATAGTGCCTGATCTTAAATTCTATGTTCTTCAAAAAACTGGAGAGCATCATGAAAGCACTGGCAGCAACAATAATATTGATAGCCGTATCTGGTTGTGCAGATGGTCGTCCAATGACAACAAATCATGGCACTGAACTAGCCCACAAATGCCAGATAGATCCGTACCACCATGATTGCTTGCAGCCCCCTTCAGTCCTCCATAATTAATGCGGTGACGGCCAAGCCGGTCAGAAGGCTTTAGCCGCTGAGGCATGCCAGTCAGTGAAGCGAATGCGGCACCTGTAGGAGCAAGCTTGCTCGCGATGGTCGTTAACGATAACGCGTGTTTGCTGGTTAAACGCGGCGCTCTTGAGTCCATCGCGAGCAAGCTAGCTCCTACAGGGTTCTGTGGTGGACACCAATCTTGTGTTCACGCTGATCCACTGTGGGAGCGAGACCGGCTTGCCGGCGAAGGGGCTCGCACAGGCGCCGCTTTAAAATCCCGCCAGCCACTAACATCCGGCCACAAATTCGCCTTTAATCCTTCCTTAACTCACCTGTTTCATACTCTTCATCGTATTTCTCGATATTTCAAAGCGAAATTTTCCGCTTTAAATCGATAGATAACTCGATAGTCTTGATCGCAGTTCTTACAGGATTTGGGCAATGCAGCTACGTAACTCGTCTTCGCGCTACGGTTGGGTCAGCATCTTCATGCACTGGGCAGTGGCGCTGGCCGTCTTCGGCCTGTTTGCGATGGGCTTGTGGATGGTCGGTCTCGACTACTACGACACCTGGCGCAAAGACGCGCCGGACCTGCACAAGAGCATTGGCCTGGTGCTGTTGGCCGTGATGCTGCTACGGGTGTTGTGGCGTTTTATCAGCCCACCGCCGCCGGCATTGCAAAGCTACAGCCGGATGACGCGCATCGGCGCCAGCTTCGGCCATGGGTTTCTCTACCTCAGTCTGTTTGCAGTGATGATTGCCGGTTACCTGATTTCCACCGCAGACGGTGTCGGGATCCCGGTGTTTGGCCTGTTTGAAGTTCCTGCGCTGGTGTCCGGACTACCGGACCAGGCAGACACCGCCGGTGTGATTCATTTCTATCTGGCGTGGGTGCTGGTAATTTTTTCCGGCCTCCATGCGTTGGCAGCATTGAAGCACCACTTTATCGATCGTGATGCGACCCTGACACGAATGCTGGGCCGCAAAGCTTGAAGTTTAACCTCGACTCCAAAGGAATAGAAAGCATGTTGAAAAAGTCGCTCGCCGCTCTGGCAATCGGTTCCGCTCTGCTGTCCGCAAACGTAATGGCTGCCGACTATGTTGTCGACAAGGAAGGCCAGCACGCCTTCGTCGACTTCAAGATCAGCCACCTGGGTTACAGCTACATCACCGGTACCTTCAAGGATATCGACGGCAAGTTCAGCTTCGACGCTGCCAAGCCGGAAGACAGCAAGATCGAGTTCAACGTGAACACCGCCAGCGTGTTCACCAACCATGCCGAGCGCGACAAGCACATCGCCAGCGGCGATTTCCTGAACGCGAGCAAATTCGGCAAAGCCACGTTTGTTTCCACCGGCGTCAAAACCACAGGTAAAAACGCTGCGGGTAAAGACACTGCTGACGTGGCGGGTGATCTGACCATCGCCGGTGTGACCAAGCCGATCGTGGTCAAGGCCACTTTCCTGGGTGAAGGCAAGGATCCATGGGGCGGCTACCGTGCCGGCTTCGAAGGCACCACCAGCATCAAGCGTTCGGACTTCGGCAAGCAGAAAGATCTGGGCGCACAGTCCGATGCAGTCGAGCTGTACGTTTCGTTTGAAGGTGTGAAAGCGAAGTAACATTCGCGCCTGACACAAAAACGCCCCCGATCTCGCGATCGGGGGCGTTTTTTATTGCCTGGCGCAATCCGCATGGCCACCGCAAATCCACTGTGGGAGCGGGCTTGCTCGCGAATGCGGTTGAACATTCAACATTGATGTCGACTGACCCGCCGCCTTTGCGAGCAAGCCCGCTCCCACATTTGATCTTTGGTGGATTCAATATTTGTGCCTACCCTAGAAAACAAAAATGCCCCGGATCGTGAAATCCGGGGCATTTTTTATGGCAGCGTTACATCAGCGATTGCGTGTCAGCAACGCTGGTTTCTCGCCGCGCGGACGGCCTGGCAGTTGATCAAGTTGCTCAGGTGTCGGGAAACGATCGGTTTTCGACTCCTTGTGAATGATCTTCGGCGCTGGACCGCGAGGGTTTTGCACGGCCGGTTCCGAGAGCGGCTTGTCGTCGCTACGGGCCGGGCGGCGGTTGCGGGACTCTTCGCGACGGGCCTGGCCGTCACGTGGAGCGCCATTGCGCGGGCCGCTGCGCTTGGCCGGTGGCGTACCGGTGGTGGCGCCGTCGCTGCTGCGCGGACCGCTCGGGCGACTTTGTGGCTTGCCGCCGCGCGGAGCGCCTGCGCCAGCTGCCGCGCCTGGTGCCGGAGCACCCGGACGACGGCCGCGGCCTTGGGCCGGTTTGGCTTGAGGCACGTAGTCGACGCGATTGCCGAAATTATCGATATCGTCGTCCAGGAACTCGTCCGGAGCACGATCAGCGGCGGCGCGGGGGGCCGGGCGCTGCTGTTCGCGGGCCGGGGTGCCTTCGCGTGGCTTTTGTTCACGGGCCGGACGCTCGCCACGGCCAGCGGCCGCAGGTTTTTCCTTGCCGCCCTTGTCCTTGCCTTTGTCTTTACGACCGCCGCCACCGCCAGTGCCGTTCGGACCGTCGCCGCGCGGGCCACGTGGATTGCGCGGGTTACGCACGTCCGGACGCTCGCGCACTTCAGGTTTCTCGGCTTCCACCGCGCTGGAATCGAAGCCCATCAGGTCGCCGTCGGCGATTTTCTGCCGGGTCATGCGCTCGATGCTTTTCAGCAGTTTTTCTTCGTCCGGGGCCACCAGCGAGATCGCCTCGCCCGAGCGACCGGCACGGCCAGTACGGCCGATACGGTGCACGTAGTCTTCGTCGACGTTCGGCAGTTCGAAGTTGACCACGTGTGGCAACTGGTCGATATCGAGGCCGCGCGCGGCGATGTCGGTGGCGACCAGGATCCGCACTTCGCCGGCCTTGAAGTCGGCCAGGGCTTTGGTGCGGGCGTTCTGGCTCTTGTTACCGTGGATGGCGACGGCGGTGAGACCGTGTTTGTCCAGGTATTCGGCCAGACGGTTGGCGCCGTGCTTGGTGCGAGTGAACACCAGCACCTGTTCCCAGGCGCCAGCGGTGATCAAGTGCGCCAGCAATGAACGCTTGTGATTGGCTGGCAGGCGGAACACGCGCTGTTCGATCCGCTCGACCGTGGTGTTCGGCGGCGTGACTTCGATGCGTTCGGGATTGTGCAGCAGCTTGCCGGCGAGGTCCGTGATGTCTTTGGAGAAGGTCGCCGAGAACAGCAGGTTCTGACGTTTGCTCGGCAGGCGGGCCAGGACCTTCTTCACGTCATGGACAAAGCCCATGTCGAGCATGCGGTCGGCTTCGTCCAGTACGAGGATTTCCACGTGGGACAGATCGACACTGCCTTGGCCGGCGAGGTCGAGCAGGCGGCCGGGGCAGGCCACCAGCACGTCGACACCGCGGGACATGGCCTGAACCTGCGGGTTCATGCCGACGCCGCCGAAGATGCAGGCGCTGACGAACTTCAGGTCACGGGCATAGACCTTGAAACTTTCGTGCACCTGGGCCGCGAGTTCGCGGGTAGGGGTCAGGACCAGCACGCGCGGTTGACGCGGGCCGTGACGCTGGGACTTGTCCGGATGACCGTTGGGGAACAGCCGTTCCAGGATCGGAAGGGCGAAGCCGCCGGTTTTACCAGTACCTGTCTGTGCCGCGACCATCAGGTCGCGACCTTGCAACACGGCGGGAATGGCCCGCTGTTGCACCGGAGTAGGCTCGGTATAGCCCGCTGCCTCGATGGCGCGGACTAAAGCCTCGGAGAGACCGAGGGAAGCAAAGGACATGAGTAATCCTGTTTTAGTTAGGGCTTGGCCCAATGGGAGTCTTGCCTGGCGCGAATGGCGTTTAAGGGGACGCAATCCCGTCCGGTCCTGCTGGGCCTCGAAGGCTCATCTGGAGCGCTCGCGCGGGCTGAAAGCTGCGCTGTAGCGGGGTCGAGATGCCTTGAACGAGTCCGAGCGTCCGGGCGTGAGCCTGGCGGGAAGGCCGGAGTATAACAGAGCAATCACTGCGCGCCGCTTTCCTGCTGCTCAACGGTTTTCTTGTGCATGACCGCGGCCTTGACGGCCTTTGCCCCGGTCCCCGGGTCGGCACCATAACGGGCGCTCAATTCAGCGTAGGCGGGCTCGCGCTTGAAGCGCTTGAGCTCGGCGCCGAAGCGCTGTACCAGCAGGTCCATGCCCGCGTTGCGACGCACCGCCAGGAACTGGCTTTGCTGGCTTATGACGACCGGGTTTTCCGTGATCTTGTGGCGAATGTTCAGTTCGTCGAGCAAATGCTGGCCGACGCGGCGGTCAGTGATCAGCAGATCGATCCGTCCGCGCACCAGTTTGCCGAAGTTGGCCTCATGACTCGGTGCCGGCTCCCGGGTGAATAGCGTTGATTCCCGAAAATCCGAGCTGTACAGATACCCTGGCGAGGTGCCGACGGTCAGGCCACGCAATTCTTCCAAGGTCTGAAATGGATGGGGCCGCGCGTTGGCATAGAACATCACGAACTCGACTTCCGAGAGGGGTTCGCCAGGGTAGAGGAGGGTCGCGTCGCGTTCCTCGCTGTGGAAAATATCCAGTGCGCCGTCCGCCTGCCCCTGTTCGAGCATCGACAGGCAGCGTTTCCACGGCAGGAACTGCCAGTCGACTTCTATACCCAGGCGCTTGAAGACAATTGCCGTGGTTTCGTAATCCAGGCCCAGGGCTTTGCCGTTTTCTTCATACACGTATGGCGCCCAGGGTTCTGTGACAATGCGCAGTTTCTCGCCCCGAGCGGCAAAGCTCAGGCAAGTAAAAAGCATGACTGTCAGCAACTGGGAGATAAGGGGCATGGCCTGAGGTTAGTACTCTCAAGGCTTAATGAGAAGCGCTGGCATGCATGTTTAACGCTGACTTTCAGGGATATTGTGCGCAAGGCCTCTATTTGCAAGATGAATTGAGCAAGTGATCGTGAATGGCTTTGCATCGACTGCCCAGAATCAGCCGTACCAGGTCCCTGTCAAACCAGCGTTCGAGCAAGTGCTGAGTGACCGGCTTGCCAAGGCGTTCTTCCTGATTCTGCAGCGCTTTTTCCCACCACACCGGTCCACATGCCTGGTCGAACTCATTGGGGTGCTCATAGCAGCCGTAGAGGATTTCGCGGATGAACTGACGCAGATGTGCAGGCAATGCCAAGGTGATGAGCTTGTAGAGCAATCGCTGGGTCCGAGGTGGGCGCGGCAGGTGCATCGTCACCCGGCGCGTGTCATCCAGTGCCGCCTGGCTTGTCGGGTTCCTGGCGTGTTTGGCCACCCAGGCTTTGACCTTGGCCCTGAACAGCTGCTTGCGGCTCCAGTAATGATGGATCAGGTCCGGACACTTTTTGACCTGCATGCTGCGATAGGCCGCGACCGACAGGCAGAATTCCTCGAGGGTATAAGCCCCCCGTGCCATGGGAAACAATTCGTCGATCAGGGCAATGGAGAGGTCAAGCACTTGAGCGTCCTGCCGATGCAAGCCGATCACGCCGGAATTGAGCAGCATCATCTGATCGTCTGCCAGCCCCCTGTCCGCGAGCGTGGCCGACAGTGCGCTGTAGAGGACATTCTCTTTATTCGTACCGTATCGGGTGTAGTAGTCGTTGCACAGCAGGGTGCCAGGCTGCACGCGATCGAACAATTCAATCGGTGAGCGATGAAAGAAGGTGTCGGTGTCGATCAGCAAGGCGACCGGCGACTCTTCGAGCACTTGGCGCAATGCGACATGCTTGGCTCGAAAATGATAACCGTGGGGTGCGTTCCAGCGTTGACGAGTCGCGTCGTCGAGCGTGCGCACGCGTACCGGCAATCGCGCGTAGGGCTGGGGATTGTCAGTGAATACCTGGATGTCCAGCGCTGCGTGGGGGGGCTCGCGCAACCAGGCCAAGGCACTGGCGATGCTGAACAGCGCTTCCTGATGGTAAGTCTCGGCACCGAATATCAGATAAACAAGCTGCGGACGTGGTGGGGACGGCTCAGTCATGGGGAACAACATTCCATGGGCTGTTGAATGTAAAAGGCCCTCAGAAGAGGGCCTTTGGGTACGACGTGGTCACTGTCAGCGCGGTAGCTTCAAGTTGTTCCACACGGCCAGGCTCGCCTCGGCCTGGTTAAGGGTATAGAAATGTAGGCCCGGTGCCCCGCCCTGCAATAAACGTTCACACATTTCTGTGATGACCTGCTCGCCGAAACGCTGAATGCTTGCCGTATCGTCGGAATAGGCTTCCAGCTGCTTGCGGATCCAGCGCGGGATTTCCGCGCCGCAGGCATCGGAGAAACGTGCGAGCTTGCTGTAGTTGGTGATCGGCATGATGCCCGGCACGATCGGGATGTCCACGCCCAACGCCTGCACTCGCTCGACGAAGTAGAAGTAGCTGTCGGCGTTGAAGAAGTACTGGGTGATCGCACTGTTGGCGCCGGCGTTGGCCTTGCGCACGAAGTTGGTCAGATCGTCTTCGAAGTTGCGCGCTTGCGGGTGCATTTCCGGGTACGCGGCGACTTCGATGTGGAAATGATCGCCGGTTTCTTCACGAATGAAGTCAACCAGGTCATTGGCATGGCGCAATTCACCGCTGGCCATGCCCATGCCCGAAGGCAGGTCACCGCGCAGGGCAACGATACGGGTGATGCCGGCTGACTTGTATTGCTTCAGCAGGCCGCGCAGGTCGTCCTTGCTGTCGCCAACGCAGGACAGATGCGGTGCGGCAGGTATTTTGACTTCGCTTTCGAGCTGCAACACGGTGCTGAGCGTCCGATCACGGGTCGAGCCGCCAGCGCCGTAGGTGCAGGAGAAAAAATCAGGGTTGTACGCGGCCAGCTGACGAGCAGTAGCGAGCAGTTTTTCATGCCCAGCATCGGTCTTCGTAGGGAAGAACTCGAAGCTGTAGCGACGGTCTTGGGACATGGTCATATCCTTGGAAGCGCGTAGGGCGGAGGCTGGCCCCCTGTAGGAGCGAGCTTGCTCGCGAAAAACGTAAGAGCAACGCGTTCATCCAGACAGCACGCGTTATCGTTTACGTCCATCGCGAGCAAGCTCGCTCCTACAGGAGAGCAGGCGACGCGGTGCGCAGGACACACCGCGATCGCCAGCAAAACCTGCGGCGAATCAGTAGCGGTAAGCGTGCGGTTTGAACGGGCCTTCGACCGTCACACCGATGTAGTCGGCTTGAGTCTTGGTCAGTTGAGTCACCACGCCGCCGAAACCGCGGACCATTTCCAGGGCCACTTCCTCGTCGAGTTTCTTCGGCAGTACTTCAACCGTCAGGCGCTCGGCTTTCTGCTCTGGCGACAGGTCGGCGTATTTCTGGCCGAACAGGAAGATCTGCGCCAGAACCTGGTTGGCAAACGAACCGTCCATGATGCGGCTCGGGTGACCGGTGGCGTTGCCCAGGTTAACCAGGCGACCTTCGGCCAGCAGGATCAGGTAGTCGTCGTTCTGGGCGTCGAACGCGCCAGGACCGGTACGGTGAATCTTGTGAACCTGTGGCTTCACTTCTTCCCATGCCCAGTTCTTGCGCATGAAAGCGGTGTCGATTTCGTTGTCGAAGTGGCCGATGTTGCAGACGACAGCGCGCTTCTTCAGGGCTTTGAGCATGTTCGCATCGCAAACATTGACGTTGCCGGTGGTGGTCACGATCAGGTCGATCTTGCCCAGCAGCGCTTTGTCGATGCTTGCTTCGGTACCGTTGTTGATACCGTCGATGAATGGCGATACCAGCTCGTAGCCGTCCATGCAGGCTTGCATGGCGCAGATCGGGTCGACTTCGGACACCTTGACGATCATGCCTTCCTGACGCAGGGACTGGGCCGAGCCCTTGCCTACGTCACCGTAACCGATGACCAGCGCTTGCTTGCCGGACAGCAGGTGGTCGGTGCCGCGCTTGATCGCGTCGTTCAGGCTGTGACGGCAGCCGTACTTGTTGTCGTTCTTGCTCTTGGTCACCGAGTCGTTGACATTGATGGCCGGGATTTTCAGCTCGCCCTTGGCCAGCATGTCCAACAGGCGGTGAACGCCGGTGGTGGTCTCTTCGGTCACGCCGTGGACGCGGTCCAGGATCGCCGGGTATTTCTTGTGCAGCAGCTCGGTCAGGTCGCCGCCGTCGTCGAGGATCATGTTGGCATCCCAAGGCGCGCCATCTTTCAGGATGGTTTGCTCCAGGCACCACTCGTACTCTGCTTCAGTCTCGCCTTTCCAGGCGAACACCGGGATGCCGGCAGCGGCGATCGCGGCAGCGGCCTGATCCTGAGTCGAGAAAATGTTGCAGGACGACCAGCGCACTTCGGCACCCAGGGCAACCAGGGTTTCGATCAGCACGGCAGTCTGAATGGTCATGTGGATGCAGCCGAGGATCTTCGCGCCTTTGAGCGGTTGCTCGACAGAGTACTTGCGGCGCAGACCCATCAGGGCTGGCATTTCGGATTCGGCGATGATGGTTTCGCGACGGCCCCAGGCAGCCAGGGACATGTCGGCGACTTTGTAATCGTTAAAATCTGCAGGCGTGATAACAGCGCTCATGAAGAGCCTCCATTCGTAATGTATGCGAATGGGCGCCGTTGTGCGTTTAGTGTCTGGCCGTGGCCAGGCAACGCCCCATCCGAGCCTGACAGGTCGAACCTGCTGCAGCGCCCCTCGGACAGGTGGCGGGAAAACGGTATCAAGTACAGGTTACCGTTTTGAAACGGTGGCGATTATAGCGGGCTATTCTTATCTTCCAAAGCGTTTCCGTTGATCAATGTCCGAACGGTAATCGAGGCCATAGGCGATGCTCAATAGAGCTCTGGCCCGGGCTCTGCCATGATGGCCGGCATCAATCGGCAAGACGGTCAGGAGTGAACATGAATTTCCACACCCGCAAATGGGTAAAACCTGAAGACCTCAACCCCAACGGCACATTGTTCGGTGGCAGCCTGTTGCGCTGGCTCGACGAAGAAGCGGCGATCTATGCGATTGTCCAGCTGGGCAACCAGCGAGTGGTCACCAAGTACATTTCCGAAATCAACTTCGTCAGCGCCTCGCGCCAGGGCGACATCATCGAACTAGGCATCACCGCCACCGAGTTCGGTCGCACTTCGATCACCCTGAAGTGCGAAGTGCGCAACAAGATCACCCGCAAAAGCATCCTGACGGTGGACAAGATAGTCTTCGTCAACCTGGGTGAAGACGGCTTGCCCGCCCCCCACGGCCAGACCGAGATCAAGTACGTCAAGGATCAGTTCAGGGACAAGGACGAGTAATGCGAGTCCGTAGGAGCTGGCTTGCCAGCGAAGGCGCCATAAGCGTCCCTACAGAAATCCGGGAACCCCCAGAAACCCCAGAACCCCCAGAAACCTAAGAACCTTCAGAACCCTAAGAACCCTCCAGAACCCTAAGAACCCCCAAAAACCGAGTCGCCCCCTTCGCCAGCAAGCCGGCTCCTACAGCCGTTTGTTTATCCGAACACTGAACAGCTCCGCCCCCCGCGTGTCCTAACTACATCGCACGCCACCGGTTCCGGAGCCATATGGACACGCAAAAAGACGGCAAGACCCCGAACCTCTCGGCGCAAGAGAAAAAAGAAGTCGACAAGAGCCAGCCCCCGCGCGCCGCGGTACTGCACGAAATCATCCGCGCCCAGGGCGACCTGGAGCTCGAGCGCAGCGTCGCCGCCCTGTGGTGGTCGGCCCTCGCGGCCGGCCTGACAATGGGGCTGTCGCTGATGGCCATGGGCCTGCTCAATTCACGCCTACCGGACGGCGAAGGCTTCAAGGTGATTGCCAGCTTCGGTTACTGCGCGGGTTTCCTGGCAGTGATTCTCGCCCGTCAGCAGCTTTTCACCGAGAACACGCTGACGGCGGTCCTGCCGGTCATGACCAAACCTTCACTGAACAATTTCGGGCGATTGCTGCGTCTGTGGTCGGTGGTGCTGGTGGGCAACCTGTGCGGCACGATACTGGTGGCTTATGTGATGCTGCACCTGCCGATTTTCGACAGCAAGACTGACCTGGCCTTCCTCGATATCGGCCGCAAGATCATGGAGAACGACGCCAGCCAGATGTTCGCCAAGGGCATCGTGTCAGGCTGGATGATCGCGACCATGGTCTGGATGATCCCGTCCATGGAGAGCGCCAAGATGTGGATCATCATTCTCATCACCTACCTGATGGCGCTGGGGGACTTCACCCACATCGTGGTCGGTTCGGCCGAGGTGTCGTATCTGGTGTTTGCCGGCGAGTTGCCGTGGAAGGACTTCTGGCTGATATTCGCCGGGCCGACGCTGGTGGGCAATATCATTGGTGGCAGCTTTATTTTCGCGCTGATCAGCCATGCGCAGATTCGCAGTGAAAGCGGGCCGCCAAAGGAATCTGCGGATCAAGCCCAGGAACCTGACCCGCAGAAAACCAGGAAGTAATCAGTGATGCCCGGCCTGTGCCACTGGTGCAGGCTCATCACGGGTGACCTGTTTGACCAGCTTGCCGATGCTCAAGCCCTGCAACAGGATCGACGACAGCACCACGATGTAGGTGATGCTCAACAGCAAATCGCGCTCGGGACCCAGCGGCAAGGCCAGGGCCAGCGCCACTGAAACACCGCCACGCAACCCCCCCCAGGTTAGAATCCGGATCGTCCCGCGTGGGACAGTGCGCCAGCGCCGCAACAAGAGGATGGCCGGTGCCACCGTCAGCAGGCGCGACAGCAGAATCGCCAAGGCCAGCAAACTCGCCGCCAGCACATGCAGCCAGTTGAACGGTAGCAGCAACAGCTCCATACCGATCAGGGCGAACAGCAGCGCGTTGAGCATGTCGTCGAGCAACTCCCAGAAACCGTCCAGGTATCTGCGGGTCATGTCGTTCATCGCCAGGTTGCGACCCAGGTTACCGATGATCAGCCCGGCGACCACCATCGCGATCGGCGCGGAAACGTGCAACTCCGACGCCATGGCCGATCCACCGATCACCAGCGCCAGGGTGAGCATGACCTCGATCTGGTGCTGTTCGATGCTCTTGATCATCAGGTACACCAGATAACCGATCAGCCCACCAAACAGCACGCCGCCAATCGCCTCGTGGGCGAACAGCATGGCGGTGGCGCCGAGGGTTGGGGTTTCGCCCAGTTGGGCGATGCCGAGCAGCACGGTGAACACCACGACCGCGGTGCCATCGTTGAACAGCGACTCGCCGACGATGGTGGTTTTCAGTGGCTTGGACGCATTGGCGGTCCGCAGCACACCGAGCACCGCGATCGGATCGGTGGGGGAGATCAGCGCACCGAACAGCAGGCAATAAAGAAAGCTGACGTGCCAGCCAAACAGGGCAAAAATGTAGTAGGCCAGGCTGCCGATCACGACGGTGGCGATCAACACGCCGAAGGTCGCCAGCAGGCCGATCGGCCAGCGGTAGCTGCGCAGGTCATTCAAGTTGACGTGCAGGGCGCCGGCGAACAGCAGGAAGGACAGCATCCAGTTCATCAGCAGATCGCCGAAGTCGATCTGGCCGATCAACTGTTGCACACGTTCTTCCAGGCCCGGATAGCCGATAAAGCTCAGGCCTTGCAGCAGCAGCGAGAATATCAACGCCGTGACCATGACGCCGATGGTCGGGGGCAGGCCGATGAAGCGGAAATTCACATAGGTGAGCAGTGTGGTGAGGCAGATAAACGCAGCGACAAGTTCAAGCATCCGGGGTCCTTGGATGGAGAGGTAGGGGGGAACGGGGTTGTAACATTGGGCAGTTACACCGCGTCAACTTCTTCGCGAGCAAGCCCGCTCCCACATGGGTTTCGGTTGTACCCAGAATCTGTGTTCACTGGAGATCCAATGTGGGAGCGGGCTTGCTCGCGAAAGCAGTGTCCGCCGCGATGCATTTATTCAGCCGGACACATTGACCGCAGCCGCACCGCGACGTTGCAAGTAGATGAAGAAAAGCGCCACCAGCACCGTCAACCCACTGACCAGCGCTCCCGTCCACGGCAGGTCCGCCAGATCCGCCCCACTGGCTACCACCAACCCGCCAATCCATGCGCCCGCCGCATTACCCAGATTGAATGCGCTCTGATTCAGCGTCGAGCCAAGGTTCGGCGCCTCATGCGCCTCATCGATGATCAGCAGTTGCAGGATCGGGCACAGCGCAAACGCGAAAACCCCCCACAACACCAACGTGATCGCCGCCGGAATGACCGAATGGCTGGTCTGGCTGAAAGCCGCCAGGACCACGACTACCGCCAGCGCCATGCCCACCAGCGACGGCAACAAGCGACTGTCCGCCAGTCGCCCGCCGAGCATGCTGCCCGCGGTCAGACCAACCCCGAACAACAGCAGCATGATCGTCACCCCGTGAGGGCTGACGCCGGTGATGTCCTGAAGAATAGGGGCGATATAGGTAAACACGCTGAACAGGCTGGTCGACGCCAGCACGCTCATGCCCAGCGCCAGCAACACATTGACCTTGCCCAATACTTTGAATTCACTGGCCAGGTTGGCCTTGTCCATCGTGATGTCTTTAGGCAGCCAGACCCACTGCGCGATCGCCGCGAGCACGCCGATCACTGACACGACCCAGAAGGTCGAACGCCAGCCGGCGTACTGTCCTAGCGCGGTGCCCAAGGGCACGCCGAGCACGTTGGCCAGGGTCAGGCCGGTAAACATCATGGCAATCGCCTGGGCGCGTTTGTTCGGTGCCACCAACCCGGCCGCGACGACCGAGCCGATGCCAAAGAAGGCACCATGGCACAGCGCAGTGATCACGCGCGCGGCCATCAGCGTGGCGTAGTTCGGCGCCAGGGCGCAGAGGATATTGCCCAGGATGAACATCAGGGTCATGCCCAGCAGCGTCGCTTTGCGCGGCATATTGGCGGTGCCGACCGCGAGGATCGGTGCGCCGAACACCACGCCCAGGGCATAACCGGTGATCAGCAGGCCGGCGTGGGGGATGCTCACGGCAAGGTCGCGGGCGACGTCGGGCAGCAGGCCCATGATGACGAATTCAGTGGTTCCGATGCCGAATGCGGCAACAGCGAGGGCAAGCAAGGCGAGTGGCATGCGCAAGGTCTCTGTGGGTGGTCTTGACGCTTTGATCAGGCATACGCATGCCGATGACCGTTCTCGACGAGAGCGGACGGTGGCAGGAATTATTGGAATTAGTCTGTGCGCAACTGAGTGCGGCGTGGTCGTTTGCAGTATAAACAGCTGCGGACATATGGCGAATCAATTCTCTGCCGGGCCCCTGTAGGAGCTGGCTTGCCAGCGAAAAACGTCAAGGCACCGCGTTTAACCAGAAAACACGCGTTATCGTTGACGACCTTCGCTGCGGTGCGGCGATCCGACAAGCCAGCTCCTACAGGGGGGGCGGGACAACAAAAGGAATGTGCCGTGCTTGCAACGGTTTTGGTGTTAGTGGCGGCGCTGTTGCACGCGGCGTGGAATACTCTGATCAAATTCAGTGCCGAACGCCTGCTGGTGGTGGCCTGCATGGACAGTGTGGCGATGCTCTTCGTCGCGCTAATGCTGCCATTCGTGGAGTGGCCACCCCTGGAACTCTGGCCGTGGATCCTGGCGTCGGCGGCGTTCGAACTGCTCTATCGCTACTTGTTGATCCAGGCTTATCGAGTGGGCGATCTCGGGCTTGTTTATCCCCTGATGCGGGGATTGTCGCCATTGGTGGTGCTGGCACTGACGCTGATCTTTGCCGGCGAGGTGCTGACGAACCAGCAGATTTTCGGAATCCTCTTGATCCCCCTCGGCATGCTTTGCCTGCTATGGCAGGGCGGTGGCGGCGCACGACTGCCGTGGTCGATGCTGCCGGTGGTGGCGTTGATCGGCCTGTGCATCGGCTGCTACACCTTCATCGATGGCCAGGCTTTGCGGCGCTGGTCCCATCCACTGGACTATCTGGTCTGGGTGACGTTGCTCAGCGCCTGGCCATTTCCATTGCTGGCGTTGGTGCGCAAGCGACCGGCGTTCATGTTGTTCTGGCGGGAACAATGGCGACTGGGGTTGGCGGTGGGGTTCTGCGTATTATTCAGCTACGCACTGGTGCTGTGGGCGATGCAACTGGGCTCGATTGCCGAAGCGGCGGCATTGCGTGAGATCAGTGTGATTCTGGTGGTGTTGTTCGGCATGCGTTACCTCAAAGAACCTTTCGGCGGGCCGCGGCTCTTAGCCTGTGGGCTGGTATTGATCGGTATGCTGGTAATGAAATTTTGACTGGCTCACCGTCGACGAAAACATCGACGCACGACACTTGAAGAAGGGATGGCTTTATGACGGTTGCTCTGTGGTGCATTTTGATCGCGTTTTTGCTGCCTTACCTGTGCACGTACGTGGCCAAGATCAGTGGCGGGTTCAGGTTGAAAGACAACCATGATCCCCGGGATTTTCTCGATTCGTTGAATGGATTCGGCCGTCGTGCCTATGCGGCGCAACTGAACGGTTTTGAAGTGACCCCGGCGTTTGCCGCGGCCGTGATCGTGGCGCACCTGGCGGGCAATGCCGAACTGGTGACGATCGACGTGCTGGCGGTGTTGTTCATCACCAGCCGGCTGCTGTACATGATTTGCTACCTGGCGGACTGGGCGATTTTGCGGTCGTTGGTGTGGTTGGTGGGGATGGGGTTGATCGTCGGTTTGTTTGTGGTGTCGGCCTAGAGGCAGGATCAAAAGATCGCAGCCTGCGGCAGCGCCTACGGGGGCCGGTGTCCATCCGCGATATGGCGGTGAATGCGGTCAAATGCAAGAGCTGCCGCAGGATGCGATCTTTGCTTTCAAAGCTTGTCAGCAACCTGCGGCACCTGCGGCAACGCCGCGCCTTTGGGCCACAACATCCAGATCTGCCCCTGCTGTTTCATGTCGCCGGCCAGTTGCCCGGCTGCCTCGCCGGTGCCCCAGAACAGATCCGCCCGCACTTCGCCGGCAATCGCGCCGCCGGTATCCTGTGCAGCCACTGGTCGAACCAAAGCCGAACCGTCCGGTTTGGTGGTTGATAACCACAACAGACTGCCCAACGGGATCACCTTGCGATCCACCGCCGCGCTGTAGCCGGCGGTCAGCGGTACGTTCAGCGAGCCGCGAGGCCCTTCATTGCTGTCTGGATTTTGGGTGAAGAACACGTAGCTTGGGTTGCTGCCGAGCAGTTCCGGAATGCGTGTCGGGTTGGCCTTGGCCCAATTGCTGATGGCGCCCATGGTCACGTCTTCTTTCTTCAGTTCGCCTTGTTCTACGAGCCAACGGCCGATGGGTCGATAGGGATGACCATTCTGGTCCGCGTACGCAATGCGCAACTGCCGGCCACTGTCGAGCTGGATGCGTCCCGAACCCTGGATTTGCAGGAATTGCAGGTTCATCGGATCGGTCAGCCAGGCTACGACCGGTGCCTTGACCCCTTTGGTCTCGATCGTTGCCGCATCGTCGTAGGGCTTGAGCACGCGACCTTCGAGCCGGCCGCGCAGGCGCTTACCCTTCAGCTCCGGATAGAGGCTGTCCAGGGAGACGATGATCATGTCTTCGGGTACGCCGTACACCGGGATATTCGCTACGTCGGTCTGGGTCAGGCTGCCCGGATAGACCGGTTCGTAGTAGCCAGTGATCAAGCCGTTGGGGTTGTCATTGGCCGCGCGCAGGCCATAGACGTCGAGGTTCTGCTTGAGAAACCCGCGAATCTCGCTGGCGGTTTGTGGCACGCCGGCGGCAGCAGCGCAGGTCGAGCCCCAGACCGGGTCGGCCTTGAGTCGGGTGCATGCGCTGCGCCACGAACCGAAGCCGGCCACCAGATCGTTGTCGGACACCACGGGAAGCGCTTCCCAAGTGGCGCTGGAGTAGGTTGCCAGGGCGTGGGTTTTCGGTTTGTCGGGTTCACCACCGGTGCAGCCCGCAAGCACGGCCACCATTGGAAGGGTCCAGGCCAGGCGGTGACACCAGGCCTTGTTACGGCTGTTCATGGAGTAATTCCTTTGCCGGTTGCCTGAGTGCTCCCTGCGCTCATGCAACCCGTATTGATAATAGGGCTATTGGTGTTTGCGGGTGACGCGAGGATACTGGCCGCCGTTTCCAGTGACCTGAAGCCACCATGACTTTTAAAAGACTTTCCATTGTACTGCTGGCCTGCCTGACCTTGTCCGCTTGTGGCGGCGTGGACCCCAACTCGCCGCTGGGCCAGCGCAAGGCGATCTTCAAGCAAATGCTCAAGACCAGTGAAGACCTTGGCGGCATGTTGCGGGGCCGTATTCCATTCGACGGCGAGCGATTCGCTGCCGGTGCGGTGAAACTCGATGCGCTGTCCCGTGAGCCGTGGAAACATTTCCCGCAGGTGCGCGAAGAAGATCACACCAGCGCCAAGGACGATGTCTGGCAGCAGCAGGCACGCTTCCAGGAATTGGCCCGCAGCCTTGAAGCCGCCACCGGCGACCTGGTGATTGCCAGCAAGGTCCAGCCCTACAAGGCCAGTAACCTGGGGCCGGCCGTACAGAAAGTCGAAGATGCGTGCAGTGCTTGCCATAAAGAATTTCGGGATCATTGATCTGATGGTGCTCATGACCGGTCGATCGTTTCGACGCGGGCATGGGCACGGTCGACCTGTAGGAGCTGGCTTGCCAGCGAAGGCGTTTTCATAGGCGCTGCAAGGCTCAAGGCCGCCTTCGCTGCGGTGCGGCGATCCGACAAGCCAGCTCCTACAGGGGGCTCACTTATCCAGTTCGTCGAGCGCTTCCTGCAACTCCTTGCGGGACTCGGCGAGTTTGTCTTTGCGCTTGTTAATCTTCTCTGCATCGCCCTTTTTCATCGCCTTGTCGAGGTCGGCCTGGCGCTGGCTGACCTCGTGCTTGGCGTCGAGCACCTTGTTCTCCCGCTCTTTCTTCAGGGAGGCATCGGTGCAATTGGCGGTGATTTCGCTCAGAGCCGTTTCCAGGCCAGCCTGTTGATCGGCGTTGCCGCGGGATTTGGCCAGTTCGATCTGGTTGATGATGCCCTGCTTCTTGGCGGCGCATCCGGTCAGGCCCGGAGCTTCTTCGGCGGCCATCAGCGGAGCGGCCATCACACTGCATAGGGTCAACAGGGCGAGGGGTGAAAGAAGTTTCATAAAGGCTCCATGTGAAGGCAATCGGGTCGATGTGGCGATGGATCGTTTGAGCCCGCCGGCACCATTGGGTTCCGAGGTGGACGGGCATCAACGGCCGCTAAAAACCGTCGATCCCTGCCACACGTAAAATTTCACTCAGGGCCAGGACCTGCGGGTCACGGAAAAATGCGCTCAATTGCGCTGCGCGTCCCGGACCGATATCGGTTTCGGCCTGCCATTGTTCGGTGTTGCGTTGCGCCAGTTCCTGCCATGAGTCGGCGAGGCGTGCCTGGCCGGTCGGCGGCATGCCCAGGGCCTTGAGCCAGCGGGCGAACGGCCGTTGCCGGGCGATGCTGAAACTGTTCAGCAGACGCGCACTGCTGCGCTCGCCGAAGCCGTCAATGTTAGCAAGCTCTTGGGCATCGAGGGTTAACCAATCCAGCAGTCCGTTCAGATGGCCTGTTTCGAGAAGTTTCTCCCAAGTACCGGTACCGACATGGGGCAAATCCAGCCCCTGTTTACCACCCAGCCAGGCCAGGCGTGCAAGAAACTGGCTTTCGCATCCCGGTGTCGGCTGCCAACAACTGAGCGGATGAAAGTCCGCTGCCCGCGGCACGTTCAATTCAATGCGTTCGGTGCTGCGCAGGACGACACCATCGAGCCTGGGAATGGTCAGGCCCGCCAGGCTGATGGCGACCTGATCGCCGGGCCGGATGTCCATCGCTTCCCAGCGTTGCAGGGAGCTCACACTGACTCGCTTGACCTGCCGGTCATCGAGCCTCAGCGGCGTCAATTCCAGCACCGGCGTGATGCGCCCGGTCCGGCCGACCTTGAAGTCGACCCTGCGCACCTCGGCCAGCGCCTTTGCAAAGGGGTATTTCCAGGCAACGATCCAGTAAGGGGGGTTGGCCCGCCAGCGTTCGGCGGGTGGGCGTTGGTCCTGGCGCAGCACGATGCCATCACTGGCAAAGGGCAGGGGTGAGCGATACCAGTGATCGCGCCAGCGTTGCGCATCGGCGAATGCGTTGATCGGCTGAGTGTAGGGCGCAGTGCTCGCGAACCCCAATTCTTCCAGCGCCGCTATGCGTGCGGGCAGGCTGGCAGGCCCTTGGGGCCAGTCCCAGACAAACAGGCCGACCCCGGCAGCGTGCTCGGCACTCAGTACCTTGCGGGCCATCAGGCCGGCCACGGTGCCGCGGGCACTGAGGCTGCCGGCCTGTGCTTGGACGTGGTCGGTCACGCGCAAATAGAGTTCGCCTTGCACCAGCAGATCCAGCGGCTGTGACAGTTGCTGGGGGATGCCGGCAATCTGGCGCGCCGGGGTGGTCCAGTCCTGGCCGGTGACCCCGTCGCCGCGACTGATCGCCTGGGCCAGCCGTCCTTTGCGGTAGATCAGTGTCACCGCCACACCGTCGACCTTGGGCTGAATCCAGACATCGCTTCGCCCCTTCAACCAGGTGTCGACAGCGTGATCTTCATGGAGCTTTCCCAGGCCGGTATGGACGATGGGGTGAGCGACCGGGCCACCGGCCGTGCGCAACGGTTCGGGGGAGGGCCCGGCGGCGAAGCATTCTCGCCATTTGCCCAGTCGCAAGCGGGATTGATCATAGAGTTCGTCGGCGACCAGCGAGCGGCCTGCGCGATGATAGCTGTCGTCCCAGAGGTCGATTTGTTTTTGCAGTGCGCTGATTTCGGCCTGGGCGCGAGTGGAGGGCCAGTCGGGGCATTCGGTGGCTTGGGTGGTCAGGCATGCACAGGTCAGGATGAAGGCAACAAACGGGCGCAGGCAGGGGAGCATGTTGAGCGTCCTTGCTCATTGGGGTGTTTTCCAGGCTAGCCGGTTTTAAGGCTTTTTGATCACAGGTGTTTTTTCAGCGTGTTTCGAGAAAGGATCTGTCTTCAAATAAAAAGCCCCGCACGGCGAACCGTGCGGGGCTTTCTGTACTGCCAGGAACGTCTTACAGACCGGCAGCCGAACGCAGGGCGTCGACGCGATCGGTTTTTTCCCAGGTGAAGGTGGTGAATGTATCGTCACCCACGGTCTTGGTGTCCGGGGTGCGACCGAAGTGGCCGTACGCAGCGGTTTCCTGATACATCGGGTGCAGCAGGTCGAGCATGGTGGTGATTGCGTAGGGGCGCAGGTCGAACACTTCGCGGACCAGGTTGATGATTTTCTCATCGCTGATCTTGCCGGTGCCGAAGGTGTTCAGCGAGATCGACGTTGGCTGGGCCACACCGATGGCGTAGGACACCTGGATCTCGCAGCGCTCGGCCAGGCCGGCAGCGACGATGTTCTTGGCCACGTAACGACCGGCGTAGGCGGCCGAGCGGTCAACCTTCGATGGATCTTTACCGGAGAACGCACCGCCACCGTGGCGAGCCATGCCGCCGTAGGTGTCGACGATGATCTTGCGACCGGTCAGGCCGCAGTCGCCTACCGGGCCGCCGATGATGAACTGGCCGGTCGGGTTGATGTGGAACTGGGTGTCCTTGTGCAGCAGTTCGGCAGGCAGCACGTGCTTGACGATCAGCTCCATCACGCCTTCGCGCAGGTCTTTGTACGATACTTCAGGGTTGTGCTGGGTCGACAGCACGACCGCGTCGATGCCCACCACCTTGCCGTTTTCGTAACGGCAGGTGACCTGGGACTTGGCATCCGGGCGCAACCACGGCAGCAGGCCGGATTTACGGGCTTCAGCCTGGCGCTGTACCAGCTGGTGAGAGAAGGTGATCGGTGCAGGCATCAGCACGTCGGTTTCGTTGCTGGCGTAGCCGAACATCAGGCCCTGGTCGCCGGCGCCCTGATCTTCAGGCTTGGCCCGGTCGACGCCCTGGTTGATGTCGGGGGATTGCTTGCCGATGATGTTCATCACGCCGCAGGTCGCACCGTCGAACCCGACGTCGGAGCTCGTGTAGCCGATGTCGGTGATGACGTCACGAACGATCTGCTCCAGGTCAACCCAGGCCGAGGTAGTGACTTCACCGGCAATGATTGCAACGCCGGTTTTCACCAGGGTTTCGCACGCCACGCGGGCGAACTTGTCTTCAGCAATGATGGCGTCCAGCACTGCATCGGAAATCTGGTCGGCGATTTTGTCCGGATGTCCTTCAGACACGGACTCGGAGGTGAAGAGGGAGTATTCGCTCATCTCGATTTTTTCCTGAATTTACCGATGGTGAGTGTCGCCAGTCGGTCGCTGAAAGTGGCGGACCTGAATCTGGAAACCATTACGTAAGCCTACATAGAGACTTTCCCCGGGAACGAGTCCCGCGGCGGTGGCCCAACGGGCAAGATCGTCCTGTTCAAACCCCAACCAGAGATCACCGCAGGCCGCCCTGGCCCAACTCTGGTTGTGGCTACATAACTCGGTTACCAACAGGCTGCCGCCCGGGTGCAGCAGGTCGGCCATGTGCTTGAGCGCATCGGCCGGCGCGGCAAAGTGGTGCAATACCATGTTCAGCACAACGCAATCGGCCTTGAGGCTCACGCCGTTCAATGCATCGGCCAGTTGCAGGCTGACGTTTGGCAGGGACTCGCGCTCGCAGACCTGGCGCGCCAGGTCGAGCATGGCCGGGCTGTTGTCCAGCGCTGTGACCTGAGTGAAGCGGCGCGCCAGCTCCGGCAGAAAGGCGCCGTCACCAGGGCCGACTTCAATGGCCGTGGCGCCCGGGTCGAAACTCAACTTGTCGAGCAATGCCACCACGCTTTCGCGGTATTGCGACAGGCCGGCGATCAAGTCTTGCTGGGCGCGGAATTTTTCCGCTACCCGTGAGAAAAAGTCCTGGCTGGCCGCGGCTCGTTGTCCATGGACCTGAGCGATGCGCGACTGCACGTCGGCAGGTAAAGTCAGGTTGTCCACTTCTTCCAGCAGCGCGGCATGCAGCTTGCCCCCCGGCAGGTCGGTGTGGGGCAGGGCGCGACGGTAGAAAATCGCGTTGCCCTCACGGCGGGTCGCCACCAGGTCGGCCTGGGCCAGGACCTTGAGGTGATGGCTCATGCCCGACTGGCCGATGCCGAAGATCTGCGCCAGTTCCAACACGCCGAACGAGTCGTTGGCCAGCGCGCGCAATACCGTCAGGCGCAGAGGATCGCCACCAGCCTTGCACAGGGCCGACAGCTCGTCGCAAGGGTCATGTCGAATGGAGCGCGCGCGTAAGTTCATAGGGCCAGCAGTCTAGTGACGCTCAGAAAGCATCGCAAGGGCAATATCAAAAAGTTTTGATATTGCTCGATAGATGGCACTTCTCAGGGGCGGATTCAGTCAACAGACGAATTGCGGAAAGGTTTCATCAGTCGATTACAGGGTTATCCGTTGGAAAAACCCCTTCAGATGATTATCTGTCATTGCCCCGAAGCAGGTGGGTGAGGGAAAATGCTCGCCTTTTTTCCGTTTCGTTTTATTCACTCTCGATTCAGAACCCGCAGGAGAACAGCGATGCCCAGCCGTCGTGAGCGTGCCAACGCCATTCGTGCCCTCAGCATGGATGCCGTGCAAAAAGCCAACAGCGGCCATCCCGGTGCCCCTATGGGTATGGCGGATATCGCCGAAGTACTTTGGCGTGACTACCTCAAGCACAACCCGAGCAATCCTTCGTTCGCCGACCGTGACCGCTTCGTGCTGTCCAACGGTCACGGCTCGATGTTGATCTACTCGCTGCTGCACCTGACCGGCTACGACCTGTCGATCGATGACCTGAAAAACTTCCGCCAGCTGCACAGCCGCACCCCGGGTCACCCGGAATTCGGCTACACCCCGGGCGTGGAAACCACCACCGGTCCACTGGGCCAGGGTCTGGCCAACGCCGTGGGTTTCGCCCTGGCGGAAAAAGTCCTGGCGGCGCAGTTCAACCGTCCAGGCCACAACGTGGTCGATCACCACACC
This sequence comes from Pseudomonas lini, assembly GCF_030812475.1. Classification (GTDB taxonomy): domain Bacteria; phylum Pseudomonadota; class Gammaproteobacteria; order Pseudomonadales; family Pseudomonadaceae; genus Aquipseudomonas; species Aquipseudomonas lini_A. The sequence continues at coordinate 118,836 of NZ_JAUSSR010000016.1, forward strand.
TACGTATTCCTGGGTGATGGCTGCATGATGGAAGGCATTTCCCATGAAGTCGGTTCCCTGGCCGGTACCTTGGGCCTGGGCAAGCTGATCGCCTTCTATGATGACAACGGCATCTCCATCGACGGCGAAGTCGAAGGCTGGTTCACCGACGACACGCCCAAGCGTTTCGAAGCCTACAACTGGCAGGTGATCCGCAACGTCGACGGTCACGACCCGGAAGAAATCAAGACCGCGATCGAGACCGCGCGCAAAAGCGAACAGCCGACCCTGATCTGCTGCAAGACCACCATCGGTTTCGGTTCGCCGAACAAGCAAGGCAAGGAAGACTGCCACGGCGCCCCACTGGGTGACGCGGAAATTGCCCTGACCCGCGCTGCGCTGAAGTGGAACCACGGTCCGTTCGAAATCCCGGCCGACATTTATGCCGAGTGGGACGCCAAGGAAGCTGGTCGCGCAGTCGAAGCGGAATGGGATCAACGTTTCGCGGACTACTCCGCTGCCTTCCCTGAACTGGCCAACGAACTGGTGCGCCGTCTGAGCGGTGAGCTGCCAGCTGACTTCTCCGAGAAGGCCGATGCCTACATCGCCGAAGTGGCGGCCAAGGGCGAAACCATCGCCAGCCGTAAGGCCAGCCAGAACGCATTGAATGCCTATGGTCCGCTGTTGCCGGAACTGCTGGGTGGTTCGGCCGACCTGGCCGGTTCCAACCTGACCCTGTGGAAAGGCTGCAAAGGTGTCACGGCTGAAGATGCCAGCGGCAACTACATGTACTACGGCGTTCGCGAGTTCGGCATGAGCGCGATCATGAACGGCGTGACGCTGCATGGTGGCCTGGTGCCTTACGGCGCGACCTTCCTGATGTTTATGGAATACGCCCGCAACGCGGTACGCATGGCCTCGCTGATGAAGAAGCGTGTGGTGTTCGTCTACACCCACGACTCCATCGGCCTGGGCGAAGACGGCCCGACTCACCAGCCGATCGAGCAACTGACCAGCCTGCGCAGCACGCCGAACCTCGACACCTGGCGTCCAGCCGATGCCGTTGAATCGGCAGTGGCCTGGAAGCTCGCCCTGGAGCGCAACGACGGTCCGTCGGCCTTGATCTTCTCCCGTCAGAACCTGCAGCACCAGACCCGCAACGCGATCCAGATCGAAGAGATCGCGCGTGGCGGCTACGTGTTGAAGGACTGCGCAGGCGAACCAGAGCTGATCCTGATCGCTACCGGTTCCGAAGTCGGCCTGGCGGTTCAGGCTTACGACAAGCTGACCGAGCAAGGTCGCAAGGTGCGTGTTGTTTCGATGCCTTGCACCAGCGTGTTCGATGCCCAGGACGCCGGCTACAAGCAAGCGGTGCTGCCGCTGCAGGTCAGCGCCCGTATCGCCATCGAAGCCGCGCATGCGGACTACTGGTACAAGTACGTGGGCCTGGAAGGTCGCGTGATCGGCATGACCACCTACGGCGAGTCGGCGCCTGCGCCTGCGTTGTTCGAGGAGTTCGGCTTTAGCCTGGAAAACATCCTGGGTCAGGCTGAAGAGCTGCTGGAAGACTAAAGCACGACGCGGTGGCCTCAAGACCACCGCGGTCCCCTGTAGGAGCGAGCTTGCTCGCGATGGTCGTTAACGATAACGCTGGCAGTCTGAACAAACGCGTTGTCTGGAAGTCCATCGCGAGCAAGCTCGCTCCTACAAGGGTTGTGTTGCACATGAGAATTTCGTCTGGCTGCGTATTATCGAGAACCCCATGCCTCAATCGCGTCCCTACAAAGTTGCACTCAACGGCTACGGCCGGATTGGTCGTTGCGTCTTGCGTGCTTTGTTCGAGCGAGGGGCAAAGGCCGGGTTTGAAATTGTCGCAATCAACGATCTGGCGGACATGGCCAGCATCGAATACCTGACACGCTTCGACTCCACCCACGGGCGTTTTCCCGGCGAAGTGCGGGTTGAAGGCGATTGTCTGCATATCAATGGCGACTGCGTGAAGGTCCTGCGCAGGGCCACCCCCGAAGGCATCGATTGGGCGTCGCTGGGCGTCGATCTGGTGCTGGAATGCTCTGGCGCTTACCACACCCGTGAAGATGGCCAGCGTTTCCTCGACGCCGGTGCGCCACGCGTGCTGTTTTCCCAGCCGATGGCCAGCGAGGCGGATGTCGACGCCACCATCGTCTATGGCGTGAACCAGGATTGCCTGACCGGTGACGAGTTGCTGGTGTCCAACGCCTCCTGTACCACCAACTGCGGCGTGCCGCTGTTGCGCCTGCTGGATCAGGCCATTGGTCTGGAGTATGTATCGATCACCACCATCCACTCGGCAATGAACGACCAACCGGTGATCGACGCCTATCATCACGAAGACCTGCGCCGCACCCGATCGGCGTTCCAGTCGGTGATCCCGGTGTCCACTGGTCTGGCGCGTGGCATCGAACGCCTGTTGCCGGAACTTGCCGGGCGAATTCAGGCCAAAGCCGTGCGGGTGCCGACGGTTAACGTGTCTTGCCTCGACATTACGATGCAGACCGTGAGCGATACCGACGCCACCGAGGTCAACCGGATTCTGCGCGAGGCCGCCACCCATGGCCCGCTCAAAGGCCTTCTGGCCTACACCGAGCTTCCTCACGCAAGCTGTGATTTCAATCATGACCCACATTCGGCCATCGTCGATGCCAGTCAGACTCGAGTTTCCGGCCCACGGCTGGTGAACATCCTGGCCTGGTTCGACAACGAATGGGGTTTTGCCAATCGAATGCTGGATGTTGCAGAACACTATCTGCAAACAGCTATCTCCAAAAAACAGTAACTCAGGAATGCGACCCATGACCGTGTTGAAGATGACCGACCTCGATCTGCAAGGTAAGCGCGTACTGATCCGCGAAGACCTCAACGTCCCGGTCAAGGACGGTGTTGTCACCAGCGATGCGCGAATCCTGGCTTCGCTGCCGACCATCAAGCTGGCCCTGGAAAAAGGCGCGGCGGTGATGGTCTGCTCGCACCTTGGCCGTCCGACCGAAGGCGAGTTCTCGGCCGAGAACAGCCTCAAGCCAGTGGCTGACTACCTGAGCAAGGCCCTGGGGCGTGAAGTGCCGCTGGTGTCCGATTACCTGGGCGGCGTCGATGTGAAAGCCGGCGACATCGTGCTGTTCGAAAACGTGCGCTTCAACAAGGGCGAGAAAAAGAACGCCGACGAACTGGCCAAGCAATACGCAGCCCTGTGCGACGTGTTCGTGATGGACGCCTTCGGCACCGCTCACCGCGCCGAGGGTTCGACTCACGGCGTGGCCAAGTTCGCCAAAGTCGCCGCCGCTGGTCCGTTGCTGGCCGCCGAACTGGACGCACTGGGCAAGGCTCTCGGCGCTCCGGCTCAGCCAATGGCTGCCATCGTTGCCGGTTCCAAGGTGTCGACCAAACTCGACGTACTCAACAGCCTGAGCCAGATCTGCAACCAGCTGATCGTCGGCGGCGGCATTGCCAACACCTTCCTGGCCGCGGCCGGTCACCCGGTGGGCAAGTCCCTGTACGAGCCGGACCTGCTCGACACCGCGCGCGACATCGCCGCCAAAGTCAGTGTGCCACTGCCGGTGGACGTTGTGGTCGCCAAGGAATTCGCCGAAAGCGCCACCGCTACCGTCAAGCTGATTGCTGACGTGGCTGCAGACGACATGATCCTGGACATCGGCCCACAGACCGCGGCGAATTTCGCCGAGCTGCTGAAGTCGTCCAAGACCATCCTGTGGAACGGCCCGGTGGGCGTATTCGAATTCGATCAGTTTGGTAACGGCACCAAGGTGCTGGCCCAGGCCATCGCGGAAAGCTCGGCGTTCTCCATTGCGGGCGGCGGCGACACCCTGGCGGCTATAGATAAATATGGCGTAGCCGATCAGATCTCCTACATTTCTACCGGCGGCGGTGCGTTCCTCGAGTTCGTCGAAGGCAAGGTACTGCCGGCCGTTGAAGTGCTTGAAAGCCGGGCCAAGGCCTGAGGCTGCCCATTTGACCAGGCAAAGGAGTGTTCAGATGGTCAAGACCTTAGCGCTGTTGATGGCTGCAAGTCTGCTGGCGGCTTGCGGGAGTAACCCGAAAGCCCCGCAGGTGCCCGAGGCACCTGAACAGGACAAAGGTTGCTACCAGGCCGACTGGCAGGCCGAAACCAACCCGGTGATCAACAAGCGTTCCGGGCCTGATGGCCTGGAAAAATACGAGACCCGGACCCCGGCCAAGGAACATGGTTGCCCTTGACGGGTCTGACACTTTACTCAGGACTGGCGGCGTGCCGTCAGTCGAGGAACATGGATGAAAGGTTTTATCGCCGTTACGGCGCTGGCTCTGCTGGCAGGTTGCTCCAGTCTGAACCTGTTCAAGCCTGCCGAATCGACGGACAGTTGGACCACCTGGACCTGCGACAGCCAGGCCAGGGTGCTTTGGCGCTACACCGACGCAGCCCGCAAGGAAGTCGACGTTCGCCTTGGCGGTGCCGATAAGGTCTACCCTTTGAAGCTTGAGCCGGGCGCCGAAGGTTCGCTGTACAGCAACGACGTGCTGGCGTTTCACATAAAAGGTGAGGAAGGCCTGGTGTACTGGGTCGCCACCAATGATTTGATCGGCCGCGGTTGTCACCTGTAGGAGCGAGCTTGCTCGCGATGGTCGTTAACGATGACGCTGGCTGTCTGGTTAAGCGCGTTGCCCCAAAGTCCATCGTCGGAACGCCGCCCGGAGCAAGCTCGCTCCCACAGGTTTCTTTGTAGTTCTTGAGATTTTGCAGCACCGAATTCGCAGCCCGGACCAACCCCCGATCTGCAATAACTTGAATAGCCGCCGTCGCTACGGCAGGCTGACACGATTAACGACCCTAAACCGGGAGAGACACACACAATGGCACTTATCAGCATGCGCCAGATGCTGGACCACGCAGCCGAATTCGGCTACGGCGTTCCAGCCTTCAACGTCAACAACCTTGAGCAGATGCGCGCCATCATGGAAGCCGCTGACAAGACTGACTCCCCGGTGATCGTCCAGGCCTCGGCCGGTGCTCGCAAATACGCCGGCGCACCGTTCCTGCGTCACCTGATCCTGGCGGCAATCGAAGAATTCCCGCACATCCCGGTGTGCATGCACCAGGATCACGGCACCAGCCCTGACGTCTGCCAGCGCTCCATCCAGCTGGGCTTCAGCTCGGTGATGATGGACGGCTCCCTGGGTGAAGACGGCAAGACCCCGACCGACTATGACTACAACATCCGCGTTACCCAGCAAACCGTGGCCATGGCTCACGCCTGCGGCGTATCGGTAGAAGGCGAGCTGGGCTGCCTGGGTTCGCTGGAAACCGGTATGGCCGGTGAAGAAGACGGCATCGGCGCCGAAGGCGTTCTGGATCACAGCCAGATGCTGACCGACCCGGAAGAAGCCGCTGACTTCGTCAAGCGTACCCAAGTCGACGCCCTGGCCATCGCCATCGGCACCAGCCACGGCGCCTACAAGTTCACCAAGCCACCTACCGGCGACGTGCTGGCCATCGACCGCATCAAGGAAATCCACAAGCGCATCCCGAACACTCACCTGGTGATGCACGGTTCGTCTTCGGTGCCGCAAGACTGGTTGGCGATCATCAACCAGTACGGTGGCGACATCAAGGAAACCTACGGCGTACCGGTTGAAGAAATCGTCGAAGGCATCAAGCACGGCGTGCGCAAGGTCAACATCGACACCGACCTGCGCCTGGCGTCCACCGGTGCGATGCGTCGCCTGATGGCCACCAACCCGAGCGAATTCGACCCACGCAAGTTCTTCGGCGCGACCGTGACTGCAATGCGCGACGTGTGCATCGCTCGCTACGAAGCCTTCGGTACGGCTGGCAACGCTTCGAAGATCAAGCCGATCTCGCTGGAAGGGATGTATCAGCGTTACCTGAAGGGTGAGTTGAACGCTAAGGTCAACTAAGACTTCAGCGTTTATTGGTAATCAAAAAACCCGCAGCGATGCGGGTTTTTTATTACGTGAAAATTGACTACTGACTCTTGGGTGTTTCAAACCCGCGCTGCTCAATCACCCGAAACACATCGCGCACATCCTGAATCATGATCCGGGCAATGTTGGTAACGGTGTTGATGTCGTTCTCGGCGTAGTCGGGGAGGCTGGTGCAGGCCATCAGGTGCAAGTATTTGAGGACGGCGTTGAGGCGTTCGCTGACGCAGTTGTGGAGTTCGCGTAGCGGGGCATCGCTGTCGATGAGCAGGACGGGGTAGTCGGTGGCGAATTGGGACATGGGGGTGAAGCGGCGGGGCGGGTGATTCATTGTCATATGTAAATCTTCCTGTGCCTATAAAGAAGAGCTACTACCGTTCGCTGCGAAACGAATGGGTGGTAGCTGTGTGCGGGTTCGCAGACCGAGGCACAAGGAACCCGGCAGACCCGAAGGTCTCCCACACACAGCCACCATAAAACGGACTTCGAGCGCTGATGCGATCGTCGTTGCTTATTATGGTGCTTGGTTACCAATTGTGCCGTAGGGCTGCGAAACCCTATCGCCGACTGCTGTCAGCGACGGGGCGAACTATAAGCGTCGACTTTGATTGCTGCAACCGAGGTGTAGGACCGTACACGGGCACTGTGGCGAGGGGCTTGGCTCCCGTTCGGCGGTGCAGCGTCGTAAAAACCGGGCGCTGCGGTATGTCCGTAGAAATAGGTGGCAGGGTTTGGGTCTGCTTCGCAGTCCGGCGTAAGCAAGCTCCGTCGCCACAATGGCCGGGATCCTACACGTTTTTCGGAAGCCGAATCATTCAGATCGTTCTCACCCTCCACGTTACTGACTTGCGTCTGGCATCCACTGGTGCGATGCGTCGCCTGAGGGACCAAGCCTCCTGCGTTTACCGTGTTCAGGGTGCTATCGGCACTGGGTATGGCGCTTGAAATAGTCGATAACAGAATTGACCTCAAATCCCTTGCTGACTTGGTAGCGCACGATGACTAAGGTCAAATTGCTCAACGTCATGACACCGCAGGGATTCTCTGGCGAGTAATAAAACAAAACACGTGATAAGCGCTGGCCGCAGCGGTCAAAACAATGCCCGTATCGCAAGAAACGGGCATTTTCTTAATTATCAGCAGAGCCCCAGATTTCAATACGGCCTGTAAAGCTGCGATTTTTTCGATTGATACGATTCAATTACTTATCGTGATCAATATCCAGCTTGGTAAATGTTACCTGCCCGCCTTCGCTGGTGTACCCGGTGTGGTCCTGCACATACACCCCGGCCTTGAAGTACAGCGGCTTGACGCTCCAGGTCTTGCTGATGTCAGTGTTCCACTGGTAGCCCGCCGCACTGATGCCCAGTGCGCCGTGGGGGCTCAGGTGAATCATGTAGGAGAATTGCTGATCCAGCTTCACGCCGGTGGCGATGGTAATCACCCGTCCGTCGCCGTCATCGGGGCGCATGCGCACTTTGGCGACAATGTTGCCTGTTTGCGTCTCGGTCTTGTACTGGTACTCGACCTTCACCATGGGCTTCTGGCTTTGATAGGCGTGAATCTGGCCGATGACGAGCTTGCCGGAACTGGGCACCTGGTTAACGGCCAGCGTGGCGCGCAAGGAGTTGTCGGCTTCCGGATAGAGCCAGTTGCGCAGGGTTCCGTTGCTGTACGTTTCGCGTAATTCGGTGCGTGGATACTTGGCGTTTTCAGTGCGGGTACCCGTGACGGGCGACCAGAAAAAAAGTGTCCCGGTGTTGGAGTGGAAGTATTGATCCTTGAAGCCGTTCACCAATTTCGGAGTGTCGACGGTGTACGGCGGATTGCCGACGGGAACACTCAGGTTCCAGGTTGCGAGATCGATCATAGTCAAAAAGCTTCCACGATTTTTTTTGCTGCACGCGCGTGCCAGATGCTCTGGCACGCGCCTTGGAGGGCGGTCTTTATAATCGCGGAACGCTGATTTGTTAATGCCCGTCTGGCAGTTGGTTGGCGTCAACATCCTGTCGTAATGCCATCTTCCCCGGTTTCAGGGGCTTGCAGGGGTGACCGTTAGTCGGTAAATGAACTCAATGGTTAAATGATGGCGTTATGACACCTTCTGCTTTCACAGATCACGGTCTAGAGTGAAGGCTTAGTATTTGTCCGGCTTTCATTAGAAACCGGCCTGCCGCCCCGAAAAAGAGAAGCAGCATGGAATGCGCGCAAGCGACACCAGCCGAAGCCAGCTCAATTCTTTTAATCGTCGATGATTACCCGGAAAACCTGATCAGCCTGCGCGCGCTGCTCCAGCGCCAGGACTGGCGGGTAATGACCGCTGCCTCGGGCTTCGAAGCCCTGGATTTGTTGCTCGTACACGATGTCGACCTGGTGCTGCTGGATGTTCAGATGCCGGGCATGGACGGCTTTGAAGTCGCGCGCCTGATGCGCGGCAGCCAGCGCACCTGCCACACGCCGATCATTTTCCTCACCGCCAATGAACAGTCCCAGGCCGCCGTGATCAAGGGCTATGCCAGCGGCGCGGTGGATTACCTGTTCAAACCCTTCGACCCGCAAATCCTCAAGCCGAAAGTCCAGGCGGTGCTTGAGCATCAGAGAAATCGCCGCGCATTGCAGCGCCTGAGCCACGATCTGGAGGTTGCTCGCGCATTTAATGCTTCGGTATTGGACAACGCCGCCGAAGGCATCGTGGTGGTCGGTGAGGATGGTCTTATCCGGTTTGCCAATCCCGCGATGTCGCGGCTGCTCAACGCCACTGTGCAAGAGCTGCAGGGCAAGGAATTTCTGGATTACCTGCAAAAGCCACACATCCCCGTCTGGGCCGACTCCGAATTGCTCGACGGTTACCGGCGCGGTGAAACCCTGCGCCTGCATGACGCATTGCTGCGCACGGCACCGGGTCAGCAAGTGCCCGTCGCGCTGTCCTGCGCACCTTTGCCTGCCGAGCAGCAGGCCATGGTGGTGACGGTGCTGGACATGTCGGTCGTCTGTCATTTGCATCAACAGCTGGAGTATCAGGCAGTGACCGACCCGCTGACCGGGCTGCTCAATCGTCGGGGTTTCTACCAGACCGTGGAAAACCTTCTGCTGCGTGGCGAACGCGCTGACAGTGTCTGGGTATTGCTGTATCTGGACCTGGACGGCTTCAAGCGGGTCAATGACTCCCTCGGTCACGATGCCGGTGACCGGGTGCTGCGTTGGGTGTCCGAACAGTTGAAGGCCTGTCTGCGACCTTTTGACATCCTGGCACGCATGGGCGGCGACGAGTTCACGGCATTGCTGGACCTGGAATTCCCCGAGCAAGCGGCAAAGATTGCCGAGAAACTGATTGAGCGTGTGTCGATCTGTCAGCAGATCGACGGCCTGGATATCGCCTTGGGCGCCAGCATCGGTATCGCCACTTTTCCCGATTGCGGGGCCAATCTCGACGGCTTGTTGCGAGCGTCGGACATCGCCATGTATGAAGCCAAGCGTGCCGGCCGTCAGCAGTATCGTTTCTACGATCACGCAATGAATGGCCGGGCACGCTCGCGGTTGATGCTCGAAGACAGTGTCCGGGCAGCCATCGAAAACCGTGATTTCAATCTGGTGTACCAACCCCAGGTATCCATCGCCAGCGGACAGATTCGCGGCTTCGAAGCACTGCTGCGCTGGCAGCACCCGAGTGTCGGCGATGTGCCGCCAGGGTTGTTTTTGCCACTGCTGGAAGAGGCGCGATTGATCAGTCGGTTGGGCAGTTGGATCTACCAGCGCGGGGCAGGTCAGCGCAAGGCCTGGGAGGCCTTGTTTGCCGAGGACCTGGTGCTGGGTGTCAGTCTGAGCGGCACGCAGTTCGGCATGCCCAACCTGGTCGCCGAATTGCGCCAGGTGCTGGAGCGCAACGGTTTGCAGGCACGACATCTGGAAGTCGAGGTTACCGAAGAGGCCTTGATGCACAATCCCGAGGAAACCCGCAAACAGCTGCGTTTGCTGCGCAATCTGGGGGTGCGGGTGGCCCTGGATGACTTTGGTTCCGGGCCGTGCTCGCTGTCTCATCTGCGCGACCTGGAGTTGGACACGCTTAAGCTCGACCGTCAGTTGATCTCTCGACTGCCGGCGTCTTCACGGGATGCCGCGCTGGTGCGCAATGTGATCGACCTGTGCAAGCAATACGAACTGGTGGTGGTGGCCGAAGGCGTAGAAACCGTTGCGCAATACGAGTGGTTGCACGCCAATGGCTGCGAGTACGTACAAGGGTTTTTGATCGGGCGACCGATGATGGCCGAGGATGTCGGCGACTTTGTGCAGCCATTCGACTGGAGCACGCTGGTGCGCTGAATTCGCTACACTGGCAACCTGTTCGTTTCTGGTGTTGCCCGCCCCGATGACCGTGTTGAAATACCTCCAGGCCTATCCCGCTGCATTGCAGGACCAAGTGCGCCAGCTGATCGCCGAAGGTCGGCTGGATGACTATTTGAGCCAGCGTTACCCGCAGAAGCACGACGTGCAGAGCGATAAGGCGCTGTATACGTACGCGCTGGACTTGAAACAGGCGTTTTTGCGTAATGCCCCGGCGATCGACAAGGTCTTGTTCGACAACCGTCTGGACCTGACCCATCGCGCCCTCGGCCTGCATACCACGATCTCCCGGGTGCAGGGCGGCAAGCTCAAGGCCAAGAAAGAAATTCGCGTGGCCTCGTTGTTCAAGGAGGCGCCTTCCGAGTTTCTGAAAATGATCGTGGTGCATGAGCTGGCGCATTTCAAAGAGTCGGATCACAACAAGGCGTTCTACAAGTTATGCGAACACATGTTGCCGGGTTATCACCAGGTGGAGTTTGACCTGCGGGTTTATCTGACTTGGCGGGATTTGCAATAAAGATCTTCTGAATGATGTGGAGCGCAGGGATGGATGTCAGCAAGACCAAGAGCAGCTTCTACCGCCGGTTGTACGTGGCGTACCTGATCGACAGCGGGCTGGCGAGTAGCGTCCCGGCGTTGACCGAAGTGACCGGCATGCCACGGCGCACCGCGCAGGACACCATCGCGGCGCTGGCGGATCTGGACATTGTTTGCGAGTTCGAACAGGAAGAAGGCGCGCGCAATCATGCCGGGCGTTATCGGATTCGCGAGTGGGGGGCGATCGATCGGGGATGGATCGAGCGTCATTTGAGGCAGATCAAGGCGGTGTTGGATTACCCCTAGCTTCTGCGGCGTTTGATTTGACGCCTTCGCTGGCAAGCCAGCTCCCACAGTGATCGCGGATGGAATACAAATTTGTAATCCAACCCGGAACCTGTGGGAGCGGGCTTGCTCGCGAAGGGGGCCTCAGGGACGACGCATCCCGATATGCGGAATGTCATCCTCAAGAAACTCCTCGCCCACCACGACAAACCCATACCGCCCGTAATATCCCTGCAAGTGCGACTGGGCCGACAGATAGATCGGTACCTCAGGCCAGCGCTTTTCAGCCTGCTTCAATGCCTGGTTGACCAACTCATGCCCCAATCCCTTGCCACGCGCCTCTGGTGCGGTGATCACCCGTCCGATCACCACATCGCCACCCTGTAGCTCCGGATCGAGCAACCGCAGGTACGCCACCAGCCGCTCGCCGTCCCAACCCATCAAATGGCAGGTGTCGCCTTCCAGATCCTGGCCATCCACGTCCTGATAGGCGCATTTCTGCTCGACAACGAACACCTGCGCACGCAACTGCAGAATGGCGTACAGCTGCTCTTTGCCCAGGTCACTGTGGTGTTTGCAGACCCAATCGATTGTCATCTTCACATTCCTTGATCAACTCGCTCCGATACTAAGCGCCCAGGCCAAAGATGTCTGTATGGCGAATACATCTGTGACAAAGGCCACAATGCCATCATTCATTTCGCGCAACGGCTTGGGGTGTGACTTTTTGTGGTGTTGCTGATGGCCTCTTCGCTGGCAAGCCAGCTCCTACAGAGTTTTCGCAATCCTTGTAGGAGCTGGCTTGCCAGCGAAGAGGCCCGCGCAGCCACCGCAGATCTCAATCCTCATTCGTATCCTTGATCAAATGCGCGGCCAAGGTGCGCAACGGCCCCAGCTGCCGACAGATCAGCCCCAACTGCGTCTGCACCAGCCGTTGTCCTTCATCGATCTCATCGGGCATGTGTTCCAGCGCATTGGCCAGCGCCTCTTCTTCATCGCTCTGAATCGCAATCGGTTGTTTACTCGCCAGGCCCTGGGCGATTTCATCGATGCTGGCGGCCAGTCTCGTCCCGGCACCCTGGATCAAATGCTCGCGTACGTCTGGCGGTAGCCGGGTTTCGCGATGCGCGCCCAGACCTGACAAATAGCTGAGCAAGGTGTGCGACAACACCAGGAACCGAAACCCGACATCCGCTTCCTTACGGAAATGACCCGGCTCCATCAGCATGTTCGCCAACGTGGTGGACAGCGCGGCGTCGGCGTTGTGGGCATTGCGTCGGGCCAGGCGATAGGCCAGGTCGTCGCTTTTGCCGGCGGCGTATTGCTGCATGATCTGGCGCAGATAAATGCTGTTGCAGGTCAGGGTGTTGGCCAGCACTTTGTTCAGGCGTCGACCTTGCCAATCCGGCAGGAACAGGAACACCGCCAGTCCGGCAATCAGACTGCCGAGCAAGGTATCGAACAGCCGCGGCAGGAACAGCCCGTACCCGTCCCCGACCTGATTGAAGCAGAACAACACCATCAGGGTGATTGCCGCCGTCGCCAGGGTATAGCGGGTGGTGCGGCTGATAAAGAACACCACGCCGGCGGCGATCGCGAAGCACGACTGAACCAGGGGGTTGGGGAACAAGTCGAAAAGCGCCCAGGCCACGGTCAGGCCGATGGCAGTGCCGATGATCCGTTGACCCAGCTTCAATCTTGTCGCGCCGTAGTTCGGCTGGCAGACAAAGAGCGTGGTAAGGATGATCCAGTAACCCTGGGACGGGTGGATCAAATGCACCATGCCGTAGCCGATGCTCAGGGCCAGGGGCAATCGCAGGGCGTGGCGGAACAGCAGCGAGGTGGGCGTCAGTTGCGTACGCAAGCGCATCCAGACATCCTTGAGGCTGCGTGGCGAGCGGTCGAGCAGGCTGCTGTCGGTGGCATCGGCCAGCGAGTCGGGGTTGCTGGCATCGCTGAGCAGACGGTCAAGGGTGCCGAGGTTGGCCGCCAGTGCGCGCAATGAACGCAACAGACCGCGCCAGGCCGGGTTGCTCTGGTTGCGCAGGTGTTCGAGGGAGGCGTGGAGGTCGCTCAGGGTTTCGGCGAAACTGGCGTCATATATAAATGGCTGGCGCATCTGGATCGACTCGGCCAGCGCGCGACAGGCTTTGCCTTGCTGGCGCAGCAGGCGCTGACAGCGGAACAGCACGTCGCTGTGGAAGAAGGCATCGGCCAGGGCGTTGTAAGGGTAGTGCGAGGAGCTGGCGCGCTCGTGGATGTCCTGGGCGAGGAAATACAATTTCAGGTAACGGCTGACTTTCGCCCCTGGTCGACCATCGCCGACCCGGTGCAGGATGATCTCCTTGGCGGCGTTCAATGCGGCCACCACCCGGCCGTTCTGCTGGGCCAGTTCGAGGCGGCGTGCTTCCACGTCTATCTGCCGGATCGGCTCGAACAGCGACGATTTCAGCTTCAGGTAATAACCCAGTTCGCGGAACAATCGCGCCAGGCTCTGCTGCACCGGCTGGTTGGAGAACATCGCCTGCCACAGCACCGAGAGCAAGCCATACCAGGCCGCTCCCGCTACCAACAGCACCGGTTCATGCCAGAAATCAGTGACTGCACCGCCACGCTGTTCGACACCGATCATGGTGTAGACCGACAAAATAAGTGTTGCCGACGCGATCGCGCCGTAGCGTTCGCCCAGGGCGCCCAGCATGGTCAGGCCGAAACTGGCCAGCGCGAGGGCGATGACAAAGACGATGGGGTAGGGGAAGAGCAGTTCGACGGAAAGGGCGGCGACACTGAAACACACCAGCGTCACGGCCAGGGCGTTGAGACGGCCTTGCCAACTGTCGTCAGTCTCGGCCAAGGCGCTGGCGATGATGCCCAGGAATAACGGAATCAGCAGCGCCATCTCGTCCTGATACCAGCACAGCGCCATGCTGCCGGTCAGGGCGATGAACACCCGCACGCTGTAGCTGAATTTATCCAGCGCCCAGAGGCGACGCAGAGACTGACTGAACGAGGTCGATGACATGAAGTGCGAAGGCCTTCCGAGGCAATGAAGCTAAATTGAGCCAGTAATGACGTCGACGCAACGGCGCCGATCACATCTGACAGCAAAATCTGTTCCTTCTCTTCGAACCATTCCAGGATTTGAAATGCGATCCCCTGTAGGAGCTGGCTTGCCAGCGAAGCATTTCCGGGCGCCGCGTTTATCCTGAATGCACGCGTTATCGTTAACGACCTTCGCTGGCAAGCCAGCTCCTACAGGGGACGGTGTGGTCAGACGTATTGCGCGGCGGCGTAGCCCGAGGCCCAGGCCCACTGAAAGTTGAAACCCCCCAGATGCCCGGTCACGTCGAGCACTTCGCCGATGAAGTAGAGGCCAGGGCTTTTCAGTGATTCCATGGTCTTGGACGACACTTCGCGGGTGTCGACGCCACCCAGTGTCACTTCGGCCGTGCGATACCCTTCGGTGCCGGCCGGTACCACTCTCCAGCTCGCCAGTTTCTGCGCGATGTCGGCAATTTCCCCGTGGGTGTACTGTTTCATCGGCTTGGAGACGAACCAGTTGTCTGCCAGCAGGTTGGCCATCTTCTTGGTGAAGATTTCACCCAGCAGGGTTTTGAGTTCGCTGTTCGGGCGTTCGGCTTGTTGCTGTTGTAGCCAGCCCGGCACGTCGTGATCCGGCAGCAGGTTGATTTCCACCGTGTCGCCGGACTCCCAGAACGAAGAAATCTGCAAAATCGCCGGGCCGCTGAGGCCGCGGTGGGTAAACAGGATGTTCTCGCGAAAGCTCTGGTCGTTGCAGCTCACCAGGCAATCCACCGACGTACCGGACAACTCCGTGCAAAGCTCCTTGAGCTGATCGGTGATGGTGAACGGCACCAAACCCGCGCGGGTCGGCAGCAAATCGTGGCCGAATTGCCTGGCCACCTGATAGCCGAAACCCGTTGCACCCAGGGTGGGAATCGACAGGCCGCCCGTGGCGATTACCAACGATTCGCAGGTGATCTGGCCCAGTGTTGTGTCCAGCAGGTAACCCCGTTCGAGTTTTTCGATGGTCTGGATCGATGTGTCCAGGTGCAAGCTGACGCCGACCTGCTCGCACTCGTTGAGCAGCATTTCGAGGATGTCGCTGGATTTGTTATCGCAGAACAACTGGCCGAGCTTTTTCTCGTGGTACGGCACGCCGTGTTTGGCGACCATGCCGATGAAATCCCACTGGGTGTACCGAGCCAGGGCGGATTTGCAGAAGTGCTCGTTCTGCGAGAGAAAATTGCCAGGTTCGCTGTACATGTTGGTGAAATTGCAGCGACCACCGCCCGACATCAGGATTTTCTTGCCAGCCTTGTTGGCGTGATCGAGCAACATCACCTTGCGTCCACGCCCGGCGGCGGTCAGCGCACACATCAACCCTGCGGCGCCAGCGCCAATGATCACGACTTCGGTAGAACGCAAAACGGTGTCCTCTTACAAATCTCAGGGCTAACCCGGACCTTGTAGGAGCGAGCTTGCTCGCGAAGGACGTCAACGATAACGCTGGCAGCCTGGCTGAACGCGGTGAGCTCGGGTTTTTCGCGAGCAAGCTCGCTCCTACAAGTGGGTGGCGGTGTTCTTACAGGATGCGCACGCGCAGCGAGCGGCCTTTGATTTTACCGTCGTTCAGGCGCTGCAGGGCCTGCTTGGCGATCCCTCGCTCCACGGCGACAAATGCCTGGAAATCGAAGATCGCAATCTTGCCCACCTGGGCACCCGGGATCCCGGCATCGCCCGTCAGTGCACCCAGAATGTCGCCCGGACGGACCTTGTCTTTACGGCCCGCGCCAATGCACAGCGTGCTCATCACCGGCAGCAGCGGCCCGCCGCCCTGGGAGGTGAGGTTGTCCAGCTGATCCCAGCTCAACGGCGATTTCTGCAATTGCTCGATGGCCTGGGCGCGGTGCGCTTCGGACGGAGCCACGAGGCTGATCGCGATGCCTTTCTCGCCGGCACGGCCCGTACGGCCAACACGGTGAATATGGATTTCCGAGTCACGGGCCAGTTCGACGTTGATCACCATGTCCAGCGCATCGATGTCCAGGCCGCGCGCGGCGACGTCGGTGGCGACCAGTACCGAGGTGCTGCGGTTGGCGAACATCGCCAGCACCTGGTCGCGATCACGCTGTTCCAGATCGCCGTGCAGGCCGACTGCAGAGATGCCTTTGGAGGTCAGGTGATCGACGGTTTCCTGGACCTGCTGCTTGGTGAAGCAGAACGCGACGCACGAGGCTGGACGGAAGTGACCGAGCACCTTGGTCACGGCGCTCATGCGCTCATCCGGAGAAATTTCGTAGAAGCGCTGCTCGATCTGCGTGTCGTCGTGGAACGCCTCGGCCTTCACTTGCTGCGGGTTGCGCATGAATTTCGATGCCAGCTGCTTGATGCCCACCGGATAGGTGGCGGAGAACAGCAGGGTCTGACGTCGCTCCGGGCACTGGGCGATGATTTCTTCAATGGAATCGTAGAAGCCCATGTCGAGCATGCGGTCGGCTTCGTCGAGGATCAGCGTGTTCAGGCCGTGGAGTACCAGCGAACCCTTGCGCAGGTGCTGCTGAATACGACCCGGGGTACCGACGATGATGTGCGCGCCATGCTCCAGGGAGCCGATCTGCGGGCCGAACGACACGCCGCCGCACAGGGTCAGGACCTTGATGTTGTCTTCGGCACGGGCCAGCCGACGGATTTCCTTGGCGACCTGGTCAGCCAGCTCACGGGTCGGGCAAATGACCAGCGCCTGGCAACCGAAAAAGCGCGGATTGATCGGGTTCAGCAGGCCGATACCGAAGGCGGCGGTCTTGCCGCTGCCGGTCTTGGCCTGGGCGATCAGGTCCATCCCCTTGAGGATCACCGGCAAGCTTTGCGCCTGGATCGGCGTCATCTGGGCATAACCGAGGGAGTCGAGGTTAGCCAGCATGGCGGCGGACAGCGGCAAAGTATTAAAAGCGGTGGCGATGGTGGTCACGGGACTGGCCTGCAAAACAAAATGTCGCGCAGTGTATCAGTCCCATGGCCATTCGCCCGTAGTTTCCAGACGAGAAGTCGCCGAGCGAAGACCAGCCAAGGCGCAACGAGCGTAGCGAGTAACAGCCAACGGCTGGCCCGAAGGGCAAGCGAAGCGCGTAAAACAGGCGAGAAACGGCTGGGGTCGCACTCGACTTGGCTTTAGCCAATGAGCATTTCGAGCCTGTTTTCAACGCAGCATGGTCGAGCGCAGGCACTTCTCGTCTGGAAACTAAGGCTCTATGTGTTGTTCCGGACTTCTGACGCGCCGTCCGTCTTCCTTGGATAACTGTGAAAAGATCGTCGCAGCCAACATTGCCATGATTCCGACAGTCACAAAGGTCAACTGGAACGCCCCTAAAACAGTATCTACGCCGTCGTTTCCAGCCTCCGCGGTGAACCCGCCGAGCAACGCACCGGCGCAGGCAACACCCAGGCTCAAGGACAACTGAGCCACAACTGACAGCAAGCTGTTACCGCTGCTGGCGCTGGCGTCGTCGAGGTCGATCAGGGTCACGGTGTTCATCGCGGTGAACTGCAGCGAGTTGATGGCGCCGAGGATCGCCAGCATGCCCAGCAACAACCAATAGGGCGTCTGCTCGCTGACCAGGCCCATGCTCGCCAGCATCAGTCCCAGCGCCAGGGTGTTCCCGGTCAGCACGATGCGGTAGCCCAGACGCTCGATCAGCGGTCGCGCCACCGACTTGGCGACCATTGCCGCGGCTGCCAGCGGCAACATGCTCATGCCGGCCTGGGAGGGCGAATAACCCAGCGCCACTTGCAGCAGCAACGGCACGAGGAACGGCAACGCGCCGCTGCCCAGGCGAGCGAACAGGTTGCCGAGAATACCCACGGCAAACGTCCGGGTCTTGAACAGCGAGGGCGCGAACAGTGGATTGTCGATGTGCCCTGCGCGCAGCCAGTACGCGGCCAGACACGCCATGCCGCCGAACAGCAGCAACATCACGCGCAAGTGCGGCAGGTGCAGTTCGCCGAGTCCTTCCATGGCGATGGTGATCAGCACCATCGCCGCGCCAAATAGCAAAAAACCCAGGCTATCGAAACGGGTGCGTTCGGTGCCGCGCAGATCAGGAATGAATTTCCAGACGGCGTAACACCCGATGG
Organism: Pseudomonas lini; assembly: GCF_030812475.1. GTDB lineage: Bacteria > Pseudomonadota > Gammaproteobacteria > Pseudomonadales > Pseudomonadaceae > Aquipseudomonas > Aquipseudomonas lini_A. Next base: position 137,106 of record NZ_JAUSSR010000016.1, read on the forward strand.
CGCCCACCGGCAGGTTGAGCAAGAAGATCCAGTGCCAGGTCAGGTATTCCACCATCCAGCCGCCCATGGTCGGGCCGAGCAAGGGGCCGAGCAGTCCGGGAATGGTGATAAAGCCCATGATCCGTACCAGCTCCGAGCGCGGGTAGGCGCGCAACACCACCAGGCGCCCGACCGGCAGCATCAGCGCTCCGCCCAGGCCCTGAATCACCCGGGCGCCGATCAGCATGCTCAAGGTGTTCGACAGCGCGCAGAGCAACGAGCCGATGCTGAACAGCAAGATCGCGCCGAAGAAGATTTTCTTGGTGCCGAAGCGGTCGGCGATCCAGCCCGAGGCCGGGATCAGCAGGGCGACGGTGAGCATGTAGGCGATGATCACGCCTTGCATGCGCAGCGGATCTTCGGCCAGGTCTCGGGCCATGGCGGGCAGGGCGGTATTGAGGATGGTCCCGTCGAGGGACTGCATGAAGAAGGCAATGGCGACGACCCACGGCAACCAGCGGGCAGTGACAGCGTCGAGAGGTTGGCGGTTGGGCATGGGGCCTCTTGTCAGTGTGAGCATTCCACCGATCCTGTAGGAGCGAGCTTGCTCGCGATGGACGTGAACGATGACGCGTGCTGCCTGGAAAAATGCGTCGCCTTCACATTCATCGCGAGCAAGCTCGCTCCTACAGGGATATGCGTGTTTACAGAGTCAACGTCAGGCGGCTGATCAGCGCTCCCGGCAACAACGCCGAAGCGGTCGCCCGCTGGCTGTAGGTACTTGCCGACAGCAACAGTTCGCGCTCCTCGGTCAATGCCTCCAGCTGCGCTCCCAGCAAATTGTAAGCGCTGTCATCAAAGCGCATGGTGCTCACCGGCGCCTGGATCTCGCCGTTCTCGACCCAGAAGGTCGCGAAGCGCGTCATGCCGGTCAGGCGTGCCGCCGGCTGGTCCGAGTAGTTCAGGTACCAGAGATTGCTGATGTACAGCCCGGTGCCCAGCTGCTTGAGAATTTCTGTCTCGGGCAACGCTCCGGCCGCCATGTTCAATGCGCTCGGCATTTCACCGCCGCTGGCACCATTGGCCGTCAGGCCATATTCCGCGGCGCTGCGGGAACTGACCATTTGCGCGCCGGCCTTGCCATTGACGATCAATCCCAGGTCGCTGCGCGGATAGCCTTCCCCGGAAAACGCCGGGCTCAATGAACCGCTGACCTTCTCATCGAGCGACACCAGCGGGCTGAACGAACTGTCGCCTGCGTATAGCTTCTGCAGCGGACTGTTCTTGCTGGCAATCGACTGCGCAGAGAAACCGCCCCAGCCCAGCATATCCATGATTTCACCCAGGGCTGCCGGTGCCAGGTAGGCGCGGTACTGGCCCGGCGCCAGGGTGCGCTGCGGTCGCCCCAGAAACGCCAGTTGCTCGCGCGCTTGCGCAAAACGCTTGGTGAACCCTTCGCTGCTCCAGTCATGCCCGGCGTAGCTGGCTTTGACAGCCTGGCCATTGTCATGGAACAGGCTGAAGTCGAAGTTGAAGCTGTTGGCCTGATGCCAGCCAAACGCGCCCGAAGAACTGGCGAAACCCCGACTGATCGGGCCGGCAGCGTAGAAGCCCACCAGGTCCAGGCCTTCGGCCGCCCGGGTGATTTCAGCGACCACTTGCTCGGTGTCCGGCAGCGGATGGTCCTGCACGTTCTTACTCTGCCAGCCGGTGTAGTTGAGCAGCAGATACGGGTCCTGCGGCAGCAGCGGCAAGGTGTCGCGCAACTGTTGCAGCCCTTCGGACAGGCGCTGGAGGTCGACTTGCACGTCCCCGCAGAGGGTTATGTCCAGGTCGGCGTGACGCCCGTCGTCGATCAGCTTGAAGCCGACGCTCGCTTGCCGCACCTGACCGGCCTGGCGCACCTTGGCGTGATTGAAGCGCACGAAGGCCGATGACTCTGCGGCGTAGCTGAGGGTGAATTGTTCCGGTTCGCGCACAGCATCGCGCAACCAGTGGACCAGGGCCTTGAACGCTTCGGCCTGATTGCTGGACGTACCCATCAGGCGTCTCCCCCAAATACATCAACATGACTGAACACGCAGGCCGGCGACGCGTGACCGACGCGGATCACCTGATTCGGTTCTCCCTTGCCGCAGTTCGGGGTGCCGAGGACCTTGACGGTACTGGCGTCGCCGACGGCGCTGAGGCTTTTCCAGAACTGCGCGGAGATCGCCCGGTAGTTGGGGTTTTTCACCACGCCCTTGAGTTCGCCGTTTTCGATCAGTTGAGCCCATTCGCAGCCGAACTGGAATTTGTTGCGCGCATCGTCGATGGACCAGGAGCGATTGGTGCTCATCAGAATGCCGTGCTCGATGTTGCCGATCAGTTGCTCCAGCGGTTGATCGCCGGGCTCGATGTTCAGGTTGGCCATGCGGTCGATGGGCGGGCGATTCCAGCCACAGGCGCGGCTGTTGGCCACGCCGTTCATGCCGGCCCTGAATTGCGACAGCGCACCGCCCAGTGGACGCAGCAGCAAACCTTCCTTGATCAGGAATTGCTTGCTGGCGGCGGTGCCGTCGTCGTCATGACCGTAACTGGCGAGCTGTTCAGGGATGTCCGGATCGAAGGTCACGTTCAGCAGTTCGGAGCCGTATTGCAGGCTGCCGAAGTCTTGTGCCTTGACGAAGCTGGTGCCGGCGTAATTACGCTCGTCACCGAGGATGCGATCCAGTTCCAGCGGGTGACCGATGGACTCGTGGATCTGCAACATCATCTGGTCGGGCATCAGCAGCAGGTCGCGTGGGCCTTGCGGGGTGTTCGGCGCCAGCAGCAATTGCAGCGCCTGATCAGCGATTTTCGGACCGGCACCCACCAGGCCGCAGCGGCTGATCACATCAAAACCACCCTGCTGGCCGAAGTTCTCGCGGCCGAGGGTGCGGGTCTGGCTGTCGCTGCCGTCGTAGGCGGTAACGTCCAGGCCCGGATACACGAAACGCTGGGCCTGGCGCAGTTCGGCACCGGCGCTGTTGAGGTAGATCTGCTCGACATCAGTGATGCCGATGCTGACCTGCCAGTTTACCAGTCGCTCGTCCTTGGGCACGGCCGCGGATTCGGCGCCGAGCAATTGGTAGCAATCGCTCAGGGACGGGAAAGGCTGGTCGAGGTTCGGCGAGAAGTAATCGGCACGGTCACTGGAAACGGCTTGTTCGCGCAGGTCGAGCAGGGCATGGGGCTTGAGTCGGCGGGCTTGTTGCTCGGCTTTCTCCAGCGCGGCCTGCAGACCGGATTGGGACAGGTCGTTGGTCGCGGCATAGGTCTCCACGCCGTTGACCCGAACCGTCAGCATCGCACCTTCGTCCCGGCTCAGGCTCGGAGGCTCGGCGACGTTCTTGCGCACTGACAGGTGCTGGCCGGACTCGCGCACATAGCGCAGCGAAAAGAATTCAGCGCCCGTGCGCAAGGCAGCGAAGCGCTGCTTGAGCTGGGGGTGGAAATCGAACATTCGTGGACCTCCTTGGTATGGAGCATCGGCATTGCGCGGGGTGTAACGATTGCGTGGCGCTAGATTAGGCCTGGGCGGGGGGGAGTTCAAGGGTTGGGCGGGGTGTGAGGGATTACCGGACAGTGTCAGGAAGAAATGTGTTGTTTGGTCGGACGCTTTCGCGAGCAGGCTCGCTCCCACATTTGATCTTGGGTGTTCACAGACTCTGTGTTCACTGAAGATCAAATGTGGGAGCGAGCCTGCTCGCGAAGGCCGCGGCTCGGTGTAACTGTATTACTGAGCAGTCAGGCTCACATCCCGCAACGGCTTGCCACGCACCGGTGCATCACCGGCCACATAGTAATCGGCGGTGCTGCGCGGCAACGGCTTGCGACCACGGATCTTGTCGGCGATTTTCTCTGCGATCATGATCGTCGGCGCATTCAGGTTGCCGGTGGTGATGATCGGCATGATCGACGCATCGACCACTCGCAGGCCCTGCATGCCGTGCACTCGACCTTCGCCATCGACCACGGCCATCTCGTCGGTGCCCATCTTGCACGAGCAGGACGGGTGGAACGCGGTTTCGGCGTGTTCGCGGATGAACTTGTCGAGCTGCTCATCGGATTGCACGTCGATGCCCGGGCTGATTTCGCGGCCACGGAAGGCGTCCAGTGCAGGCTGTTGCATGATTTCCCTGGTCAGGCGGATGCCGTCGCGGAATTCCTGCCAGTCCTGCTCGGTGGCCATGTAGTTGAACAGGATGCTCGGGTACTCGCGCGGGTCCTTGGACTTGGCCTGGACGCGACCCCGGCTCGGCGAGCGCATGGAACCCATGTGCGCCTGGAAGCCGTGTTCCTTCACACCGTTGCTGCCGTTGTAGTTAATCGCCACCGGCAGGAAGTGGTACTGGATGTTCGGCCAATCGAATTCCGGACGGGTGCGGATGAAACCGCCGGCTTCGAACTGGTTGCTGGCGCCGATGCCGGTGCCGTTGAACAGCCACTCGGCACCGATGGCCGGCTGGTTGTACCAGAGCAGCGACGGGTACAGCGAGACCGGTTGAGTGCAGGCGTATTGCAGATACAACTCGAGGTGATCCTGCAGGTTTTCACCGACGCCCGGCAGGTCGTGGACCACCGGAATGTCGAGCTTGTTCAGCAGTTCGGCGGGGCCGACGCCGGAACGCTGCAGAATCTGCGGCGACGCGATGGCGCCGGAGCACAGCAGCACTTCCTTGCGGGCGCGGGCTTCAACGCGTTCTTCAGCGGCGCCGATCAGGTAACGCACGCCCACCGCACGCTTGCCTTCGAACAGGATCTTGTCGGTCAGGGCGTGGGTGACGATGGTCAGGGTCGAGCGCTTCTTGGCGATGTCCAGGTAACCGCGGGCGGTGCTGGCGCGACGGCCGTTCGGCGTCACGGTACGGTCCATCGGGCCGAAGCCTTCCTGCTGATAACCGTTGAGGTCTTCGGTACGCGGGTAACCGGCTTGCACGCCGGCTTCAACCATTGCGTGGAACAGCGGGTTGTTGCCGGCTTTGGGCGTGGTCACGCTGACCGGACCGTCGCCACCGTGGTAGTCGTTCGGACCGATGTCGCGGGTTTCCGCTTTTCTGAAGTACGGCAGGCAGTTGAGGTAGTCCCAGTCTTCAAGACCTGGAAGCTTGGCCCAGTTGTCGTAGTCCATGGCGTTGCCGCGGATGTAGCACATGCCGTTGATCAGCGACGAGCCCCCCAGGCCCTTGCCGCGACCGCATTCCATCCGGCGACCGTCCATGTGTGGCTCTGGATCGGTTTCGTAGGCCCAGTTGTAGCGGCGGCCTTGCAGCGGGAACGCCAGGGCGGCTGGCATTTGCGTGCGGAAATCGAGACGGTAGTCCGGACCGCCGGCTTCGAGCAGCAGGACGGTGACGCCTTCGTCTTCAGTCAGACGGGTCGCCAGGGTGTTACCGGCCGAGCCGGCACCGATGATGATGTAGTCGAATTCTTGGGACATTGAAATGCACCCTCTTTGAAAGTGGTCAGGTCGGGCCTAGGCGAGTGCTTCGCACTCGATCGCCGGCAAGCCGGCTCCTACAGGATCGGGGTAACCGATGATTTGGCGAACGACGCCAAACCTGTAGGAGCTGGCTTGCCAGCGAAGACGGCCTCACGGGCAATACAAAACCCGGGGTTAGAACACCGAGGCGTAATCGCCCAGTTCCACCTGTACCGATTTGATGCGTGTGAAGTTGTTCAGCGAGCTGATCCCGTTCTCACGGCCCACGCCCGACTGCTTGTAGCCGCCGACCGGCATCTTCGCGTCGGACTCGCCCCAGGCGTTGATCCAGCAGATACCGGCTTCCAGTTGATGAATCACGCGGTGAGCGCGGTTCAGGTCCTTGGTGACGACGCCAGCGGCCAGGCCGAAGTCGGTGTCGTTGGCGCGACGGATCACTTCTTCTTCGGTTTCGTAGGTCAGGATGCTCATCACCGGGCCGAAGATTTCTTCGCGCACGATGGTCATCTCGTCGGTGCAGTCGGTGAACACGGTCGGTGCCACGAACGCGCCCTTGGCGAATTCGCCGTCGGTCAGGCGAGTGCCGCCGCACAGCAGGCGAGCGCCTTCTTCCTTGCCCTTGGCGATGTAGCCCAGCACGCTTTCCATGTGGGCAAAGCTGACCAGCGGACCGAAGTTGGTGTTCTCGTCTTCCGGGTTACCGATGCGGATGCGGGCAACGCGCTCAGCGATCTTGGCTTCGAAAGCCGCTTTCAGCTGGCTCGGTACGAACACGCGAGTGCCGTTGGTGCAGACCTGGCCGGAGCTGTAGAAGTTGGCCATCATCGCGGTGTCGGCGGCGCGATCGAGGTCGGCGTCGTCGAAGATGATCAGCGGGGATTTGCCGCCCAGTTCCATGGTCACGTCTTTCAAGGACGAACCCGAAGCGCTGGCCATGACCTTCTTGCCGGTGTCGGTGCCGCCGGTGAAGGAGATTTTCTCGATGCGCGGGTGTTCGGTCAGCCAGGTGCCGACTTCGCGGCCGCTGCCGGTCAGGACGTTGAACACGCCCGCCGGAACGCCGGCTTCGGTGTAGATCTCGGCCAGTTTCAGCGTGGTCAGGGACGTGACTTCGCTTGGCTTGAAGATCATCGCGTTACCGGCCGCCAGGGCTGGCGCGGACTTCCAAAGGGCGATCTGGATCGGGTAGTTCCACGCGCCGATACCGGCCACGACGCCCAGCGGCTCGCGACGGGTGTAGACGAACGACGTGGTGCGCAGCGGGATCTGCTCGCCTTCGATGGCCGGCACCAGGCCTGCGTAGTACTCCAGCACGTCAGCACCGGTGACGATGTCGACGTAACGGGTTTCGGAGTACGACTTACCAGTGTCCAGGGTCTCCAGGGCAGCCAGTTCATCGTTGCGCTCGCGCAGGATATCCACGGCGCGGCGCAGGATGCGCGAACGCTCCATGGCGGTCATCGCCGCCCAGATCTTCTGGCCCTTTTCGGCACTGACCACTGCGCGCTCGACGTCGTCCTTGGTCGCACGTTGTACGGTTGCGAGGACTTCACCGTTAGCCGGGTTGATGGCTTCGAAAGTGGCGTCGCTGCTGGCGTCACTGTAGCCGCCATCGATGTAGAGTTTTTGCAGTTCGAAACGGGCCATAAAGTCCTCGCAAGTGCATAAGTGGTTGGCGTTACCACTGGAGCGTGCCGTGGAGCGTTGGCGGCGCTGTTCAGTGGCGGTTCAGGGACTGAGCGTTTTATGTGTGCTCTAGCTCACCTTCTTTGCCAGTTGGAAATCCATGTATTCGTAAGCGATCCGGTGCGCCTGCGCGGTGTCGAAAGCATCCCCCGACAGCGCGCCGCGCAACCACAAACCGTCAATGAGGGCTGCCAGGCCTCGGGCTGCACTGCGCGCATCATCGAGCGGCAATACACGGCGGAACTGGCAGCACAGGTTGGAATACAGGCGGTGATCGTTGATCCGCTGCAACCTGTGCAATGACGGGTGGTGCATGCTGGTGGCCCAGAAGGCCAGCCAGGTTTTCATTGCCGGGCCATTGACCTGGCTGGCGTCGAAGTTGCCTTCGATAATCACCTGAAGGTGCGCCCGCGGGCTGCTGTCTTCCAGCGCCTGACGACGCGCGGTGACGTTCTCGCTGAGGACACTCATCAGATACTGCGCCGTGGCGGCGATCAGGCCATTCTTGTCCTGAAAGTAGTGACTGATGATGCCATTCGAGACACCGGCCAAACGGGCGATCAGCGCAATGCTGGCGTCCCCCATTCCGACCTGATCTACCGCCAGCAGCGTGGCTTCGATCAACTGCTGGCGACGGATGGGTTGCATACCGACCTTGGGCATCTTGCACATCTCCTTAGGCCTTCCGCCGGACGTAAAACGTCTGTCGGGTTGAAGGCCAGTCTATTTTGTTTTGATTGAACGTTCAATCAACAAAGAATAAGATCTGCGACAATTCGTCGCTGCTTACAGATTTTTCCTACATGTAAATGGCGAAAAACCGACATCCAAAATTGCTCGAAACCTATACGCGCTGGCGTTCCTGGGGATCGGGCTTTTTTCGGGGTGTCTTTATATCACCCGTCGGTCGGCTGCCCTCTAACCGATTGGTCGGGTATCGCGTTGCCTTGTGTCTTTCTCTCGCACTGCCGGAGCCCCTGTGCCATGAGTTCTGCCTCTCTAATAAAGACCCCGCCCGAGAAGGTGACGGTCAACGGTTGGGTGTTCTACACCTCTACCGCGCTGATCCTGCTGTTGACCGCCATTCTGATCATCGCCCCGCAAGAGGCCGGCAGACTGCTCGGTATGGCCCAGGCCTGGTTGTCCCGCAGCTTCGGCTGGTACTACATGGTGGTGATCGCCGCCTACCTGGTGTTCGTGGTCGGCCTGGCGTTTTCCTCCTATGGCAAGCTCAAGCTGGGCAGCAAGGACGACACCCCGGACTTCAGCTACGGCGCCTGGGCGGGGATGCTGTTCTCGTCGGGTATCGGCATCTCGCTGCTGTACTTCGGTGCATCCGAGCCGCTGGACCACTACTTCAATCCGCCGGAAGGCGTGGCCGGCAGCAACCTTGCCGCCCGTCAGGCGGTGCAGCTGACATTCCTGCATTGGGGCCTGCATGGCTGGGCGATCTATGCCCTGGTCGGGTTGGCGGTCGCCTACTTTGCTTACCGGCACAACCAGCCGCTGGCATTGCGTTCGGCGTTGTATCCGCTGGTGGGCGAGCGCTGGGTCAAAGGCGCGGCCGGCCATGCGGTCGATGGCTTCGGCATGTTCGTGACCCTGCTGGGTCTGGTGACGAACCTGGGCATTGGCTCGCTGCAAGTGTCGTCGGGCCTTGAAAATCTGTTCGGCATGGAGCACAGCAATACGAACCTGCTGATCGTGATCATCGTGATGAGCACCGTGGCGACGATAGCTGCGGTGTCGGGCGTGGAAAACGGCATTCGCCGTCTGTCCAACCTGAACATCGTGTTGTTCAGCGGCCTGTTGATTTTCGTGCTGCTGTTTGGCCCGACCCTGCACCTGCTCAACGGTTTCGTGCAAAACATCGGCGACTATCTGAACGGTGCGGTGCTGAAGACCTTCGACCTCTATGTGTATGAAGGCAACAGTGACAAGTCAGATCGCTGGCTGGGCCTGTGGACCCTGTTCTACTGGGCATGGTGGATTTCCTGGGCGCCATTCGTCGGCATGTTCATCGCGCGTATCTCCCGTGGTCGCACCGTGCGGGAACTGGTAGCCGGCGTGCTCCTCATTCCGCTGGGTTTCACCTTGGCGTGGTTGTCGATCTTCGGTAACTCGGCCCTGGACCTGGTGATGAACCATGGGGCGGTGGAGCTCGGGAAGACGGCGCTGGAACAGCCGTCCATGGCGATCTACCAGTTGCTGGAGCATTACCCCGCGTCGAAGGTGGTGATCGGCGTATCGATCTTCGTTGGCTTCGTGCTGTTCCTGACCCCGGCGGATTCCGGCGCGGTGATGATGGCCAACCTTTCGTGCAAGGGCGGCAACGTCGATGAAGATGCGCCGCACTGGCTGCGGATCTTCTGGTCCATCGTCATCACGCTGGTGACCATCGGCCTGTTGTTTGCCGGTAACTTCGAAGCCATGCAGACCATGGTGGTGCTGGCCGGTCTGCCGTTCTCGGTGGTGCTGGTGTGCTTCATGTTCGGCTTGCACAAAGCCATGCGCCAGGACGTGCAGATCGAACAGGAGCAAGCGGAACTCGCCGCCCGTGGTCGCCGTGGTTTCAGCGAGCGTTTGACTCAGCTGGACCTGCAGCCGAACCAGTCGATCGTGCAACGCTTCATGGACAAGCACGTCAGCCCGGCGCTGGAAGAGGCGGCGGGGCAATTGCGCGGGCAGGGGCTGGACGTGCAGACGCTATTGGGCAAGGCCAAGCGCTGCATGGGCGTGAGGATCGACATGGAGGAGGGCAACCCGTTTGTCTACGAAGTGAGCCTGGATGGTTATCTGGCGGCGGCGAGCGACACTGTGTCGGCTGAAAGTGCTGATGAACCCCGCGCACGTTACTACCGCGCCGAGGTGTATTTGCACAACGGCAGCCAGGACTACGACTTGATGGGCTTCACCCAGGATCAGATCACCCGTGATGTGCTCGATCAGTTTGAAAGCCATCGGCAGCTGCTTGGCCGCGTTTATAGCTGAGTTCTGGGTGGCGCGGTGTTCCAGTGACACCGCGTCGCTTTCTTCGCGAGCAGGCTCGCTCCCACAGGGGGTTGGCAAAAACAGTGGGTGGGAGGCAGCTACCGCACGGGGCGACCGCCCCCCCGGAGCCAGACCCG
>NZ_JAUSSR010000017.1 GCF_030812475.1 Pseudomonas lini
TCCACTGCGATTTCGCAGAACGGGTTCATCGACATCTTGACGTTGGCGAGGTCGACGCCGGAATTGTCCGCCTTGACGCGAACCTTGACGTTGTAATCCACAACGCGTTTGACAGCTACAAGAACCTTCATGGATTCCTCGTTACTCTCCGGTGAAAAGAAGTCGCCTAGGCGAACCTGGCGGTTTGTTACTCATCGGCGCAAGGGCACCTCTAAAAACGCTGGCAGGTGAATCAGGTGAACCTTGCTCACGAGGTTGAAGACCGTTCGTCAGGGGTGACCGACGAGTCATTCGTTATCGCGGCGTGTAAACTGCGCCCCGGGGGTCGCAAACGCATCACCTTGAACGTGCCACCGCCCTGTCTTTAGAGGTGCTCTTGAAACCTACAGTCAGCCTACGGCGAGCGCAAAACCGCCCGTATCTTGACCGGAACACCTATTCCGGTCAATACGGCAAAATGGCCAGTCATTAGCCGCGTGACTTTGATTTCTCTGGCTTTGCGCCGATTCAAACAAACGTTTGTATTGGACGCTGGGAGTGGTGTAGATATAATGCGCCACCTTAGAGAGAAAGGTGGTTTATTCGATTGTCCTTTTCCTGCCTCGCGCAGGCATTCATGGATGCGACACCCAACCTCCAATTAGAAAAAAAACTGTTGAGCCTTGAGTAGGAGATAACCTGTGGAACGCGAATACATGGAATTCGACGTGGTCATCGTCGGTGCCGGCCCCGCGGGTCTTTCCGCCGCTTGCCGCTTGAAACAGAAGGCCGCCGAAGCCGGTAAGGAAATCAGCGTCTGCGTGGTCGAAAAAGGCTCCGAAGTCGGCGCACACATTCTTTCCGGCGCGATCTTCGAACCCCGCGCCCTGAACGAACTGTTCCCGGACTGGAAGGAACTCGGCGCGCCGCTGAACACGCCGGTGTCCCGCGATGACATCTTCGTGCTCAAGAACGCCGACAACGCGCAGAAAATTCCTGACTTCTTTGTGCCCAAGACCATGCACAACGAAGGCAATTACATCATCTCCCTGGGCAACCTGTGCCGCTGGCTGGCCCAGCAGGCCGAGAACCTCGGTGTGGAGATCTACCCTGGCTTCGCCGCTCAGGAAGCGCTGATCGACGAAAACGGCGTGGTGCGCGGGATCATCACCGGCGACCTGGGCGTCGACCGCGAAGGTCACCCCAAGGAAGGCCTGTACACCCCGGGCATGGAACTGCGCGGCAAGTACACGCTATTCGCCGAAGGTTGCCGCGGCCACATCGGCAAGCAGTTGATCAAGCGTTTCAACCTCGACAGCGAGGCCGACGCCCAGCACTACGGCATTGGCCTGAAAGAAATCTGGGAAGTCGACCCGGCCAAGCATCAGCCAGGCCTGGTGGTGCACACCGCCGGTTGGCCGCTGGACATCATGGGCACCGAGAACACCGGCGGCTCCTTCCTTTATCACCTGGAAAACAACCAGGTGGTCGTGGGTCTGATCGTCGACCTGTCCTACAGCAACACCTTCCTGTCGCCCTTCGACGAGTTCCAGCGCCTCAAGCATCACCCGGTGCTCAAGCAGTACCTGGAAGGCGGCAAGCGCATCAGTTACGGCGCGCGGGCCATCTGTAAGGGCGGCCTGAACTCGCTGCCGAAAATGGTGTTCAAGGGCGGCGCGCTGATCGGTTGCGACCTTGGCACCCTGAACTTCGCCAAGATCAAGGGCAGCCATACCGCGATGAAGTCCGGGATGCTCGCTGCGGAATCCGTGGCTGACGCACTGTTCGCCGAGAAGGATGGCACTGAAGAGCTGACCACCTACGTGGACGCGTTCAAGAAGAGCTGGCTCTACGACGAATTGTTCGCAAGCCGTAACTTCGGCCCGGCGATCCACAAGTTCGGCGCGATCGTCGGTGGTGGTTTCAACTGGCTCGACCAGAACATCTTTGGCGGCAAACTGCCGTTCACCCTGCACGACACCAAGCCGGATTACGCGTGCCTGAAGCTCGCCGCCGATTGCAAGAAGATCGATTACCCGAAACCAGACGGCAAAATCAGCTTCGACAAACTCAGTTCGGTGTTCATCTCGGGTACCAACCATGAAGAAGAGCAGCCGTGCCACCTGAAGCTGACCGATCCGAGCATCCCGATCGCCAAGAACCTGCCGATGTACGATGAGCCTGCCCAGCGTTACTGCCCGGCCGGTGTGTATGAAGTGGTGACCAAGGAAGACGGCGAGAAGCGCTTCCAGATCAACGCCCAGAACTGCGTTCACTGCAAGACCTGCGACATCAAGGACCCTGCACAGAACATCACCTGGGTGGCGCCGGAAGGCGCTGGCGGGCCGACTTATCCGAACATGTAAGTCGCATCGCTGAACACCAAAGGCTCCCGAAATGGGGGCCTTTTTTGTTGCCTGCGATTCAAGCCACACTACAAAACCCTTGTAGGAGCCGGCAAGCCGGCTCCTGCAGGGGATTTGCGGTGTGTCAGGCGGCGCGTTCGTCGCCTGGGCTGCGCTCGAAGTAGCGCTTGTACTCACGACTGAACTGCGACGTGCTCTGATACCCCACCCGGTGCGCCGCCTGGGCCACGCCCAACCCCTCGCCCAGCAACAACTGCTGGGCCCTGAGCAAACGCAAACGCTTCAAATACTGGACCGGTGACAACAAGGTGCTGCGCTTGAAATGCTCGTGAAAGGTCGACGCACTCATGTTCGCGCAACCGGCCAGGGTGTCGACGTTCAACGGCTCGGTGTAATGCGCATGCAGATGACTGAGCGATGCCGCAATCCGGGCGAACTGGCCCTGCTGCTCGACCAGTGCCCGCAGCACATCGGCTTGTGGCCCGCGCAAGGCGACGAACAACAATTCGCGCAATCGGGCCTGGCCCATCACCTGGCATTCCAGCGGATCGTGCAGGCAACGCAGCAGCCGTTCCACACAGCCACGCATCGCGTCGTCGAGCACCGCCGAGGTCATGGACTCCGGCGTCTGTGCAGCAATCGTGCGTCCCGACACCAGCCCCATGGCCAACACCAATTCACCGAGCAGCACCCGGTCGATGGCGATGGACACCCCGAGCATCGGCCCGTCCGGCGCCGAAAACGTCTCGCACTCGAACGGGACCGGCAAGGCCTGAATCAGATAGTGCCCGGCACCGTACTCCAGGGTACGCGGCCCCAGATACGCCAGTTTGCTGCCCTGGGCGATGATGACCAGGCTTGGTTCATAGATCTGGGGGCCACGGGCCACATCGCAGCTGGCGCGCAACACCTGGACACCCGGCAACGCGGTGGGCGCGAAACCGTCGCGGGTGGTCAGCGGCTGGATCAATGAAACCAGGGTGGCATTGGCATCGAGATGACGGGTCAACAGCATGGGCCGCTCTTCACAAAAAAAATTGCAGAAAAAGTCGCGCAAATCGGGATGAAAGCATCATCGCAGGTCTGATGGCCAATGCGACTCCGCCGAGGCACATGCCGGAGGATTAGGCATGACACCCGTAGGAATCGCCATGGCCGGTGGCAGGCCCGACGCCCAAAATGCGCCACCTCACTTGTCACTGCTAATGCGAGGTTCCTCATGTACACCGCCATCGGATACGCCGCCCAATCGGCCACAACGCCCCTCGCCCCTGTGAAATTCGAGCGCCGCAGTCCTCGGGCGGACGATGTTGCCATCGATATTCTCTACTGTGGCGTTTGCCATTCCGACATCCACCAGGCCCGCAACGAGTGGGGCATTGCCGTTTACCCGCTAATGCCCGGCCACGAGATCGTCGGCAAGGTGACCGCCATCGGTACGAATGTCACCAGGCACAAGGTCGGCGACCTGGTCGGCGTCGGCTGCATGGTCGATTCCTGCCGCAGCTGCGAAGCCTGCCAGGCGAACCTCGAGCAATACTGCCTCGAAGGCCCGACCATGACCTACGCCACCCCGGACCGGATCGATGGCAGCAACACCATGGGCGGCTATTCCGACAGTATCGTGGTCAGCGAACACTTCGTGGTGCGCATCCCTGAAAAACTCGACCCGGCCAGCGCCGCGCCGATTCTCTGCGCCGGTATCACCACCTACTCGCCGCTCAAGCACTACGGGGTGAAGGCTGGCGACAAGGTCGGCATTCTCGGCATGGGCGGCCTCGGGCACATGGGCATCAAGTTCGCCAAGGCCATGGGCGCCGAAGTGACGCTGTTCACCCGCTCGGCAAGCAAGGCCGACGAAGCTCGGCGTCAGGGTGCGGACCACGTGATTGTGTCCACCGATGCCGAACAGATGAAGGCGGCGGCCGGTCATTTCGACTTCCTGCTGGACACCATTCCGGTGCAGCACGACCTCAACCCCTACCTCGACACCCTGCGGTTCGACGGCGTGCACATTCTGGTGGGCCTGATCGAACCGGTCGAGCCACCGGTGCATGCCGGCAAACTGGTGATGAGCCGTCGCGTACTGGCCGGCTCGCTGATCGGCGGCATTGCCGAAACCCAGGAAGTACTGGATTTCTGCGCCGAGCACGCCATCACCTGCGACATCGAAATGCTCGACATCCGCCAGATCAACGAGGCCTACAGCCGCATGATCGCCGGTGATGTGAAATACCGCTTCGTGATCGACATGGCGACGCTGAAGATCTAAACCTTCAGGCCCAACTCCGCCGACAGCCGGGCTGTAACCCCTTTGATCAAGGGGATCAGCTCGGACATTTTTTCCAGCGGCATGTAGGGCACGGTGCTGGCGATACTGATGCCAGCGACAATGCGCTTGCTGGCATCGCGAATCGGCGCCGCCACACAGCGGATCGACGGTTCGTTGTCTTCCAGGTCGAAGGCGTAACCGCCCGCGACATAATCGAACATGCGCTGCTGGAACTGTTCCCAGGATTGCTCCGGGTGCTGTGGCCAGAACTGATTTTTCCCACCTGCGGGCAGGCTGACTTCGTACAGCCGCCGCCATTCTTCCTGCGTGTCATCCAGCATCAGCGCTTTGCCGATCCCGGTACGCGCCAACGGCATGCGATGGCCGACCCGCGAACGCATCTCCGGGCCGTTGCGTCCCGGATTCTTGTGCAGGTACAGCACCTCGTCGCCTTCACGAATCGCCAGGTGAATGGTGTCGCCGGTCAATGCCGACAGCTCATCCAGGTACGGCCCGGCCAGGGTCACCAACGGCAGTTCTTCGCGAGCCTGAAACCCCAGCTCGATCAGCTTCGGCCCCAACAGATAGCCGATTTGCGGCACCACCCGCAGGTAACGCTCATCCACCAGGCAGCTGGCCAGGCGATGGGTGGTGCTGCGCGTGGTGCCGATCAGCCGGGCAATTTCCTTGAGATCACGGGCGCCACTGGCCACCGCCTGAACCACACCCAGGCCGCGAAGCAGTGTCTGGGTGCCGGTCGGCGCGGCGTCCTTGGCGATTTTCGGGGCGTCTTCCTGCATATCCAGCCTTTACCGTTGAGCGAGTGAACGGGCGGCATTATGGTCGCCCGACGCCTGCAACTACAACTTGATACGCTCGACCTTGCCCACCAGCAAGATGTAGGAAAGCGCGCCGATCAACGCCAGGACCGAGATATAGGTGATGGCCGGGGCAAACGAATCACCGGTGGCGAGAAAGCCGATGACGATGGGCGTGGTGATGGCCGACAGGTTGCCGATGAAGTTGAACACCCCGCCGGTCAGGCCCAACAAACGCGCCGGGGCCAGGGTCGACACCAGCGACCAGGTGATCGAGGCCAGCCCGTTACCGAAAAACGCCAGCGCGAGGAAGGCAATCACCAGCGGTGTCGACTCGACAAAATTGGCGCCGATGATCGAGGTGGAAATCAGCAGGCCGCCGATGATCGGCAACTTGCGGGCAAAACCCACCGTGTAGCCGCGCCGGATCAACCAATCAGAGAAGAACCCCGAGCACAACACCCCGACGAAGGCGGCGAGAAATGGCAGCGATGCCAGCAGGCCGGACTTGATGAAGTCCATGCCGCGATATTTCACCAGGTAGGTCGGGAACCACGTCAGGAAAAACCACAGTGTCGAGTTGAGGCAGAACTGGCCGAGGTAGATGCCCCACAACTTGCGTTTGGTCAGAACGATTCCGAGGTCGGTCCAGCTGAATTTCGCCTTGACCCTGGCTTGTTCGGCCTGGATATCCACCAGCCCGCCGCCCTCGCGAATCAGTTCGATTTCAGCCTCGTTGGCGCCCTTGAAATCCCGTGGTTCGCGATACACCGCGTACCAGATCACCGCCCAGAGAATGCCCACTGCACCGGTGCTGACGAACACCATGTGCCAGCCATATTGATGCTGCAACCAGGCCAGTACCGGGGTGAGGAAGGCCAGGCCGACAAACTGCCCGGAGGTATAGAAACCGATGGCGGTGGCGCGCTCACGCTCGGGAAACCAGGTGGTGACCACACGACTGTTGATCGGATACGCCGGCGCTTCCAGCGCACCGACCGCCATGCGCAAGACGAACAGTGCGATGAAGCTGGCCGCGAAGCCGAGCATCACCGTGGCGATCGACCACAGCAGCAGCGCGACGCTATAGAGAATCCTGGGCGGGACCCGATCCACCAGCCAGCCGCCGGGGATCTGCATGGCGGCGTAGGTCCAGCCGAACGCGGAGAAGATCAGCCCGACATGGATCGGATCGATGCCCAGGTCGCTGGTCAGAGCCGGGGCGGCAATCGACAGGTTGCTGCGGTCCAGGTAGTTGATCACCACGGTGATGAACAGCAGGACCATGATGAAAAAACGCTTGCGACTGGGCGTCACCAACGACGCCTGCCCGGTAAGGGTTTGCGGTTGCATGGGGGGCCTCTTTTTATGTTTGTTGAAGGCGGTCCAAAGACTGGCGCTGACCCCCTGTAGGAGCTGGCTTGCCAGCGAAAGCGTCCTGTCAGTCACATCAATGCTGAATGTGCCGTCGCCTTCGCTGGCAAGCAAGCTCCTACAGGGGATTTGCGGTGGGTCAGTGAGATTTCACCACTCGGCAAAACTGCCATCGGCATGGCGCCAGATCGGGTTGCGCCAGCGGTGACCGACGGCCGCGCGTTCGATCACGTATTCCTCGTTGATTTCGATCCCCAGACCTGGGCCGTTGGGGATCTTGACGAAGCCTTTGTCGTAGTCGAACACCCGCGGATCCTTGACGTAATCCAGCAGGTCGTTGCTCTCGTTGTAGTGGATGCCCAGGCTCTGCTCCTGGATGAACGCGTTGTAGCAAACGGCGTCCAGTTGCAGGCACGCCGCCAACGCAATCGGGCCGAGCGGGCAATGCAGCGCCAGCGCCACATCGTAGGCTTCGGCCATGTTGGCGATCTTGCGGGTTTCGGTGATGCCGCCGGCGTGGGAGGCATCGGGCTGGATGATGTCGACGTAACCTTCACTGAGTACACGCTTGAAATCCCAGCGCGAGAACAGCCGCTCGCCGAGGGCAATCGGGGTGCTGGTCAGCGGCGCCAGCTCCTTCAGCGCTTCGTAGTTTTCGCTGAGTACCGGCTCTTCGATGAACATCAGTTTGTACGGATCGAGTTCCTTCATCAGCACCTTGGCCATGGGTTTGTGCACCCGGCCATGGAAGTCGACGCCGATGCCGACGTTCGGCCCCACCGCGTCGCGCACGGCGGCGACGTTGGCCAGGGCCAGGTCGACTTTCTCGAAGGAATCGAGAAATTGCAGCTCTTCGGTGCCGTTCATTTTCACCGCAGTGAACCCCCGCTCGACGGCCTCTTTCGCCGCGCGAGCGGTGTCCGCCGGCCGGTCGCCGCCAATCCAGGAGTAGACGCGGATCTTGTCGCGCACCTGGCCGCCGAGCAAATCACTGACCGACACCCCCAGGGCCTTGCCCTTGATGTCCCACAGCGCCTGGTCGATGCCGGCCAGCGCGCTCATGTGGATCGCGCCGCCACGGTAGAAACCGCCGCGGTAGAGCACGGTCCAGATATCTTCGATGTTGCGTGGGTCTTTGCCGATCAGGTAATCGGACAATTCGTCGACGGCAGCCGCGACCGTGTGGGCGCGGCCTTCGACCACGGGCTCGCCCCAACCGGTGACGCCTTCGTCGGTTTCGATCTTGAGGAAGCACCAGCGCGGTGGAACGATGAAGGTGGTCAGTTTGGTGATTTTCATGTCGTCTCTCTTATTAGATGCAGCGCTCGCAGCGCCAGACTGTCTTAGCGAAGGGCTTTCCAGGCAGCCACATAAGCCTTGGCGTTAAGCGCCACGTCTTCAGGCGTCATGCCCGGTTTGAACAACCCGGAACCGAGGCCGAAGCCTTTGACGCCCGCGTCGATAAACACCTGCATGTTGTCCGGCGTGATACCACCGACTGGCGCCAGAATCGTTCCGGCAGGCAGCACCGCAAGCCAGGCTTTGACGACGGCTGGCCCCATCTGCTCGGCCGGAAACATCTTCAGCACGTCCGCCCCTTCGGCCAATGCGGCGAAGGCTTCGGTCGGCGTCGCCACACCCGGCGACAGGAACAACCCCGCCGCCTTCGCCGCACGCAACACCTTGGGATCGCTGTGGGGCATGACGATCACCTGGCCGCCTGCGGCTTTCACTTGCTCGACCTGCTCCGGCGTCAGCACCGTGCCCGCACCGATCAGGCAATCGGCAGGCAAGGTACGGCGCAGGATGCGAATGCTGTCGTACGGCTCGGGGGAATTGAGCGGCACCTCGATGACGCGAAATCCGGCGGCATACAGGACTTGCCCGATAGCCGCCGCCTCTTGCGGACGCAGGCCGCGCAGGATCGCGATCAGACCGTTTTGCGCCAGTGCTTGCTTGAGCATGTCAGACCTCCAGTCAGGTTTAACGGGATGGGTTTTCGGTAATCAGTCCGGCGGCGATCGCCAACCGCCACAACCCGCATTCGGTAGCCTGCTCGGCCAGGGTTACCCGGGCGAAACCACAGGCGTCGAGTGCCCGGGAGTAGCGAGCACATAATTGGGCGTTGCCGATAAGAATGATCGAGGGCAGGTGCACACTGTTGCGGCGCCGACGCTGCAGGTCGGCCAGGGCCGACAGCTCATGGCCGATCAACAGGCCGGACAGGTAATCCGGTTGGGCACTGGCGCTCAGTTCGCCGGTCAGCCCCAGGCTGCGGGCGCTGAACAGGGTCGACAGCGGACCGATCTCGCCATCCGCCGACAAGGCCACTTGCACACCGCGGTCGAAGGCGGCGCCATCGAAAGCCCCGCCGCGTTGCTGGGTGCGACCGAGAATGCTGTGTTCGCTGAGCACGGCGAAGATTTCGCCGGTCATGAAAGTATCGAAATGCACGATGCAGCCGTCGGCGACCTCCACCCATTTCGAATGACTGCCCGGCAGGCCGATCAATAGGTCGTCGCCGCCATCCAATGGCAGGTTATGCAGCACGCCCAGCACTTGGGTTTCTTCGCCGCGCATTACATTCGGCAATGGCGAGCGCTGGATTACGCCCGGCACAATGTGCACATCGACCCCACGAATACTGCGGATGGTTTGCAGGGAGGCGCTGAGACTGGCGACGTTTGCCGGGGTATCGCGATAGGCCGCTTCGCACCAGCCCTGGGCGCTGCCGACCATGCCGCAGGCAATCACGGGCACATCGGGCTGCGCGTCGAGCCAGTCACCGCAGGCCGCATCGAAGGCCAGTTCAAAACCATCGGTGCATTCGCGGCCGGCGATGATTCGTTGCGCTTTGGGCAGCTGCATGATGCCCGACGACAGCGAGCGCTGTTCGAGCACTTGGCCATCCGGGCCCAGTTTGTAAGCACGTAATGAGGTTGTCCCCCAATCGAGCGCGATCAATTGCGCCAGCATCGATTCACCTGTTTTGGTTATTGGCAGTGAGTGAGCTGGACTGTAAACCCGCGCCGGGAAAATCTCAATATATAAATACATATCCCACATACAGGGATAAAGACAAAAAAACGCAGCCTTCGACAGCGCCTACGCATTCGAGATACGCCGCACTAGTTGCGGTCGACCACGGTCCGTGCAGGGGTTGCAGAAGGCTGCGACCTTTTAAGCGTGACGCATATGCTCAGTTACCCTCGGCAAAATCCCGCAACACCGCCCCATCCATCCGATAACGCACCCACTCCTCCTGCGGCTGCGCGCCCAGGGATTTGTAGAATTCGATCGCCTGTTTGTTCCAGTCCAGCACGCTCCACTCGAAGCGCCCGCAATCATTGGCGCAGGCGATTTTTGCCAGATGGCGCAGCAAGGTCTTGCCCGCACCGCCACCGCGCTGTTGCGGGGTGATGTAGAGGTCTTCGAGGTACAGGCAATTGCTGCCAAGCCAGGTGGAATAGCTGAAAAAGAACACCGCGAAGCCGATCGGCGAGCCGTCGCGCAGGCAGATCAGACCGTGGGCCGTGGCGCCTTCGCTGAACAGACTGCGCTCGATGTCGGCGACGCTGGCGATGACCTCGTGACGGGCACGTTCGTAGTCGGCCAGTTCAGTGATGAAGGCGAGGATTTGCGGTGCATCGCTGGGGGTCGCCGGGCGAATCTCGATGGTCATGGACGTGCCTTCGTCAAAGTTGAAAACGCCATACTAAGTCCACGAGCGACGCTCGTCACATCAGAAAATCCCTTTGGCCAGGAGACTTGATCGGCGCCGCGGCAGGCCTGGACCGTTCGTCGTTCATCAGGCACCAAACCAGGTCGGCGGCTGACCAATATCCAGTAAGGACTCTCAATAGAAAATGGAGACACCAGCATGCTCACGTCCAGGTTGTCCGCCCTCGCTCTCACCGTCCTGATGTCCTCTGCCGCCTTCGCCGCCAACACTGTCTCCGGCACCGGTCCGACCAATCCGGTCGAAGGCCCGAAAGCACCCGCCATTCAAAGCACACCCGGCATGAACACCAACGGCACGGGCGTCGACAGCAGCCTGCCGCCCTCCACCGGCACTGACCCCCGGATTCAGGGCAACGACGCAGGCCGTCAAGGTGGCATGAACCAGCCGGACAGCCGGACACCCGATAACGCCGACACCGGCATCGGTTCGAAAACCACCACCGGTGGTTCCGGTTCCGAAGGCGGTGCCAGCCAATAGTTCGCCCACGCGACTGACGAGCAATACCTATCCACATCCATGAAGAGGTAAGCATGAACGTCGATAAAAACCTTGAGAAAGAAGTCCTCACCCGCCTGCTGCACGCCCACCCGAATGGGCTGGGCAAGGAGGTCCTGGACAATTACCGGGGGGAAAAAGTCGTGGCCAGCGCGCTCGCCACGCTGCAGGACCGTGGGTTGATTCAACATGGTCATGTGACCTGCAACGAAGCCGGTGAGCACTCGTTGAACTTGCCGATCAAACTCAGTGCTGCCGGGGTTGAAGCAGCACGCAAGCTGGACGTTTAAACGATGTAGGAGCTGGCGACGCCTGCGATCTTTTGATCTTCAAGCATCAAGGCAAAAAATCGCAGCCTGCGGCAGCTCCTACGAGCAGCAGGAGAAATCCCATGCCTCGTGGAAGCAAAGACAAGTACAGCGCCGAACAGAAGCGCAGGGCCGAGCACATCGAAGACAGCTACGAAAACAAAGGTGTCTCCAAGGATGAAGCAGAAGCTCGCGCCTGGGCGACGGTCAACAAGCAGTCGGGTGGCGGTGACCGCAAAGGCGGTTCCGGGCGCAAGAAACCGGCGAGTGCCAAGTCCGAAGATCGCAAGGAATCTTCCCGGCGCGCGGTGGCCAGCCGAGAGGGCCATTCGCGTAACAGCAAGGCTTCGCGCGATACCCAGACTGTGGACAGTTTGCGCAAGGAAGCCTCGGCGAAGAAGATTCCGGGGAGGTCGAGCATGCGTAAGCAGGAGTTGATCGAGGCGTTGCGCAAGGCGGGTTGACGCCCTGGTTTTGTGTTGAATTCAAGGGCCCCTTCGCGAGCAGGCTCGCTCCCACAGGGGATCTGCGTCTGACCAAATATTGGTGGCCAGCACAAAACCCTGTGGGAGCGAGCCTGCTCGCGAAAGCGATAGATCAGGCGCCGGAGATGCTACCGATCAACTCATCCACTTCAACAGCCCCAGGCGATGTCGCCGGCCCCCACCGGGTCACCGCCAACGCCGCAGCCGCATTCGCCCGCCGCGCCGCCTCACCCGCTGACAACCCCTGCGCCAACCCGGCCACAAACACCCCGGCATGCGCATCCCCGGCACCATTACTGTCCACCGCCTCGACCTTGAACCCCGGCACATGCCGATGCTCGCCGCGCCGACTGACCCAGCATCCTTGCGGACCATCGCGGACTACCGTCAATGCCTCGGCCGGCAGAAGAACAGCCAACCGGTCCAATGCCTCGCCGATGTCCGGTGCTCCGCTAAACCGCTGCGCCTCGACACTGTTGCTGGTCCATACATCAATGCGCGGCAGCAAGGCCTGCATCAGCGGCGCATCCGGCGACTCCACCAGCGGGCCCGGATCGAACACCACCTTGATGCCCCCCGGCAACGCCAGCACCCAATCCACCAGCGCCTGCGCCTTGCCGACCTGCAGCAGGCTGTAGCCACTGACGTAGACATAATCACCCGCCTCGGCCGTTACACTCGCCAGGTCCTCGGCGGTCAGCTCGCCCTCGGCGCCGATATAGGAGATGAAACTGCGCTCGGCCGACGCGTCCGTCACCGCAACGCACAGCCCGGTATCGTGCTCGGCGCGGTCAGCGATGCCGACGCGGATGCCTTGCGCATTCATGGCCTCTCGGGCCAGGTCGCCGAAACGTCCGGTACCGTGTCGACCCAGGTAAACCACCGACAACCCGTTACGCTGGGCGGCAGCCATCACATTGAAGCCGCCACCGGCTTCGAAACGGGCCGATTGCGCCAGCACGTCACCGCCCGGCTGAGGCAGCTTATCCACGGCCATGACCAGGTCGATGATGACCTGGCCGGTGTGCAGCAATCTAGGCATGAGCATTCCCGACCTGTGCGACGCGACGATCCTTCGCCCCACCGAGTACCAGGTAAATGCCACCGGCCACCACAAAGGTCACGATCCAGCCGAGGCCGTTATGCCCCAGCCACGAGTCGGACAGGAAGCCTTTGAACCATACGTTTTCTGCCGTCGTGCCGATGGTGGTGAAGCTCAAACCCAGCACGATCGCCACCGCCCACGCACCGAACGCACGCCACTCGACACCGCCGCGATACCAGTAGGCGCTGCTCGGGCTGACGTCCAGCAGGTCCTTGGGGCTGTAGTAATGGCGATGAATCAGGTCGACCACGAAGATCGCGACCCATGCGGTGATCGGCACTGCCAGCAGTGAAATGAAGGTAATGAATGGACCGTAGAAGCTGTCCGCGATCAGCATGAAGTAGATCGAACCGGCGAAGATCGCGACGATATCGACCACCACGGCATAGACGCGCTTGACCTTCAGGCCGAGGGTCAAGGTGGTCAAACCGGCGGAGTACACCGACAGGTTGTTCGACAGCAGCAGCCCGCCGAACGCAGTGATCAGGTACGGTACCGCCATCCAGGTCGGCAGCATGTCGCGGATCGCGACAATCGGATCGGTGGCCGAGGCCAGGTCGTTGTTGCCCACCGACAGCAGCCCGCCGAGGGTGATCAACAGTACCAGCGGGATCCCCGCACCGAACGCCGCCGACGCCACCACGCGCACGGCCTTGACGCTGCGGTGCTGGTAACGCGACATGTCGGCCCCGGCGTTGGCCCAACCGATGCCGGTGCCGGCGGCCATGGTGCCGATACCGATGATCATGGCGCTCAGCGGTGCCGGCGTGGCGTTGAACACGGCGCTCCAGTCGATGGTCGCGCAGAGAAAACCGCCCACCAGAATATTCAGCGCACCGAACACATAGGTCGCCCACTTCTGGATCACCAGCAAGGTGGCATGGCCGAGGCCGGAGACCGACAACGTCAGCAGCACGAAAATCGCGATGAACACCAGGGTCAACAGCGGAGCGCTTTTGGCTTCCACCGGCGAGCCGAACAGGATCGAACACAGCGACAGCAACACGAAGGCGGCCGTGGTGGTGTTGACGGTTTCCCAGCCCAGGCGCGACATCAATGAGACCAGGGTCGGGCCGATATTGCCGCGTACGCCGAAGATCGCTCGAGACAGGGTCAGGCTCGGTGCCCGGCCCCGACGGCCGGCGATGGAGATGATGCCGACCACCGCAAACGAACCGGCGGCGCCGAGGATCGCGACGATGACCGCCTGCCAGATCGCCAGGCCGCGAAACGCCACGAGGGTCGCCCCCAACGGCAGGCCGAGGATGGAAATGTTGGCGGCGAACCAGACCCAGAACAATTGCAGCGGATGACCGTTGCACTCCGCCTCCGGCACCGGTTCGATGCCCCGGGTCTCCAGTTGCCCGGCGCTTGGCCCGGCGGTCGATGAACTCATGAAAAAAATACTCCTGTTTGCCTTTGTTGTGGATGTGGGCAATTTCGGAAGACGAAACAACATCCCGGCGGTCCTGGCCGTATTCGTGCGTTCCATTGCGGGTGAAAAATTGAGTGCGCGGCGCGCCCTTCGCGAGCAAGCCCGCTCCCACAGGACCGCGTATACCTTAAGGTTTGCACTCCCTTGTGGGAGCGGGCTTGCTCGCGAAGAGGCCAGTCCAGTCAACGCAAGGCCAACAGCCCCTGCACCAGAGGTTCCAGCTCCAGATGATTAACGGCCTTTATCTGCTCGATCATCGCCGGCGGCCAGCTCTCAAGCCCCAGGCAAGCCCCAAGCATCGCCCCGAGGATCGCGGCAATGGTATCAGTGTCCCCCCCAAGACTCGCAGCCATGCACAGCGCTTCGAAGGCATTCATTTCGCCAACGGCCACTTGCTGGGCCAGGGCGAACGACACCACCACCGATTCCTGTGACGCCACCGAGGTGCCGATCACGTCGTAAAGCAAATCGGCGAGCGTCGCCCGATCGTTGTCGACACTGAGGGTCCGTGCCCAGCCGATGCGCGACGCGATGCGCCCGCCCGCGACCCAGTGGCCATGCCCTTCGGCTTGCAATGCCATTTGCTGGCCAAGGTTCAAGGCCTCGCCCAGGTCCATGCCGTTGATCCCGGCCGAGACCACCGCCGCCACCGCCGCCGCGCTGGAAATGCCCAGCGTGGTGTTATGGGTGACCTGGCAGGCCTGCACCACGGCATTGATGAAAGGTACAGGATCGGCGACATTCGCCGCGATCCCGACGGGCGTGATGCGCATGGCTGCACCGTTGGTGGTGCCATAGCGCCCCGACTCTTGGGCAGATTGGCCAGCGAGAATCATCTCGATCGCCCGCTTGGTCGACGGCCCGAGCAAATCCTGCGAGCCCTTGGCCTGCATCGCGGCTTCCCATTCGATCAGGCGTTGCGCGAGCATCGACGCTTCGATCCGACCCGCGCCATCGATCAACAACTGACCGACCAGAATCGCCTGTTCGGTGTCGTCGGTGATCGAGCCCTTGGGCATGTTCGCGGCGATCGGCTGATCCGGACCGGCATCCTGCAAATCGTGGATCTCTCCGAAGCGCGTCTTGATCTCGACGCGGCTCAGCGATTGCGTCGGCATGCCCAACGCATCGCCCAGGGCCAGTCCATAAAATGCGCCCAGGGCATGGTCAAGCTCGGTCATTGTGTAGGTCCAAATTGCAGGTGCAGCCGAAAATGCACGGGATCGAGCAAGCTTTCGACCTGTTCCATGAAGCGGTTTTGCCGGTCGTAGGTGGTGCGCAAGGCTTTGAGAAATACCGTACCGGGCGCACGGCCCAGCAATTCGGCGTCTTCGGCGCTCAACGGTTCGGCGCCGATCCATTGATCGCCGCGCTCACCGATGTAGCCGTAGGCGGCCAGGGTGATGGTCAGGGAATTATCGATCAGTCCGACCCGTGGCAGGCTTTCCAGGCCTCCGGTGGCGGGCATCAGTGAGCGTTCGAGGGAGACCAGCTTGCCGTCGGTGGAACGGCGGCGGCGGTCGAGGGTGATGAATTGGTCGGTGCCGAAACGCGGCAGCAGGTCAGGACGGGTTACCGCCTCCAGCCGCAGCACTTCGGTATTGATCAGCGCCCCGCTGTCGGCCAGGGCCTGGGCCCAGCCGTTGCGTTGATCGAGCATGACACCGTCGAACGTGACGATGGAGCCGACCCCGCTTTGCGTCGCGATGTAATGGCGCCGTTTCAATTCGGCCAGGGCTTCGCGCAGCGTGCCTCGGCTGACCTTGAATTCTTGAGCCAACTGATGCTCGCCCGGTAATAGAAGGCCGTCCTCAAGGAGGCCGCTTTCAATGCGCCGAATGAGTTCATCGACCACCCGTTGTTTCTTGTCAAATCGTACCTGTCTAATCATGTACAGCGTAATAACCGAAATATCGTTAGACGATCAAGGAATATTTCAGGGAAATGACGGGAGGGGTAGGCGTTTGTCAGGGAATTGGGGGGAACACAACGTTAGTGCGCGACGCAAACCTACTGTGGGAGCGAGCCTGCTCGCGAAGGCGTCGGATCTAACAAAATGATGTTGGATGTGCCGGCGCCTTCGCGAGCAGGCTCGCTCCCACAGGAAATGAGGGTTACCGTTGTTTCAAACGGTCAATCACCACCGCCAACAGCAATATCGAACCCCGAATCACATACTGATAAAACGTATCAATGTTCTTCAGGTTCATCGCATTCTCGATGATCGCCAATATCAGCACCCCGGCAATCACATGCCGGATCATGCCAATCCCGCCACTGAGCGATACCCCGCCCAATACGCACGCCGAGATCACCGTCAGTTCGAAGCCCTGACCGATCATCGGTTGCCCGGAAGTCATGCGCGAGGCGAGGATCACCCCGGCCAACGCCCCTATCACCCCGTGCACGGCAAAGATGATGATCTTGGTCCGGTCTACGTTAACCCCGGCCAGCAACGCCGCCTCCTGATTGCCGCCGATGGCCATGGTGTTGCGCCCGTAGGTGGTGTAGTTCAGCAGCCAGCCGAAAAACACAAAGCAGACGATGGTGATGAGGATCGGCACCGGCACGCCGAACAACTGGCCGTTACCGAAGACGAAGAACGACTCCTGTGACACGCCCACCGCTTTGCCGTTGGCAAAAATGTAGGCCAGGCCGCGAACGATCTGCATGGTCGCCAGCGTGGTGATCAACGCGTTGACCCGCAGCTTGGCAATCACGATGCCATTGATCAGCCCGACGATCAGCCCCATCGCCAATGCTGCCGCTACACCAAGAAACACGCTGTCGGTGTCGCGCATCACTACCGCCGCGACTACGCCGGCACAGGCGATGACCGAACCCACAGACAAATCGAAGTGCCCCGACGCCAGGCAATACAACATGGTGCACGCCGCAATTCCGGTGGTGGAAATCGCCAGGCCCAGCCCCCGCATGTTCAGCGGCGACAGGAAGTTGTCGATCAGCAGCGTGCAGAGTATGAAGATCGCGACGGCCGCCAGCAGCATCACCCAGTCATCGAGAAATCGCCGCAGGTCCAGAGGTTTGCGCGGTGTTGGCAAAGCGTTGTTTTGAATAGTCATAGTCACCTCTCAGTTCGCCACGCCGGCGGCGCGTTGGCGTGGCAAAGCCAGTTGCAGCAGGTTGGATTCATTGGCCTGTTCGCGGGACAGTTCGCCGCGCATCGCGCCTTCGCAGAGCACCAGGATGCGGTCGGAAATGCCCATGACTTCCATCAGGTCGCTGGAGACCACGATCACCGCGACGCCGCTGGCGGCCAGGTCATGGATGATCTGGTAGATTTCGGCTTTGGCGCCGATGTCGATGCCACGGGTCGGTTCATCGAGCAGCAGGACTTTCATCGGCATCGACAGCCAGCGTCCAAGAATCGCTTTCTGCTGATTGCCGCCGGACAGGTACATGATTTTCTGTGCAGCGTTCGGCGTCTTCACTTTCAGCGCCTTGATCTGTTTATCTGCGTTGTCCTTTTCCCACAGGCCGCGCAACAGGCAGCCGAACGTGGAATGGGCACCGCGCGCGCTGATGTTGATGTTTTCCGCGACGCTGGCGAGCGGCATGATGCCCTCCTTCTTGCGGTCCTCGGGACACAGCAGGATCCCCGCGGCAATCGCATCGCGCGGTGAACGCAACCTCAATTCATGACCTCGCAACTCCAGGTGTCCGGCGGTACTGCGCACCAGGCCACTAAGCATGCGAAACAGTTCCGTGCGCCCGGCACCGACCAGGCCGAACAGACCCAATATCTCGCCCTTGTGCACCTCGAAACTCACCGGCTCGCGCAGGCCCGGCCCCAGCAACCGGTTGACCTTGAGCGCCACCGCGCCACGCTGACGGGGGCGGTAGTCGTAGATATCCTGAATGTCGCGACCGACCATGCAGGTCACCAACTGGTCGTGGGTCAGTTCGCTCATGTCTTCGAACGTACGCACGAAGCGGCCATCCTTGAACACTGTCACCGCGTTGCAGATGCGGAACACTTCTTCCATGCGGTGAGAGACATAAAGCACCACTTTGCCCTCGTCCCGCAGGCGCCCGATGATTGCCATCAACCGATCGATTTCCCGCGCCGACAGGCTGCTGGTCGGTTCGTCGAACGCAATCACGTGCGCGCCACGGGACAACGCCTTGGCAATTTCCACCAACTGCCGCTGACCGAGGGACAGGCGCCCGACTTTCTCTTGAGGCTCGATTTCATCGGCCAGGCCCTTGAGGCAGGCCAGTGCCTGTTGCCGTAACGCGCCACGATCGATCAGGCCGAAACGGGCGGGAAGATGACCCAGGAAGAGGTTTTCGGCCACGGTCATTTCCGGCACCAGATGCAACTCTTGATGGATCACCGCGACGCCACTGCCAATGCTGTCGGCGGTGGATTTGAAGACCACGGTCTGCTCGCCGATCTGCAGATCGCCGCTGCTCGGGATGTAGGCACCGCCGAGGATTTTCAGCAGCGTCGACTTGCCGGCACCGTTCTCGCCCATCAAGGCGTGCACTTGCCCCGGGTGGGCAACGAAGCTGATGCCGTCCAGCGCCTTGACCCCGGGAAAGGTCTTGCCGATCCCGTTGAAGCGCAAGCTGCCACTGCCGCTAAAAGAACAGCCGTTGTGTTGTTGTATTTTTGTTTGCGCGTGCATAACCCACCTCTTCACACAGTCCAGGCAACCCCGTCCCCGGGGCCGCTGATGAAATCAACCGCGCCTCAGTTCCACAGGCCGATCTTTTCCAGTTCCTGCTTGAAGTTCTCGCGCGTGATCAGTGTCACGTCGTCCATCGCCGTGTATTTGGGTGGTTCTTTGCCGGTGGTGACCCACTCGTACATCATGCTCGCGGTGTTGTAGCCCTCGATGTGCGGGCTCGGCAGCATCGAGCCGAAGAAACCGCTGTTGGCTTTTTTCAGTTCGCCGATGGCATCGGTGCCGTTGATGCCGATGCCGATGACGTTGGCCGCGGCGAAACCGGCGCTTTCGGTAGCGCGCACGCCGCCCAGGACGGTGTTGTCATTCATGCCGCCGATGATCAGGTTCTTCGCCGCGCTCGGCAGCTTCACAAGGGCCGAGTTGGTGGCGTCCATGCTGCCCGGCACGTCGAGGGTTTTCAGGGCCGAGAACAGAATGTGGTCTTTGGGCATCCCGGCGTCTTCCAGGGCCTTGGCCGAGCCGTCGGTGCGTTTCTTGCCGGTGTCGAGTTCGTTGTAGGTGTTGATCACCGCGTAGGTGTCTTTCCAGTCCCAGCCGCGTTTTTTCGCCTCGGCGGCCATGGCATCGCCCTGTTTCTGGCCGACTTCGAAGGCGGCCATGCCCAGGTACGGCACGTCTTCCATGAACTTGCCGCTGGCATCGACGAAACGGTCATCGACCGCGATCACTTTCAAGCCGTTGAGCTTGGCCTTGGCCATGATCGCAGGGCCCAGGGACACATCCGGCGGACAGATCACGAAGCCCTTGGCGCCATTAGCCGCCAGGCTGTCGATGGCCGAGAGGGTTTTCTCGCCATCAGGCACGGCGATCTTGATCACCGTGAAGCCCTTCTCCTTGCCAGCCTTTTCGGCGAATGCCCATTCAGTCTGGAACCAGGGCTCTTCCGCCTGCTTGACCAAAAACCCGATTTTTACTTCCTCGGCCGCGAGCAATGAACTGCCCAGGCTGACCGCAGTGACCGCCAAAGCGGCACAGCAAAGGGAACGGATCCCACGACGACGATTCATAAGCAGACTCCTTGTTATTGTTGTTGAGCGTTATTTGTTCAAGCCGGTGCAGCAGTCATGTCTGTAGCTAATAGTCATATCATATGATGATTGAATGTCAGGCGTAGCCTTGCGCCTGGAACCGCGGTTGCTCAGTCGTGGTACATCACCGAGCGGCCACCGTCGATGGTGATGCAGGAAGCGTTGATGAACGGCGCTTCATCGCTGGCCAGGAATACCGCGGTCATGGCCACTTCGATGGGCTGACCGATGCGCCGTGGTGGATGCAGGTCGAAAGCCCGCTGACGCTCCGCATGGGGGTCGGCGAAACCGTTCCAGTAATCGACGTTGAGTTGGGTTTCGATGTAGCCCGGCGCAATGGCGTTGACTCGAATGCCCTTCGGCGCGTATTCGATGCCCAGGGCGCGGGTCAGGCCGAGCAAGCCGTGCTTGGCCACGGGGTACGGGAAGCAGCCCGGAATGATGTGAGTGGAATGGGTCGAGGCGATGTTGATGATGCTGCCGATGCCCTGCTCGATCATGTGCGGCAGTACCGCCTTGCAGCCGAACCAGGCACCGTCCAGGTCGATGGCGAAACAGCGGCGCCAGTCTTCCTCGGTCATTTCCAGCGGGTCGCGGAACACGTTGACCCCGGCGCAATTGACCAGCACGTCGATCCGGCCGTGACGCTCGATCGCCAGCCGGGCCATGGCATGCAGGTCCTGCTGGCTGGACACGTCAGCCTTGATCGCCTGGACATCGAAGCCTTTGTCGCGCCAACCGGCGGCGACCCTTTCGACTTTCTCACCCTGGATGTCGCTGATGATCATTCGGGCCTGCT
Organism: Pseudomonas lini; assembly: GCF_030812475.1. GTDB lineage: Bacteria > Pseudomonadota > Gammaproteobacteria > Pseudomonadales > Pseudomonadaceae > Aquipseudomonas > Aquipseudomonas lini_A. Next base: position 20,922 of record NZ_JAUSSR010000017.1, read on the forward strand.
GGGACGCAAAAGTTGCCACAATCGCTTCGCCAATGCCCTGGGCGGCGCCGGTCAGCAACACCACCTTGTTTTTCAGGCGCTCGCCCTGGGGCGGCTCGGGCACGGGAGGTAAGGAAAGAGGTTCAGCCATGAATCAAGACTCCTTTTTGCAGGCACGACAAAAACCGGGCATCGATCGATGTCCGGTCAAAAGGCTTTGAGGAAAATCCCTGCATCACTTCACCTGTTTTGTTTTTTTAAGTGTGAGTGCGTGTAGCTGATGGGGCCGACTATAAACCCGGCCCTTATAAAATCTCAATATATAATTTTAGATCCCATATTTAGGGATTTATCCGCCGAATCTCTGACAGACCTTTCCGGGCACATCGACCTGAATCGACAGCAACGCGCCATCCAGGGGATGATTGAGCGGGCTTGCAGCGCTGGTTATGTACAGCGTCTTGAGGTCTTCACCACCGAACACGCAACTGGTGGGACGACTGATCGGCAGTTCGAGCACACGATCGACCTGCCCCTGCGGCGTCAATCTCAACAGACAGCTGCCGTCCCACCGAGCGTTCCAGAGATAACCCATGGCATCCATCGCCGAGCCATCAGGGCCGCCGCGCTCATGGGGGCCGAACCAGGGTCTGGCTGGCCCCAGGCTGCCATCGGGGCGGATGAAATACTGAGAGATCGTGCGATCGAGGCTGTCGGCGAAATACAGGCTGGTGGCGTCATCGCTCCACAGCAGGGTGTTGGGAATGCCCAAGCCCCGGAGCAACGGCGTGACCCGGGCATCGCGATCGATACGAAACAGGCCGCCGCTGCGATGCACGATGGGCACGTCTTCGCCTTGGCCAATGTTGTTTTGCATGGTGCCGAGCCAGAGCCGGCCCTGGGCATCGCAGCGGGCTTCGTTGGCACGGTTGCCGGGTTGCGGATCGGCGATGCAGAACAAGGTGAGGCGTGGCTCCAGGCCAGGGGAGTCCAGGTCCAGCCGATAGACTCCGCTGCTCAAGGTCACCAACGCGTCGCCACTTTCGCAGGGAATGAAGGCGGACACGTGCTCTGGCATCTGCCAGATCTGTACGTTGGCGCCGATCAATCGCAGCGCTTGCCGGCCGGCGATGTCGACCCAGTACAGGGCTTGGGTCGGTGTATCCCAGAACGGGGCTTCGCCGAGTTGGGCCCGGTGCTCGGTCACTGCGGTCCATTCCATGAAACCTCCTGCATTATTCTTGTTTTTGTAGGCGCGAGCTTGCTCGCGATGGTGTATCAGCTAAATCGATGTCGATTGACACTCCTTCGCGAGCAAGCTCGCTCCTACCCTGTCGGCCATGACCTGGGGGTAGTAGCGCTTGATGGCCAGGTCGGCGTTGTCGATCAGGGTCATGCAGGCCCAGACGCCCCGCGCGCTATCCCGCGAGGCGATGGCATCGGCCATGTCCTTGTGAATCGGCAGTGTGCGGCGCAGCTCGGCCGGATCGGCGGCGGATACCTCGAAGGACACCGCCAGCAGCGCGCCGAGGGCCGGGACCATTTGTTCGATGAACTGGTTGTGGCTGGCGGCGAGGATGCATTCGTGGAAGAACTGGTCGGCGCGGTTGTAGTCAATGCCGCTGTCCACCGCCCTCTCCAGTGCGTTGTACGCTTGAAGTATGGCGCGCACCTGTTCGGCGCTGGCGCGCTCGCAGGCCCAACGCACGGCCATCGGTTCGATGGTGCGGCGCAGGTCGAGCAGGTCGTCGACGAAGTTTTCAGGCAGCCCGCTGCGCGACAGCCAGCCGACGACTTGCGGATCGAAGAGGTTCCAACGCCGCACCGGCAACACCCGCGTGCCCACCTTGGGCCCGACTTCGAGCATGCCTTTGGCGACCAGGGTCTTGATCGCTTCGCGGATGACCGTGCGGCTGACACCCAGCTGTTCGCCGAGGTCGGCTTCGACCTTGAGGGCTTCACCGGGCTTCACTTGGCCCGTGGCGATCCAGCACCCCAGCCAATCGACGGTCGACGCGTGAAAACTGCTGGACATGGACACCTCGATGCTGGGACGGCACAGGGCCGTTCGCGATAGGTGTTCACGCTAATCATCATATGATTGGCTGTCAAATTGATTTTTGAAGAGAGCGCAGATCCAATGTGGGAGCAAGCCCGCTCCCACAAGGGTATGCGTCAGGGCTCGAGGCCTATGGGGAAGAATTCACCGCCGCTCCAGACACCAAGCCAGCGTTGCCCGTCGATTTCGCGGGTCACGGCAAGTTCTACCAACTGATAGAACACATTGCGGTGGATCAAGGCTTCGAGGTTGGTGCGCACATGCACATACGGCGCCGGCTCTTGCGTCACCGGGTCGATCACCACTCGCATCGGGTGTTCGGCACCGGCCTCGGCGGTCTCCTCGACATTGGTGGTAAAGCGCAAGACCTGCGCTTCGCCCTCGCCTTCCACTTCCACGGCAATCGCGACGAAAGGCGCATTGTCCACCTTGATCCCGACCTTCTCCACCGGGGTAATGAGGAAGTAATCATCGCCGTCGCGGCGAATGATGGTGGAAAACAGCTTGACCATCGGCTTGCGCCCTATCGGCGTGCCCAGATAATACCAGGTGCCGTCGCGGGCGATGCGCATGTCGATGTCGCCGCAGAAATCGGGATTCCACAGGTGGACCGGTGGCAAGCCTTTGGTCTTGGGGATTTGCCCCAACAGGTCGTTGGCTTTTTGCGGGCCACTCATGGCGTTCTCCTTCTTGAATTAGTGGTCGCTGAGCCCCAGCAAGCTACGAGCATATTGCTCCAGCGGCGGGCCCATCAGGTCTTCCGGCTTGGCGTCGTGGAACGTCAGCAAACCGCCACGACTCTTGATACGTGCAGTATCAATCAAATACTGGGTGCTGGTCTCGATCAACATGATCTGAATGACGCCACTGTCGATACCGAGTCGATCCACGGCTTCCTGGTCGAGCCATTCGTCGGAGTTGCCGATACGGTCGTCAGCCTTGGCAAAACGGGTGTAGAGCAGGTAATGCGCACCGGCGGCACGGGCGTCCCGCATGGCCTGGTCGAGACCTTCCGGCACCCGGGCACGGCGTACCATGGGGAAGTATTCGATAAAGCCATCGAAGGCGATTTCGGCTATTACGTTGGGTCGTGGATAGGCACTGCCCGGGGGCGCGAAGGCGCCTTGGGCGATGTAGACGAAGGAGTCCGGCTGAATGCGCAGATTATTGGCGCGGCGGCTGTCGCTATGGTCGAGCAGGCCCGCGTCGCTCATGTGGTAGCGCGTGCCTTCGGCCATGTCGCTGACATTCATGCAGCCACCGAGCACCAAAACGGCCAGCAGCAAAAGCAGGCTACGCATCCTTCCCTCCAGAGGCCGGTGACGGAAAACCGGCGAATGGGCGTTGAATGCAGCTTCCGCGCCAGCTCAAGTCCATCGTCGCCTGTTCGAATGCCTTCGCGGGCAAGCCTCGCTCAGGTGTACGCAGGCCCCTGTAGGAGCCGGCTTGCTGGCGAACCAGGCGATGCGGTGTGTCAGGCATGCCCCCTTCGCTGCGGTGCGGCGATCCGACAAGCCAGCTCCTACAGGAGTTCGCGACCCCTTGTCGGAGCGGGCTTGCTCGTGAAGGAGGCCTGTCAGCCGCCGATAATCTTCATGATGGTCGCACCGCCGGAGAACGCCACTTCCTGCTTGTCGCCCAATGCCTTCACCAACAGCCGTTGCAAGGCCGGCAATGCCTGATGGCGCGGCTTGTCCAACAGGTCACCGACATAGTGACGATTGCTCGACGACAAACAGCCATGCAGCCACCCCGTAGACGACAGGCGCAAACGCGAACAGGTCCGGCAGAACGGCACGCTTTCGTTGGCGATCACGCCAAAGTAGCCCTGCCCCGGTACCTCGTACCGCACCGCAGTGGCATCGACGGGCGCATCGGCCTGCAAGTATTCGTGGTGCTCGCCGATCAGGCTCAGCAACTGCGCAAGACTGACAAACTGCTGCAGGAAGGCATTGGAGTCGCTGGCCAGGTGGCCCATGCGCATCAGCTCGATGAAGCGCAGCTCATAGCCGCGCGCCAGGCAGTAATCGAGCAGCGGCATCACTTGATCGAGGTTCTGCCCGCGCAGCGGCACCATGTTGACTTTGATTTTCATCCCCGCCGCGCTGGCCTGGTCCATGCCGTTGAGCACCGTCGCCAGATCGCCGCCACGGGCAATGCTGCGGAATGCGCTGGCATCCAGGGTATCGAGGGAAACGTTGATGCGGCGAATACCGGCGTCCACCAGCAGTGGCAGCTTCTTGGCAAGCAACTGGCCATTGGTGGTCAGGCTGATGTCATCGAGGCCCATCTGACCGACAGCCGTCATGAAGGCTTCCAGTTTTGGGCTGACCAGCGGTTCACCGCCAGTAATGCGCAAGCGCTCGATACCAGCGGCTTCAATCAGATAAGCCACACCCCGTGCCATCGCTTCCGCCGACAACTCGTCCTGCGCAGCCACCAGCCGCTTGCCGTTGGGCACGCAGTAGGTGCAAGCGTAATTGCAGGCTGAAGTCAGGCTGATACGCAGATTGCGAAAACGCCTGCCTTGACGGTCAACGATCATGGATCACTCCGGCAAAAGGAAATTCGAACGCGTAAAACTTGACTCACAAATCAAGTTTTAGCAAGTCCTATGCCTGAGTATATTCCTGAGGTACTGCGCCATGTAGCTAAATCATGGCGCATAAAGCCAACTGGACGGGTTCAGCTACTCTGGGTGTCGCTATCGCGCTTGCGCTTGTTGCCCATGCGCACGCCAATCTCCATCAGGAACTGGAAGAAGCCTTCCTGATCTTCCAGCACATTGCTCCAGAACGGCGAGTGATACAGCGCAACGGCGCCGTGCACTAGCGCCCAGGCTGCGCAGTAATGGAAGTAAGGCGGCACGTCTTCGAGTTTGCCTTCGCTGATCCGGCCCTTGATCAGCAGTGTCAGGCGTTCGAAGTTCGAGGCGCGGATCTTGTGCAGTTCCTCGACCATCTCCGGCACCTGGTTGCCCTTGACCACCTTTTCTTCCAGGCGGTCGAACAACCGATAGCGTTGCGGGTCGCGCATGCGGAATTCGAAATAGGCCCGGGACAGCGCCTCTTTGTCCTTGTCGACATCGGCCGAATGCAACAGCTCGTTCAGGTCGCGCTCGTAATCGAGCATCAGACGCAGATAAATCTCCGCCTTGGACTTGAAGTGCTTGTAGATCGTGCCTTTGCCGATACCGACGGCATCAGCGATCATCTCGACGGTGACACTGTCTTCACCCTGATCGAGGAACAGCTTGAGCGCGGTATCGAGAATTTCTTGCTCGCGGCGACGAAACTCACGGACCTTACGAGGTTCTTTATGCATAAGAAAAGGTCTGTAGGGGTCAAAATTCGAAGCCGCGTATTATGCCTAACTTGCAACAAAATGCACGGATCATCCGAGCATATCTATGTTTCTTGATGATTTCACGCAGATAGCCGGTTGATGAGAACGCTTCCGAAGCGTGCGTATTCCAAAATTGTTTAAAAACCCGCCCTGCTAAACTGGACTCATCGCAATACTGATCAATACTTCAAATGTCGGCGGGGCATCTCCCCCAAGTGTCACGCCGATATAGGTACCAACGGACCGCGTACCTTTGTTTTACTCCTAATGGTCTTAACCCGGATTCACCCCCCAGAACCCGGGTTTTTTTTGCCTGCGATTCAGTGAGCCTCCGTCGTCTGCCGAAGGTTTGTGGCGCCGATCTTTACTCGCGTTACGCCGATGCCCTGACATGCGCCAATGGAAACAATCGTTTGAAGTTTTCCGTGGTCTGCTCGGCAAACCGCTCATAAGGCTCACCGCGCAACATCGCCAGAAACTCTGCCACTTCCCGCACATACTGCGGCAGGTTGGGTTTGCCACGATAAGGGATCGGCGCCAGGTATGGAGAGTCGGTTTCCACCAGCAAGCGGTCGGCCGGAACCTTGCTCGCCACATCGCGCAACGCGTCGGCATTGCGGAACGTGACAATCCCCGACAGGGAAATGTAATAACCCATGTCCAGCGCCGCTTTCGCCATGTCCCAGTCTTCAGTGAAGCAATGCAGGACCCCCGCCTGAGGCAGCGCCGCTTCACGCAAAAGACTCAAGGTGTCGGCTCGGGCGCCACGGGTGTGAATGATCACCGGCTTGCCCGTCTGCCGTGCCGCCTGCAGGTGCAGGCGAAACGAATCCTGCTGTAACTCGGCCGCTTCCGGTTCGTAGTGGTAGTCCAGGCCGGTTTCACCGATCGCCACCACGCGCGGATGATTCAATTCCTGCAGCAACCACTCCAGCGCTGGTGCCGCACCGGGTTGCACATCCAGCGGATGCACACCCACCGAGCAATCGACATCGTCGTACCGTTCGGCCAGGGCCTTGACCTCGGCGGCGTTGTCGACGCTGACGCCGATACACAGAAAGTGACCGACCCCGCGCTGACGGGCGGCATCGAGCGCAGCATCCAGTGAACCGTCGTGAGCGGCGAGGTCGAGGCGATCAAGGTGACAATGGGAATCTACGAGCATAAAAGGGCTGCAACTTACATCGTATGGGTAGGACGGTCGGACTTCAGGGCTCCGGCCAGATGGGTTTCGATTCGACTGCGCGCGGTATCGTCGCCTTCGTTGAATTGTACGCCGACCCCCGCGGCCCGGTTGCCTTGGGCGCCCTTGGGGGTGATCCAGGTGACTTTGCCGGCGACCGGGATTTTTTCCGGCTCGTCCATCAGGTTCAGCAGCATGAATACCTCGTCGCCCAACTTGTAGCTTTTATTTGTGGGGATAAACAGGCCGCCGTTCTTGATGAACGGCATGTAAGCCGCATACAGCACGGCCTTGTCCTTGATCGTCAGGGACAAGATGCCGTTGCGCGGTCCCGGATTGACGGCTTCATTCATGCTGATCTCCATGGCTGATGTTCAGAGTCTAGGCGCGAACGGTCACTTCTGGCCAGGCAAGGACGCCCATTGCACCAACAGGGCTTCCAGTAACAGCGCCGGATTGAGGTTGGCTTTGTTCATCACTTTCTGACGCTGGGCGAGAATCCAGTCCTGAATGGCGAGCACTTTGGCCTGAGCTGTTTTCTGCGCCAGGTATTGAATGACCTTGCGCATGTCCGTCAGGCCCAGACCTTCTTCATCCTGGGTCAACTGATAGCGCAGGATCAGGCTCGACCAGTCGCAGAACCAGTCGAACAACTGCAGCTGCGGTATGGTTTTCCATTCTTCGGCCAGTTGGGTCGGCGACTGTTGCTGCTTGAGCAGTTTTTTCACGCCATCGACCACCAGCGCCCGCTGTTCACGCACACCCCGGGCCTGCAACTTGACCGCGGCCAATGGCGACCCGGCGGCGAGTGTCAGCAACTCGACCCGTTCCTGCGGCGAACAATCCGGCAGGGCCTGCGCCAGCCACGCCAGGCTCATCGCCTCGCTGGGCAGCGGACACGCCTGCTGCTGGCAGCGGCTCTTGATGGTCGGTAACAATCGACTGCTCTGGTGGCTGACCAGCAGCAACACGGTATCGCCGGACGGCTCTTCGAGACTTTTGAGCAAAGCATTGGCGGCGTTGACGTTCATCGACTCGGCCGGCTCGATCAACACCACCTTGCGTCCGCCCATCTGCGCGGTCTGGACCACGAAACCGACCAGTTCGCGCACCTGATCGACCTTGATCGCCTTGTCGGCTTCTTCCGGCTCCAGGATGTAGTTGTCAGGGTGGCTGCCGGCCTTGAGCAACAGGCAGGATTTGCATTCACCACAAGCGTCCTGGGCGGTCGGACGCTGGCACAATAAACTGGCCATCAAGCGCTCGGCCAGTGCGCGCTTGCCGATCCCGGTCGGGCCATGCAGCAAATAAGCGTGCGCGTGCTGCTTGCGCCCGGCCAACTGCTGCCAGAGGCTGTCCTGCCACGGGTAGGCTTCAGCCACGGGTCAGCTCCAGCACGCGCGGGAGCAAAGTATCCAACGCCTGCTGAACCTGAGCCAGTGGCTGGGCGGCATCGACCAGGACATAACGCGCCGGGTCCGCTTCAGCACGCTTGAGAAAGGCACTGCGCACCGCATCGAAAAATGCCCGGCCTTCGAGTTCGAAGCGGTCCAGGCGACCGCGAGCGCTGGCCCGCGCCAGACCCACTTCGACCGGCAGATCGAAAATCAGCGTCAGGTCGGGGCGCAGGTCGCCCTGGACAAAGCTTTCCAGGGTCGCGATGCGCTCCAGGGACAATCCGCGGCCGCCGCCCTGATAGGCGTACGTCGAGTCGGTAAAGCGATCACACAGAACCACGGCGCCGCGGGCCAGCGCCGGGCGAATCACCTCGGCCATATGCTGGGCTCGCGCGGCGAACACCAACAGCAATTCGGTGTCGGGGTTCATGACTTCGTCGACGGGCGCCAGCAACACCTCGCGGATCCGCTCGGCCAGGGGCGTGCCACCCGGCTCGCGGGTCAGCACCACCTCGATACCGGCGGCGCGCAGGCGCTCGGCCAGGTATTCGCGGTTGGTGCTCTTGCCGGCGCCTTCCGGCCCTTCCAGGGTAATAAACAAGCCAGTCACAGGCAGTCCTTAGTCAAAGTCATTGCGGGCTTCGCGGCGCAGTCGCATCCGGCTCGGGTGCGGCTGCGGGTTCTTCAGCGGGTTGCTGCGCCGGCTCCGGTGAGGACTGCTGTGGCGGCTCATCGACAGGCGCAGATGATTCGGGTGACGCCCCCTGGGCGGGCTCCTGCGGCGGCACCGGCTCCAACGCCTCAGGGGCGATGTTGGGCGAGGCGGCCGGAATCGGCATCTGCTCGTCCAGCGCATCCGGCGCTTCCGGCGCGGTCGCAGGTCCCGGGCTGGAGCGGTAATCGGCGCGGCGCTTGAGCTGGAACTCACGCACCGCGTTGTTATGGGCGTCCAGATCATCGGAGAACACGTGGCTGCCATCGCCCCGCGCCACGAAATAGAGGCTGTTGCCCGCCACCGGGTTTAGCGCAGCATGGATCGCTTCACGACCGACCATGGCGATCGGCGTCGGCGGCAGGCCGGAAATCATATAGGTGTTGTAAGGGGTCGCTTCCCTGAGGTGGGCACGGGTCAATTTGCCGTTGTAGCGGTCACCCAGGCCGTATATCACGGTCGGATCGGTCTGCAACAGCATGCCCATTTCCATGCGCCGCACAAACACGCCGGCGATCTGCCCGCGTTCCTGAGGCACACCGGTTTCCTTTTCAACCAACGAAGCCATGATCAGCGCCTGGTAGGGTTCGGTGTACGGCACGTCGGCCGAGCGCTGCCCCCATTCTTTGGCGAGGACTTCGTCGAGACGGTCGTAGGCTTTCTTCAGCAGTTCGACGTCGGTCATGCCGCGCACGTAGCGATAGGTATCGGGGAAGAATCGGCCTTCCGGGAAGATCCCGTCGTGACCGAGTTTCTCCATGACCTGGCTATCGCTCAAACCTTCGAGGGTCTGTTCGAGTTTTTCTTCCTTGCCCAGGGCCTGACGGACCTGATGGAAATTCCAGCCTTCGACCAGGGTCAGGCTGTACTGAACGATTTCCCCGCGCTTCCACAGATCGATCAGCCCTTCGACAGTCATGCCGGGCTGCATGCGGTATTCGCCCTTGTGCAAGGGTTGCCGGGCGAGATTGAAACGCCAGTAAACGCGCAGCCAGAACGCGTCCTTGATCACGCCATCGGCTTCGAGTCGATAGAAGGTGCGGGTCGGCGTGGTGCCTTTGGGCACTTCCAGCAGTTCTTCCCGGGTGATATTCAGCGGCTGTTCCAGCGCCGAATGGATTTTCCAGGCAGAAGCGCCCAGACACAGCCCCGCCAGAACCAATCCGGTTTCCAGCAGCAGCAATAATTTACGTCTCACGAATCAAGTATCCAGTAGCGCGCGGGCAATATTTTGCAGTTTACGGGTGAGCGGCCCAACCGGCCAGCGCAGTGCTGCATAGGCGCGTACCGGCCAAACGCCATACACACTGTTGCAGACAAAGACTTCATCGGCCCATTGCAGCTGGTCAAGGCTGATGTCGGTGATGTGCGTAGGGATGCCCGATGACTCGGCTTGAAACAATAATTCCGCACGCATCACGCCGGCCACGCCACAGCGCTTGAGATCGGCCGTGATCAATTCCCCGTCGCGCACCAGGAACAGGTTGCTGAATACGCCTTCGATCACGCGACCGGCCTGATCGAGCATCAGCCCTTCTGCGTGCTCGGTGTCTCGCCACTCGGCATGGGCGATGACCTGTTCAAGGCGATTGAGATGTTTGAGCCCGGCGAGCAAGGGCTGCCTGGCCAGGCGCGTCGAGCAGGGAAACAGACGCACGCCCTGCTCCGCGTTCGCCACCGGATACGCTACGGGAGGATTACCTTGCAGGATGCGCCGCGCCTGCGCCAAAGGATCCGGTGCGTAACCGCGCAGACCGTCGCCACGGGTGACGATCAGCTTGAGTACGCCCTCGCCCAACGCTTGGGCGTAGCTCGATAATTCGGTGCACAAGGCACTGTGGTCGAGGTTGAGCGCCAGGCGCTGGCAACCCTCGACCAAGCGCACCAGATGCCGGTCCAGCAGCACTGGAGCGCCGTTGTGCACGGCAATGGTCTCGAACAGACCATCGCCATAAGCCAGGCCGCGATCCTTCAGCGACAGAGCGTCAGCCGGCTGACCGTCGACCCAGCTGTCCATCAGTCAGCAAACCGGCGGAACACCAGCGAGCCGTTGGTACCGCCAAACCCGAAGGAGTTGGACAGCACCACATCGATATCCATATTGCGCGCGGTGTGGGGCACGAAATCGAGATCGCAGCCTTCGTCCGGCTCATCGAGGTTGATGGTCGGCGGCGCCACCTGGCTGTTGATCGCCAGCACACTGAAAATCGCTTCGACCGCGCCCGCCGCACCCAGCAGGTGACCGGTCATGGACTTGGTCGAGCTGACCGCCAGCTTGTAGGCGTGATCACCGAACACCGACTTGATCGCACAGGCTTCGGCAAGATCGCCTGCCGACGTCGAGGTGCCATGGGCGTTGATGTACTGAACCTGATCGCCATTGATCTTCGCATCGCGCAAGGCATTGGTGATGCAGCGTGCAGCGCCCGCACCGTCAGCCGGCGGCGAAGTCATGTGGAAGGCGTCGCCACTGGTGCCGAAACCGATCAGCTCGGCATAGATGGTCGCGCCTCGCGCCTTGGCGTGCTCCAGCTCTTCGAGCACCAGCGCACCGGCGCCATCGGACAACACGAAGCCATCACGGCCCTTGTCCCACGGGCGGCTGGCGCGGGTCGGCTCGTCATTGCGGGTCGACAGTGCGCGAGAGGCACCAAAGCCACCCATGCCCAGGCCGCAGGCCGCCATTTCGGCACCGCCGGCAATCATCACGTCGGCTTCGTCGTACATGATGTTGCGCGCCGCCATGCCGATGCAGTGCGTACCGGTGGTACACGCCGTGGCGATGGCGTAGTTGGGTCCCTGTGCACCCAGGTGGATCGACAGGAACCCGGAAATCATATTGATGATCGAGCCTGGCACGAAAAACGGAGAAATCCGTCGCGGGCCGGATTCATGCAGGGTGCGGCTGGTTTCTTCGATATTGGTCAGACCGCCAATACCCGACCCCATGGCCACGCCGATTCGCTCGCGGTTGGCGTCGGTGACTTCCAGGCCAGCGTTGCGAACAGCCTGAAAACCTGCGGCCAGACCGTACTGAATGAACAGGTCGAGCTTGCGAGCTTCCTTGACCGACAGGTATTCCTCGACATTGAAGCCCTTTACCGAGCCGCCAAAACGGGTGGAATAGGCAGAAAGGTCGGTGTGTTCGATCAGACCAATGCCACTGCGGCCAGCCAGAATGCCCTGCCAACTGCTCGGAACATCCGTACCCAGTGGCGACAACATACCCATACCGGTGACTACGACGCGTCTACGCGACACAGCACTCTCCTTTTTCAAATGACGACTTTGCATCAGGCCTAAAGAAAAAACCGCACGCCATGATGGCAGTGCGGTTTTTCCATGACAGCGAGCAACGACTACAAGCTATTACGCCTGGTGGTTGGTAACGTAGTCGATTGCAGCTTGTACAGTAGTGATCTTCTCGGCTTCTTCGTCAGGGATTTCGGTCTCGAATTCCTCTTCCAGAGCCATCACCAGCTCAACGGTGTCAAGGGAGTCGGCACCCAGGTCTTCAACGAAGGAAGCAGTGTTGACCACTTCTTCTTCTTTAACGCCCAGTTGCTCGGCAACGATTTTCTTGACGCGCTCTTCGATGGTGCTCATACCTTGTTTTCACTCCTAATGGACAAATTCAGGCAGCTGGCCAGTGGGTAAGTGTATAGAAAGACTTTTCAGTTTTTCAACTGAAAGCTTCACTCCTCAGACCCGGTGGCCCTCTGTCTATAAATAGATTGCAGCTTTATAACGGATTTTAGACAGCTCGTATGACATTTTTTTGAAACGATCCGTCACATTTAACTCATGTACATCCCGCCGTTCACCGGGATTGTAGCCCCAGTAACGTAAGCCGCACCGTCGGATGCAAGAAAAGCGACCACAGACGCGATCTCTTGAGCTTGTCCCAGACGGCCCAGCGGAATCTGCGTCTGCAGGGCTTCACGCTGCGCCTCGGGCAGTTCGCGGGTCATATCGGTGTCGATGAACCCTGGGGCCACCGAGTTTACCGTAATCGAACGCGAGCCGACTTCACGCGCCAGTGCACGGCTGAAACCTTCCAGACCGGCCTTGGCGGCAGCGTAGTTTACTTGGCCTGCGTTGCCCATGGCACCCACAACCGAACCAATACTGATAATTCGTCCCCAACGGGCCTTGGTCATGCCGCGCAAAACGCCCTTGGACAGGCGGAACAGACTGTTCAGATTGGTATCGACGACGTCATGCCATTCGTCATCTTTCATCCGCATCATCAGGTTATCGCGGGTGATACCGGCATTGTTGACCAGGATCGCCGGCGCACCGAACTGTTCCTGGATACTCGCCAGCACCGCTGCGACGGATTCGTCGCTGGTGACATTGAGTTCCAGGCCAGTGCCTTGAATACCGTTGTCCTTCAGGGTCGCGGCGATGCGCTCGGCACCCGCGGCAGAGGTCGCGGTGCCGATAACGATAGCGCCCTGACGACCCAGTTCCAGGGCGATAGCCTGGCCGATGCCGCGGCTCGCACCGGTGACCAGTGCAACTTTACCTTGCAGACTCATGCAAGCTTCTCCTGATTCAGGCCAACGCTGCACGGGCGGCAGCGAAAGCATCTGGGGTATTGAGGTTGGATGTCGACACGCCTTCGGCGCAACGCTTGTTCAGGCCGGCCAGCACTTTGCCGGGGCCGCATTCGACCAGTTGGGTCGCGCCCCTTTCAGCCAGCGCCTGGACCGACTCGACCCAGCGCACAGGCTTGTAGAGCTGCTCAAGCAGATCGCGCTTGAGGGTTTCCAGATCCGCCGGCACGTTGGCGCTGACGTTCTGTACCACTGGAATCCGTGGTGCCTGCCAGTCGATCGCCGCGATCGATTCGGCGAAACGTTCGGCTGCCGGACGCATCAGCTCGCAGTGCGACGGCACGCTGACCGGCAATGGCATGGCGCGCTTGGCGCCACGGGCCTTGCAGCCTTCGATGGCGCGTTCGACCGCCGCCTTGGCACCGGCGATGACCACCTGGCCCGGGGAGTTGAAGTTGACGGCGCTGACCACGTCGCCTTGCGCCGCTTCGGCGCAGGCGGCCAGCACGTCGGCGTCTTCCAGACCGAGGATCGCGGCCATGCCGCCCTGCCCCGGCGGAACGGCTTCCTGCATCAGCTGACCGCGGCGTTCGACCAGCTTGACCGCGTCACCCAGGCTCAGGCTGCCTGCCGCCACAAGGGCGCTGTATTCGCCCAGGCTGTGACCGGCGACATAAGCCGGCCGCGCGCCGCCTTCAGCCAGCCACAGGCGCCACAAGGCGATCGAGGCGGTCAGGATGGCCGGCTGGGTTTTATCTGTCTGATTGAGTTGCTCTTCCGGCCCCTGCTGGGTCAGTGCCCACAGGTCGTAACCCAGGGCATCGGAAGCTTCTTTGAAGGTGTCGAGGACAAGCGGATGTTGCGCGCCCAACTCGGCCAGCATGCCGAGGGACTGCGAACCCTGTCCCGGAAAGACGAATGCGAGGGAAGCAGACATGTAACAAGCCCCTAATGATCTTGTCGCCGAAGAATTGACGTCCCGCCCTGGGACGCAAGAAAACTGACAATTGGATGGCCAATTGAACTGAGCGGTCACATTTAAGCATTGTCCGACGAAAACGCCTAAAGCAACAAATCCTCCAGACGACCGTGAATCCGTTCCGGCAGATTTTCCTGGATCTCGATCAAGGCTCGCGAGATGGCGCTCTGAAACCCCTGGACCCCTGCCGAGCCGTGGCTTTTCACGACAATCCCCTGCAACCCGAGGAAACTGGCACCATTGTGCCGGGCAGGCGCCAGATCGGCTTGCAGCCGTTTCATCAGTGGCAACGCCATTGCGCCGACCACTTTTGATGCAAGGTTTTTCTTGAACAGGGCTTCGATGCGCCCGGCGATCATGGTCGCCAGGCCTTCGCTGGACTTGAGCAGGATATTGCCGACAAACCCGTCACAGACCACCACGTCCGCCTCGCCGCGGTACAGGCCGTCACCTTCGACAAAACCTATGTAGTTGATGCCGCGGGCATTCTGCAACAAGGTTGCCGCCAGCTTGACCTGCTGGTTGCCCTTGATGTCTTCGGTGCCAATGTTCAGCAACGCGACCCGAGGACGAACGATACCCAGGGTTTCTGCCGCGACCGACCCCATCACCGCAAACTGCAACAGATGTTCGGCGCTGCAATCGACGTTGGCGCCCAGGTCGAGCAACTGGCAGTAACCCTTCTGCGTCGGAATCGCCGCGACCATGGCCGGCCGATCGATGCCCGGCAGCGTCTTGAGGACAAATCGCGACAACGCCATCAGTGCGCCGGTATTGCCGGCACTGACGCACGCCTGGACCTTGCCGTCGCGTAGCAGCTCCAGCGCCACGCGCATCGACGAATCAGGCTTGCCACGCAACGCCTGGGCCGGCTTTTCGTCCATGGTGATGACTTCGCTCGCCGGTGCAATCGACAGACGCGCACGATCCACAGCCGATTGGCTGGCGATCAGTTCTTCAAGGAGTGAGGGTTGACCGACAAGGGTCAGGTGCAACGAGGGCGTGGCATTCAGACAAGCAAGGCTGGCCTGAACAATGCTGCGGGGACCGAAGTCCCCGCCCATTGCGTCAATCGCGATGACTTGAGCGGACAAGTGATTACTCGTCAGCGCCCTTGTCGATCACTTTACGGCCACGGTATACGCCTTCTGGCGATACGTGGTGACGCAGGTGAACTTCACCGGTGGTTTTTTCTACAGACAGGGTGCTAGCCTCGAGAGCGTCGTGCGAACGACGCATGTCACGGGCAGAGCGGGATTTTTTGTTCTGCTGAACAGCCATAATTGATTAACTCCTAAACGTTTGGGTCACGCTTTAACTGCGCCAATACACTGAACGGGTTGGACCGCGTTACCTCGTCCTCGCTCGGTTCGGGCTCATCGAGACCCGCCGGCTGCTGGCATTCTTCCGGATGATGAGCAGGCACAATGGGCAAGGCGAGCAGAAGCTCCTCCTCGATCAGTGACTGCAGATCCAATGGATCTTCGCCCAGTTCCAGCACGTCATAACCTTTCGGCAACGACTGGGTATTCGCACCCTCTTTCACCACAGCGTAACTGCATTCGCTGTGGATCGGCAGGGTGACCAGCTCAAGACAACGCTGGCAAACCATTTTGACTTCGGTGTCGATAAAGCTGTGGATGACCACAGATTTACGTTCATCTCGTTCAAAAACGAATTTAGCCTGCACCGTACCGACAGTGTCGGAAAGCGGGTCGCAGAGTCTCTCCAAATCGGCCAGCAGCAGTTCACCTTGAAGGGTGGTGCCACGGTCAGCCAATTTGCGCGGGTCAACGTGAGGTGGAATCGGGTCATTCAACATAGGCGCAGCATTATAGGGATGCCCCCGGGCATGTCAAAGGAAATTCAGCCCTGTCCGTCACTTGGTCACCTCGCTAGAATTCGCACCTGCCTTATGGAGATGCGCATGCTGCCTTTATTACTCGCTTCAAGCTCGGTCTATCGCCGGGAGTTGCTGGCCCGCCTACAGCTGCCGTTCACCTGCAGCTCACCGGATATCGACGAAAGCCATCGCCCGCATGAGTCCGCCATCGAACTGGTCAAGCGCCTCGCCGAGGCCAAGGCCCGCGCACTGGCTGATAGCCATTGCGCTCACCTGATTGTCGGCTCCGATCAGGTCGCGGTGCTGGGCGAGCGGATCATCGGCAAGCCTCATACCTTCGACAAGGCGCGGGAGCAATTGCTGGCCGCGAGTGGCGCCAGCGTGACCTTCCTCACCGGCCTGGCCCTGCTCAACAGCCAGACGGGCGCCTGCCAGGTCGATTGCGTGCCGTTCACCGTCCACATGCGCACACTCGACATCGCGCGCATCGAGCGCTACCTGCGCGCTGAACAGCCCTACGACTGCGCTGGCAGCTTCAAGGCCGAAGGGTTGGGGGTGAGCCTGTTTCAAAGCACCGAAGGCCCTGACGCCACCAGCCTGGTCGGCCTGCCGTTGATTCGGTTGATCGACATGCTGCTGGTCGAGGGCGTGCAAATCCCCTGAGACACCACCCCCCTGTGGAAGCTGGCTTGCCAGCGAAGGCGTCCATCCAGGCGATGTTTACATCAACTGACCCACCGCCCCCCTGTAGGAGCTGGCTTGCCAGCGAAAGCGTCCATCCAGGCGATGTTTACATCAACTGACCCACCGCCCCCCCCCTGTAGGAGCTGGCTTGCCAGCTCCTACAGTTAATCGGTGCGAGGCCCAAATGGGGGAGACACCCACCACACATCCAAAAATTCAGCGCAGCGACGGCCCCTGAAATCCCATCCACATCGCCAGATGCTCCGCCACACTGGCGCCGAGCTTCTTCGAGAAGCGATCGAACGGCGATTCCTGAACGGTGAAGTCCACCAATTCCTTCTCGCCGATCACATCACGCGCCACGGAACTGGCACTCCCCAGGCCATCGATCAGCCCCAACGGCAGCGCCTGCTCGCCCGACCAGACCAGGCCGGAAAACAGCTCCGGGTGCTCCTTGTCCTTGAGGCGCTCGCCCCGCCCTTTCTTGACGCTGGCGATGAACTGCTGATGAGTGGTATCGAGCACGCCCTGCCAGAACTGCGTTTCTTCAGGCTTCTGCGGCTGGAACGGGTCAAGGAACGACTTGTGCTCGCCCGAGGTATAAGTACGTCGCTCGACACCCAGCTTCTCCATGGCCCCGACAAAACCATAACCGGCCGCCGTCACCCCGATGGAGCCCACCAGGCTCGCCTTGTCGGCATAGATTTGATCGGCCGCACTGGCGATGTAGTAAGCGCCGGAGGCGCCCAGGTCGGAGATCACCGCGTAGAGCCTGGTGTCCGGATGCAGACCGCGCAGACGGCGAATCTCGTCATAGACGTAACCCGACTGCACCGGACTGCCGCCCGGACTGTTGATTCGCAGGATGACGCCCTTGACCTTTTCATCCTCGAAGGCGGCACGCAGGCTGCCGACGATGTTGTCGGCGCTGGCGGGCTCCTTGTCGGCAATCATGCCGGTCACGTCGATCACCGCGGTGTAGTTGCCACTGCGGGTCGCGGCTTTTTCCATGTCCATCAGTGGCGAGAACAGCATCAGCGCGCCAATCAGGTACACAAAAGTCAGCAACTTGAAGAAGATCCCCCAGCGACGGGACCGGCGCTGCTCTTGCACGCTGGCCAGCAAGGTCTTCTCCAGCAGCTTCCAGCTTTTCTCTTCACCGCTCTCTGCGCTCGCCTTGGCGGGTGCTTTCCATTCGTCAACCATGACATCTACCCCAGCAAAAACGGTTTAAGCCTGGCTCAGCCAGGCATGCAATTCTGAAAAACGGTCAATCGCCAGGCGCGGCTCGAACAGCTTCAGCGCCTCGATCGATTGCGCGCCGTAACTGACGGCCACCGAGTCCACGCCGGCGTTGCGCGCCATTTGCAGGTCGAAGGACGAATCGCCCACCATCAACGCCTGCTCCGGACGGACACCGCAATGCGCGACGATCTGTTCCAGCATCAGAGGATGGGGCTTGCTCGCCGTTTCATCGGCGGCCCGGGTGATGTCGAAATAATCTTCCCAGCCATGGGACTTCAGCACCCGATCCAGCCCTCGACGAGCCTTGCCGGTGGCCACTGCCAAGTGATACCCATCGGCGCGAAACGCCTCCATGGACTCGACCACACCTTCGAACAATGGCGAGGGCACGGCTTCGGAGGCGATGTAGTGATCGGCATAGTGCTGGCGAAAGGCGACCAATTCATTGTCGCCAATTTCCGGATACAGCGTACGAATCGCTTCCGGCAAACCCAGACCGATGATGCCCTTGACGGCAAAATCATCGCGCAACGGAAACCCGGATCGCTCGGACGCCACATGCATCGCCTCGACAATCCGACCAATGGAGTCGGCCAGCGTGCCATCCCAATCGAAAATCAGCAGCTTGTAATCAGATGGGCGCACTCAATCGCTCCACGGTCTTGGCCCACATCTCATCGACCGGCGCCTGCAATTTCAGTTCGCCACCATCGGGCAGCGGCACGGTCAACAGGTAGGCGTGCAGGAACAGGCGTTTTCCGCCCAGGTCGCGAATCTCTTTGCTGAAACCTTCATCGCCGTACTTGGTATCGCCAGCGATGCAATGCCCGGCATGCAAGGTGTGAACCCGAATCTGGTGGGTGCGGCCGGTGATCGGCCTGGCTTCGACCATCGTGGCAAAGTCGCCGAAGCGACGCAGGACCTTGAACACGGTCACAGATTCCTTGCCTTCCTCTTCGTCGACCTCGACCATGCGCTCGCCCGAGCGCAGGTTGCTCTTGCCGAGCGACGCCCGGACCTGCTTGATCGAGGCCGCCCAGTTACCGCGAACCAGCGCCATGTAGCGCTTGTCGACACCGTCGCCACGCAAGGCCGTATGCAAATGGCGCAACATGCTGCGCTTCTTGGCGATCATCAGCAGGCCGGAGGTATCACGGTCGAGACGATGAACCAGTTCGAGCTCCTTGCAATCGGGACGCAACTGACGAAAGGCTTCGATCACCCCGTAAGTCAAGCCGCTGCCACCGTGAACCGCGATGCCGCAAGGCTTGTTGATCACGATCAGCGCCTTGTCCTCGAAGACGATCGAGGCTTCAAGCCGCTGCAACAGGCCCTGGGCCAGCGGCACCGGTTCGTCGCGTTCAGGCACGCGAACCGGCGGCACGCGGACGATATCGCCCGCCTGCAGCTTGTATTCGGGCTTGATCCGCCCCTTGTTCACCCGCACTTCGCCCTTGCGCAAAATGCGGTAGATCAAGGTCTTGGGCACGCCTTTGAGCCGAGCGAGCAGGAAATTATCAATTCGTTGGCCGGCATATTCCGGCGAGACCTCCAGCAGTTGTACCGCTGGGGTCGAAGGGGCAGTAGTCGTCATGCCGCGATGATAACAATTTTTTATGGAATTGAAGCACTTAATCATTGCTGCTATAGTCGCGAACGCCGCCAAAAGTGGCCTGGACAGCGGACCAACGGTCAAAAACCGGCCCTGACCATCGCAATTCACGAGGACGAGAGGCCGTCCTACGGGGCTTTCGCTACGTAACGGTAGAGTTCGCAGGTGTAACAAGCGCAGGTGACATGAGGCCTGAATCATGCCGCAAAGCAGAGTTTTCACTCGCCTTGCGAGCAAATATTCACGGCCAGTTCACAAAGTGCAGTCAGCTACGGACAACCCCGAGCGAACGCTTCGGAAACAACGCCTAAATTAGCCATGATGCGTGACCTCCCCCTTCGGAGCTCACGGTAAATGCCAACCCGCTGCGGATTCTGCGCGCGGCAGCACCCGAATTATCAGGGATACGTGTAGGGTGGAGATGCACAACCGCTGGACTGTGTAGCATTAGGCTTTATCAAGACGCTTCATCTCGTCCACAGCCGCCGGTTGATTCCTCCTCCTGACTGAGTGCTTAAGTAGCCACAGCAAGCAGGACGCGTACGTCGCGATGAAGGCCCACATTGGCCGGACTTCGCTGGACACGGGAATGGCCAACCATTCCCGACGCACCTGACACCGACCGTGAGAAGTCGTGTGTGCCGAACGCCGTTTCCGGCAGCCCGGAAACCGACGGTACTACATGAAAAGAATGCTGATTAACGCAACCCAACCCGAAGAGTTGCGTGTTGCACTGGTAGATGGCCAGCGCCTCTACGACCTGGACATCGAATCCGGTGCACGCGAGCAGAAAAAGGCCAACATCTATAAAGGCCGGATTACTCGCATCGAACCAAGCCTCGAGGCTGCCTTTGTCGATTTCGGCTCTGAGCGCCATGGCTTCCTGCCCCTCAAAGAAATCTCCCGCGAATATTTCAAGAAAACCCCTGAAGGCCGCGTCAACATCAAGGACGTCCTGAGCGAAGGCCAGGAAGTCATCGTTCAGGTCGAAAAAGAAGAACGTGGCAACAAGGGCGCCGCCCTGACCACCTTCATCAGCCTGGCCGGTCGTTACCTGGTACTGATGCCGAACAACCCGCGTGCCGGCGGTATCTCCCGTCGCATCGAAGGCGAAGAGCGCAACGAGTTGCGTGAAGCCCTGAACGGCCTGGTTGCCCCGGCTGACATGGGTCTGATCGTGCGCACTGCCGGCCTTGGCCGCAGCAGCGAAGAAATGCAGTGGGACCTCGACTACCTGCTGCAACTCTGGACCGCCATCAAAGAAGCCTCGCTGGATCGTTCCGCGCCGTTCCTGATCTATCAGGAAAGCAACGTGATCATCCGCGCCATCCGCGATTACCTGCGCCAGGACATCGGCGAAGTGCTGATCGACAGCGTTGAAGCCCAGGACGAAGCCCTGACCTTCATCCGCCAGGTGATGCCGCAGTACGCCAGCAAGATCAAGCTGTACGAAGACAGCGTGCCGCTGTTCAACCGTTTCCAGATCGAAAGCCAGATCGAGACCGCCTTCCAGCGCGTCGTCGAACTGCCTTCCGGCGGTTCCATCGTTATCGATCCGACCGAAGCCCTGGTGTCCATCGACATCAACTCGGCGCGCGCCACCAAAGGCAGCGACATCGAAGAAACCGCCCTGCAGACCAACCTTGAAGCCGCCGAAGAAATCGCCCGTCAGTTGCGCTTGCGCGACATCGGCGGGCTGATCGTCATCGACTTCATTGACATGACCCCGGCCAAGAACCAGCGCGCCGTGGAAGAGAAAGTCCGCGAATGCCTGGAAGCCGACCGCGCTCGCGTGCAAGTCGGTCGCATCTCGCGCTTCGGCCTGCTGGAAATGTCCCGTCAGCGCCTGCGTCCGTCCCTGGGCGAAAGCAGCGGCATCGTCTGCCCGCGTTGCAACGGCACCGGCATCATCCGTGACGTCGAATCGCTGTCGCTGGCGATCCTGCGCCTGATCGAAGAAGAAGCCCTGAAAGACCGCACCGCCGAAGTTCGCGCCCAGGTGCCGATCCCGGTGGCCGCGTTCCTGCTCAACGAAAAACGCAACTCGATCACCAAGATCGAACTGCGCACCCGGGCCCGCATCGTCATCCTGCCGAACGATCACCTCGAAACGCCGCACTTCGAAGTTCAGCGTCTGCGCGATGACAGCCCGGAAGCCGCAGTCGGCCAGTCCAGCTACGAAATCGCTGCTGCCGCTGCCGAGGTCGAAGAAGTCCAGCCGGCCGCCGCGACCCGCACCCTGGTTCGCCAGGAAGCCGCTGTGAAGACCGCACCCGCCCGCGCCAACGCTCCGGTTCCAGTCGAAGTCGTCGCTGCCGCGCCTGTTGCCGCACCGGCCGCCGCGCCAGAGCCAAGCCTGTTCAAAGGCCTGGTGAAGTCGCTGATCAGCCTGTTCGCGACCAAGGAAGAGCCAGCCGCTCCGGTTGTGGTTGAAAAGCCAGCAACCACTGAGCGTCCGGCCCGCAACGAAGAGCGTCGCAACGGTCGTCAGCAAAGCCGCAACCGTAACGGTCGCCGCGACGAAGAGCGCAAGCCTCGCGAGGAACGTGCACCGCGTGAAGAGCGCGCACCCCGCGAGCCACGCGAAGAGCGTCAACCACGCGAAGCCCGTGAAGAGACCCCGGTCGTCGTCGCTCGCGAAGAACGCGCGCCACGCCCCCCTCGTGAAGAACGCGCACCGCGTGCTCCTCGCGAGGACCGCAAGCCCCGTGGCGAGCGTGAAGAGCGGGTTCGTGAACTGCGTGAGCCTCTGGATGCCACCGCTCCGGCTGCTGCCGCTGCCGCTGCTGCCGCTTCCGCCACCGCTACCGCTACCGCCGAAGAACGTCCAGCCCGTCAACCACGCGAAGAACGCACTCCACGCCCACCGCGTGAAGAACGTCAACCACGTGCCGAGCAAGCGGCTGCCGCCGTTGCCGAAGAAGAGCTGACCGGTAACGAAGAGCAGCTGCAGGAAGACGGTCAGGAAGGCGCCGAAGGCGATCGTCCACGCCGCCGCTCCCGTGGCCAGCGTCGTCGCAGCAACCGCCGCGAGCGTCAACGCGATGCCAACGGCAATGTGATCGAAGGTTCGGATGAGTCCGCCGAAGGCGAAACCAGCGAAACCCGCGAAGCGCCAAGCGCCGACGACCTGGCCGCTGGCCTGGCGGTGACCGCTGCCGTTGCCAGCAGCGTGATCAGTGCGCCAGCAGAGGCCCAGGCCAACGAGCAAGCCGAACGCGCCACTGCCGCCGTCCAGGAAACCGCTCCGGTGGAAGCGCCAGTGGTTGAAGCGACCACGCCGATCGAAGCCAGCGCGTCCCCGGAAATCGAAGTCGCGCCGACTCCTGAAGCCCAGCCTGAAGCTGAAGCTGTGGCTGAGCCGGCAGTAACCGCCGAAGCACCAGCCGTGGTTGCAGAGCCGACCGCTGAGACAGTCGCCGAAACCGTGACCGAAACTGTTCGTGAAGTTCGCGAAGAGCAAACCGCGTTCAACTGGGTTGCCGAGCCGACCGCCGCCGAAGCGCCAGAAGCTGAAGCCATGGTTTCCGAACCCGTGGTGACTGCTGCCGAGCCTGCCCCGGTAATCGAAGCTGCTCCGGCAGTCGAGGCTGCGGCGCCGGTTGTCGCCGAAGTGGCGGCACCTGAAGTCGAAGCGACGCCTGTCAGCGCCCTGACGCCGAGCGGCCGTGCGCCGAACGACCCACGTGAAGTGCGTCGCCGCAAGCGTGAAGCCGAGCGTCTGCAGAAGGAAGCCGAACTGGCGGCCGCTGCTGCACCGGCTGTGGTCGAAGCCGAGCCGGTTGTTGCTGATGTGGTCGAGGCGGCTCCTGCCCCGGCCGCCGAAGTCGCCGCCGAGCCGGTCGAGTCCGCGATCGACGAAGCGCCGCGTTCCGTTCAGGAAGCGGTAGAGCAACGCGAGCAAGCCCTGGAAAAAGAGCACGAGACTAAACCCCTCGCCTGATTCCATCGGCCATTAAAAAGCCCCGCCTGGTGATCCAGGCGGGGCTTTTTTTATGTCGTTGAACATCCGAGAACCAGTGTGGGAGCGGCGCCAGGCCTACTTAAAGACCAACGCCTCAGGCACATCCACATCCCACAACACCCCGGGATCATCCACCGCCATCTCAACCACCCGCGCCTGGGCAAACAACGGTTTCGCGCCATGATCACCCATTAACGCCATCAACCCCGACCCGAACGTGCGCCCGAAACCCACCGGATGCCCATACTGGCCTTCATGCACCGGCACACAGACAGAATCATCAGCAATCCCCGCCACCACCCGCTCAATGCTCGACGGCAGAATAAACGGCATATCCCCCAACACAATCAACCAGCCACCGAGCTGCGAACACGCCGTCACCCCGGCCGCAATGCTGTCACCCAGGCCGGTGGATTCGACCAGCACTATCTCGCACCCATAAGCCTTGGCCATGCGACTCACCTGCGGGCGATCGACGGTCGTCACCAGGACGCGCTTTTCAAGGCTGGCGGGTAAATTCACCAACACCTGCTCGATCACCGAATGAACCGCGCCATCACGCCCGGTGCAGTCCGCCAACAACTTGTCCTTCCCGGCACCCGCCACCTCGCGGAAACGCCTGCCCTGCCCCGCCGCCAGCACGATCACGCCGATGGGTTCGCTCATACGTCCTCCTGCAAGGGCCTCTTCTGTTTCAACTCGATACCGTTCTTGATCGCGACAATTTCCGCCAGCAGCGACAAGGCGATTTCCGCCGGGGTATGGCTGCCGATGTGCAAACCGATCGGGCCATGCAGGCGCTCGATAGCTTGTTGAGACAAGCCTAGCTGAGCCAGGTTATTCCGGCGTTTCTGGCTGTTGACCCGGGAACCCAATGCACCGACATAAAAAGCCTTGGAGTCCAGGGCCGTGAGCAGCGCCATGTCGTCCAGTCGAGGATCGTGGGTCAGGGCAACGATGGCAGTGCGTTCGTCGGTCTGGATGTTCAGCACCGCTTCATCCGGCATACCCGATACGAAGCGCCCGTGCTGTTCTTCCCAGCCGTAGACGAACTCGGTGCGTGGATCGCAGATCAGCACTTCGAAATCCAGCAGCCGCGCCATCTCGGCGACGTACCGGGACAATTGCCCCGCACCGATCAACAACAACCGCCAGCGCGGACCATAGATGGCGCGCAAGGTCTTGCCGTCGAACGTCAGCGCGTCGGTCTTGCTGGCCGGTTGCAAGATCACTTCACCGGTCGCGAGATCCAACACCCGCGCCACGATTTCGTGGGCCTCGCAACGTGTCAGCAAATCGGCCACCCAGGCCGGATCCGCGACTCGCTCTTCGGTCAGACGCAAGGTGCCGCCGCAGGGCAAACCGAATCGCGCGGCTTCCTCACGGGTGACACCATAGGTGATCAGTTGCACCGGCGGCCCATCGGCCGGAATCCGTCCGTCGTGCAGCCGGGCGATCAGATCGTCTTCGACACAGCCTCCCGACACCGAGCCGATCACCACCCCGTCTTCACGCAAAGCCAGCATGGCCCCAGGGGCCCGGGGCGCGGTGCCCCAGGTCTGGACCACGCTGTACAACACCACCCGCTGACCGGCGCGACGCCACTGCAGCACGCTGCGCAATACGTTCAGATCGACGCTGTCCATCAGGCCTCAGCCTTCTGCCAACCCTGCAGCTGATAACGCACCGGCAGATCGCGGATGCGCTTGCCGGTTGCGGCGAAGATCGCGTTGCACAGCGCCGGCGCAATCGGCGGCACGCCCGGTTCGCCGACCCCGCCCAACGGTACATCGCCCGGCGGCGTCACCAGATGCACCGCGACGTCCTTCGGTGCCAGGGACATGCGCGCCACTTCGTACATATGGAAGTTGTCCTGCTGGACCTTGCCATCCTTGAAGCTGATCTCGCCCAGCACCGCGTTGCCCAGGCCCATGACGCAGGCGCCTTCGAACTGCGAGCGAATCCGCTCCGGGTTGATTTGCGGACCGCAATCCACGGCGATGTCAGCCTTGTGCACGATCAAGGTGCCGTCGTCTTTGACTTCGACCTCGATCACCGCGGCCACGTAGGTGACGAAGCTGTAGTGCACCGCCAGCCCCAGGCCCCGGCCCTTGGGCAATTCACGGCCCCAACCGGCGGCTTTGGCCGCGGTTTCCAGCACCGTGCGCATCCGCCCGGTGTCGATCGGATAGCGCTCCGGCGATTCGCCGTAGTTCCACTCTTCACTCAGTGTGCGCGGATCGATCTGCCGGTCCGGGCCGAGCAATTTGATCTGGTACTTGAGCGGGTCCTGCCCGGCCTTGTGCGCCAGCTCATCGACAAAACTCTGAATCGCAAAGCCGTGGGGGATGTTCGATACCGAGCGGTACCAGCCGACCCGGGTGTGGATCGCCGCTTCCGGATTTTCCAGGCGCACGTTGGGAATCGCGTACGCCATGTTGGTAAAGCCCATGCCCAACTCGAAGGCCGCTTCGTGATTCATCCCCGGCGCGAACAGCGCCGTGATGCTCGGCGCTACGGTGCGGTGCAGCCAGGCGGACGGCAGGCCGTCCTTGCTCAGGCTCGCCTTCAGGTATTCGGCCGACACCGTATGGAAATAGGAACAATGGATGTCGTCTTCACGGGTCCATTGCACCCGTACCGCCTTGCCGGGGAATTCCTTGGCGAGAATCGCCGCTTCGATGATGAAGTCCGGTTTGGACTTGCGGCCGAAACCGCCGCCCAACAATGTCACGTTGAAGGTGACCTTTTCGAAGGGAATGCCCAGGCGTTCGCCAATGCGTTCACGGGTGACTTGCGGCGCCTGGCTCGGTGCCCAGGCTTCACACACGCCGTCCTTGAAGCGCGCGATGGCGACCATCGGCTCCATCGGTGCCTGAGTCAGGTGCGGCAGGTAGTAGGACGCTTCCAGGGTACCGTCGGCGCTGCCCATGGCCTCTTCGATGTTGCCGGTATTGCGCACCACTTTGCCGGGCTTGAGGGACGCGGCTTCCAGTTCCTTGCGGTAGGCGATCGAGTCGTAACTGGCGTGAGGGCCGTCATCCCACTCGATTTTCAGCGCATCGCGCCCCTTGATCGCCGCCCAGGTATTGCTGGCGACCACCGCCACGCCGCCCAGCGGTTGAAACTCCAGCGGCAGCGGCCGATCTTCGATCTGAATGACCTTGATCACACCGGGGACTTTCATCGCCGCGCTGGCGTCGAAGGATTTGACCTTGCCGCCATACACCGCAGGTCGGGCAATGGTGGCGTAGAGCATGCCCTCGAAATGCGCATCGGCGCCGTAGACCGCGCGACCGTTGACGATGTCGTCACCGTCGATAGCCTTGCTGCCTTCCTTGCCGATGTAGCGAAATTCCGACGGTTGCTTGAGCCGCAGGCTGTCACGGGCCGGCACCGCCAGCGCTCCGGCAGCGGCGGCCAGGGCGCCGTACCCCAGTTCGCGACCGGTTGGCTGGTGAATCACTTTATGCAGCTGCGCCCGGCACTCGCTGACCGGCACCTTCCATTGCTGCGCGGCCGCCTGTTCGAGCATGGTCCGTGCGGCCGCGCCGCAGCGACGCATCGGCTCGTACCAGTGGCGCATGCTGCGCGAACCGTCGGTGTCCTGGTTGCCGAAGCGTACTTCGTCGCCCGGTGCCTGTTGCACCTTCATCATCGCCCAGTCGGCTTCCAGCTCATCGGCCACCACCATGGTCAGGCTGGTGCGCACCCCCTGCCCCATTTCCGAGCGGTTGCAAACCACGGTCACCGTGCCGTCATCCGCGATGCTGATGTACACCTTCGGATCATCGATCCAGCCGTGGGGCATGCCGTCGGCGCCGAATTTCTTCTGTTCTTCGGCAGCGAACGCGTCCTGCCAGCCCCAGCTGGCCACCAGCACCAGGGCGCTGGTGGCACCGACACCTTTGAGAAAACCACGGCGACTGAAGTTGCTCAGGGCGAAATCATCGGGTAACCGGCTCATGCCTTGGCCTCCTTCAGGTGAGTGGATGCCTGGCGGATGGCGGTCTTGATGCGGTTGTAAGTACCGCAACGGCAAATGTTGCCGACCATCGCCTCTTCGATCTGTTCGTCGCTGGGGGTCGGATGAATCTTGAGCAACGCTGTGGCGGACATGATCTGCCCGCCCTGGCAGAAACCGCATTGGGCCACGGCGGTGTCGAGCCACGCTTGCTGGACGACCTGGCCGACCGGGTCGGCATGCAGGTTTTCGATGGTGGTGACGTTCTGGCCGACCACCGAGCCGATCGGCGTGATGCAACTGCGCGCCGGAGCGCCTTCGATATGAATGGTGCAGGCGCCGCACAGGCCCATGCCGCAGCCGAATTTGGTGCCGTTGTAACCGGCCACATCGCGAATAGCCCACAACAGCGGCATATCCTCAGTGACGTCGAGTTGATGGTCTTGACCGTTGAGCTTCAGGGTAATCATGGGCACGCCCGCATAGTTATCGGTTATGGGGTCGAGCAATCTGCCGCCTGGGGTGGGCGGTTGGCATCACGCAGATCGGCTCAGGCTAAAGGGGCTCTCTTATGCGCACGGCAGTGTCCGCATCGGGCCTTTGGTGGAGCAAACGTTTGCATCGTTAGGTGGCTAAGTTAACCCAGCATTAACAAAAAAGCCCTGCACAGTTGAAAGTGGGCAGGGCTTGGGAATCATCCATTGAAGCTTAGCCTCAATAACGATTGGGCTCCATTTCCAGGTCAACGTGGAAGCGCTCGCAAATGTCTTTCTGGATACGCTGCGCCAGATGCAGCAATTGCAGGCCGGTGGCGTTGCCGTAGTTGACCAGCACCAGCGCCTGCAGTTTATGCACGCCGGCGTCGGCCTCGCGGAAACCTTTCCATCCCGCGCGCTCGATCAGCCAGCCCGCCGCCAGTTTCATTTGCCCATCGGGTTGCGCGTAGGCCACCAGGTCCGGGAATTCATCCTTCAGCTGCGCCACGAGCGCGGCGGGCACCAGGGGGTTTTTGAAGAAACTGCCGGCATTGCCGAGCACCGCCGGGTCCGGCAGCTTTTCGTTGCGGATGCTGCAGATCGCCTGGCTGACATCGGTGGCCGTAGGATGATCGATGCCCTGCTCGGTCAGGCGCTGACGCACCGGGCCGTATTCCAGATGCAGGTGCGCGGCGCGGTCGAGGAGGAAACGCACCCGAAGGATCAACCAACGCCCCGGTTCCTGCTTGAACAGGCTGTCGCGATAGGCGAAGTTGCATTCTTCCAGGCTGAAGTCCCGCAGGTGGCCGGTCTGGCGATCCAGCGCGGTCAGGCCGGCGAACACGTCCTTGATCTCCACACCGTAGGCGCCGATGTTCTGCATCGGTGCCGCGCCGACGGTGCCGGGAATCAGGCTGAGGTTCTCCAGCCCCGACAACCCTTGGGCCAGGGTGTGTTGCACGAACGGATGCCAAGGCTCGCCGGCCTCGGCTTCGATCACGACCTGGCTGCCGTCATCGCTCAGGATGCGAATCCCGCGGGTGGCCATGCGCAGCACCAGCGACTGGATATCGGCGGTGAGCAGCAGGTTGCTGCCGCCGCCGATTACCAGCAACGGCACCTGATGTTGCGCCGCATAGGCCAAGGCTTCGCGCACGTCGGCGTCGCTGTGGGCCTCGGCGAACAACCGGGCTTGAACGTCCACGCCGAAGGTGTTGAACGGTTTGAGCGACACCTGGGGCAGTACTTGCAAACTCATAACCGCCCCTTCAACTCGATCACCAGCCGATCACTGGCGCACTCGATCAAGTCGAGCACTTGCTCAAAGCCCTGGTCGCCGTCGTAATACGGATCGGGGACTTCGTCGACTTCCGACTCGTAGCGACGCAGGAACAGGTCCAGCTCGGCCTTGCTCTTGGCCGGTTGCAGGGCCTTGAGGTTGCGCAGGTTGCTGTTGTCCATTGCCAGGATCAGGTCGTAGGCGGCGAAATCGGCACGGGTGACTTGCTGGGCGCGCTGCGCGGACAGGTCGTAGCCGCGTAACCTGGCCGCGGCCTGGCTGCGCTGGTCCGGCGCCTTGCCGACGTGCCAGTCACCGGTGCCCGCGGAGGCGACTTCGATGTGATCGGCCAGCCCCGCTTCGCGCAGCTTATGCCGCAGCACGCCTTCCGCCGTGGGGGAACGGCAGATATTGCCCAGACACACGAACAGGACCCGCATCAGGCCTCCAACAGGCGACGAACGCGCTCGAGGTCTTCAACGGTGTCGACGCCGGTGGGCGGTGCAATCATGGCATCGGCGACGTGAATCCGCACGCCATGCCACAGGGCTCGCAGCTGTTCCAGGGATTCAGTGTTTTCCAGCCAGCACGGGCCCCAGCTGACAAAGTCATGCAGGAAACCGGCGCGGTAGGCATAAATGCCGATGTGGCGGCGATACGGCACGCCTTCCGGCAATTGCTCGAGGCTCTTGGCGAAGGCATCCCGGGCCCATGGCAAAGTGGCACGACTGAACGTCAGCGCCAGGCCGTTGAGGTCGCTGACGACCTTGACCACGTTGGGGTTGAACAGGGTTTGCACGTCTACGATCGGCTCGGCCAGGGTGGCCATGCGCGCTTCGGTGTGGGCGGCGAGGTTGGCGGCGACCTGATCGATCACGCTTGGCGGGATCAGCGGTTCGTCACCCTGGACGTTGACCACGATCGCGTCCGGCGCCAGGCCCAGCTTCGTCGCGACCTCGGCCAGACGGTCAGTGCCGGAGTTGTGATCTTCACGGGTCAGCACCACTTCGGCGCCAAACCCCTGGCAAGCCTCGACGATGCGCGCATCGTCAGTGGCCACCACCACGCGCTCGGCGCTGCTCTTGCTGGCCTGTTCCCAGACGTGCTGGATCATCGGCTTGCCGGCGATCAGCAGCAGCGGTTTGCCCGGCAAACGGGTCGAGGCGTAACGCGACGGAATGACAACGGTAAAGGCTGTGGTCATTTATCCAGGCGCTCGTCGGTGGTCAGGGTGCGGGCTTCGGTTTCGAGCATCACCGGGATGCCGTCGCGGATCGGGTAGGCCAGGCCGGCACCCTTGCTGATCAGCTCGGTTTTGTCGGCGCTGAGCTTGAGTGGGCCTTTGCAGACCGGGCAAGCGAGGATGTCGAGCAATTTGGTGTCCATGTGCATTCCCTGGATAAAATCGGTTTCAAGGCAAAAGTCGGGCCGGCAACAGGCGCATCAGCTGCGTATCGAACCAGGCCACGAAGGCCGGTGATGGCGCAGCATCGACCGCCAGGTACCACCAATCGGCGGCGGCGAAGGCACGGCACTTCACCGCGTCCTTTTCAGTCATCACCAACGGCAACGACGGGGTGAATTTCAAGGCCTGGACGCTGTATTCGGCGTGGTCGGCAAACGCGTGGGGGACTGGCTGCCAGTGTAGCGTTTCGAGGGTCGTGAAGAAACGCTGCGGATTGCCGATCCCCGCCACCGCGTGCAGGGCCTGGCCGGCGGGAAAGTGGTCGAGGGAACGCCGTTCGCCGCTGTGCAGGTTAACCAGCGCGGTGGGCTGCAGCTGAAAGGCAAAACCGCCGTCGCGGTCGGCGGCGGCACCGTTGTACAGCACCGCGTCGACGCTTTGCAGGCGCTCGGCCGGCTCGCGCAATGGTCCGGCCGGCAGGCAGCGTTTATTGCCAAGGCCGCGTGCGGCGTCGATCAGCACCAGTTCCAGGTCGCGGGCCAGGCGATAATGCTGCATGCCGTCGTCGGACAGGATCAGGTCCAGCGGTTCATTCGCCAGCAAGGCTTTGACCGCGCGGCTGCGGTCGGGATCGATCATCAAGGGTACGCCGGTGCGCTGGACGATCAACAAAGGCTCATCCCCGGCGATTTCGGCACCCTGCTCGGCTTCGACCCGCCACGGCAGGTGTGGCGGTTTGGCGCCATAACCGCGGCTGACCACGCCCACCCGCAATCCGCTGCGCTGGCAGTGCTGGATCATCCACAGGATCAAGGGCGTCTTGCCAGTGCCGCCGACGGTGATGTTACCGACCACGATCAGCGGCACCGGCGGCTGATAGATCTCGCCCTCACCCGCCAGGAAGCGCTTGCGCTTGTTGTCGACCACGCGCCGATACAACCACTCCAGCGGCTGCAACAGCTTCAGGGCCGGATGACCCTGGTACCACGCGGCGAGCAAGCGATCGGACATGGCCATCAGGGTGCGGGCGGCGCCGCCTCGACAGTGGTCATGCGCAGGTGACTGAAGCCGAGTTTGCCGGCGGCGTCCATGGCGGTGATGACAGCCTGGTGCTGGGTCTTGCCGTCGGCGCTGATGGACAGTGGCAGCGTGGTGTCACCGCTGGATTCTTTCTGCAGCGCGTCCATCAGGGTCGCCAGGTCATTCTTGGGCAGTACCTGATTGTTCAGCGAGAACACCCCTTCGGCGCTGATGGCGACATCCAGCTGCTTGACCTGTCGGTCTTCGGCAGGCGCGCCGCTGACCGCTTCCGGCAGATCGACGCGTAACTGGGTTTCACGGGTAAAGGTGGTGGTCACGACGAAAAACAGCAGCAGGATAAACACCACGTCGATCAGCGACGCGAGGTTGATGTCCACATTCTCCCGTTGCTTGCGGCGGAATTTCACGCTTTTTTGCCCTCGGACAGGTCCACGTCACGATCACCCTGCACAACCTCGACCAGCTTGATCGCTTCCTGCTCCATGCCTACCACCAGCTCATCGATCCGGCGTTGCAGGAAGCGGTGGAAGAACACAGCCGGAATGCCGACCATCAAGCCCGCGGCGGTGGTGATCAGTGCCTTGGAAATACCGCCGGCCAGCACGGCAGCGTTGGTACCCATGCCCGAGCCCATGAACGCACTGAAGATGTCGATCATGCCCAGCACCGTACCGAGCAAGCCCAGCAAAGGGGCCATGGCGGCGATGGTGCCCAGGGCGTTGATGTAGCGTTCGAGTTCGTGAATGACCCGCGCGGCGGCCTCTTCGATGCACTCCTTCATGATCTCGCGACCATGTTTGGAGTTGGCCAGTCCGGCCGCCAGGATTTCACCCAACGGCGAATTGGCGCGCAATTCCTTGAGTTTCTCTTTATTGAGTTGCTTGTCCTTGATCCAGACCCAGACCTGCCCGAGCAAATGCTCCGGGGTCACACGGCTGGCGCGCAGGGTCCAGAGACGCTCGGCAACGATCGCCATGGCCGCGATGGAACTCAGAATGATCGGCAGCATCATCCAGCCGCCGGATTTGACCAATTCCCACACAGTGTCAGTCCCCTCGAAAAAGTGCGCCACTCTAACATAGGGGGTGGGCGCACCGAAGGCCGGGATGTCGCCTCCGGTTGGCTTCGTTCACCCGCGATCAGGGTGCAGGCCGCCAGAAACGCCGTTCCTGACGCATTGTCCAGGCCGGCTTGAATTGTCCCAGTTGCAGACGGATGGCACCCTGTTCGGCGCTATCATGAATCGCCATGCCACGCTGTCTGTAACGCGCGATGACCGTGGGATGGGGATGACCGAACGCATTGCCCTGCCCACGGGAAATCAGCGCCGCCGCAGGTTGCAACGCGGCCAGCAGCGCCGGCGAAGATGAACTGCGACTGCCATGGTGCGGCGACTGCAGCCAATCGGTGGTCACCGCCAGGGGACTGTCGAGCAGGGCCCGCTCGGCCGCGGTGTCGATGTCGCCGGTCAGCAGCAACCGCTCGCCGTTGGCTTCGATCTGCAACACGCAGGATTTTGGATTGCTTTCGCGGGCCTGCGCCCATTGCCAGAGCGCGAACTGCACGCCGTCCCAGGTCCATTGCCGGCCGCTCTCGCAGGCCTCGGCTTGCAGCTCGGCGGGCAACTCCAAGGGTTCGCCGCTGAGTACGCGCGTCACCGGCAACCCTTTGGCGACGGCCTGCGCCCCGCCGGCGTGATCGGCATGGGCGTGGCTGATCAGCATCAGGTCGAGGCCGCTCACGCCCAGTTTGCGCAACGTCGGCAGTACCACACGTTCGCCGAGGTCGTTATCACCGAAACGCGGCCCGGCGTCGTACAACAGCGTGTGATGACGGGTACGCACCAGAATGGCCAGCCCCTGGCCGACGTCCAGTTGCCAGATTTCGGCCGTGCCCTCCGGTAACAGCTGCCGGGGTGGAAATACCAGCAATAACAGCAGCGGCCAACCCAACGGGCGAAGGGGCACCCCTCGAGGCATTAATAGAAACAAGGCACCGAGTGCGCCCAAGGCTCCTGTCCACCAGGGTACCGCCGCTGGCATCCACGCGGGAAAACGCCCGGCCATCAGAGCCAGGCCCCTGAACAGCAGATCGATCAAGCCACCCGACACCCACAGCAACCCTTCGCCCACATAAGGGATGGGCAACATCAGCGTCCCCAGCAAGGCAGGCGGCAGCACCACCAGACTGATCCAGGGCACGGCCAGCAGATTGACCAGGGGCCCGCTTAAGCTGATCGGCAATCCCAGTACCAGCAATATCGGGCCCAAACCGATCGCGATCAGCCACTGGGCGCGAGTCCAGGACTGCCACCAGCGCCAGGGACCCAGGCGGCCGCCGAAAATGAAGATCAGCACGGCCACCGCTGCGAAAGACAACCAGAAGCCCTGTTGCAGACTCGCCAGCGGATCCAGCAGCAGAACGGCGTTGAGCGCCAGCAACAACGGCCACCAGGCTCCGAGGTGACGAAAGCGCAGCCGCCACAACAGCACCAGACCGATCATCACGCAGGCCCGCCGCACCGGCACGTCGAAGCCGGCCAACAACCCATAACCGAGCGCTGCGGTGAAGGCCAGGCCGCACGCCCATGGCAGCCAGGGCAGACGGCCCGGCCACAGGCCATAACGGGCCAGACCGGCGATCAGCAGGTACACCAGCCCCGCCAGCAAGCCGATGTGCTGCCCGGAAATCACCAGCAAATGCACGGTGCCGGTGTCTTGCAACACCTGCCAATCCTCACGACTGAGCCCGGCGCCATCCCCCAGCACCAGGGCCGTCAGCGCGCCCGTTCGGCCTTGGGCATCCACCGCCTGCAAGCGTTGGCGGATGCCGTCGCGCCAGGCCCACCGGGCCTCCTTCAGACGGATACCATCCTTGACCGTCCCGGTGGCGCCGATGCGTTGCGCCAGCAGCCAGGCGTCATAATCGAAGGCATGGGGATTGAGCAGCCCGGCGGGGCGTTTCAACTTCACTGCCAGTCGCCACTGTTCACCGCTGTTGACCGGCGGCCCGCCGTACCAGGCCAGGCGCAACAATGGCGGGACGGCCTCGCGTCGCGAGCGGGCGTCTGCCAGTTCGAAACGCACGACCGCCCCACCATTCTGCGGCAGTCCCACCACCCTTCCTTCCACCCAACGGGTTTGGCCATCCAGATTGACGGGCAGGCGATCATCCAGCGCCCATTGCGCATTCGCACACGTCCAACTGAAGCCGAACAGGAAAAATGCCAATGGATAAGTCCTGAACGGCAACATCATCAAAGCCGCAACCGGCAACGACAGCCAAAACCAGACCGGCGGTAGTATTGGTAAAAAACGCAGGGTCAGCAGACCCAGCGCCAGCGCCATCATCCCTATGCGCATAAGCCCGTCCTTGAGAGTTCCATCCCTAGGCATAGCCGGCTTATCGCACGAGCGCGGTTATCAATTGTCACAAAGTCTGAATGGGCGGTTCATGGAATCCAGACATACTTGCCGCCTTAACCGACCGAGAAGCCTTATGCCCCGGCGCTTATTCAAACGTTACATGCCAGACCCGACGAGCATCAGGGAACACAAGTCCTTACGCTTTCTCGGCACTTTGCTGCATGACCCGAACCTTTGGCACCTCAACCGACACTCCGTCGCCCGGGCCATGGCAGTGGGTCTGTTCGCGGCTTTTCTGCCGATCCCCTTGCAAATGCTGGTGGCCGCCATCCTCGCCATCATCGTGCGCGGCAACATGCCGATCGCCGTCAGTCTGGTCTGGCTGACCAATCCGATCACCATGCCGGCCGTGTTCTTCTGTACGTACCAGACCGGTGCCTGGTTGATGGATGTCCCTGCCCGGCATTTGCCGGATGAATTGACCTGGGAGTGGATCAGCGGCCAACTCTCGACGTTGTGGCAGCCATTTTTGCTGGGATCGGTGGTGGTGGGGCTGGTACTCGGGGCCTTGGCTTATTGCCTGGTGATGATGTATTGGCGCTGGTGGGTGAGTCGGCAATGGGCGCGGCGCAAGAAAAAGCGGATGCGGTGAATGCAAAACGGCCTCCTTTTTGGGGAGGCCGTTTTTTTATGGTGTCTGGGGTGACGCCTTCGCCGGCAAGCCGGTCTCGCTCCCACAGTGGATTGGAGTTGCCCACATTATTTGTGATCGACACAGATCCCTGTGGGAGCGAGCCTGCTCGCGAAGCAGTCGACTCGGTATCCCTTACGTGCGCATCCCGCGCCCACTCACCAGCAACCGCGCACAGCCGATATACAACACCACGGTCGCCACCAGCATGAAGGTAACCGCCACGCTGATGCGGATATCCGAAACGCCCAGAATCCCGTAACGGAAGGCGTTGACCATGTGCAGCACCGGGTTGGCCAGGGACACGGTTTGCCAGAACGGCGGCAGCAAACTGATCGAGTAAAACACCCCGCCCAGGTACGTCAGCGGTGTCAGCACGAAGGTCGGGATGATCGAGATATCATCGAAGTTGCGCGCGAACACCGCGTTGATGAAGCCCAGCAGCGAAAAGATGGTCGCCGTCAGCACCACCACCAGAATGGTCACCCCCAGGTGATGCACCTGCAACTGGGTGAAGAACAACGACAGCAGCGTCACGATGAGCCCGACCATCAACCCGCGCAGCACGCCACCCAGGGTGTAGCCGATCAGAATCGTGTGCGGCGACACCGGCGACACCATCAATTCCTCGATGGAACGCTGGAATTTGCTGCCGAAGAAACTCGAGACCACATTGCCGTAGGAGTTGGTGATCACCGACATCATGATCAGCCCCGGCACGATGTACTCCATATAAGTGAAGCCACCCATGTCACCTATCTGCCGACCGATCAGGTTGCCGAAGATCACGAAGTACAGAACCATGGTAATGGCCGGCGGCAGCAAGGTCTGCGGCCAGATCCGGGTGAAGCGTTTGATCTCACGATAAACGATGGTATTGAGGGCAACGAGATTGGGTTGCAGCTCGGAATTCATACCGCCACCTTCGACAGATTTTTCTCCACCAAGGACACGAACAACTCCTCGAGGCGATTGGTTTTGTTACGCAGGCTCAGCACTTCGATGTTCTGCAGCGCTAATTGGGTAAACAGCGCCGTAATGCCCATGGTCTTGTCCACCTGGACTTCCAGGGTGTGACTGTCGAGCAACCTGGTGGCGTAGCCGAGCAACTGCGGCGCCACTTTCAGATCGTTTTTGATGTCGAGCAAGAAGGTTTCAACATGCAGTTGGCCGAGCAACTGCTTCATGCTGGTGTTCTCGACGATGGTGCCGTGATCGATGATGCCGATGTTGCGGCACAACTGCTCAGCCTCTTCCAGGTAGTGGGTGGTGAGGATGATGGTGATGCCTTTCTTGTTCAGCTCGGTGAGGAAGGTCCACATCGAGCGACGCAGTTCGATATCCACTCCCGCCGTCGGTTCATCGAGGATCAGCAGGCGCGGTTCATGCACCAGCGCGCGGGCGATCATCAGCCGGCGCTTCATGCCGCCAGACAGCGAGCGGGATGGCACATCGCGCTTGTCCCACAGGCCGAGCTGGGTCAGATATTGCTCGGCCCGCTCCTTGGCGATTTTCGGCGGGATGCCGTAGTAACCGGCCTGGGTCACGACGATATCGAACGTCTTTTCGAACTGGTTGAAGTTGAATTCCTGCGGCACGACGCCGATGGAGCGCTTGAGCTGCGCAGGATTCTTGTCCAGATCGTTGCCGAAGATATTCACCGTGCCGCTGGTCTTGTTCACCAGGGTCGAGAGAATGCCGATGGTCGTGGATTTGCCGGCCCCGTTAGGGCCAAGCAATGCGAAGAAATCACCTTCGGCAACGTCCAGATCGATACCACTCAAGGCCTGGAAACCGTTGCCGTAGGTTTTGGTTAGCTGCCGGATGGACAGAGCGGAACTCATATCGGATTTACGCACCAGGAAGGGAAGAAAGGAATAAATAAGGGTGGGCGGCGAGCATTGCAACCGCAGCACATGGACGCAATGGTGCTTGTCGCCGCCACACAAGTACAGTCAAGCGTGTCGATAGTGAGTATTAAGTCAACGCGGTCATGACGGCTTTCCGATAGGCCGGACGCTGCTTCAGTCGTGCGTACCAGGCTTCTACATGAGGCTGCGGCGCACGCTCGATCGGCATCTCGAACCAGGCATAAATGAAACTGCCGAGGGGAATGTCGCCCATCCCGATTTCATCGCCCGACAGATAAGCCTGGGCCGCCAGCGCTTGATCGGCCATCGACAGCAGATCGTCACATTCCTTGATCGCAGCCTTGATGGCGGGCCAGTCCTGCTTGTCCGCCGGCGTGCGCAAAACGCCCCAGAATACCGTGCGGAACGGACCGGCAAAACTCGAAGTGGTCCAGTCCATCCACTTTTCGGCGGCAGCGCGGGACTGCGGATTCTCCGGGTACCAGGTCGTACCGTTGGCATGGCGGGCCAGCAGGTAGCGCACGATGGTGTTGGATTCCCACAACACAAAACCGTCGTCTTCGATCACCGGCACGCGCCCATTGGGATTCATCGCGCGGTATTGTGGCGTATCGACTACGCCAAAGGCGCCGCCGGCATCGATGGCTTCATAGGCCAGGCCCAGCTCCTCGGCGGCCCACAACGGTTTTCTGACATTCGATGAATTTTTCCGACCCCAGATCTTCAGCATGACCGCCTCTTTATGGATGAATGCGCAGGCAGCATACGCCGGATCAGGCGCGGCTCAAATCGCGCTGCATCTCACCCAACAGCACCGGCAGTTGCTGAGTTTGATCGCCTGCTCGAGCGGGTCTCGACTGCTGCCCCGATGTTTTTCGGCGAACTCCACCACCGACGGATGGTCACTATCGATGAAGCGGCCGGGACTCAGATACTCGTGCATGAGGACATTCTCCTGATGAAGCCACGAGTCTAGCGACAGGTTCAGCACAGAGATAACGACGTTTCGGCCAAACTTGAGCGCTTTGTCGCTTGCTCCATGAATGATTTTTCAGGGCCTGCCAACCATCGGTCCTACAAAATTCAACACCGTTTCCCACGATTTCAATCACATCGCTCTGACCATCCTGTTTTACGGATGCCGTCTAAGCTCTGAAGGCTGGTTTTGCCTTGGTTTCACGGAGGATTAAATATGCTGCTGTTGTGGATACTGGTTCTGGTTGTCGGGATAGCTTATCTGGCTCACCGCCGCGTCGCCCCGCTGCCGGCCATGGGCATCGTTGCGGTCTACCTGTTGGCGATGGGCCTTTTCAGCCGCGCCCCGGGTTGGTTGCTGCTGATTTTCTGGGTGTTGCTCGCTGCCGCCGCGGCCCCGCTATTGCTGCCCGACCTGCGCCGCAAATATTTCAGTGCGCCGATGTTCAACTGGTTCCAGAAAACCCTGCCGCCTATGTCGCCAACCGAACGCGATGCCATCGACGCCGGCACGGTGTGGTGGGACGGTGAGCTGTTCAGCGGTCGTCCGGACTGGGACAAGTTGTTGTCCTACCCCAAAGCGCAACTGAGCGAAGAAGAACAGGCCTTCATCGACGGCCCCACCGAAGAGCTGTGCGCCATGGTCAGCGACTGGCAGATCGGGCAAGACATGGACCTGCCGCCAGAAGCCTGGGCCCACATCAAGGAAAACGGCTTCTTCGCCCTGATCATCCCCAAGGAGTTCGGGGGCAAAGGGTTTTCCGCCTATGCCCACTCGCAAGTGGCGATGAAGCTGGCAACCCACAGCGGCGACCTCGCCTCCACGGTGATGGTCCCCAATTCCCTGGGCCCGGCCGAACTGTTGCTGCATTTTGGCACCGATGAACAACGCAACCACTACCTGCCACGACTGGCACGGGGTGACGACATCCCCTGTTTCGCCTTGACCGGTCCCCTGGCCGGCTCCGACGCTGGCGCGATGCCCGACACCGGGGTGATCTGCAAAGGACAATGGGAAGGCCAGGAAACCCTCGGCCTGCGCCTGAACTGGGAAAAGCGCTACATCACGCTGGGGCCGGTAGCCACTCTGCTCGGCCTGGCGTTCAAAGCCTACGACCCGGACCACCTGTTGGGGGACGAGGAAGACCTGGGCATCAGCCTGGCGCTGGTACCCACCGATACAGCCGGTGTCGAAATCGGCCGCCGTCACTTGCCGCTGGGTGCTTCGTTCATGAACGGCCCGAACTCGGGCAAGGACGTGTTCATTCCGCTGGACTTCCTCATCGGCGGCCAGGAAATGCTTGGCAAAGGCTGGATGATGCTGATGAACTGCCTGTCGGTCGGGCGTTCGATTTCCCTGCCTGCGGTCGGTACCGGCGCGGCCAAGTTCACCAGCCTGGTGACGGGCCAATATGCGCAGATTCGCGAGCAGTTCAACGTTCCGCTGTCGGCTTTCGAGGGTATTCAGGAAGCCATGGCACGCATCGGCGGCAATGCCTGGATGATGGACGCGGCGCGGATGCTGACCGCCAACGCGGTAGACCTGGGCGAGAAACCGTCGGTGCTGTCGGCGATTCTCAAGTATCACCTCACCGAACGCGGTCGCGAGTGCATCAGCCACGCCATGGACGTGCACGGCGGCAAGGCGATCATCATGGGGCCGAACAACTATCTGGGTCGCAGCTGGAATGGCGCGCCGATCTTCATCACCGTGGAGGGCGCGAACATTCTCTCGCGCAACCTGATGATCTTCGGCCAGGGCGCGATTCGCTGCCACCCTTTCGTACTCAAGGAAATGGCCCTCGCCGGTCGCGAAGACAAGGACCAGGCACTTACCGAGTTCGATGGCCTGCTGCTCAAGCACATCGGTTTTGCCGTGGGCAACGCCGCCAGCACTCTGGTGCTGAACCTCGGCCTCGGGCATTTCGAACATGCGCCGGGCAACAGGCTCAGCCAAGGCTACTTCCGCGCTCTCAATCGCCAGGCCGCGGCGTTTGCCATGCTCGCCGACCTGAGCATGATGTTGCTGGGCGGTGAGCTGAAACGCCGCGAACGCTTGTCGGCGCGCCTGGGGGACGTACTCAGCAACATGTACCTCGCTTCCGCCGCGCTCAAGCGTTACCACGACCTCGACTCACCGGACCATATGGCACCGCTGTTCACCTGGGCCATGGAAGAAAGCCTGGGTCAGTCGGAGCGTGCACTCGATGAACTGCTGAGCAACTTCCCCAACAGGGTATTGGGTTGCCTGCTGCGGGTAATCGTGTTCCCGCTGGGTCGTCGTCACAAGGGTCCCTCGGACAAGCTCGGCGCAGAAGTCGCGGCGGTGATTGGCCGGGTCAAGGGCGATCCGACCCTCGAAGAGTTGCTCGGCGGTTGCTATCGTCCACAATCGGCCGATGACGCCGTCGGCGCCCTGCAACACGCCTGCAATCTGTTGAACGCGGCACAGCCCTCGCAGAAAAAACTGCATGCCGGCCTCAAAAGCGGCCAGGTCAAACCAGCGGTCGGCGAACCCGTCATCGATGCGGCGCTGGAAGCTGGCGTACTGCAGCCCGGGGAGGCGCAATCCCTGCGTGATGCCGAAGCCGCGCGACGCAAGGTGATCGATGTCGATGATTTCGACAAAGAGGAACTGGCGCTGGCCAAAGGAAAGGTCCGCTGATCCCGTACACCATGTAAAAAAGAGCGCGGGCGCTTTATACTCCCGCGCCCGTTTTGCTCTTGAGGACTTATCTCGTGTCCAATGTCGTTGCCGATCATCTTGTCTTGCTCGACCACCTGCGCAGCATCCTGGTCGCCGTAGGTGAGGCCGAACAGGTGCCCGAAGAAAGCCATGCCTTGTTCCTGGAGCGCTTCGACGAACTGCGCGCGTTGCTGCCGGTCGATCCGATCGAAAGCCAATACCTGGGCCAGGACATTCTGTGCCAAGTGATCACCCGCTATCCGCAAATCGCCCACCTGGTCCCGCGCGACCTGCTGTGGTACTTCGCCGGTGACTGCCTGCACTACATGCCCGACGATGAGATCGACCTGTACCAGGCACTGGAAGAGCGTCGTTTCGAAGCCGAACAGAATGACGAACCCTTCGACTGGAACCAGGAAAAACAGCTGCTGGCGATGTCGAACGACGCGAGCAAGCACTGATTGCTGATCAGAAATGCAGAAGGCCCGCATGGTTGAACATGCGGGCCTTTTTTGTCATTACCGACTGCGGTGTCTGGGCGGACGCCTTCGCGGGCAAGCCCGCTCCCACAGGTTTTTGTGGTGAAGCTACGATCTCTGGCCTCACACAAATCACTGTGGGAGCGGGCTTGCCCGCGAAGAGGTCCGTCAAAGCAACCCATCACTTTCAGGTAGCTCATACTCCGCCGCGACTTTCCCGGGCTTGACCGGCTTGCTCAAGGTCGGCTCCTTCCCCAGGCACTCCACCAGATAGTCGATCAACACCCGAAGCTTGGGCGGCAGATAACGGGTCGGCGAATGCAGCAGCCAGGCGCCGCCATGGTAGGACGCGAGGAAGGTCCAGTCCGGCAACACCTGCACGATGAGTCCCTGCTCCAGCGCATGACGCGCAGTGAAATACGGCAGGCTACCAATCCCGATGTGCTGCAACACCGCCCCCAATCGCACACCGGTGTGATTGGCCGCATACCGCCCTCGTACACCGACGGTCACCGCCTTGGTGCCCTTCTTGAATTTCCACCGTGCATCGCTCGGGGTTTCGCCCAGGTAGATGCAACTGTGATCGAGCAAGTCGTGGGGATGGGACGGCGTGCCATGTTCGGCCAGGTACTGCGGCGTCGCGCAGAGCAAATGGTCGATGGTCAGCAGTTGCCGTCCCACCAGGCCGGCGGGTGGCCGGTCGGTAATGCGAATCGCCAGGTCGACGTTGTCGTCGATCAAGTCTACCTGACGGTCCTCGAGCAACAACTCCACATCGACTTTGGGATAACGCCGCAAAAATTCCGGCATATGCGGATGAATCACGAACCGCCCCACCGCTTTCGGCACACTGACGCGCACCAGCCCTTCCGCTTCGTGGGTGAACTGGCCGCTGATTTCCATCACCGACTTGGCTGCGCTGACCATGTCCTGGCAACGCTTGAACACTTCCTCGCCACCGTCGCTCAGCCGCAGTTTACGGGTGGTGCGTTGCAGCAAGCGGGTGGCGAGGGCCTTCTCCAGTCGCGAAATGCTGCGACTGATTGCCGAGGGTGAAGAACCCAGCTGGCGAGCCGCCTCGGAGAAACTGCCGGTCTCGACGACCTTGACGAAAATCGCCATTTCACCCAGCAGCGGCAGTGGAAGATTTATGCTCACAGCACAACAGTCCTTTGATGTTTGAACGGATTATCACGCAAATCCGCTCTCCATATAATGAAAAACAGAAACTTTGATAAGGTCATGGACTATGACGCTTCGCCTGTTTTTCCATAGTGATGATCTCAAGGCCGACGTGGAAGTGCTGGATTGCACGCCCTGCGAGAACGAATTTGCGGTGGTACTGCGCGCCACGCTGTTTCATCCTCAGGGTGGCGGGCAACCCTTCGACACCGGCTGGATTGGCGAAAGCCAGGTGTTGCGAGTGGTTCAGGATCCGGACCGAATCATCCATTTCGTCGATCGCCAGGTAAAACCCGGCATGACCCAGATCCGGGTCGACGAACAGCGTCGCCAGTTCAATACGCGCATGCACTCCGCCGGCCATCTGATCGGACACGTTGTTCAGGCCATGGGCTGGATACCGATCAAGGCGCATCACTGGCCAGGCGAAGGTCGAGTGCAGTTCAAACCGGAAGATTCGGCACAGGATGTTGATGCCCAAACTGTTCAGAACGGCACCGAGCAATGGATCGCCCACGACCTGCCACGCCTGACATCATTGCGCGAAGGCGCCAGGGAAATCGGGTTCGGTGAACTGCCCGCCTACGGTTGCGGCGGCACCCATGTACGTAGCCTGAAGGATCTGGGCGTGGTCTCGATCACTGCCGTTTCGCACAAGAAAGGAACGCTTTCGGTTCACTACGATGTGAACTGAGCAAGTTGACGATGCCTAACCCGGCATCGCGTGACGCCGAGGCAGCTTGCATTCGCAGGCTCCGTTGCCTCTCTGATAGATGGACCTGAAACCATGATGCTTGACGTCGAGCGTCTCGATGAGACGTGCATAAAAAAACTGGCCA
The DNA here is from genome assembly GCF_030812475.1 of Pseudomonas lini. Taxonomy (GTDB): domain Bacteria; phylum Pseudomonadota; class Gammaproteobacteria; order Pseudomonadales; family Pseudomonadaceae; genus Aquipseudomonas; species Aquipseudomonas lini_A. Next base: position 64,736 of record NZ_JAUSSR010000017.1, read on the forward strand.
ACGAAGAGGTCCTCGCCATTCGCGTCAAAGGCTTGCTGCCCCGATCGCTGGCGATTCAGCTTGGCGACAAGATCCTCGCCCCCGGCTTCGAGGGTTACATCAACGCGTCCAGCATCGGTCGCATCGGCATGGCGTTTTATGAAGCGGAAAACCAGCCGTTGTTGATCGAGGATTATTTCGCCCGCGCCACCTGCAACATCGCGGAATTGCGCAACCGCTGTGCGCCCTACTCTTCCCCGGTCGACACCCTGCGCTGCATGCTCGACGAATCCTGGCCAGCGGGGGCGCACCTGGAAAATCTTTACGGGCGCAAAATGTATGTCGGGCTGTCCCGCGTGGTGAAGCCTGGCGTCTGCTTCCTCGCCCACCACGACATTTTCGCCAAGGATGCCCCGGACAGTTACCAGGCCCGAAGCCTGGAAGCGCAATTCGCCTGCAACGTTTACCTGAACATGCCCACCGAAGGTGGCGCATTGCAGATGTGGGACGACGACATTTCCCCGGACCAATTCGACGAAATGCGCGGCGACAGCTACGGCATCGACCCGGCCCTGCTTGGGCCTGCAGCTCTGGAGATTCGCCCCGAACCCGGCGACTTCATCATGTTCAACTCGCGCCGCATGCACTCGGTGACACCAGGTGTGGCAGACCCGCGCTTGAGCCTTTCGTTCTTTGTCGGCTATCGCGGCAATGCTTCACCCCTAACTTTCTGGAGTTGAGATGTTTTCCAATTACATGGGCGAGTTTCTGGCGCTGGCGATCATCCACTTCCTCGCCGTGGTCGCACCCGGACCGGACTTCGCGGTCACCATCCGTCAAAGCGTGCGTTTCGGCCGCCTGGTCGGGATTTGCACAGCGCTGGGCATCGGCGCGGGTATTTCCGTGCACGTGCTCTACACCCTGCTCGGCGTCGGCGCATTGATGAACACCACGCCCTGGCTGTTGACGGTGGCCAAGGTGGTGGGCGGTGTCTACATTCTGTACCTGGGCGTCAGCCTGGTGCGCAGCAAACCCAAGACCGTACTGGAAGGCGACAAAGGCACGGACCCACCGATGACGGAGCAAACACTGCTCAAGGCGTTCACCACAGGCTTCCTGACCAACGCCACCAACCCCAAGGCCACGCTGTTTTTCCTGGCGATCTTCACCAGCCTCATCAGCGCCACGACACCGCTCGAGGTTCAGGCGTTGTATGGGGTCTGGATGTGTTTCGTCAATGCCTTATGGTTTGTCATCGTCGCGCTGTTTTTTTCCAGCGCCCGGGTGCGGTTGCTGTTTCTGCGCATGGGACACTGGTTCGAGCGGACGATGGGGGTGGTCCTGATCCTGTTCGCCGGACGTTTGATGTTGTCCTGGTAACCCTTGCAGGAACAGGAGGAGGCTCGCTATCGCGAGCCTTCTCGCTTCAGCAAGTGACCGGCGACCTGATCCGGCTACTGAACATGAAACGCCAACCCATCAACAGGGTCGCCAGCGTCAAGGCCGTGATCAGCCCTACCCAGATGCCTTGAGGGCCCCAGCCCAACCCAAACGCCAAACCTGCCCCCAGCGGTACACCGACTCCCCAATAACAGAAAATAGCCAGCCACATCGGCACTCGAGTGTCCTGCAACCCTCGCAGCGCGCCTGCTGAAAGCATCTGCAAGCCATCAGGCAGTTGTAACGCCGCGCTATACAGCAGCAGTGTCGAAGCCAGCACTGTAACGGCGATATCGCGGCTATAAATACTCGCGATCGCGTCGCGCCCGATCAGTAATATCAGCACCATGATGCTCTGAGCGAACACAACAATCACGCACCCCGCCCAGGCAGCACGCCGGACGCCTGCCTGATCCCCGCATCCCAAGGCATGACCCACCCGAACGGTTGTAGCCTCTGCCACGGCGACCGGAATCATGAAACACAACTGCGCCAGGTTGACTGCAATCTGATGCGCAGCCAGATAAGTCGAGCCCAGCCGCCCGATCAACAGCGAGGTGACAATGAACAGACTGCCTTGCATCAGAATGGCAATGCCGATCGGCATCCCGGTTTTGAGCAGATCACCGATACCCGCTCGACGCGGAAGCTCAAAGCGATCGAACAGACACAGATGCGCCAATCGCGACCCACGCCACAGGTAAATTGCGAAAAACAGCGCCTGACACCACATCATCACCGCGGATGCGATGCCCAATCCTTGTGCGCCCAGCTCAGGGAATCCCAGCTTGCCATTGGCCAGTACATAACCTGTTGGCGCCAGGATCAGAAGACCACCAAGACCCAACACCATGGTCGGCCGCATCCAGTGCATGCCTTCACATAAATAGCGCATGCAAAAATACAGCGTCAGCGCCGGAACTCCCCAACGAACCGCCCGCAAAAACGCCTGGGCCCCTGGAATGATTTCTTCGGCGATGCCGGCGGGCGCGAGCAGAGTCGGCACCACGCTCAAGAAAGCAAACATCAACAACCCCATGAACAGCGCCAGCCAAAGCGCCTGGCGAAAAACCGGCGCGATTTCATGGACCTTGCCTGCACCGTGCAAGCGTGCCACTTTTCGCTGCAGAAAATCGCAAAAGTGAGGCGAAGACCGTTCGAGCGAACAGACAAGACGCTTGCGAATAGAAAACCTGCAGGAAAACGCCGCTTAACGAGTGGCGGACCCAAAATAACCAGTGATCTGTCGAATTTTCCAAAAAACTGTCAACTGTGACAGTAGCCAATGAGATCTACCTGGCGTTTAGTGCAACCAAGAGGATGTTTGCAAACCGGTCGCTCTTGAAAAGGGTTAATCCATGCCTGGCCCGCACCTCCGCCGCCCACAAAAAATCGTCAACGCTCCCTTACCTGACTTTGTTCAGTCGCGCATCGAAAGCCATACCATCGGACGAGTCCAGCAGCGATGGGCAGGTCAGCACCTGCTACGTGGTGCATCGCCTGGCGCCGATGCGCTGCATCTGTCGAGCAATGACTACCTGTGCCTGGCAAACGAGCGACAGATGATCGAAGCCCAGGCCCGCGCGATCCTCCAGGCCAGGCACCAACTTCTGATGTCTGCCGTTTTTCTCCAGGGCGACACGCCCATCGCCAGGTTAGAGCAACGCCTGGCGCAATTTATCGGTGCGCAAGACAGTATTCTCTGTCAATCGGGTTGGGCCGCGAATGTGGGGCTGATGCAGGCGATCGCCGGTCCGCATACCCCCGTCTATCTGGATATCCACGCGCACATGTCCTTCTGGCAAGGAGCACACGCCGCTCATGCGCGCTCAATCGCATTTGCCCATAACGATGCCGCTCATGCGGAGCGGCAGATAAAGAAACATGGCCAAGGGGTTATTGCAGTCGATGCCATCTACAGCACCAATGGCAGTCTTTGTCCTCTCACAGATTTCGCCGATGTTGCTCAACGACACCAATGCGTGCTGGTGGTCGATGAATCCCATTCACTCGGAACCCACGGGCCATATGGAGCGGGATTGGTTGCGCAGAATCAATTATTCGACAAGGTCCATTTCCAAACCGTCAGCCTCGCCAAGGCTTTCGCCGGACGTGCGGGCCTGATTACCTGTCCCGACAGTTTCAAGGATTACTTTGCCATGGAGTCCTACCCCGCCATTTTCAGCTCCAGCCTGCTGGATCACGAATTGACATGGTTTGAACAGGCTGCCGATTTTCTACAACACGCCGATGAACGTCGCAGGCGGCTGCATGCGATTACCCATCGCGCCAGAGCGGCATTCACGCAGTTGGGGTATGACGTCAGCGCTGGAACCGAACAGATTATTGCGCTGGAACCTGGAGCCGAATTACTGACCCTTCACTTGCGGGACGCCTTACAGACAAGAGGCATATTTGGCTCGGTTTTCTGCGCCCCGGCGACCGGGCTCAACCGGTCGTTAATGCGACTCTCCATGAACTGCGGGCTCACTGATGAGGAACTCGACCGTCTCATCGGGGCCTGCTGCGAGATTCGAGATGAAGTCAGCCTCAAGCGCTGGAGACGTTCTTCGTCAGCTGTCTGACTGATACGCTCGAGCGCAGTGCCGCTATCGTGCGGCGCCCCAACGTATATGTCCCGCTCAGTCTGACTGGAAGGCCTTCGTTGCTGCAACGGACACAAATCGCGCACAAACAAAAACGCCGCTCAATGAGCGGCGTTTTTGTGAATTTGGAGCGGGAAACGAGACTCGAACTCGCGACCCCGACCTTGGCAAGGTCGTGCTCTACCAACTGAGCTATTCCCGCAAATGGCGTCCCCTAGGGGACTCGAACCCCTGTTACCGCCGTGAAAGGGCGGTGTCCTAGGCCACTAGACGAAGGGGACACGCTGCCCGGAACACATGGTGTGTGTTTCGGTGCCCAGACCCGCATCCGAAGACTTGGTTCTGGTTTCACTCAGCTTTGCCCGAAAGCAACGCTGTTTAAAAATGGAGCGGGAAACGAGACTCGAACTCGCGACCCCGACCTTGGCAAGGTCGTGCTCTACCAACTGAGCTATTCCCGCAATGGCGTCCCCTAGGGGACTCGAACCCCTGTTACCGCCGTGAAAGGGCGGTGTCCTAGGCCACTAGACGAAGGGGACACACGTACAACATTCACTCCCTACCGCGTTTCGCTGTGTGCTTTACGCTGTAAGTGGCGCGCATTCTATGGATGGATTGAGAGGTCGTCAACCCCCAGATATAAATTTATTTAAATCAATGACTTCGCCCTGCTTTTAGACACCGATCCAGGTTTTCCAGTGACCGGCGTCTGGCGTCTGAATTCTGACGCACAGTCAGACGGCAAAGCGCTATAGTCCATTAACGCCCTGGATGATGGCGATATGCCTCTTACCCGACTATTACTTAAATAAGCCGGGTAGCGGCCGATACAGCATAAGGATAATCAATTCACCCCGTCGAGCGGTCGTAGGCGCTCCCCTGCCAAGCCACTACACTCGCACGCGAACCCCATAAAGAGGTCTTACCGGTGACGCCACTCATGATCACCCTGCTCGTCGTAGCCGGGATCGCACTATTGATTGCAATTGGCTACATGAACCATGTGGTGGAAAACAACAAGCTGGAAAAGGCCCGCACCCGGATCGAACTGAACGATCGCCTGCGTCGATGCGGCGAAATCACCGAGACTTTTCCCGGTCAGTTGATGACACCGGAACTCAAATTGCTGTTGACCCGTTTGGAGCTGAACGTCTGCCAGCGCCTGCTCAACCTGGAAAAATCCGACGCTGCAATGAAAGAACGGATTGCCGAATTGAATGCTCTGGTTGCCCAGGGCGAATCGATCCCGGTCAATAACCCGCCGGCACCGGTCGTGACCGAAGCCAAGGCCAAGGACGTACGCTTCCTGCTCGAAGCCCTGCACGGCCAGATCACCCGCGCCGCACATGATGGCTTCCTGCCAACCAACGAAGCCAAGCGCTGGATCCGCGAAGTCCGCCATCTCCTGGTGCTGCTGCACATCGAATTCTTCAACAACCTCGGCCAGCACTTCCTGCAACAGAACCAGCCGGGCCAAGCCCGCCTGGCATTCGAACGCGGCGTGCAGTACCTGCGCAAACAGCAGGACCCCAAGGTCTACTCCGGACAACTGGAACACCTGGAAAAACTCCTGGGCCGGGTCAACGCCCAGGTCATGGATAACAACGCGCCGGCTGATGGAGAAGTGAATCAGCTGACTGAAGGCCTGAAGGACGCCGAGGCTGATGCGGATTGGAAGAAGAAAGTTATTTACGACTGATTGGATGGCACGCCGCCGTCGCGGGCAAGCCTCAATGCCGGTCAACAAAGGAAATGTATGAGCGAGCCTGCTCGCGATGGACTCAAGAGCGCCGCGTTTAACCAGTAAACACGCATTATCGTTCACGACCATCGCGAGCAAGCTCGCTCCTACAGGGATTCGGGTACACCGGCGCTTCTCACCACTCATCAGGCCGAGCGTTAGCTCGCCTGCAGCGCTTGATCTTGATCCACCCGCCCCTTCGGGAGGCTGAGTGGAGGTGTTCATCCGGGGAGTGGCGCGCAGCGCCGTTCGACGCAGTCGAACACGCTGCATGTAGGTCGTCGCGAAGCAGACCGGAGGGCAGTGTCCCCGGATGGACACCGGAGCGAAGGAACGCCGAGCCCTAGCGAGGGGCCGGACGCTTGGGGCGAGCCTTTTTTTGCTTACTTTTTTTTGGCGTTTGAAAAAAAAGTGAGTCGCCGTAAGGGCGAAACCATAAGCGGCCATTACCGCAGCAACGGATATGTACTCAACCACCAAGAACCTGGTCGGCTACCAGGCCGCCAAGTCCAAGCGCACATCAAAGCCGAAAGTGCCCAACCATCCCCTTCAACTCAACCCCCAACTGCGCCAGCTCAACACTGGACGCCGCATTCCCCTGCATCGCCAACGAAGACTGGTCCGCACTGGCGCGAATACTCGTCACACTGCGATTGATCTCCTCGGCCACCGAACTCTGCTCCTCGGCAGCCGCCGCGATCTGCTGGTTCATTTGCTGAATCAACGATACCGCCGCAGCAATACTGCCCAGCGCACTCTCAGTCTGCAACGCATCGCTGACGGCCAGCTTCACCAACTCACCACTGTTCTGAATCTGCTGTACCGACGAGTGCGCCGCCGAACGCAAGGCGCTGACCAGTCGTTCGATCTCCTCCGTCGATTGCTGGGTCCGTTTGGCCAATGCGCGCACTTCATCGGCCACCACCGCAAAGCCCCGGCCTTGCTCGCCGGCCCGCGCCGCCTCGATAGCGGCGTTGAGCGCCAACAGATTGGTTTGCTCGGCCACGCTCTTGATGACACTGAGCACCGTACCGATGTTCTGGATTTGCGCACTCAAGCTTTCGATACTCGAACTGGCCGAGGTCGCGGAGTCTGCCAGTTGCTCGATCCGGGCCATGCTCTGACGCACTACCTGCTGGCCACTTTCAACCTTGTCGTCCGCCGTCTGCGCCGCCTGAGCGGCCTCTTCCGCGTTACGCGCAACGTCGTGCACGGTCGCGGTCATCTGATTCATCGCTGTAGCGACCTGATCGGTTTCTTCCTTTTGACTGCTGACTTCCAAATTGGTCTGTTCCGTCACCGCAGACAGCGATTGTGCCGAACTGGCCAGTTGCTCGATGCCGGCCTGCAAGCCGCTGACAATACTGCTGAGCCCGGCCCCCATCTGTTGCATGGCCTGCATCAATTGACCGATTTCGTCACGACGGGCCACTTCAACCGTTGTACTCAAATCACCAGCGGCAATCTGTTGCGCAACACGGATCACGCTGCGCAACGGTGCCACGATCAACCGGGTAATCACCCAGGCTGCAATCACCCCGACCAGCAAGGCCAGCGCCGACGAGCCGATGATCAGCAACGAATTCTTTTTCAATTCGGCCTGCATCAATTGGTCTTCGGTAACATAGGCTTTGTCCACTCGTTCCACCACATGCGTGGCGCGCTGATGCAGTTGCTCATAGACGATTTTTTCCTGGGCCAGCAGGCCCGTGTATTCGGCGAGTTTCTCGCTGAAACCGCCGATGTGACCGGCCACTTCATTGAGCACCGTCTGGTAGCCCTCATCCTTGATCGTGGTTTTCAGTTGCTCAGCCTGGGTCAGCGCCAGGTCGGCCTGCTCGATCTTGCCCTGCGCCGCGCTGTCGTCACCCTTGCGGCTCTGGTCCAGGCGCACGCGCGCTTCGTTCATGGCCTGCAACATCAGCCGCGACACCTGGCTGACCTGACTGGCTTGCTCGATAAACTGCGCGCCATCCTTGCCTGCGGATTCTTTCAAGGTGTAGGCGCCGTCATCGGCCAGCCCGGCCTGCAGCACATCGAGGTTATTGGCCACGCTGGACACCGACCAACTGGCCATTTCCAGCGCCAGGTCCTTGGACTGGCTGAGCGAGACGAACTCGTCAAAGGCCTTGCGATAGGCGTTCAGGGATTGCTCGACATCCTCCATCACCGGCACGTTTGCCGCGGACCGGGCCTTGAGTTCGGTCGCCAGGGCGATCAGGTCTTCCACGCCCTTGTGCAGGGCTTCGGCGGTCTTCGCATTGCCGCCCAACGCGTACTCCTGCTCAAGCAGTCGCACCTTGAGCAGACCGCTGTTGAGCGACGACATTTGCTTGAGCCCGTCGAAGCGCTGGCTGATGGTCTGCAGGGACCCTACGCCGATGGCTGCCACCACAGCGGTCAACAGCAGTACGAGTACAAACCCGATAGCCAGTTTTTTCGCCATACCGAGGTTGGCAAAACGTCCTTGCACGGCCGAAATCATTGCACCTGATCCCCTGATAGAGTCTATTGACGCAGAGTCGCAACGGGCCTGTATCAACACAAGTCTCTGGCATCGGAATAATGGCAAAAAGCTACGTCCCCGTCGTTTTCAGAACGCTTGAGGTCGATCCGCAGTGGTGGCCTGGAAAAACGCCAAGGCGCGCGGATCACTGGCATAGGCCACGTTGATACGCTGCCAGTCACCGGGCTGTCCAGTGGGACTGAAGGCCGTCGCTGAAGACAGCAGGACGCCGAAGCGCAGTGCCTGCGTCCGCACCTGAGCATAGTCGGCCATCCGTGATCGCGCCCAGATGAACAAGCCCCCGGCGGGCTTGCCGAAGACCTCCCACTCAGCATCTTCGAGCACTTGCAAGGCGGCCTCCCGGTCGCGGTTCAAACGCTGGCGCTGTCGCTGGACCAGCTTGCGGTAGGCACCACTGGCCAGCAGGCAAGCCAGCACCGATTCGCAGAACAGTGACGCGCCCATGCTACTCACCATCTTGACTTTGGCCAGTCGCGAAACAACCCCCGTGCCGGCGACCACAAAACCAACCCGCAACGAGCTGCTGAGGGTTTTGGAGAAACTGCCGACGTAAATCACGTTATCCGCGCAGTCCAGCGCGGCGAGCCGAGTACCTGGCCCGCCGGATAAATCGGCATAGACGTCATCTTCGACGACCAGCGCCCTGTGAGTTTTCGCCAGTTGCAAAACCCGCTGGGCCACTTTCGGCGTCAGGCTGCTGCCGGTTGGATTGTGGTAGAAACTGTTGATGAACACTGCTCGGGGCCGGTGCTGCAGGAGCAGCGCCTCGAGCACTTCGATATCGGGCCCGCTCGGCGTTCGCGGCACCTCGATCATGTGAACGCCGTGCAGCCGGAGCAGCTCGAACAGCATCGAGTACCCGGGACTTTCCACCACCACGCACTCCCCCGGCTTGAGCAAGGTGCGCACAATCAGATCAAGCCCCTGGCTGGCGCCCGCCGTTGTCAGTATCTGGTGTTCCTGTACGGCGATATCCAGTTGCAGCAGGCGCTTGAGAATGTGTTGGCGCAGGGCTGGCAGGCCCAACGGGGTACCGTAGTTGAACAGACCCGCCATGTCGGTGCGACTGATCTCACGGATCGCGTAACCCAGGTCGTCAGTCTCGCGCCAGCTTACGGGCAGTCCACCGCAGCCCAATTTCAGTTCACCAAAGACGTCATCGTGCTTTACCGCCGCCCCTTCGAACCAGGGGTAATCCCGTAGCCTGCGCGCAGCCAATGCCGGGTCGGCGACAAAAAATCCGCTACCCTGACGCGCCGCCAGCACCCCTTCAGCAACCAGACGCTCACACGCTTCAACGACACTGGACTGACTGAGCAGATTATCCCGCGCGATTTGCCGCGCAGAAGGTAAACGGGTTCCCGGCAATACTTCGCTTTGCCGGAGCCAGCCCGCCAGCGCATCGACTATTTGCTGGACGAGCGGCACCAAGGCCTGTCGATCGATTCTCAATTCCATGAGCAAGCAAACTCCTGTTCGTTTTGCTGGAACAGTTAATCACAGGAATACGCGATGGGATGTGCGACAACGCCGCCAGAATCTTCGGCCCTAACCATTGGAAACACATTGTCCGGCGCCCGATGTAGGAGCGAGCTTGCTCCGGGCGGCGTTCCGACGATAGACGTCAACGATAACGCGTTTCTTCTGAATAAACGCATCGTCCTTGAGACCATCGCGAGCAAGCTTGCTCCTACATCAGGGGCTTTACACCACTGTGGGGTTTTGCACCGCAGTGCCTGGCTTCAGAATGCCGTGACACCCCCGTCCACCGCCAACGAGTGGCCGGTGGTGAACGCTGCACCATCGCTGCACAGGTATAACACCGCGCTGGCTATCTCCTCGACCTTGCCGATGCGACCCACCGGGTGCATGGCATTGGCGAACTCGCCCTTCTTCGGATCCGCTTCATAGGCGCGACGGAACATGTCGGTATCGATCACTGCCGGACACACCGCATTCACGCGAATCTTTTTCCTGGCGTATTCGATGGCCGCCGATTTGGTCAGGCCGATCACCGCATGTTTGGAGGCGGCGTAGATACTCATCTTCGGCGCCGCTCCCAGGCCGGCCACCGACGCGGTGTTAACGATCGCACCACCGCCCTGGGCCAGCAGCAAGGGCAATTGGTACTTCATGCACAGCCAGACACCTTTGACATTGACGCCCATGATCGCGTCGAATTCGTCGATCGTACCCTCGACCAGTTTGCCTTTCTCGATCTCGATGCCGGCGTTGTTGAAGGCGTAGTCGAGACGGCCGTAGGTATTCACGACTTCGTCCATCAGATTTTTTACATCGCTTTCCAGGGTGACGTTGCAACGTACGAAGGTTGCCTCACCGCCCGCCGTACGAATCAACGCTACCGTGCCCTCGCCACCCGCCGTATCGAGGTCGGCCACCACTACTTTCAAGCCCTCTGCGGCAAATGCCTGGGCCATCGCGCGGCCAATACCGGCGGCCGCCCCTGTCACCACTGCCACCTGGCCGGAAAACGTCATGCTCATTGTTATGTCCTCGTAGAGAAGATGCGGGGGTTCGCTGGCGCAGTCTAGCCACAGGCATCCGTGGCGCGGCAGCACTATCAGAAGGCCGGTTGAGCGCCCATGGGTGACAGTGATACAACCGCCGGGCCAGCCATCACTGTTCTGGATCAGACTGCATTCGCGGCATCGGCGCGACTTGCAGCAAAGATCATCAAGGGCTATCAACAAGACTTCATTCATCTTGAGTGCCTGTCATGACTACCCAGACCAATCGCCAGTTCCTGCTCGCCAAACGTCCGGTGGGTGCGGCGACCCGCGAGACCTTTACCTATCAGCAAGTTCCGGTCGGCGAACCGGCCGCGGGTCAGATTCTGGTCAAAAACGAATACCTGTCCCTGGACCCGGCCATGCGCGGCTGGATGAACGAGGGCAAGTCCTATATTCCGCCAGTCGGTATTGGCGAGGTCATGCGTGCATTGGGTGTAGGCCAGGTCATTGCGTCGAACTCTCCGGGTTTTGCGGTCGGGGACTACGTCAACGGAGCCTTGGGCGTGCAGGATTATTTCCTCGGCGAGCCACGGGGTTTCTACAAGGTCGATCCGAAACTGGCGCCGCTGCCGCGCTATCTTTCCGCACTGGGCATGACCGGGATGACCGCCTACTTCGCCCTGCTCGACGTCGGTGCGCCCAAGGCCGGTGACACCGTGGTGCTCTCGGGAGCGGCCGGTGCGGTGGGCAGCATTGCCGGGCAGATTGCCAAGCTCAAGGGTTGCCGCGTCGTCGGCATCGCTGGCGGTGCCGACAAGTGCCAGTTCCTGATCGACGAACTGGGTTTTGACGGTGCCATTGATTACAAGAACGAAGACGTCCACGCCGGGCTCAAGCGCGAGTGCCCGAAAGGTGTGGATGTTTATTTTGATAACGTCGGCGGCGATATCCTCGACGCCGTGCTGAGCCGCCTGAACTTTAAGGCACGGGTGGTGATTTGCGGCGCCATCAGCCAGTACAACAACAAGGAAGCGGTCAAGGGTCCGGCCAACTACCTGTCGCTGCTGGTCAACCGCGCGCGAATGGAAGGTTTCGTGGTGATGGATTACGCCGCACAGTACGCCGCTGCCGCGCAGGAAATGGCGGGCTGGATGGCCAAGGGGCAGCTCAAGAGCAAGGAAGACATCGTCGAAGGGCTCGAGACGTTCCCGGAGACGCTGATGAAATTGTTCAGCGGGGAGAATTTCGGGAAGTTGGTGTTGAAGGTTTAACCCGACATCTGGAGACACCGCAAAACAACTGTGGGAGCGAGCCTGCTCGCGAAGACGGAGTGTCAGTCGACATTAATGTTGACTGATACACCGCTTTCGCGAGCAGGCTCGCTCCCACAGTTGAATCTTAGGCGTTTGGTTAAGCGAGCTCTGCCACCACAGCGGCGAGGGCCTTGGCCGGATCCGCCGCCTGGCTGATCGGACGGCCGATCACCAGGTAATCGGAACCGGCATCCAGCGCTTGACGCGGGGTCAGGATACGGCGCTGATCGTCCTGGGCGCTGCCCGCCGGACGGATCCCCGGGGTCACCAGTTGCAACGACGGGTGAGCCGATTTCAGGGCCTGGGCTTCCAGGGCCGAGCAGACCAGACCGTCCATCCCGGCTTTTTCCGCCAGTGCGGCCAGACGCAGCACCTGCTCCTGCGGCTCGATGTCCAGGCCGATTCCCGCCAGGTCCTCACGTTCCATGCTGGTCAGCACAGTCACGCCGATCAACAGCGGCTTCGGGCCGGTGCGCTGGTCGAGCACTTCGCGGCAGGCGGCCATCATGCGCAGACCACCGGAACAGTGCACGTTGACCATCCACACGCCCATTTCCGCAGCGGCCTTGACGGCCATCGCGGTGGTATTCGGGATATCGTGGAACTTGAGGTCCAGGAAGACTTCGAAACCCTTGTCACGCAGGGTGCCGACGATTTCCGAGGCGCAGCTGGTAAACAGTTCCTTACCGACTTTGACCCGGCACAGCTTCGGGTCCAACTGATCGGCCAGCTTCAGTGCGGCGTCACGGGTAGGGAAATCCAGGGCGACGATGATGGGAGTCTGGCAGGCGGACATGAGTGGGCTCTCAGGCAGGTCGAAATCGGCGCGCATTGTAGCGGAACCAGCGGCGCTGCGGGACCCGATGATAGGTAAATCGTCGGGGCGGCTCCAGCAAGCCTGGCTCTTGAGCCCCATTGTGTCGAATTCGATTCAACACGCCCGCGCCATCATCTGCCGGGACGAACCGCGCACCCACCAGGCCTCTCAAGGCCGGCGATCCTCGACCCGGGCCTGACTCTTGCTCCAGTCGGTCAGCAAGCTGTAAGCCACGGCCAACAAGGTCGGCCCGATGAACAACCCGATGAACCCGAACGCGATCAGCCCGCCAAACACCCCGAGCAACACGATCACCAGGGGCAAATTGCCGCCCCGACTGATCAGGTAAGGCTTGAGCACATTGTCGACCCCGCTGATGATGAACATCCCCCAGCACCCGAGGAACACCGCCATCCCGTAATCACCCTTCCAGGCCAGCCAGGCCGTGGCCGGAATCCACACCAGCGGCGGCCCCATCGGAATCAGACTCAGCAAAAAAGTGACGATCCCCAGCACCAGCGCCCCGGGCACCCCCGCAATCAGGAACCCGATCAACGCCAGTACCGCCTGGGCCGCCGCCGTCCCGATCACCCCGTTCACCACGCGCTGCACCGTTCCTGCCACCAGTTCGATGTAATAGCCGGCTCGATCACCGATCAGCCGCTGCAGCAACCCATGAACAAAAGCCGCCAGCCGCGGCCCGTCGCGGTAGAAAAAGAACACAAAGACAATGCTCAACGTCAGCTCGAGAATCCCGCCACCGATCTGCGCACTGCGCGCCAGCAACCAGTTACCGACCTGGCCCAGATAGGGCTTGATCGCCAGCATCATCGCCGCGCCCTGCTGGTCGATGCTGTTCCAGATCCCCACCAGGCGCTCGCCCACCAAGGGAATACTGCCCAGCCAGACCGGTGCTTCAGGCAGGCCATCGACCTGCACATCCTTGATGAACGCCGTGGCATCGCGCACATGGTCCGCCAGGTTGAACCCCAGCCATACCAGCGGCGCCGCCACCAGCACCATCCAGCCCATGGTCAACAGCGCCGCCGCCAGGGATTCGCGCCCGTTGAGCCAGCGGGTCAGCAAGCGCATCAGCGGCCAGCTGGCGAAGGCCAGCACCGCGCCCCAGAACAACGCGGACCAGAACGGCGCCATCACCCAGAAGCTCGCGCCAAACAGCACCAGGAGCAGGATCTGCACCAACAGCCGATCGTTATTGATCATCCCAGTCTCGAAAAAAGTCAGTCAGCCAAAAAAGCAGGTGAACATGCGAGCACATTCACCCGATACAGCTTATCGCAACAGTTCGAGGTGCAGGCCAGAGCCCTCGACACTGCCGGCTTCCATTCTGGCCGTACGCACGCCCCGCCCGATCAGGGCCTGGCGCCAGGCTTCGGCCTTGGGCCCGGAAACACTGACCCGCAAGGTGGTATCAAGATTCAATCCACGGGAGATCAAGCGCAGCCAGGTCTCGTCAGGCTCACCGGTCAATTGCGGAAAATCGAGTTCACCGGTGCTCTTGAGCTCGCGCAGCAATGTCGCGGACGTTGGCAGCAAATCGCCCAGCGGCGCCGCGGCCTCGAATTGTTCGACATGCAGATAGGCTTTACGATTGCCGCGGGTGATGCTGTAAAGCGCCACCAGTGTGTTGTCCCGGGGCGCCGCCAGACGCAATAGCAGATACGCTTGCCGATCGTCGGCACCATAGAGCTTGGCGTTGCCGAAGACATCATTGGCCCACAGGCTGCTTTCCCCGCAATCCCGGGCCTGGCACCAGAACAGCAACTGGGCATCCTGCTTCTGCAGGGATTCGCGGGCGGCAGTGAACGCATCGATTGACGAGTGCTCCGCAGGCAGCTCGTAGGTGACCGAAGTCGCAGTGCCACGGGCGCTGACCTGACCATCGAAGCGCAACTGACCGCTGATCTTGCGGATCGATCCCAGCGGGTAGATCCGCTCGAGCTCGGCGACCGGGCGATAGTCGACGATCTGCGCATCGGCCATGCGCGGCACGATCGGCAGGTCCTGACTGCCCGGGACATCGGCGGCAAACGATAAAGGACTGAAACAGCACAGTGCCAGCAGACTGAATGAACGCATGGTCAGGCTCATCGGATCAGCATGGCCTGGGCGCCTTTGACGACGCTGGCATCGTCGGTGCGTTCGGGCACCAGCAAACCACGCTGTACTGCCGGGCGCGCCTCCATGGTCGCCATCCAGCGTTGCAGGGCTGGCAAACCTTCCACGTCGACGCCGGACCACTCGTGGCCACGGACCCATGGAAAGGTCGCAATATCGGCGATGCTATACTCGTCCGCCAGGAACTCTACCGCTTGCAGGCGCGTGTCGAGCACTTCATAGAGACGACGGGTTTCATGCTGGTAACGGTCGATGGCACCCTGCAGTTTCTCCGGGAAATAGCGGAAGAACACGTTGGCCTGCCCCTGCATCGGGCCGATTCCGCCCATCTGGAACATCAGCCACTGCAGCACCACCGAACGCCCTTTCGGGTCAGTGGGCAGCAGCTTGCCGCTCAGTTCAGCGAGATAAACAAGGATGGCACCGGATTCGAATACGGCAAAATCGCCATTGGCACGGTCGACAATCGCCGGAATGCGGCCATTGGGATTGATCTTGAGGAAGACCTCGGATTTCTGTTCCTTCTTGTCGAAACTCAAGGCGTGCACCCTGTAGGGCAAGCCGAGTTCCTCGAGCACGATAGAGACCTTGTGGCCATTCGGGGTCGCAGCGGTGTAGAGATCTATCATGGTTGTCTCCCATTTCAACCCGCCCAGCCTCGACAGTTGCCCGGCGCAAGTCAAGGAACGGCGAAGAACCGATTGAAACAGTCTGCTACAAGGTCGGCGCCGGTTGCGTCGTTCAGGTGCAAATGATGGCCGCCAGGCAGCTGTTCACGGCTAAAGGGTAGACGGTCCAGCAGCTCGGAATGTCTGGCGAGCATGCCGTCGGCGGCGACCACCAGTTTTGCAGGACAGCCGACCCGCTGGACGAAGGCCATCGCTTGTTCGGTGGTCAGACGCAGGGGCGATGGCAATGTCAGACGGTTATCGGTGCGCCAGGTGTAACCACCCGGTACCGGCATCAGCCCCCGTTGCGCCAACAGCTCGGCGGCTTCGCGACTGACCGCCACCATCCCTTTCATGCGCGCTTCGATGGCGCGATCGAGGGTGTTGTAGACCGGTTTGCGTTTCTCCCGCAGATCCAGCTGGGCTTGCAGGGCCATGCCCATGCGCTCGGCGGCATTTTCGCCTTTGTCCGTAGGAGGGATGATGCCGTCGATCAAGGCCAGATGGGTCACCCGCTCCGGCAATGATCCGGCCAGCACCAGGGAAACAATCGCGCCCATCGAGTGCCCCAGTAACCCGAAGCGTTTCCAGCCCAGTTGTTCGGCCACTTGCAGCACGTCATGGACGTAATCCCAGAGTGCGTAACCGGCGCCCGGGGGGCGATGTCCGGAGTGACCGTGACCGGCCATGTCCAAGGCGACGATGCGCAGCCCCTTGAGCTTCGGTGCCAGCCGGGCAAAGCTGTTGGCGTTGTCCAGCCAGCCGTGCAAGGCAATCACCGGCATCCCGTCCTGCGGTCCGAACAGATGCGCCGCCAATTCAATATGCGGCAGGCTCAGGCGTACTTCTTCGACGACCGGACTCATGCACAATCCTGCTGGCGGCGACCTTCCCAGCGACTGAACAGATTCTTCAGCAGCATGGCCGTATCCTGGGGCCGCTCGAGAGGAAACATGTGACCGCCGGGCATCGTCAGTGACTCGCCCAGGGGCATGCGCCCGACGGAACTGGCGTGATGACGCATGACCACCCGACTCTTGTGCCCACGAACAACCGCCAACGGCACTTTCAGCTGCCACGCCCGGCCAGGGCTGGTGTGGGGCACGCCGCGATAGATGCTGATCTCCGTGGCCGGGTCGAAGCGCAGCCGCAGCTTGTCGCCAACCTTGTGCAAACCGTGTTGCAGATAAGCATCGAAGCATTCCGGGTCGAAACTTCGGAACAAGGTCTTTCCGGCGAAATACGCTCGCGCAGCCTCGAGATCGGCGAACTCTTCGCGACGGCCGAGGGTACGGCCCGCCGGCGTCAGGCGATCGATGAAACCGAAGCGCTTGGCGGCGCGGATGACCCATTGATCGGCACGGGTCAGCACGGGTGAATCGAGCATGACCACCCCGCGATACAGCTCGGGGCAACGCAGGGCCGCATGCAAATGCAACACTCCGCCGAAGGAATGTCCGACACCCCACACCGGCTCTGGTTGCTGCTGGAGGTGATGAATCAACTCGTCGACCAGGTTGTGCCAATTGTCGTCCGCCGGGAAACGCGGATCGTGGGCATGCTGCTCCAGATGCGTCACCCGATACTCGGGCGCCAGCGCCGCAAACAATTTGCCGTAGGTGCCCGAAGGAAAACCATTGGCGTGGGCGAAGAATATCTGTTGCGACATACAGGCAAATCCATGAGCGAGACCAGGCGATGATTGTCCGTAAGACGAGGTCCTACAGCAATGACCGAAACTGTCAGCAATGGTGGTAGGAAATGTCGCCAATATCAAAAGACCGCAAGGGTGCGCGATGTAGGAACTGCCACAGGCTGCGTTCTTTTGATCTTTCACCATTCAACGCGCTGGCGGATTCTCACCCAATGGCACCACTGCCATGGTCAATCGTGAGATGCAACTGGACTTGCCCTCATCGCTGGTCAGCCGGATGTCCCAGACATGGGTCGTACGTCCAATGTGAATCGCCCTGGCTACCGCTGTCACTCGCCCCGTGCGCAAGCCACGCAAATGATTGGCGTTGATCTCCAGGCCCACGCAATAAAACCTGCTGGTATCGATGCACAGGTAACTGGCCATGGAACCGACGGTTTCGGCCAGTACCACCGAGGCGCCGCCGTGCAGCAGGCCGTAAGGCTGGTGGGTGCGGTGGTCGACGACCATGCTGGCGGTCAGGGACGCTTCATCGAAGTCTTCGAAGCGGATATCCAGCACTTCGCCGATGGTATTTTTCTGGAGTGCGTTCAACTGCTCGATGTTGGGAGTGGTACGCCACAAACTCATGCTGACATCCTTTGCTGGTTTTTATTCATCACCGATCCTGCCACAGCACCGTCTCGCTGCGCTTGCAGCACCGCCAACCCTATCCTGTGGGAGCGTGGCTTGCCCGCGATGGCATCAACGCGGTTTACCATGACGCCGCGGTGGCTGCATCGCGGGCAAGCCTCGCTCCCCCAGGGGCAGGGTCATTCATCCAGGGTGTTTGATGCCGTTGAGCTTCATCGCGCCAGCCAGCGGTCCTTCGCCTTCAAGCTCGGCAAGGCCGGCGGTAGGGACCCTCTCCGGGTCCTGCACATGGCCATTCTGAAGGTAGCCCAAAAGGTTGCCCACCAGCGGGTTGTGACTGACCAGCAGCGCATGATCGACGGACACCAATTGCTCCGCCACCGTTTGCGGGCGGTAGTCGGGTGTCAGCCATTCGACGGTGCGGATTTCAGGTAGAAAGCCCAGCGCTTCACGGACCAGCATGGCGGTTTCCTGCGCTCGCAGGAAAGGACTGGCATAAATGGCGGTGAGCGGCTGGCCGATCAATTCGGCGGCAGTGCGCAATACCTCTTCACGTCCCTTGACGGTCAAGGCCCGCTCGGAGTCCGGACGCGTACCGTGTGGCTCGGCTTCACCATGACGCAATACCCAGAGTTTCATAATTTCGGTTCCTCATCTCGAACCGGATGCGGTGCGGGCGCCACAACGTGTGGCGCTTCACCTTCCGGCGTACGCGGCGTCGGCCAGTCCGCGAACGGCCAAGGCTTCTGGTCGCTGTGAAAAGTGCCGAAACGACCGATCTGCGCCAGGAACTGGCTCAGGCTGTCGCCGAAGTTCATCAGGCTGGCGCTCGGGGCGCCATAGATCAAACGATAGATCAGTTGGACCAGCACCACCGCGCCGAGGATGAATTGCGCCACTTGCCACACCAGCAAAAAGACGATCATCCACAACACGCGCAGCAGGATGGATTCGTACCTGGCTTCCGATTTCGGATCGTTCATGTCTTGCTCCCTGCCCTTGTCAATTGAGTGCTCAGTTGAAACCACTGGTGGAAATAAAGTCGACGTCGGTTTTCGGCTCGGCACGCATCAGTAGACCGATCACCTGCTCCAGCGTGCGCCCTTCGAACAGGATGGCATGAAGTCCGGCGACCAGCGGCATATACACGCCAACTTCCTGGGCCTTGGCCTTGAGCACTTTCAGAGTGTTGACGCCTTCGGCCACCTCGCCCAGACGGGTCACCGCATCTTCCAGGCTCAACCCCTGGCCCAGAGCGAACCCGACCTGGTAGTTGCGGCTTTTCGGCGAGGAACAGGTGACGATCAAATCACCCACGCCCGCCAGCCCGAGGAACGTCATGGGGTTTGCGCCCTGATTCACCGCGAAGCGGGTCATTTCCGCCAGCGCCCGGGTAATCAACATGCTCTTGGTGTTTTCCCCCATGCCCAGCGCCACCGCCATGCCGGCGATGATCGCGTAGACGTTTTTCAGCGCCCCGCCCAACTCCACGCCGAAGCGGTCGGCGCTGGCGTAGACACGAAAGGTGCGCCCGTGCAGCGCGGCCTGGACCTGTTGGCAAAGGTCTTCGTCTTCGCTGGCGACCACCGTGGCGGTCAAGGCGTGTTCGGCGATTTCACGGGCCAGGTTCGGCCCCGACAATACACCGATGCGCGCTTGCGGGGCGATCTCCTCGAGGATTTCGCTCATCAGCTTGAAGGTGTGAGCCTCTATGCCTTTGGTCAGGCTCACCAGCAATTTGCCGCGCAAACGTTCGGCATGGGGTGCCAGCACCGAGCGCAACGCGCTGGACGGCAGCGCCACGAAACTCAGGTCGCAGGCTTCCAGGGTGGCTTGCAGGTCGGTGACCGCTTCCACGGCTGGCAGAATCTTGATGCCTTTGAGGTAGCGCGGGTTTTCGCGGTTGACCCGAATGGCCTCGGCCTGCTCGGGGTCACGCATCCACAGCCGCACCTGATGCCCGTTCTCGGCCAGCAAATTAGCCACGGCGGTACCAAAACTTCCGCCTCCCAGGACCGCAATCGGGCGCTGTTCAGTCATATGCAATCCGTTAATCCATAGCAGTGGCGATGTCGGCATTATACGGAGCCGTCCAGTGGCGGCCAGTCCCTGGCTCAATTACCGGCACTTGTCTGAAGAAGACCAATAAATCCACGGAAAATGCCGCCATCGTGACTGGAAAAGTCGAGCGGCTCGGTTAACATGCGCGCCAACTGTTCGCTATCAAGGACGTGTCGTGTCGCCTGGCTCTCCATCACCCCTTGGCCACCTGCTGGCCGGACTATGCCTGGCACTCAGTGGTTTACTGTGCAGCCTGCCGAGCCGGGCCGCCGATATTCTGTTGACCGCCGCCCATGATAGCCCGGCGGTGCAATCCTTCACCCAGGCCCTGGGCGGGTTGCGACCTGCGGACAATGTGCGCTTCCAGGCACTGCCCAGGCTGCCGGCACCGGGCAAACTGCCTGCCGGCACCCGTTTGATCCTGCTTGACCTGCCGAGTCTCGACTGGCGCCTGCAAGAGGCCCAAGGCCCGGCGACACTGGTATTGCGCATCAGCCGCCTGCAAGCGCGCCAACGCCTGGGTGCCACCTTGCCCGCCCGCTTGAGCCTGCTGTGGAGCGACCCGCCGCTGGATCGGCAATTGCGCCTGACCGGTATTCTTCTACCCCAGGCCCGACGCATCGGCGTGCTCTACGACAGTCAGAGTGAGTTTCTCTTGGAGGAGCTGCGCCAGGCAGCCTCGCCGCTCGGCCTTGAAATCGTCACCAAGCGCTGGGACAACACCAGTGACAGCCGCCCGCTGCAGTCTTTGTTGAACAACAGCGACATGCTGCTGGGACTCGACGATCCCGATGTGTTCAACGCCAAAACCGCGAAAAACCTGTTGCTCAGCAGCTACGCACGACAGCTGGCGCTGATCGGCCCCAATGCCGGGTTCGTCAAGGCCGGGAGCCTGGCCAGCACCTACAGCGACCAGGGCGACTGGCTGTCGACGCTTGACACGCTGCTCGACCAGCCACCGGCCGACTGGCCACGCGCGCACTACCCGCAACGCTTCCAGGTCTTGTGTAATCCGCAAGTGGCTCGTTCATTAGGTATTGAACAGATAGATGAAGCCTCTGTCGCAGCGCAATTGGCCGCAGGAGAAAGCCCCCCATGACTTTCCATCGTCGCTGGGACATCAGCACCCGCACGCAAATCATCAGCCTCGGCCCTGCTCTGTTGCTGACGTTGCTGTTGATCAGTTTCTTCACCTTCGTGCGAATCCAGGACCTGCGCCAGGAGCTCAACCACACCGGTCAGTTGATTGCCAACCAGCTGGCGCCGGCCACTGAATACGGGGTGATTTCAGGCAACAACGAGGTGCTCGACAGTTTGCTCAAGGCCACGCTGGCCACGCCCAATGTGCGCTTCCTGGAAGTTCAGGACAGCGCCAACCGGATTCTGGTGTACGTCGAACAACCGTCCGAAACCCACACCCGGTCGCATCAGGTCGAAGTCTTCCAGGCCCCGGTGCGACTGCAACGCATTGCGCTGCACAACGACTTTTTCCAGGGCAGCAAAGCCCTTGGCACCTTGTCCACCGAGGATTATCTGGGCCGGGTCATTGTCGGCCTGTCCAACGATGCCTTCAGCCAGCGCCAACAGGAAATCCTGTTCAAGGCCGGGATTCTGGCATTGTTCGCCCTGCTGTTTACTTTTCTGATCGCCCGACGCCTGGCGGGTAGCCTGTCGCAGCCGCTGCGCGACATTGGCAATGCGGTCAAGGCGATCCAGGACGGCGACTACAAAACCCCGCTGCCCATCGTCGACGACACTGAACTCGGGGCACTGTCGCAACACATCAACAACCTCGCCAGCGGACTCGAACAAGCCAGCCGCGAACAGCACCAGGCGATGGCCCAGTTGATCCAGACCCGCGAAGAGGCGGAAAAGGCCAACAACGCCAAATCCGACTTTCTCGCGATGATGAGCCATGAACTGCGCACCCCGATGAATGGCGTAATGGGCATGTTGCAACTGCTGGAAACCACCGAGCTGACCGAGGAACAGCTCGAATATGCGGCACTGGCGTCGGAGTCCACCGAACACCTGCTCAAGGTCATCAACGATATTCTCGACTTCTCGCGCATCGAGCGCTCGGAGTTGGAGCTGGAGCACATTCCGTTCAACCTCGCGGACCTGATCGGCAGTTGCGCCCAGGCGTTCTCGCACAGCGCGGCGCAACGCGGGCTGGAGCTGGCACTGCTGACGCCCGAGAACATGCGCGTGCTGCAGGTTCAGGGCGACCCTACGCGGATCCGACAGATCCTGGTCAACCTGGTCGGTAACGCCCTGAAGTTCACCGAGCGCGGTCGCGTCACCATCGAGCCGCAATGGCAATCGCTGGATCACGAACTGCTCTGGTTTACCTGTACGGTGCGGGACAGCGGGATCGGTATTTCCAACGAAATCCTGGAATCGATGTTCAATGCCTTTCAGCAGGCCGACAGTTCCATTTCAAGGCGCTATGGCGGCACCGGGCTGGGCCTTCCCATCGCCCGCACTTTGGCCGAGCGCATGGGCGGCACCTTGCGTGCCCAGAGCGAAGAAGGGCGCGGCTCGGTGTTCACGCTGGAAATCCCGCTAGCGCTTTATAAACAGACGCTGCCGATACTGACCCCACGGACGTCAGCCGGCACGGGTGATGGCGGCGGGCGCAACGTGCTGCTGGTCGAGGACAATCCGGTCAATCAGACCGTTATCGAGGCAATGTTGCGCAGCCTGGGCTTTACTGTCAGCGTCGCGACGGATGGCGCGCAAGCGGTGCGCTGTGCCGAGAGTCTGATTTTCGAAGCGATCCTGATGGATTGCCGATTGCCGATCATCGATGGCTACGAGGCGACCCGACAGATTCGCCAATTGCCCGGCTGTGCGGGCTTGCCCATCATCGCCCTGACCGCCAATGCCTTGCAGGGTGACCGGGAAGCCTGTTTATCAGCGGGAATGAACGATTACCTGGCCAAGCCCTTCAAACGTACCGATTTGCAGCAGATTCTGCAGCGATGGGTGCGGTAGTGCAGGCCTTTCGGCTATCTGCGACTGGCGTGAAAGGCGAAAGTGCGGCAGTCTTAGGCACCCGAACGGGCCCGAAAAGGGGCTTGAATAAAAATTTCAGTGCACAAGTGTACATTCGTGTCCTTGGTGCTGTGACTTTCACCACAACGCAATAGTCTATGAGTAGGCTGCCGACTCGAGGCATGAACGCTTCGACCGGCCGGGAAGATTTGCCCCACCTGCCGCACGGGACTATTGAGGAGCTCGCATGACCAAACAAAACGCCTTTACCCGGGAAGACCTGCTGCGCTGCAGTCGCGGTGAGCTGTTCGGCCCAGGTAACGCGCAACTGCCCGCCCCGAACATGCTGATGGTCGATCGCATCACCCTGATCAGCGAAGAAGGCGGCAAGTACGGCAAAGGTGAATTGGTCGCCGAGCTGGATATCACTCCGGATCTGTGGTTTTTCGCCTGTCACTTTGAAGGCGACCCGGTGATGCCAGGCTGCCTGGGCCTCGACGCCATGTGGCAATTGGTCGGTTTCTTCCTTGGCTGGCAAGGTCTGCCGGGCCGCGGCCGCGCCCTGGGTTCGGGCGAAGTGAAGTTCTTTGGTCAGGTTCTGCCGACCGCGAAGAAAGTGACCTATAACATTCATATCAAGCGCGTCCTCAAAGGCAAGCTGAACCTGGCCATTGCCGATGGTTCGGTGACTGTCGACGGTCGCGAGATCTATACCGCCGAAGGCCTCCGGGTCGGCGTTTTCACCTCCACTGACAACTTCTAAGGGTTATCCGCATGCGCCGCGTCGTTATCACTGGTCTGGGCATCGTTTCGTGCCTGGGCAATGACAAAGAGACCGTCTCCGCTAACCTGCGTGCAAGCCGCCCTGGCATCCGGTTCAACCCGGAATATGCCGAAATGGGTCTGCGTAGCCAGGTTTCCGGCTCCATTGACCTTCCCCTCGAAGAGCTGATCGATCGCAAGATCTTTCGCTTCGTCGGCCACGCGGCGGCTTACGCCTACCTGGCCATGAAAGACGCCATCGCCGATTCCGGTCTGAGCGATGAACAAGTCTCCAACCCGCGTACCGGCCTGATTGCCGGTTCCGGCGGTGCTTCCACGCTGAACCAGATGGAAGCGCTGGACATCCTGCGCGAGAAAGGCGTGAAGCGCGTCGGCCCATACCGCGTGACGCGGACCATGAGCAGCACCGTTTCCGCTTGCCTGGCCACGCCGTTCAAGATCAAGGGCCTGAACTATTCCATCGCGTCTGCCTGTGCCACCAGTGCTCACTGCATCGGTACCGCCATGGAACAGATCCAGATGGGCAAGCAGGACATCGTGTTCGCTGGCGGCGGTGAAGAAGAACACTGGAGCCAATCGTTCCTGTTCGACGCCATGGGCGCCCTGTCCAGCCAGTACAACGAAACCCCGGAAAAAGCGTCCCGTGCCTACGACGCCAAGCGTGACGGTTTCGTCATCGCCGGCGGTGGCGGCATGGTCGTGGTCGAGGAGCTGGAACACGCTCTGGCCCGCGGCGCGAAGATCTACGCCGAAATCGTTGGCTACGGTGCGACCTCCGACGGCTACGACATGGTCGCCCCAAGCGGCGAAGGCGCCATCCGCTGCATGCAGATGGCCATGTCCACCGTTGACGCTCCGATCGACTACCTGAACACCCACGGCACCTCGACTCCGGTCGGCGACGTCATGGAAATGAAAGGTGTGCGTGAAGTGTTCGGCGACAAGGCTCCAGCCATCAGCTCCACCAAGAGCCTGTCGGGTCACTCCCTGGGCGCCGCCGGCGTTCACGAAGCGATCTACTGCATGTTGATGATGGAAGGCAACTTCATGGCAGGTTCGGCCAACATCGACGAACTGGACCCGGAAGTGGCAGACATGCCGATCCTGACCAAGACTCGCGAAGACGCCACCATCGACACCGTGATGAGCAACAGCTTCGGTTTCGGTGGCACCAATGCCACGCTGGTACTGAAGCGCTGGTCGGGTAAGTAATACCCCACCGCTGCGCCGCACACAAAAACGCCCCGACTGGTTCGGGGCGTTTTTTTGTCTGAAAAATGGGCAACACCGCAGTCCTTGTGGGAGCGGGCTTGCTCGCGAAGGCGGCATCACAGTCGATAATCATGTTGGATGTGATGCCCTCTTCGCGAGCAAGCCCGCTCCCACAAGGACTGTGTGTGGCCCTTGGTTATCAGGGTCGCCAACATGAAGCTTTTGTCATGAAACTTAATGCCCTGCGACCGAATGCCGCGTGTTTGGCGGGCTGCAGGACTTTTGCAAATCTGACAAAAATACCTTGCCGATTTATGTCGTTTACTTAGCAAGCTACCAAAATATATAACAAAGGCCTGCACACGCCTTGCTGCAGATAACAGAGATTGGAGCTAGCAGATGACTGTAAAAGTAACTGAACGCGACGATTCACATAAATCCCATGAAGGCATAGCCGCCGGTATCCGGATCTGGGATGTACATCAACAAGACATGCTGGTGGGGATGTTTCATTCCGAGACCGACGCCCACAGCTACAAGGCCGAACTGGAAAAACAGGAGCAGCAGCGCGAACTGCTTTCCGCCTAGGCGCGGAGCATAAGCAACTGTAGGAGCAAGCCTGCTCGCGATGGTCGTTAACGATAACGCGTACTTACTGGTTAAACGCGGCGATCTCGAGTCCATCGCGAGCAAGCTTGCTCCTACAGAACGGCATTACCTCATCAGCGGGGTTTACCGTTGTTGCAGCCTTTAACGGCTTACCACATCAGATCATCCGGGATCTGATAGGCCGCGTACGGATCGTCCTCGGCAACGACTTCTTCGGTATGAACGTTCAACTGCACGATACGCTGCGGATCGCGCTCCTGAATCTTCAGGGCCGCCTCTCGCGGGATCACTTCGTAGCCGCCGGCATGGTGCACGATCGCCAGCGAACCGTTGCTGAGCTTGTTGCGCATCAGCGTGTTGACGCAAAGGCGCTTGACCTTCTTGTCGTCGACGAAGTTGTAGTAATCCTCGGTGGTCAGCTTCGGCAGGCGCGAGACCTCGATCAATTGCTTGACCTGGGCGGCGCGGGCTTTTGCTTCGGCCTTTTCCTGCTGCTGACGGTTCAGCTCCTGGTCGCGCTTGACCTTCTCGGCCATGGCTTCCTGGGCGGCCCGCTGCTGCGAATCATCCAGTTCGATCTGGCCTTTGTGGGCCAGGCGTTGCTGCTTCTGTTTATCTTTGCCGACCTGCTTGGCCTGCTTCTGGTTGACCAGCCCTGCTTTAAGCAACTGGTCGCGAAGGGAAATGCTCATGGTGCTTATTTCTCACTTAGGCAACTGCTCAACCGCAGCTGGGCATATTCTTTTCCAGACGTTTGGCTTCGCCCCACAAGGCGTCCAACTCTTCGAGGGTGCAATCTTCCATGGGACGGTGGGTGTCGCGCAATGCCTGTTCGATAAATCGGAAGCGCCTTTCGAACTTGCTGTTGGCACCGCGCAAGGCAGTTTCCGGGTCGACCTTGAGATGACGCGCCAGATTGACCACGGAAAACAGCAGATCCCCGACCTCATCGGCAACCGCTACCGGGTCATTGTCGGCCATGGCTTCAAGCACTTCATCCAGCTCTTCGCGCACTTTGTCGAGCACCGGCAAGGCGTCAGGCCAGTCGAAACCGACCTGCCCTGCACGCTTTTGCAATTTCGCCGAGCGGGACAATGCCGGCAATGCTGCGGGTACGTCGTCGAGCAAGGACAGTTGTTCCGGTGCCGAGGATTTCTCCGCCCGTTCTTCAGCCTTGATCTCTTCCCAGCGCTGCTTGACCTGTTCTTCACTCAGGCGCGGAACATCCAGCGGCGCGTACAGATCGCCGGTGGGAAACACGTGAGGATGGCGGCGGATCAACTTGCGGGTGATGCTGTCGACCACACCCGCGAATTCGAAGCGCCCTTCTTCCCGGGCCAGCTGGCTGTAATAAACCACCTGGAACAGCAAATCCCCCAACTCGCCCTGCAAGTGATCGAAATCACCGCGCTCGATGGCGTCGGCGACTTCATAAGCTTCTTCGAGGGTGTGCGGGACGATGGTGGCGTAGGTTTGCCTGATGTCCCACGGGCAGCCGAACTGCGGGTCGCGCAGGCGGTTCATCAGGTGCAGCAAGTCTTCAAGTGAATACATCAATCAGTCTCTTTCCGCTCACTGTAGGAGCGAGCTTGCTCGCGATGGACGTTAACGATGACGCGTGTTGCCTGGATGAACGCGTCGCCTTCTGGTTCTTCGCGAGCAAGCTCGCTCCTACAGGTACCGGCTGAATCACGGCGTGCGGTTACGCCGGGTCTCGATGATGTTCGGCAACTGGGAAATCCGTCCCAGTAACCGCCCCAGTGCATCCAGCCCCGGAATCTCGATGGTCAGGGACATCAACGCAGTGTTGTCTTCCTTGTTCGAACGGGTGTTGACCGCCAGCACGTTGATCCGCTCGTTGAGCAGCACCTGCGAAACGTCACGCAGTAGCCCGGACCGGTCGTAGGCGCGGATGATGATGTCCACCGGGTAGGTGAGCACCGGCACCGGGCCCCAGCTGACCTGGATGATCCGCTCCGGCTCGCGCCCGGCCAATTGCAATACCGAGGCGCAGTCCTGACGGTGAATGCTCACACCGCGGCCCACGGTGATGTAACCGACGATCGCATCCCCCGGCAGCGGCTGGCAGCAGCCGGCCATCTGCGTCATCAGGTTGCCGACGCCCTGGATCTGGATATCGCCGCGCTTGCCCGGTTTGTAGCCGGTGGCCTTGCGCGGGATGAGTTCGAGCTGTTCGTTGCCGCGCTCCGGCTCCACCAGCTGCTGGGCCAGGTTGACCAGTTGCGCCAGGCGCAAATCCCCCGCCCCCAACGCGGCGTACATGTCCTCGGCCGTCTTCATGTTGGCCTTGTCGGCCAGCTTGTCGAAGTCCACCGCGGGCAGGCCCAGGCGGCTGAGCTCACGCTCGAGCAAGGTCTTGCCGGCTGCGACGTTCTGATCCCGCGCCTGCAATTTGAACCAGTGAACGATCTTCGCCCGAGCCCGCGAGGTGGTGATGTAGCCCAGGTTCGGGTTCAGCCAGTCGCGACTCGGCGTGCCGTGCTTGCTGGTGATGATCTCGACCTGTTCACCGGTTTGCAGGCTGTAGTTGAGTGGCACGATCCGTCCGTTGATCTTCGCGCCGCGACAGTTGTGACCGATCTCGGTGTGCACCCGGTAGGCGAAGTCCAGTGGCGTCGCGCCCTTCGGCAAATCGATGGCGTGACCGTCCGGGGTGAAGATGTAGACCCGGTCCGGTTCGATATCGACCCGCAGCTGGTCTGCCAGGCCGCCAATGTCGCCCAGTTCTTCATGCCACTCGAGGACCTGGCGCAGCCAGGAGATTTTCTCTTCGTAGTGGTTGGAGCCGGACTTGACGTCGGTGCCCTTGTAGCGCCAATGGGCGCAAACGCCCAGTTCCGCCTCTTCGTGCATCGCGTGGGTGCGGATCTGCACTTCCAGCACCTTGCCCTCGGGCCCGATCACCGCGGTGTGCAGCGAGCGGTAGCCGTTCTCCTTGGGGTTGGCGATGTAGTCGTCGAATTCCTTCGGGATGTGCCGCCACAATGTGTGGACGATGCCGAGCGCGGTGTAGCAGTCGCGCATTTCCGGCACCAGGACACGAACGGCGCGCACGTCGTAGATCTGGCTGAATTCCAGACCCTTGCGCTGCATTTTGCGCCAGATCGAATAGATGTGCTTGGCCCGGCCGCTGATATCGGCATCGACCCCGGTGGCCTGCAATTCGACTTTCAGCTGGTTCATCACATCGGCGATGAAGCGCTCGCGATCCAGGCGCCGCTCGTGGAGCAGCTTGGCAATCTGCTTGTACTGATCGGGCTCGAGGTAACGGAAGGACAAGTCCTCCAGCTCCCACTTGATGTGACCGATGCCGAGACGGTGAGCCAGGGGCGCATAGATGTCGAAGACTTCACGGGCCACACGGTTGCGTTTCTCGTCGTCGGCGGTTTTCACCGCACGGATCGCGCAGGTGCGCTCGGCGAGCTTGATCAGCGCGACGCGAACGTCGTCGACCATGGCCACCAGCATCTTGCGCAGGTTTTCCACCTGGCCCTGGGTCCCCAGCACCAGGGATTGACGGGGGCTGAGGCTGGCGCTGATGGCCGCCATGCGCAACACACCGTCGATGAGTTTGGCGACCACCGGACCGAAGCGCTGGCTGACCGCCGGCAGTTCGATCTGGCCTTCGCGCACGCCGCGGTACAAGACCGCGGCAACCAACGAATCCTGATCGAGTTTGAGGTCGGCGAGGATCTCGGCGATCTCAAGGCCCGTGCGGAAACTCGAGGTCCCTTCGGACCAGAGATTCTTCGCCGCATTGGCCTGTTGTTCAGAGGCGCGAGCGAACTCGCACGCTTCCTTCAAGGCTTCGCGATCCAGTGCCAGATCGACACTGACCGCATGATCGAGCCAAGCCTCGAGATTGATACTGCCGTCGGTGTTGATCGGCTGGTGTGCTCTCACCTGTACCATCTTGCTTACCTTCCCTACGACGCAGATTCAATGCGTCAAAATCGCTGACCTTCGCTGCCCATGAGCCCACGTCGGGCTGGTGCGCGGCTGCACGGGCGGGTCAGTCGGACCAGACGAGCCTTCCTAGCTCGCTTCAAATAACGCCATGGCCTCGACATGTGCCGTTTGAGGAAACATATCGAGAATCCCGGCACGTTTTAACCGGTAGCCCTGCTTGATCAATTCGACCGTGTCACGCGCCAGGGTTGCAGGGTTGCATGACACATACACCAACCGTTCGGCGCCCAACGACTTGAGCTTGCGCACGACCTCGAAAGCGCCGTCACGGGGTGGGTCCAAGAGTACCGCACAAAAGCCTTCGCGCGCCCATTCGGCATCGTTCAAAGGCTGGGATAAATCGGCCTGAAAAAACTTCGTATTATGCAGATTGTTGCTAGCGGCGTTAGCGGCTGCCCGCTCGACCATTGCCTGCACACCTTCGACCGCCACCACTTCGCGAACGGCCCTGGCCAGCGGCAAGGCAAAATTGCCCAGGCCGCAGAACAGATCGAGCACCCGCTCATCGGCCTTTGGCTGCAGCCATTCCAGCGCCTGGACGACCATCGCTTCGTTGACCCCGGCGTTGACCTGAATGAAATCTCCGGGCCGGTACGCCAGGTTCAAATCCCAGGTTTCCAAACGATAGCCCAGGGACTGACCGGGCTCGACCGGATGCGGTTCGCCGTCACCGTGCAACCACAATTGAGCTTCATGGAAGGCGCAGAAATCCTTGAGGATCGTCAGGTCGGCGTCGGACAGCGGCGCCATGTGCCGCAACAGGACGGCCAGGGACGAGCCGCTGAACAATTCCACATGACCCAACGCCTGAGGCTTGCTCAAGCGCCGGAGCATGTCCGGCAAGCGGGTCATGATTGGCTGCAATGGCTGTACCAGCACCGGGCATTCGTTGATTGCAACGATGTCCTGACTGCCCGCCGCGCGAAAACCGACTTCGAGTTTTTTCGCCTTCATGTCCCAGCGCACCGCCACTCGGGCGCGACGGCGGTAACCGAATTCCGGACCGCTCAACGGCGCTGCCCACTCTTGGGGTTCGACACCGGCGACCTTCGATAATTGCTCGGCGAGCATGCGTTGTTTCAGGGCGAGTTGTTCATCGTGCGGCAGATGTTGCACGCTGCAACCGCCGCAGCGACCGGCATGGGGGCACGGTGCCGGGCGACGCAATTCGCTGGCCTGGAACACGCGCTCGGTGCGCGCCTCGACCACTTTGCCGTGGGCGCCCAGCACCCGCGCTTCGACTTCTTCACCGGCCAATGCACCGAGGACGAACCAGGTGCGACCTTCGAAAAACGCGATGCCGCGGCCGTCGTTGGCCAGGCGCTCGATACTCAGGCGCTGCTTTTTGCCGGTCGGGATTTGCGGGGCCTTGCTGCCGCCGGTGGGCTGGAAGCGCAGGCCTCTCTCTTGCCTGGCCATCAGTGGGGCGCGTCGAAAATGCCGGTCGACAGGTATCGGTCGCCACGGTCGCAGATGATCGCGACGATCACCGCGTTTTCAACTTCTTTGGACAGGCGCAGCATCGCCGCCACCGCACCGCCCGAGGACACGCCACAGAAGATGCCTTCTTCGCGGGCCAGACGACGGGTCACGTCTTCGGCCTCGCTTTGCGCCATGTCGACGATCCGGTCCACGCGATCGGCCTGGTAGATCTTCGGCAGGTATTCCTGCGGCCAGCGACGAATACCTGGAATCGCCGAACCTTCCATCGGTTGCAGACCAATGATCTGCACGTTGTCGTTCTGCTCTTTCAAGTAGCGCGAAACGCCCATGATGGTGCCAGTGGTGCCCATCGAACTGACAAAATGCGTGATGGTGCCTTCGGTCTGACGCCAGATTTCCGGACCGGTGGTGGTGTAGTGCGCCTCGGGGTTGTCGCCGTTGGCGAACTGATCCAGTACTTTGCCGCGGCCTTCTGCTTCCATGCGCTGGGCGAGGTCGCGCGCGCCTTCCATGCCTTCTTCCTGGGTGACCAGGATCAGTTCGGCACCATAGGCGGTCATCGCCGCCTTGCGCTCGGCGCTGGAATTGTCCGGCATGATCAGGATCATCTTGTAGCCCTTGATCGCGGCGGCCATGGCCAGGGCGATCCCGGTATTGCCCGAGGTCGCCTCGATCAGCGTATCGCCGACATGGATCTGCCCGCGCAATTCGGCGCGGGTGATCATCGACAACGCCGGACGGTCCTTGACCGAACCCGCCGGGTTATTCCCTTCAAGCTTGAGCAAAAGGGTGTTGCTGGTGGCACCGGGCAGGCGCTGCAAACGGACCAGCGGAGTGTTGCCGACGCAATCGGCGATAGTTGGGTACTGCAAGGTCATGGCGTATTCGCAATCCAAACTGCGGGGGCGACTATCATACCGGCAAACGTTCGCAGGCCATATCACGCAAAGTGCGGTGCTTATGGCTTATGGGAATAAGCGGATTATTCAGTTCCCTCCCCCTGTGCAATATTCAGGGCATAAAACTCATGCAACTTGGCCTGCAACAACTGTTTGTCCGGTAGCTGGACCTGGTATTCCTTGAACTGGCGCTCCAGCTCACGCTTCGACCACTTCTCCTGAACCGCCATACGCACATAGAACTCCCGCTCTTGCGGGCGCTTGCTCTGGCTGAAGATGATCACGTTGTGTGACCAGGATAATTGTCGCACCAGTGGTGCGACTTTCTCTTCAGCATGGTAGGTCTCATAGAACTGGCGCATCCGGAACAAATTCGACCGGGTAAACCACGCAACCCTGGTTGAGTCTGAGCCAGATGCTCGGCCAACTGGCTGACCACCGCATCACCCCACTCGGCCCGTTCCAGCTTGCGACTGATGTAAGCACCGACCTGCCAGTACAGTTCGATCAATCTGGTGTTGACCGCCTGAATGGCCTGCTGCCTGGCACTGCGAATAAGCACAAGCACTTCACTGAAGCGGTCGTCGACTGTGCTGGCGGGAACATCGGGTGCTTTCATGTCCAATCCTTGAAGCCGAGTAAAAGCGAGAGCTTAACCCGTCAAGAAAGCGTCAAGGTGCCGGCAAACCTCTTTAGGAAATGTCGTAAAAAAATTCGCGAACGTTCCGGCAAAAATCAGCACAACAGCGGTTGGCAGGGCCTCTTCGTCGAAACGCCGCCCGGAGCCGGCTCGCTCCCACAAGGATTCCTGTTGCTCACACAATCTGTGGCCTCCCCGTATCCACTGTGGGAGCGAGCCTGCTCGCGAAGGCGTCATCACTGACACCACCGACATCAGCCACTAACCGCATATTCAGCCGCAACCCCGCCCCAGTGTTCTGCGCCCAAAGACTCCCACCCTGGCGCTGCACCGCATTCCTGGCAATGCTCAACCCTAAGCCGAATCCCCCGTTCCCCGGCCGCGAACCGTCAAGTCGAATGAACGGCGAGAAGATCCGCTCCAGATCTCCCTCCGCCACCCCGCCCCCCTCATCCTCCAGCCACAAATGCCAGAAATCGCCATCACGCCGTCCGTCCAGACGCACGACGCCGCCTTCGGGTGAATGACGGATGGCATTGCGCAGGATATTTTCCAGCGCCTGTGCCAAGGTGTTGAGATTACCGCGCACCCAGCAGGATGAATCCACTGCACATTGCAGCTGGCCTACAGGGCAACAGCTTTCATAGCAGGCGTTTTCCGTGAGCATTTCCCACAGCGCCTGGATCTGGATCGCTTCGTCGGGCAATGGCGCGCGTTCGGTGTCGAGCCAGGCCAGTTGCAAGGTGTCTTCGACCAGGCGCTGCATGCCATCGACTTCCCGGCCGATGCGCTCGCGCAGTTGCTCAAGCCCCTGCTCGCCTTCGCTGGCCACGCGAAGACGGCTGAGCGGGGTGCGCAGTTCGTGGGACAGGTCACGCAGCAATTGTTGTTGCAGGGCAACCGTGCCCTGCAGGCGCTCGGCCATGTGATCGAAAGCCCTGCCCAGTTCCCCCAGTTCATCCGAACGGTTGGTGGTCTGACTCGACAGACGTACGCTCAGTTGATCGGCGCGCCAGGCATTGGCTTGCTCACGCAAACTGTTCAACGGCACCACCAGCAACCGATACAGCCCGACGCACAACAGCAAGGTGAACAGGCCGGGGATGACGCCGTTGGTGATCACCCGCCAGAACACCCTGTAACGTCCGGGCACAAATCGCTGTGGCAACTCGATCACCAGGCTGCCGGCGGACGAATCGCCGGGAAACGGCACCCGTAGCCACGGCCGGCCTTTTTTATGGATGGGCCAGTCCAGGCCGCGCAGAAAGGTCAGGCGCTGGAGATCCTTGTCCGATAGTGGCAGGCTGCTCAACGACTGCAAATCGCTGCCAATGACCCCCACCCAGCTCGCTTCGCGTTGTTGCATGCCCTGCAGCCATGCGTCGACGCCAGCGTGCTGCCCCTGCTGCCACGCCTGCTCGGCCTCGGCGGCATAGCGCGTCAAAGTGCCTCGGGCGTCATCCGACATGAACTGGTTTCGCTTTTCCATGTAGCGGCCCCAGGACCAGCTCAACCAGATCATCAACAGACAGAACGCCACCAACAGACACGCCAGCTTCCAGAACAGCGAATGCCGGCCCGGCAGATCAGACCATTTCATCGACAGCACTCAATACATAGCCCTTGCCCCACACCGTGCGCACCTCCCGCTCGGTGTAGCCGATAACCTTGAGCTTGCGACGGATCTGGCTGATGTGCATGTCGAGGCTGCGGTCGTGGGCCGCGTAACCGCGTTGCAGCACATGCTGATAAAGGAAGGCCTTGCTCAGCACCTCATCGCCATTGCGGTTCAGCGTTTCCAGCAACCGATACTCGCTGCGGGTCAGGCCGGCAGCCTGTGCGCAGTAAAAGACGTCAAACAGCTCCTCATCGAAGCGCAAGCTATCGGCCGAAGGGGCGATCGATGCGGGCGCCGGCCGCCGGTCGAGCGCCACCCGCCGCAGGATCGCTTCGATGCGCACCCGCAACTCCGCCATGCTGAAGGGCTTGGGCAAATAATCATCGGCGCCCAGGCGAAAGCCGCTGATGCGATCCGCCTCGGCCCCGAGGGCGGACATCAGCACCACCGGAGTCGAATGGCTCCGGCGCAACTGCGTCAGCACGTTCAACCCGTCCATGCCCGGCAACAGAATGTCCATCAGC
The DNA here is from genome assembly GCF_030812475.1 of Pseudomonas lini. Lineage (GTDB taxonomy): Bacteria > Pseudomonadota > Gammaproteobacteria > Pseudomonadales > Pseudomonadaceae > Aquipseudomonas > Aquipseudomonas lini_A. The sequence continues at coordinate 99,500 of NZ_JAUSSR010000017.1, forward strand.
ACCACGTCGAAGGCTTGCTGGCGGGCAATGGCCAGGCCTTCCTGGCCGTTCTGACACCAGGTCACCTGAAACCCGCAACGTCCCAGGTGCTCATGGACATAGGCACCGAGCACGAGGTCGTCTTCGATGGAAAGGATGCGCGGATGGCCAACAGAGATGGGATTCATGAGTATCTGCAAATAATTCTCAGTTGGCGATTATTCAAGATTGCCTCGCCAGGGGCAACCCAAGGTTTGCCCGCGACGCAAAAGCAGGGGTGCAGCCGACGAATGACTGCTTCAAATTTTACCAGGATGGCCCGCGATCAAATCGCTACACTGCGCAGGTGGTGCGTGCCGCACGTAGTGCAGGTCATTTGAATAGCGGGATGCAGGAGAGAGGCGTGCTCAAGAAACTGGGAATCAAAGGCCGCGTGCTGTTGCTGACTCTGCTACCGACCAGCCTGATGGCGTTGGTACTGGGTGGCTACTTTACCTGGATGCAGCAGTCCGACCTGCAAGCCCAACTCATGCAGCGTGGCGAAATGATCGCCGAACAACTGGCGCCCCTGGTGGCACCGGCCATGGGTCACCAGAACAGCGACCTGCTGGAGCGCATCGCCACCCAGTCACTGGAGCAGCCGGACGTTCGCGCAGTGACCTTCCTCGCGCCCGACCGCACGCTACTGGCCCATGCTGGCCCGATCATGCTCAACCCCGCCCCTCTGGGCGATGGTTCGCAGATGCTGCACCGCAGCGGCAACGATGCGACTCGCTACCTGCTGCCGGTCTTCGGCAAGCATCGTAATATGGCCGGCGACCTGATCCCCGATGAAGCCGACCGCCTGCTCGGCTGGGTGGAACTCGAACTGTCCCACAACGGCATGCTGCTGCGCGGCTACCGCAGCCTGTTCGCCAGCCTGCTGCTGATCGCCGCGGGCCTGGGCGGTGCGGCACTGCTGGCGTTGCGCATGGGCCGCACCATCAACCGGCCGCTGAGCCAGATCAAGCAAGCCGTGACGCAACTCAAGGACGGGCACCTGGAAACCCGCCTGCCGCCCCTGGGCAGTCAGGAGCTGGATGAACTGGCATCCGGCATCAACCGCATGGCCGGCACCCTGCAAAATGCCCAGGAAGAATTGCAACACAGCATCGACCAGGCCACAGAAGACGTGCGCCAGAATCTGGAAACCATCGAAATCCAGAACATCGAGCTCGACCTGGCACGCAAGGAAGCCCTGGAGGCCAGCCGGATCAAATCCGAATTCCTGGCCAACATGAGCCATGAAATCCGCACGCCGCTCAACGGCATACTCGGCTTCACCCACCTGCTGCAAAAAAGCGAGCTGACCCCGCGCCAGCTCGACTATCTGGGTACTATCGAAAAGTCGGCCGACAGCCTGCTGGGGATCATCAACGAGATCCTCGACTTTTCCAAGATCGAGGCCGGCAAACTGGTACTCGATCATATTCCGTTCAATCTGCGCGACCTGTTGCAGGACACCCTGACCATCCTCGCCCCGGCCGCCCACGCCAAACAGCTGGAGCTGGTGAGCCTGGTGTATCGCGACACGCCGCTGTCGCTGGTGGGCGATCCGCTGCGGCTCAAGCAGATCCTCACCAACCTGGTCAGCAACGCGATCAAATTCACCCGCGAAGGCACCATTGTCGCCCGGGCCATGCTCGAAGAAGAGCATGAGGACAGCGTGCAGTTGCGTATCAGCATCCAGGACACCGGCATCGGCCTGTCGAACCAGGACGTGCGCGCGCTGTTCCAGGCGTTCAGCCAGGCCGACAACTCGCTGTCCCGGCAGCCTGGCGGCACCGGTCTCGGGCTGGTGATTTCCAAGCGCCTGATCGAACAGATGGGCGGCGAGATAGGGGTCGACAGCACACCGGGCGAAGGTTCGGAGTTCTGGATCAGCCTGAGCCTGCCCAAAACCCGCGACGACGCCGAAGACCTGCCCGGCCCACCCCTGCTTGGACGCCGGGTGGCGGTGCTGGAAAACCACGAGCTGGCCCGTCAGGCGCTACAGCATCAACTGGAAGATTGCGGCCTCGAAGTCACCCCGTTCAACACCCTGGAAAGCCTGACCAATGGCGTGACCGGCGCCCATCAGACCGATCAGGCGATTGACCTGGCGGTGCTGGGCATCACCAGCAACGACATGCCGCCGGAGCGCCTCAACCAGCACATCTGGGACCTCGAACACCTGGGCTGCAAAGTGCTGGTGCTGTGCCCGACCACCGAACAGACGCTGTTCCACCTTTCGGTCCCCAACCCCCACAGCCAGCTCCAGGCCAAACCGGCCTGTACCCGCAAGCTGCGACGGGCCCTGTCCGATCTGGTCAACCCGCGCCAGTTGCGTAGCGAGCCGGGCGAACCGCTGTCCAGCCGTGCGCCGAAGGTACTGTGCGTGGACGACAACCCTGCCAACCTGTTGCTGGTGCAGACCCTGCTCGAAGACATGGGTGCCAAGGTGCTTGCCGTGGAAAGCGGTTACGCCGCGGTCAAGGCGGTGCAGAGCGAGACATTCGATCTGGTGTTGATGGACGTGCAAATGCCCGGCATGGACGGGCGCCAGAGCACCGAGTCGATTCGCCAGTGGGAAGGCGATCGGCATCGCACGCCGTTGCCGATCGTGGCCCTCACCGCCCACGCCATGGCCAACGAAAAACGCGCATTGCTGCAAAGCGGCATGGACGATTACCTGACCAAACCGATCAGCGAACGGCAACTGGCGCAGGTGGTGTTGAAGTGGACCGGCCTGGCGCTGCGCAATCATGGGCCGGAGCGTTCCAGCGACCGCCATGGCGGCGACCTTGAGTTGCAGGTGCTCGATCATGAAGAAGGTTTACGCCTGGCCGCCGGCAAGGCTGATCTGGCGGCGGACATGCTGGCGATGCTGTTGGCGTCGTTGGAAGCCGACCGCGAAGCCATCCGCAGCGCTCGGGAAACCAACGATCAGAACGCCCTGATCGAGCGCGTTCATCGTCTGCATGGCGCGACCCGCTATTGCGGCGTGCCGCAACTGCGCGCCGCCTGCCAGCGCAGCGAAACCCTGCTCAAGCAACAAGACCCGAAAGCACCCGGCGCCCTGGAAGAGCTCGACCGGGCGATCAACCGCCTGGCTGCCCATGCCCGTATCAATGCCTGAACCGACCCGTTACCGCGCCCCCCCTGTAGGAGCTGGCTTGCCAGCGAAGGCGCCCTCAAGAACAACGCTGAATTTCAGGACCCTTTCGCTGCGGTGCGGCGATCCGACAAGCCAGCTCCTACAGGAGGCGGCCTCAAGAACAACGCTGAATTTGAGGGCCACTTCGCTGGCGAGCCAGCTCCTACAGGGGACCGGAACAAGGAGGAAATCATGCGCACGATTCTTTTCAGCAGTCAGACCTACGACCGCGACAGCTTTCTCGCCGCCACCCTGCCCGCCGGCATCGAGTTGCACTTTCAATCGGCGCGATTGAGCCTCGATACGGCGGCGCTGGCGGCGCACCATGAGGTGGTCTGCGCGTTCATCAATGACGACCTCAGCGCCCCGGTGCTCGAACGCCTGGCCGCCGGCGGCACTCGACTGATTGCCCTGCGTTCGGCCGGCTACAACCATGTCGACCTGGCCGTGGCCAAGCGGCTGGGACTGACCATCGTGCGGGTCCCGGCCTACTCGCCCCATGCGGTGGCCGAACACGCGGTAGCGCTGATCCTGGCGCTCAACCGCCGTCTTCATCGCGCCTACAACCGCACCCGCGAAGGCGATTTCACCCTGCATGGCCTGACCGGCTTCGACCTGGTAGACAAGACCGTCGGCGTGGTCGGCACCGGACAGATCGGTGCGACCTTCGCCAAGATCATGAATGGCTTTGGCTGTCGGCTGGTGGCGTACGATCCCTTCCCCAACCCTCAGGTCGAGGCCCTCGGCGCCCGCTACTTGAGTTTGCCGCAATTGTTGGACGAATCGCAGATCATCAGCCTGCATTGCCCGCTCAACGAACAGAGCAAACACTTGATCAACCGCGAGTCACTGGCACAGATGCAAACCGGCGCGATGCTGATCAATACCGGTCGCGGCGGCCTGGTGGATACCCCCGCGCTGATCGACGCGTTGAAAGACGGGCAATTGGGATATCTGGGACTGGACGTATATGAAGAGGAGGCGCAGCTGTTCTTCGAGGACCGCTCCGATCTGCCGTTGCAGGACGATGTGCTGGCGCGCCTGCTGACGTTTCCCAACGTGATCATTACCGCACACCAGGCCTTCCTGACCCGCGAAGCCCTGGCCGCCATTGCCGCGACCACCCTGCAGAACATCGCGGCCTGGGCTGTCGGCAATACCCGGAATCAGGTTGATGGCGGCTGAACCAGATCGAAGGTCATTCGCCCGCGCAGTGCTGCGTTGATGTCCGTGCTAGCATGCCGCGCATATTTGGAGGACCCATGGTCGAACACGATTTCCGCTATAGCCTGATGAACCCGCAACACACCCTCACCGAATGCCGCGCCCTGGTCCCGGGGCGTTATCAAGTCACCGGCAACGGCGGCTCGATTCGCAATAACGACGTGTTGGTCGTGACCCTCAAAGGCAGCAAGGACTTGTCCATGCGCCTGACCGTCGAAACGGTACGCCACCTGATCAACCCGCCGGGCCAATGGGTCGCGGTGGCCAGTGGCCCGGTGTTCGGCGAACTGGCGATCCACACCTGGAACGTCAACTGCGACAGCTGCGCCAAAGCGCTGAGCTTCGAATTCGCAGTCGACGCCAAGCTGGGCAACAAGGCCGAAAAACCGGCTGCCACCGCGCGGATTGCCGAGTTGGGCTGGACCACTGCCGGCGAGAAGCACCTGTGCCCGACGTGCCAGGAGCCTGCGTGATGAAACGCCTTGTTCTGAGCGCCATGGTTGGCGCCAGCCTGCTGGGCTGCGCCGCGGAACCGGTGAAGTTGCAACAGAACCGCAGCTACATACTGGAGTGGATTGGCGAACGTCCGTTGATGGATTACAGCCACCTGACCATCACCCTCGGTGAAGACGGTCGGGCCTACGGCAACGGCGGCTGCAACCATTGGTTCGCGCCGTACACCCTGGACGGCGACAAGCTGAGCTTCGGCAAGGTCGGCAGCACCCGCAAAATGTGTGCGCCGGCGTTGATGGAGCAGGAGAAGCGGTTCCTCCAGGCGCTGGAAAACGTACAGCGCTGGGACGTTTCGCCGATCGACCAGATGCGTTTCTGGCCGGCAGAAGGCAAGCCGTTGCGCTGGTGGCTGGAAGAGGGTTGATCCGACGCCCCCCTGTAGGAGCCGGCTTGCTGGCGAAGGCAGTGTGTCAGGCAACATAAATGTTGGCTGTTGCGCCGCAACCCTGTAGGAGCCGGCTTGCTGGCGATAGCGGTGTACCAGGCGACATGTATGTTGGCCATTCCGCCGCCTTCGCCAGCAAGCCGGCTCCTACAGGGGATTTCAGCTGCGCACGGACGATCAGTTGTCAGCCTGCAACGACTCCAGCTTCGCCATCACCCCCGCCGCCGTCTGCTCGCCCATCAACTGCTCCCGCACCTTGCCCTTGTCATCGATGATGTAGGTCACCGGCAATGCCTCACTGCGCGGCAGTTCGAACAGGTCGGCCGGGTCTTGAGCCAGCACGGTGAACCTGATCCCCAGTTTCTCGCTGGCGCTCCTGAGCTCTTCACCCTGCACATTGTCGAAATTGACGCCGAACACCCCGATTTGCTTGTCCTTGAGCTGTTCGGCCAGCACGTTCAATTCGGGGATTTCGGTACGGCATGGCCCGCACCATTCGGCCCAATAGTTGAGCACCAGCCATTGCTTGTCCAGACGCTCGGCAGCGATCTTCCGACCGTTCTGGTCGATGCCATAGTCGTTGCCACAGCCCCCTAGCACTAACGCCCCGATGATCGCCAACGCCGCTGCCAGTCGTCTTGTCATGTCGTGATCCTTGTCGAAAAAAGAATACTGCCGCGACCCATTGCCTCCCAAGGTTCTGGATTACGCGCTGCCCAGTTAGAATAGCCGCCACCTTACGCAAGATGCGACCCGCACATGACCGATCTGACGCTTTATCACAACCCGCGCTGCTCGAAATCCCGCGGTGCGCTCGAACTGCTGGAAGCCCGGGGTCTGACCCCTACCGTGGTCCGCTACCTGGAAACCCCGCTGGACGCCGGGCAAATCCAGCGCCTGCTGACCAAGCTTGGCCTCAGCGCCCGGCAACTGCTGCGCACCGGCGAGGACGAGTACAAGACCCTCAACCTGGCCGACAGCAACCTGAGCGAGGCGCAATTGATCGCCGCCATCGCCGCGCACCCCAAACTCATGGAGCGACCGATTCTCGAAGCCGGCGAAAAAGCCATCATCGGCCGTCCGCCGGAGAATGTGCTGGAGCTGCTGCCGTGAGCGCACCCTATATCCTGGTCCTGTATTACAGCCGCAGCGGTTCGACCAATGAAATGGCCCGGCAGATCGCCCGGGGCGTCGAGAAGGCCGGTCTTGAAGCCCGGTTGCGCACGGTACCGCCGATTTCGACCGAATGCGAAGCCGTGTCGCCGGACATCCCCGACGAAGGTGCGCTGTACGCCAGCCTCGACGACCTGAAAAACTGCGCGGGCCTGGCCATGGGCAGTCCGACCCGGTTCGGCAATATGGCAGCGCCACTCAAATACTTTCTCGACGGCACGAGCAACCTGTGGCTGACCGGCGCACTGGTGGGCAAACCGGCCGGGGTGTTCACCTCCACCGCGAGCCTGCATGGCGGCCAGGAAACCACATTGCTGTCGATGATGTTGCCACTGCTGCACCACGGCATGCTGATCACCGGCCTGCCTTACAGCGAATCGGCCCTGCTGGAAACCCGCGGCGGCGGCACGCCTTATGGCGCCAGTCACCACGCCGGAGCCGACGGCAAAAGCGGCTTGAATGAACATGAAGTAGCGCTGTGCCGAGCCTTGGGTCTGCGCCTGGCCCGCACTGCACAGAAACTGGAGAGCTGAGGTGGCCAAAAAGCCGAAGATTCTGCCCTCCATCCAATGGCTGGAACCTCGCGTACGAGCGATGCGAGTCATCAGCCTGCTGTGTTTTTTCGGCCTGCTGGGGCTGCTGTGCGCCTACTACCTGGTCGTCGCCGACCTGCACGGCGCACGGCCCTGGGTCATTCTGCTGATCGAACTGGTGCCGCTGCTGTTGCTGGCGCCGGGCATGATCATTGGCAGCCCGCGCGGGCATTCGTGGATGTGCTTTGTGGTGAACCTGTACTTCATCAAGGGCGCATTGGCCGCGTTCGATCCGAACCGGCAGCTGTTCGGTTTGCTGGAGATGGGGGCGAGCCTGGCGGTGTTCTGCTCGGCGCTGTTGTATGTGCGGTGGCGCTTTCAGTTGAATCGCAGGTTGGCGGGGGAAGGTGAGATCTCGGTCGCCTGATCTGACGCCATCGCCGGCAAGCCGGCTCCCACAAGTATTGGTTTTGAACACAAGATTTGTGAACAACATCGGTCACTGTGGGAGCGGGCTTGGTCCGGGCGGCGTTCCGACGAAGGCCGCGACTCGGTTTAATGATTCACGGTGTAAGCCAGCATCATCGAAATCTGGCTCATCGCCCGCCCGCCACTCTCTTCATGCCACTGGTTGAACACGTTCTGCACCGTGGCCAGGTCCCGCAGACTGGTCGGCACCTTGTCGACAATCTTCTGCGCGTTCAACGCCGCCACCACATCATAGCTCGGCACAAAGGTATCCTTGCCGACCATGCGCAGGAATCGCGGCGCCGATAACCCGCCCAACTGATGCCCGTGCTTTTTCAGGTAAGTCCACAGGCCGACGATATCGGTCACCGGCCACTCTGCGATCAAGGCGCCGAAGCTGCCCTTCTCATGGGCCACATCAAGGATGAACTGTGCATTGCGCGGCACGCTCTTGAGCTTGCCCAGGTGCCGGATAATCCGCGCATCCTGCATCAACCGCTCCAGGTGTTCGGCGCTCATCAGCACCACTTTTTCCGGGTCGAATCTGAAGAACACCTCTTCGAACGACGGCCATTTGGCGTCCACCAGGCTGTGCTTGAGCCCGGCACGGAACACCCGCAGCGCCATGGTCGACAGGTAACGGTCATCACTGATCTTGCGCAATTGTGCCGGGGTCTTGGGAACGGGCAGATGGGCTTCCAGTTCAGCTGCTGAACCGAAGCGGTTCAGACAGTATTCGTGCAGCCACTTGTAATCGCGCATGCCCTCTCCTGAGGATTGAAAAATGAACTGCCAACTTGTGACAAAACTTGTGGGAGCCAGCCTGCTGGCGATGAAGGGGTGTCAGACAACAATGATGTGCCTGACACTCCGCCATCGCCAGCAGGCTGGCTCCCACAGTAATAGCGCTTAGAGGTTAACCACGTTGACGAACCGCGAAGCGGCAGATTCGTCGATCTTGAGGCTGGCGAAGTCGAACAGGTTGCGGTCCGCCAGTTGCGAGGGAATCACGTTCTGCAGGCTGCGGAAAATGCTTTCAGTGCGGCCCGGGGTCTTGCGTTCCCACTCCTGGAGCATGTCCTTGACCACCTGACGCTGCAGGTTTTCCTGGGAACCACAGAGGTTGCACGGGATGATCGGGAATTGCTTGAAGTCGGAGTAGGCCTGGATGTCTTTTTCGTTGCAGTAGGCCAGCGGGCGGATCACCACGTTACGACCGTCGTCGGCCCGCAGCTTCGGCGGCATGGCCTTGAGCGATCCATTGAAGAACATGTTCAGGAAGAAGGTCTCGACGATGTCGTCGCGGTGGTGACCGAGCGCCATCTTGGTCGCGCCGATTTCGTCGGCGAAGGTATAGAGCGTGCCACGACGCAGACGTGAGCACAGCGAACAGGTGGTCTTGCCTTCCGGAATCAACTCCTTGACCACCGAGTAAGTGTCTTTCTCGACGATGTGGTACTCGATACCCAGCGTCTTGAGGTAAGCCGGCAGTACGTGCTCCGGGAAGCCCGGCTGCTTCTGGTCCATGTTCACGGCCACGATCTCGAAGCGGATCGGTGCAACCTTCTGCAAATGCATCAGCACGTCGAGCATGGTGTAGCTGTCCTTGCCGCCGGACAGGCAGACCATGACCTTGTCGCCGTCTTCAATCATATTGAAGTCGGCGACAGCCTCACCGGCCTGGCGGCGAAGGCGCTTTTGCAGTTTGTTCTGGTTGACCGTGAGAGTGCCCATGACGCGAAATCCGTGAGGTGTGTCGAAAGCCCGGCATTTTACGCAAAAACCCTTCCGGGGCGAAGTGCTCGGGGCATGCACTTTTTTCTGAGTTGAGGCTATCCCTGTGGCGAGGAAGCTTGCTCCCGCTTGAGTGCGAAGCACTCACCATGGGATCGGTGCCATATGGTTTTTGGGCCGCTTCGTGACCAGCGGGAGCAAGCTCACTCGCCACAGGTAAGACCCGGCACAATCCTTACGGCGATTAGCGCCACCCTTTACAGCGCGATTTGCTCTAAGCCCCCCGTACCTGCGCGGATAAGACCTTTCTATACTGCGACATAAGGTCGCATACATATCCAGACCTTTCCTTACTCGGCCACCTTGGCCCGTAGGCGCTCCACTGGGGGGCGAAGGTAAAACAAGAGGAGTGACTGGCATGATCCATCACGTAGTGGGGCTATTCACCCACCCTGACCAAGAATGGAAAGAAATTCGTGGCGACCAGGAGGAAAGCATCAGCCACATGTACCTGACGCACACGCTCATCCTGGCGGCCATCCCGGCGGTGTCGGCGTTTATCGGTACCACACAGGTCGGCTGGGTCATCGGCAATCGTACGCCGGTGATGTTGACGACGGAGAGTGCGCTATGGATGACGATCATGTCGTACCTGGCGATGCTTGGCGGCGTAGCGGTGATGGGCGCGTTCATCCACTGGATGGCCCGTACCTATGATGCCAATCCAAGCCTGGCCCGCTGCGTCGCGTTTGCGACTTATACTGCGACTCCGCTGTTCATTGGCGGCCTGGCGGCGCTTTACCCGCACATGTGGCTGGGGATGATCGTCGGCACCGCGGCCATCTGCTACACGGTGTACCTGCTATATGTCGGGCTGCCGACGTTCATGAACATTCCGTCGGACGAAGGATTCCTGTTTTCGAGTTCGGTGCTCGCCGTGGGTCTGGTGGTGCTGGTAGCCATCATGGCGTTCACCGTGATTGTCTGGGGACTCGGCGTGGGGCCGGTCTATACCAACTGACAAGACTGCTATCTAAAAACCAGATCTGCCAACACAGGCCGCCACCAGGCGGCCTTTTAACGTGTTCAGGACATTGAGCGGTGGTGACCATTCGGCGCCTGGACGATTCGCAAGTCCTGAGGGTTGCGGCATACTCGACGTCTCTGGAGATCCATCAAGCATGCCCGAGCAACTCAATACCCGCGTCGAAGACTGTTTCCAACAAGCTGAATCCTTTTTCAAACGACCTTTCAAACGCCCTGTGGTGAGTCTCAAGCTGCGCGGGCAAAAAGCCGGTGTCGCGCACTTGCACGAGAACATGCTGCGTTTCAATCCGCAGCTGTACAGGGAAAACACCGAAGATTTTCTTAAACAGACCGTGGCTCACGAAGTTGCGCACCTGATCGCTCATCAGTTGTTCGGCGACCGCATCCAGCCCCATGGCGAAGAGTGGCAACTGATCATGCGTGGCGTGTACGAACTGCCGCCCAATCGCTGTCATACCTACGACGTCAAACGCCGCAGGGTGACCCGCTACATCTACAAATGCCCATGCGCCGACAGCGATTTCCCCTTTTCGGCGCAGCGCCATGGGCTGGTGCGGCAAGGCCGGCGGTATTTGTGCCGGCGCTGTCGGAGCACCCTGGTGTTCAGTGGGGAGATGCGGGTCGAGTAGTGAGACTTGTGGTGCCTGTACTGGCCTCTTCGCGGGCAAGCCCGCTCCCACAGGATCTGTGTCGTACACAAAATCTGCAAACGGCACTGCCCCTGTGGGAGCGGGCTTGCCCGCGAAGAGAGGCCGGTACAGGCTCTAGATAATTACCCTGGCCCGCCGCAACTCTTCGATCCGCTCAACGCTATACCCCAACTCCCCCAACACCTCGTCGGTATGCTCACCCAGCACCGCGCCGATATGTCGCGGCTCGGGCAACCCGTCCGAAAATTTTAACGGACAGGCCATTTGCGCCTGGGTGGAACCATCGCTGCGCGGCACTTCAGTGACCAACTGCCGCGATCGCAATTGAGGGTGGCGAACCGCTTCGCCCAGCGTCAATACCGGTTCGACACAGGCATCGAGTTCGGCAAACAGCGCGCACAACTCACCAAAGTCGTGTTTCTCGAATTCAGTCTTCAACGCTTCCTTGAGTTTCTTCTGCTGCGCCGGTTCCGGCGACAAGCCCAAGGTCGCCAGCTCCTCCAGCCCCAGCGCCGTACACATTTGTTTCATGAACGCCGGCTCCAGGCTGCCCACTGATAACCAGCGGCCATCACGCGTGCGGTAATAGTCGTAGAAGCTGCCGCCGTTGAGCATCTGGTTTTCCGGGTGCGGCTCCGCGCCACAGGCCAGGTAGCCGGCGCCGGCCAAGGCGTTCAGACTGAACACGCAATCGGTCATGCTCACATCAAGATATTGCCCTGACCCACTGTGTTGACGGGCGATCACCGCAGCCAACAGGCCAATCACCCCGTGCAAAGAACCGCCGGCGACATCCGCCACTTGCATGCCCAACGGCAAGGGGCCGCTGTCGGTGCGACCGGTGTAACTGGCCAGCCCCGCCAGCGCCAGGTAATTGATGTCATGGCCGGCGCGGTCCTTGTACGGACCGGTCTGGCCGTAACCGGTGATCGAGACGTAGATCAGTTTCGGATTGATCGCCTTGAGGGCTTCATAACCCAGGCCCAGACGCTCCATCACGCCGGGGCGGAACTGCTCCAGCACGATGTCGTAGTCCTGCAGCAGCTGCTTGATCACCTCCAGCGCTTCAGGCTGCTTGAGGTCCAGCGCCAGGCTGCGCTTGTTGCGATTGAGGTAGGCGTGGCTGGCCGAGACACCCTGGTCATGGGGCGGCAGCACCCGCAACAGGTCCATGCGGCTCGGCGATTCGATACGCAACACCTCGGCGCCCATGTCCGCCAGCAACAACGAGGCAAAGGGCCCCGGCAACAATGTAGAGAAATCCAGAATCTTGAGTGATGCCAGCGGACCGATCATGGGTCTTCTCCGTAAGCCATACCCCCAGACTAGGCAGCCATTGGCATTGCGGCAATCACCTTTTGTATCAGTTGCGCTGACCGTTGCGCTCAAATCGCGCCCACGAAAAACCCGCCGGAGCGGGTTTATCGTTGCAGCCTGAACAGTGGTGGAGCGAGCGTTACTTGACGCTGGTCGGAGTTGGGCCTTCGGCCACGCCCAAATCATCTTCTTCACGCTCGTCGGCGATACCGCGACCACCGGAAGCCAGTTCGGCTTGCATCACATCGACATCCAGTTCCTTGACCCACTTGGCCACCACCAGGGTCGCCACGGCATTGCCCACCAGGTTGGTCAGGGCACGGGCTTCGGACATGAAGCGGTCGATACCGAGAATCAACGCCAGGCCGGCAACCGGCAGATGGCCGACCGCAGACAGGGTTGCAGCCAGCACGATGAAGCCACTACCGGTCACGCCCGCAGCGCCTTTGGAAGACAGCAGCAATACCACCAGCAGCGTGATCTGGTGCGTGATGTCCATGTGCGTGTCGGTGGCCTGGGCAATAAATACCGCCGCCATGGTCAGGTAGATCGCGGTACCGTCGAGGTTGAACGAGTAACCGGTCGGGATCACCAGGCCTACAACGGATTTCTGCGCGCCCAGACGCTCCATCTTGATCAGCATGCGTGGCAATACCGATTCCGAGGAGGAAGTGCCCAGCACGATCAGCAGCTCTTCACGGATATAACGGATCACTTTCAGCACGCTGAAGCCGTGAGCACGGGCGATACCGCCCAACACCACCAGGACGAACAGCAGGCAGGTGATGTAGAAGCAGGCCATCAACTGACCCAGTTGCACCAGCGAGCCGACACCGTAGGCGCCGATGGTGAACGCCATGGCACCGAAAGCACCGATTGGCGCGAGCTTCATGATCATGTTGATGATGTTGAACATCACGTGGGCGAAGCGATCGATGAAGTCCAGGATCGGCTTGCCGTAGGCACCCAGGCGATGCAGGGCGAAACCGAAGATCACCGAGAACATCAGCACTTGCAGGATGTCACCCGTGGCGAACGCGCCGACGATGGTGGACGGGATGACATTCAGGAGGAAGCCGACAACACTCTGATCGGCACCGGCCGCGACATACTGAGCAACCTTGGAGGCATCGAGGGTGGTGACGTCGATGTGCATGCCGGCACCAGGCTGCACGATATTGACCACCACCAGACCGACCAGCAATGCGATGGTCGAAACGATTTCGAAGTACAACAGCGCGTAACCGCCGGTCTTGCCGACCGACTTCATGTTCTGCATGCCGGCGATACCGCTGACAACGGTGCAGAAGATAATAGGCGCGATGATCATTTTGATCAGCTTGATGAACCCGTCACCCAGCGGCTTGAGGGCCACACCAGTCTGCGGGTAGAAGTGACCAAGCAGGATGCCGATGGCGATAGCAACGATTACCTGGAAATACAGGGATTTATACAGTGGCTGACGAGTCGTCATTGCAAAGTTCCTCAAGAGCGTCCCGCGACAACCTCCATCTGTTGTCGACGACACCTCATTTGCGAACCCTCCTGCACTGGAGGGATTTGTTTTGTCGAGCTGCGCAACGGCAGGCATCTGCTGGTTGTATCGCAAGGCCCGTGCCACCTTTGGAGAAATGTCCTACAGCCTTATTACATCAAGGGTTACAGGTTTTTCCTGGGCTCAGGACAGTTGCAGCAGCGTGGCGGAATCCCGCCAATCGACCGAACCCTGTCCTGTAATTTGGCGGATATCCGCCTTGTTGATCGCCCGTGCTCCCGGCTAACATCCGCTGCTCGATAGACGGACCTGCCTCTATGCGCGAACGCACCATCGCCAGTCATTTCGCCCGCGCTGCCCTGGGAGGGGCGCGCCAGCGTGGGTACGACTATTCGAACCTGCTGCAGCGACTGGGGATCAGCGTCGAAATGCTCGACGAGCCGCGTGCCCGCATCGCGCCCGAGCAGTTCGCCCGGTTGATCCAGGGATTGTGGCTGGCACTGGACGACGAGTACCTGGGTTTCGGGTCGGCTCCCAGCAAACCCGGCAGCTTCGCGATGATGTGTCATGCGGTGATCCACTGCCGCAGCCTGGAAAGCGCGCTCAATCGCGGCTTGTTGTTTTACAGCCTGTTCCCCGGGGCTCCGCGCCTGAGCCTGGCCCGCGAAGACGAATGGGTACGCCTGAGTCTCGACGATGCACAGCTGTGGGACCCGGACCATTTCCTCAGCGAGAGCCTGTTGCTGATCTGGCATCGGCTTGGCAGCTGGATGATCGGCCAGCGCATCCGTCTGGAGCAGGCCACCTTCAGTTATCAAAGACCCGAACACGGCGCGGAATACGACTTGCTGTTTTCCTGTCCGCTGCAGTTCAAGGCGGCGCAGAGCAGTCTGCTGTTTCACGGCCGCTACCTGAATATGCCGCTGTTGCAGGACGAGCGAACCCTCAAGCGTTTCCTCGAACGGTCCCCCGCCGACCTGTTGTCGCGTCCGGATGATGGCGACAGCCTGAGTAGCCAGTTGCGGCGTTTGCTCAGCCGCGACCGTTCTTGTTGGCCTGACCTGGAAACGGTGGCCGCGCACCTGCACATCAGCCCGCAGACGCTGCGTCGACACTTGCGTGAAGAGGGTTCCAGCTTTCAGGAACTCAAAGACCAATTGCGCCGGGACATTGCGATTTATCACCTGGGGCGTGCGGATCTGTCGTTGCAACAGATTGCCGAGCAGCTGGGGTTTTCCGAGCCTTCGGCGTTTCATCGGGCGTTCAAGAAGTGGACGGGGGTGACGCCGGGGGCCTACCGCGCCCGGGGGAACTGAGCTTCGGGGCCAGGCTCCAGGGTGAACTCACTGGCCTCATCGCGGGCAAGCCCGCTCCCACAGGGTTCATTGTCGTTCACAAATACTGTGTCCAAAGAAATCCCTGTGGGAGCGGGCTTGCCCGCGATGAGGCCCGAAAGAACGACATCAAACTCAGGTCATACCACCGGAATTTTAATCCGGAACGCCGCCCCACCCAGAGGTGAATCATCCAGGGTCAGCTTCGCGCTGTAGCTTTCGATGATGTCCTTGACCACCGCCAGACCAATGCCCTGCCCCGGATGCTGGCGGTCCAGTCGTTCGCCGCGCTGCAGAATCCGCGCACGCTGATCCGGCGGCACCCCGGGGCCGTCATCCTCGACGCACAGCTCGATCCCGCCCAGGGTCTCCCGTACGCTGACCCGCACTTCGCCGAGACACAGGCGATAGGCGTTTTCCAGCAGATTGCCCAACATCTCCAACAGGGCGCCCTGCTCGATCGGCACATGACACGGCTCCGGCAGATCGAGTGTCACCCGCACCTGCTTGTCGCGATAAACCTTGTCCAACGTGTCGCACAGGCTCTGCAATACCGGACGCAAGCGCACCTGATGGCGCACGAGTCCGCTTTTGCGCAGGCTGGCGCGCTGCAGCTGATAGCCGATCTGCTGGCTCATGCGCTCGATCTGGGATTGCAGGACCCAGGCCTGATCGCGATCCGCCGGCCGCAGGGCCATGTCCTCACTGACGCCTTGCAGCACGGTCAACGGCGTTTTCAGGCTGTGGGCCAGATCATCGAGGGAATCGCGATAGCGGCTTCGCTGGTCGCGCTCGCTGTACAGCAAACGGTTCAGGGAGCCGGTCAGGCGCAGCAGTTCGCTCGGGTGTTGTTCGCTGAGGCTTTCGCGGGTGCCGCTTTCGATCTCGTCCAGTTCCTGACTCAGCCGGCGCAACGCCTGCAAGCCCCAGGTCAGACCGATCCACAGCAACGCCAGCAACACCAGCAAGGCAGCGCCGAAGCCCAGGTAAAGGTTTTCCCGCAGGCCCTCAAGGGTGGTTTCGTAGTCGCGCAGCGGTTGCAGGGCGACAAAACTGAATGCCGCACTTTTGCCGCCGAGCAATTTGACCTCGACGTCATAGACGAAGAATTCCTGGCCATTGGCTTCGCGGATCCTCGCGAACTCGTTACCGTGGCCGTCGTAACGCGGCGTGTAATTGATGTTCTCTTCGAGGGTGTCTTTCGAGCGCCAGACCAGTCGACCTTCACGGTTGTAGATATAACCGAGCAAACGGCCATCGGCCAGATTGAAACGTTCGTCGGGCAGTTGCGCCGGCATTTGCAAACGGTTGTTCTCTACCCGCGCGGCCGAGATCAACGTGGTGACGTCCGACGCCAGGCGCTGCTCGATGGCATCCTGCAATGCCAGGCTGAACGCGCCCTGCATCGCCGGCAGCAAGGCCAGCATGAACAATACCGCCAGGAGGGTGGCGGCGAGCATCAGACGTATCCGAAGAGAACTGATCAAGTGCAGCGCTCATTGAACAGATAGCCGAGGCCACGCACGGTATCGATCGGTTTGAAGCCGGTGGGTCCCTCCAGCTTGCGGCGCAGGCGGCCGACCAACACTTCGATCACGTTTGGATCGCGCTCGCCATCATCCGGGTAAAGCTGCTCCATCAAGCGGTCCTTGGGCACCACTTGCTGGTGATGGCGCATCAAGTATTCGAGTATCCGGTACTCATACGCAGTCAGCGCCAGCGGCTGTTCATCAAGGGATGCCTGCTTGCGATTGAGGTCCAGCAGCAGCGGCCCGGCGACAATCGTCGACTGGGTGAACCCGCTGGAGCGACGGAGCAAGGCATTCAGGCGCGCCTCCAGTTCTTCGAACTGAAACGGCTTGACCACATAATCGTCGGCACCGGCCGCAAGGCCCTCGACCTTGTCTTGCCAATTGCCACGCGCGGTGAGGATCAGTATCGGAAAGGTCTTGCCCTGCGAGCGCAGCTGACGGATCAGGTCCAGCCCACCCATGCCCGGCAAGCCGAGATCGATCACCGCCAGGTCGTGGTTGAACTGTTCGGCCTGATAAAGCGCCTCGGTGGCGTTGGCCACGGATTCGACCACGTGGCCGCTATCCGTCAGGCGGGTTTGCAGGTGATGGCGCAACAGCGCTTCATCTTCGACGACCAGCAGTTTCATAACGCCCTCCCGGGCCAATCAACGTCGTGAGACACAAACGGCACGCTTCGATGCCTGACAGGACGACGCCGGACCAGCCTCCTGGGTTGATCCGGTACCGGCCTGTCGCGAACGCTTTTCAGAAAGCGTAGTTAGCGGAAATGTACGCCTGGGAACTGCTGTTCATGCTCAACGAACCTTGTTTGCTGCCGCTGTGGTCGCGCATCTCGGTGCCGGCATTGGTGCGCAGGTAACGGTAACCCAGTTCAACCGACGTGTTTCGCGAAACCTGTTGCAAAACACCCGCCTGCGCACCGTAGGTGTAACCGACGTTGGTGTCGCGGCTGAAGCCTGTCGATTCCTGACTCACTTTGGTCAACCCCGCCGAGACGCCGCCGAACAGCTTGGTGCTGCCGCCGCCCGGGTAGAAAAGATCGTAGCTGCCCAGCAGGTTTTCCTGACGCATTTTGATGCCATTGTGCGACCCCGACACATTGTCGTAAGTGGCGTAGTAGCGGCCCTGGCTGTTTTGCCGACCCAGGCGCAAGCCCCAGGTATTGTCCTTGTCGATCACGCCATTGGCATTCGGACGGTCGAGGTTATCGCTCAAGGCGCGGGACTTTTTGACCTTGTCGCTGGTCTGTCCATAAGTAAGGCCGACGAAATTGTCATCGGAGGCGAACGCTGCCGTGCTCGCGCCCATTACGGTAATTGCCAGAAGCAGTTTTTTGAATCCAGTCATGGGTGAAACTCCTAGTGAGTGACGTGTTGTTTGGCTACGGGGCAAGATTACTGACCTCGCCCTGAACGCCCCCTGAACACGCGCTTAACCTGAGCTGAACCAGATCCACCCAGCTGTCTCGACGACTTTCCTGCAGGAGACTCGATCATGCGTATGCTCTTTGCCTTCTTCTTGCTGGCCGTCAGCGGGTTGACCCAGGCCGCCATCAAGACTCAGGAAATCCCGTACCAAAGCAGCGACGGCACCCGGCTGATCGGGTATTACGCCTACGACGATGCCATCAAGGGTCAGCGTCCGGGCGTGGTCGTGGTGCACGAATGGTGGGGGCTCAACGACTACATCAAGCGCCGTGCACGGGAACTGGCCGGCCTGGGCTACAGCGCCCTGGCCATCGACATGTATGGCGATGGCAAGAACACCGAACATCCGAAGGACGCCATGGCGTTCATGGAGGCGGCGTTGAAAGACAGTGCTGCTGCCAGCGCACGCTTCAAGGCCGGTCTCGACCTCCTGAAGAAACAGACGCAAACCGATCCGCAAAAAATCGCGGCGATCGGTTATTGCTTCGGTGGCGCGGTGGTGTTGAACGCGGCACGTCAGGGCGTGCCTCTGGCGGGCGTGGTGAGCTTCCACGGCGCGCTGGCGACCAGGACACCGGCGACGCCAGGCAGCGTAAAGGCCAAAGTCCTGGTCGAGCATGGCGCCCTGGACAGCATGGTCACCCAGGATAACGTTGCGGCGTTCAAGGCGGAGATGGACAAGGCGGGGGCCGACTATCAATTCGTCAGCCTCGAAGGCGCCCGGCACGGGTTCAGCAATCCCGAGGCGGATCGTCTCGGCCATGGCGATCACGGCGGACCTGACATCGGCTACAGCAAGGCGGCGGATGAAAAATCGTGGGCGGATATGCAGGCGTTCTTCAAGAAGATCTTTGGCTGACCGCGGTTTACGCCAGGACTACCCAGCACCCGGCCAACCCGGCAAAATGCCGACATGAATTACGCCCCCGCCCTACCCGTCTGCTGCGCCCCACTTGAAGCCGATTGGCCGCTCCCCTTCGTGCTGCCCGATACCGTTCTGTTGGGCACTCACTTCGACACCGCACAACTGGCCAGAGATGATTTTCAACGCAGTGCCATCGAGCCGCCGGCCAGCATCCAGCGTTCGGTCGCCAAGCGCCAGGCGGAGTTTCTCGCCGGACGGGTCTGCGCCCGGGCGGCCTTGCAAGCACTGGAAGGATTAAACTTTGTCCCGGCCATCGGTGAAGACCGGGCACCGGTGTGGCCGGCACATATCACCGGCTCGATCACCCACAGTACCGGCCGGGCGGCGGCGATCGTCGCGAAGAAAAGCCACTGGCGCGGGCTGGGCATGGACCTGGAAAACCTGCTCGACCCTGACCGGGCCGAACGCCTGTCCGAGGAAATCCTCACCGCGCCAGAGCTACAGCGTATGAACGCAGGCCGTCGGGATCAGCTGGCACTGCTGGTGACCCTGACGTTCTCGGTGAAGGAAAGTTTGTTCAAGGCGCTGTACCCGATCGTTCGGCAGCGGTTTTATTTTGAACATGCTGAAGTGCTGGAGTGGAGTGAGCGGGGTGAAGTGCGGCTGCGGCTGCTCGCCGACCTGTCCAGCGAATGGCGCAGTGGCACTGAGCTGGATGCGCAGTTCGGGGTGATGGATGGGCAGTTGTTGAGTCTGGTCAGCATCAAGGCCTGAACATTTTCGGTGTTTGGGAGGGCCTCATCGCAACGAAGATTTCATCGTTTTTCCTGATTCCGCGGCCAACTCAAACTGAAACAAGCCCCACCCAGGCTCTTGCTCTTGCTGATCAACGCCCGGCCACCATGCCAATGGACGATCCGCCGCACGATGGACAACCCCAACCCATGCCCGCCCGAGGCACGGGTGCGGCTGTCATCGAGGCGCAGGAACGGGGTGAAGATTTTCTCCCACGACGATTCCGGCACGCCCGGCCCATCATCCTCGACATCCACCCGACAGCGCTGCTGACCCACTTGATAGCTGACAGTCACCCGCGATTGAGCGTGGCGCATGGCATTGCTCACCAGATTCTGCAACGCCCGGTGCAGGTAACGTGGCTCGGCCTCGACCCAAGCATCGTCGCAATCGGCGGCCGACAGGCACAGGCCGCGTCGCACCGATATGTCGGCCCGCAACGGTGCCAGTTCCTCGATCACCTGATTGACCAAGGCATCCAGGTCGATCCGCTGAAAGTTCAACGCCGGCGAGCCCTGTTCCAGGCGCGCATAAGTCAGCATTTCGTCCACCAGTCGATCGAGGTCCTCGATGTCATGGTCCATGCCTTCGCGGTACTTTTCCAGTGCTTGCGGGGTGGTGGCCGAGCCGATCATCTCCAGGCCAAAACGCAGGCGTGCCACCGGGGTGCGCAACTCATGGGACACGGCGCGTACCAGTTCGCGCTGAATCGCCAACAGCTGCTGCAAATGCTCGGCCATGCCATTGAACGCCGAAGCCAGGCGCCCCACCGAGTCCGCTCCGCGTGCCGGCACCCGGGTTTCCAGGCTGCCCTTGGCGATGCGCGTGGCCGCGGCTTCCAGGCCACGCAAGCGGCGCTCCAGCTGACGCACCAATAAATAGACGATCAAACCGATCAGGCTCAAGCCCAGCGCCGCGATCAGTACCAGCCACTCCGGCGGGTAAGGATTCATCTGATACAGCGGCCCGATCTCCAGGACCCAGGGCGTGCCGACCATGCCGGCAAACACCCGGATCGAGTCGCCGCCCTTGCCCAGGGCCATCACCGTATCGCCTTCGGCCACCCGACGGCTCTGGTCTTCGTCCATGTCGGCCTGGTCGACCGTGACCAGTTGCAGATCAAAGCCGAAGCCCTTCTCGTCCTTTAATTGCGCCAGGCGCCTGGGCTGCTCGGCCACCGGGACGCGCACCAGTTCATCCGCCAGCAGGTAAATGGTCGCACGCGCCAATTGCTCGCTGATCTGCTGCACCTCGCCCGTCAGTACAAGCTGCTCCTTGTCACTGACCAGGCGGTAAACCTTTGCCGCGTGCGGCCCGGTCTGCTCCACCAGCGCCTGACCACGCAGCACGCGGGTGCGCTGCGTGAGGTCGAGCCCGGTCTGGTCGAAGGTCTTCAATGCCAGGGGAATCCCGAGCAGCCGCTCCCACACCAACAGGGTTCGGTGGCGCTCCGTCGGGTTCATCGGTTGCAGATTGTCGGCCATCAGCGCAAACGTGCCGTGGGCCAGGCGTTCGCGGTATTGCTCGCTGCGGACCTGGTTGAGCAGGTGCAAAGCCAGTACGCCCAGGACCGCCACCAGAATCAACGCCGCGCACATGCCACCGTAGATGCGCAGGAAGATTGAATTCACAGGGTGCAGGCCTCTGGCACGAACAAATAGCCTTTGCTGCGGATGGTCTTGATCAGCCGCGGATGCTCCGGGTCGTCGCCAATCTTGGGGCGAATGCGCGAGATACGCACGTCGATGGAGCGATCCTGACCGTCATAGCCGATGCCACGCAACGCGGTGAATATTTCTTCCCGGGACAGAATGCGCCCGGCATTCGCCACCAGCAGCCAGAGCAGGTCGAACTCGGCGCTGGTCAGCTCGATGCCGTTGTCATTGAGCCAGGCTTCGCGTAACGCGTTGTCCACCACCAGCGGACCGAATTGCAGGCGCCGGAGCTTTTCCGGACTGGTTTCGGGAACTTCACTGCGCCGCAGCAAAGCCTGGATGCGCGCCAGCAGCAACCGGGGGCGAACCGGTTTGCAGACATAATCGTCGGCCCCCAGGTCCAGGCCCAGAATTTGATCGGTGTCGTCGCTTCGGGCCGTGAGCATCAGGATAGGGCCGTCAAAACGCTCGCGGACCTTGCGGCAGATGCTCAGGCCATCCTCGCCGGGCAGCATCAGGTCGAGGATCACCAGATCCGGCTGCTCACTGATGATGCGGGCCGCAGCCAGGGCGCCATTGCCTTCGATCGACACACGCAGACCGTTGGCCTCGAGGTATTCGCGGGTCAATTCGGCCAGACGCTGGTCGTCCTCCACAATCAACACCTGCCAGGCTTCTTGCTCCACGGTGACCTCTGCGTGCCAACAACTCGAAATAAGGAAGGATCCGCCCGTCTTTTTGTCATGACCAATGGGGGATAAGAATGCATCTGCAGTGGCCGATTGTATAAACGCCACTCGCCGAGAACACAAGCGGGTAAATGCGTTCGGCCAGCCCGGTTTTTTGTGGTAGGGTTCGCGCCCTTAAAAATCCGACTGACCGTTTTCAAACATTGAAAATCGGTGAAAAACGGTCCGATCCAGTCGAGTCGCGGCCTACACGCACGTTCCAACTTTCACACACAATTTACGCACAGGTTTATCCACAGGTAGTACGTTGCAACCCCCCCAAAAACGCATTATCTTGTAGCCCGGCGAAAAAAAAACCCTACATGTAGGGTTTTGCATCAAAAACCAAACACAAACCAGACACCGATTTCAAGCGCTTTTATTGCCTCTGTCAGGTTGAACCAAACGTATTTTCGAAAGACCAAACCGCGCATGCGGCTGGCTACTGTTCTCGAGCCGAAAACGGCGACAACGGTACGGGTGTTGCAGTCAGTTACTGTCACCCAACAGGATCCCGGTTCCAGGCACAAGGTCTGGAGCCACATTACTTCGGCATGGAAGCGGCGCACTGTAGCCCTTCCTGATCTGTCCCGAAGTTGGTATGCCCGGCCCCTGGCCGGTTGTAGTGCTTCAGGACGGAACGGTGGGCACCGTGATGGTGCCCAAACAAACATAGAGAATGTGGAGACAACCCCCCATGCAAACCGACACAACTCGCGAGAACCCGCAGGGTACCTTGCCGCAGGCCGCTGATTCGACTTCGGATCTGTCCGCGACCGCGCCGGGTCAACTGCGCGTGATCAAGCGTAACGGCACTGTCGTTCCTTACACCGATGACAAGATTACCGTCGCCATCACCAAAGCGTTCCTCGCAGTTGAGGGCGGCACCGCTGCCGCCTCGTCGCGAATCCACGACACCGTTGCCCGCCTGACAGAGCAGGTCACCGCGACCTTCAAGCGTCGCATGCCATCGGGCGGCACCATCCACATAGAAGAAATCCAGGACCAGGTCGAACTGGCCCTGATGCGTGCCGGCGAGCAGAAAGTGGCTCGCGACTACGTCATCTACCGTGACGGCCGCTCCAAGGAACGCGCCGCCCACGCACCGGCCGAGGCCGCGGTGGATGCTCACCCATCGATCCGCATCACCCGCGCCGATGGCACTTTTGCACCGCTGGACATGGGTCGCCTGAACACCATCGTCACCGAAGCGTGCGAAGGCCTGGAAGAAGTCGACGGCGACCTGATCCAGCGTGAAACCCTGAAAAACCTGTACGACGGCGTGGCCCTGACCGACGTCAACACCGCCCTGGTGATGACCGCCCGTACGCTGGTCGAGCGCGAACCGAACTACTCGTTCGTGACCGCCCGCCTGCTGATGGACACCCTGCGTGCCGAAGGCCTGAATTTCCTGGAAGTGGCCGAAAGCGCGACCCACCACGAAATGGTCGACCTGTACGCCAAGGCCTTGCCTGCGTACATCGCCAAGGGTATCCAATTCGAATTGCTGAACCCGGTCCTGGCCACTTTCGACCTGGAAAAACTCGGCAAGGCGATCAACCACGAGCGCGATCAGCAGTTCACCTATCTGGGCCTGCAAACCCTGTACGACCGTTACTTCATCCACAAGGACGGCATCCGCTTCGAACTGCCGCAGATTTTCTTCATGCGCGTGGCCATGGGCCTGGCGATCGAAGAGAAGAACAAGGAAGACCGTGCGATCGAGTTCTACAACCTGTTGTCGTCCTTCGACTACATGTCTTCGACCCCGACCCTGTTCAACGCCGGTACCCTGCGTCCACAGCTGTCGAGCTGCTACCTGACCACCGTGCCGGACGATCTGTCGGGCATCTACCACGCGATCCACGACAACGCCATGTTGTCCAAATTCGCCGGCGGGCTGGGCAACGACTGGACCCCGGTGCGCGCACTGGGCTCGTACATCAAGGGCACCAACGGCAAGTCCCAGGGCGTTGTTCCGTTCCTGAAAGTGGTGAACGACACCGCAGTGGCCGTCAACCAGGGTGGCAAGCGCAAAGGCGCAGTCTGTGCCTACCTGGAAACCTGGCACATGGACATTGAAGAGTTCATCGAACTGCGCAAGAACACCGGTGATGATCGTCGTCGTACCCACGACATGAACACCGCCAACTGGATCCCTGACCTGTTCATGAAGCGCGTCTTCGATGACGGTCAGTGGACCCTGTTCTCGCCATCGGAAGTGCCGGACCTGCACGACCTGACCGGCAAGGCCTTCGAAGAGCGCTACGAGTACTACGAAGCCCTGTCCCAGTACCCTGGCAAGATCAAGCTGTTCAAGACCATCCAGGCCAAAGACCTGTGGCGCAAGATGCTGTCCATGCTGTTTGAAACCGGCCACCCATGGCTGACCTTCAAAGACCCGTGCAACCTGCGCAGCCCGCAGCAGCACGTCGGCGTGGTTCACAGTTCGAACCTGTGCACCGAGATCACCTTGAACACCAACAAGGACGAGATCGCTGTTTGCAACCTGGGCTCGATCAACCTGCCGAACCACATCGTCAACGGCAAGCTCGACACCGCCAAGCTGCAACGCACCGTGAACACCGCCGTGCGCATGCTCGATAACGTGATCGACATCAACTACTACTCGGTGCCGCAAGCGAAGAACTCCAACTTCAGGCACCGTCCGGTCGGCCTGGGCATCATGGGCTTCCAGGATGCGCTGTACCTGCAGCACATTCCTTACGGTTCCGATGCTGCCGTCGAATTCGCCGACAAGTCGATGGAAGCGGTCAGTTACTACGCGATCCAGGCGTCCTGCGACCTGGCCGACGAACGCGGCGCCTACGAGACATTCCAGGGTTCGCTGTGGTCCAAGGGCATCCTGCCGCTGGATTCGCAACAGATCCTGATCGAACAACGTGGCCAGCAGTACATCGATGTCGACCTGAAGGAATCCCTGGACTGGGCGCCGGTTCGTGCCCGCGTGCAGAAAGGCATTCGCAACTCCAACATCATGGCCATCGCACCGACCGCCACCATCGCCAACATCACTGGCGTATCGCAGTCGATCGAACCGACCTACCAGAACCTCTATGTGAAATCGAACCTGTCGGGCGAATTCACCGTGATCAACCCGTACCTGGTTCGCGACCTCAAGGCTCGCGGCCTGTGGGACTCGGTCATGATCAACGACCTGAAGTACTATGACGGTTCGGTGCAGCAGATCGAGCGCATCCCGCAAGAACTCAAAGAGCTCTACGCGACGGCGTTCGAAGTGGACACCAAGTGGATCGTTGACGCAGCAAGCCGTCGCCAGAAGTGGATCGACCAGGCTCAATCGCTGAACCTGTACATCGCTGGCGCATCGGGCAAGAAGCTGGACGTGACCTATCGCATGGCCTGGTACCGTGGCCTGAAAACTACCTACTACCTCCGTGCGCTGGCCGCGACCAGCACCGAGAAGTCGACCATCAACACCGGCAAGCTGAACGCGGTTTCCAGCGGCGGCAACCACGGTGAAGATTCGGTCCTGGCTGCACCTGCCGGCCCTGCTCCAGTGCCGAAGGCGTGCGCCATCGACGAGCCGGATTGCGAAGCTTGCCAATAAGCTGAGCCGGTAGGCGCCCTCCAGGTACTTACCAGGAAACCCCCGATGAGCCTCTGGTTTGTCGGGGGTTTTCTTTTGTCTCAAGAAAAACGGTGGCCCGGCCGCACCCATCGCGGGCAAGCCCGCTCCCACAGGGTTTGGCGTCGCTCACGGCTGTTACGAACGACACAAAATCCTGTGGGAGCGGGCTTGCCCGCGATGGGGCCCGCGCAATCAACAAAAACCTTGTTCCTGACAAAAATCCCGGCCACAAAAAAGCCCCACTCGCGAGGGGCTCCTTGCAAAGCATTCAACCAACCAATATCACGCCATCTGAATAATGGTCTGCATGATGGTGCTCTGGGTTGAGATGGTCTTGGCATTCGCCTGGTAGTTGCTCTGCCCCTTGATCAAGTCGACCAGTTCGTTGGTCAGGTTGACGTTGGACTCTTCCAGGGCGTTGGATTCGATCACACCCAGGGTCCCGCTTTGCGGCGCATCAAAGCCGGGAATGCCCGACGCATAGGATTCCTTCCAGCTGGAGCCACCAATAGGCTGTAAACCTTGTTCGTTGGTGAAACTGGCCAGCGAAATCTGACCGATAGGCTTGGTCTGATAGTTGCTGAAGTTGGCCAGCAATACCCCGCTGCCGTCGATACTCAAGCTGGTGATCTGACCGGTGGCGTAACCGTCCTGGGCAGGAATCGTACGCGCGGTGTCGGCGTTGAACTGCGTCGTGCTGCCCATCGCGACAGTCACGCCCTCCGGGTTGGCGGCGGCGCCGTTGGCCTTCCAGACGCCGGCGGTCACAGTGCCCGGAGTCCAGCCGGTGATCTTCAAATCGTTGCTGATAGTCGCAGTGGGCGGAACGGTCGGTGGTGTCACGGGTGTGCTGACCGAAACCAGCTTGCCGCTCGAATCGAAGCTCATGGTCGAAGCGACGGGGGGCGTAGCAGTGGCCACAGGGTCGCTGCCATCCGGGTTGCGGCCATCGATCAGGGTGTAGGAGTCCCAGGTATTAGGGCCCGTCTTGACCATGTACTGATCCATGACGTGCTGGTTGCCCTGGCTGTCGAAAACCGGGGTGCTGAATTGCTTGGTGAAGGTGGCCTGCTTGGACGGATCGAACTTGTTGGCGGTAATCGACTGATCGATCACATCAGCCGTGGAGTTCAGGTTGATCGTCGAAGACACCGTGCTGGTGGACTTCGGCGCCAGGTTCGAAGTATCGATGCGCAAGTCGGTCAACACACCGTTCTGAATCTTGCCATTGGCATCCACACCGTAACCCTGCAGACGCGAAGTGCCATCGGTATTGGTAACGTAGCCTTCCTTGTCGACCTTGAACGTACCGGCGCGGGTGTAGGACAGCGAACCGCTGTTATTCAATACGAAAAAGCCGGAGCCGTTGATGCCCATGTCCAACACATTACCGGTGTTGTTGATGTCGCCCTGGGTGAATTGCTGGGCAACGTTGGCCAGGCGCACCCCGCTCCCGACGGCCTTGCTGCCGGTCCCCAGCTTGCTCGCCGAGTAAACGTCCTGGAATTCGGCACGGGACGATTTGAAACCGGTGGTCGCGACGTTGGCGATGTTGTTGCCGGTCACGTCCAGTTGTTTGTTGGCTGCATAGAGACCGCTAAGGCCGATATTGAAAGACATATTCCACTCCTCTGTGCCGTGTTAGTCGGCTCTACATACCAATGGTTTGTACTTTGGACAGGGCGATGCTGCCCAGTCCGGCCAGGTTGAGCATCAACTCACCGCCGGTCTGGCTGATGGTCACGCTGTTGACGGTCGCCGGGAGATAGGTGATCAGCGCCACGGCCTGATCATCGATGGTGGTCGCAGCGGCGAAGGTGTAAGTACCTGACTCAACCGTTTTGCCTGAATTGTCCTTGCCGTCCCAGATGAAGCTGGCATTGCCGGCCGACTGACTGCCCAGGTCGATGGTGCGAACGGTCTTGCCGTCCTTGTCGCTGATTTTCAAGGTGGCGCCGGCTACCGAATCCGGGATCACCACCGTGCCGGTCATACTCTTGGACGTGTCGACCACGGCTTTGTCGCTCGGCGCAATGACCGAACGCCCCACCAGCGACGAAGCCTGCAATGCCTGGGACGAGTTGTAGTTGCTGGCGAGGCCCGTCACCGTGTCGTTAAGCGAGGTGATCCCCTCCAGGCTGCTGAACTGCGCCAATTGAGCGACGAACTCGCCATTGTCCTGCGGCTCCAGCGGATTCTGGTTTTTCAGCTGGGTAACCAGCAACTGCAGGAATGCATCCTTGCCCAAAGCTTTTTTGCCTGTGGCGCTGTCCGTTGCCGACGCCAGGCCGTCGGTATTGGTATGGGTCTTGATCGAGGAGTTGGCCAGGATGTCGTTGAGGTTCAAACCACTGGAGGTATCAATCACACTCATCTGAGTCGTCCCCTATCACTGACCCAGGGTCAGGACCTTCTGCATCATGGTCTTGGCGGTGTTCATCATCTCGGCGTTGGTCTGGAACGAACGGCTCGCGGAAATCATGTCGGCCATTTCTTCCACCACGTTGACGTTGGGGTAATAGACGTAGCCCTTGGCGTCAGCCGCCGGATGGTTCGGCTCGTAGCGTGCGTCCAGATTGCTCTGGTCTTCGACGACGCCCAGCACTTGCACGCCCTGGCCGCCGGCGTCCTGGTTCTGGAACAGCGAATCCCCGCCGCCGCTCTGGGCGCCCTGGAACATGGTGGCGAACACCGGGTGACGCGCGCGGTAAGTCTGGTCGATGCTTGACGAGACGGTCTCGGCGTTGGCGATGTTACTGGCGACGGTGTTCAAGCGAGTGGTCTGGGCACTCATGCCGCTACCGGCAATGTTGAAAACGCTGGCGAGGGACATGAATCATTCTCCACGAAGGGCTGAGATCAACCCTTTGAATTTGCTGTTGAGCAGGGTGAAGCTGGCCTGGAAGTTGACCGAGTTTTCCGCATAGGCCGATTGCTCGAGCTGAGCGTCCACGGTGTTCTGGTCGATCGACGCCTGCATCGGCGTGCGATACAGCAGCGACTCATCGCCACTACCCAGGCCTTCAGCTTCGATATGACGGCTGTTGGTCATGTTCAAGGCGAAAGAGCCGCTCTTGGTCTTCTCGTTCTGTGCGGCGAGCACTGCCGAGAAGTCCAGGTCCCGGGCTTTGTAGTTCGGGGTGTCGGCGTTGGCGATGTTATTGGCCAGGACTTCGGCGCGCTTGGCGCGAAAGCCCAGGGCCTGTTCGTGGATACCGAGCGCTTTATCGAAGCTGATGCTCATGTCGGAAACCTTCAGGTGACCTGATTTTTCGTAGGATGACTTTGCAACAGCAAGCGTCGTGCCAATTCAAAAAAAGCCCGTGAACCGGGGCTTTGCGGGCAGGGGCAAGCCGGCAATGCCAGAAAAGCGGCAACCGGTTTCCGCTGTCTGCCGCTTTTCTGCCGCTTCACCCCCATTAGCGAAACACCACCATGTCCCTGTAGGAGCCGGCTTGCCGGCGAAGGCGGTGGGTCAGCCAACCTGTTTGTCGACTGGACGGACGCCTTCGCCGGCAAGCCGGCTCCTACAGGGGGCGTGGTGTCGGCGGGAATTCATTGGGCAAAAAAAAGGGAGCCGCTGAGAACTCCCGTTTTTTGACTGTCACTCAATCACTTCGCCTGGTAAATAATCCCCGGACTGCACTGAACCATCTGGTAATGATCCGGCAAACCGTTCAGCGCTTCGGAAGCGCCAAGGAACAGATAACCGCCGCGCTTCAGCGTGCCGTGGATACGCAACAGAATGTCTCTCTTCACCTCGGCGGAGAAGTAGATCAGAACATTGCGGCAAAACACGATGTCGAACTTGCCCAGGCTCGCGTAGCTGTCCAGCAGGTTGAACGAGCGGAACTCCACCCGGCTCTTGATCGGTGCCTTGATGGCCCAGCGCCCCGGTCCCTTGGGGTCGAAATAGCGCTGCAGGCGCTCGGGCGACAGTCCGCGGCCGATGGCCAGGCTGTCGTACTCGCCGCTCTTGCAGTTGGTCAGCATGGTGCCGGACAGGTCGGTGGCAACGATCTGCGCCCCCATTTTCAACTGGCCCAGATTGACCCGCTCGAATTCATCGATCGACATCGACAGCGAATACGGTTCCTGACCCGACGAGCACGCCGCCGACCAGATCCGCAGACGCTGGCCGGGCGCGGCCTTGATCGCTTCGGGCAGCACCTTGTTCTTCAAGACTTCAAACGGATAGGTGTCACGAAACCACAGGGTTTCGTTGGTCGTCATGGCATCAACCACGCTTTCGCGCAAACCGCTGCGCGGCTGGGTCTGGATGCGCTGGACCAGCTCACCCAAGGACTTGATGCCTTGCAGCTCCATCAGTTTGTTGAGACGGCTCGCGACCAGGTACTGCTTGTTTTCACCGAGCAAAATGCCACAGGCTTTTTCCAGGAAGACCCGGAACTGTTCGAAATCCAAATTACCCGTAGACAAGATACCGCCTCTTAAATCGTGTTGACCGCCAGGGACAGAAGGCCCCTAGCTGAAGTCTGCTGCTTTGATCCGGTCGACTACCCGGGATGCCAGGTCATCAGGACGGAATTTGGCCAGGAAGTCATCGGCACCGACTTTCTTGACCATCGCCTGATTGAACACACCCGACAACGAAGTATGCAGGATGATATGCAGCTTTTGCATGCGCGGGTCGTTGCGGATCTCGGCCGTCAGGGTGTACCCGTCCATTTCCGGCATCTCGATGTCGGAAATCATCATCAGGAACTCTTCTTCCGGCTTCTTGCCCTCTTCGACCAACTTGCGCAGGTAATCCAGCGCTTGCCGGCCATCGTTCAGCGCCACCACTTCAACGCCGACCGTTTGCAGGCAACGCGAAACCTGCTTGCGCGCCACCGACGAGTCGTCGACCGTCAACACGCGCAAGGACAACGCCTTGTGCCGGGTGTCGCCATCCACCACGCCATCGGAAATCGCCTCCGGGGTCGGCGCCACTTCCGCCAGCACCTTCTCCACATCGATGATTTCGACCAACTGATTGTCGACCCGGGTCACCGCCGTCAGGTAATGATCGCGTCCCGTGCCCTTGGGCGGCGGATGGATCTCCTCCCAGTTCATGTTGACGATGCGTTCAACCGAGCGCACCAGGAACCCCTGGGTCTTGGTGTTGTACTCCGTGATGATCACGAAGGGATTGCTTTGATCACGCAACCGACCGGATCCGGTCGCCATCGCCAGATCGAGAATCGGAATAGTCGCCCCTCGAATACTCGCCACACCGCACACGACAGGATTGGACTTGGGCATCAGGGTCAGCTTGGGGCATTGCAGCACCTCACGAACCTTGAATACGTTGATCCCATACAGCTGCTGACCGTCGAGACGGAACAACAACAGCTCAAGGCGATTCTGCCCCACCAGTTGCGTGCGCTGGTTTACCGAATCCATTACACCAGCCATGCCCAGACTCCTACTCCAACGCTAAGTGTGTTGCGACGCACATTCATCACTAAACGGCACGGCGCTTGCTTTTCAACCCTTATGAACCCAGACCCGACATTTTTCCGACGCCTGACCTCCAACTGCCGCCAATGGCGCGGCGTGCTGGCGGCCGTGTGCCTGTTCAACACCGGCGGCCCTGCCGTTGCCGACACGGTTACCTTGCCTGACATGCTTATCGGCGTCACTCAGGGCTTTCTTGAATTCTCCGTCGAAGACTATCTGGCGAGCAGCCAAACGGAAGGCCGCTACGAGATCCAGGTCAACCCGCTCGACCCGCGACTGCGCATGCCGATGTGCGACAGGGAATTGACAGCCTCCCTCGAGAGCCCGGCCAAGCCGCTGGGCCGGGTCACGGTCAAGGTTCGCTGCGAGGGCGCCTCCCCCTGGACCGTCTTCGTGCCCGCTCAAGTGCGCTTGTTTCGCGACATCGTGACCACCACTCGCCCCCTTCGCCGCACAGGTATTGTCGAGCCCGATGACGTGACCTTGCGTGAGCGTGACATCAGTCTGATCAACCAGGGGTACCTGACCTCGGTGGAGCAGGCGATCGGGCAGAAACTGACCCGACCAATGGTCGCTGACCAGGTCGTTACCCTGGTACATCTGGAACAGGCCGAAGTCATCAGCAAGGGCGACCAGGTGGTGATTACCGCCCGCAGCGGTACGCTCAGCGTGCGCATGCCCGGTGAAGCACTGTCCAACGGCGGCATGCGTGAACAGATTCGAGTGAAGAACCTTAACTCCCAACGGGTCATCAAGGCGCAAGTCATCGCGCCTGGACAGGTGGAAGTGGCCATGTAGGGCTGCGTATTTGTGAAGATGTGGCGCGTCGCTCGACTGTTCCCTAAACTGTCCTGCATGCATGGCAAGCGCTGGCGCGCGCAAGCTCATTGAGAAATGAGCCTAAAGTTTTACCGGGTATGGCCGAAAACATGGCAAGCGTCCAAATACCCCGAGGTTTTTTATCATGGTCATCGATTTCAACCGATTGAACAGCTCCTCGTCATTGACGGGCAGTACACGTACCAGTGCTGCCAGGGAAACCGCCGAACCAGGTAAATCGGCACCGCAAAGTACCGCGGCCGAACAGGCCGGTACCGTCAAAAGCGGGGAATCGGTACACATCAGCAATGAGGCTCAACAGTTGCAGAAGGTCACTGACACGCTGCGCGATCAGCCTGCCGTCGACAAAGCCCGAGTGGCCGAGTTGAAAGCAGCGATTGCCGATGGCAGCTATAAAGTCGACAGCAACCGTGTCGCCAGCAAACTGCTCAACTTCGAAGCCCAGCGCTAGGCCACGGCCTGCGCCAGGCTTTTGGACGCTTAAAACCCAAGGCCAGCCATGCACGACACTAATCTGCTGCAATTGATCACCGACGACTTTGCTCCAACGCAACAATTGCTTGAGTTGCTGCAAACCGAGTCCCTCGCCCTGCACGGTCGTGACATGCGACTGCTCGAAGACATTCTGGCGCAGAAACAGGCATTGATCGTTCTGCTCGAACAGCATGGCCGCAAGCGCAGCGAAATCCTCGTCAGTCTCAATTTGCCCGCCAACCGCCAGGGCCTTGAGCAACTGGCCAGCCAATCGAGCGTTGGTGCCCAGTTACTGGCACAAAGCGATGCGCTGACCGACCTCCTGGCCCAATGCCAGGCCGCCAACCTGAAAAATGGCCAGTCGATCGTCATGCAGCAGGCCGCCACGGCCACCCAGTTGAAAATTCTCACCGGCGCAGAGCCACCGGCCCTCTACAATGCCAGCGGATCCTTCTCCACGCTGGTGAAGCCGCGCGCCCTCAGTCAGGCGTGAACCTGCTGATACATACGCCTATCAAGACAGCAAACATGCTGGCAAAATCATGGCCAGCCGCAGTCATATTTTGTCTGGAGATTGATGAACCGTGTCCAATGCCTTAAATGCGGAAGATGCTCCGCAGCCACCCAAGGTGCTTACCACGCCTCTGGAGATCTCCGGCAACCTGCGCCAGCTGCAAGACAGCCATGATCCGCTGATCATTACGTTCCACGAGCGCAGCCAGCGCTTCCAGAGCTATCTGGTGGACATCGACCGTGAACGTAAAACGATCGTCCTCGATGAAATGATTCCCCGCGATGGCGAGCGCTTCCTGCTGGCGGGCGAACCGTTCAAGGTCGAAGGCTTCCACGACGGTGTGCGCATTGCCTGGGACAGCAACGGCCCCCTGACCATCGACGAGTCCGGCGATACCCGCTGTTACCGCGGCCCCTTGCCCGATCAAGTGGTCTATCACCAGCGCCGCAATGCCTTTCGCGCCGCGTTGAAACTGGCACAACTGGTCAGCGTCGATCTGGACGGTGAAAAGCTCAAGGCGCCGATCAGCGGCAAATTGCTGGATATTTCCGCCACTGGCTGCAAGTTGCGCTTCGACGGCGACATCAGCAGCCGCCTGCAGCTGGGCCAGGTCTACGACCGCTTCGCCGCCGCCCTGCCCTTTGGCAAGATGACGGCTCCCGTCGAGTTGCGATACCTGCATTTCGAAGAACGAATCTCCACCACCTTCGCCGGCGTGCGCTTTCACAACATGAGCGGATTGGTGCAGCGTCAGGTCGAGCGGTTCGTCTATCAGCTTCAACGCGAGGCCCGGCGCTTCGACAAAGACGACTTCTGATACAGCGCTCAAATAAAAAACGGGCAGCCCCTTACGGTGACTGCCCGTTTTTTTAGCCCGGATATTAAGGCCGAGCCTCGGTGAAGCTTTGCTCACGCCCCAGGTCTTCGTCATCCGCGGACGAATCGGTTTCAGTCACCGGTTCACGTTCAGGCCCAGATTCAGGTTCAGGTTCAGGTTCAGGTTCGACCGGGTTCTGCATCTGCTCCTGCACCACTTGCTCATCGACCCGCGGATCAAGGCAAGCCACCAGCGGTGAGCTCGTCATATTATCCGGCATCGCGACGTGATGCAGTGGCGCATCGTCCACCTGATGCAGATTGGTGACCGCTTTCGGACGAATCCGCCAGACCAGCACCAGCGCGAAGAAACTGAAGAAGGCGTACAAACTCTGGCTGCCGAACAGCTTCATCAGCACCCCCGCCACCAACGGCCCGATACTGGCGCCGACGCCATAGGTCACCAGCAACATCGCCGTCAGGGAGACCCGACGATCACCTTCGACATGGTCATTGGAGAATGCCACCGCCAACGGATACAGGCAGAACTGCACCAACGAGCAGAGGAAACCGGCGATGAACAACACCTCCAGCGGCACCTGCTTCATGATCGCCAGCGGCAATGCGGCCAGTGCCAGGCTGAGGGCAAAACAGCGGATCAACAACGCCCGGTCATAACGATCGGACAGCCAACCCAACGGCCACTGCACCAGCAGGCCGGCGAAAATACAACTACCCATGAACAGGCCGACCTGCTCCGTGGACAAGCCCTGCTGCGAGGCATACAGCGGCGCCAGACCGTAGAACGAACCGACGATCAACCCCGCCCCGAGCACCGTGCTCAACGATTGCGGCACGCGCTTGATGAAGAACCTTGGCTCCATCGGCGCCGGGTGCATCGCCGCCGGGTGAATCCGCTGGGTCAGGGCCACCGGCACCAGGCACAGGGCGAAGCACAGGGCGACCAGCATCAGCAGCTCCAGACCCAGCCCGGGGTGCATGACCAGAATCAGCTGACCCAACACCAGCCCCAGGTAGGAGGCGATCATGTAGCCGGAGAACACGATGCCCCGCTGCTTGGCTTCCGCCTGCTCGTTGAGCCAGCTTTCGATGACCATGTACTGGCACATCATGCCAAGGCCGACGATAACCCGCAGAAACAGCCACGCGGGCAGCCAGTCCACCAGGCCATGGCCCAGCACCGCCGCACCGACGATCCCGGCACAGGCCGAATAGGCGCGGATATGCCCGACCCGGGCAATCAGCCGATGGCCGATCTTGCCACCCAGCACCAAGCCGAAATAGTTGGCCGCCATCAACGCACCGACCCACAGGCTGTCGACATGATCGGCAGCCAGGCGCAAGGCCAGGTAAGTACTCAGCAAGCCCGAGCCGATCAACATCATCAGCGAGGCAAAATAAAGCGCTCGAAAAGGTTTCCAGATTTGGCGCATCGGCGTTCCGAGCGGCTCCTTGCAGTGAGAAACGGACTATCCGAAAAGATAGCCCGGTGTCGACGAATCGTCAGGCCTGGGCCGCTAAAACACGCCGCTCCCAGGGAGTAATTTCATCAAGAAAGCTGGTCAACTCCAGGGTCTTCGAAGCGACGTAACCTTCGATGAATTCCTCGCCAAACAGTTCCTTCGCCAATTGACTACGTGTCAGACGCTCGAGAGCGGCATGCAAGGTACACGGCAATGAAAGATTATCCGGCACCTGGAACTCACCCTGAATCGCCTCGCTCGGCTCCAGTTGGTTTTCGATACCATATAACCCGGCCGCCAGGCTCGCGGCAACCGCCAGATACGGATTCGCATCCGCCCCCGGCAAACGGTTCTCGACCCGACGGGCGAGCGGCGAACTGGCCGGAATGCGCAAGCCGGCCGCACGGTTGTCGTGGGACCAGCAAGCATTGTTCGGAGACGCAAACGGATGGCACAAACGCTGATAGGAGTTCACGTTAGGCGCGAACAACGCGGTGAAATCCGCCATGCCCGCCTGCTGGCCGCCGATGAAATGACGGAAAATCGCGGTCGGCTCTCCGGCTTCGTCGCTGAATACGTTACGCCCGGTGCCGATCTCGACGATGCTCTGGTGAATGTGCATTGAACTGCCCGGGGTGTGCGCCAGCGGCTTGGCCATGCAAACCACGGTCAAGCCATGCTTGAGCGCGACTTCCTTGAGCAGATGCTTGAACAGGAACGTCTGGTCGGCCAGCAGCAATGGATCGCCGTGCAGCAGATTGATCTCGAACTGGCTGACGCCCATCTCGTGCATGAAGGTATCGCGCGGCAAGCCCAAGGCCGCCATGCACTCGTAAACCTCACTGAAAAATGGCCGCAAGCCGTTATTGGAACTGACGCTGAAGGCCGAATGACCGTCCTCGCGGCGACCGTCCAGGCCTACCGGTGGCTGGAACGGTCGAGTCGGATCGGTGTTGGGCGCGAAGATGAAAAATTCCAGCTCGGTCGCCACCACCGGAGCCAGCCCGAGGGCGGCATAACGCGCGATGACGGCCTTGAGCTGGCCTCGGGTCGACAGATTAGAGCGCTCGCCGGTCAACTCGTCTGCATCACAAATGACCAAGGCTCGCGGTTCCTTGCTCCAGGGCAAACAGTGGATCTGCGCCGGATCGGGAATCAACGCCAGGTCGCTGTCATCGCTGCCGTAGAAACGCGCTGGCGGATATCCGCCCATGATGCATTGCAGCAGCACCCCCCGCGCCAGCTGCAGACGTCGTCCTTGGAGAAAACCCTCGGCGGTCATTACCTTGCCACGGGGCACGCCATTCAAGTCCGGCGTGACACATTCAATCTCATCAATGCCCGTCAATCGCTGCGCGAGTGAACACTGGCCATCGGTCGTCATGACGCATTCCTGGTTATTGTGCAAGCCGCGAACGGCGACCCGTACAAAATAGGCTTCGCGTGTTCGGAATTTCAAGCATGGGCAAATAAATACTTCATCGCCAACGCCAACATGTAGGAGCCGGCTTGCCGGCGAAAGCGGAGGTTCGGACAACATCGTTGCTGGATGTCACGCCGCCATCGCTGCGATGCGGCGATCCGACAAGCCAACTCCTCCAGGGGAGATAGAGGCTGAACACGCCGCCCTACAAGCTAAATATTTGAAGGCGTTATCGAAAAACGGGATTATCCTGACTCATTGAAGTGCGCTGCCCATCGCTAGAACTCAAGACGCTTTCCGTCGCTGCCAAAGGCCGAAGTCATGACCACCACTCCCGGACGCTCGGGCAATGTTTCCGAGCCAAAGGCCTTGAGCCCCAGCACCCT
Organism: Pseudomonas lini; assembly: GCF_030812475.1. GTDB lineage: Bacteria > Pseudomonadota > Gammaproteobacteria > Pseudomonadales > Pseudomonadaceae > Aquipseudomonas > Aquipseudomonas lini_A. Next base: position 136,545 of record NZ_JAUSSR010000017.1, read on the forward strand.
GGATTTCCCTGTGGTGGGCATTGGCGCGTCGGCCGGTGGGCTGCAAGCCATCAAACTGTTTTTTGAAAACATGCCCCAGGACAACGGCATGGCGTTCGTGATCATCCTTCATCTATCCCCCGACCACCAAAGCTTCGCCGACAAGATCATCCAGGAGTCAACCCGGATGCCGGTCCTGCAGGTCACCGAAACGGTGCCCATAGAGAAAAACCGGGTGTATGTCATTTCACCGGCGCAACGGCTGACAATGAATGATGGGGTTCTTGAAGTTCGTGTCTGCGAACCGGATCAGGGGCGCAATGCGTCCATCGATCTGTTCTTTCGAGACCTGGCCGATGTGCACCGCGAGCGTGCTTTCTGCCTGGTGCTGTCAGGTTCCGGATCGGACGGTGCTGTCGGTTTGTCCCGTATCAAGGAACAAGGCGGCGTCACGCTCGCCCAGGCACCGGAAGACGCCGAATTCGACAGCATGCCCCGTGCGGCCATCGACACTCGCCTGGTCGACCTGGTACTGCCCGTGGTTGAGATGCCGCAAAAGTTGCTGGAATTGTGGCGTAACGCTCAGGAAATCAGCTTGCCTACCGCCAACGATCCCGAACTGCAAACCATTGCCGCCGTCTCCGAACGCGAAGCCGTGGTGGCCGAACAATTGCTGCATGACATTCTGATCCAGTTGCGCACCGGCACCGGCCATGATTTCAAACACTACAAGCGCGCCACCGTATTGCGCCGGATCGAACGTCGGATGCAGGTGACGGCCCAGCCGGACCTCGCCGGCTACTACCGCTTCCTGCAAAGTAATCCAGAGGAAACCAAGGCACTGCTGGGCGACATGCTCATCGGCGTGACCAACTTCTTCCGCGACCGAGAAGCCTTCGAAGCCCTGGAACGGGACGTGGTGCCGCAGCTGGTCAACGCCGCCGTCTCGACGCAAGCAGAGAAAGAAGAGATCCGGGTCTGGTCTGCTGGCTGCTCCACGGGCGAGGAAACCTACAGCCTGGCGATGCTGCTCAACGATCAGTTGCAACTGGACAGAAGCGCGGCCTCATTCCAGCTGTTCGCTACCGACATCGACGAACGTGCCATCAGCGTCGGCCGGGCCGGGTTGTACCCGCAAGCGATCATTACCGACGTGCCGCCCACGCGATTGCGGCATTACTTCGCCAAGGAAAACGACCACTACCGAATTCGCAAGGAAATCCGCGAAAAGGTGTTGTTCGCCAAACACAGTCTGTTGTCCGATCCGCCCTTCTCGCAAATCGACCTGATCGTTTGCCGCAACCTGCTGATCTATCTGGATCGCGAGGTGCAGCGCGAAATCCTGCAGATGTTCCACTTTGCCCTGCGCCCCGGCGGCTTTCTGTTTCTCGGTTCATCCGAGAGCGCGGACGCGTGCCATGAATTATTCGCTCCAGTGGACAAACGCAACCGGATCTTCCGCGCCAAAACCGGCACGGCCAATAGCCGTCGGACTCCGACCATGCCCCGCGGGGGCTACGTGCGCACCAGTGTTTCCCGGCAAACGCCGCCAAACAGCCTGCCGCGTAAACTGTCCGTTGCCGATATCCATCAACGGGCCCTGGAACAGTCCGCACCACCGAGCATGATTGTCGATGCCAATGCCGACATCCTGCACATGAGCGAAAGTGCCGGGCGTTTCCTGCGGCATGTCGGCGGTGAACTGTCGCGCAATTTGCTGACCCTGATTCTTCCGCAATTGCGTCTGGAAATCCGCACCACCCTGTTCCAGGTCCAGCAGAGCGGCCAGCCGGTCAAGTCCCGCGAAGTACCGATCCAGCGCGACGACCGACGCTACCTGATCGATCTCGTCGCCCATCCCTACAAGGACGAAGAGTCGGACGGCGACTACGTGTTGGTGATCTTCGAGGAGGTGGAGGTCGATCCCTCGGAGTTGGCGGCGACCACCGTGCTGCAAACGGAAAGCCAGGTGCTGTCCAACCTGGAGCACGAACTGCAACGCACCAAACTGCACCTGCAGGACACCATCGAACAGTCGGAAGTCTCCAGTGAGGAGCTCAAGGCTTCCAATGAAGAAATGCAGGCGATCAACGAAGAACTGCGCTCGGCCACCGAAGAACTGGAAACCAGCAAGGAAGAACTGCAGTCGATCAACGAAGAGTTATTGACGGTCAACTTCGAGCTCAAAACCAAGGTCGAAGAGACCGACAAGATCAACGACTACCTGACCAACCTGATCGCTTCCACCGACATCGCCACGGTATTTGTCGACCGCTGCATGCGCATCAAGTGGTTCACCCCGCGCGCCACCGACATCTTCAGCATGTTGCCGGTGGATACCGGGCGCTCGTTGCTCGACATTACCCATCGCCTGCACTACGACGACCTGGCCGCCGATGCGGCGCAGGTGTTCGAGTCGCTGAACATGATCGAGCGCGAAGTCAGCAGCAACGACAATCGCTGGTACATCGCGCGCCTGCTGCCCTACCGTTCCAGCGAAGACCACATCGACGGCACCGTGTTGACCTTCATCGACATCAGCAAACGTCGCGCCGCTGAAGAAGAGCTGCGCCTGGGCGAAGAACGCATGCGCCTGGTGGCCGAAAGTACCCGCGACTACGCGATCATCACCCTCGATGAACAGGGCATCATCACCAGCTGGAACAAAGGCGCCGAGTTGATCTTCGGTTACGGCAAGGCCGAGGCCGAAGGCGCCTATTACGACTTCATTTTCTCCATCGAGGATCGCGCGGCGGGGGTGCCTGAAAATGAGCTGTCATCGGCACGCACCCATGGCCGCAGCGAAGATGAACGCTGGCACCTGCGCAAGGACGGCAGCCGCTTCTTCTGCAGCGGCGAGGTGACGCTGCTCAAGGGCGAAAATCTCAAGGGTTACGTGAAAATTGCCCGGGACCTTACCGGCCACAAACGTCAGCACGAAGAGCAAAGCCAGCAACTGGCCGAGACCCGCAATACCAATTACCTCAAGGATGAGTTCTTCGCGGTGATGTCCCACGAACTCAAGCATCCGCTGAACCTGATCCAGCTCAACGCGGAGCTGCTGCGTCGCCTGCCGGTCACCAAGTCGCTGGCGCCGGCCGCCAAGGCCGTCAATACCATTTGCGATGCCGTCAACAGCCAGGCACGGATCATCGATGACCTGCTGGATGTCGCACGGGTTCGCACCGGCAAGCTCAAGCTGCAACCGGTCGCCGTTGATCTGATCAGCGTGTTGCGCGACATCCACACCGTCGTCCTCAATGAACGGCACGATCTCACCGTTGAACTGTTGGCGCCCGCTGAGCCGCTGTTCGTCCAGGCCGACCCGACTCGCCTGGAGCAGATCATCTGGAACCTGGTGAACAATGCACTGAAATTCACCCCGCCCAAGGGCTGCGTGCAGTTGATCGCCAGCCAGGTCGGAAACATGGCTCGGCTGGATGTCAAAGACGATGGTGCCGGCATCGCCCCCGAGAACCTCGATCATGTGTTCGACCTCTTTGGTCAGGCCGAACAACAGCACGCCACCCACCACCGGGAAGGCCTGGGTATCGGTCTTTCACTGGCCCGCCAATTGACCGAGGCACAACGCGGAACGGTTGAGGTCAGCTCTGGCGGCGTCGGAACGGGCTGTACCTTCACGGTGTGCCTGCCATTGGCACTCACCCACGGTGTGAGTCAATCTGCGCAGCCGGTCGAAATCGCCTCGGGACGCCTGAGCGGATTGACGATCCTCCTGGTGGACGACTCTGCCGACGTACTGGAAACCTTGAAAATGCTGCTGGAGATAGAGGACGCGAAGGTGATTGCCTTCGATCGACCGGTGGCGGCTTTGGACGCGGCCAAAAATACCCGATTCGATCTGATCATTTCTGACTTGGGCATGCCGGTCATGAGCGGCCATGAGTTGATGAGCGCCCTGCGTCAGTTGCCACTGATCAAGGATGTGCCGGCCATTGCATTGACCGGATACGGCACCCACAGCGACATTCAGAAGTCACGGCAATCAGGCTTTGATCAGCATATTGGAAAGCCGGTGTCCTACGATGACCTGATCGAAACCATCGAAGCCTTACGCCATTCACAGGGTAAAAATCAATCGAGATAGGCGCGCTGTACACAGGCGCGTCGATCGATGGCCTGCCTGAGCCGCTCCTTGTGATCGGCCCAAATCCCGGGATCAACCTTGGTTGAGCGCATCAAGTTCAACATGGCCGTCTTGGCGGCACGGTACTCCGCCCAGGCATCCTCGGACCTGATCTTCAAACGTTCGCGCTCGGTCATCTCCATGCGCCTCAACGCCAATACCGACTCATCGGTGATCACCGTACTCAGGGTCAACTGCACCCGGTGCGGCGCTACGAATCCTTGAGTGCCCGCAACAATCTCTCTTGCTCGCTGGATACCCCATTTCAACGTCGTGCAGTAATTTTCCTCGACACGCCGGTCATAAAACTCCTCACCGATCGCCCAACCGTTCGGGCCGTAGACGCCGATGAAAACCTGGGGAATTCCCTCATTGTTGACCCGCGCCTGCACCTCGATTTGCACGCCGTCGCCGAGCACTTCCTCATGGGTGTGAAGGGGTAGCCGTCTATTGTTCCATAACCAGAATTGGGCGCCTCTACGTCGCATCTATATCCCTCCGTCAGTGGTCCTCTGGATTAAGGCACAGCACTGACGGACTTTCCATGTAGGTCGTCGGCAGGTTGCATTTGCGTCGCGGCGCATTTTCGGCGGACAAAAACAAAACCCCTACCTGCATGCGCAGATAGGGGTTTCGGAATTCAATCTTGACGATGACCTACTCTCACATGGGGAAACCCCACACTACCA
>NZ_JAUSSR010000018.1 GCF_030812475.1 Pseudomonas lini
CAGCAGTGAAACGATGCATCGCCGATGGTAGTGTGGGGTTTCCCCATGTGAGAGTAGGTCATCGTCAAGATTGAATTCCGAAACCCCTATCTGCGTATGCAGGTAGGGGTTTTGTTTTTGTCCGCTGTTTGTAGGAAGCTGCACACATGCCCGAACCGATAGTTAGCTGTGTGCTGATCCTGCTGATTCCAAAAGCGATGCTCTCCAAAGACATCAAGGCCTGACTGACTGCCGGCTGGCTCGACTCTATTCCATGAACAGGCGGGCAGGGCACGGTCGCCATGGAAATCCTGCGTCAACATCAAGGGCCGTTAGATGCAATCTTTGTCCCGGTGGGCGGTGGCGGCTTGATTGCCGGCATCGCCGCGTACGTCAAATACCTGCGGCCAGAGGTACGCATCATAGGCGTCGAGTCGGAACACTCCGCCTGCCTGTACGCTGCTTTACAGGCCGGTGAGCGGGTAATCCTGCCAAGCGTGGGCACCTTTGCCGATGGCGTAGCGGTCGCGCAGATCGGAGCCCATGGTTTCGAAGTGTGCCGGTTCTGCGTCGATGAGGTGATAACTGTCAGCAACGATGAGTTGTGCATGGCGACAAAGAATATCTACGACGACACCCGCTCGATCACCGAGCCTTCCGGGGCCCTGGCCGTGGCCGGAATCAAGAAGTACGTAGCGCGCACGGGTGTCAGGGGGCAGACCCTGATCGCCATCGACTCCGGTGCCAACATCAATTTCGACACGTTACGGCACGTGGCCGAACGAGCGGCATTGGGTGAGGTGTTGGCGTAATGGCGACTCTCTGATGACGATCTCCACAATCAGCGAATCAACGTGCCCGCTGCGGCTCGGCACTGGCGAGGGGCCGGTCGAGGCGGATACCGTCGCGTCCGCCACGCTTGGACGCATAAAGCGCGGTATCGCCTTGCTCGATCAGTGCTGCCAGGCTGCCCGGCGGATGGTCGAACAGAGTGGCCCCGATGCTCAGGGTCACCGCTTCGGGCGTGGCGAAGTCCTGTGAGGCAGCCTGGTGAAACCGGTCGCGTAGCGCACTGCCCAGTTCTAGGATTCGCTCATTCGATGCGTTATCCAGCAGGATGGCGGTCTCGCCGCCGCCCAACCGGGCCGTCAGCGCCCCATCGGGCAGTGCCGAACGAATCATCTCGCTCAGCGCGCCCAGCAATCGGCCGTCAGCCGTATGGTCGTGCAGTAATAGAAAAGCAAGCTAAGTAAGTTGCGCAATTTCATCCATATCCATTGATATCGATTGGCTATTTAGTCGAGAATAATTCGTTTTAATGAACGTTCGACGGGGAACTAATATTTACGAGCCAGGAATAAGATTGCTTACAGGATGCAGAGTTTTTCCCTATTCAGGGTATACCGCAGCGCACGGCTGTTTATATTGCTTTGGACATCAACAATCTGTTCCGCCATGACTCGATTTATCATCATTAGATAGCGTTCTGCAAGAAACTAGTATCCGTGATGCGCTTCCTCGGCCGCGCGGCACGGTCCTCCATAAATGCCGAAGGCTAGGAGACTACGAGCATGAACGAGAAACTCACCAACATCAGTCCTGAACTGACTTACGAGAGCGCGTTAAGTAAATCATCTGGATCGAGATCGGAGCTGACAATTCAAGGTCGGATAATCAGCCGGCCCGCCAATCAAATTGCCGGACCACGCGGGTGTATCCCGATTTTGTGGTGCCTCTGTGTGCACGATTCACCGGATAATCCTTGCCCCTGTAACGGGCCCATCATTTGGTTTCCCGAGCGTTCCATCAGAAGCCGCAGGAAGATGAAGCACGGGGGTGAAGGTTTAGTCGAGATTGATGTAGAGGCCAGCACCAGGGTCTTTCTGGAAGATACCCGAGAAGTTGGCGGCAAGGAGTCGGGCGCACGGCTAATGCGATTGGGGGCTGATGGTCAGTTTGAAGCAGTGGCAGATACGCTCTGGGTTCAAGAATTCACCTCAATGCGTATCGACCGGCTCCAGAGAGCCCTGGAGTTGATTGAAGGACATCCTCAACTCAGCGCTATCGCCAAGAAGAAGGGTGGGGGATTCTGGGGAAAGATCGTCGCTGCGTTTGAAGCTGGCTGGGCGATCGGTACTTTTATCGATGAAGAAACCGGTCTCTCGGACAAGATTTCTGATTGGATGATCGACACCTTTGGGCCTTGGCCTTTCTGATTCGTTTTAAAGAGGACAGCCGGAGATTCCGTTTAATCAGCTGGCCGTACTCTGACTCATACCCAGCTGTTACAGCGACCACTCCAACCGGGAACGGGCCTTCTGCTGAAAGCAGAAGGCCCGGGTGGCCGGCGCGCATCATTCTTCCGTTCGGATATAATCAGCTAGTTATTGTAATCGTAAGGTTTGGTTCCATAGAAAGTATGAATTTCTGATGCCCAAGATTCGTCGGCCATATTTGGCCAACTGTCCTTGTCAAAACCTGGAGCATTTTCGAGGCGCTCTTTCTCTACGTTTAGTACGAAGCGCTTGTTTACAGTATCGAGCGTCAGTGCATTCCAGGGTACCGCAAACAGTTTTTCGCCCATGCCAAGAAATCCGCCAAAGGACAGCACGGCATAACTCACTCTGCCGCTGCGAACATCAAGCATGATTTCCTTGATGTCCCCCAGGTCTTCTTCATTATGGTTATAAACATCATTTCCAATGAGTGTGTCTGCCCCCATCAGGTCCGGGCCAGGCCCCTGTTCCTCGGAGCCGGCATCTCGCAGGAGGTTGGTTTTATAAATGCCATAGGTATCGCGATCTACGTAGTTCATTACTATCTCCTATCAGCAATCGCCTATCAATCAGAATTGCACATACCGCCTTCATGGGCTGTATAGTTGGGAGTGATTCGCTTTGGAAAAAGTCGAATTTTTTGTCCGCGTGACGACGAGTGGCGATGGGAAGGTAAGACATAATTAATCAGCTTTTAATTAGGAAGCTGTTCATGTGTGGCGGCAGTATTGGTGTTATATAAAGGGGTATTCGTTCTATCGGATTTTGAATACTTGAACGAATCTGTTTCCTGTAATGGCAGATACGTCGTGATTTTTCGCCAGCGTGAGGGGGTACACAATAAGCTGTCTCGTCAATCGACCCAAGCGGTCATCGGGACTGTGGCCACTGATCCTCGATTTCATACCAGGACGCGTTAGGTCACTTCGACATGCTGCTGCTTGTCCGACGAAAACGATGTGTCCAGCGTGCCCAGCGCGATGGAAATCCAGTCCGCGGAGTCACCTCGGCTTCTCAACCAGAACAGCGACGAACCTGAATCGACGGTTGGCAGGTGCAGTATCGAACGACTGCTAGCGCCCGTGCGCCGCATCCGCCAGTTGCCCGGCATCGACCCTAACGAAAACCGAGTCGCCAACCGCCGTCAGCACGTCCCCCGCATACACCTCGCAGATGACCCGGGTCTTGCGTCCGACATCACCTTCGACCCTTGCCCGTAGCGTCAGCGGCACGCCCATGGGGGTCGGCTTGATAAACTTGATGCCCAGGTTGCCGGTGACGCAGTTGATGCGCGGAAGGCTGTCAGCCTCACGTTGTTCCTGCCGGTAGTGATAGGCCATCGCCGTCCAGTTCGAATGGCAATCGACCAGCATTGCGATGAGTCCGCCGTAGACCAGGTCCGGCCAGCCGCAGTACTTGGCTTCGGGCCTGTGCTCGGCCATGACATGCACGCCGTCCTCATCCCAGAAGCTCTTGATCTGCAGCCCGTGCGGGTTGCTGCTGCCGCAGCCGTAACACACGCCTTCCGGCGCGGCGCTGTCTTGCAGGGAGGTGTCGAGCGGGGCCATGTCTTGTCATCCTCAGGGAAGTGAAACTCGGTTATTTTAACCTCAGTGCCTTCATCGGTCGCGACAAAACAGGTTAGGCTCTTCGAACTGGAACGTAATATCTCGACTAAAGGACGCGACATTTATGGACATCCCTTTTGCTCAAATCAGCGAGCGCTTGGACAATCGCCGGTTTACGGTCGCGGACAACACCCACGGGCTATCCGGTACCGGCACCGTGTTTCATTACCATGTCGAGGGAAATGCCATTTCCGGCACCTACGAAGGCGGCCGGATCCGCATGGGTCAACAAGTCGGACGCGCGACAGGTCCCGATACCATCGAGCTTCTTTACCACTGCTTGACCACGGATGGCGAGATGCTCGCCGGCTGGTCTCGTGGCACGGTAGGCCTTGACCACGCAGGACGGACCACGCTGACCTTCGTATGGGGTTGGTTGTCGGGCGCAACGGGGGGTGGGGAGTCGAGCTACGTCGAGCTTGCCGTGTAGCGGTAGGAACTCAAAGCCCGCAGGAGCGGGCTTTTTAAGAAAGTTGATGGTTTATCTGTTAAATCGCTCGACCAATGAATACTGAGTTTTAGCGGTCTGGGTTAATTCCTTGCTCAGCTCTGCCGAATGCCTGGCTTGTTCAGATGTCTGGTCCGCCAGTTGAGCAATGGTCGTGATGTTACGGCTGATTTCCTCGGCCACGGCGGTTTGCTCTTCGGTCGCCGCGGCAATCTGGGTGGTCATGTCCGTGATATTCGCGACGGCCTCACTGATACCGACTAATGCCTTATCTGCCTCAAGCACCCACGCCACGCCTTCTTCGGCCTGTCGATGTCCGCTTTCCATGGTTTTAACCGCGTTGCTGGATGAGACCTGCAACTTGGAAATCAGGTTATGGATCTGGATCGTGGACTGAGTCGTGCGCTGTGCCAGCTGACGCACTTCATCCGCGACTACCGCGAAACCTCGACCCATGTCGCCCGCACGCGCGGCTTCGATGGCTGCGTTAAGCGCCAGCAGGTTGGTTTGATCGGCGATGCCTTTGATGACATCCACCACTGTCCCGATTTCATTGCTGTCCTTGGCCAACTGCGCCACCGTCAGCCCTGTCTCGCCCACCACCACGGAGAGGCGCTGAATGGCTTCTCGAGTGTCTCGGGCCACTTCGCGTCCACGTCCGGTCAGCACATTGGCTTCTTGAGTGGCATCGGCAGTGCGCTGGACGTGGCTGGCAACCTCCTGCGTGGTGGCCGCCATTTGATTGACTGCGGCCGACACCTGCTCGGTCTCTACCCGTTGGCGGTCCAGTCCACGGGAGCTATCGGCGGCGAGGCCATCGGATCTCCCGGCCAGACTGGTCAGTTGCTCTGCCGTGTCTTGCAGCCGAGTGAGGCAGGTCTTGAGCCGAGATGCCTGACTGACAAACGCCGTTTCAAGGCGTGCCTGAGAACCGCGTTCATCGCTGTACATCTGGGCCAGCAACGAGTCGGAGGTAGAGGCCTCAGCCATATCCAGTAGATGCAGCGCCCCTCGGTTCTGCCTGCGGGACACAAGCCACCCGATGGGAATCGATACCCCGACAGCCAAAATGAAAGCCACAGGCGCGCTGAGGAACATGCCGCCCAGCGTCCCCACCAACCCGATCGTCACCACAGGCAACCAGGCGAGCAGGGCGGGTTGCCATTGATCGCTGCGCGGGATGGCTGATTTTCCGAGACTGATGCGTTTGTAGAGGGCTTCGGCGCGGCGGATCTGCTCGGCCGTCGGCTTGACCCTGACCGATTCATAGCCAACGATCTCACGCCCTTCGAAGATCGGCGTGACGTACGCGTTGACCCAATAGTGGTCGCCGTTTTTGGAGCGGTTCTTGACGATGCCCATCCACGGCTTGCCAAGCTTGAGCGCGCCCCACATATGGGCAAAGATGGCGGAGGGTACATCGGGGTGACGAACGATATTTTGAGGCGCCCCGATCAGGTCGGATTTGTTGAAACCGCTGATATCAACGAACGCGTCATTGCAGTACGTGATGACGCCTCGTGCATCCGTTGTCGAGATGAGTTTTTGTTGAGGTCCAAGGGCAACCTCGCGCTGCGTAACCGGTTGGTTGTTTCTCATCTGTATTGCTCCTATGCCCTAAGCTAGGGGCATCGGCTGCAATGAGTGAAAGATTAACGAGTTATTCCAAAAGGACAGGTTGTGCGTCGGAAAAGCCGGTGGTCTCCGACAACGCCCCCCCTTCACCTTGAGCCCGCTTTGGAGCCCTGAATGAAAGTTGGCGTCATCTCCGATACCCATGGCCTGCTCCGCGCGGAAGCCCTCGCGGCCCTGGAAGGATGTGAACGGATCATCCACGCCGGCGACATCGGAAAACCCGAGATCCTCGAGCAACTGGCGTCAATTGCCCCGCTGCACGTAGTACGCGGGAACAATGACCTGGGCGCGCCTTGGGCAGACACACTCGCTGACCAGCTGCATTTTGATCTGAACGGCTGGCAGTCCTTGCTGGTGCATGACATTGCCGACGTTCCGGCGACGCTGGATGCCGGGATAAAGCTGGTGATCACCGGCCATTCGCATCAGCCACGGATTGAATGGCGCGGTGAACGGCTGTACCTCAATCCAGGCAGCGCGGGGCGGCGCAGGTTCAAGCTGCCGGTGACGCTGGCGCTGCTTGAGGTGCTTGATGGTTCGATTGAGTCGCGGCTGGTCTCGTTACTGGAATGACCAGTTGCTGAAATGCGGTCCCCAAAGAAAGAGACCGCTGCACAGCTTGTGTCGCTGACTCGTTCGCCTACGCGCGCGGATCGATCTGATCCAACACCTGGTTCGCCGTGATTTCCGCCAGCATGATGTTGTTGGAAATGCCCAGCAGGGCGTTGCGTGATCCGCCGTCCAGATGATCCACCAGGTGATGGACCATTACATCTACCGAGGCCAGTGTTTCGACGAGATAAACCACCAGGGTTTCAGTCGTGGCCTGTGGGTCTACGGTAAACAGGGTGCTGGGTTTGCGCGGCGTGGCCTTGATGTCGGCAGTCGAGGGGAAGTGGAGGTCGAGGGCGCGTTCGGCGGCTTCGTTGAGTTTGTTTGAATCGGGTTCGTACGGGGATACTGGATCGGCGTCCGGCGGGTTTGGTGAAGGTTTTATCATGTTTTCGTGCTCCAAAAATGTGGAGCCGTCACCCGACTTGCGACTAAACAAGGGGTGGCAGCTGTACGCAGGTTAGTCGACCGGGGAGACACGAAACCGGCGCGCCCAAAGGCGCCCTGCGCACAGCTACCATGAAGTGCAGGTATGAAATGACCTGACTGTCTGGATGCAAATACGCTTCGTGAAACCACGGGCGACTAAACCCGATCACTGATGGGCAGTGACACGAATCAAGTTACCGAGTGACCCCAAGGCGCACAAGCCGGCGGATTCTGGCGTACCCGTAGGCAACGGCGCAAGGTCTTGTAGCTTTCAGGAAGTAAGTTGTAGGGCGCTTAAACAAGTGCCTTCTGTGGATGTTTAAAGTGCATGAGCGCACGTTTCTGCACGCCTGATTTTTCGACCGGCAAGCCCCACCTTGAAGGTCTCCCCCGGCAAAGTTTTCACACAGGTTTGCTCCATAGTGGCTGACCAAATCTGTTGCATCGCACGCGCTAAATCCGCAATACTTCGCTCAACAACTAACCCTCACGACCGGCATGGCTTGACCATCTGGTTGGAGGGGGAAAAAGCCGGCGCTAGCCGGTTTTTTCGTTTCTGGAGTACGAGAAATGCAAGGATCGCCTGAGCCACCTGGACGGCGAGATTCCGATTGAGCTTGCGGAAACAATGGAAGGCGCGAATCGTGTTCTGGAGTACATAAGGAACTGCATTGCGCAGCGTGCTTGAAGACCCATCAAAAAAATTGGAACCGCTTTCAGACACGCTCACCTAATGATCAGCTAGTGGGTAATCCCACAGGCAATTTGCCAATACCGGCATACTCCGAGAGGTGGGCGACGTGGCTAAAGACGAGAAGAAAAGCAAAGGTGACGCTTCGAAAGCCAGCAAGGACTTGAAAGACAAAAAGTCATCACCGGCAAAGAAAACAGCAGCGGCCTCGGCTCTTTCGAAATCTTCCGACAAGAAAGACAAGAAAAAAGATGCCGAACCAAAGAAATCTGCAAAAAAAGCTGATAGCAAGCCAGAAAAGGCTAAGAAGTCAGAGAAGGCAGACAAGCCGGCGAAAAAGAAAAAATGACATCTGCAGTCTGCTAGGGCTTTACGCCCTAGCTTCCTCAGGCTGTTCGGCGCGGGCTCTTCATCGCCGTACTACTGGCGAAGGAATTCGCGTATCGCTTCGGCGGTTCGCCTGGCGCTGGTCACCACGAAAAAATGCCCCTCGCCCTGCAGGACCTGCAGTTCAGCACAGCGAATGGCGCGCCGCAGGATGTGTGCGTTTTACAGCCGCACCAGTGTGTCGCGGTCGCCGGTGAGGATCAGCGTGGGCTGGCGCAAACGGAACAGCCGCAGCAGGCTGGTCCAGCCGACCAAGGCGGTGAGCTGGTGGTAATAGGTTCGCGGGTTGACCGTGAGCATGCCGTTCACCATACCGAGGCGCAGCAGCGTCTGTATCGAATTGCGCGAGCCTTCTTGCTTGCGCAGTCTGGCACTTTTACTCCTGCCAAAAAAATCCAGAATGTCGGCGGGCTTCACCAGCATCGCCGGGCCGGCCGAGGTCGCCGCGAGGATCAGCCGGCGCACCCTGCTCGGGTAACGCAGGGCGAATTCTTGCGCCAACGCACCGCCCCAACTGAGGCCGAACACATCGACCTGGTCGATTCCCAATTGCTTGAGCATCTCGGCGATCAGGTCGGCATGACGCGGCAGACGCATCGGCCAGTGGGGCATTTGCGATTTGCCGACCCCGGGCACGTCCAACGTAATGGTCCTGTAGTCCATCAGTTCTTCGCGCAGGGGATCGAAGGTACGGATCAACCCACCCAGGCCGTTGAGCAAGAGCAGCGGTGAGCCTTGGCCGCGGATTGAAACGTTCAACTGCAAGTCTTCAATGGTTAATTTGCGCGTGGTCATGATGTCCCCCTTGGCCTACCCGCTGTTAAGACAGCGTCTGGTGCCAAACGACTGATTTTTGCCGATGGCTGCCTGTCGAATATCCAGATTCCAATGGAAAAATAATCCGGTCCGGGAGTTGAGCTGCAAAAAGAATCGGAATGTTTTTAGAGAGGTTTTTATAGTGTTTTGTCTGGGAGGTGACTTCGCCGGACATTTACGGTAAATGTGGCGGTGCGACATATCATTTAACTATAGCTTTTTTATTGAGTTTTGGGGCAAGGAGCAGCAAAATATGAAGCATTACTTTATTTTAGTCGTTGCGATGGCGCTGGGAAACATCTCCACGGCCTTCGCTAACTCCATGGCGGTCAACATGGATTCCTTGGAAAGTAGCTATGTAAGATGCATCGAGTCGCGTTTTGAAAACAGCTGCTGGGACAAGGCGTTTATTGGTCACTTCGACAAGTGGCAAAAAAACGAAACTACAATAATTACCAAAAGCCAAGAGGCATATCTTGCCTGGTTGGATGGGCGCTCGGTATACAAAGTTCACCTCGGCCCAAGTGTAAAACGAGCGGGAGTATTCGAGAATAGAAACTATCTAATTGAACGAGATGATGGCGAAGTCATAGGTCTGCATGTGGGCTACAGAAAAATTTTAGGCAGTTGGTACGTATATGCCCTCCAAGGCGGGCCTGATGACAAATTTATTCGATCAATACTCGACATGCCCGCTCCAGGCACGATCCCAACTAAATGATAGGAATATATATTTGGTACATGTTGGTCGTTTTTAGTTTTAAATAGATAGGCCGAGTGCACTGGCCGCTCTTCGCCGATTGCTGTCCCTCGCGACCGGTAGCAGGCCAAAAGCAGCCGTTTATGGAAGACCGCTTCCGACCCCTTGCAGGCATCAGTTTATGAGCCACTGGAGTAGATGAGCCAGGCTATGAAAGCCGCGAATGGAGAGAGGCCGCCACTCAGCAGGCCCCTCAGGTTCTGGTCTGAGGATTGTCCTACTCAAGTAGCGACAGCGTCTTGAGCAGATCCTGAAGGCCCTCAGGTATCAGAGGGGAGGCGGGGCTGAAATCCGTGCTGTTGCACCATCTGGCGGTGAACGATGCTCCGTCGCTTTCGTGACCTGCCAGTTCTTTTGTTTGGTAGACGAGTTCGTTATCGAATGTAGCGTCATAGACCTGAACGATTTCGTGCCCCGGCTTGCCGGCATAGGTGAAGAGGCTTTCCAGAGTGCCCAGCAGGCGAACGCCATGAATAGACAAGCCCAGCTCCTCCTGCACTTCCCTGACAATGGCATCAGCACTTCTTTCGCCAAACTCGATACCTCCACCGATGGGGCGGAAGAGGGATCGTTGGTTTTCGTTGTCGTGGAACTGGTTGACCAGGATCTTGCCGTGATGATGAAAGATACAGAGGGCGAGGGGGCGGATGCGGTATTCGGACAACGGTGGAACTCCTTTGCGGTATTGGACAAGTCCGTTTGGAAGTGGCGGTGATCGGTAAGGCACCTGCGCATCAATCATGGTACAACCGGCCCCGGCAGGGAGCGACAACGTATTGCTGCCAGAGGTGTTCTACAACGACAAGGAGTTCCTTCATGAAGATGAATGCATTGGTTCCAGAGATGATTGTCTCTGACCAGCAACGAAGCCTGGCGTTTTACTGCCGGGTACTGGGCTTTCAGATTGAATACGAAAGGCCCGAACACAAATTCGCTTTCCTGTCGTTTCAAGGCAGCCAATTGATGCTGGAAGAGGATGACCGACAAGCGTCGCCATGGCGGGTTGGCCCACTGGAATCACCCTATGGCCGAGGGATGAACCTTTCGATCCGCTGCGCTGATATCCAGGTTTTGGCCAAGGCCCTTGCGAATGCAGGAGTGGAATTGCACAGGCCCATTGAAGAGTGCTGGTATCGGGATAATCAGCGCGAGCATGGAGAGCTTAATTTTCTGGTGCTGGATCCGGATGGTTATCTGTTGCGATTCAATCAAAGCCTGGGCTTCAGGGCTGTCGCTAGGGGAGCAGGCTGATAGACCGTGTTTTTACAAACAGCAGCGGCGCCAAAAAAAGAAAACCCCTGAAGCCATCAGGAGTCAGGGGTTTGGAAGCAATGGTGCCCAGAGACGGAATCGAACCGCCGACACGGGGATTTTCAATCCCCTGCTCTACCGACTGAGCTATCTGGGCCGCGGCGGAATTAAACGTTTTTTACGGGTGGGACGTCAAGCACGAAATCAAAAAAACCTAATGAATACCTACGTTTACGCGGCTGGCATAACCACCTGTAACGGGTAGGGAGGGGATCGAACCGCTGACCAAGCGTGAGCAGGGTGTTCTCGCGCTGCTGAAGCAATCCATGTCGAACAAGCACATCGCTCTGGCATTGAACATCAGTGTGCTGCGCTTTGCGGTGAAGGGCCGGAGATTGGGTAGTCGGTGTTGGAGCTGGTGCTGGATGAGATGGTGCGCGGCTTCTGAGTTTCGTGGTCCTGTAGGAGCGAGCTTGCTCGTGAAAAACACGAGGGCGCCGGAGGGATTCAGTTAGCAAGCGTTGCCGAAATACCCAAGGCGCAGATGAGCGACGCTTCAACCCTGTTCAGCATGTTCTTACAGCTGAGCATGGCGATGGGGGTGGCCATCGGCGCGTTGCTGCTGCGTCTGGTGATGAACGTCCACGGCACCACCGGGCAGGCCGAGACCGTCGACTTTCAGCTGACATTTCTCTGTGTGGCGGTGATTGCGGCCATGGCCTTGCTGGATAATCTGCGACTGCCGCCACAGGCGGGGGAGTCAGTGTTGCAGGGTGAGGAGACCAAGGACTGACGAACGCCTGCGCAAGTGTATAGTGCTCGCGCTTTTGCGGGGCATGTCGCGGTGTGCGCACTGAGTTGAAGCAGTGGTATTCGACGCGCCAAGGCTATTTTCCTGCTATCGGCGGGATGATTAGCCTGCTTACGAATTGGCCTGGTATTTGCTATTAAATTGCCATCTGAATGTCGCAGTTGGTGAATTGAATGTCGCTATCAAGTAACTCCATGCCATTATCGCCAAGTGAGAAGCGCTGGTTACCCTGGTTCGGCAGAACCGGAAAAATAGCGATGGGCTGGTCATGCCGGCTCAATCGATCGGTTTACCCGGTGATCGAGCAAACCTTCGAAGCCATCGCTGAAACCCGCTTGCAGTTGCTGCACAACTGGACCCGCGAGCAGTGGGAACACCTGGCTGAACTGGCCGACAATCTCGGCCGTGATTTCGCCCACCTCGACAGTGCACCCTTGATCGACATGCTGCGCCAGGCGGAAGATTTTTCCGAGTTGTTCGTGGTGGATGTCGCCGGCAACGTCATCGTCTCGACCTGGAATCGTCGCGGCAAAACCCGACACGAGCACACCCGTGCATTGGCCGAAGGATTGAAGGCGCCGTTTCTCCACGGTCCTTACCGCGATCCACTGACCTTGCCCATCGGTCCATCCTCTTCACGCTTCCACGATGAAGTCACCTTGATGTTCTATCAGCCCCTGAAGGCCGACGGGAAAGTCCTTGGCTGCCTTTGTGGCCGCGTGCCCAACGATGTGCTGGGTGATCTGATCCAGCGCGAGGCCGGGCACATTTTTGCAGAGTCCGGCGACAACTATCTGTTCATGGCGCAATCGCGATTCGATCACGCCATCGAGCCGGGAACCGCCTTGTCGCGCTCACGTTTCGAGGACGGCACCTTTACCCACGGCGAAAACCTCAAGAGCGGGGTGCACACGCCGTGGAAGACCGTGCAGATCCAGCGCCACACCGAACTGGAGCTGCGCTTTACCGACCCGGCGACCCAGCAACTGCACCCAGGCGTACGCGAGACTATCCGCAAGGGCTCCAACCTGTTCGTGACCTATCCCGGTTATTCGGATTACCGGCACGTTCCGGTGGTTGGCAAGGGCGTCACCTTCCAGTTGCCAGGCTCGCCTGACCGCTGGGGGATGATGTGTGAGGCCGACCTGGAGGAGGTCTACCGCCGGCGCTCGCTCAGCCATGGCCTGATGAAGCCTTATCTGGCGACCATGACCGGGTTGTTTGCCTGCAATTTTCTGGTCCAGCATTACAGTGGCCTGACGCAGGGCCTGATCGATGCCGTCGAAGTGGTGAGCATGGTGGGCGCCGCGCTTCTGTTCAGCCTGCTGGGGCCCAAGCGCCTGGCGGCAAGGCTGGATGGGATGACGAGTGTGATCAGGACCATTGCCGAGGGCGAGGGCAACTTGCGTCAACGCCTGGATCCCACGACCATGGCCAACGATGAGACCGGTGACATGGGGCGCTGGATCAACAGTTTCATCGACCACCTGGACTCGGTGGTCGGGCAGGTGGTGAAGGCCAGTCGCAACGTCGGCACCACCAATCAGATGATGCTGGGTCGCAGCCAGGAAGCCGGCATTACCTCGGCCGAGGTGTCCGACGCGGTGCACCGCATGATGATTATCGTGGAAGACCAGTTGGGCGAGATCCAGCAGGCCTCTGCCGGCGCCGAGCAGATGAAGCAGGTGATGGACGAAGTGGTGACCCGTGCCCGTGAACAGTTTCTCGCGGTGCAAGCAGGCACTCAGTCGATACGGGATGTGGTCGAGCGCTCGTCTTCCAGCGTGCAGTTGCTCGACAGCCGCATGACGCAGATCGGCAACATCACCAGCCTGATCAGTGACATCACCAACCAGACCAATCTGCTGGCGCTCAATGCCGCCATCGAGGCGGCGCGCGCAGGCGAGCATGGGCGAGGCTTTGCGGTGGTGGCCGATGAGGTACGCAGCCTCGCCGCGCGCACGTCACGGGCGGCCGACGACATCCGGCAGATGGTCGAAGGCCTGCAAGGCGAAACGCAAAAAGCCGTCAGCTTCATGGAGGAGGGGGTCAAGGACGTCGATAACAGCCTGCGCCTGGCCGAAGATGCCTCCTCGGAAAACGTGCAGTTGCATCAAGCGGTGGAGAGCATGTTTGCGATCATTCAGCAGCTCAACAAGCACAGCCTCGATTATGGCAAGACGATCCGGCAGGTCGATCAGTCTTCCACCGAGATGCGCCAGACGGTGGTGGTGCTGCAGAGCAGTGCCGAAACCGTGAGGCTCAATGCCAACAAACTGCAAAAACTGGTGGGGCAGTTTGAGGTGAGTAACAGCAGTGAACGGGTGGCGGCGGCTTGAAAACGGGAGGGAGCGGACAGATCACCCTGTAGGAGCTGGCTTGCCAGCGAAAGCGGAGGATCAGTCGACCCCGGCATTTGTGCAGCACACCGATCCCCTGTAGGAGCTGGCTTGCCAGCGAAGGCGTCCGATCAGAGATAAACCAGTCGACTGACCCATCGCTTTCGCTGGCAAGCCAGCTCCTACAGGGGATCGGTGTAATGCCCTGAACAGGGCAAGCCAATACACCGCTGCTATTTTTCGCCACCTGCCAATGGCGGCGTCCGAGGCGGAATCAAGCGCTTGGCTCCCGTCGATTCAAACGCCGCCGCCAAACGCAACAACGTCGAATCGTCATACGCCCGCCCGGCAAACGTCAGCCCGACCGGCATGCCGATGTCGGGCATGATCCCCATTGGCACCGTGACCGTGGGCACCCCCAGGTGGCGGATGGCGAGGTTGCCGTTGGCGACCCAGATGCCGTTGCTCCAGGCGATATCCGCAGACTGCGGGTCGACGTCGGCATTTGCCGGCGCAACGTCGGCGACTGTCGGGAAGATCACCGCATCGAGCCCCAGCCGATCCATCCATTCCTCCAGATCGATTCGACGGGTCTGTTCCAGACCGCGTAATCCATCCGGCACGGTGGCGATCTGGTCCCAGGGGGTAATGCCGCGCTCGGCCATCCGCACATACTCGTCCATGCCCGCAGCCAGGTCGCCCTCGCGATTGGGCAGGGTCCCCGGGTCGTGGGGGAAAATCAGCGGCCCGTCGACATCGACCAGGCGATTCAGGTTCGGATCGCCGTTGGCCTGCAGGAAATCATCGAACGCCCAGGCCGTCAGATCCCACAACTCATGGTGCAGGAACTCCTTGGACACCAGGCCCCGGGTGAACACCGTCGGTGCGCCCGGACGATCACCCTCGCAATTGCTGACTATCGGGAAATCGACCTCGAGCACTTCGGCGCCTGCCGCTTCCAGAGCCTGGCGGGCCTCTTCCCAGAGCCCGATCACCGAGGCCCGGGTGTTGATCCGCTGCCCGGTCGGCCCACCAATACCTGGCGAATCCGCCGTGCCCGCTTCGGGATCGGCATTGATGTACATGCGCGGCACGCCAAAGCGTTTGCCGGCGAGCGCAGCGCCATCCGCCGCGAGCGATGCATAGGAGGCCGGGCGCACCGAGGCGACACTCGGAATCGGTACCCAGGGTTGCATCCGCCACAGATCGCCGCGGGTGTCGGGATCTTCCGCGACCACCACGTCGAGCACTTCGAGCAGGTCGGCCATGGTTCGGGCAAACGGCACCACCACGTCCATGGTGGGGGTCAACGGCCAGTTGCCACGCACCGAGATCACCCCCCGTGACGGCGTGTAGGCACACAGGCCATTGTTCGACGCAGGCCCGCGTCCGCTCGACCACGTCTCCTCAGCCAGGCCGAAGGCCGCGAAACTGGCGGCGGTGGCGGTCCCGGCGCCGTTCGACGAGCCCGAGGCGAAGGGGGCGGTAAGGTAGTCGACGTTGTACGGACTCTCCGCGCGGCCATAGACCCCACGCTGCATGCCGCCGTTGGCCATGGGCGGCATATTGGTCTTGCCCAGGCAGATCGCACCCGCGGCGCGCAGCCGTTCGATGGTGAACGCATCGCGATAAGCGACCAGGTTGGCAAATGCCGGACTGCCCGACGCTGCGGTCAGGCCCTTGACCAGATAACTGTCCTTGGCCGTATAGGGGATGCCATCGAGCGGGCCCAGGGTTTCGCCCTTGGCGCGACGGGCATCGGACGCCCGGGCCTCTTCGAGTGCATCGGGGTTGCGCACCACGACCGCGTTGAGGGCGGTGGCGGTTTGGGGGCCGTCGTAGGCGTCGACCCGGGCAAGATAGGCCTGGACCAGCTCGACCGCAGTGGTGCTGCCTGATTCGAGCGCCGCACGCAGGTCGGCAATGGAGACTTCGGTGACTTCGATCATGGGGTTACCGCCGGCTGCGCAAGGGCGACGCGATGAGTGTTTACAGCAAGCGCGGTCCTGGAGGCAGGGACAGCGCAGGTCTTGAAATGGGGGTTCATAACGGTTCTCGTGGCAGTGCATTTCGCGACAGGGCCGGGCTGACACCCTGAGCGTCCTATTTAACACCAAGCACGGGGATCGGTGAAACGCTTCGACCGCCCGTGTGGGGTTCTGGCCGCAAAGGGTCGAGGTCCGGCAAGTAACTGTCGCCTGCGAGTGGATATCTGCGCGAAGCCGATTATGCTTCAGGAAACCTTGCAGCAATGCGAGGCCGTCAACCTGTGTGCATGCTTTGCGCAATCCGTAATCCGATGGAAATCAGCCCTAGGGCCTGGGTGCGGCAAAAAGGTAGTGGGGTACTCCGGCCTATACATAACAAAAAAGACGGAGAAGACTTATGGCCGCAATCGACAATACAACCACGGGCAGCGCGCCCCACCACGGGATCACCAAGGAGGAGCGCAAGGTCATCTTTGCCTCTTCCCTGGGCACCGTGTTCGAGTGGTACGACTTCTACCTTTACGGCTCGCTTGCCGCGATCATCGCCAAGCATTTCTTCGCCGGGGTCAACGAAACGACGTCCTTCATCTTCGCGTTGCTCGCATTCGCCGCGGGCTTCGCCGTTCGCCCCTTCGGCGCCATTGTGTTCGGCCGCCTGGGTGACATGATCGGGCGCAAGCACACCTTCCTCATCACCATCGTGATCATGGGTATCTCCACGGCCATTGTCGGCTTCCTGCCGGGCTACGCGACCATCGGCGTCGCAGCGCCGATCATCCTCATCACCTTGCGCCTGTTGCAAGGCCTGGCCCTGGGGGGGGAATACGGCGGTGCGGCGACCTACGTCGCCGAGCATGCGCCCAAAGGCAAGCGCGGCTACTTCACTTCGTGGATCCAGACCACCGCGACCTTGGGCCTGTTCCTGTCACTGCTGGTGATCCTCGCCTGCCGCACCATTCTAGGCACTGAAGCTTTCGAGGCCTGGGGCTGGCGGATTCCGTTCCTGCTGTCGATCCTGCTGCTGATCATCTCGGTGTACATCCGCCTGCAACTCAGCGAGTCGCCGGTGTTCCTGAAAATGAAGGCTGAAGGCAAGTCTTCCAAGGCACCGCTGACCGAATCCTTCGCCCGCTGGGACAACCTCAAGATCGTCATCATGGCCCTGCTCGGCGGCACTGCCGGCCAGGCCGTGGTCTGGTACACCGGGCAGTTCTACGCGCTGTTCTTCCTGCTGCAGACACTGAAGATCGACGCGCAGACCGCCAACCTGCTGATCGCCGGCTCGCTGCTGATCGGTACGCCGTTCTTCGTCATATTCGGCAGCCTGTCCGACCGCATCGGCCGCAAGGGCATCATCATGGCAGGCTGTATTCTTGCGGCGCTGACCTACTTCCCGATCTTCCATGCGCTGACCCAGTACGGTAACCCCGATGTGTTCGCCGCGCAGGCGAAGAACCCGGTGAAGGTGATCGCCGATCCCGACCAGTGCTCGTTCCAGTTCGACCCGGTGGGCAAGGCCAAATTCACCAGCTCCTGCGACCTGGCCAAGACGGTGTTGGCGAAACGGGCCATCCCCTATGAGAACGTGAAGGCCGAACCCGGCACCGTGGCGCAGGTGCGCATCGGCGACAAAGTCATCCAGAGCTTCGAGGGCACCGGCATGCCGGCCGCCGACTTCAAGGCCAAGAATGACGCCTTCGTCGCGACCCTGGGTTCGTCGCTCAAGCAAGCCGGCTACCCCGAGAAGGCCGACCCGGCCAAGACCAACTATCCGATGGTGCTGCTGCTCCTGACTATCCTGGTGATCTACGTGACCATGGTCTACGGCCCGATCGCCGCCTGGCTGGTGGAACTGTTCCCGGCGCGCATCCGCTACACCTCGATGTCGCTGCCGTACCACATCGGCAACGGCTGGTTCGGCGGCTTTCTGCCTACGGTAGCGTTCGCGATGGTCGCGGCTACCGGTGATATCTACTACGGGCTGTGGTACCCGATCGTCATCGCGGTGATGACGGCGATCCTGGGTATCTTCTTCCTGCCGGAAACCAAGGATCGGGAAATCCATCACACCTGATCCTGGCGTTTGCCCTCTCCCCCGGGGGAGAGGGCAACACTTCTCAGAAGTAGTAGCCGATGTTGATGTTGGTCCGGTAGTACCACTCGTTGCTGCCGATCGAGCTTGTGTTAGTGAAGCCGGTACCGTTTTCCGCACCGCCGTAGGGGTTGGCGTTTCTCGCCCACGTCAGGTCGACCCACGCCATGATCGGCATCGCCAGGAACTGTGCGCCGACGGTGTACATCTGCGAATCATCCCAACCGCTCTGGTCTTTCATCATGCGGCTGTAGTCGTTGTACAGTTTGATCTTCTTCAATTGCCCCAGCTTCGGCGTCGCAATGTCATAGCCGACGTTCAGCGAGGCGATGGTTGCCTTGGAGGCGATCAGGTACGCGGGCGTCAGGCCGTTGCCGCCCATCAGCACCGAGTCGTTGCTGACGCCGGCGGGATTTTTCGGGTCGTACTCGTAGCGGATGCCCTGGGTGCTGACGGTCCATTGGCCGGCATTGATCACGGCGTGAATGCCGCCGGCCCAGTAATCACCGTCATCGCGGGTCGTGGCGTTGTACAGCTGGGCCGCGGCCACTGAAGCACCGACCTCGGCTTTCCAGCCGTCGTTGACAAAGGTCCGCGTCACGCGGGCGTTGATCTGATTGTGCTTCTCGTTGTCCTGGCGCGACTGGGTGAAGGGGATCGCGTTGTCCTTGAGGTCGGCGTAGCGTCCGACTTCCGGCGAGTAGCGGATGTCCGAGGGCAACATGCGCGGAAAGTACCCCAGTTGCAGATCCCAGTCCTTGTCCTTGTAGCTGTACTTCAGGCCCGACCCGGCGCTGACGCCATAGCCCATGAAGAATGGCAGGTGATAACTCCAGCCGAATTGCGGGTAGGGTTCCAGGCCGAACGGTTTGAACGGCGCGCCCAGTTGCAGGTTCGAATTGCTGTTGAAGCGATAGCCGACGAAGCCGCGATCGATGGAGCGTTTGCCGTCGTCCTGGAACCAGTAACCGACGTCACTGAACAGATTCTTGTAAGTCGCCTGGACGTCGATGCGGAAGGTGTCGAACAGGAACCGGCCATTGTTTTCAGTGGTGTCCCAATGCTCGTCGCGGTAGTTGGTGCGCAACGCGCCACCGATGTCCAGGCTGCTCTGGCCATCGTCGCTGCGCCAGGCGATATGCGGGAAAGGCTTTTTACCTTTAGTCGAGGTCACGGGCGCGGCAGGGCCGGGCTCGCCGGCGAAACTTGCGCAGCTGGTCATCATCAGCCCGAGACATATCACGTAATTCTTCATGCTCACTTCCCCTGCAATAGTGGGCGCTACAAAGTGACCGGCAACACTTTCCCGCTTGCCTTGAAAGCGGCAATGAGTGAGTGACTTCGAGTGTTGCGGTATTGGAGTGCGTTGTTGTTTTTGCTGTTTCGTAGGTGATACGGCGTCTGACCTATGAACCTGATTGGGATAGAGCAGAAACTATGCCAAGTGGGAGAGGGTGCTTGATGGTTGAATAAAATCCTGTAAAAACAATTGTTTATATGGGAAACGAATTTATTTGTATTGCCCGTGAAACGTGGACTTCAGGGAGTAACGAAACTGCACGTTATGTGTGCGTCCTTACTCGACTTGCTTTCAAAAGGGCCTTTCATAAGGAAACACAGATAACGCAATACCTGTAGGAGCCAGCTTGCTGGCGATGGACTCAAGTGCGCCGCGTTGAACCAGATTGCACGCGTTATCGTTCACGACCATCGCTGGCAAGCCAGCTCCTACAGGGGACCGGGTTCAAGCTGGAACGCGAGGTGGCTTCCAAACGGGTGAAAACCAAAAAAAAGGCCGACAAAGTGTCGGCCTGTTTAATGGATGAACTAGAACAACGGTTATAAGTCGAGTACCAACCGCCGACTCTTGCAACCCGACACACATACCATCATCGACTTGTTCGCCGCACGCTCGGCTTTGGTCAGCACGCCGTCGCGATGATCGACGTCACCTTCCAGGACCCGTGTTTCGCACGAACCACACACCCCTTCACGACAGCTGTATTCAATGTCGCAACCCGCCTCGAGCAGCACGTCGAGCAAACTCAAGCCCGGTTCGATGGACAGGGTCTTGCCGGTTTTTTTCAGCTCCACGCTGTAGCTGCTCTGCGCATCTTCGGACGGTGGCAACTCCGCCGCGGCGAAGCGCTCGATATGGGCGTGGGGGTAACCCAGGCCTTCGCAGGTGCTTTCGAAGGCGTCGAGCATCGGCGTCGGCCCGCAGCAATAGAAGTGCGTGTCAGCCGGCTGGCCCGCCAGGTAGGCGCTCAAGTCCGGTGGCATGCCTTTTTCGTCGTTGAAGTGGTACAGCACGTTGGCGCCCAGGCCGCTGAGTTCTTCGACCAGCGCGGCTTCCTGCCGTGAGCGGGCGCAATAGATCAGCTCGGCGGATTTTCCCAGGGCCAGCAGTTGGCGGAACATGCAGTAGATCGGCGTGATGCCGATGCCACCGGCCACCAGCACGCTGTGTCTGGCGTTGAGGTCGAGCTGGAAGTTATTGCGCGGCGAAGAGATCGGCAATTGCATGCCGACCCGCAATTGCCCGTGCACGAACTCCGAGCCACCACGGCTGTTGCGATCGCGCAGGATGCCGACCACGTAACGGCCGCGATCGCTCGGCGAATTGAGCAACGAGTAGCTGCGCACCAGGCCGTTGGGCAGGTGCAGGTCAATGTGCGAGCCGGCTTCGAACGGAGGAAAGACCGTGTCGCCATACGGCCGCAACTCGACGCTGATGATGCCTTCGGCTTCGTAGCGCAGGGTATGCACGAGCGCGGTGAGGGGGGAGGAATTGGACATCGGTCACCTCTTTTCGACAGTTCGCAAATCGACACGCCCGCCGGCCTGAACGGGATGCACGATCCGGTTCATGGCAACTGCTTCGCATCAATAAGCTCAAGCTGAGCCTTGGCCGCATTTTTCAGGTAGCGACGCAGGCGCACCACACCGAGGTCATGCTGGTACAGGTTTTCCCGTTGGTTGGCGTCCGGCTCCATGAATTCGAGCAGCACCCGATCCTGTTCCAGCACCGCCCAGTGCCGCGCTTCCAGACGGTTCTTGTAGAGGAAGCGCCAAGTGTCCCGCTGCCAGCCGGTCAGTGGCCGGCAACGCCAGTGGAACACCGCCGACAAGGAACGGCTGCTCGGCGTGTAGCTGCCGATGATGGTGAAGTTGCCGCCGGGACCGCCGGTTTTCGGGTACGGTATTTCCAGTCGCAGCCAGTGGCAGCTGTTGTCCATGAATTCGGTCCAGTCGAAGTTCACCCCGCGCTGGCCTTCCTTCTCGAAGAAGAAACCATGGTCGGTGTCGCGGGTGACGAACTTGGCCGTGGCTTCGCCTTCGCTCATGGAGTGCGACATCTTGTGCAGGTAAGTGCCGTGCATCGGGTCCATGACGTTGTCGATGACGTAGCGGTAATCGCCTTTCCACTCGGCGTAGCACAGGAAGCTGCTCCATTCCGGGGAGGTCAGTTGCTCGGGCAACACCAGTTCCGGCGGGGAGTCCTCGTGAGGATTGGCGGCGTTGTAGAGAAAGATCGCGCCCGCGGCTTCACGGGTGTGGAACATCCGCGTCGGGCGGCTGCCTTCGAGTTTGCAACCGGGGCTGCCGGGGACTTTGGTCACGGTGCCATCGCAGCGCACTTCGACGCCGTGATAAGGGCATTGCAGGCGATCACCCAGCACCGGGCCCTGGGACAACGGCGCACCGCGATGGGGGCAGTGATCTTCCAGGGCATGCACGCTGCCATCATTGTCGCGCCACAGGGCAATCTTGTAGCCCAGGCGACGGATCGACAGCGGCTTTTCGCCCAGTTGATCGGACGGCAGCACCGGGAACCACAGGTTCTTCAAGCCATTGGCCAATAGATTTTCAACAGGATCGACGGTTGTATTCATGTTCATTTCTTATTGTCCTCCGGCGGGTCATTCGCCCAGCCGAACCATCAGGGTTTTATAGGCATCCACAGTCCACTCGCCGGTGGTCAGCGGGCAGGGCGGCCCGGCCAGGTTCAGGTGCGCGAGCAGGTCGGGCAGCTCGGTCACGCCATTGCCGAAAGCGCGTTCGATGGAGTCGCCCAGCAACTCTTCGAACTGGGTGTTGGGCCGTTTGCGAGCCTGATGGGGCTCCAGGTAGGGTTCGGTATTGCTCATCTCATTGACCTCCATTGCGTACTCGTTCGCGGATCATTTCGCGCACGGGAATAAAGTCGTGTTCGCTCAAGGTTTCGGTTTGTCGGTGAGGAACTTGCCCTGGGGCGCTTCGACGTGTTGCTGGCGCCGGGTATTGCCATCGATGCCGCCGGCGATCGCCCATTCGGCGAACACCGTGGGGCCGGGCTCGAAGGTGCGGGGCTCCCATTCGCCGGTCAGCTGGTCTTCGTCGGCGTAGTACTCGACCAGCGCGCCGGCCGGGTTCTTGAAGTACCAGAAAAACGCGGACGACACCGGGTGCCGGCCGGGGCCGATTTCCGTGGCCCAGCCGCGGCGGGAAATGTGCATGCCGCCACCGAACACTTCGTGCACATCGCGCACGGTGAAGGCGACGTGGTTCAGGCCGGCGCGAGGGGCGGGCAGTTGCAACATGAACAGGTCGTGGTGGCCGCCTTCCTCGGCAGTGCGCAGGAACGCGCCGCGGTCCGGATAACGGTCCGAGGCCTGGAAGCCGAAGCGCTCGTGGTAGAAGGCTTCGCAGGCGTTGACGTCCGTGACGAAGAACACCACGTGCCCGACTTCGATCGGCGTGGCGTGGTCGTAGATCGGCGCCGCCTTGTTGATCCGGCCTTTTGTCTGCCAGGTGTTATGGCCACTGCACTCGATCTGCAGTTCCCGCTTGCGCGTCACCTGCAGACGGATCGCCAGGCCATTGGGGTCCGTGCAACCAATGCGCCCGTCAGCTTCGATGAAGCCGGGATCGTTGGCGATGCGCTCGCTATACAGTTTCAGGTCGGCCTCGCTGTCGACGCCCCAGACCACTTCGCGTACGGTCGAACCGGCTTCGATCGCCGGCGGCAAACCAGCCTTGTTGATGTCGGCGAGCACCACGCGGCAGCCGTTGAGGGTTTCGAAGATCACCTCGTCAGGCTGCTCGCTGACCTTGCTCAGGCCCCAGTCGCTGAAAAACCGCACGCTGGTCTCGAGGTCCTCGACGCCGTAGGTGACTTCATCAATACCTAGAACGCTCATAACCCTACCTCTCGTTGCACACTGGCCCAGGCCAGTGGCTGTTCATTCATGCCCCAATAGAGGCTCTTCTGTTCCATGTACTGCAGGATGCCCAGGCGGCCTTTTTCACGGCCCAGGCCGCTGTCGCGCCAGCCACCGAACGGGGTGGAAATCGAGAACTGCTTGTAGGTGTTGATCCACACCGTACCGGCCTGGATTTTTCGACCCAGGGCCCAGGCGCGCTTGTAGTCGCGGGTCCAGATGCCGGCGGCGAGGGCGTACAGGCTGTCGTTGGCCTGCTCGAGCAATTGCGCTTCGTCATCGAAGGGCATGGCCACCAGCACCGGGCCGAAGATCTCTTCCTGGCACACCTGCTGACTGTTGTTCAAGCCTTCGAGGATGGTCGGCGGGTAGTAATAACCCTGGTCGTACACGCCGCCGCCCGGGCGATCGCCACCGAGCAGCAGGCGTCCGCCTTCGGCTATCCCAAGCGCAACATAACGCTCCACCGACTCGCGGTGTGCGGCGCTGATCAACGGCCCCATCTGGGTACGTTCATCGGCCGGATCACCAACGCGCAGATCGGCCGCAGCCGCCACCAGGCGCGCCATGAAGGGTTCGTACAACGCGCGGGCGACAAACAACCGCGAGCCGGCGATGCAGGCTTCGCCTGAAGAGCTGAAGATGCCGTACAGCACACCGGCCACCGCGTGGTCGAGGTCGGCGTCGTCGAGGACGATGGTCGGCGATTTGCCGCCCAGTTCCAGCGACACCGGCATCATCTTGTCGGCGGCAATGTGGGCAATGTGTTTGCCGGTCTTGGTGCCGCCGGTGAACGACACACGCTTGACCAGCGGATGGCGGGTCAAGGCATCACCGAGCAGAGAACCCTTGCCCGGCAACACGCTGAGCAAGCCCTTCGGCAACCCGGCCTCTTCGCAGATATGCGCCAGCTGCAAGGCCATCAGCGGGGTGATTTCCGCCGGTTTGATCACCACCGCGTTGCCCGCCGCCAGGGCCGGCGCGACCTTCTGCGCTTCGCTGGCAATCGGCGAGTTCCACGGGGTAATCGCGGCGATCACGCCCATGGGTTCGTAGACGCTCATGCTGACGAAGTCACCACGGGACGGCGTGATGGTTTCCTCGAGGGTTTCACAGGCCGCGGCGAAGAACTGGAAGGTGCCGGCCGCGCTGGCCACCAGGGCACGGGTTTCGTTGATCGGTTTGCCGTTGTCCTGGCGCTGCAACTGCGCCAGTTCTTCACTGCGTGCGCGGATCAGTTCGGCGATGCGGTACAGCACACTGGCGCGTTCATGGGGTTTGCGCTGCGCCCAGCCGCTGTGCAGAAACGCCTGGTGGGCACCTTGCACGGCGTCTTCCACGTCGTCGACACTGGCGGCGTTGAGCCAGGCCACGGCCTCGCCGGTGGCGGGGTAGCAGGTGGCGTAGCGCTCGCCACGCCCCAGGCGCCAGTCGCCGGCAATGCAGATAGGTAAAGTCTGTTCGAGAGTCATGGACTGTCCCTTAAATCGAAATCGCGTGGGCATGGTTGCCCAGTGCGCGGACCACGCTGTACACGGTCAACGCCGAGGTCTTCGGGTTGGCCACCAGCGGCTTGCCGCGCAAACTCAGTTCGAAACCGCCAAAAGCGCCGCGAGCTTCGAAGTGATGCACGTTCTCCTCGCTCAGCGGGTCGGCGATCAGCGTCACGTGGGTGCGATCCAGGCCGAGCCCGGCCAGCGACAGGGTCGCGGCGACGTTGGCATTCTTCGGGTAGAGCCGGGCCGCTTCCCGGGCGCTGCCCTGGAAGATCACCGTGGCTTCGCTGATGCTGTCCAGATCGCAGGCCTGTTCGGCCGGGGTGTTTTTCCAGGCGCGGGCCGGCTTGCGCCCGGTGTAGTTGACCGAGTCGAGACCGCCGACCTTGGCCGCCGACAGCGCATCGATGCCGCCGATGGCGCCGGGCAACAATTCGATGCGGGTCTGGCCGCGTTCGGCCGCCGCCTCCAGGCGTTCCACCAGGCCGACTTCGGACAGCGCGCCGACCGAGACGATCAGGCAGGCGATGCCGCGTTCCAGCGCCGGCAACACATGTTCCTCTATGGCGCGATGGCCGGCGCACTCGACCAACAGGTCGGGGCGCGCATCGGCCGGCAGCGCGGTGAGCACCTGCGGCGGTTGTTTGAAACTGGCAAGCCGCTGGCGAACAAGCTCTTCCGAGCCGGCCGAGGCGATCACATAGTCGACGCACAGCTGCGGGTCTTTCTCCAGCAGTTCGAGCACGCCGACGCCGATGGCGCCGCAGCCGATCATGGTGATGTGCAACATGACGAAGTCCTCAAGCCGTGGCTTTCTGCGCTTTGGTTTCGCTGTTGGGCGGGCCGGCGAACTGGGTGGCGAAGCTGCCGACGGCGAGCATGTCGACTTCCAGCAGGAACGGACCGGGTTGCGCCAATGCGCCGTCGACCACGCGACCGAGATCCTTCAGGTCGGTGACCAGGCCGTGGCGCAGGTTCAGCGATTCGGCCAGCTTGGAATAATCCGGGGTGTGCAGGTCGACGTAGCAGTGACGGCTGCCGTAGACCGCATCCTGAATGTTGCGGATCACGCCGTAGCGCTGGTCGTTCATCAGCAGGATCACCACGTTGGCCTTCTCTTGCACCAGGGTCGCCAGCTCGCCGAGGTTGAGGATGAAACCGCCGTCACCGGCCAGGGCGAAGACCTTGCGCTCAGGCGCCGTTTCCGCCGCCGCGACTGCTGCGCCAATACCCATCGACAAGCCCTGGCCAATGCCACCGCCGAGGGCATGCACGCCGGCGCGTGGGTGGTACAACGTCAGCAGGCGGTTGCCCCAGATGCTGTTGGACAGCGTGACGTCGCGTACCCAGGAGAAATTGCGCCCGGTGAGGGCTTGCAGCTGTTCAACCATGGCCGAGTAGGGACCGAGGTCGGCGATCAGTTGTGTGCGGGATTTTTCGCGAACGGCCTTGAGTTCGGCGAGGAACGTCGAGTCGATCTGCAAGCGACCTTCCAGGCGATCCGCCAGGCCTTCAAGGGCCAGTGCCGCGTCACCGCAGATGAACAGCTCGCTGTTGTAGCTGCGACCTTCGATGGCCGGGTTGGCGTCGATGCGCAAGGTGTTGCGCGGCAACTTCAGCGCGTATTTGAAGGTCTCGTTGCTGCGCAGGCGGGAACCGGCGATCAGCAAGGCATCGCAGCTTTGCAGGAACTGCTCCACCAATTTGTTCTGCGAGAACGCGCCGAGGCAGCGTTCGTCATCTTCGTTGACCACCCCGCGACCTTGAGTCGAAGTGATCACGCCAACGCCCATGTCCAGCAGGCGTTTTACTTGCGGGCCGGCATGCCGTGCGCCGCCGCCCAGCCACAGCAGGGGACGGGTGGCACTGGCCAGGCGCTCGGCGACCAGGTCCAGCGCTTCAGGCGCAGGTACGGCCACCGGTATCGGCAGCGGCGACAGGTCGGTCGGCATCGGGATAAAGGTCGACTGGATGTCGATCGGGATTTCCACGCTCACCGGTCCGGTCGGCGCGGTCAGTGCGGTCTGCACGGCCAGCTTCAGGGTGCTGATCGCGGTTTCGACGCTGCGCACCCGGAACGCGGCCTTCGACACGGCCTTGAGCATGGTCAGCTGATCGCGGGCTTCGTGGATGTAGGCGAATTCCTGATCCAGGTACGGCGTTTCGATCTGGCCGGTGATGTGCAGCAACGGCGTGCCGGCGGTCAGTGCTTCGACCAGAGCTCCGGCGGCGTTACCGGCCGCGGTACCGGTGGACGTCAGGCACACGCCCAGGCCACCGGTGGTGCGGGCATAGGCATCGGCCATGTTGGTGGCGCCGGCTTCACCCCGGGCCATGACGAAGCGGATATTGCCGCGCACGGCGAACGCATCGAGGATCGGCATGTTGTGGATCGAGATCACGCCGAACGCGGCCTTGACGTCGCACTGCTCGAGAAACGCGGTGATGGCGGCGCCAACGGTGACAGTATTTTCATTACGCATGGCGGGACAGGCCTCCGGAAACATCGATATGGCTGCCTGTGGTGTAAGCCGACAGAGGCGAGGCCAGGAACAGGATCGCGCGGGCCGCTTCAATCGGCAGGCCCAGGCGCCCCAAGGGAATATGTTTTTGTTGAGCCAGGCGGGCGGTCCATTGGCTCCAGTCCAGCTCGCGCTCTTCGCGGGCTTCGAAACGTCGGCGCCATTGCCCGGACTCGACCAGGCCAATCAGGATGCCGTTGACCCGAATGCCATCGACGGCGAACTCGGTAGCCATCGAGCGCACCAGGTTCATCACCCCGGCACGGGCGGCCGAGGTGGCGACCATGTGCGGCTCCGGCTGGCTGGCCAACAGCGAATTGACGCAGACGATGGCGGCGTGCGGTTCACCTTGCAGTTGCGCCTTGAAGGCACGAACCGGGTTGATCACAGAGAAGAATTTCAGGTTCAGCTCTTCGGTCCAGGCGCTGTCAGTGGTGTCGGCGAAGGTCGATACCCGACCTTGTCCGGCGTTGTTGATCAGCACGCTGGCCGGCCCCAATGCGGCCAGGCTGGCGGCGGCAAAGGCATTGACCGAGTCGGCATCGAGCACGTTGCACACCCGGGCCAGCAACCGCGCCTCGGGGAAGCGTTGGCGCAAGGCGGCTTCGACACTGCGCAGGCGGTCTTCATCGCGGCCGCAGAAGGCTACGGCGGCGCCGGCTTCGAGCAGCAACTCGACACAGGCCAGGCCAATCCCCGAGGAGCCGCCGGTCACGATGGCCGTGCTGTCTTGCAGTTGATAGAAACTCATCTCAATCCCTCATCAGGGCGGTCACGCGGTGCTGGCCGTCGTGGCCGGCAGCGCTGTTATAGTCGAGCAACCGCGACAGCTCGTCGGCGCTGCGGCGCACCTGCAGGAGCAATTCGTTGAAGTTGACGTGGGCGATCTGCGTGGTCGGAATGGTCACGCCCAGGGCCGCGACGATCTGCCCGGATTGATCGCGCACCGGTGCGGCGACGGTGGAAATGGCCGACTCGAAGAAGCCTTCACCGCTGACAAACCCGCGCTGACGGTCGGCTTGGACCATGTCGAACAGCTCCATCACGGTCTTCGGCGTGCAGGGCGAGAACTGCTCCAGATGATCTTCCGGGTACAGCTCGCGCAGCTCGGCCAGCGACAGGTCTTCGAGCAGGATGCGCCCCAGGACCGTGGCGTGGGCGGGCAGGCGGGTGCCGACATTCACCGCGCTGGAGAACACCGACGGCGGCGAGACCTTGGCCACGTACACGATCGAGCGGCCGTCGCGCACCACCAGGTTGCTCGGGTAGTTGAGGCGGTCGCACAGGCGGGCCAGCAGCGGCTGGCCGAGCTCGGTCAGTTCCAGCGAGGCCAGGTATTCGAAGCCCAGGCGCAGCACCGACATGCCCAGGCGATATTCATTGCCGCTGCGGGTGACGAAGCCCATGGTTTCCAGGGTCGTCAGCAAGCGGAAAATCGTCGAACGTGGCAATGCCAGGCGGCGGGCCAGTTCCGGCGCGGTCAGCGTGCGGTTGCGCCGGCTGAACTCGCAGAGCAGCAGCAGGCCGCGCTCCAGACCCGGCACGATGTATTTGTCCTGAGCGTCCTTCAGCAGATCTGAGTCGTTCATAGCGATGCACCTGTCAGGGATTCGTTGATGGCACAGGCCAGGCGGCCCGCCACCACACAAGGTTGTTCGATGGGGCTGGCGTGCCCGGCATCGGCGATAAGGTTGAACGTGCCGCCCAGGGCCTTGGCCAGGGTCAGGCAGCTTTCGGGCGCTGTGATGCCATCGGCTTCACCGCAATGCACTTCGCACGGCATCGACAGCGGCGCGTGGCGCAATAGGTCATCGCCGCACAACAACTCAATGGCCTGGCGATAGCCCTCGGGATTGAGCCGGGCCATGTTCCATTGCACCCAGGCGTGCGCCTTGGGGCTGGCGTTGGGCGAGAGCATGTAGGCACTGCGCTGCTCGGCCATGCCCTGGATGCCCAGTTGATCCAGGGCACGCAGGCGTTTGTTGCGCACTTCCTGGCGCTGCAGAGCGCGCGCTGGATGGCCGTAGCCCTGGGCCGGGCTGATCAACACCAGGCGGCTGATGCGCTGTTGGTGCACGCCGCTGGCAAAGGCGGTGGCGGTGATCGCGCCCAGGGAGTGCCCCACCAGCACACACCGCTGGATGTCCAAGGCGTCGAGCATCTGCAGCAGCCGTTCGGCGTAGTCCGAAGCGTCCGGAGCCAACGCCCTCAAAGGCGTGGAGTCGCCATAGCCGGGCGCGTCCCAGGTAATCACCCGGGCACTCTGGCCCAGCTCCTGCGCCACCTGCAGCCACGACGCCGAGCCCGAGCCGATCCCGTGCAGCAACACGATGGCCGGCCCGGCCCCGCATTCGCGCACGGCCTGGCGGGCGCCTGCAAGCTCCAGCGTGCGCTGGGGAAAGTGCAGGGCCAGCTGGGCCTGGAGGTCGGCCGTGAGTGAGGGTACGAGCGTGTCGATGGCGTGCA
The DNA here is from genome assembly GCF_030812475.1 of Pseudomonas lini. Classification (GTDB taxonomy): domain Bacteria; phylum Pseudomonadota; class Gammaproteobacteria; order Pseudomonadales; family Pseudomonadaceae; genus Aquipseudomonas; species Aquipseudomonas lini_A. The sequence continues at coordinate 29,831 of NZ_JAUSSR010000018.1, forward strand.
ACATGGGTTTATCCGCGCTTGATCGAGGCCAGGGGATGTTCTGGCGGGTAGGTCGGGGTGACGGGTTTTTTCGCGCCGAGCATCACGCACATCAGCGCGTCTTCATCGCCGATGTTGATCTCTTCGCGGTACACGCCGGGCGGCACGGAAATCACGTCGCGGTCGGTGAGGATGGTTTCGAAACGCTCACCGTCCTTTTCGATCACCACCTTGAGTTTGCCGCGCAGCACGAAGAACACTTCTTCCACGTCGGTGTGCAGGTGCGGCGGGCCTTCGTGACCGGCCGGAATCACCATGGTGGAGAAGGTGAAGTTCTCCGACGGAATTGTGTTCATGTCAGTGCTGACGCCGGTGCCACCGGTGCCGATGTAGCGCATTTGCGCGCGGCGGAATTTCGGGTCGTAGTCGGCCTGGAATTTCAGGGCGTTCCAGTCGTACTTGCGCGTCTCGTAGCGGGCGATGCGGGTTTGCATCCAGCTTGCAAGGTCGCTGCCGGCGGGTTGTTCCCAGCTTTTCGGGGTGGCTTGCTGTGAAGATGAGTGTGCAGATAGATCGGTCATGTCAGTCTCCTGATCAAGGCATGACGAACCCGCCGTTGACCGGCAGGGTTTGTCCAGTGATGAAACGGGCGAGGTCGGACAGCGCGAACAGCACGGCGCCGCTGACGTCTTCGGGAAGTTGTGGGCGCTGAATCGCCCGCTGGTCGTTGTACAAGCGGTGACGCGCTTCGGGCACGTAGGCGGTGGCTTCGACCAGCACCAGGCCGGGCGCGATGGCATTGACCGTGACGTTGTCGCCGCCCAGTTCCCGGGCCAGGCTGCGGGTCATGGCGATGATCGCGCCTTTGCTGGCGACATAGGCCAACAGGTTCGGCGCGCCCCACAGCGGGGTGTCGGACGCCAGGTTGACGATGGCGCCATGGCCACTGGCGCGCAGGGCCGGCAGGCAAGCCTTGGTCATCAGCCAGGTGCCGCGCACATTGACCTGCATCACCTGGTCCCAGGTATCGAGGCTCAGCTCTTCGCAGGTCTTGCCGCCGGAATTGGTGATCGACGCGTTGTTCACCAGGCCGTCCAGCCCCCCGAGCAAACGAGTGGTTTCAGCGATGCAGGCATCGATCGAATCCGGTTGTGCCAGGTCCACGGTCACGCCATGAACGGTCAGGCCTTCAGCGACCAGTTCGGCGGCCGACTGCTGGACGCGCTCGGCGAGAATGTCGGCGATCACCACCTGGGCACCGGCGCGGCCGATGGCCTGGGCGAAGGCGTAACCCAGGCCGCGGGCGCCACCGGTGACCAGCACGCGACGGCCTTCGAGCAAACGATTGAGGGCCGTCATCATTGAGTACTCAGCATGGCTTTGGGCATGTAGTGCAGGATGCGTTTCTCGGCCCAGACCACCGCGCCGTAAGCAAGTACACCGATCAGGGTCAGCATGACGATGGCGACAAACACGCCCGCGGTATTGCCCTGGCCTTCGGCATCCACCAGCAGGAAGCCCAGGCCCTGGTTGCCGCCGACCAGCTCACCGACGGTGACGCCGATCACGGCCAGGGTCGAGGCAATGCGCAGACCGGAGAACAACGCGGCCATGGCCGACGGAAATTCCACCAGGCGGAAAATCTGCCAGCGGCTGGCGTTCATGGTCCGCACGAGGTTGATCATGTCCGGGTCCACGGTGCGGATCGCCGACAGCACGTTGATCATCACCGGGAAGAACACGATCAGGATGGCGATCAGGATCTTCGGGTAGATGGTGTAGCCCAGCCACATCACGAACAGCGGTGCGAAGGCGACTTTCGGCGCGATCTGCAGCGCCAGGATGTACGGCGACAGCATGGCTTCAGCGGCGGGCGAGAGACCCAGCGACACGCCGATCGCCACGCCGAGCAGGGCGCCCAGGCCGAAGCCGACGATGATCTCGAACGCGGTGATCAAGGTGTGCTGCAGCAGGCCGCCGGTCTGCCACATCACCACGCTTTCCTGGGCCACGCGGCTCAGTTGCGGCATGACGAACTCGGGCATGCCGAGCAGTCCCGGGCCCCATTGCCAGAGCACCAGGAACAGGACCAGCAGGGCGACGCTGCCGAGCATGGAGTTATTGAGGTTTTTCATCGTGTCGTTACCTTGTTGTCACTGACCGTCATTGCGCGGCGGTTTGGGTGTCGATGAACTGGTTGGTGTACAGGTCGTCGAGCTTCGGCTCCTGGGTGACGATGCCTTCGCTGACATAGAACTGGCGGACCGCTTCCAGTCGGGCCGGATCGATGCGGCCCAATACGGTCTGGTTGGCATAGACATGCTCGACATAGAGCTTGAAGATTTTCTCCAGCGAATCTTCCTTGCCGGCATAGGCGGGGACAGCCTTGGCGAAAGTCACGGCGGCAGCGCGTGGGTCCGCAATGATGTCGCGCATGCCCTGCAGCGTTGCCTGGACCGTGCCGCGAACAATGTCCGGGTGATGCTTGATGGCGTCGTCGGAGGCGATGATCGACTGGGCCATGCTTTCGAAAATCTGCGATTGCGGGATCAGCTTGATCTTCATCCCTGCTTCTTCGGCGTTGACCACCCAATCCGGCACGCCGGCCATGGCCTCGGCTTTGTCCGCCGAGAACAATTGCCAGACACCTGCCGGGCCGGCAGCCTGGATATTCACATCGTTTTTGCTCAGGCCGGCTTTACGCAGGGAGGCAAGCAGGGCGTAGTAGGTGGTGTCCGAGTAAGACATCACCGTCATTGTCTTGCCCTTGAGATCGGTGATCGAGTTAATGTTTGCGTCGGCATTGGTGGCAATCATCGTCACGCCGCCGGCACCCAGCACCGCGACCGCGCGTACCGGTATTCCATTGGCCCGCACCACAATCGGCGTATCACCGAGGGCGCCACCGAGCATGGCGTTACCGGCCCCGATCTGCTTCGCGACATCCACACCGCCCTTGGCCGCGATGAACTTCATGTTCAGGTTCCGGGCGGCGTAGTAACCCTTTTGCTGGGCGATGATCCACGGCGCGAACGCCGGCAGGTTAGGCGGTGCCGGTAACAAATAGGTCACGTCGGTCGACTGCGCCTGGGCAGCAAAGGCCAGGCCCAGGCCGAGCGCAACGGCGCTGGCCTGGCTGAAACGTTGAAACAGAGACTTGAGCATGAGTACTCCTGAAAAGGTTGATGGCCACAAGGGCGTTGATCAATGCAGTTCGGTGTCTTCGCCGACTTTCAGCAGTTCCATCAGGCGCCCGGCCAGCGGACCGATCTCCGGCAGCTTGCGACGCTCCAGCGGGTTGTCGCGAAACGGCAGGTCGACTGTGATTTCTTCGATGATGGTGCCGGGGCGGGCGCTCATGACCAGCAAGCGGTCGGACATGGCGATGGCTTCGATCAGGTCGTGGGTGATGAACAGGGCGGTTTTCTTTTCATCGAACAGCATCCGCGCCATGTCCTGCTGCAGGATCATCTTGGTCTGCGCATCCAGGGCCGAAAACGGCTCGTCGAGGAACAGCACCTGCGGATCGATGGCCAGGGTCCGGGCCAGGGCGGCACGCTGGCGCATGCCACCCGACAGCTGGAAGGGATAGTGGTCGGCAAAGCCTTGCAGGTGGCAGCGATCGAGCAGATCTTTGGCCACCGCCTGGCGCTTGGCGGCCGGCACGCCCTGGATTTCCAGGCCCAGTTCAACGTTGCGGCGAATACTGCGCCACGGCATCAGCAGATCTTTTTGCAGCATGAACGCGACCTGGCGGACCGGCCCGGTGACGGCTTCACCGCCGACGAAGACTTCGCCTTCGGTGGGGCGATACAGCCCGGATCCCATATTGAGGATGGTGCTCTTGCCGCAACCGGACGGGCCGATGATCGACACCACTTCACCGCGACGGATTTTGAAATTCACCTCGCGAATGGCGAACGGCGCTTCGGACTTTCCCTTGGCCGGAAAGCATTTGCCGACATTGCGGAATTCAATTTCGGTGGGCTCCGGATTGTCCTTGGGAGCGGGTTTATTCCATTGCGGGGCGACGGCGTACATCTCGTTCACAGCCATTGGGAAGGGTCTCTGGTCTGTTTTATATGTGATACGCCGTTTAGTGCATGAACAATGCCAGAGCTGTTAAAATTTTGTTTTTTGTAAAAAACTCCTTTGTTATTAGATGTTTAAGAAGAATTCAGTTTATTTCTAACGTTTCATATGTGAAACGTGGTTTCTTATTTGGCACGAAATTGCCCATCGACTGTGCGACGCGAGGAAAAATGCGAGTGCGCAGTGCCTTATTAGGTAACGTCGAATGTCTGGAAAAAGCGAAATTGTTTCGTGTATGAAACGAAGGTGGGGACGCAACGCTCGGAGGTAACGCTGGCCGTCGTCGACTTGAGCGACAGCCGGCCAGGCCTTGGGTGGGGTGACGCTCACAGATTTGGCTTCAATCAACTACGTGCGGCACCATGCTCTGCGGCTGGGGGGACTTTCTCCAACAGGATTCTTGCGGCGTCTCGTGCAGGAGGCAGGCCAAATACCCGCGCGTAATCACGGCTGAACTGAGTCGCGCTTTCATAGCCGACCTCGAAGGCAGCGCTCGTGACACTCCGGGCATTGACCACCATGAGCGTGCGAGCCTGTAGCAGTCGAACCCTTTTTTGATACTGCAACGGGCTTAATGTAGTGACGGCTTTGAAGTGACGGTGGAAGGCGGACACGCTCATCGCCGCTTGTTGGGCAAGCGTGTCGACTCTAATGGACTGGGCGAAATCTCGACGAATCCACTGAATGGCCAGACTGACTCGGGCCATTGCGGTATCAGGAGCCGCAATCTCACGCAGCATCCAGCCGTGTGGACCTTGCAGAACCCGGTACAGAATCTCCCGTTCGTAAGCGGGGGCGAGGGCCGCTATATCCTCGGGGCGGTCCATCAATCGCAACATACGTACCCAGGCGTCCATTAATTCGGGCGTGACGGCGGCTACCGAAAATCCTGCATCGTTATCGTAACGCCCGGTGGGCTTGGGAAGGTCGGCGAGCAGCGTCGACAGTACCAACGGGTCAAGTGTCAGGCTGACTGCGAGATAGGGCTCCCCCGAGGAAGCCGGGTGCACGGTTCCCACCGCTGGCAACTCGATGGACATAACGAAGTACGTCGCCGGGTCGTACCGCAATGTGCGGTCGCCGACGGTCATCGTTTTGCTGCCTTGCAGGATCAGGTTGATCATCGGATCGTAGACGGCGGCCAGCATGTGTTCAGGAACTTTGCCCTGGACCATGGCCACGCGTGGAATGCCCGTTTCGGTACGGCGGTTTTGGGCCTTGGAAGCCAAGGACCGAAGCTCGGTCAATTGATTGTTCATGGGGGCATGCTGATCGCAGGAGGGAGCCCCGTGCAAGCGAAAAGCAGAAACAGGCAGGTTTTGAGTAGGAACGGCTGCGTGTTTACGCAGCATCATGGTTACCGTAATAGCTCATCTGATCAACAGTGGAGCACCCCATGAGCGTTATCCTTATCACCGGAGGCAGCCGTGGCATCGGTGCCAGCGCGGCCGAACACTGCGCGCAACGAGGCATGGGGGTCATCCTCACTTATAAAAGTAATCCTCAGGCCGCCGATTCAGTTGTGAGTCGTATCAAGGCGGCAGGTGGCAAGGCCGCCGCGCTTGAACTTGATGTTGCCAATATCGGCAGTTTCGAGAAGTTTCGCGATTCGATAGTGCTGACATTACAGGCAACGTGGGGCGTGACCAGCCTCAGTGGTTTGGTCAACAACGCTGGCTATGGCCTGTTCAACCCACTTGAGTCGGTCACAGAGGCACAGTTTGATGGCCTGCTGAACGTGCATCTCAAAGGTCCGTTTTTCCTCACCCAGGCGTTGCTTCCTTTGATGGAGACTGACTCCAGCATCGTCAATTTGACCAGTGCTACCACGCGTGTGGCGACGGCGGGCGTGGCGCCTTACGCCGCCTTCAAGGGTGGGTTGGACGTGCTCACCCGTTACATGGCTAAAGAATTTGGTGATCGGCGCATACGGGCGAATTCGGTATCGCCTGGCGCGATCCGCACTGAGTTGGGCGGCGGTCTGAACAGCGAATTCGAGGTGCTGCTTGCTTCGCAAACAGCCCTTGGCAGGGTGGGCGAGCCGCAGGATGTCGGTCGCGTTATCGCCATGCTGCTTAGCGAGGAGGGACGCTGGATCAATGCCCAGACTATCGAAGTAGCGGGCGGCTACAGCATCTGAATCAGTAACTGAAAAAAGCGAGACTATCCCATGCTGGATCACATCTTTATTTCTGTGAGCGACATCGAGCGCTCCATTCATTTCTACGACGCAGCACTCACTCCGCTCGGGATTACCGCGCGACTCGATTATGACGGCAAGGATGGCCCTGCGGGTCACCCCGACCTCAAAGGCTTTGGGGCCGATGGCCGAATGTTTTTCTGGTTGCGCGAGGGCGTTGTAGAGGGACGAGCTGTGCACGTTGGCTTCGTGGCGAGCAGCAAGGCTGAGGTAGACGCTGCCTACGCCGCCGCCATGGCGGCTGGTGCTATCGACAAGGGTGCCCCTGGTGCACGCCTGTATTACGACCCAAATTATTACGCCGCCAACGTCCTTGACCCTGACGGTTACAGTCTTGAATTTGTTTACAAGAATTGGCAGCACGCGCAATGAATACCCTGCTGATTTACGGTGCTACAGGCTATACCGGCCGCATGGCGGCAGAACGAGCCAAAATGTTGGGGCTGAATGTCGAGATTGCCGGGCGCAATGCCCAGCGGTTGCAATCCCTTGCTACGCTTCTGGACGTTCCTTACCGAGTATTCACGCCCGATGACCGACCAGAGCGATATCTGGACGGTATCGACACGCTGTTGAACTTTGCGGGGCCTTTCGCGCAAACGGCGCAAGCGCTGATGCGCGCATGCATCAAAACCGGGGTCAACTATCTGGACATCACGGCCGAGATCAATATTTATCGCCTCGCGGAAGGCTTGGATGCTCAGGCCGCAAAGGCGAACGTCATGTTGATGCCCGGAGTAGGCTGGGACGTCGTACCGACGGACTGCCTGGCCGTGCATGTTGCGCGGCGCGTACTGCAACCGCACTCGCTGAACGTTGCACTTCAGGTCCCTGGCTCCATGTCGCGGGGTTCCGCAATGAGCGTCGCTGAAATCATGGGCGCCGGCCTGTTGGCGAGAGTCGACGGTCAGCTCGTTTCGACGCCGGACGCGCAGCCGCGACACTTCGATTTTGGCGATGGCCCGGTCCTCTGCGTACCACTGTCCTTCGGTGACCTCGTCACAGGTTGGCATTCGACGGGTATCCCCAACATCGCCATGTATGTACACATCTCTGAAGATGCCTTCCCCGAGGGTGATCTATCACAACTACCGGAGGGTCCGAGCGCTCAGCAGCGTGATGCTCATCGCGCTCGTGCAGTGGCTGAAGTATCTGGGGCTGACGGTAATGTTGCGCGGTCGATGATCGAGACCGTCAACGGTTATTCCTACACGCCACTTGCCGCCATTGAGGCCGCGCGACGGGTATTGGGTGGCGAGCGCAGGCCAGGTTTTGAAACGCCTGCGCGTTTGTTTGGCGATGGATTCGCCGAGACTATTGCGGGTACGACAATCACCGATTTCGTGGACTAGATCTGTCTCATGGTTCAGGGCCTACTGATGCTTATGCGCCTGGGCATCCGCCCTTAAACGAATAGGCGGCGCCAACGTGTGGCAGCAGCTGGCCGCAAAGGACAGCAATCGGCCCGTTCCGTTTTAAGTGGTCTTGCGCGTTAGCCAGGCACCCCAGAACAGACTACTGAAGAAACGAGTAGCGTCTCCGAACCCGGCGTCATGCATCAATTGTTGAACCGCTGCCTCGGAATGTGGCGGGTCAGCGCCCTGAAGAATTTTCCCTAACTTGGCCTTCACTTCGTCCGGACTGGCGCCATGCTGCCGCCACCGTTGCCCCCAGGCGGCAAGCAATAACGGTTGGCTGGCATACGCATAGTGATTGCCCGCGACTATCAGTGGTGCCTCTGGCTTTAGATGAGCCCGAATGGATTGTAAAACCTGTCGCTTCGCAACATCCCCATCGAGATGATGGAGCACTCCGATCAAGGTGGCCGCGTCGTATGACTCGTCCGCTGCCAGATCTTCAACGTGGCCAAGATGCAGGCTTGTTCTTTCGAGCAAATTGTTTGCCTTCAGCTGCTGCGCCGCGGCCTCCAGCATCGGCTCGGATGGATCAACGGCAGTGAAGCGCCATGTCGGCTCCAGCGCTGCCATCGCAATAATCTCCTGAGCCGTGCCGCCAGCGCCAACGACCAGTATGTTCGCGGAGCGTGCATGGCCGAGGCTTGCGGCCAGCATGCACGCAGCAAGATCCTGGCAGGCGTCATACCCGGCCAATGCGATGCGGCTCTGCTGTCCGTACTCGTTGGCCCGTGACGTATCAAATTTTTCAGCTGTGTTCAGAGGGGTTGATTTCAAGGCGGTTCTCCGTGTCCTTGAAACAAGTTATGTCACTTAATGAGATAATGAAAATTCATTAATTTTATAAAATGCATTCCTGTGAGGAATAGTGAGCTCGCCTTTGCGTTCGAGAAAGCACGAGAAGAATACGAGCATCTTGCGAAGGGAGCATTTGGAGAAGGTAGATATCGAAGTCGCCTGAGACCTGCTCCATTTATGAGTTTTCCGCCTCGGGGGCACGGAAAGCCTTGCTGTAGTAGCCGGACGGGTCGAAACAGCAAACCTTCTTCTTGCCGGATGCAAGCATATCGCAGGCATCATCGATTCGTTTTGCGCGCGTCTTGAGCTGTTTGGCTGAAGTAATCCAGTGTATCCAGTCTAATCGTGCGAGGGTCGTCGTATTGTTCCAGACTTTATGAGCCTCAGGAGCGGCTGCCAGTGCCTCCTTAAAATCTGCCGGGATATCAGGCTCGGGTTCCTTCTTCACAGGGGTTAGCTCCAGCGTAACGATATCCCCAACGACCGAGCCTGCGGCTTCGAGTAACTCTCTGCTTACCTGCAGCCAATGGCTCAACTGACCATCTGGCTCAAGAGTTGCCTGGAAGGGGTGCCCATTGAGTGTGCCTTCAACTGTCGTCCTTCCTCGCCTCGGAAGCTGCTCACTTGCGTCTCTTGGCAGTACGACGAACGCCCAGGACTTATCATTACCAGGCTTTGCCGGACGAAGAAGCTTTGCTTCGAATCGGCATTTCACTTCGATTGTTGTCATTGCAGCGCCTCCAATTGATACGCCTGACTACAGTTCAAAGCCACCCCGGGTGTCAGGCGGCGGCAGGAACATTTGTGCCCATGCCCGTCGGCAGAAACGGTCGAATTTCGTCGATTTCCACGGCGCTAAGGCGCAACACCGAGGCTTCAATCAGCCCGTCTACTTGTTCTGGACGGCGGGCTCCGACAATGGCACCCGTCACTACCGGTTGGCGAAGTACCCAGGCGATGGCAACCGCCGCAGCGCTCACCCCATGCCTTTCCCCAATACGTGCCATGACGTCAACCAATGCCAGGTTCGCACTCAAACGGGGCTCCTGGAAGTCAGCACTTCGGGATTTGCGCCAATCGTCTTCGGGCAGTTGCGAGATGCGTTCGCGCGTCATGCTGCCGGACAGTAGCCCCGATTGAAGTGTGGAATAGGCAAGGACACCCAACCTGGCCTGCTCACAGAATGGCAGGACATCGTTCTCGATGTCCCGCATCAAGGCGGAGTAGGGCGGCTGGAGCGAAACGATCTCTGTCACCGCCTGCGCCCGCTTGAGTTGAGCGACATCGAAATTCGATACGCCGATAGCGCGGATTTTTCCTTGGGCGCGCGCGGCTGCCAAAGCCGAAAGCGCCATTTCAAGACCTTCACTGCTCGCGTCGGCAGGAAAGGCAGGCCAGTGGATCTGATACAGATCGATAGTCTCGACTTGGAGCCTGCGCAAGCTTGCGTCGATCTCGGCGAGTAAGGACTGGGGGGCCAGGGAGTGCGAAATCTGCTTCGTGACCGGGTCCCAGACCAAGCTGCCTTTGGTGAACACCAAAGGACGCCGCGAGACCGGCACCCGACGCAGCAATTGCCCCACCAATTGCTCCGCATGGCCCAAGCCATAAACCGCAGCGGTATCAATCCAGTTCACGCCGCGTTCGACGGCATATTCAAGTGCGCCCAGGCTGTCATTGTCATCCTGCGCTCCCCAACTGTACTCCCAACCTGTGCCAGCGATTGCCCATGTCCCCAGGCCAATAGGCGAAATCAGAAAATCCGATGATCCTAGACGATTCTTTTGCATAGCGACCTCTCCACAAATGATGTGAGAAGTATCCGGGAGAGATCTGATGGCGATAAGATGGGTAATCGTGTTTGAACTGCTGAACTAAATTCATGAGTAATCACCCCGACCTCTCTGAACTCGATGCCTTTGCCGCCGTCGCTCGCCATCGCAGCTTTCGCAAGGCCGCCGACGAACGTGGCGTTTCGGCTTCCGCGTTGAGTCATGCGATGCGAGCGTTGGAGGCACGCCTGGGCATCAGGCTGCTGAACCGAACCACGCGTAGCGTGACCCCGACCGAGGCCGGCCAACAGCTATTGGCGACGCTGGTCCCGACCCTGCACCAGGTTGCCGATGTGTTGGCGCAATTGACCTCGATGCAGGAAGTTCCCGCAGGCAAACTCCGCCTCAACGTGGCGCGCCCGGCGGCTCGTATCGTGTTTGCTCAAGTGCTCGCGCCCTTCGTGGCCAGGTATCCACGTATTCAGTTGGACCTGATCACCGACGATGGGTTGACCGATATTGTGAACGGCGGATTTGACGCTGGAGTCCGCTTTGGTGAAAGCCTGGCCGGCGACATGATCGCAGTTCCTGTCGGCGCCCCTCAATCGTTCGTGACCGTTGCTTCAGATGCCTATCTGGACGCAAAGGGGATCGCACACACCCCCCGCGACTTGCTCGAGCATGCGTGTATTGCCAGGCGTTTTCCCAGCGGCAAACTTTACGCCTGGGAGTATCAAGCAGGCGGTCAACCGATACGGATATCCGTCACAGGCCCGCTCATTCTGGAAGACGATGCGCTGATGATCCAGGCGGCGAAAGATGGTGCTGGTATTGCCTATGTCTACGAGGAGTTGGCGCGCGACGAAATCCGCAACGGGCATCTCAGAGAAATACTCCTGGAATGGAAAGCACCGCCAAGCCGATTCTTTCTTTATTACCCCAGCCGGCGCCATGTGCCGCCGGCCTTGAACGCCCTCATCGAATTCATCAGAGCGGGCGACTTGCGAACCTGATTCAGAACCATCGCGACCAGCAGTCTCGATGATGCTCCGGATTGAATCCACTGTCGGAAGCAACCCTTCGGGTCGAATAGCAATCGGCCAGACGCAGCCACCCGCTTCCAGGTTCAACCCGTTTTACATGTCAACCAGGCACTCCAGAACAGGCTGCTGAAGAAACGAGTAGCGTCTCCAAATCCGGCGTCATGCAAAAGTTTTTGGCCGTCCTTTCAAGCAAATTGTTTGCCTCTAACTGCTGCTTCGCTGCCTCCAGCATCGGCTCAGATGGATCAACGGCAGTGAAGCGCCAATCCGGCTCAAGTTTGGCCATAGCAATAATTTCCTGTGCGGTACCGCCAGCATGTATGCAGTCAGGTCGTGGCAGGCGTCATATCCGGTTAGTGCGATACGGCACTGTCGTCCGTAAGTGCAGATTCTGAACAAATGTGTCACGTAACAACCTCAAGTAACTTAACGGCTAACATCCCACGTGAGGAAATTGCCAGCACGGTATAGCGAGTAGAGCACTAGAGATCGGCAGGCGATCCATGACTCATTCCAAACTCAATAATCGACGGGAGCCATGATATGAACAAGCTGGGCGCGATTTTTCTTCTACTCGTGGCAGGTAGCGCCCATTCTGCTGAACGACTGAAAACCGTTCAGGTGTCGGGACTCTCCGTTCCCGGTACCCAGGCGCTGGGGAAAGCGCAAGGATTTACAACGTGTGTTGATTTCCAAAACTACCTATCGTGCACACGCAGCAAGCCGATGGTCATTTTTGGCGCAACGGCCAATAGCGCTGAAATAACACTGGATGTCACCGACAACTTTGCCAGCGAGGCGGATCCTATGGGAAGCCCCAAGATCGCGGGTGTGGCACTGGAGAAACTGACTTATCGATCCATTCGCCTGGAATTTCAACCAAAAGAGCGCGAGGCTCTGGAAAAGGCATTGCGCGCTGATGGATGGTTCGCCGTAGGCACCGTAAAACGTCTTGAGTTTTATAAGGAAGGCATCCCCGCAACCTTCCGCGTCGGCAGCGCCTATACCACATTGAGTCCCGTCGACATCAACGAGGTTAGAAAAAAGGCTTCCAGACTGGAGGCAAAGGCCGACCATTCAAGCATCAACTCGGATATACCCGATCCGGCACGGGCAATGCTGCGTGACTCAGAGCCTCGTGGCGCGGGCTCAACTCGCCCGCCTCGATTTTAATCAGCGGCATTATCAGACCTTCTATAACACCCAAAGCACTCAAGGCCAGCAGATCTAGCGGTCGCTTGTCGACGACGCGTATTGGCCGCTTTGGACTTAGAGTGTGTAAGAACTTCGTCAAAGTTGAATTTTTGCGCGCCTATGCGAAATCTGAAAATTATCGGCTGCTCAAAAACCTGGATTTTTGGCTTCAGTCCCCGGAAACCTTGGATCGGCATGTATGGAAAATATACGATCGGCGCGAACAACACATGAGGATTTTATTGGCTGGCGAGAAGTCGATACCGCACAGCATTGCGACACTCGACAAGGTTCACGGTGTAGCGCTGGTGGGGGATATTGGGATGGGAAAACACACACATGAACAGTAACCCACATCAGCGGTTCGCTCACTCTTTGGCACGCGCCGCGTTATGCGCTGGTGCGCTCTGCTTAAGCGCGGCAAATGCGCAAGCACGGCCGCACGACCAGGAAGATTTGCGCTCCTATATGCATGGCATCGAAGCGGTCAAAGGGGCCGACGGCCGTTTTTTGATTTTCATTAGCAGTTCCGGAATTCCACCAAAAGGCGAGGACGAAAACGGCAACTGGCCGCACGACATCTACCTTTCGAAATGGGGAATCAATGATACGCGGATCAGTCCGCCCACACTATTCATCCAAAAGCCGGAAGCGCAAGAACCCGTGTCGGTCGCCCAAACAACTGACGGCAATGTCATGCTTTCGTTTGAAGACGGCTGGAATACCACGAACGAAGTCAATCAACGTTATGGCGTTTACGATGCGAAGCTGCGACCGATCGCGCCGTATCCGCGCGCCGTTGCGACCGGCGGACATTCCGGCCATGTTGCCGCGGTAGGAAAGCATTTCGTCGTGTTGTATTCCAAGGACTGGGTGAACGGTGGCGGTGTCGATGATCTCGGTACCGGCAATGGTGTATATGCAAAGGTCTTCGATAATCACGGCCACCTGCTCAGTACGTACGATGTCGCACCCAAGCGGCGTGAATGGTGGCCGATGATTGCTGGTTCCAGCAATCGCGCGCTACTGGTCTGGCAACAATTCGTACCTGATCAAACCTCTGCAAATTTGAAGATAACGGTACTCGATCCTGAGACCGGGAAACTCTCCGCCCATAAGATCCTGAGATCCGGCTTGAATTACTACACCTACAAAGCCAAATATATTCCATTGATCGATCGTTTTCTCGTGACCGGTACAACGGTGAACGGTAAAGGGTTTGCGTACTTGATCAACAACGACGGCAACGTCAGCGCGACGTTGGAATGCATGCCGGCAACTGTGAGGGGAGCCGATGTTGTCGCCAGCGAGAATATCGCCTATACGCCTTCGCAAGACAACCGCCTTCTGCACCTGGAGCTCACACCCTCTTCAATCAAGCTGAAAGCTGTGCAGCGCTCGCCACTGACTTGGTCCTATATCGGGAGCCTCGGATTGATGCGAAATCCCTCTTCAATTCATTGGATATCGCTGACAAAGAATGGAGTCGAGGAAACCGATTTTGATTTGCGCAATGCGGTGCAACCCGATCGATCCGACCTGTGCCGATGATGGGCAGTTAATGCTGGTTTGCAGCACCTGACAATCGCAGTTATTCCTGGTCGAAAAGCGTCTTGATTGCAGGCTTGGGCGTTTTCAAATGCAGGCCGTTACAACGAGTGTAGATGAGCCAGGCTACGAAAGCCGCGAATAGGGATAACGGTATCAAGCCGCCGACAGCGACTGCCCAACCCCAGGCAAAACCACTTTCTCCTTTGAAACAGCCGCCACTCAGCAAGCCCGGCACGTAAACGCCAATGCGATAAGCTACCGCATCCAAGATAAAATCCATTTGATCCTCGTGTCTCCTTGTTGGTTTTCGTAGACACATCCCAATGACTGCTTCTGGCCGGTTTTCTGCCAGTCATGACGGGCGAAATTCGACCCATAGCTGACGGTCGCGATCAAGCAGAAATCGGCCAATTGCTGCCTGTGGTGAGGGACAACAATCGGCCATATTCGCTCGACGATTTCCTCAATCACAGGCCAGTGGGGACAGACCCTTGGCGGGCATTAGGTAATGTTCGATCCGGATGGCCACCTCAGCTGTCTGGAAGCGCCGCGCAGCCACTTCGATCCGCTGCTCAGCACGGGTTACCCGGCCGTGATGGCGCAAATGGCCCAACCAGGATTCGTCGAAGAAAAACTCCTGCCAGTGTCGCGGGTTTTCGCTGTTCTGTACGAGCCCCCAGGAAAATGAACCGTTGCGCTTACGCATGCGTGCCACCGCGAGCATAGCCATGCGGAAGTCCGCTATTTTCTCAGGAGCTATGTCGTATTGCAGGGTGATCATCACCGGACCCCGCTCGCAGTCAGCTTCGTCGGCGAGGATCGGCATCGGCCAGTGCAGAGAGGGGGCAAGGTCTTCCGTCTCTGTCATCGGCAGCGAGAAGCTTGGTGTCAGGACCAGACCGAAAAATAGGCAGCTGGCTGCGGCAATCAGAGCGACTGGAATCGAAGCATGACTGGCGACATAACCCCAGAGTGCGCCTCCAGTGGCCATGCTGCCGAAAAACACCAGGATGTATACCGACAGTGCGCGGGCCCGTACCCAGTCGGGTACAGAAGTTTGCGCCGACACCTGCAAGCTCGACAGCACACTGATCCATGCTGCGCCGCTTAGGAGCATCACTGGTAGCAAGGCGACGAAGTCGCGCACCCAGGCGAGCGCAAGCAAGACCAGTGCGTATAGCACGCTGGCAAGCACTACCAGCTTATTGGCGCTGATGCGCTCGCGCAGTTTTGGCAGCAGCATGGCGCCGAGCACCGCGCCAATACCAACGCTGCCCAGCAGCATGCCGAAGTCGCTGGCACTACCTTTCAGCTCGCCACGCACAATCAACGGCAGCAATGACATACCGGCACTGGCTCCGACAAAGAATGCCGCAGCACGTACTAGCACCGCCTGTAATGGGCGGGAGGCGCGGCTATAGCGCCAGCCTGCGCGAATGGCACCCAACAAACGCTCGGCTGGGAAGGTGGCTACTTCGCGTTCGCGCTTCCAAGTCAGCAGTACAGCCATCACAGCAAAGAACGACACCGCGTTCAGAGCGAAAGTTGCCCATGGCCCGCTAAGGCTGACCAGGACGCCCGCAATTGCAGGGCCCAGAGCACGCGCGACATTGATACCCAAACTGGAGAGGGCGATAGCGGAGGGCAGCTCACGCTTGCTGACCAGTTCCGGCGTAAGGGCCGACCAAGCGGGCATCATCAGTGCGGTACCGACGCCCATCGCCAATGTCAGGCCAAGTAGCAACCAGACAGTCGTAAGGCCAAGCAGCGTGATTGTCGCCAACAACGTCGCTACAGCAGCCATCCACACTTGGACGATGAGTAGATAACGTCGTTTGTCGATGATATCGGCCATCGCACCAGCCGGCAGCGCCAACAGAAACATTGGCGCAGAGCCTGCCACCTGCACCAATGCCACATGCATGGGGTTACTCGACAGGTTGGTCATCAGCCAGCCCGCACCGACCTCGTGCATCCAAGTGCCAATGTTGGAGGCAATGCTGGCCAGCCATAGCCAACGAAAGGTTGTGTGATTGAGCGCGCCCCAGGGCGATTGCTTGGCGGTAGTCATGTCAAGACGGACCTTTCAACGGGTGTACGAATATGAGGTGTAGGCAGTTGATGCCAAGCCTTTAAGGTGAACGCCCAGCAAAGCTGGGCGGCAGGATCGAACTCAGAACGCGAAGCAAGAACACCCGAAGGCGCCCCAGAAGCCTTGGTGATCGCTGACCGGAACGCTGCTGCGGCGAGCGCGATCATGCTGGTGTTGATGCACGGCACAAGAACCGATGCACTGGTGGATGCTGGCGACCAGCGGCACAGAGCTGGGACTCCAGTGTCCAGGCACAATTGCTACCGGCGACCAGTCTGGCATCACTGGTACTGTCGGTGGCGATAGCTTGTCGAATTCGTGAGTGGCATGTACCACTTTGCCTCCCACTACCGTGAGGACCGATTCGAGCCACTTAATCGCTTCTTCTTCGACGCTGAAAAAGTCCGCTGTCAGTGCCACGAGGTCAGCAAGTTGGCCCACCTTGATCTGACCCTTTTTACCCTGCTCGCTGGAGAACCAGGCACTGCCATGGGTGAACAGTTGCAAGGCGGTGGAGCGAGGCAGGCCCTGCGGGTAGAGCGTGGTACCACCGACAGTTTTGCCGCTGACCAGCCAGTACAACGCGGTCCATGGGTTGTAGCTGGCCACGCGGGTCGCGTCGGTGCCTGCACCGACTGGCACACCTTCAGCCAACATGCGCTGGATAGGCGGCGTAGCTTCGGCAGCCTTGGCACCGTAGCGGTCGATAAAGTATTCACCTTGGAAGGCCATGCGGTGCTGGATAGCGATGCCGCCACCGAGGGCGCGAACGCGCTCGATATTACGCGGGCTAATGGTCTCGGCGTGGTCGAACAACCACGACAGGCCGTTAAACGGGATGTCGCGGTCGACTTTCTCGAACACATCGAGCATGCGGGAGATGGATTCGTCATAGGTGGCGTGCAGACGGAACGGCCAGCGCTGTTCGACCAGATGGCGCACCACCGGCTCCAGCTCATCCTCCATGCTCGGAGCCAGATCCGGGCGAGGCTCGAGGAAGTCTTCGAAGTCGGCGGCAGAAAACACCAGCATCTCACCAGCACCGTTATGACGGAGAAAGTCGTCGCCCTGATGCAGCTTGACGCTACCAGTCCAGTTCTTGAAGTCGGTCAGCTCTTCCTTCGGCTTCTGAGTGAACAGGTTGTAAGCAATGCGAACGGTAAGCTGGTCCTTGTCGGCCAACTCCTGGATCACCTGATAATCGTCCGGGTAGTTCTGATAGCCACCACCGGCGTCGATAGCGCTGGTCACACCCAGGCGGTTGAGTTCACGCATGAATTGGCGGGTGGAGTTGACTTGGTACTCCAGCGGCAGCTTCGGCCCTTTGGCTAGCGTCGCATAGAGAATCAGGGCATTTGGCCGCGCAATAAGCATACCGGTGGGATTGCCACTGGCATCGCGCTGGATTTCACCACCCGGTGGATTGGGCGTATTGCGGTCGTATCCGACGGCACGTAGAGCGGCGCGATTGAGCAATGCTCGGTCGTACAGGTGAAGGACGAATACTGGTGTATCCGGTGCCGCCTGATTCAGCTCCTCGATGGTCGGTAGCCGTTTCTCGGCGAACTGAAATTCGGTCCAGCCACCGACCACGCGCACCCATTGCGGTGTCGGTGTGCGGTCGGCTTGAATCTTGAGCATGCGCAGTGCGTCGGCCAAGGATGGAACACCTTCCCAACGTAATTCCAAGTTGTAATTCAGGCCACCACGAATCAGGTGCAGGTGCGAGTCGTTGAGCCCTGGGATGACGGTTCGTTTCTGCAAGTCCACCACCTTCGTGGCGCTACCACGCAACGCCATGGCTTCGGCATCACTGCCTACGACGATGAAACGACCATCTTTGATAGCAACGGCACTGACCTGTGGTTTCTCAGGATCGACTGTGTGCACGCGACCGTTGAAGAGGATGAGATCGGCGATCATGGCGCCTCCTTGGAAATTTGCAGAAGAAGTACCGGCCAAAGCGGCAATGGGCAGGGCTGACCAGGCGGCTCCAATAGCACCTAGCACACCACCTGCAACGAGAACGCGGCGACGATCTGAATCGTGGCTCATGGCCGGGCGTCTTTCGGCGTCAGCCAAGCGGCAAAGACGCGCGTGGCCATGGGCATGCACACATAAACCACCAGTAAGACGATGCTCAGGGTGATCAACACGTTGCTCATCAGGTAGCTGGAGAGCGGTGGCGCTAGGCGGAACAGCGGCAGCCACAGCTGGGGAATCAGCAAACTCAGCGGCAGGATTACAAGAAAGCTGATGACGGCTTGCTTCCAAAGCGCAGGTGGTTGCTGGGCATTGTCAGGCATGAACCAGAAGTCCTTGCCCAACAGGATCTCGGTATTGTCGCCGGCGCTCAGCAATGGCTGCACTTCTGCGACCAGCTGCTTTCGTACGTCCGAGTGCAGCCAAGCCTGCATGTGCTGAAGCTGGTCGAAACGCAGTATGCAGGTGAAATTGACGAAGTTGGCCTGACTCTCGCGCGCTACGTCTACAGCCAAGTGGCCTTGGCTTTGCCCGGCCGTGTCGATGGCCCGGTGCAACCAAGTCTCATAGTGTTGCTCGTGTCGACGATGTACTTGGTGGCGCACCACTAGCGTGACGGTATCGGCTTGCGTCTGATTCATTTCGCAGTCTCCGCATCTTAAACGAGTTAGGGAACAGCCCCCACCCAGTGGGGGGCTGGCATTGGCTCAGATAGGTGCTGCGATGGGCGCCAGGGTTGGGCCGTGCTCTACGCGCTCAGGAGCCTTGTGGACCATGGTATAGGCGTAGTCGACGCCCATACCGTATGCACCGGAGTGTTCCTTGACCAAGTCCATGACGGCGTCGTAGGTCTCGCGGTTCTTCCAGTCACGCTGCCACTCCAACAAAACCTGCTGCCAGGTGACTGGAATCACTCCTGCCTGGATCATGCGCTGCATCGCATAGTCGTGGGCATCTTTGGTGGTGCCGCCGGAAGCGTCAGCAACCATGTAAATCTCGTAACCGGCATCGTGCATGGCGGAGAGTGCAAAGGTGGTGTTGCACACCTCAGTCCACAACCCGGAGACGATGATCTTGTTGCGGCCATTCTTCTTCAAAGCATCACGAACCTTCTGGTCATCCCAGGAGTTCATCGAGGTGCGCTCAAGAAGAGGGGCGTCGGGGAATACGGCGAGGAGTTCGGGATAGGTGTGGCCGGAGAAGCTTTCGGTCTCTACCGAAGTGATGGTGGTAGGCACATTAAAGATCTTGGCGGCTTTGGCCAGGCCCACTGTGTTGTTCTTCAGAGTCTGGCGGTCGATGCTCTGTACGCCGAAGGCCATTTGAGGCTGCTGGTCGATAAAAATCAGCTGGCTGTTTTGAGGGGTCAGAACTTCGAGTTTTGCATTGTTCATATTTGTTTACCTGTCAGTTGAGTAATGGTCTGCGAATTGATCCGGACGGCCACACCTTTCTCGTTATCACGATAAGGGGATGGCACCATCTAGAGCGGCTACGGCCCGAAGTCGAATCCAAGTTAGCTGAACGACAGGAAAATTGCGCTCGCATTAATGCGCTCCTGAAGGTGCATTAATGCGCCGGCGAGACTGTCTTTGCGCTGTTAGCATTTGCCTCCCACAACTCAGATCGCAGTTATCAACGCGATCCAGAAATCGCTAGGAGAATGCAAATGTCAGCTACTCGTCCAAATGGTCAAAAAACCGCTTATTGGGGTGTTTCCTGGGAGGAAGCCTACGGCTACCCGCAAGCGAGACAGGTAGGTAATGAGATCTATGTGTCTGGCCAATTTAATCACGATGAAGACGGCAATCTGGTAGCCCCTGCGCCACTGGATAGTGAAGGTAAACCCAGCGATTTCTCCGCGATGGGAGAGCAGATGCGCACCTCTTACGACAACATCGCCAAACTGCTCGCGCTCTACGGTGCGACGCTTGAGGATGTCGTTGAAGAGACGCTGTTCGTATTGGATATGGATGCGGCATTTGCCGTAGTTGGCAAGGTGCGTAAGGCCGCCTACGGCACCGAACGCCCCCAATGCGCCAGCAACATTATTGGTGTGTCGAGATTGGCGCAGCGCCCGCAGCTGATCGAGATCGCATGCAAGGCGGTAATCGGCGCGGGAGCCGACTAAGCATAAATACCGGTTTAACTAAATAACCGGGAGATCGAGATGCCCCTCGATGAGGGGCTTTTGATTAGCTACTGCCGCTGCGCAAAACGTCATGAACGCTTTGACTCGCCACGACTTTCGTATGTCCTGGTGGGTGAGTAGCCAAAGATCATCACTAAGCTCTGGAACAACCGGGCCGACACGGACCAAGCCAGGCGTGATGTCCCCGAGCATGCAGGGAAGAAATCCGAAACCAAGCCCCGCCACGATTGCAGCACTTGCCGCAGCGACTGAATCGGTACGGTACGAAATACAGTTCGCATCCACTCGGCATTCGAGGTAGCTAGCTGCCTTCAACCCGCAAAGAGCGCCGGAGTAGGACACCCACTCTTCACCGTCAACGAACGGCGTAGACGCAGGTGCGTTTTTTACACTTCCATATGGTGCCCAGGCGATTGTCGCAAGTTTACGCCCCACCAGACTCTCAGATGGTTTATTGGTTGCTCTCACCGCAATGTCAGATTCATCTCGGGCCAGACTCAGCGTCTGGTTACCCACGAGCACCTCAATTGCTATCCCTTCGTTAACTGTCTTGAAATCAGCAATGATCGGGGTGAGGAAGTAGAGCAGCAGGGAGTCGCTGGTGGTAATTCTAAGTTTTCCGAGAGGCCCCTGACCCGCGCGCGATACGCGCCGAGCGACGCTGACAATATCAAGTTCCACTCGCTCAGCGAGCGCCCGCAACTCCGCGCCTTCGGCAGTGAGCATGTATCCAGAGCGGCGATGATCGAACAGAGCGACTCCAAGCGTTTTCTCAACCTGAGAGACACGACGCGAGACGGTGGAAACGTTGACCCCTAGCCTCTTGGCAGTGTCGGCACGATTGCCACATTCGCTAAGCGTTTTGATGATGCGCAAGTCATCCCAGGAAAGCTGGTTTACAGCATCGCTGACATCCCATTTGGCGCCGCTAGGTAAGCCCTGGCTTGGCGAAGCATTATTCGATAACGATTTCAAACCAAGACATTCCTAATATCGTGTTCAGTCATCATACGAAAACGCTAAAGGAGAACCAAGGCAATGCCTACAAGGGGACGGACGAGAGTTTGGCTGCGGTCTTTGGCTATCTGAATCTAGCGGTCTCACTGACCGTCCGCTTTTGGCCGATTGTGTTGAAAAAGTCGGTCCGCTCAAACTACCCGGATATTGACCGGTGAAAACGTCATTTTTGCACGCTGCTACGTGAAATCTGAGCCTGGAAGCCTCTGCCAAAAGCAAGAATTTCAATCTCAGACACGTCCTTTGCTGCCGTGGAAACCAAGGTCGACTTTTTCAACAGAATCGGCCGATTTCTGCCTTTCGCCACCGGCAGCTATGGGGTCGGATAGCGACGGTCTGGCGCAGACCGTCGCAGTGGATGGTCAGGCTTCTGTATGCCCTGCCATTTCCAAAGCATCATCGACCTCGATGCCCAAGTACCTGAAGCAGACAGCGAAGCAGAGCCGGCTACTGAGAAGCATGGCTGCCACCCGGTCGCTGCGACCGCGCTGGCCAACTCCCAAACTCGCCGAAATCTGCAACGTGCCGGGTTAACGGCGTCCTATGCCCAGGCACTATACCGCCTGGCAGATAGCTGAGATAAACGCATGGGCGGCAATCGGCCCCCGCCCGCCAATGGCGGGCGAAAGCTGTCCAGATATCGATTGACGCGGCGCAGTACTCAGGCAAGTCCCAGCTGGTGAATGGCAAAGTCGCGCAACCGGTTTTTCTGGATCTTGCTCGAGCCCGTCATGCCGATGCTTTCGAAGTCTTCGACAATGCACAGATAACGCGGCACCTTGAAATTGGCGCAGCGTGCCTTGCAAAAAGCGATCAGGTCTTCGCTGCTGGCCGCGGCTCCCTGCTTGAGGGTGACATAGGCCGCAGGGACCTCTCCCAGTCGCGGGTCCGGGACGCCGATCACTTGTGCCAATTCGATAGCAGGGTGTTTGAGCAGCACCTGTTCGACTTCCAGCGGCGAGACATTCTCGCCACCGACACGGAACATTTCCTTGAGTCGACCGATGAACTTCAGGCGTCCGTCCGCCGACAGCGTTCCGAGGTCTCCGGTATGCAGCCAGCCATCGCGCAAGGTGGCCGTTGTCTGATCGGGAAGCTTGTAGTAACCCTTCATCAGGCTCCAGCCGCGGGCGCAGATTTCGCCGGGCTGGTCGAATGGCATGGGCTCTGCGGTGACCGGATCGCGGACCTGGATGTCGAGCCCTGCGTGGGTGGTCATGGAGCCGTTAAGGCGTAGATCCAGCGGTTCACGGTAATCGGAAAAGACCAGGTTCGGTGACGCTTCCGAGAGGCCGTACGCGTTGCAAATGTCCTTCGCTCCCATCTTCTCGACGACGTCATGGAGGATCTGCGGACTGGCTGCCGCCCAGCCTCCGCGCAGGCACAAGCGATGAGTATTGAAGCCAGGTTCGGCGAGCATCATCAGAAACATGGTGTCGTTACCCGAGGTCAAGGTGCACTGCTCACGCGCCATGATCGCCAGCGCCTGGGCTGGATCGAACGTCGCGGCGGTGACCAGGGTCGCACCATGAACCAGTGCGACCAGCAATGACATGGTACTGCCGGCCACATGGTAAAACGGTCGAGGACTGAAGTAGCGATCCTCCGAGCGCACGCCCATGCGAACCGCCACGCACTTGGCGATCCCGAGCATAGAGGCATGGCTGAGCATGACTCCTTTTGGAAAGGCGGTGGTGCCCGAGGTGAACTGGATCAACAACGTATCGTCGGACTCTACGCGCGTGCGTGCTGCCGTCAATTCAGCGGGCTGGATATCGGTGCCGAGCTGAAGAAAGGCGGCCTCGCTCAGTGCAGCTCCTGGTACTCGTTGGCCAAAAACTACCAAGTGCTGCAAGAGCGGCAGTTTTTTTCCCGGCAGCGTGGTGTTTATCGCCGGCTCGACGTCGCCGAGCATGCCGACAAAGTCGATCTTGTCGAGAAAGGTATCGACGCAGAACAGTGCCCGCACATCTTCGTGGGCCAGGCCATAACTGAGCTCTTCGCCACGGAAACGGGTGTTGAACGGCACGCAGACCAGACCGAGCGAAGCGGCGGCGTACCAGAGCACCGCCCATTGCACGGAGTTGCCCATCAGCAGGCCAATATGTTCGCCCCGTTGCAGGCCCAGCCCGAGCATGGCGCGAGCAACGCTGTCTACCTGTTCGAGTAACTGGCCGTAACTCAGGCGACCGTCTTCGGCGATCAATGCGTCGTTGTCGGGGTGCTGCCGCGCAATGTCATTCAATACTGACCAAAGCGGACCGGGCAGCGGAGAAGTCGATACAGTCATGGGGATTCCTCAGACGAAAGATGTCATGCCGGCACGCCAGGTGCCTTCAGTCAGGTTGTCCTCGATGGCGAGGATCTCGTGGGCCAGGGCGCCGAAGCGACTGTCATCGGCGCCTTTGTCGATGGTCCGCTTGGCGCTGCGAATGGCATGGGACGGTGCCGAGGCGATCTCACGTGCCAGGCTCTCGACATAGCGATCGAACTCGGCATGAGGCAGCACTTGATTGACCAAACCAATGGATTTGGCTTCCTCGGCGCTGACTTCTCGCCCCGTGAACATCAGCTCCTTGGCTATTCGCCGGCCCACAATGCGTGGCAGCCGTTGAGTCGCGCCAACGGTGCCCCAGCGTGCCTCCGGGTAACGGAAGCTGGCCTGGTCACTGGCGACGATGAAGTCACAGGCGCTGGCAATTTCGCAGCCGGAGCCCACCGCCGGGCCCTGGACGACCGCGATCACCGGTATCGAAAGGTCTTCCAGTGCGGCATACAAAGCGAAGGCCTTGATGCGTCGCGCACGGATCTGGTCTTCATCCATCTCCTTGCGCTCCTTGAGATCGGCACCGGCACAGAACACCGGCCCGTTGGCGCGCACCAGCAACAGATGAATATCGTCGCGCTTGCCAACCTCACGAATCGCCAAGTGCAGCTCAAGGCAGAGTTGCGTATTCAAGGCGTTGCGTGCCTGAGGGCGGTTAAGGGTCAGGGTGGCGATATTTTCCACCACGGTGAGAGTGACAACCGAGGACAGATCAGGCTGAGTCATGGCTATACCGCTCCGGAACGGTGTAAGGCTTCGATGTCTTGCGGGTTGTAACCCAGGTCTTGCAACACCTGATCGGTGTGCTCGCCCAACAGTGGCGGGCGATTGGCCGCCGGGTTGTCGTAACCGTTGAACTGAAACGGCAACTGAATGGCCGGGAAGCGTCCGCCCTCTGGATGCTCGAAGTCAGCAAATACGCCGCGTGCACGCAGGTGTGGGTCGACCACCACCTCGTCGAGGGTTTTCAGCGGCCCGGCAGGTACTCCCGCTGCGTCACAGGCAGTGCAGAGCTGATCGCGGGTCAGCAGGGCGATGGCGTCGGTCAAGGTCGCCATCACTTCATCGCGGTGCAGAACACGGCCACTGTTGTGTTGCAGGCGAGGGTCCGTTCCCAGCGACTCGAGGCCGAGCAGGGCGCAGAGCGGATGCCAGTGCTGATCGGCGCCGGTGATGTGCACGTAACCGCCATCGGCACAGCGGAAACTGGCCGACGGGACGCGGCCGGGGTGCTCGGTGCCCAAACGCTCGGGCACCTCATCCAGTGCAAAATAGCGGGCAGCCGCCAAGGCCAGCAGACTGATTTGTCCGTCAAGCATGGAGAAGTCAAGGTAGGCGCCCACGCCTTCTTTTTGTCTGCCCTGGAGCATGGACACGATACCCAGCGCAATCCACAACCCGGAGCTCAAATCCGAGACCGGTATCCCCGGTTTAACCGGACCGCCATCTTTCTCGCCAGTCAGGCTCATGATGCCGCTCATGGCCTGGAACACGGTGTCGTAACCCTTGCGGCTGGCATAGGGCCCGGTCTGCCCAAACCCGGTGCAGGAGATATAGAGCAGGCGCGGATTGAGCGCCTTGAGCACTGGCCAGTCCAGACCGTAGCGCTTGAGCGTGCCCACCGGAAAATTCTCCAGGATCACGTCGGCTTCGCAGGCCAGTTTGCGGACGATTTCCTGGCCTTCAGTCGTGCGCAGATTGACGGTGATCGATTCCTTGCTCCGATTGAAGGCATAGAAATAGGCGCTGCGCTCACGGCCCAGTGCCTCGGCTTGGGCATCCTCGTCGAGGTGGTCGACGTTCTCGTCTGCCTGACGCACAAAAGGCTCATAGCCACGGGTCTCGTCACCGTCGCCCGGTTGTTCGACCTTGATCACGCGGGCCCCCAGTTCAGCGAGTATCATGCCGGCAAAGGGGCACGCCAGCACACGGGCCAGCTCAACGACCGTTACACCTTCCAGGGGTTTCATGACTGCAACTCCGTTTGGCGAAAGGCACGCATCTGCGCATTCAATTGCTGACCGATCTTCAGGCCTTCGCTGAAGGGCAATTCGGTCACCCGGTGGAAAATGCCCTTGGTGGCCTGCATCGCCTGCACCGGATGGGCGGCGATCTGCCGGGCCAGGGCGCGGGCCTCGCCAAGCAAATCGGCGTCGGCCACGACCCGGTTGACCATGCCCAGCTGCCGAGCCTCATGGGCATCCAGGGTGCGACCCGTGGCGACCAGGTCGAAGGCGGCTTTGCGCCCGACATGCTCGACCAGCCCGGCCATGACAATCGCCGCGACGATGCCGTGCTTGACCTCCGGATAGCCGAAGCGTGCACTTTCGCCCGCCAGCGCCAGATCGCAGGACAGCGCCAGGCCGCTACCGCCGCCCATTGCGTAGCCATTCACGGCTCCGATCACCGGCTTGCTCATCTGCTTGACCAGCCCCTGCAACTCGGTGGTCAGCGCGGCGCGCTGCTCGACCAGCGGTTGATTGTCCGGGGTCAGTACCGTGAACTCGCGGGTGTCGGCACCTGCGCAGAAACCACGACCGGCACCGGTGACGATAACCACCCGCACCGATGTGTCGGCATCGGCCTCCTTCAGCGCCTGGACCAGCCCCTCGGTGAGTGCAAAGTTCAAGGCATTGAGTTTGTCCGGGCGGTTCAGCGTCAGCGTCTGTACGCCATCCCGGGTTTCGCGCAGAACGACCTGTTGTTCGGTCATATAAAGTGCTCCTGTCAGGGTTGCATGGCGCGCAGGCGGGCAAGGGCCTGTTCGAGTTCTTCAATGAGGGAGTGCATGATGGCCGCGGCGGGCAGCAATTGATGGATCAGTCCGGCACTTTGCCCGGCTTCCACTTTGCCGTTGTCGACATCGCCATCGAATGAAGCCTGTTTCAGGCTGGCCGAAGCCAGCAGTGCCGCATAGTCATCGGGAGCCACCTGTGGCATGCCGTCGCGCTCGGCCAGGGCAACACGCTCGGTAAAAGCGTTGCGCACGCTGCGCACCGGTAACGATCCGCGCCCGACCAGGACGGTATCGGCAATGTCAGCGTCGAGAACCTTCTGCTTGTAGGCCGGATGAAGGTTCGCTTCCTCGGACAACATGAAGCGGGTACCCAACTGCACGGCATCGGCACCGAGTGCGAGCAGGGCGGCAATGCCGTAACCGTCGGCGACCCCGCCGCCGGCCACGAGCGGGCAGTCGACCTCCTGCAAGACCCGTCGTACGTTGACCAGCGTGCTCACTTCATTGGCGGGCGGATGACCGCCTGCTTCGCTGCCGACCACGACCAACCCATCGACCCCTGCTGCGGCTGCCTTGCGTGCGTGCTCGACGAACGCGACAACGTGCAGCCAGGTGGCGCCGTAAGCCTTGAAACGTTGCAAGTGCGCCTTTGGCGAGCCTTGGCTGGCAACGATCACCGGTACGCGTTCGGCCACCAGCAGGTCCAGGACTTCATCTGCGCCTTTGCGATACAGCGGGATATTCACCGCAAACGGTTTATCTGTCAGCTCACGCACCTGGCGCAGTGTGCTGGCCAGGTCGGCCAGGCGCATCGGCCCTGCGGCGATAACGCCCAGGCCACCGGCATTGGACACGGCGGCGGGCAGGGCTGCGCAACTGGACGCCCAGCTCATGCCGGCCTGAATGATCGGGTAGCGGATGCCGAGCAAACGGGTCAGGCGGGTGTCGATCGACATGCTTCATTCCTCATCATCATTCTCCGGACTCAGGTTGTACGGATTGTTTTTCTTGAGTTCGCCGTAGTACTCGAGGCTGTTGCTGTAGACGCGCTGCATCAGTTCACGCAGTTGCTTGAGCTCGTTGGCCGATAAGCCGCTCAACATGCGTTCGTTTCGTTCCAGGGAGTCTTCGAGGATCCGGTGGACCATCGCCTTGCCTTCCGCACTCAGGCAGAGCAGTGCGCTACGCCCGTCCTCCGGGTTGGGTTGACGCTCGATCAATTCCCGCTTGGTCAGGTTGGTGACGATCCTGCTCATCTGGCTTTTCAATACGCTGGCATGCTTGGCGACTTGGACCAGAGGCGCCTGGCCGAGGTAATCGAGAATCGCCAGGGTTCGCCACTCAAGCACCGTGATAGCGAAATGCGCGGGGATGGTCATGGCGGCGATACGACTCGACAGGCCGGCCAGACGTTGCAGCTGGACAGAGAACAGGTCGCGCATGTCCGTGGTGATTTCAGGGTCTCGAGCGGCGGCTGCTGTGGTTTTTTTCATAAGGCACCGAAGGGCTATCTAGGGGAAGGAATCAGCCTCTCATTGTTCGGGAGTCCGGACCTGGGCTCAACCGCTAAACCGCGATTGCTCGCGCAGTTGCGCCAGGCTGGCATCCAGACCTTTGCCAAAAGCCTCCAGCACCACGTCGACTTCCGCGGCGGTGATGATCAGCGGCGGTGCGAACACTACGCTGTCGTTCAACGAGCGGGCCGTGACTCCATTGGCTTCGGTGTTCTTCGACACGCTCAAGCCGACCTTCCAGTCTTTCGGGAAGGCCGCCTTGGTGGCTTTGTCCGCCACCACCTCGACGCCCCACATCAGCCCGGCGCCGCGTACCTCGCCCACCAGCGGATGGTCGGCCAGCTTGCGCAAGCCCGCGCCCAACCGGGCACCGACGTGTTGCGCGTGCGCCGGAAGTTGCCGTTCTTCGTAAATATTCAGGCATTCCAGTGCGACGGCGGCCGGGACCGGATGGCCGCCATAGGTAAAACCGTGGCCGAAGATGCCGATTTTTTCGCTCTGGCTTTTCATTGCCTGATACACCGGCTCGGAAATCATCAGTGCGGAAATCGGCAGGTAGGACGCCGAAAGTGCCTTGGCGCAGGTGATCATGTCCGGCTGCAAGCCGAAGGTTTGCGACCCCCACCAGTTTCCGGTGCGGCCAAAGCCGCAGATCACTTCATCGGCCACCAGCAAAATGTCGTGACGCTTGAGCACCTGCTGGATTTTTTCGAAATAACCGGCCGGTGGCGTGATAACCCCGCCGGTGCCCATCAGGGGTTCGGCGAAAAAGGCCGCAATGGTGTCGGCACCTTCGTGCTCGATCAGCGTTTCCAGCTCGGCGGCCAGGCGGGTGGAGAAGTCCTCTTCAGTCTCGCCTGGCAACCCTTCGCGGTAAAAGTGCGGGCAGGTGACATGCAGGAAACCCGGGAGCGGCAGGCCGAAATCCTGATGCAAATGAGCCAGGCCGGTGAGGCTGGCACTGGCGATGGTGGTGCCGTGATAAGCACGATTGCGACTGATGATCTTGCGCCGTTGTGGCTGGCCGAGGGCGCTCCAGTAGTACCAGGCCAGCTTGATCGCGGTGTCGTTGGCTTCGGAACCCGAACAGGCGAACAGCACTTTGGACATCGGCACCGGCGCCAGCGAAATCAGGCGCTCTGCCAACTGAATGGCCGGCTCGGTCGAGCGATGCGCAAAGTTCTGGTGGTAGGGTAATTGCTTCATTTGGCGCAGCGCCGCAGCTTCCAGACGTGCTTCGCTGTAACCCAGCGCAGCGCTCCACATGCCGGACATGGCGTCCAGATACTGCTTGCCCTGGTCATCCCAGGTATAGATGCCCTCGCCACGCACCATCACCGTCGGGCCGACCGTTTCATGGCTGGCAAGGTTGGTCTGGCTATGGATGTGATAAGCGATGTCGCTGGCGTGCAGTGGGTTGGACATGGCGGTTCTCCGTTCGGGTTGCGATTGGCGCATTGAGTGCAATCGTCGTTGATTGGGTGGCTTCAATATGGTTGACAATGTGAATCATGTGGTTCATGTTGTCAACCATCTTCTGGCGCTTCATGCCGTGAAGAGAAACGACCGCAGACACGGTCGGGCTGGTGCAAAGCTGCTCCAAGGTTTGATCTTTATCTCTGCCTAATAACAAGTCCGCGCTCATCGGGCGCTAGAAACAGGAGATGGCAAATGTTCGACACCCTGAAATTTTCAGCAGTAAGGCGGCATCTGTTGGCGGTTGCGGGCGCAGCGTTGATCGCGCCGCAGGTGTGGGCGGCCGATCCGTCTACAGTGACCGTCGCCGGCTACGGTGGTGGTTTGCAGGATGCGTTGATCGCCACGTTGTGGAAGCCGGCTGCGGAAAAGGCCGGTTTGAAGCTGCGCACAGAGTCCCATGACGGACAACCCGCCGTGCGCCTGCAGGTGCAATCCGGCAAGCCCGCATGGGATGCCATTCATATCGGCGCCAACGACTGCGCGGCGTTGGCCAAGCAGGGGATGCTCGAACCGCTGGACTACTCCGTGATCGATGCCAACGGTGTCCCGAGCCTGGCGCGGGATAAAAACTGGATCGCGACCAACAGCTATTCGGTGGTCATGGGCTGGCGGACAGACAAATTCAAGGAAGGCCCGAAAAGCTGGAAAGAGTTTTGGGACGTGAAGAAGTTTCCGGGTCGCCGTGCGCTTTCCGTAGCGCCGGATGAAATGCTTGAAGTGGCCTTGCTCGCCGATGGTGTGCCGCGAGATCAACTCTACCCGCTCGATATCAAACGCGGCCTCGCATCGCTGGAAAAGATCAAACCTCATGTCGCCGTCTGGTGGACCTCCGGTGCTCAATCCGCGCAACTGATCAAGGATGGCGAAGTCGATCTGATCGCGATCTGGAGCAGCCGCGTCGACTCCGTGGTGAAGGACAAGGCGCCGGTAGCCTATACCTATGAAGACGGTCTGCTGGGTTATGGCTGCATGGCCATTCTCAAAGGTGCCGGGAACGTGCCAGGTGCACAGAAGCTGATCGCCAATTCCGTCTCCGCGCCGATCCAGGCCCGGATCGCGACCATGATGGGTTACTACGGCCCGACCAACAGCCTGGCCTTCGAGCAACCCGGTGTCCCGGCCGACGCGCTGAGCAGTTCAAACATGTCGCCAGCCAATCGGGCCAGGCAAACCCTCATGGACGCTCGGTGGTGGGGCGAACACATCGGTGATGTCCAGGAAGACTACAAAGAGTTGATTGCACGGTAAACGGTGTTTTATGGAGGTCGGCGTTATGCAAGGCAATATAGCGATTCGGGATGTCTATAAAGGTTACGGGTCGTTCACCGCAATCGATCATGTTTCCCTGGACGTCAATCCTGGTGAATTCCTGACGCTTCTGGGCCCGTCGGGGTCGGGGAAGACAACCTTGCTCAATGTGTTGGCGGGCTTCATCCGCCCGGATTCGGGGAGCATCAAGGTCGATGGCGTAGAGTTCCTGACCTGCCCGCCGCACAAGCGGGACATCGGCATGGTGTTTCAGAACTACGCGCTGTTCCCGCATATGACCGTTGCAGAAAACGTCGCTTATCCCTTGCGCTTGCGCAAGGTCAGCGGTGCGGAGCGAACCCGCAGGGTCAAGGCTTCCCTGGAAATGGTGCAGATGGATCACCTCGGCGAGCGCGGGATCCATCAGCTGTCAGGCGGCCAACGGCAGCGCGTTGCGTTAGCCAGGGCAATGGTGTTCGAGCCGAAGATCATGTTGATGGACGAACCGCTCTCGGCGCTCGACAAAAACCTGCGCGAGCACATGCAACTGGAGCTCAAGCGCCTGCACGCCCGACTGGGCATGACCACGATTTATGTCACCCACGATCAGAAGGAGGCGCTGACGCTCTCCCACCGCATCGCGGTGTTGAACAAGGGCAAACTAGCGCAACTGGATACACCGGACGCGCTCTACGAGCGACCGCAGAATCGTTTTGTCGCGGGCTTTATCGGCGAAAGCTGTTTCTTCCCTGTGGAAGAGGGCGGGGATGCCGTGCTGTTCCAGGGGCGGCCGCTGAAGTTGCCGCCGGGAACGCCCCTCAAGCAGTCGCAACCGCGGGTGTTGATGGTACGCCCCGAGCGTCTGCAATGGCAGGTTCCGACCGACGCCAGCGCGATGAACCGGATCGACGCCGTGGCCCGTGATGTGGTTTATCAGGGCGACAGCTATCACGTCGGTCTGGTGCTGTCCGACGGCAGCGAGCTCACGGCTCGCCACCAGAAAGGATTCCGCGACGTAGCGGTACCGACACCCGGTGCTGCGGTTCAGCTTTGGCTGCATGCCGAAGACACCTTGCTGGTGACGGAGGGTGCATGAATGCCGATCTTCCCCCTCGTCAAAAGCTCCAGAGGGTCAAGCCGATGAAAGAAGTCAGTCTCTATACTCGCACAAGGGACAGGGGCGCCAGCGGCGAAGACCCGATGGTCCGTCGCCTGGCGATGGCCGAACTCAAGGAACGCTGGGCCCTGCTGTCCTTGACGCTACCGGGTTTCATTCTGGTCTTCCTGGTGCTGGCGGTGCCGCTGGGCTGGCTGTTCTGGCTCTCTGCGTTTGACAGCAATGGCGCGCTGACGCTGGACAACTACCTGCGCCTGTTACGGCCGGTGTACCTGAGCAGTTTCCTCATCACCTTCCAGATGGCGTTCTGCGTCACGCTGGTGTGTGTGCTGCTGGGGTATCCGCTGGCCTACCTGCTGTCGCAACTGCCCGACCGCGCCAGCCAGATCTGCATGGCCTTCGTCCTGCTGCCGTTCTGGACCTCGATTCTGGTGCGCACCTACGCCTGGCTCGTGTTGTTGCAGCGCCAGGGGGTGATCAACAACTGGCTGCTCGACCTGGGCCTGATCCATGAACCGCTGGCGCTGGTGAACAACTTCTTCGGTACCGTCGTCGGCATGGTGCACGTCATGTTGCCGTTCATGGTGCTGCCGCTTTACGACAAGATGAAAAACATCGATCCGCTGTTGATGTCGGCAGCGGCCAATTGCGGTGCCACGCCGTCCCAGGCATTCCGTCAGGTCTTCTTGCGGTTGTCGCTGCCTGGCCTGGCGTCGGGCATCACGCTGGTCTTTGTGATCTGCCTGGGCTTCTACCTGACCCCGGCATTGTTGGGCGGTGGCAGGGTGTCGATGTGGTCGATGAAAATCAGCGACACCATTGCCCTGTACGGCAACTGGGGGGCGGCGAGTGCGTTGGGTGTGGCCTTGCTGGTCGCCACGGTGCTGATCCTCTGGGGGATGCGCAAACTGTTCGGGCTTAATGGACAAGGGAGGACCGACTGATGTTCAAGCTCAATCAAGCGGTGACGCCGACGCAGATCACCCACGCGCACCGGCTCTGGTTATACGCGCTCGTCGGGTTGATCCTGCTCTTCCTGATCATTCCGTGCCTGATCGTCATTCCGATGTCGTTCTCCGCGTCGCAATACCTGGAGTTTCCGCCCCGGGAATGGAGCCTGCGCTGGTACGAGGCTTACCTGGGGTCGCCCGAGTGGATGATGGCGACCTGGGTCACGGTGAAAGTGGCGGTCATCTCGACCTGCATCGCCACGGTGCTGGGCACGCTGGCAGCCTATGGCCTGTCGCAGGTGCGCGGCAGCGCGGCGAAGCTGGTCAACAGCCTGATGATGCTGCCGATGCTTGTACCGATCATCCTGGTGGCGGTCGGCGTGTTCTTCGTCTATTCGCGTACCGGGCTGAACAACTCCATCACCGGCCTGGTA
Source organism: Pseudomonas lini (assembly GCF_030812475.1). Lineage (GTDB taxonomy): Bacteria > Pseudomonadota > Gammaproteobacteria > Pseudomonadales > Pseudomonadaceae > Aquipseudomonas > Aquipseudomonas lini_A. The sequence goes on from NZ_JAUSSR010000018.1 coordinate 62,924, forward strand.
TTGGCTCACAGTGTGCTGGCGATACCCTTTGTGCTGATCGCCGTGGGCAATGGCCTGCAGGGCTACGACATGAATCAGGAAATGGCGGCACGCAGCCTGGGCGCTTCGCGGCCCTGGGCTTTCCTGACAGTGACCTTGCCGCAATTGCGCTTGTCGATCTGTTCCGGCGCGCTGTTTGCCTTTATCGCTTCATTCGATGAGGTGGTCATTGCGCTGTTCATCGTTGGCGGTGAAAGCTCGACGCTGCCCCGGCGCATGTTTGCCAACATTCGCGATCAGATCGATCCGACTGTGGCCGCGGTGTCGACCTTGATGATTGTGCTGTCGATCCTCCTGCTGGTGGCGATGCAGTACATCAAGCGTCTGGAGCGTCGTCAGCAACACTGATTCGCTACGCGGGTGCCCATAAAAAAACGCATGGACCCGGGTCCATGCGTTTTTTTTCGGCCCTACGAGTGCAGCGCTGTTACTCGAAGTAGATGGTTTTCGCCGAATCGTATGCCGGAGCGTCGAAGCTGATGAACAGCGCCGATTGCTTGCCTTCGACGTAATACTTGTGTGGGACATTCTGCGGAATGGAAACGTAATCGCCTTGCTTCAGGATGCGATCTTCAGTCGGGGTCACGACCCGCGCGCTGCCGCTGAGAAGAATCAGCGAGTGATCGGCGTCAGGGTGACTGTGATTTTTCAGCTCGGAGAACATCTCCACCAGATTGACGCGCTTTTGCGGCGTCTTGATCAAGGTCCAGCCACGGTCACTGGGGTCATTCCAGCCAGGCGGGCTGGCCATGACCGCTTGCTGTTTCTTGACGACTGGCGTGGGGCCATTGGTTGGCGTGGAGAAATCGACGGCAGTGGCCTTCGCCATGTCGATGGTGGGCACATCAAAACCCAGGAGCAGGACTTTCTCCTTATCCAGCGGCGTCATCCGATAAGCCTGTCCCGGCGGGATCGCCAGGTAATCGCCGGCTGCGAGGGCCACTTCCCGGTCCGCGAAGCGAACCTGCACGTTGCCTTGCAGCACGATCAGCGTGCGCTCGCCGATGTCATGCCTGACCACCGGCGTCTGCTGGTCGAGCTGCACCAGGGTCGTGCGCGACAGGGCGGTCTTGTGCATTTCCCAGATGTGCTGGCCCAGCAGTGTTTCGCTCGCCGGGCCGCTGATCAAATCGTCACGTTCGACCAGCAGCAATTTATCACTGGCGAACACGGGCGTCGAAAGCAATAACACGCCGCAGAACAACCGTAGCTGGCGGGCAACCGGATTGAGACTGAGCATTTTTATACCTCTTCTTCAGATGATGTCGCTTGGGGGGAATGGGTGTTCAGCAGTGGATTCAGCCCGCTGCGCAGCACCCGGCTGTGCAGTTCGCGACCGAGAGCGGCTTCACATTCGGCCGCCACGTCAAGCAGGCGGTCCAGGTCGATACCGGTGCGCACGCCCATTGACTCCAGCAGGTTGATCCAGTCTTCGGTGCTGACGTTGCCGGTATGGCCGCCGCCATACTTGACCTTGGCCGGATGTCCGCCGACACCCCCGAAGGCGCAGTCGTAATGGGTGACCCCGGCTTCCAGGGCCGCGACGTAATTCACCAGTCCGGTCGCGCGGGTGTCGTGGAAATGAGCGATCGGAGTGATCTCGGGAAACGTCGCCAGCACCGCACTGAACAGGCGTCTGGTGCTCTGTGGCGTCGCGACGCCGGTGGTATCGCCCAGGGTGACGAACTTCACCCCGCGCCTGGCAAACCGTTCGACATCCGCCAGTACAGCGGCCTCACTGACGCGCCCTTCGAACGGACAGCCGAACGCCACGGAAATCGTGCCGATCAGGCGGAATCGATTGAGGGCCTTATCGGCCATCTGTTCTATGTTCAACCATTGATCTTCGCGGCTGCGCTTGAGGTTTTTCAGCGAGTGCGACTCAGAGGCGGATACCAGCAGGCTGATTTCATTGGCACCGTGGCCAGCGGCGAGGTCGCTGGCCGCTCGCTCCACTGCCCGCACGTTGGCGCAGGTCGCTTTATAGAAAACCCCGGCACGCCGTTGCAGCGTCGCCAACAGCGCGCTGGCGTCGGAAAATTGCGGAATCACCGCGGGGTTGGAGTAGGAGGTTGCTTCGATCCGTTGAAAGCCGATTTGAGCAAATCGCTCCACCAGTTGGCGTTTTATCTGGGTAGGCAGAAAGTCCGGTTCGTGCTGCAGACCGTCGCGGGCGAAACATTCACACAGGATGACGTCTCTCATTGGGGCCTCAGAGGTGATCATGAAACATGGTTGACATGGTGAACCAAATTTACGAGTATATGGTTGATAGTGTCAACCTGTTACTGCGTTTTCAGGACCGCTGATGCAGGGTCGATGCCTGCACCATCGCCTGCGTCCAATGACCTTTTCCGAGGAGTGATCCATGTACACCGACTTGTTGTTCTACATCGACGGCCAATGGACTGCCGGCAGCGCCGGCAACACGGCGGCGGTTCTCAATCCGTCGACGGGGGAGACGCTTGGGCAGTTGCCACTGGCTTCGAGCGACGATCTCGATACGGCACTGGCTGCCGCTGCCAGCGGATTTGAAACATGGTCTGCGACGTCTGCCTTCGACCGCTCGGGCATCCTGCGGCGAGTGGCTGCACTGGTACGTGATCGCCATGCGCTGATGGCCGAGTGCATGACGCTGGATCAGGGCAAGCCGCTGGCGGAATCGACCATGGAAGCCAAAAGCGCGGCGGACCACATTGAGTGGTATGCGGAGGAGGGGCGGCGTGCCTATGGCCGTATCGTGCCCTCACGTCACGCAGCGGTACGCCAGTTGGTGGTGCGCGAGCCGGTCGGCCCGGTAGCGGCTTTCACCCCGTGGAATTTCCCTATCAATCAGGCGGTGCGCAAGATTGCAGGGGCGCTGGCGGCGGGTTGCAGCATCATCATCAAAGGTCCGGAGGAGGCGCCTGGCGCCGTGATCGAACTGGTGCGCTGTTTCCACGATGCCGGTGTACCCAAGGGCGTGCTGAACCTGGTGTTCGGTAACCCGGCACACGTTTCCGAGTACCTGATCCGGTCGCCGGTCATCCGCAAGGTCTCGTTCACCGGTTCGACGGCCGTGGGCCGGCAGCTTGGAGCCCTGGCGGCGACGCATTTGAAACTGACGACAATGGAGCTGGGTGGCCACGCGCCGTTTATCGTTTGCGCAGATGCCGATGTGGAAGCCGCCGCTGCGTTGGCCTGCGCCCTCAAGTTCCGCAATGCCGGACAGGTGTGCGCTTCGCCCTCGCGCTTCTATGTGCATGACGACGTGTTCGATCTGTTCGCCCGGCGATTTACCGAACTGGCAGTGCAATTGAAGGTGGGCGACGGTTTCGACCCCTCCAGTCAGATGGGGCCGCTGGCGAACGCCCGGCGCTTGATGATGGTCCAGGAGTTGATCGCCGATGCCCGGGATCTGGGCGCCACGGTGCTGACCGGCGGAAACCGCATCGGTGCCACCGGGCATTTTTTCGAACCGACGTTATTGACCGACTTGCCGAAGCAGGCGCGGCTGCTTAATGAAGAACCCTTCGGTCCGGTGGCCCCGTTATTGCGTTTCAATGACCTGGACAGCGTGATCGCGCAAGCCAATAGTCTGGAGTACGGGCTGGCTGCGTTTGCATTCACCCGCTCACTGAAAACGGCCACCGAATTGGGCAATCGCCTGCAAGCCGGGATGGTCTCGATCAACCACTTTGGTCTGGCCCTGCCGGAAACGCCGTTCGGCGGCATCAAAGCCAGTGGTCACGGCAGTGAGGGCGGGACTGAAGGCCTGGATGCCTATCTGACGACCAAGTTCATCAGCCAGGCGGGGCTCTGAAGTTTAAAGAGACCCCGGTAACGGGGTGCATGGCGCACTGGGGAGGCGGTTGATCCCTGGCCCTATAGCGTTGTCGCAAGGCAACCCCGGGACCGCCCGGCCCACGAAAACCGGGCGGTCACGGGTTGATTGGTGCGGGGCAGCATCCGAAGCCAGTCAGGACTTCGACCCGCGACCTCTTTAATTGTCCAGATAGCTTTGAACGCTATCCAGATACCAGTTGACGAAGTCGATGACCTTTTTCTCATCATTCGAAGAGTACGGACCCGGGACATAGCCCGCGCCCTGCACGCCACGGAAGTTGTTCTCGGCCAGCCATTTGTCCTGGTCGTTGGTCGCACTCCACAAGGCGGTCAGATGCGGCAGTTCGTAATCACGACCCTCCACCGCATCCTTGTGCACCAGCCACTTCGCCCGCACGTGCGTGGTGCCGACATCGATCGGCCAGGCCTCGAAGGTGAAGGCGTGATCCCGTAGGGCATGGCTGAACGCGTTCGGCTCGGTGGCCCATCGCAACGTGCCGATGTTGCCTTCTCCGGTGGGAATCAGCAGTTTCGAGCAGGCGTAGCGTCCATCCAGCGTGAGGGATTGGACGCCGTCCTTGATCGGGAAACGCAGGATGTCGAACCACGGACCTTCGGCCGGACCATTGATCAGCCCGTTGCTGCGGCAGATGTCCTCGAAGTGGGTCATCCAGTCTGGCTGGCCTTCAAAGTAATCGTCTTCGGTGGGATCGCGGAAGGACGACAGCAGCTCGGGATGCCGTGCGCTGCAGTGATAGCACTCCCGACCGTTCTCCATGACCAGTTTCCAGTTGGCGTGTTCGGGCAGTACCGCGGCGTGAGCGATCTTGGCGTTTTCCAGATCATGGGGCGCCAGCATCGGTTCGATCTGGCGGCGGAATTCGCCGAAGTCAGGCACGTCATCAGACAGTGCGATAAAGATCACGCCGGCCACCACTTCGCATTGAAGCGGGATAAGACTGTGCCGGCTTTGATCGAAATCGGCCGGCATGTTTTTGGCGAAGATCAGGTTGCCTTTAAGGTCGTAGGTCCACTGGTGATAAGGGCAGACCAGGCGCCGAGTCGAGCCTTTTTCGCTGGTGCAAATCATCGAGCCGCGATGCCGGCAGGCATTGAAATAAGCACGCACCGAACTTTCCGATTCACGGATGATGACGACGGATGTTTTGCCCAGCTGCACGGTGATGTAATCGCCGACTTTGACGACTTCCGCCAGATGCCCGGCCTGTAGCCAAGAACGTGCGAATACCGCTTTCATCTCGAAGTCGAACACGGCCTCGGACGTGTAGAGCTGTTGCGGCAAGGTGTGACCCCGTACGCATTGCCCAAATAGATCGGCCATTGCACTGCGTGCGAGCGTGCTTGCATTGCTGTTGTGGCTGCAGCCTGTCATCTCCATTCCTCATCAAGTATCGCCGGCACGGGCGTTCATTATTTTTATCCCGCCGGGTATCTGTTCGAGAGGCCGGCTTTGGTCTGAAGCCTGCTTTTTATAAGGCATGCACCTGCCCCCGCCAAACGAAAACGCGGCATGGCAGTCATTCCGTTTTTCATGGGTTCGGCAGGCTATTCCACGAGGGAATCGGCGCATGTCAAACGTTCCTTTGCGGTGGTTGTGGGGGACATTCACTATTGAAATCGCAGCGTGACCCGTAGAACAACAATCAAGAGCGGACTCGATATGAATACCTTCGCGCAATCCACTACTGCGCAGACCTGGAACAACGGCCGGCATCTCGTCCGTTGTGTCAGGACTGTTCAAGAAACACATGACGTTCGAACGTTCAGTTTCGTAGCCGAACAGCCGCTGATGTTCTTCTTTAAACCGGGTCAGTTTGTCACCCTGGAGCTCGAGATCGACGGCGAACCTGTCATGCGCTCCTACACGCTATCCAGTTCACCCTCGCAGCCCTATAGCTTTTCCCTGACCATCAAGCGCGTGCCGGGTGGCAAGGTCTCCAACTGGCTGCACGATAACCTCGGGGAAGGCGATCAACTGGCAGTGCACGGCCCGTCGGGTCAGTTCAACGCCATCGACTTTCCGGCGGACAAGGTGTTGTTGCTCTCCGGCGGTGTCGGCATCACCCCGGTAATGTCCATGGCACGCTGGTTCTTCGATACCCATGACGCGGTGGACATGGTGTTCGTGCATAGCGCGCGCACGCCCAGGGACATCATCTACCACCGCGAACTGCGCCACATGGCATCGCGCAGTGAGCAGTTCAAGCTGCATCTGGTGTGCGAAAGATACGAGACTGGCGAAGCCTGGGCCGGCTATCGCGGTTACTTCGGGCGAGCGATGCTCGACCTGATGGCGCCCGATTTTTTTGCGCGGGAGATCTTCTGCTGTGGCCCGACGCCCTACATGTCGGCGGTCCGGCAGCTTCTGGAGATGGCCGGTTTTGATATGCGTCGCTATCACGAGGAAGCGTTCGCTCCACCTCCCGCCAAGGCGTGCAAGCCGATCGCCGAAGCCCCGGAGCAGGTGACGCACCTGGTAGCGTTTTCCCGCAGCGGAAAAAGCGTGCGCGTGACGCCGGGCGAGACCTTGCACGCGGCGGCCGGCAAGCTTGGTCTGCATATTCCCAAAGCCTGCGGCATGGGCATTTGCGGCACCTGCCTGGTACTCAAAAGCGCCGGTGAGGTGGTTCTGGAGCACAAGGGTGGCATCAGTGACGAGGAGTTGGCGCAGGGCTATGTGCTGTCCTGCTGCAGCACGCCAAAAGGCGATGTGACCATCGATTATTGAACGCTGCAACAAATTGCCCAGGTGAATGTTTGGCAGTACCCTCAAGCGCTTCCGATAAAGCGTCTGATCGATAGGGATCTGTCCATGAGCTCGAAGAAGTTGCCGCCCTTGAGTGCCATCGTGGCCTTCGATGCAGTCGTACGGCTCGGCACTTTCACCAGGGCGGCCAGCGAACTCCATCTGACCCAAAGCGCTGTCAGCAAACAGATCAAACGCCTGGAGCTGAGCCTCGGTACGCCTCTGTTCGAACGCAAGGGCAACGATGTGATTCTCACCTCCAGCGGCGCCGTGCTTTATCGGGCGGTGACCCAGAGTCTTCAGTGCATCAAGGAAGCGGTGCAGCAGATCGATGACTGTCTGGCGCCGAGCCTGTCCATCAGTGCCAGTTCCGGCATCGCCAGTTATCTGGTCATTCCCATGATTTCCCTGTTCCGCAAATCTCATGCCCAGATCGATGTGCGGGTGGTTGGCGCACAAGATCGTTTGAACATGAAGGGTGCCGACACCGATTTCGCCATCGTCTACGGCGATGGCAGCTGGAAGGATCTGCGGGCGCACCGTATCGCGGAGGAAGAGATTTTTGCCATCTGCACGCCAGAATACCGTGACGAACATCGTATTCGATGCCTGGCCGACCTGTCCCACTGCGACCTGATCGAACTTGAGTCCAACGACCCGGCAACAATCTCCACGCGTCAGTGGATGCGTCAGGTGGGGTACCTGGGGGCGCACAAGGGCTCGATCATTCGAGTGTCCAGTTATGACCTGGCGATCAAGGCGGCTCTCGCCGGCGAAGGTGTTGCACTTGCCTGGGCGGAAGCACTTCCCGACGAACTCCGCACCCGGCAGCTATGCCGGGTTTGCGACGAGACGTTGAAGACCGGGCTAGGTGAATACCTCACCTGCCCGGCAGCGCGTGAGCTGACGCCAATGGCGCAGACGTTGTGGGATTGGGTAGTCGCCACTACAGCGCAACAGCTTGTGCGCGACTGATCGCCATTCCTCAGGCATCCGTCGGGAGGTGTTGCGCCTTGGCGGCGTTTGCATGCGCCTGACGCATGCAGTGCACAAGGAAAATGCGCTTTTGCCAATCCCTTGCCGCGGGTAGTTTGGACCTGCACACGGACTTTGCCGTCCATCCCTTCCAACAAGAACAACGTCTGAGGGAAAACCATGTCCATACCGTCGAACAGCATCAGCGGCACCTTGTCGCCCAGTGCTTCATCCGTGGTCGCCAGTTCCGGCGCCTGGACCACGCTTTTTATTCTCACCGCGGTGTATGCGATCAATATCGCCGACCGCTATGTCCTGTCCACTCTGATCGAACCGATCAAAAACGAGTTTCAACTCAGCGACGCCTCGGTCGGCTTTCTTACCGGTGTGGCGCTGGCGATCTTCTATGTAGCCGCTGGCCTTCCGCTGGGGGCGCTGGCAGACAGGACCAACCGCAAGCGCATGATCGGCGCGGCGGTGGCGGTCTGGTCGGCCATGACCGTGTTCTGTGGCCTGAGCAGCAGCTTCTGGCAACTCTTGCTGGCGCGTATCGGTGTTGGTATCGGAGAGGCAGGCGGCACACCCCCTAGCCATTCGATCATTGCCGACAAGTTTCGACCTAAACTGCGCGCCTTTGCCCTGTCGGTTTACGGTATCGGCGCCAGTGTCGGTGCCTGGTTCGGTGCATCAGGCGCGGGTTACCTGAATGACGCCTATGGCTGGCGCACCACGTTGCTGGTCTTCGGGCTATGCGGACTGCCGTTCGCCCTGTTGGTATGGCTGTGCATCCGCGAACCGAAGAGGGTGCACGATGAGGGCATCAGCCCTGACATCCACAGCGAAAACACCAGCTTCAGGGAGACATTCCGATACACACTGCAGAGCCGGGCGCTCTTCCACCTGATCGCCGGGGCCACTGTAGTCACCTTCTGGGGGTGGGGCATTCTCTGGTGGACAACGTCCTTCCTGGTGCGTACCTACTCGATGTCGGTGGGTCAGGCGGGCGGCATGCTCGGGCCGATCCATGGCCTTGCCGGTACCGCGATGATGGTGATCACCGTGCTGGTGATGCTGCTGTTGCGCAGCAAGCCGATGCACCAGCAATCGAGCTTCGTGGCCTGGACGACGCTGCTCGGCACGCTGTTCTCCATCGCCCTGTTCGCCACCGACAGGCTGGAGATCGCGCACGTCCTGCTCTGGCTCTTCATACCGATCACCTACATCTACATCGGCCCTTCCATCGGTCTGCTGCAGAACCTCTACCCCGCGGGCATGCGCGCCAAGGGTTCGGCCATCCTGCTGTTTACCGCGAACATCGCCAACCTCGCGATCGCGCCACAGCTCGTTGGCCTGCTGTCTGACTTCGTCGCGCCACGCATCGGCAATCCGGCCGAGTCGTTGCGCTACGTGCTGCTGGGCTGCGCCTTCACCGGCCTTTGGGCGGCCTACCACTATTGGGCTTGCGCCCGGCACATGAAAAGGGAATCGCTATGAACCAGCCACTCAGTGTCAACGAAGCGCAGGTGCGCTATAGCCAGCGACCGCTCTCCGGCAATGCCCGGGTCGAAATGGGCTGGTCCATCGCGCAAGACGATGACGGGCCGTTGCTGGCCGGATTTGCGAAATGGGACGGGGATGAGTCGCCTTACAAGACGCTGAACTACGACGAGGTGATGATCGTGCTGGAGGGGACGTTCGGCTTCCAGCTGGAGTCCGGTGAACGTTTTGAAGGCGGGCCCGAGACCACCTTGCGGATCCCCAAAAACACCGCGGTGAAGTATTTCGGCTCGAAGGCGAAAGTCTTCTTCGTCATCACACCGCCAGGCGAGTGACGGATCATGGATGCAGCGCAGATGGACATAAAACTCAAACCTCATGATGACCGCACCAATGGCTGGTCGGCGATTCTTGCGCCGCGGCGTCCGCATCCCGCCTTGCGGCAGCAGGTGGATGCCGACTGGCTGATCATTGGCGCAGGGTATGCCGGACTTGCGGCCGCCCGGCAGTTGGCGCACAACTGCCCGAACGACATGATCGTGGTGCTCGAGGCGGGCGAGGCGGGGGACAATGCTTCCGGTCGCAATTCCGGATTCGCCATCGATGTGCCGCACAACGTCGGGAGCTCCGTTGCGGAGCTGGAAAAGGCGGGCAATTACAAGCGCCTGATGAAGGCGGGCATCGCCTACCTCGATGACATCGTCAAGGCGCGGCAGATCAAGTGCGACTGGAGCGAGAAGGGCAAGTATCACTGCGCAGCCGCGCCGCATCTGGCCGAGACCTTGCTCAGGCATCATGCCCACGAATTGCAGTCGCTCGGTGAGCCTTACGAATGGCTGGAGCAGGCGGCGCTTGCCAAGCGCCTGGGCACTTCATTTTTCCATGCCGGGATCTACACGCCGGGCTGCATCCTGCTCAACCCTTCGGCGTTGACCCGCGGGCTGGCGGATTCCTTGCCGGACAACGTCTCGGTCTTCGAGAACAGTGCCGTGACCCGCCTGGAATGTGGCAGGATGATTTGCGCCACCACCGCGCAAGGTTCAGTCAGCGCACGCAAGCTGATTCTTGCCAACAATGGCAGTGCCTCACAGCTGCCCGGCTTTGAACGGCAAATGTTCAACGTCGCTTCCTATGGCACGCTGACCCGGCCATTGACGCCGGAGCAGCGCGCGCGGATAGGCGATGTGGAGGAGTGGGGCGTGACACCCGCGAACGCGGTCAGCGGCGCGACCATGCGCTATACCCGCGACCACCGCATCCTGATTCGCCAGCAGTTCGATTTTACCCCGAGCATGCAGGTCAATGAGAGCACTCGCTCGCGGGTACGCGAACAGCACAAGACGGTGTTCCTGGCGCGTTTCCCTGACCTCGGGGACGTGGCGATGGAACACTTCTGGATGGGCTTTTTCAGCATTACGCGTAATGGCGCGCCGCGCTGGGGCCGTATTGACGATAATGTCTATGCGGCGGTGGGGTGCAACGGCGTCGGTATTGCCAAGCAGACCATTGCTGGCGTGACGTTGGCTGACCTCGCCTGCGGTGTGGAGAATGACCTGATCGCCGATATGCTGGAGCTGGGCGAGCCGCAGAAATTGCCGCCCAGACCATTCCTGGATATTGGCGTGAAAGCCTATCTGGCCAAGGAACGCTGGGTCGGGAGGCAGGAGTACTAGACAGACGATGTTTCCCAGGGTGGCCATGAGCATTTCACGAAAACGACTTCCTCCGCTGCAGAATCTTGAAGCGTTTGAATCCGCCGCGAGGCATCTGAGTTTTACCAAGGCGGCGGAGGAGGTAAACCTCTCGCAAAGTGCCGTGAGCCGTCAGATCAAGCATCTGGAAGAGTGCATGGACGTGCAATTGTTCACTCGCACGCACAAGACCCTCAACCTGACGAAGGCCGGCAGAACGTTGTTGGGCGGTATCGAGCGAAGTTTGTCGGAGCTGCGCCGGACGCTGGATACCATCGAGAACGACAGGAGCCCGACCGTCACGATCAGTGCCAGTATGGCGATCGCCAGCTTCTGGCTGTTGCCCGGGATCGCTGAATTCAAGGACCAGCATCCGGATATCCGGGTCCGGGTGATTGCCGGTGACGGTGACGATTACACCGCTATCCAAAACAATGAAACCGACTTCACGATTCTCTATGACCAGGGACAGCGGGGCGGTTTTGTGTCCACTGGCCTGTTCGAGGAAGTGATCTTTCCCGCCTGTACTCCGCAATATCTGAGGGGCCGCAGCATCAGCAGTATCGAAGACCTTTCCCGGGAAAAGCTGATCGATTTCGAGGTCAAGCACCTGCGCACGGTGAAGGGCTGGCCGGACTGGTTCAGCCGCGCGGGTTGTGAAACCGGCGGCATCAACTACACCATCTCGGTTTCCAACTACGACCTTGCCTGTCGCGCGGCCTTGGCCGGGCAGGGCGTGGTGCTGATGTGGGCCTATGTCGCGCCGCTGGCGGAGTTCAGCAACGGTACGCTGCTGCGACCGGTCGCAGAAGTGGTGAATACCGGGCACGTCGAGCATCTCGTTTATGCCAAGGCGTTGGAGGAATCTCGCCCGCACATGGTGTTCAAGGACTGGATCCTCGGCTACGCAAAGCGCACCAATGAGGCGACCCGAAGCCTTCTGGGGCTTGCCTCGGACAGCTGATTGTCGCCTTTTCTCCAGCATGCAAAATGCGCATGCACTGCACTGAAAATGATCGTTTGTCCGGCTTTGGCCGACGCAGCAACACTGGCGCCTCCTCATACAAGAACAACTAGAGGTTGGCCAACGTGTCCTATCCTGTCCGTACTCCATGCATGCTCTGTGCATGCACCTTAATGCTGTTCAGTCTGCCCCTGATGGCCGCCGACGACGCCGCGCGGCCGCAGGGTTTCGTTGACGGCAGCTCGCTGCAACTGATCAACCGCAACTTCTACTTCAACCGGGATTTTCGCAGCCGCGGCGATGGCGTTTTCAACTCGCGCCAACAGAGTTATCGCGAAGAGTGGGCCCAGGGTTTCCAGGCATTTTTCAGCTCCGGCTACACCCAGGGGCCAGTTGGCATCGGCGTCGATGCCCACGCGTTGCTGGGGTTGAAGCTGGACAGCGGCGGCGGCACCTCGGGCACCAATCTGCTGCCGTTGGACAGCCAGCGCCGCGCCGAGGATGATTTCTCCGCAGGCGGCGGGGCGCTGAAGCTGCGAGCGTTCGATACCGAGCTGAAGGTGGGCGATCTGTTTCCGGTCACACCGGTGTTCCAGCGCGGTGACGGACGTCTGTTGCCGCAGAGTTTTCGGGGAGTCTCGCTGCAGAACGCTTCCATCGACGGCCTGACCCTGCAAGGCGGTCATCTGCATGCGGCGCGCCACAAAGCCAGCAGCAATCATGACGACGAAATAACCACCGAATACGGCGGTACCCGCTTCCGTTCCGCCAGCTACCTGGGCGTCGACTACAGCTTCGCCGACGGCACGTTGCTGAGTGTGTATCAGGCCCGTTTCGAGGATGTCTGGAATCAGACCTACATCAACCTTGCCAGGACCTTCAACTTCGACGATGGCCAGTCCCTGGCGCTGGGTGCCAATCTTTATCGCACCCGCGATCAGGGCAGTGCCCAGGCGGGTGAAATTCATACCAATAGTTGGAGCAGCTATGCGCGGCTGCGTACAGGCGCGCATTCCATGATGCTGGCGTACCAGCGTATCGATGGAGACCAGCCCTTCGATTATCTCGGCGACGGCGATTCCATTTACCTCGCCAACTCGGTGCTCTATTCCGATTTCAACTCACCGAACGAGCGCTCCTGGCAACTGCGCTATGACATCGATCTCGCCGCCTTCGGCTTGCCGGGCTTAAGCTTCATGACCCGTTACCTGCGTGGCTCCGGCATCGACAACACCAAGGTCGATCCCAATGGCGCCTATGCCTATTACGCAACGCTGGGTGACGGGGGCAAGCACTGGGAGCGCGATGTCCAGCTGCAATATGTCATCCAGAGCGGCCCGGCCAAGAACCTTTCCTTCACCGTGCAACAAACCATCCACCGCGCCAATTCAGCCCAGGCTGATGGCGATGTGGATCAAGTGCGGATCATTACTAATTACCCACTGGATTTATTCTGATCGGGGGCGGCGTTCAATTCTGTGGGGGAAAAAAAGCGAGCCGATGAAGGCTCGCCGTTTTGCGGTTCCTTCACGTGCCTGGTGGATACATTATCGGTGACGTGCGCTCTATGACTTGCTCGATTTTGGTCAGCAGTGAGGAGTCGAGGTGTGGCATGACTTCGAGTGCGCCAAGGTTCTCTTGCAACTGTTTCAGACTAGAGGCACCGATCAATACCGATGTGACCGAACGGTTTTGCAGCGCCCAGGCCAGCGCGAGCTGCGCGCGTGTCGCCCCAAGCTCGCAAGCAATGTCCTTCAACTGCCTGGCCGCCGCGATACGTGCTTCGCGTTTGTTCTCGAACACAAAATCTTCAAGCCACGCGAAACCTTCGGTTGTCAGTCGGCTGCCCGGCGTCGTTCCTTCATCGTAACGACCAGCCAGAATGCCTGATGCCAGCGGAGACCAGGTGGTCAGCCCCAAGCCGTGTTCATGGACAAGGGGTTGATACTCATCTTCAACGCGTTGGCGATGAAAAAGATTGTATTGCGGCTGTTCCAGCTGCGGAGGGATCAGGTTGTGGTTCTTGCAAAAAACGATCAGCGCCAGAACATCTGCTACAGGCCATTCAGATGTCCCCCAATACAACACTTTGCCTTGGTGGATCAGGGTATTCATCGTCCAGGCAATTTCCGCTATCGACATGCCAGGCTCGGGACGATGGCACAGGAAAAAGTCGAGATAATCGACCCCAAACCGTCGCAGCGACTGATGGCAGGCCTCAGTGATGTGTTTTCGACTCAGCCCTTGCTGAGTAGGGCGTGATGGGTGCTTGGCGTCGTGATTGTCGCCTGTTCCGAACAAGACTTTGCTGGAAATGCAGTAACCGTCGCGAGGCCATCCAAGCGTCCGGATGCCTTCGCCGAGCATGCGCTCCGCTTCGCCGCCGAGATAGACCTCGGCGCTGTCGAAGAAGTTGATGCCATGGTCGTAGGCGCAAGCAAGGCACTCGTTAGCGCCGCGTTGATCAAGGCTCGTACCAAAAGTGATCCAGCTGCCGAATGACAAAACTGAAAGCTGCAAGGAAGAGCTGCCCAATGAGCGATAGTGCATGACCGACCTCCAGGAAGAAAAGACAGGAACATGCTGCGTTCCGGAAGGTTCGGCGTGAAATACCGTTTATGTAGGCTGGCAATACGCTGGAGGTATCAGAGGTACCGTTTGATGATGTCGATAAACGCATCGCGCAGGGGCGAGCGAACCGTGCAATTGCTGGCAATGTTGAGTGCCACGCAGCCGAGTTCCGGCGGCGCCTCATGCAACAGTGGGCGAAAACTCACGCCTTGCATGGCAACGCTATCGAAAGACGCCGGAACCAGCGCTACGCCATACCCCGCCGCGACCAGGCCCAGAAGCGTCTGTATTTGCCGAGCGTGTTGAGCAATCCGTGGCGTGACTCCGGCAGTTTTGCAGAGTGTGAGTATCTGATCGTGAAATCCTTGGCCTAATGCGCGAGACGACATGACAAATGTTTCGTCGGCAAGCTCCTCAAGCTTGACGACACTGGCTGCCGCCAACCGGTGATTGCACGGCAAAGCCAAGTGTATGGGGTCAAGCAACACTCGCTCGATGGTCAATGAGGGCGTTGTTGTCCCCGGCGTACGCATGAACCCGACATCGGCTTCGCCGCTTTCCAAAAGCGCGACCTGTTCACTTGTCGTCGCCTCGATAAATCGCATCTCGACAGCAGGCATCTGTTCCCTGAACACCCCCAGGGCTCGCCAGAATTCCGGATGATGGTTGAGATTAATCATGGCCACCACGAGATGCCCCGCAATGCCTTGAGCCACTCTGCGGGTGTGAGCCACGCTTTCGTCCAGGTTATTCAGGAGTTCGTGTGCCTTGTCCAGCAGGGCCAACCCTGCGCTCGTGAGTTCCACGGTGCGCTTGTCGCGAATGAAAAGCGGATAGCCGATGTGGTCTTCCAGCCGTTTGATCGCCTGACTGAGCGGAGGTTGTGCCATGTGCAGTCGCTCTGCCGCGCGGCTGAAATGCAGCTCCTCGGCGACAACCACAAACTGTCGTAACAGGCGAGTCTCGATCATTAGTTCTGTTCTCAGTGCCTTTTCCATATGCCGTGTCGTGGAGAAATTTGCAGGGTCGTCCGACTCGGCAGGTCTTCAGTATCCGCTAGGGCAAAGTGTCCCGCTTGGCGAAATGCTCAATAATGAAGGAGAGGAATGATGTGCGAGTGAGGGAGGGCATACCCGCACGGGCAGCGAATACGATGCCATTGGCATCGTCTGGCAGTATCGCTTCGGCGGAGGGCTTTGACTGGATTTTCTTCGGCTACGTAATCGTCCAGGCACTTCGGCAAAAGCGTCACTTGCGTCCGAGACTCACCTTCGATGAATCGCTTCATGGTCGTGGCATCGGCAGCCAGCGTTCCCGACCCGTAAGACCTGCCGCCCGCGCGGTTGAGTTCACTGACAGCTAGCCACCTGGTAGCCGATCGACGAGGAAATTCACTAAGGTCTTCACCCTTCGGATCGGCGTGCCAACGGTAGTGACCTAAAGAAGCGACTTACTTAATGTTGTGTTGGATCTCCAGCATCCTGAACGTCACTCTTGCGCCCTCGGTGGGATAGCCGGTGTTGTCCTGCACATACGCACCCGCTTTGAAATACAGTGGTTTGGTCTTCCAGCTCGGGTCGATGGTGGTTCTCCAGTTGTATCCTGCTGCGCTGATGCCCAGCGCGCCCTTCGGGCTGAGGTGGAGCTGGTAGGAAAAGTTGCGGTTGAGCGGCACACCCGTCGCAATGGTAATGACCTGGCCCTCTTCATCGTCGGGGCGCATGCGCACCTTGGCGACAATGTTTCCCGTCGAAGCCGACGTTTTGTATTGGTATTCCAGCTTCACCATGGGGCTGTTGCTGTCCTTGTTGTGAATCTGACCGATCACGACCTTGCCGGTGCTGGGCACCTGGCTGACGGTCAGAGTCGCCCGCAGAATGTTATCCGCCGCTGAGTACTGCCAGTTACGCAGCCTTCCATCACTATAGGTTTCCCGCAACTCGCTACGCGGGTAAATAGCGTTGGCCGTCCTGGAGCCGGTTACAGGTGCCCAGAAGGAAAGGGCAGCGGCTTCAGAACTGAAATACTGGCCCTTGAAGCCTTGCGCCAGTCGAGGCGTTTCTACGGTCGCCGGTGGGCTGCCTTCAGGGATGCTTAAATTCCAGGTGGCGAGGTCGATCATGTCAATAATCCTGTATGCGGGGAATGTTGCGGCCACAGTTGCGCTCGAACCGACCTACTGAGCTGTGTCAATTGGTCGACTGATCAGGAAATACGTATGGCGGTAGATTGACGTCAAATGTTCGTCGAGAGGGGTATTGCAGGCTTCATGCCTGCAAGTGTTACCGTTGGTCGGCTATTTAGAAAATCGATGGAACTAATCCGGTTCGCTTGCGGCGTTTGCGTCGATGCGCAAAAGCCTTTCGGAAAACCGCAGCGCCAGCGGAAGACCGTACCGGACCGTCCTGCTCCATCGTTGGGGTGGGATGACTGGCGATAGATATTTTTCAGGTAGCCGTGAAACAGGCTCATATCTACAATTTTCTGCGGGCAATACGCGGCAACCGGGTTGTTAACCCGTTGCGCGTAATACCTGCAAAAAGAAAAGCGTTTAAATCAATTAAGGGTCTTGATGCGGCCAATCACCGAGCCGGCTTCAAAATAGTCGCCGGCCTGTTTGGCGATCTGCACCTGGCCTTCACAAGGTGCCAGGACCGACGTTTCCATTTTCATGGCTTCTACCACCGCGATCACTTGCCCGGCACTCACCGACTCGCCGTCTTCGACGACCCAGGTATGCAGGTTCCCCGCCACGGGCGTCAGCACCGCCTGCGGATCAGTGACCTCGGACGGGACCGTGCTTTCGCTGGCGGTGCCCGCTGCATTCAGGCTGACGCCTCGCAGCAGCGCCGCCGGAAGGCCCAGTTCGTGGCGTTTGCCGTCGATCTCGACAAATGTGCGCAGGATGCCAGGGTCGACCGAGACAGCAGCACGTGGGGCGAGCGTGATCTGTTCGGCGAAATCGGTCTCGATCCAGCGCGTGTGTACGGCGAATTTATCAGCACCGGTGAAGTCGTCATGGTCCATCACGGCCCGGTGGAACGGCAGCACCGAGGCGATGCCCTCAATATTGAATTCAGCCAGGGCGCGCCGGGCGCGGACGATAGCCTGTTCGCGGGTAGCGCCGGTGACGATCAGTTTGGCCATCATCGAATCGAAGGTGCTGGGCACTCGCGAGCCGCTGATCACGCCGCTGTCCAGACGCACGCCCGGGCCAGACGGTGGCAGGAAATCGGTGATCTGACCGGGGGTGGGCAGGAAGCCCTTGCCGGGGTCTTCCGCGTTGATGCGAAATTCGAAGCTGTGGCCACGCGGGGTCGGCGTCTCATTGAAGGACAACGGTAAACCATCGGCGATGCGCAGTTGTTCGATCACCAGATCAACCCCAGTGGTCTCTTCGGTCACCGGGTGCTCGACCTGCAAGCGGGTATTGACCTCCAGGAACGACAGGGTGCCATCCTGGCTGAGCAGGAACTCCACAGTGCCGGCACCGACATAGCCGGCCTTGGCGCAAATATCCTGAGCGGACTGATGAATACGCTGGCGCTGTTCGTCACTGATAAAGGGCGCCGGCGCTTCCTCCACCAGCTTCTGATTGCGCCGCTGCAAGGAGCAGTCACGCGTGCCGACGACGACGACCTTGCCGTGTTTGTCGGCGAGGATCTGCGCTTCGATGTGCCGGGGACGGTCGAGGAACTGTTCGACGTAGCATTCGCCACGACCAAAGGCCGCTTGCGCCTCGCGTACGGCGGAGGCGAACAATTCAGCCACTTCATCCATGCGCCAGGCGACTTTCATGCCGCGTCCGCCGCCGCCAAAGGCCGCTTTGATGGCGATTGGCAGGCCGTGCTGTTCGGCAAAAGCCAGTACTTCGGCGGCGCTTTCGACCGGGCCAGGCGTACCGGCCACCAGGGGCGCACCGACCAGGTGGGCAATTTTTCGCGCCTCGACCTTGTCGCCGAGCACGTCGATGGTCTCTGGGTTGGGACCGACCCAGATCAGCCCGGCCTCGATCACCGCCCGGGCGAAGTCGGCTCTTTCCGACAGAAAACCATAGCCGGGGTGCACGGCATCGGCGCCGCTGCGTTTGGCGACGGCAATCAGTTTGCCGATATCCAGGTAGGTCTCGGCCGGGCGCTGGCCATTCAGCGAGTAGGCTTCGTCGGCCTGGCGTACGTGCAGGGCGTCGATGTCCGCGTCGGCATACACCGCGACAGACTGCACGCCATAGTCGCGGCAGGCGCGGGCGATGCGGACGGCAATTTCACCACGGTTGGCAATCAGTAATTTTTTCATGGGATTTTGTTCACGTCGGCAGTTGAAGAAGAGGCGGGTGTAACGGGTTGAAGCTCTTTGAAGCCGTTCAAAGGGTTGAAGCGAATCTGCGCATTGATCGGTATCTGGCCAGCCAGATCGAGGTGGTAGCTGGCGACTGCGGCGATCACCGGATAGCCGCCTGTCAACGGGTGATCGGCGAGAAACAGCACCGGTTGGCCGCTGGCCGGAACCTGAATGGCGCCGACGGAAGTGCCTTCGCTGGGCAACTCCTGGTGGTTGCTGCGCTCCAGCGGCGTTTCACCGGCCAGACGAATACCGACGCGGTTGGACTGTGAGGTGACGCGCCAGAGCTGGCTGCTCAGACGCTGAATGGCGGCTTCGGTAAACCAGTCGGTGCGCGGCCCCATGACCACGTCGAGGGTCACGATGTTGGCCGTAGTGGGCAGATCGAAGGCGGGTGCTTCGTTCAGCGATACGCTGGTGCCTGTCGTCAGCGCCGTAAAACCCAGTCGGTCACCGGCCGCGAGAGCAGGGGGACCGACCTGGGCGAGGGTATCTGTCGACAGACTGCCCAGCACCGGAGCGACCTCAAAGCCGCCGCGAATCGACAAGTAGCTGCGCAACCCTGCCAAAGGTGAACCCAGGCTGACCTTGTCACCGTCCTCCAGCTCGATGGGCTGGTAGTTGGCGGCAGGCCATTGCAGGCCACTGGCGTTGGTGATGGTGACCGGGGTTTGCGCGCCGGTGATCGCTATCACCGCACGGCCATGACAGACGAAGCTCAGGCCGCCGAGTACCGCTTCCACACAGGCCATGTCCGAGGGATTGCCGACCGCGCGGTTGGCCGCTCGCAGGGCGCCGAGGTCCAGCGCGCCGGAACGGGATACGCCTTGGCCGGTCTGGCCGGGACGACCCATATCCTGCAAGACGCTGTGCAAACCGGGCGTGATGATTTCCAGACAGGCACCGCTGGGCGCGGCGGCACTTGCAGGCACCGTGGGGGCGGGCAGGCCGCCCGCCGGGAGCGGCCCGGCATCGGTAAAACGCACTTTATAGCCGGGGCGCAGCAGGGCCGACTCAGCGCGGTTCAGGTCCCACATCTGCAAAGGCGTGACGCCGATGATCTGCCACCCACCGGGGCTGGCTTGCGGATAAACGCCGCTGAATTCACCCGCCAAGGCAACCGCACCTGCGGGTATGCGGGTGCGCGGAGTTTGTCGGCGAGGCACCTGGAAACCCGCACCGCCGGTCAGGTAGGCGAAGCCCGGAGCGAATCCGCAGAAGGCCACGCTGTAGTCATGGGCGGTGTGGCGCCGGACCACCTCGGCGCGGCTGATTCCCAGCAGCGTGGCGACCTCGTCGAGGTCTTCGCCATTGTAGTGAACGGGGATTTCCACCCGGCGATGCTCGATCGCGCGGCGCTGGCTCAGATCCTGGCCAGCGATACGATTGACGAGCGCCTGCTGCGTAATGGCGCTGGGACGGAATTGGATCAGCAGGGTGCGTGCGGCGGGAATGATTTCTTCCACGCCCGCAATTGGCTCCGCCGTCAGGGCGTCGAACAATGCCAGGGTCTCGTCCAGGTCGTTCAATTCGACGAGCAGGGCGTCCAGGTTGACGGGTAAAAAACGCACGGCAGACTCCTAGACGTGGTACGTGCTGTCAGGCACATCGGTGATGAACATATGGCCGGGCGAATGGGTGATTGCGAAGGGCACGCCCGAGGCCATGACCGCCGCCTGAGGCGTTACTCCGCAAGCCCAGAACACCGGGATCTCTCCCGGCTCGATGCGTACGGCGTCGCCGAAGTCGGGACAAGCCAGGTCCTGGATACCAAGCAACCCAGGCTCGCCGATGTGCACCGGGGCGCCATGGACCGAGGGGTAGCGCCCGGAGATACCGCAGGCCTCGGCCACGCGATCGGCGGGGATCGGTCGCATGGAAACCACCATCTCACCCTTCAGACGTCCGGCCGGACGGCAGGCACGGTTGGTCAGGTACATCGGTACGTTGCAGCCATCGGCGATATGCCGCACTTCTATGCCGGCCTCTTGCAGGGCCGTTTCAAAGGTAAAGCTGCAGCCGATCAGAAAGGTCACCATGTCGTCATGTTCGGCCCAGGCTTTCGTGGCGTCGCTGACTTCTTCCACCAGCTTGCCGTCACGCCAGATGCGGTAGAGGGGCAGGTCAGTTCGCAGATCAGCGCCTTCAGCCAGCAGGGTGCTTGGGCTTGCGGCATCGGTGACGTCAAGGACCGGACACGCTTTCGGGTTACGCTGGGCATACAGCAGGAAGTCATAGGCCCAGTCACGCGGCAAGGCAATCAGGTTCGCTTGAGTCATGCCCGGTGCGATACCGGCGGTGGGGGTGACCAGACCGCCACGGTAGGCGCAGCGTGCTTCACGGCCAGCGGCGATGGCCGCCTGACGCGCGCGATCAAGGGCGTTCATCGACGACCTCCGGCAAAGGGTTGCAAGGACATGTTGGCCTGTTCCAGCACGCGGCGCAGCTCGCGGGCCATTTCCACCGCTGCCGGGCTGTCGCCATGGACACAGATCGAGTCGGCCTGGATTCTGGTCAGGCTGCCGTCGATCGCTTCGATGGTGCCGTCTTCAACCAGGCGCAACATGCGTTGGGCGACGAGCTTGGGATCGTGCAGCACGGCGCCTGGTTCGCGGCGAGAGACGAGGGTGCCCTGAGGCGTATAGGCGCGGTCGGCGAACGCTTCGGCGATACACTGCAAACCCTCGTTACGGGCCAGTTCAATCAGGCTTGAGCCTGCCAAGGCGACCAAAATGAGGTTGGAGTCGATCGCGCGGATGGCTTCGATCACGGCCAGCGCCTGACGGCGATCGTGAGCAATGGTGTTGTACAAGGCGCCATGGGGCTTCACATAGCGCACGCAGGTGCCGGCGGCCTTGGCCAGGCCCTGCAGCGCGCCGATCTGGTAGATCACGTCGGCCGTCAGCTCATCGCTGGCCACATCCATGTTGCGTCGGCCAAAACCCACTTTGTCCGGGTAAGCGACATGGGCACCGATGGTGACGTTTTTTGCCGCTGCAGCTTTCAGTGTCCGCAGGATGCCGGCCGGGTCGCCGGCGTGAAAACCGCAGGCGACATTGGCGCTGGTCACGACATCGAGCATCGCGGCATCGTCGCCCATGCTCCAGGCGCCAAAGCTTTCGCCCAGGTCGCTGTTGATATCTATCGTTGGCATTAACGTGACTCCTTTTTCGTTATCGGGCTCAGGCAACGTTGAGGAAGGCAAAGATCGGCACGACGGAGTTGATAGCCATGTACCAGGTCAGCAGGCAGGTCAGGGCGCCCAGCACCAGCAGCCAGCGTGGGTAATGGTAACCGTCCATGAGGTCCGGCCGGCGCCAGCCGACGTAGATAAAGATGCTCAGGCCGATTGGCAGTATCAGGCCATTGAAACCGCCCGCAAACAGCAGCAATGCGGCAGGCGCGGTACCCATCAGGACAAAGATCAGCAGCGACAGGGCGATGAACACGGTGGTGGCGCGGTTGCGACCCTGCTCGGTGATGTCCGGCTTGAACACGGTGATAAAGGAGATGGAGGTGTAAGCGGCGCCGATCACGCTGGTGATACTGGCGGCCCAGAGGATGAGACCGAAGACGCGCAGGCCGATCTGCCCGGCCGCTGCCTGGAAGGCTTGTGCGGCCGGATTGGCGCCCTGACCCGAGGTGTCGATCACTACGCCGCTGGCAACAACGCCGAGGATGGCGAGGAACAGGATGTAGCGCATGAGACCGGTGACCAGGATGCCGCTCAGGGCTGCCTTGGTCACTGCCTCAAGATTTTCTACCCCGGTAGTGCCGCGGTCGAGCAGTTTGTGAGCCCCCGCATAGGTGATGTAACCGCCGACCGTGCCGCCGACAATGGTGGTAATGGTGGCGAAGTTGATCTGGTCCGGCAGTACGGTCTGGTAGAGGGCTTCACCCAGTGGCGGGTTAGAGGCAAAGGCCACGAACAGCGTCAGGCCAATCATCACCACACCCAGCACGACGATCAGCCGGTCGACGGCCAATCCGGCGCGGTGGGAGAGGAAGATGCCGATGGCCAACAGCGCGCTCAGGCTGCCGCCCCATTTTGCATCAAGCCCCATCAGCGCGTTCAGACCCAGCCCGGCACCGGCGATGTTGCCGACGTTGAACACCAGCCCGCCGAAGATCACCAGCACCGCCAGCACATAACCACTGCCTGGAATCGCTTTGTTGGCCAGATCCGAGGCACGCATCCGGGTCAGGGAGACGATACGCCAGACGTTAAGTTGAACCACGAAGTCGATCAGGATCGACGCCAGGATACCGAAGGCAAATGCTGCGCCCATCTTGGCCGTGAACGTGGCGGTCTGGGTGATGAAGCCAGGGCCGATGGCGGAAGTCGCCATCATGAAAATGGCGGCGATCAGGGAAGAGCGTCGCGCCTTTGTAAATGCTTGAGCGGTCTGGGTCTGTGTCACGGCTGACTGTGTCACGGCATCATTCCTACGGGTGGGAGATGGTTTGATTGAGCAACGAGCGTGCCAAGATTCAATGATCGGCTTGTATGTGTTGATACATATGGCTTTGATTGTTGAACAATATGATTGCCGTAGGTCGACAATGTGCACCGGTTTGTAACCTTATCACTCCTGCGTGTTACTTAATGATGCACACGGCACCCTTGCTCCTTGCCATGCGCTGAGCTCTGATGGAACATCAAAATGACTTTCTCTGACTGCGGATCGCATATGAACGACGTTTCACCTTCCCTACCTCGCTCGCTGGGAGAATCCATTACCCAGAAGGTCCGCAGAATGCTGGTCGAAGGTGAATTGGCTCCGGGCCAGCGGCTGTCCGAAGCAGCTCTGGCCGAAACCCTGCAGATTTCACGCAACACCTTGAGAGAAGCGTTCAGGGTCCTGACCCGTGAGGGGTTGCTCAAGCATGAACCCAATCGCGGGGTGACCGTGGCGGAACCGGATATGGCGTCGATCATTGACATCTATCGTGTACGCCGCTTTATCGAATGCAAGGCCATTGCCCAGGGTTACCCGCTGCACCCGGGAGCGCTGCATATGCGTGAAGCGGTGGAGGTCGGCAAGCGAGCGCGTGAAGCCAGGGACTGGATGGCGGTCGGCACCGCGAACATGATGTTCCACAAGGCGATCGTCGAGCTGGCCGACAGCCCGAGACTGGTGGTGTTCTATGGGCAGATATCAGCCGAACTGCGGTTGGCCTTCGGCCTGCTCGGTGATCCCGAATTCCTGCATATGCCTTATGTCGACATGAACGCTTCAATCCTGCGCTGTATAGAAGAGGGACGACCAGAGGAAGCAACCCAGATGCTCGAAGCCTATCTGGTGCAATCGGAGCGCACCGTGCTGGCAGCCTACGAGCGCAGCAGGAAACGATAGCGTCTGAGTAGCGCTACGAACGCTTAAGAAACCGGGGTTGCCCTACGAAGCGGTCGAGTAAGCAGCCTATGCTTGATGGTTAAAGACCGGCGCACCACGCCATCAAGACAGGAGACCGTTCATGAGCGAGCGAAGCAATGCAGCGATGTTGAGCTTTGATCCGGCGTTTGCGTCGTTGCGCGATGGCCTTTCGGTCGCTCAGCAGATTGGCGACACACTCTGGGTGGCCAATGACGAAACCACGAGCCTGGAGCGTCTGAAAATCCAGGAGGCTGCGCCCGGCGACGTCGTGACGTGCGATGAGCACCAAACGTTCCAGCTCCTGGAGTATCTGGATCTGCCCCTGCCCAAGCAAGACGCCGAGATCGATATCGAGGGGTTGGCCTATGCCCATGACAGTGGTTATCTCTGGGTGGTGGGCTCCCATAGCCTGAAGCGAAGGACCGCCGAGACCGGCACTTCTGCACAGAAAAATATCAAGCGCCTGTCGACGGTAGAGGCGGACGGCAATCGCTTTCTGCTGGCCCGCATCCCAGTGGTGCAGCAGAACGACGGCTACGCACTCGCCAGGAAGGTGGATGCCGATGGACGCACGGCGGCGCAGTTACGTGGCAACGAGGTCGGTAACGACCTGACCGCGGCAATCGCTGAAGATCCTCAACTACGCGACTTCCTGAGTATCCCGGGTAAAGACAACGGCTTCGATATCGAAGGGTTGGCGGTGATCGGCTCGCGCCTTCTGCTGGGGTTGCGTGGCCCGGTCCTTCGCGGCTGGGCTGTGTTGCTGGAGATCGAGCCCGAGCTCGACGACGATTCGACCGACACGCTGGTGCTCAAGAAGATCGGTCCGGAGGGACGCCGCTACCGCAAGCACTTCTTCGCGCTCAATGGCCTGGGTGTGCGAGACCTGTGCACTGACGGTGACGATCTGCTGATCCTGGCGGGTCCCACCATGGATCTGGACGGTCCGGTAACGGTCTTGCGCTGGCGCGGCGGTTTCGCGTCCGACAAGGAGAGCGTGGTCTTTACGGATCAATTGGAGAAGGTGTTGGAGGTGCCTTTCGGGCAAGGCAACGATCACGCCGAGGCCATGTGTCTGTTCGAATCGGGAGAGCCGCTTGGGGAGGTTTTACTGATCCTCTATGACGCTGCGGCGCAGAGTCGTAAACACGGCGATACGGATGTGGAAGGGGACCTGTTCATTCTGAATCAGTCCCCTGTTCGGTCCTGAATAAGGTTTGCACCTACGGATCGCCGGCATAACCAATGCAGTTATTCAGAGGTTTCTCGCACGCACGAAAAACGGTCAAGGACATTTTTGGTAATCATCACGGTATAGGGATCGTTCACCATGAGGCCGTGCACCCATTCACAGGTAGCAGCAGTGAAAACCTGTCCCTTACCTTTGTTGAAATGAACAATCATGCCGGTGCCGCGACTGTGCTGACGGACACTTTCCTCAGAAAGCTCAGGCGCCAATAAAGATGCACGGTACCGGGCATCGCGGTCGCCAAGCATGAAAGAGTACGCATCTTCACCCCGACCATTTTCGGCAGAAGTAGCCCACCCCATGGCCAGGATTTCCAGCCCCGGGGGCGCACCATCAGTGCCCAGTGGTTCAGGAAGGCCTTGGACAAAGCTGTAGTCGAGCCCGTCTACTTCGTAGCCGAAAATGTTGGCCTCATCGCCAAACATATCGGCATAGACAAGGCCCGTGTCTGCAAAACACCAATGTTGCGGCCTGAACACTTGATATCCGCGCGGGCTGCGTCGGGCCATGCCGCCAAAGCCCGCGTAGATGCCGCGAAGTCCATTCACGCCAAATGTGCTGGCGCCCGGGTAGTTCACCAAAGGGTCTTCCCATGCGCTTGTCAGTCTCGCGGGATCAATTCGAACGAAGGGGTCAAGCGTGCGAGCATCGTACTTGTAGGCAACTTGCCGCTTGTGGTCATCCTCCAGTCGAATCTGCCACATGAAGTTGCCGGCGAAGCGTGCAACGTTCCCGCCGCGCTCGACAAAGGCATCCACGTGGTCGCGCATTTCCCGGGTCCAGTACTCGTCGTGTCCGACAAAAACAGCGCAAGCATAGCCGTCAAGGGCGTCGGGCTCTCGATGCAGGTCTTCCTGGGTAATGATATCGACCGAGTAGCCTTGCTCTTCTGCCCAGATCACGAACGGACGCTCGTAGGAGGCCCATCCAGCGAGTGCATAGTATTTGCTGAAACCGTGGAGCGAAGCCCATTCGATGAATTCGTACCGTGCAGGCCCCGGTTTTTGCGGACGTCTGGCGTTAATCGAACGCGGCGCATCCGCTGGCAGCCAGACTTGTCCACGCGCCCAGGGACGCTGAGTTGACAGCAGGGGAGAGCGTCCTCGCGCCGTGCCCGGATGTATGCCGAAATAGTGGTTCGCACCGCCCCAATCGTTGTACGCGGTCCAGGTAGAAGTTGCGGCTACCAGTACTAAAGAGTCCGAATGCTTTTGAATCGCCCTCACGAAAAACAGATGATGCCCGAGGACGACACCTGCTGCATTGACAACTTCGACCCCATAGGCGCCTGCCTGGGTGTCCCCGGCAATGGTCCATTGCGAGAAGACCGGCCAGTTGCATCCACGCTCATAGACCCGGTCGGGCAGGGCATGAAAAGGGGCTTCGAGAAGCGTTGTTTCATACACAGTCCGCGTCATAGCGCCATCGCGGTAGATCCTCAGGGCGACTTGATCGGTGTTTGAGGACACATGCAACAGCACTGTTTCACCCGGCATATAAGAGTGGCGATCGCAGTAGCACCAAGCCGCTGCAGGCCCGTTCTCTGTCGGGACTTCGACCCAGGTTTCGCGAGCGCCCTGACGCGATGCTGAAGTCTGGCTGACGGTGATGTCGGCGCCGGCTTGCTTATCGGATGTCGGGAGTGTCTTCATCTCGGTCATAAATATTTACTCCGCGAACTGTAATGAGTGATCGAATAGCTGAGTGCATACGGCTATCTGAATTTAAGCCCGAGCCTTGCATTGATGTCAACTAGTGATATATTGAATCATCAGGTGATACTATTTGGCCAATTTGACATTTATTTGGAGTAATTGCATGACCGAGAAGACAGCCAGCCCACTGTCCAAAGTGCGCGCGGTGGAGCGCGCGATGACGATCCTGCGCGCGTTTGGACCTAACACGCTGCGTCTGTCGCTGGCAGAGCTGACTCGACTGACAGAGCTGGACAAGGCAACCACGCGTCGCCTGTTACACACCCTTGCAGGCGGCGATTTCATCGAGTTCGACGATGCCACAAAGACGTACGCCCTTGGCCCGGGTGTGCTGCTTCTGATGCCGGGCGTGCAATATGGCAACGATCTGCGCGCCATCGCGGCTCCAGCCCTTACGCGTCTGGCAGAAAAAACCGGCGCGACCGCTTTCCTCTGGACTTACTTCGATGGTTCGGCCCTGTGTCTGGACAGAGTCAACTCGCCTGATTTGCACATCCACACACGCTGGTCCGGCATTGGCACCCGGGTTTCGTTGAACCATAGCGGCGGTCCCAGGGTGCTGCTCGCCTACCTTTCAGCCGAGGAGCGCGCCAAAGTCCTGAACGGTCCGCTGGAGCGTCCGACCGAGCTCTCAACGGTCGATCCGGTCGCTCTGGAATCAGCGGCGGCAGACATCAGACAGCGGGGGTGGGAGTTTGCGGTTAATGACTTCACGCTTGGTATGTCAGGCCTTGGGGCGCCCATTCTGGATCACAAGGGAGACTTGGTTGCCAGCGTCAGCATTGCGACCCTGACCCCGCAATTTGCGATGAGCAATGGTCAGCCGGAACATCTTCCTCTCGTCCTGAAGGCCGCCGCCGAGATCGGTGCGAGCCTGCGGCGAGATTGATCTTCCTGCGAGCAAATTCCGGATCGAAATCCAGGCGGGCATCGCATGTCGAACAGATCATCCAATGAGCAACGCCGCGAGCTTGGGGTCTTCCTGGCCAGCCGCCGGGCGCGTCTGACCCCGGCGGACTTTGGCCTCCCGCCAGGGCCCCGGCGGACCCCCGGGCTTCGTAGAGAAGAGGTGGCATTGCTCGCCGGGGTCAGTGTCAGCTGGTACACGTGGCTTGAGCAGGGGCGCGATATCAAACCCTCGACCGCAGCACTGCAACGGCTGTCGAAAGTCTTCAATCTCGACAGCGTGGAAGCTGCGCATTTACTGGCTTTGGGAGCACGCACAGCGCGCCCGGTTTCGATGAGCGGCGAGGTAAGCTCCGGTCTGAAATTGCTGGTTCGCGAGATGGATCCGATACCTGCCTATGTTCGCAACTCACGGCTGGATATCCTCGCCTGGAATGACGCGATCGCTGCTTTGTTTGTCGATTATGGATCGCTGCAACCTGACGAGCGCAATACGTTGCGCCTTTTATTCCTCTATCAGCCTTACCGCACGCTGATCCTGGACTGGGAGAGCATGGCGCGAGGCATGATCTCCACCTTCCGTGCAGCCCGTGCTCAGGCCGATGACAAGGCGCCTTTCGATAGCCTGGTGAATGAACTCAATGACCTGAGCCCCGAGTTCCGTGACTGGTGGCCGGATACGGATGTGAAGGGGTTCGATGAAGGCTGTAAACGCCTCTTGCACCCCAAGACAGGACCTATCGAGTTTACGTACATAGCGCTGACCCCGCACGGTCGACCGGATCTTTCGCTGGTGACTTATATTCCGCGGCCCGCTGACGGTGAGTCGCAGTCATAGGTTCACAAGGCACCTTCTTGGTGACGCATGTGTTGCATAAGCTCTACGGCTTGGGCAGAGCACTCCGCAACGGGCAAGACGATCGGCTCGGTCGGCGTACGGATTTAACAATGTGCCGCACGACCGAAAGCTGAAAGTGTCGGACCGCCGGATCCTGCCTTTATCAACCCAGCCTGGAAAGAGCACATCCTATGTATACACCTGATAAAAGTCCGGTCCTTCAACCTGTCACCCTGGGTGGTTTACACCTGAAGAACCGTATTGTCATGGCACCGATGACACGCAGCAGATCCGACGATGACGGGGTCCCTGCGCACTACGCTGCGGACTATTATTCGCAACGCGCCGGGGCCGGTCTGATCATCACCGAAGCGACCAATATTTCCGCGCAGGCCCGTGGTTATCCCCGAACGCCGGGTATCTGGTGCGACACGCAAGTGGCCGCCTGGAAACGCATCACTGATGCAGTGCATCGGCAGGATGGGAAGATTTTCCTTCAGCTGTGGCACACCGGTCGCATGTCGCATCCTGACATGCAGGGTGGCGAACTTCCGGTGGCACCCTCGGCCTTGAAGCCGGCTGGGCAGATCCGGGTGCACGATGGAATGAAGGATTTTGTCATTCCGCGGGCGTTGGAGGCCGACGAGATAGGGCTGATCGTGGAGGACTATCGTCGTGCCGCAGTGAATGCGCAATTAGCAGGTTTTGACGGAGTAGAGGTGCATTGCGCGAACAATTACTTGCTGGAGCAATTCATCCGTGACAGTACCAACCACCGCACTGACCAATATGGGGGCGCGCTTGATAATCGCTTGAGGTTTCCCCTGGAGGTCATCAACGCGGTGATCGGGGTATGGGGTGCGGATCGCGTCGGTGTCAGAGTTTCCCCTATCACCACGACGCCGGGTGACACTCCGCTTGATAGCGACACGATGAACACTTACG
Organism: Pseudomonas lini; assembly: GCF_030812475.1. Lineage (GTDB taxonomy): Bacteria > Pseudomonadota > Gammaproteobacteria > Pseudomonadales > Pseudomonadaceae > Aquipseudomonas > Aquipseudomonas lini_A. The sequence continues at coordinate 92,625 of NZ_JAUSSR010000018.1, forward strand.
GCACTTTTCTGGACAAGTTATCCAATCTGGGATTGCTTTACGTTCACGACATTGAAGGCATCACGCAAATGAGTCGTGAGGAGTCCGGTGGGGTGACCTTTGAACAGCTGCGCAAGCGTTTTCGGGGCGCCTACATAGCCAACAATCAGTACACGCTGGCCTTGGCCGAACTGGCCGTGTCCCAGGGCAATACCGACCTGGTCAGTTTGGGCCGGCCGTTCATCGCCAATCCCGACCTCGTCGACAGGCTCCGCGCCGGCGCGCCGCTGGCAGAGGCCCCCAAGGAATACTGGTACGGAGGTGACGCTACCGGGTATTCGGATTGGCCCGGCATGCGATAGGTAATTAATGATCGAGGATCGCGCGAGCGATCCTCATCTGGCAATCGATCAGCGGATTCGCCCATGCGTGGAGGCAATGTCCGGGCGGACCTGATCCGGGATCTCATGCACAGGCTTGCGGTCGCAGGGGCCAGGCGGCGCCACGGGACAGAAAGCGCTCGGTAAACATCTCTTCATAAGATAAAGCGGCAATCAGAACGTTCTCATCGGCCCCCCGCGCTCCAATGAACTGCAGTCCGACTGGCAAGCCCATACGTGTGCGGCCGCAGGGGACTGAGCAGGCGGGTTGCTGGCTGAGGTTAATGGGAAAGGTGAACGATGCCCACTCGATCCAGCTTGTATAACCGTGGTTGGCGGGGACATCGGCCCCCGCTTCAAACGGCGCGATGGCTACCGTCGGCGATACCACAAGGTCGTATTGGGCGAGAAGCGCATCCATCTTCGCGCCATATTGTGCCCTTGCCACTTGCGATCTTGCGTGGTCCACCGCACTGAGTTCCCGCCCAAGCGCAGCCGCCGCAAGCAGGCCGGGATCACAGTGGGCCTGCGCGTTTTCGTCGATTCCAGCGATTCGCGCCGCGGCCCCCACATACCAATGATTTTTGAACATCTCTGGCAACGAGTCCTGGTCTGGAAGGCGAATCGGTTCCACGGCTGCACCCGCCTGCGCCAGTGCATTGATTGTGGAACGTACGATTGCGTCGACTTCATGATCCACAGGCCCGATGCATGGCATTTCCCAATACCCGATCTTCACCCCCTTCCATTGGAATGGGCGGGCACAGATGCCTGCAAAGGCCGTCGGTGGTTGGCTCCAGTCGCGCAAGCTGCGGCCACTGAGGATGTCGAGCATGAGTATCACGTCGCCGACGGTTCTGGCCATTGGCGCGACGTGGGCCAGGGTTCCGAACGTACTGGCGGGGTGCGTCGGTACGCGGCCAAACGTGGGCTTATGTCCAACCACACCGCAAAAGGATGCGGGAATGCGGATTGATCCCCCACCATCGGTGCCGAGATGGAGCACACCCGCTCCCGTTGCCGCCGCAATCGCAGCGCCTCCTGAAGAACCGCCCGAGGTCATGGATGGATTCCAGGGATTGCGTGAAATTCCGTTGCGCGGGCTGTCTGTCACTCCCTTCCATCCAAACTCAGGGCTTGTCGTCAAACCCAGAATGACAGCGCCAGCGGCTCGCAACCGTTGAACGGAGGGCGCATCCGACATGGCGGGCGAACGACCTGTAGAAAGACTGCCATAGCGAACATCCAGGCCTTCGCACGCGATCAGATCCTTGACCGTGATCGGTATCCCGTCGATGGCAGACAGTTGCTGCCCACGACTCCAGCGCACTTGTGCAGCTTTCGCCGACGCCAGTGCACCGTCGTGATCAATGACCGTAAATGCGTTAAGCATAGAATTGATACTTTCAGCTCGCGCCAGACAAGCAGCGGCGAGTTCGACCGGGGATACGTCTGCGCTGGCAAACGCGGCACAGAGATCGCTCGCTGACGCCTCACACAGCTCAGACAGGGGTTGCGAGATATGTCTCATAGGTATTCAACTATTCCAGCCAAAAGCGCCACGCCGTGGGCGAAGCGCAGTGCAAGGCTTCAGGTTTAACGGGCTGCGTCGCGGTTGGTGTTCGCTGCAGGCATGGAGGGCGTAGCGATGTTTGCCGATACGTTCCTTGCATCAATTTCGCAAAGGTCAACGCCCGCCGTTTCGCGGATCAGAAATCCTGCGGCAACAGCCACGAGTCCCAGGCTCATGACGTAGTAGCTATAGACATGTTCCAGGCCGATGCCCGTCAGGTAAGTATTGAGGTAAGGGGCCGTGCCACCGAACAGGGCAACCGAGACCGACGAGACGAAACCGACGCCCTGGGCGCGGGCCTGGGTCGGTACTTGTTCCGACAACACCGCGGGGAAAATCGAGGCAATCAGCGACCAGGCGCCGAGACCGATCACCTGAGCCCAAAACAGCGTGTGGGGTTCGGTAGTGACCATGACGGAGATCGGATACGTCAACAACACAACCAGAATGCCCCACGCGACAATGACCGGTTTGCGACCGATCCGGTCCGATATCATTCCGCAGATCGGTAACCAGATCACACAAAGAATCATGGCAAACAGGCTGGCGCGGTAGGCGCCCCCGGGGTCCATGCCTCGAGTGATGGCGGTCGCCGGGGCAAAAGTCACCCAGGTGTAATAGGTCAGATTGGCTGAACAGTTGAGCATCACCAGATTACGGGCAATACGGAAAAGTTCGCCGCGCGACAATTTTCGGCTGGGTTGGGATTTCTCTTCCTGCGCTGTAAAGACATGCGACTCCTCAACGTTACGACGCATGAAAAGTACATAAATACCAAGCACTCCGCCGATCCCGAAACCGATACGCCAGCCGTAATCATTCATCGCGTCCGGGCCGAGCATTGACGTTAACGCAGCAGCAACGATCGTCGCCGCGATGACGCCAACAATGACACCCAGATAAATCGAACTGGACCATAAACCGCGATGCTCCTTGGGAGCGATTTCGGCGACATAGGTGTACGACACCCCGGTCTCGCCACCGTGGGCAATCCCTTGCAACAGCCGAAAGAACATCAGTGCAATTGAAGCGAGCAAACCGATATCGCCGTAACTTGGAATCAATGCGATGCCAACGCTGCTGAGTGCCAGCAGTGACATGGTGATCAGCATGATCTTCTGTCGCCCAAGACGGTCAGCCAGCCGGCCGAATATCAGTCCCCCCACCGGGCGCGCAAAAAACCCGACTGCAAATACCGCAAGCGTCGAGAGCATGGCAGAGCGCGCATCGGTTTTATCAAAAAGATTTCGGGCCAGATACACAGAAAACGTCGCATAGAGCGTCCAGTCAAACCATTCAAGCGCATTGCCCAGCCCCACAGCGCGTAAGGACCTGAGGCGCCCGCGATAGGGATTCAAATCAACCATGCCTGTTCTCCAAATTGTTTTTATCAAGAACGGCGACCGGGTACGTCCGGTCGCCAGTTCATTAGAGGATCAAATGCTTTTTGTGTCAATGGATGATTCGATGTGTCATCAGATGATACTTGCGTACAAAACCGTCCCTTTTGGCTGCTCAGATTGAAGATGAGAGATAGCCCTGCGTTATTCGGTCGGGATACCGAAAACCAAAGTGGCCCGACGCCTTAAAGATGCAACGCCAGACCTGTGGAATCGCCGACAGGGGACGGCTGGACTTTGACGCGCCATGCAATAAGCAGCGCAGACAGCAGCATCACGATCCCTCCAGCGATAAAGACGCCAGTGATGCCACTGGAGCTGAACATCGCGCCGCCCGCAGCGGCACCCGCAGCGATAGAAGACTGCACCGAAGCCACCACCATCCCGCCCGCACTTTCCGCCTGATCGGGCACTGAACGTGCTACCCAGTTGGACCACGCGACTGGCACGCCCCCGAACGCCAATCCCCAAAACGCAACCAGCAGCGCTTGCCCCGGCACCGAGGCAGGCAAAAACACCAAAGCCAACGCTGCCAGCCCCACCAGCGCAGGCATGAGCGCCAGTGTCACGCGCAGGCTCCGCGCAATCAGCCACCCGGTCAGCATTGTGCCGGCAAAGTTTGCCACCCCGAATCCCAGCAACATGAGGGCGAGCCCATCGGTGTTGACGCCGGTGGTGCTTTCCAGGAATGGACGGATATAGGTGAACAGTGCGAAATGGCCGGTGTGTGCGAGTACACAGCCAAACATGCCGATGGCAATGCCGGGACGCATGAGCACGTCCAGCACAGTTCTGAGTCGTGCCGGACTGCGCGGCGCCATCTGTGGCAGGGTGAACCACTGGAAGAGCAGGGTAATGCCGCCCACGGCCGCAGCGGCGAGGAAAGCGGAGCGCCAGCCGTACAGTCCGCCCAGGTAACTGCCGAGTGGGACCGCGACGACCGTTCCTACTGCGATGCCACTGAAAATGATTGACAGCGCTCGGGGAAGCAGCGAGGCCGGGACCAGACGCATTGCGACGGCCGCGGCCATGCACCAGAAACCACCCAGTGCCACCCCCAGCAGAACGCGCATGACCATCAGCACCCATATGCTGGACGACAAGGCAACCAGCAGATTGGATGCAATCATGAGGACTGAAAACCCCAAAAGCACTGTGCGTCGGTCAAGCGTTCGCGTGAAGCCTGGCACCAGCAATCCGGCAAACAGTGCCACGACGGCGGTCACCGTCACCGCTTGTCCCGCGATAGCTTCGGAAACACCCAGGTCGGTGGCCATGGGGGTCAGCAGACTGGCCGGAAGATACTCGGCGGTCAGCAATCCGAACACACCCATTGCCAGCGAGAATACCGCCATCCACGCCGGTATCTTCGGTTCTACATCATCAAAACTGCCATGGTCGATATCGGATCCGGTGTCACACACGCTGCTATTCATTTATAAATATCTCCCTAAAATTGACGCGAGTCCAAAGTCTATGCGTCAAAATCAGGATGATCTATGATGGAGCGTCTGTAGTTATTGATCAAAACCCCGGAATAAACATGTCTGAGCATTTCGCCCTTTCTTCCGATCTCATCAGCGAACTACTGACCGGCATGCGCCTGCGTGGCGTCCAGTACCGTCGCATCCAAACCGGTCCATCGTTCGGCATCAGCTTGAACGCCAAGCCTGGACATGCCTACTTTCACTACCTCGCTGTCGGCTCTGCTGTGCTGCGCACGGAAGATGGCGTGCTGCATGAATTGTCCGCAGGGAATGCGGTGTTCCTGCCCCAGGGCGCGGCGCATCAGCTTCTGTCCAGCGCGGGGGAACCGACCCAGGACATCAGCTGCTTCGAGTCGGCGCCGTTGGGTGACACAGTCAGCGCCGTCAACCTGTGCCCTACGACCAGCGCCATTCCCAGCGCCATTCTTTTTTACGGCTGCATGCAGTTCGATCTTGGTGGAATGCAGGGGCTGGGGCCCTTGATGCCGGGCCTGATGGCCGCCGATGCCACGAGCGATCGTTATCCCGGGCTCATGCCGATACTCGCCGCCATGAAAGGAGAAATCTGCTCCGGCCGTATCGGCTTCGCCGGGATTCTTGCCCGGCTCGCCGATGTGGTCGCGGCGATGATCGTACGGGGTTGGGTTGAATGTGGCTGTGACTATGCGTCGGGCTTGGTCGCAGCCTTGCGTGACCCCAGGCTTGCCCGCGCAATTCTGGCGCTCCATCGCCACCCGGGCCGCAATTGGACAGTGTCGGAGTTGGCAGAGGAGTGCAATTCATCGCGCTCCGTCTTTGCGGAACGCTTCCAGGCAACCATTGGAACGCCGCCACTGCGCTATGCCACCGAGTTGAGGATGCGCCTCGCCAGTCAGTGGCTGATCCAGGACAGGCTCCCCATCGAAACCGTGGCGCAGAACCTCGGTTACACCTCTCAAGCCGCCTTCAGCCGCGCCTTCAAACGCATCACCGGCTGCCCGCCCGGTGCCAGCCGGGGATCACTTATGAAGTCTTTGGGCCGATAGCTGACTGCTGTCGATTTCGTCCGCTGCAGGCAGCTTGGGTTTGTCCTTCTCGGCCGACTTGCCAAGGACGTAGGTCACGCCATTCGCACCGGGTGCAATGGCCAATAATTTCCAACCTTCCTGAACCGCCTTGTTGGCGCCGCTGACCGAATAGGCTTCTTTTAAATCTATCGCTTCATGCATTTGCATACCGGGCCCTTGTGTTGGTGCCGAGATGGCCACCCCAGCGTAGCGCAATAGTAGGCAGTGGGTTCCTATTGATTCAGTCCGCGGGGAATCGATTCTTCAAGGTGGCGACTGCACGCCAGCCTGGCGCTACGTATGGACACTCAATATTTAGCGTCGACTGCCGATACCCTGGTATGCAAATGACTTGCCTCCACGACTAGCGGGAATGTATGCCTGACGATCTCCCCACTATCTTTGTTTCACCCGCCAATCGCACAAGCGTGGCCCTGACCCGCGCTTCGCTGTTCAAGTTTGTCGGTCTTTTGGCCGGGGTGTTCTTGCTCGCCTGCTGTTCACTGGTTTATGTGGCGCAAAATCTGGATCAAGCGAAGGAGGCTGACAGTGCGTTCTACACGAAAAAAGCCGTGGAATCGTTGGAAAAATCCCTGCGCTCGACCGTCAAGGATTACGCCTTTTGGGGGGATGCCTACAAGCACTTGCATATCGAGGTAGACCCGGACTGGGCGTACGTCCGACAAAATGTCGGGACGACACTTTTCACAGACTTTGGATTTCAGGGCGTGTTTGTCGTCAACGATGTCAACCGCACCGTTTATTCCGTGGTCAAGGGAGAGATGGCGTCAGTTGAAGTCGAACAATGGCTCGAGCAATCCATCGATGTGATTCTCGAAAAGGCCCGCGAGGGAGCGGAAAGCGAAACACCGACCACTACCTTCATCAATGTTGGAGGAGTACCAGCCCTGGTCGCCGCCGCTGCGATTACCCCGGGAACCGATCCGACGGTCATGGCGGATGACAGGTCGGCATCGGTGTTGATTTTCGTCGACATTCTGGACAGCGCCAAGCTCGCAACCATAGGCCAGGACTTCGGGGTCGATGGCCTGCACATGGCCACTCCCGACGAAGGCCCCCTGGTGTCTGGTTACCCCTTGGGCGAGACCGGTGCAGCAGGCAGTTTGCATTGGCGTCCGCACAAACCAGGCCTGCAATTACTGGCGCTGGGTTTACCCCTGGTAGGCATCGCTGCGCTGTTGGTGTGCCTGATGACCTGGGTCATCTTGCGTCGTACGACCGCCGCCGCGCAGGCGCTGGACGCCAGCTATTCATCGCTGCAAAGCAGTCAGGCCGACCTCGCCACCAGTGAGTCGCGCTTTCGCGATGTCGTCGAGGCCAGTTCGGATTGGGTATGGGAAATGGACGCTGGCTGGCGCTTCACTTATCTATCCGAGCGGTTTGAAGCTGTCACGGGCCTTTCCAGGGAGGCATGGATTGGTGCGGCGATGGATGATCTGCTGCGCACGGAACTAGGCACATTATCCCAGTGGCTCAGTATTCCAAACCGTCGTCCGGACATCAGTGTTCAGTGTCGCTACGTCGATACAAATGGCAATGAGCGAATCACCCGTCTTTCGGCGCGAGCAATGGCCAGTGGAGGATTCCGGGGCACAGCAACCGACGTCACGGAGGAGGTCGAAGCCCGTCGGCGAATCGAATTCCTGTCACAACATGATGCCCTGACCGGACTTCCCAACAGGACCCGATTACAAGAGTTTCTTGATGGCAAACTCAAAGCGTTGCCGACAGTAGAACAACCCTTGGTCATGCTCAGTCTGGACCTTGATCGATTCAAGCCGGTCAATGACCTGCTAGGGCATGCTGCAGGTGATCTGGTGCTTAACCAGGTGTCGAGCCGCCTGGCAGATTGTGTGCGCCACGGCGACCTTGTCGCCCGGATTGGAGGGGACGAGTTCGTCCTGATACTCACCGATGTCAGTTCCCAGGAGGAAGTCGAGGCGCTGTGTCGCCGTCTCATCGAGTCCATCGAGCAACCGATACAGATCCATGAACAAGAAGTGTTTGTCAGCGCCAGTATCGGCATCGCCATGGCGCCAAATGATGCTTGCGAAGCGACCGAGCTACTCCGTTATGCCGATATCGCGTTGTACGAAGCCAAGGCTGGAGGTCGCAACACCTGGCGTTTCTATGCGGGGGATATGAACGCCCGGATTATCGAGCGGCGTCGTCTGGAAAGCGATCTGCGCTTTGCAATCAAACACGGAGAACTTCGACTGCATTTCCAACCGCGTTACCGTATCTCAGACGGGCAGATGGTCGGCGCCGAAGCCTTGGTCCGGTGGCAACATCCTGAGCGCGGTCTGATACCTCCCGATACGTTCATACCCATCGCTGAAGAATCCGGGCTGATTCTTTCATTGAGTGACTGGGTCATCGACACCGCCTGCCGTTGCGCCGCACGCTGGCCGGAACATTTGTTCGTATCGATCAATCTTTCACCCAGCGAATTCAAGCGGGGCAATCTGATAGAGCGCGTGCAGAAAGCCCTGCACAACTCGGGAATCGCGCCTGCCCGTGTAGAGTTGGAGATCACCGAAAACGTCATGCTCGAAGATGCCCCCGGCGCGCTGGAGCTGATGCGTACCTTGAAGCACCTTGGCGTACGCATCGCCATGGATGACTTCGGCACGGGGTATTCTTCACTGAGTTATTTACGCAGCTTTCCCTTCGATGGCCTGAAGATAGACAGGAGCTTTCTGAACAACCTGGTTGGAAGTGATGATGAGTCGATCATCCAGGCGATTGTGGGATTGGGCCGCGCGTTATCACTCACTGTCACGGCAGAAGGGATTGAAACCGCTGAGCACTTGAAGTTGCTGAAGGCGGTGTCGTGCGATGAAGGCCAAGGCTTTTTTCTGAGTCGGCCGCTTGATGGTGACGCCTTTAACTTGTTGGTGAAGGCCAGGAAAAATACGGTCATCAAGAGCAGGGTTTGAGGGGGATCCAGGATTTTCCCCTACGAAGATGTCCATCAAGCAGCCGATAGGGCAGAGGTGCTCGAGGGTTTCGGTCAGCCAAACCTGGGCTCGGGATCTGTGGTGGAATCGAGGGTACTAAATGGGGGGTTGGCCAACGTCCGCAAAGGGACCCAAATCTATGCCCATTGGATGGGGTCTTCAGGCCGATTACTGCCCTGACGAAAGACTGTAATCGACCTCATGCCACTCTAATTCGGTTCCCGCCATGGATCGACGCGTGGTAAGCGTCGGCGATCGAGGAACTAAACGGTTCTGACTGCCAAGGCTTTTTGCCGACGATACAGAATCGTCGTCGCCGTGAACCCGCACATCGCCGCGAACATCAGCCAGTAGGCAGGTGATGCCTTGTCGCCCGTGGCCTGGACAAGCAGCGTCGAGATTGCCGGGGTAAAACCGCCAAACACCGCGGTGGCCAAACTGAAGGCCAGTGAAAACCCGACTACCCGCACGTTTTGTGGCATGACTTCGGTCAGTGCCGCGACCATGGCGCCGTTGTAAATGCCAAAGAAGAATGAGAAGTACAGCAGAACAGCGAGCAGTCGTTCGAAACTCGCCGCCTCTGCCAGCCAGTGCATGGCGGGATAGGCAGTGAAGATGCACAGCAACGATATCGCCAGCAACAGCGGCCGACGGCCAATGCGGTCGGAGAGGGCGCCGCCGATAGGCAGCCAGATAAAGTTGCTGATGCCGACCAGCAATGTGACCACCAGGCTGTCGGTGGTGCTCAGGTTCAGTACTGTCCTGCCAAACGTCGGTGTATAGACCGTAATCAGGTAGAACGTGGTGGTGGTCATGGACGCCAGCAAGCCGCCCGCCAGTACGGTGCGCCAGTTGTCACGCATCGAGCGAAAAACTTCGCGAGTCGTTGGAAGATGGCTGCGAGCAGTGAAGGCAGCGGTTTCTTCCAGTGAGCGGCGAATAATGAAAATGAACGGGATGATCACGCAGCCAATGAAGAACGGAATACGCCAGCCCCAATCGGCGATTTCAGCGGCTTGCATCGTGGCATTGATCGTGTAGCCCAACGCGGCCGCGACGACGATCGCCACCTGTTGGCTGGCCGATTGCCAACTGGTGTAGAAACCGGTGTGACCGGGGGTGGAAATTTCCGCCAGATACACGGAAACACCGCCCATTTCCGCGCCGGCGGAGAAGCCCTGTAGCAGCCTGCCCAACAACACCAGAATCGGTGCCGCCACGCCGATGGTGGCATAGCCCGGCACCAGGGCGATCAATACGGTACCGGCGGCCATGATCGACAGCGTTACGATCAGCCCCTTGCGACGGCCCACCTTGTCGATGTACGCCCCCAGCACAATGGCGCCTAACGGTCGCATCAGGAATCCGGAGCCGAATACCGCGAAGGTCATCATCAGCGAGGCAAACTCGCTGGTGGCTGGAAAGAAAGTCTGGGAGATGTAGGTCGCGTAGAACCCGAACAAAAAGAAGTCGAACTGCTCGAGAAAGTTACCGCTGGTGACCCGCAAAATGGCGCCCAATTTGGACCCCTTGGCTCGGGCTGTTGCCGTTGTCGTTTTCATCATGGCTACCGTTATGCTCGCTATTGTTTTTGGAATGAGTGCTTTTATCTGTCAGTCGCTGCCGGCGTTGATCGGGTTGGGTTGACGCTTCTCGATGGCGTGTTTGAGCAGCGCTGCGCTGCGGAATATTCCATGGGCAAATTTGCTGTAGGGCATGGTCAGGAAAAACGCCATGACCAGTCCGAGATGGATAGCCAACATCAAGCCCAAGGCGCTGGTTTCACGCAAAGCCAGTAGCGCCAGGCCGCTTGCGCTGACCAGAAACAGCAGCGCGATGAAGCCGCGATCCATGGGTTTTTGGTTCTCATCGCCGTGCGCAGGGTTGCGACGCAGGTTCAGCCAAAGAAGACCCGCCGGGCCGATCAGCAGGCCGATGCCACCGGCAATACCCAACATCACAGGCAAGCTGAAGATCGGATAAGGCGCCGACCACTTCAGCAGATAGTGAAAGAGCGTGGCGACACCGGTTGCAGCGAAGCACAGCATGAAGCCGTAGAAGGTGAGGTGGTGGAATCGGCGTCGCCACAAGGTGAATTGATCGTCGGCGTTGTTGCAGCCTTCGCCATGGCCGCCGTCCAGGTATTTGAGCTTCGCGACGTTGGCCGTAGCCTCCAATGCAGCGGACGTTTTCAACGGCAGTGGCGCGGCGACCGGTGAAACGTTGCGCCAGAAGCGCCGTACCCCCATGGTCAGGGCAAGTACCGCAAAGCCGAACACTGAGCCGAACATCAGCGCCAGGGTGTTATGCGGGAAAATCTTGTAGAAGTCGCCCCCGGGAATGGCCGTGAACAGGTTGCCCATGAGCATCAGGGTCAGGCATAAAAACAAGGCCAGTCCCCCTCCGGAAGCCAGCGCCAGGGTCAGGCCGTTGCGCTGATATAACCTGCCCATCACTTGCGGCCAGGCGTATTCGGCGTAAGTATCCAGGCGCACTTTGGCCATGGCTTTGGGTATGTTGACGTCGAATTCATGTGGGGCGGCGTACTGACAGGCGTGCAGGCACGCGCCGCAGTTATGGCACAAGTTCGCCAGGTAATGGATGTCGGCCTGAGTGAATTCCAAGCGCCGGGTCATCGCCGGAAATACCGCGCAAAAGCCTTCGCAATAACGGCAGGCATTGCAGATGGTCATCTGCCGCTGGACTTCACTTTCGTCAAGATTCAACACCGGGATCAACCCGCCCGACGCTTGGGGATCAAACAGTTGCATGTCGAGACTCCGTGTTTGCAGATGAAACGCCAAAGCCCACCGAAGCGGCCGCCTGCACACCGGCGATGCGGCCAAACGCGGTACCGATGGCCATGCCGATGCCGGCGGTGTAGCCCTTGCCCAGAACATTGCCGGCCATCATTTCTCCCGCGACGAACAGGTTGGGGCTCGCTTTGCCATTGAAATGCACGGCAGCGGTTTCGTCGGTGGCGAGGCCGAGGTAGGTGAACGTGACACCCGGTTTAAGCGGGTAGGCGTAGAAAGGTGGTTTCACCAATGGCCGCGCCCAATGGGTTTTGGCGGGCGTCAGTCCTTGGGTGTGGCAGTCGTCCAGCGCCGTGTGATCGAACGTGCCAACGCGGCAGGCGCTGTTGTAGTCCTCGACAGTCTTGACGAATTTTTCTATAGGCAGCTTCAACTGGCGAGCAAGGTCTTGCAGAGTATTGGCGGTGGTTCCGGGAAAGACCGGCGGCATGAAGCGGCCGATGGCTTGTTGATCGATGATCGAATACGCCTGCTGACCGGGTTGTCCGGCCACCAGACGCCCCCAGATCGCATAACGTTTTGGCCAGAAATCCTCACCTTCGTCGTAGAAGCGTTCGCCATCACGATTGACCACCACACCCAGAGATACGCAGTCGATTCGGGTGCAGATGCCGCCGTCGTAAAGTGGCGCGCGGGCATCAATCGCGACCATGTGTGCTTGCGTCGGATCGCCGATCACATCTGCGCCAAGGTCGAGCATGCGCCGTAGCAAAATGCCGGTGTTAAATCGGGTGCCCCGGATCAGGAAATTGTCCGATGGCCATTCACCGCGTTCGTTCTGACCCCAGGCTTCGCGCAGCCATTCACGGTTGGATTCGAAGCCGCCGGCCGCCAACACGCAGGCCCGGGCTTCAATGCGTTCTGCGGCGAAGCGCTGACCATCGACCTCATGTTCGCCCACATGGGCGGCGACGAATTTCCCCTCATCCAGCTCGATGTCGGTCACTTGCGTGTTGTAGCGAACTTTTACACCCAGGCGCTCGGCGCTGCGGAAATACGCATTGACCAGCGCTTTGCCGCCGCCCATAAAAAATGCATTGGTCCGCGCCACGTGCAGCGCGCCGGACAGCGGTGGCTGAAAATGCACGCCGTGTGAACGCATCCAGTCGCGGCAAGAAGACGATGCCCGAATGGCAATGCGTGCAAGCTTTTCATCCGTGAGGCCACCGGTGACCTTCAACAGGTCTTGCCAGTATTCTTCTTCCGGATAGGCATCGATCAGCACGTCCTGCGGTTCGTCGTGCATGCACCGCAGGTTACGGGTGTGTTGGGAGTTGCCACCGCGCCAGATTTTCGCAGAGGCTTCCAGCAGCATCACGCTGGCGCCCGCTTCTCGCGCCATCAGAGCGGCGCACAAGGCAGCGTTGCCACCCCCTATGATTAAGACATCGATCATTATCGCTCCTCGATTTGCAAGGAAGCGGGAACGAAGTGCTCCTTGCGAGTGGGGAGAACGATAGGGTGGGCAAGGCGTGGCCGAAAGGCTGCTTTTGACGCGGGGTGTTTAGTTTTTCTAAAGGCGTTGTCAGGAGAGACTTATGTGTGTCCGGGGTTGTAGGAGGATTACGGGTCTACCCCTTCTATCCACGTAGCTCCTGGCCACTGTTTGTCGACGACCAACTGTCGCGCCACATCGACGATGACCAACCGCGTTGCCAGCGCCGCCGGAGAGAGTTCGTCGTCAGCCAGCGTCGCCAGAAGATTACGCCGGCCCACATGGGGATCGGCAATCCTGATCAGTGAAAGTCCGGATCCGTCTTTCAATGCAGCGGCCGCCCCCGGTTGTATCGTTGCCGCATGACCGGCCCGAACGGCGTTCATCAAAACAGCGAGACCGTCGACTTCCATAATGACATTGGGTGTTAGCCCGACCCGCTCGAACGCGCTCATCAATGCCGAGCGCAATCCATGTTGCGCGCTGGGCATCACCAGCGGCAGGCCGCCGAGGTCGGCTAACTGCACGCTGTCACCAGAAGGCGCTTGAGGCAGGCTGGGCGAGGCAATGACAAACAGCTTTTCATCCAGCAGCGCAGTCACGCTCCAGCGTTTACCCCCTTCGAGCTGGAACAGGATGGCCAGGTCAATTTGCCGTGCGTTGAGCTGCGCCGCCAAGTGACCGGAAAGCATTTCTACCAAATGCAGTTGTATGTCCGGATAACGCGCACGCATTGCGTTGATCAATGGCAACGCGAGCACCGTTGCGGTAGTCGGTGGTAAGCCGACGCTGACATAACCGCTCATTCGCCCGCGATGGGCGGCCATGATTGCGTTTTCCGCCTGGCGTAGCGTCAATTGGGCATGGTGTAAAAACGCAAATCCGGCGCTAGTGGGCGTCACGCCGGTGGAGGTTCGATTCAGGAGGCGGGTGCACAGTTCGCTTTCCAGCTTGGAGATTTGCTGACTGAGGGCTGACACGCCAACGTCCAGTTCAAGTGCCGCACGCCCCAGGCTGCCAAGCTCGATGATTTTTACGAAATAGCGCAGTTGTCTCAATTCCAATGTGGCTGCTCCCCGCGAATTTGTTATTCAAATACCTGAGCGTTTGCCACGCAAGTTGCGAAGCCCCAGAGGCAGCATTGTCGCAGGTATGGGTTGACCATTGAGCGCGTGCGCTCTGCGTGCTGTGAACATTACGCTCAAAGGTCTCTGAGGAATCATCGCCATGGCTATTCAATCGCGCCTGACACCCCTTGACGAAGCACAGATGAACGAGGCCCAGCGCGCCGTTCTGAACGAAATCCTCAACGGCCCGCGCGGTAACCTCGACGGGCCCTTTCTGGCCTGGATTCACAGTCCCGGACTGGCCAGCCACGCACAACGACTGGGCGCATTCTGCCGTTATGGCACGCGGCTGGAGCTGCGTTTGACCGAGCTGGCGATCCTCTACACCGCGGCATGGTGGCAATCGCAGGCCGAGTGGCAGATTCATGAGTCCATCGCACGCTCTGCCGGCCTGGTCGATCCGATCATCGAAGCATTGCGTCAGCAAACTTTCCCACCCTTCAATCGAACAGATGAACTGTTGGTTTATCGAGTGGGCAAGTCGCTGTACGAGACCCGGCGTATCGACGATCTGCTATACGCTGACGCTGACGCTGTCTCTGCTGACTATCCAAGCACCGACAGCTTTTACGCAGGACGAGCGCGTTAATTGATCTGCACAATGACCGGACCTTCCGTTACGATCGGCGGGGCCGCGTGGATATCTGATGCATTTTTCTGAATCCACTCACGTGCGACTTTCAAGCTCGCATCGCTGCCGGCCTTGTCCGTGCAAACAGTCACCGACGTACCACCATCACCCGTATTCAGCAGTGTGTAGCTTACGAGGCCAGGCACTGTTCGCAGGGTAGCTTCGACGTCGGTTTTGCGCTCTTCCAGACGCTCGAAAAGCTGCTTTGCTCCAGTACCCAAGTAGTTTCTTATAACCGCGTACATAGTCGTCTCCTTTGCGAGCAGCGTCTTGATGCCTATGCAAATCCGCTGATGGCCGCTATCACCAAGGTTTCAGTTCACCCCGATTCATTAAGCTTAGCCACACGCCGGCGACAAGCGAAATGCAACGACCACCGGCCGCTTTGGCCGGACAGCGACGGCTAGCCGCTACCGTCGCAGTGGAGGGTTCGACTTCCTTCTGTTTCGATTTACAGAGCGGCTGTGTGGAGACGAGGATTAGTTCAGCGCACAGCCCGACCTATTGCTCGTAAAAGTTTTACGCAAAATTTACGGGCTTTCAGGTTGGGCATCCGATACTGCGCGGTGCTAATTTGGAACGCACCTGTTATGTCCCCTCTCAGCAATTCGGCTTATCGGCTTCATCCTGGGCATTTTTCTGATAACGCTGGCCGTAAGCATGGCCATTCCCTTGATCACACTGGTGGTCTATGGGCGTAACGACGATCTTTCAGCATTGAGCGGCGCCGCCACTGTGGTGTGTAACGTCGGGCCAGGGCGGTGCTGGGTGTATCGCTACCGCTTGATCCACATGGGTGTCAGGCACGACTCGGTCGTAGCCAACGATGAGGAAACGGATACGACGGGTCAACCAGTCGGGTTTAGTTACAGGAGAAACCCTGCAGCAAAAGCTGCAGGGCAAGTTGGCTTTTAGCCTTGACTCGAGACCGGCTAATGGGCGTCCCCTTTTTTACTCATATGACTCGCAACTGACTGACGAGTGCGGATTTTCAGCGTTGTGCTAATCGTTGGCTAAAGCCGGACTGCTGATACGCGATGCGTCCCATAAGGTCATGATTTGCGTGATTGCTTTGTCTATCTTCTCGAAGGGCTCTCCGTCCCGGGCTAAAACCGAAATCCCTAGCAGAAAGCTGTCAAACACGGTGGCCAACGCATCGGGCACCACAGTTGCCGGCAGCTCCCCGGCTGCAATAGCTCGTTCGATACAAGCCACTATGCCGGCACGGTTAGAGGCACGTGCCTGTGCGAGCGGTTGAGATATGGTTTTGCTCTCATCCGTACAGGCACTCAACAGACCCAGCGCCACCAAGCACCCTGCGGGGTGGTCGGGCTCACACTGCATTTTCGCGGAGCGCCGCAGCGTGAGTTCGATCGACTCTCCCGGGGAGAGCGTGGTGTCAAACAGGCTATCGGTCACCCGACCGTGGGTGTTCAGATAACGTTCCATCACCTCATTGAACAGCGCCTGCTTTGAGCCGAATGCAGCGTAGAAGCTGGGTGCGGTGATGCCGCCGCCGATATTTGCCTTGAGCTGGCTGAGTGATGTTGCGTCATAGCCGTGCTCCCAGAACAAATGCATCGCCTGAGTAATCGCCACGTCACGGTCAAAGGTGCGTGGACGTCCCATTTGTGCCATGTGAACCTCCTCTCGATCAATTAAATACTAATCGATATATAAGTCGTTGACTAGATCGCAGCACGCCTCCATATTGTACCGATCGGTATATATGTGAGGTGACAAATGACTACAGATGAGCGACAGAGCGGAAAGCTTCCGCTTGGGGCATTACTTGCACTGGCCATGACGGGTTTCATTTGCATTGTCACCGAGACCTTGCCAGCGGGCTTGCTGCCCGAAATTGGCAGTGGCCTGGGTGTCTCTGCGTCTCTGGCCGGACAGATGGTGACTGTCTATGCGTTGGGGTCGTTGCTGGCGGCAATCCCGCTGACTATTGCCACGCAAAGCTGGCGCCGCAGAACGGTACTGCTGGTGACCATTGTCGGCTTCCTGGTATTCAACTCCCTCACGGCGCTGTCTTCCGATTACTGGCTGACGCTGATTGCACGGTTTTTCGCCGGGGTTTCAGCGGGGCTGGCCTGGAGCCTTATCACGGGCTATGCACGGCGCATGGTCGCCCCTCATTTGCAGGGGCGCGCATTGGCGGTGGCGATGGTGGGTACGCCCATCGCGTTGTCATTGGGTGTGCCGATGGGAACCTGGCTCGGTGGATTCATGGGCTGGCGCATGGCCTTTGGATTGATGTCCGGCATGACCCTTGTGTTGATCGTTTGGGTGCTGATTAAAGTGCCGGATTACCCAGGCCAATCATCCTCACAGCGCATGCCGTTACGTCAGGTGTTCTTCACTCCAGGCGTCCGCTCGGTATTGGCTGTCGTCTTCACCTGGATGCTGGCCCACAACATTCTTTACACCTATGTCGCGCCCTTCGTTTCCAAGGCTGGGCTTAACAGTGACGTCGATTTGGTCTTGCTCACATTTGGTGTCGCGGCGCTGGCCAGCATCTGGCTCACGGGGCGACTGGTTGACCGGCACCTGCGAACAACCGTGCTGGCCAGCCTTGCAACATTCGCAGCGGTTTCGATTTTCCTCGGAGTGTTCTCAGGCTCCGCCGCGGCCATTTACGTGGGTGTCTTCATTTGGGGGCTGACCTTTGGTGGCGCGGCCACCCTGCTGCAAACAGCACTCGCCGACGCCGCAGGTAAGGGCTCTGACGTTGCGCTCTCCATGAACGTAGTGGTCTGGAACAGTGCTATCGCCGGCGGTGGACTGCTGGGTGGCGTGTTACTCGGCCAATGGGGAGCGAGTGCATTTCCGGGCGTGTTGCTGGCGTTGCTATTGATCAGCTTGGCCGTTGCATTTCGGGCACGGGCGCATGGTTTTCCGCAAGGTCAACGGCACACCACCCAGGCGATCCACAGTCATTGATCGGGGGATAACACGCCTTCGCATGGTCGTGATTTTCAGTCATAACTCGATGGAGAAATAAAATGAAAAAGCGCTTTGGATTGGCCATTGCCGCAGTCGCAATCACCCTGGCTTTGCCATGCTTGGCTCAAGCGGCAGAGTTTCCTGTTCCAGCGGGATTCAAGAGTGAATTCAAAACCATAGACGGCGTCAAGCTCCACTATGTGAAGGGCGGTTCCGGGCCTTTGGTTTACCTGGTCCACGGATTTGGTCAAGCCTGGTATGAGTGGCACACCTTGATGCCCGAACTCGCGAAGACTCACACCGTAGTTGCAGTGGATTTACCGGGCCTGGGCGAGTCGGAACCGCCCAAGACCAGTTACACTGGCACTGACGTCTCGAAATATCTGTTCGCCCTCGCGACACAACTAAGCGCAAACCAGCCGTTTGACTTGGTTGCGCATGACATCGGTATCTGGAACACCTATCCCATGGCGGTAACCCACCAAAGCCAGATAAGGAAACTGGTGTACATGGAGGCACCGATTCCCGACAAGCGCATTTACGATTTCCCGGCATTCTCACCACAGGGTGAATCGCTGGTCTGGCATTTCAGCTTCTTTGCCGCTGGCAACCAATTGGCCGAGCAGTTGATCACAGGGCATGAAAAGTTATTCCTCTCGCACTTCATCAAAGAACACGCGACCAACAAGGATGCCTTTACGCCTGAGCTGCTCGATCTTTACGCCAAGTCATACGCCAAGCCACATACGCTGAACGCGTCGTTCGAATACTACCGAGCGCTTAACCAATCGGTCACTGAAAACGTCGAGCTGTCAAAGACTCCCCTGAACATGCCCGTGCTGGCAATCGGCGGCGGAGGGCACGGCGGAATGGGGCAATTTCAAGTGGATCAGATGAAAGAGTACGCGACCAATGTAGAAGGCCAAGTCTTGCCCAATTGTGGGCACTGGTTGCCGGAGGAGTGCTCCGCTGAATTGAATCCTCTAGTGGTCAAATTCTTGAATAACTGACGGATGCTCTTGATGCCGAGTTTTCAAAACCAAACACAACGTTCTGTTCCATCCAAGCCTGAGCCAGGTTCAGATGAGCCGACGCTAGATCCAGACGATCCGAACAAATACGATCCGTTGAAAAATCCAAGCGATGATCGTCCAGAAGACTGGCAGGATCCTGGTGAGAGGACTACCCCAGAGGCGGATGAACAGACGCTACTGAGCCAGTGACCAGCACCCTCGTTGCGGGCGTGGATGGAGATGTCTGGCTCGCGCCGTCAAAAATCCCAGCGAGTCGACACCATCACATTCCGCGGATCTCCGTAGTACGACGATCTGTAGAACCCGATATTGGTGAAGTACTCCTTGTCGAACAGATTGTTCACATTCACCGAGGCGGACAGATTCTTGCTCAACTGATAGCGCGCCATCAGGTCGACCAGCCAGTACGGGTCCTGGGAGAACTCTTGAGTGACACCTTTGCCGCTGTTGTACACGTCTTGCCAGCCTTTGCCTTGCCAGCGCGCGCCGCCGCCGAGTGTGAGGCGGTCGAGGCTGCCGGTGAGTTTGTAGCTGGTGTAGAAGTTCAGTTGGTCTTCAGGCTCCCAGGTGGAAAACTTTTTGCCGCTGTCATCAAGGATGACCTTGTGGGTGTAGCCCGCTTGAACTTGCCAACCCGGTGCCAGTTCGCCGGAGACCTCCGCTTCGTAGCCTTTGGTTTTTGCCTTGATGCCGACGTAGGCCCAATCCACGAGCGCGTTGGGCGGGAGGTTGTTGTTGTAGTCGATGTCTTCTTCAGCCCGGTTTTCTTCATGGATTTCGAAGTAAGCGAGGCTGGTGTTCAGGCGTCCGTCGAAGAACTCGCCCTTGATGCCTACTTCGTAGTTTTTGCCTTCGTCGGGCTCGACCATTTTGTTGTTTCGGTCGGGGCGCAGCATCTGCGGCATGAAAATTTCGGTGTAGCTGGCGTAGGCCGAGAAGTGTTCGTCGAGGTCGTACACCAGGCCGGCGTAAGGGATGAGTTTCCCGGTTTCCCTGGAGTCGTTGCTACCGGTCAGGCGGTAGTCCGTGAGGCGAGAACCCAGCAGCAGGGACAGGTCATCGGTGAGGCTCAGGCGCGTCGAAAAGTAGCCGGCGGTCTGGCGTGTCACGTCATCTTTCCTGGCGCTGACGTTACCCCAGTCGGGCTCGTCGCTGTCGCCGTCCCATGA
This sequence comes from Pseudomonas lini, assembly GCF_030812475.1. Classification (GTDB taxonomy): domain Bacteria; phylum Pseudomonadota; class Gammaproteobacteria; order Pseudomonadales; family Pseudomonadaceae; genus Aquipseudomonas; species Aquipseudomonas lini_A. The sequence goes on from NZ_JAUSSR010000018.1 coordinate 112,635, forward strand.
ATAGAGATCGAAGGTGTTGTTGCCATGGGTTGCGTTGTAGTAGTCCTTGCCTTTCCAGTGCGAGCGGGAGGTCGATGCGCCCACCACCAGTTGGTGTTCGCGGCCCATCAGGCTAAAAGGCCCGGAGAGGTAGAAGTCGGCGTTATTGCTGAGGGTCCTGCCGGTGTATTTGGCGGCATAGACGGAGGCGGTCGAGGTGCTGCTCGGGGACGCGTAGCCGAGCGGGGCGTGGTAGCCGTTGAGCTGGTTGCTGAGGTTGGCTTTGGCGATCCAGCCATTTTCGAAGCTGTGTTCCAGGGTCGAGAACACAGTTCGGGTGTATTGCTGCCAGCCGCTCCATTTCGGGCCATTGTTGTAGGCGCGGGGGAAGCTGATGTCATTTCCCTGCGTATCGAACAGTGAGCGGCTGCCGGACCAGCTGGAACCCTTGGGGTCATTGTTCTGGTAGTCGGCGCCCAGGGTCAGGAGGGTGTCAGGCGAGAGGTCGAGCTCGAGAATGCCGTAGTAGACATTGGTGGTGCGTTGGTAATGGTCCATGAACGAATGTTTGTCCTGATACACCGCGACGGCGCGCCCGCGGACATTGCCGCTCTCGGTGAGCGGCCCGCTGAGGTCGAGCTCGGAACGGTAGTTGTCCCAGGAACCCGCACCCAGATCGACGTGGCCCTGGAAGTCGGACGTCGGTTTCTTGCGCACCAGGTTGATGGTGCCGCCGGGTCCGCCGGCACCGGTCATCAGGCCTGTGGTGCCTTTCAAGACTTCGACGCGATCATAGATCGCCATGTCGCTCAGGGTTTGTCCTGCCGCGTAGCCGTCGTTGCGTGTGGTCGGAACACCGTCGTATTGGAAGTTCTGGATGGCGAAGCCGCGTGCGTAATAGTTGGTTCGCTCGGTATCGAAGGTCGATACGGTGATGCCCGGGGTGTGGCGCATGACGTCGTCGATGGAGTCCAGGTTGAAGTCATCCATGGCCTGGCGGGTCACCACGGAAATCGACTGTGGTGTTTCGCGTGGCGTGAGCACCATTTTCGTCGCCGTTGCGATGGTGCCCGGCGTGTAGGAGCCCGAGCCTTCGGTGATGGTGCCCAGCTGGTTGGCGGTGATTTCTGTCGCTCCCAACGACATCGATCCCGGCGCATCAAGCCGACTCAGCAACTGGTAGCCGTCGACGCTGGCGCTGGCTTGCAGTCCGGTATCGCGCAGCACTTGGGCGAAGCCTTCATCGGTGTTGTAGGTGCCGCGCACGCCGGCACTGCTCAGGCCTGCCACCTGGTGCGACTGGAAAGAGATCGGTGCGCCGGCGGCCTGGGCGAAGCGGCCAAGCACTTCGCCGAGCGGGCCGGGGGCAATGTCGAAGGCCTGGGCTTGCTGTTGCGCATACGCCAGCGTCGGCAGGGCGAGCGGCAGACTGCCCAGCAGCAGATGGCTGGCAAGCAGTAAACCGTTGCGGGTGAACGAGGTTGAAGCCATCTTGCGGGTGCTCCTTATAAGTGTTGGCCAAGGGAAGGACGCACCAGATTTGGAAACATGAAATGGCTGGTGAAAATGGGTGCTTCATGCAGTTGTAGAAAACACTGATAACGCAATACCCGGCTTGCCGGCGATGATCGTTGACGATGACGCGTGCGGTCTGGTTGAACGCGGCGCACTGGAGTCCATCGCCAGCAAGCTGGCTCCTACAGGGGACCGTGCCCACGGGGAAATGAATTGACCTGGAAGGTCGAATAAAATTAACGGGTCTGGTGCTTTAACGAGACGCGGGTGATCCAGGGGCTGTAGGTCTGCACCTCGATTGGCAGGGTGCGGGCCAGCAGACGCAGCGCGCGGTCGCTGTCGTCGGCAGGCAGCATCACCGTCACGCGCAAGGCTTGCAGGGCGCTGCGATCGAACATCAGCAGCCCCGGTCGATGCCGGGCGATACGCTCAAGCACATCGGCCAGGGGTTCGTCATGGGCCAGCATCTGATGCGCGTTCCAGGCAGTTTGCAGGGCGGCGGGATCGACCTTGCTCACGGTGCCAACGCCCTTGGCATCGAAACGCACGCGCTGCCCGGGATTGAGCGTGAGTGTCTGGCCGGTGCTGTCGATGCGGGTCGAGGATTCCAGCATGCTGACCACGGTGGCCTCGCCGTTGCGTTCGACGATGAACCGCGTACCCAGGGCGCGAATGCTGCCCTGGGGGGTGTCGACGTAGAACGGACGATTGGCGTCCTTGGCCACGTCGATCAGGATCTCGCCTTGCAGCAATTTCACGCGGCGTTGCGTGGCGTCGAACTTGAGGTCGACGGCGGAGCTGCTTTCCAGTTCCAGCTCGCTGCCATCGGCGAGGTATTCATGACGCCATTGGCGGCTGTCGGTGCTGTGGTCGGCCAGCAGGTAACCGCGCTGCCAGTACTGATAGCCGGGCACACCCGCCAGGCCCAGCACCGCAAGCAGCGCAAGGCACTTGACCGCTGTCACGCGGCGTCGCGGTTGTCGCGCGCGACGCAGGGCCGTGCGTCCGTGTTGCTCCTGAAGCGGGGCGATGTGCCCCTGCAACCTCGTGATCGCCTCATGGTGTTGCGGGTCTGCCGCCAGCCAGGCACGGAAGTCCTGTTCGGTGTCGGTGTCGGTCGGGTGGTCGAGACGCACCATCCATTCAGCAGCCTGACGCAACACCGAGTGCGGGAGGATGGACTTCATGCCTGTGCGCACGCGTCGCAGGCCAGCAGCGCTTCGACCAGATCATGTTGCACCGTGCGCACCGTCACGCCCAGACGCTCGGCGATTTGCGCCTGCCCCAGGCCATCCAGATGACGCAGGATGAAGGTTTCGCGCACACGCGATTTCATCCGCGCCAAGGCCCGATCAATGGCTTCGAGTATTTGTATGGCCTGGAGGATCTGCTCCGGCGACGGTGCCTGGTCGAGGTAGGAAGCGCAGCGCTCCAGCTCTTCGCGGTAGGCCTGTTCCAGGCGCTGGCGACGACCGCTGTCCATCAACAGGCGACGGGCAACGGTAGCCAGATAGGCCTGCGGTTCACGGGGGGCCACATAAGGGCCGGCCGCCAGCAGGCGCATGAAGGTGTCTTGCGCGACGTCGGCGGCATGGTGTGAACAATGCACCCGGCGGCGCAACCACCCGAGCAGCCAGCCATGATAGCCGCGGTACAAGGCTTCAAGCGTCGATGACTCGGCGGCGGGGGAGGACTTCATGAGAATATATGGCGTTTGGTAATGTGTCGCATTCTAGTTGGCTGGCGGGAGGGTTCGCAATGGCAAAGTGCTCGTTTAGTCTTGCTCGGTATTATGGATGGATGCTTACGACTACCGGCGCCAGCGTCAGGGCTCTGCTGGCCGCAAATAGGGCTCGATAAAGCCGCAGCCAAGGATCTCGTTCAGGCGTTGCGCATCGTTCATTCGGCGAAACAGCCCAATAGTCTTCCACGGCGCGTGACCATCGACATTGGGCGCTCCGAATCCGGCCAACAGGTCGGCGATCAGTATTGATCGGGTCTCGAAAGAGATGCGTGTCAGCCCGGTGCTATTACCGACGCCGGCATGGGCATGAGCCCCGGAAAAGGCGATCAGGCTCCCCGGAGCGATATCGACGGCGATCCCCTCCTGAGGGTCGATCGCTTCCAGCAGATGCGGAATGGCTTCGTCAGCATCCACGGCATTGCGGCCGTCTCGATGGGATCGCTGCAAAATGGCGCGCATATCGAAATCTGCGCTCGAATTACCCAGCGGTCGCTGCCAGAGGCCTGGATACAAGGCGAAGGTACGCCCTGCCGCGATGGGATAGATGGGCGCCCACCAGTTGGTTTGTGCATAGATATTCGACCCCCAGGTATCGCGGTGAAAGGCGATGGTGGCCGTCGTACGGGCACGCTGCGTCGACTGCCCTGGCTCACGATGCGGCTGAAAACGCAAATGCAGGCGATCGCACGCCAGGGCATCGGGGGCGATGCCAAGGCTTTGCACGACGTCCTGCCAGCGCTGCTGGGCCTCAGCCGAGCCTGCGAAGTCGTTCTGGATTTTCGCAAAGCGCTCAGTCTGCTCAGGGTGGCTCAAATGGCGGTGGATCTGTTGCGGCGACCAGGGATGCAGGGCGTCTTCGAGGAACGCACGCGTATATTCCACCAGCGCCGTCATGGGCTGCAGGTCAGTGAAGCGAATGATCTCGCCAGCATAGATCCGGTCGTGCAATTGTCGAGCGGTGGTCGGTATGGCAAGCGAGCTGTACATGACTGGAAGTCCCCTGAAGGTGCGCCCCCTGACTTTAGATCCACGCAGTTTGTAACGAAAGTGGCAGGTGAGGCGAAAAAACGCGGATCAGGCCCGGCGGACATGAGCAACAGGCGACCTTCCAGCCGTTGATTTTTCTTTACCGATGGCTGTCAGAAATATCTTTTCCGACTCGGGCAAATCACCGCAATTTTGCCAGCGGATGAACTACGCTCCAGAAACAACCCCGCAGAACGAAGAAGCAGTGCGCAAGGACGATACGACCAGAATGCTGGTGAGAACCAACTGGCTATTCTTCGGGATCCGGCATCCCTGATCGGCACCACCGGAGTACGCTCCGTGAGAATCAAACAGCCCTTGCTTGCTCTTGTGTTGCTCACCTTGCTGTTTGAAGGCTGTACGACTCCCCATGTCCCTCACGAACCCAGTCAGGCCTTGCCGGCGAGCGATTCGGCGTTCGGTCGTTCTATCCAGGCCCAGGTAGCCCCCCATCAAGGCCAATCGGGGTTTCGTTTGCTATCCGACAGTGCCGAGGCTTTCTCCGCCCGTGCCGAGCTGATTCGCAACGCGCAAATCAGCCTCGACTTGCAGTACTACATCGTCCACGACGGCATCAGTACGCGGATACTGGTGGGCGAGCTGCTCGACGCCGCCGACCGCGGAGTCCGCGTGCGGATTCTGCTCGATGACACCACCAGCGATGACCTGGACCGAATTATCGCGACGCTGGCGGCGCACCCGCAGATGCAGATCCGTGTGTTCAATCCGCTGCACTTGGGCCGCAGCACTGTGGTGACGCGAACGATGGGCCGGCTGTTCAACCTGTCGCAGCAACACAGGCGCATGCACAACAAATTGTGGGTGGCGGACAATTGCGTGGCAATCGTAGGCGGGCGCAATTTGGGGGACGAGTATTTCGATGCCGAGCCCAACAAGAATTTCACCGACATCGACATGCTCAGTGTCGGCCCGGTTGCAGAGCAGTTGGGGCATAGTTTTGACCAGTACTGGAACAGTGCGCTGAGCAAGCCGATCGAGCAGTTTCTCTCGACCACGCCGACTACCAGGGACTTGAAAAATACCCGCACCCGGCTGGACGAATCCCTGGAGGAAACGCGCAAACAGAATCATGCGCTCTACCAGCAATTGATGACCTACACCACTCACCCACGGCTGCATGTCTGGCGCCGGGAGCTGATCTGGGCCTGGAACAAGGCGATGTGGGATGCACCGAGCAAGGTCTTGTCGAAGGGCGAACCCGCCCCGCACTTGCTGTTGACCACCCAGTTGGCCCCCGAGCTTGACGGGGTCACCACGGAGCTGATCATGGTTTCGGCCTACATGGTGCCCGGCCAGCCGGGGGTGGTGTACTTGACCGGTCGTGCCGACGCCGGCGTGTCGATCAGCTTGCTGACCAACTCACTGGAAGCCACCGATGTGCCCGCTGCGCACGGTGCCTACGCCCCTTATCGCCACACCTTGCTGGAGCATGGTGTGCAGTTGTTCGAGTTACGCCGCCAGTCCGGCGACAATGGCGACAGCGACAGCGGACCGCGTCTGTTTCACAGCGGGTCCTCCAATAGTTCCGACTCCAGCCTGCATAGCAAGGCGATGATTTTCGACCGGCAGAAAGTGTTTATCGGCTCGTTCAATTTCGACTCGCGTTCATTACTGTGGAACACCGAAGTCGGGGTGTTGGTGGATAATCCAGAGCTCGCCGGACGGGTACGCGAACTGGCCCTGGAGGGTATGGCACCCACGCTCAGTTACCATGCCCTGCTGGAAAAGAATCGGCTGGTCTGGGTCACCGAGGATGCTGGCAAACAGCATACGTTGACCAAGGAACCGGGGAGTTGGTGGCGACGTTTCAATTCATGGCTTAGCAGCACGATCGGGCTGGAGAGGATGTTATAGCTACAAAAACGGGGCCGCATCATCTCACTATCAGGACGAGGATGAATCATGCGGATGTGGAAGGGATGCATAGTGCGACTTATCAGCCAATTGACGATGGCGGCGGGTATCAGCCTTATCGCAATCGTCACTGATGGGAAGGTGCTGGCCACACCTCAAGCCACTCAAGAGATAAACGGCTTGCTGGACTTTGTCGAACACAGTGAGTGTCGGTTTGTGCGCAACGGGAGCGAATACCCAGGTCCCCGCGCTCGGGCGCATCTGGAGAAGAAGCTGAATTATCTGGAAGGCAAGAACTTGGTGAACAGCGCAGAAGACTTCATCGATCTTGCTGCCACTAAAAGCAGTATGAGTAGCCGCCCGTATGAGGTGCGATGTCCAGGAGGCGTAGAACCGGCAGGCATCTGGTTGAAGAGGGAACTGCAGAGGCAACGGCAACTTCATTGATGTTGTTCAAGTGTACTATCCGTCAGGATGACGTTGGCTTTTTTACATACATAACGTGAAGTTCGCTGTGAAAAAAAGGCCCCCGTCATCCAGAGTTGTTACTGGGTGTAAATTACAAAATGTTTTTCCATCTTCTCCAGTACTGTCCATGTCCCACGTGCACCTGGCTCGACAATAAATGCATCGCCGGCGCCAAGTTCCACTGGCTCTTTACCTTCGATTTCAATGACGCACCGCCCGGATAATACGTGACAGAACTCCCACACTTTGTAGTTGATGCGCCATTTGCCGGGGGTGGCTTGCCAGACTCCAGAAATCAAACCACGCTCTTCGTCATGGTATAGCTTGGAAGTGATTGTGGACGGGTTGCCTTCGAGTACTTCTTCAAAAAACGGGGCGTTGTGTAGGGGTTCAACTTTCTGGTCGCGAAAAACAAAAAGATCGGCGGTCATGCGTTTTCCTCATTTTTAAGGCGATGGAGTGTGGCTCAGTTTGAAGATTATTCCCGACATTCATTCATGAAGGAGTGATCGAGCCACTGTAATAGCGGTTCCTTTCGAGCGTCAATCACATTCGATGCAGGAGATAGGCCTCACCCGCTACCCGGATCAATGGGCGAGGAGTATTCACACAAGTTTTTTACAATATGTTTTTGTCACAGGTAGAGGGCTTATACTTTGAAGGGTTTTACGAGTGAAAACAAAATCGGGCAAGTGAATCGGTTTACTGGAGCATCCCATGACAGCTTCATTCAAGGTGGGTGATCGGGTTTGCTGGAACTCGGAATCCGGCGAAATACGTGGCAAGGTCGTTAAGGTGCACACCCATGATGTCGAGTTCATGGGCAAGCACCGTCCGGCCTCGCAAGACCATCCACAGTATGAGGTGAGAAGCGAAAAAACCGGCCGCTTGGCCATGCATCACGCCAGCGCATTACGACATGTGCGATAGCCGGGTGGTGTTTTGCGCGCCTCGATAGGGGGAGCAACCGTCATCCCGTTCAAAAGTACTTGAGCCAACCGATATCGCGACGGCGCGCCTTCAATGCGGCGAACCAGCGCACCGGCAGATACAGCGTTGCAGCGAGCAGCACCGCCGTCAGCCACACCGCCCAGATGCTGTCGAAACCGAAGTAGTTGCCTTGGTTCGCGCCGAACACGGCCAGGCTGATCAGGTAGATCACTTTCAGTGCGTAAAGGTGGAGCAGGTAGAAGAACATCGGCGCCGCGCCAAATATGGCCAAGGTGCTGATCCACTTGCGTTGCCGGGCCCGCTCAAAGCCAAGAAGCAGTAGCAAACCCACTCCGAGCGTCAGGGACAGGAAGAGCAGGGAAGGGGGGTATTTGGTGATGTTGAAGAAACTCATGACGGTTTGTGCGGTGCCTTCATAGGCCACCCAATGCGCGTCGCCATAACCGTTGACCAGGCGCAGTGCAACGAAGCCGATCAATGCGCCGGCGCCTGCCAGCAACAGATAGCGCTGACGCAGGGTGGTGGAGGCTGTGCGAGAGAACCAGGAGCCCATGCCGTACCCCAGGGCGATCACGCCGATCCACGGCAGAACAGGGTATGAGCTGCGCAGGCGCAGGCTGTCAGAGAAATCGATCCAGCCGCGATCATGCAAAATCGCCCAAGGCACATGCATCGCCGAGCCGACCGGGAAGTGCAGGGGATCGAGCAGGTTGTGCCCGGCGACGATGACCAGGCCCAGGACACAGAGGATTGGTCGAGGCAGCCAGACCAGTGCCGCGAGGGCAATCATGCTGACGCCAATCGCCCAGATTACCTGCAGGTAGATCACAGTGGGCGGGAGCTGGAATGTCCAGGCGAAATTCACCAGGGTGAATTCCAGCAGCACCAGGAACAGGCCGCGCTTGAACAGGAACAGCGAGACATCGTGCCTGCCCTGGTGTTTTTCGCCGTACAGGTAGGCGGACAGGCCGGTGAGCAGTACGAAGACCGGTGCACATAGATGGGCGAGGGTCCGGCTGAAGAACAGGGTCGGGTCAGTGGTGTCGATGGCCATCGGGTCGGCGACTTGACGGTGCAGGAAGAAGGTTTCGCGCACGTGATCGAGCAGCATGAAGATGATCACCAATCCCCGGAGGGCATCGATGGACATCAGGCGTTGGCTGACGCTTGTGGTGGGGGGGATTTGAGTAAAGTGGGTCATCGCAAGTCGCAGGCAGGGGGTGAATAGCGCTGTCGGTAGATAACCGACAGTCAATGAATTGTTATTCTATAACATATCATTCAATTCTGTCCTGTCCGCGCGGATTCCAGGTGTCGTAGTGCTGCAAAAGCAGATGGCGGCCTTGAGTCTTGCGGCGGCCGTGATGACGCCTGCGCCGGCAAGCCGGGCTCCTACAGGGGATCGGTGTAGTCGGCGATTTGGTGTTCGCTGCAGATCCTGTAGGAGCTGGCTTGCCAGCGAAGGCGGCCTTGAGGCTTGCGGCGGCCGTGATGTCGCCTTCGCCGGCAAGCCGGGCTCCTACAGGGGATCGGTGTAGTCGGCGATTTGGTGTTCGCTGCAGATCCTGTAGGAGCTGGCTTGCCAGCGAAGGCGGCCTTGAGTCTTGCGGCGGCCGTGATGACGCCTGCGCCGGCAAGCCGGGCTCCTACAGGGGGTTGGCACAACACCGGCGCCAGGCCGGTGTTGGGTTTTTTCTTCGTCCTATTGATCTCGGGTAGCGCAGCGCCAGCCGGCCGTGTGCCTTAGAAGCGATACTTCGCCGATGCCGTAATGCTGCGCGGTGCACCGTAGGTCAAGGCGCCGTAGGCGTCGAAGATGTCGAAGTACTTCTGATCGGTGACGTTGTCGGCATTCACCTGGGCCGAGAAGTTTTCGGTGAATTCGTAGCGGGCCATCAGGTTGACCAGGGCGTAGGCGTCCTGCTGGATCTTCTCGGAGTTGCCTGCCGGGTTGGTCGCATAGGTGTAGATCGAGTCCTGCCAGTTGACGCCGCCGCCGATGGTCAGCTTGTTGAAAGCACCGGGCAGGCGGTAGGTGGTAAAGGTGCGCAGCAGCTTGGTCGGATACAGCGTGTTGACGTCGTCGCCGTTGGCGTCTTCAGCCGTGAACTGGGTGTAGCCCACCGAGGCGTTCCAGTTGGTCGCGAGCTCGCCGGACACTTCCAGTTCGAAGCCCTTGCTGGTTGCGCCTTCACTGGCCTCGTAGGCGAAGCCGCCGACCGGGTTCGAAGGGTCGATCAGCGCGCCGGTGTTCTGGCCCAGGTTATCCTGTTTGATCTGGAAGATGGCAGCGGAGGCGTTCAGGCGGCCGTCGAAGTATTCACCCTTCAAGCCGAGTTCCGTGCTCTCGCCAACGATGGGTTCCAATGTCTGGCCACTGCTGTCGCGTACCGACTGCGGCAGAAAAATTTCCGTGTAGCTGGCATAGGCCGAAAGGTTGTCGGTGAGGTCGTAGACGATGCCTGCATAGGGGGTCAGCTCGTGATCGACATCGACCTTGCTCACTTCTGAGAACACGTCATCACTGGTCTTCTCGTACCAGCTTTCACGGGCGCCAAGAATCACTTTCAAATCGTCGGTCACGTTCAGGCGGGTGGCGGCATATAGCCCTTTCTGCCGGGTCTCGCTGTAGCCGTAGTCGGTCCGCGGGCCCCATACCGGCTCGGCGAAATTACCGCTGTAGGCGTCGAAATCGGCAACGCCTTCAAAACCTGTTTGCGCGTCGAGTGAATCGGCGTCGAACTTCTGCTTACTGTCCACATATCCGAAGGCCAATTCGTGCTCACGGCCCAACAGCTGGAACGGGCCATTGAAGCGGATGGCGTAGTCGTCCTGGGTGGTCTCGGTCTTGTAGGTCGCGGGGAACGAAAACATCCCGGAACTGCCGTCCCTGCCTGGATTGCCCGACAGGTACAACAGGGAAGAGTCGCCGGTGCGCTCGCCACGGTTGTAGCTGAGGTTGACTTGCCAGTCGTTGGCAAAGGTGTGATCGAGATTGACGAAGTAGGTCTCGTAGGTGGTGTCCCACTTGCTCCACTTGGCGGAGGTCGACTTCGAGCGGCTCCAGTTGGTGCGGCCGCCGTCTGCGTACCAGACAGGCAGGCCGCCCCACATCGGCGAGTCGGCGTTGCTTTCCTGCCGGCTCAAGCCGAACCAGAGCGTGGTGTCGGGCGTCAGGTCGATATCCATGGTGCCGTAGACGGTCTGGCGCTTGTTTGAGTTCATGTCGATCCAGGTGTCGCCCTCGTTGCTCTCCGCGACCAGGCGCCCGCGAATGGTGCCTTCCTCGTTCAGCTTGCTGGACACGTCCGCCTCGACGCCATAGGTGTCCCACGAACCGGCGCTCAGTTCCAGCGAACCCTTCAGGTCGGTACTGCTGGCGCGTTTGCGCACCATATTGATGGACGCGGAAGGGTCGCCGGCGCCGGTCATCAAACCGTTGGCGCCACGGACCACTTCAACGCGGTCATACATAGCCAGGCTGCTGAAAATCTCCCCCGAACTCCAGGGCTGTTCGTAGAGGGTGGGCACGCCATCGATCATCAGCGAGTTGAGCTCAAAGCCCCGGGCGTTGAACTGCGCCCGGCTGGTTTCGTAGCGGTTGACCGAGACACCGGTGGCATTGTTGACCACGTCGAGGATCGTATGCAGATCCTGGTCCTGGATACGCTGTTGGGTGATAACGCTGACCGATTGCGGCGTCTCCCGCAGGGACATGCTCAACGGCGTGGCGGTGCGTGCAGCCGCGGTCGTGTACGAGTTGGTGTCTTCAGTGACCGCGCTGCGCTCGCGAACGGCCGTCTCCGTGACAGCGATCGGGGCCAAGGTCAGAGAACTCCCTGTCTCTGTTTGCTCGGTTTGTTCCGCCGCCTGCACGCATGGCGCAGCGAAGGCGATACCGGCTGCCAGCATGTGCACTGCCAGGGCCAGGGGGCGCACAGCCAGCTGGGCGCGGGGCGGAACGGTGTTTTGTGAACACAGGGAGATTGAGCTGTACATGCGCACTCACATTTGGTTTGTGTTGTTGAGAATAAATATCATACGCAAATGTGACGAATTGTTAAATAGTACTTGTAATGTCATTGCAGGCAGGGCGCCTGAGATGCTTGCTCGGCTCGACGCCGGACAAAAAAAAGCCCCCGCCGATTTGCGTCGAGGGAGGCCAAGGCAACACGCTCACAGACTGAAGGCGGGCCCTACGGCATACCCAGCCAATTGGGCAGCGCCAGGGAGATGATCGGTACGTAAGTTACCAGGATCAGGAACAGGAGCAGGATCGACAGCCACGGCAGGGCTGCGCGAATGGTCTGCCCCAGTGTCAGCCCGGTCACCGCCGAGGTGACGAACAGGTTCAGACCCACGGGTGGGTGCACCAGGCCGATCTCCATGTTCACCACCATGACGATGCCCAGGTGGATCGGATCGATGCCCAGCTTCATCGCAATCGGGAAGAAGATCGGCGCGAGAATCAGGATGATTGCCGAAGGCTCCATGAAGCTGCCGGCGACCAGCAGGACGATGTTCACCATGATCAGGAAGCCGATCGGCGTCAGGCCCTCGGAGAGCACCCAGTTGGTGATTTGCTGGGGGATCTGCTCGGTGGTCAGCACATGGGCGAACAGCATCGCGTTGGCGATGATGAACAGCAACATGATCGTTAGCCGGCCCGACTCCAGCAGGACTTTCGGGCATTCGCTGATTTTCATGTCCCTGTAGACGAACAGCGCGATAAACGCCGAGTACACCGCGGCTACCGCTGCCGCTTCGGTCGGAGTGAACATGCCGCTGTAGATCCCGCCGAGGATGATCACCAGTAACAGCAGGCCCCAGAACGCGCGTTGTGCGGTGTGCAGCCACTCGCGGAATGTCGCGCGTGGTTGCGCCGGCAGCTTCTTGACCCGGGCGACGATGTAAATCACCACCATCAGGATCACGCCCAGCAGGATGCCGGGTATGACGCCTGCCATGAACAACTTGCCCACGGACGTCTCGGTCGCTGCCGAATACACCACCATCACGATCGACGGCGGAATCAGGATACCCAGGGTACCGGCGTTGCAGATGATCCCCGCGCCGAACTCTTTGGGATAACCGGAGCGCACCATGCCGGCCACCGCAATCGAGCCGACGGCCGCGACAGTGGCCGGCGATGAACCCGACAAGGCCGCGAACAGCATGCACGCCAGCACCGCCGCAATCGCCAGGCCGCCACGGATATGGCCGACGCAGGCGTTGGCGAAATCGATCAGGCGCTGTGCCACGCCCCCCGTCGTCATGAACGCGCCGGACAACAGGAAGAACGGAATGGCCAGGAAGGTGTAGCTGTCAGACGTCTCGAACAGTTTGATCGCCAGCGAACTCAAGGAGTCCTGGCTGAACAGCAGGATCGACACCGCACCCGACAGGCCCAACGAAATGGCGATGGGCACGCCCAGGAACATGAACACGAAGAGCAACAGGAACAAACAGATAACCGTCATCAGTGTTGCTCCTCACCTGGATGGGCCAGTTTGCTTGCTTCCGCGGCTTCGTCCGCCAGCCCCAGGCCGGTCTGACGATGGGTATACAGGCGGTACATGATTTCCAGATAGCGCACGATGACCAGCGCGAAGCCGAACGGCACGATGATCGCGATGTGACCGATCTTGATCCCCCAGCGATCGAGGTCTTCGGCACCGATCCCGGCGGCCAGCACGGCGGCGACCCAATGGAAACTCGCCACCAGGAACAGCCCGGCGTACGCGAGGCAGCAGGCGCAGGCGAGCATCGCCAACAGGCGCTGCATCCGTTTGCTGGTTTTCTTGACCAGTACGTCCACGCCCAGGTGGCCGGCCGTGCGCACGCCATAGCTGATGCCGAAAAATATCAGCCAGCCAAACAGCGCCTTGGTCAGGGCGATGCTCCAGGTCATTTCCTGGGCATACTCCATGAGGTGATCGCCGGTCCATGCGAACATGTCGCGACTGAACGCCCATTTATCGCTGAGCGTGTAGAACATCGTGTAGAGGTTGTTCAGCGCCACGTAGACGAACGTCACCAGAGTCATGGCAGCCAGGAGGAAGGCAATCATGCCTTCCTCGAAATGCCGCCAGACTCGCCTGAGCGATTGCATAAGAATTCTCCGAACGTAGAGAGGGCGACCACCCCGAACCGGGTGGTCACGCACACATCATTGCCTGACGGCCACGACTTGCAGGAACGAGGGACCCGCCCTCACGAAGCCTTGTTCGATTCTTCAGCTGCCTTGATCAGGTCCGCGCCGATTTCGTCGGAGAATTTTTCCCAGACCGGATGCATTGCATCGCGCCAGACCTGGCGTTGCTCAGGCGTCAGCGAGTCGATCTCGCTGGTTTTGGCGTCGATGATCTTCTGTTTGGCGGTCTGGTTCAGGGCCTCGGCTTGCTTGTTCACCTCGACGGTCACCTGGTCCATGATCTTTTGCAGCTCGCTGCGCACATCTTCCGGCAGGCTGTTCCAGAATTTGGAGTTGGTGATGACCATGTAGTCGATCAGGCCATGGTTGGTTTCGGTGAAGAACGGCTGTACTTCGTTGACCTTCTGGCTTTCGTAATTGGACCAGGTGTTCTCGGTGCCGTTGACGGTGCCGGTCTGCAGGCCTTGATAGACCTCGGCAAAGCTCATTTTGCGCGGGTTGGCCTTGATCGCCTTGAATTGCTCTTCAAGCACGCTGGACGCCTGCACGCGGAATTTCAGGCCACGGGCATCCTTGGGCAGGATGACTTTCTTGTTGGCCGACAGCTGCTTGAGGCCGTTGTGCCAATACGCCAGGCCATGAATGCCCTTGTCGTCCATCGACGTCAGCAACGCCTTGCCCCGTGGGCCCTGCTGGAAACGGTCGACCGCGGCGAGGTCGTCGAACAGGAAGGGCAGGTCGAAGATCTGTACCTGCTTGGTGTAGTGCTCGAACTTCGCCAGCGACGGCGCCAGCATCTGCACGTCGCCCAGCAGCAGGGCTTCCATCTCCTTGCCATCGCCGAACAGCGACGAGTTGGGAAACACCTCGACCTTCACCTTGTCTTTGAGCTGCGGGTCGGCGGCGACCAGCTTCTGGAACATCAAGGCACCCTGGCCTTTGGGCGTGTTCTCCGCCACGACATGGGCGAACTTGATGACAATGGGGTCGGCTGCCTGGGCCAGGCCTGCCATGGAGAATGCAGCGGCGCAGAACAGCGCCTTGGTCAGCTTCAACATCGATATCACCTTTTTATTGTTGTAGGAGAATTCAGCCGCAGAGGGCTTTGGTCTGGCCACCCGTTTCGAGGCAGCTCGAAGCGTTTCCAGTCTAAAGATGGCCCAACCGACGGCGTTTCGAGAATCAGCTTTTCTATAACCCCGCGTTCGGTGGTGGTGAACGCAAGTGCTATCGGCGCAAGTTCCGGTCCTGCCTGCCAGCGTGGCGTTGTTTAAACGCTAGCAGGCCGGACGCGAAGTGCACTCTTTATGCGGCGGCAGTGTTCCGGCCAGACCTGTTCGCTTTAGTTGGCCGCCAGCGCCAACAGTCGCTGGGCGCGAAGCAACACCGGTGCATCGACCATCTGACCGTCCAGCTGGAAGGCGCCGGCGCCGTTTGCGGCCGCGCTGGCGTCCACCACCCGGCGCGCCCACGCCAAATCATCCGCGCTGGGAGCGAGGGCATCGTGAATGACCGCCACCTGATTGGGATGAATGCACAGCGCACCGCCATAACCCATGTCGTAGGCGTGACGGATGGCACGCTTCAGGCCTGCGGGGTCGCCGATGGCGGGGTAGACGCCATCCAGGGGCGGCAGCAGGTCGGCACCGCGCGAATGCAATTGCACCGCCATGCGCGCCTGATCGAGAAACAGCAGCGCAGCGGCGCTGCCGGTGTTGAGGTTCAGGTCGAGGGCGAGGTCGAGGCTGCCGAACGACAGGCGCTCGACGCCCTCGGCGTGGGCAATCGTTTCCAGCGCGAGCAGGCCTTTGGCGCTTTCGATGATCGGCCAGACGGGTTTACCTGTCTGCCAGACGGCGGCCACATGCGCCGCGCTTTCCACCTTGGGCAGCAGCACGCCCGCAACGCCGGCCTGCTGCGCGCAGAACGTCAAGTCCGCCGCGTGTTCGGGGTGATCCGGCGCGTTGACCCGCACCCAGACCGAGGCTTGCGGCGTCTTGTGCAGAAAGTCCGCCAGGTGCTCGCGCGCCTGACGTTTGAGCGGCTCCTCCACGGCGTCCTCGAAATCGACGATCACCGCATCGGCGCCAGCGGCCAGGGCCTTGGCAAAACGCTCGGGTCGGCTTCCCGGCACAAACAACGCTGAGCGGACGATGGATCGGGACATGATGAGTATTTCCTCGTTACCTGAATTGAACGTATGTTCCTGGCCGGCAAACTCGAATGGATCGCGCGCCCCAACCCAAACTTCCGGCAACCGGGTTCGTTCAGACAGGGCGTGTTCGCGGTGTCGTCCATCGCGAGCAAGCTTGCTCCTACCTAAGGCTTCAGAACCGCGCAAACCCTGTAGGAGCCGGCTTGCCGGCGAAAGCGTCATCACGGACGGCGCAAACCCTGTAGGAGCCGGCTTGCCGGCGAAAGCGTCGTCATTGACTGCACAAACCGAGCAGCAAAAACTGCCTCAAACCACCCCAGCCGCAGCCAACCGTGCCTGCTCCTCAACAGACAACCCCAGCTCGCTCAAAATGCCGCCGGTGTGCTGCCCCAACCCCGGCACGCCATCCATTCGCGGCGTGAACGCAGTGTTGTGACCAGGAGGCAGCAGCGACGGCAATTTTCCGCTGGGGCTGTCCACTTCGCGCCAGCGATCGCGCGCCTTGAGTTGCGGGTGATCCCAGACGCCCTGCATGTCGTTGACTCGGGCGTTGGCGATCTGCGCGTCTTCCAGGCGCTCGACCACCTCGTCGACCGACAGCGCGGCAAAACCGTCGACGATGATTTGCCGCAGCGCTTCACGGTTCTCCGAGCGCTTGAAGTTGGCAGAGAACCGCTCGTCCGTCGCCAGCGACTTGTCCAGCAGGACCTTCTCGCAGAACAAGGCCCATTCGCGCTCGTTCTGCAGGCCCAGCATGACGGTGCCGCCACCGCCGGTGGGGAACGGCCCGTAGGGGTAGATGGTCGCGTGCGAGGCCCCGGCCCGTGCCGGTGGCGGCGCACCGTCGTAGGCGTAGTACATCGGGTAGCCCATCCATTCCACCAGGCTTTCGAGCATCGTCACGTCGATGCGGCTGCCGACCCCGGTTTTCTCCCGCAGCATCAGCGCCGAGAGGATGCCGGTGTAGGCGTACATGCCCGCTGCGATGTCGGCGATCGAGCAACCGGCCTTGGCCATTTCATCCTCTCCCGGGCCACCGGTCACCGAGAGAAAGCCGCCCTCGCTCTGGATCAGCAGGTCGTAGGCCTTTTTCTTTTCATAAGGTCCGCCCTCGCCATAGCCGGAAATATCGCAAACGATGAGCCGGGGAAAACGCGCCTGCAGCGCCTCGAAGGATAGCCCCATGCGAGCCGCCGCGCCGGGTGCCAGGTTCTGCACCAGCACGTCGGCCTTGGCCAGGAGCGACTCGAGAATGCCGCCGGCCGCGTCCTGTTTCAGGTCCAGGGTCAGGCTTTCCTTGGAGCGGTTGGTCCAGACGAAATGCGAGGCCAGGCCATCGACCCGCTGATCGTAGCCGCGGGCGAAGTCACCCGTGCCGGGGCGTTCGACCTTCACCACGCGGGCGCCCAAGTCGGCCAGCTGACGGGTGCAGAAGGGCGCCGCGATGGCGTGCTCCAGGCTGATGACGGTGATGCCGTCCAGCGGACGGGGAGTGAGTTGAGTCATTTGGGTTACCTATTCGCTCAGGCCGTGTACTTTCTGAGGCAGCAACGCTGCCGGCTGAAAATGCGTCAACGGTTAAATCAGATCAGCCAATTGCTGTGCATCTCGCAGATGCCAGACCTTGTCGATGATCGCCTTGCCTTGCTCTTGGGTCCGCGCCCCGGAAAACGCCAGCAAACGCTGGAACTTGGCCTCCAGTTCGGGACGCGACAGGGTGTTGCCGGGATCGCCCTTTGGATCATCGATGGCAGCGGTCAATGTGCGCCCGTCAGTGGTGGTGACGATCACGCGGCCCAGCCAGCGCGCCGGGTACGCGGCATCGACTTCGGGGTCCAGTTCCATGCTGACTTTCTCGCGAAAGGCGTCGACGTCGGCATCGGTCAGGGCCAGGTCGCGAAATTCGATCAGTTGCGCGCTGCCATGCACGGCGATCAATCCCAACACCGCGCCCATGGAAAACTTGGCCTGATGCACGGTGGCCGGTTTCACCACACGGCCGAGCACATCGATGGCGCCCTGGTGCACGCGGGTGACGACCTTGGCGATCTGGTCATGGCGCAGGCCCTCGCGCTGCATCAAGTGCAGCAAGGCGTCGGCGGCGGGGTGCGTGTGCCGGCACGAGGCGTGGAACTTGAACGAGGTTTCTGCCAGCGCCCAGCGTGTGCCCAGCCGATCCGACAACCTGGCAGGCTCGGCATCGGTGGACATGCCCGCCGCCATGCCTTGCTCGCCTTCGAGGATATTGCGCGCGCCGGTCAGCCCGTCCTCGGTCATGTAGGCGGCAAGCAAGCCGTCGGCGGCAGCCTTGGCGGTGTGCAACTGTTTGGAGTCAGCGGCATCGCGCAGAAACTCCCATAAGCCGGCGGCCTGGGTCCCTGCGTTGCCCAGTAGATTGATGAACTGTTCCTTGTCGAAACCCAGCAGCTTGCCCACGCCCACGGCGGCGGCCAGGGTGCCGACCGTGGCGGTGGTGTGGAAGATTCGATAGTGTGAACGCCCCATGAACTCGCCAATGCGAATGCCCGCTTCGTAGCCCGCCACCGAGGCCAGGAGTAAATCCTTGCCCGATTTGTTCAAGTCCTGGGCCGCCGCCAGCACTGCGGAAAACACCACCGTGGCTGGATGCAGCACCGAACTGTTATGCAGATCGTCCTGCTCGACCAGGTGTGATGACGCGCCGTTGACCAAGGCGGCGAAGTAGGGCGATGTACTGCGCGCGCTGACCAGGATCCTCGCGGACCCGCTGGCCGGCCCCATGCGCTCGGCATAGCGCTCGAACAGCGGAATCGGCCGCGCACCCTGGCTGGCCAGCGCCGAGCCGATCCAGTCCAGGAACAGGTCTTCGGTGCGCGCCAGCACGGCGTCGGGAATCTGCTCGTATTGCAGGTCGGCCAGGAACGTGGCCAATGCGTGGGTATGGCTCATGGGCGGGCCCTCAGAAGCTGCGTGGCAGTTCGAGCAAGTGCTCGGCGACGTAGGACAGGATCAGGTTGGTCGAGATCGGCGCCACCTGGTACAGCCGGGTCTCGCGGAACTTGCGCTCGACGTCGTATTCGCAGGCGAAGCCGAAACCGCCGTGGGTCTGCAGGCAGGCATTGGCCGCTTCCCAGGAGGCTTTGGCCGCCAGGTACTTGGCCATGTTGGCGCTGGCCCCGGCGTTCTT
>NZ_JAUSSR010000019.1 GCF_030812475.1 Pseudomonas lini
TTCACGGACACACCCGAGCCCTGTAGGAGCTGGCTTGCCAGCGAAGGCGGCCTGACAGTCACCATGATTTCACGGACACACCCGAGCCCTGTAGGCGCTGGCTTGCCAGCGAAGGCGTCGATCCTGTCACCATAGATATAGATGGTGAATGTTCGGGCCCCTTCGCTGGCAAGCCAGCTCCTACAGGGGCGCATTTCAGGTCGCCGATATGAAAAAGCCCCGCCATCGCTGGCAGGGCTTTTTTGTATCCGGCGGTATCAGATCCCCATATTGCCCAAGGCCTGCACAATGTTGCGCAAGGTGCCGGCCAGGGTTGGGTGGTCTATCTCAAAGCGTTCGACAGCCAGGTTCACATTATCGGAAAGGCTGGAATCCTGGGTTTTGGTTTCAAGTTCAAGCTCAAGTTCGATCTGCTGCATCAGCGTGTGCAGGTCATCGCGCTCGACTTCGGTCAGCGGTGGATTCTGTTCCAATTGCTCGCGCAGTTTATTGAGCTGTTCTTGCAGTTCGCGGGCAGGCATGGCGTTCTTCCTTTTATCTATAGGCTCTGGCATAGACCGCGGCAGAGCGCCAAAGGTCTATGGCTGTCCTTTAGATTAATCCACTCCCGCGCAACCTGCATGGGTTCATGGGTGAGGCGGCGGTCAGGGCTTCTCACCCTTGAGCCGGCGCAGACTGATGTCGGCCAGGCAGGTGTCCAGTTCGCCGAGGTGATCGATCACCGAATGCACACCCAGGCCGAACAGTTGCACCGTGGCCTTGCCGCGTTTCATGTCTCGTTCCTGCTGGGTCAATGCCTGCCACTCGTGGGGCGCCAGTCCGCAGAGCGAGCCGCAGGACGCCAGGCCAATCGTCCACAAGCCGGCATTCAACCCCGATTGCAGCAGGCGCGGTTCGCCGCTGACCAGCACGCAACCTTCCAGGCGCTCCACCCTCAAGCGCATCAAGGCTTGCCAGCAGGCATCGGGGGCCGGCCACGGATTGATTGTTGCAAGGTGTTGCGACGGCAGGATCCATTCCGGCAGTTCGGCGGCCAGCGAATGGCAGAGGGCAGGGGGCAGTTCATCGAGCCAGGCGCAAGGAATCTGTTGGCGTTGCAAATCGTGCAGGCTCTCCAGGGCACCGGGCGTGACCTCGGCCTGTGCGTCAGCATGGCTGTCGTGGCGGTGGGTGCGGGCGCCGAAATCCACCAGGCAACCGCTGAGGCCGAACAACACGGCGGTCAGGCTGGGGGCGGCGAGGGGCTTGGGTTCGGCATACGGCATAGTAACGTCCCTGAAATAGTTTCGAGGCTAGTGGCCGACGGTGACAGTTGCATGACATGGCGTTGAATCGCCGAACACCCTCGCAAATCTGCGGCCTGGCACGCGTGATGCTGCCTAAAGTGGCTATTCCGTCTTATACTAGCCAGCTTATCGCTTGGGCCCCTGTGCCCGCGCCAGTAACAATCCAAGGAGTTGTCTATGCGCTGGAGCAATCATCTAGCTCGGCTTTGTGTGTGCGCCAGTGTGCTGGTGGTCCCGTTCGTTGCCCAGGCCGCCACGGAAGAAGATCCTTGGGAAAGCATCAACCGCCCGATCTACACATTCAACGACGTGCTCGACACCTATGCCCTGAAGCCTTTGGCCCAAGGCTACCAGTACGTGACGCCGCAGTTCCTCGAAGACGGCATCCACAACATGTTCCGCAACGTCGGTGACGTCACCAACCTGGCGAACGACATCCTGCAGGCCAAGCCGGCCAACGCGGGCGTCGACACCGCGCGCCTGATCTTCAACACCACCTTCGGCGTGCTGGGCTTCTTCGATGTGGGCACCAAGATGGGCCTGCAGCGCAATGACGAAGACTTCGGCCAGACCCTCGGTTACTGGGGCATGGGCAGCGGGCCTTACGTAATGCTGCCGTTGCTGGGCCCAAGCACCCTGCGTGACGCGCCGTCCAAGTATGTCGACGGCTACACCGGTCCCTACCGCTACATGGATGACGTTTCGGTGCGTAACTCGGTCATGGGCCTGAACATCATCGACACCCGCGCCAACCTGCTGTCGGCCGAGAAGTTGATCCATGGCGACAAATACACCTTCATCCGTAACGCGTACCTGCAGAATCGCGAATTCAAGGTCAAGGACGGCCAGGTCGAAGACGATTTCTGATCCCCTGCAGGAGCGAGCCTGCTCGCGATGGACGTTAACGATAACGCGTAGTCCCTGAACAAACGCAACCCCCTGTAGGAGCAAGCTTGCTCGCGATGGACGTCAACGGTAACGCGTAGTCCCTGAACAAACGCAACCCCCTGTAGGAGCAAGCTTGCTCGCGATGGACGTTAACGATAACGCGTAGTCCCTGAACAAACGCAACCCCCCTGTAGGAGCAAGCTTGCTTGCGATAGACGTCAACGATAACGCGTAGTCCCTGAACAAACGCAACCCCCCTGTAGGAGCAAGCTTGCTCGCGATGGACGTCAACGATTACGCGTATTATCTGAATAAACGCGTCGCCCCCGAGACCATCGCGAGCAAGCTCGCTCCTGCGGCTGTTAAATTCGCAGAAATACGAAATACCCATTAAATCGGCAGGTTACGACCTTCCATCCAGTTAAGCTTCAACAGGTTTTTATAACTCCCGGTCATTTGGCAGCCAAAGTCGTCAAGCGACCATCGGCGTGAGCTTGAAACGCCCCGCGGATGGGAGTACCGTCTGCGCCTTAGAAGGGCACCTCTGGTGTACCCGTGTGTACGGCAAATGCCCGAAAACGGTGCGGCGGAGAGGCTAGAAAGCGAATCCAGTAGTGTGAGCCGGGCCAAAACCCCTGCCTGCTACGCCAACCTAATTCTGGCGCCGTTTGCCCACATGCCAAAAACCAGTGCCACGCTGCTGATAATCGATGATGACGAAGTAGTGCGAGCGAGCCTCGCCGCCTACTTGGAAGACAGTGGTTTCAGCGTCTTGCAGGCCAGCAATGGCCAGCAGGGTCTTCAGGTATTCGAGCAAGACAAGCCCGACTTGGTCATCTGCGATCTGCGCATGCCGCAGATGGGCGGGCTCGAACTCATCCGCCAGGTCACCGAGCGGTCGCCACAGACCCCGGTCATCGTGGTGTCGGGCGCCGGCGTGATGAACGATGCGGTCGAGGCCCTGCGCCTGGGCGCGGCGGATTACCTGATCAAGCCTCTCGAAGATCTGGCCGTGCTCGAGCACTCCGTGCGCCGGGCCCTGGATCGTGCGCGCCTGCTGCTGGAAAACCAGCGCTACCGTGAGAAGCTGGAAAAGGCCAACCGTGAGCTCGAAGCCAGCCTGAACCTGCTCCAGGAAGACCAGAATGCCGGTCGCCAGGTGCAGATGAACATGTTGCCGGTCAGCCCGTGGACCATCGACGAGTTCCAGTTTGCGCACCAGATCATTCCGTCGCTGTACCTGTCGGGTGATTTCGTCGACTACTTTCGGGTCGACGAGCGCCGGGTAGCGTTCTACCTGGCGGACGTTTCCGGACATGGCGCTTCTTCAGCCTTCGTGACCGTGCTGTTGAAATTCATGACCACGCGCCTGCTGTTCGAATCCAAGCGCAGCGGTACATTGCCGGAATTCAAGCCTTCAGAGGTCCTTGGTCATATCAACCGGGGCCTGATCAGTTGTAAGCTGGGTAAACACGTCACAATGGTCGGTGGAGTCATCGACGAGGAGACAGGTTTGTTGACCTATAGCATCGGCGGTCATTTGCCGTTGCCTGTGTTGTACACGCCAGACAGTGTCAGTTATCTGGAAGGGCGCGGTCTGCCGGTTGGCCTCTTCAATGAAGCCACCTACGAAGACCACGTGCTGGAACTGCCGCCGACATTCAGCCTGACGCTGATGTCCGACGGCATCCTGGACC
Organism: Pseudomonas lini; assembly: GCF_030812475.1. GTDB lineage: Bacteria > Pseudomonadota > Gammaproteobacteria > Pseudomonadales > Pseudomonadaceae > Aquipseudomonas > Aquipseudomonas lini_A. Next base: position 3,872 of record NZ_JAUSSR010000019.1, read on the forward strand.
TTTTGCCAGAACCGACACTCAAAGAAAAAGAAGCGGCTTTGCCCCAACGGGTCAAGGCAGCGGGCGGCAGCCTGGATGGTCTGCGGCAGGTTTTTGGATTGGCCACGCTGGGGGAGATGCCGGATGATATCGCCCTGTTGGTGTTGAGCAGGAATCTTTGATGAGTACCGGTAGAATCCAGTTCGCCGAGCAGGACGGCACCTTCGTCCTCAAGTTCGTCGGTGAAGTTCGCCTGACCCTCTGTTCGGCGTTGGATGCGACTATTGAGCGGATCTTCACTTCGTTGAACTTCAACGCGATCGTGATCGACCTGACCGAAACCCGCAGCATCGACAGCACCACCCTTGGCCTGCTGGCCAAATTGTCGATCCTGTCGCGGCAAAAGGTCGGCCTGCTGCCGACCGTCGTCACCACCCACGAAGACATCACCCGGCTGCTGCAGTCCATGGGCTTCGAGCAGGTGTTCAACATCGTTGACCGCCCGATCCCGTGCCCGGAGTGCCTGACCGACCTGCCAGACCAGGATCAGTCCGAGGAAGTGGTGCGGATCAAAGTGCTCGAAGCGCACAAGATCCTCATGGGCCTGAACGACTCCAACCGAGAAGCCTTCCATGATCTGGTGAATGCGCTCGAGCGCCACTGATCCTTGCAGCCGCGAGGCTTTCTCCGGGCGGCGTTCCGACGATGGACTCAAGAGCGTCGCGTTTAACCTGTAAACACGCCTATCGTTAACGACCATCGCGAGCAAGCTCGCTCCCACAGGACTTGCGTCGTTCGCATCCTTCGCGACCGACCCCCAACCCCTGTGGGAGCGAGCTTGCTCGCGATGACGCCAGACCAAACACCACATCCCCCAGCACGAAGCCCAACCAATACCCAAATTCAACGCAAAAAAAGGGGCGAACCCAACGTTCGCCCCTTTTTGCATTACCCCTAACTAAATCACAGCTTCGCCTGCAACAACGCCTCAAGCTTCTCCTGATCCCGAGCAAACTGACGAATACCCTCAGCCAGCTTCTCTGTCGCCATCGCATCCTCGTTGGACAACCAACGGAACTGCGCTTCATTCAAGGTCAAACGCGCCTCACCCGCATTACCTGGTGCCAATTTGCGCTCCAGCTTGCCGTTATCCGCCGCCAGCTTCTCCAGCAGTTCCGGGCTGATGGTCAGGCGGTCGCAACCGGCCAGTTGCTCGATCTGGTTCAGGTTACGGAAGCTCGCGCCCATTACCACAGTCTTGTAGTCATTGGCCTTGTAGTAGTTGTAGATGCGCGTCACCGACTGCACACCCGGATCATCCGCGCCGGTGTAGTCATTGCCGTTGGCCTTCTTGTACCAATCGTAGATACGGCCCACGAACGGCGAAATCAGGAACACCCCGGCATCGGCACAAGCGGCGGCCTGAGCGAAGGAGAACAGCAGGGTCAGGTTGGTCTGGATGCCTTCTTTTTCCAGCTGCTCGGCAGCGCGGATGCCTTCCCAGGTGGACGCGATCTTGATCAGCACCCGGTCACGGCCGACGCCGGCCTTGTCATACAGCTCGATCAGACGGTGCGCGCGCTTCAATACGGCGTCAGTGTCGAACGACAGGCGCGCATCCACTTCAGTGGAAATGCGCCCCGGCACAACCTTCAGAATCTCTTGCCCTACCGCAACGCCAAAACGGTCGCTGGCCAAGCCGACATCGCCCTTGCAGTCGTGAACGCAGGCATTGAGCAGCTCGGCATAACCGGAAATGGCCGCTGCTTTGAGCAGCAGCGAAGGGTTGGTGGTAGCGTCCACGGGTTTAACGCGAGCGATAGCTTCGAAGTCGCCGGTGTCGGCAACCACGGTGGTCATTTGTTTGAGTTGATCCAGCTTGGAAGTCATGGGCGTGCTCTGTCCTATGGGTCTGTTGACATTACCCGAGCGCTGACAGCCACTCAAGGGCGCATGCGTGTATCGATAGCCCCAGCGGCAACATCCTGAAAACGGGTGTTTGAAAGGCGGGGCGCGGTATCCAGTTACTGAGAGGCCAGATGAGCTCACAGGTTCAACCGGTCCGACGATCTACGCGGCTTAAATGGATGTTGAGCAATTGATATAGGCGGCTTTGTTTATGGTGAAATAAGTCTGCCAGGCCTCCATGCATTCCTTGGCAAGCTCAAAACAGCATTCATCACCACGTTCAGTTTCGATTCTCGCCTTATCGATACTCACGATTGCCGTACTCCCAATTGGGCCAACGGTCGTCGTAGACGTGATCATAAAGACTCCAGGCTCGGAACCACTGCGCAGCTTCCGATCAAGCTTCTTATGTTTGAGCTTATTACAGACATCGCCGCAAATTCTTAGCGCAGGGGTTTGACTAATGTAATCTTCTACGTTACTGAATAAAGCATACCCAGATGAATGTTTAACCCAGTCTTTGAGGTGATAACAGACTTCGAAAAAGCTAAACAGCTCAAACTCGAAGTTTCCTCCATAGGCCGGAAAGACACCATCGCGGATCGGTTGAAGCTTGTTAAATTAGTACTGAAGACGCGCTCGGTGGTAATCCATTCCACTTCTCTCCTGAGGGTATACTATTAACAATTCAAGGCAACTGATCTTGGGGCTAAAATTAAGTCAGGGGGCGCATCCCCGCAGTTTTGGCAGCTTTGCTGTCAAAGGTGAGAATGTACTTGCAGCCGGCTGCGTTCGCGCTGCGCTCGATCAAGCAATCTGCGAAGTCGGCATTGGCTTGTGAGTAGTTGCGCAATGCCTGCCAGACAGTTTCAGGATTTTCCACCGTCAGTTCACGAGTCCGCAATAGAGTTTCGAGAACTGTAATGATCTCGCTTTTATCGCTCTCATAGCAGGATTGGAGCACCCAAACCAATTCTACTATTGATACCAGCGCGATGAACCCGGGTGAAGCGACTGTCAGCGACTCAATGAGTACGGAAGCTTTGGCTGACTGCTTTGGATCATCCTGGACGACATACCTGACCAGTACATTGGTATCCAGACCTATCATATTGCGCTGGATCCCTGTAAGGCGATGGCTTGATTCATTTCCTCTATGCTTACAGCTTTCACTGGCTTGCGAATGAGTCCTTTGAGATCGCGAACCGAATGGGTCGCAGCCATGATAGCGAATTTGCCATCGCCAATGGCTACAAATTCAATGCGGTCTCCGGTATCGAGACCAAGCGAAGCCCGAACCTGTGCTGGAATGGTGATTTGTCCTTTCGACGTCAGTGTAGCGGTGGCCATGTTGGATGCTCCGTCAGGTGGTATTTTCCTTACATTATGGTAAGGATAATCAAAAATCAATGTTCAGGAAGACGAGAAACGATGGGTGGTGACCAGGCCGGACAACCAGTGATCGATGCTGTTGAAAAAAAACAGGCAGCGTAGGCTGAGTCCCACAGCGCCTGTCTGTGCGATCTGACTTACACGGCAGCGAAAGGTGACTAACATCCTGTCAAGGCCGCGCGAATCATTTTTTCGACGATTGTCAGGTATTGGAAGCGCTGACTCTATGTACCGCTCTGATCTCCGCGATGCTGCCACTTGTTCCAAATGCCGAGGGCTGAGTCGATGAAGGCGCTCACCGATCCTCCTGACGGAAGTAATGCCACATCCGCTCAGGTGGATCCTAGCCGGGTCATAGCATCGCTGTCCCGCGATGGGGTCAGCCTCGAACTGAAAACCATTGATCTTTGTTTTCTGGCGGGGCTCTATCTGCGGGCGGACAAGGCGGCTCTGGCATCGTTCGAGGAGGAAGTACTCGTAGACCTATTCGGACAGGTCTGCGATATCGTCGAACCCACTGCGGAAAATCCACGTAAACGCGCCACCCATGCCATTCAACGCCTGCGTGAGCAGCGCATGCTTGCTCGCGTAGATGGGGCGGGGGTTATTCATGCCGGTGAGTACGCCCTGACTCGACTGGCCGCTGCGGTGGTTGAGTACTTTTTAGCGGATGAGGCGCTGACGCGAGAGAGCCTGACGTTGCTGACGGGCACTCTTCGTGCGCAATTGGTTGCAATATTGGATGTCGCAAAAAAGGCAACGGATGAGCGCGCATGGCGCGAGGGAGTCATCGGGCCGCTTCGCGTGACGGTGGGCGATCTTGTCGCGGGAATCGAGCGTCGACAACGGGGCCTCGATGCCCAGCAGGAGGAGGTGCAATCCGAAATAGCTCAGCTGTTGGTAGCGGATTGGTTTCACGCGGTGAATCGCTGTCAGGAGCTGCTAGACACCACGACAGTCACGTTGCGTGAATTGAATGAAGTCTTGCTCCGCGACACTCATCACTTGGTCGAATCGCTACAGCACATTCAGGCACTTGCCAATACTGCCCAATATTTCGAAGCTGAGGAAGTTGCTCAGCGTGTGATTGAGCATATTGACCGAATAGCGGACTGGGGAGGTGCCCGGCAACATGCCTGGTCTGAATATTACCGGCGGGTACACCGTTATCTGCGTGATGTGGTTCGACTGGATCCTGATCGAGCACTGAGCCAGCGTCTGCTTGATCAGTTGACGGCTTGGCCATCAAGGCCTTTTTACATGCTGGTAACGCAGGTGCCGTCAATTCGCCTTTTGCGTCAGCTAGAGCTTAAAGTCGAGCGCCCGCTGGTGGCTCGTGTTCGCGTTGATCGGGAAGCGAATCCGCAATGGGTCGAGCCCGAGGATAAGATTGCAGACTTGGAAGCTCTGACCAGAGCAGCTGTTGAAGGCGGTGCTCGAACGCTTTCTGCGGTGCTTGGACAGGTACTTGCCGGGCTCCCTGTGTCCGAGCATTACCTGGCTGTAGGGAGAATCGCGAACGTCCTGGTCAAAATTACCCAGGTCTCCAGTGCGAAAGAACGCTTATGGGAAGTACTTGGCGAACTGGAGGTCGAGGAGTGGGACATAGGCACAAACAAGGATAAGTTTTGATGGAGTCTGGATTTCAAACACTCGAAGAGGTTATCGGTGATGAGAGCTTTCCTGAAGTGGACCTCACGTTGCGACGTGGCCGTCATATAGGCCGCGATGATGGCTCCCTTTACGAGTTTTTAGTAGATGCCCAGTCGCTGCTTGAGATTTTTTACCGTCGGTATGGTTGTGAGCTCGTTCAACGTAGCGACGGCTTTTTTTACCTGCTGCCCACAGGGGACCGATTAGGTCGGAGGCAGCTTTCGGCAGGTGAGATGTTGGTTGGGCAAACGCTTGCCTTGCTTTATCTGGATCCCACGACCCTTCAGCTCGCGGGCGTAGTGAGTCGCGAAGACGTTTTACAGCGGTTATCCGGGCTCCTTGGCGCCGAGCGACTGTTCTTTGCGCTAAATCCGCGCAAGCAAAGATATATCGAGCACACGGCGGGAGAAACCATCCGCTCGCAATTGGCGGAGGTGCTGCGTCGCCTGACTGAGCTGGGCTTTATCGATCTGTTCGAGGAAAGCCGCATTCGATTGCGTCCGGCCTTGATGCGTTTTGCCGACCCGGTGCGTGGTCTTCAAGATTCACAGTCAGCGCTTGAGCAACTGATCGATCGTGGTGAGTTGGTGGTCGACAACTACGGCAGTGAGGACGGGGAAAACGCAAAAAATGACGAGGGAAGTGACTTATGAGCCGAACGCGCGCTGTTGCTCTGGTTCTCGTGAACTGGAAAGGCGTTTTCTACGAACGATATTTACTCGATCGGCATGTCACGGCGTTGGAAGGTGCCAATGGTTCTGGCAAGACTACGGTGATGATTGCTGCTTATGTGGTGTTGTTGCCCGATATGTCACGTCTACGTTTCACCAATCTCGGTGAAACCGGTGCGACAGGTGGCGACAAAGGAATATGGGGTCGATTGGGCGAGTCTGGGCGGCCCTCATACGTCGTTCTTGAGTTCGCGCTGGAAGGGCAGCGTCGGCTAATTGCCGGTGTACATCTCGAGCGCAAGAGCGAGCCTTCTATCGACCCCACTCCGTTCATTATTTCCGGCCTTGAGGATAGCAGTCGCTTACAGGACTTGTTGTTACTGGTCCAAGGAGACAACGAGGCAGTACCTGAACTGCAAGAGCTGCGTGAAACTAGCGCTCGATTGGGCGGGCGACTTCAGGTTTTCCCTTCAGCTAGAGAGTATTTCGCAACATTGTTCGATCACGGCGTATTGCCAATGCGGATGGGCGTCGACGAAGAGCGCAATAAATTCAATGAAATGCTGCGTACCAGTATGACAGGTGGAATTTCACGCGCATTGACATCAGAACTGCGCGGTTTTCTGCTCAAAGAAGAAACCGGCCTCGCTGACACCCTCCAACGCATGAAAGCCAACCTGGATGCGTGCCGACGTACTCGAACAGAAGTCCAAGAGTCCCGGCGCCTTGAGCAGGAAATTGGCGACGTATTCCATTCAGGCCAGGCAATGTTCACAGCCGCTTTTCTTTCCGTTGGCGAGCGTGCTGCAGAGCTCGAGCGTCGCGTGGAAGAGGCTCAGAAATGCTACATCGAAGCAGTGCAAGCCCACACCGATGCCGATGAGTCTCTGGGCAATACAGAAAAGGAGCTGGGAGCACTCAAGGTACAGCTTGGCGACACCAATCGTTCGCTCACGCAGGCGGAGAATTGGCAGGAGCGCATGGGCGATGCAGTAGTCGCGTTACAAACATTGGATCATTGCCGGGAGGTTTTGACAGCTGCGCAGCTTGAGGCTGAGCGGACGCTTGAGCAGCGTCAACTCACCGAGGCAGCGTTTGAACGTCGACGTGAGGAGCGCCATCGGGCACAGACTGATTATGAAAATGCCGTTCAGGGTCAACTTGATCTCGAGGTCGGCATTGAGCAACTTTATCGTCGTGCGGGTGCTTTTCGACAGGCGAAGAGGCATCTGGAAGCGGCGCAAAAGTTCTTGGTAGTTCCGGCGCTTGTCGTTGCCGAGTTCGACGGTTGGCTAGTTCATTCCCGTGATGAGCTCGAAGCGGTTGATCACGAGCGCCGAACGCTGATGACTCAATTGGCCGATTCCGAGGAGCATCGCAAACGTCATGGGGCAACAATCGGAGCTCTATTCGCCATGGTTGGAGATGTAACGATCCCGGCGGCGGAAGCGTACCAGGTCGCAGCTAATGTCTTGCGCCAGTACCGAGATGATAGGGCCATCGCAAATCGTCTGCCATTCATCAAGCAGGCTGTCGATTCGCAGCGCCCACTCGTTGAGCGTCAGGTGAAAATTCGCGCCCTGGCTGATCGATTAACTATTACCTGGCCAATTGAATCGGCAGTCGAAACGATTAAAACGCTTCTGGGTAGTGCGGAAGCTGAGCGCAGTGCTTATGAGCAGAAAAGTCGTGACACAGGGCACAGACGTGCGTCTGTTCTATCCGATTTGCAAGACATGGACGCTCGTTGTAACGAACTCGATGGATTAGCGCCGTCTTGGCGCGAACATGCGGCGAGAGCGCTACGGATAAGCGACCATTTGGGTGTGCAGCTTCTCAGTCGGGCCGATTTGGATTTGGCGCGCGGCGCGCTGGAAAAGCAACTGTCCGAGTTACGTGGGAGTGAAGTGTTTACCAAGACATCTCACGAGCGTTTGCTTGGCGAGTCCCGAGCGCTGCTCACGTCTGGAGGACCATTTCCTGAGGAGCTTCTGCGTTTACGCGATCAGGTGGGCGCTGATTTGCTGGCGGCCAGTTTCGATGATGTGGGGCTTCATGAAGCGGCAGTATTAGAGGCGCGACTTGGTCCGTTGAGTCAGGCTCTGATCGTGGATAACCCCGAGGAGGTCGCCAGGCGTCTGCATCAACGTGCTGAATCATTGCCAGATGTATTGTTGATTTCACAAGATGCCGATCTGGAGTCATGGTTGCTATCACCTGAATTGGGCGTGGGCGATGGCAATGATGTGATCGTGTCGGAGGGCATGACGTTACGAGTTTCCCGTATTCCGCCGCACCCAAGGCTTGGCAGGCGTGCCCGGGAGGTTCGCGCCGAAGAGTTACGTGTCGAGGCCCAAGTCCTGGCGCTGGAAATGGAGGTTTTGCGCAGCAGACGACATTTGCTTGAGGGGTTGTCTGCTGAGGGTAATGATTTGTTGGCCGATCATGGGCTTTGGCTTTCAGAGGATCCCGCCATGGCCCGTTGCGCATTGCAGGAAAGGATTAATGCAACGCAGTATTTGAGCGAGTCATTATGCGAGGAAATCTTGAGTAATGACCAAGCGGCTCAGGCACTTTATCCTCTCATCGATGGTTTGCGTACGCTGTTAGCGGATGCCTTTATGCTTGAAGCGCCAGATCATGCTGAACGTCTGGCTGAGTTGGAAAGTGAGCAGAGTGCGGCCTTGATTGCTCTTCAAGAGACAACGCGCACAAAAAACTTCGTGGACATCATCGAGAGGGATATGACCGTATTGCGTCAGCTGCCGCTGGAGGCTGATGAAGTCGAATGTTTGCGTCTGCGTGTTGCCGATCTCCAGTCTCGACGAGATTGCTTGGTGTCAGCCCTCGAGTCACTTGAGTACCTGGTGGCTAATCGTCAGGCTCTTGGCTGGTCTGAGGCACCGCAGCGTTTGGAGGATCAACAGGCACTGTTACCGGCACTCCAGGCCCAATTAAACGAGGCAAAGTTGTCTCAGGGGATGGCTGAGACGGCTGAAGTCGAGGCGCAAGAGATACAGCAGTCTGCAGTCACGACTTGGCAATCAGCTAATGCTGTTCAACAGACTGCCCTCCGTGAACACGCGGCTTCTGTCCGCCGATTTGAGGCGTTGGCAATTCCTTCCCCCAGTGAAGCGGCATTGCGGGACGCCGAGCAAGAAGTTGAATGCCTCCGTAGTGCACTGAATGCACAGAATGAACGGCGTGACCTATTGGTAGAGGAGATTGGAAAGCAGAGAAATATAGTCGAGACCACTCAGCGGGAGATGACTTCAACCAGCGAAAAGCTGACTAGTGAGCGACGCGAAGCTGATCCCGCGATCGCGCGATGGAAGCACCTGCAAGATATGGTCGTTGCCAACGGCTTGATGGCCGGGATCCAATCTTCACGAGAGCAGTTGGGTGACGCTCGCGGATCTCCCAACCTTCGTCAGCTTGCTCAGACATCGCGCACATTGCTACTCGAGCGCCTCGGTCGTGCGCAGGGTGGTGATGCGTTGGTGAGGCAGTTCAAGCAACAGGCAAACGTCGATGCCACCGCTGATGATGTGTATCTGGAGCTTTGGTTGACGGTTCGGGATTGGTTGCGTCACCGCTTGCCTGCACAAATCGCGGAAGTTGATGATCCCCGAGAGTCCCTGCATCGTCTTCGAGAGCAACTATCGGGATTAGAAGAGCGATTGATGCGACAGGAAGGTGATCTTCGAGGGGCTAGCGAGGATGTTGCCCGTGGCATTGATGTACAAGTACGCAAGGCTCGTGGTCAGGTCAGCCGTCTCAATGAACGTTTGGTGGGGGTCAGCTTCGGCAGCATTAAAAGTATCCGGGTGCGCCAGAGTACGGTCGAGCGGATGGAAAATGTATTGCGTGCGTTGCGCGATGGTGCTGCTCAGCAATTATTGTTTCAAGAAAACATGCCGATCGAAGAAGCGTTGGTCGAAATTTTTCAACGCTATGGTGGAAGCAAAAGCGGCGGACAGCGCTTGCTCGATTACCGAGAGTACGTGCATCTACAAGTTGAGATTCGTCGTATGGCGGGGGCTGACTGGGAAGTTGCAAATCCGACTCGGCTATCGACCGGTGAGGCCATTGGCGTGGGGGCGGCATTGATGATTGTTATCCTCAGCGAATGGGAGCGTGATGCCAACTTGTTGCGAGGCAGGAGATCCCATGGATCATTGCGGTTTTTGTTTCTGGATGAAGCCAATCGTCTGGATCCAGATAACCTTGGTGTGCTGTTTGATCTGTGCCAGACGCTGGATCTGCAACTGCTGATCGCTGCCCCCGAGGTTGCTCGCGTCGAAGGTAATACGACCTATCGCCTGGTCCGAGATGTCACTCCAGACGGACGAGAAGAGGTGCGAGTTACCGGGCGTCGTACACGGGGGGATTCGTGATGTGGCAGACACCGGAACAATGCCTGGCATTGCTTGAGTTATTGGTGCGCTCGACCCTGAAGCGACGTAGTTTGCAAAACACCGTTTTTGATATGCTGGCAGAGCTTCCCTGGACCCGCGCGACTGGCCGTCGAGATGAAATCGGCCTCGTGGCAGAACGACGAGCGGAGCTCGTCGAGTTGATCGGGCGGGTCTGGCCGCAGTGGCATGAAGTGCTGGCGCAATTGACAGCTTTTGATCTGCCACCTACACCCGTCGGCTGGGCAAAACTGCAAGATATTCATCGCGCCAACAACTTGCCTCTGCTCCCGTTGCGCCTTAACCGACGCACCGCGGCGTCCTTGGTTGCTTCACATTCCAAAGCGATACTAACCGCGAGCAGGCACTCAGCTCTTGGGGCTACGGAAGCGACTCACGATGGATTGGTCAGAATACGACCTTCTCAAGGGCTGGTGGCACAAAGTCTCAGGGGTAACCTGGATCTTGGGGCTCTTGCAGACATACTGGGTGAAGTACCTATCCCTGAACGGGCTCTGTTGGATGGGCTAGTGCTTCAAGGCGAAATTCGTGCTGTTTTGCTGGTGGAGAACCTGGGAGCCTGGCGGGACTTCCCGGAAATGCACGGCTGGTTGCTGGTCCACATACCCGGTTGGGATACTGCAACGGCGCTCCTGCTGCTGAACGGCATTGACCGAAGCGTACCTGTGATTCACTTTGGTGACCTGGACCCTAATGGGGTTCGCATCTATCTACATTTGCGGAAGAAACTGCCCGATTTGCTTTGGTTTGTTCCACCTTTTTGGGGGGAATGCGCCACTCCGAGATCCCTTGATGAGCCTTGGCCTGATGACCTTTCGTTTGATGGCGCGCCAGCATTGTTGGCGGTACTTATAGAGAGCAAGCAATGGCTCGAACAGGAGCCACTGGTTGTTGATGGCAGGACGGTGAAGGCGCTGGAGGCCTTGTTGCCGACCACTCTCACTTAACGCCCCTCCAACAACTCCGCCGCCTGATCCAGCAACACCAAAGGCTCTTTAGCCTTGTGAATATCCACCGACAACAACTGCCGAAACTTGCGCGCCCCCGGAAACCCGGTGCCCAGCCCCAACACATGCCGGGTGATGTGGTGCATCGAGCCGCCGGCATCGATATGCGCCGCGATGTAAGGCCGCAGCTGCGCCAGCGCCTCGGCCCGGCTGATTACCGGCGCCGTGCTGCCGAACAGCTGCTGATCCACCTCGGCCATCACATAAGGGTTGTGATAAGCCTCACGCCCCAGCATCACCCCGTCGAACGTCTGCAAGTACTCGTGACAAGCCTCCAGCGTCTTGATCCCGCCGTTGAGAATGATCTCCAGCTCCGGAAAATCCGCCTTCAACCGCGCAGCCACGTCGTAGCGCAGGGGTGGAATATCGCGGTTCTCCTTCGGCGACAACCCCTCCAGAATCGCAATGCGCGCATGCACCGTAAAACTCGTGCACCCGGCATCCCGAACCGTTCCGACGAAATCACACAGCTCTTCGTAGCTGTCCCGGCCATTGATCCCGATCCGATGCTTCACCGTCACCGGAATCGACACCGCATCGCGCATCGCCTTCACACAATCGGCCACCAACTGCGGATGCCCCATCAGGCACGCGCCGATCATGTTGTTCTGCACCCGGTCACTCGGGCAGCCGACATTCAGATTCACCTCGTCGTAGCCATGGTCCTGAGCCATGCGCGCGCACATGGCCAGGTCCAGTGGCACGCTGCCACCGAGTTGCAGGGCAAGTGGGTGTTCGGCTTCGTTGTGGCGCAGGAAGCGCTCGTGATCGCCGTTGAGCAGAGCGCCAGTGGTGACCATTTCGGTGTAGAGGAGGGCGTGTTTGGAGAGCAGGCGCAGGAAGAAGCGGCAGTGGCGGTCGGTCCAGTCCATCATCGGGGCGACGGAGAAGCGGCGGGACGGCTCGGAACGGGCAGGGCTGGTGTTTACGTGCGCTTCAGAAATTTCGAAATTCATTGATACTGATCTTTTTATACAGCGGTTTTTGCCCATCTTTTCGAAGTCGGTTGTTTGATGAAACAAGCGAATTCGGCAGTGTAGCAACTGGAAATGGGCACGATCACATCATGTAAGCGCAAGGACAATTCGATGGCCTACAGGGCGCAGGTACCAATCAATAGGAACGGGAAGACAGTTTATCAGGAAAAGTCAGGCCTTCGACCGTAACGAGATCACCCGGCATGGATCAAGCACCACGAATCCCCCGTCTCGGCGCTCCATAAGCATTGACAGAGGTTGTAAAAGGTTTCATTGTGAAACTCTTGGCACCAGATCAGGAGATCTCATGAGTACCGCCATCAAGCTCGACAGTGACCTGGTTGAAGCTGCTCGCATCTATGCTGCAGCTGCGCATCGTTCAACGCCCAAACAGATCGAACATTGGGCCACCTTGGGCCGGATTGCAGAGCAAAACCCGGAGCTGTCATATGACTTTATCGTTGGGCTTTTGCAGGCCAGGGCCCAAGTGGAGGCGGGCGACGCGAGTGAGTACACCTTCGGATGAAGGTCATACAAGCCAACGAATTTGCCCGTGCTGTAAAGAAGCTGCCAAAACAGCTGAAGGTTGAACTGGATAATGCCGTCAAATCCATCATGGCCAACCCCTTGCTGGTTGACGCCAAGGTGGCTGATTTGGCGGGTATCCGCGTCTACAAATTCAAGCTGAACAAGCAACTTACACTGTTGGGATATGAGTACGACGGTGAAACCGTGACCCTGTACCTATTGAAACTTGGCAGTCATGAGAATTTCTATCGCGACCTGAAAAACATGTGATTCGTTCAGAGGTCGATTTCCATCTAGCATCCGCCACTTTGGTTCTAAGTATCTAGTGGGTACTCTAGTGCGCGCCTGAGGGAGTGCCCTTGAAAAAAGACGGGGGGAAGAGAAATAAATCTGTCCCCGTTTCCGGTCGTCCCCGTTTCCGGTCCCCGTTTCCGTTCGTTTCCGTTGGTCCCTGTTTCCGCAATCTGAAGCGTTGGCGTTTCTTATCGCTGATAGGGGAGTTAAACAAAAGGAATTATGTGGAATAGCTTCTCAAAGTGCTATTTCAGAAATGCTCAATAATAAAAGAAAAATGACTGTATCTCAGATAAAGGGCTTTTCCGATTGCTTTAAGGTTCCGGTCGAGTTTTTTATGCACGGTGTAGTCTGATCGGCGTTTTTTGCTGATCCAGAAAAAAGGCGCGCTCTAGAGGGCGCGCCTTCCTTTTACCCGGCGAGATACATTTCGATCCCGCAAGTCCATCAGACTATCTTCAACCCTTCAAACGGGTTCCACCCCTGCGAGCCTTTTTCCTGTTTCAGGTAACATGCATAGTTGGCGCTCAACCCATACATCAGTGCAAAGACGACGTTCAGGCCGCTGCCCAAGGCGTAGGGCAATTCACGACCCAGGATTGGAAAAATCAACGACTAGTTTATTAGTTATCGCAATCGGCTGGCCCCCTGCTGCAGCGAACGCTCCTCTCGACATCAGGATGGTTTCGAGAGGAGCGTCACTGGTCTGTTGCGGACCTGCTTGACCCGTTATTGCTGTTCAACGTGCATAGTCGCTACTACTTGGCGCGTTATACTTTAGGGCAGCCTTTGCTGGCATACTTCGCATTACCACTGTATGTACAGGTCCACGCACCGGCGGCATCTCGCGACAAGATAACGTTACCAACTGCGGCAACGTTGTCCTTGATGGCGCAGGCGATGGTACCAACACCGGTGGCTGCCTGGGTGGTTGTTATAGTGCAGTTAGGAGTGCTGGCTTGCAGTCCGATTGCAGCCACCGTAATGTTGGCCGCATTCCCTTCATTCACCATCACTTCGTACCCGGTTTTCCCCGGGGAAATCTCCGCTATTGCCGCGCCAACTTTGGCTTTGGCCACATAATCCGAATAAGCCGGAATAGCGAATGTAGCCAGAATCCCAATGATCGCAACGACGATTAGGAGTTCGATGAGCGTAAAACCCTGTTGTGCAGATTTCATTCAGGACATCCTTTTAGTCAGTTTAACGGCAGAAACAGCGTTGCTGGTTTTTTTCAAGCAAGGGCTATGCCAGTCTCGGCGAGCAGCAATACCCCTGCAGAATCCAACTTTGCGTTCAATTGAAAACAACCTGGCATAGGTTTGATTGTGCCTTTTTTGGGCAGTGGCACGACTTGGCTCGTGCCACTGAATGTCAGGACATTCAATGTGATCCAGTGTTGGCAAACCGTAGAAGAGAGTTTATTTGCCCTCCGGCCACCACATGTCCGAAGGACGCCGCCTTTGCGATCCACATGATTCCAGTGACCTCATCTTTAGAGACGCCATTGCCGCAGATGAAGCAGTTGCCGAGATAGTGCATGGCATCAGGGTGCCCTTGATCGGCTGAAGCGCGCCACCAATACAACGCGACTTCATGCTTTCCAAGTTCATCGAACATCTGGGCCAAATCGTTTTGCGCATCGGCGTTTCCCGCATCGGCCGAAATGATCAGATCAATGTCCTCATCGGTGAGTTGGACTGAAATGAAGGGAAGGACGTCATCCAGCGCAACCATCGTTCTTCCCCGATCACTGCCGGTACGGCCTACGACTTTGGCGGACACTCTGCGCCACCAGGTTCGTTTGCTGTGCTCGCTCATGGCTATTGCTGAATCAAGACCTATCGATCGCATAATTTCTCCTTTGGGTTGAAACGGACATTAGCGATTGGTTGCAAGCAGTAACGGATTGAGACCCGCTCTGCCTAACAGAATTTCGTCTTGCAACAATAGGCTAGTTGTCGACGTTGGGGCGGCTTTGAAATGAAATGGAAGCAATAATCCTGCCGATGCTTCAGCAGAGGGGGAATGCTGGTCATTAGGCTAGGCTAGCCAAGGAGCTCATGAATAGAGGGGCAACCGCAGTCGACGAGGCTCCAATTTGGAAAAAAGCGCGCTCTAGGGGGCGCGCCTTCCTTTTACCCAGCAGCATGCATTTCGTCCCACCCGTCCATCAGACTATCTTCAACCCTTCAAACGGGTTCCAGCCCTGCGAGCCTTTTTCCTGTTTCAGGTAATACGCATAGTTGGCGCTCAACCCATACATCAGTGCAAAGACGACGTTCAGGCCGCTGCCCAAGGCATAGGGCAATTCACGACCCAGGATTGTAAAAATCAGCGACAGGCTGAAGCTGACGACGATGATGATCGCCAGCAGCGCCAGGTTCTTTTTCCACAGGCCAAGCACGAAAAGATAAATCGGTCCGAAGAAAATCGCGATGAAGTTCATATTGATCAGCATGCACTTGCGAGTCGTTAGCTGCTTGAGCGCCGAGCTGAAGTCGGGGGTTTTGGGGCTGCCGTGCTGATTGAAAAAAGCGAAACGCTCTTTCCATTTCGGGCTGGCATCGTGGTTTTGCAATTCGTCCGTGCTGCGCATGTTCTGTCCTTTTTTGGGGTGCTGCTCGGTCGAGACACCGACCAGCTTTTTTGCAGGCTGCAGGTCAGTGACCCGTGTGGCGACTTGAGTCTCCGGCAGCGTAGTTGATTTCACAAGCCATTATGGTCAGCCGCGAGAAGGCATAGGGTCAGAGGGGGGACACATAAAAATTAAATCTGTCGCCGTTTCCGCACAATCAGAGCGCAAAACCTGCCATCCATTGGGGATGGTGCTGCTTTGCCATCGACTGCCTGCCAACACTGGATCGCCGACCGTCACAAACAGCACAAATAAACGTGAATTGTTAACGGCGCCCTGCTATTACCCTGTAACCACCTGAACGACGGAGCGCTGACATGTCGACTACCAAGAAGCTGGCCCTGATGATTGCTGCGCTGTACTTCTCGAGCTTTGCCCAGGCCCGCGAGCTTGAGGTGGCCACGGGCGGGGCGACCGTGACCATCAATGGCATTACCTACACAGGGAAAAACATCAGCGTCGACGGCAACCGGGTGGTGGTCGATGGCGTCGAGCAGACTGTGCCAGTGACAGGTCCGGTGAGCGTCGTCGTGAACGGTAACCCCACCTCGGTTGAAACGGCCGCTGGCAGGGTGCAGGTCACCGGCAATGTTGGCAGCGTCCGCACCATGAGCGGCCATGTCGAAAGTGGTGATATCAATGGCGATGTCACTACCATGTCAGGCGATGTGAGTTGCAAGGTCCATAAGGGCGACACCAAAACAGTCTCCGGCAACATCAGGTAGTCAGTGCCAATGGCCGATATCCTGAGGTAAACAGCCAGATGGCACCTGTTTCCAGGTGCCTTGAAACCTGCAGTTACAGCCAGGCTTTGATTTGCGTGCAAACCGCTTGGGTTGAAATGCCGTAGCGATCATGGAGTGTTGGCAGAGCCCCGGCATCAAGGAAGGCGTCCGGTAACGCTATTTGCCTGAAGGTTGGCGTCACGCCGTTGCGCAGCAGGACAGTGGCAACCGCCTCACCCAGTCCACCGATGATGGAGCTGTTTTCCGCGGTGACGACCAGTCGACCGGGTTTTCTGGCTTCAGCAAGAATGGTTTGCTCGTCCAGTGGTTTGATCGTCGGTACGTGCAGCACCGCAACGTCAACGCCATCTGCTTGCAGAGCCTTGGCCGCTTCCAAGGCGCGCATCGTCATCAAGCCCGTAGAGATGATCAAGACGTCGTTGCCGGTGCGCAGGGTTTTTGCCTTGCCGATCTCGAATTGGTAGCCGTACTCGTCCAGCACCAGGGGGACATTCCCGCGCAACAAGCGCATGTAAACCGGCCCTTGGTGAGCGGCGATGGCGGGCACTGCCTGTTCGATCTCGAGCGCGTCGCACGGGTCGACGATCATCAGGTTGGGCATGGCGCGGAAGATCGCCAGGTCGTCCGTAGCCTGGTGGCTTGGGCCGTAGCCGGTGGTGAGGCCGGGCAAGCCGCAGACGATTTTGACGTTGAGGTTTTCCTCGGCAATCGCCATGCAGATGAAGTCATAGGCGCGGCGGGAGGCGAATACGGCATAGGTTGTGGCGAAGGGTACGAAGCCCTCACGGGCCATCCCCGCTGCCGCGCTCATCAACAACTGCTCGGCCATGCCCATCTGATAGAAACGATCCGGGTGAGCCTTGGCGAAAATGTGCAGGTCGGTGTACTTGGACAAGTCGGCGGACATGCCCACGATGTCTGAACGCTGATCCGCCAGCGCGGCTAATGCGTGGCCAAAAGGTGCTGAGCGGGTGGCCTGGCCTTCAGAGGCAATAGACGCGATCATCGCCGAGGTGGTCAGGCGCTTTTTAGGCGGCTCGATCATTGAAGTCGGAGTGTGGGTTGCGTTGCTCATTGGTTTTTTCCTTCTTCAAGATTGCTCAGTGCCAGCTCCCATTCGTGCTCTTCCACACGGATGAAATGGGTCTTCTCGCGGTTTTCCAGGAAGGGCACACCTTTACCCATTTTGGTGTCGCAGATGATGACTCGCGGTTGCGTGCCAGAATGGTGGCGCGCGGCATCGAACGCGGCGACCAGTGCTTCCAGATCATTGCCATCGATCCGTTGGGTGAACCAGCCAAACGCCTGCCAGCGATCGACGATCGGTTCGAACGAGAGGATTTCGCTGGAGTAGCCGTCGGCTTGCTGGTTGTTGACGTCGACGATGGCGATCAGGTTGTCGAGCTTCCAGTGCGAGGCCGACATCACCGCTTCCCAGGTCGACCCTTCGTTCAGTTCGCCGTCCGAGAGCAGGTTGTAGACGAAGGCCGTTGAACCTTTGCGTTTGAGGCCCAGGCAGGCACCGACCGCGATGCCCAGGCCCTGACCCAGCGAACCGCCGGTGATTTCCATGCCCGGGGTGTAGGTCGCCATGCCCGACATCGGCAGCCGGCTGTCATCCGATCCGTAGGTTTCCAGCTCATCGAGCGGGATGATTTCGGCTTCGATCAACGCGGCGTACAGCGCGATCGCGTAGTGGCCGATGGAGAGGTAGAAACGATCTCGCTCCTCCCACTCGGGGTTTTCCGGCCGGTAGTTCAGGGCGTGAAAGTAGGACACTGCCAGCAGGTCGGCGGCACCGAGGGCCTGGCCGACATAGCCCTGACCCTGGACTTGACCCATTTGCAGCGCGTGCCGACGAATGTTGTGGGCGCGCTGCACCAGGGTTTTGGATGTAGCGTATGAAGAATGAGTAGTCATGCTAAAACTCCGTTGAATCAACGATTGACCAGGGCGGCGGGAATGCGCAGTACCAACAGGGCTCCGCCTACCAGTACGCCGGTGATCAGGTACATGCCGATGGCACTGGAGCCGGTCAGGGTGGTGATCCAGCCAATCAGGTAAGGCGAGCAGAAGCCGGCGAGGTTGGCGAAGCTGTTGACCGCCGCAATACCTGCGGCGGCAGACACGCCACCGAGCAACGTGGTGGGCAGCATCCAGAACATCGAGGTCGCGGACAGAATTCCGGAAGCGGCCAGGCAAAGACTCAGAATGGAGAGCGTCACATTTCCGCCCATCATTGCCGCCAGGGTCAGTCCGATGGCACCCGCGATCATCGGTATGATGAGGTGCCAGCGGCGCTCGCGATGTTTGTCGCCGCTGCGTCCGGCATACAGCATGGCCACAATTGCGCAGAGGTAGGGCAGGCTGGTCAGCACGCCGATTTTCATCGGGTCGGACACCCCTGCGTTACGCACCAGGGTCGGCAGCCAGAAGGTGATTGCGTACTGGCCCATCACGACACAGAAGTAGATGGCGGCGAGTAACCAGAGACGACGGTCGCGGATGAATTCACCTACAGAGGCGTGTATGACTTTTTTCTGGTCATCCTCGGCCAGCTCGCGGGCGATCAGTGCTTTTTCGTCGTCGTTGAGCCAGCTGGCTTGATGCACGCCATCCTTGAGATAGCTCAGCACCAGAAGTCCGACCACGACGGTGGGCACCGCTTCCAGCACGAACATCCACTGCCATCCCGCCCAGCCATGCATCCCTGCGAAGTGGGTCATGATCCAGCCGGAGAGGGGGCCTCCCACCATGCCCGACAACGGAATGGCGACAAACCACAACACGGTCATGCGAGCGCGACGGTAGGACGGAAACCAGTAGGTCAGGTACAACAACAGACCCGGCGCCAGGCCGGCTTCGGCAATGCCCAGCAGAAAGCGAAGGGCATAGAATTGCCAGGCGGTTTCGACGAAGGCGAACAGGGCGGAGACGATGCCCCAGGTGATCATGATGCGCGCGATCCAGACCCGCGCACCGACCTTGTGCAGGATGATGTTGCTAGGGACTTCGCAGAGAAAGTAGCCGATGAAGAACATGCCAGCGCCCAGCCCGTAGACCGTTTCGCTGAGCGCCAGATCGTTCATCATTTGCAGCTTGGCAAAGCCGACATTGACCCGATCCAGATAGGCGCACAGGTAGCACAGCATCAGGAACGGCATCAGGCGCCACGCGGTTTTCCGGTAGGCGTTGGAGCGCACGGTCGAAACCGCTTCGAGCGACAGGGTTGTCATGATGGTCCGATCTCTTGTTTTTATTGACCGCCAGGCCATGAAGCCTGGCTGCGTCGTCGATCCAGAACCGCACGGGCCGCGCAGGCCCGCCCAGGTGTCATCAGTGAATCAGCATGCCGCCGTTCACATCCAGCGTGATGCCAGTCAGATAAGAGGAAAGGTCGCTGGCCAGGAACAGGGCCGCGTTGGCGACGTCCTGCGCTTCACCGAGGCGGCCTAACGGAATGCCGTCGATGATCGCGTGGCGGCGTTCGTCCTGCATCAGGCCGCCGGTGATGTCGGTGTGAATCAAACCGGGGGCAATGGAGTTGACGCGAATCTTGTCCGGGCCCAGTTCCCGTGCCATGGCTTTACCCAGACCCAACACGCCCGCTTTGGCGGCACTGTAATGCGGGCCACCGAAAATGCCGCCACCGCGCTGAGCCGAAACCGAAGACATGCACACGATGCTGCCGGAAGATTGTTGACGCATGGTCGGAATCACCGCCTGCGACATCAGCAAGGTGCCACGCAGACTGACGTCCAATACCTTGTCGTAGTCGGAAGGGCGGATGTCGAGGGTCTTGAGAGGTTGGGTGATACCAGCGTTGTTGACCAGAATGTCGATACGGCCGAAACGCTCGATTATTTTGACTACGGCCTGTTGAACTTGCGATTCGTCAGCGACGTTCGCCGCGAGACCGAGATGACCTTCACCCAGATATGCAGCAGCATCGCGTGCGGCGGATTCATCCAGATCGAGGATCACGACGCGAGCGCCTTGTTGCGCGAAGGTGGTCGCTGTAGCGCGGCCAATGCCACGTGCGGAGGCGGCACCGGTGATGATCGCGACTTTGCCTTGAAGAAGCATGGAAGAGTACCTCTGATTGTTTTTATTTGGTCGACCCGCAATGAATCGAGGGCTCAGCTTGGTCCCCGGGCTTGCCTTGAGCAATAACGTGAATGTCACTCGATGCTGAAAAAAATTCAGCACTCGCCAGTCGGGTTGTCGGGTGCTTGAATAGGAAGAACCCCGGCTCATGTCACTTGCAGCGGAATAACATAATCATGCGTTCACCCGGCGATGCGCCTCCGATACTGCCACCCCTGAAAGCCATTCAGGCCTTCGAACAAACGGCCCGATTCGGCAACGTGGCTCGCGCAGCGGAACTGCTCGACCTGACACCTTCGGCGGTCAGCCACCAATTGGCCAAACTGGAGGCGATGATCGGCCGGCAGTTGTTCTTGCGAACGGCGCGGGGCGTGACACTCACACCGGTCGGCGAGCAATACCTCAAGGAAGTGTCCGGCATCCTCCACAGTCTCGCGATAGCGACCGAACGCGCTGCCAGCGACGTCAGCCTGGACTGCCTGCGGTTGCACTCATCGCCCAGTTTCGGTCTGTTGTGGCTGATGCCGCGCCTGGAGCAGTTCCGCGAAAGTCATCCGGATATCCAGCTCAACCTGTCGTGCTCCTACGAGTCGCTGCACTTCAGTCGGGACAAGATCGATGTCGATATTCGCCATGGTTTGCCCAACTGGCCAAGCTTCGAAGTGCGGACGGTGCGAGACGAAAAAATTGCGGTGATGGCCTCACCGAAACTGCTGGAAAAGCGCCCCGTGCGCACTGTTGCCGATCTGCTGGACAGTAACCTGATCCTGTCGGAAGCGACGCTGATCAAGTGGCCGCAGTTGTTCGCACAGCATGGCGTCTCACGCCCGGAAAAACCCTATACCCTGAGCTTTGACCGTTCGTATATGACACTGGAAGCTGCCAGTCATGGACTTGGTTTTGCACTGGAAAGCACGCTGTTGGCCCAGGACTACCTGGCTCGGGGGGTACTGGTCGAAGTGGCACCGGAGCTGAGCGCGCCTATCATGGCGCACCACTTGGTATTTCCCCGGGCCCATTCCAATTTTCCAAGGGTGCGGCGCTTCCTGGAATGGATGCAGAAGGAATTGGGGCATGATTTTGCATACTGATTGCAGTGATGTACCGAGGCGCCCGTAGCACATCACGATGACCAAGGGTTGGTCTCTGCATGAACGGGGTAGGGGGAACAGTTGAACTAAAAACTGACCGGTTAGTCAGGAAGGTTAGCTGCTCTTCTTCCATTACGAGGATCCCCCATGCACAACTACACCGTGGAATACCTGTTCAACGGCGAGCCCCGCACTCACACTTTCGAACTCAACCAGCCTGAGCTGCCCATGCATGAGGCGGCGATGCACCTGCTACAGCTGCATTGGGGGGATGCCGAAAACAGCCTGGTCATGCCCACTGCGGATTCGACGCCGGAGGAGATTTTAGAGCAGGCAGAGCGGGTAGGGCTGACGCGGATCGAGGTTGTTGGTCGGGCTGGTTGATGCCGGGTAGTGAACGATGAATCCAGAGTACTCAGGCCTGCTTTTTAATGGGCAGCTTGCCAGTTATCACAAAGGTATCGAACACTTTCTGCCCATCACGTGCGGCCTGCCGAACTTCAAGGAACGTCATCTCATGCGGAATGAGCTTTTTGTTGGCTTTGGTGGCTTGTTTGGTGGTGGTCATCGGAGCCTCCAGGCGATTACTCGACTATAGATCTGGTGACCAAGGCGCAGCAATGTGCAGCTGTACGGACAGTTCCTGGAATCCTGTAGGACGTTGCTTTCTTGAAAGATCGGCTCAAACGCATTCAGGACGCTTCCTTAGGAGGCGCCCTTTTTGCTGTTCAATCCAGTGGAAAATTTATCCGTTATTTAACCTCAGGCACCGCCAGCCACTGTTCCAAAATCTTCTGATAATTCCCCGTCACCTTCGCCAGATGCAGCCACTGATCGACATACAACTTCCAGCTGATGTCATCCCGCGGCAGCAGATAGGCCTTCTCCCCATACTGCATGAACCGGGTCGGATTGACCGCGCACAGGCCGGGTTTGAGTTTCTGCTGGTACAGCGCTTCCGAAGCGTCGGTGATCATCACGTCGGCCTTTTTGTCGAGCAGCTCCTGGAAGATGGTCACGTTGTCATGCAGCCGCAATTGGGCCTTGGGCAGGAAGGCGTGGACAAAGGCTTCGTTGGTGCCGCCAGCCGGTTCGACCAGGCGCACCGAAGGCTGGTTGATTTGCTCGATGGTCTGGTACGACGCCTGCTCTTCGCAGCGCACCAGCGGGATCTTGCCGTCGACATCCAGGGTGGTGCTGAAGAAGGCTTTTTTCTGGCGCTCCAGCGTTACCGAGATCCCGCCGACTCCAATGTCGCATTTGCCTGCCAGCATGTCGGGCATCAGGGTTTTCCAGGTGGTTTGCACCCACTCGACCTTGACGCCGAGGCTGTCGGCCAGCGAACGGGCCATGGCGATGTCGATCCCCGAATACTCGCCGTCTTCGGCTTTGGAGGTATAGGGTTTGTAGTCGCCGGTGGTACAGACGCGCAGCTGGCCTTGTTGAATGACGGAGTCCAGGTGCGAGGGGCTTTGCTGGGCCTGAGCGCCGAAGGATAGAGCGAGGACGCCACCGAGCATCAACGTGCTTTTTATGCTTTTCATTTTTATCAGGCTTTTTTTGATGGAGTAGGTGTAAAGGAAGTGAGTGTAGTGAAAGGATTTATAGACTGTCATGCATGAGGGGGCGCGAAGGCCGTTGCCCGGGTCGGATAACCGTCCCTGGCAGCGTAGAGGCTAAGGTTCAGCAAGGATTTCGGATGTTCCGATAAATCTTTTAATACAGTTTCAAGCGGGTGTGGGACTTGTATGTCCGTGCATTCCAGTTCAAATGCACTGAAGATCAGGCACTGGCCTGACCTGAGGTTGATTGCCTTAAGCAGCTAACACTTGGATCTTTTTAGACGCACAGCAAGGACTGCTGAAATGAACGAATCAAGACGTATTCAGTTTTTCGTATCCAGGACAAAAACCGATGGTGAAAGCGGGAGTGTTGTCGCCTTGTTTGTCTGTGGAAAAAATGAAAGCCAGTGGTGTTGGGCTCCGGTGGAGTTCGTGACGCAGCTAATTAATCAAGGTGTGCGATTCAACACATTCTTCAAGTCCGGCGAAGGGGATTATCAGGTAGGTGCGAGGGTTGAAGTCCATGAGTTCGCGCTGCGCACCGGTGCGACGGGTGCGCAGGGCGATACGCTGGAAAGTTTGCCGACGAAAACGGTGTAGATCACGTCCGGGCGTGAGACTTGCTCAGCGCAAGTCTGTGATTTTTTGACGTTAACGATTTATGCGTATTTATTGGTTAATCGTGGCGTTCTCGGGTTTTTCGCTGGCAAGCCAGCTCCTACAGGAGGATGGGCTGCCGCTCTACCGGTTTTATTGGCGGGTTGTCGGCTTTGCCGACGATGCGACCGTGGCGCCACCGCAATTGATGTACGAAGAAGACTTCAGCCAGCGCTGGTCTGGATAGTAGGAAAACAACAACTGCCCATCCTTCATCGAGTCGATCAGCTTGTGCGCAATGGCCGGGCGTACCGCCGGGCACCCCAGGCTTCGACCGATTCGCCCATTCGCCCGTGCAAGTACCGGGCTGACATAGGGTGCACCGTGGATAACGATCGCCCGGTCAAACGCATTGTCGTTGAAGCCCGGCTCCAGTCCTTCCATGCGCAACGAGTAACCGTTCTGCCCGACATAACTTGCCTGGGTGCGGTACAGGCCGAGGCTGGTGGCAAAACTTTCGTTCCGATTGGAGAACTTGACCGCCATGTTCTCGCCGCTGTTGCGGCCATGTGCCACCAGCTCATGGAACAGTAACTTGCGTTTCTTCAGATCGAAAACCCACAACCGCTGTTCGGTGGAGGGCAGTGAATAATCGATCACCGCCAGTCTTTGCGCCGGGGCTTTGCCTTGGGCGATGCTACATTGAGAGGCGCGTACCGCCAGTCCAATAACTTTGGCGTTGGCGTGGGGAGCTGCTTTGATCAGCGCGGCTTCAAGCGAATCGGCGTACGCTGCCGGTACTGAGAAGCTGGTCAGCAGCAGGGCCGTGATTGCAATGCCAAAGCGGTCTGGCGCCATAGTCGGATCTCATCAGATAGTGTCGAGTCTAGCAGTGTGTAGGATGCTAGCTGTTGAATGCAGGAGATTAAGGATTATCCATGGGGCAATTAACAAGGTTATTCGTCATAAGCCGCGTCTTTTTTATGGTCTTTCTGATCAGCGGTGCAGCGCAAGGGCAAACGTCGCCGATTATGCTGTCATCTCCCGCTGGCGACATGATCGAGGCGGCACCTGACGACATCGTCGCCCAGGCGATTCAGGCAGAGTTGGCGCCGTTGGCAACGGCGTTCCCACCATTGCTCACTTCGCCGCGCCATCAGCGGGTGGATGTGAACCGGGTGGTGCTGGATTTTTATAGCCATCGCGGTTATCGCGCCGCCTGGTCCCACGACAGCGACGTTGCCCAGTTGTTGAAAAGCCTGGGCGAAACCCAGGTCGAAGGGCTCGACCCCGCGGATTTTCGCATTGCCGAGCTGGCCGGTGCGCAAACACTCATGCAATCCATGGTGCCCACCCCGGCGCAACGCGCTGCGTTCGATATGGCGGCCACCCATACCTTCATCACGGCATTGCTGCAGTTACGGCGCGGCAAGGTCGACCCCTCGCGGCTGGACATGCATTGGAACTTCGACCCTGTCGGCGTCGATCCTCGTGCAGACGTGAATACCTTCTTCGCCGCGCTGGACGACCACGATGTGGCGCGGGCGTTTGCTCAAGCGCCGCCGCAAGAGGCGATTTATGGGAGCTTGCGGATGGGCCTGGCGCAATTGCGCACCGTGCGGGACATGGGTGGCTGGCCGAAGGTTGCCGAAGGCCAGTCGCTCAAGCCCGGCATGGATAACGCTGCGGTCGGCCAGTTGCGAACCCGTTTGGTGGCGGGAGGCTATCTGGCTGCGCAGCGCTCGCCGCGCACGATATACGACGACGCCGTTATCGCTGCGGTGAAGAAGTATCAATCCGAGCAATACCTGGGGGCGGACGGGGTGGCGGGAGCGGCGACGCTGGCGGCGTTGAACGTGCCCGTCGAGGCGCGGATCGACCAGGTTCGGGTGAACATGGAGCGCGCACGCTGGTTGCTGTACAAGCTGCAGGGTACGTTCGTCATCGTTGATATCGCCGGCTACAAGGTGGCGCTCTACCGCGACGGCAAGGCCATATGGCGTTCACGGGTTCAGGTTGGCAAGCCGTTTCGCAGCACGCCGGTGTTTCAATCGGAGATTACCTACGTCACCTTCAACCCGACCTGGACCGTTCCGCCGACGATCCTGGTCGAGGATATGCTGCCCAAGATACGCAGCAATCCTGGCTACCTGGCCGCGAACCGCATCAAGGTCCTGGATCGCGAAGGCAATGTGCTCGATCCGGCGGGCGTTGATTGGGACCATCCGCGCGGCCTGACCCTGCGTCAGGATGCCGGTGCGGAAAACTCGCTGGGCCAGGTGGTGATCCGGTTTCCCAACGACTATGCGATTTATCTTCACGACACCCCCCACCGCGAACTGTTTGCCAAAACCTTCCGTGCTACCAGTTCCGGCTGCATTCGCGTTGAAAACCCGTTGCAATTGGTGGAGCTTTTGTTTAACGATCCGGTTCGGTGGAATGCCACCGGGATCCAGGCTCAATTGGCCAACGGCAAAACCGAAAACATCAAGCTTCCTGTGAAAGTACCGGTGTTGTTGGCCTATTGGACGGTAGATTTGAGCAACGATGGCCGGGTGATTTTCAAACCCGATATTTACGGGTATGACACGGCCGTACTTCGTGGGTTGAACAAGCCGTTGAAACTACCCGTACTGGATTGGCAGCGCGCCGGTAGTCCCGCGGTCGTGGCGGGGCAGAACCAACAGTAGCCAGGAAGGGCGCTGGATTCAGTATCGTTACAGGAGGGAGTCTGAATGGATGTTGCGCAAAAAAAACCGTCATTTACTTCATGTCAGCTTGATGTGCATGACTTCGATGAGTGTCGCAACATTCAAAAAGGTCCGGTGTTTATCATTGCCTCGGGAGCATCGGCGAAAGATTTTCCGCTGGAGAAGTATGCCGACATTCCGATGATCACCATGAACGGGGCGATTTCGATGTTCATCGAGCCTGACATCAAACCCTTCTTTTACGCCTGCACGGACGATGCCTTTTGCCGGCAACAATCTTATCTTTTTGCTGAAGCCATGCGCCTCAGTCAGCGGGTAGCCTTGTGGAAAGATCTCCTCAGGTATGAAGCGCTGGCACCCGAAGGCGAGCTTTATTTATTGACGCAGGCACCGAAACTTTCCTGGGGCGAGTTGCTTTTCCGGCGGGATAAAGAACTTGTCCGAAGACGAAAATTAGGGACTGGCCGCAATCGAAGCCTGGGTTTCAGCAAGAACCTCAAGCGAGGCTTTTTCGATGCCCGCACAGTGGCCTACCTGGCGTTGCAAATTGCCTATCACGCGGGGTTTACCAAGGTGTTCCTGGTGGGCGTCGACCTGGATCAGTCGGCAGGTCGTTTTTATGAGAAGGCGGGCAGCGTTGTTTCGCCGTGCACCCTCGACGAGCACTTTCATACGAGAATCCTGCCGTCGTTCGAGATAATGTCGAAATACGTCATGGATGATGATTTTCAAGTCTACAACCTCTCCGGTTCATCGCGGATTCCCGGTGAACTCGTGCCACGGGTGACGCTGGATCAGATCGACAGGATGATTTGAAAGGACCCGCTTTCGTTGCAGTAGTCGCAAGTCTTATTGCTTTAATCATTTCGAATCACTCCTGCGATTTGAGTGTCATCCCGGCCGTGCCAAAGTACCGCGCAGCCTGTGTAATTCAACCCCAAGGTGTCGGGACGATGAAGAACCTTTGCCTGATTGCTGTGCTTATCGTGTTGTCGTTCGGCAGCATCGGCGTGAGTACGGCGCGGGAGTCAACAGCCGCCGAAGCCCGGGTCGAATCCGTGGCGGGGGTGTTCGATTATTACCTGTTGACGCTGTCCTGGTCGCCGACGTACTGCCTGAGCCACACGGACGACGCGCAATGCTCCGGCCAAGGCTATGGTTTTGTGCTGCACGGTCTGTGGCCGCAATATGCCAAGGGTGGCTGGCCGACGTCGTGCTTGCCGCGGGAACGCCTGTCGGTGGACGAGCGCGCAAAGGGCTTGACGTTGTTCGCGTCGCGCAAGTTGCTCGAACACGAATGGGCCAAACATGGCACCTGCAGCGGCCTTGGTGCCATGGGTTACCTGGAGGCGTCCGACAAGGCCGTCGGGGCGGTGAGGATCCCGCAACAGCTGCAGCCCTTCGGCGCCGCCTTTTATTTCAAGTCCTGGGAAATCGAGCAGATGTTCCGCCAAAGCAATCCTGGAATGCCGGCAGATGGCATTGCGCTGATTTGCAAAGGGCCGGTGTTGTCGGAAGTCAGGGTGTGCATGGACAAGGATCTGCAGTTTGGCGCATGTGGCAAGGGCGTCAGGACACAATGCCGGGCTGGGGACATTCGGCTTCCGCCGATGCGGTGACAGAATGCCGTGCAGATATAACGCGCAATGCAGTCAGGTGAAGGTGGCCAATAACGAATATCGGTTTGTCGATCCGAAGAGCGGGAGTGTCAACGCGCACCTGAAACTCACGCCTTGATGGTCATGCTGGTGCAGGAGTGGGGTGCATGGCGCACCCGTACCTGCGGCGTAGCCCGGACGAAAAGCAGCCGACGCTCATCGGCTGCGTTTATTCGTTCAGCTGCCCGTGCCGCCACCCGCACCCCCGGTGCCGCCTCCAGCGGCCCCCGTGCCGCCGCCCGCGCCGGAGCCCGAACCACTGGCCCCGCCGCTGGTGCCGGTGTCCGAACCTCCCGAGTCCGTCCGATTACCGCTTGAAGGCTCGCCAGGGGTGTTGTCCGGTGGCGTGGTCGGACTGCTGGTGGCGCCGGATTGGGTCCCGGTCGCATCGGCACCATCGCCCGATCCTGCGAATGTGGCCGCTGACGACACCGATAACAATCCGGCCAATAACAACGAAGTGATTTTGCTGTTCATCATGGTGCGTCTCCAAAAGAAGAGTCGTTACTTGATGTTGGTGTGAGGGGGCGGGGCATTGGTGCCGGTTGGATGACGAGTGGCGGGGCGCCATTCATCATCAATGAGAAGTCGCCGACGCAACCCCCCAAACCCGCAGGTGTCACACGCTAGGCACCCCGCCCTCAGGAGCGTTGGCCCATGAAGAATTTGCGAATCGCGACGTTCAACATCAACGGCATGCGCGCCCGGCTGCCGAACCTGCTGGCTTGGCTGGAGCGAGAAAAACCAGACATTGCCTGCTTGCAGGAGCTCAAGTCAGTGGACACCGCGTTCCCCGCCGCGGAGCTTGAGGCCGCCGGCTACGGCTCGATCTGGCAAGGCCAGTCGTCTTGGAACGGGGTGGCGATCCTGGCGCGGGACGCGCAACCCCTGGAAAGTCGGCGCGGTTTGCCGGGCGATGACACCGATACCCACAGTCGCTATCTGGAAGCCGCCGTGCACGGCATCCTGGTGGGTTGTCTGTACCTGCCCAACGGCAATCCGCAGCCAGGGCCGAAGTTCGATTACAAGCTGGCGTGGTTCGAGCGGCTGATCGCGTATGCCAAGGCTCTGCAGAGCAGCGAACACCCGGTGGTGCTGGCGGGCGATTACAACGTGGTGCCGACCGACCTCGACATCTACAACCCGCGGTCCTGGCTCAAGGATGCCCTGCTGCAACCGCAAAGCCGCGAGTGTTATCAGCGGTTGCTGGATCAGGGCTGGACCGATTCTTTGCGTCATCTGTATCCGGAGGATCGCCTGTACACCTTCTGGGATTACTTCCGGCAGCACTGGCAGAAAAACTCCGGGCTGCGCATCGATCACCTGTTGCTCAACCCGGCATTGAGTCCTTATCTGCAAGAGGCGGGGGTCGATGCCTGGGTGCGCAACGAACCCCATGCCAGCGATCATGCGCCGACCTGGATTCGACTGGGTTCGCGCAAGCGACGCTGATTTTTACCCTGGGGGCGATTGGCTAAATCAATTGTCGGTCAGACCAGGTTTTCCCTTATACATGGCGGCCAATAGCGCAGAGATCTGCGGCCCCTGCATAAGGATCGAGCAATGAGCGAGCCACGCCTGACCCATCTGGCGTTGTACCTGCAACGCCTGGGCTACGACGCCCCTCCGGCACCGACACTGGAAACCCTGCGCCTGTTGCAACGGCGTCACACCAGCGCCTTTGCGTTCGAAAACCTCACCACCCTGTCGGGCGAGCCGGTGCTGATCGATTTACCTTCCGTAGAGCAAAAAGTCCTGCTCGAAAATCGCGGCGGGTACTGCTATGAGCTCAACAACCTGTTCCTGGCCTTGCTCCAGGAGCTGGGCTTCGAGGCGCGCGGCATTTCCGGCCGGGTGGTCATGGGCCAGCCCGAAGGCGCGTGGACCGCGCGTACGCACCGCCTGAGCCTGGTGACCCTGGACGGTGTGCGCTACATCACCGACGTCGGCTTCGGCGGCATGGTGCCCACCGCACCGCTCATACTCGATTCGACGACCGAACAGCCCACCCCCCACGAACCCTATCGCATCGAGCAGCATGACGACGGCTACACCCTGCGTGCCAATGTCGCCGGGGAGTGGAAAGCGATGTACATCTTCGACCTGCAACGCCAGGAAGACATCGACTACTCCGTCGGCAACTGGTACGTCTCGACCCATCCCGAATCGTCATTCAGGAAACAGCTGATGGTGGCGCGAACGGGGGATGGATGGCGGCGGACGCTGAACAACGCCAGCTTTGCGATTCATCGGGTCGGACGCGAGAGCGAGCGGCGGCAGGTGGCGGACGTCGACGAACTGGTGGCGTTGCTGGCGCGCGAGTTCGGGATTCGGGTGCCGGAACATGCAGCGTTGAAGCGGGTGCTCGGGCGGTTGATCGAGCCTGCACAGGAGGTAAGCCAATCGTCGTGACGTCAGGGGTGGACCTCATCCTCAAGCTTCCATGTAATGGCGACGCTCGTTTCTCGTGGCGATGCGCGCGGAAATTCAAAAGACTGGCGGGTGCCCGGGATGGGCTTGGCAGGAAAATATTTCAAGGTTTTTTGATTACCGCTGACGGCGGGCCTGAAGGCTGAAATGGACACATGTCCATAATCTGACCGGTTAGTTGTATACAACTCTATAGACATTTGTCCTGAGTCTTGCATACAGTGTGCGCACAACAAAAACCAGGGAACCCCCCAAACCATGAAAACGCCCTCTGTTTCACACCAACGGCCCGAGGACGAGAATCTCGGGGTCGGCGCGAATATGGCTTACGGCCTGCAACATGTTCTGACCATGTACGGCGGCATCGTCGCAGTGCCTTTGATCATCGGCCAGGCGGCCGGACTCTCGCCGGCGGACATCGGTTTGTTGATTGCTGCTTCATTGTTTGCGGGGGGCTTGGCGACATTACTGCAAACACTGGGTTTACCGTTTTTCGGTTGTCAGTTGCCGCTGGTCCAGGGCGTGTCGTTCTCCGGCGTTGCGACCATGGTGGCGATTGTCAGTAGTGGCGGGGAGGGTGGCTTCCAGTCGATTCTCGGGGCGGTGATTGCCGCGTCCCTGATCGGTTTGCTGATCACGCCGGTGTTCTCGCGCATCACCAAGTTTTTTCCGCCGCTGGTGACAGGCATCGTCATCACCACCATCGGCCTGACGCTGATGCCGGTGGCTGCGCGCTGGGCCATGGGTGGCAACAGTCACGCGCCCGACTTCGGCAGCATGGCCAACATCGGGCTGGCGGCGGTGACGCTGGTGCTGGTCCTGTTGTTGAGCAAGATCGGCAGCGCGACCATCTCCCGGTTGTCGATTCTGCTGGCCATGGTCATCGGTACGGTGCTCGCGGTGTTCCTCGGCATGGCGGACTTCTCGTCGGTGACTCAGGGCCCGATGTTCGGGTTCCCGACCCCCTTCCACTTCGGCATGCCGACCTTTCACTTCGCGGCGATTCTGTCGATGTGCATCGTGGTCATGGTGACCCTGGTGGAAACGTCGGCGGACATTCTGGCGGTCGGTGAAATCATCGATACCAAGGTGGATTCCAAACGCCTCGGCAATGGCCTGCGGGCCGACATGCTGTCGAGCATGATCGCGCCGATCTTCGGCTCCTTTACCCAAAGCGCCTTTGCCCAGAACGTCGGGCTGGTGGCCGTGACCGGGATCAAGAGCCGCTTCGTGGTCGCCACCGGCGGCTTGTTCCTGGTGATCCTCGGCCTGCTGCCGTTCATGGGCCGGGTCATCGCCGCGGTACCGACGTCGGTCCTTGGCGGTGCCGGCATCGTGTTGTTCGGCACCGTGGCCGCCAGCGGGATTCGGACGCTGTCCAAGGTCGACTACCGCAACAACGTCAACCTGATCATTGTGGCCACGTCCATCGGCTTCGGCATGATCCCCATCGCCGCACCGAACTTCTACGACCACTTCCCCAGCTGGTTCGCCACGATCTTCCACTCGGGCATCAGCTCCTCGGCGATCATGGCCATTGTGCTGAACCTGGCCTTCAACCACCTCACCGCCGGTAACTCCGACCAGCAATCGGTGTTTGCGGCGGGTACCGAGCGGGTGCTGCGTTACCAGGACCTGGCGGCATTGCGCGAAGGGGATTATTTCAGCGAAGGCAAGTTGCACGACTGTGATGGCAAGGAGATTCCGGTGGTCGAGGCGGAGCACGGGCATGCCGAGCCGCGGGCGGTGCATGTGAAAAGCAGTGAGCACGTGTGAGACATATGCCTTTTTGTTTTTCGGGATTTTTTTGAGGACAGTGTCGATCAAGGTGGCCGTCGAGGAGGCGCAACGTCTCCTCGGCGGCCAACGCTCAGTCAGTCACAGAACCCTGCGGTACTCTCCCGGCGAAACTGTCCACCAGGCTCGCCACCACCATTTCTCCCATTCGCGTGCGAGTCTGCAGCGTCGCACTGGCGCGATGCGGTTGCAGCACCACGTTCTCGTTGCCGAACAGCGCCTCGGGAACGTTCGGTTCATCGACAAACACATCCAGCGCTGCACCGGCAATCTCACCAGCGGCAAGCGCGGCCACCAGGTCCACTTCGTTGACCAGCTTGCCCCGCGCCACGTTGATCAGGTACCCATCCTTGCCCAGCGCTTGCAGCACCTGTCCATTGATGATGGCCTCAGCGTTGTCGGCGGCGGCCGCTAGAATCAGCGCATCACTGTCTGCCGCCAGTTGCTTCAGATCGGCGACGAACCTGTGATTCACATCGCTCATCGGTTGCAGGTCGGTGTAACTGATCGGGCAACCGAAGGCTGCGGCTCGCGTCGCCACCGCCCGACCGACCCGACCCATGCCGACGATGCCGATGCGCATGCCGGACACCTGGCGTGCCAATGGCAAAGGGGCCAGCGGCGTCGGGCTCTGCGGCCATTGCCCCGAACGCACGTAACGGTCACTGGTACACAGTCCGCGGCACACGGCGATCAACAGGCCGATGGCCAGGTCAGCGACATCTTCGGTCAATGCGCCGATGGTCGCGGTGACGCGGATTGCGCGATCCCTGGCGTAAGCCAGATCCACCGCATCGGTGCCGACGCCGTTGACCGCCACCACTTCCAGTTTGGGCAATTGCGCCATCAGCGCCTGGGTGATACCTGTATGGCCGCCGGTGATCACCCCGCGAATGTTCGCGCCATGCTCCTGCAAATAAGCCTGCTTGTCGGCTTGCTGGAAGTAGCGCCTGACGGTAAACAGCTCGTCGAGCCGCGCGTTGATTTCAGGGATCAGGATCGGGCTGAGCTGCATGACTTCTGGCTTCATGTTGACCTCGTAACGGAATAAAAAAGCCGGTTCAACCGCGACCGGCGAACGGCATGGCGCTGGCCATGACGGTCATGTTCAGGACATTCGCTTCCAGCGGCAGACCGGCGATGTAGCGCACGGCATCGGCCACATGCTTGACGTCCACCATCGGTTCCACGGCGATGGTGCCGTTGGCCTGGCGAACGCCTTTGGTCATGCGCACCGACATGTCGGTCAGGGCATTGCCGATATCGATCTGGCTGCAGGCGATATTGAATTCCCGCCCGTCCAGGGCCAGGGATTTGGTCAGCCCCAGCACAGCATGCTTGCTGGCGGTGTAGGCGCTGCTGAACGGCCGTGGGGTATGGGCCGAAATCGAACCGTTGTTGATGATGCGGCCACCCTGTGGCTGTTGCCGGCGCATGAGTCCGAAGGCGCCCCGGGCGCAGAGGAAAACCCCGTTCAGGTTGGTGTCGATCACGTTTCGCCACTGTTCGAACGTCAGTTCATCCAGCGGCACGGCAGGGGCGTTGACCCCAGCGTTGTTGAACACCACGTCCAGGCGCCCGTACACCTCGGCGAGGGTGGCGAACAGCGCATCGACACTGGCCGGATCGCGCACATCAGTGGGCACCGCCAGCGCTTCATGTCCCTCGCTGGCCGCCCATTCGACCAAGGCCTGCAACGGCTCCGGCCGACGCCCGGCCAATACCAGGGTGAACCCATCGGCCATCAATGCCAGGGCCACGGCGCGGCCGATGCCGCTGCCGGCACCGGTGACCAAAGCCACTTTCAAAGGGTGAGGGTTAGTCATGTTGTTGCCTCCTTTTTCAATTCACGAGGGCGTATGCCGGGTTCAAGGTCGCTGGCCGACGCGCATTTCCAGTTGGCCGATGCCGTCGATCCCGGCGGTGATGATGTCGCCTGGTTGCAATACATCGACGCCTGCCGGGCTGCCGGTCATGATCAGGTCGCCCGCCCGCAGCGCTACCGATTGCGAGATGCGGCTGATGATTTCACTGACGGACCAGATCTGGCTGTCGAGGCTGTCGCGCTGGCGCTCTTCGCCGTTGACGTTCAGCCACAAGTCGCCCTCGGGATGTCCCGTGCGGTTCACCGGCACGATGCTGGTCATCGGCGCGGCGCCGTCGAACACCTTGGCACCTTCCCACGGCAAGCCATTGCTCTTGGCTGCACGCTGGACATCTCGCCGCGTCAGATCAAGCCCGACGGCATAGCCCCAGACATACGCCAACGCCTGACTCTCGGGAATATTCGCGCCACCTTCACCGATGGCCACGACCAATTCGATTTCATGGACGAACTCTTCGGTCAAGGTCGGAAAGGCCACTTCACCCAGCGCATCCACCACGTTGCTCGCCGGTTTCATGAAGAACACCGGTGGCTGGCGGGACTGGCCACAGGTGTCTGGCCAAGGGTAGTTACGGCCGACGCAAAACACCCGGCCGACGGGGAAGCGCTGCTGGCTGCCGGTAACCGGCAAGGTCACGGGCAAGTCCGGGGTAAACACATACTCGGTCATCGTCATTTTTGTCGTTGTCCTGTTGGAAACGTCAGCGTACGGCGGCTTTCATTTGTGAAGTTGGACGAAAGCCGCCTCGTGTTGGAGAAAAACGGTGTCTTGCGCTTGTCTTTTCAGGCAGCGCGCGCCTTGAGTTCGATGCGGTACAAGCGGCCCAGCAGCAACGAATAGGACAAGGTGCCGATCAGCGCCACGCCGCCAATGAACCAGAAGGCGTAGGCAAAGGAGCCCGTTGCGTGGACGATGGCGCCAATCACGATCGGGGTGACGATCCCGCCGATGTTGGCGGCCAGGCTGGTGACCCCGCCGGTCAGGCCGATCAATTCCTTGGGCGCGACTTCCGACACAGCGGCCCACGATGAGGAGGCGATTCCCTGGGCGAAGAAAGCAATGGTCAGCACGGCAATGCAGATCACGTTCGAATCGGTGAAATTCACCAGGACAATCGACATGCCCAGCATCGATCCGACCACCAACGGCAACTTGCGCGCAAACGACATTGAGTAACCGCGTCGTATCAGCAGGTCGGAGACGATCCCGGCCAGCAGGATGCCCACGGTCGCGCCCACAAATGGCAGCACCGCGAAGATCCCGGCCTTGATCATGGTCAGCTTGCGCTCTTCGATCAGGTACGTCGGGAACCAGGTGAGAAAGAAGTACAGCGCCGAGGTGCTGGCGAACTTGCCGATGCAGATCGCCCAGATCTGCCGATAGCTGAACAGCTCGGCGATTTGCCGCCAGTTGAATTTGGTGCGCTCCTGACTGCTCTTGACCAGTCCGCCACCGGATTCGATGTATTTCAGTTCTTCCTTGCTGACCTTTTTGCAGCTCAGCGGATCGCGGTACAGGTACAGCCAGATCACCCCGAAAACAATGCCGAGCAGTCCGGTGCTGTAAAACACATGGCGCCAGTCATAGGTCGTGGCCAGCCATAACAGCGCGCCGGTAAACAGCGCCGTGCCCAGATATTGGCCGCACACGTAAATGCTGCTGGCCAAGCCGCGTTCGCGGGCCGGAAACCACACCGTCACCGCCCGGCTGTTGGCCGGGAATGCCGGCGCCTCCATGGCGCCGACGGCCAGGCGCAGACCGAACATTGATGCGAAGCCCGTAGCGAAGCCCTGGCACACGGTGACCGTCGACCAACTGATCAGCGACACCCCGTAGGTGAACCGGGAACCGAAGCGATCGGCAATGAACCCGGCGGGCACCAGGGCGAGGGCATAAGTCCAGGCAAACGCGGAAAAAATAAGACCCATTTCGATCTTGTCCAGGCCCAGATCCTTAGCCATGAACGGTGCCGCGATCGAAATGTTCACGCGGTCGATGTAGTTGATGATGGTGGCAATCAGCAGCAACGACAGCATGAACCAGCGCCGACGCGTCGGCAGTCGCTGCGGCATCACGGCGTCCCGGGCGCCGGTACTCACCGGCGGCGCGGTGGACGGGGAAGTTTGCGAGTTCGACATGAGTAGACCTTTTTTATTTTTGGAAGAATCGAGCTGTTCGCGCGCAGCCGAAGCCGATACCCCGGGTGTCAGGGCAGAGCAATCGTTACTCGAATGAGAGGCGCGGTCAGCCGCTGTCAGGCGCTCAGGTACGCCTTTGGCCAAGGTCGGTCGGAGGAGGGGTGGAGAAGGGGAACAGCAGGTTCATGACGTGCGCACCTTTGATTGTTTTTGGAAGGGTCGGGCTGCATGCCTGTCACAGTGGTCGTACAACCATGCAAAATCAACGGAGGCGTTAGATCGTTTTTTCTCTTCTAAACGGCAAGTCATGTAGCTGTCCAAGAACAATCAGAGCAGTTCATTTGCCTTTTTTTGTATTGTTTCTAACTTAAGTCTATGTTTAATAACGATTAAATTCATTGATGAGCGTATTTGGTTTTTGGACAGGCTGGATATCACACAGAGATACAATTAATCCTCTGACTTTCGTGGACATCCTATGACGTATTGAATTTTTGCGGATTTGGCCTTCACAATTACCCGTCGCCGCCGGCATCGCGGTATGACGACAGCGTGTCCCTGTACCTGCCGAGGACCTTCAGCAGATGTTGTCACCGAATCGAGTACCGACCTACGTCATGCAGCAACGCAGCGAATTGACGGATTTCTACATCCGCGACAAGAAGGGCCGGCGCGCCGAAACCAGCCCCCATCGCCACGAGTATTTTCAGATCCAGGTGAACCTCGGTGGCGATACCGTGCAGCACATCGGCAACGTCGAACGCCCGTTTCC
Source organism: Pseudomonas lini (assembly GCF_030812475.1). Taxonomy (GTDB): domain Bacteria; phylum Pseudomonadota; class Gammaproteobacteria; order Pseudomonadales; family Pseudomonadaceae; genus Aquipseudomonas; species Aquipseudomonas lini_A. The sequence continues at coordinate 40,850 of NZ_JAUSSR010000019.1, forward strand.
GCGCAATACGCTGGCGTTCATCCTGCCGCATCGCGTGCATGTGATTCCGCATCCGGCCGACAGCAATTTCATCGTCATCAATTTTTCCCAGACCTTTCTGCTGCCGCACTTGCAGTGCGACCCGATGGATCTGGAGGAAGTCTCTATTCTGCTGGCACCTGAATTGTCGCCGTTCCGCTTCCAGGAACACCTGGATTTCATCCTCGCCGATGGGGATTTCAGCGCAGTCTGTGGCTTGATCGAACAGATGCGCAGGCTGGATGAAAACCGCCAATTCGGCACCCGCGAGATGCTCAAGGGCTTGCTGCTGCAATTGGTGGGGAGCGTCTGCGCCCTGTATGCCGAGCCGTTGAAACGCCTGGCCGAAGAGAATGCGGCTGAAGTGAGCCGACGCAACGCACTGGGCCGGATGTCCGACTATTTACGCAAGAACATCGCCGACCCCGACCTCAACCTGATCAAGGTTGCCGCGGCGACCTGCCTGTCACCGACGTACCTGACGCACTGGCTGCGCAAGGAGATCGGCAAAACCTTCACTGAACTGGTACTCGAACGCCGGATGCACGCGGCGCGCAATTATCTGCTCAATGGAACGCGGCCAGTGGGGGAGGTGGCGAGGTTGTGCGGCTTCGCCGACGAGGCCTATTTTTCGCGACGCTTCCGCCAGATCCACGGCCAGCCACCCGGACAATTCAGGCGTCAGCAGCTCAATCCTGATACGCCGCAATCACCGTTGAATACGTGATTGGATGGGCATTTTTTTATTCAGCTGAGCTTTATCCCACACTCTACCGTTATACGGCGGCTACCTACCTACTGGAATCCGAGGAACGCCAAAACGAAAAAACCCGCCAGAAGGCGGGTTTTCGGGGGGGGTCAGAGATTTTGAAAGCCTTCTCTGGAACCTTGTATGGCTCCACGACCTGGACTCGAACCAGGGACCCAGTGATTAACAGTCACTTGCTCTACCAACTGAGCTATCGCGGAATGCCGTGTATGTTACTGATTCAAAAAGAGAAGTCAAGCATCTGTTGGTGATGGGACGGTTTCGATGAGACGGACGGTGGTTTATCGATCATTGACGGTTACCAGAAAGGGCTCAGGGGTCTACCATGGCCGCCCGGAAGTGGTTACACGCGCTGCCGGCCATTCGCCGAAAAGGTACGCGCCATGAATCACCCAGTCCTCACGCCTCGCCATCACGAGGTGATCGCATGAGCATCGCTCAGATCAGTCTGCCCAAGGGCGTCGGCCCTCATGCGGAGAAGTTGTTCGACGCGATCACCCAAGCCAGCACCGCTGAGGAGTTGAACCGCGCCGGTGGCAAGGCCGAAGGTTTCGTCCTCGGCCTGGAAAGCACCAAGGCGATCAAGAGCCAGGTCGCCGAATCCCTTTATGTGGCCTATGACGATGCCGCCAGCCAGCGTGCAACCGAACTGGCTTAACCGCCGAAGGTGAGGGTGCCGAGCATCAGTTTGGCGTACAGCATCGTCGCGGCCAGTTGCACCAGCCACAAGGCCAGGCCGCCGAGGAAGACGCCGGTGGCGACTTGCATCACCAGGTTGTTCCCGCGTTTGGCCGGGGTGCGCGGGACGAAGGCATCCAGGTCATCCAGGTCATCGCGCTCGGCGCGTAGGTTGTCGTTTTTCATGTGCATTCTCATCAAAGTTCTCGGGTGTACACAAACTGTGTAGGAGCCGGCTTGCCGGCGAAGGCGTCTTCATGGGCGGTGCAAGGTCCTAGGCCGCCTTCGCTGGCGAGCCAGCTCCTACAGGGGGGCAGATGTGTGCAGTCTAGAGCGCTTGGTTGGCGGGTTGAAAGTTATCTGAGCCAAATAAAAACGGGAAGCTCAAGGGCTTCCCGTTTTTCGTATCACCGAATCACTCAAATCACCGCAACGATCGCATCCGTCACGACCTTGATGTTGCTCTGATTCAAAGCGGCAACGCAGATACGGCCGGTGTCCAGCGCGTAGATGCCGAACTCGTTGCGCAGACGGGTCACTTGCTCGACGCTCAGGCCGGAGTAGGAGAACATGCCGCGCTGACGACCGACGAAGCTGAAATCACGCTGCGGCGCGTTTTTCGCCAGCAGGTCGACCATCTGGGTGCGCATGCCGCGAATCCGCAGGCGCATCTCGGCCAGCTCTTCTTCCCATTGTGCGCGCAGTTGCGGGCTGTTCAGCACGGCGGCGACGATGCTGGCGCCGTGGGTCGGCGGGTTGGAATAGTTGGTGCGGATCACGCGTTTGACTTGCGACAGCACGCGCGCGCTTTCTTCTTTCGATTCGCTGACGATCGACAGGGCGCCCACGCGCTCGCCGTACAACGAGAAGGATTTGGAGAACGAGCTGGAGACGAAGAAGGTCAGGCCCGATTCGGCGAACAGACGTACCGCCGCCGCGTCTTCATCGATGCCGTCGCCAAAGCCCTGGTAGGCCATGTCGAGGAACGGCACGTGACCTTTGGCTTTGACGACGTCCAGTACGTTGTTCCAGTCCGCCGCGCTCAGGTCGACGCCGGTCGGGTTGTGGCAGCAGGCGTGCAGCACCACGATCGAACCGGACGGCAGGGCGTTCAGGTCTTCCAGCAGGCCGGCACGGTTGACGTCGTGGGTCGCGGCATCGTAATAACGGTAGTTCTGCACCGGGAAACCGGCGGTTTCGAACAGCGCGCGGTGGTTTTCCCAGCTCGGATCGCTGATCGCCACGACGGCGTTCGGCAGCAGTTGCTTGAGGAAGTCGGCACCGATTTTCAGAGCGCCAGTACCGCCGACGGCCTGGGTGGTGATGACGCGGCCTTCAGCGATCAGTGGCGAGTCATTACCGAACAGCAGTTTCTGTACGGCCTGGTCATAGGCCGCGATGCCGTCGATCGGCAAGTAGCCACGGGACGCGTGTTGAGCGACGCGAATCGTCTCGGCTTCGACAACGGCGCGCAGGAGTGGAATTCGCCCCTCCTCGTTGCAATAAACTCCGACCCCCAGGTTGACCTTGTTGGTGCGGGTATCGGCGTTGAATGCTTCGTTGAGGCCCAGGATTGGATCGCGTGGTGCCATTTCGACAGCGGAGAACAGGCTCATTTTTGCGGCGGCTCTGAATGGGGAGTGGAGGGACGTGTCGCGCTCCAGCCGAATGCACTAGAGCGGTGCACAAACGGGGAGCTAGTATAGAGGCCATCACTGACCCAAGGCGACAGGCATTTCGCTTTTTAACCGAGGTTTTCGGATTATTTTTCGATCGATCGTCGATTGATTGCGTCAAAGACTTCAAGGGTTGTAGGACGTTTGCCTTGAAAGCGCGGGCAATCGGCGCCACATTGAGCTCAATCCCAGTTTTTTCCTCGGGCGACATTGGTCGTTTGCGGTCTTTTTCGTTGCTGTCCGGTTTGCCCGGCCAGGCGCGAATCCAGAGGTTCTGTATGTCTGAATTCCAGCTAGTCACCCGCTTCGAGCCCGCCGGCGATCAGCCGGAAGCCATCCGCCTGATGGTCGAGGGCATTGAAGCCGGGCTGGCGCACCAGACGTTGCTCGGTGTGACCGGCTCGGGCAAGACCTTCAGCATCGCCAACGTGATCGCCCAGGTGCAGCGACCGACCCTGGTGCTGGCGCCGAACAAGACCCTGGCCGCGCAGTTGTACGGTGAGTTCAAGGCATTCTTCCCGAACAACGCAGTGGAATACTTCGTTTCCTACTACGACTACTACCAGCCCGAAGCCTACGTACCGTCTTCGGACACCTTCATCGAGAAGGATGCGTCGATCAACGACCACATCGAGCAAATGCGGTTGTCCGCCACCAAGGCGCTGCTGGAGCGCAAGGACGCGATCATCGTCACCACGGTGTCGTGCATCTACGGCCTGGGTAGCCCGGAAACCTATTTGAAGATGGTGCTGCACGTGGATCGTGGCGACAAACTCGACCAGCGTGCGCTGCTGCGCCGGCTCGCCGACCTGCAATACACCCGCAACGATATGGAGTTCGCCCGTGCAACCTTCCGGGTGCGTGGCGATGTGATTGATATCCACCCGGCAGAGTCCGATTTCGAAGCGATCCGCATCGAGCTGTTCGACGACGAAGTCGAAAGCCTGTCCGCCTTCGATCCGCTGACCGGGGAAGTGATCCGCAAGCTGCCGCGTTTCACCTTCTACCCGAAAAGCCACTACGTGACGCCGCGGGAGACCCTGCTCGGCGCCGTGGAAGGGATCAAGGTCGAGCTGCAGGAGCGCCTGGACTACCTGCGATCCAACAACAAACTGGTGGAAGCCCAGCGCCTTGAGCAGCGCACCCGTTTCGACCTGGAGATGATCCTCGAGCTGGGTTATTGCAACGGTATCGAAAACTACTCGCGCTACCTGTCCGGCCGCGAATCCGGCCAGGCGCCGCCCACCTTGTTCGACTACCTGCCGGCCGATGCCTTGCTGGTGATCGACGAATCCCACGTCAGCGTGCCGCAGGTCGGCGCGATGTACAAAGGTGACCGCTCGCGCAAGGAAACCCTGGTGGAATACGGTTTCCGCCTGCCGTCGGCGCTGGATAACCGGCCGATGCGTTTCGATGAATTCGAAGGCATCAGCCCGCAGACGATTTTTGTCTCGGCGACGCCGGGCAACTACGAGGCGGAACACGCCGGTCGCGTGGTCGAGCAGCTGGTCCGTCCGACGGGCCTGGTGGACCCGCAAATCGAAATCCGCCCGGCGTTGACCCAGGTCGACGATCTGCTTTCGGAAATCTCCAAGCGCGTGGCACTGGAGGAGCGGGTGCTGGTGACCACGCTGACCAAGCGCATGTCCGAAGACTTGACCGATTACCTGGCCGACCACGGCGTGCGCGTGCGTTACCTGCACTCGGACATCGACACCGTGGAGCGGGTCGAGATCATCCGCGATCTGCGCCTGGGGACCTTCGATGTGCTGGTGGGGATCAACCTGCTGCGTGAAGGCCTGGACATGCCGGAAGTTTCGCTGGTGGCGATTCTCGATGCGGACAAGGAAGGCTTCCTGCGCTCCGAGCGCTCGCTGATCCAGACCATCGGCCGCGCGGCACGTAACCTCAATGGCCGGGCGATTCTGTATGCGGACCGGATCACCGGCTCCATGGAGCGGGCGATTGGCGAGACCGAACGCCGTCGCGACAAGCAGATCGCCTTCAACCTGGCCAATGGCATCACGCCCAAGGGTGTGTTCAAGGACGTGGCCGACATCATGGAAGGCGCCACCGTGCCGGGTTCGCGCAGCAAGAAGCGCAAAGGCATGGCCAAGGCCGCCGAGGAAAGTGCCAGGTACGAAGCCGAACTGCGTTCGCCGGGGGAAATCGCCAAGCGCATCAAGGCCCTGGAAGAGAAGATGTACCAGCTCGCCCGCGACCTGGAATTCGAAGCGGCGGCGCAGATGCGTGATGAAATCAGCAAGTTGCGGGAGCGGTTGATCACCGTTTGAGATGTGCGGTGAATGTACGGGCCCCATCGCGGGCAAGCCCGCTCCCACAGGGTTTGTGGGTGGGCACATAGTTGTGAACACCTTCAATCCTTGCTGGAGATGGACACAGGGTGTGTGAACACCTTCAATCCTTGTTGGAGATGGGCACAGAGTGTGTGAACACCTTCAATCCTTGTTGGAGATGGGCACAGAGTTGTGAACCCTTCAATCCTTGTTGGAGATGGGCACAGAGTGTGTGAACACCTTCAATCCCTTGTTGGAGATGGGCACAGGGTGTGTGAACACCTTCACTCCTGTGGGAGCGAGCTTGCTCGCGATGAGGCCCGTCGGAGCGCCACATATCAATTGGTGCGCTTCCCCAGCCTTCAGTCCTGCCTGCTAGCGCCTGGCAGGCAACACCGCCATAAAGCTGACCCCCCCCAACGCAATTATGGCTTATATGCCCCGCCGACTGGAGCCGGGCAGCCTGCGCCTGTTACCATTCGCCCCCTGTTTTATCTTCGCTTTTCATTCTTTTCGAGACATGCCATGACCACCGTCCGCACTCGCATCGCGCCATCGCCTACCGGGGATCCCCACGTAGGTACCGCTTACATCGCTTTGTTCAACTACTGCTTTGCCAAGCAGCACGGCGGTGAGTTCATCCTGCGGATCGAGGACACCGATCAACTGCGTTCGACCCGCGAGTCCGAGCAGCAGATTTTCGACGCCCTGCGCTGGCTGGGGATCGACTGGAGCGAAGGTCCGGACGTCGGCGGCCCACACGGCCCTTACCGGCAGAGCGAGCGCGGCGACATCTATCAGAAGTATTGCCAGCAGCTTGTGGAGCTCGGTCATGCTTTCCCGTGCTTCTGCACCGCCGAAGAGCTGGACCAGATGCGCGCCGAGCAAATGGCCCGTGGCGAAACCCCGCGCTACGACGGCCGTGCGCTGCTGCTGTCTGCGGATGAAGTGGCGCGCCGCCTGGCCGCCGGCGAGCCCCACGTGATCCGCATGAAGGTCCCGAGCGAAGGCGTCTGTGTGGTGCCGGACATGCTGCGTGGCGACGTCGAGATCCCGTGGGATCGCATGGACATGCAGGTGTTGATGAAGACCGACGGCTTGCCGACGTACTTCCTGGCCAACGTGGTCGACGATCACCTGATGGGCATCACCCACGTCCTGCGCGGTGAAGAATGGCTACCCTCGGCACCCAAGTTGATTCTGCTGTACGAATACTTTGGCTGGGAACAGCCGGAGCTGTGCTACATGCCGCTGCTGCGTAACCCGGACAAGAGCAAGCTGTCCAAGCGCAAGAACCCGACTTCGGTCACGTTCTACGAGCGCATGGGGTTCATGCCCGAAGCCATGCTCAACTACCTCGGCCGCATGGGCTGGTCGATGCCGGACGAGCGCGAGAAGTTCTCGCTGCAGGAAATGGTCGACCACTTCGACCTGAGCCGCGTCTCCCTCGGCGGGCCGATTTTCGACATCGAGAAGCTGTCGTGGCTCAACGGCCAGTGGCTGCGTGACCTGCCGGTGGAAGAGTTCGCTTCGCGCCTGCAGACCTGGGCGCTGAACCCTGAATACATGATGAAGATCGCGCCGCACGTGCAAGGCCGGGTCGAAACCTTCAGCCAGGTGGCACCGCTGGCCGGCTTCTTCTTCGCCGGTGGGGTCAATCCGGACGCCAAACTGTTCGAATCGAAAAAGCTCTCGAGTGATCAGGTTCGCCAGTTGATGCAGTTGATCCTGTGGAAGCTCGAAAGCCTGCGCCAGTGGGAGAAGGACAGCATCACCGCGACGATCCAGGCGGTGGTCGAATCCCTGGAACTGAAACTGCGTGACGCCATGCCACTGATGTTCGCCGCGATTACCGGCCAGGCCAGTTCAGTGTCGGTGCTGGATGCGATGGAGATTATCGGTCCGGACTTGACCCGTTTCCGTCTGCGCCAGGCCATTGACCTACTGGGCGGCGTGTCGAAGAAAGAAAACAAGGAGTGGGAAAAGCTGTTGGGCAATATCGCCTGACGCCGTTTGCCCCTGTAGGAGCGAGCTTGCTCGCGATGGACGTAAACGATAACGCGTTCTTCCTGAATAAACGCGTTGCTCTCTAGTCCATCGCGAGCAAGCTCGCTCCCACATTCCCAAGGTCAACCTGCAGGGCTGCCGCAAGCTGCGATCGCTTGATCATGATTTTCGGCACTCACCCTCCCGGTTTTCCGGGGGGAGGGCGGTAAGTGATTGTTATGCCGACAAAAAACTTTGAAATATTTCAAAAATAAATTTGACAGGCTTTCGATACGCCCTTAAGATTCGCCCCGTCCTCAGCGATGACATCAACGATGAGGGGCTATAGCTCAGCTGGGAGAGCGCTTGCATGGCATGCAAGAGGTCGACGGTTCGATCCCGTCTAGCTCCACCAATTTACACTTCAGGGTCTGGCCACACCGGCCGTGAAGCGATCAACACTCAGAGTTGATCTGTTGTATAGAAGGGTTTGCGTCCCCTTCGTCTAGTGGCCTAGGACACCGCCCTTTCACGGCGGTAACAGGGGTTCGAGTCCCCTAGGGGACGCCAGTTTTACAGAAGCGATGTTGCAAGATGTCGCTCCGCCGCGAGGCGAAAAATCCGGGGCTATAGCTCAGCTGGGAGAGCGCCTGCATGGCATGCAGGAGGTCAGCGGTTCGATCCCGCTTAGCTCCACCAATTTTACAGTTCAAGGTCTGGCCACACCGGCCTTGAATCGATCAGCCCTCAGCACTGATCAGTTGTATAGAAGGTTTTGCGTCCCCTTCGTCTAGTGGCCTAGGACACCGCCCTTTCACGGCGGTAACAGGGGTTCGAGTCCCCTAGGGGACGCCACGATTACCCGCTCTGCGGGATTTTATAGGGTCATTCAATCATTGAATGGCCCTTTTGTTTGTCTGGCGTTTGGCCAAATCCCCCTCTTTCTCTCAAGCTGTGCTTCAGACCAGCGGTCACACCCACGACTTGCAGAAAATTATTATGAGAATAATATTCTATTCGTAATATTCGGAGGCAACGATGAACGATAAAAAAGCTCAAACCCGCGAACGCATTCTCAAGGCCGCCAGCGCCGCGCTGATCCAGCGCGGTCCGGCCGAACCGAGCGTGGGCGAAGTGATGGGTGCAGCGGGCCTGACCGTCGGCGGTTTCTACGCCCACTTCGACAGCAAGGACGCGATGATGCTGGAAGCGTTCAAGCAATTGCTCAGTCATCGCCGTGGTTTGATCGCCGACATGGATGCCGAGTTGACCGGCGAAGAGCGTCGCGCCCTGGTCGCCGCGTTCTACCTGTCTCGCAAGCATCGTGATTCCTCTGAATCAGCCTGCCCGATCCCGGCGTCTGTCGGCGAATTGGGCCGGTTGCCGGACGAATTTCGCGTGGCACTGAATGAGCACATGGAAATGATGGTCGCGCAGTTGGCGGCCAGCCCCGAAGAGACCGACAAAGCCTTGGCCGACATGGCCTTGATGGTCGGTGGCCTGGCCCTGGCACGCGCCCTGGGACCAGGCGAGTTGTCCGATCGATTGCTGCGCGCCGCCAAGTCGGCGGTGCTATGACCTGAAGGCATCTGCCTGGGGAGTGAGAGCGATGAGCACGTTGAAGTGGGTTCGTGGCGTTAATGGCACCTTGGGCTGGTTCGCACCGAAACTGGTGGCGAGCAAAATGCGACTGGCGTTCATGACGCCGCGGGACCTGCCGCCCCGTGACTGGGAATTGCCGCTGTTGGCCAAATCCGAACGGATCACCTTGCGCTTCGGCCTCTCGGCCCTGCGTTGGGGGCAGGGCCCGGCGGTGTTGCTGATGCACGGTTGGGAAGGCCGGCCGACGCAGTTTGCCAGCCTGATCACCGCGCTGGTCGATGCCGGTTATACCGTGGTGGCCCTGGACGGCCCCGCTCACGGACGCTCGCCAGGCAACGAAGCGAATCTGGTACTGTTCGCCCGGGCCATGCTCGAGGCGGCGGCCGAGTTGCCACCCCTGCAGGCGGTCATCGGCCACTCCATGGGCGGCGCCAGTGCCATGCTCGCCGTCCAGTTCGGGCTGCGCACCGAAACCCTGGTGACCATCGCCGCTCCGGCCCGAATCCTCGGGGTGTTGCGCGGTTTCGCGCGGTATGTGCGGCTGCCGCCCAAAGCCCGTTCGGCGTTCATCCGTCAGGTCGAGAAAGACGTGGGCATGCGCGCCGCGACGCTGGATGTCGCGCATTATCAGCTCGACATGCCCGGTTTGATCGTGCATGCCGAAGACGACAATTATGTCTCGGTCAAGGAATCCCAGCTGATCCACGAAGCCTGGTTCGACAGCCGCCTGTTGCGCCTGGAAGAGGGCGGTCATCAACGGGTATTGGCCGATCCCCGGGTGATCGATGGCGTGCTGGCACTGTTGTCCGGTCGGAGCCTGCAATCGCGCCAATCGGCCTGAGCATCCGTTACACTGCCCCGGTCGACATTATTTGACCAGGAGTGAGGCATGGGTTGGGATCGGGCAACGCCATTTATCATCGATCTGCAAGTGGGCGCCGAGGACATCGACGGGCTGGGTCACGCCAACAACGCGGTGTACGTGACCTGGCTCGAACGCTGCGCCTGGCGCCACTCCCAGCGGCTCGGCCTGGACCTGGTCGAGTACCGGCGACTGGACCGGGCGATGGCGGTGGTGCGGCACGAGATCGATTACCTGGCGGCCGCCTATGAAGAGGATGAGTTGCAGTTGGCGACCTGGATCGTCGATTGGGACCAGCGCCTGAAAATGACCCGGCACTTTCAGCTGAAGCGCCCCAGCGACAACACCACGCTGCTGCGGGCGCAGACCACCTTCGTCTGCATCGAACTGTCCAGCGGCAAGCCCAAGCGCATGCCGGTGGAGTTCATCGAAGGCTACGGCCCGGCGTTGCAGATGTTGGATACAACCAACATCTGATCATTGTAGGAGCGAGCTTGCTCGCGAAAAACCTGAGAGCGTTGCGGGGAGTCAGGCTGGTCGCGTTATCGTTGACGTCCATCGCGAGCAAGCTCGCTCCTACAGGGGATTTGCGATGTTCTGCAGATTTCGTGCGTAATCCATTAAACTGCCGCACGTTTTTCGTCGAGTGTGTTTTTCATGCAAATTGCTTTGGCGCCCATGGAGGGGTTGGTCGACAACATCCTGCGGGACGTGCTGACCCGTGTGGGCGGTATCGACTGGTGCGTGACCGAGTTCATCCGGATCAACGATCAGTTGCTCACCCCTGCCTATTACCACAAGTTCGGTCCGGAACTGCTGACCGGCGCCCGCACGGCGTCCGGCGTGCCGTTGCGGGTGCAGCTGCTCGGTTCCGACCCGGTGTGCCTGGCTGAAAATGCCGCGTTGGCCTGCGAGCTCGGTTCCGAGGTCATCGACCTGAACTTCGGCTGCCCGGCCAAGACCGTCAACAAGTCCCGTGGCGGTGCGGTGTTGCTCAAGGAGCCCGAACTGCTCAACGAAATCGTCGAGCACGTGCGTCGCGCGGTACCGGCGCACATCCCGGTGACCGCCAAGATGCGCCTCGGTTTCGACAGCCCCGACGGTGCCCTGGTCTGTGCCACGGCCCTGGCCGAAGGCGGCGCGGCGCACATTGTGGTGCATGCGCGGACCAAGACCGATGGCTACAAGCCGCCGGCCCATTGGGAGTGGATCCCGCGGGTGCAGGACGTGGTCAAGGTGCCCGTGTTTGCCAATGGCGATATCTGGAGCGTCGAGGACTGGCGCCGTTGCCGCGAAATCAGCGGAGTGGAAGACATCATGCTCGGTCGCGGCCTGGTCTCGCGCCCCGATCTGGCCCGGCAGATCGCTGCCGCGCGCGCCGGAGAGGAAGTGGTCGAGATGACCTGGGCTGAACTGCTGCCACTGATCCAGGACTTCTGGCTGCAAGCCAAGGCGCAGATGACCCCGCGCCAATCGCCCGGTCGACTGAAGCAGTGGCTGGCGATGCTGACCCGCAATTATCCCGAAGCGGTAGAGCTGTTTACCGTCCTGCGGCGCGAAACCGAACTGGACCAGGTCTCGCGTTTACTGGGCCTGCAGGTGGCCGAAGCGGCTTGAAAAAAATTTGAAAATACCCTCTTGAAAACCAGTCAGCGGTCCCTATTTTGGATTTACGCGATGCCGAATTCGGGTCGCGGAGACAAAAAAACTTGCTGATCTGTTTTCAGGAGATTTGAATCATGAGTACTGCATTTTCCATGGCACCCCTGTTCCGTTCCTCGGTGGGCTTCGATCGCTTCAATGACCTGTTCGAAACCGCCCTGCGCAATGAGCCAGGCAGCACCTACCCACCTTACAACGTGGAAAAACACGGCGACGACCAATACCGCATTGTCGTAGCGGCCGCCGGCTTCCAGGAAGAAGACCTGGAGCTGCAAGTGGAAAAAGGTGTGCTGACCATCAGTGGCGGCAAACGTGACGCGAACGAAGACGTCACTTATCTGTACCAGGGCATTGCCCAGCGGGCCTTCAAACTGTCCTTCCGCCTGGCGGACCATATCGAAATCAAGGCCGCCGGCCTGAGCAACGGTCTGTTGAGCATCGACCTGTTGCGGGTGATTCCGGAAGAGGCAAAAGCCAAACGCATCCCGATCAACGGGGAGCAGAAACCGGCTCTGCAGCATTGAGTCGGACCCTCGGCAGTATTGCCTGAGTAGGACGCTGCCAGCTGAAACAGAAAGACCCCGACTTGTCGGGGTCTTTTTTTTTACGGGCTGGATTATGAAATCAGGTCCACCCATACCGGACCAGGTGAAAGAAGATCGGCGCCGCAAAGCACACCGAGTCCAGGCGGTCGAGCATGCCGCCATGGCCTTCGATCATGTGGCCCCAATCCTTCACCCCGCGGTCGCGCTTGATCGCCGACATCACGATGCCGCCAGCGAACCCCAGCAGGTTGATCAACAGGGCGATGAGCAGTGACTGCCAGGGATTGAACGGCGTGATCCACCACAAGGCACAGCCGATCAACGACGCCAGGAGGATGCCACCGACAAAGCCTTCCACGGTCTTGGACGGCGACAGGTTGGGCGCGATCTTGCGTTTGCCGAACAGTTTTCCGCAGACGTACTGCAGCACGTCCGACATCTGCACCACGATCACCAGATAGGCGATCAACAGCAGGTTCCGTCCCTCATAACCGGCGATGTCGAGGGTCAGCAGGGCGGGCACGTGAGACACACAGAACACCGCGATCATCAGGCCCCACTGGACTTTCGAGGCGCGTTCGAGAAAGTGCGTGCTGTCGCCCCCCAGGGACGCGAGGATCGGCAGGAGCAGGAACACGTAGACCGGAATGAAGATCGAAAACAGCCCGTACCAATCGTAGTAGATGAGCAGGTACTGCAGCGGCAGTGCCAGGTAGAACGCCGCCACCAGTGCCGGGTAGTCGCTGCGACGGGTCGGCGTGAGCGTCATGAATTCGCGCAAGGCGTAGAAAGACACCATGTAGAACAGCAGGATCACCGCCGTGGTGCCGAGCCAGAAGGCGATGCCGATCACCAGCACCATGACCCACCAGGCGTTGATCCGGGCGTTGAGGTTGTCGACCACCGGGTTCGCCGTGCCGCCAGCGCGCCGCTTGAGAGTGAAACCGATCACCGAGGCCAGCAGCAGAAACGCGCCAATCCCACCAAACAACATCAGGGTTTGTCTGTCCATGTCAGGCATGCTCCTCGGCGAGGCTCAACAGCGCGTCGCGGCTGCGTTCGAGAAATTGCGCCTTGGTTTCTTCTTCGCCAAGGGTCAGTGCGGCACCAAAGCTGATGGTACATAACAGCGGCAGCGGCAGGACGCGGCCCTTGGGCATGACGCGGTTGAGGTTGGCGATCCACACCGGGATCAATTGAGCCTGGGGATAGGCTTTTGCCAAGTGGTACAGCCCGCTTTTGAACGGCAGCAGGCTGTCCTCGGGGTTGCGTGTGCCTTCAGGGAAAATGATCAGCGAATCGCCGTTTTCCAGGGCGTCGAGCATCGGTTGCAAAGGGTTGTCGCCGGTCTCCTTGCGTTCGCGGTCGATCAGCACGCCATTGAACACCCGGTTGATGATGTAGCGGCGCAGGGGGCTTTTGAGCCAGTAATCGGCGCCGGCCACCGGTCGGGTGATGCTGCGCAAAGCGGGTGGCAAGGAAGCCCACAGCAACACAAAGTCGCCATGGCTGCTGTGGTTGGCGAAGTAGATGCGCTGCACCGCCTGCGGCGCACAGCCGAGCCACAGGCTGCGGGCTCCCGTGAGCAGGCGGGCGCCCGAGATGATGAGGGTGGCAACCGCGGGTGCGAGCATGAAAACTCCTTATCCGGCAAAGGTCAGCCAGGGGCCGGCCACAATGAAAACCAGGGTCAGCAGCACTTGTGCCGCCACCAGCAATGCCTGGCGGCGTAACAACTTCAGCGCGCCGGCGATACGTTCGTTCCAGGGGCGACCGCCTCGGTCGGCGGGCTGCAGGCCCAGCGCTGTCAATGCATGGTCCAGGGCCCGGGTGCGTTCGGGCAGGTCTTGTGCATCGGCGGCCAGGTGCTGGAACAGTTCGGCATCGAAAGCGACCCGCAGTGCCCAGTATTTTTGCCACAGGCCCAGCACCAGCAGCGCGCCACTACAGGTCAGCCCCGAGGTTCCCGGGCTGGTCGCGACGTATTGGGACAGGCCGAGCAAAGCCCCCAGCAGTGTGAGCCCGGTGGACAGTCGGTCCAGGGAACCACCTCGTCGCAACAGGCTGGCGGTTGCTTGCAGCTGCATTTCAGTGGACACAGGCGTGCTCCGTGATCACGGGTAACTGCTGCAGCACCTGCCGGTGCGCAGTGCTCAGCACGATCCCCGGACGTGCACGCTGAATCAACAGGATGGCGTCATCGACACTGGCGGCCCTGCCGCTGTGCAGCAGCCACGCGGCAACAGCGATGGCGCTGCGCGAATAGCCCAGGGCGCAGCAGACCAGCAGCGGACCTTGCTGGCGCAGGCTTTCGATCGCCTCGGCCGCTGCCTGGCATTGCGTGGCGGTGGGTACCGTCAGGTCCAGTACCGGCAGTGAGTGGTAACTGACCGAATCCGCATTCAGCGACAGCTCGGCACACAGATCGAGTACCGCCCGAAACGGCGAGTGGCGCAGTTCCTGTCGACCTGGCAGGCGTCCGAGCCAGACGTCATCGATCACCCGGTCGGGCTGCGGGTGGTGGCGGGTCCACAGGCGCGAGTTGAGCCAGGCCGCCATCAGGTAAGGTGCCAGCAGCCAGCGTACGGCGGGGGACAGCCGACCGTCGGCGCGTTTCTGAAAACCGCGAGCGTCCAGCAGGGCGTAATTGAGCGCGACCAGCAGCAAGGCAACTGCTGGCCAGAACAACCAGAGCCATGCACCTCTCAGAGCAAAGGCCGGGATGGTGAACGCTGCAGCACCCAAGCTGTAATACAACGCCAGTTGCCAGCGTTTCCTATCCACCGCCGGGCGAGCACCGTGCAGGGGACCAGGACCTTCCAGTGGCCACAGCCAGACGCACAGCCAACCGAGCAGCGCCCCGGTGGGCAGGTCGACGAAATGGTGCTGGTAAGTGGTGAGCACCGATACCCCGATCAGGATGAACCAGCCATGCATCAACCCGCGCCACAGGCCCCGCAAGTGCCGCTGGTAGCAGCTCCATAACACCACCAGCAGCGCGATGTGCAGGGAGGGCGCCTGATTGAACGGCTTGTCGAACCCCGCCAGGACATCGAACAGCCAGCCGAACACCCCATCCAGTTCGGGCCGGGTAAAGGTGAAGCGCAACGGCCAGATCAGAAAACAGCTGACGGCGATCAACTGGGCAGTGATCAGGCGCAGGGCGTGGCGCCCGAGTTCCAGGCGACTGGCGGGCAGCAACAGCGACAGGCCGTAGAGCAGGTCAATCGACCAGTACGGCACGATGCTCCAGGCCCAGAACGGCATCCGGGTTTCCCAGTCGAACACCAGGCTGGCGATATCGTCCCGTTGAGTGGTGACCCAGGTGGCGAAGCCGTAGGTGGTGAAGAACAGCGGAGCCAACAGCAACAGCCACAGCAGTGCCGGTTTGAACAGGCCCGGTTCGCGTCCGGGCGTGGCAGTCAGGGGCATCATTGCACTCGTTGCGCCAGGGATACGCTGAAAATGCCCCATTCATCGACCCGCATGCCGATCTTGCGAAAGCCGGAGGCGGCTACCAGTTGGTCCATTTCCGCCTGGGTTCGCCGGCGCATGACCCAGGCCTGGCCTTCGCGGTGACTGGTCAAGGCGCGGGCGATCAGCTCCAGTTGCGGGTGCCAGGGCTGTCCGGTGTAGACCAGATAACCACCGGGTTCCACGGCGTCGGCCAGTCCGGCGAGGGAGCCACTGACCATCTGGTTGTCGGCGAACAGCTCATACAGGCCGGACACCACCGCCAGCGTCGGCTTGGGATCGAGTGCGGCGAGGTCGGCACGGTCGAAGGCATCGCCTTTGACGAATCGGGCGATGTTCTCCAGACCTTTGTCGCGGATCAGCGTACTGCCGTCGCGCACGTTGATATCGCTGTAGTCGCGCAACAGGATCGATTCGGGGAGCGGGTCGATGCCCTGCAAGGCTTCAAGGATGTAGCGCCCGTGCCCGGCGGCGATGTCGACGATGCGCACTTCGCGGCCCTGGTCACGCAGTTGCGCCATGGCCAGGCGCAGCAGTTCTTCGACATGCAGCTTGCGTTGGCGAATGCCGCGCCAGCCGATCGAGTCCAGGTAGTTGCGGTCGATCAGGCGACCCACGGCAGACGTGCCGGTGGGCGTGTTGCGGTAGACGTAGTCCAGGGTACTGCCGGAATCGAAACCGGTGTCGAACCCCAGCTTGAGCCCGGACGACAGCCCGCTGCCGAGGCCCATGCCGGCACGGGTCATGCGCCAGTACAGGTCGCGCAGGGAATTGCGCGGCAATGGCGCGGCCAATGACTCCGATTCGGCGCAGGTCAGGCCCAGGCGGTCGGCGGCCAGCAGGGACTGGCGAGCCGCCGGTTGTTCGAAGTTGTGCAGGATAAAACGACGTACGCTGACGACGGCGGTCTCGCGACGCTGCTCACCCAGGGTGTCGTGGAAGAATCCCGGCAGGACATGTTTTTCCTTGTGCAGGCTGCCCAAACGCTCGAAGAACTGTTCTTGTGGTCGGCGATGCACAACGAAATCGGCGCCGGAGATCAACAGCTGCGTCGGCACCTGGATGGCCTGGGCGTCGGCCACCACACGCTCGGCAGCGTCGTAGAGGCCGAGCAGGACATTGACTGAAATCGCCTTGGTGATCAGCGGATCGTCGTCGTAGCTGGTGATCCGTTGCGGGTCATGGCTGAGAAACCGCGCTTTAACGTAGCTGTTGACGAAAAAGTTGCCTCGCCAGCGGCGCATCAGCGCCAGCCCCTGACGCGCGAAGGGCACGTAGAGCTTGACCTTGAACGCCGGTGACGCCAGCACCAGGGAGCGTATGCGTGGCGCGTAATCGTGGACCCAGGTGGCCACGATCACTGCACCCACGCTCTGGGCGATCACGGCAATATTTTCTTCGTCGATACCGTAGGCCGCGCGCAGGTGATCGCAGAAAGTCTGCACGTCACGCACGCTGGTGGAAACACCCGGGCTGTCGCCGCGGGCGCCGGGCGAGAGGCCATGACCCCGGGCGTCCCAGGCAAAGAAGTCATGGTCGGGCAGATTCAGTTCATCCACCAAGTGGGCAATGCGCCCGGAGTGTTCATGGCCGCGGTGAAACAACAGCACGGCCTGGCGTGGTTCGCCCGGGGCCGCGGTGCCTGGCCAGTAGCGGTAAAACAATTTCACGCCGTCATGGGTGGTGAATGTCTGATGTTGAGCTTCGCGCATTGCACTGTCCTTATGCTGAAGGGGTGTCTACCTGTACTTCCTTGAGGCCCTGGCGGACCCTGTTGATCAGCGTGTAAACCAACAACGCGGCGATGATCGCGAATACGGCGTTGATCCAAAACGCGCTGATCCAGCCCAGTGCGATCGCCATCGCCACGACCCCCAGCACAAACGCCCGATCACTTTTGCCCATGGGCCCGTCGTAGCGTCGCGAGGCGCCAACCATGGGCCCCAGCACGCCACTGTATTCGCTGAATAAAGCGAGCAGGGCGACCATCAGGACCAGCCACAGGCTGACGTCCGGCAACAGGGCAAACGGCAGTATCAGGGCACAGTCGGCGGCAATATCGCACAGTTCATTGAGATAGGCCCCCAGGTGCGACTGCTGGTTGAACTCCCGGGCGAGCATGCCATCGATGGCATTGAGCGCCATGCGCAGGATCATCCATGCCGGCACGAGTAAAAATACCCATGGGTGCTGCGCGAAACCGGCGATCACCGCGCCCACCAGCACCGAGCCGATGCCTGCTATCAGGGTGATCTGATTGGCGGTGGTGCCCTTGTTGAACAGTCGTTGCACCAGCGGTCGCAGGAGGTTTTGGAACGCGGGTTTGATCTGGTAGATGCTGGGCACGTTGGTTGGGTCTCGGGGAAAAATGTAAGGGCGAGTTTCGGCCCGGGCGATTTTTCAGTGTAGGTGGGTTCTTGGGGGAGCACGTTTAGTTGACGGAGGAGATGTCGGGGGGCGTCATCAATGATCGGGATCATGGCTTCGCTCAAGGCGTGGCAAGCTGCAGAGCGCAGGTCGCCAATCTGTGCGTTGTAGCAGACTCTTCGCACCCCCGACCTGCGGCGATGTCGAGAATTGCGTGTTCGATCAGCTGGCGATCGGAGCGCCGTAGCAGGTTATCAAACTGCTCAGCAGCCTTGCGCGCGAAAGGCATGCGCTGATTGATGTCGGCCAGGATGGCGACGTAATCATTGCTGAAGCCCACCGTTCGTGCGTCACCAAGATGGGAAGTCAAGGATTCACCCACGGCGTGCCGAGTGACAGCGTGATGAGATAGCGTTCCTCTGTCGGTCGCTTATCGTCCCTGAACCGATTGACCACCAACATCACCTGGTATTGGTCGCCTGCATGCCAGTAGGCTTTTCCGCCTCTAGTATCGTCCACGAAAAAGCGGGCCAGTGGGGTTACGAATCCAAATTGGGAATCCAGAACCAGCCGGCTCCTACAGGGGAATAGGGTACGGTTGGAGAAGGTTGGTTGACTGTCAGGATGTCTTCGCCGGCAAGCCGGCTCCTACAGGGGGATCGGGTACGGTTGGAAGAGGTTGTTGACTGTCAGGACGCCTTCGCCGGCAAGCCGGCTCCTACAGGGGGATCGGGTACGGTTGGAGAAGGTTGGTTGACTGTCAAGACGCTTCGCCGGCAAGCCGGTCTCCCGCAGGGGGGCAGTAGGCTGGAGGGTGCGGCCTGCAAGATCCGGGTTATTTCAGCAGTTTTTTAAACTCCTTCACCGGCAACGGCCGGCTGTGCAAATACCCCTGATAGAAATGACAGCCCAGCCCCTGCAGGAAATCCAGCTGGTCCTGGGTTTCCACCCCTTCGGCGATCACCTTCAACTCCAGGCTGCGGGCCATGGCGACGATGGCGCGGATGATCTCGGCGTTGTTGGGATCGGTGGTGGCGTCGCGTATGAAGGACTGGTCGATTTTCAGGGTGTCGACCGGCAGGCGCTTGAGGTAGGTCAGCGAGGAGTAGCCGGTGCCGAAGTCGTCCATGGCAAAGCTGACGCCGAGTTTTTTCAGGCGGCGCATTTTGCTGATGGTGTCTTCCAGGTTCTGGATGACGATGCCTTCAGTGATTTCCAGCTTCAGCAACGAGCAGGGCAGGCCGTGGCTGGCGAGGCTGCGTTCGATGCGTTCGACGAAGTCGGTCTGGCGGAATTGTCGCGGGCTGATGTTCACGCACAGGCTGAAGTCGTGCGGGTCGATCAGGTTGTTGGCGATCAGTCGTTTGAAGGCGGTGCAGACCTCTTCGATGATCCAGGTGCCCACTTCGAGGATCATCCCGCTGTCCTCCAGCACCTTGATGAACTCCGTGGGCGACTGCGCGCCGAATTCCGGATGGTCCCAGCGTACCAGCGCCTCGGCGCCGACGATGCGGCCGTTGCGCGCGTCCACCTGCGGTTGGTAATGCACGCTAAACTCACCGCGGGACAGGGCCTGGCGCAGGTCGGTTTCCAGGCGCAGGCGTTCGCTCGCGGCCTTCTGCATGGTGTTGTGATACATCTGCGTGGTATTGCGACCCGAATCCTTGGCCCGATACAGCGCGATGTCGGCGCGCTTGAGCAGGTCGGTCGGGGTCGAGCCGTGATCGGGGATCAGCGCGATGCCGATGCTCGGGGTTACTTGCAGGCGCTGTCCGTCGAGGAACATCGGTTCGGACAGCAGTTCACGCAGGGTGTCGGCCAGATCCAGGACCTGATCGCTGACGTCGTTGCGCGAACCTTCCAGGCCGCTGAGCAGCACCACGAACTCATCGCCCCCCAGCCGCGCAACGGTGTCCTCCATGCGCACGCTGGCTTCAAGGCGCGCCGTGATGATTTTCAGCACCGTATCGCCCACCGGATGGCCGAGCGAATCATTGATGTGCTTGAAGTGATCGAGGTCGAGAAACATCAGGGCGCCGCGCAGGTTGTGGCGCTTGAGCAGGGCGATCTGCTGGCTCAGGCGGTCCATCAGCAGCGCGCGGTTGGGCAGGTTGGTCAAGGGGTCGTGGTAGGCCAGGTGGCGGATCTGCGCTTCGGCGTTTTTCAGCAGGCTGACGTCCCGCGCCGTCAGCAGCAGGCAGGCGGTTTCGTTCAGGGTGATGGGTTCCACCGAGACTTCGACGGTCAGCAGTTCGCCGCGTTTGTTGCGCCCGAGCATTTCCAGGTGATGCACCCGACCCTTGAGCTGAAGCTCGGCGAGCAGTATCGATCGTTGTTTTTCCTCGGCCCAGATGCCGACCTGATACACCGTGCGGCCGATCACTTCGTCGGCGCGATAGCCGGTCAGGCGGCAGAAGCCATCGTTGACTTCCAGATAGCGTCCGGTGTCGCGCTCGGTGATGGTGATGGCGTCGGGGCTGGAGTGGAAGGCCTTGGCGAACTTCTCTTCGCTGGCCTTGAGCGCCGCTTCCGAGCGTTGCTGCTGGGTGATGTCGCGCAGGGTGGTGACGATGCACGGCTGGTCGCCGACGCTGATCTGGCGGCTGGAAATCACGCAGGTCAGGGTTTTCCCGTCTTTGTGCTGGACCAGGATCGCGACATTGTTCAGGCCTTGTTCGCGGATGACCCGTTCGATCCGCCGCAGGCTTTTCTCCGAAGCGTCCCACATGCCGATTTCGTCGGCACTGCGGCCGATCACTTCGGCGGTGCTCCAGCCGAAGGTCTGGGTGAAGCTCGAATTGATCTCGATGAACAGGCCGGTGTCCTGGTGGGTCACGCAGATCGGGTCCGGGCTGACCTGGAACAGGGTGGCGAATTTCTCTTCGGAGGCCACCAGGCGCTGTTCGCGCTCCACCTGATCGGTGATGTCGAGCAGCGTGCCGGCCATGCGCAGCGGCGCGCCGTTGTCATCGCGGTAAAGCCGGGCGCGGCTTTCCAGGTAGCGCGAATTGCCGTCCGGCAGTTGCACGCGGTAGGTCAGCTGGTAATTGCCGGCCGGGCCTTCGCGCAAGCTGCGGTAGGCGTCGCGCATGCTGTTGCGCTCTTCGTCGGGCACGCCTTCGAAAAAATCGTCGAAGGCTTCATGGAAAGGCTTGGCTTCCAGCCCGTGCAGTTGGGCGGCCCGCGCCGAACCGTAGAGCATGCCGCTGGGTATGTGCCAGTCCCAGGTGCCCAGTTGCGCCGAATCCAGGGCCAGGTCGAGGCGTTCCTGGCTGTCTTTGAGGGCGTGTTCGGCGGCTTTGCGTTCGGTGGTATCCAGGAAAGTGCTCAGCAGATAGGGCTGGCCTTCGAGCTCGACTTTCTGCGCGCTGAGGATGCCGTCGTGGACCAGGCCATTGCTGGCGCGAAGCTGCACTTCCATGTTGATCAATTCACCCTTGGCCTTGGTCGCCTTGACCAGTTGCGCCCGTTGTTCCGGGTGCACCCACAGGCCCAGCTCGAGGGTGGTGCGGCCAATCGCATCCTGGACCGGCCAGCCGAACAGGCTTTCGAAATACTGGTTGGCTTCGCTGATCAGGCCGTCTTCCTGGCGGGTCAGCAACACCATGTTCGGACACAGGTGAAACAGCGTGGCGAAGCGTTTTTCCGAACTGCTCAGGGCTTGTTCACGCTGACGCTGGTGGGTGATTTCGCGGATGACGCCAATCATCCGTGGCCGGCCGTGCTTGTCCGGCAGCAGGCTGCCGTTGATCTCCAGCCAGTGCAGGCTGCCGTCGGGCCAGCGGATGCGGTGGTGCATCGCCTGTTCCAACGGGGCGCCGGCAATCACCGCGTGGAAGGCGCGAATGGTTTTCGCCCGGTCCTCGGGTGGTAGCAAGTCCAAGTATTCCAGATCGGCCGGCAGCGGTTGCCGGGGATCGAAGCCGAACAACGCCTGGGTGCCCCGGGACCAACTGATCTGCCCGCGCTCGATGTCCCAGTACCAGGCGCCCAGGCGCGCGCCGTTGAGGGCGGCCAGCAATTGCGGGGCGCTTTCCCAGCTCTGCTCGGACCGTTTCGGGTCGAGCGCCTGAATGCGCGGCATCGGCGGAATTCGGTCAACAGATTTCGGCATTTTCAAGCCTTGGGCTGAATTGGGCGTTAAGCACAGGAGTTCACGGCGCAAAAGACGCTATAGACGTAGCACAGCTTAGCCCTGAATCCCTGGCCCATCGATTTGTGCATCCAGCAGGGCCATGAAGGCCCGTGCCGCATTCGAGAGCGTCCGTTCGGTGTGCAAGATATAGCCTAGCTGGCGAGTCAGTTGTATGCCTGGTAAAGGTATTCGCGCAACTTGCTCGTCGAGCATGGTGCGCGGCAGCACGCTCCAGGCCAGGCCGATCGAGACCATCATCTTGATCGTTTCCAGATAATTGGTGCTCATGGCAATGTTCGGCGTCAGCCCCCGGGCCTCGAACAGGCGCTGGACGATGTGGTGGGTAAAGGTGTTGCCGCCGGGAAAGACCGCCGGGTGCAGGGCAATGTCCGCCAGGCTGACCGGGCCATTGCTGATCAGCGAATGCTCCGGGGCGACCACGAAATCCAGCGGGTCGTCCCATACGGGCGTGGCCTTGACCAGGGCGTGGGGCTCTGGCGCCAGGGTGATGACCGCCAGCTCGGCGCGGCCATGGAGGATTTCTTCGTAGGCCACTTCCGAGTCGAGGAACTGGATATCCAGTGCCACCTGCGGGTAGCGTCGGGTGAACTCCCTTAATAACGGCGGCAGGCGGTGCAGGCCGATGTGGTGACTGGTGGCCAGGGTCAAGCGGCCGCTCACTTCGCCGGTCAGGTTGGTCAGGGCGCGGCGGGTATCATCGAGCACGTTCAGGATCTGATAGGCCCGGGGCAGCAAGGCGCGGCCGGCCTCGGTCAGGCCGACTTCACGACCGAGGCGATCGAACAGGCGCACCTTCAATTGCTGTTCCAGCCCGGCGATGCGTTTGCTGATGGCCGGTTGCGTGAGGTGCAGCCGCTCGCCGGCCCCGGAGAAGCTGCCGGTTTCGGCAATCGCTATGAAAGCATTGAGGTTGGCCAGATCCATTGTCGTATTCCAGTTGGTTATCCAAAGCATAAAAAATATGAATTTGAGTTATTTAATGTAACCCCCTAGGATCGACCTCACAAGCCAAAGGGTTATTGAACCGTTCGATGCCCGGGGCATAGAAACAAGCTGATGAGGAAACCGTCTGATGGCCGGCAAAACGCTCTACGACAAGCTCTGGGATTCGCACTTGGTCAAGCAGCGCGACGATGGCTCTGCGCTGATCTACATCGATCGTCACATCATCCATGAAGTGACCTCGCCGCAAGCCTTCGAAGGCCTGCGCCTGGCCGGGCGCAAGCCTTGGCGCATCGATGCCAACATCGCGACCCCGGACCACAACGTACCGACCACACCGGAGCGCAAGGGCGGCATCGACGCCATCGCCGACGAAGTCTCGCGCCTGCAGGTGCAGACCCTCGACGATAACTGTGACGAGTACGGCATCGTCGAATTCAAGATGAATGACGTGCGCCAGGGCATCGTCCACGTCATCGGCCCGGAGCAGGGCGCGACCTTGCCGGGCATGACCGTGGTCTGCGGCGACTCCCATACCTCGACCCATGGCGCGTTTGGCGCGTTGGCGCACGGTATCGGCACCTCCGAGGTCGAGCACGTGCTCGCCACCCAGTGCCTGGTCGCAAAGAAAATGAAGAACATGCGGGTAGAGGTCGAAGGCAAGCTGCCATTCGGCGTGACTGCCAAGGACATCGTCCTCGCCGTGATCGGCAAGATCGGCACCGCCGGCGGTAACGGCCATGCCATCGAGTTCGCCGGTAGCGCGATTCGCGACCTGTCCGTCGAAGGCCGCATGACCATCTGCAACATGTCGATCGAGGCCGGTGCGCGCGTCGGCCTGGTGGCGGCGGACGAAAAGACCGTGGAATACGTCAAGGGCCGTCCATTTGCGCCGAAAGGCGCGGAATGGGACCTGGCTGTCGAAGCCTGGAAAGACCTGGTGTCCGACGCCGATGCCGTGTTCGACACGGTGATCGAGCTCGACGCAACCCAGATCAAGCCGCAGGTCAGCTGGGGCACCTCGCCTGAGATGGTCTTGGCGGTCGACCAGAACGTTCCGGATCCTGCCAAGGAAATGGACCTGGTCAAGCGCGGTTCCATCGAACGCGCCTTGAAGTACATGGGCTTGACCGCCAATCAGGCGATCACCGACATCCAGCTGGACCGTGTTTTCATCGGCTCCTGCACCAACTCGCGGATCGAAGACCTGCGTGCGGCGGCAGTGATCGCCAAGGGCCGCAAAGTGGCGTCGACCATCAAGCAGGCCATCGTGGTGCCGGGCTCGGGCCTGGTCAAGGCGCAGGCCGAATCGGAAGGCCTGGACAAGATTTTCCTCGAGGCCGGTTTCGAATGGCGCGAGCCGGGCTGCTCGATGTGCCTGGCGATGAACCCGGACCGTCTGGAGTCCGGCGAGCATTGCGCCTCGACCTCCAACCGTAACTTCGAAGGCCGTCAGGGTGCCGGTGGTCGTACCCACCTGGTGAGCCCGGCCATGGCCGCCGCCGCCGCTGTGAACGGTCGTTTTGTCGACGTCCGTGAATTGATCTAAGGAGCGCAGCATGAAAGCTTTTACTCAGCACACGGGTCTTGTCGCGCCTTTGGATCGTGCCAACGTCGATACCGACCAGATCATCCCGAAGCAGTTCTTGAAGTCGATCAAGCGCACCGGTTTCGGCCCGAACCTGTTCGATGAATGGCGCTACCTGGATGTGGGGCAGCCGTATCAGGACAACTCCAAGCGCCCGTTGAACAAGGACTTCGTGCTCAACGCCGAGCGTTACCAAGGCGCCAGCGTGTTGCTGGCCCGTGAGAACTTCGGTTGCGGTTCCAGCCGTGAACACGCGCCGTGGGCGCTGGAAGAGTACGGTTTCCGCAGCATCATCGCGCCGAGCTATGCCGACATCTTCTTCAACAACAGCTTCAAGAACGGCTTGTTGCCGATCATCCTGAGCGACGCTGAAGTCGATGAGCTGTTCCAGCAGGTTGAAGCGAATCCTGGCTACCAGTTGCAGATAGATCTGCAAGCCCAGACCGTGACCCGTCCGGATGGCAAGGTGTTGCGCTTTGAGATCGACGCGTTCCGCAAGCATTGCCTGCTCAATGGGCTGGACGATATCGGTCTGACGTTGATGGACCATGAGGCGATTGCGACGTTTGAAGCCAGGCATCGGGCTAGCCAGCCTTGGTTGTTTCGTGATGCGTGATATTGCGTAAGGCGTGATGCCGCCTTCGCAGGCAAGCCAGCTCCTACAGGGGTTCTGTGGTGTTCACAAAACCCTGTAGGAGCTGGCTTGCCAGCGAAGAGGCCCGCGAAGACACCACAAGACTCACCCCCCAAAGGAAGTCCCCATGACCAACACCGCCCAGCACAGCCAGGTAGTCCAAAAGCAATTCGGTGAACAGGCCGCCGCCTACCTGAGCAGCGCCGTTCACGCTCAAGGCACCGAATTCGCCCTGCTGCAGGCTGAACTGGCAGGGCGTGGTGATGCCCGGGTGCTGGACCTGGGTTGCGGCGCCGGTCACGTGAGTTTCCACGTGGCCTCGCTGGTCAAGGAAGTGGTGGCCTACGACCTGTCCCAGCAGATGCTCGACGTGGTCGCAGCCGCCGCTGTCGACCGCGGCCTGGGCAACGTCGCCACGGTCAACGGCGCCGCCGAACGCCTGCCGTTCGCCGATGGCGAGTTCGATTTCGTGTTCAGCCGTTATTCGGCGCACCATTGGAGCGACCTCGGCCTGGCGCTGCGCGAGGTGCGTCGGGTGCTGAAGCCGGGCGGTGTGGCGGCGTTCGTCGACGTGTTGTCACCGGGCAGCCCGCTGTTCGACACTTACCTGCAAAGCGTCGAAGTGCTGCGCGACACCAGCCACGTGCGCGATTATTCTGCGGGCGAGTGGTTGCGCCAGGTCAGCGAAGCGGGGTTGCATACCCGCAGCACCACGCGCCAACGCTTGCGCCTGGAATACCACAGCTGGGTCGAGCGCATGCGCACGCCGCCGGTGATGCGCGCGGCGATCCGCGAGTTGCAGCAGTCGATGGGCAACGAAGTACGCGAATATTTCGAGATTGAGGCCGATGGTTCGTTCAGTACCGATGTGCTGGTGCTGATGGCTGAACGATAAGCTCTGAACAATAGCCGCGGAACGATAGCCGCCAAGCGATAGAATTTTTCCGGGCGCGCCCAAGGGCGCACCGACTGATGACATGAGGAAAGCATGAGCAAGCAGATTCTGATTCTCCCAGGCGACGGTATTGGTCCGGAAATCATGGCCGAAGCGGTCAAGGTGCTGGAACTGGCCAACGACAAGTACAGTCTGGGCTTCGAGCTGAGCCACGACGTGATCGGCGGCGCCGCCATCGACAAACACGGCGTGCCATTGGCCGACGAAACCCTGGAGCGTGCCCGCGCGGCCGACGCGGTGCTGCTGGGCGCCGTCGGCGGTCCGAAATGGGATGCCATCGAACGTGACATCCGCCCTGAGCGCGGCCTGCTGAAGATCCGTGCGCAACTGGGCCTGTTCGGCAACCTGCGCCCGGCGATCCTGTACCCGCAACTGGCCGAGGCTTCCAGCCTGAAAGCGGAAATCGTTTCCGGTCTGGACATCCTGATCGTTCGCGAACTGACCGGCGGCATCTACTTCGGCGCGCCACGTGGCACCCGCACCCTGGAAAACGGCGAGCGTCAGTCCTACGACACCCTGCCGTACAGCGAGAGCGAAATCCGCCGCATCGCCCGTGTCGGCTTCGACATGGCCATGGTCCGTGGCAAGAAACTGTGCTCGGTGGACAAGGCCAACGTATTGGCGTCCAGCCAGCTGTGGCGTGAAATCGTCGAGGAAGTGGCCAAGGACTATCCTGAAGTCGAACTGAGCCACATGTACGTCGATAATGCCGCGATGCAGCTGGTTCGTGCACCGAAGCAGTTCGACGTGATCGTCACCGACAACATGTTCGGCGACATCCTGTCCGACCAGGCGTCGATGCTCACCGGCTCGATCGGCATGCTGCCGTCGGCGTCGCTGGACACCCACAACAAGGGCATGTACGAGCCGTGCCATGGTTCGGCGCCGGACATCGCGGGCCAGGGCATTGCCAACCCGCTGGCGACCATTTTGTCTGTGTCGATGATGCTGCGCTACAGCTTCAATCAGCAGGATGCCGCCAATGCCATCGAAAAAGCGGTGAGCCTGGTTCTGGACCAGGGTCTGCGCACCGGCGACATCTGGTCGGCCGGTTGCACTAAAGTCGGGACGCAGGAAATGGGCGACGCAGTAGTCGCCGCGCTGCGGAATCTGTAATCTCTCGGGCCCGCTGCAACTTTCACACTTGAAAGCAGCGGCCCACTTTTCAAGAAGGTGTAGTTGCGATGAAACGTGTAGGTCTGATCGGTTGGCGCGGTATGGTCGGTTCCGTGCTCATGCAGCGGATGCTGGAAGAGCAGGATTTCGATCTTATCGAGCCGGTGTTTTTCACCACTTCCAATGTCGGTGGCCAAGGCCCGTCCGTGGGCAAGGACATTGCTCCGCTCAAGGACGCTTACAGCATTGAAGAGCTGAAGACCCTCGACGTGATTCTGACGTGCCAGGGTGGCGACTACACCAGCGAAGTCTTCCCGAAACTGCGCGAAGCCGGCTGGCAGGGCTACTGGATCGACGCCGCTTCCAGCCTGCGCATGCAGGATGACGCGGTGATCGTGCTGGACCCGGTGAACCGCAAGGTCATCGACCAGCAGCTCGACGCGGGCACCAAGAACTACATCGGCGGCAATTGCACCGTCAGTCTGATGCTGATGGGCCTGGGCGGTCTGTTCGAAGCCGGTCTGGTGGAGTGGATGAGCGCCATGACCTATCAGGCGGCCTCCGGTGGCGGCGCGCAGCACATGCGTGAACTGATCAAGCAGATGGGTGTGACCCACGGCGCTGTCGCCGATCAACTGGCCGACCCGGCCAGCGCGATCCTCGACATCGACCGTCGCGTGGCCGAAGCCATGCGCAGCGACGCGTACCCGACAGAAAACTTCGGCGTACCGCTGGCCGGCAGCCTGATCCCGTGGATCGACAAGGAACTGCCGAACGGCCAGAGCCGCGAAGAATGGAAGGCCCAGGCCGAGACGAACAAGATCCTCGGTCGCTTCAAGAACCCGATCCCGGTGGACGGCATCTGCGTGCGCATCGGCGCCATGCGCTGCCACAGCCAGGCGCTGACCATCAAGCTGAACAAAGACGTGCCGATCGCCGATATCGAAGGGCTGATCAGCCAGCACAACCCATGGGTCAAGCTGGTACCGAACAGCCGTGACATCAGCATGCAGGAGCTGAGCCCGACCAAGGTCACCGGCACCCTGAACATTCCGGTGGGCCGTCTGCGCAAGCTGAACATGGGTTCGCAGTTCGTCGGTGCTTTCACCGTCGGCGACCAGCTGCTGTGGGGCGCGGCCGAACCGCTGCGTCGCATGCTGCGGATTCTGCTCGAGCGTTGATCGGTTGAAATAAACAAAAAACCCGCGCCTTGAAAGAGGTGCGGGTTTTTTTGTTTTTGGCAGACTGGGGTTGATGGGTTGCCTGGGCGGGCCCCTTCGCTGGCAAGCCAGCTCCTACAGGTCATGCGCCAACCTTGCAACCGCACACAACCCCGTAGGAGCTGGCTTGCCAGCGAAGAGGCCAGAGGTCATGCACAAATTCTGAGATTGCACACAACCCTGTAGGAGCTGGCTTGCCAGCGAAGAGGCCGGGACAGGCGCCGCATATCCTCGCCCAATTGCCTGCACGCCACCCACCCGGTAAAGTGCCGCTCCCCCCGTTTCGCCAGAGGTAAAACAATGAGCCAGTCCTTTGATATTGCCGTGATCGGCGCCACCGGTACTGTCGGCGAAACGCTGGTGCAGATTCTCGAAGAGCGCGACTTCCCGGTCGGTAACCTGCACTTGCTGGCCAGCAGCGAATCCGCCGGGCATTCGGTGCCGTTTCGCGGCAAGAACGTGCGGGTGCGGGAAGTCGATGAGTTCGACTTCGGCAAGGTCCAGCTGGTGTTCTTCGCCGCCGGCCCGGCGGTTACCCTCAGTTTCGCCTCGCGCGCCACCGCCGCCGGTTGCTCGCTGATCGACCTGTCCGGCGCCTTGCCGGCCGATCAGGCTCCGCAGGTGGTGCCGGAAGCCAATGCCCAGGTGCTGGCCGGTTTGAAAAAACCCTTCCAGGTCAGCAGCCCCAGCCCGTCGGCCACCACGCTGGCCGTGGTGCTGGCGCCGTTGCTCGGTTTGCTCGACCTGCAACGCATCCACTTGACTGCTGCCTTGGCGGTTTCTGCCCAGGGTCGCGAAGCCGTGACCGAGCTGGCCCGGCAGACCGCCGAACTGCTCAACGTACGTCCGCTGGAGCCGACGTTCTTTGATCGGCAAATGGCCTTCAACCTGCTGGCGCAAGTCGGCAAGCCGGATGAGCAAGGTCATACCCTGCTGGAAAAACGCCTGGTGCGCGAGCTGCGCCAGGTCATGGCCCTGCCTGCCTTGAAGATTTCCGTCACGTGCATTCAAGCCCCGGTGTTTTTTGGCGATAGCTTCAGTGTGACCTTGCAGTCGGCGAGCGACATCGACCTGGGGAAAGTCAACGCCGCCCTGGAAGACGCCCCGGGCATCGAGCTGGTGGAAGCGGGCGATTATCCGACGGCGGTCGGCGATGCGGTAGGGCAGGACGTGGTCTACGTTGGTCGGGTTCGCCATGGAATCGACGACCTGTCGGAACTAAATGTGTGGCTGACGTCAGATAACGTGCGCAAAGGCGCAGCGCTCAACGCTGTGCAGGTGGCTGAATTGTTGATAAAACAACTTGTGTAAAAGATACTTGGCAACAATTTTTCCAAGGGTTCCAGCCAACGCTATGCTTGGTCCGGAATGCTGAAGGCGAGCCACCCTGCGGGGCTTTCCCCTGCATGAATGAAACGATCGCGCGCGACGACTCCTCGTTGCCGCGCGCAATGCCTTGCGGCAGCGACTATCAACACCTTCTCGCTGGCCGAGGAATGTTCAAACAAAGGATGAGGCTATGGTTCAAGTTCGCAAACTGGTGTTAGCAATAGCGGCCGCCTCGGCGCTGTCCTCCGGTGTGGCGCATGCGCTCGGGCTTGGGGAACTGACCCTGAAATCGACGCCGGACCAGCCGCTGGTGGCGGAAATCGAATTGCTCGACGTCAAGGAACTCACCGCTGGCGACGTGGTGCCGAGCCTGGCTTCGCCGGAAGATTTCGCCAAGGCCGGGGTCGACCGCCAGGCGTTTCTCAACGACCTGAGCTTCACCCCCGTGCTCAACCCCAGCGGTAAAAGCGTCCTGCGTGTGACGTCCAGCAAGCCCCTGTCCGAACCGATGGTGAAATTCCTGGTTCAGGTCATGTGGCCCAACGGTCGCCTGCTGCGCGACTACAGCGTGCTGCTCGATCCATCCAAGTTCTCGCCGCAAACTGCCGATGCGGCTGCGCAGCCGGCGCCGACGTCCACCGTCACCGCCCCCGTGACCGGTGCCACCGAGCCAGGCCAATACACCACCACGCCACGGGATACCCTGTGGGAAATTGCGGCGA
Source organism: Pseudomonas lini (assembly GCF_030812475.1). Lineage (GTDB taxonomy): Bacteria > Pseudomonadota > Gammaproteobacteria > Pseudomonadales > Pseudomonadaceae > Aquipseudomonas > Aquipseudomonas lini_A. Next base: position 71,448 of record NZ_JAUSSR010000019.1, read on the forward strand.
AGGCGCGTAACGGCGGCTCGGTCCAGCAAACCATGCTGGCCATCCAGGCACTGAACCCGGATGCCTTTATCGGCGGCAACATAAACCGACTCAAGACTGGTCAGGTCTTGCGGCTACCGGATCAGGCCCAAAGCACCAATCTGCCGCAGCACAAAGCCATTGCCGAAGTGGCCGCGCAGAATACGGCGTGGCGTCAGGGTCGGCGTTATGTGCCAAAGACCGGGGCAGGGCAGCAGCAGCTCGATGCCACTAACCGCCCCCGTGGCGATGGCGCGACCGGGCAGGCCGCCAGGGACAATTTGAGCCTGGTGTCCGCCGAGACCGGCAAGGCCGGTGGCAAAGGTGCCGCAGGCGACGCCAAGGCCTTGAACAACAAGCTGGCAGTGACCCAGGAAAGCCTCGACACGACCCGTCGTGACAACGAGGAACTGAAAAGCCGCATGACCGATCTGCAAAGTCAGCTGGACAAGCTGCAACGCCTGATCGAGTTGAAGAACAATCAATTGGCCAAGTTGCAGGCCGAAGGCGCCGCCGACGCTCCGGCCGATACAACGGTCGCTGGGGCAATCTCCGCCGAACTGGCGGCCAATCCTGCGGCAGCGCCTGGGCAAGCGGATGCGACAGCGCCCGGGCAAGCAGATGCGGCAACACCTGCGCCTGCAGCCGAAGCAGCGCCGGCGGCAACCGAGACCACCGCGGCACCGGCCGAAACGCCAGTGGAGCCAGCGCCGGTAACGTCCGACGAGCAAAAATTCAACGAGCTACTGACCAATCCGGTGCTGCTGGGGCTGGTGGGTGGCGGGGCCGTGGTGTTTCTGTTGTTGCTGCTGTTGCTGGCTCGCCGTCGCAAAGCGCAGCAAGAAGCCGAGAAACACGTGCGCATGGCCCGGGAACTGGCCGAAGAGCAGCAAAACCCTGCCGAACAGGACCTGTCGGAAGACAGCTTCGAAGGCCTGGAAGTGCCACCGCCGAGCGTGAAGCTCGATACCGCGCCAGCGCCTGTGCAAGTTTCAACGCCAACGCCAACGCCTGTGCAAGTTTCAGCGCCGGTACCTGCCCGTGCACCCGCTCCGGTGATTGCTCCAGTCGTGGTCACGCCGCCGATTGCCGCGCCGCTGGTATCGCCCGCCGTCGATCGCCACGATGACGATGTGCTGCGCAAGGCGCATACGCATTATGCCGCCGGTCGCTTGAATCAGGCCGCCGCGCTGCTCGAAGAAAGCATCCAGTTCGAACCGCAACGCAGTGACCTGCGTCTGAAGTTGATGGAAGTCTACGGCCAGCAGGGCAACCGTACCGCCTTTGTCGCCCAGGAACGCCAGCTGGTGGCCAATGGCGAAAACTTTGCCCGGGTCGAACAGTTGAAACACCGCTTCCCGGCCATGGCCCTCGCAGCCGCCGGCGGTATCGCCGCTGCCTCCATGGCTGCCGAACTGGACGCGCAATATGTCAGGGAGTTGTTGCTGGACGAACCGCAGGCGCCAGTGGTGCCCGATGATTTCGACCATGCCTTCAATCTGAACCTGGATGAACCACAACGTCCTGCGGCGGCGCCAGCGGTGCCCGATGACTTCGACAGTGCTTTCGACCTGAGCCTGGATGAGCCACAAAGTCCTGCGGCGGCGGCAGCGGTGCCCGATGACTTCGACAGTGCCTTCGATCTGAACCTGGATGAACCACAAACTCCTGCGGCGACGCCAGTGGCGTCCGATGACTTCGACAGTGCCATCGATCTGAACCTGGATGAACCACAAACTCCTGCGGCGACGCCAGTGGCGTCCGATGACTTCGACAGTGCCTTCGATCTGAACCTCGATGAACCACAAACTCCTGCGGCGACTCCGGTTGTACCGGCACCGGAGGCTGTGGCCGAACTGGAGGATTTTCCAGCGGATGATGACCTGAGCTTTGAGTCGGTGTTGCAACAGCAGACTGAAGCCAGGGAAAACCTCGACGACCTGTCGGACTTCGATCTGGATATGGACCTCGGTGGCGAGACTTCGCCGGCGATTCTGGCCGAAGACGATTTCCTTCTGAATCTGGATGACGAGGGCAAGGATCCCTCTGTTGCTTCAACGCCGTCCGCTGCGCAAATGGTGCCGGACGATCTCGAGTTGCCGGCCGACTTCGACCTGTCGCTGGCCGATGAAATGGACACTGCTGCCGCTCCGGACGCCTTTGCAACCGAGCTCGATGATGTCGATGCCGAACTGGATCCTCTGTCCCGGAGCCTGGGCGAGCCGACCTTCACCGCGGAAGATGCCTTGGCCTCGGCGGATGACGAACCGGAATTCGACTTCCTGTCCGGCACCGACGAAGTCGCCACCAAGCTCGATCTGGCCCAGGCCTACATCGACATGGGCGATGCCGATGGCGCGCGGGACATCCTCAATGAGGTGGTGACCGAGGGTGATGCGGGCCAGAAGGTAGAAGCCAAGGAACTGCTTTCGCGTCTGGCTTGATTGATCGATAAGGCTTGAACAGAGCGGCAGCCTATTGGGGCTGCCGTTTTTGTTTATGGCAAGTGATGCGATGGCGTCTGTCAGACCGCTTTCGCGAGCAGGCTCGCTCCCACAGGGATTGGGGCCGGACACAAATAATGCGGTACCCCGATCCAATGTGGGAGCGAGCCTGCTCGCGAAGGGGCCGGTACATCCAACACAGTATCAACGGTCGCACTGGCGTCCCGGAGCCGCCGCCTTATAATGCCCGCCTTTGCGCACATCAGCAGGCTGTCACTCCTTGGCAAATATAGATAATCCGGCCGCCGAAATGGCGGCCGACGGCTTTTTCCGGATCGCGTTGGGCGTTGAATACAAGGGCTCGCGCTATCGCGGCTGGCAGCGCCAGGCTTCCGGCGTGCTCACCGTGCAGGAAACCCTCGAAAAGGCTCTCTCCAAAGTCGCCGACTCCCCGGTGTCGCTGCTCTGCGCCGGGCGCACCGATGCCGGCGTGCATGCCTGCGGTCAGGTGGTGCACTTCGACACGCAGGTCGAGCGCTCGATGAAAGCCTGGGTCATGGGCGCCAACATCAACTTGCCCCATGACGTCAGCGTCAGCTGGGCCAAGGTCATGCCGGCGCATTTCCATGCGCGCTTCAAGGCCATCGCCCGACGCTATCGCTACGTGATCTACAACGATCAGATCCGTCCGGCGCACCTGAACGATGAAATCACCTGGAACCACCGTCCGCTCGACGTCGAGCGCATGGCCGAGGCGGCCCGATACCTGGTCGGCACCCACGACTTCAGCGCTTTCCGCGCCGGTCAGTGCCAGGCCAAGTCGCCGATCAAGGAATTGCATCACTTGCGTGTCACCCGTCACGGCAAGATGATCGTGCTGGACATCCGCGCCAGTGCTTTCCTGCACCATATGGTGCGCAACATCGCCGGCGTACTGATGACCATCGGTGCCGGCGAGCGCCCGGTGGAGTGGATGAAAGAAGTCCTGGAAAGCCGCATTCGCCGCTCTGGCGGGGTCACGGCGCATCCGTTCGGCTTATACCTGGTGCAGGTCGAGTACCGCGACGAGTTCCAATTGCCCGAGCGTTACATCGGGCCGCACTTCTTGACCGGCTTCTCGGAACTTGACGGCTGACGCCTGCGAACGCTTTTGTTACCATCCGGGACTTTCTCGGATTTACCGTGGGGTTGTATCGACATGTCGTCCGTTCGCAGCAAGATTTGCGGGATTACCCGCATGGAAGATGCGTTGGCCGCGGTCGAGGCTGGAGCCGATGCCCTCGGGTTTGTGTTCTACGCCAAAAGCCCGCGGGCTGTGACGTTCGAGCAGGCGCGTTCGATCATCAAGGCGCTGCCGCCGTTCGTGACCACCGTAGGCCTGTTCGTCAACGCCAGCCGCTGCGAGTTGGGGGAAATCCTCGACGCCGTGCCGCTGGATCTGTTGCAGTTCCATGGCGACGAAACCGCGGCCGATTGCGAAGGCTGGCATCGTCCGTATATCAAGGCGCTGCGGGTCAAGGCCGGGGATGACATCGCGGCGGCTTGCGATGCATTCCCGGGCGCCAGCGGGATCCTGCTGGATGCCTACGTCGAAGGCGTACCGGGCGGAACCGGGGAAGCGTTCGACTGGTCTCTGATACCGCAAGGCTTGAGCAAACCGATTATCCTGGCGGGCGGCTTGACGCCGGACAACGTCGCCGAGGCCATCGCCCGGGTTCGGCCTTATGCCGTGGATGTCAGCGGCGGGGTCGAAGCGAGCAAGGGAATCAAGGATCACACGAAGATTCAAGCGTTCATCAAGGCTGTACGCGGTAGCCCGTTGATGTGACGGCTGGCAGACTGCCGCCGTCCATAACTGCACTTGCACAAAGCAGGCATGGCTGAGGATGTTTTGGGTTGCGCGCAGGTCTTGTCTCGCACTGACCGTGGCAATCCATCGATCATCGCCGCACATATGAATTTAGCTCAAGGGCATACGCGGGGCTGCGAACCAAAGCGTTCGGGCCGCCGGTACTGGAGAAAGAAAGCATGAGCAACTGGTTAGTAGACAAACTGATCCCTTCGATCATGCGTTCCGAGGTCAAGAAGAGCTCGGTGCCTGAAGGTCTGTGGCACAAATGCCCGTCTTGCGAGGCTGTGCTGTATCGTCCGGAGCTGGAAAAGACCCTGGACGTTTGCCCCAAGTGCAACCACCACATGCGTATCAGCGCCCGCGCGCGCATCGACATTTTCCTCGACGTTGAAGGCCGTGCCGAACTGGGTGCGGACCTGGAACCGGTCGACCGTCTGAAATTCCGCGACGGCAAGAAGTACAAGGATCGCCTGACCGCTGCCCAGAAGCAGACCGGCGAAAAAGACGCACTGATCTCCATGAGCGGCACCCTGCTGGGCATGCCGGTGGTGGTCTCGGCCTTCGAATTCTCCTTCATGGGCGGTTCGATGGGCGCGATCGTCGGTGAGCGCTTCGTTCGCGCCGCCAACTATGCGCTGGAACACCGTTGCCCGATGATCTGCTTCGCCGCCTCCGGTGGTGCGCGGATGCAGGAAGCCCTGATCTCGCTGATGCAAATGGCCAAGACCTCCGCGGTACTGGCGCGTCTGCGCGAAGAAGGCATTCCGTTCATCTCCGTATTGACCGACCCGGTCTACGGCGGCGTGTCCGCCAGCCTGGCGATGCTCGGCGACGTGATCGTCGGCGAGCCGAAAGCCCTGATCGGCTTTGCCGGCCCGCGCGTGATCGAGCAGACCGTGCGGGAAAAACTGCCGGAAGGCTTCCAGCGCAGCGAGTTCCTGCTGGAGCACGGCGCGATCGACATGATCATCCACCGCCAGGAGCTGCGTCCGCGCCTGGGCAACCTGCTGGCACAAATGATGGGCCTGCCGACGCCTGAATTCGTCGCCGCGCCTGTTGAACCGATCGTTATTCCACCGGTGCCTGCCAACATATGACCCAACGTACCCTTGGCGAATGGCTCGCCTACCTCGAGCAATTGCACCCTTCGGCCATCGACATGGGCCTTGCGCGCTCGCAACAGGTAGCGTCCCGCATGGGACTGGGCAAGCCGGCGCCTCGGGTGATCACGGTCACCGGCACCAACGGCAAGGGTTCCACCTGTGCATTCGTGGCGTCGTTGCTGCGGGCGCAGGGCCTGAACGTCGGCGTCTACAATTCGCCACACCTGCTGCGATACAACGAGCGGGTGCAGGTCAATGGCGTCGAAGCCACCGACGCCGAGCTGTGCCAGGCCTTCGCGGCCGTCGAGGCCGGTCGTGGCGACACCTCCCTGACCTACTTCGAAATGGGCACCCTGGCGGCATTCTGGCTGTTTCAACAGGCCGGGCTCGATGCGGTGGTGCTGGAAGTCGGGCTGGGCGGGCGTCTGGACACGGTCAATGTGGTGGATGCCGACATGGCGCTGGTGACCAGCATTGGCGTCGATCATGCGGACTATCTGGGGGACACCCGTGAGTCCGTGGCCTTTGAAAAGGCCGGTATCTTCCGCCAGGGCGCGCCTGCGCTCTGTGGCGACCTGAATCCTCCACAAATCCTGCTGGACAAGGCGCGCGAGCTCAATTGCCCGTTTTTCCTGCGTGGCCGCGATTTTGACCTGGGCGTGACCGATCACGCCTGGCAATGGCGCGGTCTTGACGCGCAAGGGCAGGTGGTCGAACTGCGTGATCTGCCGCTGCTCGATCTGCCGATGGAAAACGCCGCACTGGCGTTGCAAGCCTATCTGCTGCTCGGTCTGCCCTGGGTGGATGCGCAGATCAAGGCGGCCCTGAAAACGACGCGGGTGGTCGGTCGTCTCGATCGCCGCCAGTTCGACTGGCAGGGCAAGCGCCTGAACCTGTTGCTGGATGTGGGGCACAATCCGCATGCGGCCGAGTATCTGGCCCGGCGCCTGGCCAGCCAGCCGCCGGTGGGCAAGCGCCTGGCGGTGTTCGGCTTGCTGGCGGACAAGGATCTGCAGGGTGTCGTCGGCGAATTGAATGCCAGTGTCGAGCATTGGGCCGTCGCCCCGCTGGATTCGCCGCGTGCGCGACCGGTCGGCGAATTGCAACAGGCGTTACAGAACCTCGGTGCGTCGGTAACGTCTTATGACAGTGTGGCCGCCGCCCTGGAAGGGCAGTGTGCACTGGCGACGAGCGACGACGAGATTCTGTTGTTCGGATCATTTTATTGTGTCGCCGAGGCCTTGCAGTGGCTGGCCCGGCGATCCACGGAGGACGCGGCAAATGGCATTGCTGGATAAGGCATACAAACAGCGCATGGTGGGCGCCCTGGTCCTGGTGGCCCTGGCGGTGATTTTCCTGCCGATGCTGTTCTCCCGCCAGGATGAACAGCGTCAGGTGACGGTCGAAGCGCCGGCGGCCCCGCAAGCCCCTGCGGTGCCGCAAGTGCAGGTCGAGCCGGTGGTGGTGCCCGAGCCGCAAGCCTTGCCGCAGGAGCCGGTGCCGAGCGACGAAGAAATCGCCCGGCAGGAACAGCCGTCGACGCCGATTGCACCGAGTGCGCCCGTGGCGCCGGCACCGGCCGCCAAGCCGGTCACGCCGCCTCCAGCCCCGGTGCCGATGACCCGGCCGACCACTGCCCCGTCCCAGCCGATTACGGCCGGGCCGGGTGCCTCGGGCAAACCCGATACCACCCAGAGCCGGGTCGATGCCAACGGCCTGTCGGTCAGCTGGTCGGTTCAAGTGGCCAGCCTGGCGAACCGGGCCAGCGCGGAAAGCCTGCAGAAAAAACTCCGCAGCCAGGGCTACAACGCCTATATCCGCACGGCCGACGGCAAGAATCGGGTGTTTGTCGGGCCGCTGATCGAGCGCGCGGAAGCCGATCGCCTGCGTGACTTGTTGGGTCGCCAGCAGAACCTCAAGGGCTTCGTGGTGCGTTTCCAGCCGGAACGGGGTTAAAACTATCGCGCCGATTTGAAATGCACGGACAATCGCAGCTTACCGATAAGCATGGGCTCTGCTAAAATGCGCCGCCTTATCCGTCTGTAGGCTGCACTGTGCCATTTACCTGGGTTGATTGGGCGATCGTTGCAATCGTCGCCATCTCCGCATTGATCAGTCTGAGCCGCGGCTTCGTCAAGGAAGCATTATCGCTGGTGACCTGGATCATCGCAGGAGTCGTCGCCTGGTTGTTCGGTGGTGCACTGTCCGAATACCTCGTCGGGTACATCGAAACGCCATCGGCTCGTGTGATCACGGGCTGTGCCATCATGTTTGTCGCCACGCTGATCGTAGGCGCAATGATCAATTATCTTATCGGCGAGTTGGTTCGCGTCACCGGGTTGTCCGGGACCGATCGATTCCTCGGCATGGCCTTCGGCGCCGCGCGTGGCGTGTTGCTGGTGGTCGTGGCGGTCGGGCTGTTGAGCCTGGGGCCGGTACAGCAGGACGAGTGGTGGAAGCAATCGCAACTCGTGCCAAAGTTTTTATTGGTCGCGGACTGGTCCAAAAACCTGATTCTCGGGTGGAGCAGTCAGTGGCTGGCCAGCGGTATCAGCGTACCCGCTGAGATACCGTTCAAGGAGCACCTCTTGCCGACGGCCAAAACGCCTCAGTGAGTGGTGTTCAGTTCAGATCCATTAAGTAGGGGTTGCGTCGCATGTGTGGCATCGTCGGTATCGTCGGTAAGTCGAACGTCAATCAGGCGCTGTATGACGCGCTAACCGTCCTCCAGCACCGCGGCCAGGACGCTGCCGGTATCGTGACCAGCCATGATGGCCGGTTATTCCTGCGCAAGGACAATGGCCTGGTACGTGACGTGTTTCATCAGCGTCACATGCAGCGCCTGGTCGGCCACATGGGCATTGGCCATGTGCGTTACCCGACCGCGGGCAGCTCGACTTCGGCCGAAGCCCAACCGTTTTACGTCAACTCGCCTTACGGCATCACCCTGGCGCATAACGGTAACCTGACCAACGTTGAACAGCTGGCCAAGGAGATTTACGAATCTGACCTGCGCCACGTCAACACCAATTCCGATTCGGAAGTGCTGCTCAACGTGTTCGCCCACGAGCTGGCCCAGCGCGGCAAGCTGCAGCCGACCGAAGAAGACGTCTTCGCTGCGGTCACTGACGTGCACAACCGTTGCGTCGGCGGCTACGCGGTCGTGGCGATGATCACCGGCTACGGCATCGTCGGTTTCCGCGACCCGCACGGCATCCGCCCGATCGTCTTCGGCCAGCGTCACACCGACGAAGGCGTCGAGTACATGATCGCCTCCGAAAGCGTGTCCCTGGACGTGCTCGGTTTCACCCTGATTCGCGACCTCGCGCCGGGCGAAGCGGTCTACATCACTGAAGACGGCAAGCTGCACACCCGTCAGTGCGCGACCAACCCGTCCCTGACCCCGTGCATCTTCGAACACGTCTACCTGGCGCGTCCGGACTCGATCATCGACGGCGTCTCGGTGTACAAGGCGCGCCTGCGCATGGGCGAGAAACTCGCCGACAAAATCCTGCGCGAGCGTCCGGATCACGACATCGATGTGGTCATCCCGATCCCCGACACCAGCCGCACCGCGGCCCTGGAGCTGGCGAACCACCTGGGCGTGAAATTCCGCGAAGGCTTCGTGAAGAACCGCTACATCGGCCGGACCTTCATCATGCCGGGCCAGGCGGCACGGAAAAAATCCGTACGCCAGAAGCTCAACGCCATCGAGCTGGAATTCCGCGGCAAGAACGTGATGCTGGTGGACGACTCGATCGTTCGCGGCACCACCTGCAAGCAGATCATCCAGATGGCGCGCGAAGCCGGCGCCAAGAACGTCTACTTCTGCTCCGCGGCACCGGCTGTGCGCTATCCGAACGTCTACGGTATCGACATGCCGAGCGCTCACGAGCTGATCGCCCACAACCGTTCGACCCAGGACGTGGCTGACCTGATCGGCGCCGACTGGTTGATCTATCAGGATCTGCCTGACTTGATCGAAGCGGTCGGTGGCGGCAAGATCAAGATCGAGAAGTTCGATTGCGCGGTGTTCGACGGCCAGTACGTGACCGGTGACGTCGACGAGGCTTACCTGGACAAGATCGAGCAGGCCCGTAACGATGCCTCCAAGGTCAAGACCCAGGCGGTCAGTGCGATCATCGATCTGTACAACAACTGATTAACAAACAACCTCGTGGCTGGCCACTGTAGGAGCGAGCTTGCTCGCGATGGACGTCAACGATAACGCGGCTAGCCTGAATCAACGCGCCGCCCTTGAGTTCTTCGCGAGCAAGCTCGCTCCTACAGATGCTGCGTGTCTTTATTAGAGTAATGAATCAAGGAGTGGCGGCATGAGTCAGGATTGGGATGCCGGTCGGCTGGACAGCGACCTCGAAGGCGTAGCGTTCGATACCCTGGCCGTCCGCGCCGGTCAGCACCGCACGCCGGAAGCGGAACACGGTGATCCGATGTTCTTCACGTCCAGCTACGTGTTCCGTACCGCTGCCGATGCGGCGGCACGCTTTGCCGGGGAAGTGCCGGGCAACGTCTACTCGCGCTACACCAACCCGACCGTGCGCGCGTTCGAAGAGCGCATCGCCGCGCTGGAAAGCGCCGAGCAGGCGGTGGCCACGGCGACCGGCATGGCCGCGATCATGGCCGTGGTGATGAGCCTGTGCAGCGCCGGCGATCATGTGCTGGTGTCGCGCAGCGTATTCGGCTCGACCATCAGCCTGTTCGAAAAGTACTTCAAGCGCTTCGGCATCGAAGTCGATTACGTGCCCCTGGCGGACCTGTCCGGTTGGGATGCGGCGATCAAGGCCAATACCCGATTGCTGTTCGTCGAATCGCCCTCCAATCCGCTGGCGGAGCTGGTGGACATCGCTGAACTGTCGAACATCGCTCACGCCAAAGGCGCGATGCTGGTGGTGGACAACTGCTTCTGTACCCCGGCGTTGCAGCAGCCGCTGAAGCTGGGGGCGGACATCGTCGTGCACTCGGCGACCAAGTTCATCGACGGCCAGGGCCGTTGCATGGGCGGTGTGGTCGCCGGTCGCAGCGAGCAGATGAAAGAAGTGGTCGGTTTCCTGCGCACTGCCGGGCCGACCCTGAGCCCGTTCAACGCCTGGATTTTCCTCAAGGGCCTGGAAACCCTCGGCCTGCGGATGAAGGCCCATTGTGCCAACGCCCAGCAACTGGCCGAATGGCTGGAGCAGCAGGACGGTATCGAGAAAGTCCATTACGCCGGGCTCCAGAGCCACCCGCAGCACGAACTGGCCTTGCGTCAGCAGAAAGGCTTCGGCGCGGTGGTGAGCTTCGAGGTCAAGGGCGGCAAAGAGGGCGCCTGGCGCTTTATCGATGCGACGCGCCTGATTTCCATCACCGCCAACCTCGGCGACACCAAGACCACCATCACTCACCCGAGCACCACCTCCCACGGTCGTCTGGCGCCGCAGGAGCGTGAAGCCGCGGGCATCCGTGACAGCCTGATCCGCATCGCGGTCGGCCTGGAAGACGTGGCAGACCTGCAAGCCGATCTGGCGCGCGGCCTGGCTGCGCTGTGATCCAATTGTCGACGCCGGGCACGGGCACCAACGGCCGCGTCGCCCTGGTCACCGGGGCGGCGCGCGGCATCGGCCTGGGCATCGCCGCCTGGCTGATCAGCGAAGGCTGGCAGGTGGTGCTGACCGACCTGGACCGGGTGCGGGGCTCGAAAGTGGCGAAGGTGCTGGGCGACCACGCCTGGTTCATCGCCATGGACGTTTCCAACGAAGGGCAGGTGGCGCTGGGCGTCGCCGAGGTGCTGGGGCAGTTCGGGCGCCTGGACGCGCTGGTGTGCAACGCGGCCGTGGCCGATCCGCATAACATCACCCTCGAGAGCCTCGACCTGGCGTACTGGAACCGGGTGCTGGCGGTGAACCTCAGCGGGCCGATGCTGTTGGCCAAGCACTGTGCGCCGTACCTGCGCGCTCACAGCGGTGCGATCGTCAACCTGGCCTCGACCCGCGCCGGGCAATCGGAACCCGACACCGAGGCCTACGCGGCGAGCAAGGGCGGCCTGTTGGCCCTGACGCACGCCCTGGCGATCAGCCTCGGGCCGGAAATCCGCGTCAACGCGGTCAGCCCGGGCTGGATCGATGCGCGGGACCCGTCGGTGCGTCGTGCCCAGCCTTTGACCGACGCCGACCATGCCCAGCATCCGGCGGGCAGGGTAGGGACGGTCGAGGATGTGGCGGCGATGGTGGCTTGGTTGCTGTCGAGGAATGCCGGGTTTGTCACGGGGCAGGAGTTCGTGGTGGATGGCGGGATGACCAAGAAGATGATTTATAGCGAGTAGTAGGGCGGGGGAGTTGTCCCCAGCATTGATGTTGAATGTGCCGTCGCCTTCGCGAGCAAGCCCGCTCCCACAGTAGACCGCGTATGCCTGAAGAAGCGCGGTCTACTGTGGGAGCGGGCTTGCTCGCGAAGGCGGTCTGTCTGCAAAAGGATGATTGTGGGTAATGCCATCACCTTGCGAAATGACACGATTTGGACTTTTTCAGAAAAACTTCAAGCAGGCTATTGACTTAGCTTCGTTAGGTGCGTAAATTTCGCGGCCTCAGAGAAGCAAAGGGTGATTAGCTCAGCTGGGAGAGCGTCTGCCTTACAAGCAGAATGTCGGCGGTTCGATCCCGTCATCACCCACCACTTCTTGAGAGTCTTGCGAAAGCAGGAAGGAAGCTGAAATGCCTCCACCGACGCGCAGCGGTAGTTCAGTCGGTTAGAATACCGGCCTGTCACGCCGGGGGTCGCGGGTTCGAGTCCCGTCCGCTGCGCCATATTTCCGAGTCAGGTTTCACCTGGCCCGAGATTGAAAAGCCTCGAAGCTTTCCAGTCAGACGAGTTACTTGGGCGAAAGTCCAAAGCGATACGCAGCGGTAGTTCAGTCGGTTAGAATACCGGCCTGTCACGCCGGGGGTCGCGGGTTCGAGTCCCGTCCGCTGCGCCATATCTGCTCCAAGGCCCACTGAACGCCTTGGTGCTACGAAGGAGATTGCTGGCAAGCCAGCGTCTGATTCGAGTCGATAGCAAAGACCCTGGTCGAAAGACCGGGGTTTTTTGTATCTGCGATTTGGCTTTTTCCTGCATTCGCCTCCTGGCGCCTCACCTCTTAGTGCCCGTTGATCCGTTAGGCACGATGATCCTGTCTTTCTCCATGCCGGCGCTCAACTGTGCCCAGACCTGCCCGGTCGGGGGCTGCGAGCTTAAAGCGCCTGTCTTTTGTTCATGTAATCCAATGAACACCTTCTCTAAACCGTATAAAACGCTTGGATTGAGGTCACAACACTAATTAGAATGAGTCGCATTTAAAATATTTTCTGCGCAGGGTTCCTTGACATGAGTGAAGCAGCGATGCCGGCGGCGCAACATTTCCACGACTTGTACCGCGACCATCGTGGCTGGCTCGAAAGCTGGTTGAGGCGACGCATGAGCAACGGCAGCGACGCGGCGGACCTGAGCCAGGATACCTTCCTGCGGGTGCTTGCCAGCTCCCAGCGCATTGCCGACCTGCAGGAACCCCGCGCCTATCTGGCGACCGTCGGCAAGCGGCTGCTCGCCAACTTCTACAAGCGTCGCAGTCTCGAGCAGGCCTACCTCGATGCCCTGATGCTGATGCCGGAGGAGTGTGTGCCGTCGCCGGAGCAGCGCTGGTTGCTCCTGGAAGCGCTGCAAGCCCTGGACGAATTGCTCGATGGTTTGCCGGTCGCGGTGCGCCGGGCCTTTCTCTGGAGCCAGCTGGAAGGCCTGGGTTATGCCGAGATCGGCGAGCGCCTGCAAGTCTCCGAGCGCACGATCAAGCGCTATATGGCCCAAGCCTACGAACATTGCCTGCTGGTGGAATGGTGACAGGTTCGCCCCCTTCGGCCGAAGCTCGCCAGGTCGTGCGAGCCGCCGCTCAATGGCTGGCACTCATGGAATCAGGCGCCGCCAGTGACCGTGACCGTGCCAATCTGCAGCACTGGCGTGACAGCCACCCCAGTCACGAACACGCCTGGCAGAAGGCCCAACTGTTGCGCCAACGCTTTGCCGACCTGCCGCCGACACTGGCCATGGCCAGCCTCGATCGACCTCAGACCAGCCGGCGCAAGGTGCTCAAGCGCGCCGTGGGGGCGGTGGCGTTGGTGCCGGCCGCCTGGCTGATCAGCCGGCAGCTTCCGGTGGATGTCTGGCGCGCCGACCTGCGAACCGCGACCGGGGAGGGCAAAACGGTCCAGCTGGCCGATGGCAGTTCGTTGCAGCTGAACACCGCGAGTGCCGTCGACATCGATTTGCAGAACCGGCGACTGACCCTGGTCGAAGGCGAAATCGCGCTGAACGTACCCGGAACCTCGCCGCTGACGGTCCAGACGCAGTTCGGGCAAGTGGTCGTCAGTCAGGGGCAGGTGTGCGTTCGTCAGCGGCAGACGGGGTGCCGGGTGTCGGTGCTTAAAGGCGCGGTGCAGTTGCAGCCGTTGCGCGGCCCGGTCTTTTCGTTGCGCGCCGGCCAGCAAGTCAGCCTGCTGGCGGCGGGTGCCGGTGCGGTGGAGCCTTTCGACGTGCTGGCCCCCGGTTGGCGAGACGGTGTATTGATGGCGCAGAACCAGCCCCTGGGGGATTTTCTGCGCGAACTCAGCAGCTATCGCCCGGGCGTGTTGCGCTGGGAACCGGCGCTCGAATCCCTGCGCGTCACCGGCAGTTTCCGCCTTGAAGACACCGATCGCATCCTGTCGTTGCTGGCCGCCAGCTTGCCGCTGGAGGTGCATAGGCGCACCCGGTACTGGGTGACCTTGGTGCCGCGCGAAAATATTGCATGAGGCGTGTCCCCTTTTTTCGCTCCGTTTGTCATTCAAGGCAAGTGAAACGAAATCAGAGAGATTCTCAATGCCCGCAGTGATGCCCTGCAGTACGCGTCTGGCTCCTTCCAGGCTGCGCCCGTTGTTGCACCTGAGTCTGCTGTTGAGTCTGGGTGCCTGTCCGTTATTCGTCGCGGTCAGCCATGCCGAAGACAGCCCGCGTCGCAGTTACCAGGTGCCCGCCGGCAGCCTCGGCGCCGCATTGACCCGCTTCGCCGGATTGGCCGGGGTCAACCTGTCGGTGGACCCGGCCCTGGTCAACGGTCGCAACAGCCCAGGATTGTCGGGGGACTACGCGCTGGAGGAGGGCTTTGCCCGGTTGCTGCAGGGTTCCGGGCTGCAACTGCAGTCGGTGGGCGAACAGGCTTACATCCTGACCCCGGCGCCAGAAGGCGGCAGCCTGCAACTGGCCCCCACCTCGATTCTCGGGGCCACGGGCGGCGAGGGCGGCGATGTCTATCCGGGCGGGCAGGTCGCGCGCCGCAGTTCCCAAGGCTTGCTCGGCTCCAGGGACTTCATGGAAACGCCTTTCAGCGTGACCACCTACACCAGTGAGGCGGTCAAGAACCAGCAGGCTCGAACCCTGGGCGAACTGATCGCCAGCGATCCTTCGGTTCGCGCCACCAACCCGGCGGGCGGGCGCTATGAGCAGTTCACCATTCGCGGGTTGAGCCTGTTCAACAGTGACGTCGCCTACAACGGCCTCTACGGCATCCTGCCGACCTATACCATCGACATGGAGATGGCGGACCGCGTCGATGTCATCAAGGGCCCGAGCCAGCTGATCAACGGCATCTCGCCGCGGGGCAGCGTGGGGGGCGGGATCAACGTGGTGCCCAAGCGCGCGACCGACAAGCCCATCACCTCGTTTACCGGCATGTACGCATCCGACAGCCAGGTCGGTGGTGCCGTGGATGTCGGCCGCCGCTTTGGCGAAGACAACAAGTTCGGTCTGCGTTTCAACGGCGTGAAGCAGTCCGGCGATACCGAATGGGATCACCAGAATGTCGACCGCGAGATGGCCGTGCTCGGCCTGGATTTTCGCGGCGAACGCCTGCGACTGTCGACGGACATCGGCCGCACCGAGCGTGACACCGATGCCCCGCAGGAGCGGGTGCAGGTCGGTCCCAACGCGCAGGTCCCCCGTGCCAGCGATGTGCGTCGCAACTATGCGCAGCCCTGGAGCCAGGCGAGCACCAACGACACCTTCGGCACCGTGAACGCCGAATACGACGTCAACGATTCCGTGATGCTGTACGGCGGTGCGGGTGCGCGCAAAAGTAATCATGACTTCCTGCGCCATGCCGTTGCGGTTACCAACGACGCCGGCGATTTCAGCGTGCAGCCCCGTGATTTCACCCGCGACGAAAATGTGCGCACGGCCACGGCAGGGGTGCGCAACTGGTTCCATACCGGGCCGGTGAGCCACGAAGTCAACCTGGCCGCCAGCTACTTCTACATGGACTTTGAAAACGGCGGTGCCCGTTATGGCGCGGCCCCAAGCAACATCTACAACCCGGTGGAAACGCCGACCCCGAACACCCCGACCCGGCTGGACTCGAAGGTCTACACCGAGAACCGCTTCAGCGGCGTGGCGTTGTCCGACACCCTCGGCTTCTTCGATGACCGGCTGCTGCTGACCCTCGGTGCTCGCTGGCAGCGGGTGCAGGTTGACGACTGGGCGGATGATGTCAAAGGCGACACCGCCTACGATGAGGAAAAGGTCTCGCCGTCGGGCGGCGTCCTGTTCAAGGCGACCGACAAGCTGTCACTGTATGCCAACTACATGGAAGGCCTGAGCCAGGGCAAGATCGCGCCGTCCACTTCGGTGAACGAGGACGAGATCTTCCCGCCATTCATCAGCCGCCAGGTCGAGGTCGGTGCCAAGTATGACGCCGGTGCCTTCGCCGTGACCGCCGCGGTGTTCCGGATCAAGCAGCCGGCCTACGAGACCAACGCCACCACGCGGGTCTTCGGCCCCAACGGCAAGCGTGAGAATACGGGTGTGGAGCTGAGCGTTTTCGGCGAACCGCTTGACGGTTTCCGCCTGCTCGGCGGTGTCATGTACATCGACAGCGAGTTGAAGGAGACCACCGATGGCACCTTCGACGGCAACCGGGCGCCGGCCACGCCCAAATACAACGTCAACCTGGGCGCCGAGTGGGACGTACCGACCGTCCAGGGCCTGACCCTGACCAGCCGTGGCATCTATTCCAGCTCGCAGTACCTGGACCAGTCCAACAACAAGGAGATCGATGCCTGGGAGCGTTTCGACGTGGGCGCACGCTACGCGTTCAAGGTCGAGCAGAAGAACATCACCCTGCGGGCCAACATCGAGAACGTGGCGGACAAGCGCTACTGGAGTTCGGCCGGCGCCTCGGATGACAGCGAGCCTGGCTTGACGCTGTCGACCCCGCGCACCTACCTGCTTTCGGCCACTGTCGACTTCTGATTTGCCCCGTCATGCGCCCCAGGGAGCGGGGCGCTTTGTTGGACGGATTCGTATAGAGGAAGATCATATGCACACCGTCAGTTAAACAACGATCAAGACACTTGCGAATAAGTTGCTGTCTGTTGGCGACCTCTATCGAAGCTGTTATTGCATGACAAGATCATGGCTAGACCATGGCACTTTCCAGAGTTAATACCAGGTTCATTAACTTGGTCTTTGGCGTGCCTGATAGTTTTTAAAAGTAGTTCCCGTCGCTATAGATCAATATCCAAATAATTACTAAGAATTAGTTGCAACAACTTGTTAATGAGAATAAGTTGCATATCGAATTTAACGAGGGTGAACCGATGTTGAATGATGGCGTATTGCACTCTAATCCACTGCAAAAAACCAATGCCGACTATCTGGCTCGACAAAGCAAGTTCGAATCCAATGTGCGCAGTTACCCACGCAAGTTGCCGTTGGCGATCGCCAAGGCACACGGGCTCTGGGTCACCGATGTCGAGGGCCATACTTATCTCGATTGCCTGGCCGGTGCCGGCACCCTGGCCCTGGGCCACAATCACCCGGCCGTCATGGCCAGCCTCGACAGCTTCCTCGCTTCAGGCCTGCCGATGCACACGCTGGACCTGACCACCGCGGTCAAGGACGCTTTCAGCGAAACCCTGCTCAGCCTGCTGCCGAACCAGGGTCGTGATTATTGCCTGCAATTTTGCGGGCCGTCCGGGGCGGATGCGGTGGAGGCCGCGCTGAAACTGGCCAAGACCTTTACCGGTCGCAACAACATCATCAGCTTCTGCGGGGCCTACCATGGCATGACCCACGGCGCCCTGGCCCTGACCGGCAACACCGCGCCGAAAAATGCCATCGCCAGCCTGATGCCCGGGGTGCAGTTCATGCCGTACCCCCACGAATATCGTTGCCCGCTGGGCATTGGCGGTGAGACCGGGGTCGAGGCCCTGACCCACTATTTCACCCAGTTCATCGAGGACGTGGAAAGCGGCGTATCACTGCCGGCGGCGGTGATCCTGGAAGCGGTGCAGGGCGAGGGCGGGGTCAACTGTGCTCCGGCCAGCTGGCTGCGGGCGATCCGCGAGGTGACGCGCAAGCACGGGATCCTGCTGATCCTCGACGAAGTGCAGACCGGCTTCGGCCGCACCGGCAAGATGTTTGCCTTCGAGCACGCCGACATCGAGCCGGACCTGATCGTCATGTCCAAGGCGGTCGGTGGCGGTTTGCCCATGGCCGTGCTAGGCATCCGCCGGGAATTCGACGCCTGGGAGCCCGGCAACCATGCCGGCACCTTCCGGGGCAACCAGATGGCCATGGCCGCCGGGCTGGCGACGTTACAAGTGCTGCAACAGCAAAACCTCGCCGTCCAGGCCGAGCGCCAAGGTCGGTGGATCAAGGACCGGTTGATCGAGTTGCAGGCGCATTACCCGGCCTTGGGCCAGGTGCGCGGGCGCGGCCTGATGCTGGGCATCGAGATCGTCGACGAGCGCCAGCCGGCCGATCGCCTTGGGCATTTCCCGATGGACCCGGCGCTGGCCGCGGCGATCCAGCAACAGTGCTTCAAACAAGGCCTGTTACTGGAACGCGGGGGGCGCAAGGGCAATGTCATCCGCTTGTTGCCGCCGTTGATTATCGACGACGAACAATGCCGGCAAGTCATTCGGCGTTTCGATAACGCCGTGGCTGCAGCGGTGGTGAAGTTACGCACTTGAATGAACTAATCGAAGTTGCATCAGTCCCCAGTCATATTGAAGATTAATGACAGTGGCGCCAGTCACTTTGATCGTCGCCTGATTATATGAAAGGTTCAGTGAAGTGATCTCGTTACGTGGGGTTTTGTCGGCTGTTTAATCTGTCGAACATTCACTTGTTTTTTTCGCCCTATAACGTATCCAGTGACCTCGCAGGGCTACTGTGGAGCACCCATGAATCATCCAGATCGCAAAGTTTTATCAAACATGGTCAGTGAATTGGCGACGACCTGCGCGTTGCTTAATTGCTTGATCAAAGAGTTTGCCTTGCCGGAAAACTGCCTCAGTTACAGCTGGCCGATGCAGATGCAAGGCATCGCCCCGGGCAGTTATCTCGAGGGCCTGGAATGGAAGGGCATTCCCCTGACCATCACGCTGCCCAACCGGCAGCAGTTTTTCGTCATGGTGGACCGTCGTGACGGTCTGGGCAGCCATCGCTACCTGTCGGACGTCTATGCCCGGCGCGGTGACGGCGATTGGTCGAGCCTGAGGTTTGCCGAATTCGTCGAGCAGATGCTCGCGGCGTGCGAACACATGACCCGCGCCAGCAACGACGAATTGCTGGACCAGGTGCTGCAAAGCCAATTGCTGACCGCGGCCATCGTCGGCCACAACTCGCCGATGGACGCCGACCCGCTCAGCGGCTATCTGGCCAGCGAGCAGGGCTTGTGGTTCGGCCATCCGAATCACCCGGCACCCAAGGCGCGCCTGTGGCCCGCGCATCTGTCCCAGGAAACCTATGCGCCGGAATTCCAGGCCCGCACACCCTTGCACCTGTTCGAGGTGCCGCTGGAAGGGCTCAGCGTCGGCGCCAACGGCCTGAGCAAGGCCCAGGTGCTGGCCGGTTTTGCCGATCAGGCCCAGGCGCGGCCAGGTCACGCGGTGATCTGCATGCACCCGGTCCAGGCGCAGTTGTTCATGCAGGACGCCCGGGTGCAGCGCCTGCTGAAATCCGCGGCGATCGTCGATCTTGGAGCCACGGGCCTGATGGCCAATCCCACCGCGTCCATCCGCACCTGGTACATCGAGGGCCACGGGTTTTTCATCAAGGGCTCACTGAACGTGCGCATCACCAATTGCGTGAGGAAAAACGCCTGGTATGAACTGGAAAGCGCGCTGATGATCGACCGGATCTTCCGCAACCTGCAACTGACCCAACCCGAGACGCTCGGTGGGCTGTCGGTGGTGGCCGAACCGGGCCTGCTGAGCTGGGCGCCGCTCCAGGCCAGCGAAGCCGACAGCCACTGGTTCCGCGAACAGACCGGGGCGATCCTGCGGGAGAACTTCTGCCTCGACACCGGCACCGACTGCAGCATCATGGCCGGGACCCTGTTTGCCCGGGGCCTGCATCTGCGGCCACTGGTGCATGAGTTCCTGAGCCGGTTCAACGGCGACGACATTCTCGACCAACAGCTGTTGAGCTGGTTCGACGACTATCAGGCGCTGTTGCTGCGGCCGGTGCTGGCGCTGTTCTTCAACCACGGCATCGTGATGGAGCCGCATCTGCAGAACAGCGTGCTGGTGCATGACAACGGTTGTCCGCAACGCCTGCTGCTGCGGGACTTCGAAGGGGTCAAGCTGACCGGTGAGCTGGGCGCCTCGCGGATCGACGCCGAGGTTCATCCCCGGGTGCGTGAGTCGCTGCTCTATACCCGTCAGCAAGGCTGGAACCGCATCGTTTACTGCCTGTTCGTCAACAACCTGTCCGAAGCGGTGCTGGCCTTGAGCTGGGAGCGGCCGCACCTGGCGCCGCTGATGTGGCAAAGCGTCGAGCAGCAATTGATCAGCATCCGCGCCGAATTGACCCGTGCCGCGCCGGAGCTGGACGCGTTGATCGCCGGCCAGCCGATCGCCTGCAAGACCAATCTGAAAGTGCGCCTGGCCGCCAAGGCCGATCGCCAGGCCAGTTACGTCAACCTGGTGTCCCCGTGGGGCAAGGAGGTCCAGCATGGATAAGCTGCCCGCAACGGTCGTGGCCGCCATCGATCAAGCCCGCGCCCGGCAGGAAGATCCCCTGGCCCTGTTCCTCTATGACCTCGATGCGCTGCGCCAGCACGTGGCGCAGGTGATGGCGGCACTGCCTGCGGGCGTGGAGCTTTACTACGCGATCAAGGCCAACAGCGAACCACAGATCCTTGCCACCGTGGCGCCGCTGGTGCACGGGTTCGAGATTTCCTCCGGCGGCGAGATCGATCGCCTCCAGGCCTGCCCGACGCGCAAGCCGTTCATCTTCTCCGGCCCCGGTAAACTGGATTCCGATCTGCGTGCTGCGCTTCTGCATCAGGTCGAAGCGATTCACATCGAAAGCCTCAATGAAATCGTCCGTCTGCAACGGTTGGCACTGGAAGCGGGGCGGGTGCAGGACGTGTTGTTGCGGATCAATCCCGAGCTGCCGTCGCCGCTGTCGAGCAAGCTGGCAATGGCCGGCACCGCCACGCCATTCGGGATCGATGAGTCGGAACTGGCCCGGGCGGTGAGCTGGGTCGATAACGCCAGCCATCTGCGGCTCAAGGGTTTCCACGTGCACGCGATGTCCCACCAGTCGCAGGTGGAGCGCCATGAGCAATTGCTCGACCTGTACCTGCAGCGCTGGCCGCAATGGAAGGCCTTGTCGGCGCAACCGGCGACCATCACCCATCTCAATGTGGGCGGAGGCCTGGGGGTCAATTACCTCGGCCCGCAGCAATTCGACTGGCAGCGCCTGTGCGCGCACCTGGGACGAAGCCTGGCGGCCTGTGCCGATGCGCCCGTCGTGCGCTTCGAACCCGGTCGTTTCATCAGCGCCTTCTGCGGCTATTACGCCATCGAAGTGCTGGACAGCAAAACCAGTCACGGCAAACACTTCCTGGTCTGTCGCGGCGGCACCCATCAGTTCCGTCTGCCGGTGGCCCAGGGGCACGATCACCCGGTCATTCACCTGCCCCGGCAGCGCCTGACATCGGCGGCGACACAGCAGGAATGGACCGTCGTCGGGCAGCTCTGTACGCCCAAGGATGTGCTCAGCCGTGACTGCCCGCTGACCGGGGTGGAGATCGGCGACATGCTGGTGCTGCCGCTGGCGGGCGCTTATGGCTACAACATTTCCCATGCCGATTTCCTCTGCCATCCGCGACCGTCGCAGGTGTTCGTGCAAGAGGCCGGAGTCGCATCGTGGGATTGACCTTTGCCGTGCCGCGCTGGCTGGTGGTGGTCAATGTGCTGTTGGGTACGCTGACGGTCAGCCTGAACAACAGCTCGCTGAATCCGGCGTTGCCGGCGTTCATGGAGGCCTTCGACATCGGTCCGTTGTTGGCCACCTGGATCGTCGCCGCGTTCATGGTGAGCATGGGCATGACCATGCCCCTCACCAGTTTTCTCAGCCAGCGCGTGGGCCGCAAATCCCTGTATTTGTGGGGTGTGGCGTTATTTGTCTGCGGTTCGCTGTTGGGGGCGCTGGCCAACTCCATCGCGCTGGTGATCACCGCACGGGTGGTGCAAGGCGTCGCCAGCGGGCTGATGATTCCACTGTCCCTGGCGATCATTTTCTCTGTGTACGCCAAGGGCGAGCGGGGCCGGGTCACCGGTCTGTGGGGCGCGGCGGTGATGCTGGCGCCGGCCTTGGGGCCGTTGTGCGGCAGCCTGATGCTGGAGTGGTTCAGCTGGCGGTCGCTGTTCCTGATGAATGTGCCCATCGGCCTGCTGGCCTTGATCCTTGGTGTCGGCGTGCTGCCGGCTTCCGCCGCGTCGGAACGCAAGCCCTTCGACCTGGCGGGCTACCTGCTGATCGCGACGGGCATCGGCCTGCTGATGGTCGCCGTGGGCCGCCTGCGTCACGCCGAGGCCCTGGCCGATCCTTTCAACCTCGGTCTGTTACTGGTCGCGATCCTGTGCCTCGTGGCCTTCGTGCGCCTGGAACTGAACCGCGCCGCGCCGCTGCTCAATCTGCGCATCTTTGCCCTGCGCGGTTATCGCCTGAGCGTGATCATCGCCGTGGTGCAGTCGGTGGGCATGTTCGAGTGCCTGGTGCTGCTGCCCCTGCTGGTGCAAATGGTGATGGGCTACAGCGCGATCTGGACCGGCCTCTCGCTGCTGTGCACGGCCCTGTTCGCCAGCCTGTTCGGTCATCTCGGCGGCAAATGGCTGGACCGTCACGGCCCCCGCGGCGTGGTGTTCTGGGGGTTGCTGTTGACCGGTGGCGCCACGTTGGGCCTGGGCCTGCTCGACGCCAGTGCCTCAATCGCCGTGGTGTTTTTCTTGATGATGGTCCGCGGCGCCGGGCTGGGCCTGTCCTATCTCCCCATCACCACCGCCGGGCTCGATGCGCTGCCGGAACCGATGGTCACCCAGGGCGCGGCGATGAACAACATTTCCCGGCGCCTCGTGTCGTCGCTGGCCATCGTGGTCGCTTCGCTGTGGCTGGAATTCCGCCTGGCGGGCGAGGCCGGGGGCGGAGTGGTTTCGATGGCCAGTCCCGGGGCGATCAGCGAAGTGTTCATGGCCACCGGCATCCTCATCCTGCTGGCACTGCCCTGTGCCTGGCGGTTCCCGCTTCCCGTACCCGACGAGCCGGCCGAGGCACTGCCTTCGGCCCTCGAACAGCGTTAATTCTTTTTACCTACAAGGTTCGTGACTATGACGACTTCTGCACAGGCAACACACCAGGCGACGGACGCAGTGCCAGGCGTCTGGCTGGCGACGGCCGATCCCCGCCACTATCGACAAGTGGAACAGCGCGTGGTCGGTCAACTGCTGCAAACGCTGCTGTATGAAAACGTCCTGCCATTTCGCCAGTCGCCCCTGAAGGACGGCCAGCAGCGTTTCGTCGTCAGCGGCCTCGATGCCCGGCAACAGCCGGTGGAATACCGCTGCAACGGATTGCTCAGCGCCAGCTTCGCGCTGATCCGCCTCGACTATGCCAGCCTCGAACGTGTGGATGCCGCGGGCGAGCACCACCGGCCGCATCTGCATCAGGCCTTGGCGGAACTGCTGGGCGAACTTCAGGACAGCCCGCACCTGCCACGCTTCACCCATGAGCTGGAACAGACCCTGCTCAAGGACCTGCAATCGCGCAGCCAGGGTTATCAAGCGGCCCAACCCAGCCATCAGCTGGATGTCGATGCGCTGGAACAGCACTTCATGGACGCCCACAGCTATCACCCTTGCTACAAGTCGCGCATCGGTTTCTCGCTCAAGGACAACGCCCGTTTCGGGCCGGAATTTGCCGCGCCGATCGCCATTGTCTGGCTGGCGGTGGCCAAGACCTGCGGGGCGATGAACATCTCGCGGCACCTGGATTACCCCGCATTCATCCAGCAGGAATTCGGCCTGCAGCGCTGGCAGCAGCTCGCGGCGAATCTGCGTGATCAAGGCAAGTCCATGGACGATTACTGGCTGATGCCGGTGCACCCGTGGCAGTGGGAAAACGTCATCGTGCCGGTGTTCTATCCGGAACTGGTCAGCGGTGAAGTGATCCATCTGGGCACCACGGATGATCGCTATCAGGCACAGCAGTCGATCCGCACCCTGGCCAACGTCACGCAAAAACAGCGGCCGTACGTCAAGCTCGCCCTGAGCATGACCAACACCTCCAGCACCCGTATCCTGGCGCGGCACACGGTGATGAACGGCCCGATCATCACCGACTGGCTGCAACAGTTGATCGACAGCGACAGCACTGCCCGTGATCTTGGCTTTGTGATTCTCGGTGAGGTGGTCGGCGTCAGTTTTGACTACGATCACCTGCCCGCCACGCGGATGTCCCAGGCCTACGGCACCTTGGGCACCCTGTGGCGGGAGAGCATTCACCAGTACCTGCAAGACGACGAGCAGGCCGTGCCGTTCAATGGCTTGAGTTCGGTGGATAATCGCTACGCCTCGGGTCAGCAGAAACCGTTCATCGATGCCTGGATCGCGCAACACGGGCTGCAGGCCTGGACGCGCCAACTGTTGCAGGTGGCGGTGTTGCCGATCATCCACATGCTCTACGCCGAAGGCATCGGCATGGAATCCCATGGACAGAACATCGTCCTGATCGTCAAGCAGGGTTGGCCGCAACGCATTGCCCTGAAAGATTTCCACGACGGCGTGCGCTATTCACCGCAGCACCTGGGCCGCCCCGAGCTGTGCCCGACCCTGGTGCCGCTGCCCGCCAGCCACGCCAGGCTCAACCGCAACTCGTTCATCCTCACCGACGACCTGGATGCGGTGCGGGACTTTTCCTGTGACTCGTTCTTTTTCATTGCCCTGGCCGAGATGGCGATCTTCCTGCACCAGCACTACCAGCTGGAAGAAAGCCTGTTCTGGCAGATGACCGCTGAAGTGATCAGTGGCTACCAGGCCGACCATCCGCAACACCGTGCGCGTTATGCGGCGTTTGATGTGTTCGCGTCATTCTATGAAGTCGAGGAACTGACCAAGCGCCGCCTGCTGGGCGACGGCGAGCGTCGGTTCAAATCGGTGCCCAATCCGCTGCACGCCTTCCGGCCGCAATCATGCTGAGGACCAATCTGCTCAAGCAGAAGCTTGCGACCGGAGAGCCGGTCTATGGCCTGATCAGTTCGATTCCGGCCCCGGCCGCCATCGAATTGATTGCCGAGGCCGGTTTCGATTTCGTGATCATCGACATGGAGCACGTGCTGATCAATCCCGAAACCGTGGAGAACATGATCCGCACTGCCGAAAGTTACGCGCTGACACCCCTGGTGCGGGTGGCGGACCTCAACCCGAAAACCTTGCTGCGCCTGCTCGATGGCGGCGCCCAGGGCATCGTGCTGCCGATGATCGAAAGCGCCGAATCCCTGGCCGACAGCATCCGGGCCTGCAAGTACCACCCCCAGGGCACTCGCAGCCTGAATGCCGGGCGCCCCGGGGCGTTCGGCAAGCACAGCCTGGCCGAATACATCGGGCTGGCCAACCAGCAAATCATGGTGGTGGCGATGATCGAAAGCGCCGCAGGCGTGCGCCGGGCGGCCGAGATTGCCGCGGTGCCTGGCCTGGACATGATCCTCGAAGGCGCTGCGGACTTGTCGCAATCGCTGGGCACGCCCTGGCAGATCGACCGGCCCGAGGTGCAGCAGGCGCTGCTCGCCAGCTGGCAGGCCGCCAGTGCCGCCGGCGTGCCGTATTGCGCGATTCCCCGGCAGCCGGGCGACCACGAACGCTGGCTGGCCCGCGGGGTAAACAGTTTTGTTTTGGGTGATGAGCGTGGCATCGCTTTTCGTGCCCTCCAGGCCAGATTGGCCGCCACTTCAGCAGAAGGAAAATAATCGGATGAATTTCACCGCAATGGCCGCCGACAAAGTGATGCAGGACCTGGTCGACTGTCTGCTGGCCGAACATTTTTTCGGCACCGAACCGCTGAACCTGGTAGCGCCTTCGTCATCGGTAGAGCAACCATTTACCGGATTAAGCGCCGGGCAACGGATCTGGGAATGGCCCTGCGGTCCCCAGGGCTGCATCGTCATTGCCCTGCGTCCCGGCATCACCCAGCAATGGGAAAAAGTACCGGGCACGCCGGTATGGGCGCGACAGGATGAGCAACTGACCGAGCTGTCTCCCGAAGCCTTCACGACCCGGGTGCTGGCCGGGATGACCGAGCGCTACCCGGACAATGAAAAGGGCTTTGCCCTGTTTCTCGATGTGCTGCGCACCAGCGTGCGGCAAACCGGGTTGTCCCTGAGCCATGGGGTCGACAGCGAACGCTTGCTGGAAAAAGGCAACGCCGACTTCTTCCTGACCATGGAGCAGTGGGCGTCGCTGCGTGATCGTCCTTATCACCCGCTGGCCAAGGCCAAGCAGGGTTTGAACGACTATGAATACCAGCAGTATCAGGCCGAGTTCGCTCAACCGGTGGCCTTGCACTGGGTGGCGGTCGATCGCACCTTGCTGCAATGCGGCGACGGAGTGACGGACCTGGCGCAGAGCTATCCCGCGCAGTACCTGTTGCCGCCGCTGTTGCAGGCCGACTTGCAACAGGAGTTGCAACAGCGGGGCATTGCCCAGAGCCATGTCGCGCTGCCGGTGCATCCGTGGCAGTTCGAGCATGTTCTGCAGGCGCAGCTGGGCGATGCTTTTGCCCGCGGCGACTGTCAGCGACTGGACTTCAAGGACGGCGATTTTTTCGCCACCTCATCCTTGCGCTCGATGACGCCGTGCTTCAACAGCGCCGACTACCTCAAGCTGCCGATGGCGATCTATTCTCTGGGCGCTTCGCGTTACCTGCCTGCGGTGAAGATGATCAATGGCGGCCTGAGCGAAGCGTTGCTGCGTCAGGCGCTGGGCAAGGATGAGGTCCTGCAGGAGTCGCTGCACCTGTGCGATGAAACCAAGTGGTGGGCGTTCATGCCGCCGGACGCGACGCTGTTCGACGAGGCGCCGCGTCACCTCTCGGCCATGGTCCGTGGTTATCCACCGGCGCTGCTGGCAGATCCGGACACCCGGCTGGTGCCCATGGCGGCGCTCGGAACGCCACTGCCCGGCAGCAACCGGCACTTTTTCGATGACTGGATGGCTTACCGCCAAATGCCAGCCAGTGCCGCATCGGTGATGACCCTGTTCCGCGAACTGTGCCACAGCTTCTTCGACATCAACCTGCGGATGCTGCGCCTCGGCATGCTCGGGGAAATCCACGGCCAGAACGCGGTGCTGGTGTGGAAGGCCGGCTACGCCCAGGGTCTGCTGTTGCGCGATCACGATTCGTTGCGCATCTACGTGCCGTGGCTGGAACGCAACGACCTGGCCGACCCGGCCTACCGGCTGAAGAAGGGCCACGCCAACACCCTGTACCACGATCGCCCCGAAGACTTGCTGTTCTGGTTGCAGACCCTGGGTATTCAGGTCAACCTCCGCGCCATCATCGATACGCTGGCTGAGGTCTACGCATTGCCTGCGACCCGGTTGTGGAAAGCAATGGGCGAGGTGCTCAACGAGCTGATCGACACCATCGAGTTTGATGCCGAGACGCGAACCATGATCAAGCACCAGTTGTTCGAAGCGCCACACTGGCCACAGAAGTTGCTGCTGACCCCGATGATCGAGCGGGCGGGCGGCCCTGGCAGCATGCCGTTTGGCAAAGGCCAGGTGGTCAACCCGTTCCACAGGCTCGATCACGATGCCTGAACTGCGACATCATCCTTCCAGGCGCACGCTGCTGCGCCTGTCCCTGGGGGCGCTCGCCCTCAGGTGTTGCGCGCCGGCATGGGCCGAGACCGGCGCCACGCCGTTGCGGGTGATCACCCTGTTTCAGGGGGCCACCGACTGCGCCGTGGTCCTGGGCGTGACGCCCTGTGGCGTGGTGGATTCCTGGAGCGAGAAACCGACCTATCGCTATCTGCGCGAAGCATTGGGCGATGTGCCCCATGTCGGGCTGGAAACCCAACCGAGCCTCGAGGACATCGCGCTGCTCAAGCCGGACCTGATCGTGGCCTCGCGCTTTCGCCATGAACGCATCGCACCCTTGCTGAGACAGATCGCCCCGGTGCTGATGCTGGAGGAAGTGTTTGAATTCAA
The DNA here is from genome assembly GCF_030812475.1 of Pseudomonas lini. Classification (GTDB taxonomy): domain Bacteria; phylum Pseudomonadota; class Gammaproteobacteria; order Pseudomonadales; family Pseudomonadaceae; genus Aquipseudomonas; species Aquipseudomonas lini_A. The sequence continues at coordinate 99,421 of NZ_JAUSSR010000019.1, forward strand.
GAAGACCCTGGCCCTGATGGGCGCTGCATTGCAGCGGCAACAACAGGCCGACGACATGCTCGACCGCTGGCAGCAGCGTGTGGCGCAACTGCGTCAGCAATTGCAGCAGACCTTTGCCGGGCGCTGGCCGCCGACGGTGTCGATCCTGGATATCCGCGAAGACCACATCCGCAGCTATCTGCCTGCCAGCTTCCCCGGTTCGGTGCTCAGCGAACTGGGCTTCAACTGGAGTGACGGCAGCCGGGAGGCGAGCGGGGTGTCGATCAAGCTCACCAGCAAAGAGAGCCTTGGGGTGGTGAATGCCGACATCTTTTTTGTGTTTCTGCGGGCGCAGAACGCGGCGGTGCAACGCAACTACGAGAGCCTGGTGCGACACCCGCTGTGGCAGCAGATGCGTGCCCCGCAGCAAGGGCAGGTGTGGCAGGTCGATGGCATCGCCTGGAGTCTGTCGGGCGGCATGCTGGGGGCGAACCTGATGCTCGACGACGTGGCTCGCGTGGCTGCCGCGCAGGTGGCCTCATGAGTCCTGGTGCAAAGCTGTGCGGCGCCGGTGTCATGTTGTTGCTGTGCTGCGTGTTGAGCCTGGCGGTCGGTGCGACCTGGATTCCGCTGCCGCAGATTGCAGCGGCGTTTGTCCATCCCGACCCGCTGAGTATCGATCATGTGCTGGTGACCACCACGCGCCTGTCGCGGACCCTGATGGCGATTTCCGTCGGGGCCAGCCTGGCGGTGGCGGGCGCGCTGATGCAGGCCCTGACGCGTAATCCGCTGGCGTCCCCTGGCTTGTTCGGGATCAATGCCGGTGCGACCTTTTTTATCATCCTGTTTTCCTCGATCTTCTCCCTCGCGTCGCCGGATGCCTGGCTGTGGTGTGCCTTTCTTGGCGCTGCCGTGGCGGGCTGCCTGGTGTGGCTGATCGGCAACATGGGGCAGGGCAGTCTCAGTCCGCTACGCATCGTGCTGGCGGGGGCGGCGATGGCCGCGCTGTTCTCCGCCTTCAGCCAGGCGTTGCTGGTGGTCAACCAGGATGGCCTGGACACGGTGCTGTTCTGGATGGCCGGTTCCTTGACCGAACGCAGCCTGTCGACCGCGGCGCCCTTGTTGCTGTGCGCGGTGCTCGGCTTGTCGGGGGCGCTGTTGCTGGGCGGTCAGGTCAACGTACTGAACGCCGGGGAAGAGATTGCCACCGGGCTGGGCCAGCGCACCGGCCTGATCCGACTGCTGATGAGCGTGCTGGTGATCTGCCTGGCGGGCAGCGCCGTGGCACTGGCCGGCAGCATCGGTTTCATCGGCCTGCTGGTCCCGCACATGGTGCGCAAGGGCCTGTCCATCGACCATCGCTGGCTGTTGCCCGGTTGTGCGCTGCTGGGGGCGATTCTGCTGTTGTTGGCGGATACCCTGTCGCGGGTGTTGATCCTGCCGCAGGAGGTGCCGGTAGGGGTCATGACGGCGCTGTTCGGCGCGCCGTTCTTCATCATGCTGGCGCGGCGTGGAGGTCGTTATGGATAAAGTCATGACCTGGCGCTGGGGTGGCTATTCCCGGCAGATCAACCTCGGCACCTGGTGGCGCCTGGCGGCGGCGCTGCTGGTCACTTCGCTGGTGATGCTTGGCTCGCTGGCGCTGGGCAAGGTGATCCTGTCGCCCTTCGAGGTGCTGCGCATCCTGTTCTCCAGCCAGGACCCCAGCCTGACCCTGATCGTCGAGCAACTGCGCTTTCCGCGTATCGTGTTGGCAGCATTGGTGGGGGCGGCGTTATCGGTGTCCGGGCTGATCCTGCAAAGCATCATCCGCAACCCGCTGGCGTCGCCCGACCTGCTGGGCATCACCAGCGGTGCCAGCGCCGCCGCGGTGCTGTACCTGTCATTCCTGTCGGTGACCTTGGGGCAACAATTTCTGCCCTTGGCCGCGATGCTCGGGGCGGCGCTGGCGACTCTGACCATTTATCTGCTGGCCTGGAAGCAGGGCGCCTCGCCGCTGCGGCTGGTGCTGATCGGCGTCGGCGTCTCGGCGATGCTGACGGCGGCGACCACCTTCATTCTGGTGTTCAGTCCGCTGACCACCACCCTGTCGGCCTATGTCTGGTTGACCGGCAGCGTGTACGGCGCCAGTTGGCCCGAACCCCTGGCGCTGGCGGGCTGGCTGTTGGGCATTTGCCCGTTGCTGGTGCTGCTGGCCCGGCAGGTGAGGGTGCAACAGCTGGACGACAACCTGGCCCAGGGCATCGGCGTGCGCGTGCAGTGGCTGCGGGCGGGTCTGTTGCTGGTGAGTGTGGCATTGGCCGGTGCGGCCGTTGCCTGGGGTGGCGCGATCGCCTTTGTCGGGCTGATTGCGCCGCACATCGCCAAGCGCCTGGTGGCCCCCGGTTTCGCCGGTCAGGCGGTGATGGCGGCGCTGGTCGGGGCCAACCTGGTGATGCTGGCGGACCTGGCCGGGCGCACGCTGTTCCTGCCCCTGGACCTGCCGGCGGGGATTTTTGTCGCGGTCCTGGGCACGCCCTTTTTTCTCTATCTGTTGATTAAACAACGTCATTAAGGAACTTAACGCATGACGTCGATTGCAAGTCGCGGCCTGACCCTGAGCTATCAGCGCCAGGTGATTATTGACGCGCTGGACATGCAACTGCCCAAGGGCAAGATCTCGGTGCTGATCGGCAGTAACGGCTGCGGCAAAAGCACCCTGCTCAAATCCTTCGCCCGGCTGCTGAAACCGCAGCAGGGCTCGGTGATTCTCAACGGCGTGGATATCCAGCAAAAATCCACGGCGGCGGTGGCGCGTGAACTGGCCATCCTGCCCCAGACCCCGACGGCGCCGGAGGGCATTACCGTGCGCCAGCTCGTGGCCCTGGGTCGATACCCGTATCAGAGCTGGATGCAGCAGTGGTCGGTGGAGGATGAAGCCATGGTCAATCGCGCGCTGGAGCAGACCAGCCTGCAGGCGCTGGCCGATCGACCGGTGGATGCCTTGTCCGGCGGGCAGCGCCAGCGGGCGTGGATCGCCATGACCCTGGCCCAGGACACCGGCATCGTGTTGCTGGACGAGCCGACCACCTTTCTCGACCTGGCGCACCAGATCGAAGTCCTGGACCTGCTGCGCGACCTCAACCGGCTCGAGAACAAAACCATCATCATGGTGCTGCACGATCTCAACCTGGCCTGTCGTTATGCCGATCATATGGTCGCGGTGCATGAGCGTACGGCGTTTGCCCAGGGCCGGCCCGAGGACGTCTTGACCCAGGACTTGGTCAAGACCGTGTTCGACCTCAATTGTCGAATCATTCCCGACCCGTTCTTTGGTACGCCGATGTGCATCCCGTTCGGTCGGGAACTGCCGCAATGAGTCTGGCTGGCTACTTCAGTGCGCAAGAGTGGAACGTGCTTGGCGGCGGCTTGCGTCTTAAGGACTTCGGCGAGCGTGATCCGTTACGCTCGCTGATGGCCCGGGACTTGTTGCAGGAGGAGGTGTGCGAGCAACTGCTGGATACCTTGGGCCCGGTGATCGGCTCGCCATCCCGGGCGATCACTGCCTCGTTGCTGGGCAAGCGCCTGTCGTTTCTGGCGACGGGTGCCTGTTTGTATGCGATGTCGGTGTATGACAAGGGGTTGCTGCTGTCACTGGATAACACGGTGATCGAGTACGGCCACGATGACGGGTTGTGGACGTCGTCGCTGCCGCTGGCTCACGCTTTGCCCTCGACCTATGGACCCGGTGAGCGGGAGGCCTGGCGCGAAGCCCTGGTGCAGGCGCTGTTTGCCGGGCTGTTGAAACCACTGTGGCAAACCTTCAACCGGGTCACGGGTGTCTCCCGACGCATCCTCTGGGAGAACAGCGCCGTGCGCGTGTATTCGTTGTATGAAAAACGCATGGCGAAAATCGACGAGCCGTCGGTGCGTGAACGCTATGAAGCGGACTTCACATGGTTGCTGACCGAGGCAGAGCCTTCACTGTTCGGCCTCGACTACAACCCACTGAGCCATTTCCGCCGACCGCCGACACTGGTGGACGAAGGGCAGCGCAGCATTCGCTTTCGCCGCACCTGCTGCTTCTACTACCTGGCCACCGAGCCGGCTGAATATTGCTCGACTTGCCCATTGCTGCGTCCGGGGAAGAAATGCCGATGAGTTCAGATACCCCGTGCCAGCAGCTCGTCAGCCGGGAGCTGCCAGACCCGTCCATTGCCAAGCCCGGGGAATGCCGATGAGCTATCAAATCAGTCCTCGCCAGCCAGTCGTCAGCCAGGAACTACTCGCCGCCTACCGGTCGATCCCGTCGTCCACCATTGGTCATTTTTCCGACCGCGGCTTCCTGCGCGGGATCAAGCCGTTGTTCAACGACATCCGCATGGTCGGCCAGGTCGTCACCGTCAAAGTCTTCCCGCCCGATGGCAGCATCTTGCGTGAGGCCCTGTTGTTGAGCGAGCCGGGCGACGTGCTGGTGATCGAATGCGTGGGCGACGAGGAATGTGGTTGCTGGGGCGAGCTGCGCACCTTGGCGGGATTGATCAAAGGCCTGGCCGGGGTGGTGGTGTCGGGTGCCGTCACCGACGTCAGCGCCTTGCGTCGCCATGGCTTGCCGGTGTTTTGCCGCGACGTCAGTGCCTACACCACCCGAGGCATTGGCGCACAGGGTGAAGTCAATCACACGATCACTGTAGGTGGCGCTCGAGTACAGCCGGGCGACCTGGCCATCGGTGACGATGACGGTGTCTTCATCCTCGATCCCGGCCGGGCCGCCGAGCTTCTGCCCGAGCTATTACTCAAAGAGGAAACGGACCAGAAGCGCCGAGCTGAATTCCTGCAGCGCCTCCATGCCCGTCCAGCATAAGTCGGCAAATCGCCGTTGCCCTTGTAGGAGCTGGCTTGTCGGATCGCCGCACCGCAGCGAAAGCGGCCTCAAGCCTTGCAGCGCCCATGCAGACGCCTTCGCCGGCAAGCCGGCTCCTACAGGGGGGGCGTGTCACAATTCGGCGGGGTCGCATCGAGCAGCGTTTTTACCTCGGGCGCTCAGAACCCGAACTTGTCGCGCAACCCGTAATACCACGCACCCAACGCCGCAAACGGCGTCCGCAGCATCTGCCCACCGGGAAACGGATAATGCGGCAGGTCGGCAAAAGCGTCGAAGCGCTCCGCCTGGCCACGCAACGCCTCGGCCAGGACCTTGCCCGCCAGGTGCGTATAGGTCACGCCATGGCCGCTACAGCCCTGGGAATAGTAGATGTTGTCCCCCAGGCGCCCGACCTGAGGCAGGCGCGACAACGTCAGCAGGAAATTGCCGGTCCAGGCGTAATCGATCTTCACGTCCTTGAGCTGCGGGAAAGCCTTGAGCATTTTAGGCCGGATGATCGCTTCGATGTTCGCCGGATCCCGCGCGCCATACACCACGCCACCACCGAAAATCAGACGCTTGTCGCCACTGAGGCGGTAATAGTCGAGCAGGTAATTGCAGTCTTCAACGCAATAATCCTGAGGCAGCAGCGCTCTCGCCAACTCCTCGCCCAACGGCTCGGTGGTGATCACCTGGGTTCCGCAAGGCATCGACTTGGCGGCCAGCTCCGGCACCAGATTACCCAGATAGGCATTGCCGGCAACGATGATGAATTTCGCCCTGACCTTGCCCTGTGGCGTATGCACCACCGGGTTCGCCCCGCGCTCGATGCGCACCGCCGGCGACTGCTCATAAAGGGTGCCGCCCAACGACTCGACGGCCGCTGCTTCGCCCAGCGCCAGGTTCAGCGGATGAATGTGCCCGCCGCTCATGTCGAGCATGCCGCCGATGTATTGATCGCAGGCCACCACTTCACGGATCCGGCGTTGATCCATCAGCTCCAGCTGGGTGTGACCGAAACGCTCCCACAGCCTCTTCTGGGATTCCAGGTGGTCCATCTGCTTGGCGGTGATCGCCGCGAACACACCGCCATCCTTCAGGTCGCACTGGATATTATATTTGGCAACCCGCTCGCGAATGATCCGCCCGCCCTCGAACGCCATCTGCCCCAGTAACTGAGCCTGCTTGGGCCCGACACTGCGCTCGATCACATCGATGTCACGGCTATAACTGTTGACGATCTGCCCGCCATTACGCCCCGACGCGCCAAAACCTACTTTGGCCGCTTCCAGGACCGTTACCCGAAAACCGTTCTCCAGCAGAAACAGGGCAGAGGACAGACCGGTATAACCGGCACCGATCACACAGACATCAGTCTCCACATCATCCTGCAGGGCCGGGCGCGGCGGAACTGCATTGGCCGAAGCGGCATAGTAAGACTCGGGGTAGGGTGTGTGCGCCATCCTGCAGCCTCTGTTTAATATATTTTACGAGTGCATCGATCCTACCCGAGTTAAAAATCGACCGCCAGCCACCGCAAACGCTTCTTTGCAGCAGCAAAATTAAATATTTTGCATATTCATAGGGTTAGCTCGAAAAAAGGTGTTGACACCCCTCCGGAATTCCGTAGAATGCCGCCACACAGCAGGCACGTAGCTCAGTTGGTTAGAGCACCACCTTGACATGGTGGGGGTCGTTGGTTCGAGTCCAATCGCGCCTACCAAACAAAATCCGCTCTGCTGGGCGGTCTAGAAGGGCTCACCGAAAGGTGGGCCCTTTTTTGTGGTCGATTCAAAAATCTCATCGGCGCTGAGGATTGATTCGATTGAGGGGCGCGGGGGGCGGGCACCGTGTCAGTCCGTGCCTTTCGCCTTCAGGCGTCGCTTGGACGATCTTGCTTGATATGTCCACGTACTCAGCAATCGAGGACCAGGCTGTCACCGATCATTCAGCAGTTCGGCGACCCCGCGCGTGATGAATTCCAGGTTCTCATCGAGTTTGGTCAGGGAGTTTCGAATCCTGACGGCATGCTCGGTGGGGCCGTGCAGCTGCTCGATCCAGATGGAGAGCGCTTCGACGGACTCCGCAATGGCGAGCTGGTTTTCGCTGAGCGTGAATATCAGCGAAGGTACGAGGTCGTGGGTGGGCATGGCTGATTCCTCCTTTGCGTGAGGAAAGCGTAGCAGGCGAAAAAACCGCTTGTGAGCGGCTTCAAATGAAGTTTGTGACATCAACACCCCACGCTTTCCGTTTAATGAACAGGGGCAAGTCAGGAACAAGAAAGCCCGCACAAGGCGGGCTTTCCATACACGTGGCCAAATCCGTTTGGCTGAGTGCATTGTGCATGGCAGGTGTGGCAAGTTCATGACAGGTTGCCGGATTGTGCGGCGATGCAATCTGTAGTCCGCACGACCCTCACCGCCTTCACTGCGTAAGCTGTCGGTTTGGTCCATCACTTCAGCCGGCCATCGCGATTCTCAGTGCTACCGCAGCTTCAAGCAGCTTGTTCGCCTGGCTCGTGACAGCAGTTGCCAACGGATCATTTCCGGCGTCTTTCAACATGGCTGCCAAATCGAGCAGCTTCCCTACCTCGATTTCAATGACGCGAACGGATTCGGTTATCTGGTATTGAAGTGAGTGTGCCATGCCATAAGCCCTCGTTCCGGATCGGCCGGGACTACCGTGTGCGAGATAGACCGCTGTACCGCTTCAATGAAGCGTCTTGACCCTGCGACTTTCGCCGATCCTGATCCGGTCCAGCGCCCGATTCAGAGAATCCAGGGCATCAAGGAGGGCTTTTGCCTCGGTTTCCCGACCCTCTCCCCAAAGTCGTTCAGCCATTTTGTTCAGGGCCTGGATGGATCTCTCTATTTCAGCAGAGGTTGCGGTACGGGTGTCTGTGGGCTGTTTCTTGGTCATTGTAAGCATTCTGCAGTGCCCGCACGGAAAAAGGGGCCACGAAAAAAGGGGAGGGTTATTTTCCAGAAAAGAAACGGATAAATTAATCCGTCTCGTCGTTTTTGCCCACCTTTCGGTGGGTGCTTATTTGTTGGCTTGAATTTATGCAGAGCCTTCAAAAAATATCGGGTAGGTTCACGCTGGCCAATGTGAACGCCTGAAGCGTCCTGTCCCTGGCTGCGATTCTTCCTCGATAGCCCGTCTTTCCCGCTATTGAATAATTGCTATTGATCCTCCACCTCCGCCTATGGTGCCACCGCCACCGCCACCGCCACCGCCACCGCCACCTACAGTTCCAGATCCGCCTCCAGATCCTCCGCCGGTTCCTGTTCCCGATCCCGATCCCGTTCCTGCCTGGGACGCTCCTGATGTGGAACCGAGGGTCGATGTGCTGGCAGCATCCCCATCAGAATCATCGTCATCGCGGGTGTTGGCGTAACCGCCGGCAATGGCAAATTCTTTAACCAGGAGGTCATAACTAACGATAGCGGCCATATTTTTGCCTTGGTAGCCTACACCCACGGGGAGCCCAAACATTGGGGTTACGGCAAAGGGATAGTAACTAACACCTGCCGATGCAATGCCGCTATTTTCATCCCGGGTGGACGTGGCTTGAAGTGTAAAGCCTATACCAGTATTTGCGCCAAAGGCATAAGTCAATCCAGCAAAAACCCCAATATCAGCGTGTGCAAGCGGTGCCGCACAAGAGATAAGTGCGGCAGCTAAAATATTTTTTTTCATTTTTATTACCCCAAGGAAGCTCTGGAAAAGTCCTCTTTCTCGCAGCCCACAGAAAGCAATAACGCATGAGTTATGAAGTTGTTATTTTTAGATCGGCTCCTTCCAGCCGGAAGGGGTTTTTCCAGGGCCCCAAAGTCGTTGCGACATGAGGTGAGCTTAGGCTTGGAAGGGGGACTTTCAAGACCGTTCGTCGGCAGATTTTTTGCGAGAGGTGGCGCGCTTTGGTGGGCCCCCGTTGCTGGTGCTGGATCGGCTGAACCTTGATGAACACGTGCTCCCTGCGAAAAAAGGAGACGGGTTTATTATCCGAAAAGGAACGGAATAATAGACCTGAGAATCACCTGGTCAGCCTCCCCTCTCTCACAGAGGAGGGAGCTGCCCAATGCTTCTCAGATTTGCGCGGGAGAGGGTATTGGAAAGAGTCTCAGTTCTTTAACGAAACTTGTTTGGCTTCGATTTTTAGGTCACTGAGGCGCTTGAGCATTGCAGTGATGTTTACTCGGGCGGATCCCTCATTGGCCAAGCGTAGTCGTTTGATTCCTATCACCGAATCACCCATTCCAGCAGTGAAAGGGGTCCGGATAATTTCACGCAAAACCACCTTGTTGGTGCTCGATTCGATCAAGGTATATTCAACTTCGCTGGTCACTTCAAAATCCAGTCCGAATATCGGCTGGTCAACGCGCAGCAGGTTGGCGCGCAGAGCATAAGGGGCGGACTCGTTGCCAAGCAAATCAGCATTGGCGAGGGATTGTTTGAGTGCGGCGCCGAAGTCAGGGGCGTCGATTTCCGAAGTCCACAAAGGGTTGGTTTTATCTCCACCATTCACCTCGGAAAGCTGGACATTATTTCGCAGCCGGGAATCATAGGTGTTTGACTTGGCTTGATCAGTTGTTACTGACATGCCGGAAATTTGAGCGGGCGAGGCACAACCCGTGCAAAGAGCAATCAGGGCTGACGCTAAAAACAAGCGAAGGTAGGTCATTCGACAAATCCTTTTGATTGTAAAAGTAACGGAGGGATCGCGGACGGTAGCACTATGCCGGTCTTTCAGCTAGTTACACATGCTGCGGTGTTGCGAGAAAAAAGGAGACAGGTTTATGTTCTAAAAAGGAATGGAATAATAAATCCATCTCCTTTTTAGCTAGTCATCTCTACATAATCGCTTTCCAGTTATGCGTGATGTTCTTTGTGCTCAGGGACGAGGCGAACCTCTACGCGCTGCCCCAATGCGCGGGCGGCGCTGGCCAATGTGGCCAGCGTCATGCCTGAGTCATTCTGGTCAAGTGCTCGATCCACCGCAGTGCGACTGGTATGCATCCGCTCCGCGAGCGTTTTCTTGCTGACGCGTTGCAGCTTCATCGCCTCGGCTATCTGCCAAGAGATGACACGCTTGAGTGCGGCTGCGGAGACTTCCTCGACAAGGCCTTGCTCGGCGAGGAAGTCGTCAAAGTCAGAACCGATATTTTTATTCATGCGCTGTGCCTCATAGTCTTGCTTTGCGCTGCTTGGCAGTGGCCATGTCAGACGCTGGTGTTTTTTGGCTCTTCTTGACGAATCCGTGGAGCAGAACCATGTCGGAGCCCACTACGGTGAAGAGCACACGGGCGATAGTGTCTCCGAGTTCAATCCTGACCTCCCATAGCCCGGTATCCAGCTTGCGAACGACTGGCATGCCTACCGGCCAGCCAAGCTGAACGGTTTTGATGTCGGTCCCGATCATTCGCCTATGATCGCGGGGCAGGTCTGACAGCCATTCGCGTACCGGCTCGTTCCCGGCGTCCGTACGGAAGAAACGTACTTTGAGCACTGGTTCGATTGCAATCATGAGTGTACCAAAATAGGTGCATTGCGCAACTTAAGCGTTACTGGAGATTCGTACAGGCAGCAAAAGCTTCGTCAGGAGGCTCCTGATGCTCAATTTTCATGAGGAAGCGCATCACCCTGGCGGGCGCCGAGTTTGTCGTACATAACCTTTCCTATTCAGCAAAAACGAAAGGAGACAGACAATGGCGATGATGATGATGTGGAGTCGCAATCAGGCGGTTCTGAAGTGGCTGTGAGAAACTTCCGAGGTGAGCATTAAACCGATCATTTATCAGCGTTGCGTAATTGCCGTTCATAAAGCTATCGAAGCCGACCCTTTTACCGGTCGGATTCTTGTATGGGAGCACGGTTTGTCGGTCATTCGGGCGTAAACTACCCAGGCTACCTCATCAAAAGGAGCCGCATATGTCCGCCGACCAAATGAACAAACAGGCCGCTGATAGCCGAACTGTCTGGGATCAGTACTTCTGCGCTGCGTTGATAGCAGAAAGCAACCTGACGGCACCCGTTGTCGGAGGTGCTACGCACGAGGACAGGCAGAACCTGTTGATTGAAAGGGCCAAAGCCCTCGCCGACAAGATGATGGAAAACCGAAAATAACCGGAGCCCGGCCGTCGCGCTGGGCTCGTTCCGTTTGGCCTGTCCGGCTCAGGTGATCAAGTCTACTTTGCCAGTCGCCAGACGATAGACGCCGCCCACTATCTTCAACGTGCCCTTGCTCAGCGCATCGGTCAGCAAGGGCGAGGCATGTTTCAGGCGCTCCACCGAGTCTTTGACGTTTTGCGCGGTGGCGTTTTCGATAAGGCTTCCGGGTTGAGTGAGCACTTTCTCCACGGAGGGTTTAAGTGCATCAGTCAGTTTCGGGATGTGGCCGGGAAATACGGTGCGATCCTTGACTGCTTTGATGCCTGCACCGATGGCGCCGCAGCTTTCGTGGCCGAGCACGAGGATCAAGGGTGCGCCGAGCACCGCGACGGCGTATTCGAGACTCGCCAGGCCCTCGTCCGTGACAAAGTTGCCTGCGACACGTATGGCAAAAAGGTCGCCTCGGGCGGTGTCGAACGCGTACTCGGGGGCGATGCGGGAGTCGGAACAACCCAATACCGCCACGAACGGGTTCTGGCCGGAAACCAGGGCTTCTCGTTCATCCTTGAAGTCATGGGTCGTGGAAGTGCCGGCAACATAGCGTTGATTGCCTTCCATCAGTCTTTGCAGGGCATGGTCGGGGCTGATCGAGTTTTGCGGTTTGGGAGGCGGGGCGGTTTTCTCTGCAGCCTGGGCAACCTTGTCCGGCAGTGCGCCGGCCAGTAGCAGGGCGCCTGCGCCCAGTCCGGCAAGTTGAAGAAACCTGCGGCGACCATTCGCGTTTTGCGTGGCGTTTGAATCACATGATTCACACATGATTTTGAATACTCGGGTTTGGGGTGGGAACGACTTTGTTATCAAGGCTGGTGCCGCGACGGGCTGCCAGCGTTTGGGGGGGGAAGTCTAGCCGCGATCCGCCTGAAAATTGACGCTTTGAGTGTTTGAATATATTGCTGCGCGATGCGCTCCCTCGTTTCATGCGCTACTACTGACAGGTCGATTCATTTCGTCCTGACAGGAGTATTTCGATGCTGGCTCAATGGATTTTGGCGGCGGTTCATCTCTTGGCGTTCGCCTTGGGCTTCTGGGCGGTGCTCACCCGGGGCACGGCGCTTCGGCGCCTGGCTGGCGGGACGGTGGAGGCGCGCAGTGTCTTGGTCGCGGACAATCTGTGGGGTATCTCCGCCGCCATCCTGTTGATTACCGGTGGGATGCGAGCCTTTGGCGGCTACGAGAAGGGCACTGATTATTACCTTCACCAGCCGTTGTTCCACCTCAAAATGACACTTTTCGTGGTTATTCTGTTGCTGGAGATCGCACCGATGGTGGCGCTGATCAAATGGCGGAGAGCGTTAGCGCGGGGCGCGGTGATTGATACCGGGCGTGCGCGGCTGTTTGCACGGATCAGTCATATCGAAGCGATGCTGGTGTTGCTGATGGTGGTGGCGGCCACGGGCATGGCGCGGGGCGTGACCTTTGGTTAGGCGAAGGCCAGGGCGCTCTTGTTCGGGTTGATCCCAAGGCGTCTGGATTTCAGGGGTGAAGCTTGGCCGCAGGTCGGCTTCACGTTCTCGACTGCATCGCCCATAAGTGCCATGGTCATCGAGAAGGGGTGTGAAAAAATTAAAGTCGATGCAATGCATGAATCTCTAGCCAGCCATGGTTCCGGGGGTGAACGGGCTGGCTACCGACTACAGCAGGATTCAGGACTGCGGCTTGTCCGGGGCGGTCAGGCCAGCCTGGATGCGCTGGTAAATTTCTTCGCGGTGTACGGCAACGTCTTTCGGAGCGTTGATGCCGATCCGGACTTGCTGGCCGCTAACGCCCAGGATGGTGATCGTAATGTCATCACCAATGTTTATGCTTTCACCGACTTTGCGGGTGAGTATCAGCATGGTCTTCTCCTTGATTGCTTTGTGGGGCACCTGATTCGGACAGTGCAGAGGTCGGTGGTCTATATAGATTAGTGCGAAGTCTCACAGTTTGGGTGCCTCTTTCTGACGCGCAGATGCTGCATTAATTCCCAAGGCGTAACTATACAGAGGCCGCAACCATGATTCTCGTTGTTTTGAGTCGAATTTGCGGCACTCGGCACGTATTCATGGATGTTAAAATCTGCGCTTTAGGCATTCAGAGGGACGCGTTGTGCGCAAAATGATCTTGGTAGTCGCGGTACTGGCACTGGCGGGATGCGGTGAGGGCAAGCGCCCTGACGTGCCAAAGCCGCAGACAGCGGCGGCGACTGCACCTTCGGTGGCCGCTGCACCCCAATGGGATCTGGAAGTGCGAGGTGAAATAACCCAGGCTGTCAGCGACCTCAGTGGCTGGTTGATCGAGCACAGTTTCGTTTCCAGTGTCGTCAAGGAAAATGGCAAGACGCGGATTCTGCTCGGACCATTCAATTCCAGAGCCGAAGCCGAGGCCAAACAGGCCGAAGTGGCGGCGGCGCTCACCCGGGCGAAGAAACAGAACATTGAGTTGCTGGTCGTCGAGCACACGGCTCCTTTGTAGGAGCCAGCTTGCTGCGGGCGGCGTTCCGACGATGGTCGCAAGGGCGACGCGTTTATTCAGACGATACGCATCATCGTTGTCGTCCA
>NZ_JAUSSR010000020.1 GCF_030812475.1 Pseudomonas lini
AGCGTAACCGCTGTCGAAAACTGCGTAACTCTTTGTTTACCAAGGAGTTTTCCGTTTCGACTGCGCCGGAAGTGGGGCGAATTATAGGCTTTCAGAATTTGCCGTCAAGCCTTAAATCCCGCTTTATTCGGATTTGAGCGTAATACGTGCAAATGCCTTCTTACCCGCCTGGCAAACATGGGTCGCGCCCAGTGCATATATAAAGGTGCGATCGACCACCTCGCCATCTATACGCACGCCACCCGAACCGAGCAGATCACGCGCCACGGCAGAATTCTTCACCAGGCCCGCCTTATTAAGGACGGCAGCGATCGGCATATCTTCAGTCGCAGTCAATTCGATTTCCGGCAGATCATCCGGCAGCTCGCCTTCCTTCATGCGATTGCCCGCCCCACGGTGAGCACTGGCTGCAGCCTCCTCGCCATGGAACCGCGCAACAATTTCTTCAGCCAGCTTGATCTTGATGTCTCGCGGATTGGCACCCGCCTCGACATCGGCACGGAACGCGTTGATCTCATCCATGGAGCGGAAGCTGAGCAATTCGAAGTAACGCCACATCAACACATCGGGGATGGACACCAGCTTGCTGTACATGACGCCCGGCGCTTCCTGGATACCGACGTAGTTGCCCAAGGACTTGGACATCTTCTTCACGCCATCCAGACCTTCGAGCAACGGCATGGTCAGAATGCACTGGGGCTCCTGACCATAACCACGCTGCAGCTCACGCCCCATCAGCAGGTTGAACTTCTGGTCGGTCCCGCCAAGCTCGACGTCCGCGCGCAATGCGACAGAGTCGTACCCCTGCACCAGCGGATAGAGGAACTCATGAATGGCAATCGGTTGGTTGGTCGTATAGCGCTTGTCGAAGTCGTCGCGCTCGAGCATGCGCGCAACGGTGTACTGCGAAGTCAGGCGGATGAAGTCAGCCGGCCCCATCTGATCCATCCAGGTGGAGTTGAACGCCACCTCGGTCTTGGCCGGATCAAGGATCTTGAACACCTGCGTCTTGTAGGTCTCGGCATTTTCGAGAACCTGCTCGCGAGTGAGCGGAGGACGCGTCGCGCTCTTGCCGCTTGGATCGCCGATCATCCCGGTGAAGTCACCTATAAGGAAGATCACCTGATGACCCAGGTCCTGGAACTGACGCAGCTTATTGATAAGCACAGTGTGGCCCAGATGCAAATCCGGCGCGGTCGGGTCGAAGCCCGCCTTGATACGCAGCGGCTGGCCACGCTTGAGCTTTTCGATCAGCTCGGACTCGACCAACAGTTCTTCCGCACCACGTTTGATCAGCGCTAGCTGCTCTTCAACCGACTTCATAACAAACCCGCAAGGCTCGAATTCAAAGGGGACCAACCATACAAGATCGCGCGTCAAATACAAAGTTTTGCCCGGCGCACGGACGCCAATCCACCGACAGAGCGTCCGCGGACTTGCTTCAGAGATGATTTGGTTATATTTTATACAGTTATTTCATCTTCATCATGTCATTCATCTTTTCCAATTCATCTTTTTTCAAAGTCAAACATTACCTATGACCAAAGAATCGTCTAAAGCGCCACCGCTTTACCCGAAGACCCACCTGCTCGCAGCGAGTGGCATCGCCGCGCTTTTGAGCCTGGCGCTTCTGGTATTCCCTTCCAGTGATGTTGAAGCCAAAAGAACGACCCTGAGTCTTGAACTGGAAAGCCCTGCTGAACAACTGACACAAGATCAAGACGCCGCTGAAGCCGTCCAGGCCACAAATGAGCAGCAAGCGTCGCCTTTCGCGCAGATCGAAAACACCAGCGAAGAGACTGCCGAAACCGCTCAGATCGAGCCTGCGCCTGCGTCCGCGCCTGCGCCAGTCATCGAAGAAAAGAAGGCGCCCAGCCACAGGGAAGTGATCGTCGCCAAAGGCGACACGCTCTCTACACTGTTCGAGAAAGTCGGCCTGCCCGCCACTGCAGTGCATGAAGTGCTGGCCAGTGGCAAACAAGCCAAGCTGTTCAGCCAACTCAAGCGCGGCCAGAAGCTCGAGTTCGAACTCAACCCGCAAGGCCAACTGATCAATCTGCACAGCAATGTCAGCGATCTTGAAACCATCAGCCTGACCAGGAACGACAAGGGTTATGCGTTCAACCGCATTACTGCCAAACCGACCGTGCGCTCGGCGTACGTTCACGGCGTGATCAACAGCTCGCTGTCGCAGTCGGCCGCTCGCGCCGGCTTGTCCCATAAAATGACCATGGACATGGCCAGTGTGTTTGGCTATGACGTCGACTTTGCCCAGGACATTCGCCCGGGTGACCAGTTCGACGTGATCTACGAACAGAAAGTCGTCAACGGCAAAGCCGTCGGCACCGGCCCGATCCTTTCCGCACGCTTCGTCAACCGCGGCAAGACTTACACCGCCGTGCGTTACACCAACAAACAAGGCAACACCAGCTACTACACCGCAGACGGCAACAGCATGCGCAAGGCGTTCATCCGTACGCCGGTGGACTTCGCCCGCATCAGCTCGAAATTCTCCATGGGCCGCAAGCACCCGATCCTGAACAAGATCCGCGCACATAAAGGTGTCGACTACGCGGCACCACGTGGCACCCCGATCAAGGCTGCAGGCGACGGCAAAGTATTGCTGGCCGGTCGCCGCGGGGGCTACGGCAATACCGTGATCATCCAGCACGGCAATACTTACCGCACGCTTTACGGCCACATGCAGGGTTTCGCCAAGGGCGTCAAAACCGGCGGCAGCGTCAAGCAGGGCCAGGTGATCGGTTATATCGGTACCACAGGACTCTCCACCGGCCCGCACTTGCACTATGAGTTCCAGGTCAATGGCGTGCACGTCGACCCACTGGGCCAGAAAGTGGCGATGGCCGATCCGATCTCCAAGGCCGAACGCGCTCGCTTCCTCGCGCAGAGTCAGCCATTGATGGCGCGCATGGATCAGGAGAAAGCCACCATGTTGGCTTCGAAGCGCTAAGCCATGACGCTCTATATAGGTGTGATGTCCGGGACCAGCCTTGACGGACTGGATATTGCGCTGATCGAGCAAACCCCGGCGATCAGACTGATCGCCACGCACTACATCCCGATGCCCGAGACCCTGCGCGCCGAGCTGCTTGGCTTGTGCGCCAGTGGCCCGGACGAGATCGCCCGCTCCGCCATCGCCCAGCAGAACTGGGTCAAGCTGGCCGCGCAAGGTATTCACGCCCTCCTGGATCAACAACACCTGAAACCTGCGGACATTCGCGCGATTGGCAGCCACGGCCAGACCATTCGCCATGAACCGTCGCGCGGGTTTACCGTGCAGATCGGCAACCCTGCCCTGCTGACCGAGCTGACCGGCATCACCGTTGTCAGCGACTTCCGCAGTCGCGACGTGGCGGCTGGTGGACAAGGCGCACCCTTGGTTCCGGCCTTTCACGAAGCGTTGTTCGAGGAACAGACAGGTAACCGCGCGGTGCTGAACGTCGGCGGCTTCAGCAATCTAAGCCTCATCGAACCAGGCAAACCGGTAGCCGGTTTCGACTGTGGTCCCGGCAATGTTCTGCTGGATGCCTGGATTCACCAGCAGCGCGGCGACTACTTCGATCGTGACGGTCAGTGGGCCGCCAGTGGCAAGGTCGAACCCGTCCTGCTGAAGGCATTGCTCAGCGATCCGTTTTTTGTGACCAAAGGCCCAAAAAGCACCGGTCGCGAGGTGTTCAACCTGCCATGGCTGACCCGTCACTTGTCACAGCTGCCCACTTTCGCCGCCGAAGACGTGCAGGCAACACTGCTTGAGCTGAGTGCACTGACCATCGTCGAGTCATTGCAAAGTGCTCAATCGGATACCCGGCAGTTACTGGTTTGCGGCGGTGGCGCACACAACACCACATTGATGGACCGCCTGGCCAGCCTGCTGCCCAAGGCAAACGTCAGCAGCACCGCGGCTTGCGGTGTCGACCCGGACTGGGTTGAAGCCATGGCCTTTGCCTGGCTGGCCCACTGCTGCCTGGAAGGCATTGCAGCCAATCGCCCCAGCGTCACCGGCGCCCGAGGCCTGCGCGTACTGGGCGCCATCTACCCCGCCTGATCCGAACACCGGACAGCAAAACGCCGCAGAGCCCTGAAGCCATGCGGCGCCTTGTGAAGCTCTACGCGATCAGATCGAGAACGAAGAGCCACAACCACAGGTGGTGGAGGCGTTCGGATTCTTGATGACGAAACGCGAACCTTCCAGACCTTCCTGATAATCCACCTCGGCTCCTGCCAGGTACTGGAAGCTCATCGGATCGACGACCAGACTCACACCCTCGCGCTCGACGATGGTGTCGTCATCGGCCACTTCTTCATCGAAGGTGAAGCCGTACTGAAAACCTGAACAACCGCCGCCCGTAACGAATACGCGCAGCTTCAAGCGATCATTCCCCTCTTCATCGACCAGGCTCTTCACCTTGTGCGCGGCACCGTGGGTGAATTGCAAAGCCGTGGGGGTGAAGGATTCGACGCTCATGCTGACTATCTCCCGGCGTTACGCCGCCATAATGCGTGATGACGTGCATTATCCGCTTCTCCTAGAAAATCGGTCAACTATTGTTACGGTATATCAATCAAACCCATCGCCCGTCCGGAATGCAAAAAGGCCCGTCAGACGGGCCTTTTTGTCGAGCACACTACAGACTTACGGCAGCATGCCGGCGTGGGACAGGCCCAGGCGCTCATCCAGTCCGAACAGAATGTTCAGGTTCTGTACCGCCTGACCCGACGCGCCTTTGACCAGATTATCGATCACCGACAACACCACCACCAGATCACCGTCCTGCGGCCGATGCACGGCAATCCGGCAAACGTTGGCACCGCGTACGCTGCGGGTTTCAGGATGACTGCCAGCAGGCATGACGTCGACGAACGGTTCATTGGCATAACGCTTTTCAAACAGCGCCTGCAAATCCACCGAGCGATCCACGACGGTGGCGTAGAGCGTCGAGTGAATGCCACGAATCATTGGCGTCAGGTGCGGGACGAAGGTCAGGCCGACGTCCTTGCCCGCTGCACGCCGCAGACCTTGGCGGATTTCCGGTAAGTGACGATGTCCTTTGACCGCGTAGGCCTTCATGCTCTCCGAGGTTTCGGAATACAGCGAACCGACAGAGGCGCCACGGCCGGCACCGCTGACACCGGATTTACAGTCTGCGATCAAGCGAGTGGTATCGGCCAGACCGGCTTCGAGCAACGGCAGGAAACCCAATTGCGTGGCCGTCGGGTAGCAACCCGGTACAGCGATCAGGCGAGCCTGCTTGATCTGTTCGCGATTGACTTCCGGCAAGCCGTAGACAGCCTCTTCCAGCAGCTGCGGCGCGCCGTGCGGCTGACCGTACCACTTGGCCCATTCATCGGCGTCTTGCAGACGAAAGTCGGCCGACAGGTCGATGACCTTGGTCCCGGCCGCGAGCAAGTCACCGGCCAAGGCATGGGCGACACCGTGAGGCGTTGCGAAGAACACCACGTCGCAGGCACCCAGGGTCTTGATGTCCGGAACGCTGAACGCCAGGCCATCGTAATGACCGCGCAGGTTCGGGTACATATCAGCCACGGCCAGACCGGCCTCGGATCGGGAAGTGATCACTGCCACTTCAGCTTGCGGATGCTGTGCCAACAAACGCAGCAATTCGACACCGGTGTAACCCGTGCCGCCGACGATACCGACCTTGACCATAAACCTGCCCTCAACGAACCCACTGGAAAGCCGTCGATAATAGGGCCCGTATCGTCCTGCGACAACCGCCAAGGTGACGTGCGGAGCCTCAAGGCTCTACTATCGCGCCTACCGTGAACCTGGGATTAACTAAAAAATGCTCTATCTATGGCTCAAAGCATTGCACATCGTCAGCATGGTCTGCTGGTTTGCCGGCTTGTTCTACCTGCCACGCCTGTTCGTCTACCACGCGCAAAGCGAGGACAACATCAGCAAGGAGCGCTTCAGCATCATGGAACGCAAGCTGTACCGTGGCATCATGGGGCCAGCGATGATCGCCACCCTGATTTTCGGCATCGCGCTGATCGCCTTGAACCCCGGCATATTCAGCCAGGGCGCCTGGATTCACGCGAAGTTGACGCTGGTGGTGATCCTGATCGGCTACCACCACATGTGCGGGGCCCAGGTAAAACGCTTTGCCCGTGGCGAAAACACCCGCAGCCATGTCTTTTATCGCTGGTTCAATGAAGTGCCGGTTCTGATATTGCTGGCTATCGTCATTCTGGTCGTCGTTCGGCCGTTCTGATCTCAAGCACAACTCTCCCCGGGGGACTTCCAATGTCGCTGCCCGCTTTGCTCGAACAACGTTTGCGCCTGCCCGTGGTGGCAGCGCCAATGTTCCTGATTTCCAACCCGCAATTGGTGCTCGCTTGCTGCCGCAATGGTGTGGTGGGCAGCTTTCCCGCGCTGAATCAGCGCGAAAGCAGTGGCTTCAAGGCCTGGCTGGAAGAAATCGAAGCAGGGTTGGCGACACTGGACAATCCTGCGCCTTACGCGGTGAACCTGATCGTCCACAACAGCAACCCGCGGCTGCAAGCGGACCTGGAGATCTGCATCGAGCACAAAGTGCCGATCGTGATTACCAGTCTTGGTGCCGTGAAGGAATTGGTCGATGCCGTCCACGGTTATGGCGGCCTGGTGTTCCACGACGTGACGACCCGCCGCCATGCCGAGAAAGCGGCCGAGGCCGGAGTCGACGGCTTGATCGCCGTGGCCGCGGGCGCCGGTGGACACGCAGGCACCTGGAGCCCGTTTTCGCTGATTGCCGAGATCCGCCAGTTCTTCGACAAGACCCTGCTGTTGGCCGGTTGCCTGAACCACGGTCACGAGATTCTTGCCGCGCAACTGCTCGGCGCGGACCTGGCCTACTTCGGTACACGATTCATCGGCACTACCGAAAGTCATGCCCCTGATGCCTACAAGCAGATGTTGCTGACCTCCAGAGCCGCGGACATCGTCCATACTCCAGCAGTGTCGGGCGTACCGGCGAGCTTCATGCGTCAAAGCCTGGAGGCTGCCGGTTTCGACATGGCGGCATTGCAAGGCAAGGGCGAGGTCAACTTCGGCTCCAAGCTCAAGCCGTTGAGCGATGAAGCCAAAGCCTGGAAAACCGTATGGTCCGCGGGGCAGGGCGTCGGCGACATCGATGACCTGCCGAGCGTTGATCAATTGGTTGCCCGTCTGGACGATGAATACCGCGAGGCCCTGGAACGCGCGACGCAACTGCGTGAGCACTGGCCGCGCTGACAGGACAACCCGGCCAGTCGCTTTCGGCTGGCCTTCCACTGCGGCCGCGCCACACTCCATTCAAATTTTTCGCGACAAGGATGCCTCGCAATGAGCGAACACCGTTACAAGATCGTATTTGACGGCGCTCTGCTGCCCGGTGTCGAAATCACCACTGCCAAACTCAAGCTTGCCGAACTGTTCAAAACCGATGTCGTTGCCATCGAGCGGCTGTTCAGTGGTCGACCGGTTGCACTCAAGCGCGACCTGTCACAGTCAGATGCCCAGACTTATCTGCAGGCACTGACGAAAACCGGCATCGCCGCCCGGATCGAAAGTGAAACCCAGGTCGAGCTGAACCTGTCAGACGTGCACCAATACACGCCTGCCCACCCTCCTCTATCGACAGATCCGGATTCACCCTACGCACCGCCACGAGCGGCCGTCGGCGAGGCGCTACCGGAATTCGCAACGCTCAAGGCGTTCAGTTTCGAAGGCCGTATCGGCCGCTTGCGCTATCTGGCCTGGACAATGGTCCTGATGCTGGTGACGCTTGGCATCGGCGCCGTACTCGGGGTTTTCGGCCTCGCCCTTATCAGTACGGACTCCAGCGCCGGCCTGATTCTCGGGGGTCTGCTGGCTTTTATTCTCATCGTCGTACTCGGTTTCGTCAGCATCCAGTTCAGCGTTCAGCGTCTGCATGATATCGGCTGGTCCGGCTGGCTCTGGCTGCTGACGCTCGTGCCGTTCGTGGGCAGCTTCTTTCCGTTCGTGATGATGATCATGCCGGGCAACAACACCGCCAATCGGTACGGTGCGCCACCACCGCCCAACAGCACAGCGGTCAAGGTCCTGTCTGCGTTATGGCTGGTGGTTGTCGCGATCCTGTTCATCGGCGGACTGACCGGTGGGCTCACTGCGATCCAGAGCGAATACGAAAGTGCCGCCGAGAGCCGCTACGAAAGTGACTCGGCCACCCTTGAAGAGATCGAAGATCAAACCGCCGTGGAAGCAGAGCCTGCGCCAAATTCAGCTGACGATGCAGCCGAAGAAGCCCGGCCCCCTGTAGACTCTGCGAAAGAATGAACAGCGCTTCCCGCCCGTGACACCTGCGTCGCCGGCGCGTAGCTGTTGCGATGGAGAACTGCATGACCCGTTACGCTCTGATCACTGGCGCTTCCAGCGGCATCGGCCTGGCGATGGCCGAAGCGCTGGCCCGGCGCGGCCGCAGCCTGATTCTGGTGGCTCGACAGCGTGATCAGCTGGAAAGCATTGCGATCGAACTGACTCAGCGTTTTGGCGTGGAAGTGTTATTCCGGGCCTGTGACCTGGGTGAACCGTTGCGCCTGTCCGGGTTTCTGCTGGAACTGGAGGAAGGTGACCGCCAGATCGATCTGCTGGTCAACTGCGCCGGCATGGGTACCTGTGGCCCATTCCTGGCCCAGGACTGGATGACCGAGCAGGATCTGATCGAAGTGAATATTCTCGCCCTCACCCGCCTGTGTCATGCGGTCGGCAACAGCATGGCCTTGCAGGGAGGCGGGCAGATTCTGAACGTCGCCTCGATCGCCGCATTCCATCCGGGCCCGTGGATGAGCACTTATTACGCCAGCAAAGCCTATGTATTGCACTTTTCCGAAGGGTTGCGCGTCGAGCTGAAGAAATGTGCGGTGAGGGTGTCGGTGCTCTGCCCTGGCCCGACTCGCACCGCATTCTTCCGTACCGCGCAACTGGACACAGAGAAACTGGTCGACAGCAAACTGCTGATGAGCCCCGAAGAAGTCGCGCTTTATACCGTGCGTGCACTGGAGAAAAATCGTGCCATCATCATTCCGGGCCGGCGCAACCGCTGGCGCGCCTTTCTGCCGCGGCTCGGCTCACGTTGGCTGACCCGGACAATCGCCGGCATCGTCAACAAGGCCTACTGCCCGCGCTGAATGGACCTTTGGTAAAACACTGGGCTGGCGCATCTCCCATGAGTACACTCAGGCCAGCCCAAACAACGGAGAAACTGCTGTGGATACTCTGTTCACCAAGATCATCAACCGGGAAATCCCGGCGAAGATCATCTACGAGGACGACCAGGTACTGGCCTTCCATGATATCGCCCCACAGGCACCGGTACATTTCCTGGTGATCCCGAAAAAAGCGGTGCGCACCCTGAACGACCTCACCGAGGACGACAAGGCGTTGGCCGGGCATATTCTGTTCACTGCCCAGCGCCTGGCGCTGGAACTGGGCTGCGAAGAAGGCTTCCGTGTGGTCATGAACTGCAATCCGCTGGGCGGGCAGACGGTCTATCACATTCATATGCATGTACTCGGGCAGCGCCAGATGCATTGGCCACCGGGCTGATTTACCACCGTCCTCTGTAGGTGCTGCGGTGCGGCGGTCCGACTTGCCAGCGATGGCGTGCGATAGATCACCTCAATATCGGAGGCTGCCATCGCCAGCAAGCCGGCTCCTACAGAACACGCCTGCGACGCAATGACCCAGCACAAACCTTCCCCTGCCGATTGGGTTAAACTGGCCGCCGAGATTCTTCCCGGAGGTCAGCATGACTACCCAGCGTCACTACTCGCCGATTGACCGTCTTCTTCTGCAAGCCGATGCCGCGATGCGTACCCTGCTGCCCTCCAGCAGCCAGCCATACCGTCCGTCGCCCGCCATCGTGCAGCCGGATGCAAAAATGAGCGACGTAGACACCCGGCACGTCGCCGGCCTGATGCGCATCAACCATACCGGCGAAGTCTGTGCCCAGGCGCTGTATCAAGGTCAAGCCCTGACCGCCAAACTGCCACAAGTGCGGGCCGCCATGGAACACGCCGCCGAAGAAGAAATCGATCACCTGGTCTGGTGCGAGCAACGCATCCACCAGTTGGGTAGTCACACCAGCATCCTCAATCCACTGTTCTATGGCATGTCGTTCGGGATCGGCGCGGTGGCCGGGTTGATCAGCGATAAAGTCAGCCTGGGGTTCGTGGCGGCTACCGAGCATCAAGTCTGCAAGCATTTGAACGAACACCTAGAGCAACTGCCCGCGGAGGATGAAAAGTCCCGGGCGATCCTCGAGCAGATGCGCATCGATGAAGAGCAGCATGCTGAAAGCGCGCTGGATGCCGGCGGCTTCCGCTTTCCGGCGCCAGTGAAATTCGGTATGAGTCTGTTGGCCAAGGTGATGACCAAGAGTACTTATCGGATCTGATGGTTGCGAGGCTTGCCAGGGCTCTTCGCGGACAAGTCGGATCGCAGCATCGCCGCTCCCGCAAGGGTGGAATTTCAAGAATAAAAAGGCGACTGCCGTGAGGGAGCCGCCTTTTTTATTAACTTAAGTTTCAGGCTGCCATGTTGCCCGGCCATTCAACCGAGCTCTACGATCTCGTATTCGTGGGTGATTTCGACTCCGGCGGCGCCGAGCATGATCGATGCCGAACAATATTTCTCTGCAGACAGTTCGACAGCTCGTTTGACCTGGGCTTCTTTCAACCCACGGCCTTTGACCACAAAGCGCATGTGGATTTTGGTAAACACTTTCGGATCCTCGGTCGCGCGTTCGGCGTCCAGGAAAGCTTCGCAGCTTTCAACAGCCTGGCGGGACTTCTTGAGAATGCTGACCACGTCGAAATTACTGCAACCGCCCACACCCAGGAGGAGCATTTCCATTGGCCGGACACCCAGGTTGCGTCCGCCGGCTTCGGGCGGACCGTCCATGACCACGACATGACCGCTGCCGGATTCGCCGAGGAACATGGCTTCGCCAGCCCATTGGATGCGTGCCTTCATCGCCAAGACTCCACTGTATAAAAAAGGGTCGCCAGCTTAGCACAGGGCCCATGATTGACAGCGCTCGCCTTCCTGGGACATAACCATACGCGCCGTTGGTCAATGCTCGAATATTGCAGGAAGTGTCTGTTAAGCTGGCGCCAATGAGCTGGCGCATAGCCAGCCTCGTTACTGACAGCAAAGATTGCAGGCTTCGCCAGCGCCAAAAAAACAAACACGCCCTGCGGTCTTCTCGGAAATACGCCATGGTTGCTATTGCGCCCACGCCCAAAATCAAAAACCTCGACAAACTGTTGATGCATTGCCAGCGCCGTCGCTATCAGGCCAAGACCAATATCATTTGCGCAGGGGATCGCTCGGACACTCTGTTTTTTATCATCAAAGGCTCTGTCACTATACTGATCGAGGACGACGATGGTCGCGAAATGATCATTGCCTATCTGAACGTCGGGGACTTTTTCGGTGAACTGGGTCTATTCGAACAGGCTGGCCTGGAACAGGAACGCAGTGCCTGGGTGCGCGCCAAGATAGAATGTGAAGTTGCGGAAATCAGCTATGCAAAATTCCGCGAACTGTCCCGGCAAGATCCGGACATTCTTTACGTACTCAGCGGCCAAATCGCACAACGTCTGCGCAACACCACCCGCAAGGTGGGAGACCTGGCGTTTTTTGACGTGACCGGACGTGTTGCTCGCTGCCTGCTGGAACTGTGCAAACAGCCAGACGCCATGACCCACCCCGACGGCATGCAGATCAAGGTGACCCGTCAGGAAATCGGGAGGATTGTAGGCTGCTCCCGTGAGATGGTCGGTCGCGTGCTCAAGGATCTGGAGGAGCGCAACCTGGTCGATGTCAAAGGCAAGACCATGGTGGTCTTCGGTACGCGCTAGGCTCAAAGACTCAAGCGTTGGAACTCAAGTCCCGAGCATCTCGGCCAGCAATTGACGGTACAGCCCGTCGAGCCGTTCCAGCGCATCCGGGACGGCGAATTTCTCATGCAGGGCGATGTGGCTCTCGGCGCGAACCCGCTGGTCCAGACCGCACGCTTCATTGAAGCGATTGACCGCCGCGACCATCGACTCGCGTTCGTCATCGAGCAACAAAGCCCCGTGCACCAACCCCACCGGACGCGAACCACCCTTGCTCTGGCGCCAGCGCTGAGCGGTGCCGACCATCTTGCGACCATCGAGGTTGACGTTGAAACGGCCATCGCAGAATGCGCCTTCGACTTCACCCAGGGATGAAACACCGCCCAGCTCATCCAGCAGCTGACAGATCGGATCGCAGAGTCGTCGGTAGGCGGTTTCGATCCGATTCTGATCGCCCTCGCTACGCGGTGGTGCATAGACCAGCGCGATGTTGATGGTTGATGGCGATTGCGGTACGGGCTCGCCGCCGGTTTCGCGCAACAACACAGGCCAACCCGCCGCCGCCGACACCTTGCACGCGGCGTCGAAACCGGGCAGACGATTCAACCGGCGCGGCATGACCAATGCCCGGTCGTTGGGTTGCCAGTACAGCAGGCCAAATTCCGAGTCACCAGTGCAGACATGGGCCAACAGGTCCTGTTCGGCAAGCAGGCCGGTTTCGACAGTCAGAGAGGTTGGATGGAACATGTATGACTCCGTAAGATATGAAGTCTTTGGGGGGCTCGATGGACTCTTCGCGGGCAAGCCCGCTCCTGCAGGGGATCGGGTTGCCAGCGAAAATGTAAGTCAGTCGAGCGTCGAGCCGCTGACAGGGACACCGCGCTCAGGGAAAAACAGACGCTGCAACTCGGTGCCCGGGTTTTCGGCGCGCATGAACGCCTCGCCGACCAGGAACGCATACACGTCGCTGATTTCCATCAGTTCGACATCGGCTCGATTGAGAATGCCGCTTTCGGTAATCACCAATCGATCACGCGGGATACGCGGCAACAGATCAAGCGTGGTTTCCAGATTGACGTCGAAGGTGTGCAGGTTACGGTTGTTGACGCCGACCAGCGGGGTATCGAGTGTCTTCAACGCCCGCTCCAGCTCATCGCCGTCATGGACTTCCACCAGCACATCGAGGCCGACACTTTTGGCCACGGCCGCCAGCTCGGCCATTTTCACGTCATCCAATGCGGAAACGATCAACAGCACGCAGTCAGCGCCCAAGGCACGGGCTTCGACGATCTGATAGGGATCGATCATGAAATCCTTGCGGATCACCGGCAGTTTGCACGCCGCACGCGCCTGCTGCAGATATGCATCGGCGCCTTGGAAGTAATCGATATCGGTGAGCACCGACAGGCAGGTCGCCCCGCCCCGCTCATAGCTGATGGCAATGTCGGCAGGAACGAAGTTCTCGCGGATCACGCCTTTGCTTGGCGAGGCTTTCTTGATTTCAGCAATGACTGCAGGCTGCTTTAGCTTGGCCTGATCGATCAATGCCTTGGCAAACCCACGGGGTGCATCGGCCATCTTGGCCAGATTTTCCAGTTCGGCAAGGCTCACCCGAGCACTGCGCTCGGCGACTTCTTCGACCTTGCGGGCCAGAATGTTTTCCAGAACCGTCGGCACACTCATCCCTCGTTCTCCACCTTGAATACTGCGGTAAATGCACCCAACTCCTCGAGTTTTTCCCGAGCGAGGCCGGTGTGCAGCGCATCGTGCGCCAGGGCAACGCCCTCTTTTAAAGTGCTGGCCAGGTCGGCGGCATACAGCGCGGCACCGGCATTGAGCACGATCATCTCGGCGGCTTTCTGACCGTTTTCGGTCTTGCGCTTGCCCAGGGCATCGCGAATCAGTTCAAGTGACTGGGCCGGACTTTCAACCACCAGGCCATACAAGCTCTGGCTCTTTATACCGAGGTCCTCCGGCTGGACCCAGTATTCTGTTATTTCGTCGTTTTTCAGATCAGCCACGTAGGTGGGGGCCGCCAGGCTGAACTCGTCCAGACCGTCCTGGGAATGCACCACCAGCACATGTTTGCTGCCCAGACGCTGCAACACCTCGGCCAATGGCCGGCACAACGCCTGATTGAACACACCCACTACCTGATGTTTCACCCCGGCCGGATTCGTAAGCGGGCCGAGCATGTTGAACAACGTACGCAAGCCCAACTCCCGGCGAGGGCCGGCAGCGTACTTCATGGCACTGTGGTGGGTCTGGGCAAACATGAATCCGATGCCGACGTTATCGATGCAGCGTGCCACTTGAACCGGCGTCAGGTTCAGGTAGATGCCCGCCGCCTCCAACAGGTCGGCACTGCCGCTTTTACCCGAGACCGCACGGTTACCGTGCTTCGCCACGGTGCAACCGGCCGCTGCGACGACAAACGAAGACGCGGTGGATACGTTGAAGATGTTTGCGCCGTCACCGCCGGTGCCGACGACATCGACGACGCCGTCCAGGGTCTTGAGTTCGACTTTGTCTGCCAGCTCGCGCATGACCGACACCGCCCCGACGATCTCATCGATGCTCTCGCTCTTCATGCGCATGGCCATCATGAACGCGCCAATCTGCGCATCGGTACACTGCCCGGTCATGATTTCACGCATCACATCGCGCATTTCGTCGGTGCTGAGGTCGAGCTGCTCGACGATACGGCTCAGGGCTGTCTTGATATTCATTTAACGTCCTTAGCGCGTGCCGCCGGTTTGTTTGAGGAAGTTGGCGAGCAGCTCGTGACCCTGTTCGGTCAGGATCGACTCAGGGTGGAACTGCACGCCTTCAATGTTCAATGTCTTATGGCGCAGGCCCATGATCTCATCCACCGAGCCGTCTTCCAGCTGGGTCCAGGCAGTCAGCTCGAGGCAGTCCGGCAGGGTTTCGCGCTTGACGATCAGCGAGTGATAGCGGGTGACCGTCAGCGGATGATTCAAACCTTCGAAAACGCCCTTGTCCTCGTGAAACACCGGACTTGTCTTGCCGTGCATGACGTGACGGGCACGGACCACATCCCCGCCAAACGCCTGACCGATGGATTGATGGCCCAGGCATACCCCCAGGATCGGCAGTTTGCCGGCGAAATGCTTGATCGCTTCGATCGAGATACCTGCCTCGGTCGGGGTGCAGGGACCGGGTGAGACGACGATCCGCTCCGGATTGAGGGCTTCGATCTGGGCAATGGTGAGCTCATCGTTGCGCACCACTTTGACCTGGGAGCCGAGCTCGCCCAGGTACTGCACAACGTTGTAGGTAAAAGAGTCGTAGTTATCGATCATCAGCAACATGGCGTTAAGAACCTCTTGAATTCACTGACTTTAATACGGCCTTCAAAGGATTTGCCCGCAGCGTCCTGCACTTTGTCAGTCGCTGGAATCGCGCAGCAAAGCGGTTTGTCTTGCGGGTAAAGAAGGCAAAGCGGTAAAGATCCGGCCGGGCCGGCAGAAGGATTCAGGCGCGCCAACGCCAACGGGCGTGTGCCTTGATGACTTGATCCAGGAGTTTGCTGACGATCAACACGGGGATGGTCTCATTTATACGTATTGGCACAGTAACTTAGCTGGGCAGAGCGTGCAATATGGGCGATCGAAGCGCGGTGAAACAATCGAGGGTTCGCGCCGGATGGCAACAGACTCTATAGTTTTTGGCACTGACGTTTCACTCACTAAAACAATAAACAAAAACGGATTTGTCCATGATCAAGCCCTCGTTGGCGATACCCCTTGCAGCCTGCTTGCTCGCCATGGCCTGTACCCAGGCGATCGCGGCTCCCAACCCTTACTCGAACTTCATCGTCTTCGGCGACAGTCTCAGTGATGCCGGGCAGTTTACCGATGCCGGCGGCCCGCCCGGCGCGACCCAGCGCTTTACCAATCGCGTCGGCCCGGTCTACTTCGATGGCAGCGGTGAAGTCTATTCCGCCAACTCGACGCAACTTTTGGGAGGAAAACTCGGTTTCTCCCCTGATCAAACGGCTGCTTCGACCTCGGCTGCGCGCGCCAGCGAGGGCCTGCCTGATGGCAACAACTGGGCCGTGGGCGGCTATCGGACCGACCAGATCCTCGATTCGATTACCAATGTATCCGCCACCGGCGAACGCACTCGTCCGGGCTACCTGGCCGCCAACAACCTGCGTGCCGACCCGAATGCGCTGTATTTCCTTTCCGGCGGCGGTAACGATTTCCTCCAGGGCCGGGTGCTCACCCCGGCTCAGGCCGGCGCGGCGGCAGATCGACTGGCAGACAGCGCCCAGGTTTTGCAGACCGCCGGCGCCCGGTACATCATGGTCTGGCTGCTGCCTGACCTGGGGTTGACGCCCGCCCTCAACGGCAGTCCCGCACAGCCGGGTATCTCGTTACTGAGCAACCTCTTCAATCAGCGCCTGGTGACGCGACTCGGGGGCATCGACGCCGAGGTCATCCCGCTGAACGTTCCACTGCTGTTGCAGGAAGCGGTCGCCGATCCGGCACCATTCGGACTGGCCATCGACCAGAACCTGGTTGCCACCTGTTTCAGCGGCAATGGCTGCGTTGAAAACACCGCCTATGGCATCAACAGTGCCACGCCGGACCCGAGCAAGCTGATCTACAACGATGGCGTGCACCCGACCGAAACCGGGCAGAAGCTGATTTCCGATTACGCCTATTCCCTGCTGGCAGCGCCGTGGGAACTGACGCTGTTGCCGGAAATGGCCCACGCCACGCTACGTGCGCACCAGGATGAACTGCGCAGCCAATGGCAATCGGACTGGGAAAACTGGCAGGCCGTCGGCCAATGGCGCGCGATCGTCGCAGGCGGCGGCCAGCGTCTGGATATCGATGGTCAAAGCAGCGGTGCCAGCGCCGATGGCAGCGGAAACAATTTGAATATCGGCGGCAGCTATCGCCTCAATGAAGCCTGGCGAATCGGTGTCGCGGCGGGCTTTTATCGGCAGAACCTTGAAGCGGGCAGCAATGATTCGGACTACAAACTCAACAGCTACCTGGCCACCGCTTTCGCCCAGTTCCAGCAGAATCGCTGGTGGGCCGATGCCGCGTTGACCGGCGGCAAGCTGGATTACGACAACCTCAAACGCAAATTCGACCTAGGTGCCAGCGAAAGAGCGGAAAAAGGTGATGCCGACGGGCATCTTTGGGCCTTCAGCACTCGCCTCGGCTACGATATTGCGCAGCCGGGCAGCGAATGGCACTTGTCGCCATTCATCAGCGCCGATTATGCGAAAGTGGAAGTCGACGGTTATTCGGAAAACGGCAATCGGTCCACGGCGCTGACCCTTGATGACCAGAAACGCGACTCGAAACGGCTGGGCGCCGGCCTTCAGGGCAACTACCAGATCACCCCGCAAACCCAAGTGTTCGGCGAATACGCCTTCGAGCGTGAATACGAGGATGACACTCAGAAAGTGAACATCGCCCTCAATAGCCTGCCGTCGCTGGACTTCGAGCTCGACGGTTACACACCGCAAAGTCATTTGAATCGAGTGAGCCTTGGGGTCAGCCACAAGTTGACGGCCGATCTGGCGTTGCGTGGCGGTTATACCTTCCGCAAGTCAGACGACTTTACCCAGCAAGGGCTCAACGTTGGGGTCTCGCTGGATTTCTGATCCATTAAACAGCAAGCATAAAAAAACGCGGGCCCTCACAGGCAACGCGTTTTTTAATGGTGTTGAGGTCCTTGTGGGAGCGGGCTTGCTCGCGAAGACGGCAGCCCAGTCAATACTGATATCGCCTGACACACCGCTTTCGCGAGCAAGCCCGCTCCCACAGGTTTCTCGTGAACTCAGTTGTCCGGGGTTTGCTCGGCCAGGGCCACCGCACGGAACATCGCGCGGCGTTTGTTCAGGGTTTCTTCCCATTCCAGCGCCGGCACCGAGTCAGCGACAATGCCGCCACCGGCCTGCACGTGCAGCTCGCCGTTCTTGATCACCGCGGTGCGGATCGCGATGGCGGTGTCCATGTTGCCGTTCCAGGCGTAGTAACCGACGGCTCCGCCATACACGCCACGCTTGACCGGCTCCAGCTCGTCAATGATTTCCATCGCTCGAATCTTCGGTGCCCCGGACAAGGTGCCGGCCGGCAGAATCGCCCGCAGTGCATCCATTGCCGTCAACCCGGCTGTCAGCTGCCCGGTAACGTTGGACACGATGTGCATGACGTTGGAGTAACGCTCGATCACCATCTTTTCGGTGAGTTTCACCGAGCCGATTTCCGAAACGCGACCGGTATCGTTACGGCCCAGGTCGATCAGCATCAGGTGCTCGGCGATTTCCTTATCGTCGGACAACAAGTCTTTTTCCAACGCAACATCGGCCTCTTCGTTGGCGCCCCGCGGACGGGTGCCGGCGATCGGGCGTACGGTGATCAGGTTGTCTTCGACCCGCACCAGCACTTCCGGCGAACTGCCGACAACGTGGAAGTCGCCGAAGTTGAAGAAGTACATGTAGGGCGTCGGGTTGAAGCAGCGCAGCGCCCGGTACAGATCGATCGGCGCAGCCTTGAAGTCGATCGACATGCGCTGGGACGGCACGACCTGCATGCAGTCACCGGCCAGGATGTATTCCTTGATGGTGTCGACGGCTTTTTCGTAGTCGTCCTGAGTGAAGCTGGAACGGAATACCGGGTCGGCGGACTGCTGCTTGCTGAAATCCAGGCCACGGCGCGGTGCGATCGGCTGCCGGAGTTTTTCCAGCAGCGCTTCAAGACGTGCCTGTCCGTGTTCGAAAGCATCGTCCTGCGACGGGTCGGCCAGGACAATCGCGTGCATCTTGCCGGCGAGGTTGTCGAACACCACCACCGCGTCGGAGACCATCAGCAGAATGTCCGGCACGCCCAGCGGATCAGGGTTCGGACACTTGCCCAGACGCTTTTCCACATAACGTACGCAGTCGTACCCGAAGTAACCCACCAGGCCGCCATTGAAACGCGGCAGCCCAGGGATGATCGGCACGTTGTAGCGAGCCTTGAATTCTTCGACGAAAGCCAGTGGGTCTTCAGCCTCATGACTTTCGATCTCGACGCCGTCGTGGGTCACGCGGACGTGATGATCGTGAACCCGCAGCACGGTGCGGCATGGCAAACCAATGATCGAATAACGGCCCCACTTTTCCCCGCCCTGCACCGATTCGAGCAAGTAGGAGTTCGGCTCATCGGCCAGTTTCAGGTAGATCGACAACGGGGTGTCGAAGTCGGCCAGGGTTTCGCAGGCAAGCGGGATGCGGTTGTAGCCGGCAGCGGCCAAACGCAGGAATTCTTCGCGGATCATGGGGTAGCCTCGTGGCTTGAGGGTCTAACGGTCAGGTATGCAAACGCGCCGGGATGCCGGCCAGGAACAAGTCAGGCGCGCCAACGCCAGCGGGCCAGGGCCTTGATGACTTTCATCCAGAGTTTGCGAGTGACCACCACGATGGCGTTTCCAGAAGGGGGTTGAACAGCGTCGGCCAACGTTATATCAGCGGCCGGATCCAGGCAACCGCGAATTAGCTTGCGCAGATCGTCGATCACCAGCGCCGGCGACTCTTCGGCAATCGGCCGGCCATGGTTATAGCCATAACTGAGCGCCACGCATTTGACCCCCGCCGCTTTCGCCGCCTGTACATCGCTGCGCGAGTCGCCGACGAACAACGACTGGGATGCCGGAATGTTGGCCATTTTCATGACGAAAAACAGTGCAGCCGGGTCCGGTTTCTTCTGTGGCAAGGTGTCGCCACCGATGATCCACTTGAAGTAACGACCGATTTTCATCTGATCCAGCAGCGGTGCGACGAAGCGCTCCGGCTTGTTGGTGATCAGGGCCATTTCCACGCCTTGCTTGTTCAGCCATTTGAGGGTGTCACGCACGCCAGGGTAAACCACCGTCAGCGCGTGACCGTCCTCATAAAACCCGTTGAACAACTCCAAGGCATGCTCGGCCTCGACCTCATCGACGTTTTCACCATCGATATGGTTGGCCAGGGCACGGCGCACCAGCATGTGCACGCCATTGCCGACCCAGTCGCGCACCGACTCGATCCCGACAGGTGCGCGGCCGAGCTTGAGCAGCATGTTATCCACAGCCGCCGCGAGGTCGGGGACCGAATCGACCAGCGTGCCATCCAGATCGAACATCACCAGCCGCGGCAAAGCGCCCGGGAATAGCTGCTCAAAGCCACTCATGGGCGGGTCAGCGCCAGTTCGGAACGCATCTTTTCAATCACCTCTTGGTAGTTCGGTGCATTGAAGATCGCCGAGCCGGCAACGAAGGTATCGGCGCCAGCGGCGGCAATTTCGCGAATGTTGTTCACGTTCACGCCGCCGTCGATTTCCAGGCGGATGTCACGACCGGAGGCATCGATCAGTGCCCGCGCTTCACGCAGCTTGTCGAGGGTGCCGGGAATGAACTTCTGTCCGCCGAAGCCCGGGTTGACGCTCATCAGCAAGATCATGTCGACCTTGTCCATCACGTACCTGAGCACGTCCAGCGGCGTCGCCGGATTGAACACCAGGCCCGATTTGCAGCCGCCTTCGCGGATCAATTGCAGGGAGCGGTCGACGTGCTGGGTGGCTTCCGGGTGGAACGTGATGTAAGTCGCGCCGGCCTCGATGAAGTCACCGACAATGCGATCCACCGGGCTGACCATCAGGTGCGCGTCGATCGGCGCAGTCACGCCGTATTTACGCAGTGCGGCACAAACCATCGGGCCGATGGTCAGGTTCGGCACGTAATGGTTGTCCATGACATCGAAGTGTACGAAGTCGGCGCCGGCGGCCAGGACGTTGTCCACTTCCTCACCCAGGCGGGCGAAATCGGCGGAGAGAATCGACGGAGCAATGACGAAGGGCTGCATTACGCACCTTTACTGAGCAGAATCACGATGGCGCGCATTGTATACCTCATGCTCTGAAGCGCG
Organism: Pseudomonas lini; assembly: GCF_030812475.1. Classification (GTDB taxonomy): domain Bacteria; phylum Pseudomonadota; class Gammaproteobacteria; order Pseudomonadales; family Pseudomonadaceae; genus Aquipseudomonas; species Aquipseudomonas lini_A. Next base: position 20,816 of record NZ_JAUSSR010000020.1, read on the forward strand.
CACCGTGACGCGATAATCAGTAGGCCGTCCGGTAGATCTTCTCGATATCGATGGCGTCAGGTTTGCGCACTTTCCCCGTAGGAGCCGGCTTGCCGGCGAATGGCATAACGCGGTGTGTCAGGCGAACTACGTTGTGCCATTCGCCGGCAAGCCGGCTCCTACAGGGATGTACGACCTGTGTCAGACCTGGGCGGTGCGCAGTTTCTCGCTGCGACCCCGCAGCCATTCCAGGGTCAGCAACAGGATCACCGAGAAGGCGATCAACAGCGTTGCCGCGGCGGCAATGGTCGGGCTGAGGTTTTCGCGGATACCGCTGAACATTTGCCGTGGCAGGGTTGCCTGCTCGGGGCCGGCGAGGAACAGTGTCACCACCACTTCATCAAACGAGGTGGCGAAGGCAAACAACGCACCCGAGATCACGCCCGGCGCGATCAACGGCAAGGTCACCCGCCGAAATGCCGTCAGCGGCGACGCCCCCAGGCTTGCGGCCGCCCTCACCAGATTGTGGTTGAACCCCTGCAAGGTCGCCGACACCGTGATGATCACAAACGGCACGCCCAACACCGCATGCACCACGATCAATGAGAAGAAGCTGTTGCCCAGACCCAGCGGCGCAAAGAACAGATAGCTGGCGACACCGATGATCACCACCGGCACCACCATCGGCGAAATCACCAGGGCCATCACCAACGGCTTGCCGGGAAAATCGCCCCGAGTCAGGCCAATCGCTGCCAGCGTACCGAAGATCATCGCCAGCACCGTGGCCGCCGGGGCGACGATGATGCTGTTCTTCAGTGCCCGCATCCATTCCGCCGACGCGAAGAAGTCGTGATACCACTGCAGCGAAAAGCCTTGCAGCGGATACACCAGGAAACTCCCCGAGTTGAACGACAGCGGAATGATCACCAGCACCGGCAGGATCAGGAACAACAGGATCAAGCCGCAGAGAATCCGCAAGCTGTAGAACCACACCCGCTCGATGGGCGACATATAAGGACTCAGCATTTCGTTCTCCCTTAGCTCAGGCGCAGGCGACTGGCGCCTACCAGCCAGTTGTAAATCAGATACAGCACCACGGTCGCCAACAGCAGCAGCCCACCGAGCGCGGTCGCCATGCCCCAGTTGATGCTGGTGTTGGTGTAGAAGGCGACGAAGTAACTGACCATCTGATCGTTCGGGCTGCCCAGCAAGGCCGGGGTGATGTAGTAGCCGATGGCAAGGATGAACACCAACAGGCAACCGGCGCCGACACCGGCATAAGTCTGTGGGAAGTACACCCGCCAGAAGCTGGCGAACGGGTGGCAGCCGAGGGAAATCGCCGCACGCATGTAAGTCGGCGAGATGCCTTTCATTACGCTGTAGATCGGCAGGATCATGAACGGCAGCAGGATGTGCACCATCGAGATGTAAACCCCGGTACGGTTGAACACCAGCTCCAGCGGCTTATCGATGATGCCCATGGCCATCAGGCCGCTGTTGATCAGGCCGCCCGATTGCAGCAGCACGATCCACGCGGCGACCCGCACCAGAATCGAGGTCCAGAACGGCAGCAACACCAGAATCATCAACAGGTTGCTTTGCCGCGATGGCAGGTTCGCCAGCAGATAGGCCAATGGATAAGCCAGCACCAGGCAGATCACGGTGATGATCAGGCCCATCCAGAAGGTTCGGGCAAAAATGTCGAGGTAGATGGCCTGATCGGGTGTGGCCGGGGCGATTTCGCCGAGGTCGTCGATCCGATGGTCCACCGCCGCCAGCAGGTAGTACGGCGTAATGCTGCTGGTGTTGCGGCGTACGGCTTGCCAGTAGGCCGGGTCGCCCCAGCGCTCGTCGAGACTTTCCAGTGCTTCTTTATAAGAGGCCGGTTCGCTGGCGAACGGCAAGGCGCGTGCGGTTTTGGTCAGCAGGCTGCGGTAGCCGGCCAACTCCATGTTCAAGCGCTTGGACAGGTCGCCCAAGGTCTGGTTCTTGCGGGCTTCTGCCAGGTCTTCGCTGGCCGCCTTGTACACCGGTTCAGCGGGCAGGCCGCGGCCGTCCCAACTGGCGATGGCCGCCACGGTGCGTGGCATGCCGCCGACCACTTCGGGGTTACCGACGCTTTTGTAGAGCAGCGCCACGATCGGCACCAGGAACACCAGCAGCAGAAACAGCACCAGCGGCGCGATCAAGGCCTGGGCCTTCCAGCGGTTGATCCGCTCGGCATGCTTGAGCCGCTGCTTCAAGGTGGGGTCTGTGCCCGCGTTCAGGGGAATGGCGGTGGCCATGGCGTACTCCGGAAATCTTTGATCGTTACAGAGGCGGAACATCACCTCGATCGTTAAATTCACACAACTCTAAAGTGGGAGCGGGCTTGCTCGCGAAAGCGGTGTGTCAGTCAACATCAATGCTGGATGTGAAGACGCCTTCGCGAGCAAGCCCGCTCCCACAGGTGGGCGAGCCCACCATCACAGGTTCGTGCTTATTTGGCAGCCCAGGAATTGAAACGCTGCTCCAGTTGCTCGCCGTTGTCAGCCCAGAAGCTGACGTCGATCTGCACCTGGTTGGCAATGTTTTCCGGGGTGGTCGGCATGTCCTTCAGGACATCCTTGGCCAACAGCGGTACGGCTTGAGTGTTGGCCGGGCCGTAGGCGATGTTTTCCGAATAGGTCTTCTGCTGTTGCGGCTGCACCGAGAATGCGATGAATTTCTTCGCCGCTTCAGCACGTGCCTTGTCCAGACCTTTTGGAATAGCCCAAGCGTCGAAGTCGTAGATACCGCCGTTCCAGACGACTTTGAGGTTGCTTTCTTTCTGCACGGCAGCGATCCGGCCGTTGTAGGCCGAGCTCATGACCACGTCACCGGACGCCAGGTATTGCGGCGGTTGTGCGCCGGCTTCCCACCACTGAATGCTTGGCTTGAGCTCATCGAGCTTCTTGAACGCGCGATCCTGGCCATCCTTGCCGGCCAGCACCTTGTAGACGTCTTTCGGCGCAACGCCGTCGGCCATCAGTGCGAATTCCAGGGTGTACTTGGCACCTTTGCGCAGGCCACGTTTACCCGGAAATTTCTTGGTGTCCCAGAAATCCACCCAGCTGGTCGGCGCGGTTTTCAGCTTGTCGGCGTTGTAGGCCAATACGGTCGACCACACGAAGAAGCCAACGCCGCACGGCTGGATAGCGCCTTTGACGTAGTCTTCGTTCTTGCCGAACAGCGCGGGATCGAGTTGCTCGAACATGTCTTCGTCGCAACCACGGGACAGTTCCGGCGATTCAACTTCCACCAGGTCCCAGGACACGCTCTTGGTGTCGACCATGGCCTTGACCTTGGCCATCTCGCCGTTGTATTCGCCCGCCACGATCTTGCCGTTGCCTGCCGCTTCCCACGGTGCGTAGAAGGCTTTGACCTGCGCTGCCTTGTTCGCCCCGCCAAAGGACACCACGGTCAGGTCCGGACCCGCCGCCATCGCGTGTGTCGCGCCGATCATGCCCATGACCAAAGCGGTGAATTTCAGGGATCTCAACATTTATTGTTCTCTCCACGTGCAGGGTTGGTGTTGTTGAAGCAGGGGGGGCGATCAATGCGCCTCTAGAAGCGGGTCGAGCGCGCGAACGTGTTCGACCTGCCAGCCAAGCGGTACCACGTCGCCAACTGCCAGCTCGGGATCGAGCTCGGCGATCGGTTGCTTCACGAAGAAATCGGTCTTTCCGCAGACTTCAAGGCGCACTCGGACGTGGTCGCCCAGATAGATGAATTCCGCGACCCGCCCGGAGAAACGGTTGACGCAGGATTCGCTCGAACCATTGAGGCTCACGCGTTCCGGGCGAATCGACAGCGTGACGGGTTCGCCGGTCTTGCCGACATTGACCGCCAGGGCTTCAACCTTTTCACCGCGACCGAGCTCGACGACGCAGCGGTCGCCGGTGTGGCTGTGCAAGCGGCCATTAAGACGGTTGTTCTCGCCGATGAAGTTGGCGACGAAGGTGTTTTTCGGTTCTTCGTAAAGGGAGCGCGGCGGCGCGATCTGCTGGATTTCGCCTTGGTGGAACACCGCCACACGGTCGGACATGGTCAGGGCTTCACCCTGGTCGTGAGTCACGTAGACCACCGTCACGCCGAGGCGCTGGTGCAGGTGCTTGATCTCCATCTGCATGTGTTCGCGCAGTTGCTTGTCCAGCGCGCCGAGGGGTTCGTCCATCAGTACCAGTTGCGGTTCGAACACCAACGCCCGGGCCAGGGCCACACGCTGTTGCTGACCACCGGACAACTGCGCCGGATAACGCTGGGCGAACATGTCGAGCTGAACCATGCTCAAGACCCGTTTGACCCGATCGCTGACGTCATTCTTGTTCAAGCCGCGCACGGTCAGCGGGAACGCCAGGTTCTCGGCCACCGTCATGTGCGGGAACAATGCATAGTTCTGGAACACCATGCCGATGTCGCGCTTGTGCGGCGGCACGTTGTTGATGGAACGCCCGGCCAGGAGGATTTCACCTGCGGTGGGGGTTTCAAAACCGGCGAGCATCATCAGGCTGGTGGTCTTGCCGGAACCGGACGGCCCGAGCAAGGTGAGGAATTCGCCTTTGCGAATGTCCAGGTTGAGGTCTTTGACGATCAGGTTCTCGCCGTCGTAGCTCTTTTGCACTCCACGAAAGCTGACCAGAATGTCGCTGGCCCCTGCGCTTGAATCGACCTGGCTCATACCCACACCTTTGTTGTTGATGACTGCTGTGGACTAAGCCTAGTGGACGCTGGTGACCACGCAAATCGGGGCGCAGGAGAGAATGGCCTCAGCGGGATGGAAGGTTGGGGGTAGGGATTGCCCTACAAGGATGGCGGGGATGGATAGGGGCAGTGGCGAATTTCAAGCTGCAAGCCACAAGAACGGGCAAAAGCGGGTTCGCTGAGTGTCGCAAATGGATATGCCACGCAGCCCACTGTAGGAGCTGGCTTGCCAGCGAAGGCGTCCTTGAGATTGGCGCAAGGTTCGAAGACGCCTTCGCCGGCAAGCCGGCTCCTACAGGGGACCGCGCACAAATCAGAGGAGCTTGTGCTCCATGGCGTACTTCACCAGTTCCGCCAGGGAGGTGATGTTGAGTTTCTGCATCAGCCGCGCCTTGTGAGTGCTGATGGTCTTGCTGCTCAAGGCCAGTTGCTGGGCGATGTCGTTGACGTTGGCGCCTTGTGCCAGGCGTTCGAACACCGAAAACTCTCGCTCGGACAGCAACGAATGCAGCGGCCGCGAATCGGTGAGCCCGACTTCGAAGACCATGCGATCGGCCAGGTCCGGATCAATATAACGCCCGCCAGCCGCGACTTTGCGGATGGCGGTCAGGAGCAGGGCCGGATCGCTGTCCTTGGTGGCGTACCCCGCGGCACCGACTTTCAACGCACGAGCGGCCATTTGTGCTTCGTCGTGCATCGACAACACCAGAATTGCCGGTGGATTGTTCAACGCGCGAATTCGCGGAATGGCTTCCAGGCCATTGACCCCAGGCATGGAGATATCCAGCAACACCACTTCGCAGGGAACATGACGCAAGGTGTCGAGCAACTGCTCGCCGTTGCTCGCCTCCCCTACCACCAGAAGGTCCTTGGCCAGCCCGATCAACTGCTTGATGCCTTCGCGGACGATGGTGTGGTCTTCGGCTACCAGTACACGGATCACGTTCTTCTCCAGATTCAAGATCTATCGCGGGCAAGCCCGCTCCCACAGGGGACGTCGGTGTTCCATAGATTTGTGCACTTACCCAAATCACTGTGGGAGCGACGGTGCGACGATTCGACTTGCTCGCGAAGACGTCACCACAAGCGCCACTATCTTCAGGCCTCACCCACCGGCACTCGCACACTCAAGGTCGTGCCTTCCCCCGGCTCACTTTCAAGCGACAACTGACCACCCATGATCAACACCCGCTCCCGCACGCCGACCACACCAAAGGAGGTCGACCTGCCGGTGGAGGGGACAAATCCTACGCCATCGTCACTGACCGTCAGGCACAACTCGTCGCCTTCCAGCGCCAATGTCAGTTCAACAGTATGCGCCTGCGCATGGCGCATGACATTGGTCAGTGCCTCCTGAAGGATCCGGAACAAGCCAATCGCCTTGGCATCACTGAGCACTGGCAGATTGTCCGGCACCTGCACCAGACACGGAATCTGTGTACGTGCCTCGAAACGGCGGGCCTGCCATTCGATGGCCGAAGCAATCCCGGCATCGAGAATCGGTGGGCGCAGCGCCGTCGCCACATCGCGCACCAGTTGAAACAACTGAGCGATCAAGCGCTTCATGCTGTTCAAGCGTTCGTTCAGACCGGGATCGAGCTGGGCGTAGGCCAGTTCGCACATGGACGTTTCCAGCTTCAACACGGTCAACATCTGACCCAGTTCGTCATGAACTTCCCGGGCGATGTGGGCCTTTTCCTCCTCCCGTACACTCTCAAGGTGAGCGGACAACTCACGCAATTGCCCCCGGGAGCTGGCCAGTTCCAGCTCGATGCGCTTGCTTTCGCTGATATCCCAGACAATGCCGTCCCAGACGTAGGCACCGTCTTCGAGCCGGCGGGTAATGGCCTTGATCTCCGCCCAGCGCTGCTCGCCTGCACGGGTGAGAATCCGCCCCTGCCACGACCAGTCGCTGTCGGTGTCCAGCGCATGGTCCTGAGTCTGGTGATAGCTGGCCTTGTCGTCCGGATGCACCAGACTGCGCAGGCCTTTGTCGCGATGAGCCAGGGTCGCCGGCGAATATCCCACCAGGGTCTCGCTGCCTTCACTGATATAGGCAAAGTCGATCTGCCCGGTCACCGGCGCACGCTCCAGCCGGAAGACCAGTCCCGGCACATTGGCGGCGATCCCTTGCAGTCGCGCTTCGCTTTCCTGCAGTGCAGCCAGGGCACGGCGGCGTTCGGTGACATCGTTGAGGTAAACCACCAGGTATTCGCCGCCGCGGAAACGCAGGAAGCTCAATGAAACATCCGCAGGCAGAATGCTCCCGTCGGCGCGCACACAGCTGGTCTCAAAACTTTGCGGGCCGTCTTCGCTGGCCCGGGCGCGCTTCCACAGGTTCAACCAGCGGTCCATGTGCAGACCCGGCTCGAAGTCGATCAACGGCCTGTCGATGATCCCACCCGCCGGATAGCCCAACATGGTCTCGGCCGCGCGGTTGGCGTAGCGCACATGGCTGTCCCAGTTGACCCAGAGAATGCCGACGGTGCTCTGGTCGATGGAAAACTGCGTGAGGCGCAAGGCCTCTTCGCTGGCCGCACGCAGGGCAATGTCTTCCCGCGCCGCCAATAACCGTTGCTCCAGGCTGTGCTGCTGCCGACGCTGCCAGAACACGATGGCCATGCTGCTCAGCATCAACACGGTCAACAGCAGCGAAAGGTTTTGCCAGAAACCCGGTGATTCGGTCAGCCGCGGGTACTTGGGTTGCAGCCATTGACTGTGCAACTGCTCCAGGTCCTTGGCCGGAATCGCCCGCAATGCGCTTTCGACGATACTGGCAAGCTCCGGCCAGTCCCGGCGCGTGGCCACCCGCAGCAGTTGCGGCAGGCCAATGTCACCGACCACGACCAGCGCGGCGAACTCCGGCTCGACGGACAGGCGTCCCAGCTGGGCTTCATCGACCACGGCGTAACTGGCCTGCTGACTCGTCAACAGTTGCAGAGCCTGGCGCTCGAGCGGTACGCCCTGGAGGTTCAGATGCGGGTAATTGCCGCGCAGGTAATCGGCCGTGGCGCTGGGCATGCGCACGGCGACGCGGGTCTGGCTGTCGAGTTTTTCCAGCTCCACTGTGCCGGTGCTTTTCTGGTCACTGACCACCAGTTGCGGTACCCGCATGTACGGATCGGAAAACTGCCACAGACGCAGACCTGCGGGAGTCTGGCTCAGCCCGGGAGCGATATCGATGACACCATCACGTGCAGCGGCTTCCAGCTGCGCAAGATCGGGAAAGTGACGCCAGCTCAGCTCGACCTTGAGGGACTTGGCCAGCCGTTGCATCAGCTCGACGTTAACACCCGACAATCGCTGCAGACGGCGATCGTATTGGGCATAGGGCACCTGCAGCACCAGTCCCACCCGCAACTCGCGATGCTGGGCCAACCATTGCTGCTGATCCGCGGACAATGGCGCGACATGCGCTGGCGGTGCGGACGCGGCCCAGCTCATCGAGGGGAACCACAAACAGCCGATAACCCAAAGGCAACGAAAACGCATCATTGAAGTCTCACACACTGACAAATACTGACCCACCCATTAGGCTGCCGGAATCACTTCTGGCCTGGACTATCCGATGCTTCCTGTCTACCGCCTGGCGCTGCCAGTATTGTGCCTGTCGCTGTTCCTGCCTTGCGCCTTTTCCGTCGAGGCCGCCGACCCGATTCCCAGTGCCGCGGCGAACACCGCGCAAGAACAACCGCTTGAGCGCCCGCCGTTGCCTGAGCGAAGTCAGGAAGACGCGGCCGCCCTTGAGCGACAGTTGCCGGTCCAGGAACAGCAACTACTGCAAGCCGGCGCCGATACCTTTCTGGCCCTGTGGAAACCGGCCAATACCGCCAGTCCCAAAGGTGCGGTGATTATCGTCCCGGGCGCTGGCGAAACCGTTGACTGGCCGCAAGCAATCGCTCCATTGCGGCGCACATTGCCGGATGCCGAGTGGAGCAGCCTGAGTATCACCTTGCCGGACCCGCAAAGCGATGCCATTGCGCCACGCACTGCTGAAATGCCGCCAACGCTCAAAGCGCCCGAGACCGGCAGCAAGGATGCCACCACCTCCGCGCCCATCGAGCAGGCGGTCAGCGGTGAAGCGGAGGTCGCGGACAAGGCGGTCGTCGAGACCCGCGAGGAACAGGTCGGGGCCGACGCCGAACGAATTTTCGCCCGCATCGACGCGGCCATTGCCTACGCCGAACAGCAAAGCGCCCGCATCATCGTCGTATTGGGTCATGGCACCGGGGCTTACTGGGCCGCGCGCTACCTGAGTGAAAGACAGCCGCCGCAGGTTGAAAAACTGGTGATGGTCGCCGCGCAGATGCCGGTTAGCGCGAAACCCGCCCTGGCTGAACTTGCACCCACACTGAAGCTGCCTGTTGCCGACATTTTCTACAGGGATAAGCCGGCGGATCGCAACGCGGCGCTGGAGCGTTTACAGGCGAGCAAACGCTTGAAGGCTTCGGGTTTCAGCCAGGTGTCGCTCAAGGCCTTGCCGGGTAACAGCAAGGCTGAGCAGGAGCAGCTGGTTCGTCGGGTTCGGGGGTGGTTGAGTCCTCAGCCTGAGGAAAAACGGTAGACCGAGTCGCCCCCTTCGCGAGCAAGCCCGCTCCCACATTTGATCTCGGTCGTACTCAGATTCTGTGTCCCCTGAAGATTTAATGTGGGAGCGGGCTTGCTCGCGAAGGCGGCATTACAGACAACAAAACCCTTTCCTTCTAGCGAAAATCCCGCCGCTCACGAATCAACGTGTAGGCAGTATGCAGTTCACGGGTTTTGTCGGTCGCCTCACGCACTTGCAACGCCGTCGCCCCACTACCGGCGATCTTGTCCGGGTGATGGCGGCTGAGCAGGCGTCGATAAGCGCGCTTGATCTGCGCCGGCTCGCTGGTGGCGGACACACCCAATAGTCGCAAAGCCTCTTGGTAAGTGACGGCGCTGCTGACCAACGGCCGTTTCTGCGGCTCATAGTCGGTCGCCAGCGCCTGGACCTGTTGTTGCGTCCAGCCCAGCCATTTACCCCACTGGGCGATCAGTTCAAGTTCGCCGACACCGGCGCGGCCATCGGCCCAGATCATCCGCCAACAGGCGCGCAGGACACCTTCGGCGGCATGGGGCTGTGCACTCAAGCGACGCATATAACCGCGCAAAGAATCATGCCCCGACTTGCCGCGATTGAACGCCGCTATCGCACGGCGCTGGGCCGATTCGGTCAAGGCCAGGGAGCGCATCTCCTGACGCGCCTGCTGGATGTGACCATTCACCACCCTTCCATCGCACTTGGCCAGTCGTCCCAGTAACACGAACAACAGTTCATCGTTGCGTAGCGCTGGACGACCACCGAGTTTTTCTCGCACATCTGCCCAGCTTTGCAGTTGCAGGCGCCGATCCAGCGCCTGCCCCAACAAGGCGCCGAGCATGGCCCCCGGAATACTGGCAATGGCATAGCCCACCCCGGCTCCAATCAGAGTCCCTGGCCACAGCATGTCAGCGTCTCGCTTCTATCAGAGCGTCCACTTCGGCCAGACGCTCGTGGGTACCGACATCCACCCAGACCCCGTTCAGGTGCTCGCCAGTCACTTGCCCGTCCGCCATGGCGGTGCGCAGCAGCGGCGCCAGCTTGAAGGCCCCTGCGCAACAGCCCTCGAACAACTGAGGGTGCAGCACCGCGATGCCGCTGTAGGTCAGGGTGGCGATGTCCGGTCGCCCATCATGGACTTGCCCGTCGACCAGACTGAAGTCGCCGTCCTGGTGATGGGCCGGATTGTCAGCCAGCACCAGATGCGCCAGCCCGACAATGGGCTGATGCAATACGCTGAAGTCGTAATCGGTCCAGATGTCACCGTTGACCACCAGAAAGGCTTCGTCCCCCAGCAACGGCAACGCGCGGAAGATTCCGCCGCCGGTTTCGAGCGGCTCACCTTCCGGCGAATACTGAATACTCACGCCATACTGCGAGCCGTCGCCCAGGTATTCCTCAATCTGCTGGCCAAGCCAGGCGTGATTGATCACGATCTCGGTAAAACCGGCGGCGGCCAGCGCGCGCAGGTGATACTCGATCAGCGGCACCCCTCCGGCCCGGACCAGCGGTTTTGGCGTGGTCAGGGTCAACGGGCGCAAGCGCTCGCCTTTGCCTGCCGCCAGGATCATCGCCTTCATGCATTCACTCCAGCGCGCAGGCTGGCCAGCAAAACATCCAGCTCAGCCAGTTCGGGACGGCGCGCGACCACGGCCTCTATATAAGCAAAGAAGCGCGGCACATCCGCCAGGTAACGCGGCTTGCCGTCGCGGTGGCAGATCCGGGCGAAGATGCCGATCACTTTCAAATGGCGCTGCACGCCCATCAGATCGCTGGCGCGCAGGAAATCCTCGAAGTCGGGCTGAACCGGGATTCCCAGCTCGCCCGCCTGGCGCCAGTAGTCTTCCAGCCAGCCACGTACCCGCTCCTCGGGCCAGCTGAGGAATGCATCCTTGAACAGACAGGTCACATCGTAAGTCACCGGACCATAAACCGCGTCCTGGAAATCCAGCACGCCCGGATTCGGCTCACTGAGCATGAGGTTGCGCGGCATGTAATCGCGATGTACCAGGACCTTGGGTTGCGCCAGGGCGCTTTCGATCAGCAACTCGCTGACCTGCTGCCAGAGCAGCTGCTGAGCCGGGTCGAACTCGATGCCCAGTTCGCACTTCACGTACCATTGCGGGAACAATTCCAACTCGCGGCGCAACAACGCCACGTCATAACTCGGCAGCGGTGCGACCATCGGCAATTGCTGAAAAGCCAGCAGCGCTTGCACGGCATCCTGGAACAAGTCATCGGCATTTTCGCTGTCGATCACGTCCAGATAAGTGTTGTTGCCCAAGTCATTGAGCAACAGAAATCCATGTTCGAGGTCTTCGGCATGGATTTTTGGCACATTTATTCCGGATTTCGCCAGCAGGAAAGCAATATCCACGAAGGGTTTGCAGTTTTCCCTGGGCGGTGGAGCGTCCATCACGATAAAGCTTCTGCCCTCGCCTTCCCAGCGAAAGTAGCGCCGAAAACTCGCGTCGCTACTGGCTGCGGTCAACGTGGCCGGGGGTACGGTTCCCCAGCCTTGTTCTGCAAAGAGGATCGGCAGCTGCTCATCGAGCCAAACTTTCAGGTGTTGCAAACGTACATCTTGGTCAGGCATTGCAAGGGTCTCCGACGGCGCTAGCCGTCAAGCGGGTCATGCTTTATTATCCAGCATCTTTTTCAGACCATCGAGAGGCGTGCGGCCCACACCGCGGGCAGATGGCACGCAGGAAGCCCGGACTAATAAGATGGCATTGAAATCCCCCGCGTTTCGTAAAAAATTTCCGTTGTTGGTAACCGGCAGTCTGCTGGCCCTGCAACCATTCGCCACTTCGTTCGTGGTCGCTGCGGAACAGTATGACTGCTCAGTCTCTGCTTCGGGTGCCTGGAACTGTGCGCCAAAATCTCAAGCAGCTGCCTTGCCACCGCGCCCTGTCCATGAGGGCAGCTCTGTCAGCGCGGGCGATGAGACGCCGGCCGATGGCAGCGTCAGCCAGGACACCGGTCCCAAGCCGGTACTTGTGACCGAAGCCAAGGGCCGTGGCCTGAAGTCCCGTAGCGAAGACTACAGTCACCTCGACTGGGTTCCGCGAGAGAAACTCACGGCGGCACAATTGGCTGAAACCGGCCCTTACTGCGCCGGCGCCTATGTCGAACCGGTTCGTCCCGGCATGACTGACAAGACTCAAAAAAGTGACGCGCCAACCTTTCTCGGCGCCAAGGCCTCTCGCTATAAGCAGGAGGAGCAGGTCGCTACCCTCGCCGGCGACGTGGTCATGCGTCAAGGCAGCATGCAGGTCGAAGCCGACGAAGCGAATCTCTACCAGGCCGAGAGCCGTGGTGAGCTGAGCGGTAACGTGCGCGTTCGCGACAACGGCGCACTGATCGTAGGCGACCACGCCGACGTACAACTCGATACCGGCGAAGCCAAGGTCGACAACGCCGAATACGTGATGCACAAATCCCGCATTCGCGGCAGCGCGCTGTACGCCAGGCGCGCCGAGAACGCGATCATCCGCCTCAAGGATGGTACGTACACTACCTGTGAACCGGACAGCAACGCCTGGCAACTCAAGGGCAACAACATCACCCTGAACCCGGCCACCGGCTTCGGCACCGCGACCAACGTGACACTGCGGGTCAAGGACATTCCGGTCCTTTACACGCCATACATCTATTTCCCGATCGATGACCGTCGCCAGTCCGGCTTCCTGCCGCCGACCATCGGCACCGGCACCGATACCGGCTTCCTGCTGGTCACTCCGTATTACTTCAACCTGGCACCGAACTACGATGCCACGTTGTACCCGCGCTACATGAGCAAGCGCGGCCTGTTGATGGAAGGCGAGTTCCGCTACCTGACCAAGTCCAGCGAAGGTCAGTTCGGCGCCGCGTACCTCAACGATGACAATACAGATCGCAGTCAGCAGACCGACTACGAAAAAACCCGCTACATGTACAACTGGCAACACAAGGGTGGCCTCGACTCGCGCGTCTTCACGCAGGTCGACTACACCAAAATCAGCGATCCGTATTACTTCCAGGATCTGCAGACTGACCAGATCGGCGTGAAAAGCTCTGACTATGTGAACCAGCAGGGTTCCGTCAGCTACCGCGGCGACAGCTACACCGCTCGCGTCAACGCCCAGGCTTATCAGCTGGCGACCGTATCGAACATCACGCCCTATGATCGTTTGCCGCAGATCACCTTCGATGGTGCCCTGCCCTACCACCCGGGCGGCCTGGATTTCTCTTATAACACCGAGCTTGTCAGGTTTGACCGGGATCTGAAAAACGGCAACTTCTCGGATGAAAACGGCATTGTCTCTCCGCGCCTGGACACCAATGTCCAGGGCCTGGCTCGCGCCACCGGCGACCGCCTCAACCTGGCCCCAGCCGTGAGCCTGCCGCTGGAATGGACGTATGGTTTCGTGAAACCAACGCTCAAGTATCAGTACACGCAATACCAGCTGGACCTGGACGGCACAGGCAAATCCGACATTGCTGGGCAGAACGCAGAACAGAACCGACTCAACGGTACTTTCGACAGCAACCAGAACCGTGGCGTGCCAATTGCCAGCATCGACAGCGGCCTGTACTTCGACCGCAACACCCAATGGTTCGGCAAAAACTACCGCCAGACCCTTGAGCCGCGCCTGTTTTACCTCTACGTGCCGGAAACGGACCAGGAAGACATTCCAGTCTTCGACACCAGCGAATACACCTTCAATTACGCGTCGCTGTTCCGCGACAACCGTTTCTCCGGCTCCGACCGAGTCGGCGACGAGAACAAACTGTCGCTGGGCATCACCAACCGCTGGATCGAAGAAAACGGCTTCGAGCGTCAACGCATCAGCGTCGGCCAGGCCGTCTACTTCAAGGATCGCCAGGTTCAGTTGCCAGGCATCGATGCCAGGACCCGCAAGGATTCACAGGCGGACGTTTCGCCTTATGCGCTGGAATACGAATACCGCTGGAACCGCGATTGGCGCACCACCGCCGATTACAACTGGGACCCGGACAGCCGCAGCCCTCGCTCGGGCAGCGCGATGTTCCACTACCAGCCTGAGGACAACCCGAACAAGATCATCAACGCCGGCTATCGTTATCGCAACGACCAGGTCCGCTACGACCAGAACACCGGTCAATGGTCGGTGGGCGGCGGTGACTACGGCACTCCGGGTCAACCTGGCTACGTGAAGGACTACTACAAGATCCAGCAGCACGACTTCTCGGTCATGTGGCCGATCGTGCCGCAATGGAACCTGATCAGCCGCTGGCAGTATGACTACAACCAAAACCGTACCCTGGAAGCCTTCGGTGGCTTCGAGTATGACAACTGCTGCTGGAAACTGCGCCTGATCAACCGTTACTGGGTCGACTATGACGAGACCAGTCAAGACGCGCCGGAAAACGAAAAAGGCGACCATGGCATCTTCCTCCAAATCGTTCTGAAAGGTCTCGGCGGCCTCACCGGCTCCAAAGTAGAGAGCTTCCTCGACAAAGGCATCCAAGGTTATCGTGAACGTGAAGACCAAGCTTTCTGATTGTCTGCGCCCGCTAATGCTGGGCGCGTTGTTCCTGGGTACCGCGGCTAACGCCTCGGTACAGTCCATAGATAAAGTGGTGGCCATCGTCGACAACGACGTGGTCATGCAGAGCCAGCTGGACCAACGAGTCCATGAAGTTCAGCAAACCATTGCCAAGCGCGGTGCCGCGGTACCGCCGGCCAACGTGCTGGATCAGCAGGTGCTCGAGCGCCTGATCGTCGAGAACCTGCAGCTGCAGATCGGTGAACGCTCCGGTATCCGCATTACCGATGAAGAACTGAACCAGGCCGTGGGCACCATTGCCCAACGCAATAACATGTCCGTGGACCAATTCCGCGCGGCCCTGACCCGCGACGGCCTGTCCTACGACGAAGCCCGTGACCAGATCCGTCGCGAAATGATCATCAGCCGTGTGCGCCAGCGTCGTGTGGCGGAGCGCATCCAGGTGTCCGAGCAGGAAGTGAAAAACTTCCTCGCTTCCGATCTCGGCAAGATGCAATTGTCCGAAGAGTTCCGCTTGGCCAACATCCTGATTCCTACGCCGGAAAGCGCCAACTCCGACTCGATTCAGAATGCAGCCAAACAGGCCGACGCGGTCTACCAGCAGCTCAAGCAAGGCGCCGACTTCGGTCAACTGGCAATCGCCAAATCCGCCAGCGAAACCGCACTCGAAGGTGGAGACATGGGCTGGCGCAAAGCCGCTCAACTGCCACCTCCGTTCGATCGCCTGCTCGGCACCATGGCGGTCGGGGACATTACTCAACCGATGCGTACGCCTGGCGGCTTCATCATCCTGAAGATCCTCGACAAGCGTGGCGGCGAGACCCAGGTGCGTGACGAAGTGCATGTGCGTCATATCCTGGTCAAGCCTAGCCCGATCCGCGACGAAGAAAAAACCAAGGCCCTGGCTCAGTCGCTCTACACCCGGATCGAAGCGGGCGAGGACTTCGGCGAACTGGCGAAAAACTTCTCGGAAGACCCGGGTTCCGCCCTCAACGGCGGCGACCTGAACTGGATCGACCCGAATGCACTGGTTCCCGAGTTCCGCGAAGTGATGGCCAGGACCCCGCAAGGTCAGCTGTCCAAGCCGTTCCAGACCCAGTATGGCTGGCACGTCCTGGAAGTCCTGGGCCGCCGCGCCACCGATAGCACCAATCAGGCTCGTGAACAGCAAGCGATGAGCGTATTGCGTAACCGCAAATATGACGAAGAGCTGCAAACCTGGCTGCGTCAGATCCGTGACGAAGCGTATGTAGAGATCAAACTCCCTGGTGCAGACCAGGCAACGCAGTGAAACCCAAACGTTTCGCGCTGACCCCCGGCGAACCGGCCGGCATAGGCCCTGACCTGTGCCTGCTGCTCGCGTCGCAAGCCCAGCCTCATCCCCTGATTGCCATTACCAGCCGCGACCTGCTCCTTGAGCGGGCCGCGCAGCTGGGCGTGGTGGTCGACCTGCTGCCGGTTGCACCGGACAGTTGGCCGGATGTACCTGCGCCGGCCAATAGCCTGTACGTCTGGGATACCCCGCTCAACGCCAGGGTCACTGCCGGGCAACTGGACAAGGCCAATGCGGCGTTCGTCCTGGAAACCCTCACCCGCGCTGGCCAGGGCTGCCTGGACGGGCATTTTGCCGGCATGATCACCGCCCCGGTGCACAAGGGCGTGATCAACGAATCCGGCATCGCTTTTTCCGGGCACACGGAGTTTCTCGCTGACCTGACCCACACCGCGCAAGTGGTGATGATGCTCGCCACGCGCGGATTGCGCGTGGCACTGGTCACCACTCACCTGCCGCTTCGCGAGATTGCCGACGCAATCACACCGGAACGCCTGGAACGGGTCACGCGAATCCTGCATGCCGATCTGCAAGAAAAATTCGGCATCGCCCGGCCACGCATCCTGGTTTGCGGGCTCAACCCCCATGCCGGTGAAGGCGGACACCTGGGCCATGAAGAAATCGACATCATCGAACCCACCCTGGAGCGCTTGCGCGGCGAGGGCATGGACCTTCGCGGCCCCCTGCCCGCCGACACTCTGTTTACCCCCAAATATCTGGAGCACTGCGATGCGGTGCTGGCGATGTACCACGACCAGGGCCTGCCCGTGCTGAAATACAAAGGTTTCGGCGCGGCAGTCAACGTGACCCTCGGCTTGCCGATCATCCGCACTTCGGTCGACCACGGCACAGCCCTGGATCTGGCCGGCAGCGGCAAGATCGACACCGGCAGCCTGCAAGTCGCCCTGGAAACCGCCTACCAGATGGCCGAGACCCGTTTATGACCGAGCATTACCAACACCGGGCGCGCAAGCGTTTCGGCCAGAACTTCCTGCACGACGCCGGCGTTATCGACCGCATCCTGCGCTCCATCCACGCCAAACCCGAAGACCGCCTGCTGGAAATCGGTCCGGGCCAGGGTGCGCTGACTCAAGGCCTGCTCGGTAGCGGTGCCCAGCTCGATGTGGTGGAACTGGACAAGGATCTGATCCCGATCCTCAACCAGCAATTTGCCGGCAAGAGCAACTTCAATCTGCACCAGGGCGACGCGCTGAAGTTCGACTTCAACAGCCTGGGGGCTGCACCGAACAGCCTGCGGGTCGTCGGCAACTTGCCGTACAACATCTCTACGCCACTGATTTTTCACCTGCTGCACAACGCCAGCCTGATCCGCGACATGCACTTCATGCTGCAAAAGGAAGTGGTCGAGCGCATGGCCGCAGGTCCAGGTGGCGGTGATTGGGGCCGACTGTCGATCATGGTTCAGTACCACTGCCGGGTCGAGCATCTGTTCAACGTCGGACCGGGGGCGTTCAATCCGCCACCGAAAGTCGACTCGGCCATCGTGCGCCTGGTCCCTCACTCGGTGCTGCCGCACCCGGCCAAGGATCACAAGCTGCTGGAGCGCGTCGTGCGTGAAGCCTTCAACCAGCGGCGCAAGACCCTGCGCAATACGCTCAAGCTGCTGCTGAGCAATGCCGAGATCGAGGCCGCCGGTGTCGATGGCAGCCTGCGCCCCGAGCAGCTCGACCTGGCCGCCTTCGTGCGTCTGGCCGACAAGCTGAGCGAACAGGCCCCGCCAACCCCAGGCGCCGACTGACAAGCGATAAGCGTGATCGGGTAGGACACCAGCCTTCATGTCTGGTTTACTACCCGATACTTGGCCTAGACTGAGATCCATCAGCTACGCCCCGCGTCCCGCTTCGTTTTTAAGGCCTCTTGCATGTCCGATCCTCGTTATCAGGTCGACGTCAGCGTCGTCACCCGCTATCTGGCAGAACAATCGCAACCCGAGCAATCCCGCTTTGCCTTTGCCTACACCATTACTGTGCACAATAACGGCGAGTTACCGGCCAAGCTGCTGTCGCGGCACTGGGTGATCACCGATGGCGACGGGCATGTCGAAGAAGTGCGCGGAGCCGGCGTGGTTGGCCAGCAGCCGTTGATCGAAGCGGGAGAAAGCCATACCTACACTAGCGGCACCGTCATGACCTCCAAGGTCGGTACGATGCAAGGCTCTTATGAGATGGTCGCCGCCGACGGCAAACACTTCGACGCCATCATCGCTCCATTCCGCCTGGCGGTGCCCGGAGCACTGCACTGATGGCGACCTACGCCGTCGGCGATCTGCAAGGCTGCCTTGAAGCGCTGCAATGTCTGCTCAAGCAAGTTGCCTTCGATCCAGCGAAGGATCGCCTGTGGCTGGTGGGCGATCTGGTCAACCGCGGCCCGCAATCCCTGGATACTCTGCGCTTCCTCTATAGCATCCGTGAGTCGCTGGTGTGCGTACTCGGCAACCACGACCTGCACTTGCTGGCAGCCGGTCAGAACATCGAGCGCCTGAAGAAAGCCGACACCCTGCGCGAAATCATCGAAGCACCTGATTGCGCCGAACTGCTGGACTGGCTGCGCCAGCAAAAGCTCATGCACTACGACGAACAGCGAAATGTTGCGCTGGTGCATGCCGGCGTGCCGCCGCAGTGGTCGCTGCGCAAAGCCCTGAAGTGCGCTGCCGAGGTGGAAACCGCCCTGCGTGACGACAATCTGTTTCCGGCCTACCTCGATGGCATGTACGGCAACGATCCGGCGAAATGGGACAACGACCTCAAGGGCATAGCGCGCCTGCGAGTGATCACCAACTATTTCACCCGGATGCGCTTCTGCACCGCCGAGGGCAAACTTGACCTCAAGAGCAAGGAAGGTCTCGATACCGCGCCGGCAGGGTACAGACCCTGGTTCCAGCACAAGGAACGCAAGACCAAGGGCCTGAAGATCATTTTCGGCCATTGGGCGGCACTCGAAGGCAAATGCAACGAGCCGGGGATCTCGGCCCTCGACACCGGCTGTGTCTGGGGCGGTGCCTTGACGCTCATGAATGTCGACAGCGGCGAACGCCTGTCTTGTAAATGCGACGCGCACGGCCATGCCGCCGTGCCGCCAGTCGCCCCACGAATGACCGAACCATCGCCAGCCAGCGCCCCGCGCTAGACTGCGCTTTCAGCCGAGCCACAGGAGCCCGCCATGAGCGAATTCAAACGTATCCCCCCGCAACAGGCCCAGGCCCTGCGCGAACAAGGCGCAGTCGTGGTCGACGTTCGCGACCCTGCGACCTTTGCCGCCTTGCACATCAGCGGCTCGAAGCATCTGGACAACCATTCGCTGCATGCCTTCATTCAGGGTGCCGATCTGGATGCACCGACCGTCGTCGTCTGCTATCACGGTAATTCCAGCCAGGGTGCCGCCGCCTACCTCGTCAGCCAGGGGTTTTCCGACGTCTACAGCATGGATGGCGGATTCGAACTGTGGCGTGCGACTTATCCTTCGGAAACAGCGCAAGGCACTTGCGAATAATTTTTTTGTAATGCGCAAGCCCCCGGCCCCCGCGGGTTAGCGAGGTGGCAGACGAACGGTCTGCCACAACTAATTACGTATCTCGCCTTTACCTCCCAAATAAGCAACTATCCTTAAGCGCAGGCCATCCAAAACAGGGGAGAGCCGGTACACCGGCGCGCGGATCATCGGGAGTAGCTTTCGGGGCGCCAAGCCTTGAAAGGGTTCTGGGGGGTAAACAGCAACTGCATATCCGGTTGCTGCCAGCATCGACTGAGTGATCCGGCGTCGGCTCCACGTATCGAGCGAGGTGACGTCATGAGTATCTTTAGCCACTTCCAACAACGCTTCGAGTCCACACGCCAGGAAGAACTCTCGCTGCAAGAGTATCTTGAACTGTGCAAACAGGACCGCAGCGCCTACGTTTCCGCAGCCGAGCGTCTGTTGCTGGCGATCGGTGAACCGGAGCTGCTCGACACCTCGACCAACTCGAGACTGTCGCGAATCTTTTCCAACAAGGTGATCCGCCGCTATCCGGCCTTTGAAGACTTCCACGGGATGGAAGAATGCATCGACCAGATCGTGTCGTATTTCCGCCATGCCGCTCAGGGCCTGGAGGAAAAGAAACAGATCCTCTACCTGCTCGGCCCCGTCGGCGGTGGTAAATCGTCCCTGGCCGAGAAGCTCAAACAGCTGATCGAGAAAGTGCCCTTCTACGCGATCAAGGGCTCACCGGTATTCGAATCGCCCCTGGGTCTGTTCAACGCCACTGAAGATGGCGCGATCCTCGAGGAAGACTTCGGCATTCCGCGGCGCTACCTCAACACCATCATGTCGCCATGGGCCACCAAGCGCCTGGCCGAGTTCGGTGGCGACATCAGCCAGTTCCGCGTGGTGAAACTGTATCCGTCGATCCTTAACCAGATCGCCGTGGCCAAAACCGAGCCGGGAGATGAAAACAACCAGGACATCTCGGCACTGGTGGGCAAGGTCGATATCCGCAAACTGGAAGAATTCCCGCAAAACGACGCCGACGCCTACAGCTACTCGGGCGCACTGTGCCGGGCCAACCAGGGCCTGATGGAATTCGTCGAAATGTTCAAGGCGCCGATCAAGGTGCTGCACCCGTTGCTGACCGCCACTCAGGAAGGTAACTACAACAGTACCGAGGGCCTGGGGGCGATTCCGTTCACCGGGATCCTGCTGGCCCACTCCAACGAATCGGAATGGCATACATTCCGTAACAACAAGAACAACGAAGCCTTCATCGACCGGATCTACATCGTCAAAGTGCCGTACTGCCTGCGGGTCAGCGACGAAGTGAAGATCTACGACAAGCTCCTGTTCAACAGTTCGCTGGCCAAGGCTCACTGCGCGCCTGACACCCTGAAGATGCTGGCCCAGTTCACCGTGCTCTCGCGCCTCAAGGAGCCGGAAAACTCCAACATCTACTCCAAGATGCGGGTGTATGACGGCGAGAACCTCAAGGACACCGATCCGAAGGCCAAGTCGATCCAGGAATACCGCGACAATGCCGGCGTCGATGAAGGCATGAACGGTCTGTCGACCCGCTTCGCCTTCAAGATCCTGTCGAAAGTGTTCAACTTCGATCCGCACGAAATTGCCGCCAACCCGGTTCATCTGCTCTACGTATTGGAACAACAGATCGAACAGGAACAGTTCCAGGCGGAAACCCGTGAGCGCTACCTGCGCTTCCTGAAGGAGTACCTGGCACCGCGCTATATCGAATTCATCGGCAAGGAAATCCAGACCGCCTATCTCGAGTCCTACAGCGAGTACGGCCAGAACATCTTCGATCGTTATGTGCTGTACGCCGACTTCTGGATCCAGGACCAGGAATATCGCGACCCGGAAACCGGCGAAATCCTCAACCGCGTCGCGTTGAACGAAGAACTGGAGAAAATCGAAAAACCGGCCGGCATCAGCAATCCGAAGGATTTCCGCAACGAAATCGTCAACTTCGTATTGCGCGCCCGGGCCAACAACAATGGCAAGAATCCGACCTGGCTCAGCTACGAAAAACTGCGGGTGGTCATCGAGAAGAAAATGTTCTCCAATACCGAGGACCTCCTGCCAGTCATCAGCTTCAATGCCAAGGCCAGCAAAGAGGATCAACAGAAGCACAACGACTTCGTCACACGGATGGTCGAGCGGGGCTACACCGACAAACAGGTACGACTGCTGTCCGAGTGGTACCTGCGGGTCAGAAAATCACAATAACCCGCTGCCGGTCAGACCGGTTGTCGTCAGCCAGAGGCCTGTGTACACGTTTTCTGTTACACAGGCTTCTGGAAGGTGTTCGAAAGACGGTCGCGAGGTTCAGGCAGTATCAAAAGCGCTTGGGGGAGCGTGAACATCCCTTGGCACGGTCGATGCTGCACAACCGCTCGCCCCTTTCAGGACAGCTTCTAAGGAGCAGTCATGAGCTATGTGATCGACCGACGTCTCAATGGCAAGAACAAGAGCACGGTGAACCGTCAGCGGTTTCTGCGGCGTTACCGTGATCACATTAAAAAGGCTGTCGAAGAGGCGGTCAGCCGGCGCTCCATTACCGATATGGAACACGGCGAACAAATCAGCATCCCCGGCCGCGATATCGACGAGCCGGTGCTTCATCATGGACGCGGCGGAAAGCAGACCGTCGTGCACCCGGGAAACAAGGAATTCACCAGCGGCGAGCATATTGCCCGCCCACCGGGAGGTGGTGGCGGCAGAGGCCCCGGCAAGGCCGGCAACTCGGGCGAAGGGATGGACGAGTTCGTCTTCCAGATCACCCAGGAGGAATTCCTCGAATTCATGTTCGAGGACCTTGAGCTACCGAACCTGGTCAAACGCAACCTGACCGGCACCGATACCTTCAAGACGGTTCGTGCCGGTATCAGTAACGAAGGCAATCCGTCGCGGATCAACATCATCCGCACATTGCGCTCGGCCCATGCCCGCAGAATCGCCCTGTCCGGCAGCAGCCGGGCGAAATTGCGCGAAGCCAAGGAAGAACTTCTACGCCTCAAACGGGATGAACCGGACAATTTCGGCGATATTCAGGAAATCGAAGCAGAAATCGAAAAACTCAGCGCACGCATACATCGTGTTCCGTTTCTCGACACCTTCGACCTCAAATACAACCTGCTCATCAAACAACCCAACCCGAGTTCCAAGGCGGTCATGTTCTGCCTGATGGACGTATCCGGTTCCATGACCCAGGCCACCAAGGATATCGCCAAGCGATTCTTTATCCTGTTGTACCTGTTTCTCAAGCGCAACTACGACAAGATCGACGTCGTGTTCATCCGCCACCACACCAGCGCCAGGGAAGTGGACGAGGAGGAGTTTTTCTACTCCCGCGAAACCGGGGGCACCATCGTTTCCAGCGCCTTGAAACTGATGCAGGAAATCATGGCCGAACGCTATCCGAGCAACGAATGGAACATTTATGCCGCCCAGG
Source organism: Pseudomonas lini (assembly GCF_030812475.1). Lineage (GTDB taxonomy): Bacteria > Pseudomonadota > Gammaproteobacteria > Pseudomonadales > Pseudomonadaceae > Aquipseudomonas > Aquipseudomonas lini_A. The sequence goes on from NZ_JAUSSR010000020.1 coordinate 43,900, forward strand.
CTTCCGATGGCGATAACTGGAACGACGACTCACCGATCTGCCGCGACATTCTGATCAATCAGATCATGCCGTTTGTGCAGTACTACACTTACGTTGAGATCACCCCACGGGAACACCAGGCCCTGTGGTTCGAATACGAACGCATCGCCGAAGCCTTTTCTGACACTTTTGCCCAGCAACAACTGGTCTCGGCCGGGGATATCTATCCGGTCTTCCGTGAACTCTTCCAGCGCAGGTTAGTGACATGACCGCCAAAGAGCAGAAGCGCCAACCCATTTCCACCGGATCCGAATGGACGTTCGAGCTGATCCAGGCCTACGACAAGGAAATCAGTCGTCTGGCGGCTCGGTATGCCCTGGACACCTATCCCAATCAGATCGAAGTGATCACCGCCGAGCAGATGATGGATGCCTACGCCTCCGTCGGCATGCCGCTGGGTTATCACCATTGGTCCTACGGCAAACACTTCCTCAGCACGGAGAAATCCTACAGTCGCGGCCAGATGGGGCTCGCCTACGAGATCGTGATCAACTCGGACCCGTGCATCGCCTATCTGATGGAAGAAAACACCATCTGCATGCAGGCACTGGTTGTCGCTCATGCCTGCTATGGGCATAACAGCTTCTTCAAGGGCAATTACCTGTTTCGAACCTGGACCGATGCCAGCTCGATCATCGATTACCTGGTGTTCGCCAAGCAGTACATCATGCGGTGCGAAGAGCGTCACGGCATCGACGCGGTAGAGGACTTACTCGATTCCTGCCATGCACTGATGAACTATGGCGTTGACCGCTACAAACGCCCCTACCCGATTTCGGCCGAGGAAGAACGTCGCCGGCAAAAGGATCGGGAAGAACATCTGCAGAAACAGATCAATGACCTGTGGCGCACCATTCCTAAAGGCGCGGACAAGTATAGCGACAAGGACGATGCGCGCTTCCCCGCCGAACCTCAGGAAAATATCCTCTACTTCATCGAAAAGCATGCGCCACTGCTGGAGCCCTGGCAGCGGGAAATCGTACGGATCGTGCGCAAGATCGCGCAGTATTTCTACCCACAACGCCAGACCCAGGTGATGAACGAGGGGTGGGCCACCTTCTGGCATTACACCCTGATGAACGACCTGTACGACGAAGGCCTGGTGACCGACGGCTTCATGATGGAATTCCTGACGTCCCATACGAGCGTGGTCTATCAGCCCGGTTTCGATAGCCCCTACTACAACGGCATTAACCCCTACACCCTGGGCTTCGCCATGTACCGGGACATCCGGCGCATGTGCGAAAACCCGACCGAAGAGGACTATCGCTGGTTCCCTGAAATTGCCGGCACTGACTGGCTGTCGAGTATCAAGTTCGCCATGAGCAGCTTCAAGGATGAGAGCTTTATCCTGCAGTACCTGTCACCCAAGGTGATCCGCGACCTGAAGCTGTTCAGCATTCTCGATGACGACCAGAAAGAAGACCTGCTGGTCCCGGCAATTCATGACGAAGGAGGTTACCGCATCATTCGGGAAACCCTGGCGGCGCAGTACAACCTGGGCAATCGCGAACCCAATGTGCAGATCTACAGCATCGACCGGCGAGGCGACCGCTCCCTGACCTTGCGTCACCAGCAACACGACCGAAAACCGTTGGGCGAGTCCACGGAGGAAGTACTCAAGCACCTGCACCGTCTCTGGGGCTTCGACATTCACCTGGAAACCCTGCAAGGGGACCAAGTGATGAAAACCCATCATGTTCCACCCAGAGGCGAGCACGGCGAGGGCGATTACGGCCGACTGGATCTGGCCGTCATCCATCTTTGAATCTGTTTCTGCCTCCGGAAGTTCGACGCAAAGGTTATCCTGTCGAGCTAACGGAGGTTTTTTATGCAGATTTATAAAGTCGGCGGCGCCGTTCGCGATCGCCTGCTGGGCATACCTGTCACCGATATCGATTGGGTCGTGGTCGGCGCCACCGCCGAAGAAATGCTCGCCAAGGGCTTTCGCCCGGTGGGCGCGGACTTCCCGGTGTTTCTTCACCCCAAAAGCGGTGAGGAATACGCCCTTGCCCGGACTGAACGCAAAAGCGGACGCGGGTACGGCGGCTTCACCTTTCACGCAAGCCCGGATGTCACGCTCGAAGAAGACTTGATCCGTCGCGATCTGACCATCAATGCCATGGCAGAAGACGATCAACAAAATTTGACCGATCCCTACCGGGGTCAACATGATCTTGAAGCGCGCCTATTGCGCCATGTTTCTCCCGCTTTCGCCGAAGATCCCCTCCGAGTGCTGCGTGTTGCCCGCTTTGCGGCGCGCTACGCAGAATTGGGATTCACCGTAGCGGCAGAAACCATGGAGCTGATGCGCCAACTCAGCGGTTCAGGCGAACTACAAGCCCTGACAGCGGAACGCAGCTGGAAAGAAATTTCCCGCGCCCTGATGGAAAATCAGCCACAGGTATTCATCGAGGTCCTGCGCGAATGTGGCGCGCTCAAGGTATTGATGCCGGAAATCGACGCGCTGTTCGGCGTACCACAACCCGAAGCCCATCATCCTGAAATCGACACTGGCGTGCATACCTTGAGCGTGCTGGAACAAGCAGCGCTGCACCAACAATCGCTGGCTGTGCGCTGGGCCTGTCTACTGCATGATCTGGGCAAGGGTCTGACGCCAGAAGAAGATTGGCCCCGTCATATTGCCCACGAGCACAAAGGCCTGAAACTGATCAAGGCGGTCAACGAACGCTTCAAGGCACCGAGGGAATGTCAGGAACTGGCGCTGCTGGTGGGTCAGTATCATACCCACGGGCACCGCGCGCTGGAGCTGAAACCGTCGACCTTGCTGGAGTTGCTGCAGAGTTTCGACGTGTACCGTCGGCCGCAACGTTTTGAAGAGTTCATTGCGGCTTGCGAAATGGACGCGCGCGGCCGAAAAGGGCTGGAGCAACGAAGTTATCCACAGGCGGATTATTTACGTGGCGCGGCCAAGGCAGCACGCAGCGTCGCTGTGCAGCCGCTGCTGGAGAAGGGATTCAAGGGACCGGAGCTGGGTGAGGCGATCAAGCGCGAACGCCTCAAGGCGCTGAAGGCTTACAAAGAGGCGGAGTCAGTTTGAAAGCTATCGCGGGCAAGCCCGCCCCCACCGGTGCGAGTCGTTTGTTGATTACGTAACGACGCTAACGTGTGGGAGCGGGCTTGCCCGCGATGGCGTCATCCACCTCACAACAAATTCGAAGGCGTCAGCTGCTGACCACGCCACTCAAACGCCACCGGCGCCAACACCTGATCAATCCGCGCCTCACTCCACAATGTCGCAAAGCTTTTGCCGACGCCCGGGTGCACGCGATCCGGCGCAATCAGCGACAGCGGCCACAACACAAAGGCATTTTTCAGAATTTCCGCCCGCGGCAGAATCAAACCATCGAAGTTGCCCGCCAGATCGCCAAACAGCAGCACGTCGATATCCAGCGGCAGCCCCTTGCGATCCGGCGCGTAACGACCATTGTCCGCCTCGATGAACTTCAACCGACGGTCCAGCTCGATCAGCGGCAGATCGGTGTAGGCCGAGACAACGAAATTGAAAAACGGCCCGCTTTTAATCCCCACTGGCTGGCTTTCGAATACCGCCGAGCAGCGAATATCCACGAGGAAACCTGCCAAAGCTTCCAGGCCAGCCTGCAAATGGGATTCGCGCTCGATATTGCTGCCGAGCCCGAGAAACACCTGAGTCAGCGACATCCGCGCTCGATCTCCACACCTACACCACCCGTGGCAGCCGGGACTGCACCTGGCTTGGTCAACTTCAGGCGCATCCAGGTGATCTTGAATTCGCTCATCAGCACTTCAACCAGTCGCTCGGCAAACGTCTCCACCAGCTGGAACTGCGCCTGCTCGGCAAACGCCTGGATGCGCGAGGAAACGCTCGCGTAATCGAGCGCCAGGGTCAGGTCGTCACCGGCAGCGGCCGGGCGATTATCCCAGGCGAAGCTCAGGTCAAGACGCAAGCACTGCCGGATGCCTCGTTCCCAGTCGTAGGCACCAATCACGGTGTCGACTTCCAGGCCCTCGATAAACACTCTGTCCAAGCACTCTTCTCCGCTGCACGACAAGGGCGCAATGCGCCGTTAGAATCAGGGCGTCCTCGCCCGGAATAGTTAGCATGTTTTGGTTACTGGCGACCCTCGCCTACCTGCTCGGCTCTCTGTCCTTTGCCATTTTGCTCAGCCGCCTGACCGGTAACCCCGATCCGCGAATGAGTGGCTCGGGCAATGCCGGTGCCACCAACATGCTGCGCCTGGCCGGCAAAAAGCTCGCCACCCTGACCTTGCTCGGCGATCTTTGCAAGGGCCTGCTGCCCGTGCTGATCGCAAGCGCTGCGGGTCTTTCGCTGCAGGAACAGGCCTGGATCGGCATCTGCGCCGTCATCGGCCACCTGTTCCCGCTGTACTTCCGCTTTCGCGGTGGCAAGGGTGTCGCCACCGCTGCCGGAATGTTATTGGGCCTCTATCCGCCTGCAGCACTGCTGGCGGCCTGCGCCTGGCTGCTGACGTTCTACCTGACCCGCACCAGCTCGCTCGCCGCATTGATCGCCACGCCGTTGATCCTGCCATTGCTGGCCTGGCAAGAGCCGGCGGCACTGCTACCCATGAGCGCGCTCACAGGGCTGATCGTCTGGCGTCATCGCAGCAATTTACGCGACCTGTTTGCCGGGCGCGAACGGCATTTTTAATACCGCACCGAACACCGCTCATCACAGCGCCGACAATTGCTCCATTGGCCAGCGCGCCTGAACGCTGATCGCCAGGCTTTCGTGCTGACCGGCTTGCAATCGCTGGCAACCGGCGAACGCAATCATCGCACCATTATCCGTGCAGAACTCCGGCCGGGCGTAGAACACATCGCCGCGCATGTCCCCGAGCATTTTTTCCAGTGAAGAACGCAGTGCCTTGTTGGCACTGACGCCCCCAGCGATCACCAGACGCTTCATGCCCGCCTGCTTCAGGGCGCGTTTGCATTTGATGGTCAAAGTCTCCACCACGGCCTGCTGGAACGCCAGCGAGATGTCGCAACGGGCTTGATCGCTGTCGTCCCCGGCGCTGACGCATTGCTGCCAGGTGTTCAGGGCGAAGGTTTTCAAGCCGCTGAAGCTGAACGCCAGGCCGGGACGGTCGCACATCGGACGCGGAAAAGTGAATCGTCCCGCCACTCCTTGCTCCGCCAGACGCGCGATTTCCGGTCCGCCCGGATAATTGAGACCCATCATCTTCGCAGTCTTGTCGAATGCCTCACCGGCCGCGTCGTCGAGGGTTTCGCCCAAGAGCGTGTATTGACCGATACCGTCGACCTGAACGAGCTGCGTATGACCACCCGATACCAACAAAGCGACGAACGGAAATTGCGGCGGTTGCGACTCCAGCATGGGCGCCAGCAAATGGCCTTCCATGTGGTGCACGCCAAGCGCTGGAATGCCCCAGGCAAAGGCCAGCGCCTGGGCGCAGGAAGCGCCCACCAAAAGGGCACCGACCAGCCCCGGACCCGCGGTATACGCGATCGCATCGATCTCGGTCGGCACGCAGTCGGCTTCAGCCAACACCTGACGAATCAAGGGCAGCATGCGTTTGACGTGGTCACGCGAGGCCAGCTCCGGCACCACCCCGCCATAGGCACGGTGCAGGTCGATCTGACTGAACAGCGCGTCAGCCAGCAGGCCGCGCTCACTGTCGTAAAGTGCGACACCGGTTTCGTCGCAGGAGGTTTCTAATCCCAGTACTAGCATGGGTTTGCGCCTTGTTTAGGCTGAATTCGAAGGCGCGCATAATAGTCCCCACGCTATGCGCCGACCAGCGGTTTTCGATCAGAGGCTTTGCATTCCGAGCGATGAGGGGTTAACATCCGCAACCCTTAAAAACCGACGTCTTCAAGTGCTCTTTTGCCACGAGGATGTTGACCCCGGTAATGAATGAAGGTAGCTCTGGATGCCAGCCGTCAAAGTAAAAGAGAACGAACCCTTCGACGTAGCTCTGCGTCGTTTCAAGCGCTCCTGCGAAAAAGCCGGTGTACTGGCTGAAGTTCGTAGCCGCGAATTCTACGAGAAGCCTACTTCTGAGCGTAAGCGTAAAGCAGCAGCCGCTGTTAAGCGTCACGCCAAGAAAGTTCAGCGCGAACAGCGCCGCGCCGTTCGTCTGTACTAATACACAGACGTCCGTAGCAAGCTTCTGCCAAGCCCGGCCCTCAGCCGGGCTAATGGCATTTGCGGAACACGCTTGATGCTTCACCGTCAAAGCCGCAGACGCGACCGAGACAACCCTGCTTCACAGCGTCAGACCTGGCTCTTTTGCCAGCAGTGCACGTCTTTTCTGACGAGCCTTCCAAGGCTACTGACGAGCACACCCACTGATTCCTCTCACGACGATCAGCCCAAGGCACCTTCTTGCGTGCCCGCTTATGAGCGATCCGGGGCCATCGACTGGCCGCAGCGGATTTCAGCGCAATATTTTCAAATAGTCGAATACTGATTGGCACTAACGTCAGTGGATTTTCGGCGGATACACTTCCCGACAGCGATTACGCAGACGACACTGGTCGAGCCGTATATTTTGTGCGCCTCAAACAACGACCCGCATTCGGCTGCCTTTTGTTTCGGTTCATTTCAGCGCAGATGACGAGAACGCCATGGCCGGGCTAATTCCCCAGAGCTTCATTGACGACCTTCTGAACCGCACCGACATCGTCGACGTGGTCAGCTCGCGCCTGCAAATGAAAAAGGCTGGCAAGAATTACACCGCCTGCTGCCCTTTTCACAAAGAAAAAACCCCGTCCTTCAGCGTCAGCCCCGACAAACAGTTCTATTACTGCTTCGGCTGCGGCGCTGGCGGCAATGCCCTCGGCTTCATGATGGACCACGACAACCTGGATTTCGTCCAGGCTGTCGAAGAACTGGCCAAAGCCGCCGGCATGGAAATCCCCCGCGAAGAAAGCGGCCGCCCGCACAAACCGCGGCAGCCGACCGATTCGCCGCTGTACCCGCTGCTCACCGCAGCCGCCGACTTTTACCGTCAGGCCTTGAAAAGTCATCCATCGCGCAAAGCCGCCGTGGATTATCTGAAGGGTCGTGGGCTGACGGGCGAAATCGCCCGGGATTTCGGCCTCGGCTTCGCGCCACCTGGCTGGGACAACCTGTTCAAGCACTTGAGCAGCGATACCCTGCAACAAAAAGCCATGGTCGATGCCGGCCTGCTGATCGAGAACGCCGAAACCGGCAAACGCTATGACCGCTTCCGCGATCGGGTGATGTTTCCGATCCGCGACAGCCGTGGGCGCATCATTGCTTTCGGTGGCCGGGTATTGGGTGACGACAAGCCCAAATACCTGAACTCACCGGAAACGCCGGTATTCCATAAAGGCCAGGAACTCTACGGCCTTTACGAAGCCCGCAAGAACAATCGCAACCTTGACGAAATCATCGTCGTCGAAGGCTACATGGATGTTATCGCGCTCGCCCAGCAAGGCTTGCGCAATGCGGTAGCGACCTTGGGCACCGCCACCAGCGAAGAGCACTTGAAACGACTGTTTCGCGTCGTGCCCAACGTGCTGTTCTGCTTCGACGGCGACCAGGCCGGCCGTAATGCCGCGTGGCGAGCGCTGGAAGCCACCCTGCCCTGCCTGCAAGACGGGCGTCGGGCGCGCTTCCTGTTCCTGCCGGAGGGCGAAGACCCGGATACCCTGGTCCGCTCCGAAGGCACCGACGCTTTCCGCGCGCGCATCAACCAGCATGCCCAGCCACTGGCGGACTATTTTTTCCAGCAGCTGATTGAAGAATCGGACCCGCGCTCGCTCGAAGGCAAGGCCCACATGGCCACCCTCGCCGCGCCGCTGATCGACAAAGTCCCGGGCGCCAACCTGCGCATCCTGATGCGTCAACGGCTGAGCGAGATCACCGGCCTTAGCGGTGAAGCGGTGAGCCAGCTGGTGCAAAGCGCCCCCCAGCAAGCGCCACCGGCGTATGACCCGGGTATCGATTACGACGCCATGCCGGACTACAGCGACTACCATCAGCCGCAAGCACAAGAGATGTACGTGCCGCAGCAGGAATGGACGCCGAAGAAGCCCGGCGCCGGCGGTAAAAAATGGGACAAGAAACCCTGGGACAAGAACGGCAAGCGCGGCGGTGATCGCGATCAACCCCGCGCACCACGGGTGCCGGCTGCCGTCGAACCGCCCACCCTGGCCGCGCTGCGAACGCTGTTGCATCACCCGCAACTGGCCGAAAAAGTCGAGGATGCCGGGCACTTTGCTGCCGAGGACCACACTAATACGCAATTGCTGGTGGCACTGCTCGAAGCCGTGCAGAAGAATCCCAAGCTAAACTCATTTCAGTTGATCGCGCGCTGGCACGGCACCGAGCAAGGACGTTTGCTCAAGGCGCTGGCGGAAAAGGAATGGCTGATTGACGGAGATAACCTTGAACAACAGTTTTTCGACACCATTAATAGCTTGTCAGCCCGCCAACGCGAGCGAAACCTGGAACAACTGCTCAGGAAAGCACGTCAAAGTGAACTGACCAGCGATGAGAAAAATCAACTGCGCGACCTTTTAAGTCGCAATGTTTCCGCATCAAGCCCGACCTCAACTGGCGCGTGAGGTCATAGCTCAGGTATAATCCTCGGCTTGTTTTTTGCCCGCCAAGACCTTCAGTGGATAGGGTGTTATGTCCGGAAAAGCGCAACAGCAGTCTCGTATCAAAGAGTTGATCACACTTGGTCGTGAGCAGGGCTACCTGACTTACGCGGAGGTCAACGACCACCTGCCGGAGGATATTTCAGATCCGGAACAGGTGGAAGACATCATCCGCATGATCAATGACATGGGGATCAACGTATTCGAGGTTGCGCCAGATAAGGATTCCCTTATGCTGGCCGACGCCGATACCGACGAAGCCGCGGCCGAAGAGGCAGCTGCAGCGTTGGCAGCGGTCGAGACCGACATTGGTCGCACCACCGACCCGGTGCGCATGTACATGCGCGAAATGGGTACGGTAGAGCTCCTCACACGTGAAGGCGAAATTGAAATCGCCAAGCGTATTGAAGAGGGCATCCGCGAAGTGATGGGCGCAATCGCGCACTTCCCTGGCACGGTTGACCATATTCTCTCCGAATACACTCGCGTCACCACCGAAGGTGGCCGCCTGTCCGACGTCCTGAGCGGTTATATCGACCCGGACGACGGCATTGCGCCGCCTGCTGCCGAAGTGCCACCGCCTGTCGATCCGAAAGCCGTGAAAGCGGACGACGACACCGATGACGATGACGCCGACGCCACCGATGACGAAGAAGAAGCCGAAAGCGGTCCGGATCCGGTCATCGCAGCACAGCGTTTTGGCGCTGTCTCCGATCAGATGGAAATCACCCGCAAGGCGCTGAAGAAGCACGGGCGTGGTAACAAGCTGGCAATCGCCGAGCTGGTTGCCCTGGCTGAGCTGTTCATGCCGATCAAACTGGTTCCGAAGCAATTCGAAGGCCTGGTCGAGCGTGTTCGCAGTGCCCTGGATCGTCTGCGTCAGCAAGAGCGCGCGATCATGCAGCTTTGCGTGCGTGATGCCCGCATGCCGCGTGCCGACTTCCTGCGCCAGTTCCCGGGCAATGAAGTCGACGAAAGCTGGACCGATGCACTGGCCAAAGGCAAAAGCAAATACGCTGAAGCCATTGGTCGCCTGCAGCCGGACATCATTCGTTGCCAGCAGAAGCTGACCGCGCTGCAAACCGAAACCGGTTTGACGATTGCCGAGATCAAGGACATCAACCGTCGCATGTCGATCGGTGAGGCCAAGGCCCGCCGCGCGAAGAAAGAGATGGTCGAAGCCAACTTGCGTCTGGTGATCTCCATCGCCAAGAAGTACACCAACCGTGGCCTGCAATTCCTCGATCTGATCCAGGAAGGCAACATTGGCTTGATGAAAGCGGTAGACAAGTTCGAATACCGCCGCGGCTACAAATTCTCGACTTATGCCACCTGGTGGATCCGTCAGGCGATCACTCGCTCGATCGCCGACCAGGCCCGCACCATCCGTATTCCGGTGCACATGATCGAGACGATCAACAAGCTCAACCGTATTTCCCGGCAAATGTTGCAGGAAATGGGTCGCGAACCGACCCCGGAAGAGCTGGGCGAACGCATGGAAATGCCTGAGGACAAGATCCGCAAGGTATTGAAGATCGCTAAAGAGCCGATCTCCATGGAAACCCCGATCGGTGATGACGAAGACTCCCATCTGGGTGACTTCATCGAAGACTCGACCATGCAGTCGCCAATCGATGTCGCTACCGTTGAGAGCCTTAAAGAAGCGACGCGCGAAGTCTTGTCCGGCCTCACTGCCCGTGAAGCCAAAGTGCTGCGCATGCGCTTCGGTATCGACATGAATACCGACCACACCCTCGAGGAGGTTGGTAAGCAGTTCGACGTTACCCGTGAGCGGATTCGTCAGATCGAAGCCAAGGCGCTGCGCAAGCTGCGCCACCCGACGAGAAGCGAGCATCTACGCTCCTTCCTCGACGAGTGATCACAGAACCCCCGGCCCAGGCCGGGGGTTTTGCTTTTTACAGATAAAATTCCCCACGCTTCACTCCCGCCTGATTGCCCGTCTACACTCGAAACATTCCCCGTGCCGCAACGAGATTGTTATGCCCAGACTGCCGACCGTGCTTTTTTTGCTGTCGCTGATTACCTGGACCGCAACGGCTGGCGCGCTGACTCTGACCGACGAAGAACGTAGCTGGCTGGCGGCTCACCCGGACTTGCGCCTGGGCGTGGATGCATCCTGGCCGCCCTTCGAGTTTCGCGACGATCAGGGCCGCTACCAGGGGCTTGCTGCGGACTACATCAGCATGATTCAGCAACGCCTGGCCATCAAGCTCACGCCCATCGAGCCGGTCAGCTGGACGGTTGTCCTCGAACAGGCCAAACAAGCGAAGCTGGACCTGTTGCCGGGCATCATGTCCACCCCGGAGCGCCAGAATTACCTGTCGTTCACCCGTCCTTACCTGGACTTTCCGATTGTCATTCTTGCCCATGTCGGAGGTCCCCAGCCGCGCAAACTGGAAGACCTGTATGGGCTGAAAATCGCCGTGGTGGAAAATTACGCTCCCCATGAGCTGCTGCGCACGCACCATCCTGACCTTAACCTGGTGGCATTGCCCAACGTCAGCTCAGCCTTGCAGGCGCTAGCCACCGATGAGGTGGACGCCGTGGTCGGCGATCTCGCCTCCAGCATCTGGAGCCTGCGCCAGCTCAAGCTCGACGGACTGTATGTCAGCGGTGAGACGCCCTATCGCTATCAACTGGCCATGGGCGTGCCCAAGGACAACAAGATACTGGTGGGCATCCTGGACAAGGTCCTGGCCAATATGACCCCGGAAGAAATCAGTGCCATTCAAGAGCACTGGGTCGGCAACGTCATCGATCATCGAAGGTTCTGGTCCGATTTGCTGGTTTATGGCCTGCCCGGACTACTGCTGCTGATCGGCGGGTTGGCGATGGTGATCCGGGTCAACCGCCGCCTGAGTTCGGAAATCGCCCGCCGGGTCGATCTGGAACAGGAACTGCGCACTAGCGAATACCACTACCGCGGACTGGTAGAAAGTCTTTCGGCCATCGCCTGGGAAGCCAGGATCACTGACTTCACCTACAGCTACGTATCGCCCCATGCCGAGGATCTGCTCGGTTACCCCCTGTCTCACTGGCTGATTCCGGGCTTCTGGCGCAACATCATCCACCCCGCCGACCTGACCCGCGCCCAGACCTTCTGCGATCAGGAAGTCCTGGCCGGGCGCGATCACAGCCTCGATTACCGGGTCATCACCGCCGACGGTCGCTGCCTGTGGGTGCGTGACATCGTCAGCCTGATCGAGCACGGCCATGAACCGGTGATGCGCGGCCTGATGATCGACATCAGCGATGCCAAGCGCACCGAAGAAGCGTTGCGCCTGTCGGAACAGAAGTTCGCCTCGGTATTCCAGCAATGCCCGGACATTCTTGTTATTGCGCGGCTCTCTGACGGTTGTTTACTGGAGGTCAACGAAGCGTTCGAAGAACAAATCGGTCTCAGGGCCGAAGATGTCGTCGGCCAGACCGCCCCCGACCTGAACATCTGGGGCATCCCCGGCGTCGGGCCGGGCTTGTTGCAGCGATTGCAGGCCGGCAGCATCCGCAACCTGGAGATGCCCTTTCGTCGCAATAATGGCCAGGTGTTTACCGGCCTGATTTCCGCCGAACCCTTCGACCTCGACACCACCCTTGCGGTAGTGGTCGTCGTACGCGATATCAGTCAGCTCAAGGAAACCCAACAACAGCTGCAAACCTCCGAAGAGAAATTCGCCAAGGCCTTCCATGCGTCTCCGGACGGCTTGCTGCTGTCCCGGCAAAGCGACGGCTTGCTGCTGGAGGTCAACGAAGGGTTTAGCCGCATCACCGGCTTCAACAGCGCAATGTCGGTGGATCGTTCGGCTCTGGAGTTGGGGATCTGGGTCAATCTCAACGAACGCAAACAAATGCTCGACCTGCTGCACCGTGACGGTTTCGTGCGCGACTTCAGCTGCCACATCCGCCGCAGCGACGGTCAGATCCGCCTCTGCGAAGTGTCCAGCCGCCCGCTGCCGATCGGCGACGAAGATTGCATGCTGACCATCGCCCGAGACATCACCGAGCGGCACTTGATGCAGGAGAAACTGCAACAGGCCGCCACCGTGTTCGAAAGCACCGCCGAAGGGGTGTTGATCACCGACACGCAACAACACATCAGTGCGGTCAACCGCGCGTTTACCGAAATCACCGGCTACAGCGAGAGCGAAGCCTTGGGCCACACCCCGCGCCTGCTCGCCTCGGGCCTGCACGACAGCGCGTTCTATGCGGCGATGTGGCATCAACTGACCGCCGAAGGGCATTGGCAGGGCGAGATTTCCAATCGCCGCAAGAACGGTGAGCTCTACCCGAGCTGGCTGACCATCAGCGCGGTGCGCAACCGGGACAAATTCATCACCCACTTCGTGGCCGTGTTCGCGGACATTTCCAGCCTCAAACACGCCCAGGCCAAACTCGACTACCAGGCTCACCACGACCCGCTGACCGGCCTGCCGAACCGCACCCTGTTCGAGAGCCGGCTGCAGACCGCGCTCAACAACCAACAGGAAAACGGCGGCCAGGGCGCCGTGCTGTTCCTCGACCTGGACCGCTTCAAACATATCAACGACAGCCTGGGACACCCGGTCGGCGACCTGTTGCTCAAAGGCATCGCCGTGCGCCTCAAGGAGCAACTGCGCGACATCGATACCGTGGCGCGCCTGGGCGGCGACGAATTCATCATCCTGCTCCCCGGCCTGCAGCAATCCAGTGACGCCGACAACATCGCGATCAAGCTGCTCAATTGCTTCGGCGCGCCCTTCCAGGCCGGCGAGCACGAGTTTTTCATCAGTGCCAGCATTGGCACCAGCCTCTATCCAAAAGACGGCTGTGACGTCGCCACCCTGGTCAAGAACGCCGACGCAGCGATGTATCGCTCCAAAGCCAAGGGTCGCAATCGGGTCGAAAGCTATACCCGCGACCTCACCGCCCAAGCCAGCGAGCGCATCGCGCTGGAGCATGAACTGCGACGCGCCATCGAGCGCAACGAGCTGTTCCTGCACTATCAGCCGAAGATCAGCCTCGACGACCATCGCCTGGTCGGCGCCGAAGCACTCATTCGCTGGCGCCACCCGACCTTTGGCGATGTGCCGCCAGAACACTTCATTCCCCTGGCCGAAGAAAACGGCATGATCCTGCAGATCGGCGACTGGGTACTCGAGACCGCCTGCCGGCAGATGTACGAATGGAACCAGGTCTACGAATGCCTCGGCCCCCTGTCCGTCAACCTCGCCGGCGCGCAACTGCGCCAGCCGAACCTGCTCGGCCGCATCGAACAATTGCTCAAGGACAACGGCCTCAGACCGGATCTTCTGCAACTGGAAATTACCGAAAACTTCATCATGAGCCAGGCCGAAGAAGCGCTGGCGGTGCTGCATCAACTCAAACACCTGGGCGTGCAACTGGCAATCGACGACTTCGGCACCGGCTACTCGTCCCTGAGCTACCTCAAACGCCTGCCGCTGGACATCCTCAAGATCGACCAGTCCTTCGTCCGCGGCCTGCCGGACGATCCCCACGACGCGGCCATCGTTCGCGCCATTATCGCCCTGGGTCGCAGCATGCAATTCACCGTGATTGCCGAGGGCGTGGAGACCCTCGCGCAGGAGCAATTCCTCGCCGCGGAAGGCTGTGAACAGATCCAGGGCTACATCGTCAGCCTGCCCCTGCCACCGGCTGAATTCGCCGCGACGTTTCTTCGTACAGCCATATTGGATTTTTCGGATAGCACAGCCGAGAAACCATCGCTATAATCCGCGACCTACTGAGGGCCTATAGCTCAGTTGGTTAGAGCAGAGGACTCATAATCCTTTGGTCCACGGTTCAAGTCCGTGTGGGCCCACCATACTCAAAGCCGCGCATTGCGCGGCTTTCGCGTTTCTGGCGGAACCATCTCCGACGCAGTCCTATGGTCCAAGGGTACAATTTAGGTACAGTGCTTGTTCGCCAGCCGCCTAGGAGCACCCTCTCATGGCTACTCTCGTAAAGACCCCTTCCGGCACGTAGAAGGCACTCATTCGCAAAACTGGCTGGCCTACCGTCGCCAAAACCTTCCGCACCAAGCGTGATGCGGAGAACTGGTCAAGGCGCACTGAAGACGAAATGGTCCAAGGCGTCTATATCCGACGCAGCGGTTCTGAGCGTATGACGCTGGAAGCGGCCCTCACACGCTATCTCAGCGATATCACCCCCACTAAGAAACCCACCACGCAGCGTGGTGAAATATCCAAAGCCAAAAAGCTGATCGAGCACCTGGGAAAATACTCACTGGCTGCCCTCTCCGCGGAAATCATCGCAGACTATCGCGACAAGCGACTGAACGAACCCAGCCGTAACGGAAACATCAGCAACAACACCGTGCGCCTTGAACTGGCCCTTTTGAGTAACCTGTACACAGTAGCTATCCAAGAGTGGGGACTAGGGCTGACGTTCAACCCAGTGTTGAATATTCGTAAGCCAAGTCCCGGTGATGGCAGAGACCGACGCCTATCACCAGACGAAGAGCGGAGATTGCTCGCTGCCGTAAATGCGTACAGCAACCCAATGCTGGGATGGATTGTTCGCATCGCTCTAGAAACGGGTATGCGCTCTTCTGAGATTTCGTCCCTACGTCGCCCTCAGGTCGATTTGGTTAAGCGCGTCATACGCCTCTCAGATACGAAAAACGATACATCCAGAACCGTGCCCCTGAGCAGGCACGCCAAAGAAACCTTCCAGGCAGCAATGAATAACCCTGTGCGCCCAATTGACTGCGACCTGGTGTTCTTTGGTGAACCCGGTAAGGATGGGAAACGCCGCCCGTATACCTTCACAAAGATTTGGGGCCAGTTGAAGAAAAAGCTCGGACTACCAGACTTTAGATTTCACGACCTGCGCCATGAGGCAGTGAGCAGACTCGTAGAGGTGGACTGTCAGACCAAGAGGTATCCGCAATCAGCGTGGACTTGCCCCTACCAAACCGGACACCAATTCCCCGTTAAATTGATGCTGCCGCTAAGCGCCTGAACTCCCTCGGAGAGCGATAGTTCAAGGCGCTGTGTGGATGCTGCTCGTTGTAGTGTTCGAAGGCAATTGCCAAATTACGCAGTGCGGTTTCCCGATCCGGTTTGGGCATGTGTGCCACATAGTCACGCTTGATCGTCTTCACGAAGCTCTCAGCCATGCCGTTGCTCTGCGGGCTGCGCACCGGTGTGGTCACCGGCTGCAAACCGATTTGTCGAGCAAACAGGCGTGTCTGTTCGGCGGTGGACGCCGAGCCGTTGTCGCTTAGCCATTGCACCGGCGTAGCGGGCAGTCGATCACCAAAGCGCTTCTCCACGCTTTCCAGCATCAAGTCGCGGATATCATCGCCGCAGTACCCGGTCGGGCTCGCGACCCAGCCGATGGCTTCGCGATCACAGCAATCGAGGGCGAAGGTCACGCTCAGTTTGGCACCGTCCTCGCAACGGAACTCAAAGCCGTCCGAGCACCAACGCGTATCGCTGGTTTCCACCGCAATACGGCCTTCGTGCCGACGCGGCACGCCGGGCTGTTTGATCCGGCGCTCAAGCAAAAGGTTGTGGTCACGCATCACCCGGTAAACCCGTTTCACGTTGACCGCCGGCAGCGACCGCTTTTCACGTGCACGACGCAGCAGTCCCCAGACGCGACGGTATCCATAGCTGGGCAGTTCGCTGACCTCTTGCTGGATTTCAGCGACCAGCTCTACATCGTTCACAGGCCTGCTTCGCCGCACTTTGGGCGATACCGATTGCTTGATTCGAACCGTTAATTGCGAACGCGCCACACCGAGACATTCGCTGACCAGCTTCACTGGTCGTCCCCCGGCAACAAGGGTGAGTGCGCAATCCATTTTTGCGACCGGGCGATCTCCACGGCCTCTTTGAGGATTTCGGCTTCCATCGTTTTCTTGCCCAGCATCCGTTGCAGTTCACGGATCTGCTTGAGCGCATCGCTCAGCTCGGAGGCAGGCACCACGACTTCGCCAGCACTGACCGCCGACAGGCTGCCGTCCTGATACAACTTGCGCCACAGGAACAGTTGGTTGGCATTGATGCCGTTGCGCCGAGCGACGACCGACACACTTTGTCCTGGCTCAAGGCTCTCGCGAACCATGGCCAGTTTTTGCTCCGGGCTCCAGCGGCGCCGCCGCTCCTGGCCCAAAAGCTCCCCACTCTTATCGTTGCTGTTAGTCATAAACATAACCGTTTGCCTATCCCTTATCGTAAGGGGGAAACGGTGTCCTGTCTTTCACGGGGCTCGTTCATCCCCTCAAAAGCTACCCTTAATGGTCACACGCCATACATTAAGGTCTAGAGGACTCTCAAAAGAATTGCTCAAGCAGTTGAGTGCTGGTGTTACTTCAGATGATCCTACTCAAAATCCCGATACTACCGCTGAACAATGCTGGTAGCGCTCCACCATGGCCAAACCCAACCCATCTTGGGTAAGCTCAACGTAACTTTGCGCAATTGAGCTCAATTCGCCGCAATCAAGGGACGAACACTCATAGGATCGACCATGGTCGCCAGTAGCAACACCCAGGACGGCTAGCGGTGCCTCAGCCCCCCAGGGAACCGTAGCTACCCGCTGCTTGTCCGGTGAGGAACGGCATCGGACCGGTTTCGTGCATTAGAAAAGCCGCCCAGGCTTCGTAGGCTCGCTTTTGGCGCTTGGCAGCTTCATCCCAGGGATAGCCTGTCACCTCCCTCGCTGATACCAGCATCATCACATGATTGGTGGCGGCATCGAGCTCGAGCAGAAGGTAACGGGATTGGAATCGGAAATCATCTTCATTACTCATTGAGCGGAACATCCGCCGAATTTTCCCCATCATTTCCATGCTGATCACCCTGTGTTCTCCTGCCCGGAAATTGAGCAGAAGCAGTTGAACACCTGGGTCAGTTTTCAGTCGGCAGAACAGCCTTTACTGGGTCAGTTTTCGGTCAGCGGCAACAGCCTTGAAAAAAGCCGGGGTTTCAAAGGGGCAAAACCCATCCGGTTTTAGGGTTTACGATGTCCTTCCGCGATCTGATTTATAGATGGCCTATCGGAAAACAGTGCTTCTTTTTTGCATCCTTGGGCATCTACGATCCACCTATCAACACAGACAGGAGGTGAGAGATGCAAGCTACATCCCATGAGTTCAGCGTTTTTTGGCAGCCCGGTTGTTCCAGTTGCGTGCGGGTAAAAGAGTTTCTCACTCGCCTTGAAATTCCGTTCAATTCAGTCAACGTACTTTCCGATAGCGAGGGACGCAACGAACTTCGCCGACTCGGTGCACGATCCTTTCCGATCGTGTCGAGAGGCGATGCATTCACGTACGCTCAGTCGATTGAAGACGTTGCCCGGTTTATTGGTCGCATGGATGCCGTGACGGATCGTCTGCCGCCGGATGTGCTCTTTACGAAGTGGACGAAAGTGCTGCGCGTTGCGCTCGCTATCATTCCATTGATTCGGGATGACGAGTTCAATATGTCAGTCCTCCCGCACGTACCACGTACGTACCGCGATCTCAGCTACCACATCTTCCAAGTCGTTGATGCTTTCTTGCAGACAGTTCAAGAAGGTCTAGAAGACTGGACCGTCGTCGCCAACGTGCCACCGCCGGAACGGATTCAGAAAAAAGAAGACACGGTGAATGAGGGGCAAGAGCTTGCTAAAAAGCTGCAGCTTTGGTGGCTTTCTCTGGAGGACAAGTCCTGCCAGCAGTCGTTGAAGCTGTTCTACGGTGAGCATCCTATGCATCAGTTTCTGGAGCGCTCCACTTGGCACTCGGCCCAACATACGCGCCAGATCATTGCACTGCTATCGGACAAAGGCATCGAGTTGCCGGCTAAGCTTGACGCAGATGACTATGCAGGATTGCCGATGCCCAAGAATCTGTGGGAGTAACTGGCTATCTCAGTTGCGGCGGCGCGCCCCAATTGCCCAACGCGAATGTCGGATTAGGTCCTCACACTAGGAAAACGCAATGAAAGTCACAAGCCACGTCAGAGTCGCCATTATTGGGTCAGGTCCTGCCGGTTACACGGCTGCCCTTTATGCTGCCCGCGCAAATCTTAAGCCAACCCTTATTGCTGGCCGCGAACCGGGTGGGCAACTCACGACCACCACCGACGTCGAGAATTGGCCGGGTGATGCGACCGGAGTCCAAGGACCGGAACTGATGGAGCGTATGCTTGAGCACGTCAAGCGATTCGAAACGAACGTCGTGCAGGACCATATTCGCTCGGTATCCCTGGAATGTAGGCCCTTCAAGCTTCACGGAGATCTTGGAGAGTACACCTGTGATGCGTTAATCGTTGCCACAGGCGCGTCGGCGAAGTGGCTTGGGATTCCTTCAGAGAAAGAGTTCTTGGGGCGTGGCGTTTCGGGATGTGCAACTTGCGACGCATTTTTCTATCAGGATGAGGAAGTTTGTGTCGTTGGTGGAGGTAATACGGCGGTAGAAGAGGCGCTCCTTCTGTCCAACATCGCAAAGCACGTCACGCTCGTACATCGGCGGAACAAGCTCCGAGCTGAACCGATCCTCATCAGCAGATTGATGGAAAAAGTGCGTCAGGGCATTGTGACTCTCAAGCTGAGTTATGTGCTCGACGAAGTCCGCGGCGATGACACAGGCGTGACGAGCGTCCTGTTGAAAAGTGTCTCTGAGGATCAAGAGGAACTTGTCAGTGTGAAGGGCTGCTTTATAGCCATCGGCCACACACCAAATACCGCCATCTTTGCTGAAAAACTGGAAATGAAGAACGGTTACATCGTCACTCGTTCCGGCTTGAATGGCTACGCGACGATGACGAGCGTCCCAGGCGTATTTGCAGCCGGTGATGTACAGGATCAGATATATCGACAGGCAGTAACGAGTGCCGCTACTGGATGCATGGCGGCGCTCGACGCACATCGGTTCTTGGAGGAACAGGCTGCTGCTTCCGCCCTTGAAGAGGCCGGTCACCATGGATATGCGACAGCTTAAATACTTCCTTAAGGTCGCTGACCTCGGCAGTATCTCAAAAGCGAGCGATCACTTGCATGTGGCTCAGTCCGCTGTGAGCATGCAAATCGCAGGGCTCGAGCAAGAGCTGGGCAGCCAAATATTTCTGCGCCGCTCGACCGGCGTAGAACTGACTGAGCCAGGTCGTCTTCTGTACCGCCATGCCAGATTGATTTTGCGGCAGGTCGAAATTGCCCACGAAGATGTCGCCAAAGCGAGCGATGAACCGGCAGGTACAGTCACCTTGGGTCTGCCGTCAGCGGTCGTAGAGATCGTAGGAATGGCAATGATTCAGGCGTGCAAAGAGAAGCTGCCGAAGGTGCAGCTGCAAATCATTGAAGGCCTGAGTGTATTGCTTGGGGAGTTCACGCTAAACGGCCGATTGGATATTTCCATTCTTTTCATCGATCACGCGCAACGCGGGCTTGAGATACTACCAATTCTGGATGAGGAGCTGTTCTACGTCTGCTCAGCGAAAAGCGACTTTGCATTGGAAGGTAGAAAAGGAATCACCCTTTCGGAGGCTTTGCAAACGCCCATCGTTGCACCGGCGGTCGGTAACAGCATGAGAGCAGTGGTTGATGCCGCTTGCGCGATCGAACAGCTTAGATTCGAACCGGTTGCAGAAATCGATTCATTAATGCTTCTGAAAGCGTGTGTCGTTCAGGACATTGCCGCAACGTTTCTGCCTTCGTCAGTGGCAGTGAAGGAAGAGGCAGCTGGCGACTTGTCCGTCTTAAAAGTTCGCACGGAAAGCTTCACACGTCCTGTTTCAATATGCACGTCGTCTCTAAGTGCTACGAGTTCTGCGTCGGAAGCAGTCTATCAGATGCTTAAAAATGTGACGGTAAACTTGGTCCGCACTGGAGTTTGGCAAGGTGCAAGGCTTCGTGTTTAGTTCTTTATAAGGAGTAGTAACAATAGCCAGAAAATGACTTGACGAACATCTAGGTCTATAAATCTCACAGTATAACAAATACAAAAAATACAATGGGAGACAGCATCATGAGTTTGGAAAAGCAAGTTATGCGGAAGGTGAGCCGTAGGCTCGTACCTTTGCTAATGATTCTATATTTTGTTGCGTATGTTGACCGGATCAACCTAGGGTTTGCCGGACTCACCATGAACAAGGATTTGGGGTTTTCCCCCCAAGTTTTCGGACTGGGAGCGGCGTTCTTTTTCGTTGGCTATCTGATTCTGCAGATACCAGGTAATTTACTAATTCATAAGATGGGCGCTCGTCGTCTGACAGCGGCGATGGCGTTCGCATGGGGAGTTTTCGCTGTGGGCATGGCGTTCGTGTGGGACGCTAATAGCTTTTATGCCGCGCGCTTTCTGCTTGGAGCTGCAGAATCGGCCTTCGCGCCGGGAATGATTTTCTACATTAGCCTTTGGTTTCCGAAGCAATACCGCGGCCGTGTATTGACACTTTTCATTCTAGCCAATCCACTTGCCGGCGTGATTGGACTCCCTCTTTCTGCGTTGCTCATGCAGCTCCACGGTGTTGCCAATCTGACTGGCTGGCAGTGGATTTTTATAGGTGAGGGTTTTCCGGCCATCCTGCTAGCGTTCGTAGCGTGGAGGGTCCTGACCGACCGACCGACCGACGCCAAATGGCTCAACGACACCGAGCGCGAGTGGCTTGTGAATGCAATGGAGCACGATGTCGCTGCACGCAAAAGTCTGGGATTTAGTAAAGGGCGTGCGCGGCGGCATGCCGTCCTGCTTGCGGTCATTTACTTTGGCATCATCATGGGACTTTACGGCTTCGGCCTATGGCTGCCGCAAATCGTCAAGTCGTTCGGCGCTTCGACCTTCGAGACCGGTTTCATTTCGGCGATACCTTATGTCGGCGCAGCTCTTTTTATGCTCTTTTGGGGTCGCCGCCTTGACCGTAAAGGCAACGCAGGCTGGCATACAGCTATGGCTTGCTTTCTAGGTTGCGTCGGGCTAGTTGCGACAGCGTTCGCCTCAACCGGGCCTATCGCTGTTGCCATGCTCACAATTGCTGCCATGGGGTTGTTTGCGGGACTGTCCACTTTCTGGACCACTCCGACGAATCTCTACGCTGGATCGGCGGCCGCTGCATCCATTGGGTTTATCGCTTCAATCGGTCATTTCGGGGGATTTACCGGCCCGTACGTGATGGGCTTGATGCTCGCGGCTACCAACAGTCATGCAATGGGACTTTGCGCGCTTGCAGGAGCACTTGGTCTCGCAGGACTGTTGATCTGGCAGTATCGAGATCGAGGCCAAAGCGAAACTCACGGACCAGCGGTTGCCTCAGCGAGCAAGCAATGATGATTCACGCGAGCAGGCTGTCTTTCTCGCCAGGAGCAGTCCGCCGAATCAGCTGAGCAATGGGATGGACGCCCCCGCCCATAGTCGTATCGCTGTACCAGGGTGAGCGGTGTCGCCATCCACTTGTGCAAAGGGGTAATCAGCCATGGAAATGAAAACTGTTGGTACCGACTTAGCCAAAAACGTGTTCGAGATTCATGGCATGAAAGAGCGAGGCAAGCCCAAATTGAGGAAGCAACTGAGATTTGCGCATCATTCCCCTGACGGACGACTGGGTGTTTGGAGAGTTCGTGATTTGTTTGCGTGATCGTACTGCTATGTTATTGCCTGCACGACATCTACTCAGCCATCCAATGTTGCAGAACATAAATTCGTGAGAGCTGCTTCCTGAAGCTCATATTCCATCCATCGTCTTACGATGAATTAGGACAAAAATTAAGTATTTTCGGTGCGCCCATATTTCTCTAACCTGAATTCACGTTGAATTTAAGAGAGCTTTTCATGACAACAATAACTATCAACGAAGTAGGCATGCGCGATGGTTTGCAGAGCCTTCAAGCCATCATGCCTACTGCGGCGAAATACGAATGGATTGATGCCGCCTATGCCGCTGGCGTACGTCATATGGAAGTAGCGTCCTTTGTGCCGGCCAAACTGCTACCGCAAATGGCCGATGCCAAAAAAGTCGTTGCTCATGCTCTTAGTTATCCTGAGTTAGTAGTCACTGTATTAGCCCCGAACTTACGTGGTTGCCTTGACGCGTTGGAATCCGGCGCCCACCGGATCATTGCTCCTGTTTCCGTTAGCGCGGCTCATAGCTTGGCCAATGTTCGTCGTACGCCGCTAGAAATGGTCGCGGAACTGGCGAGGATGTGTCGACTGCGGGACGAGATGGGCTTGCTCAGCGTTAAGGTTATTGCTGGAATGTCTGTCGCCTTCGGATGCACGCTTCAGGGCGATGTACCGTTGGCCGATCTATGCGAAATAACTCGGCATGTGCTAGATGCAGGGTGCGATCAGGTTTCACTTGCTGACTCTACTGGCTATGCCAATCCTAGTCAGGTAGCAACTACGCTGCAGGCCGTCCGAGCCATCGCTGGAGAGAGGTTGAGGAGCGCACATTTTCATGACACCCGGGGTTTGGCGCTTGCCAATAGCCTAGTGGCGGTGCAACAAGGCATCACCGAGCTGGATGCTTCATTGGCGGGTCTTGGAGGATGTCCTTTCGCCCCAGGTGTGTCCGGCAATACCGTTACCGAAGACCTGGTGTTCATGCTCAATAGCATGGGCTTCAATACTGGTATCGATCTGGCCGCATTAATTGCGTCGCGGGATTTACTTAGCGCCGCATTGCCTGATGAACAGCTCTTTGGCTGCATTGCACGTGCAGGTCTGCCACTCAACTACAAGCCAGCTGTCGAATGCCAGCCTTTACAAATCGGTCAAATCGAGGGAATCCGTAATGTCTAGACTTCCATTGGAAGGCATCCGTGTTGTCGAAATCTCTCACATGGTAATGGGGCCAGCCTGCGGGATGATTTTAGGAGATCTTGGTGCCGAGGTGATAAAGGTCGAGCCTATCCGCGGTGACGGCACTAGAAATCTGCCTGGTGCTGGCTCGGGTTTCTTTCGTTCATTTAACCGCAACAAACAGTGCATAGCCATTGACGTCAATACACCTCAAGGGCGCGACGCAGTATTGGAGCTAATCGACACTGCAGATGTGTTTATCGAAAACTTCAAACCCGGCCGTATGCAACAATTGGGCTTTGACTACGCATCAATTCGTGAGCGTAACCCACGCATAATTTATGCCTCTCACAAAGGGTTTCTAAAGGGGCCTTATGATAATCGCCTCGCCTTAGATGAAGTGGTTCAAATGATGGCGGGTCTAGCCTATATGACAGGCCCAGTGGGCAGACCATTGCGTGCCGGCAGCTCTGTGAATGACATTATGGGCGGAATGTTCGGTGCGATAGGCGTACTGGCAGCGCTCAACGATCGGAACGTCACTGGCGTCGGACGTGAGGTGCAAAGTGCACTTTACGAAAACTGTGTATTACTCTCTGCACAGCACATGCAGCAATACGCTATAACTGGTCAAGCAGCCGCACCAATGCCGAGCCGTATTAGTGCTTGGGCAGTGTACGACGTTTTTGAGTTCTCAGGCGGTGAGCAGATGTTCGTAGCGGCCACTGGTGACGGCCAATGGAACGCCTTGTGTCAGTTGCTCGGTCAGACGGCACTACTCGACGACCCAACCCTGACCACCAACAACGACCGGGTGATGCAGAGGCCACGGTTGCTTCCTCACCTTGCTGAAGTATTTGCGACTTTGGATGCTCAGTCGTTGGCGTTGCAACTTGAGAAGTACGGAATCCCCTTTGCGCCAATACGGCGCCCAGAGGAATTATTCGAAGACCCTCATCTCCTGCAAAGCGGCGGACTGGCAAATCTGAAACTCGAAGATGGATCTTTTACCCCCATGCCACTGTTGCCATTATCACTGGATGGGGAGCGTCTCCAGCCGCGGCATTCCCTATCGCGCGTAGGCGAGCATACCAATAAAGTCATGCGCGGACTCGGTTACAGCGACGAGCAGATCGCGGATTTATGTATGTCGGGGATTATAAAAATAGAATAATACTAAGGCTCAGCCATCAACGCAAACATCATTCGTAAATGGCTACCGCTATACCAATATGCGCCAGTCGTTGCATTGCCTGCTTTTGTCCCGTTGAAGGCGTCGCTTGTGGCGAGATGCGAAGCTTTATTAAATCGGTGCTGGCACCAGCGAAATTCGCCGGATGTTAATCGGCCGTGAGCTGTTCAACGAGACGCGTTGAACATTAATAATCGAGCAACTGGATAGTCGCAGTCCAAAGTGGGCTGCGATCGCGCTACGAGCAAACTAGAACAAGAAGGGGGCAACAATGAGCACGCTCACTACCCAACTCAATACCCGTACCCTGTTTGAGGTAGTAGGAAACAAGGTACCGCCTGAGCATCTCGCGGGGCATTTTCACGATAATTGCCGCATTGAGCGCAAGGAGCTGATATATGGGTGCTGCTATAGCCGAAAAATCAGCGACGTTTGATAAGATCCGAAAAGTGGCCGCCGATCAGTTTTGCCAGATCGGTTATAAGGGTTTGGGTATGCGCGATCTGGCTGCTGCTGTCGGTATCCAAGTTGGGTCGCTGTACAACCACATTGAAAACAAGCAAGCGCTGCTCTATGAGCTGATCAGCGAATATGAGCTCGATCTGCTACATATCTTCAGATGCAAAAGGCTCAGTCGGTGCGACAGCGCAGTGCAGATGAACGCTCTGCTTTGGGACAAGGTGTCGATCTACGTCTCGCGAAGCCGCAATCTGGCACAGCTGGCACGATCTGAATCACACTACTTGAATTCTGCTCAGGCTTTAGCCGTCTCGGATATCCGACGGAGTCGAATGTTTCAACTGCAGCTCCTGATTGCCGAATGTGCGGACGATATTGGTTTGAGTAATCAAGGGTTGGAGAAACTGTGTGTTGAGCTTCACGCACTATTGGACTGCCACATCAATCTGGAGGCTGACCCCGTTACAGACCCAAATAAATTTGTCAGACGACAGCTGCGCAACATGGCTTCGATGCTACTCGTAAAGCGAGATTAGCGACTGGCTTACTTGTTTTGCCCCAATCTCTTAAAGCCCGTACCACGCATACGGATTTCTGAGGCTGGGGCGCTTTCATTCCCGCAATTGCAATGAAGTAAGGACCTAATAGCCAGACACCCATTTAGGCGAGAATTCTCGCCATTATAGATTTCTAAGGACTAAATGCGGATTCCACGCCATCCGGCAAGCAGTCGGAGCGCATGCGCAGGTTTGCATTGGTAGACTGAAGTCCCTGCCGCCATCCAGCTGGTTGCGGGGCTGCGCATCGATTCGCTCTTGAGTTCGCTCCGATAAGGTTTGTGTATCAGCCGGTCGAGGATCTCATCGCCCAAGGACTGACCGCCGATCAGCGCATGCCATCTGTTCACTGACAATCTCGCTGGTAACCAGCGTCGAGCGGTTCCCGTGGCGGTCGTCCAGCAGCTCGAGCATGTTGCGCCTGCGCAGCGGTAAACGGTGCCAAGCCTCAGTCGTCCATGGGGACACCATCTAACTTTGGGCGTCCACAGTATGCAACTAATTCTTATCGATGCTGTAGACCTCAACAGCCGGTACCAACGATTCGATCACACCGCGCGCATAAGACACTTCGTAGCATTGCCCTATTACGGGCTCTTTTCCATCCAGAGCCTGGTCGAAAATCTTGCGGTGGTGCTTCACAACGGTAGACTTGCCTTTGCCATCATCCGGGCCGAACTGGTAGACGTTCTTCTTATCGACCTGCAGCACCTGACCGCCAAATTGCTGAGGGTGAACCTTCTTGCTCGCGTCGTTCGCGCCACTCAGTTGATAGATGCCTTTCGGCAGGCCGTTCTCACCAAGAACCTTTTAGGTTTGCCATCCAGCAGCATCGTTTTGTCCATTCAAACAGGTACGCCAGCGGTACAGTGCTACGTTTTTATCAATTTCGCGAAACAACGCTTAGCTCAGTATTTACACTGCGTTGAGCTTGCATTACCTTTCCTCCCCTACATCCAATTACCTTAGGCTTAAGGTTTCACTAGACAACTCATAATCCTTTGGTCCACGGTTCAAGTCCGTGTGGGCCCACCAAACAAATCAAAGGCTTACGTCATTCAGACGTAGGCCTTTTTTTGTTTCTGGGAGTTTTCGTACCTGTATAAAGTCTGTAAGGCGAGCCTGCCACGTGTCAGGGCGCAGATTCCGCCGTGCTGGGCTGTCGCCAGGCGGATGCTGGCGCTACACCTATGCCGCAGACAGACCTGTACGGGAAGGTACTTACGCTGCACAGGCGAAGCAGTTGCGCCAGCATCCAGCTGACGCTAAATCCGACCTTGGCATTTTCAGTGGCAAGAACCTGTGGGACCTACAAGCGAACGTCGATCCAAGTAACGTCATCTTCCAAGTCGGTGATTGTGATCTCAGGCGACTTTAAGGCTTCAGCCTGGCGAACCTCGCTCATTTCACCCCAGAAGCCGTCTGTAGCGAATACAAACCGCTCGCCTACCACCGCACTTCGAACCACGATCTCGGGCTCAGGCGCCCTGCCGGCCTTATAGCTTCGAGTAATCCGGTGGCGCGCTGGATCGCATACCAGCTCGCGGTGTGATCGGTCGCGCTTCCAGTTGGCAAGGCAATGAGGTGACGTGATCCAGTCAATCCGCCCCTCGGCGTTGACCACACCGCAGCCGCAGTCGCCTTCGTATGCGATCGTCAGCAGGCCATTGACAACCACGGCTACCAAATAACTTGTTGACCCAGACCACTCGGCAAACAGAGGGGCATGCATATCAGCGAGCACTGACCGAATCAACTGTATAGCCAAGTCATGGGTATCGTCGCCGACTCCCTGCCCGACTCTCAATTGATAAGTGTCTATCAATCCTTGAACAAACCCTTGGGCAAGTTGGCCGCTACCTGGTTTCGATGTGCCATCGACGATGACGAACAGACCTCTGACCCCATCAAACACCGCGCCAGCGCAATCGCGGTTGTCTTCCCTAGCTTGCCCTTTTACGGATCTGGTCGCGTAGATCATCCTTGCTGGCTCAAATCTTTCATGCGTTGATAGATGAGCTTGCCACGCGCCGGGTTGGCTCTCACAGAGCTTGAGCTTTGAATTGCATAGTCAATTCCGTTGAGTTTGATCAGCCCCGCAACCCCGCTGGTAATGAACTGCCTTAGCTCAGCATCAGCGCGTACAACCTCATCCAATAGCTCCTGCCTGCCGTCGATCAAAATGACAATATCCTCCACATCCTTGTGATACGGATCACCTTCGCCGCGACCACTAAAAGCCTCAAGCTTGGTGGCAAGGAAATAGAGAGGCTCGAAAATCTGAATTTCTCTCCCGCTTGGCAATGCGAACTTCACAGCGTGAGCCAGACCTTCTAAAAACCAGCGGTTTGCATACCCAAGCACCGCCTCATCTGACGGCATGACGTCCACAATGATGTCATTAAACCGGAAGCGGCAATTGACCTCATCTTCCCCTGTGATTTTAAAGTTCTTCGCGGCCAGGCGGTGCGTCAACCTTTCCCAGGCAGCGATCCCTGCAAGTTCGATTACCAAGTCAACATCCAGGGTAAGCCGAATATCATCGAGCACTGCATCATCCGTGACCAGCATCGCGGTTGTACACCCACCGACAAAAGCCACCTCTGATAAAAACTCATCACCCAGCCCTTCCGCGACGAACTCAATCATCTCGTAGTTGTGATCAGCATTCGAACTCATAAACCCATACCTGCTTTCAACAAATTGACCGCGACTTTGCTCTCTCTCGGCCCGCCCACTCTTATCGCGTCAGCGAGAGCCAGATAGTGGTACAGAGTTCGATCTTTCTTTACTGCTTCAGGTACGGATTTGTAGAGAGGCTCAATGGCTTGCCCCCTCTCCTTGCCTAGTGGATCAGGCCAGACAGGAATCAGATCACCTGCGCTTTTGAGGTGCTTGGACAAAGCTGGCGCTGCGAAACCTGTCGGGATACCTCGAACGATCGCGCCCAGCTTCACAGGGAAGAAGTATTTGAGCGCGTACTCTGCAATCCCCAGTAGTGCTCGACGGTTTACCTTCGGTAACGAGGTATCGAAATCAGTGGTGATAAGCCCCGATTCGCGGCAACGAGCGATAGAGTTCGAGACCTCACTTTTGCTTAGACCCAAGGAGGATGAAAGGGCTCTGAGCGTATAGCACTCGACCCAGCTGGTAATCGGAGGCTCGGCCACTGGGTCATCCCACCCCACCCAGCCTTCGAACCCCTCTTCACCCCATTGTGAGAGGGTAGAGTTGAACACCCCCCAGTTCGAATAGGGTTCCAGCACTATGGCCTCAGGGACTGAAGCAATGCTGGGATGTGGACCGGTCAAATGATCAGTAGCTAGAGCGTCCTCCGTGAAGCGAGTGACATCTGTCATGATTGGCACGGCACCTTTGCCCGCCATCGGGAGCCTTTCTTCCTGTGCATGCAAGCTGGCCATTTTGAACAGCAGCAAAATATCTTGACTCTTCATGAAGACCTTTAGCCTCTCTGTCCACATTCCATAAAACGTGGACAGTTTTCACATGCTCCAGTTCAAATAGTCAACATTTTTATGGGCGTCCTGCGATAAGCGGTGGTAAGCACGCTCATCTACCAGATTAAGATCCTGCGGCTTTTCCGTCAGGACGAGGCCGTGAAAGTTAGAAAGCCGCGGACTGCGCAGCTTTTTCGCGTCTGACGATTGGATGTGCAGATACTTTTTTATTGCTCAGTTTTTGCAAAGTTCTCAATCTTTACCTGTCCCTTGGGAAAGGTTGCAATGATCTCCAGCTCACCGCCCATACCGCGGATATAGTTGCGCAGCGTGCTGATGTACATATCGGTACGTCGTTCCAATCTGGAGATCGCGGCCTGGTCGACGTGCAGCGTTTTGGCCAAGATCTCCTGGGTCAACTCCTGAGCCCTACGCAATTCGTGCAGGGGCATTTCTTTCAGGTGCTGCCGGTACAGCTGCTCTACATTAGCGCGAGATTCCGGCGTCATGCGAGCTTGAAGTTCAGCAAATTTCTTAGCCATCAATGATGGCCCTCTTTGCGCAGTGTTTACAAATGTGCGTCCACAATTTATCCGCCAGACAACATGCCCTCCAAGGAATGATGCGTGTGAAATGTTGTCAAGAAGCTTCAAATAGAAGCCTTTGGCGGGTTTTGCGTTTAAATGTTGTTTACTTAAGGTGGCGCAATATCGGATGACGCCGTCAGACCTTGTAGGCAAACTCCGAATCTTGCGCTTGGGCACTTTGATGCCTTGTTGGGCTTTTCTTCGACGGGATACTCTCGGCTGTCGCTGACCACTCAGCGATCGGGCTTGGAAACCCGTCGAACCAAAGCGCTACAGCCTCACCACAATTCCAGACGTTCTTTAACGCCTGCGAACCCTGTGTCATGGCAGCTGTGCGTGGGACGCCTTCGGGCGTGCCGGTTCCTTGGTTCCCGGTTTTCCAACCTGCGTACAGCCGCCACCCATTCGCTTGGAAACGAATGTGGCGGCCCCTCGAACCAGGAGTAACACCATGATCAAAAAAAATCCGTCCGAACCCTCAGAACTGAAAACCATCGGCTTCACGCCTTTCATCTACTGCTCGAACCAACCGCTGTTCCATGTCAGTCGTGGCGTTCCCATTGCTGATGCTTTGGCCCAGGCTTCCGACCTGCTATTCCTCGCCAAAACACTTACCGTGGATGCCGCCTACGGGAAAGGTACTGACTGCCATGCCTGGGCCGCGCACTATCTGACGGCGATGAGTAAAGCGGTGATCGATGATGTCGTGAAAGTGCTGAAACGATGACCTGCCCGAACTGCAGCGGGTCTGAAGAGTAGCGGCAGCTCCCATGAGTACGCCCCGATTTATCGGGGCTCCGCCCTCAGCTCAAGAAACTACACATAACGCTGGAATAGCCTGCACTGGCCGCAGCCGATCAAGCATCTCCCCCGTCCACACAACCTCATACGTATCCCCCGCCCTTCCCCACTGCTCCACCATGACCATGCCGTCCACCAACGCCAATGCCAATTCAGTAATCGTATCGGCCAACGTTTCCACGATTTCTTGAGTCCGCAGCCACACGCGATCGGTAATCTCCTTGAGCTCCGCCGTTATGCGGTCAGACGACGCGGGATTCGTATCGGGGTAGGCGATGTTGCGTATCAGTTGCTGCAACTCCCTTACTTTTGCGTAATCCTGCTCCGCCCCAAGGCCTCCTTTGAGGATGATTGTGGCTTTCGGCTTATCGACGAGTGTCCTGGGCGAATGTGTTGAAGATAATGTCTGCCCCATGGCGCCCGCCAGGAGGACCATCATCCGGGCTTCCAGATATTCCTTCATCGCGTCTATCGACGAAATCGACCGCGCCAAGGTGATTGAAGCGCCCCCTTGATGCCGTAAGTCCATGGTCACTGTCAGGGTCACGCCGCCCGTTGCAAATCCCAAGGCACGGGCCATGACGAAGTGCGCCATTTCGTGATGTGCAATCTGCAATGCATGGTCCCGTACAGCGGGAGGCATTTTCTTTGTCACCTGCGTCACCTCGCCTCGCATCCTTGGATTTCGCATTCGACTACGAGTTAGCGCGGGTGTCCATCCTATCCGTTGAGGGCATAGAGCTGGGCCGTCACCATGGGAAGCAAATCTGCCCACAAGGTGTTCGCGTAGCGCTGAAAGTAACTTGCCGATACTTTCACCCAGTTGCAAAACAATGCTGTTCTACTTAATCTCACCGGCAACATACCCGCCATGCCTATGGATGCTTATGCAACAAGCACAAATTGCGCGGGTCTTTCAGGGTGTGATAACGCCTAACAAAAAGCCGCGCAATTGCGCGGCTTTTTCGTACCTTCTCTTCAGCCTTTACTTAGGCAACGCATACGCAATCACATAATCCCCACGATCCGGCGACTGCCGCGCACCGCCAACAGTCAGCAGGATGTACTGCTTGCCCGTTTTCGGCGAAACATAGGTCATCGGCCCGGACTGACTCCCCACCGGCAAACGCGACTTCCAGATTTCATTACCGTTGCCGGTATCGAAAGCACGCAGGTAGAAATCCTGGGTACCCGCGAAGAACAACAGACCCGACTGGGTGGCCAAAGAGGCACCCAGGGTCGGCATGCCGATCGGGATCGGCAGGTGCATGCGGATGCCCAATGGGCCGGTGTCTTGCACGGTACCAACCGGCACTTGCCACATCAGCTTGTGGGTCTTGAGGTCGATGGCGGACATGGTGCCGAACGGTGGTTTCTGGCACGGAATGCCGGCCGCCGACAGGAAGCGTTCGCGCATGGCGCCGAACGGTGTGCCTTCCTGGGGCACCACGCCCATTTCGATACCGCTGGCCCCGGCGGCGATCTTGTCGCGGGGGATCATGTAGTTGGCCAGGCCCAGGCGCATGTCGTTGACGAACATGTAGTTCGTGTTCGGATCCACCGAGACGCTCCCCCAGTTCATGCCACCCAGGGAACCCGGGAATTGCAAGGCACGGTCCATGCCCGGCGGGGTGTAGACGCCTTCGTGGCGCATGCCTTTGAACTGGATACGGCACATCAGCTGGTCAAACGGTGTGGCGCCCCACATGTCGGATTCGGTGAGTGTCTGGTTGCCGATGGACGGCATGTCCACCGAGAACGGCTGGGTCGGCGAGTAGCGTTCGCCAGGCACGTTGCCCTGCGGGACCGGGCGCTCTTCGACGCGGGCGATCGGCACGCCGGTTTCGCGGTTGAGCAGGAAGATCTCGCCCTGCTTGGTGACTTGCGCCAGGGCTGGCTGGGTGCCGCCCTTGTCGTCCGGCACGTCGTACAGCAGAGGCTGGGCCGGCAGGTCGAAGTCCCACAGGTCGTGGTGAGTGGTCTGGAAATGCCAGCGCACCTGGCCAGTCTTCACGTCGATGGCGACGATGGACGAGCTCCACTTGTCGTCAAATTCCGTGCGTTGGCCGGCGAAGAAGTCCGGCGTGGCGTTGCCGGTTGGGAGGTAGACCAGACCCAGCTTGGCATCGTAGGACATGGCCGACCAGACGTTCGGTGTGCCACGGGTATAGGTTTCGCCGGCTGGCGGTCGTTTGGTGGTGTTCGGATTGCCCGGATCCCAGGCCCATACCAGCTCACCGCTGCGCACGTCGTAGGCACGGACCACTCCTGGCGGTTCGCCGGTGGAGTAGTTGTCGGCCACGCGGCCGCCGATGATCACCACGTCCCCGGCTACCAGCGGGGTTGAAGTCTGCTGGTAATAACCAGGCTTCACTTCGCCCATGTCGGTGGTCAGATCGACCGTGCCTTTGTTGCCAAACTCTTCACACGGTTGGCCGGTTTCGGCATTGAGCGCGATCAGACGGGCATCGCCGGTCGGCAGGAACAGACGCTTCGTACAGGCAGATGGCTGCTCGGCTGCAGGCGTGGCACTCGCATCGGAGTAACCCAGACCACGGCAGCGCTGCCAGTTGGGCGCAGTACCTTGCGGATCGAACTTCCAGCGCTGGGCGCCGGTGTCGGCGTCCAGGGCAAAGACTTTGCCGTAGGCAGTGCAGGTGTAGACCGTATCGCCGATTTGCAGCGGCGTGTTCTGGTCTTCGGCGCCGGCGCCGGTGCTTTGCGGAATGTCGCCGGTGCGGAAGGTCCAGGCCACCTGCAGTTTGTCGATGTTGCCTTTGTTGATCTGGTCCAGCGCGGCGAAACGGTTGCCAGCGGTGGTGTTGCCCCAATGCGCCCAGTCTTTCTGTTCAGTGCCCGCAGCAACAGGCGTCACTGCGGGCTCACTGCTGGCCTTGACCACATGGCTCGGCACGAACATGTAGGCCAGCGTCGCAACGACGCCCACGCCCAGAATGCCGGCCAGACCGTAGGCACCACGGCCCGCAGCCGCGCCGGAGGCACGCACCAGGGTCGGGTAGATCAATGCGACAACCAGGCCGATCACGGCGAAGGTCAGCACCCGCGACACCAGCGGCCAGTATTCGAACCCGGCGTCCCATACGGCCCAGATCGCCGTCAGGATCAGCGCCAGGCCATACAGCCATGCACCCTGGGGTTTACGCCGGGCGATCATCAGCCCGGACACCAGCATCGCCAGGCCCATCAGCAGGAAGTACGCGCTGCCGCCGAGCGAAATCAGATAGCCACCGCCACCGGCTAATCCGAGCCCGATCAATGCAATCAGGACACCCAGCCCCAACAGCAGCCATTTGCTGCCGCCGGCAGCCCCAGAATTATTCATGTCGAAAATTTTCCCCGTTTGTGACAAGCGCGGAATAATGTACGAACTAGTTACTTATGGCAAATTGTCGCAGGCAAAAATGGCATGAACGGTACTGAGCCTAGATCAAACATCCGGGTGACGAGATGTGCCTGTAACATGCTTGCCCATTGCTGTGTGCCGCTGGAGCCCGACCTTGCCTGACATCCGTCCACCCGTCCTTGATGAAATCGACCGCCAACTGATCGCGGCCCTGCAGATCAATGCCCGCGAAAGCGTGGCCATGCTCGCCCGGCAACTGGGCATCGCCCGCACCACCGTCACCTCGCGGCTGGCACGATTGGAGAAGGCCAAAGTGATCACCGGTTACGGTGTGCGTCTGGGGCAGCGCGTGGTGGATGGCGGATTGCAGGCGTATGTCGGGATCACGGTGCAGCCGCGATCGGGCAAGGAAGTGTTGCGTCGCCTCAGTGCCATGGCTCAGGTACAGCAGCTGTGTGCGGTGAGTGGCGAATTTGATTATGTGGCGTGGTTGCGCACCGACTCGCCGGAGCAGCTGGATCAGTTGCTGGATCAGATTGGCAGTGTGGATGGGGTGGAGAAGACGACGACTTCGATCATCTTGAGCAGCAAGATTGATCGGGGGCAGCCGGTTTGAGTTTCTGCCTGTGGGACTTCGGTGTCTGATCGGGCCTCATCGCGGGCACCCCCCTCCCACAATGACCGCGGATTGTCAGTTTGTATCTTGCAATCGTCATAATGCGCAAACAACCTGCAAAACGACGACACTCTGCGTCTTATTAACGTGTTCTATGCTCTCTAGAATGGCTACCATCTTTTCCTATACTCAGATGCGCGTTCCGCGTCGGGTCGCCAGCAAGGTCAGCCATGAACAACAACAATCGCCATCCTGCAGAAGGTAAAAAACCAGTCACTGTTTTCGGTCCGGACTTTCCCTTCGCCTTCGACGACTGGATCGAACACCCGGCCGGCCTGGGCAGCATTCCTGCGCACAATCACGGTGCCGAAGTGGCGATTGTCGGCGCCGGTATCGCCGGTCTGGTGGCGGCTTACGAATTGATGAAGCTGGGCCTCAAGCCCGTCGTTTACGAAGCCTCTAAAATGGGCGGCCGCCTGCGCTCCCAGGCCTTCAACGGCGCCGAAGGCATCATCGCCGAACTCGGTGGCATGCGTTTCCCGGTGTCGTCCACCGCGTTTTATCACTACGTAGATAAACTTGGCCTGCAGACCAAGCCCTTCCCGAATCCGCTGACACCTGCTTCGGGCAGTACCGTGATCGATCTGGAAGGCAAGACCCATTACGCCCAGAAACTGGCCGATCTGCCTGCACTGTTCCAGGAAGTGGCCGACGCCTGGGCCGATGCCCTCGAAGCCGGTTCGCAGTTCTCCGAGATCCAGCAGGCGATCCGCGACCGCGACGTGCCACGCCTCAAGGAACTGTGGAACACCCTGGTTCCACTCTGGGACGACCGCACCTTCTATGACTTTGTCGCGACCTCCGAAGCGTTCGCCAAACTGTCGTTTCATCACCGTGAAGTATTCGGCCAGGTCGGTTTCGGCACCGGCGGCTGGGATTCGGACTTTCCCAACTCGATGCTGGAAATCTTCCGCGTGGTGATGACCAACTGCGACGATCACCAGCACCTGGTGGTCGGCGGTGTGGAACAAGTGCCGCTGGGCATCTGGCGCCATGTGCCGGAGCGCTGCGTGCACTGGCCCGAAGGCACCAGCCTCAGTTCGTTGCACAGGGGCGCTCCGCGGTCCGGCGTGAAGAAAATCGCCCACGCGGCGGACGGCCGTTTTGCGGTTACCGACAACTACGGCGACACCCGCGAATACGCGGCGGTGCTGACCACCTGTCAGAGCTGGCTGTTGACCACCCAGATCGAGTGCGACGAAACCCTGTTCTCGCAAAAGATGTGGATGGCCCTGGACCGCACCCGCTACATGCAATCGTCGAAAACCTTCGTGATGGTCGACCGGCCGTTCTGGAAGGACAAGGACCCGGAAACCGGCCGCGACCTGATGAGCATGACCCTCACCGATCGCCTGACCCGTGGCACCTATCTGTTCGATAACGGCGACGACAAGCCGGGGGTGATTTGCCTGTCGTATTCCTGGATGAGCGACGCGCTGAAAATGCTTCCGCACCCGGTGGAAAAGCGGGTAAAACTGGCGCTGGATGCCTTGAAGAAGATCTACCCGAAAGTCGACATTGCCGCACGGATCATCGGCGACCCTATCACTGTGTCCTGGGAAGCCGACCCGCATTTCCTCGGTGCTTTCAAAGGCGCCCTGCCCGGCCACTACCGCTACAACCAGCGGATGTATGCGCATTTCATGCAGGCTGACATGCCGGCCGAGCAGCGCGGTATTTTCATCGCCGGCGACGACGTTTCGTGGACGCCGGCCTGGGTCGAAGGCGCGGTGCAAACCTCGCTCAATGCGGTGTGGGGCATCATGAAACACTTTGGCGGTGAAACTCACGCCGAGAACCCGGGTCCAGGAGATGTGTTCAACGAGATCGGTCCGATCGCCCTGCCCGAGTAAGAGGAATCCGAAATGCGCGTAGCCCTTTACCAATGTCCATCCATGCCCCTGGAGGTTGCGGGCAATTTGCAACGCCTGCATCAACTGGCGCTGGAGGCCAAGGGCGCCGACTTGCTGGTGCTGCCGGAGATGTTCCTGACGGGCTACAACATCGGCCTCGATGCGGTCAACGTGCTGGCGGAGGTCTACAACGGTGAGTCGGCGCAGCAGATCGCGCGCATCGCCAAGACCGCGGGGATTGCCATCTTGTATGGCTATCCCGAGCGCACTGAAGACGGACAGATCTACAACGCCGTGCAATTGATCGACGCCCATGGCGAACGCCTGTGCAACTACCGCAAGACGCATCTGTTCGGCGATCTCGATCGCTCGATGTTCAGCGCAGGCAAGGATGAATGTCCACTGGTCGAGCTCAACGGCTGGAAGCTCGGCTTCTTGATCTGTTACGACCTGGAATTTCCGGAAAATGCCCGGCGCCTGGCCCTGGCCGGTGCCGAGCTGATTCTGGTGCCTACGGCCAACATGACGCCCTACGACTTCATTGCCGACGTCACCGTCCGTGCACGGGCCTTTGAAAACCAGTGTTATGTGGCCTATGCCAACTATTGCGGACAGGAAGGCGACATCCACTACTGTGGCCAGAGCAGTATCGCCGCGCCGGATGGCAGCCGCATTGCCCAGGCCGGCCTCGATGAAGCACTGATCGTCGGTGAGCTGGATCGCCAGTTGATGGTCGATTCCCGCGCCGCCAATCGCTACCTGATCGATCGCCGCCCCGAGCTCTATGGCGACCTGCACAAGCGCTGATCCACTTGGTGGCGTTCTCGATGAGTTTCCCCATTGCGGTGTGGAAACCCATTGAGAACGCCTCCTGATCCGCTAGCATTAGCGCTTCTCTGATCTGGAAGTGCTCATGCCTGCGCTGAATCACCCCCGCCTTCACACTGAAACCCTGGCCAACGGCCTGCGGGTGACGTTGCGTCATGCGCCCGATTTGAAGCGCTGCGCTGCGGCGT
Source organism: Pseudomonas lini (assembly GCF_030812475.1). GTDB lineage: Bacteria > Pseudomonadota > Gammaproteobacteria > Pseudomonadales > Pseudomonadaceae > Aquipseudomonas > Aquipseudomonas lini_A. The sequence goes on from NZ_JAUSSR010000020.1 coordinate 81,282, forward strand.
TGCGCGTCGCCGCGGGCAGCCATGACGTGCCGCTGGCCTGGCCTGGTTTGGCGCACTTTCTTGAACACCTGTTGTTCCTCGGCACCGAGCGCTTTCCTGCCGGCCAAGGCCTGATGGCCTTTGTACAAGGTCATGGCGGGCAGGTGAACGCGCAAACCTGTGAGCGCACAACCGACTTCTTTTTTGAATTACCCCCTCAGGCGTTGAGTGGTGGGCTGCAGCGTCTGTCAGACATGCTCGCCCATCCGCGTATGAATCCGGACGATCAGCGGCGGGAACGGGAAGTGCTGCACGCAGAATTTGTCGCCTGGTCTCGGGACCCGACAGCCCAGCGGCAATTTTCGCTGTTTGATGGTGTTTCAGCCGCTCACCCGTTGCGCGCGTTTCATGCAGGCAATCGCTACAGCCTGCCGCTGCCGCAGCCTGAGTTCCAGCAGGCACTGAAGGATTTCCATCAACGGTTTTATCACACCGGGCAGATGACGCTGAGCCTGGTGGGGCCGCAGAGTATCGATGAGTTGAAGTCGATGGCGCAAAGCTTTGGCGCGGTCCTCTCGCCAGGCGAAAAAGTCCCGCAACAACCCCCAGTGCCGCTGATGGAATCGCCAACCAACAGTTATCAACAGGCTGGCGAGGGTCGGCTGGACCTGTTGTTTGCCTTCGAAGCGCTCCCCGCTTCATCGGCCGAAGCCTTGGCATTTCTGTGCCATGGGTTAAACGCGGCAAAACCCGGGGGGCTACTCGCGACATTGCGCGCCAGCGGGATGGCCGACAGCCTGAAGGCCACGCCGCTGTACCGGTTCGCCGGGCAAGCGTTGCTGCACATCGAATTCACCTTGCCTGCCGCAGCCCCCGCCGGGATTCGCGAGCAGCTGCTGGACTGGCTGGGCTTTTTTGCCTCTGGGCAAGACTGGAGCACATTGCGCGAAGAATACGCCGCGCTGTTGCGACGTCAGCAGCAATCCAGCGCTGCCCTGCCACTGGCGCGACTGGACAGCGAGGGGCTTGAGACCGGTTTATCCGACCTCGCAGTTGTCGCCCTGAAGGAGATCCTCCTGCAGTCCGGCGCTGTGGATAACTTCATCGGCCAATGGCAATTGCCGTCAGCCAATCCGTTTTTAGCCACCGAACCTCAAGCGCCAAGTGCCGGGCTGATCCGTGGCCAGACCAGCAAACACCGCGGTCTGCGAACCTTTGCCCAGGATCGCACGCGCAGTCGCCGGGAACACTCGCCGATGCACTTCAGCCAGGCATTGCCGGATAACACGGCGGAAGGCGCCGTATACCTGCGCTGGCGGCTGGACTCGGCGCCACACAGCAACCTTCAATCCGCACTGGAGAACCGCCTGCAACCCTTGCGCGATGACGCTCGTCAGGCGGGTGTCGAATTTTCCCTCAGCACTTCGGGCAACGAATGGCTGCTGAAAATGACCGGCCTGCAAGAGCCGATGCCGGTAGTCCTCGAGCATGTGCTGAAAGAACTGACGAAGGCTGATATCGCGGCCTCACAAGTGACCGCGACTAGCACTCCGCTAATGCCGATTCGGCAGCTGCTCAAGGCTCTGCCTGAGCACTGCCTTGAGCACACCACTGTATCGGACGACTGGCAGCAGCTTTGGGCGAATGCGCGCTGGGATGGCCTGGCGACTGGCCTGTCCGCCCGCACTCAAACGGCGATGGGCCTGGCCTTGAGCCGAGTACCGGGCCGCCCGGACAATCAACTGACGCCACTGTCATCGATCCGCTCACAGCACCTCTGGCACTGCATCGACACCGGTTCCAGCGAACATGCGCTATTGCTCTTCTGCCCCACCGCCACCCGGACCATCGCCGACGAAGCCGCCTGGCGCCTGATCGCTCATCTGTGCCAGACACCCTTCTACCAGCGCCTGCGGGTAGAGCTGCAACTGGGATACGCCGTATTCAGCGGCCTGCGCCAGGTTCATGGGCAGACCGGGCTGCTATTTGGCGTGCAATCACCCAGCGTTGCGCCTGTGAACCTGCTGGGTCACGTCGAACAGTTCCTGAACGAATTGCCGGAAATGATCGATGGCATCGATGACTTGGCCTTCGTCGCTCAACGCCAGGCATTGGCCGATCAGTTTATCAGCACGGCGTTACCCGTCGCTGAGGCCGCCGAATTGTTGTGGCAAAGCAAACTGGCCGGCCACTCGTCGGATTTTCTGATCCTGCTAACCGAGGCGATCGCAAGGATTGACCGCTCAGCTCTGCTCGACGCCGCTCGGCGGTTGAACAAGGCCGATGGTGGCTGGCGCTGCCTGGCTACCAGCGCGGTGCCGAACGCGCCTTGGCAAGCGGCAGACTGATCATTACCGGTACTGCAATGAGGTTTCTCAAAGATTCGTGGCCAATCATTCTGAAATTTTGAGTAACATAGCCGCCTAACTATCTGAACATCTCCGCTGGAGGTGGACTATATGTATAGGTATCAACTGTCCCATCTACCTGAAAGGAGCACTCTTATGTCCTGGTCCAAACCTGCTTACACCGACCTGCGTATCGGCTTTGAAGTCACCATGTACTTCGCAAGCCGCTAAGTTCTGCCATTTTTGGTGGAGCGTGATGTGCAACGCCTCGGTTCGCCGAGGCGTTTTTATTTTCAGCGTTGAAATGATGGAGCAGCCATGTTTGTCCAGATCCTGGGTTCTGCCGCTGGCGGCGGTTTTCCACAGTGGAACTGTAATTGCGCGAACTGCGCAGGTTTTCGTAATGGCAGCCTGCGGGCCACGGCGCGAACCCAATCGTCCATCGCGATTTCCGATGACGGCGTGAACTGGGTGCTGTGCAATGCCTCGCCAGACATCCGCGCCCAGCTCCAGAGCTTCGCTCCCATGCAACCGGGCCGCGCCCTGCGCGATACCGGGATCAGCGCGATCATCCTGATGGACAGCCAGATCGACCACACCACCGGCCTGCTCAGCCTGCGCGAGGGTTGCCCGCATCAGGTCTGGTGCACCGACATGGTCCACGAAGACCTGACTACCGGCTTTCCATTGTTCACCATGCTGACCCACTGGAACGGCGGACTGAGCTGGAACCGCATCGAACTCGACCGCAGCTTTACCATCCTGGCCTGCCCGAGCCTGCGCTTCACCCCGCTGCCCCTGCGCAGCGCGGCGCCGCCGTATTCGCCGCACCGCTTCGACCCGCACCCGGGCGACAACATCGGCCTGATCGTCGAAGACCTGAACACCGGTGGCAAGCTGTTCTATGCCCCGGGCCTGGGCAAGGTCGATGCACCGCTGCTGGAAATCATGGCCGGCAGCGATTGCCTGCTGGTGGACGGTACGATGTGGGACGACGACGAAATGCAGCGTCGGGGCGTGGGCACTCGCACCGGCCGGGAAATGGGCCACCTGGCACAGAGCGGTCCCGGCGGCATGCTGGAAGTGCTGGAGCAACTGCCCAAGCAGCGCAAGGTGCTTATTCACATCAACAACACCAACCCGATTCTCGATGAGGACTCGCCGGAGCGTGCGGAGCTCGCTCGGCGCAAGGTTGAAGTGGCCTACGACGGCATGAGTATTGTGTTGTAAGAAATCGAGACCGCTGCGCGGTCTATCGCGAGCAGGCTCGCTCCCACAGGGATTTGCGTGCCACCCGATCTATTGTGGGAGCGAGCTTGCTCGCGATGAGGCCAGACCCGACACTGAGAATCAACCGGTCCTACCCGGAGACCCACAATGACTGACACCCCAATGTCCCCCGCCGAATTCGAAGCGGCGCTTCGCGCCAAAGGCGCCTACTACCACATCTACCACCCCTATCACGTGGCAATGTATGAAGGCCGGGCGACCCGTGAGCAGATCCAGGGCTGGGTCGCCAACCGCTTCTACTATCAGGTGAATATCCCGCTCAAGGACGCCGCGATCCTCGCCAACTGTCCGGACCGCGAGATCCGTCGCGAGTGGATTCAGCGCTTGCTCGACCATGACGGTGCCCCCGGCGAAGACGGCGGTATCGAGGCCTGGCTGCGTCTGGGCCAGGCCGTCGGCCTCGACCCGGATCAATTGCGCTCCCAGGAGCTGGTGCTGCCCGGCGTGCGTTTCGCCGTGGACGCCTACGTCAACTTCGCCCGCCGGGCCAGTTGGCAGGAAGCTGCCAGCAGCTCGCTGACCGAACTGTTCGCGCCGCAGATCCACCAGTCGCGTCTCGACAGCTGGCCGCAGCATTACCCATGGATCGACCCGGCCGGCTACGAATATTTCCGCACCCGACTGGGTCAGGCGCGCCGGGATGTCGAACATGGTCTGGCGATCACCCTGCAGCATTACACCACTCGACAAGGCCAGGAGCGCATGCTGGAAATTCTCCAGTTCAAACTGGACATTCTTTGGAGCATGCTCGATGCCATGAGCATGGCCTACGAACTGAACCGACCGCCGTATCACAGCGTGACCGGGCAACGGGTCTGGCATAAAGGAATCACCTTATGAGTTTCGACCGCAGCAAGACCCCGACCTGGCGTACGGGCTACCGCTTTCAGTACGAACCGGCGCAGAAAGGCCATGTGTTGCTCTATCCGGAAGGCATGATCAAACTCAATGAAAGTGCCGCGTTGATCGGCGGCCTGATCGATGGCCAGCGCGATGTCGCGGCGATCATTGCCGAATTGGACGCGCAGTTCCCCGGCGTGCCCGAGCTCGGTGACGACATCGAGCAATTCATGGAGGTCGCCCGTGCTCAGCACTGGATCGAACTTGCCTGATTCCATGTCAGACACGTTACCGCCCAAACCGCAAACCGGCCTGCCGCTGTGGCTGCTGGCCGAGCTGACGTATCGCTGCCCGCTGCAATGCCCTTACTGCTCCAACCCGCTGGATTTTGCCGAGCAAGGCAAGGAACTGAGCACCGAGCAGTGGGTCAAGGTGTTCCGCGAAGCACGGGAAATGGGCGCGGCGCAGTTGGGCTTTTCCGGAGGTGAACCGCTGGTGCGCCAGGACCTCGCCGAGCTCATCGCCGAGGCGCGCAAGCTGGGCTTCTACACCAATCTGATCACCTCCGGCATCGGCCTCACCGAGCAGAAAATCAGCGACTTCAAGCAGGCCGGCCTGGACCATATCCAGATCAGCTTCCAGGCCAGCGACGAGCAAGTGAACAACCTGCTGGCCGGTTCGAAAAAAGCCTTCGCGCAAAAACTGGAAATGGCCCGCGCGGTGAAAGCCCACGGCTATCCGATGGTGTTGAACTTCGTCACCCACCGGCACAACATCGACAAGATCGACCGCATCATCGAGCTGTGCATCGCCCTTGAAGCCGACTTCGTCGAACTCGCCACCTGCCAGTTTTACGGCTGGGCACAGCTCAATCGGGTCGGTTTGTTACCGACCAGGGAACAATTGGTCCGCGCCGAACGTATCACCAACGAATACCGCGCCAGGCTGGAGGCCGAAGGGCATCCGTGCAAGCTGATATTCGTCACCCCGGACTATTATGAAGAACGCCCGAAAGCCTGCATGAACGGCTGGGGCAGTATTTTCCTGACCGTCACGCCGGACGGAACCGCCCTGCCGTGCCACGGAGCCCGACAGCTGCCGGTGCAGTTTCCCAACGTGCGCGACCACAGCATGCAGCACATCTGGTACGACTCGTTCGGCTTCAACCGCTTTCGCGGTTACGACTGGATGCCCGAGCCGTGCCGCTCCTGCGACGAGAAAGAAAAAGACTTCGGCGGCTGCCGTTGCCAGGCGTTCATGCTCACCGGCGACGCAAGCAACGCCGATCCGGTGTGCAGCAAGTCGCACCATCACGGCGTGATCCTCAAGGCCCGCGAAGAAGCCGAGCACGCGACCCAGACCATCGAACAACTGGCCTTTCGCAATGAACGAAATTCACGCCTCATCGCTAAAAGCTGAACCTTTCAGCGCCGCCCGAGCTGTCGCCGCCGGTGTCGACTTTGCCGAATTGCAGCTCGGTCGGCACGGCCTGTTCTGGATCGAGTACCGCCCCGAAGATGCCGCCTGCCGCATCTGGCAGTGGCACGACGATCAGGCCCGTTGCCTGACGCCGCCGGGCTTCAGTGTGCGCAGTCGAGTGTACGAATACGGCGGTGGAGCGTTTTGCCTGACCGATGACGGCGTCGTTTTCGTCAACGAGGCCGACCAGCAGATGTATCGACAGTCGCTCACGGGCGAACCTGAGGCGCTGACTTCAAACGAGTGCCGCTACGGCGATCTGCAGTTCGCCGACGGGCGGGTTCTGGCGATTGAAGAGAACCGTGACCGGCATCGTCTGGTGGCCATAGACCTACTGGACGGAGCGCGACACTTGCTGGCCGAAGGTGCGGATTTTTACGCCTCACCGACCCTGAGCCCGGATGCTCGACGCCTGGCCTGGATCGAATGGAGCCGCCCGGACCAGCCATGGACCGCGACCCGCCTGATGGTTGCCGATCGCCAGGGCGATGGCGGTTATGCACAGCCGCGTTGCGTGGCCGGCGATGGCGTTCAGGAGTCGCTGCAACAGCCTCGGTTCGATGCCAGCGGCCGGCTGTTTTGTCTGACGGATCGCGGCGGCTATTGGCAGCCCTGGATGGAGTCGGGCGCTGGCTTGAGCCCTCTGCCCAGCGCCACGGCCGACCATGGGCCTGCACCCTGGCAACTGGGCGGATGCACCTGGTTGCCATTGGAAGAAGGCCACTACCTGGCAAGCTGGACCGAAGGCGGCTTCGGCCGCCTGGGACTTGTCGGTGACCACGGTGAGGATTTCACCGGCAACTACAGCCGCTTCCGCCATCTCGCCCTCGACGGGCAGTTCATATACTGCATCGCCGCCTCGCCGGTCAGCCCTGCGGCGGTGATTGCCATCGACCGCAACACCCGCCAGGTCAAAGTGCTGGCCGGCGGTGTCGCGCCTTTGCCTGCCGAGCAGATCAGCCTGCCGCAAACCCTGAGTTATCCGAGCGGTTCAGGCCAAGCCCATGGCTTCTTCTACCCGGCGATGAGCGGGAATGCGAAACCGCCACTAGTGGTGTTCATCCACGGCGGCCCGACCTCGGCCTGCTACCCGATGCTCGACCCCCGTATCCAGTACTGGGCACAACGCGGCTTCGCCGTGGCCGACCTCAATTACCGCGGCAGCAGCGGCTACGGCCGGGCTTATCGCCAGGCGCTGCATTTGAGCTGGGGCGATGTCGATGTCGAAGACGCTTGTGCGGTCGTCACCTGGCTCGCAGAACGCGGGCTGATCGACGGTGACAAGGCGTTTATTCGCGGTGGCAGTGCCGGCGGCTACACCACCCTTTGCGCCCTGGCCTTCCACAAGGTCTTCCGCGCCGGTGCCAGCCTGTATGGCGTCAGCGACCCTGTCGCTCTCGGCCATGCGACCCACAAGTTCGAAGGTGACTACCTGGATTGGTTGATCGGTGATCCGGTCGCGGACGCCGAACGTTATGCCGCGCGAACGCCGCTGCTGCACGCGGGCAACATCAGTGTCCCGGTGATTTTCTTCCAGGGTGAACTGGATGCCGTGGTGGTGCCGCAACAGACCCGCGACATGGTCGAGGCGCTGCAGAAAAACGGCATTCTGGTTGAAGCGCATTATTACGCGGACGAACGCCATGGCTTCCGCAAGGCTGGTAATCAGGCCCATGCGCTGGAGCAGGAGTGGTTGTTTTATCGGCGGGTGATGGCGCTGGCGGACTGACATCCGTGCCCAGTGCCGAAATGGTGGCGCCTCCTTCGCGAGCAAGCCCGCTCCCACATTGGATCTTCAGCGAACACAGTATTTGTGTACGACCGAGATCCAATGTGGGAGCGGCGGTGCGACGATTCGACTTGCTCGCGAAAGCGATCTACCAGACGCCGCAAATATCAGCGCTTGGCGATGATGTACACCGCATGCACGATCCCGGGAATATAACCGCACAACGTCAGCAGAATATTCAGCCAGAACGCGCCAGCAAAACCGACCTGCAGGAACACACCCAGTGGCGGCAACAGAATGGCGATGATGATTCGAATAAAGTCCATGGGGCAGCTCCTGGTTAAGGTTGGCTCGTGTGAGCCTACATCTTATCGACCCATACCGTTCGTCAGGGTTCAGTATCGTCAAAGTCAGGCATCGAGCCTTGACGACAGGCTGTCGAAAAAAAACGCCCCATGCCGAAAAAATCAGGCATGGGACGATGCGTTATACCGCGAGACGGTTCGGGAATTCATGCCGGACGGGCTGCTCAGACGGCAATCCCTTTGCGACACTGCAGCTGTGCAGTACGCACACGGGAGAAGGCACGTGCCAGGCGCAGGAGCATTTCGTCGATGTTGGCCCTGCTGACGGTGAGGGCCGGGGTAAAGCGCAGGCAATCCGGTCGCGGGGCGTTGAGCAGCAGGCCTTCGTACCGCGCCGCTTTGACTACGGCATCCGCCGAATCGTCAGATAACGTCAGCCCCCAAAGCAGCCCCTGCCCGCGCAAGTCGCCGTGCCCGTAGCGATGGGCCAATCGGGTCAGGCCGTCGCGCAGGTGCTGGCCGGTTTCCCTGACATGCTCGAGAAAAGTTTTGTCCTGCACGCTGTCGAGTACGGCAAGTCCGGCAGCTGTCATCAATGCATTGCCATGGTGGGTCCCCATCAGCTCGCCGACATCGAAACAGCAGGCCTTGCCCCGCGCCAGCAACGCCGCCAATGGCACGCCCCCGCCCAGGCCTTTGCCGAGCACGACGATATCGGCGCGCACGCCGTAGGACTGTTCGGCAAGCAACGTGCCGCAGCGACCGACACCGGTTTGCACCTCGTCAAGGATCAGCAGGATGCCCAGTTCACGGCACAGCCGCTCGACCCCCTTGAGGTAATGCCCGGTAGCCGGAATCACCCCGGCTTCGCTCTGGATCGGCTCGAGCATGATTGCCACCGTCCGGGCATCCACGGCCGCATGCAGTGCCGCAAGATCATTGAACGGAACGTGACTGAAGCCTGGCAGTTGCGGCTCGAATCGATTGATCAGGCTGGAACTGTCCGACGCCGATATCGTCGCGAGACCACGCCCGTGGCAGCCGTTATTGGCAACGATGATTCGCGAGGCACCACCGCGATACCGCTGCCCCCACTTGCGTGCCAGCTTGATCGCCGCTTCGCAGGCTTCGCTGCCACTGTTAAGCAGGTACGCCTGATCACTGCCGGTGCTGGCGCACAATCGCTGGGCGAGGTTGACCATGCCGCGGTTATGCAGGCCGAAACCGGGGTTGATCAACGACCGGGCTTGCGCCGCGAGAGCATTGACCAGTGCCGAGGGGCTATGTCCGAGGCTATTGGCCCCACCACCCTGCGTGAAATCCAGGTACGCGCGTTCATCGCTGTCCCACAACCAGGAGCCCTGGCCGCGCACAAAAATCTGTTTCGGCCGATCGACACTGGGCATCAGGCACTCGCTGGAAAGGTTGTCGCCCTTGGACGGTAGGTGGTCGGCAATGGCCAGGTCATCGAGACTCGGTGGATTGCGCCGCAGGTTGAACAAATTCATCTGCTCAAACCTCGCGTGAGGTTTTTTGCCTTACCTATGTAAACACCATCGATATAAACGGTATTCATCGCGCTCTATGGCCCTGTAAGCCTTGTGAATGCGGTTAGACTAGGCTCAGACAAGGCGTTGAACCATTTCGATTTCACAGCATTTTCGATAAGCATCACTTATGGATTTCAAGCAACTGCGTTATTTCGTCGCGGTCTACGAGGAGGGCCACGTGGGCCGGGCCGCCGAGCGGCTCTCAATCTCTCAGCCGGCGCTGTCCCAGCAGATTCGCCACCTCGAACAGAACCTTGATGTGAGCCTGTTCGAACGCAGCAGCAAACGTCTGCTGCCAACTCTCGCCGCCCACACGTTGTACAACCACGCGCTGCCGTTGCTCGATGGCCTGCAACGGGCGCGCGAAGCCTTGGGTAATTTCAAGGGACAGGCACTGCGGACCCTGGCCATTGGCGTGTTGCAGACCGTTCACACCAGCCTGGTGCCTCAGATGCTCGAACGTGTGCGCAAGGCGCAGCCGCATCTGGTGGTACAGATCTATGAACTGACGGGGCTGGAAATCGAGCGACGGCTGCTCAACGGTTCGCTGGATATCGGAATCAGCTATTTGCCGCCCCGTCAGCCAGGTCTGCACGGTGTGCTGCTCTACGAAGACGAACTGACCCTGGTCATCCCGGCGGACCATCCGTTGCGTGAATTCAAGAAGGTGTCCATGGGTCAGGCCGCCGGGTTACCGATGTTGCTACTGGGTGAAGAGTTTCAGGTACGCCAGATCTGGCAGACACAACTGGCCAGTCTGGGACGACGCCCGCAGGTGCAGGCCGAATTGAACAACATGGCGGGGATTCTCGACAGCCTGCCCCACACTCGGCTGGCGACGGTCCTGCCCGGACGCTCACAGAAGGCATTGGGGAATGATGAACTGCTATGGAAACCGCTGACCGAGCCGCGGGTGCCGCTGCAAGTCGGATTGGTCTGTCGGGATGTGCAGCGTCAACAAGCCTCACTGGCGTTGTTAAGGACTTTGCTGGAGGAGGTGATGAACGGGCCGGATAGTCGCTTGAACAACTCGACCACCCTCGACGGGCTGAGCTGAATACTTTTCTGCAGACCAAAGAAAACCCCGCCGAAGCGGGGCTTTGCAGACTGTTTCCCTGACATCCATTTCAATCCGCCGTCCTGGCAGAATCCTACGTGTCCGTGTTGTTGCTTTGCGCTTCCTGCGCGACGTCCATAAGCAGTAGATTAGCTGTGGATCCAATCTTCTACTATGGGAAAACAGCATCACGCATTGTAAGAGAATGCTTACATCGCGTTACATAATCAGAACTGAGCCGCATCCAGCAGGAACAGCGATTCGCTACCGGCCTTTATCGACGCGCTCAACGAGTGAATACGCGGCAGCAGGCGGGCGAAATAGAAGCGTGCGGTGCCCAGTTTGCTGGCGTAGAAATCGTCCTGCGCTTCTTTGCCCAAGGCTGCCTTGGCCATCAGTGCCCACATGTAGGCATAAGCCACATAACCGAAGGTTTGCAGGTACTCGACCGATGCGGCGCCGATTTCGTTCGGGTTATTTTTCGCCCGGTCGAGCAACCATGCGGTTAACTCGTCGAGGGTGGTCACGGCGGCGTTCAGTGGCTGGGTGAACTCGGCGAGGCTGGCATCGGCGGTCGCGGTGAAATGGCGGATTTCGTCGGCGAACAGGTTATAGAACGCCCCGCCCGTGCCGACGATCTTGCGGCCCACGAGGTCCAGTGCCTGAATGCCATTGGTACCTTCGTAGATCTGGGTGATGCGCACGTCACGCACCAGTTGCTCCTGGCCCCATTCGCGGATGTAGCCGTGGCCGCCGAACACCTGTTGGCCGTGGACCGTTGTTTCCAGGCCGAGATCGGTGAGGAACGCCTTGGCCACCGGGGTCAGCAGTGCGACCAGATCTTCCGCGCGCTTGCGGGTGGTGGCGTCTTCGCTGAACTTGGCAGTGTCCAGTTGCATCGCCACATAGGTCGAAAAGGCCCGGCCGCCTTCGTTCGAGGCTTTCATGGTCAGCAGCATGCGCCGCACGTCCGGGTGGACGATGATCGGGTCGGCGACCTTGTCCTGGTTCTGCGCGCCGGTTGGCGCACGGCTTTGCAGGCGATCGCGGGCGTATTCCACGGCGTTCTGGTAGGAGCGCTCGCCGCTGGCCAGGCCCTGGATACCGACACCCAGGCGTTCGTAGTTCATCATGGTGAACATCGCCGCCAGGCCCTTGTTTGGCTCGCCGACCAGGTAACCCACGGCTTCGTCGAAGTTCATCACGCAGGTCGAAGACCCCTGGATGCCCATCTTGTGTTCGATCGAACCGCAGTTGGCCGGGTTGCGCGCGCCGAGGCTGCCATCGGTATTGACCATGAACTTGGGCACCAGGAACAGCGAAATGCCTTTCGGCCCCGCCGGTGCGTCCGGCAGCTTGGCCAGTACCAGGTGGATGATGTTCTCGGTCAGGTCGTGTTCACCGCCGGTGATGAAGATCTTGGTGCCGCTGACCTTGTAGGAACCGTCGGCCTGAGGCTCGGCCTTGGTGCGGATAATCCCCAGGTCGGTCCCGGCATGTGGCTCTGTCAGGCACATGGAACCGGCCCAGACCCCGGCGTACATGTTCGGCAGGTAGGCGGCTTTCAGTTCATCACTGGCGTGGGCGTTGATCGACAGGCAAGCGCCCGCCGTCAGCATCGGGTACAGACCGAACGACAGGCTGGCGGAGTTGACCATTTCCTCGACCTGGGCCGAGACCGCCTTGGGCATGCCCATGCCGCCGTAGGCGGGATCGCCACCGACACCGACCCAACCGCCTTGCGCGTAAGTCTGATAAGCCTGGGGGAAACCGGCCGGGGTGGTGACGGCACCGTCCGCCCAGCGGCAGCCCTCTTCGTCTGCCGCACGGCTCAGCGGTGCGATGCTTTTGCTGGTGACCTTGCCGGCCTCTTCGAGAATGGCTTCGACGGTTTCGGCATCCACGGTTTCGGCCAGCGCGGGCAGCTGGGCCCAGAGTCTGGCGACCTCGAATACTTCATTGAGGACGAAGCGCATATCGCGCAGGGGCGCTTTGTAGTCAGCCATGGCAAACCTCGCAAGATCTAAACAGGTGAGTCGTAGGGATGTTGCTTTCGTTGGATTTGAGTGTACCCCAACAACTTTTGCGACACATAGCGTCATTCTGTGACTATCAAGTCATATTTGGTCACTAGATATCCATGGGATGAAACAACCCGTTGTAGGAGCAAGCTTGCTCGCGATGGTCGTTAACGATTACGCGTGCTTACTGGATAACCGCGACGCCCTTGAACCCATCGCGAGCAGGCTCGCTCCTACATAACCGCGACGCCCTTGAATCCATCGCGAGCAGGCTCGCTCCTACATAACCGTGGCGTTCTTGACTTCATTCCGAGCAGGCTCGCTCCTGCATTTAAAGCGCAAACAACTCCGCCGGCAGCTGCATCAGGCAATCGCTACCTGCCTCGATGGCGGCCCGATGAGCGGCAGTGCGTGGCAACAGTCGTTTGAAGTAAAACTCACTGGTCGCCAGTTTGCCGCGACAGTAATCGGCATCGCCACAGCCGTCGTCGAGCTGCGCCTGAGCCACCAGCGCCATACGCAGCCACAGATAGCCAAGGATGATGTAACCGCTATACATCAGATAATCCACCGATGCAGCACCAACCTCATCCGGGTTTTTCATCGCGGCCATGCCGACTTTGGCGGTCAACTCGCCCCACTGTTGATTCAGCTCGCTCAGCTGCGCCACATAGTTGGCGAGTTGCGGATGGCCGGCGTTGGCGGCGCAGAATGTGTGGACGATTCTGGTGAATCCGCGCAGCAGCTTGCCCTGACTACCGAGCACCTTTCGTCCGAGCAAGTCCAGCGCCTGAATACCGTTGGTGCCCTCGTATATCGGCGCGATCCGGCAATCGCGGACCAACTGCTCCATACCCCATTCACGAATGAAACCATGGCCACCGAATACCTGCATGCCGTGGTTGGTCACCTCCAGGCCAGTGTCGGTCATGAAGGCTTTGCAGATCGGCGTCAGGAACGCCAACAGGTCTTCCGCCTCTTGCCGTGCGCCAGCGTCCGGGCTCAGATGCGCGATATCCAGCCATTGCGCGGTGAAGTAGGTCAGTGCCCGGTTGCCTTCGTTGAAGGCTTTCATGGTCAGCAACATCCGGCGCACATCGGGATGAACAATGATCGGGTCGGCGACTTTCTCCGGGGCTTTCGGGCCGGTCAGCGAGCGCATCTGCAGGCGATCATTGGCGTATTGGATGGCCCCCTGGAAACTGGCCTCTCCCAGGCACAACCCCTGCATCCCGGTGCCAAGGCGCGCATGGTTCATCATGGTGAACATGCAGTTGAGCCCCTTGTTCGGCTCACCGATCAAGAAGCCCTTGGCCCCGTCGAAGTTCAGCACGCAGGTGGCCGAGGCCTTGATGCCCATTTTGTGTTCGATCGAACCGCAGGACACTCCGTTGCGCTCGCCCGCCTCGCCTTGGGCATCGGGCAAAAACTTGGGCACGATGAACAGCGATATGCCCTTGGTCCCCGCGGGTGCATCCGGCAGCTTCGCCAGCACCAGGTGAATGATGTTATCGCTCATGTCGTGCTCGCCGGCGGAGATGAAAATCTTGCTGCCGGTGATCGCGTAACTGCCGTCGGCTGCAGGCACCGCGCGGGTCTTGATGATGCCCAGGTCAGTGCCGCAATGGGCTTCGGTCAGGCACATGGTGCCGGTCCATTGGCCGGCGGTGAGTTTGCTCAGGTAAATCTGCTTTTGCGCTTGCGTACCATGGGCATGGATCGCCGACATCGCGCCATGGGTCAAGCCGGGGTACATGCCCCAGGACGTATTGCTGGAGCCGACCATTTCACTGATGACCAGGCCCAGGGAGCTGGGCAATCCCTGGCCGCCGTACGCCGGATCCGCCGCCAGGCCATGCCACCCGCCTTCAACGTAGTGTGCGAATGCCTGCTTGAACCCTGCAGGCGTCGTCACCACGCCGTTGTCGAAATGGCAGCCTTCTTCGTCACCGCTGCGGTTCAGCGGTGCGAGCACGTTCTCACAGAATCTTGCGCCCTCTTCGAGGATCGCATTGACCATGTCCGGGCTGGCATCGGCGGCGCCCAGCGCGGCGTAGTGGCGGTGAAAGTCGAAGACATGATCGATCAGAAAGCGCATGTCGCGCAGGGGAGCTTTGTACTCAGGCATGGTTGTTTCTCCGGCAGCAGATGGCTCAAAACTACTGCTGCCCGCCAGGCCCTACAATCACAGTCCAGACGCTGAATGCGCGATCATCACTCAACCGGCAGCGGCGTTTTTCGTGCTCTGGAGTGTGAGCCAGATTTTGCGACTGAAGCGGCGCATCTGATTCACCGCGCCGTCTGGTTCGCCGGCAAGCCGGCTCCTACAGGGGCAATCGGCATAGGGGACGGTCTTCATAGACCGTACCCCTGCCACACCACCCGGCATGCGGGTCCGCACCGGGCGGTTCGAGAGATTGAGGTTATGA
>NZ_JAUSSR010000021.1 GCF_030812475.1 Pseudomonas lini
ATCCCATCCCGAACTCAGCAGTGAAACGATGCATCGCCGATGGTAGTGTGGGGTTTCCCCATGTGAGAGTAGGTCATCGTCAAGATTGAATTCCAGAACCCCTGTCTGCTAACGCAGACAGGGGTTTTGTTTTTGTCCGCTGTTTGTGTCTGAGCGAGCCTCCCGCTGCGCCACCCGATAGGGATTTCCGTCCCGGCCAGGAGAATAATTCAGGCCTGTCGCTCCACAGTCACCCACCAGCGGGTGCGATAGCGCAGTTGCACGGGCAGGGTTTGCGGCAGGATTGTCAGCAGCTTGTCGGTGTCTTCAAGATGAAACATCCCGGACAGGCGCAATTCGGCAATGTCCGCCGAGCACTTCAGATAACCGTGCCGGTAACGTGCGACTTCATCGAGGAAATCCTTCAGGCGCATGTTGCGGGTCACGATCAACCCGTCGACCCAGGCGCCGACATCCATGTTCAGCGGCGGCACCGGCTTCGCCTGGCGGTGATCGATCAAATAGCTTTGCCCGGCGTTCAGTCGAATCGGCGTGCCGTCTGCAGGCAGCGGAGAAACAATCGCGACGATGCCACTGGTGACACTGAGTCGAGTGCAGTCGGCCTCCTGGCGCAGGATGTAACGCGCCCCCACCCCTTCATACACGCCGTAGCGACAGTGCACCCGTAACGGTCGATCAAATGAAGAGCCTTCGTCGATTCCGCCATACGTCACGATGATCTCACCGCGAGTCAATTTGATCAGCCGCTGCTGCGCGGTGTAATCCAGATCCACCGCGCTGGCCGTGTTGAGCTCCAGGCGCGTGCCATCGGGTAGCTGGAAGCCACGTCGCTCGCCGGTGGCGGTGGCGAAGTCAGCGGTCCATTGTTGCCAGCCCACTGCATCCTTGCCCAGCCATGCAGCAGAGCCCATCAGCAGCGCCCCCGACAGCAGCTTCAACGCCTGCCGTCTTCCCATTCCCGAGGCGCTATGGTCCAACGTATTGAAGGCGGCCTGCGCTCCCGGTACCGTCCGCGGGTTGCCGCTCAATTCGGCATGCAGGGATTGCACTCGTTGCCAGGCCAGTTCGTGCTCATGGTGTTCTGCCCGCCAGCGATCGCATTGCTGGCGCAGCCTGGGATTGGCCGCGTTGTTGCGCAGCTGCAGCAACCAATTGATGGCTTGCTGGACTACCTGCTGATGCGGCTCGCCGCGGGGATTCAACACTGAACTATCCATCGGAGCCCGAACGTCACAAATGACAATTAGTCGCAGTGTCATCAAGGGCTGGGGAATTTGCAACTGCGGCCGGGCGGAACGTCAGCGGGACCGCGTTATCGTTCTTCGCGAGCAAGCCCGCTCCCACGTTGAATCTATGGTGAACACAGTATTTGTGTACGACGCAGATCCAGTGTGGGAGCGGGCTTGCTCGCGAAAGCGGTGGACCATTCACCGCCAAACTCAAGTCCTACACAAACAGCTTCAACACATTGTTCATGGCGTCATCGGCAAACCCCTGCACGAACGCCTTGAACCCCGGCAAGGCTTCGGCACCGCCCTGCGCCGGTTCGGCAATGATGGTCCAGGTCGCCCGGGACTTGCCCGCGCCCAACCCTTCAACATTCATCGCCGCCCATAAATTGGCCACGCCCAAGGTATTGTAGATCGTGGTCCAGGTCATGCTTCGAGCCTGCTCATCCCGGGAGTTGAGTTGTTCGACCACCAGATTGCCGTCCCTGAAGAATTTCTTGCGCAGGGATGACACGCCTTCGCCGGTCGTCTCGATGTGCGACAGCGCCGGTATGAAGCGATCGAAGCCGGCAAAGTTGCCGACCACTGCCCAGACTTGCGCGGCATCGGCCGGCACTTCCACTGACGCTACGACAGCGCCGCCTTGAGGGTTTTTGATCAGGGTATCGGGTTGCAGAGTGCTCATGGTATTGCTCCGTTCTTGGTTGGGATGATCAGATGAAATTGATTTCTTTGAGGTAGTCGCAGCCACGACGCAGCAGCGCCGGGGATTTTTCCGGGTATTGCGAGCCCATCTGACGCACGCCGGCGTGGGCGTTGTCGTGACCAATCATCGAGATATCGCCGATGTCTTCTTCGAAGCCGTTGAGGTAGAAACCGAGTACGCCAAACAGCGCGTTGTCGCTGTCGACCCGGCCCAATTGCTGTTGCCAGTCGGCGACGCTGACCATCGAAAACTCCCGGCCGGCCTCGCGAAATGACGCGACGTAGGCATCCCAGCTCAGGGGTTCGGGGTTGTGCAGGTTGAACACGGCTTTATCTGGCTGATAACGGCTGGCGTGGAATGCGATAAAACGGGCCAGGAAGTCCACCGGCATCAAGTCGAAGTTCAGCGCGAATTGCGGTACCTGACCGAGCTGGATCGAGCCCTTGAGCATCAACATCAAACGATTCTTGTGCGGTTGGCAGACCCCCGTGAGGCTGTTGAAACTGATGTTGCCGGGGCGATACAGATTGACCCGGACCCCACGTTCCCGAGCCCGTTCGAGGATGCGTTCAGCGACCCATTTCGACAGGTTGTAGCCGTTCTTGATGTAGATCGGCGGGGTCTGTGCGGCCGGCAGCTCAAGCACCCGGCCATCGGCGGAAAGGGTGCTGGACGCTGAAAGCGTCGAAACGAAGTTGAATATCTTTTTGCTGCGTCCTTCGCACAATCGCAGGCATTCGAAAATCGGTTCGACGTTGTCCCGCGCCAATGACTCGTAGTCGAGGACGTGGTTGACGTTGGCGGCGTTATGCACCAGCGCGCCGAATTGCCGGTCCAGTCGCTCATGGACATCCGCGGCGAGCCCCAGCCCGGGGCGGGCAATATCCGCCGGGTAAACCTGCACCCGGCTCAGGTCCAGGTGCTCCAGGCGGTTCTCTTGCACGGCCTGGGCAAAGCGTTCGGACGCCGATTGCCCGCCACCCTCACGCACCAGGCACGCGACTTCGGTGGCACCCCAGGCCAGCAACGCTTCGACAATGTGCACACCGACAAAACTGTTGGCGCCGGTAACGATCACCTTGTGCACGTCGCCCATGGCGCTCACCGGCAAGGGCTGCACCTCCAACTCGCGGAAGGCGTCGGCCATGGCCTGTTCGCTCAATACTTCTTCGGTGCCCGAGCCACGAACCAGTGTCGCGAGTTTGCTGATGGTCGGCAGTTCGATGAAGCGGTTGATAGAGATGCTGCGACCAAATTCTTCACGCAATCGCAAGAGCATGCGCGACAACAGGATCGAGTGGCCGCCCAGGTTGAAGAAGCTTTCGTCGGTGGAAATATCACTGGCCGGCAACTCCAGCAACTCGGCCCAGATCGCCAGTAACAGGGTTTCATCGGCACTGGCGGGCAAACGCCGTGGGCGGTCCTCGGTCATGTTGACAGGCAAGTCCAGCAGCGCCTTGCGGTCGACCTTGCCGTTGCTGGCGAACGGCATGATCGCCACTTCCGTCCATGCAGAGGGCCGCATGTAATCCGGCAGGCACTCGATGGCGTGGGCTTTCAGCGCTTCACGAGCAGTGCCGGGCTGGTTTTCCTGAGGCTGCGCAAGAAAGGCCAGAATGCGCCGCTGGCTGTCGATGACTACCGCCACCTGACGGTACAGCCGACTGGCGCGCAGGCAGCGTTCGATCTCTTCCGGCTCGACCCGGAAACCCCGGATCTTCACCTGGTTGTCCCGGCGCCCGCACAGCTCGATGCCCTCGCTGGTCCACCTGGCCATGTCGCCGGTGCGGTAGGCGCGCAGGCGCTCACCATCGGCCAGGTGCAGATTCAGATAGCGTTCGGCGGTCTGCTGCGGGTTATTCAAATAACCCAAACACACCCCCGGGCCGACGATGTACAACTCGCCGGTGATCTGCTCAGCCACCGGTTGCAAGTCCTCATCGAGAATCAGCACCTGACTGTTCGCGATCGGTGCGCCGAGGGTGTGATTGCTGTCACCGCTACGCAATTGTCGCGCGGTGATCAGCACTGTGGCTTCGGTCGGCCCATAGAGGTTGTAGAGGTTGCCCTGGCGAGTCAGTTGCTCGATGACCCAGGGCTCGCAGACATCACCGCCGGTCATGACATGATCCAGGCACTGCAATCGATCCAGCGGCAGGATGCTCAACAGCGCTGGGGGCAAAAAGGCGTGGCTCAGTCGTTGTTGACCGATCAGTTCCACCAGTTGCAACGGGTCGCGACGTTGATCGTCGCTTGGTACGAACAGCTCGGCACCCTGCAGCAGGGTCGGGAAAATATCGATCAGCGACGAGTCGAATCCCAGCGACGAAAACTGCAACACCCGGCTCTGCTCGGTCAGCTGCACGTAGTCGGCGTACCACGCGGTGAAGTGGGCGAGATTGGCCTGGCTGAGCAATACGCCTTTGGGGTGTCCGGTGGTGCCTGAGGTGTAGAGCGCCATGCAGGGCGCATCCAGATCGGGTCGCTGGCGCATCAAGGGTTGATCGGCATCTGCATCGGCGACGTCGATGCGGCTGATATCCAGACTGGCCATCCCGGTCGCGAGCGGGTGCTGCCCGTCGTGCAGCAGCAACACCGCCCCGGCATTCGACAGGATGTACTGCTGGCGTTGCAACGGATGGCTGGGCTCCAGTGGCAGATACACTGCGCCGCTGCCCAGAATCGCCAGAATCCCCCCATACAGTGCGCTGCATTTCGCCAGGCAGATCCCGACCACCACGGGCCCCTGATGCCGATCGAGCAAGGGTTGCAGGCGTTGCGCAATGGCGCGGCTCAGGGCATGCAATTCGCGATAACTCAGGGAGGTGCCGGCTACGTTCAGCGCCGGACGCTCGGCGGACTGGATGAAACGCTGCTCAAGGCGCTCGATCATGGGCGTTTGCGCCCGTTGCAGCAGCCAGGGTTGCGCGGTGGTGTTGAGCCGGTGGACGAAGGCCAGGCGGTCCAGATACTGCAAGTCCTCCACCTGCTCAAATGAGGCGCAGGTTGCGGGCGGGGCGAGCAGAAAATACCCGGCATCCCGTGAGTAGCGGCTGATCAGCAATGCCACGTGGTCCACCAGCTCTGCAAGAGCTCGCATACGCAACGCCTGACCGTTACCCGAAGGCTCATCCGCAATCGGCACGCGGGTCAGCAGTGTCGAGCCGTACAGGCACAGCAGGTCCAGCGGCGGCAGGCCTGAAGCTCCCGGCGTACCGACGCCCAGTTGCAGCGTCAGCCGCGGTACGTCGCCAAAGGAATTGACTTGCAGGCTGGCGTCGTCGATCAGCAAATCGACGTGCCCCGCGGGTTGCTCATCGAGGGCATGCAAGCGTCTGGGCGCATGTCCCTGTTGTTCGAGTTCCAGTGCCAGGTCGATAAGGGCCTGGCTGCGTCCAATGAGCAGAATGTCGAGACGTCTCATGATGTGCTCCTCGTTAAGCCAGGTAGTCGCCCAGGGCGTCTTGTACGCACGGCGAGTCGAGCAGCGAACTGCTGCGAAAAAACCGCACGATGTTGGCAACCAGCGGGTGATGGCGATTGATCGGGAAGGCCAGCCCCGACACTTCGTTCTTGAGTGCGCGGCGTGTTCCATCGCCGATCGGCAAGGATTCGATCAGCCGCAAATCAAACGACTTCTGGATGTCGTTGGTCAGGTAATGGCTGATGAACACCGGCAGGATGTGCGCAATGCATCGGCGGTCGTCTTCGCTTGCGGTGTGCCAGTAGATGCGTACCAGCCGCGTCCAGAAGCCGGAGTGGCGGCCCTCGTCGAGCAAATGGTCGGCCATCAAGCCCTTGATCGACTGCTTGACCGTGTCGTCCTTGGCGAACGCCGCGACATCTCCCGTGACGGTGTTCTCGGCGATCGCCACACAGATCAGCTCTACGGCGCTGCGCAGGTGCTGGGGGGCGAGAGTGACGGCCGCAGGAATCGCCCGGCTCAGTTCAATTTCATCCGGCAGTCCGATCGGCGTGATGCCGGTCATGGCGATGGTCTGCTGCATGAAATCCATGGCCACCAGCGCGTGGTAGTCCTCGTCCACCACCACCGTCATGGCGTCGTATCGACAGGCGAACGGGAAGGCCAGCGGGAAACGGTTTTTCGCGATGCTGCGGGCGGTCCTGTCGACGATCTCGGTCTCGAAGATCACCACGTCGTTGATGAATTTGTAGAGCGTCTGCACCAAGGCAAAATCCCGCTGCCCGGGGCATTCGCGCAGGAAGGTCTCGCTCAGCACCAGTGGCTGACGGCTCAAGGGATAGATCAGCTTGTCGTCGTTCTCCAGCACGCGGCGTGGGCGGGTGCGGATGGTGGCGCGGTTCTCCCAGGCGTCGGCAAAGGATTGGTAGTCGGCGGCGTTCATGTATTCACCTCGGCCACTGCTTCGCCCACACCCACGCCCATGCTCAGGCGCAGGCCATCCCACAGGGCGATGCGGCTTTGCACGGCAGCGATGGCGCTGGCATAGACCTCTTCTTCACGTTGCGGATCGCCATTGACCAGCCGCGCGAGGAGGTTTTCCGCCGCCGGGCCATGCTCTTCTGAGTCGACTTCGATGTGCCGCTGCAGGTAATAACGAAAGGTCGGCGCTTGCTCTATGCCGATGCCCCAGTCGTCGAGAATGCGCTGGAACATCTGCGGGATCACGCTTTCGCGACCGTGCAGAAAGGCTGCCGCGACACAATGGCCCGGCGCGTTCAGCGCGGTGTGCAAGGTGTGGCGCACGAACTGCGCGGTCGCCGGATCGACCTCCACACTGCGCAACGCCACGTCATGACTGACACCTTCGCGTTGCAGCGCCACGAAACGTTCCACCGCAGTCGTACTTGCACCGACCTCGCGCATGGCATGCAGATACAACTCGAAGTGGCTGTAATGACCCTGCGCGGGACGGTCATCGGACTCTTCACCCAATACTATCTCGTTGATCAGCCGCGCAGCCTGCGGATCAGGTGGCGGCAGCCAGGGCAGTTGGACGCAGGTCAACTCCTGTTGCAGGCGCTTGGTCAGCGACATGAAATCCCACACCGCGAATACATGGGATTCCATGAAGCGCCGAAGTGTCGAGAGTGAATGTATTTCAGCGAAGATCGGGTGTGCGCCAAGTTCTGCTTTCTTTAGATCGAGATGCTCTTTAGTCGATGTCATGGGTGAGCCTGTAAGTGGTGTGATCAATGAGTAACGGGCATATAAGGTTTTACGGGCGTGCGAGCGCCTCAACTAATTGATGCCGGATGGTTTTCTGTAATCGTCTGGTTAAGGCTTGCCAGCCAGTGTTCAATGGCGGCGGGGAAAAATTAATACATAAATAAAGTGATGCGCAAGTTATTTTGATACGATTTTAAAGTTCAACTTTATTGGGCGTGACAAGTTTCAATAAGACTTTTTAATAAAGTTTTATTTGGACGTAGTTGCTCCTTCCGGCTTATATAAGTCAGAATCGAAACAGAGAGTGAATGCCTCACTCGAAGCAACTTTCTAATTAAGAACGTCAAAATGATCTGAGGGGGGTGGAAGTGGGCCGGGAACGCCGTCGATTCTTCCTTTCCCGTGACAAGACTCCTTCCGTTGGTTCCTGGTGCGAGGACCGCTTCGCTACCTGCGGCGCGTCACCCGTTCTTTTATTCGTCGGCAGCCCAAGAGTGAGCGTAATTGAAGACGGCCGCCATCACCGACGCGTAAATGCAGTCGGTGCAATGATCGGGCAGGGAGGGTGGATCGAAGACGAGAATGAGGAGGGCGGGATAATCGCGGTAAGCGAGGACAAGCAGTCAGGTGTGCCTGCTCAAGCCTGCCGCTGGGGTTACTTCGTGGCTTGGCGCTTTTTCGCCTCAGGGCTGTCGAGGTAACGCGTGATGACCTCGACCCCGCGATTGAGGTGTTGTTCGAGCAACTTCACAGAGCGTTCAATGTCCCGCTCCTCCACGGCACGTAACATCGCCCGGTGATCTTCCTGGGACTGTTTGCCCAGGCCCATGGCCTCCAGGTTGAAACGCAGGAAGCGTTCTTCCTCGTTCAGGCCGTCTTCCACCAGCTTCAACAGTCGCCGGTTCGGCGCTTTGCTGTACAGCGACATGTGGAACAGACGGTTGAGCCGGCCGATTTCGGTGTAGTCGTGTTGTGTTTCCAGTTCATCGATGTAGCGGGCGGCCTGTTGAAAATCCTCGCTGGTCAGCAACGGGATCGACAAGCGCAGGGCTTCGGATTCCAACAGGATCCGCAGCGCATAGGTTTCAGCGGCATCGCCCTGAACCAGGGGGGCGACCACCGCACCTTTATGGGCGATCACGTTGAGCAGCGATTGCGCTTCGAGTTGGCGCAAGGCTTCGCGAACCGGCATGCGGCTGACACCGAACAGGTCAGCCAGGTCCTGCTGGCGAAGGGCGATGCCGCAAGGGATGCGACCGTCGAGTATAGCGGCACGCAAGGTTTCTTCGATTACCGCGCGGGCCAGATGGGCAGGAATTGGCCCATTGACCTTGATGCTGCTGAGAGGGTTGGGCTTCTGTGTCACTACAACGCACCCTGATTGACTGAGATAAATATTGGATCCAATTTACAGTAGTTATAGTTATACAAGATGTCAAACCATGTAAAAGGCTGTATCAAGAGTTTAGCGCGTCAGCAGTGGTCGCACCGTGCCATTGTCTTTCGCCGCGCCAGCCTTCACCATCAATCGACTTTATTTGCCCAACCTGGAAGCCTCTCCTTGGCGGAATGTTTCGCGATTCCCCGGACGTTGCGCTGGTTGTACGGCGCGTTGCTGCTGGCTGGCGCCATGCCGGGCGGTCTGCACGCTGACTGGGACTTTTCCATGATCAGCCGTCGGGCGCAGGCATTATACGGACCGCTGGGCGAAGGTCAGCAACGCATTGATGCCTGGCAGCAGTTGTTGGCCGCGCAAAAGCAGATCAGCGAGCTGGAACAACTCAACGTGGTCAACCAATTCTTCAACAGACAACTGCAGTACAAAGAGGACATCGACCTGTGGCGTCTGGTCGATTATTGGCAAACCCCGATCGAAGCCTTGTGGAAAGGCGCCGGCGATTGCGAAGACTTCGCTATCGCCAAATATTTCAGCCTGCGCCGTCTCGGTATTTCCAGTGACAAGTTGCGCATCACCTACGTCAAGGCCGTGAACCTGAACCGCGCCCACATGGTGTTGACCTATTACTCAAGCCCCGAGGCCATGCCGCTGGTGCTCGACAGCCTGATCGATGCGATCCGGCCCGCCAGCCAAAGAGCCGATCTGCTGCCGGTCTACGCTTTCAATGCCGAAGGATTGTGGCTGCCGGGCGCCAAGGGCAACAAACAAATGGGGGACAGCAAGCGTCTGTCACGTTGGCAGGAGGTTTTGGTGAAAATGCAGGCGGAAGGGTTTCCGGTCGAGACGGTCCACCAGGTACAAGGAGTCCGCCTTCGCGAGCAAGCTCGCTCACATTAGATCTTCAGCGTACACATCATTTGTATGCGACCCGGACCAATGTGGGAGCGAGCTTGCTCGCGAAGGCGTCAGCGCAGGCAACGAAGAGGTTCAGATCAGCCCCGCTTCATCATCCTCGACCAACTGACTCAGCCCGCCCAGCGCCTCACGCGCGTGGGACCGGTCCATGAGCTTGGCTTGTGCGGCGGCCGGCAGGTCGGTCACGCGAATCACCCCTTTGCTGGTCAATACCTGAATCAAGTCGTCGAGTACCCGGATCATGTCCAGGTCGCTCTGTTGCAGCTGTTTGAGGCTGCCAGCCATGACTTCGTTGGCGAACCAGGCCTGCAGATCGGGGTGGTCGGCCGGCAGCGTTTCGGTGGCTTCGGCGTACGCCTGGGCTTCAACGCGCGTCAGGCGGCCTTCAGTGTTGCGTTGCACGTAGAACATGGCGCATCCCTCGAGATTTGAATCCATGACAGCCAAGAGCAGCATAGGCCAATCACTGGCTGAGCATGGAGTGATCGCAAGGGTCAGCGCATGTCCGCATAGGGGGTGACCGGCTCGATGGGCATCGGCAGGTTGCCTTGCCATTCATCGAAGGTGTATCGCAGATACAGCAGGGCGCGGCTGGGAGCATAACCCTCGCTGTGCTGGTAGGTGATGCCCGTGCCCAGCACCAGATGATCGGACAGCCTGCGCTCGACCAGGGCTTGCAGGCGGATGCCTATACCATTGCTGCTGCTGTCCTCCTTGATCAGGCTGGGGTTGCTGTCAGTCGCGAATCCGGCACCGTTGAGCCGTTCCTGCAGACTGCTGACCGATTCGTGTGGATAAAGATCGCTGTCGCTGGTTTTCGAATAAGACCAACCGACGGAGCTTTCCAACGTGGCCGACCAGTTGGCGTCACGCCAGGCGTAGTTCAGCGGCACCCCGATTGAATAATACTGTTGCGGGCTGTAGTAGCCGCCTTGCCCCAGGGTGTATTCACTCAGGTCTTTGTCATAACCCCAGTACATCAGGGTCAAGCCGGTACGCATCCGTTCTTCGGCAGTGTCGATGAGCCGGTAGTAATAGCCGCCCATGGCTGAGAGACGCTGATTGTCCTCCACATTTTTGCCAAGTAACCGGTGTGCACCCAGGCTCGCCCAGACTCCATCGACACCACCTTCGTCATGGCTGAGGCTCAAGGTCAGGCCATTGCTGGTGACACCTCCCCAGCGAGTGCCGGTCAGTGGGTCGACGGCACCGGCATACGACACCACCGAGTTGCTCATCGGCCGTCGCGAAGCAGTCAGGGTCCAGCCCACGCTTTGCCAGTCACTGCTGTAGCTGACGCCACCCAGCCAGTTGCCGATTTCGAAGCCTTGCGGGCTGTGACCAAGATCGGCGGCCCATGCGGCGTTCTTCCAGCCGACCGCAAGGCCGGGGCCGCTGGTGCTCAGCGACGTGCTGGGGCAGCCGCCGGTAACCAGCGCGCAGGTACCGAACGCCTCTTGATGCCGGCCATTGTCATTGGTATCGAAGCGAGTCGCTTGCAGGTCGACCTGTTCGGCCTGGACAAAGCCCTGGCCTTCGGCAAACGGTGCATCGATGCGCAGAATCGTGGTTTGCGTGGTGAGGTCGGAAATACCCGGGGCGGTGTTGTCAGTGCGCCAGGCAAAATCCTGGTAGAGGTTCACGGTCGGATTTTGCTGTTGATACAGCTCATCGACATCGGCGCGCAGGCTGCGAAGCATCCAGTCATCACCGTCGTTGGCGCGGCTGGCTTCGGTCATCGCGACGTTGTCACGCGGGGTGGACGGAACTGCCGGGGTCAAGCCTGCGGCTGTCATGCTGCGGGCATAGTTATCCAGGGCTTGTTGTGGGTGGTTCTTGGCCATCAGCCGTGCGGCGTCGCGGTAGATCAGCGGATCGGTCTGCGGCGTTTGCAGCAGCTGGGCATACAGGGCGTTGGCCTTGCCCGGTTCACCGACCGAGGCCCAGGCGTTGGCCACGCGCCGCTGCCAGCCTGGCGTCGGTACGACAGGGGGTGTGAGCTGACCCAGCGCTTCGCGGGCTTGAGGCTGGCGAGCGGTAGCGATCCAGGTCTCGATCAGCCCCAGTTGCGCCTCGGAATCCTGCGGTTGTTGCTTGAGCACCAGGCGGTAGTAATGCTGCGCCTGTGGGTAGTCTTCACGCTGGAAAGCCCAGTCGGCCAGTGTCGACAGGTCATCGACGGTTGGCTTGCGAAGCAGCAGGGCAATGGCTTCGGGCTCGTGGCCGGCATCGCGCAATTTCTCCGCTTGTGCCAGCAACTGTCGACGCTCGATACGGGTGGCCAGGTCGCGCATGTTGTCAGTCCAGCCGGCCTTGGGAATGTGTCCCAGGCTGGCGAGTACTTCGCTGTCGCGATTTTCCGTGGACAGGTACAACGCGTGGGCGTAGCGGGCCTCGGGATTATGGCCCTGACGCGATAACAGCTGGCGGAACGCATCGTCGGCCTCGGCCGGTTTGCCCAAGGCGAGCTCGGCCCCCGCCAGGCGGTAAGCCAGCCATGGGTTGTCCGGGTCCAGTACGCGCATCTGTTTGAGCAAGGGGACCAGTTGCGCCCAGTCCGAACGCTCTGTCGCCGCATCAGCCTTCAGGCTCAGGCGTTCAAGTTGTATGCTCTGGCGCAGGCCGGTGAATTCGGCCTGCTTGCCGGTGGGCAGCGTATCGAGAAACGCTTCGGCCTTCTCGTTCGACTGCGCCTGGTACAGACGAACCAGCCTTCGCACAGCGCTGGCACTGTCCGGCTCCAGCTTGCGTACTTGCAGTAGCAGCGCTTCGGCAGCGATATCGTCCGACTCGGCGATAGCGACGTCACTCAGACCAATCAATGCGTCGGTATTGCCCGGGTCGAGCGTACGGGCTTGCGTGAACGCGACACGGGCTGCCGGCAAGTTTCTCGCCTCCAAAGCCAGTGTCCCTTTTTGCAACAGGCTCCAGAGCCGGGAAGCTTGCTGAAGATCGCGCCATTTGCTTATGTAGAAGGTGTCTTGCTCAAGACTCAGTGCGCGGCTGACGGCCTCGTTGGCGGCCGCGTATTTGCTTTGGCGCATCAGCGAAACGCCCAAGGCACCGTGCAGGCCCGGATCTTGAGGGTAGGCCTTGAGTGCACGACGCAACAGGGCTTCGGCGGCAACGGGATCGGCATCGTTTTCAAGCATGACCTTGGCCTTGCTGCCGGCCAACCAGGCGGGGTCGGCAAGCAGCCGACGCTGTTCGGTCAGATGCCTGGTGGCTTCCTTCGCTAAGGGCGAATAGGGGTAATAGCCCGTGAATGCCTGCCAGGCCTTGGCCGTTTCGGGGCTGACCGGCCGCCTGACCAGGTAATTGTATTCAGTCTCTGCCGCACCGGCGCTCGCCAGCGGATCTGCAGCCAATTGGTGCAGCACCGCCAGGGCTTCGTCATCCAGATCCTCGGCGAACAACAACCCCACCAGCATCTGTCGCAGGCTGGTACTGCCCGGGTATTTGTTGTCCAGGTTGCGCGCCGCAGCAATTGCCGGCTGGCGCTGCCCAGGCAGACGGCTACGGATACTCCAGTACTCCACAGCGGAGGCAAGGTCGGGCGGGTCATTGCCGAACAGCTGCTCGTACGCGGCGGTGGCCTCGTCGAAACGCCCGGCCGCCGCCAGCAATCGAGCCTGCTGCAACTCCCTGACACCGCTGTCGCTCTGTAGTTTGACCAGTGCCAAGGCTTGGTGCAGTTCAGGTGAGCCGGGGGCCTGCTGGCGCAGGCGGGTCATCAATTGCTCAATCCATTGCGCGTTCCTGGTCGGGTCCTGCCGGGCAGGATCGGCGCGCAATGCCTGGCGGATCTTGCCGACCAGCACCTGCGGGTGATTGGGCGCGACCAGTTCCAGGCGCGCCAGAGAGTCATTGATGAGCTCCTCACGGAACATTGCCTCGCCAACGCGCATCTGCTGCAGCAACCATTGCTGTTGCGCCTGTTGCGTGCCTGGAGCTTGCGCCGCCAATGCCGACGAACATAGATAAAAGCTGGACAGGAGCGTGCCACAGCTCAGAAGTGATCTCAGCGTGGATGTTTTCGCCGCCGTTTTTCGCAGGACTAGCCTTTGCATGAACCCTTCCAATTTGGCATCAGTCGTCCGTCTTTATCGAATCGGTAACGTTGTTCGTCCCAGCCTTGGCCGAACATCAGCAGCGACTGGTTGTAATAGGCGTCGGCCAGCGCGGGGGCCTGCTGCATACGCTCTCGCTGAACGGCTGCCGCCGCGCTGGCGCCACTGGCGGACAGCAGCGGCAGCATTGCCGCGGAAAATCCGATAGGCCCGGTTCCCGTGGCGATGCCGCTGATACTGTCCACGTGCTCGGGCACATGGCCCGATCGAGCGGTCGCCTCGAGCATCGGTTTGAAATGCGCCAGCAGTTGTGTGCGACCGGGAGCATCCTTGGCCAACATGCCCAGCCACAGATACACACGGATGGCGTCATAGCTGCCGTCCGCGCCCTTGGCGTCCTGGCCCCAGCGCTGGTCGGCCTGCCACATCAACCAATCGGGCGCGAAGCCCTTGGGGGAGGTTTCAACCAGCATGCGCCGGGTGTTGTCCGCCAGCTCTGCCCAGATCGGCGCCTCACTGGAAAATCGCGCGAGCAGTTGCAACGGCAGGTAGCTTGGATTCAAGCGCACGCCTTCGGCGGACTGGAAGCCCGCATCGCCCGGCAGCAGCATCAGCCCCAGGCCCGGCAGCTTGTGCAGGGTTTGCGCCGCGCTGCGCCAGAGTAGATTGCGACCCTGGGTTTCGAGCTCCGGGCGTTGCCACAGGCGCCCGGCTTCCAGCAGGCTGTAGGCGATCCACAAGTCAGCGTCGCTGGCATTGTTGCTGTCCAGCACCTGCCACTGTTGATTCTGGGACTTGCCCCATTTCCAGGCCGGCAGATGACGGTTCAAGTCGCCCGCGGACAGGTTGTTGCGGGTCCAGGCCAGTAGCCGGTCGAATGAATGGCGGTCGTTGGCGACCAAGGCGAAAAACAGTCCGTAGCCCTGGCCTTCCGAGGTGCTGATGCGCTGCTCGGAAGAGCCGTCGATGACGCGGCCGTCTGCGCTGATGATCGCTTGCTTATAACGCTCCCAGGCAGGCCACGGACAATCCCTCGCCGCCGAGTGGGCTGGCTGCAGCGCAAGCGCGACAGCCAGCCCCAGGCCCGGCAATGCACCAAGTACTGCGCGCTTACTCTTCATAAGCCAGACGACGACGCGCCGCCCATTGCAGCACTCGCCAGACCAGGAAGGCGGTCAGCAACACGCCAGTTGCGGCCATGAAGGCCAGCAAAACCGGGTGGTCCGACAGTTTGAACCAGAGCATCAACCACCAAGGCAGATGGCCGACGTAGTACGGCTCACCCACCATTTGGCTGGTCACGCCACTGCTGCGGATCAACACCACGGAACCGGCGACGGCGTCCATTTTGCCGCTGTCGGCGAGGGTCTCGCGCAGCAACTGGTAGTCGCTGTCCTGGGTGGCCAGCAGGGCAACGATGCTGCGCTGTTCATGGAAGGGTGACTTCATGCCGACCATGGCCGCGATCGGGCCTTTGGCGGACACCTCGACCCGGCTGGCGGCCAGGTTGCGCTCGTCGCCGTACTGCCATTGCTGCGCTGTCGTGCGGCCGGGCTGGGTATTGCTGGCCTGCAGCAACCAATCGCGGGAGCGGTCGAGCAGCAGGTTCAAGTCGCGGTTTTCACGCACGTCCGGGGCCAATGTGCCGAGCACAAGCAAATCGGCATCGAGTTTGGCCGCATCGCCCCAGTTATCGCTGACATGCAGACCGAAGGCCGGCAGGCCGGAGCGTGCGGCAATACCTGCCACCGCCTCCAGGTAAGTACTCAGTTGAATGGCCGACGGTTGGGGCGACAGCAGCACCATGGTTTCCGACAGGTCCGCCATGCGGCTGTAAGGGAATCCACTGCGGGCGAAGGTCTTCAGGTCAGGCATCGCAATGTAGTGGTGATAACCGGACATATCGATGCTGGACTGGTCGTCGATCACGGCCTGGGTGTCGACCGGCAACGAGCTCTGGCAGCGGTCGCGCTGAGAACTGCTGGCAGTGCTGGCAAAGCTGAAGTTGAAGCTGAGGGTGTTGCGGTCACCGATTTTCAGGGCCGGCACCGACAGGCGCTCGCTGGTGTTCGCCGATTCACTGGAAAGCACCGCCAGGCGCAATTCATCCAGGCGGCTGTTGCTGTTGCCCGGCAGTGGCAGGCTGGTGATGAATTGGTTGTTCAGGCTGATGTTCAGCCGTGAACCATCATTGGTCACTGCTGGTGGTGTGTAGCGGTACTTGGTCTGCAGCGGAATCCCCTGGTTACGCCAGACGAACAGGTCCGGCGGCAGGTTGATGTCGACGCTGACAGGCAGCGGCTGTATGCCACTGACGCGCAACTGCTCGGGGTATTTGACCAGCTCGGCGAAGCGCACCGCGCGATCGGTGCGCATCCAGTTTGGCGCGTCGTAGGGTTTGCGCGGCAGAATCCGCTGGACCTCGTCGACGGTCACTCG
Source organism: Pseudomonas lini (assembly GCF_030812475.1). GTDB lineage: Bacteria > Pseudomonadota > Gammaproteobacteria > Pseudomonadales > Pseudomonadaceae > Aquipseudomonas > Aquipseudomonas lini_A. The sequence continues at coordinate 15,911 of NZ_JAUSSR010000021.1, forward strand.
TGAACCGCGAAACAGGTCGCCCCCCAGCGCCAATGCCTTCACCGCGGTAATCAGGTCAGCTTCGTTGCGACCCATGATCAGCAATACTTTGCTGTAGCTGTTGGCAGGGTTGTCGATGATCTGCACCACCGGTGCATCCACTGCCGGGAATGTTTTCAGATCGGCGAGCATGGCTGGGCGATGATCGTTGGTGGCGAAGACGATCGAAGGCAGGGCCTTGTCCTTGGCTGTGGCGCCAGGCAAGTGATCGAACGCTACCGGGAATCGGGTCCCGCGCCAGCCGGCCTGGCTGCCGAAATACGATGCGAGGATACCGGCCGCACGCTGCTCCTCCAGGGTCGGGTTCGCGGCGAAGACCATGTTCAACACCGGGCTCTGGTAGTCCCGTGCGTCGAAAAACGGCAATGGGAACCAGGCCAGATCATTCTCCGCGCTGAGCGCCTGCTCGGTCACCGAAATATGGCTGACCCGGCTGACGTTGACCCACAAGGCGCTGTTCGACGGTTCTTCACAGATGTCGGTGTAGTGCCCGACAAATTCCAGCCGTACACGGTTGAAATCACTGATCAGCCGAGGGTCGAGCGCCACCTGGCGAGTGACCTTTTTGCCCAGTTGGTCTTTCTCGATCGGCAGCACGTTCATCAACACATCGTTGAGGTAGATGCGCAGGTGTGACAAGGTCGGGATCAGGGCGGGGGACGGGGTGTATTCCAGTTGCAGTTTCGCATCGCTGGCGATGCGGTCGCGGCGCATGGTGAATTCGATCTGATCGGTGTTGTTCGTACCCAGCAACAGAGTGTCGGCCGGGCGCCCCAGCTGCGCGAAGCTGCGCTGCACATCCCAACTTGGCATGACCGGGACGACGGCAGCGGGCTCCAGTACGGGGGCGGCAGCCGCGGGGGGCTGAACCTTCAAGATCTGCGCCTGGGCACAGCCAACGGCCAGCAACACCAGGCCTGCCAACAAGGATTTTTGCAAATAGCGGCTCATGATGCGCTCACCGGACGAGAAGAAAGAGAAGAGACAGCCTTCGGAAAGCGCGGTACATAGCTGATCACCCATGCGCCCAGGCGCACGAATGGAGAGGCCAGCTTGCGGATCCATGCAGGCAGGTATTCGAACAGGCGGTAATAGCCCATCATGCCGAGCTTGAGCACATCGATGAAGCTGCGCAGCGGCCGGTCCTGGATGAAGTCTTCATTCCAGTTCAGCCACGCATCGGCACGGGCGAAGGTGCACTGTACGTAATCGATTTTTTGATCGGCGGGCAGGTCCTGCAGGCTCACACCGACAAAATTCTTGTGGCTGCGGCTGACGAAGCAGGGGAACAGAAACTCCCGCTGACCGCGCTGCATGAGCAGCGACAAGCGGCTACCAACCGCCAACGACAGCGGTATTTCCAGCTCGATACCCGCCCCGCCGTCGGAGTAGTCCACCAGCATCCCGGGATAGAAATGACCGTTCTCCAGCCGTATGGCAACCGGCAGACGCGCCTGGACCCGGTGCGTTTCCCGGACCTGGCGAACTTCTGCAGCGATGGCCACCGCGGCCCCGACAATCAGCAGGTTGTAGATCACCCACAAGCTGCTCACCAGGGTGGTGCCGATCTCGTTGGCCGGGCCGTAGATCAGGCGCCATACCGCGAAACCCAGGCCCACTACATTGAGCAGCGCGAGCACCAGGTAAGGCTGCGCGATGCGCCAGTCGAACTGGTTCTCGGTCATCAGGCCGCCTTTGGCAGTGACGTTGAACTTGCCTTTTTTCGGGTTGAACAAAGCGACGGTGGTCGGGCGGGCGATGTACCAGGCCAGCACCGTTTCATAGACTTCGCCCCAGAACGTCAGGCGATGTTCGCCCTGCATGCGGGAGTTGGTCAGGCTGGCATGCAGCATGTGCGGAATCACGTACAGGACGATCATCAGCGCCGGGGCGTAAATGATGTAGGCGTGCAACAACAGGAATGCCAAGGGCGCCGTGAGGAACACCAGGCGCGGCAAGCCGGCCAGGAAGTGCAACATGGCGTTGGCGTAGCAGATCCGCTGGAAGATCGTCAGGCCCTTGCCGAGCAACGGGTTGTCGGTACGGAAAATCTGCGCCATGCCGCGCGCCCAGCGTATGCGTTGGCCAATATGCGCGGACAGGCTTTCGGTCGCAAGACCGGCAGCCTGCGGAATGCGCACGTAGGCCGAGTTCCAGCCGCGGCGGTGCAAACGCAAAGCCGTGTGTGCATCTTCAGTCACGGTCTCGACGGCAAAGCCACCGATGTCGTCTATCGCCGAGCGACGCAATACCGCGCAGGAGCCGCAGAAAAACGCGGCGTTCCACATGTCGTTGCCGTCCTGCACCAGGCCGTAGAACAACTCACCCTCGTTCGGCCGCTGGCGGAAGGTGCCGAGGTTGCGCTCGAACGGGTCCGGCGACAGGAAGTGGTGCGGCGTCTGCACCAGTGCCAGTTTGGGATCGCGCAGGAACCAGCCAACGGTCAGTTGCAGGAAAGAGCGGACCGGTACATGGTCACAGTCGAAAATGGCGACCAGCTCGCCGTCGAGCTTGAGCAACGCCTGGTTCAGGTTGCCGGCCTTGGCGTGCTTGTTGTCCGAACGCGTGATGTAGTTCACCCCAGCCTCGGCGGCGAACAGGCGAAATTCCTCGCGCTTGCCGTCGTCGAGAATCGAGATGCGCAACTTGTCATGGGGCCAGTCGATACCCAGTGCTGCGTATACGGTGCCACGCACAATCGACAAGTCTTCGTTGTAGGTAGGGATCAACAGGTCGACTGTTGGCCACAGGCGGGTATCGGCCGGCAACTGCGCCGGTAGGCGCTGCAATGGCCAGCACGTCTGGATATAGCCCAGCAGCAGTACCAGCCAGGAATAGGTTTCGGCAATCAGCAGCAAGACGCCGAAGGCCAGGTCCATCGGGGCCGCCCAGTTCAGCGTCGCGGTGTAGCGCCACCACAGGTAGCGGCAGGAAACGATGATCGACAATACAATCAGCAGCAAGGTCGGGAACCGCCCGGGAACCCTGCGAACCACCATGGCCACGGCCCAGAGCAAGAAAACGAACATCAATTGCGAACCATAGCCGAACGGCTCGGTGATGCACACGACCACCAGGACCAGGCCAACAGCCGCGCAGCTATAGTTCAGCCAGTGCTGCTGGCGCGGGCTGAGGGTCTGCCACCATTTCTTGCCGGCATGGAGCGTTTCGCTGTCATTTGCCTGCTGCGGCAACCCGTTGAGAAATCTGGCCGCGCGCTCCCACAGCCGCAGGTTGGACTGGCCCATGTTCTGAACCCATTGCGGCTTGCTTCTGCGGCGACGCTCGGGCATCGGCCTGGCCACCAACAGCCACAGGCTCTGCAGGGCGATGCGTAGTGGATCGCCCGCACTCGGTGCCTTGTTGGCCACGTGCGGGTACCAGCGCTTGCGCTGCTCCAGCAGCGTCTGCCAGACGGGCGACTCAAGTCGCAGGAACACCCAGGCCAGCGCGGTCAGCGTCGCCAGCAAGAACGCCGTCGGAGGGTAACAGTCGTACCGTCGGCGTAAATGCATGTAGGGGAAAATCCGCGCGATCATTGCGCCTCCCGACGTCGGGTCAGGCACCAGGTCGCCAGGCTGAGGGCATCCTGGGCAGACAGGCTGGCGGGCGCGTATTGGCCGACCGGCTGCTTGAACGCCAGGGCTTCTCGCAGGGCTTCGTCGCTGTGGACGGTAAAGGGCAGCAGACGGGAGGCCAAATGCGTGCGCCAGATCAGTAACAAGTCGCGCTGCAACTGGCTACCGGGCTCATAACGGTTCACCAGCAGCGGTGCCGTCCCGCCTTCCTGCAGCATCAGCACATGGCAGGCGGCGTCGGCTTCGGTCACGCGGATCGGGAACAGGCACGGGCCGATCATTGCGTGCCCCTGCAGTCGTTGCGGCAAATCGAACAACACCCAATCATAGTGCGCTGTCAGGCTTGCCTGACGCCGCGCCCAAAGAATCGGGTCGTCCAGCAGCTGTTGTTCGACATGCATGGATTCTTGCCAGGACAGGACGCCATAAGGCAAAAGGGCAAGCGTGGGTGCCAGGCTCCAGGCCTGGGCATGCCAATCGTCGCCATCGAGCATGGCGCGCGCCCAGCCGGTTTTCTCGCTGGCGACCAGATTGAAGTGCAGGCGCAGCAGGTTTTCCGGGCACATATCAATCATCAGCACCCGCTCCCCGAGCGTGTGCAGCGCGTAGCCGACAGCCGCCAGCACCGAACTGGTCCCCACGCCGCCGCGTACGCCACGCAGGCTCAACGCTGTCACTTCAGTGCTCCGAATTTACTCTGCCGGATCGGCTGCGCCAGCGGTAACGGCGGCTCCGTCGGTGCCAGTGCGGGAAAGCCGAACTCTTCCAGCAGCGGCCAGCGGCGCAGGGCACGGCGCAGTTCCAGTTGCGCCGAAATATCGACGTATTCAAGCTCGGGCAGCTTCAACTCGACCTTCAGGCGGGCGATGTCATCGGCGCGCTCGGTACGTGACAGCGCCTGGTTTTTTACTGAAATCTTTGGGGGTAAGGCAGCCATGTACCCTTCTCCTTGATTCGAACATAAGGCTTGCCGGCGTAGTCGACGACGACCGTCCCGGCGTTTTCCGATACCGCTGGCGTTTCTGGCAGATTGGCAAGCAAGCTTTGCCAGTCCGGGCCCTGGCCGTCAGGCGGAGCGGGCGACGCATACAACCGCGAAATGATTTCCGTGAGGGCCAGGTAGCTGCTCGGCTGGGTTACATGGACGGGTCCACTGCGCGGGTTCTTGCCCATGCCTACCAGCTTGATGCCCACGGGGACGCGGGTAATCGATGGGCTCGGGATCTCGCGCATGCCCGAAATCTGCATACGGTCGCCATGCAGGGCGGCACCGTGTTCCGGCACGATCACCACCGCCACCCGGCGCCCACTCTTCTCCAGTTCCTTGAGGAAGACATTCAGGTCCTCCAGCAGGGTTTGCGCGCGCGGCTTGTAGTCGGCACGTTGGGTGCCGCCGTCGGCGGTCAGGGCCCGGTTGCCGTCATGCAAGGTGGTGGAGTTGTAGAACAGCGCCACGCGTGCACTGTCCAGGCTTTCACGATGTTCCCACCACTTGTCCAGCACATCCCGGTCGCGCCAGATCGGCGAGCCATCGAACGCGACCAGTGTGCGCTGTAAATCGCCAGTGCTGACAGCCGGTGCCGGCAAGGACCCTTGTGCGCGGACTTCATCGATAAACCCTTCAAACTTGCCGGTGTGATTGAGCATGACTTCGTTCTCGAAGCCCAGCTTGCGCAGGTCGTCCATCAACAGGCATTGCTCGGGTGCCACCGCGTACAGCTTGCTGTGCGATGTCTGGCCGCAACTGGCGCGCAATAGACGAATAGCCGCCGGACCGCTGTAGGCGGTCGCGGAGTTGAAGTTGTCGAACACCACATCCATCTGCGCGAGCAAAGCGTTATCGCGCAGGCCGATAGTCTCCAGGTCATCCCAGGCCAGTGAGCAGATGTTGATCAGTAACAGGTCGAACGGCTGGGCAGTGGCATCCGCCGGCTTGAACTCGACATGCCGCGCGGCCTCGGTGTCATAAAATTTTTGCAGGTAGGCTTCCAGTGTCTTGTTGTCCGGTTCGCCGGCCGTGGTGGCCTGCACCGGAGTGGCCGACTGCGCCAGCGATTGCACGGGCACATGCCAGCCCGACAGGTTGCTGGCGCTCAGCCAGGCAAAGGCGGCCAATGTAAAGGTGGTGAGGCGCAGCCATTGGTGGATGTAAAAGTACGCGACCACAATCAGCATCAGGGCGCCGCACAGGTTCCAGTCGATGAAGCGTCCAGCCAGCTCCATCAGGTACTCCGGGGTGAAATTCAATACCCCGGGCTGGTCGAGCAAGCGACTGAAGGGTGGCAGCCAAGTGTCCTGATAGAGCAGCGCCACGGCCACCGGAATGGCAATCAGCGTGCGCAGAGTGGCCAGATGGCGCTGACGCAACGGAATCAGCAGCACGGCGGCGAAGACCAGGTTGGGCAACACCTGCAGGTTCAGGTAACCGCCCCACAGCAAGGCCAGCTTGATCAGGAAGTACAGATTCCAGCGCCCCAATCCAGGCCAGGTCCAGGCGTTCTGCCGAACCGGCAGGGGAGCGGCGGGTTTTTCAAACTGGCTCATGGGTATCACTCGGAGCAGGCGCTGCAGGCGCGCGTCGACGCACGCCACAGGGCTTCAAATAACGGGGCGACAGCAATCGCCGGAACCAGCCCTGCAGGTGCTGACGAACAGCACGTAGCAGCAGCATCAGCGCGAGCGTCATCAGGCAACTGGCCGCGATGACTTGCAGCAGTTGGGAATACATCATGGGCAGGGTTCCGACAGCGACAGGCTGATGCGTTGCGGGATGTAGCCGGCGCGGGCAATCGCCTGGGCCAGGGTCTCCGTCACTTGTTCCTTGGCCGTGTCGTACGCCTCGGATCGTTGTGGCGCATTGAGGAACGCCTCGCGGGGCAAGTCATCGACGGTCGACAGTGGGGTGATCTCGCTGAAAATATCGCGCCACGGTAAACGGCATATATTGCCCAGCGCAGGTTCCAGGCCATCGGCCCGGCAGGCGAACAGAAAAAGATAAAAATGTCCGTCGAGCACGCAAGCGATGTCGCCAAAACGGCGCAAGGTGATCTGGTTCAGGTACTGGTCGATGTCCAGGTCACCGCGCGGATGCAAGCGCAGCAGTTGATGAGTGACCTCACCCGAGGCGCCACTGTAGATCTGGTCCAGTGTGGTGATGAACGCCAAGGGGGGCAGCAAGCCACGTTGAGCCGGGGGGCGCAGACGTTCGAACAGCATCTCTACGTCGGCCACGCGGCGATGCCGCCAGATCTGGCCCTGAACGCTGTCCACCAGGCTCAGGAAATGCGCCAGCGGCGTCTTGAACGGCACGATCAGGTTCGCACCGCAGGCCAGCAACAGGCGCTCGTCGCGATAGCGCAGACAGGGCTCCATTTCGCGCACGATGACCTTCAGGGCAACGCCGCAACGCTCGCGCAACGCGTGCAGACGACGGGCCAGCAGTTCGACTTCCTGGTTGCTTTCCAGCGCCATGATGACACTGGCCGCCCGCGCATGACCCGCCTGTTCCAGCAAGTCATTGCGATGTTCGAACAGCCGCCATTGTTCGGAAAGAGGCGGTGCGCCTTCGAGGACCGAACGCTGGGTCAGGTAAATGCGCTGATCGTCGGTGCGCGTCTGCGGCGGGCTGGACAGCTCGGTGACGCTCAGGCCGAACTCGTCGTTTTCAAGTACAAGGTCGAATGCCTGAGCTGCACAAACACCCTTGTCGCCGTGCCAAAAGTTCAACTGGTAGCAAATGCCGCCGTCGCGACGGTATAGCTGTGCCAGTCCGGAAATATCTTCATTGAATGCCAGCAGGCGTTCATGCAGTGCAGGCGCCTGGCCGTGGCAGAGCACCAGTAAGGTACATGCCCGTTCATTGAGCCATTGGCGCATGCCGTCAATCCAGCGGTGCAGCTGGTCGCGGGAGAGGTTTTCCACGTGGCTGGCAGCGAGCATCAACACCAGGTAACTGCCTTGGCGAATGTTGATACGGGAAAGATCATTGGTGAATGCATTGAAGGCAGCACGAATGGCGGCGTCATCGGGCACTGAAAACATTCTCAGTGCACCGGGTCCGGCATCGCTGGCCATCGTGGCGACCACGGTGGTCGGGTCTTGGCCACAGCAGGTCAAGGTCGCCGCGTGGGTCTGCTGCAGCGACGACAAAAACTGACAGGCGATAAGGTTCGCATCGGCCGGCCGATCCAGCGCGACCCAATACAGACCTGCTTCTCGCAGGCATATTTGCTCATCCTGTAAATGCCGGATGGCCAGCGTGACTTGACTCAAAACCCGCTACTCCCCTGATCCTGAATACATGGGTCGCGCCAACCGACTGGCGGCCATGAGAGCCTGACTGCAAGAAACCATCCAACTACCGCGCACAGCCGCACGACTTCGCAAGCGGACAGCAGGCAGTTCACGATTAGGGTTAAAAGAGTCTGAATATTGGCGAGGTCTGTCGCACGAATGATTGTTGCGTCAGAAAATCGACAATCCCTGTCTGCCGGGTGTTTAGCGTCCTGTCTTAGTTCTATTCGACCTAAAAACACACGGCATTTATTGTCCTGAGGAATGGCGCGCAATGTGTGATATCAGATTGGGGGTGTCAATAATGTGTACGTTTAGTGGATTTTTTTCCGACGAGTGGTCGGTGTATCCGATGGGCTGTCATGAAACTGACGCTGTCTCTGTCGTTAATTTGTCGCGAAGTGCCTGTTCAAAACACGCTGATCCCTGCGCAATGCCATGGGTTTCTGACAAAAGACACGATGCGAAGGTGCCGTCGTCCGCCAGAGAAAAGTTCCGCTTGAGCAATAATATCGATATTCCTTATTGGTATTTAAAATAGATCCCTTATTCCTATATCTTTTGGTTCTGCGTACCTGCCGACCAATCGGCGCGCCGCACGAAAATGAATGACCGCGGTAAACCCGTGGATTTCTGATCGTTGCGCGCACCTTGTCGCGCACTGCGTGGGAGTAAATTTATGCCTTTGGCCTCTGGTTCCCTGGCTGACTGTGAAAGTGCAGCGCAACTATTCGAGGTACGTCCATTCGCCGGCGCAGTCGGCGCCGAAATCATCGGCCTTGACCTGTCCCGCCCAATCAATGATCAGGACTTCGCCCGCATCCACCGCGCGCACCTGGATCATCACGTGGTGGTGTTCCGGGACCAACGCATCACCCCCGAACAGCAAATCGCCTTCAGCCGCCGATTCGGTGTGTTACAGATCCACGTGCTCAAACAGTTCCTGCTTGCCGGGCACCCGGAAATCCTCATCGTTTCCAATATCATTGAAAACGGCCTGTCCATCGGCCTCGGCGATGCCGGCAAGTTCTGGCACTCCGACCTTTCCTATAAAGCATTGCCAAGCCTGGGCTCGATGCTGCATGCCCAGGAGCTGCCTTGCGAGGGCGGCGATACCTTGTTCGCCGACATGCACAAAGCCTGGGACAACTTGCCCGAGGCTCTGCGCACAGCCGTCGCAGGTCGCTCCGCCGCGCACTCCTACACGGCGCGCTACAGCGAGAGCAAGTTCGAAGGCAACTGGCGTCCGACCTTGACCCCGGAGCAGCTCGCTCAGGTCGCGGAAGTGGTGCACCCGATCGTGCGCACCCACCCGGAAAACGGTCGCAAGGCGTTGTTCGTCAGCGAAGGATTCACCACCCGCATCGTCGGTTTGCCGGAGGACGAGAGCCAGCAACTGCTCGCCGAGCTCTACGCCCATAGCGTGCTGCCGCAAAACATCTACCGCCATCGATGGCAGGCCCACGACCTGGTGTTTTGGGACAACCGCTCGCTGATCCACCTTGCCGCCGGCTGCCCGAGCCATCTGCGCCGCAAGCTGTATCGCACCACTATCCAGGGCGACGCGCCTTTCTGATCTGTCGGAGAATTCCCATGTCCAAACGTCTTTCATTTGCACCCTTGGCCGCGGCCATCGGCCTGGGTTTCAGCCTGATCGCCGGTAGCCTGGTGGCGCCGACCCTGGCCCGGGCCGAAGGTGAAATCCGCATCGCCGAACAGTTCGGCATTGTTTACCTGTTGCTCAACGTAGTGCGCGATCAGAACCTGATAGAGAAATACGGCAGGCAGGAAGGCATCGACATCAAGGTCGACTGGACCCAGCTTTCCGGTGGCGCGGCGGTCAACGATGCGTTGCTCTCCGGTTCAATCGACATTGCCGGGGCTGGCGTCGGACCGTTACTGACCATCTGGGACCGCACCCACGGCAAACAGAACGTCAAGGCCGTGGCCTCGCTGGGCAACTTCCCTTACTACCTGGTGAGCAATAATCCCAAGGTCAAGACCATCGCCGACTTCACCGAGAAGGACCGCATCGCGGTGCCGGCGGTGGGCGTCTCGGTGCAGTCACGCTTCCTGCAATACGCGGCTGCCAAGCAGTGGGGCGATAAGGAATTCAATCGCCTCGACAAGTACACCATTGCCGTTCCACACCCCGACGCCACGGCGGCGTTGATCGCCGGCGGCACCGAATTGAGCGGGCACTTCTCCAACCCGCCCTTCCAGGATCAGGCGCTGACCAATCCCAACGTGCATGTGGTGCTGAACACCTACGACCTGCTCGGCCCGAACTCGCCGACGGTGCTATTCGCCACGGAGAAATTCCGCAACGAGAACCCGAAGACCTACAAGGCCTTCATCGAGGCACTGACCGAAGCGGCGCAGTTTGCCCAGAACGATAAAGGCGCGGCGGCAGACACTTACATCCGCGTGACCAAGGCGAAAATTGACCGGGCTGCACTGTTGAAGATTATCGACAACCCGCAGTTCGAGTTCAGCGTCACACCGAAAAACACCTACCCGTTGGCCGAGTTTCTCTACCGTGTCGGCGCGATCAAAAATAAACCGGACTCGTGGAAGGACTACTTCTTCCAGGATGCCAAGCCACTGCAAGGGAGCTGATCCAGATGAACGCCCCTTTGCAAGGCCACACGGTCAGCAACCCGATCGCGGCAGCGCAGGCGCTGGTGTCGGTCGACAAGGTCAGCCTGGAATATCGCACGCCACAACGAGTGGTTCGGGCAACCCATCAGGTCAGTTTCGAAATCGATCCGGCCGATCGCTTTGTGCTGCTCGGCCCGTCGGGTTGCGGTAAATCAACCTTGCTCAAGGCCGTTGCCGGATTCATCCAGCCTTGCGAGGGTGAGATTCGGCTGCAAGGGCAAACCGTCACTGCGCCGGGACCCGACCGGATCGTGGTGTTCCAGGAGTTCGATCAACTGCCGCCATGGAAAACCGTCAAACAAAACGTAATGTTTGCGCTGCTGGCGTCGAAAACCCTCAAGCGCCAGGAGGCCGAAGAACGGGCGTTGTACTATCTGGAAAAGGTCGGCCTGGCGGCGTTCGCCGATGCCTACCCGCACACCCTGTCCGGCGGGATGAAGGCTCGGGTGGCGATTGCCCGGGCGTTGGCGATGCAACCGAAAATACTGCTGATGGACGAACCCTTCGCCGCCCTCGATGCGCTGACCCGGCGCAAGATGCAGGAGGAACTGCTGCTGCTCTGGGAAGAGGTGCGCTTCACACTGCTGTTCGTCACTCACTCCATCGAAGAAGCGCTGGTGGTGGGCAATCGGATTTTGCTGCTGTCCCCCCATCCGGGTCGGGTACGGGCTGAGGTCCATAGCCATCAATACGATTTGCACAGCCTGGGTGGCGTGGAGTTTCAGGCGTCGGCGCGGCGGATTCATCGCTTGTTGTTCGATGAAGGCCAGTCACCGCAAACCGGGCGCGAGCTGGATTTTTCCGACGTCCGCATCGCTTATTGAGCCATTGAGAGGAGTGCCCGATGAGCCAGTTTTCATCTGTGAGACAAGAATTCGAAACCGTTTTGCAGCCCCTGACCAGCGTGCCGCTGGAGCGTGAGCTGCCGCTGGGCCAGCGCCTGTGGCAGCAAGGCTGGATTCGAAAAAGCCTGATCCTGATCTTGCTGGCGGTGCTGTGGGAAGTGGTTGCCCGGATTCAGAACAACGACTTGCTGCTACCGAGTTTTCTGCAAACCTCCAGCGCGCTGTATGACGGCCTGCTCAGCGGCGAGTTGCTGGGCAAGGTGGGGATTTCCCTGGTGGTGTTGCTCAAGGGTTACCTGATCGGCATCGTGCTGGCGTTTGCCTTGACGACCTTGGCGGTGTCGACGCAGTTCGGTCGCGACCTGCTGAGTACGCTGACCTCGATGTTCAACCCACTGCCGGCGATTGCGCTGTTACCATTGGCGCTGCTGTGGTTTGGCCTGGGACAGAACAGTCTGATTTTCGTACTGGTGCATTCAGTGCTCTGGGCCTTGGCGCTGAACACCTATGCCGGGTTCCTCGGCGTCTCGGAAACCCTGCGCATGGCCGGGCGCAATTATGGTTTGAAGGGCATGCGTTTTGTGCTGTTCATTTTGATCCCGGCGGCGCTGCCGTCGATCCTCGCAGGGCTGAAAATCGGCTGGGCCTTCGCCTGGCGCACGCTGATCGCCGCTGAATTGGTGTTCGGTGCGACCAGTGGCAAGGGCGGGTTGGGCTGGTACATCTTTCAGAATCGTAATGAACTGTATACCGACAAGGTATTTGCCGGCTTGGCGGTGGTGATCCTGATCGGGTTGCTGGTGGAGAATCTGGTGTTCGATACGTTGGAGCGGGTGACGGTAAAGCGGTGGGGGATGCAGCGCTGAGTCTAGCGGTGTCTGGTCTGGCTTTCGCCGGCTAGCCGGCGAAAGGGCGGGTCCGGCTCGCACTTTTGGCCTCACTCCCTCGACGACAAATCCGCCATCCCCTTGAGCAATTCGATCGGCAGCGGAAAGACGATGGTCGAGCTCTTGTCTCCGGCGATCGAACTCAGCGTCTGCATATACCGCAGCTGCATGGCACCGGGCTGGCGGCCAAGCATTTCGGCGGCTTGCATCAGTTTTTCCGAGGCCTGCAGTTCGCCTTCGGCATGGATCACTTTGGCCCGACGTTCCCGTTCGGCTTCGGCCTGTTTGGCAATCGCCCGCACCATCGATTCGTTGAGGTCCACGTGCTTGATCTCGACGTTGGCCACTTTGATGCCCCAGGCGTCGGTCTGGGCATCGAGCACTTGCTGGATATCCACGTTCAAGCGCTCGCGCTCAGCCAGCAGTTCATCCAGTTCGTGTTTACCCAGTACCGCCCGCAAGGTGGTCTGGGCCAGCTGGCTGGTGGCCATGAGGAAGTCTTCAACCTGGATGATCGCTTTCTGCGGATCGAGCACGCGAAAATACAACACCGCATTGACCTTGACCGAGACGTTGTCGCGAGTGATGACGTCTTGTGGCGGTACGTCGAGAACCACGGTGCGCAAATCGACGCGAACCATCTGCTGCACCACTGGAATCAGCAGGATCAGGCCCGGACCCTTGACCTGCCAGAAGCGCCCGAGCTGGAATACCACCCCACGCTCGTATTCGCGCAGGATACGAAAAGTCGACCCCGCCAGTGCAATCAGCAATAACAGCAGCGCGACAAAACCCAGTTGCAAACCCATGGCTATTCTCCACCCGGCGCCGCGTCAGCCGCGGCCACTTCCAACAGCAGTCCCTTGCGTGCGACCACCCGGACCCGTTGCCCGGGTTGCAGCGGCGTGGTGCTCAGCACCTGCCACTTCTCGCCCTGCAGGTGCACCCAGCCGTTATAGGCATTGCCGGCCAGCGACATCACCTGAGTCACGCTTCCAACCAGCCCCGCATCGCCACTGACGTTGTGGCGCGGTCGGGTTTTCAGGGCGTGGATCAGCAGGAAGATCAGCAGCAGGGCACTGAGCAGTCCCAAGCCAATCATCAACGGTACCGGCACCTCGGTGTTGGTCAGGATCACCGCCCCGATCACGAACATCACGATGCCGCCTAACCCGATCACGCCGTAATTGGGCAAGGCTGCCTCGGCAATCAGGAACGCGATGCCAAACGTGATCAGCCAGATGCCGACGGGGTTCGGCGCCAGCAAGACAATCATGTCGGCGGCGAAGACCGATCCGCTAAAGGCCAGCAGCAGCGCAGCTGCACAGCAACGAGTGTTCACATGACCCTCCCTGTAGGAGCGAGCTTGCTCCGGGCGGCGATCCGACGATGAACTTCAGAGTGCCTTGCTGATTCAGGCAGTCCGCGTCAGCTCATCCATACAGTTTAGTTCAGTCATGAATTGTACGAATATTGATCAGTTGTCGACCTTGTCCGGTGAGCGGATTTCCCTCTCGATTTCAGCAGCGGACCTAGACTTTCAGTACAGAGAAAAGTGTTAACCATCGTCCTCCAGACCCTGTCTGCGGACATCGAGGTGCATCATGCGTATGGCAAGAACCGTGCAGAGAAGCCTGGAAAAGGCTCAATGCGAATATGACATCGTCACCCACCCACACTCGGCCAGCAGCCTGGAAACGGCGCGGGTCGCAGGCATTCCTGCCGAACGGGTGGCCAAGTCGGTCATCCTCGACGATCACCATGGTCATTACCTGATGGCCGTGCTCCCCGCCAGCCGCCACCTGGACCTGAGCAAAGTTCGCAGCAGTGGCGAATGGCAGGTCTCGCGTGAAAGCAATCTGCCGCACCTGTTCGATGATTGCGAGCGCGGCGCAGTGCCCGCCTTGGGTGAGGCCTATGGGCTCGACGTGGTGATCGATCCGTTGCTGACCCGGCAGAAAGATATCTATCTTGAAGCCGGCAACCACACCAATCTGCTGCACATGAACATGCCGGAGTTTCTGAAAATGGTGCCCCATGCCGAGGTACGGGAGTTGAGCAGTTGAGTGTTGCAGCGTCAGTTGTATCGTCATCGCGGGCAGCTCGCCCCACAGGCATCGTGTATACCCTGTAGGAGCGAGCTTGCTCGCGAATATTATTTCCATCACCCAGGAGCTCTGACATGCAATCCCCAACCCACAGCCTCCCCTCGCTGTTCAAGCAACTCGGCCTGCCTGATGACGCCGAAAGCATAGATAAATTCATCGCCACACATTCACCGCTCAAACCGGAATTGCATCTGGCGGATGCGTTTTTCTGGAGCGAGAGCCAGGCTGAGCTATTGCGGGAAGAGATACTGGATGATGCGGACTGGGCGGAGGTGGTAGACCAGTTGGATGTGCTGCTGAGGAAGGGGCGGGGGGGGTAAAACCTGACAGAAGGTTCTTTTTCGATTCAACGCCCCGGCAAATTTGTTACAAAACTTGACCGACTTTCGCGAAAAATGCCATATTGATAGTTAGCAAACTAACAGTGTGTATTGTCCTTCGTGCCGAAAAACCTCGACGCCCTCCAGATGAACATCAGCAGCTCCATGGTGGTGGCCGCCCGGCATTGGCGCAAGATCTGCCAGACCACGCTGGTCAACTATGGAATCTCCGAAGCCTGCGCTGTCCCGCTGTTGATGATCGGGCGTCTGGGCGAGGGCGTGCGGCAGGTGACGGTGGCGCAGGCGGCGGGGATGGAAAGTCCTTCGCTGGTGCGTCTTCTGGATCAACTGTGCCATGACGGGTACGTGCGCCGCACCGCAGATGCCCATGACCGGCGTGCCAAATGCCTGAGCCTGACCGCGACCGGTCGGGCGTTGGTACAGGCCGTCGAAATCGAATTGGTGCGCTTGCGTCACGAGGTGCTCCAAGGCATCGCGCAGTGCGATCTGGAAGCGGCGCTGCGAGTCCTCAGGGCGTTTGAAACGGCCAATCTCTCACCGGTGGCCAATCCTTGAGCGGTTTTTTCACCGGCATGCCCCCGGCGCGGGACTGGTTTTATGGTGTGCGCACCTTCGCGGCATCGATGATCGCGTTGTACATCGCCATGCTCATGCAAATGCCCCGCCCCTATTGGGCAATGGCCACGGTCTATATCGTTTCCAGTCCGTTTGTGGGGCCCACCAGTTCCAAAGCGCTGTATCGAGCTGTCGGTACCCTCCTCGGTGCCGCAGCCGCGGTTTTTTTCGTGCCGATGTTTGTCCAGAGTCCGTATGTGCTGGTAGTGGTCATCGCACTGTGGACCGGGACGTTGCTGTTTTTGTCGCTGCACCTGCGCACCGCCAACAGTTACGCCCTGATGCTTGCGGGTTACACCTTGCCGCTGATCGCCTTGCCGGTGGTGGATAACCCGCTGGCAGTGTGGGACGTGGCTGAAGCGCGGACAGAAGAAATCTTCCTCGGCATCGCCGTTGCGGCGGTGGTGGGCGCAATGTTCTGGCCTCGGCGGCTGGCGCCGGTGTTCAACGATTCGGTGAGCAAATGGTTTACCGATGCCTCGACCTACAGCCTGCGATTTCTTAGCCACAATGTGCAGCCGGACGAGGTCAGCGCACTGCGATCATCGATGGTCGCGACATTCAATACCCTGGAAATGATGATCGGCCAGCTGCCCCATGAAGGCACGCGGCCGCAAACCGTGCGCAACACCAAGGAACTGCGCGGGCGCATGATTCACCTGCTGCCGGTGATCGACGCGCTCGACGACGCGCTCTACGCCCTCGAGCGGCGTACGCCCGAGCTTGTGGCCAGGTTTGCACCGCTGCTGACGGCAACCACCGAATGGCTGGAGCACAAAAATGCCGATCTCGGATCCTGGCAGGCCCTGAAGAATCAGCTCGAAGCCCTGCAACCTTGCGCCGAAGCCTTGGACGATCGCAAGCAACTGTTGTTTTCCAACGCCCTGTACCGCCTCGGCGAGTGGATCGATCTGTGGCAGGACTGCCGCAGCCTGCAATACGCCATCCAGTGCGAAAGCCAGGACAGCTGGCGCGCGGTGTATCGGCATTGGCGGCTCGGGCGGCTGTCGCCGTTCCTCGACCGCGGGCTGATGCTTTATTCGGCGGCATCCACGGTCACAGCAATCATTGTCGCCTCGGTCCTGTGGATTCTGCTCGGCTGGACCGACGGTGGCGCCGCGGTGATTCTGGCAGCGGTGGCGTGCAGCTTCTTCGCCTCGATGGACGATCCGGCACCGCAGATCTACCGGTTCTTTTTCTGGACGGCGATGTCGGTGCTGTTCGCCAGCCTCTACCTGTTCCTGATCCTGCCCAACCTGCATGACTTCCCGATGCTGGTGCTGGCGTTCGCCGTACCCTTCATTTGTATCGGCACCCTGACGGTCAAGCCGCAGTTCTACCTGGGCATGCTGCTGACCCTGGTCAACACCTCGTCGTTCATCAGCATTCAGGGGGCCTACGACGCGGACTTCCTCAGCTTCGCCAATTCCAACCTGGCCGGCCCCGTGGGCTTGTTGTTCGCTTTTGTCTGGACCCTGATTGCGCGGCCATTCGGTGCGGAACTGGCCGCCAAACGCCTGACCCGGTTCAGTTGGCGCGACATTGTCAGCCTCACCGAGCCGGCCTCGTTGGCCGAACACCGACAGTTGGGCGTGCAGATCCTCGATCGCCTGATGCAGCATCTGCCGCGGCTGGCCATGACCGGCCAGGACACCGGTATCGCGCTGCGCGAAGTCCGCGTGGCGCTGAACCTGCTCGACTTGCTCGCTTACACGCCGCGAGTGTCCGGGGTGCCTCAAACGCTGCTGCATCAGGTGGTGGCCGAAGTCGGCGAGTACTTCAAGGCTTGCCTGAAGGCCGGCGAACGCTTGCCGGCACCCAGTGCGTTGCTGATGACCCTCGACCGCACCCGTCGCGCCCTCGACAGCGAATGCGATGACGGCGCCCGTCTGCATTTGCTGCATGCCCTGAGCGGCTTGCGCCTGGCCTTGTTGCCGGGGGTGGAATTCGTCGGCGCAGGCCAACGTGAAGAACGGCTGCCCCATGGCATCGATGGAGCGCCTTTATGATCGGTGACCTGGATATCAGCGGGGTGTTTCTGCCGACACTGCTGGTGCTGATGGGTATTACCTACATGTTGTACCTGTTGGTGCACGGGTTGCTGACGCGCCTGCACTTTTACCGTCTGGTCTGGCACCGGGCATTGTTCAACGTGGCTCTCTACGCTTTGCTGCTCGGCGCCGTGGACTCACTCAGTCGATACCTGATGACATGAAAAAACCGTTCTTGACCATCGGTCGCGTGGTTCTGACCCTGCTGATCGTGACCTTCGCCGTTGTCGTCGTCTGGCGCATGGTGATGTATTACATGTTCGCGCCCTGGACCCGGGACGGGCACATTCGTGCCGACATCGTGCAGATCGCCCCGGATGTCTCCGGTCTGATTCAGCAGGTGGATGTGCACGACAACCAGTGGGTGAAACGTGGCCAGGTGCTGTTCAGCATCGACCAGGACCGTTTCAAACTGGCGCTGCGCCAGGCGAAGGCGGCGGTTGCCGACCGTAAGGAGACCCTGGCCCAGGCGCAACGGGAAGCCAAACGCAACCGTGGCCTCGGCAATCTGGTACCGGGCGAACAACTCGAGGAAAGCCAATCCCGGGTCGCCCGGGCCGAGGTGGCGCTGATGGAAGCCCAGGTCGCAGTGGACAGTGCCCAGCTCAACCTCGACCGCTCGACCATCCGCAGCCCGGTGGATGGGTATGTCAATGACCGTGCGCCACGCAATCAGGAATTCGTCACCGCCGGACACCCGGTGTTGTCGGTGGTGGACAGCAATTCCTTTCACATCGACGGCTATTTCGAAGAGACCAAGCTCGATGGCATTCATGTGGGTCAGCGCGTCGACATTCGGGTGGTCGGTGACCGTGCCCGCCTGCGCGGGCACGTGGAAAGTATCGTCGCCGGCATCGAAGACCGCGATCGCAGCAGCGGCAGCAACCTGTTGCCCAACGTCAACCCGGCGTTCAGCTGGGTGCGGCTGGCGCAGCGGATTCCGGTGCGGATCGCCTTCGACGAGGTGCCGGCGGACTTTCGCATGATTGCCGGACGCACGGCCACGGTGTCGATCATCGACGATCTGACCCGGGAGCCCGCGCAATGAGCAGGGCCCCGGGTTTGGCGATCGCCGGGTTAGGGTTGTTGCTCTCGGCCTGTCAGGTGGTTGGGCCGGACTATCATCTACCCGACGACGCCGCTGTCCACCGCGGAGACCTGCAGGGCGATTTACCAGTGAGCGGCGCACCTGTCGTCTCCGCACCGGTGCCTGGGGATTGGTGGCGTTTGTACCAGGATCCGCGTCTGGACCAATTGGTGCAGCAGGCCATGGCGTCCAATACCGATTTGCGGGTGGCGGCGGCGAACCTGTCCCGCGCTCGCGCACAGGTCGACGAAGCGCAGGCAGCAGGCGGCTGGAGTGGCGGCGTGAAGATCGGCGCCCAGCGTTTACAGGAATCCGGCGAAGCGTTCTTGCTGCCGGAGAAAGTGCCGGTGGCCAACGTCGGCGACATCGGCATCACCACTTCGTATCAGTTCGACCTGTTCGGTACGTTGCAGCGCGGGATCGAAGCGGCCAAGGCCAATGCCGATGCGACTCAGGCGGCTGCGGACACGGCCCGCATCACCCTGGTGGCCGACGTCGTTCGGGCCTATACCCAGGTCTGCGCGGCCAACGAAGAGCGGGAAATCGCCCAGCATTCCCTCGACCTCCAGGCCCAGGGCACCACGCTGATCCAGCGTTTGCGTGACGCCGGGCGTGGCGATGAAACCCAAGTCACCCGTTCGCAAACGCAGTTCAAGTCGTTGCGTGCTGAAATGCCTCGCTACGAAGCGGCACGCCAGGCCGGGTTGTTCAGGTTGTCGATGTTGCTGGCCAAACCGTTGGAGCAACTACCGACCGGCACCGCCAGTTGCGCCGAGCTGCCGAAAATAACGCAATTGTTGCCTGTAGGTGACGGCGCCACCCTGCTCAAACGCCGTCCCGACGTGCGGCAGGCCGAGCGCCGACTGGCGGCCGCGACGGCCGGAATCGGTATCGCCACCGGCGAGTTGTACCCGGACATCAGTATCGGCGCATCTGTCGGTACCATCGGCATCCTGGAAAACCTTGGCAAACCGGCGACCAATCGCTGGGGCTTCGGGCCATTGCTGACCTGGACTGTTCCATCCAACGGCTCACGGGCGCGAATCCGTGAGGCCGAAGCGACGACCCAGGGCGCGCTGGCGCATTTCGACGGCGTGGTGCTCAATGCCATTCGCGAAACCCAGACCGGCCTGGCCCAGTACTCCGCCTTGCTGCAGCGCCGCGATGCCTTGGCGGATGCAGAGCAGTCGGCGCAACTGGCCGCAGACCAGACCCATCGCTTCTTCACCGCCGGTCGCACCTCGTTCCTGGCCGATCTGCAAGCCACGCGCACTTATACCGACGTACGGGCACAACTGGCCGCAGCCAACACCCAGGTTGCCATGAGCCAGATCGATTTGTTCCTGGCGTTGGGCGGTGGCTGGGAAAGCGGACGAACGCAAGCCTTGAACCCCGGCAAACCCTGAGGCCGTTGCTATGCTTTGACTTGATGAGATCGCTCGCCGAGCTCATCGATCCAGGCACGCGTTGGTCATGGGGATACCAATAATGAAAAACCCTTACGCTCCCGGCTTCTGGTGCGCTATTGCAGCGCTGGTGCTGCTCTCGGCCACTTATTTCTACGGCATCATGCTGGCCCACCAGATCGACACGGCACTGATTTTCCTCGACAGCGCCGCCGCGCTGATTGCCGTGATGGCGATCGTGGTGGTGGCCGTGGCGTCGGTCCAGGGGCAGCGCATCAAAAAAAGACAATGTGAACGAGGCAAGACCCTGGTGCTGATCTGGGACACCAAGGTGGCATTGCGTCGCGTCGAAACGGTGTTTGACCGATATTTCTGGGGCAGCTACTGGCAACCGGGGCGCACCTTCCAGGAGGTCATGGGCGAACTCACCGGCACGCCGCTGGAGAAAAGCCTGGAAGCGTTGAAAAAACAATGCCTGGAGCTGGATAAGCAGATCGCCGAAGACGGCCGGCACTGGCTCAATAACGCCCGTGAACTCTCCGATGTCGCCACCGCCATGGCCCGGGAACGCTATCAACTGGACTTCTGCGACCCGCGCGCGGAAGTGACGGGCGGGGCGGTGATCAATCGCGATTTTGAGGTGTTGGTTTATACCTGGACTGCGCGGCTCAAGAGCTTTGATCATCAGCTGGATGAGATTGAGGTTCAGTATTCCTGAATTGATGTTGCCTCGGCTGACGCCATCGCCGGCAAGCCAGCTCCAATTACAGGGGGGCGTGGTCCTTGTAGGAGCGAGCTTGCTCGCGAAGAACCAGTAGGCACCGCGTTTATTCAGACAGCACGCGTAATCGTTAACGACCATCGTCGGAACGCCGCCCGGAGCAAGCTCGCTCCTACAGGCGCCGGTGCCTACGGTCCATAGACACTCTTTAACCTTTAAACATTGGGTCGCCCGGTGCGCCTGATGCTAATCTGCATTGCTTTTTCAGCGGAGTCTGGCCGCAACCCGTCAAGGGTTCAGGGAAGACGACCACACCTTCAACAACGGACATTGACTGGGTCATTCATGAATAAATCAGCAGGCGTGCTTCTGGGAATTGTCGTCGCCATCGGTGTCATCAGTGCCGGCGGCGCCTGGTACACCGGTACCAAGCTCGAAGGCGTGCTCAACACCTCGATCGCCGACGCCAACAAGGAATTGCAGGCCGCGCTGGTAGGTTCCGACGGCACGGCATCCCTGGAACTGGTGTCGCTGGAGCGCAATGTATTCAGCAGCACCGCGCACTATCGCCTCAAGGGCGAAGGCGAGATGTTCGGCGAAGCTCCGGTAGAACTGCTGTTCGTCGATCACATCGAACATGGTCCGCTGCCGTTTTCGCGCCTGGTGTCGCTGAAGTGGCTGCCGGTCATGGCCACCAGTCACTACGAGCTGGAACGAACCCCGACCACCGAAAAGTGGTTCGTCGCGGCCAAAGACAAATCCCCGCTCACGGGCATCGTCAACATCGGCTACGACAATTCCACCAACGGCACCCTGCAAATGCTGCCGCTGGACGTCGCCCTGGATGACAAATCCAACCTGAAGTTTTCCGGCCTCAACCTCGACGTCGCGGCCAGCGCCCAGGCGCAGAAGGTCAAAGCCAACGGCTACATGGACAGCCTGACGCTGACCACAGTGGCTGAAGACCAGACCCCGGTGAAGGTTGAAATGAACGGCCTGACGTTGGCCAGCAACCTGGAAAAAAGCACCTACGGCTACTATTTCGGCGAGAACACCCTTGAGTTGACCGACAGCAAAACCACCTTCGGTGCCCGGCAGTCGATACTGGGTTTAAAGAAATTTGAAATGAAGAACAAGACCGAGGAATCGGGCACCAGCGCTTCGGGGCGTGCCGATTACAAGGTTGGAGAGGTGTCCTTCAACGGCAAGGCTGTCGGCTCGGCGCAGATGGCCATGAGCCTGAAGAACCTCGACATTCCGGCGACCCTGTCGCTGGTGCAGATTTACCAGACCAAACTGCAACCGTACGAGAAAGCCGCCGCCGAGGCCGCTGCCGCCGGTCAACCCGTGCCAGAGCTGGTCCTGACCCCGGCCGAAGAGGCGCAGGTCAAGGCCGGCCTGGAGAAGTTGCTGGCCGCCGGACCTCAGGTTGCGCTGGAGAATCTGACGTTCCACACCACCAACGGTGAAAGCCGCGCCAACCTGGTGCTTGACCTGACCAAACCCAAGTCCATGGACTTGCCACCGGATCAACTGACCCGGCAACTGATCGCCCTGCTGGACTTCAATCTGCAGGTCTCCAAGCCCATGCTCGTTGATTTGCTGAGCGTCCAGGGGCAACTCGACGGTCAGACCGACGCCAAGCTGATTGCCGACCAGGCCACCGCCACCGCCGACATGTTTGGCAGCATGGCGGTCGGTACCCAGCTCGCAAAACTCGAAGGCAGTAGCATCGTCACCAAACTGCACTACGCTAACAATCAGGTGGAGTTCAACGGCCAGAAAATGACGGTCGAAGAATTTGCCGGCTTCGTGATGAGCAAGCTTGGGGGAGCTGGAAACATCCAGTAAATCCGGGGCTTACACACCGCACGCCCGGCCTCTGCTACCAGCAGACGTCGGGCGTTTTGCTGTCTGGCTTTTAAGACAGGACGATGGCCGGTGCCTGCAGTTTCACGAATCTGAACAATTATTGTGTTCCCAATTACCCAGCGAGCTCGCATGCAAGACTGCCCTTAATAAAAGTTTGGCTGGGTCACCTGGACCAGCTTTCCGATACGAAAGGGCAAAAAGGGCGTTGCGGCCCGGCTGGCCATGTAAGGATGCTGACGAATGCCGAGTATTGTTGCCCCTTTTGTTCAACGTGGTATGCGACCGCTGTTTCGCGTCGCGTTGTGCAGCCAGTTGATCTGGCCGATGTTAGCGTTTGCCTATACCCCTTACGACGAAATGGTGCTTGATGCCCGAGCTGGTCACTACACGCCCGCGCTAACCGCGTTGCGTCAGGTGCCGCCGGGCCAAGCCACCACCAGTCAAATCAGCGACCACTTGCAGATCGCCAGTTGGGCCGGCCTGGACGCCGAGGTGATCAAGGTCTATGAAACCCAGGGACGCAATCTGGACCTGCCGGTTGCAGCCCTGACCGCCACAGCGCGGGCCTACCGTAACCAGAAACGCTGGGACGATGCCAATCGGGTCTACAGCAAGGCCCAGGCCATCGATCCGGACAACCCGGAAGTGCAGTTGGGGATGGCGCTGAACCAGGCTGACTCCGACAAGCCCGACCAGGCGGTGACGCGAGCACGAGCACTGGTGGCGGCGCAACCCAATGACGTTTCCCGCCGGATGGCCCTGGGCTACGCGTTGAATCGTGCCGGTAAAGAATACGACTCGTTGTTCGAATACGATCAGGCCTTCGTCCGTTCCGGTAACAATCCAGAAGTCGCCAAGGAGTATGTGGGCGCGATGCAACGTGCTCACCTGCCGGAGCCGGCCTTGCGCCTGGCCCGTCAGCGGCCGGGTTTGATCGATCCGGTCACGATTCGTCACCTCGAAGGTGACCTGGCCGCAGAACGTGTGCGCTTGTCTGAAATGCCTACCCGCAGCGAATCGGAGCGTTATGTGATCGCTGATCGGGCCCTGGCCGACTACGACAAATTGATTTCCACCTGGTCTTCGGATCCCCAGGCAAAAGATGACGTCATCCGCTGGCGCATCGACCGCATGGGTGCCCTCAAGGCCCGTTCGCGCACCGCCGAGGTCATCAGCGAACACCACAAACTGCAAGCCGAAGGTGTGGTTGTGCCGGTCTATGCCCAGCGTTGGGTAGCCGCGTCCTACCTGGACCAGCGCGAACCGGAGATCGCCACCGACATGTATCGGGAGATCCTGCTAGCGACGAACACCGATCCAAGTAACCGTTTGCAAGATACCACCGCGCTCTACTACGCCTTGCTCGAAAGCGGCGAAGCCACCGAGGCGCGCGCAGTCGCCGAGGAGCTGGCCAAAACCCAGAGACCACGTGTCGAGCTCAAGGGCTTGCCCGGAGGCAACCCCAACGACGAATGGATGGATGCGCAACAGCTCGCTGCCCAGGCCGGGACCTACAGTTCCGATCTGCCCCATGGCGAGGAACGTCTGCAAGCCTTGGTCGAACAGGCACCGGGCAACGTCAGCCTGCGTGTGGCGCAGGCCGATCTGTACCTGGCGCGGGGCTGGCCGCGGCTTGCCGAAAGCAAGCTCAAGGAAGCCGAGGCCATGGCTCCGCGAGACATCAACCTGGAAATCGCCCAGGGCCATACGGCTACGGACCTGCAGGAATGGCGCCAGGTGGATGCCCTGACCGACGACGTGGTCGCGCGTTCCCCCGACAATCGTCAGGTCCAGCGCTTGCAGCGGCAGCGTGAGGTCCATGACATGTATGAACTGCGCGTAGAAGCGTTCGGCGGCAAGACTTATGGCGGCGATGACGACAACGCTGGTGCGGTCAACGGCAGTCGTGATCTGGGCATTGAAACCGTCCTGTACAGCCCGCCCATCGGCGAAGACTGGCGTGTATTCGGCGGTGCCGGTTATGCCGAAGGCGACTTCCAGGAAGGGACCGGCCACCATCGCTTCCAGCGCCTCGGGCTCGAACGCCGGACCCGAGACTTGACCCTCGAAGCGGAAGTCTCCAACCACTCCTACGGCTTCGGTTCCAAGCAGGGCGCGCGTCTGGCATTCGCCCATGACATCAACGATTACTGGCAGTACGGCGGGAGCCTGGAGTACTTCGCGGCGGCGACGCCGTTGCGGGCCTTGAACAGCGACGTCACGGCCAATGGCGGCAGCGGTTTCATTCGCTGGCGGGCCAATGAAAGTCGCGAGTGGAAATTCGCAGTCAGCCCGTCCCATTTCAGCGACGGCAACAACCGCGTCGAAGCCCTGCTCACCGGGCGCGAAGGGATTTACACCGCGCCGAACGTGCAAGTCGACCTGGGATTGGAAGTCGCCGCCAGCCACAACTCCGAGTCTGACGACGTGCCGTATTTCAATCCCAAGTCCGATCTCAGCGTACTGCCGATCATCAGCGTCAATCATATGCTCTACCAGCGCTATGAAACCCGGTGGAGTCAGCAGTTCCAGGCTGGCGCGGGTACCTACACCCAGAAATATCATTCCACTGGCGGCATGGCGCTGTTGGGTTATGGCCAGCGTTACAGCTGGAACGACGTGGTGGAGGTTGGCGGTATGTTAAGCGCAATCAACCGGCCCTATGACGGAGACCGGGAAACCGATCTGCGTCTGATGGTCGATCTTACTTTCCGCTTCTAGAGGGGTTTGAAAATGGCCTTGATGTCGCGTTTCTTCCTCCTGCTGGGAGTGCTGTTGATCAGCGCATGCTCCCAGCAGGCACCGGCGTTTGCGCCGCCGACCGAAAGGCCGGTGGTGGAAAGCGAAACCCCGTGGCCGAAAAACCATGTACTCGGCATCGCCTATCACGATGTCGATGACAAGGACCCGGACCAGGCGGTGGTGGCCGTGCGCACCGAGCGCCTGATCGAGCAGCTGGCCTGGTTGCGGGAGAACGGCTACCAGCCGGTTTCCGTCGACCAGGTCCTGGCGGCACGCAAAAAAGGAGGCCCCGACCTGCCTCCCAAAGCGGTCATGCTCAGTTTCGACGACGGTTATTCGAGCTTCTATACCCGGGTGATGCCGGTGCTGCGTGCCTATAAATGGCCTGCATTGCTGGCACCGGTCGGCACCTGGGTCGACACCCCGCTGGACAAACCGGTGGATTTCGCCGGTACGCCGCGCAAGCGCTCGGAATTCCTGACCTGGGATCAGGTGCGGGAGGTTTCCCAGTCCGGACTGGTGGAGCTCGCAGCGCACACCGATGCCAATCACAAGGGTATCCTGGCTAACCCCCAGGGCAACCTGGAGCCGGCCGCCACAACCCGGCGTTACGATCCAGTCGCCAAACGCTATGAAACCGAAGCCGAGTTCCAGGCCCGTCAACGCGTGGATATCTTGGCGATCTCGGAGAAAATCTACAAAGCCACGGGTAAAAAGCCGCGAGTCTGGGTCTGGCCTTACGGCGCGGCGAGCGGCACCACGCTGCAAATCGTCAATGATCAGGATTACGAGATGGCCTTGACCCTGGAAGACGGGCTCGACACTCTGGATACCCTGATGAACAGTCCGCGTTACCTCGTTTCTGCTGACCCGGAAGGCGCGCGCTTCGCCAATAGCGTCGTCTCGGTGCAGTCGAAGAACGCCATGCGCGTCGTTCACGTAGACCTGGATAACGTCTACGACCCGGACCCGGCCCAGCAGGAAAGAAACCTGGGCAAACTGATCCAGCGCATGTCCGACATGGGCGCCAATACGGTGTTCCTGCAAGCTTTCGCCGATCCGAAGGGTGATGGCCTTGTGCATTCGCTGTACTTCCCCAACCGTCACCTGCCGATGGCCGCCGACATTTTTGACCGCGTGGCCTGGCAGTTGCGCACCCGGGCCCATGTCAAAGTCTACGCCTGGATGCCAGTGCTGAGCTTTGCCCTGGATTCGAAGCTGCCGCGAGTGACACGCTGGGACCCGGAAACCGGCACGACGACGGTCGATCCGAAGCAGTACATACGCTTGTCTCCTTACGATCCGAACGTACGGCGCATGATTGGTGAAATCTACGAAGATCTGGCGCGCATGTCATCGGTCAACGGCATCCTGTTTCACGATGACGCAATAATGTCGGACTTCGAAGACGCAGGCCCCGATGCCCTCAAAGTCTACGCCGCCAATGGTCTGCCCGGCTCAATCGCCGCGTTGCGCGCCGATCCTGCAGTGATGCAGCGCTGGACGCGTTTCAAGAGCCGCTACCTGATCGATTTCACCAAGGAGCTGACCGCCAAGGTCCGCGCCATTCGTGGCCCGCAGCTGGATACGGCGCGCAACATTTTCGCCGAGCCGATACTCAATCCCGAGAGTGAAGCCTGGTACGCGCAGAATCTGGATGACTTCCTCGGCACGTACGACTGGACGGCGCCGATGGCCATGCCGTTGATGGAAAAACAGTCTTATGAAGACTCCGAAGCCTGGCTCGAGAAACTGGTCGCCACGGTCAAGGCTCGCCCCGGCGCGCTCGATCGCACCGTGTTCGAACTGCAGGCACGGGACTGGACGAAACAGGAACAGGCCGACATCGAAGGCGAACAATTGGCCGAGTGGATGCGGGTTCTGCAGCGTCAGGGCGTGACCAGTTTTGGCTACTACCCCGACAACTTCCTGGACAATCTACCCGACCTGAAATCCGTACGGCCGGCCCTTTCCAACAAGTGGAATCCATAACATGCTGGATAGACTTCTGGCTCTACTCGTTCTGGCGATCGTCCTCGGGATTCCCCTTGGACTGATCTTTCTACTCACTGGCCAGTTCCTGATGGACTTCGTGTTCTTCTATCCGCTGTTCATGTCAGGACTGTGGATCGCCGGGGGACTCTATTTCTGGCTGCATTGGGAGCGGCACTGGCCGTGGAACGAAGACACCTTGCCGCCGCCGCTGGCCGGCGAGCCGCTGATTTCGATCCTCATCCCTTGCTTCAACGAAGGTGACAACGTCAGGGAAACCATCCATGCGGCGTTGTCCCAGCAGTATCCGAACATCGAGGTCATCGCCATCAACGATGGCTCGAAGGACGACACCGGTGCCATCCTCGATGCCTTGGCCGTGCAGGATCCGCGTTTGCGGGTGCTGCACCTGGCGGAGAACCAGGGCAAAGCTGTAGCCCTGCGCATGGGCGCCATTGCAGCGCGTAGCGAGTACCTGGTGTGCATCGACGGTGATGCGCTGCTGGCACCTCATACCGCGGCTTACCTGGTGGCGCCGTTGCTCGAAAACCCGCGCCTCGGCGCCGTGACCGGCAACCCGCGGATCCGTACCCGTTCGACCCTGGTCGGCCGGGTGCAGGTTGGCGAGTTCTCCTCGATCATCGGTCTGATCAAACGTACCCAGCGCGTCTTCGGGCGGATCTTTACCGTCTCCGGCGTGGTTGTCGCTTTCCGTCGCACGGCCCTGCACCGGGTCGGCTACTGGAGCACCGACATGATCACCGAAGACATCGATATCAGCTGGAAGCTGCAACTGGATCACTGGAGCATTTTCTACGAGCCCCGCGCGCTGTGCTGGATCCTGATGCCGGAAACCCTGGGTGGCCTGTGGAAACAGCGTCTGCGCTGGGCCCAGGGCGGTGCGGAAGTGCTGTTCAAGAACATTCGCGGCATCTGGCAGTACCGTCATCGTTATCTCTGGCCATTGCTGTTCGAATACTGCCTGTCCACCGGTTGGGCGTTCACCTTCCTGCTGTCGATCATTCTATGGCTGGTGGGTCTGTACATCGCGTTGCCGGAAGTCATCGCGGTGCCCCGTATGTGGCCACCGGCGTTCACCGGCTTGCTGCTGGCAGTGGTCTGCCTGATGCAGTTCGGGGTCAGTCTGCTGATCGATCGCCGCTACGAAAAAGGTTTGGGCAAGACGATGTTCTGGGTGATCTGGTACCCGCTGGTGTTCTGGCTGGTCAGTCTGCTCACCACGCTGGTCAGTTTCCCCAAAGTGCTGTTCCGTTTACGTCAGAAACGTGCGCGCTGGGTCAGTCCAGATCGCGGCATTCGGCCGCCTGGTGCCGATGAAGAGGAGATCGTCAAATGAAAATCATCACAACCCGGCAGCGGCCAGTGCTTATGGTGGTCGATACCTTGTTCACCGTCCTGGCCTGGGCCGGATTCCTGTATTTGTTGTACTTGGGCATCTCGCCATTGATCGTACCCCACGAAGGTGCCCGATTCAGCGGCCCAGCGTTCGACGCCCTTGGCACCCTGCAGGTTTATTTATGGGTGGCGGTGTTCAACGCCTTGGTGCTGATCGGGTGGGCACGTTATCAACAACGTAAAAGCAGAAGCTTTGCCCAGCGTCGTATGCCGGCTCCGGTCATCGACGATCAGGCTTTGAGCAAAAGCTTCAAACTGACCCGTGAACGGCTGCACAAACTGCGCAGCCCGGGTTCGATGACCATTCACAACGATCACGATGGCGATATTTCCCACGTGGTGAGCCACTTCTTCACGATCGATTCCCGGCAGCCGCTCTCCCTGCAGCCTCTGGATAATCCTAAAGTGATCCGTCGTCCATCCGATGATGAAGAAGGCAAAGAGCCGGTGAACCGCGCCTGAGCCCGACTCGGTCTTGCGGCGTGAAACCCCGATCCCATGTAGGAGCCGGCTTGCCGGCGAAGGCGGCGGCACATTCGGTGGATGTGCTGACTGACAGACCGCTTTCGCTGCGGCGCGGCGATCCGACAAGCCGCTCCTACAGGGGATTTACATCCCGAATCAGGCGCCACGCCTCGTCCACCGGCAGTGGTTGCTTCATCCTCTCGGCGAGCATCGCCATCGCCCGTTCTTCATCGCAGGCGACAGCGGCCGCCACCACACCGTTCTTGCAGAACAGGCCGATAAAGGGCGGATGATACGGGTCGCCCTTGAATTCGACTTCGTCCCACGCCTCGGCATGGCCCAGGTAGTCGTAGTTCTTGCCGAAGTGCCAGGTCCAGAAAAACGGCACGTCCAGGTAATGCTCGTCACCGCCGAGCATGTTCGCCGCCGCGATCCGCGCCTGTTGCTGTGCCAGGCGCCAATGCTCGATGCGCTGGGGCTGGCCATTGAGCGGGAAGGTTGCGATATCGCCGGCGGCCCAGAGCCCATCGGTTACGCGCATGCCGCCGTCGACCGTCAGTGACTGGTCTTTTTCCTTGGGCAGATCGGCAAACGGCGCGGTTGCCGGGGTAACGCCAATGCCGACCAGCACCAGGTCCGCAGGCAAACGTTGACCATTGTCCAGTTTCACCGCTTCGACCTTGTCGGTGCCTTCAATCTGCGCGGCTTCGCCATCGGTGTGGAAGACCACGCCGTGGGCCACATGCCGGGCACGAATGGCCTTAGCGACCGTATCGCCGAATTGCTTGACGAAAGGTACGGCGTGGCGGGCCAGAACGGTGACGTCCAGACCGTATTCGCGCAGGGCCGATGCAGACTCCAGGGCAATGAAACTGTCGCCGATGATCACCGCGCGCTGGCCAGGTTTCGCAGCGGCCAGTATCCGCTGCGCCTGATCTTTCGAGCGCAGCACGAAGACCTGGGGCAAGTCGGCACCGTGTAGTTTCAGCGGGTTAGGCGTACCGCCGGTGGCGAGCAGGGCAGCGTCATACGCCAGCGACTGACCGTCTGCCAGTCGCAGGGTTTTATTCGCCGCATCCAGGCTGGCCACTTCACCCTTGATTCGCTCGATCCGCTGCTCGTGGTAGAAGCCTTCATCGCGTAGCGGTGGGACTTCTTCCGGCGGCATCTCACCGGCGATCACGAATTTGCTCAGCACCGTGCGGTCGTAGCCGGCCTCGGCTTCGCGGTCGATCAGCAGCACGCGCCCGCCGAAGCCTTTTTCCCGTAGCGCCGCCGCAGCCGCCGTACCTGCGGCACCGGCACCGACGATCACGAACGTGCGCTCATCGTCAGCCGGCGGTGTGCTGCCGGCAGGCAGTGGCCGGTCGTCGACCCAGACCTCGCCATCGCGCAATTCAAGCGGGTAGCGCCTGAGGCTATCCAGAGACGGCGGTTCACACAGCGCCCCGTCTTCGATCCGGTAAGCGGCCTTGTGCCAAGGGCAGATCAGGCGCCCATTGCACAGCGCGCCCTCGGCCAGGGGTGCCCCGGCGTGGGGGCATTCACCCTGATAGGCGCGCAATTGATCGCCGACTCGCAGCAAGACGATTTTAGTGTCCGCGATCCGGACTTCCAGGCCACGGTTCTCGGGCACATCGGCGAAACGGGCGACGCGGTGCAGGGCCATGATCGCTTTCCTGACGGACGTTTCAGGTAAGAGTCCGGGGTTTCTCCCGAGGTTCAGCCAATTCCCGCTGCCACGGCACGAACGGTCCGGCTATAGTTTGCACGCCGACCACGGCTCCACCCGCACAAGGTGCTCCGGTATGACCCGATTGACCTCCCTGAACCCTTGGCTGGCGGCCGTTGCAGTCGCCCTTTGCGTGCAGTTTCCGGCGCAGGCCCAGGAGCGCTTCACCCTCAGCATTCCCGGTGTGTCGGACAATCGCCTGTTCACCTCGGCAGCCGCCAGCGATGCGGCCGGTTGTGGCGGCAAGAACCAGTCCCCGGCCCTGAGCTGGAATGCCGGCCCCCCGGGCACCTTGAGCTACGCCATCGTCATGCACGATCCCGACGGCCAGAAAGGCCTGGGGGTCGACCACTGGATTCACTATGGCATCAAGGCCACGACCCACCAGATTCCGGCCGGTGTCGGCGCCAAATCCGCCCTCGAAGGCGTGGGCGGCAGCAACAGCAAAGGCACGACCGGCTATGTGGGTCCCTGCCCACCGGTCGGCGACAGCTCCCACCACTACATCATCCAGCTCTATGCCCTGGACCTTGCACCAGACGCCTTGCCCGCCGGCCTGAACCGCGCGCAGCTGATGGACAAGATCAAAGGTCATGTGTTGAAAAACAGCAGTGTGGTGCGGCGCTATCACCGCTGAAGTTTTTTCACTTCGGTTTAACCCGAACCGGCCGGGCTGCCCGTCTCAGAGGATGAATGGATCAATTTCCTCCTGAGGTCAGCCCCCATGTCCCTCCCTCTGCATTTCCTCCGCCCGGCCGCCCAGGGTTTCACCGTCGGGTTGTTGC
Source organism: Pseudomonas lini (assembly GCF_030812475.1). Lineage (GTDB taxonomy): Bacteria > Pseudomonadota > Gammaproteobacteria > Pseudomonadales > Pseudomonadaceae > Aquipseudomonas > Aquipseudomonas lini_A. The sequence goes on from NZ_JAUSSR010000021.1 coordinate 47,547, forward strand.
TGGCCATGGCCGGTTGCGGTGTTTCGTCCACGCCTGAATCCGCTTCGGTGTCGCCACCGGCTCAAGGTGCGCTGAAGACAGAGGCGCTGGTGCATAGCGAGGCAATCATGGCGGATGCCACGATGGCCAAGCGCAGCGTGCGAGCGGCACCGATGGCGGGTTATGCGCCGATGCCTGAATCGGCTCCGGCAGGTTATCGGGACGAGCAGCGTGAACAGTATCAAGCGCTGGCCGACAACCCGATCCATAGCGTGACCGAATCGCCGGTGTCGACGTTCAGCGCCGACGTCGACACCGGCGGCTATGCCAACGTCCGCCGCCTGCTCAATCAAGGACGATTGCCTCCCGAAGGCGCGGTACGCCTGGAGGAAATGGTCAATTACTTTCCCTATGATTACGCCTTGCCCACCGACGGCTCGCCCTTCGGTGTGACCACTGAGCTGGCGCCGTCACCGTGGAACCCGCATACCCGATTGCTGCGCATCGGCATCAAGGCCTCGGACCGCGCAGTGGCCGAACTGGCGCCGGCGAACCTGGTGTTTTTGGTGGACGTGTCCGGCTCGATGGACCGTCGCGAAGGTTTGCAGCTGGTCAAAAGCACCCTGAAACTGCTGGTCGATCAATTGCGCGAGCAGGATCGGGTGTCATTGGTGGTCTACGCCGGCGATTCGCGCGTGGTCCTGGAACCGACTTCCGGACGGGAAAAAGCGAAAATTCGTACAGCCATCGATCAATTGACCGCAGGCGGCTCCACCGCGGGAGCGTCGGGGATCGAACTGGCCTATCAAATGGCACAACAGGCGTTTATCCCCAAGGGCATCAACCGCATCCTGTTGGCCACCGACGGCGACTTCAACGTCGGCATCAGCGATTTCGACAACCTCAAGCAAATGGCTGTGGATAAACGCAAGACCGGCGTGTCCCTGACTACCCTGGGGTTTGGTGTGGATAACTACAATGAACACCTGATGGAACAACTGGCCGACGCTGGCGACGGCAATTACGCCTACATCGACAATTTGCGCGAGGCGCGCAAGGTGCTGGTGGATCAACTGGGTTCGACCCTCGCCGTCGTGGCGAAGAATGTGAAGCTGCAAGTGGAGTTCAACCCGGCGCAGGTCAGTGAATATCGGTTGTTGGGGTACGAGAACCGCGCGCTGAAGCGTGAGGATTTCAGCAATGACAAAGTCGATGCGGGTGAAATCGGTGCAGGCCATACCGTGACCGCGTTGTATGAAATTGTCCCCAAGGGGGAGAAGGGCTGGCTGGAGCCATTGCGGTATGGCAAATCCGCGGTTGATGTATCCGTGAACACCGATGAATTGGCGATGTTACGCGTGCGATATCAGTTGCCAGAAGGTGGGAATAGTCGCTTGATCGAGCGACCCATTGTGAGTGGCTCGGAGACCAAAGCCAGTGATGACCTCCGTTTTGCGGCGGCCGTGGCCGCGTTTTCCCAGCAACTCAAGGATGGACGCTACACCGGTAATTTCAGCCTGAAGGACACCGAGGCACTGGCTCGCGGTGCCCGGGGTGATGATCGATTCGGTCTGCGCGCAGAGTTTGTGCAACTGGTGGAGTTGGCGCAGAGCCTGCGAACCTCGACCGCCTCGAATCAGCAGTCCAATGACCAGCGGATAGAGTGAAAGAGGCCAGCGCCGACATGTCCGACCCCCAAATCAGCTCAGCCGCCGGCAGCGACGAATCGCTGCTGGCCCGCTATCGCGCGGGCGAGGGTCCGGCGTTCGAGATCTTGTACGTCCGCCATCGCCAGGGGCTTTATCGCTTCCTGCTCGGCTTGAGCGGCAAATCCGAACTGGCCGAAGAGGTCTATCAGGAAACCTGGCTGAGCCTGATCCGCAGCAGCAGTCAGCCACAAGGCCGGGCGAATTTTCGTACCTGGCTCTACCAGATTGCCCGCAACCGCCTGATCGATCACTGGCGCAAACACGGTATTCACAACCCCTTGCACGACAGCTACGACGAACAGCTCCACGCGCTGAGCGACGAGGCGGCCGATCCCGAGCAACTGCTGAGCCTGAGTCGCGATAACCAGCGTCTCGAAGCCGCCCTGCAAAACCTGCCCGCCGACCAGCGCGAAGTGTTTTTGCTACGAGTCCACGGCGACCTCGACCTGCCGCAGATCGCCACCCTCACCGAAACACCGCTGGAAACCGTCAAGAGCCGCTTGCGCTACGCCCAGCAAAAACTGCGTCGGCTGCTGGCCGAGGAGGTACTGACATGACTGACGCCCGCAAGACGCCGGAAGACGAAGTGCTTCAGCATTATCGTGAACACGGGGCCGGTGAACCACCGGCGCATCTCGACGCTTTTATCCTGGCCACTGCACACAGGGAAATACTCGCGCCGAAGCCGAACCTGTGGCAACGCTGGGTCCAGGCTTGCCAGAAACCTCGTTGGCAGGTCGCCTTTGCCAGCCTGGTCGGCGTGGCCCTGATGCTTGCTTTAGTGCAACGCACGCCGGAACAAATGCCAAGCTACGACTTCGCCCCAGCGCCAAAAATGTCCGCGCCGGCTGCCAAAAAAGAAGCCGCACAAGCCCCACCGGCGGCTGCGCGCTCCCTGGCTGCACCGGCCGGCGCCATGTCCGCGCCAGCACCTGCTGCGCCCATGGCCGATTTCGCCGCCCCTGCGCAAAGTGAATCGATCAGCGCTGAAATGGCCGATGAAGCGAAGGTCAGTAAACGCTTAGCGATTCCGGTGAAAACGCTAGACGAGCAGTTGCATGAAGTTCTTCGCTTGCAACATGCCGGTCAGCAACAGGCCGCCGAGGCGCTGTTGAAAACATTGCACAAGCGTTTCCCTGACGAAAACCTCACTGCCCGGATGAAGGAATTACAGAAAAACTGAGGTACGCAGCGGTCGCCCATTTGGCATAGCCACCCGAAAGCGCGCACTATCGGTCCATAGCCGATGCGTTGGAGGATGCCGTGGCACAAAAAATCGACCGCATCGCCCAAATGCTCAATTGCCCGGTCAAGGGTGAGGAACTGCGGCGAGCAGTGACTGAGAGTCGTAAGGAGTTTCTTCTGGCCAAGCAGGCAGAAGAAGCACCCGAGGAAGAGGTCCTTGATGAGGAATTGATCGAGGACGAAGACGACGATGATGAATACGACGAGTTCGACTGGACCACCGAATGAAAAGCACGCCCTGGCCGCAAACGCCAACTGTCAGGTGAACACCGCCCCCTTGTAGGAGCAAGCTTGCTGGGGATGGACGTCAACGATAACGCGTTCTTTCTGAATAAACGCGTCGCCCTTGAGTCCATCATCGGAACACCGCCAGGAGCAAGTTGCCGAAACGGTGTTCGCAGAGCTTCACGCACTCGTTAATGGCATTGAAGCGGAGTAACGCAGCACTTAGCTACTCTTTCAAATTGCAGATCCCAACAAAAACAGGACCTGCAATTTGAATGGTGGGCTGCCGCTATTCTGTGGCTTGTTCCTTCCGCGACGCGAGTCCTTGCGTCAGCACTTTCACCACATCATCAACCTGGGCAACGGAACGAAAAAACTGCATTGGCAGTTTTTGGATGACCTTGGTCGGCTGCTCATTGACTATAATCCCAAAAATCGAGCACTATAAGGTACTATTTTTCGTACCTTCGGAGCCGTCATGGAGCAATTACTCGCTAGCCGGTCGGTCAGTATTACTGAGCTAAAGCGTAGTCCCAGCACTGTGATCGAGCAGGCAGGCTCAGAGCCTATTGCTGTTCTCAACCACAATCGTCCCGCCGCTTATCTCCTGCCGCAGGCTGCTTATCAAGAATTGCTGGATCGATTACAGGCAGCAGAAATCCGTGAGGCCATTGCTGCCAGTCGCAATGATCCACGTCCGGCCATTGCGGCCGACACGGTGTTTGCTGAGCTCGATGCGCTCATAGATGAGGCCGCAGCTGAGCAAGGTCGTCCATGAGGCAACTGCTTTTCTCCGCACATGCACGAGATGATTTGCAGCAAATCGCGAAATACATCGCCCGGGACAATCCTGGTCGCGCCAGGTCGTTCGTTGGTGAATTGCGAGCGCAATGTTTACGGCTGATTACGCAACCGCTGCTTGGGAGCCCGCGTCAAAGCGTCAGTCACCCTGCTGGAGGTCGTGCTAAATGAATCCTTGTTTTAAAGGTGGTCTTTGTAAGCTTATGGGGCATGATGGGCCGCAGTGCTTTACCTGATGTCCAACGCCGATGAGTGCCCTATCTTGTGTCAGTGATTCCCCTATTGGTCTGTGACGACTCCAACATGGCCCGTAAGCAGGTGGTACGGGCACTACCGGCGGACTGGCCGGTTTCAGTCACCGAGGCGGGTAATGGTCGCGAGGCAATGGAGGCCATACGCCGGGGTTTGGGGCAGGTGGTGCTGCTCGACCTGACCATGCCGGAGATGGATGGTTATCAGGTATTGAGCGCGTTGCGCGCCGAAGGATTGAAGGCGCAAGTCATCGTGATTTCCGGTGACATTCAGGAAGAGGCGGTGCGGCGCGTGCATGAGCTGGGCGCGCGGGCGTTTCTGAAAAAGCCTTTCGACGAAAACCAGCTGCGCCAGACGCTCAGTCAGTTGGGGCTACTGACGAAACCCGGCCAGGCGTCGTTGGGGAGTCATCCGGCAGCGAACACGGTCATCAGTTTTCACGATGCGTTCCGCGAAACGGTCAATGTTGCCATCGGTCGGGCGGCTGCGCTGATCGCCCAGGTGTTGGGCGTCTTTGTGCAATTGCCGGTACCGAACGTGAACATCCTCGAAGTCGGCGAGTTGCACATGGCGCTGACCGATGCGAGCAACAGCAAGCAGCTCACGGCCATCTGCCAGGGCTTTATCGGCAGTGGCATCGCCGGCGAAGCCCTGCTGATCTTTCACGACTCGGAAATCGCCGATATCGCGCAATTGATGCAGCGTCAGAGCACCGATTATTCGGACCTGGAAATGCTGCTGGACCTCTCCAGCGTGCTGATCGGTGCTTGTTTGAGCAGCATTGCCGAACAGATCGATGTGGTGTTCTCGCAAGGCCACCCGCAGATCCTCGGCCAGCACGCGGCCATCGATGAGCTGATCCGGGTCAACAGCAAGCGCTGGAAAAAGACCCTGGCGGTGGAAATCAGCTACAGCCTGGAAGGGCACGATATTCGTTTCGACCTATTGTTGCTGTTCACGGAAGACTCCATCGAGCGGTTGACCCACAAACTCGCCTACTTGATGAACTGAGCCATGAACCAACCTATCGATCTGAACGAGTTTCACTGGTTGCTGGCGATCGTCCAGAGCATTGACGTCGGTGTGGTGGTGCTCGACCGCGACTACCGCGTGCAGGTCTGGAATACCTTCATGGAGAACCGATCCGGGGTGCAGCCCAAGGACGCCCACAATCAGGATTTCTTCAGTCTGTTTCCCGAAATCGACCGCCAATGGTTCAGCCGCAAGGTGGAAAGCGTCGCGGCCCTGGGCACGCCAGCGTTCACTGTCTGGGAGCAGCGCCCGTATCTGGTGCGGTTCAAGAACTACCAGCCGATCACCGGCCAGGAAGAAGAGTTCATGTACCAGAACACCACGCTGTTACCGCTGCGCTCCACCGACAGCAAAATCAACCATATCTGCCTGGTGATCTATGACGTCACCGACGTCGCCACCAACCGGCATCAGCTCCAGGCCGCCAATGCACAATTGCAGCAACTCTCCAGAACAGATCGGCTGACGGGCTTGTACAACCGCGGTTATTGGGAAGAAAGCCTGAGAGTCGCCTATGCCCGGCACCAGCGTTATGGCAATGCCACCAGCCTGGTGATGCTGGATATCGACCACTTCAAGCAGGTCAACGACACCTACGGTCACCAGGCGGGTGACAAGGTCATCGAGCAAGTCGCCAGGCTCATCCACGAGCATGAGCGCGAAACCGATGTGGCCGGGCGCTATGGCGGTGAAGAGTTCGGCGTGGTGCTTTCGGACACTGACAAGATCGGTGGAAGGGTTTTCGCCGAACGTCTGCGCAAGGCAGTCGAAGGGCTGGAAGTGCTGCACAACGGCCAGAGCATCCGTTTCACCATCAGCCTGGGGGTGGCCGACCTGAGCCAGCCCTCGATCAACTACGCCGACCTGATCGCCTGGGCAGACCATGCGCTGTTTGCGTCGAAGAAGGCCGGGCGCAATCGGGTGACGGTGTATGACCACAAAAAAGCCCCAGACCCTACGGTCTGAGGCTTTCTCGTTTCTTACTAAATGGTGCCCAGGCGTCGTTTGAACTGAGCTCTGCGGGCCCCGTTATATAAGGGTTTGGTTGGTGGTGTTTCGGTTAGGCATACACGTGGGCATACACGGTCCCGGCTACTGCTAGGCTATCGCCCTGAAAATTTACCCTGTGCAAGACCTAGCACTGGTAGCGATCTTTGATGGCTCTGTCGAAAAACGACCCTTTAGAGCCTGCCGCCATCAAACCCTGATGTACGTCCGATGGCACGCGGCAGAAGTCGTAAGTGCGCCCTTGTTTGAACGTGATTTTCATTCGGCCTGTGATGGCGTCGTAGCCCACAGCTGTGATTGCCGACGAGATGACACGAACCATATCCATAGCGCTTTCCCTAACCCTGACAGCCAACCGACTTGGTAGCTTGGCTTCTGATACTAGCCGATGACTGGTACCTCGACGCCTTGCTGATAGCGAAAGCGCAACGTCCCGTCACCAAGCCTGGAAAACTGCCGGGGACCCTGAGACTTTCCTCTCGGTACGGGGTCGGAAACCCGCGTGACTGAGTTAGTGGGAGGTTCTGAGAGTTACTGAAATTTCAGTCGTTGAAATTGAAGGATCTGATCAAAAAAGGGCCATCCTTACCGCATCGGTAACGATGGCCCTTTGTGTTGCTGATAACGCACGCATGGCGTTCGTCAACCGAGTCAACTCCGTCAACCTGTCAACCAACTTCAAAAATCCAGCCGCTAACACGGACGCGCGGGTTTTCTGCCCCGTACCAATCGCAATTGCCCAAGGGCCCCAGCGACTACCACCGCCATAGGGCAGATGCACAGGTGAACCGCAGTACACCAAGTTCACCTGTTCACTAAGCTGGGCACCTTTCCGCTAACAAGATCGGGCGGGTTACTCGCCCCGTGTCGAGGGGTATTCCTCAGGGTCCCCGGCGCATTTGGGTGTCTTTTAACCTGAGTTAAACCGTTAACCGATTTTTTTCTCCGGACAGCCACCTGAGCTCGCGGGTTTCCGACCCCGTACCCACCGAAGATCCCCAGGGTCCCAAGCGAAGTCAGTGCGCGGTCGAGTCATAAGACGGCACCTCACAAGCGTGCTGGCGTTCGGCACCCCAGCGCTCGAAACAAAGCCAGTATTGCTTTCGCTGGCGGCGCTCTCAACAATGGGGTGTGGGGCTCGAAAAGACGTGTTACAGGTGTTACAGGTGCTACGCGAGATGCTAACTAATTGAACACATTGGTTTTCTTTGGTGTCACACACCGTTATTCCTTCACGTGCATTGGGTGTTACAAGCCAAATTGGAGTTGCAGCGACGTTTACGAAATTGGGTAAACCGTCAGACCACAATTGGCCAGAAGCATCCGGTCAGTCGTATTCTTCATTGCCCGCTTCAGGGCTGCAGGCCGAAATTTTACCCGCCTTCCGTAAACCCCCTCACGTTGAAAGCGGATACGTATCTCCTTCCCTTGACGTCTGCTGGAGTGCGACAGAGACCTCTCACCTAGGCCCGCATAACGATCCGCTCAATATTCGTGGTCACGGTCTGTGCGAGTCTGGCCGTCTTATTTTGATTGAACCTCATGTTTCTATGTGTCAAAGTCTCATTAAATTATGATCAAACCACGCCATGACCTACGACAACTTTCTTGCTGAGCTGAACAGTGCGGGTCTCAGTGTAAAGCGCTTTGCTGACCTCGTAGGTATGCAGCCCAACTCGGTTTCCAACTATAAGAAGCGGGGTGAAGTTCCCGTACATCTCGCATTGATCGCCAGTCTTCTCGCTGAAATGTCCACACACCATATCGACTACGAGCCCGTCATTGCGCGAGTACAGCCCGTCAAGAAGCGGCCGCGCGGCGCTGCAAGCGGCCGGTTCGCAGGCGACAAGCAGACCTCGTTGGGGTTCCACCAATGACTGAGCATCAGGGCAATTGGGGATCGGTCGGCATTACGGCCCCGATGCAACTGCGGAGGCTCCTCTCATGAACGCGGTCATCGATTCCCGCTGGTCGAAGGCGCTGACGCTCGACCGGCGCCGGGCTCCGGAGTTCTATGCGGCCGGCAGCAAGGTCGCCGCAGGCGCGCATGCCGAGGCGATCCGCTTTGCACTCGATGAATTGGGCTTATCGGCGGTTAGCTGTATCAACGGCGTTCCCACAATCGCCTTTTTGAGCGATCCCCTCGTTTCCATAGAGCGCATCGACGAACTTCATCGGGTTCTGTGGAATCAAGGTTTGATGAGCATGCTGCTCGTCATTCGCAGCGACGAATTGACTGCGTACTCGCTCGTGCAGCGCCCGTTGCATACCGACGAGAACCGGGATAAAGACCCACGCTTAGTCAAGACACTCTCCCTTCTCAGCGATGCCTTAGAGCTGCGCGAGTTACTCGACGCGGCGGAGTCAGGGCGGTTCTGGTACGAGAACGACGGCTATTTCAATCCGGACAACCGGGTTGACAGCGTTCTTCTGGCCAACCTACTGATGGCGTTTCGCAGCCTCAAGGACGAGCTTGGAACAGATGCCTCTCAGGCGCTGCTGATGCAAACCATGTTCGTAGCCTACTTAGAGGATCGTCAGATCATCGGTGAGGTCGTATTTCGTGCCGCGTCACAGGATCGCTTTGGCACTCTGTTGGAGTTGCTCGGGTCCGGAGACCCTGAGCTCTTTGACGTGCTGTTCACATGGCTGCATGGTGCTTTCAACGGCAACCTCTTCAAAGCCCCTTGCGCATTTGAGACCGGAGACGCTCTGCCACCCAAGCTCAAGCCTGAGCATCTAGCCGTGCTCACGCGGTTCCGCTGCGGTCACGAGAACATGGCCACCCGCCAGCTTCGGTTCTGGGGCTACGACTTCCGTTACATGTCGATCGGACTCATTAGCGCGGTTTACGACCGGTTCCTGAAGGAAGAGGCGGACAAAAAGAGCGCAGACGGGGCATTTTATACCCCGATGTTCTTGGCCGATATCGTAGTCAACCAACTGTGGGACGAACTGACCGACGAGCAGAAGACGCATGGCATCTACTGCGATCCGGCCTGCGGATCTGGCATCTTCTTGGTGCGGTTGTTCCAGCGTCTGGTCGAGCACCATTGCCAGGTCAAGAAGAAGCGGCATGCAACGTGGACCGACTTGAAAGACATTGCGAATCGCCTCCATGGAGGAGACATAAACTCTTCCGCAGTGCGTGTCACGGCGTTTTCCCTGTATATCGCTCTCCTCGAACAATCGAGCCCTTCAGACTTGCCCAAACTCATCAAGGCCGGCAAGTTGCTGCCGCCTCTGTATGGGAAGACTCTACTTCCCGGGTCAGACTTCTTCAGCGTCAAGGATGCCCCCCCATTTGACGTGATCATCGGTAATCCACCTTGGAATGGTCGTACCGGACAGCTGACAACAGCACAAAATTGGACCACCTCCAATGGCTACCTCGCGCCCGCCAAAGACATTGCATGGGGATTCGTGTGGAAGGCCCTGGAAGGAATCAAGCCAACAGGCCTAGTGGCATTTCTGTTGCCTGCCATGGGGATTTTGCACAACACCGAGAGCCAAGCCGCGCGCCGGATGTTGCTGCAGCGGTCCAGGATCCGCCGAATTATCAACATGTCTGATCTCTGCTTTCAGCTTTTCGATGGAGCGCAGCGTCCAACCGCTTTCGTGCTGTATGGGCCTCAGAAGCAAGAGCAAGCTCCCTACCGCTTCGAGTACTGGGTCCCCAAGGCTGACCTTAACCTACGACTCAAGCGCCTGGTGACGCTGTCGCGCGCCGATCGTTTGACGTTTCGCGCCGACCTGGTCGCCGAGGATTCCACCGTTTTCAAGCGTCGCTTGTGGACGCGGGCTCCCGAGGAGCGACTGCTGCAATACCTTCGTACGATCCCGCCCATTAGCTCGCTTGTGCAGGAGTTTAAGGCCTTCAAGTGCTCCAAGGTTGAGTTTAACCGGGACGAGCACTGGGTGATCGGGCAGGGCTTTAAGCCAGCGCAAGAGAACCGGCTGGACGATCCTGAGTACCAGACGACCATCGTCGAGATCGTTACTCGGCTGCCTTACCTGGATGCGAGTCAGTTCCAGGCAGTGGCCATACCACGCGTAGAGGCTAGCCCCTGGCATACGTCAGTCGTTCATCGGGCAGGGTTTGACGCCGGATTTTTTGGGCCTCACATCTTGATTCCGCAAGGGGTGGAACGGGCCGTTGGCCGTGTGCGGGCGGCATTCAGCGAACAGGATGTCGTGTTCCGAAGTTCGCTTCAGTCGATCACCGTGCCGCCTGGACAGGAACGTAAAGCTAAGGTGCTGACGGCCGTGCTAAACAGTAGTCTGGCGGCCTGGTTTTATTTCCACGACACGTCATACCTAGGAGCCGATCGGGCCAAAGTACCCCAAGGTGAATTGCTGAGGCTGCCGTTCGACGATCCTGAGAATATGCCGGATCCTGCGAAGGCGTTCAAAGCGGAAAAGAAGTTGGTGGCACTGATTGACAGCGAGCTTGCGACCGCGAAGAAGCTGCTTGCCTCGCAGCACGATGTGTTGGGCGCCATCGACCGTCTGGTATTCGAGTATTACGGACTCGATGCCGGTGACGTGGCCATCATCGAGGACACGGTTCAGCATGTCATCCCAGCCATGCAGCCCAGACGCAACTCCGGCTTGCAGTCCATTTGGGCGCAGGCCAATTCAAGTCAGCGGGCGACCTACGCCTCCATGCTGTGCAACGCCCTCTCTCCGTACTTTCGCCTGCCCGTCAAAGCTTCGTTGGCAGCGCGCTCCTCCGATGTGGCGGTGTTGAAGCTGACAATCGGCGATGAGGCTGCGCCGTACACTGAGGACACATCTGGCGAGTTCAATGACTTCCTCGGGTCGATCGCCGCAAAGCTTCCCATCGATTTGCCTGGCAACGTGCAACTGATACCTGATCTGCGTCTGGTCGTTGGCCGCGACATGTATCTAGTGAAGCCCGCGGCGCTGCGGCACTGGCTTCGATCCACAGCATTGGCCGACGCGGAGCAGATCGCTGCGGAGTTCGTAGCGGCCGCGGCCCGCCATGGGCAGGAGGGGATGAACCATGCTGGCGGGTAGTCCTGATGCTTGGCTTGCTCATTTCCGTGATCTTGGGGAGCAAATGTCCGAAGCGATTGAAGCTGCCTGGCCGATCTGCATTAGACCTTTACAGGCCAAGAAGGACGCGATGACGCATGAGGATCACATTACCGAGCATCTCGTTCAGGCTCTGAGGCGAACGAAGAAAGTGCCGGGTAGAATCACATACCAATATGTCCTACTGGTCGAGGACGCCAACGGCAACGTATCCCTGTCGAGCAGCATCGACTTCGTGTTGACAGTGGGTGACGATGAAGACGTCTACCTAGCTTATGAATGCAAGCGGCTAAACGTATCTTATGCAGACCGCGTACGTAACCTCTGTGTCCCATATGTCGAAGAGGGCATGATGCGTTTTGTCACAGGTCAGTATTCCAATGGCCTTCCGATGGCCATGATGATCGGCTACGTCATGAACGGGGACAGCGGCAGGGCGCGTAGGGGGCTGACCAAAGTCATGAGGTCACGCACAGCTACCCTCGGGCTTACCACGGAAGAGGACCGTCCATCGTTACCGGGGATGCCCACTCGCTTTAGTTCCACGCACACATGCATCCCCGGCCATAGCATGAAGGTAGAGCACCATCTTTTACCTTGGCCATAACAGGTGAACAAAAATCCGGCCGTGAACTGCCAGGCGTCAGACTCGAACGGAGAGCATGTGACGAACATCGCCAAGGCGATCTTGGAAGCCGACGAAAACGCCCTTGATCAGTCCCGCAAGGGCCCCTGTTCGGAGCGTAAGCCTTATATCTGATGCTCGCAGCCAGGACATTGCTTGCTGAGCGTAGGGTAGCTGCTTTGCACCTGTCAGCGTCCGCTAACCAGTCAGCGCTCATTTAACCCCTGATGGTAGGGATGGCCCTGGTGGTCAAAGAGTTTTGTTGCTGTCAGCCAATCCATTAAGGTGTTGATGCCGAAGTCGACTAGGCTGACCAATTCTGATTCGCGAGCGATTTTCGCGATGGCTTTATGCACTGGAAAAGAACTACCGATGGCGATCCTGTGGTCAAGATGCAAGAGCAGCAGTCGTCGGTTGGTAAGCGTGGGCTGTTGACACCAACGTCAACTGTGGCAGAGAATTGCTCTTGAGAGCGCGAAACCGACTGCTTCTAGGTGGCAATAGTCGGCGTTAGGAACCCCGTTGATGACTTAGATATCAGCGCACGGGTGAGACCTCTTCTCCCCCGCTTGAGGGAGCACAATATCAAGCAACACATCCTGAAAAAAGCAGCCGAATGGCTGCTTTTTTCATTTCTGGGATTCGTAGCTCCGATAAACGAGCTCTCCATTGCGATGCTTGTTCAGTGCTTTTTTATCGCAGTTCATGAAGTTCCAAAGCGCTCGACCATGCTCCAAATGGACGATCACCAGCATTTGGTACCTCGCCTGATAGATGCCAATGAAAACGAGTCTTGACGATCCATCATCGTACTTAGTAAGCCAGACTTCTAAAGGTTTTTTCACAGTGTCAACCGCGAATGCTGTGAAACGCTCGCGCGAGTTGGGCCGCTTCTTCACAATGTGCGCGAGACCTTTACGCTGCACCGCAACAGCGCCACAAGGTGTCTCGATCAGCACTGCATCGATACCTTCCTGTAGCCCGAACCCCAAGGCCACCTGGCTCAGCGCGCTTTCCATATCAGGCGCGCCGTCCATTTCGGGAAGGGCGAGAGCCTGCAAACTCACGTCAATGTCACGAATGTCAGGGAGCCCCATCAGTTTCCAGTTTTCCTGACCAAAAATTTTCTTTGCTACTAGCTCGCCCATGGGACCACCTCCTGCAGATCCTAGCGGCTCGCTTCTAAGATCTCGGCTGCGGTAGCAATATCTGCTCGGGCCCCGATATCCATAATGCGGTCACGAAATTTCAGGTAAAGCTCCTCCTGGATAGGATGCTTACCGCTTTTATGCATCAACTCGATAACGACATTTGGGTTCATCAGCAAAATGTAATGGAAGTCTCCCGACACTCCCTTCCTTGTCTGGATGAAACCAAGCTCCTTAAGCCGTTTCATCCGTCGACGCCAGGTATCCACAGTCCGCTCCCCACTGAAGCCGGCCTCTGCTGCAAAAACAATAGGGTTTTGCACCACCACAAGAGGGCTGTCAGGTGCACGGCACCACAGCGCAAAATATGCGTGCCCCGCAGGTTGTCCTTTGGAAAGGTTATCGATCACCTCCATGGCAATCGGAAGCGTGCGTGGGATAGTGCTGAACCCCTTGTTCTTTTGACGGAGCCACAACTGCTCGGTCGGCACATCAGGGAAATACTCTTTAAGCTGCTCTGCTGCGCGCTCCGCCATTCCATTTTTTCTAGCAGTATTTTGCTTGTCTGTCAGAGACTTGCCATCAATCTTCGACTCGCTAGAAGGTGCTTTTGCCGATGCCTTTGCTTTAGGTGTCGGGGCTTTTTTCGTTGCTCCGGCTTTAGTTTGCTCTTTCATTTTTTGGATCCCCCAATGTTCAATGAGGAACATTCTGGGGTAGCTGGGGCAGCCAAGCAATGAGTGAAGACGCACGGTTTCATGCAAATTGATGATATTTGCCGATCAATACATCATCTTAAATTGATACATATAACTCAATTTATATAGTTTAGTTGCGCGGAATCATGCAAAATAATCAACAAAAAGCCAGGTAAAACAATGGTTTGAGTCGATTTTTTTGTACTCCATGGTTATCCATGTACTCGGTGTGCTCCCGTGTACTCCCTGTGCTCCTTGAGATTGTTAAGAGGATTCCGGGGCTATCCAACGCAGCTTCGCCGCACATCATTTTTAACCGGATGGTCTGTAGAGACGTTCCTTGATGCGTCGCTACGTGGCGACAGCCAGTACCCAGAACTCTTTAGTGCAGCGGAAACTTTGGCAAGCTTCCGCGTTGTTCTACGGCCGTTTTTTTAACTTATGCTTGATTAGTCCCATTTCTGCCTTGATTGCATTGATGGTGAGTTTTTGCATCGCAGTGCTTTTTCCAATTTTGGTATCCGCGATCTTGAGTAGGCCTGTCAGATGGTCTTTTCTCGCTTTAAGTACTTCGGATATGGATGAGCTGTTTTGTGTCGCAGCGTTCATGGCTTTGATCCTTGGCGTGATTTAAACAGCCCGCGAAAGCAGGCTGTTTCAGGGAGTCGGCAGTTACATCGAGAGCAGATCGCGCGTGCGATGCTGGCGGCCACGGTCCGCCAGTTCGCTCCACCTCCAACTGCCGAAGTTTTCACCCTGCTCGGGGATGTCGAGCTTCATTAAAGACACCGGATCGCGGCCTACCAGCCGAGCGGCGGCGTACAGCTTACCGCCTACATCCAGCAGCGTTTGGGCGGCGTCATTCCACGCTTCCTCCAACGCGTTGTGGGCCAGTCGCAAGGCCGTATCCTCAATTTTTTGGTGTTCTGCCTGAGCCTCACTGATGTGCCTGTCCACGATGGCCAGTTCTTGCTCCTAGGCGGTGATGATCAGCAACTGGCGGCGATGTTGTTCGGTCGCCGTCGTGAGGTTTTTCGCGGCTTTCTGCGCGTCGGTGCTAGCGGCTTTTTCGCCCTCGACGTCGCCCCACGCCACGGCCTGTGCGTAAGCGGTAGCCGCCTGAGTCTCAGCCTGCCGTGCGCTGGTAATCTCTTCCTGTGCTTGCTGACGAATTTCCTCCAGGCGAGTGCTCAGGCTTTGCCGTTTATCGTTAAGCTCCAGCTCATCCGCCATCCAGTTCGCCATGTCGGTGATGTAGCCTTCCATCAAGCTTTCTCGGTTGGCCAGCTTCTCTAGGCGGTCCAGCTTTTGGTCCAGCCGGAAAATCTGATGATCGAGCGAATCGATCTTTAATTTTCGACTGCTGATTTCATGCCGGACGTCGCTCTGGCTGCCGTGGTTAATGACGTCTTCGCTGTGAAGCGCAGCCTCAAAAGGTGGCACTTCCTTTTTGATGGCTTCCATTTCAATGACCAATTTGGCGCGTGTGTCTTTCAGTTGTTCAATTCGGTTCATGAGTTTTGTCCTGATAATTTAGTTAGGGTTCGGAGTGGCTGGCGAGGCCCGCTTGAGCCGTTTCTACCTCAGTCAGTAGGCCCGCCGTCAGGCGGCCTGCGCCTCGCTCTCATCCGTTCCCAGCACGGTCTTCACCACATAGCAACGCTGAGTGCCCAGGCCGGGTAAGCGAACAGCACAGGAGGCTTTGCCGTTCGGCCCGGGCTCAAGGACGCCACGGCGTATCAGCTCCTTGTTCACGGCATTGATGTTCATGCCCTTGAACACTTCGGAGCGCCATGCCTCGGGCAACACGTAGTAGGTGTTGGTGGTGTGCAGCGCATCTCCCAGGCCGTGCTCCAGCGTCTTGCGAAAGCCCAGACGGTCGATGGTGCGTGGACCGTGCTCGTCGATCTTTGCGGCTGCCGATTCCCAGCGGGTAAAACGACTTTCACCGAAGCGTTCAATGACCTGGCGCAACCGCGCCAAGATTGCATCCCCTTCAAGGTTGCCAGCGCCGCCGCGCTCATTCATCCAAGCGCTGAGGCATACCCGGGCAGCGGTGGTGGCCGTGCCATCTGGCCAACGGGTAATCACCATGGCGGTGGCCAGTTCGCCGGCGGCGGCAGCCAGACCGAAACGGGCAGCAGCACGATGCGCTTGACCGCTGGCCGAGGCGGGGAGTGCCTTGGCGATAAAGCCCTCTATGGTGTGGCGCAGGATCGCCGACCAACCATGCCGCTTGCCGGGCTCGCAGAGGGCCGACAGGAAGGCGGTGAGCGGTGTGCCGTAGTATTTGGCCACCCGCGCCTTGAGTGCATCGGAGAGGGCGGCCGCGTCATCAAAGCCGTTCAGTACGTCGAACATACCGAGGCCTTTGCTGGCGTCCGCTGGCACGGCGAGCATCCTTACTTCCATGCCGGCTTTCAGCTCCTTGTTGGCTTCCGCCATGTGCTGCGCCAAGGTCTTTTCGCCGGACGAGAGAAACAGCAAGCGCCACTCCTGCACCTGGCGGCCCGCTTGTCCTCGATCATTGGCGCGAGCCTTCCCGGTGCCGTTGCCGAGCATGTACACCGTTTCACCAATGATGCGCGGGTCGCACATGCCGATTTCATCCAGCACCAGGAGCCCGTCTGAATGCGCGGCGGCGATGGATTCCAGTGCGTTATCCGTCGAGCGCCAAGAGCGCACCAGACGCGGCCCGCCGTAGATCGAGGCGGCCACTTGCAGGTGGGTGGTCTTGCCGCCCGAGCTGTCACCGTAGAGGTGAAAGCCGCCGAACTCATGGCCGAGCATGTGCAGCAGCGGACCGGCAAACGCCACGCTGGCCACAAATGCCACGCGGTGATTACCGATGCACAAGGCGCCGATCTGCTCTTGCCACTGCTCCAAGGTGCCGGCTTCGCTGATCGAAAAAAAGGGAAAAAAAGGGGGCGGATTTATTTTTCAAAAATGGAAGGAAATCTGAGAATCATCTGGCCGGCCTCCCCACCTCACGGAGGTGGCGCAAAATTCAAGGTGCGAACTTAGACTTTTGCTGTGAGGAGGCCGGCCAGATGATTCTCAGATTTATTATGTCCCGTTCTCACTCTTTTCAGTCCGTCAGCTGAACGCTGCGCCTTGTAGGAGCAAGCTTGCTCTCGATGGACGCCAACGATAACGAGTTATTTCTGAATAAACGCGTCGCCCTTGAAACCATCGTCGGAACGCCGCCCAGAATAGTTGCCGAAACGGTGTTTTCAGAGTTCTACCCGCTCTTTAATGGCATTCAAGCGGAGCAACGCAGCACTTAGCTACTCTTTCAAATTGCAGATCCCAACAAAAACAGGACCTGCAATTTGAGTGGTGGGCTGCCGCTATTCTGTAGCTTGTTCCTTCCGCGCCGCTGGTCCTTGCGTCAGCACTTTCACCACATCATCGACTAGCGCCTTACTCAGCGCCGTCAAATAATGCGCAGCCCAGGCGTGACGATCGCTTTCCCTGTCGTAGGCAGCATCTTTGGACATTGCCTTGGCGAGGAACAGAAAATCGGAAGCCATGCCTAGCGCATCGCCGAGAGGCACACCGCGAGTGACGTGGAACACTGCTTGATCCGAGCAGTAGATGGCAGGCGTTAAGCCGATGGTTTTCAGCTCTGATGGGTCGGTCATTTGTCACCTCCATTGATGGAGGTGCGGTGGGATTGCGATTCATGATCGCGTTGAAGGGCAAAACGGATTTCGGACGGATTTTTGTTGCGCATGGTCTAGCTCCTTGACGAGGAACTGCCACTTTTTCGTTACCAAGCGAATGGGTGGCAGCTGTGCGCAGGTTGGTAAACCGGGAGTCAAGGAATCCGGCACGCCCGAAGACGTCCCACGCACAGCCGCCATAACTCAAAACTGCGGGCATAAAAAAACGCCTGCAAATCTGATGGGGGCGCTGTTGCGCTCAACTCTCGGGTTACCAAGCCCGGTCGCTGAATTGGCAGCGACGGCGGAAGGGTATCGTGCAGGTCGATCTCGTGCAACTTCGGATGTTGGGCGAGTGGTGACGGCGATTGTCAGAGTGCCAAATGGTCGGGGACTACCAAAGAAACCACCCAAGAAATACCCAAAAACTACCTAGGTATTGAGCCTTCGGAGCGGGGGACGATACCGAAGCTACTGCCGCATACCTGGAAACCGGTCCACGAGGTGTGATACCCGTTCGGTTGTACAAAACGATCTTCAAAATTAAGTAGTTCGGTTTGACCGAACAACTGAATTTTTCAGAGATCCGGCCCGAAACGCCACCCACAAAAAAGCCCCAGACCCTACGGCCTGAGGCTTTCTCGTTTCTACTATATGGTGCACCAGGCGGGATTCGAACCCACGACCCCTGCCTTCGGAGGGCAGTACTCTATCCAGCTGAGCTACTGGTGCGATGCGGGCGCCATGATACTCATAAGCGGTGCGGGCGTCCATGCTGCTGAATCGCCTGTGTTTTTCGGGCCTGTAACGACTGTTTACTACGCTGATCAGAAAAAACACGCAAATGCGCCGTTTTCGTTCTTTTTTTCGAACAGGCTATTGTCCTTTACCCCCTTTGATCCTAGGATTCGTTTGAGATTTCAAACGCTCTTGTCTGGGTGCTGAACCGCACGAGTCCAATCCGTGCGCTATTTATGTGCTTCAGCCCGGTGAATGATTTCCCTGACGGCAGCCTTCGAGGCGCCTTTCTACAATCATAATTCGCTCCGCGCTGGTCGCGGTGCTGTTAAGGAAAGCCGACATGCAGCTTAAAGACACCCAATTGTTCCGCCAACAAGCCTTTATCGATGGCGCTTGGGTCGATGCGGACAACGGTCAGACGATCAAGGTTACCAACCCGGCAACGGGTGAAGTTCTGGGCACTGTGCCGAAAATGGGCGCTGCCGAAACCCGCCGTGCGATCGAAGCCGCAGACAAGGCGCTGCCAGCCTGGCGTGCACTGACCGCCAAGGATCGCGCGAACAAGCTGCGTCGCTGGTTCGACCTGATCATCGAGAATCAGGACGATCTCGCTCGCCTGATGACCCTGGAACAGGGCAAGCCATTGGCCGAAGCCAAGGGTGAGATCGTTTACGCCGCTTCGTTTATCGAGTGGTTCGCCGAAGAAGCCAAGCGCATTTACGGTGACGTGATTCCGGGCCACCAGCCGGACAAGCGCCTGATCGTGATCAAGCAGCCGATCGGCGTGACCGCTGCCATTACCCCGTGGAACTTCCCGGCCGCGATGATCACCCGTAAGGCGGGTCCAGCGCTGGCTGCCGGTTGCACCATGGTGCTCAAGCCTGCGTCGCAAACCCCGTTTTCCGCATTCGCTCTGGCGGAACTGGCCCAGCGTGCCGGCATTCCAGCCGGTGTGTTCAGCGTGGTGTCCGGCAGCGCCGGCGACATCGGCAGCGAGCTGACCAGCAACCCGATCGTGCGCAAATTGTCCTTCACCGGCTCGACCGAAATCGGTCGTCAGCTGATGGCCGAATGCGCCAAGGACATCAAGAAAGTCTCGTTGGAACTGGGCGGCAACGCACCGTTCATCGTGTTCGACGACGCGGACCTGGATAAGGCCGTCGAAGGCGCGATCATTTCCAAGTACCGCAACAATGGCCAGACCTGCGTCTGCGCCAACCGTCTGTACATTCAGGATTCGGTCTACGACGCGTTCGCCGAGAAGCTGAAGGTGGCCGTGGCCAAGCTCAAGATCGGTAACGGTCTGGAAGACGGCACCACCACTGGCCCGCTGATCGACGAAAAAGCCGTGGCCAAGGTTCAAGAGCACATCGCTGACGCCGTCAGCAAAGGCGCGACCGTTCTGGCCGGTGGCAAGGTCATGGAAGGCAACTTCTTCGAGCCGACCATCCTGACCAACGTGCCGAAGAACGCTGCCGTGGCCAAGGAAGAAACCTTCGGTCCATTGGCGCCGCTGTTCCGATTCAAAGACGAAGCGGAAGTGATCGCGATGTCCAACGACACCGAGTTCGGCCTGGCTTCGTACTTCTATGCCCGCGACCTGGGTCGTGTGTTCCGTGTGGCTGAAGCCCTGGAATACGGCATGGTCGGCGTCAACACCGGGTTGATCTCCAACGAAGTCGCGCCGTTCGGCGGCATCAAGGCGTCGGGCCTGGGCCGTGAAGGCTCCAAGTACGGCATCGAAGATTACCTGGAAATCAAATACCTCTGCCTGGGCATCTAAGCTCGCGGGGCATTGCTTCAAACGCAAAGGGCACGAGAGCGCTGTCCCTTTGCGCGCTTCGACCGGAAATTTCTCTGTAGCCGGGAACGCTGTGGCAGTCGATCATCGCATGCTGCCGCAGTTGCCTCCCCGCCGCATTTTCCTTGAGCCACGCCGCCCGATGAGCGGCGAATGAGGACTGTATGAGCAAGACTAACGCATCTCTGATGAAACGCCGCGAAGCCGCTGTACCACGCGGTGTTGGCCAGATTCACCCGATCTTCGCCGAATCCGCGAAAAACGCCACCGTGACCGACGTTGAAGGTCGCGAGTTCATCGACTTCGCTGGCGGCATCGCCGTGCTGAACACCGGTCACGTGCACCCGAAAATCATCGCCGCGGTGACCGAGCAGCTGAACAAGCTGACCCACACCTGCTTCCAGGTGCTGGCTTACGAGCCGTACGTGGAAGTGTGCGAGAAAATCAACGCCAAGGTGCCAGGTGATTTCGCCAAGAAAACCCTGCTGGTGACCACCGGTTCCGAAGCCGTGGAAAACTCGATCAAGATCGCCCGGGCCGCCACTGGCCGTGCCGGCGTGATCGCGTTCACCGGCGCGTACCACGGCCGCACCATGATGACCCTGGGCCTGACAGGTAAAGTCGTGCCTTATTCGGCCGGCATGGGCCTGATGCCAGGCGGCATCTTCCGCGCGCTGTACCCGAACGAACTGCACGGTGTGAGCATCGACGATTCGATCGCCAGCATCGAACGTATCTTCAAGAACGACGCCGAGCCGCGTGACATCGCTGCGATCATCATCGAGCCGGTCCAGGGCGAAGGCGGTTTCTACGTCGCGCCTAAAGAGTTCATGAAGCGTCTGCGCGCACTGTGCGACCAGCACGGCATCCTGTTGATCGCTGACGAAGTGCAGACTGGCGCTGGCCGTACCGGCACTTTCTTCGCCATGGAACAGATGGGCGTTGCCGCCGACCTGACCACCTTCGCCAAATCCATCGCTGGCGGCTTCCCGCTGGCCGGTGTCTGCGGCAAGGCCGAATACATGGACGCCATTGCGCCAGGCGGCTTGGGCGGCACCTATGCCGGTAGCCCGATCGCGTGCGCCGCGGCCCTGGCCGTGATGGAAGTGTTCGAAGAAGAACACCTGCTGGACCGTTGCAAGGCTGTGGGCGAGCGCCTGGTTACCGGCCTCAAGGCCATCCAGGCCAAGTACCCGGTGATCGGCGAAGTCCGTGCCCTGGGCGCCATGATCGCGGTCGAGCTGTTCGTCGACGGCGACAGCCACAAGCCGAACGCACCAGCGGTCGCCGCTGTTGTGGCCAAGGCTCGCGACAAGGGCCTGATCCTGCTGTCCTGCGGCACTTACGGCAACGTTCTGCGCGTGCTGGTCCCACTGACTTCTCCGGACGAGCAACTGGACAAAGGTCTGGCAATCATCGAAGAGTGCTTCGCGGAGCTTTGATTTAAAGTGCTCTGATGAAAGTGTGAGCTGATCGAAAAAAAAACCCGCTTCGGCGGGTTTTTTTGGGTCCCCCGAAACCCTCCGCAGTTGTGAGGGCTGCTTGCGGCAGTCTACGAGCTGGGTGGTGGGGTTTATTCCCTGGAGGCGCAGTTGGCGCGCTTGACCGGGCAGGAGAGCATTGAGGCGCTGGCTAAGGGCCGGACGGCACGGTTGCTCAAGATCGGCATGCCGGAATTGATGCGTTGCACCAAGCGCAAGCCTGACACAAATCCCTGTAGGAGCTGGCTTGCCAGCGAAGGAGTGTCAGTCGACATCAATGTGGCTGACCCACCTTCGCTGGCAAGCCAGCTCCTACAGGGTTTTTGTTGATCCGTTCAGCCGGGGATGATGCGGTTCTTGCCCTGGCGCTTGGCCTCGTACATCGCCGCATCGGCGCGGGCGAACAGGGCATCGATGTTTTCATCCTCGGCGGTGAGACTGGTCAGGCCCTGGCTGATAGTGATGCCGAACGTCTGGTCGTCATGGCAAAAGCGCAACCGCTGAATTTCCCGCTGCAGGCGCTCGGCCACTTGCAAGGCCATGTCCGGTGCGCAACCGGGGAAGACCGCGGCGAACTCCTCACCGCCGATCCGTCCGAATACATCGGCACGGCGCAACGAACCACGACCGCTCTCGGCGATCCGTCGCAGAACGCTATCGCCCACCTGGTGGCCATAGCTGTCATTGATCACTTTGAAATCATCGATATCCAGCAGCAGGAATGCCAGCGGCTCCCCCTGTTTTCGCGCCTGTTCGAACTCGCGGTGGGCACAGTCGAAGAAGTGTCTACGGTTACTGCTCTGGGTCAGGCCATCTGTGGTTGCCAGGCGTTGCAGCTCGGTTTCCAAGTGCTTCTTGGCGGTAATGTCTTCGGCAATTCCGACGATGATCATCGGCTGTCCGGGTTCGGCCAGACGGTTGATGAAGCACTTGTCACTCAGCCAGTGTACCTGGCCGTCGGCGGCGATAATTCGGTACTCGCGGTCTTCAACGGCGCCACTGCTCAATACTTCGGCCATGCTGCGCTCGGCATAAGCCAGATCGTCGGGGTAAATGCTGTCGCGCCACTGGTTGTAGTCAGCCAGTAGCAGGTCGGTGGAGCGGCCGAAAATCCGCTCATAGGCGGGGCTCACGTACAGTATCTGACGGGTTTCCCAGTTGAATGCCCAAAGCACGGCGTTGACGCTCGTCAGCAGGGCGCTGAGCAGCTGTTCGCGTTCGCTCAAGCGCGCCACTTCGCCTTGGGCACGTAGCAACGCCATCAGGGTTTGCGCGGCCTCGGGCCACTGTGGGGGGGATGAGTCTTGTAGGTTTCTATTGACCATCGATACAAAATCTCAAAGGGCGTGTGCCGCTCGAGGTTCGAAAGCGGCCACCACAAAGCCCGCCTGGATGGCGAAGTGTCTTTGAGATAGGGGAATTGAAATGAAGTTCCCGCGTTGCGTGACGAGAGAGCTTGCTCCCGCCGGGCGGTATAGGTAACGCGTTTTATCAGTTAAAACGCGTTACCAGGTTTTGCGGCGGCCTTTGTCGCAGAGCGGGAGCAAGCTCCCTCAGCCGTCAGGCGGTTGCTGCAGGGCGCAGGGAGTAAGTTTTCAACTGGTCGGCGAATTCGCGCAGCGATTGAATTCCGCTGGCTTCGGCTTCGTGTACCCAATCCTTGATGGCAGCCAGCATGTCGTGACCATTCGAGCTGGTCTTGACCCAGATCTGCTGCAAGGCCAGGCGTTTCTCGTAGATGACCTTCAGCGCCTGACTGTGCTCGAGCATGGTCTGGATGCGCATGTGGTGCTTTTCATCCAGCAGGCTGGTTTCCCGCGAGAGCAGGCGTTTGGCCCGGTGGAACTGGTGACGGACCGAGTGATCGACTTTTTCCAGCTCTTGCTTGACCAGCGGGGCGATCACCAGCTTGCGGTACTGGGCCATGATCTGGAAACGGTTGTTGAGGATGGCCATGGCCGTGTCCATGTCCAGGTTGCCTTTACCTTCGACCCGATGGGCAATCGGCGCGACGCGCTGGACTTTGGCCAGACGGAAGAAGCTGAAAACTTGTATCCACGCCCAGCCCAGATCGAATTCCCACTTCTTCACCGACAATTTCGCCGAGTTCGGGTAGGTGTGATGGTTGTTATGCAGTTCTTCGCCACCGATCAGGATGCCCCATGGCACCAGATTGGTCGCCGCATCGCGGCATTCGAAATTGCGGTAGCCGATGGCATGCCCCAGGCCATTGACCACGCCTGCAGCCCAGACCGGGATCCACATCATCTGGATCGCCCATATGGTGATGCCGATGGTACCGAACAGCAGCAGGTCGATAACGCCCATGATCGCCACGCCCAGCAGGGGGAAACGGGTATACAGGTTGCGTTCGATCCAGTCGTCGGGGCAGTTTTTGCCGTAGATGCGCAGGGTCTCGGGGTTTTCCGCTTCGGCGCGGTAGAGCTCGGCACCTTTGCGCAGGACGGTGGATAACCCCTTGACGACCGGGCTGTGCGGGTCATCTTCGGTTTCGCATTTGGCGTGATGCTTGCGGTGGATAGCGGTCCACTCGCGGGTGTTCTGGGCTGTGGTCAACCACAACCAGAAACGGAAGAAATGTTTCAGGCCGGCATTGAGCTCAAGCGAGCGATGGGCTGAATAACGATGCAGATAGACCGTGACGCCAACGATCGTCACGTGGGTCATCAGCAGGGTGACTGCCACCAGTGACCAGGGCGACAAGCCGAGAAAACCTTCGTACCACATAGGCTATTGGGCCCTCGATAAAGAAAAAAACAGCCGTTGCATTATCACTGAGCCTACAGATAAAACCAGTCACCCTTTCAGATAAGAGTGGCTGAATGTTTCTTTAACCTATAATCACATCCTTTCGAAGGACATGGACGGCCGAATGTCTGCTACTTATCGCGCCGCTCTAAGTGCCGCGCTGCTTTACCTGCTGGTTTCAATAGGCTGGCTGCAATTGAGTGGTCATGTATTGAGCAGTTTCTTCGATAGCTCCGAAGCGTCGCAGCGATGGCAACTGATCAACGGTTACGCTTGGGTCGTGTTCAGCGCCGGGTTGATGTTCCTGGCCCGGGCGCGTTTGTTCCGCTGCCCGGGGGTCGACGCCAGGTTGCATGAGCGCAGCGAGGACCGGCAACGTTTGCGACAGGCGGCCGCGGTGTTCGATTGCACCCGCGAAGGGGTGCTGGTCACCAATAACAATGGCCTGATTGTTCACGTGAATCGGGCGTTCATGGAAATCACCGGTTACCCGCGTGAGGAAGTGCTTGGCCAGCGACCGAGCATGTTCAAGTCGGGGCATCATCCGCCCAGCTTCTACGAGGCGATGTTCGCGACCCTCAATAGCGTCGGCGAGTGGAGCGGGGAAATCTGGAACCGTCGCAAATGCGGCGAGATCTACCCGCAATGGCAGACGATCCGCATCATTCATGACGATCAGGGACAGCTCAGCCAGTACGTGGCGGTGTTTTCCGACCTCAGCGCGATCAAGAACTCAGAGCATGAACTCAAGCACCTGGCGCATCACGATCCGCTGACCGATCTGCCCAACCGCCTGCTGTTCACCGACCGGACCGAACAGGCGCTGGCTTCGGCGCAGATTCACAAGCGCGGTTGTGCATTGCTGCTGATCGATCTGGATCATTTCAAGATGATCAACGACAGCCTCGGGCACTCGATCGGTGATCAGCTGCTCAAAGCCGTAGCCGAGCGTTTGCAGGCCATGTTCGGCCCGGGGATCACCCTGGCGCGGCTGGGGGGCGACGAGTTTGCCGTGCTGGCCGAGAGCTGCGTGCAGCTGATGCAGGCGGCGGCGCTGGCTCAGCGGATCATCGATGGCTTCAAACAACCGTTCTTGATCGCCGGACATCGGCTGTTCATCAATACCAGCATCGGTATCAGCCTGTTTCCCGGTGATGCGTTGAGCGCTGAACAGCTGTTACGTAACGCCGACTCGGCGCTGTTCAAGGCCAAGGGTACAGGTCGCGATGGCTACGCGCTTTACACCGAAGAGTTGACCGCCCACGCCCAGCAACGGGTCGAGACGGCGGTTGAGCTGCGCCGTGCGCTGGAGCAGCAGGAATTGCGCGTGTATTACCAACCGGTTCACGACCTCAAGACCCGTCGCCTGATTGGCGTCGAGGCGCTGGTGCGTTGGGAGCATCCGCAGCGCGGGCTGGTGCCGCCGGCGGAATTCATTCCCGTTGCCGAGCGCACCGGATTGATCGCGCAAATTGATGTCTGGGTGATGCGCCAGGCTTGTCAGCAAATGTGCCAGTGGCTGCAGGCCGGTGTGGCGTTGTCGTTTATCGCGGTGAATGTATCGTCGAGGTTGTTCGCTCGCCGTGAATTGTTCCAGCAGGTGGCCAAGGTACTGAACGAAACCGGGCTCGATCCGGCCTGCCTGGAGCTGGAAATCACTGAAAGTGCGGTGATGGACGACCCGGAAGTGGCGTTGGAGCAGATGCATCGAATGCGCGAGCTGGGTGTGCGGCTGGCCATCGATGACTTCGGTACTGGCTATTCATCGTTATTGCGACTCAAGCGATTACCGGTGCAGAAGCTGAAGATCGATCAGGGATTTGTCGCCGGGTTGCCGTGGGATGAGGATGACGCGGCGATTGTGCGGGTGATCATTGCCTTGGCGCAGAGCATGGGGATGCAGGTGCATGCCGAAGGGATTGAGCAGGTGGAGCAGGCGGGTTTTCTGCTTGAGCACGGTTGTGATCTCGGACAGGGGTACTGGTTCGGGCGCCCGGTTCCGCCTGGGCAGCTGGACTGGCTGCGGACACCGGAAATTCCCTAGACGCAAAACTTCCCGCATGCACACCTTCCTGTAGGAGCCGGCTTGCCGGCGAAGGCGCCTTCATTGGCAATGCAAGGCTCAAGGCTGCCTTCGCCGGCAAGTCAACGCCTCCAGAGGGCGTGCATCAGTAATTTGGTTATATAAACATTCTTAAATAGTCTTTTTAAGAATATCCGCGCTTATCTACTATTGGTCTCACGCCGCAAGCAGTGCCGCCCACTGCCAGGCAACCTCTCAGTCGAAGGAGCAGCACCATGAGCGCATCCCTGCGTAGCGTTGACGGTCAAGACGAAGCCACCATCTTGCGTGAGATCCAGAGTGCCTTGCGCGATCTGCGGTTTGGCGCAGTTGAAATCACTGTGCACAACGCTCAGGTGGTTCAGATCGAACGCAAGGAAAAATTCCGATTGCAGAACCCTGGCAACAAGCCGAGCTGAAACAAAGATCAAAAGATCGCAGCCTGCGGCATCTCCTACGGGGGATTTGTGCCAGGAGCTGCCGCAGGCTGCGACCTTTTAACCGGCAACCGCGATTCCGAAACCCATAAGAAAAGCCATCACAATAGAATTCCAGGAGCTTTCACCATGTCGTCGATTCGTCATTTCGCTTTGGCCGCCCTGGCCAGCGCCCTTTTTGCTGGTTCCGCGGTTGCCAAGGATTACGAACTGCTCAACGTGTCGTACGACCCGACTCGTGAGCTGTATCAGGACTACAACGCCGAATTCAGCAGTTTCTGGAAGAAGGCACATCCGGACGACAACGTGAAAATCCAGCAATCCCATGGCGGCTCGGGCAAACAGGGCCGCGCGGTGATCGACGGTCTGCGCGCTGACGTGGTGACGCTGGCCCTGGCGGGTGATATTGATGAAATCGCCAAGCTCGGCAAGACCCTGCCGGCCGACTGGCAGAAGCGTCTGCCGGAAGCGAGCACGCCGTACACCTCGACCATCGTGTTCCTGGTGCGCAAGGGCAATCCCAAGGGCATCAAGGACTGGGGCGATTTGACCAAGAGCGGCGTTGAAGTCATTACCCCGAACCCGAAAACCTCCGGCGGTGCGCGCTGGAACTTCCTGGCAGCCTGGGCCTATGGCCTGAAAGCCAACGGCGGTGACGAAGCCAAGGCCAAGGAGTACGTACAGACCCTGTTCAAGCACGTTCCCGTTCTGGATACCGGCGCTCGCGGTTCGACCATCACCTTCGTCAACAATGGTCAGGGCGACGTGTTGCTGGCCTGGGAAAACGAAGCCTTCCTGGCGCTGAAAGAAGAGGGCGGCGCTGAAAAATTCGACATCGTGGTGCCTTCGCTGTCGATCCTCGCCGAACCGCCGGTGGCCGTGGTCGACAAAAACGCAGAGAAAAAGGGCAACACCGAGATCGCCGAGGCTTACCTCAAGCACCTGTACAGCCCGGCGGGCCAGGAAATCGCGGCGAAAAACTTCTATCGTCCACGTGATAAGGACGTCGCAGCCAAGTACGCCAAACAGTTCCCGACCCTGGACCTGGTGACCATCGACAAGGACTTCGGCGGCTGGAAAACCGCGCAACCGAAATTCTTCAATGACGGTGGCGTGTTCGACCAGATTTACCAGGCGCAGTAATCTGCACCCAGTCATAAACGAGCCCCGATTTAACTGTCGGGGCTTTGCGCGTTCTCAACCAAGGACTTTTATGTCGCGTCGTATCTCCCCCGTCATACCCGGCTTCGGGCTGACGCTGGGCTACACCTTGGTGTACCTCAGCCTGATTGTGCTCATTCCACTGGCGGCGATGTTCGTGCATGCCGCTCAACTCACCTGGGAGCAGTTCTGGGCGATCATTTCGGCGCCTCGGGTGCTGGCGGCGTTGAAGCTGAGCTTCGGCACCGCCCTCTGTGCCGCAATCATCAACGGCATCATCGGCACGTTGCTGGCCTGGGTGTTGGTGCGCTATTCCTTCCCGGGGCGAAAAATCATCGATGCGATGATCGATCTTCCGTTCGCCTTGCCCACTGCCGTCGCCGGTATCGCGTTGACCGCGCTCTACGCGCCAAACGGCTGGGTAGGGCAGTTCGCGACCGACCTGGGGTTCAAGATCGCGTATACCCCCCTCGGCATCACCCTGGCACTGACTTTTGTAACGCTTCCATTCGTAGTACGTACAGTACAACCTGTATTGGCCGATATCCCCCGCGAAGTGGAGGAAGCGGCAGCGTGCCTCGGTGCGAAACCCTTGCAGGTTTTCCGCCATATTCTGGTGCCTGCCTTGCTCCCTGCCTGGTTGACGGGCTTCGCTTTGGCCTTTGCCCGCGGGGTTGGCGAGTATGGATCGGTGATTTTCATCGCCGGCAACATGCCGATGAAAACCGAGATTCTGCCGCTGCTGATCATGGTCAAACTCGACCAGTACGATTACACCGGCGCTACCTCCATTGGTGTACTGATGCTGGTGGTTTCTTTCATTCTGTTGCTGCTGATCAACTTGCTGCAGCGGCGCATCGAAACCCCATAAGGAGGCGCACAAATGTCCCAATCGTCTATTGCTGCTGCTTCCTCGAACGCCTCCCGCCGTGGCAGCGCCTCATCGCGGCGACTGCTGATCGGCCTTGGCTGGCTGATTTTTGCCCTGTTCCTGTTGTTGCCGCTGGTTATCGTGGTGTCCCAAGGCCTGAAGCTCGGGATCGGTGCGTTCTTCACGGCGATTTTTGAACCGGATGCATTGTCGGCCCTGAAGCTCACGGTGATCGCCGTGCTGATTTCGGTGCCGCTGAACCTGGTGTTTGGCGTCAGTGCGGCGTGGTGCGTGAGCAAGTACTCGTTCCGCGGCAAAAGCATCCTCGTCACGCTGATCGACCTGCCGTTTTCGGTGTCGCCGGTGATCGCCGGTCTGGTGTACGTGCTGATGTTTGGCGCCCAGGGCTTGTTCGGGCCATGGTTGCAGGATCACGACATCCAGATCGTCTTCGCCTTGCCGGGCATCGTGCTGGCGACAATCTTCGTCACCGTACCGTTTGTGGCCCGGGAGCTGATTCCGCTGATGCAGGAGCAAGGCACCCAGGAAGAGGAGGCCGCGCGCCTGCTCGGGGCCAATGGCTGGCAGATGTTCTGGCATGTCACCGTGCCCAACATTAAATGGGGTCTGATCTACGGGGTGGTGCTGTGTACGGCGCGGGCCAT
Organism: Pseudomonas lini; assembly: GCF_030812475.1. Taxonomy (GTDB): domain Bacteria; phylum Pseudomonadota; class Gammaproteobacteria; order Pseudomonadales; family Pseudomonadaceae; genus Aquipseudomonas; species Aquipseudomonas lini_A. The sequence continues at coordinate 76,980 of NZ_JAUSSR010000021.1, forward strand.
GGGTGAGTTCGGTGCGGTGTCGGTGGTTTCCGGGCATATTCGCGGGGTGACCAACACCCTGCCGCTGCACGTCGAGATCCTCTACAACGAATACAACCACGTGGCCGCGTTCGCCGTGGCGAGCCTGTTGCTGATCCTGGCGCTCTTCATCCTGCTGCTCAAGCAGTGGAGCGAAAACCGTATTAACCGCCTGCGCGCCAGCGCCGCGGAGGAATAAGTCATGTCGATCGAAGTGCGTAACGTCAGCAAGAATTTCAACGCGTTCAAGGCGCTGGACAACATCAGCCTGGACATTCAAAGCGGCGAACTGGTCGCGCTGCTCGGCCCTTCCGGTTGCGGCAAGACCACGTTGTTGCGGATCATCGCCGGCCTGGAAACACCGGATCAGGGAAACATCGTATTTCACGGTGAAGACGTTTCCGGCCATGACGTGCGTGATCGCAACGTCGGCTTCGTGTTTCAGCACTACGCCCTGTTCCGCCACATGACCGTGTTCGACAACGTCGCGTTCGGCCTGCGCATGAAACCGAAAAACCAGCGCCCCAGCGAGAGCCAGATCGCGGTGAAAGTCCACGAGCTGTTGAACATGGTGCAATTGGACTGGTTGGCGGATCGCTATCCGGAACAGCTGTCCGGCGGTCAGCGTCAACGTATTGCCTTGGCCCGCGCCCTGGCGGTGGAGCCGAAGGTGCTGCTGCTCGATGAGCCGTTTGGCGCCCTTGATGCCAAAGTCCGTAAGGAGCTGCGACGCTGGCTCGCTCGGCTGCACGAAGACATCAACCTGACCTCGGTCTTCGTGACCCATGACCAGGAAGAAGCCATGGAAGTCGCCGACCGCATCGTAGTGATGAACAAGGGTGTGATCGAGCAGATCGGTTCACCGGGTGACGTCTACGAAAACCCGGCCAGCGATTTCGTCTATCACTTCCTCGGCGACTCGAACCGTCTGCATTTGGGTGAAGACAACCATGTGCTGTTCCGGCCTCACGAAGTGTCGTTGTCGCGCCACGAACTGGAAGACCATCACGCCGCCGAGGTGCGGGATATCCGTCCATTGGGCGCGACGACCCGGGTCACGTTGAAGGTCGAAGGACAGAGCGATTTGATCGAAGCGGAAGTGGTGAAGGATCACGACAGCCTGACTGGCCTGGTGAAGGGCGAGACGCTGTTCTTCAAGCCGAAGGTCTGGCAGAAAGTCGCCAACCTCTAAAGCAAAAGCTTCGCGAGCAAGCCCGCTCCCACATTCATCTATGGCGTTCACGAATAACGTGTTCACTGGAGATCCAATGTGGGGGCGGGCTTGCTCGCGAAAGCGATTTACGCCGCAGCGTTATCCTGGCGCAAACGCACACCACCCGCCCGCGCCTCGATCTGCGCTTTCAACTCCCGCCGCAGCCCCAGCAAAAACGCCAGCTCCACCACCACAAACAACGGCCCGACAATCAACCCCGTCACATCATCGACAAACGCCGGTTTGCGTCCTTCGTAGTGATGACCGACAAACTGAATCGCCCAGCCGATCACAAACATCCCGATGCCACTCGCCAGCCAGACCAGCGTGCTTTGCTGCGCCAGCACTTGACCTGCCCAAAGGCACAGCCCGAGCAACACAGTCATCAGCACCCCGAGGCGCAGTTCCAGGCGCAGGTAAAACCACGCTGACGCCAGCGCTACCAGCATGGCCGGCGACAGCCAGCCCCCGGCCCATTGCGGACGGGACAGCAATACCGTCACCGCCACTACAATCATCGGAATGCCGACGAAGTGGGTGGCAATATTGCGTGGGTCACGATGGTAGGTAGCGTATTGACTGAGATGGTCGACGAGGCTTTTCATTGATATTCCTCCTGTAGGGTGATGGATCATGCCCCGGGCACATCATTCGCTCTGTCAGCCAGGCGACAATTTGAAGGAGTTTTCATGGATATGAAGGTCTGGCGTCCACGCCTGATGAGCGGCCAGTGGTTCAGCCAGTTACCTGTTTCCTTTCAGGATAGTCTGCTGTCAGCCGCGCGTGTCCGGCGTCTGCTACCGGGGCAACGGCTGTTCCAGCGCGGCGATCCACCGTGCGGGTTGTATGCGGTGCTCGAAGGATCGGTGCGCATCGGGGCGGTGAGCGAGCAGGGCAAGGAGGCGTTACTGAGCCTGGTGGAGCAGCCCCACTGGTTCGGCGAAATCTGCCTGTTCGACGGTCAGTCGCGGACCCATGATGCGATCGGCCTTGGACATTGCGTGCTATTGCACATACCGCAAGCCGTATTGCTGGCGTTGCTCGATGATCAACCGGTGTATTGGCGGCAACTGGCATTGCTGATGAGCCACAAACTGCGCCTGACCTTCATCAGCCTCGAACAGCTGAGCCTGATGCCGGCCACGGCACGCCTGGCTCACCGCTTGCTGATGATTGCCCAGGGTTACGGCGAAATCGAATCGCCGCGGCGTTTGTTGCAGCTGCAACAGGAGCAGCTTGCTTCAATGTTGTCGCTGTCGCGCCAGACCACCAACCAGATACTCAAGGATTTGCAGGGGCAGGGGATTGTGAATTTGCGGTACGGCGAAATCGAGATAGTGGATGTAGAACGACTGCGGGCGTTGGCGACAATCCGACCCTCTTAACAAAAATTACTGTAGGAGCGAGCGATGCGGCGATCCGACTTGCCCGCGAGCGAAGTGTCAGCCGGCATCAATGCTGGTTCACTCGATGATTCGGGCAGGTGCATCGGACGCAGAGGAAAGATTGTAATGGGCAACGGGGTCGAACACGCCTAGCCTGTGATGACGATAATCGAGGTGTGTCATGCGTGTACTGTTAGTGGAAGACGAGCCTGAGCTCGCCAGGCTGTTGGCCAAAGGCCTGAGCGAGGCGAGTTATGCGGTGGATGTGGCCGTCAACGGGATGGCTGGCCGTCGGTTTATCGAGTCCGGCGAGTACGAGCTGATCATCCTCGACGTGATGCTGCCAGGGCTTAACGGCTGGCAGTTGCTGCAACAGATCCGCAAGCTGGGTGATACGCCGGTGTTGTTTCTGACGACCAAAGATGGAATCGAGGATCGCCTGCGCGGGCTGGAGTTGCATGAAGATGATTATTTGCTCAAGCCGTTTGCGGTGAGCGAGTTGGTGAAGCGGGTGCGCAAGGTGTTGCGGCGGGATCGGGGGCGCTGAGGCGTTTCTGTGGTGTCTGATCCGGCCCCTTCGCGAGCAGGCTCGCTCCCACATGGGTTCTGCGGTGTACACCGATTTTCGTATCTGTTGGAGATCAACTGTGGGAGCGAGCCTGCTCGCGATGAGGTCAGATCAGACACCACAACTCCAAGACCTGTCACCGCAACCCCTCCCGAAACTGCCCCGGCGTCATCCCCGTCCAGCGCTTGAACGCGCGACTGAAGCTGCTGGTATCGGCAAACCCCAGCAAATAGCTGATCTCACTCAACGAACACTGCGGGTCGCGCAGGTGCAGCAGTGCCAGGTTTTCGCGACTTTCATTGAGCAGGGTATCGAACCGACAGCCCTCGTCCGCCAGATGCCGTTGCAGGCTGCGCAAGCTCAGGTGCAGGGCCTGGGCGATGCGTTCGGCGCTGGGTTCGCCTTCGGGCAATTGCTCTTCAATGGCATCGCGCACCTTGCGCTCCCAGGTCAAGGGCTTGAGTTGCGCGAGCGTGCGCCTGAGCACCGCTTCGTTATGCTCGGCCAGTTCCGGATTGGCATCGTCGAGGTGGCTGTCGAAATCCACCAGGGCAAACTCCAGGCGGTCTTCATCGGCGGCGAAGTGCACCGGCGAGCGAAAGACCTTGTGCCATTGGTGTGAGTCGCTGGGTTCGGGACGTCGCAGATACACCGCCAGAGGCGCGTAGTCGCGCCCGAGACGATTGCGACAGGTGCGCACGTAAATCGCCGCGAAGGCATCGATGGCTTCGAACGCCGGGGCCGGATTGCCAGCCGGGATTTTCATGCGGAAGCGGTAGCGGTCTTCGGCGCGGATCAATTCCAGCTCCAGGGCATCGCTGACCACCTGGTGATAACGCACGATGCGCTCGAATACTTCCCGAAGACTGTCGCTGGCCACCAGCGCATAACCGAGCGCGTGAAACGTGGTCGGGCTGACGAAGCGCGACACCCGCAAGCCGATCGCCGGATCGCCGCTGACCTGCACCGCGATTTCCCACAGGCGCGTCGTTGCGGACAACGGGTAACGGGCATTCGGGTCGTCCATCAGTTGCGGGTCAAGCCCCGCCTGTTGGCACAGGGCGGTGCTGTCGAGGCCAAGCGCATCGAGTTGCTTGCGCAGGGCGCGGGTCCAGCTGGCGAGGGAGGTCGGTTCAGTCATGCTGATTGGCGCTTCCGGTCAACAGGTTGGCCTTCACGGCTACTACCTCGCGAGGGTTCGCAAGGCAGGATGCGAGCATCCATTACCAGAGGATGGAAGCATGGACGGTACTTCTGCAAGCCCCCAGCGACTGAATGCAGCACAGCGCTCGGTGCATATCCGTGAGGTTGTGCTGGCCAAGGGCGTCGAATTGCAACGGCGCTACCCTTCATAACCATCGAAAGCGTGCGATCGGCATAGCCCTGACCTGCTCCCGCGCGTTGCGTGGGAACAGGATTTTCAGCAGGTGCTGTGTACAGAAAAACTTGCTCAATTGCCTGTGATCAGCACGCAGGTTTGTGCTTTGCAGCCCTTGGCATTGCTCAGCGTAATGAATTTGATCGCGGCGTCAGGGGTCGTCGTGGTGATAGTGATGGTGGCGTTGTTGTAGTCCTGGGTTTGCAAGCTTTTATCCGGCAGTACGACGCGCCTCCACTGTTCTTGAAAAACCTGCAGAGGAAAGCTGGTTTTGTTTTTGATCTCAAGCTCATTCTTGAATGCGTCAACCGGTGGCGCAGCGAAGAGCGCCAAGGGCGCTGCCAGTAAGGCTGTGAAAACCAGAGGCTTGGTAATGGAATGCATAAGTACTCTTCCTGAGTAGTTGAAGTGCGGCTGCACTTTCCTTGATGAACCGCTGGAGATGTACTGCGTCTATCGCGCCTGCTGCAACGATGATGTTGTAAGGAAGAATGTTGGTTTTACCGATTTTGTCCCTGTTGTTTGGGAGCGTCCTCAACCAGGCCGCACCATAGCTGACGAGCATCGGTGCTCGGATTGATTCATATATGCCGTATTGATCTATAAATAAATCTAAATATTCTTTTAAAGAATAAAAAATCTGAGCAAAGATTGGTTCACGAAGCCAGTCGCAAAATGGCGAATTCATCAAATCGAAACCTTTACACGCTAAACATTTACTTAAAGCTCACCTCACGACGTTGCAGGTGTTTTTCACTGTATATGTCAGTTTCCGGGACCGTCTCCTTGGCAGGGCGCGGTCCCTTTTTTATTCCGCGCAACCAGGCCATGTATTGGCTGGCTTGTCGGATCGCGGCAGCGCAACGAATGCGTTCGGGCAGTCGATTGATGCGTTGCCAGATATTCCGCGTTCGCTGGCAAGCCAGCTCCTGCAGTTACGTGTCGTATATTCTATTTTGGTCTTAATAAATATCTTCTTATTCCTTAACGAATATAACTCTCATCCCTATACTTGATCGGGAACAGACACGCAGCAGGAGAACTCCCCCATGCGCAACGAATCAATTCGCTACCTGATTGTGCCGGGTTGGCAAGGATCTTCAGAAGATCATTGGCAAAGCCATTGGCAGAACAGCCTGCCGAATAGCGCGCGGGTGGAGCAGGCCGACTGGCTGACGCCGCGTCGTGAAGACTGGGTCGCGGCGCTGGCCGAGGCCATTGCTGTGGACAGCACACCCGTGATCCTGATCGCCCACAGCCTGGGCTGCATTACCGTTGCCCATTGGGCCGCCACTGCGCCTGTGCAATTTTTACGTCAGGTTCGCGGCGCCTTGCTGGTGGCGCCTGCGGACGTAGAACGCCCGGCTTGTGCGCCAGCCCTGCGCAATTTCGCGCCGATCCCGACCCACCTTCTGCCGTTTCCCAGTCAGGTCGTCAGCTCGGACAATGACAGCGCCGTGAGTGCGCCCCGTGCATTGGAGCTGGCCCGCAACTGGGGGGCCGAGGCGGGGATTTTGTCAGGGGCCGGACACATCAACGTGAAGTCCGGTCATCAGCGCTGGGAGCAGGGGTTTGCCTACCTCTACCGTCTGCAAAATCGCATGGAGCACCACGCCCTGCGCCGCGCTTGAACCTAATCTTTTTTTTAAGAATCGCCCCCGTCTCCTGGCGGTTGTGGGCGGGAGTCTGCCATGAGTTTCGAAGCCTTCGGTCAGCCGCTGCTGACCTTCCCCGATGCAGAAAAAAGCCCCCTGAGCATTCGCGCCAAGGCGCTGGTATTCGTCGATCCGCGCTCGCGCCAGTTGCGCCAGGAGTTGGAGCAACTGGCGCCGCGTTCGATTTCCGTGTTGATCCGTGGCGAAACCGGCAGTGGTAAGGAATTGCTGGCGCGGCACATCCACCGCGCCAGTGATCGCGGGGGCTTGTTCGTGTCGGTGAATTGCGGTGCGATCAGCCCCAATTACGCCGATGCCGAATTGTTCGGATACGCTGCCGGCAGCTTCAGCGGATCGGCCAGTAGTCGCGCAGGATGGTTTGGTTCGGCAAACGGCGGGACGCTCTATCTGGACGAAATCGGCGACCTGCCGCTGCCGATCCAGGTCAAATTGCTCGCCGCCCTGGAAAACCACGAAGTCACCCGCGTCGGCGCCCAGCAACCGAGTCCGGTGGACGTGCGCCTGGTGGCCGCCACCAGCATCGACCTGGCCCAGGCGGTCGCCGCAGGTAAATTCCACGAGCGGCTTTATCATTATCTGCGCGAAGGTCGCCTCGAACTGCCCGCCTTGCGCGAACGGGTGGGCGATATCCTGTCGCTGTCCGAGTATTTTCTCGGGATCTACAGCCAGCGTCTGGACCTGCCAGTGCCGCTGATCAGCGAGGCTGCACAACAGGCGCTGGAGCGGCACAGCTGGCCGGGCAACACTCGGGAGCTGGAAAACGTCATTCACTTTGCGTTGCTGGTGAGCACCGGCGACGAGATTTTGCCGGAGCATTTGAATTTGCCTGAAGTACCGGCCTCGCTGGTGGCGATCGAGCGGCAACTGAAGCACATCCTCAGCGAAGGCACCGCCAGCGAGCGAGCAGCGCTGAAACAACTCTTGAAAGACGCCGCGCTCTTGCTCTTGTAGGAGCAAGCTTGCTCGCGAACCAGGCGACGTGGTGTGTCAGGCAGGACGCCTTCGCTGCGGTGCGCGGATCCGACAAGCCAGCTCCTGCAGGGAACGGGCATTCTTGAGTTGTATGAATAAAATGGAATATGAAAGTGAATAAAAGATATTGTTCGGGAATAAAAAATCCCGGTATTGTCCGCGTCACGCCAGCAGTAGCACATCACTGGCACTCGTATTAATAGCCGTCGTCGACGACGATCGTGATTTTCGATAAGGACACTGCATGAAAAAGGTTCTGTTGTTCACCGCACTGGCGGCTGCCCTGACGGCGAGCCTGGCCCAGGCTGGCGAGAAACTGGTGGTGGCGGCAACCCCGGTCCCGCACGCCGAGATTCTGGAACTGATCAAGCCAACCCTCGCCAAAGAAGGCGTGGACCTGGAGATCAAAGTCTTCACCGATTACGTTCAGCCGAACGTGCAAGTCGACCAGAAGCGTCTGGACGCCAACTACTTCCAGACCCTGCCGTACCTGAAAAGCTTCAACGAAGGCAAAGGTACTCACCTGGTGACCGTGGTTGGCGTGCACGTCGAACCCTTCGGTGGCTACTCGAAGAAAGTCAAAACCCTGGCTGAATTGAAAGACGGCGCGACCATCGCCATCCCGAATGAAGGCAGCAATAGTGGCCGCGCCCTGATCCTGCTGCAGAAGGCTGGCCTGATCGAGTTGAAAGACCCGAAGAACGCCCTCGCTACCCCGAAAGACATCGCCAAGAACCCGCACAACTTCAAGTTCAAGGAGTTGGAGTCGGCCATGCTGCCGCGTGTTCTGGACCAGGTCGACCTGGACATGATCAACACCAACTACGCACTGGAAGCGGGTCTGAACCCGGCTAAAGACGCGCTGGTGATCGAAGGCGCCGATTCGCCTTACGTGAATTTCCTTGTGGCTCGTCCGGACAACAAGGACAGCGTCGCCATCCAGAAACTGGCCAAGGCCTTGACCAGTCCTGAAGTAAAGGCATTCATCGAGAAGAAATACAGTGGCGCGGTATTGCCAGCGTTCTGATTCGTGAGGTGAACCCTTCAAGGTTTCAACGCCGACGGCTTTCGATAGCGTCGGCGTTTTTTTATGCAGAAGATAATTGCGTGACGATACCAGGCCACAAGACGTGATGGTCGAGAGTGGTAACGGGTGATTGATCTGACTACGCGATGAATCCTCATCCCGCCACCTAGCAGTTCTGCTAGGTGGCGGGTCGCCGCCGTTGATGCACACTAGTGCCTGACGGTGAGGGGATCTGTAATGAAACCATCCAATTGCGGCTCATGTCGTTATCACTACAACGCACTGGATCAACTGACTGCGCTTGAGCCTGTCGGGCAAGCACCGTTGCAAAGATTCTATCGTCTCGAGCATCTGGCGACCGAGCTTGGAAATCGAGTCAGTCGAAGCGTTTTTCAGCACGGCTCGTATTTGCTCGCGCTGCATTCGCGGCAGGGGAATGACACCAGTACTCAACTGCTGGGCACCGATCGACAACGTTCCGTTTTGCAGGTTTCTGACACCGCTGGACAGATGAATCGCGTCTACACACCTTACGGCCATCGACCCGCCGGGACCGTCCCTGGCGACCCCCTGGCGTTTAACGGCGAAGCGATCGATCCCGCTACCGGCCATTACTTGCTGGGCAACGGCCATCGGGCATTCAACCCGGTGTTGATGCGTTTCAACAGTCCGGACCGGTTGAGTCCGTTTGGTCGGGGTGGGTTGAATCCGTATGCGTATTGTCTGGGAGATCCGGTGAATTTCACTGATTCTACGGGACGAGAGCCGGATTGGTTACCCTGGATGGTCGTTGCAATGAACGTCGTGGGTCTACTTGGGGCTGGTGTCGGGCTTGTCGGTGCTGGACTCGCTGTCGCGGGGTCAAGAACCGCGACTGTACCGGCGTCTAAATCCCCCGCGAAAAAAGCCATGTACTTGGGGGTGGCAGGGGCGGTGACAGGTCTTGTCGGCGGCATTGTCTCGGTGACAAGAGCCACCATGAACGCCACGGATCCGGATAATTCCGCACAGAATCCTCTGCTTTACACAATGGCCGCGTTCAGCGTGCTGTCTTTTGCTTTCTCAGGCGCTTCGGTGGCTTATGCCTATCGTGCTCACAGGTTGAACAGGGCTGGTGCGCGGAACGTTGCTGGCAGCGGACCGACACCCGAAAATTTTCCCTTGGCGAGACTAGACTCTGCTGCGCGATCTCCATCTCAATCTTCGATGCCGGGCACACCTCAACCATCAGCTCCAGCTCCATCTCGATCTCCGATGCCGCGCATACCTCAACAATCAGCTCTAAATCCGCCACTTCCGCCGATTGGTTTTGAGAATTTCACTAATGCCCAAAGCATTCGTCGCCACTCCATATAGAGCCGCACGCAAGCAGGACCTTCAATCCGGCCAATACCAAGCTGGCTCATCCAGCATCCGCTGCCCGACTATCCCGGTCTGCCCCAGCGTTTTCTCCAGCACGATGCAATTGCACCCCTCGTCCTGCTGCAACGCCGAGATCAGCCGCCGAGCATGGGACACCACCCACACCTGACACTGTTCCGACGCCCGGATAATCAACCGCGCCAACGCCGGCAACAGGTCCGGGTGCAGGCTGGTTTCCGGCTCGTTCAGCACCATCAGCGAGGGAGGCCGAGGCGTCAGCAGCGCAGCAACCAGTAGCAAGTAGCGCAACGTTCCATCGGACAACTCGGCCGCCGACAACGGTCGCAACAACCCTTCCTGATAAAACTCGATGGCAAACCGTCCGCCCTGCAACGGTGCGATGTTCAATCGAGCGCCGGGGAACGCATCACCGATCGCAGTCTGCAAAGCCTCGGGATCGCCGATTTCACGGATGGTCTGCAACGCGGCAGCCAGATCACGACCATCGTGGTGCAACACCGGCGTGCGGGTGCCCAGTTGCGGTTGACGCACCGGCGCATCGGTGTCGCTGCGAAAGTGATCGTAGAAACGCCAGCGGCGGATGAACTCACGCAGTTGCAAGACTTCCGGTGAGGTGCGAAAACTGCCGACCTGATCGAACAGGCTGTCGAAATTCGGCGTGTGCTGGGCCAGCACCTCCCAACCGCGACCCTCGCGCGCACGAATCATCGGGCCGTCGCGATCCACCAGCAGGCTGGCCGGGCGGTAGAAAGGCCCGGACCAGATGCATTCCTTTTTGATTTCCGGGTCCAGGGAAAAACATGAAAGAGTCTTCTCCGGCAGGCCCAGCGCGATGGAATAACTGAAATCTTCCCCGGCAAACCCCAAGCGCAAGCGTTTGACCCCCTGTCGAACAGTCGCCTCGATCGGGACTTCGCCATTGCGCATGCGCCGGGTGATGTTCTCCGGGCCGGCCCAGAAGGTCGAATCCAGCCCACCCTCGCGAGCCAAGGCATTGACCACGCCACCTTGGGCGGTTTCCGCCAGCAGGCGCAATGCGCGGTAGAGGTTGGATTTGCCGCTGCCGTTAGGGCCGGTGATCAGGTTCAACCGGCCCAGGGGGATCACCAGTTTATTGATCGAGCGGTAATTGGCGACCGCGAGGGTTTTGAGCATGAAAGAATGTTCTCTATGGTCCCGAAACGGCATCAGGATAACCGCGTTGGCGAATTTGACGTGTAGGACCTATATGTAACCCTTGTAGGAGGAAATGCATGTCAGCGTAGGCGAAGGCGGAACCCTGTTATAAGCTCACAGTCGGATCGAACTGGCACGCCCGTACAACGCAAAGGAGTCTGCATGGCTGGTCCCGGATTGAAAAGAGTGGTTGGCCTTGGTTTCCTGGCTTTGCTGACTGCCTGCGGCGAGAAGCCCCAGGTCGAAAAGGAGCGTCCGCGGGTTTTCGTACAGGAGGTCAAGTCGGCTGACTACGCGGCCTCGGTGACCCTTACGGGTGATGTCCAGGCGCGGGTGCAGACGGAGCTGTCGTTTCGCGTCGCCGGCAAGATCATCCAGCGTACGGTCGATGTCGGTGACCGGGTGTCGGCCCGGCAAGTGCTCGCCCGGCTCGATCCCAAGGACCTGCAAACCAGCGTCGACTCGGCCCAGGCGCAGGTGGTTGCCGAACAGGCGCGGGTCAAACAGACCGCCGCCGCTTTCGTGCGCCAGCAAAAACTCCTGCCCAAGGGCTACACCAGCCAAAGCGAATATGATTCCGCCCAGGCCGCCTTGCGCAGCAGTCAAAGCGCCCTGGCAGCCGCCCAGGCGCAATTGGCCAATGCCCGTGAACAACTTAGCTATACGGCCCTGATTGCCGACGCGCCGGGGGTGATTACCGCCCGCCAGGCCGAAGTCGGCCAGGTGGTACAGGCCACGGTGCCGATTTTCAGCCTGGCCCGGGACGGTGAGCGCGACGCGGTGTTCAACGTCTATGAATCGCTATTGGCCGAACCGCCGAAGGATAAATCGGTGGTGGTCAGCCTGCTGGAAAACCCTGCGATCAAAACCACGGGCACCGTGCGTGAAATCACTCCGGCGGTGTCCGCGCAGACCGGTACGGTGCAGGTCAAGGTCAGCCTCAACGGCCTGCCGGAAGGCATGCAGCTTGGCTCGGTAGTGAGTGCCACGGCCAAGACACCGGGCAAATCCGCCGTGGAATTGCCCTGGTCGGCACTGACCAAGAACCTCAGCGATCCGGCCGTGTGGCTGGTGGACGACGAAGGCAAGGCGCAGTTGCACACCGTCACCGTCGGCCGTTACCTCATCGGCAATGTCGTCATCAGCGCTGGCCTCAAGGGTGGTGAAAAAGTTGTCATCGCAGGCGGCCAATTGCTGCATCCCGGCGTGAAGGTGGAGATTGCCGAGAACACTTACAAGGACCTAGGCGCGGGAGCCCAGCCATGAAGCGTCTGTTACTGGTTCTCGGTGCAGTGTTGCTGGCGGCCTGCTCGAAAAAAGAACCGCCACCGGAGCCGATACGCCCGGTATTGTCGATCAAGGTCCAGGCGCTGGATGAGCAAAATCTCGGCCGCTTCGCCGGCAGCATCCAGGCCCGCTACGAAAGTAATATCGGTTTCCGCGTGCCGGGTCGCATCGCCAGTCGCAACGTCGATGTCGGCGCCGAAGTCGAGAAGGGCGCCTTGCTCGCAACGCTTGACCCCACGGACCAGCAAAACCAGTTGCGCTCGGCCCAAGGCGATCTGGCTCGCGTCCAGGCGCAGTTGATCAATGCCCAGGCCAACGCCCGCCGCCAGCAGGAACTGTTCGATCGCGGCGTCGGTGCGCAGGCCCAACTGGACATTGCGCAGACCGACCTCAAGACCACTCAAGCCTCCCTCGACCAGGCCAGGGCGGCGGTCGATCAGGCCAAGGATCAACTCGACTACGTCCAACTGCGTACCGATCACAAGGCCATCGTCACCGCATGGAACGCCGAAGCGGGGCAAGTGGTGACGGCCGGCCAGCAAGTGGTGACGCTGGCGCAGCCAGATATCAAGGAAGCGGTGATCGACCTGCCCGACACCCTGGTCGATCAATTGCCGGCGGACGTGGTGTTTCAGGTCGCCGCAGAACTGGACCCGAGGATCACCACCACCGCCATCGTTCGCGAAATCGAACCCCAGGCGCAAAGTGCGACCCGTACCCGTCGTGCCCGTCTGAGCCTGACTGACACGCCACCCGGTTTGCGCCTCGGCACGGCGATCGGCGTGACCCTCAGCTCCGCGATCAAACCGCGGGTCGAGCTGCCGGTGAGCGTGCTGCAAGAGGTGGATGGAAAATTGCGGATCTGGGTCGTCGATCCACAGACGCACACCGTTTCCCCACGGGACGTCAGCCTCATCAGCCGGACGGACAGCATCGTGGTCCTGACGGACAGCGTGAAGTCCGGTGAACGGGTCGTCAGTGCGGGCGTGAACAGCCTCAAGCCGGGGCAGAAAGTGAAAATCGACGAGGACAGCCCGCAATGAAAGGGAGTTTCAACTTATCCGAATGGGCCCTCAAGCATCAGTCGTTCGTCTGGTATTTGATGTTCGTCGCGCTGCTGATGGGCGTGTTCTCGTACATGAACCTCGGTCGCGAAGAAGACCCGTCCTTCACCATCAAGACCATGGTGATCCAGACGCGCTGGCCGGGCGCTACCCAAGAAGAAACCCTCAAGCAGGTCACCGACCGGATCGAGAAAAAGCTCGAAGAACTCGACTCGCTCGACTACGTGAAAAGCTACACACGGCCCGGTGAATCGACGGTCTTCGTGTACCTGCGCGACACCACCAGTGCCAAGGATATTCCGCAGATCTGGTACCAGGTGCGCAAGAAGATCGACGACATTCGCGGCGAGTTCCCCCAGGGCTTGCAAGGGCCGGGGTTCAACGACGAATTCGGTGATGTTTTCGGTTCGGTCTACGCCTTCACCGCCGACGGCTTGTCGATGCGCCAGTTGCGTGACTACGTGGAACAGGTCCGTGCCGAGATTCGCGAAGTGCCGGGGCTGGGCAAGGTCGAGATGGTCGGTGAGCAGAACGAAGTGCTCTATCTGAATTTCTCCACCCGCAAACTGGCGGCGCTGGGCATTGATCAGCGCCAGGTGGTGCAAAGCCTGCAATCGCAAAACGCGGTGACGCCGGCCGGGGTGATCGAGGCCGGGCCGGAGCGAATCTCCGTGCGCACGTCCGGTCAGTTCGAGTCCGAGAAAGACCTGGCCAACGTCAACTTGAGGCTCAACGATCGCTTCTATCGTCTGGCCGATATCGCTGAAATCAGTCGAGGTTATGTCGACCCGGCCACGCCGCAATTTCGTTTCAACGGTCAACCCGCCATAGGCCTGGCCATCGCCATGAAAAAAGGCGGCAACATTCAGGCGTTCGGCAAGGCCCTGCACCAGCGCATGGATGACCTGACCGCCGACCTGCCGGTGGGCGTCGGCGTGCACACCGTTTCCGACCAGGCGGACGTGGTGGAAAAAGCGGTCGGCGGCTTCACCAGCGCCTTGTTCGAGGCGGTGGTCATCGTGCTGGTCGTCAGCTTCGTCAGCCTCGGGGTGCGTGCCGGGCTGGTGGTGGCGTGCTCGATTCCGCTGGTGCTGGCGATGGTATTCATCTTCATGGAATACAGCGGCATCACCATGCAGCGGATTTCCCTCGGTGCACTGATCATCGCCCTCGGCCTGCTGGTGGACGACGCGATGATCACGGTGGAAATGATGGTCACCCGGCTGGAGATGGGCGAAACCAAGGAGCAGGCGGCCACGTTCGCCTACACCTCGACCGCGTTCCCCATGCTCACCGGCACCCTGGTGACAGTGGCCGGCTTTGTGCCTATAGGTCTGAACGCCAGTTCGGCGGGCGAGTACACCTTCACCCTGTTTGCGGTGATCGCCGTGGCGATGCTGGTGTCATGGGTGGTCGCGGTGTTGTTTGCGCCGGTGATCGGCGTGCACATCCTCAGCGCCAACGTGAAACCCCACGACGCAGAACCCGGTCGCATCGGCCGCGCGTTCAATTACGGCATGCTCTGGGCGATGCGCAACCGCTGGTGGGCTATCGGCATCACCATTGCACTGTTCGCGGCGTCGGTGTTCTCCATGCAGTTCGTGCAAAACCAGTTCTTCCCGTCCTCCGACAGGCCGGAGATCCTGGTGGACCTCAACCTGCCGCAAAACGCCTCGATCGCCGAAACCCGCAAGGCGGTGGACAAGCTCGAAGCGACCCTCAAGGACGATCCGGACATCGTGCGCTGGAGCACCTACATCGGCGAAGGTGCGATCCGTTTCTACCTGCCGCTGGACCAGCAATTGCAAAATCCGTACTACGCGCAGTTGGTGATCGTCAGCAAAGGCCTGGAGTCGCGCACGGCCTTGAGCCAGCGCTTGCGCGAGCGGCTGCGCAAAGACTTCGTCGGCATCGGCAGTTACGTCCAGGCACTGGAAATGGGTCCGCCGGTGGGGCGGCCGATTCAGTACCGGGTTAGCGGCAAGGACATCGACCAGGTGCGCAAGCACGCGATCGCCCTGGCCACCGAACTGGATAAAAACTCGCACATCGGTGAGATCATTTTCGACTGGAACGAGCCGGGCAAAGTCCTGCGCATCGACATTGCCCAGGACAAGGCGCGGCAACTGGGGCTGTCGTCCGAAGACGTGGCCAACCTGATGAACAGCATCGTGGTCGGCGCGCCCGTGACCCAGGTCGATGACGATATCTATCTGATCAATGTCGTGGGTCGCGCGATCGACGCGGAACGCGGTACGCCGGAAACCCTGCAGAACCTGCAGATCGTCACGCCCGGCGGCACCTCCATCCCGCTGCTGGCTTTCGCCACCGTGCGCTATGAGCTTGAGCAACCCTTGGTCTGGCGCCGCGACCGCAAGCCGACCATCACCATCAAGGCCGCGGTGAGAGACGAGATCCAGCCGACCGATCTGGTGAAACAGCTCAAGCCGGACATAGAGAAATTCGCCGCCAGTTTGCCGGTGGGCTACAAAGTCGCTACCGGCGGTACGGTCGAGGAAAGCGGCAAGGCCCAGGGGCCGATCGCCAAGGTGGTGCCGTTGATGTTGTTCTTGATGGCGACCTTCCTGATGATCCAGTTGCACAGCGTGCAGAAGCTGTTCCTGGTGGCCAGCGTCGCACCTCTGGGCTTGATCGGCGTGGTGCTGGCGCTGATCCCGACCGGGACGCCCATGGGCTTCGTGGCGATCCTCGGCATCCTGGCGCTGATCGGCATCATCATCCGCAACTCGGTGATCCTGGTGACCCAGATCGAGTCGTTCGAGAAGGACGGCTACGCACCGTGGGACGCGGTACTGCAAGCGACCGAGCATCGGCGTCGACCTATTCTGCTGACGGCGGCAGCGGCGAGCCTGGGGATGATCCCCATTGCCCGGGAAGTGTTCTGGGGGCCGATGGCTTACGCGATGATTGGCGGAATCATCATCGCCACCTTGCTGACGCTGCTCTTTTTGCCGGCGCTGTATGTGGCCTGGTACAAGATTCGCGAGCCGAAGAAAGAGGCGCAGTAAGGCGAGTGCTGCGCGCTCATCGCTGCGGTGCGGCGATCCGACAAGCCAGTTCCTACAGTCGACTGAGTCGTTCAGGCAAACTCCGTCCCCTGTAGGAGCTGGCTTGCCAGCGAAGGCGTCGCAACAGGCTACAGAGCTCTACGCCAGACACTCGCCAACCAAGGCTGCTGCTCCCGCGGCAACCCCGCCGGCCGGTAATAATGCTCCAGCTCGACAAACCCAGCCTCAGTCAGCAATTGCTGCCATGTGTGAAGATCGTGATACGCCCCATAACGCGGCCCATTCCAACCCTCCTGATTCTCCCCACGCGGATTGGAACTGAACAACACGCCACCCGGTTTCAACGCTCCACGCAGTTCCTTCAGCACCCGCGGCAACTCCTGGCGCGGGATATGAAACAACACCGCATTGGCAAAAATCCCGTCGAATCGCTCGGCGGGCAGATCCAGTTTCAAAAAGTCCTGCTGCCAGACCTCGCAACCGCTGTCCTCGCGCGCCATCTGCGCGAACTTCGGCGAACCATCGAGCCCGACAGCGGTGTGGCCCATGCGGGTGAACGTCTGCAAATCACGCCCCGGCCCACAGCCAAAGTCCAGAATGTGGAACGGCGCCTCTCCCTGAATATGCCGCAACAGGGCATCGATGTTCTGGCTGACATCGTGATCGCGAGTGCCTTCGCGAAAACTGTCGGCCACCGAGTCGTAATGGCCCAGGGTGGTGGCGGTGATCTGCTCGAGGTCGGCGGGGGTCTGTTTCATGGTCGGCTGCGCAGGCAATGTGAATGAGCCGAATATACGCCATCAGCCCGGGGACTGCTGCGCAGCCATTTCCTGTAGGAGCGAGCCTGCTCGCGAAAAACCTGAAAGCGCCGCGGGGTGTCAGGCTGATAGCGTTATCGTTGACGACCATCGCAAGCAAGCTTGCTCCCACAATGGATCGCGTCGTACGCAAATCCTGGGTTCACAACCGATCAACTGTGGGAGCGAGCCTGCTCGCGAAAAACCTGAAAGCGCCGCGGGGTGTCAGGCTGATAGCGTTATCGTTGACGACCATCGCAAGCAAGCTTGCTCCCAC
>NZ_JAUSSR010000022.1 GCF_030812475.1 Pseudomonas lini
ATCTGCGGCTTGGGGGGGGGGCGCTGCCCCCGCCCCCCCCCGCCGCGCGCCCCGCGCCCCGGCCCCCCCCCCCCGGCGCCTCCCCCCCCCCCTGTGGGAGCGAGCCTGCTCGCGAAGGGGCCATCAGCCGCACAGCTGCATGACCCGATATCCCATAAACAAAAACGCCGCGATCTCTCGCGGCGTTTTTGTTTGTGTTGCTTCTTAGCCCAGGTTCTTGCCGAGCAGCGCGTGATACAACTCGCTGTCACCCAGGATCCCCACCACCTTGTTGTTATCGTGCAGCACCAGCTTGTTGCCGGTCTGGTAACGAATCTGCAGCGCATCGCGCATGCCGATGTTGGAGTCGACCAATGTCGGCCGACGGCCCAGGCCTTCCACCGCTTGCCCTGGAATCCAGTTCTGCAGGTCCAGGCTTGCACCGTTCTGGCGTGCGCCCTTGATGGTGTTGCCTTCGGCCAGGTCCAGCCACGAATCGCCACCTGGATCCAGGCATACCGAACCGTTGATGCGTTTGCAGTTGTCCAGGGTACGCATCAGGCTGCGGCCGCACAGCACGTTCAGCGGGTTGGTGTGGGCGACGAAGGTTCGCACGTAGTCGTCCGCCGGGTTGAGGACGATTTCCTCGGGTTTGCTGTACTGGATGATACGGCCGTCTTTCATGATCGCGATACGGGTGCCGAGCTTCAGGGCTTCATCGAGGTCGTGACTCACGAACACGATGGTTTTGCTGAGCTTGTTTTGCAGTTCCAGCAATTCGTCCTGCAGGCCCTGGCGGATCAGTGGGTCGAGGGCCGAGAAGGGTTCGTCCATCAGCAGAATGTCGGCGTCCATCGCCAGCGCGCGGGCCAGGCCCACACGTTGCTGCATGCCGCCGGACAGCTCGTCGGGCTTCTTGTTGCGCCACTGGGCCAGGCCCACCAGTTCGAGTTTTTCATCGACCAGTTTTCTCCGTTCCTTCTCCGGACGACCCTGCATTTCCAGACCGAAACTGATGTTCTCGCGAACGGTCAGCCAAGGCATCAGGGCGAACTTCTGGAACACCATCGCAATGCGCTTGGTGCGCATCATTTTCAGTTCCGCCGGGGTGCAGGAAGCGATGTCGATCTGCTTGCCTTCGTGCTCGACGAACAACTTGCCACGGCT
The DNA here is from genome assembly GCF_030812475.1 of Pseudomonas lini. Classification (GTDB taxonomy): domain Bacteria; phylum Pseudomonadota; class Gammaproteobacteria; order Pseudomonadales; family Pseudomonadaceae; genus Aquipseudomonas; species Aquipseudomonas lini_A. Next base: position 1,147 of record NZ_JAUSSR010000022.1, read on the forward strand.
GACGGTGTTGAGGCCGTTGATGCAGCGCAGCAGGCTGGACTTGCCGGAGCCGGACAGGCCCATCAATACGCAGATTTCACCTTTCTCGACGTCCAGGCTGGCCTTTTCGACCCCAACGATCTGCCCGGTCTTTTTCAGAATCTCGTTACGGGTCATGCCCTGATCCAGCAGCTTGAGTGCTTCGCGTGGATCCTTGGAGAAAATTACGTCGACGTTATCGAAGCGAATAATGCTCATGCGTCACCCCCTACTTTGGCGTCGGGTTGTTTGCAGATACGGTCGAGCATGATCGCCAGCAGTACGATCGCCAGGCCTGCTTCGAAGCCCAAGGCGATATCAGCAGTGTTCAGTGCGTTGACCACGGGTTTGCCCAGACCGTCGGCGCCCACCAGTGCCGCGATCACTACCATCGACAACGACAGCATGATGCACTGGGTGATACCGGCCGCGATGCTTGGCATGGCGTGAGGCAATTCAATCCGTGAGAGCAACTGACGTCGCGAGCAGCCAAAGGCCTTGCCAGCGTCCATCAATTCTTCCGGGACATCGCGAATGCCCAGGTAGGTCAGGCGGATGGGCGCGGCAATCGCGAACACCACCGTGGAGATCAGACCCGGGACCACACCCAGACCGAAGAGGGTCAGGGTAGGAATGAGGTAAACGAAGGTCGGCACGGTCTGCATCAGATCGAGTACCGGTCGCATCAGTGTGTAGAACATCGGCTTGTGCGCGGCGACGATGCCCAACGGCACGCCGATCAGTACGCAGACCAGGGTGGCGAACAGCACCTGGGCAAGGGTTTCCATGGTTTCCTGCCAGTACCCCAGGTTCAGGATCAGCAAGAAGGAAGCGATGACAAAAACGGTCAGCCCCCACTTTCGTTGGATGAAGTGTGCGATGAGCGCGATGAGGCCGATCAATGCCAGCGGGTTGAACCAGGTCAGCGCGAAAGTCACGCCGTGGATCATCGTTTCCAGTGACAAGGCGATGGCATCGAAGGTGCTGGCGCCGTTTTGCGTCAACCATTCAACAAAGCCTGCAATGTACTGGCCTAAAGGTATTTTCTGATCAATCAGCATGGTAGTGAACGTCCGCATGCAAGGAAATAAACAGCCCGGGGAAGTTACCTTCTCCGGCGTAAGCGATTACTGTGCGAGCTTGGCTTTGACGGCCTCCAGGCCTGGTTTACCGTCAATGGTGGTCACGCCAGCGAGCCAGGTATCGAGGACCTGTGGATTTTTTTTCAGCCAGGCCTTGGCGGCCGCGTCAGGCTTCATTTTGTCGTCCAGGACGTTGCCCATCAGCGTGCTTTCCATGTCGAGGGTAAACACCAGGTTTTTCAGCAACTGCCCCACGTTGCTGCATTCCTGAACGTAGCCCTTGCGGGTGTTCGTGTAGATGGTCGCCTGGCCGAAATTGGGGCCGAAGAACTCGTCGCCGCCGGTCAGGTACTTCATCTTGAATCGGGTATTCATCGGGTGCGGTTCCCAGCCCAGGAACACCACGGAGGTGTTGCGGCGCTGGGCGCGATCGACTTGCGAGAGCATGCCTGCCTCGCTGGATTCGACCACCTTGAAGCCGGCGTCTTTCAAGCCGAAGGCGTTCTTGTCGATCATGCTCTGAATCAGTCGGTTACCGTCGTTGCCCGGTTCGATGCCGTAGATCTTGCCGTCGAGTTCTTTCTTGAACTTGGCGATGTCGGCGAAATCCTTCAGACCCTTGTTATACAACTCTTCGGGGACGGCAAGTGTGTATTTTGCGTTTTCCAGGTTGGCGCGCACGGTGTCCACGGTGCCGGCATCACGGTAAGCCTTGATGTCGTTTTCCATGGTCGGCATCCAGTTACCCAGGAATATGTCCATGTTCTTGCCATCGGCCAGGGATTTGTAAGTCACTGGCACGGAAATCATCGTGGTCTTGGTCTTGTAGCCCAGGGCATCGAGCACGACGCTGGTGGTGGCGGTAGTCACGGTGATGTCAGTCCAGCCGACATCAGAGAAGTTTACGGTTTTGCACTGGGCCGGTTCTGCGGCTTGCGCCAGAAACGGCAGACTCAGCATGGCGGCCAACAACAACGGCGGGGAACCTTTCATGAATGGACTCCTTGGTGTTTTTTTTGGCAGTGTTCCGACTGGACCACCGCACTTAATTAGGTTGCGGTTGGATGGCGTTTTGGAGACATCTTTACCACGGTGCCTTGCAATCGAGTCGATACGATCATGTACCAGTGAAAATCTGACGCCTACAGGGTGCGTCGTATCCAGTACAGGGAGGGTCGCATCCAGTATCGGTGACGTCGCTTACAGCTTTTTTCAGCCCTGTTCGTTGCTTTGAACCGCAAAAAAACGGCGAAAACACAGCGTAAAACGCATGCGGCGTTGGTGGACAAGAGTACGTCGGTGTCAGACGTCGAATGACAAGGTAAAAGCCGGATGATGCAGCCATACCGGCGGATTGCAGCTTGAGCGTAGCAGCTCCGTCGCCAGGCGCTTTTGCGTCTGGAGTTGGCACATCCAGGAGTTCGGCAGTAATGGCTATCAGCGTTTTCGACCTGTTCAAAATCGGTATTGGCCCTTCCAGTTCGCACACCGTCGGACCCATGCGGGCCGCGGCGTTGTTCGTGCAAGGTTTGCGTGAGCAGGGGCTTTTGGAGCGAGTGCGGCGTGTGGAAGTCCAGCTGTACGGGTCGCTGTCGGCCACCGGCATCGGCCACGGCAGCGACAACGCAGTGATCATGGGGCTGATGGGCGAGTGGCCGGACGCGATCGATCCGTCGCAGATCGGACTCCACATTGCCAGCCTGCGCGAGTCCGATACGCTGTTGCTCGACGGGCGCTTGCCTGTGCCGTTCATCTGGGCGCGGGACATGCGCCTGATCGACGAAAACCTGCCATTCCACCCCAACGCCATGACCCTGGTTGCCGAAGGCGATGAGGGTGAGCTGCATCGCGATACCTACTATTCCATCGGCGGCGGGTTTGTCGTCGATGAAGCACAAGCCAGCAGCGGTGTGGTGGACCTGGATAGCACGGTGTTGCCGTACGACTTCTCCAGCGCCGCCGAGCTGCTCAGTCTGTGCAAGCAACACAACCTGCGTGTTGCCGAATTGATGATGGCCAACGAGAAGGTCTGGCGCAGCGAAGAAGAAATCCGCGCCGGCCTGATGAAACTTTGGCGCGCGATGCAAGATTGCGTCGAACAGGGCCTCAAACACGAAGGCATCTTGCCCGGCGGCCTGAACGTGCGTCGGCGCGCGGCCAAGCTGCACCGTAGCCTGCAGGAGTTGAACAAGCCTAACGTGATTGGCTCGACGCTGAGCGCCATGGAGTGGGTGAACCTGTTCGCCCTGGCGGTCAATGAAGAAAACGCCGCTGGCGGACGCATGGTCACGGCGCCGACCAACGGCGCGGCGGGAATCATTCCTGCGGTGCTGCATTACTTTATGAAGTTCAGCGAAGTGGTGACTGACGCCAACGTAGTCGACTATTTCCTTAGCGCGGCGGCGGTGGGGATTCTGTGCAAAAAGAATGCTTCGATTTCCGGCGCGGAAGTCGGGTGCCAGGGCGAGGTCGGCTCGGCTTGCGCCATGGCGGCGGCCGGGTTGGCGGAGATTCTCGGTGCCACGCCGGAGCAACTGTGCAACGCGGCGGAGATCGGTCTGGAACACAACCTTGGTCTGACCTGCGATCCGGTGGGTGGGCTGGTGCAGGTGCCGTGCATCGAGCGCAATGCGATTGCGGCGGTGAAGGCGATCAACGCGGCGCAGATGGCGCTGCGGGGTGACGGTCAGCACTTTATCTCGCTGGATCGGGTGATCCGGACCATGCGCGATACCGGGGCCGATATGCATGACAAATATAAAGAGACGTCGCGGGGTGGTTTGGCGGTCAGCGCCGTCGAGTGCTGACACGCCGCAACCCCCTGTAGGCGCTGCGGTGCGACGATTCGACTTGCCAGCGAAGAGGGTGTGTCAGTCGCTATTAATAGCGAATGTGCCGCCGCCTTCGCCGGCAAGCCGGCTCCTACAGGTGTAGGCGGTGTATCTGACACAACGCGCCGCCGGTTCGCCGGCAAGCCGGCTCCTACAGGTGTAGGCGGTGTATCTGACACAACGCGCCGCCGGTTCGCCGGCAAGCCGGCTCCTACAGGTGTAGGCGGTGTATCTGATACAACGCGCCGCCGGTTCGCCAGCAAGCCGGCTTCTGCAGATAGCGTCAGACCAGTCAAAATTGCTCGCAAAATGCACACACAAAGTTAAACGCGCCATTTTTTGGCGCGTCGCTTACAGATAAGTCGTCAACCCGAGAACCTGCTTCAAAACCAGCCCTGACCGCTCGTCACCTGTGCGTGTGGTGACACTCTCCCAAGCCCCGCCGCAGCCCTGTTCCCACAAGTGATACCGAACTGCTCACACGCAACCCTACGTAGCGCTTGCCGCCCTTGTTGGCACTAAAATCCCACATTCTATTTGCGTCATATGCAGACACATTCCGACGTCGTTTTCAGGATTTATTGAACGCGTATTCAATTTTAGGCATGACAATTGCTCTGTCATTACAAAGCCCGTCTCCCACGCGAGAACGATGGCAATAACAAGAGCCGCCTGAGGCCATCACCCGCTTTGTGTGAGGAGATACCGCGATGACGACGTTCAACTCCGGGGCCCAACCCCAGAACCGTGCGCCACAATCCATCGGCTTTCTGCTGCTGGACAATTTCACGCTTATTTCTTTGGCCTCCGCAGTAGAACCCCTGCGCATGGCCAACCAATTGTCCGGTCGCGAGCTGTATCGCTGGACCACGATCACCGTCGATGGCGGTCAGGTCTGGGCCAGTGACGGCCTGCAGATCACCCCTGATTGCTCCATGCACAAAGCGCCGCCTCTTGACACCATCATTGTCTGCGGCGGTATTGGCATCCAGCGCACCGTTACCCGCGAACATGTGTCGTGGCTGCAAAGCCAGGCGCGTCAGTCCCGCCGTCTCGGCGCGGTCTGCACCGGCAGTTGGGCCCTGGCCTGCGCTGGCCTGCTGGACGGCTTCGATTGCAGCGTGCATTGGGAATGCCTGGCCTCGATGCAGGAAGCCTTTCCGCGTGTCGCCATGAGTACGCGCCTGTTCACTCTCGACCGTAACCGTTTCACCAGTTCCGGCGGCACCGCGCCGCTGGACATGATGCTGCACCTGATCAGCCGCGATCACGGTCGTGAACTGTCGGCCGCGATCTCGGAAATGTTCGTCTACGAGCGCATTCGCAACGAGCAGGATCACCAGCGTGTACCGCTCAAGCACATGCTCGGCACCAACCAGCCGAAGCTGCAGGAAATCGTCGCGCTGATGGAAGCCAACCTGGAAGAGCCGATCGATCTCGACGAACTGGCGGTGTACGTCGCCGTGTCCCGTCGTCAGCTGGAGCGGCTGTTCCAGAAGTACCTGCACTGCTCGCCATCGCGTTACTACCTGAAACTACGCCTGATCCGCGCCCGGCAGCTGCTCAAGCAAACGCCGATGTCGATCATCGAAGTGGCATCGGTGTGTGGGTTCGTGTCTACGCCGCACTTCTCCAAGTGCTACCGCGAATACTTCGGCATTCCGCCACGCGACGAACGCGTCGGCTCCAACACCACGCAACAAGTGGCGATGATGCCGCTGCCGCAGGCACTGGTGCTGTCGCCATTATCCGGTCCGTTGTCGGCGTTGAGTCAGGCGCGCAACGAGTCGACTTTTGCCAGCGTAAGGCTCTAGTCCGAGGCGCCTGCATCGCGGGCAAGCCCGCTCCTACAGGTTGTGCGCCGATGCATCAATTGTGTGGACGACGCACAACCACTGCGGGAGACCGAGGCGCCTGCATCGCGGGCAGCCTGCTTCTACAAGTTGTGCGCCGATGCATCAATTGTGTGGACGACGCACAACCACTGTGGGAGCGGGCTTGCCCGCGAAGGCGTCCTGTCAGGCGCTACGGCTCTGTTGATATTCCGCCAATGCCGGCAGCAATTGCTTGTCGATAGCCTGGCGCACAGCCGGCAGGATGGTCGCGCTGCTGGTGTACATCTGTTTGACCATGGTCCGCAGCGTCATCGCCCGTTCATCGTTCAAACCCCGCACCGCACACTCGCAAGCCTGCTCTGCGGTGGAGCCGCTCGGTACGTTAAAACCCAACGACTTCAGTTGGCCCAACAGGTCTTCCTGGTCAATCAAATCGGTGTGCATCATGACGCAATCCTTCTTCGGGGAACGTGGTCTTGGCTCGATTCTGGTTGGGGCTCTGGGTGGCGGCAAGGGCAATTTGTCGCAATGACCGCAATGGCTATGAACATGTCGTTTTCGGCTAACTTGCCAATTAGCGGAGGAGGCACACTGGATTCAGCTGGCTACACGAAGGTTTGGTCACCCTCGCGCAACGGCTCCTCAACAGTTACCCACCTCTGCCCCGATCCTGTCACGGCTTGATCGGGGTTTTTTTTGTGTGTGAATCAGTAGGGAATTTGGTGTCTGGACTGACGCCTTCGCGAGCAGGCTCGCTCCCACAGGGGATTTGTGCACGACGCAAAACCACTGTGGGAGCGAGCCTGCTCGCGATGAACGATGAACGATGACGCGGTTTAACGTTGCAACACGAGGATTCGCGACAGCAGCTCATCCCGATCAACATAGCAACCCTGGAAATGCCGCGCGCCGGTGCCCGGATCGAAAGCATTGCGGGCATGGAGGGTACGGCGATTGTCGAAACACCACAGCTCCCCGGGATTGAGCCTTTGCATCAGTCTGAATCGAGGCTCACGGGTCATGGCAATGAACCGGCGATAAGCGCGATACAGCTTCGGCATCTGCTCCACCGATGCATCGAACGGACCGCGCAGGAAGTTCGCCATACGGATTTCCGACACCTGCCCACATGCGTCCAGCGCGATAATCGGCGCGAGGCGGCGGTAGTCGCTGTGACGATCCTTGTTGCGAAACTCCACGGGGATTTCACACAAGGCTTGAAACGCTTCGGGATCTTCCTGGCGCAGGGCTTCGGCGATGGCGAACCCGTCGACGAAAATACTCTCGCCACCCTCGGCGTCATTGACCAGGCAATGCAGGAATTGCAGCCCAGGTTGCAGCTCCCGGGTCGGCAGGTCGCTGTGCAGCGGCAGGTTGAAGGCGGTGTAGGCATTGCTGTCGGCATCAGCTTTGGATTGCACGTTGAACAAAACGCCGAAGTTGCTCTCGCGGATGAAGGAAATCCGCTGGGCAATCAGCTTCAGCGAGCCGGGTTCGGTGGGCACGCCACGGACCTGGGTCAGGCCGATGTCGCGTACCGCCAACAGCCACTGCAACAAGGCGTCGTTGTCGTTCATCAGCGCCGGGTAGTCGAACACCGGCAACGGTAAGTCGCCGTGCCAGAGCCTTGATTGCGGTTTGCTGGCGCGGCGTTCGGTACGGGACTCATCGTCATAGGCGTGGGCCCGTAGCCAGCCCGGATCGAAGCGGCTGCGGTGGCCGTCCTGCCATGCGACGCAGAGGCAGCCTTGGGCGTCGACGCTCGTCTCTGCAGCAACAAGATCTTCTTCCACGTCGACGATTTCCAGCACTTGCTCGCGGGTCACCGTGTAGACGCACAGCGGACACGGGCAATTGTCCCGCAGCCATTGGTGATGAAAGGGGCTGACACGGTCGTCGGCCCATTTCACCATGACGCGATCCGTCAGGGCTTGCACGCCAGCCAGCGCGCTGATCAGCGGGTAAGTACGGAAGTCGGCAAAAGCGGCGGCGGTGTTCAATGGCGATCTCCTTGGTCGGTGGTGGTTGTTCGGTGGAGGCTATTTTGCCTGTGGCAGCGCGATCACCCGCCCAATGCAGGCGGGGGCGGGCAAGTCGGCCTGCTCGGCGACGATGGCTTGCAGCTTGCTCAAGGTCTCTTCACTGAACGGCGCGGATCGCGGGCCGGCAAGGTCGACGTGCAGCAGCATTTGCTCATTGCCCGCCAGTTCCTTGTCATCGCCCGGCAGGTGCAGGCTGTGGTAGAGGTGCAGGCGTTTGCTGTCGTGGCCGATGATCTGTGTGTGCACTTCGACATCGGCATCGAGCTTCACTTCGTGCAGGTAATTGAGGTGCAGTTCGAGGGTGAACAGTGAGTTGCCGCTGGCTTCGCGGTTGTTGCTGTCCATCCCCAGGCGGTCCATCAAGGCGTCGGTGGCGTAGCTGAAAATCAACAGGTAGAAGGCATCGCGCAGGTGGCCGTTGTAGTCGACCCAGTCGGGGATGATTGTGGTCTGGTAGGTGGTGAGGGTGGGCATGATGATTGATCCAAGATGTGTGTTGACTGGACTGCCGTCTTCGCGAGCAGGCTCGCTCCCACAGTTGATTTGAGGTGTGAATACAATCTATCTCACCCAGCAAATCCCCTGTGGGAGCGAGCCTGCTCGCGATGAGGGCAGACCTGCTGGCCCATAAACGTGAGGGTTACTCGCTAAACGCCATCCCATGCTTCTCTTTGGTGGTTTTCACCGCCTCGAGCACCGCCAGCAGACAATCATCACGATAGCGCTCCAATGCCGAAATGCTGTGCGTGCCCAACTGATCACGGGTGCCATCCACCACATCATCGATCAACTTGTCTGTCAGTTCCGGCGCCGGCAAATAGGTCCACGGCAACTGCAATGCCGGACCGAACTGCGCCATGAAGTGGCGCATGCCCGCATCGCCACCCGCCAGGGTGTAAGTCAGGAACGTACCCATGAACGACCAGCGCAGGCCCGCGCCAAAACGAATGGCATCGTCTATTTCACCGGTGGTCGCCACGCCATCGTTGACCAGATGCAGGGCTTCACGCCACAGGGCTTCGAGCAGGCGGTCGGCGATAAATCCCGGCACTTCCTTGCGCACATGCAGCGGACGCATGCCTAAGGATTCGTAAACTTTCATCGCTGCCTGCACGGCTTCAGGTGCAGTGTGTTTGCCACCCACCACTTCGACCAACGGCAACAGATAAACCGGGTTGAACGGGTGCCCGACGACGCAGCGTTCCGGGTGGGTCGAGCTTTCGTAAAACTCACTCGGCAACAGCCCTGAGGTACTGGAGCCGATCAGGGCATTCGGTTTGGCTGCCGCGCTGATTCTGCTGTGCAGTTCCAGTTTCAGGTCCAGCCGCTCAGGGGCGCTTTCCTGAATGAAATCCGCGTCGCGAACGCACTCTTCAATGGTGGCGACAAAGCGCAAGCGATCCTGTGATGCGCCGGGTGCCAGGCCTTGTTGTTCCAGTGCGCCCCAGGCATTGGCGACGCGTTTGCGCAGGGCGGCTTCGGCACCGGGCGCCGGGTCCCAGGCCACCACATCGAGGCCGTGGGCCAGGGCGCGGGAGACCCAGCCGCTGCCGATGACACCGCTTCCGAGGGCGGCGAAAGTTTTGATATCAGTGATAAAGCTCATGGCAACTTCCTAAAGGGTTCGGTGATCCCTCTGTAGGAGCCGGCTTGCTGGCGTAGGCGATTTCAGCACCGCAGAAAGTTGCGGCGGATGTACCGGCCTCTTCGCTGGCAAGCCAGCTCCTACAGGGGTTTTGTGTGTGGGTTTAGCCGCGCTGGGTCAGGCCCATTTTTGCCCGGCCTTCAGCGGGGGTCAGCACGCGGGCGCCGAGGCGGCTGAGGATTTCCGAGGCGCGTTCGACCAATTGGCCGTTGGTCGCCAACACGCCCTTGTCCAGCCACAGGTTGTCTTCCAGACCGACCCGCACGTTGCCGCCGAGCAACACTGCTTGGGCGGCCATCGGCATCTGCATGCGACCGATGCCGAACCCGGCCCAGACCGCGTCGGCCGGCAGGTTGTCGACCATGGCTTTCATGGTGGTGGTGTCCGCCGGGGCCCCCCACGGGATGCCCAGGCAGAGCTGGAACAATGGGTTGTCCAGCAGGCCTTCCTTGATCATCTGCCTGGCGAACCACAGGTGACCGGTGTCGAAGATTTCCAGCTCAGGCTTCACGCCCAGCTCTTGAATGCGTTTGGCGCCAGCGCGCAGCTGCGCCGGGGTAGACACATAGATGGTGTCGCCGTCGCCGAAATTCAGGGTGCCGCAATCGAGGGTGCAGATTTCCGGCAGCAGTTCTTCAACATGGGCCAGGCGGGTCAGCGGGCCGACCAGGTCGGTATTGGGACCGAACTCCATCGGGTTCTCGCCCGCACCGATTTCCAGGTCGCCGCCCATGCCGGCGGTGAGGTTGACGATGATGTCGACGTCGGCCTCGCGGATGCGCTCCATCACTTCGCGATACAGCACGACGTCACGGCTGAATTTGCCTGTTTGCGGGTCGCGAACGTGGCAGTGAACCACGGTGGCACCAGCCTTGGCGGCTTCCACGGCCGCCGCGGCGATCTGTTTCGGGGTGACCGGCACGTGTGGGCTTCTGGCGGTCGTGTCGCCAGCACCGGTGAGTGCGCAGGTGATGATGACGTCGTGGTTCATGAGACGGGTTCCTTGCAGGCGTGATGATTCCGTTCGCAGCCCGGTGGGGCTGCGAATCGGTGGTTCAATCGGGTTTATTGAGTGGTCAGTTGCAGGTTTTCAGCTGCTGGTTTGCCATCGAAGGTGGTCACGCCTTCGAGCCAGCGTTGCTTGTCTTGCGGGTGATCCTTCAGCCATTGCCTGGCCGATTCGAAGGCGTCCTTGTGCTCCAGCAGCGGCTGCATCATCCGGCTCTCGTCTTCGGCGGTGAAGGTCAGGTTGCTCAGCAGACGACCGATGTTCGGGCACTGCTCGGCATAGTTCGGCGAGGTGACGGTCCAGACCGTGGCCATGCCTTCGTTCGGGCCCAGGGCGTCTTCGCTGCCAGTGAGATAAGTCATCTGCACGTTGACGTTCATCGGGTGCGGCGCCCAACCGAAGAACACCACCGCTTCCTTGCGCCGCACGGCCCGATCCACCGCGGCGAGCATGCCGGCCTCACTGGACTCGACCAGCTGGAACTTGCCCAGGCCAAACTGATTCTTGGCGATCATCGCCTTGATCTGGGTGTTGGCGCCCGAGCCGGGCTCGATGCCATAGATCTTGCCGCCCAGTTCTTTCTGGAACTTGGCGATGTCGGCAAAGGTTTTCAGGCCCTTGTCGGCGAGGTAAGTCGGAACGGCGAGGGTGGCGCGGGCATCTTTCAGGCTTGGGGCTTCCAGAACCTTGACTTGATTGGCCTGGACGAAAGGCGTGATGGTCTGGGTCATCAGCGGGTTCCAGTAGCCCAGGAACAGGTCCAGGCGCTGGTCGCGGATCCCGGCGAAGATGATTTGCTGGGACGCGCTGGTTTGTTTGGTGTCGTAGCCGAGGCCGTCGAGCAATACTTGGGTCATCGCACTGGTCGCAATCACGTCGGTCCAGTTCACTACGCCCATGCGCACGTTCTGGCACGCAGCGGGTTCGGCCGCCATGACACTGGCGCTCAAGAAGGCGGTACCGCTGAGTGCAAGAACACAGCTGCTGATCAGTCGTTTCATGTCGGGTTCCTCGGCAAACGTTATTGTGGGTTCCGGCATCTGCGTGCCGGTGATGCCAAGTTACGCAGCATGGCCCCCGTGAAAGCGCACTGCGGCGACCAGCTCTTGCACTGCGGCGACCTGTACTCTTGAATGCCGCGTGCAACTGGCGTATCAACGTTCAAACGCTTCCCGCCTCTCGTTACCTGCCAGTCGAGTGCGCTCCATGTCCCAGGATTTCTACTTCTTGTTGATGCCGGGTTTCTCGGCCATCGGGTTCATCTCGGCTATCGAGCCGTTGCGGGTCGCCAATCGCTTTCGCGGCGAGCTGTACCGCTGGCACGTGCTGAGCGCCGACGGTGGCGCGGTATTGGCCAGCAACGGCATGTCGGTCAATGCCGACGCAGCGCTGGAGCCGCTGAAAAAAGGTGCAACCCTATGGGTGGTCGCCGGTTTCGAACCGCTGAAATTCGCCACCCCGGCACTGGAACACTGGCTGCGCCGTCTGGACCACGAAGGCGTGACCCTCGGCGCCATCGACACCGGCAGCTTCGTCCTCGCCGAGGCCGGCCTGCTCGATGGTCATCGCCTGACCTTGCATTGGGAGGCCATTGACGCCTTCAAGGAGTCCTACCCGCAACTCAGCGTTACCCAGGAGCTGTTCGAGATCGACCGTCGCCGTATCACTTCAGCGGGCGGCACCGCTTCCATCGACCTGATGCTCGACCTCATCGCCCAGGCCCACGGTCCGGAGCTGGCGATCCAGGTCAGCGAACAATTCGTACTCGGCCGCATCCGCCCGCGCAAAGACCACCAGCGCATGGAAGTCGCCACGCGTTATGGCATCCGTAACAAGAAGCTGGTGCAGGTGATTGGCGAGATGGAGCAGCACAGTGAACCGCCGCTGAGTACGCTGGAACTGGCGGAGTCGATCAAAGTGACGCGCCGGCAGCTGGAACGCCTGTTTCGCCTGCATTTGAATGACACGCCGAGCAACTTCTACCTGCGCCTGCGGCTGGAAAAGGCCCGGCAGTTATTGCGTCAGACCGACATGAGCGTGCTGGAGGTGAGTATCGCGTGCGGATTTGAATCGCCGTCGTATTTCACCCGCAGTTATCGGGCGAAGTTTGAGCGGTGCCCGCGGGAAGACCGGCGACAAAGCCTGAAAGCATAACGCCGCTCCTGTAGGAGCCGGCTTGCCGGCGAAGGCGGCGTAACAGTCAACATTGATGTTGAATGTGATGGCCTCTTCGCTGGCAAGCCAGCTCCTACAGGATGTGTGTCATTACTTTTTCATCAGCGCCGAACACGCCGCCTTGTACGCCTCATGCTGATACTTGTTCAACGTCGCCGGCAGCTCAAAACCGAACTTCTTGTTCTGCGCATTGATCGTCTGCGGCGACAACAGCGTCACCTCGCAATTCTCCAGCATCTGGAAAACCCCTTCGATCTTGAACGTGGTCGGCCCACCGGCAAATTCGCCTTTCTTGCTGCGTTTCTTGATCGCGATCCGATCGATGGAGTTCTCGCGCACAAACGACGCCACTTGAGCCGCAAATACTTTGACGTTTGCCGCCTCGTCGTCATCCTCCAAGGCGATTTTCTTGGTGGCCAGGGCGACATGGCTCAGCGCCAGACCGTCGAGGGAGGCCACCGCGATAATCGCTTCGCTGCCTTTGATTTCGATGCCGCAGATGTTCATTTCAATCCCTTTTCCGATAGTGGCGCGCAGCTTACAGCTCTAACTGGTTGGCGGTGATGCCAAACGCCGCGGCAATTTTTTCTCGGGTCGTTCTGCGAGGCTTGGCGACGGTTTCTTGCTGAGCGAAGGCCGGCTGGGAAATGCCCATGCGTTTGGCCACTTCGTCCTGTGTGAGGCTGAGGTGTTCGCGCCAGGCGCGAATAGGCGTTGCACCGTCGACGATAAGACCGACTACTTCGTGTGGGATCAAATTATTCTCCATGCTTATGTTCTTACTCCTGCCCGATCGACTCCAGAAACTCCGACCGCTCATCACTCATCCGCGCCACGCAATCATTCTGCGCAATAGTGAAGGCCTTGCTGCCGCTGGTCGCCGGGAACGCCTCGACGGCGCAATCCGCATCCCGGGTTTTCAGCCACTGTTGCTGGGCCGCCTTGAGCTTGGCGGTGACGTCGGTCAGTTGCGCCGGGTTCTTGCCGTAGAGCACCTGCATGCGCTCGGTGAGGCTTTTGTAGTTCTCGCTGAGCAGATCTTCTGCAGCGGTTCTGCTGTAGGCCGAGCACTCCAGGGTCTGTATTGCGTTTTCGACGGCGTCGCAGGGGTTGTCATCGGCCTCTTCAGCCGCCTGCGCGCCGGTCGCTATCAGTGCCAAAGCCAGGAAGATCGATTTCATTGCGCCGCCGCCCCTAAATCCAGTGAAAAATCCAGTGATGCGAAGGATTCTGGCGCAAGCGGCCGGGCTTGAACAGGTGGGTTATCCGGCCAGTGGGCGACCCTTTGTCGCGGATTGACGCTTTCGGCAATTCCCTTGTCGTTTTTGCACCCGGCTGCCGGTGCACCGAGGCATATGCTGGCCCCAAAGCGCCGGCACACGATTCGGCGCATGAATCGCTAATAGGGGACAGCCTGATGAGCCCAGCCGAATTGCACGCCGACAGCATCGTTATCGACGGGCTGATTATTGCCAAGTGGAACCGCGAGTTGTTTGAAGACATGCGCAAGGGCGGCCTGACCGCGGCCAACTGCACCGTATCGGTGTGGGAGGGCTTCCAGGCCACCGTCAACAACATCGCCGCCAGCCAGAAATTGATCCGCGACAACAGCGACCTGGTGATTCCGGTGCGCACCACCGCCGACATCCGTAAAGCCAAGGAGCAGGGCAAGACCGGCATCCTCTTCGGTTTCCAGAATGCCCACGCCTTCGAAGACCAGATCGGCTATGTCGAAGTGTTCAAGCAACTGGGCGTCGGTATTGTGCAGATGTGCTACAACACCCAGAACCTGGTCGGTACCGGTTGCTACGAGCGTGATGGCGGCCTGTCGGGTTTCGGTCGCGAGATCGTTGCCGAAATGAACCGCGTCGGTGTCATGTGCGACCTGTCCCACGTCGGTTCCAAGACTTCCGAGGAAGTCATCCTCGAATCGAAGAAGCCGGTCTGCTACTCCCATTGCCTGCCGTCGGGCCTGAAAGTCCACCCGCGCAACAAGTCCGATGAAGAGCTGAAGTTCATTGCCGATCACGGCGGTTTCGTCGGCGTGACCATGTTCGCCCCGTTCCTGGCCAAGGGCATCGATTCGACCATCGACGATTACGCCGAAGCCATCGAATACACCATGAACATTGTCGGCGAAGACGCCATCGGCATCGGCACCGACTTCACCCAGGGCCATGGCCAGGATTTCTTCGAATACCTGACCCATGACAAGGGCTACGCCCGCCGACTGACCAGCTTCGGCAAGATCATCAACCCGCTGGGCATCCGCACCGTCGGCGAGTTCCCGAACCTGACCGAAACCCTGCTCAAGCGCGGCCATTCCGAGCGCGTGGTGCGCAAGATCATGGGCGAGAACTGGGTCAGCGTCTTGAAAGATGTCTGGGGCGAATAAGCCACCGCACCTCTGAATCCTTTCCCCCGGCCGTCCGCGCCGGGGGCAACACCAAAATTTTTCTGGAGTTAAGTTTCCATGGCCAAGATCGCCCCACAATTACCTATCGAAGTCGACAGCGAAACCGGTATCTGGACCTCCGACGCCCTGCCGATGCTGTATGTGCCGCGCCACTTCTTCGTCAACAACCACATGGGCATTGAGGAAGTGCTGGGCGCCGACGCCTACGCCGACATCCTCTACAAGGCCGGCTACAAGTCCGCCTGGCACTGGTGTGAAAAAGAAGCCGAGTGCCACGGCCTGGAAGGCGTCGCGGTATTCGAGCACTACATGAAGCGTCTGTCGCAACGGGGCTGGGGCCTGTTCAAGATCCAGGACATCGACCTCGACAAAGGCACGGCCAGCGTCAAGCTCGAACACTCCGCATTTGTCTATGTGTACGGCAAGGTCGGCCGCAAGGTCGATTACATGTTCACCGGCTGGTTTGCCGGTGCCATGGACCAGATCCTGGCTGCTCGCGGCAGCAAGATCCGCACGGTCGCCGAACAAGTCTACGGTGGCTCCGAAGAAGGCCACGACGACGGTTTGTTCACCGTCAAGCCGTTGTAAGTCGAGGATTCCGCCATGGCTTTCGAAGCAATGTTCCAGCCGATCCAGATCGGCAAACTGACCATCCGCAACCGCGTGCTCAGCACTGCGCACGCCGAGGTCTACGCGACCGACGGCGGCATGACCACCGATCGGTATGTCAAGTATTACGAAGAGAAAGCCAAGGGCGGGATCGGCCTGGCGATTTGCGGCGGTTCCTCCGTGGTGGCAATCGACAGCCCGCAAGAATGGTGGAGTTCGGTGAACCTCTCCACCGACCGCATCATTCCGCACTTCCAGAATCTCGCCGACGCCATGCACAAGCATGGCGCCAAGATCATGATCCAGATTACCCACATGGGTCGTCGGTCACGCTGGGACGGCTTTAACTGGCCAACGCTGATGTCGCCCTCGGGCGTGCGCGAGCCGGTGCACCGCGCTACCTGCAAAACCATCGAGCCGGAGGAAATCTGGCGGGTGATCGGTAACTACGCGCAGGCCGCGCGCCGGGCAAAGGCCGGTGGGCTGGACGGCGTCGAACTGTCCGCTGTGCACCAGCACATGATCGACCAGTTCTGGAGCCCGCGCGTCAACAAGCGTACCGATGAATGGGGCGGCAGTTTCGAAAACCGCATGCGGTTCGGCCTGGAAGTGCTCAAGGCCGTGCGGGCCGAAGTCGGGCCGGATTTCTGCGTCGGCATCCGTCTGTGCGGTGACGAATTCCACCCGGATGGCTTGTCCCACGAGGACATGAAACAGATCGCCAAGTATTACGACGATACCGGCATGCTGGACTTCATCGGCGTCGTGGGTTCGGGTTGCGACACCCACAACACCCTGGCCAACGTGATTCCGAACATGAGTTATCCACCGGAGCCGTTCCTGCACCTGGCGGCCGGTATCAAGGAAGTGGTCAAGGCACCGGTGTTGCACGCGCAGAACATCAAGGACCCGAACCAGGCGACCCGTATCCTGGAGGGCGGTTACGTCGACATGGTCGGTATGACACGTGCCCACATCGCCGACCCGCACCTGATCGCCAAGATCAAAATGGGCCAGATCGATCAGATCAAGCAATGTGTCGGCGCCAACTACTGCATCGACCGGCAATACCAGGGCCTGGATGTGTTGTGCATCCAGAACGCGGCGACATCCCGTGAGTACATGGGCCTGCCGCACATCATCGAAAAAACCACGGGCGTTAAACGCAAAGTCGTGGTGGTCGGTGCCGGCCCTGCCGGTATGGAAGCTGCTCGTGTGGCCGCCGAACGAGGCCACGACGTGACCCTGTTCGAGAAAAAGGAATTCATCGGCGGGCAGATCACCACTGCTTCGAAAGCACCGCAACGGGACCAGATCGCCGGTATCACCCGCTGGTATCAGCTGGAACTGGCGCGCTTGAAAGTCGACCTGCGCCTGGGCGTGGCGGCTGATGCGCCGGCCATTCTCGACCTGCGTCCGGACGTAGTCGTGCTCGCCGTCGGCGGTCATTCCTTCCTGGAGCAGAACGAGCACTGGGGCGCGGCCGAAGGCCTGGTGGTCAGCAGCTGGGACATTCTGGATGGCAAGGTGGCACCGGGCAAGAACGTGCTGGTCTACGACACCATTTGCGAATTCACCGGGATGTCGACGGCTGACTTCCTGGCCGACAAAGGCAGCCAGGTCGAGATCGTCACCGACGATATCAAGCCCGGCGTGGCGATTGGCGGCACATCGTTCCCGACGTACTACCGCAGCATGTATCCGAAAGAAGTGATCATGACCGGCGACATGATGCTGGAGAAGGTCTACCGCGAAGGCGACAAGCTGGTCGCGGTACTGGAAAACGAATACACCGGCGCCAAAGAGGAGCGGGTGGTGGACCAGGTGGTCGTGGAAAACGGCGTGCGTCCGGACGAAGAGATCTACTACGCGATGAAGGAAGGTTCACGCAACAAGGGCCAGATCGACGTCGAAGCCTTGTTCGCGATCAAGCCGCAACCTTCGTTGAGCCAACCGGGTGACGGTTACTTGCTGTTCCGCATTGGCGACTGTGTGGCTCAGCGCAACGTACACGCGGCGATCTACGACGCGCTGCGGCTCTGCAAGGATTTCTAAGAGCTTGTGGATAACCCTGTAGGAGCGAGCTTGCTCGCGATGACCGTGAACGATGACGCGTACAGTCTGATTTAACGCGGCGTTCTCCGGTTTTTCGCGAGCAAGCTCGCTCCCACACAGGGCATCGCGCAAGGCATCCAGGTAGTTTGGCCTGCAAGACCGTGCGGTCTTTGGGAGCTCCACCATGTTGAACACCCTTCTTCCAATCCTGTTGTTCGCTGCCCTGGGCCTGGCTGCCCTGGGCGCGTTGCGGCGGGTGGCTATGTGGCGCCGGGGCCGGGCTTCGAAAGTCGACCTGATTGGCGGCCTGTTCGCCATGCCCAAGCGTTACATGGTCGATTTGCACCACGTTGTCGCGCGGGACAAATACATCGCCAATACCCACGTCGCCACGGCTGGCGGCGCGGTGGCGTCCATTGTACTGGCGATTCTGGTTCACGGTTTCGGCCTGCATAACCGTATCCTCGGTTATGCACTGCTGTTGATGACGGCAGTGATGTTCGTCGGTGCGATATTTGTCTACCTGCGTCGCCGCAACCCACCGGCTCGCCTGTCAAAGGGCCCGTGGATGCGCTTGCCGAAAAGCCTGTTGGCATTCTCGGTCAGCTTCTTCCTGTTGACCCTGCCGGTCGCCGGCATCCTTCCGGAAAACTTCGGTGGCTGGGTAGTGGCAGCGATCCTCGGCCTCGGTGTGCTGTGGGGCGTTAGCGAACTGTTCTTCGGCATGACCTGGGGCGGACCGATGAAGCACGCCTTCGCCGGTGCCCTGCACCTGGCCTGGCACCGTCGCGCCGAGCGTTTTGGCGGCGGTCGTTCCACCGGCCTGAAACCGCTGGACCTGAACGACCCGAGCGCGCCACTGGGCGTGGAAAAACCCAAGGACTTTACCTGGAACCAGTTGCTCGGCTTCGACGCCTGCGTGCAGTGCGGTAAATGCGAAGCCGCGTGCCCGGCGTTCGCCGCCGGCCAGCCGCTGAACCCGAAAAAGCTGATTCAGGACATGGTGGTCGGACTGGCGGGTGGCACCGATGCCAAGTTCGCTGGCAGCCCTTATCCAGGCAAGCCAGTCGGGGAGCACGCCGGTAACCCGCATCAACCGATCGTCAACGGCCTGGTGGACGCTGAAACCCTGTGGTCCTGCACCACCTGCCGCGCCTGTGTCGAGGAATGCCCGATGATGATCGAGCACGTCGATGCGATCGTCGACATGCGCCGCCATCTGACCCTGGAAAAGGGCGCGACCCCGAACAAGGGCGCCGAAGTCCTGGAAAACCTGATCGCCACCGACAACCCGGGCGGTTTCGCCCCGGGCGGACGGATGAACTGGGCGGCGGACCTGAACCTGGACCTGCTCAGCGAGAAGAAAAAGGTCGACGTGCTGTTCTGGGTCGGCGACGGTGCGTTCGACATGCGCAACCAGCGCACCCTGCGCGCCTTCGTCAAAGTACTCAAAGCAGCCAAGGTCGACTTTGCGGTACTGGGCCTCGAAGAACGCGACAGCGGTGACGTGGCCCGACGCCTGGGCGACGAAGCGACCTTCCAGCTGCTGGCCAAACGCAACATCCAGACCCTGGCCAAATACAGCTTCAACCGCATCGTCACCTGCGATCCGCACAGCTTCCATGTGCTGAAAAACGAGTACGGCGCCTTCGACGGTAACTACCTCGTGCAGCATCACAGCACCTATATGGCGGAAATCATCGGCGCTGGCGCCCTGAATCTCGGCCAGCACAAAGGCAGCAGCGTGACGTATCACGACCCTTGCTACCTCGGCCGCTACAACGGCGAATACGAGGCGCCACGGGAAGTACTGCGCGCCCTCGGGATTGAAGTGAAAGAGATGGAACGCTCCGGTTTCCGCTCGCGCTGCTGCGGCGGCGGTGGCGGCGCGCCGATCACCGACATTCCGGGCAAGCAGCGGATCCCCGACATGCGCATGGAAGACATCCGCGAAACCGGCGCCGAACTGGTGGCCGTGGGTTGCCCGCAATGCACCGCGATGCTCGAAGGCGTGGTCGAACCCCGTCCGCTGATCAAGGACATTGCCGAACTGGTCGCGGATGCCTTGCTCGAAGAAGCTGCACCGAGCAAGCCCAATGCGCCGGCCAAACGTGTAGAACCTGCGGAGGCCCACTGATGAGCGACATTATCCGCCGCGATCCACGCGCCGAATGGATCGCCCGCAACCGCTTGCATCCGCTGCATGCGGCAATGCAACCGGTGCAACACAGCTGGATGGGGCCTAACGGCGTCATCCGCAAGAATCCCCATGGCATCGGTTTCATCGGTCCCAACGGCATCAAGCGCATCGACCGCAGCGGCGCTCAGCAGGGCGGGGCGAGCAAGCGCTCGGCCGCGGTTGAAGTGCAATTGCCGTTGCATCAGGTGCCTGCACCTGCGTTCTACATCAGCGTGGTGCCGGACATGGTCGGTGGCCGCTTGAGCAGCCATGACCGCGACCTGCTCGGTCTGGCGCATCAACTGGCCGGCAACGATGGCGCGGTATTGGCCGTAGTCTTTGGTGAACACAAGGAAAATGCTTTCGCCACCGCGGGCGTCGATCGCTTGCTGGTGCTCGATGGCGATGAATTCAGCG
The DNA here is from genome assembly GCF_030812475.1 of Pseudomonas lini. Classification (GTDB taxonomy): domain Bacteria; phylum Pseudomonadota; class Gammaproteobacteria; order Pseudomonadales; family Pseudomonadaceae; genus Aquipseudomonas; species Aquipseudomonas lini_A. Next base: position 21,460 of record NZ_JAUSSR010000022.1, read on the forward strand.
GTTATGCACCAGAACAACGTGTCCAGGGCCTGAGGGCTGTGGATAACCAATTCAGTCCGCGCCACTGGTTACTGCCGGACAGTCGCACCGGTGGCGGCGAACTGGGTCGACGCTTTGCTGCCGCACTGGGCGAACGCCCGGCCACGCGGGTCTGGCAGGTCAAGGACCAGGAATGCATCGGCCGCGCCGGTGCGGGATTGCAAGACCTTGCGCGCCCGGCGGCACGCCTGATTCTGGCCGCCGTGGAATGCGCCGAGCCGGTCAGCGAAACCCGTCACGAAGTATTGCCCGTGGAGTTATCCACAGATGTCGCCCGCAGTTTGTCGCGCATCGAAGACCTGGGCGCGGTGGCAGTCGATCCGGCCGCGATTCCGATGGCCGAAGCCGAGTTCATTTTCTCCGGCGGCAATGGGGTCAGGGACTGGGGACTTTTCCACAGGACCGCCGAAGCGTTGGGCGCGACCGAAGGTGCCTCCCGGGTGGCGGTGGATGACGGCTTCATGGCCCGCGACCGTCAGGTCGGCGCGTCCGGCACCTGGGTCACCGCTCGGGTCTATGTGGCGGTGGGGATTTCCGGGGCGATCCAGCACCTGCAAGGCATCGGTGCCTGCGACAAGGTGGTGGCGATCAACCTCGATCCGGGCTGCGACATGATCAAACGGGCCGACCTGTCGGTGATCGGCGAGAGCGCCGAGATACTTCAAGCCTTGATCGCGGCGGTAGAGGCCTACCGCAACGAAGCCAAGCGCGATGCGGCTTAAGGGAAGGAAAGGGTTATGAGCACGAAAATCATCAGCCTGGTGTCCATCGGCGCCCACCCGACCTCCGGCCGGCCACGTCGCGCGGAGCAGGATGCGCGAGCGGTGGAACTGGGCCTGCAACTGGCTGGGGATAACTTGCAAGTGCTGCATGCCGGCGATGTCGCAGAACCGGCATTGCGCGCTTATCTGGGCATGGGCCTGGAGGAGCTGTATGTGCTGGAACAACCGGTCGGCGCCGATGCGTTGCCCGCATTGACCGCCTATTTGCGCGACGCCGGCGCTCAGGTCGTGTTGACCGGCAGCCAGGCGGAAACCGGCGAAGGCTCGGGCATGCTGCCGTTCCTGCTGGCAGAAAGTCTTGGTTGGCCGCTGGTGGTGGGGCTGGCCCAGGTTGAATCCATCGACGGCAGCTCGGCCCTGGTGCTGCAAGCCTTGCCACGGGGTCAACGCCGTCGTCTGAAAGTGCGGTTGCCGTTTCTCGCGACTGTGGATAACGCCGCGCCGAAGCCTCGGCAGAGCGCCTACGGTCCGGCCCGGCGTGGTGTGTTGCAGGCTGAAGAAATTGAAGTGATTGACGATGAACTGCTGGCCGTTGCCACGCTGCAACCGGCCAAGCCACGACCTAAACGCTTGAAGGTGATCAAGGCCAAGAGCGGCGCGGACCGGATGAAGGCGGCCACGGCCAAGGCCAGTGGCGGTGGTGGACAGGTGCTCAAAGGGTTGAGCCCCGAAGCGGGGGCCGAGGCGATTCTCAAGCTGCTGATAGAAGAAGGCGTGGTCCGCTAGCGTTAAGTGTCCATCAGCAACAACCGGATATATAACTATCCCTCCGGCGCATTGTCGCGCTCCGAGCGTCCGTGTAAAAACGGACGCTCAATGTCCTGTGGAGTCAGGTAAATGGCAGTTGAGTTTCGGTCGGCCATGCGTGCGGATGCGCGTGAGATTGCTCGTTTGTTTCAGATCACATCAGAGGGCGCCGCGGATTACATCTGGAGCCAGTTGGCACAGTCCGGTCAGGATCTTCTGGAAGTCGGCACCCTTCGATACGCCCGCGACGACGTGGACTTCTCCTGGCAGAACTGCCTTATTGCAGAGGCGGACGGCCAGGTCATTGGCATGATGCACAGCTACGTGATGCGTCACGATCCGCTGGCAGAGCCGACAACCGACCCGGTGCTGGCGCCTTACGCGACGATGGAAATCCCCGACACCCTCTACATCTCCAGCCTGGCGCTGCATGAGGGCTGGCGCAATCAGGGCTTGGGCAAGCAATTCCTTGCCTATGCCTATGATCGCGCCAACCGGCTCGGCCTCAATGGCTTGAGCCTGATCGACTATGCGGCCAACACCGGCGCACGGCGGTTTTATGAGCGGCATGGCTTTCGTATCGTCGATACTTGCCAGATCGTGCCCCATCCGATGATTCGGGTGACGGGGGAGGCGTATCTGATGTATCGCCCGTAGGATCGGAGTCTGCGGTTTCCTTCGCCGGGTTTGAGGATGACCCTAGCAGAACTGCTAGTGTCGGTTTTGCTGGTGGTTTGTTAGGTTGATGGCTAGATGACGTCCGCTGACCCTGAGCAGCGTGGTCGCTCGATCAACCCGCGAATGTGCCGAAACACTGCGGGTCCATAACGCCAGCAAAAGGATGCTGTCGATGCCCGCTCCCCGTCTAACCCAAGGTCTTGTCCGCTCTCCTGCGGCAGCTTTTTCGCGAGTCCTGTTGCTGGCGCCTGATCAGCAACAGACGATCCTCGCTGAACTTGACCGTACTGGTCCGAATCGTCTTGCCTATACCCCCTATGGTTTCCAGAGCGGCCTGCTTGCAGCGCAAAGCAGGCTTGGCTTCAATGGACAGCTCAATGAGCGGCCAACGGGCTGGTATCACCTGGGAAATGGCCATCGTGTGTATAACCCGGTGCTGATGCGCTTTCACAGCCCGGATCGGTTGAGCCCATTTGGTAAGGGGGGAGTCAATGCCTATGCATACTGTGGCGGCTCTCCCATTAATCGGGTCGATCCGTCCGGACAATGGTGGGTTGCTGCCATTGGGCAGTTTGTCAGCGTTGGTGTGGGAATGTTATTTGCCACGGCAGCGACTGTTCGGACTGCAGTTGCAAAATATGTAACCAAAACGCCCCTACCCAGACCTTTGCAGGTAGCTAATACATTGAGCTTTTGGGGCGGCGTTGTTGCTGTTGGATTTCGTCCCGCGGGGATCCCAGGGGCTTTGACCTCTACAGCACCCGCTTTGACGCAGGGTATGGCCATCGGGGGCAATGCTGTGAGCCAGATCCTGACCTTTGGTGGTGGATTGACCACCACAGTGAGTCAGGTGAATCAAATAGTGGCGATATCTCGCAACGGGGGGCCATCCTTATTTCGAATGGCGTTGGAATCAGTCCAGGAGGTCAGTGGCCTCAATGCTGTGACGGGACCGGTTAGGCGTTTGCTGACCAGAGCCTCTGACGTTGTTCCAAATGTACCTCTTGAGAGCGTCCGTGTTGTAAGTAGCGAAATAAGAAATCCGGGTGCTTCGGCTTCACAACAGACTACTCGACTCTAGCCTGTGTATAAGTTTGCAGGATCATCGACACTTGCCCCCAATCTCTGTTGGCGCTTCTGTGGATAAGATGTTTGCTGTCGGCTGCAGGCCTTATAAGCCGGGCTTGTCAGGCGTCTGGTTAAAAAACAGCCAAATCAGCGTTTTATTCTGAAGAACCGGGCGAAAACCCCGATTTATCGCGGGCTTATGGGGTTTTCCACAGATCTGCCAGAGTTGCCCCCAAAGTCTGTTGGCGCTTCTGTGGATAAGGTGTTTGCCATCATCTGGGGGCTATATAAACCGTGGCTTACAGGCTTTAGATCAAAAAACAGCCAATGAGTGCCGGGAACCCTGATTCCGGATAAGTCACGTATTTTCTTCGCATTCTGTGAATAAAATTTCAACCGATTGCACACTTGTCCCCATTAGCTGTGGGTGGAGTTGTGGATAACTTGTTCGCCAAACCCTGCAAGCCACGTCGCGTATAGGCTTGAACGCAATAGATCAGATTTCATACAGTTATAAGGCTCTGCGCTTGTCTTTTCCAACACCGGCTTGCTGCCGCTGAGTTCACTCAATGGCCAGGTATTCATTCGCCCACCGAATGCAGGCAGCCGCAGGGTTGCCCTGGCTACCTGGCAGAAGACAAATCCCATGACACGGACAACGCCAGTGAGCTGAAGGGGCACTCGCGGGTGTTGTGGTCGGAAACGCAAAATGCGCGGGATGAGGCGTACCCGGATCGGGTGTTGAATGGTTATGTGAAGGTGCGGTTGGTGGGGGAGAGGATTATTGAGGAGTTTATCGGGGAGGATGGCAGTGTGCGGTGGTCTTCAAGCTGATCGGTGAATGTGATGGCCTCATCGCGGGCAAGCCCGCTCCCACAGTGATTGGGGGGTTCACAGTATTTGTGTACGCCGCCGATCCTTGTGGGAGCGGGCTTGCCCGCGATGCTGTTGCTGTTAGCCCTGAACCGGCACGCCCTTGAGGTATGGAGCAGGCTCTGCGCCCAGGTTGTTCAACATACGCTCGCTGTACCAGTCCACAAAGTTCACCACACCAAACTCATAGGTCTTGGAATAAGGCCCTGGCTGGTACGCGGTGGAGTTGATCCCGCGCTGGTTCTCTTCAGCCAGGCGACGGTCCTGGTCGTTGGTCGCATCCCAGACCTTGCGCATGCGCTCCACGTCGTAGTCCACGCCTTCGACCGCGTCCTTGTGCACGATCCACTTGGTGGTGACCATGGTTTCCTGGGCGCTGATCGGCCACACGGTGAAGACGATGATGTGATCGCCCATGCAGTGGTTCCAGGAATGCGGCAGGTGCAGGATGCGCATCGAGCCCAGGTCCGGGTTCTTGATGCGGCCCATGAGTTTGGCGCAACCCTGTTTGCCGTCCAGGGTCATGGACACGGTGCCCTTGAGCAGCGGCATGCGCACGATGCGGTTACGCAGGCCGAAGCTGGCGTGGGCGTAAGGAATCTTCTCGGCTTCCCAGGCAGCGGCCGAAGCAGCAACGTGGTCCTTGAAGGCCTGGTCGGCCCGCGGGTCGGTGACGTCATCCCATTCCAGCAAGGTTTTCAACAGTTCCGGGTGCGACGCGTTGCAGTGATAGCACTCGCGGTTGTTTTCCAGCACAAGCTTCCAGTTGGCCTTTTCGAACAAGGTGGTCTGGATCGCCACCTTGGTGTTCTCCATGTCGTACGGTTCCATGTAATGGTTCAGCGTCGACAGGAAGTCATCAATGGCCGGCGGGTTTTCCGACAGGCTGATGAAGATGTAACCGCCAGCGGTTTTCACATTCACCGGCTTGAGGCCGTACTGCTTCATGTCGAAGTCGGCGCCCATTTCGGTGCCGGCGAACAGCAGGCGACCGTCCAGCTCATACGTCCACTGGTGGTAGTGGCAGACCAGTTTGGCGACTTTGCCTTTTTCACTGGTGCACAGCCGTGAACCGCGGTGGCGGCAGACGTTGTGGAACGCATGGACCACGCCGTCTGCGCCACGAATCACGATGATCGGGTTCTTGCCGACTTGCAGGGTCAGGTAGTTGCCCTTTGCCGGGATTTCGCAGGTCATGCCGGCGATCAACCATTCTTTCTGGAAGATTTCCTGCATGTCGATATCAAATAGCCGCTCGTCAGAGTAAAACGGTTGCGGCAGCGAGAAAGTGCGTTCGCGCTCATGCAACATCTGCGCGGTAGCCTTGCGTGCGGGTTCCAGCGGATCGCCCAGGCTGATTTTTGCGGTGACGTCCATCGATTTGATCCTCATGGCCATTCTGTGTGGCCGGCGAATAGTGGCTGATACGGTTGCTACGCAAGACAGAAACAGCGTTTATCTGTTGGGGCGAGTGTGGGGCCGGCGCTTGCGGGAACCTTATCCATGGGCGACATGGCCAAATCTGTTCCCGACGCGTAACCCCCGGTAATTGGCGGCTGGTCGCGATAAGTATGTGAATGTCGCAGATAGGTAAATGGGTGATTCGCGGTATACGCAAAATCGCCAACATAAGGCCGACCATCGGCGGTGGAGAACAGCATGTCCAACAGCTTCCTGAATCCGGTAACCACCCAGACCTGGGCCAATGGCCGACACATCGTCCGTTGCGTCAAAGTCATCCAGGAAACCTGGGATGTGCGCACTTTCTGTTTTATGGCTGATCAGCCGATCCTGTTCTTTTTCAAGCCCGGGCAGTTTGTCACCCTGGAGCTTGAAATCGACGGCGTGCCGATCATGCGCTCCTACACCATTTCCAGCTCGCCATCGGTGCCGTACAGCTTTTCGGTGACCATCAAGCGCGTGCCGGGCGGCAAGGTTTCCAACTGGTTGCACGACACCCTGCACGAAGGTCAGGAACTGGCGGTGCACGGACCGGTCGGGCTGTTCAATGCCATGGACTTCACCGCGCCGAAGGTGCTTTACCTCAGCGGCGGCGTCGGCATCACGCCCGTCATGTCCATGGCGCGCTGGTTCTATGACACCAACGGCAACGTCGACATGGTGTTTATCCACAGCGCCCGTACACCCAAAGACATCATTTACCATCGCGAGCTGGAACACATGGCGTCGCGGATCGACAACTTCAGCCTGCACCTGATCTGCGAGAAGCATGGTCTGGGTGAGCCATGGGCCGGTTATCGCGGTTACCTGAACCAGAAGATGCTCGAGTTGATGGCGCCGGACTTCATGGAGCGCGAAGTATTCTGCTGCGGCCCGACGCCGTATATGAATGCAGTGAAGCGCATGCTGGAAACGATCGGCTTCGACATGTCGCGTTATCACGAGGAATCTTTCGGCGCCACGCCTGCGGAAGCCCGCGCCGATGCAGTGGAGCAAGCCGAAATCGCTGCAGACGCGCCGGACATTGATGCCGCGGATCTGCACCTGGTGGAGTTCACGGCGTCTGGCAAGAGCATTGGCGTTGCGCCGGGTGAGACCGTTCACGCCGCTGCTGCCAAGTTGGGCCTGTTGATTCCGAAGGCTTGCGGGATGGGGATCTGCGGGACCTGCAAGGTGTTGAAGCTGGGTGGCGAGGTCGAGATGGAGCACAACGGCGGCATCACCGAGGAAGACGAAGCCGAGGGGTTCATCCTGTCGTGCTGCAGCGTGCCGAAGGGCGATGTGCGGATCGAGTTTTAATACACGCCGCGCAACCTGTGGGAGCGAGCTTGCTCGCGATGACGGTGGTACATTCAACAGCTATGTTGGCTGACCTGCCGCTATCGCGAGCAAGCTCGCTCCCACAGGTTCCGCGGGGTCATGACTGACCGTTTTCAATCGATAAACAGAGCTTCAGTTCGATGATTTACGGCCTTTCTGAGAAGATCTCAATTTTGTAATTATTGGACATCTGTTGCACGTAAACCTTTTTGACAACAATGGATTCTGAGTTGTCGTGATGTTTAATTGTGTCGCCAATGTTCACATTTTTTAAAAATTCATCACGCTCAATTTCTTTGGCAGTACTTGTCAGAAACGCACCTTGTGATTGATCGCTCATTTTGATCGCTCTCTACTGGAATAGCGTTTGCGCCGAATGTTCGACGGGCCTTGTTCCTGAAAGACTGCGTAACCTTTTCAGGTGTTCCAACGATATGCCAGCGTGCCGAGCAGCTGAACTGTCAGAAATAACAGATCCGATGAGCGGCGCGGCGCACTCCGGACGCGCCTGCCGCTGCCCGTGCCGGATTCAGGCACTCATCACTTCACGAATATCTTTCGCCAATTCCCGCACACGTTCAATTTCGGTATCCCACGAACACATGAACCGTGCGCCGCCGTTGCCGATGAAGGTGTAGAAGCGCCAGCCCTTGGCGGTCAGTGCCGCGATCGCCGGTTCCGAGAGTTGCAGGAACACGCCGTTGGCCTGCACCGGAAACATCAGTTCCACGCCCGGAATGTCGCTGACCAGTTCCGCCAGTAATTGGGCGCAGTGGTTGGCGTGGTGGGCGTATTTGAGCCAGGCGTCGTTTTCCAGGATTCCGACCCACGGGGCTGAGAGGAAACGCATTTTGGAGGCCAGCTGGCCGGCCTGTTTGCAGCGATAGTCGAAGTCTTCGGCCAGTTTGTGGTTGAAGAACAGAATCGCTTCGCCCACCGCCATGCCGTTTTTCGTACCCCCAAAGCACAACACGTCGACCCCGGCCTTCCAGGTCAGGTCGGCGGGTGAGCAGCCAAGGAATGCGCAGGCATTGGAGAAGCGTGCGCCGTCCATGTGCAGGTTCAGGCGCAGTTCTTTGCAGGTGACGCTGATGGCGCGGATTTCTTCGGGGGTGTAGATGCTGCCGACTTCGGTGGCCTGGGTCAGGGTCACCACGCGGGGTTTCGGGTAGTGGATATCCTGGCGCTTGAGGGCGATTTCGCGGATTGATTCCGGGGTCAGCTTGCCATTTTCGGTGCGGGCGACGAGCAATTTGGAGCCGTTGGAGAAGAACTCCGGTGCGCCGCATTCATCGGTTTCCACGTGGGCGGTTTCCGAGCAGATCACGCTGTGGTAACTCTGGCACAGCGACGACAGGGCCAGGGAGTTGGCGGCGGTGCCATTGAAAGCGAAAAACACTTCGCAGTCGGTTTCGAACAGTTTGCGGAATTGATCCGCCGCGCGGGCGGTCCATTCATCGTCGCCATAGGCGCGCTGGTGGCCATGGTTGGCCTGTTCCATGGCCGCCCAGGCTTCAGGGCAGATACCGGAGTAGTTGTCGCTGGCGAATTGTTGGCTCTTGTCGGTCATGGCCGGCTTCCGTGATCGAAACTTCTTATGGTGAAGAGTCTCGTGGTCAATGATGGTGCGCACTTTACCGAAGGTCGTCCGGGGAGCGCACGGGATCTTTCTGTCAGAAAAATACAGGGCAATTATGCACATGACTCAACGGGACGGGGCACTGGATCTGCTGAAGTGGTTGGCCCTGGTGAGCATGGTGGTCGATCATCTGCGATATGTCGGTTATTCCGTCGATATCCTGTATGTGCCCGGTCGGCTGGCGTTTCCGTGGTTCTGTCTGGCGATGGCGGCCAATCTGTCGCGCACCCGAAGCGTCAGCCGCGATACTCAATGGCGTTATCTGGGGTGGTTACTGCTGTTTAGCGCCATCAGTGAAATCCCCTACCGAATGTTCATTCCTGATCCCGACACCTTCAATGTGTTACCCACGCTGGCCCTGGGCCTGTTGGTGGCGCGTGGCTGGCAGCAACCGCTGCTGCAATCACGACTGCTGGCGACCGCTGCAGTGGTGCTGGCGGCACTGTTTGCGGAGCGACTGATGTTCGGTTTTTTCGGGGTGTTGTTGCCGTTGATGATGTTGCTGGTCATCAGGCGGCCCTGGTATTTCAGCCTGCTGCCGGGGTTGGTGTGCCTGGCGGCCAATCAGTGGGAAGTCCTGTATCACTCGGCCCGGTTCGGCAACCTTGCAGCCAGCCTCGGCATCGCCGTTTGTCTGATCGCGCCATGGCTGGGCCTGGTCTTGTTGCGACACGCCCGGCATTTAAAGCCGCCGCCGATGCGGCGCTGGGCGTACGCCTTGTATCCACTGCATTTCCTGCTGCTGCTACTCATCCGCAAGCTCGCCAGCTGACCCTGTAGGAGCTGGCTTGCCAGCGAAAGCGGTGTGTCAGTTAGTACATGTGTCGACTGATACACCGCCTTCGCCGGCAAGCCAGCTCCTACAGGGTTCTCCGCTGAATTGGAGATTGTGTTCAGTGTGCCATTTCAGGCTATGTCGTAAACGCACCTTTGCGTGGCGCCCGTAGGCATTTGGCCTCTCTGCGCCGGCCATACCATCGCATTCAAAGGGCACTGCCGAAAACGCCAGTGCCTCACCGAGACGAATGGCGCACCACCGCCGCTGGGAGAGACGCGATGTTCAGCAAGCAAGACCAGATCAAAGGCTACGACGATGCACTGCTGGCGGCGATGAATGCCGAGGAGCAACGCCAGGAAGATCACATCGAGCTGATCGCGTCAGAGAACTACACCAGCAAACGCGTCATGGAAGCGCAAGGTAGTGGCCTGACCAACAAATACGCCGAAGGCTATCCGGGCAAGCGCTACTATGGTGGCTGCGAGCACGTTGATAAAGTTGAAGCGCTGGCCATCGAACGCGCCAAGCAACTGTTCGGCGCCGATTACGCCAACGTGCAGCCGCACTCCGGCTCCTCGGCCAACAGCGCCGTTTACCTGGCCCTGCTGCAAGCCGGTGACACCATTCTCGGCATGAGCCTGGCCCATGGCGGTCACCTGACGCACGGCGCCAAGGTTTCGTCCTCGGGCAAGCTGTACAACGCCGTGCAGTATGGCATTGACACCAAGACCGGGTTGATTGACTACGACGAAGTCGAGCGTCTGGCCGTCGAATCCAAGCCGAAAATGATCGTTGCCGGCTTCTCTGCCTACTCCAAGACCCTCGACTTCCCGCGTTTCCGTCAGATCGCCGACAAGGTTGGCGCGCTGCTGTTCGTCGACATGGCTCACGTCGCCGGTCTGGTCGCTGCAGGCCTGTACCCGAATCCGCTGCCGTACGCCGATGTGGTCACTACGACTACCCACAAGACCCTGCGCGGTCCACGTGGCGGCTTGATCCTGTGCAAGTCCAACGAAGAAATCGAGAAGAAGCTCAACGCGGCAGTCTTCCCGGGTGCCCAGGGCGGCCCGCTGATGCACGTGATCGCTGGTAAAGCGGTGTGCTTCAAGGAAGCTTTGGAGCCTGGTTTCAAGGCCTACCAACAACAAGTGATCGATAACGCCCAGGCCATGGCCGGCGTATTTATCAAACGCGGCTACGATGTAGTGTCCGGCGGTACCGATAACCACCTGTTCCTGGTCAGCCTGATCCGTCAGGGCCTTACCGGCAAAGAGGCGGACGCAGCACTCGGTCGCGCCCACATCACCGTGAACAAGAACGCTGTCCCGAACGATCCACAGTCGCCGTTCGTCACCTCCGGTCTGCGCATCGGCACCCCGGCGGTCACCACCCGCGGCTTCAAGGTGACCCAGTGCGTGGATCTGGCCGGCTGGATCTGCGACATCCTCGACAACCTCGGCGACGCCGACGTGGAAGCGAATGTTGCACAGCAAGTGTCGGCACTGTGCGCGGACTTCCCGGTTTATCGCTGAGCGCGGTTTTGGAGTAAATGACTATGCAACGCTACTCAGGCTTCGGCCTCTTCAAACACTCCCTCAGCCACCACGAAAACTGGCAGCGGATGTGGCGCACGCCGACCCCGAAAAAGGTCTATGACGTGGTCATCGTCGGCGGTGGCGGGCATGGTCTGGCGACCGCCTACTACCTGGCAAAAGAGCACGGCATCACCAACGTGGCCGTGGTCGAGAAAGGCTGGCTGGGCGGCGGTAACACCGCGCGCAACACCACCATCGTTCGCTCCAACTACCTGTGGGACGAGTCGGCGCACCTGTACGAACACGCCATGAAGCTGTGGGAAGGCCTGTCCCAGGACCTGAACTACAACGTGATGTTCTCCCAGCGCGGCGTCTACAACCTGTGCCACACCCTGCAGGACATCCGTGATTCCGAGCGTCGGGTCAGCGCCAACCGCCTCAACGGCGTGGACGGCGAGCTGCTCGACGCCAAGCAAGTGGCCGACGAGATTCCTTATCTGGACTGCTCCAAGAACACCCGCTACCCGGTAATGGGCGCAACCGTCCAGCGTCGCGGCGGCGTGGCCCGTCACGATGCCGTGGCCTGGGGCTTTGCCCGTGCCGCCGACGCCTTGGGCGTGGACCTGATCCAGCAGACCGAAGTGATCGGCTTCCGCAAGGAAAACGGCGTGTGCATCGGTGTCGAAACCAACAAGGGCTTCATCGGCGCCAAGCGCGTCGGCGTGGTCACGGCCGGTAACTCCGGTCACATGGCCAAGCTCGCCGGTTTCCGTCTGCCGATCGAATCCCACCCGCTGCAAGCGTTGGTGTCCGAGCCGATCAAGCCGATTATCGACAGCGTGATCATGTCCAACGCCGTACACGGTTACATCAGCCAGTCCGACAAGGGCGACCTGGTGATCGGCGCCGGTATCGACGGCTACAACGGCTACGGCCAGCGTGGTTCGTACCCGGTGATCGAGCACACTGTCCAGGCCATCGTCGAGATGTTCCCGGTGCTGTCGCGCGTACGCATGAACCGGCAGTGGGGCGGCATCGTCGACACCACGCCGGATGCCTGCCCGATCATCTCCAAGACGCCGGTACCGAACATGTTCTTCAACTGCGGTTGGGGCACCGGCGGCTTCAAGGCGACACCTGGCTCGGGCAACGTATTTGCCGCAAGCCTGGCCAAGGGTGAAATGCACCCGTTGGCTGCACCTTTCTCCATCGACCGTTTCCACAACGGTGCGTTGATCGACGAACACGGCGCTGCAGCAGTCGCCCACTAACAGGAGAAATCCCTATGTTGCATATCTTCTGTCCTCACTGTGGCGAACTGCGCTCCGAAGAGGAATTCCACGCATCCGGCCAGGCGCACATCCCGCGCCCGCTGGATCCGAACAGCTGCACCGACGAGGAGTGGGGCGACTACATGTTCTTCCGCGATAACCCTCGCGGCCTGCACCACGAGCTGTGGGATCACGTCGCCGGTTGCCGTCAGTACTTCAACGCCACCCGTGACACCGTGACCTACGAGATTCTCGAAACCTACAAGATCGGCACCAAGCCACAATTTACCGACAAGACCGACAGCCCGAAAGCGGCCGCCACGGCTCTGGGAGAGAAGGTATGAGCCAGATCAATCGCCTGTCCAACGGCGGACGGATCGACCGCAACAAAGTGTTGAGCTTCACCTTCAACGGCCAGAGCTACAAAGGTTTTGAAGGCGACTCCCTGGCCGCTGCCCTGATCGCCAACGGTGTGGACATCATCGGTCGCAGCTTCAAGTATTCGCGTCCGCGCGGCATCTTCGCCGCCGGTGCCGAAGAGCCGAACGCGGTGCTGCAGATCGGCGCCACCGAAGCCACCCAGATTCCGAACGTGCGCGCCACGCAACAGGCGCTGTATCAAGGCCTGGTCGCCACCAGCACCAACGGCTGGCCAAGCGTCAACAACGACATGATGGGGATTCTCGGCAAGGTCGGCGGCAAGCTGATGCCACCGGGTTTCTACTACAAAACCTTCATGTACCCGCAATCGTTCTGGATGACTTACGAGAAGTACATCCGTAAGGCCGCAGGCCTGGGTCGCTCGCCGACCGAGAACGATCCGGACACCTACGACTACATGAACCAGCACTGCGACGTACTGATCGTCGGCGCTGGCCCTGCTGGTCTGGCCGCTGCACTGGCCGCTGCCCGCAGCGGTGCCCGCGTGATTCTTGCCGATGAGCAGGAAGAGTTCGGCGGCAGTCTGCTCGATTCTCGCGAAAGCCTCGACGGCAAGCCTGCCGTGGAATGGGTCGCCAGCGTCATCGCCGAACTGAAAAATACCCCGGACGTGGTGCTGTTGCCGCGCGCCACGGTCAATGGTTACCACGACCACAACTTCCTGACCATTCACGAGCGCCTGACCGATCACCTCGGCGACCGCGCACCGATTGGCCAGGTGCGTCAACGCATCCACCGGGTTCGCGCCAAGCGTGTTGTGCTGGCGACCGGCGCTCACGAGCGTCCACTGGTCTATGGCAACAACGACGTGCCGGGCAACATGCTCGCCGGCGCGGTGTCGACTTACGTGCGCCGTTACGGCGTGGCACCTGGCAAAAAACTGGTGCTGTCGACCAACAACGACCACGCATACCGCGTTGCCCTGGATTGGCTCGACGCCAGCCTGCAAGTGGTGGCCATCGCCGACGCCCGCAGCAATCCGCGCGGTGCACTGGTTGAAGAAGCTCGCGCCAAAGGCATCCGCATCCTGACCGGCAGCGCCGTGATCGAAGCCCGCGGCAGCAAGCGCGTGACCGCTGCTCGCGTTGCCGCGATCGATGTCAAGGCGCACGCCGTCACCAGCCCCGGTGAGTGGCTCGACTGCGACCTGATCGCCAGCTCCGGCGGTTACAGCCCGGTGGTTCACCTGGCCTCGCACTTGGGCGGCAAGCCGATCTGGCGCGACGATATCCTCGGTTTCGTGCCGGGTGAAGCACCGCAGAAACGCGTGTGTGTCGGTGGCATCAACGGTGTCTACGGTCTCGGCGATTCCCTGGCCGATGGTTTCGAAGGTGGCGCCCGCGCGGCCAGCGAAGCCGGTTTCAGTGGCGTCGCAGGCACCTTGCCCAAAGCCCTGAGCCGTGTCGAAGAACCGACGCTGGCGCTGTTCCAGGTGCCGCATGAAAAGAACTCTGCACGAGCGCCGAAGCAATTCGTCGACTTCCAGAACGACGTCACCGCCGGCGGCATCGAACTGGCAACCCGCGAAGGCTTCGAATCGGTCGAGCACGTCAAACGCTACACCGCACTGGGCTTCGGCACTGACCAGGGCAAGCTGGGTAACGTCAACGGCCTGGCCATCGCCGCCCGCTCGCTGAACGTGACCATCCCGCAGATGGGCACCACCATGTTCCGTCCGAACTACACGCCGGTGACCTTCGGCGCCGTGGCCGGTCGTCACTGTGGGCACATCTTCGAGCCGGTTCGCTTCACCGCGCTGCATCACTGGCACGTGAAGAATGGCGCCGAGTTCGAAGACGTCGGTCAGTGGAAACGTCCATGGTACTTCCCGAAAAACGGCGAAGACCTGCACACTGCCGTGAAACGCGAATGCAAAGCCGTGCGCGACAGCGTCGGCCTGCTGGACGCTTCGACCCTGGGCAAGATCGACATCCAGGGCCCGGACTCCCGTGAGTTCCTCAATCGCATCTACACCAACGCCTGGACCAAGCTCGACGTGGGCAAGGCGCGCTACGGCCTGATGTGCAAAGAAGACGGCATGGTGTTCGACGACGGCGTGACTGCATGCCTGGCCGACAACCATTTCGTGATGACCACCACCACCGGCGGCGCTGCGCGCGTGCTGCAATGGCTGGAAATCTACCACCAGACCGAATGGCCAGACCTGAAGGTGTACTTCACGTCCGTGACGGACCACTGGGCAACCATGACCCTGTCCGGGCCGAACAGCCGCAAGCTGCTGGCCGAAGTCACCGACATCGATATCAGTAACGAAGCCTTCCCGTTCATGACCTGGAAAGAAGGTCTGGTCGGTGGTGTGCCGGCGCGGGTATTCCGGATTTCGTTTACCGGTGAGCTGTCGTACGAAGTCAACGTGCAGGCCGACTACGCCATGGGCGTGCTCGAGAAAATCGTCGATGCTGGCAAGAAGTACAACCTGACGCCATATGGCACCGAAACCATGCACGTGCTGCGGGCCGAGAAGGGCTTCATCATCGTCGGTCAGGACACTGACAGTTCGATGACCCCGGACGACCTGAACATGGGCTGGTGTGTGGGTCGCACCAAACCGTTCTCGTGGATCGGCTGGCGTGGCATGAACCGCGAAGACTGCGTGCGTGATCAACGCAAACAGCTGGTCGGTCTGAAGCCGATCGATCCGACCAAGTGGCTGCCGGAAGGTGCGCAACTGGTGTTCAACACCAAGCAAACCATCCCGATGACCATGGTTGGTCACGTGACTTCCAGTTACCTGCACAACTCCCTCGGCTATTCGTTTGCCATGGGTGTGGTCAAGGGCGGCTTGAAGCGCATGGGTGAGCGCGTGTTCGCACCGCTGGCCGACGGCAGCGTGATCGAGGCGGAAATCGTTTCTTCGGTGTTCTTCGATCCGAAAGGCGATCGCCAGAACGTGTGATTGCCGGGTGCGGTTACCCCTGTAGGAGCTGGCTTGCCAGCGAAGGCGTCAGTCCGGACACCGAGTCGTCTGGATCGCCAGCAAGCCGGCTCCTACAGGCTCAGCAACCACACCATCAACAGAATTCAGGAACAGGTGCTTTATGACCGCAGCCAATGTGTACCAACAACGCCCAACCACCGGGGCAAAGGCCGAGTCGTCGCTGCATCATGCCGACCTCGCCAGCCTGGTGGGCAAGGGCCGTAAAAGCGCCGGCGTGATCGTGCGCGAGAAAAAACTCCTCGGCCACCTGACCATTCGTGGTGATGGCCACGATGCAGCGTTCGCCGCTGGCGTGCACAAAGCCTTGGGCATCGAATTGCCAGGCGCGCTGAGCGTCATCGTCAAAGGCGAAACCAGCCTGCAATGGATGGGGCCGGATGAGTGGTTGCTGATCGTTCCGACCGGCGAAGAATTCGCCGCCGAGCAAAAACTGCGTAAAGCGCTGGGCGACCTGCATATCGCCATCGTCAACGTCAGCGGCGGCCAGCAGCTTCTCGAACTGAGCGGCCCGAATGTGCGCCAGGTGCTGATGAAATCCACCAGCTACGACGTGCACCCCAACAGTTTCCCCGTAGGCAAGGCGGTGGGCACAGTGTTTGCCAAATCGCAATTGATGATCCGCCACACTGCCGAAGACACCTGGGAACTGCTGATCCGTCGCAGCTTCTCGGATTACTGGTGGTTGTGGTTGCAGGATGCGTCCGCTGAATTCGGGCTTAGCGTCCAGGCCTGATTACAACCCGTGATGACTGCGATCACCTGTGGGAGCGAGCTTGCTCGCGATGGACTTGAGGACGACGTGTTAAACCAGAAAGCACGCGTAATCGTTGACGTCCATCGCGAGCAAGCTCGCTCCCACAGAAGGCAGCCTCTTCTACAGATGTCTTAGGAGTCACTATGAGCCGCGCCCCAGACACATGGATTCTGACCGCCGATTGCCCCAGCGTCCTCGGCACTGTGGACGCGGTGACCCGCTTTCTGTTCGAGCAGGGCTGCTACGTCACCGAACACCACTCCTTCGATGACCGGCTCTCGGGCCGTTTCTTCATTCGCGTGGAATTTCGCCAGCCCGATGGCTTCGACGAACTGGCCTTCCGCGCCGGCCTTGAAGAGCGTGGCCAGGCTTTCGGCATGATCTTCGAATTGACGGCGCCGAACTACCGACCGAAAGTGGTGATCATGGTCTCCAAGGCCGATCACTGCCTCAACGATTTGCTTTACCGCCAGCGCATCGGCCAGTTGTCCATGGACGTGGCTGCCGTGGTGTCTAATCACCCCGACCTCAAGCCGTTGGCGGACTGGCACCAGATTCCCTACTACCATTTCCCGCTGGACCCGAACGACAAGCCCTCCCAGGAGCGCCAGGTCTGGCAAGTGATCGAAGAGTCCGGCGCCGAGCTGGTCATTCTCGCTCGTTACATGCAGGTCCTATCGCCAGAGCTGTGCCGCAAACTCGACGGCAAGGCGATCAACATTCACCACTCCCTGCTGCCGGGTTTCAAGGGCGCCAAGCCTTACCACCAGGCCTACAACAAGGGCGTGAAACTGGTCGGTGCCACCGCGCACTACATTAATAACGACCTGGACGAAGGCCCGATCATCGCCCAGGGCGTGGAGGCGGTGGATCACAGCCACTATCCCGAAGACCTGATTGCCAAAGGCCGGGATATCGAAGGACTGACCCTGGCGCGAGCCGTGGGTTACCACATTGAGCGGCGCGTGTTTTTGAACGCCAATCGCACCGTCGTTCTTTAGATTGCCATCGCGAGCAGGCTCGCTCCCACAGTGGGCGGTGGTGCGCCCGAGATCTGTGAACGACATAAAACCCTGTGGGAGCGAGCCTGCTCGCGAAGAGGCCCTCCCAGGCAACACAAAAACACACAAGCAACAACCCGAGCAATCAACGCGCCGCCGATCCCGGGCGACGCGACAGCTACATAAAAAAAACAGTGAGGTGAAAGCATGTCTGGCAATCGTGGTGTGGTGTATCTCGGCAATGGCCAGGTCGAGGTGCAAAAAATCGACTATCCAAAAATGCAGGACCCGCGCGGCAGGAAGATTAACCACGCTGTCATCTTGCGTGTGGTCTCCACCAATATCTGTGGTTCCGACCAGCACATGGTGCGCGGCCGCACCACGGCGCAGACCGGCCTGGTGCTGGGCCACGAGATCACTGGTGAAGTGATCGAGAAGGGCAGCGATGTCGAAAACCTGCAAATCGGCGACCTGGTCTCGGTCCCGTTCAACGTTGCTTGCGGGCGCTGCCGTTCCTGCAAGGAAATGCACACTGGTGTCTGCCTCAGCGTTAACCCGGCGCGTCCGGGCGGTGCCTATGGTTATGTCGACATGGGCGACTGGACCGGTGGCCAGGCAGAATACGCCATGGTGCCGTACGCCGACTTCAACCTGCTGAAACTGCCGGATCGCGATCGCGCCATGGAAAAAATCCGTGACCTGACCTGCCTCTCCGACATCCTGCCTACCGGTTACCACGGCGCAGTCACCGCCGGCGTTGGCCCGGGCAGCTCCGTGTACATCGCGGGCGCCGGCCCCGTTGGTCTGGCCGCCGCCGCATCCGCTCGCCTGCTGGGCGCGGCCGTGGTCATCGTCGGTGACGTCAACACCGTCCGCCTGGCACACGCCAAGGCCCAAGGGTTCGAAATCGCCGACTTGTCCCTGGACACCCCGCTGCACGAACAGATCGCTGCACTGCTGGGCGAGCCGGAAGTGGACTGCGCCATCGACGCCGTAGGCTTCGAAGCGCGCGGCCACGGCCATGACGGCGTGAAACACGAGGCTCCGGCCACCGTGCTCAACTCGTTGATGGGCGTAGTCCGGGTGGCTGGCAAGATCGGTATCCCTGGCTTGTACGTGACTGAAGATCCAGGTGCAGTGGACGCCGCCGCGAAAATGGGCGCCCTGAGCATTCGTTTCGGTCTGGGCTGGGCTAAATCCCACAGCTTCCACACCGGGCAGACGCCGGTGATGAAGTACAACCGTCAGCTGATGCAGGCGATCATGTGGGACCGTATCAACATCGCCGAAGTGGTGGGCGTTCAGGTCATCAGCCTGGATCAGGCACCTCAGGGGTATGGCGAGTTTGATGCAGGTGTGCCGAAGAAGTTTGTGATCGATCCGCACAAAATGTTTAGTGCTGCATAAACGCTGTACAAAAAAAGGGCGATCTTGAATCGCCCTTTTTTTTCGCTGTCGCGGGATTTACTTTCCTGTTTGTCACGCTCTTTCAGAGCGATGCATGCAGGTTATTTCCTGGATGGCGCAGCCGACAGCGAAGAGTATTCGAAAACACACTTCCCCTGATCATTGGATGTACAGGTTTCCACGTGCTGGGCGTTCTTGTTGGCAAGGAGCGCTTGTCTGTTCACTTCGCGTTTCCAAAGCGTATCGGTGGCAGGTTTCCAGTCATTGAAGGAATACAGCGTCAAGCGCGTGAACGCGAGAAACTCATCTCCTTCGTAGTCGCACGACACCACAAACTTATTGCCCTCCGAACTGATATCCCGGTACAGCCCTCCGGTGAATTCAAACGTCTCGATGTGATGCTCCTCAGCATAGGGGTTGGAGCCAACCCATACACGTTCATCAGGTCCAGGGGCGAAATATTCATAGCCTCCTTCCTGTTCATCTTTGACTTGTGTTATGTCGCTGACGGTCGGGCAGACAGTGCTTGCGGCATAAGCGTTTCCGATGGTCATTAATGTAATGAGCAGACTGGTTGTAATGGTTGATCGCATGATTGACACTCCATTGTTTGGGAGTGGTCATTTTTGCGGGCTACAGTCTTTAGTGCTACTGTCACTTTTGATAGTAGTTGTAACCAATTGAAAGCCTATTGAACATATCAGTGCTCAGAAAGCGGCCAGCAAGGGCCGGCCAGAAAGGGATAAATTTATAATGGGTATTTTTGGCCTCTACGTCACCGGAAAATTCGAGTATCTGGGTACTGTCGCGAAAATGGGCAGCCTGAGCATTCGTTTCGGCCCAGGCTGCGCTAAATGCCATAGCTTTCACACGGGCCAGACGCCGGTGATGAAGTACAACTGCCAGCTGATGCGGGCGATCATGCGCAACGATAAAACTTAA
This sequence comes from Pseudomonas lini, assembly GCF_030812475.1. GTDB lineage: Bacteria > Pseudomonadota > Gammaproteobacteria > Pseudomonadales > Pseudomonadaceae > Aquipseudomonas > Aquipseudomonas lini_A. The sequence continues at coordinate 41,155 of NZ_JAUSSR010000022.1, forward strand.
AAAGGAGCTTCCAGCGCCCTGGGGGTACTTTTTTTGTGGCTGGAATTAGAGCCGAGCGCTCTGATTGAGGCAGCCCTTATTCGGTGGGGTTTAATGACCATCTCCATAGTCAGCGAGGGATTTATATCATGGTGTTTGAAGTCATAGTCTATGCCCGGCTTCATCCCTGGAAAATTATTTATGTAGACCTCGACAACCTGACCACGATTATTACTACTCAGTCCTGCATATTTCTGTGCAACAGCTAAATTTGGAGAGACATAAAATCCAAGACCAAAACTTGTGCTTTTGAAAAATGCTGGGTTAACACCTTCATTCAGCAAGCGGTTGGCTGAAGCGTCATCGGTTCCATGGTAACCCACGAAATAAGGTTTCGCTGAGGTCATTTCACGCTCCGGGAGCGAATGACGTCTATTCATTCTTTGATAGGAAACGGTTTCAGTTGCGCGCCTTTCACTCCAACGTGTTGTCGCCTGGCGGTTGGAACCACCATATTGAAAAATGTTGTATGAACTCGGTTTTGTGGGTTTCGGTGTTCTATAAAAAAAATTTGAAAGGAAGTCAAATCGACCATGGCCTGTAGGATCAGAGTACTTTATTGGATTGCCCCCCGCATATGAATAAGCATTCAGGTCTCCTTTTCCAAACGGGCTCCAACTGTCCGGACTGATAAACCGCATCAATACCGGGTTAAGCGCTCGATAACCATTGCCCAACAAATAGTGCCTGGTCACCGGTTCCCGTCGTTCGCCGTTGAAACCGAGCAGGCTGAGTAGATCGCTACTCGGTGAAGAGTGTCCGTAAGGTGTGTAGACAATTGATCGAGGCCTGCCCGCATCAAGCGTGTTCAACACCGACCGCTGTTGATCGGTGATAAGCAGGCTTGTTTCTGCGGCGCCAGTCTTCTGATTTTGTTGCGCCAGTAGTTGCTCCTCATGCTGCATAATCGAACGATGTATCGAGCCACTGATCTCTGTGACGAGGCGATTTTTTTGATAAAAGCGCCGGGTACTTTCCTGCTCTGACAGTGTGAAGTGGACAAGCCGATCCAGAGGGTCGTATTGATAATGGCAAAGCAGATTTTTCTCGTTGCTCTGCATGCAGCCGCTCCGTTGAAAATAAATTCGATTCAGGGGCAACAATGACGCAATTTGCCAATGCTGCCTACTGGCAGAACTGATAGGGCAGGGCGCTTTGTGAGTATTCCAGCCGCCCCCCAAGATCTATTTATCGCGTTGTTTGCCGGGTTTCACGAATTACCGACTTGAACCGGGTGAAAATGGGCGCAGCATCAAGGAACATGACGACGAATACCCGGTCAAACCGGCAGTTTTTCCGTCTATAAACAGACGGTTTTTCATGACACAAGAGGATGTCTGAATGAAGATTACACGCGGTTTTGCACTGGCATCGCTCATGACCCTGGCCACCAGCCCGGTCTTTGCTCAATTCAGCCTGAACGATGCAGCCAATGCCATTTCCGGCATGAAAGGCGATAACGCCGCTGCGGCCGCACCGACTTCCGAGACGGCCGGCCTGCTGAGTGCGCTCAGCCAATTGAACGTCACGCCACAACAAGCCGTTGGCGGCACCAGTGCGATGCTGGGGCTGGCGAAGAATCAATTGAGTTCGACCGACTATTCCGAGCTGGCCAAAAGCGTACCGGGCATCGACAAGCTGTCGGGTGGTGGTGAACTGGGCGCGCTCGCCGGTTTGCTCGGCTCGTCCGGCAAGATGGCTGGCCTGGACAACGCCTTGGGCGCCGTCAAGGACACCAACGACTTGAACAATGCGTTCAGCGCCTTGGGCATGGACACTGGCATGATCGCCCAGTTTGCCCCGCTCATCCTGCAATACTTCGGACAGCAGGGCGTCGGCGGTTCGTTGCTGCAAAGCCTGGGCGGAATCTGGGGCGCCGGCACCGGCATCGGTAGCTGATTCAGCGGCGCTCGGCGCGCAAGGCGTCGATGCGCTGGTCCTTTTCGATCCAGAGCTGGTTGACCCAGTTCTGGACGGTTTGGCGAAACTCCGGATCATTTTCATAATCACCCTGCCATAGCGCCGGGTCGAGTTCGCGGGTCTTGATGTCGACGATCACCCGTGGCACGTTGCCGCTGATCAAATCCCAGAACCCCGGAATTGGCTGCCGCGGATACACCACTGTCACATCGAGAATGGCGTCCAGCTGTTCGCCCATCGCCGCCAGCACGAACGCCACGCCACCCGCCTTGGGTTTTAGCAGGTGGGTGAAGGGTGATTGCTGCAGGGTGCTTTTCGTGGCAGTGAACCGGGTGCCTTCCAGATAGTTGACCACCGTTACTGGCTGCCGCTTGAACAGCTCGCACGCGGCTTTGGTGATCTGCAGATCCTTGCCCGCCAGCTCCGGGTTCTTCGCCAGGAATGCTTTGGTGTAGCGTTTCATGAACGGGTAATCCAACGCCCACCAGGCCAATCCCAGGAATGGCACCCAGATCAATTCTTTCTTGAGGAAGAATTTGAAGAAGGGCGTGCGTCGATTCAGGGTCTGGATCAGGGCCGGGATATCGACCCAGGATTGATGATTGCTGATCACCAGATACGAGGTGTCGCGGCGCAGGTCATCACCACCGCGAATGTCCCACAGGGTGGGGATACACAGGCGGAAAATCAGCTTGTCGATCTCGGCCCAGGTCTCGGCGATCCACATCACCGTCCATGAAGCGTAATCGCGCAGACGCCCGGGCAGGACCAGCTTGAGCAGGGCGAACACCATCAGCGGCCCGAACAGGACCAGGGTGTTGAGCAATAGCAGAAGGGTAACGAAACAGCCGGTGAGCAGGCGGCGCATAAGTCACTCTTGAAAACGTTTGGGCGCGCCATGATAGGCAGCTTCGGCCGAGAGGCCAAATCGGCGGTAAAGAATGTTTCACCTTTGATTGGGTAGGCTGAGGCAGCTCGCAGGCTCGGGTATCTAGAGTGATTGATCTGGCCTCTTCGCGGGCAAGCCACGTTCCCACAGTGTATGGCGGTGTACCCAAGGTTTGTGAAACCACCAAACCCTGTGGGAGCGTGGCTTGCCCGCGAAGCGATCTCAGGAATGAACGAATGACTTGCTGGCGGTCTAAAATTCCGCTGCCCATACTTAAAGGAAGCCCGTTACGTGAAATCCCTCCTTGCACTGCTTTCCCTGGTGGCCCTGCCAATCCTGGCCGCCGAGCCGACCCTGTACGGGCGCTACGAATACATCGCGCTGCCGGAAATCGGCGGCGAAGTGCTCAAGGCCAAAATGGACACCGGCGCCCTGACCGCGTCTCTATCGGCCAAGGACATCGAAACTTTCACCCGCGACGGCGACGAGTGGGTGCGCTTCCGCCTCGGCACCAAGGACGCGAGCAACAAGGTTTACGAACACAAGGTTGCGCGGATCAGCAAGATCAAGACCCGCTCCGAAGAAGGCGACGATGATGACGAAGATGTCGCACCCACCAAGCGGCCAGTGGTTGATCTGGAGCTGTGCCTGGGTAACGTCAAACGCACGGTTGAGGTGAATCTGACCGACCGCAGCAGCTTTAACTATCCATTGCTGATTGGGGCGAAGGCGTTGCGTGAGTTTGGGGCGGCAGTGAATCCGGCTCGGCGCTTTACGGCGGACAAGCCGGATTGTTGAGCGAGCGTTTTCGTCCTTTTGTGAGCGTCATATGGTTATTGGAGAATTGGGGTCGCGAACCTGACTCATTTGTTTCTTGAGTTTGGCAATGTCGCTATTGATGTAGTGCAGCATGACTAGACGTTTCTCGTGACCGGGATTGGAGTCGAGTCTTCTGGATGTATTAGTTCTGGCGGATTCAAGGTTGGCCAGCGTTTTGTCAGGGGTATCGAGTTTCGCTCGGAAAAAGGGAAGTTTCAGCTGTTCGGTGTTTACAGGACGGGAAACGGTTTGTTTGAAATTCAGTTCTATCTCAGCAGGGCTTAACGCATTCCAGTCAAACTCTTTGGCGTCATCCAATGCGTTCACTTGCCGTGGTTTCGATGAGGTCGATTGGACGCTTATTGGAGATTTTATAGTGTCGCTGTGTTTAGATGACGACTTTTTGATATCAAATTTGCTAGGCGTTCTGACTCCAATCCGATTTTTAAACCCTTTCCACCAGTTTTTTCCAAACAATCTTGTGAAAGCGTGTCCCGTTGCATCTGTCCCAAGCACCGGATTTCCCTCCGCATACGCATACGCATTTAATCCCCCCTCGCCAAACGGACTCCAACTGTCCGGGCTGTTAAACCGCATCAACACCGGGTTGAACTGCCGATACCCATTGCCCAAATGATAATGTCCGGTCACCGGGTCCAGACGTTCGCCATTGAAGCCGAGCAGGCTTAGCAAGCCATTTTCTCGTGGACGATGTCCGTAGGGCGAGTAGGCAAGGGCATTGGGTCGAGTCGCGTCCAGGGCATTCAACACCGAACGTTGTGGGTCGGTGGCCAGCAACTTGGCTGCGACCTTGTCGCCCTCTCGCTGTTGCTGCGCCAACAGCAAGTCATCGTGCTGCACGATAGTGCGTTGCACCGCACCTTGTATTTCGGTGGACAGGCGTGTCTTGCAGTAATAGCGCTGAATAGTCTCCTGATCGAATAGCGCGCAATCGATCAGGCGATCAAGTGGGTCGTAATGGTATCGACCCAAGAAGGTTTCGCGAGTAGAGGCAGGCATGGCTGAGTTCCGGGCAAGGTTCAGAAAACGGAGCTATCAGCATCATTCCTTTTTCAGGCGTTGCCTACTATCAGAACTGTTAGGATTTCGCAGTTCTGCTCCCTCTTCATAGGAAATCTCTATCCTCAAAAAGTAAGTTTTCCTACAGGAAAAACTGGCCTCCTACAGGTCTAATCCCTTCCTTTTGCAGGACGTTTCCTAGATTATTCCGCACGCTTGCGCCGACAGATTTCCGTGCCTAGTCTTCGTCCGTCACTGCTTATCAGTGATCGGGTTTAGTCGCCCGGATTCCGTCGGGCGCACAGCGTCACCTCTTCTCAGGTGTTTTTTATCGCCTGAAATATATGGTGGCTGTGCGCAGGGCACCTTCGGGTGCGCCGGTTTTGCCTGACGGCCGGTCGACTAACCTGTGTGCAGCCGCCACCTTGATTCGTTTAGTCGCGATTTCGGTTGGCTCCATTCATGTTCAGGAGTTTTACCAATGAAAAAGGCAGTCCCCGATCCACCTCCCGAAACGTCCACCCAAGGCAAACCCACCGACGATCCGCCAAGAGACCGTTCCGCCCTTTATCGTGCGATCGATTTCTACCTCACCGGAGAACAGCCTTCGGCACCCGATGAGCTGCGGTTCTACAACGTCAGCAAAGACGTGAGTTTTGAGGACACCCAACTCTACGTCGCGGACCTGCTGCGCTGCGCTTCGGTCACAGCGTATCAGTGTGGCGATCACCTCAAAGGTGCGGACCGGGCCATGGTGTTCTCGGTTTGGCATTTGCTGGAGATTGCCAAGGCCATGGTTGATCGGTCGATTGATTGTCTGGGGATGAAGAACGCTGGGGCTGATCCGAGTCATTAGGCGCCAGTAATATCGCCATCGCGAGCAAGCTCGCTCCCACAGGGAATTTGAGGCGAGTACAAAAAATAATTACAGGAAAGGACAATTTTTGAAGTTACAAAGCGGGACAGTTTAGTTTGGTTCAAATCAGTCCCGCTGTTTACGCTCATCAGTACATCTGCCCTTGCTGGAGTCAAACCTTCGGCATCGTCGCCAGCATCGAAGCCCGCTGGCTCACCTCGAAATACCAGCCCGCCAGCTGTGGATTTGCCTCACGCCATTCCAGATCCGGGTGGCGCAAGTCCAGATAACCCAACGCACAGGCCACGCTGATTGCTGCTACATCGAAGTGACTGGTCAGCTCGGCGATCGCGTCTTTTTCCAGCAGCGCCAGGGCGCGGCGGATCTTGTCGCGTTGGCCGTCCAGCCATTCAGCCCAGTGTTTCTCCGGGGCGCGCAGGGCCACTTCGTAGCGAGTCAGTACGGCGGCGTCCATGATCCCGTCGGCGATGGACGCCAGGGTCATGCGCCGCCAGCGGGCCGAGCCGTCTCGGGGGATCAGCGGGTTGCCGACGTGCTGGTGATCGAGGTAGTCGAGGATCACCCGGCTGTCATGGATGACGTTGCCGTCGGCCAGGCGCAGGGCCGGGATTTTGCCCAGGGGGTTGTCGTCGATAAGCGCAAGGTCCGGGTCGACTGGCGTCAGCACGCAGTTTTGCAGGGCCACGCGGTTTTGTTGGCCGGTTTCGTGGAGCAGGACCATGACTTTGCGAACGAAAGGCGATAGGGGGTTGTGGTAGAGGGTCATGCTCGGGGTGGACATGGCGGCGTCTCGGTCAATGGCGGTGTCGGCAGCATAGCGCGTAATTTTCGCGAACCGAACTCTGTAGGAGCCGGCTTGCCGGCGAAGGCGTCTTCGAATCTTGTGCCAGGCTTGAGGGCGCCTTCGCCGGCAAGCCGGCTCCTACAGGGGGGATGTGATGACCCACATAACGTCAGCCGCATTGCAGCAGCCCGCGCAGGGCGAGGATTGCGGGAACACCCAGGCCCAGCCAGCTCAAGGCATCCCATACGCCATCGCCCAGCAACGCGGCGAACAATCCTGCGCCGCTGAGCAGGGCGATGACGGTCGGGGTGGCGAAGACTTTCCAGAAGTTCGATTGCCGCGGCTTCATGCTTGAGCCTGCGCGTTTTCAAGAACAGGTTTTGCAGCCTTGCGCCGAACGACCCACAGGTAAACCCCGCTGCCGAGGACGATGATGGTCAGCACATCGAGGGTCGCCCAGAGGATTTTCATCGGCATGCCGCCGTAATCACCGAAGTGCAGCGGCTGCGACATGCCCATGGCGTCCATGTACCACGGCCGTTCGGCCACGGCAGTGACTTGCAGGGTGCTGGCGTCGATCAGCACCGGCGTCAGCAGATGCGAGGTCAGGTGCGTGCTGCCTTTCATGAACACCGCGTAATGGTGCTCGCTGGAAAACCGGGTGCCGGGGAAGGCGATGAAGTCCGGTTGCATGCCGGGCGCGACGTCTTTGGCGATGTCGAGCAAACGCGTCGCTGGCGCCAGCTGCGTCAGCGGTGGTGCGTCGCGGTACGGCGCGACCATGGCGCTGAGGCTGTCGTTGCGCCACGCCGCGATCAACAGGTCGGCGCAGGCGCTGATGACGCCGGTCACGCCGACCACTAGGGCCCAGGTCAGGGTGACCACGCCGATCAGGTTATGCAGGTCGAGCCAGCGCAGGCGGGTGGATTTGTCCTGGCGCACGGTGGCGAATTTCAAGCGACGCATGAACGGCAGATAAAGCACGGTACCGGAGACGATCGCGACCACGAACAGCAGTCCCATGAAGGCCAGCAGCAACTTGCCCGGGAGGCCGGCGAACATGTCCACGTGCAGGCGCAGCATCACCATCATGAAGCCGCCATTGGCCGACGGCATCTCCAGCGCTTCACCGGTGCGAGCGTCGAGCATGAAGGTGTGCGACGAATTCGGTTCGGTACCGGCGGTGGCCGCCATGATCGCGATCGCGGCGTTGGGCTCGTCTTCTTCGAAGCCGAAGTACTGCATGACTTCGCCGGGACGATGTTTTTCCGCTGCCTGCACCAATTGCTGCAGATTCAGCTGCGGGGTGTCCGCCGGCATTTCCTTCAACTCGGCAGCATCGCCCAACAGGTGGTCAATCTCGTGATGGAAGATCAACGGCAGACCGGTCAGCGCCAGCATCAGCAGGAACAGGGTACAGATCAGGCTGGTCCAGGTATGGACGAAGGACCAGCGGCGAATTGTTTTACTTTTCATTTCATGGCCTTCAGAAATACCAAAGCCGTCCTCGAAGGACGGCCAGGGTATCGAGCGTGTCAGATCAAGCGATTACCACTTGTAAGTGGCACTGGCGACGACACTGCGTTGGTCGCCGTAGTAGCAATAAAAACTGTCGCAGGTCGAGATGTAGTCCTTGTCGAACAGGTTGGTCGCGTTGAGTCCCAGGGAGGCGCCTTTCAGGCTGTTGTCCAGCCGCCCCAGGTCGTAATGAACCGCCGCGTCGAACACGGTGTAGGCGTCGGCCTTGCCCAGCCAGGTGTTGCCCTGATCGCCATAAGTATTGCCGGTGTAACGCGCGCCGGCGCCGATACCGAAGCCATCGAGCACGCCGTTGTGCCAGGTGTAATCAGCCCACAACGAAGCCTGTTGGTTGGGCATCAGTTGCAGGCGGTTGCCTTTGAAGTCGCCTTTTTGCACTTCGGACTTGGCCAGGGTGTAGGCGGCGATGACCTTGAGGTTTTCGGTCACGTCGGAAACGGCTTCCAGTTCCAGGCCTTTGACTTTGACTTCGCCGGTCTGGCTGGTGATTGCAACGTTGTTCGAGTTGGTGGTGGTGACGGAGACGTTTTTCTGGGTCAGGTTGTACACGGCAGCGGTCAGCAGGGTGTTGCTGCCAGGCGGTTGGTATTTGATGCCCAGTTCCCATTGCTTGCCCTCGGTCGGCTTGAACGAATCGGTTGGCGACGCGGTGGCGTTGCTGGTTGGCTGGAACGATTCGGCGTAGGACAGGTAGGGCACGAAGCCGGAGTCGAACACATAGCTGATCGCCGCGTTGCCGCTGAATTTCTTGTCGCGCTCGGTGTTGGTGGCATCGCCTTTGTTAAAAAATTTGGTACCGGTGTGGACCCAATCCTCGCGACCACCCACGGTCAGACGCCATTGGTCGAGGGCCATCTGGTCCTGGATGTACAGACCGGTCTGACGAGTTTTTTGGTCGTAGTCATAGAATGCGGCGGAGCGTGGTGGGCGTGTGATCGGCAAGCCGTATTCAGGGCGATTGACGTTGATGCTCGGGGCGGAACCAAAGATCGAAGTGTAATTGGTGTTGTTACGCTGGTGGTCGAGCCCGATCAGCAGGGTGTGTTGGATATCGCCAGTGGTGAAGTCGCCCTGGAAATTGTTATCCACCGCGAACTGACTGATATCTTCGTCCACATTGGTAGTGCCCCGCCCGGTATTGCCTTCATCGTCGACGACCATTCCGAACTCTGGGAAGTAGCTGTTGACGGTAATTGTCTGGAACGACAGGTCAGACTTGGTGTAGCGCAGGTTTTGCCGGAACTGCCATACATCGTTCAGCCGATGTTCGAAGGCGTAGCCCAGTGCGTAGTAGGTGCGGTCGTAGTATTCGTAGTTCGGATCTCCCAGATTCTTGTGATGGGAGATCTTGCCGAATGGCATGTCGATTTTGGTGCCCTGAATGGGGTAGAACTGGCTGGTATTCCCCGTATCGTCACGGGTGAACTGCGTGAGCAGGGTCAATCGGGTGTCGTCGTCGATGTTCCAGGTCAGGCTCGGCGCAATGTTGTAGCGCTGGTTGTCGACGTGGTCGATCTGGGTGCCGCTGTCGCGTATCACGCCGCTCAGGCCGTAGAGGAAACGACCTTCCTCGTCGATCTTGCCGGTGCTGGCGAAGTTGATCTGGCGATGGTTGTCGCTGCCGTATTGCACCTGGATTTCATGGCTCGACTCGGCACTGGGGCGGCGGCTGACCATGTCCAGCAAGCCGCCGGGCGGGGTCTGGCCGTACACCGACGAAGCCGGGCCGCGCAGCAGGGCGAGGCGATCCAGGTTCCAGGTTTCCTGTTTCGGGTTGGCGTACACGCCTTTGGGCAGCGGCAAGCCGTCAAGGAATTGCGTCGGTTCGAAACCGCGCACCCGCAGCCAGTCGGCGCGGGTGTCACTGCCGTAGCTGCTGGCGGTAATGCCGGGCATGTAGCGCACGGCATCATCGATGTTCTGCACTTTGCGGTCGTCCATCTGCTGCCGGGTGGCGACCGAAATCGACCGAGGAGCTTCGACCAGGGCGGTGTCGGTCTTGGTGCCGGCGGCGGTGCGAGTGGCCAGGTAGCCTTCTACCGGACCCCAGGCGCTTTCAATGTTTTGCACGCCGAGGACGGCGGTTTCCGGTAGCGCCATCACGCCTTCGGGCACGGCCACCAGGGTGTAGGTGCCGGCGCTGCTCTGTTCCAGTTGCAGGCCGGTGCCGCGCAGGGCTTCGCGCAGGGCGCCGGCAGCGTCGAACTGGCCTTGGACCGGAGCCGAAGTTTTGCCTGCCGCCAGGGCTGGATTCAGCGACAGTGCCAGGCCCGCCTGGCTGGCGATCTGGTTCAGCGTGCTGGCCAGGGGCGCGGCCGGCAAGTTATAGGCGCGAACGCTGGACGCCTGCTCGGCGGCGATCAGTTTACCGCAGGCCAGCGGGGCACAGAGGGCTATGGCGACGGCCAGCAAACCGGGGCGCAACAAGGTGTCTAGCGAGCGGGACATACGGCGGCTCCTGAAGGGGAATATTTCTCAATTGCCTGGGTGCCGAACGAGACTGCAAAAGTGATAGGGATGGATGAAAATAATTCGTTTCATTATTTGCGGTGATGCTGGCGGCTTCTTCGCGGGCAGCCACGCTCCCACAGGTTCTGTGGTGTTCACAGCGTTACTGTTCTACGCAAAACCCTGTAGGAGCTGGCTTGCCAGCGAAGGCGGCCTCGAGCCTTGCATAGCCAATGAGGACGCCTTCGCCGGCAAGCCGGCTCCTACAGGTTCGGTGTTGACCGCAAGACACAAGCGGCTTGGCAGGCACAACATTCCTCAGGGCTTGGCTTGGGCCTTTGCCACCGTCACCCACCACGGCGTGTGCTGTTCGATCTGCACCGGCAGGGTCGGCAGCAGGGCGCTCAGTGCCAGGTCGGTGTCGTGCAGCGGGAAACTGCCGGTGATTCGCAGGTCAGCAATCTCGGGTGAAACCCCCAGATGTCCGCGGCGATAACGGCCAAGTTCCGTGATCAAATCTTCCAGCCTCGCGTTATCCACCACCAGCATGCCGCGGGTCCAGGCATCGGCACCGAGCTTGAGGGCGATGGCGGGGCCGAGGCCGTTGTCGCGCATCAGCACTTGCTGACCTTCGCGCAAAATCTGCTCTTCAGGGCTTGATTGCGGGTGCGCGGCCACCGCCGATTGCAGCACGCTCAAGCGCGTACCGTTTTCTTCGCGCTTGACCAGAAACCGGGTGCCCAGTGCGCGCATGCTGCCTTCGCGGGTTTCGACGATGAACGGCCGGGTATCGCCATGCCCGGTTTCGACGAGGATCTCCCCTTCCTGCAGAATGATCAGCCGCTGCTTTTCGTCGAAGCGAACGTCCACGGCACTGTGGGTGTTGAGGTTGACCAGCGTTCCGTCGCTCAGGCGCAGGGTGCGTTGCTCGCCGGTGGCGGTGCGCTCGTCGGCCAGCCAGTAGTCGAGCGGGAGATAACGATCACCGGCGAATAGCGCCAGGCCGATTACCGCAACGATGCTCGCCACACCGCTGCCCAGTTTGCGCACCTGTCGGCGAATGCTTTCGTGCGATTGCTGCAAGGCTGCGCGGGCCGGACCGCTGGCAACGCTGAAGCGTGCATCGAGCATGCCCAGTTGGCGCCAGGCCCGGGCATGTTCTTCGTGGGCGGCATGCCACTTGGCGAATTCTTCGCGATCGACCGGGTTGCCCGAATCCAGGGTCAGCTGCCAGGCGATGGCGGCATCCAGCACCTGCGCCGACACCGGTCGGGAGCTGGCCGGTCTCATACCGGCTCACCATACAGCGCGATGTAGCACTGACGAATGCCCTGGGCCAGGTATTGACGAACCCGGGGCACCGACACGCCCAGGCGCTCGGCAATCTGCGCGTGACCGAGGCCGTCAAGTCGGTTATAGAAAAACGCTGCACGGGCCTTGCTCGAGAGCTGGCCGAGCAGGCGGTCGATGTTTTTCAGGTCTTCCAGAATCAGTTGCTGCTCTTGCACTGAAGGTTGTTCGGCTTCGGGGATCAGCATCAGTTCGGTCAGGTAGGCCTGTTCCAGCGCGGCGCGGCGGAAATAGTCGAACAGCAGGCCCTTGGCGATCGCCACCAGAAACGCCCGAGGCTCGCGAGGTTGCTTGAGTTCATCACGGCCCAGCAGGCGGACGAAGGTGTCCTGGCTGAGGTCTTCCGCCCGTTGCGGGCAGGCCACGTTGCGCCGTAGCCAGGCCAATAGCCAGCTGCGATGGTCGCGATACAACGCACCAACGAGCTCACTCCGGGGGCTTGGAACTGACGGCACGCCATATCACCGATTGGGAAGTGTTAACTAACGAGAATTGTTCGCGATTGTGGCAGAGGCGGGGGAGGTAAGCAATTGGCCACTGGTCGGGTGGTTTTGATGGGAGGGCGTTCAGTCAGACCGCGTCATCGTTCTTCGCTGGCAAGCCAGCTCCCACAGGGTTTTGTGTCGCTCACGAAATTGGCGAACGACACAAAACCCTGTAGGAGCTGGCTGGCCAGCGAAGAGGCCGGAACAGGCGCCGCAGATCTAGAAGGAAGGCGCGCGCTGCCTGCGTTTCCACTGCCTCAACCGCTGCTGCAATTCCAGCGGACTATGGATCTGCTGCTGCCGCGCCCGACTGAACAGGATCAGCGCCAGTTCTGCCGTGGCCAGCGCGTCGGCACTGGCATTATGTCGCTCGAACACCTCCAGCTTGAACCAGTCGATCCACTCATCCAGCCCGGCCTCGCGAATAGACGCCTGAGGACACAGCATCGGCGCAATATCCGCGACATCAAGAAACAGATGTTGCAACTTGTAGCCCAGGTGATCTTTCAATGCGCGCCTGAGCATGTGCTGGTCGAACGGCGCATGAAAGGCCAGCACGGGACTGTCACAGACAAACTCCATGAAGTCGAGCAAGGCCAGGGCCGGGTCGCTGCCGGCGGCGATTGCGCTCGGGCCCAGCCCATGAATCAGTACGCTGGGGCCGAGTTTGAGCTCGCTGCACTGCAAGGTGCGTTCGAATTGCTGGCTGAAGTCGATCGCTCCGTCTTCGATCACCACCGCGCCGATGGACAGTACTCGATCCTTGTTCAGGTTCAGCCCGGTGGTTTCCAGGTCGAGCACCACCCATCGTTGTTCGCGCAGGCTGCATTCACCCGGCTCGGCGGCCGTCGGCAAGCGTTGCAAACGCAGTTGAAGGTCGCCGGGCAGCATCGGGCCTGAAGGGCGCAACCATGAAAACAGGCTCATAGCTGATACCGCAGGGCCAGGCTGCTTTGCAGGCGTTGAGCCTGACGCAGGGATTCACGCAGGATCCGTCGGTCAAGATGATTGAGACTGTCCGGATCGACCCGATTGGAGTGGGGCAGATTCTCCCGGGTCTGTAGCTGATGCTGCTGCATGCGGGTTTGCTGAATGAAGTGATAAGCCTCTTCGTACGCCGCACCGTCCAGCCGTTCGATGACCCCTTTGTCCACCAGTTGGCGGAAGCGCTCCAGGGTATTGTTCGCTTCGATCCCGTGGGCCAGTGCCAGCAAGCGGGCACCGTCGACAAACGGCGTCAGGCCCTGGATTTTCAGGTCCAGCGTGGCTTTCTCGCCGTTCTTGCGCGCCAGCACGAAATCCCGGAAACGGCCTACGGGCGGACGATTGCGCAGGGCGTTCTCGGCCAGCATGCGCTGGAACAACCGGTTGTCGTCAACCTGGTCGAGAATCCCCCGGCGCAGCTGCTCACAGCCCTGCTCATCACCCCAGACCACGCGCAGGTCGAAGTAAATGCTCGAACCCAGCAGGTTCTCCGGCGTTGCTTCACGGATAAAGGCCGCGAAGCGCCGCGCCCATTCCGCCCGGGAAAGACACAGCTCGGGATTGCCGGCCATGATGTTGCCTTTGCACAGGGTAAAGCCGCAGAGCGCCAGGCTCTGGTTGATCTGCTGGGCGATGGGCAACAGCTTGCCGCGAATCTCGGCGGCATGGGCCGCGTCCCGGGCTTCGAACAGAATGCCGTTGTCCTGATCGGTGTGCAGCGTCTGCTCGCGGCGGCCTTCGCTGCCGAAACACAGCCAGCTGAACGCAATGCCAGGGTCGCCTTTCTCGGCGAGCGTCAGTTCGATGACCCGACACACGGTATGGTCGTTGAGCAGGGTGATGATGTGGGTGATCTGGGTCGACGACGCGCCGTGGGCCAGCATGCGCTCCACCAGTTGGCCAATTTCGCCGCGCAGTGCCACCAGGTTTTCCACGCGCTGGGCGCTGCGGATGGTCCGTGCCAGATGCACCAGATCGACCCGCTGCAGGGAAAACAGATCCCGCTCGGACACTACGCCGCACAGGCGATGGTCCTTGACCAGGCAGACATGGGCAATGTGCCGCTCGGTCATGGCGATCGCCGCGTCGAACGCGCTGTGGTCCGGCGACAGGTAAAAAGGCGCCTGGGTCATGTGACGTTCAATGGCTTCGTTGAAGTCGTCCGTGCCGTCGGCCACGACATGGCGCAGGTCGCGCAGGGTGAAAATACCCAGTGGGGCTTTTTGCTCGTCGACGATGACGATGCTGCCGACTTGCTGCTCGTGCATCAGGGTCACGGCTTCACGCAGGGGTGTGGCGGGGCTGCAGGTCACCGGGTGGCGCATCGCCAGTTCACCCAGCCGGGTGTTCAGTGAGTACTGGGTGCCCAGGGTTTCCACGGCTTTTTGCTGGACTTGCTGGTTGACCTGATCCAGCAGGCTGCTGACACCGCGCAGGGCAAAGTCACGAAACGCATTGGACAGCGCGAACAGTTTGATGAACGCCAACTTGTTCAGCTGTAGGCAAAAGGTGTCTTCGGCGGCCCGGTGTTCGGTGCGGGTCGCACGCTCGCCCAGTAGCGCGGCGAGGGGAAAACACTCACCGGTGGTAATTTCGAAGGTGGTTTCGGTCCCGCCCTTGGCCGTGTGGGGACGCTCACCAACGACCTGACCTTGTTTGACGATGTAGAAATGTTCAACCGGGCCATCGGCGGGCTTGATGATGCTCTCGCCGGGCGCGTAAAAACGTAGCTGACATTGCTCGACCAGGTACGCCAGGTGTGCGTGTTCCATTTGATTGAAGGGCGGGAAGCGCTGAAGAAATTGCAAAGTGCCCTGTATGTTCTGCAACACCGCGGTTTTCCCTGCCTTGGTGAAGGCGTCCGCTTTACTCATAACCATTACCGCAGTCTTTTTGAATTGTTGTTGTCGGATGACTGAGCCATGGTCGGCCTCTGCGCCCTGGGTGCCCATTGGACGTAAGTCTAGGTCGGCAAGCGCAACGGGTGGAAGTTAGGAAATATCTGACGCAACTTTCAGAAAAGCCTCCTACATTGGCTATAGGAGATCTTTCCGACGAAGGGCACATTGAAGGTCTTGCTGGCGATGTCTGACGAATGAGTCAGGTGATTGAATTCGAACTGTAGAGTAAGCCATGTCCGACCACGATATTTTGAGTGACGCCGAGCGCGAGGCGTTGAGTGCGGTCATGCTCGAACCTGACTTGCCGCCGCAGCGGGTGCTGATCGTTGACGACGATAAAGACGCCCGTGAGCTGTTGTCAGAGATTCTGGGTCTGGATGGCATTCGGTGCATGACCGCAGCCAGTGGGGAAACGGCACTCAAGATGTTGAGCGAAAAGCCGTCGATCGGCCTGGTGATCACTGATTTGCGAATGGGACATGTCGATGGCCTGGACTTGATCCGCCAGGTGCGTGAATCGGTACGGGCGGCCATGCCGTTCATCATCGTCTCCGGCGATGCCGACGTGAAAGACGCGATTGCCGCCATGCATTTGAGTGTGGTGGATTTTCTCCTCAAGCCTGTCGACACCGGAGTTTTACTTGCACTGGTAAAGCGTGAATTGGGAATTGAATAAATGATTTTCGAAAGGGTCGATGGTCCGAATACCGGTATGACTGTATGCGAATGTGTTGGCTTGTAATAAATATTGTCTGTTGTGGAGTTTCGCTGTAATAAGATCTTTCGGTTTTGCTCAAGAAATGTTAGTTCACAAATAACTGATACTGGTCGCTTAAGTTTAAGTTATCTTTTTTGGACCTGAAGCGTAGGGGCGTTGGTTAACCGCCCGTTCGTTAATACAAGGTCTGCCAGCACCCCCCCAGTTCCAGGCAAATACCCAGCGGCGCCAGCAAGCGCTCGCTGATGGCACTCGTGAATTCAACATTCGGACTGCTCCTGCCGGCGGTCCTGCCGTGTGGATAGGCCTTGGTTTGGATGGGGGCGTGCGCTTTAAAACCATCATCACAATGAAGAAACAACATGATAAAAATGGACTTTCGCGACCTTCTCCTGGTTATCGCGGTAACCGTCATGTGGGGCAGTAACTTCTCCGTTATCGATATCAGTCTCGATGGGATCGATCCGTTTATGCTGACTGCATTGCGGTTTACGTTTTGTGCATTGCCCTTGGTGTTCTTTATCAAGAAACCTGAAAATGTGAGCTCCAGTGTCATCGCCTTGTACGGATTGTTGTTTGGTGTCGGAATGTGTTGGTTGATGAACTACGGCATGTATCTGGGCGTCAGTGCAGGCGTGACGTCCTTGCTGTTGCAATTCAGTGCCTTTTTTACCGTTATATGGGGTGTGGTGCTTTTCGGGGAAAAAATATCGGCGATACACGTGACGGGCATTTTATTTGCCTTGGTGGGCCTGCTGTTCATTATCCATGTGACCGAGGGGAGTGCCGAAAACAAGGGTTTGCTCCTGGTGCTGCTGGCAGCATTGTGCTGGAGCCTCTGTAACGTGCTGATCAAGAAATGCAAGGTGCGCGATATTTTTTCCTTTGTCGTATGGTCGAGCCTGTACGCAACGCCGCCGTTGTACTTGATGACTTACTGGGTCAAGGGGGCCGCACCTTTCCAGGCATTGATCACGGACTTCAAGGCTCCGGTGCTGCTATCCATTCTGTTCCAGGCGTATGTGGCGACGGTTTTCGGTTATTGGGCGTGGAACCGGTTGATCAAAAAGTATCCGGCCAGTCAGGTTGCCCCATTGTCGGTGATCGTTCCCATCTCCGGCATCCTGACCTCGTGGTATGTGCTCGACGAACCCATTAGTAACGAAAAGCTGTTCGCCCTCGTGCTCACGATCCTTGGGCTTGCCTTGTTCATGAACGCTTCGAAAATAGCGAGTTACATCGCGGCAAACGCCTTACGCAACAAATTGTGATTTCACATGTGCAGGAGCTGAAACGACAATCCCCCGGGCTTTTAACTCCGAGGGATTGCTGTCCATAGGTGGGCTTTACAGAGCGTTTCTCGCCTTGAACTCACGGCGACGACGGTGCAGGACCGGCTCGGTGTAACCGTTCGGTTGCTTTGTGCCTTCCACTACCAGTTCGACCGCCGCCTGGAAGGCGACGTTGCTGTCGAAATCCGGTGCCAGTGGACGGTACAGCGGGTCATTGGCGTTCTGGCGGTCAACCACCGGGGCCATGCGCTTGAGGCTTTCCATCACCTGCTCTTCAGTGACGATGCCATGACGCAGCCAGTTGGCGATGTGCTGGCTGGAAATACGCAGCGTCGCACGGTCTTCCATCAGGCCGATGTCGTTGATGTCCGGCACCTTCGAACAACCCACGCCCTGGTCGATCCAGCGCACCACGTAACCAAGAATGCCCTGGGCGTTGTTGTCCAGTTCGTTCCTGATCTGTTCCACGGTCCAGCTCGGATTCACCGCCAGCGGGATGGTCAGGATGTCGTCGACCGACGCGCGGGCACGTTTGGCCAGTTCGGCCTGGCGGGCGAACACATCGACCTTGTGGTAATGCAGGGCGTGCAATGCCGCGGCGGTGGGCGAGGGTACCCAGGCGGTATTGGCGCCGGCCAGCGGGTGGGCGATTTTCTGTTCGAGCATCGCCGCCATCAGGTCGGGCATGGCCCACATGCCTTTACCGATCTGCGCGCGGCCTTGCAGGCCAGTGCTCAAGCCAATATCGACGTTCCAGTTTTCGTAGGCGCCAATCCACTTCTCAGCCTTCATGTCTGCCTTGCGCACCATCGGGCCGGCTTCCATGGAGGTGTGGATTTCATCGCCGGTGCGATCGAGGAAGCCGGTGTTGATGAACACCACGCGCTCGCTGGCTGCCTTGATGCAGGCCTTGAGGTTGACCGTGGTCCGGCGCTCCTCGTCCATGATCCCGACTTTCAGGGTGTTGCGCGGCAGTTCGAGCACGTCTTCGATGCGACCGAACAGTTCATTGGTGAACGCCGCTTCCTC
The DNA here is from genome assembly GCF_030812475.1 of Pseudomonas lini. Classification (GTDB taxonomy): domain Bacteria; phylum Pseudomonadota; class Gammaproteobacteria; order Pseudomonadales; family Pseudomonadaceae; genus Aquipseudomonas; species Aquipseudomonas lini_A. Next base: position 59,249 of record NZ_JAUSSR010000022.1, read on the forward strand.
CGGACCGTGCATCTTCGGCTTCACGATGTAGACCGAGCCGGTGCGGCTGTTCTTGCGCGAGTTGTTGCCATTGAGGCTGTGGATGGCCGCCAGGCTGGTCACCAGACCGTCGAGGATGCCTTCCGGTACTTCGTTGCCGTCTTTATCGAGGATCGCGTCGATGGTCATCAGGTGACCGACGTTACGCACGAACAACAGCGAACGACCGTGCAGGCTCAGCTCCTGGCCGTCGATGCCGGTGTAGCGGCGATCGGCGTTCATGGTGCGGGTAAAGGTCTGACCGCCCTTGGAGACTTCTTCCGACAGATCGCCCTTCATCAGGCCGAGCCAGTTGCGGTAGATCACCACTTTGTCGTCGGCATCGACGGCGGCGACCGAGTCTTCGCAGTCCATGATGGTCGTCAGCGCAGCTTCCATCAGGATGTCTTTGACACCGGCCGGGTCGGTTTGGCCGACCGGGGTGCTGGCGTCGACCTGGATTTCGAAATGCAGACCATTGTTCTTCAGCAGGATCGCGGTAGGGGCGCTGACATCGCCGTGGGAACCGATCAACTGCGCATCGTCGCGCAAGCCGGTGTTGCTGCCGCCTTTAAGGGCGACCACCAGTTTGCCGTCGACGATTTTGTAGCCTGTGGAGTCGACGTGGGAGCCGGCCGCCAGGGGGGCGGCTTCGTCGAGAAAGGCGCGGGCGAAGGCGATGACCTTGTCGCCGCGAACCTTGTTGTAGCCTTTGCCTTTTTCCGCGCCGTCAGCTTCGCTGATGGCATCGGTGCCATAGAGCGCGTCATATAGCGAACCCCAGCGGGCATTCGAAGCATTCAGGGCGAAGCGGGCGTTCATCACCGGCACCACCAGCTGTGGACCGGCCATGCGGGCGATTTCGTCATCGACGTTTTGCGTCGTTGCCTGGAAATCGGCCGCTTCTGGCAGCAGATAACCGATGTCTTGCAAAAAGGCTTTATAGGCCACGGCGTCGTGCGCCTGGCCGGCACGCGTTTGGTGCCAGCCATCGATACGAGCCTGGAAATCATCGCGTTTGGCGAGTAGGGCTTTGTTCTTCGGTGCCAGGTCATGAATGACCTTGTCGGCGCCGGCCCAGAACTTATCGGCGGTGAGGCCGGTACCGGGAATGGCTTCGTTGTTCACGAAGTCGAACAGGACTTTGGCGACCTGCAGGCCACCGACTTGAACGTGTTCAGTCATTGCTTGCCTCACTCTGCTCAGCTATTTCGCTTTTCAGCTCTTCAATTTTGACAATGAAGCCTCTGGCCATTTAAACCACAAACCCGTCTACCAGTACATGCCATCGCGGGCGGCTGGGTTTGGACCAATCAACGGCTTGGGGCCTTGCTGACGGGGCTTTCAGGGTTGCGACGGCGCTTGGGCAGACATCGATCCAAGGTTATGTAGTGCACGCTGCGGCATACTACATGATGAATTGCGCTTGTGAAAATTAGACTAATTACGTCGATCTGCGACCCTATGACGCATTGCGGTCAGGTCGGGGAACGGGATGTTCTCAAAAAACCAATAGATTGTTCCAGTTAAATATCAAAACTTGTACACGATTTTCTGTTCGGCGGCATCGGCGGCGCCTGCCTTCGCGAGCAAGTCAGCTCCCACAGGTCCGGCGCAATCCTTGTGGGAGAGGGCTTGCTCGCGAAGGCGTCAGACGACTCAACACAGAATCGCCGCTTGCCTATACTTGCTCTTCTATAACAAAAGTCATGACAAAGAGGGCTGCGCCATGGACCATCTCGTACTCACCGTATTCGCTCCGGACAAGCCTGGGCAGGTCGAGCGCATTGCCCAGTGCATTGCCGAGCACGGCGGAAACTGGCTGGAAAGCCGAATGTCGCGCATGGCGGGGCAGTTCGCCGGGATTCTTCGGGTGGGCGTGCCAGCCGAGGCCTACGACGAACTGGTCGATGCCCTTCAGAAGTTATCCTCCCATGGCATACGGGTGCTGATCGCCGAAAGTGGCATCGAACAATCCTGCACCTGGAAACCGATTGCGATGGAGCTGGTGGGCAATGATCGACCGGGGATCGTCCGTGACATTACCCGTTTGCTGAGCGAACAGGGGGTGAACCTCGAACGGCTGGTGACCGAAGTACGCCCGGCACCGATGAGCAGCGAGCCACTGTTCCACGCCGAAGCGATTCTTGCGGTGCCGTTGACGCTGTCCCTGGACGTATTGCAGTCGCGCCTGGAAACCCTGGCCGACGATCTGATGGTGGAATTGGTACTGCGCAGCGACCCTTGAAAGGTTATCCAGTTTAAACGTGCACCTGCCTGTGGATAACCTGTAGAGACAGCCCGCCAGGCCACGCCGACCGGGCTTCTTCAGGACCTGATCAAAAAACCAGCAGTTTCAACAAGTTACGCACAAATGGCGGGTATCACGCTGTGGATAACCTTGGGAAGGATCGACGCAGGCCACGAATGACGTGGCCTGTGAAGATTTGTGCGTTTTTTGATCAGTCGCGCCGACGCAAACTTATCCACGCATCGACGCTGTAGACGGCCAGACCGGCCCAGATAAAGATGAACGCCAGCAGTGTGCTCGAGGACAGGTGTTCACCAAACAGCAGGACGGCTTGCAATAGCACCAGCGTTGGCGCCAGGTACTGCAGAAATCCGAGCGTCGTGTAGGGCAAATGCCGTGCGGCGGCGTTGAAACATACGAGTGGAACCAATGTCACCGGCCCGGCTGCAACTAGCCACCAGGCTTCGGAAGTGGTCCAGAACTCAGGCTGAGCGCTTATAGCCGTCTGATTGAAAAGCAGCCAGGCAATGGCAATCGGCACCAGCATCCAGGTTTCCACCACCAGGCCGGGCAGCGCCTTGACTGGCGCTTGTTTGCGGATCAGCCCGTAGAAGCCGAATGTCAGCGCCAACACCAGCGACACCCACGGCAGGCTGCCGACCTGCCACACCTGTTGCGCCACGCCAGCCGCCGCCAAAGCCACCGCCAGCCACTGCATGCGCCGTAGCCGTTCGCCGAGGATCAGCATGCCCAGGAGCACATTCACCAACGGGTTGATGTAGTACCCGAGACTGGCTTCGAGCATGCGGCCGTTGTTCACTGACCAGACATAGGTCAGCCAGTTCGCTGCGATCAGCGTGCCGCTCAGGGCCAGGATCGCCAGGCGTTTCGGGTTGTCCCGCAGCTCGCGCCACCAGCCCGGATGCTTCCAGACCATCAGCAGCAAGGCGCCGAACAGGGCGGACCAGAGCACGCGGTGAATGACGATTTCCACCGCGGGCACGCTGGCGATGGCTTTGAAGTAGAGCGGGAACAAACCCCAGGTGATGTAGGCACTCAGGCCCAGAATGTACCCGCGACGCGGGTTGGCGGCTTGCATGCAGAGTCCTTGCTTAGGCAGCTAACAAAGAGGGGATTGTAAGGAGATTTGTCTACGGATGTCCTGCCAGATTAGGTTGAGCAATTGTGAACACCTTGTAGGAGCGAGCTTGCTCGCGATGGTCGTTAACGATAACGCGTGTTTACTGTTAAACGCGGCGCTCTCGAGTGCATCGCGAGCAAGCTCGCTCCTACAGGGGGGAATGCGCTGAATCAGAAGAGTTTCAGGGGTTCTTCGTTGAGTGCCGCAAGTTGCTCACGCAACGCCAACACCTGGTCCCCCCAATACCGTTCGCTGCCGAACCACGGAAAGCTGTGGGGGAACGCCGGGTCGTCCCAGCGGCGGGCAAGCCAGGCGCTGTAGTGCATCAGGCGCAGGGCACGCAGCGGTTCGATCAGCGCCAATTCCCGCGGGTCGAAGTCGTGGAACTCGTTGTAGCCGTCCATCAATTCCGCCAACTGGCCAAGACATTCCTGGCGGTCGCCGGCGAGCATCATCCAGATGTCCTGCACCGCCGGGCCCATCCGGCAGTCATCGAGGTCAACGATGTGGAACATCTCGTCGCGACACATCATGTTGCCAGGGTGGCAATCGCCATGCATGCGGATGTTCTGGTGCGGCGTCGTTTTGTAGACCTCTTCCACCCGCTTGAGCAGGTCGCGGGCCACAGACTCGTAGGCCGGCAGCAGGCTCTTGGGTACGAAGTTGCCTTCGAGCAATGTCGTCAGTGAGTCGTGACCGAAGTTTTTCACGCCGAGTGCTTCACGGTGTTCGAACGGCTTGGTCGCGCCCACGGCGTGCAAACGACCAAGCAGTTGGCCGAGGCGATACAGCTGATCGAGATTGCCCGGCTCCGGCGCGCGGCCGCCACGGCGCGGGAACAGGGTGAAACGAAAACCGTTGTGTTCGTGCAGGCTGGCACCGTTGTGAATCATCGGCGCGACCACTGGTACGTCGCACTCGGCGAGCTCAAAGGTGAATTGGTGCTCTTCGAGAATCGCTTCGTTGGTCCAGCGTTGCGGGCGATAGAACTTGGCGATCAGCGGTTCGGAGTCTTCGATACCGACCTGATAGACACGGTTTTCGTAGCTGTTGAGCGCCAGGATGCGTGCGTCGCTGAGAAAGCCGATGCTTTCGACAGCATCGAGCACGAGGTCTGGGGTGAGGGTTGCAAACGGGTGGGCCATGCTGACTCCTGCGCGCAGCAGGCTGCCGCGTCCGGCCAGACATGGTAGCGCAGACGGGGTGTCTTTAGGGGTTGGGCTTGAGATGAGTGTTGTCTGGGCTGACGCCTTCGCGAGCAAGCTCGCTCCCACAGGGGGCTGCGGTGTGCACAGGATTTGCGACACAGCAGATCCTTGTGGGAGCGGGCTTGCTCGCGAAGAGGGCCTATCAGGCGCCGACGATCCCGCCATCTTCCCGGGAGATCGCCATCACCGAAGACCGCGGCTTCCCGTTCGGCAAATGCTCAGGGAACGTCGACCCACCGTTTTCTCCCGGATGCTGAATCCCCACGAACAGGGTCTTCTGATCCGGCGAAAAGCTGATCCCCGTCACCTCGCAACCCACCGGCCCGACCATGAAACGACGAATCTCCCCGGTCGCCGGGTCGGCACACAGCATCTGGTTGTTGCCCATGCCGGCAAAATCACCCGCATTGCTCGAATCACCATCCGTCAGAATCCACAGCCGCCCGGCATCGTCGAAGCCCAGCCCATCCGGGCTGTTGAACATGTTCTGCGGCGTGATGTTCGATGAGCCGCCCTTCGGCGTGCCGGCATGTACGCCCGGATTGCCGGCCACCACGAACAAGTCCCAGGAGACGGTGTTGGCGCCATGATCGTCATGGTCGGTGCGCCAGCGCAGGATCTGGCCATAGACATTTTTCTCACGGGGGTTCGGCCCGCCCACCGGTTGGCCGTCTTCGCCGCGCTTGGCGTTGTTGGTGAGGGTACAGTAGACCTGGCCATCCTTGGGGCTGACGACGATCCATTCCGGGCGGTCCATGCGCGTGGCTTTCACCACGCTGGCGGCGAGGCGCGCGTGGATCAGCACCTCGGCCTGATCGGCAAAGCCGCTGCCGGCATCGATGCCGTTTTTGCCATGGGTCAGTTCAATCCATTCGCCCTGGCCCTTGGGGTGATCGGCATTGCCGTCGCCTGCGTCGAAGCGCGCCACGTACAAAGTGCCGTGGTCCAGCAGGTCGCGGTTGGCCCTGGGGTCCTGGTGGTTGATCTTGTCCCGGCTGACGAATTTGTAGATGAACTCGCCACGCTCGTCGTCGCCCATGTACACCACGGCATGACCGTCTCTGGTTTCGGCCAAGGCAGCGTTTTCATGCTTGAAGCGGCCCAGCGCCGTACGTTTGACCGGCGTCGATTGCGGATCGAAGGGGTCGATTTCCACCACCCAGCCATGACGATTGAGCTCGTTCGGGTTCTTCGCCAGGTCGAAACGCTCGTCATGCTGATGCCAGTTGATCTCTTTGCTGGCCGCCACCGCACCATAGCGTTTCTGCGCGGCATCGAATTTCTGTTCGGCATTGCTGCTGCCAAAGCAATCGGTGAAGTTCTCTTCGCAGGTCAGATAGGTGCCCCACGGCGTCTTGCCATTGGCGCAGTTCTGGAAGGTGCCGAGGACGTGCTTGCCCTGGGGATCGGCGCTGGTTTTCAACAGATCATGACCGGCGGCCGGGCCGCTCAGGCTGATCGGCGCGTTACCGTGAATGCGCCGGTTGTAGCGCGAACCCTGGACAAAGTGCCACTGGCCATCCTTGCGCTGTACCTCGATCACCGACACGCCTTCGCAGGCCAGTGCCTTGCGCACATCGTCAGCCGATTGCGGCATGCCGCCGTGGGGGTAGAGGTAGCGGTAGTTGGTGTACTCGTTGTTGATCGCCATCAACGCCCGGTCTTGCTCCCCGGGAAACTCGAACAGGCTCATGCCGTCGTTGTTGTCACCGAACTGGGTTTCCTGTTGCTCGGCGGTGCCGTTGCCGCTGGGGTCGAACGCCGGACCGTCCTTTTGCAACGGCTGGCCCCAGCTGATCAACACCGAGGATTTGTAGCCGGGCGGCAGGCTGATGGTGTCGCTGGTGGCAGCGGGGATACTGTCGAAGCCCAACAGTTTGCTGGTGCCCGCACTGACGCTGGCGGCGAGCACGCTACGGCTCAGCAGATTGCCGCCGAGGAACATCGCGGCACCGCACAAGGCGCCGGCGCTGATAAAGCCACGACGGCTGAGGCCGACCATTTTTTCGAGGTCGGTGGACTGGTTTTCTTCCAATAGGCTCACATCAGGCTCCCTGCGGGTTTTTGCAGCCACCTTAAAGAGCGATCGTGACACTAATGTTTCAGAGCGGTGTACCAAGCAAAACGTTGGATGGCGCGAACTGCACCCGCACCGCTTTATCCGTGGCGAGGCCCAAGGCCCGCAAGTGCGCCGGTTCGGCCAGCGCACACAGGGTCTGGCCATTGGGCAAGCCGATGCGTACTTCGCTGGGCCCGTCTTCGGCATTGAGGGTTTCTTCGATGATGCCGGTCAGGTCATTGTGTCCTGGCCTTACTGCCTCGTGGATGTCGAGCAGATCGAGCCAGCCGGCCTTGATCAGCGCCACCACTTCAGTGCCGTTCTCCAGCTCCAGGCGAAGGGTACTGTCGTGGGTGATCTGCGCATCGATGGTCAAGCCTGCGGCCAGTTCCAGGCGAATCAGATCGTTGCGCCCCTGGCTTTCAATCGCCACGACCTTGCCATGCAATTGATTGCGCGCGCTGGTCCGCAGCATCAGTCGGCCGAGCAGGTCGAGGTCGCTGGCCTCTTCGGCAGCTTCCAGCACCTGAGCCTGCAGCGCTTGCAGCTTTTGATACAGGCGCAACACACGCTCGCCTTCGCTGGACAATCTGGCGCCCCCGCCGCCCTTGCCGCCGACACTGCGCTCCACCAGCGGTTTTTGCGCCAGGTTGTTCAGTTCGTCGATGGCATCCCATGCCGCTTTGTAACTCAGGCCTGCGCTTTTTGCGGCTCGGGTGATCGAGCCCTGTTCGGCGATGTGTTGCAGCAAGGCAATGCGCTGCGGGCGGCGGACGATGTGCTGGGTCAGCAGTGTCGGAAGGGGCATGGAGCGGTCTTTTTAATGGATGGCGGTGGCGTCGAGTGTAAGGGAAATCCACTTGGCGCGAGGCCTGCCGGCGCACCGCTGATGGGAGGCCGCTTGCCCTCTTGAGGTATCACCGGGGTGCAGGCTCCGTTGCCGACAAGGCGCGAATGGACTTTTCGTCACGCCGGTGAACGAAATAAATCCGTGCATTCAACAATAGAAAACCGGCACCTGCCGCTGCACTTTGAAGCAGCAAGAACGTCTCGAGACCTGCAGAATTGAATTGAAGGCTATAGAGGGTCGGCGTCAAAATCAGCAGCATGATTGCATTGATCGACAACTGCGGAATAAAGGTCTCGCCCCGGGCTCGAAGGTGGGCAATGGCCAGCGACAGCAATGAACTGCAAGTGAGGAATATCAATAACGTGAAATAAAGCTTCATGGTGTAATCGGTGATGGACCCTCCGACGGCAAGAAATACATAGTCGGCACAGAAATACAGAATGCCGCCGCTTAGTATCATCATCCCGATTATCCAACTCAGTCCGGCCCGATAGCATTGTGCGGACTGTTTAACCTGTCGACTGACTTCAAGGCTGTGAATCTGGGTGAAGGCGAGCGAGGGAATGATGAGCAGTCCAATCACTGTCATGAATACGGATAGCTGAGCGACGAGCTGTGTATCGATTCGCGCCAGCCTTTCCGTCAGCAGATAAAAATACACTTTTTGCCCGCTCAACCCTGCGGCGATTGGAAGGCCTGTGCCAAAGAAATAGCGACACACTTTTTTTGCCGATTTTAGAGAGTAATAACGTTGGTCTTTGGTTAGCTTGATTAGATACAGTAAAGTAAGAAGTTCAGTGCCTGTAAAATAGGACATTGCATAGTATTTGAAATGGTCGCTGCTGATGACTGCAAAAAGTATCGCTAGCACAATGCAGCCAAATAAAGTGATGGCTGTTTTTGCCTTTGCGCAGCTTGAGGCCTGTCCGGTAGCTTCCAGAAAAAGCTGTAAATAAGTATTGATCACCAGCAACGGAGTACAGGCTATGTAGATAAGCACAAGCGTCCAGAAAGCATCTCTGTCCAAATCCTGGAGTCCGTCTGCTTTGCTGATAAAATAGGTCGCTGAAAAACACGCCAAATACGTTACTGCTGCAATGATCAGTGCAAGGGTAAAACCGCCGCTAAATACGTCACGTTGCGCCACAGGGTTGTGCGCTAGAGAAGCTGCTCTATTACCGATAGTGGCCAGTATTAAAGAGAAAAACGCTGATATTATCGATGCGGCAGCTAGCACGTAAGAAAAAACAGGTAAATCCACAGCGCTTTTATGAGCCATCAGCACGAAAACGGTTGAAATTCCAATCGCGGGCGTTAAGCGACCTAGCGTGAACGCCGGCAGTGATTTCCTGACTACCTCGCTATAACTCACGCTCGTAGCTCCAGATGCGAGTGTCCGGTATGTGTTGATGCCAGATTTCGTCAACGTCGAGCATCGACGAAATCAACGGGAATTTATCAAGAAGTTGCCGTGCTGATGTTAGGTGGTCACTTTTTGAATGCAATGTCTTTCCGGAAAAACAGTAATTGATTACATATTTTTCTCCATGCAATGTAGGAAAAATCTGAAGCATGAAATATCAGAGTTTAAAAAACGCCTCAGCATCGAATACCACATGATGATCAATCCCCTGGTTTCGCCGTCCGCGCCAGGCAATACACATCGACCCGTCGCGCGCCTGCCTCGATCAACAGGCGGGAGATAGCGTCGGCGGTGGAGGCGGTGGTAAGTACGTCATCGATAAGTGCGACACGGCGGCCTTTTACCTGCTCTGCGTTGAGCAGGGTGAATGCGCTGCGCAAGTTGTGCTTCCGAGCCTTGGCGTTCAAGCCTTGCTGAGCGGGGGTTTCCTTGATTCTTTTTAATAATTGCTCGTTGACCGGCAGATCCAAGGACGTGCCCAACCAGTGAGCCAACATGGCCGCCTGGTTATAGCCACGCTGACGCAGGCGTTTTTTGGCCAGAGGCACGGGTAGCAGGCAGTCGGGGCGCGGCAAGCCTTCGTCGAAGCGGTGCTGCAGGAATTGCCCAAGCAGTTGCGCCAACAGGCGTCCCATAGGCCAATTGCTCTGGTGTTTGAAGCGCACTACCAGGCTATCGACCGGAAAGTCGTAAAGCCATGGCACCAGGACCTCGCTAAATGCTGGTGGGTGCATGGAGCACTGGGCGCAGCTAAGGCCTGACGTTGGCAAGGGCAGGGAGCAAGTCTGGCATTGGTCGCCGAGCCAAGGCAGTTCAGTCTCACAGGCAATGCAGATAGGCGTCGCATCATCGGATGCTTCGCCGCATAGCAAACAGGATTGTTTGTTTTTTAACCAGATGTAAACCGGTCCATCGTATTGTGGTTGACAGCGCATAAGTCTTCCTTAAATATGCCGAACATCCGTATCGCGTCTGTGGGTATTCCATCCCGCAGTCGCTTGCCAAGCATAAAACAAAGGAAACGCCCATGAGCGCCAGCACCACTGCAAACCTGCGTCATGACTGGTCTTTGGCTGAAGTCAAAGCACTCTTCGTTCAGCCATTCAATGACCTGTTGTTCCAGGCGCAGACGGTGCACCGCGCGCATTTCGACGCTAACCGGGTTCAGGTTTCGACACTGCTGTCGATCAAAACCGGTGCCTGCCCGGAAGATTGCAAATATTGTCCGCAGTCCGGTCACTACAACACCGGTCTGGAAAAAGAAAAACTGATGGAGGTGCAGAAGGTCCTCGAAGAGGCCGCTCGCGCCAAGGCCATCGGTTCGACCCGTTTCTGCATGGGCGCTGCCTGGAAACATCCGTCGGCCAAAGACATGCCGTACGTGCTGGAAATGGTCAAGGGCGTGAAAGCCATGGGCCTGGAAACCTGCATGACCCTGGGTCGCCTGGATCAGGACCAGACCGAAGCGCTGGCCCAGGCTGGCCTCGACTACTACAACCACAACCTCGACACCTCGCCGGAATTCTACGGCAGCATCATTACCACCCGTACCTACAGCGAGCGCCTGCAAACCCTGGCCTACGTGCGTGAATCGGGGATGAAGATCTGCTCCGGCGGCATCCTCGGCATGGGTGAGTCGCTGGACGATCGCGCCAACCTGCTGATCCAGCTGGCCAACCTGCCGGAGCATCCGGAGTCGGTCCCGATCAACATGCTGGTAAAGGTTGCCGGCACGCCGCTGGAAAATGCCGACGATATCGACCCGTTCGACTTCATCCGCATGCTCGCCGTCGCCCGTATCCTGATGCCGCAATCCCACGTGCGCCTGTCCGCTGGCCGCGAAGCCATGAACGAGCAGATGCAGGCCCTGGCGTTCTTCGCTGGAGCCAACTCGATTTTCTACGGCGAGAAGCTGCTGACCACCGCCAACCCGCAGGCCGACAAGGACATGCAACTGTTCTCGCGCCTGGGCATCCTGCCGGAAGCGCGTGAAGAACATGCCGACGAAGTGCATCAGGCGGCGATCGAGCAGGCTTTGGTTGAGCAGAAGAGCAGCGAGCAGTTCTACAACGCGGTTGTCTGACCACACAACGATACTTCTGATTGAAATGCAAAACCCTGTGGGAGCGAGCTTGCTCGCGATGACGGAGTGACATTCAACATTGATGTTGATTGAGCCGCCGCTATCGCGAGCAAGCTCGCTCCCACAGGAGATAGTGCAATTTTCGCATTCTGTGATTTGACACCCGAGGCCTGCATGTCTTTCGATCTCGCCGCACGCCTTGCTGCACGTCGTGCCGAAAACCTTTATCGCCATCGCCCCCTGCTCGACAGCCCTCAAGGCCCGGAAGTGGTGGTCGATGGGCAGCCGTTGCTGGCGTTCTGTAACAACGATTACCTGGGCCTGGCCAGTCATCCGCAAGTGATCGAAGCCTGGCGCGCCGGTGCGACCCGTTGGGGCGTTGGCGGCGGGGCATCGCACCTGGTGATCGGTCACAGCAGCCCGCATCACGCGCTGGAAGAAGCGCTGGCCGACCTGACCGGTCGCCCCCGTGCGCTGTTATTCACCACCGGCTACATGGCCAACCTTGGCGCCGTCACCGCATTGGTGGGGCAGGGCGATACGGTGCTTGAAGACCGCCTCAATCACGCCTCCTTGCTGGACGCGGGCCTGCTGTCCGGTGCGCGCTTCAATCGCTATTTGCATAACGACGCAACGAGTCTGGCCAATCGTCTCGAGAAGGCCATCGGTAACACCCTGGTAGTCACCGACGGCGTGTTCAGCATGGACGGCGACATCGCCGACCTGCCGGCGCTGGCCCGGGAAGCCAAGGCCAAAGGCGCGTGGCTGATGGTCGATGACGCCCACGGTTTTGGTCCGCTGGGCGCCCATGGCGGCGGGATCGTCGAGCATTTCGGCCTGAGCCAGGATGACGTGCCGGTACTGGTCGGCACCCTCGGCAAAGCGTTCGGCACCGCAGGTGCTTTCGTGGCCGGCAGTGACGAGCTGATCGAGACGCTGATCCAGTTCGCCCGTCCGTACATCTACACCACCAGCCAGCCACCGGCCCTGGCCTGCGCGACCTTGAAAAGCCTGGAGCTGCTGCGCAGTGAGCACTGGCGACGTGAGCATCTGAACACGCTGATCCGCCAGTTCCGCCAGGGTGCCGAGCAGATTGGCCTGGAATTGATGGACAGCTTCACGCCGATCCAGCCGATCATGATCGGCGATGCCGGGCGTGCGGTTCGACTGTCGCAGATGCTGCGCGAACGCGGGCTGATGGTGACGGCGATTCGTCCACCGACCGTACCCGCCGGCAGCGCCCGACTGCGCGTGACCCTGAGCGCTGCACACAGCGAGGGGCAAGTGCAGCTATTGTTGAATGGATTGGCCGATTGTTTTCAACGACTGGGACCGGAGCCAAGCCATGCGTGATCGTCTGATTCTGCTGCCCGGCTGGGGCCTCGGGATTTCACCGCTGGAGCCATTGGCTGCGGCATTGCAGGGGCTGGATGAACACCTGCGGGTCGAGATCGAACCCTTGCCGGAACTGGAGTCGAGCGATCTTGAAGAATGGCTCGATGAGCTGGATTCCACTGTGCCTCAGGACGCCTGGCTCGGTGGCTGGTCCCTTGGCGGTATGCTCGCTTCCGAATTGGCGGCCCGACGTGGCGATCGTTGCTGCGGCTTGCTGACCCTGGCGAGCAATCCTTCCTTTGTCGCCCATGAGCAATGGCCGAGCGCGATGCCCGGCGAGGCCTTCGACGCGTTCCTGGCCGGCTGCAAGGCTGATCCGCGCATGACCTTGAAACGTTTTTCGTTGCTTTGCGCCCAAGGCTCTGCGGACCCACGCGGATTATCGAGGCTGTTGCTCGGTGCCGCGCCGCACACCACGGCATCGGTATCGATCAACGGTCTGCAAGTGCTCGCGCAACTGGATACCCGTCAAGCGCTACAAACATTCCGCGGCCCGCAGTTGCACCTGTTCGCCGGCCTCGACGGGCTGGTTCCGGCCGAAGCCGCGCAAGACCTGCTGAAGTTGCTGCCGGATGTCGAAATCGGCCTGATTGAACGGGCCGGTCACGCGTTTCTTCTGGAAGACCCCCACGGTGTGGCTGGGGCAATCCAGGCCTTTTTGCATGAGTTCAGTGATGACTGATTTATCCCTTCCCGACCTGCCCGGCGGTTTGCCTGACAAGCGCCAGGTAGCGGCCTCTTTTTCCCGCGCAGCGGCGAGTTATGACAGCGTTGCCGAATTACAACGCGATGTCGGCAGCCAGTTGATGGACTGCTTGCCGGCAGATTTCGTACCGGGTCGGTGGCTGGACCTGGGGTGCGGCACCGGGCACTTCAGTCGAGCGTTGAACGACCGTTTTCCCGCCAGCCACGGCGTGGCGCTGGACATCGCCGAAGGCATGCTCGATCACGCCCGGCCATTGGGCGGTGCCACGCATTTCATCGCCGGGGATGCCGAACGCCTGCCACTGCAGGCCTCGACCTGCGATTTGATCTTCTCCAGCCTGGCGGTGCAGTGGTGCGCCGACTTCGCCTCGGTACTCAGTGAGGCGCATCGAGTGCTGAGACCTGGCGGAATTTTCGCATTTGCTAGTCTGTGCGTGGGGACGTTGTACGAACTGCGAGACAGTTGGCGTGAGGTGGACGGCATGGTGCACGTCAATCGCTTCCGTGAGTTCGGGGTTTATCAACAGCTTTGCGCGGGCAGCGGATTGACCGTCGCGCAGCTGCAAACCCGGCCCCATGTGCTGCATTACCCGGATGTGCGCAGCCTGACCCATGAACTCAAGGCGCTGGGTGCGCACAACCTGAACCCCGGTCGGCCGGGCGGTTTGACTGGCAGGGCGCGAATCCTCGGCTTGATCGAGGCCTATGAGCAGTTTCGCCAGGCCAAAGGTCTGCCGGCGACTTATCAAGTGGTGTACGCCGTTTTGGAGAAACCCGTATGAGTGCAGCCTATTTCATCACCGGCACTGACACCGATATCGGCAAGACCACCGTTGCCGCCGGCCTGCTGCACGCCGCGCGGTTGGCGGGCTTGAGCACGGCGGCGGGCAAGCCGGTGGCCTCTGGCTGCGATGTCACGCCCAAGGGCTTGCGCAATGCCGACGCACTGGCGCTGATGGCGCAGTGCTCTTTGCCCTTGACCTATGCACAGGTCAATCCGATGGCGTTCGAACCGGCGATCGCGCCGCATCTCGCGGCGCGGGAGGCTGGCGTGGCGTTGACCGTGCAATCACTGTTGGCGCCGATGCGGCAGCTTCTCGACCTGCAAGCTGACTTCACCCTGATCGAAGGCGCTGGCGGCTGGCGCGTGCCCCTGGCGGATCAGGACAACCTGTCGGATCTGGCGATGGCGCTGGACCTGCCGGTGATTCTGGTGGTCGGCGTGCGCCTGGGTTGCATCAATCATGCGCTGCTGACGGCCGAGGCGATTGCGCGGGACGGGCTGCAATTGGCGGGATGGGTGGCCAATATCATCGATTCGAAAACCGCGCGCGTGGAGGAGAACCTGGCGACACTCGCCGAGCGAATCCCGGCGCCATGCCTTGGACGCGTGCCGAAACTAAAAATGGTGACGGCCGAAGCGGTGGCCGAGCATCTGCAGTTGGATCTGCTGGACTAGGCTGCGCCTCGCTGCCACCTGGCTGCCACCTGGCCGAATCCACCTGGCCAAATCCACCTGGCCAAATCCACCTGCCCACGCCGCGATCGATCGCGGCGTTTTTCTGCGTAAGTCCTTATCCCTCAACTAATCTTTCCCCATGACCAATGGAATCCATCGACGCCGTTGCGTGGCTGCACGCCCGCCATTCCCATGGTGTGATGACGAACGGCAAATGATCGGCGCTTGACAAGGTTTGGTGGTAAACGTATGTTTCAAACAACTGTTTGACCGTCACAACACATCAATGCGGTCGTTCATTCCCGGTTACATCAGCAGAGGTTTATCGCTATGCCTGACTACAAGGCCCCCTTGCGTGATATTCGCTTCGTTCGTGACGAACTGCTCGGCTACGAAGCGCACTATCAGAGCCTTCCGGCTTGTGCAGACGCAACTCCGGACATGGTTGACGCCATTCTCGAAGAAGGCGCCAAGTTTTGTGAGCAGGTACTGGCTCCGCTGAACCGCGTGGGTGACACCGAAGGCTGCATCTGGAGCGAGTCCGGCGTTAAAACCCCGACCGGTTTCAAGGAAGCCTACAAGCAATTCGTCGAAGGCGGCTGGCCAAGCCTGGCTCACGACGTCGAGCACGGCGGTCAAGGGTTGCCGGAGTCCCTGGGCCTGGCGGTCAGCGAAATGGTCGGCGAGGCCAACTGGTCGTGGGGCATGTACCCGGGCCTGTCCCATGGCGCGATGAACACCATTTCCGAGCACGGTACGCCTGAGCAACAAGAGGCCTACCTGACCAAACTGGTGTCCGGCGAATGGACCGGCACCATGTGCCTCACCGAACCGCACTGCGGCACCGACCTGGGCATGCTGCGTACCAAGGCCGACCCTCAGGCCGACGGTTCCTACAAAGTCTCCGGCACCAAGATCTTCATCTCGGCCGGTGAACACGACATGGCCGACAACATCGTCCACATCGTGTTGGCACGTCTGCCGGATGCACCGGCTGGCACCAAAGGCATTTCCCTGTTCATCGTTCCGAAATTCCTGCCGAATACAGACGGCTCGCTCGGCGCCCGTAACGCCGTGACCTGTGGTTCCCTGGAACACAAGATGGGCATCCACGGCAACGCCACTTGCGTGATGAACTTCGACGCGGCCACCGGTTACCTCATCGGCCCGGCGAACAAAGGCCTGAACTGCATGTTCACCTTCATGAACACCGCACGCCTGGGCACCGCGCTGCAAGGTCTGGCGCATGCCGAGATCGGTTTCCAGGGGGGCCTTAAATATGCTCGCGACCGTCTGCAAATGCGCTCCCTGACGGGCCCGAAAGCGCCGGAAAAAGCCGCTGACCCGATCATCGTGCACCCGGATGTACGTCGCATGCTGTTGACCATGAAGGCGTTCGCCGAAGGTAACCGTGCGATGGTTTACTTCACCGCCAAGCAAGTCGACATCGTCAAATACGGCGTGGACGAAGAAGAGAAGAAAAAAGCCGACGCACTGCTGGCGTTCATGACGCCGATCGCCAAGGCCTTCATGACTGAAGTCGGTTTCGAGTCCGCCAACCACGGCGTGCAAATTTACGGCGGCCACGGCTTCATCGCCGAGTGGGGCATGGAGCAGAACGTTCGCGACAGCCGCATATCGATGCTGTACGAAGGCACCACCGGCATCCAGGCGCTCGACCTGCTGGGCCGCAAAGTGCTGATGACCCAAGGCGAAGCCCTGAAGGGCTTCAC
Source organism: Pseudomonas lini (assembly GCF_030812475.1). Classification (GTDB taxonomy): domain Bacteria; phylum Pseudomonadota; class Gammaproteobacteria; order Pseudomonadales; family Pseudomonadaceae; genus Aquipseudomonas; species Aquipseudomonas lini_A. Next base: position 75,574 of record NZ_JAUSSR010000022.1, read on the forward strand.
CAAGATCGTCCACAAGTTCTGCCAGACCAACGAAGGCAACGAGGCGGTCAAAGAGTTCGTCGAGCCACTGGCTGCGCTGAACAAAGAGTGGGGCGAGCTGACCATGAAGGTCGGTATGGCCGCCATGAAAGACCGCGAAGAAGTCGGCGCGGCGTCGGTGGACTACCTGATGTACTCCGGTTACGCCTGCCTGGCTTATTTCTGGGCGGACATGGCGCGCCTGGCCGCTGAAAAACTGGCTGCGGGCACCTCGGAAGAGGCGTTCTACACCGCCAAGCTGCAGACCGCACGCTTCTACTTCCAGCGCATCCTGCCGCGTACCCGCACTCACGTGGCAACCATGCTGTCGGGCGCCGGCAACCTGATGGACATGAAAGAGGAAGACTTCGCACTGGGCTACTAAGCCTCACGCGCTTCTTCACAAGGCCGCTGCTTCTTCGGGAGCAGCGGCCTTTTTTTGGTGCGCCCAGCATGGGCGCAATCTTGTGGGTGAAAGTCCCGCCGTAAGCTGGCCACAGCGAACGAAGTGAAGCGCAACTGCATGAGGGTGACC
>NZ_JAUSSR010000023.1 GCF_030812475.1 Pseudomonas lini
CCAGCAAGCCGGCTCCTACAGAGGAGCGTGATCGGCTTCAATGAACGGTGCCGATACCAAACCCTGTAGGACCTGGCTTGCCAGCGAAAGCGGCCAAGAGCCTTGCAGCGCCCATGAAGACGCCTTCGCCAGCACGCCGGCTCCTGCAGAGGAGCGTGATCGGCTTCAATGAACGGTGCCGATACCAAACCCTGTAGGAGCTGGCTTGCCAGCGAAACCGGCCAAGAGCCTTGCAGTGCCCATGAAGACGCCTTCGCCAGCAAGCCGGCTCCTACAGAGGAGCGTGATCGGCTTCAATGAACGGTGCCGATACCAAACCCTGTAGGACCTGGCTTGCCAGCGAAAGCGGCCGAGAGCCTTGCAGCGCCCATGAAGACGCCTTCGCCAGCAAGCCGGCTCCTGCAGAGGAGCGTGATCGGCTTCAATGAACGGTGCCGATACCAAACCCTGTAGGAGCTGGCTTGCCAGCGAAAGCGGCCGAGAGCCTTGCAGCGCCCATGAAGACGCCTTCGCCAGCAAGCCGGCTCCTACAGGGGGCGTGACAGGTATCAATGAACGGTGCCGGTTTTTTGCTCTTGCAACAGCAGGACCTCGTCGCATCTGGGGCAGAACTCGTGTTCGCCATCGAGGTAGCCGTGCACCGGGCAGATGGAGAAGGTCGGGGTCACGGTCAGGTATGGCAGGCGGAAGCGGCCAAGAGCCTTGCGCACCAGCTGCTTGCAGGCTTCGGTAGAGGAAATCCGCTCGGCCATGTACAGGTGCAGGACCGTGCCGCCGGTGTATTTGCATTGCACTTCATCCTGCAGCTCCAGGGCTTCGAAGGGGTCGTCGGTGTAGCCCACCGGCAGTTGCGAAGAGTTGGTGTAGTACGGCGCCTGGGTGCTGCCGGCCTGGAGGATGTCGGGGTAGCGCTTGATGTCCTCCTTGGCAAAACGATAGGTGGTGCCTTCCGCCGGGGTCGCTTCGAGGTTGTACATATGCCCGGTGTCCTCCTGGAACCGCAGCAAGGTGGCGCGCACATGGTCCAGCATGTTCAGGGCGAACTGGCGGCCGTATTCGGTGTGCATGCCCTCCTCGTCGCCGGTGAAATTGCGCAGCATTTCATGCATCCCGTTGAGACCGATGGTGGAGAAATGGTTGCGCAGGGTCCCGAGGTAACGCTTGGTGTAGGGGTACAACCCGGCATCCATGTGGTGCTGGATGACCTTGCGCTTGACCTCCAGGCTCTCCATCGCCAGCTCCATCAGGGTGTCCAGGCGCTGCAACAAACCACTGACATTGCCCTTGAATACATGACCCAGGCGGGCACAGTTGATCGTCACCACACCGAGCGATCCGGTTTGTTCCGCGGAACCGAACAGGCCGCCACCGCGCTTGAGCAACTCACGGACATCCAGCTGCAAGCGGCAGCACATCGAGCGCACCTGATTGGGCTGCAGGTCCGAATTGAGGAAGTTCTGGAAATACGGCAGGCCGTAACGGGCGGTCATTTCGAACAGCCGGTCGGCGTTTTCATTCTCCCATGGAAAGTCATGGGTGATGTTGTAGGTCGGGATCGGGAAGGTGAACACCCGCCCTTTCGCATCGCCGGCCTGCATCACCTCGATGTAGGCGCGGTTGAGCAGGTCCATTTCCACTTGCAGGTCGCCATAGGCAAACGGCATTTCCTCTCCGCCGATGACGGGGATCTGCTCACGCAAGTCCTGCGGGCAGACCCAGTCGAAGGTCAGGTTGGTGAACGGCGTCTGGGTACCCCAGCGCGAAGGCACGTTGAGGTTGTAGATGAACTCCTGGATCGCCTGGCGCACCTCCTGGAAACTCAGCCGGTCCTTGCGCACGTAGGGGGCCAGGTAGGTGTCGAACGAGCTGAAGGCCTGGGCGCCGGCCCATTCGTTCTGGAGGGTGCCGAGGAAGTTCACCATCTGCCCCAGGGCACTGCTCAAGTGCTTGGGCGGACCGGCTTCCACCCGCCCCGGCACGCCGTTGAGGCCCTCGTGCAGCAGGACGCGCAGCGACCATCCGGCGCAGTAGCCGGCGAGCATGTCGAGGTCGTGCACATGCAGGTCCGCCTCGCGGTGGGCCTGGCCAATGGCCTCGCTGTACACTTCGTCCAGCCAGTAATTGGCGGTGACCTTGCCCGATACGTTCAGCACCAGCCCGCCCAGGGAATAGCCTTGGTTGGCGTTTGCCTGGACTCGCCAGTCATCGCGGTTCAGGTACTCGTTCATCGAGGTCGCCACTTCGACCAGGGTGCGGCGGTCGCGGCGCAGTCTTCCGTGCTGTTCGCGGTAGACGATGTAGGCGCGCATGGCGAAGAAAAATCCGGCGTCCATCAATACGCGCTCGACGCGATCCTGGATTTGCTCGACATGCAGCCTTGGCAATCCTTCCAGACGGGCCAGTACTGCCTGCAGCAAGCCGTCGACTTCGTCCGCGGTGTATTCCCCGGTCGCCTTGCCGGCGGCGATCATCGCCTGACGGATCTTGTCCGCATCGAAGGCGACCAGACTGCCATCGCGTTTGTGCAAGCGGTTGAATCCTGTTGCGATCAGCGTGCTCTGCATTCGGGGCTCCAGACACTACATATAGATGTTTAAAATCACATAGACACAACATGCAGTGGAGAGTACGGATAAAGAGACGATCTGAAATTGATTAACATCAAGAGTTCCGAGACAAAGCGGAAGAAGCAAATGTGTGACATGCCGGGGATAACGCCCCTGTAGGAGCGAGCTTGCTCGCGATGGTCGTTAACGATTACGCGAGGCTTCTGACGAAACGCGTCAACTTAAAGTCCATCGCGAGCAAGCTCGCTCCTACAGGGGGTCTATGTGTGATGAACCGTGCTGATCAGTTCAACCGCCACTCATGTTCATGAACCGTACGATCTGCACCTCCCCCTCCGGGCTGAAATCATGACGCAGCGGCTTGCCGCGCAGAGCTTTGTGGATTGCATCGATCACCGGCTGGTCATCCAGCGGGTACCGCCGCAGCAATCCACGTAAATCCAAGGCATCGTCCTGCCCAAGACACAGCAACAGCTTCCCCTCCACCGTCATCCGCACCCGATTGCAGCTGCCACAGAAGTTGTGGCTGTTGGGTGAAATGAAGCCGATGCGGGTTTCGGGGTGGCGTTCCAGGCGCACGTAGCGCGCCGGTCCGCCGCTGTTTTCCGTACTGTCGAGCAAGCGATGCCGCCCGGCGATCAGGGTGCGCACTTCGTCGCTGGAGCAAAACGACTCGCCCCGGGAACGCCCGACGTCGCCCAGGGGCATCTCCTCGATAAAGCTGATATCGATGCGCTGGTCGATGGCGTACTGCACCAGTGCCGGAACTTCATCGAAGTTGCGCCCTTTCATTACCACGCAGTTGAGTTTGACTCGCTCGAACCCCGCGCTGCGCGCCGCTTCAATGCCGCCGAGCACCTGATCGAGATCGCCGTTGCGGGTGATCGTCCGAAACTTCTGCCCGTCCAGGCTATCGAGGCTGATGTTCATCCGTTTGACCCCGGCCTCCACCAACGGCGCGGCCAGACGGCCCAATTGCGAGCCGTTGCTGGTCATCACCAGTTCGCGCAAGCCGGGCAAGGCGGCAATGTTGCGGCACAATCCGACAATGCCCGGGCGAATCAGCGGCTCGCCGCCGGTGAGGCGGATCTTGCGCACGCCCAGACCGACGAACAACGTCGCCAGGCGCTGCAATTCCTCCAGGGTGAGCACCTGCTGACGCGGCAGGAAGGTCATGTTTTTCGCCATGCAATACACACAGCGAAAATCACACCGGTCCGTCACCGACATCCTCAGATAATCGATCTGGCGTCCAAAGCCATCCTGCATCACAGCGTTCATCACTTCTCCCGGTTGGCCCGATTTCACTGCACCAGCGGTGAGTCGGCGCCCTGCAAGTGGATGCCACGAATATCCGCCGCACCGATCAGGGTTTGCAGGTACTGCACCAGGGCTTTTTGCCAGACGCCCTGCTGCAACTGCGTGCGGATCGCGGTCGACACCACCTCATAAGGCAGCGGCATGCCTTCGATGCGCTGGTCGACACTGATCACATGCCAGCCATACCGACTTTCCAGCGGTTTTCCGGCCAGACCCGGGGCCAGGGTGAACAGCTGGCGCTCCAGTTCGGGCACCGTCTGGCCCTTGCTGATCTGCCCCAGGGAACCGCCCTGGGCCTTCGACGGGCAGGCTGAATATTTCACGGACAACTCGGCAAAACTGCCAGGGAATTCTGCCAGGCGCTCCAGCAGGATTTGCGCCTGGGCTTGCGCCAGGGAGCGCGCCTCGGCATCGTCCGGTGCACATTCGAGCAAGATGTGCCGCACCGCCAGCAACGGCGCGCTGTGGAAGCGTCCGCGATTGTTTTCGTAGTAACGCAGACTCGATTCCTCGTCGCACTGCGGTACTTTCACCTCACGTTCGAGCAACAAACGCGTGGCCGCTTCTTCTTCGTTCTCACCGGCGCCGATCTCCAGAGACACCCCGAGTTCGGTGATGCGCTGCTGCAACAACTCGCGGATCACCAGCGCCCGGGCGGCCAGGAAGACCGCCTCCTCGCGGCTTTCAGCCGGGTGATATTGCAGTTCCTGGGCCATCGCCTCCGGGGTGATCAACACCTCGTTGACGCTGACGATCGGCCATTCCTGTTCACTGCTGGCGATCAATTGCGCCGGGGCGTCATCGGCCGCTGCAGGTTCTACCGGCAGTGCTTCGAACTGCGCCGCTGCGACCGGCGCGATGTCGAGAACGGCCTCGGCTTTTTTGGAAGAACCGCAGCCACCGCTGCCCCCTTTACCGCCACCACATCCGCATCCACCTGACATGATTGTCTCCTCAGTACTTCTGACGAACGATTTGATAACGACGTCCCAGGTACCAGATCGGTGCACTGATCATGTGTACGAGACGGGTGAAGGGGAACAGCACAAACAGGGTCAAGCCGAGAAACACGTGCAGCTTGTAGATCAAGCCGACCGGCGCGATAGCCGCCGCAGCGTCCACCGGCCGCAACATCACCGTGTTCTGCGCCCAGTCGGCAAGCCTTACCATCACCGAGCCGTCCATGTGACCGGTGGACGCGACGATGGTCAGCAGTCCGAGCAGCAATTGCGCCAGCAGCACCAGCAGAATCAGGATGTCCGAAGGACTGGAAGTGGCACGGACCCGAGGGTCGCTGAGCCGCCGGTTAACCAGCATCAGCAGGCCGATCAGGCACAGCAGGCCGAAGAACCCGCCCGAGACCATCGCCAGCAACTGCTTGTTCTCAGTGCTGATCACGTGGTGGTAAATCGACGCTGGGGTTAGCAGGCCGACGAAGTGTCCGGCCAGCACGAACAACACACCGATGTGGAAGAAGTTGCTCGCCACGCGCATGCCGCGCTGATTGAGCATCTGGCTGGAGCCCGCCTTCCAGGTGTACTGCGACAGATCGAAGCGCGCCCAGCTGCCAATCAGGCAAATCGCCAGGGCGACGTAGGGATAGACCCCGAACACCAACAGGTTCCATTTAGACATTGCCTACCTCCTTGGCTGGCACGGCGGCCAACCCTTCATGCTGAAAATCCACCCAGTGCAACGGCACTGCGCTTTCCTCACGGGCCTTGCCCGGTGCGCTTGGCAGCGAACTGCAACGGTCCTGCTGTTCGGCCTGGAGGAAGTCCACGGCCTCTTCTTCCCAGATCTTGTCGAGGGCTTCGAGGGAGTCATCGCGAGGTTCCGCAGCGACCTGCGCACGCAGGTCGGCCACCGCTTGATGGGGCTCGGCCCCGGCAATCTGCAGCAATGCCCGGAAGCAGCTCGCGTAGGCGCTTTCGCGCTCCTCCAGACGCGCCGCGAGCAAGGCCAGCAGGTGCGATACATCCGCCAGGCCTTCGCGGGCCTCGATGTCTTCGCGGGTGGACAGGAACTCCAGGTACAGCGGGATATAGTCCGGCAGCTCCTTGACGCCGATGGCAAAACCGGCGGCTTCGTACTGCGCCATCATGTCGACCATGGCCTGGCCACGGTCGCGGGACTCGCCGTGCACATGCTCGAACAACAGCAGCGACAGCGAACGCCCCCGACCGAACAGCGCACCGTAGTGCTCCTGCCCGTCCATCAGGTCACTGGCGCAGATCAGCTCGAGCAATTCGAACAACGCAGCGCGCTGCTTCGGGCTGATTTCCCTGGACTGGATGATCGCTTGCTCGAGTTCGTCGCGACCGCCAACCAGTGTCTCGGTCGGGTAATCGAGCAGCAGCGAAATCACTTTGAGAATTTGCATGCTCATTCCTCCCACAACTGTACGGTTTTGAGGATGTCGCGGCGGTTCGCCTTCTTGGCGCCAAACATGTTGTTGTCGGAGCTGCCGCTGCAGCCGCTGCCGAAACTGAAGCCACACCCTGAGCGCTCGGCGAAGGCGTCGCTCATGGCGTCTTCACGGTGCGCGCTCGGCACCACGAAGCGGTCTTCGTAGTTGGCGATCGCCAGGTAGCGATACATCTCCTCGACCTGGGCCACGCTCAGGCCGACATCCTCAAGTACTTGCAGGTCCTGAACACCATCGACTTGCTCGGAACGTTTGTAGGCGCGCATCGCCAGCAAGCGTTTAAGCGCACGCTTGACCGGTTTTTCATCGCCAGCGGTCAGCAGGTTGGCCAGGTACTTCAGTGGAATACGCAGGCTGTCGACGTCCGGGATCACCCCGTTCATACCGACGGTGCCGGCAGTGGCAGCGTTCTGGATCGGCGACAGTGGCGGTACGTACCAAACCATCGGCAAGGTGCGGTATTCCGGGTGCAGCGGCAGCGCCAGTTTCCAGTCCACGGCCATTTTGTACACCGGCGAACGCTGGGCCGAGTCGATCACCGATTGCGGTACACCGTCCTCCAGGGCCTGACGAATCACCGCCGGGTCATTCGGGTCGAGGAAGATCTCCAGTTGCTTCTCGTACAGGTCCTGTTCATTGGCGGTGCTCGCCACTTCGCTGATGCGGTCGGCGTCATACAGCAGCACACCGAGGTAGCGGATGCGCCCGACGCAGGTTTCCGCGCAAACGGTCGGCATCCCCGCTTCGATCCGCGGGTAGCAGAAGATGCATTTCTCGGACTTGCCGCTCTTCCAGTTGAAATAGATTTTCTTGTACGGGCAGCCGCTGATGCACATCCGCCAGCCACGGCATTTCTCCTGGTCGATCAGGACAATGCCGTCTTCTTCACGCTTGTAGATCGCCCCGCTCGGGCAAGCCGCCGCGCACGTCGGGTTGAGGCAGTGCTCGCACAGGCGCGGCAAATACATCATGAAGGTGTTTTCGTACTCGCCGTAAATGTCCGCCTGGATCTTGTCGAAGTTCTTGTCCTTGCGCCGTTTGGCGAACTCGGTGCCGAGGATTTCTTCCCAGTTCGGGCCCCACTCGATTTTCTCCATGCGTTTGCCGGAGATCAGCGAACGCGGACGCGCGGTGGGTTGATGCTCGCCCAGCGGCGCGGTGTGCAGGTGTTGGTAATCGAAGTCGAACGGCTCGTAATAGTCGTCGAGGCTCGGCAGGTCCGGGTTGGCGAAGATGTTCGCCAACACGCGGAATTTACCGCCGATGCGCGGGTTGATCGTACCGTTGGCGTTGCGGATCCAGCCGCCCTTCCATTTGTCCTGGTTTTCCCATTCTTTCGGGTAGCCGATCCCGGGTTTCGATTCGACGTTGTTGAACCAGGCGTATTCCATGCCTTCGCGGCTGGTCCAGACGTTTTTGCAGGTGATCGAACAGGTGTGGCAACCGATGCATTTGTCCAGGTTCAGCACCATGCCGATTTGTGAGCGAATCTTCATCTCAGTTCTCCTCGATATCGGTCGGCAGGGGACGCGGCAAATCATCGCCGCTTGAACCATCGAGCCAGTCGACTTTGGCCATTTTGCGCACCACGACGAATTCATCGCGGTTGCAACCGACCGTGCCGTAATAGTTGAAACCGTAGGCCTGCTGGGCATAGCCGCCGATCATGTGGGTCGGTTTGAGCACAACGCGGGTGACCGAGTTGTGGTGCCCGCCACGGGTCTTGGTGGTTTCCGAACCGGGCACGTTCACGATCCGTTCCTGGGCGTGGTACATCATCACCATGCCGTCCTTGACCCGTTGGCTGACCACCGCACGGGCGGTCAGTGCACCGTTGATGTTGAAGCACTCGATCCAGTCGTTGTCCTCGATCCCGGCGCGCTTCGCGTCGTTCTCCGACAGCCAGACGATCGGCCCGCCACGGCTGAGGGTCAGCATCAGCAGGTTGTCGCTGTAGGTGCTGTGAATGCCCCATTTCTGGTGCGGGGTGATCCAGTTCAGGACGATTTCGATCTCGCCGTTGCTGCGCTTGCCCTTCACCCCTTCGATGGTGCGGGTGTTGACCGGCGGCCGGTAACTCATCAGTTGCTCGCCGAACGCCTGCATCCACGGATGATCCTGGTAGAACTGCTGGCGACCGGTGATGGTGCGCCATGGGATCCCTTCATGGACGTTGGTGTAGCCGGCGTTGTAGCTGACGTGATCGTCTTCGAGACCCGACCAGGTCGGGCTGGAAATGATCTTGCGCGGCTGGGCCTGAATGTCGCGGAACCGTATCGCCTCGTGGGCCTTGGACAGCGCCAGGTGGCTGTGGTCGATGCCGGTGAACTCCGACAGCGCGGCCCAGGCCTTGACCGCTACCTGGCCGTTGGTTTCCGGCGCCAGCGACAGAATCACTTCAGCGGCGTCGATGGCCGTGTCGATTTTCGGACGGCCGTGGCTGATACCGGCATCGCCTTCTTTGTGATTGAGTTCACCGAGGAATTTCACTTCGTCTTCGGTGTTCCAGTTGATGCCTTTGCCGCCGTTGCCGTTTTTCTCCAGCAATGGCCCGAGGGACGAAAACTGCTTGTAGATGTTCGGGTAGTCACGCTCCACCACGTGCAGGTTCGGTGCGTTCTTGCCCGGCTCCGGTGCCACGCCAGCGCTTTTCCAGTCGGTGCCGCCAAAGGGTTGGGCCAGTTCGCCGACGCTGTCGTGCATCAACGGGATGGTCACCAGGTCCTTTTCAACGCCCAGGTGCCCTTCGGACATGCTGGAAAACGCCTTGGCGATGCCTTTGTAGATTTCCCAGTCGGAACGCGATTCCCACGCCGGGTCGATCGCTGCCGACAACGGGTGAATGAACGGGTGCATGTCCGAGGTGTTCATGTCGTCTTTTTCGTACCAGGTCGCGGTCGGCAACACGATGTCGGAATAGACGCAGGTCGAGGACATGCGGAAGTCCAGCGTGGTGACCAGATCGAGCTTGCCAATGGCGCCCTCGTCCACCCATTCGGCTTCTTCGGGTTTGCAGTCGCCGACCTGGCCGATGTCTTCGTTCATCACCCCGTTCTTGGTGCCGAGCAGGTACTTGAGCATGTACTCGTGGCCTTTGCCCGAGGAGCCCAGCAGGTTGGAACGCCAGATGAACATGTTGCGCGGGAAGTTCACCGGACTGTCCGGCTGTTCGCAGGAGAAGCGCAGCGAACCGTCCTGCAGCGACTTGACCACATAGTCTTTCGGGTCCATGCCGGCCGCAGCCGCGTCACGGCAAATGTGCAAAGGGTTAGTGTTCAGTTGCGGTGCGCTGGGCAACCAGCCGGCGCGTTCGGCGCGGATGTTGTAGTCCAGCGCATGCTCAGGGAATTGTGATTTATCTGCCAATGGCGAGAGCACGTCGTGCATGCTCATTTTCTCGTGGCGCCACTGCGAACTGTGGGCGTAGAAGAAGCTGGTGCCGTTCATTTGACGTGGCGGGCGGTTCCAGTCCAGGCCGAACGCCAGGGGCAGCCAGCCGCATTGCGGACGGAGTTTTTCCTGACCGACATAGTGCGCCCAACCGCCACCGGTCTGGCCGACACAGCCGCAGAGCATGAGCATGTTGATCAGCCCGCGGTAGTTCATGTCCATGTGGTACCAGTGGTTCATCGCCGCGCCGACGATGATCATCGAGCGGCCCTTGGTCTTGTCGGCGTTGTCGGCGAACTCACGGGCAATCTGGATGGCTTTCTCGCGGCTGACGCCGGTGATCTGCTCCTGCCATGCCGGGGTGCCGGGCACCGAGGCGTCGTCGTAATCCTTGGCCACGTTGTCGCCGCCGAGGCCGCGATCGATGGCCAGGTTGGCGGCCGACAGGTCGAACACGGTGGCGACTTTGGCCACGCTGCCATCCGCCAGCACCACGTTATGCACTGGCACACGGCGGTATTGCACGGCATCGCCGGCCACATGCTGGAAGTGTTCGTGGGACTCGCCGGCAAAATACGGGAACGCCACTTCGGCGACGTCGCCGCCGATCAGGCTCAGCTTCAGATCGATCTCGCGGCCTTCGCCGCCTTCACGGGGCAGGATGTTCCACTTGCCCTTCTCGCCCCAGCGATAACCGATGGAACCCTGAGGGGACACCAGTTCGCCGCTGACATCGAGGGCGATGGTTTTCCATTCCGGGTTGTTTTCCTGGCCGAGGTTGTCGGTCAGGTCACTGGCCCGCAGGAAGCGGTCCGGCTGGTAACCGGCACCGGGTGCCTTGTCGACCATTTGCTTGAGCAGCACCAGCACTGGCAAATCGGTGAAGCGCTTGGCGTAGTCGGTGAAATAGGCGCTCGGTTTGTCCAGGTGGAATTCTTTGAAGATCACATGGTTGAACGCCTGGGCCAGCGCCGCATCGGTGCCTTGTTTAGGGTTCAGCCACAGGTCGGTGAGCTTGGCGACTTCCGAGTAGTCCGGGGTGATCGCTACCGTCTTGGTGCCCTTGTAGCGGACTTCGGTAAAGAAGTGCGCGTCCGGAGTCCGGGTCTGCGGGACGTTGGAGCCCCAGGCAATGATGTAGTTGGAGTTGTACCAGTCGGCCGATTCCGGCACGTCGGTCTGCTCGCCCCACACCATGGGCGAGGCCGGTGGCAGGTCGCAGTACCAGTCGTAGAAACTCAGGCAGGCACCGCCGATCAGCGACAGGTAACGCGAACCAGCCGCATAGCTGACCATCGACATGGCCGGAATCGGCGAGAAGCCGACGATCCGGTCCGGGCCGTATTGCTTGATGGTGTAGACGTTAGCCGCCGCAATGATCTCGTTGACTTCTTCCCAGTTGGAACGAATGAAGCCACCCATGCCGCGCTTGCTTTTATAGGAGTCGGCCTTGACCTTGTCCTCGACGATGCTGGCCCAGGCTTCGACCGGCGCCATGGTTTGCCGCGCATCGCGCCAGAGCTTGAGCAACGGCTTGCGGATTTTCGGGTACTTGAGGCGGTTGGCGCTGTAGATGTACCAGCTGTAGCTGGCACCACGGGGGCAGCCACGGGGCTCATGGTTCGGCAGATCGTTACGGGTACGCGGGTAGTCGGTCTGCTGGGTTTCCCAGGTGATCAAGCCGTTCTTGACGTAGATTTTCCACGAGCAGGAGCCGGTGCAGTTCACCCCGTGGGTGGAACGCACGATCTTGTCGTACTGCCAGCGCGAACGGTAGACGTTCTCCCAGTCGCGGGACTCTTTGCGAGTCTCGCCATGACCATCGGAAAACTCGTTTTGCTTGCGATTGAAAAACCGCAATTGATCCAGTAAATGACTCACGGTGTAGTCCTCTCAGGCTTTGTCGCGGAGTCTGTGCCCCGCCCACGCAATGGTTGGATTCGGCTCGATTCAGCAGGGTGTCGCGGCGCCTTTGCGCGCGTACCACCACCACGTCACGACGATGCAGCTCAGGTAAAAGCCGACGAACATGTAGAAGGCCATCTCCGGGCCGCCGGTCAGGGCCATCGAAGAGCCGAAGGATTTGGGAATGAAGAACGCACCGAAGGCGCCCATGGCCGAGCTGAAGCCCAGGACCGCGGCAGACTCTTTGCCGGCATTCTTCAGCGCTTGTTCGCGCACGGCGGGTGGTTTTCCGGCCGAGGCTTTTTCGTGCTGGGTGCGGAAGATCACCGGGATCATGCGGAAGGTGGAGCCATTGCCGATGCCAGTGGTGATGAACAGCAGCATGAACATGCCGAGGTAGCCGTAGAAGTTGCCGGGCTCACCGTTCTGCGGCAGGAAGTGCATGACGCCGAAGACCATCACGATCATCGCCACGAAATTCCACAAGGTCACTTTCGCGCCGCCGAGCTTGTCCGCCAGCCAGCCGCCCAATGGGCGTACCAGCGCACCCACCAACGGGCCGAGGAAGGCGAATTTCAAGGCGATGACATCAGGGAACGAGGTTTTGATCAGCAGCGGAAACGCGGCGGAGAAACCGATGAACGAACCGAAGGTCGCCAGGTACAACCAGCACATCAGCCAGTTGTGTTTGCGTTTGAAGATCACCGCCTGCTCGCTAAAAGAAGCGCGGGCACTGGACAGGTCATTCATGCCGAACCAGGCCAGCACCGTCACCAGGACAATGAACGGCACCCAGATGAAGCCGGCGTTCTGCAACCACAACTGGCCGCCATCCGGCAGTGCTTGCGGCGAGCCACCCATGAAGCCGAACACGCCGAAGGTAATCACCAGCGGCACACAGAACTGCATCACCGAGACGCCCAGGTTACCCAGCCCGGCATTGAGGCCAAGGGCCGTGCCTTGCTGCGACTTGGGGTAGAAGAAGCTGATGTTGGACATGCTCGAGGCAAAGTTGCCGCCACCAAAACCGCAGAGCAAGGCAATCAACACGAACACGCTGTAGGAGGTGCTCGGGTCCTGCACGGCGAAGCCCATCCAGATCGAAGGCAACAACAGCGATGCGGTGCTCAGGGCGGTCCAGCGACGGCCGCCGAAGATCGGTACCATAAAGGAATAGAAGACGCGCAAGGTCGCCCCGGACAGCCCCGGCAACGCCGCCAGCCAGAACAGCTGGTCGGTGGTGAAGCTGAAGCCGATGGCGTTCAAGCGCACGATCACCGTGCTCCAGACCATCCACACCGCAAAGGCCAACAACAGTGCAGGAATGGAAATCCACAAGTTGCGCGTGGCGGTCTGTTTACCGCTACGCCCCCAGAATGCTGGGTCCTCGGGGCGCCAGTCATGAATGACCGGGCCTTTGTCAGGCTTTTGCAGAACGGACATGTTCTTCTCCTAGGGCAATGCTGGAAATCGGGGACGGGGTCAGCGCCGGCGCTTTACCCAGCACCGGGCTTTTGCGGATTTCGCTGAAGTACATCCAGGTGAGGGAGACCCAGACCACGCCGTACATCAACATGAAGCAGGAAGAGCGCACGCCGGTGAGGTCCACCAGGGCGCCGAACAGGATCGGCAGGACGAAACCGCCCAGGCCACCGGCGAGGCCGACGATGCCGGACACCGCGCCCATGTTGTTCGGATAGTCGTTGGCGATGTACTTGAAAACCGAGGCCTTGCCGAACGCGAAGGCGATGCCCATGACGAACAGCAGCACGGTGAACAGCGCGGGGTTGAGGCCGATGTGGAAATCCACCGGGCCGCTAATGGTCTGCACTTGCAGTTGGGTTTGCGGGTATGAGAGCAGGAACAGGCAGACCCAGCTGACCCACAACACCCACCAGGTCACGCTTTGCGCACCCCAGCGATCCGACATCCAGCCGCCGACGGCACGCAGCACGCCACCGGGCAGGGAGAAACAGGCCGCCAGCAGCGCCGCGCTTTGCAGGCTGAAACCGTATTCCTGCACGTAGTACTTGGTCATCCACAGGGCCAGGGCGACGTAGCCACCGAAGACGATCGAGTAGTACTGGCAGTAGCGCCACACCGCAGGGTCCTTCAGTGAGCACAATTGCTCCCGCAAAGTTGCGCCAGTGGCACTACGGTGGTCCTTGTTTTCGGCGCTGAGGAACCAGAACAACAACGCAGTAATAAAGAGGATCGCGCTGAAGACCTTTGGCACCAGCTGCCAGCTGCCGGCAGCGATCAGCGCCGGGGCGAGAAACTTGGTCACTGCGGCCCCGGCATTCCCGGCGCCGAAGATACCCATGGCGAAGCCCTGGTTCTCCTTGTCGAACCATTTGGCGACGTAGGCAATTCCGACCGAGAACGAGCCGCCGGCCAGGCCGACGAACAAGCCCAGCACCAGGAACTGCCAGTAGGCCGTGGCGTGGCTGATCAGGTACAGCGGAGCGACGCAGGACAGCATCAGCAGGAAGAACACGCTGCGCCCGCCAAAGCGGTCGGTCAGCAGGCCCAGCGGCAACCGCACCAGCGAGCCGGTCAACACCGGGGTCGCGGCCAACAGGCCGAACTGGGTTTCGTTGAGCTGGAGAAGGTCCTTGATCGGCACCCCGAGCACGGCAAACATCATCCAGACCATGAAACAGACAGTGAAGGCCAGCGTGCTCATGCCCAGCACCAGGCCTTGTCGTACACGGGGTTGGGTCACGATGCTCTCCAGTCAGTTAGCCACGGCTGCAGACTAGAGAGGCCGACCCCGCAAAAACTTGATCCATGTCAACGTAGTCCATGGGGGCACAGGCCTATGCTTGTGCGGTCTACCTCCAAGGAGGTAGTCGTGCAAAGGCTTGAAACCCTCGTTTTATCAGGGGCTTGAGCTTTTCTTCCGAGGTTTTTGCTGACAGGGATCAGTCGACAACTCTTTAGAGGTAGCGCGCCCGGGATTGGCGGCAAACCTCGCTCTGGTGCGCCACATGTTCTGTTTTCCTGATTGTTCCCGGGACCTGCGTTGATGATTCGCTGGTTGCGCAGCTCCCTGCCCGCCCGCGCCGGCCTGGCGGTGATCCTGATCGCCGTGCTCGCCCTCGCCAGCTCATTGAGCGCCGGCCTGATCGCCTGGTTCAGCCAGGGTGATGCGGCGGCGATCAACACCGCGGGCTCGGTGCGCATGGAGACCTACCACCTGAGCTGGAAACTGGCGGCAGGTGCCTCCAGGGAAGACATCACTAGCATTGCCGACAGCCTGCAAAATCGCCTCAACAGCCATTCACTCAAGGCGGTGCTGGAAGATGGTCCGAACACCGCGTTGCAAATCAGCTACGGGCAAATCCAGCACTACTGGAACGAGGAGTTGCGCCCGGCACTGGAACGCGACGATGGTGCCGCTTTTCAAGCCAAAGCCCTGCCCTTCGTTGAGCAACTGAATCAGTTCGTCCATCTGCTACAGCGCCAAAGCGAACAAAAGCAAGGCTGGCAACAGGTGATCCAGGGCATGGCCTTGTTCACCACCCTGTTCGTCCTGCTGATCGGGTTATACGAATTGCAGTATGGGGTCGTCATGCCCCTGAAAGAGTTGGTGGACGCCACCCAGCGCTTTCGTCGCGGTGATTTCAAGGTGCGGGTCAATCATCAGTCCCGGGATGAACTGGGCCAGTTGGCCATGAGTTTCAACGCCATGGCCGAGACCATCGAAGAATCGCACCGCACCCTGGAGAGTCAGGTCAGGCAAAAAACCCTGAACCTGCAGCAAGCCAACGCCGCCCTCGAGCTGCTGTATCAGAGCAGCCGTAGCCTGGCCACACGCCTGGCCAATGCCGAAGGCCTGGATGAGTTGATCCGGCGCTTCCAGCAACGCCTGCCGGGCTTGCGCCTGTCGCTGTGCCTGCAAGGGCAATCCCAGGCGCCGGCCCAGCAGTTGCTCGCCCTGCATGGTGCGAACATCCGCGAGGTCTGCGCCAGCAGCGATTGCGCCACCTGCCAGAAGCACCATGAAACCAGCCCGCAAACCTTCAGCATCAGCAATCAGGGCAACGAGCTGGGTGAACTCAAGGCGCATTTTGTCGACGGCCATCCCCCGCAAGCCTGGGAAACCCAACTGATCCAGGCCCTGGCCAACCTGATCGGCACGTCGCTCTCGCTCAAGCGCCAGCGGGAGCAGGATCACCGCCTGCTGCTGCTGGACGAACGCACGATCATCGCCCGCGAGCTGCATGACTCACTGGCCCAGGCCCTGTCCTACATGAAGCTGCAGGTCAGCCGCCTGCAGACCCTGATGCGCCGTGGCGAACCGGTGGAGACCCTGGAAAACGTCACGGCGGAGCTGCGTGAAGGGCTGAACAATGCCTACCGCCAGTTACGCGAGCTGCTGACCACCTTTCGCTTGCAGATCCACGACGCGGGGCTGGTGCAGGAACTCAAGGACACCGCCGAGGAGTTTTCCCGGCGCGGGGAGTTCCAGGTGCACCTGCACGTCGATGCCCTGGCCTTCCAGCTATCGGCCAGCGAGCAGATCCACATTTTGCAGATCACCCGCGAGGCGCTCTCCAACTGCCTGCGCCACGCCCATGCGCAAAGCGCCTGGCTCGAACTGCGTCAGGACGGTGAAACCGTCAGGCTCAGCGTCGAAGACGACGGGCGCGGTTTCAGCGGCAAGGTCGATCAGCGCGAACACCACGGCCTGAACATCATGGATGAGCGGGCGCGCAGCTTGCGCGGCCAATTGCAGATTATTTCCAGGGCGCCCCAGGGCACCCGCGTCCAACTGGAATTCCGCCCGGAGTTTCTTGGGCAGCAAACAGAAGGTAGCGTCCCATGAACCCGACCCCGCGACACCGAATCCTGCTGGTCGACGACCATCCGATGATGCGTCACGGCATCCGCCAGATGCTCGAGCTTGAAGATGATTTCGAGATCGTCGGCGAAGCCAGCCACGGCGAAGAAGCCCTCACCTTGATCGAGCCGCTGCGACCGGACCTGGTGCTGCTCGACAACAACATGCCGCAAATGAACGGCATCGAAACCCTGCGTCAATTGCGGGCGATGCACTACAGCGGCAAGGTGCTGCTGTTCACGGTCTCGGACGCCGAGGACGATATTCGCGACGCACTGCGCCTGGACGCCGACGGCTACCTGCTCAAGGACATGGAGCCGGAACTGTTGGTGCAGTACATCCGCGATGCCTTGCACGGAGCGCTGGTGATCAGCCCGGGCCTGACCCAGGTCATGGCCCAGGCGCTGCGCTCCCCCCCGCGCCAGGCCGTGGTGGAGCTGACCGAGCGTGAACGCCAGGTACTGAAAACCATCGCCAGCGGCTTCAGCAACAAGGTCATCGGGCACAAGCTGGGCATCACCGAAGGCACGGTCAAGGTTCACGTCAAGAACCTGCTGCACAAACTCGGCTTGCGCTCGCGGGTCGAGGCGGCGGTGTGGGCCATGGAGCACCTGCGCAGTGCGGGCTAAGGGACATGCCTCTTTCGAGGTAGACCTGCAGAGGCATAGGGCAATAGCCTCGTGCTCTTTACTATGACCGTCAGCGGAGGTACGCCATGCTGACCCACCCTTCCATCGTTTTAACGTTGCGTCGACACCATTTGTTCAGCCAGCTGCCGGAAAAAGTCTTCGAAGAAGTCTGCGCCCTGGCCATGCTCAAGCGCCTGGGTTGTCACAGCACGCTCATGCACCAGGGGGATCCGGCCAAGCGTTTTTTCCTGCTGGTCAGCGGCCAGGTCAAGCTGTACCGGCTCACCGGCGAAGGCCAGGAAAACCTGGTGGAAATCATCCAGCCGGGCCAGACCTTTGCCGAAGCCTTGCTCTTCAGCCAGGCCCGGCTGTACCCGGTGAGCGCCACGGCGCTGAAGGACAGTGTGCTGGTGAGTATCGAGGGCAGCCATTACCGCAGCGCCCTGGAGGACCAGCCCAAGGTCTGCCTGGCCATCCTGGCTAGCATGAGTGTGCACCTGCACCTGCGACTGCGCGACATCGATACCTTGACCATGGCCAGCGCGAGCCGGCGAGTGATCCATTTCCTGTTCCAGGAGCGCAATCCGCTCACCAACCGGATCGTCTTGCAGGTCTCCAAACGCCTTGTGGCGTCGAAACTCGGGATTCAGCCGGAAACCTTTTCGCGGATCCTGCATCGTCTGGTCGACAGCGGCCTGATCACCATGGAACGGCGCAATATCAGCATCCTCGCCGAAGAGGATCTGGCGGCATTCCAATAGCTTCATGCGGATGTGCACCTGATCCTCAACCAGCACGGCGCAAACGCAACGGCGAGGACTGCACCGAGGCGCAGGGGGATGAGTTGTTTGAAGTGATCAGCCAGTTGATTGCCACTGATGCCTTGCAGCATGAAAGCAGGCAGGAAACAATGGCCTGACAGGCAACGCATAACCCCTGTAGGAGCCGGCTTGCCGGCGAAGGCGGTGGCACATCCAACATTGATGTCGACTGTTGTACCGCCTTCGCTGGCAAGCCAGCTCCTACAGGGGTTACGCGTTTACAGGGGTTATGCGTTGGGCACGGATATTGGGAACATGCACATCAAACTGTGGGAGCGGGCTTGCCCGCGATAGCGGTGGCACATTCAACATTGATGTCGACTGTTGTACCGCATTCGCTGGCAAGCCAGCTCCTACAGGGGTTATGTGTTGGTCATCCTGCCGCCAGGCCCTTCCCCGCCCGTTCCAGATTGCGCCACAACCACACAGGCAACACATCAGGATCCAGGCTGTCGATCAGGTTCTTCAACGCCAGCCCCAGCTCGGTATCGCCCTCGATCACCAGGCGCCGGCGGAAGAACAGCGTGTCCGGGTCTTCCTGACGGCTGGCCATTAATAAAAACTCTCGCCAGTTGCCACTGATGGTCACATCCGCCGGGGCGTCCGCGGCAATCCGCAAGCCCTCCCGGCTGCGCGTCAGGTACCAGGACAACCCCAGATCCGGAATTCGCAGGCGCAACCAGCGCCCACGCAACACTTCAAACTCGCCGTCGCGCAACGGCTCGGCCAGGCAGCGATTGAGCGCCTGTTGCAAGGCCAGGCGCTGCACCGCAAAGGGCACTTTGCGCACTAGCGGCAACAAGCGTTCGGCACCCTTCAACAGCCATTTTTTACGATTCAACACAGGCCAACCTCCTCGACGCGCAACATGCCGGCCTGGCCATGCCAGTAGCCATTGCAGCCGTCGACGTACAGCGGTGGAGTCTCACCCAGGCGAACCCGCTGATAGGCGGCAACCACCCCGGCCATGCCTTCAGCCCGCGGGCTCAGGCGCAACAGATCGGCACCGCAGGCCACCAGCCCGGCGTAATCCGCCAGCAGATTGGTCACCTCGGCCGACATCGTTTGAATGCCGTTGATGGTGAACAGCGCCTGTCCTTCCTGACTGGTCAACGCCAGGCCATCGGGGTAGTTGATGCAGCAAAACTGGCAGTCGTCCTTGGGCTTGTTTTCCGCCCGAGCCGTGAAGCAGCGTGCGGAATAGGCCAAGGGCAAATGTCCATAGGCGAAAATCTCGACTTCCGGCACCGCACGACCCAGTTCCCGCACTTGCTCGAGCACATCGCCAATCAGCGCCGCCGAGCATTCCACCGGCGGTACCCAACGGGTCATGCCGCTGTCCAACAGTTGCGCCAACGCATGACCGTTATACAGATTGAGCGCCGGACCGCCCACGAACGGCAACTTGCGCTCGGCCAGCAACTGCACCGCGCCCATGTCGTTGGCCTCCACCAGCAACTGACCGTTGTCGCAGAGCCGGCGCAGGCTGGAGAGTTCGGACGCGGCCTCGATCAGGGTCAGGCTGGAGATCACCAGCTGTGCCTGGCTGCACTCCTGTAATTCTCGACCCAGTCCCAGCCATTGATCCAGGGAAAAGGACCGGCGTTTCGAGCATACGGTTTCCCCCAGGTAAATCACGTCCAGGGGCAAGACCGACATTTCGGCGTAAAACTGACCGAGTTGCTGTTTGTCCCAGTAAAACAGGACAGGTCCAAGGCTGAGCTTCATGTGCCGTCCCTCATTGCCATGATCGATGATAAGCACCCAGGGTGGTCTGGCTGCCTTCGGAAAGACCGGCCAGCACCCGGCGCCATTCGTCTTTGACCCGAAAACTGGCCGGCGCGCCACGGTGAGCATCGAGTGCCGCACGCCAGACGCGGGTGACTTGTTCGACATAAGCCGGGCTGCGCTGGCGGCCTTCGATTTTGACCGCCTCGACGCCGATGGCCGTCAATTCCGGCAGCAAGTCCAGGGTGTCGAGGCTGGTGGGTTCCTCCAGTGCATGGAAACGTTTGCCGCCGACCAGGAAGCGGCCTTTGCACAGGGTCGGGTAACCGGCCGGTTCGTCGGGGGTGTAGCGGTCGATCAACACTTCACTGAGTCGCGCGCTCAAGCCTTCGGCGTCTTCGCTCCAGCGCACCGCCTTGGCCGGCGAACAGACACCGCACAGATTCGGCGACTCGCCGGTAATGTAGGAAGACAGATGGCAACGGCCTTCGGCCATGATGCACAGGCTGCCGAAACCAAAGACTTCGATGGGCACCGGACTGCTGGCGGCGACCTGGCGCACCTGCGCCAGGGACAACACCCGTGGCAGCACCGCGCGCCGGATACCGTAGCGTTGCGCATAGAATTGCAGCGCCGCGGCATGGGTCGCCGAGCCCTGGACCGACAGGTGCAACCCCAGTTGCGGATGGCGCTGGCTGGCATAATTGAGCACCCCGGGGTCGGCGGCGATCAACGCGTCCACACCAAAATCGGCGGCGCGATCCACCGCCCGCTGCCAGCGGTCCCAGCCCTTGGGCTGCGGGTAGGTGTTGACCGCGACGTAGAGTTTGCGCTGATGCTGGCGGATGTGGGCGACCGCGGCGTCGAACTGTTTGTCGTCCATGTTCAGCCCGGCGAAATGCCGGGCATTGGTGTCATCGCGAAAGCCGACATAGACGGCATCTGCGCCTTGGCGCACCGCCGCTTTTAGCGCAGGCAGGTTCCCTGCCGGGCAGACCAGTTGCATGGGTAATCCTCATGGAAAATCGCGTCTCGCCCGTCCATCGATGCCTGTGGCACTCCGGGCGAAAAAGGCGCTGCCAGTCTAGCGAGACCGGCAGGCATGGCCTTGACGGCAATCAATTGCCCTCAATGCATCAGGTCGGCGAAGGACAGGAACATCACGTTGTCGTGCTTGAGCACCTGCTGTTCGCACTCGATCACCGCCAGCCCATCGGCCCAACAGGCGGCCGTCAACATCGCCGAGCTTTGCTGCGGGTGCAGCTCCACGTGCAACTGGCCGTCAGCACCGTGGATCAGTCGTGCCCGCAAATACTGCCGACGCTTGTTGCGTAGCAGCCAGTCGAATCCGGCCGGCACGCTCAATGGCAGCGGCAATACGTCAGTCAGCCCCTGGGCCCGAAGCAGCAACGGCCGCACCACCACCAACGCGGTAATCAGCGCCGCCGAAGGATTGCCCGGCATGCCGATCCAGGGTTTGCCGGCCACTTCGCCGAAGGCCAGCGGTTTGCCCGGCTGGATGGCCAGGCGCCAGAAATCGATGCGGCCCAGTTCCTCGATCGCCTGTTTGAGATGATCCTCCTCACCGACCGAGACGCCCCCGGAGCTGAGCAGCAGGTCACATTCCGAAGAGGCCAGGCTCAAGGCATGTCGACTGGCCGCCAACTCATCGGCCATGACGCCATAGTCGTGCACATCGACGCCCCAGCCACGCAATAACGCGGCCAGGCAATGGCGATTGCTGTTGTAGATCTGCCCCGGCGCCAAGGCCTCGCCCGGCTCGCGCAGCTCATTGCCGCTGCTGAGCAGGCACACCTGAAGGGGCCGATAGACCTCGACCCGCGCGATACCGGCACCGGCCAGCAAGCCCACTTCCTGGGCGCGCAGGCGTTTGCCGGCCTGGAGCAACAGATCGCCGCGGCGGACTTCCTCGCCCAGCTTGCGCACGTGATCGCCAAGGCCCACCGCCGGAAAACGCACGCGCGCGCCTTCTACCTGGCAGCGCTCTTGCGGCACCACCGTATCGGCACCCGAGGGCAACGGCGCACCCGTGAAGATCTGCATCGTCTGTTGCGCGAGCAAAGGTGAAGCGGCGTGATCGCCCGCGGCAATTCGCCCGCCAAGCGACAGCCAGCCACCCTCCGTCGGCAGATCGGCGGCCCTGATGGCGTACCCGTCCATGGCGCTGTTGTCCCAGGCCGGCAGGTTCACCGGGGAATGAATATCCCGCGCCAGCACCCGGCCCAGGGCCTGGTCCAGATCGATCATCTGCGCCGGGGGCGGCGGCGCTACCTGATCCAGCAGACGGCGGATGGCCTCGTCCACCGGCATCAGGCTGCCCAGGTCGCACACCCGGGCGCTCATGGGCGTGTCTCGCAGGCGTCAATGAGTCGCTGCGCCTGCGGTTTCAAATGCGGGGCGAAATTGCACGGGCCGGTGCGGCTGTCCAGCTGTTCGAGCAGGATCTGGTTCCAGGCGGTGCGACAAGCCCCCGGAGAACCCGGCACACAGCACACCAGCACACCGTTGCTCATCCCGGCCAGCGCCCGGGACTGCAGGCTGGACATGCCGATCTCCGCCAGAGACACCTGACGGAACAGTTCACCGAAGCCTTCCACGTGTTTGTCCAGCAACGGCAGCACCGCTTGCGGCGTGTTGTCGCGGGCGGTGAAACCGGTACCGCCGGTCATCAGAATCACTTGCACCCGGGGGTCGGCGATCCAGTGGGAGACCTTGGCGCGGATCTGATAAATGTCGTCCTTGACCAAGTCGCGATCGATCAACACGTGGCCGGCGGTCTGCAGCAAATCGGTCAGGGTCTGTCCCGAGGTGTCGGTCTCGAAGGTGCGCGTATCGCTGATGGTCAGCACGGCGATGTTCAGGGGTTCGAATGTGCGTTGCGCCAGATGGGCCATGTCCAGGTCTTCCCGTAAGCTGAGGGTATGGCCCGAAGCCTGAACCGGAATGGCGAGCGGGCCTATTCCTCGTTGGAGGTACCTCGACAGGGAGATAAGAAGATTGTGTCGGGCACACAAAACCTGTGGGAGCGAGCTTGCTCGCGATAGCGGTATGTCAGGCAACATTGATGTTGACTGATCCACCGCTATCGCGAGCAAGCTCGCTCCCACAGAGTTCTCCATTGCTGGACGATCTGATCAGGGCGCCAGGCGAGTCCGCTGCCACACGCCGTCGCGCAACCGGTAATCGAGCCGGTCATGCAACCGATCGGCATGGCCCTGCCAGAACTCCAGCCGGTCCGGATGCAGGCAGTAGCCGCCCCAATGTTCAGGACGCCGGACGCTGTGGCCGACGAAGCGTTTGATGGTGTGCGCCAGCAGGGATTCAAGCGCTGCACGACTGGCAAGCGGTCGACTTTGCGGTGAAGCCCAGGCGCCGAGGCGGCTGGCCACCGGGCGGGAATCGAAGTAGGCGTCAGAGAGCTGCGGGTCGAGCCTGGACACCTGGCCTTCGATGCGCACCTGCCGTTCCAGTCCCGGCCAGAAAAACGTCATCGCGGCATGGGGGTTTGCGGCGAGCTGCTGCCCTTTGTCGCTCTGGTAATTGCCGAAAAAAGTGAAGCCGTCATCGCAAAGCCCCTTGAGCAGCAGCACCCGGCAGTGCGGTCGCCCGTCGCTGTCTACCGTCGCCAGCACCATGCTATTGGCCTCGACCGGCGCGCACTCGGTGTCGCGGGCCTGTTGCAGCCATTGCCGGAACATCGCCAGCGGATCCTGCGGCGCCGCTTCGTCTTGCAGGCCATTAAGGGTGTAGTTACGACGCAGTTGAGCCAGGGACAGGGGCATGACATCGATCTCCGAAGGGTTCTGCGCAGTGTGCGAGGCACCGCGCAAAACCTCCTTGACCGCCATCAACACTGTTGATTACTTGAGCCGCAGGCGCCGCGCCAGTTTATGCAGATTGCTCGGATCGACTTCCAGGATCCGCGCGGCACTGGCCCAGTTTTCCCCGGACAGGGCCAGGGCCTGGAGGATTTTCTTGCGTTGGTAATCGTCGACGGCTTCTCCCAGGGGCTGGAACGGCGCATCGGCTATCAATTCCTCAAGCGGCTCGACCACCACCCCCGGCGCCCCCATCGCACTGTCGAGATCGAGAATTTCCGGTTCCAGCGTCATGATCAAGGTGCGACTGCTGCCTCGACTCAGCTGCTTCAATGCGGCGCGACTGATCACATGCTCCAGTTCCCGTACGTTGCCTGGCCAGGTGTACGCCAGCAGCGCGCGCTCGGCAGGCGGCGACAGCCGCAAGCCGCGCAGGCCGAGCCGCGCCCGGTTGAGCTCAAGGAAATGCCCGGCCAGCATCAACACATCGTTGCCCCGCTCGCGCAGGGGCGGAATCGGTACCGGGTACACCGAGAGCCGGTGATACAGGTCGGCCCGGAACAGGCCGTCGCGAATGCTGTCCGGCAGGTGCCGGTTGGTGGCGGCAATGATGCGCACATCGACGTGCAATGGCTTGTCGGCGCCCAGGCGCTGGATCTCGCCATTTTGTAAAGTACGCAAAAGCTTCGCCTGCACCGCCAAAGGCAACTCACCGACTTCATCGAGAAACAGCGTGCCGCCGTTGGCCGCATCGAAGCGTCCGGCGCGGTCACTGGTGGCGCCGGAAAAGGCGCCTTTGACATGACCGAACAATTCACTCTCCGCCAGCGATTCCGGCAAGGCAGCGCAGTTGACCTGGATCAGCGGCTTGTGGCTGCGCCGTGAAAGCCGGTGCAAGCGACGGGCGAACAGCTCTTTGCCGACGCCGGTCTCGCCCAACAGCAACACCGGCAGTTCGGAGTCGGCCAGCACATCCAACTCATTGAGCAGCTGATGCAAGACCTCGCTCTGGCCAAGGATCTCGCCCTCCTCGACGGGCATGCGCAGGTCCAGGGAATCGCTGCGGGACAAACGCAAGCTGCGGTTTTCCTGCTCGAGCCGGGTCACCCGCACGGCGGCCTCGATCTGCAGGGTGCAGCGCTTGAGCTCCTCCCGGGCCTGGCTGTCGAAGGTTCCGGCGTGCAGTGCATCGAGGGTGATCGCGCCCCAGATCCGCCCTTCCACGTACAGGCTCACGCCCATGCAGTCATGCACCGGCAAGGGTTCGCCGACGTGGCCGTCGAGCAAGCCGTCGTAAGGATCCGGCAGGCGACTGTCGGGCTCGAACCAGACCGGCTCGCGGGACGC
This sequence comes from Pseudomonas lini, assembly GCF_030812475.1. Classification (GTDB taxonomy): domain Bacteria; phylum Pseudomonadota; class Gammaproteobacteria; order Pseudomonadales; family Pseudomonadaceae; genus Aquipseudomonas; species Aquipseudomonas lini_A. The sequence goes on from NZ_JAUSSR010000023.1 coordinate 24,821, forward strand.
CATGATCGCCGCCAGCCGCGGGTGCTGGGCAATGACGAAGCGCCGCCCCAGGGCTTCATGCACCAGCCCCACGGTCGCCACCGGCCGGAGGCTGTCGTCATCCAGGCGCAGCAATCCCACCGCGCCACTGTTGAAGTATTCGCGCAGGGTCTGGACCAGTCGTTGCAACCGCACGGCATTGGGCAACTCGACAATCAGGTCGGCCGCCAGGCTTTCACGCAACATGGTAGTAAGTACCCTCTTTGGTTGGAATCACCCTAAAGCGTCAGGGTGACGATCACCACAATTAAAAAAACATCGATGCTTTTCAATCAGTTGACTGTGGCATGCCGGGTGCAATGAGCCTGGGGAACCGTTGAAATCCACACAAGGAACCCCTGATGAGCCAGACCCTGCTCGAACAAAGCCTCGGCCAACTGGCCTGCGACATTCCCGGCGCCACCCGGATCTTTCACAGCTTCAAACTGGACTTCTGTTGCGGCGGGCATAAAAGCCTGCGCGAAGCCGCACTCGGCAAGGATCTCGATCCGCTGCTGATCGCCGATGCCCTGCACGACCTGCAAGACGCCGGCGAGACCCAGCACGACTGGCGCAACGAACCGTCGCAGGCATTGATCGCCCATCTCCTGGCGCGCTACCACGCCCGTCACCGCGAGCAACTGCCGGAACTGATCCGCCTGGCTCGCCGCGTCGAGCAAGTGCATGGCGCCCGCAGCAGCTGCCCCAATGGCCTGGCCGATTTGCTCACCGACATGCAACAGGAACTCGAAGGCCACATGCTCAAGGAAGAGCAAGTGCTGTTCCCGATGCTGCAACAAGGCATCGGCCTTCAGGCTGCGCCGCCGATCCAGGTGCTGCGCTTCGAACATGATCAACATGGCCAGGCGCTAGATCAGGTGCTGCTTTTGACCAACCACATCATTCCACCGGCCGATGCCTGCAACACCTGGCGCGCACTCTATCGCGGGCTGCTGGAGTTCAAGGACGACCTGATGCAACACATCCATCTGGAAAACAACGTGCTGTTCATCAACGCCCTCAAACCCCGTCATTGATCGTCAACCCGTAACGCCACCTTCGCGAGCAAGCTCGCTCCCACATTGGAATACCGTCCCCTGTAGGAGCGAGCTTGCTCGCGATGGACTAAAGAGCGCCGCGTTTAACCAGTAAACACGCGTTATCGTTGACGACCATCGCGAGCAAGCTCGCTCCTACAGTATGAACTGACCCACACGTCTTCCAACGTGATCAGCCGTGCCAATAGAACATCGCCTTGGCCAGGATCACGATCATCACCATGTGCCCGAGAATGCTGCGGCGAATCCGGCTCGCGCGGCTAGCAGTCAGCCGCCCGCTTTTCAGCCAGTACGCCAGCAACAGGTAATGCCCGATGATGCTCAGGGCCAACACGATCTTCAGGCTCAGCAAGGTGCCAAAACTGCTGGCCAGTGGCTGGCTCAACACACCGCGATGCTGCCAGGCCAGCGCAATACCGGCGCCATACAACAGCACCACCACGCCGTGCAGCACCTTGCGCGAGCGCACCGCAATCGCCTGGTCCGCCGTCGATTGCGCGGTCTCGGTCAACTGCTCCCGGGCTCGATGCCAGATCACTACCTCGAAAAACAGCGTGCCGATGAAGGCGATGGCTGCCAGCAAATGCGTGACAAGTAAAAAGGGATACATCAGCGGCCGCCTCCATTCGTGTGCGGGCTCATCCCGGATGCCCATCGACCCGGCCCCGCAACAGCATCGGCCCATAGCGCCAGGCGTACAGCCCGAACGCCAGTGCCCAGCACAGGCCGGCCAGCCACAACGCGGGCAATGGCAGGAACAGGACCAATACCACCCGACTCAGACACGCCAGGTTGAGCAGGATAAACGCCAGGGTCATGCCCGACGGCGGATCAAGCGGCCGGCCGGTGTGCCCGAGACTGACCCGTGCGATCATCGCCAGCACCAGGCCGCCCATGGCGCCGATGGTCAGGCAATGCACCGCCAGGCTCGCATTGATCGGTACGCCAAAATGCCACAGCGCCATCCCCAGACAGGCCACCGCCAACCAGGCATAAGCCAGGTACAACGACCACAGCAACGGCACGCGCCAGAGTGCGCGATCATGCCAGCGCACCAGCCGCACCAGATGCCCGGCGGCCAACGCCGCAAACAACAGACCCACCCACAGAGTGGGCTCAAGCGCAGGTCCAGCGGCATATAACAACGCCACGAGGGGCGAACCGATCAGCAGCAGCCAATCCAGCCACGGCCAAGGGGTAACCCCTTCAACCTTGCCGAGGCCGCGCTGAATGAAGAACGGAATCACACGCCCGCCGATCAAGCCCATCATCGCTGCCACCAGCCAAAGACCGGTCAGCACGCCTTGGCGCTGCCAGCCTTCATGACCTTCGAGCAGGCCGTACAGGGACAAGCCATCGGCCGCCGCCAATAACAGCAGCACCACCGCAATCGGGTAGTTACGTTTCTGCCGGACCTTCCACAGGGTGAACCCCATGAGCCCGGCCACCGCCAGCGGAAATGCCAACTCCAGCACCGCCAGCAGCGGCCACGGTGCGTTGCCCAGCCACGCCACGCGCCCCGACAACCACAACAGCGCCAGCGCCGCCAACGGTGCGCCGCTGATGCCGGGGCGACCGGTCCAGGTCTGCACGGCCGTCAGCAGAAAGCCGGCGATAATCGCCAGGCCGAAACCGAACAGCAGTTCATGTCGATGCCAGCCCAGCCACCCCCCAGCCGGCTGCCAGTCGGCGATCGAGCCGCTGAAAGCGGCCAGCCACAGCGGAATGGCGAGCACGGCCAACAGGCAGCCAGCGAGGAAAAATGGCCGAAAAGCCAGTCGTAACAACGGCGCGATGGCCATCGCTTTGCGGCGGTCAAGCACCTGCATAAAGTCTCTCCTCTGCCTTGTTGCCCACCTGGCGCCGACCTGTGCGCGCCGAGGTCAATCAGGCTGCAATCATCGGGTATCGCCGATTCATTGCAGTTGTCGCAGATCAAGTGTGCAAGGGGCGTGCCCCCCGCACCGATCCTTGCCAAGCCGGGCCCATTGACCAAAGCAGTGATTAGAACCAGGGTAAAAATGACCATCAAATGGTGTTAATTACCCTATAGCTTAGGGTCTTTTTGACCCTGCTCCTCAGCCGCCTCAATAAACAAGGGCTTGCGCGTATGGCCCGCGTCTTGCTCAAGCCTTTGCAAATCAAAGAAACCTCCCCCAGGAGTCGTCATGAAAAAAGTCATCCAGCCCTTGGCCTGGTTTGTGGTGTTGACCTCGGTCCTGGCGCTGGCCAGCGGCGTATCCCTTGGCCTCGTCTGACTTGATTGCCCTCCTCTTCATTTCTCAGGATGAATTCCCATGGTGCTTCACCGCGTCCATCACCAGATTCTGCGCAGTCATCATCTGTTCGAGCCGTTGAACGAAGAACAGCTGGATGAATTGATGAGTACCAGCCACTTGCTGAGCATCGACAAGGGCGAACCGCTGTTTCGTCAGGGTGAGCCGGCAGACTCGTTTTACTTCGTGATCGCCGGGGCGGTGAAGATCTACCGCCTGACGCCCGATGGTCAGGAGAAGGTGTTCGAGGTCATCGGCGATCGGCAAACCTTTGCCGAGGCAATGATGCTGATGGACACCCCGAATTATGTCGCCTCGGCCGAAGCGATCTGCCCCACCCAGCTGTACCGGTTATCCAACAACACCTACATGCGCCTGCTGCAAAGCAACAGCCGACTGACATTTGCGCTGCTGGGCAAGCTGTGTGTGCGTCTGCATCAACGGGTCAACGAAATCGAAACCCTGTCGCTGAAAAACGCCACCCACCGGGTGGTGCGTTACCTGCTGACGCAGCTGGTGCGCCAGCAAACCGTCAACAGCCAGTTCGAATTGCCGATGGCCAAGCAGTTGATTGCCGGGCATTTGTCGATCCAGCCGGAAACCTTTTCGCGGATCATCCGCCGCCTGATCGATGAAAACATCATCACCCAGGACGGCCGCCAGATCGCCATTCTCGACCGCCTGCGCCTGGAACAGTTCGAGTGAGTGACATGCCCGTCTGCCTGTATTGCCAACACGCCAACCCCTCTGGAGAATCCGAATGCCGCCAATGCGGCATGCCCCTGCCGGCACTGGCCGGACGCGCCGCGGAACGCCGGCAGCGCCGGTTCATGTGGTTTTGCGTGGGCCTGACGATTTTCTGCGTGACGATGTTTTTCTGGCTGCCACGCAGCACCGGCTGATGCCGCGTTGCTCAAGCCGGGGCTCAAGGCTGGGTGAGCTGGCGGTACAACTGCGGCAAGCGCAGGGGTAACTGTTCCGGTTGGCGAATCAAGGTAAAGCCATTGGCGCCGAACATGTAGGGCAGGTAATCCCCGGCTTCGCGATCAATCGTGATACAGAACGGCGTCAAACCCTGACGCCGCGCTTCCAGCACCGCCTCGCGGGTATCCTCGACACCGTAGCGACCCTCGTATAAATCCAGATCATTCGGTTTGCCATCGGTCAGCAGCAACAACAGTTTGCTGCGGCGCTTGCTCTTGCCCAGCAGTTGCGTGGCCTGACGTATGGCCGCGCCCATGCGCGTGTAGTAACCCGGCTTGAGCCCCTGGATGCGGCCGCGGGTGTTGTCGCCGTAACGCTGGGTGAAGGACTTGAGTTCCTGCATCCGCACCTGGTGGCGGCGCAGCGAGGAAAACCCGTACAGGGCAAAATCATCACCCAGCACCGACAGGGTTTCGCCGAACAGCAGCAGGCTGTCGCGGATCACATCGATCACCCGATGCTCATCGTTCAGGTGCGCGTCGGTCGACATCGAGACGTCGGCCAGCAACAGGCACGCCAGGTCGCGGCGAGTCTGGCGTTGCTCCATGAACAGTCCGCGTTCGGCACACTGGCCATGCTCGCGCTCGACGTGGAAATCCAGCCAGGCTTGCATGTCCAGTTCCGAGCCCTGGGGTTGTTGGCGTAACCACTGGCGGTCATTGCGCAGATGCTCGAACTGACGCCGCAAACGATGCGCCGAAGCCTTGAGCCGTGGCGGCAGTGGCTGCGCCTCACAGTCGCGGGGCACCATCATTTGCAGGTTGACGAAGGCGTCCTGCATCTGCTGTTTGCGATAGTCCCATTCCGGCAACTTGATGCCCTCACCCAAGGGAATGTCGTCGACATCCGCCGGCGGCAAATCCAGGTGCAACTTGAGGCCGCCGCCCTTGCGCAGACGGGTGCGCGACAGGCTCAACTCATCCAGATCTTCGGCGACCCTGGCGGCGTCCGGGTTTTCGCTGTCGTCCGACCAGCGATCGAGGTCCACGTGTTCGGTCCAGCTGAACAAATTCTCCAGGCGCACGATCAACAACCCGCCGTCGCGGGTGCCTTCATCGATGCGTTTGGCGCGTTTGCTTGCGCCTTTGTGCTCACCGGGAGGGGTCGTCAGTGATTCTTCCGACTCGTCACCGAGGTCGGCAGCCTGGGGGCTGGCGAGGTTTTGCGGCGGGTACAGCCACAGCGGCAGCGGCCAGGCCGCCCGTTCGCTGCGGGGAAAGTGTCCGACACTGCCGGGCTCGCGCAACGCCTGGCATAACGCCCGTTCCAGCGCGGCCTCGCCAGGGTTCAGCGTCGCCGGATCCGGGCGCAGTAACAAATGGGCGTCCACCAGACGCTTGTAACGCACCCGCAATGCGGGATAACGCCGCAACAGCTGTTGCGTCCAGCGCTGATTGTCTTGTCCCCAGTGGCGCATGGGGCCGGACTGCGCCGCCAGCAAGGCGAGCCAGCGATAGAGCTCCTCGTTCAGTGCCGCTTCGGGAAACACCGCGAGGCTCGAAGGCAGCCGCAGGTTAGCCGCGTCGCACCACGCCAGCGGCACCTGCTTGCAGGTACCAGCGATCTGCTGCAGCACGTTACGCCGCAGCAACAGTTCGCGGTCGCTGGCGGCTTCGACGCCGATGCCATTGGCACCGCCCATGGCACGAAACAACAGTGCCAGCGGACGTTGCTGGCTGGCCAGTTCGACCCGTGCATCGGGGAAGTCCGGGCTGGCGCGCCGGGTGATGAAGCGATGCCAGACACTGCCGACCCACTCTTCCAGTTCGACGGTAAAGGCCATGGTTTTTTCCTCTGGACTCCAATGTAAAACGGCCCGCTGTACCAGCCGGGCCGCCCTCCTCTAGCGTGTTTCCCGACTCACGAGCGCACGGCGCAGGCGCTCGCATCGGCGATCGTCAAAGGCACACGCCGCTTGAAGCTGAACAGGTAGCAGACCAGCCCTGCGAAGAACCCGAGACCGGCGCCCAGACGGGCCCAGAACAGCACTTGCAGATGATCGACGGTGGCCATGAACGGCAACGCCACCCCATCGACCGGCCAGCGTTGCAGGTAGATCTGCACGGCACCGGCGGCGGTGAGCAACAGCGTGATCATCACCATCGACAGGGTCATCAACCAGAAGCCCCAGATCTCCAGTTGCTGCGAACGCTCGTCCGCTGCCTCGCCCAGTCCGCGCAGTTTCGGCATGGCGTAGCTGATCAAGGTCATCACGATCATCGCGTAGGCACCGTAGAAGGCCAGGTGACCGTGAGCGGCCGTCAACTGCGAACCATGGGTGTAGAAGTTGACCGGTGCCAGGGTATGCAGGAAGCCCCAGACGCCAGCGCCGAAGAACGCGGTGACCGTGGTGCCCTTGGCCCACAGCGTGGCCGCGCGGTTCGGGTGGTCCCGACGCCGGTTCTTGACCATGGTGAAGGCGAATACCACCATCGCCAGGAACGGCAGCGGTTCGAGCGCGGAGAAGATCGAGCCGACCCACAGCCAGACCTCGGGTGCACCGATCCAGAAGAAGTGGTGACCGGTACCGATGATCCCCGTTATCAGCGCCATGGCGATGATCACGTACAGCCATTTCTCCACGACCTCGCGGTCCACGCCGGTGATCTTGATCAGTACGAAGGCCAGCATCGACCCCATGATCAGTTCCCACACGCCTTCAACCCAAAGATGCACCACCCACCACCAGTAGAACTTGTCGCGGGCCAGGTTGCCGGGGTTGTAGAAGGAGAACAGGAAGAACACCGCGAGCCCGATCAGCCCGGTCATCATCACCATGCTGACGGTGGTCTTGCGACCTTTGAGCAGGGTCATGCCGATGTTGTAGAGGAAGCCCAGGCACACCACCACAATCCCCATCTTGGCGATGGTCGGCTGCTCAAGGAACTCCCGGCCCATGGTCGGCAGCAGCTCATTGTGGGTCAGTTTGGCCAGGCCGGCATAAGGCACCAGCAGATAGCCGAGGATCGTCAGCACGCCAGCAGCGGCGAATACCCAGAACAGAATGATCGCCAGTTTCGGACTGTGCAGTTCGCGGTCGGCCTCTTCCGGAATCAGGTAGTAGGCAGCCCCCATGAAGCCGAACAATATCCAGACGATCAGCAGGTTGGTGTGAACCATCCGCGCCACGTTGAACGGGATGATCGGGAACAGAAAGTCCCCTACCACGTATTGCAGGCCCATGATCAAGCCGAACAGTATCTGACCGAGAAACAGCATCAGGGCAAACACGAAGTAAGGTTTGGCCACGGCTTGCGAGGCGAATTTCAGATGCGGATTAGCAATGCTCATCGCTTAGCCCTCCTTGTTTGGCGGCCAGCCATTGGTGTTGATGTTCGAGGTCCACTTGAGGAACTCGGCGATGTCATCCACCTCCTGGTCACTCAACTTGAACTGCGGCATCGCGCGTCGGCCGGGTACGCCCAGTGGCTGCATTTTCATCCAGGCATGCAGGAAGGGTTTGAAACCCGCCTCGCCGCCACGCCGCTTGAACACGTTGCCCAGCTCCGGCGCGAAATAGGCGCCCTCGCCCAGCAGCGTGTGGCAGCCGATGCAATTGTTTTGCTCCCAGACCAACTTGCCGCGTTCCACTGATTCGGTTAATAGCGCCTCGTTGCTGCGCTCTGGAAAGGTCTGTTCCGTGTGATAGGTCAAGGCCAGGAATATCAGGAAGAAGAACACGCTTCCCCCGAAATAGATGTTCCTGGCCATGCCTTTGGTGAAGGTCTCTGACATGGTCGCTTCCTCTTTGCTTGGCGTGTCCATGATAGGAAGCAAAGGGTTGAAAGCTGCTTGATGACGATCAAGAAAGGCAGATGGTTTTGGTCGGGTATAGATCGTATGCCTGATGGAGATCCAATGTGGGAGCGAGCCTGCTCGCGAAAGCGGTGTGTCAGTCAACATGGATGTTTAATGTGACGGCCCCTTCGCCGGCAAGCCGGTCTCGCTCCCACATTGGAGATGTATTTCTTCAGCGCAACGACACCAGTGTCAGCCCGATCACCGCCGCCAGGACCACCGCCCAGCTCAGCATCAACCGGCGCCACAGCCGCGGGGCGTGACGCATTTCCATGAAGCCGTCGGCGATCAGCCAGGCCTTGCCGACGGCCACCAGCAGGATGGCGATCGTCAACAGCCGGGTATCCTCGGCACGCCCCAGCAGCACGGTGCACACGCTCAACGCGGCCAACGCCGCCCAGCAGACGAGCAAATCCCTGGAAACAGACATGTTCACCTCGTCAACTCAGCACGTAGACCAGCGGAAACAGCACGACCCAGATCAGATCGACCATGTGCCAATACAACACCCCGGACTCAAAGCCGCTGCGGTTCTCGGCGTCGTACAAACTGCGACGGCAGCGCTCGGCCAGCCAGCCGAGAATGACCATGCCGAGCACGACATGGAGAAAGTGGAACCCGGTGAGGATCCAGTAGAGGGTGAAAAAGGTGTTGTGCTCCATGCCCAGCCCCAAGTCCAGCAAGTGGTGGTACTCGGCGAGCTTCAACAGCACATAGACACTGGCGGCGAGCAGCGCTGCCAGCAGGTAGACCGCGCCACGGCGAGGCCGTGAGCGCCTGACCTGTTCCTGGGCCAGCGCGGCGAACAGCCCACCGGTCAGCAGGCTCAGGGTCATCGCCAGGCCAGTAGAGGTGTCGAGCAACAGCCGGCTGTCGCTGAACATCTGCGGCTTGAGGGCCTGGGTCACGGCGAACGCCAGGATCAGGATGGCGAATACCGACAGCTCGGCCAGGATGAAAAACCACATCGCCAGATCGCCCGGCAAGTGGCCCCGCTTAACCGCTGTGAACTCAGCCGAAGTGGACATCGACCACATCCATGAGCGCCGCGACGGTCAGGGGATCATCGCTCAGCGGTTCGGCCAGGCAGGCCATGCACGCTTCCCGCGGGCTCATGCCGGCGCCGATCATGCGCGCGGTGAAAATCAGCAGGCGGGTCGAGGCGACTTCCTCCAGGTCGTGCTGGTCGAGCCGACGCAGGGCCTGCCCCAGCCTGACCACTTGCGCCGCCAGCGCGTTGTCCACCTGGGCCTCCCTGGCGACGATGCGCTCTTCATCGGCCACCGGCGGGTAGCCGAAGCGCATCGCCACGAAGCGTTGTCGGGTACTGGGTTTCATGCCTTTGAGCAGGTTCTGGTATCCGGGGTTGTACGACACCACCAGCATGAAAGAAGGCGGAGCCTTGAGCACTTCGCCGGTGCGTTCCAGGAACAGTTCGCGCCGATCGTCTGCCAGGGGATGCAGGACGACCACAGTGTCCTGGCGCGCCTCGACCACTTCGTCCAGGTAGCAAATGCCGCCTTCACGCACCGCGCGGGTCAACGGGCCGTCCTGCCACCAGGTGCCCTGGGCACCGATCAAATGGCGGCCGATCAGGTCGGCGGCGCTCAGGTCGTCGTGGCAGGCCACGGTGTACAGCGGCAGCTTCAACCGATGGGCCATGTGCTGGACGAAGCGGGTCTTGCCGCACCCCGTCGGCCCCTTGATCAGCACCGGCATGCCGTGATGCCAGGCTTGCTCGAACAGCGCCTCCTCATTATTCAGCGGTTGATAAAAGGGTTCGATCGGGTGTGCGCTAGACGGGACTCGGTCCATGGGCTGCCTGCTCCAAAAGCGGATTCAAGCCACACGCTACGGGCCCCTGCGACAACCTGGCAAGGGGCCTGGCCGGCAAACTTGATCGCCGTCAAGCGAGCATTGGCGCCTTGGGCATAGCCTTGCAGCGCACTAAGAACCTGCGTTCTGCGCTGCCGTTTCAGCACATCGCAAAGGTCTTGCCTGAGGAGAAATGGAATGCTGATCAGCAACAGAAGAACGTTTGCCCTGACCCTCGCCACATTGTGTTCGTCACTGGCCCTGGCGGTGAGTCATGCCGCCAGCGCCGAAGAGCCCGCCGCCGCGGCCAACCCGCCCATGGTCAAGACCGCCGGCGCGCCGGACATGAGCCAGGCCGAATTCGACGCGTCCAAGGAAATCTATTTCCAGCGTTGCGCCGGCTGCCACGGTGTCCTGCGCAAAGGGGCCACGGGCAAACCACTGACACCGGACATCACCCAGAACCGCGGCCAACCGTTTCTGGAGGCCTTGATCACCTACGGGTCACCGGCGGGCATGCCGAACTGGGGGACGTCCAACGCGCTGACCAAGGATCAGATCACGGTCATGGCCAAGTTCATCCAGCACACGCCGCCGACGCCGCCGGAATGGGGCATGGCCGAGACGCTCAAGACCTGGAAGGTGCTGGTCAAACCCGAGGACCGTCCCAAGAAGCAACTGAGCAAACTCAACCTGCCCAACCTGTTTTCGGTGACCTTGCGCGATGACGGCAAGATCGCGCTGATTGATGGCGACAACAAGAAAATCGTCAAGTTGATCGAGACCGGTTATGCGGTGCACATCTCGCGCATCTCCGCCTCGGGTCGCTACCTGCTGGTGATCGGCCGCGACGCGCGGATCGACATGATCGACCTGTGGCCGCTGGAGCCGACCAAGGTCGCCGAAGTCAAGGTGGGCATCGAGGCGCGCTCGGTCGAGACCTCCAAGTTCAAGGGCTACGAAGACAAATACACGGTCGCCGGCTCCTACTGGCCGCCACAGTTCACCATCATGGATGGCGAAACCCTGGAGCCCAAACAGATCGTCTCGACCCGTGGCATGACCGTCGACAAGCAGGACTATCACCCGGAACCCCGGGTCGCGGCGATCATCGCCTCCCACGAATGGCCGGAGTTCATCGTCAACGTCAAGGAAACCGGCAAGGTCATGCTGGTCAATTACCAGGACATCAAGAACCTCACCGTCACCTACATCGATGCCGCGCCCTTCCTGCATGACGGCGGTTGGGACAGCACGCACCGTTACTTCATGACCGCCGCCAACAACTCGAACAAGGTCGCCGTGATCGACTCCAAAGAGCGCAAGCTGACCGCGCTGGTGGACGTCGGCAAAACCCCGCACCCGGGCCGCGGCGCCAACTTCAACCACCCGACCTACGGACCGGTCTGGGCCACCAGCCACCTCGGTGACGACGGCATCTCGCTGATCGGCACCGACCCGACCAAACACCCGCAATACGCCTGGAAACAGGTCGCCTCGCTCAAGGGCCAGGGTGGCGGTTCGCTGTTCATCAAGACCCACCCCAAGTCCCGTCACCTGTACGTCGACACCACTCTCAACCCGGACACCAAGCTGAGTCAGTCGGTGGCGGTGTTCAACCTCGACAGGCTCGACGCTGGCTACACCGTGCTGCCGATCGCCGAATACGCAGGCATCAAGCAAGGCGCCATGCGGGTGGTGCAACCGGAATACAACAAGGCCGGCGATGAAGTCTGGTTCTCCGTGTGGAGCGGCCAGGCCGACGAATCGGCGCTGGTGGTGATCGACGACAAAACACTGAAGCTCAAAGCAGTCATCAAGGACAAACGACTGATCACGCCCACCGGGAAGTTCAACGTCTACAACACCCAACACGACATCTATTGAGCTCCATCAATGTAAGGAACCACCATGAAAAATACACTGTTTTCACTGTTCGCCCTGACCGCTGCGCTGTGCGTGCAGCCGGCCATGGCTGCCGATGACGGCCCGGCGTTGTTCAAGAGCAAACCCTGCGCCGCCTGCCATACCATCGACACCAAGCTGGTGGGCCCCGCGCTCAAGGATGTCGCGGCCAAGAATGCGGGCGTGGCCGGGGCCGCGGACACACTGGCCGGCCACATCAAGAACGGCACATCAGGCAACTGGGGGCCGATGCCTATGCCCGCCAACCCCGTGACGGATGAAGAAGCGAAAATTCTCGCGACCTGGGTACTGACGCTCAAATAACCGCCTGGAGGGCGTCATGAAGGTCTATCGACACGCTGTGATGGTGACGACCCTCCTCCTCATTTGCACCACCGCGGTTGCGATACCGGACCCCAAGCGTCAGGCGCAACTCGAACACCTGTTGAGCCAGGACTGTGGCGCCTGCCATGGGCTGCACATGACCGGCGGGCTGGGCCCCGAACTGACCCGCGCGGCACTGGCCGGCAAGTCCAGGGAAAGCTTGGTAGCCACCGTCAGCCACGGCCGGCCGGGCACCGCCATGCCCGGTTGGACCCCATTGCTCAGCCCGGACGACATCCGGTGGCTGGTCGATCTTCTTCTCCAGGGATACCCCGCACCATGATCCGATCACTCCTGTTGTCAGCGGCGACCGGGCTGCTGTTGTCCGCTTGCGTCCAGCCACCGTTGCGTGGCACCGGCGATCTGGGCGTGGTGGTGGAGCGCGCCACGGGCAGCGTGCAAATCATCGAAAGCGACACCCGCACCGCCCTGGCCCGACTCGAGGGTTTCGGTGACCTGTCCCATGCCTCGGTGGTGTTCTCCCGCGACCAGCGCTACGCCTATGTATTCGGCCGCGACGGTGGCTTGAGCAAAATCGATCTGCTGACCCGGCGCATCGAGCATCGAATCATTCAGGGCGGTAACAGCATCGGCGGCGCCATCAGTCAGGACGGCAAGTTGATCGCGGTGTCCAACTACGTGCCCGGCGGGGTCAAGGTGTTCGATGCCGCCACGCTGCAGCTGGTGGCCGACATTCCGGCCACGCTCCTGGCCGATGGCAGCAAACGCTCACGGGTGGTCGGCCTGGTCGACGCCCCGGGACAACGCTTTGTGTTCAGCCTGTTCGATACCGGCGAAATCTGGACTGCCGACTTCAGCCAGGGCAATACGCCCCGGATCAGCCGCTTCACCGACATTGGCCAGCAGCCCTACGACGCCCTTATCACCCCGGATGGGCGCTACTACATGGCCGGGCTGTTCGGCGAGGACGGCATGGCGCAACTCGACCTCTGGCATCCGGAGCGCGGGGTGCAGCGGGTGCTCGGCGATTACGGACGCGGACAAGTGAAACTGCCCGTCTACAAGATGCCGCACCTGGAAGGCTGGGCCGTCGCCGACAACCAGGCTTTCGTGCCCGCCGTTGGCCATCACCAGGTGCTGGTGATGGACTCGCGCACCTGGAAGCAGACGGCGGTCATCCCGGTCGCCGGCCAACCGGTGTTTGTCACGTCGCGGCCGGACGGTCGCCAGCTATGGGTCAACTTCGCCTACCCGGACAACGATCGGGTCCAGGTCATCGACAGCGAAACCCATTCCGTGATCGCCGACCTTCGACCGGGACCGGCCGTGTTGCATATGGAATTCACCGCCCGTGGCGACCAACTGTGGCTGTCGCTGCGCGACGGCGGTCAGGTTCAGGTCTGGGATCCGTACCGGCTGACGCTGCTGGGCAGCCTGCCGGCCACCGCGCCGAGCGGCATCTTCTTCAGCAGCCGCGCGCAAAAAATGGGGTATTGAAATGAACCTGGACCTGCTCAGCCGCCAACTGATCGACCGCTTCCAGCACGGCATGCCGCTGTGCCCGGAACCTTACAAGGAAATGGCGCGGATCCTCGGATGCCGCGAGTCGCAAATACTGGCTTGCCTGCAAGAAATGGATCAGGCCGGCAGCCTGTCACGGATCGGCCCGGTGTTCGAACACAGCCGCGCCGGGGCCAGCACCCTCGCCGCCCTCGCCGTGCCCGCCGAACGCCTGCAACAGGTCGCCGAACGCGTGAGCCAATACCCGGAGGTCAATCACAACTACGCCCGGGAGCATTTCTACAACCTGTGGTTTGTACTGACCGGCCCTGATCGCCCACACCTCGACCGGGTGCTCAAGGAACTCGAGCGCGACACCGGCCTGATGCCGCTGGACCTGCCGATGGTGACCGCGTTTCGCATCGACCTCGGCTTCGCCCTGGGAGACACCCCATGATGCCCGGGTTGAGCGCCAAACAGGCACTGGCCCTGCGTCGGCACCTGGAAGCCGGGTTGCCGCGGGTAGCGCGGCCCTATCAGGTCCTCGCCGAACGGATCAAGGGCAACGAGCACCAGGTGCTCGTGCAAATGCACCGGTGGCAGGCGCAAGGGCTGTTCCGTCGGGTGGGCCTGGTGCTCAACCACCGCGCCCTGGGCTTTACCGCCAACGCCATGCTGGTGCTGGATGTTCCGGACGCGCTGATCGATGAAGTCGGCCAGCGCCTGGGCCGGGCTTCCGGGATCAACCTTTGCTATCAACGGCCTCGGCGTTTGCCGCAGTGGCGCTACAACCTGTTCTGCATGATCCACGGGCGGCAACGGGACCAGGTCGAGGCGCAGGTTCAAGCGTTGCTGCAAGCACAACTGCTGAGCGACCTGCCCCACCAATTGCTGTTCAGCAGCCACGCCTTCAAACAATGCGGTGGACGCTATGCCCTTTCGCCAACAGGAGCATCCCTGCATGGATGATCTCGATCGTCGGCTGATCAACCGATTGCAACTGGGCCTGCCGCTGGTCCGCCATCCCTGGCAGGTCCTGGCCGCCGAACTGGACAGCAGCAGCCACGAACTGCTCGATCGCCTGCATGAATTGCTCGAGGACGGCGTGCTCACCCGATTCGGCCCGATGTTCGACATAGAGCGCATGGGTGGCGCCTTCACCCTCGCCGCGCTGGCGGTGCCGGAAGAGCGTTTCGACGCGGTCGCCGAGCAACTGCATGCCCTGCCTGAAGTGGCGCACAACTATCGGCGCGAACACCGCTGGAACATGTGGTTCGTGCTCGGCTGCGCGACCGAACACGCCATCGCCCAGACGCTGAAGCGCATCGAAACCCTGACCGGCCTGCCGCTGCTCAATTTGCCCAAAGAGGAGACCTACCATGTCGGTCTGTATTTCCCGGCCTGAAGACACCCTCATCCAGCGTCTGATCGTGTTGACCCAGGCCGGTCTGCCTTTGCTGGAAGATCCATGGGCCTGGCTCGCCGAACAGTTGGGACTGAACATAGAAGCCACCCTGGATTTGCTCAAGCGCTTGCAAACCGAGGGCGCGATTCGGCGGATTGCTGCCGTGCCCAATCACTACCGACTGGGCTATCGCCACAACGGCATGACGGTCTGGGATATACGCGACACCGATATGCCGCGTCTCGGTGCGCTGATCGGCGAGCAACCTTTTGTCAGCCACTGCTATCGCCGACCACGCCGCAGCACGTGGCGCTACAACCTGTTCGCCATGGTCCACGGGCGCAGCAGTGAAGAAATCGACAGCTACCGCGAACACCTGCGCTACCTGCTGGGCGACGCCTGTGCCGCCGACGACATGCTGGTGAGCAGCCGCATCCTGAAGAAAACCGGTTTGCGCCTGCCGCCAACGCCACGCTGAACACGCCCTGACTCAAGGAGAGAAGCATGTTGAGGATCAGCCAATACCTGCGCGCGCTGGCCGGCCAGGCCCCCGTGCCCCGGACCAGCCCTCCGGGCAGCAACCGCCCGCCGGTGGTGATCTGGAACCTGCTCAGGCGTTGCAACCTGACCTGCAAGCACTGCTACGCCACCTCGGCTGACAGTGTCTTTCGCGACGAACTGGACACTGCCGCCGCGCTGGCCGTAATCGATGACTTGCAGGACGCCGGGGTGAAGGTGCTGATTCTATCCGGCGGCGAGCCGTTGTTGCGTGACGATCTGTTCGTGCTCAGCACCTATGCCAGGGGCAAGGGTTTCTTCGTCGCCCTGTCCACCAACGGCACGCTGATCGATCAGCAGAACATCGCACAGATCAGCGCCGCGAGCTTCGACTATGTCGGGATCAGCATCGATGGCCTGGAAGCCACCCATGATGCCTTCCGCCAACTCAAGGGCAGCTTCGCCAGCTCCATGCAGGCGATCCGCCTCTGTCGCGAACAGGGGATTCGCGTCGGGCTGCGCACCACCCTGACCCAGGAGAACCATCAGCAATTACCCGCGCTGCTGGCGTTGATGCGCGAGTACGACGTGCAGAAGTTCTATCTGTCGCACCTCAACTACAGCGGCCGCGGCAAACGCAGTCGCCAGCTCGATGCGCAACAACAGATGAGCCGCGAGGCGATGACGCTGATCTTCGAAACTGCCTGGGAAGATATCCAGCAAGGCCGCGACAGCGACTTTGTCAGCGGCAACAACGATGCCGACGCCATCCTCCTGTTGCAATGGGCAGCCCTGCGTCTGCCCGAGCATTACCCGCGCCTGGAAAACATGCTTCGCGCCTGGGGCGGCAATGCCTCCGGCAGCGGCATCGCCAATATCGACAACACCGGCGAAGTGCACCCGGACACCTATTGGTGGCAGCACTCGGTGGGCAATGTGCGGCGCACGCCGTTCCGCACCTTGTGGCTGGAGCGGCCGGATGCCTTGCTATTGAGACTGCGTAAACATCCCCGGGTGGTGGGCGGCCGCTGCGCCCATTGCCGCTGGCTGCCCATCTGCAACGGCAATACCCGCACCCGCGCCTGGGCCGAGGGCGATCTCTGGGGCCAGGACCCCGGTTGCCATCTCAGCGATGAAGAAATCGGTGTACCGCCGCCAACGCTCATCCCTTGCGTCACCCACTGATTCGCCCGTCCGGCACACCCGCTGATACAGGCTGGGGCCGGCCAACCTGATGAAGCACCAAGGACGTCCCATGCCTCCATCAATTGCCCTGCCACCCACACTCGAGTCCTCGTTCAGGCCAGGCGAAGTTGCCCTGGTCGGCGCCGGCCCCGGTGATCCACGCCTGCTGACCCTGCGCGCCTGGAGCCTGTTGATGCAGGCCGACGCCGTGGTGTACGACCGGCTGATCAGCCCCGAATTGCTGACCCTGATCCCCCTCGCCTGCGCCCGGCATTACGTCGGCAAGGCCAGCGGCTGCCACAGCCTGCCCCAGGAACAGATCAACCAACTGCTGGTAGACCTCGCCGATCAAGGGCAGCGCGTGGTCCGGCTCAAGGGCGGCGACCCGTTCATCTTCGGTCGCGGCGCCGAGGAGCTGGAGTACCTGTTGCAACGCGGCATCGACTGCCAGGTGGTCCCTGGGATAACCGCCGCGTCCGGCTGCAGCGCTTACGCGGGCATCCCGCTGACCCACCGCGATCTGGTCAACTCCTGTCGGTTCATTACCGGCCATTTGCAACGTGACGGCGACTTGTCGCTGCCGTGGAGCAGCCTCGCCGACGGTAGCCAGACCCTGGTGTTCTACATGGGCCTGTCGAACCTGGGGGTCATCGCCGAACGACTGATCGAAGCCGGGCTGGCGGCCGATACACCGGCGGCGCTGATCTGCAATGGCACCCGTCCCGACCAGCATGTCGTCCGGGGTGTGCTGCGGCAGCTGCCGAGCCTGGCGCTGGAGTGTCCGCCGGGCATTCCGACATTGACGGTGATTGGCGAAGTGGTTGATCTGTTCGCCACGCAACAGATGGATTTCCCGGCGCGCTTCTACCCCGCTCAAGCGCAGCCACGCCGCAGCAAGGTGGTGGCATGAGACGCCTGGCGCTGGCCCCGTTGTTATGGCTCGGTGCGGTCCATGCCGGCGCTACGATTGCGCCAGTTGAACAGGCCGCGAACGACTACCGGGAACATTGCCGGAGTTGCCATGGGGCCAACCGGTTCGGCGCAGCAGGCCCGGCGTTGCTCCCGGAAAGCCTGAGCCGGATCAAGCCCGACGAAATCCGCAGGGTGATCCGCGACGGTCGCCCGGCGAGCCAGATGACCGGGTATGCCAAGGTGTTCACGCCCGCGCAGATCGACGGGTTGGCGGACTACCTGCAGCAACCGCCCGCCACTCCACCGACCTGGAGTAACGATGACATCCGCGGCAGTCATTCGATGCTGGCCGATGCCGGCAAGTTGCCGGGCACGGCCCAGCATGGTGCCGATCCCCTGAACCTGTTTGTGGTGGTAGAGGCTGGGGATCACCACATCAGCATCCTCGACGGCGATCGTTTCGAGGTGCTGGCGCGCTTTGCTTCGCACTTTGCGGTGCATGGCGGGCCGAAATTCTCGCCGGACGGACGTTTCGTCTACGTGGCCTCGCGCGATGGCTGGGTCAGCCTGTACGACCTGCACAACCTGAAGCTGATCGCCGAAGTCCGCGCCGGGCTCAATACCCGCAACCTCGCGGTGAGCAAGGATGGCCGCTGGGTGCTGGTCGGCAATTATCTGCCCGGCAACCTGGTGGTGCTCGATGCCCGTGATCTGTCATTGGTCAAAACCATTCCGGCGACCGGCCTGGACGGAACCGCGTCGCGGGTCAGTGCGGTCTACTCAGCCCCGCCCCGCGACAGCTTCATCGTGGCGCTCAAGGACGTGAAGGAAGTCTGGGAACTGTCCTGGGCCGGCACCCCGGACTTCGTGCCGCGACGGATCCAGGCCGGGGATGTGCTGGACGACTTTTCCTTTTCGCCGGACTACAAGCAGCTGCTGGCCACTTCGCGCAAGGCCAGGGGCGGTCAGGTGATCGACCTCGACAGCGGCAAGGTGGTCACCGACATACCGCTGCCGGGGATGCCACACCTGGGGTCGGGGACCTACTGGAAACGCAACGGCGAATGGGTGTTCGCCACGCCGAACATCAGCAAGGGCCTGATCTCGGTCATCGATTTCAAGACCTGGCGCCTGATCAAGGAAATTCCGACCCTGGGGCCGGGGTTCTTCATGCGCAGCCATGTCAATTCACGGTACGCCTGGAGCGATGTGTTCTTCGGTCCCGATAACGATGCGATCCACCTGATCGACAAACAGACCCTGGAAGTCGCCCACACCCTGCGCCCGATGCCCGGCAAGACCGCCGCCCACGTCGAGTTCACCCGCGATGGCCGCTACCTGCTGTTGAGCATCTGGGCCACCGACGGCGCGCTGATCGTGTACGACAGCAACACCCTCGCCGAGATCAAACGCATCCCGATGAACAAGCCGTCGGGCAAGTACAACGTGGGTAACAAGATTGAGTTTGCGGAAGGGACTTCGCATTGAGCCAGCTCCTACAGGGTTTGGAGTCGAGCATACTGTTCGTGTACACCCGATTACCTGTAGGAGCTGGCTTGCCGGCGAAGGGGCCCTTCCAGTCGACATCATTGTTGGCTGAAAGGACGCCTTCGCTGGCAAGCCAGCTCCTACAGGGGATCGGGGCGTATATAAATCCGGAGCTTGGCAAGGATCCGGTGTGGGCGCAGGCTGCGATCCTGGTGATCCTCAGCTCAAGGTGTAGCCATTGTCGACCTTCCAGTCCTGGCCATAGACACCCCGGGCGCCTTGCGACAGCTGGAAAATAATCACATTGGCCACCGCCGACGCATCGAGAAAATGCCCGGGCAGCAGGCGTTTGGCGAGGGTGTCGGCGACGTCGTCGAGCTCCCTTTCACTCAAGCCCAGGTGGTCCCACATCGAAGTCGCCGTCGGTCCCGGGGAGACCAGGTTGATGCGCACGTCATACCGCGCGAACTCCACCGCCAGGGTGCGCGCCTGCGCCGCCAGTGCGGCCTTACCGGCAATGTAGGCCGCCAGGCCGGGAAAGCTCGAGCCGGTGAGGAAACTGCCGACAAACACCACCGAAGCCGGGCTCGTCAGTTCACCGCGTAACGCCGCCAGGGTGTTCAACGCCCCGGCACCGTTGACCGCCCACTGACGCTGGAAGGCCGGCATGTCCAGGCTGTCGGCCATTTGCGCAATACCCGCGCAGGGCACCAGCCAGGCCACCGGACCCAGTACCGCGGCGCGGCGGGCCAACTGCTGCAGGTCGTCCTGGCAGGTGACGTCCCCGGCGCACCATTGCAGTCGCTCACCGTATACCTCTTTCAAGGCTGGCAATTCACCGGCGGTACGCGACATCGCCAGCACCTTGGCGCCACGGGACAACAGCGTGGCGCATAACGCCAGGCCAATCCCGGAACTGGCGCCGGTGATCACCGCCAGACGATCCTGAAACTCGGTTTGCATCATGTTCTCCTGGGCATCGCTGATGCCAAGCACTGGGGACGTAGCCAGCTTCTATATTTGAACAAGCGCAGCAATTTCGACTTGACGGCGATCAGATTTTTGCGAGGGAAACCAGGCGATGCAGCGGGGGTCAATGGCTCGAGTGCGCCTGTGCGGACTGTTGCTGCAGCAGCGCCTGATCGATCTCGCTGAAGCGCAGCACACGCCCGCCCTGTTCCGCCACCAACTTGTCGGCAGCCTGGCGGCTGGAGAAAGACGCCAGCACCACGCCCATCGCGCCTTTGAGCGAGGTGCCAGCCACGTAAAAAGCGTCTCTGGCATCAATCAGATGGGCGTCATCCGGCGCGTTCCACGGACTGCGGCCCATGTCATGGACATACAACCGGGCAGCGCGATGCTGGTTTTCCGGTTGCAACCACCAGCCGATCATTTCCGCTGTGGAGCAGAATTTCCTGACCCCACCGGGTTCGACCACTTCACCCTTGGGCCCGGGGAAGCCATTGATGATCATCCCGCAGACATGGCATTCATCACTGGGATGAAAGGCTACAGCGGCATCATTCAAGGACGCTTGCGCGGGCATGTCACAGGCCGCCAGCAGCAGACAGACCATCAGGCCCGCCATGGCACGTACCGTCGTCAGATAAAACGCTCTCATCGTCAACTACTCCAGAATTTCAAAGTGAAAATCAACTCGCCCGCCGGCGGAACAGCAGCCAGGCCGCGGCCAGCGGCGCAGCTACCCACAGCAACAGACACAGCCAGAGCATCGCGCCCGGCATCGGCAAATCGCTGCCAAGGGTCAGCACCCCGGCGGTATTGGCGCCGGGGTCGAAACCGGAGAGGTTGATCAGGCGATAGATGTCAGCGGGATTGAGCAGCAGCAACCAGGGCAGGATCTTCGGATTGAACTGCCCTTCGCTGAGCACCAGCAGCGCCAGCAATGCCAGGTCGAACACCAGCACGAAGAAAAACCACACCCCCAGCGCGAGCCCGGCAGCAGTGGATTTCTCTGCAGACACACTGCTCAGCCCATAGGCCAGACCGAGAAAACCCCAGCCCAGCAAGGTCGACGACAGCATGAAACGGCCAAATGCCCAGAGCAGCAGGCTCAGTTCGACCTCTTCCACCAGTAGCGCAATCGCCAGCATCGCGCAGCCGAAGCCGATCAGCGTCGCCAGCGCCAGGATCAACCCGTGTCCGACGAACTTGCCGAGCAGGATATGCCCGCGCCCCAGCGGATACGTCAGTAACAGCAGCAAGGTGCCGCTCTCGTCCTCGCCGACGATGGCGTCATAGGCCAGCAGCAAGGCAATCAGCGGCATCAGAAAGGTTGCCAGGCTGGCCAGGCTGGCGATGGTGGCGGGCACCGAGGTAAAGCCCACTTGCCCGGACGCCGCGGCGCCCAACCAGGCAATGCCGGTCGCCAGCACCGCGAACAACAGGCTGATCGCCAACAGCCAGCGGTTGCGCAGACCGTCGTTGAACTCCTTGCGAGCCATGTTCCAGATCGGGTTCATACCGCCTCCCCAATTGCTGATGCAGCGGCCCGGCCCATGTAGAAGCGGTAGATATCTTCCAGCGACGGCGGGTCGATCTCCACGTCAGCCGGTTCATCGTCATTGAGCAATTGGCGCAACAGGCCGAGCTTGCTGCCATTGAGCGCGGCCACTTCGAGACCTTCCGTGCCCCAGCGCTGGGTGACATGCCCGGCATTGTTCCAACGTTGCTGCAAAGGTCCGGCGTGCTTGAGCCCGCGGGCGCGAATCAGCGTCGGCAGCCCGGCTTCCTCCCGCAGGCTGTGCAGACTGCCCAGGGCCAGCAGACGACCCTGGGTCAGGATCGCCGCGCGGTTGATATGCGCCTCGACCCCGGGCAACACGTGGGAACACAGAATGACGCTGGTGCCCTGGCTGCGCAGGCGATCGAGCAATCGGTACAGGTCCCGGGTGGCGATCGGATCGAGGCCGACGGTGGGCTCGTCGAGCAATAACAAGCGCGGCTCGCCGAGCAAGGCTTGCGCCAGCCCCAGGCGTTGACGCATACCCTTGGAGTAAGTCTTGACCCGCCGATGCGCCACGCCCGCCAGACCGACTTCCTCGAGCAGCCCGTCCACCTGGGTGAACGCTGCGCCTTTGAGTCGGGCGAAATGCCGCAAGGTCTCCAGGCCGCTGAGCTGCGGATAAAAGGTCACGTTCTCCGGCAAATAGCCCAGCAGGCGTCGAACATGGGGATCACTGGGCAACCGGCCGAACACCCTCACCTGCCCATCGCTGGCCTGGAGCAATCCCAGCACCAGCTTCATGCAGGTGGTCTTGCCCGCGCCGTTGTGGCCGAACAAGCCCAGCACTTCCCCTTCGGCCAGGCTCAGGCTCAACTGATGCAGCACGGTGCTGTGCCCATAGCGCTGGCTGACTCCTTCGATGTCGATGACGTTCATGCGGCAGGCTCCTGGGTCAGGGTTTGAATCGGTGACTTCATCAACGGATGGCTGTCCTGCACACCCGGCGACTTCATCACCGGAAAGGCCCGTTGCACCCAGCGCAGCAACTCGATACCCGGGCTGTTCATCAGCAACCGCACTTGCGGGTACAGCCACAGCAGGCGGTCGACGTTGTCATTGGGTTCGTAGGCGATATCGCCCAGGCCGTCGTTGTTGCGGTCCCAGCCCAGGTAATCGCTCCAGAAATTGCCTCGACCCTGCGCCGACCATTCCTGCAGGCGGGTGGCCACGTACTTGACCTGGCGCTGGTTGCCGACAAAGGCGTTGTCGGCGATGCGGTTGTCTTCGGAACCGGCGGTGAGGTGAATGCCCACGGCGCTGTGTTCGAAGCGATTGTGTTCGATGCTGTTGAACAGCGAGTTGTAGATGAACAACGCCTTGCCCTCGGCGCCGCTGATCATGCTGTCGCCGGTCGACCCGTCGCGCACGTCGGTGACGATGTTGTCGCGCAGGGTTGAATAGGTGATGTAGTTCATCAGGATGCCGTAGTTCTGATCCTGCTCGGAGCGATTGCCGATCACCGTCAGCTTGCGGCTTTGCATCAGCGCGTAGCCGGTGCGGGTGCGCCGGGTGGTGTTGCCGATCAGTCGGTTATCGTTGGCGAACATGTAGTGCACGCCATAGCGCAGGTCTTCCAGGGTATTGCCCTGCAGCAGATTGCCGTTGGAGGTATCGATATAGATGCCATCGCGGGTGTCGCGGACCTGGTTGCCGATGACGCTGGCCCCGTGCACCGCATACAGATGGATGCCGTTGCCGCGATCCTGGGAGCGCATCGCCGGATCACCCTGGATGCGGTTGTCGACCAGGCTCACATCCGCCGTGCCATCGACCCAGATACCGAAGCCCCGGCCTTGCAGGCGATTGCCCTTGATCACGGCGCCACGGGCCTTGGGCTGGATGAACAGCCCCGCGTTCATGGCCGTGAGGTCGTGCCCCCAGTCGAGAAAAGTACAGCCCTCGATCGAGACATCCGGGGCGCTGATGATCAAGCCGTTGCCCTGCCCCTCGCCCTGGAACACCGCGCCCGGCTCACAGACAATCTGCATCGATTGATCGACGCTGAACGAACCGCGGTACTCCCCCGCCGGCAGGTGCCAGCGTTGCTCGGCGTCGACCTTCAACGGCAATCTGGTGATGGGTTGCACCGCCGCCAGCGCGCTGGTGCCCAGCGACAGCAGCGCCAGGGCAATGACCTTCATCGGGATTTGCTTGAAACCGGTCATTGGCCCGCTCCTATCGTTGGGCAACTGTCAGGCCTTCTCGACCAGCATGCGACCGACCATTTCCATGTGCAGCGCGTGGCAGAACCAGCTGCAGTAGTACCAATGCAGGCCGGCCTTGTCGGCGGTGAAAGTGATGGACGACGTCTGCTGCGGGCTAATCTCCATGCTTACGCCGTGGTTGGTCATGACGAAACCGTGGGTCACGTCTTCGATCTGGTCGATGTTGGTGATGGTCACCGTGACCTCGTCACCCTGCTTGACGGTGAACTCCGGCAGACCGTAGGCCGGGGCCATCGAGGTCATGTAGACCCGGACTTTCTTGCCGTCGCGGATGACCTTGTTGTCGGTCTCCAGCTTGATCCCGTCCTTGGCGGCGATGGCCACGGTTTCGGCGAAAAACGGATCGTTGCGGTCCCAGATCTTCTTGGTCTTGATCTGGTCGCGCCGGGCCATGATGCAATCGTGAGGTTCGGCGAACGCCGGGCCGTCGTGCACCAGTTTCATCTCGTCGCCGGAGATATCGATCAACTGATCGTTTTCCGGGTGCAGCGGGCCGGTCGGCAGGAAGCGGTCCTTGGAGAATTTGCTCAGGACCATCAGCCATTTGCCGTCGGCCTCGCTGGTCTCGGTCAGCGAGGCATGGTTGTGACCCGGCTGGTACTGCACATCGAGCTTCTGCTTGATGTAGTTGACCTTCTCGCCGGTGTAGGCGCGAACGGCTTCTTCCACGTTCCACTTCACCACCTGGCTGTCGATGAACAGGGTGGTGTAGGCGTTGCCGCGGCCATCGTAGGTAGTGTGCAGCGGGCCCAGACCCAGTTCAGGTTCGCCGACCACCACCTCGCGCGGGTCCTTGAACTTGTCGTTGAACAGATCGTCGAGCTTGGCGGTGGCGATGATGGTGCAGGTCGGCGAAAGCTTGCCGGCGGCAATGAAGTACTTGCCATCGGGCGTCATATTGATGCCATGCGGGTTCTTCGGCACCGGGATATAGCGGGTAAATTCGCTGTCCTTGCCTTCGGTTTTGCGACCATCGACCACCGGCACTTTCGCATCGCCCAGGGTGATGAACTTGCCGGCCTTGATCGCCGCTTCGATGCGCTGGATGTTGAACACCACCACCCAGTCGCGCTCGTTGCGCATCATGCCGCCCAGGTCGTAGGCCTTCTCCGAGTTGTAGCAGGTCGACGCCGCGTACTTGCCGGTATAGTCGGCATCGGTGTTATCCAGGTTGCCGTCGACGATGACCTGGAACGCCATCTCCATTTTCTCTGCATCGATGGCGTTGAACATCGTGTAGCTGTTCTTGTCCTGCAGGTCGAAAGTACTGCCGTCATTGGGATGCGGAATCACGAACTCGGCATTGGCGAACACGTACTGTGTATGGGGCATTTTCTGCAGGCGCAGACCGTGCACGGCCTGCACATTCGGCACGGTGAGCATCTTGTCGCACTTCATGATATCCAGGCGGATGCGCGCGACCCGGCTGTTGGCCTTGTCATTGATGAACAGGTACTTGCCATCGTACTTGCCGTCGGTCATCGACAAGTGCGGGTGGTGGCAGTCGCCATTCTGGAAGTGGGCGCTGTCGCCCATGATCCGCTTGCTTTCGTTGGTCAGACCCCAGCCCGTGGCGGAATCGACGTTGAACACCGGGATGCGCAACAGCTCGCGCATCGACGGAATGCCCATGATCCGCACTTCACCCTGATGACCGCCACTCCAGAAACCGTAGTAATCGTCCAGATCCCCCGGCCCTACGTGGATCTTTGATTTCGACTCCTTGGCCGCCGCGGCAAAGGATTCACGGGTGAATACCGCGCCGCCAATGGCCGAGGCACCGGCCAGCACCGCACCGGTCACCGCGCTGGTGCCGAGGAAACCACGCCGGCTCAGGCCGGTCGGTTGCGCGGGTTCTTTGGTTTCTGTGTCGTTCATGAGGTGCTCCTTGAAGGAATAAAAACAGTCACTGGGGACGTGTGCTCGCCGGGTTCAGCCGTCACTTCCACGACAGGTATGAGTTGCGCGCTCACCGGTGCGGCCTTGCCGCGCTGTTTCTTGCGCTTATTGATCAGCGGGGGGCATTTGTTTTCGTTGTGGTAGGTCATCTGGCAATCGAGGCAGTAGTGGCACTCGTTGGCATTGATCCGGCCATCGGGATGGATTGCCTGGATCTCGCATTCCTTGGCGCACAGTTGGCAAGGGTCGCCGCACTCCTTGCGGCGCTTGAGCCAGTCGAACAGCCGCAGTTTGGTGGGGATCGCCAGCGCCGCGCCCAAGGGGCAGATGTAGCGGCAATAGACCTTGCGGGTGAAGATGTTGATGACCAGCAGCGCCACCGCGTAGAGCACGAACCACCACTGACGGTCGAACCTGAGGGTGATGGCGGTCTTGAAGGGTTCCACTTCAGCGAACAGCTCGGCCGTGGTCATCGACTCCAGGGAGACGCCGAACAGCGCCAGCAGGATGATGTACTTGATCGCCCACAGCCGCTCATGGACCGCGAACGGCAGTTCATATTGGGGAATCTTCAGCTTGCGCGCGGCTTCGTTGATCAATTCCTGCAAGGCGCCGAACGGACACAGCCAGCCGCAGAACACGCCACGGCCCCACAACAGAATGCTCGCGGCGGTGAACACCCAGAGCATGAAGATCAGCGGATCGGTGAGAAACAGCTCCCAGCGGAAATTCTCGAACAGGGCATGGACGAAGGTCAGCACGTTGACCACCGACAGCTGCCCCAGGGCGTACCAGCCGATGAACACTACGGTAAACACCAGGTAACCGCGGCGCAGCCAATGCAGAAAATGCGGCCGGCGGGTGAAGGTGTCCTGCAGGAACAGAATCGTCGTGAGCAACAGCAACGCCGCGCCGAGAACCATGATCTGGAACTGCTTCTGATACCAGATGGTCACCCACATCGGCCGCCCGGCTTCCTCGATGGCCGCCAATTCTTCGGCGCTGGGCAATGGCCGTTCCAGGTAAGGCTCGGGCATCTGGTAAGGCAGTTCGAAGCTGCTGAAGGTGCCACTGACCGGACCGGTCTGGCGGCGCACCAGCAGTTCCAGGGTCCAGGCGGCTCCCGGATCGAACCGGGCTGGTTCACGCACAATGAAAATCGACATCTCATCGAACTCGGGGATGCCCTTGGCGAAGACGTCGGAGAGCCGCTGATGGTCCATGTCGCGGAAGCTGATGACATTGCCGAACTGGCGCAATTGCACCCGGTCGAAGATCCCGCCGCGCACATAACCCGACCCCTTGTAGGAGAACAACCCACGGCCCAGCACGGCGATGGCCTGCTCGCCTGGCTTGAGTTCCTGCATGAGGAAACGGTACTGGTTGTCGCCCAACAGATTGCGGCCAATGGTCGGCGGGTTCAGGTCGGCGACGTAGAGTTCGATGAAGGTGTCATCGACGTCTTCGGCACTGGCATTGTTGATGCCTTCGGCTTCGGTGCCCTTGAAGGCCGCGTCGACCTGGCCGCGGGTCAGGTTCAGGCGGCGGATCGCGCCGTTGCCGGTCAGTTGGTCCCAGCTGGCGGGCTCGTAGAAGTCCTGGCGTACGGTGGCGGGTTTCTGCGCCTGGCCGGTCTGGTCCTCGACCAGTTTGAGCGATACGGCCACCTCGTGGGCAGCGCGCATGATCACCTCGTTGACCACCATCGCCGTGACGGTCGCGCCGGCTATGGCATCCACGGTGACGGCGTTCGGGTCGCTGGAGTGACCGACGACCACCCGCTGGCTGACCTTGATGTCCTTGTACTTGGCGCTGAAGGCGTGGAGTTTCGCTTCGGGAATCCCGATCAGCAGGATCGGTTCGTGGTGCTCGAGGACATACGCATCCTTGATCACCCCCGACGGATCGAGGATCACCTGGGTATTGATCGGCTTGCCCGAGTAGGCCGGAATATCGACCACGTCCAGGCTTTGGAACACGTAACCGGTGATTTTGCCGGCCGTTGACAGTGTACGCACCTTGAACTGGCCTTCAGGGGCGGACACCGAGTCGGTCTGGGGCAAGGTCTTTTCTATACGCTGCTGCTCGATGTCGCCGTATTCCCTGGCCTGCACCGCGCCGAGGGTGGCTGCCGACAGTACAAGCATCAGGGCGAGCATCAGCCCGACGCGCCACTCGCGCAGGCTGCGCAGGTGGCGATGGATCGATGGCTGATGGAGGGTCATGGTCTGGCCGAAATCAAGAGGGCTTTCGGTCATGTTAGGGAGCGTGGCGCCCCCTGCCCTTGATTGAGATCAACTTGAGAAAAATCCGTCCCGGGGCCTGCTCCAGACACCTCAGACCGTACGGGAAAACTGGCCTTTCTGCTCGCCGCCCAGATAGGCGTCAAACGCCATCGCGGCACTGCGCATCATCAAGTGCCCCTGTGGCAACAACACCAGGGCATCGTTTTGAATCTCCAGCAGTCCATCGCGCACATGCTCGTCCAGCTGCGCCAGCGCTTCGGCAAAATACTCGGTAAAACGGATGCCATGGCGCGACTCGAACTTGCCGAAATCGATCCGGCCGTGACACATCAGGTCGCTGATTACCTCGCGACGCAGCAAGTCGTCGGCGTTCAAGCGGTATCCCCGATGCACCGGCAACAGACCCTGATCGATTCGGGCGTAGTACTGTGAAAGCTCCTTGACGCTCTGGCTGTAACTGTCGCCGACCTTGCCGATCGACGACACCCCGAGGCCGATCAGGTCGCAGTCGGCATGGGTCGAGTACCCTTGGAAGTTGCGTTGCAGGGTGCCATTGACGCGGGCCAAGGCCAGTTCGTCGTCGGGCAAGGCGAAGTGATCCATGCCGATATAGACGTAACCGGCCGCGGTCAGCCGGCGAATGGTCAGCTCGAGCAGCTCCAGCTTGCGCTCCGGCGGCGGCATGTCTTCCTGCCGGATCAAGCGTTGCGCACGCACCATCTGCGGCAGGTGGGCATAGCTGTAGGCGGCGATCCGGTCCGGACGCAGGGCAATGATCTTGCCCAGGGTCACATCGAAACTGGCCACGGTCTGCAACGGCAGCCCATAGATCAGATCGACGCTGACCGATTTGAATCGCGCCGCGCGAGCGGCGGCGACCAGTGCATAAATCTGCTCTTCGCTCTGGGTACGATTGACCGCCGCCTGCACGTCGGGGTCGAAGTCCTGCACGCCAAAACTCAGGCGATTGAAGCCCAGCTGGCGCAGCGACTGGATCTGTTCGGTACTGATGGTGCGCGGATCGACCTCGATGGAAAACTCATGGTCGTCGCTATCGTCCAGGTTGAACGCCTGGTGCAGGCAGTCCATCAGGTCCGCCAGCTGTTCGCTGGTCAGGTAGGTCGGCGTACCGCCGCCCAGGTGCAGCTGCGTGAGTTTGCGGCTGCCATCGAACAAGGCGGCCTGCATCGCGATTTCACGCTTGAGGTACGTCAGGTACTCGACGGCACGATGGGTTTTCTGGGTGATGATCTTGTTGCAGGCGCAGTAATAACACAGGCTTTTGCAGAACGGGATGTGGATGTACACCGACAACGGTTTGGGCACCGCCAGCTGATTGCTGGCCCGCGCAGCAGTTTGATAGTCGTCCACGGCAAACGCCTGGTGAAACTGTGGCGCGGTGGGGTACGAGGTGTAGCGCGGCCCAGGGCGGTCATACTTCTCGACCAGGGCTCGATTGAAATCGAATGCAGGCTTCATGATCAATCTACTCGCAGGTGGGTCAATGCCATGCTGCGCTTGACCCCTTTTCAAACAGGTTGCAGATGGCATCCACGTCCTGCCGACCGGCGGGGAGAATGCTGATGAAACGGTCCGACAACTCGATCAACCCATCATGACTCAATTGCTCGAGCAAAGGCCAAATAGCGGAAAAATACCTGGAGAAGATCAGGCCGTAACGGCGCTCGATGGCGCGGATATCCAGCTCCAGGTCACAGGCCAGCCGCTCCATGACCCGATGCCTGATCTGATCCCCCGCCTCCACGCGCCAGCCCCGGGAGGTCGGCAACTGCCCGCTGTCCAGATGCAGCCGATACAGGTCGACAGCGTCGGCGTTTTGCGTATACAGATCGTCGATCTGACTGATGGCCCCCAAGCCTAACCCGAGATGATCGCAATAGCCGTGACGGCTGAAACCGTCGCAGGTGCGCCGTAGCCGGCCTCGCTCCTGGGCGATTGCCAGGTCATCGTCGGGCCGCACGAATTGCCCAAGGCCGATGTAGTGATAACCCGCGCCAGTCAATTGGTCGAAACAGTTCTGGCGCATCGCGCCTTTATCCTCCTGACTGCAGAACGCCCTGCCCCTGACGCCGGGCATCGGCCGATAACGTCGAGGGGGCCGGGCATAGTCGAACACCATCAGCCTGTCGGGTTCCAGCTCGATAACGGTCGCCAGTTTCTGTGCAAAGCTGTCCGGGGTCTGCCAGGCATGACCGAACCCCAGGTCGACGTTGATGGAGCGAAAGTCGAAGGTGCGCGCAGCATCGATCAGTGAGTGAATCGGTGCCGGGTTCTGGTAGCAGGCCACCGACATGTCACTGTCGCTGTCGATATCCGGAACGCCGATGCTGACGTGGTTGAAGCCCTGGTCGCGCAACGCGCCCATGGTCGACCAGTCGGTATGGTGCAGATCCACCTCGACGCTGTAGTCGCCGCACCCATGTTCGAGAAGATTGAACCGGCCACGCAGATGCGCCATCAGCCGCTGTAGATGAACAATGGTAGGGGTCGCGCCGCCCAGATGAAACTGCTCGACCCGCTGCCCGGCCCCCACGTGGCATCCGACCAGGTCGATTTCCTTTTCCAGGCGCTGAAGATACTGCTCGATACCGCCCTGCTCGCATGCGATCTCACGGGGGGAACGGAACGACGGCTTGAGCCTGGACGGCAACTGCACGTTCAGGGCCAGCGGACGGCGCTTCTGGCGACTGACACGCAAGGCCCGCAACAGGTCCAGCGAACCGATGCCCGCATGAAACTTTTGCGTGTCGGCATGGCAGTTGGGGTCGAGTACGCCCTGATCGCACCGGGCGATCTCGCCTGGGTCGTGAAAGAAATCGAGCATGACGGGTCTCCGTGACGGGCTGCGAATCACAGTGTCCGGGCTTGACGCTCAATGCTCCTTGACTTGCATCAAGCTTGAGCGAAGTGGCGGCTCCTACAGGGATCGGTGGCGTCCGCCGATTTCGTGGCCACATACCGGTCCCCTGTAGGAGCCGGCTTGCCGGCGAAGGCGGCGTCACATGCAGCAGAGTTGTTGGCTGACAGACCGCTTTCGCTGGCAAGCCAGCTC
>NZ_JAUSSR010000024.1 GCF_030812475.1 Pseudomonas lini
TGCCCCCGGCGCCCCGCCCCCCCCGGCCGCGCCCCCGCCCCCCCGTAAGAAGAAGCCCAGCGGATTGATGTCGTAGCTCACCAGCAGGTTTTTGGTCTGCTGGTAGTGGTCGAGCATCATCTTGTGGTTCTCACGACCGACACCGGACTTCTTGTAGCCACCGAACGCCGCATGGGCCGGGTACAGGTGGTAGCAGTTAGTCCAGACACGCCCGGCCTTGATCGCCCGGCCCATGCGGTAGGCGCGGTTGATATCGCGGGTCCACAGGCCGGCACCGAGGCCGAATTCGCTGTCGTTGGCAATGGCCAGGGCTTCGGCTTCGTCCTTGAAGGTGGTGATACCCACCACCGGGCCGAAGATTTCTTCCTGGAACACGCGCATCTTGTTGTGGCCCTTGAGCAGGGTCGGCTGGATGTAATAGCCCGTCGACAAGTCCCCCTCAAGACGCTCGGCCGCGCCGCCGGTGAGCAGTTCTGCACCCTCCTCCTGGGCGATTTTCAGGTACGAGAGGATCTTGTCGTACTGCTGCTCGGACGCCTGGGCGCCAACCATGGTTTCAGTATCCAGCGGGTTGCCGCGCTTGATCTTGACGATCTTCTTCATCACCACTTTCATGAAGTCGTCATAGATCGACTCCTGCACCAGTGCCCGCGATGGACAGGTGCAGACTTCGCCCTGGTTGAAGAACGCCAGCACCAGGCCTTCGGCAGCCTTCTCGATGAACTGCGGTTCGGCTTGCATGATGTCTTCGAAGAAGATGTTCGGCGACTTGCCGCCCAGTTCGACAGTGCTCGGAATGATATTCTCGGCTGCGCATTTCATGATGTGCGCACCAATCGGCGTCGAGCCGGTGAAGGCGATCTTGGCAATGCGCTTGCTGGTGGCCAGCGCCTCACCCGCTTCGCGTCCGAAACCCTGGACGATGTTCAGCACACCCGCTGGCAGCAAATCGGCGATCAGTTCAGCGAAGACCATGATCGACAGCGGCGTCTGTTCCGCGGGCTTGAGTACCACGCAGTTGCCGGCGGCCAGGGCCGGCGCGAGTTTCCAGGCGGCCATCAGCAGCGGGAAGTTCCACGGAATGATCTGGCCGACCACGCCCAGCGGTTCGTGGAAGTGATAGGCCGTGGTCAGCTCGTTGATCTCGGCGGCACCGCCCTCTTGAGCGCGGATGCACCCGGCGAAGTAGCGGAAATGGTCGGCGGCCAGGGGCACGTCGGCGTTGAGGGTTTCGCGTACCGCCTTGCCGTTGTCCCAGGTTTCGGTGACGGCAAGAATTTCCAGGTTCTGCTCGATGCGGTCGGCGATTCTTAGAAGCACCAACGAGCGGTCCTGCGCCGAGGTCTTGCCCCAGGCATCGGCGGCGGCATGCGCCGCGTCGAGGGCTTTTTCGATATCGGCGGCGCTGGAGCGCGGGAATTCGGCGATCACTTCACCGGTGACCGGTGAAGAGTTGGTGAAGTACTCACCATTGACCGGCGCGACGAACTCGCCGCCGATAAAGTTGCCGTAGCGCGCCTTGAACGTCACGACGGCGCCTGGTGTTCCGGGTTGTGCGTAGATCATGGTGGGCCTCTGTCTGGGTCGATGCCTGTCGGACAAACAGGCGATGGATCGATAGTAGAGAGCCCCGCGTGCCAGACGAATGCGCCGTTGGCAGGGGGATTCTCGTTATTTGGTAGTAGGAGCAAGCTTGCTCGCGATGGTCGTCAACGATAACGCTGGCTACCTGACACCCCGCGGTGCTCTCAGGTTTTTCGCGGGCAAGCCCGCTCCCACAGGGGTAAAGGGTGCTGTTCAAATAGCGCAACGCAGTCTTTGTAGGAGCAAGCTTGCTCGCGATGGTCGTCAACGATAACGCTGGCTACCTGACACCCCGCGGTGCTCTCAGGTTTTTCGCGAGCAGGCTCGCTCCTACAGGGGCTATGCGGTGGATTTGGGTCAGTGTTTGGCCACGACCAGGTCTTTGGGCAACTTGAAGGTCCAGAGCATCCCGCCCTGGTTGAAGTCCTTGATCCGCTTGGCCACTTCGCCGCCCCACAGCGGAACAGCACCACCCCAACCCGAGAGCACCGAGACGTACTGTTCTCCGTCCATTTCCCAGGTCACAGGCGAGCCGAGTACGCCGGAACCGGTCTGGAATTCCCAGACTTTTTCCCCGGTCTTGGCATTGAATGCCTGCAGGAAACCTTCCGGCGTACCGGTGAACACCAGGTTGCCCTTGGTGGTCAGCACCCCGCCCCACAGCGGCGCGAAGTTCTTGTGGCGCCAGACTTCCTTGCCGGTTTTCGGGTCGATGGCGCGCAGCACGCCGATGTAGTCTTCATTCAATGGCTTGATGGTGAACCCGGCACCGAGGAACGCCGCGCCTTTCTTGTAGGCGATGCCTTCGTTCCAGATGTCCATGCCCCACTCGTTGGACGGCACGTAGAACAGTCCGGTGTCCTTGTTGTAGGCCATCGGCATCCAGTTTTTCGCGCCGAGGAACGCCGGGGCGACGAACACCGAACTGCCTTTGGCTTCGGTGCCTGGGGCGCCTGGGCGGCTGGCTTCGTTGTAGATCGGCCGACCCTCTTTATCGAGGCCGGTGGCCCAGGTGATCTTGTCCACGAACGGGAAGCCGCGGATGAATTTGCCGTTGGTGCGGTCCAACACGTAGAAGAAACCGTTGCGGTCTGCCGTGGCGGCCGCTTTTATCTCTTTGCCGCCCTCGCTGTAGTTGAACGAGACCAGCTCATTGACGCCGTCATAGTCCCAACCGTCGTGAGGCGTGCTCTGGAAGTGCCACTTGATGGTGCCGTCGTCCGGGTTGAGCGCCAGGCGCGACGACGAATAGAGGTTGTCGCCAGGGCGCAGGTGCGAATTCCACGGGGCCGGGTTGCCGGTGCCGAACAGCAGCAGATTGGTTTCCGGATCGTAGTAACCGCCGAGCCAAGGGGCGGCGCCGCCGGTTTTCCACAGATCGCCGGGCCAGGTCTTGCCGGCTTCACCGCCGGAGATGCCGTTTTCTACCGCCTTGCCATCCTTGTAGACGTAACCCATGTGGCCTTCGACGGTTGGGCGGCTCCAGAGCAGGTCACCGTTTTTCGGGTCGTAGGCTTCGATCTTGCCGACCACCCCGAACTCGCCACCGGCCACCCCGGTAATCAGTTTGCCGTTGACCACCAACGGTGCGGCGCTGATCGAGTAGCCTTCCTTGTGGTCGGCGACTTTCTTGCTCCAGACGACTTTGCCCGTGTCCTTGTTCAAGGCCACGAGCTTGGCGTCGAGGGTGCCGAAGAACACCAGGTCGCCGTACAGCGCGACACCACGGTTGATCACGTCGCAGCAAGGGCGGATGTCATCGGGCAGGCGCGCATCGTATTGCCAGAGTTTCTTGCCGGTGCGCGCATCCACCGCGAACACTCGCGAATAGGAACCGGTCAGGTACATCACGCCGTCCTTGATCATCGGCTGGGCTTGCTGACCGCGTTGTTTTTCGCCACCGAACGAGAACGCCCAGACCGGCCGCAAGTCCTTCACGTTATTGACGTTGAGGGTGTCCAGCGGGCTGTAGCGCTGACCCTGGACGCCCAGACCGTTGGTGACGATCTGCTCCGGGTTCTTGGGGTCCTGGAGAATGTCCTGGTCGCTGACGGCGGCCAATGCCGGGCCGGATAACAGCATGGCACTGAGCAACAGGCTCAAGACGAATGGTTGGCGACGTGCGGGTTGGGTCATGACGGCTGCCTCTGCGGTTTTTGTTATACCCGGGAAATTTTCCCGGTCTGGTGCAGATTCTTCGCCGCCGACGGCCTGGCAACAATTGCCCGCAGTGCCTAGATTGCTAATCCCTTAGTACCGGGTCGCAGGGTACGAGCACCGGATTTGCGATCAACCCGCCCCCCTGTAGGAGCGAGCTTGCTCGCGATGGTCGTTAACGCTAACGCGTGCTCACTGATTAAACGCGGCGCTCTTGCGTCCATCGCGAGCAAGCTCGCTCCTACATGGGGGCCGGGGTTGGTCATTTGTTTGCGGTGGAATCGACTCGGGTCATCTGTGCGCGTTCATAGCGCGGATACAGATGACTGACACTGCGGATCAGTTCATAGCGGCTCAGGCTGATCCCCGCAAACCGTTCGGGAATGGGGCTGCGGATCATCTCGGCCATGTCGCTGCCGTTGGCGGCGCCGTCGCGCATCAGCTGATCGAGCCAGGTCAGGTAGTCGCGCATTTGCTCGAACGGCGTTGCATCTGTGGCCACGGGGCCATGCCCCGGCACGATCAGCGTCCAGGGCGCGCCTTGCAGGGTCGCAATGTCCGACAGCCAGACAGCCAGCCCCGGACTGTTGGGGGTGGTCAGCGCCCGTTGATAAAACACCAGATCCCCGGCAAACAGCACGCCGGTTTTCCGGTCGAGAATAGCCAGATCCGCACCCGTGTGCCCACCCAGGCTCAGCAGGTGCAGATCGTGATTCCCAAAACTTTGCACCCCGGGCGTCAGTGTCCGGGTCGGCAATACCACTTCAGTGCCGCGCATCCAGTCGCCCACCAGTCGGTACATGTTCTCGGCCATCGCCTCGCCTTGCTGGCGCAACAGCTCGGTGGTGCCGGCCAACGCGCCGATCGGCACGTCACTGAAGGCCTGGTTGCCCAGCACATGGTCGGGGTGGTGATGGGTCAGCAGGACCTGGACCACCGGTTTGTCAGTGATCGCGGCTATGGCCTTGCGCATCGCCTCGCCGTAACGTTTCGATGGCCCGGTGTCGATCACCACCACCCCGGCTTCGGTGACGATGAACGCGGTATTGACGATGTTGCCGCCGTTGGCCTTGGCGAAATTGTCGGTGCTGCCTTCCAGCAACCAGGTGTCTTCGGCGATCTGCCGGGGCTTGAGCGAGTAATCGAGGTCGGCCAGGGCCGGCAGGCCCAGGCCCATGAACAACAGCAGCATCCAGCGCATGATGCGCTCCTTGGGTTCAGGGTATGGCCGCATCGAATTGATTGCCGCTGTTGTCGCGCAGCAACAGGCGCGTCTGCCCTGCCCCTTGGATATCAAAAGCCAGGTTGGGGTTTTCGCTGACGGCGGGAAACAACTCGAGACGAGCCAGCAGCTGGTCGTTACCGTCGCGCAGTTCCGCATGGTTGATGAAGAATTCGGGAATGCCGCTGACCATGCCATTGTCCATCGGGTGCGCCACCTGCAGGCGCAAACGGCTGAATTCGCCGCGGGGATAACGACCGCCGAGCACTTCACCGATGTGCTCCTCCCAACCCGGCTGGGTGCGCACCACGCTTGGCGCCGTGCAGCCGCCGCCCGCCGCATCGATCAGGGTCGAGCCGACATGCCACAGCCCGTCACGGGTCAACACCGCGGCGCGCAGGGGCGTGGCCTGTTCGATGCGGATGCGCAGCGACAGCCATGGCAGCACCCGGTCCAGCGGCTGGAAATCGACGATCTTCGGCAAGGGATTGAGTTCGGCCCAGGCTAGGATTTTCACCACCTCGCCCTTGAACGCCCGGGCGTCGATTTCCAGCGGCACTTGCCGGGCGTCTTCGGCGAACGGCGGCGCGAGCAGCTTTACCCGATCGTCAAACACGAACGGCGCGTCGCCGAGCAGTTGCTTGTGATAGAAAGCCCACATCACCGAGGGCACCGGGTCCTTGCCCGGCTCGATGCTAACCGCGTGCGCGGCCATCGGCAGCCAGCAGGCCAGCAGACAACCCGCTCGCCAGTTCACTGTTGATACATCTCGGGCACGTCATAGCGCAGCCCATAATGGCCATAAATGGCTTTGACCGAACCGTCGCGAATCAAGGCTTCCAGCGCTTCCTCCACGGCATAGGCCAACTGCCGGTTGCTTTCATGCACTGCCATGCCGATCTCCCAGAGCTGCTTGCCCATGTTCGGGTAGGCGTTTTCCGCCAGCGCCACCTGCGGGTCCGCCGCCTGGTGAACTTGCCAGTCGATTTCGCCGCGCATGGCCATCACCGCATCGACTTCACCGGCCTTCATGGCCGCGAACGCCTGTGGCACGCCAGGATAGTGGTGAGTCTTGCCGGCGAGCATGCCGTTGAACACCGAAGTCAGGTAGAAGGACGGCACACTGTCGACTTCGACCCCGATCGGGTGGTGCTCGAACACGGCGACACTGCCCACCTTGTCCAGCCGCCGGCGGTCATAGGCAACCTGCCATTGTTCGTTCTGATACGGCCCGAACATCACCACATGGCCGTTCTCCAGTTCGCCCAGCTCGTTGCGTTTACGGGCGTAGTCCTGGTCATAAGGCACGCGCATCATCAGGTCGGCCAGTTGCAGGTCGTGCAACTGGCTCGCGCGCCAGATGTAGTCGCGCAGGTCGTCGTCGAGCTTCTCGCCGGCCGGGGCCCAGATCAGCGCCAGGCGCACGCCAAGCGCCTTGGCCAAGGCCTGGGCGAGTTCGACGTCGACCCCGCGCGGCTGGCCGGTGTCTTCGAAACTGTAGGGGGCGAAATCCTTGTAGACCGCCACTTTCAGCTCCCCGGCGGCGATCATTTCGTCATAGGTACGGATCTGCGCCTGCGCCACCTGGCAGCACAGCAACACAGCGCTGATCAACACCGCGAGCAGGCGCATGGGTCATTCCTCGACGTGAACGCTGTCCAGGTAAGTGCGCACCGCCCACAAGGCTTCCTGGCTCAGGTAGTCGGCCATCTTCGGCATGTACACCCGGCCATCGCGCACGGCACCGTTGCGGACCCGTTCGACGAACCATTCATCTCCAGCCTCGCCGACATCGAGCATGCGCAGGTCGGGAGCGATGCCGCCGGACTTGGCTTCCAGGCCATGGCAGGCCGCACAGTTCTGGTTGTAGGCCGAAGAGCCTATTTCCAGTGCCTTGTCGTGTTCGGGGGAGGTGCGATAGGGGTTCACCGCCGCCCAGCCATCGGCATCGACCTGCACGCCGGCGTCCTTGATCGGGGTCAGGCCCTGGGTTGCGACGGCCTGGGGTACCACATTGCCGTGGGCCCAAACGGAACCTGCACTGATAAAACCGGCCAGTAGCCCGGCAACAAGCAAGGCGTTGCGTTTTGTTGTCATTGTTATGCCCTCTGGATTGCACGCAAAACCTCTTACAAGAGGCTATGGCACCCATCTTGGGACAGGCTTGGCGCACGCCCCATGCTGCTTTGGTGTCCGCCACCCGGTACCTTGGTAGTAGGGCTAGTGGCGCACGCCCAAATCAGGTGCCCGATGGGAATTTTTCCCGGCAACGGCGGGACTTTTTCCGTATCCGGCAACCCATCGGGCGCACCACCCTGTGCAGGCCAAAACCTCCACTGGGAACTGCCACCATGACAATAAGATCGCTACCCGCCCTTTCACCGCTGACCCTTGCCGTGCAGGCATTTTTGCTGGTGGGCACATTGACCCTGGGCGCTGCCAGCTACGCCGCAACCGCTCCTGCGGCCGCCACCCGCAACGTGACCTGGGAAGACATCGCCAACGATCACCTGACCACCAAGGACGTGCTGCAATACGGCATGGGTACCAACGCCCAGCGCTGGAGCCCGCTGGCCCAGGTCAACGACAAGAACGTGTTCAAGCTGACGCCGGCCTGGTCCTATTCGTTCGGCGACGAGAAGCAGCGCGGCCAGGAATCCCAGGCGATCGTCAGCGACGGCGTGGTGTACGTCACCGGTTCCTATTCCCGGGTATTCGCCCTGGACGCCAAGACCGGCAAGCGCCTGTGGACCTACAACCATCGCCTGCCGGACAACATTCGCCCGTGCTGCGACGTGGTCAATCGCGGGGCCGCCATCTATGGCGACAAGATCTACTTCGGCACCCTCGACGCGCGCCTGGTCGCCCTGGACAAGAACACCGGCAAAGTGGTGTGGAACAAGAAGTTCGGCGACCACGCCGCCGGCTACACCATGACCGGTGCCCCGGTGCTGATCAAGGATAAGACCAGCGGCAAAGTGCTGCTGATCCATGGCAGCTCCGGCGACGAGTTCGGCGTGGTCGGGCAGCTCTTCGCCCGCGATCCGGACACCGGTGAAGAAGTCTGGATGCGGCCCTTCGTCGAGGGGCACATGGGCCGCTTGAACGGCAAGGACAGCACCCCCACCGGTGACGTCAAGGCGCCGTCCTGGCCGGATGATCCGACCACCGAAACCGGCAAGGTCGAAGCCTGGAGCCACGGCGGCGGAGCCCCTTGGCAGAGCGCCAGTTTCGATCCGGACACCAACACTATTATCGTCGGCGCCGGCAACCCCGGCCCGTGGAATACCTGGGCGCGCACGTCCAAGGACGGCAATCCCCACGACTACGACAGCCTCTACACCTCGGGCCAGGTGGGCGTCGACCCGAGCACCGGCGAGGTGAAATGGTTCTACCAGCACACGCCGAACGACGCCTGGGATTTCTCCGGCAACAACGAGCTGGTGCTGTTCGACTACAAGGACAAGGACGGCAAGACGGTCAAGGCCACCGGCCATGCCGACCGCAACGGTTTCTTCTACGTGGTCGATCGCAACAACGGCAAACTGCAGAACGCCTTCCCCTTCGTCGACAACATCACCTGGGCCAGCCACATTGATCTCAAGACCGGCAAGCCAGTGGAGAATCCGGGCCAGCGTCCGGCCAAACCCTTGCCGGGCGAAACCAAGGGCAAATCCGTGGAAGTGTCGCCGCCCTTCCTGGGTGGCAAGAACTGGAACCCGATGGCGTACAGCCAGGACACCGGGCTGTTCTACATTCCGGGCAACCAGTGGAAGGAGGAGTACTGGACCGAGGAGGTCAACTACAAGAAAGGTTCGGCCTACCTGGGCATGGGCTTTCGCATCAAGCGCATGTACGACGATCACGTCGGCAGCCTGCGGGCCATGAACCCCACCACGGGCAAAGTGATCTGGGAACACAAGGAAGCGCTGCCACTGTGGGCCGGCGTACTGGCGACCAAGGGCAACCTGGTGTTTACCGGCACCGGCGACGGTTTCCTCAAGGCCTTCGACGCGAAAACCGGTGCCGAGCTGTGGAAGTTCCAGACCGGCAGCGGCATCGTCTCGCCGCCGATCACCTGGGAACAGGATGGCGAGCAATACGTGGGTGTGACCGTCGGTTACGGCGGCGCAGTGCCGTTGTGGGGCGGCGACATGGCCGAACTGACCAAGCCGGTGGCTCAGGGCGGGTCGTTCTGGGTGTTCAAGATTCCGAGTTGGGATCAGCAAACTGCGAAACGCTGATACCCCCTTCGCCGGCAAGCCGGCTCCTACAGATGTACGCACCCTCCTGTAGGAGCTGGCTTGCCAGCGAAGGCGGCCTTGAGCCTTGCACCGCCCATAAAAACGCCTTCGCCAGCAAGCCGGCTCCTACAGGAGGGTGCGTCCCCCTGCAGGAGCCGGCTTGCCGGCGAAACGCCCTCCCAAACGACGAGAACCCACCATGAAATACCTGCCTCTTGTGCTGTTGCTGACTACCTTGCCAGCGTTCGCCACCGACACCGACACCGACACCGACCAAGACACCCCACTGATCATCAACGGCTGCACTATCGCCGACCACAGCCAATGCCCCGGCGCCAATCTCAAAGGCGCGAACCTGAGCAATCAGGACCTGCGCAACATGAACCTCAGCGGCGCCGATCTGCGTGGTGCAGACCTGCGTCACGCCCGCCTCGACCTTGCCAACCTGGAACAAGCCCAGCTGCAAGGCGCCAACCTG
The DNA here is from genome assembly GCF_030812475.1 of Pseudomonas lini. Taxonomy (GTDB): domain Bacteria; phylum Pseudomonadota; class Gammaproteobacteria; order Pseudomonadales; family Pseudomonadaceae; genus Aquipseudomonas; species Aquipseudomonas lini_A. The sequence goes on from NZ_JAUSSR010000024.1 coordinate 9,686, forward strand.
ACCCGCGCCAGTCTGCAACAAAGCAACCTGCGCCTGGCCGATTTCACCGGCGCGACGCTGATGGCGATCCAGGGTTGGGGGCTGTTCGCCCAGGGCGCGCAGTTCCAGGATGCCAACCTCAGTGGCGCCTACCTGCAATTCGCCCGCTTCTCCGGGGCCCGGTTGCACAACGCCGATTTGCGCGCTGCGGATCTGGAAATGACCTGGCTGAGCAAGGCCGATCTCAAGGGCGCCAACCTCGGCGATGCCAACCTGCAGGAGGCGAAGTTCGGTGAGAGCAATCTGGAACAGGCGAACCTCAGCGGTTCGCGCCAGCATTACGCGAACTTTCAGGATGCGAACATGGAGGGGTGTACGGGGTGTCCGACCAGCTGGAATAGGTGACCCGTTCTACCGGTTGACGGATAACCCTGTGGGAGCGAGCTTGCTCGCGATGCACCTGAGAACGCCACTGGGTGTCAGGCTACCCGCGTTATCGTTGACGACCATCGCGAGCAAGCTCGCTCCCACAGGGTCATGCGGTGGATTGATTGAATCAATTCGCCACCCGCACCACCCCCATATCAATCCCCAGATGCACCAGTTCGGCATGGGAACTGACCTGCAATTTGCTCTTGAGCAACGTCAGGTGATTGGAAACCGTCTTGCTGCTGATGCTCAACTGCTCGGCAATCACCCGCGCCGGGGTCCCCTTGGCGAGCATCACGAAAATCTCCAGCTCGCGCCGGGTCATGCTCTGCAACCGCGGATCGCCGCTGGCGTCCTGTTGTGGATGGCACGCCAATTGGGTGGCCAGGGGCTGTTCGATATAGGCATGCCCGGCCAGGGTCCGCCGCACAGCCTCGATCAACACCTCGGGGGCCGAGCTTTTGGTCAGGTAACCCGAAGCCCCCGCATCCAGCGCCTGGCGCACCAGTGGCAACTCATCGTGCATGCTGAAAAACAACACCCGCAGCTGCGGCAAGCGCTGGCGCAATCGGCGGGTCGTTTCCAGGCCACTGATTCCCGGCAAGCCAAAATCCATGATCACCAGGTTCGGCACGGCTTCTTGTACCCGCGCCAGCGCCTCTTCACCTGTGGCCGCCTCACGGACTTCCATCGCCGGCAGCAACGCCCGCAACAGACTCGCATAACCCTGACGGACCACCGCATGGTCATCGACCAGCAATATATTCATGACGCCTCCAAAGGCATGCTCAACACCAGTGCCCAACCGGCACCGGGATGGCTGATGATCCGCAGCTCGCCACCCAGGCTGCGGGCGCGCTCGAACATCGAATACAAACCGACACCTGGCCGCTGGGGCTGTTGTGCACCGCGACCGTTGTCGCGAATCAGCAAGCGCAGATGCCTGCCGCGATGTTGCAGGCGCACCCTCACCTGGCTGGCGTCGGCGTGTCGGGCGACGTTGGTCAATGCTTCCTGCAACAGACGGTAGAGATGGGTTTTCTCTGGCCCGGGCAATGCCGGTAACTGCGCGCTGACGCGTAACCGGCAATCGATGCCCTGCCGACCCTGCCATTGCTCCACCAGCAGGCCGAACGCTTCGGCCAGTGGCAGGTGTTGCAACACCACTGGATAAAGGTCGTGCACCAGCGCGCGAAAACCGTGCTGCAGGTGCTCGCAATTGTGCTCAAGCTCGCGCACCGTGCGTTCCACCACCACCGGTTGATCCGCCACCAGACGCAACAGACAGGCCTGGGCGCGAATGCCGGCCAGATACTGACCGAGGTCATCGTGCAGGGTTTGCGCCAGATAAGTGCGTTCCTGCTCCTGCACCGCCAGCAAGGTTCGGGTCAGTCGGGTATTGTCGCCGCGCGCCTGTTCCAACGCTTGGGTCATGTGATTGAAATGCAGCGCCAGTTGCCGTGCCTCCGGCAGGCCTTCGGCGCGCAACCGCACGTTCAGCTGGCCACCGGACACCTGCTGCAACGCCCGCAGCAAGTCGTCAAGCAGGCCCATGCCCCGGCGCACGGCCCAGCGAATGGTCAGCAGACTCAACAACAACGCCAGGCCACACAGGCTCAGCAACTGTTGCAGCGAGTCCCGGACTTCGTCGATTTCATCCCGCGGATCGACCGCAATCTGTACGCGCCGGCCATCGCGCAGATCCACCACCCGCGAACTGTCCCGGGCTTGGGCGAATAACAGCCCCCCGAGCCAGGCATCAGGCCCGTTGCGGTCCGGCAGCCGCGCGACCTCACCCGGCTCCAGCCAGCGCACCCGCACATGACGCAAACTGCTGGTGAGCCTTGGCTGCAAGCTGGCGGGGTCGCGCTCGGCGGTTTCACTCAAGTACTCCACCACCGCTTCGGCCGATTGCAGCTCTCGCTCCACATCCGCAAGCGCCTGGTGCACCAGCAAGCCCATGCACGCCAGGGTCACCAGGGCGAAAAATCCGCACACCCACAGGTTGATCCGCCACAGGGCCGACATGCCTAGCGCCCCGGTGTCGCGGGCATCACCGACAACGGTGCCGGGCGCGGGCCGTGAAGCTTGTCGACACCGATCAGGGTCAGGATCAGCAGCAACGGCAGGAGCAGCGCCTTGAGAATACGCATGGTCGAAGTCCTCCAGGATGATGGCCGTTACTGCCCATGCTAGAACCGCGCCGTCCGGAGCAGGTTACTACCTTGGTACTGCCTCACTGGTACTTTCTGCATATTTCCTTCTGCCTCGCAGGCTTCCTATGCTGGCGCTACCTGTAAAGGAGTGCCCTATGCGCCAGCTTGCCCCTTACGCCCTGATCTACCTGCTGGCAGTTGCCTGTGCTGCCGGGCTGGCCACCCAAAGCCAGGCCGCGGACGTGCCGTTGCAGGTGCAGATCGGCTATCTGGGCTATCGCCCCGACCCGGGCCCGCTGTTGTCGAACGTCATTCCCGAGCCGCTCGATGCCGGGCTGCGTGGCGCCGAGCTGGCGATCACCGACAGCAACAGCACCGGGCGTTTTCTCAACCACAGCTACCTTTTGGCCGGCGCCAACGTCGACAACCCGCAAGCCCTGCTCGACGCGGCCAAAGCCCAACACGCACAAGGCCTGCGCCTGTTTGTGGTGAATGCTCCGGCCGCCAGCTTGCGCCAACTCAGTGCCGCCCTGCCCGACAGCCTGCTGTTCAACGCCGGCAGCCCCGACGACAGCCTGCGCAGCACCGATTGCTTGCCGAACGTGCTGCACAGCCTGCCGAGCCGGGCGATGCTGGCCGATGCGCTGGCGCAATTTCTGGTGGTGCGCAAATGGCAACGGGCGTTGCTGATCGTTGGCCCGACCCCGGACGATCAAGCCTATGCCGCCGCCCTGCGGCGTGCCGCCAAACGTTTCGGCCTCAAGCTGGTGGCGGAAAAAGCCTGGAGTTTCGATAACGATCAACGCCGCAGCGCCCAGGCCGACATGCCGCTGTTCACCCAGACCGCCGAATACGACGTGGTGCTGGTGGCCGATGAACGCGGCGACTTCGGCGAATACGTGCCGTACCAGACCTGGTACCCGCGGCCCGTTGCCGGCACCCAGGGCCTGACCCCGGTGGGCTGGCACAAGACTGTGGAAACCTACGGCGCCGCGCAGTTGCAGAAACGCTTTGAAGCGCTGGCCGGACGCTGGATGAACGACCGCGATTTCTCCGCGTGGATCGCCGTGCGCAGCATCGCCAGCGCCGTGAGCAAATTGCGCCAGGTCGATCCGATGGCGATCCGTACGCTTGAGACCGGCGATCAATTGCCCCTGGACGGCTTCAAGGGACGCAAGCTCAGTTATCGCCCATGGAACGGCCAATTGCGCCAGCCGATCCCCATCGTGCAGCCCCGGGCGCTGGTCAGTACCTCGCCGCAAGATGGTTTCCTTCACCCCTTCAACGAAATGGACAGCCTTGGGTATGACAAGCCCGAGGTCAGCTGCCGCTTTCCCTGATTCGGCTTTCCACAAAAACCACAACAACAAGGAATCCACCATGCGTCGCACCCTGCTCTGCCGTTCCCTGCTTTCTGGGGCCCTGCTGCTCGCCGCCGGGCACGCTGGCGCCACTACCGCCTGGGTTTCCAACGAAAAAGACAACAGCCTGAGCCTGATCGACCTGCAAACCCTGCAAGTCACCGACACCCTGGCCGTCGGCCAGCGTCCGCGCGGCTTGCTGCTGTCCCACGACAACAAGCTGCTGTACATCTGCGCCAGCGACTCGGACCGGGTCCAGGTGATGGACGTCGCCACGCGCAAGATCATCAAGGAGCTGCCCTCGGGCAAAGACCCCGAGCAGTTCGCCCTGCACCCGAACAATCGCTGGCTGTATGTCTCCAACGAAGACGACGCGCTGGTGACGGTGATCGACACTGAAACCTCCAAGGTGCTGAGCCAGATCAGCGTCGGCGTAGAGCCCGAAGGCATGGCCGTCAGCCCCGACGGCAAGTGGGCGGTAAACACCAGCGAAACCACCAACATGCTGCACTGGATCGACACCAGCACCCAGACCCTGGCGGACAGCACCCTGGTGGATCAGCGGCCGCGCTTCGTCGAATTCACGCCCGACGGCTCCAGGCTCTGGGCCTCGGCGGAGATCGGCGGCACAGTGACGATTCTCGACGTCGCCAGCCGCCAGGTCCTCAAGACACTGACCTTCCAGATCAAGGGCGTGCACCCGGATAAAGTCCAGCCGGTGGGGATCAAGCTCAGCGCCGACGGCAAGTACGGTTTCGTCGCCCTCGGCCCCGCTAATCATGTCGCAGTGATCGATGCCAAGACCTTTGAGATTCTCGACTATCTATTGGTCGGGCGACGGGTCTGGCAGATGGCGTTTACCCCGGATCAAAAACAACTGCTGGCCACCAATGGCGTCAGCGGCGATGTGTCGGTGATCGATGTCGACAGCCTCAAGGTGGTCAAATCGGTCAAGGTCGGCCGTTACCCATGGGGCGTGGTGGTGACCCCATGAACGCCCTGGAGGTCAGCGATCTGAGTTTTTCCTATGGCGCGCGGGAAGCGTTGCGCCAAGTCAGTTTCAGCCTGGCACCCGGGCGATTTGCGGCGCTGCTGGGACCCAATGGCGCCGGCAAGTCGACACTGATTGCGCTGCTCACCCGGCTCTATGATGTGCAGCGTGGCGACATCCGGGTCGGCGGTTGTTCCCTGCGCGACGCGGCGCGCCCGGCGCTCAAGCAATTGGGCGTAGTATTCCAGCAAAGCACCCTCGACCTGGACCTCAGCGTCGAGCAAAACCTGCGTTATCACGCCGCGCTCCATGGGATGTCCAAGCGTCAGACTGGCCTGCGTGTCGACGCCGAACTGGCCCGGCAGAACCTGACCGAACGCCGTCGGGAGCGAGTACGCGAACTCAATGGCGGCCATCGGCGCCGGGTGGAAATCGCCCGGGCCTTGCTGCATGAACCGCGCCTGCTGCTGCTCGATGAGGCCAGCGTCGGGCTCGACCCGGCCAGCCGCCTGGCGCTCAACCAGCACATCCGCAGCCTGTGCCGCGAGCAGCACCTCAGCGTGCTCTGGACCACCCATTTGCTGGATGAAGTGCACGCCAGCGACGATTTGCTGATTCTCCATCAGGGACGGCTGGTAGCCAGCGGGCAGGCCGATGTCCTGAGCCTGGAACATGGTGGCGACCTTGGGTCGGCCTTCGCTCGCCTGACCACCCCCGGAGTGACCGGATGAACGCTTACTGGCAATGTTTCAGCGGCATCGTATTGCGCGAATGGCTGCGTTTTGTCCTCCAGCGTACGCGATTTCTCAGTGCCCTGGTGCGGCCGCTGCTGTGGCTGCTGGTGTTCGCCGCCGGCTTTCGCGCAGCGCTCGGGATCGCGATCATCGCGCCCTACGACACCTACATTCCCTATGAGGTCTACATCGTCCCAGGCCTTGCCTGCATGATCCTGCTGTTCAATGGCATGCAAGGCTCACTGTCGATGGTCTACGATCGGGAAATGGGCAGCATGCGCGTACTGCTGACCAGCCCCCTGCCCCGGACTTTTCTCCTGTGCAGCAAGCTGTTGGCTACTTCACTGATTTCGCTGCTGCAGGTGTATGCCTTTCTGGCGATCGCCTGGGTGTACGGCGTGCAACCGCCGACCATGGGCCTGCTGATGGCGCTGCCGGCGCTGTTGCTGGTGGCGTTGATGCTCAGCGCGCTGGGGTTGCTTTTGTCCAATGCGATTCGCCAGCTGGAGAACTTTGCCGGGGTGATGAACTTCGTGATCTTCCCGCTGTTTTTCCTGTCGTCGGCGTTGTATCCGTTGTGGAAGATGCGCGAGTCGAGTGAGTGGTTGTACTGGTTGTGCGCGTTGAATCCGTTCAGCCATGCGGTGGAGCTGGTGCGGTTTGCGTTGTATGAACGTTTCAACGCATTGGCGCTGGCGGTGTGCCTGGGGCTGACGCTGATGTTCACGCTCCTCGCCGTCATCACCTTCAACCCGCAACACGCCGCCCTGCGCAAATCCACCTGACACCACCCCCCCCTGCAGGAGCTGGCTTGCCAGCGAAGGCGTCATCACGGCCACCATCGCCTTCGCTGGCAAGCCAGCTCCTACAGGGTTCGCTATCGATCATGACAACGTGGTGTGTCAGTTACGCCGCCTTCGCTGGCAAGCCAGCTCCTACAGGTTCGCTATCGATCCTGACAACGTGGTGTGTCAGTTACGCCGCCTTCGCTGGCAAGCCAGCTCCTACAGGGGGTTTGTGTCGAGCACAGGAGCAGAAATTACTACTTTAGTACTGCTTTACCTGCCTATCGTCGCATTTCAATCGCACCGCCACTGGCATGTAATGGGTTCATAACTATAAGGATCGAACCACATGCCGCGTGCCCGACCCTTTCTGCTACGTCCGTCTCTTGTTGCGCTGTCGCTGAGCCTGTTGTTGGGCGTCGCCCAGGCCGAAACGCCGCTGTTCTCCGCCGATGGCTATCGCATCGGTCTCTACCGCAGCCCGACCCCGAATCAACTGCCGGGCGCGTCCATCGTCGACACGCCGGGCCTGCAAACGCTGCTCAGCCAAACGCCGCCCCCGCTACTGATAGACGTCTACCGCCGCCAATGGCTGCAAGGCCGTTTCATCGAAGATCAGCCCCACGAAAATCTGCCCGGCAGCCATTGGCTGGCCAATACCGGTGACGGTGATCTGTTACCCGCCTGGCAGGACTATTTTGCGCGTAACCTGAACACATTGACCGCCGGTGATCTTGCGCGACCGCTGGTTTTCTATTGCCGTTCCGATTGCTGGCTGAGCTGGAACGCGGTCAGGCGTGCCGCCGCCATGGGCTATAAGACATTGTATTGGTACCGCGACGGCCTGGATGCCTGGCAAGCGGCGAACCTGCCCGTTGTGCCTGCCCGACCCGAACCCTTTCCCTGATCTTTACGCTTGCGTGTTGTTGCCGCACCCTAATCAAAATAATGAGGTGAAAGGCCATGTACAAAATTCTGATTGCCGACGATCACCCGCTGTTTCGCGAAGCCATTCATAACGTCATCAGCGATGGCTTCCCGGGCAGCGAGGTCATGGAAACCGCCGACCTCGACAGCGCCCTGGCGCTGACCCAGGAACATGATGACCTCGACCTGATCCTGCTCGACCTGAACATGCCCGGCATGCACGGCCTCAACGGCCTGATCAACCTGCGCAACGAGGCGCCGACCATTCCGGTGGTGATCGTCTCCGCCGAGCAGGACAAACAGATCGTGCTGCAGGCCATCACCTATGGCGCGGTGGGGTTCATCACCAAGTCTTCGCCACGGGTGCAGATGACCGAGGCCATCCAGCAGATCCTCAACGGCAACGTCTACCTGCCGCCGGACATCATCCGCTCACAGAAAAGCGGCACCCATCGGCGGATGAACGATACCCCGAGCTTTGCGCCGGAATTGCTTCAGGCCCTGACCCGCAAGCAACTGCTGGTGCTGGAACGGATGACCAAGGGCGAGTCGAACAAACAGATCGCCTACACCCTGGAAATCGCCGAAACCACGGTCAAGGCGCATGTCTCGGCGATTCTGCGCAAACTCAATGTGCACAATCGGGTACAGGCGATTCTGAGTGCCGGGGATATTGATTTCGGGTCTTATCTGCGGCGCTGAACATCGGGGCAACCGGAAGACCGAGTCGTCCCTTTCGCGAGCAAGCCCGCTCCCACATTTAATCTCGGGTGAACACAAAATTTGTGTTCACTGGAGATCTCATGTGGGAGCGGGCTTGCTCGCGAAGAGGCCCGCACAGACACCACAAGCCTCAAGGCCTGCCGAGCAAATGACTCATCGCCGTCTTGAGCTTCATCGGCCGCACCGGCTTGTGCATCAGGGTATGCCCCAGCTCACGGATCTGCTGCTTGAGTTCATTGCTGTAGTTGGCGGTGATCATCATCGCCGGAATCGCTGAAGCACGCCGGGCGTTGATCCGGGCCACGGCATCGACGCCGTTCTTGTCATCATCCAGGTGGTAGTCGGCAATCAGCAAATCCGCTTCGGCGTGATAATTGTCCACCTGCCGCGCCAGATCCTGCTCCGACAGCGCCGTGACCACCAGGCAACCCCAGCCTTCCAGCAACGTACGCATGCCGGCGCAAATAGCCGCGTCGTTGTCCAGCACCCATACCCGCGCCCCGCGCAAACGCTCCAGCATCGGCTCGCTCATCAGCAGGCTCGGCAGCGCCTTCGGGGCCGTGGCGCTCAACGGCACCTCGACCGAGAACATCGAGCCCTTGCCAGGCCACGAACGCACGTGAATGCGGTGCCCGAGAATCCCGGCAATTTTCTCGACGATCGCCAGCCCCAGCCCCAGACCACGATCCTGGTCGGGTCGCTGCACATCGCCGCGCTTGAACTCCTGGAAAATCTCCTCCAGGCGGTTTTCGGCAATGCCCATGCCACTGTCCCACACCTGGATCGACAGCCGTTGATGATGACGCCGGCAACCGAGCACCACCCGCCCACTGTAGGTGTAGCGAATGGCATTGCTCAGCAGGTTGCGCAGGATCCGCGCCAGCAACTGAATATCGCTGCGCACCAGCGCCGAACACCCGATGAAATGCAATTCCAGGCCTTCACTGCGGGCGATCTGGGTGTACTCGGCCGCGAGGTTTTCCAGCAGTTCGCAGAGGGCGAACGGCGCAATGTCGGCCTTGATCACCCCGGCATCCAGCTTGGAAATGTCCACCAGGGTGCCGAGCAGGTTTTCCACGTCTTCCAGGGAATTGCTGACATTGCGCACCAGCACCGCGTTGGCCACCGGTTCGCGGCGCTCCAGCAGCGCACTGGTAAACAGCCGAGCGGCATTCAACGGTTGCAACAGGTCGTGGCTGACGGCGGCCAGAAACTTGGTCTTCGACAGGTTGGCCTGCTCGGCTTCCAGTTTGGCCTCGCGCAGGCGTGACTCCGCCCGCCGACGCTCCTCGATTTCCCGCAGCAACTGATCATTGAGGGTGGTCAATTCCGCCGTGCGTTCGCGCACCCTCAGCTCCAGATTCTGATAGGCCTGGTGCAAGGCCTCCGCAGTGCGCCGGCGTTCGGTGATGTCGCGGATCAGCACGAAGATCCCCACCACTTCGCCGCTGGCCAGGCGATTGGGCACATAGGAGCGCAGCATGTAGCGCTCCTGATTATTGATATTGGTTTCGGCAAATTCGAAGGTCACGCTCTCGCCGGCCAGCGCCCGGGCCACATAGGCTTCCAGGCGCTGGTAATGCTGCTCGCTGTGCACTTCGCGCAGGCTCTGACCGAGCATCACGCCCCGTGGCCAGCAGTACCACTCTTCGTAGACTTTGTTGGTGAACTCGTACACCAGATCGGCATTGAGGTAGGCGATCAACGCGGGCACATGGTCGGTGATCAGGCGAATCCAGCGCTCGCTTTCGCTGAGGGCTTCGGCATGCTGGTAGCGTTCGGTGATGTCGGTGAAGGTGTTGACGAAGCCACCGGTGGGCAACGGATGGGTGCGGATTTCCAAGACCCGGCCATCATAGAGGCGCTGCTCGCATTCCTGCACCGGCCGCCCGTTGCCATCACGACTGGCCGGGGTCAGCAGGTTCAGCTCGCTGTCGGCGATCACCTCGGCGAACGGCCGGTGGGCTGCCACCGGGGCCAGACCGCTCAACTCAAGAAAACGCCGGTTCCACAGCTCCAGGATGCCTTCGGCGTTGACCATCGCCACTCCTTGGGACAGGTTATCGACCGCCCGTTGCAGCAAATGGGATTTCTGCGCCACGGCTTGTTCGCGGCGCATGGTCTCGCTGAGTTTGACGTCGGTAATGTCGGTGAACAGGATGACCCGCCCGCCCTCCTGGGTCGGCCGTTCGCTGACTTGCAGCCAACGGCCGTCCTGCAGGCGATAGAGCAGGTTTTCATCGGCATGGCCCCGGGGCTCTTCAGTGAACAGCCCGGTGGCACTCATCAGCCGCTTGACCTCGGCCAGGCGCATGCCGGCGTTGATCCGCACCCGGCTGTTGCCCCAGAACGCCTTGAAGCGACTGTTGAACAGCACGATCCGCTGCTCGGCATCGAACAACACGAAGGCATCGGAAATACTCTCGATGGCATCGATCAAATGCTGGTGCGCGGTCTCGGCCCGCAGGCGCGCTTCGCTGAGCAAGTGGTTGCCCGACTTGAGTTCGGCCATGGCCTGGTTCAAGGCGTCGGTGCGCTCGCGCACCTGTTCGGCCAGCACCACCGAATGCTGGAACGCCGCGTACGGGTCGTTGCCGCGGGTGATGCCGGACTCGATCCGTTCGATCAGCGCACTGTTGATCCGCTGCAACTTGTGGTTGTCATGCTGCAGGCTGGCGATTTGCGCCTGCAGTTCAGCGGCGTCCAGGGGACCGGTCTCGGGCAATGGCAACCCCGGTAAAGGTCTGGTTGATGTGCATGCCATTGAACTGTTCTCCGTAGGTGTTGAAACCCATCACCCGCTGGTCACGCAAAAAGCCGCCGATCTGCTCCAGGTGCCCGCCGTCTTCCAGCTCCAGGCGCCTGAGAAAACAGTCGCAGCCGATGGTCAGCAGCAGGTCGCCTAGACGTTCCTGCAAGCCCTCGAACAGGTGTTGCAGGTTGGGCAGCATCGGCCCCGGGGTCATCACCGTTAGCACGATGCCATTTTCCACCGCGCAGTAGAAACTCAGGCTCAGGTCCGGATGCACCTGCTGGATCGCCCGCACGTAATACTGATCGTTGATCCGAACTGCCAACGGGTGCGCGGCGAAGACCCGGTGATCGAGTTCGGCCACCGGGACGCCGATGTGCCGGGCGTACTCCTCGGCGGCGGGTTCGGCATTGAGCTCGAACACCCGGCGCGAAGCGCTGTCGGCCCCGGTGACCACCAGTTTCTCAGCCCGGGGCAGGATGTGGTGAGTGGTGAAGACCTCGAAGTCGAGCCAGGTATTGACCAGCACCACCACTGCCGCACCGCTGTGAAACTCACCATTGAAATAAACGTGGGTGTGGGTCAGGTAGTTGTCGTCGCCGGCCGAGCCGCCGAAATGCGGGATGTCGCCCAAGGCCGCGCTCAAGGCCGCGAGGACCATTTCTTCGCGACTGGACAGGCCATCGAGCAAAGTCAGGGCAAAGCTGTTGCCCTTGATCGGCGCCACAGTGTTGCTGCGACAGCCACTGACCAGGCGCTCGACCATCTGCTGGGCGTCGATCAGGCTGAAGCGCTCCATCTCGCAGATCAATTCGGCGTCGATGGAAAAATGGCGATGATCGAAGCCCACCGCGGTCACGCAGTTGCGACCGTAGCCCAGGGGGGTGATTTCCCCGGCGCTGGTGCAACCCACCAGGCGAATGCCGCCGAAGCTTTGCTCCAGGGCGTGGCCCAGCGCCTGCAAATCGTACTCGGCAGAGCAGAAGAACAGCACGAAGCCCAGATGGGGATGCAACAACTGCCGCGCCAGCTCCTGGGCCACCTGCCCGGCATCGGTGGCCTGGGACATGGCACTGACCACACCTTCATTCTGGACCTGCTGCATCGTCGCCTCCCGCAGGTGCGTGTATATGAGGATTGAGTGTACGAAGGCTGCGGGGGGCGACCTATGCTACTTGGGTAGCGGTCTGGCGGTTCGATGGGATGAGACCGGATCTGCAAAACACTGCAGATCCCCTGTAGGAGCTGGCTTGCCAGCGAAGGCGGCTTAACATTCAACATCTTCGTTGACTGACACACTGCCTTCGCTGGCAAGCCAGCTCCTACAGGGGATCTGCGTGATGCCAGTTCCTGGGTTACCAGGTCAACACCGCTCCCACCGCAAAGGTATCGGTGTCTTCGTTCTGGTCACTGGTGTCATGGCCATTGATTTCAAACTGGTTGTACTCGGCCACCAACTTGAGGTTGTCGTTGACGTCATGGAACAACGCAACACCGCGGGTCTCATAATCCGCGCCGCTGCCGACCACGCCGTTACCGTCGTCCTCGGTCTTGCCATAGGACAAGGCCAGGCGGTTCTTGCCCAATTTGTATGAGCCTTGCAGCAGGTAGCCGTCGCTGTCGACATTGCGCAGGGTCGGCTCGCCGGCGTTGTTGGTGAAGAACGGGTTGATGCCCTTGGCCTGGAAGCCGGACCCGGTCAGCGACAAACCGCCCATTTTCGCCTGAACGCCGTAGCCGACGCCTTTGGAGGTGACCGATTCAACTGTGGAATCGGTGTTGTCCGAGGTCTGGTAGCTGCCGTTGACCCAGCTGTAGATCTTGGCCCCGGCGAGGTCGAACTGATAGGTGATCTCGCTCTCGGTGCGCGGGTTCTCCTGGTATGCCTTACCCGTCGGGCTGCTGTCGTTGGTGTCCACCGGGTCCATGATCCCCACCGCCACCCGCAGGCCGTCCATCACCGGCGTGCGGTAGGTGATCTGCGAAGTGGGGAACGGATACGGATAACCGGTGCCGATGTTGCCGAACGACACCCCGCCACCGTCCACCAACCCCAGGGTATCGCTGACCTGGCCATAACCGGCGAGCAGTTCATCGAGCAGGATGTTGGAACGGGCAAACAGGCCGAAGTCCTTGCCGATCAGCACTTCGCCCCATTGCGGGTTGGCCACCGTGCCATAGAACTGCCGCACGTCGATGGCGGTGTCGGTGCCGTTGGTTTCGCTATCGTTGATGGTGACCCAGAACGAAGCACGGGCGCCGAGCTTGAGGTCATCGACCTGCTTGCCCATGTTGAAGCCCAGGTAGTTGGGCAAAAAGCCCATCTTGACCCGCGACTGCCGACGGTCGTACTGCTCGCCGGCACGGTCGACATCGCTATTGACGTAGAAGGCGTTGACGTAGCCGTCGGTGGAAAACGTGGTCTGGTCCTTGTCGTACAGCATGATCTCGGCCTCGGCCATGGCACTCAAACCGAGGGTCGACAGGCTGGCGAAAAAGGCAGGCAAGTAACGATGCTTGAAGTTCTTATTGTTGTGCATGGAGCGCTCCGCAACGGGGGACTTGATGTCGGAGGCGATTATCGAAAGTGGACCGGCGGCGTCATACGCTGCCTTGGCGCTGGTTTGCAGATGCTTTGGAGTGGCGGGTAGAGCACGGCAAATTCGATGTAAGACTGCCCGCTGGCAAGGTTCGCCACTTAAGACGTACGCCTGTGGAGCCGACTGGCATCCACAGGAACCGGTACCTCTAGGCGCTCGCCTTGAACAGCATGTAGGCGGCGACCACCAGGCAGATGCTGGCGAAGCCGATCTGCAAGAGCCGGGCCGGGACGCGCGCGCAAAGTGTGCGGCCAATGACCATGCCGACGATGCTGGCGACGATGAACACCGCACCCGACCCGTCGATGCGCACCCCGGCGTGGAACGCACCGAAGACGCCGATCGCCGAAATCAGGCTGATCACCATCAAGGAAGTGGCGACGATCCCGCGCATTTGCACGTCGGTCAGTTGCTTGAAGGCCGGTACGATCAGGAAACCGCCGCCCACCCCGAGCAGCCCGGAGACGACCCCGGTCACTGCACCGAGTGCCGCCAGGGTCGCGGTGCATTTGGCGGTCCAGGAAAAGCGCCCGGTCTGCTGATCGAGCATGCAGTTCTTCTGGCCCCAGTTGGCGTGGCCATGGTCGCTCGGCCCTGGCTCCTGGCGCTCACGGCGCAGCATGCGCCAGGCGACCATGACCATCAGCAGGCTGAACAGGATCATCAGGATTTTTTCCGGCAACCGATGGGCGAAGAAAATGCCCACCGGGGAGAAAATCGCCCCCAGCAAGGCGATCAACAGCGCGGCGCGATAGCGCACCAGACCGTGACGCAAACCATCGATGGCACCGACCGCCGCCGCACTGCCCACCGCAAGCAGCGCGACCGGTGCCGCCTGGGTCATGGTCAGCCCCAACCCCAGCACCAGGGCCGGCACCGCAAGAATCCCGCCACCGGCGCCGGTCAATCCAAGGACCAGCCCCATCACCACGCCCAAAAAACCTGCCAACAGCATAAAGCACTCATGATCCGCGAAAGAAAGCCGGGAACGCCCGGTATCGATTGAGTGACAGGATAGAGCCCATGCAGCTTTTTTCATTAACAGAATTAATACGGGGGTGGTCAACCCAGGGAAAATGAAACTACCCTCATGGTCTGTCCTCCCAAAAAAAAACCACCATGCCCGCCTTGATTGAAGCCTTCCTCGACCCCGCCTCGTCCACCTACAGCTACGTGATTTACGAAGCCGACGGCGGTCAATGCGCAATCGTCGATCCGGTGCTCGACTACGATCCCGCCGCCGGGCGCACCGACACGTCCCAGGCTGACCGGCTCATCGCCTTCGTCCGCCAGCATCAATTGCAGGTGCAATGGCTGCTGGAAACCCACGCCCACGCCGATCATCTGTCCGCCGCGCCCTATCTGCGCCGGCTACTGGGCGGCAAGATCGCGATCGGTGAGTCCATCGGCAAGGTTCAGGACGTGTTCAAGACCCTGTTCAATCTGGAAGCCGAATTTGCCGTCGACGGCTCGCAGTTCGATCACCTGTTCGCACCGGACGAGTCATTCATGATCGGCAACCTCAAGGCCACGGCCCTGCATGTGCCCGGCCACACGCCGGCGGACATGGCCTACCTGGTCGACGGCCAGCTGATTCTGGTAGGCGACACGCTGTTCATGCCGGACGTCGGCACCGCCCGTTGCGACTTCCCTGGGGGTGATGCCAGCCAGATGTTCACATCGATCCGCAAACTGCTGGCCTTCCCCGCCAGCGTCAGTCTTTACGTTTGCCACGATTACCCCACCGCGGGCCGCGAGTCCCGGTGCATGACGACGGTGGGTGAACAACGCAAAAGCAATATTCATATCCACGACGGCATCGATGAAGCTGCATTCGTGACCATGCGCAACCAGCGCGACGCGGGATTGGGCATGCCGACGCTGTTGCTGCCGGCGATCCAGGTGAATGTGCGAGCGGGGAACTTGCCGCCGGCAGAAGACAACGGCATCACCTACCTGAAAATCCCCCTGAACACACTCTGACCCGGTGGAGGAGCCGGCTTGCCGGCGAAGGCGTCGTCATGGGCGCTGCAAGGCTTGAGGCCGCCTTCGCTGGCAAGGGTTGCGGTCTTGTATGAACCGGTGGTTTACAGTCAGTTGGCCAGCGTTAACCCATTGGCCGGCAACGGCAGCGCCGTCTTGTAGCGCACCTGCTTGAGCGCAAAGCTCGACCGGATGTTCGCCACCCCCGGCACCTTGGTCAGAAAATCCATCATGAAGCGCTCAAGCGACTGAATGGTCGGCACCAGCACCCGGATCAAATAGTCCGGGTCGCCGGCCATCAGGTAGCACTCCATGACTTCGGGGCGATCCGAGATCGCCTCTTCGAAATGCTGCAGGGCCTCCTCCACCTGTTTCTCGAGGCTGACATGAATGAACACATTCACGTGCAGCCCCAACAGATCGGCATCCAGCAGGGTGACCTGTTCGCGAATCAGCCCCAGTTCTTCCATCGCCTTGACCCGGTTGAAACAGGGTGTCGGCGACAGGTTGACCGAGCGTGCGAGGTCGGCGTTGGTGATCCGCGCGTTCTCCTGCAGGCTGTTCAAAATGCCGATATCGGTACGGTCCAGTTTGCGCATGAGACAAAAACACCTGTGATTTTATGTTTATGAAGAATTTTTATCCTCAAATGACTGCAAGTGCAACGAAAGACAGAGAAATATTCTCCTTGGCCCGGCCTATGATTGTTGTAGGACAAGAATTCTCCTACAGGGAATGAAGGTCAGCTCACTACAAGAATTTCACAAGATCGAGCGTAGAAGCCATGAACCAAGCGTACGAACCGCTGCGCCTGCACGTTCCGGAACCTTCGGGCCGTCCAGGGTGTAAAACCGACTTCTCCTACCTGCGTCTGACCGATGCCGGCCTGTCGCGCAAACCCCCCATCGATATCGAACCCGCCGAAACCGCCGACCTGGCCAAGGGCCTGATTCGCGTGCTCGACGACCAGGGTAACGCCCTCGGCGAATGGGCTGAAGGCGTGCCGGTGGAGATCCTGCGCAAAGGCATGCGCGCCATGCTCAAGACGCGGATCTATGACAACCGCATGGTGGTCGCCCAGCGTCAGAAAAAAATGTCGTTCTATATGCAGAGCCTCGGCGAAGAGGCCATCGGCAGCGGTCAGGCCCTGGCGTTGAACATCGACGACATGTGTTTCCCGACCTATCGCCAGCAAAGCATCCTGATGGCGCGGGACGTGCCGCTGGTGGACCTGATCTGCCAGCTGCTGTCCAACGAGCGCGATCCGCTCAAGGGCCGCCAGTTGCCGATCATGTATTCGGTCAAGGACGCCGGTTTCTTCACCATTTCCGGTAACCTCGCCACCCAGTTCATCCAAGGCGTGGGCTGGGGCATGGCCTCGGCGATCAAGGGCGACACCAAGATCGCCTCGGCCTGGATCGGCGACGGCGCCACCGCCGAATCGGACTTCCACACCGCCCTCACCTTCGCCCACGTCTACCGGGCGCCGGTGATCCTCAACGTGGTCAACAACCAGTGGGCGATCTCCACCTTCCAGGCAATTGCCGGAGGTGAAGCCACGACCTTTGCCGGACGTGGCGTCGGCTGTGGCATTGCTTCCCTGCGGGTCGATGGCAACGACTTCGTCGCGGTCTACGCCGCCTCGGCCTGGGCTGCCGAACGTGCCCGGCGCAACCTGGGTCCGACCATGATCGAATGGGTCACCTACCGCGCCGGTCCGCACTCCACCTCCGATGATCCGTCCAAATACCGGCCAGCCGACGACTGGAGCTACTTCCCGCTGGGCGATCCGATTGCGCGCCTCAAGCAACACCTGGTGAAAATCGGCCAGTGGTCTGAAGAGGAACACCTCGCCGTCAGCGCCGAACTGGAAGCCGAAGTGATCGCCGCGCAGAAACAGGCCGAGCAGTACGGCACCCTCGCCGGTGGCCAGATTCCGAGCGCCGCGACCATGTTCGAAGACGTCTATAAAGAGATGCCGGAGCACTTGAAGCGCCAGCGCCAGGAGTTGGGGATCTGACATGAACGATCACAACAGCAATATTCAGTTGGATACCGCCATGACCACGACCACCATGACCATGATCCAGGCCCTGCGCTCGGCCATGGATGTGATGCTTGAGCGTGATGACAACGTCGTCGTATTCGGCCAGGACGTGGGCTACTTCGGCGGCGTGTTCCGTTGCACCGAAGGCCTGCAGACCAAGTACGGCACCTCCCGGGTGTTCGACGCGCCGATCTCCGAAAGCGGCATCGTCGGCGTCGCCGTGGGCATGGGCGCCTACGGTTTGCGGCCGGTGGCCGAAATCCAGTTCGCCGACTACGTCTACCCGGCCTCGGACCAGATCATTTCCGAAGCCGCCCGCCTGCGCTATCGCTCGGCCGGCGAGTTTACCGCGCCGATGACCCTGCGCATGCCTTGCGGCGGCGGCATCTACGGCGGCCAGACCCACAGCCAGAGCATCGAGGCGATGTTCACCCAGGTCTGCGGTTTGCGCACGGTCATGCCGTCCAACCCTTACGATGCCAAGGGCCTGCTGATCGCCTCCATCGAAAACGATGACCCGGTGATCTTCCTCGAGCCAAAACGCCTGTACAACGGCCCGTTTGACGGTCACCACGATCGCCCGGTGACCCCGTGGTCGAAACACCCGGCCGCACAAGTGCCGGACGGTTACTACACCGTGCCGCTGGACGTCGCCGCCATCACCCGTCCGGGCAAGGCGGTGACCATCCTGACGTACGGCACCACCGTCTACGTCTCGCAAGTCGCCGCCGAAGAAACCGGCATCGACGCGGAAGTCATCGACCTGCGCAGCCTGTGGCCACTGGACCTGGACACCATCGTCAAGTCGGTGAAGAAAACCGGACGCTGCGTCATCGTTCACGAAGCGACCCGCACCTGCGGATTCGGCGCCGAACTGGTGGCCCTAGTGCAGGAACACTGCTTCCACTACCTGGAAGCGCCGATCGAGCGCGTCACCGGCTGGGACACCCCCTACCCGCACGCGCAAGAGTGGGCGTATTTCCCTGGGCCGTCCCGAGTGGGCGCGGCGTTGAAACGGGTCATGGAGGTCTGAATGGGCACGCACGTTATTAAAATGCCGGACATTGGCGAAGGCATTGCAGAAGTTGAATTGTCGGTGTGGCACGTCAAGGTCGGCGACATGGTCGTCGAAGATCAGGTGCTGGCCGATGTCATGACCGACAAGGCGATGGTCGACATCCCGTCCCCGGTGCATGGCAAGGTGATTGCGCTGGGCGGACAGCCTGGCGAAGTCATGGCGGTGGGCAGCATCCTGATCAGCATTGAAGTCGAAGGCGCGGGCAACGTTAAAGAATCCGCTCAGCCCGCCGCGGCTGCAGTGAAAGAAATGCCGGTTGCAGCGCCGAAAGCTGAAGCGGTGGCAGAGAGCAAACCGGTTGCGGCGCCGCGTCCAGCCGCCGTTTGCCAGGGCCCTATGGTTGCTCGCGAGGCCCATGAGCGCCCGCTGGCCTCCCCGGCCGTGCGCAAACATGCACTGGACCTGGGCATCGAGTTACGTCTGGTGCGTGGCACCGGTCCTGCCGGTCGCGTCTTGCACGAAGACCTCGAGACCTATCTGGCCCAGGGTCAGCAACCACAGTCGTCCGCGGCTGCCGCTTACATCCAGCGTACCGATGAAGAACAGATCCCGGTGATCGGCATGCGCCGCAAGATCGCCCAGCGCATGCAGGACGCCACCCAGCGGGCCGCCCACTTCAGCTATGTCGAAGAAATCGACGTCACCGCCGTGGAAGAGTTGCGCGCGCACCTGAACGAAAAACACGGCGCGACCCGCGGCAAGCTGACGCTGTTGCCGTTCCTGGTCCGCGCGCTGGTGGTCGCCCTGCGCGACTTCCCGCAGATCAACGCCCGTTACGACGACGAAGCCCAGGTCATCACCCGCCTCGGCGCGGTGCACGTGGGCATCGCCACCCAGGCCGACATCGGCTTGATGGTACCGGTGGTGCGTCACGCCGAAGCGCGCAGCCTGTGGGACAGCGCCACGGAAATCTCGCGCCTGGCCACAGCAGCACGCACTGGCAAGGCCAGCCGCGATGAGCTGTCCGGTTCAAGCATCACCCTGACCAGCCTCGGCGCGTTGGGCGGCATCGTCAGCACTCCGGTGCTGAACTTGCCGGAAGTGGCGATCGTCGGTGTGAACAAAATCGTCGAACGGCCAATGGTGATCAAAGGCCAGATAGTGATCCGCAAGATGATGAACCTTTCCAGCTCCTTCGATCACCGCGTAGTCGACGGCATGGACGCGGCGCAATTTATCCAGGCCGTTCGTGGCTTGCTCGAACAACCCGCCACCTTGTTCGTGGAGTAAGACATGCAGAATTTGAACACTACGCTGCTGATCATCGGCGGCGGCCCTGGCGGCTATGTGACGGCGATCCGTGCCGGCCAACTGGGCATCCCGACCATCCTGGTGGAAGGCGAATCGCTAGGCGGTACCTGCCTGAACATCGGCTGCATTCCGTCCAAGGCGCTGATCCACGTTGCTGAGCAGTTCCATCAGACTCAGCATCACAGCCAGCACTCGGCGCTGGGCATCAGCGTTTCGGCGCCGACCCTCGACATCAGCAAGAGCGTCGAGTGGAAGGACGGCATCGTCGATCGCCTGACCACTGGCGTCTCGGCGCTGCTGAAGAAGAACAAGGTTCAGGTGATCCAAGGCTGGGCCAAGGTTATCGACGGCAAGACGGTCGAAGTCGGCGACACGCGGATCCAGTGCGAGCACCTGGTGCTGGCCACCGGTTCGAAAAGCGTGAACCTGCCGATGCTGCCGATTGGCGGGCCGATCATCTCCTCCACCGAAGCCCTGGCGCCGACGTCCGTGCCGAAACGACTGGTCGTGGTCGGTGGCGGTTACATCGGTCTGGAGCTGGGAATCGCCTATCGCAAGCTCGGTGCAGAGGTCAGTGTGGTCGAGGCGCAGGATCGGATTCTGCCGGCCTACGACGGCGAACTGACTCAGCCGGTGCAGGATGAACTGAAGAAACTCGGCATCAAGCTTTACTTGAAACACAGCGTGGAAGGCTTTGATTCACAAGGTAATGCGCTGCAAGTTCGTGACCCGAACGGTGACACCCTGAACCTGGAAACCGATCAGGTGCTGGTGGCTGTCGGCCGCAAACCCAACACTCAGGGCTGGAACCTCGAAGCACTGAACCTGGACATGAACGGCTCGTCGATCAAGATCGATAACCGCTGCCAGACCAGCATGCGCAACGTGTACGCCATCGGCGACCTGAGCGGCGAACCGATGCTCGCGCACCGGGCCATGGCCCAGGGCGAGATGGTGGCCGAGCTGATCAGAGGTAAATCCCGAGAGTTCAATCCGACCGCCATCGCTGCCGTGTGCTTCACCGACCCGGAACTGGTGGTGGTCGGCAAGACGCCGGACGAGGCCAGGGCCGCGGGGCTGGACTGCATTGTCTCGAGCTTTCCGTTTGCGGCCAATGGCCGGGCGATGACACTGGAATCGAAAAGCGGCTTCGTGCGGGTCGTGGCACGGCGTGACAATCATGTGATTGTCGGTTGGCAAGCGGTCGGCGTGGGTGTGTCGGAGTTGTCGACGGCGTTTGGCCAGAGCCTTGAAATGGGCGCACGGCTGGAAGACATCGCCGGGACGATCCATGCCCATCCGACCTTGGGCGAAGCGGTGCAGGAAGCGGCGTTGCGGGCGTTGGGGCATGCGCTGCATTTGTGAATCAAGGGGATTGTTGGCGTAGCTGATGGCCTCTTCGCGAGCGGGCTCGCTCCCACAGGATTTGTGGTGTTTGCAGGCTCTATGGCTTACAGAGATCGAATGTGGGAGCGAGCCTGCTCGCGAATTCTCGAGGGCGACATCATTTATATGCCAGTCACCCGATAGTCCGGGCTGCGAAAAGGCCCCGGAATGAAGTATTGTTGTCCCCATCAGAAAAACGTCAGAAGCCTTGAACCGTTTCGGCGGTTGTTAAGCGATAGAGGGTGTCATGGGTAACGAAAGCATCAATTGGGACAAGCTGGGTTTTGACTACATCAAGACAGACAAGCGCTATTTGTCGCACTGGCGTAACGGCGAGTGGGACGCAGGCACCCTGACCGAAGACAACGTGCTGCACATCAGCGAAGGCTCCACTGCCCTTCACTATGGCCAGCAATGCTTCGAAGGCCTCAAGGCCTATCGATGCAAGGACGGCTCGATCAACCTGTTCCGCCCGGACCAGAACGCCGCGCGCATGCAGCGCAGCTGCGCGCGCCTGCTGATGCCGCAGGTGTCCACCGAGCAGTTCATCGAAGCCTGCAAGGACGTGGTCCGCGCCAACGAGCGCTTCATCCCGCCTTACGGCACCGGTGGCGCGCTGTACCTGCGTCCGTTCGTGATCGGCGTGGGTGACAACATTGGCGTGCGTACCGCCCCCGAGTTCATCTTCTCGATCTTCTGCATCCCGGTGGGCGCCTACTTCAAGGGCGGCCTGACCCCGCACAACTTCCTGATCTCCAGCTACGACCGCGCAGCCCCGCAAGGCACCGGTGCGGCCAAGGTCGGGGGCAACTACGCCGCCAGCCTGATGCCGGGCTCCCAGGCCAAGAAGGCGCATTTTGCCGACTGCATCTACCTGGACCCGATGACCCACACCAAAATCGAGGAAGTCGGTTCGGCCAACTTCTTCGGGATCACCCACGACAACAAGTTCGTCACCCCGAACTCGCCGTCGGTCCTGCCGGGCATCACCCGCCTGTCGTTGATCGAACTGGCCAAATCGCGCCTGGGCCTGGAAGTGATCGAAGGTGACGTGTTCATCGACAAGTTGTCCGACTTCAAGGAAGCCGGCGCCTGTGGGACTGCCGCCGTGATTACGCCGATCGGCGGCATCAGCTACAACGACAAGCTGCACGTGTTCCACAGCGAAACCGACGTCGGCCCGATCACCCAGAAGCTCTACAAAGAGCTGACGGGCGTACAGACCGGTGACGTCGAGGCGCCGGCAGGCTGGATCGTCAAGGTTTGATCTGACTCCCATTGCATCGAAGCCCTCCATTGCCTTGGCAATGGGGGGCTTTTTTACGCATCGAGGTCACCCCCCGATGATTCGCGCAGAGATTCGCTTGCCGCCCCTGCCCTTGATGCCAATGGCCTGACCGTCCTGCTGCTTGCCGGTCCGCGCCTGGGTGATCAATCCCGGTATCAGCGGTCCCTCGGGCAGGTTTTTCCAGAAGCGTGCCGGCAAATGCCCCTGCATGACTTTCGGGTTCAGCCGCGCCGGATTGAAGATGTGGCTGTAATACGTCAACCACATGTCGCTGTGCGGATCCTCGACATTTTGCGCCAGTTGCTGCCATTCGAGCGGGCATTGCCGTTGGTGGATCAACTGCTCGCCATCGTAATAAACCCCGTCCCGAGGCGTTGCAATCAGCCAGCGGTGTCGGCCCATTCGACCGATGAAATGCTCACTGGCACTGCGCAAAATATCGTGGGCCGGCTCGTACCAGGCGACGTAGTGCGGACCATCGTTTTCCGGTAACGCGACGAAGCGTACGAATGCATGTAAATGATGAGATTCATGCTGTACCTGCTTGATTCTCCCGTTAAATTCACTTCCCAGCTTGTCCCCTGCAAGCATCGCGGAGCGGTCACCGTGACTGACCCGCCACAGCACCTCGTACAACAGGCTCCAGCGCTGATCGCCACGATAACGAGCGGCACGCTCGAGGGTGTCTAACAGCGCTCTGGGAACGCGCGCCTGATACGGCCCTTGGGTTTCGGGCAGTTCATTGTCACTGGCAAACAAGTCGGCCACGCCTTCATTGGCCCAACTCACCCTGCTCGGGTCGACACCATGGCTGAGCAGCCAACGAGCCTGTGTACGCCAGGTGTCGAACAAGTCGTCGCAATCGAGACTGATCATCCCCACAAACCCATTTGCTGCGGTTGCGGCCGGTCGCGCAGTTGCTGATACAACAAGTGGCTCGTCACCTCAGCCTGTTGCGGGTGGTAATCGCTGGTGATGATGAACGGCTTGGCCTTGGCCAGCACGCAGCGCATGCGGGCCAGGTCTTCATAGCGAATCCGCCGCTGACGACGCAGTTCCACCAGCCGTTCGGTGGTACGCAGGCCTATCCCCGGAACTCGCGAGATCATCGACGCCTCGGCTCGGTTCAGGTCCAGCGGAAACACCTCACGGTGCTCCAGTGCCCAGGCCAGCTTCGGGTCGATGTCGAGTGCCAGATGTCCAGGCCCCTGGAACAATTCGCCCGCCGTGAAGCCGTAGCTGCGCAGCAGGAAATCGGCCTGATACAAACGGTGCTCGCGCATCAGCGGCGGTGCGGCCAGTGGCACGCTCTTCGGGCTATTGGGGATCGGACTGAACGCCGAGTAATAGACTCGACGCAAACGGTAGTTGCCGTACAACGCCTGGGCGCTGTGAAGAATGGTGCTGTCGTCGGTGTCGTCGGCACCGACGATCATCTGCGTACTCTGCCCGGCCGGAGCAAATTTGGGTGCGCGCGGTTCGTTGAGCACGGTTTGTTCACCGGTGAAGATCGTTTGCATCGCCTGCTTGATCGAGCCCAGGTGTTTTTCCGGGGCCAGGTGTTGCAGGCTGGTATCGGTTGGCAATTCGATGTTGACGCTCAATCGATCGGCGTAACGCCCCGCTTCCTCAATCAGCGCGGGGTCGGCTTCGGGAATAGTCTTGAGGTGGATGTAACCGCGGAACTCGTGGTCTTCACGCAACAGCCTGGCCACGCGAATCAACTGCTCCATGGTGTAGTCCGCCGAGCGAATGATCCCGGAGCTGAGAAACAGCCCGCTGACGCAATTGCGCCGGTAGAAGTCCATGGTCAGCGTGACCACTTCTTCCGGGGTGAACCGGGCGCGAGGCACGTCGCTGGAACGCCGGTTGACGCAGTATTGGCAGTCATAGAGACAGAAGTTGGTCAGCAGGATCTTCAGCAACGAGACGCAGCGCCCGTCCGGGGTATAGCTGTGGCAGATACCCATGCCATCGGTCGAACCCAGGCCGCTTTTGCCCTCGGAGCTGCGCTTCGGCGCGCCGCTGCTGGCGCAGGACGCGTCATACTTGGCGGCGTCGGCGAGAATGCCGAGCTTGTCGATAAGTTCCATGGGAGCAGGCCTGTACTGTTTGGATATACAGTATAGTGTCGATCACTGCTGCACAAGTCATCGACAGACCCTTGGTCGGGTTGTTGAGACGACGATCAGACAGGCGTCGGCAACCACAACCTGAATCGCGCTCCACCCAGCGGCGATGCCTCGACGGTCAGCGTTCCGCCCTGGGCCTCCAGCGCCCGGCGACTGATCGCCAACCCCAGGCCAAACCCGCCCGTGGCGCGATCCCGGCTGCGATCCAGGCGATAAAAGGGTTCGAAAATCCGCTCACTTTCATCGTCGGGAATGCCAATGCCATCGTCGTCAACCCAGATCTCACACCCCTTCGGGCCAACCTGCACACCGATCTGAATCCGTTTTTCGCAGTAGCGCATGGCGTTGCGCAGCAGGTTCTGCAGGGCGCGGGCGGTCAGGCGCGGGTCGAGGCTGAAGCGTTCGAGCTGGCCGTGAAGCAGTACGTCGATGACGATGTCGGGGGACTCCAGTTCTTCGTCGACGCTGCCAAGGATACTGTCGATGAACTCATCCAGCGAGACGTCGACCCGCTCGGGCAGCCGCGCCGGGTTTTGCAGGCGGCTGTAGGACAGCAACTCCAGCACCAGCTCATCGAGTTCACGGATGTGGGCTACCAGGCCTTGCAGGCGCTCGCGGCTGGCGGCCGGCAGGTCGTCCGACAGCGCCAGGGCCAGGCCGAAATCCAGGCGCGTCAGGGGCGTGCGCAATTCGTGTGAGACGGCATTGAGCAAGTCCCGCTGCTGGTTGAGCAGGTTCTCGATGTCGCCGGCCATGGTGTCGAACACGTTGGCCAGGCTGCCGATGTTGGAGCTGGCGGAGATCTGCGTGCGCTCGCTCAACTGGCCCTTGCCGAAGCGCTCCGCCGTGCCCTTGAGGCGCTCCAGGTCGCGCCAGTGCGGGCGCAGCCACAGCAACAGGCAGGCGAGCATCGTCGCGCCGATCAGCACGTTGATGCTCCAGTACAGCAAACTGACGTCCGTCGGGTCCGGCGGCACCACCATTTTCACCACCGTGCGCTCGTTCAGCGGCGACACCGCCAGGGTGCGCCAGCCCCAGTCGCCTATGCGCACGATGTTCTCGCCACGCTGCAGACGCTGCCGCTCATCGAGGGTGAAGTCGGCGTCGTCGTTGCCGCTCAACACGATATGCAGCGGCTGGAACTCTTTATCCATCTCAGCCGCCAGGGCCGGCCATTGCGCCGGGGGGACGGAATGGAACTGTTTGACGATGAGGGTCTGCAGCCCTCGGGAATAGTCGAGGTTGTAGGTGAGAAAACGCTCGTGAAAAACCTTGATCACCAGGTCCGGCACCAGGTAGATCGCCGCGCTGAACGAGACGATGGTCACCAGGTACAGGCGAAAGAGGATTCTGAACATCGGCTCAGCATTCCCACTCGGAACGGCTGAACAGGTAGCCCTTGCCCCAGACGGTCTTGATCTTGCGCGCCTCGCCGGCGCAGTCGCCGAACTTGCGCCGCAATTTGGAAATCGCTACGTCCACCGAACGATCGGTGCCGTTGAATTCGATGCCGCGCAGGCGTTGCAGGATCTGGTCGCGGCTGAGCACTTCGCCGGCATGCCGGGCCAGCACCACCAGCAGGTTGTATTCGCCGCTGGACAGTTCGACCAGTTGCCCGCGCCAGGTCACGGTGCGTTCGGACAGGTCAATGCACAGATTGCCCATGAGAATGCGGTCGTTGACGGCCTGGGGTTCGCCCAGGCTGCTGCGCCGCAGCAAGGTCCGCACCCGGGCCAGCAGCACCCGCGGCTCGCAGGGCTTGGTGACGTAGTCATCGGCGCCCATTTCCAGGCCCAGTACCTGGTCATGGCTGTCGTCGCGGGCGGTGAGCATCAGGATCGGCAGCATGGCCGAATCGGCGCGCAGTAAACGACAGACTTGCAGGCCGTCGAGCCCCGGCAGCATCAGGTCGAGGATCACCAGGTCCGGGGGATCGAGCCGGGCCCGTTCGCGCACGTGGTCACCGCGGGCGATCACGCTGACGCAATAGCCGTTGCGTTCCAGGTAGCTGGCGATCAGCTCGGCGAGGGCGGTGTCGTCTTCGACCAGGAGGATGTTGGGCATGGGGGTGTTCCAGAAAGTGCTGTGGCGCCGGGCAGACCGCCTTCGCGAGCAGGCTCGCTCCCACAAGGGATCTCATTGGACACAAACTCTGTGTACACCTCTGAACCGCTGTGGGAGCGAGCCTGCTCGCGAAGACGGCCTGACAGGCGCTAAAAAGTCTCAAGCTGCAAAGGATATACGCCCTCACCCACCCCCGTGCAAAACCCTTACACAATTTCACACAGCACCTACAAAGCTTCACCGCTACCCTCCTCGCCTCCCCGTAGGATGGCGGGGTCATTATTGGGGTAATTACATGTCAAACAACCTGCTTGCCAGGCTCAGCCTCATCGCACTGGCATTGACGCTGAGCGCTTGCGACAAGGCTCCGACTGCCGAAGAGCAGGCGCCTCTGGCCACGGTTCGCATCGAGACCCTTTCAGCCAGGCCGCTGTCGATCAGCAGCGAATTGAGCGGGCGCATTGCCGCGCCGCGCATCGCCGAAGTCCGCGCCCGCGTGGCCGGCGTGGTGCTGCAACGGACCTTCCGTGAAGGCAGCGACGTGAAACAGGGCGACGTGCTGTTCCGCATCGACCCGGCGCCCTTCAAGGCAGACCTGGACAGTGCCGAGGCCGCGTTGCGCAAGGCCCAGGCCAATGCCTTCCAGGCGCGCTTGCAGGAGCAGCGCTACGCCCAGTTGATCGAAGGCAATGCCATCAGCGGCCAGGACTACGACAACGCCCGGGCGGCCGTGCGCCAGACCGCGGCCGACGTCGCCGCCAACCAGGCCGCGGTGCAGCGGGCGAAACTCAACCTGGGCTACGCCACCGTCACCGCGCCGATTTCCGGGCGCATCGGTCGCGCGCTGGTCACCGAAGGCGCCCTGGTCGGGCAGAATGAAACCACGCCACTGGCCTTGATCCAGCAGTTGAACCCGATTCACGCCGACCTCACCCAGTCGACCCGTGAACTCAACGACCTGCGCCGCAGCTTCCGCTCCGGCCAACTGCAGCAGGTCGGCCAGGGCCAGGCCAAGGCCACGCTGATCCAGGACGATGGCAGCCTCTATCCGTTGCCGGGCAAGTTGCTGTTCACCGACATCACGGTCGACCCGGGCACCGGCCAGATCATCCTGCGCAGCGAGTTCCCCAATCCGGACCTCGATTTGCTGCCGGGCAGCTTCGTTCGCGTGCGCCTGGAGCAAGCGGTGAACCAGCAAGGCATCAGCGTCCCGCAACGGGCCATCCAGCGTGACAGCGCCGGCATCGCGCAGGTGCTGTTGCTCGACGCCGAACAACGGGTCGGCCAGCAGCCGGTGGAACTGGGTCCCGTGCAGAACGATCGCTGGATCGTCACCGGCGGCCTCAAGGCCGGCGACCGCATCGTCGTCGAAGGCCTGCAACACGCCAAGCCCGGCGAAAAAGTGCAGATCGACGACACCCCTCTTCCCCTTGCCCAGGCTTCTGGTCAGTAAGCAGGACGCTTTTTTATGCCGCAGTTCTTTATCGATCGCCCGGTGTTCGCCTGGGTGGTCGCCCTGTTTATCCTGCTGGCCGGTGCCCTGGCCATTCCGCAGTTGCCGGTGGCGCAGTACCCCGATGTCGCCCCGCCGCAGATCGAAATCTATGCCGTGTACCCGGGCGCTTCGGCGCAGACTGTCGACGAGAGCGTGGTCAGCCTGATCGAGGAAGAACTCAACGGCGCCGATCATTTGCTGTATTTCGAGTCGCAAAGCAGCCTTGGCAGCGCCACGATCAAGGCCACCTTCCAGCCGGGCACCAACCCGGAAATGGCCCAGGTCGATGTGCAGAACCGCCTCAAAGTCATCGAGTCGCGCCTGCCGCAAGCGGTCACTCAGCAGGGTTTGCAGGTGGAGAAAGTCTCCGCCGGTTTCCTGCTGCTGATCACCCTGACCTCTAGCGACGGCAAGCTCGACGACGTGGCGCTCAGCGATTACCTGGCGCGCAACGTGATGAACGAGATCAAGCGCCTGGACGGGGTCGGCAAGGCCCAGCTGTACGGTGCGGAACGGGCGATGCGCATCTGGATCGACCCGCGCAAACTCATTGGATTCAATCTGACCCCGGCCGACGTCAACGCCGCCATCGTCGCGCAGAACGCCCAGGTGTCGGCCGGCAGCATTGGCGATCTGCCGACCCGCAGCACCCAGGAAATCACCGCGACCATTATGGTCAAGGGCCAGCTGTCGACCCCGGAAGAATTCGCCGACATCGTGCTCAAAGCCAACCCCGACGGTTCTACCGTGCGCATCGGCGATGTGGCGCGGGTCGAGATCGGCAGTCAGGAATACCAGTTCGGCACGCGCCTGAACGGCAAGCCATCCACCGCGGTCGGCGTGCAATTGTCCCCCGGCGCCAATGCCCTGAGCACTGCGACGCTGGTGCGGGCGAAGATGGATGAACTGGCGCGCTACTTCCCGGCCAATGTGGAATACAAGATCCCGTACGACACTTCGCCCTTCGTCAAGGTCTCGATCACCAAGGTGGTCTACACACTCGTCGAGGCGATGGTGCTGGTGTTCGCGGTGATGTTCCTGTTCCTGCAAAACATCCGTTACACGCTGATTCCGACCCTGGTGGTGCCGGTGGCGCTGATGGGCACCTTCGCAACCATGTTGGCCCTGGGTTTCTCGATCAACGTGCTGACCATGTTCGGCATGGTCCTGGCCATCGGCATCCTGGTGGACGATGCGATCGTTGTGGTGGAAAACGTCGAGCGGATCATGGTCAGCGAAGGCCTGTCGCCCAAGGAGGCGACGCGCAAGGCGATGCAGCAGATTACCGGTGCGATCATCGGCATCACCCTGGTGCTGGTGGCGGTGTTCATTCCCATGGCGTTCATGCAGGGCTCGGTCGGGGTGATCTACCGGCAATTCTCCTTGTCGATGGCGACCTCGATCCTGTTCTCGGCCTTCCTCGCCCTGACCTTGACCCCGGCGCTCTGCGCGACCTTGCTCAAGCCGATCGCCAAGGGCGAGCATCATGAAAAACGCGGATTCTTCGGCTGGTTCAACCGCCGCTTCGAACAACTGACCCTGCGTTACCAGGGCTGGGTCGCCTATGCATTGAAACGCACCGGTCGCTACCTGTTGATCTACGGCGTGCTGTTGATCGGCCTGGGTATTTGCTTCAGTCGCCTGCCCTCCTCGTTCCTGCCGGTGGAAGACCAGGGCTATACCATCACCGACGTACAACTGCCGCCGGGCGCGAGCAGGAACCGCACGGTGCAGGTCGTCGAGCAGATCGAAGCGCACAACGCCACTGAACCCGGGGTCGGCGACAGCACGGTGATCCTTGGTTTCAGCTTTTCCGGCAGCGGCCAGAACGCGGCGCTGGCGTTCACCACGCTCAAGGACTGGTCCGATCGCGGCAGCGACGATTCGGCCAGTTCGATTGCCGACCGCGCCAATATCGCATTGAGCCAGGTCAAGGACGCCGTGGCCTTCGCCGTGCTGCCGCCGCCCGTGGATGGCCTCGGCACCTCCAGCGGTTTCGAGTTCCGCCTGCAGGATCGCGGCGGCCTCGGCCATGCCACGTTGATGCAGGCGCGCACCGAGCTGCTAGCGGCCGCTGAAAAAAGCCCGATCCTGATGAACGTGCGCGAAAGCGCCCTGGCCGAAGCGCCGCAGGTGCAGCTTGAGGTCGACCGCAAACAGGCCAACGCGCTGGGGGTGTCCTTTGCCGACATCGGCAGCGTGCTGTCCACCGCGGTCGGTTCCGCCTATATCAACGACTTCCCCAATCAGGGGCGAATGCAGCGGGTGGTGGTCCAGGCCGAAGGCGATCAGCGCAGCCAGGTCGCCGATCTATTGAATATGCATGTGCGCAACAGCGCTGGAAATATGGTGCCGATGTCGGCCTTCGTCCAGGCCAAATGGACGCAAGGCCCGGCGCAATTGACTCGCTACAACGGCTACCCGGCGATCAGCATTTCCGGTGAACCGAAACCGGGCCACAGTACTGGCGAGGCCATGGCGGAAATCGAACGGCTGGTGGCGCTTGGCCCGGCGGGACTGGGCCAGGAATGGACTGGATTGTCGCTGCAGGAGCGCCTGTCCGGCAGCCAGGCGCCGATCCTGCTCGGGCTGTCGTTGCTGATCGTGTTCCTGTGCCTGGCGGCGCTGTATGAAAGCTGGTCGATTCCGACCTCGGTGTTGCTGGTGGTGCCGCTCGGCGTGCTCGGTGCGGTATTGGCCGTGACCCTGCGCGGGATGCCCAACGACGTGTTCTTCAAGGTCGGGCTGATCACCATCATCGGCCTTTCGGCGAAGAATGCGATCCTGATCATCGAATTCGCCAAGAGCCTGGTCGACGAAGGTCACGACCTGATCGACGCCACGCTGCAGGCTGCGCGGTTGCGGTTGCGGCCTATCGTCATGACTTCCCTGGCCTTCATCCTCGGTGTGGTGCCGCTGGCGATTGCCACGGGTGCCAGCTCGGCAAGCCAGCAGGCCATTGGCACCGGAGTGATTGGCGGGATGATCACCGCGACCCTGGCGGTGCTGTTTGTGCCGGTGTTTTTCGTGGTGGTGATGAAGCTGGTGCGCAAGCGCCCTGACGATATCTAGCCCACACCCCCCCCCCTGTAGGAGCTGGCTTGCCAGCGAAGGGGCCCTGGAACACATCGTTCTTGAGGCCGCCTTCGCTGGCAAGCCAGCTCCTACAGGGGGGTGTGTGGGCTTCACGACTGTGGTGCTATGGTGTTTACACACCCTCGCCCTTCGAGTAAACATGCCCCTCCTCGCCCGCACCCACCCGCGCCTGTCCGCCGCCGCCACGCTCGGCATCGCCGTGGGCATCCTGGCACCTGCCGATTCGATCATCAGCAAAATCCTCTTCGGCTGGAATGCCGGGGTATGGACCTACCTGATCCTGATGTTCTGGCTCACCGCGCGCGCCAAAGCGCCCGACGTGAAGCGCATTGCCGAAGTCGAGGATGAAAACGCCGGGCTGGTGCTGTTCGTCGTGTGCATCGCCGCGATTGCCAGCCTGGCGACCATTGCCTTCGAACTGGCCGGCAGCAGGGACCTGGAAACCACCCGCAAGCTGCTGCACTACGGTTTCACCGCGCTGACCGTGATTGGCTCCTGGCTGCTGATCGGGGTAATCTTCAGCGTGCACTACGCACGACTGTTCTACACCTGGGACGGCAAAGACCCGGGGCTGCGTTTTGCCGAAGGTTTGACGACCCCTGATTACTGGGACTTCCTGTACTTCTCGTTCACCATCGGCGTGGCGGTGCAGACCGCGGATGTAGGGGTGGCGACCCGGGAGTTGCGCAAGATCGTACTGGCACAGTCGCTGATCGGCTTTGTGTTCAATACGGCCATCCTCGGCTTCTCGATCAACATCGCGGCAGGCCTGTTCAACTGATCCGTGCACAAACGTTCTAGCCGCCACCCTCGACACAGGCGTTCAATACCCCGGCAATCCGTTTCGCAGGTGCAGCATGACCACTCACAACTGGATCGACCTGGCCCAGGACGCCGACACCGGCATCGAGACGCTGCGCGCGCATTTCAGAGGCCACGCCTACGACCCCCATTGGCATGACAGCTATCTGGTGGGCGTTACCGAGCAAGGGGTTCAGCAGTTTCACTGTCGGAGGGCGAAACATCAAAGTACCCCGGGCAAGGTGTTTCTGCTCGAACCCGGTGATATCCATGACGGCGAAGCACCGACCGAGGACGGCTTCACCTATCGCATGCTGTACCTCGATCCGCAGTGGTTGCAGCGTGAACTCATTACGGTGTTCGACAAAGCTCCCGACAACAGTCAATTGAGTTTCGCCAATACCCTGGCCACTGACGTGCGTCTGGCCCATGCCACAAGCCTGGCATTTGAAGCCCTGCATCAGGGCGAGCTGAAGATCGTGCGCCAGACCGCACTCGACGGGCTGCTCGAACGCCTGACCGGTCATCTGCACTGGCGGGCTCGTTATGGCGAGGATCCAAGGCTGCCGTTGGTGGCGCAGAGGGCTCGGGAGTATCTGCACGCCAACGCTCGATACGACATCGGTCTCGATCAATTGGCTGCGGCAACGGGCGTCGATCGCTTCCGCCTGACCCGCGCGTTCAAGGCAGCTTTTGGTATCGCACCCCACGCCTACCTGGTGCAACTGCGCCTGGCTACAGCTCGTAGAATGCTGGCCCGGGGTGAGCAACCGGCGACGGTGGCCATGGAGTTGGGGTTTGCCGATCAGAGCCATCTGGGCCGTTGGTTCGTGCGCGCCTACGGCCTGACGCCCGCACTGTATCGCAAGCGCTGCTCAAATCTTCCAGACAGATAACCCGGCAACTGTGAAGATCGTGTTCAATGATTTTCACCGGAGTTGCCTGCGATGTTGTCTTCTTTCCCGACGCTCTTGCCCTTCCTGTTATTTGCGTTCGTGGCCTCGATCACCCCCGGCCCGACCAATATCCTGGTGTTGAGCAACAGTGCCCGATATGGATTGGCAGCGGCGGTGCCGATCATCTTCGGCGCCTGTGCCAGCGCCGCGACCATTGTGCTGCTGGTCGGCACCGGAGCCGGTTCGACGTTGACCGCGCTGCCCATCGTGCAATCGACGATGCAGTGGGTGGGCGTGACCTGGTTGAGTTATCTGGCGTGGCAGACATTCTGCGCCCCCGCTGAAGGCCTCGAAACGAATGACAGCGACGCTCGCCTCGGATGGGTGGGAGCCGCCAGTCTGCAATTGATCAACCCGAAAACCTGGATGATGGCGCTGGCCGTTGTCAGCGTGTTCGCCGGGAACGGCGAACAGCGCCTTGGCCATGTGTTGTATTTGTCCGCAGCTTTTTTCCTGATCTCCCTGCCGTGCCTGGGGGTCTGGGCATTGCTCGGCGCCGGTTCGACGCGCTGGTTGCGCTCGCCACAAGCGATGCAGCGTTTCAACCGTTGCATGGCCTTGTTGCTGCTGGGATCGACCTGGCTGACTGTGTTGGCCTGAGGCAGCTTTCGCTGGCAAGCCAGCTCCTACAGGGTCACGCCAAACCCTGTAGGAACCGGCTTGCCGGCGAAGGCGTCTACATTGCCACTACACGACTGACTGCCACCCATCAGTATTTTTTGCTCCTCGATCAATCAGGCACTTGACGGCGGATTCCTTTTTGGTGTCTTCTGAAACCGGTTTCAGTGCTCTGCACAAAACCTTATAAATCCAATAAGAAGGTTTCAGACCGTGAACGATTTCTCCGCCGCCCAGCGCAGCCGTGTGACCATGCTCGACGTGGCTGAACATGCCAAGGTGTCCAAGGCCAGCGTCTCGCGGTTCATCGGCGAAGACCGCGCCCTGCTCTCCGATGCGATCGCCCTGCGCATCGAGCAGGCGATTGCCGAACTGGGCTACCGCCCGAACCAAATGGCCCGTGGTCTGAAACGCGGGCGCACCCGCCTGATCGGCATGCTGGTAGCCGATATCCGCAACCCTTATTCGATTGCCGTGATGCACGGGGTGGAAACCGCCTGCCGTCAGCATGGCTACAGCCTGGTGGTGTGCAACACTGACCGCGATGACGAGCAGGAACGCCAGCACCTGGCCCTGCTGCGCTCCTACAACATCGAAGGTTTGATCGTTAACACCCTCGGCCATCATCGCGACGAATTGCGCGAACTGCATCGGGAAATGCCTCTGGTGCTGGTAGACCGTAAAGTCGAGCAACTGGAGAGCGATCTGGTCGGGCTGGACAACCCGGCAGCAGTCGAGATGGCGCTCGCGCACCTTGAAGATCGCGGCTACCGCGACGTGCTGCTGGTCACCGAACCGTTCGACGGCACCAGTTCGCGAATCGAGCGGGTCAGCAGCTTCAAGACGCAAATTGCCCGGCGTCCAGCCCTTCGCGGCACGCTTATCGAAACCGGCAGTGAACTGACGGCGCAGTTGAAAATGTTCCTCGATAACCCAGGCCCCGGGCCGAAAGCCCTGTTCTGCGCCAATGGTATTGCGGCGCTGGCCAGCACCCATTCGCTGCGCGATTTGCAGTGCAACCTGTTCGAGGATGTCGGCCTGATCGCCCTCGATGACCTGGACTGGTACCCGCTGGTGGGCAGCGGCATCACCGCCCTCGCCCAGCCAACGGCGCAGATTGGTGCCAGTGCGTTCGAGTGTTTGCTCAAGCGGTTGCGCGGGGATGACGGGCCGGTGCGGACTGTGGATTTTTCAGCGCGGTTGATTGTGCGGGGGTCGACGCTTGGAAATTTCTGGTGAATGTCCGGGCCCCTTCGCGAGCAGGCTCGCTCCCACAGTGGTCTTTTTGTCGTACACAAAATCTGTGTCCACCGAAGACCCTTGTGGGAGCGAGCCTGCTCGCGAAGGGCCCCTGAAGAACGCTACAAGACTCAGCAGCCCTTTTTTTTGAACAAAAATGAAACCGGTTTCAGAGGTCAATAACAATGAATAAACCACCCGTCTCCATCAGCCTGTCCAGCTACGGCGCCGACCTGGTACGCCAGCGCGGCCAAGGCAGTTTCATCGACATCCTGGCCGCCGCCGGCGCTACGCGCATCGAATGGCGCGAAGAACTGTTGACCGTCGAAGATCCGGTGCAACTGGCCGATACCACCCGGGCCCAAGGCCTCGAAAGCGTGTATTCCTCGCCGATGGAACTGTGGTTGGCCGGCCAGTCCAAACCCAATCCCGAACTGATCAGCACCCTGCGACGCGCCCAGGCCTTTGGCGCAAAATGGTTGAAAGTGTCACTGGGCTATTTCACCGATAACAGCGACCTTCAGACCTTGGCTCACATACTAGGCAAAAGCGCCGTGCGGTTGTTTGTGGAAAACGATCAAACCCTGCACGGCGGCCGAATCGAGCCATTCCAACGATTTTTCACTGAAGTCGAGCAACATAAGTTGCCCATCAAGATGACATTCGATGTCGGCAACTGGCACTGGCAGGATCAGTCGGCCGCAAACGCCGCGCGGCTGCTCGGGCGCCACGTCGGTTATGTGCACTGCAAAGCCGTAACGCGCCGCGCCGACGGCAAGCTGGTTGCCATACCGCCTTGCGCCAGCGACCTGCAGCTGTGGGAACAACTGCTGCGACACATGGCCCAAGGCGTGATGCGGGCGGCGGAATATCCGCTGCAAGGCGAGGATTTGTTGCAACTGACCACCCAGCACGTCGCGACGCTCGCCCGCCTCGGCCAACCACGCCTGGAGCGCGCTCATGTCTGACTTCGATATCCTGTCGTTTGGGGAAACCATGGCGATGTTCGTCGCCGAGCAGAACGGTGAACTGGCTCAGGTCGGTCATTTCCATAAACGCATCGCCGGCGCCGACAACAACGTCGCCATCGGGTTGTCGCGACTGGGGTTCAAGGTGGCGTGGTTGAGCCGCGTCGGTGCCGATTCCCTGGGTCGCTTCGTCATCGACACCCTGGAAAAAGAAGGCCTGGACTGCAGCAACGTCGCCATCGATAGCGCGCACCCGACCGGTTTCCAGCTCAAGTCCCGCACCGACGACGGCGGCGACCCGGTGGTCGAGTATTTCCGCCGCGGTTCGGCGGCAAGTCACCTGTCGCCGCAGTCAATCGTGCCAGAGCTGCTCAAGGCCCGGCACCTGCACGCCACCGGCATTCCCCCGGCGCTGTCTGCCAGCGCCAGGGAAATGTCCTTCGAATTGATGACCCGCATGCGCGAGGCCGGGCGCAGCGTTTCCTTCGACCCGAACCTGCGCCCGAGCCTGTGGGCCAGCGAGCAACAAATGATCAGCGAGATCAACCGCCTCGCCGCCCTCGCCCATTGGGTGCTGCCGGGCTTGAGCGAAGGTCGGCTGCTGACCGGTTTCGAAGACCCTGCCGACATCGCGGCGTTTTACCTCGACCAGGGCGCCGAAGCCGTGGCGATCAAGCTGGGGCCGCACGGGGCGTATTACCGCACCCATCATGATCAGGGCTTTGTCGCGGGTGTGCCGGTGGCGACCGTAGTCGATACCGTCGGAGCCGGCGACGGGTTCGCCGTCGGGATGATCAGCGCCCTCCTGGAAAATCACAGCTTTGCCGACGCCGTGAAGCGCGCCAACTGGATTGGCAGCCGGGCGGTGCAGAGTCGAGGGGATATGGAGGGGTTGCCCACACGATTGGAATTAACCGCTGAATTTGAGGCCGCCATCGCGGGCAAGTCGAATCCTCGCACCGCCGATCCCACAGATAGTTGCGGTGAACCAAAGGTTCATGCGCATCACTCGAAACCTGTGGGAGCGGGCTTGCCCGCGATGAGGTCCGCACAGTCACTGAACATCTAAAACCGTTACCTGCTGCGACAAAAACAACAAGCTCAGGAGCACCACCATGAAAACCGCAACCCTCGCCGCCCGCCGCTGGTGGTACATCATGCCCATCGTGTTCATCACCTACAGCCTGGCGTATCTGGACCGCGCCAACTACGGCTTCGCCGCCGCCTCCGGCATGGCGGCGGACCTGATGATCACCCCCGGCCTGTCATCCATGCTCGGCGCGCTGTTCTTCCTCGGCTACTTTTTCTTCCAGGTACCGGGCGCGATCTACGCGCAAAAACACAGCGTCAAGAAACTGATCTTCGTCAGCCTGATCCTATGGGGTAGCCTGGCGACCCTGACCGGGATCGTCTCCAACGCCTACTGGCTGATCGTCATCCGCTTCATGCTCGGCGTGGTCGAAGCCGCGGTGATGCCAGCGATGCTGGTGTACCTGTGCCACTGGTTCACCCGTGCCGAACGCTCGCGCGCCAATACCTTCCTGATCCTGGGCAACCCGGTGACCATGCTCTGGATGTCGGTGGTGTCAGGTTACCTGGTGCAGCATTACAGCTGGCGCTGGATGTTCATCATCGAAGGCTTGCCGGCGGTGCTCTGGGCGTTTATCTGGTGGCGCCTGGCCGATGATCGTCCGGCCCAGGCCAAGTGGCTCAGCGACCAGGAAAAGCTGGACCTGGAAAGCGCCCTGGCCGCCGAACAGGTGGGCATCAAGGCGGTGAAGAACTACGCAGAAGCCTTCCGCTCGCCCAAAGTGATCATCCTCGCCCTGCAGTTTTTCTGCTGGAGCATCGGCGTCTACGGGTTTGTGCTATGGCTGCCGTCGATCCTCAAGGCCGGTGCGCAAATGGACATGATCGAAGCCGGCTGGCTGTCGGCGCTGCCGTACCTGGCCGCCGTGATCGGCATGCTGCTAGTGTCCTGGGGCTCGGACAAATTGCAAAAACGCAAACGCTTCGTCTGGCCACCGCTGCTTATCGCCTCGATTGCGTTTTACGGCTCCTACGCCCTGGGCGCCGAACACTTCTGGTGGTCCTACACCCTGCTGGTGATTGCCGGCGCGTGCATGTACGCGCCTTACGGGCCGTTTTTTGCCATCGTCCCGGAAATCCTTCCCGCCAACGTCGCCGGTGGCGCCATGGCACTGATCAACAGCATGGGTGCCCTCGGTTCGTTCGGCGGTTCCTATCTGGTCGGTTACCTGAACAGCTCCACCGGTTCGCCTGGCGCGTCCTACCTGTTGATGAGCGGCGCGTTGATGCTATCGGTGGTGCTGACGATTTTCCTCAAGCCCGGCGCCAGTGACCGGGAGCGGCCCGGGGTCGCACTGACACGCCCTACCGCGGCCCATTCCTGAATCGAGATTGAGATGACCACCATGAAAAAGCAGGTTGTTCTGTACAAGAAACTGTCGCCGCTGCTGATGGCGCGTCTGCAGGCGCAGGCTGAAGTGACCCTGATCGAAAGCCTCGACGCCACCGGCTTGGCGCGGTTGCGCGAAGCCCTGCCCCGGGCTCACGGTTTGCTCGGTGCCAGCCTGAAACTGGATGCTGGGCTGTTGGATCTGGCGCCCCACCTTGAAGCGATCGCCAGCGTTTCCGTGGGCGTCGACAACTACGACATTGATTACCTGAGCGAACGGCGAATCCTGCTCAGCAACACCCCGGACGTGCTCACCGAAACCACCGCCGATACCGGTTTCGCACTGATCCTGGCGACTGCCCGGCGAGTCGTGGAACTGGCCAACGTGGTGCGCGCCGGCGAGTGGACCCGTAATGTCGGACCTGGGCAATTCGGCACCGACGTGCACGGCAAAACCCTGGGCATCATCGGCATGGGGCGAATCGGCGAGGCCCTGGCCCAGCGTGGACACTTTGGTTTTGGCATGCCGATCATCTATCACAGCCACTCGCCGAAACCGGCGGTGGAACAGCGCTTCGATGCGCAATACCGCAGCTTGCCGGAGCTGCTGCAGCAGGCTGATTTCGTGTGCCTGACGCTACCGCTGACAGCTGAAACCGAAGGGCTGATCGGCGCTGAACAGTTTGCATTGATGGGTGCGCAGACGATCTTCATCAACATTTCCCGCGGCAAGGTGGTGGATGAAGCGGCCTTGATCAAGGCGCTGCGCACGGGACAGATCCGCGCGGCCGGGCTGGATGTGTTCGAGCGCGAGCCGTTGAATCCTGAATCGCCGTTGTTGCAGTTGAACAATGTGGTGGCCACCCCGCACATTGGCTCGGCGACCCATGAGACGCGGGAGGCGATGGCGAAGTGTGCGGTGGATAACCTGCTGGCGGCGCTGGCTGGGGAGCGGCCGGCTAATTTGGTGAATGTGCGAGCGTGGAAGGTCTGATGGATCCAGCGTTTATGAGATAAGTCTTCGCTGGCAAGCCAGTTCCTACAGGGGTCTGCATCGAACACAGATATTGTGTACGCCGCAGATCCTTTGTAGGAGCTGGCCTGCCAGCGAAAGGGCCGGCACTGACAACCCAAAACCTTCAAGCCCGCCGCGCTTCCAGAAGATCCGCCGCACACAACGCAATCCGCCGGCACGCATCCGCCAGCTTCACCAGATCCACCACCAACCCAATCCGGATATGCCCCGCCGCACTCGGCCCGAACGCCTCCCCGGCCAGCACCGACACGCCGTATCCCTCCAGCAGCCGCTCGGCGAAGCCCTGGGCGCATAACCCGGTCTGGCGCACATCGACCATCACGAACATGCCGCCATCGGGACGGATCGGCCGCAGCCCCGGGCACTCGCTCAGGCTCGCGCACACCAGGTCGCGACGCTGGCGGTATTCCTGGCGCATCATCGCCACTTGCGGCAGATCTTCGTCCAGCGCCAATTGCGCCGCCTTCTGCACGAACTCCGGAATGCCGAACAGCATGCACAGGGACAGGTGTTCCAGATGATCGGCCAAGGGTTTCGGCCCGATCACCCACCCTACCCGCCAGCCGCTCATGGCGTGGGATTTGGACAGGCTGTTGATCGTCGCCGTACGCTCGGCCATGCCCGGCAGGCTGGCCGGGCTGATGTGCTCGCCCTCGTACAACAGATCGCTGTAGACCTCGTCGCTGATCAACCACAGATCGTGGCGAACACAGAGTGCGGCCAGTTGCTGCCAGAGCTTGCGCGACAAACTGGCCCCGGAAGGATTGTTGGGACTGTTGAGCACCAGCGCCCGGGTTTTAGCCGTGATACGGGCCGAGACATCCGCGGGGTCAACCCGAAAGCCATTCTCGGGACGCACCGCCACCGGCACCACTCTGGCCCCGATCGCGCCAAACACGCCTTCATAGGTGACGTACATCGGTTCGGCGACAAGCACCTCGTCGCCCGGATCGAGCAGGCATTGCGCCACCGAATACACCGCACATTGCGCGCCGGGCATCACAATCACATGATCGGCGCCCACCGGCTGACCACTTCGCTGTCGATGACGCCGGGCGATGCTGTCGCGCAGCCCCCGACTGCCGCGTACTTCCGAATAATGGGTATCGCCAGCCAGCAAGCTGTCGATGGCGGCCTGGACGATGGGAAAGGGTGTATCGAAGTCCGGATCGCCGACTGACAACAGCAGTACATCGACGCCCTGTTCGCGCAATTCCAGCGCGCGGTTATGAATATGCCAGGCCGCAGCGCCTTCACCGGCGATGCGTTGGGTCAAGCCTGAATAGCGCATGTAGTTCTCCAGTCGCGCGAAATCCTGATTTCAACCCTATATCAAATCACCAAACGCGCCACCCTGGCAGCTAATTCGACGGTGCCGCCCTCTATTCATCCATTCTCCCAGGATTTTTTTTCGATGCCTGGTGATGGCCGTACCGGCTCTTCCAGCGGCATCGCCTGCACCGCCTACTCCCTGTTTGACCTCTCGCAAAAAACCCGGCAAATCATAATGTTGATTTCCAAAGCTGCAGAAAAATGGAATGAGTGGAAAAATCCTACATGCGGTGTCACATCAGCTGACAGCTCTTTCCTCAACGTTCATTTAAAGTCCACACCTGTAATTTGTGACAGGTTCCAAGACGACCCAATCGCGTTATAAGGAGACCGTGCCTACAGCCCTGCCACAAGGGTCTGAAGGACGGCCGCGGGAACCATGCCTTTATAAAGTAGGACGATTCTGCCGCGCCCACGCCGTCAATGATGATGAATGGGAGACTTAATCATGTACCGCTCAACCACCGCTCCAGTCCGGTCATCACCTGCCCAGGCAAGTTTCCAGCCGCAGGAGTGCAACCACCCCCAGGCCATCAAGCTCACCGCCAGGGAGAAGGAAGTCTTGCAATGGAGCGCCATTGGAAAATCGTCCTGGGAAATTGCCCAGATCGTCGACTGCACCGAGGCCGGTGTGAATTATCACTTTTGTAACATTCGCCGAAAATTCGGCGTGAGATCGCGCTGGATCGCCATGGTCATGGCGCTGGAGCAAGGCTTGATTCAAACGCCTTGAACCGGCTCCTCTGCAGCGGTCAGCGTTAAACGACCCTGTTGAGACCCCTTAATGAATATGGAACACACCACAGACTTCACCCCTCTGCGCGCAAAAGCTTGTGACGACATGCCGGTAACGCACAGGCACCAGCCGGACAAAGCGCTACGCATCATCCTCGCCGACGACCACCCCGTGGTGCTGCTGGGGGCTGAAATGGCCCTCGGCAACACATTCTCCATTGTTGGCCGAGCGCACGACGCCGATGAGTTGATCGATCATCTGCATCGCACTCCCTGCGATCTGCTGATCAGCGACTACTCGATGCCCTACGGGCGATTGCCGGATGGTTTGGCATTGATGGGATACCTCAAACGCCAT
The DNA here is from genome assembly GCF_030812475.1 of Pseudomonas lini. GTDB lineage: Bacteria > Pseudomonadota > Gammaproteobacteria > Pseudomonadales > Pseudomonadaceae > Aquipseudomonas > Aquipseudomonas lini_A. The sequence goes on from NZ_JAUSSR010000024.1 coordinate 51,405, forward strand.
TTCGGACAAATACCACTGATTGTGATGACCATGCTGCGCAACCCTTCGCTGCTGCAGGCATTGCTGAATGCAGGGGTTCGCGGTCTGTTCGACAAGCGCAGCCCCTTGAGCGAGTTGAAACAGGCGGCATACACCGTGGCAAAAGGGCGTCGATATCTGTGCCCTGCCTTCGGTAGAATTCTGAATGCCAAGTCGTTACCCGCTTCGGGCTCCGCCGAACCAATGATCAACCTTTCAGAGCGCGAGCTGGAAGTTGTGCGGTTGTTCGTCCAGGGGTTGTCAGGACGACAGATTGCAGCACAACTGAACCGCAGCGAGAAAACCATCAGCCGACAAAAACGTACCGCCATGGACAAGTTGGGACTTGGCCATGACGGTGGGTTGGTGGAGTTTGCGCGGGTGAGTGGGTTGAGATAATGAAAATCCTGAATGGATGAAACGTACTGACCAAGCCTATGGTCTTGTACCGGATCCAATTCAGCATAATCCCCACCATTGCCGGTCACTAATGGTTGTTCTCCCGGCAAGCACCACTACCAGTATTGATAGTGGTGTCTTGCGCTATTTCGTGAGTTGCTCAGCGACAAATCGGGTATTGCTTTAGACTGCGCGCCAACGGTTAGTCGTTGTACTTATATTTATCTCTATCAGGCCGGCGCACGTCGAGCGCTGTTCTCTTTGGTCCCGCGTGTAATTTCCCACCTTCAGGTACTATCCCCCCTCTTTTTTCATAGGCTTCCCTCTCAAACACATTCATTTTGTTATATTTTTTGACCGTAACTTCTTTGGGTGCCTTTGCGATATTGGGAACAGGTTGAGCCTTGGGAGCCTCTTTTACCCGTGGTACGACGCGTTCTTCAGGCGCAAACGTTAGTTGCCGACTCAAGTCCGGACCTCGACTTGATCCTGGTGTAGCAGGTGATGCGAACTGTGATGATCTACTCGGTACGCCATGTGGGCCTGTAGAACGCGGCAAACCAGCGGGGACCTGAGTCGGAACGCTTAGCCCTGATGAAGAGCCGGTGTACACTGTGTATTGGCTTAGAAACTCTTCGAGACTGACGAGACCGGGTGTATAAGAGGTTCCTCCTGATGCAAGACTGCTGACACCGCGAGAACTCTGAGCCATTGCTCGCGATCCCCTCATCACATCATCACCACTATTCATAAGCACCCCGAACAAGACTGCCAATTTAGAATTCCCAGATGGATCCGTGTAATTAATCGGATCACCCATCGTGTACGAATACGCATTCAGCCCACCGTCCCCAAATGGACTCCAACTGTCCGGACTATGAAACCGCATCAATAACGGATTAAAAGCCCTGTGTCCGTTCCCCAACACATACCAACCGGTTTGCGCTTCCCGCAATTCGCCGTTGTACCCCAGATGAGTACTCGCCGGGTGCTCGCCGCTGCGATGACCGTATGCTGAATAAGCGAAGTCATTGACCAAGCCTGGCCCCGCTTCACACAACACACTGTTCTTGTCATCACTGGCCAGCATCAGAACTTTGGGCCAGCACCGCCCTGGTGCGCGAGCACCCTGCCGCCGGCTTGCACGACTGTGCTGCTGTCCGGGCCCTGCTGCAGCGTGTGAATGTTACCTTCCTGGTAAAATCGACGCTCTTTATTCTGGCTGGCAAGCACATCCAGAGGATCGTACGTATAACCACTCGGCGTTTCACCAGGCAGCCCGCTGACACTGATCAAACGGCCCAGGTCGTCATAGCCGAGTGTGCGCCCTGCTTCATCGGACACCAAATTGCCGTCGTCGTTGTAAACCAGCTTGATTTCCTTGGGCCAGTAATCGTCATGATCATTGTTCACAGTACTCAACTGCGTTGGATCTTTCGGATTGTTATAGCAGTATTCAGCTACGTTGGTGCCATCAGGAGACGTGGTGTGCACCTGTATCAGGTTATCAAGTTCGTCGAAGATGAATAACTGCATATCGATAGGTTTGTTGTAAGGGTCCAGGGGTTGTTGCGTCCCCGTGCAGGTGTACAGTTCAAGACGCCCGCGAACATCGTAACTATAGGTTTCGTCACGCAAGACAGTCTCACCTTCCGTCAAAGTGCGGTGGACCAATTGATCGACGACGTTGTAGGCCTGGCTCAGTTGTTGTTTTCTATCTTTGCCGTCACTGTCCTTGCCAAAATCGAACTCGCGCAATATTTCGCGGCCCTGATCGTCGTACGTCAGCTTGATTTTCAGGCTCAGCGGTCCATCCGTGGTTTCGATGCTCTCGGTCAGGCCTTGGGCGTTGTAGGTGAACGTGGAAGCGGTAGTGCCCAGGCTCGTACCCATCAGCTGGCCGCTACTTTTCTCGTAGTCATAGATTTGATCCTGTTCAAGTACATCGACGTACTTCAACAGTCGGGCTTGTCGGCTGTAGTGATAGAACATCGTGGACGGCTCGAGGCCTGGCTGTTCCCGGGTTTCGCTCTTTATCTCCCCCGTGGTGTAGTACTGACGGGAAAGTTTCAACTCGCCTTCTTCACTGCAGTCCAGGCGAGCATTTTGCAGATCGTATGTATAGGTTGCGGCGATGCCTGCGGCGCTACCTGCAATACCGACGGTGGTACGTTTAATCGGCTCCTCACCCAAGGCCGGCACATATTCGTAGTTGACTTCCACGAGCGACGGACGTTTGACTTTACAGGGTTGAGTCTCGCCCGGTTTGAAACTATAGGTAGTTACACGGCCCCCGGTGATCGATTTGACCATACGATCGAGACCGTCGAACTCTTGCTCGCCCAATTCTTTTGCATTGACGCCAATCCAGACGGGCAGGTCTTCACTGCTATGAAGCGTATAACGACGTTCTACAACGGCCCCATCTGGCAATGTGCTCTGGACCATACGGTCAAAATCGTCATACGCATAAGCTGTCTTGTACCGCTGGGCATCGAACTCATAGGCGGAACGTCCCAGGCCGTCATAGTGATAGAGGTGCTCGCTGTACGGCACGACCTTGTCATCGCTCGGATCGTCTCCTTCCCTGTACCGCTGGATCTTGTCGGGCTTTTCAAACAGGTTGTTGTGGGTGACGGTCTTGCCCATGCCCTCGATCCAGGTCGTGGTGGTCTGGTTGATCGGGTCGCTGACCTCGTGTTCCTCGACCCCGTCCGGACGCACCACGCTGCGTTGCTCGCCCCAATCGTCATAACGGTACTGGCTTTTCAGCTCCAGATCGTCCTCTGTGTCGGCGCTGCGCCAGTCCAGCTCGATTTCCTCTACCAGTTGGCCCAGCGCGTCATACCTGGCGGAATAGGTGTTGCGAAACTCCTGCGCCAGGGCGCCGGTACGGTGGTCGGGGTCCTGGCGCTGCTCCTGGATCACCCGGTTCAGGCCATCGAACAGGGTTCGGGTTTGCACGCCCTTGACGTCGGTGGCCTCCTGGCTGGCCTGTTGGCCATCATCGTTGGTCAGGAAATAGCGGTAAGTGCGCGAGGCCACGTAGTCGGTGCCCGGGGCCACGGTTTCGCAGGTGACCCGCAGCAACTTGTCATAGGTGTAGCGAATTTCCACGTCGTTGTCGTCGCGGGTGAGCAAGGGTTCGCCGTGCAGCAGCGAGTGCTCCAGGGTCACTTCCTTTTTTGTGTACTTGCCGTCGACCCCATGGTCGAAACCGGTCAGGTTTCGGTGGTTTGCAGCACGGTTTCCCCGGCGAAGGCGCTGGGGCACTTTTCGTAGGCGTAGTCGGTGGTGGTGGTCAGGCCGTTGAGGGTGA
>NZ_JAUSSR010000025.1 GCF_030812475.1 Pseudomonas lini
GGAGCCGGCTTGCCGGCGAAAGCGGTGGGTCAGTCGACGTTGATGTTGGATGTTGGGCCGCCTTCGCTGGCAAGCCAGCTCCTACATGGAATTGGTGTCGTGCCTGGATCCAGTGATCGACACAGCCCCTGTAGGAGCCGGCTTGCCGGCGAAAGCGGTGGGTTAGTTGACGTTGATGTTGGATGTTGGGCCGCCTTCGCTGGCAAGCCAGCTCCTACAGGTGCGGTATACGCCACAGGTGACGTTAAACCCGGCAATGCGCGACAATGCCGGTAAGTTTCAGGAGTGAACCATGAGTGAAATGACCGATACGCCGGTAGACGGCACCCTCGACGCCACCGGCCTCAACTGTCCGGAGCCGGTGATGATGCTGCACCAGCACATCCGTGACCTGGTGCCCGGCGGCCTGCTGAAGGTGATCGCCACCGATCCGTCGACCCGTCGCGACATTCCCAAGTTTTGTGTGTTTCTCGACCATGAACTGGTGGCGCAGCAGGAAGAGGCAGGTACCTACCTTTACTGGATCCGCAAGAAGTCCGGTTAAAAACCTGCGTGGGCGCTATGGCCACCTGTAGGAGCTGGCTTGTCGGATCGCCGCACCGCAGCGAAGGCGGCCTCAAGCCTTGCAGCGCCCATGACGAAGCCCTCGCCTGTAGGAGCGAGGCTTGCCCGCGAAGGCGGCCTCAAGCCTTGCAGCGTCCATGAAGACGCTTTCGCCGGCAAGCCTGGCTCCTACGGTGAAGGCGGCCTCGAGCCTTGCGCCGCCCATGAAGACGCTTTCGCCGGCAAGCCTGGCTCCTACGAGGTCACGCGGCCTCCAGGACCAACATCAGGCGACGCCCCAACAGGCCCAGGGCGCGCTCGACCTGCTCGATTTTCGACGCGTGCAGAAAATCTACCAGCCGATCGACGACCTGGCGTGTACAACCCAGGCGGCGGGCCAGCTCGGCGCGGCTCACGCCCTCATCGAGCATGGCGTTCCACAGCATGATCTTGGCCACGGTCAACGCGGGCAGGTGCAGCACGTTGGCCGGATCGCTGGCCGGCGACGCGGGCGGGATCGGCCGGCGCTGATCGACGTACAGCGACAACGCCGACTCCATGCCGTTCAGGGCTTCGGCAAAGGCCTCGCCCAGAGTATCGCCTGCGGCGTTCATTTCCGGGATATCCGGGCACGACAGCCAGACGCCAGGGGCTTCGTGGTGCAGTTCCAGCGGGTATTGATACATAACGCCCTCACCGTTCAGGGTACAGCTGAGCCTCAATCCTTAAGGCCCAGCTGTTTGATGATGGTTTTGCGCAACCCTTCGTGCATTTCCTTGCTGCCGTGGTCCGCAAAAATGGTGGCTTTGCCATTCAAGGAGAACTTGAAATGACTGCCTTTGGCGCTTTTGAACTCAACGCCTTGGGCCAACAACCACCGCCGAAACCGCTGCACTTCATATCAAAGTCTCATGCCGTTTCGGTGAAGTCATGATGCAACACTTGTGTTGCTATGGCAACACGAGTGTTGCATATTTTTTGGCCGTGATTAACTAGCGGGAGACAACCGCACTTTCGTTTCGTCACCGCCATGAAGACGACTTCGTTGTAGGAGCGAGCTTGCTCCGGGCGGCGTTCCGACGATTGTCGTTAACGATAACGCGTGTTTACTGATTAAACGTGGCGCTCTTAAGTCCATCGCGAGCAAGCTCGCTCCTACAGGGGTTCAGCGTTCCCCACCATTCAGCGGTATGCATCCCCTACGCGAATCTGCCTGCGGGCACTGCGCGTCAGGCGGATCGACAGCATCAGCGCTGCGCAACTCAGGCCGACGATCAAGCCTTGCCATAGCCCGCTCGGGCCGCTCGGGGTGCCGAACCAGTCGGTCAGGCCCAATGCGTAGCCCACCGGCAATCCGATACCCCAGTAGGCGAACAGGGTCAGGATCATCGTTACCCGGGTGTCCTGGTAGCCACGCAACGCGCCGGCCGCGGTGACCTGGATTGCGTCGGAGAACTGGAACAGCGCCGAATACACGATCAGCATCGCCGCCACCCGGATCACCGTCGGGTCGGCGGTGTAGATGGTTGCGATCTGTTCGCGCAACAACAGCATCATGCTCGCGGAAATGCACGCATACGCCAGCGCCGTGCCCATGCCGACCCCGGCGGCGAAGCGCGCTTCACGGGGCTGCTGGCGCCCGAGGGCCTGGCCGACGCGCACGGTCACCGCCATGCCGAGGGAGTAGGGGATCATGAACACCAGCGAGCTGAAGTTCAGCGCGATCTGGTGCCCGGCGACCACGGTTGCGCCGAGGCTGCCGATCAGCAGGGCGATCACGGCGAAGATGCTCGATTCGGCGAACACTGCAATCCCGATCGGCAAGCCGATGCCCAGCAGGCGTTTGATCACCGACCATTGCGGCCAATCGAAGCGGCTGAACAGCTTGCTCGATTGGTAGGCCGGCGCCCAGCGTTCCCAGCCGGCCATGCCCAGGGCCATCACCCACATCACGATCGCCGTGGCCCAGCCGCAACCGACGCCGCCCATGGCCGGCACCCCGAAGTGGCCGTAGATGAAGATGTAGTTCAGCGGGATGTTCAGCGCCAGCCCGCACAAGCCCAGGACCATCGCCGGGCGCGTGCGGCCCAGGCCGTCACTGAAGCAACGCAGCACATGGTAGACCGCGACGGCGGGCAGGCCGCTGGCGATGCCGTGCAGGTATTGCATGCAGGGGCCGATCAGCTCGGGATCGACCTTCATCAGGTGCAGGATGGGTTCGGCGCCCAATAGCATGATGGTCGCAATCAAACCCACCACCAGGGCCAGCCACAGGGCCTGGCGCACGATCGGGCCGATTTCGCTGTGGGTGCCGGCGCCGAAACGCTGGGCGACTTTCGGCGTGGTGGCCAGCAGGGTGCCGGTCATCAACAGGAACACCGGGACCCAGATCGAATTGCCCAGCGCCACCGCCGCCAGGTCCCGCGGCCCGACCCGCCCGGCCATCACCGTATCGACGAAGCCCATGGCGGTGGTCGCCAGCTGCGCGACCATGATCGGCAGCGCCAGGGCGAGCAGGTTTTTAAGCTCCAGGCGGACCCGGGCGGGGCGGGTGAGGGCGGGAGCGGCGGGGCGGTCGGTTACGGAATTCAAGGGCGAAACGTCCAGAGGTGTTTGATGCGCGAGGCGGGGCATTCTACCTGTTGACGCAATGGTCAGGAAAAGTCCTGTGTTGGGGATTTGTAATCGCCTGTGCGCGGTACTCGATCCCTGTGGGAGCAAGCTTGCTCGCGAAGGTCTTCAACGATGACGAGGGCTACTTGAATGAACATGGCCTCCTGTAGGAGCAAGCTTGCTCGCGATGGTCGTCAACGATAACGCTGGAAGCCTGATACCCCGCGGCGCTCTCAGGTTTTTCGCGAGCAAGCTCGCTCCTACAGGGGGGGCGTGTCAGTTGACATTGATGTTGCCTGGCAGGTCGCTTTCGCGAGCAAGCTCGCTCCTGCAGGAGGCGGGGTCTTTTTATATAACGGTGAACGATGCCCGCTGGCCCACCACAGCCATCTACGCCTACACTGCCAACCCGCCAAAGGAGCCTGCCATGCTGATTGTTGCCGACGAAAATATCCCGCTGCTCGATGCCTTCTTCGAAGGCTTCGGTGAAATCCGCCGGGTGCCGGGACGTTCCATCGACCGCGCCACCGTCGAGCAGGCCGATGTGCTGCTGGTGCGTTCGGTGACCAACGTCAATCGCGCGCTGCTCGAGGGCAGCAAGGTGCGTTTTGTCGGCACCTGCACCATCGGCACCGATCACCTGGACCTGGATTACTTTCAGCGGGCCGGCATCACCTGGTCCAGTGCTCCCGGCTGCAATGCCCGGGGCGTGGTCGACTACGTGCTGGGCAGCCTGCTGACCCTGGCCGAGATCGAAGGCGCCGACCTGACGCAGCGCACCTACGGGGTAGTCGGTGCCGGCGAAGTGGGGGGCCGGTTGGTCAAGGTGCTGAAAGGGCTGGGCTGGAACGTGCTGGTCTGCGATCCACCCCGACAAGCCGCCGAAGGGGGCGACTACGTCAGCCTCGAGCAGATCATCGAGCAGTGCGACGTCATCAGCCTGCACACGCCGTTGAAGAAGCACGGTGCGCAGTCGACCTGGCATCTGTTCGACAGGCACCGCTTGAACCAACTCAAGCCCGGCACCTGGCTGATCAACGCCAGTCGTGGCCCGGTGGTGGATAACGCCGCGTTGCGCCAGGTGCTGTTGCAGCGTGAAGACCTGCAAGCGGTGCTGGACGTCTGGGAAGGCGAGCCTGAAGTCGATGTGGCGCTGGCCGAGCTCTGCGTGCTGGCGACGCCGCACATTGCCGGGTACAGCCTCGATGGCAAACAGCGCGGCACGGCGCAGATCTATCAGGCCTATTGCCAGTTCCTCGGGCAACCGGAGCAGGTGAGCTTGAGCGATCTGCTGCCGGCGCCGTGGTTGTCGCAGGTGACCTTGAGTGCGCAAAGCGACCCGGCCTGGGCGTTGGCGATGGTGTGCCGGGCGGTGTACGACCCGCGCCGGGACGATGCGGATTTTCGCCGCAGTCTGGTAGGCAATGTGAGTGAACAGCGGGCGGCGTTTGACGCGTTGCGCAAGCATTATCCGTTGCGGCGGGAGATTGATGGGTTGCAGGTGCGGATTGAGGGGGATTCGGCGGAGTTGCAAAAGATGGTGGTGGCACTGGGGGCGGTGGCGGTTTAGGACCGAGTCGGCCCAATCGCGTGCAAGCTCGCTCCCACAGGTCATGTGTCGATTTCGGCATCGCATTGATTCTGTGGGTGATGGTGGTGGCACTGGGGGCGGTGGCGGTTTAGGATCGGGTCGGCCCAATCGCGAGCAAGCTCGCTCCCACAGGTCATGCGTCAATTTCGGCATCGCGTTAATCCTGTGGGAGCGTGGCTTGCCCGCGATAGGGTGCGCAGCACCCTCAAAAAGCGCCCATAAAAAACCCGGCCACCTGGGCCGGGTCAAGAAGACGGTGGCTATATCACTTTTGTTTGGCAGGCTCGACCAACTTTTTCTCCAGTTCGCGGCAAGCGTCCTGGATCATGTTTTCAGTGATCGGTACTTCGCGCCCTTGTTCATCGATAATCGAGCAACCCAGAGACTGGTCTGGCTGTGTGCGGATCACTTCAATCTTGTCTTCGCTGCTGTTTTGCAAGGACATGCCTGTCTCCTCATCAGGTTGTGTGCTTACTGTAAAGCCGCCAGGTGACCGGGCTGTGACACCTCCCTGCGATCTTTCTGGCGGTACCATCAGTCCACCAGAAATACTGCGGACTCGCCACCCGGACTTTAGACCAATAGTGTCTAGGGCCTAGGCAATGCGGTCATAATTAAACCGACTCATTGTGATTTACACAATTGCCGCCCTGTCGAGCGGTGTAGGCTCCCCGATTAATGGTTCTATCGCGTACAGGGACGGTCCCCGATGCTTTCTGCTCGTCAACGCCGCGCGTTTCGCCTGGCCAGTCGATTTCTCTCGCCGTATCGTTGGCCGGCCCTCGGTGCCTTGATTGCCTTGGTCGTCACGGCCGGCATCACCCTGTCCATGGGGCAGGGCATTCGCCTGTTGGTGGACCAGGGGTTCATGACGCAGTCGCCGCACTTGCTCAATCAGTCCATCGGCCTGTTCCTGCTGCTGGTGCTCGGCCTGGCGATCGGCACGTTCGCGCGGTTTTACCTGGTGTCGTGGATCGGCGAGCGCGCGGTCGCAGACATCCGCCGCCAGGTGTTCAACCACCTGATTTACCTGCACCCGGGGTTCTACGAAGACAACCGCAGCTCTGAGATCCAGTCGCGCCTGACGGCCGATACCACCTTGTTGCAATCGGTGATCGGCTCTTCGCTGTCGTTGTTCCTGCGCAACCTGCTGATGGTGATCGGCGGGATCGTCCTGCTGTTCGTCACTAACCCCAAGCTGACCAGCATTGTGGTGATCGCCTTGCCCCTGGTGATCGCGCCGATCCTGATTTTCGGCCGCCGCGTGCGCAGCCTGTCGCGCCTGAGTCAGGACCGGATTGCCGATATCGGCAGCTACGTCGCCGAAACCCTGGGCCAGATCAAGACCGTGCAGGCCTACAACCATCAGGCGCAGGACGAGCAGCGCTTTGCGGTGACCGTGGAAGAGGCTTTCGACACCGCCCGCAAACGCATCTTCCAGCGTGCCTGGCTGATTACCCTGGTGATCGTGCTGGTGCTGGGCGCGGTTGGGGTGATGCTCTGGGTCGGGGGCATGGATGTGATTGCCGGGCGGATCTCCGCGGGTGAACTGGCGGCCTTTGTCTTTTACAGCCTGATTGTCGGCAGTGCGTTCGGTACCTTGAGCGAAGTGATCGGCGAATTGCAGCGCGCCGCCGGTGCCGCCGAGCGGATTGCCGAGTTGTTGCGCTCGGAAAACATCATCCAGCCCCCGACCACCGGCCTGGTGACCTTGCCGAAACGGGTCAAGGGGGACCTGGTGCTGCAAGACCTGCGTTTTTCCTACCCGTCGCGTCCGCAAAGCTACGCCGTCGATGGCTTGAATCTGACCATCAACGCCGGCGAAACCCTGGCGCTGGTCGGACCGTCCGGGGCCGGCAAGTCGACGGTGTATGACTTGCTGCTGCGCTTTTACGATCCCGCCGAAGGCCGCATCCTGCTCGATGGCATCCCCCTGACCCGACTCGATCCGCTGGACCTGCGTCGCTGCTTTGCATTGGTCTCGCAAAATCCGGCGCTGTTCTATGGCAGCATCGAAGAGAACATCCGCTACGGCAACCCGACAGCGACCCTGGCCCAGGTCAAGGAAGCGGCCGCCATCGCCTACGCCCATGATTTTATCGAGGCCATGCCCAACGGCTACCAGACCCACCTGGGTGACGCCGGCCTCGGCTTGTCCGGCGGCCAGCGCCAACGCCTGGCCATCGCCCGGGCGTTGCTGGTGGATGCACCGATCCTGCTGCTCGACGAAGCCACCAGCGCCCTCGATGCCCAGAGCGAGCACCTGATCCAGCAAGCCCTGCCCAGCCTGATGAAAAACCGCACCACCCTGGTCATCGCCCACCGCCTGGCCACGGTGAAAAATGCCGACCGGATTGCGGTGATGGATCAAGGGAAACTGGTGGCGGTGGGGACGCATCAGGAGTTGATTGCGAGCAATGCGTTGTATGCGCGGTTGGCGGCGTTGCAGTTCAGTGACGGGAAAGCCGAATCCGATCCCGGCAAAGAACCGGTGTAGGAGCCGGCTTGCCGGCGAAGGCGGTGGCCCATCTAGCAGATGTGTAGTCTGGCAGACCGCTTTCGCTGTGGTGCGGCGATCCGACACGCCAGCTGCTGCACGGGACTGGCGTCGTGCCTGGATCCTGCGACCGGTACGTCACCCTGTGGGAGCTGGCTTGCCAGCGATGGTCGTTAACGATTACGCGTGCTTATAGGTTGAACGCGTCGCCCTCAGGTTTTTCGCTGGCAAGCCAGCTCCTACAGGGGATCTTCAGTGAACACCAGATCGGTGAACGAGATTAATAAATCTGGCTGCGTTCGGGCATTATGTCGGCCTCAGTTGCGAGCCTGGATGAGGATATGAGCCGTTATCAACCACCTTTGACCCTGACCACCCGAATACTGGCGTTGATCGCCGAGATCAGTGAACAAATCGGTCAGCTGTTGGCTGTGGATGATCGTCGGCAGACGCCTCAATTGCGTCGCGGCAACCGGATTCGGACGATTCAGGCGTCCTTGGCCATCGAGAACAATACCCTCAGCATCGAGCAGGTAACTGCTGTGCTCGCGGGGCAGCGAGTGCTGGGGTTGCCTCGGGAAATCCAGGAAGTGCGCAATGCCTTTGCGGCCTACGAGGCCATGCCGGATTGGCAGCCAAGCAGTCGAGTCGACTTGCTGCAGGCTCATCAGCTGTTGATGCACGGTTTGATCGATGACTTTGGTCAGTTGCGCAAAGCCGGTGTGGGTATCTCCCGGGGCGAGCAACTGGTTCATATGGCGCCACCGCCCAGTCGCGTTGCGCATTTGATCGATGATCTGTTGGCGTGGCTGGGTGCTTCTGATTGGCACCCGCTGATCATCAGTTGCGTGTTCCATTACGAGTTTGAATTCATCCATCCATTCGCCGATGGCAATGGACGCATGGGGCGTCTTTGGCAGACCTTGATTCTGAGTCAGTGGCGTCCAGTGTTGGCTTACCTGCCGGTCGAGACGGTGATTCGGGAGCAGCAGGATGCTTATTACGCGGCGTTGTCGGCAGCTGATCAGTTGGCTGAATCGACGCCTTTTGTGGAGTTCATGCTGCAGGCATTGAGTCTTGCGCTTAAGGAGGCGACGCAGAGCGAACCAGCAACCGACCAAGTAACCGACCAAGTAACCGACCAAGTAGCGAGATTGCTTGGGTCGCTCCTTGGTAAGGGGCCGATGAAGGTCAGCGAGTTGATGGAAGAGGTCGGATTGGCACACAAGGCGACCTTCCGTGCTAACTACCTCAAGCCGGCGTTGGCTGCAGGTTTGATTGAAATGACAGACCCCGATTCGCCGAAAAGCCCGGCCCAACGATATCGGCTTACGGAGCTTGGCAAACGAGCCGCTACTACGAGATGAGGGCAGCACAGTCAACATCGACGTCGACTGGCACTTGGCGGCGAAGACGGCGGCACGTTTGGCAGAAGTGTTGGCTGACAGACCGCTTTCGCTGGCAAGCCAGCTCCTACAGGGGATTTTCAGTGAACGCCAGATCGGTGGACGCCACCGATCCGTGTAGCAGCCGGCTTGCCGGCGAAGGCGGTGGCACATTCAGTAGAGGTGTTGGCTGACAGACCGCTTTCGCTGGCAAGCCAGCTCCTACAGGGGATTTTCAGTGAACGCCAGATCGGTGGACGCCACCGATCTGTGTAGGAGCCGGCTTGCCGGCGAAGGCGGTGGCACATTCAGTAGAGATGTTGGCTGACAGACCGCTTTCGCTGCGGTGCGGCAATCCGACAAGCCAGCCCCTACAGGATGGTGTGCGAACGCAGGGGCGTGGCTGAATCACTGATCGTCAAAATACCGCTCATGCCAATCCACCAGCGGCTGTGGCGAGTTGAGTTTCTGGCCGTAGATCACCGAATACGACAACACGTTCTGCACGTATTGGCGGGTTTCGTCGAAGGGGATGCTTTCGACCCACACGTCAAAGCTCAGGTGATCCGCGCCGCGCAACCACTGGCGCACGCGGCCGGGGCCGGCGTTGTAGGCGGCGGAGGCGAGAACGCGGTTGCCGTTGAACTGCGCGTGGACCTGGCTCAGGTACGCGGCGCCGAGCTGGATGTTCTTGTCCGGATCGAACACCTGCTGCGGCGAGGCCAGCGGAATGCTGAACTTGCGCGCGGTTTCCTTGGCGGTGCCGGGCATCAGCTGCATCAGGCCGCTGGCGCCGACGCTGGAGCGGGCATCGTCCATGAAGGCGCTTTCCTGGCGGGTGATGGCGAACACCCAGCTCGAATGCAGCCCACGGACCTTGGCTTCTCGCACCAGGGTTTCGCGGTGGGCCATCGGGAAGCGGATGTTCAGGTCGTCCCAGTACTGCGCCTGGCTGATGGTGCGGATCGCAGGGAAATACCATTTCAGGTCGTAGGCCAGTTTCGCCTGGGCGACCATTTCATCACGGTTGAAATGGCGGCTGACGTGGTACCACTCGCGACGGCCGTCGACGATTTGCCCGCGGGCGTGGAACTCCAGTGCCCGACGGATGCCCGGGGTGTTGCGCACCTTGTTGATCAGTGCCTGGCTGAGCACCAGCGGTTTGTTGTTCAGCGAGTAGGACGACTGCGAGCGGTCGGCGGCCAGGAACCCGTAGAAATCACGCTCGCGGGCCAGGCTCTTGTAGAGCGTCTGCGCTTCCGCGCTCTGCGGCTGCGCCAGTTCCAGGCTGCGCGCCTGCCAGTAGCGCCAGCGGTTGGTCGTCGCCAGGTCCTGGGGCAGTCGGCGGCTCAACTGGTAGGCATCGTCCCAGCGGGCCAGGCGCAACAGCAGGCGCATGCGCCATTCCGACACGGTGTTGTCGCGCAGTTCCGGGTCGTACCTGGTCATCATGTCCAGCGCGCGAGGGTCGAACCGCTTGGCCAGGGACAGTCCGATTTCCCTGGCGATCGCCACTTTTTCGTCACGGGAGAAGTGCATGCTGCTGGCGTAGCCGTCGAGCATCTGCATCGCCCGGTCCGGGTCCTGCCGCGCCAGGCGGCGCAGGCCCAGGCTGACCACGTCGGACATCGGCTCGTCGGCCGGAATGAACCGTGACGGAGCGTTGAGCAATTCGGGTTTCTGCGCCACTTCCACCAGCAGGCGCCCGCGGGGGGCGAGGGTGGTCAGGCCGTTGACCAGGCTGTTGGCCAGCGGATAGTTGCGCGCCTGGGCCGCGAGCTTGGTGCGCTCCCAACGGCGTTGCTCGGTCAGCTGGCCTTCGGCGGCCCAGATGCCGAACAACGTGTCGCAAGCCTCAGGTTGGGATTTGCCTGTCAGCCAGAGTTTTTGCGCGTTGGCGTAGCCTTCGGTTTTCTGGTTATGGGTGATCTGGTACTGCGCGTTCAGGCAGTCCAGCTCGGTGAAATTCATCTTCGGGTCGTAATACTTGACGAAGGTCGCCCAGTCGCCGCGTTCGGACAACCAGCGCAACCAGCGCAATTTCATCCAGTTGGCCTGGGGCAGGTCACCGTGTTCGGCGAGAAATTGTTCGATTTCGGCATTGCTCGCGTATTTCAGGCGTGCGGTCAGTTCGTCATACGCCAGGTACGGTTCCAGCGGATAATCGCTGAGGGCCTGGCGGTAGCGGAAATACGGGCCGCTGTCACCCTTGGCCAGGGCGCGCTTGGCTTCATCGTAATACTGGCGTTGGGTGGACAGATCCACGGCCTGGGCGGAGTGGACGACAGTGGCAGTGAGAAGAAAACAGGACAAAAGACTAAAAAGGCGACTGCGCATGAGACGTCCGGGCAGAGAAATCATGACAAGCGCAAGCGATGCCCGCGCTGAATTGTCTGTAGCTTAGCCTTTTGCCAGCAACGCGCGAAAGCTTTGCGGGCGTGTCGGCATCAACTCGCAACATTTGTCATGCAGAGTGTCGCCAAGGTGAAATTGCCGGCCTTCTGCAGCCTCAAGTCAGGTAGAATGCGCGCCCGGTTTTTGGAGAAGCTCATGACCCTGCTCAAATTCAGCGATGTGTCCCTTGCTTTCGGCGCTATGCCGTTGTTGGACAAGGTGTCCTGGCAGATCGCCCGTGGTGAGCGGGTGTGCATCATCGGCCGCAACGGCACTGGCAAGTCCAGCATGATGAAGCTCGTCAAGGGCGACCAGAAGCCTGACGAGGGCTCCGTTTGGCGCGCGCCCGGTCTCAAGATCGGCGAATTGCCGCAAGAATTGCCGGTAGCCGACGAGCGGACCGTGTTCGACGTGGTGGCCGAAGGCCTGGACGGTGTCGGCGAACTGCTCGCGCAGTATCACCACCTGAGCCAGAACATCGTCACCGACGCCGACCTGGACAAGCTGATGCATGTCCAGCACGACCTCGAAGCCCGTGACGGCTGGCGTTTGCAGCAACTGGTCGACAGCACCTTGAGCCGTCTGCAGTTGCCGGCCGACAAGACCCTCGCCGAACTGTCCGGCGGCTGGCGTCGTCGCGTCCTGCTGGCCCAGGCCCTGGTCTCCGAACCGGATCTGTTGCTGCTCGACGAACCGACCAACCACCTGGACATCGGTGCCATTGCCTGGCTCGAAGAAGCGCTGAAGGATTTCCAGGGCGCCGTGCTGTTCATCACGCACGACCGTTCCTTCCTGCAGAACCTCGCGACGCGCATCCTCGAGCTGGATCGCGGTGGCCTGATCGACTGGAACGGCGATTACGCCAGTTTCCTGGTGCACAAGGAAGCCTCGTTGGCCGCTGAAGAAACCGCCAACGCACTGTTCGACAAGAAGCTGGCCCAGGAAGAAGTCTGGATCCGCCAGGGCATCAAGGCGCGCCGCACCCGTAACGAAGGCCGCGTGCGTGCCCTGAAAGCCCTGCGCGTCGAGCGCAGCGAGCGTCGTGAGCGCACCGGAAAGGCCAACATCCAGCTGGACACCGCCGACAAGTCCGGCAAGCAGGTAATGGTCCTCGAGAACGTGAGTTTCGCTCACCCGGGCGGCCCGTTCCTGATCAAGGATTTCTCCATGGTCCTGACGCGCGGCGACCGTATCGGCCTGCTGGGCGCCAACGGTACCGGCAAGACCACCCTGCTCAAACTGATGCTCAGCGGCCTGCAGCCTACCAGCGGCACCGTGGAGGAGGGGACGCGCATCGACGTGGCCTACTTCGACCAGTTGCGCCATCAGCTGGACCTGGAAAAGACCGTGATCGACAACGTGGCCGAAGGTCGCGACTTCATCGATATCGATGGCCAGAGCCGTCACGTGCTGAGCTACCTCGGCGACTTCCTGTTCAGCCCGCAGCGTGCCCGCACGCCGGTCAAGGCGCTGTCCGGTGGTGAGCGTGCCCGTCTGTTGCTGGCCAAACTGTTCAGCAAGCCGGCGAACCTGCTGGTGCTCGACGAACCGACCAACGACCTCGACGTCGAAACCCTCGAGCTGCTGGAAGAGGTCTTGCTGACCTTCAACGGCACCGTGCTGATGGTCAGCCACGACCGGGCATTCCTCGACAACGTGGTCACCAGCACCCTGGTCTTCGAAGGTGAAGGCAAGGTTCGCGAATACGTCGGTGGTTACCAAGACTGGCTGCGTCAGGGCGGCTCGCCGCGTTTGTTGGGCGTGACCGAGAGCAAATCGGGCAAGGCTGACCTGACTTCTGCGGTGGTTACGGCTGAGCCGGCGCCAGTCGCTGCAGTCGAAGCGCCTGTGGCGAAGAAGAAGCTCAGCTACAAGGTCCAGCGTGAGCTGGAAGCCTTGCCGGGGCAGATCGAAGCCATGGAGCAGCAGATCGCTGCCGTTGAAGCGCAGATGGCGGATGCCGGGTTTTACCAGCGTCCAGCGGCCGAAACCGCGGCAGTGATTGCCCAGCTGGAGCAGTTGAATGCTGAACTCGACATCATGGTCGAGCGCTGGGCCGAGCTGGATGCCTGATTGATCCCGCAATAAAAAAGCCCGGCGTTCGTGATGAACGCCGGGCTTTTCGTATGCAGCACGGTCTACAGCCTTTCGCAGATCCAATGTGGGAGCGAGCCTGCTCGCGATGAACCTGAGAACGCCACGGGGTGCCAGGTTTCAAGCGTCATCGTTGACGACCATCTTGTAGGAGCGAGCTTGCTCGCGATGAACCTGAGAGCGCTGCGGGGTGCCAGGTTTCAAGCGTCATCGTTGACGACCATCGCGAGCAGGCTCGCTCCTACAGGGGACGGCGTGTGGTCAGCTTTTGTTTTGCAGGCGCACCGCAAGCACGTCGCACGGCGCGCCGTGCAGCACGTCATTGGCGGTGGAGCCCAGCAGCAGCGCCAGGCCGTGCCGTCCGTGACTGCCGACCACGATCATGTCGCACCCTTGCTCCTTGGCCAGGTGGTGAATCTCCTGGCGGGGTTGGCCGTAGGTCAGGTGGCTGTATTCCTTGGACAGTTCCGGGTATTTGACGATGAGTCGGTCCAGACGCTCCCGGGCCTGATCGAACTGCTGTTGTTGCAGTTGTGACAGGTCCATCGGCACGTCGCCGCCGAAGGCCATGGCCATCGGCTCGACGATATGCACCAGGGACAGCTTGGCGCCGTTGCTCACCGACAGCTCGCGAGCGCGGTGGATGACAGGGTCGCACTCTTCGGTCAGGTCTACAGCGACCAGGATGTGGTTGTAGGGCATGAGGTGCTCCTCCTGAGGATTGCAATATAGGTAAGTATGGCTGGTTTCACGCGTATTGGTCTCAAGGTGACCTGGCGCGATCATTTAAGATCGGTGCATTTAAAAGCGGTGCGTTGAAAAGCGCTGCAAAATTTATGCATGTCGTAACGATGCATCTAAAAACGATGCATCTAAAACCGTGCATTCAAAAACCGGAGTACAGATATGACGGTCTGGATAGTGGTGTCAATCCTGTTAGTGGTCCTGAGCCCGCTGGCATGGTTGCGACCGTCCCGTGGCCAGAGCGGGCGCATGGCCCTGCGCATGGAGGCGCGGCGCATCGGCCTGGCCATGCAGCTGGCGCCTCAGGACTGGCCACACTGGCTCAGCCCGGAGCCGCCGAGCCCGTGCGCGCAATACCATAGGCCACGGCGTGGCAATCAGCCAGCGTGCTGGAGCTATTGGCAAAAATCCCCCGGGTTGTGGGTGAATCAGTGGCAGGAGGTCTGTGAGGATCCTGTGCTGCTCAATCATTTCGAAAAATTGCCGGGCAATGTGTACAAGGTCGAGGCGGACAAACAGATGATCACCCTGTACTGGGGCGAAAAGGGCGAAGCTGACGTCCTGCAGCAAATCGACGCCACCCTCAAAGCCCTGGCCTGAACCCCGATCCCCTGCCGCCCCCCTGTGGGAGCGAGCTTGCTCGCGATGGTCGTCAACGAAAACGCGGGAAGTCTGACACCGCGCGGTGCTCTCAGGTTTTTCGCGAGCAAGCTCGCTCCTACAGGGGGCGTCAACGATAACGCGGGGAGCCTGATACCCCGCGCTGTTCTCAGGTTTTTCGCGAGCAAGCTCGCTCCTACAGGGGGGGCGTCAACGATAACGCGGGGAGCCTGATACCCCGCGCTGTTCTCAGGTTTTTCGCGAGCAAGCTCGCTCCTACAGGGGGGGCGTTAACGATAACGCGGTAAGGCTGGTACCCCGCGGCGCTCTCAGGTTTTTCGCGAGCAGGCTCGCTCCCACAGGGGGATCGGGTGATTTTGGGCAATAAAAAGCCCGACATCATCATCGGGCGGAAGTTGGCCAGGCAGGCCGGAAATTACTTGTCACATAGATTGTGCGGCGGGTGTTCACCCAAAGCGTTGAAAAATATCCCGTCTCCCCGCCAGCGTAGCCTGTTAAACGCAGCCTGCCGCGTTTTAGGGCGACTTTTCTAACAATTGATCCTATGAATGGCCGTACATGCATACGCGTGTTGCAGGTCTTCGTGGTACGGAAGTGACCGTAAAGTCGCACTTCAACCAGTATTTTGGGCGATTGACAATTGTCGGAAATTCCGTGAAGGTGGCATACCCAAATCAAACGGGCGTATGAATTGAGCGTTTGTATTACAGAATGCTCCTACAGAATCCCGACTATCGCGTTGGCGGGTGTGCCGGGTGGATGGGCGTAGCATTGACGATAACCGTCCCTGCCAAGCCATTTGCCTGCGTCCGACGTGTACTGTTCAGCTTCCATATCGTGGAGATCAGTTGATGATTTACGAAGGTAAAGCCATCACGGTTAAGGCTCTTGAAAGTGGCATCGTCGAATTGAATTTCGATCTCAAGGGTGAGTCCGTCAACAAGTTCAACCGTCTAACCCTGAACGAACTGCGTCAGGCCGTAGACACCATCAAGGCAGATAATTCGATCAAGGGTGTGATCGTCAGCAGTGGCAAGGACGTGTTCATCGTTGGCGCCGACATCACCGAATTCGTCGAGAACTTCAAGCTGCCCGATGCAGAGCTTGTGGCAGGCAACCTCGAAGCCAACAGGATCTTCAGCGATTTCGAAGACCTGAATGTCCCGACTGTCGCCGCGATCAACGGCATCGCCCTGGGTGGCGGTCTGGAAATGTGCCTGGCGGCGGACTACCGCGTCATGGCCAACACCGCCAAGATCGGTTTGCCCGAAGTCAAGCTGGGCATCTACCCGGGCTTCGGCGGCACCGTGCGCCTGCCGCGCATCATCGGTGCCGACAACGCCATCGAGTGGATCGCCGCCGGTAAGGAAAACCGCGCCGAAGACGCACTGAAAGTCGGTGCCGTCGACGCCGTGGTCGCCCCGGAGAAACTCCTGGAAGCCGCACTGAACCTGGTCAAGGGCGCCATCTCCGGCGAATTCGACTACAAGGCCAAGCGTCAGCCGAAGCTGGAAAAGCTCAAGCTCAACGCCATCGAACAGATGATGTCGTTCGAAACCGCCAAGGGTTTCGTCGCCGGTCAAGCGGGCCCGAACTACCCGGCGCCGGTCGAAGCGATCAAGACCATCCAGAAAGCCGCGAACTTCGGTCGTGACAAGGCGCTGGAAGTCGAAGCCGCCGGTTTCGTCAAACTGGCCAAGAGCTCTGCCGCGCAGAGCCTGATCGGTCTGTTCCTGAACGATCAGGAACTGAAGAAAAAGGCCAAGGCCTACGACGAAATCGCCAAGGACGTGAAGCAGGCTGCCGTATTGGGCGCCGGCATCATGGGTGGCGGTATCGCTTATCAGTCGGCCTCCAAAGGCACGCCGATCCTGATGAAGGACATCAACGAGCACGGCATCGAGCAAGGCCTGGCTGAAGCCGCCAAGCTGCTGGTGAGCCGCGTTGATAAAGGTCGCATGACCGCGGCGAAAATGGCCGAAGTGCTCAACGGCATTCGTCCGACCCTGTCCTACGGTGACTTCGGTCACGTCGACCTGGTCGTCGAAGCGGTCGTCGAGAACCCCAAGGTCAAGCAAGCCGTGCTGGCTGAAGTGGAAGACAACGTCAAAGAGGACACCATCCTCGCATCCAACACCTCGACCATTTCCATCACCTTGTTGGCCAAGGCCCTCAAGCGTCCGGAAAACTTCGTCGGCATGCACTTCTTCAACCCGGTGCACATGATGCCGCTGGTGGAAGTGATCCGTGGCGAGAAGTCCAGCGAGCTGGCCATCGCCACCACCGTGGCCTACGCAAAGAAAATGGGCAAGAACCCGATCGTCGTCAACGACTGCCCGGGCTTTTTGGTCAACCGCGTGCTGTTCCCGTACTTCGGCGGTTTCGCCAAGCTGGTCAGCGCCGGTGTGGACTTCGTCCGGATCGACAAGGTCATGGAAAAGTTCGGCTGGCCGATGGGCCCGGCGTACCTGATGGACGTGGTCGGCATCGACACCGGCCACCACGGTCGCGACGTGATGGCTGAAGGCTTCCCGGACCGCATGAAAGACGACCGCCGTTCGGCCGTCGACGCGCTCTACGAAGCCAAGCGCCTGGGCCAGAAGAATGGCAAGGGCTTCTACGCCTACGAGACCGACAAGAACGGCAAGCAGAAGAAAGTCGCGGACCCGTCGGTGCAGGAAGTGCTCAAGCCGATCGTGTTCGAACAGCGCGAAGTCACCGACGAAGACATCGTCAACTGGCTGATGATCCCGCTGTGCCTGGAGACCGTGCGCTGCCTGGAAGACGGCATCGTCGAGACCGCTGCCGAAGCCGACATGGGCCTGGTCTACGGTATTGGTTTCCCTCCATTCCGCGGCGGTGCGCTGCGCTACATCGATTCGATCGGTGTGGCCGAGTTCGTTGCCCTGGCTGACCAGTACGCTGATTTGGGCGCGCTGTACCACCCGACCGCAAAACTGCGTGAAATGGCCAAAACCGGCCAACGGTTCTTCGGTTAAGCGCCCACACTAGAGCGAGAGTGAAATTTTATGAGCTTGAATCCTAGAGACGTCGTGATTGTCGACTTCGGTCGTACGCCGATGGGCCGCTCCAAGGGCGGCATGCACCGCAACACCCGCGCCGAAGACATGTCGGCGCACCTGATCAGCAAACTGCTGGAACGCAACGTCAAGGTCGACCCGAACGAAGTCGAAGACGTGATCTGGGGCTGTGTGAACCAGACCCTGGAGCAGGGCTGGAACATCGCCCGCATGGCGTCCCTGATGACGCAGATACCGCACACCGCGGCGGGCCAGACCGTCAGCCGCCTGTGTGGCTCGTCGATGAGTGCCCTGCACACTGCCGCGCAAGCGATCATGACCGGCAACGGTGACGTGTTCGTGGTGGGCGGCGTCGAGCACATGGGCCACGTGAGCATGATGCACGGTGTCGATCCGAACCCGCACATGTCGCTGTACGCGGCGAAAGCCTCGGGCATGATGGGCCTGACCGCGGAAATGCTGGGTAAAATGCACGGCATCACTCGCGAGCAACAGGATGCGTTCGGCCTGCGTTCCCACCAGCTCGCCCAAAAGGCGACGGTGGAAGGCAAGTTCAAGGACGAAATCATCCCGATGCAGGGCTACGACGAGAACGGTTTCCTTAAACTGTTCGACTATGACGAAACCATTCGTCCGGAAACCACCCTGGAAAGCCTGGCCGCTCTGAAGCCAGCGTTCAACCCGAAAGGTGGCACCGTGACAGCCGGTACTTCGTCGCAGATCACTGACGGTGCTTCGTGCATGATCGTGATGTCGGCGCAACGTGCCCAGGACCTGGGCATCCAGCCGCTGGCGGTGATCCGCTCGATGGCGGTGGCCGGTGTGGACCCGGCGATCATGGGCTATGGTCCAGTACCGGCGACGCACAAAGCACTGAAGCGCGCAGGCCTCGGCATCAACGATATCGACTTCTTCGAGCTCAACGAAGCCTTCGCCGCACAGGCCCTGCCGGTGCTGAAAGATTTGAAAGTGCTCGACAAGATGAACGAGAAGGTTAACCTGCACGGCGGCGCCATTGCCCTGGGTCATCCGTTCGGTTGCTCCGGTGCCCGTATCTCCGGCACCCTGTTGAACGTGATGAAGCAGAATGGCGGCACCTTCGGGGTAGCCACCATGTGCATTGGTCTCGGCCAAGGCATCTCCACCGTCTTCGAACGCGTTTAAGCGTTTCGTTGAAGGAAGCCGGGGCCAAGTGCCCCGGTTTTTGTTTTTCCGGATTTTTTTTGTTTTTATTTTGAAAAGATTTGAGCGAGGGCCAAAGCATGCCGATCCAACCGGGGCTCTACCAACATTTCAAAGGTCCGTATTACCGTGTATACGCTGTCGCGCTGGATTCGGAAACCGACGAAGAAATGGTCTTCTATCAAGCCCTGTATGGCAATTACACCTTTGGCGTGCGTTCCTTGAGCATGTTCGTTGAGTCGGTCGAGGTTGACGGTGAACAGGTGCCACGCTTTGCTTTGGTGAAAGCGGAAAAGAGCATTTTTCCCAAGCATAAAGCCGAGTGAGCGCAGAACCTCGCGCTTGACCTCACCTTGCAGCCACTATATATAGCGGTGCCGCGTCAGGCGCCAACCGCCTTTCACTTCTAGAATTCAGGAATTTTCTGATCCATGGGCAAATCGCTGGTCATTGTGGAATCCCCGGCTAAGGCCAAGACCATCAACAAGTATCTGGGTAACCAATACGTGGTGAAGTCGAGTATCGGCCATATCCGAGACCTGCCCACCAGCGGTTCGGCTAGCGCCAGTAAAGAGCCTGCCGCCAAGCGCGGCAAGGCCGCCGCGGGTGAAGGTCCGGTGCTCACGCCGAAAGAGAAAGCGCGCAAGCAGCTGGTCTCGCGCATGGGCGTCGATCCCGATCATGGCTGGAAAGCCAAGTACGAGATCCTCCCGGGCAAAGAAAAAGTCATCGAGGAGCTGCGCCGGCTCGCCAAGGATGCTGACACCATCTATCTCGCAACCGACTTGGATCGCGAGGGGGAAGCCATTGCCTGGCACCTGCGCGAAGCCATCGGGGGTGACGACACCCGCTACAAGCGCGTGGTGTTCAACGAAATCACCAAGAAGGCGATTCAGGAAGCCTTCTCCAAGCCGGGCGAGCTGGACATCGACCGTGTCAACGCCCAGCAGGCGCGTCGTTTCCTCGACCGCGTCGTCGGTTACATGGTGTCGCCGCTGCTGTGGGCCAAGGTCGCCCGTGGCCTGTCCGCCGGTCGCGTGCAATCGGTTGCGGTAAAACTGGTCGTTGAGCGTGAGCGGGAAATCCGTGCGTTCAACCCGGAAGAATACTGGGAAGTCCACGCCGACCTCGGCACCGCCAAGGGCGCTACCGTGCGCTTCGACGTGGCCCGCGAGAAGGGTGAAGCCTTCAAACCGCTCAACGAAGCCCAGGCCATGGCCGCGCTGGAGAAGCTCAAGGCTTCCAGCTACAGCATCGTCAAGCGCGAAGACAAACCGACCAGCAGCAAGCCGTCGGCGCCGTTCATCACCTCCACCCTGCAACAGGCCGCGAGCAACCGTCTGGGCTTCGGGGTGAAGAAGACCATGATGATGGCCCAGCGTTTGTACGAAGCGGGCTACATCACGTACATGCGTACCGACTCCACCAACCTCTCGGCCGATGCCGTGACGATGGCGCGCACTTATATTGAAGGGGAGTTCGGCAAGAAGTACCTGCCGGAAAACCCGAACGTCTACAGCAGCAAGGAAGGCGCACAAGAGGCTCACGAAGCGATTCGTCCCTCCGATGCCAATACCGAGCCAAGCAAGCTGACGGGCATGGAGCGTGACGCTGAGCGGCTCTACGAGCTGATCTGGCGCCAGTTCCTCGCTTGCCAGATGCTGCCGGCGCAATACCTGTCGACCACGGTCACCGTCGGTGCCGGCGACTTCGAGCTGCGCGCCAAGGGCCGCATCCTCAAGTTCGACGGTTACACCCGGGTGATGCCGCAGATTGCCAAGCCAGGCGACGACGACGTGCTGCCGGACATGGCCCAGGGCGACGCGATGAAGCTGATCAAGCTTGATCCGACCCAGCATTTCACCAAGCCGCCGGCGCGTTATTCGGAAGCGAGCCTGGTAAAAGAAATGGAAAAACGCGGCATCGGTCGTCCTTCGACCTACGCGGCGATTATTTCGACCATTCAGGATCGCGGCTACGTGGCGCTGCACAACCGTCGTTTCTATTCGGAAAAGATGGGCGACATCGTCACCGAGCGCCTGGCCGAGAGCTTCTCCAATCTCATGGACTACGGCTTCACCGCCGGCATGGAAGAGAACCTCGATGACGTGGCCCAGGGCGAACGCGACTGGAAAAACGTGCTCGACGAGTTCTACGGCGACTTCAAGAAGAAGCTCGAAGTGGCCGAAAGCGCCGAAGGCGGCATGCGTGCCAACCAGCCGGTGATGACCGACATTCCGTGCGTGGTGTGCGGTCGTCCGATGCAGATTCGTACCGCGTCGACCGGCGTGTTCCTTGGTTGCTCGGGCTACAGCCTGCCGCCGAAAGAACGCTGCAAGGCTACGGTCAACCTGGTGCCAGGCGATGAAATCGCGGCGGACGACGAGGGTGAGTCGGAGTCGCTGGTGCTGCGTGGCAAGCATCGTTGCCCGATCTGCAGCACGGCGATGGACGCTTACCTGCTGGACGAGAAGCGCAAGCTGCACATCTGCGGCAACAACCCGGATTGCGACGGCTACGAAATCGAAGAGGGCAGTTATCGCATCAAGGGCTACGAAGGTCCGAGCCTGGAATGCGACAAGTGCGGCAGCGAGATGCAACTCAAGACCGGCCGTTTCGGCAAGTTCTTCGGCTGCACCAACCCGACCTGCAAGAACACCCGCAAACTGCTGAAAAGCGGTGATGCGGCGCCGCCGAAGATGGACCCGGTGAAGATGCCTGAGCTGAAATGCGAAAAGGTCAACGACACCTACATCCTGCGCGACGGGGCTTCCGGGCTGTTCCTGGCCGCCAGCCAGTTCCCGAAAAACCGCGAGACCCGTGCGCCGTTGGTCATGGAAATCGTGCCGCACAAGGACGAGATCGATCCGAAGTACCACTTCCTGTGCGAAGCACCGAAGAAAGACCCGGACGGCCTGCCAGCGGTGATCCGTTACAGCCGCAAGACCAAAGAGCAGTACGTGCAGACTGAAGTCGACGGTAAGCCGACTGGCTGGAAGGCGTACTACGACGGCGGCAAGTGGACAGTCGAAGACAAGCGCCCGGCAAAAACCGCCAAGGCCTGAAACATGCTGTCTGATTGAACACGCGGTCCCTGTAGGAGCCGGCTTGCCGGCGAAGGACGTCAACGATAACGCGTACTGTCTGGATGAACGCGCCGCCCTCGGGTTTTTCGCGAGCAAGCTTGCTCCTACAGGCAGGCAGGCAGGCAAACGGCGTCAGCGTTAGCGGAGGTTGTCTGGGGGGGCGCCGTTCACCTGTGGGAGCGAGCTTGCTCGCGATGGACGTCAACGAAAACGCGCGCTGTCTGGATGAACGCGCCGCCCTCGGGTTTTTCGCGAGCAAGCTTGCTCCTACAGGCAGGCAGACGGCGTCAGCGTTAGCGGAGGTTGTCTGGGGGGGACGCGTTCACCTGTGGGAGCGAGCTTGCTCGCGATGGACGTCAACGATAACGCGCGCTGTCTGGATGAACGCGCCGCCCTCGGGTTTTTCGCGAGCAAGCTTGCTCCTACAGGCACCAAAGGCCGCATGACCACCCTTGGGTGTGCATGCGGCCTTTGTGTTTTGTGCTTGCGGGAGGCGCAGGTGATCCACGACACTGTCTGACCTGCGTGAAGCAATTATTTCGTTGTGGAGGCTGCCGTCATGGCCCACGAACTCTATACCCGTACCAACCAGAAGATTTATTTTGCCGGCCTGTCGCTCGAAGCGCTCGCCAAGGCTGAAGAGGGGCGGGCGATGAACTCGCTGGCGCTGATCCAGGCGGGGCGCGAATCGGCGTTGTTTCACCTGTATGGCGCGCTGCTGGGGTTGTGCCATGAAATCGCCGGTTTCTATCGCCTGCCCCAGGCCAATGCGCCGCGGGCGGAGATGCTGCTGACCCGGGAAGTGCTGGAAACCATCGCCATCCCTGAAATGGCCGAAATGGTCGAGCTCGCGCAGAATCCCGAAACCTGGCTGGCCAAGCTGCTGGCCGCCCATGCGGCGCTGTTCCAGCCGCCACGGGCCCCGCACAAACCAAAAGGCGATGTAACCCAGCCCCTGATCCTGGCCGTAAACCTGGATGAAGAAGAGGCGCCTCAGGAGTTGAGCCGGGAAGAGCTGGAAAGCTGGCGTCAGAACCTCAAGGGCCTGGCGATCCGGTTTCGCGAAGGGTTGAACGAGTGCTGAAAAACTGAGTGTCTGGCCAGGTTTAGCTCAGGGAAGTGTGTTGTGGGAAATTTCCCTGAGTGATGACATCTGGTCAAGATCCCGAGCGAAGCCGGGAAGATGCCTATATAATCCCCGCCTTTCTTGGAGAACTCATCCTTATGCCAACGTCCTTTTTAGAAATTGTCGAGCTACCAGACGGCCGTATCGAGCTGCGCAGGGCCGAGGACGAGGGTTCTCTGGTGACTTTGGATTTCTCCGAGGATGCCAAGGCGTTCCTGCAAGGCCAGCATGTGGAGGTCGCCAAGGCGATGTTGAGCGTCGGCGTTCAGATGGCCGGTCGCCTGGTTGAAGGCGAATTCGAGTCGGATCAGGGGACGCGGGTTCTTCATTGATCCCGTCCGTCGATTTATTAAGGTTACTTTTACCTATCGGCTTCTCAATCCCTGGAGAAGCCCCGCGCTGCTCAGCGCATCCCCTGTTTTCCAGTTAACCCAGTCGAATATTCAGACTTTGCGCGTCCCCGATCCGGGCGGCGTTGATCAACTGTTGGCGTGAAGCTGAGTTCAGCGGATTGAGCCAGCTGACCACCGTATGGCTGCGGCCCAGGCGCAGGGCTTCGCAGGTCAGTTGCTGAGCGCTCTGGGTGCCACGGGGCTGCAGCAACAGGATACGTTCGCGATTCAGGCCGGCATCGCGCAACCAGGCCTGGGTCAGGCTGGCGGGCGGGGCGATCAGGGTCAGCCAGCGAGCGTCCTGGTCCTCGCTCAACTCCCTGAGGATCGGTGCCAGAAGGTTCAGGCAGTTCCCGGCCGCACCACGCAGTGACAGCTCGCTGAAAACGTCCGGTTCGGCACTCCAGGGCGACTCGACCACCTCTTTCAGGATCGGCGCCAACGGTTGCATCATGAACGCCTCGAACAACGGCAACTGGGCTTGCTGTGGTGTATGTGGGAACTGCATAAAGCCTCCTTTAGCGGCGAATGACGCCGACGCTCAAGCCTTCGATCACCAGTTCCTGATCTTTCAGGTTCACTTCGATTGGGGCGAATTCAGGGTTTTCGGCCAGCAGCCAGACTTTGCTGCCATCGCGCTTGAAGCGCTTGACGGTCACTTCGTCGCCGATCCGCGCGACCACGATCTGGCCGTTGCGGGCCTCACGGGTGGTATGGACGGCCAACAGGTCGCCATCGAAAATCCCCACGTCCTTCATGCTCATGCCATGGACCCGCAGCAGATAGTCGGCGCGGGGATGGAAGAACGTCGGGTTGATGTTGCAGGACTCTTCTATGTGCTGCTGGGCGAGGATGGGCGCGCCCGCCGCCACGCGGCCGATGATCGGCAGGGTGGATTCGTCGGCCTTGGCTTCGAAACCGGGAATGCGAATGCCGCGGGAGGCGCCCGGAGTCATCTCGATAGCACCCTTGCGGGCCAATGCCTTGAGGTGTTCTTCCGCCGCGTTGGGCGACTTGAAACCCAGTTCCTGAGCGATTTCCGCGCGGGTCGGCGGGTAGCCGTTGTCATCGAGGCAGCGTTTGATGAAGGCCAGAATCTCTGCTTGGCGTGGCGTCAGCTTTAGCATATTGATCGCTCTGTCTTTTTATACAGTGACTGGGATTATATACAGTGAAACGGTCTTGGCAATGCCCCTTTTTTTGCCCGCCGCCAGACGGTCGATCAGCTGGCTGATCAAAGCTTCGCCGATATATGGTTAAATAGCTGACCGACCATTCCGGATACGAACCGCCAGACTTGACAAGCCCGGGGCTGAAACGTATGTTTCAAACAAGTGTTTGTCAGGCGGAGTAGCCATGGCCCAGTCGGAAACCGTTGAACGCATTCTCGATGCTGCCGAGCAGTTGTTCGCGGAAAAAGGTTTTGCCGAAACCTCATTGCGCCTGATCACCAGCAAGGCCGGGGTCAATCTGGCGGCGGTGAACTATCACTTCGGCTCGAAGAAGGCGCTCATCCAGGCAGTCTTCTCGCGCTTTCTCGGCCCGTTCTGTCTCAGCCTCGACAAAGAGCTGGAGCGTCGCCAGGCCAAGCCGGAAAACAAGCCGAGCCTCGAAGAACTGCTGGAAATCCTCGTCGAACAAGCCCTGGTGGTGCAGCCCCGCAGCGGCAATGACCTGTCTATCTTCATGCGTTTGCTGGGCCTGGCCTTCAGTCAGAGCCAGGGCCATTTGCGGCGTTACCTGGAAGACATGTACGGCAAGGTGTTTCGCCGCTACATGACCCTGGTCAACGAGGCTGCGCCGCGGATTCCACCGATCGAACTGTTCTGGCGGGTGCACTTCATGCTCGGCGCCGCGGCGTTCAGCATGTCGGGGATCAAGGCGTTGCGCGCGATTGCCGAGACCGACTTCGGCGTCAACACCTCCATCGAGCAGGTCATGCGGCTGATGGTGCCGTTCCTCGCGGCCGGCATGCGCGCCGAAACCGGCGTGACCGACACGGCCATGGCCGCCGCGCAGTTGCGTCCGCGTAGCAAATCGACACCCATTGCCGCCAAGGTTTGACCCCGCACGGGTGGGCGCGGCAGCGGACATCCGCTAAGCTGGGCGCCCATGCCGACTCTCGTTTCGAACCTGCACCCCATTGTTTTCGTCAGCCGGGCTATTACCCGGGGTGACCAATGCGTGCGAGCCGGGTTCATCGTTCTCAAGGAATTCATATGACTGCTGGCCTGCAAGGCTCGTTGATGGTGGACGTCGCCGGTACCTGGCTGACGGCCGAAGATCGCCAACTGTTGCGTCAACCCGAAGTGGGTGGCCTGATCATTTTTGCGCGCAACATCGAACACCCGCGCCAGGTGCGTGAATTGAGTGCCGCGATCCGCGCCATTCGTCCCGATTTGCTGCTCGCCGTGGACCAGGAGGGCGGTCGGGTACAACGCCTGCGCCAGGGCTTCGTGCGGCTGCCGGCCATGCGCGCCATTGCCGACAACCCGAATGCCGAGTACCTGGCCGAGCAGTGCGGCTGGATCATGGCCACCGAGGTGCTGGCGGTCGGCCTCGACCTGAGCTTCGCCCCGGTGCTGGATCTGGACCACCAGCGCAGCGCCGTGGTCGGCACCCGTTCGTTCGAAGGTGACCCGGAGCGCGCGGCCTTGCTGGCGGGTGCCTTCATCCGCGGCATGGACAGCGCCGGCATGGCGGCCACCGGCAAGCACTTCCCCGGCCACGGCTGGGCCGAGGCCGACTCCCACGTTGCCATCCCCAACGACGAGCGTAGTCTCGATGAGATTCGCGCCCATGACCTGGTGCCGTTCGCCCGCTTGAGCAAGCAACTGGCCGCCGTCATGCCGGCCCACGTCATTTACCCCCAGGTCGATGCCCAGCCTGCCGGTTTCTCCCGCCGCTGGTTGCAGGACATCCTGCGCGGCGAGTTGCAATTCGACGGCGTGATCTTCAGTGACGACCTGTCGATGGCGGGTGCCCATGTGGTCGGCGATGCCGCCAGTCGCATCGAAGCGGCGCTGACGGCCGGTTGCGACATGGGCCTGGTGTGCAACGACCGCGCCGCCGCCGAGCTCGCGCTGAGCGCCGCCCAGCGCCTGAAAGTCAAACCGTCGCCACGCATTGCGCGGATGCGCGGCCAGGCCTTCGCCAACATCGAATATCGTCAGGACCCGCGCTGGCTGGCAGCTGTCGGCGCGCTCAAAGAAGCTCAACTGATTGATTGAGGACGTTTCGACATGACGGTTTACGCGATTATCGGTGGCAGCGGCCTGACTCAACTCGAAGGCCTGGACATTCGCCAGTCACTGGCGGTGGATACGCCCTACGGTGCGCCGTCGGCCGAGGTGCAGATCGGTGAGTATGCCGGCAAGGAAGTGCTGTTCCTCGCACGCCACGGCCATCCGCACCGTATTCCGCCGCATCGGGTGAACTACCGCGCCAATCTCTGGGCGCTGAAGCAGGCGGGAGCCGAGGCGATTCTCGCGGTCAATGCCGTGGGCGGGATTCATCCGTCGATGGTGACCGGTCATTTCTGCGTCCCGCATCAGTTGATCGACTACACCAGTGGTCGCGAACACACCTGTTTCGCCGATAACCTCGAACAGGTTACCCATATCGACTTCAGCTACCCCTACAGCGAACATTTGCGTCAGCAGCTGATGGCGGCGTTGGCGGCCGAAGGCGTTGGTTATAGCGGTCAGGGCGTATATGGCTGCACCCAGGGACCGCGCCTGGAAACCGCCGCGGAAATCGCCAGGCTGGAGCGCGACGGCTGCGACATCGTCGGCATGACCGGCATGCCTGAAGCGGCACTGGCCCGTGAGCTGGAACTGGATTACGCCTGCCTGGCGCTGGTGGTGAACCTGGCGGCGGGCAAGTCGACGGCGGTGATTGGCATGGCCGGGATCGAGCAGGCGTTGCGGGAGGGGATGGAGACGGTGACGTCGACGTTGGCGCGGGTGCTGAAACGCTGAGTTTTAAGCTGGCAAACTTCATTCATTTTCAGAAGCGTTGATTTTATGCTGACCATCATCGAGCAACTTCATGAGCTGCCGTGGGCAGAAGAATTCAGTCATAACGCTCTGAACAGGGCTCTGCGATATGCTGCAGAAAATCGGGTGCAAATCCAGGAAATGGAGGATGTCCTCGTTCTCGCCACCTGCCGAGGTTCCCAAGGAAATATTTACCAGCAAACCATCGAACTGGTTGAAGACATCAAGGGTGAGTTTGAGCTGATTTGCAGCTGTTCGTGTCCCATGGTGATCAATTGCAAGCACTGCGCAACCGTGCTTTATAACTTGCGGGATCTTCCTTCGGACTCGTTCAAACCTACTTCTACCGTTCAGCTGAACCGTGACCTGGAACGCTGGCTCGACGCTATTCCTGCCGAGACTGCGGATCGCCAAAAGGCTATACAGGGCACCGGCACCTGCTGGGTGTACAAACTCAAGGCAACGTCGACTGCCGGCAAATGGTTGCTGGAAATTCATAAAGCCCGTCAGCTCAAGGATGGCCGCTTGCAGGACATCAAGCCGGTGTTCTCGCTAGCGGAC
Organism: Pseudomonas lini; assembly: GCF_030812475.1. Taxonomy (GTDB): domain Bacteria; phylum Pseudomonadota; class Gammaproteobacteria; order Pseudomonadales; family Pseudomonadaceae; genus Aquipseudomonas; species Aquipseudomonas lini_A. Next base: position 27,869 of record NZ_JAUSSR010000025.1, read on the forward strand.
GCATTGATGCGAGAGCCGGGTTATCTGACCGAACATGATCTGAGAATCGGCAGATTGCTGGTTGTAATGCACTCCCATCATTCGTTTTACAGCGGGTATCCCCTGCAAGGCAGTAGCGGGGCCGAAATCCTGCAAATGGCGTTGAGCACTTCGCGACTGTTTCTCGACTTTGCACAAGTGCAGCCCTTGGCGCTCGGGATGAGCAGGCCTGCGCACTTTGCCTGGGTCGAGCACGCCAGCGGCAGCTTCCGTCCTCAATGGCGTAGTGACGCAACGCCTGAGGAAACATTCCTGGCGCTGGAGCCTTTGTACTACCTGGACCGCGACCGGATGGAAGTCGGACCGCTGCGCAGTGAAATGGATGACAAACTCGCCTGTCATTTGTCGCTGGCCCCTGATATTCCCGCGCGCCAGGCCGCGCAGTTCAGCCATCGCATGGGCGCTGCAACCCGAATCGTGCCGCCACCGCATGCGTTGACTGAACGGATTGTCAATGACGTCGAGCCCCAAGCCTGCCTGACGCTTGCAAGCACCAAGCGCTTAAGACACTGGAAGTACGAACCCGAGCACCGTGCGGCGTTGGCATTCAGCTACAACGGTCATTTGACGGAGGACAAAAAATCCTCGGAAATATTGATACTGTCCGGCACCGAAACCCAGCGCATTCAGCGTAACCCCGCAGCCGAAAAAACCTTGCGCCAGGCCTTGCAAAAACAAGGTTTGAAAAAGGCCACCCGCAAAAGCGATGCGTTACCTGATAGCGCCGGGGAAATGTTCGATTTGCCGGATGATTCGGCATGGCTGACTTTTGTCCAGTCCGGCGTTCCGGCACTTAAAGAGGCCAATTGGCAGATTCATATCCACGACGGGTTTCATTTCAATGTGCAGCCGGTAGAACACTGGTATGCCGACGTCGAGGAATCTGCGGGGCATGAGTGGTTCGACTTGCAGCTGGGTATCGTGGTCAACGGTGAGCGCCACAGTCTGCTACCCATCCTGCTGCAATTGATCCGCAGGCAACCACACCTGTTGAACCGGGCAGAACTGGCCTTGCGTGACGATGACGATCAAGTGCTGATCGATCTCAACAGCGGACAGTTGGGTGCCAGGCCAGGCATTAAAGTTGCCTTGTCCCTGGGGCGGATCAAGCCCTTGATGGCGACGCTCGGCGAATTGTATCTGGGTGAGAACAGCGGCGCCTCGTTACGTCTGAACGGCCCTGATGCCGCGCGCTTGAGTGAGCTGGAAGGATTGCCGCTGGTCTGGCAGGGTGGCGAGCGCTTGCGTAGTTTTGCCAAACGCTTGCGTGAGTCGACTCAGCAAAATGTCGCCGCGCCCGAAGGCCTCAATGCCACGTTGCGGCCTTATCAGCTTGAAGGCCTGAACTGGATGCAAACCCTTCGCGAGCTGGAAGTCGGCGGTATCCTCGGCGATGACATGGGCTTGGGCAAGACCCTGCAAACCCTCGCCCATCTGCTGTTGGAAAAGCAGGCCGGCAGGCTCGATGTGCCAGCACTCGTGGTGATGCCGACCAGCCTCATTCCCAATTGGCTTGACGAGGCGGCACGCTTCACCCCGCAACTGAAAGTGCTGGCGTTGCATGGCACCAGTCGCCAAAAAGACTTCGCGAACTTTGCCGAATACGATCTTGTCCTGACTACCTACGCGTTGTTGCTGCGAGATCTGGAGGTTTTGCAGCCGCAGGTCTGGAGTGTCCTGATTCTCGACGAAGCGCAGAACATCAAGAATCCGCTCAGCAAGGCTGCTCAGGCTGCCCGGGATCTGGAGGCCCGGCAGCGTTTGTGTCTGTCCGGCACGCCATTGGAAAATCATCTGGGCGAGTTGTGGTCGCTGTTCCATTTCCTGTTGCCCGGCTGGCTTGGCGACAGCAAATCCTTCAATCGCGATTACCGCACTCCGATCGAGAAGCACGGCAATAGCGAACGTATGCAGCATCTGACGGCCCGGATAAAGCCCTTCCTGCTACGTCGCAAGAAAGAACAGGTGGCCACCGAGTTGCCGCCAAAATCCGAGATCGTGCATTGGGTCGAGCTCAGCGACGGGCAGCGGGATGTCTATGAAACCGTGCGCGTGGCGATGGATAAGAAGGTACGTGACGAAATTGCCCGGAGCGGCGTTGCGCGCAGTCAGATCATCATCCTCGATGCGTTGCTCAAGCTGCGCCAGGTCTGCTGCGATCTGCGGCTGATCAAAATGCCTCTGACGGCGAAAGCGCTTCGTGCGGGCAGCGGCAAGTTGATCGGTCTGATGGAAATGCTCGAAGAGTTGCTCAGCGAAGGCCGCAGGATTTTGCTGTTCTCTCAGTTCACTTCGATGCTGGCATTGATCGAGGAAGAATTGCAGCAGCGCAGTATTGGTTATTCGTTGTTGACTGGCGAAACAACTGATCGGCGTACGCCTGTCAAAGACTTTCAGGGCGGCAAAGTGCCGTTGTTTCTGATCAGTCTGAAGGCGGGTGGCACCGGGCTGAACCTGACCGCGGCCGATACGGTGATCCACTTCGATCCGTGGTGGAACCCGGCTGTTGAAAACCAGGCGACCGACCGTGCGTATCGCATCGGCCAGGACAAGCCGGTATTTGTTTACAAGATGATCGCGCGCGGGACAGTGGAGGAAAAAATACAGGCGCTGCAGCAGGAGAAGGCAGCCTTGGCCGGAGCTGTCCTGGAAGGTGGGGCGAGTGGTGGGTGGAAGCTTGAACAGAGTGATATTGAGGCGCTGTTTGCACCGCTGCCAGAGCCGAAGTCCTGATAAAGCGTGGCTGCAGTGAGTCCGTGTCGACCCCATTCGCGAGCAGGCTCGCTCCCACAGGTTTTTTTGTCGATCACAAATAATGTGGGCAACACACATCCAGTGTGGGAGCGAGCCTGCTCCGGGCGGCGTTCCGACGAAGGCGATCTACAGGGCACTGCAAATTTCAGCGCTTCTCCAGCTTCTCCGGCAACGGCGCAAACAACGCTTCGATATCATCACTCTGCAACTTCCAGTCCCCGGCCTTGCGCCCGTCGAGCACGCCGGCCGCGAGGTCGGATTTTTCTTTTTGCAGGTGCTGGATCTTCTCTTCAACCGTGCCCCGGGCGATCAGCTTGTAGACGAATACCGGTTTCTCCTGGCCAATGCGATACGCACGGTCGGTCGCCTGGTTTTCCGTGGCCGGGTTCCACCATGGATCGTAGTGGATCACGGTGTCCGCTTCGGTCAGGTTCAGGCCAACGCCACCGGCCTTCAGGCTGATCAGAAAGATCTGACGCTTGCCGCTCTGGAAGTCCTTCACCGGCGTACGGCGGTCGCGGGTCTGGCCGGTCAGCAGGGCGTAGGCGACACCGCGTTTGGTCAGCTCGGCCTCGATCAACGCCAGCATCGAGGTGAACTGCGAAAACAGCAGCACCCGCCGTCCTTCCTCGAACAGCTCCTCGAGCATTTCCATCAGGCTGTCGAGCTTGCCCGAGGTGCTGCCGCGCGCGGGCAGGGTGGCTTCGTTGACCAGGCGCAAATCGCAGCACACCTGGCGCAGCTTGAGCAGCGCCTCGAGGATGATGATCTGGCTGCGGGCCACCCCCTTGCGGGTGATCTCGTCGCGAACTTTCTGGTCCATCGCCAGGCGCATGGTTTCGTACACGTCGCGCTGGGCTTCGTTGAGTTCGACCCAGTGGATGATCTCGGTTTTCGGCGGCAACTCGGTGGCCACCTGTTCCTTGGTCCGGCGTAACAGGAAGGGTTTGATCCGACCGTTGAGGTGTTGCAGCCTGACTTCGCTGCCGCGCTTTTCAATCGGCACGCGGTAATCGCGGTTGAAGCTTTTCACGTCGCCGAGCCAGCCTGGCAACAGGAAGTGAAACAGCGACCACAGCTCGCCCAGGTGATTTTCCAGTGGCGTGCCACTCAGGCACAGGCGCTGGCGCGCATTCAGCTCGCGCGCGGCCTGGGCGGCCTTGCTGTTGGGATTCTTGATGTATTGCGCCTCATCCAGCACCAGCACGTGCAACGGCTGCGCCGCCAGCCGTTCGACGTCCTTGGGCAGCAGCGCATAGGTGGTGAGGATCAGGTCGTAATCGGCCAACTGGTCGAAATGTTTTTTGCGACTGGCGCCGTACAGCGCCAGCACCTTGAGCTGCGGCGTGAAGTGCGCCGCTTCATCGAGCCAGTTGGGGATCAGGCTGGTGGGCATCACCACCATGCACGGCCGATCCAGGCGCCCGGCGTTCTTCTCGCTGAGAATGTGCGCCAGGGTCTGCAGGGTTTTACCCAGGCCCATGTCGTCCGCGAGAATCCCGCCGACTTCCAGCTGGCGCAACGACTGCATCCAGCTCAGGCCTTCCAGCTGGTAGGGGCGTAAGGTGGCGTTGAGGTCTTCAGGCGCGGTCGCCGTGTAGTCCTTGATGTCCCGCAGGCGTTGGGCAAAAGTGCGGATCTGTTCGCCGCCTTCCCACAGCAGCGGCAGGTCTTCCAGCGGGTTCAGGCGCGTGGCGTCGGCCTTGCTCAGGCGCAGGGTGGTCTCGCCGGGCTCTTGCAGGTAGAACTCGCCGAGGGTCGCCAGCACAGGTTTCAAACGGCCGAAGGGCAGGGCGACTTGCAACGGCCCGTGTTCGGAGTTGGGGCGATTGGGGATGTTGACCAGGATCAGCTCGTCGTCGCGCCGTCGGGCCAGGCGCTCCGGGTTGAGGATCTCGGTGTGGGAGCGCATCAGGTTCAGCAGGATCGGCAGCAGGCTCAGGCGCTCACCGTTGACGATGATCCCCAGTTCCAGGTCGAACCAGTCACGTTCCGGTGCCTGTTCGACCGTGGCGTACCAGTCGTCCACGGCGGTCAGGTCGAAACCGAAGTCCTCGTCGATCTGCAACTCCCAGCCCTGGAGGCGCAGCTTCGGCAGTTCGTTGAGGGTAAAGGTCAGCCAGGCGCTGTCGTTGACCATCTCGAACAGCTCGCCGGCGCTTTCGGGCAAGGCCTTGCTTTGCCGGGTGGCGACCCTGAAGCCGAGGATTCGCAACTGTTCCCTGTAGGACTGTTCGATTTCCGGATGACGTTTTATTCGCAGTGTCTGGGTTTCCTGGCGAATCAGCACGTCGGCGTTTTTCTGCCCGCTGACGTATTCATCCAGGTAGCTGAACGACAGCGCGGCGCGATGCTGGATGTAGCGCTGCATCTTGCCGTTGCGTGGTTCGAAGGCGCTGAACTCGACGCTCGCCAGCCACAGGCGCGGCACCGGTTGCACGTTGTCCACCAGCACTTGCGGTGCTTTCGGGCTGCGGTTTTCCAGCACCGCCTGGAGCTTTTCCAGCAGTTCGGCGTCTTTGGCAGCGGCCGGGTAGGCGAGGGTTTCCTGCACTTGCAACAACACCGCCGCGCAATGTTTGCAGTTGCTGTGGACCGGGCACGAGCAATGGGCGTCGATCATCAGCAATGTGCCTTTGGCCGACTCGCGCAGGCGAATGGTCTGACGGTAAACGTTACCGCCAGAGCCTTCGCAGGCGGCGATGATGGTGGCGTCGCCGGCCTCGACTATCCTGACGCGATTTTCCAGTGCGTAGCGGCGGCCACGCTCCAGGCTCTGTTCCTTGAATCGGCTGACCCAGGAAGGTGCCAGGGGTTTGCTCAGGGTTGATGACATAGGGACTTCAATCAGTCCGGAATTTCATCGGGGACTGGCCGGGGCGCAGGGGCGGTCAGCGAGGTGATCTTGATCAGCAGGCCGAGGTGGCCGTTGTCGAGGAAATTCAGCTGGCCGTTCTTGGTGTGGCTTTCCTGCTTCAGGCGTTCGCTGGCGGTGACCATGCCGTTGGCGTCGATCTGGTTGACCCAGAAATCCGCGTCGACGTCGGTAAAGCGCCCCAGTTTCAGGCTCAGCGTGCCCTCGATCGGGAATTGGCCGAACTGTTCCGGTCCGTCGCTGATCGCGACTTTGGTGGCTTCTTCACCGAGGTTTTGCTGCCACGCCTTGTGCAGCAACACCGTGTAGTCGTTGCTGGCGGTGAGCTTTTCCACTTCGGGATTGAGGCTCGGTGTGCGAAAGCTGTCGGGGTCGATGCGCTGGGCGCCGGCCGCCCAGTCTTCCGGGGCGGCTTTGCTGACAATGGCAGGCACGGCGTTTTGCCGCACCAGGATCATTTCGACCTGATACAGATCATCGGCAAATGCCGTAGAGACGAACAGCGATATCAAAACCGTCATCAACAAGGTCAGTGTGCGGAACAGGCGCATGCGGCGTCCTTCAAGCAGTTTTCGGAATGAGGCGCTCGAACAGCGCCTCTACAGTATTGAAGCGCTCTTCCGGGCGCTCCATCGGCACCTGGAATTTAAACATCGTCGCGCCTTCGAATTTGTAGCGTTTGGGCTGGCTCTGGATCAGTTTGATCAGGGTCAGCGGGTCGACCGGCGTTTGGGTGGCGAACTCGATCCGACCACCTTGCGGGCCGCCGTCGACTTTCTTTATGCCCAGCAACTCGGCCTGCAACTTCAGGGCGGTGATGCGCATCAGGTTCTTGGTCGGCTCCGGCAACAGGCCGAAACGGTCGATCATCTCCACTTGCAGGTCCTTGAGGCCATCTTCATCAGTGGCCGAGGCAATGCGTTTGTACAGGATCAGTCGCGCGTGCACGTCCGGCAGATAGTCTTCGGGAATCAACGCCGGCACCCGCAGATTGACTTCCGGACCGCCACCCAATGGCTGATCGAGGTTGGGTTGTTCGCCCTTGCGGATCGACTTCACCGCGCGCTCGAGCATTTCCATGTACAGGGTGAAGCCGACGGCCTGGATCTGCCCGCTCTGCCCGTCGCCGAGCAGTTCGCCGGCGCCACGGATTTCCAGGTCGTTGGTGGCGAGCACGAAGCCCGCGCCGAGGTCCTGGGTGTTGGCGATCGCTTCCAGGCGCTTTTCTGCGTCCGGGGTGATCTGTTGGCGCGGCGGCGTCAGCAGGTAAGCATACGCCTGGTGGTGACTGCGACCGACCCGGCCGCGCAGCTGGTGCAGCTGCGCCAGGCCGAATTTGTCGGCGCGCTCGATGATGATGGTGTTGGCGCTCGGCACGTCGATGCCGGTCTCGATGATGGTCGAGGCGATCAGCACGTTGAAGCGCTTGTGGTAGAAGTCGCTCATCACTTGTTCGAGATCGCGTTCGCGCATCTGCCCGTGGCCGATGCCGATCCGCGCTTCCGGCACCAGTTCGGCGAGGTCGGCGGCGCATTTCTCGATGGTCTTCACGTCGTTGTGCAGGTAATAGACCTGACCGCCACGCAGCAACTCACGCAGCAGCGCTTCTTTGACCGTGCTCTTGTTCTGCTCCATGACGAAGGTGCGCACCGACAGGCGTCGGGCCGGCGGCGTGGCGATGATCGACAGGTCGCGCATGCCCGACACCGCCATGTTCAGCGTGCGCGGAATCGGCGTGGCGGTCAGGGTGAGGATGTCGACTTCACTGCGCAGGGCCTTGAGCTGTTCCTTCTGGCGCACACCGAATCGGTGCTCTTCGTCGATGATCACCAGCCCGAGGTTTTTGATCTTTACGTCGTCCTGCAGCAGCTTGTGCGTGCCAATGACGATGTCGATCTTGCCTTCGGCCAGGTCGGCGACCGCGGCGTTGACTTCCTTGGTCGACTTGAAGCGGCTCATCACTTCCACGGTCACCGGCCAGTCGGCAAAGCGGTCCCGGAAGCTGTTATAGTGTTGCTGGGCGAGCAGGGTGGTGGGCACCAGGATCGCCACCTGGCGACCGCCGTGCACCGCGATGAACGCCGCGCGCATCGCCACTTCGGTCTTGCCGAAGCCAACGTCGCCGCAGACCAGGCGATCCATCGGTTTGGGCGCGAGCATGTCGCTGCGCACCGCTTCGATGGTGGTTTGCTGGTCCGGGGTTTCTTCGAACGGGAAGCCGGCGCTGAAAGTCGCGTAATCGGCTTTCGGGTCTTCGAAGGCATACCCCTCGCGAGCGGCGCGGCGGGCATAGATGTCGAGCAATTCGGCGGCCACGTCGCGCACCTGTTCGGCGGCTTTGCGCTTGGCTTTCTGCCAGGTCTCGGAACCGAGGCGGTGCAGCGGCGCCAGGGCGTCGTCGCTGCCGGTGTAGCGGGCGATCAGGTGCAGGTTGGCCACCGGCACGTACAGCTTGGCGTTTTCGGCGTATTCGAGGGTCAGGAATTCCGCGGCCTGGCTGTCGATCTCGAGAATGGTCAGGCCCAGGTAGCGCCCGACACCGTGGTCGATGTGCACCACCGGCGCGCCTTCGCGCAGCTCGGTGAGGTTTTTGATCACCGCATCGTTGTTGGCATCGGCGCGTTTTTCGCGACGCCGGCGCTGCATCACGCGCTGGCCGAACAACGGGCTTTCGGCGACCAGTGCCAGGGCCGGGTCGTCGAGCACCAGGCCTTCGTCGAGCGGCGCGATGGTGATCGCCAGGCGCTCCTTGCTGGCGACAAAGTCCGGCCAGCTGTCGACGGTTTTCGGGCGCAGCTTCAGGCGCTCCAGCAATTCGAGCAGCACTTCGCGACGACCCGCGGACTCGGCGGTGAACAGCACGCGCCCGGGGAATTCGTCGAGGAAGCCGGCCAGCGCCGCCAGCGGTTGGCTGGCCTTGGCTTCGATGGCCAGGTTCGGCAGTTCGCGGGCGGGGAAGCGCTCGCGGCCGACGCCGGGTTCCACGTCCTGTTGGCTGGCGACCACCCGTGGCCAGGCCTTCAGGCGCGCAAAGCAGTCTTCCACCGGCAGGAACAACTCGGCGGGCGGCAATAAAGGCCGCGCCGGATCGACGCGACGCTCTTCATAGCGATTGCGCACGTCGTTCCAGAAATTTTCCGCCGCCTGCTCGATGCCCGGCAGCGAGAACACTTGCGTGTCCTGGGGCAGGTAATCGAACAGCGTCGAGGTTTCGTCGAAGAACAGCGGCAGGTAGTACTCGATACCGGCCGGAGTGATGCCGCTGCTCAGGTCCTGAAAGATCGGGCAGCGCCGGAAGTCGACATCGAAGCGCTCGCGGAACCGCGCCTTGAAACGCGTGACCGCATCCTTTTGCAACGGAAACTCCCGCGCCGGCAGCAGGCGAACGGTGTCCACCTTGTCGATGGAGCGCTGGTTTTCCGGATCGAAGGTGCGCAGCGTCTCGATTTCGTCGTCGAACAGGTCGATACGGTAGGGCAGTTTGCTGCCCATCGGGAACAGGTCGATCAGCGAGCCGCGCACGGTGAATTCGCCGTGCTCGTACACCGTGTCGACGTAGCGATAGCCGCTGGCCTCGAGCCGGGTGCGCATCTGCTCGACGTCGAGTTTCTGGCCGATGTCCAGTACCAGGCTGCTGCCGAGCAGGAATCGGGTCGGCGCCAGGCGATGCAGGGCCGTGGTGATCGGCACCACCAGCACGCCATGACTCAGCTCCGGCAGCCGGTACAGGGCGGCGATGCGCTGGGAAATGATGTCCTGGTGTGGCGAGAACAGATCGTAGGGCAGGGTTTCCCAGTCCGGGAAATGCAGTACGGGCAAATCCGGGGCGAAGAAGCTCAGCTCCTGTTCCAGCCGTTCGGCACTTTGGCTGTCGGCGGTCACGAGCAGGGTAAAGCGCTTGGCTGCGCTGGCAGCCTCGGCAATGGCCAGGCTCAGGGCGGCACCGGGCAGGTTGCCCCAGTGCTGTTTACCTGCCGCGGCAGGGAGAAGCGGTAGACGCAGAACGGGCACGGAAGGTTGAGCTCCAAGCGTTGCGACAAAGTCGGTAATTGTAACGGTCCCGGGTGTCGCCTGTCAGTTGCAGACTGTGTCTATTCCTCAAGAGGGACAAATGTAGTGGTAATGACAAAATCGCGCTGTTTTTAAGTAAAAAACGCCGATTATGTAGTGGCAAATCGAACCAGTGTTACGGATGGTTACGGATAAGGCAGCGCTGTCTCCAAATTTTTGACTCCGCTGCAGGCCTCGGTTTTACTGGGCTCGAGCGACGCGTGATTTTTTTTAGGGAAAAGTTGTTACTGATTGCGCGACAGGCGCGCATTGCTACGGGGGCCACTCGGCGGCATAATGTAGCCCCTTTTTTCTGCCCCTACATGTGGAAGGTTCCCGTGACTCAGAAGCCCGACCAGTGTCTTGGTGAATGGATCGACCGTGAAGCACTCGCAGAAGCGATGATTCCGCTTATCGGCCAGCTCTACCGCAATAACAACGTGGTGAGCTCGATCTATGGCCGCAGTCTGATCAACCAGTCTGTCATCGCGATTCTCAAAGCTCACCGCTTTGCTCGCCATCGCCAGTCCGATGACAGCGAATTGTCCGTCCACGAAACATTCCCGCTGCTCAAGGCGATGAGCGAGCTCAAGCTGGGCGCCGCATCCGTCGACCTGGGCAAGCTTGCAGTCAAGTTCAAGGCCGAAGGCAATGGCCGCAGCGCCGAAGACTTCGTCCGTGACGAGCTGGCCGATGTGGTCGGCAAGCAGAATGGTTCCGGCCGTACCGGCACCGACGTTGTCCTGTATGGCTTCGGTCGTATCGGTCGTCTGCTCGCGCGCATCCTGATCGAGAAAACCGGCGGTGGCGACGGCCTGCGACTGCGCGCCATCGTGGTCCGCAAGGGCGCAGAGAACGATCTGGTCAAACGTGCCAGCCTGCTGCGTCGCGACTCGGTGCACGGTTCGTTCAATGGCACCATCACCATTGATGAAGCCAACAACACCATCACCGCCAACGGCAACCTGATCCAGGTTATCTACGCGAAAAACCCGACTGAAGTGGATTACACCCAGTACGGCATCAAAGACGCGCTGCTGGTGGACAACACCGGTGTATGGCGTGACGCCGACGGCCTGGGCCAGCACCTGGCTTGCCCGGGTATCGACCGCGTTGTTCTGACCGCGCCTGGCAAAGGCAAGCTGAAGAACATCGTTCACGGCATCAACCACGGTGAAATCACCGCTGACGACAAGATCGTGTCCGCCGCTTCCTGCACCACCAACGCCATCGTGCCGGTGCTGAAGGCTGTGAATGACAAGTTCGGCATCATCAACGGTCACGTTGAAACGGTTCACTCGTACACCAACGACCAGAACCTGATCGACAACTTCCACAAGGGCGATCGCCGTGGCCGTAGCGCCGCGCTGAACATGGTGATCACCGAGACCGGTGCTGCCACCGCTGCTGCGAAGGCGCTGCCTGAGCTGGCCGGCAAGCTGACCGGTAACGCGATTCGTGTTCCGACGCCAAACGTGTCGATGGCGATTCTCAACCTGAACCTTGAGAAAGGCGCCACCCGCGAAGAGATGAACGAGTACCTGCGCTACATGGCGCTGCACTCCGATCTGCACAAGCAAATCGACTACGTCAATTCGCAGGAAGTGGTTTCCACCGACTTCGTTGGCTCGCGCCACGCAGGCGTGGTGGACGCTGAAGCGACCATCGTCCAGGACAACCGCGTTGTGCTGTACGTCTGGTATGACAACGAGTTCGGCTACAGCTGCCAGGTGGTACGTGTGATGGAAGACATGGCCGGGGTAAACCCGCCAGCATTCCCGCGCTAAGCACTCGCTGCACATGAAAACGCCCCGGCTTTGATCGGGGCGTTTTTGTTTGTGGGGTTTGTCAGTTAAATGTGTGTTGTCTGGGCTGGCCTCATCGCGAGCAAGCTCGCTCCCACAGGGGTTTTGTGGTGTTTACACAATAGTGGTCACAACAAAAATCCTGTAGGAGCTGGCTTGCCAGCGAAGGTCTGTCAGTTGCTATCAATGTTGCCTGGCACACCGCTTTCGCTGGCAAGCCAGCTCCTGCAGTTCTATCGCATAGTGGCTGGCCTTGGCGGTGTGCCGGGGGGCTTCAGGAGATGCAGGTGTTGTTGAAGGGGCGGCTGATTGCAATGCTGATGCTGACTGGCGCATTGACCGGCTGCGGCAACGGCGGCTCCATGGAAAGCTTCAGCGGCCCGACCATGGGCAGTACTTATTCGATCACTTACCTGCGCCAAACCGGTCTGCCGGCACCGGCTGAAGTCCGGGTCGAGGTGGAAATGATCCTCGCGCAAGTCGATCAGCAAATGTCGACCTATCGCAGCGACTCCGTCATCGAACGTTTCAACGTGCTACCTGCCAACCGCTGTCAGAAAATGCCCGCGCCGATCCTCAAGCTGGTCCGTGTGGCCGAGCAGCTGTCGGAACAAAGCGAAGGCGCCTACGACCTGACGGTAGAACCCTTGCTCGATCTCTGGGGGTTCGGTCCGCAAGGCCGCGGGGAAAAAGTCCCTTCCGCCCAGGCACTGGCCGACGTGCGCCAACGAGTCGGTTACCAGCATCTGCGCATCGAAAACGATCAGCTGTGCAAGGACGCCGCGGTCGAAGTCGACTTCAACAGCCTCGCCGCCGGCTATGCCGTCGATACCATTGCTGCCCGGCTCGAGGCGATGGGGATCCACAATTACCTCGCCGAGGCCACCGGCGAGCTCAAGGCTGCCGGAAAGAAACCCGATGGTTCGCCCTGGCGCATCGCCCTCGAGGAGCCGCGGGACGATCGCCAGGTCGCGCAGCGCATCCTGGCGGTCAACGGCTACAGCGTTTCCACGTCCGGTGATTACCGCAATTATTTCGAGCAGGACGGCAAGCGCTATTCCCACACCTTCGACGCCCGCACCGGTGCACCGGTCTCACATGCCCTGGCGTCAGTCACGGTGATTCATCCATCAGCGTTGATGGCCGATGGCTTATCCACCCTGTTGTTGATTCTCGGCCCTGTACGCGGTTGGGATTACGCGGAAAAACACGATATCGGCGCATTTTTTGTGATTCGTGCCGATGACGGGTTCGTCATACGAACCAATCAGGCTTTCGAGCGCCTGAGCGAAGCAAAGGTCGAGTGAGCACGCGATGCCGTTCAGCAAATGACCTCACTGAGGGAGCGAGCTTGCTCCGGGCGGCATTCCGACGATGGTCGTCAACGATAACGCGTGTTGACTGGTTAAAACGCGCCGCTCTGTAGGAGCAAGCTTGCTCGCGATGATCGTCAACGATAACGCGTGTTGACTGGTTAAACGCGCCGCTCTTGACTCCATCGCGAGCAGGCTCGCTCCTACACCGGCGTTGCGAGTGAGCGCTTCACCCAGCGAAAACCGGCGTTTGTAGTGCAGGCAAAAGTAGCCTACGACGCGACCAAGGGTTAATGTGCCCGGCGTTGACGCTTCTATAGACTGTGTCCCGGGTTCTGCACTGGCCCCAAATTGTTCCTTCACGCCGCAGATCGGCGTGATTTAGCCGCAGGTGCCGAGGGCGCCGCGGCCTGTTCTGAGGAGTACGCATGGCTGTCTATAACTACGACGTGGTGGTACTGGGTTCCGGCCCGGCGGGAGAAGGCGCGGCAATGAATGCCGCCAAGGCAGGGCGCAAGGTGGCGATGGTCGATAGCCGTCGCCAGGTCGGCGGCAACTGCACCCACCTGGGTACCATCCCGTCCAAGGCACTGCGTCACTCGGTCCGGCAGATCATGCAGTTCAACACCAACCCGATGTTCCGGGCCATTGGTGAGCCGCGTTGGTTCTCGTTCCCGGACGTGCTGAAAAGCGCCGAGAAAGTCATTTCCAAACAAGTCGCTTCGCGCACTGGCTACTACGCCCGTAACCGCGTCGACGTGTTCTTCGGCACCGGCAGCTTCGCCGACGAGCAGACCATCGAAGTGGTCTGCGGCAACGGCGTAGTCGAAAAACTGGTGGCCAAGCACATCATCATCGCCACCGGCTCGCGTCCGTATCGTCCGGCGGACATCGATTTCCACCACCCGCGCATCTACGATAGCGACACCATCCTCAGCCTCGGCCACACCCCGCGCAAACTCATCGTTTACGGCGCCGGCGTGATCGGTTGCGAATACGCCTCGATCTTCAGCGGCCTTGGGGTGCTGGTCGAGCTGGTGGATAACCGCGGTCAGTTGCTGAGCTTCCTCGACTCGGAAATTTCCCAGGCCCTGAGCTACCACTTCAGCAACAACAACATCACGGTTCGCCACAACGAAGAATACGACCGCGTCGAAGGCGTGGACAACGGCGTGATCCTGCACCTCAAGTCCGGCAAGAAGATCAAGGCCGACGCCTTGCTCTGGTGCAACGGCCGTACCGGCAACACCGATCAGTTGGGTCTGGAAAACGTTGGCGTGAAGGTCAACGGCCGTGGCCAGATCGAAGTCGACGAGGCCTACCGCACCTGCAAGCCGAACATCTACGGCGCCGGTGACGTGATCGGTTGGCCGAGCCTGGCCAGTGCCGCGCACGACCAGGGGCGTTCGGCCGCCGGCAGCATCGTCGACAACCATAGCTGGCGCTTCGTCAACGACGTACCGACCGGCATCTACACCATTCCGGAGATCAGCTCGATCGGCAAGAACGAGCAGGAGCTGACCCAGGCGAAGGTGCCGTACGAGGTGGGCAAGGCGTTCTTCAAGGGAATGGCGCGGGCACAGATCGCCGGCGAGCCCCAGGGCATGCTGAAGATCCTGTTCCACCGCGAGACCCTGGAAGTGCTGGGCGTACACTGCTTCGGCTATCAGGCGTCGGAGATCGTGCACATCGGCCAGGCGATCATGAACCAGCCGGGCGATCTCAATACCCTGAAATACTTCGTCAACACCACGTTCAACTACCCGACCATGGCCGAAGCCTATCGGGTCGCCGCCTACGATGGCCTCAACCGGCTTTTTTGAGCGGCTCCGGCCGGTGGCCTGAGCCGGCCGGGGAGACCGATTTCAGCAATTCTCGAGCGTGGCGCTGGCCAAACCGGGAAAGTCTGTAATCAGGCTGTCAACGCCGAAGTCGGCGAGCCTGCGCATCAGCGCGGGCTCGTTGACTGTCCATACCGACACATGCAGCCCCTGACGTTGCGCCCGCTGCAGGCGTTCCGGCGTACACAGGGTCCAGTTCAGCGCCAGAATCTCACAGCCATAGCTTTGTGCGACCTTCAACGGGTCGAGCCAGGCATACTCGGCCACCAGTCCGCGGGACACGTCCGGCACCAGGTCCAGCGCGGCCTTGAGCACTTCCCGTGAGCTCGAGGTGATCGTCACCTTGTCCAGCAGGCCATGGCGCTGAGCCATTTCCCGTATCGCCAGCACGGTGGTCACGGCGCGGGTGCGGGACGCGCTTTTGACTTCCAGCTGCCAATGCTCGAAATCGCATTTCTCGAACAGTTCTTCCAGCGTCGGGATCGGGCACGGCTTGATCCAGCCCGGGCCGCCCTTGCGCGCGTCGTAGGTCACCAGTTCCGCGGCCGTGTGCTCGACCACCTTGCCGCGGCGGTCGGTGGTGCGCTTGAGGGTCGGGTCGTGGATGACCATCAACTCGCCATCCATGGACAGGTGCAGGTCCAGTTCGCAGCGGCGCACGCCGTGCTTGAGACATTCCTGAAAACCGGTCAGGGTATTTTCCGGTGCTTCGCCCTTGGCGCCGCGGTGGCCGTAGATGAGGGTCACGGTTCTTCCTTAAATTAAATGCCTGATTCTGATTGGTCGCGGGCCAGGCGTCGTTCCTGGGCCTGCTTCTGCAAGATGTAGCGGGCCAGCAATTGCCGCTGGGCATCGGTCGGATACTGGAACTCGGTGCCGATGTCGTAGCCATCGCCCTTGGGATCGCAATGGGTGACGCGAGCTCGCAGCAACAGGCCGAGGGCTTGCGGCATCAGCACCAGCTTGATCGACAGGTGCGCGCCGGCGGCAAAGGGTGTCGGGTGCTGGAAGTCGACGCCGCCTTCGGAAATGATCACCGGCTGCGGTTCGCCGATCTGCCCGAGCACGGTGATGGCGATCACCTGGCTGAGCAGATCGATGCGTTTGTTCTGGGATTTGAGGAACGCCGCGAGGTTACGGTCGCGCTCGCTGATCTGGCGCAACAGGTGTTGCGATTCGAATTCGCTGAGGTGCAGTTCGCTGAGCAAGTTGAAGAGTGGAGAAGCATCCTGCAACACTTCCTGGCCCGCGGCTTCGGAAGCGGGCAGAGGCCGAATTTCCAGTGCGATCGTGTCCTCGATACGGTAGTATTCGCGGCGATCTTCTTCATCTAATGTCGACATGGCGAACCCATGGTAGCGGCGGTGGTCTGAGTGTAAAGCTGGTTATCGACCCCCGCCACAAGGACGTTCCTTTTCCCTCCGAACAAGCCCCGACATGTTCAGACCTCTCTTCGTATTTATCGGCACGCGTTATACCCGTGCAAAGCGTCGCAACCATTTCGTCTCCTTCATTTCCCTGACCTCGATCATTGGACTCGCCCTCGGCGTGGTCGTGATGATCGTGGTGCTGTCGGTCATGAACGGCTTCGATCATGAGATGCGTACCCGCGTGCTGGGCATGGTGCCCCACGCGACCATCGAGTCCGGTGAACCGATCAACGACTGGCCGAGCCTGGCCGCCCAGGTCAAGCAGAACCCGCAGGTGACGGCCGTGGCGCCGTTCACCCAGATGCAGGGGTTGCTGACCAACAAGGGCAAGGTCTCCAAGGTCTTGCTCAATGGCATCGACCCGGCGCTGGAACGGCAGGTGTCGATCATCGACAAGTTCATGCTGCAGGGCCAGCTCGACGCCCTGGCGCCGGGCAATTTCGGCATCGTCATCGGCGACAAGGCGGCGGCCAAGCTCGGTACGGCGATCGGCGACAAGCTGACTTTCGTCGCGCCGGAAGTCACCGTGACCCCGGCCGGCATGTTCCCGCGCATGAAGCGCTTTACCGTGGTCGGCATCTTCCATGTCGGCGCCGGTGAAATCGACGGCTACCTGGGCGTGACCAACCTGCAGGACCTGGCCCGGCTGCATCGCTGGAAGCCGGAGCAGGTGCAGGGCATCCGCTTGAAGTTCGACGACCTGTTCCAGGCGCCGCGCACCGCGTGGAACATCGCCCAGCAGCTCGGCGAAGACCATTACTACGCCCGGGACTGGACCCGCACCCACGGCAATCTGTATCAGGCGATCCGCATGGAAAAAGCCATGATCGGCCTGCTGTTGCTGCTGATAGTCGCCGTGGCGGCGTTCAACATCATTTCCACGCTGGTGATGGTGGTGAACGACAAGAAGGGCGACATCGCGATCCTGCGTACCCTGGGCGCCACGCCGGGTTCGATCATGGCGATCTTCATGGTGCAGGGCACGGTGATCGGTGTGGTCGGGACGTTGATCGGCGCGGTGGTCGGGATTTTCGCCGCGCTGAACGTCAGTGCCGCGATCGCGGCTTTGGAAGGCCTGATCGGCCACAAGTTCCTCAACGCCGACGTGTACTTCATCGATTACCTGCCGTCGCAAGTGCAGAGCGATGACGTGTTGCTGGTCAGTGCCGCCGCGTTGATCCTGAGTTTCCTCGCCACCCTGTATCCAGCCTGGCGTGCCGCGCGCACCCAGCCTGCGGAGGCGCTACGTTATGAGTGAGTCGGGCATGAGTGATAAAGCAATCTTGAGCTGCCGCGACCTGGGCAAATCCTACGAGGAAGGCCCGGAGTCGGTAGAGGTCCTGGCCGGCCTGCAACTGGAGCTGCATCCGGGTGAGCGGGTGGCGATTGTCGGCACCTCGGGTTCGGGCAAGAGTACCTTGCTCAACCTGTTGGGCGGCCTCGACACGCCGACCAAGGGCAGCGTCTGGCTGGATGGCGAAGAGCTGTCGGCCTTGAGCGAGAAGAATCGCGGTCTGTTGCGCAATCGGTCGCTGGGATTCGTTTACCAGTTCCACCACTTGCTGCCGGAGTTCACCGCGCTGGAAAACGTCTGCATGCCGTTGCTGATCGGCAAGACCTCGATTCCGCAAGCGCGTCAACGGGCCACGGCATTGCTGGAGCGGGTAGGGCTGGGCCATCGCCTGGAACATAAACCGGCCGAGCTGTCCGGTGGCGAGCGTCAGCGCGTGGCCATCGCCCGTGCCCTGGTGAACCAGCCAGGCCTGGTGATGCTCGACGAGCCGACCGGCAACCTCGACTCCCACACCGCCCAGGGCATTCAGGATTTGATGCTGGAGCTCAGCACCTCGATGCGTACCGCGTTCCTGGTGGTGACCCACGACATGAACCTGGCCCGCCAGATGGATCGCGTCCTGCACTTGCAGGAAGGTTACCTGACACCCATCTGATTGGCCGAAACCCGGTGCCTGAAAAGGCGTCGGGTCTTTTATTTTTATACGGTGCCCCAGCGAATGTTCAGACCGTTATCGATCTTTATCGGCATGCGCTATACCCGCGCCAAGCGCCGCAATCGCTTCGTTTCCTTCATCTCGATGACCTCGATGATCGGCCTCGCCCTGGGCGTGCTGGCGATGATCGTGGTGCTGTCGGTGATGAACGGCTTCCAGCGCGAAATGAGTTCGCGCATCCTCGGCATGGTGCCCCACGCGACCATCGTCGGCGTCAATCCGATCGATGACTGGCAGCCGGTGGCCGCGGCCGCGATGAAAAATCCCGACGTGACCGCGGCCGTGCCGTTCACCGAGATGGAAGGCATGCTGTCCTACAAGGGCACGATGCAGCCGATCCAGGTCAGCGGGGTCGATCCGGCACTGGAAGGCAAGGTCTCGATCGTCGCCAAGCACATTGTCCAGGGTCGTCTCGACGCCTTGAAGCCGGGGGAGTTCGGCGTGGTGATCGGCGAGATCACGGCGCGGCGGTTCCGCTTGAACGTCGGCGACAAGATCACCCTGATCGTACCGGAAGTCAGTACCGCGCCGGGCGGGATCACCCCGCGCATGCAGCGGCTGAACGTGGTCGGCGTGTTCAAGGTCGGTGCCGAGCTGGATGGCTCGATGGCGCTGATCCACCTGGCCGATGCCGCGCAGATGCAGCACTGGGAACCGAACCAGGTGCAGAGCGTGCGCCTGGCGGTGAAGGATTTGTACGCGGCGCCCCAGGTTTCCAGCGATGTGGCTGCGGGCCTCGGCAGCGCCTACCGGGCTGACGACTGGACCCACACCCAGGGCAGCCTGTTCAGTGCGATGAAGATGGAAAAAACCATGATCGGCCTGCTGTTGCTGATGATCGTCGCCGTGGCGGCCTTCAACATCATTGCGACCCTGATCATGGTGGTGAACGACAAGGGCGCGGACATCGCGATCCTGCGCACCATCGGCGCCACCCCCCGGCAGATCATGGCGATCTTCATGGTCCAGGGCACGGTGATCGGGGTCGTCGGCACCTTGATCGGCGGCGTGCTCGGGGTGATTGCCGCGCTGAATGTCAGTGAACTGGTGGGCTGGGTGGAGCGGGTGAGCGGGCAGCACATCTTCAGTTCCGATGTGTATTTTGTCAGTAACTTGCCTTCGGAATTGCAGGGGGCGGATGTGTTGTTGATCTGCTCCGCCGGGTTCATCTTGAGCTTCCTGGCCACGGTTTACCCGGCCTGGCGTGCGGCGAAGACTGAGCCGGCTACCGCTTTGCGGTATTCGTAAGCCATCACACCGCTATCGCGAGCAAGCTCGCTCCCACAGGGTTTCGGGTCGTTCACAACATTGTGATTCAACTCGGTCACTGTGGGAGCGAGCTTGCTCGCGATGGGGCCGGCCCTACTAGCCTCAATCCCCCCTTGGCAATTCAATCACAAACCGCGTCCACCCCCGATCCGTCTCACACCGAATCTGCCCCCCGTGGGCCCGAATGATCGACCGGGTAATCGCCAACCCCAACCCCGCATGCTCATTGCTGCCTTCATGCCGCGCCGGATCAGCCCGATAGAACCGGTCAAACAAACGCGGTAGCAACGCCTCGTCAATGCCTTCGCCGCTGTTCTCGACAGTCAGGCGCAAACCATCGGGCTGTTCAACAATCCGCACCCGGACCTCACCTTCGGCCGGCGCAAACCGCAACGCATTATCCAGCAGATTGGACAGCGCCCGCCGCAACATACTGCGATCGCCGTCCATCCGCGCGCTGCCGTCACGGCTCAACCTGACCCGGGCGTCCTCCGCCAGCGGCGCGAAAAACTCCAGCAACACATCCACTTCCTCCGCCAGGTCCAGCGGCTCGCGCCTGGGCATCAATAACCCGTGGTCTGCCTTGGCCAGGTACAACATGTCGTTGACCAGTTGCGCCATCCATTGCAGCTCTTCGAGGTTGCTGTGCAGCGCTTCGCGATAATCCTCGATCGGCCGCGGGCGGGTGAGGGTGACCTGGGTGTGGGTCAGCAGGTTCGACAGCGGCGTACGCAACTCGTGGGCGATGTCGGCGGAGAACGCCGAGAGCCGCTGGAAAGAGTCGTCGAGGCGGCCGAGCATGGCGTTGAAGTGGTGGGCCATTTCCGCGAGTTCCGACGGCATGTCGGTTTCGGGCAGGCGCGCATTGAGCGATTGCGCCGACACGCCGCGGGCAACTTCACTCATGCGCCGCAAGGGGCGCAACCCGCTACGCGCCGCCCAGGCGCCGAGCAGGGCGGTGGCCAGGGCCGACAAGCCCACGGTCAGCCAGATCAGGTGCTGCATGCGTTGCAGAAAGTGTTGGTGATGGGTGATGTCCAGCAACAAGGTCAGCTGGGGCGAGTCGGGTCGTTCGGGGAACAACGGCGCATTCAATACGCGATAGTCAGTGCCGGCGTCGGTCAGGGTCGACAGGCCTGGTGTCTGTGGCAGCCTGGCGGGCAGGCGCGGCGAACTGTCGTACCAACGCTGACCGTCGCTGCCGGTGATCCGCAGCGACAAATCGGCCTGCCGGCTCAACTCATCCGCCAGCTTGACTTCGCTGTCGCTCGATTGAAGGTCCTGAAGCGCGCGGCGCAGACCGATCAACTTGCCGTCGAGCAATTGCTGATCCAGCTCGACAAAGTGCGCCTCGCTGGCGCGACTGAACAGCACCCCGGCGAACAGCGAAACCACGGCGGTGCAGGCGGCAAACAACAGCGCCAGGCGACTGCTCAGGGACAGTCGACGCATCAGGCGGGGCGCTCTTCCAGGACGTAGCCCATGCCGCGAACGGTATGGATCAGCTTGTTCGGGAACTCATCGTCGATCTTCAGGCGCAGGCGGCGGATCGCCACTTCGATGACGTTGGTGTCGCTGTCGAAATTCATGTCCCAGACCTGGGAGGCGATCAGCGACTTGGGCAGGACTTCGCCCTGACGTCGCAGGAGCATTTCCAACAGGGCAAATTCCTTGGCGGTCAGGTCGATGCGCTGGCCGCTGCGTTCGACCCGGCGGCGGATCAGGTCCAGGCGCAGGTCGGCCAGTTGCAGACTGGTTTCCTGAGGCGTGGTGCTGCCGCGACGCAACAGGCTGCGGACCCGGGCCAGCAGTTCGGAGAAGGCGAAGGGTTTGACCAGGTAATCGTCGGCGCCCAGTTCCAGGCCGTGAACCCTGTCCTCCACGGCGTCGCGGGCGGTCAGAAACAGTACCGGAGTGTCGAGACCGGCGCCTCGCACCGCCTGCAGGATCTGCCAGCCATCGCGGCCGGGCAGCATCACATCGAGAATCAATAGCGCGTAATCGCCGCTCAGCGCCAGTTGCTGGCCGGTGCTGCCGTCGGCCACCAGTTCGGTGTTGAACCCGGCTTCGGTCAGGCCCTGGCGCAGGTAGTGGCCGGTTTTCGGTTGGTCTTCGACGATCAGCAGTTTCATGGGCGACTCTGGGCAAATTGAACGAACGCTTTATACCGTGGGCAACCTCAGTACAGGCCAACCTGACAAAGTTGTAATCCGGGTGTCAGGTTGTCGGCAGCGATGGCAGTTTAGAGTTTTCCACAGACTGAACCTCATCTTGTTGGAGTACGACCATGTTTTTGCGCAAACCTCTGTTGCTGGCCGCGTGTTTGCTGGTGCTGGGTTCGCCGGTGTGGGCATCGCCGGCGCATACCTTCGACTTCGGCCAACCAGCGCCGGCCGCCAAGGCGACCCGCAGCGTTGAAGTGGTCATGGGCGACATGTCGTTCACACCGAAGGCGATCGAGATCACGGCCGGTGAGACGGTTCGCTTTGTACTGGTGAATAAAGGCCAGTTGCTGCACGAATTCAACCTCGGCGACGCGGCGATGCACGCCCGGCATCAGCAGGAAATGCTGAAGATGCAGCACAGTGGCATGCTCACGCCTACCGGCATGAAGGACATGGACCACGGCGCGGCCGGCATGGATCATGGAATGATGAAACACGACGACCCGAACAGCGTACTGGTTGAACCGGGCAAAACCGCCGAACTGATTTGGACCTTTACCAAGACCACCCAACTGGAATTTGCCTGCAATATTCCTGGGCATTATCAGGCGGGCATGGTCGGCAAGCTGACGGTGGGGCCGTAGACCCTGTAGGAGCGAGCTTGCTCGCGATGGACTCAAGAGCGCCGCGTTTAACCGGTAAACACGCATCATCGTTGACGACCATCGCGAGCAAGCTTGCTCCTACAGGGCGGGCGCAAAGACTGGTAGAATCCGCTGATTCTTCAGTCAGGTTTCCGCCATGCATCCCGCAGCCGAACACTCGCCGCTGGGTAAATCCAGTGAATACATCGCCACCTATACGCCGTCCTTGCTGTTCCCGATCCCGCGCACCGCGAAATGGGCGGAGCTGGGCCTGACGGCTGAAACCTTGCCCTACAAGGGTGTGGACTTCTGGAACTGCTTCGAGCTGTCGTGGTTGTTGCCGTCCGGCAAGCCGGTAGTGGCGATCGGCGAGTTCAGCATTCCGGCGGATTCACCGAACATCATCGAATCCAAGTCGTTCAAGCTGTACCTGAATTCCCTGAACCAGACGGCATTTGCCGATAACGCCAGCCTGGAAGCCACGCTGGTCAAGGACCTGTCGGCCGCGGCCGGCAAACCGGTCGGCGTGCGCATTCGCCGCCTGCAAGAAGTTGAAGCCGAAGGCGTCGTGGCGTTGCCGGGGGTGTGCATCGACGATCTGGACATCAGCGTCAGCAACTATGAGCATCCGCGTCCGGAGCTGCTGCGGTGCGACGAGTCGCGCACCGTCGAGGAGAGCCTGCACAGCCATTTGCTCAAATCCAACTGCCCGGTCACCAGCCAGCCGGACTGGGGCAGCGTGGCGGTGGAATACCGCGGCGCGGCGCTGGATCATGCCAGTTTGCTGGAGTACATCGTCAGCTTCCGCCAGCACTCGGACTTTCATGAACAGTGTGTTGAGCGGATTTTCCTCGACCTGCAGCGGCTGCTGAAACCGGAGAAGCTGACGGTGTATGCGCGGTATGTGCGCCGCGGTGGACTGGATATCAACCCCTATCGCAGCACCGAAGAAGTGCAACTGCCGAACCACCGCCTGGTTCGTCAATAACGATCCACTGTAGGCTCCGCACCGTAGCGAAGGCGGCCTGACAGGCAACCCGATTTTGCGCACGCACACCAAGCCCTGTAGGCGCTGGCTTGCCAGCGAAGGCGGCCTGACAGTCACCAAGATTTCACGGACACACCCGAGCCCTGTAGGAGCTGGCTTGCCAGCGAAGGCGGCCTGA
>NZ_JAUSSR010000026.1 GCF_030812475.1 Pseudomonas lini
GCGAAGAACGATAACGCGGTGCAATTGATAAACCGCGGTGCCCGGTTCGCCGGCAAGCCTGGCTCCTACAGGCGAAGAACGATAACGCGGTGCAACAGATAAACCGCGGTGCCCGGTTCGCCGGCATGCCTGGCTCCTACAGGCGAAGAACGATAACGCGGTGCAACAGATACACGGCAGCGCCTGGTTCGCCGGCAAGCCTGGCTCCTACAGGGCAGGCCTCTCAGCTGCCCCAGACCCGCTGCGCAGCAGGGGCTTGGGCAAGGATCGCATCGATGGCGGCGCCGACTTCCTCGACACGCCACAATGCACCCTTGTCGCGGGTGACCCCGGTGCGCCAGCCGTCCCCAAGGGAGATACGGCCGCCCTGGCTCTCGAAAACCTGGCCGCTGACGTGGGCCGATTCGGCGCTGCCCAACCACACCACCAGCGGTGCGACGTTTTCCGGCGCCCAGGCGTCGAAACTGCCGTCCTCAGGTTTCCTGACCACGTCGGGCATGGCGCTTTCGGTCATCGAAGTCCGTGCCGCCGGGGCCAACGCGTTGGCGGTGATGCCGTAGCGCGCCAGCTCAGCGGCCTGCACCAGGGTCAGCGCGGCAATCCCGCCCTTGGCCGCCGAATAGTTGGACTGCCCCACCGAACCTTGCAGGCCAGCGCCGGAACTGGTGTTGATGATACGTGCGTCGACCGGAGTGCCGGCCTTGGCCAGATCGCGCCAACGCCGCCCCAACAGGTTCGCCAGGCAATAATGGCCCTTGAGGTGCACGCGCATGACCATGTCCCAATCCTCTTCGCTGAGGCTGATGAACATGCGGTCGCGCAGGACGCCGGCATTGTTGACCAGCACATGCACCTCACCGAACGCCGCCACTGCGGCTTCGACGATGCGCTCGGCGGTGGCCAGGGTGGTGATGTCGTCACTGTTGGCGATGGCCTGGCCACCGTTGGCGCGGATCTCGCCCGCTACATCCTGCGCCGCGTCGGCGCGAATATCGTTGATCACCACGTTGGCGCCCGCCGCCGCGAACGCCAGCGCGTAGGCGCGACCGAGTCCGCCGCCGGCCCCGGTGATGATCACGGTGCGGCCTGAACAAATAGCCATGCATGACTCCTTATGATTGCGTGACCGCACGCCCAGCGGACGGCGGCACGGATGGGAAAAACCTAGAGGCGTTCGATGATCGTGACGTTGGCTTGGCCGCCGCCTTCGCACATGGTTTGCAGGCCATAACGGCCACCGCTGCATTCCAGCTCGTTCAACAGCGTGGTCATCAGCCGGGCTCCCGTGGCGCCGAGCGGGTGACCCAGGGCAATGGCGCCACCGTTGACGTTGGTGCGCGCCGGGTCGTAGTCCAGCTCCCTGGTCCAGGCCATGACCACGGAGGCAAAGGCTTCGTTGATCTCTACCCGGTCGATATCACTCATGCGCAGGCCGGTTTTTGCCAAGGCCCGGCGTGTCGCAGCGATGGGCGCGGTCAGGTGCCAGATCGGATCATCGCCCAGCACCGTCAGGTGATGGATGCGCGCCCGTGGCGTCAAGTCGTAGCGCTTGAGCGCCGCCTCGGACACCACCAGCAACGCCGCCGAGGCGTCGCAGGTCTGGCTCGAAACAGCGGCAGTGATCGAGGGGAATTGCGGGTCCACCGGCTGCAGCTCGGCCATTTTTGCCAGGCTGGTCAAGCGCGGGGTTTCATCCGCAAACAGGCCATTGCAAGCGACGATTTCCCGGGCGAAACGCCCGCTCTCGATGGCGGCCAAGGCGCGGCTATGGCTTTGCAGGGCAAACGCTTCCATCTGCTCACGCGTGATACCCCAATGATCGGCGATGCGCTGGGCGGCGTAGAACTGGTTGACCGGCTGATTACCGAAACGTGCGCGCCAGCCTTCGCTACCGGAAAACGGATCGGCAAAACCCAAGGGTTGCCCGGCGAGCATGGCCGAGGAAATCGGAATCCGGGTCATGGTTTGCACCCCGCCCACGGCGATCACATCCTGGGTGCCGCTCATTACCGCCTGCGCCGCGAAATGCAGCGCCTGTTGCGAGGACCCGCACTGGCGATCGATCGTGGTGCCGGGCACATTCAGCGGCAATCCCGCTGCGAGCCAGCTGGTACGGGCAATATCACCGGCCTGGGAGCCGATGGTGTCGACGCAGCCGAAAATCACGTCGTCATAGTCTTCGCCCGGGATAGCGTTGCGTTCCACCAATGCCTTGAGCACATGAGCACCCAGGTCTATGGCATGGACCTCGCTCAAGGCGCCTTTGCGCTTGCCGGTCGGGCTGCGCAGTGCATCAACAATATAGGCCTCTGGCATGACTCACTCCTCGAAAGTATGGCCCGGGCCCAGGCGGGCACCGTCGGCGAACAGGTAGTCGCTGACACGGGTTTTATGAAAGCCCCGATCACCCCAGGACGCATCGAGCGCCCAGGCACGTTTCATGAACATCTGCAGATCGACTTCCCAGGTGTAACCCATTGCGCCGTGCACCTGAATGCCCTTGCGCGCGGCGATCCCGCTTGCCTCGCAGCAGGCCAGGCGGGCCTGGGAAACCCAGACGCTGGCGTTGCTGTCGCCTTGGGCCAGGCCGTGGGCGGCGCGGTACAGCACGGGTTTGGCCTGTTCGATCTGCCGGGCGACATCGGCCAAATGATGCTTGACCGCCTGGAAACTGCCGATGGGCTTGCCGAACTGCTTGCGCTGAGCGACGTAGTCCACCGACAAATCGAGCATGCGTTGCGCCAGCCCGAGCAATTGCCCGGCCACCGACAAGGCGCCACGGTCGAGCAGTCGGGCTTGCAAGGCACGGCCTGCAACGCCGCTGACCACACAGGTGGCCGGTGTCGGGTTCCAGGTCACCCGACCCAGGCGCCGCGACGCATCGATGCTCGTCCGCGGCTGCACATCCACCTGCGAACGCGGCACCACGTGAATGTCGTCGCCATCGATGAGGATCAACACT
Organism: Pseudomonas lini; assembly: GCF_030812475.1. GTDB lineage: Bacteria > Pseudomonadota > Gammaproteobacteria > Pseudomonadales > Pseudomonadaceae > Aquipseudomonas > Aquipseudomonas lini_A. The sequence continues at coordinate 2,963 of NZ_JAUSSR010000026.1, forward strand.
TCTGCCAGTTGCGCATCGCTGACCAGCGAGTTGACGGGGTGGTTGATGGCGAGGCGCAATGTGCCTTCGGCGATCCGTGGCAACAAGCTGCTGCGTGCCGGGTGATCGGTCGCCAGGCTGGCGAGCAAGCCGGTGGCGACATACGCGGTGTCAGCCAGGGAATCGGGAATCGCGTAATACCCCAGCTCCTGGGTCATCAGCGCCCAGGCCACATCATCCATGCCCAGGCCACCCTCGGCTTCGGGGACCGACAAGGCGGTCAGGCCCTGAGCGGCGATCTTGTGACGCAGGTCCGGTGAGCGACCGACATCGGTTTCCCAGATTTCCCGGAGCATCTCCGGGGCGGCTTCAGTCATCAGGAAACGACTGATGGCTTCGCGAAACGTCAGCTGGTCATCGGTAAAAGTGAAGTCCATGGCCCGTTCCTTATTTCGGCAAGCCGAGCATCCGCTCGGCAATGATATTGCGCTGGATTTCGTTGGTCCCGGCGTAGATCGGTCCGGCCTGGGCGAACAGGAAACCCTCCAGCCAACCAGCAGCATCGGTATCGGCATCCGGCAGCAGCTCGGCGCCGGCGCCCAGAATGCGCATGGCGGTTTCGTGCATTTTCAGGTCGAGCTCCGACCAGATGATCTTGTTGATGCTCGACTCGGCACCGATCTGCTCACCCCGGCCGAGGCGCCCGACCGTGTGGTAGGCCGACAAGGCATAGGCCTCGGCGCCCATCCAGGTGTCCAGCACCGCGTCACGCAGGCCCGGATCGCGGTCGGCGCTGTCGCGGTTGGCCTTGTACAGTTCCACCAACTTGCGTGCGGTGTACTGGAAACGCGCCGGTGAACGCAGCAGCAACCCGCGTTCAAAACCGGCGGTGGCCATTGCCACATGCCAGCCCTGCCCTTCGGCACCGATGCGGTTGGCCACCGGCACGCGGACGTCGTCGAAAAACACTTCGGCAAAGGCGTCCTTGCCATTGAGAGCCTTGATCGGACGAATGCTCACGCCCGGCGCATTCAGTGGCACCATCACGAACGACAGTCCGTGGTGGCGCGAGGAGCCCGGTTCGCTGCGGAACAGGCCGAATAGCCAGTCGGCGAAGGTCGCTCGGGTCGACCAGGTTTTTTGGCCGTTGATCACGTAATGATCGCCGTCGAGCGTGGCCTTGCTGGTGATCGCTGCCATGTCCGAACCGGCATTCGGTTCCGACCAGCCTTGTGCCCACATGTCGAGGCTGGCGGCCATGCGCGGGAGAAAACGCTGTTTCTGTTCAGGGGTGCCAAACTCCATCAGGGTCGGCCCCAGCAACAACTGGCCGTTCTGGTTGACGCGCATCGGCGCCCCGGCACCGTAGTACTCTTCTTCGAAGATCAGCCACTCGATCAAATCGCAACCGCGACCGCCCAGTTCAGCGGGCCACATCACCATCGACCAGCGGCTCTCGAACAGCTTCGCTTCCCAGGCGCGGTGCTGCTCAAAGCCTTCCCGGGTGTCGTAGCTGGCCAGCGGTTCGCGCGGAAGGTTGGCCGCCAGCCAGGCGCGTACTTCGGCGCGGAAGGCGTTTTGCTTGGGGGTATAAGTCAGTTCCATGGCGTTCTCTCAGAACTTGGCGTCGCGTTTTTCGACGAAGGCCCGGCGCGTTTCCGCGGAGTCCGGGCTGCTGTAGGCCTGCATGGTGAAGCCCTGCTCCCAGCGGTATTTGTCTTCCAGGTTGCCGTCTTCGATGCCGTTCAAGGCTTCCTTGGCGATGCGGATCATGCCCGGGCTCTTCTCGGCGATTTTCGCCGCGATGCCCAAAGCGGTTTCGCGCAGTTGGTCCTTGCTGACGATGCGCTCGATAAAGCCGTATTGCAGGGCTCCGGGGGCGCCGATGCTGTCGCCGGTAAAGAACAGGTAACGGACTTTTTGCACCGGGAACAGCCGTTGCAGATGCGCACCGCCGCCCATGGCGCCACGGTCGACTTCCGGCAGGGCGAAGGTCGCGCATTCGGAGGCGATGACAATGTCCGCCGCCCCGGTGATGCCGATGCCGCCGCCCAGGACAAACCCATGGACCGCGACAATCACCGGCACCGGGTTGCGGTGCACGGCCTTGAACGTGGCGTAGTTACCGGCGTTGACCTCGACGATCCGCTCTGGATACTTGTCCAGCTCCTTGATGTCGACACCGGCGCAAAAGCCGCGGCCTTCGGCGCGGATCACGATCACCCGCACGTCGGGGTTGGCCCCAAGGGCTTCGATCTGCCGCGCCAGAGCGTGCCATTCCTGGCTGTCGAGGGCGTTGACCGGAGGTTTGGCGATCACCAGTTCAGCGATCCCCTGATTGAGTTGCGTCGTAAATGCCTGGTTCACAGGGGTTCTCCAATACTGGCGGGATGGGTCGAAGGGTGGGTCTGGCTGCGGGCCAGGAGTGCGTCCAGACATTGCTGGGCCTCGCTGGCGATGCCTTCAATGACTTCACGACAACTGAGCAATTCGCCGATGGCCGCCGCCACCTGGCCGCTGGGCAAGATGCCCTCGTCCGGGGCGCCATCGACCATCGAGCGCTGCAACAGCACCGGCTGGTTGGCGGCCATCATCACTTGCGACAGCTGCGAGGGGTCTTCACGCAACGCACGGATAAAGACCGAGGCCATGTGCCCCAGGCTCATGCCGGTCTGCTGCTTCCACTGCCAGGCACTGCCCAGGGCAATGCGCAGGCGACCGAACGGACCGGACTTCTCCAGATGATTGATAAAACGGTTTTCGATCATGCGGTGGCGCATGCCATCCACCGCCGTGGTCACGCGCACCTGTTGCGGGTCGCTGACCTTCAGGTAGCGCTCCAGGGTCGCGGCCGGTGTTGGCGATTCGCGGGTCATGAGGAACCGCGTGCCCATGGCGATGCCGGCGCCCCCGGCAGCCAGCACCGAAGCCAGGCCACGACCGGTGGCATAACCGCCGGCGGCGATCACCGGCACCTTGACCGCGGCCAGTACCTGAGGCAACAGAATGGAACTGGGTACGCCGCCGGTATGACCGCCGCCCTCGCCGCCCTGAATGGTGATCAAGTCGGCGCCCAGCTCCACAGCCTTCAATGCGTGTTTGAGTGCGCCCACGGTGGGAATGCACAACACCTTGGCCGCCTTGAAACGCGCGATGGTCTTTTTGTCCGGGCCGCGTCCGTAGCTCACGGCGCGCAGGCGGTACTGGATCGCCAGGTCGACGCACTGCGCGGCGTTGTCCTGGAACATATGAAAATTGAGCCCGAAGTTGCTGCCACCGGTGGTGTCGATCACCTTGCGGATTTCGCCTTCCAGCTCATCGGCCGCGATGGTCGCCCCGGCCAGGAAACCGAAGCCCCCGGCCTCGGTGGTGGCGATCACCAGGTTGGCATCGGCAACCCAACCCATGGCGGTTTGCACAATCGGGTAGCGGCAACCGAGGGCCTCGGTCAGTGGCGTATCCAGCCAGCGATTCATTGGCGCTTGTCCTCTGCCTGCTTATTGGCCCGGGCCATGCCCTTGGCATCGAAGCCGCCCAGTTTGTCGCCCGACAACAGCTCGTTATGGGCATGCGCAAACTGGTGCCAGGCGAACACCGCATCCATCGCCGTGCGCTTGCCTTGCAGGTCCTCGACGTGGTTGACCGCCTGTTTGGTCAGGGCCAGGCCCATGCGCGGCTGACGGGCGATGCCGGCGGCCAGGGCATAGGTGGCCTGCTCCAGCTCTTCGCGGGGCACCATGCGGTTGACCATACCCACTTGCCAGGCCCGGGTGGCGCTCATGCGGTCACCGGTGAAGAGGAATTCCTTGGCGATACGCGGGTTCATTTCATAGGGATGCGCAAAATACTCCACCCCCGGAATGCCCATGCGCACCACCGGATCCTGAAAGAACGCGTCATCGCTGGCGACGATCAAATCGCAGACCCACGCCAGCATCAGCCCGCCCGCCACGCACGCGCCCTGGACCATGGCGATGGTCGGCTTGGGCAGCTCGCGCCAGCGTCGGCACATGCCCAGGTACACCTCCTGCTCGCGGGCATACAACTGCTCGCCACCGGGCTTGTTGGTGTGGTCCCACCACAGGTGTGCACGCTCGAACGGCTTGTCGATATCGCGTCCCGGCGTGCCGATATCGTGGCCTGCAGAGAAATGTTTGCCGTTGCCGCGCAGGACGATGACCTTGACGTTGTCGTCGTTCACCGCCTCGCGAAAGGCGGCGTCCAGCGCGTAGGTCATTTGCGAGTTTTGCGCGTTGTTGAAGGTCGGCCGGTTCAGCGTCAGCGTGGCGATCCCCTCGGCCACGCTGTACAGCACCGGTGTGTCTGTTTCGTAGACGGCTGTGTCCTCGCGGACGACGAATTCACTCTCGCTGCTGTGCATGTTCACTGTCCTCGCCTCAGGCCGTACGGATGCCGGGCGGGTTGCCCTTGATCGCCGTGGCGCGGTAATCGTGGGGGTCGAGTCGGCGGATCAGGGCCAACTGTTCGCGGGTGGGGTGCACGGTCTCGTGCAACTGCGCCGACTTGAGCAACGGGAAGCCGGTGTTGTCCTGGACCTGCTCGAAACTCACGCCGGGGTGCAACGAGCGCACCTGCACCGCACGCTCCGGGCCATTGAAATCGAGGACGCACAGGTCGCTGACCACGCAATGGATGTCCATCAAGTCGCGACGCGCACCTTCGGGCCAGCGCTCGGCCTTGAAGCCGACACCCGAGACCATGTCCACTTCGCCACTGACGAACACCCGGTTGTTATGGCTGGGTACGAAGAACGAATTGAGGTGGTTGATGCTGTTGCCTGGCAAGCCGCGCACGCCAAGAATCGCCGTCCTGGGCTTTTGATAGTCGCCGACGCAAGACAGGTTGGTCTGGCCCCAGCGGTCAATCTGGGTCGGTCCGATCATCGCGTGACGGCGTCCGCCCCACACGCATTCGAACACCCGCTCGAACGACATGTAACCCGAGTAACGCGGCACGTAGTCGCCACGCGGGCCCAACGGGATCGGCTCTTCGACCAGGAACGCTTCGCTGTCGGTCATCAACAGTTCAGGGCTGTGGGTCAGTTTGGCCAGGCTGGCACCCAGGCGCGGGATCACGCCAAGGCCTGAGGCAATCACTTCTCCATTGCCGCGCCAGGCTTCGGATGCGGCGACGATCATCAGTTCAGCGAGGGTAAAATCACAGGTTGCAGACATAGTCGCTAATCCTCAGAACACGGGAAGGGGCAAGGCGCCCATGGAGTCGGCACCGCCGTTCTGTGCCTGATAGGCCTGCTCGCCACCGGCGATGTAGGTCTGCACATAGTCCTGCCAGCCGTTTTCCGCCTGGCTGCTGGCGACATAACCCTTGAGATGCTTCATGTCCCAGCCGTAGTCGGGGGCGCAGAGCGTCGGGTGCGCACCGAGGGGCGCATGCACCACGCCTTTCACCAGGTAACGCTCGAAGGTGTTGAAACGGGCCATGTCGGCGCTCAGCTCCAGACGTTCTTCCAGGCGTTCGCACGAGACAAAGCACTGCTCGGCGGCACGGGCGAACAGGTGATCGAAATACGGGTCCGGCCCGGTCACCAGGCAGTTACCCAGGCGGTCGGCGACGTTGACGTGCAGAAACGCAACGTCGAGATTGAGTGCCGGCATTGCCAGCAATACCTCGCCATCGGCATAGGGCGACTGGACAGTCTTGAGTTGCGGGTTCAGACGCGTCACATCGGTGGCCAGGCCGCAACGGGTCGGCAGGAACGGCAAGCGCATGCCAGCGGCGCGCAGGCCCCACTGGAACATGCCTTCGTCCAGTTCCATCAACTCCAGTTCGCCCGCTTCGCGAGCCTTGCGGTAGTAGGGTTCCAGCGGTATCGCATCGAGGGTGGCGAAGCCGAACACCAGTTTCTTGACCTTGCCGGCGGCGCACAGCATGCCCACTTCCGGACCGCCGTAGGCGACCACGGTCAGGTCCTTGACCTTTGATCGCAGGATCTCGCGCACAATCGCCATCGGCTTGCGCCGTGGTCCCCAGCCGCCGAAACCGATGGTCATGCCATCGCGCAATTGAGCGACCGCATCGGCCGCTGTGAGTTGTTTATTCATCATGACAATTCCTTACTGTTGGCCGACCGAAAAGTCGTGCCCCCAAATGCTCACACGGGTGAACTCGAATGCCGAATGTTCGGCCCAGTCGACTTGCAATCCGCCAAAGCCGTATTCCAGATCGAAACCGGATGGCGTCTTCATGTAGAAGCTGGTCATGCGGTCGTTGAGGTGCTGGCCGAGGGTGGCCGACAGGCTCACGTCATGGGCCAGCAAACGGTCATGGGCGCGCCCCACCTCGGTCATCGAATCCACCTCGACCATCACGTGCACGCAACCTGATGGCACCGGGTATTCGGCTAATGCCAGGCTGTGATGGCGGGCGTTGTGGCAATGCAGGAAATGAATACGAATCGCAGGGGCCGACGGGTCCGGCCGGAAGTTGTAAATGTCCGAAAGTTCGAAACCCAGCACGTCCCTGGCGAACGCCAGCGTGGCGTCGAAGTTCGGCGCCGGCAGCACGGTGTGGCCCAGGCCCATGTCACCAGTGATAAAACGCGGCACGCCCTGCGGCGAAATAAATGGCAGGCAGTCGGAGCGATGACCCCAGCTCAACTCGTGGTTGTTGCCCGACGGGTCGCTGAGTTTGACCAGCGCCTGTACACCGCGCTGCTCGAGCTCGGCGCTAGAGCCTGGCTGCCATTCGATACCGGCGGCGGTCAGGTGCTCAAGTGCGGCCTGGAACGCCGATTCGCCGGCCAGCTCCCAGCCGGAAGCCAGGTACCGCGCCTCGCTGCCTTCGACGATGAGCATGCGGAACGGACGTTCGTCCATTTTTACGTACAGGCCACCGCCCGGCGCCGGACGTACCTGCATGCCCAGCACGTCCTCGGCGTAACGTTGCCAATGACTGAGGTTTTCGATCTGGGAGACGAAATAGCTCAAACCGCGAATGTCGATCATGCCTGGGTTCCTCGTTGGCTGATTCGGTGCATGGCGATCATTGTGCAAAGCGCCGAGGCCTGCTTCATCGTCCATTGAGACTAAGCAAGACAACGGTTTCAGGGGCGGCGGCGGCAGGGTTCTAGTCCGTTTCAATGATTCGGTGCAAACCGGCGCCGCCCTAGACTCGCTCATCTATTCGCCTAGCAGAGACAACCCCCATGGAGTTCGCCTTTACCCAGGAACATTTGATGATTCGCGATAGCGCCGAGCGCTTTCTCGCCACGGCCAGTGATTCCCAGGCCGTGCGCGCAACCATGATTCGCGCGGACGGCTACGATCCCGACGTCTGGCAACGCATCGGCCTGGAGCTGTGCTGGCCGGCCCTGATGGTCCCCGAGCGTTTCGGTGGCATGGGCCTGGGGTTTGTCGAGCTGGCGATCCTGCTGGAACAGAGCGGTCGTTTTCTGCTCGGCTCGCCGCTCTTCGCCACCACCTGCCTGGCCACCCCGACCCTGCTGTCGGGACACAACCCGGCGCTGCAAGAGCGCTGGCTCAGCGCGATTGCCGGTGGCGAAACCCGCGCGACCCTGGCGTTCGCCAGTGGCCCAGGATGGGATGCGCACAGCGTGCAAACCGTCGCCCGGGCCTGTACGGGAGGGTTTAACCTCACCGGTTGTTACGCCCAGGTCATCGACGGGGCGCAAGCGGACCTGGTGATCGTCGCCGCGCGTACGCCTGGCAGCGAGGGGGAATCGGGTATCAGCCTGTTCGCCCTTGACGCCGATACACCGGGCCTGGAGAGCACTGCCCTGCCCACCCTGGATCAGACCCGGCGCCTGGCACGGGTCGAACTGCAGAATGTATTCGTCAGCGATGCACAATTGCTCTGCGCCCCCGACCAGGGCTGGCCGGTACTGCGCGCGAGCTTGCAGATCGCCGCTGTAGGCCTGGCTGCCGAACAGGCCGGGGGCGCACAACAAGTCCTCGACCTGACCCTGGCGTACATCGCCGAACGCCGGCAGTTCAGCCGCACCATCGCCAGCTTCCAGGCGATCAAGCACCGCTGCGCCGACATGATGTTGCAGGTCGAGTGCGCCCGCTCCGCGGTCTATTACGCCGCCTGCGTGGCTCAGGAGCACCTCGACCCCGCCGGTGACAAAGCAGTGGCCAGCGAATTGCTGATGGCCACCGCCACGGCGAAGATCCACGCCAGTGAAGCGTTTTTCAACTGCGCCGCCGAGTCGATCCAGATGCATGGCGGCGTGGGTTTTACCTGGGAATACGACCCGCACCTGTACTTCAAGCGCGCCCGCGCCAGCGAGCAAATGCTGGGCAGCCCCGCACTGCATCGCGAACGCCTGGCGGCACACCTGTTCGGAGAAGACGCATGAAAATCGGTTTCAGCAATGCCGACGAAGCTTTCCGTCGCGAGGTCGCCCATTGGTTGACAGAACACCTGAGTGGCGAGTTTGCGCCGTTGCGCTTTCGCGGCGGGCCCGGGGACGAGCACAGCTTTCCCGAAGAACGCAAAGCCTGGGAGCGTGAACTCGCCGCAGGTGCCTGGATTGGCCTGGGTTGGTCGAAGGCGCATGGCGGACGCGGCCTGAGCCTCGGCCAGCAGGTGATATTCCATGAGGAATATGCTCGCGCCGGCGGGCCCGGACGCATGGGCCACATCGGCGAAGGGCTGGTCGGCCCGACCCTCGCCACCTTCGGCACGGCGGCCCAGCAACAGCGCCTGTTGCCTGGCATCCTCGGTGGCCGCGAGTTCTGGTGTCAGGGCTACTCTGAACCCGGCGCCGGATCCGACCTGGCGAATGTACAAACCCGGGCCAGGCTCGACGCCACGGGCGAACACTGGCTGATCAGCGGCCAGAAGGTCTGGACCTCGCTGGCCCACGAAGCCGACTGGTGTTTTGTTTTGGCGCGCACCGAACCCGGCAGTCAAGGGCATCACGGTTTGTCGTTCCTGCTGGTACCGATGGCCCAGACGCAGATCCGTGTGCATCCCATCCAGCAACTGACCGGCACCAGCGAGTTCAATGAAGTGTTTTTCGATCAGGCGGTGACCCACGCCGATAACCTGATCGGCCAACCGGGCGACGGCTGGAAAATCGCCATGGCCCTGCTCGGCTTCGAGCGCGGGGCCTCGACGCTGGGCCAGCAAATGCAGTTTCACAATGAACTCGACGAGATCATTCGCGTTGCCCGCGCCAATGGCGCTTCACGCGACCCGCTGCTGCGCCAGCGCATCGCCCAGGCATGGGCCGGGCTCAAGGTGTTGCGCTACAACTCCATGCGCATGCTCTCGGGTCCACAAGATGGCAGCCTCAGCCGTGAAGCCATGATCTACAAACTGGCCTGGTCAACCTGGCACTCAGACCTCGGGAAGCTGGCGATGGATGTGTTGGGCGACGATGCCGAAATCCTCGATGGCCAGTCTTATCAGCTGAGTCGTCTTCAATCGCTGTTTCTGTTTACCCGCTCCGATACGATTTATGGCGGTAGTAATGAGATCCAGCGCAATATCATTGCCGAGCGTGCCTTGGGGATGCCACGTGAGGCGCGGGCGCGGGAATGATGCGGCAACCGCGACTTCAGTGAGCCCGATACTTGGCCGCAACACTGGCCAACTGTAGGAGCTGGCTTGCCAGCGAAAGCGGTCTGACATCCGGCAATAACGTCGACTGACACGCCGCCTTCGCCAGCAAGCCGGCTCCTACAGGTGATCGGGGTGTACACAAGCCCCATGCACGGCAAAGATCCAATGTAGGAGCTGGCTTGCCAGCGAAAACGGTCTGACATCCGGCAATAACGTCGACTGACACGCCGCCTTCGCCAGCAAGCCGGCTCCTACAGATGATCGGGGTGTACACAAGCCCCATGCACGGCAAAGATCCAATGTAGGAGCTGGCTTGCCAGCGAAGGCGGTCTGATAAAAGAACCGCCCTTCAGCGAACGCGAATCTTCGGATCACCCGCCCCGCGCCGCAAGGTTGCAAGAAACCCCTCCAGCGGTGCCGGTTCGGCAACTTCCGGTAACGCGTCCTTGTCCGATCGTTGCGCCCAGAACGCATCCCAGGAAGGAAACAGCTCGTGGAACGTACCGGCATAGGGCTCGCGCCCCGGCCAGCGTAGTTTCAGGCCGCCAATCGGTGGCTTGTTAAGGTCGGTGGCGTACCAATAGCACGGCAAGCGACGACGGAAGCACCAACGTCCGTCGATCCGCTCGTAGTCGTCCCAATACAGCATCTGCATGATCACCCACTCCGGACCGGTCTCATGCTCGTTCTTGGAATAGACCACGCCTGTGGCGTGGTCCGGATCGCTGAACTCGATGATGTGCTGCCCCAAATGATGGGACGTGCCGTGAAACTGCTTGCGCATGGTTTCGTCCAGCCATGCCTTGAGGTGTACACGGCCCGTCTTGTCGCGCCCCACGCGCACATCCGGGGCGAAACAGTTAGCCATGGCATCCATGTCGCGCATGTCCAGGGCCAACGCGTACTTGCCGGCCAGTTGACGGATCGCGTCCAGCGATTCCAGGCGGTCGATGCGCTCCAGCAGCGCGGCGGATTCCAGGCCCATCAGTCGAACACCGTGTACAGGTCGGAACCCCGTCCGCCGTCTACCGCCAGGCTGGCACCGGTCACGTAGGAGGCTTCGTCGCTGGCCAGGAACAGAATGGCGTTGGCCAGCTCCACCGGCAGGCCGACCCGTTTCATCGGGATGACTTTCTCTGTGTTGGTGCGGGCCTTGGCGTCGGCGAGCATGCCGGCGGTGGCCGGGGTATCGACCACGCCGGGGATGATCACGTTGCAACGAATGTTGTTTGGCGCGCCTTCACTGGCCGCCGCGCGACTGAAGTTGATCACCGCAGCTTTGGCCGCCGAGTAACCGGCCATCCACGCCGTGCCGAACAGGCCGCAGATCGAGGCAATGTTGACGATCGAACCGCCGCCCTGCTCTTTCATCAGGCGCATCGCGGTGCGAGTGCCAAAGAAGGTGCCATCGACGGTAGTGGCGAAGTTGGCGTGCCAGTCGGCGGTGGACATTGTGTCGATGCTGCCCCAGGTGTAGGCCATCGCATTGTTGACCAGAATGTCCAGGCGACCGTGACGTTGCGCGGTGGCTTCCAATGCGCTGACGTAGGCCTGCTCATCGCTGACGTCGGCCACGGCAATTTCAGCGTGCCCGCCCAATCCAATGATTTTTTCCAGCACCCCTTGCAACGGCTCCACGCGTCGCCCGCAGAGCACGACGGTGGCGCCCTCCTCGGCGAACCGCAGCGCGGTGGCTTCACCGATGCCCGAACCGGCGCCGGTCACAAAGGCGATTTTTCCCTGTAAACGCTTGCTCATCAGTGACTCTCCAATCAGATAAAGGCCATGCCGCCGTTGACCGCGATGTTCTGGCCAGTCATGAAGCTGGCGTCTTCGCTGGCAAGGAAGACCGCAACGCGCGCGATTTCGTCGGTCTCGCACATGCGGCCCAACGGTACGTTTTTCAGCAGCGCTTGCATGTAGTCGTCAGGGATCCCAGACATCATCGGCGTGTTGGTCGGTCCCGGCACCAGGGTGTTGACGCGTATGCCGCTGGCCGCCAGTTCACGGGCGATCGAGCGGGTCAGGCCCATTACCCCGGCTTTCGAAGCGCAGTAATGGCTAGGACCGTCGCCGGTCAGCGCGGCAGTGCTGGAGAGGTTGATGATCGCCCCTTTGCGCCCGCCCTTGACCATCAGCTTGGCGCCTTCGCGGCAGCACAGGAAGGTGCCACCCAGGTTCACCCCGATCACCCGCTCCCAACTCTCGTCCGGGGTTTCGAGGAAGCTGTCCAGCGCGCCCACGCCTGCGTTGTTGACCAAGATGTCGAGGCCGCCGAAGTGCTGCTCGGCCTGGCCCATGGCATCGGCCACGGAGGCGCCGTCACCGACGTTGCAGGCCAGGGCCAGTACCTTGTCGCCCAGGTCCGCCAGACTCTCGGCCAGGGCGGCCTGATTCAGGTCGACAGCCACCACCTTGGCGCCTTCGGCAATAAAACCACGGACGATGGCCTGGCCCATGCCTTGCCCTGCGCCAGTTACAAAGGCGACTTTATTGAGTAACTTCATCAGCAATCTCCGAATGTGCAAATACGCTGCAGCCCGCTGCCCTTGCAGTGGAGCTGTCACCTGCATGATTAGCGGCAAGTGCCTTGGCCCACATCGTCCGATGGGACTATCGCCGCGTGGTCTGAACGGACGATGCCGGCAATCCCCCACGGCCCCAGCATTCATGGGTGCACACCACGTCAGGTGCAGCATTCCCCTTCAATTCGCTGTCGCGCCTGACGCGGTTGTGCTTTATGAATCCGCAGAAAATGGAGAATCCCATGAACCAACCCGTAGACCTGCCTCTGCCCGTCGGCCATTACGCAACGCTGCCCAACAACGGTTTGCGCCTGCACTATCTGGATGAAGGCGCGGGCCCCGTGGTGCTGTGGCTGCACGGCAGCGGACCGGGCGCCAGCGGTTTCAGCAACTTCAAAGGCAACTACCCGCCATTCGCCGCCGCCGGCTACCGCAACATCGTGCTCGACCTGCCGGGTTTCGGCCGTTCGGACAAACCCGAGGACGCCCAGTACAATCTGGATTTCTTCGTCGACTGCGTAGCGGCGTTCCTGCAAGCCGTCGGCGTACAGCGCTGCACCCTGCTGGGTAACTCGCTGGGTGGTGCGATTGCCCTGGGCCTGGCCCTGCGTCTGCCGCAATTGCCTCAGGGCCTGATCCTGCTGGCACCGGGCGGAGTCGAGGAGCGGGAAACCTACTTCAAGATGGACGGCATCGTGCGCATGGTCAGCCTGTTCAACGCCGGCCCCATCGGCATGGACGAGATGCGCAGCATGATGCGCCTGCAGTTGTTCGATGATTCGATCCTGCCGGAAAGCCTGTTGCAGGAACGCGTGGCGGTGGCGGTGACCCAGCCCAAGAACCTGTTCAGCACGATGATGGTGCCGAACATGGAAGCGCGCTTGGGCGAGATCCAGTGCCCAATCCTCGGTTTCTGGGGCACCAACGATCAATTCAACCCGGTCAGCGGCGCCCAGCGCATCATCGACGGCGCGCCCAACGCCCGGTTCATCGTGCTCAACCGTTGCGGACATTGGGTCCAGGTGGAACACCGCGAACTGTTCAACCGCAGCTGCATCGACTTCCTGCAGAACGGTTGATCCGGACGACGCGGTGTACCTGCTGCACCGCGTTATCGTTCTTCGCCTGTAGGAGCCAGGCTTGCCGGCGAACCGGACACCGCGGTTTATCTGTTGCACCGCGTTATCGTTCTTCGCCTGTAGGAGCCAGGCTTGCCGGCGAACCGGACACCGCGGTTTATCTGTCGCATCGCGTTATCGTTCTTCGCCTGTAGGAGCCAGGCTTGCCGGCGAACCGGACACCGCGGTTTATCTGTTGCACCGCGTTATCGTTCATCGCCTGTAGGAGCCAGGCTTGCCGGCGAACCGGACACCGAGGTTTATCTGTTGCACCGCGTTATCGTTCATCGCGGGCAAGCCTCGCTCCTACAGGCGAACCGGACACCGCGGTTTATCTGTTGCACCGCGTTATCATTCTTCGCCGGCAAGCCTGGCTCCTACAGGCCCGCACAGGTTAGCGATCTGCCGCCTTCTGGCTGTTCAAAACGGCATCGCCGGGCTTGCCCAGTACGCAAGAGGTGCCGCCAGGGGTGTACATCATCGCCACGCAGCGGTTGCAGGCGGTGCAGATCGAGTCGCGGCTGGCACCGCTTTCGAGCTTGTTGACGTAGTCATTCTCGGCCAGCAACACCCGGCCCATGGCGACCAGGTCGAAACCCTCGGCCATGATCTTTTCGATGCTCGCCAGGCTCTTGGCGCCGCCCAGATAAGCCAGTGGCATTTTCACCGCGGCACGCACCTTGCGCGCATGTTCCAGCAAATACAGCTCACGGAATTCCACGGTTGGCTCTTTGCGGCGCTGGATGGCCATAGCCAGGGCGATGATCTTGTTCTTCTGTTGCACGCGGTTTTCCTTGGGGAAGGAAGAGCCGAACATGGTGGTGATCGACTCGGCATTCATCCCGGCGCTGAGCACCAGCAGGTGCGCACCCTCCTCTTCCAGCATGCGGGCGATCTGCGCCCCGTCTTCGGCACTGTTACCGGCGCGCACGCCTTCAGTGACGCTGTATTTGCAGATCACCGCCATGTCCTTGCCGACCGCGTCCAGCACCGCACGCAGCACCTGGCGCGGAAAGCGCAGGCGGTTTTCCAGACTGCCGCCGTACTGGTCGCGGCGCTTGTTGTACATTGGCGAAATGAACTGGCTGAGCAGGTAACCGTGACCCATGTGGATTTCCACGGCATCGAAACCCGCCTGGCGTGCCAGGCGTGCGCCTTGCGCGAAGTCGCTCACCACTTGCTGCATGTCGTCTTCGTTCATCGCCTGTTTGAGGAACATGCCACTCATCAAGCCGATCTTGTTGAAGCCGCCGCTGGCTGACAGCGGACGTTTGGTCGAGCGTTCGCGGATGAAGGTAAAGCAGCCGCCGTGGGTGATCTGCGCGCTGGCCAGGCCACCGGACTGGTGCACACCGTCAGTCAGGGCCTTGAAGTGCGGCACGCTGGATGGGGTGAGGGTCAACTGGTTGGGCAAGGTGCGGCCATCATCGCTTACCGCGCAATAGGCGACGGTGGTCATGGCGGTGCCCCCGGCGACCAGGGCCGAGTGCAACTTAACCAATTGTTTGGAAGGCACGCCCTGGGCACTCATGCCCTCGTTGGTGGCGGACTTGATAAACCGGTTTTTCAGGGTCAGTGGGCCAATCGCAATAGGGCTGAACGGTGACGGGGTCGGACGAGGGTTCATGACAGGCCTCTCTTTGTTGTTATCAGGCTACAAATGAAGGCTGCGTCGCCATCTCGCGACGCAGCCATGATCATCAGAAGGTGTACTTGGCGTTGAGCGACAGGTAATCGCGGTCAGCCAGCAGTCGGCCCTGGGCGGCATCCGGCGAGCTCAGGTAAGCGACATAGGTCATGCCGATCTGGAAGTTACCCAGGTACTTGAAATCGCCACCCACGGTCAGGCGCTTCTCGTCACGGCCCAGGCCCTGATAGGCGCTGCCGTCGACGTTCTGCGTCCAGACCACTTTGGTGCTCAGGTCCAGTCCCGTGGCGATGGACGGGTAATCCATGTAGGCACCAATGCCCAGCAGGGTCGAACCGCGGGTCTGGATCTTCGACTCGAACGTGTCGAACGTGCCGTCCACGCCAGGCCCGCCGCCAGTGATCGTCAGGCTGTCTACCCCGTCGATGCGTTGATGCACCACTTCGCCCATGAAGGTAGTCTGATGGGCGAGCAGGCTTGGGCCCAGGATGTACATGGCGTTGAGGTTGCCTTGCCAGATCTGTCCGGTGGTGGGCGCGCCGTTGTTCAGGTAGACCGACGCGCCATCGCGGTAGCTCAGGTCACCGGCGTACTGCACCGAGTCGCCAACCTTGGAGGTGAAACTGATGCCCGTCAGCTTGACGTCTTCGAAGTAACCCAGGCGATAGGACGGTGCGGTGCCGTCATGGCCGATGCTCTTGAGCGAGGAATATTGGGTGGTGCCGGTGAAGTCGAAGAACATCGAGCCGATGCGTTCGTTATAGCGGTAATGGAACAGCCCCACTTCGGTGTTTTCGGTGATCCGGTAGCGCACGCCGAGGCCCCATTGGCCGCTGTCGCTGGCATCTTTTTCACCGGCATAACCGACCGCCAGGCCGTTGGGCAGGCGGTCGACCGCACCGCTACCCAGGCGATAGAACTCGGCGCCGGGGCCGAACGTATCGCTGCCGAAGTAGTCGCCCACAGGGTTGAGCTGGGTCTTTTCCCACTCGTACTGGTAGTAGCCCACCAGCGCCAGGTTTTCATTCAGCGACCACGATCCGGACACCTGCCCCACCGGCAAGTACGAGTCCTTGGCCTCGGTACCCGGCACGTTGAACTTGGTGGCGTCCACCGGGGCCTGGCCCTGGCTGATGTTAGGCCAGAACAGGCTCTCGCCCCAGGCCACCAGGTGCCGCCCGGCCTTGAGCGACAGGTACTGAGTCTCGCCGACATCGAAGTTGCCATACACATAAGCATCGAGCAGTCGCGCCATGCTGCCACTGAGCCTGCGGGTTTCGTCGCTGAAGCCATCGTTGTGCCCGGTCTTATTCACCGTCAGCGGCGAGTCATTGGCATTTTTCTGGTTGTAGACATCGTCGTAGAACTGACTGCCGCGCAACACCGCTCCGAGGTTGTCGTGCTTGAGCTGTAATTCGCCGAACAGGCTCAGGCGGTTGTTGATCAACGAGCCACGCTTGAAATTGCGCGTGCCATCGTCGTTGTTCGGGTCGTTGAGGTATTGACTGGCCTGCTTGGCGGTACGCATGGAGGCGGTGTAGTTGACCGTCAGCGACGAATCCAGGGTGGTGTTTTCCCCCAGTTCGATCGTGGGTGCGGCGCCGGCTGTGGCACTGGCCATGGTGATGGCCGTTGCCAACAGGCAGCGGCTCCCGGTCAGGTTCCCCGAATGGCGCGCGACAGTGTTTCGCGTAAACATGCTCCTCTCCTTTTGTTATTGTTTTTTCTTGTGTCGCCACAGCATGAAAAAAGCCCGTGCCGCGTACATCGTCCGTTTGGTGAGACGGGTGCGCCTTATGCCTGAGCGTTGCTGGCCACCACCGCCCGCAATTCGTTCTTCGCCACCTTGCTCGACGGATTGAGTGGCAACGCACTGAAGAAGCGCACCTGGCGCGGCACCTTGTAATTGGCCATCTGCTCACGGCTCCAGGCGATCAATTGCGCCTCGTCAAGTGCTGCACCTTCGCGCAGCACCACGCAGGCACATCCGACCTCGCCCATGCGTTCATCGGCGATGCCGATCACCGCCACCTGGGCAATTGCCGGATGCCTGATCAGCGCCGCTTCGATTTCCGCCGGGTAGCAGTTGAAACCGCCGACGATGAACATGTCCTTCAGGCGATCGGTGATGATCAGGTTGCCCGCCTCGTCCAGGCGCCCGACATCACCGGTGTGCAGCCAGCCTTCGGCATCGATCGCTTCGCGGGTCGCTTCGGGGTTCTGGAAATAGCCCTGCATGATGTGGAAGCCACGCAGGCAGATTTCACCGGTAAGCCCGGCGTCCAGTGCCTGGTTGTCCGGGTCGCGAATGCTCACTTCGGTCCCGGCAATCGGCCGTCCGCTGGTGCCGGCGATCACCTGCGCCGAGTCCTGGGGATCGCAGATCGTCGCCAGCCCGCCGCACTCGGTCAGGCCGTAAGCAGTGGTGACCACGGCAAATCCCAACTCGTTGCGCATGCGCTCGATCAGGCTCGGTGGAATGCTGGCTGAACCTGTGACCGCAATGCGCAGGCTCGACAGGTCGGTCTGCTTGAGTCGCGGGTGGGCCAGCAGCGACAGGTACAGGGTCGGCGCGCCGGGCAAGACGCTGATGCGCTCCCGGGCAATGCGCTGGAAGACTTGTTCTGCGTCGAACACCGCGTGGGGCAGGATGGTCGCCCCACCGATCAGGCACGTCAGCCAACCGGCCTTGTAGCCAAAGGCGTGGAAGAACGGATTGACGATCAGGTAGCGGTCGCCCGGCACCAGGCCGATGACCTTGACGTATTCGCTGAAGGCTCGCAGGTTCTGCCCATGCCCGCTCATCACGCCCTTGGGTTTGCCGGTGGTGCCGGAGGTGAACAACAGGTCGCACATGGCCTCGGGGCCGACTGCCAACGCGCGGCGTTTGGCACCCTCGGCGTCGACGGTGGCGGCACCGCGCAGGAACTGTTCAAGGGTCAGGTCCGAAGACCGCTCGGGAGTATCGCCATCGATAATCACCAGGTGTTCCAGGTTGACCGGCCGATGGGGCGCGAGCAGCACCGGGTAGTCGACGTCGAGAAAGCGCTGCTGGACAAACAACAGCCGGCAGCCGCTGCGTTCCAGCACATCCGCGGCCTCACGGCCCTTCATGCGCGTGTTGATCGGCACCAGCACCGCGCCGGCGCATTGGATGCCCAGTGCCGCGAGGATCCAGTCACCGCTGTTCGGCGCCCAGACACCGATCCGGTCGCCGGCCTGAATACCCAGCGCCATCAAGCCCCGGGCAAAGCCCATGACCCGTTCGGGCAACCCGGCGTAGTCGATGCATTGCCCGTTGTCTTCGATGGCCGTGCGACCGGCAAAACGTTCGGCGCTCTGGAACACCAACCGGGCAATGGTGGTGGGCACTTCGCTCAGCGGCAGGGATAGCTTCAGGCTCTGGTTCATCGTAGGCTCGGTGATCTGCATCATTCGGGAAAACGGATACGCAAGTGGGCGCTGGTCGGCACGGCCTGGCAGGCCAGGATCCAGCCTTCAGCCAGTTCATCGCTGTCCAGCGCATCGTTGTGCAGCAGCTCGATTTCGCCACTGTCCAGCGTGCACATGCACGAGGCGCAGCCTCCCACCCGGCAGGCGCTGGGAGGTTTAAGGCCGGCACGCTCCATCGCGGCCAGCACGGTTTCGCCGCTGTCGCAGGCCAGGCTGTGGTCCTCGCCATCCAGGCGCACCGACAACTGCGCCGCCATCGCCGCGTCACTGCTGACCGCCAGGGGCAGTTCGCCTTCGCCGGGCAGCGAGACAAAGCGTTCGACATGGACCCGGCCGCCGGGCAGGCCCAGGCTTTTCAGCGCACTGACCGCTGCATCCATGAACGGTCCCGGGCCACAGATAAAGGCCTGGGCGTCTGTGAACGGACGCGCCACTTCCGCCAATTGCTCGACGGTCGGAATGCCCTGCACCGAGTCGAGCCAATGGACAATCTGCAGGCGTTGCGGATGCGCGCTGGCCAGGGCCTTGAGTTCGTCGCGAAAGATCACCGAGGCTTCATCGCGGTTGGCGTAGATCAACAGAATCCTGGCGTGGCCGGCCAATAACGCCGAGCGCAGGATTGAAAGCACCGGCGTCACGCCACTGCCCCCGCCGAACAGCAGCAGGTCGTCGTCCAGGCTACGGGGCACAAAAACCCCGGCGGGCGGCAGCACCTCCAGGGTTTGACCGGCCTGCAGCTCGCCGCAGAGCCAGTTCGAGGCCCGGCCGTCACGCACGCGCTTGACCGTCACTCGCAGGGGTTCGCTGAGCAACGGCGTGCTCGACAACGAATAACAGCGCGGCAACCAGCCGTCCTCGAAAGGCACTCGCAAGGTCAGGAACTGGCCGGGTTGATAACGAAAGTGTTCGCTCAAATGCTCCGGCACGTCGAATACCAGGGAACGCGCATCGGCGGTTTCCTCGATCACTCGCGCCACGCGCAGGGCAAGATAATTGTTCATAGGTCAGGTACTCATGACCACCTGCCCGTGCATCACGAGCAGGTGTAAACCCAGGGGTATCGAAACGGGCACCATGGCCTCAGACGTACGGGTCCGGATTGGGCAGGCCCAGCATCACCGCGCCGAAACTGCGCCCGTAGGCCATGTAGTTGTTGGCGATATGCCCACGCGCCTGATGCAAGTCGCGAAACAGCCGCGCCACCGGGTTGGTGTTGTACAAGCCCGAGGCGGCCATGCTGCGCAGCAAGTCGTTCACCCGCTCGGCGCAGATATTGGTCACGTAGGCCGATTGGTAGCGATACAGCAGGCGGGTCTCGGTGTCGGGGTATTCGCCGGCACGGGCCAGGCTCATCAGGTGCTCGTAGTTGCGCTCCAGCACCAGGCGCAGGCTGTCGACGGTGATCATCGCTTCGGCAACCGCGGTTTGCGCCACCGGATCGTCAGCGGTACGGGCGCCGTGCTTGCCGATGTGTCTGGCGGCGTTGTCGCGGAACTCGTTGATCGCGCCTTGCAATGCGCCAATGGCCGAGGTCGAGACAGCGCGCGAAAACACTTGGGCGAAGGGGATCGCGTAGATCGGGTTGGTGTTGACCAGACGGCCGGGCGTCGCTTCCAGGGTCCAGTTATTGGTGCGTTGCACGCGATGGGCCGGGACGAACACATCCTCGACCACGATGTCATGGCTGCCGGTGCCGCGCAGGCCCATCACGTCCCAATTACGCTCGATCAGATAGTCGCGTTGTGGCAGCAGGAAAGTGCCATGCTCGGCAGCCAGTTCGTCATCGGGCGGCAGGATGCCGCCCAACAACACCCATTGGCAGTGCTCGCTGCCGCTGGAGAAACCCCAGCGCCCGCTGATCCGGTAACCGCCCTCCACGACCGTGACCCTGGCCGCCGGCATATAAGTCGAGCAGACCAACGTGCTGTGGTCATCGGCCCAGACTTCACGCTGTGCTTCGATCGGATAACGTGCCAGCTGCCAGGGGTGAACCCCCATCACGCCGTAGATCCAGGCCGTAGACATGCAACCTTCGGCGAGGATGGTCTGGATTTCGAAGAAGGTCCGGGGATCCACTTCATAGCCACCAAACGCCCGCGGCTGCAAGGCCCGCAGCAAGCCGGCGGATTGCAACTCGGCAATGGTCTCCTGCGGCACCTTCAAGTCCTTCTCGGCCTGCGCCGTGCGCGCCTTGAGTGCCGGCACCAGGCGTCGCGCACGATCCAGCAGATCACGTTCGTCCTGGGTCTTTTCTCGCTTGCTGTGCATCACTCGATTCTCCCGATCTCACTGCGCCACTGCGCGAGTTGTGATGGATCATCGGATCGAGCGAGCAATCATTCATCGTCAAAGCGGACTAGGGGGGGGCCGGTTCCCGTAGGAGCCAGGCTTGCCGGCGAAGAACGATAATGAGGTGCGACAGATAAACCGCGGTGCCCGGTTCGCCCGTAGGAGCGAGGCTTGCCCGCGAAGAACGATAACGCGGTGCGACAGATACACCGCAGTGCCCGGTTCGCCCGTAGGAGCGAGGCTTGCCCGCGAAGAACGATAACGCGGTGCGACAGATACACCGCAGTGCCCGGTTCGCCGGCAAGCCTGGCTCCTACAGGCGAAGAACGATAACGCGGTGCGACAGATACACCGCAGTGCCCGGTTCGCCGGCAAGCCTGGCTCCTACAGGCGAAGACCGCGGCACCCGCGGCGCTAGTCCGTTGAGACGATGCTGTCACCGGCCGTTGCAGCGATATTCAATCCATCAACCATCGACCCCACGGAGCAAGGGCCCATGAGTATTTTGCAGCGTTTCCAAATGGACGGCAGCGTCGCCATAGTCACCGGCAGCGGCCGGGGTATCGGTCGGTCGATTGCCCTGGCGTATGCCGAAGCCGGTGCCGATGTCGTATGCTCGGCGCGTTCGCTGGACGAGGTACAGGCCGTGGCCGAAGAAGTGCGTCGCCTGGGCCGACGCGCCCTGGCGTTCGCCTGCGACGTCAACGATGCCGAGCAACGCCAGGCGCTGGTGCGCCATGGCGTTGAGAACATGGGTCGCATCACTCACCTGGTGAACAACGTCGGCGGGGGCGGGCCCAACGATCCGCTGGCCCTGACCCCTGAGCAATTCGCCGAGGTGCTGAACTTCAACGTCGCCACCAGCTACGCCTTCTGCCAGCTGTGCGTGCCGCTGATGCGCGAGGCCGGTGGCGGCAACATCATCAATATCAGCTCGGTGGCGGCGCGTTATGCCCAGCGCCATTTCAGCGCCTATGGTACGGCCAAGGCCGCGCTCAGCCATCTGACCCGCTTGCTGGCCCAGGACTTCGCGCCGCAGATCCGGGTCAACGCCGTCGCCCCCGGCCCGACCCTGACCGAGGCGCTGAACGGCGTGATGCCGGCCGCCATGCGCCAGGTCATGGAAACCAACACCCCGCTCAAATGCCTGGGCACCCCGCAAGACATCGCCGCCGCCGCGCTGTACCTGGCCAGCCCCGCTTCGGCCTGGGTGACCGGCAAGATCATTGATGTCGATGGCGGTGCCGACTCGTCGGTCTGGCCCGGCTGAACCCACTCCTTTGGGTCCGTCCCTGTTGATGTCGGGGCGGGCTTTTTTTCTTCCCACCCATCTGGAGCCCTCCCATGGACGCCCATTTGATCAACGCGCTCGGTGATGAGCTGTTCAACGCACTGCGCAGCCGCCAGACACTGGCGCCCCTGACCCGACGCTACCCGCACATCACTCTGGAGCAGGCGTACCGGATTTCCCTGCAGTTCCTGCTACGCCGCGAAGCCCTTGGCGAGCGGGTGATCGGCAAAAAAATCGGGGTCACCAGCCGTGCCGTTCAGGAAATGCTCGATGTCCACCAACCGGACTTCGGTTTCCTCACCAATGCCATGCAGGTCGACGATGACAGCGATGTCAGCCTGGCCCGCTACAACTTGATCCAGCCCCGGGCCGAAGGCGAAATCGCGTTTATCCTCGGCGAAGACTTACAAGGCCCGGGCATCAGCGCCGAAGACGTGCTGGCCGCCACCCAATCGGTGGCGCCATGCTTCGAGATCGTCGACTCGCGGATCGACGACTGGCAGATCCGCATCCAGGACACCGTGGCCGATAACGCGTCCTGTGGCGTGTTCGCCCTTGGTACTCAGCGCATCGACCCGCGTTCGCTGGACCTCGCCGCGGTGCACATGCAACTGCTGAAAAACGGCCAGCCCGCAGGCTCGGGCCTGGGCTCGGCGGTGCAAGGTCACCCTTGTGAGGCCGTGGCCTGGCTGGCCAATACCCTGGGCGAGCTGGGCATTCCGTTCCGCCGGGGCGAAATCATTCTCTCCGGCGCCCTGGCGCCGCTGGTCCCGGTGGTGGCCGGTGACCGTATCAGCCTGTCAATGACCGGGCTCGGTGAAGCCAGCCTGCGCTTCGTCCCTTGATAACCCCTTGATAACCCCTTTCCCTCCTGGAGCCAAAGACCATGAGCAAAAAGATCAAATGCGCGCTGATCGGGCCGGGCAACATCGGCACTGACCTGCTGTACAAACTGATGCGCAGCGAGGTGCTGGAACCGGTGTGGATGGTGGGCATCGACGCCTCCTCCGAAGGGCTGGTACGGGCTCGCGAACTGGGCCTGAAAACCACCGCCGATGGCGTTGACGGCCTGCTGCCCCATGTCCTCGAAGACCAGATCCAGATCGCCTTCGACGCCACCTCGGCCTACGTGCACGCGCAGAACTCGCGCAAGCTCAATGCCTTGGGCGTGTTGATGATCGACCTGACCCCGGCGGCCATCGGTCCGTACTGCGTGCCGCCCGTCAACCTCAAGGCCCAACTGGGCCTGGGCGTGATGAACGTCAACATGGTCACCTGCGGTGGCCAGGCCACCATTCCGCTGGTGGCGGCGGTGTCCAGCGTGCAACCGGTGGAGTACGCCGAAATCATTGCCACCGCCGCCTCCAAATCGGTCGGTCCCGGCACCCGGAAAAACATCGACGAGTTCACCCGCACCACCGCCAGCGCAGTGGAAAAGGTCGGCGGCGCGAAGAAAGGCAAGGCGATCATCATCATCAACCCTGCCGAGCCACCGCTGATGATGCGCGACACCGTGCACTGCCTGACCGCCAGCGAGCCCGACCAGCCGGCGATCTCCGCCGCCATCGAGGCCATGATCGAGCAAGTGCAACGCTATGTGCCCGGCTACAGGCTGGTCAACGGCCCGGTATTCGACGGCAATCGGGTGTCGATCTTCATGGAAGTCGAAGGCCTGGGCGACTATTTGCCCAAGTACGCTGGCAACCTCGACATCATGACCGCCGCCGCAGCGCGCACCGCCGAGATGTTCGCCGAGGAAATCCTCAAGGGCGAGCTTGTGCTGACCGCCACCGCCCAAACCGCCCACGCATAAGGAGCCGACCATGGATCTTCGCGGCAAGAGCATTACCGTTCACGACATGTGCCTGCGCGATGGCATGCACCCCAAACGCCACCAGATCAGCCTGCAGCAGATGAAAGACATCGCCTGCGGCCTCGACGCGGCCGGCGTGCCGCTGATCGAAGTCACTCATGGCGACGGCCTGGGTGGCAGCTCGGTGAACTACGGCTTCCCGGCCCACACCGACGAGGAGTATCTGTCGGCGGTGATCCCGTTGATGAAAAAGGCCAAGGTCTCGGCGCTACTGTTGCCGGGCATCGGCACTGTCGATCACCTGAAAATGGCCCATGAACTGGGGGTCAACACCATTCGCGTGGCCACCCATTGCACCGAGGCCGATGTCAGCGAACAGCACATTTCCCACGCCCGCGGCCTGGGCATGGACACCGTCGGTTTTCTGATGATGGCCCACATGAACAGCCCCGAAGGCCTGGTCAAGCAAGGCTTGCTGATGGAAAGCTACGGCGCCAACTGCATCTACCTGACCGACTCGGCGGGCTACCTGCTGCCGCACGATGTGAGCGCCCGTGTGGCGGCGATGCGCGCGGCCCTCAAACCGGAAACCGAGATAGGCTTTCATGGCCACCACAATCTGTCGATGGGCGTGTCCAACTCAATCGCCGCGATTGCCGCCGGGGCTAACCGTATAGACGCCGCCTGCGCGGGCCTCGGTGCCGGTGCCGGCAACACGCCGATGGAGGTACTGGTGGCGGTCTGCGACCGCATGGGCATCGACACCGGCGTCAGCGTGTTCGGCATCCAGGACGTCGCCGAAGATTTAGTTGTGCCAATCATGGACTTCCCTATCCGCAGCGACCGCGATGCCCTGACCATGGGCTACGCCGGGGTCTACGGTTCGTTCCTGCTGTTCGCCAAGCGCGCCGAGAAGAAATATGGCGTGTCGGCCCGGGAAATCCTCGTGGAAATGGGGCGTCGCGGCATGGTCGGTGGCCAGGAAGACATGATCGAAGACACCGCCATGACCCTCGCCCGGCAGCGCCGGCAGGCCTAAAGACCAACGATCGTTCCGGTCATGCGGGAACGGTCGATACCCCCCTTGTAGGAGCGAGCGGTGCGGCGATCCGACGTGCCCTCGAACCGGGCGCTGGGGTGCATCTGTTAGATCACGTTATCGTTCTTCGCCTGTAGGAGCGAGGCGTGCCCGCGAACCAGGCACTGCGGTTTATCTGACACACCGCGTTATCGCTCTTCACCGGCAACCCTGGCTCCTACAGGAGCCAGGCGCTGCGGTGCATCGTTCTTCGGGTTAACGCCAATCGGCGACGATGCCGTGTTCCAACGCAAACGGCTGCGCGGCGATGGTCCGGCATTGAAACCCTGGCGCCTGTTCGGCGGTGGCCAGCCACAGCATCACGGCCGCCGGAACGTGAGGTGGGGCACTGCCGGCGCGCAGGGCGATCAGGCCTTTGTCGCCGATGGTGGCCTTGAGGGCTTCGGTGGTGACTACTCCCGGATTGAGGGTATAGGCGCGAACGCCGGCCTCACCCAACTCCGTAGTTAGCACCCCGGACAGTCGCGACACCGCCGCCTTGCCCGCGCCGTAGGCATAACCCCAGCCACCCTTGCCCGCCGCCACCGGTGGGTCGCTTTCGCCGGCGCCGGAGGTGACGTTGATCACCACCCCGCCGCCGCGCGCCACCATGTGTTCGGCCACCGCCCGAGTCAACAGAAAGGGGGTAAGGATGTAGCCCTGGAACATCCGCTCCAGGGTCTGGGCTTGCAGGTCCATGAACCCGGCGTTGAGGTCACTGCCTTGGTAGATCGCGTTGTTGATCAGCACGTCGATGCGCCCGTACTCGGCCAGCACCGCCTCGCAGGCAGCCAGGGCCGAAGCGCTGTCGAGCAGGTCCATCGGCACCACGAGTACCCGGCAACCGAGTTCGCGTAACGCTTGGGCTGTTCCGTTGAGGCTGCCGGCCAGCGGTGCCCCGGCAGCATCGCGCAAGGCATGTTCATGTTGTTCACCCTCGTTGAGGGTACGGGCGCTGATCGCCAGGTCGAAACCGGCGCGGGCGAACGCCAGCGCCGCCTCGCGGCCAATTCCACGGCTGGCGCCAGTGATGAATGCCACCTTGTTCATGAGGATTCCTTTTAGAAGCGCGAGGCGCGGACCATGGCGTCCATACCGCCATCGACGAACACCACGCTGCCATGGACAAACGACGCTTGTGGCGATTGCAGGAAGGCCACCACTGCGGCGAGCTCATCCGGGCGCCCTGAGCGGCCCAGGGGCGCGACGAAATCGCGGGTTGCCTGGCCAAACCGTGCATCTTCCAGCGAAGCCCGGTGCAACGGGGTTTCTACCGCGCCCGGCGCCACCACATTCAAGCGCATGCCCTGCTTGCCCCAGTTCATGGCCAGGTTGCGAGCATGGTGACTGATGGCGTATTTAGAGGCGGCATAGGCGACGTGAGGCTGGTCGAGGGAGTTGGCCAACGCGATCGCCTGATCTTCATCACCTGCGAGCATCGCGTCAATCATCGGCTGGCCGTCAGCCCCCGAATGCGTCGCCGCCACCGAGCCGATCACCAGCGCCGCCGGTTGTTGCCCCTTGGCCAACGCACCTTGCAGGCCGTCGAGCAACTGGCTGACGCCAAAGTAATTGACCGCCGGGATCAAGCCGCAGGTCGGCGCCGTGACACCGACCCCGGCGCAGCAGATCAGCCCGTCGAGCACCCCGCCGCTGAGTTCAAGCACTTGCGCGATGGCCGCGTCACGCCCCTGGGGGGTGGACAGGTCCGCGACCACTTCGGCGTTGCTGCGATCGATACCGATGACATGGTGCCCGGCGGCGCGCATGGCGGCAGATACGGCGGCCCCAATTCCCGAGGCACTCCCGGTAATGGCTGTAATTGGCATGGTGATTCTCCGTGATAGGTCCCCCAGTATCGACAGGGCTATCACGCGACGGCATCGTCTGTGCGGACTACGTGTGCCTGTAACACCGCGTCACCGCTCTTCGCCTGTAGGAGCGAGCGGTGCGGCGACCCGACTTACCCGCGAACCAGGCACTGAGGTGTATCTGACACACCGCGTTATCGTTCTTCGCCTGTAGGAGCGAGGCTTGCCCGCGAACCAGGCACTGAGGTGTATCTGACACACCGCGTTATCGTTCTTCGCCTGTAGGAGCGAGGCTTGCCCGCGAACCAGGCACTGAGGTGTATCTGACACACCGCGTTATCGTTCTTCGCCGGCAAGCCTGGCTCCTACAGCGAACCAGGCACTGAGGTGTATCTGTAACACCGCGTCACCGTTCTTCGCCGGCAAGCCTGGTTCCTACAGCAAAACGGGCTCAGGCCTGGCGATAGATGGGCACGGCCAGTTTCAGTGGCGGGATCTTGATTTTCTCACCCACTTTCAACACCAGCTTGGGTTTACCCAAGGCCACCACGCTGTTGAGCATGATGCGCACCAGCTCGGTCTGGCGTCGCACCCCGGTCTTGGAGAAGATCGAGCGCAAGTGCGCCCGCGCGGTGTTACGCCGGATATTCAGGGCCTCGGCCGCTTCTTCCAGGGACAGGCCGTTGGCCAGTTCCATGGCCAGGGCGGTTTCGGCCTTGGTCAGGTTGAACAGCTGCTTGGTCACCACTTCGCTGGCCAGGGATTTGCTCGACGCATCGCGGATGTACACCAACGCCGTCGGTTGGCCCTTCTCCTCGGCCCAGTCCAGGGACGGAATAGATTCGACCACCACACCGAGGTTGACCAGACCTGAAGGCCGCGTCACCGACATGGCCTCGGCACTTTTCGGCGCATCCGGGCAGAACGCGCCGCGAATCAGGCGTTGCAGTTCACGGTTGTCACTTGGATAGGTCGCCTCCAGGCGTCCGCCCACCAGTTTCAGACCATCGGAACGGGCGAGAATTTCCTGGGCCACCGGGTTGATCTGCAATACGCTGCCGCTCTCGTCGAGCACCAGGGTCGCCACCGATAACCGGCTGATGGCCTGGGAGTACAGCCCGCTCAGCGATTCGCTGCGGTCCAGCAGGTTATGCAATTGCGAGGCGCGGCGCAGGTGTGGCAGGAAACTGGCGCACAGCGCCCGCTCGTTGGCGCAGAAGTTGGGGGCGTGTTTCGGGCGGGTAGCGCGAAAGCGCAGTTTGCCGCCGTCCGGGGTGGAAATGTCCGCACACATCACGTGATACACATCGTTGGGACCGCAGAACGCCTTGAAGTAGGCGCTGTGTTCCCACTCCGTGGAGCTCATGATGTCATCGACGGTGAACACCTTGTCCAGTGGCTGGTTGGCGAACGGCGTATTGGTCTGCGGGTAAGTCATGTAGCAGACGTCACCGGCACCTTCGCGATCGCCAACGAGGATCATCACGCCCGTATCGGGTTGGTCCGGCACCCGCAGGATCAGCGTGACGTAGTTGGCCTCGTAGAGTTTGAGAAAGCTTCTGAGGGCGTGGGCCATCAGTTTCGGATCGAGGGCGCCGTCGTAGATTTCACCCACCAACTCGTTGTAGCGCGTGAGATCCAGGCCAAGGCTCGCCAGGACTTCCGGGGTCAGGACACTATCTTGCATAGTCTTTCCTCGCTCGGGTAAGGACGGTGCCCTTCCCTTGTTATTTTTATATTTTCGGCTAGTGGCCTGCGGGGGCCCTGAAAACAGGGCCCGCGCCTCAGTTTCCCTGTCGCCTGCCTACTCCACAATAGGCCCGACAGGTTTATTTTTTCGCTATTGAGAATCACGCGCAGCCGGGCTTTTTTTCAGCTCAAACCGGCCTTGTGGTGCCGGGTGCTGGCGTGGCCGTTCGCTGACCAACGGTCGACCGCGATTGAACCAGGCCGCCAGCGCCGGCAAGAGGAAAATCGCCCCCAGCACGTTGACCAGGAACATGAACGACAGCAACACACCCATGTCCGCCTGGAACTTCAGCGGCGCGAAGGCCCAGGTGCAGACGCCAATGGACATGGTCACGGCCGTGAATACCGCCGCCGTGCCGCGTTGGCACATGGCCTCGTAGAACGCCTCGCGCAGGTTGGATCCGCGCAGCATTTCATGCTGGATGCGCTCGTACAGATAAATGCCGTAGTCGACGCCCACGCCCACCCCCAACGCCATCACCGGCAAGGTGGCGACCTTCAGGCCGATCCCGAGCATGGTCATCAACGCGTTGCACAAGATTGCGACAATTGCCAGCGGCACCAGAATGCACAGCACCGCGCGGATCGACAGGAAGGTCATCCAGCAAAACAGTGCGACTGAACCGAACAGCGCTCCCAGCATGATGATTTCGGCGCGCTTGACCGCCTCGTTGGAGGCCGCCATCACCCCGACGTTGCCACCGGCCAGCAGGAATTCGACTTGCGGCGAGCTGATCTCGGCAATGATCCGCTTGGCTTCACTGATCGTATGACTGACCGTGCTGCCTTCGTGGTCGGCAAGGAACACCAGGATCTGCATCTGCTGGCAGCCGTCGGTGACCAGCCCGTCATCGGGCACATAGGCCCGCGCGCCCTGACTCAGGCCACGGGGCGATCCTGGAATCGCCGCCCAGCGCGGATTGCCTTCGTTATTACCGGCGATTACCCGCTTGCCCATATCCGCCACGCTCTGGATCGACTGCACACCTGAAACAGTGCGCATGCGGAAATCGAAGGCTTCCACCGCACGCATCACGGTGGGCGACAGGCAGCCTTCTTCGACGCCCTTGACCTGGACGAACACCGACATCACATCGAGGCCGATGGAATAGCTGCTGATGATTTTGCCGTTGTCCAGGTTATAGCGGGAATCGGCCCGCAGCTCCGGCGCGCCGGCACCGATATCGCCCACCGCCAGGTCGCGAGCCTTGTAGGCCCCGCCCGCCAGGAGCAACAGACTGATGGCGAACACCCCGAGGGCTGGCCCCGGTTCGGCCAGCGCCGACAGGCGCCACCACAGGCGGTGCCTGCCCGCAGGACGTGATTGTGCCCGACGCAATAGCGCGGGCTCCAGGCGCAGGTAGGAAATGATGATGGGCAGCATCAGTTTGTTGGTGATGATCATCAGCATCACGCCGATGCAGGCCGTCACCCCCAGTTCGTGGACGATGGGAATGTCGATCAACATGATCACCGCAAATCCCAGGGCGTTCATCAACAAGGCCAGGGAACCGGGAATGAAAATCTTGCAGAACGCCGAACGCGCCGCGTCCCTGGAAGTGCTGCCGGCCAGCACATCCTGCTTCCAGGCGTTGGTCATCTGCACCGCATGGGACACGCCGATGGAGAAGATCAGGAACGGCACCAGGATCGACATCGGATCAATGCCCAACCCCAGCAACGGCAACAGGCCCAGCAGCCAGACCACCGGCAGCAACGCCACCACCAACGCCACCACGGTCAAGCGCAGGGAACGGGAATACAGCCACAGCAGCAACCCGGTGATCACGAAGGCCACGACAAAAAAGCCGATTACCGTGTTCAGCCCTTCGACCACATCGCCCACCAGTTTGGCGAAGCCGACAATGTTGATCTCGATATCGGGACTGTTGTACTTGGCGCGGATTTCTTCCAGGCGCTTGGCGATATCGACATAGGACACCGGCTGGCCGGTCTTGGGGTCGGTGTCCTGCAGGTCGGCGCGGACCATGGCCGACTTCAGGTCATTGGCCACCAGCCGGCCTACCTGTCCGGAGGCCGCCGTGTTGCTGCGTACCTGCGCCAGGTCCGCGAGGGTGCCGCTAAAGCGCGGAGGCACCACCACGTCGCCAAAAAAACCTTCCTCGGTAATTTCGATGTAACGCACATTGGCGGTAAACAGCGACGTCACGCTGGGGCGGCTGACCCCGGAAATGAAAAACACGTCGTCGGTGACTTTGCGCAGGGTCTCGAGGTACTGGGCGTTATAGATGTCACCCTCGCCTTTCCAGCGCACGCTCACCAGGAGGCGGTTG
This sequence comes from Pseudomonas lini, assembly GCF_030812475.1. Lineage (GTDB taxonomy): Bacteria > Pseudomonadota > Gammaproteobacteria > Pseudomonadales > Pseudomonadaceae > Aquipseudomonas > Aquipseudomonas lini_A. The sequence goes on from NZ_JAUSSR010000026.1 coordinate 33,581, forward strand.
GCGCCGGTGAAGTAGCGGCTGAATTTGAGAAAGTTGACCATGTAGGGATGCGTCACCGGGATCTGTTTGTTGAACCCCGGATCCAGCTGCGTGTGGGTGGCGCTGTAGCCCAGGCCCAGCGTCACCAGCACGAACAGCAACAGCAGCCCCTTGCGCCAGGCCATCAGATGGTCGGCGCACGTTTCAACGCAACGCGTCACCCAGTGTTTACCTTGATTCATTGCCTGCCTCTCATTTACCGGGTGGCCTGTTTGGCCACTAGGGCAGCAACGCTGCCACCTGAACCCTGCAATACTCCGCGCTCGCCACCCACCAGCAGCCGCGAGCCGACCATCGTCGCCGAGGTCAACGTACCGAGCCCTGCCAGGCGTTCGACACCCACCAGCGCGCCCTGAGCATCCAGGCGCACTACCGAGCTGCCGGCGCCTACGATCACCAGCCCCGAGTGATCGGGCAGCACCACATGGCCGTACAACGGCAGCTGGTTGCCCACGTTGATCCGGGTCCAGCTCTCGCCGAAGTCGTGGCTGACGAACACATGCCCGCGCATACCGTAGGTCACCCAGTTATCCGCGCTCAGACGCACGATGCCGAACAGCGAGCCACTGTAGAACGCCGGCAAGGTCTGCCAGTGCTGACCGGCATCGGCCGTGCGCAGCATCAGGCCCTGCTCCCCCACCAGCATGCGCCGGCCATCGTCGCCACCGGCCATGCTGTTGAGGTGCGCGCTGTCGATGTCCAGGGACTGCGGCGTCCAGGTTTGCCCGGCATCGACGGATTGATAGAACTTGCCGAAGCTGCCGAACGCCATGACGTTGTCGCCACCGCCGGTCCAGATGCCGAGCAGCGGTTCGCCCAGATCGGCGTCGTAACGTATTTCCTGCCAACTGCTGCCGGCGTCTATCGAACGCAGGATCCAGCCGTCATGCCCGACGGCGAGCAAGCGCTTGTCGTCCAGTGCCACGACGGCAGTCAGGGTGGCATTGCGCTGCGTGGCGACGCTGGCTGGTTGCCAGCTGACGCCCTGATCGTCGCTGAGCAGAATGCTGCCGCGCTCACCCACGGCTACCACGCGCGTGCCCAGATTGAGCAGGCCGTTGATCTGCACCCGGTCCGGGCGTGTGGCCAACAGTTCCGCTTGCGGCGGGGATTTTGGGGAAAAGGTGTAGCCGATGGTCAAGGCGACCACCAGGCAAACCGCGTAGCCGATCACAGAGCGCATGAGTAATGCTCCTGTCTAAGGCACGTGTGCATGGGGCAAGTCATAGGGCCGATCCTCTTGTTCTTGTCAGGCGCCAGGGCATGCGAGGCAATCGAGATGGCTTGCCTCTGAGGGGATAGTCGGCGCAAGGCGCGGGGTGACACATCGTCCAAATGGCTTATGCATTGGCGCAAATGGCACAGGACGGGGATGTGTGTGCGACGCAGAGATTTGTAGGAGCGAGGCTTGCCCGCGAACCAGGCACTGCGGTTTATCTGAAACACCGCGTTATCGATCTTCGCCGGCAAGCCTGGCTCCTACAGGCGAACCAGACGCCGCGGTGTCTCAGGTACACCGCGTCATCGTTCTTCGCCTGTAGGAGCGAGGCTTGCCCGCGAACAGGGGCGGGGCGATCAGGCGATGTAGAGGATCACCAGTTCGTTGATCACCGACGGCCGGTCCTGGCCCACGACATGGATATTGAGTTCCAGGGTCAGTTGGGTGCCGCGCGCTGACACCTCGACTTTTTTCACCCGGGCCCGCGAATGGATCCGCGAACCGGCCGGCACTGGCGCCGGGAAGCGCAAGCGATCGGAGCCGTAGTTGATCTGGGTGGTGTAGCCGCTGACCTCGAAGCCCAGCGCCAGTTTCATCCGCGACTGCAGCACCTGGACCAGCGCGCCATGGGCGATGGTGCCGCCGAACGGGCTTTGCAGGCGCGCCCGCTCCGGATCGGTATGGATCCAGTAATCATCGCCCGACAACTGGGCAAAGGCGTCGATCAATGCCTGATCGACCAGCACCACGTTGCTCCAGTCGCTGAACTGCTCGCTGACCAGGGCCTGCAAGGCCGGCCCATCGTTGAGGTCGATCTGCCGGACGGGCGATTGCTGCGACACGACAGGCGCCGGTTCGCTGTCCAGCGCGGGCAGAGATTCAAGGCCCACCGCATCCTTGTCCACCCCGGTAAAACGCAGCAGGCGGTTGCCCTTGGCGTCGACTTCGGCGAACACCGGCTGCAATGGCATGCCGATGCGTATTTCGGCTTCATCAAGCCCCACCAGGTTGGTATTGATGCGCACCCCTTGGGCCAACTCGACCACCGCCAGTTTCTGCGGCATTTCATCGATAAAATCGGGCAAGGTGGCAATGCGCGTCACGGTGTAGCTGTACAGCGTCGCGGTGCCGTCGACTTCGCGCCAGGCCAGGTCATGTTCCAGGCACACCGTGCAATGCCGGCGCGGGTAGAAGTTCCAGTGCGCACAGGCGTTGCATTGCTGGATCAACAGGCGGCGAGCCTTCAGGCCCTCCCAGAACGGTGCGGAAATCTGCGTCGCCACCGGCATCGGTTTGTTGTTGGACATGTGCTTATGCTCCCTGAAGTATCAATGCGCCCTGCTCGCTCATCACGCCGCCGGTGCCGGAGACGTAGACGCTGTCACAGCGCCCCAGTTGACGCTCACCGGCAGTGCCGGCGATCTGCGTCACCGCCTCGATCACCTGGCTCATGCCACCGGCCGAGGCCGACTGACCGAAACTGAGTTGCCCGCCATGGGTGTTCATAGGGAAATCGCCACGCCAGGTCAGGTCGTGTTCGCGCACGAACGCCATGCCCTCGCCCTTGCCACAGAAACCGGCATCTTCCAGGGTCAGCAAGGTGGTGATGGTGTAGCAGTCGTAGATCTGCGCGGCATCGACGTCCTTGGGCTTGAGCCCGGCCATCGCAAAGGCCCGCTGGGAAGCAGGACCAATCGGCGTGTTCAGCATGTCTTCGGCATAGGACGGCGACTTGAACGCCAGGTGTTCGCCAAACCCGGTAATGAAGGCCGGACGCTTGCGGGACCGTGCCGCCACTTCCTTGTTGGTGATGATCATCGCGGCGCCACCGGCCACCGGCATGACGATTTCCAGGACGTGCAACGGGTCGGCGACCATTTTGCTGGCCAGTACCTGTTCGATGGTCAACGGCTGGCCGTAGAACATCGCCTGCGGATTGGCCAGGGCGTTGGTGCGCTGGTCGACGGCGATCTTGGCCATCGCCCGCTGGTCGTAGTCATACTGTGCGGCATATCGCTGGGCGATCATCGCGTAGCCGGTGTTCTGGCCCATGTGCCCGTAAGGCAGGTCGAACTCGGCCTCGGGCGCGCCGAACGCTGTGCTGTGTCCACCGAAACGCATGGACCGGGCCATCCAGCCGGGGTCCTCGTCAGGACCCAACGGTGCCATGCGCGCCGGGATGACGCATAGCACGGCCTGGCACAGCCCCAGTTCGATGGCCGCGGCCGCGCGCCAGACCATGCCCACCGATGTGCAGCCGCCCAGGTCGACCACTTCGGCGAAGTTCAGGCGCAGGCCCAGGTACTCGGCGGCCATCGCCGGTACGAACACCGAGGCTTCATGAAAATGCGGGCCGTTGATCACCAGCCCATCGAGGTCCGAGGCCTTGAGCCCGGCATCGCGCAGGGCCTGGGCCGCCAGGTCGGCAACTTGCTCAAGGTGGAACATCTTGGGCGCGGTCGCGTATTTTTCCGGTTTGTATTGTGCGGTGCCAACAATGGCCGCATGCCCTTTGAGCCCCATAGTGCCTCCATGCCGAAGCGTTACGCTGCGGCGATTTCCAGGTTGTGTTGAAGGTCCGGGTACGTCAGACGATCCGGACCTTGCGAAGTCGATCAGAAGGTGTATTTCATCGAGAACGTGGCGTAGTCGCGGTCGGCGAACGGACGGTTGACCGGGTCCGCGTCACCCAGGTAGCTGATGTACTTCAAGCCGAGTTCCAGGTTGCCCAGGTACTTGAAGGTCGTGCCCGCGCTCAGGCGTCGGTCGCCGGCGACGCCGGAGATACTGCCGGCCATGGGCGTGGAGCCGCTGAAGACGTTGGAGAAGCTGAAGGGGACTTCCAGATCCCAGCCCTGGAAAACTCCCGGATAACTGAACGATGCGCCCACGGTGTAGGCGCTGGAAGACTTGGTGCGGAAGCCCGCGGCTGTGCTGTAGGTATAGTCATCGGAAGACGCCACTAGAGGTGCCAGGGAAGGCAACAGGTTCACGCCTTGCAGGTTGGGCGCCGCCGAAGCGGATTCGACGCTGTCGACCTGCACGCGAATGATTTCGGCAGTCAGGCTGGTCTGGCTGGCCCAGGGACGGTTCCCCAGGATACGGATCGCCGACAACTGCATTTGCTGGCCCTTGCCTTTGGCCGGCACCGCGCCAAGGCCGGTATTGACCATCACCGGCGCACCGTCGCGGTACGACCATTCGGCGCCGACCTGGGTGTCGCCGATCTTGGTCGAGGCGCTGATGCCGGTCAGCTTGATGTCTTCGAAGTACTTGATCCGGTAACCATTGCTGACGAAGGCGTTGAGGCCACCGCCCACTGGGAGCGGGTCGTAGCCGACCAGGGCGGTGGCCGGGTTCTTGTCGTGGTAGTTGACGTGAAACAGCGACAGCTCGATGGCCGGTACTGGGCGGTAGCGCATCTGCACACCCCACTGGCCGCCATCGCGCGGTTCGTCGGTGCCACGGTAAGCGATCTTCTGGCCATTGGCGTAGATGAACTCGCGACCGGGGCCAACCACGTCGCTGCTCGACAGGTAGCTACCCACCGGCGGTAGTTCGGTGCCCTTCCATTCGTATTGCACGTATGCACCGAAGGTCAGCTGGGGATTCAGTCGGAACGAGCCGGAGAACTGGCCCACCGGCAAGAGTATTTCCTTGACCTCGACACCCGGCTGGGACGCTTTTACCGCGTCAGACGGGTTCTGTACGCCGTTCACACCCGGGTAGAACAGACTCTCGCCCCAGGATTCGATGTGACGCCCGGCCTTGACGTCCAGCATGGTGTCGTTGTCAAAGCGCCAGCCGCTGAACACATAGGCATCCAGCAGTTTGCTGCGACCGCCACTGTAATAACGGGTGTCACTGGTGAACTCGTCGTTGCTGCCGTTTTTGTTCACGGTGGCGGGCGAATCGTTATCGTTGCCGCTGTGGTAGACGTCGTCGTAGAAGGTACTGCCGCGCACCACGGCGCCGTAGTTGTCCTTACGCAGGATCATTTCCGCCAGCGCGCCCACGCGGTTGGTGGTGAGGCTGCCACTGTCGAAGTTGCGGTTGGCATCGTCGGCGTTGACCGTCAGCAGGCGATCGCTCTGACTGCCGGTGCGCACACCAATGCCGTAGCTGGTAGTCACCGACCAGTCGATGGTCGCGCCGTTGTCGAACTCGAAGGTTTCACCGGCCCATACCGGCGTGGACACCAGCGCAATCGCCGCCGCCAGGCCGCTGACCTGAAAGGCGCTCGAAACCATGACCGTAGAGTTATTTTTGTTGTTGATCACACTGATTCTCCTCAAGGGCAACCGGTTGGTTGCCTGGAATGTTCAACACTGCTGCCGTGCCATCCGCTCAAAACACGTTGAGCGGAGTAACAGCGCACGCTCCCCTTACAGCACGCCGGTAGCGAAAACACCCCCGGTCCTCTTCCCGCGCAAGCGACCCTTCGGCCACCAGGTAGTTGGCATGGGCCAACGTTTCGCCCAGCGCCATCAGTTCGTCGAAACGACCCGACAACCTGGGAAACAACACGGCCATCAGTTCGAGCACGGTGCGCGGCTCGTCACAGTTGGCCAGCATCTGCGCCAGATGCCCCCGGTGATGGGCGTCCAGCTGATCCAGGCGCTGATGCAAATTGAAAAACGGCCGCTCGTGCGCCGGCAGCACCAGCACGCTGTCGGGCAAGCTGCGCAAATGCTCGATGGAATCGAGCCAGTCGCGCAGCGGATTGGCCAATGGCTCCGTGGCATGCACGCCGACGGTGGAGGTGATGCGCGGCAGCACCTGGTCGCCGGAGATCAGCAAGCCGTCATCGGCGGCATACAGACAGGCATGTTCCGGCGAGTGGCCGCGGCCGATGACCACCTGCCAGGTGCGGCCACCGATATTCAGGAGGCTGCCCTCGCGCAAACGGCGGTAATGGTTCAGCGGCGCGGGCAGAAAATGGGCATTGCTCATCACCGCGAACATCTCGGTGCTTTGCTCGTCAACCACGCCGGCCTTGCGGTAGAAGTCGAGGAAGTCCCAGCCCGGTGGTTGACCGGCGGGAAACTTGAGGTGCAGCGACTGGAACTCGCTGGCGGTCATGTACACCGGGCATTGAAAGCGCTCCGAAAGCCATGCGGCCACCCCGGCATGATCGGAGTGAAAGTGGGTGCAGACCACTGCCAGCAGCGGCAGGCCGGCACACACTTCCTTCAGTACCCGGTCCCAGACTTCGCGGGTCTGCTCGGTGTTCATGCCGGTGTCCACCACCACCCAGCCGTCGGTGTGGCGCAGCAGATAGAGGTTGATGTGGTCCAGGCGAAACGGCAGCGGCATACGCAACCACCAGACACCTGGCGCCACTTCGCGCACCTGTCCGGAATCAGGCGCCTGGGGCCATGGATACCGCAGGCCGCCGCGCAGTTCGTGACCGTTGTCGTCGAGATCAGCCATGGTCGGCCACCACGAATGGCGACAGGCCGGCCCGCGCCAGGGCCTCTGCCGAATAAGGCACATAGGTGCGGGCGTGCTCGTCGCGAATTAACAGCGGATCGCTGCAACGGGACGGACAGTAGCCCTGGCGCTGCAGATCCACCTTGCGCAGCTTGAAGCTGGCCGTCAGGTCTGCCGACTGGGTGACCCGTACGAACACCGGGGCTGCATAGCGCGGCAGGCGCGCTTCGGTGAGGGCGTACAGGGCGGCCGGATCAAACGCCCGGCCCTCCTGCATCAGCACCGCGGCCATGCCGGCGCGTCCTTCATGGCCCGGTACCTGGACGCCATAGATGTTGATCAGTTCCAGGCCCGACAGATCGCTCAGCGCGTCCGCCACTTCCTGGGTCGACACGTTCTCGCTCTTCCAGCGGTAGGTATCGCCGATGCGGTCGACGAAGTAGCAGTAACCGTCGGCGTCCTCGCGCAGCAAGTCGCCGGAGCTCCAGTAGGCATCACCCTCGCGAAACACATTGCGGCGGATTTTGCTCTCGGTGGCCTCGCTTGAGGTGTAGCCCTCGAAACGTCCGCCACCGATCTCAGGGTGATCGACGATAAAGCCCATCGCCTCGCCAATCTCGCCCACTTTGCAAACTTGGTAGTAACCGTTTTCGTCCCGTGGGTGACAGTCGTTTTCGATGTCGTACCGCACCAGCCGCAGGTTGGTTTTGTTCCAGTCCGGCACGCGGCCGCAAGAGCCGAAATAGTTGTCGACGTTGATTACCGTGGTATTGGCCTCGGTGGCGCCCCAACCCTCGAACACCTGGATCGGACCGAAGCGCTCCAGCCAGCGCTGCCAGGAGTCCGGTGACAACCCGGCGCCGAGCATGCAGCGCAGACTGTGCTCGCGCTCACCCGCGTGCAGCGGCTGATTGAGCAGGTAGCGGCAGATCTCACCGATATACTGGAAGATGCTGATCTGATGACGCGCGACGTCCTTCCAGAACTCTCGCACGCTGAACTTGCGGCGCACCACGATGGCAGCACCCACCCGCAGCGCGGTGGAGGTCACCGACGTGGCAGCGGCGCCGTGGTACAGCGGCAGGCAGCAATAGAACACATCCTCGCAAGTGGCTTGCAGGGTGGTTTCCATCACATCGCCCGAGGACATCCAGCGCATGTGGCTGTAGCGCGCCGCCTTGGGCAAGCCGGTGGTGCCCGAGGTAAAAATCAACAGGGTTGGCGTCTGGGCATCGATGTGCGCGCGGATATCGCGGGGAAACGGTGTGCGCGGGGCTTTCTCCAGGCGCGCATCGAAATGCCCGTCGATGCCCTTGGGCAGCGGCCCTGTCCAGGGATTTTCCGCGTCGCGTATCAGCCAGCATGGCAGGTCCGGAAAGCCTTCGGTGGCCTGCACATTGGCCAGGCATTCTTCACCGATCACCAACGCCTTGGCATCGGTGGTTTGCAACGCATGCAGCAGCGGGCGGCCGCTGACCTGAGTGTTGATGAACGCCACCACGACCCCGAGCTTGACCAGGCCGAACCAGGTGCAAAAAAACGCCGGGCGGTTTTCCATGGACAGGGCACAGACATCGCCGGCGCGCAGGCCGTTGGCATAAAACGTGTGAGCCATCTGATTGGCCCGCGCATCGACCTCAAAATAGCTCAGGGTCTGTTCGCCGTAGATCAGGAACGGGCGCTCACCCTGTTCATGTGCCTGATGTTCCAGGCGGTCGGCCAGGGTGTAGAGGTCGCCCGGCTTGATCTTCCCGGCAGCGGCAGCGCGCTGGTCAAGCAGCGCCTGGGTCTGTTCCCGTGACACCGGTTGGGTCGGCAGGACGCCGGTCAAGTCGTTCAGATTCATTGCGCCACCTCTTGGGCGATTACTTGATAGGCGGGGTAATCCGAGTAGCCAGCCGAGCCCGGCGTGTAGAGGGTCTTGCGGTCGAAGCGGCTCAGTGGGAGGCCACGCTTCAAGCGATCCACCAGATCGGGGTTGGCAATAAAGTGACGAGCAAACGACACGGCAGCCCCCTCGCCCGACGCGAGAGCGGCACTGGCCGAAGGACCGTCGAAACCATCGTTGAGAATCAACGCATGAGGACTGTGTTGACGCGCCAGGGCGAAGGCATTGAGGTCTGCCAATGGCGAGCGCATGATGTGCAGGTAAGCCAGGTCCAACGGCGCTACGGCTTCACACAAGGCGGCCGCCGTGGCAGCCGGATCCTGGTCGTCGATGTCGTTGTAGGGATTGCCGGGGCACAGGCGAAAGCCGACGCGTCCGGCGCCGATCGCGCTGGCCATGGCCTCGATCACTTCCTTGGCAAAACGCACCCGCCCCGCCACATCACCGCCGTAGGCATCGTTGCGCTGATTGCTGCCAGAGGCCATGAATTGCATCGGCAGATAACCGCTGGTGCAGTGCAGCTCGACACCGTCGAAGCCTGCCAGGCGCGCATTCAATGCGGCCTGGCGATAGTTTTCGATGGCCTCGTCAATACCCTGAAGGCTCAGCGCCTGTGGCTCGTCGGTATCGACCAGGCCCGCGGCGTCACTGAACACCTGGGTCCGCGCACGCAACGCCGAAGGTGCCACCGTCGCAGCGCCTGCCGGTTTGTTGTGCTGGCTGGCCGCGCGGCCGACGTGCATCAGTTGCAGGACGATGCACCCGCCCTCGGCATGCACGGCCTCGGTGACCCGTTGCCATCCGGCGATCTGTTCGCTGCTGTAAATGGCCGGGGTCCGGCAATAGCCCAGGCCACTCGCGGACGGCGCGGTGCCCTCGGCCACGATCAACCCGGCACTGGCACGCTGACGATAGTACTCGACCATCTCGCTACCGGGTACTGCATCGGCAAGGGCACGGCTGCGGGTCATGGGCGCCATGACAATGCGATTGGCCAGTTGCAGCTCGCCCAGGGTGACCGGCTCGAACAAGACGCTCATTTCAATTCCTCAGCTTTTTTGTTTTCAGGCTGTCGAATCGCTTGCCGCAGCTTGGGCAAGCACTGACACGCCAGCGAATATGGGCTGAATGATTGACGTTGAACGCGAGCGAAACATCGTCCGACAAGACTAGGTTCACTATCGACAAGGCGATCCCGATACCGCATCGTTTGTACGCACGTAGGAGCCAGGCTTGCCGGCGAACAGGACGACGCGGTGCATCTGAAACACCGCTTGCGGGAACGGCAAAGATGGTCTGAACGGACGATGAAAAAAAACCGCGACAAGCCGAACATCGCGGCAACCAGAACAAAACCGGGAGCACCCGCAGTGAACCAATCCCCCGTGACATGGCGAACGCACTACGCGTTGTTCGTGCTCGCCAGCATCTATGTGTTCAACTACATCGACCGCCAGTTGATGGCAATCCTGATCGAGCCGGTGAAGCTCGAATTCGGCATTTCCGATACCGGCATCGGCCTGCTGTCGGGGGTGACCTTCGCCGTGTTCTACACTGTGTTCGGCTTCCCGCTGGGGCGCCTGTCGGACCGCATCGGACGCAAGCCGGTGATCGCCTTCAGCTGCATTGCCTGGAGCCTGATGACCATGCTCTGCGGCATGGCCGGCAGCTTTTTGACCCTGGTTCTGGCACGGGTCGGCGTGGCCGTTGGCGAGGCTGGCGGTACGGCGCCGTCGGTGGCCATGGTCTCGGATTTATACCCGGCGAACCGCCGTTCCACTGCCCTGTCAGTGCTGATGCTCGGTTCCAGCCTGGGAGCGATCGTTGGCCTGGGCCTGGGCGGCTGGATCGCCCAGCACCACGGTTGGCGCTACGCGTTCTTGCTTATCGGCGCGCCCGGCATCTTCCTTGGCCTGCTTCTGCTGCTGACCGTGCGGGCGCCCAAGCGCGCAGTGCCGCTGAGCAACGTCGCGGCGCAACAGGATGGCTGGCTCAAGACCCTCGTCGAGCTGTTTCGCATGCCCTCGTTCCTGTGGCTGGTACTCACCGGCGGCGCGGCGGCGATTGCCGGCTACGCCATCGGCACCTGGAGCCCGAGCTTCCTGATCCGTTCCCACGGCCTCAACCTGCAAGAAGCCGGATTCCTGGTGGGCGTGGTGGGCGGTACCGGTGCGACCGTCGGCACCCTGATGTGCGGCATGCTCACCGACCGCATGGCGCGGCGCGATGTCGGCTGGCAAATCGGCGTGCCCCTCCTGGGCACGTTGATCAGCATCCCGTTCGCCCTGGCGTACTTCCTCTGGCCCCAGGGCCTGGCGTTCCATATCGGCAGCATCGCGGTGCCACAGGCGTTCCTGTTCTACAGCGCCTTCGCCTTCTTCGGTGTGTGGTGGGCAACACCGTGCCTGAGCGCCATTACCCACCTGTTCCCGGCCACGCGACTGGCCCAGGCCACGGCGATTTTCGTCATGTCCATGACCCTGCTGGGCGTCGGTGTCGGGCCGCTGTTCGTAGGCATGCTCAGCGACTTCTTCGTGCCGACCCTGGGCAGTGAATCCCTGCGCTATGCCCTGGCTTCGTCGGTGTCAATGCTGGTGCTGGCCAGCGTGTTCCTGACCCTGGCGCTGCCGCGTTACCGCCACCACATGAAGAGCCCCGCCCCGCTGCTCGCACCGAACCAGGCCGCGACTGCCTGACCCTCTCCCCCACACCACTGCGCCGCTGGAACCTTGTCAGGTTCCAGCGGTTTTTTTTGAGGATCACCATGACTACCAGCGCCGTACAGATCAGCAACCTGCTCTACCGTTACGCCGAATGCCTGGACAGCGGCCAACTGGTCGAGGCCGCCGAGCTGTTTCGTCATGCCCGCATCAAGGTGCAAAGCCAGGGCGACTTCCTTGATCACACAGCCCTGCTGGGCATCTGGCAACAGCGAATCAAGCTCTACCCCTGCGGCACGCCCCGCACCAGACACGTCATCAGCAACCCCATCATCGACATCGACGTAGCCGCGGGAATCGCGACGGTTCGCTCCTGCTACACCGTGCTTCAGGCCACCGACACCCTGCCCCTGCAACCCATCGCCGCCGGGCGCTACTTTGATGAATTCGAGTGTGTCGGCGGGATTTGGCGGTTCAGCTTTCGTGATTATTCGCACTTGGAGATGATCGGGGACGTGACGGGGCATTTGTTGATGTAGGAGGGAGTGGGCGGCGTTCAGGCTTGCCCGCGAAGAACGATAACGCGGTGCAACAGATACACCGCCGCGCCCGGTTCGCCTGTAGGAGCGAGGCTTGCCCGCGAAGAACGATAACGCGGTGCGACAGATACACCGCAGCGCCCGGTTCGCCTGTAGGAGCGAGGCTTGCCCGCGAAGAACGATAACGCGGTGCGACAGGTACACCGCAGTGCCCGGTTCGCCGGCAAGCCTGGCTCCTACAGGCGAAGAACGATAACGCGGTGCAACAGGTAAACCGCAGCGCCCGGTTCGCCGGCAAGCCTGGCTCCTACAGCGAAGAACGATAACGCCGTGCGGCAGATACACCGCAGCGCCCGGTTCGCCGGCAAGCCTGGCTCCTACAGCGAAGAACGATAACGCCGTGCGGCAGATACACCGCAGCGCCCGGTTCGCCGGCAA
>NZ_JAUSSR010000027.1 GCF_030812475.1 Pseudomonas lini
GCAGACCTTTGGCCCGCTCAACCCCCATTGTGGGAGCGGGATTGCTGGCTAATGGGGTGGGTAAGAAACTTAAAATGTTGGCTGACCCACCGCCTTCGCGAGCAAGCCCGCTCCGACAATCAGTTTTGCGTCAACCCAAAAGAAAGCCCGGCCAGCATCGCTGCTGACCGGGCTTTCTTACAGCCGGGCCGGCTTACTCGGTGGACAACACACCCCGACGAACCTGGTCACGTTCGATGGATTCGAACAGCGCCTTGAAGTTGCCTTCACCGAAGCCATCGTCGCCTTTACGCTGGATGAACTCGAAGAACACCGGGCCCATCAAGGTTTCCGAGAAGATCTGCAGCAACAGGCGCTTGTCGCCCGACTCGGACGATCCGTCCAGCAAGATACCGCGCGCCTGCAGTTCGTTGACCGGCTCGCCGTGATTCGGCAAACGGCCTTCGAGCATCTCGTAATAGGTTTCCGGCGGCGCGGTCATGAAACGCATGCCGATGCTTTTCAAGTGATCCCAGGTCTTGATCAGGTCATCGCTGAGGAACGCCACGTGCTGGATGCCCTCGCCGTTGAACTGCATCAGGAACTCTTCGATCTGCCCGGCGCCCTTGGACGACTCTTCGTTCAACGGGATGCGGATCATGCCATCCGGCGCGGTCATCGCCTTGGAGGTCAGGCCGGTGTACTCGCCCTTGATGTCGAAGTAGCGGATCTCGCGGAAGTTGAACAGCTTCTCGTAGAAGTTGGCCCAATAGGCCATGCGCCCGCGATAGACGTTGTGGGTCAAGTGATCGATGATCTTCAGGCCGGCACCGACCGGGTTGCGGTCAACGCCTTCGATGAACACGAAGTCGATGTCGTAGATCGAGCTGCCTTCGCCGAAACGGTCGATCAGGTACAGCGGCGCACCGCCGATGCCTTTGATCGCCGGCAGATGCAGCTCCATCGGGCCGGTCTCGATGTGGATCGGCTGGGCGCCGAGTTCCAGGGCACGCTTGTAGGCCTTCTGCGAATCCTTGACCCGGAACGCCATGCCGCATACCGACGGGCCGTGTTCGGCTGCAAAGTACGACGCAACACTGTTGGGTTCGTTGTTGAGGATCAGGTTGATCGCGCCCTGGCGATACAGGTGCACGTCTTTTGAGCGGTGGGTCGCGACCTTGGTGAAGCCCATGATCTGGAAGATCGGCTCCAGGGTGTTCGGAGTTGGCGATGCGAATTCGATGAATTCAAAGCCCATCAGGCCCATTGGGTTTTCGTATAAATCTGCCATGGTTGGCGCCTCATCATGCTTTTAGAATCAACAGCTGAAAGTAACGGATCGTTAATTGCTGGCAATGCTGAGACCGGCGGGTGGCGCGCAGGAGATTCCCCGCACGCTGCGGGCGAGAAAGTCACCGTAGATCAATTGAAACCCAAATATCTTCATTGTCGACCCAAGGCTATGACGGGCGAGGCTTCTGCTGCCAGAAGACGATTATTCTTATATGCGTAACCGGATTCTACACAGCGTAAATCGTTTTGTCCGCCTTCTGTATCAAATCCCCTTTTTCCCTGCGCGCGCAAGGGGTTTTCATCAAGCGGGCAACACGCCTGGATTACCGTTGATCGGCAAAAGTCCACAAGTCGTTCTATCATGCCCGTTACCTGAACTCATTTTGGGAGGCCTGCTGTCGTCCTGCCTGCATTTGAGAGCCCTCTTCCACCGTAACAGGTTTCACGAATGCCACTGAACGTCAAAAACCGTCGCAAACGCGGGGTCAGGATTGCCGTGACCGTCTTGAGCGGTTTACTCCCGGTACTGCTGGGGTTCGCCATTTTGTATATGCAGGCTGAACGCACACTGCAACAGAGTACCCGGTTGACGGCGGAAGAAGCCGTGAGCCAGTTCGAACTGATGTTCGACAACACGGCCGAGGCCGCGCGCGAGTTGCTGCCGCTGGCGGGCCAACGCTGCAACGATGTCAAACTGGCCTTGCGCGAACAGGTCACCCGCCGCCCCTTCGTGCGCTCGACCAATCTGGTCTGGGACGACAGCATTTACTGCAGTTCCTTGTTCGGTGACTATCAGGAAAAAATCAATGCTGGCGACTACACCCAAGGCCAGTTGTCGTTGATGAAGAGCAATAAGGTCACGCCCGACAGCGCTCTGCTGGTGTATCGACTCAGTGAAGGGCAACGGGGCGCCTTGAGCGCTCTGGACGGGTATCACTTGAGCAATGTATTGCGCCTGATCGGCCGCAGCACCTTATTGGCGCTGCAAGTCGGCCCACATTGGCTGGCTGCCGACGGCCAGTTCCACGACGGCGCCCTGCCCCTCTTTGCGGTAGCGCAAAACGAACTGGCCTCCTCGCGATACGCTTTTACCGTGGCAGCCGGTTTCCCCGAGGGCGAAACCTGGCGTTATATGAAAAGCGAGTATCCGCCACTGTTCAGCCTGCTGATATTTTTCGGCGTGGTGTCGGGCACGATCGGGCACGTTCTGCAAAGACGCGCCATGTCGCCCAGCCACGAAATGCAGCGCGCGATGGAAGCCGGGGAGTTCATTCCCTTTTTTCAGCCGGTGGTCCATGGCGACAGCAAGCAGTGGTCCGGTTGCGAAGTGCTGATGCGCTGGAATCATCCGAAGGAAGGCCTGGTGCGCCCGGACCTGTTCATTCCGTTCGCCGAATATTCCGGGCTGATCGTGCCGATGACCCGCTCATTGATGCAACAGACCGCCGCATTGCTGGCGCCCCTGTCTTCGTCATTCAGAGAGCCGTTTCACATCGGAATCAACATCACCGCCAGCCACTGCAAAAACCTGGATTTGATCGAGGATTGTCGAGCGTTCATCCAGGCCTTTGCCCCGGGTTCGATCAGCCTGGTGCTGGAGTTGACCGAGCGCGAACTCATCGAGCCCACGGCCATGACCCATCAATTGTTCGAACAGCTGCATGAGCTTGGCGTGATGATCGCAATCGACGACTTTGGCACCGGCCATTCGAGCCTGGGTTACCTGCGTCAATTCAACGTGGACTTCCTGAAAATCGACCAGAGTTTCGTTGCCATGATCGGAGTCGACGCCCTCTCAAGGCACATTCTTGACTCCATCATCGAGCTCTCCGCCAAGCTCGATCTGGGCATTGTCGCCGAAGGCGTGGAAACCACGGAGCAAAGTGATTACCTGACCGCCCACGGGGTGAACTTCCTGCAAGGTTATCTCTTCGGCCGGCCGATGCCCGGCCCAGAGTTCATTAACGCATTAAGTCACCATTAACTAACTGCTAAAAGCGACAAGATAAGGCGACGGCGCAGCCGTTTGTATCAACAGACTAATGTAGTTACATGAAGAAAAAGACAGGATTTACTCTTGGCTCATTAACTACTACAATTTTTCATGCCTGTGCAAAACTGGCAGGTGAGCCACTATCACCGAGTCGCTACAAGGCGCCTGGCTTATAGCCTTGATTGCGGTTGGTATCAGCCAAATACACTATTGGAGTAAAGATATTGTCCAGACTCGCTGAATTTCGTGCAGCTGAAAAGGCCCTTCAGGAACAGCTCAAGCAGCTGGAAGCGCTGAAGAACGATGCCGGGCTCAAGAAAGAAATCGAATTCGAAGAAAAGCTCCAGGGGTTGATGAAAACCTATGGCAAGAGCCTGCGCGACGTCATCGCCATTCTCGATCCGAACCCGGGCAAATCCGGCCAGCAACAGGCCGCGGCGCCTAAAACCCGCCGTGCTCGCGTGGTCAAGGTCTATCAGAATCCGCACACCGGTGAACTGATTGAAACCAAAGGCGGCAACCACCGCGGACTGAAAGCCTGGAAGGAACAATACGGTGTCGACACCGTGGATTCCTGGTTGCGCGGTTAAGCATTTTCGGTAATAAAAAGCCCTGCAATGCAGGCAATGCCTGTAGGAGCGAGCTTGCTCCGGGCGGCTTCCGACGATGGTCGTCAACGATAACGCGTGTTTGCTGGATAGTACGCGGTGTTCTTGAATCCATCGTCGGAACGCCGCCTGGAGCAAGCTCGCTCCTACAGTGTGCTTAGTCCCTTCGGCTATCTAAAAAGGTCTGTAAGTACTTATACCTGCAGTACATTGAAATCTTAAACTAAAGTCTCAAGCTGTTACGAACAGCGTCTATTTCACCCTGACTTGCTTTATAAGCCTCAGCCTGCCCCGCGCTGGAAAAAACATAGGCCTTATCCGCATCCACGGCCGCCACCAATGTTTGAGACAACACATGACGACCGTTCTGGGTAATGGTGCAGGTAGTTTCGAGCGCATCCAGGCGGCTCAAACGAGCGGGATGAATCTTGTTGCAAACACTTTGATAGCCGCCTTGAAAGAAATCCTTCTGCACCGACTTGCGCATCTCCAGCAATACACCCTGCAGATTCACCTGATGGCCAGTTTGCACTTGGGTCATGGTCAACTCCATCACCATCACCGGCGTGCCGCCCTGATCGTGCTTCACTGCGCGCTGACGGGACACCTGGGCATTGGCGGCTTCCTTCGGGACGGGTTCGACCTCCCAACCGGCAGGCCAGGTCACGACTGGCTCATCGGCGTGAGCAGCAGCCGAGAGCACACTCAGCAGGATGAAAATCGATGGGTAGGGCCGAATCATTGCAATGAATTCTCAGTGTTTGATCGACGAAGTCTGAGCCTCGCCCGTCGGCCAGGCAATAGCCGACATTTGGTGATGCCTGCGCCCTTGCGTATCATGGTCGCCATCGTCAGCCCCACTTATTGCCCGGAGGGCCCATGAGCCTGCACGAATTGAACAGCTTCCCCGGCGTGACCGCCCAACCTGATACCGCGACCCACGGTTTCGTTTTCAACCACACCATGCTGCGGGTCAAGGACATCACCAGATCCCTGGATTTCTATACCCGGATCCTCGGTTTCTCGCTGGTGGAAAAGCGCGACTTCCCGGAAGCCGAATTCAGCCTGTACTTCCTGGCGCTGGTCGATAAGGATCAGATCCCGGCCGACGCCGCGGCGCGCACCGAATGGATGAAATCGATCCCCGGCATTCTCGAACTGACCCACAACCACGGCACGGAAAACGACGCGGATTTCGCCTACCACAACGGCAACACCGACCCGCGCGGTTTCGGCCACATCTGCATCTCGGTACCGGACATCGTCGCCGCCTGCGAGCGCTTCGAGGCACTGGGCTGCGATTTCCAGAAACGCCTGAGCGACGGGCGCATGAAGAGCCTGGCGTTCATCAAGGACCCGGATGCCTACTGGGTCGAAATCATCCAGCCCGCCCCGCTCTGATAGGCGACATCCTCCCTGTAGGAGCTGGCTTGTCGGATCGCCGCACCGCAGCGAAGACGGCCTCAAGCCTTGCAGCGCCCACGAAGACGCCTTCGCCAGCAAGCCGGCTCCTACAAAAGCCGTGCAACGGCGCGCAAAAAAACCCATGATCGCTCATAGGTTTTTTTGTGTTTTCATTGTCAGCTTTTACGCCGGGGCCGAAGTCCGGATCAGGTGATCGAATGCGCTCAGGGAAGCCTTGGCCCCCTCGCCCACCGCAATCACGATCTGCTTGTACGGCACGGTCGTCACATCACCGGCCGCAAATACCCCCGGTACCGACGTCTCGCCACGGGCGTCGACGATGATCTCGCCACGCGGCGACAACTCGATGGTACCTTTGAGCCAATCGGTGTTGGGCAACAGACCGATCTGCACGAAGATCCCTTCCAGTTCCACAGTCCGCAGCTCGTCCGACTGACGATCCTTGTAGCGCAGGCCGTTGACCTTCTGACCGTCGCCGGTCACTTCAGTGGTTTGCGCACTGGTGATAACGGTCACGTTAGGCAGACTGTGCAATTTGCGCTGCAGGACCGCATCGGCGCGCAACTGCACGTCGAATTCGAGCAGTGTCACGTGAGACACGATGCCCGCCAGGTCAATGGCCGCTTCGACGCCGGAGTTGCCGCCGCCGATCACCGCCACTCGCTTGCCTTTAAACAGCGGACCGTCACAGTGCGGGCAGTACGCCACGCCCTTGTTGCGGTATTGCTGCTCTCCCGGGACATTCATTTCACGCCACCGCGCACCGGTCGCGAGGATCACGGTTCTGGCTTTCAATGTCGCGCCGCTGGCAAAGTGGACTTCATTCAGTTGACCGTTCTTGCCCGGCACCAGCTTGTCGGCCCGTTGCAGGTTGATGATGTCGACGTCGTACTGCTTGACGTGTTCTTCCAGGGCGACGGCCAGTTTTGGCCCTTCGGTTTCCTGCACCGAGATGAAGTTCTCGATGGCCATGGTGTCCAGCACCTGCCCACCGAAACGCTCGGCCGCGACACCGGTGCGAATGCCTTTACGGGCGGCGTAGATCGCCGCCGAAGCACCGGCCGGGCCACCGCCGACCACCAATACGTCAAAGGTTTCTTTGGCGCTGATCTTCTCGGCCTGGCGCTCGATGCCGCTGGTGTCGATTTTGGCGAGGATTTCTTCCAGGCCCATGCGACCCTGGCCGAAGTTCACGCCATTGAGGTAGATACTGGGCACGGCCATGATCTGGCGCTCGTCGACTTCGGCCTGGAACAGCGCGCCGTCGATGGCGACGTGACGGATGTTCGGGTTCAACACGGCCATCAGGTTCAGCGCCTGGACCACGTCCGGGCAGTTCTGGCAGGACAGCGAGAAGTAGGTCTCGAAGTTGAATTCGCCCTTGAGCGAACGGATCTGTTCGATCACTTCAACACTGGCTTTCGAAGGGTGGCCGCCGACTTGCAGCAAGGCCAGTACCAACGAAGTGAATTCGTGGCCCATCGGGATGCCGGCGAAACGCAGGCTGATTTCGGCACCGGGGCGGTTGATCGAGAACGATGGTTTGCGTGCATCATCACCGTTGTCGAGCAAGGTAATCTGGCTGGAAAGACTGGCAACGTCTTTCAGCAATTCGAGCATTTCCTGGGATTTCGCACCGTCGTCGAGGGAGGCAACGATCTCGATCGGCTGGGTGACCCGTTCCAGGTATGACTTCAACTGGGCTTTAAGATTGGTGTCCAACATACGGGCGATTTCCTTTTTGAATTTGAAAAAAAACGCCCGAGCGAATCTCGCCCGGGCGTTTTTATTGGGCGGTTGCAGCTTACTTAGGTGCGGGAACCCGCCCTGATGATGCGATCCACAGACTTAGATCTTGCCGACCAGGTCCAGGGACGGCGCCAGCGTGGCCTCGCCTTCTTTCCACTTGGCTGGGCAAACCTGGCCAGGGTGGGCAGCGACGTACTGGGCAGCCTTGATTTTGCGCAGCAGTTCGGAAGCGTCACGGCCCACACCACCGTCGTTCAGTTCGACGATTTTGATCTGGCCTTCAGGGTTGATCACGAAGGTGCCACGGTCAGCCAGACCGGCTTCTTCGATCAGCACGTCGAAGTTGCGGGAGATGGCATGGGTCGGGTCACCGATCATGGTGTACTGGATTTTGCCGATGGCTGGCGAAGTGTTGTGCCAGGCAGCGTGGGCAAAATGGGTGTCGGTGGAAACGCTGTAGATCTCGACGCCCAGCTTCTGGAACGCGTCGTAGTTGTCGGCCAGGTCTTCGAGTTCAGTCGGGCAAACGAAGGTGAAGTCGGCTGGGTAGAAGAACACGACAGACCACTTGCCTTTCAGGTCGGCGTCCGACACTTTTACGAAGTCGCCATTCTTGAAGGCGTCAGCTTTGAACGGTTTAACTTGGCTGTTGATGATAGGCATCGATGACTCTCCGTCAGGGGTTGAAAAAGTTGATGGAATGAATCCTACCTATCCAATCTCCCGATGGCTCATTGGCAAACCTCATGCTGCTGATTGGTTTTCGCTATTAGCTGACAGTACTAATAGAAGAAATCGCTTCTAGAGGCTTTTTCGCGGGATCCCATGGCGTGGCGACGAAACGGATTTCTATATGACCACAGGTTTTTCAACGATCCGTGGCATGACCGGAAACGGGTTGGCATCTACGTAACGCATGGCCGATTTCATATCCTTCCAGCCGACGTAACTCATCAACGACTTCAAATCCCATCCACTCTGATGCGCCCAGGTGGCGAAGCCGCGCCGCAAGGAGTGGCTGGTGTAGTGCTCAGCGGGAATTCCCGCGCGCTCCAGCGCCTGGCGCAGCAACGGGATCACGCTGTTGGCGTGCAACCCCTCCTCGCTCAGGTGGCCCCAGCGGTCGATTCCGCGAAACACCGGCCCCCGGACCAACGCCGCCGCGCTGATCCAGTCGATGTACGCCTGCACCGGACACAACCGCTGCAGGGCCGGTGTCTGATAGGTCTTGCCGAGGTTTTCCCTGTCGCTCTTGCTGCGCGGCAGATACAGCGTGATGCCGGCACCGGCGCTCGCCTGCACGTGCTCGATCTGCAGGCGACACAACTCATCGCTGCGAAAGCCGCGCCAGAAGCCCAGCAGGATCAGCGCTGCGTCGCGCCGTGCTCGCAAGAGCGTCGGTTGATCGCCAGCAGATTTTGCGGCCTGCGCCTCCTGTTCCAGCCAGGCCACTGCCTGCTCCAGATGCTGCAACTGCAACGGCTCTGCCTGCTTCTCCTGCGCCGGATGCAGCGCGCGAATGCCTTTGAACACCTTGCGCACCACCGGCGCCTTGGTGGGATCGGCAAAACCCTGGCTGTTGTGCCATTGCGCCAATGCCGACAAGCGCAGCTTCAAGGTGTTGATCGACAACTCACCGGCATACGCCACCAGGTAGCGCGCGATGCTGTCCGCCGTTGCAGGCAAAAACCCGCCCCAACTGACTTCGAAGTGCTCGATGGCCGCCCGATAGCTGCGACGGGTGTTGTCGCGGGTGGCGGCTTGCAGGTAACGATCCAGCTCACTCATGAAAATAACCTGCCTGAAAACAAGCGGCGCCCCCGGGTTTATCGCGAGCAAGCTCGCTCCTGCAGAGGTACTGCTTTGCGCTAATCCTGTAGGAACGAGCCTGCTCGCGATAACGCTTGCCGCCTGAATGCCCACGGCGCTCTCGGGTTTTGTGCGCCAATCCCGAAATTGACACCGCCCCCCTGTAGGAGCTGGCTTGCCAGCGAAAGCGGTGTGTCAGCCAACATATTTTTAACTGGTCGGACGCCTTCGCTGGCAAGCCAGCTCCTACAGGGGGATTTGTGTACCGAAATCTAGTGACGAATGCTTCAGAAACGTTCTCACACGGGGTAATACCAGTATATCCCGTGTCAATAAACAAGGCATATTTAACTTTTAATGTGACGTGGTACAATGTGTATTTAGTGGTACGTACCACATTACGAAATCGTAGGAGAGCTCATGGCCCGTGGCGGCATCAACAAAGCAGTGGTTCAAACGGCCCGGCTGGCAATCCTCGCCCGCGGTGAAAACCCGAGCATCGACGCGGTACGGATCGAAATGGGCAACACCGGCTCGAAAACCACCATTCACCGCTATCTGAAAGAACTGGATGATGGCGCCGAACCGGCCGAGTCTTCTTCCGAGCCCCTCGATGACGAGCTGGCAGCGCTCGTCTCGCACCTGGCGCAGCGACTCAGGGAGCAGGCACAGGAACCAATCGATCAGGCACGCGCGCTGTTCGAGCAACAGCGAGCGGAACTGGACAAGCAGCTGTCCGAAGCCCGGCAAGCCAACACGCTGTTGCAGCAGCAATACGAAATTCAGAGCCTGGCCTACACCCAGGAATCCGAAGCACTGGAAAGCACTCGCGCCTTGTTGCAGGGCGAGCAAACCCGCAACGCTGGATTGAACCAGGCGCTGACTGATTTCGAATTACGCTTGCAAGACAAGGACGAGCAGATCCGCTCCCTTGAAGAGAAACACCTGCACACCCGCGACGCCTTGGAGCACTACCGCAACGCCGTCAAAGAGCAGCGCGAGCAGGAGCAAAATCGCCACGAAGGCCAGGTACAGCAGATTCAGATGGAATTGCGCCAGGCCCAGCAAAGCGCATTGGTGCGCCAGGATGAAATCACCCAGTTGCACCGTGACAATGAACGCCTGTTGACCGAAAACCGAGGAACGCTACGGGAGTTGAGCCTGCTGCAGGAACAGCTCAAGCAAACCCACCATCGCCAGGATCAACTGCTGGAACAGGTCAACCGCATCGACAGCGAGCGCACCCTCCTACAGGAACGCTTGCGCACTGCCCTGCTGGAAAGCCAGTCACTCAAACAGAGCGTCGAGGAACACGCGCAAGCAAATAAATCCCTGGAAGCTGAATTGACCCAGACCCAGTCGCACCTGGAGCAACTGCGCCTGGCGGCTGTCGTTGCGACAACCCCAGACGCTGTAGAACAGCAGAAGGACGATTAACCGGCGACCGGCGTACGCATGGTGACGAACTCTTCGGCGGCTGTCGGGTGCACACCGATGGTTTCGTCGAAGTCACGCTTGGTCGCGCCGGCCTTCAAGGCAATCGCCAGGCCCTGGACGATTTCACCGGCATCCGGGCCGACCATGTGGCAACCCAGCACCTTGTCGGTCTTGCCGTCCACCACCAGCTTCATCAGCGTGCGCTCCTGGCATTCGGTCAGGGTCAGCTTCATCGGCCGGAAACGGCTCTCGAAGATCACCACCTCGTGCCCGGCCTCCCGGGCCTCCTCCTCGGTCAAACCGACGGTGCCGATGTTCGGCAGGCTGAACACCGCCGTCGGGATCATCTTGTAATCCACCGGGCGATATTGCTCAGGCTTGAACAAGCGCCGCGCCACCGCCATGCCTTCGGCCAGCGCGACCGGCGTCAGCTGAACCCTGCCGATGACATCGCCCAGGGCCAGGATCGACGGCTCGGCCGTCTGATACTGCTCGTCGACCTCGACGAAGCCTTTCTTGTCGAGCTTGACCCCAGTGTTTTCCAGCCCGAGGTTGTCCAGCATCGGACGCCGCCCGGTGGCGTAGAACACGCAATCGGCTTCCAGCTCGCGACCGTCCTTAAGGGCGACTTTGAGACTGCCATCGGCCTGCTTGTCGATGCGCTCGATGTCAGCATTGAATTGCAGATCCATGCCACGCTTGGTCAGCTCTTCCTGCAGGTGCTTGCGCACCGCACCGTCGAAGCCACGCAGAAACAACTCACCGCGATACAGCAAGGTAGTGTCGGCGCCCAGGCCGTGGAAGATCCCGGCGAATTCGACGGCAATGTAACCGCCGCCCACCACCAGCACGCGCTTGGGCAGTTCCTTGAGGAAGAACGCCTGGTTGGAACTGATCGCGTGTTCGTGCCCCGGAATCTCTGGAATCTGCGGCCAGCCGCCGGTGGCAATCAGGATGTTTTTGGCGGTGAAGCGTTCGCCATTGAACTCGACGGTGTGCGGGTCAACGATCCTGGCGTGACCTTCATGCAAGGTCACACCGCTATTGACCAGCAGATTGCGATAAATACCGTTAAGACGATTGATCTCGCGATCCTTGTTGGCGATCAGCGTCGCCCAATCGAACTTCGCCTCACCCGGGGTCCAGCCAAAACCGGAAGACTGCTCGAAGTCTTCGGCAAAATGCGCGCCGTAGACCAGCAACTTCTTCGGCACGCAGCCGACGTTCACGCAGGTACCCCCCAGGTAACGGCTCTCGGCCACGGCCACTTTCGCACCAAAACCGGCAGCAAACCGCGCAGCCCGCACACCGCCGGAACCGGCGCCAATCACATAAAGGTCAAAATCGTAGGCCATTTCTTTCTCCTCGGCAGGCTACCAGCATACCTGCAGACGTCCGTTGGGCAAGCGCTGCACAGGATATGGGGCCGGAAAAAGAAAAAGCCACCGAAGGTGGCTTTTCATTACAAGCGAGTCAAGCTATCAGTAAGCCTTGCCCGTCTTGTAGAAGTTCTCGAAGCAGAAGTTGGTCGCGTCGATGTAGCCCTCGGCGCCACCGCAGTCAAAACGCTTGCCCTTGAACTTGTAGGCCATGACGCAGCCGTTTTGCGCCTGCTTCATCAAGGCGTCGGTGATCTGGATTTCGCCGCCCTTGCCTGGCTCGGTCTGTTCGATCAGGTCGAAGATGTCCGGGGTCAGGATGTAGCGACCGATGATCGCCAGGTTCGACGGTGCATCTTCAGGCTTTGGCTTTTCAACCATGCTGTGCACGCGGTAGATGTCGTCGCGGATCATTTCGCCGGCAATCACGCCGTACTTGTGGGTTTCCAGCGGATCGACTTCCTGGATGGCGACGATCGAGCAGCGGAACTGCTTGTACAGCTTGACCATCTGGGTCAGTACGCCGTCACCGTCGAGGTTGACGCACAAGTCATCCGCCAGGACCACGGCGAACGGTTCGTCGCCAATCAGTGGGCGGCCGGTCAGGATCGCATGGCCCAGGCCTTTCATTTCGGTCTGGCGCGTGTAGGAGAAGGAGCAGTTGTCGAGCAGCTTGCGGATGCCGACCAGGTATTTTTCCTTGTCGGTGCCCTTGATCTGGTTTTCCAGCTCGTAGCTGATGTCGAAGTGGTCTTCCAGGGCGCGTTTACCGCGACCGGTGACGATGGAGATTTCGGTCAAACCGGCGTCCAGTGCTTCTTCGACGCCGTACTGGATCAGTGGCTTGTTTACCACCGGCAGCATTTCCTTGGGCATGGCTTTGGTCGCTGGGAGGAAGCGAGTGCCGTAACCGGCTGCTGGGAACAAGCATTTCTTGATCATATAAGTCCTTGAAAGGGCTGTGTGTTCGAGTTTCGACGCAGTCTAATCAGGCGGTGCGCACCTTACAATGCCCCGCGCTGGCTAACCGATGCCATCATAGAGAAATATTCACGCGGATAGTTCCGCATAATGTCCTGCGGATCTTCCGCCGCCCTTATAAATAGCAGAGACTGGCAGACTTGCACGGCCATCGACCGGACGGGCAACCGCACCACCATACGCCCATCAGCACCCGTTGGCTGCATTTGGCGCTATCATTGCGCGATTGAACCAGCCAACGAGGCAGATAGATGTCGGTAGCAAAGAGCGTCAACGGGTACCTGATCAACCAGGGGAAAGACGGCCAGTGGTGGGTCGACAGCGTCGGCGGCGAGAATATCGCCGGACCGTTCCCCAGCGAAGCGTTGGCGATTGAAGTGGCATCGGTGTTGCAAGACCAGCCTGCAGCGCCTAAACGCCGCGGCAAGGACAAGAGCTGATCCGCCCTTGTCGCACGCAGCCCTGCTTTACGCAGGGCTTTTTTGTGATTGCCCGCGACAAAGTGGCCAATCGCTATAACCTTTTGCAGCCAGCGCTGTCACAGGCTTAGCCCCATCATCCCGACGACGACCCCTACACATGAATAGATATTTGCCAATGATTGCGCTTCTGGCCCTTACCGGTTGCGCCACGTCGGAAACGACTTACCTGAACAACGGAGAACAGGGTCTGACGATCGATTGCTCCGGGGAAGCCAATTCATGGGCTACCTGCTATGAAAAGGCTGACGCTTCCTGCGCGGGCACCGGCTACAACATCGTCGCGACGGATGGCACGCCTTCGTCCAAGGAAAGCGACAAGACCCTGGGTGTGGATGTCGGCAATTACAAGAACCGCAGCGTCCTGGTGGTCTGCAAGTAGGACGTCCGGCCCTACATGTGAATTTCCGCGAACTTGATCCCCAGGCCGCGCACCGTCTCGATCAGGTCATCGAGACGATTGAAGGATTCGACTTCGTCATTGTCATCCACCAGGAAAAAACTGCGCCCGGCGCTTTTCTTGAAAAACACGATCCATTCCTCCGTGCTTGCCGGGTTCTGGATCACGTGGGTGGCAGAGATCTGACCCTCTGCATGGCACTTGCGCACCTGCTCTCGTTTCATGCTCGTCTCCGGAAATGACAATGTGGCCCTGCCCTTGTAGGAGCAAGTTTGCTCGCGATGGTCGTTAACGATAACGCGGGTTGCCTGGCTAAACGCGGCGCAATTGAATCCATCGCGAGCAAGCTTGCTCCTACCCTAAACGCGGCGCTCTTTAGTCCATCGTCCGCACGACGCCCCGAGCGAGGTTGCTCCCGTCCATCAGCCGGAAATGCACGCAGTGGCGGCATCGCGTACATCCTGGGGGCGCAACGGTACATTGGAGATGCGTTCGTGCAGCTTGATGCTGCTACCGCTGGAGCGTTCTTCGATAACGAATACAGCAGCCGGTCCCGAGGAGAGCTTCTGCGGCACGATCACCCGCACGCCATCCTTCTGCGGTTCAACTTGCAGGGCGCCGCGGCTGTCGGCCAGCTTCTCGGTCAGGCATTGTGCGTATTCATGGGGTTTCTTGCCCGAAATCACACTCATGGTAGGCAGCGTCTGATTGATATCCGAGACACTCGCACAACCACTCATCGCCACTACCAAAGGCAGGATCCATATACCCCATTTCATGTTAAATCTCCGATAAAGAGCCTCCGACAGCATAAATGCGGTTTTTCTCCGAAGCTCGTTGCGTTCATCGCGCATTGGAATCGCGAATAACTGTTTTTTATTGCCAAAGCACGCCTCGACGACCGGATAATAACCTGTTCGGGCTGATAAACTGCGCCAATCGCCCATGCTATCGTTTTGATTTTGTAGAAAAAGCCCTTCTGGAGGCGCCATGAAATTTATCCACCAGCGCGAGCACCTCAACGAAGACGACATCGTCGTCATTCAATGCTCGCAAACCTGCAACATCCGCTTGATGAACGATGCCAATTTCCGCAGCTTCAAGAACGGCGGACGTCACACTTACCACGGCGGTGCGTTCGACACCTTCCCGGCGCGTATTACTGCACCGAGCACCGGCTTCTGGAACATCACCATCGATACGGTCAACCGCCGGCCGATCAGCGTGACCCGCAAACCGACCCTGACTCACTCGATCAAGATCATCCGCCGCTCCAGCTCGAAACTGAGCTGAGTCGCGCACCCACATCAACACAAGCAGGTATGACCGTGGCTCAAACGACCAAATACGTCATCAAATACAAACTCAACGGCGAACGCCGCTTCGAATTTGCCCAACTGGAAAACGGTACTGAAGAAGAAGCCAAAGCTGCGCTGGACGTTATTCATGGCCAGACTGAAGACGTCGTCAGCGAAATAAGCGTCAGCAAGGCGCTGTAACGCAATGCGGAGCGTGCATCTGGAATTCGACCGCAAGCGCCGGAGTGTTCGCGCCGGCGGCGCTCCCTAGACTGGCGACCTCACCCACAGGTCAAGGCGTCAGTACATGTGCACTTCCTCGATTCGCTACATCAGCGGCACTGCCGATCGCGAGGCATGGCGATGAGTGAGCAACGTCTCGAAGTACTGGACTGGCTGAACCTGGAGCAGCAACTGGATCAGGATGGCTGCGCAATCATTCGATCGCTGTTGAGTCTTGAGATGTGCGATGCAGTCAGCGCCCTGTACTCCCGTTCGGAACCGTTCCGCTCGCAAGTGATCATGGCTCGTCACGGTTTTGGCCGTGGCGAGTACAAGTACTTCAGGTACCCCCTGCCCGACGTTGTAGCCCGCTTGCGCACTGCGCTTTACCCGCGCCTGGTGCCGATTGCCAATCGCTGGTACGAACGCATGGGCCTGCCGACCCGTTTCCCCGAGACGCACGAAGCTTTTCTCCAGCGCTGCCATGCCGCCGGTCAGGAACGCCCGACCCCGTTGTTGCTGCAATATGGGCCGCAGGATTACAACTGCTTGCATCAGGACCTGTACGGCGAACATGTGTTCCCGCTGCAAGTGGCGATTCTGCTGTCGGAGCCGGACAAAGATTTCATCGGCGGCGAGTTCGTGCTGACCGAACAGCGGCCACGGATGCAATCGCGACCACAGGTTATCAACCTGAAGAAGGGCGACGGGCTGATCTTTGCGGTCAATCAACGGCCGGTCAAAGGCGTTCGTGGCTATTACCGCGTGACCCTGCGCCACGGCGTGAGTCGCCTGCACAGCGGAAAACGGCATACCCTTGGAATCATCTTTCACGATGCCTTATAAGCCCATGTCTCCTGCCACCTTCGACCTGTTTGCCGACGCTGAACCCGAGCAGGAACGCCGACGCGAGCCAATCGGCGAACAGTCTTTCGTCCTGAGGGGCTTTGCCCTGCCCTGGCTGGACCGATTGCTGCCCGCTCTGGAAACAGTGCTGGCTGATGCGCCGTTACGGCAGATGGTCACGCCGGGCGGCTTCACCATGTCGGCGGCCATGAGCAGTTGCGGCACGTGGGGCTGGACCACCGATCGCAGCGGCTACCGCTACACTCGCCATGACCCGCAAACAGGCCGGCCCTGGCCAGCGATGCCCGAGGTGTTTTTCGAACTGGCCCAAGCGGCGGCGCGGGAAGCAGGGTTTGCCGGTTTCGTGCCTGATGCCTGCCTGATCAACCGCTATGTCCCGGGGGCCAAAATGTCGTTGCACCAGGACAAGGACGAAGCCTGCCTGGCCGCGCCCATTGTCTCGGTATCACTGGGGTTGCCGGCGATGTTCCTGTTCGGCGGCTTCGAGCGCAGCGACAAAAGTCAGCGAGTGCCGTTGTTGCATGGGGACATCGTGGTCTGGGGCGGCGTCGATCGCCTGCGTTATCACGGCGTGTTGCCGATCAAGGGCGGCCAGCACCCCCGCCTGGGTGAACAACGGATCAACTTCACTTTTCGCACTGCCAAATGAAGCGCTCGAATTCGACCGCAAGACCCGGAGTGCTACCGCCCCGACGGCTGGTTAATC
The DNA here is from genome assembly GCF_030812475.1 of Pseudomonas lini. Lineage (GTDB taxonomy): Bacteria > Pseudomonadota > Gammaproteobacteria > Pseudomonadales > Pseudomonadaceae > Aquipseudomonas > Aquipseudomonas lini_A. Next base: position 16,626 of record NZ_JAUSSR010000027.1, read on the forward strand.
TGGCTCAAACGGAACAACGGATATGACGCCATGACCAGTCACTCGCCAATCGTCGACACCGAGCATGACCCGCGCTGGGCCGCTGTCGTCGCGCGTGATCCTCGCGCCGACGGGCAGTTTGTCTATGCCGTGAAAACCACCGGCATCTACTGCCGTCCCAGCAGCCTGGCGCGCTTGCCGAAACCGCAGAATGTCGAGTTCTTCGACACTGCCGCGCAAGCCGAGGCGGCGGGTTATCGTCCCAGCAAACGGCTGGCCAGGGATCAAAGCGAGGTCGCCGCACAACATGCCCTGACCGTGGCGGCCGCTTGCCGCCAGATCGAAGCCGCCGAAGACCTGCCCGCACTGGGCGAACTGGCCCTGGCGGCGGGCCTGAGCAGCTTTCACTTCCACCGGGTGTTCAAGACCGTGACCGGGCTGACACCCAAGGGTTATGCCACGGCCCATCGTTCCCGCAAGGTCCGTGAGCGTTTGACCGACGGCGGTTCGGTGACCGACGCGCTGTATGACGCCGGCTTCAACTCCAACAGCCGTTTTTATGAAGCGGCGGACCAGCTGCTGGGCATGACACCCGGCGATTACCGCGCAGCCGGTCAAAACAACGACATCCGGTTTGCCGTCGGCCAGTGCTCCCTGGGCGCGATCCTGGTGGCGCAAAGTGCACGCGGGGTGTGCGCGATACTGCTCGGCGACGATCCGCACCAACTGGTCTGTGACTTGCAGGACAAGTTCCGGCGGGCCAACCTGATCGGTGCCGATCACGTGTTCGAACAGCTGATTGCCAAGGTCGTCGGCTTCATCGAAGCCCCCGCCATCGGCCTGGACTTGCCACTGGATGTTCGCGGGACGGCGTTTCAGGAACGGGTCTGGCAAGCGCTGAGGGAAATTCCGGCCGGCAGCACCGCCAGCTACACCGATATCGCCCAGCGCATCGGCTCGCCGAAAGCCGTGCGAGCCGTGGCCCAGGCCTGTGGCGCGAACAGCCTGGCAGTGGCGATCCCGTGTCACCGCGTGGTGCGCAGCGATGGTAATTTGTCAGGATATCGCTGGGGGGTGGAGCGCAAACGACAGCTGCTGGAGCGTGAGGGCCTGTAGGAACCGGCTTGCTGGCGAAAGCGGTCTGATAGTCAACATTGATGTTGGCTGACACGCCGCCGTCGCTGCGGTGCGGCGTTCCGACAAGCCAGCTCCTACAGGGTTTTGTGGGGGCACACTGTTCGTGTACACCTCCTCAACGATTCACATCCACCACCACCCGCCCCCGCAACTGCCCGGCCAGCAAGCGCGGGGCCGCGTCGATCGCTTCACTCAAGCCGATCTCATGGCTGATCAGCGGCAGCAAAGCAAAGTCCAGGTCCTTGGCCAGCCGGTTCCAGGCCAGGATCCGTTTGGCTTTAGGCTGGGTCACACTATTGATCCCCGCCAAGGTCACCCCACGCAAAATGAACGGCGCGACAGAAGCCGGAAAATCCATGCCTTGCGCCAGACCACAGGCAGCCACGGTGCCATTGGATTGAGTACTCGCGCAGGCATTGGCCAGCGTGTGACTGCCCACCGAATCGATGACCGCCGCCCAACGCTCCTTGCCCAAAGGTTTGCCCGGCTCGGACAGCGTCGCCCGGTCAATGATTTCGCTGGCCCCCAGCTGCTTGAGATAATCATGCTCGGCGGTGCGCCCCGTGGAGGCGACCACTCGATAACCGAGCCTGCTCAACAGCGCAATGGCAAAACTGCCGACGCCCCCGTTCGCCCCGGTGACCAGCACCTCGCCCTGCTCCGGCGTCACGCCGTTATGTTCCAGCGCCAGAATGCTCAGCATTGCCGTGTAACCCGCGGTGCCAATCGCCATCGCCTGGGCGGCAGTGAACTCCCGGGGCAGCGGAATCAGCCAGTCGCCCTTCAGGCGCGCCTTCTGCGCCAGTCCGCCCCAATGCCCTTCACCCACGCCCCAGCCATTGAGCAGGACCTGATCACCGACCTTGTAGTCCGGGTGCTCGCTGGATTCGACAGTCCCCGCCAGATCGATCCCCGGCACCATCGGAAATTTTCGCACCACCGGGCTGCTGCCGGTGATCGCCAGGCCATCCTTGAAGTTCAAGGTGCTGTACGTCACCCGCACCGTCACATCGCCTTCGGGCAGTTGATCCTCTTCAATTTCTTGCAGTGTGGCCCGATAGCCGCTGTCGTCCTTGTCGATCAAAATGCCTTGGAACATGGTTGTCTCCTCATGGGATCAATCAGTTGTCGTGCCGTTGAAATACCACAAAGCATGCTGACGCCGTACTCGACTTTAAGCCAGACCGGGCGTAGCCGATAGCGGTCGGCATCTTGCTGCCGGCAGGGCAAAAGACCTCAATGCTTCACTGCGGCACCGGGCACGTGCGCCCGATCAGAAATCTGGACTGGTCGTGCCCCGGTCATTGCTGATACAAAACGTTTCGACCGCCCCTGCCCTGTATTTACGTCGGAGAATCCTGCAATGAGCCAATGGCCAGATACCCGCATTCTAGATCTGCTCGGGATCGAACTGCCGATCATCCAGGCACCCATGGCCGGCGCCACGACCTCGGCCATGGTGATCGCGGCGAGCAACGCCGGCGGCCTGGGCTCGATGCCCGCCGCCATGCTCAGTGTCGAGCAGTTGCGCGAAGAGCTGCAGTCCATTCGCCAGCAAACCCGGCGACCGATCAACGTCAATTTCTTCTGTCATCAGCCCCCGGCAGCCGATGAGCAACGCGCCCGGGACTGGAAAAATCTGCTCGCGCCCTACTACCACGAACTGGGCGTCGACTTCGACGCGCCGACACCGGTGTCCAACCGCGCGCCGTTCGATAACGCGGCCTGCGAAGTGATCGAAGCGCTGCGTCCCGAAGTCGTGAGTTTTCACTTCGGCCTGCCGGAAAAATCCTTGCTGGATCGGGTGAAAGCTACCGGAGCCAAAGTGCTGTCTTCGGCCACCACTGTCGAAGAAGCCCTGTGGCTTGAGCAGCAGGGTTGCGATGCGATCATCGCCATGGGTTATGAAGCGGGCGGTCATCGCGGGATGTTCTTCAGCGACGACCTGAGCAGCCAGATCGGCCTCTTCGCCCTGGTGCCGCAGATCGTCGACGCGGTGAAAGTGCCGGTCATCGCCGCTGGCGGCATTACCGATGCACGAGGCGTCGCGGCGGCGTTTGTGCTCGGAGCGTCGGCGGTGCAAGTGGGCACCGCGTATCTGTTCACGCCAGAGGCCAAGGTCAGTGCCTCTCACCACCAGGCCCTGCGCACGGCCAAGGCGAGCGAGACCGCCGTGACCAATATTTTCACCGGCCGTCCGGCACGGGGCATCCTGAATAGGGTCATGCGCGAACTCGGACCGATGAGCGATAAAGCACCGGCGTTCCCGCTGGCGGGTGGAGCGCTGATGCCGTTGCGGGCCAAGGGCGAAGCGGACTTCAGCAACCTGTGGGCCGGGCAGGCCTTTACCCTGGGAGTTGAACTGACCACGGCGCAGCTGACCCGCAAGCTGGCGGATGAAGGATTGGCAAGATTGATTAACCGCTAAAAACCCGCCATCGATTTTCCGACACGAACACCTGCAGGTCGAAAAGTCGAGGTCAACGCCAAACCCTGTAGGAGCCGGCTTGCCGGCGAAGGCGTCCTCGAGGGCGCTGCAAGGCTTGAAGTTGCTCTCCGCTGACGCGCCATCCCCTGGACGTTCCGTTTGCAGGCAATTCGCTATATATTCTTTTATATAACGATTACCCTCGCCGCACTCGCCAACCACGGAGCCGTTTCATGACCCTGCGTGCCTCACGTTTTGCCCCCACCGGCCTCGCAAGCCTGATCGCCGCCTTCGCCTTCGGCGCTGCCCAGGCGGACGAAGTCCAGGTCGCCGTCGCGGCCAATTTCACGGCACCGATCCAGGCCATCGCGGCTGATTTCGAGAAAGACACCGGGCATAAGCTGGTCATCTCTTTCGGCGCAACCGGCCAGTTCTACACCCAGATTAAAAACGGCGCGCCGTTCGAAGTGTTCCTTTCGGCGGACGACACCACCCCGAAAAAACTCGAAACCGAAGGCGACATCGTCAAGGGCTCGCGCTTCACCTACGCAATCGGCACCCTGGCACTGTGGTCGGCCAAGGAAGGCTACGTCGACGCCAAGGGCAAGGTGCTCAGCGATAACCAGTATCAGCATCTGTCCATCGCCAACCCGAAAACCGCACCTTACGGCCTGGCCGCGACCCAAGTGCTGGCCAGGCTCGGCCTGACCGACAAGGTCAAAGCGAAAATCGTCGAAGGCCAGAACATCACGCAGGCCTATCAGTTCGTTTCCACCGGCAACGCTGAACTGGGCTTCGTGGCGTTGTCACAAATCTACAAGGACGGCAAAGTGACCGGCGGTTCGGCCTGGATCGTTCCAGCCGACATGCACCACCCGATACGGCAAGACGCGGTGATCCTCAACAAAGGCAAGGACAACCCGGCTGCCAAGGCGCTGGTGGACTACCTCAAAGGGCCGAAAGCCGCCGCTGTCATCAAGTCCTACGGTTACCAACTCTAAATGACTCTATCGAGTGCCGACTTTTCCGCGATCTGGCTGACCCTGAAACTGGCGTCATTGACCACGGTCATCCTGCTGATCATCGGCACGCCGATTGCGTTATGGCTGTCGCGCACCCAATCCTGGCTGCGCGGCCCGGTCGGGGCGATCGTCGCCCTGCCCCTGGTGCTGCCACCGACGGTGATTGGCTTCTACCTGCTGCTGGCGCTGGGCCCAAACGGATACATCGGTCAACTCACCCAATCCCTGGGGCTGGGCACGCTCACTTTCAGCTTTGCAGGTTTGGTGATCGGCTCGGTGCTGTACTCGATGCCCTTCGTGGTCCAGCCGCTGCAAAACGCGTTTTCTGCCATCGGCACCCGCCCCCTGGAAGTGGCCGCAACCTTGCGCGCCAATCCTTGGGATACTTTTTTCAGCGTGATACTGCCCCTGGCCCGGCCGGGTTTCATCACCGCGGCCATCCTCGGTTTCGCCCACACCGTCGGTGAGTTCGGCGTGGTGTTGATGATCGGTGGCAACATTCCCGACAAGACCCGGGTAGTCTCGGTGCAGATCTACGACCATGTCGAGGCCATGGAATACGCCCAGGCCCATTGGCTGGCGGGGGCGATGCTGGTGTTCTCGTTTGCCGTGTTGCTGGCGCTCTACTCCAGCCGAAAAACCAAAACGGGCTGGGGCTGATCGATGATTTATACGCGCTTGAAACTGAAGTATTCGGGGTTCGCCCTGGATGTCGATCTGCAACTGCCCGGTCGTGGCGTCACCGCGCTTTACGGTCATTCCGGTTCGGGCAAGACCACTTGCCTGCGCTGCATTGCCGGCCTGGAACGGGCCGAGCAGGGATTTGTCCAGGTCAACGATGAAATCTGGCAAGACAGCGACCAGCAGATTTTCGTCCCGCCACACAAGCGCGCATTGGGTTATGTGTTTCAGGAAGCCAGCCTGTTTCCCCATCTGTCGGTGCTCGCCAACCTGGAATTCGGCCTCAAGCGCATCCCGAAACAGCAACGCCGGGTCGATATGACCCACGCCACCGAACTGCTCGGAATCGGTCACCTGCTGGACCGTCTTCCGCACAACCTGTCGGGCGGGGAACGGCAACGGATCGGCATCGCCCGCGCCCTCCTCACCAGTCCGAATCTGCTGCTGATGGACGAACCGCTGGCAGCGCTGGACAGCCAGCGCAAGGGCGAAATCCTGCCCTACCTGCAACGGCTGCACGATGAACTGGACATCCCGGTGTTGTACGTCAGCCACTCCCAGGACGAAGTCGCGCGGCTGGCCGACCACATCGTCCTGCTCGGCAACGGCAAGGCACTGGCCAGCGGGCCGATCGGCGAAACCCTGGCCCGGCTCGATCTGCCCCTGGCGCTGGGCGATGACGCGGGCGTAGTGATCGAGGGGCAGGTCAGTGCCTATGACCCCGACTATCAACTGTTGACCCTGCAGTTGCCAGGCACGGCCCTGAACATTCGCGTGACGCATACGCCGATGGACGCCGGCCAGGCACTGCGCTGCAAGGTTCAGGCACGGGATGTCAGTCTGAGCCTGCACGGCGTAGAGCAAAGCAGCATCCTCAATCGGCTGCCGGTCACCGTGATCAGCGAGATGGGCGCCGACAATGCCGCTCATGTGTTGATCCGCCTGGACGCCGCCGGCACGCCGCTGCTGGCGCGAATCACCCGCTACTCCAGGGACCAGTTGAGCGTGCACCCCGGCCAGCAACTCTGGGCCCAGATCAAGGCGGTGGCCGTACTGGCATAACCTGTCTGGAAAAACTGGCTGGCACCACCGCAACGGCATGCGGTCAATGGCAATAACGGCCCCTGATTCGTTGCAAGGACTACCGCCATGCCCGATACCGTACCGCCCGACGTGCTGCCGCCTGATTTGCATTACGTCGATGACACGCTGCCCGGCATCACCCGCCGGAAACTGCGCGGCAAGTTCTGCTACTTCGATCCCGCGGGCCGGCGCATCACTGACCCGGACGAAATCAAGCGCATCAACGCCCTCGCCGTGCCTCCGGCCTACACCGATGTGTGGATCTGCGCCGATCCGCGCGGCCACCTGCAAGCCACAGGTCGTGACGCCCGGGGTCGCAAGCAATACCGTTATCACGCGCGCTGGCGGGAAGTGCGCGATGCCGACAAATACTCGCGCCTTCGGGAGTTCGGTCGCGCCTTGCCCAAACTGCGCCGACAGCTGGAAACGCTGCTGGCGGCGCCGGGTTTCAGCCGGGACAAGGTCATGGCCACGGTCATCACCTTACTCGACGCGACATTGATTCGCGTCGGTAACACCCAGTATGCGCGGGAAAATCGCTCCTATGGTCTGACCACCCTGCGCAGGCGTCACGTCGAGATCAATGGCAGTGCGATCCTGTTCCAGTTCCGAGGCAAAAGCGGTGTTGAACATCAGATCACCGTGAAAGACCGGCGCCTGGCGCGAATCATCAAGCGCTGCCAGGAAATTCCCGGACAGAACCTGTTTCAGTATCTCGATGAGAACGGCGAGCGGCACAGCATCAGCTCCTCCGACGTCAACGCCTACCTGCAGACCCTGACCGGCGCCGACTTCACCGCCAAGGATTACCGCACCTGGGCTGGCAGCGTCCTGGCGTTGTCGGTACTGCGTCAATTGCAATGGGAGCCGGAATCGGACGCCAAGCGCCATGTGGTGGAGATGGTGAAAAACGTCGCCCGGCAACTGGGCAACACCCCGGCGGTCTGTCGCAAGTGCTACATCCATCCGGCGGTGCTCGATGGGTTTCTAATCGGCGCCCTGGCCGAGTTGCCGCGCACGAGAACACGCAAAGGACTCAGGGCAGAGGAAGTCGGGCTGGCGATCTTTCTCGAGAAAATGATCGCCGCCGCTGACAAACCCTGACTGGCGCCATACCAGCGCTTAACCGACGAACTGACCGTTGATTTTTTGCATGATCGCAAATGGCTTCTATGCTTGTTCTGGACACGTATCACCTGCGGTGACGCCATGGAAGACATATTCGTCGTGAAGCGCTGCAACAAGATCGTCATTCATGGACGCCGAGTCGGGGAAAACACTCATCCTCCCCCTGACGCCGCCTTCTGGTATCGCATTTTCGATACGCGCACCCGCGGTTTTATGGGCGACGGCTTCGATCTGGAAGTAGACGCCCAAGGTGTCTGCCGGCAGCTGAATGCAAGGTCGCAGATGACCGCCCCACAAGGCTGAAGTCCGGGTCTATACTGAAAAATGCTGAAGGATCAGCGACCCCACCGGTAGAAAGCTCGCTCCCAGCGGGCTTTTTGCTACCACTGACAAGGTGTCTTCAACGGAGGTGTTTGCCATGTCCGAAAAAGAGTCCATCACCACCCTGCTCACCCTGCTTGACTCACGTCAGGCTCGCTTGGCCGCGGCGTGCAAGGAAATCGCCGACTGGGTCGACCATCAAGGCGGGCACCCGACCGCGCTCAGGATTCGTGACCGTCTGAATGACATCGAAAAGGACACGCCACTGATTCGCAACACGCTGTCCTCGCTCAAACCTGTCGACCCGCCCCTGCCGCGGTTCAGATGATTCGACCCGGGCAAACGGTTCAGGAGCACGGCCTGATTCAGGACGCATGAACGGCAACGATCGGTTACCGGATGCGTCCTTGCCTGAGTGTTTCGCGTGATATCCGACAACCCGACCTGGCGTCGGGATTTTTTTGCCTGATATTTCCTTTCACATCGCTTTCACAACTCACCCTCTACAGTGGCCTCACTCCTTTTGAAGCATCCCTTGGCCCGCCCGCATGCGAGCCTTTTTTTTGCCCGCAATCCGGTCAACGAACGTAAACACCGGCGGGGGGTCAAATGATCACACGTCACGAAGGAGACGTCTGATGGTCACCCACTTCAAAATCGGCGGGCATCTGGCCTGCGGTCACAAAGGCAGCAATCTCACTTCCACCCGCGAACTGAATCGGGTGAAATGCAGAAGCTGCCGCAATACCGATGCCTTCAAGGAAGCGCGCAAAAACCAGCGCAACGCTGCACGCCGCGCCTCACGAAAAACCCGAGTCACCCCTACTGCCACCGACTGGCGCACGGCCTGGACCGAGCGGCTCACTGCCATGGCCGGACAGCAACGCTTGCCCCGGGGTTTTACCGGTCAGCCTTTCGTATAGCTGACTGGCCGGGCGGCCGCGTCGAATTCAATCGGTCGGCCGCCCACTACAAGAACGCTCAAATCAGCAAATCGGATGGAACAAGGCTGTTCGTCATGTTTCGAAAGTTATAAGCCCCTGACCTTCCAGGCAGGGCACTACTGGAGAGGAAATCCTGATGAACAGTAGATTTGTGCTTCTGCTTGCCTGCCTGAGCCCCACCCTGACGATGGCCCAGGGGTGCGACGTGCTGACCCGATCCCAGAGCCCTTCCGTACCGGTTATCGAGACCCACACCTGCTATGAATACAAAGGCATGCCGGTGGACGCCATCGACTGGTCCTGCAGCAACGAAAGCCGGGAGATGCTGACCAGCACCAAGAAAAAAGTCGCGCAGTGCGGCGATCGTTACCAGGCCACGTGCATGGGCACCGTGACGCCTGAATCCCTGGCCAATCCCCAGTCCGTCAGCAAGGACAAAAACAGCAAGGCGCTGAACATCCCGAAAGATGCGCAAATCATTACCTATTACTACGGCGCTGAAAATCTCGGGCAATCGAAGGTCGACTGCGAAACCGGCGGTGGCAACTGGAAACAGAAACAGTGACGGGCGCTGTGTCTGCTCACCGAGGTACTTGATGGCCGCACTTGCCGGTGGCCGATGGAGTACAGTAGGCGCCGGGACGGCACGGAATTCAGCTATGCCGTTCGGCGCACGGCTGCCTGCGCAGCAGGTCCTGCAACGCAGGAAAACGGGATAGGTCTCGAAATTTTCAAGCGTGCTTATTAGATGCCAACTGCCCCCACTAATGCACAGTAAACTTGTTATTGGTCGTCTTTTTCATCTGATCGACCAGCCAGACTGAAGCACCGTCGCTATGCGCTGTGCTGCATTCCTCACCATACTTTTCATAACTGACACAGATAACATCGCCTGCAACTTTCCAACGGCCTTTCTCTACTCTATCGCTGGCAATCTGGATTTTCGCAGTCCCGTCACGATTCAAGGTCTCCCAGAAATCATGACCTTTGGCCGTTACGCTGGTGAGCTTGCGACCGATAAGCGTCTGTTCTATCTCGGCGCCGCTTAACTGCTTGGCACCGGCTGGAGGCGGCAAATGGGCATCGTTGGGCGTCTGGGGACCGGAAGAGCACCCCGTCAGAAAAAGCGCCATGGCAAGGGTAGTCAATAGCTTGAACATCACGTCCACCTCTTTATCTGCCTGTGCGAACACTGGAAATATTAAGGTTAGATACATACTACTGGCGCAATATATTTTCTGATTATTAGCGCTATAGCGCGCCATCGCGAACGATAGTCGTATCGTGTCAATTTGTTGGCAACAATGCATTTCATCAACTAGGATTCGTAGCTCATCACGCGTCTTCTTAATCAGGCGTCAATCAGGGAGAGATAGATGAAATCCATTCGTGCTGCCGAGAAAACCTATCGAGCATGGTCCAGCCCGATCCTGCTCGAACTCAAGGCGCGAGAGCATCAACTGGATCCGGATGCCCGGCAGGCCCTGCAAAACGTCTTGGTGGAGAGAAGACTGGTGAATGTCGGCAATCCTTCAGGGGGTGATCGGCGCAAACCTGATCCAACACCGGGTGGAGGTCAACCCTAGATGTGTTGAAGGTCGCCAACAGGGCAGTGGTCAAGCAGCCACGACCGTAGCAGACACAGTGGGCTGGCGATTGGAAAGAGGTTGCGCAAGTGAAAGGCAAATTACTGGGTGCCGCCGCCACCTTGGCGATCATTGGTGCCGTGACATACGGGTTGAGAACCTGGGAAGCCAGCGAGAACCCGCAGCGGGATGAATCGTGCAAGATTGCCCAGCAGCGTTTGAAAACCTTGGAAATCCAGGTGCGAGCGTTGGCGGCGGGACTTTCAGTCGATGGTTACGCCGAGGCCGAGAAGGCAGAGGTCGGCAAGCTGGTCCACGCCCTCGATACGGCCAAAAGCGAGCAAGAGGTCGAGGCGGTCATCGAGGCGCACGCCGCCACGGTCAAAGCCCAGGTTGACGCTTCGGATGCCGAGGTGAAATCCCGTGGCGATCAACTGTTTCTCGAACAGCGGCTGAAAGAACAGCGAATAACGGCCGACGTCAAACAGGAGCTCAAGCGCGCCGAGAAGGCGGTCGCTACGGCCTGTAATTGATTCCCTGGCATTTCCTGCCGGCAAACGACAGGCACCCACCGCTCGTCCGCTGCCCAGCACCATTTCGTCGCCGATTCTTCCAATGCTGTGTTAACCACATGCAAGGAAGACTCACCATGATCAAGCATAAAATTGCAGCGCTCACGCTTGCAGGCCTTGTCTCTGCCGGCTCGCTGTATGCGGTCGCAGCAGACAGCACCTCCACGGGGTCGACTTCCACCGATGGCACCAGCCAGACCCGTGAACCGGCGCCAAAAAGCACAAATGCCGATCCGGACGCCGCCTCGCTCCCCAAAGGAGCCGATGGCGGTACCACGGATAGCGGGCCAACGCCTGCCGGTTCCAAACCAGGCGGTGCCGACAAGGCTGGAGGCGGTAGCAGCAGCGGAGGCGGTGGTGGCAGCTAGTGGGATGACTCGGGGCGTTTGTACAGCCTCGATTCCTTGTGGGAGCGAGACAGGCTTGCCGGCGAATAGGTGCATCAGTCGAGGTCGATGCCGGATGTCAGTTCACTTTCGTCTGAATGCCGCCGAAAGCCGGCTCGCTCTCACACTGGATCTTCGGCGCTTCGCTACGCACGATGCTCAAGGTATTCGCTCAAAGCCTTTCGCGTCAGATCATTCAAGGAAATGCTCAGCTGGGTAGCAGCCACACTGGCAGCCAGGTGCAGGTCATGCCCTACCCTTACGTTGAACGAGCCCTTGCACGGAATCTCTGGCTCCTGCCCGAGTGATGCGCAGGTATCAAGGTAGTCGTCCACTGCATCACGGAACGCTTGGCTCAGCTCTGCAACAGTCTCGCCTTCATAGCTAACCAGAGCGCGAATGAACTGAAGCTTGCCGAACAGGCAATTATCCTCAGGGCTGGCCTCGATGGAGCCGTAATAGCTACGGTGCTGCAACATAGTGCTCATCAGATCAATCCTCCTGCTTTCAGGTGCTCGATTACCTGCCGTTTGACGTAAGCCTTCAGTTCGTTGCCCGGATGTGGCTTGTGCAGGTTGATCATCGCCCGTGGGTTGCCGTTGTCGAATTTTACCCGACTGCCGTTACCCTCGATCGGGTGGTATCCAAGCCCACCTAGTAGCGTGACCAGTTCCGTCCAAGTGAATCCTGCTTGCTTGTTCAGCAGCTTCGCGAGCAGCTTTTGTTGCTTGGACATTGGACCTCCGCATATGCGACTAATTTTAGTTGCATAGTCGTGACAGGTCAAGCAATCCTGTCAAGCTGGCACAGGCCCGTATCTGACTGGCCAACGCGTGACCGACACCCGATTACTGGACAAGAGGGATGTCCGCGACGGCCAAATTTGGGTGCTGCAGGGCAAGACGAATGCAAAACGTCGGATCGAGATAACTGGCGAACTGAAGGATTTGATCGATCGAATTATGTCCAGGAAGGCAGGACACAAGGTCCGCTCGACACGGATGGCCGTTACGGAGGATGGCACGCCGATGTCAGTGACGATGTTACGGGGAAGGTTTGACTTGGCCAGAGAGGCCGCCGGCGTTGCGAAGTCCGAGTTTCAAATGCGTGATTTACGCGCTAAAGCTGCTACGGACAAAGCCGAATCAAGCGGGGACATCATGCAGGCTTGAGATCAACTTGGGCATACTACCGTCGTTATGACCGGGCAATACATCCGCAATCGGAAAGGAAAGAAAGTCTCTCCTACGAAGTGAATTGCGACCCAACTCTAATTTTGCGACCCAGAAACAAACAAGGGTTTGCATCAGCTTTCGCCCGCAAACCCTTGATTTTTAAATGGTGCCCGAAGCCGGAATCGAACCGGCACGCCCTTACGAGCGGGGGATTTTAAGTCCCATGCGTCTACCAGTTTCGCCATTCGGGCGGTAGCGCGGTGAAGCGGTCTGAACAGTGCCAATTACGAGCTGGCAGATCTGACCCTTGTGCTGCAGAGGTGGAAATATATACATCCATCCCCGGTGAAGCAAGTTCGCAGATGCCCATTTCAAGACTAAATCTTGCCGGAGACTGCAAATAAAAAAGCTCCGTAAATCATAGATCTACGGAGCTTGTTTAAACTGGAGGCCGAAATCGGAATCGAACCGGCGTAGGTGGATTTGCCATCCACGCTACAAAGCTAAGTAGATCAACAGCTTAGCATAATAAATGTTGTGCAAGCTACTGATTTTCAACGACCTGCAGTCCGCGTAATTAGCGGCAAGATATCTTCCACAATTGATCCAGCCGCGTGGTGTAGCTTTGGCTCATCATTTCCCGCCTCATACCCCAATCAGGGTTGATCGGCACACTCGCTGCGCGCACCGTTCCTCTCCCCCATCGCCCATTGATCTCATCCAACACCGCCATGACTCTCGATGCCTCGGCCGGCTGTGAGGTCGCAAACAAATCATCGGTATACTCACCTGGTTGGCAGAGATTAAGCAGCATCACCTCTGCCTTGCTGTAGTTGAAGCCCGGCCGGAACAAGCGATCAAGCGCGTCGACCGCCAACTTGATCAGTAGACGTACGTCATCGGTCGGGTAAGGCAGATCGACTACCACACCGTTCGCGTATTTGGCTTCCTCCGGGTTGAACATGCCGGTACGAATGCTGACGCGGATCTTCTTGCACAGCGAATTCTGGGCTCGCAGTTTTTCCGAGGCGCGCATCATGTAGGTGGCCACCGCTTCCTTGATAGGTGGCAGCTCCTGCAGGCGCTTGCCAAACATCCGGCTGCAGCAGATCTCCTGTTTGGGCGGGTCGGGTTCGTCGAGCTCCAGGCATGGCGTGCCCGCCAACTCTCGGGCCGTCTTCTCGATCACCACGCTGAAATTTTTTCGCAGCATCCAGGGGTCGGACTTGGCCAAGTCCATGGCGGTCTTGATGCCCATGGCATCCAGGTGCATTTTCATCTTGCGCCCGACGCCCCATACCTCAGCTACATCGGTGTTACGAAGCACCCAGGCACGCTTGGTCGGGTCACAGATGTTCACTACGCCGCCGGTATGTGCCTGGAGCCGCTTGGCCGTGTGGTTGGCCAGCTTGGCTAAAGTTTTGGTGGGTGCAATACCAACGCCGACCGGGATGCCCGTGCAGCGCAGCACCCGGCTGCGAATCCGACGTCCAAGCCCGTCAAGATCACCGATACCAGTGAGGTCGGCGAATGCTTCATCGATGCTATACACCTCAACCGCCGGCACCATTGACTCAATCAGCGTCATCACACGCTCACTCATATCGCCATACAGTGCGTAATTCGACGAAAACGCGATGATGCCGTGCTGCTTGAGCTTGTGCTTGATCTGAAAATACGGCTCGCCCATCTTCACGAAAGGTTTGGCATCGTAGCTTCGGGCGATGACGCAGCCATCGTTGTTCGACAGCACCACAATGGGCACCTTGGCCAGGTCGGGGCGGAACACCCGTTCGCAGCTGGCATAAAAACTGTTGCAGTCGATCAGGCCGAATACAGGCGACACCTTAGACATGACTACGCACGCTACTGGTAACCACACCCCATATAGAGAGTTCATCGCCTTCCAGCACATAGCGCGGAGGGTACTTTGGGTTTTCCGATAGCAGGACCACGTCCTTCCCGCGAAGACAAAGACGCTTGCAAACCGGCTCGTTGTTCAACAGAGCGATCACAATGTGCCCGTGAACCGGTTCGATGGAACGATCCACCACTGCAAGATCGCCCTCAAAAATTCCTGCACCCTGCATGCTTTCCCCCATGAGTGACACCAGGTAGACATGCGGTGCCCGAACATTCAGCACCTCGTCCAGCGAAATGTGCGCCTCGATGTGGTCTGCCGCCGGAGAAGGGAATCCTGCAGGTACTCGGAACAGGCACAACGGCACCCTTCTTCCGCCTTCGGCGACAGGGCCTAAAATTGAATAGCTCATGATGCAGGAAACCCAAGACTGTACATATATACAGTAAACTGTATGTAGGGCTTGAGGTCAATTTTACGTAGGACAAATCTGATTAGTGGGGCGCTGAACTTCAACCCCATGAGGACGGTGCCATGAGGTGTCAGGGGAATTAGACATTCCTGGGGACGGCCACCCTGCAGACGGCGCGTGATGGTTGTTCCCACTGATGTTGATCAGTTGAGTGTTTTCAGAGTCACAACGGGGTGAGGACGACAATTAATGATGCTAAACAGCACCAATAGTATGATAGATTTTGTGCTATTCACCATTTTTCCAAGGGGTTAATCATGGGAACTGTGCGAAAGACCATCACTGTGACCGACCAGCAAGACGGTTGGATCAAAGCACAGATTGAAGCTGGCCATTACACCAATGACAGCGAATACATTCGCGATCTGATTCGTCGTGAACAAGAGCGCAGCGCTGAGCTTGAGACCGTCCGTGCTGCACTTCGGGAAGGAGAGACCAGCGGGAAACCTCGACCATTCGATCCAGCAGCGTTCAAGCAACGAATGTTGACCGCGCATGGCTGAGTACCGTCTTACCCCTGCCGCCGAGGGTGACCTTGAGGTTATCTGGAGTTATACCGCCCGACAGTGGAGCGTTGATCAGGCCAACCGCTACATCGACATTTTGACCGCGGCGTTTGCGGAACTGGCCCAGCATCCAAAAACTGCCCCGGCTTGCGACGCCATACGACCTGGTTATCGCCGCTGCAGTGTTGAGCGGCACATGATTTACTTTCGAGTGACGGCTTACGGAATTGCAATCGTCCGGGTTTTGCACGATCGGATGGATGCACAGCGCAATTTTTGATGATCGTTACCCAGGAGCCGCACCTCCGCTGATCGTCAAGCGTTACTCGAAAACCGGCCGCGTCATCCGCCGCGACCTCAGCGTGGGGGCTGCCGGCGAGCGTGTGCCAGCGCAGGATCAATACCTGGTGCCTCGATCCGAGACGCAAAGGCCGCACGTGCTCCGCTTCGTGATCCTGTTTCGTGCGCCTGAGGCAAAACTGTTGCGGAACCCCAATCAAAAATTGCGGAACACTTCACTTTCCTACAGGTATAAAAAAACCCCGTAGATCATTGATCTACAGGGTTTTTAAGAGTGGAGGCCGAGGTCGGAATCGAACCGGCGTAGGTGGATTTGCAATCCACTGCATAACCATTTTGCTACTCGGCCTCAAACATCTGATGTCATGCAGCACAACACCAAACGCGTACAAACTTGGAGTAAGATCTCGATCTAACTCCTTGAAAACATTGAGCTTTTTGAGCGGTCAGTGCTTTCGATGGCGTGAATTATGTACTGATTTCCCGAGGCTGGCAACCCCTTGATTTCAAAAAAATTATGGCAGGTGGATCGGGAGTTTTTCAGGCGACCGTTCAGCCCTGTGGATTGGGATCTTCCGCTACTTCCGCTATTTGCACTACGGCAATCAACGGGTCTATGCCCCAGTCTCCGTGCAGATACCAGTCGTCTCCGATCATTTCGGCAGGATGCATCGTGCGGTCGGAGCCATTGCCGCATGCCAGTGAACTGGCTGGACAATACCGGTCGCAGCCCCAGCAAATGCGCTCAGGGTGCTTGGGGCTGATGGGAAAAGGCTTGGCCATGTCTATCCCTCGGTTTACATCCAGGGTGTACCGCCAACGTACATCGTTCGCGCAACGATGCCCTTGATAGGGATCAAGAACCGACATTGAGCGCTCGCACCTTTCGGCAGTCTTGAGGCTAGACTTTCGATAGCCCATGAAATGACCTGGAGATGCTGCTTATGCCTGATAAAACCCCTCCCTCAACGGCACAACCCCCGGTCCAACTATCGACCTGGGAAGATAAAGGTGCGCAACAATCACTCGAAGCAGAGGCCTTTACCGCGCCACCGGAATTGACCAATGCCGAGCTGGTACACTTGCGTGTGCGGGTGATCGCCCTGGAAAACCTGGTCATTGCCTTGCTGACCCAGGGCTCGGCTCAGCAGCTGGCTATCGCCCGGGAAATGGCGGCCTACATTTCCCCTCGCCCCGGCTTTACCCAGCATCCCCTGACCATTCACGCGGCGGCGCAGATGAATGACAGCGTCGATCGTGCCGAGCGATTTCGCAAGCGCTATGAGCCTTGATCCGCGTGATGGACGGATGTTGCAACCAGAGGTCAACCCCGCAACACAAAGGCGGGAAACAACTCGCGCATTTCGGCCCAAAGATCAGGCAACAACGCTTGTATCGAAACGCTCGGCAACAGCGGATCGAACATCCGCTCGGTACGCACCAGTTGCACGGCGAAACGCTTGACCCCGAGTTGGCTCAAACGCTGCGCCAGGATCAATAGACGCGCCGGCTCGAACAGATGCCAATGCACGGTGGTGCGACATTCATAGTCGACACCACTGGCCAGCAAGTACTCGAGGCTGCGCCAGTTGGCGGTGCCACTGCCCTTGACCCGGGTGATGGCCTGGCAGTCTTCGGGCAACGCCTTGACATCGAAACCGACCCAATCGGCCCCGACCAAGGCCTTGGCAAAGGCCGCGGGCTTGATCCCGGCACTGTGCAAACCGATGCGAAAGCCCAGCGCCCGCACTTCATCCATGGCGTCGGGCAAGCCATCCTGCAGGGTCGGTTCCCCGCCGCTGAACACCACCGCATCGAGCAGGTCCTGGCGCCGTTGCAAAAACGCCAGCACCCGCCGCCAATCCACTTCCTCGGTGCCACGGGGCGGGATCAACTGCGGGTTATGACAGTAGCGACAGCGCCAGGCGCACCCCTGGCAGAACAGCACGCAGGCGAGCTGTCCCGGGTAGTCGATAGTGGTCAGGGGCACCATGCCCCCGACCCGTAGCATTCGACTCATTGGCGCCCGGCCAGTGCCGCGCTTTCAGTGAAATGCACTCGCTCGCGGTGCTCGGATTGTTTACCCGGGTTGAATGCCGACACGGGACGGTGATAGCCCATCACCCGGGTCCAGACTTCGCAGCGTTGACGTTGAGCCTGGGGCAGTGTTTGCGATGCAGTCATGGTGAAGCTCCTTGCGGTGGAGTGGATTGGAATCAATGGACGGTACGGACCTCCCCCTGTAGGAGCTGGCTTGCCAGCGAAAGCGGCCAAGAGCCTTGCAGCGCCCATGAAGACGCCTTCGCCAGCAAGCCGGCTCCTACAGAGGAGCGTGATCGGCTTCAATGAACGGTGCCGATACCAAACCCTGTAGGACCTGG
>NZ_JAUSSR010000028.1 GCF_030812475.1 Pseudomonas lini
GAGACGATCCGAGCGATGACAAGGTCGTGCCGTACAGCGAGCACCTCTATCACTATGACGGCCTGGGACGTTCCGCCTATGAGTTCGATGCCCAGGGGTACAAGACAGCTTATGGGTATGACGCTTTTGGCCGTATGGTCAAGACAACGTTGCCCAATGACGATGTGATCGAGCGGACCTATGCGCCGCATAGCAGCAGCGAACTCCCCATCACGCTGAAGGTGACACCCATTGACTCACAGCAACCTCCCGTGATCGCTGGCGTTCAGGCGTTCGATGGCCTGGAACGGCTCACCCGACTCACCGTCGGCCCGCGTGTAGAGAAATATGAATACAACGCCAGTCAGCCGCGTGTCAGCAAACGGATTACCCCCGCGGAACAGAGTATCCAGTACATCTATGAACCGGGATTGCCAGAACAGCCCATCGCAGTCAACTCCCATGAGGGCGAAGAATCGATTTTTGGCTATGACGTCAAGACTGCCCGCCTGAATTCTTCGCAAAACAACCAGGGAAGCCATGGGTTCGATTACGACAGTGCGGCCAATTTAAGTGAACATCGCTGGGAGCTGGATGGCAAAACCTGGACTACCGCCTACAGCCACTCATTGAACGGGCGACAATTGGCACGCACGGATGTCAGCGATATCGCCTGTCAATACACGTATGGAAAATATACGGCGCGACTTGAAAATATCCTTCAGGGGAACCTGTTGGCCGAATTCGAATATGACCGTTGCGGCCGTGTGTACCGCACTGTCTGCACGGACACCAAAGCCGGGACAACATTGACCACCGAGCTGGAATTCGACGATCAGGGCCGCGAAATCCTGCGAACCTTGAAGGTGAGCGACAAGCCGACCCGGACAATCAGCCAGACCTGGCGAGCCGACGATCGACTGTCCACTCGCCACCTGAAAACAGACGATCAAAGCCTGCTCCTTGAAGAGTTTTTCTATGACGCGCGTGGTCGCCTGGATCTCCATATTTGTTCAGGGGATGAACTGCCCCGGGACCGTTACGGCAATGAGATCACCCAACAACTCTTCATCTTTGATGCCCTGGACAATATCCTGGAGTGCCAGACCCTTTTTAAAGATGACTCACTTGACCATGCCCGATTCACTTATGGGTCTGACGATTCCTGCCAGTTGAAAAGCGTCAACTACAGCCACCCTTGCTACATCCCACAGTGTGTTGAATTCAACTACGATTTGAACGGCAACATGCTCAACGACGAACTAGGCCAGCGCCTGCGCTATGACAGCCTGGGGCGTTTACTCGACGTCAGCCCTGCGCTGGGAGTTGCCATCGCTACCTGTCGCTACGACAGCCACAATCACCTCTTTGGCGTTACGCATTTGGGGGAAGAAACCCTGCGCTTTTATCAGAACGATCGCCTGAGCAATACCGTAAAAGGTGATATCCATCGGCAATATCTCTACAACAAGGATCAGCCGCTGGCTCGACAACAGTCAGGTGATGCCGGACAGACTTTGCTGTTCATGACCGACGGCAAACACAGTGTAGTGGGTGAATGCCAGGGAACCGAACTGCGCACCGCGACCTATAACGCCTATGGTGAACGCAGTGGCGACAGTTCAATGCAGAGTCTGTTGGCCTTCAACGGTGAATTCTGCGAGGAAACCGCCGGCTGGTACATGCTCGGCCGTGGCTATAGAGCCTATAATCCCATCCTGATGCGTTTCCACAGCCCGGACAACAAGAGCCCATTCGGTGCGGGTGGGATCAATCCATATCAGTACTGCCTGGGCGATCCGATTAACTTCAGTGATCCGACTGGACATAGTGCCGCTTGGGATGCTGCTGGAATTGGGTTTTCCACAATGTCCCTCTTTAGCGGCAACCCGTTGCTGATGTTCCTTGGAGTGGTAGGCATATTTGCCGGGCAAGCGGCGTTGACGGCGGGAATGATGGGCGATGAAAAAACCGCGAATGATGCGAGAACCATAGCGATGATTGCGGGGGTTGGAGAGATTGCGGTCAGCATATTGGGCCGAGGAAGTGCGAAAGCGGCTCAGAACATCTCACATCATTACACGACAAACATTAGTTACACTGGACCGCGCAGAGCCAGTGCGCCAGCGATCCTGGACGACGCTGGCCGAAGAAACAGTGTGCCAGCGGCCGTTTCCCAACAAGATTCAGGCAGAGCGTCTTCCCGGGTAAACCGTGGAACGCAAACAAAAAACATTGACCGAAGAAACAGTTCGCCAGCAGTCATGGGTGGGGGCTCGACCATTGAAAATCCACGGCAAACACAATTTAACGACGACGTGATGCGCCAGGAGCTTGCCAGTCAATCTGAGGTTGTTCATACAACTAACTCTGACGTTACAGTGACGGGAAGCACAACTGGAAAGACCCCGGATAGCCCGAATATAGAACTTTTAAAGTTTTACGCGCGAGTAAGGGATACGACTGCAAAAGGAACAGTTTCTAAGAAAGCCGCTGGACTTGCGCCCCTTTTGGATTTTCCATCATAGACCCACCACGAACCAGTGATTATGCTGTCTGGATGACAAAAACTTGGTATTACTCATCCAGACAGTCATTAACTGAGAGTTTTCTCATATCCCCCTCCCCCCCCCCTTCCTAAAATATCCCCGCCGAGACACCCCGACATATCCATCCATCAACTTTCAACGCCGCCCGGCGTTGTCTCGAGCATCTCAGCCGGGTACGTCAAGGACTGAACAACATGAAGAAATCTTTACTGGCCCTCTCCCTGGGTCTTGCGGCGAGCCTCGCCGGCACTTCGGCCTTCGCCAACACTGGCACGATCAACTTCGAAGGCATGATTACCAGCAGTACCTGCCGGGTCGACGTAATCAACCCTGGTGACGGCAGCCCCGGCAATCTGGTCAAAATGGTCGGGGTCGATGCCAAGGACTTCACCGCCGTTGGTCAAGAACTCGGTGGCAAAAGTTTCGACTTGCGTATCTACGGGGGCACCGATTGTGTTCTGGACCCCGACAACCCTAACGTCGCCACGGTGACTTTTTCCGGCCGTCCAGATGCCAGCACTAATTATTTTGCAGTCTCGGAAGCCGAAGGCGTTGCAATCGCACTGAGGGACGAAGCCGACAACTTGCTGGCTCCCGGCACGGAAAGCGACGAATACCCATTGAACGCTGACCGTTATACAGACCTGCGTTTCTTCGCCAAGTATCGCTCCACTGCAGCCTCAGTGATTGCAGGTGCGGCCTCGGCAGATATCCGGTTCAGCGTTGCCATCAACTGATCCACCCTTAGCCCCCGTCGAATACAACCCGCAACCGCTGACGGGGGCACTCAGACAATCGCTCAGGTACGTGTTCCACGTCCGGGTAAAAAGGTACTTCCCCATGTTCGGCTTGATCAAACAGGTTGTCGCGTGCCGGCCAGCCGTGGGCGCCTGCATGACCTTGTTCATGCTGGCGGCCCATATTCCCGCCAGTCAGGCGGCTCTGACCATCAGCAGTACGCGAGTAGTATTCCACAGCGACAAGCGCAGCATTTCATTAATCGTTGCCAATCCAAGCGACCGGCCGTTCGCCGTACAGACCTGGGTCAATACCGCAGCCGACGATACGACCACCGCTGTGCCGTTCATACCGTCTCCCCCTTTGTTTCGGCTCAATCCCGGCAAACAGCAGCAGGTGCAAATCAACGGATTGCCCAACCGCTTGCCATCGGATCGGGAGTCGGTCTTTTACTTCAATGTCCAGGAAATTCCGCAGGTCACAGCCGAAGAACGCAACGTACTCAATATCGCCCTGCGCACCCGGATCAAAGTGTTTTATCGACCCGCTCAACTAAAAGGCCATTCCATCAACCACCTCAAGAACCTGCAATGGTCTATCCGCCAGGTTGATGGTCAAGCGCAACTACAGGTCCACAACCCTTCCCCGTTCCATGTTTCCTTCAGTCGTGTCGATATAAGCGGCGACGGTCAGAGCCAAAGGTTGTCGCGCGCCGAGATGGTCGAGCCATTCGCCAGCCAGCGTTATGCCCTTGACGGAATCAAGGCGACTTCAGGCCTGCAAGTGGAATTCGCTGCGATCAACGACTACGGCGGCTACAGCACACCGATGCGCCTGCCGATCCAGCTGAGCCCTTGAAGGGCTGTCAATGGCCTTTTCCGTCAGGACTATGTTTATGACCCTATTCTCCGGACGTCGACTGGCGGCCATTCGCCTGCGGTTCGTCCAGCTATTCGTTCTCGGCAGCAGCACCGCCTTATTGGAAATCAAGCCCGCACACGCCGTCCCGGGCACCGAGTTTCAAGCCGGGTTCATGCGCCAGAGCCCAAACCACGCCAGCGATGCGGGTGCACTGGCCTTGGGCGCACTGACCAACAGCTCAGACCTTGGACCGGGGCGATATGCGGTCGATATCCAGATCAACTTTCGCTATTTCGGCCGCCGCGAAATAGATTTCGAACTCAGCCCCGAAGGCGATCGACTCCTGCCTTGCCTGTCGTCCGAACTGCTCGAGGAATTCGGCGTGCGGCTGGAGAGCCTGGCCGATCCGGCGCTGATGCAAAACGCCTGCGTCGATCTGAAGACGCTTATCCCCAGTGCCACCACCGAATTCCATGGCAGCGACTTGCGCCTCGATGTTTCGATCCCGCAAATCGCCATGCGGCGGGACATGATCGGCCAGGTTGACCCAGAACTGTGGGACTACGGCATCAATGCTGCCTTCGTCAATTACCAGACCTCGGCCCAACAAGGCAGGAGCAGCTACGCGGGCAACTCCAACAGCCAGGACCTGTACCTCAACAGCGGCGTGAACCTGGGACCCTGGCGCTTGCGGACCAACCAGAGCCTGCGCCAGGATGAACAGGGGCAGCGCAGCTGGAGCCGAGCCTACGCCTACGCCCAACGGGATCTGCCGAGGATGAATGCCAACCTGACCTTGGGCGAAACAACCACCCCGGGTGACGCGTTCAAATCATTGCCGCTCAAGGGCGTGATTATCCGTTCGGACCAAAGCATGCTGCCCGATGTCCTGCAAAACTATGCGCCGATCATCCGTGGCGTAGCGCTGAGCCGGGCCAAAGTCGAGGTGCTGCAGAACGGCTATCCGATCTACTCCACCTATGTCAGCGCCGGCCCTTACGAAATCGATGATCTGAGTACGGCCGGCGGCAGTGGCGAACTCGAGATCGTCGTGACCGAGGCCGACGGCCAGATCCGTCGTTTTACCCAACCCTACGCTACCCTGGGCAACCTCCTGCGCGACGGGACCTGGCGATACAGCGCCAGTGTCGGACGCTACAACTCGGCACACAATCTCGAAGACCCCCTGCTTTGGCAGGGAACCCTGGCCATGGGCATCGGCTGGGGCTCTACCCTGTACGGTGGCCTGATGGCCAGCGAGTTTTACCAAGCGGGCAACGCCGGCGTCGCCAAGGATTTCGGCGCCTTGGGGGCACTCTCATTCGACGTCACTCACTCCAGTGCCGAGGTCAATACTTCGGACTCCCTATCGACGCAGGGCATGAGCTACGCGATGAAGTACGGCAAGTCGTTTCAGAGCCGGACCAACCTGCGTTTCGCCGGGTATCGCTACTCGACGGAAGGCTACCGTGACTTCGACGAAGCCGTGCGCCAGCGCAGTCGCGATACCGCGTTTCACGGCAGCCGACGCAGTCGGCTGGAGGCATCGGTTTACCAGAATATCGGCACGCGGAGCGCCCTGGGCCTGACACTGTCTCAGGAAGATTACTGGCGCAGCGATTATGAACGCCGGCAATTTCAGTTCAACTTCAACACCTATCATCGGGGCGTCAGCTATAACCTGTTTGCCAGCCAATCACTCACAGACCGCGACAATGTCAGTGATCGACAACTGGGTCTGAGCGTTTCGATGCCTCTGGACTTCGGTAATTCGAGTACCGCAACCTTCGATTTGCTGAAAAGCGGCGATACATTCAGTCAGCGAGCCAGTCTCAGTGGCAACGTCGATGACAGCCGCCTCAGTTATCAGGCCTCTATGGCCCGCGATAATCAGCAACAGCAATCCGCCTCGCTCGCCGCAGTCTACCAGACACCCCACGGGAATCTGGGCGCGGGCCTGACCCAGGGCCGCGACTATCGCAGCGTCTCACTCAATGCCAGTGGTGCGATTCTGCTCCACGCCGACGGCCTCGAACTGGGCCCGTACCTGGGCGAAACGGCCGGACTGATCGAAGTTCCGGATATCGCCGGAATCGGCGTCGCCAATGCCGCCGGGGTGCGCACCAATGAACGCGGTTATGCGCTTGTGCCTTACCTGCGGCCGTATCGTACGAATCAGATTGCACTGGAGACTGACCAAATGGGTCCCGAAGTGGAAATCGACAATGGCGCGACCCAGGTCGTACCCCGGCGTGGCGCGGTGGTGAAAGCCAGTTTTACGGCGCGCAAGATCAGTCGACTGGTCATCACCGGGCGCACCGCGAACGGTCTTCCACTGCCGTTCGGGGCACAAATCAGCAACGCTCAGGGCGAGACCATCGGCGTCGTCGGTCAGGCGGGGCAAGTCATGCTGGCGACCAGTGCCGAGCCGCAACAACTTGAGGTGCGTTGGGGCGAAGAAGGTGAGCAGCGCTGCCAAATGAACATCGACCCTCAAACGATGGATCAGGCACAGGGTTATCGCCTGCAAGCAGTGACGTGTCTTTAGACCTGAGTAATATTCTCCTCATCCCCAGGAAAAAAACATGAACGCGACGATACGACATCTGACCGTCCTGACGGCCGTGGCTATCGGCCCCATGGCGCAGTCAGCTGTAGCTGCGTCGGACGAAACCAATGGTTGCCAATGGTCTCCCACGTCCGGCCTGATGACATTCAACGTTGATGTGGGCACAGTCTATGTACCACGAGATGCCCGGGTCGGGAGTCTGATCGGTACCTTCGAGAGGTTTGCCTTTACCAACAATCAAGAAGGCTTGAATCTCTCGTGCTTCAACGATGGCACCCCCCCCGGTCTTCGATTCGATACAAGTCCTGTCGCGCCGATTTTTTCAGGTACCTTGCCACCGATAAATGGCAAGGATGTTAACGGCAAGGTCATGGAAACGGGCGTCAACAACGGCATCGGCGCCCGCATCCTGTTAGGGTTCCCTTACTCGGGGGAATACAACAACGAATTCAAACCCATTGGGGATGCTGTCGTACCTTTTGCTGCTGAAGCTAACCACCGCGTTACTGGCTCGATCCCCCTGACTTCAATGAGTAGCTTCGTGACGCTGATCAAAATCGGGCCTATTCCCGTAGGGCCGCAGAGGTTCAGCAGCAGATTATTCAGCGGCAGCGTGACGGGGCTCAGCACGGTCTTTAACTACAATATCAGTGGCAACCTCATACAGTCGCAATGTAGCGTGCTGGGCAATCCGGTAAGTGCAAACCCTGTAGATTTGGGCACTTGGCCTGCGTCAGACTTTACTCACAAAGGCTACGGCACAACGCCCACACTCTTTGACATCACCCTGAGCGACTGCGAGTCGGATGCCGAATCAGACGGTAACATCGCCACGGCACACATTCGCCTGGACGGAGCGAAAGGTTCGGTGCCCGTTGGCGACGGAAGTGACGGGGTGTTCACATTGGGCGATGGCTCCGATGCACGCGGCATGGGCATTCAAATATTGCTTGATGACGGCGTAACTCCGGTTGCACTGGGCACCGACGTACCGTTAAGGAGGATCGAACCTTCCGGGACGACAAAATTGCCATTTAGCGCGCGGTTCTTTCAAACCGAAAACAGTGTCGATATTCAGGGTGGAGTAGCCAAGGGTTCGCTGGCCTTCACTGTTACCTATCAATGACCCTGCGCAAGCCCTGACAAGGGCTTGCGCCAACTGGATATCAGGCAACCAGCGTCACTTTCATCCAACGCAAATGCGGTGAAGCCGGGTTGGGCTCGGCATGCCCATACCAGGTCTGGCCGTTGTCGAAACTGATATAGGCTTTTACCGTTAGTTGCGTTCCAAGCTTGATGCAGGACAGGAATTCTGCATTCGGAATCAGTGCCTCACCCCGGGCGATACCCGCAATTGCCTGGGCTGGCGTTACCTCATGCTTATCCAGCGAAACATACCGGATAGTCCTCCCGCTTGAGTCTTCGATGCCTTCGATAAAAATCGAGATACGCTGCTGGGCCGCACTGAATGGCCAACGCCTGAGAGTGATACTGGCGCCTGCTGGTGGGACCTTATCCAGACTCAAAGGATAACCGTCCGCGCTTTCAGGCGCCGGCAACCTGTCAGCCGGATAGTTGAGAACGGTCAAGGTGTAGTTGGCGGATTCATGGGTTTTGTCGAGCTTATCCTTAAAGTGATAAACAACCGGTATAGCCTTGCCAAAATGTGGCGCCATATACTCTTTCGGAATTTTGTACTTCCATTCGTTGGCACTGATCGGTTCTGCGAGATAAGCACCCAGTTGACCTGCCACCGCCCATTGCACCTGGGGTATTTCGCCCGGGTAGAGCTCCGACGCCGGATTCAAAATGACGTTAACGCCGTCTGTTGCGTCGGTGGGTTCGAGTGTGCCCCTCACTGGCCAGCCCGTGCCCCAGGCTTCGACGACTTTCGCGGGAGGTAGACTACGCGGGCGAGGTTGAGCCTCGACGATCAGCATTTGCACTTGTGACTGGCCACTGGCGGGATTACCTGCACGATCGGTAATCGTATACCAGACGTATCGTTCACCGTCATGCTGACTGCGAATCCAGTCACCACCGATATCAATGAACAATGGCTGATCATAGTCCTGGGCATTCAGCTCCTTGGTGCCACCGACGATTGTTCCGGACAGGCTCCGGTCCCAGTACCAAGTGATGACGTCGCCCACCTTGGGTGTCGTATAAGCAGGGATATGAGCCCTTACCTTGTCTTCATCTTCAAGGTAGTAGGCGGTGAGCTGCAGGGGAGGAAGAATTTCAGCGGGAAACTGCAACTTGCTGGTCCCCGGCAAAATCGGTGAGCGGGTATCGATGGTAATGGTCACAGGGTCCGATTGCGCCGGATTATCCGGATCGCCGGACCAGTTCAGTGCGTCGTAACGCAAGACCAGCGCGCCTTGTCTATTTTCCAGTTTATCTATGGGGATATCGACGAACAGATCCTCAGGCTGGATGGGGTGTACCGTCCATAGTTTGTCGGCAACCTCGTCATCGTCCAGAAATAGACGGACACGTTCTGGAAACGTTACAGAGGGCAGCGAGTTCTGCCAGAGAGGAAAGGTGACCCTCAAAGGTTGAACCAGAGCGCTGACAGGTATGAGGTTGATGTCACCACCGTCTATATAGGGTAATGCAACCGGTACACGAGGCGCCACAAGCTTTCTGGTGTTTTCAGGGGATGTATCGGGTCCGGATTCAGGCATCGGTGTTCTCCCTCACGTGGAAGCGAAGAGGCCGAATGAACCAGGTACGCTGGCCTCTTGACGCAGTTGGCATGAATGGCCATTAAACGCTTGGGTGCCGACTTTCGATACTGACAGAATTGACAGTTGGAAGATAAAAACCAGCGTTTTTTCGGGGTTCGATTGCAACTTGAAGTCGCAATTGAACCCCTGGTGTTATCGCCCCGTTACCAGCTGTAGCGAACGCCGACGTTGGCTCCCCACGGTTGCTCGAG
Organism: Pseudomonas lini; assembly: GCF_030812475.1. GTDB lineage: Bacteria > Pseudomonadota > Gammaproteobacteria > Pseudomonadales > Pseudomonadaceae > Aquipseudomonas > Aquipseudomonas lini_A. Next base: position 9,638 of record NZ_JAUSSR010000028.1, read on the forward strand.
CTTGTCGCCGTTGCTGTAATCGAGGTCGACATGGATCGATACCTTGTCGGTGACCGTCATCGCCACGCCCGCCCCCAACTCGCCACGGCTACCGGACAGGTCATTGTTAAACGTGTTCCGGTTGACTTTGACCTGGTTGTTTTTTGCAAACTCATGGGCATAGGCGGCACGGATATACGGCTGCACCACGGTGCCCGCGCCCAGATCGAAATTGCGCCCGACCGTCGCACCGATTTTACCCAACAACGAGCGGGTGCGGTCGCCTTCGGCAGACAGGCCATTGTCCAGGTCGTAGTCCTGGCCCTGAACAATCACGCCCGACAGTTGCGTGTAAGGCTCGACAAAGTAGCCGTCGTCCAGCGTGATGTGTCGACCGAACTCCAGGGACGCGCCAACGCCATTGTTGTCATAGCTGCCTTTGGTTTTCTTGCCGTCGCTCAGCTGTACGTCCGACTTGTTCTGGAAGCGATTGAACTTGAGCACGCCGTCGACGTAGTAACCGCTTTGGCGATCCAGCCATGTGGTGTAAGCGCCAACGTAATAGCTGTTGACCGTGCCGTCAGTGCCACGACCCAGGTCCAGATCGGACTTGCTGTAACCGCCCAACAGGCCGACCAGCCACTGCCCGTCACCGACCGGCAATGGCGCGTCGGCACCGAACGACAGGCCTTGCTGGGTTTGCCGGTAGCTGACGCCGGCGCTGGCGCTCACATCGAATCTGTTGCCGTAGGCACGCATCCAGCCGCCGGCCTTGCCTTCATTCATTCGTACTTCGCCCATGCGGCTGCGCAGGGTACTGAGTTCGCCGTACCAGACGGTCGGTGCCGTGTTGAACAGTGCCAACACCGAACGGGTGCCGGGGCTGACGACGCGAGTGGTGGTGTCCAGGTACCAGTTGTTGCTGTCGCGTTGAATCAGATCGTAAGAGAACGCCCCCAGGTCCACCGCCCCGCCCAGCAGCGAAAAGCTGGCGTCACCGCTGCCGGCATGCACCACATGCAAGCTGCTGGTGGCGGTCGGGTCGGCGCCGCTGCTGCCGATCAACAGGCGGTGATTCCCGGTCGCAGTACCGGTCACGTCCAGGAAGTCGACATTGCCAGTGCTGAAGTCGGCATCCATGATGAAGGTGCCGTTACCTGACAGGGTGCCCATCGACAGGGTGTAAAACTCACTCGGATCACCGAGCTTGATTGCACCGCCGTCCATCGACAGCCTGGCGATATCGCCATCGCCCACCATCACCCAGGTGGCATCGCTGTTGACTGTCAGGTGTTCGACATTATCCAGGCGCCCAGTGAGGGTCGCAGAATTTTCCAGCTGCACCGTGCCGGCGCTACCGGCCTCGACCATTACATTCCCCGTCAGTACGCTGTTATTGACCAGCAAGTTGGCCGAGCCTCCGCCCTTGACTTCAAGCAGGGTGCCGTTGCTGCCTTCCAGGGTCGAGTTGTTGCGCACTTCGATATTGGCCGATGGCGTACTGATGTTGAAACCATCGACGAGGATTGCCGAACCGTTTTGCCCGATAACGCTCGACTGGTCGTCCAGTACCAATGTGCTGGGTGCCGATATCCCGGTATTGAACAGGATCAGCACCCCGTTCTTGCCACCCGTAATGGAGCTTTTGTCGCTGGCAGTGGCGTTACCGCTGGACATCAGTAGCCCGTAACCATCGGGGTTGGTACCGGTGAGGGAAGATCGCTCCAGATCCAACTGGCTACGACCATTGACCAGACCGCCGTTGCGCCCACCGGTGATGGTGCTGTCGAGCACCGACACCTTCGAGACGGTGCCGCCCACGCCGTCGCCCACGGACAATCCCGAAGCATTGGTGCCGGCGTTGATCAGGCTGGCGGTAATCTTCGCGGTGCTGCCGCTGACCCCGACGCCATCGTCAAAACCACTGCCCGTCACATGGCCGCGGTCAAGGTACAGGGTGGAACCGCTCCTGACCTGAATATCGAACGTGTGTGCGTCGGTGGCGGTCAGAGTAGCCCCGTTCTGCAAGTGGTAGCGATCGGCCGAGTTTCCCGAACCTATGGTTTCATTGGCATTGTCAATGACCCGCGCCATCACCTGCGGACTGACCAGCAGCAATGCGGCCATGGACATAAGGTTCATTGCACAAAACAGCCGACAACGAGCAAAGGGTTTTATCGAAAACATGAACAAGCCACCTCAATATTAATGTTTCACCAGAATGAGTTCGTTCATTTCCCACAACGAACCCAGCTCGAACCTACAAAGGCGGCGAATAATATTGAGATAAGGTTGTAGTGGATGTAGGACAAATCCCAAGCAGTGAGGGGTATTAATCCCTGGAATGGAAACGCCACTCACCCAGGTGCAAAAAAGGGGCGCCACTGCACCCCTTTTCGTCGCATCTAACAGCGGCGTCCTCAGATCAAGAGCGTTCTATCGGGCAAGTGCCTGTCCCTGACCCTGTCCCCAACGCTACGTTGAGCGTTGCGTCCGGTGAAGGTGATGTCACGCCGCTGACGGTGTAACTGACGATACCCCGGCCAACCTGATCCGACTCGCCGCCATACAACGGCAGAATTTTTGTAGCGTAAGGCCGCACGATCCAGTCCAGGCCGGTACGCACTTGTTCCGCAGTCAGGGGCGCAAAGGTGTACTCCAGATCGGTGCCCGCAATAGGATCGGCAGGAATAGCGCCGGTAGGATCGTAGCCTTTATGACCCTGCCACTTGACCGTGACCTCCACGTCTTTTTTCAGGTAGCGAGGGTTGGCCGGTATATGCACTTTGATCCCGAGGCCTTCAACCGGATCCCAATCCAACAAGTGACAAAACATGAAATCGTTGGCGGCCTTGTCCGGAAACTGTGCGGCATCGGGAACGATGGTATGGACATTCACCTCGACCGGCGTGGTTTTTGAGCGCTCTGCGTTGATAAAGCCGGGCCGGCGAAGCCAGTAAAACACTGGCAACGCCGGATCATTACTGCGTCCATCGATCACACTCCACGGGACTGGAATCTCCATCGGCATCCCCGCTGTCTCGGTGGTGATAGTGGTCACTGGCAACACCGGCACCCCACCCCATATCACGTGAATTTCATCACCCGCCACCGGTGGGTCGTAAAGCGTAAACAAGACATTGGCGTCTTTGTTCGCATCGGTCAGATTCAGTTCGTTTTCAAGGTCCGAGTCGCCCCGTACCTCCACCTCGCCCAGGTTGGGGTTGGTAATGTTCGGCCAATCGGGGTTGACCGGCCCTATCCTGGAAAAATCCACCTTGACTGAAATGCCAGGCGCACCGAAAGCCCTCGTTCCTCGACGGACTTCGTATTTCACCGGCGTTGGCTGTTCACCGGTTGCCTGGGTGTATTGGGCCTTTAAAACCTCCAGCGGTATCTTGATCCGGGTTTCAGCCCGGGGCACTACCGGATGCCCCTCCAGCTCCTGTGTTCCCCAGGTGACATAAATAAGATCGGATGTCTTGCCATTGTTCACCTCGGGGATTACTACTGCCACTTCTCGGCTGGCGGCATCGAGCTGATCGATCAAGCCGTCATCTTCTGCCAGAGGTACAGTGGGTGGATCCAAAGGTTCGACGGGGAACGCCCCGAGCGCAACGTTGCGCAACCGCATGTGGGACAAGCGGCTGGGGTTGCCGGCCTTGTCGAACAGCCGATAGGCACAGAAGGCCGGACCATCCGCAAGCAATGACAACGGGATTTCGAGTTTTCGATCTGGCGGGATAGCTACCGGTGACGGGGTAATCGGCACGATGTCCTCCGGATTGATCGGTTCGACTTTTTGCCAGCCGTAAGAGATCGTGTCCCCTGCCGCGTAATCGGGATAAGCGGGAATCTCGACAATCACTTTGTTGCCGTTGGCCGCCAGGTAGGCATCGTTGATTTCATTCGCGGCCAGGATGAATTCAGCAGGGTTAGCCAGATCGTAGGGCGGCGTTCGGTCGATACGCAGTGGCGAGGTCGTTGACTCACTGACGAATCCCGGGTCACTGAAGAGCTTCAACGACCATCTGAGATTGAATCGCCCCTGCATGTCTTTATCGAAAGGGTCAAGTGTGACCGGCTTGGGGAAATCGTCTCTATTTTGCGGGTAAGGAAACGATTGGTCCTTGAGTTTCTGAAAAGAACTCTCGCCCTCCCGCGCCCATTCAATCCGGACGGTGGAGTCCGCGCCGAGAAAAGGTGGAAGATTTTTCCATACCGGAATGTTGACGACTAATGGCAAGTCATTGCTCGAGGCTGGACGCAACCCTTCGGTATCTCCCGGGATCAGGCCATCCATGGTAAGGGGATCGAGCTCTTCGGGAGCTGCCGTTGCGTAGTCACGTTGGGCCATTCGTTCGCGTTCCGCCCAACGTACCCGCTCCGCGTTTTTCTGTTTGTCTGAACTTGCCATGTTCACTTCTCCCTTACCGTTCAAATTCAGCCATGACCCTCGCCATGGCTGTGAAAACCGTCTGGCAGTTCGACCCATTTGCGCACTGCATACGGCGCTTTATCGTTCTGCCGGGCCTGCGAAGCCTTGAACGAATTAGGCACGATATTTTAATGCTCCGATACTGTCAGAGTTGACAGGTGGCAACGTATACAGAGGGTTGGCAGGCGCGGGAGTCGCGCGATCTCTGTGGTGAAGAAACAGTCAGGTCCTGTGCGCGGCCATTCGCCAAACCCGCGCTATATCGCTCGCCCGTTCACGTAACAATCGCGGAGCCTCGGCACAGGCCTGGGCCAATGTCATCGGCCCGCTCGCCAGGGCGAACGCGGCATCGATGCCATGGGCATACAGTTGCTGATACCCCTCGCCCAGCGTGCCGGCAATGACGATGACCGGCACACCCTGTTGCCTGGCGATCCGCGCGACACCAAACGGCGTCTTTCCACGCAGCGTCTGCGCATCGAAACGCCCCTCGCCGGTGATCACCAGGTCGGCGTTTTTGACCGCTTCGGCCAGGCCGACCAGTTCGGCAACCACTTCAACGCCGGCTTGGAATTGTGCCCTCAGAAACGCCTTGGCGGCAAACCCCAGGCCGCCTGCCGCGCCGCTGCCGGGCTCGTCGCGCACCTCCGTTTTCAGGGTTTGGGCGCACAGGTCAGCGAAGTGTCCGAGGGCGCGATCCAGTTGCTTGACCTGGTCGGGCGCGGCTCCTTTTTGCGGGCCGAAAATCGCTGAGGCACCGTGGGGGCCGCACAGTGGATTGTCGACGTCGGCGGCGATGTCGAAACGCACTCCGGTCAGGCGAGGGTCGAGGTCAGTCATGTCGATGCGGGCCAGGTGTGCGAGCGCCAGACCGCCCGGGGCCAACGTCTTGTCATGTGCGTCGAGCAATTTCACGCCCAACGCCTGCATCGCTCCCGCGCCGCCATCGTTGGTGGCGCTGCCGCCAATCGCCAGGATCACCCGTTGTGCTCCGGCATCCAGTGCAGCGCGGATCAATTGCCCCGTGCCAAAGGTGCTGCTGGTACACGCGTCGCGCTGATCGACCGGCACCAACTGCAGCCCGCTGGCTTCGGCCATTTCGATGATTGCAGTGTGGCTGTGGGGCAGCCAGCCCCAGGCGGCATTGACGGGTGCGCCCAGCGGTCCGCGCACTTCGATCCGGCGCAGTTCGCCATCGCAAGCCGCCAGAACCGATTCAATCGTGCCCTCCCCGCCGTCGGCCATCGGGCATTTGAGCAGCTGAGCATCAGGCCAGACATCTGCCAGGCCCAGAGCAATGGCGTCGGCCACGCCTTGGGCGCTGAGGCTGTCTTTGAACGAATCGGGGGCGATGACGATTTTCATGGGTGTTCTCCAGTTCCAATGTCTTCATGCTGCCAGTTGGCATCGACAATAACGCCGGTCCGCAGCACAAATTACGATCGGGTTTGTTGTTCATTGTCACAAAACCCGTGCCCGTGTAGGAGCGAGCTTGCTCGCGATGGACGTCAACGATGACGCTTGCTGCCTGAATACCCGCGGCGACCTCGAGTTTTTCGCGAGCAAGCTCGCTCCTACAGGGGATGTGTCGTTTATGGTTTTGCGTCGGTGTCTGGCAATAGCTGAACGCCGAGATACAGCGCGAGCATGCCGTCCAGGCGCAAGGGGTCGACGCCGCTGAGTTCGGCGATGCGTTCCATCCGGTAGCGCAGGCTGTTGCGATGGATGCCCAGTGCATCGGCACAGGCCTGACTCTGGCCGTCGTGATCGCACCAGCTGCGCAAGGTCGCCAGCAGTTGGCCGTTACCGTCCCTGGCGATGACTTGGCGCAGGGGCTTGAGCAGTTCGTCCAGCGCATCTTCATCGCGATGACGCCAAAGCATTACCGGCAGTCGAAAGCGGTTCAACGTCAGCATACGGGTTCGGGGCACTACATCGCGCCCGTAGGCCAGCAAGTCTGATACCTGCCGATTACAACGACGCAAACCCGACACCCCATCACCCTGCCCGCCCACTGCAATGCGCAAAATATTCCAGCCGAGGCCGTCGAGCTTTTCCAGCAGCCGTTGGTTCTCGACTGCCTGGCTGGCCGGTCGGCACCACAGTAACGAAGACTTGGCCAAGCTCATGCACCAACTGTCCGGGTAGCGCGAGGTGAGCCAGGCGCTGAGCGCTTCGACGGTTTGTCCCGGCCCCTGTTCCCTACCCAACTCGAACAGATAGGGGACCCGGTTCATCTGTGGCTTGAGCCCCAATTGCTGTGCTTCGTCGATCAGTCGCGGCGAATCCCCGGCGTCGCCGAGCAGCAACGCCAGCAGGTCATCGCAACGCTGACGCCGCCATTGCTGATCGGCTTGTTGATTGCGCTGAGCCACCAGCATCTCGGCGGTCATGCGCACCAGCTCGGCATAGGTACGCAGTTGCTCGGGTTCGCCGGTGATACCGAGCACGCCGACCAGGCGCTGGTCGAGCAACAGCGGCAAATTGATGCCCGGCTGCACGCCCTTGAGGTGCATCGCGGTCTGGGCGTCGATCTCCACTACTCGAGCATTGGCCAGTACCAGTTGCGCGCCTTCATGGCGAGTATTGACCCGCTCCGGTTCACCGCTGCCGAGAATCAGTCCCTGGCTGTCCATGACGTTGACGTTGTACGGCAGGATGGCCATCGCCCGGTCGACGATGTCCTGGGCCAGATCGTGATCGAGTTCAAACATAACGGTGATCCTTGGAAGCGGGATGGGGCTGGCCGGAATCAGCCCGGAGATCAACGTTACCTTTGCTTTGCAAAAAATCATAATAAACAGCGCATCTGCCAGGGGTATTTAGCTGCCCCCCTGCAGGAGCCGGCTTGCCGGCGAAGACGTCGTCACATGAGAGAAAGTTGTCGCCAGGCACACCGCTTTCGCTGCGGTGCGGCGATCCGGCAAGCCAGCTCCCACAGTTTGATCTGCAATATTCGATTATTCCGTTTGCACCCGGTCGTTGTTCTGGTATTTGATTGAGCCTTTCCTCCTGATAAAAGGATTTCGTCATGAGCTATCGCACCTTGGGTCATTCTGGCCTGCAAGTATCGACCCTGACCCTGGGTACCATGATGTTCGGCGAACAGACCAGTACCGAGGATTCCCTGCGGATCATCGACAAGGCCTGGGACCAGGGCATCAATTTCATCGACACCGCCGACGTCTACACCAACGGCCGCTCCGAAGAAATCGTCGGCGAAGCCATCGCCAGTCGTCGTCAGGAATGGGTGCTCGCGACCAAGGTCGGTTTCGGCCCGGTGGACGGCGTGCCGAACCGCAGCGGCCTGAGCCGCAAGCACATGTTCAACGGAATCGACGCCAGCCTGACGCGCTTGGGCACCGACTATCTCGACATCTATTACCTGCACCGCGAAGACCACAATACGCCGCTGGAGGTCACGGTGTCGGCCATTGGCGACCTGATTCGCCAGGGCAAGATTCGCTACTGGGGGGTGTCGAACTACCGTGGCTGGCGCATCGCTGAAGTCATCCGCGTGGCGGATAAACTGGGCGTCGACCGGCCGGTGATCAGTCAGCCGTTGTACAACATCGTCAATCGCCAGGCCGAAACCGAGCAGATCACCGCTGCGCAAACGTATGGCCTGGGTGTAGTGCCTTACAGCCCGTTGGCTCGGGGAGTACTCAGCGGCAAGTACGCGCCCCATGTGAAGCCCGATGCCGACAGCCGGGCCGGCCGGGCCGACAAACGCATTCTGGAGACCGAATGGCGGGTGGAATCCTTGCGCATCGCCCAGCAGATCCAGGAGTACACCCAGGGCCGTGGCGTGGGGATTGTCGAGTTTGCGATCGCCTGGGTTCTAAACAACAGCGCGGTGACTTCGGCGATTGTCGGCCCGCGGACCGAGGAACAATGGGACGCCTACACCAAGGCACAGGCGGTGAAAATCACGGCGGAGGATGAGGCCTTTATCGATTCGCTGGTGACGCCGGGGCATGCGTCGACGCCAGGGTTCAATGATGTGAGCCATTTTGTGTCGGGCCGTAGACCCCTGCCCTTGTAGAAGCGAGCTTGCTCGCGAAAACCTCGAGAGCGCCGCGGGGTGTCAGGATTCCAGCGTTTTCGCTGACGACCTTCGCGAGCAAGCTTGCTCCTACAGGGGTTGTATGTCGATCATCCAACTATGCTCCAACCCAGATCCCCTGTAGGAGCTGGCTTGCCAGCGAAAGCGGTGGGCCAGTTTGCATCTCGGTACAGACAGACCGCTTTCGCTGGCAAGCTCGCTCCTACAATGATTGGGTCGATGTTGATTGATCGGTCAATATTCAGCGCGAAAACCACGTATCCTCTGCACCCCCGTTTCACGTTCAACCTCGCGAGGGCAGTTTGTCTAAAGGTATCGCTTTATCGGTCTCGGCCTCGGCGCTGTTTGCCGTCATGTATTACTACACCTCGCTGCTCTCTCCCTTGAGCGGCATGGAAATATTCGGCTGGCGCATGTTGCTGACCCTGCCCTGCATGACCGTGTTCATGGTGGTCTCCAACGAATGGGAACGGGTGAGCGCGCTGTTTCGGCGGCTGATCGGCCAGCCCATATTGCTCGCCGGCATTGCTCTTTCCGCAACGCTGCTCGGCCTGCAACTCTGGCTGTTCATGTGGGCTCCGCTCAACGGCTATAGCCTCGACGTGTCCCTTGGCTACTTCCTGTTACCGCTGTCCATGGTCCTGACCGGGCGGTTCGCCTATGGCGAGCGTTTGTCTTACCTTCAAAAGATCGCGGTGTTTTTTGCTTCCCTGGGCGTGCTCAACGAGCTGTATCAGGTGGGAGGTTTTTCCTGGGCAACCTTGTTGGTCGTCATCGGATATCCACTGTACTTCATCCTGCGCAAGCGCCTGGCGACCGACAACCTCGGCGGTCTGTGGATGGACATGGCCATGATGGTGCCGGTGGCGCTGTGGTTCGTTCAAGGCGGCGAACAGGGCTTCGGCGTCTTCAATCAGCATCCGTGGCTGTCGCTGCTGATCCCGTTGCTCGGGGTGATCAGTGCTTCCGCGCTGGTGGTTTACATCATCGCCAGCCGGTTGCTGCCGTTCAGCCTGTTCGGTTTGTTGAGCTATGTCGAACCGGTGCTGTTGCTCGGGGTGGCATTGTTGCTGGGGGAAAGTATCAAGCCCGAGGAATGGCTGACCTACATTCCGATCTGGCTGGCGGTGGTGGTGTTGGTGTTTGAAGGGTTCAAGCACATGGTCCGTAACCGCAGACCTTAGGGCCGCGCAACACCCCATGTGGGAGCGGGGGGGGGGGGGGGGGGGGGGGGGGGGGGGGAGTAGAAAATTATTTTATGGACCACCCACCCCCCCAACACCCGCGGCCCCAAACCATAATTTTTGAGAGACAAAAACAAAAACAC
>NZ_JAUSSR010000029.1 GCF_030812475.1 Pseudomonas lini
CTGTTGCGGGTATTGTACGGGTTGAAACTCAGGCTCGTGGGCACGACCGGACCGCTGAGGTCATTGGCTTTGATTTCCGGCAAGGCGAGGTTGACCGTGTACTGGCCGGTGCGGGGGTCGACGCCGGACTGCACGAAACTGAGGAAGTTAAACGCGTTGGAATGGACTGCGGTCTTGGCGCTCATGAATGGTCCCTGGTTATTCAAAAAACTGCTAATTAGAATGTCAGTGGCTTTGTTTATAAATAAGTCGAGATTGACTAGTCATAAATCACCTGTACGCAACTTAAGTTCTTGTCAATTTTGCTGGGGTCTTTTACATCTTTCCTTGTTAACCTGATGCCAGGCTGAATGGGGACGTCTACCGCTTGGTTTTTAAGATCCCTCAGGTCGATCATTTCAGTAGTGGTCGGGTTGTATATTTGTGGTGATGCGTCGACGCCACATTGGTCAATATCGTTATCGTAAATGAATGTTATTTTTCCAGGGTGTGTATCTGTTTTGCTTTCTGCACCTGCCAGCGATGGCGTCGCGTGCAACAAAAAAATGAAAGGAGTGTGCTGTATATAACTGAGTTTAAATTGTCCATGGCGGGTCGCAAACATAAGGGTTTAGGTTAGGCAAAAAAATGCCCGTTGAAGTGATGTAAAGTGTAATGGCAATGGAAATGGCAATGGGGGAGCTGCTATCAATAGACTCCACGCAAATATCAGTCCGTGACGCCACGTTCTAAAAATGTTCATATGCTGCTCTCCCTTGGTAGTGATGCACGTGGCTGTAATACAAGCCCTATTGAAGATAACCATAGAGTATTTTCAATGTCTGTAAACCTAGCAGTTCTGCTAGGTAGGCAAATCAAAAAATCAGGTGTAAAACACAACTCCATCGATGCAAATATTTCAACAGGTCGGGTGCATACCCTCTGACAAATGATGGAGTTCTGAACATGGCAGCGGTTACGTATCCCGCACCGAAAGTCCCAGTGAATGCTGATAATGCTGTAGACCTTGAAGAGTTAGGCTCGGATAACCTGCCGACCCTTGTCTGGTTTCCGAATATGGAAAACTTTAGGGGGCACTTCATTCTGGTGCATTGGCGAGGTTGTACGGCACTCGGTGACGTTGAAGATAGCCGGGCAGATGAAAATTATCCTATTGACGGCAGCCTGACGCCTGAAGGATTACCGATAAGGTTTTCCAATGACACGTTGCAAAGACTGGACCAAGGCTGGGTATTTTATTCTTACTCCGTCAAGGCCCCCATGGCGCCCGAACCGGGACCAGAATCAAAAAGATTGTTTTTCTACGTTGGAACACGCCCGACGCTCACGTCGCACTTGGCTGTTCCACAGGTTCGCGAATCCCATGATCTGGCATTGGATCCTGACATAAGAGTATTGCCCCCCGCTGGCGTCACGGTGTCCGTACCGCCGTATGCGGCCATGGCGAAAGGCGATAAAGTCACACTGCTATGGCAAGGCTTTGATAGGAACGCAAACCCACGGCCGCCCTTGCGTCCCGTCTGGGAGGTGACTGACGCGCAGGTCGGTCGGCCATTGACGCGATTAGTGAGTAGAAATGAAGTCTTGCTGATTGCAGCCGGCCGACTGGAGTTAAGTTACAGCATCGTCTACGCGGGGGGAGGTGAAGATAGCGTTTCTGCGCTGCAAACCCTGCGTATTGTGGCTCCGACTCTGCAACGCCTGCCTGAATTGGCGATCGATGACCACGGCGGAGGCCCTGTCGATCCCGTGCGTTTTCCAGAGGGTGTGACGTTACGGGGTGCGTTACACCCGCAGGCTCGGGTGGGCGATACTGTGATGCTAAATGCGACTGTGGGCACCGGCACCGATGCGGCTGTCTCGGTGCGCCTCGACCCATCGACACTCGACAGCGGTGCCTTGGCATTGCAGTTGGAACACGCATGGCTAGTGCTCAACAATCGCAAGACTGCGGAACTTACCTACCAATATGCGCGCCCAGGTAGCGTCTTCTCCAGTGAACCCTTGCGCTTACTGATAAGTCAGCCGCTGGATATTTCACCGCCGATACTCAGGGACGCTGTACCGGAAAAAGGTGACGAGCCGAATGAAGGCCGAATGGACGCGGCAAATACCACCAGCGGCAGTCGGGCCAGTGTGCCCCTCGAGGCTATCGTCGATGAAACCGACACCATCCATTTGTATTGGGGCGAGCCTGGTACAGCGGGCCATAGTGTGGTGACGACACCGGTTGCAGGCGACTGGCGAGCGTTTGATATTCCAAAGAATGCCATTGCGATGAACATGGGGGCGGGTGTCGGCTCGCGTGACCGGTTGAAAGTGTTCTGGCGGGTGACTCCCCATGGCGAACCGCAGGAAAACTGGCAGGACTCCGAACCCTTCTGGCTGAAGATCGAGCCGTACCCCCGGACAAGTTTCCCGGCCATTCAGTGCGTAACGGCAGCAGGCACTTCTGAACTTTCTCTTAAAATGATCGACGATCCCAAGGGGGCCAGGTTCGAACTAGGACGATGGGCGTATATGGCGCAAGACCAAATCCTCAACATCAAGGTCGTAGGGAAGGATTATTATTTAATTCAAAATCATTCACTGACCGAGACCGAGGCGCAAGCACCGAGCTTTACTTCGTGGCTGCCCGAGTCGTTTCTTCGGAATCAAATCGGGATCGGTAACAAGTTCAAAGTGTCGGTCACGGTCAGCTTTGATCAAGGGCGAACACATCTTCCATTCAGGGACTCTGCAGAACTGACATTGCGTGCCTGATACGTGTATTGAACTTTGCATTGAACCCGTGCCGCCGTGCGATGGTTCGTTCTGACGATTCGAGACAACAATTTCATCTCTATTGAACAGGTGCATCATGGCAAACTCAAAAAAAGAACTGCTTGAATGGTTGGCACTTAAACCGAGGACAGCCGGTTGGGGCGCAGTGGTCGCTTATGATCGCAGCAAGTGCAATAATTTACTGCTGCAGGACTACATTAACAAATTCACTACCAATAGTTATCTAGAGCCGATCAATGAGCCGGTCGCCGTTGGCGATGCCAACTGGCAGCACCTCAGCGACTGGGTCACCGATGTGCCCCGACTGTCCTTTGAAAACAGTTCGAAAGCAGCGGGCGGTGAGGCCACCATGAAAATGGCGGTCATTGGTGGAACTCAGGTTAATATCGACAATACCCTGGGCCATAAGCGTGCAATTGCGGTGCACTCTATCGATGCGCTCGATCATCCGGAGCTCATTGCTGAAAACGTTGTGTTGTCGAAAACCAGTGGCACGGTAGATAAAGACACTGGACAAGTGGTTCTCGACCTCGGCGCTGCCGACACAGCTAAAGGTCCGTGGGAGTTGACGTTTGCCAATACTCGACATGAACGCCTGATCGGTGGTGCGTTCTTCAAGCAATACTTCAAGGGGGCGGACAAGGAAAAAAGGCTCTATCACCTTGGAAGAATTGCCTTTACCGATCAGCAATACTTGAAGCCGGCATCGTTCATATTGCGGACCATTACAGCGACAGGGGCAGAATCGAAGACGGCAAAGAACTTTGGTGACGGTGCGGTGGAGTTATTTGTTTGTATGGAAGGTGATCAGGAAGGAGACGTGCCGCCGCTTGATGATTGGAAAAGCCTGATTCCGGATGATAGGGCGGGACAGTATGACAGTGCCATTCTGCTCAGTAATAAGCTGTTTATGGAAAAAATCATCTATGAGGGCGTAAGGAGAGCAGCCTATCCGTTGCCTGCAGGTTCAGACTTTCTTGAGAGTCAGTTTGATTCGGCAGGGTTTGTAACGTTGGTCGCGAAACCAGGGTTGTCCTATATACGATCGCCGGGTGGTCTATATGTTGGCGACAATTACACATTTCTTCATAGGGGGCCGTATGGTGGGAGTAATGTCGATCTTCTGGTCGCTTCTACAGAACCTTTGAAGGTTAAAGTTTATCGGCAAGCCTCAGGCAATGTAGTGTCTTTGGAGTGGGCTAGCCACGGAAAAGATGTCAATGAGTATCAGTATGTGGTAAGTAACACTGGCATCGGCGAACCTGTGCCGCAGAAGGTAATTCTGTTTTGGCGCATCATGGAATACATTGAGCTAAGTGTTGATGTAGCGACAGGCGCGATTGCATTTGAACGGTCAAGCGCGGCGTATGCTGATGCAGGTCTGGAAAATAAAGGTATTACCGACTTCCGTGTTCTGCGTGACTTCAATGCTATTTACAATACTATAAAGGGGTCTATAACATTCGGCATACGAGCCGAACTGCACGATGTATTCCATTCGCTGAAATATATTGACTTATTTGTGCTAAATAGCATTTTATTTAGCGGCCGCGAATCGGTAAAGCTCAAAGATGTGAGTATTCCAGGAGATGTTGCGATTTTCGGTCAGATCAAAGGACTCGTGACTGTCACTCCTCAGGAACACTTGATGGGCCATGGCTCCACACATACCTTCAAAGTCCCGGAAGACTTTACAGGCACAGTGGAGTGGAGTGTCACAGCCATCCCGGGCAGTTCTGGGGGAGTCGGCACCATCAATAAAGAAACCGGGCATTATAGTGCCCCAGCCCTTGCCGATATTTCCGGCACCTTTACCCGGGTTCGGATCACGGCAACGGATCCGCTTTCCAAAGCGAGTAGTTCGGCATTGGTGACGGTCGTGGTCCGCGATATCACCATCAACCCAGTGGTGCAAATCTGTAGCGCAAGCACCATCGACGCAGCCATCACCCGGACATTGTCGGCCAACACGCTGGGTGAAGGGATTCTCGAATGGAAAGTCAAACGAGGCACCGGCACCATTCCGACCAGGGCCGGGAGTGACGGTAAAAACACTTATACCGCAGGCCTGAAAGACCCCGCAGTGGAAGGAACTTTCCTCATCGACGAAATCGAGGTCATGAACCTGGCGACGCGTAAAACCCAAACGTCCTATGTGGTGGTGACTCATTATCAAGCGGAATTGACTATTACTATTGATATGGACAACTCATCTTTCCCGGAAGGTAAGGCGAAGTTGGTCGCCAGGGATGGCCGTGACCGACCAGTGGCTGCCGTCTGGGATGTTGCAGAGGGGAACGGCTGTATCGACAGCGACGGTTTGTATACGGGCGATCCGGACGGACAGCAACGATTCGCCCTTATCACCGCACGTCTGGGCGGTGGTGCCGACACTAAAGATGGCTGGATTATATTGCCGTGGCCGCTCTTTGAACTCCCTAATAAACCTGAGCCGATCGACGATCTGTCGTTTGATTGAATATCAATTACAGCTTTTTACTTCGGCTGACTGGCATTGTGTGCCGGACATGTACTCGTTGAATTGGCAGTGCCGTTGTGCGATGGATCGCTCTGACGATTCCAAAAGATCGATATTTCTATATAAACAGGTGCATCATGGCAAACTCGAAAAAAGAACTACTTGAATGGTTGGCACTTAAACCAAGGACAGCCGGTTGGGGCGCAGTGGTCGCTTATGATCGCAGCAAGTGCAATAATTTACTGCTGCAGGACTACATTAACAAATTCACTACCCATAGTTATCTAGAGCCGATCAATGAGCCGGTTGCCGTTGGCGATGCCAACTGGCAGCACCTCAGCGACTGGGTCACCGATGTGCCCCGACTGTCCTTTGAAAACAGTTCGAAAGCGGCGGGCGGTGAGGCCTCTATGAAAATGGCGGTGATCGGTGGAACTCAGGTGGCCATCGATAATATCCAAGGCCACAAACGCGCAATTGCGGTGCATTCTATCGATGCGCTCGATCATCCGGAGCTCATAGCTGAAAACGTTTTGTTGTCGAAAACCAGTGGCACGGTAGGTAACGCCGGAGATGTGGTCCTCGACCTCGGCGCCCCCGAGACAGCAAAAGGGACATGGGAGCTGACGTTCGCCAATACCAGGCATGAACGTCGGATCGGTGGGGAGTTCTTCAAGCAATACTTCAAGGGGGCGGACAAGGAAAAAAGGCTCTATCACCTTGGGAAAATTGCTTACACCAATCAGCAATACTTGAAACCGGCATCATTCAGTTTGCGGACCACGACGGCAAAAGGTGCGGAACTCAGTACTGCGGATAATTTCGGTGACGGGTCAGTGGAATTGTTCATTGCCATGCGGGGTGATCAGGAAGGCGGCATGCCTCCGTCGGACGACTGGATGGGTTTGAATGTGGGTGAGGAGGATTGTACGATTTTAATCAGCAATAAAATCCTGATGAAAAACTGTATTTTGCCTGGCGCTAGACTCTATGCTGCGGACGGATATCTTCAGCTTCAGGAGATTATAGAGCGAGGTTTTATTAGCTATTCTACAACGAGGGACGGGGGCCGGTTAGAGCTTCAATATGACCTGATTCATGTGGGTGATAAGATCTTGGACCCTTATTATGATTGGACTGAATTGGGTTATGGAAATTATAAAGTTAGCTTGCTGGCGGTGAGTCAAGGTGCTCCAAAATTAAGGGTGGCTTGGGCGGATCGCAAAGATATGCCAATTCCAGTGGCTGTGAAGAATAGTAACTCTGAGTTATTGGGATATAGTAGTATAGGTTTGAACCGAGTTGTGAATGCTGATTACGGTTTTGAAGTTGATCCCTCAAGCGGGGGGGTTAAATTTATTCTGGATAAGTCGACAGTTACCGCCGATTTTCCATATGATACTTTATCCAAGTGGCTTAATGCTGACGAGAGAAGGCGGGCCTTGGAGAGTCTTAGAGCTCAAATTATTCGTAAATATACTGATATACTTGAAAAAATACCTGATCTTGTGCCGTCTATTGATGTTTTTGTGCTTAACAGCATCCTCTTCAATAGTCACACCCATATCACGATGAAGACCAGCAGTATACCGGGGGACCTTGTTGTCTTCGGTCAATTCAGTCACCCGTTCATGATTACCTCCCTTGAACATTTGATGGGCTGCGGCGCCAAGCATACCTTCACCGTCTCAAAAGACTTCACCGGCAAGGTTAAATGGAGTGTGGCGGCCATCCCGGGCAGCATCGGCGAGATCGGGACCATTGACGAGGACTCCGGAGAGTACAGTTCGCCCGCCCTCGTTGACATCCCGGGCACTTTCACCCGTGTCATGGTCATGGCTACGGACACTGCGTCCAATTACAGCAGTACAGCCCTGGTGACCGTGGTCGTGCGCGACCTTACGGTCAACCCGGTCGTGCAGATTTGTAGCGCCTCTACCGAGGATGCATCCGTGAATCGAATGCTCTCGGCCCATTCTCTGGGTGAAGGTATCCTGCAGTGGGAAGTCAAACGAGGGACCGGCACCATTCCGACCAGGGACGGAGGCGATGGTAAAAACACTTATACGGCAGGCCTG
This sequence comes from Pseudomonas lini, assembly GCF_030812475.1. Classification (GTDB taxonomy): domain Bacteria; phylum Pseudomonadota; class Gammaproteobacteria; order Pseudomonadales; family Pseudomonadaceae; genus Aquipseudomonas; species Aquipseudomonas lini_A. The sequence goes on from NZ_JAUSSR010000029.1 coordinate 7,342, forward strand.
AAAGATCCCTCAGTGGAAGGCTCTTTCCTCATCGACGAAATCGAGGTCATGAACCTGGCGACCCGTAAAACCCAAACGTCCTATGTGGTGGTGACTCATTATCAAGCGGATTTGACAATTACTATTGATATGGACAACTCATCTTTCCCGGAAGGTAAGGCGAAGTTGGTCGCCAGGGATGGCCGTGACCGACCAGTGGCTGCCGTCTGGGATGTTGCAGAGGGGAACGGCTGTATCGACAGCGATGGTTTGTATACGGGCGATCCGGACGGACAGCAACGATTCGCCCTTATCACCGCACGTCTGGGCGGTGGTGCCGACACTAAAGATGGCTGGATTATTTTGCCGTGGCCGCTCTTTGAGCTCTTTAATAAACCGGACCCTATCGCCAACCTGTCGTTTGATTGAACATCAATTACCGCTTTTCAATGTGTGAAACCGATCACGCTACCAAGGAGAGTTATCATGGCTGGCAACTCACGCGCCGATATTGTACGGCAGATGGAACAAGGTTCGATTACTGAAGGATGGGGCGCTATTACCGTGTTCAACCGCACGCGCCTCAATCGGATTCTGCTACAACAATGGATCGATAAGTACGATGGCTCTGGCTACATGCCGCCTTTTTCCGGCAAGGCATTCACTAATCGAGCAAAGACCGAATATGCTGAGCTGCGCGACATCGTTTTAGCCTCGCCGCGGTTGTCGTTTGAAACGGCAGACTTTAGCAATTCCATTGCCACACTCACCTTGAACATCCTGTCAGGCAGTTATACCGCGTACTCTGTCGGAGATGGGTTCGATTCAGTGTTGTACAGTTATACCATCAGCGAAGCCCATGGCTATACCGTGACGATCGACGTCGATCTGGCAATTATTACCGGTGAAGTCGACGATCTTGGACGGGTTATTCTGGATTTGTCCCGGGTAAAAAAAATCGAATGTAACCTGGCCGGCACACCGCTGGCTCGCGAATGTCTCGGCGAGTATTTTCAGCAACGCTTCGACGAATTGCCTCCTCACCGGCGAGTATTTGAGTTGGGCATGCTCGATTTGAGAGGCTACAGCCCGCTGACGCCGAAGCGATTCGAGATGCGGACCCAACCTGCTCCAGGTGGCAATGATGTCAAGTCCTCGACGTATCGCGATGGCGCGGTGGTGGTGTTTATACAGCTCAAGGCAAGTGAGCATGGTGGTGGAATTCCCCGGAATTTTCCCTACCTGATCCCGGATGACCAGGACGCCCAGGGCGACATGTATTCGGCGACGTTGATTCTTTCAAAAGAATTTGTGCCCTACGCGGATGAGGACAAACTGGTACTGATACACAGCCTGTTGTTCCCGGGTGAGGAGAACGTTTTTGTAATACGGGATCAGGCAGAACCTCATGACCTGGCGGTGTTCGGCAATATTGATCCGTCGCGTACGGCCATTACCATCAATCCACAGTTGCATAGCCTTCAGGCTGGCAGTAATCCATTCCAATACCAGGCGTTACGCGACGGCAAGCCTCTGTCGGGTGTGCGCTGGAGTGTACGCAGCCTGAATACGCATGAGTCTGTCGGCGAAATCGGGCCGACCACGGGTCGGTACACGCCTGTGGCTTTCGGTCAGGCAGGACGGGAAACGGTTCGTGTCGTGGTGACGGCCTCCTATACCGATCCGGCAACCGCTGAACGTCATCAAGTCTGCGCTTTACTGTTGGTAACTTCGGAGGCGATGGCCATTTCCCCTTCGGCTGTGCCGCGTTTTGTCCGCGGTGAACCGCAACCTGTAACCTTTGTTGCATCGGCGCTGAATGGCACCACGTTGTCTTGGAGTGAACCGCAGCACGGTTCGCTGGTGGTTGATGGCAATACGGCCATTTATACGCCGCCAGTCGCCCCCCTGGCGGAAGATGTGGTGGTGCAAAGTATTGTAGCCACGAACACCGAGACGGGAGAGACGATCCAGGCCTCGGTCTTGCTGCTCAGGTTCGTCCCTGATTTTGATGTCTCGCCCGGGTTTACTCGAAATGTCAACCGCGGGGCAGATTTGCAGTTGAAAGAGAATCACAGAAATACGCAGCTCAAGCGGCGCTGGACGGTTCTGGGGGAGGGAAGCGTCTCGCAAAGCGGACTTTATAAGGCACCGGCAACGTTTTCCAACCCCGTTGCGGTTGTTGTATGTGAACTGCTTGATAACACGGATGAGGTCCAGTATTTCGGCTATAGCTTCGTGCAACTCACGAATGCCATGACGGAGCCGACCTGGAGGAACCTGCGCAAGTTCAACATCAGTAAGGTGGTCGGTTCCGCGTATGCCAATGGTATGCAACAAATGGCGGTCAGAATCGAGGTAGAAACCGAGGCCATAGATGGAAAGATTTATCCATTGAGTGGCGATGAAGAAGCCAGCTTAAGGCTGGTGAATAGGGCATCCCCCATTCAGATGCCCTTTATCGAAGAGATAGGGATCGAGTTCGGTAGTCCGCTACGATGGGCGAGCAGGTGGGGGATGAATGGATTCCATCCACAAAACGCCTCGAAGGAGCCTGTTTCCCGCGACGACCTGTTTCATACAGATAAAACCCTCTATGTGCATGTTCGGGGCGCGAGCCCAACGGACACCCCTGGTAGCGAACGATATGTCGCCATGTTCATTGCTGACAATGACAGGGGTGAATTTAATTCGAATTTGCATCCGAGTTCGAACGAGACAGAAGACGAGGGCTTGGTCACCCTGAAGCCGATGTCAATCCCGATCAAGGTAGCTGATGATTACAGTTTCAGGGATGTGCGTGTCGCAGGCGGTGGCGCACAAGGTGCGGGTCGGCCGACGGGGCCTGGATGGCCAGAGTTGCCGAAGGGAGAAAATGACTTCGACTATTTCCTGCGAACTATAGATTACTGGCGTTTGGGATATCAGCGTGAGGGACGTGTTCCCCTTTTGTTTACCCGGTGCATTTTCGAGGGTCATCAGTCTCTTGTGCAATGGGAGAGTACCTATGGCAACGAAACGATGTTCAGCTATACCGGTTATTCTTTTAACGTGTTTCCACCCGGCGATGAAGGCAAACCCGAGAACAGAATTATATCATTCGACGATGCTCTTGATAAACGAAGTGCGCCAGTGCTGAAGCGGGTGTATGAATCCGACCAAAATCCGGTGTCGGGTGAGTTGCTCATCACATTAAGCCGTGTCGATGATCTGCGTCGTTCAACTGCAGCTGATCTCGAAAAATTAAATAAAACTTCGATGATCGTGGATTTATTGGATGTTGAAGGGAATCGTCATCGTCTTGACATGTCTTTCATTGATGGCAATCGAAACAAGTTGGTGTTGAACGTCTTGACCTGATTAAAGTATCAACAGGGTGCGTGGCAATTTTATTGCGGCGCACTTCTCTGACTACCCTTTTTCAACAACTATTATTGTCTAGTTGAGGTACACTCATGAGCGCCAAAACTGCGGTCCATTCCAACGCGTTTAACTTCCTCAGTTTCGTGCAGTCCGGCGTCGACCCCCGCACCGGCCAGTACACCGTCAACCTCGCCTTGCCGGAAATCAAAGCCAATGACCTCAGCGGTCCGGTCGTGCCCACGAGCCTGAGTTTCAACCCGTACAATACCCGCAACAG
>NZ_JAUSSR010000030.1 GCF_030812475.1 Pseudomonas lini
TCTTGATGGTTTCCGGGGTTGCAGCAACCCGTGTTTCACCCGTCTGGGTTTCGAGAGGAACACCAATGTGCACGTCAAATCTCCTGCGTGATCTTATTGAGTAAACCCATGCACTTCGGATGGTGCGGCGGGGGCGGCCGATCAGCACGGTCCCGCCAAACAATGGCGGGGCGCGGCATTTTGCAGGCGAACTTTGTGCCCATCAAGGGATTATGACGGGTGACGGAAAATTAACTACAAGTCACCCCGTGACCGAATGTCGCAACACCCCGGGTCAATCCCTTGCAGGCCGTGCCTTGTAAGGATTTTACTGAAAAATGAGTTTTTTCCACATCGGTAAGCTGAATGAGGCGTTATTTTGCGTAGAGGGCGGCTCAAGGCCACGTATTCAGGCACTTTTGGGACGATTGTGCCCCTTCGCGGTACAGTCTGCGAATATGCGACAAATACTTATATCTGTAGGCTTTTCAGTTTATTGACTACCAAGTCAACTAGTTGCTTCCGGCCTTTATCCTTCTAGGCTGTAGGTGTGTGCCTGATTAACCAGCCAGTCGCGAAAAGCCCTTAAAGAGGCCGATTCCACCTTTCGCTCGGGAATCATCAGGTAATAAGCCTTGATGCTCGACAGTGCCTGAGGGTTGGCAATCACCAGACGCTTCTCCGTCAGTTCGCGCTGAATCAGAAACGGCGGGATCAACGCAATCCCCATATCGTGCATGGCCGCTTGGGCAAGCATGGAGAATAGCTCGTAACGCGGTCCTGTCATGTCCCGCGGGATATTTAGATTCTGCGAGTTGAACCACTGGCGCCAGGCATACGGGCGAGTGGTCTGCTGCAACAGGGGCAGCTCGGCGATTGCACCGGGCGTCAGATGGGTCTTTTTCCCCAGCAGACCAGGGCTGCACACGGGCATCGGATTTTCGCCCATCAGCCTGTGGGATTCGGTACCCGGCCAGTCCGCATCGCCAAAATAGATCGCTGCATCGAAGTCAGTGTCCGCAAACAGGAAGGGCCGAGTTCGATTGGTGAGGTTGACCGTCACTTCCGGGTGTTGTTGCTGGAAGTCCTTGAGTCTTGGCAGTAGCCATTGGGTACCGAAGGTCGGGACCACGGCCAGTTCGATCACATTGGCGCCTTGCTGACCCATCACTGACAAGGTGTCGCGCTCAACCGCGTCGAGCTGGGTGGCTACCCGTCGGCTGTAGGAAAGGCCCGCTTCCGTCAGCTTCACGCCGCGGCGCGAGCGGCGGAACAGTTCGACGCTCAGGAACTCTTCCAGGCTGGCGATCTGTCGGCAAATCGCCCCTTGAGTAAGCGAAAGCTCCTGGGCGGCCTTGGTAAAGCTTTCGTGGCGCGCTGCCGCCTCAAAGCTGATCAGGGCGGTCGTGCTGGGTATCTTCCTTCGCATGTACGGCAACCTCACTAATACATCAAACAAAAGCGCTATTGCGACCTTACGGAGTGAGAAATTAGCACAACAGTATGCAAAATCCTCGTTTGCCGAGGCGCCGAACCCGGCCTAGGATCAATCCACGTTATTTGACCCGATTCGAGAGGACACACTCATGGGCGGTAAAGCTAGCTTCAACTGGATCGATCCCCTGCTGCTGGATCAACAGCTCACCGAAGAGGAACGCATGATTCGCGCTACCGCCGAGCAATTCGCTCAGCAGAAACTCGCGCCACGCGTTCTTGAAGCTTTCCGTCATGAAAAGACCGACCCGGCGATCTTCCGCGAGATGGGCGAAGTGGGCCTGTTGGGCGCGACCATCCCCGAGCAGTACGGTGGCAGCGGCCTGAACTATGTCAGCTACGGCTTGATTGCCCGTGAAGTCGAGCGTGTCGACTCCGGCTATCGCTCGATGATGAGCGTGCAGTCCTCCTTGGTGATGGTGCCGATCAATGAGTTCGGTACTGAAGCTCAAAAGCAGAAGTACTTGCCGAAACTGGCCACGGGCGAATGGATCGGTTGCTTTGGCCTGACCGAGCCTGACCATGGTTCCGATCCGGGCTCGATGATTACTCGTGCGCGCAAGGTGGAAGGTGGCTACAGCCTGACCGGCAGCAAGATGTGGATTACCAACAGCCCGATCGCCGATGTCTTCGTGGTCTGGGGTAAGGACGACGCCGGCGATATTCGCGGCTTTGTGCTGGAGAAGGGCTGGAAAGGCTTGAGCGCTCCGGCGATTCACGGCAAGGTCGGCCTGCGTGCGTCCATCACCGGCGAAATCGTCATGGACAATGTGTTTGTTCCCGAAGAGAACATCTTCCCGGATGTCCGTGGCTTGAAAGGTCCTTTTACTTGCCTCAATTCGGCGCGCTACGGTATTGCCTGGGGCGCACTCGGTGCGGCGGAGTTCTGCTGGCACACCGCTCGCCAATACACCCTGGATCGCCAGCAGTTCGGTCGACCATTGGCGGCCACGCAGCTGATCCAGAAAAAACTGGCAGACATGCAGACTGAAATTACCCTGGCGCTGCAAGGCTGCCTGCGCCTGGGTCGCATGAAGGACGAAGGCACGGCTGCGGTCGAGATCACCTCGATGATGAAGCGCAACTCCTGCGGCAAGTCCCTGGACATTGCGCGCATGGCGCGCGACATGCTGGGCGGCAACGGCATCTCCGATGAGTTCGGCGTCGCTCGTCACCTGGTCAACCTGGAAGTGGTGAATACCTATGAGGGTACGCACGACGTCCACGCGCTGATCCTCGGTCGAGCGCAAACCGGCCTCCAGGCGTTCTATTAACAGGAGAACGTCCATGGGCGCGCTATCGCATCTACGGGTACTGGATTTATCTCGGGTGCTGGCCGGGCCATGGGCCGGGCAGATCCTTGCTGACCTTGGCGCCGAAGTGATCAAGGTCGAGCGGCCGGGCAACGGCGATGATACGCGCGCCTGGGGCCCTCCCTTTCTGAAAGACGCCTATGGCGAGAACACTAGCGAAGCTGCCTATTACTTGTCGGCCAATCGCAACAAGCAATCAGTCACCATCGACTTCACGCGCCCCGAGGGGCAGAAGCTGGTGCGTGAGTTGGCGGCCAGGTCGGACATCCTGATCGAGAACTTCAAGGTGGGAGGTCTGGCGGCTTATGGGCTGGACTATGAATCGCTCAAGGCAATCAATCCGAACCTGATCTATTGCTCGATCACCGGGTTTGGTCAGACGGGGCCTTACGCCAAGCGCGCGGGTTATGACTTCATGATCCAGGGGTTGGGCGGGCTGATGAGCCTGACCGGGCGACCTGAAGGCGAGGAAGGGGCGGGGCCGGTGAAAGTCGGCGTAGCGCTGACCGACATCCTGACCGGTCTGTACTCGACAGTGGCGATCCTGGCGGCACTGGCTCACCGGGAGCATGACGGCGGCGGTCAGCATATCGATATGGCGCTGCTGGATGTCCAGGTGGCCTGTCTGGCGAACCAGGCGATGAATTACCTGACGACAGGTAATGCGCCTAAGCGGTTGGGGAATGCTCATCCGAACATCGTGCCTTATCAGGATTTTCCTACGGCGGATGGCGACTTCATCCTCACCGTGGGCAATGACGGGCAGTTTCGCAAGTTTGCCGAAGTGGCGGGTCAGCCGCAGTGGGCGGATGATCCGCGCTTCGCGACCAACAAGATGCGGGTGGCGAACCGTGGGGAGTTGATTCCGCTTATCCGTCAGGCAACGGTATTCAAGACTACGGCCGAGTGGGTTCTGCAGCTGGAGCAGGCAGGCGTGCCGTGCGGGCCGATCAATGATCTGGCGCAGATGTTTGCCGATCCTCAGGTCAAAGCGCGTGGGCTGGCGATTGAGTTGCCTCATGCGCTGGCTGGGATGGTGCCGCAGGTGGCGAGTCCGATTCGTCTGTCCGAGACGCCGGTGGAGTACCGCAATGCGCCTCCGTTATTGGGCGAGCACACGCTGGAGGTACTGCAGCGGGTGCTGGGTCTGGATGCTGGTGCGGTAGCTGCTTTTAAAGAGGCTGGGGTGCTCTGATCACTTCTTCTATATAGAAGGGTGGTTCTCCTGCTGAATCGACGGCTGGTCGGCTGCTTTCCGGGCTTGGGCAAGTTATTGGAAGGAAAGCTGAATTAACGCTTGACGGCAAATCCTGAGTGTCTATAATTCGCCCCACTTCCGGCGCAGTCGAAACGGAAAACTCCTTGGTAAACA
>NZ_JAUSSR010000031.1 GCF_030812475.1 Pseudomonas lini
TCGCCGGCAAGCCTGGCTCCTACAGCGAAGAACGATAACGCCGTGCAACAGATACACCGCAGCGCCCGGTTCGCCGGCAAGCCTGGCTCCTACAGGTCCATGGCGGGTACAAATGTCAGCCTCTTCACGACAAAAAGCCCCACCGGATACCGATGGGGCTTTTTGTTAATGCAGCTACCTTGGTCTTAGCGTCCGATAGCCCGCGCCGCATCCGCGGTGTATTGGTCCGGGGTGAATTTGCCTTCGTTGAGGATCGGCCCTTTCTTCGCTTCGTTGGTCATGCCGTAGCCAGTGTACTGGCCAGAGTTCAGGTCCATGAAGAACTGCGAACCGGCCTGCCAGCTGCTCATGTCGGGGTGGTAGTAGTAGTTGATCATGGCGTGTTTCCACAGCTGCCCACGGGCATCGTAGTTGTCGGCCATGACCGAGTGCCAGGTGTCCTCGTCGATGAACAGCACGCGTTTGCCGTAGACATGGCGATAGCCTTCCTTCAAGTCGGCCTCCAGGACCCACACCCGACGCAACTCATAACGCATGAAGTCCGGGTTGGGATGGTTGGGCGTCAGGATGTCGGCGTACTTGACGGTCCCGGTGTTGGGTTTGAACGCGTTGGCCGGGCTGTAGATTTCGCGCTTGCCGATCAGTTTCCAGGTGAAACGCTCCGGTGAGCCGTTGTACAAGCGGTCTTCGTCGACGGTCATGGTGCCGTTGGTACCGATCATCGGCTGATCGAAACCGTAGCCTGGCAGCTGCCTGACGCGGCGTGTCGACGGGCTGTAGGACCAGGCCTGACGCGTACCGGTACCGAAGTTGTAGGGTTCATGGGCAATGCTGAGGGTACCGTTGTCGCGAGCCGGTTTCAGGGTCATGTTGTTGCTGAAGGACGCAATAATATCGCCGTCCCTTGAGTCAACGGTCGGCGAGTTGGTCGGCGACAGGTTACGCGCGTAGGCACGCCCCCAGCCAATGCTGCCGTTGGGCAGGACCGACGCCAGGTCGGAGGTTTTTTCCTCGGTGTAGGCACGTGCCGGCAATTGGTGATTCCACAGTAATTCCATGCCGTTTTTGGGGATCGGGAACGGTATCTGGCCGATCCCGGTGAAACCTGCACCGTCGTTGACCAGCTTGGCGTGCAGCGCATTGTCCATCGCGCGGCGGCAAACGTAATCGGGGTAGCGGAAATCCCGGTGGCCGGGGTAGATGTTCATTTTGTAGGTGGTCGGGTACTTCTTCAGCAGGGTTTTCTGCCCTTCTGTCAGGTGCGACTCGTACTGGCTCATGTTCTGCGCCGTGATCACCAGGATCGGCTTCTCCGCCGCATAGGGATCAACCGGCTGGCCACCGGAGAATTTCACATGATTCCAGCCTGGCACTTCCCCCAGGTATTTGCCGGTATACGGCGGAATGGTGCCCTCGGCGTTCCCGGCTTTCTCGGCGCCGACACAGGTCAGCTCCTTGCCCAGTTTGGCGGCTTCCTGAGCTGACACCTCGGCGTGCGCATAACCCATCAACCCGCTATTGGCTGTGACTGCGACCGCGAGCATGAGACCTGTTCTTGTTATTTTCATGTGTTGCCTCCTTCGCTGATAAGGCTGTGTGGTATGGACCCATTTGTCCCTGTTCTGCCGGCCCCGACATCGTCCGGAGAGACTAAGGCGGCGTTATGCGCCCAACTTTTCTTGCAGTTGTGCCTTGAGCACCTTGCCGGTGGCATTGCGTGGCAAGGGTTCGAGTGCCCGATAGACCTGCGTCGGCACCTTGTAGGCGGCCAGGCGCTCGGCGATGAATGCGCAGACTTGCGCCTCCTGGGGCAGTGTCGATACCTGGCCATGCACGGCCAAGCCCACCGTCTCACCCAACAACGGGTCGGCAATGGCGAATGCCGCCGCTTCCAGGACGCCAGGCATATCGAGAATGCAGGTTTCGATTTCAGCCGCGGAAATCTTCTCGCCTCCGCGGTTGATCAACTCCTTGACCCGCCCGGTGATGCTGAGGAAACCCTCGTCGTCGAGGTAGCCGATATCGCCGGTGTCGAGCCAACCGTCGCGCAGGCTTTGCGCAGTGGCCTCGGGCAGGTTCCAGTAGGCGCTCATCAAGGTCGGCGAACGCAGCCAGATCACCCCGCGGGTGCCCGCCAACTGCGGCTGGTCAGGGCTGTCACCGATGCGAATATCGACGATCGGCAGCGCCCAGCCCGCCGTTGCCGGCTTGTACACAAACTGATCGCCACCAATCGCCGCACCGATGCCGTTGCTTTCGGTCAGGCCGTAGCCAGCGCCGCCAATGGCGTCAGGCTTGAGCTTGAGCATGTTGTCGAGCACCCCGGCGGACGAAGCTCCACCGCCCAACCCCAAGCCAAACAGGCTGGCGGTATGCTCACTGCCAAAGCGCGGCGAAGCGAGCAGTTGCTGCATCATTACAGGTGCCCCGTTGAACTGGGTGCAGCGCTCATCGCGAATCAGGTCGATGGCCCGTTCGACATCCCACTTGTACATCAGCATCAAGCGCCGACCGCCGCGCAATGCCGACAGGAACTGCGCATGCAAGCCGCTGACATGGAACAGCGGAACCGCCGCCAGCGTGGTTGGCGCAAAGCCGCTGTTGATCACCACGCCGATGCGTTCCGGTGAACTCATGGCGCAAAACGCGCCCTGGAAATCCAGTGCGAACAGCGCCTGGCAGATGGCCCGGTGAGTGGACACTGCGCCCTTGGCGCGACTGGTGGTGCCGGAGGTGTAGAGGATCATTGCCGGCGCGCCGGGATCGATGTCCAGCGCAGGCAACGGTAATGCCGGGGCGCTGATCAAGTCTTCGAAACGCAGGCAGTAATCGGGCAACGTTGCTTCCTGGCTCCCGACGACAATCGTGGCGTGCTGCTCACGGGCCAGGTCTGCGCGCAGGGTATCGAGGCGCGCTTCGTCGCACAGCAGCAGGCGCGAACCGCTGTCCTGCAGCGCGTACTGCAACTCATCGCGCAGCCCCCAACTGTTGAGCGGTACACACACCGCGCCACAGCGCAAGATCGCGGCGAAGGCCACCAGCCACGCCGGCTGGTTACGCATGGCAATCGCCACCCGCTCGCCCGGTTGCAGGCCAAAACGAGCGACCATCTGCTCGGCGAGGCGGTCAACCTGGTCATAGTACTGATTGAAGGTCAGGCGCTGCGACTGCCAGACCAGGAACTCACGGTGGCCGTGGACACGACCGGCGTCGAGCACCTGCAGCAGGTCGTGCGCAGCGTGACGGAAATAGCGTGGCGCGCCTTCATCGGGCGTCACCACTTCAAACGGCGCACCGGGGGCGATCAATTGTCGCCACGCGGTTTGCCAGCGTTCAATGCTCATCTGTGTTTTCTCCAGAACAGCCGAAAGACCTGTGGGTCTGCGGTGAACATCCAATTTGTGTGGGAATCCATTTCTATGTAGGAGCGAGGCTTGCCCGCGAAGAACGATGACGCGGTATCGCAGATACACCGCGTCGCCTGGTTCGCCGGCAAGCCTGGCTCCTACAGCGAAGAACGATGACGCGGTTCAACAGACACACCGTGGCGTCCCGTTCGCCGGCAAGCCTGGCTCCTAC
>NZ_JAUSSR010000032.1 GCF_030812475.1 Pseudomonas lini
TGGTGCGCCCAGCATGGGCGCAATCTTGTGGGTGAAAGTCCCGCCGTAAGCTGGCCACAGCGAACGAAGTGAAGCGCAACTGCATGAGGGTGACCGAGTGTGGGAAGGAAGCGTGAATCGAAACTGCGAGCCGATGGACAAGAACCGGATACAAGGCGAAGCCGATCAGGGCGAGCGGGCCGTAAACCGCGAAGCTCTTGTGGTCAAGGATCAGGCTGCGTAAATCCGGCGGTTGTGCGGGGAAGGATTGCGTTCTTACCTGGGGAGATCTCGCCTTGTGCCTGAAAGGGCGACGGTGCAAACCGGAGCGAGAAGTCAGCAGAGGCCGTAGTAGTCATCTTTTTTTTTGACGAAGGGCCGAACGAGAGAAAGCGTTATAGGCCATGTTGATGCGAACGACCGGAAGTCAGATGCCTGCCAAACGCGGGGCGGATGTGAGGACGCGAGCGGTGAAACCGTGAGAAGCCCCATCAGCGACGAGGTCAATCGCCCGCAAGATGAATCCGATAGCGCGGGGCAAGGGCTGCTGGAACGGGCCTTTGCGAGAGAAAACCTGAAGCGGGCGTGGAAGCGAGTCAAGGCCAATAAAGGGGCAGCGGGAGTCGACGGTCTGGATATTGAACAGACGGCCGAGCACTTGCTGACTCAATGGCCAGTGATTTGCGAGCATCTCCTTTCAGGCGTCTACCGGCCCAGTCCGGTACGACGTGTGGTCATTCCCAAGCCTGACGGTGGCGAGCGTGAGCTGGGTATTCCGACGGTCACTGACCGTCTGATCCAACAAGCGCTGCTGCAAGTCTTGCAGGCGTTACTCGATCCGACTTTCAGTGAACACAGCTACGGCTTTCGTCCGGGACGTTGCGCGCAGGACGCCGTTTTGGCGGCTCAGCGGTATGTGTCCTCGGGGCGCAAAGTGGTGGTGGATGTTGATCTGGAAAAGTTCTTCGACCGGGTCGATCACGATATTTTGATTGATCGTTTACGTAAACGGATTGCGGATCGGGCGGTTATCCGGTTGATTCGGGCGTATCTGGATGCAGGAACGCAGATCAATGGCGTGGTCGAGAAAAGTCGCTGCGGGGCGCCGCAAGGCGGCCCGCTGTCGCCGTTGTTGGCGAATGTGCTGTTGGACGAAGTGGATCGGGAGCTTGAGTGCCGAGGTCATTGTTTCGTGCGCTATGCCGACGATGCGAATGTGTACGTTCGCAGCCGCAAGGCCGGGCAGCGGGTGATGGCTTTGCTGAAGCGTCTGTATGAAAAGCTGCACTTGAGCGTCAACGAGAGCAAGAGTGCGGTGACGAGTGCATTTGGTCGCAAGTTTCTGGGATATGCCTTTTGGGCGTCGCCCAAGGGCGTCAAAAGAGCCGTGGCGACCAAGGCGCGCAAGCAGTTCAAGCAGCGGATACGCGAGCTGACCCGCCGTTCAGGAGGCCGCAGTATGCGGCAGGTCGTCGAAAATCTACGACCCTATCTCTTGGGCTGGAAAGCTTACTTTGGGTTGTCGCAAACCCCGAGAGTCTGGCGAGAGCTGGACGAGTGGATGCGACACCGACTGCGAGCGATCCAGCTTAAGCAATGGAGGCGTGGAGCGACGATCTACCGCGAACTGAGGGCGCTGGGAGCCAGCAGCCAAACGGCCCGGAAAGTGGCAGCCAACTCGCATAGCTGGTGGCGTAACAGCCGATTTGAACTGAATCGAGTGCTGGATATAGCGTGGTTTGACAGGCTGGGACTGGTGCGACTCTCATAACCTCAATCTCTCGAACCGCCCGGTGCGGACCCGCATGCCGGGTGGTGTGGCAGGGGTACGGTCTATGAAGACCGTCCCCTATGCCGATT